>NZ_VZPP01000059.1 GCF_008801475.1 Pseudomonas moorei | reverse complement strand
GATCACCAGGGTGCCGACGTTGGCGATGGTCGCGGTGCTGCCGGCCTGGTATTGGGTGCCGTCCACTGTGAAATTAACCACGCTGACGGGACCGTCAACGCTGCTGGTGCCAGTGAGGACGCTGCCGCTGATGGCGGAGTCTTCGGCCGTGGTTACGCTTTCGCTGAGGTCGGTGAAGCTGTCATCCACTGGGGTGACGCTGATATTCAACGTCGAAG
>NZ_VZPP01000058.1 GCF_008801475.1 Pseudomonas moorei | reverse complement strand
CCGATCACCAGGGTGCCGACGTTGGCGATGGTGGCGGTCTGGCCCGCAGTGAAAGTGCCATTGACGCCGTCGATGCTGAAGCTGACCACGCTGACGGGACCGTCAACGCTCGACGTACCCGTCAACACGCTGCCGGTCACGGCAGTGTCTTCCGCGGTGTTCACGCTTTCGCTGAGGTCGGTGAAGCTGTCGTCCACCGGGGTCACGCTGATGTTCAGGGTCGAGGTGACGTC
>NZ_VZPP01000057.1 GCF_008801475.1 Pseudomonas moorei | reverse complement strand
CTTCGACGTTGAATATCAGCGTCACCCCAGTGGATGACAGCTTCACCGACCTCAGCGAAAGCGTAACCACGGCCGAAGACTCCGCCATCAGCGGCAGCGTCCTCACTGGCACCAGCAGCGTTGACGGCCCGGTCAGCGTGGTTAATTTCACAGTGGACGGCACCCAATACCAGGCTGGCAGCACGGCCACCATCGCCAACGTCGGCACCCTGGTGATCGGCGCCAACGGCGCTT
>NZ_VZPP01000056.1 GCF_008801475.1 Pseudomonas moorei | reverse complement strand
TGAGGACGCTGCCGCTGATGGCGGAGTCTTCGGCCGTGGTTACGCTTTCGCTGAGGTCGGTGAAGCTGTCATCCACTGGGGTGACGCTGATATTCAACGTCGAAGTAACGTCTGCGCCGGAACCGTCAGTGACGGTGTAGGTGACGGTCGGCACTGCGCCGTTGTAATTGGCGTCCGGGGTGAAGGTGTAGGCACCGTTGGCGCCGATCACCAGGGTGCCGACGTTGGCGATGGTCGCGGTGC
>NZ_VZPP01000055.1 GCF_008801475.1 Pseudomonas moorei | reverse complement strand
CGCTCGACGTACCCGTCAACACGCTGCCGGTCACGGCAGTGTCTTCCGCGGTGTTCACGCTTTCGCTGAGGTCGGTGAAGCTGTCGTCCACCGGGGTCACGCTGATGTTCAGGGTCGAGGTGACGTCCGCGCCGGAACCGTCGGTGACGGTGTAGGTCACGGTCGGCACGCTGCCGTTGTAGTTGGCGTCCGGGGTGAAGGTGTAAGCGCCGTTGGCGCCGATCACCAGGGTGCCGACGTTGGCGATGGTGGCCGTGC
>NZ_VZPP01000054.1 GCF_008801475.1 Pseudomonas moorei | reverse complement strand
TGAGGTCGGTGAAGCTGTCATCCACTGGGGTGACGCTGATGTTCAGGGTCGAAGTGACGTCCGCACCGGAACCGTCGGTGACGGTGTAGGTCACGGTCGGCACTGCGCCGTTGTAATTGGCGTCCGGGGTGAAGGTGTAGGCACCGTTGGCGCCGATCACCAGGGTGCCGACGTTGGCGATGGTGGCCGTGCTGCCGGCCTGGTACTGGGTGCCGTCCACTGTGAAATTAACCACGCTGACCGGGCCGTCGACGCTCGAAGTGCCGGTGA
>NZ_VZPP01000053.1 GCF_008801475.1 Pseudomonas moorei | reverse complement strand
TGTTGACGGGTACGTCGAGCGTTGACGGTCCCGTCAGCGTGGTCAGCTTCAGCATCGACGGCGTCAATGGCACTTTCACTGCGGGCCAGACCGCCACCATCGCCAACGTCGGCACCCTGGTGATCGGCGCCAACGGCGCTTACACCTTCACGCCGGACGCCAATTACAACGGCGCAGTGCCGACCGTGACCTACACCGTCACCGACGGTTCCGGTGCGGACGTCACTTCGACCCTGAACATCAGCGTCACCCCAGTGGATGACAGCTTCACCGACCTCA
>NZ_VZPP01000052.1 GCF_008801475.1 Pseudomonas moorei | reverse complement strand
AAGCGCCGTTGGCGCCGATCACCAGGGTGCCGACGTTGGCGATGGTGGCTGTGCTGCCAGCCTGGTACTGGGTGCCGTCCACTGTGAAATTAACCACGCTGACCGGGCCGTCAACGCTGCTGGTGCCGGTGAGAACGCTGCCGCTGATGGCGGAGTCTTCGGCCGTGGTTACGCTTTCGCTGAGGTCGGTGAAGCTGTCGTCCACCGGGGTCACGCTGATGTTCAGGGTCGAGGTGACGTCTGCGCCCGAACCGTCGGTGACGGTGTAGGTGACGGTCGGCACTGCGCCGTTGTAAT
>NZ_VZPP01000051.1 GCF_008801475.1 Pseudomonas moorei | reverse complement strand
GGCACCAGCAGCGTTGACGGCCCGGTCAGCGTGGTTAATTTCACAGTGGACGGCACCCAATACCAGGCTGGCAGCACGGCCACCATCGCCAACGTCGGCACCCTGGTGATCGGCGCCAACGGCGCTTACACCTTCACCCCGGACGCCAACTACAACGGCAGCGTGCCGACCGTGACCTACACCGTCACCGACGGTTCCGGTGCGGACGTCACTTCGACCCTGAACATCAGCGTCACCCCAGTGGATGACAGCTTCACCGACCTCAGCGAAACAGTCTCCACGCTGGAAGACGCTCCGGTGACCGGCAGCGTCCTCACTGGCACCAGCAGCGTTGACGGTCCCGTCAGCGTGGTTAATTTCACGGTGGACGGCACCCAGTACCAGGCTGGCAGCACAGCGACCATCGCCAACGTCGGCACCCTGGTGATC
>NZ_VZPP01000050.1 GCF_008801475.1 Pseudomonas moorei | reverse complement strand
ATCTAGAATATAAACACATAAACACTATGTAACGGTAGACAACCCGTTCCCCGCCGCGCCGATGCCCACTCCGTACGCATTCCGTCACTTACCGCAAGCACACAGGACACATCCATGACCCTCGCAACTATCCTTCGCCAGTGCCTGCAGGCGCCCGGCATGATCATCGCGCCCGGCGCTTACGACGCCATCGGCGCGCGCCTGATCGAGCAGGCCGGCTTCTCCGCCTGCTACATGACTGGCGCTGGCACGTCGGCGGCGCGCGGCTTCCCTGATTTCGGCCTGCTGACGATGAGCGAGATGGTTGAAAACGCCGCGGTGATGGCGCGCTCCGTGTCGATCCCGCTGATTGCCGACGCCGACACCGGTTACGGCAATCAGCTCAACGTTACCCGCACCGTGCGCGAGTACGAGGCCCGTGGCGTGGCGG
>NZ_VZPP01000049.1 GCF_008801475.1 Pseudomonas moorei | reverse complement strand
TGAAATTAACCACGCTGACGGGACCGTCAACGCTGCTGGTGCCAGTGAGGACGCTGCCGGTCACCGGAGCGTCTTCCAGCGTGGAGACTGTTTCGCTGAGGTCGGTGAAGCTGTCATCCACTGGGGTGACGCTGATGTTCAGGGTCGAGGTGACGTCGGCGCCGGAACCGTCGGTGACGGTGTAGGTCACGGTCGGCACTGCGCCGTTGTAATTGGCGTCCGGGGTGAAGGTGTAGGCACCGTTGGCGCCGATCACCAGGGTGCCGACGTTGGCGATGGTCGCTGTGCTGCCGGCCTGGTACTGGGTGCCGTCCACCGTGAAATTAACCACGCTGACGGGACCGTCAACGCTGCTGGTGCCAGTGAGGACGCTGCCGGTCACCGGAGCGTCTTCCAGCGTGGAGACTGTTTCGCTGAGGTCGGTGAAGCTGTCATCCACTGGGG
>NZ_VZPP01000048.1 GCF_008801475.1 Pseudomonas moorei | reverse complement strand
ATGGCCTTGAGCGGCACGCCCGGCGCGGCCCAGGGCGAGGCATAACCAGGGGAAACCTGGCCTGCGTTGGCGAAACTGGTTTCCATGGCAGCGGCAGGCTGACGGTCGACCACCACGACTTCAAAGCCGGCCCGAGCCAAATAGTAGGCACTGGTCACGCCAATGACGCCGCTACCCAAGACCAGAACGCGCATTTTTATATCCTCATCACGGCTTGGCCGCTGACGTGTGTTGTTCGAGCAATGATGCGCGCAGTATAAAAAGCAATCGCCAGTGCATTTCACTATATAACTGCCTATATTTGGCGACAATTCTCGGCAGTAACCCTTTTCACAGAGGCGTATCCCCTATGCGTACCAACACTCAGACCAAGCGGGAGCTGGATAAGATCGACCGCAATATCCTGCGCATCCTGCAAACCGACGGACGCATTTCGTTCACAGAGCTTGGCGAAAAGGTG
>NZ_VZPP01000047.1 GCF_008801475.1 Pseudomonas moorei | reverse complement strand
GCTGTATGCACTGATTGCCATCTTCCTGTTCTGGAACCGCACCCGGCGCATCAACGAGCGCCTGCTGCGGCAGTTGCCAGGGTTCCTCGATGGCGTGGTACGCCTGATGACCATCGGCAGTGCGGTGCCGTCGGCATTTCAGGCAGCCAGCGCCAACACTGAGGCCCCATTGCGCAATTGCCTGATGGCGATTACGCAAATGCAGCGCGCAGGCAAGGACCTGGATGCGGCGGTATCGGTTGTAGGGCAGCAGTACCGCGTGAATGAGTTGATCTTGGTGGCCTCTGTGCTGCGGCTTTCATTGCGCTACGGTGGGCGGGCCGACATCGTGATGGAGCGCACTGCTGCATTTATGCGTGACCGCCAGCAGGCCCAGCAAGAACTGCTGGCGTTGTCGGCTGAGACGCGTCTGTCCGCATGGATTCTTGGGTTGCTGCCGGTGATTGTCGGGGGGCTGATCATCATG
>NZ_VZPP01000046.1 GCF_008801475.1 Pseudomonas moorei | reverse complement strand
CATGACCACCGACGTACCGGCCAAGCGCGCATTCCTCAAACAACTGCGCGACAAGTACCGCAATGAAGACGGCCTGTCTAAGGCTTGGGGCATTCACCTGGCGGGCTGGGAGCTGATGGAAGACCCAGGCTTCGAGCCGCCGATGCCAAACCCTGAGCATCCGGCGATCGAAGCCGACTTCAAATACTTCCAGAAGACCTTCGCCGATGCGTATTTCAAGACCCTCTCTGATTCGCTGAAATGGCACGCGCCCAACCAGTTGCTGCTGGGCGGCCGTTATGCCGTGAGCACGCCGGAAGCCGTGGCGTCCTGCGCCCAGTATTGCGATGTGCTGAGTTTCAACATGTACACCCTCAAGCCGCAGGACGGTTATGACTTTACTGCTTTGCACGCGCTGGATAAGCCGGTGCTGATCACCGAGTTCAACTTCGGCTCGGCGGACCGTGGCCCCTTCTGGGGCGGCGTGACG
>NZ_VZPP01000045.1 GCF_008801475.1 Pseudomonas moorei | reverse complement strand
TGAGGACGCTGCCGCTGATGGCGGAGTCTTCGGCCGTGGTTACGCTTTCGCTGAGGTCGGTGAAGCTGTCATCCACTGGGGTGACGCTGATATTCAACGTCGAAGTAACGTCTGCGCCGGAACCGTCGGTAACGGTGTAGGTCACGGTCGGCACTGCGCCGTTGTAATTGGCGTCCGGCGTGAAGGTGTAAGCGCCGTTGGCGCCGATCACCAGGGTGCCGACGTTGGCGATGGTCGCTGTGCTGCCGGCCTGGTACTGGGTGCCGTCCACTGTGAAATTAACCACGCTGACCGGGCCGTCGACGCTCGAAGTGCCGGTGAGGACGCTGCCGCTGACGGCGGTGTCTTCGGCTGTGGTTACGCTTTCGCTGAGGTCGGTGAAGCTGTCATCAACCGGGGTGACGCTGATATTCAACGTCGAAGTAACGTCTGCGCCGGAACCGTCGGTGACGGTGTAGGTCACGGTCGGCACGCTGCCGTTGTAGTTGGCGTCCGGGGTGAAGGTGTAAGCGCCGTTGGCACCGATCACCAGGGTGCCGACGTTGGCGATGGTGGCGGTCTGGCCCGCAGTGAAAGTGCCATTGACGCCGTCGATGCTGAAGCTGACCACGCTGACGGGACCGTCAACGCTCGACGTACCCGTCAACA
>NZ_VZPP01000044.1 GCF_008801475.1 Pseudomonas moorei | reverse complement strand
CCGGACGCCAATTACAACGGCGCAGTGCCGACCGTGACCTACACCGTCACCGACGGTTCCGGTGCGGACGTCACTTCGACCCTGAACATCAGCGTCACCCCAGTGGATGACAGCTTCACCGACCTCAGCGAAACAGTCTCCACGCTGGAAGACGCTCCGGTGACCGGCAGCGTCCTCACTGGCACCAGCAGCGTTGACGGTCCCGTCAGCGTGGTTAATTTCACAGTGGACGGCACCCAATACCAGGCCGGCAGCACCGCGACCATCGCCAACGTCGGCACCCTGGTGATCGGCGCCAACGGTGCCTACACCTTCACCCCGGACGCCAATTACAACGGCGCAGTGCCGACCGTCACCTACACCGTCACTGACGGTTCCGGTGCGGACGTCACCTCGACCCTGAACATCAGCGTGACCCCGGTGGACGACAGCTTCACCGACCTCAGTGAAACAGTCTCCACGCTGGAAGACGCGCCGGTGACCGGCAGCGTCCTGACTGGCACCAGCAGCGTTGACGGCCCGGTCAGCGTGGTTAATTTCACAGTGGACGGCACCCAATACCAAGCGGGCAGTACGGCCACCATCGCCAACGTCGGCACCCTGGTGATCGGCGCCAACGGCGCTTACACCTTCACCCCGGACGCCAATTACAACGGCGCAGTGCCGACCGTCACCTACACCGTCACCGACGGTTCGGGCGCAGACGTCACCTCGACCCTGAACATCAGCGTGACCCCGGTGGACGACAGCTTCACCGACCTCAGCGAAAGCGTAACCACGGCCGAAGACTCCGCCATCAGCGGCAGCGTCCTCACCGGCACTTCGAGCGTCGACGGCCCGGTCAGCGTGGTTAATTTCACAGTGGACGGCACCCAGTACCAGGCCGGCAGTACGGCCACCATCGCCAACGTCGGCACCCTGGTGATCGGCGCCAACGGCGCTTACACCTTCACCCCGGACGCCAATTACAACGGCGCAGTGCCGACCGTCACCTACACCGTCACCGACGGTTCGGGCGCAGACGTCACCTCGACCCTGAACATCAGCGTGACCCCGGTGGACGACAGCTTCACCGACCTCAGCGAAAGCGT
>NZ_VZPP01000043.1 GCF_008801475.1 Pseudomonas moorei | reverse complement strand
GCTCCCACATCTATGGATATCCCCATTTCTGCAATACTGTTTTCGATGCGTGCTTGGCTTGCTTTCATCTATCCGGCGTCTGGGTGGCGACCCTGCGCCTCGATGAGAATCGCGCCCGACGGCCCTTCATAGTGGAAAGGCTTTTTCAGCCTTGTGGGAGCCCAGGGTAGTCGTCAGGCCGGTTGGCCGTTCACGTCATCTGTTATCCAGCATCGCAAAACCAATGGGTGGTGCTCGGTGACAGCAGGGTTAAGCGTTCATTGCGCTTGGCCCTGCTTTGAATTCATCGTGGTGAGCGGCGATCGACCAGGCAATTCTTGCCAATTTGTTGGCCAAGGCGCAGACCACATGATTGGAATGATGGCGAGCCAGTAACTGGCGGACCCAATCGGCCAGCACGCCTGTCTGTCGATCCAACCCCATCAGATACACTCGGGCGCATTGAATGAGCAGCCGCCTCTGATTGCGGTCACCGCGTTTGCTGATACCTAACAATACGGTCTTGTCGCCGGTGGAATATTGCCTGGGCACCAACCCGATCGAGGCCGAATAGTCTCGGCCGCACTTGAACTGCTGACCGCTGCCCAACTCCGCAGCCAGGACGCTGGAGGTGATCGGGCCTACACAAGGCATCGTCATCAGGCGAGAAGCCAGATCATCTTCAGCTGCTTGGCGTTCAACCTGCTTGTCCAGTGCCTTGACCTGCTCGTCCAGGTAGTTGAAGTGCGCCTGCAGCCCCAGCAGGATTTGTTTGATCAGCACAGAAAATGAGCATTCATCGAGCAGCGCTGGCAGTTCTTTGATCGCGTGAAAGCCTGGGGAAAGGCTGATGCCGACTTCCAACAGAGCGGCGTGAATCCGATTGACGGTGGCGGTGCGCTCCTTGATGTAGGAGTCACGTACCGAATTGAGCATGGCCAGCGCTTGTTGTGCTTCGGTTTTAGGGGGCACAAAACGCATGGTCGGGCGGCTCGCCGCCTCGCAAATCGCCATGGCATCGGCAAAGTCGTTCTTGTTGCTTTTTACGTAGGGACGAACGAGGTGTGGGGCTATGAGCTTGGGCACATGCCCCCATTTTGCGGCTTCTCGCGCCATATAGTGGGCGCCGCCACAGGCCTCCATCGCCACCGTGCACGGTTCAAGGTTGGCCAGGTGCCTGGCCAGCCCTGCACGATTGAACTTCTTGTGGTAGAGCTCGTGACCACGGTCATCTTGGGCATGCAAATGAAAGGTATGTTTTCCCAGATCGATGGCGACAATAGTTACGTTGTTCATGGCAATGGCCTCCGAAAGACACCCTGTGAAAGCTTAGAGAGCGATCACAGGGTGTGAGGGGATAGCCATTTCATTAGT
>NZ_VZPP01000042.1 GCF_008801475.1 Pseudomonas moorei | reverse complement strand
CGTACCTGGGCGTTGATCTTCTCGATGATCGACCCCTTGCGCTCGTTGAAGCGCACCTTGTTCTGTTCGAACAGGTTATTGCCTTTGGTATCGATGGAAATGATCAGCGGGCCGAACTCGCGCACCCGGTTCACCCAAAGGGTTTCCGGCATGCCCAGATCTTGCCACTCGGCACGCTCGATTTCTTCCACCTTGGTGGCGGCCAACACCGCGCAACCGCCCGGGAATACCGCATGCACCGCCTTGTTTTCCAGGCAGCCAGCGGTTGTTTCCGGGCCCATGCCACCTTTACCGATGATCATTTTAACGCCAGTTTCTTCGATGAATTGGCGTTCAAATTTTTCCATGCGCATGCTGGTGGTTGGTCCGATCGACACCATCTCGAAGCTGCCATCATCTTTCTTACGAACAATAGGCCCAGCGTGAAAAATGGCCCCGCCCTTCAAATCTACGGGCAACTCGCGCTTAAGCTCAATCAGGCGACGGTGTGCCACGTCACGGCAGGTCACCAACTGACCGGTAAGGTAAACGACGTCACCGACATTGAGGCCTGCGAGATCTTCGTCCTTGATCGGGGTATTGAGGACTTTAATCACAGTACTACTCCTTCATGGGAGAGGATGTCGTAGGAAAGGTCGGCATTGATTCGGATCTTGCCCCGGCGATGCGCCCAGCAACCGGTGGACACGGCCACGCCAATGGTGGAAGGGTGGCGCGCGGATGACTCAATGTTCACCCCCATCACACTGCTGTTACCGGTCAGGCCCTGCGGGCCAATACCGACTTCGTTTAGGCCCTCCTCGAGGAGCCTTTCCATCAACGCAGCACTTTCATTGGGGTGGCTCGAATCCACCGGGCGCAGGATCGCCAGTTTGGACAAACGCGCTGCGGTTTCCACAGAAGTGGATACCCCCACGCCAACCAACAATGGTGGGCAAGCGTTCACGCCGCGGGACGTAATCACGTCGAAAACGAATTCGGTCACACCTTCATAGCCCTGGCCAGGCATCAACACCTTCGCCGAGCCTGGCAACGTGCAACCGCCACCGGCCATGTACACGTCGATCAATGCGTAGTCAGCGTCGGGGATGATTTGCCAGTCCAGCCACGGGATTTTTGAGCCCGTGTTGGTGCCGGTATTTTTCTCGACGAAAGTCTCCACCGCGTTGTGGCGCAGTGGACCCTTGATGGTCGCTTCCTTTGTTGCGTTTTCCAGGATGGTCTCCAGCTCGCCCAACAACGGAAACCGGGCACCCGCGCTGATGAAGTACTGAATCACCCCAGTGTCCTGGCAGCTGGGGCGGTCCAGCTTGTCGGCGTAGTCCTGGTTTTCGGCCATGGAGTCGTAGACGGCAATGGCCAGCGGATTGGTCTCCGCAGCGCGCAACTGGGC
>NZ_VZPP01000041.1 GCF_008801475.1 Pseudomonas moorei | reverse complement strand
CAGACTGTGTGAAAACCTAGCAATCTGCGCAGCGCTCAAAGAAAATGCTCCGTATCGAAAGATACGGAGCATTTTTCGTTATGGCCTACATCCAGGGAGAGCCCCGCAGCCAGACCAGCCTGTTCCCGGTCTCGCTTGAAGAGTTGATCCCCGAGGATCACCTCGTTCGCGTCATTGACCTCTACGTCGCCAAGTTGGATCTGGTGCAATTGGGCTTTGATAAAGCGCTGCCCAAAGGCACTGGTCGCCCCTCTTACGATCCTGCCGATCAGCTAAAACTCTACCTCTACGGCTATTTTCAGCGGATTCGCTCATCACGGCGGCTCGAAGCCGAGTGTCAGCGCAACATCGAAGTGATGTGGCTGATCAACCGACTCAAACCCGATTTCAAGACCATCGCCGACTTTCGTAAAAACAACAAACTCGCTTTTGTGGCGACGTGCCGTTCCTTCGTCCGGTTTTGCCGCTCAGCCGGTCTAATTGCCGGTGAGTTGGTGGCCATTGATGGCAGTAAGTTTCAGGCGGTGGCCTCTTCGCGGCGGCATTTGAATTTGAAGCAACTCAAGCGTCAGGAAGAGAAGCTGGATAAGCGCATCGCTCAGTATTTGGCGGAACTGGATGAGACTGACAAGGCCGAGGCGGGAGAGGTGATTGATCGCAGCGCGATCAAAACGGCTCTGGCGCAGCTTGAAGTTCGGCAACAGGATAATCAGAGCTGCCAGGCGCTGATGAACTCGATGGGCCTGGAGCAATTCAACACCCACGAAAGCGACGCCCGGATGATGCGCACGCCCAAAGGGCCTCGCGTGGCCTACAACGTACAAACTGCCGTGGACGCCGCACATTACCTAATTCTGCACCATGAAGTGACACAGGATGGCGACGACCGCAAGCAACTCGAACCAATGGCCAAGGCCGCCAAAGAACATCTGCAACAAGATGCCCTGAGCGTGACGGCCGATGCCGGCTACTCCAACGGCCAGCAGTTTCAGGCCTGCGAGGAGGCTGCAATTACGGTCTATGTACCACCCAATCGCTCGGTCAACCCGGGCGGTGAGGAGCTCTTCGAGCGCAAGGACTTTACCTACGAGGCCGAACACGACCGTTATCAGTGCCCAGCGGGCAAGTGGCTGACGCTCAAGCAGCGGAACAAGGGTGATCGGATCTATCAGGCAGATGTCAGCGACTGCGCTGCTTGCCCGCTTAAATCTCAATGCACTGGCGCCCAACGCCGCTATGTCTCACGCCATGCCCATGAGGAAGCCTTTGAGCGAATGGAGCAACGAATGCTGGCCCATCCGCAGATGATGGCCAGCCGAAGATCCATCGTTGAGCACCCTTTTGGCAACCTCAAGCAATGGCTGTTTGGCAATGGTCGCTTCCTGCTGCGCCAGTTGGAGGGAGCAAAAGCGGAAATGGCCTTGGCGGTGAATGCTTATAACCTCAAACGAGCAATTAGCGTGCTCGGAGCCCGCCAGCTGATGGCGCTAATGGGCTGAAAGGCCTTTTTTCGTCTGTTGCCCGCACAAAAAACAAACGCCCCGAACAAGTCGGGGCGTTTGTTGGGCTGGCCTTCAGTGTGTTTTCACACAGTCTG
>NZ_VZPP01000040.1 GCF_008801475.1 Pseudomonas moorei | reverse complement strand
GCGCGCAGCGCCGTTCGACGCAGTCGAACACGCTGCATGTAGGTTGAAGCGAAGCCAACCGGAGGGCAGTGTCCCCGGATGGATACCGCAGCGAAGGAACGCCGAGCCTTAGCGAGGGGCCGGACGCTCGGGGCGAGCCTTTTTTTGCTTATCTTTTTTTTGGCGTTTCCGGTTTGAAAAAAAAGTAAGTCGCCGTAAGGGCCATCCCTTTCAAGGTCTTAGGTAAAATCCCCTGAAATCTCAGTCAGGGATCCCCGAAGATGTGGACCGATGTTCTAGCTCGATTCGAGAAAAAAGCACCTGCCAGCGTCATGGCCAAGTTGGCGCTGGAGCAGGCTATTGCTCCTGAGTGGGTCGATCAGGTCTTCGAAGAACATCGGCAACGGCAGTATTCTCGTGAACTACTGTTCTCGACCATCATCAAGCTGATGTCCCTTGTTTCATTGGGTTTGAAGCCATCCCTGCACGCCGCCGCTCGGCAACTGGAAGATCTTCCTGTCAGCTTGGCAGCCCTCTACGACAAGATCAGTCGTACCGAACCTGCTCTGTTGCGCGCGCTGGTCACAGGCTGTGCGCAACGCCTGACCCCAACCATCAAAGAGCTGGGTTGCACCACGATGCTGCCGGGCTGGCAGGTTCGGGTGGTGGACGGCAACCACTTGGCATCCACTGAGAAACGTCTGGGCGCTCTACGCCACGAGCGAGGTGCCGCTCGTCCTGGCTTTTCGGTGGTTGTCTACGACCCCGATCTCGATCAGGTCATCGACCTTCAGGCGTGTGAGGATGCCTACGCAAGCGAGCGTATTTGTGTGCTGCCTCTATTGGCTGATGCCGAGCCGGGCCAGGTGTGGCTGGCTGATCGACTCTACTGCACGCTCCCGGTCATGGAAGCTTGTGAGCAGGTCCAGACATCCTTTGTCATTCGTCAGCAAGCCAAGCACCCACGCCTGATTCAAGAGGGTGAGTGGCAAGAGCCCGTACCTGTGGAAACAGGCACTGTGCGCGAGCAGATCATCCACGTCAGGGGCGGTTACCAATGGCGGCGCGTGGAACTGACGCTTCATTCGCCAACGGACTCGGGTGACAGCAGCTTGATGTTCTGGAGCAATCTACCTGAGAGCGTCAGTGCACAGCAGATCGCGGAACTCTATCGCCGCCGCTGGAGTATTGAGGGCATGTTCCAGCGACTGGAAGCGATCCTGGAAAGTGAAATCGAAACCCTTGGCAGCCCAAAGGCTGCCTTGCTCGGGTTCGCTACTGCGGTATTGGCATACAACGTCCTGGCCGTACTCAAACGAAGTGTCGAACAAGCCCATCGGGACACCCAGCCTGAAGGCTGGGAAGCCTCGACCTATCACTTGGCGGTCCAGGTCAGGAGTGGTTATGAGGGAATGCAGATTGCGCTGCCCTCGGAGTACCTTCCCGTTATCCCTGCGGAAAAACTGGCTCAGCGCTTGTTGGAACTAGCCAGAAACATCCAGCCAAAACAAGTTGCGAAAAGCCCCCGAGGCCCCAAGGTGCCCAAGCCCAAGACGTGGGTCCAAGGCACAGCGGTGCATGCTCATGTTTCAACGGACAGGGTAATCAAGGCCGCCAAAACGAAAAGACCTTGAAAGGGATGGCCGTAAGGGCGAAACCGCCAGCCGCCGTTACCGCAGCAA
>NZ_VZPP01000039.1 GCF_008801475.1 Pseudomonas moorei | reverse complement strand
TTGGATTCGCTTTCGGTCGGCTCGATCATCAGCGTGCCGGCCACCGGGAAGGACATGGTCGGGGCGTGGAAGCCGAAGTCGATCAGGCGCTTGGCCACGTCGTCGACGCTGATGCCGCTGCTGTCTTTGAGCGGACGCAAGTCGAGGATGCACTCGTGCGCCACCAGGCCGTTGCTGCCGGTGTAGAGCACCGGGTAGTGCTCTTCGAGGCGACGGGAGATGTAGTTGGCGTTGAGGATCGCCAGCTGCGAGGCGCGCTTGAGGCCGGCGCCGCCCATCATGCGGATGTACATCCAGGTGATCGGCAGGATGCTCGCGCTGCCGAACGGCGCGGCGCACACCGCGCCTTCTTTGCGCGCCATCTGCGCATGGCCTGGCAGGAACGGCGCCAGGTGCGATTTCACGCCAATCGGGCCGACGCCCGGGCCGCCACCGCCGTGGGGAATGCAGAAGGTCTTGTGCAGGTTCAGGTGCGACACGTCGCCGCCGAACTTGCCCGGGGCGCAGAGGCCGACCATGGCGTTCATGTTGGCGCCGTCGATGTACACCTGGCCGCCGTGGTCATGAATGATGCCGCAGATTTCGCGGATGCCTTCCTCGAACACGCCGTGGGTCGAGGGGTAGGTGATCATCAGCGCGGCGAGGTGTTCGCGGTGCTCGATGGCCTTGGCGCGCAGGTCTTCGATGTCGACGTTGCCACGGGCATCGCAGGCGGTCACGACGACGCGCATGCCGGCCATCTGGGCGGTGGCCGGGTTGGTGCCGTGGGCCGAGGACGGGATCAGGCAGATGTCGCGGCGGTCTTCGCCACGGCTCT
This sequence comes from Pseudomonas moorei, assembly GCF_008801475.1. Lineage (GTDB taxonomy): Bacteria > Pseudomonadota > Gammaproteobacteria > Pseudomonadales > Pseudomonadaceae > Aquipseudomonas > Aquipseudomonas moorei. Next base: position 1,633 of record NZ_VZPP01000039.1, on the reverse strand, counting down.
GGTGGTAGGCACGAATCGCCAGCAGGCCGGCGTACTCGCCTTGGGAACCGGCGTTCGGCTGCAGGGAGATCGAGTCGTAACCGGTGGCGGCGCAGAGCATCGCTTCCAGTTCGTCGGTCAGCTGCTGATAGCCGGCGCTTTGCTCGGCCGGGGCGAACGGGTGCAGGGCGCCGAACTCGGCCCAGGTCACCGGGATCATCTCGCTGGCGGCGTTGAGTTTCATGGTGCACGAGCCCAGCGGGATCATGGTGCGATCCAGCGCCAGGTCCTTGTCCGCGAGTTTGCGCAGGTAGCGCATCAGCTCGGTTTCCGAGTGATAACGGTTGAACACCGGGTGGCTGAGGATCGGCGACTGACGCACCAGCGCGGCCGGGATGGTCGCTTGGGTCGAAGCGGCGAGGGCGGCGAAGTCCGGCAGGGTTTTGCCATTGGACAGCAAGGCCCACAGGGTTTCCACGTCGGCCTGGGTGCTGGTTTCGTCGAGGGACAGGCCCAGACGCTCGGCGTCGATCACGCGCAGGTTGATCTGTTGGGTGCGCGCCTGGTCGTGCAGCGCGGCGGTGTTCGCGCCGGTCTTGATCGTCAGGGTGTCGAAGAAGTTTTCCTGCTCAACGTTCAGGCCCAAGGCGCTCAAGCCCTTGGCCAGGATCGCGGTCAGCTGATGCACGCGGTTGGCAATCTGCGTCAGGCCTTTCGGGCCGTGGTACACGGCGTACATGCTGGCGATGTTGGCCAGCAGCACCTGCGCGGTGCAGATGTTGGACGTGGCCTTCTCGCGGCGGATGTGTTGCTCGCGGGTCTGCATCGCCAGGCGCAAGGCCGGCTTGCCGAAACGGTCCACCGAGACACCGACCAGACGGCCCGGCATGTCACGCTTGAACGCGTCCTTGGTGGAGAAGTAGGCCGCGTGCGGGCCACCGAAGCCCAGCGGCACGCCGAAGCGTTGGGCGCTGCCGATGGCCACGTCGGCACCGAACTCGCCCGGCGGGGTCAGCAGGGTCAGGGCCAGCAGGTCGGCGGCCACGGCCACCAGGGCGTTGGCGGCGTGGAAACGCTCGGTCAGTGCGCGGTAGTCGAACACGTCACCGTTGCTCGCCGGGTACTGCAGCAGGGCGCCGAAGAACGGGGTCACGTCGCTCAGCTCGTGCTCGTCGCCAACCACCACCTCGATGCCCAACGGTTCGGCACGGGTGCGCAGCACGTCGAGGGTCTGCGGGTGGCAATGCACGGAGGCGAAGAACTGGTGGCTGCCCTTGTTCTTGCTCAGGCGCTTGCAGAAGGTCATGGCTTCGGCGGCGGCCGTGGCTTCGTCGAGCAGCGAGGCGTTGGCGATCGGCAGGCCGGTGAGGTCGCTGATCAGGGTCTGGAAGTTCAGCAGCGCTTCGAGGCGACCCTGGGAAATTTCCGGCTGGTACGGGGTGTAGGCGGTGTACCAGGCCGGGTTTTCCAGCAGGTTGCGCAGGATCGGCGACGGCGTGTGCGTGCCGTAGTAACCCTGGCCGATGTAGGTCTTGAACAGCTGGTTCTTGGCGGCGATGGATTTGATCATCGCCAATGCATCGGCTTCGCTCAGGCCATCTTCCAGGCCCAGCACGCTGGTGCCCTTGATGCTGTCGGGAATCACGCTGGCGCT
>NZ_VZPP01000038.1 GCF_008801475.1 Pseudomonas moorei | reverse complement strand
ACGGTGTCGGCGTTGGTCAGCAGGAAGGTCGCGTCGTCAGCCGAACCGGATTTCACCGGACGGGCTTCCTTGGCGCCTGCGGGACCGGCGTCGGCTGTATTGCCGAAACCGCCGAGCAGTACATTAAAGAAGGAACGGTTCATCGCCTTGCACATGATGTACGAGAGGATCGCACCGGAGGAGCCCACCAGGGAGCCTGCGATGATCAGCATCGAGTTGTTCAGCGAGAAGCCGATACCCGCTGCGGCCCAGCCGGAGTAGCTGTTGAGCATCGACACCACCACCGGCATGTCGGCGCCGCCGATCGGGATGATGATCAGCACGCCCATGACGAACGCCAAGGCCAGCATCAAGGCGAAGGCGCTGAGGTTGCCGGTCAGCATGAAGGTCACGCCCAGCGCCAGTGTGGCCAGGCCCAGCAGCAGGTTCAGTTTGTGCTGACCGCTGAACTGTACCGGCGCGCCCTGGAACAGACGGAACTTGTACTTGCCCGACAGTTTGCCGAAAGCGATCACCGAACCGGAGAAGGTGATTGCACCGATAGCCGCGCCGAGGAACAGTTCCAGGCGGTTACCGGTCGGGATTTCGTCGCCCAGATGCTGGACGATGCCCAGGGACTGCGGCTCGACGACAGCCGCAATGGCGATGAATACCGCGGCCAGGCCGATCATGCTGTGCATGAAGGCGACCAGTTCCGGCATTTTGGTCATTTCAACGCGTTTGGCCATGATCGAACCGGCGGTGCCGCCGATCAGCAGGCCGACGATCACGTAGACGATACCGTCATGGGCCAGTTCGGCACCGAGCTTGTAGATCAGGCCGACCGTGGTGAGAACCGCCAGGCCCATGCCGAGCATGCCGAACAGGTTGCCGCGACGCGACGTGGTTGGGTGCGAGAGCCCCTTGAGCGCCTGGATGAAGCAGACCGAGGCGATCAAATACAGGGAGGTAACCAGGTTCATGCTCATGCTTGTTGCACCTCAGCCTTGACTGCTTCGGCCTTGGCTGCCGGAGCCTTTGCTGGAGCCGCTTTCTTCTTGAACATTTCCAGCATGCGCCGGGTGACCAGGAAGCCACCAAACACGTTGACCGCCGCCAGCGCCACGGCCAGGGTGCCCATGGTCTTGCCCAGTGGGGTGACGGTGAGGGCGGCGGCGAGCATGGCGCCGACAATGACGATGGCGGAGATCGCGTTGGTCACGGCCATCAGCGGGGTGTGCAGCGCAGGTGTCACGTTCCAGACCACATGGTAGCCGACGTAGATGGCCAGCACGAAGATGATCAGGTTGTAGATACCGTGAGAGATCAGCATGTCTTCCATTGTTTTTATCCTCAGCCGTTCTTGCGCACGATCTGGCCATCGCGGCACATCAGGCACGCGGCGACGATATCGTCTTCAAGGTTGATGTCGAACTGGCCTTCCTTAGTGAACACCAGTTTCAGGAAGTCCAGCAGGTTGCGGGCGTACAGCGCCGAAGCGTCCGCCGCGACCGCGCCGGCCAGGTTGGTCGGGCCGACGATGGTCACGCCGTTTGCGACGACCACCTGGTCGGCCACGGTCAGCGGGCAGTTGCCGCCCTGGGCGGCCGCGAGGTCAATGACCACCGAGCCCGGCTTCATCTGCGCCACGGTTTCCGCGCTCAACAGCGTCGGCGCCTTGCGGCCCGGAATCAGCGCGGTGGTAATGACGATATCGGCCTGCTTGGCGCGTTCGTGCACGGCCACGGCCTGGCGTTGCATCCAGCTGGCCGGCATGGGGCGTGCGTAACCGCCGACACCGACGGCGCATTCACGCTCTTCATCGGTCTCGTAGGGCACGTCGACGAACTTGGCGCCGAGGGATTCGATCTGCTCTTTAACCGCAGGACGCACATCGGACGCTTCGATCACTGCACCCAGGCGTTTGGCCGTGGCAATGGCCTGCAAACCGGCCACACCGGCACCGAGGATCAGCACGCGAGCGGCTTTCACGGTACCTGCAGCGGTCATCAGCATCGGCATGAAGCGCGGATAGTAATGAGCGGCCAGCAACACGGCTTTGTAACCGGCGATGTTGGCTTGCGAGGACAGCACATCCAGGCTTTGAGCACGGGAGGTACGTGGTGCAGCCTCCAGCGCGAACGCGGTGATGCCGCACTCAGCCATCTTGGCGATGGTTTCATTGCTGAACGGGTTGAGCATGCCAACCACAACGGTGCCGCGCTTGATCAGCGCCAGCTCGCTGTCGCTGGGCGCGACCACTTTAAGAATCAGCTCTGCACCAAAGGCATCGTTGGCGCTGCCAATGGTTGCGCCTGCCGCTGCATAAGCACTGTCGACAACACTGGCATTAATGCCGGCGCCGCTTTGCACAGTGACCTTATGACCCTGGCCGATCAGTTTCTTGATGGTTTCCGGGGTTGCAGCAACCCGTGTTTCACCCGTCTGGGTTTCGAGAGGAACACCAATGTGCACGTCAAATCTCCTGCGTGATCTTATTGAGTAAACCCATGCACTACGGATGGTGCGGCTGGGGCGGCCGATCAG
>NZ_VZPP01000037.1 GCF_008801475.1 Pseudomonas moorei | reverse complement strand
TGTCGGCGCTGATTGAAAACTGACCCACCCTGCCGATTGAAAATTGACCCAGGGCGGATTGCTGATTTTTGCATCAGCAATTGTGGATAAGCTTAGCAGTCGTGTCCCGGTGGAAGAGGCATTAAAGCCCCACCGCATGTGGGCATGCGGCAGGGTATTTTTGGTGCAGATCAAAACAGCTCATCGTCCTCGGCACCATCATTGTCTTTGCGCTTTCGTTCACGTGATTTGATCTTGGTCTGGGCGACCAAGCTGCTGTGTTGCAGGCGGTAGGACTCATTGCCCGTTTCGACGATGTGGCAGTGGTGTGTCAGCCGATCCAGCAACGCCGTTGTCATCTTGGCGTCACCAAACACGCTCGACCATTCCGAGAAGCTGAGGTTGGTGGTGATCACCACGCTGGTGTGCTCGTACAGCTTGGATAGCAGGTGAAATAACAGGGCACCACCGCTCTGGCTGAAGGGCAAATACCCCAGTTCATCGAGTATCACCAGGTCTGTTCGTAGCAGCCCTTGAGCGATGCGGCCCGTCTTGCCGTCGTACTTTTCGCGTTCCAGCAGATTGACCAGATCCACCGTGGAGTAGAAGCGCACGCGTTTGTGATGCGTCGTGATCCCGGACACAGCCAAGGCGGTGGCGAGGTGTGTTTTGCCTGTTCCAGGCCCGCCGATGAACACGACATTCTGCGCGGTATCGGTGAACTCCAGGTTGGACAGATCCCTGACCAGGCGGGCGTCTGCGCTGGAAGCGCTAAAGTCGAAGCCGGCCAAATCACGATGCATGGGGAGTTTGGCCATATTCATCTGGTGGTTCACTGAGCGCACCGCTCGATCCGCATGTTCTTGTTGGAGGAGATGCTCAAGCAGCCATTTCGACGAGGTCGTTGAGGCTTCGCCTTGCGAGGCCAGTTCTTCCCAGGCGCTGGCCATGCCATGCAGACGCAGTTCTTTGAGTTCCGCCTTAAGATCACGCATTGCGAGTCTCCTCATCGGTGGTACGGAGCCGGTCGTAGCGTGCCGTATTGGCGACAGGCACTATCTTGAGTTGAAGGCTGGTTTCGGCGGACGGAGGGGCTGCTGTCGATGTCAGTCGAGCCAGGACATTCAGGATGTGGTCAGCACTCAAGCTGCCTGATTCAAGTACCAATTCCACCGCCACCAACACGGCATCGAGCCCGGCGATGGGCACAGCCGCCAGTACCTGCGTCATGATTCGATCACCGTTGGTGTGACGCCTCAGACCGCGCTTTAGCAGTTGCAAAGGCTTCGGCAGATCAGCAAACGGAGCGCCATTGCGCAGCGCTCCGGGCTTGCGCTCGATAAGCGGAATGTAATGCTGCCAGTCAAAACTGACCTGATCTCGATCAAACAGGCGCTCATGACTGGCAATCGTCGTTTCATCGGCGATGACTACAATCCGGGAAGGATACAGACGGCTGCTGACCCACTGGCCGACCCGCTCACACGGCACCGAATAGCGATTTCGCGCCACGCTGATCAGACAGGTGCTGGAGACCCGTACGGTGCGCTCGACGTAGCCATCAAAGGCCGTCGGCATCGACATCATTTCGACCCGTTCCAGCTCCAGGACGTCCGCCACCGTCAGCCCGTTGTACTGCGGGTGCACCAGCTCGCTCCAGAGCGCACGACAGCGTTGGCCGAGCCAGGCATTCAGTTCCTCGAAGGTGTGGAATATGCAGTTTTGAGCATCGAGCCAGATGCGCCGCCGGCTGTCTTGGACGTTCTTTTCAACGATGCCTTTTTCCCAGCCGGAGGCCACGTTGCAGAAGTCCGGATCGAATAGGTAGTGGGCACACATGACGGCAAACCGGGCATTGACCGTGCGGCCTTTACCCTTGTTGACCTTGTCGACAGCGGTCTTCATGTTGTCGTAGATGCCACGACGCGGCACCCCACCTAACGCACCAAACGAGCGGGTATGGGCATCGAACAGCATCTCGTGGCCTTGGCTGGGATACGCAACCAACCAAAATGCGCGACTGGCGCACAGCTTCATATGGGAGACCTGGATGCGTCGGAACAGGCCGCCAATCAGCAGACCTTCTTCGCTCCAGTCGAATTGAAAGGCCTCGCCGAGTGCAAAGGTCAGCGGTACGAAGGCCCGTAACGATTTGCCTTGCTCACCGCGCCACGAGCGTATGAAGGCGGTGAGCTGGCTGTAGCCGCCGTCGTAACCCAGAGCCTTGATCTGTTCGAAGAGTGCTTTGGCGCTTCTGCGGTTGTGCTTTGCCCGAAACGAATCGGCCTTGAGCGCCTGCTCCAGCGTCTCGTGAAATGGACTGAGTTTGTTGAAGGTTGCGCACCGTTGGTACGCCGGCTGAGTGGCTTCGGGTGCTCTGACCCATTTTCGAATGGTGTTTCTCGACAGCCCGGTACGCTTGGCTATCTGGTGCAGCGAGAGCTTGTCGCGGAAGTACATCCGCCGGATTTTTCCCAACATTTCCATGCTGATCACCCTGTGTTCTCCTGCTCGAAAAGTGAGCAGAAGCAATTGAACACCTGGGTCAGTTTTCAGTCGGCAGAACAGCCTTTACTGGGTCAGTTTTCGGTCAGCGGCAACA
>NZ_VZPP01000036.1 GCF_008801475.1 Pseudomonas moorei | reverse complement strand
TGCCTTCGTCGGCGGTGATCACCACTTTCGACTTGCAGTCGATGATGCGCCCGGCCAGGGCTTCGGGCGAGAAACCGCCGAACACCACCGAGTGAATCGCGCCGATCCGGGTGCAGGCCAGCATGGCGACCACGGCTTCGGGGATCATCGGCATGTAGATCGTCACCACGTCGCCGCGGTGCACGTCCTGGCCGCGCAGGGCGTTGGCGAATTTGCACACTTGTTCATGCAGTTCGCGGTAGGTGATGTGGCGGCTCTCCGCCGGGTCATCGCCTTCCCAGATGATCGCGACTTGATCGCCGCGCTCGGCCAGATGACGGTCGAGGCAGTTGTAGGAAACGTTGAGGGTGCCGTCGGCGAACCACTTGATGTCGACATGGTGATCGTCGAAGGAGGTCTGCTTTACCGTGGTGAACGGCTTGATCCAGTCGAGGCGCTTGGCTTGCTCGCGCCAGAAGCCGTCGGGGTTGACGACCGACTGCTGGTACATGGCCTTGTAGGTCGCCTCGTCGGTCAGCGTGTTGGCCAGAACCTCGGGACGAACGGGATACAGGGAAGCCGCACTCATCTTTCTTACCTCGGTGGAATAGTTGTTTTTGTATGACCCCGTTGTAGCCCGGGCCGGCCCTATAGAACCATTCGACGATGGTAGTAACAAGCCCATACAAAATGTCCTGAATAGAGCACCACCCTCCCACACAGTGCCCACCGCGTCTTACCCCAAACGAAGTAGGAGCGAGCTTGCTCGCGATGGTCGTGAACGATAACGCGCTAAACCTGACACCCCGCCTCTCCCCACGATTCATCACGAGCAAGTTCGCGCCTGCACGGGATTGTTACGGAATCTGTCAAAGGTGTTTATCAAAAGCATGGCTATATGAATAAGCCCCCCGCCCCTAAAATCTGCCTCGCCAACCCGGCAAACTGAGTTAACCAAGTTACAGCCCCCACGAAGGCAGTTAACCCAACATCAAAGTAGTTCGGCTCCACACGCAACCCCAAAAAGGTTGCGTGACCCCACTCGACCTTAGAAAGGTAAAACTTAAATGAAAGCTTTATTGGTTCTGGCCCTCAGCAGTCTGTGCGCAACCGCCATGGCAGATGAGGTCTCGACTGATGTCGCGCAGCAGCAACCCGCCGTAGAGGAATACACTTACTCAATGCACCTGGATATCGCCAAAGTTGTATCCATGAGCGAAGTCCCCAATGTTTGTGAAGTTGTCCCGATGAAAATGGAGTACGACGACTCCAAAGGCCAACGTCATATCCTGCGTTACAGCGTCATGGGTAACGGCTGCTCCAGCGGCTGATTCACCCGCCCCTCATTTCCCCAAGGTTCGACCCAACCGCCCGAAGTATCAGGCCGCTGAAGCGCCGAACCTTATACATCTACAAATTCGATTGCTTAATGCATTCATGTGCGATTTTTAATCGATTTGTCAGGCATGGCATGAGAACCCTACCCAAGGCACATAACGCCAACAAACCTGGAGTCACTCCCATGAAAAGCAAACTGATCCTCGCCCTGACCCTCTCGGTACTGGCTGCCAACACCTTCGCCGCCGATGGCTTTGACCACACCGGCTCTGCCACCTTTGTCGCTGACGGTTACCCAATGACGGGTTCGGCAGTGGCCGCCGACGGCTACGACCATACTGGCTCGGCCACTGTCACGGCAGAGGTTTTTGCGCGCACCGAGTCGGCCAATCTCAGCTGATCACTGAAGGTCGCTCCCGGCCCGACTTCGGTCGGGCTTAGTTGTGTCTGGAGCCTGAGAAACCCCCTTCGAAACACAAGATGTAGTGAAAAAAGCCTTTTCTGGTTATTTCTTGAGCAAAAATAAACCAGGGCAAACATTTACGAAAAAAAATCTGCACCGGCCAAAGCCCTGTAAACCCTCGCTCCGACCGAAAAACGGTCCCTGTCGACCGATCCGTGAGCCATTTCGCCGCACCACGGCACCGAAAACTTCCCTATAATGCGGCCTTAAACGGGCCTGCAATATTCCCTTACAGGGATGAAAAGCCAGTCTGAAGCCCCGCAGAAGCGTTCGATGCTTTCTGCGCCCATCAGTGGCTCTCGGAACCCCGTACAAATTCTGTTTTATTGCCTGCCTTAGCTGCTGCAAAAAACGATTCCTTTAGATCCATCGCGGCCAGTACGGCCGTGTGAAAGACCAACCTATCAATTTCACACGGGCAATCTGGCCCTCACGCAGGAGACGACACGTCATGCTGAGCTGGGACGAATTCGACAAAGAAGACACGGAAGTAGCGGTCAAGAGCGCCAACGCTGGCCACGCCACCGAAGCCAATATGGACCGTCTCGACAGCGCTGGCGGTGCCGCCGCCCTGGAAGCCCGTGCCGTCACCGCCACTGACTCCGCCGCCGTCGCCCGTGCCAAGGCTGCCCTGGACGCACTCGACGTCGCCGAAGGTCTGGCCGAACTCGAAGGCGCCTCCGCCCGTGTCGCCGTTGACGAAAAACGCATGATCAACTGCCGCGCCGACCTCAACCAACTCGTGCCCTTCAAGTACGACTGGGCCTGGCAGAAGTACCTGGACGGCTGCGCAAACCACTGGATGCCGCAAGAAGTCAACATGACCGCCGACATCGCCCTCTGGAAAAACCCGGAAGGCCTGACCGACGACGAGCGCCGCATCGTGATGCGCAACCTCGGCTTCTTCTCCACCGCCGACTCCCTGGTCGCCAACAACCTGGTCCTGGCCGTCTACCGCCTGATCACCAACCCGGAATGCCGCCAGTACATCCTGCGCCAGGCGTTCGAAGAGGCGATCCATACCCACGCCTACCAGTACTGCATCGAATCGCTGGCCATGGATGAAGGCGAGATCTTCAACATGTACCACGAGATCCCATCGGTCGCGAAGAAAGCCACCTGGGGCCTGAAATACACCCGTTCGATCTCCGATCCGAAGTTCGAAACCGGCACCGTCGAAACCGACAAAGAGCTGCTGCGCAACCTGATCGCCTACTACTGCGTTCTGGAAGGCATCTTCTTCTACTGCGGCTTCACCCAGATCCTGTCCATGGGCCGTCGCAACAAAATGACCGGCGTCGCCGAGCAGTTCCAATACATCCTGCGCGACGAATCCATGCACCTGAACTTCGGCATCGACGTGATCAACCAGATCAAAATCGAAAACCCACACCTGTGGGATGCCGAAATGAAGGAAGAAGCAACCCAGATGATCCTGCAAGGCACTCAACTGGAAATCGAATACGCCCGCGACACCATGCCTCGCGGCGTACTGGGCATGAACGCGGCCATGATGGAGGACTACCTCAAGTTCATCGCCAACCGTCGCCTGTCGCAGATCGGCTTGAAAGAAGAGTACCCAGGCACCACCAACCCGTTCCCATGGATGAGCGAGATCATGGACTTGAAGAAAGAGAAGAACTTCTTTGAGACGCGGGTTATTGAGTACCAAACCGGTGGTGCGCTTAGCTGGGATTGATTCTGGGCGTGCTAGCGATTCGCTAATCGCATTTAAATAGCATAACTAAAAAGCCCCGATCTAATCGGGGCTTTTTAGTTTCAACAGCTAATTTTTAAGCAAGCTTAGGCGCAGCTCTCTTCACCCTTCGCCTCTTCAGCAAAGCGTTGGTCGTAATCCCTTACCTTGTCGAACAGGATACCAAACACAACTTTCGAGATCTTCGACGCCAGTAATGGGGGCACTGCGTTTCCAACTTGGTGAAACTGGTCGGTTCTGCTGCCTTGGAAGAAATAGTTATCTGGAAATGTTTGAATACGGGCGGCTTCTCTAACAGACAAACTCCGGCATTGAGTTGGATCGTAATGGATAAAATAGTGTCCATCTTTGGATATATGACTTGTAATAGTTGTGGCGTATCTATCTTCAACCTGAACTCTAAATCGATCGCTAAACTTCCCTGTTTCCCAGTTCTTATGGTCGGGTGCCAGCCCCTTTAGGAAAAACCCCTCATGCCCTTTAGGCGAATAACCATGAAGCTTTGCATATGTTGCCGCTGACCGAAAACTGACCCAGTAAAGGCTGTTCTGCCGACTGAAAACTGACCCAGGTGTTCAATTGCTTCTGCTCACTTTTCGAGCAGGAGAACACAGGGTGATCAGCATGGAAATGTTG
>NZ_VZPP01000035.1 GCF_008801475.1 Pseudomonas moorei | reverse complement strand
TTGCAGCAACCCGTGTTTCACCCGTCTGGGTTTCGAGAGGAACACCAATGTGCACGTCAAATCTCCTGCGTGATCTTATTGAGTAAACCCATGCACTACGGATGGTGCGGCTGGGGCGGCCGATCAGCACGATCCCGCTAAATCAGGGCGGGGCGCGGCATTTTGCAGGCGAACTTTGTGCCCTTCAAGGGATTATGACGGGTGACGGAAAATTAACTACAAGTCACCCCGTGACCGAATGTCGCAACTAACCGGGTTAATCCCTTGTAGCCCGTGCCTTTCAGGGATTTTGGGGGCTTTTCAACAATTTTTGCATCGGCCATATGAATGATGCGGTATCGCTTTCAAATAGCACCTCAAAGCCACGTCTTCAGGCGCTTGTAGGACGTCTGTACTACTTTTGGCTACAGTCTGCAAAAATGCGACAAATACTTATATCTGTAGGGTTTTTATTTTACTGACTACGGGGTCAGCTAATGGCTGTAGGCCTTTATTTCTCTAAGCTGTAGCTATGTGCCTGATTCACCAGCCAATCCCGAAAAGCCCTTAATGACGCCGATTCGACCTTTCGCTCAGGAATCATCAGGTAATAGGCCTTGATGCTGGAGAGTGCTTGGGCGTTGGCGATGACCAAGCGTTTTTCGGCCAACTCACGCTGAATCAGAAACGGTGGTATCAAGGCGATCCCCATGTCATGCATGGCTGCTTGAGCCAGCATGGAGAATAGCTCGTACCGAGGTCCTGTCATGTCGCGCGGGACATTCAGGTGTTGGGAGTCGAACCACTGTCGCCAGGCATAGGGGCGGGTGGTTTGCTGCAGCAGGGGTAATTCGGCGATTTCAGCGGCTGTCAGAACGGTCTTTTTTCCGAGCAGGCCGGGGCTGCACACCGGCAGCGGATGTTCGCCCATCAGGCGGTGGGATTCTGTACCTGACCAGTCCGCGTCACCGAAATAGATCGCGGCGTCGAAGTCGGTGTCGGCAAAGAGAAACGGGCGTGTGCGGTTGGTCAGGTTGACCGTCACTTCCGGGTGTTTTTGCTGGAAGTCCTTGAGTCGGGGCAGCAGCCATTGGGTGCCGAAGGTCGGAACTACGGCCAACTCGATCACGTTGGCACCCTGCTGGCCCATCACGGATAAGGTATCGCGTTCCACGGCATCCAGTTGAGTGGCGACCCGGCGGCTATAGGAAAGTCCGGCCTCGGTCAGTTTGACCCCGCGTCGCGAACGTCGGAACAGTTCTACGCCGAGGAAGTCCTCGAGGCTGGCGATCTGACGGCAAATCGCGCCCTGTGTCAGCGAAAGCTCCTGTGCTGCCTTGGTAAAGCTCTCGTGGCGCGCTGCTGCTTCAAAGCTGATCAGGGCGGTGGTGCTGGGTATCTTTCTGCGCATGTACGTCAACCTCACTAATACATCGCATTATTGGCATTTCGCGACGTTTCGGAGTGAGAAATTAGCACAACAGTATGCAAAATCCTCGTTTGCCGGGAGGCCGAAGCCGGCCTAGCATCAGTCCACGTTATTTGACCTGTTTCGAGAGGACACACTCATGGCCGGTAAAGCTAGCTTCAACTGGATCGATCCCCTGCTGCTGGATCAACAGCTCACCGAAGAAGAGCGCATGATTCGCGACACCGCTGCGCAGTTCGCTCAGCAGAGCCTCGCACCACGCGTTCTCGAAGCTTTCCGTCATGAAAAGACCGACCCGGCGATCTTCCGCGAAATGGGCGAAGTGGGTTTGTTGGGTGCAACCATCCCTGAACAATACGGTGGCAGTGGTCTGAACTATGTCAGCTACGGTCTGATTGCCCGTGAAGTTGAGCGCGTTGACTCCGGTTACCGTTCGATGATGAGTGTGCAGTCTTCACTGGTGATGGTGCCGATCAACGAATTCGGCACAGAAGCACAAAAGCAGAAATACTTGCCGAAACTGGCCTCGGGTGAGTGGATCGGCTGCTTCGGCCTGACCGAGCCAAACCACGGTTCTGACCCTGGTGCGATGATTACTCGTGCTCGCAAAGTGGAAGGCGGCTACAGCCTGACCGGTAACAAGATGTGGATCACCAACAGCCCGATCGCGGACGTGTTTGTCGTCTGGGGCAAAGACGATGCGGGTGATATCCGCGGCTTCGTTCTGGAGAAAGGCTGGAAAGGTCTGAGTGCCCCGGCGATTCATGGCAAGGTTGGCCTGCGTGCATCGATCACCGGCGAAATCGTCATGGATAACGTATTCGTGCCGGAAGAGAACATTTTCCCGGATGTCCGTGGCTTGAAAGGTCCTTTCACCTGCCTGAACTCGGCTCGTTATGGCATTTCCTGGGGCGCGTTGGGTGCGGCAGAGTTCTGCTGGCACACCGCTCGTCAATACACCCTGGATCGTCAGCAGTTCGGTCGTCCATTGGCTGCCACTCAATTGATCCAGAAGAAACTGGCCGACATGCAGACCGAAATCACCATGGCGCTGCAAGGTTGCCTGCGTCTGGGTCGCATGAAAGATGAAGGAACGGCGGCAGTCGAAATCACTTCGATGATGAAGCGCAACTCCTGCGGCAAATCTTTGGACATCGCTCGCATGGCCCGCGATATGCTCGGCGGCAACGGTATTTCCGATGAGTTCGGGGTCGCGCGCCACCTGGTCAACCTGGAGGTGGTGAATACCTATGAAGGTACGCATGACGTCCACGCGCTGATCCTTGGTCGTGCGCAAACCGGCATCCAGGCGTTCTATTAATAGGAGAACGGCCATGGGCGCGCTTTCGCATCTACGGGTACTGGATTTATCGCGGGTGCTGGCCGGGCCATGGGCCGGTCAGATTCTTGCGGACCTTGGCGCTGAGGTGATCAAGGTCGAGCGTCCGGGCAATGGCGATGACACGCGCGCCTGGGGGCCGCCGTTCTTAAAGGACGCCTATGGCGAGAACACCAGCGAGGCTGCCTATTATTTGTCGGCCAATCGCAACAAGCAGTCGGTCACCATCGACTTCACGCGTCCGGAGGGGCAGAAGCTGGTGCGTGAGTTGGCGGCCAAATCGGACATCCTGATCGAGAACTTCAAGGTCGGTGGGCTGGCGGCTTATGGGCTGGACTATGCGTCGCTGAAGGCGCTCAATCCAGACCTGATTTATTGCTCGATCACCGGGTTCGGTCAGACCGGGCCTTATGCCAAGCGTGCGGGTTATGACTTCATGATCCAGGGGCTTGGCGGGCTCATGAGTCTGACGGGTCGACCGGAAGGAGAAGAAGGCGCGGGGCCGGTAAAGGTCGGCGTGGCGCTGACGGACATTCTGACCGGGCTTTATTCGACGGTGGCGATCCTGGCGGCGCTTGCGCACCGGGATCATGACGGCGGTGGTCAGCATATTGATATGGCGCTGCTGGATGTTCAGGTGGCCTGCCTGGCTAACCAGGCGATGAACTACCTGACCACAGGCAATGCGCCGAAGCGCTTGGGTAACGCTCATCCGAACATCGTGCCTTATCAGGATTTTCCTACGGCGGATGGCGATTTCATCCTGACCGTAGGTAATGACGGGCAGTTCCGCAAATTCGCCGAGGTGGCTGGTCAGCCGCAATGGGCAGATGATCCGCGATTTGCTACCAATAAGTTGCGGGTGGCTAACCGCGCAGTGCTCATTCCGCTGATTCGTCAAGCGACGGTGTTCAAGACCACTGCTGAGTGGGTGGCACAACTGGAGCAGGCGGGGGTTCCGTGTGGGCCTATCAATGATCTTGCGCAGATGTTTGCGGACCCTCAGGTCAAGGCTCGTGGGTTGGCGATTGAGTTGCCGCATGTATTGGCCGGGATGGTGCCGCAAGTAGCGAGCCCTATTCGATTGTCCGAGACGCCCGTGGAGTACCGTTATGCGCCTCCGCTGCTGGGAGAGCATACGTCGGAGGTACTGCAGCGGGTGTTGGGGCTGGATGCTGGTGTAGTGGCGGCCTTTAAAGAGTCTGGAGTGCTCTAGGGCTTCCTTCTATATAGAGCGCTGGTTTGACTCCTCCTTGTTACGGGGGAGGAACGGGCTGTATTCCTGCCTTCCGTAAGTAATTGATAGAAAAACCAAATCAGTGCTTGACGGCAGATTCTGGAGGCCTATAATTCGCACCACTTCCGGCGCAGTCGAAACGGAAAACTCCTTGGAATACAATGAGTTACGTAGTTTTCGGCAGCAGGTTGCTTCAGGTCATCGAAGTCGAAAGGAAGTTGAAAAAGAGGTGTTGACAGCAGCGAGTAACGCTGTAGAATTCGCCTCCCGCTGACGAGAGATCGAAAGCGCAAGTGGTTGAAGTTGTTAAGGATTCCTTGAAAACTTCTGAAAATAATCACTTGACAGCAAATGAGGCTGCTGTAGAATGCGCGCCTCGGTTGAGACAAAGCTCTTAACCAACCGCTCTTTAACAACTGAATCAAGCAATTCGTGTGGGTGCTTGTGGAGTCAGACTGCTAGTCAACGGATTATCAGCATCACAAGTTACTCCGCGAGAAATCAAAGATGTAACCAACG
>NZ_VZPP01000034.1 GCF_008801475.1 Pseudomonas moorei | reverse complement strand
TCTTAACCAACCGCTCTTTAACAACTGAATCAAGCAATTCGTGTGGGTGCTTGTGGAGTCAGACTGCTAGTCAACAGATTATCAGCATCACAAGTTACTCCGCGAGAAATCAAAGATGTAACCAACGATTGCTGAGCCAAGTTTAGGGTTTTCTCAAAACCCAAAGATGTTTGAACTGAAGAGTTTGATCATGGCTCAGATTGAACGCTGGCGGCAGGCCTAACACATGCAAGTCGAGCGGATGAAGAGAGCTTGCTCTCTGATTCAGCGGCGGACGGGTGAGTAATGCCTAGGAATCTGCCTGGTAGTGGGGGACAACGTTTCGAAAGGAACGCTAATACCGCATACGTCCTACGGGAGAAAGCAGGGGACCTTCGGGCCTTGCGCTATCAGATGAGCCTAGGTCGGATTAGCTAGTTGGTGAGGTAATGGCTCACCAAGGCGACGATCCGTAACTGGTCTGAGAGGATGATCAGTCACACTGGAACTGAGACACGGTCCAGACTCCTACGGGAGGCAGCAGTGGGGAATATTGGACAATGGGCGAAAGCCTGATCCAGCCATGCCGCGTGTGTGAAGAAGGTCTTCGGATTGTAAAGCACTTTAAGTTGGGAGGAAGGGTTGTAGATTAATACTCTGCAATTTTGACGTTACCGACAGAATAAGCACCGGCTAACTCTGTGCCAGCAGCCGCGGTAATACAGAGGGTGCAAGCGTTAATCGGAATTACTGGGCGTAAAGCGCGCGTAGGTGGTTTGTTAAGTTGGATGTGAAAGCCCCGGGCTCAACCTGGGAACTGCATTCAAAACTGACAAGCTAGAGTATGGTAGAGGGTGGTGGAATTTCCTGTGTAGCGGTGAAATGCGTAGATATAGGAAGGAACACCAGTGGCGAAGGCGACCACCTGGACTGATACTGACACTGAGGTGCGAAAGCGTGGGGAGCAAACAGGATTAGATACCCTGGTAGTCCACGCCGTAAACGATGTCAACTAGCCGTTGGGAGCCTTGAGCTCTTAGTGGCGCAGCTAACGCATTAAGTTGACCGCCTGGGGAGTACGGCCGCAAGGTTAAAACTCAAATGAATTGACGGGGGCCCGCACAAGCGGTGGAGCATGTGGTTTAATTCGAAGCAACGCGAAGAACCTTACCAGGCCTTGACATCCAATGAACTTTCCAGAGATGGATTGGTGCCTTCGGGAACATTGAGACAGGTGCTGCATGGCTGTCGTCAGCTCGTGTCGTGAGATGTTGGGTTAAGTCCCGTAACGAGCGCAACCCTTGTCCTTAGTTACCAGCACGTTATGGTGGGCACTCTAAGGAGACTGCCGGTGACAAACCGGAGGAAGGTGGGGATGACGTCAAGTCATCATGGCCCTTACGGCCTGGGCTACACACGTGCTACAATGGTCGGTACAGAGGGTTGCCAAGCCGCGAGGTGGAGCTAATCCCATAAAACCGATCGTAGTCCGGATCGCAGTCTGCAACTCGACTGCGTGAAGTCGGAATCGCTAGTAATCGCGAATCAGAATGTCGCGGTGAATACGTTCCCGGGCCTTGTACACACCGCCCGTCACACCATGGGAGTGGGTTGCACCAGAAGTAGCTAGTCTAACCTTCGGGAGGACGGTTACCACGGTGTGATTCATGACTGGGGTGAAGTCGTAACAAGGTAGCCGTAGGGGAACCTGCGGCTGGATCACCTCCTTAATCGACGACTCAGCTGCTCCATAAGTTCCCACACGAATTGCTTGATTCATTGAAGAAGACGATAGAAGCAGCTCGAAATTGGGTCTGTAGCTCAGTTGGTTAGAGCGCACCCCTGATAAGGGTGAGGTCGGCAGTTCGAATCTGCCCAGACCCACCAATTTTGTATGGGAAACGCCTGTAGAATACGGGGCCATAGCTCAGCTGGGAGAGCGCCTGCCTTGCACGCAGGAGGTCAGCGGTTCGATCCCGCTTGGCTCCACCACTACTGCTTCTGAAGTTTGAAAGCTTAGAAATGAGCATTCCATCGAGACGATGGTGAATGTTGATTTCTAGTCTTTGACTAGATCGTTCTTTAAAAATTTGGGTATGTGATAGAAAGATAGACTGAACGTTGCTTTCACTGGTAACGGATCAGGCTAAGGTAAAATTTGTGAGTTGCTCGTTGAGCAATGCGAATTTTCGGCGAATGTCGTCTTCACAGTATAACCAGATTGCTTGGGGTTATATGGTCAAGTGAAGAAGCGCATACGGTGGATGCCTTGGCAGTCAGAGGCGATGAAAGACGTGGTAGCCTGCGAAAAGCTTCGGGGAGTCGGCAAACAGACTTTGATCCGGAGATCTCTGAATGGGGGAACCCAGCCATCATAAGATGGTTATCTTAAGCTGAATACATAGGCTTAAGAGGCGAACCAGGGGAACTGAAACATCTAAGTACCCTGAGGAAAAGAAATCAACCGAGATTCCCTTAGTAGTGGCGAGCGAACGGGGACTAGCCCTTAAGTGGCTTTGAGATTAGCGGAACGCTCTGGAAAGTGCGGCCATAGTGGGTGATAGCCCTGTACGCGAAAATCTCTTAGTCATGAAATCGAGTAGGACGGAGCACGAGAAACTTTGTCTGAATATGGGGGGACCATCCTCCAAGGCTAAATACTACTGACTGACCGATAGTGAACTAGTACCGTGAGGGAAAGGCGAAAAGAACCCCGGAGAGGGGAGTGAAATAGATCCTGAAACCGTATGCGTACAAGCAGTGGGAGCAGACTTTGTTCTGTGACTGCGTACCTTTTGTATAATGGGTCAGCGACTTATTTTCAGTGGCGAGCTTAACCGAATAGGGGAGGCGTAGCGAAAGCGAGTCTTAATAGGGCGTCTAGTCGCTGGGAATAGACCCGAAACCGGGCGATCTATCCATGGGCAGGTTGAAGGTTAGGTAACACTGACTGGAGGACCGAACCGACTACCGTTGAAAAGTTAGCGGATGACCTGTGGATCGGAGTGAAAGGCTAATCAAGCTCGGAGATAGCTGGTTCTCCTCGAAAGCTATTTAGGTAGCGCCTCATGTATCACTGTAGGGGGTAGAGCACTGTTTCGGCTAGGGGGTCATCCCGACTTACCAAACCGATGCAAACTCCGAATACCTACAAGTGCCGAGCATGGGAGACACACGGCGGGTGCTAACGTCCGTCGTGAAAAGGGAAACAACCCAGACCGTCAGCTAAGGTCCCAAAGTTATGGTTAAGTGGGAAACGATGTGGGAAGGCTTAGACAGCTAGGAGGTTGGCTTAGAAGCAGCCACCCTTTAAAGAAAGCGTAATAGCTCACTAGTCGAGTCGGCCTGCGCGGAAGATGTAACGGGGCTCAAACCATACACCGAAGCTACGGGTATCACTTAGGTGATGCGGTAGAGGAGCGTTCTGTAAGCCTGTGAAGGTGAGTTGAGAAGCTTGCTGGAGGTATCAGAAGTGCGAATGCTGACATGAGTAACGACAATGGGTGTGAAAAACACCCACGCCGAAAGACCAAGGTTTCCTGCGCAACGTTAATCGACGCAGGGTTAGTCGGTCCCTAAGGCGAGGCTGAAAAGCGTAGTCGATGGAAAACAGGTTAATATTCCTGTACTTCTGGTTATTGCGATGGAGGGACGGAGAAGGCTAGGCCAGCTTGGCGTTGGTTGTCCAAGTTTAAGGTGGTAGGCTGGAATCTTAGGTAAATCCGGGATTCCAAGGCCGAGAGCTGATGACGAGTGTTCTTTTAGAACACGAAGTGGTTGATGCCATGCTTCCAAGAAAAGCTTCTAAGCTTCAGGTAACCAGGAACCGTACCCCAAACCGACACAGGTGGTTGGGTAGAGAATACCAAGGCGCTTGAGAGAACTCGGGTGAAGGAACTAGGCAAAATGGCACCGTAACTTCGGGAGAAGGTGCGCCGGTGAGGGTGAAGCACTTGCTGCGTAAGCCCACGCCGGTCGAAGATACCAGGCCGCTGCGACTGTTTATTAAAAACACAGCACTCTGCAAACACGAAAGTGGACGTATAGGGTGTGACGCCTGCCCGGTGCCGGAAGGTTAATTGATGGGGTTAGCTAACGCGAAGCTCTTGATCGAAGCCCCGGTAAACGGCGGCCGTAACTATAACGGTCCTAAGGTAGCGAAATTCCTTGTCGGGTAAGTTCCGACCTGCACGAATGGCGTAACGATGGCGGCGCTGTCTCCACCCGAGACTCAGTGAAATTGAAATCGCTGTGAAGATGCAGTGTATCCGCGGCTAGACGGAAAGACCCCGTGAACCTTTACTATAGCTTTGCACTGGACTTTGAATTTGCTTGTGTAGGATAGGTGGGAGGCTTTGAAGCGTGGACGCCAGTTCGCGTGGAGCCATCCTTGAAATACCACCCTGGCAACTTTGAGGTTCTAACTCAGGTCCGTTATCCGGATCGAGGACAGTGTATGGTGGGTAGTTTGACTGGGGCGGTCTCCTCCTAAAGAGTAACGGAGGAGTACGAAGGTGCGCTCAGACCGGTCGGAAATCGGTCGTAGAGTATAAAGGCAAAAGCGCGCTTGACTGCGAGACAGACACGTCGAGCAGGTACGAAAGTAGGTCTTAGTGATCCGGTGGTTCTGTATGGAAGGGCCATCGCTCAACGGATAAAAGGTACTCCGGGGATAACAGGCTGATACCGCCCAAGAGTTCATATCGACGGCGGTGTTTGGCACCTCGATGTCGGCTCATCACATCCTGGGGCTGAAGCCGGTCCCAAGGGTATGGCTGTTCGCCATTTAAAGTGGTACGCGAGCTGGGTTTAGAACGTCGTGAGACAGTTCGGTCCCTATCTGCCGTGGACGTTTGAGATTTGAGAGGGGCTGCTCCTAGTACGAGAGGACCGGAGTGGACGAACCTCTGGTGTTCCGGTTGTCACGCCAGTGGCATTGCCGGGTAGCTATGTTCGGAATAGATAACCGCTGAAAGCATCTAAGCGGGAAACTAGCCTCAAGATGAGATCTCACTGGAACCTTGAGTTCCCTGAAGGGCCGTCGAAGACTACGACGTTGATAGGTTGGGTGTGTAAGCGCTGTGAGGCGTTGAGCTAACCAATACTAATTGCCCGTGAGGCTTGACCATATAACACCCAAGCAATTTGCATGCTTCGAGCTGAAAAGCGAAAGAGCACCAAATTGCGGTGTGTGAAGACGCAATGAACCGAAAGTTCGCACAAACACACAAACTATCGCATACCCAATTTGCTGAAGCGTCGAAAGACGGTTCGGTACCCGAATTTCTTGACGACCATAGAGCATTGGAACCACCTGATCCCATCCCGAACTCAG
>NZ_VZPP01000033.1 GCF_008801475.1 Pseudomonas moorei | reverse complement strand
CGCTCTCTGCGGTATTCCACGACCCCTTGCACGCGGCCTGGCTCTGGATAGTCCGGGCTTACCGCGTCCTACCGAAGGCTGCCGAGCAGATCCACCCAGCGGTGGTGTGCTTCCATTCCCAAAGAGCAAGGCGGCATCCGCTGCGCGGCTGCTGCTTTGAAAAGCGTTTGTTTCCCGCGCCCAAACACTCGGCATTAAAGCAGATCGGCAAGAGCGCCTGCGGTCAAGCGCTCTCACAGATGATTAGCTCCTTGTGCGAGCGCAGAGCCTATTTCACGTAATAGCAGGGGTTTTGAGCGCGGGCAGCTTTGGTTTTACCAGGTAGCTTGGCCATCGCCTCAGCCAGATCTCGCCATGGAAACTGGTGATTTGATGTTTGAAGGCTGCACCCGTTTCCATGCACAAAAATTCTGTCCGGCTCACTGGCTCGGGTTGCCATCTTGCATTCGCGGCAAGATATATCGTCGCCATCAAGTACCCATAGACGCGACCAGTCACGCAGTTTGTTGCTAAGACTTATTCTCGGCATGAGGCCTATCCTTCCCGCTTCGCCAACCGACCTTCCTTCCAGATCATTCCGTAAAAAATGACGATTCCCAAAATGGCGCCGATAGGGCCTGCGCCTTCAGTCCATTCGACTGGAAGGGCGGTAGGGAAGGCCAGTTTTAAGCCGATCAGAATCATGGTTGTTACGAGCCACCCAAAGCCGGCTGCAACGGGTGTGAGCAAAATGCGTTTGACGATCAGATCCGTGTTCATAGCAACTCCATTGATGGATAACAGTTGTTCGGCGCCCTGGTCACTGGTGCGCCGGCTCGATGTGCTTTCGGGTCGTGAGATCCAAGCCGACGGCGCGCATCACGGCCAGCAAGGTTTTCAAGGTTGGATTGCCCTTGTCCGAGAACGACCGGTAAAGGTGTTCGCGGGAAAGGCCGGATTCATTGGCAAGGGCGGTCATGCCTTTGGCACGAGCCACGACACCCAGGCATTTAGCGATATACGCCGCATCGCCCGTTTCGAATGCGTCCTCCATGAAAACCGCGATGGACTCCGCATCGGTCAGCGCATCAGCGGGGTCATAGTCGTAAAATTGCTCTTTCATTCATCGTCACTCCACTGGCTGGCCAAGGTTTTTGCGGTTTCGATATCCCGCGCTTGGCTGCTCTTGTCCCCACCACACAGCAACAGAACCAGTTGGTTACCCCGCTGCTGGAAGTACACGCGGTAGCCGGGGCCGTGATGGATACGCAGTTCGCTGATCCCTTGGCCCACGGGTTGAACGTCTCCAAGCAAACCATGTGCAACGCGGAAGACTCGCGCAGCGATGATGGCTTTGGCCTGCTTATCCCGCAGCTTGCGTTCCCAGTTCCTGTAAGTGGCGGTTTGTTTTATTGTCTTCATGGGTTTGATTGTAGCTTATAAATCACGATTTGGGAAGATTCTCGCACGCGAGAAAGTCAATTAATAGTAAATATAACATTGACTAGAAGTTGACTCAAGGAGCGCTTTTTGGGATACTGAATCCGTCGACGCAATCCCGCCTCGACAGCCCGGATTCAGCGGCGGCAACCGCTCCGGGCCCGCTGCGAAGGAGTCCGTACAATGTCTATTTTTAAAGAGTTGGCCCTACCCACGACGCTCGATGATTTGTTGACTGCCCGTGAGGAAGCGTTGCGCCTGATGGCCGATGCACGCCGCACACTTGAAATGGCGAAGGAAGTTCTAGCGCCTCATGGTCGTCATCTGATGCCCCATGCCGCGCAAATCAGGGAAGACCAGGATCAGGTGCGCCGCGAGCTGGACACCTCACTTTGGCGGCGGGCCTTCGATATGACCGGCTTTAAACAACTTATGGACGCCGAGGCCGTTGCGGAGTTTGAGAAAAGCCTTTGCCCGACCCCGCCTGAATTCACCGCGTCGACCATCAGAGCGACGTTCATTGACTTGCGGATAAACGCCGAATCGATGTTCCAACGGGGTGTTTTCAACGTCTTCCGGTATCTCTCCGACGACTACCGCACCAACGCCAAAGAGCCGTTCCGCATCGGCTCGAAAGTGATCATGGAAGGCATGGTCGAACCTTCGTTCAGAAGTGGACTCTGCATCCGCTACGGTTCGTGGGCCAAGGACAAGCTCAATGACCTAGATCGCGTATTTCAGACGCTCGATGGCAAGCCCTTCCAGCCGCACGCATTGACCTCAGCTATGGATGCTGCCTTTCAGGCTGGGGAAGTATTCGAGAACGAGAACTACCGGGCCAAGGCGTTCAAGAAAGGCACACTGCACCTGGAGTTCCTGCGCCTGGATCTGCTGGACAAAGTGAATGAGCAGATTGCCGAATACTACGCCGGCAACGTCCTGCCAGACGCCCGCGCTGCGTAGTAAATAAAGGTCACTATCAGTCAAATTTGATTTGACTGATAGTTGACTTATTGAGGTTCCTTTGCGATACTAACCACGTCGAAGCAATACCGCCTCGACAGCCTGGATCCAGCGGCGGCAACCGCTCCGGGCACACACTGCGAAGGAGTTTCCATGAGCGCCTATATCCTGAATCGGTTCCACATCTCCGCCATCCTCATGTTCAGCTGCACCGGCAAGCCGGATGCCACCACCTACCAGATCCTCGCCGATAAAGGCCAGCAACTGCTTGACGAAAACATCCGCTCCGTACGCACGCGCTACCCTGGTGAAACGTTCAAGGCTGAGCTGTTCGGCCTGGATGAAACCGTGCGCAAGCCCACCCCCCTCGAAGTCCTCAAGCTCATCCAGTGCCTGGAATATCAGTCCAATCAAAACCCCGACTACTACGCGACCCAGGCATTCCGCACGCTGCATGAAATTCGCCGCATAGCCCAGTCCAAGCTGCCGGGCTGGGATCAGGCGAGTTGGGATCTGGTCTGATGGCCGCTAGTGCCCAGCAAGTAGCGCCGCCCATGTGGCGCTACTCCCTGCGCTGGTGCCTGCCTCACTTGCCATGCCCCGGTGAGTTTGAACTGCTGGTGATCGAGGCGCCGGCAGGGCAGAAGCTCCCCGAGGAAATGCGCAAGGCGTGGGAGGCCCGACCCGAAGGCTACGGCGTCTGTCTCGACTTCCCCGCCTCGCAGGCGGTCAAGCGCTGGAGCGCCGAGGCAAAAGGCAAAGTGAGGCGCAAAAACCTGGAGCGCCGGATCGAAAAGCAGGCCCCGCTGTTTGCGGACGAGCTGATAGCCCGCGAACTGGCCCAGCGCCCCACCTATTTCGAAGGCAAGTAACCCAAAGCCGGTACAAGCGGCGGCAACCGCGCCGGCACAGCGAAGGAGATTTCCCATGACTACATACCGTGTCGTTTGGTCCGTTGATATCGACGTTGACGGCGATCATCGAGCAGCCGCAGAGGCTTGCGCACGCCACTACTTCCAGCCGCGAATTGCAGAAGGCGACCCCGACAGTTCATGCGTGTTTGAGGTGACGGGACCGAACAACAAACCCGCCTTGGTCGATCTGGTGCCGAGCTTGTGCGATCTCATTGGTGACGACACCGAGTAACCGCCACCCCAACAGTGCCCGGATCCAGCGGCGGCAACCGCTCCGGGCACTGGCGAAGGAGTACGCATGAACGCGATCAGCCGCGGCTGCCCATCGGGCGGCGCCCACCCTGTTTTATCACTTGCCCAGGTCGAGGCCCTGCGCGCTGCGCTGTCAGGTCGCCTGCTGGCCGTCTGTTTCGGATCTGGCGTGGATTCCACGGCCATGCTGGTAGCCTTGCACGCGGCAGGGCTGCGCCCGGATATCATCACCTTTGCCGACACCGGCGCGGAGAAACCCGAAACGCTGGCACACATCGAAGCGATGGATTCCGTGCTGCGTGCATGGGGCTGGCCAACCGTCAGCGTGTGCAGGAAGAAACCGAAGCCCACCACCGGCTACCAGGATTTGTACGGCAACTGCATGGCCAACGAAACGTTGCCCAGCCTGGCCTTTGGCATGAAATCCTGTTCGGTGAAATGGAAACAGGTTCCCCAGGATCAGTTTCTTATGGGCGCCCGTTCTGGCCCGAATGCCAGGCCTCCACACCCTGTTTGGGAGCATGCCAAGGCGACAGGGCAACGCATTGTCAAACTGATTGGCTACGATTGCGGCAAAGCTGATCTGCGCCGCTCCAAAGCGCTCAAGCCTGCGGACACGAACTTCGATTATGTCTATCCGTTGCAGCTGGTGCGCTGGACTCGCCGGGATTGTGTGCGGGCAATCACCCAGGTCCTTGGCGCCGACCTGGTGCCGATCAAATCAGCCTGTTTCTTCTGCCCCGCCTCGAAACACTGGGAATTGTACTGGCTCGCCGCGAACCATCCCGAGCTGCTGGAGCGCGCCCTATTGCTTGAGCGCAACGCGCTCACCGGAAAGCACAGCCGATTCGACGCGGTGCAGTTCGGCGCATCGTGGGAACACCTGGTGCGAAATGCAGATGGCTTCCCCAGCACGACGACAACAGTAGGGCTTGGGCGCAGCTTCTCTTGGAACCAGTGGGCCAGGGTCAATGACGTTGTAGACGAGCAGTTCAACGTCAGGCGAACCGCTGCCGATCGAGCGCGCTTTGCGGCCTTGTCCAACAGCTTGCGTGATCCAGACAATGCATTGGACTCGCGTACGCCAGGGATTCCCGTGGTTGATATCACCGACTCCGAGCAGTTAGAACTATGGTAAATAGTTAGTCAAAATAGATTTGACTATAAGTTGACATTGCCAAAGACCTTTGCGATACTGGGAACCGTCGAAGCAATCCTGCTTCGGCAGCCTGGAACCAGCGGCGGCAACCGCTCCGGGCACTTGCGAAGGAGTTACAAACATGGCTATCGAATCTCACCTGTTCTATTTCAGCTCAGCCGCGCAGCTGCGCGACTTCTCCGGCTTCACCGTCGAGCCGTCCCACCAAGCCCGCCCAGGGCAAGAACCTTCCACCGTCACCATGTACACGGTTGTCGCTCAGCGCTCCGGTATCGGTCAGCGCGAAGTCATCGCAGAGTTCCCGCTGGAACTGCACGCCGAGATTTTCCGCGACATGGCCGAGGCGACAGCCCGAGCCATCTGACCACAGCCCCGCCCGGACCGTGGGTCCGGGCATTCGTGACGGATGACGAACATGCTTACCAAGTATGTGCTCAAGCACTTTCATTTCTGCTGCGGGCTTGGCGGCGGTGCCAAGGGTTTCAACCAAAACAAAGAGGTGGTCGGTCACCTGCAGGCGGATTGGCGCTGCATTGGCGGTGTCGATGTGGGCGCCGGCGCGCTGCGTGATTTCCACCGCATCGCCGGCGTGCCCGGCACCCAAATGGACCTGTTCACCCGCGAGCAGTACACCGCGTTTCATGGCAAGGAGCCGCCTGCCGACTGGCGGGAGGCCACCCCGGCCGATATCCGCCGCGCTGCCGGCTGGCAGGATCCTGATGTGGTGTTTATCAGCAGCCCCTGCAAAGGCGCCTCTGGCCTGCTGTCCGAGGCTTTGAGCCTCACCCCCAAGTACCAGGCCCTCAATGAATTGACGCTGCGCTGCGTGTGGCTGATGTGCGAAGCCTGGCAGCACAACCCGCCCGGCCTGATCGTGTTCGAGAACGTGCCGCGCTTGGCCACCCGTGGCCGGCACCTGCTCGATCAGATCCTCCAGGTGCTGAACTTCTTCGGCTACGCCGTGAGCGAGACGACCCACGACTGCGGAGAACTGGGCGGCCTGGCCCAAAGCCGCAAGCGCTTTCTGCTGGTGGCCCGGCACGTTGAAAAGGTGCCGCCATTCCTTTACGAGCCCGAGAAAAAATCCCTGCAATCGGTCGGTGCTGTTCTTGGACGCATGCCGCTGCCTGGCGATATCGAGCGCGCCGGCCCTATGCACCGCGTCCCGGCGCTGCAATGGAAAACGTGGGTTCGGCTTGCCCTGGTCGAAGCTGGCAAGGATTGGCGCAGCCTCGATCAGCTGGCCATCGAGGACGGCTACCTGCGCGACTTCGTGATTGTGCCGGAAGCATTCTCTGGTTATCTCGGCGTACGTGGTTGGGGTGACTCAATGGGCACCGTTGCGGGCCAGACTGGCCCCACCAACGGCGCGTTTTCCGTCGCGGATCCGCGCAGCCCGGCCCAGGCGGCGCAGTACCAGCAATATGGCGTACGGCGCTGGGAAGACGCGAGCGGCGCAATCATCGGCATCAAGTCGCCAGGGCAGGGCACGTTCAGCGTGGCCGATCCGCGTGGCGCAGCTGGTGGCCACGGCAAATACAACGTCACCCGCTGGGAAGGCTCAGCGCGGACCGTCATCGCTGGCAGTACGACGGGGCAGGGGGCTTTCGCGGTACAGGATCCGCGCCCAGGCCTGCGGCGTGTGAAAGGTGATGCGTACCTGACTGGGGGCCATTACGGCGTGGTGCCATGGGAGGGCCTGGCCGGCGCAGTCTCCGCCAGTGCGCGCCTGGACAATGGCCGGTGGAGCGTGGCCGATCCGCGTTTGCCCGCCGCCAATGAACGGTTGACCTGCGTGATTCGCAGTCTCGACGGCACCTGGCATCGCCCGTTCACCACCCTTGAAATGGCAGCGCTGCAAAGCCTGGTCGACCCCGAGGAACTGCTCGAGCTGGACGGGTTGAGCGACCAGGCATGGCGCGAGCGGATCGGCAACGCAGTGCCGCCGAAAGCCGCCGAGGCAATCGCCGGCGTAATGGCTCGTACCCTTCTGCTGGCCAAGCAAGGCGAAACCTTTTTGCTCAGCCATATGCCGGTATGGGTACGGCCCGTTGCTGTCGGCCTTTCGCTGGCCAGCGACCTCGACAAAGCAGCCTAACAAAACCAAGCGCCCCGCCCGGGGCGCCTCACTAGACCCGGACAAGACGGCGGCAACCGTCCCCGGGAAACCACGCGAAGGAGATTCACCATGTTCCGCGATCTCACGATGAGCAAAGCCCAACGTTCCAGCCAGGCACTGCATACCGCTGCGCGGTTGGCAGAGCATCGCAAGAAGTGGTATTCAGCCGCCGAGCTTTACGAAGCTGCTGCATCGTTGTGGCCAGGCAAAGGCATCAGTTTGATGCGCCGTGCTGAACAGTGTCGCTCTCTGGTTGTCGATGCCTGCGATGAAATGGATTTCGAGGACTGAGCCATGGACGAAAAAACGGAGCAGGAACTTACCGCGTATCTCGATGTGCTGCTATGGCTCGAAACCGCCTCTGTTGCAGAGATCGAGGGCGCCATTTCAACCGCTACCGCAGCTGTACGCGAGGATTTGGAGCTGGGCGTTCAGTGCCTTATGGACTCAGACCGTCCTGGCTTGGCCAACTACTTCCCGCACCTGGTCAGCCGGCCCACGACACTCTCGGAGATCCGTAAGAGATTCAACGTGCTGGGCAAGGCGATGGATCTTCTAGAAGAGTCGACACGCCGACGTTCGACTGATCCGACCTATCCACTCATGGGCTATGGAGCGGTGGCCGCTGCACTCGCCAAACTGCAGTATCTGAACAAAATCACGCCATCCCAACGTGAGTTGCTGCTAAGTGAGTTGGCCAGCCTAAAAGGTGCCGGCATGCGATTGGACAATTGAGTGGCGTTATCAGGTGGTGTGACCAAGGCGATAGACCGCTGCGTCACAGCTCAACGGACGGGCGCCGAGGTGCCCAATGAAAAAGCAGGAGCTGCTATGAAGAAAGAGAATTCATCCCCCGGCGAGTGGGGCGGAGCAAGGGGTTTCGAAGGTTTCTACCTGTACTTGTATTGGATAGTCGGGGTTCCTGTCTGCTACATAGTTTTCGTGCCCTGGTTGAGCTTGGCCGTGATAAAGAACTGGGCAGCGCCTGTATTCCCTGGTTTTTTCAACGCAATGGCATCAACGGGCTGGCTAATCGCATCCTTCGCGCTGTTCTCCTTCATCGCTTACATGACCATTGCGGACTTCATCATTGGCCGAAGGAGGAAGAAAGCTGCAGCGAAGTCGTTGTAACTTACTTCCTCGCATGGGCGTGCCCCCTTCGGGGGGCGGCTGTCGTGAACCAAGCCCCGGCCAAAAGCGCGCCGGGTCTTGGCCCTTCGGGCTTCCATCCTCACGCCTCCGGCCTTCGGCCTGCGCGCTCCGCTTGCCGGTCGTTCCAGGCAACCACTGAGGCTAGCTCAGCAGCCATCGGTAGGAAGCGGACGCCCCAACGGCCTATCCGCCACCAGGCCTTGCCTGCAAGGGGCTTTCGCGGCATATCCTTGTTCGCTGCGCTCTCTGCGGTATTCCACGACCCCTTGCACGCGGCCTGGCTCTGGATAGTCCGGGCTTACCGCGT
>NZ_VZPP01000032.1 GCF_008801475.1 Pseudomonas moorei | reverse complement strand
CTTCATTAAATGATCCGGTGGGGTGGCAGCTTTCCCGCATAAACCTGCCCTCCCTGCCGCGACACCCTGCGATGCCAGCGCCCACGCAGCGCTGGCATCGCATCGCCGCCCGGCCACCGGACAGCCCCCCCTTTTCCAACACAGCCCCAGGAGTGCTCGTCGAGTGCCCTGCGCCTCGTGGCCAACACACGCAACACCTGGGCTGCAACCCCTCCACCACAAAGTCAGACACCATCATGCATAATGCCAGTCACCACGAATTGCGAAACGCTTTTCATGCCTTGCTTGCCGGCTCCTCTTGCCACCATACAGCCTCGGTCTTCGATCCGTTGTCGGCACGCATGGCTGCCGACCTGGGTTTCGAGGTTGGCATCCTCGGCGGCTCGGTCGCCTCACTGCAAGTATTAGGTGCCCCAGATATAACCCTGATCACCCTTAGCGAGTTCGCTGAACAGGTTACGCGCATCGGCCGTGTGGCACGCCTGCCTGTAATTGCCGATGCTGATCACGGTTATGGCAACGCCCTGAATACCATGCGTACCGTGGTCGAACTGGAGCGCGCAGGGGTTGCTGCACTAACCCTTGAGGATACCGCGCTGCCTGTCCGGTACAACTGCAACCCCTCTGATCTGATCAGCATTGAGGAAGGAATGGGCAAGCTGCGCGCCGCCCTGCGCGCGCGGCAGGATCCGTCGCTGGCGATCATCGCTCGCACCCATGCCGGTATGCAGCCGCTGGCCGATGTAGTCGCGCGCGTGCGCGCCTATGAAGACGCGGGAGCCGATGCCATTTGTCTGGTAGGTGTGAAGGACGGTGAGCTTCTGCATGCCATTGCAGAAAACGTTTGCGTACCACTGATGCTGGTGACCTATGGAAATCCGGCTCTATCCGACGATCATTTGTTGGCAGAGTTGGGCGTACGCATTGTGGTCGACGGCCACGCGCCGTATTTTGCGGCGATCAAGGCAACCTATGAGCGCCTGCGCGAGCAGCGGGGTTTGGGCGTGAAGGAGCATCTTGACGCGACACGTCTGGCGGCACACTACGCAGGCGCCGAGACCTATGTAGACTGGGCTCGCGACTATATGAACGTGTCGGAATAACGAAGAAAAGCAATCTGGCCGTCGACCTATGTAGTCAACGGCCAGGATCTGACAGGTCAGCCGCGTTTAGCGACCTTACCCTCATCCTCGGAACAGTGTTGAGAATGATGAGTGTTGACCGGCATTGGCACTACACTCGGCGGCGATTCATCACCCGCCAGCACCCTCTGCAACTTCTTGTGATCCAGCGCCCCTACCCATTTGGCAATCACTAGGGTACCGACACCGTTGCCAATAGTGTTGGTCAGTGCCCTGGCCCCGGACATGAACCGGTCTACGCCCAACAGCAGCACCATACCCGACACCGGAATAGTGCCTAATGACGCCAGAGTGGCGGCGAGGATAATGAAGCCCGAACCGCTGACGCCCGCCGAGCCTTTGGAGGTAAACATCAGTACTGCCAGCACGATCAATTGATCGGTCAGGGTCAGCGGAGTATTAGTGGCTTGAGCGATGAAGATCGCGGCGATGGTATAGTAAATAGCTTGGCCGTCCGGGTTGAAGCTCAGCCCGGCAGGAATCATCATCCCCGCCACTGACTTGGAGCAACCGGCACGCTCCATCTTGCTAATCATCTGCGGTACGACCGATTCCGACGAACTAGTCCCCAGCACGGTCAGCAGCTCGTCCTTCATATAACGCAGTAGTTTCCACAGGCTGAAGCCGCAATAACGGCAGATGGGCCCCAACACACAAGCCACGAACAGAAGGCAAGTCAGGTACACACATCCCATTAGTTTGCCCAAGGAGAACATAGTCCCGAAGCCGTACTTGCCGACGGTGAAAGCCATGGCCCCGAAGGCGCCGAGGGGCGCCAGCCGCATCACCATGTTGACGATGTTGAACATGCCACGCATGAGGCTATCCATGACATCGATGAAGGGCTTGGCCCTGGGGCCGGCGTTGGCCAGGGCAATGCCTAACAGGACCGAAAACAACAGGATCTGTAGGACGTTGCCTTTGGCAAACGCGTCGACGATGGAATCGGGAATGATGCCGAGTAGGAAGTCCAGCATCGAGTGGTGATGCGGCGCCGAGGTGTAGACGGCAATGCTCGTCGTATCCAGGGCCTTGGGATCTATGTTCATGCCCACGCCGGGCTTGAGGACATCGACGACCACCAATCCGATGACCAGGGCCAGGGTCGACAGTACCTCGAAGTAAACCAGTGCACGGGCACCGACGCGCCCCAGTTCCTTCATGTTTTCCATGCTGGCGATACCACTAACTACCGTCAGGAAAATTACCGGCGCAAGTAGCATTTTTATCAACTTGATGAAGCCATCACCTAAGGGTGCCAAGGCCTCCCCTGTCGCCGGAAATACAACGCCGACGACGATACCAAGTACAACGGCGACTAGCACCTGTACATAAAGCTTACCTAGTACACGTTTCATTCTCAGTCCTGATTTTTATAGTTTTCAGGAAAAAAACCAGGCCCACGATCATTATTGTTCGTGACCCGGACAATTGTTCACGGTATGTGAGGCCTGCGCGCACATAAAAACTGTTCGCGCAGAACCGGCTGAAGTATATGTAGTGAACAGAAATGGATGGTTAACCCAAAATAAAGAGACAATTAATTTTGAGTTATGAATGAAGAACTCTGGACGTGAATTTTTTTTCATCTGCCAATTAACAGGGCAGCCCGGATGCCATCATCGCGCCATCGCCAGGAAGCTTGGTCTGATGCCATCGGTCATCTGTAAACGCTTTGCTTCGCTCTTGCCGAGGCTGGGAGGCAGGCTTCTAAACCGGATGCCTCATCCCGAGCACGAGCACTCTTACCCAGGTCGACACGATGGAGCTGTTGGTCAGTAGCTGCGCGACGCCTAAAGGACTGATCCGGGTGAACGCATCACTGGGTTTCTGCCGTCGATGGTATTACGCACGCTGAAATTGGGCGGGCCATAACTGATGGGGACAACTTGTCAACGTTCTGAGCCCACTCATGGCCTAGGCCTATCCACTTTGGTGGTTTAGCAGTTCTGAAGTTCAGCGACCACCATAAACAAACCATGAAATGGGCTTTCGCGCTGAGCTTTCTTACTTTGCTTGCTGCCTGGGTTATTCCTTTCGTATTGAAGAATAAAGTCCGTCGTGACTATCGCCATGGAAGTACTAAATTTTGCGAGATCAACCAACCGATAAATTTCGGAAAGTCTGTTCTACTAACGGCAGAGGTTACCGAATTCATATTTCACCAAGCAGCGTGCTAAAAAGAAGCTCTCATCAATCAGTTTTCTGGCCATTTCAGGAAACCGACTTTTTCAACAGAGTCGGCCATAAGCAGTCAGCGGATAGCCTTTACTGGGGCAGTTTTCGGTCAGCGGCAACAGTTCAATGAGATTTTTGGTCGCTTGGGACGTAGCAGCATTGGGCTGATGGGCCATGGGTCAAACTGAGATGTCGAGGATCAGCCCATAGACCAAACCATTCCCAGGACAGTGTCGAACAGTCAGCCAGCGGTTACGTGCTGCATCTGATTGATGACGCGATAACCGTGATGAAGGGCATGAAGATGCGGCACAACACCGCCTAAAAGCAATGACCCTAGGTCGGTAGATCAACAATGTGACAAACATCCGCGTTGTGACCGAATCGTTGTAGGAAATGCCAGTAAATCGACGTGAGGGAGCCGCTCACTCATCAATCTCACCTGAACAACCTTCTCAATTTGATCAAGATGGGCGCTAAACACCCCCAGTGTTTAGCGCCATTTATCTTACGGTTGAGACGTCTTTTTATGACTGAACTTTGAGCTGCTCGTCGCCACTATTATCGGGGCACTGTCCGCTGTGGACTGCACCGTTTCAGACTTGTCTTCTTCTTCGACCTCGCCATTCAGGGCCTTGTGCATTTTCACGGTGTCCAGCGCACCGACCCATTTGGCGATGGCCATGGTGCCCACGCCATTGCCGATGGTGTTGGTGATCGCCCGTGCTTCCGACATGAATCGGTCGACCCCCAGCAGCAACACCATGCCCGCCACCGGAATGGTGCCGAGGGACGAGAGCGTGGCCGCCAGAATAATGAAGCCTGAGCCGGTGACACCCGCCGAGCCTTTGGAGGTGAACATCAGCACCGCTAGCACGATCAACTGATCGGTCAGGGTCAGTGGCGTGTTAGTGGCCTGGGCGATGAAGATCGCGGCGATGGTGTAGTAAATCGCCTGGCCGTCCGGGTTGAAGGTCAAACCCGAGGGAATGATCATCCCGGCCACGGGCTTGGAAACACCGGCCTTTTCCATCTTGGCGATCATCTGCGGCAACACCGATTCCGAAGAGCTGGTGCCGAGCACGGTGAACAATTCTTCCTTGATGAACTTCAGAAACTTCCACAGGCTGAAACCGCTGTAGCGGCAGATCGACCCCAGGACAAAGGTCACGAACACCGCGCAGGTCAGGTAGACGCAGGCCATCAGTTTGCCAAGGGAGAACAGCGAGCCGAATCCGTACTTGCCGATGGTGAACGCGATGGCGCCGAATGCACCGATGGGTGCCAGGCGCATGACCATGTTGACGATGCGGAACATGCCCTGCATCAGGCTATCGAGCGTATCGACGAACAATTTTCCACGTGGCCCGACATGGGCCAGCGCTACACCGAGCAGGATCGAAAACAGCAGGATTTGCAGGACATTGCCCTTGGCAAAGGCGTCAACTAGGGTGTCAGGGATGATGTTCATGATGAAGTCCATGAACGATACGTGCTTGACTGCGGTGGTATAGGTGGCAAGGCTTGAAGTATCGAGGGTGGCGACGTCAATGTTCATACCGGCGCCCGGTTTGAAGACATCGACCACCACCAGGCCGACCACCAAAGCCAGGGTGGAAACCACCTCGAAATAAATCAATGCGCGAAACCCGACGCGCCCCAGCTCCTTCATGTTCTCCATCTTGGCAATGCCCGTGACCACAGTCAGGAAGATCACCGGGGCCAGGAGCATCTTGATCAGTTTGATGAACGCGTCGCCCAAGGGCTTGAGCGCGGCTCCAGTTTCGGGAACCAAGACCCCGACGATGACGCCGAGAATCACGGCGATGAGCACTTGTACGTAGAGTTTGCCAAATATTCTTTTCATGACAGGGCCCTGATTTTTATTGTTGTCAGGAAATGCCAAGGAGCCGGACCCAGTGATCCGCCCCTCGACGTTGTACCGCAGCACGACTCTTTATCGGTGGACAATATCAGCGGTTGATCAAGGCGATGACTCCATCCGTGATCTGTCGGGTAGTGGCGGTACCGCCCAGATCTGGGGTATGCAAGCCGCTTTCAGTCACGACTTCAATGGCCGACATCAACTGCTTGGCCGCGACGGGTTCGCCGAGGTGTTCAAGCATCATGGCCGCCGTCCAGAATGTCGCGATCGGGTTGGCGACACCTTTGCCGGTGATGTCGAAGGCCGAGCCGTGGATTGGTTCGAACATCGAAGGAAATTTGCGCGATGGGTTGAGGTTGGCGGTTGGTGCAATGCCCAGGCTGCCGGACAAGGCAGCGGCCAAGTCTGACAGGATGTCAGCGTGCAGGTTGGTGGCGACGATCACGTCCAGCGTTGACGGCTTGAGCACCATGCGCGTGGTCACCGCGTCGACCAGTTCCTTGTCGATTTTGACGTCCGGAAAATCCTTGGCGACTTCGTAGAAGATCTCGTCCCACAACACCATGCCATGACGCTGGGCGTTGGACTTGGTGACCATGGTCAGGTGCTTGCGCGGACGGCTCTGCGCCAGTTCGAAAGCAAAGCGGTGAATGCGTTCGACTCCGGCACGAGTGAATACCGAGACCTCGGTGGCAACTTCTTCCGGCAGGCCCCGGTGCACGCGACCGCCATTGCCGGAGTATTCGCCTTCGGAGTTTTCCCGCACCACCACCCAGTCGATTTGGTCACCATTGTGCAGCGGGCTTTTCACTCCAGGTAAGACGCGAGCCGGACGCACATTCGCGTACTGGTCGAAGCCTTGGCAGATCGGCAGGCGCAAACCCCAGAGAGAAATGTGATCGGGTACATTGAGCGCACCGACGGCGCCAAAGAAGATGGCATCGAAGGTTTTCAGTTCTTCCAGGCCGCCTTCAGGGATGTAGTAGCCGTTTTTCAGGTAGTTATCGGAGTTCCAGTCGAAGTGTTTGAAATTCAGTTCGAAGCCGGATTTTTTCGACAGGGCCTGCAGCACCTCGACACCAGCGGCGATCACTTCAACGCCAATGCCATCACCTGGAACCGCAGCAATTTTGTATGCGCGCATCGTGAAAACTCCACTCTCGTCACATTGTTGTTGTCCCCATCGGACTAGGCTGCCCAAATAGGGTGTGATTGGAGTATATGTAGTGAATTAAGAGGAGTAAGCTACCCAGAATCACTTCATAGATAACTATGAGTCACGAATGAGCCAAACACTGGATTTGTCGTTCTTTTACCTTTTAGCCAACCAGGGCAGCTTGGCAGCGACCGCCCGGGAACTGGGCGTGACACCACCGGCAGTGAGCAAACGCCTGACTGCGCTGGAAGCACGACTGGGAATCCGCCTGGTCAACCGCACCACGCGCTCAATGAGTCTGACTTCAGAAGGAGAGCTGTATTTCTCTCATGCCGCCCGTATCCTGACGCAAATTAATGAGGTCGAGCAGCTGATTAGCAGCAGCCGGGCAACCCCCAAAGGCTTGATTCGAGTCAATGCGTCGCTGGGCTTCGGCCGCCGGCACATCGGCCCCGCGCTAGCTGCCTTCTACTCCCAATATCCGGAGGTGGAAATCCAACTGGAAATCAGTGATCACCCCTTGGACTTGGCGACACACGGCTTTGATCTGGGAATTCGTTTCGGCACCCTGCCGGATGCAACGCTTCATGCCCGCAAGATCGCGTCCAATCGCCGGCTGTTATGTGCTTCTCCGCTGTACCTTGAAAAGCATGGTGTGCCTCAACGTTTGGCGGATTTGCAGCAACACAATTGCATCTTCCTTCGGCAAAACGAAACGCCGCATGGCGTCTGGAGTTTCAATAGTGGTGGGCGCACAGAAAATATCAAAGTGCGCGGAGCATTGGGTTGCAATGATGGTGAGGTAGCACTGAACTGGGCATTGGAAGGCTACGGCATATTACTGCGCGCGGAATGGGACATCGCCCGCTACGTGCGTAGTGGTCGTCTGCGCTTGTTGCTTGAAAATGAGACACCT
Organism: Pseudomonas moorei; assembly: GCF_008801475.1. GTDB lineage: Bacteria > Pseudomonadota > Gammaproteobacteria > Pseudomonadales > Pseudomonadaceae > Aquipseudomonas > Aquipseudomonas moorei. The sequence continues at coordinate 4,827 of NZ_VZPP01000032.1, read as the reverse complement.
ACCCGCGCCGACGTGTATGCGGTGTACCCGCAACAACTGCATTTATCGGCACGGGTGCGCAGCCTGATCGACTTCCTAATCGAGCGCTTCAAGCGCATCGATAGTGTTGAGGAAAAATAGGCAAACTTATGTCAAAGGCTCCAGAGGCGGGCGATATCTCGCGCTCTTTCTCTCAATAGCCGAGGTGCTTGCAGACAAGCATCAGCGAGGCTCATGGGACCTGACACCAATGCGAACGCTGCGTCGATCCCGTGTTCATATAATACCTCGTAGCCTTCACCCAACGTTCCAGCAAGGATCACCACGGGTACCCCTTTTTCACGGGCGATGCGAGCAACCCCGACAGGTGTTTTACCCCGCAGCGTTTGTACATCGCAACGCCCCTCACCGGTGATTACCAGATCTGCACCTTCGATTTTTTCGGCAAGGCCGACCAATTCAGCTACCACTTCGACACCTGGTCGAAAACCTGCTTCAAGAAACGCTTTCGCGGCAAAACCCATGCCTCCGGCGGCACCGACACCTGGAACATTTCGGACATCTTGCTCGAGGAAAGAGGCGCTGCAGTCCGCAAAGCGCGCCAAAGCGTTATCCAACATTTCGATCTGTTCGACGCTTGCGCCTTTTTGACGACCGAAAGTGTATGAAGCACCGTGCGCACCGCATAACGGGTTGTCGACATCGGCCGCGACTTCAAAGTAAATGGATTGCAAACGCGGGTCCATGCCACCCAGATCGATAGTGTCCAGGTCACGAAGCGCTAGACCACCCGGTTTCAATTCACGGGCGCTGGCATCATAAAAGCGTACTCCCAAAGCATTGAGCATGCCGGCGCCACCATCATTCGTTGCACTACCGCCGATGGTCAGAATGATTTTTTCAGCCCCGGCATCCAAAGCCTGAAGTATTAGTTGTCCAGTTCCGTAGGATGAGCTGAGACAGGCATCTCGACGTTCTAACGGAATTAGCTGTAAACCGCTCGCTTCGGCCATTTCAATGATTGCTGTACGCGATTGAGCTAACCACCCCCAGTGAGCGGTAACCTCATCTCCTAAAGGCCCATCGACAATGGCTTGTCGCCGTTCCCCGCTCATTACCGCCAATATCGCATTCACTGTACCCTCGCCACCGTCGGCCATCGGGCATTGAACAAGCTCGGCGTTGGGCAGCACCTCGGCCAGCCCTTGCGCAATTGCTTGAGCAACGCCCTCGGCACCTAGGCTGTCCTTGAATGAATCAGGAGCAATGACGATTTTCATATGCGCTCTCCGGCGATAAGTGATGTCTGATGCTGACATCAGCTGATGGCTTAGGCTCCGGCCTGAGGCACAACTGTGTTCACAGGTTTTTGTTCACTCGCATAAGCAGGTGACAAAATGGGGCAGCAATTGAATCCCAAAGTATAGCTCGATTACGTCTTCCAGCTTATTGAGGTCCATGCCAGTGATTTCAGCGATACGATCCATACGATAACGAAGACTGTTACGGTGTACGCCAAGTGCTTCCGCACAACTTTGAATTTGACCGCTATGTTCACACCAGCTTCGTAGAGTCTGTATTAACTGACCATTATTGTCTTTGCTCTGCACTTTATCGATGATGGCCAGCAGTTCCCCAACAGCATCGTCTTCACGATGAGTCCATAACATTGTTGGCAGCCGATAACGCGTCAATAGCAAGTACTTCTCGCCTTGCTTGACTGCTCGTCCATAGCCTGCAAGCGCAGTCACGCGCCTGCAAACGTTACGTAACGGCTCAATGCCTTGCGCGGGGACACCCACAGCCATCCGTAGGATCGGCCAACCTTGTTTCTCAATTTTTTGAAGAAATTTACTTGGGTCGACCATGCTTTGAGAGGGATAGCACCATAAGAGGGTATGAGTGGAGAGGCACAAACACCAACTGTCCGAGACTCGCGCGAACAGCCATTCACAGACCGCCGTCACGTCCAACTCTGAACTCAATTCAATTAAAACCGGTGTGCGTGTGAGGTAAGGTTTGAGACCCAATTGCTCGGCCTCTTCCAGCAGACGTTGTGAATTTCCTGTATTGCTCAACAACAATCCCAACAAGTCGTCAGTGCGCTGTTCACGCCATTGACGCTCCCCTTCGCGATGCCGCTGCGATACGAGCATCTCAGCTGTCATGCGAAGCAACTCCGCATAAGTTCGCAACGCTTGCGGATCACCGGTGAGTCCCAACACGCCAATCAACCGCTCATCATGCATGAGTGGCACATTAATACCCGGCTGAACGCCTTTGAGTGAGAGAGCGGAATGCTCATCGATTTCGACTACCCGCTGATTGGCCAGAACCAATTGGGCGCCTTCATGACGAGTATTAATCCGTTCGGTCTCTCCACTGCCCAAGATCAATCCCTGACTGTCCATGACGTTCACGTTGCATGGGAGGATGGCTAAAGCTCGATCAACAATTTTTTGCGCAAGCTCGTGATCCAGTTCAAACATATTTTTATCCTTGGAAGACTTCTAGCTGGAGAGACAACTCCTCAATATCATGAGGATCTTCTACCATCAATTGCAAACAAACTTCCATCCATTGCCTACAAATTCTCGAATCAACCATCGGGCTGCACACTGCTTATGGCTCGACCTAAAGGAATCGATTGATACGTGGTATTCCGGGATCAATTATCCACATCGAAACCGACGTCCAACGAAAGCCACTTCTGTAACAAGTGATGAGTAATGTCAGACGTATTTACCGAAAAAGGACCTCAAATCTTAAACTCATTTACAAGGACGTTGAGGCTTACCGCTAATCGTGAAAGCTCATGGCTTGCAGCGCTAGTTTGATTTCCGCCCGCAGATGTCTGTATCGCCAAATCACGAATTGCTATGAGATTCTGATCGACTTCCCTTGAAGCCTGGGCCTGTTCCTCTGCAGCACTAGCGATCACCAGATTGCGCTCTGATATGTTTGATATAGCTGAGGTTATATCCAGAAGTGCCTTGCCTGCAGCGCTGGCGATATTGATCGTGTGTTTAGCGCGATCGTTACTACCACGCATGAGGGTCATCGCTTCGTCGGTGCTGTGCATAATTGATGTAACTATGACGCCGATCTCACCAGTCGATTCCTGAGTACGTTGCGCCAACGCTCGTACTTCATCCGCAACTACTGCAAAACCTCTTCCTGCTTCGCCAGCTCTTGCGGCCTCAATGGCAGCATTTAGCGCAAGCAGATTGGTCTGCGCAGCGATAGCATGAATGACATTTAAAACTTTGCTGATTTCGGCGACTTCAATCGATAACCTTTCCACCGCATCCATGGAATGGGTGACCTCGTCAGCCAATTCATTGATTGACGCAATAGTGTTACCAACCTGTTTGTTTCCGTCTCGCGCGAGCTCGTCCGAAATACTTGAAGCAGCCGATGTTCCAGTTGCGTTGCGAGCAACCTCATCTACCACGATTGCCATCTCGTTTACGGCCGTGGCGGCTTGTTCTATTTCTAAAGTTTGCTGCTTTAAACCGCGATTCGCTTCTTCCGTGACAAGACTTAACTCCTCGGCGGCTGAGGCTAGTTGGTTCGATGAGTCAGCAATGAGCATCACAGTAGAACGTAAATTATCCTGCATGATATTCAACGAATTCAGTAGTACTGCTGGTTCATCTGAGCCGGTAGCATCGACTTTTTTGGTCAAGTCACCTTTGGCTACTACAGAGGCGAACATTGAAGCTGTAGCTAATGGATAGACAATGCTTCGCGTAAGCATAATAGCCAAAAAAAACGTAAGTATAGCCGCTAGGATGACAAATCCAGCTACACCGACAATTGCCCTGTCATAATTTTCTTGAGCTTGGTGCGCTAATTCGGCTGCACTTTCTCGGTTGTATTTTAAAAGCTTTTCAAGTTCTGCCGCTAATCCATCTGAATATTGCTTGTACCCTCCACCAAGAAGTACCCGCATATCATCGATCGCGCCAGCTCTAGAGAGTTCAAGAAGCTTGGTATTTTGGTCAATAAAACCACCTACATACCGCGAAAACTGCTCATATTGCGCTCGCTCGTTTTCATTAGTAATAAGGCTGGCATATTTTTCTTGCGCATCCTTAAGCTGAACATGTAAATCGGATAGCCGTGCATGAGTTGCTTTCAGAGACGGGCCATCACGATGGACAAAAAGACGGTAAGCGGTAATCCGGATGCGTAATAGCCGGTCATTAATGACCCCAAGCGCTTCATAGCTTGGCATCGTCCTTTGAGTTGCATCTACAGCTGCACCGCGAATCATGGTCATTTTGTCCATAGCAAAAAGACCAAGAGCAACTACTAAAAGCGCAATAATGGCGAAACAAATCGCGGATCGAGGCGCGATTTTCAGTTTACGCATGAACATCGAGTTATCCTTAGAGATGGCTGCTGGCTAAGTAAAGTTCGAATATCGTAGTTATGGGCGCTCTTCTGATAGAAGGGGCGCACTCAGAGCGGTGATAGATGTGTAGACGCTACGTAGTGATTTTGATAACTGCTGGCCGTGCCCTACACAAACTTCCACATATTGAATTCGTGCACACACTGGGTCAGTAGTTTGTCAATTTCGATAATCGTAATGGTCAGTTGGTCATTGACTGTGCAGGAGTTGCTTGCGCTGTCACCCAAACAAGGGACGCTGTGTTTTAACGGTGATTAGTTTCCTGGTGAGCATCAAGAAAAATACGAAATAATTGAAAAACTCAATAGAAAATCCCTCGAAACCCGAGTCAATGTAAAATGATTCGACTTGGACTTCGAGGGATATGCCATACGGTTCTATTGATATCTGAACGGGTCGTGGCCGCCCAGATTAATCATTTAATGAAA
>NZ_VZPP01000031.1 GCF_008801475.1 Pseudomonas moorei | reverse complement strand
CCCGCCAGCTGATGGCGCTAATGGGCTGAAAGGCCTTTTTTCGTCTGTTGCCCGCACAAAAAACAAACGCCCCGAACAAGTCGGGGCGTTTGTTGGGCTGGCCTTCAGTGTGTTTTCACACAGTCTGTGTAGGGTGCTTTTTTTCGAATCTGACACCTGAGCTTATTGGCCCTGCTGATTCTGCGACAAGATCAACTTGCCTTCTTTATCCACAGGAATCTGGTTGCCCGGATCACGATCCATGCGCACTTTGCCTTCCTTGCCATCCAGGGAATACCGCACGTCGTAACCTACGACCTTGTCACTGATGTCATTGACCGTATTACAACGGGTCTGGGTCGTGGTGTAGGTGTCACGCTCTTGCATGCCCTCCTGAACCTTGTTGCCGGCGTAACCGCCACCGACAGCGCCCGCAACCGTGGCGATCTTCTTGCCGGTGCCGCCGCCGATCTGGTTACCCAGCAGACCGCCTGCCAATGCACCAACTACCGTACCGGCGATCTGATGTTGATCTTTCACCGGCGCCTGCCGGGTGACTGTTACATCCTTGCATACTTCACGTGGAGTCTTGATTTGCGTCTTGACCGGCTCAACAGCTAGAACCTGAGCAAACTCAGGACCGCTTTTTTTAACCAGGCTGTAGGTGGCCAAAGCACCTCCGGCAGTTACACCGACAGCACCCAGTACCGCACCAACCAGCATCGACTTGTTCACATGAACCTCCTGACCATCAAATGCGGAACCTGTCCGCGCTTCTCCCAGCCTTGGAGCACAAAAAAAGGCGCGAGTTCAACTCGCGCCTTTTGGGGCTGATACCGGGAAAGCGATGGCCGTTATGGACGGTCGTCGATTTCCTTCTCGGTAGCGGCCGGAGGAATCAAGTCCTCGGAGTTCAGGTTCAGCCAGATCAGCACCACGTTCGCGATGTAGATCGACGAGTAAGTACCCGCCAGAACACCAATGAACAGGGCGATGGAGAAGCCGAACAGGTTGTCACCACCGAAGAACAGCAGTGCCGAGATCGCCAGCAAGGTGGAGATCGAGGTCGCCATGGTCCGCAGCAGGGTTTGCGTGGTCGAGATGTTGATGTTCTCGATCAGGCTGGCCTTGCGCAGCACCCGGAAGTTCTCACGAACCCGGTCGAATACCACGATAGTGTCGTTGAGCGAGTAACCGATAATCGCCAGAACCGCCGCCAGCACCGTCAGATCGAAGGTGACCTGGAAGAACGACAGGATACCGATGGTCACGATCACGTCGTGGATCAAGGACACGATCGCACCCACCGCAAACTTCCACTGAAAGCGGAAAGCCAGGTAGATCAGGATGCCGCCCAGCGCCATCAGCATGCCGAGGCCGCCCTGGTCGCGCAGTTCTTCACCCACCTGCGGGCCGACGAACTCGACGCGCTTGACGTTGGCCGGGTTGTCGCCGCCGACTTTCTGCAGCGCTTCAGCCACCTGATGACCCAGTTGCGGGTCTTCGCCAGGCATACGCACCAGAAGATCGGTCGTTGCACCGAAGTTCTGCACGATGGCTTCGTGATAACCGGCTGTTGCCAGCTGTTCACGCACCTTGGTGACGTCGGCCGGACGCTCGTAGGTCAGCTCGATGAGCGTACCGCCGGTGAAGTCCAGGCCCCAGTTCATGCCCTTGTGGAATACGCTGAAAATGGCCAGCGCACTGAGGAACAATGTGACGCCGAACGCAAAGTTGCGAACGCCCATGAAGTTGATTGTACGTAACATGGCAGCCCCTTAAATCCACAACTTCTTGAAGTCACGACCGCCGAAGATCAGGTTGACCATCGCGCGGGTCACCATGATGGCCGTGAACATCGAGGTAAAGATCCCGAGGGACATGGTCACTGCGAAGCCCTTGACCGGGCCGGTGCCCATGGCAAAGAGAATCCCGCCGACCAACAGTGTTGTCAGGTTGGCGTCGAGAATCGCGGTAAATGCCCGGCCGAAGCCTTCGTTGATTGCCCGTTGCACGGTCATGCCGGCCGCGATCTCTTCACGAATCCGCGAGAAGATCAGTACGTTGGCGTCGACCGCCATACCCATGGTCAGCACGATACCGGCGATACCCGGCAGGGTCAGCGTTGCACCCAGCAGCGACATCAGGGCCAGCAGCAGCACCATGTTCACCCCCAGCGCGACGGTGGCGATGATGCCGAAGAAGCGGTAGATGGCGATGATGAACAGCGAAACGAACAGCATGCCCCACAGCGATGCATCGATACCCTTGGTGATGTTGTCCGCACCCAGGCTTGGGCCAATGGTGCGCTCTTCAGCAAAGTACATCGGTGCAGCCAGGCCACCGGCACGCAGCAGCAGCGCCAGTTCGGACGACTCGCCCTGGCCGTTCAGGCCAGTGATACGGAACTGGGCACCCAGCGGCGACTGGATGGTCGCCAGGCTGATGATCTTCTTCTCTTCCTTGAACGTCTGGACCGGCACGTCTTTCTCGACGCCGTCGACCACTTGCTTGACGTAGGTGGTCACCGGACGCTGCTCAATGAAGATCACCGCCATGCTGCGACCCACGTTCGAACGGGTCGCACGGCTCATCAGCTCGCCGCCATGACCGTCCAGACGGATGTTCACTTCCGGCGTACCGTGCTCGCCGAAGCCAGCCTTGGCGTCGGTCACCTGGTCACCGGTGATGATCAGGCCACGCTCGATCTGCGCTGGAGGACGCTTGCCTTCACGGAACTCGAAGGTTTCAGAAGTGGCTTTCGAAGCACCAGGCTCTGCCGCCAGACGGAACTCCAGGTTGGCCGTCTTGCCAAGGATACGCTTGGCTTCTGCGGTGTCCTGCACGCCCGGCAGCTCAACCACGATGCGGTTGGCGCCCTGACGCTGGACGATCGGTTCGGCAACACCCAGCTCGTTGACGCGGTTACGTACCGTGGTCAAGTTCTGCTTGATGGAGTATTCGCGGATTTCCGCCAGCTTGGCCGGGGTCATCGCCAGACGCAGCACCGGTTGACCATTGAGGTCGGCCGGAACAATGTCGAAATCGTTGAAGTTCTTGCGTACCAGTGCACGGGCCTGTTCGCGGGTCGCTTCATCGGAGAAGCCCAGCTGAATGGCACCGCCCAGTTGCGGCAGGCTGCGATAGCGCAGTTTCTCTTTACGCAACAGGCTCTTGACGTCGCCTTCGTAGACTTTCAGGCGGGCATCGAGGGCTTTGTCCATGTCCACTTCCAGCAGGAAGTGCACACCACCGGACAAGTCCAGACCCAGCTTCATCGGGTGCGCGCCGAGGCTGCGCAGCCATTGCGGGGTGGTCTGTGCCAGGTTCAGTGCAACGACGTAGTCATCACCCAACGCCTTGCGCACAACATCCTTGGCAGGCAACTGGTCTTCCGCCTTCACCAGGCGAATCAGACCGCCCTTGCCATTGGCGGCCAGCGACGCGGCCTTGACGTTGATCCCGGACTCCTTGAGCGCTGTGCTCACACGGTCCAGATCAGCCTGATTGACCTGCAGGGCCGTGCTCGCGCCGCTGATTTGAATCGCCGGGTCATCAGGATACAGATTGGGAGCGGAATAAATCAGACCGACCGCCAGCACCGCCAGGATCAGAATGTATTTCCACAGAGGGTATTTGTTCAGCATCACGCCGCCCGCTTATGACGCGGGGCGCCTTGCGCGCCCCGTCGATTGAGTAGAAGTTGAAACTTAGATCGCTTTCAGCGTGCCTTTTGGCAGCGTGGCGGCGATGGCGCCTTTCTGGAACTTCATTTCGACGGTGTCGGAAACTTCCAGAACGACGAAATCGTCAGCTACTTTGGTGATCTTGCCGGCGATACCACCGGTGGTCACAACTTCGTCGCCTTTCTGCAGGCTGCTCAGCAGGTTCTTCTGCTCTTTGGCGCGCTTGGCCTGTGGACGCCAGATCATCAGGTAGAAGATGACCAGGAAACCGACCAGGAAAATCCACTCGAAACCGCCACCCATTGGGCCGGCAGCGGCCGGTGCAGCAGCGTCAGCCATGGCATTAGAGATAAAAAAGCTCATTTAGCACTCCAGTTGCAAATGTTGAATCTTGGGGTCAGAAAACTCAGTCCAAAGGCGGAACAGGTAACCCGCGTTTGGCGTAGAAGGCATCGACAAAGGCGGCCAATGTACCCTGTTGAATAGCCTCACGCAAACCAGCCATAAGCACTTGATAATGGCGCAAGTTATGGATGGTATTGAGCATGCTCCCCAGCATTTCGCCGCACTTGTCCAGGTGATGCAGATAAGCGCGGGAGAAGTTCTGGCAGGTGTAGCAATCGCAGGTCGGATCGAGCGGCGAATCATCATGGCGATGGAACGCGTTACGGATCTTCAGCACGCCGGTGTCAATGAACAGATGCCCATTGCGGGCATTACGGGTTGGCATCACGCAATCGAACATGTCCACACCGCGGCGCACACCCTCAACCAGATCTTCCGGTTTGCCAACGCCCATAAGGTAACGAGGTTTGTCAGCCGGCATCATGCCCGGCAGATAATCCAGCACCTTGATCATTTCATGCTTGGGCTCGCCCACCGACAGGCCGCCGATGGCCAGGCCGTCGAAGCCGATCTTGTCCAGGCCCTCCAGGGAGCGCATGCGCAGGTCCTGGTGCATGCCGCCCTGAACGATACCGAACAACGCCGCGGTGTTGTCGCCATGGGCTTCTTTCGAACGCTTGGCCCAACGCAGGGACAACTCCATGGACACGCGGGCGACGTCTTCGTCGGCCGGGTACGGCGTGCATTCGTCGAAAATCATCACGATGTCCGAGCCCAGGTCACGCTGGACCTGCATCGACTCTTCCGGACCCATGAACACCTTGGCGCCGTCGACCGGGGAGGCGAAGGTCACGCCCTCCTCCTTGATCTTGCGCATCGCGCCCAGGCTGAACACCTGGAAACCGCCGGAGTCGGTCAGGATCGGGCCTTTCCACTGCATGAAATCGTGCAGGTCGCCGTGCTTCTTGATCACTTCCGTACCAGGGCGCAGCCACAGGTGGAAGGTGTTGCCCAGAATGATTTCGGCGCCGATCGCCTCGATATCCCGTGGCAGCATGCCCTTGACCGTGCCGTACGTGCCCACCGGCATGAAGGCCGGGGTCTCGACGGTACCGCGCGGGAAGGTCAAACGACCGCGACGAGCCTTGCCATCGGTGGCCAGCAACTCGAAAGACATACGACAGGTGCGACTCATACTGTTTCCTCTGGGCCCGATTCTTTAGGGGCAGTCGGCGCAGGATTACGCGTGATGAACATCGCATCACCGTAGCTGAAAAAGCGGTACCCGTTATCGACGGCTGCCTTGTAGGCCGCCATGGTTTCGGGATAACCGGCGAACGCCGAAACCAGCATCAACAGCGTGGATTCAGGCAAATGGAAATTGGTGACCAGGGCGTCGACCACATGAAACGGCCGCCCAGGGTAGATAAAGATATCGGTGTCGCCGCTGAACGGCTTGAGCACGCCATCGCGCGCGGCGCTTTCCAGGGAACGCACACTGGTGGTCCCCACCGCCACCACGCGCCCACCGCGAGCCCGGCAAGCGGCGACCGCATCCACCACGTCCTGGCCGACTTCCAGCCATTCGCTGTGCATGTGGTGGTCTTCGATCTTGTCGACACGCACCGGCTGGAAGGTGCCGGCGCCGACGTGCAAGGTCACGAACGCGGTCTCGACGCCCTTGGCGGCAATCGCCTCCAGCAACGGCTGATCGAAATGCAGCCCCGCCGTCGGCGCCGCCACCGCGCCCAGGCGCTCGGCGTACACCGTCTGATAGCGCTCGCGGTCGGCGCCTTCATCCGGGCGGTCTATATAAGGAGGCAGCGGCATGTGCCCGACACGGTCGAGCAGCGGCAACACTTCTTCGGCAAACCCCAGCTCGAACAACGCATCGTGACGCGCCAGCATCTCGGCCTCGCCACCGCCATCGATCAGGATCTTCGACCCCGGCTTGGGCGACTTGCTGGAGCGCACATGGGCCAGCACGCGGTGACTGTCGAGCACCCGCTCCACCAGGATTTCCAGCTTGCCGCCGGAAGCCTTCTGGCCAAACAGCCGCGCCGGAATCACCCGGGTATTGTTGAACACCATCAAGTCGCCGGGGCGCAAATGCTCCAGCAAATCAGTGAATTGACGGTGTGCCAGGGCGCCGCTGACCCCATCCAGGGTCAACAGGCGACTATTGCGACGCTCGGCCAAAGGATGGCGGGCGATCAGCGAATCAGGGAGCTCGAAGGTAAAGTCAGCAACGCGCATGATGGGGTGTCGTCTAGCAGGGCCGGGAAGTCTAGCGGAATTATCAAAAATTCTCCATGTACCTGATTGACCGACGGTTATCACCTCTCTATACTTCGCCGCCATTGAGCCCTGATGGCGGAATTGGTAGACGCGGCGGATTCAAAATCCGTTTTCGAAAGGAGTGGGAGTTCGAGTCTCCCTCGGGGCACCATTTGATGTACATAGACGTCCAAGGACGTCTACGCAACACCCCTAGAGCCCGCTAACTGCGGGCTTTTTGGTCTTTGGGGTTCCATCCCCGTCCCTTGCCAGCCAGGCTCTTTTTGGTACATTTTCTGTACATATTCCAGTTCGAGAACCGGAGGTGTACAGCCATGCCCCTCACTGCCTTGCAAATCAAAGCCTCCAAGCCGGCCGACAAGCAATACACGTTGGGTGATAGTTCGGGTCTTGCCCTGCTGGTGAAACCCAACGGCAGCAAGTACTGGCACTTCCGGTACACCTATCAGGGCCGACCGGCGCGCATGTCACTGGGCGTGTATCCGCATATCTCTTTGCAAGAAGCCCGCGAACGGGCTGCCGAATGCCGCAAGCTGCTCAAGGACGATATCAATCCTGGAGCCAAGCGACGGGATGACAAGCAGCAGCAACGGGAGGCTGGGCTTAATACCTTCCGGCGGGCTACGGAGTACTGGTATCAGTTCAAGGCTGACTCTGGTCGCAGCCCTGCGACGCTGAAAAAGATTCGCGACTACCTAGATAAGGATCTGCTGCCGGCGCTTGGTGAGAAGCAGTTGGAGGACATCACTCGGGCCGACTGCGCGAAGCTACAGGCCAGCATCGAAAAACGTGGCGCGTTCAACGTGGCAGACAAGGCCCGGACCTGGCTCAAGCAGATTTTCAGCCAGGCGATTGCGCGGGGGTTATGCGAACACAATCCGGCTTCAGAACTTCATGCCATCGCGTTGGCGCCGCCTCCCCCTGAGCACTATCCGCATTTGCGTGAAAGCGAGCTGCCGGATTTTCTTCAGGCGCTGAGTAAGACCACCAGCCGGTTACCGTCAAGGATTGCTTCGTGGATGGCAATACTGACGGCGAGCCGACCCGGCATGGTTCGGTATGCGACGTGGGATGAAATCGACTTTGAAGAAGGGACGTGGACCATACCGGCTGAACGCATGAAGATGCGCCGAGACTATGTCAGTCCCCTACCCCATCAACTGATCGCGATGCTGATCAAGCTACACCAATGCACTGGGCGCAGCCGCTACTTGTTTCCGGGGAGTGGTGAGAAACGCCCCGTCATCAGCGAGAACACGATCAATCTGGTGTTTGCCAAGATTGGCTATAAAGCGCGGATGGTGAGCCATGGCGTTCGCCACACCGCGAGCACGCTACTGCGCGAACATGGGTGGCTGAAGGATCATGTTGAAAGTCAACTGGCGCATGTCGAGGGTGGCATTGCTGGGGAGTACAACCAGGCGCTGTACCTGACGCAACGGCGGATCATGATGCAGTGGTATGCCGATTATCTCGATGCGCTCAGGGTTGGGCTTACGGCGAGCCTGCGGGATCAGTTTGATACGCGGGTTAATCAGTTTCTGTCGCGCAAGTCTTCGGAGCTTCTCGGGGTCAACGCGGTCGGTGGCGGCATCAGCGCCTTGGAAGATGAGCGTGGCGCATTCCAGCGCTAACACGCCAGTGAAATCTCCACAGCTTTGCCTTCCACGCGGGCCCTTCCAAACAGGGCTGCAAAGCCGCCCTGTTTGGAAGGGCCTCACTTGAAAAATCTAAAAACCAGCGTAACCGTCCTCTAGAAACCACGGATTTCCATAGACGGCTTATGCCATTCGCAGCCGCAGAATTCTCGAAAAAACGAGCCTTGACCCTGTCTATCGTCGAGCGTAGTAAAGATCGTGCAAGTGCTGTCGTTGACAGCAACCCAGGTAGCCCGAACCTTTAAGGCTACGCCACACCGTGGTGGTTCTCCCAAAGTGCGATTTGCGTCCGGCGGCTCGCACGGTCACAGCGATGTGATGGATGCCTACTTTTACTAGTGTGCCCACTGCGGCAACTCATACCCCTTCATATCTGCCCTGCAGCAACTTATCCGCGTGGCCATTTCATTGCGCCAACCTGCGCCCGTCTCTTTCTCCCGGAAAGAGACGGGCGCTCCTACCACTGCTGCAGCCCACCTCGTACCAGGTTTTGCGGCATTCCCCCTCGTGACAATCGGCGCGACAAACACCGATGTCACCAGCAACAGCGATGCCGATGATGGTGCCGCAGCCCACGGAATGGACTGCACCTGACTGACAGTCAGGTATGCCCCGGTCGTCGCTTCACTGCCTTCACCTGACTCAGGATCTCGCGGCGCTGGTCTCGTCAGCCAATGCAGCCTCCACCCGCCCACTTCCTCGGAAGTGTTCAGGAGGCCAGATCATGAGATGCCCAAGCTCCCGGCCGTAAGGAGCCGCCAGTCCCGCGTTAGTGGACAACCCTCATAGGTCGCAGGGGCCTTGATCCCTGATAACACTCAACATTCTTGGCGGGATGACGTGGGGGAAGGTTTTAAGAGTTTGGCTTCGAGAGGAATGTGATCATGGCGTTGGTCGGTAGACGGGATGGGCGCAATTTTGGCTATGGTCGGCAGCTGAGCTATGCCGGGCCGCAAGCGCTAAAAGATCTGTTTGGCGGCGGGCATTACGGCACCGTTAAAGCGCACAGCGATCGTTGGCAGGCGTTCGTGCGCTGGTGTCGGTCGGAGGATGGCCCGGGATTTAATGACGCTCGGCAGATTGATCGGCAGACCTTGCTGGATTACGCGAAGCATCTGCGTCACCTGGTTGAGCGCAGCGATCTCGCCATCGCTACCGCACAAAATCGACTGTCCAGCGTCAACCGAACCATGGCTGCGCTTCGCGGTGATCAATATGTGAAAGTGCCAAGTCCAAGCAAGGCTTTGGGAGCGCAGCGCATCACCGTGCGCACGACAAACCCTCAAGGCCAAGATCACGAGCAAGTGATACGCACAGTCGATGCGCTCCGCGAACAGCATCCGCGTGCCGCCGCCATCGCACAATTGGCACGTGCCACTGGCATGCGTCTGCGCGAAGCGATTCTGGCCGACCTACCGCGACTCAAGCGCGAAGCCGAACACTACGACAAGATCAACATCCAGGACGGCACCAAAGGTGGCCGCGGCGGAGCAACCGCGCCTCGTTGGATCACGGTGGATGACCATATTCGCGCAGCGCTCAGGTACGCGGAACAGGTCTCACCCGACGGTAGCCGCAACCTGCTGGCACCAAACGAGAGCTACCTCGATTTCCAACGGGAAATCGTCCGCCCCGCCCGAGATATCCTCCATACGCACAACCTCCAAGGCTTCCACGAACTGCGCACGGCCTATGCGTGCGAACGCTATGAGCAGATCACCCATCACCTGGCGCCCATCAACGGTGGCAGGTGCAGGCGCCTCGATCCACGCCTTGATCGAGAGGCACGCTTACAAATCAGCTATGAGCTGGGACATGGTCGAATCGACGTGGTATCGGCGTATATCGGTGGTCGGGCATGAATAAACCATTCGATATGGAGATCTTCTTGGCTGGGGTGCTGACTGGGGCACATGCCACACGCGAACGTCACATCCGCCAGGCCAAGACTATTCAAGCAGCCATTTCTGAACGCTGGAACCGAGAAAATCCATGGACATGGCAAAGAAAACATCTCGTTTGGTTTTTGAACCACCACATGAACTCAAACTCGAAATCGACGCGCTACTACTACCTACTGACCACAAACTTGATCACTCTGCGCCGAGGAAAACCCTGGAATTTTCCACGCTAGCCGAATGCCAGCAACTTCGCGTTCTGTATCCCTCACCGGCAGATTGAGCCAGCCAACGATTTGATTGGGATTAGGGCGGACCTCTTGAGCTCCTGAACCAAACCTCTGTTGTTTGATAACCTCTATGTTTTACTGGTGGTCTGAGGGTTGTAGCTCGAGGCTACAGGCTTCACTTGAGACGTAGAGGCTGAAGGCGGTGATAGACACTAGTCTGGTGGCGCAGTTAAGGGCTGAGAATGCAAGATTGGTTGCCTTGCTGGATGCTCATGGCATCGATTGGCGCCCGCCTGCTGAGCCGGTCAAGATTGCGATTGTCCAAACACAACAATCACAGCAGCTCGATACTGAAGGGAAGCTTGCCCTATTCCGAGGCTTATTTCGCGGTAGAACGGACGTCTACCCCATCCGCTGGGAAAGCAAGACAGGCAAATCAGGATACGCACCCGCTTGCGCAAACGAATGGAGACCAGGCGTTTGTGAGAAGCCCCGAATCAAATGTGGTGACTGCGGTAACCGTCAGTTACTTCCACTGATCGATGAGGTGATCTATCGCCATCTAGCAGGTGAAGTGGTTATCGGTATCTACCCCCTGCTTCCTGATGACACCTGTTATTTTTTGGCTGTCGACTTCGATGAAGCCGAATGGCGTGATGATTCCAAAGCTTTTGTGCAGTCATGCCATGAGCTGAACGTCCCGGTGGCGCTCGAAATATCGCGCTCAGGCCAAGGGGCTCATGGCTGGATTTTCTTTGAGCGTAATGTTCCTGCCTGCGATGCGCGCCGCCTCGGTGCCGCAATCATCAGTCATGCCTGTGAGCGCACCCGCCAGTTGGCGCTCAGCTCCTATGATCGACTGTTTCCAAACCAGGACTATATGCCCAAAGGCGGCTTTGGAAATCTCATCGCGCTCCCTTTGCAAAAGCGCGCTAGGGCCCAAAACAACAGCATTTTTGTAGACGACTCGCTTGAGCCTCATCCTGATCAATGGGCCTTCCTGGCATCGATTCAGCGCATGAGTCCAGAAGATATCCAGCCCGTTATTATCCAGGCGATGGGTAATCGAGACCCTCTAGGGGTCGCCTATGTCGATGACGAAGGTGATGCAGAACCTTGGAAAGATCGTGAATCGAGATCACGTAAATTGACATGCCCGTTGCCTGCTGCTGTCAACATCACGCTGGCCAACTTAATTTACTTTGAAAAGTCGGGATTGCCACAGCCATTGGCAAACCAGCTTGTCCGGCTCGCTGCTTTTCAAAATCCTGAGTTCTACAAAGCTCAGGCCATGCGCATGTCAGTGTGGAACAAGCCAAGGATTATCGGCTGTGCCCAGAACTTCCCCAAACATATTGCGTTACCGCGTGGCTGTTTGGATGCTGCGCTGGAGCTTTTAGTGGAAAACGGGGTTACCCCTATTCTTAAAGACGAACGCTTCGCGGGCGACCCCATCGACGTGAGTTTTCTCGGGACCCTGCGTTCTGACCAAGAGGCTGCTGTCAGCGCAATGCTAAGTCATGACACCGGTATTCTCTGCGCACCGACTGCTTTCGGTAAAACTGTCAGTGCTGCTGCGTTGATTGCCGCACGTGGCATTAACACGTTGGTGCTTGTGCATCGGACGGAACTGTTAAGGCAGTGGCAAGAGCGCTTGCAGGTGTTCTTGGGAGTCGGGAATGGTGTCGTTGGAACTCTTGGAGGCGGAAAAGCGAAGCTTACCGGCATCATCGACATTGCCGTAATGCAGTCTTTATCGCGAAAAGGCGAGATCAGCGATCAGGTAAAAAACTACGGCCAGATCATCGTTGATGAGTGTCATCACCTATCAGCAGTGTCATTCGAGGCACTACTGAGGAGCGCGACCGCGCGGTACGTGCTGGGACTCACGGCAACCCCAGTGCGCCGAGATGGGCAGCAGCCTATTATTTTCATGCAGTGCGGACCGATCCGACATTCTGCTGCTCGGCCAGCGAATGCGCCTCATGACCTATCTGTCGTGCCTCGATTGCTGTCCAAACCAATAGTGGTCCCCGACGGCTTTGGGATTCAGGACGTTTTTCGGCATCTAGCCGACGACTCTGAGCGGACAGCCAAAATCGTCTCGGAGATTGAGCTGGCGTACAGCGAGGGTAGAAAAATTCTAGTGCTAACGGAGCGGACGGAACATGTGGATGCCCTTGAATTAGAATTGAAGCAGCGTGTGCATAACCTTTTCACGCTTCATGGGCGAGTGCCTAAGAAACAGCGCCTTTCCCGTATGCATGAGCTTGAGTCCCTTCCCCCTGATGCTCCACGGGTGCTGTTGGCAACAGGAAAACTAGTAGGTGAAGGCTTCGATCACCCGCCGTTGGACACGCTGGTGCTGGCAATGCCCATCTCATGGAAGGGAATCCTTCAGCAATATGCGGGGCGGTTGCATCGATCGCATGCCGATAAGGCCGACGTGCGAGTGATCGACTTCGTTGACGAGGGAAATGTCGCGCTGCTGAGAATGTGGAATAAGCGCCAGGCGGGTTACAAAGCGATGGGCTACCGCATGGCTGACTCCATGGCCACCATGGACCTACTCTAACGTGGTTGACGGTTCAGAGTGTGTTGGAGATTTCTGCACCGATGACTCTATGCCCTGGGATGAACAACGCTCAGAGAAAAACCATAGCGCAGCGCCAGACTCACTTGGATTTCTTTTGCATGAACTCCAGATCGACAATGATTGATCCAACAGCAGAGATCGTTCGGAATGTCCACGAAACCAGATGCAATTCAATCTCCGTAGCAGTCTCAGGTTGCTTTTTCGAGGACAAACAAAACCCCTACCTGTATGCGCAGATAGGGGTTTCGGAATTTAATCTTGACGATGACCTACTCTCACATGGGGAAACCCCACACTACCATCGGCGATGCATCGTTTCACTGCTGAGTTCGGGATGGGATCAGGTGGTTCCAATGCTCTATGGTCGTCAAGAAATTCGGGTACCGAACCGTCTTTCGACGCTTCAGCAAATTGGGTATGCGATAGTTTGTGTGTTTGTGCGAACTTTCG
>NZ_VZPP01000030.1 GCF_008801475.1 Pseudomonas moorei | reverse complement strand
AAGACAGCAGCGGCATCAGCGTCGACGACGTGGCCAAGCGCCTGATCGACTTCGGCTTCCACGCCCCGACCATGTCCTTCCCGGTGGCCGGCACGCTGATGATCGAGCCGACCGAAAGCGAATCCAAGGAAGAACTGGACCGCTTCTGCGACGCCATGATCCGCATCCGCGAAGAAATCCGCGCGGTGGAAAACGGCAGCCTGGACAAAGACGACAACCCGCTGAAAAACGCCCCGCATACGGCGGCGGAGCTGGTGGGCGAGTGGTCGCATCCGTATAGCCGGGAGCAGGCGGTTTATCCGTTGGAAACCTTGATCGACGCCAAATATTGGCCGCCCGTAGGCCGGGTCGACAACGTCTTCGGCGATCGCAACCTGATCTGCGCCTGCCCGTCGATGGCCGAGTACGCCTGAGAACAACGCATCACCCTGTAGGAGCAGCCGGTCGACGCTCGACTGCTCGCGATGGGCTCCAGAGCGCCGTTGGGCATCTGGTTCCCTGCGTCATCGTTAACGACCATCGCGAGCAGGCTCGCTCCTACAGAAGAGCAGCCCCCTATTCAAGAACAACCAGAGGAATTCACCATGTTCAGCAAACACGACCAGATCAAAGGCTATGACGACGAACTGCTG
This sequence comes from Pseudomonas moorei, assembly GCF_008801475.1. Taxonomy (GTDB): domain Bacteria; phylum Pseudomonadota; class Gammaproteobacteria; order Pseudomonadales; family Pseudomonadaceae; genus Aquipseudomonas; species Aquipseudomonas moorei. Next base: position 14,242 of record NZ_VZPP01000030.1, on the reverse strand, counting down.
GCGGCGATGAACGCCGAGGATGCGCGGCAGGAACACCACATCGAATTGATCGCCTCGGAAAACTACACCAGCCAGCGGGTGATGGAAGCGCAAGGCAGCGGCCTGACCAACAAGTACGCCGAAGGCTATCCGGGCAAGCGTTACTACGGCGGCTGCGAGCACGTCGATGTGGTCGAGCAACTGGCGATCGATCGCGCCAAACAACTCTTCGGTGCCGATTACGCCAACGTCCAGCCACACTCCGGCAGCCAGGCCAACGCGGCGGTCTATCTGGCCTTGCTACAGCCCGGCGACACCGTGCTGGGCATGAGCCTGGCCCACGGCGGCCACCTGACCCACGGCGCCAAGGTCAGTTTTTCCGGCAAGCTGTACAACGCCGTGCAGTACGGCATCGACACCGCCACCGGCCTGATCGATTACGACGAAGTCGAGCGTCTGGCCGTCGAGCACCAGCCGAAGATGATCATTGCCGGGTTCTCGGCTTACTCCAAGACCCTGGATTTCCCGCGTTTCCGTGAGATCGCCGACAAGGTGGGCGCCTATCTGTTCGTCGACATGGCCCACGTCGCCGGGCTGGTGGCGACCGGTCTGTACCCCAACCCGATCCCGTTTGCCGACGTGGTGACCACCACCACCCACAAGACCCTGCGCGGTCCCCGTGGCGGGCTGATTCTGGCCAGGGCCAATGCGGAACTGGAGAAGAAACTCAACGCCGCCGTGTTCCCCGGCGGTCAGGGCGGCCCGTTGATGCACGTGATCGCCGCCAAGGCCGTGTGCTTCAAGGAAGCGCTGGAGCCGGCCTTCAAGGCTTATCAGGCGCAAGTGATCCGCAACGCCCAGGCGATGGCCAAGGTGTTTATCGAGCGTGGCTATGACGTGGTGTCCGGTGGGACTGACAACCACCTGTTCCTGGTCAGCCTGATCCGCCAGGGCCTGAGCGGCAAAGACGCCGACGCCGCCCTCGGCCGTGCCGGCATCACCGTGAACAAGAACGCCGTGCCCAATGATCCGCAATCGCCGTTCGTGACGTCCGGGTTGCGCATTGGCACCCCGGCCATCACCAGCCGTGGTTTCAAGGAAGCCCAGAGCATTGAACTGGCGGGCTGGATCTGCGACATCCTCGACCACCTCGGCGATGCCGATGTCGAGGCCCAGGTGGCGCGGCAAGCGGCGGCGATGTGCTCGGACTTCCCGGTCTATCGCGACTGATTGCACAGCAATAACCCTGTAGGCGCGGGCCTGCTCGCGATGGACGTATAGCTGATGCGTTTTCGTCAGAAAGCCCGCGTTATCGTTAGCGACCATCGCGAGCGGGCTCGCTCCTACAATTCTGCGTACACAAGGAAAGAATATGAGCGTTGAAGTCGGCACCAAACTGCGCGGCGCAGATAAAGTCGCGCGGATTCCGGTCAAGATCATCCCGACCGATGTGTTTGCGCGTAAACCGGACTGGATCCGCGTACGCATGCCGATCTCTCCCGAGGTCGAGCGCATCAAGCAATTGCTGCGTAAACACAAGCTGCACAGTGTCTGTGAAGAAGCCTCGTGCCCGAACCTCGGCGAGTGTTTTTCCGGCGGCACCGCGACCTTCATGATCATGGGCGACATCTGCACCCGGCGCTGCCCGTTCTGCGACGTGGGCCACGGTCGGCCGAAACCGCTGGACGTCGATGAACCGACCAACCTCGCCGTGGCCATTGCCGAGTTGCGCCTCAAGTACGTAGTGATCACTTCGGTGGACCGCGATGACCTGCGCGACGGCGGCGCCCAGCACTTTGTCGATTGCCTGCGGGAGATCCGCAAACTCTCGCCGGGCATACAACTGGAAACCCTGGTGCCGGACTATCGCGGGCGCATGGACGTGGCCCTGGCGATCACCGCCAGCGAGCCGCCCGATGTGTTCAACCACAACCTGGAGACTGTTCCGCGCCTGTACAAGGCCGCGCGGCCAGGTTCGGATTTCGAGTGGTCGCTGGATCTGCTGCAGAACTTCAAGCACCGGGTGCCGCATGTTCCGACCAAGTCCGGGCTGATGCTGGGCCTGGGTGAAACCGACGCGGAAGTCATCGAGGTGATGCAGCGCATGCGTGAACACGATATCGACATGCTCACCCTCGGCCAGTACCTGCAACCCTCGCGCAGCCACCTGCCGGTGCAGCGCTTCGTCCACCCGGACACCTTCGCCTGGTTCGCCGAGGAAGGCGCGCGGATGGGTTTCAAGAACGTCGCCTCCGGGCCGCTGGTGCGTTCGTCCTATCATGCCGATCAACAACTGCATGGAGGTGCGGCGGGAATCACGCCATGATGGGCTGACTTGCCATGCCTTTCGGAGACCCGGCCCGATGCCCTTTGCAATTCGAACATTGCTCCTGTCACTGAGCCTAACCCTGCCCTGTCTCGTCGGTGCAGGCGAGGCGGTCAACACCAGGCCCGAACACATGGTGTACCTGCGCACGATCGATCCGGGCATCGCGCAGGACATCCGCTACGCCAGCGCCCACAACTTCACCGGACACCCGCTCGACGGTTATGCGGCACCGGAGTGCATGCTGTCGATCAACGCTGCCAAGGCCCTGGCCCGGGTGCAAAAAGACTTGCAGGCGCAAGGCTACGGCCTGAAGGTCTTCGACTGTTATCGGCCCAGCCGCGCGGTCGCCGACATGGGGCGCTTCGCCACCGAGCCAGGCGACCCGCGCAAGGCCGAATTCTACCCACGGGTGGACAAGCAAGATTTCTGGCGCCTGGGCTATGTGGCCCGGGTGTCCAATCACTCCAGGGGCAGCACCGTCGACCTGACCATGACCGGCCCGGACGCCCTGCCCGCCGATATCTGGACGCCCGCCGCTACCGCCGTCGATTGCACGGCCCCCTACGGTCAGCGCTGGCACGACGGCGCCGTCGACATGGGCACCGGTTTCGACTGCTTCGACGAGCGCGCGCACACTGACTCGACGCAGATCAACGCCACCGCCAAGGCCAATCGCCAGCGACTCACCCGGGCCATGGAGAAAGAAGGCTTCAGCGGCTACTCGGCCGAGTGGTGGCACTTCACCTACAGCGGCGATGCAACGCTGAAAGACGTCATGGATTTCCCCATTACGCCGCTGGCACTGGGGGATGTTCTCAAGACCAGCAATCAACTGATTGTGGTCACCAGCCATAGCTGGACCGACACCCACGCGACCGCTCAGCGTTATGTGCGACAGGGCAACAGCTTTGGCAAGTACCAGGCAGCGTTCGATGTGGTGCTGGGCAAGAACGGGCTGGCCTGGGGCAAGGGCCTGGGCCCCATTGATCAACGCGACGGGCCCATCAAACAGGAAGGCGATGGAAAGGCGCCGGCCGGGATATTCAAACTGGGGACGGCGTTTGGCTACGACACCACCGCTGAAACCCGGCTGCCTTACCTCGCGCTGACAGCCACCACTGAATGCGTGGATGACGGCCACTCCCAACGCTACAACCAGATCGTCGACGGCGCGACGACAGCGAAGGACTGGAGCAGCTCCGAGCAGATGCGCAGCATGGATGAGCTGTACCGAAAAGGCATCGTCATCGAACACAACACGCCAGCCACCCCGGCGGCGGGTTCGTGCATTTTCTTCCACATCTGGCGCAGCCCTGCCTCGCCGACGCTGGGCTGCACCGCCATGGATCAAGCCGATATCACTCGGCTGTTCAGTTGGCTGGACCCAAGCCAGGCGCCCCTGCTGATTCAAATGCCCGAGGAGCAATACGAGCAATTGCGCGCCAGCCTGGACCTCCCCGAACGTTGAATGCCAGACGCTGACGGTCAGTCGAGCGAGCTGTCCATCCCGTACAGGTGCGGGCGCCGATCGCGATGCAGGTCATTGCGCTCGCTGATGCGCTTGTTGCGCGCCTCGGCGAGGTTCAGGGTGGCCAGCAAAATCTGCTCACCGCCCTGCTCCGCGGGGCCGGCTACCGGATAGCCGTCGGCGTCGACAATCACCGAGCCCTGCACCCAGCCCACCCCGCGTTCATGGCCGTAGCGGTCACACGCGGCGATGAACAAGCGGTTGACCGAGGCATTAGCCTGCACCCGCAAGACTTCCGCCGGGCGCTCGGTTTGCGGCCGTGGGCCGTCGGGCCAGTTGACCGGGGCGCAGAGCAGGTCTGCGCCGGCCAACGCCGGCAGGCGCACCCACTCCGGGAACTCCAGGTCGTAGCAAATCAGCATGCCGATACGCCCGTGGACCGTTTCGATGACCGGCGGTGCTTCACTGCCGGCGGTGAAGATTTCCTTTTCGGCATCCCACAGATGCGCCTTGCGATACACCGCGCGCACACCCTGGGCATCGATCAGCGCCGCACTGTTGGCCAGATCATCACCGCCCAGGTGCTCGCAGAAGCCGCCCACCACGACAAGGTTCAGTTCCCGGGCCAGCGCTTGCCAAAGGCGCAGCGTCGGGCCATCGCGGGTTTCCGCCAGGGCCAGGGCTTCGTTGCGGTCGGCGAACAGGTAACCGCTCTGCACCAGTTCCGGCAGTACCACAACCTGCGCCCCCCGCAGCGCCGCCGAGCGAATGGCACGCTCGGTGAGGCTGCGGTTGTAAGCGAGGTCGCCGATTTTCGGCGCCAACTGGCAGCAAGCGACCAGGGTACTTTTTGCAGTGTTCAACGCCCCGCCTCCACAGTTTGATGGGCCATGGCGACGATGTCTTTTTCGCTGATCCCGTCGATAACCCGGCGCTCGGCGACCAGGTCCAACGAACGACTGAGGAGGAAATACGTCAGTCCGGACACCACCAGTCCCACCAGCCAGGCAATGTCGACACCTTCAAGCATGCGTGCCAGCGGGCCGACGAACACTTCCTTGTTGGCAGCGGCATCGAAGATGTAGAAAAACGGCACCATCGCGGCAAACCCGATCAGGTACGAGGCGATGCCGCGAAATTGCCAGGCGCCGTAGATACCGTTGGGTGTAAAGAAATGCGGGATCGCGTAGCGGCCTTTGCGCACAAAGAAATAGTCCACCAGATTGACCGCGGTCCAGGGCACGAGGAAGTACAGCAACAAGACCAGGAAGGTGTTCAACAACGCAATGCCGTCACCTTTGATCGACAGCACGCAGGTCAACAGAATCAGGCTGATGACGCTGATCGACAGCACCCGGGCACGGGGCGTCGGGGTGATCTTGCTGATCGAGTCGACACCGGTCAGCAACGTCAGCATGGCACTATAGGTATTGAGCGCAATGATCGGCAGGAAACCCGCCACCGACACGATCACCAGCAGATTGCCCAACCCCGGGACCATCGAAGAACCGACCTGATTGAGCGCCACCAGCGCGTCCGCCGCTTTCAGTTCCTGGGCGAGCCAGGCACCGAGGCCGATCATCCAGCTGCCCGACAACGAGGCGCCGATGAATACCGCTGCGATCAGTTTCGGCCGACTGGTGTTTTTCGGCAGGTAACGGGAATAGTCGGAAACGTAAGGCGCATAGGAAATGTTGTAGCTGGCGCCGATGGCAAACAGCGTGGCGAAGGCAATCCAGCTGAAGCCCAGGTCCGTGGCTGGCGTGACGCCCTGGGAACCGGCACCGAACATCAGCGCGATTGTCACCAGCGCATACAACGGCAACGTTGCCAGCAACGCCCACTTGAAGGCTTTGTGCATCAAGTCGTGCCCATAGATCGACAGCAGCGCGCCCACGAGTACGACGGCCACGGCGACGAAGGTCGGGTTGATCCCGAACACATGCTCGAGGCCGTTCATGATCAGCGAGATGTTCACCACGTTGAAGCCGACGAACACGAACATCGTCGCCATCAATGCCAGGATCACCCCGCGATAGCCGAACTGGGCACGGGACTGGATCATCTGCGGCAAGCCCATTTCCGGCCCTTGCGAGCCATGGAATGCCATGAAAATGGTGCCGAACATGATACCCAGCGCGCCGGCCAGCAGGGTCCACAGCGCCGATAACCCGAGGCCCGGGCCGACAAAGCCGATGGAGATGGTGAAGAAATGGAAATTGCCGAGAAACCAGAATGGCCCCTGGCTGCTGAGCTTGGCGTGGCGTTCGTTTTCCGGGATGTAGTCGATCGAGTGGCCTTCGATGGCCAATCCGCTGCTGGCCTCGGCGGCTTGCGCGGAAAGTGGGGATCCTGACATACGATGATTCCTATGCAGTTGATTGTTTTTGTTGTGGGTGCAGCGGTCGATTCGACGTCCGGATCAGGTAAAAACTCGGAAAAAGCTGACGATGACCCTGATTTCCCTGCAATGTATGGCGTTGGTCAGGGCGGTAAAATATCGCAGGCACACTGTTTACATAGATCCACACCTATGTGATTGAACATCGGGAGCGCCCATGCTGGGAACTGTAACGGAGCTGGATCTGCGCTTGATCCGGGTATTTCTCACCGTCGTCGAGGCCGGCGGGATTTCGGCGGCGCAAACCGCCCTCAACACCACGCAACCGACCATCAGCGCGCAGTTGGCGACGCTTGAGGCGCGGGTCGGTTTTCGTCTGTGCGAACGGGGACGGGGTGGATTTTCGGTGACGCCCAAGGGTGGCCAGTTTGTCGAGGCGGCCCGGCGCTTGCTTGCGGCAGCCGAAGGCTTCCGGGTTGAAGTCCAGCACATCAACCGCAAAGTCTCGGGCAACATCAACATCGGCCTGCTCGGGCAAATCGACCCGGTGGCCAACAAAAAAATCGGCCTGGCCATTGCGCGCCTGCGGGCCAGGCACGAAGGGTTGTACTTCCACTTCACCGAACTGTCGTCATCGCTGCTGGAAGAGAAAATCATCAACAGCCACATCGACCTGGCCATCGGTTATTTCTGGCACCGCTTGCCCAATATCGACTACTTCCCGCTGTTCCAGGAAACCCAGATCGCCTACTGCGCGCCGTCTCATCCGCTATTCAGCCAGGTGGGCGCACTGACCCGGGACGATGTCAGCCACTACGACTGGGTCTGGCCAAGTCATCCCTTGCCGGAAATGCCGGCACCCACCTCCATCGAACGCCTGACGGTGCTCACCGACAGCATGGACGGTGCCGCCCTGCTGATTCTGTCGGGCCAACACCTGGGTTTTCTGCCACAGCACTATGCGGCACGGCATGAACAACTGGGGCAACTGCACCCGCTCAACCCCGAGTTGCTGCGCTATGAGGTGGGTTTCCATGCGGCGGTGCGGCATTCATCGCGGCAGCGTGATCTGGTCAGTGCCTTCCTGAATGAATTGATCGACATCTTTGGCGCGTCCTAGATCAATCGGCGGGTGTTGGCGACCTGATTGGCATTAGCGCAAGACCTGTGGGAGCGAGCTTGCTCCCACAGGGAATGTGGTGGTTTCAGGGACGGATATCGTTGGCCGGGACGACGTCGATCCGCGCGACCGCGCTGGTCAGGTGCGCCAGATCCTTGTTGTGTTCGGCAATGATGTCTTCTGCGGCCATATTGCCGTTGTCGACGGTGGAGTGGGCATCGGCCGCGAGCACTACGTCGTAACCCAGTTTCAGTGCCTGGCGCACGGTGGCGTTGACGCAGTAATCGGTTTGCAGACCACAGATAATCAGGCGGCTGACGTCCAGCTCCTGCAACTGGTCATGCAAGTGGGTCTGATAGAACGAATCGGGGGTGGTCTTGCGCACGCGCAGGTCCTGGGGCGCGGTTTGCAATCCTTCGGCGAGTTGCCAGCCATCGGCGTTATACGCCAGGGGGCTGCCCTTTTCTTCATGCTGGATCAGCACCACGGGGAGCCCTTTGTTTCGGGCTTTGGCACTGAGGCCGTTGATGCGGTCGATGACTCGCTTGATCTGGAAGCACTCATACTCGCCGGAGCACAAGGCCTGCTGGACGTCGATGATTAACAGTGCGGTAGTCATGGTTCCTTCCTTGAAAAGTCAGTGGAACAGGGACGAACATAAGTCCGTCCCCGTCCAAACACAAGACTCAATAACCCAGCGACAGCCCGGTGTTACGCCGTGGATCGTTGGCGCCGTAGAAGCGGTTCTTGCCCACCGGTTTGCCGTCCAGGGACGGCGCGCCGACAAGAATCGCTGCCAGGTGGTTGGCGTCCTGCGGCCCAGCAAACTTGTGGCCCCAGCTTTCGAGGATCTTCACCGTATCCGGGCTGGTGGTGAAGGCTTCGAGGTTGGTTTCCTCCGGCAACCATTGCTGGTGGAAACGTGGTGCATCGACCGCTTCCTGGATGTTCATGCCGTAGTCGATGACGTTGAGCATGGTCAACAGGGTCGCGGTGATGATGCGGCTGCCGCCAGGGGTACCGACCACCATCACCACTTTGCCGTCCTTGGTGACGATGGTCGGGCTCATGGATGACAGCGGCGCTTTGCCGGGGGCGATGGCGTTGGCTTCACCCTGGACCAGGCCATACATGTTCGGCACACCGATCTTCGAGGTGAAGTCGTCCATTTCGTCGTTGAGAATGACCCCGGTTTTACTGGCCATGACCCCGGCACCGAACCAGTCATTGAGGGTGTAGGTCACCGACACCGCGTTGCCCCATTTGTCGACGATGGAGTAATGGGTGGTGTTGTTGCCTTCATGGGGCGCGACCCCAGGCTTGAGCTCGCGGGACACACCGGCTTTTTGCGGATTGATGGCTTCGCGCAGTTTGGTCGCGTAGTTCTTGTCCAGCAGATGGGCAATCGGGTTCTTCACGAAGTCCGGGTCGCCGAGGTAGCTGTTGCGGTCAACGTACGCGTGGCGCATCGCTTCGATCTGATAGTGCATGCCCTGGGCCGAGTGATAGCCCAGATCCTTCATCGGGTAGCCTTCGAGGATGTTCATGATCTGGCAGATCACTACACCACCGGAGCTTGGTGGCGGGGCCGAGACCACGTGGTAGCCACGGTAGTCGCACTCGATCGGCGCCAGTTCGCGGGTCTTGTATTTGTCCAGGTCGGCCTGGGTGATGATGCCCTTGTTGGCCTGGCTGGAGGTGACGATGGCGTCGGCGACCCAGCCTTTATAGAAGCCGTCGGCGCCCTTCTCGGAGATGGTCCGCAAGGTTTTGCCGAGGTCTTTCTGCACCAGCTTCTGTCCGACCTGCATCGGCTCGCCGTTGCTCAGGAAAATCGAACCGGAATCCTTCATGTCCTTCTTGAACACGTCGGTGGCGTAGTCCAGCAGATCAACGTCACCCTGTTCCAGCACGAAGCCGTCTTCGGCCAGCTTGATCGCCGGAGCGATCACTTCCTTGCGTGGCTTGGTGCCGTATTTGCTCAGGGCCAGCTCCATGCCGGACACGGTGCCCGGCACGCCGACGGCCAGGTGGCCGCGAGTACTCAGGTCCGGGACAACGTTACCCGCTTTGTCGAGGTACATGTCGGCGGTGGCGGCCAGCGGGGCTTTTTCACGGAAGTCGAGGAAGGTCTTGCGCCCGTCGGCCAGTTGAATGGTCATGAATCCGCCGCCGCCCAGGTTACCGGCGGCGGGATAGACCACCGCCAGCGCATACCCCACCGCCACGGCGGCATCGACGGCGTTGCCACCGCTCTTGAGCACATCCACGCCCACATGGCTGGCCAGATGCTGGGCAGTGACCACCATGCCGTTTTCGGCCGCGACCGGGGCTACGGAGGCGGCATGGGCCATCAGGCAGCTGAGTGCCAGTGAGGTCGCTATCAGCGATTTGGCAAAAGGTTCGTACTTCATCAGTCGGTCTCTTCTTGTTATTGAACAGGGGGAACGCTTCAGGAGCCGTAGGCAAGTATGGTCGCGATTGCGTATTGCGCCTCCCCGGCCAGGCAGTATCCTTAACGCCCGTTCAACAATTCGGCGTGGCCTTCGGCATGACTTACACCTGTAGCACCCTGGCGTCCCCGGTCGGTGAGTTGAAGCTGGTGGCGAACGGCTCGCGACTGGTGGCCATCCTCTGGGAAAACGACAAGCCGGGCCGGGTACGGCTCGGGCCCATGAGCGACGCACCAGATAACCCGATTCTGCTGCGCACGGCGCAACAACTGCGCGAATACTTCGCCGGCAGCCGCCATCATTTCGAGCTGGATCTGGAGTTTGTCGGCACGCCATTCCAAAAAAAGGTCTGGGCGGCGCTGTTGACCATTCCGTTCGGCGAGACCCGCAGCTACCGCCAGATCGCCGAGCAGATCGGCAGCCCGAGTGCAGTCCGGGCGGTGGGTGCGGCGAATGGCAAGAACCCGATTTCGATTGTCGCGCCGTGCCATCGGGTGATTGGTGCGTCGGGGAAGCTGACGGGGTTTGCCGGGGGGCTGGAGGCGAAGGCGTTGTTGCTCACGCTGGAAGGTGGACAATGGCCAAGCAACGGAATGACCGCCGACCTGTTTGGGTAAACAACGTCTCTGTGGCGAGGGAGCTTGCTCCCGCTCCAGTGCGTAGCGCTGGCAAATATTCGCCAGGCACTGAGATTTTCGGGGCCGCTTCGCAGCGCGACGCGAGCAAGCTCACCACAGAAGGGGGACGGCTTAAGCCGCGAATATGTTTTTCATCGCCGCATACTGCAACAGCATGATGGTCTTGGCATCGCAGATTTCCCCACGATAAAACGCCTCTAGCGCTTCATCGAAGGCCCATTCCAGCACTTCCAGTTCTTCGGTCTCTTCCTCCAGCCCGCCGCCTTCGCTGACCTTCGACGTCGCATCGTATTCGGCGATGAAAAAGTGCAGTTTTTCCGTCACCGAGCCCGGGCTCATGTAGGCCTCGAACACCGGCTGCACATGGTGCACGCGGTAACCGGTCTCTTCCTCCGCTTCGGCACGAATGCGTTCTTGCGGCGCGGCACCTTCCAACAGCCCCGCCGCCACTTCGATCAGCAGACCGTCGTGGCCGTTGACGAACACCGGCAAGCGGAATTGCCGGGTCAGGACCACGGTTTTCTTTTCGCGGTTGTACAGCAGAATCGCCGCGCCATTGCCACGGTCGTAGACCTCGCGGGTCTGGCGCTGCCACTCGCCGTTGTTGCGTTGATAATCGAAGGTGATTTTCCGCAACAGATACCAGTCGTGGGACAACACCTGTGAATCGAGGATATTGACCCGCTCGGCTGTGTTCGACATGACAACGCATCCTGTGTTTTCGAGATTGCGCATCTTAGGTGAAAAAGCCCGGCGTTTGATCCCTCAAACGAGCTGAGCCTTGTATTCCTTCACATAGGCACCAGCCAGGGACTCTTTCTGTTTGTCGTCGAGCAACTTGCCGGCCATCTGGAAGAACTTCTGCTCTTCCTCTTCGAGGTGGTGATGGACCTTCTCGGCCAGCTTCTTCGCGGTGGCCAGCCAGGCCGGGCTGGACATTTCGGTCTCGTCCAGCGCCTCCATCATTTCATCCATTTCATGGTGTTCGGCGATCGCATGGCGGCTGAGGTCGACGCCATTGTCGAATTCCATCAACGGGATGTAGAAATGCCGCTCTTCAGCGGTTTCATGGGCCTGGAGTTCGGACTTGAGCTGTTTGTAGGCTTCGACCCGTTGCGGGGTGTCGCCGCTGGTGCGAATCAGCGCTTTGGCATAGGTACGTTGGCGTTCGTGGCTTTCGCGCAAGGCTTCGAAAATATTCACGGCGTGTCCTCATGGGCGGCGTTCTGGAATGACGCGCTCTGAGGCTAGACATCTGCGCGCGGGCGACGGTTCCATGGGTGCCGGGGATAGATCAATCGCCGCGACCAAGATAGTCTCCGGCTTCACTGCCATAAGGACATAGCCATGACCCTGCGTATCGAGCTGTCGCCAAACCCCACGGAGGAAGAACGCCAAGCCATCCTGCTGCCACTGCGCGCCTATAACGCCTCGAAGGCCGGTGGTGCCGTGCCCGAGCACATAGCCCTGCTGGTGCGCGATGACAATGACGAAATCCTCGGCGGGCTGTACGCCCGGTTGTTCTACCAGTGGTTGTTCATCGACCTGTTGTCGGTGCCGGAGCAGGCGCGGGGACAGGGCATGGGTACGAAGCTGATGCAGATGGCCGAAGACCTGGCGCGGGAGAGGAAATGCATCGGGCTGTGGCTCGACACGTTCGAATTCCAGGCACCGGAGTTCTACAAAAAATGCGGCTATAGCGAGATCGGGCACATTGCCGACTACCCGCCGGGGTATAAGCACTTCTTTTTCCAGAAGCGCTTGAATGACTGAATCAATACGCCTGCTGTAGGAGCGAGCTTGGTCCGGGCGGCGTTCCGACGATGGACTCCAGGGCGACGCGTTTATTCAGAATATTCGCGTTATCGTTAACGTCCATCGTCGGAACGCCGCCCGGAGCCGGCTCGCTCCTACAGGGGGTGTGCATCAAGTCACAGGCAGGTCGCCAAGGCCGCCAGGCGCCGCTTGGCGACAAAGTCATCATGCTGTGCGTAGTAGCTCAACACGGTGCCCGAGGCATCGGTGGTCACGTCAACGAACGACTCCGCCGAACGCGTGTAGACGGTAGTTCCGCCCTTCTCGCCCGGCTGCAGGTACGCCGCGGCATCGACGCCGAACACCGCTTCGTCCTGCCAGGAAAACTGCACGCACTGGGCAACGTCCTTGGCCGGCTTGTCCGATTTCAGGGTTTTGTACGGAGGTTTGCTGCGGGCATCGCTCATCACCGAGCCCGCGCAACCGGCCAGCAACGTCACGGCCAGCGCTACCATCAGAATTCGCATTGCATTCGCTCATCAGGAAAAAGCGGACTGTATCACCGTGGCACGGCGTTTCGTTCTGCTTTACTGCATTTATACCGCGACACCGCGCGATGATTCGCGCACCCTGTCGCGCCCATCGCGTCGCATCGACCCCAATTCTGGAAGCCCAATGACACCCAACGCCGAGTTTTACAAACCGACCACTGAATATGCCGACAAGCTGATCAGTCAGATCGGTCAGACGCCCTCCTGGATCGCCAAGCGCATCGGCGTGACCGACAAGCGGATTCGTTACATCCTCGACGGCGAAAGAACCGTCAAGGGTCAAACCACGCCGATCCAGATGACCTACACCGAGCAGTTTGCCCTCGAATGCCTGGCGGCAGCGGCCAAGGCCAGCAAGAAACAGTCTTCGTAATCCCTTCCCGAGGCGTGACCATGGCGGCATCCGAACAACAACACGAAAAGGCACTGAAACGGTTTCTCGATGAACGCCCCGACCTGCGCGTCGAACTCGACAACCTGAATCCACTGCTCGCGCAGGCCAAGGGCGAAACCCTCGCGCAATATCGCGATGAGCGTTTGCATGAAGCCTTCGAGGCCGAAGCCGAGCGCCTTGGCCTGTTTGCCTGGGAATTGACACTGCTGTTGACCGCCGCCACACCCGAGGACTATCAGGCCCAGCGCCTGGAAGTCCATCGGGAAGTGGCCGAGATGGCCGGCATGGACTGGCTGGAGTATTGCGAGTTATATGGATTGACCCCGTAACGTATTGCTCAAGGATGCTTTCGCCGATGCTGCCTTCGTCTTCAAGTACCCACGCCAGTTCCAGACACTTGCACACTCAGAAATGGCGCGGACGTATCGGCCTGACGCTGGTGGCGATGCTCTCGGTGCTGGCCGGCATGACCGACGCCATCGGTTTCATGGCCAGTGGCGATTTCGTGTCCTTCATGAGCGGCAATACCACCCGGATGGCCGTTGCCATCAGCGTCGGCGACCTGGGGCTGAGCCTGCGCCTGGTACTGCTTGTCGCCACCTTCATCTTCGGCAATGCGCTGGGCATCATCGTCAGCCGGCTGGCCGGTCGCCGGGCGTTGCCCTTGCTGCTGAGCATCGCCTCGTTACTCTGCGCTGCCGCCGCCTGGCCATTTGAGTCGCAGCTGCCAGCCCTGCTGGCGGCGATCATCGCGATGGGCATGCTCAACGCCGCCGTGGAAGAGGTCAACGGTTTGCCGGTCGGCCTGACTTACGTCACCGGCGCCCTGTCGCGCTTCGGACGCGGGCTGGGTCGCTGGCTGCTCGGGGAGCGCCGTAACGGCTGGCGCGTGCAATTGATCCCCTGGACCGGCATGTTCGCCGGTGCGGTACTGGGCGCCGCGCTCGAACATCAACTGGGGCTCAAGGCGCTGTTCGCCAGCGGCCTGCTTGCTGCGGGACTGGGGTTGCTGTCGCTGAAGATTCCGCGGCGCTGGCAGTTGGGGTATATGCCGCGTTGACTGCAGTCCGCCATCGCTGGCAAGCCAGCTCCCACATCTATGGATATCCCCATTTCTGCAATACTGTTTTCGATGCGTGCTTGGCTTGCTTTCATCTATCCGGCGTCTGGGTGGCGACCCTGCGCCTCGATGAGAATCGCGCCCGACGGCCCTT
>NZ_VZPP01000029.1 GCF_008801475.1 Pseudomonas moorei | reverse complement strand
GGCACCAGCAGCGTTGACGGCCCGGTCAGCGTGGTTAATTTCACAGTGGACGGCACCCAGTACCAGGCTGGCAGCACAGCCACCATCGCCAACGTCGGCACCCTGGTGATCGGCGCCAACGGCGCTTACACCTTCACCCCGGACGCCAATTACAACGGCGCAGTGCCGACCGTGACCTACACCGTCACCGACGGTTCGGGCAGCAATGTCACCTCGACCTTGACCATCAACGTCACCCCGGTCGACGATCCGAGCGTCCTGAGCGCCGATACCAAGACTGTCGATGAGGACCACGTTGCAACCGGCAACGTGCTTGGCAATGACAGCGATGTCGATAACGTTCTGAGCGTCGCGACATTCACCGTACAAGGCGTCGCAGGCTCCTTTACCGCGGGTCAAGTCGCGACTATCACCGGTGTGGGTACTGTGACGATCGCCACCAACGGCGATTACAGTTTCACCCCGGCGGCAAACTGGAACGGCACCGTTCCTCAGATCAGCTACACCACCAACACCCACTCCACCAGCACGCTGGACATTACGGTCAACCCGGTCAATGACGCCCCGACCGTTAATTCCACCTCTGCCAGGGGTGATGAAGATCATTTGATCGCCGTGCAACTCGGCGGCAGTGATATTGACGGCAGCGTCAACCACTTCACCCTGAACAGCCTGCCGGCCAATGGCAGTTTTTACGCTGACGCGGCCGGGACCATTGCGTTGACCACCAGCAGCGTGATCGCCGCAACCGCCAACGGCGCAACGGTTTACTTCAAACCCACCGGCGACTGGAGTGGTACCACCCACTTCACCTACAGCGCGACCGACAATGGGGGCATGCCTTCCGGGTCGTCGGCGACTGGCACCATCGTCGTCGCACCTGTGACCGATACCCCGAGCCTGTCGCTGACCGGTGGCGGCATGGTTGCCTCGACCGACTTGCAGGAAGTCGCTGTGGGTTCGTATGGCGACGTCAACGTCAGCAAGCTCGGTAACGGCGTCTGGCACACGGACAATCCCGGTGGCATGGTCGAAATCGGCAAGGCCAGCGTCTATGGTGCCGGCGGCGATAACCAGGTCATCGAGCTTGAGCGCAATACCGGTGATACGAGCAACCTCTACACCACGATCAATGCGAAGTCCGGCACCACCTATAACGTGTCGTTCGATTATGCACCGCGTGCCGGCGTCGATAATTCGCTGATCAACGTGTACTGGGGCGGCAAGCTCATTGGCACGCTGAACAGCTCAACCACTGGCATGCAGCACTACAGCTTCGACGTTCCGGTCACTGCCGATGGCAACCAGAAACTCGAGTTCCGCGCCGGGGACAGCAACAGCCTGGGCGGCGTGCTGGACAACATCAATGTCAATCAGGTGCTCAACTCGGGTCTTGAAGATAACGCGATCCTGTTGTCCACCATCCAGGCCCACACCAATGACGTCGACGGCTCGGAAACCCTCACGCTCACGCTGAGCGGCTTGCCGGCGGGCGCCACACTCACCGATGGCAGCCATACCTTCAATGCTGCCGATGGCTCGACGTCGGTGGACATTACGGGCTGGAACCTGGCCGCGCTCAAGCTGACACCGCCGACGAACTTCAATGGCGACATTCCCCTGACCGTTACGGCCACCGCCAAAGACGGCGATGCCCCAAGCGCGAGCACTTCGCTGCCACTGGTGGTGCACGTTGCTCCCGTCGATGACGCCAGCGTGCTGCAGGCGGACCGGATCACCATCGAAGAAGACCACAACGCCGTCGGCAACGTGCTGATCAACGACCACGATGTCGATAATGTCCTGAGCGTCGCAACGTTCAGCGTGAACGGGGTCAACGGCAGTTTCACCGCAGGCCAGACCGCAACCATCGCCGGTGTCGGTACGCTGATCGTTGCCAGCAATGGCGACTACACCTTCAAGCCGGCTGCCGACTGGAATGGCAACGTTCCACAGGTGACCTACACCACCAACACCGGTTCGAGCAGCTCGCTGAACATCAGTGTTACGCCGGCCAACGACAACTTCACCGATGCCAACGAAACGGTCTCCACTCCGGAAGACTCTGCCCTCACCGGCAGCGTTCTCACCGGCACTTCGAGCGTCGATGGCCCGATTAGCGTGGTCAGCTTCACCATTGACGGCGTGGCGGGCACTTTCAACGCCGGTCAGACCGCGACCATCGCTAACGTCGGCACTTTGGTGATCGCCTCCAACGGCGCCTACACCTTCACCCCGGCCGCTAACTACAACGGCGCGGTACCGACCGTCACCTACACCGTCACCGACGGTTCGGGCCCTAACGACACTTCGACGCTGAACATCAGTGTGACGCCGGTTAACGACAACTTCACCGATGCCAGCGAAACCGTATCGACTCCGGAAGACTCTGCCCTGACAGGCAGCGTTCTCACTGGCACCAGCAGCGTCGACGGCCCAGTCAGCGTGGTCAGCTTCACCATTGAAGGCGTGGCGGGCACTTTCAACGCTGGCCAGACAGCGACCATCGCTAACGTCGGCACTTTGGTGATCGCCTCCAACGGCGCCTACACCTTCACGCCTGCCGCCAACTACAACGGCGCGGTACCGACCGTTACCTACACCGTCACCGACGGTTCGGGGCCGAACGACACCTCGACCCTGAACATTAGCGTCACGCCGGTTAACGACAACTTTACCGATGCCAGCGAAACAGTCTCCACTCCAGAAGACTCTGCCCTGACAGGCAGCGTTCTCACCGGCACCAGCAGCGTCGACGGCCCAGTCAGCGTGGTCAGCTTCACCATTGACGGCGTGGCGGGCACTTTCAACGCCGGTCAGACCGCGACCATCGCTAATGTCGGTACCTTGGTGATCGGCGCCAACGGTGCCTACACCTTCACGCCTGCCGCCAACTACAACGGCACCGTGCCGACCGTTACCTACACCGTCACTGACGGTTCGGGACCCAACGTCACCTCGAACCTGAACATCAGCGTCACGCCGGTCGATGACCCGAGTGTGCTGGCCGCTGACAGCAAAACCACCCTTGAGGACAAGATCGCCACCGGTAACGTGCTGACCAACGACCGCGATGTCGACAACATCCTGAGCGTGAGCAAGTTCACCATTAATGGCATCGAGTACAACGCGGGGGGGACTGCCACCCTTGCCAACGTAGGCAAGCTGACGCTCGGCGCCAACGGCGATTACACCTTTACCCCTGCCGACAACTGGAGTGGCAAGGTTCCGACGGTGACTTACATCACCAATACCGGTTCAAGCACCACACTGGACCTCAGTGTGACCGCCGTCGCGGACACACCGATCGTTTCCGCCACCACGACTCAGGTGGCCGAGAACAGCAGCATCGCGTTGGGCTTGAAGGTCACGTCAGTGGACACCGATGGCTCGGAAACACAGACCATTACCTCGATTGGCGGCATTCCGGTAGGCGCGACCCTGACCGATGGCACGCACACCTTTATCGGCACAACCGGTAACGGCATCGTCAACCTCAGCGGTTGGGATGTGAGCAAGTTGAGTTACACCCCGGCACCGTACGCTACCGGTACCAACACGCTGACGGTGACGGCAGTCTCGACCGAGAGTCAGGGTGATTCGGCTACCAGCACGATCCAGATTCCGATCACGATCAACTCGGCAGGCTATAACTCGATCACGGCCACCGCAGGAAACGACAATTTCGTCGGCACTGACGGCAACGACATCATGGTCGCCGACATCGGTGGCCTGACCGTGGTGCCGGGCACCAACTACAACATCGCCTTCATGGTCGACAGCTCGGGCAGTATGAGTGCGTCATCGATCAGCGCGGCCAAGGACTCGCTGACATCGGTGTTCAATACCCTCAAGCAGAGCATGGGCAGCAACTCGGGGACCGTGAACATCTTCCTCGCGGACTTCGATAACCAGGTCAACAAGTCGGTGTCGGTCAACCTCAACGATCCGAATGCCTTGATCCTGCTCAAAGCCGTGCTGGACTCGATGGTTTCCGGTGGCGGCACCAACTACGAGGACGTGTTCAAAACCACGGCCAACTCGTTCCAGAGCGCCGATGCCCTGGCCAACACCGGGGCGAAGAACCTCACGTACTTCATCACCGACGGCAAACCGACCTACTACCAGAGCGGTGAGCAGACCAACCCGACCTTGTTCGGTGGCGTGAAGCTCGACGATGTCATCACCACCAGCAATTACAAACTGGGGCAAACCTACAACGCCCAGCTGGACAGCACTCACAAACTGTCCATCGACAGCGACGGCTCGGTCACGCTGCAGACGTACAAATCTTCCTGGTTTGGTGGCTACTGGAGCAGTGACAATCTGGGCACCATTCATGCCCAGGGCGACGGTACCTACGAGCTGTCGAACCTGGCCGGCAGCGGTAACAGCACTGATTCGTCGACCACCAGCAACTCCGGCAGCAGCTTCACCCTGCTGAGCAACCTGTCGAATGTCGAGGCTATTGGCCTGAACAAAGAGGTAACGCTAAACGACCTGAAGCCCTACGACTCGGACAAGTCGCCACAAACCAACATCGATCCGAAGGACCTGGCCAACTCGATCATCGGCCACACCGAAGCGACGATGCCGGGCAACGACACCGTCAGCGGTGGCGACGGCAACGACATCCTGTTCGGCGACCTGGTGAGCTTCAACGGCATTGCCGGCGAGGGCTACCAGGCCATGCAAGCCTTCGTGGCGCAGCAAACCGGCGTGGACGTCAGCAAAGTCACCACCAGCAATGTGCACCAGTACATCACCGAGCATTACACCGCGTTCGATGTGTCCGGTGCCCATGACGGCGATGACAGTCTGTTGGGCGGCGCAGGCAATGACATCCTGTTCGGCTCGGGTGGCAATGACAGCCTCGACGGCGGCAAGGGCAATGACATCCTGCTCGGCGGCACCGGCAACGACACGCTGATGGGTGGCCAGGGCAATGACATCCTGATCGGTGGTTCCGGTGGCGACACCTTCGTCTGGAAAGCAGGCGATACCGGCAGCGACGTGATCAAGGACTTCAAGGCCAGCGAAGGCGACCGCATCGACCTGCGCGATTTGTTACAGGGCGAAAGCGGCAGCACGATCGACAACTTCCTGAAGATCACCACGGTCGATGGCGTGTCGTCGCTGCAGGTCAGCTCGACCGGCCAGTTCAACTCTGGCAACGCCGCAGCCGCCACGCCAGACGTGACGATCAAGCTGGAGGGCAACAACTGGTCCAGCGCGAACCTGCACAACCTGATTGCCGGTAGCGACCCGACCATCAAAATCGATCACAACAACAGCTGATGCATGAAAACGGCCGCTCCTGATGGGGCGGCCATCACGTTTGCGTCCACTGCCCGGTGACGATTTCGACGCTTCGCCACATACTGGCGTGCAGTTGACCTATGCTGCTGACAGCATGACGCTGGTTCAATTCTGAGGGATGCTCAATGTTTTACGTGCAACGCGATGCGCAGGGCCTGTTGGTACGCGTGGAACCCGCCGCCTATGCCGAGGCCACGGAAACGCTGCCGGCCGACAATCATGAGATCCAGGCCTGGTTTGCCAACGCGGCGGTGGAGAACAGCCTCAAACAGCTCAAGCAGAGCGACCTGGAAATGATCCGGGTACTCGATGACTTGATTCAGGTGCTGACCCAAAAAGGCGTGATCCGCGTCACTGACCTGCCGACAGCGGCCCAGGCCAAGCTCATGGACCGCAACCAGGCCCGTGAAGCCTTGGGTGGCTTGAGCCAGTTGATTGATGATGAAGAAACCGGCCTGATCTGATCCCTGATCTTGCCAGCTCCCACAGTGTTCAACGTTGATCCCTGTGGGAGCGGGCTTGCCCGCGAAGACAGCATGACTGACAACGCCACTCTAAAGCGTTACTTCCAGGGCTTGGGCTCGCCGAACAACTGGCCCTGCACACCGTATAACCCCATCTCGCGAATCACCGACAACTCGCCCTGCGTCTCGACCCGCTCGGCAATCAGTGGCAGATCAATGCTGTGCGCCGCTCGCTGGATCGCCTCGATGAACAGGCGCTTGTCACTCTCCAGATCGATCGACCGAATGTAGCTGCCATCGATCTTCAGGTACGCCAGCCCCAGCCGTGCCAGGTTGCCGATCATGCTGAAGCGGCCACCGAAACGTTGCAGGCTCAGGGAGAACCCGAGTTCGCGAAGGCGTCGGGTCAACTGCTCCAGCACCGCTTGGTCAGGCAATTGCTCTTCGCCGATCTCCAGGGTCAGACGCGGCCCGAGGTTGGAATGTGCTCGCAGTATCTCGAAGATTTTGTTTTGCGCCTGCGGGTCGGCCAGAGTAGACGACGACAGGTTCAGCGCCAGCGACTCTTCATGCCCGCTCATTTGCTCCAGCACCTGCTCGAGCATCAGCCGATCCAGCCTCGCAGTCCAGCCAAAGCGCTCAAGCCACGGCAGGAAACGCCCGGCAGGAATGGCCTGGCCCTGTTCGTCGTGCAGTCGTGACAACACTTTGTAATGCAGTACCAATTGGGTGTCCTGGGCGGCTACTACAGGTTGGAAATACAGTTCGAAACGCCGCAGAGTCAGTGCCTGATCAAGCATGCGATGCCAGGCGTGATGATCGTCGCCGACGCTGGCCGAGAGACGATGTTCAACGCAGGCCCAGTTCTGTTCGCCTTGGCCCTCGGCCTGCGACAGTGCCTGATCACCGAGACTGAGCACGGCTTGCGGTGAATCACCGAGAGCAAAAGGTGCCAGACCAATTGACGCCACTGCTGCCACATCAGTGGCGCCAGTGGCGTGAAGGCTGGCCAAGGCATTGTCGAGATTTTTTGCCAGTTGCAGCGCTTCTTGGCGCACCAACCCCGGCGCCAACACGGCAAACTCGCCCCCGCGGATACGGGTCACCAGGTTCTGGGTTTCCGGGTATTTCGCACATTCACGGGACAATTGCTCGCCAACGGCTTTGAGCACTTCATCGGTGCGTTGGCCCCCGAGGCGCTGGTTGAGACCGGCCAGATCCTTAACCCGCAACAGCAGCAGATAACCGGAACTGGCCTGCTCCGGATTGCTCACCCGCGCATTCAATTGCATTTCGAAGTAACGCCGGTTGGCCAATCCGGTCAACGAGTCCTGATAGGACTCGACCCGTAGTTTTTCACTGCGCTCGGCCTGCTCCTGAAACAACGCCTTGAGCTTCTCGACCATCTGGTTCATGGCCTGCACTACCCGGCGAAGCTCAGGGGTACGCGGCAGCTCCGGCAGGCTGAGAAATTCCCGCCGGGCGATGGCGTGGGATTGCTGGACCATGTAGTCCAGCGGTCTCAATTGCTGACGCAGCAACAGCGCGCCGAGTACCGCACTGA
Source organism: Pseudomonas moorei (assembly GCF_008801475.1). Taxonomy (GTDB): domain Bacteria; phylum Pseudomonadota; class Gammaproteobacteria; order Pseudomonadales; family Pseudomonadaceae; genus Aquipseudomonas; species Aquipseudomonas moorei. Next base: position 8,971 of record NZ_VZPP01000029.1, on the reverse strand, counting down.
CTGCACCACATAGCAGCAACCAGCCCAGGCTGCCCAGCGCGCTCTGCCACAACTTGGCCAGCGCGAACATCGGGTGGCTGACCACCTCGACCCGTGCAGCCTGCTCCCAGCCGCGGCTGATGATCGCATCGCCACCGGCGGGCTCCAGGCCGATCATTTTGACGAACCAGTCCGGAACGTTGTTGACCGCCGGAATGCCCGTGCGCTCAACCAGGGTCTGGTCGGTCTTCAGATCGACCACGCGGATGCTCGCGTAGTAGCCGCTGTCAAAGATTGAACTGACCAACAACTCGACCATCGCCGGGTCGTCGATGTTAGGTGTCAGGGACAGCGCCAGCGCTGTCGCAGCGTCCTGGGCGTGGGAGCGCAACTGGTTGACATACTGGGCGCGCGAGCTCTCCAGGCTGACCATGAAGTTGCCGGTGAAGGCGACCACCAGGAACAGACAGATAGCAATCAACAGCTGTTTGAACAAAGACATCTGAGCGCGTGCTCCTAGTTAGTCGTCTCGACCGGGAATCCTTCGGCCTGCATTTTTTTCAGTACATCCTGCCAACGGGACAGGCGCTTGGTGTCACCGACCTTCTGATTGCCCTTGGCACCCGGTAACCACAACCCCTCCGCGTTGAAGGAGTAGACCGGCAGCAAATCCGTTCGTTGGCTGGCCGGCTTGATCGTGTCGATCAGGCTGTCGAGCACCAGCGGCATGGCGTCCGGGCTTGAGTAATAGGTCAGTACCATGTGCGCGCGATTCAAGCTCAGCGCCTTTACGTAGGTGATGCGCAGTTTTTCACTGGCTACGCCGAGATGGCGCAGGCTGAAATACTTGGCGATCGCGTAGTCTTCGCAATCGCCCGCACCTTTCCACAGGGCTTCGATCGGTGTTTCCCAGTAATCCACCTGGTGCCACAGATCGATGTCCTCGACGTAGCGCAGCTGTTTGTTGAAGAAGCGATTGACTACGTTGAGCTGCTCCAGCTCGCTGACCTGCTTCTGGGTCGCCAATAAGTGTTGCCAATCATCAATGCGCTTCTGCCCTTCGCCCAAAGGTCCGTACAATGCCCGCGCCCGGCCGCTGATCAAGGAAAAATCCCAATCGGCCTGCACACCGCCCAGCAGGACGCCGGCCAGCAGCAACGCGCCGCACAGCCAGCGCAACATCCGGGAAATCGGGAAACGTACCGCCAATGCCAGGCATCCAGGGTAGTCAGATGGAAGTCGGTTGATGGTGTAGGTTATCCCGGTAAAAAACAATGGCACGCTGAGATCACTGGCGGCACGCTAAACTGAGGGAAAGGCGCTTTGTCGGGCGTTTGACAACCCCCCAGGCCGCCACTAGTGTCAGTTGGATCCAAAAATATAAGTCAATCAGGGTGCGTAGTAGTGACACAAAAGCCCAACCCTCTGAGCAGTATCAAGGTCAACGGGCCGATTCCCGCTCACTTGGCACGTTCGGTGATTGAAGAAACCCTTCGTGCGGCCATTCTCGACGGTCGTATTCCCTGCGGTGCAGCCCTGCGTCAGCAAGACCTGGCGGACCTGTTTGGCGTTAGCCGCATGCCCGTGCGCGAAGCTTTGCGCCAGCTCGAAGCCCAGGCATTGCTTAGCGTGACTGCCCATAAAGGCGCCGTGGTCGCCCCGCTGGTCCAGGGTGATGCCGTGGAAACCTATGCCCTGCGCATCCTGCTGGAGTCCGAAGCGCTGAGGTTATCGATTCCATTGCTTGAAGACGCGGATATCGAACAGGCAAACCGCTACATCGACGAACTGGAAAGAGAACAGGACTACACCGAAATCGGCCGACTCAATCGCCTGTTTCACATGTCGCTGTACAGCAAGGCCCCTAACCGTCGACTGCTGAAGCTTGTCGAAGACGGGTTGATCGAGGAAGAGCGCTTTCTGCGCTTCAATCTGGAAGCCATGGGCCTGGGCAAGTTGTCCCAGGAAGATCACCGGGCACTGCTGCGGGCTGCCGAAGAGCGGGATGTCGAAAAATCGGTGACGCTGCTCGAACATCACCTCAATCGCGCGGTCGAGGTCATCACTCGCTACCTGGCCAGCCCTGAGGCTGAGCGCATCAAAACCTCGAAATGACGCCCGTTGACCTGTGGCGATAGCGCCACAGGTCCAGTGGCACGCTTGAAGCTGCACGATCCACTTACAAATTTCCCGCCCCCGTCCCCCTCCCTGCCTCTCATACGCCGGTGATAGCGGCTGCCTTGCATTACGCTCACTCTTGGGTCGACAACAAACCATGAACGGGGGACGCGTGCTAACGCTGGCGCAGTCCCCGCACCAGGAACGTACGGAAGGAGCCTGCCTCGGGAAAGGGAGAATCGGTGTCACCCCCGTCAAACTTCCGCCCCTTTCAAATCACCTCAATCATCTGCGAGAAAAAGTTACTTCGAGTGAGGCATTCACTCTTTATCTAAATTCTTACTTATATAACTAGGAAGGAGTAACTACGCCTAAATAAAGCTTATATATAAAGCTTTATTGGGCCAACTCACACCCAGGAAAGTTTAACTTTAAAAACATTTAAAAATAACTTGCTCAAGTCTTAATTCATGTACTAATTTTTCCACACCGTCAGCCAGCAATGGCCGGTACTGCAATAACACGTCAATCGCATTACAACTAAAACACATCAATTCATTTGAGGCGCCCGCTCGCCAGCGGAAAAGTTTACTCAACAGCCGACGCTTTAATACATCACATTTGACTATTTAGAGGTTCACCCATGAAACCCACTAAAGACCGTCTCGTCCAGAAAAAAGCCGAACTTGCTGCACACCCGATATTCCGCGAAATACATTCACTGTCGGTATTACAGCGCTTCATGGAAACCCATGTGTTTGCGGTATGGGATTTCATGTCACTGACCAAACGGCTGCAGCAGGAACTGACTTGCACCCACTTGCCCTGGCTTCCCCCAAGGGACCCGCAGGCAGCGCGATTGATCAACGAGATCGTGCTGGGTGAAGAGTCCAATGCGCGTCCGGATCACGGTCACTACAGCCACTTCGAGCTGTACCTGGATGCGATGCGCGAAGTCGGTGCCAATACCGCCGCCATCGAGCGCTTCGTAACGCTGCAACAAGAAGGGGTGAATTACGACGTGGCGTTGCAAAGCGTCGAGGTCGATCCGGCGACCGCGCGATTTGTGCGCCAAACGTTGCACACCGCACTGCATGCGCCGGACCACAGCGTGGCGGCGGCGTTCCTGCATGGTCGCGAGAGCGTCATTCCACCGATGTTCCAGCGCATTCTCGACGACTGGGGCATCGGCATTGAACAAGCCCCCACCTTTCGCTACTACCTCGAACGGCACATTGAGGTCGATTCTGAAGACCACGGCCCGGCTGCGGAAAAACTTCTCGACCGACTGATCGGTGGCGATCCGCATCGTGAAGAAGACATGTATGCCAGCGCAATCGCCGCCGTGGAAAGCCGCATCGCGCTATGGGACGGCCTGCGCCTGAGCATGAGCCAACGCAGCGCGCAGGTGAGCGCATGAACGCCGCCGACTACCAATCCTTCGCCGACGCCTGGGAAAGCCGCGCGACCATTCGCACACGCCCGCGTCGCGTGCTGGAGAACGACGACAAACTGATCTATCCGCTGGGCCGCCAACCGCTGGTGCTCGGTGAAACTTTCCTGCGCGAGTGCCCGCAGCTGCGCGACTTTGCCCTGGTGCAGACGCTCTACAAATTCATCAACGACGTGGTGATTTTCGAAACAGAGATCGTCGACAAGACCGCCCGCAACATTGCCAAGAATCGCTTCGACGTGACCTTCCCGTTCGCCTGCCGTTATGACGCCATGACGGTGGTCGTGGACGAGGATTACCACGCCTTGGTGGCGATGGATTTCATGCAGCAGACCATCGCCATGACCGGCATCGGGCCCATCGAGCTGCCAGGCGAAATCGAGCTGAGCCGGGCTATACCGGCGGCCGTGGCACTCGCGCCGCAGCACCTGCGTGGCGCCGTGGAACTGATCTGCGTGGCCATCGCCGAAAACACCGTGACCGGCGATGTGGCGGCCTTCGCCAAGGACGACACGATCAAGCAATCGATCAAGGGCCTGATGGCGGATCACTTGCTCGATGAAGGCCGGCACTCCGGTTTCTGGTCACGGATGGTGCGCATCTACTGGCACACCGCAAGCGAGGGCGATCGCCACTGCATCGCGCAGATCCTGCCGGTGTTCATCGGCCACTACCTGACCAACGATATCCAGAGGTCCTTCGATTTGCGCTTGATTGATGCCCTGCCGATCAACGACAGGGTGCAGCAAAGCCTCAGGGATGAAGTGTCCGGAGTGGCCTTTCCAATCAATCGCCATCACCCGCTGGTCGCCAACATCGTGCAGTTCTTCCGCAGCAGTTCGCTGCTGGATTCGCCGTGCGTGCAAAGCGCCTTGCGCGATTACTTGATTTGACGTGGAGCCCCTCATGAGACGTCTGGACATACTGCTCGTTGGACAAAGCCGGGCCTTGACCGACCTGGCGCAGGAACTCGAAAAACACGGCCATGCACTGTCCCGGGTGACAACAATTGATGAACCGGCACCCACGTCTGTGGATTTGTTGATCGACGATGCCACGCTGCCGATTCGAGGCTTCAACGATGTGCCGCGACTGACGCTGCAACTGGGTGTGAGCCTGCCGGGCGCTTGCGGATTGCCATCGCTGGACTTGCTGTGCATGCACGGCTCGACGTTGATCAGTCGGATGTCGATAACCGATGAGCCCTCGGGCAATGGCCAGGCATTGCGTCTGCGAACCGTGGCGGAACTGGTGGACCATGTGGCGCTGCTGGTCAGCCGCTATTCCCGTGACGCCGACTATTGGCTGATCGCCGAGCCCGTCACTTCTGCGCACTTCGAAAGCGTGGAGAGCCTGATGTTTCTCGAGCGCCTGGCCTTTGTCCACCGGCTCAATGCCACCGCCGAGCCGCGCCTGCAACAACGGGCGCAGACACCGATGATTGAACGCCTGGAACAACGCTTCATTCAGTCGGCCGGTTGCCCTGCACTGACTGTTTCCGGCACCGCCCTCGATTACCGGCAATTGCATGACCTTAGCCGCGCCATTGCCCAACGTTTACAACCGCTGCTGGCCGGACATCAGGGGCCTCCGGTGATCGGCATCTGCCTGCCCAGGTGCAGCGCGCTGTATGCGGGCATCCTGGCGATCCTGGGCCACGGTGCGGTGTACCTGCCGCTGGAGCCAAGCCATCCGCTGCAACGTCAGCAGTACATTCTGTCAGACGCTGGCGCGGCGTTGCTGCTGCATGACGGTCAGCATCCACTCGCGTCAGAAGTCGTAGGGCTCGACATTACCCGTATCGACTTCGATGAGGTGGATCTTGATCAACCGCTGATGCGCCAACGCCCCGCGCTCGATGCACCGTGCATGGCGCTCTATACCTCGGGCACCACCGGCCACCCCAAAGGGGTGCTACTCAGCCAGGCCAACCTCGCCCACTTCACCGCGTGGTACGCCGATTATGTCCATTTGACCGAGAACAGCCGTGTATTGCAGTTTTCGTCGTTGGGTTTCGATTCGTCGTTGATCGATATTTTCCCGACCCTGCTCCAAGGCGCCGAACTCATCGTGCCCAGTGATGACCAGCGTCGCGACCCGCTACAACTGGTTGAACTGATCCGGCGCAACCGTCTGAGCCACGCGTTTTTGCCGCCAGCCTTGCTGAGCGTTTTGCCGCTTGAACAACTGCAAGACCTCGGGCACGTGATGACCGGCGGCGATGTCTGCGAACCTTGGGTCATTCAGCAGCTGAGCCGCCAGGGCAGGCTCTACAACCTCTATGGCCCAACCGAAGCCACGGTACTGATAACCGCGAGGCGACTGCAGGCCGGCGATAACAATCGATCGCTCGGCGGGCCGATTGCCAATAGCCAAGTGCTGATTCTCGATGACGATTTGCAGCCAGTGCCCGAGCAGACCGTTGGCGAGCTGTACATTGTCGGGCCGGGTGTGTGCCTGGGTTACCTGAATAACCCGCAGCAGACCGCCGAACGCTATTTGTCCCTGAACCTGCCCGACGGCCAGATCCTGCGTGCCTATCGCACTGGCGACATGGCGAAGTGGACCGCTGAGGGGATCGAGCTGTGTGGGCGGCGTGATAATCAGGTGAAAATTCGCGGTTTCCGGGTCGAGCCGGAGGAGATTGAACGTTGCTTGCGCGACAGCCAGCTGTACCGCCAGGTGGCGGTAGTCATTGATAGCCATCGACGAATACTGGCTTTCCTTGCGCAACCTCAGGGATACCCCATCGGTATCGCTCGCGAAGCATTGAAGGCCCATGCGGCGCAGTACCTGCCGGACTACATGCAGCCCTGCGCCTGGACTGAACTGCCGAGCCTGCCATACGCCAGTAACGGCAAAGTCGATCGCAAGGCACTACTGGAGATGCCGGTCAGCATCAGCGAAAACACCCCTCGCCGCTTGCCTGCCAACGTCGATGAAACGCGGCTTCTGGCGATCTGGTCTGAAATGCTGGAATTGCCGATCCACGATATTTCTACTGACGAAAGCTTCTTCAACCTGGGAGGACATTCGATCCTGCTGTCGCGAATGCTTCTGCGTCTACGCGAAGAGTTCGGCCGCAGCATTTCGATCAACCGCTTCATCGAACTCCCCACCATCGAAAAACTTGCGACCCTGGTACGCGGCTCCGGCACGGAAGAAGCGCTGAGCGAACGAGCCATAGTCGATGCCGAGCGCACGCTGGATGTGCAGCCTTTGCCCGCGAGCCGCATGGGTGATGTGCACAAGGTGATCATCACCGGCGCCAACAGTTTTGTTGGTGTGCACATTGTCGAAGCGCTGCTGGCCGCGGGTGCCAGTGAAATCGCGTGCCTGGTACGCGAAAGTGAAGGGCAATCGGCTGCCGAGCGCTTTGCCCTGGCGTTACGGGAAAACCGGCTGGAGCATCTGGATCTGAGTCGGGTCCGGGTCTATGCAGCCGATATCGCCCGCCCGGCGCTGGGGCTGACTACGGATGTGTACGAGCGTTTGGATCGAGATTTCGGTGTACTGGTGCACAACGCTGCCAACGTCAATCACGTACTCGATTATGAGTCGCTGACGCGGGACAACGTCGAGCCGATTTTCGAGTGTCTGCGCCTTTGCGAAGGACGCAGCAAAAAAATATTCAACTTCGTCTCGACGCTCTCGGCCTCCAGCACGATTTCCACCGAAGGTCGGGTACTTGAGTTACCCGCCGCGCCGACCCCACCGATCTACATCAAGAACGGCTACAACCTGTCCAAGTGGGTCGGCGAGCGGATCCTCGAACGTGCCCGGGAACGCGGCGTGCAGGTCAATCTCTATCGCCCTGGCAACATCAGTTTCAATAGCCTCTCGGGAGTGTGCCAACCGCACAAGAACCGTTTGATGCTGATGCTCAAAGGTTCGATCCAGCTTGGGCAGGTACCGGAGTTCACGTTGAATTTCGACCTGATGCCGGTGGATTTCCTTGCCCGCTTTATTGCCTTTCATGCCGGACGTTATGAGCCGGAAAGGTCGGTGTTCAACCTGCACAACCCCGAACCCTTGGATTGGGGCACCTACGTTGCGTCCTTTCGCGAAGCAGGTCGCGAATTTTCCTTGGTCAGTGTCACCGACTGGCAGCAGCAACTGGGCCGAGTCGACAGCGACAACGCGCTGTTCGGGGTGGTGGGTTTCTACCTCAACGGCTTCGAGGAAGACATAGGCGACATCTCCATGATCGGTCATGACAACGCCAAAGCCGGCGTCCGGCAAATGGGCGCGCGCTACCCGGAAAAGTCCCCGGCGCTACTGCGACGCGGTTGCGACTACCTCAAAGACATTAATTTCATCTGATTCATCCCAACCAAGAACGGAGCAAAACCATGAACACTCTGCAACCCGATACCTTGATCAAAAACCCGCAAGGCTGCCAGGTCGTGTCTTCGGTGGAAGTACTGGCCGATGCTGCGCAAGTCTGGGCTGTGGTCGGCAACTTTGCCGGCTTCGATCAATTCATTCCGGCGCTGTCGCACATCGAGATGACCGGCGAGGGCGTGTCGTCCCTGCGCAAGAAGATTTTCAGGGACGGCAATCTGGTAGTCGAACAACTCAACTCCCGAGACGATCACGCCCTGAGCATGACTTGGACCACGATTTACAACACCTTGGGCGTGGCCAATTTGTGGGCGGCTATGACCGTGGAATCATTGGGAGTGGGCAAATCGCGGGCCACCTGGACGATCATGGCTGAACCTGCTCAGGGTGGCGCTGAGGCACTGCCCGGGTTCAAGGACTTCGTTCAGGGCTTTGCCGATGATGCGATGAATAATGTGCTGAAGCTGTTTGCTTAAAGCTTGGATTGCTTTATTTGCCAGCCGGTAACTTCTGCTAAATCTTAGCGACGCTGAGCCAGGTTGCTGCTGCAAAGCCAGTCTCTGAACCAGGGGCTGGTTTTTTGTGTTTCTGGTTTTTGGCTGGTGCAGAACGACAAAACCCCTACCTGCATACGCAGATAGGGGTTTCGGAATTTAATCTTGACGATGACCTACTCTCACATGGGGAAACCCCACACTACCATCGGCGATGCATCGTTTCACTTCTGAGTTCGGGATGGGATCAGGTGGTTCCAATGCTCTATGGTCGTCAAGAAATTCTGTATGTAGGTCCGTCTGTAGAGACGTTCCAACGAATTCTTGATACTTCTACTCTAAAGACAAAACCCCTACCTGCATACGCAGATAGGGGTTTCGGAATTTAATCTTGACGATGACCTACTCTCACATGGGGAAACCCCACACTACCATCGGCGATGCATCGTTTCACTTCTGAGTTCGGGATGGGATCAGGTGGTTCCAATGCTCTATGGTCGTCAAGAAATTCGGGTACCGAACCGTCTTTCGACGCTTCAGCAAATTGGGTATGCGATAGTTTGTGTGTTTGTGCGAACTTTCG
>NZ_VZPP01000028.1 GCF_008801475.1 Pseudomonas moorei | reverse complement strand
TGCCCTCCGGTTGGCTTCGCTTCAACCTACATGCAGCGTGTTCGACTGCGTCGAACGGCGCTGCGCGCCACTCCCCGGATGCACACCTCCACTCAGCCTCCCGAAGGGGCGGGTGGATCAAGATCAAAAGCTGCAGGCGAGCTAACGCTCGGCCTGATGAGTGGTGAGGAGCGGGGTGGCACGCCTTGCTTTTCTGTGGGAGCGAGCCTGCTCGCGATGGACTTGAGAACACCGCGGGGTGCCAGACTCCCCGCGTCATCGGTGACGACCATCGTGAGCACGCTCCTACAGGGGCGCTAGCGAATGAAGTGGATCTTGCCGGTATCGTCGTTGCCGATGTAGATACCGTGGACCCCGGCCTGCCGCACTTTGATATAGCGCGATAGCGACCTCACAGCCAGCCAATCACCCGCAGATATACGCCATCTCTGTGGGCGCTAACTCACAATCAAACCCGCACGACCCTCAACTTTGCTGCCGTGTCGCCGCCATCACGATCTCGCGAATACAGACATTCTGCGGTTGTTGGTACGCAAATGCGATGGCCGATGCCACATCCTCGGCACTCAATACTGTCCCGCCCATGTCCTGTTTCCAGGCTTGGTAACCCGTCTTGATCGCTTCATCGGTGGTGTGGCCGAGCAGTTCGGTTTCTACCGCGCCTGGTGCGATGGTGATGACCCGCACGTTATGCGGTGACAGTTCTTCACGCAGGTTTTCCGACAGGCCATGCACCGCGAATTTGGTCCCGACGTAGGCCACATGGTTGGGGAATGTCTTGCGCCCGGCCACCGAGCTGACGTTGATGATCGTGCCATGTTTGCGTTCGACCATCCCGGCCACTACCGCGTGCACGCCATTGAGCAGGCCTTTCACGTTGACGTCGAGCATCTGGTCCCACTGTGCCGGGTCCTGTTTGCTCATCTCGCCCAGCAGCATCACCCCGGCATTGTTGATCAGCGCGTCGGCCGGGCCGAACTGTGCTTCGGCTTCGGCCACGGCGGCGAGCAGGGTCGTGCGATCGGTGATGTCGACGCGGCGGCTGAGGGTATTGGGCAGATCGAGTGCTTGCAGGCGTTCGACCCGCCGAGCCAGTAGCAATAGCGGATGGCCGGCAGCGCTCAGCAAGCGCGCCGCGGCTTCGCCAATGCCTGAGCTGGCTCCGGTGATGATGATCAATGGCTTGTGCATGACTGGGCTCCTGGAATCAGAAAAACAAATAACTAAACGTGGAGCGCAGTATATTTACCGCCGAAGTGGCTGAAAAATGCCTTATTTCTCTGTCTGTCATCGGAACTGTCTATGGATATCCGCCACCTCAAAGCCTTTCTCGCGGTGTTCGAGGAGCGCAACATCACCCTCGCGGCCCAGCGGCTGTTCGTCAGCCAGCCGACCCTGTCGGTGACCATCAAACAGCTTGAGGAAGAGTTGGGCGCCAGGCTGTTCATACGTCAGCCCCGTGGTGTTGATGTCAGCGATGAGGCGCGGGTCCTGTATCCCCAGGCCCTGCGGATGGTGGCGGATGCGCAAGCCTTGAGCCGGTTGTTCCTCGGCCAGGAAAACCGCACGCCGCTGACCCTGGGCATCGAAGGCGATATCGCCGACAGTCACATCGAAGCATTCGTGCGCATGGCCCGACAGGCACTGCCCAGCCTGCTGCTGACGCTGGAGGAAGGTTGCCGTGGTGACGGACGCCTGGCGGTGGAGGAGATGTGTTGCGAGGATGAACTGTTCCTGCCGCTGTGGGAGGAATCCTATGTGATGGCGCTGCCGGTGGGACATCCGATGGCCGTGGCGCAAAGCGCACAAGCCTGGACGCCGATCAGTGACTGGATCACCTGTCCACAGCACCCGTCCCATCAACGCTTGATGGCGCTGTACGGACGCTCGCCAGACGCGGTGGCGGGGCATGCTGGCTCATTGAAACAGGCGCTGCACATGGTGGCCGCGGGCATTGGCGTGGCGATGTTGCCGCAGTCATTGGTGAGCGGGCAGGCGCGTGTGACGACCCGTGCGATGCACTTGCCGACCCCGACGCGCCGGGTGGGTTTGTGCTACGCCGCCCAGGCGCTGGAGTTGCCGGCGTTGCGTGGGTTGCATGAGTTTTTTCAAATGAATCAGCCGATGCGGGTTGGGGCGGCGTGATCGGGTTCAAGTGATGGGGTGTCTGGATTGACGCCATCGCGGGCAAGCCACGCGCCCACAGGTTCGGCGCTGGGCCTGTGACCCTCATTCCAGCATCTTGGCCAGCAACCAGCTGCCCGCCGGCCCCGGCGGATTCAGTCGCGACCACAGGGCATCCACCGACACTGTTTTCGGCCAGCCGCGCACCGGCAGTTCTTGCAAGGTGCCCGGACCGAAGCGCGCCACCAGCCAGCGTGGCAAAGGCGCCCAGCCGAATCCGCCCTGGGCCATTTCCAGCAGCATCAGATAACTCGGCGCCGACCAGACGCGGCCCTTTGCCCGGCTTTCGTAGGGATTGACGATGGTTGCCAGGCGCAATTCACGGTGCTGCTGCAGCACGTCCTGATCAATGTATGGCAGCGCTGCCAGCGGATGTTCGGGGGAGGCGAACAGCGCGATGTCCGTGCGTTCATCCACTGTCGAGCTGACCAGATCCGGTGGGTAACTGTCCTGCATTTCGGCGAAGGCCACCTGCGCCCGACCGCTCTGTACCAGGGCGATGAGGTCATCGCATTCGGCGATCAGGCATTCGAGTTCCAGGTCGGGATAACGCTGCTCGAAGGCACTGAGTGACGCTTCGAAACGGTCGGACTGGTAGGTGTCGGACAGCGCCACGGTCAACTTCGCCTCGACCCCTTGGGACAGTTGGCTGGCCGCCATTTCCAGGCGACTGGTGGCGGCCAGAATGTCCTCGGCGCGCTGCAACATCACGTGCCCGGCCGGGGTGAGCGTGGGTTTGCGGCTGCTGCGGTCGAACAGTGTCAGGTTGAGGTCGATTTCCAGGCTGGCCACCGCCGCACTGATGGTCGACTGGCTGCGGCCCAATTTACGCGCCGCGGCGGAAAACGAGCCTTGGGTCGCGGCCTGGACGAAGGCCTGCAACACTTCTTGAGAGGCCATGAACTATCGCCTTGATCGATGGTTATTGATTATTAAGTATCGGTTCGGGGTGGGATCATGGCAACCACAGTCACTCAAGGAGTCTGGCCATGAGCGCCAACAAATCCATCACTGAGCGTATTTTCCAGGCCATCGGTTTCGAATTGCTGGCCATCCTGATCTGCACCCCGTTGCTGGCGTGGATCATGGACAAACCGATGCTCGACATGGGCGTCGTGACCCTGGTCATGGCCGCACTGGCCCTGGCGTGGAACGTGGTGTTCAACGGTTTCTTCGATCGGATGCTCAAGCGCCTGGCCATTGCCCATAACGCCTGGGTTCGTGTGGTGCATGCACTGATGTTTGAAGGCGGGCTGGTGGCCCTCGGGGTGCCGCTGATTGCCTGGTGGCTGAACATCAGCCTGTGGCAGGCGTTTTTGCTGGATATCGGCGTGCTGCTGTTTTTCCTGCCGTACACCTACCTTTATCACTGGGTGTATGACGTGGTGCGCGAGCGCATGGTCATTCGTGAAAGCTGCGGCGCATAAACGGCGAGAGCGAGCTGGCTCGCGAAAGGGGCATCGGATTCAACATTATTGTTGAATGTCAGACCGCTTTCGCGAGCAGGCTCGCTCCTGCAGGTGTTTAGCGATGGTTTAGAACAACTGCGTGAACAACCAGTACAGGCTGCCCGACAGCACAATGGCCGCCGGCAGGGTCAGTACCCAGGCCATCAGCAAGTTGCGGATGGTCTTCATTTGCAGGCCGCCGCCATTGGCGACCATGGTCCCGGCCACACCGGAAGACAGCACGTGGGTGGTCGAGACCGGCAAACCGAACATGTCGGCGGCGCCGATGGTCAGCATGGCCACGGTTTCCGCCGAGGCGCCCTGGGCGTAGGTCAGGTGGGTCTTGCCGATCTTCTCGCCGACCGTCACCACGATGCGTTTCCAGCCGACCATGGTGCCCAGGCCGAGAGCGATCGCCACCGCAATCTTCACCCACAGCGGGATGAAACGCGTGGAGTTGTCGATCTGCTGCTTGAACAGTTGCAGCTTGTTGCTGGTGTCGGCGTCGAAACTGCCGACCTTGTTCTTGTCCATCAGGCGAATGGTTTCGCTGGTCAGGTACATGTCGTTACGCACGTTGCCCACCGCTTCGACGGGGACTTTCGACAGCGAGCCATAACCCTTGACCTGGTTGCCAATGCTACCGGTCAGCGCGGCAAGGGCCGGCACCAACTGCGGCGTGGCGGCCTTGCTGCGCACATAGTCGGATAACACTGCCCGTGGGTCGGCGGGCGCGGGTTGCGGGGCACTTTTCACCAGGGCTTGCTGGGTGACTTCGGCCACCGCGGCGAATTGCAACGCCTGATCGGCCGGCATGGTGCGGTTCAGGGCGTAAGCCATCGGCAGCGTACCGACCAGAATCAACATGATCAGGCCCATGCCTTTCTGGCCGTCGTTGGAGCCGTGGGCAAACGACACACCCGTGCAGGTCACGATCAGCAGACCGCGAATCCACCAAGGCGGCGGTGTGTCGCCTTTCGGTTCCTTGTACAGCGCGCGGTTCTTCACAAAGGCGCGCAGGGCCAGCAGCAGCAACGCGGCGAAGCCGAAGCCGACCAGCGGCGACAGCAGCAGTGCATAACCGATCTTGGTCGCTTGCGCCCAGTCGACGCCGCTGGTGCCGTCACGACCGTGCATCAGTGCGTTGGCCACGCCGACACCGATGATCGAGCCGATCAGGGTGTGCGAGGAGGACGCCGGCAGGCCCAGCCACCAGGTGCCGAGGTTCCACAGGATCGCGGCGATCAGCAGGGCGAAGATCATCGCGAAGCCGGCGGACGAGCCGACCTGCAAAATCAGCTCAACCGGCAGCAGGGCGATGATGCCAAAGGCCACCGCGCCGCTGGAGAGCAACACGCCGAGGAAGTTGAAGAAACCGGACCAGACCACCGCGACGTTCGGTGGCAATGAATTGGTGTAAATCACCGTGGCCACCGCGTTGGCGGTGTCGTGGAAACCGTTGACGAACTCGAAACCCAGGGCAATCAGCAGCGCCACGCCCAGCAGCAGAAACGGCGTCCAGGTGGTCACCACCGTGCCGAGTTCATTCATGTCGTGCATCAGGCTGTAGGCGGTAAACAGCAAGCCAATGGCCAGTACCGCAAAGAACACCACGATGGTGAACAGGCCAGGTTTTTTGTCCAACTGCGGTTTTGCGCTACTGACGGGCGCCTGGGTGGCGGAGAAGGTGGGCGTAGCCATCACTGACATTCCTGAGGAGGGAGGTGTATCAGTGATAATCGTTGCCAATTATTACAAGGAGACTGCTTTAGATCAGGGTTTTGGTGTTTCGTGGGCCATCGATCTGTGTGTCCGGTGATGAAAGGCGTGTCAATAATCCTGCTGCTTGCGAAACGCCCAGCGTCCGGCGATCACTGTGAAGGTCGCGACCAGCGCCACCAGGATCCAGAAGCCTTCCGGATCACCGGCCAGCGGAATGCCACCAACGTTCATGCCGAAGAAGCCGGCAATGATATTGATTGGCAGCGCCAGCACCGTCACCACCGTCAGGGTGAACAGCGTGCGGTTGGTCTGTTCATTGATGTTGGCGGCGATCTCTTCCTGCAACAACTTGATCCGTTCACCCAGCGCCGTGAGGTCGTTGATGATCAACGCGAACTCCTCGGTGGATTTGCGCAGCTCCTTCACGTCTTCCTTTTGCAGCCACATCGGCGGGCGATTGAGCAGGCGCAGCAACGAGCCCGGTTCCAGCGCCAGCAGCCGTTGCAAGCGCACCAGCACCCGGCGGTTGGCGCCCAGTTCGGCGCGGTTGGTCGACAGGCGCGAGGAGAGTAATTCGTCTTCGACCTGATCGACACTCAAGCTGGTCTTGCGCACGATCTGGGTCAGCACTTCGCCCTGATCGCGCAACAGGTGCACCAGCAGTTCCAGCGGTGAGCGAAAGCATTCGCCGGCCTTCACCGAAGAGCGCAACTTGTCCACCGAGTGCAGCGGTTGCAGGCGCGCACTGATGATCAGCCGGCTGCGCACGCACACCCACAGCGTCGAGACATCCGATGAGACCATGCTGCTGAGGTTGAACACCACGTCGTTGACCACCGCCAGCAAGGCCGAATCGACATGCTCGATGCGCGTCGAACGCGAGCCCTCATGCAAGGCCTCGAAAAACTCTTCGGGCAAGTCCAGGTGGCTTTTCATCCAGCGTTCGCACGCGGCGTGGGCCAGATTCAAATGCAGCCAGAGGAATTCGTCGCTGTCGTTCGGTTGCTGCAGGCACTGCAATGCCCTGGCCGAATCGATCTCGCGACCGCGCTCTCCGGGACGAAAACTGAAACCGTAAAGCAGGCCGAACAGATCCGGGTCGCGGTGGCTTTGATCGATGCTGTGGTTCATGAGAGCTCGCAAGGTGAGGCGCCTGCTGCGGGTTTTACAGGTTCACTTGCGCCACATCATCGCAAGCGCTGATGACGTTTTTGTGACGATAAAGTGAAGGCAAACGATTGATCTACCGGCGGTCGGATTGCCCTCAAGAACGGCTCTGGCACGCCGATCTCGCTTGGGGTAAGTTGCGCGCCTTTGGCCAGAGGCCAGCGCCGCAGACAGGGATGTCCGGATACCTTTCACGCCTTGAACCGGGTGTGTTTCATTCCTGTCATGAGTACTTTCCGATGTTTTTGCAAAAGTCCCTGAGAGCGCAAATTCTCGCCCTGCTGAGCGGCAGTCTGTTCGCGATGTTGCTGATCGCCCTGGCCTGTTTTCACTTTTTGTCCAGCGGTGTCCAGAGCTACGCCAACCTGATCGAGGGGCCGTTGCGCACGTCGCAGCTGATCGATGAGGCCAACCTGCAGTTCAAAGTGCAGGTGCAAGAGTGGAAAAACGTCCTGCTGCGTGGCAAGCAACCGGCGGACCTGGACAAATACTGGAAGCAATTCGAAGACCGTCAGCGCGATGTACAGGGCATCCTCGGCGAACTGGCCGGGCAGCAGGGCATCGAACCGCAACTGAGATCCCGTATCGAACGCCTGCGCGACGAGCATCGCCAACTGGGCGCCGCGTACCAGAAGGGCCGTGATGCCTACCTGGCAGCGGGTGCAGATCCCGTTGCCGGCGACACCGCAGTCAAGGGCGTGGACCGCGCGACCAGCGATCAGATGAGCGCATTGGTCAGCGAGTTGCGCCAGCAGGGCGTGGAGCAATCCAAACAGCTCAGCGCCAGTGCCGATCGCACCGTGTTGCTGGGGATCATCGTGATGCTGGCCTCGGGGCTGTTGATTGGTCTGTTGAGCCTGTGGCTGGTCAACCGCAACCTGGTCGAGCCGATTCGCAAATTGATCGAATACGTGGCGCAACTCAGCCAGGGCAAGTTTGCCGAGCGCGTGTCCAGCAACCGTCAGGATGAACTGGGCAAACTGGCGATGGCGGCCAATACCTTGCGCGATTTCCTGGCGGAAACCTTCAGCCGTTTGCAACGCAGTGCCACCGATCTGGACAGCGCCAGCGGCGAGCTCAATTCGATTGCCAACTTGATGGCCTGCGGCACCAACGAGCAGTTCAACCGCACCGATCAGGTGGCCACGGCCATGAACGAAATGTCTGCCACCGCCCAGGAAGTCGCCCGCCATGCCGCCGATGCGGCACGGGCCGCCGACGATGCGGATCAGTCCGCGCAGCAGGGCGAGAAAGTCATGCAGGGCACCATCCACACCATCACCCGGATGCGCGGCGAAATCGCCAACACCGCCACGGTCATTCGTCAGCTGGAAACCGACAGCGGGCGCATCGGCAAGGTGCTGGAAGTGATTCGCGGCATCGCCGAACAGACCAACCTGCTGGCACTCAACGCCGCCATTGAGGCGGCTCGTGCCGGAGAGGCGGGGCGCGGTTTTGCCGTGGTGGCCGATGAAGTGCGCAGCCTGGCCCAGCGCACGGCGGCTTCGATCATCGAAATCAACCAGATCATCCAGACCGTGCAGAGCGGTGCGGTGGACGCGGCCCAGGCGATTGAAAGCGGTCAGTCGCGCAGTGAGGAAAGCGTGCAGCAAGTCACCGAAGCCGGTGCCATGCTCGAACGCATCACCCTGGCCGTGGAAGCAATCCGCGACATGAACCGCCAGATCGCCACGGCCGCCGAGGAGCAGACGTCCGTTGCCGAAGACATCTCGCGCAATCTGACGGAGATCACCAGCATCGCCAGTACCAACCTGGACAACGTGCAGCGCACCGAGGCGGCGAGCAACAACCTGCACGGCTTGTCGGGGGCGTTGAACGAGGTGACGGCGCGTTTGAGCGCGTGATGAAAACGGCTGTGTACCTGCTTGCTTACCGAGTCGGTACACAGTCGATCTCAAGTGCCGGCATGGCGTGTCGATGATGGGGTGAATTCGAACCACTTTGGATAACGCCCATGGTCAGCATCACCTCCGTTTCAATCGCCCAGCCACTGTCGAGCACAGCGACGGCTTCGACCAGCGCCACGAGCACTGAAGACACCTCCACCACGGCAGCGACCGCGACGTCGGCTGCAATCGATGGCAGCAAGGTTTCCGCTGGCGGCGCACCGGCGTCGGGTGGCAGCAGCTCCAGCAGCAGCGAAGAATCCGATACGGTCAAGGAACTGCGCAAGCAGATCGCCGAGCTGCAAAAGCAGTTGCAGGAACAACAGCAACAACTGCAAGCGGCCCAGGCCAAGCAGGAAAGTGCCGATGCCAAGGCGGCTGATGTGGCGGCGGCCCAGTCGCAGATAGCGACAACCTCTGCCTCGTTGCAAACCGCCACCGCATCGCTGTTGCAGGCTTTGCAGGAAGAGGGCGGCAGCACGTCCGGATCGCTGGTCAGCACGTCGGCGTGAACTGAAAACGCGCAAAAGTCGCACGATGGTCGGGTCGTGCGGCTTTTGCGCGTGTCGCGGTTACTTGTCTTGCTTGTTCTTCAAGACCTTGCCGGTGGCGGCATCGATGTCCACATCCCACTCGACATTCTGCGCGTCGCGCAATTCGATCTCATACTCGTAACCATTGAAAGGGTTATCCAGCTCGGTTTTGGTGATCAATGCACCCGGGTGCAGGTCCAGAGCGATTTTGTTCAGGTCCTCCAACGGCTTGATCTTGCCGTCCTTGACCAGTTGCGGGATCTCGTCCACGCGAACATCGGCCTGCGCGAAACCGGCGGTCAGGGTCAAGGCTGCGGCGGTGAACAGGGCTGTCAGGGTTTTCATGGGCGTCTTTCCTTGGATGAGCTGTTTGAGTGGCGTCAGGTTAAGAGAGGCCACTTAATTCAGCCTTAATTGCCAGGCATCGCTGGCAAGCCAGCGATGCGGGCGCCCCGATCCCCGATCAAAAACCGTTGTTCTGCAGCACCTGCGCCACGCTCGCCGTCGCCGGACGCTTGTAGAACTTCAACAACTCGCTCGTGCGGTTGGTAAAGATGCCATCGACCCCGGCGTCCATGACTTTCTGGTAATCCAGCGCATCGTCGATGGTGTAGACGTGCACCAACAGCCCTTGATCGTGGGTGTACTGGTTCATCCAGGGTTTCACCAGGTCCGCGTAACTTTGATCGCCACCGCGGGTCAGGGCGGCGGACGGGCCGGTGCCGATCGCGCCCTGGGCCTTGGCGTAGTCGATCCAGCGCTGGAATTCGGCTTTGTCTTTGGGCTGCTGTCTGGCGTAGTAAGCGGCTTTGTCTTTTTCGCCGGACTCGGCAAACGGCACGTTGGAAACCGGCTCGATGTTGCCTTCGCCGACCCATAGCAGCAGGACCTTCGGCACCTGCGGCATTTCCTTTTGCAGCAGCTCAAGGCTGCTCTTCTCGAAGGTTTGCAGGATGACCTTGCCATTGCCCTGGCCGACAGCCACCTGGCTGTTCGACGGTTTGGAACCCGCTGGAATCAGCCAGCCACGGGCCTGGAGTTTTTCCTTGAGATCGCGCTCGATGCCGGGAAACTGCTTGGGCTCCTTGGTTTCGATGTACAGGCCGGGTTTGTGCAGCGGATTACCTTCGGCGATGTCGATGATTTCATCGAGTGTGAGGATTTTCAGGCCGGCAAAGGCAGGCCGCGCACGATCGGGATAGGCGCTGTTGAACCAGCTGCCGGCGTCCAGGGTTTTCAGTTCGGCGAGGGTGAACGCGGTGGCCGGGCTGTCCTTGCGCTCGGGGAATCGGCTGGCGACGTCGGTGGTGCGTTGCAGGTTGTTGTCGTGCAGGGCGAAGAGCACGCCATCCTTGCTGCGTTGCAGGTCCAGTTCCAGGTAATCGGCACCGAGGTCGCGGGCGGTCTTGTACGCGGCGGCGGTGGATTCCGGCGCGTCGTAGGACGCGCCACGGTGGGCAATCACCGCCGGATGCGGGATGCCCAAATGCGTCGCCAGTGCGGCGGGGCCGGGTTCGCTGGCGGTCTGGTTTTGGGCTTGGGCCTGGCCCAGGCCGAGCAGCAGACTCAACAGCAGGGCGCTTTTGCTGAAGGTAGTGGACATGGTCGAAATCCTTTCGCGATGGGTTGTCGAGGCCCTCTCTTGTAGCAACTGAGCGTTACAAGTGCCATCGCCAGACCGACATCCCTCTGTTCAAAGCGTCTTTTTGCAGTACCCTTGGCCCCGGCAACTTCCCCGGCAGAGGGAAACCCACTCGCCTTCCTTGCGTGTAAACCATCCATCACCTTTTGTGAGGTTTTCATGCGTATCACTTCCCAGCTCATCTGCCAGGCCGCCGACCAACTCAAAGGTTTCGTCGGGCTCAATCGCAAGACCGGCCGTTACATCGTGCGCTTCAGTGAAGACGCCTTCGGCATGGACGTGGCCGATGACGGCATCATTCCCGCCAGCGAATTCGTCTGGGCGCCCGGTGCCGACCAGACCATGACCCTCAAGCGTGAGTTGATTCAGTTGTTGCTGGATCAGAACATCGACGACCGGATCAACATCACCGAGCCGTTGCGGGTGTACATGCAGCGGCGGGAAGTGCCGGAGATTTTAGCGGTCAGGCAATCGGTGCGGGGTTGAGTGCGTGCGGTGAATCGACTGGCCCCATCGCGAGCTTGCTCGCGATGGCTGCCTCAATAACACCGCATCAATTAACGCTGGAACTCGTAAGCCCGCTCAACCCGGCATACCCGCGTATGACAATGCGCATACCAGATCGAGCGTCCCCGTTCGCGAATCGAGCTGTGCTCAGGATGCTGTTTCCACGCCAGAATCGCCGCTTCACTGGCCCAGTACGACACGGTAATCCCCAGCCCGTCATCGCCCCGCGCCGACTCCACCCCGAGGAACCCCGGCTGTTCGCGGGCCAGTTCGACCATGCGCTCGGCCGCTTCGGCATAACCCTGGTCACCTTCGGTACGCAACGAGGTGAAGATCACGGCGAAGTACGGGGCCGGCGGCGTGTTGGCGATCATGAGGGCTGCTCCGAGGAGGCCTGGATGAAAGCCCGTACCAGCGGCGGCAAGGTGCCCTTGAGCGCGGCGCGTTCCGGTTGGAACAAGGTGGCGACAAAGAACGGATGCCCGGCGAGCTCCACCGCTCGCAAGCCGTGCGCCGAATCCTGCCCGACGCTGTGAAGGTCATGCCTGAGCAGTGCTCGTTCGAACTCGGGATTCACACCGTAGTTGCAGCGGTAGCCTTCACGTATTTCAGACGTTTCGTACGCCTTGGCGATCAACGAACCTTCACGCAAATGAATGCTGTCGATGGCCTCCACCAGCGCGCAGGCCAGCGGCGTGAGCAACGCCCGTGCAGCGTTGGGCGATCTCTCGCCATGTTCGGCATCCGCCCAGCCCATCACGTTGCGCGCATATTCCAGCACGGCGTGTTGAAAGCCGCCGCAGGTGCCGAGGAAAGGTCGCCCTTGTTCGCGGGCAAAACGAATCGCCCGTAACGCGCCGTCCATATTGCGGTAGGGGCTGGCAGGCACACACCAGAAACCGTCGTAGCCATCGAGCGGGGTGTCGGCGTGGATGCTGTCAGTCGCCAGCCAATGCCCTTGCACGTTGTGGCCGCTGTGTTCGGCAGCCATGTTCAGGGCCACGGGAATCGCTTGGTGTGCGGTGACGTGCGGGTCGTAGTCGCCGATCAGGGCGATGCGGATGACGCGGTATTCCATGAGCAACCTCGGCGCTTGTTGATTCCTGGCGCTCACTATAGATTGGCGTTCACGCACTCAATATGGGCGTTTTCCCAAGTGATCAATGCAGCGACGCACTATCGACTGGACTACCCGGACCTGGCGCTGATTCTTGCACTGGTGCGCGGTGGCTCTCTGGCTCGGGCCTCGCAGCTGTTGCGGGTGGACGTCTCGACGGTGTTTCGGGCGGTGCGTCGACTGGAAGCCGCGTTGGGTCAGCAATTGTTCGAAAAAAGTCGCGCCGGCTACCTGCCGACCAGCCTGGCGCAGGCCCTGGCCGAACAGGCCGAGCGCGCCGAACAAGCACTGGAAGCCGCGCGCATTGGCGTGGAGCAGGGCGGTGAAGTCATCAGCGGCACCGTGCGCCTGACCTGCACCGACTCTGTCCTGCAAGGTTTGTTGCTGCCGGCGCTGGCGCCGTTCATGCCCAACTATCCGGCGTTGACCATCGAACTCAGTACCTCCAACGACTTCGCCAATCTCAGCCGCCGCGACGCCGACATCGCCCTGCGCCTGACCCGCACACCGCCCGAGCATTTGGTCGGGCGGCGACTGGCGGCCATCTCCTACCGGGTGTGCGCCAGCGCGAGCTATCTGCAATCGGTCGATACCCGTGACCTCGCCGCACTGACCTGGATTGCCCCGGACGAATTCCTGCCCGATCACCCGACCATTGCCTGGCGTCGCCAGGCAATGCCCGGCGTGACGCCCGCTTATCGCTGCAACAGCATGCTGTCGGTGACCGAGCTGGTGCGGGCAGGGTTGGGGGTGGCGGCGCTGCCGGATTTCCTGATCGGCAACGGATTGCAGGCACTGGGTGAGCCACTGCAGGGTTGCGACACCGCGTTGTGGCTGCTGACTCGCCCGGATTGCCGCGCCTTGCGCTCGGTGGTCACCTTGTTTGATGAGCTGGGGCGGGCATTGAAGCTTGCCTTGGAAAGGTCAGCTTTTTGAGGGTGCCGAATTCAACACGTGTTGATGCATTTCCGAGGTCAGGTTTTCGATGCGTTCGCTCAGCTCCTTGGTCAGTTGAGTCAGGCGAGTGTTTTGTTCGAGTAGCTCCAGCAGTTGTGCAGTGTTCTTCGCCGCCTCCGCCTGTCGCTCACTGTTGGCGGTCGCCAGCGCTTCACGATGCTGGGCGTCGGCATCGGACTGTGCTTTATCCCGCGCCGCCTGACGGGTCTGGGCCAGCAGAATCAAAGGTGCGGCATAGGCTGCCTGCAGGCTGAACGCCAGGTTGAGCAGGATGAAGGGATACGCGTCGAAGTGGGTTACACCGGAGATGTTGAGGACGATCCACACCGCGACGATCAGCGTCTGGGCACCGAGAAAAGTCGGCGTACCAAAGAACCGCGCAAAAGCCTCGGCACGCAGGGCGAACTTGTCATCGCCAAAGGTCGGTGCCAAGTGGGCGTGAGGGCGATGGAAGCGCAGATGATCGATGGGAGAGGCAGGGTTGGTTTTGGTGGTCGTGCTCATGGTGATCTCTGCTGGAGGCTGGACTTGGGCTCACTATAACCCCGACGTCAGTTTCATTCTGAAACACATTGCGCCGATTCATCCGCAGCCGCCCAACGCGAGACAACGCCAGCACATTGTCATTTATTGCAACTGGTAGCAGGCCAGGAACATATCCAGTGCCGACTCCACGACGGTGCCCTGCATCTCTGCGGACAAGCCCGGCAACCCCATGGAAACCTGCGGCCAGAACGCGAAGGATTTGAGCAGGCCCTGGACCTGTTGCGCAGCAAACCCGGGATCGACAGCTTTCAACCGACCATCGGCCTGGGCGGCACGAATCCACACCGTCAGGCCTTCTTCGCGCTCACCCATGCGGGCCACCATATTTTGTGCGCGCTCGGGGGAATGGATGGTGGCCGCGATTGCCACTCGTGCCAGGTTGAGAAAGTTGTCATCGCCCAGCATCT
Organism: Pseudomonas moorei; assembly: GCF_008801475.1. GTDB lineage: Bacteria > Pseudomonadota > Gammaproteobacteria > Pseudomonadales > Pseudomonadaceae > Aquipseudomonas > Aquipseudomonas moorei. The sequence continues at coordinate 6,709 of NZ_VZPP01000028.1, read as the reverse complement.
GCATTTTCGCCATCAGGTGCAGGCGCAGTTGTTCCCGCAGCGGTCGGTCAGAGCGATAGGGCGTTTCCGGCTCTGCCGTTACGCGGGCCCACAATTGATTGAGGATTTCGGCGAACAACTCTTCCTTGCTGGGGAAGTGGTTGTACACCGTGCGCTTCGACACGCCGGCAGTGGCGGCGATCTTGTCCATGCTGGTGATGTCGAAACCGTTGGCACGGAATTCGGCAATGGCCGCCTGGATGATGGCGTCGCGTTTTCGGTCGGTGAGGCGCTGTGGAGCTGTCATAAGTACGCTTCGGCAGAGGTAAGTGGAAAATTACACTGGGCAGTTTACTTGTCATCCGCTTTGATGCAACCTAGAAACTACACTGTGCAGTGTAATGTTTTGTTAATCCTGCCCAGTGATAAATAGAACCATCCGGCTGATGCGTGCGTGCCTTGGCCATTTATCGTCCAACCTTGAGAAATCGGTTTCTTGCGGTTTCTCCGGAGTCATTCAGTCATGGCCAATACCACTTCCCCCGCGGACATCGTTGCCGCCTCTGAAGCGTCCCGTCAGACAGAAGGGCAATACCTCAACCATGCGCCGTACAAGCGCGAAGGCTTTCGCAAGACCCTGCGCATCCTGTGGAACGTGATCTTCCACAAGCCGCGCGACACCCGCCCGAGCGCCCCGGTCCCGGTGCAAACCCTGACCCGGGCGGCGCTGATTGCGGCGCCGAACCACAGCGTCTATCGCCTTGGCCATTCCACGGTGCTGCTCAAATTGCGGGACAAGTTCTGGATCACTGACCCGGTTTTCGCCGAACGTGCGTCGCCTGTGCAGTGGGCCGGCCCCAGGCGCTTTCACCAGCCGCCGATCAGCCTCGAGCAATTGCCACCGATTGAAGCGGTGATCCTGTCCCACGACCACTACGATCACCTGGACTATCAGGCCGTGCTGCAACTCGCCGACAAGGCCAAGTACTTCCTCACGCCGCTGGGCGTGGGCGACACCCTGATCAAATGGGGTATCGATGCCGGCAAGATCCGGCAACTGGACTGGTGGCAGGACACTGAAGTCGATGGCATTCGTTTCGTCGCCACCCCCTCACAACACTTCTCCGGCCGCGGCCTGTTCGACGGCAACAGCACCCTCTGGGCTTCGTGGGTGATGATCGACGGCCACACGCGCATCTTCTTCAGCGGCGACAGCGGCTACTTCGAAGGCTTCAAACACATCGGCGAACAATACGGCCCGTTCGACCTGACCCTCATGGAAACCGGCGCCTACAACGTCGAGTGGCCCCACGTGCACATGCAACCGGAACAAACCCTGCAAGCCCACATCGACCTTAAGGGCCGCTGGCTGCTGCCGATTCACAACGGCACCTTCGACCTGTCGATGCACGCCTGGTACGAACCCTTCGACCGCATCCTGGCCCTGGCCTGGGATCGCAGCGTTTCGATTACCACGCCGCAGATGGGCGAGGCGTTCAACCTCATGTACCCGCAGCGCGGTGGTGCGTGGTGGTTGGAGGTGGAGGGGGAGAGTGATCGGGTGACTGTGCAGAATGCATAAGTTGCGTTGGATAGTTGGCGTTTCAGGTAAAAACGACGTCAAGCCGGCCCTCTTTTCGTGATCGGGGGGCCGACTTGACGACGATTTGCACATCGCGCCCCAGCAGTAACAGACACTCCATCATCTTGGCTTCACTGATGCCTCGGAACTTGCCGCGCAGCATCTCGGAAAGTTTGGGCTGCGACAGCCCTAAAATTTCCGACGCCTGGACCTGGGTCAAATGGCGTGCCTTGATGATTTCACCAATTTTTGCGGCCAGCTGGGATTTGACCCGCATTTCGTTGGAATCGGGAGTCCCCAGGTCTGCGTAGACGTTCCCGCTGCTTTCTTCGATTTCAATCATTTCCTGATCCTTTCGCATGATCCTGCGCGGCTTGAAGCCTCATCCTGATCAGATCGATGTCGCACTGCGCGGTTCTGATGCCACTAGTCGACTTTTTCTGAAAGCAGTGCAGAACATAAATGGCACTACCGAAACGAACGGTATAAGCGGCGCGGTAGGTATTCGTGTTGAAGTCCTCAATCAACTCTAGGATCCCGGCACCTCCAAAGCCCTTGAGAGGCTTGGCGTCAGGATGTTTCTTACCGCTTTGCGCCAGATCGAGAGCGTGCCCAAAAACATCCTGTACATCTGCGGGAAATTGCTTGAGATCTTTCTTGCTGCTACCGACCCACAGGAGTGGCTTCCTTGCACTCATGCGAAAATATACCTATATGGGGATAATCGTCAATCGATGCCTTCGATTACTCAACCATCGCAAAATCCGCCCGCTCCATTGGATTGGGGGTACAACCTCTCAGATTCATCCCGCGCCCCGGTGCAAACCCCGGGAAGAACACCAGCCCCTCGGCTTCAAACCGATAGGCCAGTGTCAGCCGGGTGACGTCCCGCACATCCTGCTCTGCTTCGAAACGCTGAATGGCCTCCACCGAAACCCCGGATTCGCGAGACAGTTCCTCCACGCTCCAGCCCAGCATCGCTCGGGCCTGGGCGCAGTGGGCCGGGGTGAATTGGAAAAGGGCGATACGTTCCAGGGTGATTTTCATCGCTTGAGAGGCCATGGCGTTCTCCGGGCTCGAGAGTGTTGATCCAAAATATACTGTGTTTTTGTACAGTTGTTTTGAGCCCGGATCAATTTGATTTTTCGATATCTGCTATTTCGCCCCTTCCAACCAGACGGATGGCGGCTGACCCAAAAGGCGCCGGAACATGGTCGAGAATGCCGCCGGGCTGTCGTAACCGAAATCCAGGGCAATGCTGGTCACCGGTTCACCCGCGACCAGCCGCGCAAGCGCCAGCACCACACAGGCGCGTTGCCGCCATTGGCTGAAACTCAAGCCGGTCTGTTGGCGAAACAGGCGATTGAACGTGCGCAAACTGACATGCAATTGATCGGCCCATTGTTGCGGCGATTGGTGGGCGTCGGGTCGCTGCACAAAGGCCTGGCACAACGCGAGCAGGCGCGCATCGAGCGGTAGCGGGATATGCAACGGCAGGTGAGTGCTGAGCGCCAGTTCGTGCAGCAGCAAATCGACCAGGGCGGCGTCGCGACTGTTTTCGGCGTACTCCAGCGCCATCTCCACTGCTTCCATCAACAGGTGCCGCATCAACGGCGACACACTGATGACCTGACAGCGCTGGCCCAAATCGATCGCACTCGGCTCGATGTACAAGCTGCGAGTGCTCACCCCCAGCATCAAGACCTCATGCGCCACCCCCGCCGGAATCCATACCGCCCGTTGCGGCGGCACCACCCAATTGCCGTCATGCGTGCTCACTTGCATCACCCCCGTGGCGCCATACAACAACTGCGCGCGACGGTGTGTATGGCGGGGCAACCATTGGCCGTAGGCATAATCCGTACCGATGGCGACCACCGGGCGCGGCGTGGCGTCCAGCAGATCAATCGAAATATTGCGCATTGGGCCCCCCACGGTTGGCGTAAACGCAAACATTATTGGCTGACTTGCTGAAGCAGGCCAAGGCGCAGCGCTTTATCGTCGACCGCTCTCAATCAACGGACGACGCGCAATGTTCTATCTATGGCTGACACTCTTCGGCTGCATGAGCGGCGTTACCGCCGTGTTGTTTGGTTTTGGCGGTGGCTTCGTGGTGGTGCCATTGCTCTACCGCATGCTGATGGCCAGGCACGGTGTCGACGACCTAATCGGCCAAGCGGCGATGCACATTGCCGTTGCCACCTCGACCTGCGTGATGATCGTCAATGCCCTGATCGCCACCGGAAAACACCACCGCGCCGGTCATCTCATTCGCCATTACCTGTGGCCGTTGGGCGGCTTCATTGGTGTGGGAGCGGCACTCGGCGCCGTGGCCGCGATGCAGGCCAGTGGCCAACTCATTCGTTTGGCCTTTATCGCCTACCTGGGGCTGACCATTCTGGATTGCCTGTTCAGAGACGGCTTTCTCACACCTACCCAGCCGCGAAATCCACGGCGCTTGAGTCGGTCAGAACAGTCTGGCGGTGGTGTGGGAATCGGCCTCATTGCCACCTTTCTCGGCGTGGGCGGCAGCGTCATGACCGTGCCGTTATTGCGCCGATGCGGACTGAGCATGTCCCAAGCGACATCCATGGCCAATCCGCTGAGCTTGCCCGTGGCGCTGGCGGGGACCCTGACCTACATGGCCATGGCCGGCTTCAGCGCGTTTGATCTGGGGCCGTGGTTTGTCGGATACGTGGATCTGCTGGCGTTTGCGGTGTTGACGGTTGGATCGGTGGTGGGGATTCGCCTGGCCACGCCCTGGATCGGGCGCATACCGGACTGGATTCACGCGCGGGTGTACGTCGGGTTACTGGTGCTGGTGATGATCAGCATGGGCTTGGGCTGAGCGCGGTCATTTCCCCTCCAGCCCCGGCGCCTCCCGCACAATAAAGTGATCCAGATTCTCAATGTTGGCACTGAACACCCCGAACGTCTGCTCGGGGTTTTTCTTGCTTGGCACCTGCTTCAGCTCGGGCGTCACGCCATAAAAGAAGCAATACAACTCGCGCCCGCTCTCGATGGCGTGCTTGATCTCTTCCAGGAACGCCTTGCGCTTGCGGTAGGTGTCGATCAGCTTTTTGCTCAGGTAAACATTGACCGAGTATGGCTTCTTCTCGAACCAGACCTTCTTCTCGAAATCGATGCGAAAACTCTGGGTGTAGTCCTTGATCTGCTTGATCTTGCCCCAGTAAATCAGCCCCTTGTTGTCCTGCAGGTACTCGATTTTCTTGAAAAACGCGGCGTACGTTGCCGTGTGCTCGCCGATCTTCAACGGCATGCGCTTGAGCAGGTCCTTGTCGTCGAAGTTCGACACGAAACACTCCACCGGGTGGGCGAAGACGCTGGTCTTGTCCGGCGTCGAATCGTGGCTCGGCGGCTCGACATGATTGGCGGCCGAAGGCGTTACGGGCTCATGCTCTTTACTGTCGTGCGCCCCCGCCGCGTTGGATGGCTGACGCACATACGCACGTCGAGTCAGTAACAATTCTGACGGGAAATGCTCCTCGCGACCGTCATCCGTTTCCGCCCCGTCCGCCTCCACGCCCGATGCCGGCGTCTTCAGGCTGACATAAGGACAACCCTCGACATGCCGCGTACTCGGCAAGTTCTTGAAGTGCGGCGTGCGCACGTAATTCACATTCTTGGCATTGAACGTCCCCAACTCGTTCGACGCATCGAACGCCAAACGACAGGCATCGTTGGGGCACTGGAAGTGCTCCTTGGCGGAATCGAAGGCCATGGTCTCGTCGAAATTCAGATCGCGCACGTCATAGATCGACAGCTTGGCGTCGAGGCTGAGGCAGTAGGCGAGGTCGAATTTCATGGGGGCTCGGGTCCGTGAGGTGGGAGGGTATTAATAACGGGCGGGGGCGCTGAGTGCACTGACTCTTTTCAACATGCTGCAAAATCTGTGGGAGTGAGCCGGCCCGTGAATGACGGCATCCACTCATTCTCCAATTCCACATCGCCCCCGCAGCAACACATCCCCTGTGGCGAGGGAGCTTGCTCCCGTTGGGCTGCGAAGCGGCCCTCTGTATTCTGATCCAATAAAAATCCGCTGCTTGAAACTCAAACAGCGGACTCATGAATATTCAGTGGCCCCGCAGCAAGCGCGAAGCTTTATGCCACCAGGATTCTCGACGATTGAAAGGGGCGTCCGCCAGCAAGCAAGGCATATCCCGCAACCGAATCCAAGGCTCATCCTGCCAGTGCAACATGCTGAGCGACATCTGCGGCCAGCTCAGCACGCTCAACGTAGGGCGCTCAACCGAGCGCAACGGACGGGCATCACGCAACGCGGGCACAACCTGATGCGTCAGCCATTCACGAAGCTGTCGGTATTCAGGGCAGTAGTGATAAATCAAAAGCGCGTACACGCCGGACTCGCTCACCATCAAGCGTTCTTCGGCTTCACCATAGGTCTCCACGCACATCACCTGCCACTGATCAGCATCGAGTTTGCGCAACTGGCGCTCATCAAGATATTTGCCCATCAACCGCCCCAGCTCGTGGGCGCAGAACCACGCCTGGTTCTCCACCAGGAGGGCATGCAGGTGTGTTCTGTGGCGGGTAAAACGAGTCGGTAAAAGTGGTTCAGACATGGCGTGCCTCCGGAATCGGAAGCGAGTGGGGCGTTCTGCGGGTACGGTAAATCACCTTCATCGTGAAGGTTGGAGAGTCAGGCATTTCCTTTACCTCTGGCTGCTTTCTTAGGGCATTCGTTAAGGGTGTCGGGAGCTAAGAAACCCACCAGAGACGGGCCGGACATATTCCCCTTTCGGGTCTTGTATTCGCCCACTCCCGACATAACGGGAATTTTTCGCAGGCGTAGAGAAACCGCAGACGAAAAAAAGCCGCATGACTGTCGGGTGCGGAGGACCGCTCTGGTTGAGGCGTTTCTTAGGCGCCGGCCCCAGAGATTATCGAGCCTGGGATAATGGGTCACTCACAAATATGTTCGCAATTTTTTCAGAAGTGAATGTGGTTTATGAACCTTTCATCCCTAAATGAGCTCTGGCTGTCGGCGCTGATTGAAAACTGACCCACCCTGCCGATTGAAAATTGACCCAGGGCGGATTGCTGATTTTTGCATCAGCAATTGTGGATAAGCTTAGCAGTCGTGTCCCGGTGGAAGAGGCATTAAAG
>NZ_VZPP01000027.1 GCF_008801475.1 Pseudomonas moorei | reverse complement strand
TTAAAGAGCGGTTGGTTAAGAGCTTTCGTCTCAACCGAGGCGCGCATTCTACAGCAGCCTCATTTGCTGTCAAGTGATTATTTTCAGAAGTTTTCAAGGAATCCTTAACAACTTCAACCACTTGCGCTTTCGATCTCTCGTCAGCGGGAGGCGAATTCTACAGCGTTACTCGCTGCTGTCAACACCTCTTTTACAACTTCCTTTCGGCTTCGATGACCTGAAGCAACCTGCCGCCGAAAACTGCGTAACTCATTGTTTATCAAGGAGTTTTCCGTTTCGACTGCGCCGGAAGTGGGGCGAATTATAGGCCTCCAGAATCTGCCGTCAAGCACTGATTTGGTTTTTCTATCAATTACTTACGGAAGACAGGAAAGCCCCCTCTCCCTAACGCCTCTCTATATAGAAGCGACTAAGCGGAAAGGAACGACAATACACAGCTGTCACCGAATAATGACCAACAGGCAATGAAGGAATTGGAAATTACAAATGAAATGGTGTCCCAGGGCAGGTTCGAACTGCCAACCTTCCCCTTAGGAGGGGGATGCTCTATCCAATTGAGCTACTGAGACACAAGCTAGCCGCGAGAACACGCGAAGCAAGGGACGGCATGCATGTTAACGGGCAACCATGCCTTTGTCATGTCGTCCTTAGGCATTTTAAGTGTAGGCAGATGCCTCCTCTTGATCGCGAGCTCACCGCGACGCCAAAAAGCCCATCCGCATGACGATGTTTTTCCCAAGAATCCACGCCCACCATTTGGCGAACGACTCACCATCCATCCTAAAAAGCATTGACTGCGCAGCTACCCCTAGTAAATCGGCCATTTGCCACTATCCTGTAGGGGTAAGGAACAGTAATTGAATTCGCATGACTTGCCCGTCAGATTTCATGACAGCCACTGTCGGGCAGAAGGACGCGGTCAGCAATACGCGCTTGGGCAAACTTTTCAACCCAGCCCGCATTTCTGATAATTGGTGCTGGCATAACGCCTTTATCCAGTTCAATATTTGTCACAGAATTGACGCCAAGGATCTGGCTAATTTGAGGCATGATGCGGGCCTCTATCAATTCAGGTTGAACATTTGGCCAGAGCGCTTGTCCTATCAGACATCCTGCGGCCAATCCCGAGAACCGCTCCCCTGAACTAACCGGTTAAATATATGCGCCCATTGAAACAGGCAATTTATTCCAGCCGTACGGCTGACAAGTTCGTCGTACGTCTGCCAGACGGAATGCGTGAACGCATTGCCGAGGTGGCTCGCAATCATCACCGCAGCATGAACTCCGAAATCATCGCGCGCCTTGAGCAGAGCCTCATTCAGGAAGGTGCACTGGGCGAAGAATTAAGCATGCGCCTGGACAGCCCGGAACTTTCACTGCACGAACGTGAATTGCTGCAACGCTTCCGCCAACTCTCCCACCGCCAGCAAAACGCACTCGTTTCGCTGATTGCACATGACGCCGAAATGGCCGCAGACGCCTCGTAATTACCTGAAAGCTCAAGCCAGCCTAATCGCTGGCTTTTTTTTGCCCAAAATTCAGGCATAAAAAAACCCGCCGGTAAGCGGGTTTTAAAAAAACATCTCAGAGCAGGAAGATCGTTGCCAGACCAAGGAAGATAAAGAACCCACCACTGTCAGTCACGGCCGTGATCATCACACTGGAGCCCATGGCAGGATCGCGCCCAAGCCGTACTAATGTCATGGGGATCAAAACGCCCATCAACGCCGCAAGCAGTAAATTGAGCGTCATGGCTGCGGTCATTACCACACCCAAAGACCAACTACTGTAAAGAAGATAGGCGACAATGCCGATCACACCACCCCAGATCAGACCATTAATCAGCGCAACCGCCAACTCTTTGCGCATCAGCCGCGACGTATTGCCGGTACTGACTTGATCCAACGCCATCGCCCGTACAATCATGGTGATGGTTTGATTGCCGGAATTGCCCCCGATACCCGCCACAATTGGCATAAGCGCCGCAAGCGCCACCAGCTTCTCGATTGAGCCCTCGAAAAGGCCAATCACCCGCGATGCCACGAATGCAGTGATCAGATTCACCGCCAACCATGCCCAACGGTTACGTAGGGACTTCCAGACGGACGCGAAAATATCTTCTTCTTCGCGCAGACCCGCCATATTGAGAACTTCGCTCTCACCCTCCTCACGAATCAGGTCGACCATTTCATCGATAGTCAGTCGACCGATCAATTTCCCGTTTTTGTCTACAACAGGTGCAGAAATAAGATCGTATCGCTCAAAGGCCTGCGCGGCATCGTAGGCCTCTTCATCCGGATGAAAACTCACCGGATCGCTGGCCATAACCTCAGATACTTGCTTTTCCGGGTCGTTAACCAGCAAACGCTTGATCGGCAAAACCCCTTTGAGGACGCCGTCGTAATCAACCACAAACAGTTTGTCGGTATGACCGGGCAGCTCCTTGAGACGCCGCAGATAGCGCAAAACAACTTCGAGACTGACATCCTCGCGGATGGTCACCATCTCGAAGTCCATCAATGCACCGACCTGATCCTCGTCATAGGACAGTGCGGAGCGAACACGCTCACGCTGCTGACCATCGAGCGTTTCCATCAATTCATGGACGACATCTCGCGGCAGCTCTGAGGCCAGGTCCGCAAGCTCGTCGGCATCCATATCCTTAGCAGCAGCCAGAAGCTCCTGATCGTCCATGTCGGCGATCAGGGTTTCACGGACCGAGTCGGATACCTCGAGAAGAATATCGCCGTCGCGATCAGCCTTGACCAGCTGCCAAAGCGCCAGACGATCATCCAGCGGCAAGGCTTCAAGGATATAGGCAACGTCGGCAGAGTGCAGATCATCGAGTTTGCGTTGCAATTCGACGAGGTTCTGCCGGTGAACCAGGTTCTCAACCCGATCGTGATGCGGGCCTTCCTGGCGATGAGTCAGGTCTTCTACTACTCGCTGACGCTGCAACAGCTCAACAACTTGAGCAAGGCGGTCCTGCAAGCTTTCTTGCGTTTTCTTTACTTCAACTTCAGACATAGGCGAACTCCACTCCCAGCAGCGGGGCACGCCGGAAGCATCAATCAGTCAATTCATGATTGGAAAAACGGGGTATTGAGTAACTACTGGGTAAGTCCATGGAGGTATTCCATAAGCCCCGGCGGGGCTGACGGGCGCAATGATAACACCGCCCGACGGTTTTAAACGTTAAAAAATCGTGGCTGAAACAAGCGCTTGCGAAACAATCTTGAGTGCCATCCTGATCCTTCAAACTGCGACGACTCATCCTGAAAAGAAAACACACCGGCAACTGAAAATGTAGCAGCTACCTTTGGACGAGTACCGTCACGGAGGACGTCGAATGCTACAAAAATCATCCCGCCTTTTACTGATCCCCCTTCTCTGCCTACCACTTGCAGCGCGCGCCACCACTATCCATCGCTGTGAGGCAGCAGACGGACGCATCACCTTCACCACAATGAGCTGCAAAGCCGGTGAGCAGCTTTCGCCGCAGGAAGTACAAACCTACTCACCCGGCACGGCACTCGCACTCATACCGGAAACCAGCCATCGAGAAATAGCAGGAAGAAAACTCACAAACCGCGAGCCGACTGTCATCGGTCAGCCAGAAGACAAATGTGGAAACCTGATCAGCGCCAGGGAACGCCGAGAAGCAATCATCAATCAGCGCATAGTTGCCGGCATGAGCCAACAAGACGTCGAAAGCGCCTTGGGCAAACCAGACAAGATCAGCATCCGGAATTCGGCCACGAGCTATCGCTATGACACCAAGCGAGGTCGAAGTGCAAACATAGAGTTTGATACGAGAGGGTGCACGAAAGGAAAAGCCAAATCCAAGACGGCAAAAAGCCCGCATTAAATGCGGGCTTTCTGTTGTATGGTGCACTCGACAGGATTCGAACCTGTGACCGCTCGGTTCGTAGCCGAGTACTCTATCCAGCTGAGCTACGAGTGCATTTTGTGTTTTTATACCAGATCACAACTGGTTGAAGCCAAGTCATTCACATTACTGCAAACAACTCTTAAATGGTGCACTCGACAGGATTCGAACCTGTGACCGCTCGGTTCGTAGCCGAGTACTCTATCCAGCTGAGCTACGAGTGCATTTGTTGCCGCGCATTATAGGCCGTTCAATCTGTTTGTAAAGCGCTTTTTTCTAGTAATTTCAACAACTTACCGAAGAAGCCAGATTACAACGCACTACGAAAATAATGGCGGAGAACGGGGGATTCGAACCCCCGACACCCTTTTGAGGTGTACTCCCTTAGCAGGGGAGCGCCTTCGGCCACTCGGCCAGCTCTCCGCAACACGGGGCGTATATTAACCAGCTTCTTCCCCGTTTGCAAACATAAAAAACGATAAAAATTAATGGCTTGGTTCTTCGTCCTTCTCTTTCTTGATACGCAGGTAGATTTCCTCACGGTGCACAGCCACCTCTTTGGGGGCGTTCACACCAATACGCACTTGATTTCCTTTGACGCCGAGCACGGTCACGGTGATTTCGCCATCACCAATAATCAGGCTTTCTGCGCACCGACGAGTCAGAATCAGCATACCTTTCTCCTCACGCCTTACATTTCAGGGACAACAGTCTGCAAAAAAAAGGCACTCGACCTACAACCAAAATCGGTCATGGCCTACATGCCTGAGTATTGACTAGCGCGAGCAAAAGAACAGTCTCGAGGGTCACGCCATTCAAAAAACAAAAAGCGCGGTCAGACCGCGCCTTTTGGCAAACGCATCACTCGCCCTGGCGGGCCGGTGCGTCCAGTTCGAAAGCCGTGTGCAGGGCGCGCACAGCCAGTTCCAGGTACTTCTCTTCGATCACCACGGAGACTTTGATTTCCGAGGTCGAGATCATCTGGATGTTGATGCTTTCCTTGGCCAGGGATTCGAACATGCGGCTGGCTACGCCTGCGTGTGAGCGCATGCCTACGCCGACGATCGAAACCTTGGCGATCTTGGTGTCACCCACGACTTCACGGGCACCGATCTCGCGAGCGGTGTTTTCCAGCACCGATTGCGCGGCCTGGTAATCGTTACGGTGCACGGTGAAGGTGAAGTCGGTGGTGTTATCGTGCGCGACGTTCTGCACGATCATGTCGACTTCGATGTTCGCGGCGCTGATCGGGCCGAGAATCTTGAACGCAACGCCCGGGGTGTCTGGCACGCCACGGATGGTCAGCTTGGCTTCATCGCGGTTGAAAGCGATGCCGGAAATGATCGGCTGTTCCATGGTTTCCTCTTCATCAATAGTAATGAGGGTGCCCGGACCCTCCTTGAAGCTGTGCAGTACGCGCAGCGGAACGTTGTACTTACCGGCGAACTCGACCGCACGGATCTGCAACACCTTGGAACCGAGGCTGGCCATTTCCAGCATCTCTTCGAAGGTAATCTTGTCCAGGCGCTGAGCCACGGACACGACGCGCGGGTCAGTGGTGTAGACGCCGTCGACGTCGGTGTAGATCTGGCACTCATCAGCCTTCAAGGCTGCCGCCAGCGCTACGCCGGTGGTGTCGGAACCGCCACGACCCAGGGTCGTGATGTTGCCGTGCTCGTCGACACCCTGGAAACCGGCGACAACAACCACACGGCCGGCCTTCAGGTCGCCGCGAATCTTCTGGTCATCGATCTGCAAGATACGCGCTTTATTGTGAGCGCTATCCGTCAGAATCCGTACCTGATTGCCGGTATACGACACCGCCGGTACACCGCGCTTGATCAGCGCCATGGCCAACAGGGCAATCGTCACCTGCTCACCGGTAGAAACGATCACGTCCAGTTCGCGCGGAACCGGTTGTCCGTCGCCACTGATTTGCTTGGCCAGATCGATCAGACGGTTGGTTTCGCCGCTCATTGCAGACAGCACAACCACCAGGTCATCGCCGGCATCGCGGAATTTCTTAACCTTGTCGGCGACCTGCTCGATTCTCTCGACAGTGCCGACCGAGGTGCCTCCAAATTTCTGTACGATCAAAGCCATTTCAAAGCCGCCTCTGCCCATGAAGGGCGCCCAAATAATCACTCAAACAGCGTTCCGGCCCGCCACTAGACTGCGGGCCGAAAGCACTGCCTTATAAACCCTGCTCTACAAATGGAACAGTCAGAGCCAGTGCTGCATCCAGTGCGCCAGCGTCGGTACCGCCGCCCTGCGCCATGTCTGGACGACCACCGCCCTTCCCGCCCACTGCCGCAGCGGCTTGCTTCATCAAATCACCGGCTTTGAGTTGGCCAGTCAGGTCTTTGGTTACGCCTGCAACCAGTACGACCTTTTCCTCATGGACACTGCCGAGCAGGATCACTGCGCGGCCGAGTTTGTTTTTCAGTTGATCGACCAGCGCCAGCAGCGCCTTGCCGTCCTGACCGTCCAGACGCACGGACAGCACTTTCACGCCGTTGACGTCCTGCGCTTGCGCCGACAAATCGTCGCCCGCGGCGCTGGCAGCCTTGGCTTGCAATTGCTCGAGTTGTTTCTCCAGCAGACGGTTGCGCTCCAGCACAGCCGACAACTTGTCGATCAGGTTATCGCGGCTGCCCTTGACCAGGCTGGCCGCTTCCTTGAGTTGCTCTTCTGCAGCGTTCAAGTAGGCCAGTGCCGCAGCACCGGTGACTGCCTCGATACGACGCACACCAGACGCCACACCGCCTTCGCTGATGATTTTCAGCAAGCCGATGTCGCCGGTACGGTTAGCGTGGATACCGCCGCACAATTCGACGGAGAAATCACCGCCCATGCTCAGCACACGAACGTTGTCGCCGTACTTCTCGCCGAACAGCGCCATGGCGCCTTTCTTCTTGGCGGTTTCGATATCGGTCTCTTCGGTTTCAACCGCAGAGTTCTTGCGAATCTCGGCGTTGACGATCTCTTCCAGCGCCTTGAGCTGTTCTGGCTTGATCGCCTCGAAGTGGCTGAAGTCGAAACGCAGGCGCTGACTGTCAACCAGCGAGCCTTTCTGCTGAACGTGATCGCCCAGCACCTGACGCAACGCGGCGTGCAGCAAGTGGGTGGCCGAGTGGTTCAGCGAGGTGGCGTGACGTACGTCAGCCTCGACATGGGTTTCCACCGGTGCACCGATCAACAGGCTACCCGACGCCAGCACACCGTGATGCAGGAACGCGCCACCGGTCTTGGTGGTGTCACGTACGTCGAAGCGGGAAGCACCGGCTTGCAGGTAACCGCAATCGCCGACCTGGCCGCCGGACTCAGCGTAGAACGGGGTCTGGTTCAGAACCACCACGCCCTCTTCGCCTTCGCTCAATACATCGACCGATTGCCCGTCTTTATAGAGGGCAATGACTTTCGCCGAGCCGCTGGTGGCGTGGTATCCGGTGAACTCGGTATCAACATCCACCTTGACCAGACTGTTGTAGTCCATGCCGAAGGAGCTGGCAGAACGAGCGCGGACGCGCTGGGCTTCCATTTCGCGCTCGAAACCTACTTCGTCGATGGTCAGGTTGCGTTCGCGAGCGATGTCACCGGTCAGGTCCATCGGGAAACCATAGGTGTCGTAGAGCTTGAACACGACATCGCCCGGTACCACGTCGCCTTTTAGCTCGGCGAGATCCTGCTCGAGGATTTTCAGGCCCTGCTCCAGGGTCTTGGCGAATTGCTCTTCTTCAGCCTTAAGAACGCGCTCGATGTGCGCCTGCTGGGATTTCAACTCAGGGAAGGCTTCGCCCATCTCGGCAACCAGCGCCGCGACGATCTGGTAGAAGAAGCTGCCCTTGGCGCCCAGCTTGTTGCCGTGACGGCAGGCGCGACGAATGATCCGGCGCAGTACATAGCCACGACCTTCGTTGGACGGCAACACACCGTCAGCGATCAGGAAACCGCAAGAACGGATATGGTCAGCCACGACTTTCAGGGAAGCCTGTGCGTCGTTGGTGCAACCGATGGCCTTGGCCGATGCGTTCAGCAGGCTCTGGAACAGGTCGATTTCATAGTTCGAGTGCACGTGCTGCAGCACCGCACTGATCCGCTCCAGGCCCATACCGGTATCTACCGACGGCGCTGGCAGCGGGTGCAGCACGCCATCGGCGGTACGGTTGAACTGCATGAACACGTTGTTCCAGATTTCGATGTAACGGTCGCCATCTTCTTCTGGCGAGCCCGGTGGGCCACCCCAGATATCGGCGCCGTGATCGTAGAAAATCTCGGTGCAAGGACCGCACGGGCCGGTATCGCCCATGGTCCAGAAGTTGTCGGACGCGTAAGGCGCGCCTTTGTTGTCGCCGATACGAACCATGCGCTCGGCCGGAACACCGATTTCCTTGGTCCAGATGTCGTACGCCTCGTCATCGCTGGCATAGACCGTGACCCAGAGCTTTTCCTTCGGCAGGTTCAGCCACTTGTCGGAAGTCAGGAAGGTCCAGGCGTAGGTGATGGCATCACGCTTGAAGTAGTCACCGAAGCTGAAGTTACCCAGCATTTCGAAGAAGGTGTGGTGACGGGCGGTGTAACCGACGTTTTCCAGGTCGTTGTGCTTGCCGCCGGCGCGCACGCATTTCTGGCTGCTGACCGCGCGGGTGTACGCGCGCTTTTCCTGGCCCAGGAAACAGTCCTTGAACTGGTTCATCCCCGCGTTGGTGAACAGCAGGGTTGGGTCGTTGCCCGGAATCAAAGAGCTGGAGGCTACACGGGTGTGGCCTTGCTCTTCGAAGAAGCGAAGGAAGGCTTCACGGATTTCTGCGCTTTTCATTAGGTTCTTCCACGGAGGCTGCGGCCAAAGGCCTGTTCGAAACGTCAACAGACGAAGCGACGGCAAAGGGCCGCATTATATCGGCCCTGCGCGCGGGGTACAGCGTGTTTATACGATAGAAACAGTCAATTGGAGCGCTAACGCTATCACTTGCGCGAAAAGTCGACGAATGTCGCGACGACCTGCTCGATTTGCGCCGCACTGACATCCATGTGCGTGACCATTCGCAGACGCGCAGCCGCGCTCAACTTGATCCCGCGCGCGTCAGCGAACGCCTTGATCGCTTCGGCCTTGTCGCCCATCTGCACGTAGACCATGTTGGTCTGCACCGGCTCGACCTCAAAACCTGCCCCGCGCAGGCCCTCGGCCAGTAATTGCGCATGGGCGTGGTCATCAGCCAGCCGCTGAACATTGTTATCCAGTGCGTACAGGCCTGCCGCCGCCAGAATCCCGGCCTGCCGCATGCCGCCGCCGACCATCTTGCGCAGGCGCCGAGCCTTGCCTATCAACTCGACCGAGCCGCACAACGCCGAACCCACCGGTGCGCCCAGACCTTTGGACAGGCATACCGAGACGGAGTCGAAATGCTGGGTGATTTCCCGGGCGTCGACCCCGAGCTTGACCGCTGCGTTGTACAGCCGCGCGCCGTCCAGATGCAGTTGCAGCCCGTGCTCACGGGTAAAACGGCGCGCCCTTGCCAGATATTCCAGCGGCAAGACCTTGCCCTGCATGGTGTTCTCCAGCGCCAGCAGCCGGGTCCGGGCAAAGTGAAAATCATCCGGTTTGATGGCAGCAGCGACCTGCGCCAGGTCCAGCGAACCATCGGCCTGCACTTCCAGTGGCTGCGGCTGGATCGAACCGAGCACTGCCGCGCCGCCACCTTCGTACTTATAAGTGTGCGCCTGCTGACCGACGATGTACTCGTCACCGCGCTCGCAGTGGGCCATCAGTCCCAGCAAATTACTCATCGTGCCGGTCGGTACGAACAGCGCCGCGGCAAAACCCAGACGCCGGGCTAATTCGGCTTCCAACCGATTGACCGTCGGATCCTCACCATAGACGTCATCACCGGTGGCCGCTGTGGCCATCGCGTCGAGCATGCCGGCGGTGGGTTGGGTGACAGTGTCGCTGCGAAGATCAATAACACTCATGAATCTGGCCTCGGTAATCAGGGGAATTCCCTTTCAGAAGAGAATTACTGCGGTCATGCCGATGAATAATCAACCCTCAAGGAAGGAAAAGACGGCTTAATCCAGTGAATAATTCGATGAGATTCATCAGAAAGCATCGATGCGTGCGTAGGAAATATGTGTTAAAAACGCTGCGCCGCCAAACAATCTGGCGGCAAAACGTTCTCAGGGCGGGGTGCAACTCCCCACCGGCGGTAATTGCGCGCAACGTGCATAGCCCGCGAGCGCTTGGTGACAGTACGGCTTCGGCGGTGACTGGCGGCAAGGTCAGCAGACCCGGTGTGATCCCGGGGCCGACGGTCATAGTCCGGATGAAGAGAGAACGGGATTGGCGCCGCCTAGGCTCTATACCAAAGCGCCGTCCGCAGGCACTTGTGCCTGCGTACCCTTAAATCCCATTCGATTCATAACGCCCTGTTTTTCACACAAACAGGAGTCAGAACATGCAACCCACCGCAATCGACAGCAAAAGCAAAAACCATCACGGCGAACGCGTTGCGTTCATCCAGGCCTGCTGGCACAAGGACATTGTTGATCAGAGCCGTAAAGGCTTCGTCAGCGAAATGATTGCTCAGGGTTATCAGGAATCCGACATCGACTTCTTCGAAGTCGGCGGCGCCTTTGAAATGCCCCTGCACGCCAAGCTGCTGGCCAAGACCGGCCGTTATGCCGGCATCGTAGCGGCAGCCCTTGTGGTGGACGGCGGTATCTACCGTCACGAATTCGTCGCCCAGTCAGTGGTCAGCGGCCTGATGCAGGTTCAGCTGGAAACCGAAGTGCCGGTGTTCTCGGTGTCCCTGACCCCCCACCACTTCCATGCCGGTGAAGAACACCACAAGTTCTTCTTCGAGCATTTCGTGCATAAAGGCCAGGAAGCGGCGAAGACTTGCGCGGATACGCTGCTGAAGATCCGCAGCCTGCGCCGCACTGAACCACGTGCGGTAGCAGTCTAAACACCGCAAAAACCTGTAGAGCGAGCTTGCTCGCGATGGTCTGCAACGATAACGCTGCGTATCTGATACCCCCGCGGCGTTCTCAAGTCCATCGCGAGCAAGCTCGCTCCTACAGGGGGTTATCCGGTCAGGCCAGATTTTCGTCCGTGGTCGGCACGATCAGAATGCCGGCACGCAGGCCATTCTTCACTTTGGGGTTCGGGAAGATGATCCGGGCGCCCTCTTCCTCGATGATCCAGCGGGTCTGGGCGATGTCTTCGGCCAGCAGATAACCTACATCCAGCTCCGAAAAATTCTCGATGTCGGCCGGCAGGTTCAGGCGGAAGTTGTCGCTGTGCTTGATGATTTCCCGCGCGACGCTGAACAGTTTCAAGCCATCCAGCGCCACTTCATTCAGCGCCGGCTCGGAGCCTTCGATGATCTGTTTGAGGCGTGTTTCCAGCCGGGACACGTTCACCCCGTCGTTCTGCCCGAATGGCCGCGCCTTGCCCAACTCCAGCGTGAAGGACTCGGCACCGAGTTTGTCGTAGGTGTAGGAACTGAAAACGATGGACGGCTTGTTCTGCAGCAGCACCGCTTCCATGCCGGCGGCACGCAGACGGGCCAGCTCCTGGCGTGAATGCTGACGACCTTCCTTCCACGGATACAGCGCGAACTGCTCGATTTTCGAGCCGCGAATGGCGGTATGCAGGTCATAGTGCAGGCGGTCGCGGTCCGGCAGGCTGAAGAAACTCGCCGCCAGGCGCTCCAGCTCACAAGCGCGTAAAGCTTCGGAGCCGCTGCTTTGTTCGTGACGGCCGTTGAACAGCCGATTGACGTCCTGCTCGACGAAACGTTCGCCTTTGCGAATCGCTTCGGGGTTGCCAAACAGGAACAGAATACGAGCACGCGGTTTCAGATCACCGCGAGCGATGTCATGCAACAGACGATCAAGCAGTTCGATCGGCGCTGTTTCATTACCGTGGATACCCGCCGACAGCAGCAGGTCCAGACCATTGTCGCGAGCTTCAGGCGGCCGGACTTCCAGCGCGCCCTCGCTCAACCAGCGCATGCGCACGCCTTCGACAGTCAGTTGAGTCTTCTCCGCCGGTTCGCGGCCGGCGAGGGTCAGTTCAAGCAGTTTGCCGAGGGCGAGCATAGAGCGGTTTCCTTAGTGATCGTGATTGCAATCCGGACCATGGACGTGATCGTCGTCACCGAGCTCAGCCGGTTCCATTTCCAGTTGCAGACTTACCAGATTAGTCGCCAATGGGCGCAGCAGCAGGTTGGCGTATTCGGCGTCACCTTCTTCGACGTCCACGCCAATCAGCAATTGACCACGACCATCGTGCTGGATCCACAGCTCTTTGCCTTGCCACATGACCGCGACGCGGGTGCAGGAGGTTTCCAGTTGCGTGCCATCAGTGTCTTCAAGGATCAGCTGCAGTTTGTCGCTCATGTAATTACGCTCTCATTGGAGATGAAGCGGCGCGCTGTCGTGCCCGAGCGCGCCGTCGATCAATTGATCTGGAATGGATAAACCGAGCCCAGTTTAAGGATTTGTGTCAGTTCATCCAGTGCCGTCCGGCACTCAAGCAGCAATTGCGGGTCCGCCAGATCGTTTTCGGTCATGCGGTCGCGGTAGTGCTTGTCGACCCATTCGGTTAGCGTGCCATACAACGGTGCCGTCATGATAACCCCTGGATTGACCGCCGCCAGTTCGGTTTCGTTGAGAGCGACGCGCAAACGCAGGCAAGCCGGGCCACCACCGTTCTGCATGCTCTGCTTGAGATCGAAGACTTTCACTTCGCGGATCAGGCCGCCGGAGCTGGTCAAACCCTGCAGGTATTGCCAGACACGCTCATTGCCACGGCACTCTTCCGGCACGATCAACAGCATGGAACCGTCCGGACGGGACAGCAGCTGGCTATTGAACAGGTAGGAGCGAACGGCGTCTTCTACGGTTACAGCGGAACGCGGCACGCAGATCGACTGAAATTGGCCACCGACCTTGGCGAGCTTGCCCTGCAATTCGGCTAGCATCTGCTCGGTCTCGAGGAACGCGTCCTCGTGATAGAACAGCACCTCGCCATTACCTACGGCAATCACGTCATTGTGGAATACACCCTGGTCGATCACCGACGGATTCTGCTGGGCGTAGACCACGCCGTCATCGCTCAAACCGTGCAAACGGGCAACGGCTTGCGATGCTTCGAGGGTCTGGCGCGCCGGGTACTTTTGCGGTGCCGGGTAGCGGGTGTCGAACGCGCTACGACCGAAGACGAAGAATTCAACGCCGGCTTCGCCGTACTCACGGCAGAAACGAGTGTGGTTGGCTGCGCCTTCATCACCGAACTGCGCCACGGCCGGCAGGGCCGCGTGGTGCGCGAAGTGCTTCTGGTCGGCGAACATCGCACCCAGTACGCGACTGGTAGTCGGGTGTTCGATGCTGCGGTGGTATTTGCAATTCAGGTTGGCGGCGGTGAAGTGCACGCGGCCATCGGCAGTGTCCGCACTAGGGCTGACGGTAGCGGCGTTGGCCACCCACATGCTCGAAGCCGAGCAACTGGCAACCAGCAGAGGCATGGCGTCTTTGGCGGCGCGCTCGATGACTTGAGCGTCGGTGCCACTGAAACCCAGGCGACGCAGTGCCGCTACGTCCGGGCGCTCTTGGGGTGCCAGCACGCCCTGCTGAAAGCCCATTTCCATCAGCGCTTTCATTTTTGCCAGGCCTTGCAGCGCAGCTTCCTTCGGGTTCGAAGACTGCTGGCTATTGCTCTGGGACGCCACGTTGCCGTAGGACAGGCCACCGTAGTTATGGGTCGGCCCCACTAGACCGTCAAAATTGACTTCATAGGATTTCATCAGCGAGGCTCCACGAGAATCTGTTTTTTATAGGCATCAATAACAAAGCATTGGCGGCCGCTTCGCGACCGATCGCTGGCAAGCCAACTCCCACAGAAATCACATGCATCCTGTAGGAGCCGGCTTGCCGGCGATGAGGCCCGAAGGGCCTCTTGGCGCACTAAAGCTGGACACCCGGCGTCAAGGCCGAAGGCAATACCAGGCTCGGGGTTTCCAGCGAGGCCACCGGGTACGCGCAGTAATCCGCAGCGTAGTAGGCGCTGGCCCGATGGTTGCCCGAGGCGCCTACACCACCGAATGGCGCGCTGCTGGCAGCACCGGTCAACTGCTTGTTCCAGTTGACGATACCGGCACGGCTCTCCAGCCAGAATTGCTGGTAACGCGCTTCGGAATCCGACAGCAGGCCCGCAGCCAGACCGTAGGCAGTGTCGTTAGCCTCAGCAATCGCCGATTCAAAATCAGCGTAGCGGATCACTTGCAGCAGCGGCCCGAACAACTCTTCGTCCGGACGATCCGCCACGGCGGTCACATCCAGAATGCCGGGGGTCAACAAAGCGGATTGCGCCTGAGGCTGAGTCATCTCCAGCAACGACACCGCGCCGTTAGCCAGCAAATGCGCCTGGGCGTCCATCAGTGCTTTGGCAGCGCCGAGGGAAATCACCGAGCCCATGAACGGTGCAGGTTGCTGATCGAAGGCCCCGACGGAAAGAGCCGAGCTGACCGCCACCAGACGCGCCAGCAGGGTGTCGCCCCAAGCGCCTTGCGGCACCAGCAGACGGCGCGCGCAGGTGCAACGTTGACCGGCAGAAATGAATGCCGACTGGATGATGGTGTACACAGCGGCATCGAGATCGGCGACCTGATCGACCACCAGCGGGTTGTTGCCACCCATTTCCAGCGCGAGGATCTTGTCCGGACGACCGGCGAACTGCTGGTGCAGATGATTGCCAGTACGGCTGGAACCGGTGAAGAACAGACCGTCGATGCCAGGGTTCGCCGCCAGGGCGATACCGGTTTCGCGAGCGCCTTGCAGCAGGTTCAACACACCGGCTGGCAAACCGGCTTCAATCCAGCACTTGACCGTCAACTCGGCCACTTTCGGCGTCAGCTCGCTCGGCTTGAACAGCACCGTGTTACCGGCCAGCAGCGCCGGCACGATGTGGCCGTTGGGCAGGTGACCAGGGAAGTTGTAGGGACCGAACACGGCCACCACGCCATGTGGCTTGTGACGCAGAACAGCGGTGGCGTCGCCCAGCGGGCCGCTCTTCTCGCCGGTACGTTCGCGGTAACTCTGCACCGAGATCGCAATTTTGTTGACCATGCTGGTGACTTCGGTCGCCGCTTCCCACAGGGGTTTGCCGGTTTCCTCACCGATGGTGCGGGCCAGTTCGTCAGCGTTGTGCTTCAACGTCGCGGCAAAAGCCTCCAGCACCGAAATACGTTCTTCCAGGGTCCGACGGGCCCAGCCCGGAAACGCCTGGCGTGCGGCTTGTACGGCCGATTCAACTTGAGCGGCGGTGGCGCCTTCGCCGGACCAGATCACCTGTTGGGTCACCGGGTTCAGCGACTCAAAGGCTTCGCCCTGACCGGCCAGCCATTCACCTGCAATGTAAAGCGACTTCATTATTTCGACTCCCGAGCAGCGGACAACGGAACGGCGCGCACTTGATCGCCGGCGTTGAGTTGAAGACGTTTGGCGGTCAGCGGATCGACCACCAGCGTACCGGCGGCGAAGCGTGCGGGTGCGGCAGTGATCCGGCAGTCTTCGCGCTTGCGGTTGTGAATAATGAATGGCGTGGCGTCATCACCCGGCGTGCCGATGGCCAGCACCAGGGCCTGGCTGTCGCGCACCGCGCGGATCTTGCCGGTTTCGCACTCGATGGCCGGGCCGGCGTCGAAGATGTCGACGTAGCCTTGATAGCTGAAACCTTCGCTCTTGAGCATCGCCAGGGCCGGCTCGGTGTCCGGATGAACCTGACCGATCACGTTGCGCGCCTCTGGAGAGAGGAAGCAGGTGTACAACGGGAATTTCGGCATCAGCTCGGCGATGAACGCCTTGTTGCCAACGCCGGTCAGGTAATCGGCCTGGCTGAATTCCATTTTGAAGAAGTGCCGGCCCAGGCTTTCCCAGAATGGCGAACGCCCCGCTTCATCGGACACACCGCGCATCTCGGCGATGATCTTGTTGCCGAACAGGTGCGGGAATTCGGCAATGAACAGCATCCGCGCCTTGGACAGCATGCGGCCGTTGAGGCCACTGCGGTAGTCGGCGTGCAGGAACAGCGAGCACAGTTCCGAGTTACCGGTCAGGTCGTTGGCCAGGAACAGCGTCGGGATTTCGCGATAGATTTTCAGCTCCTGCGAGGCGCTGACCGTCAGCCCCACGCGGAAGTTGTACCAAGGCTCACGCAGGCCTACGGCACCGGCGATGGCGGAAATGCCCACCACGCGACCGTCGTCGTCTTCGAGTACGAACAGGTAGTCCGCATCGCCCCGCCCGGCTTCGCCGCGGAAAGTCTTCTCGGCCCAGCCGACCCGATGGGCCAGACGCTCTTCGTTGGCTGGCAAGGTAGTCAGGCCGGTGCCGGTGCTGCGGGCCAGGTCGATCAGAGCGGGTAAATCGCTGCTGCGTACGGGACGAACGATCATGCTATCTCCTCAATCGGGTCGCTTGCGCCACCCGCGAAACTCGCTGCTTTCTAAGCATTCTTTGAAGCAGGCGTTAAACCGCCACCAGGCGCACGCTCGCACCTTCACCGACGCCCAGGGCTTCGGCAGCTTCCAGATCCAGGGTGACGGGTTTGCCCGGTGCGTAATCAAGCTCGAGCAATACCGCGCGGTAATCCTGCAACTGGGCGTTGGCCACCAGGTATTGACGACCGGCGCCTTTGACCGGCTCACCGATTTTCACCGGTACCACACGGCTCTGGGCAATCGAACGAATCCCCGAGACACGGGCGTGCAAGGTCGGACCGCCGTCGAAAATGTCGATGTAGTGATCGGTCTCAAAGCCTTCGCGCATCAGGATGTCGAACGTGATCTGCGCCCGGGGGTGAACCTGCCCCATCGCTTCCTGGGCGGAATCCGGCAGCAACGGCACGTAAATCGGGTAATGCGGCATCAGCTCGGCGAGGAACGTCCGGCTCTTCAGACCGCACAAACGCTCGGCTTCGGCGTAGTTGAGGTCGAAGAAGTTGCGACCAATGGCGTCCCAGAACGGTGAATCGCCATTTTCATCGCTGTAACCGACGATCTCGGTCACCACGGAATCGGCAAAGCGCTCCGGATGGCTGGCCACGAACAACAGGCGACCACGGGAGTTGAGTTCCGCCCAAGGCGAACCCACCAACTCGCGCTGTACGTAGAAACTGGTCAGCAAGCTGTTGCCGGTCAGGTCGTGGCACTGCGAAAGCACGTGGATCTTGTTATGAATCTTCAGCTCGCGGGAAGCGTGCACGAAGGTTTCATTACGGAAACTGTAGAACGGCTCGGAATAGCCAGCCGACGCGACGATTGCCGAGCAACCGACCAGTTTGCCGGTCGCGGTGTCTTCGAGGACGAAGAAATAGCTCTCTTCACCGTTGAAGCTGACTTCAGCGGCGAATGAGGCTTCGCTTGCCGCGATCTTGTCGCTCAAGCGTTCAACGTCATCCGGCAGGGAAGTGACACCAATCGGGCTGTCCGCAGCCAGACGCTGTACCTCGCCCAGATCAGCCATTTGCGCGGGGCGCATCACCAGCATGGTGTCACTCCTTATTTAAACACTCTTTGAGGAAAATAAGCCGGCCCCTTGTAGGAGCGAGCCTGCTCACGATGGTGGATCAGCAACAATGATGTCGACTAACACACCATCGTGAGCAGGCTCGCTCCGACAGGAAAGCGGGTCCGGCATCAGAATTGGGTTCGACGCCTGAATGGTCAGGCGTCGAAAGGTCTATCAGGCTTGTGTCAGCTTAGCTGCGGCGCGTTCGAAGCGGTCCAGGCCGGCATCGATATCGGCGTCTTCAACCACCAGGCTCGGTGCGAAGCGAATCACGTCCGGACCGGCTTGCAGAATCATCAGGCCTTCTTTTTCAGCGGCGTTGAAGATGTCCTTGGCCTTGCCTTTCCAGGCATCGCTCAGGACGCAACCGATCAGCAGGCCCAGGCCACGCACCTGAGTGAACAGGCCGTACTTCTCGCCGATTTGTTCCAGGCGGGCCTTGAACTTGTCGTGCTTGGCCTTGACGCCATTCAGCACTTCAGGGGTGTTGATCACGTCGATCACGGCTTCCGCGACTGCGCACGCCAGCGGGTTGCCGCCGTAAGTGGTGCCGTGGGTGCCGACGACCAGGTGTTTGGCCAGGTCTTCGGTGGTCAACATCGCCGCGATCGGGAAACCGCCGCCCAGGCTCTTGGCGCTGGTCAGGATGTCCGGCGTCACGCCGTAGTGTTGATAGGCGAACAGCTTGCCGCTGCGGCCCATGCCGGTTTGCACTTCGTCGAACACCAGCAGCGCATTGTGCTCGGTGCACAGCTCGCGGGCGCCTTGCAGGTAGGCCAGTTCGGCCGGCAGTACGCCGCCCTCACCCTGGATCGGCTCAAGCACCACGGCACAGGTCTTGTCGGAAACGGCGGCTTTCAAAGCAGCCAGATCGTTGTAAGGGACGTGAGTAATGCCGGTGATTTTAGGGCCGAAACCGTCGGAGTACTTCGACTGGCCACCCACGTTCACGGTGAACAGGGTCCGACCGTGGAAGCTGTTCAGCGCGGCAATGATTTCGTATTTTTCGCTGCCAAAGCGATCGAACGCGACGCGACGGGCCAGCTTGAAAGCGGCCTCGTTGGCTTCAGCACCGGAGTTGCAGAAGAACACACGTTCGGCAAAAGTGGCATCGATCAGCTTATGGGCCAGGCGCAAGGCCGGCTCATTGGTGAACACGTTGGACACATGCCACAGCTTGTTGGCTTGCTCGGTCAACGCACCGACCAGCGCCGGATGCGCATGGCCCAATACGTTTACCGCAATCCCGCCGGCGAAGTCGATCAACTCGCGGCCGGACTGGTCCCATACGCGGGAACCGGCGCCACGCACTGGAATGAAAGCGGCAGGCGCGTAGTTGGGAACCATTACCTGGTCGAAATCGGCGCGTTGTACCGCAGCGTGCTCAACGGACATCGGAGTCTCCTGAAGACGAACACTCGCCTGAAACTGGCGAGCGATGGGGGGATTGTAAGGACAGTTTTCAGCCCGGCCTTGCCGCCAAGCGACAACTTCTTATAGCGCAAACCCCGGATTTTCCCGGGTTTACGGCAATGCGACATATAGGGTCGCAAAGGCGCAGTTTAACTGGCGGCGAGCGTTTGCGGCAGGCTTGCTCCGCTGTAACCGATGCCGATTGGTCGAGTGAGGTAAATATGTACCGCACGACATCCGCCCTCGCGCGGTTTCCTAAGGGCCTTATCAAACTTCGACGGCCCACCGCCCCCCATGACGACCCAACCTGCCTCCCTGGCGACCGATGCTCTCCGGCCGGACGCCCACTATCAGCATCTGATCAACGTCATCCCGTCCTGGCTGCGCCAGGCAACGCCCCAGCGGCGTGAGGCACTGAGCAATATAAGCCCGGGCATGCCGGCCAACCTCAAGGACGCCCCGCCCCATCAGCAGGCGGAACTGCGCAAACTCATCGCCCAGCATGCGACCAGCCAGAATCGGGTCGATCGGATGATGGCGAATCTGCAAAGCCCCGCCGACTTCGCCGAGCCGCTGCTACAAGCCGCGCTCAAGCGCGATTTCGGTCTGGAGCTGGACGTTCGCCACACCTGCCTGCATCTTTATATCCCCACCCACCTTCCCTGGCTGCGATTGAAGTCAGGGGCCGCGCGCATCTGGTCGGTATCGCTGCTCGATGCTGCGCTGCACAACTTCGAAAGCGCCGAAACCAAAACTGACGCCTTCGAGCCCGCCTCGACTTACATCACGCCCCCCTCCGCCGACGGGCGATTCGATACCTTGCCGCAGATGACGGAAAAAATGCCCATCACGGCTTTCACCCGCCTGTGCCGGGAGCTGGATATTGGCCAGCGTTATAAAGAGTATCTGGAGGACAACCTGGGCATCAGCAACCCAGTGGCGGCGGCACTGCTGCAACCGAAAATCCAGGACAGCCAGAAAACCGCTCTGATCGCCGCCCTGCATATGGCGCAGATGCAAAAACTGCTGGGCAGTGATGCCCATCGGCTGATTCTTGGCCTGCTGGACGATCTGCCTTATCTGCGCTTGCGTGGCCAGCCATGGGGCTGCCACGAGCTGACCATCATGAACGCGCGTCTGACCGGCGTTCTGTTATTTGCCCCGGACCTTGAGAGCGCACGCGAAGTGGCCAGGGTCGTGGCCTACATCCCTGATGACCCCGAACATCCCGTCAAGGAATACCCCTCGTCCGCCGCTTTTGCCGAGGAACTGAGCACGCGCCTGCGCGCGCCCACCTATCAACAGTTCTTCAGTCGCTTCATCGACCATGAGGATCGCGGCCACTTCTTCGCCCAATTGAACAGTCAACTGGCGCCCATCACCTGGCAACCCGTTGCGCCGGGTGATCCGCGCCCGACCTGGCGCGAG
Organism: Pseudomonas moorei; assembly: GCF_008801475.1. Taxonomy (GTDB): domain Bacteria; phylum Pseudomonadota; class Gammaproteobacteria; order Pseudomonadales; family Pseudomonadaceae; genus Aquipseudomonas; species Aquipseudomonas moorei. The sequence goes on along the minus strand of NZ_VZPP01000027.1, from coordinate 10,953 downwards.
CAACCCGACCAGCGGGCCGATCTGCGTATCGCCTCAATGCCGATCAAGGGCGACCTGTGGACTCACCAGTACCAGTCGAAGCTCAACAAGATTCTCAACGATGCGCGGGTCATCGCGGTCTCCACGGCAACGGTCGACCAGAGAGCCCGTTGGGCACTTTGGGATTCCTTCACCGAAATCGCTTCAGCACTGTTGAACATCGCTGCCTTCATTGCCCTGCCGTTTGTGCCTTTGCTTGGCGAGTTGATGCTCGGTTACATGGCGTACCAGTTGCTCGACGAAACCTTCGAATGCGTCGTCGACTGGGCCGAGGGTCAGGGTCGCGAAGCATTCGGGCATTTGATGGGCGTCGTTGAATCCGCCGTACAGATGGGCACGTTTGCGGCGGGCGGAATGATTGCCGCAGGAGAACTGCGCGCGGCGCTGCCCGGGAAAACCGTGCAGTTCTTCGACCGCTTCAACTCGGTGAAACGACCGAACGGCGAACCCCGCTACTGGCAACCCGACCTCACCGCCTACGAGCATCCCGCCGTGCTGCCCGACGAATCAAAACCGGACGCGCTCGGGCTGCACCGCCATCAGGACAAAACCCTGTTATCCCTGGAGAACAAACGCTACGCCGTCAGCGAGAATCCACTGACGGGCGAGCATCGTATCGACCATCCGACTCGCCCCGAAGCCTACAAACCCGCGCTCAAACACAACAGGGCCGGCGCCTGGCAAACCGAGGTCGACCAACCCCTGAGCTGGGACAAGGCCACCTTGCTTCGCCGTATCGGGCCAGACATGCAACGCTTTTCCGAGCGCGAATGCGAAGGCATGCTTTCCATAAGCGGCACTCACGAAAATGTCCTGCGCCAGATGCACATGAACGCCGCACAGGTACCGCCACTCCTGGCGGACACCCTCAAACGCTTCAAGATCGACCAGGATATTCAAACCTTTATCGAGCAAATCGGCAGTGACCGGCCTGAGGTGTATCTGAAGGCCGACCCCGTCACCCAGCTCGAATTACTCAACGCCAACGGCTACTGGCCGAAAACCAAAGGGCTGCAACTGACGGATGGCGAGGCGCACATACTTTGGCAAAGTCCAGCACCGAATGTGCCGCGGGTGCCAATCGATGTCGCGAAACTCAAGGACGGCGATCTGCTAAAAACTTTCCTGCTTGCCCTGTCGAACGAAGAAGCAAGAACCTTGATGGGCGAAGAATTCGGCCTGCCCTCCCCCCGCCTCGAAAGTCGTACGCGCAGCCTGCGCCAGAAACTGGCCCAACTCGCCCAACGCAAGCGACAGAGCCTGTTCGAACAGCGCTACCGCACACTCGAGCATGGCGCTCACTCCATGGCACAAATGCTCATTGATGCCGAACCCGGATTGCCGACCACCATCGCAGAAGCCATTGCCGCAACGGCCAACGACCTGGAGCTGCAACAACTCAAGGGCGGAAAGGTTTCCCCCAGACTGACGGAGCTGAGCCAGGAGGCCAGGTTGCAAGTGCCTGTGACACGCGCCTACGAAGGGCTTGAGTTGCCGTCGACCGAGGACAACATCGACACCGATTGTCTGGCCCTGCACTCTCTGGAAAACCTGCCAGGCTGGACCGGCCATCTGCGTCTGGAAATTCGCCACTACAGCCCTGACGGGCGCCTCATTGACAGCCTTGGCAGCGCCGACGCCAGCGTGCGCAAAATACTGGTGCTCGGCGAAGACGGCACCTATCAGCCATTCGATCAGGACGGAGAAGAACTCAGCGGTTCGACCACATTCTTTAACAGCCTGCTACAGGCGTTGCCCGACAGCGAGCGCATGGCGCTGAACGTCCGGATTGGCGACGAGGCACGGCTCAAACAGTTGATCCGCCAACACACCCTGAGCCGCGAGGCGCTGCGCACACGGCTGGCTCAACAATCCAATCTCAAACCTGCCTATGATCCGAAGGTCATGCGGCTGTTGGGCGGCGGTGATGGTTATCGGCACATACCCACCCGTACGCCAACGCTGCAAACCCGTGTCCAGTCCCTGTTCCCGCAACTGTCGGCCGAGGAACTCGATGCCTTTGTCGAGCGCCTGCAACAACACCCGACAGGGCCACGGGCAGAACTGAATCGACTCATGGTTGAACATTCGCGGCTCTACGACACCCTGTCTCCCTGGTGCAACGATGTTCCGCCGTTCCTGCCTGAAACCCAAACCAGGCTTACGCCTGAACAGCTCACCACCCAGATGCAAGCTCGAAGGCATTTCATGATTGATCTGCTGGAGTGCTGGCGGCGTCAATGGGTACCCACGCAGAACGGATTCGCAACGACCGACTTCAATTTCTATCAACCGATCATTGGCGAGCTGCCAGCGCTGACCGCCGACTTCAGTCGTGTTCAGACGCTGACCATGGATGGCTGTGGCGCCACGCGGGGTACGCAGGCGTTTCTGCGCAGTTTTAGCGGGTTGCGCGCCCTGAAATTGCGTTATTTCAACCTGGGTCGACTTCCCGATGTGCTCGCGCAGCTACAACTGGAGGAACTGATTCTCAGCGATTGCGCGATCAGCCTCAGCCCCGAGGCCCAGGCCACGCTCGCCGGACAGGATCAATTGACCACACTGGATATGTACAACAATCCGCTGGGCCTGGTGCCGGACGTCGGCAGCATGCCCAACCTGAACTACATAGACCTCTCACACACCGGCCTCCCCGAGCTGCCCAGGGACTTGCTGACTCGCCCGCGTCTGCGTACTGCACTGCTAAATGACAACCGGATCGAAGAATTGCCCACAGCTCTTTTCTCACTTCCACCCGACAGTCAGGAAGGATTCGACCTGGGCAATAACCCACTGTCGTCCGCATCCCGCGAACGCCTCAAGCAACACTACCTGGCGACAGGCCAGGACTTTGGCATCTTTGCCGAGGCGGCGGACCTGCGACGTGCGCAAGCGCTTTATCCGATGATGGACCAGGAAGAAGCGAGCAAATTCGTGTATTCGCTGCCTGGAACACTGGACGAGGGGCGGGCCGAACTGAGTCGCCTGGAAGCCGAACTTGCCACTCTGGAAACTGAACTGGCTGCCTGGACCGCCGACATTCCCGCTCTCCACCCCGTCACCCAACAACCTTTCAACGCGCAGCAACTGCTGAACGAGCATTGGGCCCGTGATGAATTCAAACAGCTCGTGCTGCGATGCTGGCGTCGGGAGATCGTGACCGATGACATGAGCGACTTGCTGCAGCCCAGCTACGACTTGAGCCTGGACACCCACATTAACGGTGATTTGCCGGCACTGAGTGCAGACTTCAGCCATGTCACGATGGTTTATCTCAATAGCGAAAGCGGCATGACCATGGGCGTCAGCCCGTTCCTGGAAAGCTTCCCGAAACTCAAGACCCTCAGCATCCGCGACTTTCACCTGGACAATATCCCGGATGCGATTTTCCGCATGGGCGAACTGACCTCATTGAACCTTCCCGACTGCAACATTACCCTGACGGCGCAGAGCGTTCTGAACCTGTCCGAGATGACTCAACTGGACTTCCTGGACTTGAGCAACAATCCATTGGGACTCGCACCGGATGTCACTCAGATGACCGAGCTGGCCAGCCTGCAACTGGACAATTGCGGGCTCACCGAACTGCCTGCCGGCCTGCTGCAACTCAAGAGCCTGGACACTGCCGATCTGAGCGGTAACCAGATCACCCGGATCCCCACCGATATCCTCGAGTTGCCGATGGAGGCAGCCGAAACCATCAACCTGCGCAACAATCCGTTCAACGAAGCCAGCTTGAACATCCTGATTGAATATTTCAGGTTGACCAACGTCGACTTCGGGGTCGAGGAAGTGATCGAGCGGGCTGAGCTGGAGGCGTCGTCTTCCGGAGAATCAGACCCGGACGAGTAACCCAGTCAGGCGCGGATCAACCGCGCTCCGACGGCACCGAGGACAACTCGAACGGGCTGCTGCTGCGCCGCTGGTTGCGATCTTCCCGCGGCGTGGCGCCGAAGAAGTTGCGGTAGGCGCTGGAGAAATGCGGCCCCGAGGAAAAGCCGCAGGACAGGCCGATCTGGATGATCGACTTGCTGGTTTGCATCAACATCTGCCGAGCCTTGTTCAAGCGCAGTTCCAAGTAATACTGACTCGGTACACGGTTGAGGTATTGCTTGAAAATCCGCTCCAACTGCCGACGGGACACGCACACGTGCTGGGCGATTTCGTCGGTGGTCAGTGGCTCTTCGATGTTGGCTTCCATCAGCAACACCGCCTGGGTGAGCTTTGGATGACTGGAGCCCAGACGGTTCTGCAACGGAATGCGTTGGCGTTCGCCACCCTCACGGATACGTTCGACCACCAGCTCTTCGGAGACCGCACCGGCCAGCTCGGCGCCGTGATCGCGGGCCAGCACCGCCAGCAGCAAATCAAGTACCGACAGGCCACCGCACGCGGTCAGGCGATCACGATCCCAGTCGAACAGATGGCTGGTAGCGATGACTTTCGGGAAGCGTTCAGCGAAATCGTCCTGCCAGCGCCAATGCACGGCCGCGCGATAGCCATCGAGCAAACCAAGTTGCGCCAACGGATAGACACCCGCCGACAGACCGCCGATCACACAGCCGGCACGCACCAATTGCTTCAGCGCACTGCTGAGCGCCGGGGCAAGGCTGGTCGGTGGCTCATCTGCCAGCAGGAACAGTTTCTGAAAGTTTTCGAGCTTGCCGGTCCACGCCTCGCCAGGCAATTGCCAGGCACCTTCGGCCGGCGGTTCGGCCTGCAGGAACGACAGTTCGTAAACCACCTCCGGATGCACACGCTGAGCAACACGCAAGGCCTCCTCAGCCAGCGCAAGCGTCAGTGCTTTAGTGCTGGGCCAAACAAGGAAACCAATTCGATGGGCAGTCATGGCGGGCAATCCGAAGCGAAAAACAATGATGAAGGCATGGGCCAATGCTAGCCCGTAAATGAACGCAAATCTCGAAACCAACAGCGATCAACCGTAGGCGCTGGCTTGCCAGCGATGGCGGCGTGTCAGTGTCAGAGATGTAAGCTGACCCACCGCCTTCGCTGGCAAGCCAGCTCCCACAGGGATCGGGGATCGATCTCTAGGTTGCGAAGCATGCACTATCCCTGTGCACAACGGCAGCCCTGATTACTTCAGGCTGCCCGACAAGAATTGCTGCAGACGTTCGGATTGCGGATTCACCAGCACTTCGCGCGGGTTGCCGCTTTCTTCAACGACACCTTTATGCAGGAACACCAACTGATTCGACACTTCACGGGCAAAGCCCATTTCGTGGGTCACCACCACCATGGTCCGGCCTTCCTGAGCCAGGGCCTGCATCACTTTCAGCACGTCGCCGACCAGCTCCGGGTCGAGGGCCGAGGTCGGTTCGTCGAACAGCATCACTTCCGGTTCCATCGCCAACGCACGGGCAATCGCCACACGCTGCTGTTCGCCACCGGACATATGACCCGGGTAAGCATCCTTACGGTGACCCACACCCACCTTGTTCAGGTAGTGCTCGGCCTTTTCACGCGCTTCGGCCTTGGACACGCCCAGCACATGCACCGGCGCTTCCATGATGTTTTCCAGCGCGGTCATGTGCGACCACAGGTTGAAATGCTGGAACACCATCGACAGGCGCGAACGCATGCGTTGCAGCTGTTTTGGATCGGCAGCCTTGAGTGCGCCGTCCTTGTTCGCCACCAGTTTCAGTTCTTCGTTGTTGAGCAAGATCTTGCCCGCGTGCGGCTGCTCCAGCAGGTTGATGCAACGCAGGAAGGTACTTTTGCCGGAGCCACTGGAGCCGATGATGCTGATCACATCACCCGCTGCCGCTTTCAGGGACACGCCCTTGAGCACTTCGTGACTGCCATAGCGTTTATGCAGGTCTTGGACTTCAAGTTTGTACATGCGGTCGGTTCTCACAAAAGCAGTCAGTCAGTCGTTGAGCAAGCGCCCGTGACGCAGCGCTTCGCGCCCCGCCACCTTGGCCAGCCAGAAACCGGGTTGGGCGTAACGCAGCCGTTCAATGGCAAACAGCACCCCGGACGTACCAGCACACACCGTGCTGACCCGATCCGCCAGCGGATCGATCACTTCAAAAATCTCGTCTCCGGCTTCCACCCATTCACCGGGCTTGCGCAGGAAACTCACCACACCAGGGTGCGGCGCAAACAACAATTCAGTGCCTTCGAAGGGCATGCCTTCGCATGCGTCCTGCGCAGGTGCAGGCCATTCACCGCTGATCAATCCCTGCTCGGCGAGGAATGCCAGAATGCCTTCGGCGTGAGCCTCGGACTCGGCGCGACCGGTGTCAGCCTGACCACCCAGTTCAAGGGTGGTCGCCAGGCACGCCAGCGGAATCTGCGCATCCGGGAACAGGCGCGACAAGCGCAACCACGGCAGCGAGCAGGCTTCATCAAAGGAACTGCCGCCGGAATCCTCCGCCAGCAGGCCGACTCGCACATTCAGGTGCGCGGCCAACGAACGCCAATGCGGCCAATGCTGCGGCAAGGCATACATATGCAGCGCGGCTTCGGCGTCGCAATGCAGGTCCAGCACCACATCGGCGGTGCAGGCATGGCTGAGCAAAATGCGCTGCATGCCCTGCAACTGGCTGCTGGCCGGTGGCAATGCGGCGAGCGCATCGCTCATGGCCTGGCGAATCAAACGGATGTTGGCGTGCGGGTCATCACCCAGATGCCCGGCGACTTCGGCAGCCACTGGCGCACTGAGCTCGACGAAATCGCGGTTGAAGTTCTTGCCGCTGCCCGCCTCGAAACGCCCTTGGTGATTGCCTTGCAGCAGTTGACCGAGGCCCAGTGGATTGGCCACCGGCACCAGTTCGATCACGCCGTTCAACAAGCCTTGGGCTTCCAGTTCGGCCAGGCGCTTTTTCAGTGCCCAGGCCGTGCGCATACCCGGCAGTTCATCGGCGTGCAGGCTGGCCTGGATGTAGGCCTTGCGCTCACCGGCGCCGAAGCGGAACACCGAAATCTGGCGTTCGCTGCCCAGGTGGCTCCACGGCAATGAATGATCAATGCGTTCCATATCAGTGCTTCCGCGGGGCCAGGTAGCCCAGCCAGCGGCGCTCGGCCAGTTTGAACACCTTCACCAGGATGAAGGTCAGGCACAGGTAGAACACACCAGCGGTGATGTACGCCTCGAACGGCAAGTAGAACTGGGCGTTGACCGTGCGCGCGGCACCGGTGATGTCGATCAGGGTCACGATGGACGCCAGACTGGTGGTCTGCAGCATCATGATCACTTCGTTGCTGTACTGCGGCAGCGCCCGGCGCAGGGCCGATGGCAGCAGGATGCGCTTGTACATCTTGAAGCGCGACATGCCCATGGCCTTGGCGGCTTCGATCTCACCGTTCGGCGTTGCGCGCAGGCTGCCAGCAATGATTTCGGCGGTGTACGCACTGGTGTTGATGGCGAACGCCAGGCACGCACAGAACGTCGCGCTCGACAGCCACGGCCAGAGGAAGCTTTCCCGTACGACTTCAAATTGCGCCAGACCGTAGTAGATCAGGAACAGCTGCACCAGCATCGGCGTGCCGCGGATCACGTAGGTGTAGAGCCAGGCCGTCATGTTGACGACAGGGTTCTTCGAAACACGCATCAGGCCCAGCGGCAATGCACACAGCAAGCCGAAGAACAGTGACAGTGCGAGCAGTTTGAGGGTGGTCACCAGGCCGCCGAAGTACAGCGGCAAGGCCTCCCAAATGACGTTGTAGTCGAAGATCATAGATCAGCCGCCCTTACGCCTACCGAGTAGCGCTTCTCAAGGTGACGCAATGCCAGCAACGAGACACTGGTGATCACCAGATACATCGCCGCCACTGCGAGGAAGAAGGTGAAAGGCTCGCGGGTGGCGTCTGCCGCCTGCTTGGCCTTGAACATCATGTCTTGCAGGCCCACCACCGAAATCAGCGCGGTTGCCTTGGTCAGTACCAGCCAGTTGTTGGTGAAGCCCGGAATCGCCAGACGAATCATCTGCGGCACCAGCACGCGGAAGAACACCTGGAAACTGCTCATGCCATACGCCATGCCGGCTTCGGCCTGACCTTTGGGAATCGCCATGAACGCGCCACGGAAGGTCTCCGACAAGTACGCACCGAAGATGAAGCCCAGGGTGCCGATACCGGCGGCCAGCGGGTTCAGGTCGATGTACTCGTCAAAGCCGAGCAGTGGTGCGACGCGGTTCAGCAGGTCCTGACCACCGTAGAAAATCAGCAGGATCAGCACCAGATCGGGAATACCGCGGATCACGGTGGAATACAGATCGCCCAGCCAGGCCAGCCAGCGCACCGGCGAAAGGCGCAATGCCACACCGATCAAGCCAAGGACAATGGCCAGGGCCATGGACGACAAGGCGAGCTGAAGCGTCAGCCAAGCGCCATCGAGGATGACAGCCCCGTAGCCTTTCAACATGATTCAGGTCCTCGAAAGTTGGGATGAAAAAATGGCGCAAACCTCAGAGATCCTGTTGCTTGCGCCATTTCGGACTTTTCGTTGCGACGTACTTACTTGCCGTAAATGTCGAAATCGAAGTACTTGTCCTGGATTTGCTTGTACTTGCCGTTCTCACGAATGGCAGCGATGGCGGCGTTGAGCTTGTCCAGCTCAGCCTTGTCACCCTTGCGAACCGCGATACCTACGCCGTCACCGAAGTATTTGACGTCGGTGAAAGCCGGACCCACGAACGCGAAGCCTTTACCGGCGTCGGTCTTCAGGAAACCGTCATTCAACAGGGTAGCGTCTGCGACGGTGCCGTCGAGGCGGCCGGCGGCCACGTCGAGGTAAATTTCGTTCTGCGAACCGTAAGGCTTGATCTCGGCACCCAGCGGGGCCAGGACTTCGCGGGCGAAACGCTCGTGGATCGAACCACGTTGCACGCCGATGTTCTTGCCCTTGAGCTCGGTCAGGCCTTCGCTGACCTGAGTGCCTTCCTTCATGACCAGGCGGGCCGGGGTGTTGTAGTACTTGTTGGTGAAGTCCACGGACTTCTTGCGATCTTCAGTGATCGACATGGACGACAGGATCGCGTCGATCTTGCGCACTTTGAGCGCCGGGATCAGACCGTCGAACTCTTGCTCGACCCATACACACTTGACCTTCATCTCTTCGCACAAAGCGTTGCCGATGTCGTAGTCGAAACCAACGATGCTGCCGTCCGGAGCCTTGGAAGCGAACGGAGGGTAAGCCGCTTCGATACCAATTTTCAGAGGCTTTTCATCGGCGAAGGTTGGCAGGGACAGCACGGACAGTGCCAGGGCGCCAAGCAGCACGAGTTTCTTCATCTTGGGACTCCATCGGTAAAGGGCTAAAACGGCAGAGTGAGCGACAGCCCAATATGCGAATGAGTGGAACCGGAAAGTTTTGCTGCGTCCTACATTGCAGGTGCGAAATTTCAACACGGGCAACGACGAGCGAGTGATCGGCATTCTAACGACAGGCCCGAAGCCGATATTTCTTCAATGCGACAACTAGTTACAGAAGCACTGAGAAAGCCGGTTGAGCACGTTGACAGCCCTGCAAAATCATGCAAGAGCAAAAGACAGTGAACCGATCTACATTGCAAATTGCGGGCCTATTATTGGCAAACCCTTCTAATCCGGCAAGCGCAGCGTTGATTCTTATTTTTCAGTGGCGCCTTGAAGACCCTGATGCAGGGTCGGACGTTTCCCTATGCCCCGTATCGGCGCAGGCGGTTACACATTTGGTAACTTGAAGGATCAGGGGTAACAGTGGGAAACAGCCTACAGAGGAAACCGATAATTATTGGCTGTTGCATCAGGGGCGACTGACAGGCCTCCTTCGCGAGCAAGGAGCAATGAGCACCTGCAATTTACGCCACACGACAGAACCCTGTGGGAGCGGGCTTGCCCGCGAAGAGGCCCGCACAGCCACCACACAATCACCAGACATTAAAAAACCCCACCAGGCTCAACACCTGGCGGGGCTTTGGATGACGCCGAACGCTACTTACGCAACATTCATGGTCCTGTGCGTATCAATCAAATGCTGCACCACGCTCGGATCGGCCAGGGTGGAGATATCACCCAACCCCTCGTATTCGCCGGTCGCAATCTTGCGCAGGATGCGGCGCATGATCTTGCCCGAACGGGTTTTCGGCAAGCCCGGCGCCCACTGAATCACATCCGGCGAGGCAATCGGACCGATCTCTTTACGCACCCAGTTCTTCAGCTCCAGACGCAACTGCTCACTCGGCTCCTCGCCGTTTTTCAGGGTGACATAGACATAAATCCCCTGCCCCTTGATGTCATGCGGCACACCAACCACCGCCGCCTCGGCGACTTTCGGGTGGGCGACCATGGCACTTTCGATCTCGGCGGTGCCCATGCGGTGGCCGGAGACGTTGAGCACGTCGTCCACGCGACCGGTGATCCAGTAGTAGCCGTCGGCATCGCGACGGGCACCGTCACCGGTGAAGTACATGCCACGGAAGGTCTTGAAGTAGGTGTCGACGAAGCGGTCGTGATCGCCGTACAGCGTGCGTGCCTGGCCTGGCCACGAATCGAGGATCACCAGGTTGCCCTCGGCCTCGCCTTCGATGATGTTGCCCAGGTTGTCCACCAACGCCGGCACCACGCCGAAGAACGGACGGGCCGCCGAACCCGGCTTGAGGGCGTGGGCGCCCGGCAGCGGGCTCATCATGTTGCCGCCGGTTTCGGTCTGCCACCAGGTGTCGACGATCGGGCAGCGCGACTTGCCGACGTTCTTGTAGTACCAGTCCCAGGCTTCCGGGTTGATCGGCTCGCCGACCGAACCGAGCAGGCGCAGACTGCTGCCGTCGGCGCCTTCAACGGCGGCGGTGCCCGAGGCCATCATGGCGCGAATGGCGGTCGGGGCGGTGTAGAGGATGTTGACCTTGTGCTTGTCGACGATCTTCGCCACCCGGGTGATGTCCGGGTAGTTCGGCACGCCTTCGAACAGCA
>NZ_VZPP01000026.1 GCF_008801475.1 Pseudomonas moorei | reverse complement strand
AGTACTGAATCACCCCAGTGTCCTGGCAGCTGGGGCGGTCCAGCTTGTCGGCGTAGTCCTGGTTTTCGGCCATGGAGTCGTAGACGGCAATGGCCAGCGGATTGGTCTCCGCAGCGCGCAACTGGGCGGTCTTTTTCTTCACGTCGGTAGGCAGGCGCTTGCCGATATAGGCCGTAAACTTGGCCAACACGTCGGTCAACGTCTCAACTGCTGATTCTTGTTCCACTTTTTATTCTCCTCACTGCATAACAAGGCTATAAGTTTTTGTTGAGTTCTAGCTCTTAATTTTCTAGCGGTCGATTTAGCGCTAGACCTTGCGAGTCCGATTACGGGCTCAGTTCTGATAGCGAACCGAGCCTGGTCCGTAAATGATAAAGATTCGACGCCACAAGGAGCTAGATGACGGCATAGATCTATAACAAGTTTCTTGCAGTTAAAGTTATCAGCTTTCCTAAGCCATGTAATACGCTCCAGGTTAATTCACTATGTCCTATAGGTTAATGATATCAGCCACTCAAACGTGTCATTTTCATGTTGAGCACTTGCCCTACACTACCTTGGCTCTGATCTCGCTTATCTTTTTTAATTTTTGGTAGTGATCGGCTGATGACCGGACAGTCAATCCCCTGGAACGCAAGTCTCAGACACTGTGCGATACGAGAGTATGTTGAGCGCTTATCTTTTCGAGCACTGCATCTGCTTGATAACTAAAAAACGACCTAGTTAACTTGGAGTAATGAATGAGCGGCCCACAAGACCTGGGTTTTTTTCACCTGTTGGCGAAACAGGGCAACCTCGTCGCAACTGCTCGAGAGCTTGGCATTACACCTCCTGCTATCAGTAAACGGCTTGCGGCTCTGGAATCCAGGTTGGGAGTGCGGCTAGTCAACCGCAACACCCGATCCATGAGTTTGACTCCCGAAGGAGAGCTCTATTATGCGCATATCGCGCGTATTCAGGCGCAGATCGATGAGGTCGAGCAGTTGGTCAGCAGCTCCCGCTCCCCCCCTAAAGGCTTGATTCGGGTTAACGCTTCGCTGGGTTTCGGCCGTCGCCACATCGGTCCCGCACTCGCTGCCTTCTACACCGTGTATCCCGAAGTTGAAATTCAACTGGAGATTAGTGACCATCCCTTGGACTTGGCTTCTCACGGATTCGACGTTGGCATTCGTTTTGGCACCTTGCCCGACGCAGCACTTCACACCCGCAAGATTGCCTCTAACCGCCGTCTTCTGTGCGCGTCCCCGTTGTATATCGAGAAGTATGGAACACCAAAAAAAGTATCTGACTTGCAAACCCACAATTGCATTTTCATTCGCCAGAATGAATCGCCTTATGGCATGTGGAGCTTCAATAATAGCGGACGCATGGAGAGTATCAAGGTTCGAGGGACGCTAAGTTGTAATGACGGAGAAGCAGCCATTAATTGGGCATTGGCAGGTTATGGTCTACTACTACGAGCGGAATGGGATATTGCCCGTTATGTTCGCAGCGGACGATTGCGCCTATTGATGGAAGACCATATTCCAACTCCAGCAGCGTATATGCCGTGCAATTACATCTTTCAGCACGCGTGCGCAGCTTGATCGACTTCTTGAGTGACCGCTTTAAGCAACTTGATTCTATAAAAATGTAGGCTGATAGTCGAAAAAAAAGCTGCCGGTCCATAACGGAGCCGGCAGCAAAGTGGAAACTTTATTTAACCTTGCGCAACTTGTCTTTCCAATGGACGAGCGATATCAGTCTCCAAGCTGCGGCTAGGGGAGTTGGTTGCGACCTCCTCCTCAATCGGCTCGTCTTTCCCATCCAGGGCACGGTTCATCTTGGCTGTGTCCAATGCTCCAACCCATTTGGCAATGGCCATAGTGCCGACGCCGTTGCCGATGGTATTGGTGATCGCACGTGCCTCCGACATGAAGCGGTCGACACCTAGGAGGAGCACCATGCCCGCTACCGGAATGGTGCCAAGGGATGACAGCGTGGCCGCCAGAATGATGAAGCCGGAACCGGTGACACCCGCCGAGCCCTTGGAGGTGAACATCAGCACCGCCAGCACGATCAGCTGATCGGTCAGGGTCAGCGGTGTGTTGGTTGCCTGGGCAATGAAGATCGCGGCGATGGTGTAGTAGATCGCCTGCCCGTCCGGGTTGAAGGTCAGGCCGGAGGGAATGACCATCCCCGCCACGGGTTTGGACACGCCGGCCTTTTCCATTTTGGAGATCATCTGCGGCAGTACCGACTCCGAAGAACTGGTGCCCAGCACGGTGAACAGTTCTTCCTTGATGAACTTGAGGAACTTCCACAGGCTGAAGCCACTGTAACGGCAGATCGGGCCGAGCACGAAGATCACGAATACGGCGCAGGTCAGGTACACACAAGCCATCAGCTTGCCAAGCGAGAACAGCGAGCCAAAACCGTATTTGCCGATGGTGAACGCGATAGCGCCGAACGCACCGATGGGAGCCAGGCGCATGACCATGTTGACGATGCGGAACATGCCCTGCATCAGGCTGTCCAGGGTGTCGACGAACACTTTGCCGCGCGGTCCGACATGGGCCAGGGCCACGCCGAGCAGAATCGAAAACAGCAGGATCTGCAGCACGTTACCCTTGGCGAACGCATCGACGATGGTGTCGGGGATGATGTTCATGATGAAGTCCATGAACGACGCGTGCTTCACCGCTGTGGTGTAAGTGGCCAGGCTGGAAGTGTCCAGTGTGGCGACATCGATGTTCATGCCCGCACCGGGCTTGAACACGTCGACCACGACTAGACCGACTACCAGCGCCAATGTGGAGACCACTTCGAAGTAGAGCAGCGCGCGAAAGCCGACACGCCCCAACTCTTTCATGTTTTCCATTTTGGCGATGCCCGTCACCACGGTCAGAAAGATCACCGGAGCGAGGAGCATTTTGATTAGTTTGATGAACGCGTCACCAAACGGCTTTAGGGCGGTTCCGGTCTCGGGTACCAACACGCCAACAATGGCGCCGAGGACCACGGCGATCAACACTTGGACGTAGAGCTTTCCTAGGATACGTTTCATAGCGGGACCTGCTTATATTTGTTGTCAGGAAATCCAAAGGGCAAGTGGCCTCGCAAAAGGCGCACTACCTATAGCGACGCTGTATCGCTTTTGCTGTCCTAGCGCTTGATGATGTTGATCACGGCGTCCGTGATTTGGCGGGTAGTGGCTGTCCCGCCGAGATCTGGAGTGTGCAAGCCGCTTTCGGTTACAGCTTCGATGGCCGACATCAACTGCTTGGCCGCGACTGGTTCGCCGAGGTGTTCAAGCATCATGGCCGCCGTCCAGAAGGTCGCGATCGGGTTGGCGACACCTTTGCCAGTGATGTCGAAGGCCGAGCCGTGGATCGGTTCGAACATCGAAGGGAATTTGCGCGACGGGTTGAGGTTGGCGGTCGGCGCAATGCCCAGGCTGCCGGACAAGGCAGCGGCTAGGTCGGAGAGGATATCGGCGTGCAGGTTGGTGGCGACGATCACGTCCAGCGTCGACGGCTTGAGCACCATGCGCGTAGTCACCGCGTCGACCAGTTCCTTGTCGATCTTCACGTCAGGGAAGTCCTTGGCGACTTCATAGAAGATCTCGTCCCACAACACCATGCCATGCCGCTGGGCGTTGGACTTGGTGACCATGGTCAGGTGCTTACGCGGACGGCTCTGCGCCAGTTCGAAAGCGAAGCGATGGATGCGCTCCACCCCGGCACGGGTGAATACCGAGACCTCGGTGGCGACTTCTTCCGGTAGGCCCCGGTGCACGCGACCGCCGTTGCCGGAATACTCACCTTCGGAGTTTTCCCGCACTACCACCCAGTCGATCTGGTCACCATTGTGCAGCGGGCTTTTCACTCCAGGTAAGACGCGAGCCGGACGCACATTCGCGTACTGGTCGAAGCCCTGGCAGATAGGCAGGCGCAAGCCCCAGAGAGAGATGTGATCAGGCACATTGAGCGCACCGACGGCGCCAAAGAAGATGGCATCGAAGGTTTTCAGTTCTTCCAGGCCGCCTTCGGGGATGTAGTAACCGTTTTTCAGGTAGCTGTCCGAGTTCCAGTCGAAGTGTTTGAAATCCAGTTCAAAGCCGGATTTTTTCGACAGGGCCTGCAACACTTCGACTCCGGCGTCGATTACTTCAACGCCAATGCCATCACCAGGTACAGCAGCAATTTTGTAAGTATTCATTGTCATTCCCATTAAATTTTATTTTTGTGCACCTGAGATGGAGAGCAGCAGGTGTATGGAAACGACTATAGGGAGGCTTTCAGGGCACGTGGTTAACTCAAAATAACTACATAAATGAATTTTGGTTACTAATGGCGCGTACCGATTTTCTTGTGGCTCGCCTAACCCTGCGAGCGCGAGCAATTTCATGCATCAGTATCCCGCGGACCGTATCAAAGAAATCTCGCGCTGGGCCGACTGACGCCAGCGCCCGGACGATCTGGCCGTCACCCACAGCTGGAAGTTGGAATCCCGAAAATTGTCAAAGCTTTCATTTCTCAACAAGAAGAAGAGGAGTCTCTAGCCGCCTGACTGCGCCATCCGAACCCAATTGAATTCGAAGCTCTTCAACCACCTCTCCCGCCTCGGCCTTGTCGGCCTCATCCAGTTCCGCCAGATACTGGGCTATGCGCTTGTCCAGCTTCTCTTCCTGACGCTTGAGTTGCTTGAGGTTCATTGGCGCCGCGAGGAAGCGACCGCCTGAAACTTACTGCCATCGATGGCCACCAAGTCACCTGCGATCAGGCCTGCCATGCGGCAAGGCGCGACACGTCGCCACAAAGGCGAGTTTGTTGTTTTTACGAAAGTCGGCGATGGTCTTGAAGTCGGGTTTGAGTCGGTTAATCAGCCACATCACTTCATTGCGCTGACACTCGGCTTCAAGGCGCCGCGATGAGCGAATCCGCTGGAAATAGTCGTAGAGGTACAGCTTGAGCTGATCGGCGGGGTCATAGGATGGGCGACCGGTGCTCTTGGGAAGCGCTTTGTCAAAACCCAGTTGCACCAAATCCAGCTCGGCGACGTACAGGTCGATGACCCGAACGAGGTGATCCTCAGGGATCAACTCTTCCAGCGAGACCGGGAATAGACTGGTCTGGCTGCGAGACTCTCCTTGGATGTAGGCCATAACGAAAAATGCTCCGTATCTTTCGATACGGAGCATTTTCTTTGAGCGCTGCACAGATTGCTAGGATTTCACACAGTCTGTTTCGGCGGTTTTTTTGTTATACCGACATACAAAAAACCGCGATTCTTCATGGTCTGTAGACTCCGCAAGATTATAAACGCCAAAACGAGCGAACGAAAATCAGACCAAGAAGCTAGGAACTATAATGAAATAACGAAAGACCCGGACAAAAATAATTCCCCTTGATAGTCATTGGAAAAATTTAATTCCCCTTGAATATCATATTCTGGTCAATTTAAATTGCCCTTAGCCATAGGCTACGCACGCTGCCTCGGCCGGGTTGTTCACCAGGCGCTCAAGGGTGGTGCGATCCAATAGTTCGGTGTCCAATTTGATGTAAATGGCCGCTTCATCAGCGACGATCACTGCATCTGTTACCCCTACGACCGCCTTCAGGCGCTCAACCAAACCCGCTTCGCGGATCGCCTCGGGCGCCAACGGCAAGCGCAGGCTCGTGACGTAGGGAGGTTCGCGCATGGTAACAGCAAAGGCCAGCCAGAGGGCAGCCAGACCCGCGCATCCAAGGAACACAACCGACAAACCGCCATGCTGGAACAACCAGCCACCGAGGATGCCGCCCAGTGCCGAACCCAGGAACTGGCTGGTGGAATACACCCCCATGGCCGTGCCTTTGCCGCCGGCCGGTGAAACCTTGCTGATCAGCGACGGCAAGGAAGCTTCCAGCAGATTGAACGCAGTGAAGAACACCACCGTCCCGATCACCAGAGCCCGCAAGCTATCGCCGAACTGCCAGAAGAATAGCTCAGTGAACATCAGCGTCACGACGGCGCCGAGCAAAACTCGTTTCATTTTGCGTTTCTTCTCGCCGTAGATAATGAACGGGATCATGGCGAAGAAGGAAATCAGCAGCGCGGTCAGGTACACCCACCAGTGCTGCTCTTTAGGCAGCCCGGCTTTTTCGACCAGGGCCAGGGGCAACGCAACGAAGCTCGACATCAACATCGCGTGCAACACAAAGATGCCCAGGTCCAGGCGCAGCAGGTCCGGGTGCTTGAGCGTCGGAATCAATGCCTGACGCGCGACGCCGGACTCACGGTGCTGCAACGGCCCGGTGGAACGCGGCACCATGAACATCACGATCACAATGCCGAACAGCGCCATGCCGCCCGTGGCGAGGAACAATCCGCTCAGGCCGAAAGCACGCGTCAGCAACGGCCCGACCACCATGGCGACGGCAAACGACAGGCCAATCGTCATGCCGATCATGGCCATGGCCTTGGTCCGATGCTGTTCCCGGGTCAGGTCTGACAACAAGGCCATGACCGCAGCGGATATCGCCCCGGCACCTTGCAGGATACGTCCGGCAATCACGCCCCAGATGGAATCGGCGTTGGCCGCCAGTACGCTGCCGAGGGCAAAGATAATCAAACCGAGGTAAATCACCGGGCGGCGGCCGATGCGGTCTGAAATGAAACCGAAAGGAATCTGGAAAATCGCCTGGGTCAGGCCGTAAGCGCCAATCGCCAGCCCGATAAGGGCCGGGGTCGCTCCCGCCAGGTCCATCCCATAGGTCGCCAATACCGGCAACACCATGAACATGCCAAGCATACGGAAGGCAAACACCAGGGCCAGACCACTCGCCGCGCGGGTCTCGCTGCCACTCATGCGTTCGCTGTGGGGATCGTGCATGGAAAAACCTCATGTGAACCGGCGGCGATTCTACCAGTCCCATCGATTGGCGGGGTATATCGCGACGCTTTGACGCGCTCATCTGACAGACTCTTCATGTAAGCCAATCCTCCCGTCATTTGATAGTGTGCATCCATCCAGTATTTGGCCGTATACTCCTACGTTTTCGACGCCCGCCAAGCGAGGCCACTTTGGACAAGATCCTGATTCGTGGGGCTCGAACCCACAACCTGAAGAATATCGACCTGACCCTGCCAAGGGACAAGCTGATCGTCATCACCGGCCTGTCCGGCTCCGGCAAGTCGTCCCTGGCTTTCGACACCCTGTACGCCGAAGGCCAGCGCCGCTACGTCGAATCATTGTCGGCCTACGCCCGCCAGTTCCTGTCGATGATGGAAAAGCCCGATGTCGACACCATCGAAGGCCTGTCGCCGGCCATTTCCATCGAACAGAAGTCGACCTCGCACAACCCGCGCTCGACGGTCGGCACCATCACCGAAATCTACGACTACTTGCGTCTGCTTTATGCGCGGGTAGGCATTCCTCGCTGCCCCGATCACGATATTCCGCTGGAGGCTCAGACCGTCAGCCAGATGGTCGACCTGGTTCTGGCGCAACCGGAGGGCAGCAAGCTCATGCTGTTGGCCCCGGTCATTCGCGAGCGTAAAGGCGAGCACCTGTCGGTGTTCGAAGAGCTGCGTGCCCAGGGCTTCGTGCGTGCCCGGATCAACGGCAAGTTGTATGAGCTGGATGAAGCGCCCAAGCTCGACAAACAAAAGAAGCATTCCATCGATGTGGTGGTCGACCGCTTCAAGGTCCGCGCCGACCTGCAGCAACGTCTGGCCGAGTCCTTCGAGACGGCGCTAAAGCTGGCGGACGGCATCGCCCTGGTGGCACCGATGGACGACGAGCCGGGTGAAGAGATGATCTTCTCCGCGCGCTTCGCCTGCCCGATTTGCGGCCACGCCATCAGCGAACTCGAACCCAAGCTGTTTTCTTTCAACAACCCGGCCGGCGCCTGCCCGACGTGTGATGGCCTGGGCGTGAAGCAGTTTTTCGACGTCAAGCGACTGGTCAATGGCGAGCTTACTCTGGCCGAAGGCGCGATTCGCGGCTGGGACCGGCGCAACGTCTATTACTTCCAGATGCTCGGCTCGCTGGCCTCGCACTACAAATTCAGCCTCGAAGTGCCGTTCAACGAACTGCCCGGCGATCAGCAGAAATTCATCCTGCACGGCAGTGGCTCGCAAAACGTCGACTTCAAGTACCTGAACGACCGTGGCGACATCGTCAAACGTTCGCACCCGTTCGAAGGCATCGTGCCGAACCTGGAACGCCGCTACCGCGAAACCGAATCGGCTTCGGTGCGCGAAGAGCTGGCCAAGTTCCTCAGCACCCAGGCCTGCCCGGATTGCCGCGGCACCCGTCTGCGGCGTGAGGCGCGGCATGTATGGGTCGGCGAGAAAACCCTGCCCGCGGTGACCAACCTCCCCATCGGCGATGCTTGCGACTACTTCGGCGAGCTCAAGCTGACCGGACGTCGTGGGGAAATCGCTGACAAGATCCTCAAGGAAATCCGCGAGCGCCTGCAGTTCCTGGTTAACGTCGGCCTTGATTACCTGTCGCTGGATCGCAGCGCCGACACCTTGTCCGGTGGTGAGGCCCAGCGTATTCGCCTGGCCAGTCAGATCGGTGCCGGCCTGGTCGGCGTTCTCTACATCCTCGACGAGCCGTCGATTGGCTTGCACCAGCGCGACAACGACCGGTTGCTCGGCACCCTCAAGCATCTGCGGGACATCGGCAACACAGTGATTGTGGTCGAGCACGACGAAGACGCGATTCGCCTGGCGGACTACGTGGTGGATATCGGCCCGGGCGCCGGGGTTCATGGCGGGCATATCGTCGCCGAAGGCACGCCGGCCGAGGTCATGGCTCACCCAGACTCGCTGACGGGCAAGTACCTGTCGGGTCGGGTGAAGATCGAAGTGCCGGCCAAACGCACGCCGCGCAACAAGAAGCTGTCGATATCGCTCAAGGGCGCTCGCGGCAACAACTTGCGCAACGTCGACCTCGAGATTCCGATCGGCCTGCTGACCTGTGTGACCGGTGTATCCGGCTCAGGCAAATCGACCCTGATCAACAACACGCTGTTTCCTCTGAGCGCCACGGCACTCAACGGCGCAACCACACTTGAAGCGGCCGCTCATGACAGCATCAAGGGTCTGGAGCATCTGGATAAAGTCGTCGATATCGACCAGAGCCCGATTGGTCGTACGCCGCGTTCCAACCCGGCGACCTACACCGGGTTGTTCACGCCGATTCGCGAGCTGTTCGCCGGCGTGCCGGAATCCCGCTCCCGTGGTTACGGGCCGGGGCGCTTCTCCTTCAACGTGAAGGGCGGACGCTGCGAAGCATGCCAGGGCGATGGCCTGATCAAGGTAGAGATGCACTTCCTGCCGGACATCTACGTTCCTTGTGATGTGTGCAAGAGCAAGCGCTACAACCGCGAAACCCTGGAGATCAAGTACAAGGGCAAGAGCATCCACGAAACCCTCGAGATGACCATCGAGGAAGCGCGGGAGTTCTTCGACGCCGTACCGGCTCTGGCGCGCAAGCTGCAGACGCTGATGGATGTGGGCCTGTCGTACATCAAGCTGGGGCAATCAGCGACCACGCTGTCTGGTGGCGAAGCACAACGGGTGAAACTGTCCCGCGAGCTGTCCAAGCGCGACACAGGCAAAACCCTGTACATCCTCGACGAGCCGACCACGGGCCTGCACTTTGCAGATATCCAGCAATTGCTCGACGTGTTGCACAGACTGCGCGACCACGGCAACACGGTTGTGGTGATCGAGCACAACCTGGATGTGATCAAGACCGCTGACTGGTTGGTGGACCTGGGGCCGGAAGGCGGCTCCAAGGGCGGCCAAATCATTGCCGTCGGCACACCGGAGGAAGTTGCAGAGATGAAACAGTCTCATACCGGCTTCTACCTGAAACCGCTGCTGGAACGCGATCGGGCCTGAGACACGGGTCAAGAAAAAGCCCCTGTCACTTCATCAGTGACAGGGGCTTTTTTATATACGCCGCCATCAGGTGTGCGATTGCAGGTAGTTCTCGAGACCGATCAACTTGATGAGACCCAACTGCTTTTCCAGCCAGTAGGTGTGATCTTCTTCGGTGTCATTGAGCTGAACACGCAAGATCTCGCGACTGACGTAGTCCTTGTGTTGCTCGCACAGCTCGATGCCTTTGCACAGCGCTGCACGGACCTTGTACTCAAGACGCAGATCAGCCTCAAGCATCTCAGGCACTGTGGTGCCCACATCAAGATCATCCGGACGCATGCGTGGCGTGCCTTCCAGCATCAGGATCCGACGCATCAGCGCATCGGCATGCCCGGCTTCTTCTTCCATTTCATGATTGATACGTTCGTAGAGCTTGGTGAATCCCCAGTCCTCATACATCCGCGAATGGACGAAATATTGATCACGCGCGGCCAGTTCGCCGGTCAGCAACGTGTTGAGGTAATCGATAACGTCTGGGTGGCCTTGCATCGCCCTACATCTCCCTGCTTGAAAGTCTGTAGTTTGAACCAACCCGCTTGGCAGGTCACTCGATTACGCAATAAAAGCGAAGATATTCTGAGAAAAGCGGCTTAATTAACGCAAAAACCGCCCAATCAAGGGCGGTTCTGCTTCGCATTTAGACTACGTTAAGCTGTACGTTGAGCTGCTTTGCGATTGCTTCTCCATACGCCGGATCGGCCTTGAAGAAATGCTGCAACTGGCGATCAACTACATCACTTGATACACCTGCCATCGCGCCGGCGATGTTGCTCACCAATAACGCACGCTGCTCGTCACTCATCAAGCGAAACAGCGCACCGGCATGGCTGTAATAATCGGTATCTTCACGATGATCGTAGCGATCAGCCGAACCGTTCAACGGTAAAGCGGGCTCAGCGTAACGAGGAGCCTGCTTCGGGGAATCGACATAACTGTTCGGTTCGTAGTTCGGTGCCGCGCCGCCATTGGAACCCAACGCCATCGAACCATCGCGCTGATAGCTGTTAACCGGGCTGCGCGGCGCATTCACCGGCAATTGCTGATGGTTGGTACCGACACGGTAGCGGTGAGCATCCGCGTAAGCGAATACGCGGCCTTGCAGCATTCGGTCTGGCGACAGACCGACGCCTGGCACCATGTTGCTCGGACCAAAGGCCGCTTGCTCGACCTCCGCGAAGTAATTGAGCGGATTGCGATTGAGCTCCAGTTCACCGACTTCAATCAACGGGAATTCTTTCTGCGACCAGGTTTTGGTCACGTCGAATGGGTTCTCATAATGCGCGGCGGCTTGAGCCTCAGTCATGATCTGGATGCACACACGCCATTTTGGAAAGTCACCACGCTCGATAGCGTTGAACAGGTCCCGTTGGGCGTAATCCGGGTCAGTACCGGCAAGGCGCGCTGCTTCCGCCGGTGCCAGGTTCTTGATCCCCTGCAGAGTCTTGTAGTGCCATTTCACCCAATGACGCTCGCCTGTGGCGCTGATCAGGCTATAGGTATGGCTGCCAAAGCCGTGCATATGACGATAGCCATCAGGAATGCCCCGGTCCGAAAACAGAATGGTGATCTGATGCAATGCCTCGGGCGAATACGACCAGAAGTCCCACATCGCCTGCGCACTTTTGAGGTTGCTTTGCGGCAAACGCTTTTGCGTATGGATGAAGTCCGGGAATTTCAGCGGATCGCGGATGAAAAACACTGGGGTGTTGTTGCCAACGATGTCCCAATTACCTTCCTCGGTGTAGAACTTCAACGCAAAGCCACGAGGGTCGCGCTCGGTATCAGCGGACCCTCGCTCACCGCCCACGGTGGAAAAACGTAGAAATGTTGGCGTTTGTTTGCCCACTGCTTCGAACAGCTTGGCGCTGGTGTAGCGAGTGATGTCACGCGTCACAGTAAATGTGCCGTAAGCACCCGAGCCTTTGGCGTGAACACGACGCTCTGGAATGTTTTCACGGTTGAAGTGTGCAAGCTTCTCGATCAGGTGGAAATCGTCGAGCAACAGAGGACCACGAGGGCCGGCGGAGCGAGAATTCTGGTTGTCGGCGACAGGAGCGCCACTGGCGGTTGTAAGTGTTTTGTTCTGGCTCATGCGTCTCTTCCTTTGTCAGTCTTGAACTGCCGGCGAATCGGCTTGGAGGGAGTATTGATCATCATCATGACAGCAACAAATTCATTAACTTGCTGACATCGATAGAAAATTACTAATGATCAACCTACGGATATAGTGCCGACCGGGAAGGTTTGAAGCTTGTACGTAGAGCGCATTTCTAACAGGCACAAAAAACCGGGCGCTAGGCCCGGTTTCTTGTTTCAGACTGACGTCTTACTCAGCGGATACAGCTTCACCGCCGACAGCACGATCAACCAACTCGACGTACGCCATAGGCGCGTTGTCGCCAGCGCGGAAACCGCACTTGAGGATGCGCAGGTAGCCACCCTCACGGGTAGCGTAACGCTTGCCCAGGTCGTTGAAGAGCTTACCAACGATAGCTTTCGAACGAGTACGGTCGAAAGCCAGACGGCGGTTAGCCAGGCTGTCTGTCTTGGCCAGAGTGATCAGCGGCTCAGCAACGCGGCGCAGTTCTTTGGCTTTTGGCAGAGTAGTTTTGATCAGCTCGTGCTCGAACAGCGACACCGCCATGTTCTGGAACATGGCCTTGCGGTGCGAGCTGGTGCGGCTGAGGTGACGACCACTTTTACGATGACGCATGGTTCATTCCTTACCAAACACTACGTTCGGTGATTACGACGATCAGGCAGTCGCCTTGTCGTCCTTCTTAAGACTTGCAGGCGGCCAGTTGTCGAGGCGCATGCCGAGGGACAGACCGCGGGAGGCCAGAACGTCCTTGATTTCAGTCAAGGATTTCTTGCCAAGGTTCGGAGTCTTCAACAGTTCTACTTCGGTACGCTGAATCAGGTCGCCGATGTAGTAAATGTTTTCCGCCTTAAGGCAGTTAGCCGAACGTACAGTCAGTTCCAGATCGTCAACCGGGCGAAGCAGGATCGGATCGATCTCGTCTTCTTGCTCGATTACCACTGGTTCGCTGTCACCCTTGAGGTCGACGAACGCAGCCAACTGCTGTTGCAGGATGGTTGCGGCGCGGCGGATAGCCTCTTCAGGATCCAGAGTACCGTTGGTTTCCAGATCAATAACCAGCTTGTCCAGGTTAGTACGCTGCTCGACACGGGCGTTTTCCACCACGTATGCGATACGGCGAACCGGGCTGAACGAAGAGTCAAGCTGCAAGCGACCGATGCTGCGGCTTTCGTCTTCATCGCTCTGACGCGAGTCTGCCGGTTCATAACCACGACCACGAGCTACAACGAGCTTCATGTTCAGGGCGCCGTTAGACGCCAGGTTAGCGATTACGTGATCGGGGTTAACGATCTCGACATCATGATCCAGCTGAATATCGGCAGCGGTAACCACCCCCGAACCCTTCTTCGACAAGGTCAGCGTAACTTCGTCACGGCCGTGCAGCTTGATAGCCAGACCTTTAAGGTTCAACAGGATTTCAATTACGTCTTCCTGTACACCTTCGATGGCGCTGTACTCGTGGAGCACACCGTCAATCTCGGCCTCGACTACTGCACAGCCGGGCATTGAGGACAACAGGATGCGGCGCAGCGCGTTGCCCAGGGTGTGGCCAAAACCACGCTCGAGAGGCTCGAGAGTGATCTTGGCGCGGGTTGGACTGACAACCTGCACATCAATGTGGCGGGGTGTCAGGAACTCATTTACCGAAATCTGCATGGATGCACCTATTTTCTAGCCCTTACTTGGAGTAGAGCTCGACAATCAGGCTTTCGTTGATGTCGGCGGACAGATCACTGCGAGCTGGAACGTTCTTGAAAACGCCCGACTTCTTCTCAGTGTCTACTTCTACCCATTCTACGCGGCCACGTTGGGCACACAGATCGAGAGCTTGGACAATGCGAAGTTGGTTTTTTGCTTTCTCGCGAACAGCAACCACGTCACCAGCACGAACCTGGTAGGACGGAACGTTAACGGTTTGACCGTTTACGCTGATCGACTTGTGCGATACCAGCTGACGGGATTCGGCACGAGTCGAACCAAAGCCCATACGGTATACAACGTTGTCCAGACGGCATTCGAGCAGTTGCAACAGGTTTTCGCCAGTTGCGCCTTTCTTGCCAGCAGCTTCTTTGTAGTAGCCGCTGAATTGACGCTCGAGAACGCCGTAGATACGACGGACCTTCTGCTTTTCACGCAGTTGGGTGCCGTAATCGGACTGGCGACCGCGGCGTTGGCCGTGGATACCAGGTGCTGCTTCAATGTTGCACTTCGATTCGATCGCGCGCACGCCGCTCTTCAGGAAGAGATCGGTGCCTTCGCGACGAGCGAGTTTGCATTTTGGACCAATGTAACGAGCCATTCTTTACAATCTCCTGGATTACACGCGGCGCTTCTTCGGCGGACGGCACCCGTTGTGCGGGATTGGCGTCACGTCGGTGATGCTGGCGATCTTGTAGCCACAGCCGTTCAAAGCGCGGACTGCGGATTCACGACCTGGACCTGGACCTTTGACGTTTACGTCGAGGTTTTTCAGGCCGTATTCCAGCGCAGCTTGACCAGCACGTTCAGCAGCTACTTGAGCGGCAAACGGGGTGGACTTGCGGGAACCGCGGAAACCCGTACCACCGGAGGTAGCCCAGGAAAGAGCGTTACCTTGACGGTCGGTAATGGTCACGATGGTGTTGTTAAAAGATGCATGGATGTGGGCGATGCCATCAACCACTGTCTTTTTAACTTTTTTACGAGGACGAGCAGCAGGTTTTGCCATGATTAATTTCCTGTCGATTCGCTGGGGCGATTACTTGCGGATCGGCTTACGCGGACCTTTACGGGTACGCGCGTTGGTCTTGGTACGCTGACCGCGTACTGGCAGACCACGACGATGACGCAGACCGCGATAGCAACCGAGGTCCATCAAGCGCTTGATTTTCATGTTGATTTCGCGACGCAGGTCACCTTCAGTGGTGAACTTCGCCACTTCGCCACGCAGCTGTTCAATTTGCTCGTCGCTCAGATCCTTGATCTTTGCTGCTGGGTTTACCCCAGTATCTGCACAAATTTTCTGTGCAGTAGTGCGACCAACACCATAGATGTAGGTCAGCGAGATAACAGTATGCTTGTTATCTGGAATGTTAACGCCTGCAATACGGGCCATTCAGTGGGACTCCAATTGACAGCTACCTACGCCCCGGAAGCCAAGAAATAGGGCGCGAGATAATATCGCTGTAATAACAAATAATCAACCCGGCAGCGCACTAGCTGCCGGGCTTGAAGCACAATCACACTCAGCCTTGGCGCTGTTTGTGACGCGGTTCCGCGCTGCAAATTACTCGAACAACACCTTCGCGGCGAATAATCTTGCAGTTACGGCACAGCTTTTTCACCGATGCACGAACTTTCATCACCAACTCCTCGAACCTTATGGGTACTCAGCGCAACATGCCGCTGCCGTAACCCTTCAGGTTGGCTTTCTTCATCAGGGATTCGTACTGGTGCGAAACGAGGTGCGATTGTACTTGGGACATGAAGTCCATCACAACCACGACCACGATCAGCAACGAGGTCCCGCCAAGGTAGAACGGAACGTTGGCTGCAACCACCAGGAACTGGGGCAACAGGCAGACGGCCGTCATGTAAAGAGCACCGAACATGGTCAAGCGAGTCAGAACGCCATCAATGTAGCGCGCAGACTGCTCACCTGGACGGATGCCCGGAATAAAGGCACCGGACTTCTTCAGGTTTTCCGCTACGTCTTTCGGATTGAACATCAACGCCGTATAGAAGAAGCAGAAGAAAATAATCCCTGCACTAAACAGCAGAATATTCAACGGCTGACCAGGAGCGATCGACTGCGAGATGTCCTGCAACCAGCCCATACCTTCAGACTGACCGAACCAGGCACCCAACGAAGCCGGGAACAGCAAAATGCTGCTCGCGAAAATAGCCGGAATAACACCGGCCATGTTCACCTTCAGCGGCAAGTGGCTGGTCTGCGCAGCGAAGACCTTCCGGCCCTGCTGACGCTTGGCGTAGTGAACAGCAATACGACGCTGACCACGCTCAATGAACACCACGAAACCGATAATCGCTACTGCCAGCAAACCGATGGCAACCAGGGCGAAGATGTTGATATCACCCTGACGTGCAGACTCGAAAGACTGCCCGATCGCTCTCGGAAGACCGGCGACGATACCCGAAAAAATCAACATCGAGATACCGTTGCCAACACCACGCTCAGTAATCTGCTCACCCAGCCACATCATGAACATCGCACCAGCCACAAAAGTGGATACCGCGACGAAATGGAAGCCAAAGTCACCAGTGAACGCTACGCCCTGCCCCGCCAGACCAATGGACATGCCAATGGCCTGAACGAGAGCGAGGACGACAGTGCCGTAGCGGGTGTACTGGCTGATCTTGCGACGGCCAGCTTCACCTTCCTTCTTCAACTGCTCCAGCTGCGGGCTGACGGCGGTCATCAGCTGCATGATGATCGATGCCGAAATGTACGGCATGATCCCCAATGCAAAGATACTCATCCGTTCCAGCGCGCCGCCGGAAAACATGTTGAACAAGCTAAGAATGGTCCCCTCATTCTGTCGAAACAGGTCCGCGAGACGGTCCGGGTTGATACCTGGAACCGGGATGTGTGCGCCTATTCGGTAGACGATAATCGCCAGGAACAGAAAACGCAGACGAGCCCAGAGTTCAGACATACCGCCTTTGCCGAGCGCAGAGAGAGCACCTTGCTTAGCCATTTATTCCTCGAACTTGCCGCCAGCTGCTTCGATAGCCGCACGCGCACCTTTGGTGGCGCCGATTCCCTTGCCGATAGTGACAGCGCGAGTCACTTCACCGGACAGCATGATTTTCACACGCTGTACGTTGACGTTGATCACGTTGGCATCTTTCAGGGACTGCACGGTGACGATGTCGCCTTCCACTTTAGCCAGCTCGGACAGACGCACTTCTGCGCGATCCATGGCCTTCAGGGAAACAAAACCGAACTTCGGCAGGCGACGATGCAGCGGCTGTTGACCGCCTTCAAAGCCTGGAGCAATGGTGCCACCGGAGCGGGAAGTCTGACCTTTGTGACCACGGCCACCAGTCTTACCCAAACCACTACCGATACCACGGCCCGGACGATGCTTTTCGCGACGGGAACCCGGCGCTGGACTCAGATCATTGAGTTTCATCGATTAACCCTCGACACGCAGCATGTAGTAAGCCTTGTTGATCATCCCGCGATTCTCGGGAGTATCCTGGACTTCTACAGTGTGACCGATGCGACGCAGACCCAGACCCTTAACGCACAGTTTGTGGTTAGGGATGCGGCCGGTCATGCTTTTGATCAGCGTAACTTTAACGGTAGCCATGATCAGAAGATCTCCTTGACGCTTTTGCCACGCTTGGCGGCAATGGATTCAGGAGACTGCATAGCTTTCAAACCTTTGAAAGTGGCGTGAACCACGTTTACCGGGTTAGTCGAGCCGTAGCACTTGGCCAGAACGTTCTGAACGCCAGCAACTTCGAGAACGGCACGCATAGCGCCGCCAGCGATGATACCGGTACCTTCAGAAGCAGGCTGCATGTACACCTTCGAAGCGCCGTGAGCGGACTTCATTGCGTACTGCAGAGTGGTGCCGTTCAGATCAACCTGGATCATGTTGCGGCGAGCAGCTTCCATTGCCTTCTGGATCGCAGCAGGCACTTCACGCGACTTGCCACGGCCGAAGCCAACACGCCCTTTACCATCACCAACCACGGTCAACGCGGTGAAAGTGAAGATACGGCCGCCTTTAACGGTTTTGGCTACGCGGTTAACTTGAACCAGCTTCTCGATGTAGCCTTCGTCGCGCTTTTGGTCGTTATTTGACATAACTTAGAACTCCAGCCCAGCTTCACGAGCAGCATCAGCCAGCGCTTTAACGCGGCCGTGGTACTTGAAGCCAGAGCGGTCGAAAGCCACCTGCGAGACGCCAGCGGCCTTAGCACGCGTAGCGACCAGCTGGCCAACCTTAGTGGCCGCGTCGATGTTGCCAGTGGCGCCATCACGCAGTTCTTTATCCAAAGTCGAGGCGCTTGCCAGGACTTTGTTGCCGTCGGCCGAAATGACCTGGGCGTAGATGTGCTGCGAAGAGCGGAACACGCAGAGACGCACGACTTCGAGTTCGTGCATTTTCAGGCGTGCTTTGCGAGCGCGACGCAGTCGAGTAACTTTTTTGTCGGTCATTTGCTATGCCCTACTTCTTCTTGGCTTCTTTACGACGGACGACTTCGTCCGCGTAGCGCACACCTTTGCCTTTGTACGGCTCTGGTGGACGGAAGTCGCGGATCTCGGCGGCCACTTGACCTACCAGCTGCTTGTCGATGCCCTTGATCAGGATATCGGTCTGGCTAGGAGTCTCAGCGGTGATGCCTTCCGGCAGTTCGTAATCCACTGGATGCGAGAAGCCAAGAGCCAGGTTCAGCACTGTGCCTTTTGCTTGCGCTTTGTAACCAACACCGACCAGCTGGAGCTTGCGCTCGAAGCCTTGGCTTACGCCTTGGACCATGTTGTTTACCAACGCACGAGTGGTACCAGCCATTGCGCGAGTCTGTTGATCGCCATTGCGAGCAGCAAAACGCAGCTCACCAGCCTCTTCAACGATCTCAACGGACGAATGGATGTTCAGTTCGAGAGTGCCCTTGGCACCCTTCACCGAAAGCTGTTGGCCTGCGAATTTTACTTCGACACCGGCTGGCAGCTTAACGGGGTTCTTAGCGACGCGAGACATGCTTATCCCCCCTTAGAACACAGTGCAAAGAACTTCGCCGCCGACACCGGCAGCGCGCGCAGCACGATCAGTCATCACACCTTTGTTGGTGGAGACGATAGACACACCGAGACCGCCACGAACTTTCGGCAGATCTTCGACGGACTTGTACTGACGCAGACCTGGACGGCTAACGCGCTTCACTTCTTCGATAACCGGACGGCCTTCGAAGTATTTCAGCTCGATAGACAGCAGTGGTTTGGTTTCGCTGCTGATCTGATAACCCGCGATGTAACCTTCGTCCTTCAGGACTTTGGCAACAGCTACCTTCAACGTGGAAGATGGCATGCTTACGACGGACTTTTCAGCCATCTGGGCATTACGGATTCGAGTTAGCATGTCCGCTAACGGGTCCTGCATACTCATGGGCTAGACGCTCCTAATACAGAAAAATTAGCCTTGCGGCTACTACGTGTCGCCGAGAATCTCCGAGCATAGAAAACACGGGCTCAGGCGAGCCGGGTATTCTAGACACACCCCAGAAATGAATCAAGCCCCAAAAGGGGCTTGATCCAGATTCAAGGCCACCGGCGGTCAGGATCTTGCAATCCTGAACACCGAGACTTTGACAGTACTTACCAGCTGGCTTTAACCAGACCAGGTACGTCACCACGCATTGCCGCTTCACGCAGTTTGTTACGACCGAGGCCGAACTTGCGGTAAACGCCGTGTGGACGACCGGTCAGGCGGCAGCGGTTACGCATGCGCGAAGCGCTTGCGTCACGTGGCTGCTTCTGCAGTGCTACTGTAGCTTCCCAACGCGCTTCTGGACTTGCGTTCAGATCAACGATGATAGCTTTCAGTGCTGCACGCTTTTTGGCGTACTTGGCAACCGTGAGCTGACGCTTCAGCTCGCGGTTTTTCATGCTCATCTTGGCCATGGTCCTACTCCAATCAGTTGCGGAACGGGAATTTGAACGCACGCAGCAGAGCGCGGCCTTCATCATCGTTCTTGGCAGTGGTGGTCAGGGTGATGTCCAGACCGCGGAGAGCATCGATCTTGTCGTAGTCGATTTCCGGGAAGATGATCTGCTCTTTCACGCCCATGCTGTAGTTACCACGACCATCGAAGGACTTGGCATTCAGGCCGCGGAAGTCGCGAACCCGTGGCAGGGAGATCGACAGCAGACGATCCAGGAACTCGTACATACGCTCACGGCGCAGGGTCACTTTGACGCCGATCGGCCAACCTTCACGGACTTTAAAGCCAGCGATGGATTTGCGAGCGTAGGTCACAACGACTTTCTGGCCGGTGATCTTTTCCAGGTCAGCAACAGCGTGCTCGATGACTTTTTTGTCGCCGATCGCTTCGCCCAGACCCATGTTCAGGGTGATTTTGGTAACGCGCGGAACTTCCATCACGTTCGAAAGCTTAAGTTCTTCCTTAAGTTTCGGAGCGATTTCCTTCCGGTAAATCTCTTTTAGTCGTGCCATGGTCTTCTACCTAGCAGTGTTCAAGCATCAACCGCTTTTTGGGTCGACTTGAAGACACGAATTTTCTTACCGTCTTCTACCTTGAAACCAACGCGGTCAGCCTTGTTGGTTTCGCCGTTGAAAATGGCGACGTTGGAAGCGTGCAGTGGCGCTTCTTTCTCGACGATACCGCCTTGTACGCCCGACATCGGGTTAGGCTTGGTATGGCGCTTGACCAGGTTCAGACCACCAACAACCAGACGGTTGTCAGCAAGAACCTTCAGCACCTTACCGCGCTTACCTTTGTCTTTGCCGGCGATCACGATGATCTCGTCGTCACGACGAATCTTTTGCATGTCGGATCTCCTTACAGCACTTCTGGGGCGAGCGAGACGATCTTCATGAACTTCTCAGTACGAAGTTCACGGGTCACTGGCCCAAAGATACGGGTGCCGATTGGCTCTTGCTTGTTGTTCAGAAGAACAGCAGCGTTGCCATCAAAGCGGATAATGGAGCCATCAGCACGACGTACGCCGTGACGAGTGCGGACTACAACAGCAGTCATCACTTGGCCTTTTTTCACTTTACCGCGAGGAATTGCTTCCTTGACGGTTACTTTGATGATGTCACCGATACCAGCGTAACGACGATGGGAGCCACCCAGCACCTTGATGCACATAACGCGGCGAGCGCCGCTGTTATCGGCCACATCGAGCATGGATTGAGTCTGAATCATATAATTTCTCCGACCCCTAGTCCTTAGACTTCCACAGCGCGTTCGAGAACATCAACCAGCGCCCAAGACTTGGTCTTGGCCAAAGGACGAGTTTCACGAATAGTGACTTTGTCGCCAATGTGGCACTGATTGGTTTCGTCGTGCGCGTGCAGCTTAGTCGAACGCTTAACGTATTTACCGTAGATCGGGTGCTTAACGCGACGCTCGATCAGAACGGTGATGGTTTTGTCCATCTTGTCGCTGACAACACGGCCAGTCAGCGTACGGACAGTTTTTTCGGCTTCAGCCATGATTACTTACCTGCCTGCTGGTTGAGCACAGTCTTCACGCGAGCGATGTCACGCTTAACTTGCGAGAGCAGATGAGACTGCCCCAACTGGCCAGTTGCTTTCTGCATACGCAGATTGAACTGGTCGCGCAGCAAGCCGAGCAGTTGCTCGTTCAGCTGCTGTGCGGATTTTTCACGAAGTTCATTCGCTTTCATCACATCACCGTCCGTTTAACAAAGGAGGTGGCGAGCGGCAGCTTTGCAGCAGCCAGGGCGAAAGCCTCACGCGCCAGCTCTTCAGAAACACCCTCGATTTCATACAGGACTTTGCCTGGCTGAATCTGGGCAACCCAGTATTCGACGTTACCCTTACCTTTACCCATCCGAACTTCGAGTGGCTTCTTGGAAATAGGCTTGTCCGGGAATACACGGATCCAGATCTTGCCACCACGTTTTACGTGACGGGTCAGAGCACGACGCGCTGACTCGATCTGACGAGCGGTGAGACGACCACGAGCAACAGACTTCAGCGCGAACTCGCCGAAGCTGACTTTGCTACCGCGCAATGCCAGGCCACGGTTGTGACCAGTCATTTGCTTGCGGAACTTCGTACGCTTTGGTTGCAACATTTGGCGTACCCCTTACTTAGCAGCTTTTTTACGAGGCGCTGGTGCTTGTGGTTTCAGTTCTTCTTGGCGACCACCAATTACTTCGCCTTTGAAGATCCAAACCTTTACACCGATCACACCGTAGGTGGTGTGAGCTTCGTAGTTGGCATAGTCGATGTCGGCACGCAGGGTGTGCAGTGGCACACGACCTTCGCGATACCATTCAGTACGTGCGATTTCAGCACCGCCGAGACGACCGCTCACTTGGATTTTGATGCCTTTGGCACCAATGCGCATTGCGTTCTGTACAGCGCGCTTCATGGCGCGACGGAACATAACGCGACGCTCCAGCTGCTGAGCTACGCTCTGCGCAACCAGCATACCGTCGAGTTCCGGCTTGCGGATCTCTTCGATATTGATGTGCACAGGCACACCCATTTGCTTGGTCAGGTCCTGGCGCAGTTTCTCAACATCTTCACCTTTCTTCCCGATAACGATACCTGGACGAGCGGTGTGGATGGTGATACGTGCAGTTTGGGCCGGACGATGGATATCGATACGGCTTACGGACGCGCTTTTTAGTTTGTCTTGGAGATACTCACGCACCTTCAGATCAGCGAACAAGTAGTCCGCATAAGTCCGACCGTCTGCGTACCAGACGGAGGTGTGCTCCTTGACGATTCCCAGGCGAATGCCAATGGGATGTACTTTCTGACCCATCTCTTCGACTCCGTTACTTGTCAGCAACCTTGACAGTGATATGGCAAGACCGCTTGACGATGCGATCAGCACGGCCTTTGGCACGCGGCATGATGCGCTTCAGCGAACGCCCTTCGTTAACGAAAACGGTGCTGACTTTCAGGTCATCAACGTCTGCGCCTTCGTTATGCTCGGCGTTGGCTACGGCCGACTCCAGCACTTTCTTCATGATCTCGGCGGCTTTCTTACTGCTGAAAGCCAACAGGTTGAGCGCTTCGCCCACCTTCTTCCCGCGGATCTGGTCGGCGACCAAGCGGGCTTTCTGGGCGGAGATTCGAGCGCCCGACAACTTAGCGGCTACTTCCATTTCCTAACCCCTTAACGCTTGGCTTTCTTGTCTGCCACGTGCCCGCGATAAGTGCGGGTACCGGCGAACTCGCCCAGTTTGTGGCCGACCATGTCTTCGTTAACGAGAACTGGGACGTGTTGACGACCGTTGTGTACTGCGATGGTCAGACCGACCATTTGTGGCAGGATCATCGAGCGACGCGACCAGGTTTTAACTGGTTTGCGATCGTTCTTTTCCGCCGCCACTTCGATCTTCTTCAGTAGGTGAAGATCGATAAAAGGACCTTTTTTCAGAGAACGTGGCACTGTCGTATCCCTCTATTTACTTGCGACGACGGACGATCATTTTGTCGGTACGCTTATTACCACGAGTCTTCGCGCCCTTAGTCGGGAAGCCCCATGGCGATACCGGATGACGACCACCAGAGGTACGACCTTCACCACCACCATGTGGGTGGTCAACCGGGTTCATGGCAACACCACGAACGGTTGGGCGAACGCCACGCCAGCGTTTGGCACCAGCTTTACCCAGCGAACGCAGGCTGTGCTCGGAGTTCGAGACTTCGCCCAGGGTCGCGCGGCATTCAGCCAGCACTTTACGCATCTCACCAGAACGCAGACGCAGGGTCACGTAGACACCTTCACGAGCGATCAGCTGAGCCGAAGCACCAGCGGAACGAGCGATCTGTGCGCCTTTACCTGGCTTCAATTCGATGCCGTGTACGGTGCTACCAACTGGAATGTTACGCAGTTGCAGAGCGTTGCCCGGCTTGATCGGTGCCAGAGCACCTGCGATCAGCTGGTCGCCAGCGCTCACGCCTTTAGGGGCGATGATGTAGCGACGCTCGCCATCTGCGTACAGCAGCAGAGCGATGTGAGCAGTACGGTTTGGATCGTATTCGATACGCTCGACAGTGGCAGCGATGCCATCTTTGTCGTTGCGACGGAAATCGACCAGACGATAATGCTGCTTATGACCACCACCGATGTGACGAGTGGTAATACGGCCATTGTTGTTACGACCACCAGACTTCGATTTCTTCTCGAGCAGCGGTGCGTGAGGAGCGCCTTTATGCAGCTCCTGGTTGACCACCTTGACCACAAAACGGCGGCCAGGGGAAGTCGGTTTGCATTTAACGATTGCCATGATGCACCCCTTCCTTACTCAGCACTGCTGCTGAAATCGAGATCTTGGCCTGGCTGAAGGGAGATAACTGCCTTCTTCCAGTCATTACGCTTGCCCAGACCGCGAGCAGTGCGCTTGCTCTTACCCAGAACGTTCAGGGTAGTGACGCGCTCTACTTTCACGCTGAACAGGCTTTCGACGGCCTTCTTGATTTCCAGCTTGGTTGCATCAGTAGCAACCTTGAAAACGAACTGGCCTTTCTTGTCTGCCAGAACCGTAGCCTTCTCGGAAACGTGCGGGCCAAGCAGAACTTTAAATACGCGTTCCTGGTTCATCCCAGCAGCTCCTCGAATTTCTTCACGGCCGACACGGTGATCAACACCTTGTCGTATGCGATCAGACTAACTGGATCGGAACCTTGCACATCACGTACATCTACGTGTGGCAGGTTACGAGCAGCCAGGTACAGGTTCTGATCAACAGCGTCCGACACGATCAATACATCGGTCAGGCTCATGTTGTTCAGCTTGCCCAGCAGGTCTTTGGTTTTCGGCGTTTCAACAGCGAAATCCTGAACCACGACCAGACGATCAGTACGCACCAGCTCAGCAAGAATGGAACGCATTGCTGCGCGATACATCTTCTTGTTCAGCTTCTGGGAGTGATCCTGAGGACGAGCTGCGAAAGTGGTACCGCCGCCACGCCAGATTGGGCTACGGATAGTACCGGCACGAGCACGGCCAGTACCTTTCTGACGCCATGGGCGCTTACCGCCACCAGAAACGTCGGAACGGGTCTTTTGCTGCTTGCTACCTTGACGGCCGCCAGCCATGTAGGCCACGACTGCTTGGTGAACCAGCGTCTCGTTGAATTCGCCGCCAAATGTCAGTTCGGAAACTTCGATCGCTTGAGCGTCATTTACATTTAATTGCATGTCAGCTTCCCCTTAACCGCGAGCCTTGGCTGCTGGACGTACAACCAAGTTGCCGCCAGTAGCGCCAGGAACAGCGCCCTTGACCAACAACAGATTGCGTTCAGCGTCCACGCGCACTACTTCGAGGGACTGCACGGTCACGCGCTCAGCGCCCATATGACCGGACATTTTTTTGCCCTTGAATACACGACCAGGAGTCTGGCACTGGCCGATAGAGCCTGGAACGCGGTGGGATACGGAGTTACCGTGGGTGTTATCTTGCCCGCGGAAGTTCCAACGCTTGATCGTACCCTGGAAGCCTTTACCCTTGGACTGACCGGTTACATCAACCAGTTGACCAGCGGCAAAGATTTCAGCGTTGATCAGATCGCCGGCCTGGTACTCGCCTTCTTCAAGGCGGAATTCCATTACGGTACGACCAGCGGCTACGTTCGCCTTAGCGAAGTGGCCAGCCTGAGCTGCTGTTACACGCGAAGCGCGACGCTCGCCGACAGTGACTTGCACTGCACGATAGCCATCGGTCTCTTCAGTTTTGAACTGGGTGACGCGATTCGGCTCGATCTCAATGACCGTGACCGGAATGGAGACACCTTCTTCGGTGAAAATACGGGTCATACCGCATTTACGACCGACTACACCAATAGTCATGTTGTAAACCTCATGAGTGTACGGGGCTTTCACCCGCTATGGCCGCCCATTTCAGAGCGTTACACGACTAAGACCGAGTCTTAGCCGAGGCTGATCTGCACTTCCACACCGGCCGCAAGATCAAGCTTCATAAGTGCATCAACGGTTTTATCCGTTGGCTGGACGATGTCCAGAACGCGCTTATGAGTACGGATCTCGTACTGGTCACGCGCGTCTTTGTTGACGTGCGGGGAGACCAGAACGGTGAACCGCTCTTTACGGGTAGGCAGTGGAATTGGACCACGCACTTGAGCACCAGTACGTTTCGCGGTTTCCACGATTTCCTGGGTGGATTGGTCGATCAGGCGATGGTCGAAAGCCTTCAACCTGATACGGATTTGCTGATTTTGCATTGGATTTCAGACTCCGGCTGCTATTCCCACCGGGCGCAATACGCCCGTTAAAAGGAGGCGCAATTCTATAGACGCCCCCGATAGGTGTCAACCCAATAAAAAAGCCCCCGCTGAGCGGGGGCTTTTTCAAAGCATCAAAGCTGACTCGAAAAGAGCTTACTCGATGATTTTAGCTACAACGCCAGCACCAACGGTACGGCCGCCTTCACGGATAGCGAAGCGCAGACCGTCTTCCATTGCGATGGTTTTGATCAGGGTAACAGTCATTTGAATGTTATCGCCTGGCATTACCATTTCAACGCCTTCTGGCAGCTCGCAGTTACCAGTCACGTCAGTAGTACGGAAGTAGAACTGTGGACGGTAGCCTTTGAAGAACGGAGTGTGACGACCGCCTTCTTCCTTGCTCAGAACGTAAACTTCTGCGGTGAACTTGGTGTGCGGCTTAACCGAACCTGGCTTAACCAGAACCTGGCCACGCTCAACGTCGTCACGCTTGGTACCACGCAGCAGAACGCCGCAGTTCTCGCCAGCACGACCTTCGTCGAGCAGCTTGCGGAACATCTCAACACCGGTGCAGGTGGTGGTGGTGGTGTCACGCAGACCAACGATTTCCAGAGCATCTTGAACGCGAACGATACCGCGCTCGATACGACCAGTCACAACAGTACCACGACCGGAGATCGAGAATACGTCTTCGATTGGCATCAGGAATGGCTTGTCGATAGCACGCTCTGGCTCTGGGATGTAGCTGTCCAGAGTCTCAACCAGCTTACGAACGGCAGTGGTGCCCATTTCGTTATCGTCCAGACCTTCCAGCGCCATACGGGCAGAGCCGATGATGATTGGAGTGTCGTCGCCTGGGAAGTCGTAAGTGCTCAGCAGATCGCGCACTTCCATCTCAACCAGTTCCAGCAGCTCAGCGTCGTCTACCAGGTCAGCCTTGTTCAGGAAAACCACGATGTACGGAACGCCTACCTGACGGGACAGCAGGATGTGCTCACGAGTTTGTGGCATCGGACCATCAGCGGCCGAGCAAACCAGGATCGCGCCGTCCATCTGGGCAGCACCAGTGATCATGTTCTTCACGTAGTCAGCGTGACCTGGGCAGTCAACGTGAGCGTAGTGACGAATGTTCGAGTTGTACTCAACGTGTGCAGTGTTGATGGTGATACCGCGAGCTTTCTCTTCTGGTGCGCTGTCGATCTTGTCGAAGTCAACACGAGCCGAACCGAAAACTTCGGAGCAGACGCGAGTCAGAGCAGCGGTCAGAGTGGTTTTACCGTGGTCAACGTGACCGATAGTGCCAACGTTGACGTGCGGTAGGGAACGATCAAATTTTTCTTTAGCCACGACAATTAACTCCTTGCCTAAAGGACTGAATCAGCCTTGTTTTTTGGTAACGGTTTCGACGATGTGCGACGGAGCCGTATTGTATTTTTTGAATTCCATAGAGTAGCTTGCGCGACCCTGGGACATCGAACGAACGTCGGTCGCATAACCGAACATCTCGCCCAACGGAACTTCAGCACGGATAACCTTACCGGAAACCGTATCTTCCATACCCAGAATCATGCCGCGACGACGGTTAAGGTCGCCCATCACGTCACCCATATAGTCTTCAGGCGTAACAACCTCTACCGCCATGATCGGCTCAAGCAACTCACCACCGCCCTTCTGGGCCAGTTGCTTGGTCGCCATGGAAGCAGCCACCTTAAACGCCATCTCGTTCGAGTCGACGTCGTGGTAAGAACCATCAAACACGGTAGCCTTCAGGCCGATCAGCGGATAGCCGGCAACAACACCGTTCTTCATCTGCTCTTCGATGCCCTTCTGGATAGCCGGGATGTATTCCTTAGGAACCACACCACCCACTACTTCGTTCAGGAATTGCAGACCTTCCTGACCTTCGTCAGCAGGTGCAAAACGGATCCAGCAATGACCGAACTGGCCACGACCGCCGGACTGACGAACGAACTTGCCTTCGATTTCGCAACTCTTCGTGATGCGCTCACGATAGGAAACCTGAGGCTTACCGATGTTGGCTTCGACGTTGAACTCACGGCGCATCCGGTCAACCAGGATGTCCAGGTGCAACTCGCCCATGCCGGAGATGATCGTTTGACCAGTCTCTTCATCAGTTTTGACGCGGAAAGACGGGTCTTCCTGAGCAAGTTTGCCCAGAGCGATACCCATTTTTTCCTGGTCATCCTTGGTCTTGGGCTCAACGGCAACCGAAATAACCGGTTCCGGGAAGTCCATACGAACCAGGATGATTGGCTTGTCAGCGTTGCACAAAGTTTCACCAGTGGTGACGTCCTTCATGCCGATCAAGGCCGCGATGTCACCAGCGCGTACTTCCTTGATTTCTTCGCGGGCGTTTGCGTGCATTTGCACCATACGACCCACACGCTCTTTCTTGCCTTTAACCGAGTTGATCACGCCGTCGCCGGAGGCCAACACACCCGAGTAAACACGGACAAAGGTCAAGGTACCCACGAATGGGTCGGTAGCGATCTTGAACGCCAGAGCCGAGAACGGCTCGTTGTCGTCTGCGTGACGCTCCATCTGCTTTTCCTCGTCATCCGGGTCAGTACCCTTGATGGCAGGAATGTCAGTTGGCGCAGGCAGGTAGTCGATAACGGCGTCGAGAACCAGGGGAACACCCTTGTTCTTGAAGGAAGAACCGCAAACAGCCAGAACGATCTCACCGGCGATGGTACGCTGACGCAGAGCGGCCTTGATTTCCTCGATGGAGAGCTCTTCGCCTTCGAGGTACTTGTTCATCAGCTCTTCGCTGGCTTCGGCCGCAGCCTCAACCATGTTGCTGCGCCACTCTTCAGCCAACTCCTGCAGCTCAGCAGGGATAGGCTCGCGACGTGGAGTCATGCCCTTGTCAGCATCGTTCCAGTAAACCGCTTCCATGGTCATCAGATCAATCTGACCCTGGAAGTTGTCCTCGGAACCGATAGCCAACTGGATCGGCACCGGAGTGTGACCCAGACGCTGCTTGATCTGAGCGATCACGCGCAGGAAGTTCGCACCGGCACGGTCCATCTTGTTCACGTAAACGATACGTGGAACACCGTACTTGTTGGCTTGACGCCATACGGTTTCGGACTGAGGCTCAACGCCGGAAGTACCGCAGAACACAACGACCGCGCCGTCGAGCACACGCAGGGAACGCTCAACTTCAATAGTGAAGTCTACGTGACCCGGGGTATCGATGACGTTGAAACGGTATTGGTCCTTGTGCTGCTTAGCGGAACCCTGCCAGAAGGCGGTAATAGCAGCAGAAGTAATGGTAATACCACGCTCCTGCTCCTGCACCATCCAGTCCGTGGTCGCGGCGCCGTCATGCACCTCGCCCATCTTGTGACTTTTGCCAGTGTAAAAAAGGACGCGCTCAGTGGTGGTGGTTTTACCAGCATCCACGTGAGCAACGATACCAATGTTACGGTAGCGATTAATCGGTGTAGTACGAGCCATAAAGCCCTCGCAAAATTAGTGACGCTAAAATTAGAAGCGGTAGTGCGAGAAAGCTTTGTTAGCTTCAGCCATACGGTGCACGTCTTCACGCTTCTTAACTGCAGCACCTTTACCTTCGGCAGCGTCCAGCAGTTCGCCAGCCAAACGCAGAGCCATAGACTTCTCGCCGCGCTTACGGGCGAAGTCTACCAACCAGCGCATTGCCAGAGCGTTACGACGGGACGGACGAACTTCAACCGGAACCTGGTAAGTAGCACCGCCTACACGGCGCGACTTTACTTCGACCAGCGGAGCGATGGCGTCGAGAGCTTTCTCGAAGATTTCCAGGGGGTCGCTGTTCTTGCGTTCTTTAACCTTTTCCAGCGCGCCATAAACGATACGCTCGGCAACGGCTTTCTTACCGCTTTCCATCACGTGGTTCATGAACTTGGCCAGGATTTGGCTTCCGTATTTTGGATCGTCAAGCACTTCGCGCTTGGCTGCTACGCGTCTTCTTGGCATGGATAAGCCCTCAAACGGTCTTCAGGTTCGCTCGGAATCGGTGCCCTTGACGGGACGCCTCCGACCTTACTCTTATCGACTCAGAAAAATAGAAATCAGTTTTTTGCAGCAAGCGACTATTACTTCGGACGCTTGGTACCGTACTTCGAACGACCCTGGTTACGACCTTTAACGCCGGAAGTATCCAAAGAACCGCGTACGGTGTGGTAACGAACACCTGGCAAGTCTTTTACACGACCGCCGCGGATCAGTACCACGCTGTGCTCTTGCAGGTTGTGGCCTTCACCGCCGATGTACGAGGAAACCTCGAAACCGTTGGTCAGACGCACACGGCATACTTTACGCAGTGCCGAGTTAGGTTTTTTCGGCGTAGTGGTGTACACACGGGTGCACACGCCACGACGTTGCGGGCAGTTCTGCAGCGCAGGCACGTCGGATTTCTCGACGATACGCTTACGCGGCTGACGTACCAGCTGGTTGATAGTTGCCATCTACTAGCTCCACTGTTGTCTTGCGACGCTATTGTCTTGCAAGAAAAGCAAAATGGCAGGAACGAGTTCCCGCCAAATTTAGGGGTACAAGAGTCTAAAGAGGATCTTGTCCCCAGTCAAGGCAAGGCCCCGACCTCCCCGCTCATCCAACCTCGACAATTTGTCTCGATTCGATGAACGGAGTGACCAGGGCCTTACGCTCATTTACCGCAGAACTCAGTTACCGCTCGAGTTCAGCGCTTCGGTCAGTGCAGCTTCCACTTCACTGGCGCTTACGCGCAACGGCTTGTCTGCATCACGGCGACGCTTACGCTCGCTGTGATAAGCCAGACCGGTACCAGCCGGGATCAGACGACCCACGACCACGTTTTCTTTCAGGCCGCGCAGGTAATCGCGCTTGCCGGTTACCGCCGCCTCGGTCAGTACGCGAGTGGTTTCCTGGAAGGAAGCCGCCGAGATGAACGATTCGGTGGACAACGACGCCTTGGTGATACCCAGCAGAACGCGAGTGAACTTGGAGACAAACTTGTCTTCCGCGCTCAGACGCTCGTTCTCTACCAGTACGTGAGTCAGTTCCATCTGGTCGCCCTTGATGAAACTGGAATCGCCGGATTCAGCGATCTCAACTTTACGCAGCATCTGACGCAGGATGGTCTCGATGTGCTTGTCGTTGATTTTCACGCCTTGCAGACGGTAAACGTCCTGGATCTCGTTGACGATGTACTTGGCCAGCGCACTCACACCCAGCAGACGCAGGATGTCGTGTGGATCGCTTGGGCCGTCGGAGATAACTTCGCCGCGGTTTACCTGTTCGCCTTCGAACACGTTCAGGTGACGCCACTTCGGAATCAGCTCTTCATACGGATCGCTACCGTCGTTCGGAGTGATAACCAGACGGCGCTTGCCTTTGGTCTCTTTACCGAACGCGATGGTGCCGCTGACTTCAGCCAGAATCGACGCCTCTTTCGGACGACGAGCTTCGAACAAGTCGGCAACACGCGGCAGACCACCGGTGATGTCACGGGTCTTCGAAGTTTCTTGCGGGATACGGGCGATAACATCACCGATCGCAATCTTCGCACCGTCCGCTACACCGACCAGGGCGTTGGCTGGCAGGAAGTACTGAGCGATAACGTCAGTGCCTGGCAGCAACAGATCCTTGCCGTTGTCGTCGACCATCTTCACGGCAGGACGGATGTCTTTACCGGCAGCTGGACGATCTTTGGCGTCGAGTACCTCAATGTTGGTCATACCGGTCAATTCGTCAGTCTGACGCTTGATCGTGATGCCTTCTTCCATGCCCACGTAGGTCACGGTACCTTTCATTTCGGTAACGATCGGGTGAGTGTGCGGGTCCCACTTGGCCACGATTGCGCCAGCGTCGACCTTGTCACCTTCTTTAACCGAAATCACGGCACCGTACGGCAGCTTGTAACGCTCGCGCTCACGACCGAAGTCATCAGCGATAGCCAGTTCGCCAGAACGGGACACGGCAACCAGGTGGCCATCCACTCGTTCAACGTGTTTCAGGTTGTGCAGACGGACGGTACCGCCATTCTTCACCTGAACGCTGTCGGCTGCGGAGGTCCGGCTTGCCGCACCACCGATGTGGAACGTACGCATCGTCAGCTGGGTACCCGGCTCACCGATGGACTGGGCAGCGATAACGCCGACTGCTTCACCGATGTTCACCTGGTGACCACGAGCCAGATCGCGGCCGTAGCACTTGGCGCAAATGCCATAGCGGGTTTCACAGCTAATCGGCGAGCGAACGATCACTTCGTCGATGCTGTTGAGTTCGATGAACTCGACCCACTTCTCGTCTACCAGGGTGCCGGCAGGAACGATGACGTCCTCGGTACCTGGCTTGAATACGTCACGGGCGATAACACGACCCAATACGCGCTCACCCAATGGCTCTACAACGTCACCGCCTTCAATGTGCGGAGTCATTACCAGGCCGTGTTCGGTGCCGCAATCGATCTCGGTTACAACCAGATCTTGCGCTACGTCTACCAGACGACGAGTCAGGTAACCGGAGTTAGCTGTTTTCAACGCGGTATCCGCAAGACCCTTACGAGCACCGTGAGTGGAGATGAAGTACTGGAGTACGCTCAAACCTTCACGGAAGTTCGCAGTAATCGGCGTTTCGATGATGGAGCCGTCCGGCTTGGCCATCAGGCCACGCATACCGGCGAGCTGACGGATCTGCGCGGCAGAACCCCGTGCGCCCGAGTCGGCCATCATGTACATCGAGTTGAAGGATTCCTGGTCGACTTCGACGCCATGACGGTCGATGACCTTCTCTTTCGAGAGGTTGGCCATCATCGCCTTGGAAACTTCGTCGTTCGCCTTGGACCAGAGGTCGATCACTTTGTTGTACTTCTCGCCCTGGGTTACCAGGCCGGAGGCGTACTG
This sequence comes from Pseudomonas moorei, assembly GCF_008801475.1. Taxonomy (GTDB): domain Bacteria; phylum Pseudomonadota; class Gammaproteobacteria; order Pseudomonadales; family Pseudomonadaceae; genus Aquipseudomonas; species Aquipseudomonas moorei. The sequence goes on along the minus strand of NZ_VZPP01000026.1, from coordinate 12,857 downwards.
ACTTTCGATCTCTTTCACTTCATCGGTGGCTGCACCGATGATGCGGGCTTTTTCATCCGGGATAACGAAGTCGTTAACACCGATGGAAACGCCGGAAATGGTCGAATAGGCAAAACCGGTGTACATCAACTGGTCAGCGAAGATCACGGTCTCTTTCAGACCAACCACGCGGTAGCACTGGTTGATCAGCTTGGAGATCGCCTTCTTCTTCATCGGCAGGTTGACGACGTCGTACGACAGACCTTTTGGCACAACCTGGAACAACAGCGCACGGCCGACAGTGGTGTCGACGATACGGGTGTTGGTCACGCTGCCGCCATCACGGTCGTTGACGGTTTCGTTGATCCGCACTTTGACCTTGGCGTGCAGAGCGGCTTCGCCGGCACGGAACACACGGTCAACTTCCTGCAGGTCCGCGAATACACGACCTTCGCCCTTGGCGTTGATCGCTTCACGAGTCATGTAGTACAGACCCAATACAACGTCCTGCGACGGAACGATGATTGGCTCACCGTTGGCTGGCGACAGAATGTTGTTGGTCGACATCATCAACGCACGCGCTTCCAACTGGGCTTCCAGTGTCAGCGGTACGTGCACGGCCATTTGGTCGCCGTCGAAGTCGGCGTTGTACGCGGCGCAGACCAGAGGGTGCAGCTGGATAGCCTTACCTTCGATCAGTACCGGTTCAAACGCCTGGATACCCAGACGGTGAAGGGTCGGTGCACGGTTGAGAAGCACTGGGTGTTCGCGAATCACTTCAGCGAGAACGTCCCAAACTTCTGGCAGCTCGCGCTCGACCATCTTCTTGGCGGCTTTGATGGTGGTCGCGAGACCACGCATTTCCAGCTTGCCGAAAATGAACGGCTTGAACAGCTCAAGAGCCATTTTCTTCGGCAGACCGCACTGGTGCAGACGCAGGGTCGGGCCTACGGTAATTACCGAACGACCCGAGTAGTCAACACGCTTACCGAGCAAGTTCTGACGGAAACGACCTTGCTTCCCCTTGATCATGTCAGCCAAGGATTTCAGAGGACGTTTGTTGGAACCAGTGATAGCGCGGCCACGACGACCGTTGTCGAGCAATGCATCGACGGCTTCCTGCAACATACGCTTTTCGTTGCGCACGATGATGTCCGGAGCGGACAGATCCAGCAGGCGCTTCAAACGGTTGTTACGGTTGATCACACGACGATACAGATCGTTGAGGTCGGAAGTCGCGAAACGACCGCCATCCAGCGGGACCAGTGGACGCAGATCTGGCGGCAGAACCGGCAGAACGGTCAGCACCATCCACTCTGGCAGGTTGCCGGAACCCTGGAAGGCTTCCATCAACTTCAGACGCTTGGACAGCTTCTTGATCTTGGTTTCGGAGTTGGTTTGCGGAATTTCTTCACGCAGGCGACCAATCTCGTGCTCCAGGTCGATAGCGTGCAGCAGTTCGCGGACAGCTTCGGCACCCATACGGGCATCGAAATCGTCGCCGAACTCTTCCAGCGCTTCGAAATACTGCTCGTCGTTGAGCAGTTGACCTTTTTCAAGGGTGGTCATGCCTGGATCGATAACGACATAGCTCTCGAAGTAGAGAACGCGCTCGATATCACGCAGGGTCATGTCCATCAGCAAGCCGATACGAGACGGCAGCGACTTCAGGAACCAGATGTGGGCAACCGGCGAAGCCAGTTCAATGTGCGCCATGCGCTCACGACGAACTTTTGCCAGTGCTACTTCAACGCCGCACTTCTCGCAGATCACACCGCGGTGCTTCAAGCGCTTGTACTTACCGCACAGGCACTCGTAATCCTTTACCGGGCCAAAGATTTTGGCGCAGAACAGACCGTCACGCTCAGGTTTGAACGTACGGTAGTTGATGGTTTCCGGCTTTTTAACTTCACCGAACGACCACGAACGGATCATCTCAGGCGATGCCAATCCGATACGGATGGCGTCGAACTCTTCGACTTGACCCTGGTTTTTCAGCAAATTCAGTAGGTCTTTCAAGGCCTTTCCTCCTGGCGGAGCAGAGAGCGGGCAATCCAGCCCCGCTCTCGATTCGCGTCACGTGTTATTCGGTTTCCAGATCGATATCGATGCCGAGGGAACGAATTTCCTTGATCAACACGTTGAAGGACTCGGGCATGCCCGGCTCCATACGGTGATCGCCGTCCACGATGTTTTTGTGCATCTTGGTCCGGCCGTTCACATCGTCCGACTTCACTGTGAGCATTTCTTGCAGAGTGTATGCAGCACCGTATGCTTCCAGTGCCCAGACCTCCATCTCCCCGAAACGCTGACCACCGAACTGCGCCTTACCACCCAGCGGCTGCTGGGTAACCAGGCTGTACGAACCGGTAGAACGAGCGTGCATCTTGTCGTCTACCAAGTGGTTCAGCTTCAGCATGTACATGTAGCCAACGGTAACCGGGCGCTCGAACTTGTTGCCGGTACGGCCATCGGTCAGCTGCATCTGGCCGCTTTCTGGCAGGTCTGCAAGTTTCAGCATGGCCTTGATTTCGCTTTCCTTGGCACCGTCGAACACCGGAGTGGCCATCGGTACGCCGCCGCGCAGGTTTTGAGCCAGATCCAGAATTTCCTGGTCCGAGAAGTCATCGAGGCTTTCCTGACGACCGCCGATTTCGTTGTAGATCTCGTGCAGGAATTTACGCAGCTCGGCAACTTTACGCTGCTCTTCAATCATGCGGTTGATCTTCTCGCCCAGACCTTTGGCCGCGAGGCCCAGGTGGGTTTCAAGGATCTGACCAACGTTCATACGCGAAGGTACGCCCAACGGGTTAAGGACAACGTCGACCGGGGTGCCATTGGCATCGTGCGGCATGTCTTCAACCGGCATGATCACGGAGACCACACCCTTGTTACCGTGACGACCGGCCATCTTGTCACCCGGCTGGATGCGACGACGGATTGCCAGGTAAACCTTGACGATTTTCAGCACGCCCGGAGCCAGGTCATCGCCTTGCTGCAGTTTGCGCTTCTTGTCTTCGAACTTGTCATCCAGCAGACGACGACGATCAACGATGTAGGCCTGGGCCTTCTCGAGCTGCTCGTTCAGAGCATCTTCAGCCATGCGCAGCTTGAACCACTGGCCGTGCTCAAGACCGTCGAGTACTTCGTCGGTGATGTCCTGGCCCTTCTTCAGACCGGCGCCGCCTTCGGCTTTGTGGCCGACCAGAGCGGAGCGCAGACGTTCGAAAGTAGCGCCTTCGACGATACGGAACTCTTCGTTGAGGTCCTTGCGAATCTCGTCCAGCTGGGACTTCTCGATCGACAGGGCACGAGCATCGCGCTCAACACCATCGCGGGTGAAGACCTGTACGTCGATGACAGTACCCTTGGTACCGGTAGGTACGCGCAGGGAGGTGTCTTTAACGTCGCTGGCTTTTTCACCGAAGATCGCACGCAGCAGCTTCTCTTCCGGAGTCAGCTGGGTCTCGCCTTTCGGAGTGACCTTACCAACCAGGATGTCGCCAGCGCCTACTTCAGCACCTACGTAAACGATACCGGCTTCGTCCAGCTTGTTCAGTGCAGCTTCACCCACGTTCGGGATGTCCGCAGTGATTTCCTCTGGGCCAAGCTTGGTGTCACGAGCCACACAGGTCAGTTCCTGGATGTGGATCGTGGTGAAACGGTCTTCCTGAACAACACGCTCGGACAGGCAGATGGAGTCTTCGAAGTTGAAGCCGTTCCATGCCATGAACGCGATGCGCATGTTCTGACCCAGTGCCAGTTCACCCATATCGGTGGACGGACCATCGGCCATGATGTCGCTACGCTGAACCCGATCACCTTTACGCACCAGCGGACGCTGGTTGATGCAGGTGTTCTGGTTGGAGCGGGTGTATTTGGTCAGGTTGTAGATGTCGACACCGGCTTCACCGGTTTCAACTTCGTCATCGGCAACACGAACCACGATACGGCTGGCATCAACGGAGTCGATCACGCCGCCACGACGAGCCACGACGCAAACGCCGGAGTCACGGGCTACGTTACGCTCCATACCGGTACCGACCAGCGGCTTGTCAGCACGCAGGGTTGGTACGGCTTGACGCTGCATGTTCGAACCCATCAACGCGCGGTTGGCGTCGTCGTGCTCGAGGAACGGGATCAGCGACGCTGCAACCGAAACTACCTGCTTCGGCGATACGTCCATCAAGGTGACGTCTTCAGGCGCCTTGACGGTGAACTCGTTCAGGTGACGAACAGCTACCAGCTCGTCGATCAGGACTTTTTTGTCGTTCATCGTGGCCGAGGCCTGAGCGATCACGTGATCAGCTTCTTCGATGGCGGACAGGAACACGATCTCGTCGGTGACCAATGCGTCCTTCACCACGCGGTACGGGCTCTCGAGGAAGCCGTACTGGTTGGTGCGCGCATAAGCAGCCAGGGAGTTGATCAGACCGATGTTCGGACCTTCCGGCGTTTCGATCGGGCAAACACGACCGTAGTGCGTCGGGTGTACGTCACGAACTTCGAAGCCCGCGCGCTCACGAGTCAGACCGCCAGGGCCGAGTGCAGAAACACGGCGCTTATGGGTGATTTCGGACAGCGGGTTGTTCTGGTCCATGAACTGGGACAGCTGGCTGGAACCGAAGAACTCTTTCACCGCCGCCGCGACAGGCTTGGCGTTGATCAGGTCTTGCGGCATCAGGCCTTCGCTTTCAGCCATCGACAGACGCTCTTTGACCGCACGCTCAACACGTACCAGGCCAACGCGGAACTGGTTCTCGGCCATTTCGCCTACGCAGCGAACACGACGGTTACCCAGGTGGTCGATGTCATCGACGATGCCTTTACCGTTACGGATGTCGACCAGGGTCTTCAGTACCGCGACGATGTCTTCCTTGCACAACACGCCCGAACCTTCGATTTCGGTACGACCGATACGACGGTTGAACTTCATCCGGCCGACCGCAGACAGGTCATAGCGCTCAGGGCTGAAGAACAGGTTGTTGAACAGGGTTTCGGCAGCGTCTTTGGTTGGCGGCTCGCCAGGACGCATCATGCGATAGATCTCGACCAGCGCTTCGAGTTGGTTGCTGGTGGAGTCGATCTTCAGCGTATCGGAGACGAACGGACCGCAGTCGATATCGTTGGTGTACAGAGTTTCGATGCGAACAACGCCGGCCTTGGCGATTTTCGCCAGGATCTCGGTGTTCAGCTCGGTGTTGCACTCTGCCAGGATTTCACCGGTTGCCGGATGCACGATGACCTTGGCGGTGGTGCGACCTAGGACGTAGTCCAGAGGCACTTCCAGCTCTTTGATCCCTGCTTTTTCCAGCTGGTTGATGTGGCGAGCGGTGATACGACGACCTTGCTCGACAATAACCTTGCCTTTGTCATCCTGGATATCCAGGACCGCAATTTCACCACGCAGGCGCTGAGGCACCAGCTCCAGGCTCAGGCTCTCGCCTTTCACGTGGAATACGTTGGTGGTGTAGAACGCGTCCAGCACTTCTTCGGTGGTATAGCCGAGCGCGCGCAGCAGTACCGATGCAGGCAGCTTGCGACGACGGTCGATACGCACGAATACGCAGTCTTTCGGGTCGAACTCGAAGTCCAGCCACGAACCGCGATAAGGAATGATGCGCGCGGAGTACAGCAGTTTACCGGAGCTGTGCGTCTTGCCACGGTCGTGGTCGAAGAACACGCCCGGGGAACGGTGCAGCTGGGAAACGATTACACGCTCGGTACCGTTGATTACGAAGGTACCGTTTTCAGTCATCAGGGGGATTTCACCCATGTAGACTTCTTGCTCTTTGATGTCCTTGATCGCTTTGTTCGACGACTCTTTGTCGAAAATGATCAGGCGCACTTTTACCCGCAAAGGTACGGCGTAAGTTACACCGCGCAATACGCATTCTTTGACATCAAATGCCGGTTCGCCCAGGCGATAACCGACGTACTCCAGCGCAGCATTGCCGGAGTAGCTGATGATCGGGAAAACGGATTTGAAGGCCGCATGCAGGCCCACGTCGCGGAACTGATCTTTAGTCGCTCCCGCTTGCAAGAATTCACGATACGAATCCAGCTGGATGGCCAGGAGGTAAGGCACATCCATGACGTCCGGCAACTTGCTAAAGTCCTTGCGGATACGTTTTTTCTCAGTATATGAGTAAGCCATCAGCGTTCCCCAGCTTGGTCACCTGCTTGTTTGGCCCCTCCCGACGGGAGCAGCCAGAAAATCGTGCAAACCCCATGGTTTGCGCCACCACATCGGGTGGTTACAGCTCGTTATCGGCGCCGACCGTGCCGGCTGCCAATAACGGAAAAAGGCCGGTGGCAAGAGCCACCAGCCATCAGCCTGTCGCTTAACGCTCGGGCTGGAAACGCAAAGTCAATGCTTACTTCAGCTCGACTTTAGCGCCTGCTTCTTCCAGAGCTGCTTTGGCTTTGTCAGCTGCGTCTTTGGCAACGCCTTCCAGAACCATTGCAGGAGCACCGTCAACTACAGCCTTGGCTTCTTTCAGGCCCAGACCGGTCAGTTCACGTACAGCCTTGATCACGTTAACTTTCTTCTCGCCAGCTTCGGTCAGCATGACGTTGAATTCAGTTTGTTCTTCAACAACGGCAGCAGCAACAGCTGGACCAGCAGAAGCAGCAGCAGCCGAAACGCCGAACTTCTCTTCCATTGCCTTGATCAGCTCAACGATTTCCATTACGGATTTTTCGCCGATTGCTTCGATGATTTGCTCGTTAGTCAGAGACATGACTATTAATTCCTGTATTGGGGTGACAGCCTACGCGGCCATCGAAATAAACAATAAACGCTGAAAGGAGTCGCTCAGCCTTAGGCTGCAGCAGCTTCTTTCTGGTCGCGAAGGGCCGCCAGAGTACGAGCCAATTTGCTGGTTGCGCCTTGAATCACGCTCATCAGCTGAGAAATTGCTTCGTCACGGGTCGGCAGAGTTGCCAGCACGTCGATTTGGTTAGCTGCGAGGAACTTGCCCTCGAACGCAGCTGCCTTGATCTCGAACTTATCCTGACCTTTTGCGAACTCTTTGAAGATACGGGCAGCAGCGCCCGGATGCTCTTTCGAGAATGCAATCAAGGTAGGGCCGGTGAACACGTCGTTGAGGACACTGTATTCAGTGTCAGCAACAGCGCGCTTGAGCAGGGTGTTACGTACAACACGTACGTAAACGCCAGCTTCACGAGCCTCTTTACGGAGTCCGGTCATCGCGCCTACTGTTACGCCACGGGCATCAGCCACGACAGCGGACAGAGCGACTTTGGCAGCCTCGTTGACTTCAGCGACGATGGCCTTCTTGTCTTCGAGTTTAATTGCCACGGGTTTAACTCCTGCTTGTTACCGTTTCATCCAGTCGAAACCAGATGTCGTTTTGGTGTCTGATTCGGTAAGGAACCGGGAGCACCATCTGCGTAGGCTTGAGGTTTAAGACTTGCGTCGCCTACGGTCTTGGACAGCCCCCGCCAGGCAGGGACCCCAATTTTTCAATTGACGCAATCGCTTACGTCAATCCGCGTCTTACGCGTCCAGCGAGCTCTGGTCGATGACCAGACCTGGGCCCATAGTGGTGCTCAGGGTAACGCGCTTGACGTAAATACCTTTCGAGGAAGCCGGCTTGATACGCTTCAGATCAGCGATCAGGGCTTCAACGTTTTCCTTCAGCTTGACGGCGTCGAAGCCGATCTTGCCAACGGAAGTGTGGATGATGCCGTTTTTGTCGGTGCGATAACGAACCTGACCAGCCTTGGCGTTTTTAACCGCGGTAGCTACGTCTGGAGTTACGGTGCCGACTTTAGGGTTAGGCATCAGACCACGTGGACCGAGGATCTGACCCAGTTGACCTACTACGCGCATGGCATCCGGGGATGCGATCACTACGTCATAGTTCAGGTCGCCGCCTTTCATTTCGGCAGCGAGATCGTCCATACCTACGCGATCAGCGCCGGCGGCCAGAGCAGCTTCAGCAGCTGGACCCTGGGTAAACACGGCAACGCGTACGGTCTTGCCAGTGCCGTGTGGCAGCACAGTAGCGCTACGAACGACCTGGTCGGATTTACGCGGGTCAACGCCCAAGTTTACAGCAACGTCGAACGACTCGCTGAACTTGACAGTCGACAGCTCGGCCAGCAGTGCAGCGGCGTCTACAAAGTTGTAGGCCTTGCCTGCTTCGATTTTGCCGGCGATAGCCTTTTGACGCTTGGTCAGCTTAGCCATTACACACCCTCCACGTTAAGGCCCATGCTACGAGCAGAACCGGCGATAGTACGCACGGCTGCTTCCATATCAGCTGCAGTCAGATCCGCGTTTTTGGTTTTCGCGATTTCTTCCAGCTGAGCACGGGTAACGGTGCCAACCTTAACGGTGTTCGGACGAGCGGAACCGCTGGTCAGACCGGCCGCCTTCTTCAGCAGAACCGAAGCAGGAGTGGATTTGGTTTCGAACGTGAAGCTACGGTCGCTGTAGACAGTGATGATCACTGGAGTCGGCAGACCTGGCTCAAGACCCTGAGTACGGGCGTTGAAAGCCTTGCAGAACTCCATGATGTTCACGCCGTGCTGACCCAGAGCAGGACCAACAGGTGGGCTTGGGTTAGCCTGAGCGGCCTTCACTTGCAGCTTGATGTAAGCGGTAATCTTCTTGGCCATGAGGCACTCCAATTACGGGTTCAAACGCCTCGAAAGGCTCCCCGGTTACTTGCGCGTTTATCCCAGTGACGACAAAACCCCACAGCCTAAGGCTGCGGGGTTGGGATGCTTGCTCAGTTAGACCTTTTCGACCTGACTGAACTCCAACTCTACCGGAGTAGAGCGACCGAAAATGAGCACAGCCACCTGGATGCGACTCTTTTCGTAGTTAACCTCTTCGACCGTGCCGGTAAAGTCAGCAAACGGACCATCGTTGACGCGTACCGACTCGCCCGGCTCGAACAGCGTCTTCGGCTTAGGCTTATCGCTACCATCGGCGACGCGACGCAGAATCGCTTCTGCCTCTTTATCAGTGATCGGTGCTGGCTTATCAGCGGTACCGCCGATAAAACCCATCACCCGAGGAGTATCCTTGACCAAGTGCCAAGTACCCTCGTTCATATCCATCTGAACCAGCACGTAACCAGGGAAGAACTTCCGCTCGCTTTTGCGTTTCTGGCCATTACGCATCTCAACCACTTCTTCAGTGGGAACCAGAATTTCGCCGAAGCCATCTTCCATGCCAGCCAGCTTTACGCGCTCGATCAACGAACGCATGACATGCTTCTCGTAACCCGAGTAAGCATGCACAACATACCAACGCTTAGCCACGGGACACCCTTAGCCGACAATCAAGGAAACAAGCCAGCCGAGCAGGGAATCAAGCCCCCACAACAGCAACGCCATAACCAGAACAACAGCCACAACGATCAACGTGGTCTGCGTGGTTTCTTGACGAGTTGGCCATACGACTTTACGAATCTCGGTACGCGCTTCCTTGACAAGCACAAAGAAAGACTTGCCCTTGACCGTCTGCAAGCCTACAAAGGCAGCTACAGCAGCAATCACAAGCAAAGCGAGCACACGGTACAGGATCGGCGAAGCAGAGTAATACTGATTGCCAACAACGCCAACAACCACCAAAGCAACTACTACTAGCCACTTGAGCAGATCGAAGCGCGAGCCTTGAGCTTCAGCTTTAGGAGTCATCTATGAAGATCCTGTGAAAAGAAAGCCAGACACACCTGGTGAATCTGGCAGGTCAGGAGGGAATCGAACCCCCAACCTACGGTTTTGGAGACCGTCGCTCTGCCAATTGAGCTACTGACCTAAAACAAAATCAGGCCGACCATTATGCCGGCCCGAAAAAGACTTTACAACATTTTACTCAATGACCTGGAATGCTTCATCTGCACCGGAGCGAACACCTCACCCTCACGAACAACAAAGCACCATCGCCAGCCATTAAAACAAAGGCAGATATTTTCATATCTGCCTTGTCATATGGAGCTCTTGAGCGGATTTGAACCGCTGACCTCACCCTTACCAAGGGTGTGCTCTACCAACTGAGCTACAAGAGCGAAACACTGCGCAAAACCTGCAAACGTGGAGCGGGTAGCGGGAATCGAACCCGCATCATCAGCTTGGAAGGCTGAGGTTCTACCACTAAACTATACCCGCGAGGCTTGCAGCTCTCGCTAAAAATGGTGGAGGGGGAAGGATTCGAACCTTCGAAGTCGTAGACGTCAGATTTACAGTCTGATCCCTTTGGCCGCTCGGGAACCCCTCCTAAGCGAGCCGGCATTCTACATCATGCCAGCCTTCTGTCAAGCACTTTTCTCATAAAAAACCTGAGGTTAGCTGCATTGACCTCGCTTCACACCGCTTACCGCTTTAGGTCTTCGCTGTGGAGCGGGCGCCATTCTATGCAAACTATTCGGCGGGTGCAACCCCCTCGCAAGGCATTATTTTATGTTTTAACTCATTGAATTCTTTAGAAAGGTTTTGCAACTGCACATCGTCCAGCCAACGCCTGCTTTCCGGAGCCACTCGCACCCAGTAACCAGCGACTTCGGAGCTCCCCTTGGGCAATGACTGATACTTCACATCCATCCCGTTTAACCTGCGCTCAAGCCCCTGAGCCACGTCCTGCCGAGCAAAACCACCTATATAGAGACAGCCTGCGTCGACCTGTGCAGTTTTTCCTTTATCTCTCCCCACATCAGGCGCCTCACTCAACAGGCGAATATCCTGCTGAGACCCTCGGTACAAACTCAAAGGCGTTACGTCTTTCGCACGCAGAGGGGCTTCCTGTTGATGCCAGATGTAATAGAAGACGTTGAGAACAAGCAAAAGCAGAAACAACCAACGCATAAGGACCTCAGGACAAAGGACACGCCATAGCCAAACCTACGAACACGAGGTCCGGAACCACCCTCGCCTGTGGCACAACTCCTGATACCAGGGCCGCATCCCCACCCGTAAGGAACACCACGAACTCTTCCCCCCAGTAGCTGCGCGCCAGCTCCATCTGAGTCAGCACAAAGCCTTGAAGCATCAACAAGCACCCACGTTCGACTGCTTCAACAGTTGTCCTACCCGGAGCAAGGCTTTCCAATGCCTGCTCTGCAGCGACATCGCCGTAGCGAATTTTGCGGGTATGCGTACGAAGCTGATTACGCATCAAGGGCATTCCCGGACAGATAAACCCTCCAAGGTGCTCTCCATCCCCAGCAACAAAATCAGCGGTAACAGCCGTGCCAAAATCAAGCACGAGGCACGCACCCGCCGCCAGATGAAACCCACCCAGCATCGCAAGCCAACGATCGAGCCCCAGGCGCTCGAACTCCTCATAGCCATTACGAACGCCGGACATCTCTCGAGCAGGAGCAGCACAGACCACCGATACATTGAATGCCCCCTTCAGCGAAGCGATCAATTCACCGGTCTCCTCTGCAGTCCTGACACTCACCAACCGACAAAATCTGAGCGAGAGGCCCTTCAGCGCCTTCAACCCTTGCAGCAACGCAAAGTCAGAGTCGACGACACCTTCTCCCACGATCAACAGGGTGCCTGCATCCAGCACGCGCCACTTGATGAAACTATTTCCGCAGTCGAGCTCAAGAATCATTGCGCAACCTCAGACTCAACTCACCACCACTGAAAATTTTTTCAACACCGGCGACCCTCAAGCGCAAAGCACCCTGGGTATCGATACCCAGCACTTCGCCATCTATTTGGTTAACACCAGCGATCAACGACACTGCATGCCCCTGCCATAGATGATTCTGCTCCCACTCAGCATGCACAGCTGAGAACCCACCAGCCTGATGGCGAGCCAGGTATCGCTGCAGCATGGTACCGAGCTCCGCAACCAGATGATTACGATCAAACACCCTGCCCGACTCCAGCCTCATGGACGTCCACTGCTGATCAACCTCATCGGTCATCTGCATGTTCACATTAATTCCAACGCCTAGTACCACATGACAAACGTCGGCAGGATCCCCGACCAGCTCAAGCAGAATTCCCGCAATTTTCTTTTGGCCAACCAGGACATCGTTGGGCCACTTCAACCCCACTCCCGAGACGCCAAGCTCGCGCAAGGCTTGCATAACCGCGAGCCCCACAACGAGACTCAAGCCTTCCAGCTGACGCATTCCGCCATCAATACGCAAAACCAGGCTGTAGTAGATATTTTCAGCGAAGGGGCTAGCCCATTTCCTTCCCCGCCGCCCACGACCCGCCGTCTGACGCTCGGCAAGCACAAGAAAGGGGGCAGCCTGACCACGATCTATGGCACGCAATGCCTCGGCGTTTGTAGAGTCGATAGAATCGAAAACCAAGACAGGCCAGTCACAGGAAGGCGCCAGCTGCCCTATCACCGCAGGATCAAGCAGCGTCAACGGTGCGGCCAACTGATAACCACGCCCTCGAACCTTATGTATGGAAAGACCCAGCTCAGCCTCCAGGTGCTGAAGCTGCTTCCAGACAGCGCTACGACTGACACCCAGGGCAGCACCCAGGGCTTGCCCCGAATGGAATCGGCCATCTTTAAGAAGCTTTAACAACGTCAGCATGCAAGTCTCGCCTCACAATGAGGCCCGCATGATAGCCACGCCCCGAGCAGTTGCATAGAAACCCAGAGAGACAGATTTTCCTGCGGACAAAAACAAAACCCCTACCTGCATACGCAGATAGGGGTTTCGGAATTTAATCTTGACGATGACCTACTCTCACATGGGGAAACCCCACACTACCATCGGCGATGCATCGTTTCACTTCTGAGTTCGGGATGGGATCAGGTGGTTCCAATGCTCTATGGTCGTCAAGAAATTCGGGTACCGAACCGTCTTTCGACGCTTCAGCAAATTGGGTATGCGATAGTTTGTGTGTGGTGCGAACTTTCG
>NZ_VZPP01000025.1 GCF_008801475.1 Pseudomonas moorei | reverse complement strand
CCCGCCAGCTGATGGCGCTAATGGGCTGAAAGGCCTTTTTTCGTCTGTTGCCCGCACAAAAAACAAACGCCCCGAACAAGTCGGGGCGTTTGTTGGGCTGGCCTTCAGTGTGTTTTCACACAGTCTGCGAAGGTGCCGTTTCTGTTTGCTACCGATAACGCTTAAGCGATCAGCCCGCCAGGCCCGATTGCTGAACCAGGCTCAGCAGCGGTTGTGGGTACAGGCCGAGGAAGAACGCCAGTACCGCGATGGCCAGCAGCATCACGCCGCCTGCACGTTGTTCCCAGTGCAGTTGCGCATCGTGGCGACGCAGGTTCGGTTCGATCAGGTACAGGGTGACCATCACACGCAGGTAGTAGAACACGCCGATGGCGCTGCCCAGTACCAGCGAGCCGACCAGCCACCACTGCCGGGATTCGACGCCGGTGGCGATGATGTAGAACTTGCCGATGAAGCCTGCGGTCAGCGGGATACCGGCCAGGGACAGCATCATCACGGTCAGTACGGCGGTCAGGTACGGACGGCGCCAGAAGAGGCCGCGGTATTCGTACAGGGCATCCGCGTCACGACCGTTGTACGGCGAGGACATCAGGGTGATCACGCCGAAGGCGCCAAGGCTGGTGATCACGTAGGTGACCAGGTACACGCCAATGGCTTCCACGGCCATGCCCTTGCTTGCCACCAGGGCAATCAGCAGGTAACCGAAGTGGGCGATGGACGAGTAACCCAGCAGACGCTTGAGGTTGCTCTGGGTCAGGGCCAGCAGGTTACCGAACAGGATCGACGCGATGGCGATGATGGTCAGTACGTTGCTCAGCACGCCGCTGCTTGCTGCTGGCGAGATCTGGAACAGACGCACCATCACGGCAAACACGGCAACCTTGGAAGCAGTCGCCAGGAACGCTGCGACCGGGGCCGGAGCACCTTCGTAAACGTCCGGGGTCCACAGGTGGAACGGTACCAGCGACAACTTGAACGCCAGACCGATCAGCATCATGCCCAGGCCCAGTTGCGCCAGCGAGCTTGGCAGACCGGTAGCCGCCAGCGCCTGACCGATGCCAACGAAGCTCAGGGAGCCGGAGTCAGCGTAGAGCAGGGCCATACCGAACAACAGGAACGCGGAACCGGCCGCCGACAGCACCATGTACTTGATGCCGGCTTCCAGCGAACGCTTGTTGAAGAAGGCGTAGGCCACCAGACCGTAGACCGGCACCGACAGCAGTTCCAGGCCGACGAACAAACCGGCCAGGTGCTGAGCGCTGACCAGGACCAGGCCACCGGCAGCGGCCATCAGGATCAGCAGGTACAGTTCTTCACGGTTGCCCGGGTATCCCGAACCGCCATCGCCGAGGTAGGCGTGGGCGAGGGTGACGCAGGCAAGGGTGGCGACCAGGATCAGCGCCATGTACAGGCAGGCAAAGGTGTCGATTTGCAGCAATGGCGTCACGGCCAGGGGCGCGACTTTCAGGGCTGGCAGGATCGACAACAGTGCCAGGTTCAGACCCGCCACGGAAATCAGGAAGGTCTGCGAGTGGTTGCGGCGCCAGGCGATCGCCAGCATCACCACGACAATGGTGAGGCTGGTAATCAACAGCGGCGCTAGCGCGATAAAGTGTTGAGTCGTGAATTCCATAGCGCTCTTACCGGGCCGAAGCGAGTTGAGTGAAGGCGGTGCCGAGCCACTGCTGCACGCCATGCATCGTAGCGGCAGAGGTATCGAGGAACGGTTGCGGGTAGACGCCGATGTAGATCAGCAGCGCTGCCAGACCGACCACCATGATCATTTCGCGACCGTCCATGCCATGCATCACGGCATCCGACTTGGCCGGGCCGAAGTAGGCACGGTGGATCATGATCAGCGAGTAGACCGAACCGAACACCAGGCCCGACGTCGCAATGACGGTGACCCATGGCGCGAACGGGAAGGTGCCGATCAGGATCAGGAACTCGCCGACGAAGTTACCGGTACCCGGCAGGCCCAGGGAGGCGGCGGCGAAGAACAGGCTGATGGCCGGCAGGTAAGCGATCTTCGACCAAAGGCCACCCATTTCACGCATGTCGCGGGTGTGGGTGCGCTCGTACAGCTGACCGCTGAGGATAAAGAGTGCCGCGGCCGATACACCGTGCGCCAGCATCTGCATCACCGCGCCCTGCAGCGCCAGTTGGCTGCCGGAGTAGATGCCGATCAGTACGAAGCCCATGTGGGAAACGGACGAGAAGGCGATCAGTCGCTTGATGTCGGTTTGCGCGAACGCCAGGAACGCACCGTAGAAGATCCCGATCAGACCCAGGGTCATGGCGATCGGTGCGAACTCGGCCGACGCATTCGGGAACAGCGGCAGGGCGAAACGCAGCAGGCCGTAGGCAGCGGTTTTCAGCAAGATACCCGCCAGGTCCACGGAACCTGCGGTCGGCGCCTGGGCGTGAGCGTCAGGCAACCAGGAGTGGAACGGTACGACTGGCAGCTTGACCGCGAAGGCGATGAAGAAGCCGAGCATCAGGATGTACTCGGTGGTCATCGACATCTTGGTTTTCAACAGGTCGGCGTAGTTGAAGGTAATCACGCCGGTGTTGTTGAAGTTGACCAGTACCAGGCCCAGGATCGCCACCAGCATGATCAGGCCGGAAGCCTGAGTGAAGATGAAGAACTTGGTCGCCGCGTAGATCCGGGTTTTCTTGCCGTCCGAAGAACTGTGACCCCAGAGCGCGATGAGGAAGTACATCGGCACCAGCATCATTTCCCAGAAGAAGAAGAACATGAACAGGTCGAGGGCCAGGAACACGCCGACGACACCGCCCAGGATCCACATCAGGTTCAGGTGGAAGAAGCCAACGTGGCGCTGGATCTCTTTCCACGAGCAGAGTACCGAGAGGACACCCAGCAGACCGGTCAGCAGGATCATCAACAGCGACAGGCCGTCCAGGGCCAGGTGCACGTTGATGCCGAAGCGCTCGATCCACAGGTGCTTGAACTCAAGCGACCAGGTCGGAGCGGCACCCGGTGCCGGAGCAAATGAATAGTCACCGTGGGCCCACAGCCAGAGGCCGAGCGCAAGCAACAGGGACATGGTGATCAGCGCAATCCAGCGGGGGAGGGTGGCGCCGAAGCGCTCACCCAGCCAGCACAGCAGGCCGCCGATGAAGGGGATCAGGATTAGCCAAGGCAGAATCATGACGGGCTCAATTCCTTTCGCAAGTTCGCAAGGTTCATATCAGACCGCTACCAGCACGACGGCGCCAATTACCAGCACGGCACCAGCAGCCATCGAGGCGGCATACCAACGCAGTTGACCGGTCTCGGTACGGCTCAGGGCGGTGTGACCGCCTTTGGCCATGCGCGGGATCAGACCGATGGTCTGGTCGAGCGGGTCTTTGCGCAGGATGTGGCTGATCGCCAGGTATGGCTTGACGAACAGTTTGTCGTAGATCCAGTCGAAGCCCCAGGCAGCGAACCACCAGGCCGACAGGAAACGGCCGATGCCGCTGTTGGCAATGGCGGTCACGAAGCGACGCTTGCCGAGGAACAGCAGCGCGGCCAGCAGGATACCGGCCAGGGCGATGGCGCCCGAAGCGATTTCCAGACTGTGCTTGGCTTCGCCACCGGCATGGCCGACGCTTTCCGGCAGCACGCCGTGCAGCGGTGGAACGATCATCGCGCCGACGAAAGTCGAAAGGACGATCAGCACCGACAGTGGCAGCCAGTGAGCAATGCCGTGACCGGCGTGGGCTTCGGTCTTCGCTTCACCGTGGAACGTGATGAAGATCAGGCGGAAGGTGTACAGCGAGGTCATGAATGCGCCGACCAGACCTGCGTAAAGCAGACCGTGGTTACCGCTGGCGAACGCTTCCCAGAGGATTTCGTCCTTGGAGTAGAAGCCCGCGGTCACCAGTGGCAGGGCCGCCAGGGCTGCGCCGCCAACGATGAAGCTGGCGTAGGCCAGAGGCAGTTTCTTCCACAGGCCACCCATCTTGAAGATGTTCTGCTCGTGGTGGCAGGCAACGATCACCGCACCGGAGGCAAGGAACAACAGGGCCTTGAAGAAGGCGTGGGTCATCAGGTGGAAGATCGCGCCATCCCAGGCACCGACGCCCAGGGCCAGGAACATGTAGCCGATCTGGCTCATGGTCGAGTAGGCGAGGATACGCTTGATGTCGGTCTGTACCAGTGCGGCGAAACCTGCAAGAACCAGGGTCACGCCACCGACGATGCCCACCAGGTGCAGGATTTCCGGCGCCAGGGTGAACAGGCCGTGAGTACGGGCGATCAGGTAGACACCGGCGGTCACCATGGTCGCGGCGTGGATCAGTGCCGAAACCGGAGTAGGACCGGCCATCGCGTCCGCCAGCCAGGTTTGCAGTGGCAGTTGCGCGGATTTACCGACAGCGCCGCCCAGCAGCATCAGGGTAGCCAGGACCATCCAGAGGTTGCCGGCCTGGAATTTCTGCGGTGCCAGCACCAGCAGTTCCTGGATGTTCAGCGTGCCCAGTTGAGCGAACAGGATGAACAGGCCGATGGCCATGAACACGTCACCGATACGGGTCACGATGAAGGCCTTGAGTGCCGCGTTACCGTTGTTGCGGTTGCTGTAGTAGAAACCGATCAACAGGTACGAGCACAGGCCCACGCCTTCCCAACCGAAGTACAGGAACAACAGGTTATCGCCCAGTACCAGGAACAGCATGCTGGCGATAAACAGGTTGGTGTAGGCGAAGAAGCGCGAGTAACCGTCTTCACCGCGCATGTACCAGGACGCGAACAGGTGGATCAGGAAACCGACACCCACCACCACGCCGAGCATGGTGATCGACAGGCCGTCGATGTACAGGGCGAAGTCAGGCTTGAAGCCTTCGACCGCCATCCACTTCCACAGCACCAGGGTGTAGTGACCACCCTCGGGCGGCGCGACGTTGAATTGCCAGATCACGTAGGCCGCGACCACGGCGGACAGGCCGACGGAGCCGACGCCGATCAGTGCCGAGAGGTTTTCCGAGAGGCGCCCGCGGGAGAACGACAGCAGGAGAAACCCGATCAGGGGGAATACGAAGGTCAGAAAGATCATGTTCATCCGCGCATCTCACTGGCAGCGTCGATATCGAGCGTGTGGAAGCGGCGATACAGTTGCAGCAGGATCGCCAGGCCGATACTGGCCTCGGCGGCTGCCAGGCTGATCACCAGGATGAACATGATCTGTCCATCCGGCTGCGCCCAGCGGCTACCGGCAACGATGAACGCCAGCGCGGAGGCATTCATCATGACCTCCAGGCTCATCAGCACGAAAAGGATGTTGCGGCGGACCATCAGGCCAACCAGACCGAGGCAGAACAGGATGCCGGCGACCGCCAGACCATGCTCCATGGGGATAGCAGGCATCGTCATTGCTCCTTGGCTTCGTTGCGGCCCAAGTGGAACGCCGTGACGGCTGCGGCGAGCAGCAGCATCGAGGCGAGTTCAACCACCAGCAGGTAAGGACCGAACAGGCTGATGCCCACGGCCTTGGCGTCTACGGTGGTGTGGCCGACGGCCTGACCGCTCTGGTGGGAGAACAGCACATACAGCAGTTCCACCAGCAGCAAGGCGGCGAGGGCGACAGGGCCGCCCCATATGCCGGGCTTGAGCCAGACGCGCTCTTGCTGAACCGAGGCCGGGCCCAGGTTCAGCATCATCACCACGAACACGAACAGCACCATGATGGCGCCAGCGTAGGCGATCACTTCCAGCACACCGGCAAACGGCGCGCCGAGGGCGAAGAACGTCATGGCCACGGCGATCAGCGAAATGATCAGGTAGAGCAGGGCGTGCACGGGGTTGGTGTTGGTGATCACGCGAAGCGTGGACACCACAGCGATACCCGATGCGAAATAGAAAGCGAATTCCATCTTTCTTCCTTAAGGCAGCAAGCTCTTCACGTTGATCGGTTCGGCTTCATTCTGCGCGGAGCCTTTCGGCTTACCGGCAATCGCCATACCTGCAACACGATAGAAGTTGTAATCAGGGTTTTTGCCGGGGCCGGAGATCAGCAGATCTTCTTTCTCGTAAACCAGGTCCTGACGTTTGAACTCGGCCATTTCGAAATCCGGCGTGAGCTGGATCGCGGTGGTCGGGCAGGCTTCCTCGCAGAGGCCGCAGAAAATGCAGCGCGAGAAGTTGATGCGGAAGAAGTCCGGGTACCAGCGACCGTCTTCGGTTTCAGCTTTCTGCAGCGAGATGCAACCGACCGGGCAAGCCACGGCGCACAGGTTGCAGGCTACACAACGCTCTTCGCCGTCGGGGTCGCGGGTCAGGACGATACGCCCACGGTAGCGCGGCGGCAGGTAGACCGGTTCTTCCGGGTACTGCAGGGTGTCGCGCTTGCGGAAGGCGTGGCCGAAAATCATCACCAGGCTGCGAAGCTGGGTGTAGAGGCCATGCACGATGTCAAATATGTACTTCATGATTCTCTATCCTCACTGAGCCGCGACGGCGGGCGTGTTGAGCAACACGATCGCAGCGGTCACCAGCATGTTGACGAGGGTCAGCGGCAGGCAGAACTTCCAGCTGAAATCCATCACTTGGTCATACCGTGGGCGCGGAATCGAAGCACGCAGCAGGATGAAGATCATGATGAAGAACGCGGTTTTCAGTGCGAACCAAATGAACGGGATCTGCGGCAGGATATCGAACGGACCGTACCAGCCACCGAAGAACAAGGTCACCAGCAGCGCCGAGATCAACACGATGCCGATGTACTCGCCGACGAAGAACATGCCCCATTTCATGCCGGCGTATTCAATGTGGTAACCGTCGGCCAGTTCCTGTTCCGCTTCCGGCTGGTCGAACGGGTGACGGTGAGTCACGGCCACGCCAGCGATGAAGAAGGTCAGGAAACCGAAGATCTGCGGAATGATGAACCACAGGTGCTGGGCCTGGTAATCAACGATGTCGCGCATGTTGAACGAGCCGACCTGGATCACGATGCCCATCAGCGACAGGCCCATGAACACTTCGTACGACACGGTTTGCGCCGAAGCCCGCAAGCTGCCCAGCAGGGCGAACTTGTTGTTGCTCGACCAGCCGGCGAACAGCACCGCGTAGACCGACAGACCGGCCATGGCGAAGAAGAACAGGATGCCGATGTTCAGGTCCGCCACGCCCCAGGTCGGGGTGATCGGGATGATCGCGAAGGCAATCAGCAGGGCGCTCATGGCCACGACCGGTGCCAGGGTGAAGATCATCTTGTCGGCGAACGGTGGCGTCCAGTCTTCCTTGAAGAACATCTTGATCATGTCGGCGGCGATCTGGAACGCGCCGAACGGACCCACGCGGTTCGGACCGTAACGATCCTGCCAGAGGGCGAGCAAACGACGCTCGACCCAGCTCAGCAGCGCGCCGCAGACCACCACGGCCAGCAGAATCACGACGGCCTTGAGGACCGCGATGATGATGTCGATCACTTCAGGAGTGAACAAGGTCATTGAGCTGCCTCCTGCAGACCGTCAACGGATTTGCCAAAGATCGCTGGCGGAATGCCGGCGATGCCCGCAGGCAATGCCACCAGGCCGGCGCCCAGTTCTTCATTGATGCGCAGTGGCAGACGCAGGGTCTGGCCAGCCACGTTGAAGCTCAGCATTGCGCCATCGTTGACACCCAGGCGATCGGCTTCGGACTTGGCCAGTGCGACGTAGGCCGCCGGGATGCGTTCCTGAACCGGAGCGGCTTTCGAAGAGGTTTCTTCGCTGCCGAACAGGTGGAAGAACGGCACAACCTGCCAGGTGCCCTGGGCCGGGTTGAACGTGCGCGGGACGTTGGCGAACCAGTTCAGCGAGTCACCGGTGCTTTCGATCAGGCGGGTGCCCGGGTCGCCAGCGCGGATGTGACCACCGACTTCGTCCTGGAACTTGTTCCAGGCTTGCGGCGAGTTCCAGCCCGGAGACCAGGCGAATGGCACTTGCTGACGAGGCTCGACCGAACCCGAGTAACCTTCCATCGAGAAGGCGAACGCGGTGTCCTTGTCCTGCGGAGTACGTGGCTCGTGCACGCTGATGTCGGCGCGCATGGCGGTACGGCCGGAGTAACGCAGCGGTTCGCGCGCCAGTTTCAGGCCCTTGATGCGGAACGCGGCGGACGGTGCAGCGTCGACGATGGCCGCCAGTTGCGGGGTGCTCGAGGCGACCGCAGCGGTGACGTGGTCCAGTTGCGTCCAGTCGATCGGCTGGTTCAACAGGGTCGAACGCAGGGCATGCAGCCAGCGCCAGCCTTCGTGAACCAGGATGCTGGCGTCCATGTATTGCGGGTCGAAAACCTGGAAGAAGCGCTGGGCACGGCCTTCCTGGCTGACCAGGGTACCGTCGCCTTCAGCGAAGCTGGCGGCTGGCAGGACCAGGTGCGCACGATCGCTGGTGGCGGTCTTCTGATGGTCAGCCACGATCACCACTTTCGCGGCGGTCAGGGCAGCGTCGACCTTGGCTTTGTCGGTACGGGTGTACAGGTCGTTTTCCAGCACGACGATGGCGTCGGCCTTGCCGTCGATCACCGCTTGCAGGGCTGCATCGACCGATTCGCCACCGAGCATGGCCAGGCCGAGGCTGTTGGCCTCTGGCACGATCAGGCTGATGGAGCCGTTCTTCTCGCGCAGCTTCAGGGCCTTGGCGATGTTCGCGGCGGCTTCGATCAGGGCTTTGGAGCCCAGGGAAGTACCGGCGATGATCAGCGGGCGCTTGGCGGCGAGCAGGGCGTCGGCGATGCGCTTGGCCAGTTCGAGGGCTTCGGCGTCCAGGCCTTCAACGGCAGGCGCGCTGGCGTCGAGGGCGTGAGCCACGGCAAAACCGATGCGAGCCAGGTCGTCCGGAGCGGCATGAACGCACTCTTCCGCCACGTCGTCGAGCTTGGTCTCAGCCAGGCTGGCGATGAACAGCGGGTTCAGCGCGTGCTGGCCGATGTTCTTCACTGCGGCGTCGAGCCAAGGCTGTACGCGCATGGCTTCGGCCATGTCTTCGGCCTTGCCCTTGACCGATTGGCGCAGGGCCAGGGCCATGCGTGCAGCGGTCTGGGTCAGGTCTTCGCCGAGGACGAACACGGCGTCGTGGTCCTCGATGTCGCGCATGTTCGGTACTGGCAGCGGGCTGTCTTTCAGCACTTGCAGGACCAGGCGGATGCGCTCCAGTTCGGAGGCTTCGATACCGGAGTAGAAGTGCTCGGCACCCACCAGTTCGCGCAACGCGTAGTTGCTTTCGAGGCTGGCGCGTGGCGAACCGATACCGACGATGTTGCGACCGCGCAGCAGGTCGGCGGCTTTATCCAGCGCTTCGTCCAGACCCAGCTTGGTGCCGTTGGCCAGCAATGGCTGACGCGGACGGTCTTCGCGGTTGACGTAGCCATAGCCGAAACGGCCACGGTCGCACAGGAAGTACTGGTTCACCGAGCCGTTGAAACGGTTTTCGATACGACGCAGTTCGCCGTAGCGCTCGCCCGGGGAGATGTTGCAACCGCTGGAGCAGCCATGGCAGATGCTCGGCGAGAACTGCATGTCCCACTTGCGGTTGTAGCGCTCGGAGTGAGTCTTGTCGGTGAACACACCGGTCGGGCAGACCTCGGTGAGGTTGCCGGAGAACTCGCTTTCCAGGGTGCCGTCTTCAACGCGACCGAAGTACACGTTGTCGTGGGCGCCGAACACGCCGAGGTCGGTGCCGCCAGCGTAGTCCTTGTAGTAGCGCACGCAGCGATAGCAAGCGATGCAGCGGTTCATTTCGTGGGAAATGAACGGGCCCAGTTGCTGGTTCTGGTGGGTACGCTTGGTGAAGCGGTAACGGCGCTCGTTGTGGCCGGTCATGACCGTCATGTCTTGCAAGTGGCAATGACCGCCTTCTTCACAGACCGGGCAGTCGTGAGGGTGGTTGGTCATCAGCCATTCGACAACACTGGCGCGGAAAGCATTGGATTCTTCATCTTCGATGGAGATCCAGGTGTTGTCGGTGGCAGGGGTCATGCAGGACATGACGATGCGACCACGGGTGTCGTTCTCGTCGGTGTACTGCTTGACCGCGCATTGGCGGCAAGCGCCAACGCTGCCCAAGGCAGGGTGCCAGCAGAAATAAGGGATATCGAGGCCTAGCGACAGACATGCCTGTAACAGGTTGTCTGCCCCATCGACTTCGAGCTCTTTGCCGTCTACGTGGATAGTGGCCATGGTTCAAAGTTCTTCGTTGGCCCGGTGTCAGCGGGCGTGGCTAATGGAATCTTGTTGTTCGTCCGAATCCAAACAGCCCTTGAAAGGCGTCATCGAACGAAAGACGAAGGGCACGGACCCTTCGCCTTTTTAAGCATTTATGCGCCGACTACGATCGGCCTTGCCAGAGGCGGGGCGGCGGCGCTGGTAGGCGCGATGCCGGCTTCGAACTCTGGGCGGAAGTATTTGATTGCGCTGCCCAACGGCTCCACGGCGCCCGGTGCGTGAGCACAGAAGGTCTTGCCCGGGCCGAGGAAACCGACCAGACCCAGCAGGGTCTCGATGTCGCCTGGCTGACCCTGGCCGTTCTCGATCGCCATCAGGAGCTTGACGCTCCAAGGCAAGCCATCGCGGCAAGGGGTGCAGAAACCGCAGGATTCGCGAGCGAAGAACTGCTCCATGTTGCGCAGCAGGGACACCATGTTGACGCTGTCGTCGACCGCCATGGCCAGGCCGGTACCCATACGGGTGCCCACCTTGGCGATGCCGCCGGCATACATTTGTGCGTCCAGGTGCTCTGGCAACAGGAAACCGGTACCGGCGCCGCCAGGCTGCCAGCACTTGAGCTTGTAACCGTCGCGCATGCCACCGGCGTAGTCTTCGAACAGCTCGCGCGCGGTCACGCCGAATGGCAGTTCCCACAGGCCAGGGTTCTTGACCTTGCCGGAGAAGCCCATGAGCTTGGTGCCCATGTCTTCGCTGCCTTCGCGGGCCAACGATTTATACCAGTCCACGCCGTCGGCAATGATCGCCGGCACGTTGCACAGGGTCTCGACGTTGTTCACGCAGGTCGGCTTGCCCCACACGCCAACGGCGGCCGGGAAGGGCGGCTTGGAGCGTGGGTTGGCGCGGCGGCCTTCGAGGGAGTTGATCAGTGCGGTTTCTTCACCGCAGATGTAACGCCCGGCACCGGTGTGCACGAACAGCTCGAAATCGAAGCCGCTGCCGAGGATGTTCTTGCCCAGCAGGCCTGCGGCCTTGGCTTCTTCCACGGCACGGTTGAGGTGCTTGGCGGCGGTGGTGTATTCGCCACGCAGGAAGATGTAGCCACGGTAGGTTTTCAGCGCGCGGGCACTGATCAGCATGCCTTCGATCAGCAGATGGGGCAGTTGCTCCATCAGCATGCGGTCTTTCCAGGTGTTGGGCTCCATTTCATCCGCGTTGCACAGCAGGTAGCGGATGTTGATGGATTCGTCTTTTGGCATCAGGCCCCACTTCACGCCAGTGGGGAAGCCTGCACCGCCACGACCCTTGAGGCCGGAGTCCTTCACGGTCTGGACGATGTCGTCCTGGGCCATGTCGGCGAAGGCCTTGCGGGCGGCGGCGTAACCGTTCTTGGCCTGGTATTCGTCGAGCCAGACGGCTTCGCCGTCATCACGCAGACGCCAGGTGAGCGGGTGAGTCTCGGCCGAACGCTTGATGCGGTTGGCCGGACCGAAGGAAGTCAGGGTCATACGTAGCCCTCGAGCAATTTGGCAACGCCTGCTGGCTGCACATCACCGAACGTGTCGTCGTCGATCATTAACGCCGGCGCCTTGTCGCAGTTGCCGAGGCAGCAGACCGGCAGCAGGGTGAAACGACCGTCGGCGGTGGTTTGACCCAGGCCGATGCCGAGCTTGCTCTGGATTTCGCTGACCACGGACTCGTGGCCGCCGATGTAGCAGACCATGCTGTCGCAGACGCGAATGATGTGACGGCCAACCGGTTGACGGAAGATCTGGCTGTAGAACGTCGCCACGCCTTCAACGTCGCTGGCCGGAATGCCGAGGATCTCGCCAATGGCGTACAGGGCGCCATCCGGCACCCAGCCACGTTCCTTCTGGACGATCTTCAGGGCTTCGATCGACGCCGCGCGCGGGTCTTCGTAGTGATGCAACTCGTGCTCGATGGCCGAGCGCTCGGTTTCGCTCAGGGCGAAACGGTCTGTCTGGATAAGCGTGCTGTTCATGCTTAGCGGTCCACGTCGGCCATAACGAAATCGATACTACCCAGGTACGCAATCAAGTCCGCGACCATGCTGCCTTTGATCACCGAAGGGATCTGCTGCAGGTGCGGGAAGCTTGGGGTGCGAATCCGGGTGCGGTAGCTCATGGTGCCGCCATCGCTCGTCAGGTAATAACTGTTGATGCCCTTGGTCGCTTCGATCATCTGGAAGGATTCGTTGGCCGGCATGACCGGGCCCCACGAAACTTGCAGGAAGTGCGTGATCAGGGTCTCGATGTGCTGCAGGGTGCGCTCTTTCGGTGGCGGCGTGGTCAGCGGGTGATCCGCCTTGTACGGGCCTTCCGGCATGTTGCGCAGGCACTGGTCGATGATCTTGATGCTCTGGCGCATCTCCTCGACGCGCACGATGCAGCGGTCGTAGGCATCGCCATTGGCCGCCAGCGGCACTTCGAATTCGAAGTTCTCGTAGCCCGAGTACGGACGCGCCTTGCGCAGGTCGAAGTTGCAACCGGTCGAACGCAGGCCGGCACCGGTGACGCCCCATTCCAGGGCTTCCTTGGTGTTGTAGGCCGCGACGCCGATGGTACGGCCGCGCAGGATGCTGTTGTCGAGGGCGGCTTTCTGGTATTCGTCCAGACGCTTTGGCATCCACTCGACGAAATCCTTGACCAGTTTCTCCCAGCCGCGCGGCAGGTCATGGGCGACACCACCGATGCGGTACCAGGCCGGGTGCAGACGGAAACCGGTAATGGCTTCGATCACCGTGTACGCCTTCTGGCGGTCGGTGAAGGTGAAGAACACCGGGGTCATGGCGCCAACGTCCTGGATGTAGGTACCCAGGAACAGCAGGTGGCTGGTGATCCGGAAGAACTCGGCCATCATGATGCGGATGACGTCGACCTTCTCAGGCACCTTGATGCCGGCCAGCTTCTCGACGGAGAGCACGTACGGCAGGTTGTTCATCACGCCGCCGAGGTAGTCAATACGGTCGGTGTACGGAATGAAGCTGTGCCAGGACTGACGCTCGGCCATCTTCTCGGCGCCACGGTGGTGGTAACCGATGTCCGGTACGCAGTCGACGATCTCTTCGCCGTCCAGCTGCAGGATGATGCGGAACGCACCGTGCGCCGAAGGGTGGTTCGGACCGAGGTTGAGGAACATGTAGTCCTCGTTCGGGCCGGAGCGCTTCATGCCCCAGTCTTCCGGCTTGAAGCGCGCGGACTCTTCCTCGAGTTGCTGCTTGGCCAGGTTCAGGGTGAACGGGTCGAACTCGGTGGCGCGCGCAGGGAAGTCCTTGCGCAGCGGGTGACCTTCCCAGGTCGGCGGCATCATGATGCGCGACAGGTGAGGGTGGCCTTTGAAGTCGATGCCGTACATGTCCCAGACTTCACGCTCGTACCAGTTGGCGTTCGGCCAGATGCTGGTGACGGTTGGCAGGCTGAGGTCGCTCTCGGACAAGGCGACCTTGATCATTACGTCACTATTACGTTCGATCGACATCAAGTGATAGAACACAGAGAAGTCGGCGCCGCTTGGCAGTCCTTGACGCT
The DNA here is from genome assembly GCF_008801475.1 of Pseudomonas moorei. Taxonomy (GTDB): domain Bacteria; phylum Pseudomonadota; class Gammaproteobacteria; order Pseudomonadales; family Pseudomonadaceae; genus Aquipseudomonas; species Aquipseudomonas moorei. The sequence goes on along the minus strand of NZ_VZPP01000025.1, from coordinate 32,602 downwards.
TGGTGCGCAGACGCTCGTCCACGCCGTGCAGGTCATAGAGCATGACGTACGGCTTGGGCAGGTTGCGCAGGAATGTCAGGACTTCGACGAGTTTGGCACGGGCAACCCAAAGCACCGGCATGCCGGTGCGGGTAGGCTGGGCGGTGAACGCCTCGGGGCCAAAACGGTTGTTCAGTTCGACGACCACATCCTGGTCGTCTGCCTTATAAGGCGGGATGTACAGAGCACTGCCTGTAGTCATGGTTATTTATCGCTTTCGGTCAACGTAAAGAATGAAGCCAGCTTCTCGTTTCTTTGAAACAGCAGATCTGGATCAGACTTCGTCGGGGCTGCGCAGGTTGGTTACCTGAATACGCTGTTCGCGGCGCTTTTCCTTCTCGGAAGGCATCTCGGCGCGATAAACGCCTTGATCACCTACGACCCAGGAAAGTGGGCGACGCTCCTGGCCAATCGACTCCTGCAACAGCATCAAGCCTTGCAGGAAAGCTTCAGGGCGGGGCGGGCAGCCAGGCACGTAGACGTCCACGGGCAGGAACTTGTCCACCCCTTGAACGACAGAGTAGATGTCGTACATGCCACCGGAGTTGGCGCACGAACCCATGGAGATGACCCATTTTGGTTCGAGCATTTGCTCGTAGAGACGCTGAATGATCGGCGCCATCTTGATGAAGCAGGTACCGGCGATAACCATGAAGTCCGCCTGACGCGGTGATGCCCGGATAACTTCGGCGCCAAAGCGCGCGATGTCGTGGGGCGCCGTGAAGGCGGTGGTCATTTCCACGTAGCAGCACGAAAGACCGAAGTTATACGGCCACAGGGAGTTCTTGCGCCCCCAGTTGATCGTGCCGTTAAGCACGTCTTCGAGCTTGCCCATGAAAATGTTTTTGTGGACTTGATCTTCTAACGGATCGGAAACGGTTTCCCGTTCGCCAATCGGGTACTGCTCGTTAGGAGCATCGGGGTCGATCCTGGTGAGATTGTATTGCATTGCCAAAGCCTCATTGTTTCAGCTTCGCTTGCCGCTTGCGCCGAGCTTCCGGAGCCCAGTCAAGGGCGCCCACTCGGAATAGGTAGACAAGACCTGCCAACAGAATTGCTATGAAAACGAGAGCTTCGACGAATCCGGTCCAGCCGCTTTCGCGGACGGACACAGACCATGCAAAGAGAAAGAGGGCTTCGATATCGAAGATCACGAACAACATCGCGACCAGATAGAATTTGGCTGAGAGCCGCAAGCGGGCGCCACCTGTAGGTAGCATGCCGGACTCGAACGGTTCGTTTTTGCTGCGGCCCCAGGCTTTTGACCCAAGGAGGCTGGAGACGCCGAGCATGAAGGCACAGAGGCCGACTACGCCCAGAAGGAAAATGGCAAAGCCCCAGTTGTGGGCCATGAGTCCTGTCGCTTCGGGCATGCTGGTAATCCTTAACAGAGAGCAAAGGTCTCTGAGCTTGAAAAGAAACAAAGCAGTGACGATATGTCGCAGCAATCAATCCCGCTGATTTTATGGCTAAACACCCGGCAAGTAAAATTCCTATAGCGAAATTATTTATAGGAATAAGGACATAGCGAGCGACAAAAGCGCCGTGGCCCTTGTGTTGCGGGCATTAGCCGGTTTTTCGTCAACAATGTTTTGTAGGGAATGTAACGAACATAGCTAGGCCTAAATGATAATCAATATTGTTTGAGTTGGTTTTTATTCTGTTTAACGGGCTGGTGTTCGTGAAGTTGTCTTATATGCGCGTTACTGCAAGTAGCGGCGGTGATCTTTTTAGCGGATTTTTCCGATGCTGATGCCGCTCTGGATCAGTATTTTTCCAGATCGCCACCAACCCCTGCAGGAGCGAGCTTGCTCGCGATGGTGGTCAACGATGACGCTGGGGGCCTGACACCCCGCGGGGTCCTCAGGGGCATCGTGAGCAAGCTCGCTCCTGCAGAGGGGGCGTTCATTGAAACGCAGGCAAAAAAAACGCCCCGAACCAGTCGGGGCGTCAGAGGTGCAGCGCTGCGGTTAGCTTTCTATTCGTCCGCAGCGGCCGTTATTTCAGGTGAAGCAGATCAGTGGAACTGTTCTTCTTCAGTCGAACCGGTCAGCGCGGTTACCGAAGACGAGCCACCCTGGATCACGGTGGTCATGTCGTCGAAGTAGCCGGTGCCCACTTCCTGCTGGTGAGCCACGAAGGTGTAGCCCTTGGCGGCGTCAGAGAATTCCTGCTCTTGCAGTTTCACGTAGGCGGTCATGTCGTTGCGGGCGTAGTCGTGCGCCAGGTTGAACATGCTGTGCCACATGTTGTGAATGCCGGCCAGGGTGATGAACTGGTGCTTGTAACCCATGGCGGACAGTTCGCGCTGGAACTTGGCGATGGTCGCGTCGTCCAGGTTTTTCTTCCAGTTGAAGGAAGGCGAGCAGTTGTACGACAGCAGTTGGTCCGGGTATTCCTTCTTGATCGCTTCAGCGAAGCGACGAGCCTCTTCCAGATCCGGCTTGGCGGTTTCGCACCAGATCAGGTCGGCGTACGGCGCGTAGGCCAGGCCGCGAGCGATGGCCTGGTCGAGACCGGCGCGAACTTTGTAGAAGCCTTCCTGGGTACGTTCGCCAGTGACGAATGGCTGGTCGTATGGATCGCAATCGGAAGTCAGCAGGTCAGCAGCGTTAGCGTCGGTACGAGCCAGGATGATGGTCGGAGTACCGGCAACGTCAGCCGCCAGACGAGCAGCGGTCAGCTTCTGTACGGCTTCCTGGGTAGGAACCAGAACCTTGCCGCCCATGTGGCCGCACTTCTTCACGGAAGCCAGCTGGTCTTCGAAGTGAACGCCGGCGGCGCCTGCTTCGATCATGCTCTTCATCAGTTCGTAAGCGTTCAGTACGCCGCCGAAACCGGCTTCGGCGTCTGCCACGATTGGTGCGAAGTAGTCGATGTAGCCGTCATCGCCCGGGTTCTTGCCGGCTTTCCACTGGATCTGGTCGGCACGACGGAACGAGTTGTTGATGCGCTTGACCACGGTTGGAACCGAGTCCACCGGGTACAGCGACTGGTCTGGGTACATGGATTCGGCGGAGTTGTTGTCCGCGGCTACTTGCCAGCCCGACAGGTAGATTGCCTGGATGCCGGCTTTCACTTGTTGTACAGCCTGGCCGCCGGTCAGGGCGCCCATGCAGTTGACGAAATCTTTCTCAGGACGGAAGGCTGGCTTGGCACCCTGGGTAACCAGGTTCCACAGCTTCTCGGCGCCCATTTTTGCAAAGGTGTGCTCAGGTTGAACCGAGCCACGCAGACGGACGACGTCAGCAGCGGAGTAAGTGCGTGTCACGCCTTTCCAGCGCGGGTTTTCAGCCCAGTCTTTTTCGAGGGCTGCAATTTGCTGTTCGCGTGTCAGTGCCATGGGAGATAAACCTCGTCGCGTCTTTATGGAAAGTTGTTCTGCGGTGGAAAATTCCTGCGCTCGCTGACCAGAAGCTTAAGCGGTCAAGCCGGGTTCGGCGGGGGTGGCGACGGGATGAACGATGGGCTCGAGGGGAAGTGAGCAGGTAAGGGCGATACTGGCGGGCGCATTCGGGCGTCGTGGGCCTTGGTGCGAACTTCAGTGTGATGCCGGGTTTACCTAAATACGCTTCCGTCCCTCGGGACAACTTCGTTCCAGTCGGCAACCTCGTCAAACACACCTTGTGGGCGGTACAGACACGAAGCGGTTCGCGGGATAGGTGCGAACATCGCCTCGAAGGCCCTTGCCAGGGCCCCTGATTAGCGGGAGCGAGGCCATCATGCCTTCGCTTTTTTGGCTCGTCAAACATTTTGTAGTGCTTTTTTTCAAGCACTACATCTTTGGTCTAATACGACTTGTCAGTCAGTTTTTGGTGACTTAGTCCAAAGTATCGACTTTCACCCGCAACGTCATGTCGTCCCGGCCCTGTGTCGAGTAGCTGCGGCTGAGGCCCTGTTTGTCGGCCTGTGTCTGGCTGTTGACCCCGGCCAGCAGGATCCATTCGCCCAGTCGCCCGGTGACGGTTGTGTCGGTGCTTTGTACGTTCACTACATCGGGACGTTCCTGGCTCATGCGGTCACGATTGGTACTGATCGACAGGTGAACGATGTCGCCGGTGACAGTCGCCGTGACGTAAAAGCCCTGGGTGACGTTGCGGTATTCGGTCTGACTGCGCAAAACGCCATAGGCGTCGGTCTGGGTGCTGGTCAGCGGTACGCTCTGGCCTACCTGGATCAGTGCTGGCGCACCTTCGCTGGCCTGGACCTGCTGAATGCCACCGTCACGGCTGGTTGTGCTGCGGTTGATGATGCGGGTCTGGCTCGGCTTGGCGCCATTGACCGAATAGCCCTGGTCGCCTTGGAAATTGTTTTCGTTGGTATCGACAGTGATCAGCAGGCGTTTCGGGGCGGTATCGAGTTGGCTTAAGAGCACCTTAAGTTCGTCGATTTTGCGCTGATCGGCGTTGACTATGAGCTGATTTTCGTAGGCGCTGACCTGGCCTTCCTTGCCGATGAAATCTCGTGCGACCGGCAACAGATCGGAGCTGGTGTGGTAGTTCAATGGCACGATTTCGGTCGCAGCCATGACCGAAAAACTGCAGGTCACCAGCAGCGCGGTGAGCAGGGTGCGTAGGGACATTTCCGTTATCTCCGACATTGTGATTTGTGCAGGAACGAGCTTGCTCGCAATGAGCTTCGGAACGCCACGTTTATCCAATGAAAACGCGTCATCGTTGACGACCATCGCGAGCAAGCTCGCTCCTGCAGATGTTGATAGTGCCAGTTTGTCGGCCCGCAGTGGGGCAAGTTGAATCCTGGGCAGCAAAACGCCCCGGCATCCGAAAATGGCGGGGCGTTCTGTGCTGTTCTTTCGTGCTTCTTCGCGAGCCGGCTCGCTCCCACAAGGTCTTGCTCAAGCATTGTGGGAGCGAGCCTGCTCGCGATGGGCGCGACTGGGTATCAAGCCGAATGGCGAACCATATCGACATGCGGAATCCCTGCTTCCAGGAACTCCTCGCTGACGACGCTGAAACCCAGGCGCTCGTAGAACGCGGTGGCTTGCACTTGGGCACTCAACTTCTGGTGTTTCAGTCCGCGCTTCTCGGCTTCGCAGATTACCGCTTGCATCAGCGCATCACCGACTTTCAGACCGCGCCAATCCTTGAGTACCGACACTCGGCCAACGTGACCGTCGGGCAGCAGGCGCGCTGTACCGATCGGAAAATCGCCTTCGAGCGCGAGAAAGTGCACCGCGCCCTGATCGTCGGCATCCCATTCCAGTTCAGGCGGAACGGACTGCTCGGCGACGAACACCGCTTCACGAATGCGCCGGATCTCGGCGTTGTCCTTTTGCCAGTCTGCGACACGTACGTGAATCTTATTCATCGGCGAACCCCAGGCTACCTTGCTTGACCAGTTCACACAGCAGACCGCGGCCGTCTTCGTCGCTCAGCCAGTCACCCAGGTTGTCCGCGTGCAAGGCATCGGCGGCGCAGATCATTTTCAGCAGCTCGCGCAGTTTGCCCGGCAGATAACGGCTTTGGCCGCTGGCAAACAGCAGCAGATCGTCATCGACTTCCGACCAGGCCAGGCGTGCGCTCGGGTTGCGGATCAGCACGGCGCCTTGCTCCAGGGCGCCGAGAACGTCTTCTTCTTCGACGTCTTCAGGGCCGACGACCAGTTCCGGATAGCGCGGCTCGGTCATGAACTGGCCGAACCAGGTCAGCAGCAGGCGCTCGTCGCTCATGTGCTCGGCCAGCAGGCTTTTCAGGCGGTCGAGCGCGTCTTGCTGGATCTGGTGGGGGTCGACCGCAGGCAGGGCGTCGGCGTCTGTATAGCGCTCTTCGTCCGGCAGGAACTGGCTGAGGAAGTCGGTGAAGTGGGTCAGCACTTCAGAGGCGCTTGGCGCGCGGAAACCCACGGAGTAGGTCATGCAGTCATCGACGGCTACGCCGCAGTGGGCCAGGCGCGGCGGCAGGTAGAGCATGTCGCCCGGTTCCAGTACCCACTCATCGGTGGCTTCGAAATCAGCGAGGATGCGCAAGTCCGCATGTTGCAGTAGCGGGCTTTCGGAGTCGCACATCTGGCCGATTTTCCAGTTGCGCTTGCCGTGGCCTTGAAGCAGGAACACGTCGTAGTTGTCGAAGTGCGGGCCCACGCTGCCACCTGGCGCGGCGAAGCTGATCATCACGTCGTCGATGCGCCAGCTCGGCAGGAAGCGGAAATGTTCGAGCAGCTCGCTGACTTCCGGCACGAACTGGTCAACGGCTTGAACCAGCAGGGTCCATTCGCGTTCCGGGAGTTTGCTGAATTCGTCTTCGGCAAACGGGCCACGGCGCAATTCCCATGGACGCTCGCCGTGCTCGATGATCAGGCGCGATTCGATTTCTTCTTCCAGTGCCAGGCCGGCCAGTTCGTCGGGATCGATCGGGCTTTCGAAATCAGGAATCGCCTGACGAATCAGCAGCGGTTTCTTTTGCCAGTAGTCGCGCAGGAACTCCCGTGCCGTGATGCCGCCCAGAAGTTGAAGAGGAATGTCAGGATTCATGTGTAACCTATTGAAAAAATGCGCTTTTCATACGGGAATGAAAACGCCCGGCGCTGCCGGGCGTCTCAAAGGGTCATGCGGTCGATCAGATGCGTTTGGCTTGAGCTACAGCGTTGCCGATGTAGTTCGCCGGGGTGAGCAATTTCAGCTCGGCCTTGGCGGCGGCCGGCATGTCCAGGCCGTCGATGAAAGTTTGCAGCGCTTCAGGGCTGATGCCCTTGCCGCGAGTCAATTCTTTCAGCTTTTCGTACGGGTTTTCGATGTTGTAGCGACGCATCACGGTCTGGATCGGCTCGGCCAGGACTTCCCAGCACGCGTCCAGGTCGGCGGCGATTTTCTGCTCGTTGAGCTCCAGCTTGCTGATGCCCTTGAGGCTGGCTTCGTACGCGATCACGCTGTGGGCGAAGCCGACGCCGAGGTTGCGCAGGACTGTGGAGTCGGTCAGGTCGCGCTGCCAACGGGAAATCGGCAGCTTGCTCGCCAGGTGCTGGAACAGTGCGTTGGCGATGCCCAGGTTGCCTTCGGAGTTTTCGAAGTCGATCGGGTTGACCTTGTGCGGCATGGTCGACGAACCAATTTCGCCCGCGATGGTGCGCTGCTTGAAATAGCCCAGGGAGATGTAGCCCCAGATGTCGCGGTCGAAGTCGATCAGGATGGTGTTGAAGCGGGCGATTGCGTCGAACAGCTCGGCGATGTAGTCGTGCGGCTCGATCTGCGTGGTGTAGGGGTTGAAGGCCAGGCCCAGCTCGTCTTCGATGAAGGCGCGGGCGTTGGCTTCCCAGTCGATCTCGGGGTAGGCCGACAGGTGTGCGTTGTAGTTGCCGACGGCGCCGTTGATCTTGCCCAGCAGCGGAACGACAGCGACTTGAGCGATTTGACGCTCCAGGCGGTAAACCACGTTCGCCAGTTCTTTGCCCAAGGTGGTCGGCGAAGCCGGTTGACCGTGGGTGCGCGACAGCATTGGCACTTCAGCGAAGCGCAGTGCCAGTTCGCGGATGGCGTTGGCGGTCTGGCGCATCAGCGGCAGCATCACGTCATCGCGGCCTTCGCGCAGCATCAGAGCGTGGGACAGGTTGTTGATGTCCTCGCTGGTGCAGGCAAAGTGGATGAACTCGCTGACCTTGGCCAGTTCCGGCAGCTTGGCCGCTTGCTCTTTGAGCAGGTACTCAATGGCTTTTACGTCGTGGTTGGTGGTGCGCTCGATCTCTTTGACGCGCTCGGCGTGTTCCAGAGAGAAGTTTTCCGCCAGGGTGTTGAGCACCGCGTTGGCTTCGGCGGAGAACGCCGGCACTTCGCTGATGGCAGGGTGAGCGGCCAGACGCTGGAGCCAGCGCACTTCAACCAGAACGCGGGCACGGATCAGGCCGTACTCGCTGAAAATTGGGCGCAGGACCTGGGTTTTGCCGGCGTAGCGGCCGTCAACAGGGGAAACCGCAGTGAGCGAAGAGAGCTGCATGGGGTGTTCTCGGACAGTCGGGCAACGAAATGGGGCGCGTATCATACATGAAAAAATCCGCCGGTCCGTTGCCAACTGACCAGCGTATTACGCGTTACTGACTACAAAAGGGTGTCGCGGATGCGCCTCAGCTGGCGCGCATCAAGGGGTAAAGCTCTTTCAGCAATTTGCGCCGGCTGATCACCAACTGCCAGCGATGACCGCCCAACTGCCGCCACAAGCGTGCCGAGCGGATGCCGGCCAGCAGCAACGCGCGGATTTTCGAAGCGTTGCTCGGTTGCTGCAGGTTGCGCATGTCGCCGTGGACCTGGATGCGTTGGCGCAGGGTACTCAGGGTGTCCTGGTACAGCGCGCCACACGCGGCGATCACGTTTTCATGAACCGGGCCGAAGTGTTCTACCTGGGATTGAATCTGGGGCAGGCGTTTGCCGATGATGTCCAGCATGTCGCTGCGTTTGGCCAGCTGGCGCTCAAGGCCAAGCATGGCCAGCGCATAGCGCAGCGGTTCGCGCTGCAAGGCACTCGGATCGCGTTCAAGGGCGCCAATCAAGGCGCGATAGCCTTCGCGCAGATTGATATCGTCGCCGCCATAGACTTCCAGGGTGTCCTTGGGGTCGCGGATCAGCAGGCTGCCCAGCATGCAGCTCAGGCCGGCCTCATTGGTCTGGCCGGTCTTGGCGATCCTGTCGACCAGCACGGCGGCGAGAAACACGCCGCCCAGCGCCGTCAGTTGCTCCTGAGTCGGGCTCATTGGGCCTGGCCCTTGCTGGTCCAGGGTTCAGCTACTTCGATGACCCCGCCACCCAGGCAAATTTCACCGTCATAGAACACCACGGACTGGCCCGGAGTGACCGCGCGTTGCGGGTCGTCAAACGTGGCGCGGTAGCCGGTGGCGGTTTTCTCCAGGGTGCAGGGCTGGTCGCTCTGGCGATAGCGGACCTTGGCGGTCAGTCGGCGCGGCTCGCTCAGGTCGATTGGATTGACCCAATAGATGTCTGAAGCGAGCAGGGCGCGGGAGAACAGCCACGGGTGGTCATTGCCCTGGCCGACGATCAGTTCGTTATGTTCCAGGTCCTTGATCAGCACGTACCACGGCTCGTCGCTGGCGTCTTTCAAGCCGCCGATGCCCAGGCCCTGGCGCTGGCCGATGGTGTGATACATCAGGCCATGATGGCGGCCGATGACTTCACCTTCGGTGGTCTTGATCTCGCCCGGTTGTGCTGGCAGGTACTGTTTGAGGAAGTCGCTGAAGCGACGTTCGCCGATAAAGCAGATCCCGGTGGAGTCTTTTTTCTTCGCGGTCGCCAGTTCGTATTTCTCGGCAATCGCGCGTACTTCCGGTTTTTCCAGTTCGCCGACCGGGAACAGGGTTTTGGCGATTTGTTCGCCGCCGACGGCGTGCAGGAAATAGCTCTGGTCCTTGTTCGCGTCCAGGCCCTTGAGCAATTCGGTGCGACCGTCGATGTCACGGCGGCGCACGTAGTGGCCAGTGGCAATCAGGTCGGCACCCAGCATCATGGCGTAGTCGAGGAACGCCTTGAACTTGATTTCGCGGTTGCACAGGATGTCCGGGTTCGGCGTGCGACCGGCCTTGTATTCGGCCAGGAAGTGCTCGAAGACGTTGTCCCAGTACTCGGCGGCGAAGTTGGCGGTGTGCAGCTTGATGCCAATCTTGTCGCACACGGCCTGGGCATCCGCCAGGTCATCCATGGCGGTGCAGTATTCCGTTCCATCGTCTTCTTCCCAGTTCTTCATGAACAGGCCTTCCACCTCATAACCCTGCTCGATCAGCAGGAGGGCGGAAACGGAAGAGTCCACGCCGCCGGACATACCGACAATGACGCGCTTCTTTTGTGTGTCAGAAGGGGCTGGATCACGCATAGGGATTCAATGAGTGTCTTGAAAAAGGACGCGATTCTAACAGGCTGGAGCCCGCAAGGCTAAAGAGAAGGGCGGATCAATTCGAGACCGAAGTGTTTACCGTCCAGATAGTCGTCGATACAGCGGATAATCAGCTCGCTGCGCCAATTGTCACGCTGTTCGATTAATTCCTCGCGGGTCAACCACTTGGCGCCGACTATGCCGTCGTCCAGTTGATAGTCCGGATGGTGTTTGAGGGGCTTGGCGATGAAGCAGACCCGTTGGTAGGTCACGCCGTTGCTCGGTGCGGTATAGAGATAAATGCCCAGCACGCCGGTCGGCTCGACGTCCCAGCCGGTTTCCTCAAGGGTTTCGCGCACGGCGGCCTCGGTCAGGGTTTCGTTCGGGTCGAGGTGGCCGGCCGGTTGATTGAGTACCACGCGCCCGTGCTTGAGTTCTTCGACCATCAGGAAGCGGCCATTGTCTTCGACGATGGTGGCGACGGTGATATGGGGTTTCCAGTCCATGAGCTGTCCTCGATGTTGAAATACTGTCCCGCAGGGTTTTGTGTTTCTACAAAAGCCACAAACACAAACCCCGGCACGGGGCCGGGGCTTGTGATGTTCCCTTACAACCTTACACCAATGCAGCAATCGCCGCGTTGAGCGTGGCGCTTGGGCGCATGGCCTTGCTGATCAGTTCGGCATTGGCGTGGTAGTAACCGCCGATGTCCACTGGCTTGCCCTGAACGGCGTTGAGCTCGGCAACGATGGTCGCTTCGTTCTCGGTCAGGGTCTTGGCCAGGGTCGCGAACTGCGCTTGCAGGGCCGTGTCTTCGGTCTGGGCAGCCAGGGCTTGAGCCCAGTACAGCGCCAGGTAGAAGTGGCTGCCGCGGTTGTCGATGTTGCCGACTTTGCGCGATGGCGACTTGTTGTTGTCCAGGAACTGGCCGGTGGCCTGGTCCAGGGTCTTGGCCAGAACCAGCGCCTTGGGATTGTTGTAGGTCACGCCCAGGTGTTCCAGGGACGCGGCCAGGGCCAGGAATTCACCCAGCGAGTCCCAGCGCAGGAAGTTTTCTTCCAGCAGCTGTTGAACGTGCTTCGGTGCCGAACCGCCAGCGCCGGTTTCGAACAGGCCACCGCCGTTCATCAGCGGCACGATCGACAGCATCTTGGCGCTGGTACCCAGTTCCATGATCGGGAACAGGTCGGTCAGGTAGTCACGCAGAACGTTGCCGGTCACCGAGATGGTGTCCTTGCCTTCGCGGGTGCGCTGCAGGGTGTACTTCATCGCGTCAACTGGCGCCATGATCTGGATGTCCAGGCCGGCGGTGTCGTGATCCTTCAGGTAAGCCTGAACTTTCTCGATCACTACGCCGTCGTGGGCGCGCATCGGGTCCAGCCAGAAGATGGCTGGAGTGGCGCTTGCGCGAGCACGGTTGACCGCCAGTTTGACCCAGTCCTGGATCGGCGCGTCTTTGGTCTGGCACATGCGGAAGATGTCGCCGGCTTCAACCGACTGTTCCAGCAGCAGGGTGCCGTGGGTGTCGGTCACACGGACAACACCGTTGGTCTTGATCTGGAAAGTCTTGTCGTGGGAGCCGTACTCTTCGGCTTTTTTCGCCATCAGGCCAACGTTCGGCACGCTGCCCATGGTGGTTGGGTCGAAAGCGCCGTTTGCCTTGCAGTCTTCGATCACTGCCTGGTAGATGGTGGCGTAGCAGCGATCCGGGATCACGGCCTTGGTGTCGTGCAGTTGACCGTCGGTGCCCCACATCTTGCCGGAGTCACGGATCATCGCTGGCATCGAGGCGTCGACGATGACGTCGCTCGGCACGTGCAGGTTGGTGATGCCTTTGTCGGAGTTGACCATGGCCAGCGATGGGCGCATGGCGTAGACCGCCTGGATGTCGGCTTCGATGGCGGCTTGCTGCTCGGCCGGCAGGGCCTTGATGCGAGCGTACAGGTCGCCGATGCCGTTGTTCAGGTTGAAGCCGATCTGCGCCAGCACGTCAGCGTGCTTGGCCAGCGCGTCTTTATAGAACTCGGCAACGATCTGGCCGAACATGATCGGGTCGGAGACCTTCATCATGGTGGCTTTCAGGTGAACCGACAGCAGTACGCCCTTGGCTTTGGCGTCTTCGATTTCGGCGGCAATGAAGTTGCGCAGGGCGTTTTTGCTCATGACTGCGCAATCGAGGATCTCACCGGCTTGCACGGTGGTTTTTTCTTTCAGGACGGTGGTGGTGCCGTCTTGAGCGATCAATTCGATTTTCACAGCGCCAGCGGCGTCGATCAGGGCAGCCTTTTCGCTGCCGTAGAAATCGCCGGTGTTCATGTGCGCGACGTGCGACTTGGAGTCAGCTGCCCAGGCGCCCATTTTGTGCGGGTGCTTGCGGGCATAGTTCTTGACCGACAGCGGGGCGCGACGATCGGAATTGCCTTCGCGCAGAACCGGGTTCACGGCGCTGCCCTTGACCTTGTCGTAACGGGCCTTGGCTTCTTTGTCGGCTTCAGTGGTCACGGTTTCCGGGTAGTCCGGCAGTGCGTAGCCCTGGGCCTGCAGCTCTTTGATCGCGGCTTGCAGTTGCGGAACCGAGGCGCTGATGTTCGGCAGCTTGATGATGTTGGCTTCAGGCGTAACGGCCAGGGCACCCAGTTCGGCGAGGTGGTCGGCTACGGCTTTGTCGCCCAATTGCTCGGGGAAGCTGGCCAGGATGCGCCCTGCAAGAGAGATATCGCGGGTTTCAACGGCGATATCAGCCGAGGCGGTGAAGGCCTCTACGATAGGCAACAGTGAATAGGTGGCGAGGGCGGGAGCTTCGTCGGTGAAGGTATAGATGATCTTCGAGCGGGTGGGCATATTCGGATTAACTCTCTCTTCTTTGCTAAAGCGTGCGCAGAAACTCGAGGGCGCCGGGTAAGCGCGTTCGTTCAAAGTCATCCATGAGCCGAATATCGAGGTTTCGTTGCTGTGATGTTGGGTGCATCAGTAGAGCGTCAAGCAAGCGGGCTGCGGTAACAGGCCGGCTTATGCGGCGGAAAGGCTCATCGTGGAGCAGTTCAGTCGTCGTGACCCTTTGGTCAGCGGGCGGCATTATACATAGGTAGCTGGCAATCTGCCGATGGTTCATACACAACGATTGTCGTCCATTGGTCTAAAGGTCGCAGGGGCGCGTCGGGCGTAGAGTCATTCGTCGTGCTGTAGTTTGGCGCTTTTCCCTTTGCTTTCAGGCTTGTAGGTCGCCAGTTGTGCAGCTTTGCGGCACGTGGAAGGAACATAGGGTTTGCGCGCAGATTTAACTGGGTTACGCTCGAACGAAGCCAGATGTTCAATCCAATCAATGGAGTTCAGCATGGGTTACAAGAAGATTCAGGTTCCAGCCGTCGGCGACAAAATCACCGTCAATGCAGACCATTCTCTCAATGTTCCTAATAACCCGATCATTCCCTTCATCGAAGGCGACGGCATTGGGGTTGATATCAGCCCGGTCATGATCAAGGTTGTCGATGCTGCTGTGAAGAAGGCTTACGGCGGCGAGCGCAAGATTTCCTGGATGGAAGTGTACGCCGGGGAAAAAGCGACTCAGGTTTACGATCAGGACACCTGGCTGCCTCAGGAAACCCTGGACGCAGTCAAGGATTACGTGGTTTCCATCAAGGGCCCGCTGACCACTCCGGTGGGTGGCGGCATTCGCTCGCTGAACGTGGCGCTGCGCCAGCAACTCGATCTCTATGTCTGCCTGCGCCCGGTGCGCTGGTTCGAAGGCGTGCCGAGCCCGGTCAAGAAGCCAGGCGACGTCGACATGACGATCTTCCGCGAGAACTCCGAAGACATTTATGCCGGTATCGAGTGGAAGGCCGGTTCGCCTGAAGCCACCAAGGTCATCAAATTCCTCAAAGAGGAAATGGGCGTTACCAAGATCCGTTTCGACGAAAACTGCGGTATCGGCGTCAAGCCGGTTTCCCTGCAGGGCACCAAGCGTCTGGCGCGCAAGGCGCTGCAATATGTGGTCGACAACGACCGCGATTCGCTGACCATCGTGCACAAAGGCAACATCATGAAGTTCACCGAAGGTGCCTTCAAGGAATGGGCCTACGAAGTGGCGGCTGAAGAGTTCGGCGCGACCCTGCTCGACGGCGGTCCGTGGATGCAGTTCAAGAATCCGAAAACCGGCAAGAACGTCATCGTCAAGGATGCCATCGCCGACGCCATGCTTCAGCAGATCCTGTTGCGCCCGGCCGAATACGATGTCATCGCGACCCTGAACCTGAACGGCGACTATCTCTCCGACGCCCTGGCGGCGGAAGTAGGGGGTATCGGTATCGCGCCAGGTGCCAACCTGTCCGACACCGTGGCCATGTTCGAAGCCACCCACGGTACTGCACCGAAGTACGCCGGCAAGGACCAGGTCAACCCGGGTTCGCTGATTCTGTCCGCGGAAATGATGCTACGCCACATGGGCTGGACCGAGGCGGCCGACCTGATCATCAAGGGTACCAACGGCGCGATTTCGGCCAAGACCGTGACCTATGACTTCGAGCGTTTGATGGACGGCGCCACGCTGCTTTCGTCTTCGGCGTTCGGCGATGCCCTGATCTCGCATATGTAAGCGAATACTGGCAACAAAAAAACACCCGACTCAAGCGATTGAGTCGGGTGTTTTCATTTGACCGGGGCGTATGTGGTTCAGGCAGTGACGGTTTGTTGTCCGGAAGGTGTTGCGACTGCGCTGGTGTCCTGTGGCAAGCCAATGTTGACGGCGTGCAGGCCTTTAGGGCCCTGGATGATCTCGAAGACGACAGCCTGGCCGGCTTTCAGGGTTTTATAACCATCCATCTGGATGGCCGAGTAGTGAGCGAACAGGTCTTCGCTCTTGCCATCCTCATTGATAAATCCGTAACCCTTGGCGTTATTGAACCATTTCACCTTGCCACTGACCTTGACGCCTGACATATCCATATCCCTCTGCAACAGACTCCATCACTGGAGTATCATCCAGTTCATCCGCAGTCACTTCTTCGAAAAAAGTTGACTCCGCGGACCTTTTTTACCCACTGTGGGCTCTATTGGTTGTAACACCGTTTTGCTGATAGTCAAGCTGACCAGGCAGTCGGAGTTGAAATCGTCCATGGTCGCCCCCACCACTGTATTTGCACAACTGACGAACCTTTCTTTCCATGCATGCAATCAGCCAGATTCGACTAACATTCAATCAGGATCGCCCGACTCTCCAGAAAGATCGCCCGGAGGAGCATGACGACGATTCCGCAGGCATTGCTGTTCAGGAGGCCAAGCCTGCGCTACAGGCGCCGCCGATGTACAAGGTGGTTTTGTTCAATGATGACTACACACCGATGGATTTCGTCGTCGAAGTGCTCGAGGTGTTTTTTAACCTGAATCGCGAGCTGGCGACCAAGGTCATGCTGGCCGTCCATACAGAAGGGCGGGCAGTATGTGGAGTGTTTACCCGCGACATCGCCGAGACCAAGGCCATGCAGGTCAACCAGTACGCCAGGGAAAGCCAGCATCCGCTACTCTGTGAAATCGAGAAGGACGGTTAATCGCCGGACACTTGGGTATGAGGTGAAGCTATGTTAAACCGCGAGCTCGAAGTCACCCTCAATCTTGCCTTCAAGGAGGCCCGTTCGAAGCGTCATGAATTCATGACCGTCGAGCATCTCCTGTTGGCCCTATTGGACAATGAGGCTGCCGCCACCGTTTTGCGTGCCTGCGGCGCAAACCTCGACAAACTCAAGCACGACCTGCAGGAGTTCATCGACTCCACCACGCCGTTGATCCCCGTGCATGACGAGGATCGTGAAACCCAGCCAACCCTGGGCTTCCAGCGTGTACTGCAGCGTGCTGTGTTTCACGTACAGAGCTCGGGCAAACGCGAAGTGACTGGCGCCAACGTGCTGGTCGCGATCTTCAGTGAGCAAGAGAGTCAGGCAGTGTTCCTGCTGAAACAGCAGAGCGTTGCCCGTATCGATGTCGTCAACTACATCGCCCATGGCATTTCCAAGGTGCCAGGGCACGGCGATCACTCTGAGGGCGAGCAAGATATGCAGGACGACGAGGGCGGTGAGTCTTCTTCTTCAGGCAACCCACTGGACGCTTATGCCAGTAACCTTAACGAACTCGCGCGCCAGGGTCGTATCGATCCGTTGGTCGGTCGTGAGCTGGAAGTCGAGCGCGTTGCGCAGATCCTGGCGCGTCGTCGCAAAAACAATCCGCTGCTGGTAGGTGAGGCAGGCGTGGGTAAAACCGCGATTGCCGAAGGCCTGGCCAAGCGCATCGTCGACAACCAGGTGCCGGACCTGCTGGCCAATAGCGTGGTTTACTCCCTTGATCTGGGCGCCTTGCTGGCCGGGACCAAATACCGCGGCGATTTCGAGAAGCGCTTCAAGGCGCTGCTCAATGAACTGAAAAAACGTCCGCAGGCGATCCTGTTCATTGATGAAATCCACACCATCATCGGTGCGGGCGCAGCGTCCGGCGGCGTCATGGATGCCTCGAACCTGCTCAAGCCGTTGCTGTCTTCCGGTGATATCCGTTGCATCGGTTCGACCACCTTCCAGGAGTTTCGCGGCATCTTCGAGAAAGACCGTGCCCTGGCTCGGCGCTTCCAGAAAGTCGATGTGTCAGAACCTTCGGTGGAAGACACCATCGGTATCCTTCGCGGCCTGAAAGGGCGTTTCGAGACCCATCACAACATCGAATACAGCGATGAAGCCCTGCGTGCCGCTGCCGAACTGGCGTCGCGCTACATCAATGACCGGCACATGCCGGACAAGGCCATCGACGTCATCGATGAAGCGGGTGCCTACCAGCGCCTGCAGCCGATCGACAAGCGCGTAAAACGCATCGAGGTAGCTCAGGTCGAGGACATCGTCGCGAAAATCGCGCGGATTCCACCAAAACACGTCACCAGTTCCGACAAGGAACTGCTGCGCAACCTGGAGCGTGACCTGAAGCTGACGGTGTTTGGCCAGGATGCCGCGATCGACTCCCTGGCGACCGCGATCAAACTGTCCCGTGCCGGCCTCAAGTCGCCTGACAAGCCTGTCGGTTCGTTCCTGTTCGCCGGTCCTACCGGTGTCGGTAAAACCGAGGCGGCACGTCAGCTTGCCAAGGCCCTGGGTGTCGAGCTGGTTCGTTTCGACATGTCCGAGTACATGGAGCGTCACACCGTCTCGCGTTTGATCGGTGCGCCTCCGGGCTACGTCGGGTTCGATCAGGGCGGTCTGCTGACCGAAGCCATTACCAAGCAGCCACACTGCGTGCTGTTGCTCGATGAAATCGAGAAGGCGCATCCGGAAGTCTTCAACCTGCTGCTGCAGGTGATGGATCACGGTACGTTGACCGATAACAACGGGCGCAAGGCGGATTTCCGTAACGTGATCGTCATCATGACGACCAACGCCGGTGCCGAAACCGCAGCGCGTGCTTCGATCGGTTTCACCTATCAGGATCACTCTTCCGACGCGATGGAGGTGATCAAGAAAAGCTTCACGCCGGAATTCCGTAACCGCCTGGACACCATCATCCAGTTTGGTCGCCTCAGTCACGAGGTTATCAAGAGCGTGGTGGACAAGTTCCTTATCGAGCTTCAGGCGCAGTTGGAGGACAAGCGTGTGCTGTTGGAAGTCACCGATGCTGCCCGCAGCTGGCTGGCGGCCGGTGGTTACGACGTAGCGATGGGTGCTCGACCCATGGCTCGCCTGATCCAGGACAAGATCAAGCGTCCACTGGCGGAGGAGATTCTCTTTGGCGAACTGGCCGAACATGGCGGTGTGGTGCACATCGACATCAAGGACGGCGAGCTGACCTTCGAGTTCGAGACGACGGCCGAAATGGCCTGACGTTAAACCGTTACAGAGCAAATAGGCGCCGATTGGCGCCTATTTGCTATCCGGCATCTGGTGATGAAGGTGGAGTCTCCATCGAAATCCCACACAAACAAAAACGCCCGGCAGTGCCGGGCGTTTTGTGTTGACTTGATCAGCGAGCGGACCCTGTCTCTGTAGGAGCGAGCTTGCTCGCGATGGTCGTCAACGATGATGCGGGGAGTCTGGCTAGACGCGTAACCCTCAGGTTTATCGCGAGCAAGCTAGCTCCTACCTTAGCGAGCGCGGTAAGTGATGCGCCCTTTGCTCAAGTCATAGGGCGTCAGCTCGACGCGCACTTTGTCACCGGTAAGAATACGAATGTAGTTCTTGCGCATCTTGCCGGAAATATGCGCGGTTACGACGTGCCCATTTTCCAACTCCACACGAAACATGGTGTTGGGCAGGGTGTCGACGACAGTGCCTTCCATTTCGAAGCTGTCTTCTTTCGACATGCAGTAAAGCCCTCGGTGTCCAATGAATGGCCCGGTGCAACTGCGCCAGGCAAAAGCGGCGTGCATTGTGCCCGAAAAGTGGGGTTCAAGCCAAGGGGTTTAGGCCGTGCTCTAGTTCAGAACAACCCAGCGCTGATTAATCAGCAGTTCAATGGGTCGATATTGCGTCTTGTAACTCATTTTTTTGCAGTTTTTGATCCAGTAACCGAGATAGACCGCGTCCAGCCCCAGGCGCCGGGCTTCGGCAATTTGCCAGAGAATCGCGTAACGCCCCAGGCTGCGTCGCTCTTCGCCAGGCTCGTAGAAGGTGTAGACCGCCGACAGACCGTTGGGCAAAAGGTCGGTGACGGCGATGGCCAGCAGCCGTCCATCGAGGCGGAATTCGTAGAAGCGTGAAAACGGCAGATCGCGTACCAGAAACGTCGAAAACTGATCGCGACTCGGTGGGTACATGTCGCCATCGGCATGACGCTGTTCGATATAGCGTTGGTAAAGGTCGAAATACTCTTCGCTGAAGCCTGGCTTGGCCGGGCGTACCTGCAAGTCGGCA
Organism: Pseudomonas moorei; assembly: GCF_008801475.1. Lineage (GTDB taxonomy): Bacteria > Pseudomonadota > Gammaproteobacteria > Pseudomonadales > Pseudomonadaceae > Aquipseudomonas > Aquipseudomonas moorei. The sequence continues at coordinate 13,863 of NZ_VZPP01000025.1, read as the reverse complement.
TTGCGTTTGAAAATGCGTTTCTGCTGACGGTTAGGCGTGAATTGCCCTACAGGGATGCGTGCAGGTACGCACGCATTGCAGTTTTGGCAATGCGGCCGATAGAGGTGGTCGCCACTGCGACGAAAACCCATTTCCGACAGGTCCGCATAGACATGCACATCCATGGGCTGGCTAGGATCGAGGAACAGGGTTGTCGCCTGCTCTTCGGGCAGATAACTGCAAGAGTGGGGCTGAGTGGCATAGAACTTCAAACGCGCCAACTCGGTCATGATCAACCCTCGGGATAAGCTTTTGAATAAGTGTAAGCCACGCGCGCAAAAGTCGCTCAGCAAACCCAGGTTGCGCGGCTGGGCTGGTCCAGATACTGCGCCAGATAGCCGGCAAACGCGCGACGGGGAATCGCTCGGGCGCCCAGACTGTGCAGGTGATCGGTCGGCATCTGGCAATCGATCAGCACGAACCCCGAGTCTTTCAGATGTCGCACCAGGGTGGCAAAGCCATATTTGGAGGCGTTGTCCGCGCGGCTGAACATGGATTCGCCGAAAAACAATTGCCCCATTGCCAGGCCATACAACCCGCCAACCAGTTCGCCCTGATCCCAGACCTCCACCGAATGGGCGTAGCCGCGTTTGTGCAGCTCCAGATAGGCGTCCTGCATGGTTTGCGTGATCCAGGTGCCGTCAGCGTATTCCCGCGGCGCGGCGCAGGCGCGGATGACTGCGGCAAAATCCTGATCGAATGTCACTTGGTAGCGTTGTTGGCGCAGCAATTTGTTCAGGCTGCGCGAGACGTGCAGTTCGTCGGGAAACAACACAGTGCGGGGGTCCGGCGACCACCAGAGAATCGGCTGGCCTTCCGAGAACCAGGGAAAGCAGCCGTGACGGTAGGCCCGGATCAGCCGATCGGCGGACAGATCGCCCCCGGCGGCCAACAGGCCGTTGGGGTCGCGCATGGCTTTTTCCAGCGGCGGGAAAGTCAATGTGTTGCGTTGTAACCAAGTCAGCATGGCGTTCGGGCTTGCAGAGAGGGGAGGGCGGTGGCGGATTGTCGGTCCGCCACTCAGTGTGCCGTCAAACGACGGGAATGTCGTCCAGGTATTTTTCCGCATCCAGCGCCGCCATGCAGCCCGCTCCGGCCGAAGTGACGGCCTGGCGATAGACATGGTCGGCCACATCACCGGCAGCGAATACGCCAGGGATGGCCGTCGCCGTGGCGTCGCCTTCGTTGCCGCCCTTGACCAATAGGTAGCCGTCCCGCATTTCCAGCTGGCCGACGAACAGGTCGGTGTTGGGCTTGTGGCCAATGGCGATGAACACGCCGGCCAGGGGTAATTCCTGTGTGGCCCCGGTATGGCTATCGCGCAGGCGCGCGCCGGTGACGCCGCTGGCATCGCCCAGCACTTCATCCAGATGCTGGTTCCAGTGCAGGCGGATATTGCCATTGGCGGCTTTTTCGAAGAGCTTGTCTTGCAGGATTTTCTCCGAGCGCAACTTGTCGCGACGATGAATCAAATGGACTTCCTTGGCGATGTTCGACAAGTACAGCGCTTCTTCAACCGCGGTATTACCGCCACCGATCACGGCGACGACCTGATTGCGATAGAAAAAGCCGTCACAGGTCGCGCAGGCTGAAACGCCTTTGCCGGCAAACGTCTCTTCCGAGGGCAGCCCCAAGTATTGCGCGGATGCCCCGGTGGCGATAATCAGCGCATCGCAGGTGTAGGTTCCGCTGTCTCCCGTAAGTTCAAACGGGCGCTGTTGCAACTTGGCCGTGTGGATGTGGTCGTAAACGATCTCTGTGTCAAAGCGTTCGGCGTGTTTTTGCATGCGCTCCATCAGGGCGGGGCCGGTAAGGCCTTCGACATCGCCGGGCCAGTTATCGACTTCGACGGTGGTGGTGAGCTGGCCACCTGCCTGTATGCCGGTAATGACAACGGGTTTGAGGTTGGCGCGGGCGGCATACACGGCTGCGCTGTAACCGGCGGGGCCGGAACCCAGAATGATCAGGCGGTGATGCTTCGCTTCGCTCATAAAAACACCTCATAAGCCTTTGTCACAAAAGAGAATGCGTGCTCAAATTGAGTCGCACGTCATGTGCTTTTGACTATGCTACAAGCTAAGGTTTCAAGCATGGCATCGGACGAACAAACCCGTACAATGCCTGGCTGTAACAGTGTTTGTAACAAAATAAGCATTGCGCTTCGTGTTTATAAAAACCAAGGCGCAGTGTTAAAAGTAGTCCCTGTTACGTCCGTTAACTTTTTTACCTGCCTGGATTGGGCAGTTTTTTTGGCAGTTTCCATAGTCATTCAACAGATGGACGCGCCGCAGGCGCAGGAAAAGAAGCGTTTTGAAGAAATCCACCGCAGCACCTAAACCAGCCGTCGTTCCGCTCTGGCGCCAGCATCTGCACTACCGACTCAAGGAAGGTGCATTGATCGCCATTGGTGCCTTGTGCCTGTTCCTGATGATGGCCTTGTTGACCTATGGCAAGGACGATCCGGGCTGGAGCCATAACAGCAAGATCGATGACGTACAGAACTTTGGAGGGCCGGCGGGTTCCTACAGCGCCGATATCCTGTTCATGGTGCTCGGCTACTTCGCCTACATCTTCCCGTTGCTGCTGGCGATCAAGACGTACCAGATATTCCGTCAACGCCATGAGCCATGGCAGTGGAGCGGCTGGCTGTTTTCCTGGCGCCTGATCGGCCTGGTGTTTCTGGTACTGTCCGGCGCTGCATTGGCGCACATCCATTTCCATGCCGCGACCGGTCTGCCGGCCGGGGCGGGCGGCGCACTGGGGGAAAGCCTCGGCGATCTGGCAAAGAACGCCCTGAACATCCAGGGCAGTACGCTGCTGTTCATTGCGCTGTTCCTGTTCGGCCTGACGGTGTTTACCGACCTGTCCTGGTTCAAGGTGATGGACCTCACCGGCAAGATCACCCTCGACCTTTTCGAGCTGTTCCAGGGCGCGGCCAATCGCTGGTGGGCAGCGCGTACCGAACGCAAGCAACTGGTCGCGCAGTTGCGAGAAGTCGACGATCGGGTGCATGACGTGGTCGCGCCGACCGTTACCGACAAGCGCGAACAGGCCAAGGTCAAGGAGCGTCTGATCGAGCGTGAGCAGGCGCTGAGCAAGCACATGTCCGAGCGCGAGAAGCAGGTGCCGCCGGTGATCGCGCCGGCCCCGGTCAAGGCCCCCGAGCCAAGCAAGCGCGTACAGAAAGAGAAACAGGCGCCGCTGTTCGTCGACAGTGCCGTGGAAGGCACCTTGCCGCCGATCTCGATTCTCGACCCTGCGGAAAAGAAACAGCTCAACTATTCACCGGAGTCCCTGGCGGCGGTCGGTCACTTGCTGGAAATCAAACTCAAGGAGTTCGGCGTCGAAGTCACCGTGGACTCGATCCATCCGGGGCCGGTGATCACCCGCTACGAAATCCAGCCGGCGGCCGGGGTCAAGGTCAGTCGTATCGCCAACCTGGCCAAAGACCTCGCGCGCTCCCTGGCCGTGACCAGTGTGCGGGTCGTGGAAGTGATTCCCGGCAAGACCACGGTCGGTATCGAGATCCCCAACGAAGACCGGCAGATCGTGCGTTTCTCCGAAGTACTCTCGACGCCCGAATACGACAATTTCAAATCGCCGGTCACCCTGGCCCTGGGTCATGACATCGGCGGCAAGCCGGTGATCACCGATCTGGCGAAAATGCCGCACCTGCTGGTGGCCGGTACCACCGGTTCCGGTAAGTCGGTGGGTGTGAACGCGATGATCCTGTCGATCCTGTTCAAGTCCGGCCCGGAAGACGCCAAACTGATCATGATCGACCCGAAAATGCTGGAACTGTCGATCTACGAGGGCATTCCGCACCTGCTGTGCCCGGTGGTGACCGACATGAAGGACGCCGCCAACGCCCTGCGCTGGAGCGTTGCCGAGATGGAGCGGCGTTACAAGCTGATGGCGAAGATGGGGGTACGGAACCTGTCGGGCTTCAACGCCAAGGTCAAGGAAGCCCAGGACGCCGGCGAACCGTTGAGCGACCCGCTGTACAAGCGCGAAAGCATCCACGACGAAGCGCCATTGCTGCAAAAACTGCCAACCATCGTCGTGGTCGTCGACGAATTCGCCGACATGATGATGATCGTCGGCAAGAAGGTTGAAGAACTGATTGCCCGTATCGCCCAGAAGGCGCGTGCCGCCGGCATTCACTTGATTCTCGCGACCCAGCGTCCGTCGGTGGACGTGATCACCGGCCTGATCAAGGCCAACATCCCGACCCGCATGGCGTTCCAGGTATCGAGCAAGATCGACTCCCGGACCATCATCGACCAAGGCGGCGCCGAACAACTGCTGGGCCACGGTGACATGCTGTACATGCCGCCGGGCACCAGTCTGCCGATTCGTGTCCACGGCGCGTTCGTTTCCGATGACGAGGTTCACCGGGTGGTCGAAGCCTGGAAACTGCGCGGTGCGCCGGAGTACAACGACGACATTCTCAACGGTGTCGAAGAGGCCGGCAGTGGCTTTGAAGGCAGCAGCGGGGGCGGTGACGGTGACGATCCGGAAGCCGACGCGCTGTACGACGAGGCGGTGCAGTTCGTTCTGGAAAGCCGTCGCGCGTCCATTTCCGCGGTTCAGCGCAAGCTGAAAATCGGCTACAACCGCGCTGCGCGCATGATCGAAGCCATGGAAATGGCCGGGGTCGTGACGTCCATGAACACCAACGGTTCGCGTGAAGTCCTGGCCCCTGGCCCGGTGCGCGACTGACCTGATTTTGAAGGGCGGCGTCTTCAGGCGCCGCCTGCACTCCCACGAATGTTATGAGGACTTCCATGCGTCTTATCCGCATGCTGCTGCCGGTACTGGCCTTGACCACGCTCTCGGCCCACGCCGATGAAAAGGACGTGGCGCGCCTGACTCAACTGCTGGAAAAATCCCAGACCCTGACCGCGCGTTTCTCCCAGCTGACCCTTGATGGCACGGGCACCCAATTGCAGGAAACCGCCGGTGAGATGTCCCTGCAACGCCCGGGATTGTTCTACTGGCACACCAATGCGCCAGCCGAGCAGACCATGGTCTCCGACGGCAAGAAAGTGACCCTGTGGGACCCCGATCTGGAACAGGCCACCATCAAGAATCTCGACCAGCGCCTGACCCAGACTCCGGCCTTGCTGCTGTCCGGTGACGTGTCCAAGATCAGCCAGAGCTTCGACATCAGCGCCAAGGAAGCCGGCGGCGTGATCGACTTCACCTTGAAGCCGAAAACCAAGGACACCTTGTTCGACAGCCTGCGCCTGTCGTTCCGCAATGGCCTGGTCAACGACATGCAACTGATTGACAGTGTCGGTCAGCGCACCAATATCCTGTTCACCGGCGTGAAGGCCAACGAGCCGATCCCGGCCTCGAAATTCAAGTTCGACATCCCCAAGGGTGCGGACGTGATCCAGGAATAAGACGCAACACCCTTGTAGGAGCGAGCCTGCTCGCGATGGGCGTTAACGATAACGCTGGCGGCCTGACACCCAGCGGTGCCCGTAAGTCCATCGCGAGCGGGCTCGCTCCTACAATGGGGACGGTGTCCAATTGAGGTTTCAGAGGTAGTGATGGACCTGTTTCGCAGTGCCCCGATTGCCCAACCATTGGCCGCCCGCTTGCGTGCGACCAATCTGGACGAGTACGTCGGTCAGGAACACGTGCTCGCTCGCGGCAAGCCATTGCGCGAAGCGCTGGAGCAGGGTGCCCTGCATTCGATGATCTTCTGGGGGCCGCCGGGCGTGGGCAAGACCACCCTGGCGCGCCTGCTCGCGGAAGTCTCGGACGCGCATTTCGAAACGGTGTCGGCGGTGTTGGCCGGGGTCAAGGAAATCCGCCAGGCCGTGGAAATCGCCAAGCAACAGGCCGGGCAATACGGCAAGCGCACCATCCTTTTCGTCGACGAAGTGCATCGCTTCAACAAGTCGCAGCAGGACGCGTTCCTGCCATACGTTGAAGACGGCACGCTGATTTTCATCGGCGCGACCACGGAAAACCCTTCGTTCGAACTCAATAACGCCTTGCTCTCCCGCGCCCGCGTCTACGTGCTCAAGAGCCTCGACGAAGCGGCGCTGCGCAAACTGGTACAGCGTGCGCTGACCGAAGAGCGTGGCTTGGGCAAGCGCCAGCTGACCCTGAGCGATGAAGGCTTCCAGATGCTGTTGTCGGCCGCCGATGGCGATGGCCGGCGCCTGCTCAATTTGCTGGAAAACGCCTCGGATCTCGCCGAAGACAACAGCGAAATGGGTGTAGATCTGCTGCAAAGCCTGCTGGGCGATACCCGTCGTCGTTTCGACAAGGGTGGCGAAGCGTTCTACGACCAGATTTCCGCGCTGCATAAATCGGTACGCGGCTCCAACCCCGATGGCGCGCTGTACTGGTTTGCGCGGATGATCGACGGCGGTTGCGATCCGTTGTACCTGGCCCGGCGCGTGGTGCGCATGGCCAGCGAAGACATCGGCAATGCCGACCCGCGCGCGCTGAGCCTGTGCCTGGCGGCGTGGGAGGTGCAGGAGCGCCTCGGCAGTCCCGAAGGCGAATTGGCGGTGGCCCAGGCCATCACCTACCTGGCCTGCGCGCCTAAAAGCAACGCGGTGTACATGGGTTTCAAGGCCGCGATGCGCAGCGCCACCGAGCACGGCTCCCTGGAAGTGCCGCTGCACCTGCGCAATGCCCCGACCAAACTGATGAAACAGCTGGGCTATGGCGACGAATACCGTTATGCCCACGACGAGCCGGATGCCTATGCCGCCGGCGAAGACTACTTTCCGGAAGAGCTCGAACCTCAACCCTTCTATCAGCCCGTACCACGCGGCCTGGAATTGAAGATTGGCGAGAAGCTCAATCACCTGGCGCAACTTGACCGTTTAAGCCCCCGGCAGCGGAGAAAATAGTGGTTCCCTTGATCATCGCGGTTTCCGTCGGCGGGATGGCCGGCACGCTGTTGCGCTTCGCCACCGGTAACTGGGTCAATGCTAATTGGCCGCGGCACTTCTATACCGCGACGCTGGCCGTTAATATCGTGGGCTGTTTGCTGATCGGCTTTCTATACGGTCTGTTTTTGATTCGCCCGGAGGTGCCGTTCGAGGTACGCGCCGGGTTGATCGTCGGCTTCCTCGGAGGGCTGACGACTTTTTCATCCTTTTCACTGGATACGGTGCGCCTGCTTGAAAGCGGGCAGGTGCCGCTGGCACTGGGCTATGCTGCCATCAGCGTATTCGGCGGGCTGCTCGCCACCTGGGCTGGCCTGTCCTTGACCAAACTTTGATAACGAGAGACCGACATGCTCGATTCCAAACTGTTACGTAGCAACCTTCAGGACGTAGCGGACCGCCTGGCATCCCGCGGCTTTGCCCTGGATGTCGCGCGCATCGAAGCGCTGGAAGAACAGCGCAAGACCGTCCAGACCCGCACCGAAGCCCTGCAGGCTGAACGTAATGCGCGCTCCAAATCCATCGGTCAGGCCAAGCAGCGCGGCGAAGACATCGCGCCGTTGATGGCGGACGTCGAGCGCATGGCCGGCGAGTTGAGTGCCGGCAAGGTCGAACTGGACGCGATCCAGACCGAGCTGGACTCGATCCTGCTCGGTATTCCAAACCTGCCACACGAGTCCGTACCGGTCGGCAAAGACGAAGAAGACAACGTCGAAGTGCGCCGCTGGGGTACTCCGACCGCGTTCGATTTCCCGGTTCAGGACCACGTTGCCCTGGGCGAGAAATTCGGCTGGCTGGACTTCGAAACCGCCGCCAAGCTCTCCGGCGCACGTTTTTCCCTGTTGCGCGGGCCGATTGCCCGTCTGCACCGCGCCCTGGCGCAGTTCATGATCAACCTGCACGTCACCGAGCACGGCTACGAAGAGGCTTACACGCCTTATCTGGTCCAGGCCCCGGCGCTGCAAGGCACCGGCCAGTTGCCCAAGTTCGAAGAAGACCTGTTCAAGATCGCCCGTGAAGGCGAGGCTGATCTGTACCTGATCCCGACCGCCGAAGTGTCCCTGACCAATATCGTGGCCGGTGAAATCGTCGATTCGAAACAGCTGCCAATCAAGTTCGTTGCCCACACCCCATGCTTCCGCAGCGAAGCCGGTGCGTCGGGTCGCGACACCCGCGGCATGATCCGCCAGCACCAGTTCGACAAGGTCGAGATGGTGCAGATCGTCGAGCCTTCGACCTCGATGGAAGCGCTGGAAGGCCTGACCGCCAACGCCGAGAAAGTCCTGCAACTGCTGGAACTGCCTTATCGCACCATTGCACTGTGCACCGGTGACATGGGCTTCGGCGCGATCAAGACCTACGATCTGGAAGTGTGGATCCCGAGCCAGGACAAGTACCGTGAAATCTCGTCGTGCTCCAACTGCGGCGACTTCCAGGCCCGTCGCATGCAGGCACGTTTCCGCAACCCGGAAACCGGCAAGCCGGAACTGGTCCACACCCTGAACGGCTCCGGCCTGGCGGTCGGTCGTACCCTGGTGGCAGTGCTGGAGAACTACCAGCAGGCCGACGGTTCGATCCGTGTGCCTGAAGTGCTGAAGCCGTACATGGGTGGCCTCGAGGTCATCGGCTGAATGAACTATCTGCCGCTGTTCCATAACCTTCGCGGCAGTCGTGTGTTGGTCGTCGGCGGGGGGGAAATTGCCTTGCGCAAATCCCGCCTGCTGGCCGATGCCGGTGCGCTACTGCGGGTGGTCGCACCTGAAATCGAAACTCAATTGAGCGAACTGGTCACCCTCAGTGGTGGCGAGTGCGTGCTGCGCGGTTACGTCGAGGCGGACCTGGACGGTTGCGGGCTGATCATTGCCGCCACCGATGACGAATCGCTGAACGCGCAAGTCTCCGCCGATGCCCATAGGCGTTGCGTGCCGGTCAATGTGGTGGACGCGCCGGCCCTGTGCAGCGTGATCTTCCCGGCCATCGTCGACCGCTCACCCCTGGTGATTGCCGTGTCCAGCGGCGGCGATGCGCCGGTCCTGGCACGCTTGATCCGCGCCAAGATTGAAACCTGGATTCCCTCCACCTACGGTCAACTGGCCGGTCTGGCGGCACGCTTCCGTAATCAGGTCAAAGGCCTGTTCCCGGATGTGCAACAGCGCCGGGCATTCTGGGAGGACGTGTTCCAGGGACCGATTGCCGACCGGCAACTGGCCGGGCAGGGCGCCGAAGCCGAGCGTTTGCTGCAAGTGAAAATTGACGGTGAAGCGCCCGTGGCGACCGGCGAGGTGTATCTGGTAGGCGCCGGCCCCGGTGATCCCGACTTGCTGACCTTCCGTGCCCTGCGCCTGATGCAGCAAGCCGATGTGGTGCTGTATGACCGCTTGGTGGCACCGGCGATTCTCGAGCTGTGTCGGCGCGATGCCGAGCGGGTTTATGTCGGCAAGCGTCGCGCCGATCACGCCGTGCCGCAGGATCAGATCAACCAGCAACTGGTGGACCTGGCCAGGCAAGGCAAGCGTGTGGTGCGGTTGAAGGGCGGTGATCCGTTCATCTTCGGCCGCGGCGGTGAAGAGATTGAAGAACTGGCGGCCCAAGGCATTCCGTTCCAGGTCGTGCCGGGTATCACGGCGGCCAGCGGTTGCGCGGCGTACGCCGGGATCCCGCTGACTCACCGTGATTACGCGCAGTCAGTGCGGTTTGTCACCGGCCATCTCAAGGACGGTTCCACCGATCTGCCATGGGCCGATCTGGTTGCCCCGGCGCAGACCCTGGTGTTTTACATGGGCCTGGTGGGCCTGCCGATCATCTGCGAACAGCTGATCAAGCATGGTCGCGACGCCAATACCCCGGCGGCGTTGATCCAGCAGGGCACCACGGTCAACCAGCGAGTGTTTACCGGCACCCTGGCCGATCTGCCACGGCTGGTGGCGGAGCATGAAGTGCATGCGCCGACATTGGTGATCGTGGGTGAGGTGGTGCAACTGCGCGAGAAACTGGCGTGGTTCGAAGGGGCTCAGGCGCAGGTCTGAAAAACGGGTTGCCCCGATCGCGAGCAGGCTCGCTCCCACAGGGGATTTGTGAACGACACAAATCAAATGTGGGAGCGAGCCTGCTCGCGATTACGTCCTTAAAACACCGCAAGATTCAGATCAGACTCCGGCCCTGCGCCAAACCCCTTTGCCGTTCAACCGAGCCCGATCATGGGCTGCGCTGAAGTCCTGTTTCGGGCCTTTGGGTACGATGCCGGTCGGGTTGATGGTCCTGTGGCTACCGTAGTAGTGATGCTTGATGTGGGTGAAGTCCACCGTCTCGGCAATGCCCGGCCACTGATAAATCTCCCGCAGCCAGTTCGACAGGTTCGGATAATCGGCAATCCGCCGCAGATTGCACTTGAAGTGCCCGTAATACACCGCGTCGAATCGAATCAATGTGGTGAACAGGCGGATATCCGCTTCGGTCAGGTATTCCCCCGTCAGGTAGCGGTTGGCACCCAGCAATTGCTCCAGTCGATCCAGTTCTGCGAACAATTCATCGAACGCTTCTTCATAAGCCTGCTGCGACGTGGCAAACCCGGCACGGTACACGCCATTGTTCACCGCCGGATAAATCCGCTCGTTCAGCGCATCGATCTCGTTGCGTAGCGGCGCCGGGTAGAAGTCCAAGTCATTGCCGGTCAGCGCGTCGAACGCGCCATTGAACATGCGGATGATTTCCGCCGATTCATTGTTGACGATGCGCTGCTGTTGCTTGTCCCACAGCACCGGCACGGTGACACGCCCGGTGTAGTCGGCGGTATCGGCGGTGTAGCGCTGGTGCATGAAGTCGAAGTGATCAAGCTTGTCGCCGGTTGAGCCATGGGACTTGTCGAAGGTCCAGCCGTTTTCCAGCATCAGATAGCTGACCACCGACACGTCGATCAGATTTTCGAGGCCCTTGAGTTTGCGCAGGATCAGCGTGCGATGGGCCCACGGACAGGCCAGGGAAACATAAAGGTGATAACGACCGGCCTCGGCCGCAAAGCCGCCGACGCCGGTCGGTCCCGGCTTGCCGTCGTCCGTCACCCAGTGACGGCGCTGCGCCTGTTCTCGCTGAAACGCGCCGTCCTTGCTGCTTTCGTACCACTTGTCCTGCCAGCGACCTTCGACTAACAAACCCATGCTCAGACTCCTAAACCCATAATCGTTGGAGTGGAGTCTATTCCCATGAGTTCGAACAAAAAGCGCAAAGGTTGGGCGGTTATGATCGATTAAATCGATTTGTCCCGAGCATCCCAGTACCGCTGTGCGGTTTCGAACGCCTGTTCGCGGCTCTGTCCGAGGCCGCGTAATGCCAGGGCCATGGTGGAAATCAGGGCCATCTGCGGATAACTGTCGACCACATCCCCGCGCCAGACGGCTTTCAGGTGTTCGGGGTCGAGGCTGGCCGGTTTGACGTGGCGCTGGCTCGACAGCTGCGGCCATTCCTCGTCCCAGCTCTCGCCACCCGTGGTGCCATACAGGTGACTGTCGGCATCGGGATTGATCTCGATCTCGCCGCCATCGCCCTTGACCACAATCGCGGTGTCACCGAGCAAGCCGCTGGCATCGCGGTGCACCGCCTGATAGCCAGGGTGGAAAATGCTTTGCAGGCCGCAGCGCGCACCCAACGGGTTGAGAATGCGCGTCAGGGAGTGGATCGGCGAGCGCAGGCCCAGGGTGTTGCGCAGGTCGATCATGCGTTGCAGTTGCGGCGCCCAGTCCACCAACGGCATGAAGGCCAGGCCGCCGTTGTCCAGTGCCTCGCGGACCTGCTGCCAGTTGCGGCACAGCGGGATCTGCAGTAAATCCAGCAATTGTTCGCTGTACAGTCGGCCCGCCGTATGGGCGCCAGCGCCGTGCATGAAGATGCGTACGCCGTTTTGCGCCAGGCACTTGGCCGCCAGCAGATACCACGGCAAATGACGCTTCTTGCCGGCATAGGTCGGCCAGTCCAGATCCACCGCCAGAGAGGGCGACTTCAAGCGCTCACGCAAGGCTTCGGTGAACCCGGCCATTTCCTCGGCGCTTTCTTCCTTGTGCCGTAGCAGCATCAGGAACGCGCCGAGCTGGGTGTCCTCGACCTTGTCGTCAAGCACCATGCCCATGGCTTCACGGGCTTCCTCGCGGGTCAGGTCACGGGCACCGCGTTTGCCTTTGCCGAGAATCCGCACGAACTGGGCGAACGGGTGTTCGGCGGGCGTTTCGAGGGTCAGCGCTGGATAGTCGATCATACGCAATTCGTCGGTTTGGGCAGGCCCGCCAGTTTCGCGGCGAGTTTGGCAGGGGTGCCTTTGAACAATCGGTTCAGGTGCAGGCTGTTGCCCTTGGTCGGACCGAGTTTCAAAGCGGTGTATTTGATCAGCGGACGGGTGGCCGGCGACAACTGGAATTCGGCGTAGAAACTGCGCAGCAGCTCAAGGATTTCCCAGTGTTCAGGGGTCAGTTCGATGTCTTCGGCTGCCGCCAGGGCGGTGGCAACTTCAGTCGACCAATCACTGAGTTCGAGCAGAAAACCGTCCTTGTCCAGCGCGATGGTACGTGTGCCGACTGTCAGGGAATTCATAGCCAACTGTTGACCTTGTCGTGGTGGATCGACAGCTCGACGAAGGCCGAGTAATCAATGGCCGTGGCCCAGTCTGGAACGGCGATGGCCCGCGCTTGGGCATCTTCGGCCAACACGTAGAGGGTCAGGCCGCGAGCGTTCAGCGCCGCGCAAGGCGCAGTGCCCGGCTGCAAGGCATAGGCCGCGTCGCCGGACAGCAGCAGCGCGTCGTTGGCGCCGATCACGCGCAGGCAACTGTTCAGGCGCGAGTCGCCGAAGGGGGAATGAGACAACACATGCAAAGTCGACATCAGAGGGTAATCACCTGATCGTAACGGTCAATGAGCGCCGTGATTTCGTTGGCAGTCAGCACCCGGGCTTCTTCCAGCGACAGGGCACTGGTGTCCAGGCCACGTTCGGCGGCGCTGTCGGCACAGAAAAACAGCTCCTCGACACCGAACATCGGCAGGGCCTGAAGGTTGGCGCTCAGGTCTTTCTGTTGCAGGGATTTGGCGTTCTGTCGTGCGGCGAGCTGCAATACGCCGTCATCGAGAAACAGCAGGCCAATGGGCAGATCGAAGGCACCGCCGGCCAGCACGATGTCCAGCGCTTCGCGAGCGCCCGGCCCGGACCAGGGCGATTGGCGACTGATGATCAGCAGGGATTTGGCCATTTCAAGCACCTCCGAAACAGATCAGGCGGTCGGCATCTTGAACCGCATCATGCAGCTGACCGAGGCCGGACAATTCCCACGGCGCGCCGACGGCGACGGCTTCACGTTGATAGCGGCTGGCTTCTTCTTCGTTCAACACACCGCGGCGCAGGGCGGCGGCGATGCACACCACGCCATCGAGTTGGTGCTCGGAAACAAAGGCGCGCCATTGCTTGGGCAGGTCCTGCTCGTCCTGGGGCGTGACCACGCTGCTGGAGGCGTTGTACACGCCGTCCTGGTAGAAAAACAGCCGGACAATTTCATGCCCGCCGGTCAGCGCGGCCTGGGCGAACAGCAGGGCACGGCGCGAGGAGGGCGCATGGGCGGCGGAAAACAGCGCGATGGCGAACTTCATGATGGACTCGATCAGCAAAACTGCGGCCATGATAAAGCTTTATCGGTGGGCCGGCGAAGGGCGTTTTTGCGGGGACCGGGTTGCCGCCAATCGCTGGCAAGCCAGCTCCCACAGGTAATGCGTCGATCACATAATCGTCGTTCGCCGCAGATCTACTAATGAAATGGCTATCCCCTCACACCCTGTGATCGCTCTCTAAGCTTTCACAGGGTGTCTTTCGGAGGCCATTGCCATGAACAACGTAACTATTGTCGCCATCGATCTGGGAAAACATACCTTTC
>NZ_VZPP01000024.1 GCF_008801475.1 Pseudomonas moorei | reverse complement strand
CGCTCTCTGCGGTATTCCACGACCCCTTGCACGCGGCCTGGCTCTGGATAGTCCGGGCTTACCGCGTCCTACCGAAGGCTGCCGAGCAGATCCACCCAGCGGTGGTGTGCTTCCATTCCCAAAGAGCGAGGCGGCATCCGCTGCGCGGCTGCTGCTTTGAAGAGCGTTTGTTTCCCGCGCCCAAACACTCGGCATTAAAGCAGCTCGGCAGAGCAGTCAAGCGTATGGCGCACATTTGAAGCGGTATTTTCTCGCGTGCGAGAATCTCGACAAATGGTCAATTTGGATTTGACCAATAGTTGACTTTGGTGCAGTCCTTTGCGATACTAACTCTGTCGAAGCAATTCCGCTTTGACGGCCTGGATCAAGCGGCGGCAACCGCGCCAGGTAAACCGCGAAGGAGCTACCCATGACTATCACCGCGCAAGCCCCAGCATTCGGCAACTGGCTCACCCCTGGCGACTTCTTGAACTTCGCCAAAAAGATTTGGGCTCCGGTCGCTGAATCGAACATCGAGGCGATGGAGCGCAAGGTTGACGAACTCTACGGCGCGGCATGCAAGCGCTATCCCACCTATGACACCATGGTTCAAAACGCCTTCTGTGCAAGCATGGACGCGGCGTTTGGCACCGATGAGCAAGCCGAGGGAGTGGCAGAAGTCTTTGCGTACGCCCGCGATGCTTATGGCTATATGTCGGCCAGTGAACGCGAGGCGCAACGCCAGGAAGACGCCGACAACGGCATTTGCAGTCATGGCCTGGACAGCATGACTTGCCCTTGCGGTTGCTTCGAGAACGACTAACCCAGACGGAAAAGGAGATTCATCATGGCCCGTGGCGTAAACAAAGTAATCCTGGTCGGTACTTGCGGGCAGGATCCCGAGGTCCGCTACCTTCCCAACGGCAACGCCGTTACCAACCTCAGCCTGGCCACCAGTGAGCAGTGGACCGACAAGCAGACCGGTCAGAAGGTCGAGCGCACCGAATGGCACCGTGTGTCGCTGTTCGGCAAGGTGGCCGAGATCGCCGGCGAATATCTGCGCAAAGGCTCGCAATGCTACATCGAAGGCAAGCTGCAGACCCGCGAGTGGGAGAAGGACGGTATCAAGCGTTACACCACCGAAATCATTGTCGACATGCAAGGCACGATGCAGCTGCTCGGCGGTCGCCCGCAGAACCAGCAACAAGGTGGAGATCCGTACAACCAGGGCGGCAGCAACCAGCAACCCCGCCAACAAGCCCCGCGTCAGCAGCGCCCACAGCAGCCTCCTGCACCTCAGCAGCCGGCGCAGCCTGCCGCAGACTTCGACAGCTTCGATGACGACATACCGTTCATGGATCCGTACCGCTTCAACTGGCACCTACAGTAACCATCATAAGGATTTGATCAATGAGCAAATTTCATATACTCGCTGCCGTTTTAATCCTGGTATCTAGTCCGCTGCTTCTTTCCAGTTTCAACGGCGAGCCAGCACCTAAATGGGCAGTGGCCCTCATCTTGCTGGGCTTGGTCTTGGCCGTGGTAAGCCTGTACTGGGGATCCCTGCTCAAACGCATTCGCGGCAAGGATTAAAGGAGGTGGTGCCTAAGCCTGGCTTGCGCTGGGCTTAGGCCGGCGACTGAAGGAGGGAATAATGAGAACCCGGCGCATGGCCGGGTTTTTTGTCGACAAGTGGTCAAATTGGAATTGACTATTAGTTGACTTTGGTTCGACCCTTTGCGATACTAACCCCGTCGAAGCAATCCCGCCTCGACAGCCTGGAACCAGCGGCGGCAACCGCGCCAGGCAAATCGCGAAGGAGATTCAAAAATGCGTCTATCCAGCAACTTCCGTAACCCTTGCATGGTCCGCAGCGACAGCCCACTGAGCAATGACGAGATCGCCCGCGTAGCACCCTCGATCTTTGCCGAGGAAGCGCACGAAAGCCGCTCCGATCGCTACCGCTACATTCCCACCGTCGACGTACTCGAAGCGCTGCGCAGTGAGGGGTTCATGCCGTTCATGGCCTGCCAAACTCGCGTGCGCAACACCGACAAGCGCGAACACACCAAGCACATGATCCGCCTGCGTCACGCCAATACCATCGTGGCCAAGGAAGCCAACGAAATCATCCTGCTGAACAGCCACGACGGCACCAGCAGCTACCAAATGATGGGCGGTTGCTTCCGTTTCGTATGCGCCAACGGCCTGGTGCTGGGCGAGGCCGCGATGGACCAGAAAGTGCGCCACAGCGGTCGCCAGGATGTTATCGGGGATGTGATCGAGGGCGCGTATGAAGTCCTGAATCAATTCGAGCTGATCGAGGATCAGCGCGAAACCATGAAAGGCATCCAGCTGGGCAACGACCTGCAGCACGCTTTCGCCGAGGCAGCACTTGCCTACCGCTATGACCCAGCGGACGGCCCAGCGCCGGTAACTGCAAGCCAGCTGCTGGCACCGCGTCGCCGCGAAGACGCCACCAATGACCTTTGGTCGACCTTCAACCGCGTACAGGAAAACACCATCAAAGGAGGGCTGCGAGGCCGCAACAAACAAGGGCGCCGTACCAGCACCCGTGCCGTTTCCGGCATTGACCAGGACGTGAAACTCAATCGCGCCCTGTGGGTTCTGGCCCAGCACCTGCGCCAAGCCGCCTAACAGCCCCAGGCCGGGCGCCGTGCGCGCCCGGTCTGCACCAAGTGCAAGGAGATCGCAGCCATGCAAAAAGTTTTCTATGTACCCGGCCAAACCGCAATCATCGACTATGCCCGTGAGATCGGCCCGAATGCTTGGGCCGCGCGCGGAACCTGGCTCATGCTGCCAGAGATCCAGGTAAGACACCCCGGCGCTGTGCTGGGGGATGAAATCGGTTTTCTGAAAGCTCAGGAAGCCGCCCATGGCACCCAGCCGGCGCGCATTACCGAAACCCGGTACGACTTCGCGCTTAGCCGTGCTCAAGTGCTCGACTATCAAGCCGGCGAGGCCGGCGATTCGTTCATACTGCAGGCCCCCGAGATTGGCGACCTGGTGCGCGTGTACGCCCGTTCACGCGGTTGTTACTGGTCGTTCCTTGCACTGCCCACGATCACGCATTGCGAGATCTGGCAACGCATCAGCGAGGCTGGGGGGCCGCGGCTGATTGAACACTGACCCTAGGAGCTGATGAATGCAGCCGATGTACACCAAAGAAGAATGGAAGAAGGTTGCGCCCCTCTTTGCTTCCAAACGCCTGGCTATCTCGACCGTAGAGGTGGCCAAGGCTGTTCTAGTCGATGGCCAGCGCATCACGGATGTAGCGGAGGCTAGGGGGATAAGCAAGCAGACCGCACACGCAGCGGTTAAGCGTGTGCGAAAGATCCTAGAGGACCACGGCGCCGGCGAGCTGGTACCCGTCTTGGTGTGGCTGCCCCCTGATCTGGCGGAGCAGGTACGGGAAATGGCCAAGCCATACCCGCAACCGGCGCCGCAAAAACCGAAGTAACGACAAAAGGAGTTTGATATGAAAACCATCGTAGGTTTGTTTTGGTCGGTGATGGCCGGTTTTGCACTGGCGTGCGCTGTTATTGTTTTCAGCCAGCTACTGGGCGCCGGTTCTGATTCGCTTGGCTTCACTGTCTGGACTTACCGCTATTACACACTGTCGCTTTTCGTAAGCGGCGCCCTGCTAACGTTCTCGAAACCTGCGCGGCAATACTGGAAATGGATGCTGCTTTTCCTCTTGGCCATCGTGCTGGTGATGGCGATTGGTTTTGATGCCTACGCGGAGCCGGCCACCTCTAATTTAGACGTAGCCGCCAACGTAGCTGCCATGACTATGTTCCTGGCAAAGCTGGTTATGTACGTCGTGCCTGGTGGCGTCACCGCCTTCTACGCCTTCACGGCCTACACCAACTTGCCGCCTAAGCCATCCAAACCAGTCGGAAACGACGCCTGAACCCGCCTTGTGAGCTGGCCAGGCCAGCCCACAAACTGATTCCCTCCCTTGTGCGTGCCCCCTTCGGGGGGCGGCTGTCGTGAACCAAGCCCCGGCCAAAAGCGCGCCGGGTCTTGGCCCTTCGGGCTTCCATCCTCACGTCTCCGGCCTACGGCCTGCGCGCTCCGCTTGCCAATTGTATCGTACGGCCCAGGGTTTTACTTTCGGCCCGGCCTCACGCCCGGGCTCCCTTCCACCCCGGGGGCAATCATGATTGAGGTCATACCGGCCAGCAGGCCGGGCGCTGCAGCAGCTCGCGGCAAAGGCTGTGCATGACTCAGGAAATCGCCCTGCGGTTGACCACCGGCCAGGCAATAAAGCGCGCCTGGCCCGTGGACAACCGCACCGTTCGCTCTGGCCCTTGTTGGGGCCCGCTCACGGGACGATTTAGGGGGCGCGAGCTGCTGCAGCGCAAAAGCAGCCTTCGGCGACCAAGAGCTGCGCCCTTGGATCCGCACGCCAAAAGCCTCAAGGCGCTGGTGAGCCCTAACGCATATATGGGGACGATAGAGAATTCGGAAAAAATCGTACGCTAAGCTTCGCGAGTTCTTGTAACCAATTCATTGTTTTTTCAATGGATGAAAGAAAATGGCGAAAGCTATTTGACAAACAAATCGGGATCTTATAACTTACCTACCAAGTAGTCGGTAGATGAAATAAAGCCATGAAACTCAATTCAGATCTTTCGCAGCGTGTTGTCGTCGAGCCTTCAAGCTTACAGTGGGTCGATTCGCCAGCGACCGGGATTCAACGCCAGTTACTGGAGCGTGATGGCGACGAAGTGGCGCGTGCCACCTCGATCGTGCGATACGCGCCGGGCTCCGCTTTTGAAAATCATAAGCACGACTTGGGCGAGGAGATTCTGGTCCTGGACGGCGAATTCAGCGACGAATCCGGGACCTTCGGGCCTGGGACTTACATCAAGAATCCACCAGGTTCTTCGCATGCACCGAGCTCCGCGACGGGTTGCACGTTGTTCGTCAAGCTGCGCCATCTTGATCTAGCCGACAGCCAACGCACCGTGGTCGACACCCGTAACGGCCCCTGGTTTCCAGGCCTCGTGCCGGGTCTGTCGGTGATGCCACTTTCTGAGTTCGACACACAACATACGGCTTTGGTGCGCTGGGCCCCGGGGACACGATTCAATTCGCATCGTCACTACGGCGGTGAAGAAATCTATGTGTTGGAAGGCGTCTTTGAGGATGAGTTCGGAAGCTACCCTACCGGCACATGGATGCGCAGTCCGCATTTGAGTGCTCACCGTCCCTTCAGCAATACAGGCTGCACCATCCTGGTCAAGACAGGCCACCTGCCAGTCGCCGAATCAAATGAGGCGCTTGCATGAAGCATTTCTCCGAAATCTCGCCGACCGCCGAGCGGGTGGTCGATGCCGCTGAAGGGTTGGTACAGCAGCACGGCTACAACGGCTTCTCATACGACGACGTGGCCCAGTTGGTAGGCATCAAAAAACCAAGTATCCACCACCACTTTCCCAAGAAGGGTGAACTCGTGGCCGTGGTCGCACAGCGCTACACGCACCGGTTTCGTGAGGAGTTGCTGAGCATCGAAGGGCAGCATGCGAAAGCGCCTGACAGGCTAACTGCGTATGCGGCACTTTTCGAACGCACCTTCGCCAAGGACCGGCGCCTTTGTGTCTGCGGCATGTTGGGTGCCGAGTCGGACTCGCTGCCGGACGCCGTTGTGAGCGAGGTCGAGCGATTCTTTAAAGTCAATCTCGACTGGTTGACTCTTGTCGTTGCCGATGGTCAGCGTGCCGCGCTGATCACCTCGAATTCCACCCCAGAGGCTCTCGCAGAGGCATTCTTGTGCGCGTTGGAAGGCTCGATGATGGTGGGCCGTGGCATGCGGTCGTCACGCGGACCGGCCGAAGTTGGAAACACTTTTCTTTCCACCGTGTTGACCTGAGGTCGGCACTTTTTTTGCAACACAACCCTACCATTTAGTTGGTAGTTAAGGAGATTATTATGAGTACTGAATTTAATGGCAAGAAGTTGTTGGTCATCGGCGGCACTAGCGGGATGGGACTGCAAACTGCCCGCATGGTTCTTGAGCAAGGCGGAAGCGTCGTCATCGTCGGTCACCGTGAAGACAAGGCCGAAGAGGCCCGCAAGGCGCTGTCGTCGTTGGGCACCGTGACCGCCCTGACTGCCGATCTCTCGCGAGCCGAAGATGTGAAGCGACTCCTGCATACCATCGATGAACACCACAAGGACATCAATCTTCTGGTCAACGCGGCTGGGGTGTTCTTCCCGAAGGCGTTTCTTGAGCACACGGAAAGTGATTACGAACAATATTTGACGTTGAATAAAGCGTTCTTCTTCATCACACAAAAAGTCGTGGCCAATCTCGTGGCCAGCGAGCGTCCCGGCGCCATTGTGAACATCGGCTCGATGTGGGGCAAGCAGGCGATTGCGGCTACGCCGTCGTCCGCGTATTCGATGGCAAAAGCAGGTTTGCATTCGCTGACCCAGCACCTTGCGATGGAGCTGGCATCCAAACAAATCAGGGTCAATGCCGTTTCTCCGGCGGTTGTCGAAACGCCGATTTACGAGGGATTCATACCCAAGGCCGAGGTTCATGGCGCCTTACAGGGATTCAACAGCTTCCACCCAATCGGCAGGGTTGGGACGCCACAAGACGTCGCCGAGGTCATCCTCTTCCTGTTGTCGGACAAGGCAGCATGGGTGACGGGCGCAATCTGGGACGTTGACGGCGGCGTGATGGCCGGGCGTAACACATAATGGGGGAACGAGAAATGAACACAAACATTAAAGGAACTCCCGGCAACGGGATCAACGTCGGCGCATTGCGTGAGTTTGCAGATCAGGTCGCAGCAAAGCCCGCCGCAGGCATCGCGACGTTCGGCGTCGTGACAACCTGGGAGGGTGGCACCCGGACGCGTGCGCGAACCATGCCGCTCGTACTAGGTGACACGGCCTTGGCGCGCGGCTTTGTCATCGACGCGGACGAACCGGCAGAATTGCTCGGTACCGACACGGCCGCTAATCCACAAGAATTGATCCTGGCTGCGTTGAACGCATGCATGACTGCAACCTACGCGGCAAATGCGGCGGCAATGAACATCGAGTTGCAATCGCTGACTATCCGCACGAAGGGAAGCCTCGATCTGAGAGGTTTTCTTGGAATCGATCCTGGGATCAATCCAGGGTACGACCAGGTCGAGTATGAGGTCGAAATGGAGTCGTCGGCGGATTCGGCGGCGCTGAAAGCATTGCACGCGCAGGTGCAGCGAACATCGCCGAATTACCACAACTTCGCGAGAGCCATTGATCTCAAGGCCAAGCTGACCATTCTCCAATGATCGAGTCAGTGTTTCCCGTGGTTGGCTGACGGGAGGCCAAACCAGATGCGCTATGACGGAAGGTTCAACCTTCCGTCATCACGTTCTCTGGAATACGCAGTGTCAATTTGAGGTATACCCTAACTGGATGTCAGGCAGGGCCGCTGTCGTTTTCAGAAGACGACCGCACCATCCGACTGGATGTAACGCCTGGTGTGCATACGGCTCCTGACAGCCCAATATCAGGAGTCGTCTGCACCAATCTCGACTATGCTCAATACTCGTGTGCACCAAAGCGAGGTTTGGGCATGACATCAGACACTCCACCGATTGCCGCGCAAGGCGTGGCCACCCTGCCCGACGAGGCATGGGCGCAAGCCCGGCACCGGACGGAAATCATCGGGCCACTGGCAGCGCTTGAGGTGGTCGGGCATGAAGCCGCCGATGAGGCAGCCCAAGCGCTGGGCCTGTCCCGGCGACAGGTATATGTCCTGATCCGTCGCGCCCGGCAGGGTACTGGCCTGGTAACAGACCTGACGCCCGGCCGATCCGGCGGCGGCAAAGGCAAGGGGCGCTTGCCGGAACCGGTCGAGCGCATCATCCGCGAGCTGCTGCAAAAGCGCTTCCTGACCAAGCAGAAACGCAGCCTGGCGGCGTTCCACCGCGAAGTCGCGCAGGCGTGCAAAAGGGGTTTGGGGAGCAGTGGAACCAAAAACCAACGTAAGGCTTAGCTAGAGTTCACCGCTGCCGAAAATAGGGGCGGTTATCCAGACTTTGTTTTACTGAACGACTTTTCTGCACTGCTTTTCATGCGTTTGGACGGCCTGGCGTCAGTGCCTGCCAGGGTTCGACAAAAGGATGGTTTTCCCGAACTAACCAGACGCCACAAGGGTTTGCGGGCAGGCGCTGGGCTTAAGTGCACTTTCTGTTCCGTTGCTCCCCAAACCCCTTTGCCGCGGCGCGTGCCTTGGTCCGAGCTTGCTCGAAGGCCAGCAGTACGCGCCGGGCTTCTTCTAGGAAGACCTGTCCCGCCAATGTGAGACGAACACCGCGTGGCGAGCGGTCGAGCAGCGACACCCCTAGATCCGCCTCCATCTGGTGGATCGTGCGCGACAGTGGAGACTGTTCGATGTGCAGCCGTCGAGCGGCTCGGCCGAAGTGCAGTTCCTCTGCCACGGCGATGAAGCAGCGAAGATGGCGTATGTTCATGCTGGGGTTATGCCGAGATAAGGCAAAAATTAGGACATTCGTTCTGTAAATATATGATTTAAAAGGTTATTCGAGAGGCCGTGGCTTGCTGGTCATCCACCGTCTGGCTAGCCGTCTATGCTGATGCTTTTGCCTCGCTTGGGGGATGTGTTCAATGGCATCGGTGGAAAGAACAGCCTACCCTATCTTGCCCAGTCAGCTACCGGCCAAGGAGCTTCATCGAAGCTATTCCCTGTCTGATTCAGAGATCGAATGGGTCAACAACACCGCTAAGAGTCCAGCGCTCTCGATTGGGCTGGCAATCCAGTTAAAGGTGTTTCAGCAGCTGCACTATTTCGTTCCGTTCGAGGAGCTTCCTCAGGAACTCATCAGTCATGTCCGGCAATGCCTCCGCTACGGCGCACGAATAGCTCCACGCTATAGCAATCCCCGCACCCTTTACCGGCACCAAGCAGCGGTACGGCAGTACCTGCAGGTTACCCCCTTCTACAGCAGCGACGGGCTAGCGGTCACTGAGCAGATCGCACGTGACTGCGCTGTAGTTCTTGAGCAGCGAGTCGATCTCATCAATGCCATGCTTGATGAGCTGATTCAGCGTGGCTATGAGCTTCCGGCTTATTCGACGCTCAACAACCTCGCAGAAACCGCCTTGGCGAGTGCCCAGGAAGTTACCTTCAACCTAGTCGTGACTCGAGCGCCAATCGAGGTGATCTACAAGCTGAAGGAGCTGCTCGACACCGACTTCGGCCGGCGCCAGAGCGATTTCAATGCGCTGAAACAGGCACCCAAGAAGCCATCTCGCAAGCACCTGGAGGTGCTGATCGACCACTTGGCCTGGCTAGAGAGCTTCGGGGACCTGGAGGCCATCTTTGAGGGGATCGTCGATGCCAAGATTCGCCACTTTGCTGCCCAAGCCGCGGCGGCGGACGTCTCCGAGCTGAAGGACTGCTCGCTGCCGAAGCGCCACACGCTGATGCTGGCCTTGATATATCGAATGCGTGTGCGAACTCGGGACCACCTGGCCGAGATGTTCATCCGGCGGATTTCGACGATCCATAAACGCGCCAAGGAGGAGCTGGAACAAATCCAGGCGCGACAACGCCAGAAGCTGGAGCAGTTGGCGGCGACCCTGGACGGCGTGGTGCAGATTCTGGTTCAAGAACCGGATGACCAGGAAGCTGGCAGCCTGATTCGGGAATACCTCTCCCCTGATGGCAATCTGGATCGGTTGCGTGAGACTTGCGCCGAAGTCCAAGCTACCGGCGGTAATAACTACCTGCCGTTGATCTGGAAGCACTTCAGGTCCCATCGCTCGCTGTTGTTCCGTCTCAGTCACCTTCTCCAACTGGAGCCCACGACTCAGGATCGGTCGCTGACTCAGGCACTTCAACTGATCCAGGACAGCGAGAATCTACACCGCGAATGGATCGACGAGCACGTCGATTTGTCGTTTGCGTCGGAGCGCTGGGTCAAGGTCGTTCGTCGCCCTTCGAGTGAGGGGCCACCGACCAACCGGCGCTATCTGGAAGTTTGCGTTTTCTCCTACCTGGCCAGCGAGCTGCGATCCGGCGACATGTGCGTACAAGGGTCGGTATCCTTCGCCGACTATCGCAAGCAGTTGCTACCCTGGGAGGAATGTCTCCAGCGACTACCGGCCTACTGCGAAAAGATGGGGCTGCCTGGCACAGCGAAGGAGTTTGTTGCCTCTCTCAAGACCCAGTTGGAGGAAACCGCGCAACAACTGGACGAGAAATTCCCATCATGCCGAGGGGACGTATCGATTAACGAAGCTGGAGAACCGGTGTTGCGCCGAGTAGCGGCGCGGGACATCCCCCCTTCGGCCATCTCGCTGCAGACGGCGCTTATGCAGCGCATGCCGGCCAGGCATGTGCTCGATATCATGGCTAACATCGAGCATTGGATTCAGTTCACGCGGCATTTCGGGCCCATGTCCGGTAACGAGCCGAAGCTCAAAGAGCCTGCCGAGCGCTACCTGATGACGATCTTCGCCATGGGCTGCAACCTAGGCCCTAGCCAGGCTGCACGGCATCTGACCGGTAATGTCACGCCACACATGCTGTCCTATACGAATCGCCGTCACCTCTCGCTGGAAAAACTGGACAAGGCTAACCGCGAGTTGGTGGAACTCTACCTTCAACTTGATCTGCCCAAGCTCTGGGGCGATGGCAAGGCGGTGGCTGCGGACGGCACGCAGTTCGACTTCTATGATGACAACCTGCTGGCCGGCTACCACTTTCGCTACCGCAAAATGGGAGCCGTGGCCTATCGGCACGTGGCCAACAACTACATCGCCGTGTTCCAGCACTTCATCCCGCCGGGCATCTGGGAGGCGATCTACGTGATCGAGGGGCTGCTCAAGGCTGATCTCAGCGTCGAGGCTGACACGGTGTACTCCGATACCCAAGGGCAGTCGGCCACGGTGTTTGCCTTCACCCATCTGTTGGGCATCAATCTGATGCCACGTATTCGCAACTGGCGCGACCTGGTGATGTGCCGGCCGGATCGCGGTGCTTCGTACAAGCATATCAACCGCCTGTTCACCGACACTGCCGACTGGAACTTGATCGAAACCCACTGGCAGGATCTGATGCAGGTCGCATTGTCGATCCAGGCCGGCAAGATTTCCTCGCCCATGCTGCTGCGCAAACTCGGCTCCTACAGCCGGCGCAACAAGCTCTACCATGCGGCTCAGGCACTGGGCAGCGTGATCCGTACGATCTTCTTGCTCAACTGGATCGGCAGTCGCGAGTTGCGCCAGGAGGTCACCGCGAACACCAACAAGATCGAGTCCTACAACGGTTTCTCCAAGTGGTTATCTTTCGGCGGCGATGTGATTGCTGAAAACGATCCGGACGAGCAGCAGAAACGGCTGCGCTACAACGACATGGTGGCCTCGTCGGTGATCCTGCAGAACACTGTGGACATGATGCGCATCCTGCATAAACTGGCCCGCGAGGGCTGGCAGTTCACCGATGAGGACGTGTCGTTCCTCAGCCCCTACCTGACCAGCAACGTCAAGCGCTTCGGTGAGTTCAACCTCAAGCTCAATAGGCCACCGGAGCCCTGGATCAAGGACTCGGTATTCCAACAGGCCGCCGGCTCGCTTCGAGCCAACACGGCCAGCAAGACCGGTGCCTAGGAGGCAACATGATCGAGATCCCTCCCGCGACTTTTCGAGTCACACCCTACGGAGAAGTGGATGGTGTAGCACTGGACAAGCTGCGAGCCAGCTTCGACACCTCCCAGCTTCTGCGACTGGTTGACCAATTCGATGCCTGTCTGGCTGAGTTAGGTGGAGTTGTGGCTGTCCGAGATGAGCTGCTGAAGCTTCATGCGATGGCCCTAACCCTTGTAGAGGGTGTGCCACTGACAGTACCTACTGAGAATGCCTGCATCTGGACGGAGGCTGAGTCGCTGCAACAGAATCTCGAGACCCTCGCTGGGTGGGTGCGCTCTGCTCAAGCTGGAATAATCCCCTTGGTCAATCTAGCGCCCGACCACGAACAGTAAGCACTTGGGAGAGTGCCTATATTGTAAATGCGCAGGCTTGAGGAAAGACCATCTCTTGCCGGATTAAATCTTCGACAGCGGCAATCCAATACTTATCGAGCGACCAGCCGAAGAACTTGACCTGTCTCACCCGAGCGTCAGGGGCCAGCACCAGATGGCGAGTGGCCTTGGCCAGCGTTACGATCAACAGTAAGCTCCAAAAGGGTTCCCGCAGGACGCCAGCCACTACTGTGAGTGGATCACCAATAATATGTACCCAGCTGATCAGCAGCGACCAGCGCCCGAAGCGGTGATAAGCCTGCTGGGTCTTTTCCAGTTTTTCTTCGCTGACGGGAAACCAGCGTTTGTGTCGGTAGTGTTCGATAAAACGGCCCAACAGCCAGTTCAGTGCTTAGCCCAGTACATTGCCCGTGGTCGCCACGGCCAGCCGTGTCCAGGCGGCATAGGGGTCGGTCAGCAGCAAGCCGACCAGCACCGCTTCCGGCTGCATGGGCAGCAGCGTGGCGGCACCGAAGGCGGCGAGGAACAGGCCGAAATAGCCGGATAACTCGCACATCAGGCTAGGCGTTCAGGCCGATCCAGCCATGGACACCCACGTAAATCCCCACACCGATGATCAATAGGCTGGACAGGTACGGAGCGCGACGCGCCACAGCACCAAGCCAGGGCCAGCGATTGGACGCCTGG
Source organism: Pseudomonas moorei (assembly GCF_008801475.1). Classification (GTDB taxonomy): domain Bacteria; phylum Pseudomonadota; class Gammaproteobacteria; order Pseudomonadales; family Pseudomonadaceae; genus Aquipseudomonas; species Aquipseudomonas moorei. Next base: position 41,160 of record NZ_VZPP01000024.1, on the reverse strand, counting down.
CGTGCTCCGATAGCGGCGGCAGCACCAACGGTAACCAGGGTGATGGCCAGGCCAATGCTGAAGCACAACACCAGCACGGCTCCCAGCGCGACTTCCTTCACTTGTAGGCAGAGCAGCAGCACGGTGATCGCTGCCGGGCAAGGAATCAGCCCGCCCGTCAAACCGAACAGGATGATCTGGCCCGTGGTGACGTTGCGATTGCTAAAGCGCTTGCGGATATCGTTGGCATGCGCCCGCTCATGGGCATCCTGGTAGCCCTCCAACGACAGCTCCAGGCCCTCCAGTTCTGCATGATCATGGCCATGACCGTGGCCGTGCTCGTGGAACTCCAGATCATAGTCGTGAGAATGACCGGCATGGCCGAGGCTCAGGCGCGCTGTGAATTCGTGGGGTTCGGGAATCTCGTCCACTGACTCCAGGTAGTCACCTCGGTCGACGAAGCGAAACTGCTGGGCCAGGCCATCGGGGCGGGTCGTCAGCAGGCTCATTTCAGCTGCCGACCAGGCATGGCCAGTCAAGATATTCAGTCGCCAGCGCGGAGGGACGCCCTCTTCGAAGATCGACAGTTCGATGCGCCCATGCCCGGTGTCGATGCGCTGCATTTCATCGTGGTGGTGATAGTCATGCTGAAGATCATCGCCTTCCTCGAAGCGCCACATCTGCTCGCCACGCCAGGTGCGCCAAAGCATCCACAGGGCGATGGTGATAATTATGGCGGCGGACGCAAGCTGGAAATACGGCTCGGTGGTTTCGGCATTCAGGTTCTGCCCCAGGTACATGCCGGCCATGGCCACCAGCCAAACCACTGCGGTGTGGGAAAGCGTTGAGGCCAGTCCCAGCAGAACAGCCTGCTTCACCGTGCCGCGAATGGCCACGATAAACGCCGCCATCATGGTTTTCGAATGCCCTGGCTCTAGGCCATGCAAGGCTCCCAGCAGGATGGCACTGGGGAAGTACAACCAGGCCTGCGAGGCTCCCTGTTGCAGCAGTTCAGCGAAGCTCGACATGGGAAAAGGCCTAGAGGTACTTAGTGATTTGCTTGAAGTCTTCGAGCGATGCGCGTTCACCTGTCGCGAGTGCTTCGACGGTGTGTTCCAGGCAGTGATCGATATGGTCTTGGATAAGCACACGCTTGGCCTGGCAGACGGCTTTTTCCACGGCATGCAGTTGCTGAGCGATGTCGACGCAGGCCCGGCTGTCTTCGATCATGCTGACGATGCTGCGCAGGTGGCCCTCCGCACGCTTCAACCTTTTGATGATATCGCTATGACTTTGGTGCTGATGGCCGTGTTCGTGATCGCTCATGCCTTGAGTCTCATGCATCGATGAATTACGCTCGCATCCTATCCCCCTGGGGGGGATATGGTCAAACCAACTACCCCTTCAGAACAACCATCCGCTTAGGCATCAAAAGAAACACGACATGCTCAGCAACCCCATCAGCACTAAGGTGATTTTTGCCCTTGCTCTGGCCATCTTGATAGCCTGGGCCGGGCACACCTCTGCGCTCTTTATGGGTTCGAGTCAGCCAGTCGGGAGTGGCAACAATGGCGCACATTCGCATACCCATGGTGACGAGGCGCTCGCCTGTGCTGCATACGGGGATCACTGCCACTCACCGCTGACCGCCGACCATGTGCATGAAACACCGCACCTGACCACGCTGCTCAGCATCAGCACGCTGCCTGAACGTACGCAGCCGATACCCGCCCCTCGTTACTCCATTCCTCCAAGCCCGATCTTCCTGATTGAACGGCCACCGCGCGCCACATTCGTGCTCTGACATAGGCTGCTGTGCGGCCCAAGACCCCTTTAACTCAGGACTCAACCATGGATTCGTTATCCATGAGCGCAATGGGCGCATTTGTCGTGCGTCCGAATCGCTCGTTATTACTGCTGCTGTTGTTTATGGGCACCTCGAATAACGCGAGGTTTTCAGTGAATCCGACCGCCAAATGATGGCCATGATCGAATTCGGTTCGATTTCTGCGGCGAATCACCGCTTTCTGGGCGGTGTCGCCCCGTTTTTCTTCCGAATCGCCCTCTGCAGCGGCGATTCGGCCCACTCCGGGCGTCAGAAGGCCTTGATTCCCGCCTTCTGGAAGTACACCAGCCGCTTCAAGTTGTAGCAGGCCGCCATCATCGTCATCGCAAAGTTCGCGCGCCCCTGTCCGATGGTACGGATCAACTTGCCGCCCATCTGCTCGATGCTCGCGAACACGTGCTCCACTCGGGCACGCGTCTTGGCGATGCGGTGGTTGCGCCGTTGCTGACACTCGGAAAGGGGCTTGTTGCGGTACCCCTTCCTCTGGATCTGATTACGATAGCCGTGATCCTTGAGCCAGCCCTCCCGGTCTGCGCTGGTGTGGCCTCGGTCCGCATAGACATCGCGGCTCGTGTTGCTCCGGTCGATGAGCGCATCGAAGTGCTTGCTGTCATGGACGCTGGCCGTATCAGTCTCGAATTTGCGGATGATCTTGTACTTCTTGTCCACGTTGACCGAGAGCTTGTAGCCGAAGTGGTTCTTGCCGTGCTTCTGCGTCCAGGTGGCATCCGTATCCTTCTGGCGCCGTTTGGCTGGCTTCCAGTTAGCCGGCATCGCGCCTTCCCTGACCAGCTTGTTCTCCTCACGGCTGTTACGTTGCTTGGGAGCAGGCACCAGCGTGGCATCGACGATTTGGCCGCCGCGGGCGATGAATCCGTGCCGGAGCAGTTGGGCCGTGACACCGTCGAACAGGACCTTCGCGCCGGCGTCGCCGATGCGGTTCTCGAACGTCCACACGGTCGTTCGATCCGGAATATTGACCGCGCTGGCCAACCCGCAGAATCGCTTGTAGCTCATCCGGTCAAGCAACTGGTACTCCATCTGTTCATCCGACAGGTTGTACAGCCGCTTGAGCACCAGAATCCGCACCATCGTCTCCGTCGGATACGGCGGGCGACCGCCTTGAGGGCTGACAGGGCGCGGCGCTACCCGATCGACTTCCGCCGCAAGTGCCGCGAAATCGATGTACGACTCGATCTGGGCCAGCGGATCTCCAAGCGTGTCGATCTTCTTCCGATGATGTTCGTCAGCGAACAGGTCCGTCTTGATGGCAGTGCGCTTCTTCATGGCTGGTGTCAGAGAACGAAATCAGGACAACGCAATTTTACCAATCGCAGGGGGCCGAGGTTTTTCGAGGTGCCCTGAAGGAAGTCTGCTACGCCCCGAGCGTATGGGAAGGCTGGCAACGCTGGCGGGCCTGGCTACGGCATGCCCGTGACAGGGGCTTAGCGCTTCGCCAAAAACCTCAGGCGCTATATCCGCGGCATCCTCGCCAGCGCCCGTTTTCCCATGCATACCAGCCTGCTGGAGGGCGTGAACAACCGAATCAAGGTGATCAAGCGCATGGCCTATGGTTTCCGGGGCTCGGACTACTTCTTCCTGAAAGTCAAGGCTGTCTTCCCCGGGAAAGCGCGATGAACCTTTTTTATCGCTGCCTTGATCAAATCGACAGGTGGTTATGCGCGATTGATGATTTGCTCAAATACAGCCAGCGTGCTGTAGATTTTCTCTCATACCCCCCCTTTCTTTTTTACAAAGAAAATCAATAATTTAGATGAAATAAGGGGATCGGTATAAGCAATGGCATGGCGGTTGCTAGCTATACGAGACTTAAAATAAAAGGAGAATCTGACTATCGGCGTATTCGCCAAGGCGGCCGGGGTCAATGTGGAAACCATCCGGTTCTACCAACGCAAGGGCTTGCTGCCTGAGCCGGAGAAGCCCTATGGCGGCATCCGCCGTTACGGTGACGCCGATGTGGCGCGCGTGCGGTTCGTGAAATCAGCCCAGCGGCTGGGCTTCAGCCTGGATGAGATCGCCGAGCTGCTGCGGCTGGAGGATGGCACCCATTGCGAGGAAGCCAGCAGTCTGGCCGAGCACAAGCTCAAGGACGTGCGCGAGAAAATGGCTGACCTGGCGCGCATGGAGGCCGTGCTGTCTGATTTGGTGTGCGCCTGCCATGCGCGGAAGGGGAACGTTTCCTGCCCGCTGATTGCGTCACTGCAAGGGAAGAAAGAACCGCGCAGTGCGGACGCGGTGTAGCCCGAGGGAACTACGCCTTAGCGTGCTTTATTTTCCGTTTTCTGAGGCGACTCCAACGTCAGAAAAGACCGTGCGGTCGACTTTTGATATTTCGTGCTGTCGCCTTCTGAAAGTGACAGCCGCGCCGCTTAGTCAGAATAGAGTCATCTTTCGCATTTTTGACACATGCCTGCGAAGGTCATAGATTTCAGCCTGACAGAAACGGGGTTTGAGGCACAACGGAACAGAAGGAGCACTTAAGCCGCCTTCAACCAAGGAGACATCGTGCAGGGGCACCGCATCGGCTACGTCCGGGTCAGCAGCTTCGACCAGAACCCGGAACGCCAGCTGGAACAGACACAGGTGAGCAAGGTGTTCACCGACAAGGCATCGGGCAAGGACACCCAGCGCCCCCAGCTCGAAGCGCTGCTGAGCTTCGTCCGCGAAGGCGATACAGTGGTAGTGCACAGCATGGATCGCCTGGCGCGCAACCTCGATGACCTGCGCCGCCTTGTGCAGAAGCTGACCCAGCGCGGCGTGCGTATCGAATTCCTGAAAGAGGGCCTAGTCTTCACCGGCGAGGACTCGCCGATGGCCAACCTCATGCTGTCGGTGATGGGTGCCTTCGCCGAGTTCGAGCGCGCCCTGATCCGCGAGCGGCAGCGTGAGGGTATCGCCTTGGCCAAGCAGCGTGGCGCGTACCGAGGCCGCAAGAAAGCCCTGTCAGATGAGCAGGCTGCTACCCTGCGGCAGCGAGCGACGGCCGGCGAGCCCAAGGCGCAGCTTGCCCGCGAGTTCAACATCAGCCGGGAAACCCTCTACCAGTACCTCCGCACGGACGACTGATACATGCCGCGTCGCTTGATCCTCTCGGCCACGGAGCGGGACACCCTGCTTGCGTTGCCAGAAAGCCAGGATGACATGATCCGCTACTACACCTTCAACGACTCCGACCTGTCGCTGATCCGCCAGCGGCGCGGCGACGCCAACCGCCTAGGCTTCGCGGTGCAGCTCAGCCTGCTGCGCTACCCCGGCTATGCGTTGGGCACCGACAGCGAGCCGCCCGAGCCGGTCATCCTGTGGGTGGCCAAGCAGGTTCAGGCCGACCCGGCGAGTTGGGCGAAGTACGGCGAACGCGACGTGACCCGCCGCGAGCACGCCCATGAACTGCGCACCTACCTGCAACTGGCCCCGTTTGGCCTGTCCGACTTCCGCAACCTCGTGCGCGAGCTGACCGAGTTGGCCCAGCAGACCGACAAGGGCTTGCTGCTGGCCAGCCAGGCTCTGGAGAGCCTGCGGCAGAAGCGGCGCATCCTGCCGGCGCTGAGCGTAATTGATCGGGCCTGCTCGGAGGCCATTGCGCGGGCTAATCGGCGGGTCTACCGCGCCCTGGTCGAACCACTCACGGACTCGCACCGTGCCAAGCTGGACGAACTGCTGAAGCTCAAGGCCGGCAGCAGCATCACCTGGTTGACCTGGCTGCGCCAGGCACCGCTGAAACCCAACTCTCGGCACATGCTTAAGCACATCGAGCGGCTGAAGACATTTCAGCTGGTGGACTTGCCCGAAGGGCTGGGCCGGCACATCCACCAGAACCGCCTGCTCAAGCTGGCCCGCGAAGGGGGGCAGATGACGCCCAAAGACCTTGGCAAGTTCGAGCCGCAGCGGCGCTACGCGACCCTGGCCGCCGTAGTGCTGGAGAGCACCGCGACTGTGATTGATGAGTTGGTCGATCTGCACGACCGCATCCTGGTCAAGCTGTTCAGCGGCGCGAAGCACAAGCATCAGCAGCAGTTCCAGAAGCAGGGCAAGGCGATCAATGACAAGGTGCGCCTGTACTCGAAGATCGGCCAGGCTCTGCTGGAGGCAAAGGAAAACGGCAGCGATCCGTACGCCGCCATCGAGGCGGTGATTCCCTGGGACGAATTCACCGAGAGCGTCAGCGAGGCCGAGCTGCTGGCCCGGCCGGAGGGCTTCGACCACCTACACCTGGTCGGCGAGAACTTCGCCACCCTGCGCCGTTACACGCCGGCCCTGCTGGAGGTGCTGGAACTGCGCGCTGCACCGGCCGCGCAAGGCGTGCTGGCGGCCGTGCAGACCCTGCGCGAGATGAACGCCGACAACCTGCGCAAGGTGCCGGCGGATGCCCCTACCGCCTTCATCAAGCCGCGCTGGAAGCCGCTGGTGATCACCCCGGAAGGCCACGACCGACGCTTCTACGAAATCTGCGCGCTGTCCGAGCTGAAGAACGCCCTGCGCTCCGGTGACATCTGGGTCAAGGGTTCACGGCAGTTCCGCGACTTCGACGACTACCTGCTGCCGGCAGAGAAGTTCGCCGCGCTCAAGCGGGAACAGGCCCTGCCCCTGGCGATCAACCCGAACAGCGACCAGTACCTGGAAGAGCGCTTACAGCTGCTGGACGAGCAGTTGGCCACCGTAACCCGGCTGGCCAAGGACAACGAGCTGCCCGATGCCATCCTCACCGAGTCCGGGCTGAAGATCACCCCGCTGGATTCTGCGGTGCCCAATACCGCGCAGGCGCTGATCGACCAGACCAGTCAGCTGTTGCCGCGCATCAAGATCACCGAACTGCTGATGGATGTGGACGACTGGACGGGTTTCAGCCGCCACTTCACCCACCTGAAGGACGGTGCCGAGGCCAAAGACAGGACATTGCTGCTGTCAGCAATCCTGGGCGATGCGATTAACCTCGGGCTGACCAAGATGGCCGAGTCGAGCCCCGGCCTGACCTACGCCAAGCTGTCCTGGCTGCAAGCCTGGCACATCCGCGACGAAACCTATTCGGCGGCCCTGGCCGAGCTGGTCAACCACCAGTACCGCCATGCCTTCGCCGCCCACTGGGGCGACGGCACCACCTCATCCTCCGATGGCCAGCGCTTCCGGGCGGGCGGCCGGGGCGAAAGCACCGGGCACGTCAACCCGAAGTACGGCAGCGAGCCGGGGCGACTGTTCTACACCCATATCTCCGACCAGTACGCACCGTTCAGCACCCGCGTGGTGAATGTCGGCGTGCGTGACTCCACCTATGTGCTCGACGGCCTGCTGTACCACGAGTCCGACTTGCGGATCGAGGAGCACTACACCGACACGGCCGGTTTCACCGATCACGTCTTCGCCCTGATGCACCTGCTGGGCTTCCGCTTCGCACCGCGCATCCGCGACCTCGGCGAAACCAAGCTGTATGTGCCGAATAGCGTCCAGGACTACCCGACATTGCGCCCAATGGTTGGTGGCACCCTGAACATCAAGCACGTCCGCGCCCATTGGGACGACATCCTGCGCCTCGCCAGCTCGATCAAGCAGGGCACCGTCACTGCCTCGCTGATGCTGCGAAAGCTCGGCAGCTATCCACGCCAGAATGGCCTTGCCGTGGCCCTGCGCGAGCTGGGCCGGATCGAACGCACCCTGTTCATCCTCGACTGGCTGCAAAGCGTCGAACTGCGCCGCCGCGTGCATGCTGGACTGAACAAGGGTGAAGCGCGCAACTCCCTGGCCAGGGCGGTGTTCTTTAACCGCCTCGGCGAGATCAGGGATCGGAGCTTCGAGCAGCAGCGCTACCGGGCCAGCGGCCTGAACCTGGTGACGGCCGCCATTGTGTTGTGGAACACGGTGTACCTGGAGCGCGCCACTCAGGGGTTGGTCGAGGTCGGCAAGCCGGTGAACGGTGAGTTGCTGCAATACCTGTCGCCGCTGGGCTGGGAACACATCAACCTGACCGGCGATTACGTCTGGCGGCAGAGCCGCAGGCTGGAGGACGGGAAGTTCAGGCCGCTACGGTTGCCCGGAAAACCTTAGCGTACGATTTTTTCCGAATTCTGCGGGCTCCCCTATATGACTTAACTCATTCACGGGTGGAAGCCCTAACACATATATGTATTAGGCTTCTGAACCCATGCCGGTCTAACGACCGGTGCGCTGCAACCCCGGCCAGCTGACAAAGCGCATGACTCAGGAAATCGCCCTGCAGTTGCCCACCGTCCAGGCGATAAAACTGCCTGGCCCGTGGACAACTGCATCGCTCGCTCTGGCCCTTGTTGGGGCCCGCTCGCTGGTCGATTTTGCACGTGGCCGGAGTTGCAACGCAGAAGCGCCTTCGGCGACCAAGGGCTGCACCCTTGGAACCGCACGCCGGCTTCGCCAAGCCCCACGCGGCCAAAGGTTCATGGCTCAAACCTTCGCTTGGCCACCCGGTCATCATAATCGTCGCGGTATCGAATCCTTATTTCGTGCATGGCCGAGACCAGGGATTGAACCATCGGTTCAAGCGCGGCCTCCAGTTCATCCAGGGTCTCTTGGGTGACCTTGGATTTGTTGGCAGCGGTTCGGCCAGGCGTACCAAACATCTCAAGAGCGACGCGAAGGTCCACCCCCCTGCCGATCAGCTTGGCACACAGGTTTTCAGCCAGGGTCGGGGTTATGTCCAAGCCCGTGTTCTGTCGTTCTGCAAGCAAGTAAGAGAACACCAGGTCGCGCTTGCAGCGCTTATGGGCTGCACCCAACTCAGCACCACAGTGGCTGGCCATGGCGCGAAGGCTGCCCTCACGTGTTTCGAGGTAACGCTTATATCCATCGAGGCGGTCAGCGTACGCCGAGCGAACATCGCTTTCGTACAGCTGCAGCAATTTTTCGCGGCTTGGTATGTACATGGGGCACCGGCAGTGAATGGCCTAACACATATATATTTTAGGTCCAACAGATCGGAATAGCACACAGCCCAATCGACATCCTAAGGCATATATGTGTTAGGGCCTACTCACTCAAAATCGCCTGGCCGGCAGCGGCCAGCCTGGCCCACCTGATGCCCTCCGGTTGTCAGGCAGCCCCGGCTGGCTCAGCTTCGGGCGGTATCTCCACCAGTTCCCCCGCCTCCACGAATCGAACCTCGCAATCCACACACTCAAGGCGACCGCTCAAACCAGGTTTCCCCCACACGTTCAGCTTACAGCTGGGGCACGTGTACTTGCGCTTGTTCTTTGGATCCTCCACCGGGGTAGCCGGCTGAATCAAGCCAGCTACTGTCAGCGCTGTAATGTCGATTGTTGGATCCTCGGGCTGCGGCACTGGCTCGCCGCCTGGCCCGTACAGCTGCGTTGCAGACATTGGCACCCGTTGGGTGATGACGTCGATCCAGGAAATCATCGCCCCGGTGGCCAGAAGTTCGTCACACGCAACATCGAAAGGGCCGCCCTCTATGATGTAGTGCGTCATCTGCTGGCCACACCGCCGCCCGCCAGGCTCCCCTGTGTGCGATGGCATCAGGCCAATGGACTCCATCTTGTTGGCCCACTCTTTGTTGTGGTACCCGTTGCGCGACTTCTTACCGAAGTGATCCTGCCACTGGTGGGCCTGCTCATGCACAAGCGTGGACAGCGTTTTCTTGATGCTACGGTGCGCGAAGTAAGCGCAGTTCAGCGCGATCTCATCGCTCTTGCCTGAGCCGTTCCGGCGCAGGAAGCGTGACGGCGAGTAGTAGCCGAATGTGTTGGCCTTGCGTTGCAACGTGAAAATGCAGCCGGGAAGCTGGCCACCATAAAGCTTGTCATTGAAAAAGTCGTACGCGCCTTCGATTTCGTCATACAGCAGCTGGCTTGGGGTTGCGGACATGCGGCCTCCATTTCTCGCACGCGAGAACCCCCCTTGCTGATCACTCGGCGGGGGGGAATGAACGATACAGCCATTGTAACCTGTATCGTACGATACAGGTTACACCTCAAAAAAAGGGGGCAAGCCCCCTCATCGTCCTACGAAGTACCCAGCTCCAAAGGCGGCGAACACGATGGCGGCGCCAAGCGCCGCACCGACCAGCAGAAGCAGAGCCGAGTACCCAAGCGCCCGGCGCTCGGCCTGAGCAGTCACCAGGCTGGCCGCACTCCGGTTGATCTCATTCCCGATCCTCGCCGCTGCTTCGCGCCCGGCCTGGACCAGTGCGTTGCGCTGTTCTTCCATCATGGATTCGAAGTTCAGCTGCGCCTGCAGCAGGACTTTGCCTGCTGCATCGCGTACGGCCTCGGACGTTTTAGCCGCCAGGTCAGCGTCGACCTGTTCCAGCCGGCGCACGATGGCGTCGAAGTCCTCCATCATTTGCGCGACCATCGCTTCGCGGGCCGTGGTCGGGTCCTTGGCCATCGATCACTTCCCCTTGCCGAACAGCGAGGCATAAACCTGGTCAAGGTTGCGCGATGCCGACTTGGCCAGGCGCTGCGCGGAGATCATGCGCAGTGCCTGGTCTTTCTCGGTTTCGTCCTTCGCGTCGCGCAGCTGTGCGCGATAGTCTTTGGTATCTTCCAGCACCTGCGTGACGTTCATTTTCAAAGGGCGCAGGCGCTCGAAGATTTCATTCGCATACACCACCGCATCGCGCTTGAGCGTGAATTTCTTCTCGACTTCATGGAAGCCAAACAGCGCCGCGAACGTCTGCGGGATATCGTCGGCGTCATCGATCTGAACCTTGTTGAAGACGACCAGGATTTTTTTCGCAGGCACGCCCAGGGCGGCGAGCGTCTTGATGGTGTTGATGGTGTCGACCTGCTGCTTTTTCTCCGGTACAGCCGGCACCACGAAGTAATCGATATCTTCGTGGGATCCGTCGTACTGGCCCATGAACTTGAAGAAGTCTTCGACGTTGGACGCGCCAACGTCGACCACGACCTTTTCCTCGGTCAGCAGAACCTCAGACAGTTCGCCAAACTGCTTGCCTTTGAGGCGTTCGATCTCGGCGGCGGTATCGGACGCACCGGCGTTGATCGTTTCAATGGCAAACCGCAGGCCTCCGATCCGTGGCCAGAGCAAGTTATCGGAAAGAGTGGTTTTACCGGAGTTACCGGTGAAATTCACAGTGACGGTTCTCATGTGCGTTTCCTTCTGCTGCGCGCTGCGCTCTCATATCGATCCAAGTCCGAGGCGTTTTGATCGTCCCCGGGATTCATGAGCCTGCTCAACTCTGCCGGCCCCACATGGGACCGTTCATCCGCGTCATGGCTCGGGTCTGTATCGTACGATACACCTCCTTCTATTGGCGGCTCGTTCTGCCGCACTGGTTCTTTTGTAGTGAGCGGTGCCGGTGCTGGGCTTGCCACGTTCGGGCTGTTCCCGCGCTGGGCTTTGCGATACCGATACAGGTAGCTCTTGAGCGTGTCCATGCTCACCTCGATGCCTTGAGCCTTGAGCACATCCAGAATCGCCTGGCGCCTCACGCCAGCCTTCAATTGCTTCTCGATCACTGGCATGACCTGGCGTATTTTCGCTGCCTTGGTCACTGGCTCTACCGCCATCAGTGCTGCCTCAATATCCTTGCCTGCCATTTTGCACCCTACCTGCACCTACATTGCATTTACCCTGCATCCTACTCACCCCCTACCAGTAGTCAAGCTAAACCCCTTCTGCACTCAATCTACAGCCATACTGCACCCATATTGCCTACCCCTTGTCCTCCGCTCGCTACGGCCTTCGGCCTAGGCCCTAAAAACGCCCTTAACAAGAGCATCAACTTCGACCCTTAACAGGGTCAAAGTCTCAATACACAACACGCACCTCCCTTGCGGGAGGTGGAAGCCGCGCTGTGCCTGAGCTTGCGGAGTATTGCCTTCTTTTATGATGTGATACGCTTGTAATACAAAGTAGCTGTTTAGACCTTTGGAATCAAGCATTACGTGTAATACATTTGCATTACAAGCAATCTGCGTTACCTTGGGTCATGCGAGACACCATTTTTCCAGGGGAATTTGAGGGAACAACGTGGGCAAAACAGTACCCATCCGCTTCAACTCGGAGCAGCTGGCCAGGGTCGAAGAAGCTGCCGCGCTGGCAGGCTACAAGCACCTGTCGAGCTATATCCGCGACCGGGTTTTAGCCCCGGACAAAGGGGGCAGGCAGGTAGATATGGACAGTTGGGCCGAGCAGCAGCGCTTGCTTGGCTTGCTTGAAAACATCACCCAGGAACAAGCCAGGAGCAGAACCATTCAAGCCATCACGGTCTATCTGCTGCAGCAAGGGACAACGAAGGGGACGATCAACAAGCTGCGTGCAGACCTGCAGCAGTTGATCAGCAGCGAGGATGCGCTTGCGACTCTGTTACCCGACCTGGCCGAGGACATTGAGCGTCTATCAGGAGAGGACTGATGCACAAACAAGAGGTTGATTCAGCCGCCATGACGGCGGGCTTTGGTTTACCGATCGCTGGCTGGTTGGCCGGCACACAATTGGCCCAGCTGCCGCTGGCTCCTTTCCCGGCAGCATTCAAAGAGACTCTGCACAACGGTTGGCAGGAACCGATGGTGCTGGGCATGACCATCGCTGCGTCCGTCGCGGCTGCTGGGCTCTGTTACTACCTGTACGAGTATTGCGACGACGGGTTCCGAGGTGAACGTTTCCAGCAATGGCTGCGTGGCTCGCGGATCCGCAACTGGCATTTCGTGGAGCGAAAAGTAAGTGCCCGTAATGCCAAGACTAACCGTGAACGCCGCAAAAAAGGGCAGGAAAAGGCCGAGCCAATCATGATCGGCAAGCTGCCGATGCCTCTGCACTTGGAAGACCGCAACACCATGATCTGTGCATCCATCGGCGCCGGTAAGTCCGTGACGATGGAAGGCATGATCGCCTCGGCACTCCGGCGCAACGACCGCATGGCAGTGGTCGACCCGAACGGTACGTTTTACTCGAAATTCAGTTTCAAAGGCGATTACATCCTCAATCCATTTGACGCTCGCTCCGCAGGATGGACGATCTTCAACGAGATCCGTGGCGTCCACGATTTCAACAGGATGGCCAAGTCGATTATTCCGCCACAGGTGGACCCCAGCGATGAGCAGTGGTGTGCGTACGCAAGGGACGTGCTGTCCGACACCATGCGCAAGCTGATGGAGACAGGCAACGCCAACCAGGACACGCTGGTGAACCTGCTGGTTCGTGAAGACGGCGACACTATCCGTGCATTCCTGGCCAACACCGACTCCGAAGGCTACTTCCGCGACAACGCGGAAAAGGCCATCGCCAGCATCCAGTTCATGATGAACAAGTACATCCGACCCCTGCGCTACATGGGCAAAGGCGATTTTTCCATCTATCGCTGGGTGAACGATCCCGACGCCGGCAACCTGTTTATCACTTGGCGGGAAGACATGCGCGACACCATGCGCCCACTGGTGGCCACCTGGATCGACACCATCTGCGCAACCATCCTCAGCTCTGAACCGATGACAGGTAAGCGTCTCTGGCTGTTCCTCGATGAACTGCAGTCGCTGGGCAAGTTGGAAAGCTTTGTGCCTGCAGCGACCAAGGGGCGGAAACACGGCCTGCGCATGGTCGGCAGCCTGCAGGACTGGTCGCAGCTCAACGCCAGCTATGGCCGCGACGATGCCGAAACCCTGCTTTCGTGCTTCCGTAACTACGTCATCCTGGCAGCGGCAAACGCCAAGAACGCCGATATGGCCAAGGAGATCTTGGGCAACCATGAGGTCAAGCGCTTCCGTAAGTCGTGGACCGCAGGGCGCATGACGCGGGCCGAGGAAATCAAGCTTGAACCGGTCGTGATGGATTCGGAGATCTCGAACCTCAATGACCTGGAAGCCTACGTCAAGTTTGCCGAGGACTTCCCCATCACCAAGATCAAAACGCCTTACGTCGATTACAAGGAACGGGCGCCGGCAATCGTCATTGGCCAAGCTGCTTGACGGGGTAAACGATGTTCAACGTGACGCTCATCAAAGGTGACAACCAGTACGCGGCGGCGGGGTACTTCTCCAATGCCGATGACTACTACGCCAAGGAGGCTCCGGGCGAGTGGCAAGGTATCGGTGCCGAGCTGCTAGGCCTGGAAGGTGCCATCGACCAGAAGGAGCTGGCCCGCCTTTTCGACGGCAAGCTGCCCAACGGCGAACGGATGGCCAAGACCTTTGACAAGGAAACAGGCACACGGCGTATGGGCCTGGACCTCACGTTCTCCGCGCCGAAGTCTGTTTCCATGCAGGCGCTGATCGCCGGGGACAAGGATGTGATGGCCGCGCATGACCGCGCCGTTACCAAGAGCATGGAGGAAGTCGAGCGCCTGGCTCAAACACGCTTGAAGGTGAACGGGAAAACCATGCTTGAGCGCTCCGGCAATCTAGTCATCGGGAAGTTTCGTCATGAAATGAGCCGGGCCAAGGATCCGCAGATGCACACGCATGCCGTGGTCATGAACATGACCAGGCGCTCCGATGGCAAATGGCGAGCCTTGCGCAACGACGATATCTACAAGATCCAGCCGCAGGTCGATGCCATGTATAAGGGCATTTTGGCCCAGGAGCTGCGTGCGCTGGGGTATGAGATCCGCGTCTTGGACAACCAGGGCAACTTCGAACTGGCTCACATATCGCGAGATCAGATTGAGGCCTTTTCCAGCCGGTCAAAGGTCATCGAGGACGCGCTGGCCAAGGACGGAAAAACCCGTGCCGACGCCACGCCGCTCGAAAAACAGATCATTGCGATGGCCACCCGGCCCCGCAAGGACGAACGCGACCGACACCTGGTCAAAGAATACTGGGTCACCAAAGCCCGCGAATTGGGCATTGATTTTGGCGCTCGCAGCCATCTGGATAACCGCGAGTATGCGCCGCGCAATGGTGGCCCTGCTGAATACAGCCTGCCGCAAGGCATTACACCTGGCCAGGCCGTCGTTCAGTACGCCATCAACCATTTAACCGAACGTGAGCAGGTCGTGGGAGAAAACGACCTGCGCACCGTCGCCTTGCGCCGTGCTGTCGGCCTAGCGACACCGGATCAGGTCAACGACGAAATCAGGCGCCTGGTCAAACAGGGGACGCTGATCGAGTCGCCGCCAACCTATCGCATGCCCAACGGTGATCTCGACTCGCCGGTACTATCCCCTGCAGGGTGGCGTGCGCACCTGCAGGAACTGAAAGGCTGGAGCGAGAAAGAAGCGCGCCAGTATGTCGACAAGGCCATCAAGCGCGGCTCTTTGGAACCCGCTGAAAAGCGCTATACCACCCAAAAGGCGTTGAAGCGCGAGAAAGCCATCCTGGCAATCGAGAGAACGGGGCGTGGCCAGGTCACACCGCTGATGACCAAAGAGCAGGTGGCCAAGGCGCTGGAAGGCTCCACGCTGTCCCCTGGCCAATTCCAGGCCGTTGAAGTAATCGTCAGCACCAACAACCGGTTTGTAGGTATCCAAGGTGATGCCGGTACCGGGAAAACCTATTCCGTGGACCGGGCCGTCAAACTGATCGATTCGGTAAACGCCGCGATGGCCACCAACAATCCCCAGGACATTACTGGCTATCGCGTGGTAGCCCTGGCCCCCTACGGTAACCAGGTGACAGCGCTAAAAAATGAGGGCTTGGATGCGCATACGCTGGCCAGCTTCTTCCACACCAAAAACAAGGGCCTGGATGCCAAGACCATCGTCATTCTCGATGAGGCCGGCGTGGTCGGCGCACGACAGATGGAACGGCTCATGCGCGAGATCGAGCAATCTGGTGCCCGCCTGATCCAGCTGGGCGACACCAAGCAAACCGAGGCTATCGAAGCGGGCAAGCCGTTTGCGCAACTGCAGCAAAGCGGCATGCAGACGGCGCGCATCAAAGAGATCCAGCGGCAGAAGGATCCCGAACTGAAACGGGCTGTGCAGCACGCGGCCGAGGGCCAGCCCACCAAGTCGCTCGAACACCTGAAACACGTTGAGGAATTGCGCACGGCCAGCGACCGCCATCAAGCCATTGTGCGTGACTACATGGCGCTCACTCCCGACCAGCGCAAGGAAGTGCTGATCGTTGCCGGCACCAACAAGGACCGGAAAGAGATCAACACGATGGCCCGGCAGGCCCTCGGGCTGTTCGGGAAGGGCAAGGAATTTGAGACGCTGAACCGGGTGGACTCGACCGATGCAGAGCGTCGGTACGCGCCCAGCTACAAGCAAGGCATGATCATTCAGCCAGAGAAAGACTATAAGCGCGCCGGCCTGGTCAGAGGCGAGTTGTACGTGGTCGACCAGGCGCTGCCTGGCAACGTGCTGGTGGTCAAGGACCGCAGCGGTAACCGCTTTGAATTCAACCCGCGACAGGCCACCAAGCTCAGCGTGTACAAGCTGGAAAAGCCGGAGCTCGCCGTCGGCGATCTCATCCGAATCAACCGGCAAGACCCCAAGCTCGATCTCACCAACGGCGACCGTATGCGCGTTGTCAGCATCGAAGGTGGGGTGGTGCAGTTGGCGTCACTCAAGGAGGTCAATGGTCAGCCGGAGCGGACTGTCAGCCTGCCGACCAACAAGCCACTGCATCTAGAGCACGCCTATTCGGCAACGGTGCACAGCGCTCAGGGCTTGACCAATGATCGAGTCATGATCTCGCTGAACACCAAAAGCCGCACGACTTCGCAGAACCTATGGTACGTGGCGATCAGTCGTGCGAGGCATGAGGCCAGGGTCTACGCAGACTCCATCAAAGGTCTGCCGGCAGCCATCGCCAAGCGCTACGACAAGACCACGGCGTTGTCATTGCAGCAGGAACGCGAGCGACAACGGCGCGATTCGATCCAGCCGCGGACTGTTTCAGACGGGCGCGCTCTGGAGCGCAAGCAGCGTACCGGACTGGATGGCCCTAGCAGCGGAAACGCTAGGATCTGATCAATCAACCCCGCGCTCAGCGGGGTTTTTCTTAGGCGTATCTGATCGTGAACCTCGGGATAAAAAAAGGAGCCTACAGGCTCCTTTGATTTTTTCACTCTCACGGCTCTAGGTTAGAAACCCTTGCCCCCGAACCCTTTGGGTTGATGAGAGGGTGTCTTCCGTTCGTGCTGCAGCTGGCGTTCCTGCACGATGCCTACCCCTGCAAACGGGTATCGAATAGAAAGATCCTTGCCCTGATGCAACAGGCCGGCCTTGGCGCTGCTTAAAGCAGAGCGTTCGTGTGCAACATGCAAAGTTTTCTGGCCGTCTATGACTGCCTGAATCACCAGGTTATCCCGCATGGCCACGATCTTGCCTTCATAGGTTTGGCCGCGTTCGGCATTTTTCAGCCCCGGCATATCCATCGGTTTTGCTACGGCTAGAGCTTCTGCAGGCTTACCCGAAGCAACGCCAGATTGCTCAGCCTTGCGCAGCTCCAGCGCCTCTTTAAACGAGGCTTTGAAGTCTGCCGCGCCTGGCATGTTGTCGAACGGCAGATCCTTGTAATACTGCGTGCCCTCCTTGCCCACCTGCGCGAACACACGAGCGGCTTGCCCGCCCTGCTGCACGGTCATCACTGATTTATCGGAAAGCTCCGCCTTGAACCAGGCTGCGCCCGCCTGCTTTGCGTCGGTGAACGTCTCCGGCTCCCTACCCTTTTGGAACAGCTGGTAAGTGGTGGTCTGATCAGTTTGCTTGTCCATGTGCATGTGCCTCTCAGTAACTTGGTTTGAATGCTTGGCCCTTCTCCCACCGGCTCTGCCAGTGGGCTAGGTACTGTTCAGCGAGTTCCGCATCGTTCCAGACAACCAGAGCGTTCTCACTATTGTTCCTGGCAGCTGCAGCGGTGTAGTTGTAGCTACCGGTTTCGACGGCCTTGCCATCGATTACCATGAACTTGTCGTGGTGGATGGCGTAAGTCTTGACGGTACGAGTTGGGATTGCAGCGCGGGCAAGCAGGGTCAGCGCGTGATTGCCCGCACGGGCAGCGCCGCCTTGCAGGTTGCCTTGGTGATCCGCCACCACGGCTACATCGACACCGCGTTGCTTGGCGGCGATCAGGGCTTTTGTCACTTCGGGGCTGGTCAGCATGTAAGCCGAAAGACGGATCGAGCTTTTCGCCGCGCCAATGGTGCGCAGCACCAGATCTTGAGCTGACCCCTCCGGGGAAAAGCCGACTTCGATACGGCGCGCGCCCTCGATTTCGACCGGAGCGGCGGAGGTTTCCGGCTGTCGAGCCGGAGCCTGGTTCGCCAACGACAGAGGGGAAGCCATGGCAATTGCCATGGCCAATGCTACGGCTGAGAACTTAGAAGCCACGTTGCACGCTCCCCCACTTGTCATTCGCCGACTTAGCGCTGCTCTGGTCTTCAACGCACTGCGCCACAAAATCGCCACGGGCCTCAGCAGTCCGCGAGGGGCTGAACTTGCCGTGCTTGGTACGGATGATGCTGAAATACTTAGTGACGTACTTGTTGCAGTCTCCATCACGGGTCATGCCCAGCAGGCACAGAGTGGCACCACAGGCATCGGAATCGCTTTTGGAGCCGTAGCTGTAGTCAGTCGGCGGCTGCGGCAGGTCGGACGCATGTGACACGCCGGCGAAGGTCAGTGCGGCGAATACAGTCAAGAAGGCTTTGCGCATAAGAACTCCTTTTCTCGCGTGCGAGAAATCAGTTGATGATCTGGACAAATGACGGGGTCGCCTGCTGCTGGTCCGCAACAGGCTGCGCCTCGGCTTGTTCAAAGTGTTGCGGCGCTGGCTGATCGAAGCGCTTGAATTCCCGTTTCGGAACATCGGCCTCGGCATCGGTATTGAGGTGGACTTGAATCTGCGGCTTGCTGGCCGTCTCAGTCTTGACGGCAGCAACGGCCTGGCCATTGTCGTCAGTGAAGGTCAGCCATGGGCCTTCCTGCTGCTCGGAGGCCCTACGAGCGCGCTGGGGCGCTTTTCGGGCAGAGACGCTGGCTGCAACCACCGCAATCGGCTCAGCGCCTTCCGCACCCTCTACAGCCGGCACAATCGGATCCTCGGCAGTGGGGTTCAGGGCGTTGTGAACCACTTTCTCGACGTACGACATTTCACCCGGCCGATCCGGGCGGAATCCGCGCAGCTCGTTGCCGCTGTAGTACATAGAAAAGGCCTTCAACAATGCCTCTTGCTTGTCGCTGCTGGTGGTAAGCGCCTGCTTGTAATACTCGACCAGCAGATTGCTGATGGCCTGGAGGTTGCGGCATGGCTCGAAAACGTCCTCATAACTCAGGCCACGGGCTCGCATGTTGGTGACCAACAGCTGGCCAAGCCCCATTGCGTAGCGCTTGCCGTCACGCTCCAACTGCTCGGCAGTGGCGATGGCTTCGCTCAAGGACTGCGGTTGCCGCTGCAGGTGGGTGCCGACCACGCCGATTGCGTAAGGGTTGAAGGTCGACTCGTTACCGATCAACGCCTTGAGCGTGGACGGGTGAACGGTCGGCGCGCACTTGGCGGCAAGTTCGGAAAACCGAGTCGGTTGGGCATCCTCGGCATGGACAATGCCAGACGCGCAGACGCTGGCCAGCAGCGCCAGAGTGAACTTAGGCAGCTTTCGCATATTGAACCTCCGTGATGATGCGTCGGCCATCGAAGCCGTATTCCCACTGGATAACGACATCGATCAGATGCCGGGAGAACTCGATCAGCTGGTTTTTGCTCATGTCGGCACCGCCACGCGATGCCATGGATGCCAGGCGGTCGAACATGAGATCCGGCGAGTCGGCGTGGATGGAACTCATCGTGCCGCTGTGGCCGGTGTTCATCAGTTCAAGGAAGGGGAACGCCTCGCCGCCACGCAGCTCGCCCATGATTGCCCGGTCAGGGGTCAGGCGAAGAATCGATTCCAGGTGGTCAAATGGTGTGACACGGGCCTTGCCCTGGCCACCTCGCGAATAGATCAGGTTCACCACGTTTTCGCCGGCTGGGCGCAGTTCGCGGGTGTCCTCGATGGTGATGATCCGCTCGCCATTGCCCTCCACATGCTGCAGCAGCTCGTTGAGGAAAGTGGTTTTGCCGGCGTTGGTACCGGCAGACACCATGATGTTCTTGCGCGCTTTGACGATGCCCTTGAAGAACTCTTTCCAGCGCTTGGCCCTATACAGCTCAACCAGGTGATCATCGCTGTATTGGCCATGGTCACGCGGCTGGTTGATGAAGTCGAAGGCACCGGAAGCCTCATATTGATCGAGGGTAATTTGCTTCCGGCCTGGCTTACGGATGCAGACGATACCGCCGATGTGCTGCTCAACAGCCGGGGCCAGGACGATCTGGACGCGGTAGTCGCCCCGCTCGTTTTCCGGCACGTTGTCGTCCAGATTGATTGGGATACGCCCCGACAGGATTGGCGTGTAGGCGCTTACTTCCTGGTTGGTGTGAGCGGCAATCAGGCTGGCCAGGGACTTGATCAGGGGGAGCGTTACACCTTGAACCGCAACCGGGCGCATGAACCGGCTACTGCGGTAGCCGGCAAATACGTTGTCTGGTCCGTTGATAGCGATCTCCGTCACTTCCGGGTCATCCAGCAGGCCAACCAGGGGACCCAGCTTTTGGCGAAATGATGCAATCTCAGACATAGCCCGTCCTCAGTTGATGAAGGTGACGCCGCCGCGTTCGGCGCGTTCGGCCTGCTTGGTGAAGACCTTGGAGAAGTCCAGGTCGCGCTGCAGGTAGATCACGACACGGGAGCCGTGCGGTACGGTCACTGTCGGCTGGATATTGGCGTAGCGGCCCAGGATGGTCTGGGCGGAATCGGCTGCAGCCTCCTGCACTTCGCTGCGGTAGCGCGACGATGAGTTTTCCTGATCGCCCGACGAAACGCCGGAGTTGGAAGCACCGGCACCGATGATCGATACCGCCGCCGCGACCCCGAAAATTTGAGCCCAGTGATTGTCGACCACACCACCCTGGCCAGCGGTCCCCAGCTGGTCGGTGCCTGCGCTGTTAAGCGGAATTTCCATGGGTGGCAGTCCATCCCTACGAGGGATGCGAACGAAGTTCCAGATGGTGAACAGGCGCTCTTGGCCAGGCATCAAGCTGGCGTTATAGCTACCGCACACCAAGGATCCCCACGGGATCATCACTCGACGGCCTTCGGCGGCATACACATCCTGCGCAATCGACGCGCAGATCTGGCCGGGCAGCTGGCTTTGTGCGCGTGGCTGCAACGTCGCTTCGATGACAGCACCCTGCAGCACTTTGTACTGCAGGTTCTTCATCACACGGGCCTCGGTGAACGGTACGCTGTCGCTGTAGGTCGATGCGGCGAACGCATCGTTGGCGTTCATGTGGCCTTGCGAAGCACGACCACCGCCCAGCAGGGACCCGCTGCCGGCCTGCTGGCCGTCCTCGCCCTGCCCTACGCCTTGCTCAAACCCTTCATCCTTGGCGGTGGCAAAAATGGCCGACCGCTGCCGCGCAGCTAGCATTTTTTGGCGTTCCAGCTCGGCTTGCATTTCCAGCTGCTGGCGGCGGCGTTCTTCATCGCTCATGCCGGCACCTTGTTGCTGCTGCCGGTCAACGACCGAACGCGGCGTGTCAGCCGGCGCGCCTGGCTCGTTGCTCACAGGTGCCACTTTGGCTGCCTCGCGCCGTGGGGGCGGATCCATCACCTTGCGCGGACTGGCCGCGACCAGTTCTTCATTCTTCAAAGTGTCCGGGCTTTCTGCTTCCTCATCGCCGTGGGTGACCATGTAGGCGAAGCCGCACGCAACCACGGCGGCAATGGCAATCGCGATCCCACTGCGCTTGTTGTTCCCTGCCTTGCCCTTGAGCATGGAGTTGGATTCGTTCCACTCGCGCAGTTCTTCGTCGCGGGTCTTTTCTTGAGGTTGGGTCGGATCAGTGGCCATGCTTATGCCCCCCCGCCGTCACGGGCACCACGGGTAACGGTGCGCTTGTAGGGATTGGCCAGGTTCTCGACGCAGATATGGGCATTGCCGCTGCGCACGACGAACATGCTGGCCAGGCGCTTGACGACCCAATACTCACCTTCCCGGTGAGCATCGACCATGGCCTCGGTGCCATCGGGCAGCACGCGGTAGAACTGCGGCAGGTCCGTGCCTTTCTTCATCAAGAACTTGGTGAACTGGCCGTCATCCATTACCGCCTGCAGGCCGATGGCTTCCTTGTCACCCGCATAGCCGTAGTTGATGTTTGGCGATGCCGGCGTGCCCGAGCTGGTGACGGGGGCATTGCCGGCAGGCGTTTCACCTTCGGGGTTATACGAGGTGATGCGTGCGTTCGGGTAGACGAAGCGGACAAGGTACGACTGACCCGACTTGGCCTTGGTGCTGTTCAACTGGAAATAGTAGGTACGCTTGGAGGTGATCACCGTCATGTTAGTGTCGGCGTTATCTTCAACCGGCTTGAGGAACACACGGTTGCGGAAGGGCATGCTCTGCCAGGCGATGGTGTCGCCCAGCGCCACGACCTTGACCATTTCATCGGCTTCGAATTCGATGGAGGTCTGATAGCCGTAAGTCCCAACCAACTCATAAACTTGGTTCGGATCATAGGGCACTTGCTTGACCCGATTATCACTGGAAAGAGCCTTCGGCAACTTTGCCGCATGCGTGCTGAATGCACAGAGTGACAAACTCAAGGCAATAGCGGTCGGCAAAACATACTGTTTTTTCATGATAGTTTCCTTGTCTGTCAGCGAATTACTGGCGGCTCAGTTCTTCGCTTTTGCGATATACAGTCGCGAGAGTACCAAATGGGTTTTCCCATCGATCCCCAAGAGCGCGGGGCACCAAGGTATGGGCTACCTTGACCGTCGAGAGATAACGGCGCTCGGTAGGTTCCTTGTCACCCCACTTGTGCGTTATCGCTTTGAACGCGACTTGATATTCATCGCCTACCTTGTTCATCCGATATGGCTGGGCTTCAATCCAATCATTTTCGCCGAGCGTCACATAGGGGTTCTGCAAGTTTTCCGGGCTGATAAGTTCTTCATATTCCCGAGCAACTTGTTGGATCTGATAGGTGTGGCAGGTATCAGACAGCTGCTGTTTACGCTTGGGATCAAACGTCTCGCAGGCGCGGATCATGTCGAACATGACTTTTTCGATGATCGCCTGCTCCTGGTCTACGTTATCGTTGGTGATAACCCGCTGTTTCAGAACCTCCCCGTCAGCCCCCAGCACCGTCACGACCGGGATGTAAGTCTTCGAGTTGGCCAGGCTGGCCACGGCGAAGCCAAGGCCGAGGATTGCAGCTGCCTGAACACCCTGGAAGAACAGCGACCGGTTGCGCTCTTGGCGGGTTTTGTTGCCTTCGACTTCACGCTTGCGGCGTGCTTTCTCGGCCTTGTTGAAATCTTTGTCCATTATCGACGTACTCCAATCGAACGCAGCGCCATCAGTACCAGCGAGGATCCGCCTACAGTCGCACCGGATGACAAGGCCGCAGCCCAACCGCGCACCTGCAGCATGCAGATGATCATTACACCCTCGACAATAACCAGCTGGCCCCACTGCTGGGCAGTAATCAGGGCTGCATCGGTAATTGTCGCCGTTGCGGCAACTTCCTTGATTGCGTCACCGAATACGGAATACCCGAATCGAACGACCGCAATTGAAAGGATGTAGATCAATGAGAAGTTGAGCATCTTGCTAAACCAGTTCATTGCCCACTGTCGTACCGCGTCAAAGAAAATGAAACCAATCAATACCGGCATGATCGCCATGATGATCGCGGCGCCAAACTTGGCGATCAGCATGTTAAGGACCGCTGCGATGAACAGGATGCAGTTCAGTACAAACAAACCGGTACCCATCATGATCATCGCTACTTGCCGCCAGCTCACATTCATCAGCGTACTGGCCACTTTACCGATATCTACGTACAACGCGTCGAGCATGGAGTTGGTGCTTACACCGCCACTCATGATCTTTGCCGCGATACCTTCGGTCCAACCACCCCAGGCTTGATACAGGATCGTCCCGCCCTTCGACCAGTTCAGACAGGTGAACACCAGGGCGGTCAACATGGCTCGCTTGACGATATCCCAGCTTTTCACCGCCACATGCCCGTTGTACATCTGCAGGCCCAAGGCGACCCAATAGCCGACCGCCAAAGTCCAAACTAGCGGTTCAACCATGCTGGCCAGATTGGGGAAGACTTGACTTACGAACGCGGTGGTTACTTCGTCAGTCGCTCCAACCAGGCCTTGTAACGTCAGCTGCGCCATGGATTCCCGGCCCCGTATACGGTCTTGAAGTGGGAGATCACTTCGGGCGACCGGAAGTCCTCAGCACTCAAGGCAACTCCGGTTTGGGCCTTGATCTCCTGCGCGGTTTTGTCGATGCAGCCTTTCACCAGACCGCCGTTGTACGACGGGTTTTGCATATAGATCTCGGCAAAGCAGGTCCCAGGGAACCAGCCTGCTACATCGTCCTTGGTTGCTTTCAGCAAAGGATTTCCGGTTTGCACCTCGACTACCGGCGCCGCTTCGTCATCCGGTTCGGAGCTGAAATTGATGTTGGTGACGTTGACGTAGATGATCGACGCCACGGCAAAGCCGGCCACGCCCACGCAGATGATATTGGTCAGGGTGAAGAACTTACGCATTGCGGGACTCCTTGTGCTGGATGACGAATGGGGTGAAATCACAAGCGCATGGCGACTTGTCGATGGCGCCGCTGTTGGTCACACAACCCGAGGCAGCGGACACGAGCACCAGGACCAGCAGTAACTTACCGAGCTTGTAGGTCAGCCAGAGCGGCCCCCATGCCGGGAAGGTAATAACCTTGAGGATCAGCCAGAGGGCTTTCATAAGGGTTCTCCTTTCTCGCACGCGAGAATCAGTTTTCATCTTTCCAGCGGAAGAACTGCTCGTTCTGCGCTGTCGCTTGGTTTTCCTGGTTGGCCAGGTTCGCCTGCAGGTTCATGTTCAGGGCCTGCAGCTTCGACTGGGCCGAGGTCAACATGCCGTTCTCAGTGGCGATGCGGTTCTGCAGGTCGGCAGCATCCTTGGCGTTCGTTGTGAGATCGACTTGCGACGACAACGTGGCCAGGTTATTCAGGTGGACCTGCACTTCGCTGTACAGCGCATCGCCAGCGGAGAGAGCCGCCACGACCGAGTTGGAACTGAGCTGGTAGTCCTTTGCGCGGTTGCTGTCAGGTGCGGCGAACAGCTCTTGCGGCAGGGTGTTGATCAGCTGCTCGTAATAGCTCTGCTTGCTGCCGTAGGCCCCCGAGTTTTGCCGGGAAACCACTTCCTGCCAGGAGCCGGGGACGACCGATGCCGAGTTAATGGACTCGTTCAAGCCTATGGCGCCACGGCCATAGCTACCCTGCAGGTTGTTCAGAATGTTGGTCTGCGCCTCATACTGATCTTTGAGCGTTTTGTACTGCTCTTTGAGTTGCATGAGATTCTGCGAGAGGCCTGCCCAGGTACCGGCGTCACCCGTTGGTACTCCAGAGGCAATGGCCTGGCTCCCAATAGCCATCGACATAGCGACCGCCAAACCGAGTTTCTTAATAGTTGTCATCATCGAACCGCCTTCAAGTTATGGGTGTTTTTAGCCTTGGCTTCCTGCATGAATACAGGCACCCAGACCGCTGGATCGTCAGTGCCAAGGCGCTCGATGATCTGATCCATCAGGGCGACACCAACGTCATTCGAGGACAGGACCGGGATAAAGTCGGACAGGTCCTCATCAGGGTTATCCGACGAGAGATCGAAGCAGGCCCGCACCGATTCCCGGCCACGACGGATCAGGAACTTGTGTTCTTTCGGGTTGAGCTTGCGCAGCCATTCCCGCTCGGCCACCGTCAGGTTTTCATGGTCTTCATCTTTCACCTGGTCGCTGGCCAGGTAGATCTTGGTGACGGTCTGCTTATCGATGGAATCCGTTTCGCTGCGGAAATACTTGGCATCCGGCGTCACGAAGATAATCAGGCCGTTCTTACGGCGGATCTGCATGATGAAGTTGTCGATCTTCTTGCGCCAAAACTCGTTCTTGACCAGGTTCTGGCCTTCTTCCAATACCAAAATGAAGGGGCGACCATTCATGGCCTGCTCGATCCGATGCAGCGGGTAGCTCATCACGACGGGCAGCTCTGGACGGGCTTCGCCACCCTTGAGCAGTTCCATCATTTCAAAGCAGTAGTGCCGCGCCTGGGTAAAGTCGATGGAATCCTCCGCATTGTCGAACACACCGGCATTCGCGCCGATGACGCCTTTGGCGCCATGCCAGATGGCCATAACGTCGGCTAGATCGCCCTGCCCGTAGGTCCAGACCACATTGCGCAGACGGCGATCAGCGAGGGGCAGACCATAGTTCTCCTCCACCGCTGCCTTGAAGCGGGTAATGTCTTCGGCACTGGTCGGCGTCGAGGCGTAGCACTCGCGCATCTGCACTTGCCAGTCCACCAGGTACGCACGGTTTTCCGGCGTGTCAGGCAGCTTGAGCGGGTTCCAGCGCATGTTGCTGTGCGGGGAGAGCGTGGTGTGAACGCCGCCCATAGCCTTCATGAATACCTTGGCCCCAAAGCGGTTATCGAACCAGAACACCAGCGGTAGAGCCTTGTCTGCCTCGGAAATCAGCAGGGTCAGCAGCGTGGTTTTACCCATGCCGGTATCAGCCGCCATGCCCAAGTGGCCCGCTACCATGCCTTCCATTTCACGGTGAAAATTGAAGTTGTATTGCGTGAAGCTCTCCGTCTCAAAGGCGGTGATCGCAGGCCCCCACAGGTTGCCGTCACGACGGCCCCGGGCGTAGTTGTGCAAGGACGCAAAGCCGGCGAAGTTGCTGGACTTGATCTTGCCGCGTCGACCGATCAGCGCTTCTTTCTGGCCCGGCAGTTGCGACCAGAAGAAGGTTTCCAGGGCGAACCATTCACGCACTGGTTTGACCAGCATTTCAACGAAGCAACCTTCCACCAGACCAACCGCATGATCCAGGCGCTTGCGGTTGATCTCCCGGTTTGCCTCGGTAGTCATCGGCAGCGATGGCACATGCACGAAAATGGTCAGGTGATGCGCGCCATTGACCGCATTGCCACGGCGCAGGTCGCTGATCCCTTGTTTCAGTTCCTTCTGGTCGTCCTCGGAAATGTTGTGCTTGTCGTCAACGGTCATGCGGCGGGTTTCATCCAGCATTCCCTGCTCGGCCTCGATCCGGTTCTGGAACGTGAACGACTGGGTGATGATGAACTCCACCGGCTGCTGCAGGAACTTGTCGAGCATCCGCGACGGCGTACGGCGAGGCCACTCCCCCATGCTCAGCATCGCGCCAATTTTCGACTCGGTGCTGCCACGGATCTCGCACATATTGGCCAGTACGCGGAAATTCAGCCGTGCGTATGGCAGCGATTCGCGGATCAGCAGGTCCGACACCGGCACCTTTCGATCCTCAAGGTTGATCAGGTAGTTGAAGAAGCTGCTCAGTTCGCAGAATTCCTCACCCAGGAAGTCATGTACCAGGTCGGCGGGATAGATCTCATGGTCACCAACGTTCGCCTTGAAATCGTGCCATTGGAGCTGGAAGCGTTTCACCGCGTCGAAAGCCGTTTCACGGTCAATCCTGCCCATGCGCGGCTCAGGCAGACGTTGAACACGCAGACGGCGCGTGCCGTAATCAGCTAGGCTACGCAGCACCAGATTAGATGCCTTGTAAAGCGAGTCAGCCATTGCATCGAGTGATTCGGCTTCGTTCTTGGTGGCCTCGGTCCCGGTCAGCATCGCGATGGCGCGGTCCATCAAGCCAGGCATGCCAGCCCGAAAGCGCCTTCTCACCAGCGAAATGTAGATATCGTTGATGTAGAACCCACGGCTTTCATAGCGGGCGCGCAGCCGCTTGTTGAACTGCTGGGAGAACCAAGTTCCACCCATGCCGTCTGGAAAATCGGTCACCTTGCGGCGTACGAACGTGACATATACGGTCAGGTCACTGCTTGCGATGGTGCGGAACACGGTGTTGCGCTGCTGCTCGAAGCGCTTGATCTGCTCGGCTGAAAGCGAGTCGAACAAGAGGCCGTCCACCTTGATGACCTGCACCAGCGCTTCCTCGCTGGTGACAACGGTTTCGTCATCGTAATGAACGTCGTAAGGCACCATGGCGCTCACCAGCATTTCATCATCATCCAACGCCGCAGCCTCGGGATGCTGAACACCGAGCGAAAGATCCATGTTTCGCGTCAGTTTTTTGAATGCTTTATCAACGAGGCGCATAACTGCGATACCCCCAAAGTTTGCGTAACCGTGATGCTTTCAGATTACTTGCTGCCTGTAACACACCGAACAGATATACGTCTTTACTGCATATCCAATACGAAATGACAAACAACACTGGGATAAGCCCCAACGGGTACAGTGATCGAATCAACAGTGCTAACAGCACGGGTGCTATCAGACTTATAAGAATGCTCGACAGTGTGAATGGTCCGACCATGGAAGGTCGGGCCATTGCCAATACGAGCACTTCACCTTCTTCAAGGTCGTCGTACTCGGCCATCGCTTACCTCACTTCAGTGCGGTTTGCGCACCGGTTTTGATGGTATCGACCAGGTTGGGCGAGAAGAACACCAGGAACACACCAGCGACGGCCCAGCCGAATTGCCCCCACGACATACGGCCCGACTTGGCCTGGAAGCCGCAGAATGCGATGGCTGCGATGCCCAGGTAGTAGCCGATATCGAAGATGAGGAAGGACACGACGTCCTTGGCCAGGTTTTTCAGGCCGCTGAAATCCATTGCCGCATTGGCAATTTCAGGGAGAATTGCGAAGGAAATGAACGACCCCAACACTGCGAATTTGGTGGCCTTGGCCATCCAGTCATCGCGCATCATTGCTTTGTGCGATGGAGTCTTTTGCGAGAGAACTTGTTTCAAAGTTGCGTTGGCTTTGTCCTTGAGCCAAGTGCGCCAGGTTTGTTTGTCGTTAGTACCTACGTTTTGTCCAGAGTTGCGAGCAGAGAGTTGCATACCATTGCCTCTTTGATCATGACGGGGAACCCCCGTACGTTACGGTTATTGCCTTATTAGGATTGTTAGGGCAGGTATCCTTTATGAAGTCGATAGCAGTATCGGCATTCTTGAATAATCTGGTCTTCCCTAACGAGGTTACTACGGTGAAGCGTTGTCCCGTCGATGGACTCTCAATGATTAATTCCCATCTTCGACCGTCGCTTTCCTGGCGTTCATTTAAAAACACCCGGTAATCCGGCTGGGCGACGGCGAAAACCGCCAGATCTTTCTTTTCTAGGCTCTGCATCTCTTCCCCTGGGCAGCTCTTGGCTAAAGTCAGGGGCGATACTGGAGTCCTACTCGGTTTTGTTCTAGATCCCACCTCGCATTTCTTCCCTCTTTCGAGTTTTGATCCATGAAATCCGTGTTTCGTGATTTAAGATAGGCCTTTCATTTCACGAAATCAAGGTTTCGCTTCCAGAAATATCGGATCCATCACATTCGGCGACGAACGGCCAAGCCCCTGGCTGATGCCTGGTAAGGGTGTGATTTGATTAACACTTTGATTTGAAAGGGAAATGTCCATATTTCTGCATCTGCAATGCATTAGGTCGCCGGCTCCATGCCGGGTAACAAGGTGTGTCAGTGGCGATACACCACGCGCAGAAGACAGTAGAAAACGGAGTTTGCTCAAACTTCCCGACAAGCGGTCGGAACCCGCGTTTTAGAAGGGATGCGGGCGAGCAGCCGGGAGCCGCCCAAGCTGCCCACCCTGGCCAACAAGAACGGTGCGCAAGGAAACCAACCCGCACGACACATGCTGACGTGGGGCGCAGTGTAGCAAGCCAGGGTTTGCGATTCTCGCGTGCGAGAAATTCTCACGCGGATCCTGTGAGCCATATCAATTCCCGCATGCGAGAATTTCTAGTAAACCCTTTTTTGGGGTTGACTACGGGGTTTACTGATGTAAGCATGATCCCACTTTCAACCAACCGCTCCATCGGAGACAACAGGAAGGTCACCATGAAACGCACAGCCGTTGCGAACCAAAAGGGTGGCGTGGGCAAAACCACCTTGGAAGCCCACCTGGCCTGCTATGCAGCCGAGCAAGGTAAACGGGTGCTTGTCCTTGACCTGGACGAAAGCGACCTGTCGCAATTCTTCCCCCCCATAGAGGATGGCGACGATACGCCCTACCTCATGGCCAGTCAGCTTTTCACTGACGAACACGCCGGCTTCATCCCGCGCCAGGTAGCGCCCAACATCTGGCTGATCGAGGCCGACGTAGCGCTGCTGGATGTGGACGATATGGAGCTGGATGTTGTGACCAACCTCGGCAAGGCTCTGGACCGCTTTAATGACGAGTTCGACCTTTGCTTGATCGATACCCCGCCCAACCTGCAGCGCCGCATGATCGCCGCCCTGGCAGCATCAGATTCGGTTGTAACGCCCTTCAACATCAGTGCCTTCACCCTCGCACGCATGCCAAAGCTGATGGCCACTATCGAAACCGTGCAGGATCAGTACAACCCTGATCTGCGGTTTCTCGGTTTCCTGCCAAACCTGATCAATAGCCGCTCAACCGAAGAATTGGAGATCCTGCCGAGCCTTCGCGAGGAACACGGCGACGCCATGTTCAACGAACAAATCACCCACCGCCCCTGCATCAACAAATCTCTGGCAGCAGGCAATCCTGTGTGGCGTAAAGCTCGCAGCGGGAGTCAGCGGGATGCGGGAAAGGAAATGAAACGGGCCTGCGCGGCTGTACTCAGCAAGGTCTTTTCGGAGTGAGGATTAAGCCATGACGGAGAAGAAAAACTCATTTGGGCGGGCACTCGCCACCACCGCCAAGAAACTGTCCGACTTCCAGAAGCGCCCTGCCAACGAGGGCGGGCTCATTGAAAAGATCAGCCCTGGTGAAATCCAGTGCGTGAAGCAGATTCGGAGCCAAGATAACCCTGGTTTTTCTGAGGAATCGCTTCGGGAGCTGGCCGATGACATTCTGGTAAATGGCCAGATTGAACCCTGCGTATTGCGACCACACCCTAACCCGGAGTCTGGTTTCAAATATCTGATGGTTGCCGGAGAACGTCGCTACCGAGCTTGCATCATCGCCGGTGTTTTGGTCGAGGCAACGGTTAAAGATCTAACAGATGCCCAGGCCAAGCGCATTCAGCGTTCTGAGAACGTTCATAGCGAAAACCTGACCCAGCTGGAGCTTGCATTAGCCTTGCAGGAAGACAAGGACCGTCTGGGCACGCTGGACAAGGTTGCAGAGGAATGGTCAAAAGGCCTCAACTGGGTAGCTGAACGACTCGCCTACCTGGTCAACGTCACCAAAGATGGCGCAGGTCGTGAAGCAGTCGCCCGTGGCATCACTGCGGATATCTCTACCGTCAACGATATCAGCCGCCTCGACAAACTTGACCCGCAAGCCGCTGCGGATCTACTGGAGCGCGCAGAGGGCAATGAAGATCTGAACCTCCGCCAGGAGGTACGCACGACATTACGCAACACCAAAGCCCTCCGCGTGCATAACGGTGGATCCAAGAAAGGATCGGACAAAGTCGCTTCGACGAACTCGACCCAGCAAACCCTGCTCGATGATCAGTTAGGAAAACTGCGCGAGGCAAACACTGTGCTGTCGGCACAGGTTGAAACGCTCACCTCGGAAAACACCTACCTCAAAGCCGAGTTGGAGAAAGCCCGTGCGCAGCTGGCCGAGCACTGGAAAAACCCTGAATGACCGCCCGGCATCCTGACCAGGACCTGCGGATACCGCGAGAGGAATTCGAGCGGATCCGCACCAAGTCGAAAATGCACTCACGCAGCCTCGACGTAGCCTTCGAGATCCTGGTCGAAGGCAAGGGCCTTGTCGCGGTCGCCAATGCGCACGGTCTTACCAAGCAGCGCGCCTTGGCTATACGCGACAAGATCTATTCCAGCTACCTGACACAGACCCCGGAGGGCTGGCGGTGCGCGCAGATCTGCGCACCAGCCGAAATGATCGATCGCTTCGTGCTGGAGGCCGACGCCGAGCGCCTGCGGTACTGGCAGACCCATTCCATGACCACCAAGGACGTTGACCCATGACAACCTCAACCGATAAAGACCTCGCCCAGCTTCTGCAGCCACTGCAGGAAAGCTTGGCGGGGATCAACCGTTCGCTTCGGACGCTTGCCGATCTCAGGCTGCTAGAAACCTTTGGCCCTGAGCAACACGACCGGAAGAACTGGACGGAAAAGTTGAAGCAAGCCCATCAAAAGGATGACCAGGCCCTGTTTGACCTTCATCAGGCTGGCGATATGGGTCGCTACCCAGGCGGCTATGACCAGCTGGTGAAGGACCACGGCGAGGACGAAGCCAAGAAACTGTCCGAACCTATTATCCGTGCGCTTGAACACCGCAAAGTCACCTCGGCGGAGCTGAATGAACTGGAAGCCGCCCAACCTATTCTGTCGCGGTTGTTCCGGGAATTTTCAAAGCTGCAGGGCTGATCAATCCGCACCGGTCCCTGGAGTGACGAATTGAAACCCCACTTCCTGCGGTAATGGGGGAACCTGCACTAATGCTTGATTTGAATTCGTCACTTCGGGGACCGGGCAGGCGTCCGTCACAAATGGGTATACCTGAAATGGTACGGGTGCTCTTTGGCTGTAATACTCAGGCACCCTAATTAAAAAACGCCCATACTGATACAGTCAGTTGAATACACCCAAACTGATACGGTCGGGTTACCAGGTGGCCCCTCAAGTGTTCAAAAACCAGGTGGAATCCTAATGTTCATCCGCGCTTATCTGCGGGCTTCAACTGATGACCAAGATGCCAGCCGCGCCCGCGACTCACTGGAAACCTTCGTTTCGAGCTTCGGCCTGGCCATCGCCGCCAGCTACATGGAGAACGCCAGCGGTTCGCACGCCAACCGGCCAGAACTCATCCGCTTGCTGAAAGACGCCAAGCGAGGCGATGTGTTGCTGGTGGAGAGTATTGATCGACTATCGCGCATGGGTGATCAGGATTGGCGGGAACTCAAGGGCGCGATTGATCAGCGAGGTCTACGTATCGTCGCTATCGATCTGCCTACCAGTCACCAGGGCATGACCCTGCCCACCAACGATGAATTCACTGACCGGATGCTGTCGGCCATCAACTACATGATGATCGACATGATGGCGGCAATTGCCCGTAAGGATTATCAGCAGCGGCGGGAGCGGCAGAGTCAGGGCATCGTCAAAGCAAGAGCAGCAGGTGTGTACAAGGGCAGGCCAGTGGACGAGGAACTGCGCAAGCGGGTGCGTGAGCTACTGGGAGCAAACCTTGGGATCCGCGCCACCGCCAGGCATGCGAACTGTTCAACTACGACCGTGATGCGTATTCGTGATGAGCTGTCTGTCGAGCCGGGCGGGAATGGGTGACTAGCGCAGGCGCAGCCGGAGTCTGTCACCCATTCACGGCTGGCCGCCGCCGGCAGGCGACTTTGAGGACCTACAGCCAAGGCAAATTCAGCTGGGGTTAGGAGATCATAAGAAGGACGACTTACCGAGCCTTGTAATTCGCGGGCTCCAGAGCATTACCCCGCTCACAATGTGAACCACCCTCAGATCATGATCCATGAGCGACCATCGCTCACGATCTATGACCTACCCCTAGCTCATCATCTGTGAGCTAGGTTAGCTCACCCTATGAGCTACCCCCCCCTCATGAGCTACCCCTAGCTCATGTGTGAGAGATATCTCACAAGATTTGGAAGATATCGTGCACGGATGAGCTACCCATCGCTCACCAGATGAGCTAGGGTATGGCATGACAGATGAACGATATCGAACAAATTTGCTCGATATCGTTCACGCAACATCACTGTAGGAGGCCCAATGGCCAGTGACAATAACGAGATCCGCGCCTACGCGCAGCCTGCCCAGCGCGGTACTTGGGTACAGACTGAACGCGCTGGCCATGAAGCGTGGGCCGCGTTGACAGCACAGGCGCCCCGAGCTGCGCAGCTCATGCACATTCTGGTGCAGCACATGGATAAGCAGGGGGCGCTGATCATCAGCCAGGCCACGCTGGCCAAGCTGATGGATACTTCCGTCGCAACCACAAAACGCGCTATCGCCATTCTTACCAAGCACAACTGGATTCAGACCATCAGTGTCGGTGGCCAACGTGGAGGCACGCTGGCCTATGTCGTGAACAGTCGAATTGCATGGGCCGATAAACGAGACAACCTGCAGTTCGCCCTTTTCAATGCACGGGTTTTGGTATCGACAGAAGACCAGGCCGACTTGGGCGACGCAAAGCTCAAGCAGTTGCCGACGATGGCGGACGGAGACATTCAGCTGCCAGCAGGCCCTGGCATGGATCCACCCGCCCAGGAATCGCTCGAAGGCTTGCTGCCCGATATGCCTTCGATTCCACACAACAGCTAACGCCAACCTCATTTCAGGGAGATATCCGATGCCACAGCCAAGCAACAGGACGTTTGAAGAACAGGAACTACACGCCAAGGCGCAGTGCTACGACTGGAACAGTGACTACCCGAAAGGTGCCTTGGTCAGCTACGAGGAACTGCTCGGCCAAGGGGAAACACACCGCGCCGAGACGCGAGGTAAGGCGTGGGTCATGTGTGGCCAGGCTGTGATCTTTGTTGACGGCCTGTCAGGGGCTGTTTCCCTCGATCATTGCACTGTGATCCAGGCCCTAGACGCGAATCGGGTGCAGGTGACAGGAGAGGTTGAAAATGTCGGATGAACGCTATGCACGCTTGCAGCAATCCCTGATCGATTCAGCAAAGCAGCACCTGGTCGACTTGACCGGCGCGTTGGCGTTGCCTATCGGCTCGGACCGCGACGAGGGGATTTCGTCGGCGTGGTGGCAATTGACTGGGCTCACCCAGCTGGTCCACTTCAACAGTGGTCTGGACGAGGCGACCATTCAAGAGCTGCGGGCCATTGATCAGCTGGCGATCAAAGCCACGACCAAGCCGGTCGACCAGGCGCTGGTGGCCAGTGAAGCAGATGGCGAGATTGCGGCCGCGTTGGCTGACCCCACCGCCTCCCACTGGTTTAAGCAAAGTCTGCAGCAGGCATTGCCGCGTGATCCAGTGGATGCGGTCAATGACGCTGAATGGCTTTTTGAACTGTTGAACAAGCGCTGCGTGGCGCAGCTGCAGGACGTAGCAGAGGCGCAGCCGATGAACATGGAATTTCGCAAAGCGGATGGTAGTACAACGCAGATCGACATTACCTAGGCTTCGCCTGTCATCGAGCTGGGCTGCTTCAAAGTTTGACTGGACGCCAGAAAGACGAAACCCGCAGCACGGCAATGCTTGCGGGTTTCTAGGTTTTTGCGAAGGAGCAAAAATCCACGCGCTCATTGTACATCGAGCGCAGGAGATTTCACAGCGACACGGAGGAAGCAGCTATGGCCGATCAACGGTACGCGGTAAGCATCGGGTTTGGGGAGAACGTTAATCAGTATTCCGAGGCCTATCAGACCCAGCCGGGATATGCGCTGCAGTGGAAAGGGGTACTGCAGAAGGCTCACCGCGTAGGCCTGGTCCGCTGCCTGTGCCCGGGAAAGGGCACTAGACGCTTGGCCGTACGGCACAGGTCGGACAGTGATTCGTTTCACCTCTCGCGTTATCCCCATACCGGCGCCGAGCATGCCCTTGATTGCCTGTACTACTCGCCGGACCCCGACAAGTCGGGGTTAGGCGGCTACAGCAAAGGCGTGGTCGAAGAAACTAAGGACGGTGACCTCAAGGTCAAGCTCACCCTCTCGCTGCGCAAGAAGGATCCTGCAGACGTTCAGCCGATGGAGGGCACATCCCCTACCCCTTCGGGTGGCAAGCCAACGAAGCCGGCCATGACATTGGGTGGCCTGTTGCACTTGCTCTGGAGCGAGGCCGGGCTTAACCACTGGGTGCCTGGCATGGCGGGCAAGCGTGGCCTCGGCCTGATTCACAGCCTTCTGCAGCAAGCTGCCGACCGCATGCTCGCTTCGCGGATGCGCATCGGTGATGCACTGGTCATTGCTACAAGTTCAGCAGTTGGCCAGCAGGCCAAAGCCAATAGTCAGAAGGTGACCAGCGCAATCAGGAACAACCGTCGCCTAATCGTCATCGCTCCGCTTGCAGCGTACTCGGAAGAACGCGAGCAGACGATGAGCCGCTACATCACCATCACCGGCTATCACGGAGTTCCGCGGCTGTTTACGGATACGGACACCTGGCAGCGCATCGCCAGGAGCTACACAGCCGAGTTGCGCGGGTGGCGTGAAGGACGCCGCGTAATAGCGATAGTCCAGACGGATCAACCCACCGCGCCCGGCAAAGCTCAGGCGCTCAACGTCGCGCTGATGGTCGTCAGTGATGAATGGATACCCGTTGAATCCGGCTATGAGGCCAAAATCGAGGCACTGTTGCGCGAGCAAGGACGGCGGTTCATCAAGCCGATGCGCTTCGATGCTGGGCAAGAGCAGGTGTTTCCCGATTTCTGGTTGATGGATATAGGCGCCGGCAGAGAGCTGCCGATGGAAGTCTATGGCCGTCACGATCCGAAGTACCTGGCTCGCAAACAGGCAAAATGTGCTTACTACACCCAACACTATGGACCTACCGGTTGGTGGTCATGGGATGCCAGCGCTGATCCGCGAGGCATGAATATTCCTCCATTTCCACCAATTCGACACCCCTAAGCAAGAGAAGGAGGCCGGTAATTGACAGTTAATTGGGAGCTGTACGACTCCAAGCTAGGCAAGCTCAAGGATGTTGAGCTGGCCCGCTTGATCGGCTCAACTCCGCACCGGATCCGCCGACGCCGGGAGCAGCTGGGAATCGCGCCTTGGTCAGTCGGCCAGAAGATCGAACCCTATAAGCACCTCTTGGGCTACACCACCGACAGGGCCATTGCCGCCCAGTGTGGCGTCAGCAGCAAGAGCGTCAAAGCCTATCGCGAGTCGTTGGGAATCTTGCCAGTGTTTCGACCTGTCCCACGCAAACAAGCGCTGCCTTTGAACCATGATTTGCGGCCCTACAAGCCGCTCTTTGGTTTTGTGAGTGACCAGGAGATTGCCCAGTTGGCCGGTGCTGATCTTGCTGTCGTGCAGGATATTCGCGAGGCACTGGGTTTTGAGCCTGTGCCGCCAGTGCCAGGCAGTAGCCCCCCACAGCTGATTGCGGATTATCACGGGCCCTTGCTGGGCTACGAATCGCTGCTCAGCACAATGACTCCGGCAAAGATCAGCCGACACGTGGGCGTGCCTTACTCAATCATTCTCCAGCGCTGTAAGGATTTGGGGATTCAGCCTTTTACGCGAGTATCCGTGGCCTCCCGCTATGACCATTTGTTGGGGAAGGTGCCCGATGCGTTGGTGGCCAGGCTTGCCGGCGTATCGCGAGCGAGCATCGGCGCCCGTCGCCAGCGGCTTGGGATTGCTTCCGCCACACGGTGATTCTCGCACGCGAGAATTACCGGCATTGCACCTTCCACAGCTGGTCCCAGCTGGTCATGTAACTGGGGCTCAGCAGTGCACGACGCATGCCCCAGTCAGGGGTCAGTGGCACCGCTGCAGTTCGCAGGCAGTCATGCCCCCATCGCCGGTTGATCTTGTCCATCGTGGCCATGAGCGCGTCGGAGCGCTCAGGCTGGCTCGGGCTGAACAAATCTTGCGTGTACTCCCCGCGCTTGCGCAGATCCAACAGCAGCACCTCGGCTTTGCTGTACGCGAAGCCTGGCCGGTAGATCTGCTCTGCAGCCTGCAGGGCGTATTTGGTCAGCTGGCGTACGTCGTCTGTTGGATAGGCAGGTATGCACGTGGCGGCGTTGGCGTATTTCGGACCATCCCCGTGAAACGAGGTCTGAATGCCGATGCGCATGGCACCGCACAGCGAGCGCTGCAGGCGCAGCTTCTCCGCTGCGCGGTGAATGTACGTCGCCAATGCTTCTTGCAGGCCCTGGAGCGTGTGAACACGCTGGCCGAACATTTTGCTAGAGCAGATCGTTTGCTTTGGCGCTACCGTCTGCTCCAGGTCCATGCAGGATTCACCCTGCAGCTCCCGTATCGTACGTTCCAGTACGACGCTGTATTTGCGGCCCATTGCCCGCGCATCCGCTTGCGACAGCTCCCATGCCGTGGTGATCCCGTCGCGGGCCAGGTTGTCACGCATGCGACTGCCGATGCCCCATACCTCATCGACCGGCATTCGCCGGAGCAGCCATTCGACTGCATCCGGCTTGCGGAGGTCGACCACCCCTCCTGTCTTCTCCCGCCATACCTTCGATGCGTGCTGCGCTGCCTTTGCCAATGTTTTCGTGTGACCTATGCCGACACCAACCGGAAGCGCTGTCCACTGCAGCACGCGGGCTTGTATCGCACGGCCAACATCGATGATCGGTTCGGGCAGGCCATCGAGCTTCACGAACAGTTCATCGATGGAATATCGCTCCCACTCAGGGACCAGGGAGGCGATGGCCACACCTACGCGGTGGCTCAATTCCCCGTACAAGGTGTAGTTGCTGCTGAACACCGCTACGCCGTTTTGCTCCAGGAAATTCCGCACCTTGAAGTAGGGGTCGCCCATCTTCAAGCCGAGGGCTTTTGCTTCGTTCGTACGGGCCACAATGCAACCATCCGAATTCGAAAGAACGACGACAGGGCGGTGCCTCAACTCAGGCCGGAAGATGCGTTCGCAGCTGCAGTAGAACGAGTTGACATCCACCAACCCAAAAATCGGTCGAGGGTCTTTAGAACACATGCTTGGTCAAGTCCCACGTGACCACGCCAAATACGTCGACCGATGCGTATTCGTCGGGGGTGATGGTCTTGTAGGCAGGGTTGGCCGACTCAAGAAGCCAACCATCACCAGGCGCCTTGGCCAGCCGCTTAACGAGAGGCTGGTTATCGACATACGCCAGCACGATCTGGCCAGAGCAAGGGGTGATTGAGCGATCTACGATCAGCACCCCGCCGTCGAAGATCCCGGCGTCACGCATGCTCTCGCCTTCCACGCGCACGATGAAGACGTGCGCCGCTCGGATGTTCAACAACTCATCCAGGGAGATCGGTGGCTCGTAATAGTCCGCAGCGGGGCTTGGAAACCCTCCTGCAGCTGATCCGGCGAGGACAGCGAGTACCTGGCGGGAGTCTCGGAGCGGCTGGATTGATACAACGTTCATGGGGCACCGGTTAATACTGTTTGCATATACAGTAATGCACGCCGTACGACACGGCTAGAGCCGCCTGGACAAAAGGAGGATCTTTCCGCTTGCCGGATGATCCACAGCTTATGGAGTGCCACTGAGGCGCGTGCATTATGGCCGTCAAGAAAAGCCAGCTCCCTGCCCGTATCCAACCGCAATTGGTGGCCTTGCTCACGCGGCCCCCAGCCGGGGAATGGGCCTACGAGATAAAATTCGACGGGTACCGCATGTTCGCCCGCATCGATGCCGGCGTGGGCCTGTTCACCAAAAACGGCTATGACTGGACAGCTCGGATGCCACGACTCGCCCAGGACTTGCGGTCACTACCGATCAGGGGAGCCTGGCTCGATGGCGAGGTGATCGTGCAGGACGTGGAGGACCGGCCAGCGTTTCAGGCCCTGCAGGAAGCGTTCGCAACCGGGCGCACCGACCATCTGGTCTATTTCGCCTTCGACCTTTTGTTCATCGAGAACGTGGACCTCCGCTCGCGCCCGGTCGAGGAAAGGCGAGAGCTGTTGCGTGTCCTGCTGGAGCAGGTCGACCTGGATCAGGTGCGCTATTCGGATACCCTCGATGCAGACCCGTCCAGTCTGCTGGCCAGCGCTTGCGCGCTCGGCATCGAGGGCATCGTCGGCAAACGGCTGGGCAGCGTCTACGCCGGCGAGCGCGACGGTTCATGGATCAAACTCAAGTGCGTACAGCGACAGGAGTTCATCATCCTGGGCTTCACTCGCAGCTCAGCAGGCATCGGGTCGCTGCTGATCGGCCTGCATAATGACGCCGGCCAGCTGCAGTACGCCGGTCGTGTCAGATCCGGTTTCACTCGGCGCGAGCTGGATAGGCTCAAGGAACGGCTACGCCCATTGGTGCGGACTACGCCGGCAATGGAGGCGCCGCCAAAACTCAGCGGCGCCGTGGTGTGGGCAGAGCCAGTGCTGGTGTGCGAAGTGAAATTCGCTGAACTGACACCTGCAGGCAAGGTGCGCCATGCGGTTTACATTGCGCTACGCGAGGATAAGCCCGCCTCCGCAATCAGCCTGGAAAGTGACACCGACCCTGTTTGACCCACGGCCCATGTGGGCCGGGAGGCGAGCGTGTATGAGGTGCATATCGATGCCGAGTCATGCGTCATCCAATGCGAGATCCTGGATGTGATCGAGGCCGAACCTAACCCAGGACTCTGGACGAGCGACTGGGATGCGCAAGGCTACCGCGAGCTGGAATTCCGGGTGATATCCGGTGTGGCGTACGACACAGAAGGGCATCCCAGTGATTTAGGGCGCAACGGCTGCGCCGAGCTGGTGGACAGGTACGCCGAGTTCATCGAGGACGAGCTTTGGATGCAGCTGGACGGCGAACGGGGAGGGTAGGAGCAAAAGAAAACCCGCGTTAGCCGAAGCCGCAGCGGGTTTTCTCCGTCAGTCAGGTGTTAGCCGTTCCAACTATCGCGAATCAGCTCTACCAGGAATTTTGCAATCACCTGGATAGAGAGATCCTTCAGGTACTTTTTCATACCAAGGCTCCCGAGTAAGGGCCTTTGTCCCTATCAGCGCTTTTCCGGAACACATGGCGCCGACAAGAGCATGGTCAGATGATCTTTGCGAGACGCGGGCAGGGCTGGTGTTAACCAGGGATCAAATCCGCGCGGATTACTAGGCCCGCGTCCCCAGAAGTGAATCTTTAGACGGGAAGCACCCCACCCGGCGCACAGGTCACATCGACGAACGGATCTTACCTGCTTGGCTGTCGCAGTGCCATTACTGCAGGCGCAAATCTCTACTTTTCTCAAGGCGAAAAAAAACCGCCTTAGTAGGGCGGTTTTTTTCGGCATCGCGGTTAGTAGCCGCTTTGCCAGGTCTCGCAAAGATCATCTGACTGGGTTCATCTTCACAAAAGTTGACGTGCATGGCAACTCTTTTTTGAGCAACTCACCAGTAAATACTGGGCAAAACGTGTCAGTGCGTGCCCCCTTCGGGGGGCGGCTGTCGTGAACCAAGCCCTGGCCAAAAGCACGCCAGGTCTTGGCCCTTCGGGCTTCCATCCTCACGCCTCCGGCCTGCGCCTGCGCGCTCCGCTTGCCGGTCGTTGCAGGGCAACCACTGCGGCTAGCTCAGCAACCATCGGCAGGAAGCGGACGCCCCAATGGCCTATCCGCCACCAGGCCTTGCCTGCAAGGGGCTTTCGCGGCATATCCTTGTTCGCTGCGCTCTCTGCGGTATTCCACGACCCCTTGCACGCGGCCTGGCTCTGGATAGTCCGGGCTTACCGCGT
>NZ_VZPP01000023.1 GCF_008801475.1 Pseudomonas moorei | reverse complement strand
CCCGCCAGCTGATGGCGCTAATGGGCTGAAAGGCCTTTTTTCGTCTGTTGCCCGCACAAAAAACAAACGCCCCGAACAAGTCGGGGCGTTTGTTGGGCTGGCCTTCAGTGTGTTTTCACACAGTCTGTTCGGGCGGTTTTGTTGTTTCTGGATATTTCATTTAACGAATCACCACTGACCCTTTGGGAACGGGCTTGCCCGCGATAGCGATGAATCAGTCTACGATTGATATCGGATGTACCGGCTTCATCGCGAGCAAGCCCGCTCCCACAGGGCATGTGTTGATGCTCGGACCAACCTACTCCCACAAAACCCGCACTCTCGCGTAAACTTGCGCGCTTCTCGCAGCTCGCTAGGCTGCAATCAATATTTTTCAAAGGTGCCCGCCATGCCTTGGCTGCAAGTCCGTCTCGCCATCAGCCCAGAACAAGCCGAAACCTATGAAGACGCTTTCCTTGAAGTGGGCGCCGTGTCGGTGACCTTCATGGACGCCGAAGATCAGCCGATCTTCGAGCCGGAACTCAACACCACGCCACTGTGGTCGCACACCCACCTGCTGGCCCTGTTCGAAGGCGGCACCGAAGCCGGCCCGGTACTGGCCCATCTGGAATTGCTGACCGGCAGCCCGCTGCCCGAACATCACAGCGAAGTGATCGAAGACCAGGACTGGGAACGCAGCTGGATGGACAACTTCCAGCCGATGCGATTTGGCCAGCGCCTGTGGATCGTACCGAGCTGGCACGCGGCACCCGAGCCTGATGCGGTCAACCTGTTGCTGGACCCGGGCCTGGCGTTCGGCACCGGCACCCACCCCACCACCGCGCTTTGCCTGGAGTGGCTCGACGGCCAGGACCTGAAGGACTGCAATGTGCTGGACTTCGGATGCGGTTCGGGGATTCTGGCGATTGCCGCCCTTCTGCTGGGCGCGAATCAAGCCGTGGGCACCGACATCGACGTTCAGGCGCTGGAAGCCTCCCGCGACAACGCCGGGCGCAACAATATTGCCGAAGAACGCTTCCCGCTGTACCTGCCGGAAGACTTGCCGCAAGTTCAGGCTGACGTGCTGGTTGCCAACATTCTCGCCGGTCCGCTGGTGT
This sequence comes from Pseudomonas moorei, assembly GCF_008801475.1. Lineage (GTDB taxonomy): Bacteria > Pseudomonadota > Gammaproteobacteria > Pseudomonadales > Pseudomonadaceae > Aquipseudomonas > Aquipseudomonas moorei. The sequence continues at coordinate 58,859 of NZ_VZPP01000023.1, read as the reverse complement.
CACTCGCACCGCAGCTGTCCGGACTGGTCAGGACGGGCGGCCGCCTGGCGCTGTCGGGCATCCTCGCCGAGCAAGGCGAAGAAGTGGCCGACGCCTACGCCAAGGACTTCGAACTGGATCCGATCGCCAATCGCGATGGCTGGGTGCGCATTACCGGTCGTCGGCGCTAGAATGAGCCTCTGCATAATCCGGATCGCCGCATGACCGACAGTTTCGTCACTCAGTGCCCGCATTGCCAAACCAGCTTCCGCGTCAGCCACGCTCAGTTGAGCGTGGCTCGCGGCGTTGTTCGCTGTGGCTCATGCCTGCAGGTGTTCAATGCCGCCAAGCAGCTGCTTGAGCAGGCCGGCAAGGAACCTGTCACGCCGGTCGCCCCGGCCATCATCGAAGCACCGGAACCCGCAGAACCCCGCGCCATCAGCCAAAAACAATGGACAGCCGCCGAGCTGGACCTCGACAGTCTCGACCTCGACGAAGAGCTCGCCCGCCTCGAACAGCGGGAAATCCAGCCGACCACGGAGTTCACCCGGCATCGCGAAGACGCGCTCAGTGCGCGTCGCGACACTGCCGAGACCGAAGAGCCCTGGTCCGACAGCCTGTTCAGCGAATCGGCTGCCGATCGCGCGCAGACCGACGAAGAGGATTTGCCGGAGCTGGAGCTGGTACCGAGCAAACCCTCGCGCACCGAACCCTCGCTGTCCCTGGAACCCGTAGAACCCGAGGACGAAGCAGCGCCGCCACAACTGCGCCTGCACGACCCGCTCGACACGCCGGTTCATCATGAGCGCCTGTCGGCCACTGCAAGCGACGAGCATGACGACGACCTGCCCTCGATCGAGCCATTACGCAAGCGACGCGAGCGCAGCGAACCCGGCGTGCGCGCCGACGTGCTGCAAGACCTGACCGATGATCCGCTGCAACTCGACTGGCAAAAACGTCGCTCGCCGTGGGGGCGCCGACTCTTCTGGTTACTGTTGATCGTGATTGGTGCCGGTGCTCTCGTCGGCCAGTATGTTGCCTACCACTTCGATGAACTGGCACGCCAGGACCAATACCGCCCATGGTTCCAGCAGCTGTGCCCGCAAATCGGTTGCACCGTGCCATCCAAGGTCGATATCGCGAAAATCAAAAGCAGCAACCTGGTAGTGCGCAGCCACCCTGAATTCAACGGCGCCCTGGTGGTCGACGCGATCATCTACAACCGTGCGCCTTTCTCCCAGCCATTCCCGCTGCTGGAACTGCGCTTTGCCGACCTCAATGGCCATCTGATCGCCAGCCGTCGCTTCAAGCCCGGCGAGTACCTGGGGGGCGACCTCGAAGGCATGGCCGAAATGCCCCCGCAGACACCGATCCACATCGCGCTGGACATTCTCGACCCAGGCGCCAAAGCGGTGAACTACAGTCTCAGCTTCCACTCGCCCGAGTGAACCGGCTCACCCATCCTGAATTGACGACGGCTTTCTGACTGCGCGCGCCGGGACCAAACCGCTGGCGATAACAGAATAACTGTTCAGATTTTGTTCAATTCAGCCTTTATCCAGTCATCGAGAGCGGGTATCATGCCAACCCTTTTTCGAACTCTCATGATCCGGCCCCACAACAGGGAAGTCCTATGTCGGCGGTACGCATCGGTCCATACACATTACACAACGGCTTGATTCTCGCTCCCATGGCGGGCGTCACCGACCAGCCCTTTCGTCAGCTGTGCAAGCGACTGGGCGCGGGACTAGTAGTCTCGGAGATGGTTACCAGCGACATGAGTTTGTGGAACACCCGCAAGTCACGCATGCGCATGATCCACGAAGGTGATCCCGAGCCACGCTCGGTACAGATCGCCGGTGGTGACGCACAGATGCTGGCGGATGCGGCCCGGGCCAACGTCGAGCTGGGTGCGCAGATTATTGATATCAATATGGGCTGTCCGGCGAAGAAAGTCTGCAACAAGGCTGCCGGCTCCGCACTGTTGAAGGACGAGGCATTGGTTACCGAGATCCTGCAGGCGGTAGTGGCTGCGGTTGATGTGCCGGTGACCCTGAAGATCCGTACCGGCTGGGACCGGGACAACAAGAACGGCCTGACTGTGGCGAAGATCGCCGAACAGGCAGGCATCACGGCGCTGGCGGTCCATGGCCGCACCCGCGCCGATCTGTACACCGGGGAAGCCGAGTACGACACCATTGCCGCGATCAAGCAGGCGGTGTCGATGCCGGTCTTCGCCAATGGCGACATCGATTCGCCGGAGAAGGCCCGCTACGTGCTTGACGCGACCGGTGCCGACGGCCTGTTGGTTGGCCGGGCTGCCCAGGGGCGGCCTTGGATTTTTCGCGAGATCGACCATTTCCTGCGAACCGGCGAGAAGCTCCCGGCGCTGGAGCTGATCGAGGTGGAACGCATTCTGCTAGAGCACTTGGCTGCGCTGCACGCCTTCTATGGAGACGTGATGGGCGTACGCATTGCTCGAAAGCATGTGGGCTGGTATCTCGCAACTTTGCCGGGCGCCAGGGAGTTTCGCGCCCACTTCAATCGTTTGGAAGATACGGAAGCACAATGCGCCAACGTTCAGGGCTTCTTCGCCGAACGTTACAAGAGCCTGACAGGGGACGGAGAGGGGGTGGCCGCATGACGATGATGACCGAGACTTTAGTGAGTGGAACAACACCCGTGAGCGACAACGTGAATTTGAAACAGCACCTCAATACCCCGAGCGAAGAAGGTCAGACCCTTCGTGGGAGTGTCGAGAAAGCGCTGCACAATTATTTCGCCCACCTTGAGGGCGCTGCCGTCACGGATGTGTACAACCTGGTGCTCTCCGAAGTCGAGGCTCCCCTGCTCGAGTGCGTGATGAACTACGTCAAGGGCAACCAGACCAAGGCCAGCGAGATGCTCGGACTGAACCGGGGCACGCTGCGCAAGAAACTCAAGCAGTACGATTTGCTGTAAGCATTCAATCAAACCAGAAAGGCGCCCGCGTAAAACCGGTCGCCTTTTTTGCTGACTCCTTTGCTTTTGATGGAAATTGAAATGACCGACCAGACTACCCGCCTGCCGATCCGCCGCGCCTTGATCAGCGTTTCCGACAAGACCGGGATCCTCGAATTCGCCAAGGAACTTGAAGCCCTGGGCGTCGAGATCCTCTCCACCGGCGGGACGTTCAAGCTGCTGCAGGACAACGGCGTTGCCGCAGTGGAAGTCGCTGATTACACCGGTTTTGCCGAAATGATGGACGGTCGGGTGAAAACCCTGCACCCGAAAATCCACGGCGGGATCCTCGGTCGTCGCGGTATCGACGACGCCATCATGAACGAGCACGGCATCAAGCCGATCGACCTGGTAGCAGTCAACCTGTATCCGTTCGAAGCCACCATCAACAAGCCAGGCTGTGACCTGCCGACCGCGATCGAAAACATCGACATCGGCGGCCCGACCATGGTTCGTTCGGCAGCGAAGAACCACAAGGACGTGGCCATCGTGGTCAACGCCAGCGATTACGCCAGCGTCCTCGAAAACCTCAAGGCCGGCGGCCTGACCTACGCCCAGCGTTTCGACCTGATGCTCAAGGCCTTCGAACACACCGCCGCCTACGATGGCATGATCGCCAACTATATGGGCACCGTGAACCAGGCCGCCGACACCCTCAGCACCGAAGGTCGCAGCGAATTCCCGCGCACCTTCAACAGCCAGTTCATCAAGGCCCAGGAAATGCGCTACGGCGAGAACCCGCACCAGAGCGCGGCGTTCTACGTGGAAGCCAAGCCTGCCGAAGTCGGCATCGCCACCGCGACCCAACTGCAAGGCAAGGAACTGTCGTACAACAACGTGGCCGACACCGACGCTGCGCTGGAGTGCGTGAAGAGCTTCGTCAAGCCAGCCTGTGTGATCGTCAAGCACGCCAACCCGTGTGGCGTGGCCGTCAGCCCGGACGCCGAAGGCGGTATCCGCAAGGCCTACGACCTCGCCTACGCCACCGACACCGAATCCGCGTTCGGCGGCATCATCGCGTTCAACCGCGAGCTGGATGCTGAAACCGCCAAGGCCATCGTCGAGCGTCAGTTCGTCGAAGTGATCATCGCCCCGAGCGTCAGCGACGAAGCCCGCGCCATCGTGGCCGCCAAAGCCAACGTACGCCTGCTGGCCTGCGGCGAGTGGTCGGCTGACCGCGCGGCTGCCTGGGACTACAAACGTGTCAACGGCGGCCTGCTGGTGCAGAGCCGCGACATCGGCATGATCAGCGCCGATGACCTGAAAGTCGTGACCAAGCGCGCGCCGACCGAACAGGAAATCCACGACCTGATCTTCGCCTGGAAAGTCGCCAAGTACGTTAAATCCAACGCCATCGTCTACGCCAAGAACCGTCAGACCATCGGTGTTGGCGCTGGCCAGATGAGCCGCGTGAACTCGGCACGTATCGCCGCGATCAAGGCGGAACATGCTGGCTTGCAGGTACAGGGCGCGGTCATGGCTTCCGATGCGTTCTTCCCGTTCCGCGATGGCATCGACAACGCGGCCAAGGCCGGTATCACCGCAGTGATCCAGCCAGGCGGCTCGATGCGTGACAACGAAGTGATTGCAGCAGCCGACGAGGCCGGCATCGCCATGGTGTTCACCGGCATGCGCCACTTCCGTCACTAAGCATACGTCCACTGACTGTAGGAGCGAGCTTGCTCGCGAAGAACGAATAGACGCCACAGTGTTTCAGACACTCCGCGTTATCGTTAACCACCATCGCGAGCAGGCTCGCTCCTACAGCTCCCAGATTTGCGTCATCCGAGGTTTTTGAAATGAATGTTTTGATCATTGGCAGCGGTGGCCGTGAACACGCCCTGGCCTGGAAAGTGGCTCAGGATCCGCGTGTGCAGAAGGTTTTCGTGGCTCCGGGCAACGCCGGCACCGCCATTGAAGCCAAGTGCGAGAACGTCGCCATCGATGTGCTGGCGCTTGAGCAGCTTGCAGACTTTGCCGAGAAAAACGTTTCCCTGACCATCGTCGGCCCTGAAGTGCCGCTGGTCGCTGGTGTCGTCGATCTGTTCCGTTCGCGCGGCCTGGATTGCTTTGGCCCGACCGCTGGCGCCGCTCAGCTGGAAGGTTCGAAAGCGTTCACCAAGGACTTCCTGGCCCGCCACAAGATCCCGACCGCCGACTACCAGAACTTCACCGAGATCGAGCCGGCCCTGGCTTACCTGCGTGAAAAAGGCGCACCAATCGTGATCAAGGCCGATGGTCTTGCCGCCGGTAAAGGCGTGATCGTGGCCATGACTCTGGCCGAAGCCGAAGACGCCGTGCGCGACATGCTGGCCGGCAACGCTTTCGGCGACGCCGGTTCCCGCGTGGTGATCGAAGAGTTCCTGGACGGCGAAGAAGCCAGCTTCATCGTCATGGTTGACGGCAAGAACGTCTTGCCGATGGCCACCAGCCAGGACCACAAACGTGTCGGTGACGGCGATACCGGCCCGAACACGGGCGGCATGGGTGCCTACTCCCCTGCTCCGGTGGTCACCAGTGAAGTGCATCAACGCGTCATGGACCTGGTGATCTGGCCGACGGTTCGCGGCATGGCCGAGGAAGGAAACGTCTACACTGGATTCCTGTACGCTGGCCTGATGATCGACAAGGCTGGTAACCCAAAAGTTATCGAATTCAATTGCCGTTTCGGCGACCCTGAGACCCAGCCGGTCATGCTGCGCCTGCAGTCAAGCCTGGTACTGCTGGTAGAAGCTGCCCTGGCCCAGGCGCTGGACAAAGTTGAAGCGCAATGGGATCCACGTCCTAGCGTCGGTATCGTACTGGCCGCAGGCGGCTATCCTGGTGACTACGCCAAAGGCGCGGCCATCAAGGGTCTGGATGCAGCCGCGACACTGGAAGGCAAAGTCTTCCACGCCGGTACTGCACTCAAGGACGGTCAAGTCGTGACGGCCGGTGGTCGGGTGCTTTGCGCCACCGCCATGGGCACCAGCGTCGATGCCGCTCAACAGCAGGCGTACAAGCTGGCAGCCAAGATTGATTGGGAAGGCTGTTTCTATCGCAAGGACATTGGCTACCGCGCCATTGCCCGCGAGCGTGGCGAAAATCAGGAATAAGCTACCCTTTCAGCCGGGCAAGGGCTTCAGGCCCTTGCCTGACTATTCCGGCGCCGCGCATAGTTATATTCTGGCATCAACCTACGAAGGGATTTCGCCGTGCGCTGGCTCAGGATTGCCATAGGTTTCACCGTCACCTTGCTGACCTTGCTCTGCATGCTCCCGGCTCAGGCCGCGCAAGGCAGTGGCTGGTCCGTTTTGCTCGACGAACAGGGCGACCTGCAGCTGAGCGACATCCGTTCCGCACGCTACACCAATCAATTCAGCCCTATCGAACTCGACGAGCTCACCGCCGCCGCGCCCGATGGCGCGCTTTGGCTACGATTCCGGCTTGCTCCCGGCAAGCACGAGCAGTTGCTTCGGGTATTCGCACCCGATTTGCTGCACTTCAATATGTATGTGCTGGACGGCGACAGGCTGATCGAGCAATCGAAGACAGGCGGCGAACAACCCAATACCGATCGACCTTTGCCCAGCAGCGACTTGATGCTGCCGTTGCCGCAAAGCGACAAGCCTCTCGACGTCTACCTGCGACTGGTTTCCGAACACCAGCTGCGCCCCTACATCACGTTGCAATCAGCGATCATGACTGCAGCCAATCAGAGCCAGACGCTGATCTACGGCCTGCTGCTGGGCTGTATCGGCATGCTGATCCTGCACAACCTCATCCGCTACGCCTACACCCGCTCGCGCAGCAGCCTGTGGCTGGCGGCATCCGAAGGCTGCCTGATGCTCAGCCTGGTCCTGTTGTTGAACCTGGCAGGTCCCTGGCTTCCGGAGTGGCAAGCGGTGCAAACCCCTGGCGCGTACCTCGCCTTGTTACTGACCGCCCCCTGCGGCCTGATGTTTGCGTTACGCTTCTTCGCTCCCCTCGGTGTACATCCGCTGAACAGAGTGATCGTGGGCGAAATCCTGTTGATCATGATCTCGGGGTTGCTACTGCTGTTCGTCAACACGCTGCCGTTGAACTTCATCACCTACGGACTGGTGGCCCTCGCCGGCTTGACGATGCTGTTCGCCAGCGCCTTTCACTGGCAGAAAGGCTATCGCCCGGCGCGGCTGTTCGTGGCCGCCATGGTGGTGTTCAATCTCGGCATACTGATCATCCTGCCCGCACTGCTGGGGCTGACCCTGATCGAACCCCACGGCCTGATCACCACTCTACTGGCGTTCATTTGTATCAGCGGCCTGCTGATGAGCATCGCCCTGAGCGAGCGCCAGCGCAGTATCACCGAAGATCGCTTCAGCATCAGTCGTGATCTGGCCGCCAGCAACGCCGAGATCAACGCCAAGGCCGAATTCCTGGCAAAGATCAGCCATGAGATCCGCACCCCGATGAACGGCGTGCTGGGCATGACCGAACTGTTACTGGGCACACCACTCTCGGTCAAACAGCGCGACTACGTACAGACCATCCACAGCGCCGGCAACGAACTGCTGACGCTGATCAACGAGATCCTCGACATCTCCAAGCTCGAATCCGGGCAGATAGAACTGGACGATGTGCAATTCGACCTCAACGCCCTGATCGAAGACTGCCTGAGCATCTTCCGCGCCAAGGCCGAACAACAGAACGTCGAATTGATCAGCTTCATCCAGCCGCAAGTGCCGCGAGTCATCAGCGGTGATCCGACACGTTTGCGCCAGACCCTGTTGAGCCTTGTTGAAAACGCCCTGAAAAAAACCGATGAAGGCGAAATCCTGATCGTCGTCGCTCTCGACGAACGCAGCCCCAAACCACGCCTGCGCATTGCCGTGCAGGACAGTGGCGAACCGATGGACGCCGAAGAGCGCGACGCGCTGATGCACGCCGAATTGCACAGCAAGCATTTCCTGTCGGCCAACCGGACGGGCGGAAATCTGGGTCTGGTCATCGCCCGTCAGTTGATTCGCCTGATGCACGGTGAATTCGGCATCAAGAGTGGCAACAACCAGGGCAGCACCTTGTGGCTGACCTTGCCGCTGGACCCTGACCGCCTTGAACACCCGACTTCCGACCTCGACGGCCCGCTGCAGGGCGCACGGGTGTTGGTGGTGGATGACAACGATACCTGCCGCAAGGTGCTGGTGCAGCAATGCAGCGCCTGGGGCCTGAACGTCAGCGCAGTACCGTCCGGCAAGGAAGCGCTGGCACTGCTGCGCACCAAGGCGCACCTGCGCGACTACTTCGACGTGGTCCTGCTGGACCAGAACATGCCCGGCATGACCGGCATGCAACTGGCCGCCAAGATCAAGGAAGACCCGAGCCTCAATCACGATATCCTGCTGATCATGCTCACCGGCATCAGCAATGCGCCGAGCAAGATCATCGCGCGCAATTCCGGAATCAAGCGCATCCTCGCCAAACCCGTGGCCGGCTACACCCTCAAGACAACCCTGGCCGACGAGCTGACCCAGCGCAACAAGGGCCTCGCCGTCATGCAGCAGCCACCCTCGGGTCCGCCCCTGCCGGTAAAGGTTCCCGCCGATTTCCGCATTCTGGTGGCCGAAGACAACAGCATCTCGACCAAGGTCATCCGCGGCATGCTGGGCAAGCTCAATCTGCAGCCCGACACCGCCAGCAATGGCGAAGAAGCCTTGCAGGCCATGAAGGCCCAGCGTTACGACCTGGTGCTGATGGATTGCGAAATGCCGATCCTCGACGGTTTCTCGGCGACCCAGCAGTTGCGTGCCTGGGAAGTCGGCAACCAGCGGACTCGGACCCCCGTGGTGGCACTGACCGCACACATCCTAACCGAGCACAAGGAGCGCGCGCGCCAGGCCGGTATGGACGGACACATGGCCAAACCGGTCGAATTGTCGCAACTGCGTGAACTGATCGAACACTGGGTTGCGCAGCGCGAACAGCAAAACCGCGCCACGACCCCAACGTCCTGAGCCGACAGGCTCCGCAACGCCTGATAGACTCCCCCCTCGACTTCCCTCGCCAGTGAGCCTGCACCATGCTCCACGTGTTGTTCAGTGTTTACCTGAAGATGCTGGTGCTCTACAGCCCGTTCTTCGTATTGTCCTGCTTCATCAGTCTGACCCGCGGCTACTCGCGCAAGGAACAACGTCGCCTGGCGTGGAAAGTGGCAATCGCCACGCTGGTTTCCAGTGTCTTGCTGTACTTGTTCGGACGGGTGATTTTCAGCGTGTTCGGCATCACCGTGGACGCCTTTCGTATTGGTGCCGGCAGCGTGCTGTTCATCTCGGCGCTCGGCATGGCGCAAGGCAAGTCGGCAGTGCAGACCGACAACGTGCAGCAGGACGTGACAATCGTCCCGCTGACCATCCCGCTGACGGTCGGCCCCGGCACCATCGGCGCCTTGCTGGTCATGGGTGTGAGCCAGCCGCACTGGGACGACAAGCTCACCGCGATCCTCAGCATTGCCCTGGCCAGTTTCACGGTCGGCGTGGTGCTGTACCTGGCCAATCACATCGAGCGCATTCTGGGTGACCAGGGATTGCAGATTGTCAGCCGGTTGATGGGGTTGTTCGTGTGTGCGTTGGCAGCGCAGATTATTTTCACCGGGGTCAAGGGCTATCTGGTTCCTTAACCGCCACTTCCCCCTCCGAGACTTCAATCGGGAGGGATAATTCCAGCTTCAATTGACGAGCCATTTTTTCAGGAGGGCCAGAGGCAGCGCGCGCCTCTGGCCCTTTTCTTTTACTTACGACGCCTGAAACGCTTGACCAAAATCTCCTTTCGATGCTCGCCAAGATACTCTTCGATGTCCGCCCTTATTTCCGCATAACGGGCAGGATTGAAGGTTACGAACGACTTCCCGTGAAAGATATCCAGCGACGAAGTTTTCCAATCAACGAACAGCACCCCACCATCATTGCCTCCGCCTTGATGGTCAACAGCGGCGATCGCAACCAGGATGATGCCATTGGACATTTGTTCGCAGGGAATCGTGGACAAGCGCACGCCTTCTGCACTCTTCGCACCAATATTCAACAAGTTGATTGCTTCGGGTTCTTTCTTTAGTGCGTCCAATGTTGAGTTCGTCACCGCACTAAGTACGGCGGCGCCTGGGATAGCGGCCTTTGCCGCCTCAACGGCAGCCCGGACAATATCAACCATGACATTATCCATCGCCACCTTCAGCGAAGTTGCGCTGTACTTTGTGTAGCCCTTATCCGGAACAAAACATCCAAGGTCTTCCAAGCATTTCGTAAAGGCGTGATACCAGGCTTTGGGATCTTTATTACCCGGCACTTCGTAATTCGCCTCCAGTTTCGACATAGTGATCAAATTCTCAATAATCGCCATGTTTTCAATGCTTATATTGTCACCATAACCAACCAGGCTATTGCCGAGTACCAGCGCATCCAGCTCTTTTGTTGGACTGGTTACAACCGCCGACGGCAGCGATCTTTTGCGGCGCTTGCCCGCCACGGCTTTCTTGCGCCTTTCAACACGCGCCCTTACCAAATCGATACGTTCAGAAGTACTTAAAGAACTTTCAAAATCACTCACATTAATATTCCTTTATTTATTAAATATCGCCCCATCCGGGAGCGAATCAAATCTAACTCGACAAAACTCAACCAACAACCAAAACAAAATACAACATATGTAGCGCACACCCATCAATCACGCGCACGACACAATAAAATCACCCACCAGAAAATAGCGCACAAAAAAACAACCAGACCGTCGTCAAACAAGAGTTCGGACGATCTGGTGTTATTCGGTACGCAAGAAATAAAGCAGTGGTTATCGGGCCGGATTGAGCTTATCGCCATAGCTGCGTGGCGTGTACACCCAGGTACTACCATCCGGGCGAGGAATCACACGAGTTGTCGAAGAGCCAATGAGCACCATCGTCCGCATGTCCACCTGATCGGCAGTCAACTGCCCGAGTGTCGTCACTCGCAAGGTCTGACCTGGGCGACCGATATCGCGCCCCAACACTACCGGCGTATCAGGTGTGCGATGCCTGGCGACAATGTCCAGTGCCAGGCCCAGTTGCCAAGGGCGCGAGCGCGAGATCGGGTTGTAGAACGCCAGGGCGAGGTCAGCCTGGGCCGACAGATCCAGGCGCTTTTCGATGATTGACCAGGGCTTGAGGTTGTCCGACAGCGACAACACACAGAAGTCATGGCCCAGCGGTGCACCTGCTTGTGCGGCAGTTGCCAGCGACGCGGAAACACCCGGCAGGATCTCGAGATCGACGTTGTGCCAATTGACGTCCGTGGACTCGTCGAGCGCTTCCAGCACCGCCGCCGCCATGGCAAAAACACCCGGATCGCCGGACGACACCACCACCACCGACCGTCCCTGGGCAGCCAGTTCAAAGGCATGGCGCGCACGCTGCATTTCTTCACGGTTGTCGGTGCAATGCAGCACTTGATCAGCCCGGAATGGCCCGGCCATGCGTACGTAGGTTTCGTAGCCCAACACATCATTGGCGCGCGCCAGTTCGGCCTTCACCGCCGGCACCATCAGCTCGGCCGCACCCGGCCCCAGACCGATCACCGCCAGGCGTCCGCGAGGCCGGCCAATCTGCATCGGGTCCAATGGCTGTTCGGCGACCGCTACGCTGATGGTGTCATCGCCAATAATGGAAACAGCCTGCCCGATGGCATCGCGGGCCAGCTCACCAAGCGATCCAACAGCGCTGGCAAAACGCAGGGGTACGCCCAATTCGCGTGCGGCCTCACGCAGTGTCGGATCAGCCATTTCCGTGTCGGCAGCCAACAGGCAAGCCAGCGATTGCCGGGCAATGTTGGCCTGATGCAAAACATCACCAATCACCTTCGGCAAATCCGCAACACCAGGTCCGACCGCAACCACCACACAACGAGGGTAGATCAGCAGTTCATTAGCCGCCGTCGCTCGCTCCGCATGGCCGACATGAACAGTCAGTCGCGCCTGCTCATCCTCAGGCAGCTGCGCCTGCGCCAGCCAGGGCGCCGAACCTTCGATGCGAACCGATTCACCGGCCAGCAAGTCGGAGACAAAACGTTTGCCCAGCTCCAGGTCACCCAAGGCATAACCGCTGGGTGGATTGAGCAGGCAAGTGCCAAAACGCAGTTCGCCACTGGTGGTGATCGCGGGCGCCACATCGAGATGAGCCGCAATCTCGCGCGCCAACACATTCACCCCGCCCAGGCCGCCGAGCAGAGGCACCACCGCGCTGCCGTCCTCGGCAACCGCCAGTACGGGGGGCTCGGCGCCTTTTTCCAGCAACAACGGCGCCAGCGTACGGATCACGATACCGGCGGCGCACAGTGCAATGATCGGCGTGTCCTGTCGATAAAGCTCGCGCAGGGTCACACCAAATTCATGGTAAACGCGGTCTGCGCCGTCCACCCTTGCGCTCAGGCCGTGAACCAACGCACCAGGATAAAGCGTCTGAATACTGCGCGCGGTCGCGAGGCTGCCATTGCCGAGAATGACGATCGCCGGAACAGGTCGGATCATCAGCCTTGCCACCTTTCACCGGGAACGATAATCAGCGAGAAGTAGGGCGAGGACATTGGCTCGACCTCGTCCAGCGGCACAATTTTCTGGTTGGCCATGGTCGCGCGCTCGACGTACAGCGCGCGCTCGGCCAGACCGAGTTCTTCCAGCACCTGACGGACCTTGGGGAAGTTGCGCCCCAGCTTCATGATTACTGCTGCATCGGCGTCAGCCAGACGGCGCTTGAGCTCTTCGTGAGGCAGCACGCCGGACAATACGGACAAGCTCTGATTGCGATACACCAGCGGCGCACCGAGCACCGATGCCCCGCCGAGCATCGAGCAAACGCCCGGCACGACTTCAGCGTCATAACGCTCGGCCAGACGGTCATGCAGGTACATGTAAGAGCCGTAGAAGAACGGATCGCCTTCGCAGATCACCGCCACATCGCGCCCCGCATCCAGATGCGTGGCCAATTGCTCACTGGCGGCATCGTAGAAATCGCTGATCACTTGCTCGTACGACAGCGGCGCCGGCAGTGCCTCGGTGGTCACCGGGTAAATCAGCGGCAGCAGGGTTTGCGCGTCCTGCAAATGGGCCTCGATGATGCCAAAGGCATTGCCCTTCTTGCCCTTGGCGACGAAATACGCCACCACTGGCGATTCACGCAGCAGGCGCAGCGCCTTGACGGTAATCAGCTCGGGATCACCCGGGCCGACGCCAAGGCCGATCAAACGTCCGGTTTGCTGCATTATTCGATCTCCGTGGCGAGGGCATTGACGGCAGCGGCGGCCATGGCACTGCCACCCAGCCGACCTTGCATGATGACGAAAGGCACGCCGCGACTGTCAGCCGCCAGCATCGCCTTGGATTCGGCGGCGCCGACGAAGCCTACCGGGAAGCCGAGGATCAGCGCCGGTTTCGGGGCGCCGGCGTCGAGCATTTCCAGCAGATAGAACAGCGCAGTCGGCGCATTGCCGATCACCACCACACTGCCTTCCAGATGCGGGCGCCACAGTTCCAGTGCAGCCGCAGAGCGCGTGTTGCCCAACTCACGGGCCAGGTCAGGCACGCTTTCATCGCGCAGGGTACAAATGACCGGGTTGTTCGCCGGCAAGCGTGCACGGGTCACGCCTTCGGACACCATGCGCGCATCACACAGGATCGGCGCACCGGCCGCCAACGCATCGCGCCCGGCCTTGCCCGCCCCATCGGAAAACTGCAAACCGTCGATGGCCTCGACCATGCCACAGGCGTGAATCACCCGTACCGCGAGTTTTTCCAGATCGGCCGGGATTCGCGCGAGGTTGGCCTCGGCGCGAATGATCGCGAAGGAGTTACGGTAGATCTCCTGACCGTCGCGGATGTAATCAAGCATCAAGGGGGCTCCGTGAGCGGGCGTCGAGCAAGGCGCCGACCGCGTCGATAGTAAGGTTGCGTGCGTGCAAGGCGCCGAATCCCGGCTGCGCTGCATCGCGAAAATAGAGGTCGTAATGACCGGGAGTAACCGCCAGCAAAGTGACCGGAGCAATATGCGCGGCAGCACAGGAGCGTGAGCAACCGCTCAGGTGCACATTCAGCACATGCCCATAGCGTTGCAACAAAGCGGCCAGTTGCAACGCGTCAGCCTTGGTGTCGGCCAGGCCTTTGCCGCAGCCGTTTGAGCCCGTACAGGCGATCAATCGGGACAACGGTTGGCCGGCTTCGCACAACAGCCCAAGCTGCTCAAGGTGGCGAATGACCTGCGCGACCTGTCCATGCTGGACATTGGGCAACAAGAGACTTTGCCATGGCGTGAAACGCAGGCTCGCGTCGCCGAATTTTTCGGCCAGTTCGGCTGCGCCTCTGAGCATCGTCGGGTCAAGCCGTCCCAGTGGCGGAACCGCGCCAACGTAAGACAGGCCCGCATCGGCCTGAGGATGAGCGCCGATGTGCAGCGCCTCTGTCACCGAGGCGCGACGCCAACCTGCAACGGCTTCGATGGGCACACGTTCGCTCAGTCGGCGCAGAAAGTCTTCGCTCGGGTGCTCGGCCAGCAAATGGCGCATTCGCGTTTGCTCCGCACGTGCCAGCTCCAGGAACAAGTCGAGCGTCGCAACGACCAGGCGGTGGCCATCGGCAAGGGCGACCGCACCGGCGGGGGCATCCGTGGGGCATCCCGCGAGGCCAAACGCCAACCAGGGTTCGCCGTCTCTTTTATAGGCCGACAGCCACAGATCATGGGGATGTTCGAGCATCGCCAGGGCCTCGCCGCCGTCGAGTTGCACGGCAAACTTGGCGCTGAGGTCGTGGAAACGTTCGTGTTGCTGCACCGTGGCAAGAATCTGCTGCGCCAGCGCACGCGTGTCGACCAGCATCTGCCGGTCGATCCCGGCGCTCGGGCTGAGCATCAGGTTACGCACATCATCGCCAGCCGCGCTTTGAGGCCCCAGGCCCGCGGCCAGCAACTCATTGATCAATGCCGATTGTTCGTGGCCAATTCCGCGAATCTGCAGATTGGCGCGATTGGTCGCCTCAATCACCCCACTGGCATGTTGCTCGGCAGCATCAGCCACAGCGATCGCCTGCCGTGCCTGGATGGAGCCACCACTGAGTTTGATCCGGCAGATACCACCGTCCAGTGCCTGGACGACCCGCAACAACCCGGGACAAGCCGAAGGGCGCAAAAGGGTGCGTGTCTGATGTGGATTCACAGGATGACCGGTACGAGATGAAGGGCAGCATTATGCCTGCTTTGTCTGGCCGGATGAAAAGCCAACGCAGATTGACGACGAAAAGCGATCCCGGGCCCAAGGTTACGTCGGTTCAAGCCTGTATTGCCCGTGGGCATTCAATCAGGAAACAACACCACGAAAACGCTTAACAGCAAGAATCAAATTTATAACCCACGCTCATTTCATCCACAGATAAATTTTTGCAGCTTCATTAACGATTGAAGCCAAATTTCAAAACATACCCACTACATCCAAGGAACAGAACATGGTTATGGAAAACCCCTACGGAACATTGACCGGGCCCAACCTGATTTCATGCATCAGTGAACTCTCAACATACGATTACGATGACTTTACTTCTTGCACACAAATAGCCACCCACTCCGCCGACCTGGTCGGCAGTCGTTTTACTGATTCGGCAAAATGGTTGGATGAGTATGTCGTAACGCTGAATTTTTTTGGCTGGTCTGTCTTTCAGGACAGCATCTTCACTCGCACGCGATACGAAATCTCGACAAGCATCGCAGACTTTCTGGTTCGGAGCGCACAAACCATGCCCGATTCCCGGCAGGGGAACGCGATGATCGATACCCTCGACGCATTAAAGCCGGACAAGCCGGCAATCGCTTCACTGGATAAAGAAAGCCTTAATGGCAAGCGACTTCAGGTTATCCCCGCGCGGTATGATTCAAAAGGGTTTCTTGAGATTGCAGTATTCAGTCTGGAATTGGTAGCTCACTTAAAAAAGAACAACTTCATATTCTGGAATTGGGAAGAACAGACTGCAAAAATCATCCAGCATCGAGCCCTTCTTAAACTGGATAAAAGAATACTCGAGAGCAAAAGATCGCTGATTGCGAAAAAGTTGCTCGAGATCAGAATGAAGCGGTTCGACCTGAGAAAGCGTCATCAATAAATTAAATATTACACCCTCCCGTCGAGACCGCTGTCACCGCCAACAACGATTTCGCACGTCGCCACGGGCGAATGCAATCGCCGCCGCGTTATGATGCGCAACCCGCGTGAGTCGATACAGTCCGCGCGGAGCGATTTGGCTTCGGTTTACAGAAGAGGAACGGCATGGCCCCCTGGCTGACGGTAGTAGGCATCGGTGAAGACGGTTTCAAGGGTCTGGGCAAGAATGCCCGGCACGCCCTGTTGCGAGCCTCACGGATCTTCGGCGGCCAGCGGCACCTTGACCTGCTGCCTGCGTGCATTGGTGGCGAGCGCCAAAGCTGGCCGAGCCCGTTTTCCATCGAGCCCGTACTGGCCCTGCGCGGTCAGTCCGTCTGTGTACTCGCCAGTGGCGATCCGATGTTTTTCGGGGTCGGCGCCAGTCTCAGCCGACAACTGACCAGCGATGACATGCAGATTCTGCCGGCGCCCTCCTCTTGCTCGCTCGCCGCCGCCCGAATGGGTTGGCCCTTGCAGGAGGTCGTCACGTTATCGGTGGTGGCCCGTCCCGTCGCCGCGATCAACGCGCAATTGTTCAGCGGCGTGCGCTTGCTGGTCCTGAGCAACGACGGCGGCAGCCCCGCCGCCATTGCCGCGCTGCTGCGTGATCGCGGATTTGGCCCGAGCCGCCTCACCGTGCTGGAGCACTTGGGCGGTGCCGCGGAACGGCGGATCGACGGTATTGCCAGCGAGTGGAGCGATCCCGCGATTGCCGACTTGAACCTGATCGCCATCGACTGCATCGCCGAATCCGGTACACCGCGCCTGTCACGATTGGCCGGTTTGCCGGACTCGGCGTTCAAACATGACGGCCAACTGACCAAGCGCGATGTACGCGCGATCACGCTCGCACGCCTGGCTCCGGTTCCCGGTGAACTCTTGTGGGATGTCGGTGCCGGCAGCGGTTCGATCGGCATCGAGTGGATGCGCGCCCATCCGAGTTGCCGCGCGTTGGCCATCGAAGCCGACGAGGGACGGCAACAGTTGATCGAACACAACCGCGATGCCCTCGGCGTGCCCGGCCTGCAACTGATTCGTGGCAGCGCTCCGCAAGCCCTGACCGGGCTGGAGCGGCCGGACGCGATTTTCATCGGTGGCGGCGTGACGCGCGAAGGCGTGCTCGACACCTGTTGGGCGGCCCTCAAACCCGGTGGGCGACTGATCGCCAATGCCGTCACGCTGCAAAGTGAAATGACCCTGATGGCCTGGCGCGACCAGCACGGCGGAGACCTGACGCGTATTCATATCGCTCAGGCGCAACCGCTGGGCGACTTCGATACCTGGCGCCAGGCGTTGCCGATTACCTTGCTGGATGTGACGAAGCCTATCGATGCGTGACGAAACCGCCGAACAACCCGCCCCCCTGCGCAGTGGCCTGACCACGGGCAGTTGCGCGACTGCCACCAGCCTTGCGGCGGCTCGCCTGCTGCTCAGCGGTGTGAGCTCGGATGCCGTGGAGATCATCCTGCCCAAAGGCAAGCAGGTGCAGATGCGCCTGGAGTTTTGTCGCCTTGCCGATGACGGCGCCGAAGCGGGCACCATCAAGGACGCGGGCGATGACCCCGATGTGACCCATGGTGCCTTGCTCTTTTCCCGGGTCCGCCTTGTCGGCGAACCGGGCGTCAGTTTCAAGGCCGGTCGCGGCGTCGGCACCGTCACACGTCCGGGGCTGGTGCTGGCCGTCGGCGAGCCGGCGATCAACCCGGTGCCGCGCAAGATGATCACCGATCACCTGACCCGACTGGCCGATGAGTTCGGCTACGGCGGCGGTTTCGAGGTCACGGTGAACGTCGAGGGTGGCGAGGCACTGGCGCTGAAAACCATGAATCCGCGCCTGGGGATTCTTGGCGGTTTGTCGATCCTCGGCACCAGCGGCATCGTCCGGCCATTTTCCTGCGCGGCGTACATTGCCTCGATCCATCAGGGCATCGACGTCGCCAGAACCAACGGTTACCTGCACATCGCCGCATGCACCGGCAACGCCAGCGAAGACACCATGCGCCGGGTCTACAACCTGCCGGAAATTGCCCTGATCGAAATGGGTGATTTCGTCGGCGCCGTGCTCAAACACCTGCGTAAAGTACCGGTGGAAAAACTCAGTCTTTGTGGCGGCTTCGGCAAGATCAGCAAGCTGGCGGCCGGGCACATGGACCTGCACAGTCGGCATTCGAGCATCGACCTGCCACAACTGGCCGAATGGGCGGCAGCGGTGGGCGCTGATGCGGCGTTGCAGCAGGGCATCCGCGAAGCCAACACCAGCCAACAAGCGTTGGCCATGGCCAGCGCTGCCGGGATCGCCCTCGGCGATGCGGTATGCCAGCACGCCCTGGAATTTGCCCGCAGCGTGGTGCCGGCGCAGGTTCAGGTCGAAGTGTTCGCCATCGATCGCCAGGGCGGGATCGTCGGCCATGCGGGAGCCTTCCAATGAAACGCCTGCTGTTGCTCGGTGGCGTCACCGAGGCTCTGGCGATTGCCCGAACCCTGGGCCCACAACACATCTACAGCCTCGCCGGTGTCGGTCGGGTGCCGACGGACCTGACCTGCCAGGTCCGCGTCGGAGGCTATGGCGGTGCCGAAGGCCTCGCGCAGTTCATTCGCGATGAAGGGATTGATCTGCTGCTCGACGCCACCCATCCCTACGCTGCCCAAATCAGCCAAAACGCCGCGACAGCCGCCCACTTGAGTGGCATTGCCTGCTGGGCGCTGCGGCGTCCGGCATGGCAACCCCAGCCCGGGGATGACTGGCGTGAAGTCAGCGACTGGGCTGAATTGATCCAGGCACTCAAACCCTTCCGGCGACCGCTGTTCACCCTTGGACGCGAACCCTTGCAGCACCTGGACGAAATCCCTGCGGGTCAATTCTGGACCCTGCGCGCACTGGATGTTTACCCCGGCAACGAACGCTGCGAAGTCATCGGTGCCCGCGGACCGTTCCAGATCGACGATGAACGTGAGTTGTTCGAACGCCGGCAGATCGACGTACTGATCAGCAAGAACAGCGGCAGCACCGCCACCGAACCGAAGCTGGAAGTGGCGCGGGAGCGCGGGGTGCCTGTGCTGGTGTTGAAACGGCCGGTGTTGCCGGGAGTTGAGCGGGAGTTTTTGACGCTTGAGGAAACACTTGATGCGTTGGCGGCCTGCGCTCAGTAAGGCAGGATCATTGGCTTGCATGAACAGTAACCTATTTGTTACCTTCAGGGCCGCCTGTGATCACACTCGAAGAATACCTGCAGGACAACGAAACAAGCCCCTTTGGGCGCTGGTTTTCCACCTTGAATGCTCAGGCAGCGCTAAAGGTTTCCAATGCATTGCTAAGACTGGAGCTAGGCAATACATCCAACATCAAGTGGTTTGAAGGTCTCGGCGAATACCGAATCAATTGGGGCCCCGGCTACAGGATCTACCTTGTTCAAGAAGGGAAACGCCTGATCATCCTTTTGGGTGGAGGCGACAAGTCCACGCAAAAAACCGACATCAAACAGGCAAAAATACTGATAGCCGAATTTCGCACCCGAAAAAAAGCTCAACGAAATCGGAGATAGAGTCATGGCGTTTACCCGAAGCTACAAACACACGATCGCCGAGCGTGCCCAGCGTGATCCCGAGTTCGCCCAAGCATTGTTGGATGAGGCTGCTACCCTGTTTCTCAATGGCGAACCTGAAATGGCCAGGATCATTCTGCGCGACCTCGTTAACGCCACTGTTGGTTTCGAAGAACTGGCCAAGGGAACAGCGAAGCCCAGCAAAAGTCTCCATCGGATGCTATCTGCCAAAGGCAATCCGAGCATGGACAACCTGGCTGCGATATTCGCGGTCATTCGCGCTACGCTTGGGGTAGATATGCAAGTACATGCGGTTCGTGCGCACTGACAGCATAAGAAACAAGTAACTTTCGCTGCGACACCACACCGCACGCAGCCTTTTTACTTATCGGCCCTGATCAGGCTAAATAGCCCGCGCCTGATCGCCCACCCAACCGGATTTGTCCCATGTCCCGACAACGGCTCGCAATTGCCTGGATAGCCTGCTTCGCAGTGCTGTTCAACATGCTTGCCATGCCGATGTCCGCAGCGATGGCGCAGGCGGCCAAGGCGCCTGCCGAACAAGCGTTGTGGGGCAGCTTCTGTTCGTCCAGCGGCACCAAAATGGTGGCGATCTCTCTGGGCAAGATTGAGCAGAAGGCGCCGCAAGGCGACGAACACTCCAATATGCAGCATTGCTGGTGCTGCTCCGGTTCCGCGCCGCTGGTGGCGCTGCCCGGGCATGAACCGCAGCTGTATTTCGCCAGTTTCGAATCCAATCGGAGCTTGCCTCTCTCTTCCCTCAACACCCCGACGCCGCGCCAGCAATGGCCAAGCCTCAACCCCCGCGCATCCCCTCTGGTGTGATTCCTTCTCGCAATTGAACTGCGTTTCGAATCGTTCCGGAGAACTGCCATGTTGAACAAACTCATCGTTCTGGCCGCTTTACTGCTGCCTGCCTGCTTTGCCAATGCCCACGAATACAAGGTTGGCGAATTGGAAATCGCTCACCCCTGGTCGCAGGAATTGCCACCCAACGCACCGACCGTTGCGGCGTACTTCGTGATTCACAACGAAGGCAAAACCGCAGACCGTCTGCTCAGCGCCGATACCCCCATTGCAGGCGAAGCTCAACTGCATGAGCACGTGATGCAAAACGACGTGATGAAAATGCAGCACGTACCCAGCGTGGAAATCCCCGCTGGCGGCGAGGTCACGTTTGCGCCGATGGCCTATCACGTGATGCTGCTGAACCTGAAAGACCGCAGCCTGCTCACTGACGGCAAACGCTTTCCGATGACCCTGCACTTCGAGAAGGCCGGTGACGTGAAGGTCGACGTCGCGGTGCAGAAGCAGGCGCCGGATGGCATGCAAGCACACGCGCATACCCCGTAATCGCCTGAGCTGAAAACGCCCATGCGCCTGCTTAGCGCCAGGCCATCCAGACCACGTCGTCAGCCATTGAGCCTGACACGTGGCAGCTGGATCAGCCTGTTCGCCATGTTGATGATTTTCATCGGCCCGCTGATTTCTCAGTCGATGCCGATGGATTCGCGCGCGGCCATGTCAATGAGCATGTCCATGGACATGTCGATGGACATGAGCATGGATATGTCGGCAATGGAGCATGCCGACCACGGTGCGCAATCCGCTGCCGAGCACTGCCCGCCGCAAGCCGGGCATCATGTCCTCTGGGAAAAATGCGGCTATTGCAGCCTGCTGTTCAACTGCCCGGCGCTCACCGTTGGCGTGTCATTCGCCGCATTCGACACCCCGCCCGTCAATACTTTCACCACACCTTCCCCACGCCTGGGCCATGCCCGGCAAACCGTCTTCCCCGGCGCCCGCACCCGCGCCCCGCCCGTCGTCGCGTAAACACCCACCACTGATTTCACACGGTCCGCCAGACAACCGAAGCTCGGTCCCACAGGGATTGCGCAGGCTGTCGGCCGTGTCGTTTACGACTGTTCGATGGAAATTGTCATGTCCAGGTTTTCTGCTGACTCACGCTTGAGCCCTGCCCAGGCTTCTTTTGCCCTGAACGAATCCAGCATTCGTTTCAGGCACGCCACCGCCATCCTATGCGGCGCCCTTCTGGCGCCGGTAGCACTGGCCGATGAACACGCAGGTCTTGGCGAAGAACTGAGCCCGACGGTCATCACCGCCGTTGCGCCAAGTTCCCCGCTGACCGTCGTCACCAACCCCAAGGACCCGCGCCAACCGGTGCCGGCCAGTGACGGTGCCGACTACCTGAAAACCATCCCGGGATTCGCCATGGTGCGCAATGGCGGCACCAACGGCGACCCGGTCCTGCGCGGCATGTTCGGCTCACGACTGAACATCCTCACCGACGGCGGCATGATGCTAGGCGCCTGCCCTGGCCGGATGGATGCGCCCACCTCGTACATTTCACCGCAAACCTACGACAAGCTGACCGTCATCAAAGGCCCGCAAACCGTGCTCTGGGGGCCTGGCGCGTCGGCCGGCACCATCCTGTTCGACCGCGAGCCGGAAAGCTTCGGCGAACTCGGTACCCGGGTGAATGCCAGTGTGCTGGCCGGTTCCAACGGCCGGTTCGACAAGCTGGTGGACGCCGCTGCTGGCGGGGCACTGGGGTACGTGCGAGTCATCGGCAACACCGCGCACTCCGATGATTATCAGGACGGCAACAACGACACCGTCGCGTCGCGCTACGACAAATGGAATGGCGACGTCGCGGTCGGCTGGACCCCGGACGCCGACACCCTGCTGGAACTGACCGCCGGCAAGGGCGACGGCGAGGCCCGTTACGCCGGGCGCGGCATGGACGGTTCGCAGTTCAGGCGCGAAAGCCTCGGCCTGCGCTTCGAGAAGTCGAACATCAGCGATGTGCTGGAAAAGCTCGAAGCGCAGGTCTACTACAACTACGCCGACCACGTGATGGACAACTACACCCTGCGCACGCCGTCCGGCACCGGCATGATGGCCGGTCCCATGGCATCCAATGTCGACCGTCGCACCCTCGGCGCCCGCATCAAGGCCACCTGGCACTGGGCCGACGTGCAGTTGATCAGCGGCATCGACGCACAGACCAGCGAACACCGCGAACGCAGCGCCATGGGCGTCGACACCTACCAGGACCTGCCCTACACCAAGGACGCCGCCTTCCATAATTACGGGGTGTTCGGTGAGCTGACCTGGTATGCCGCCGAGCGTGACCGCTTGATCAGCGGCGCACGCCTGGACCGTGCCTCGGCCAAGGATTACCGGCAGACCATCGGTTCGGGAATGATGACCCTGCCCAACCCGACGGCCAACGACACCCGCGCCGACACATTGCCCAGCGGCTTCATTCGCTATGAACACGACCTGGCGGACAGTCCGACCACGCTGTACGCGGGCCTGGGGCACACCCAGCGTTTCCCGGATTACTGGGAGCTGTTTTCGCCAGACTCCGGTCCTGCCGGTTCGGTGAATGCCTTCGACTCGATCAAACCGGAGAAAACCACCCAGCTCGACGTCGGCCTGCAATACAGGACCGAAGAGCTCGAAGCCTGGGTCTCTGGCTATGTCGGCCAGGTGCGCGATTACATCCTGTTCGACTACACGCCCGGCATGATGGGCACCACCTCGCAAGCCGAGAACATCGACGCGCGAATCATGGGCGGTGAATTGGGCGCAGCCTACCAGCTCACCGAGCACTGGAAAGCCGATGCGACCCTGGCCTACGCCTGGGGCAAGAACAGCAGCGATGGCAATGCGTTGCCGCAGATGCCGCCGCTGGATGCACGTTTCGGCCTGACTTACAGCCAGGACAATTGGAGCGCCGGGGCACTGTGGAGAGTGGTCGCCGCGCAAAACCGCATCGACCAGAACAAAGGCAACGTCGTCGGCAAGGACTTCGACAAGACCCCGGGATTCGGCGTGTTCTCGCTCAATGGCGCCTACCGGATCAACCAGCACTGGAAGGTCAGCAGCGGCGTCGACAACCTGTTTGGCAAGGCCTATGCCGAACACTTGAACCTGGCTGGCAACGCCGGTTTCGGCTACCCGGCCAATGACCCGCAAGCCATCAAGGAGCCGGGGCGAACGCTCTGGACCCGAGTGGACATGAGTTTCTAACCCTCGAGGGCAACCCGCTCCCTCTGTGGGAGCGAGCTTGCCCGCGATCGGTTGCACAGCAACCGCACCAGACAACTAAAAAGATCCAAGCCAAGCGGAGCACACACGATGAAACAGCCCAAAGTGAATTTCTACAACCTGGCCTGGCGCTGGCATTTCTATGCCGGCCTGTTCGTTGCCCCCTTCATGGTGATGCTGGCCCTGACCGGCACCATTTACCTGTTCAAGCCGCAACTCGATTCATTGATGTACAGCAGCCTGATCAATGTCCCCGCCGGCCATCACACGGTCCCGGCCGATGACCTGCTCAAGCGCGTCAAAGATGCGTATCCACAGGGCACCATCAAGCAGTACCTGCCACCGGTCAACGCCGAACGCAGCGCTCAGTTTGTCGTGCTCAATGGCGGCAATGAACTGAATGTATTCGTCGACCCGTACCACGGCGACATCCTTGGCGAGCAAGATGCCAAGAAGAACCTGCAAGCCATCGCCCGAGCGATTCACGGCGAGCTGATGATCGGCACCGTGGGTGATCGACTCATCGAACTGGCGGCCGGTTGGGGCGTGGTGCTGGTGGTGTCCGGCGTGTTCCTGTGGTGGCCGCGCGGCCAGGCGGCGGGGATTTTGTGGCCACGCCTGAACAGTCGCGGACGGGTGCTGTGGCGTGACCTGCATGCCGTCACCGGGTTCTGGGGCGCTTCGTTGTTGCTGGTGATGCTGCTCAGCGGCATGACCTGGACAGGGTTCTGGGGCAAGCAATACGCTGAAGTGTGGAACGTGTTCCCGGCCGCGATGTGGGATGACGTACCCAAGTCCGACGTTGAGGCACGCAGCCTCAACAGCGCCACGCGCCAGACCGTGCCTTGGGCCATGGAAAATACGCCGATGCCGATGTCCGGCGACCATGCCGAACACATGGCCCACGGCGGCACACAAGCCGGCCCTGCGGCGCCGACCATCAGCCTGCAAGACGTGCAGGACATCGCCGTACAACGCGAGGTCGAACCCGGTTACAGCATCGCCTTGCCAACCACCGCCACGGGCGTGTTCACCATCGCCGTGTTCGCCGATGACCCGCGCAATGACGCCACCCTGCATGTCGATCAGTACAGTGGCAAAGTCCTCGCCGACGTGCGCTTCGAACAGTACGGCGCCGTCGCCCGCGCCACGGAAATCGGCGTGATGCTGCACGAAGGCAAGATGTTCGGGGTGTTCAATCAGATCGTCGTACTGCTGATCTGCCTGATGATCCTGCTCAGCGCCGCCAGCGGCGTGGTGATCTGGTGGAAGCGTCGCCCGCAAGGCAAGTTCGGCGTGCCGCCACTGCGTCACGACCTGCCGAAATGGAAAACCGCGATGGTCATCATGTTCGCATTGGCCGTGGCGTTTCCGTTGGTGGGTGCATCGCTGGTGGTGGTCTGGGTGCTGGATCGCGCGCTGTTTTCGCGCCTGGGCCGGCAAACTGAATCGGCCTCATCTTCATCTTGAGACAGGCGAGATGCGCGGGGTTGTCAGCACTGTAGACTGCCCCGCGCATCACCCTGCCAGTTCCGGGTTTTCTTTCGGGCCCCTTCGCTGGCAAGCCAGCTCCCACAGAATTTGCACAACACCTGTGGGAGCTGGCTTGCCAGCGAAGAGGCCATCAGCTTCACCTCAAGAGTAGCGGCATGACCTCGCTTCACCTCAACAACATCACCTGGTCCCCCCTGGGCCACGGCCACTGTCATCACCAGTTCCAGCTGCGTGATGCCTCGCTGCACGTGGCCGCCGGTGAATTCGTCGGTTTGATCGGCCCCAACGGCAGCGGCAAGACCAGCCTGTTGCGTTGCGCCTGGCGCTTCAGCAAACCGCAAAGCGGCGAAGTCAGACTCGAGCATCACAACGTATGGAAACAGTCGTCACGCTGGTGCGCGCAACGCATCGCCGTGGTCCTGCAAGAATTCCCCGAGGCCTTCGGCCTGACCGTGGACGAAGTGGTCGCCATGGGCCGCACGCCCCACAAAGGCCTGTTCGATGGCGACTCCCTCGAAGACCGACACCTCGTCACCCAGACCCTGGAATCGGTCGGCCTCAAGGGTTTCGAGGATCATGCCTTTTCCACTCTCTCCGGCGGTGAAAAACAACGGGTGATCCTCGCCCGAGCCCTGGCCCAGCAACCGCAGTTGCTGATCCTCGACGAGCCGACCAACCACCTCGACCCGCGCTATCAGCTGGAGCTGTTGAGGTTGGTCAAGCGTCTGCAGATCGGCACCCTGGCCAGCATCCACGACCTCAATCTGGCCGCCGCATTTTGCGATCGGCTGTACGTGATCAATCACGGCCGCATCGTCGCCAGCGGCACGCCCAAAGACGTCCTCAACGCCGCGCTGTTGCGTAACGTGTTCGGCGTCGACGCGCTGATCGATGAGCACCCCTTGCACGGCTACCCACGAATAACCTGGATAACCCAACCATGATTTTGCGCTCCCTGCTGCGCTGCACTTTCACCCTCGCTCTACTGCTGGGCAGCGCCCACGCCTTGGCCGAGGCCACGCAGTACCCGTTGACCATTCAGAGCTGCAGCCGTGAGGTGACGTTCCAGCAGGCGCCGAAACACGCAGTCAGTCATGACATCAACATGACCCAAATGATGCTCGCCCTCGGCCTCAAGCCACAGATGGCCGGGTACAGCGGTGTGACCGGCTGGAAGGCGGTGACGCCTGAGATGCAGACCCTTCTTGATGGCTTGCCGGAACTGGCGGCCAAGTACCCGTCGGTGGAAACCCTGCTCAATGCCAACGTCGATTTCTTCTTCGCTGGCTGGGATTACGGCATGCGCGTGGGTGGTGACCTCACGCCGCAAACCCTGCAGCCTTTGGGCATCAATGTCTATGAGCTGACCGAGTCCTGTGCCTTCGTGATGAAGCGCCCGCCGGCCACGCTGGAAGACACTTACAACGACCTGCGCAACCTCGGCAAAATCTTCGATGTGCAGGATCGCGCCAACGCCTTGATCGGCGCCATGCAAACGCGAGTCGCCGAGATCCGCAAGGGTCTGCCCGCCGAAAAACCGCGGGTGTTCCTGTACGACAGCGGTGAAGACCGGGCCATGACCTCGGGCCGCCTCGGTATGCCGCAAGCCCTGATCGACGCCGCTGGCGGACGAAACGTGCTCGACGATGTCGAGGCAAGCTGGACGAGGGTCAACTGGGAAACCGTGGTCGAGCGCAATCCACAGGTGATCGTGATCGTCGACTACAGCGAAATCACCGCCGATCAGAAGATCCGTTTTTTGCTCAACAACAAAGCCCTGCAATCAGTGGACGCGATCAAGCACCGGCGCTTCATCGTCATTCCCTACGTACAGGCCACGCCGGGGATCGACAACGTGCTCGCGGTCGCCACCCTGGCCAAGGGCTTGCACCGCGAATGATCAAACGTCGCTACCCCTGGTTGCTGATCGCGCTCGGCGCGCTGTTGCTGATGTCGGCTGTGATGTCACTGGGTTTCGGGCCGGCGCGGGTGCCGCTGGACGTCGTCTGGCGGATTCTGCTGCACAAGCTCTGCGGCCTCGGCCTACCGGACTGGAGCACCGGGCAGGAACACATTGTCTGGCTGATCCGCGTACCGCGGATGTTGCTCGGCGCGCTGGTCGGTGCCGGATTGGCATTGATCGGCGCGGTGCTGCAAGCGGTGACGCGCAATCCGCTGGCCGACCCGCATTTGCTGGGCGTGACCTCCGGTGCAACCTTGGGCGCGGTGATCGTGGTGTTGCATGTGGGTGAAATCGTCGGCCTGCTGACGTTGCCCATCGCGGCGTTTATCGGCGCCTTGTTGAGCATGCTGTTGGTGCTGATGATCGCCAACCGCCAGGGTCGGCTGGACAGTGATCGCCTGCTGCTGTGTGGCGTGGCGGTGTCGTTCGTGATGATGGCGATGGCCAATTTGCTGCTGTTCATGGGCGATCACCGCGCCAGTTCGGCGGTGATGTTCTGGATGCTCGGCGGGCTCGGATTGGCGCGCTGGGAATTGCTCGCGGTGCCGGCTGCCAGCGTTTTGCTGGGGTTGCTGTTGCTGCTCGGCATGGCCCGGCCGTTGAACGCGCTGATGGCCGGTGAACAAACCGCCGTGACGCTGGGGCTGAATGCGCGAACGGTGCGGTTGCGGGTGTTCGTGATCGCCTCGCTGATGACTGGCGTGCTGGTGTCCATCAGCGGTTCCATCGGCTTTGTCGGGCTGATGGTGCCGCACATTGGGCGGCGACTGGTCGGGGCCGAACATCGACGGTTGCTGCCGGTATGCGTACTGCTGGGCAGCGTATTTCTGGTGTGGGTCGATGTTGCTGCGCGGACACTGATCGCCCCCGAAGACTTGCCCATCGGCGTTGCCACCGCAGCGATTGGCGGCTTGTTCTTCATCGGTTTGATGCGTCGTCGCTGACCACACGGCTACGCCCCAATCTGGCGCACCCTGCGCACCAAGGTGCCCGACACGATCCTTCATGGTGCGCCATCAACCCGCGCAACCGCTCTAAACCGACATTTCCCTGCCTTTTCCCGACCGGGCACAGCCCTTGCTAAAGACCCTTCAGTAGTCCGCATCTGCCAACCAAGAAAATTCATAAGTTCATGGAGATCGCACAATGAAGCGTCGTAGCTTGATCAAGGCTTTCACACTCTCGGCATCGATTGCCGCGATGGGCATGACCTGGACCGTCCAGGCCGCCGAGACCATCAAGGTGGGCATTTTGCATTCGTTGTCCGGGACCATGGCGATCTCCGAAACATCGCTCAAGGACATGGCGCTGATGACCATCGACGAGATCAACGCCAAGGGTGGCGTGAACGGCAAGATGCTGGAGCCGGTGGTGGTGGACCCGGCATCGAACTGGCCGCTGTTCGCCGAGAAAGGCCGTCAGTTGCTGACCCAGGACAAGGTCGCCGTGGTGTTCGGTTGCTGGACGTCCGTATCGCGCAAATCGGTATTGCCGGTGTTCGAGGAACTCAACGGCCTGCTGTTCTACCCGGTGCAGTACGAAGGCGAAGAGATGTCGCCGAACGTGTTCTACACCGGCGCCGCGCCGAACCAGCAGGCGATCCCGGCCGTGGAATACCTGATGAGCGAAGAAGGTGGCAGCGCCAAGCGTTACTTCCTGCTCGGCACCGACTACGTCTACCCACGCACCACCAACAAAATCCTGCGCTCGTTCCTGCATTCCAAAGGCGTGGCGGACAAAGACATCGAAGAGGTCTACACCCCGTTCGGTCACAGCGATTACCAGACCATCGTCGCCAACATCAAGAAATTCTCCGCCGGTGGCAAGACCGCCGTTATCTCGACCGTCAACGGCGACTCCAACGTGCCGTTCTATAAAGAACTGGCCAACCAGGGCCTCAAAGCCACCGACGTACCGGTCGTGGCGTTCTCGGTGGGCGAAGAAGAACTGCGCGGCATCGACACCAAGCCGTTGGTGGGCAACCTCGCGGCGTGGAACTACTTCGAGTCGGTGGAGAACCCGGTGAACAAAAAGTTCGTCGATGACTGGAAAGCCTACGCCAAGAAACACAACCTGCCGGGCGCGGACAAAGCGGTGACCAACGACCCGATGGAAGCCACTTATGTCGGCATCCACATGTGGGCCCAGGCCGCTGAAAAAGCCAAGTCGACCGACGTCGACAAAGTCCGCGAAGCCCTCGCCGGCCAGACGTTCGCCGCGCCGTCCGGCTACACCCTGACCATGGACAAGACCAATCATCACCTGCACAAGCCGGTGATGATCGGCGAGATCCAGGCCGATGGTCAGTTCAACGTGGTCTGGCAGACCGAAGGACCGATCCGCGCCCAACCGTGGAGCCCGTTCATTCCGGGCAACGACAAGAAGCCGGAGTATGCGGTGAAGAGCAACTAAGTCATTGGAGGTCGGGCCCGGCATGCAGGTCCGACACAAAACCCTGTGGGAGCTGGCTTGCCTGCGATGCAGACGACTCGATGTACCTGATGCACCGAGGTGACGCCATCGCTGGCAAGCCAGCTCCCACATTGTCCGCGTCAAGGCGACTCTCTATGCCCACCGCCCTTTACCGCTTCATCCTCGCCATCGCACTCTTGCTGCCCATGGCCACCCACGCCGGCGACGCCGAAGACTTCGTCGCCGCCAATCCCGTGCAGCAGGCCAAACTGCTGGAAGCCTGGGCCGCGCAGCCCGATCCGGCCCGCATCGAACTGATCAACGCCCTGCAACAAGGTGAATTGACTATCGATGGCCAGCCGAAAACCCTGCGCCTGAACAACCGCCTGCGGGGCCTGATCGACACCGCGCTGGCCAGCCATCAACTGCTAGCCGCCGACGCCAGACTCCGTCTGGCCGCCGCGCAGCAATTGCAAAAAAGCGCCAAACCCGCGCAACTGAAATTCCTCGACCAACAACTGGCCGGCGAAAAGGACGAGACCGTTCACGCTGCCCTCAGCCTGGCCCTGGCCAATCTGCAACTGGTCGACAGCGACCCGGCCGTGCGCCTCGCCGCAGTGCGACTGCTGGGCGAAACCGGCGATCCGCTGGCCCGCACCCGCCTCGAAAGCTTGCTGGAACCGGGCGTCGAAAACGATGCCAACGTGCGCACCGCCGCCGAAACCAGCCTGGCTCAAGTCAAACGCAAACTGCTGGTCGGCGAGTTGCTCGGCCAGGCCTTCAGTGGCATGTCACTGGGCTCGATCCTGCTGTTGGCCGCGCTGGGCCTGGCGATCACTTTCGGCCTGCTCGGCGTGATCAACATGGCCCACGGCGAGATGCTGATGCTCGGGGCGTACTCGACCTACGTGGTGCAGTTGATGTTCCAGCGTTTCGCCCCGCAGGCCATCGAGTTCTATCCGCTGATCGCCTTGCCGGTGGCGTTTTTCGTCACGGCGGCCATTGGCATGGCCCTGGAGCGCACGGTGATTCGTCACCTCTATGGCCGCCCACTGGAAACACTGCTCGCCACCTGGGGCATCAGCCTGATGCTGATTCAGCTGGTGCGATTGCTGTTCGGCGCGCAGAACGTCGAAGTGGCCAACCCGGCCTGGCTGTCGGGCGGGATTCAAGTGCTGCCCAATCTGGTGCTGCCGTACAACCGCATCGTCATCATCGCCTTCGCGCTGTTTGTGGTGGTGCTGACCTGGCTGCTGCTGAACAAGACCCGCCTGGGCCTGAACGTGCGCGCCGTCACCCAGAACCGCAACATGGCCGCCTGCTGCGGCGTGCCCACCGGGCGCGTGGACATGCTCGCCTTCGGCCTCGGTTCGGGCATCGCCGGCCTCGGTGGCGTGGCCCTGAGCCAGATCGGCAACGTTGGCCCGGACCTCGGCCAGAGCTACATCATCGACTCGTTCCTGGTGGTGGTGCTCGGCGGCGTCGGGCAACTGGCCGGTAGCGTGCTGGCGGCGTTTGGCTTAGGCATCGCCAACAAGATTCTCGAACCGCAGATCGGTGCCGTGCTCGGCAAGATCCTCATCCTCGCGTTGATCATTCTGTTCATCCAGAAACGTCCGCAAGGCCTCTTCGCACTCAAAGGACGGGTGATCGACTGATGAACCAGCCCCTGCTCGTTACTGCGACACAAAAAGCCGGCCCGACCGTCACGATTGCCGTGGGTGCGGTGATCTTGACTCTGCTGCTGGCATTGCCACTGCTGTCGCTGTTGTCTGCCGACAGCGCCTTTCACGTCTCGGCCTACACGCTGACCCTGGTGGGCAAGATCCTCTGCTACGCCATCGTCGCCCTGGCGCTGGATCTGGTCTGGGGTTACGCCGGGTTGCTGTCCCTCGGCCATGGCTTGTTCTTCGCCCTGGGCGGTTATGCGATGGGCATGTACCTGATGCGCCAGGCTTCGGGCGATGGCCTGCCGGCGTTCATGACCTTCCTGTCATGGACCGAACTGCCCTGGTTCTGGACCGGCACCAGCAGCTTTCTCTGGACCCTGTGCCTGGTGGTGCTGGCGCCGGGGCTACTGGCGCTGGTGTTCGGTTTCTTCGCCTTCCGCTCGCGGATCAAAGGCGTGTATTTCTCGATCATGACCCAGGCCCTGACCTTCGCCGGCATGCTGTTGTTCTTCCGCAATGAAACCGGGTTTGGCGGCAACAACGGCTTCACCAACTTCCGCACGATCCTCGGCTTCGGCATCACCGAACCGGGCACCCGCGCCGTGCTGTTTTTCGCCACGGTGCTGTTGCTGGTAGCCAGCCTGTTCATTGGCTGGCGCCTGGCGCAAAGCAAGTTCGGCCGGGTGCTGACCGCACTGCGCGATGCGGAAAACCGCCTGATGTTCTGCGGCTACGATCCACGGGGCTTCAAACTGTTCGTGTGGGTGCTCAGCGCGGTGTTGTGTGGCCTGGCCGGTGCGCTGTACGTGCCGCAGGTCGGCATCATCAACCCCAGTGAAATGTCGCCGACCAACTCCATCGAAGCGGCGGTCTGGGTAGCGTTGGGCGGTCGCGGCACGCTGATCGGCCCGCTGCTCGGTGCCGGCGTGGTCAACGGCATGAAGAGCTGGTTCACCGTGGCGTTCCCTGAGTACTGGCTGTTCTTCCTCGGCGCGCTGTTCATCGTCGTGACCCTGTACCTGCCCAAGGGCGTGATCGGTTTGCTGAAGAAAAGAGGTGAACAATGAGAGTCACTGCGACGGCTGAATTCATGCTCGAGCCAGCCTTTTTCCCCGTGGAGCCCAACAAGGACGCCGGCACCAGCCGCGACTCGATCGGCCTCGGCCAGCGCGCCGGCAAAGGCCTCAATACCCGGCACGGCACCATCCTGACCCTGGAAGACATCAGCGTCAGCTTCGATGGCTTCCGCGCACTGAACAACCTGAACCTGTACATCGGCGTCGGCGAGTTGCGCTGCATCATCGGCCCCAACGGCGCGGGCAAGACCACGCTGATGGACGTGATCACCGGCAAGACCCGTCCCAGCCACGGTAAGGCCTGGTTCGGCGAAACCCTGGACCTGACGCAGATGAGCGAAGTGCAGATCGCCCAGGCCGGCATTGGTCGCAAGTTCCAGAAGCCCACGGTGTTCGAGGCACTGAGCGTGTTCGAGAACCTGGAACTGGCGCAGAAAACCGACAAGTCGGTATGGGCCAGCCTGCGCGCGCGGCTCAATGGCGAGCAAAAGGATCGCATCGCCGAAGTGCTCGACACCATCCGCCTGACCACGTCGGTCAATCGCCCCGCCGGTTTGCTCTCTCACGGCCAGAAGCAGTTCCTGGAAATCGGCATGTTGCTGATGCAGGACCCGCAACTGCTGCTGCTCGACGAGCCGGTGGCGGGCATGACCGACGCCGAAACCGAATTCACCGCCGAGCTGTTCAAGCGCCTGGCCGGCAAGCATTCGCTGATGGTGGTGGAACACGACATGGGCTTCGTCGGCTCGATTGCCGATCACGTCACCGTGTTGCATCAGGGCAGCGTGCTGGCCGAAGGCTCACTGGAGCAGGTGCAGGATAACGAGCGGGTGATCGAGGTGTATCTCGGTCGCTGATGGCTGAACACCTATTTAACTGTGGGAGCGAGCCTGCTCGCGATAACGGTGTGTCAGGCAACAGGTTTTTTATCATATAGACCGCCATCGCGAGCAGGCTCGCTCCCACAAGGGATTCAAGGGGTATTTGAGAATGCTGCAAGTCGACAAGCTGCACCAGTACTACGGCGGAAGCCACATCCTGCGCGGCCTGACGTTTGACGTGAAGGTCGGCGAGGTCACCTGCCTGCTCGGGCGTAACGGCGTGGGCAAGACCACCCTGCTCAAATGCCTGATGGGCCTGCTGCCGGCCAAAGAGGGCGCGGTGAATTGGGAGGGCAAGCCGATCACCACATTCAAGCCGCATCAACGGGTGCATGCCGGCATCGCCTACGTGCCCCAGGGCCGGGAAATTTTCGGGCGCCTGACCGTGGAAGAAAACCTGCTGATGGGTCTCTCGCGCTTTCCCGGCTCCGAAGCCAAAGAAGTGCCAGCGTTCATCTACGAGTTGTTCCCGGTGCTGCTGCAAATGAAGCAGCGACGCGGCGGTGATCTGTCCGGCGGGCAACAGCAGCAGCTCGCGATCGGCCGGGCCCTGGCCAGCCGCCCACGCCTGTTGATTCTCGACGAGCCCACCGAAGGCATCCAGCCATCGGTGATCAAGGAAATCGGTGCAGTGATCAAGAAGCTCGCGGCCCGCGGCGACATGGCGATTTTGCTGGTGGAACAGTTCTACGACTTCGCCGCCGAACTGGCCGATCAATACCTGGTGATGTCGCGGGGCGAGATCGTGCAACAGGGTCGTGGTGAAAATATGGAAGCCGAGGGTGTACGCGGTCTGGTTACGATCTAATCTGTAGCGTCCTAACGATAATTAAAAAACATGAATCTACCTGCCTCTCTTTTGTTCACGCCCAGTTGGCACGCCGAGCTCGAATTGGCCTACGCCCGGTTCGGCGATACCTCGCGCCCGGTGCTGCGCCGCCACAAGGGCCCGCTGCGTGTACAAAAACATTTGTATGCCGAAGGGCCTGAAGTCTGCCAACACATCATCGTCCACCCGCCCGGTGGAATCGCCGGCGGTGATCGGCTGGAGATTTCGGCCAGCGTCGAACGCGACGCCTGGGCGCAGATCACCAGTCCCGGCGCGGCCAAGTGGTATCGCGCCGCCGGCCCCGCTTATCAGCAATTGACATTGCGGGTGGCGGCCGGTGCGACACTGGAATGGTTGCCCCAGGAAACGATCATCTTCAGTGCGGCGCAGGCTGAGCTCAGCACCGCCATCGACCTTGAAGGCGATGCGCGGCTGTTCTACTGGGACGTCGTGGCCCTGGGTCGCCCGGCCAGCGGCGAACGTTTCGACCTCGGGCACTTTCAGGCGCAACTGGATATCCGCCGCGACGGCCAGTTGCTCTGGCACGAACGCCAGCGCATTGTCGGGGCTGATGGTTTGCTCGACTCACCGATTGGCCTGGACGGGCAACCGGTGTTCGCCACCCTGTTGGTGACCGGGGAAATCGAGAGTGACTTGCTGGAACGCTGCCGCTCGCTGCCCCATCCCGTGCGCGGGGATCTGACGCAATTGCCGGGGCTGTTGGTCGCCCGGTGCCTGGCCAGCGAGGCGCTGCTGGCCCGTGGCTGGCTGATTGATGTGTGGAGGTTGCTGCGCCCGGCACTGCTTGGCCGCGAAGCCATGCCACCGCGAATCTGGAACACCTGAACACCGATCCCTGTGGGAGCTTTTTCCGGCCTTGAGGTCCCCATCGCTGGCAAGCCAGCTCCCACAGGGGTCGTGTTGATGTACCCGAATACCTTTTTAATCTGCCCTGATGGATTGCACCAATGGACCTGACCCCACGCGAAAAAGACAAGCTACTGATCTTCACCGCCGGCCTGGTGGCCGAGCGGCGTTTGGCCCGCGGCGTAAAACTCAATTACCCGGAGGCCATGGCCTACATCTCCGCCGCGCTGCTCGAAGGTGCCCGCGATGGCCAGACCGTGGCCGAGTTGATGCACTACGGCACCACCCTGCTCAGCCGTGAGCAAGTGATGGAAGGCATCCCGGAAATGATCCCGGAGATCCAGGTCGAAGCGACCTTCCCCGACGGCACCAAACTGGTCACCGTCCATCAACCGATCGCCTGAGACCACGCCATGACTTACCACATCCGCGATGCGGTACATGCCGACCTGCCGGCCATCCGCGATATCTACAACGACGCCGTGCTCAACACCACGGCCATCTGGAACGAACAGGCCGTGGACCTGGGCAATCGCCAGGCCTGGTTCAGCGCCCGGCAATCCCAGGCCTACCCGATCCTGGTGATCGTCAACGCCGAAAACCACGTGCTGGGCTACGCTTCATTCGGCGACTGGCGGCCTTTTGATGGCTTCCGTCACACCGTCGAACACTCGGTTTACGTACGCAGCGACCAGCGCGGCAATGGCCTCGGTCCACGGTTGATGGAGGTACTGATCGAACGCGCCAGGGAATGCGGCAAACACGTGATGGTCGCCGCCATCGAAAGCGGCAACGCCGCGTCCATTCGCCTGCATGAGCGCACCGGCTTCGTGGTCACCGGGCAAATGCCTCAGGTGGGCACCAAATTCGGTCGCTGGCTGGACCTGACCTTTATGCAACTGACCCTCAATCCTGGCGCGCAACCACCGAGCGCCAACAAGGAGTGATACCCGATGAACCCCGCCCAACTGCGACGCGTCAATGTTGAAAGCTTTGCGCACTATCGTCAGGGTTTGATTGATCTGCTGCTCGACGCCGTGGGCTATGGCGCCA
This sequence comes from Pseudomonas moorei, assembly GCF_008801475.1. Taxonomy (GTDB): domain Bacteria; phylum Pseudomonadota; class Gammaproteobacteria; order Pseudomonadales; family Pseudomonadaceae; genus Aquipseudomonas; species Aquipseudomonas moorei. Next base: position 22,838 of record NZ_VZPP01000023.1, on the reverse strand, counting down.
GTGTCGGTTTCATGGCCGACCTGGACGCGACTCAGGCCCGTGCGTACTTCGATGAGGTTCAGGAAAATCTGAACAAGGGCCATGTGCTGCTGTGGGTGGTGGTCAAGGACGAACAAGTACAGGCCAGCGTGCAACTGACCCTGTGCCAGAAAGCCAACGGCCTGAACCGTGCCGAGGTGCAAAAGCTGCTGGTGCGCGAACACGCGCGGCGCCGGGGGCTGGGCCAACAATTGATGAACGCTCTGGAGCAAGCGGCCCTGCAGCACAAGCGCGGCCTGCTCTACCTCGATACCGAAGCCGGCTCTGTGGCGGAAGATTTCTACAAGGCCCTGGGCTACACCCGCGCCGGCGAAATCCCCGACTACGCCTGCGACCCGAGCGGGCGCTACAAGCCCACCGCCCTCTACTACAAGATTCTCCAAGGAGCCCATTGATGATTCCCGGTGAATACCAGATCCAGCCCGGCGACATCGAACTCAACGCTGGCCGTCGCACCCTGAGCCTGACCGTGGCCAACAGCGGCGACCGGCCGATCCAGGTCGGCTCGCACTACCACTTTTTCGAAACCAACGACGCCCTGACCTTCGACCGCACCGCCAGTCGTGGCATGCGCCTGAACATTCCCGCCGGCACCGCCGTGCGCTTCGAGCCGGGGCAGAGCCGGGAAGTCGAGCTGGTCGACCTGGCCGGGCATCGGCGGGTGTTCGGCTTTGCCGGGCGGATCATGGGGAATCTCGACTGACAGGTTCACCTGTGGCGAGGGAGCTTGCTCCCGCTCGAGTGCGCAGCGCTCGCCAAGCCAAACAATTCAGTGTGCCTGACGAAACCCGATTGACGGCTTCAGGGCTGCTGCGCAGCCCAGCGGGAGCAAGCTCCCTCGCCACAATGGATCGCAGGTTGCCACTCATCATTTACAAGGCAAACGAATGAAAATCTCCCGTCAGGCCTACGCCGACATGTTCGGCCCCACCGTCGGCGACAAGGTGCGCCTGGCCGACACCGACCTGTGGATCGAAGTGGAAAAAGACTTCACCACCTACGGCGAAGAAGTGAAGTTCGGCGGCGGCAAAGTGATCCGCGATGGCCAGGGCCAGAGCCAGCTGCTCGCCGCCGACGTCGTCGACACCCTGATCACCAACGCGCTGATCATCGACCACTGGGGCATCGTCAAGGCCGACGTCGGCCTCAAGGACGGGCGCATCGCCGCGATCGGCAAGGCCGGCAACCCCGATGTCCAGCCCGATGTCACCATCGCCATTGGCGCCGGTACCGAAGTCATCGCCGGCGAAGGCATGATCCTCACCGCCGGCGGCATCGACACCCACATTCATTTCATCTGCCCGCAGCAGATCGAAGAAGCGCTGATGAGCGGCGTCACCACCATGATCGGCGGCGGCACCGGGCCGGCCACCGGCACCAACGCTACTACTTGCACTTCCGGCCCGTGGCATCTGGCGCGGATGCTTCAAGCCGCCGATGCCTTCCCGATGAACATCGGCCTGACCGGCAAAGGCAACGCCAGCCTGCCGGGGCCGTTGATCGAGCAGGTCAAGGCCGGCGCCATCGGCCTCAAGCTGCACGAGGATTGGGGCACCACGCCCGCGAGCATCGACAACTGCCTGAGCGTTGCCGACCAGTACGATGTGCAGGTGGCGATCCACACCGACACCCTCAACGAATCCGGCTTCGTCGAAACCACCCTCGCCGCCTTCAAGGGCCGCACCATCCACACCTACCACACCGAAGGCGCGGGCGGCGGCCACGCCCCGGATATCATCAAGGCCTGCGGCTTTGCCAACGTACTGCCGAGTTCCACCAACCCGACCCGGCCGTTCACCGGCAACACCATCGACGAACACCTCGACATGCTGATGGTCTGCCATCACCTGGACCCGAGCATTGCCGAAGACGTGGCCTTCGCCGAAAGCCGCATCCGCCGCGAGACGATTGCCGCCGAAGACATCCTCCACGACCTGGGTGCATTCTCGATGATCAGCTCCGACAGTCAGGCCATGGGCCGGGTTGGCGAAGTCATCACCCGCACCTGGCAAACCGCCGACAAGATGAAAAAACAGCGCGGCCCGCTGCCCGGCGACGGTGAAGGCAACGACAACTTCCGCGCCAAGCGCTACATCGCCAAATACACCATCAACCCGGCGATCACCCACGGCATCAGCCATGAAGTGGGCTCGGTGGAAGTCGGGAAATGGGCCGATCTGGTGCTCTGGCGTCCGGCGTTCTTCGGGGTCAAACCGACGTTGATCCTCAAGGGCGGTGCCATCGCGGCCAGCCTGATGGGTGATGCCAACGCCTCGATTCCGACGCCGCAACCGGTGCACTACCGCCCGATGTTCGCAAGCTTTGGCGGCTCGCTGCACGCCACCAGCATGACCTTCATCAGCCAGGCCGCACAGGCCGCCGGCCTGCCCGAAGCCCTGGGCCTGAAGAAAAAAATAGCCGTGGTCAAAGGCTGTCGCCAGGTGCAGAAAACCGACCTGATCCACAACGACTACCTGCCGAACATCGACGTCGACCCGCAGACCTATCAGGTCAAGGCCGACGGCGTGTTGTTGTGGTGTGAACCGGCGGATGTGTTGCCGATGGCGCAGCGGTATTTCCTGTTCTGAAGGTGAGCGGCTCGCCCAATAAAAACCCGAGGGTGGGTGACCGCCATCGGGTTTTCTTTTTCTGCCGGACGCGTCAGCCGGCCCGGCTTTGCTGCCGGGCGATGATTGCGGCAATGGCGCTGATGGACAGCAGGTCTTCCGAGGCATTGGCAAGGGAGGCAGCTGCGCGCAGGTTAGCAGACCGATGAGCCAAGAAATCGGCGCGCCGAAGCGCCCTGCGCACAGCCACCATCAAGTGCAGGGATGGGATACCTGACTGACAGAGGCAGTGTGCGTCTTGACATCAACGGGCTGCTAAACCCGACCACTGATGGGCAGTGGCCGCAAAACAATAGAGACCCGCACCAAGGCGCACAAGCCGGCGGATTCTGGCGCAACTGTAGGCAACGGCACAAGCTTTTGTAGCCCGAATGAAGGCATGCTGACAGCGCTTAAACAAACCCTTCGAGCACCGTTTAACCGACGAAAAAGAAACGTTTAGAAACGATGAAAACTCTTGAAAAATCGAGGACGCATCCGACGTCTTTTTAGGGTTGGCCGTCGGAAGTCAGAGGGGTAGCGTGGCCACTCCAGACCTTTCACGGAGACTCACCATGCCCAATGCCACCGACACACCCGCTGGATCAGCACCTCAAAACAACGATGCGCACCTCTGCACGCCGGCAAGAAAGCTACACCCCGCCGTCGACCGCGCATTGGACTATTACCTCAAACCCGACATCCCGGTGACGGCCGCCACGCGTACGCCCCGCACCATTTTTGTCGTTGCACCGGACGTCGACAACGAAACGCTGTTGGCCCATGCCTGCGAGTCATTGGCGTCGGCGAGTGTGATGGCGAGTGAATTTGCCGGGATGCTGGACGGCGCGAACCGCAACGCCATGCTGGCGCTTCAGCAAGTGATCATGCTCAGTGAGCTGGCGGTGAATCGGGTACTGGATAATCGAGCGTGAACCCGAAAAAGCGCTGTCCGTTCAGAACGAACACAGTATCTGTGGCGAGGGAGCTTGTCGGATCGCCGCCCGGAGCAGGCTCGCTCGCCACAGGTTACTGATTGCTCGTTCTACCTCTTGAATGAACGTTCTGGTTCGCGGTTATTGAGCGGGCTCAATCTCAAGCCGCGGTAATCGGGCACGTTCGATCGCTTGTTGAGTGATCGATTTCAACGTTTGCCGGATCTGCCGGTCGATGTCGGTCAACGCCTTGGAGTAGTCCTCATCGCTCATGACCTGCCCCTCGCTGAAGGCGTTTTCGTCGCGGTTCAACTCGCGACAAAGCGCTTTGATCTCCACGTCCAGGTCCGCCCTGGCGGCCGGCTCCACGGCCTCGAACCGACGTTGCAGCGCATCCAGCAACTCCGTGGTCGCGTCGATCTGTCGCTTCAAACTGTCCAGTTCACCACCGCTGGAAGACTCCAGCCAGGTTTTCCACAGGGGCTGTTCAAGGATTCGATCCGTGAGCAAGTCACCCTCCTCCAGCGCCACGATTCGCCGGAACGCCGCGTCGATCATCTCCTTGGTCACACCGGCGATCTTGCGGAACTGCATGCCCCGGGCCTGCCACGGCAAATCCAGGCGCTGGGCCAGATCCGTCATGTACGCCAGGTGCACTTCCACTTCATCGATAGTGCCCGTGACATTGCCCTGGTCGTCGAGTCGCCGGAACCGCTCCCCAGCGGCCAGTCGTGACGCCACCCGTTGGCGGGCGATGGCGCCGAGCTCGTCGAGCCGCGACTTGCCCTGGGCCAACTCCAGCAGCCGAGTTTCGATCAGGTCCGCGCTGCCCAGGGCGTAGGCCTCATGAATCAGCACCTGCAGGCCCATGGCATTGAACAGTTGCGTGCCACCGTCCACACACTCGGTGGGTGTTGCGGCCTCGTTGAACAGTTTGACCCGCAGTTCGCTGTCCTTGGCCATGGCTTCGAGCATGCGCCAGACCTTGGCGGTCAGGTCCGTCTTGTAGGCGTCGCCCGCCGTGAAGTCGGCCGATTGAGTGAGTTTGCGGATTTCATTGAAGAACGGCACCGAGTCGAACTCATCCTCGACCTCGTTCCAGAATTCCTGTTTTTCCTGCCATTGCCGTTCGGTCATGCCCATCCACCAGTCGGCGCTGTCGAGCGTGCCGCGCGGCGGGTACGGTCGGTCAGGGTCCATGCCCACCGACTCGATGTAGGACTTGAGGGTGGCGAGGTTATCCGGCGAAATCCAGCGCGGCTCACGGCTGATCAAGGTGCGCGCCAGCAGTTCGGCGCGAAACGAACCGGGTGCGACCTCTGGAATTCGGGTGATCGGGTTGTGTCGCAGGTCGAGGTAAATACTGCGCGGCCGCGACTGGGAAAACAGTCCGACGGGCCAACTGTCCAGGCCTGTTTCATTGAGCAAGATGACCTGCAATTGCGGCATCCGACTGATGTTTGGCGTGAGCTTCAACGGGTTGCCCCGCAAGCCCAGCGACCTTAGATGAACCAGCCTTTTCAGGCGATCCACCGCCAGTGCATCCAGTTCGATACGATTTTCATTGAAGGACAGATCGGTGAGATGACTCATCTCGCTGATGGCCTCGGGAACGGCGGTCAGCAGGTTGTCTTGCAGGTTGAGATAACGCACCCGACGAAACGAGGCGAGAAACCCCAAATGCTCGTTGCGCAACTCGCCGCTGCGCAGGCTCAGGCTGGTGACGTGATCGAAGTTGGCCTCCAGTTTCGGCAGCGTCTCAAGGATCCTACGGATCAAAGGAAAGTCGTCGAGCTGCAGCCATTGCGGGCGCACCGCCCCCGTCACTTGCACGCCCTCGGGTCCGGTGCGCTGCCAGCATTGCCGGATCGCCTTGTAGAAACGCTCGCGGGCGCGCATTTCGGCAATCCCTGACGGCGTGAAACGGAAGGACGCCGTTGGTGAATTCATCCAGTTTTGCATCGTCCGGTTCAACCGATCGAACTCGGCCTCCAGCGCGGACAGGCGATCATGGGGCGAACCACCGTTCTGAGTGAACTCGGTCAACAGTGTTTCGATTTCGTCCTGGCTAAAGCCCGGGTACAACGAGCGAGCCCGGCGCCGCAATCCCATACCGCGCGGAACCTGCGCATAACCCGGCATGCCACCGCGCAAGCGCATGACGCTCGGGTCGTAGGACGGTTTGAGCAGCGGGTTGTCCCGCAGGATCGGCTCCAACATGGCTCGATCCAAAGGCTGTGCCTTCACCGCGCGCTCAAGCCCTGCCGCGTCATGGATTTCATAACCCAGGGCGATGCGCTGTGGGTCGGGTAAAGCGTGCAATACGGCGGCATAAAGCGAGTCCGCACCGTGCAGGTGTTGATTGAGTGCGTCCCGTGCTTCATATCGGCCATCCTCCCCCCGGATCAGCACTTTGCGGATCGGCGCGTCCTCCGGGCCGAGACTGTCGTGCAACCGCCCTGAAAATGAATAGTCCCGAATCTCCAGGCGCAGGTCCGCAGGCCAGCCAGGCAGGGCCGCCAGGGAGTGCAGCTCAAGGCGCTCGGTGTCGGTGTTGTGCAGTTCGTCGAGGTACAGGCCCTCATAGGCGCGCGCCACTCGCAACTGGTGCGCCGCTTCTCCAGCCTGTTGGGACAACCTCAAGGGCACGCGTTTTTTCTCGGCCAGGTGTTTCAGGTCCGAGGGGTCGGCATGATCCAGCAGCGCTTGCGCCACGCTGGTCGACAGCGACGACTCGTCGCCCTTGAGCAAGCTCACACGGGCATCGTCTACACGCTCCCGGCGCTCGTACAGTTTGTCGAACAGACGCTTTTTACTGCCCCGCGCCTGATCGGCCAGGCGATCGCGCAAGGCCTTGGTGCGCGCCTTTGCATCCCCGGCAAACCACTGCCCGAGCATTTCGCGAAGGGCCTGTTCGTCCACGAACCCGACCACCCGTTCCGGCAGCGCACCACCCAGCAAATCCTGCCAGGTCATCTGCAAGGTTTCGGCCGGCAACGCATCGGCATAGCCCTCCTTGATCACCGCCCCCGACAGGCCCGGCCCCTCGAACACTTCGATGGCCTTGCCCTCGGGCCAGCCCGGCAGTTCAGTCATGAAGCGCACGGCATAATCGGCCCAATCCTGACCGATTCGACCGGCCAGTATCTGGTCTGCGCACGCTTCGGCTTCGGCGTACGCCTTGAAGCGCTTGAGGGTATCGGTCAGCAGGGCCGGTGCGGCTTCGTGTTCCACGTGCAGCCGGCGCAATGCATTTTCGTGAACGCCACTGACGGTCAGAATCTGCTCCAGGGTTTGATCCGTGAAACCATCCACCGAGGCGCCCAAACGTTTGAGCAATTGACGCCGATCCCATTCCAGCGGCTGATCGAGCTCAGTCTTCCACAGGTCCGCGCCGTTATGCTCCAGCAAGGGCTGATAGGCGTTGGCGCGGGTGGGGTGTTGCAGGCGAGGCTGGCCCGTGTTCGGGTCCTGTTTGACTTCGTAGCATTTGTCATCGATGCGCAGCAGGTCCTGCTCCTGATGCCGGTACAAGCCCTTTTCACCGACGACGGCCTCCTTGGGCAAGGTGACCGACTGTTCATACGGCGTCAGGTCCGGATTCCACAACCGCGGCTTGCCCGCGACCTCCACGGGCTTGAGCCCTTCGACGAAGGGCGAGACCTTGATCGGCGTCAGCTGGCCGGCTGGCACCCCATGACCGGCGCCCATCAGCGCCAGCTGCGCAAAGTTGATTAGTACGCCATTGAAGTAGGCAGTGGCCTCTTCCTTGTCACCTTTGCTCCAGTCTTCGATACCCTCGGCCACTTCGGCGAGCATCTGCGCAATCATGATGCCCAGCATCGCTTCGCCCAGACCCGGCACCAGCATCGCGGCAAAGTTGAAGAGGTTCCAGCCGATGTCCAGGTAACTGGTCAGGCGCTTGAAGCGGGCGTTGGCGTCCTCGTCGTCGGTGGGCACCGCGATGCGTCGGGCATCGGCGATGGCCTTGTCGCGGCGTTCAATGAACAGGGTCGCCCACAGATCGCCTGTGATCTGGTTGGTGATGGGTTCTGCATCGGGATTCTCGACCGCCGTTTCACGCCACCACGGCCCCATGTCCAGTGGTTCGCGTTGCTGCCAGGTAACCGTTTTGAGGCGTTCGTTGACCCGGCTGAAAAAAAGCCCCTTGTCCTTTTGCGCCACGAACCGGCTGAAAAAGGCCTGGTATTGCGAGTCGCGCAGCTGTCCGATCAGGGTTTTCATGAACGCGGTCAGGGACGGGTATTCCCTCAGTGGATGTTCCGGATCATCCGGTACATAGGCGATCAAGGGGCCGGACAAACGGCTCTGATGGTAGATGTCGTCCCGGCGCAACAGCTCATCGTTGAGCCCCTGGGGACCATTGGCGAAAAACGCCTGCAGCAGCTTGAACCGCTCGTACTCCGAGCCTGGCAGTACCGGGATGCGCTGCGACCACTCGCTCCAGAACTTCACTGAGTCAGGAGTCAAGGCGTCGATCGCCTGCTTGATCTGCGACGGATCGCTGATGGCGCTGAACAGCACGATGCCCGTCAACCGAAAGCCCATCAACGACAATCGATGGCAGTGCAACGGCCGGTCGTACAGCGTGGCATCGGCCTGGCTCTGGTGCAGTTGCCCGAGCTGGCCGTAAGCATGGTCGCTGATATCGCCCTTCAATCGGGCGATCAGTGACGCCACCTGAAACGTGGCTTTTTCACTGGCCACCGATTCGTCCTGCAAGGCGCGCCGGGCTTCGGGTGTCGCAGGCAGCAGGATGGATTTGATGTGCCGCTGGTACTGCCCGCCAATGTCGAGGCGGCGGCACATCGATGCAAACCCGGGCAAGGAGACCCCAGGCTCAAGCGCAAGTGCGCCGCGCTCGTCCTTGCGATAGATACCCGAGCTGCTGCGCCAGGCGTCTTCAGCGGTTTCCGATTTCTCGAAGTTGTGCAGCGCCGCCTCCAGCAACGTGGACTGCCGCACGCGACTGGCCCCGGTATCAATGACGAAGGCAATTTTGCTGGGCACTTCAAGCTGTGCGCTCAAGGCGTCGATGTTCTCCACGCCATTGAAGTTCGCCTGCATCGACGCACTGAGCAGAGGTTCGGCGAAGGCCTTGATGTCGTGCCGCAAATCGCCCAGGGACTTGTCCAGCACGCCTTGCACGCGTGCCTGTTCTTCGATCAGTTCTTTCAAGTATTGGCGGTCTATTTCCCGTGCAGCGCTATACCACTCGGGGGTCTCTGGTCTCAGTGTTTCAAGGCTTTTCAGTCTCGACATCGAGGCCTTTTTGATTGCGCCGGGTATGACGTCGAGTACACGACTGTAATGAACCCCATTATTTTGCGCGGGCGTTGCCCGCAAGTTGCTTCCATGCAAATCAGACACTGTTCAATCACCTTGATGACAGGATAGGAAGCCACAGGTTTATTCACCGGCGCCTGAAAAAAAAGAGCAAATTCCTGTTGGGCCAACCCTCTGAAAAGGTGCGCATAGTTCGAAAATCAAAGAGCCATCGATAGGTATGTACCGCCACAAATGCTTCTGGTCATGCCGTCGCACCAGCGGTCGTATTTTTCCCGTCAAAGAGACTACTATTCGAATCGCTGACCTCGATTCATGCTCAGGTAACCGCCATGCGTCTTTCCGAATTCATCACCTTGAACGTTAATCGCATCGTCGATGAGTGGGAGCAATTCGCCAAAACCATCACCCCGGCCGCACATTCGATGGATAGTGCCTCGCTGCGCGATCATGCGAAGTCGATCCTGCTGGCAGCGGCCAGGGACATGACAAAGCCTCAAACCCCCAGCGAACAGGCGGCCAAAGCCCGTGGCGAAGGGCCGGAAAAGACCCCAAGCCTGGATGAGGCCGGCGCCAGTCACGGCGAATTGCGCCACAACGTGGGTTTTGATCTGGTGCAGATGACCAGTGAATTTCGCCATTTGCGTGCCAGTGTGATTCGTCTGTGGATCGGCAGCCTGAACAGCCCCGACCTCGCCTACTTCCAGGACATGATTCGCTTCAATGAAGCCATCGACGAAGCCCTGGCCGAGTCCACCGCGGCCTATGCCGAGCAGGTCAATCGTTCGCGGGACATCTTTCTGGCGATTCTCGGCCACGACCTGCGCGCGCCGCTGCAAGCGGTGAGCATGTCTACCGAACTGCTGCTGCGCAAAACCACACTGGAAGGCGACGCTCTGACGTGCGCCATCAACATCAAGCAAGGGGCGCGGCACATGGCCGCGATGGTCAGCGACCTGCTGGAACTGGTACGCAGTCGTCTGGGCAGGAGTCTGCCGATCGAACCTGCGCCCATGGACTTGGCCGAAGCTGCACACGCGGCGATTGCCGAAGCCTGTGCGGGCAATCCGGAGTGCGATCCGACGCTGGAAGTACTGGGCGACGTACGGGGTGTCTGGGACGCGGGGCGCATCGACCAATTGTTGCAGAACCTGATCGGCAACGCCTTGCAGCATGGTTCGAACAAAGGCGAGGTGACGGTGACCCTCAAGGGCGAGCCGGAAACGGTTCAGCTCAGGGTACACAACCACGGCACACCGATTCCCGAGGACGCCATCGCCACCATTTTCGATCCGCTGGTACGCAGTGCCGACGAAGAACTGGGCCAGCCTTCAACCAGCCTGGGATTGGGGTTGTTTATCGTCAAGGAGGTGGTCACCGCCCACCAGGGGACGATTGAGGTCAGCTCGAATGAAGAGGACGGCACACTGTTTACCGTGGTGCTGCCCAGAAAGGTTTGAAGACGTGATGACCGGTGGGCCCTTGTGGCGAGGGAGCAGGCTCCCTTGCCACAGATTCGGTGTGCCGATTACTCCACCACCAACCGCCCCAACCGCTGCCGTAACATCCGGTTCTCCGCCCGCAGTTGCTGCACCTCTTCGAGCAAATCCAGCGCCAGGGCGACGCCTTCCCATTCCAGTTCCAGGTCACGCCGCAGTTTGGCGGCGCGCTTGGCCAGCGTCAGTTCGTAATCGGTGAAGCGCCAGTCCTTGGGCGCGCCCCCCTGGGGTTCGAGGATGCCGTGTTCGACGATTTCGATCACGTAGACGTCCGACAGGTCGGTCGCCTCACAGAATTCTGCCATGTCCAGTTGAACGATCAGAGGGCTGCTCATATCGGGCTACTCCGGGTCTTGGATCAGAAATGTTCTCTCGGGTCGAACGCGGCCTTCTTCGCCAGTTCCTGCCACAGGGCCTTGATCTCATCGTCCGATTTTTTCGGCATGACGGCCTTCAGTTGCACGAACAGGTAGCCACGTTCCCCCGCCTTGCTCAGCAGGCCATGGCCCTTGGCCCGCATGCGCTGGCCGTTCTGGCTGCCGGCGGGCACCTTGAGGTTGATCTTGCCGGTCAGGGTCGGCACCGCCACTTCGGTGCCCAGGGCCAGTTCCCAGGGGGCCAGCGGCAGCGTAATGATCAGGTTTTCGCCTTCGACATCGAATTTCGGGTGCGGCGCGAAACGGATGGTCAGGTACAGGTCGCCATTGGTGCCGCCACCGATGCCCGGTGCGCCCTGGCCTTTGAGGCGAATACGCTCACCGTCGGTCACACCGGCGGGGATCTTCACGTTCAGGCTTTTAGTGGTATTGCTGACATGCTGGCCGGCAGCGTTGTACTGCGGCACCTGGAAGGTGACCTTCTTCGATTCGTTCGAGAGGGTTTCCTCCAGGAAAATCGCCAGTTCCATTTCCACGTCCTGCCCCCGACGCCCGCTGCTGCGACGCGACTCTGCCCCACCAAAGCCGGGGCCACGGTTACCGAAGATCGAACTGAAAAAGTCCGAAAAATCGCCGGTATCCTGACCGCCGCCACCGAAACCGCCACGGCTTTGCCAGCCCGGCGGCCCCTGGAACGGTTGACCATGCTGGCCATAGCGGCGCAAGTCGTCGTATTCGGCGCGTTTGTCGGCGCTTTTCAACGCTTCATAGGCCTCGGAGGCATCCTTGAACTTGGCCTCGGCGTCCTTTTCCTTGCTGACGTCGGGGTGGTACTTGCGAGCCAGCTTGCGATAGGCGGCCTTGATCGCCTTGTCGTCTGCGGTCGGCTCCACGCCGAGAATCTTGTAATAGTCTTTGAAGTCCATCGCGGGAATCACCATCCGTTATCGAAATCGCGCCACCTGACACAGCATGCGCTTTTTTGCAGCACAGGGTTTGACCGATCTCAAGTTTGTGACCGGGCAGCGCTTCAGAAGTTTATCGGCAGCGGGCGGGGCGAATGGCGCCTGCCCCCTCGGCTGTCCGGTTAGATGCAGGGTAGTTTGGGGGTGATGGCGCGTCTTTCAAGCCATTGATCAGCAGATTTAGCAGATAGTCGGCCTTCGATTCTGTGCCGCACTGACATACACTGCGCGGCCGTTTTTTAACCGGAACTTGAAAGACATGAAAAACGCATCTCCAGCCCGTGCCTGTGGCATCGACTTTGGCACGTCCAACTCCACCGTCGGCTGGCTCCGGCCCGGCATGGAAACGCTGATCGCGCTGGAGGACGACAAGATCACCCTGCCTTCGGTGGTCTTCTTCAACATGGAAGAACGCCGCCCGGTGTACGGCCGGCTGGCGCTGCACGAGTACCTGGAAGGCTATGAAGGCCGCCTGATGCGCTCGCTCAAGAGCCTGCTGGGTTCCAAGCTGATCAAGCACGACACCAGCGTGCTGGGCACGGCAATGCCGTTCAAGGACCTGCTCGGGCTGTTCATCGGGCAGTTGAAGAAGCGTGCCGAGGCTGCCGCTGGTCGGGAATTTGATGAAGTGGTGCTGGGTCGCCCGGTGTTCTTTGTCGATGACGATGAAATGGCCGACCAGGAAGCGGAAAACACCCTGGTGGACGTCGCCCGCGCCATCGGCTTCAAGGACGTGTCCTTCCAGTACGAACCGATCGCTGCGGCATTCGACTACGAGTCGACCATCGAAAAAGAAGAGTTGGTGCTGATTGTCGACATCGGCGGTGGTACGTCGGACTTCTCGCTGGTGCGCCTGTCCCCGGAACGTCGCAACCACGACAACCGTCACGACGACATCCTGGCCACCGGTGGCGTGCACATCGGCGGGACCGACTTCGACAAGCAACTGAGCCTGCAGGGCCTGATGCCTCTGTTCGGCTACGGCAGCCGGATGAAGAGCGGCGCCTACATGCCCACCAGCCACCACATGAACCTGGCGACCTGGCACACCATCAACTCGGTGTACTCGCAAAAGTCGACCCTGGCGCTGGGCAGCATGCGGTACGACATCGAAGACACCGGTGGCATCGATCGCCTGTTCAAACTGATCGAACAACGTGCCGGACACTGGCTGGCCATGGAAGTGGAAGAAACCAAGATCCAGCTGACCCATGCCGACAGCCGCCACGTAGCCCTGGACCGCATCGAAGCCGGCCTGAGCGTTGAGCTGAGCCGTGCCCTGTTCGAGTCGGCCATCGAGAACTTGCTGGAGCGGGTGCGCGACAGCGTGACCCGATTGCTGGCGGATGCCGATGTGCGGGTCGATCAGGTGGACACCGTGTTCTTCACCGGCGGTTCGAGCGGGATTCCGGCTCTGCGCAACAGTGTTTCGGCGATGTTGCCGAATGCGCGGCATGTGGAAGGGAACATCTTTGGCAGCATCGGCAGTGGTCTGGCGATCGAAGCTGCAAAACGCTACGGCTCGATGGGCTGATCCGACACCGAGTCGCCTCCATCGCTGGCAAGCCAGCGCCCACAGGTACAGCGCCGTTCTCGCGGCTACGCCATATCTGTGGGAGCTGGCTTGCCAGCGATGATGTCAGATCAGGCAATACATTTCCCGATCAAACCATCCCCACCTGCTTCAACTCGCTCTTCAGATACGCGTAATAAATCGGCCCTGCCACCACCCCCGGCAGGCCGAACGCGGCTTCGAACACCAGCATCGCCAGCAGCAACTCCCACGACTTGGCACTGATCTGCCCGCCGACGATGCGCGCGTTGAGGAAATATTCGAGCTTGTGGATAAAAATCAGATAACCCAGCGCCGCCACCGCCACCCAGATCGACAGCGACAAGCCGACGATGGTGATCAGGGTGTTTGACATCAGGTTGCCGATCACCGGCAGCAGCCCCAGCAGGAAAGTCAGCACGATCAGGGTTTTGGTCAGCGGCAGCTTGATGCCGAACAGCGGCAGGAGCACCGCCAGAAAAATCCCGGTAAAGAACGTATTGAGCAGGGAAATCTTGATCTGCGCGAACACGATGTTGCGGAACGCCTGAACCAGCAGGTGCAGACGATCGAACAGCGCCGCGGCCAATGGTTTGCGCTTGGTCAGATCTGGAGCGCGCTGCAAGGCAATGATCGCGCCCAGTACCATTCCGATCAGCAGTGTCACAAACATGTGCGCGGCGTCTTTGCCCACCAGTTGTAACTCGCTGAGGTGTTTACTCATCCACTCGCCAATGGCCACTCGAAACTCGGCGGCGCTGGCCGGCAGGTAAGCATCGATGAACGGCGGCAGCTGTCCGCGAGCACGGTCGACCACGTGCATGAATTTGTCGAGCGAAGCACCCGGGTTTTCCGCCTCGTGCAGCAGAAAACTGATGGCGCCGGCGAAAATCAGGCTCAGCACACTGACCACCAATGTCCCCAGCAAGGCCACGGCCAGCCAGCGTGCGCGCCGACCTTCGATCAATCGCTGCAACTGCGGGGTGAGCATGTTGACCAGTTCGAACACCAGCAACCCGGCCATCAGGCTGGGCAGCAACCGCAGCGGGAGCACCAGCAGCAGTCCGCCAAAAATAATGACCCAGCTGATGACCAGCAAAACATGACGCTGAGAAAACGTTGGCATACAGCCTCAAAACGAACGGCGTAAAAGGATGGGCAGTCTGCCAGCGATCCGGTGGCAGCACTAGGGATTGTGTGGGGCGACCTTGGTCTCAGGTTCAGGTTTTTTTGCAGTACCTTGACCGGCCTCTTCGCGAGCTGGCTCCCACATTGAGTCCTGTGTGCTCAGTTCCATTGTGGGAGCGAGCCTGCTCGCGAAGAGGCCCTCACAGCTCCCCCGCAATTTCAGCTGAGTGTTTATTTTTTCTTCAGGCAATCACTCATGAACGCCTTGCGCGCGTCACCCTTGAGGGCTTTGGCGGTAGCGTCGGCGTTGCAGGTTTTCATTTTCTCTTGCTGAGGGGTCAAGGCTTTGCCGGCATCGTTGGCCGCCGGCGCAGCCTTGAGGCAATTACTCATGAAGGCTTTGCGCTCATCGCCCTTGAGGTTTTTAGCGGTAGCGTCGGCATTGCAAGTGGTCATCTTGTTCTGTTGGTCAGTGGTGGCAAACCCTTGGGAACAGAGCAGCAAACCGATCATCAACAAAGGGACACGCAATATCTTCATGGAGTTATCTCCTTGTCGCCGCATCGAACGATGCGGCCTCCCCGAGGAGTGTAGTCAAGCCTGGTTACACCTTCCTCCAGTCATAAAGGATCATTGCGTCGGGGGTTCGATTGCGGGCTCTTCGGCCAACAAGTCCCTGAATGCCTGGTTATAGCCTTCCCAGGACAAAATGCGTTTTTCGATCACGGAAACGGGCAATCGCTCGAACGACACCCCGACCTCCCCTGGCAGACTGTATTGCGTGCCCAACGCCTTCAAAGACGTGAACTGGGCGTAAGCCCCCGACTTGTACAATTTGTTGATTTTTATCTGCCGGAAGGTGTTGCTCTGCGAAACCTCCGGCAGCGCAGCCCGACCCGCCGGGACATCGTTGATAAAGGCGAATTCCGCGCTTGCCGGACCTGGCTCGAGGGTTTCAATGGGCGGCAGTTCGAACTGGAAATAGCCGTTGTCCGCCGTATGGGCGACAGGGAACTCCGGCCAGGAATCAGCAACGACCAGCTGCTTGAGATTGGTCAAGTCATCGCCGATCACCACGTACTGATGATCGAAGGCAGTGGCTTTGACGAGGTGGACCCGGGAGACTCTCGGCTGGCTGGCCAACAGCGCAAAGGTCACCTTGGAGTTTTCCGAACAGTTACCCCCCTTGATTTCAATGGCTTTGCGCGCATGTTCGGCAATGGTCAAGCGTGCGGTGAATTCCCCTTCTTGCAGGTCCAGCCCTCGCAGCCCCTTGATTTTCGCGATCGCCGAGCCGCCGTTTTCCCAGATGCCCGGCAATTGGTTGCCCGAGAGAGGCAACAGTTCCCTGGCTCGATAGATGGCACGCTGTGCCTGGCGCAAATTGGCCATGACCTGGGGCGTCACTTCCGTTGGCTGTGCTGCCGTCGTGACGACTGATCGCACCTTGTCTGCATATTTTTCCAACTCGACCCACCGCTCGCTGGACGTCGGAGTGTTGTCCCTCACAGCGCGTTGCAGCGTCTGATACGCCTCCAGGCGTCCGGTTTGCTCGAGATTGCGGGCGTGGGCACCCAGATTGCGCTCGGATTCCGTGAGCGCCACCAAACCGTCCTCGGTGAACAGTCGCCCGATCAATGCGTCGTACTGTTCGGGCGACATCAGCTTTTTAAGGTCAGGCAACACTTCGATGCTTTGTACTGTTCGCAGATTGGCCTCGGGGCCCTCCCCGTTCGCCTTGGAAAGGCCATGCCAGAGTGAGTCCCAGCAATCGAGGGACAAGCTGTC
Organism: Pseudomonas moorei; assembly: GCF_008801475.1. Lineage (GTDB taxonomy): Bacteria > Pseudomonadota > Gammaproteobacteria > Pseudomonadales > Pseudomonadaceae > Aquipseudomonas > Aquipseudomonas moorei. Next base: position 6,642 of record NZ_VZPP01000023.1, on the reverse strand, counting down.
GTACATCAGCTTCAAGCCGCGCAGGTAGTCGTATCGTGCAATCGGAGGAACACTTGGATGGAATGCGCCGTTGACGAATTCCAGACAGTCTTGCTCAACCTTTTGCAATTGCGCGAGTTCGCTCGCCTGCGCGGGGGCTCCCCCACGCAGGCGCATGATCGCCGGGTCGAAAGTCGGCGCTTTCAACTCCGGCAAATCGCTAAGAACACTTAACAGCCTGTAGGGTTTCAGGGCGTGCTGACGCAATGCCGCTTTCAGGGCCGGGCCCTGGCCGATTTGAATCTGCAACGCATTTCGCTCGGCATCGGGTAACGCCTGCAAGATCGAGGTAAACAAATCACCGCCTGAATGCAGGACGTCGCCTTGCTCGTCACACGCCTGGAAAAACCCGTTGTCGCTCACCACAAGCGTTCGTCGAATCGCAGCGTCATCACGACCGATGCTGTCCAGTTTTTTCCCGTCGAAGCGGTAGTGACGCAGCTCAATCCTGACATCGGCATTCCAGCCAGGCAGGTTTTCCAGCGAGTGCAGCGCCAGGGCGTCGAAGTCCGAGTTGTCGACCGACTCCAGATAAAAGCCCTCGTACGCACGACTGATTCGCACATCCCTGAGCGCCCAATGGGCGAAACCCTCAAGTCGTTCGGGAAGCCTGCGCAACTTGAGCGCCTGCAATTCCTCCGGACGCGCCAGCGCCAACAGCTCTTGTGCAACGACACCAGGCAATCCAGCGACCTGGTCCTGGATGAACCTCGCCTCGGCACTGACGGCGCGCTCGACGCTTCGGTAACGCCTGTCGAACAAAGACGCCTTGCGCTGTTCGGCCCGTTTCGCGAGCTGCCTCCTCAAACGCTCGGCATTCTGCATACGGCTGCCGACCGCTGCATCGGGTTCATCACCCAGCAGTTGCCGGGTCTGGGCATCATCGAGAAGCAACAGCAAGGTGTCGATCAGGTCGGTATCCGCCGCTTGATCCGCCGGGAAAGACACCGGCTCTTCACCGGCCCCGATGGCGTACAACACACGGCCATCGGCCCCCTTGAGCTCAATGGCTCTGCCGGGCCACAAACCGTCCAGCAGTTGAAACTGCCAGAGTGGATCGGCCTGCAGATAATCCTGTGCGCGAGCGCTGCCGATGTTTCGGATGAAGGTGTGGATATCCCGGTCGATGCTGAACCGGGTCACCGTATCGCTCAGCAAAGGGATTGCCCGTTCGTTATCGGCGTACATGCGTACAAGCGCACCGATATCCGCACGGCTGACCGTGCGGATCTCACCGAGCCTGTCCGTCAAACCTTCTACCGACGGGCCGAGTCGCTTGATCAGCGTATCGGCATCCCAGGCATGGGGTTTCTCGCCCTCGATCACAAATGCGCCCGTGCCGTTACTCTCCGCCACCGGCTGATAGGCCTCGGGGCGGGTCGGATGCTGAACGCGGTGCTTGCCGGTCCGCGAATCAACCTTGAGTTCGAAATGGCCGTCATCCAGAGGCAGAATCTGCCTGCCCTGGTGTTGATGCAGGCCGTAGAGGTCAGGTTTGGAGTCCGCCGCCAGACGCAGGTTCTGTTGCTGGTAGGGCCGCAGATTTTGCCCCCATAGCCGCTGCTCACCAGTTCTCAGCGTCACGGGACGGGCCCCTTCAAGAAAGGACGACAACCGGGGTTTCACTACTTGGGTGGCAAGACCCCCTCCAACGGCAAGGGTGCCCAACTGAATGAGGTTTTCAGCGACGCCCAGCAGATGTTCTGCGGCTTCCACGTACTCGCCCTCGGCGAGCTCGACGACACCCTCCACGACCCCGTCAACCAGTTGATAGACGACGTACCCCAGCATCAGCTCGCCCAGCACCGGCACAAATGGCGTGGCGACGAACAGGGCCACTTCCATGATGTCGGTGAGCATTTTTTCCAGGTTTTCTATCCAGGCCCATCTTGCGGCACTGTCCGCATCGGCGCTGGACACGGCCAGCGCACGCCCGTCAGAAAGGATCTTGTCCACCTGCCGCTGATAAAGATAAGACCAAAGGTCGCCGTCAAAGCGATTGGCTGTATCGCTTTCGAACGACAGGGTGGTGAATCGCAGGTCCGGGCGTTCCACCCGGGTTTCGCGCCAGGCAGGCAAACTGGAGCCAGGCTGCGCACCGTGATAGGTGACTTGCCACAATTTCGCGTTGAGTGCGGCGAAAAAATGACCACGCTGCCCGTGGTCCACAAATCGACTGAAAAACGCCTGATAGCTTCGACGGGATGCAGGGGACGCCTGATCATTGCCCTGCAACTGGCGAGTCAGCTCCCGCACGAAGTCGACCGACGAGGCATACTCCTTCAGCGGATGCTCCGGATCGTGCGGTACATAGGCAATGACGCGTCGGACATTGGCACCGGGCGTGTCGATATCGGCGGCGATCAGCACAACCCCGGTCAGGCGGGTGTCGAGCATGTTCAAGTGATAGAAGCGTGCAGGTGCGCCATCAAACACAATGCCCCGCTTGCCCAGGACCATGTTCAATACCGTCAGGTACGCCTCGGCCCCGATGTCTTTTTTCATCAACGCCAGATGTGCTGCGGCTTTCATGGCGCTCTGCTGGCTGGCGATAATGTGCTTGCGCAGTAACGCCCGGGCAGTGGCTTCTTCGGGCATCAGATAACTTTGCAGATAGGTTTGGTACCGGGCGCCTATATCCAGCGTTCGGCACAGCGCCTTGAACTGCTCGACCGTTATACCCAACTTTTTTATTTCAAAGCGGCCGACTTCGTCAGGCCTGGTGATAAAGGAAGAGTCGCCGGTAAACACTTCACTTTCGGCAAAGTTTTGCAGTGATGCATCAATTAAAGAGACGGTTCGACTACTGACTCCCCCTGTGACGTTAATCGTCCATGGCGATGTTTTAGCCGGGTAATACAAGCGCAAAAAAGTTTCACGAACATCCAGCATCAGACCGTACTGCTCATTGAGGGCACGGGTCAGCAATGGCTGGGCGAAGGACACCACATCTTGCAGTTTCCCAAGCATTTGATCGACCCGGCTCTGTGCCTGCCAACTGGCCTGCATGGTGTCTTTCGCGGCCAAATGCTCCAGGTAGGATGCCGTCTTGCTCCATTCGGGAAGAATTTTAGGGGCTGTGCGCAAATCGCCTATTCGCTGGAGAGAGGCACTGGTTACCCAGTCGGGAATAGCGCCATTGATAAAAGTGGAATGAATACTTTCCCGGCGTTCAATATCGGGAGTTTCCGGAACACGCTCGGAATTTAATAATAATTTTTTCACAATCATTACCCGCAAACTTATATAAAGAGCGCCGAAGCCTACAGCGCCTCAAACCTGCTCCTGTGCAGCTTGATTCGGATAATGCTGTATGAAACATCTCAACAAGTTGGTTAAAACATCTTGTTGCGCCGATAGTAATCGGGTGTACATCCAGCCTGGCGCTGAAACATCGCGATAAACGCCGAGCCTGTGCTGTACCCCAGATCGAAGGCGATCTCCTGAATGCTGCGGTGGCTGTCCAGCGCCTCAATCGCCGTCAGAAAGCGCAAGCGCTGGCGCCACTCACCGAAACTCATGCCCAGCTCGCGGACAAACTGCCGCGCCAGGGTGCGTTCGCTGACATGTATTTGCCCGGCCCAATCCGCCAGTGGCCGGTTATCCCCGGGGTCGGCTTGCAGCGCCTCGAGTATGCCCAGCAGCCCGGGACTGCTGGCGTAGGGCAAGTAGCACTCCTGCACCGGTGCCTGTTGCAACTGGTCCACCAGGACCTGGGCCAGGCGTTTGTCCGCTTCCCGCTCGGGGATCTTCACATCCCGCGCCGCGAAGTCCTTGAGGATCGCCTTGAGGATGTCGCTGATGGCCAGCGTGCAAGCCTGCCGGGGCAGATCGGCACAGACCGTCGGCGCCAGGCAAACGGCGCGGTAATTGATCGGCTGATGGCTGTAGAAACTGTGCTCGATTTGCGGCGGCACCCACACCGCGTATTGCGGCGGCGACATGAAACGGCTGCCGTCGACGTCCATGTGCAACACCCCGTGGGCCGCATACTCCAATGTGCCCCAGGGGTGACGGTGCGGCGCGGCGAATTCGTGGGTATCAAAGTCGGCGTAACGGAAGTAGACCGCCGAAGGCAGTTCGCTGAAATCCAGCAGGTCGATGTGTTTACGGGTCATGCTGTCCGGATTCAGGGGCAGGTTGTCAGGATCGAAGTATAGGCTTGTATCCAGACAGAGGATAATTGCCCTCCATTAACGTTCTGGTTTACCCGATGCAATACGCTTATCCCCTGCTGGCCATCTTTATCTGGGCCGGCAATACCGTGATCACCAAAATGTCAGCCGGGGCGATCTTCCCCGCCGAGATCGGCTTTTACCGCTGGCTGCTGGCCGGCTTGCTGTTCACGCCCTTCATGCTCAAACCGGTGATCGCCCATTGGCCGGCGATTCGCCCGAACCTGGGCAAGATCTTTGTCCTCGGCGTGCTCGGCATGGCGGTTTACCAAAGCCTGGCGTATTTCGCCGCGAGCCTGACCTCAGCCACCAACATGGGCATCATCCTGTCGTTGATGCCCTTGATGTCACTGGCCATGGCAATCATCAGTCTGGGCCAGCGCCTGACCATTGGCGCACTGGCCGGTGCGGTGCTGTCGTTTGCCGGGGTGTTGGTGGTCGTCTCGTCCGGCAGCCTGGAGGTACTGCTCGAACATGGCGTGAACCTGGGTGACGCCATGATGCTGATCGCCACCCTGGCCTACGCGATTTACAGCACGCTGCTGAAAAAATGGCAGCTGCGTTTGCCGCCCTTGGTGCTGCTGTACTTGCAGGTGCTGGTCGCGGTGGTGGTGCTGTTTCCGCTGTTTCTCGCCTCCCCGAAAGTCGGCCTGACCCTGCAGAACATTCCATTGGTGCTGTACGCCTGCCTGCTGGCTTCGATGGTTGCACCTCTGGCGTGGATGCAGGCCGTGGTGCGCCTGGGACCGAGCCGGACCACGTTGTTTTTCAATTTACTGCCGCTGATCACCGCGCTCATTGCGGCGGTGGTGCTGCATGAGCAGTTGGCGCTGTATCACCTGGTGGGCGGCCTGTTGACCTTGGGTGGGGTGATTCTGTCCGAGCGGTGGACCACGGTGCTGGGGCGAAAGACAAACGCTGTCTGATCTGGCCTCATCGCGGGCAAGCCACGCTCCCACAGGGATCGTGCCATGTGGTCCGAGATAAACAAGAACGCGGTCTAAAGCCCTGCCGCGTTCAACCGTGCCGCATGTTCGACAAACAACCGGATCGGTTCGGCCTCCTTGCCCACCCATCCCCAAGGCTGATTGACGATGTCGAAATGATTCAGCGGAAACTCGTCGCCAATCACCATTCCTAGGTGCGAGCTGTAACGCCCGACCATCCCGTCGCAATACCCGGATTCGCGAACGAAGGTTTTGGCGAACAACCGGCAACTGCGATGGGTGCCATCAAGCGGATTGCGTCCCCGGTCGGTCTTGCCCGGTTGCAACGTCCCGGACCAGGAGTAATAACGCACGCCGTTGACTTCTTCCGGTCCGTGCCCACCCCAGAATTCGGGCAGGCCTTGTGGATAACGTTGATTGAACAACGCCACGCCTGCACTGGTGAGTGAATGATGGGACGCATGAATATCCACCGGCAGCTTCGGCCCGCGATAGCCGGTTTCGAGCAGGCTCATCAGCGCCGCGATCCAACGGAGCAGGCCGCTGAGCATGCGTCCTCTGACGCTGTCATGGGGATAGTGTTCGTGCAGGTAATCCGCCAGCTCCGAACCATGATTCGGCCCTGCCACCGACGTGACTGAAGCAACCCGGTCAGGGCGCTTGGCGGCGGCGTACCGGGCGGTCAGCGAGCCCTGGCTATGACCGATCAGGTTGACCTTCTCGGCCCCTGTCTCGCGCAGGATCTCTTCGATCCGCGCCAGGAGTTGCTCACCACGCACTTCGCTGGAGTGCAGCGGCGAGACCTGCACCGCAATCACTACCGCCCCACCCTGACGCAGCGCGGAAATGATCCCGTGCCAATAGGGGTAGAGCAGCAACCGGACAAACCCGAGCATTCCCGGTACCAGCACCAGAGGGTAGCGCGGGGCAGAATCGTGCGACATGGGCGGACATCCTGATGATCTGTGAGCTGATGCAAGGCGCAAAGCAAAAAACTCGCCTAGCATCGCCAGCAAAGATGACAACTCATGCACCAGTTTATGCCATCCAGCCTACTTCAGCCCCACCACCCCGGCGACGATCAGCCCGACCGACAGCACTTTGAGCAGAGTCAGGCTTTCGCCCAACAGCGCAAACCCGAGAAACACCGTGCCCAATGACCCGATGGCGGTCCAGATCGGGTAAGCGATGCTCACCGGCAACTCGCGCATGGCCAGGGTCAGGAAGTAGATCCCGCCCACCGCCGCCACGACGGTCACCAGCGACGGCCAAGGCCGGGTGAAGCCCTCGGCGTACTTCATGCCCATGGCAAAGGTCACTTCAAACCCGGCCGCGATCAGCAACCACAGCCAGGCCATCTAGAACGACCTGACCAGCGCCAGTAGGCGCTGTTCAGCCTCGGCGGCGGACACTGCGAAAGAGCGTGCTTCAGACTCTTCCCCTTCGGCGGCGACCACCGTGACGTCGGTAATACCGATAAA
>NZ_VZPP01000022.1 GCF_008801475.1 Pseudomonas moorei | reverse complement strand
CGCCACCGACGGCCGGGCCATCCGCACCGCCGACGTCATTCGCCAGCACGTTGCCGGTGATCACACCGCCCTCGCCGACCGAAGCCACATCGGCGTTGGCCTTCGGTACGTCGTCGACGATGTTGACATTGATTTGTCCGGTCGCGGTGCTGCCGTCGGTGTCGGTGGCCACGACTGTAAAGTTCTCACTGATGCTGTTGGCACCATTGGCATTCGGATGGGTGTCGCTGTAATTCAGGGTGTAGGTGTAACTCACCACGCCCGTCTCGGCGTTATAACCGGTGACGGTAAAGGTGGCGCCGGTGCCCGTGGTCGCCGACAGCGGGAAGCCCACCGGCACACCGCCGCTGACAATCGCGACGCCTTCCACGGTCAGGGTTTGCAGGCCGTCCGGTGCGTTGACGGTGAAGGTGCCGCTCTGGGTCAGCGCCGTATGGTCGGGACTGCTGCCGTAGGTGAGGTTTTTTTCGTAAACGGTCAGCTCGCCACCTTCAACATTCAGGCCGCCGATCGTGACCGGGTCGTCATTGTTGTGGACCTGCAAAACCAGATTGGCGGTGCTGGTGTCGCCGTCGGCATCAGTGAGGGTGTAGGTGAAGGTTTCGGTGCCGTTGCCACCGCCGTGCAGGGCTTTGAAATCGGCATCGTTGGTATTCAGGGTGTAGGTGTAGGTGCCGTTGGCGTTCAGCACCAGGGTGCCGTATGTGCCATTGAATGTACCGGGGGTGATCGGACCGCTGTTGGGGCCGGTAGGCACGCGGTCGGCACCTTGCACGTCGTTGGTCAGGACATTGCCACTCAAGGTCAGTTGCGTTTCCGAAGCGGTCAAATCATGGCTGTCGTCGACGGCTTTGGGCGTGTCATCGGTGATGTTGACGTCCAGCGACCCGGTTGCCGTGTCGCCATTGCTGTCGCTGGCCACTACAGTGAAGTGTTCACTGAGACTGGTGCCGTCCCCGCTCGCATGGATTTCGTTGCCATTGAGCGTGTAGCTGTAACTCACCACACCAGTGACCGGGTTGTATCCGGTGACGGTCAGGGTGCTGCCCAGCGCTGTGGTAATCGACTGCGGAAAACCTGCGGCCACGCCGCCGGTGATCACGTTGATCCCGCCGATGCTCAGGCTGGTCAGCCCGTCGAGCGCCGTGACGGTGAAGGTGCCGTTTTGAGTCAGTGCAGCGGGATTGCTCGCCGAGCCATCGGCAAGGTTGGCTTCCTTGACGGTCAGTTCACCGCCCTCGACGGACAGGCCGTTGAGAGTGACCGGGTGATTGACGGGAGGTGTAACGTCCGGAGGCGTAACGACAGGCGGCGTAACATCCGGTGGCGTAACGACAGGCGAAGTGATGACAGGCGCCGAGATGCCCGTGCCGTCTGTGCCATTGTTGATATCGGCGTTGTGCCGCGCTTCGGGAAACTCGGGAATGCCATTGAAGCCGGCAGTCGGGAAGCCGATGGTCGGGTCGACCCGTCCTGCCACTTCTTCGAGCATGACAAAACTGTGGCCACCGCCCAGCGCCCCCCCGGCAGGCCCGGTCGAACCTGGACCGGCCGCCGTGGCCTCGGCGGTTTGCGTCGGGTCATCACCGGCAGCGATGGCCTTTTGGAGTTGCTCGACATCGGTGAGTTGCGCCTGGCTTGGCGTCACCGACTCATGGGTGTCTACCACATGGGGCGACTGATCGGCCAGCAACTGAGGGGTCATTTGCAGACTGCTGCCGCGACCGAGGGTCAGCTCATGGCCATTTTGCAAATGCACCGCCACTGCGCCTTCGGCCCCGGTATTCAGTTGATCGCCGGCGAACAACCGGTCCCCCTCGACCAGGACACGGCGCGTGCCGTCGCCTGCCACCGCGAACACCTGACCGATGACTTTACTGACGATACCGATGAGCGTAGCCATGTGCATTTCCTCCGCTGCCAACCGCTGTCGGCACCCTGTTTTATCGCGGAGAACATGCTCGATGGCTCAGGCGGGTTGCCTGGCGGATCGTCTGCCGGTCAGCAGGTTTATCTGAATAAACCGCCGTCCTGGCGACCAACTCGCCCAGCGTAAAACTCACGGACATCGTTCGCGTATCCGGATAAACCCGTTTGCAATCAATGGCATCGGGATCCAAATCCGGCACAACCGGTCCTGCGAGCGCAGCGTAACGATCCTGAATCACACGAGTGACAAAAAACCGTCACCCCCAGTCTGCTACGCGTCCCTCCCCTCCAGCACTTCTCCGTCCATTGTCGATAAGTGGATTGGAACTTTCCTCAAACCCCGAAGAGCGCCCTAAAGCTCATAAATCAAGGGCTTTCGCATTGAACAATGTGCTGGATTTTGCGGAGCGCATAAGTTTTTTTTGGCATAGGAATTATGAGAAATAGTTCTTAGCTCCTCCCCAGAATGTTCTTAGCTCTGTTGTTAAAAGCATGAAACGGTTTACCTATAAATGTCGTCAAATAATTGGCGACTGATAAAGAACCATCAGGAATCAGGGAGATGTACCCATGCGCCTCTTAACCCCCCTCTGCAGCGCGGTTTTGCTGGCCATGGCCTGCACTTCTCACGCTGATGCAATGTCCATGACCGAGGCGATCCAGAGCACCATCGCGACCCACCCTGAGCTGGCATCGCGGGTGGACAGCCGTCTGTCGGCTGATGAAGACGTCAAGGTTGCCAAGGGAGGCTTTTATCCATCGGTAGACTTGAATGCCGCGTACGGGCGCGGGTACAGCGATAACACCAACACCCGGGCTTTAGGCAATCACCACACCGCAATCCTCAATTACACCCAATCGGAACTGCGCCTGCGGCAGATGCTCTTCGACGGCTTCAACACCGCCAACGAAGTCGAGCGCACCAAAGGCGTCGTCAACTCCCGGGCCTATTACGCCCAGGGCACCGCACAGGACCTGGCCCTGCGCACCATCGAGGTCTACCTCGAAGTGCTCAAGCGCCGCGAACTGGTGACACTGGCCAAGAACAACTTGCAAGCGCACTTGCGGGTCAATGACCAGATCGGCCTGCGCACCCAGCGCGGTGTCGGCAGCAATGCCGACGCCGACCAGTCCAGCGCACGCCGGGCATTGGCAGAGAACAACCTCGACACCGCCGAAGTCGACCTGGCCGATGCGGAGTCGAATTTCTACAGCGTCGTCGGACGCATGCCCGATGAGCTTGAAACACCGCCCTCGACCCGCGGCGAAGTGCCTGCCTCGCTGCAGGAAGCCCAGCAGAGCATGGTGGACAACAACCCTTACCTGAAATCCGCCCAGGCTGACGTGCAATCGGCCGAAAGCCAGTACGAAGTGGCCAAGTCGCCGTTTTATCCGCGCCTCGATGCCGAAGCCGCGGTCGGCGCCAACAACAACATCCAGGGTGACGAAGGCCACGACAACGAGTGGCGAGTGGGCGTGGTGATGAACTACAACCTGTTCCGTGGCGGCAGCGACAAGGCCCGCCTGGCCAGCGATGCCCACAAGATCAATCAGGCGATGGACATCCGCAACAACGCCCTGCGCCAGCTCAACGAAAACATCCACCTGGCCTGGAACGCCATGGTCAACGCCAAGAAACAGACCCCGACCGCTCGTGAATACGCCGAGACCAGTAAACGCGTGCGAGTGGCCTATCAGGATCAGTTCGGCCTTGGCCAACGCACCCTGCTCGACCTGCTGGACAGTGAAAACGAGCTCTACAACGCCAACCGCCGCTACACCGAAGTTCGCTACACCGAGGAGTTTTCGATGTACCGTGTACTGGCGAGCATGGGCCAGTTACTGAGCAAACAGCGGGTGGTGCTGCCCGCCGATGCCGTCGCCCAGAACGAGGTGAAAAACCAAGCGCGTCTTCCTGAACTGAAGTAGTACCTGGAGCGACTAACTTGACCAGCATGGAACCCGGCAACATCGGTGTCGATCCGCGTCTGAGCTTCGATGACCCGCTTCTGGACGGTCTGTTGATCCTCTGCAAACTTCATGGCGCGACGGTCAGTCGCGCCAGCCTGAGTGCCGGGCTGCCAATGGCACACCAACGCCTGAGCCTGGACCTGCTGCCTCGCGCAGCGGCCCGGGCCGGTTTGCAGGCGCGCTTGCTGCGTCGCAATCTCAATGACATCTCTGCGCTCAACTTGCCGGTGTTGCTGCTGCTCGACAACGGCCGCACTGCCGTTTTACGCCGCTACGGCGATGACGGTCGGGTGCTGATCCTGCCCAGCGAAGCCGACGGCGGCGAACAATGGATCAGCCCCGAGGAACTTGAAACGCATTATTCCGGCCAGGCCTTGTTCGCCCGACCACGACATGAACTGGAAGACTTGCGCTCACCGCTGGTGCCCCGTGTACAGGCCTGGTTCCGCGACACCCTGAAGCTGTCGAAATGGCTGTACAGCGACGCCATCCTGGCGAGTTTCCTGATCAACCTGCTGGGCCTGATGGTGCCGCTGTTCGTGATGCAGACCTACGACCGCGTGGTGCCGAATCAGGCCACGTCGACCTTGTGGGTGCTATCCATCGGTTTGCTGATCGGCACCGGATTCGAACTGGTGTTGCGGGTGGTGCGCGCGCATCTGCTGGACACCGCCGGGAAGAAAACCGATGTGATCCTCTCGGCGACGCTGTTCGAGCGCATCACCGGCATGTCGATGAAAGCGCGGCCGGCAACCATCGGTGGTTTTGCCCAGAGCATTCATGACTTCCAGGGCCTGCGGGAATTCCTCACGGCGGTCACGCTCACCAGCCTCATCGACCTGCCCTTCGTGGTGCTGATGCTGGTAGTGATCGGCTTGCTCGGTGGTTGGCTGGTGGTGATCCCGGTGCTGGCGTTTCCGATCACGATCATTTTCGCCATGGTGATCCAGAGGCGTCTGCGCGATACCGTGCAGAAGAGCCTCAGCCTCGGTGCCGAACGCCAGGCCCTGCTGATCGAAACCCTCGGAGGCCTGGAAACCCTCAAGGCCTGCAGCGCCGAAAGCGAGCGTCAGCACAAATGGGAAAGCACCCACGGCGCCCTCACCCGCCTCGACAGCCATGCGCGTAACCTCTCGGCGCTGGCCACCAACGGCACGTTGTTCATCCAGCAGTTTTCCGGCATGGCGACCATCGTTGCCGGCGTCTACAGCATCATCGCCGGCAACCTCAGCGTGGGCGCACTGGTGGCCAGCTACATGCTCGGCAGCCGCGTGCTGGCGCCACTGGGCCAGATCGCCGGCTTGATTACACGCTACCAGCAAGCGCAGCTGACCATGAAAAGCACCGACGCACTGATGTCGCTGCCCCAGGAACGCGATGCCAAACAGCGGCCGCTGGAGCGCACGCAACTGCAAGGCGCCCTGGATGTCGTCGGCGTGACTTTCCACTACAACGGCCAGAACAATGCGGCGCTGGCCAATGTCAGCTTCAGCGTGAAGCCCGGCGAGCGGGTCGGCGTCATCGGCCGCAGCGGCTCGGGCAAAAGCACCCTGGCGCGACTGGTAATGGGTTTTTACGAACCGGAGGAAGGCCAACTGTTGCTCGATGGCCTGGACCTGCGACAACTGGACGTCGCCGACCTGCGCCACCAGATCGGTTATGTCGCCCACGACCTGCCGCTGTTGGCCGGCAGCCTGCGCGATAACCTGACCCAGGGCGCACGCTATATCAGCGATTCACGCATGCTTGAAGTGGCCGAACTCACCGGCGTTACCGAACTGGCCCGGCAACACCCGCAAGGCTTCGACCGCCCTGTCGGCGAGCGTGGGCAGTTACTTTCCGGCGGTCAGCGCCAGGCCGTGTTGCTGGCCCGGGCGTTGTTGCTCGACCCACCGATCCTGCTGCTCGACGAACCCACCAGCGCCATGGACAACAGCAGCGAAGACGCTCTGCGGCAAAAACTCCATGGCTGTGTCCAGGGCAAAACCGTGTTGCTGGTCACCCATCGCACTTCGATGCTCAGCCTGGTCGATCGACTGGTGGTGCTGGACAACGGGCGGATCGTCGCCGACGGGCCCAAAGAAGCGGTCATCGATGCACTGCGCAAGGGCCGCGTCGGCTCTGCGGCCGTCTAGGAGCGACTCATGGCCCGTTCATCATCCGACAAGTCGCCTGCCCATTCGAAGCAGCGGGGTTACTTCGGCAGTTTCGCCAAGAGCGCCGAAAGCGAATTCATGCCGGAAACCGCCGGCGCTTCATTGCAGGACTCGCCGCGCTGGTCGCGGATCACCGTGTGGCTGGCGGCCGCTTTGCTGCTCAGCGCATTGGTCTGGGCCAAATTCGCGGTGCTGCAGGAAGTCACCATGGGCGAAGGCAAGGCGATTCCATCGAGCAAGGTTCAGGTGATCCAGAACCTTGAAGGCGGCATCGTCACCGAAATTTTCGTGCGTGAAGGGCAAATGGTGAACAAGGGCGACACCTTGCTGCGCCTGGATGACACGCGTTATCTGTCGAACAAGGGCGAAAGCGAGGCTGATCGCTATGCACTGACCGCACAGGTCGAACGCCTGTCGGCGGAGGCTGAAGGCCGGCCGTTCAAGCTGTCGGACGAAGTGATCGCCAAGGCGCCGCAGGTGGCTGAAGACGAACGTTCGCTGTATGAACAACGGCAACGTCGACTGGCCAGCGAACAACGGACGCTGACGGAACAACTTCGGCAAAAAACCCAGGAACTGGCGGAATTCCGCTCGAAACAGGGACAGTACAGCTCAAGCCTGGCACTGCTGCAGCAAGAGATGAACATGTCCACGCCGCTGGTGGGCACCGGCGCGGTGTCACCGGTGGAGATCCTGCGCCTCAAACGCAGCGCGGTGGAGATTCGCGGCTCGCTGAACGCCACCACCCTGGCCATTCCCCGCGCCGAATCGGCGATCAACGAAATCAAGAGCAAGATTGACGAGTCCGAACAAACCTTCCGTTCGGAAGCCGCCAAGGAGCTGAATGAAAAACGTACCGACCTGTCGAAAATCACCGCATCGAGCATTGCCATCGACGACCGCGTGACCCGTACTACGGTGGTCTCGCCGGTTCACGGGATTATCAAAACGCTGAAGGTCAATACCATCGGCGGCGTGGTCCAGCCGGGCAACGACATAGTGGAAATCGTGCCTCTGGAAGACAACCTGCTGATCGAGGCCAAGGTCCGGCCCCAGGACGTGGCGTTCCTGCATCCGGGCCAGAAAGCCATGGTCAAGTTCAGCGCCTACGACTACACCATCTACGGCGGCCTGAGCGCGAAGCTGGAATTGATCAGCGCCGACACCATCACCGACGACAAGGGCAACAGCTTCTATCTGATTCAGGTGCGTACCGACAAAAACCACTTGGGCGGGGATGCCAAACCGCTGTTGATCATTCCGGGGATGGTGGCAACGGTGGATATCATCACCGGGGAGAAAAGTGTGCTGGATTACCTGCTCAAACCGGTGCTCAAAGCGCGGACCGAGGCGATGCGCGAAAGGTAGATTTGACTCATTCCCTGTGGCGAGGGGGCAAGCCCCCCTCGCCACAAATGATCATCCGCCGTGATTCTTCTGGTAAGTATCCTCCCCCATCGCCGCAATCTGCCCCTCGATCAACGCTTCGAACGGCCTGAGCAATTGCCCGAACGACGTCGGTGCCTCTAGGGTTTCCAGCGCCTGGACAATCGCCTCAATCGTCGACAACGCTCCAGGCACCGGGGCCTTGCGCAGCCGGTAGCGGGACACTCCCCCCTCGGCCAGGGTCACCCTCGGCAACGCCGCCAGCAGCGGGTTGAGGTGCAATAGCTTGCGTGCCTTGCGCCAGGTGCCATCCGGGACCACGAGCAGTATCGGTTCATCGGAGGCGGCACAGGCGCGCAACGGCAGTGCGTCTTCAGCAGGAAACAGCAACCGCGCCTGATACCCCGGTTGATTCAACAGCGCCGGCAGATCCTCGAAGACCTCACCGACGATCAGTTCGGCATTGCTCAAACCCAACGCGGCCAGGCGCGCGGTGTTCAGCGCATGGTTCACTTCACTCGGGTGCTGCAGCAACAACACACGGGTGCGGCTATCGAGACGAGGGATAAGCGGGCACAGGCAATGGCTTTGCGGACGCAGGCAGCGGGAACATTGAATTCTGGGCATCGCGACGGCTCCTTAAGCGGCCTGGTTGAGCTGCGCTTTGAGCAAATCGCGGAAGGTCTGGATCAGCGGCTCGCGGCTGCGTCCACGGCGCACGATCATCGAGAATGGCGCCTGATAACCGAAAGTCGCTGGCAGCAACACCCGCAAGTCGCCCTTGTCGGCCCAGGCCTGGGCGTAGTGCTCGGGCAAGTAACCGATGTAGGCGCCGGACAGCACCAGGATCAACTGCGCTTCCATACTCTCCACGGTGGCGGCGCTGTGCTTGAAGCCGTGCCGCGCCAGCTCGGCCTGGCTCCAGTAACCGCGACCGACCATGCGTTGTTGGGTGATGACCTGCTCGGGGATACGCCGCTCATTGAACAACGGGTGCCGGGTACTGCAATACAACCAGTGCTGTTCACGGTAAAGCGGCATGTACACCAGACCGCTCATGCGCGTGGAGAACGCACCGATGGCCAGGTCGAGACGGTTGTCCTGCACGCCGAGTTGCAGTTCGTAGGGGCTCATGACCGACAAATGCAGATGCACCGCCGGGTGTTCCTGGCTGTAGGCGCCAATGGCTTCGGCGAATGGCAGGGCCTTGTCGCTGACGGTGGAGTCGATCACCCCCAGGTTCAGCGTCCCGCGCAACTCGCCCTTGAGCGCGGCAGCATACTGTTCGAACCCTTCCAGCTCACCCAGTAATCGCAAGGTTTCCTGATGGAACAGCTCACCCTTGCTGGTGAGGCTGAAACCGCCACGGCCGCGATGGCACAGCACCAGTCCCAGCGCCGCTTCGAGCTGACTCATGTAGGTGCTGATGGCCGACGTCGAGAGATTGAGCTCTTGCTGGGCGTTGGCGAAGCCTTGATGACGCACTACGCTGACGAAAATGCGCAATAGTTTCAGGTCGGGTAAAGCGTTGGCCATGAAGGGCTCCATTTGCAAGGCAGTGCATGTTGCTTTTGTGGCGAGGGAGCTGGCTCCCGTTCGGTCGATCCGCGTCCGGGCGCAGCAGTCCTGAAATCTGACGGTGCAGTGCATCTGGCTCATGAGGGTGAATGTTTTGGGGCCGCTTCGCAGCCCAGCGGGAGCAAGCTCCCTCGCCACAGAATGCTGCGCACGGCATAAAGTCTATCTCGGCCTTTGCCGTTAGTTTAGAAAAATCTGAACTAAGTATTTGCCCGTAGCGATTCTTCCCCGCCACTACATTTCGCAGAATCAATTCCCAGCGGTGCCCGTGCCTACTGTGGGACGGTGTATCCGACATAAATAAAACAACGACGATGAGGCCCTACCCGTGGAAAAGATTCTTCACCAACCACTGGGCGGCAACGAAATGCCGCGCTTCGGCGGCATCGCCACCATGATGCGACTCCCCCATTTGGAAACTGCTGCCGGCCTGGATGCTGCCTTCGTTGGCGTCCCGCTGGACATCGGCACTTCGCTGCGCCCTGGTACCCGTTTCGGGCCTCGCGAAATTCGTGCCGAATCGGTCATGATTCGCCCGTACAACATGGCGACCGGCGCTGCACCGTTCGACTCACTGTCGGTGGCCGACATCGGCGACATCGCAATCAACACGTTCAACCTGCTGGATGCCGTACGGATCATCGAAGAGTCCTACGACAATATCCTCGAACACGGCGTAATCCCGCTGACCCTGGGCGGCGACCACACCATCACCCTGCCGATCCTGCGTGCCATCCACAAAAAGCACGGCAAGGTCGGCCTGGTGCACATCGACGCTCACGCCGATGTGAACGATCACATGTTCGGCGAGAAAATCGCCCACGGCACCACCTTCCGTCGCGCCGTTGAAGAGGGCCTTCTGGACCCGGATCGCGTTGTGCAAATCGGCCTGCGCGCCCAGGGCTACACCGCTGATGACTTCAACTGGAGCCGTAACCAGGGTTTCCGCGTGGTCCAGGCCGAAGAGTGCTGGCACAAATCCCTGGAACCGCTGATGGCCGAAGTTCGCGAAAAAGTCGGCAACGGTCCGGTTTACCTGAGCTTTGACATCGACGGCATCGACCCGGCCTGGGCGCCAGGTACCGGCACCCCGGAAATCGGCGGTCTGACCACCATTCAGGCAATCGAGATCGTTCGTGGCTGCCAAGGCCTCGACCTGGTCGGTTGCGATCTGGTAGAAGTCTCGCCCGCTTATGACACCACCGGCAACACCTCGCTGCTGGCCGCCAACCTGCTGTACGAAATGCTCTGCGTACTGCCAGGCGTGGTCCACCGCTAAGGATTGACCGTGAACCAACGTGATCAGGTTTTGAAAGCCGCCGCCGATCTGGTGTCGGCATTTGCCCGTAACGATCGCGAAGCCTACTTCGGCGCGTTCAGCGCCGATGCCAGCTTTGTCTTCTACACCCTCGAACAACCCCTGCTGTCGCGCGATGCCTATCAGGCATTGTGGGACAGCTGGCGTGCCGAGGTCGGCTTCGAGGTGATTTCGTGCACCTCGAGCAACGCCTTCGTCAGCCTGCAAGGTGACGTGGCGATTTTCATTCATGACGTAGCCACCGAACTGCGCATGCAAGGGGAACAGCACTTTAGCCAGGAGCGCGAGACGATTGTTTTCAAGAAACAAGCGTCTGGCCAAGAACAACAAGGCCAATGGCTAGCCTGTCACGAACATTTGTCCGCGATGCCGGAAGGGCTGCCAACCCCTTAGCCAATATGGGTGACACTCACACACGATGAGTGCGCCTTAATGATCGGAGCAGATCATGAATAAAAACAACAACGACCAAAGCCTTACACAAATTGAAACCTACGGGGTCGAACAGATCCCGGACAACGAACGCACCGCGGGCCCGACGGACTTGTTCCGGATGATCTTCGGTGGTTCCAACACCTTCGCCACTGCCGTACTCGGCAGTTTCCCGGTGCTGTTCGGCCTGTCTTTTCAGGCTGGGGTCTGGGCGATTATGCTGGGCGTGCTGCTGGGTTCGCTGATCCTTGCGCCAATGGGCCTGTTCGGCCCGATCAATGGCACCAACAACGCCGTGTCTTCCGGTGCGCACTTTGGCGTGCACGGGCGGATCGTTGGTTCGTTCCTGTCATTGCTGACCGCCATCGCCTTCTTCTCGCTCTCGGTGTGGAGTTCGGGTGATGCGCTGATCGGTGGCGCCAAGCGCCTGATCGGCCTGCCGGAAACCGACCTGACCCTCGGCCTTGCCTACGGTCTGTTCGCGGTTCTGGTGCTGACCGTTTGCATCTACGGTTTCCGCTTCCTGCTGTGGGTCAACAAGATCGCGGTGTGGAGCGCCAGCCTGCTGTTCCTGCTGGGCGTCTTCGCCTTCGCCGGTCCTTTCGATGTGAACTACGCCGGCACCGTCAACATGGGTCAGCCAGGTTTCTGGGCGGCTTTCATCGGTGCAGCACTGGTGGCCATGAGCAACCCGATTTCCTTCGGCGCGTTCCTCGGCGACTGGTCGCGCTACATCCCGCGTGAAACCTCCAAGCGCCGGATCATGGCGGCGGTGGTGATTTCGCAGATCGCGACCTTCATTCCGTTCCTGTTCGGCCTGGCCACCGCCACCATCGTAGCGATCAAGGCACCGGACTACATCGCGGCCAACAACTACGTCGGCGGTCTGCTGGCGGTCTCGCCGAGCTGGTTCTTCCTGCCGGTGTGCCTGATCGCGGTGATTGGCGGCATGTCCACCGGCACCACTTCGCTCTACGGCACCGGCCTGGACATGTCCAGCGTGTTCCCGCGAGTGCTGTCGCGGGTCAAGGCCACGCTGCTGATCGGTGTGATGTCGATTGCCTTCATCTTCATCGGGCGCTTTGCGGCGAACCTGGTGCAGAGCGTGTCGACCTTCGCCGTGCTGATCATCACCTGCACCACCCCATGGATGGTGATCATGATCATCGGCCTGCTGGTGCGTCGCGGCTTCTACTGCCCGGATGACCTGCAAGTGTTCACCCGCGGCGAGAAAGGTGGTCGTTATTGGTTCAGCCACGGCTGGAACTGGCGTGGTTTGGGTGCATGGATTCCAAGCGCGGCCGTTGGCCTGTGCTTTGTGAACCTGCCGGGGCAGTTTGTCGGTCCGCTGGGCAACCTGGCTGATGGTATCGACATCAGCTTGCCAGTCACCCTGGGCCTGGCCTCACTGGTGTACCTGGCATTGCTGAGCCTGTTCCCGGAATCGGCTGCGGTGTTCGGGCCGAATGATCCACGTAGCAAAAGAGCGGGCTCGCTCGCAAAACCGGCGATGCGACAAGTCGCCTGACTCAACGCATTACCTGTGGTCAACACATGACCTGTGGGAGCGTGGCTTGCCCGCGAAGAACGATGACACGGTCTGCCTGACAGACCGCGTCATCGTTCTTCGCGGGCAAGCCACGCCTCCCACAGGAACAGGTGGCTCCACAGGGATTGATTTCAGTTCCACCATAAAAAAGACAATCGGAGACACGCCATCATGGCATTGGATTTATTCGTCGTTCTCATCTACGCCGCCGCGATGCTGCTTCTCGGCTATTACGGCATGCGCAAGGCTAAGACCAACGAAGACTTTTTGGTCGCAGGTCGTAACCTCGGCCCGAGCCTGTACATGGGCACCATGGCCGCTACCGTTCTCGGCGGCGCCTCCACCGTGGGCACCGTGCGTCTGGGTTACGTACATGGCATTTCCGGCTTCTGGCTGTGCGCCGCACTGGGTTGCGGGATCGTCGCGCTGAACCTGTTCCTCGCCAAACCGCTGCTGAAACTGAAGATCTACACCGTTACCCAGGTGCTGGAGAAGCGCTACAACCCGATGGCCCGCTCCGCGAGCGCGGCGATCATGCTGGCGTACGCACTGATGATCGGCGTGACCTCGATCCTGGCCATCGGCACCGTATTGCAAGTGTTGTTCGGCCTGCCGTTCTGGGTGTCGGTACTGCTGGGCGGTGGCGTGGTGGTGATCTACTCGGCCATTGGCGGCATGTGGTCCCTGACCCTGACCGACATCGTCCAGTTCGTGATCAAGACCGTCGGCCTGATGTTCATCCTGTTGCCAATCTGCCTGTACCGCGTGGGCGGCTGGGATGAGTTGGTGTTGAAACTGCCGGCGGCAAGCTTCAGCTTCACCACCATCGGCTGGGACACCATCATCACCTACTTCATGATCTACTTCTTCGGCATCCTGATCGGTCAGGACATCTGGCAACGGGTGTTCACCGTCAAGACCGCGAAAGTCGCTCAGGTCGCAGGTACGGCTGCCGGCATCTACTGCATCATCTACGGTCTGGCCTGTGCCTTGATCGGTATGGCTGCACACGTACTGATCCCTGATCTGGACAACGTCAACAACGCCTTTGCCGCCATCGTCAAACTGTCCCTGCCGGACGGGATCCGTGGCCTGGTGATTGCTGCAGCGCTGGCTGCCATGATGTCCACCGCCAGCGCCGGCCTGCTCGCCGCTGCCACCACCCTGACCGAAGACCTGCTGCCGAAACTGCGCGGCGGTAAACAGTCGAGCCTGGGCATGAACCGTCTGGTGACCCTGCTGACCGGTGTGGTGGTATTGGGTATCGCCCTGGTCGTGAACGACGTGATCAGCGCCCTGACCCTGGCGTACAACCTGTTGGTAGGCGGCATGCTGATCCCGTTGATCGGTGCGATTTTCTGGAAACGCGCGACCACCGCCGGCGCCATCGCCAGCATGGGCCTGGGCTTCGCCACTGCCCTGCTGTTCATGGTCAAGGATGGTCTGGACGCCAACACCCCGATCTACTACAGCCTCGGCGTAGGCCTGGTGAGCTTCGTGATTGTCAGCCTGATGTCCCGTCGCCAAGTGACAGTGGCAAGCGCCGCCTAAGCTGAATATAACGACTTGATGCTTTCTTCGGCGGGTGTGGCGTCGGTTGCCACACCCGTTTTTTTTCGTCTGGAGAAAACCTTTGATGAAAATTGTTTCTCGCGATCAGTGGTTCGAAGTCAAACAGCTCAGTGACGGCATCCGCCTGATTCACGAGCCGTTCATCCGGCCCTTCTACCGTTGCAACCTCTGGCACATCCAGGGCCGGGACAAGGACCTGCTGCTGGACAGCGGCTCAGGGCTGGTCAGCTTGCGCGAGCAGTTGCCGTGGATCACCGAGCGGCCGTTGGTGGCAGTGGCCAGTCATTGCCATTTCGATCACATCGCCGGTCATCACGAATTCCCCGAACGCCTGGTGCATCCCGCCGAAGCGGACATCCTCGCCGCGCCGGACGGCGAAAACGACTTGAGCAGGGCTTTCGTCGGTGACGATATGTTCGAGGCGCATCCGGACTGCCCGCTTTGCTACGCCGAGTACAGCGTCAAGGCCGCACCGGCCACGGGTTTTGTCGAAGACGGAGATGTGCTGGATCTGGGCAATCGGGTATTGCAGGTCGTGCACACGCCAGGACACTCGCCGGGCGGCATCTGCCTGTACGAAGCGGCGACCGAGACCCTGTTCAGCGGCGACATCATCTACGACGGACCATTGATCGAAGATGCCTACCATTCCAACCTCGATGACTACGCGCGCAGCCTGCAACGCTTGCGCTGCCTGCCGATCCGCACGGTGCATGGCGGCCATTTCGGCAGTTTCTCCGGGGAGCATTTGCGCCACATGATTGACGAGTGGCAGCGCTGTCACGGCTGAAGCCTGCTGTACTCCTCTTCAGGACATTCAACGCAGGGACAACAACGATAACGCCCTCGAAGAACCATCATGAAAAAAGCTGCCGTTCGTGCCGCAGTGCATCACTTCATCAGCCGTCTGCTGGAGAGTCAGGATGACTTCGACGACAACGCCAGCCTGGCGCAGTTGGGATTGGATAAAACGGATATCGAAGAGTTGATCTTCCATCTGGAAGACGAGTTTGGCTTGACGGCGTTCACCGCCGAGGAGGACCGACTGCTCAAGACTGCCCGGACGGTGAAAGACTTGAGTCGGTTTTTGCTGGAGATTGGCAGACATTAACGATCATGATCGCCGTTTGCACCCATCCGTACGCGCCACTGCAGGAGCAAAGCTGCTCGCGAAAAACTTACAGGCGACGCGTAGTTTAAAACAACCAGCGTTATCGTTAACGTCCATCGCGAGCGGGTTCGCTCTTACAGGATTAGCGGCGACGCGGCTGGCGACGGCGTTGTTCGTCGTCCGTGCGAATTGGCACAGGTTGCAGAGGCGGTTCGATCAAACCGAGTGCGACACCCAGGTCATGCAGCCAGTTCTGAATTTTCTCTTTCATGATGCCCCCTTCAGGGTAGTGCCGAGCGGCCGGAATTCTGTAGCCCCTTCGCACTGATAATAGTCTCAAGTGCTGTGCAATGCTCAACCAAATTGGCAATGATCTGTTACTGAATCGATCACAATTGACCAATATCAACTTATGCCATCGCACGCGACTGAACTTGCGCCGACGGATACACCGCCTCTTGCTGTTCGATCCACGCATTCAGGTTGGCCCCGACCATGCCCTTGCGCCACATCAGCCAAGTGGTTGCCGTGGCAAACGGCTCGGCCAGCGGGTGTACCGCCACGCTTTCACGGCCCGGCAGGCTGGCGAGCATCGACTCCGACATCAGCGCCACCCCGGAACCGGCAATCACGCACGCCAGCATCCCCGGATAGGACTCGATCTCCATGGCCCGGCCCATCGCCGCGTGATCGTGGGAAAACCAGGCCTCAAGACGCATCCGGTAAGAGCAGCCCTGACGAAAGGTGAACACCGAACGCCCTTCCACATCTCGCGCACTGAGCACCGGTGGGTGGTCCGCCTCGCTGATCAGCACCAGTCGCTCCTCGCACAACAGCACACCGTCGAGCCCCGCCAGTTCCGGCGGACCGTCCACCAGCGCCGCATCGAGCCGACCGGTCAGCAAGCCTTCCAGCAATTCGCCGCTGGGCCCGGACTGCACCTGAAGGTTCACCGCCGGGTAGGTTCGGTGATAGCGCGCCAATAGCGCCGGAAGATGAATGGCGGCGGTGCTGTACATGGTGCCGAGCACGAAGTCGCCGGCCGGTTGCCCGCCCTGTACGGCAGCGTGAGCCTCATCATGCAAGGCAAACAACTTGGTGGTGTAGTCCAGCAGGACTTTTCCCGCAGGCGATAACTGCAAACGCTGACGCTCGCGCAGGAACAGTTCGACCCCCAGTTGCTCTTCCAGCTGTTTAAGCCGGGTCGACAGGTTGGACGGTACCCGGTGCAGGCGTTCGGCGGCACGAGTGATGGACTCTTCCTCCGCCACCGCCTGGAAAATCCGCAATTGACTGAATTCCACGCCATTCTCCAAACAAGAACAAGTTACTCACTATTATTCATTTTTAAAGAAAGTCAATCGATCCTAGCCTGACGGTCATTGATCCTCAGCTGGAACTCATGCCATGTCTCCCTTGATTCGCTTGCTTGCCTGTTTTGTCGCTCTAATGATGGCCATGGGCATTGGCCGTTTTGCCTTGACGCCGCAGCTGCCGCATTTACTCAGCGAAGGCCAGATCGACCTGACCGCCGCCGGACTGATTGCCGCCGCCAATTACCTGGGCTACTTCGTCGGCGCCGTGGACGCGATGTTGTCCCGTCGTCCCGATCAAGTCCGTCGTCGCCTGTTGGGCGGTTTGTGGCTCTGTGTGTTGCTGACCCTGGCGTCGTTCTGGGCCAACGGGTTCTGGTCGCATCTGTTGCTGCGTTTCGGCACCGGCGTGGCCAGTGCCTGGGTATTGGTGATGATTACCGCGCTGAGCCAGCCACTGGCGGCTGCCGCCGGGCGCCCGCGGCTCGGCGCCGTGGTATTTGCCGGACCGGGTCTGGGGATTTTCCTGACCGGGGTGCTGGCGCTGATCGCGAACCTCCTGGGCCAGACTTCCGCCACGTTGTGGCTGGTGTATGCCGCCGTTGCCCTGTTGATGTTGTTGGGGGTTTTGCGCTTCCTGCCGCAGCCGGGCGCAGCGGTGCCCGCCTCTGAAAGCGTTGTCAGCACGGGTAATCGAGGCATCGGTCGTTTAGGCGTGGTCTATGGACTGTACGGTCTGGGCTACATCATCCCGGCCACTTTCCTGTCGCAAATGGCCAGCGCGCAGTTCCACGGGCAGTGGCAGGCCGATCTGTTCTGGCCTTGCTTCGGCCTGGCAGCGGCGATTGGCGTGGTGTTGGTGAGTCTGCGCCGACAAGCGGCCAATACCACGCGTCACTGGCTGACCCTGACCTTATGGATGCAAGCCGCCGGGGTCTTCGCTTGCCTGCTGGGCAACGGTCCGGGACTCGCACTGGGGGTGATCTTGTGTGGCACCCCGTTCCTGGCCTGCATGCAGCTGGTGATGCAGCGTTCCCGGGAACTGGCGCCCCACGCCAGCCAACGCAATGCCGGGCTGCTGACCGCGTGCTTTGCCGCAGGCCAGCTCAGCGGGCCTTTACTGGCGGCATTGAGCAGCCATTTCAGCGGTGGTTTGCAACCTGCGCTGGTGATCGCCGGCAGTGGCTTGCTGCTGGCCGGCGGGTTGCTCCTGAGCCCGCTCAGTACTGGCCAAGCGCTTTGCGCAAACGGCGACGCACCCACTGCTCAGCGCTGACAAAGGTGATGCCCAGCAGCACCAGAACCGCGCCGATCACGAAGTTGAGGCTCAGTTGTTCGCCCAGCAACACCACACCGAACGTGACGCCGAACAACGGCGTCATGAACGAGAAGACTGCCAGGTTCGCCGCCAGATACCGGCGCAACAGCCAGAACCAGGTCAGATAGCTGAAGAACGACACCACCACGCCTTGAAACAGCACACTGGCCACCGCCACGGTGGTCAGGCTGACGTGGGTGATCTGGCCGCTGAGCAGCGCGATCAACAGCAGGCCGACAAAGCCGACGATCAACTGATAGAACAGGGTCAGGGTCACGGGCGCTTCCGACAGCCGCGAAGCACGCACCACCACCGTGGTGGCGCCCCAGGCGGCACCCGCCAATACACCCAGCGCATCACCCATCAGCATGCGGTGATCGAGGTTGGCCCAGGACACGCCACCGGCAAACGCTATGGCGATGCCGACGAAGGCGAGGAAGATCCCCAGCCATTGCACAGGTCTTAACCGCTCGCTCGGCAATAACCAATGCACACCCAGCGCGGTAAAAATCGGCGCGGTATAGAGGAACACCGACATATGGGCCGCCGTGGTCAGTTGCAGGCCTTCGGAAATGAAGAAAAACTCCAGGCCAAACAGTGCGCCGGCCAACACGCCGCCGCGCCAGGTAGTGCCGACTTGATCCCAACCGCCCTTCCAGCAGATCAACAACCCAACGAGCAACGCGGACATGCCCGAACGCCCCGCTGCCTGCATGACTGGCGCGATGTCAGGTGCCGCCCACTTGATCATCACCTGCTGAACGCCCCAGATCAGGCACAAGCCCAGCATCACTTGCAGGGCAAATCCATCGGCGCTACGCCGAGTGACGCTCACAGCAAGACCTCGAAAACGACATAGAACATGGCAGTGACTCGACAGTAAAAGCAAAGCCCCGACCCGCTTGCTGAACAAGCGGTGTCGGGGCGAAAAATTATGCTGTCGATTATTAACCAGATGGCCAGAAATTGCCGCCTGACAGAGACCTTGAAATTGCCCTTTGCGTCATCGCGCCTACACCGGTCTGTCGCGAATGGACCCGGATAGTCTGTTCGCCACCAGGAAACCGGTGCCGCAGGCGATACAGGTCGCCGCCGCGCCCCACGCCATGTCCATCAATGCCAACCGCGCCGACCACCCTTGCAGGGTCGCCCAGTTAGACAAGTCATAGGTGCCGTAGGCCACCGCGCCCAACAATGCCCCCAGACGCGCGGCGTGTGGCCAGCTCCGCGCCGGCATCACCACAAACACCACACAACCGGCGACATAAAGCAGATAAAACAGCGCTGCCGGGGCCCACAGTGGTTGTTCGAGCATTAACGAACCGAGCAGCTCCCGGTAAGTCGAGGCCATGAGGACGCCGAGCCAGAGGCCATCGAGTACGAGAAACGCCGCCAGGGTGGCGACATAGGCTATGAGTGTTTTTTTCATCATCCTGCCCTTACAGGAGCCGCCGCCGGTTCGGGCCGCTCCTGTATGGGGCTGGCAAGCGCTTAGCTTAGTTCAATGCGATCGGCGTGAATGACAATCTGGCCATTCTTGTACAAGGCACCAATGGCTTTCTTGAAGTTGCCTTTGCTGACACCGAACATGCTGCTGATCAGCGTTGGATCGCTCTTGTCGCTGACCGCCAGGGTGCCATTGTTCTCGCGCAACTTGGCGAGGATCTTCGAGTTCAGACTGGTGGCCGCTTCCTGGCCGACCGGTTGCAGGCTCAGGCTGATCTTGCCGTCGGCGCGGACTTCCTTGATAAAGCCCTTCTCCTCTTTACCGGCGCGCATGAACTTGAAGATTTCGTTCTTGTGGATCAGGCCCCAGTGCTTGTTGTTGATGATCGCCTTGAACCCCATGTCGGTGGCTTCGGCAACCAGCAAGTCCACTTCCTGGCCTGCGGTGTAGTTGGCCGGCGTTTTGTCCAGGTAACGGTCCAGACGCGCGGTCGCGGTGATGCGGCGGGTGTGCTTGTCGAGGTAGACATGCACCACGACGTATTCGCCCGCGGTCATCTGCCGCTTCTCTTCGGAATACGGCAGCAACAGATCCTTCGGCAGTCCCCAATCCAGGAACACGCCAATACTATTGACTTCAACAACTTTCAAACTTGCAAATTCACCGACCTGAACTTTCGGCTTTTCTGTAGTTGCGATGAGTTTGTCATCGCTGTCCAGATAAACAAAAACATTGAGCCAGTCTTCATCTTCGCTGGGAATATCTTTTGGAATATAACGATTAGGCAGAAGGATTTCGCCATCCGCACCACCGTCCAGATATAAACCGAAGTTAGTGTGTTTAACCACTTGCAAACTGTTGTAACGCCCGACTAAAGCCATGTTCAATACCCTCATTGCGTGGGCGCATTCTACCCGGTTTTCCCAGGCGCGTTCGGTGCCCGGCCCGATGGTGCAGGAAAATCTCGCTCAAAGCCTTAAAAACCATGGGTTCTGGCGGGTGGCGTGGCCGCTCGTCAGTCCATACCCGGGATTCGAGCGTCAGTCACTCACCGGCGCAACACCCATTTTTTCGCCCTTGTCTTTAGTTAAAACAGTAGCTTAGGGGATTAATCAAGATAATAACTTGCGCTTGACCTCGCTCTTGCCCGCGGTCCTTCAAGGGATATTTACCAAGCAATTAGCCGGCATTTCCTGTACGATGCCTGGCCAAGTTAATTTTCTACAGGTTAATGGCCGCCATGCGCGTAAAAGCATCCAACAGCAAAGCAAAGCCAGCTCCAGCCGTCGAAACCAGCGAATCAATCAACAATCAGATTGCTGCGTTCCTCAAGTCCGGTGGTGAAATCCAGCAAATTGCCAAAGGCGTCAGCGGCCAGACGTTCGGCCCGTCCAAGCAGATCACCTTGGGCAAAAAGTAAAACCCTCTGCGTCACCTGGTCCACAAGCGCTTTGAGCTTCGAAGCGCTTGGACTGGAACCCTGAAACACCCTCCTTGCCTACCACTCATCTCGTATAAATCGACGAACGGCCATCGACGCCAATCATTCGCCGGTATCCTTGCACGCGTCTGGATCAAGCGTTTCAGCAGGCCATCAGCCTGCGCTCGCTGCTCATGGAGTGACGCATGCTCAAAACCTCCCGTCCTTTGTTACTGCTCGGCAGCCTCCTGGTCTGCTCGCTGGCACACGCGCAAATCTTTCAGCGCGAGCTGGGTGATTTCGACCTCAAGCTGGGCACCAACCCGACTCGCAGCATGGCTCAGGGTCTGGTGAAACCATCGGCCGTCGGCTCGTTCCACGGCGGCCTGGACCTGACTCACGACAGCGGCTTCTATGTGGGGCAGTGGTCGCCAAGCATGGGAATAAGCCCCGGGAAACATCTCGAAGTCGATTCCTACGCAGGGTTTAAACACCCCTTTGACCAAACCCTCGGCTATGAAGTAGGCGTCATTCATTACCGCTACCCCGAAGTGGACACCCTCGACAGCCACGAACTGTTCGGTGGCCTGACCCTGCTAGGCAGCCGTTTCGGTGCTGCGTTCAGCAACGACCCGGATAAACAGAACGGCACCCTGTTCGCCGACTTGGGCGGCAATCAACCCTTCGGCATCGGGGTCAGCCTCAAATACACCACCCATCAGTTGAATACTCCGGTCGCGGTGGACGGTGGCTATGTGGGCAGTTTCACCGATTGGTCGCTGAAACTGTCCCGTCCGTTCATGGGCATCGACCTTGATCTGATCTATAGCGACTCCAGCCTCAGCGGCAGCAATTGCTCAGCCTACTCCGGGCACAACAGCCAGTGCGACGGACTGGTCACGCTTAAGGCAGAGCGCAGCTTCTATTGATCGGCTGAACTGCCGGGCTCAACCTGCGTTCACATGAGTATCAGCCCGGTAAGCCGGGTTTTCGCAAGGAAGGGTCCATGTCGCGCTGGTTAATACGCATCGCCGTTGTGCTGACCGTCACCCTCGCGCTTGGCGGGTGCAGTCGCATGGGCCTTGCTTACCGAAATCTCGACATCATCATTCCATGGTCGCTCAGCGACTATCTGGACATGAACATCGAGCAAAAAAGCTGGCTCAACGAACGCCTCAGGGAACACCTCAGTTGGCATTGCTCCACGCAGATACCCGGTTACCTCGATTGGCTGGATCGCTTGCAGGCAATGGTCGAAACCAATCAAGTCACGGATGCGGCGCTGCAGGCCCGCACGGAGGAGGCCAAACAGGCAATCGCCAAGACCGCACGGGAGATCACCCCCTCGGCCATCGAGTTGCTGCAAGGCCTGAATGACAAACAGGTCGCGGAAATGAACGAGGCTTTCGCCAAGGACCTGCGTAAACACCAGGAGCAATATTTGAAACCGTCCCTCGATCAGCAGATCAAGGAGCGCGGCGAGCGCATGGAAAAACGCTTGCGAGACTGGCTTGGCCCCCTTAATCCATCCCAGCAACAGCGCGTCGTTGCCTGGTCCACCAGCCTGGGCGACCAGAACACGCAATGGATCGCCAACCGTGCCCATTGGCAGAAACAGTTCAGTGAGGCCGTGGCGCAACGTCAGAGCCCACAATTCCCACAACAAATCGAGACGCTTCTGGTCAATCGCGAGAGTTTGTGGACACCGCAATACCGCCAGGCCTTCGCCAACACCGAAGCCCAGGCGCGTTCGCTATTTGTGGATTTGATGGCAGAGAGCACGCCGGAACAACGTCAACGCTTGCTGAAGAAAATGGAGGGCGTGCGCAAGGATTTCAGCGATTTGAAATGCCTGAAGGCAGTAAAACAGGGATAACAGCGGTAAATGAATCGCAGCCTCGGGCAACGCCTGCAAAAGGCTGCGATCGTGGGTTTCAGGCAATCTGCGCCTTTGCCGCCACTGCATCAAACGTCTCGACAGCCAGCGCATCTTCCTGTTCATCCAGTACCTGACGTGGATGGTCATTGCCCGGAATGCTGCTGTCGATCAGGCTCAACAGGCTTGAGCCACGGGGCGTCAAAATGTAATTGGAACCGCTGCCGCCCTGCTCCTCGGGCCGAGGCTCAATGTAGCCACGCTCCAGCAACAACTTTTCGTACTCGCCAGCCACCGCTTTCAGGTGATCCAGGTTTTCAGTCTGCTCGCCTTCCGCTGCCTTCTGCGCCGCGTACTGCTCGGCATAGGGTCGCGGGGTGAAACTGCTCGCACCGTTTTGCACCTCGTGCAGCAAACGCTCAATCAAATCCCAGTTATAAGTCGTCATCCTGATTCAACCTCCGGTGCCCGTGAGTGAGAGGGCCTTCATAGGTTGTGACCGGCCTGAACGGCAGCCGTTCAGCCGGGGTTTCGAACAGCACCGACCGGCGGTATGTCGAATTGGGCAGGGATCAAGCGACTAAGCTGTGTCAGTCAACTCCAAGCATCGCGCAGGAGAAAAACCCATGAACATTCAGAATCATCCCGTCGTGTCCCGGGAAGAATGGCTGGTCGCCCGCAAACAACATTTGGCCCACGAAAAAGCCTTCACCAGGGAGCGGGACAAACTCAGCGCCGAACGCCGCGCCCTGCCTTGGGTGAAAGTCGACAAGGACTATCGCTTCCAGGGACCAGGCGGCGAATTGAAACTGGCTGATTTGTTCGGCGGGCGCAGTCAGCTGGTCATTTACCACTTCATGTTCGCCGAAGGCTGGGACGAAGGTTGCCCCGGTTGTTCGTTTCTCTCCGATCACATCGACGGCGCCAACCAGCACCTGGCCCACCACGACATCGCGCTGGTGGCGGTCTCCCATGCGCCCTTCGCCGAGTTCCAGGCATTCAAGCGCCGCATGGGCTGGAAATTCGACTGGGTATCCTCGGCCGGCAGCGATTTTAATTATGACTTTGGCGTCAGTGCCCGAGCCGAAGAGGTCGCCGCCGGAACGGCTACGTACAACTACGAGAAAACCGACGGTTCCGAGGAAGAACTCCCCGGACTCAGTGTTTTTTATCGCAATGAGGCCGGAGAAATTTTCCACACCTATTCCACCTACGCCCGAGGCCTGGACATGCTGGTCGGCGCCTACAACTACCTCGATCTGACGCCCAAGGGCAGGAATGAAGAGGAAATCATGGAATGGGTGCGGCATCACGACCGGTACGCGGAAGGGGCGAAGTCGAGCTGCTGCCACGCAGACTAACCTCCAGCGACAGAGCCGTGGCCATCGCCTGTCACTGAACTTTTGCCATGGGGCAGCGCTCAACCGGGTAACCCGCCTTAACCGGAACCGAGGCCTGCCACCATGAAAACACTGCTTAAGCTCACCCTCGCCGGCGCTTTGACCTGTGCCCTGCCCGCCTGGGCCTGCACGCCCGAAGAGGCCACCGCCAAACGCGAACAACTGGCACAGGAAGTGGCGAGGCTCACGGAGCAGAACCCGACCAAGGCCAAGGAGATCAATGCCGAGTTGCAGAAGATGGACCTTGGGACTGCGTCCAAGGATTTGCCGGACAAGTGCCAGTTGATCGACCAGCGCTTGAAGGAACTGGGATCGGCGGAGAAAAAGACCGAGGGTTGAAACGGCAGGCGGCTTGCTGGCGATCTCCCCCCGACATAACGGGTCCGGGGGGCGACTTCGCCGGCAAGCCAGTGACCAAAGGTCCGTATAGAAGCAACTATTGGCAGGCATAAAAAAACCGGACCTGAGTCCGGTTTTTTATGGGATCGCTACGGCGCTTTATTCAGCAGCCGGCGCTTCCGGCTTGCGACGCTTGAGCGGGGCCATGCCATCTTTGCTGACCAGGGAATCGCTCTTCGGCCGGTTGGCGCTCTTGCGCTTGGTCGGGGTCTTGGCGGCGACTTTTTTCTTGTTGCCCTTGGCGTCAGTCTTTTTCTTTTTCACGCCAACTGCTTTGCCCGAGGCCTTGACCTTTTTCGGTCCGCCGTAGGTGCCTTTGACTTCCTTGATGGTGCGACGCTCGAAGCTCTGCTTGAGGTAGCGCTCGATGCTCGACATCAGGTTCCAGTCGCCGTGGCAGATCAGCGAGATGGCCAGGCCATCGTTGCCGGCGCGACCGGTGCGACCGATGCGGTGCACGTACTCATCGCCGCTGCGTGGCATGTCGAAGTTGATCACCAGGTCCAGGCCGTCCACGTCCAGGCCGCGAGCGGCAACGTCGGTCGCCACGAGGATTTTCACCCCGCCCTGCTTCAGGCGGTCGATCGCCAGTTTGCGATCCTTCTGGTCTTTCTCGCCGTGCAACACGAACGCCTTGTACTCCTGAGCCACCAGGCGACCGTAGATGCGGTCGGCCATGGCCCGGGTGTTGGTGAACACGATGGCCTTCTGGTAGGTCTCGTTGGCCAGCAGCCAATTGACGATCTGTTCTTTGTGCTGGTTGTGGTCGGCAGTGATGATTTGCTGACGAGTGGTCTCGTTCAGCTGGCTGACCGCATTGAGCTGCAAGTGCTCAGGGTTGTTCAGCACCTTGGCGACCATCTCGCGCAGGCCCGAACCACCGGTAGTGGCCGAGAACAGCATGGTCTGTTGACGGTTGGTGCACTCGTCCACCAGGCGCTGAACGTCGTCGGCAAAGCCCATGTCGAGCATGCGGTCGGCTTCGTCGAGCACCAGCACTTCGACTTCTTTCAGGTCGAGGTTCCCGGCGTTCAGTTGCTCGATCATCCGGCCCGGCGTACCGATCAGGATGTCCGGCACCTTGCGCAGCATGGCGGCCTGGACCTTGAAGTCCTCACCGCCGGTGATCAGGCCGGACTTGATGAAGGTGAACTGCGAGAAGCGTTCGACTTCTTTCAAGGTCTGCTGAGCCAGCTCGCGGGTCGGCAGCAGGATCAGGGTCTTGATGCTGACGCGGATCTTGGCCGGACCGATCAGGCGGTTGAGGATCGGCAAGACGAATGCAGCGGTCTTGCCGCTACCGGTTTGCGCTGTCACCCGCAGGTCACGCCCCTGGAGCGCCAGCGGAATGGCCGCTGCTTGCACAGGCGTTGGCTCGACAAATTTCAGCTCGGCCACGGCTTTGAGCAGGCGTTCGTGCAGGGCGAATTGGGAAAACACGGGTGCTACCTCGAAGATATGCAAAAAAACAGCTGCATAGGGTACCGGTTTCGAGCGCTCAGGCCGAGTTTCTTTATGCAAACGACAGCAAACAGTGGCTTTTTTGTTGCCTGATTTGTCCCCGAGCGTAATACAAAGCGTCTTAAATGCTTTAATCGCCCCGTCGCGTCCTACAGAAGAATCGTTTCACCCATGGATATCAAACAGCTCTGGCTCAACGCCCAAGACCTTTGGGGCACTCTCGATCAGCATCCGCTCCTGCATTCCAGTCTGGCGCTGGCAGTGCTGTTGGTGATCGCCCTGATACTCGGACGAGTGGCACGCTATCTGATACTGCATGCCAGCCGCATGCTCGGTCGCCAGCCGGCCTTGCACTGGATCAACGACTTTCGCCACAACAAAGTGTTTCAACGCCTGGCGCAAATCACCCCGTCGCTGGTGATCCAGTTCGGCCTGCACCTGGTGCCGGATCTGAGCAAAACGGCGATGGTTTTCCTCGGCAACGTCGCACTGGCCTTCACCATCCTGTTCCTGCTGCTGGCCATCGCAGCGTTGCTCAATGCCCTGCTGGACATCTACGCCCGCACCGAGCACGCCCGCACCCGCTCGATCAAAGGTTATGTGCAACTGACGAAAATGGTCTTGTACGTGTTTGGCGCGATCATCATCGTCGCCACGCTGATCGATCGTTCGCCGCTGTTGCTGCTGTCAGGTCTGGGTGCAATGTCGGCGGTGATCCTGTTGGTCTACAAGGACACCCTGCTGTCATTCGTCGCCAGCGTGCAGCTGACCAGCAACGACATGCTGCGTGTCGGCGACTGGATCGAGATGCCGCAGGTCGGCGCCGATGGCGATGTGGTGGACATCACGCTGCATACGGTCAAGGTGCAGAGATTTGATAAAACCATCGTGTCGATCCCGACCTGGCGCCTGATGTCCGAGTCGTTCAAGAACCACTGGTTAGAACCCCACAATTCATACTAACGGCCACATGCTCCTTATAAAACCTGCCCACACGACGAGTATATATACTCGATACCATCATACTATCTGCCGCTTGCTACGCTTGCCCTCCACTCGCTCCCAACCCCAAACTCGGAAGCGGGCAGGCTAATTTAGTCCCGCTAATTTAGAGCCACTTGTAGATTTCCGCTGGGCTGACGGCAGCTTTTGGCCGATTCTGTTGAAAAAGTCGGTCCTTCCAGACTGCCCACATACTGACCGCTGAAGATGTGTTATTTGCGCGCCGCTACGCTAAATCTGAGCCCGGAATCCTCTGCTCAATGTAAAGATTTCAATCTCAAGCGCGTACTTTTCTACCGTGGAAATCTGGGCCGACTTTTTCAACAGAATCGGCCGCTTGCTGCCCTTGGCGACAGTCAGGAAACGGCCCAACAGTGATCTGTTCCCTGTTTTCCGGGCGACCTTTCTCCATGCCTGGCACAACTACCCTGACATCGGGTGGGCCTATACTTTTAGCATCGACGCACTCGATGTGACATGCAATCGTGTTTGATTATTGAGGTGACGCTTCGAGCGATCGTTCACGCAGGCCACCGCCTGCCTTCATCGTAGGGAGGAAAATATCATGGCGCGTAAATACATCGACTGCCGCGAGTTTCCGAGCGATTCCCAATGCTCAGTCGCACTGTCCGCAGACTCTGAAAGCGAACTGCTCGAGGCCGCCGCACAGCATGCCGTCAGTGTTCACAAGCACACCGACTCACCGGAACTGCGTGCTCAACTGAAAACGATGTTTCACGATGGCACCCCGCCTGTTGAAGCACCGCGCCCCGCTTAATATTCAGGGGCATCCGGGATGGAATTGTCATCCATAAGCACCTGCGGGGCCCATTTTCAATGAGCTCCGCAGGCCTAACGGCCACTTCAGCCCCGCGTCCAAATGTTCGCCACCCGCAGGTATGGGTCGACTGCAGCCCTTCGCAGCAGGCAGCAATCGGCCGATTCTGTTGAAAAAGTCGGCCCTGGTTTAGACGTCAGAAAAGTACGCGCCTGAGATTGAAATCCATACTGTAGACAGAGGTTTTCGGGCTCAGATTTTACGGAGTAGCGTGCAAAAAAGGCGTTTTCACCGACCAATATTCGGGCAGTTTAAGAAAACCGACATTTTCAACAGAATCGGCCAGAACCTGACGTTCATATTTCAGAAATCACACCCATCCTATTGATTTGGCCCATAGGCACATGAAGACCATATGACCAACATAGTGATTTCTTGCGACGTTACTTGAAACACTCCAGATCAACTGGACAAAAGTGTACCTGCCCCCTCCAATGTGGTCCGCCCGTTCAACGCCTTTGCTTAAACCGGTAAAGAGGGTATTTCGCAAGATGCGTATTACACCTTGGAATGGCGCTTTACCCTTTTGCCGACAAGGCAAGTGATTGCAAGCTTCCACTTAAATAGCGACTTACGATTAACTCCGCAACCAGCAGTACAACGAAGAAAGCAAATAATGCATAAGTTATGGAACGAGGCGACTTGGCCCAGTGCGCCTCCCATCCGTACGATGCAAACCCAAGCAAGCCTTCGAGACGGCGTAGGTATTGAGCCATGATGTTCACGTGTAAATATGTTAAGGCTGAGAGGCTCGCTGAAAAGAAAAGCAAGGCCGGCGGAAGGA
Source organism: Pseudomonas moorei (assembly GCF_008801475.1). GTDB lineage: Bacteria > Pseudomonadota > Gammaproteobacteria > Pseudomonadales > Pseudomonadaceae > Aquipseudomonas > Aquipseudomonas moorei. The sequence goes on along the minus strand of NZ_VZPP01000022.1, from coordinate 34,824 downwards.
AAGCGGCTGCCACTAGAAAGTCAACGGTCAAGCTGGTGGAGCCTACGGCACTCTTTGGGGCATGAGTAAGTATCCAGGCGTAAATGGCCACTCCACCAAACAGGGAAAACTTGATGAGCGTTTCTATCCGCTGCAACAACACACCTATCTCGGACTTTAGCTGTTTGAATTCCTCGATATGAAAGGCGGGAGGTTCTTGGGCCATAATAATTGCTTCCTTCAAAAAACGTGATCATCTGGAGCGTCCCCCACTGTAGGGTCGCACCGGTGCTGAGGGGTGTGCCGACCATGTTTGCCAGCCTGGCAGAAGGTATGCAGCGCGCCCCCCTATGGGGGCGATGATAGCGAGGCTCCGCCGCAACCTTCCCGTCACTATCCAATCGTGAAGTGAGCTGGGTATAGTTGAGCGGCACCGATGTGTCAAAGCAAAGTACTGCGCCACTTCCGCGGTTTGGAGCGTGCGACTTTTTCAACAGTATCGACCTACCACTGCCTATAGTTACAGCCAGGCAACAGTCACCAAACCAAACCTTATTTAGGTAATAGCCAAGCGGTTTATTGAATGGTGGCAACATTACTTGCATATCCCGGTTGATCTGCTTCGCTAATGATTGATCCAAATCAAAGTCTGTTGAGTTCACCGCGTAGATTTACTGCATTGGTGAACAGGACAGGAAGTCCTTCGTATCACGTAAGCCCCCGAGTAACCGGGCCACTAGTCCGAATACAGAAAAATGCCCTGTGCGATTCATACATGGGCAGGGATACCCGTATGCGCCGGATACACCTGTTTTGGCTTTCCTGCGCGGTGATTATTTGCACCGTGCCAGCACTTTCAGGCTGCTCTAATTGGCCTTCGCATGACTTGTTCACCGGTCGACAGACGCACGTCAGAACTGTTCCACCAACATGTTTAAACCTTATATCGATATCGACACCTCCAGTTCAGGGTCGCGACCTTGATGTTTTGAAGGCTGCGTTCAAACGCGTTCGCACCGGCACGCCGATGCTTCCCACCAAGCCACAGTTGCTTGTGGAAATGGCAACGAATGACAAAGTCGGTGCGCCGATTTTGCATGTCCAAGTGGAGCAACTGGTGAAACACGATACGCCCGGGGTGGACGCACCCGCGGCAAATAAGCTGCTGCAGAAGGCGAAGGTGGGTGTGGCGGCGAAAGAGAATAAAAAGGAGACTGCGCCGGATAGCGCGTCCATCAAGGCCGAAACCGTCGCGCAGGAGTTAGCCAAACGTATTCCGTGGCTCATCAATGGGTCACAAGATTATGTCGTTCTGCAAAGCAATAAGCCAGGCGCGGAGCAAGCCGCAACAGCCGGACTTGCCGTGATCAAACTAATGATCGACAAGAAAGCTACGTTGCTGGCAGCCAACACCGGTGAGCGCATCACCACTTTTGGCCCAGACGATCTAGCAACAATACAGCCTTCGATGCAGCAGTTTGCCAGCTTTGAACCGTTTCGCTTGGTCACGTTACTGACGGCCAGGCAGATCATGAATGAGTTGAAGGGCTCGCAGTTAGAAGAGACGCCCAAACTGATCGCACTAGTGGCGACCTTCAATGCGTCGGTTTTTCTTTCGGCCTATTTCGACGAATACCTTGGCGCCGGGCAGTTCGTGCAAGTCAGCGTCAACCAGAAGTCACTGGAGGATGACGTGATCCAACAGTTCGAGAGCAAGCTGAAGACACCCCTGCCTGACGAAGCAAAAAAGCAGCTTCGTCTGGCAGTGGGCAACGTCTGCAAGAATGCACCTGACCATTGTACGGCCCTGCCGAAACTCGGCAGCGGAGGCTTCACCACACTGTTCGGGCAAAGCCTGCAGTTCGGTGGCATTTCTGTCGCATTCGACAGCGCCTCGAAAACTGCACCCTGGAGGCCTTCGATCAGCGCGCCATCGGTTGGCGTGCTCGGGCCACAACTGATGCAGGTGCTGGTTGAGGCGATGTTCGATGCTAATGGACAGCATCCGCCTGGACTGAAGACTTCGACGGCCTGCGCCCAAAAGCTGTTCCAAGTCGATGATGCCGACGAACCTCAATGCGTTGAAGCGAGCCAGGCTGACGCGGGGTGGGAGAGGGTCAACCGGCTCGGTAACGCGACGCAAGCGCTGGTCACTACTGGTGTGGGCACGTTGATACGTGGCGGCAACATTGCAGCACTAAACAATGAGGCGGTCGCCAACACGGTCGAAACCTTTGCCGGTGTCACGATGCGCAAGGCCGTTCAACAGGTGATGTGGGCCTGCAACGCGCCAACCACCGTGAGCGTGGACGAGCCATGAAGCGTACCAACTCGCGGGCGGCATGCCTTGGGCTGGCACTCATGTCCATGGTGCTGACGAACTGTACCACTCATTCCTTGCCTATCCATGGGCCCAGTTCCTACCTAGCAAAAGGTGAGCGACCCGCTAACGCACCTCCAGGACCGTTGGTGGGATTGGCTCTTTCCGGTGGCGGTAATCGCTCGGCATTGTTCGCCTCCTACGTGATCGAACTGCTTGGTGTACTGCCTGTTTCCCCAGAGACGGGTACTCAGCCAGTCAGTTTCCTCTCCACACTGGGTTTCATCTCGAGTGTTTCGGGCGGCAGTTTTGCCGCTGCGTACTTCGGAATGCGAAACCCCTCTGCCTCACCCTCGGATTTTAACGCGATGCTCTCCCCGCAAGGTATTCCAAAAGCCTATGCGTCGTTTTTCTCCGACTATCACGTGATGATGAACCACGACTGGTTCCATGCCGCGCTGGTTCGATCCTACCTCTCGACTCTGGGCTCATGGCGTTCGCAATGGCTGGTGAATGGACTCGACGAAGCGTTTCTGGACAAAGCTACTTTCGGCCAACTGGACAAACGCCAATCGCTGGGACGCAGCCCTTATCTGATTTTCAACACGACGCACTACGACACGGGCCGTCGTTTTGTGATGACTACCATTGCGCAGCCTTACTTCTGTATCAATGTAGAGGCGCTACTCACCAATGTGCTGTCGTCGAGCTTGCCGGTAGCAAAGCAGATCGGTGTTCAGAAGGCGCAAAGCAACGACTGCGATATGACCGACCCGTTGACCCCGGAGGGTTTCGACCGGATCGATAATAAAAATTCGTTCCAGATAGCTTCGGCGGACATACCGATATCGTATGCGGTTGTGATGTCTGCAGCATTTCCTGTGGTCGTCGGGCCGGTTGCCTATCAAGTCGAGGGGCAAGAAAGGCTATTCCACGTTATCGATGGCGGGATCACTGATAACAGCGGGGTCGAGTCGCTTGCGCAGCTGTTCCTGAACAAGCTCAAACAGCACGAGGATCAGCACGCACTGATCGTCGAACTCGATGCTGGCATGCCCTTCAATAACGAAGGCACAGCGATCAAGGACGCCAGCACACCGCTGTCGACCCTCGTCGGTGACCCGTCGCGCCTGTCCGACATTCAAGAGCAACGTGCGACTTTGTACCGGCGTGACCTCTGGCACCTCGCCAACGAGTTGGCGAGGTGCCAGACCAGCAGCGACAACGCGGACATGACCGACTGCCCTAACCCCGGCGGCGAAATACCCTCGGCGAGCCTGCTGGTGTCACGCCTGAAAATTCTCCCGCTGCGTCATTACGATCTAGGCGTCGACTCGCTGCGGGTCGATGTCGATCACGATCCTGTTGCGCATGACATCCCTTGCCACAGAGAGTGGAATACGCCTGAAACAGTGAAGTCCGCGGTGCGTAACCTGCGCACTGACTTTTACCTCAAGGAAAGTTGCGACGTCCCGTTAGCGCGCATTGCCGCCTGTTGGGCGGTAAAGCAGAACGCGCCAAAGATTCAAGCGTGGTTTGCTCGGCGCAGCGGCAAGAGCGCACCTGAGCTTGATGGTTTCAATGGCCGAGTCGATCAGTTGTGCCCGGAGCTGAAAGGCAAATGGACGCAGTTCAATAAGACCCCAACACTGAACTCATCATGGGAATGATCATGACCAAGCAGATCCTGTTGTTTTCAGATGGCACCGGCAACAGTTCGGCGAAAGCGCAGAAAACCAACGTCTGGCGACTGTTTCAGGCCGTTGACCTGACCCTCCCCGACCAAATTGCCTTCTACGACGACGGCGTGGGATCGTCGTCGAACAAATACCTCGCGATTCTCGGCGGCGTGTTTGGCTGGGGTCTGAAGCGTAACGTGATCGACATCTACAAGTTCGTTTGTCGTAACTACAAGAACGGCGATCAGATTAGTGGTTTCGGGTTCAGTCGGGGGGCATTCACTATTCGTGTGCTCGTTGGGTTGATGACCCATGAAGGGTTGCTCAAGCCCATGTCCGAAGAGGAACTGGATCGTTATGCGCGAGCGGCGTATCGCTCCTATCGGTCAACCCGGTTTATTAAGTCGCATAACCCCGTCGTGCATTGGCTGCGCGTAGCACGCGACCAATACCTGCACCTTTACGATCGCCTGCGTGGCTTCCCGACCTACACAAAAACAAAAAACCTCAAACCCTCTCTCCATTTCCTGGGGCTATGGGACACCGTGGGTGCGTACCAAATACCCTTGGATACGTTAAAGCAGGCCATCAACCTGGCGATCTGGCCGATGTTATTTGTCGATTTAACTCTGGGTGTAAACGTCAAGCGTGCTTGCCATGCGCTCTCCCTCGACGATGAACGACGCACCTTTCACCCGGTGCTTTGGGACGAGGAAGGCGAGGCCGAATTGATTGTAAAGGGCGAGGTTGCGCCTGGACGTCTGACCCAGGTCTGGTTTGCCGGCGTGCATTCAAATGTGGGCGGAGGCTATCCAGAGGACCAACTTTCGTATGTACCGCTGCACTGGATCATGAGCGAAGCAGCCGCGTCCGGCATCCGATTGTTGCCTGGAGCTGCGAGCGAGGTCGCCGCAGAGAAATCACCTTTTGCGCGGATTTACGATTCACGGTCAGGCTTCGCTGCATTTTATCGCTATGAGCCGCGCCAGATTCGCCCCCTCCATTACCCGAGCGGAGTACCTATCGAGCCGATCATCGACAGTAGCGTCTTGTTGCGTATGGCCCGCGGCACTGATCACTATGCGTCGATAACCTTGCCCAGTCGCTTCAGAGTGCTTGGGCCGCTCGGAACGGTCACACCGATGATCTCTTTTCCGCCGACAGCCAGACCTGCCCTCTCTCCGGTATCCCTCCTGGCCCCACCTGCGCAGCTCGCAAACTTCACTCCCGTGCGGGTGGTGATACCCGATCCCATTGCACTGCAAGTGGTCGGCGATACGATCTGGTGGCGACGGCTGCTGTACGTGGTGCAAGTCGTGTTCGCCGTGTTGCTGGCGTCGCTCCCTGTCCTTCCAGATACGTCTGACAGCGGGCAAACATCAAGCGCTGCGTTGCAAATCAGCCACGATGCGGTTCGCTTTGCCATTAACGCAATCAAGGGACTTTTGCCGTCAATCAGTACCCGCTGGACCGACGCCTTTGGCGCTCACCCTGATCTCTTTGTGCTATTGGTCGCGGGTTTGCTGAGCGCATTTTATCTCGGCGTGAGGCTGAAAACCCGCATCGCAGACCGGGTACGATTGGCTTGGCACGCCAACTTTCGCGCCCGCCATCTTGTGTGGTGTGTGCAATCCGCCCGAGGGGGTCGCAACACAACATGCCTGGCGCTAGTGATCGCCTTTGGGCTGTTTCTGATTTCACTGGTGATACAAGGCACGGTTCCGACTACTAAGGAACTGGGTGGTGCCTCGCTTGCCCTTTGGTTGCTGCTGGCTTGGCGCGAGTATCGACTGCGGATCCTGGAAAAATTCCAGCAAGCGCCAGAGCACTCGATGCCGACCACCTTCGCCCTCGACCTCGCGCACCGGCTGCGCTCAAATCCCTCACTGGTCAATGGCTACAACTACACCGTGAAGTATGTGCTGCCAACATTCGCTATCGCGCTGTTCCTTTTTCTGGCGGTCATGGTGATAAACAGAGCCGTATTCGACGCCTCCCTTGCCGCTGGCAAAATTTGTATATCTCCCGAACCAAACGCTCCAACGAACTTCAAGACCAACGAAATCTGCTGGCCTTCGGGTATTCAACTGGTGAAGGGTGCCACGTATGAGATCACCCTGACCACAGACGGTAACTGGTTTGATTTAGCAGAGCGTGGAGACGTTGGCGGCTTTGCGACCGACACATCCGCCCACCTCTTCGCCATGCTGCTGCGCCGCTACTGGTTCGAACCCTGGTTCAAGCCAGTGGCCCGTATCGGCGTAACCGGGGACGATGAGTATGTGCTGGATCCGGTCAACCCGTTCACCGCGCATCATTACAAAAACGAACATTGCGAGCCCAGGTCACGTTTTCTGCCGCTCAGCGGCAAAGAGGCTACGGCCCGCATGAATGCGGACCGGACACCCGCGGACCGCAAAACACTCGCTGCGAAAATAACAGCGCAAACATCAGGTGAGCTATTTATCTACGTGAATGACGCGATACTCGCGCCCCCCTTCAACACGAAGCTGTTTTATTCGAACAACTATGGTGACGCGGTCGTGACGGTTGAACGGTTGTACCCTGATGGAATATTGCCGAGTGCAAAAAACATGGTGATGGCGACTTCAGAAAAAGATGAAGCTCCCCGACTTTGTAAGCCTGCAAACAACCCGCAGATTGACGACCCTAAGTGATAAACCAATAACAGCTTGTGGACTTGGTTATCCCTGAGCTTGTATCCAATTTAATCCAAAAGCTCAATCTCAACCTGCCTCAGGAGTACTGTCGCCGACACTAACGAATAACTTAAATCAGCTGCGCTCTCCAGCTCGATGGTCGGGACACCAGTTCTACGATAATTGCATCATCGCCGGAGCTGCAATCGGGCCTCTGATTTTAACTAGCAAAGGGATTAGTTTCGTAGGAAAGGTATCGGTGCAGGTACCAAGCGCGTAACTATTTTTAGGTTCTCTAGCGGACGAACAAACTATGGATAACGATAGTGTTTATGATGTTCAGAGTGGGCAGGCGCAAGCTGATGCATTAGCGGATAAACAGTATCAAGTTGAGCGAGATCGAATCCGCCATCGCAGGCAACAATTAAAAGTCGACCTGGAAAAAGACCCTGGCGATCCGCCGAGCATGATTTGGGGGCTTGCCTTGTCTGGCGGTGGCATTCGCAGCGCTACCTTTGGTCTAGGCGTTCTGCAGGCTATGGCCAGAGCAAAGGCTCCGAAGGCCCGTGCAATAGATTCGGGTGATGGCACCTGCAAGTACCTGCTTCCACATATTGACTACTTATCGACGGTCAGCGGAGGCGGATACATCGGTGCCTTCTATTGCAGCCTGTTCCAAGGAGGGAGGTTGCGTCCGTATCTAGGTCTCTCAGGTCAGGCTAACGATCCTACGGTTGTTCAGGCTGCTGTAAATGCATTCGACGTCTTGCGGTTCGAGCCGCCGGGAAGAATCCATAGCAGTGTGCATTACGATATTAGCGGTAACCTGCATGTAGGCGATGCCCCAACGGCCTGGTTACGCGAGAATGGCCGCTATCTAACGCCTTCGGGATCGGGTGACCTGTTTTATGGCATCGCATTGGCAGTACGCAACTGGCTGTCGGTTCACTTCGTTATTGGTATGCCAATTCTGTTCGTACTGGCCGCAATGAATGTTTTACTGATGTACATTAAATACTATATGCCCCAAACCTTTTTGGGTGAGCAATTACCCGAATTAGTGATGTCGCTTTGGCTACTGCCTGTATCGATACTCTTGTTTAGGGTGCTACCCCTAGGGCTTGCCTTCTGGTTGTTCTACTCGACGAAGAGTGTGGAAACGGACTCGTCCAGAATTATAAATTGGGCTTACGCCATTTGCTTGTCAGTGGTGATTTCTTTAAGTTTAGTTGTATCGTATTTTTACGGTTACTTGCCCCACAACCTTCTGTCGACCTTCGTCCTGGCAATACCCGTAATGATAATGGCCATGCTGTACGGCATATGGATATCTAAACTACCTGCAGTTGAGCGGAGGACCGTGCGCGATTTTAGGGTCAATGTCACTAGACGTCTGGCCAAGTCAATTAACTTTATGCTAGGTGTAGTCTTTCTGGTATCTGCATTTGAGTTATCGCATGCCCTTTACCAGTGGGCGTCCACTTCACCCTGGCTATCACTGACCCCTGCAGCCGTATTGGCTGGCATTGTCTGGCTTACTCGAGCGGTCGCCCGATTGTTCGATGAACGCTCGAAAAAAACGTCGTTGTTGAACCTTCCATTGCCCTATCTGGCAATGCCTCTAGGTATAGCGATGCTCAGCTTAACCCTCTTGTCTTGGGGCACTCTGCTGCACTGGATGCTCGCGGTAGAGTGCTGTTGGATATGCTCATTTGCTAATCTATGGGATGCTTGGATTTTGCTTGGTGTTGTGGCACCACTTGTCGTCATCACTGGTATTTTCATAGGTTTCCTCAATCTTTCTTCCTTACAGGCTTTATATTCAGCACGCCTCACTCGCGCGTACCTGGGAGCCTCCAATGGTTTCCGTTTCAAGTGGTCTGATGACAGGAAAACGCGCGAAGAAAAACTAAGCGTGAGCGAAGCCTTACCGGGAGATGACTTGTCGCTGGAGGACTATTACTGCTGTAACTCTTTGGCACCGCTGCACTTGATCAATGTCACAGTGAATCTTACCTCCGACATGACTGGGCAACTGGTCCAACGTGACCGTAAAGGGCTGCCGTTGTGTATTGCCCCCGGTTCCTACTGTCATGGCAAGTCGGATACGTTCTCGTACAGTTTCATCATGGATGGAGTTCCACGTACTCGTGTTAAGAAAACCGGGAATTTCAGTGAAGTTGATCAACCCTTGACGCTTGGCCACTGGATCGCAACATCTGGAGCTGCATTCTCCACCGGTCTAGGGCGGACAACATCGCTAGGCGCATCCTTGGTATGTGGCCTTGCGAACGTCAGGCTTGGAACCTGGTGGCCAGCCAATTTCGAGGAAGATGACAAACCTGAAAGTCAAAAAAATACCCGAAGGGACCCTTGGCTTGCTAGGTACTTACCTACCCCGTATTACCTGCTGAAAGAATTTACTGCGCAATTTCATGGTCTTCGCAGTGAATATCAGTATCTATCTGACGGAGGGCACTTTGAGAACACGGGTGTTTACGAATTACTACGCCCTGGGAGACGCTTGGAGCTGATAGTGCTCTGTGATTGTGGGGCTGATCCTGAGTATCGCTTTGAAGACATGGCCAACCTTATCAGGCTTGCTCGACTAGATCTCAAGCTGGAAATTGAAGCAGACACTGGCTATTTACAAGACAATCGGTTCCGCTCGTTACAACGCGTTATCGGCGTTTATGAGGACTTTCTTACTGGTACTGCAATAAAAAATGATAAAAATAGCTCCAAAATGGCAGACGACCAGTGCAGCTTGCTTTTCAATGTATTCGATCGAGATTCCGATCCACGGCGGCTGGTCTGCCTATTATTGGTTATCAAGCCAAATATAATCACCCGATTGAGTGATGATGTTCAGTTTTATTCGGTCACTCACCCTTCGTTTCCGAATGAACCAACAATTGACCAATTCTTTAATGAATCACAGTTTGAAAGCTATCGACAATTGGGGCTGAATATTGGGCAACTTCTCTTCGGCTCGGAAGGTCCGAAAAATAGTGGGCCGGGTGGTAAAAAACAAAAAACTTATGAAGCGACTCTTTGGGCCTATCTTAATAAACGGTTAAAAAAAATTAGAAAAGGCGCCAAGCATTAGTCCAGTTATACATGCGATTGCCAGTTAGGGATGAGATTGCCCATATTTCGTAGTTATCCTCTGACCGGTCGCTTTTGGCCGACTACCGCCCGACGCGAAGGACTGCTATGGGTCGATTCTGTTGAAAACGTCGGCCCAGATTTCCACGGTAGAAAAGTACGCGCTTGAGATTGAAATCTTTACATTGAGCAGAGGATTCCGGGCTCAGATTTAGCGTAGCGGCGCGCAAATAACACATCTTCAGCGGTCAGTATGTGGGCAGTCTGGAAGGACCGACTTTTTCCACAGAATCGGTCGCTAGTAGCCCTTCGCGACAGTCACGAATCGGCCGATTCTGTTGAAAACGTCGGCCCTGGTTTAGACGTCAGAAAAGTACGCGCCTGAGATTGAAATCCATACTGTGGATAGAGGTTTTCGGGCTCGGATTTTACGGAGCAGCGTGCAAAAAAGGCGTTTTCACCGACCAGTATTCGGGCAGTTTAAGAAAACCGACTTTTTCAACAGAATCGGTCGCAATCAGCCAGTCAAAGGTGGCCGCTACCGACCCCAGTGCGGTCTTGTCACTGAATCTCGTTGCAGCTGCCGAAGGATGCTTCCGCAGACCCTCGGTGTCGGTACCGGGCAAAGGCAATCCAAACTACTAGAAGTCCGGGGAGAAGGTTTAGGCATAAGCGAAGCTCAGACCTTATGACTGTCGCAATAGCGCAAGACATAGGTGAATGGCACCTGGATTTCTATCGCCGCCACGAGCCACTTTGGGTCGATGGCTGTCGGCCGCGGCTGACCCTTTGTCCTGCTTCATTCTCGTGCTAGGATTCGGCTCAAGAATAGCCCCCACGCCTCGGGAGGGACCTGTCCCTCACTGCGCACCAGGGGGTTAGTTTTTTATATCCGATCCCCAGCAAGACACTTCCCCCCACGTCTGCTACCACAATCCCCCTCCCTTAGTCCGTTTTGGCCATGTTGCCATCGTGAGCTCTCCTGTGGTTGACGCGCTCGGCTTGAGCGCCGTTCCCAACCTGGGAGGCGACACCGAGGGAACGTCCCACGCAGGTAACTATCGGCCAGAAGCGGTCGGTCGATTGCTCTTTCGCAGATTAAAGGGCACCTACTTGAGACTCCCGGCCAGGAACTGCTGCAACCGCTCGCTTTGAGGCTGTTCCAGCAGCGTGCCTGGCGCTCCCGACTCCTCCACCCGCCCCTGATGCAGAAACATGACGTGGTTCACAGTCGTATATGCCGTGGCCAGCGTGCGCAACAAACAATTGGACGATAACTTGGAACTGGCGCCCATCAGCCCGGCCAGGACGGCGATCAGCAATGAACAAAGTGCCAGTTTGATGGTAGCCAGGGTGCCCAGCAGAATCTGCGGGCCAAAACCTTCCAGAAACATCTCACTCTCCTTTTTCTTGTTAGGGCGAGGTGATGGGGGTAATGGAGCGCTCGAACGAGCGCCCTTTCAAGGTAACAACGACGCGTTACCTGGCGCCGTAGACGTCAAAATCGAAGTACTTGTCGTTGATCCGCGCGTAAGTACCGTTGGCGAGAATAGTTGCCAGGGCTTTGTTCAAGTCTTCACGCAACTCGACATCAGCCTTGCGCAGACCGAGGCCATCACCGACGCCGAAGAAGCCTGGGTCATCCAGCGTGGCACCGGCAAATTCATAGTCCTTGCCCGCCGCTGTTTTCAAGAAGCCGTAACTGGCTTGAATGGCACCCTGCAACGAGGCATCAAGTCGCCCCACTACCAAGTCGGCGTAAACCTGATCCTGATTTTGATAAGAAAGAACGTCCACGCCTTTGGAACCCCAAACTGCTTTGGCATAGGACTCCTGGGTCGAGCCCTGCTCCACACCAATGCGCTTGCCCTTGAGCGATTCGACGGTTGGCTGTAATCCCGATCCACGTTTGGCCACCAATCGAGCCGGGGCATTGGACACCTTGTCGGTAAACGCAATCTGCTCCAGACGTTTGGGTGTGATGGTCATCGACGACGCCACCGCATCGAACTTGCGCGCCAGCAGTGCCGGGATCATCCCGTCCCAACTGCTTTCCACCCAGACGCATCGGGCTTTCAGTTCGGCGCACAGAGCCTCGGCGATATCGACCCCGAAGCCGGTCAGCGTGCCATCCTTGTTCTTGTATTCCAGCGGTGGATACGTCGGGTCCACCCCAAGCTTCAACACTTTGCCAGACCAGTCGGCCGCATCCGCCAGGCTCGAGGCCGTCAGGAACACCAGGGAAACGGCTGCAATCATCTTGTTCATTTTTATTCCTCTTCAGGCCGCAGATTCTTTACAGGTACAACGGGTGGAAATGCGCCGTCTCAACACAGAAAACGTTCGACCAACTTGACCCAATAGCTCGCGCCCACCGGCAGGCAGCCGTCATTGAAGTCGTAGCCGGGGTTGTGTAGCAGGCACCCGCCTTCTCCCTCGCCATTGCCGATCACCAGATAGCTACCCGGGCATTTTTCCAGGACAAAAGCAAAGTCCTCGCTGGCCGTGAACGGACGCAAGTCATCGATCAGGTGTTCCTCTCCCAGCCAGTCACGGGCAACTTCATGGGCAAATGCTGTTTGTTCGGGATCATTGATCAACACCGGATGGCAATGCTGGTAATCGATGTGGACCCGGGCGCCAAAACTCTCGGCCTGGCCCTTGACCAATTCAGTGATTCTGACCTCCAGCAAGTGGCGAATCTCGGGGGTCAGGGCGCGTACGCTCAAGCTTAGGTCGGCGCTGGACGGGATGACATTCGAGGCACTCCCTGCATGCAGGGAGCCCACCGTGATAATCGCCATCTCCTGCGGGTTGACGTTGCGCGAGACGATGCTTTGCAGGGCCATCACGATCGAGGCACCGATCACCACCGGGTCGACGGCTTTGTGCGGCACTGCACCATGGCCACCATTGCCGATGATTTTGATGTTCACCGTGTCGGCAGACGCCATGAACGGTCCGCTGTAAAAACCCAAATGCCCTACGGGATAACCCGGCACGTTATGCATGGCAAAGATCGCGTCACACGGAAACCGTTCGAGCAGCCCGTCCTCCAGCATTTTCCTGGCACCGCCCAACCCCTCTTCCGCCGGTTGGAACATCAGGTGCACGGTGCCATTGAACGCCCGTGTCCGGGCCAGGTACTGACCGGCTGCCAGCAGGACTGCTGTATGACCGTCGTGACCGCAGGCATGCATGACACCGTCGATCCTGCTGGCATAAGGCAATCCGGAGGCTTCCTGTATCGGCAACGCATCCATGTCAGCGCGCAAGCCGATCGACCGACCCTCACCATTTTTCAGGGTGGCAACGACCCCGGTCTTACCGACCCCAGTACTGACCTCAAAGCCCCACTGAGTCAGACACGCTGCAACCAGCTCGCTGGTGGCGAATTCTTCAAAACCCAGTTCGGGGTGCGCGTGAATGCTGTGACGTATCGCGATCATTTCATCTTGCATCGCGGCAATACCAGGCAGGATCGAGCCGGTATTCATGGGTGTTCTCCTTCAACAGGGGCTGTGCAGCAGCGAAAGCGCTGTTGAAGTCGATCTTAGGGAACGGACGCTGGGCTAGGGAGGCGCAGTTTGGTTATGATGACAACCATTAGTTGTCAAAGTGGTTAGCAGATGAAATTGCATCAATTACAGGCGCTGATTGCCAGCGCCGAAACCGGCAGTATTCGCGCGGCCGCGCGTTCGCTGGAGATTTCCCAGGCCGCTGTGACCAAAGCACTGCGCGAGTTGGAAACCAGCCAGCAGCTACCGCTGTTTACCCGAACTGCCAGCGGTCTGAACTTCACCGAATACGGCAAAGTGCTGTTGACTCACGCCCGGCTGGTGATCAAGCAACTGGAGCATGCACAGACCGAACTTGATCACATGCGTGGCAAGGCTCAAGGCCGGCTCTGCGTCGGGATCACCCCATGGGTCGCCCTGACCTTCCTGCCCGAAGTCGTGCTGGCTTTTCGCGAACGCATGCCACAAATCAAGCTGGAACTGTTCGAAAGCCTGATGGCCGTTGCCCAGCCGCTGCTGCGCGACGGCAGCATGGACTTCGCGATTGGCCAACTCCACCCCACACAATCGACCCAGGAATTCGCCTGCGAAACCTTGCTCGACTACCAGACCTCGGTGCTGGTCCGCGAGGGTCACGCCCGACGACATGCGCGATCGATCCACGAGTTACTGGAAGAAAACTGGACCCTGAACTACGCGCCAGACGGGCACGATGGGCTGATGCAGGAACTGTTCTGGAAACACGGCGCGCAGATTGATGAGAATCGAATCGTGCGTGCTCATTCCCTGGCCATTTTGCAGATGATGGTCGAGCAGGCCGACATGTGTACCTGGGGGCCGTCCATCGTGAGCACAGCTCCGCCATTTCTGGGGCGAGTGGTATCCCTGGGGCTGACCGAGCAGTTCGAGCCCCGACAGCTGAGCATCGTGACGCGCCGTAATGGCGCGCTGAGCAATCCAGCGGTCTGCTTCACCGAATGCCTATTGCAGGTCATTCGGCGCCATGCGCGCTCGGCCAAAAAAGAAGACCGCGCGCTGTTTGAAACCTTGCGATTGAGGCTGTGAGGTGACCCTACGGATTGATGTCTGATACCTCAGGAAGTCTTAGGGAAATCTGACCATAGGTGCCAACGCCAAGCGTTCACTCCTGTCTGATTTCTGCACGTGGCGACAGGCGGCTCTCGGCCGATTCTGTTGAAAAAGTCGGTCCTTACAGACTGCCCACGTACTGACTGCTGAAAACGCCTTTTTTGCGCGAAGCTACGCGAAATCTGAGCCCGGAATCCTCTGCTCAAAGTAAAGATTTCAATCTCAAGCGCGTACTTTTCTGTTGTGGAAACCTTCGCCGACTTTTTCAACAGAATCGGCCAAAAGCAGTCATCGGCATGAAGGCAAAAGTGGCTGCCAAAAAACCGAAGCCTGTTTAAGTCTTCGGTTTTCCATTGGTTAATGCGTTGCAATCGCCGCGTCATGCTCCAGTTTTTGGTTTTCTCTTGAGCTTCTGAGCTCAACTGCGGCGGTTGAATGTTGATGTCCACTTTTCCCAGGGTATCGGTAAACGGGATTGGCCCCTCATAGTCGATGGACACCGCCTCACCGGTATCGCGGCCAATGTCGAATGTCTCTGTAGCGCTGTAGCGCTGTAGCGAAACGGTATTGCTCCGGACATCAACGCCTGACAGATGACTTATCGGGTATCGCTCGATACCCTTCCGTCTCCGTAACCTGACAGTCTCCTGGTCAATTCCCATCTCTCCCACACGAGCATGTCATGAAATCCCCTGCAGGTTTGCTGCTGTCGGCTATCGAGCTGGACCGTGCCAGTGCCATTCCCCTATACCGCCAACTGTATCTGCAGATTCGCAAACAGATACTCAACGGCCGAATCCAGGGGGGCGTGCGTCTGCCGTCGACCCGGACCTTGAGCAACGAGTTGGGGTTGTCGCGGATCACCATTCTCAATGCGTTCGATCAGCTGATTGCCGAAGGTTTCCTGGCCTCGCGCACGGGCGCCGGTACGTATGTCGGCACGGAGTGGGAAAGCCGGGGTAGCGAGGACGAGCAACCGCGCCAGCCACCGCGCCTGTCCGACCTGAGCCAGTCGATGCTGTCGCTGCGCAGCGATCATTTTCGCGGGGTGTCCTATGCCGACTGGGCCCCCTCGACCCCGACGTCCTTTCTGCCCAGCCACAGCACCTATGACGCCTTCCCGCAGGCGATCTGGCGGCGCCTGATGAACCGTTACCTGCTCAAACCCACCAAGGCCATTTTGGGTTATGGCGAGTTGCAGGGCTTGCAGGCGTTTCGTACCGCGATTGCCGAGTACGTCTTCGATGCACGTGGCATCGACTGCGATGCAGGGCAAGTGGTGATCGTTTCCGGCGCGCAGCAAGCGTTCAATCTGCTGGGCATGCTGCTGCTCAATCCGCAGGACAGTGTCTGGATGGAGGACCCGGGGCACATCGCCGCGCGCATTGCGTTGCAGGCTCAGGGGGCGCAGGTGGTTGCGTTGCGTATCGATGATCAGGGGATCGATGTCCAGCAAGGCCTGGCCGAGTGCCCGGATGCCCGCCTGGTGTTTTGCACGCCTTCGCGCCAGCATCCGTTGGGCGTCACGCTGAGTTATGCGCGGCGCCAGGCACTCGTCGACTGGGCTGCACAGCATCAGAGCTGGATCATCGAGGACGATTGCGACAGTGAGTTTCGCTACAGTGGCCGCCTCCTCCCGGCGCTGTATGCCATGGATCAGATGGCCCGGGTGATCTACGTCGGAACGTTCAGCAAAGTGCTCTTTCCGTCGCTGAGACTCGGTTACGTGATTCTGCCCCAGGCCTTGGTCGAACCCTTCTGCACCCTGCGCGCGGTCATGGATCGTAGCCCGCCCACACTACTTCAGGCGACAACCGCGGACTTCATGGGCGAAGGCCACTTCCTGGGGCACATCCGTCGCATGCGTGCACTGTACAAGGCGCGTCAGCAGGCATTGATCGAACAGCTTGAAAAGCAGATTGGCGGCTTCTTCAGGATCACTCCGGCGGATGCCGGCATGCACCTGATCGCCTGGCTGCCCCCCGAACTCAGTGACACTGACATCGCCCGGCAACTGGCCCGACACAACATCCACACCTACGCCTTGAGCGACTACCGCATCAAGCATGCCCTACCGCCGGCCTTGTTGATAGGCTTTGCCGGTACGCCTGAAAATCTGGCCCGGGAGCGGGTCGAGGCATTGGCCTTGGCCTTGCGCGCACTGGGTTATCTGCCATCGCCTTCTTGATGCGAGGCAAGTGGTCTTATCAATTAACTGATAATGGATCTATCGAGAGTTCCTGACTGGCGCGATAAAGGCTGCGCCGGTAGACCCGGTGTCTGAACCAGGAACGACTCTAATGAACAATAAGATCCAGGAACGATTCAACTTCTTGCTGAGCCATAAGGTGGTCGAACACGGGGCTGCTCCCGTGCTGACGGAGGCACTGGCCCGGCGGTTGCTTGAGCGTCTCGGGCAATTGCGCCTGTTTGCCCACGCCTACCCGCTACTGACCAACCTCACCCACGGTCGTGTCACCCCGGCCGACCTGCTGGACTTCGCCTATCGCCACGAACTGCAAGGCCTGAGCCTGCACTTGCTCGACGGCGAAGAAAACAGCCTCAGCCAGATGTCATCCGCGCAGCTCCAGGCGTTTGCCGCCAAGGCCAAAGCGCTGGGGCTGGATGTGCACCTGGAAATCAGCAGCACGCTGAAAAAGGATGTCGATCAGGTGATCGCCATCGCCCTCGCCCTGGGCGTGCGCAACATCCGTGTTTACTCCCGTTACGAGGGCACACTGTCGCGGGTCATGGACGTGATCGAGACCGACCTGCATTACCTTGCGCAACAGGCCGACGCACACGATCTGAATTTCGATTTCGAGCAGCATGAGGAACTCAAGAGCGGGGAAATTGCGCAACTGCTCAACCGCCTCAACCACCCTCGCCTGCATGCCCTGTTCGACTTCGGCAACATGATCAACGCCTGCGAACAGCCCCTGCAGGCCCTGCGCAACCTGGCACCGCACATCCGCCAGACTCACCTCAAGGGCGTGCGCATCGTCCCAGAACTCAACGGCTTCGGCCATTACGGCGTATTGCAGGGCAGCGACGAAGACGACCTTCCCAGCGCCCGCATGCTGTTCGAGCTGTTGATGCTGGGCGAGGAAACCCCGCAGGTGATCGCGTTCATACTCGAGCAGGAAAACCACTACGTGGCCCCGGCCTTCCGCCAGAGCCTTGAGGCGGCTGACCCCTTCATTGCTTACCGGAAGATGAGCGACACGCCGCTTCCGAACGGCTACTCACTTGAACAAATGCTCGCCGATGAACACCGCTGGGCGAACAACCAGGTCGCCTATGTCCGCAGCCTGCTGGCCGAGTTTCGCACCCTGGCCGAACTGACCCTGGCCAACCCTTCCAACGCCCGATCCTGACGACCCGATTACGCCCGGAGAACAATAATGACAATTCAAAACAAGGCCAAATGGCTCAGATTCCTGATCCTCATCCTCGGAGGCGGCACCATCTACAAGCTGGCGAACCTGAAGGACGCCTTCTATGTCCCCATGCAGGAATTCATGGGCTTGAGCCACACAGAAATCGGCATGCTGCTGAGCGCCAACGCGATCATCGCGACCGCACTGTTTGTGCTTGGCGGCCTGCTCGCCGATCGCTACGACACACGCAAACTGATCCCCCTCGGCCTGATCGGAACCGGTGGCCTGGGGTTGTACCTGGCGACCTTCCCGCCCTTTAGCAGTTTGCTGATCGTGTTCAGTCTGTTGGCCGTCTGTTCCGACTGCCTGTTCTGGCCATCGCTGCTCAAAGCCATCCGCAACCTGGGTGACGATCAAGAGCAAGGCCGGCTGTTCGGTCTGCTCGAAGGCGGTCGTGGTGTGGTGGATACACTGGTGGCCTTTTCCGCCCTGGGCGTGTTCGTTGCCATGGGTTCGGGCGAAACCGGCCTGAAGTCGGCGATCCTGTTGTACTCGGTCATCGACATTCTGGCCGGCACCCTGACCTGGTTCCTGCTCAAGGGCGGCAACACACAGTCGGTGGCCAAACCGAAGAACGGTCTGGCGAACCTGATGGAAGCGATCAAGGTGCCGGGTATCTGGCTGGTCAGCCTCAACGTGTTCATGGTCTACATCGTCTACTGCGGCCTGACCTATTTCATTCCCTACCTCAAGGAAATGTACGGGCTGCCCGTGGCATTGGTGGGCGCCTACGGCATCATCAACCAGTACTTCCTGAAGATCCTCGGCGGGCCTGCCGGCGGTTTCATTGCCGACAAGCAGTTCAAGAGCACCAGCCGCTACCTGAAGTGGGCATTCCTGGCGCTGTTGCCGATGATGGGCGTGATCATGCTGATACCGAAAAGCCCGGGCTTCATCTACGCGGGCATGGCCGCCACCCTGTCCTTCGCCCTGATCGTGTTCTCCATGCGCGGCGTGTTCTGGGCCCCCATGGGTGAAGTCGGCATTCCCCAGCACATCACCGGCTCGGCCTTCGGCATCGGTTGCCTGGTCGGCTATGCACCCGGCATGTTTGCCTACGTCATCTATGGCGCGATCCTCGACCACTTCCCCGGTGAACAGGGTTACAACTATGTCTTCACCTTGATGAGCCTACTGGCCATTGCGGGCTTCATGGTGTCCAGCCTGCTCTATCAAGCGGTGCGCAAAAAATCCATGGCCACGGGCGGGATGAGCGCGGCTCAAGCCTGATCATTGCCATGGACTCCAGGAGGAGGAATCGTCTAACACGCCGATCCCTCCCGCTGACCACAACGCCGGAATGAGCCGGCGCTGACTTGCGCACAATCCGGATAACGCGTTACCACGGCGGAACGCTTTTTCATCTTATGGGGCGACGGTCGGCGCTCTTGATCGGTAGCTTGAGACCGTAGCCCTTCGCAACAGGCAGTAATCGGCCAAAAGCAGACGGTGCTCTGCCTTTACCTTCTGGCGTCAACTGTAGGCATAACCACATGCGCCTCTCGCCCTATCGTGACGACTCCAAAGGGCACACGATATGGTAGATGTAGGCCATGGCCGAGAGGCGATTCGGCGAAACCGGAAGGGCAATAATGGAACGGCAAGACGACGAACTGCAGATCTGTCATCAATGTGTGGGTGAGCAATTTCTTTCCCACGAGATAAAGACTACTGGCAAAGCTGCCAAATGCAGCTACTGCGAATCCGAAAACTTTTGCTGGACCATCGAGGCTCTTGCAGATCGCATCGAGCAAGCGTTCGCGGAGCACTTCACTCGCACATCTCCTGATCCAGATGATTGGGAACAGATTCTGTTAGGAGATCGTGAATCAAATTACACATGGGAACGACATGGGGAACCTGTCCTTTGGGTTATCGGCAATACAGCTGATATACCGGATCAGGCAGGGGAGGACGTGCTGGATATGCTCAGCGATCGGCACGACGACTTTGAGATGAATACCATGGGAGAAGAAACGGAATTTTCTCCCAGCTCTTACTACGAGCTGAAGGATCTGAATGCCGACGTCTGGCAACAAGAATGGTGGAACTTTGAAAGGACGTTGCGAACCGAAGCCCGATACTTCGGGCGAGCTGCTACAGCTCATCTTGCAGCGGTTTTCGGGGGAATAGATCGGCTCTCTACCTCGGACTGCAAATCACTAGTAGTGAATGCAGGGCCCGGCACATCGATCGAGGTGCTATTCAGAGCTAGGGTTTTCCAAGCGGACAAGCCCCTGCAAGAAGCGCTTTGCCGACCAGATCAACACCTTGGTTCACCTCCTGCGCGGATGGCGTCAGCAGGTCGAATGAATGCTCGTGGCATATCGGTATTCTATGGAGCTACTGCCAAAGGCGTTGCGCTCGCAGAGGTCAGGCCCCCAGTCGGTAGCTACGTCGCGGTAGCCAGCTTCAAGGTCATCCGACCTCTCCGCCTTTTGAATCTATCTGCCCTTGAAAAGACCCATGATGAAGGCAGCCTCTTCGATCCAGCATTACTCCGACGGCTTGAGCGAGTAGCCTTCTTACGCACTCTTGGAAGGAAAATGACCCGCCCAGTGATGCCCGATGATCAGGAGTTTGACTATTTAGCTACCCAGGCAGTAGCTGATTTTTTGGCAACTGAAAATGATCCTCTCCTGGACGGCATCATCTTCGAGTCAACGCAGTCAGATGAAGGAGCAAACATCGTACTGTTCCATAGCGCATCTCGTGTGGCGCTCATGGACCTACCTGAAGGGACAGATATTAGGGCCAGTACGGTCAGCCATGACGAAGATGGGGCCTACCCAGACTATTGGGTCAGGGAAGAGGTGCCTCCGGAGAAAGAGGAAGAACCCCCTCCCGAGCTAGGTATTTGGCCTTTTATTGCCATGCTTGCAGATGCCCGAGTAGATCACGACAGACGACAGGAGTCGCTTGATATCCGGCCAGACTCAGTTGAAGTACATCACATCAAAAAAGTGAAGGTTGAGAGTGACTCTTACACTGTAGAGCGTCACCGTTACCAAATGGGAAAAAACGCGCGCTTTTAGAGAACACGCGCTGATTGAGCGCCCACTCGGGAAGCAATGGGTCAAGGTTGTGTGAAAACCCCGACCAGAAGTTGAAGTAAGCGCGTCTGCGTGGAACCTGAAATTGATTGCCAAGTTATAGGGAACAACGAAGGGCTGATCTCAACTCCTGAAGGGCCTTTTGGTGGCGTGAATGAGAGCGGACTTGATCGTGAAGGCAGCCGTCACGGCATCGTCGATTACCTCGAAATGAAGTACATGGCGATTGGTGGCATCTAAACCAAGTACCATCGGGAAACTCGGGACCCGCTCGCGGGCCCTGAGCTTTTAGAGCGCTGTCATCGGGTATTTCAGACAGTGCTTGCCAGGGGAAAGTCAGACTGCATTCCTGCTGCCAGCAAGGAAGGTGATGTGCTCATATGAAGGCTCTAGCGAGCGGTATACGCCGTGCTCTTCAGCGTATTGGCGAAGGTGCCGATTGCACCCGATATCCCAACTTGCGACTTCAATGTTCCATCCCATTTTGACAGCTCTCTGCAGCGCCGCGATAAAACCTTTCCCATCCAGATGACCATTGCCATCGCCTGTTAGCAGCAGGATCGTTCCAGGCTTTTCAGCGTCGATTATCCGTTGAAGCATGGAAAATTGGATGGCTTGATCCACAGCGACCTCGCCGCCTCCAATCGCACCTCGCTCCTGGGTTTCAACCTCTGCCCCCAGTTGCTCAAAGTATTTCCACAGCAAATCATTGTTCGGCGGAAGCGATCCCCCGACGAATGCGAAATCCATAGGGCGTCCGGCAACAACGGTCATCAACAAGTTTCTGAAATGAACCCTGAATTCACGTTCATGCCCAGGCTCTCGGACACCACAATAGTTGCGGCCTACGAGCCAGATATTTGAATTATCCCAAAAGACGTTTAGTGACATTTTGCGATCCTTGCTGCTGGTGATTGATGATTCAATACGCGGAGCGTGTCTGCGGCATTCCATTCCAGATGCCACAAAAGCAAAAAAACTGGCGCAATCCATCTCAGGGGGCATGACATACCCTCTGAGAGTCACGACTTAAATCAGGATTCGGATTTCACGCGCGTTCAGACTCGGATAGGCGTGCGTACCGGAAGCGCCGCATGAACCCAGTTGACCTGCGCCAAAGCCCTAAGTCCGTCGTTTCTTACGTCAGGATTACCATCCAGAGCCCGGAGCGTGACAATGATGGTCACTGGCAAGGCGTGGGTTAGCGCGGGCTCAAAGGCTCGAAGCATCGCCGTAGCTTGAAGTCCCCATGTTGCAACAGCAGTCCCTTGAGGGAAGCTCTTGCGATGAACCTTCACCGGTGACCACTTGCTACCGTGCTCGATCTGAGCAGTCTCGTATCCACTCTGTCCTTCCTCTCCATCCATAGGGACTTTGCCTGTGATGTTATTGCCGTCGATCTCACCAAAACTGAGCTCCACGTTGGCACGGACGTATTCACTGCCGGCGCCAGGATCAACGGGCGGCGCATATGCAGCGGTGATGATGATCTCACCCCGAAACTTGCCGTTATGAATCAGGGCATTTGGAATTGGGTATGGTGTCTTCCGCCAACGCATGCCGGGCACCAGATCGGCCTGGAACACCATTGTGAAGCTGTCGTCACTGTCGTACAGGCATTTCAGGATTTCTTCAGGCCTGCCCGCTCCATGGTATCGGCGCTCGAACGCTGCATAATCCGGCGAAGACAGTTGCGCAGAGTGGATCATCAACGCCTTAACGAGCGAAGGTGTTGGAGTCAGTGATCCATGCCCGGTAATCGCTAGCCACGCATTCGCGGCCATGCCAGAAGCAATTGGCGCCGCGAAGCTGGTTCCGAAGTTGTAGTTCAGCTTGTTATCAGGTGTGAGCACTTTAAGGCTACTCGGCCCTACAGCCCATGGGGCATGCACACCGCCTCCTACATGGGTGATATCAGGCTTAGGCGTGAATACTGGACCAGGCCCGCAGCGGGAGTATGGCGTGGGATGTCCGGCTACCGAAAGCGCTCCTGCGGCATCGACGTGACCAACCGATCCTACAGTTAGCGCTCTGACAGACTCACCCGGACATGAAACGCGGTCGGCAAGCTGAGCGGGATTTGGCCAGGTTCGACGTGGTTGATCGAGGTAGTTCCCGGCAGCCACGACGAAGAGGACCCCATACTTGTCACTGAGGTCATCCAGCGCCATCGACATCTCGCTGAAGGATTGATCATCACATCCAGCACCACCCAGGGAAAGGTTCCACACTTTGATGTCTGGTCGGCGCTGAACAGCCTCCCTCAGCCTCAGCTCCAAATCCCCGAAGGACGATCCACCAACCTCCAGCGCACAGACGTCATGCACATAAGCCTGTGTGGGAGGAATCCACGAGTGTCCATCATTGAAGTGCGCTGCACCGACGACGAGAGAGGCGACGGCTGTACCGTGCTCGAAGTTCGTATCCGGTGGTAGAACGTAGGTGTCCCGGCTTTTAACCCAATCGGCTATCGCCAAGGCGTCTCTGCTAACACCTGTATCGAAGACCGCCACTGTCGGGTGCACGGTGCTGGCAGGCGTGGAGGCACTGCCTGAGGCGACAGTTGCCGGCACGCTGATGGAGTTTCGGCTAAAGAAGGTAGGCTCAGCGTAAATCTGGCGCGCACCTGGATAGTCCAACAAGCTATCGAGGGCTGCTCCATCAAGTCGGTCGATGCGTCGTATGGCAATGAGAGGCAGGCCACGACCGATAGGAATCTCGGAATATTCGATACGTAGCGACTTCAAAAGCCGAAGAATTGCTTCTTGGTTGACGCTGTTGATGTCTGAGCGCTGGTACTGGAAGAGTCTAAGCAGACCGCTGCCTTTTTCCACCAACTCATCGGGTCCACCGGGGTTACGACGAGCACGGCCCCATGGTTCGATTGTTTCGATGGCACTGAGGTTCGCGGTGATTACCTTCGTCTTACGCTGCAAGATTGCAGTGTTGAGCGCCGAAATCGCTCCACCATCTGCCGACACCAGCATTTCATCAATCCTGGCGTGACCTGCAGGCTGCAGCCCAGTCTCCTCGGCGAGCTCTACAGGCCTGTGGGACTTGGCGATACCTTTTTCTCTCAGCCGAAATATGAAAGTCGACAGCTGCGAGGGGTATCGAGCCCGCTCGTTGGAAAGGGCTGAAGAAGCTTGCAGCAATTTTTCCGACAGGACGAGTCTGTAATCGCTATCCACTGGCACGATCAGTTTTTTGCCCCCACCCGGATTTCGCTCTACCGAAGTGAGGTCCCTTGGTGAAAAAGGGACGTGGATAAAGGGATTGTCAATCCGGGGATTGGGTCGATCCTGAGCCGATTCTGAGCCTTTCTTGGGCGCCATGGTCGTTGTCTTCCTTGATAACTTTGCTTATCTGCCTTATCGATAGGCCATAAAGCTTCGCGAGGGTCCTGATTGAAAAGTATTTAGGGGACCACTCTCTCAGCCAATAAACTTCCGCCTCGACGGTTGATAGCAGTATGCCACCGGCCATCGCCAAATTTAACCCCAGCCTGCGTAACAGCTCCGACTCATTTATCTGGCTGCTGCCAGCAAAAACTGCTGCCCGCTTGGCATCGAGACAGACCTGTTCAATGTTCGCGCCAGTGATGCCTTCCGAGACGTTTGATAAACGTTCGAGATCGATTCCATCTAGCATGTATGGCAGCAAGAACTGAGCCCACAGTTGCTTGCGCAATGCTGCATCCGGAACGGGCATTGGTATACGAAAACCGAATCGCCTCCACACCGCCGGATCAAGCAGGCGGTCATGATTCGTGGCAGCAATGACAACTGTGTTTTCGGTTAACGCATCAATGTTCTGCAACAGCGCGATCACAACTCGCTGGAGCTCCCCGACATCTCGCTCATTGCCCCTCGCGCTCGCCAAAGCGTCGAACTCGTCCAGAAGGAGCACACACGGGCGTTGCTGGGCGAATTCGAAGACTCGTCTGAGGTTTCTGCTGGTCTGGCCCAAGAGGCTGCTCACAAGAGTGTCGCAACGCACAGTGAGTAGAGGCAGCTTCAACCTAGCCGCAACATGGCGCGCCAGTTTCGTTTTCCCCGTTCCAGGCAGTCCGTACACCAGCAGACGGCTGGGCATCGCTGCATTGACACGTTCTAGCTCGTCATAACGCTGGATATTGGCAATAAACTCACCGACCCGAACGGCAATGGCACTGGGCAGCAGTAGGGGCGCGTCATCCTCCACCGGATGACTCACGTCCACCGTGTGCAGATGGCTCTCACCATCGACAGGCAAGTTGCCAAAGCTAATGCCGTTCGACGCATCTTGCGCATTTGCCAATGCAACAGGCGCTCGCGCAAGACGCTCACGAATCATCCGGGCTTGCTTGCCGTCTCCCGCGCCTTCCAGTTTGTCGGCAAGCAATCCGGCATAGTTTGAAGCCATGCTGGCATTGGCTTTAAGAGCGCCATCCAAGATTTTCAGTATTTCCGAAAGATGTTCCAAGAGCGCGACCAATCCACATATTCGTTTCAGATTTCGATCATAGTGTAACGCATACTGCAATATGCGTTTCAGATTTTGAGAATTTTGAAACACAAGGCTAGCAGCAAAAATCACTATTGTCCCAAAGCTGCAGGATCGAGCAGGTCTAGGGCAACGAGGTCAAGCTTGAGCGGGAATGATCACAAGGCCATGCGCGATTGGAAATGAAAAAGGGAAACCGTAAGCCCCATGGAGCCATGAGGATGACATCGCTTCGAACGGTGTGATGTACTCGCTTCGGATTTCAAGGGATCGGTAGCAGGGAAGGCTAGCGTTTGATACACAACGCTTTCAATAAAAGCTGTCGGCGCCCGTGCCGCTTCGCATCAACGTCCCCTTTGGGTCGGATAGCGACGGTCTGGCGTAGACCGTCGCAGTGGATGGTCAAACTTCTGTCTGCTCTGCCATTTCCAGGGCATCATCGACCTCGATGCCCAAGTACCTGACGGTGCTTTCAAGCTTCGTATGACCAAGCAGGAGTTGGACGGCTCTCAGATTCTTCGCCTGCGATAGATCAACGATGCCTTGGTTCGCCGTAGCGTGTGAGTACCGTACATGGTTGGGTCAAGACCAATGACGGTCTCCCACGCTTTGACTATTCGAGCGTACTGTCTGGTGGAGAGATGATCTGAGTCGTGCAAACGGCTCGGGAACAAGAAGTCCTCGCTGTGGAGGTGCGCTTGATGCATCCAAGCCTCCAGCACCGTTCGAGTTTGCTCAGTGATTTCAAATTGCACTGGGTGATGGGTTTTCTGCTGCATCACGATGGCTCGTGACGACACATGCTCTCCATGGGCGATGTCTCGGACTCGCAGCTTGGTTAAGTCACAGGCACGCAGTTTACTGTCGATAGCCAAGTTGAAGAGCGCCAGATCTCGTGTCTTCTCAGCAAGCTGAAGTCTTACGCGGATAGCCCAGATATCTCTCACTCGGAGCGGCGCCTTTTGCCCGACGAGCTTTCCCTTGTTCCAAGGCTGATGGCGATGTTTAGCATTAGAGTTCATGGCTTGTCCTCCAGGTTGAGGGAGGACAAGGGTGGTTCAGTCACGGTGCGTCGTAGTTGCTATTCGACCCAAAGCTGCCTGTCAGTATCGATAAAAAATTGGCCGATTGCTGCCTATAGTGAGGCCCGCTGGCCAAGCCACCTTGAAATAATCCATTAATGAACGCCCACCTAAGCTGCTTGCTCGACAGCTTCTTAAGCTGAACTAAAATAATCACAACTGATGAAAATGAAAATTACCCGGTAATTTTTATGGCCGATTTAGAGAATAGCCTACAATTACTATGTTCCGAGCGTGTGCAGAGATGCCAAGTTGAGATGAGGGCCCATCAATACTGGCTTGACATTTTGACACCGGTTAGATGGCTGATGGTGGGTGGCAGCACACTACTCTCTGCTTTGGCAGGGGCAACGGTTCTCAGCAAGCCAGAGCTATTTGGTGCTCATTGGGATGTGGTAGGTGGTGTCCTTGCCCTTGTTTCTTCCGCGCTTATGGGGCTGCATTCAGTTTTCAAATGCGATGCTCATCAAAGTGAGTGCCATAGATTAATACAGGGTTTTACGAGCTTGGAATTGGCCTATCAAGCTGCGTCTAAAAAGTCCGGCTCGGAATTAAATTCAACATTCAAGAAGCTGGAGGAAAAGTTTCAAGGCTTAATTGAGAAATCAAATGTTTCACCTCCTGGCTGGTGCCGGAAAAAGGCAGAACGTTGACTTGGAAATACGAACATCGTACGAACAAACAACGCATGCTTTAGTCACGCGCAACCGGGCCACATTTTTACTTGGTGACTGGTTTTGGTCGATGGCTGTCGGTTGCGAGGGGTAGCTACCGACCCGTAGAGGTCGCTCACGGCTGAAGGCTATCGGCCAAAAGGAGTCGCTCGGAAGTCTCTCGAAAACCCGGGGGCGCCTCAGTACGTTATTTGTTGCTAAGCTGATAAGTAGCATTCAGGCTTATTATAGTATTTGGTAACCAGTGGTAAGTAATTTCGAACTATGATTTACGTTTTAAAAATGCAGGAGATTAGAATGACTGAGCTCTTCACAAAAGCACCAGAAATACTTTCAACAATTGCTGGGTACTCCGCAATCTTTGCAGCACTAGTTGCTCTTTGGAGCGCTGCAAATGTCGAGCGTTTAAAGTCAAAGTTTGAAATCCAACGCCACGAACTAAACAGTCAGCTACAAAAAAGCCTAGAGGATATCAAGCTTGAGGGCGATAGGGACAGAAAAGCTTACGAGTTACATGTAAAAAAAGAATATGAGCTATACGAAGGTTTATATCCAGAGTTGATTGACGCGTATTACGCATTTATTTCTACAAAAAAAATAGATGAAGAGTCTGATATTTTAGAGGAGCTATCCCCTAGCGGAGATGAGCGAACAAAAAAAGAAATTGAAGATCTGCGCCACGGAAATCTTTCAGAGGCCCTAGAACGCTTGTATTTTATTGATCCGATAATTAAGAAAAAGCCTTTCATCAATCACGAGGTGTTTTCGGAAATAGAGAAATTTTGGGAGATGGGGATGGATACTTATTTGGTGAGAAACTACCCAGCACTTTATAGCCCACCCTTCAGTGTCGATAGGAAGGAGCACTCAGAAGAAGAGCTCAAAGCCCAGCTAGATATTATCTGTAAACTAATTAAGCAACGTCTTCGAGTCATAGATGCTTGATCAAAAATTTATCAAAATTCGAATAGACTTGTTTTCGAATCTTTTAGCTATAAGCCAAAATGGATGCATGCGTAGGGTGTGTGCATTCATACGGGCGAAATCAGAACCGTGCTGACTGTCAGCTTTTGGCCGATAGTTACCCGTCGCGGAGAGCAGCTGACGACCCGAAGAGGCCGGTCAGTTATGGGTCGATAGAGTCAGTCACGATGGACGGCTACACGAGCACCACCACCAGCATCGCACCCATAGCGGCCCCTAGACGTTTGCTTAAAGACTGGTGCATTTCCTCAGCGGCGCCTGACCATGGCGGCTATAGTCCAGTGTGTTGGGTAGCTGAATGCTGTCAGGTGTGAGATGAAAAATTTGGTTCATCTTGGTATTTGTTCATCACCCCAATGCCGATTCTTAAGGCTGAGTAAAAAGTAAAGTTTTATACAGATTAGGACGTAAATATTTCTGTTAAATTACGATGGTAGAGGGATTTATGGGGCTTAGAAGCTGGGTAAATCTTCAAGGAAAAACTACGTCGCGTGTCTCCCTCCCGATGGGGTCAGAGGGTAGAACGACAGACTCTGGTTCGCCGCAAGAAATCGGTTTAATTAACAGTCAGCAGTCTGTTTTGACTTTTGCTGGGGCTCCTGCAGCAATATCTCTAATGTGGAAAGTACTTTGCCAAGTTTGGCCCGCACTTGCTAGTGAGCAGTGGGTTGTGCTTGTGTTGTCGTTAGCTGCCGGAGTACTTATCTATTCTGCAAGCGCGCCAGGCTCAGGTACGCGAGGAAGCATAATTCGCGGATTTATATTCTCAATAATAAACTCGTTTTCTATTGCGGCAGCCGCTTTAGGGATAACGACAATTACCGCATGATTGGCGGAGTGACAAGCGAGATGCCTAACATTTTCCAGATGTGGAGAAGACGGGTGGCTATGAGCAAAGCAGTTGCCAAATTGTCACCCCAAGCCGCCACCATACGTAATGACATTCTCGTACCAATTGGGCTCGCCAAATCAGCCTTTGAGCAAACAAACAACAAACGAAACCTTGCAGGAGATGTATTTCTTGGCCATATAGAACTTTTGGATAGCCCAGAGGTAAATGCTTGGGCTTCACCGCCGACATTCCGGGCTCACAACGTTTTTATTTGTTCTGGATTAGTGATAGCTGCGTTCGACGCTGCCTGCGTTATTTTCAATTCTCGTGAAAGTTTCAAAGAGTTTGGAGGGAGCGATCGTCAATCAACCGATGCGCTTGCCGAAGCATTACGACGCTTAAGGGGCGAAGTGTTGCCTCCTCTAGGTGCTTTGGAGTCGGATACATTCCTGAAATCCCTCTGGAGCCAGCTTCCGACTTGCCAGAAGCGCGCCGGCGGCGCATTGCTGATGTTCGAGGAAACTCTAAGGTACTTTACGCAGCATGAACTTGCGCACGCAGCTTTGGGACATTGTTTATTTGTAAGCAAGCACTTAGGTTTAACAAAACTCCTAGAAGTATCACGCCCAAATGAGGCATTACAAGGAGACTCTGAGAATATTATTCAGCTTCTTGAATATGAAGCCGATATTACTGCTGCTACCTCTTCACTTCAGAGGGCAGTGTTCGGTCAGCATTCTATAGTGGGGCAGCATCCTTATCTGGTTAAATCGATCGTACTCGGAATTCATGTAGGTCTATGGCTGATATCTAGGCGCGAAAAATTCGATGATGCCATTCACGTACCTCAAGCAAGCCATCCTAACATCGGATTTCGACACGCGGTGGCGTCCCAAGTGTTAAATAACTTCTGCAACTATGAATTCGCAAAGGATGCCTATCAGCTGGCACGTGAAGACTTGATAAACATTTCTCGAATAGAAAATAACCTGTTTGGAATTCTGTCACTTGCTAATCATGAAGTTTTAAAACAACGCCAAATGATTTTTGCTAACGAGTCCATTCGAATTAATCAACAAGCACTTGCGAAGCTTGGTAGATATCGGTTTATTGTGCCATTTTATGACTTCTCATATGACGGCCTTGATTATTCAAAGTATGTGCGCGAAAAGTGAAGCTCCGCGCTCTCAACTAGCAAGTGCAATTATTGATGTGAGATGGTTCCATATTTACACAATACAACCTGAGTGCCTGATGAGCGCGACACCAGCGTCCGCTAATGGCCGAATTCTGCCGCTGCTGACCGGCAGCTATGGGTCGAAACAGCCTTTTTGAATAACATAATTCAGCTGTTTGTCACTCCGACTCCTAGCACCCCATACTTGAAAATGGGCTTAATGCCCAGCATTTACTGGGTCTCCCTCTGGCGCTCGCTGCAAACGGTGCCTTACAGAGCCAAGCAGAAAATAGCGAATCCCCGAAAAAGTCCCCATCCCTTTGCGGCGTAATCGGGCGCAGTTGTTCACCTGACGGTCTGGCAAAACACACGTTTTTTTATGCTTATGCAAACGGAAGCACGCGGCCAGAAGTTAGATGTCACCGCCTCGAATTATGGACGAGTCGATCAACGAAGAACTCTATATGCCCTCTGGGAGACGCCGGCAACGGCCAAGCGTCGACCTTTAAAGCGATTTCCTGAAATGCTAGGGCACACTTGGAGCGCGGAAAGTGTTCGTAGACTGCTCGCTGCTTCTGTACTGCCCTACGCGCACAATCATCGTACGGAATCGCTCCGACATACTGTAGCTTTACGCTGAGGAAGCGATCGGTGATTTTGCCCAATTTAGCGAACAGCGCGCGACCTTCCTTTGGGCTCTGCTCCATATTGACCAGCACCCGGAAACGGTCCATTCCGTAATCACGATTAAGCAGTTTGATCAGTGCGTAGGCATCAGTGATGGAGGTCGGTTCGTCGCACACCACCAGCAAGACTTCGTGGGCCGCCCGGACGAGACTGATCACCGAGGAGCCGATGCCCGCTGCTGTGTCGATCACCAGCACATCGAGGCTGTCACCTATTTCACTGAAGGCATGGATCAGGCCTGCGTGCTGAGCCGGAGACAAATGCATCATGCTCTGGATACCTGAAGCCGCGGGGACGATTCGTATCCCGCCCGGACCGCGTAAAAGTACATCGGAAAGCTCACAGCGACCTTCGAATAAATCGACAAGCGTGTACTGCTGCGAAAGTCCCAACAGGACATCGATATTCGCCAAGCCAAGATCGCCATCAAGCAATACGACTCGCCTTCCAAGTTTCGCCAGCGCCAATGAAAGATTCACAGCCACAGTCGTCTTGCCGACGCCACCCTTTCCGCCGGTCACGGCGATAACTTGCACAGAACGCGCACTATCCATCTTATTGATTCCCTTCTATGCGCAACGCGTGCGTGTAGTCGCAAACTATCCCTAAAGCGCAATGGTAGCTGAAAAGTCCAGACACATAGCCCTACCTGTATTACAGGATCTCCTGAAACGTTGTAACCACTACATTGCAATCACGCGAACCGGAGCGGCCGCTGCTACGCTCACCTCTCCACGGAGGATTCGCGATGCCAAATTCAGACCTGCTCCCTTCCCTACTTTCCAAACTCAACGAAAACCAGCTCGCCCTCGAGGCTGCCATCATGGAGCTCACGCTTTGGGTTGAACAGCGCGGCGCTGCCGATGTGGCCGACAATGTGCGCGGCGCCCTGGTCGCAATCGATCGCAATGAGGAATTCATCAAGATGACGCTTGCGGTGATGATGACTCCGGAGTGACTGCAATCGGCCGATTCTGTTGAAAAAGTCGGATTTTCAGCTCGCCTGAACTCAGGCACGACCACCACCGGAGAACCTACTCACTACATTGAGTGGTTTCTCGGCCCTTCGTTGAGCTTTGCAGCTCGGTTATTGGGTTAGTTTGAGGTTTTTTGCTTCGTGCAGGCGCACCTATCCCGTAGAAGGTGGCCCTTGAGATGCAAGTTTGGCCAGACGTCGCAAGTTCTGCACCGCGGCCGCCAGCGTGAACTCATCGGTCGCGCCACTCATGCCACGTAGTCGCAAGCGATCCAGTTTCAGGATGCGCTTGAGGTGGGCAAACAACATTTCGACCTTCTTACGTTCGTGGCGAGAGCGCACGTACGCAGGTGTCGTTGCGATTCGCCGAGCCACATCGCGCGCGGCTTCATGGACGCTGCGGGCGATCTTGCGGAACGCAGTGTTCGGGCAGCACTTGGCTTTCATCGGACAGGCAACGCAGTCGGTCTGCCTGGATCGGAAGATAATGGTGTTGGCTTTGGTGACGTGCGAACGCTCATTCTTGAAGGCTCGCCATTCGCTACGTAATGCATTGCCAGCCCGGCAGCAGTATTCCTCAGCCTCTTCATTCCAGTGGAAATCGTTTCTCGAAAAACTGTCGTTCTTGCGTTCGGTTTTGTCCCACACCGGCACATGTGGCTCGATGTCCTTTTCCTCCAACATCCAGGCCAGCATCGGCGCGGTACCGTAAGCGGTGTCGCCAATGAGGCGTTCCGGCTTGATGTCGAACTGCGCTTTGACCCGATCGATCATCGTCTTGGTGCTCTCGACTTCTGCGGTTCGATGAGCCGGCGTGGGTTCCACATCCATGATCACGCCGTGCTCGGTATCGATCAGATAATTCGTGGAGTAAGCGTAGAACGCTGGGCCACCTGGAGCTGCGGTCCAGCGGGCTTGAGGATCAGTCAGCGATAGGCGCTTCGGTAGCGTTTCGGCCAGAGCCTCTTCATCGAGGGCTTCAAGGTACTCGCGCACAGCGCGGGTGCTCAGGGCTGGATCGCTCCAATTGACCTGTTCATCACCCGGTACACCGCGCTGCCGACTCGCATCCGCTTTGATGATGCTGGCGTCCACGGCAAAGCCTTCGCCCTTGACCAGGCCGGCGTCCATGCAACGACGCAGCACTTCATTGAACAGCCAGCGAAACAGATCGCTGTCCCGAAAACGGCCGTGTCTATTTTTGGAAAAGGTCGAGTGATTGGGGACTTCATCTTCAAGACTTAACCGGCAGAACCAGCGATACGCCAGGTTCAAATGGGCCTCTTCGCACAGCCGCCGCTCGGAGCGAATACCGTAGCAATAGCCCACGATCAGCATGCGGATCATCAACTCTGGGTCAATCGAAGGACGCCCAATTGGGCTGTAAAAATCGGCGAGGTAATGGCGCAAGTCGCTCAGATCGAGACACCGATCAATGCTGCGCAGAAGGTGATTGGCGGGGATGTGATCTTCAAGGTTGAACGAGTAAAACAGTCGCTCCTGCCCACTCGATAACTGTCCCATCATACTGCGTGCTTCCCTGCTGGCCGATGCGCGAATTTTGCCGCAGGCCAGACGGGGGAGCCACTTTTTCAACAGAATCGGCCAAAAGCAGTCATTCACGAGTGAGCTTGAATTATTCGCCCCACAGTTATCCAGGTCTTGGCGCTGATCTAGTTCTATCTGCATCTTTCGTGACTGCCTCTTTCTGAGACAGTTGTACGGGTTCGATACAGGTCCAATATGTCCGTAATTGCCTGTGTTGCCTGCCGATAAACGCTGCGCCCAGTGCCTACCGCACTTTCCTGTGGCTGGCACACCCGTTGCTCCAGGGTCACGAACAAGACCCACACAACGAGGCCTCCCCCATGGACCATCCAACGCTGCATCACAAAACCGTCGAATTCCTTGCCAGGCAACCACGCATGTTGATCGGCGCCGAATGGACGTTCGCTTCCAGTGGCGCGACCATGCCCTTGCGTAACCCGGCTACTGCCAACCTGTTGTTGGAAGTGCCATCCGCTGACCATGTCGATGTGGACCTCGCCGTACAAGCCGCGCGCCGTGCCTTCGACGACTCCGCCTGGAGTCGCATGCGTCCGCGCGAGCGGCAAAACCTGCTGTGGCGCCTGGCCGAACTCATCGAGCGCGATGCCCAGGTAATCGCCGAGCTCGAATGCCTGAACAATGGCAAGAGCGCGCAGATGGCACGGCTGGTGGACGTTCAAATGTCCATCGACTTCCTGCGTTACATGGCTGGCTGGGCGACCAAGATATCAGGCAGCACTGTGGATCCATCTCTGCCACTGATGCCGGATTCTGACTTGCACGCCTTCATCCGTCGTGAGGCGGTAGGTGTGGTCGGTGCGATCGTTGCCTGGAATTTTCCCTTCATGCTGGCGTGCTGGAAACTTGGCCCGGCCCTGGCTACCGGTTGCAGCCTGGTACTGAAACCGGCCGACGAGACGCCGGTCAGTGCGCTCAAGCTGGCCGAACTGGTGCTAGAGGCCGGTTATCCCGCCGGTGTGTTCAACGTGGTCACGGGGACCGGGCTCAGTGCTGGCGTTGCCCTTACCCGTCATCCCGGTGTGGACAAGCTCACATTTACCGGCTCCACCGAAGTGGGCAAGCAGATCGGCAAGACGGCCATGGACAACATGACCCGCGTCACTCTGGAACTGGGCGGCAAGTCCCCCACCATCGTCCTGGCCGATGCCAACCTGCAGCAGGCCGCCGCAGGCGCCGCCAATGCCATCTTCTTCAATCAAGGCCAAGTATGCTGCGCAGGGTCACGGCTATATGTACAGCGCAAGCACTTCGACCGGGTAGTGGGTGACATCGTCGACGTCGCCAATGGCATGAAGCTCGGCAACGGCCTCGATCCCAGCGTGGACATGGGACCGCTCATTTCCGCCAAACAGCAAGACCGGGTGCACCACTACATCGAGACGGGCTGTTGCCGCTGACCGAAAACTGACCCAGTAAAGGCTGTTCTGCCGACTGAAAACTGACCCAGGTGTTCAATTGCTTCTGCTCACTTTTCGAGCAGGAGAACACAGGGTGATCAGCATGGAAATGTTG
>NZ_VZPP01000021.1 GCF_008801475.1 Pseudomonas moorei | reverse complement strand
GTGGGTCCAAGGCACAGCGGTGCATGCTCATGTTTCAACGGACAGGGTAATCAAGGCCGCCAAAACGAAAAGACCTTGAAAGGGATGGCCGTAAGGGCGAAACCGCCAGCCGCCGTTACCGCAGCAATGGATATGTACGCAATCAACCCAAAACCCGGTCGGCCCAGAGGCCGCCGATACACCCGCATCACCTCAACCCCCTGAGCCGCCCCCGGATAAAGCGCCGCTCCGGCTCCTGCCGAGTCAACTCCAGCGCCCGCTCATACGCCTGCCGAGCCTGCTCCACCCGCCCCAACTGCCGGCAAAACTCCGCCCGCGCCGAATGGGCCAAGTGATAATCCAGCAGCTCACCGCGCTCCAGAATCGCCTCGACCAGCGCCAACCCCGCCAACGGCCCATCCCGCTTCGACAGGGCTGCGGCGCGATTCAACTCGATCACCGGCGAAGGTACCGCGCGCAGCAACACGTCATAGAGACCGACAATCTGCGTCCAGTCGGTTTGCTCCACCGACGGCGCTTCGGCATGCACCGCTGCAATCGCCGCTTGCAGGCAATAAGGACCGAATCGCCGAGTGCCCAGCGCCCGCTCCACCAACGCACTGCCTTCGGCGATCATCTGACTGTCCCACAACGTTCGATCCTGATCATCCAGCAGGATCAACTCGCCACTCGAGGAGGTGCGCGCCGGGCGCCGCGATTCATGCAACAGCATCAGCGCCAACAGCCCCATCACCTCCGGCTCCGGCAACAACTCCATGAGCAAACGACCGAGCCGAATGGCCTCACGGGTCAAGTCTTCGCGGGTCACCTGCGCGCCGATGGACGCCGAATAACCTTCGTTGAACACCAGGTAAATCACCCGCAACACACTGTCGAGGCGTTCGGGCAGTTCCGCCAGGGTCGGCACCTGATAAGGGATTTTCGCGTCACGGATTTTCGCCTTGGCGCGCACGATGCGCTGGGCGATGGTCGCCGGTGCCGAGAGAAAGGCCCGGGCAATTTCTTCCGTGGTCAGGTCGCAAACTTCCCGCAGGGTCAGCGGTACCTGCGCGTCCGCCGCCAGTGCCGGGTGACAGCAGGTGAAAATCAGCCGCAGGCGGTCGTCTTCCACGTCCTCGTCACTCCAGTCGGCCTGCTCCAGCTCTTCCAACTGAGCGATCAACAGCGGACGAGACGCAGCGAAGCGCGCCCGTCGGCGCAACACATCGATGGCCTTGAAGCGCCCGGTGGACACCAGCCATGCCCGCGGATTGTCCGGCACACCGTCCCGTTGCCAGCGCTCGACCGCAATGAAAAACGCCTCATGCAAGGCTTCTTCGGCGAGGTCGAAATCGCCGAGCAAGCGGATCAGTGTCGCCAGAATCCGTCGCGACTCCTCACGATAAACCTGCTCGACTCGCTCCTTGACCGACACCGTCATCTCAAGGATTCAACTGGCGAACGGGGCGCACTTCGACACAACCGACCCGCGCCGCCGGGATGTCACCGGCGACCTGAATCGCTTCGTTGAGGTCCTTGGCATCGATGAGGTAGAAGCCGGCCAGTTGCTCCTTGGTTTCGGCGAACGGGCCGTCGGTGATCGACAACTTGCCGTTGCGCATGCGCACGGTGGTGGCAGTCTGCACCGACTCCAGCGCCTCGGCGGCGACCATCCGGCCACTGCCCTGGATCGACTCGGCGTACGCCATGCACTCCGCGTCCTTCGGGCTGTCCGGCAACGAATGCAGCAGGTGCTCGTCGCTGTAGACCAGGCATAAATATTTCATGAGCTTCTCCAGGATCGAAGATCAACTATGGCCGTGAATTGGCCGTTTGGCGCGGCTTCCCGATCAACAGCCCGACGTTCAGGGCTCCAGGTTGAACAGGGCCGTACCGCTCATCATGTCGAAGGGGGCCGACCAGTGTTCGTGGACAATGCGCCATTGTCCGGCCTCACGCCGGTAGCAGGCCGTCACGCGCATCCAGCATGCCTGGGTTTCACCCTTGTCATTGGTGCCGCCGCAGTGCGCCAGCCAATGGGCAAAGGCGATGTGCTCGTCGGCCACGATGTTGGTGTGGTCGAAGTCAAAGGTGTGCGGGCCCTGGCACATTTCCATGCATTCCAGCCAGTGTGCGCGGTAGGCGGCCTTGCCGCGAAACTGCAACGCCTTGACCGCGTCGTAGGAGACGATGTCGTCGGCGTACAGGGCCATGATTTTCTCGACGTCCTTGGCGATGACCGCCTGACGGTAAGTATCGATCAGGGTCTGGATTTCGTGTGTGGCGTTCATGGTGGTTCTCCGTGGTTTTTGTTGTGAAGACACCCTTAGTCGTCTGGCGATCCATCCGATCGACAGCCGAAATAAAAATAATCCATGAACGCAAACTCGCTAGAATCCGAGGCTCATTTCCGTTGGAAAAAGGACACTCCAGTGACAGCCCGACTCGTGCCTTACGAAAGCCTGAATGCGCTGCAGCGTCAGCAGGTCGAGGCCATCGAAGTGCATCCGGAACAAATCAGATTTTCTGGTGACATCCACGGTGCATTGCACACCCTGCTGTCCAGGCCCGGCCCCGGCGTCAAAGGATTTGCCCTGTTGGCCGACGCGATTCCCGTGGCCTTCCTGCTGCTCAAGCGCCCGCCGGTATTACCCGCCTGGGCCGACGAACACAGCGCCACCCTGCACGCCTTGCAGGTCGATCAGCGCGCCCAGGGCAAGGGCTATGGCAAGGCTTGCCTGCAGGACTTGCCCGGAGCGGCCCGCCAGGCCTGGCCGGAAATTCGCGGGCTGGAGCTGTCGGTGGATGCGGACAACGCAGCGGCCATTGCCCTGTATGTCAAATATGGTTTTGTCGACAGCGGCGAGGCGTACAAGGGACGGATCGGTTATGAGCGGCGGATGGGGTTGATGTTCTAGGCCCGCCACGCACCTGGGAGTCTGGTCGGGTTTAGAGACTGAGCACCATCTCATGCCACGCCATGCCGCCATGGTCCGAGGCCGATGGCTTGACGTAGGCAAAGCCGAACCCGGCGTACAGCGGGATATGCCGTTCCTTGCACATCAGGTTGACGCTGGTCTTGCCCATTGCGCGCATGCGCTCGATGAACTCGCCCATCAAACGCTTGGCCAGGCCCTGCCCCTGATAATCCGGATGCACCACCACCGACATGATCACCACGTGGGGCCCGGCCGGGTCGTGGCCGATCAGTTCCTTGAACGCTTCGTCCGACATCTCCACCTGAAACGCCGCACCGGAATTGATGAAACCGGCCACCACGCCGTCCACTTCGGCAACGATGAAACCTTCGGGCCACGTGGCGATGCGGGTGGCGATTTTTTCCCGCGTCGCCGCTTCATCGCCTTCGTAGGCAACGGTTTCGATGGCGTAGCAGCGGTCCAGATCGGCGGGCAGGACGTTTCGGATGACGGTGTTCATGGCAACTCGGAATCAGCGATGGGAAAGCCGGGGATCATAAATCAGCCTCCCCGTGACATCGAGAGACGAATCGTCGATACGTCTCTCGATGCGGCTGATCAGGCCTTGATCGGCAGCCAGATTTCCAGCTTTCCGGTGTTGAGCCTGGGGTTGAAGTCTTCGCTGTAGCGTTCGAATTCCGGGGCGTCCGCCGCTTCGTGCCCGGACTGAGGCAACCAGGTATCGCAGATGTAGCGAAAGGTCTGCGGCAAGGCGTCCAGCGGCCCCTTGTGCTCGAACACCGCGTAATACTGCGGCTGAATTTCTACCCAACGGTATTGCTCGGGCAAATCATCGAGCTTGCTGATCTCGACCCCGGCGATGTAATCAAAGCCACCCTTGCCATCGAAATTGCAGCAGACGCCGTAGGTGACTTCCCCCTTTTGACCCGGCACGTTGCCGATGTGGGGACCGAATTTTTCCCAGAGCGCGGGAATGCCTGCGGTGGTCTGCGGGGTGAAGGGGCCGCCAAGCCCTGCAATCAGCAGGAAGTGTCCGTGTTCGAAGCGGGGTTCCAACAATTCGACGCTTTTTTGCTCATCCATGACTCGACTCCTGGAAGGAAAAAGGGGTTCGGCTGGGAGTATAGAAGCCAAACCCGTTTCGCCCACCTACAGCGCGTGCAACTGTTCGACGGCGGCCGCACCGACGAACTCGTTGTAGCCAGAAAGAATCACGTACACCGCGAAATAGCAGAAGATCGCCGCCGATGCCATGTAGGAGTAACGCAGCAGCTTGTCGCCGAGCAACTTGCCGCCATGGCTCGCGGCAAAGCACAGGCCGGCGGACCACAGCAAACCGGCGCAGAGAAAACCGCCGAGGAACAGCGCCGAACTGAGCGGGCCACCGCCGCCTGATCGCGCGATCAACGTGCCACCCACCGCGGCAAACCAGAGAATCGCGCTGGGCGAGGACATGGCCAGGAAGATCCCGCGGAAAAACTCCTTGCGGTGCGAGTTGTGACCTACCTCGGCGGTTTCGGCCAACAGCGCTTCATGATGGATCGCCGAATAAATCATCTTCGCCGCGAAATACACCAGCATCGCCGAACCGCCGATCCACAGTACCCAACGCACGGTTTCGTATTGCAGCAAAACCGTCATGCCGGCCAGCGCCAGCACCGCGTAGATCAGGTCGCCGACGCAGGTGCCCAAGCCCAGTGCAAAGCCTTGAAAATAGCCGCGCTGCATGGCCAGGGTGATCATGGCGATATTGGCCACGCCAATGTCCAGGCACAGCGAAAGGCTCAGCAAGAAGCCACTGGTGAATTCCATCGTCCCAATTCCTTCGGAAAAATTTGTTTACATGGAGGCTGGACAGTCTGCCACAGCTGACCGTACATTCCGCACAGGTCACCGCAGTGACCAGCGTCGCTCGGACGGTTCCGGGCGCTTACGTTATCCGAGGCAACAATGGCCGAACAAGGTTCGCCGCGCCGCTTTGCGCGCATAGATCGACTCCCCCCTTACGTTTTCAACATCACCGCCGAGCTGAAGATGGCTGCCCGTCGTCGTGGCGAAGACATCATCGACTTGAGCATGGGCAACCCCGATGGCGCCACGCCGCCGCACATCGTCGAGAAACTAGTGACCGTCGCCCAGCGCGAAGACACCCATGGCTACTCGACGTCCAAGGGCATTCCGCGCCTGCGCCGGGCGATTTCCAACTGGTACAAGGATCGCTACGAGGTCGACATCGACCCGGAAACCGAAGCCATTGTCACCATCGGTTCCAAGGAAGGCCTGGCGCATCTGATGCTGGCGACCCTCGACCAGGGCGACACCGTGCTGGTGCCGAACCCGAGCTACCCGATTCACATCTACGGTGCCGTGATTGCCGGCGCCCAGGTGCGTTCGGTGCCGCTGGTGCCGGGCGTGGATTTCTTCGCCGAACTGGAGCGCGCGATTCGCGGCTCGATTCCGAAGCCGAAAATGATGATCCTCGGCTTCCCGTCCAACCCCACCGCGCAGTGCGTGGAGCTGGATTTCTTCGAGCGGGTGATTGCCCTCGCCAAGCAGTACGACGTGCTGGTGGTGCATGACCTGGCCTACGCCGACATCGTCTACGACGGCTGGAAAGCCCCGTCGATCATGCAGGTGCCGGGCGCCAAGGACATTGCGGTGGAGTTTTTCACCCTGTCCAAGAGCTACAACATGGCGGGCTGGCGCATCGGTTTCATGGTCGGCAACCCGGAACTGGTCAACGCCCTGGCACGGATCAAGAGTTATCACGACTACGGCACCTTCACCCCGCTGCAAGTCGCGGCGATTGCAGCCCTCGAGGGCGACCAGCAATGCGTGCTCGACATCGCCGAGCAATACCGCCAGCGCCGTAACGTGCTGGTCAAAGGCCTGCATGAGCTGGGCTGGATGGTCGAGAATCCAAAAGCGTCGATGTACGTCTGGGCCAAGATTCCCGAGGCGTATGCCCATCTGGGTTCGCTGGAGTTCGCCAAGAAACTGCTGGCCGAAGCCAAGGTCTGTGTCTCGCCAGGCGTGGGTTTTGGTGAGTACGGGGATGATCATGTTCGCTTCGCGCTGATCGAAAACCAGGACCGGATTCGTCAGGCCGTTCGCGGCATTCGCGGGATGTTCCGGGCCGATGGGTTGATCGCCAAATCCAGCGCCTGACAGAAAACCCTGTAGGAGCGAGCCTGCTCGCGATGGTGGGTCAGTTAACGTGTATGCAGCTGACACACCTTCGCGAGCTCGCTCCTACAAATAAATCACCCACAAAAAAACCGCATCGCTGCGGTTTTTTTGTGTCTGGCGTTTAGCTTTAAACGAACAACGACAACAGCAGAATGAAGCCCAGGCCCACCACCGACAGGATGGTTTCCATCGCGGTCCAGGTCTTGAAGGTTTCCGCCACGGTCATGTTGAAGTACTGCTTCACCAGCCAGAAACCGGCGTCGTTGACGTGGGACAGGATCAACGAACCGGCACCGGTGGCCAGCACCAGCAGCTCACGGTTCACGCCCGGAATCATCCCCACCACCGGCACCACGATGCCTGCGCCAGTGATGGTCGCCACGGTTGCCGAACCGGTCGCGATGCGGATCACCGCCGCCACCAGCCAGGCCAGCAGGATCGGCGAGATCTGCGCATTCACTGCCATGTGGCCGATCACGTCACCCACACCACTGGTCACCAGCATCTGCTTGAAGCCACCACCGGCACCGATGATCAGGATGATCGCGGCGGTCGGCGCCAGGCTCGCGTCCAGCCATTTCATCATCTGGCTGGAACCGATGCCCTGCTTGTAGCCGAAGGTATACAGCGACAACAGCAAGGCCAGCAGCAAGGCCGAGATCGGGTGACCGATCAGGTCCATGAAGGTGCGGAAGAAGTTGCCATCGGGCAGCACTACGTCGGCAAAGGTCTTGAGCAGCATCAGGAACACCGGCAGCAGCACGGTGACGAGGGTGATGCCGAAGCTCGGCAGATCGCCGGCTTCCGGCTCGCGAGCCAGTTGATCCACCAGTTCCTGATTAGGTTTGCCCGGGATGTACTTGGAAATGAAGGTGCCGTAGATCGGGCCGGCGATGATGGCCGTCGGCAGCGCAACGATCAGACCGTACAGAATGGTTTTGCCGATGTCGGCACCGAAAACGCCGATCGCCAGCAGCGGACCCGGGTGCGGCGGCACCAGGCCATGGACGGCGGACAGGCCGGCCAGCAACGGGATGCCGATCTTGATGATCGACACACCAGTACGACGGGCAACGATGAACACCAGCGGAATCAGCAGCACGAAGCCGATTTCGAAGAACAGCGGGATGCCCACCAGGAACGCGGCGAACATCATGGCCCACTGCACTTTATCTTTGCCGAAGGCGCGGATCAGGGTCTGGGCGATCTGGTCCGCCCCGCCCGACTCGGCCATCATTTTGCCGAGCATGGTACCCAGCGCGAGGATGATCCCGACGAAACCGAGCACGCCACCGAAGCCGTCCTGGAACGCCTTGATGATGGTGCCGATTGGCATGCCGGAAGTCAGCCCGAGGAAGGCTGCGGCGATGATCAGGGCAAGAAAGGGATGCAACTTGAACTTGGTGATCAGAACGATGAGCCCGATCACCGTGACCACTGCATCGAGCAGCAGGAACGTCTCGTGGGACATGCCAAACATTAGGGGTGTCTCCTGGTTGTTGTTGTTATTAAAGCGGGTAATTCGAAAGTCATAAGGACAGCGCTATCTCTGCGAGCAAAATCAACCGGCACGTTTCAAGCCATGGGCCAGCCACCAGTGGTGCGCCTGCACGGCCAGCTCATCGACGCTGTGGGTCGATGCATCGAGGGCCAGGGTCAGGGGCTCGCCGACGGGGGATTCGAGGGTGGCGAACTGGCTGTCGATCAGGGTCGACGGCATGAAGTGATCCGGCCGGTGGGAAACACGGTCGGCGGCGACTTCAGGGGTCAGTTCAAGAAACACGAAACCCAGGCCCGGCAAGGCACTGCGCAGGCGTTCGCGGTAAATGTGCTTGAGCGCCGAGCACGTCAGCACCGGGCGCTGACCCAGGGCGTCCACGCGACGCAACTCATCGCACAGGCTGTCGAGCCAGCCGGCACGGTCTTCATCGTTCAGGGGGATGCCCGCGCTCATCTTTTCGATATTGGCGGCAGGGTGAAAAGTGTCGCCTTCAATGGCAGTGGCGCCGCTGAGCTGGCACAGGGCCTCGCTGACGCACGTCTTGC
This sequence comes from Pseudomonas moorei, assembly GCF_008801475.1. Classification (GTDB taxonomy): domain Bacteria; phylum Pseudomonadota; class Gammaproteobacteria; order Pseudomonadales; family Pseudomonadaceae; genus Aquipseudomonas; species Aquipseudomonas moorei. The sequence goes on along the minus strand of NZ_VZPP01000021.1, from coordinate 55,015 downwards.
CGCAACCGGCAACGCCCATGATGACCAGGGCGGTGATGGGATGATTCATGTAACACCTCAGCGCGCAGACAGCGCTACCTTTGCCAGTTATGACACTAGACCAAAAGTAGAAGTTGCCGACGCCTTCTTGTCATTTTTGTGGGTTGCAGCATGTTCGTTCCCAACGCCAAAAAGCGAGGATCAGGCAAACCCTCGCTCACGCATTTGCAGCTGCATCGAGACAGCGCTACCTTAGTGCCTTGAATTTTGTTTGGCAAGCCGTCGATGATCTCAACCAAAAACGATAAAAACACACGAACCACTGGCCGCCCTACCCTGAACGAAGTAGCCCGACTGGCCGGCGTCAGCCCGATTACCGCTTCGCGCGCCCTGCGCGGCGTCAGCACCGTGGCCGCTGAACTGGTGGAAAAAGTCCAGAAAGCGGCGCTTGAACTCAACTACGTGGTCAACCCGGCTGCCCGCGCCCTGGCCTCGGCCCAGAGCCATTCGGTGGTGGTGTTGGTGCCGTCGCTGTCCAACCTGTTGTTCATCGACACCCTGGAAGCCATTCATCAGGTGCTGCGTCCCAAGGGCTTCGAAGTGCTAATCGGCAACTTCCACTATTCCCGCGACGAAGAAGAAAACCTGCTGCGCAACTACATGGCCTATCAGCCGCGCGGCTTGCTGCTGACCGGTTTCGACCGCACGGAAAGTTCGCGGCGGATGATCGAAGCGAGCAACATCCCCTGCGTCTACATGATGGAGCTCGACAGCGCCGCCGGACTCAATTGCGTAGGTTTTTCGCAACTGGCTGCCGGCGAAACGGCGGCCGAACACTTGCTGTCCCGCGGGCGCAAGCGCCTGGCCTACATCGGCGCGCAACTCGACCAGCGCACGCTGCTGCGCGGCGAAGGTTTCCGCAAGGCCCTGCAAAAGGCCGGGTTGTATGACCCGGACCTGGAAGTCCTGACCCCGCGCGCCTCCTCGGTCGGCCTGGGCGGCGAACTGTTCCTGCAACTGCTCGCCAGTCATCCCGATGTCGATGCGATTTTCTTCGGCAACGACGACCTGGCCCAGGGAGCATTGCTCGAAGCCATGCGCTGCGGGATCAAGATCCCCGGGCAGGTGGCGATTCTCGGCTTCAACGACCTGCCCATGTCGGAACACATGGTCCCGCGCCTGAGCAGCATCAACACCCCGCGCGAGGCGATTGGTCGTCGTGCGGCGGAGCAAATGTTGACGCTGATGGCCGGCAACACCGTGGCCAAACCGGTGCAGGACATGGGGTTCGAGTTGAAGGTGCGCGAGAGCACGTAAGGACGGACCATAGGATTTCAACTAACCTTTTCAGAACAACGAATGTCGCCAACCGGTCCGCACCCTGCCAGTCTCCCGTAGCGCGTCAATTCGCTAACGGAGTCGCAAAATGGAACATGCACTGAAAATTCTCGGTAAAGCCTCCTCGATCAACGTCCGCAAGGTCTTGTGGACGTGCGAGGAGCTGGACCTGTCCTACACGCGTGAGGATTGGGGCAGCGGTTTTGCCTCGACCCACAGCCCCGAGTTTCTGCGGCTCAATCCCAATGCGCAGGTACCGGTGATCATCGATGAGAACGGGGTGCTGTGGGAGTCCAACACCATCTGCCGCTACCTGGCCGGCAAACACCACCATCACCATGCTGAACTGCTGCCCACCGATCCAGCCGCGCGCGCCCGGGTGGAACAGTGGATGGATTGGCAGGCGATCGAGCTCAATGCGTCCTGGAGCTATGCGTTCATGGCATTGGTGCGCAAGGATCCGGAGTTCCAGGACCCGCATCGAGTGGAGGTCAGCGTGCGTGGCTGGAATCAGAAAATGGGCATCCTCGAGCATCAGCTGGCAAGTACCAAGGCTTATGTTGCCGGGCCAAAATTCACCTTGGCCGATATCGTCGTCGGGCTGTCAGTCAATCGCTGGTTGATGACGCCGATCGAACGCCCCGATTTCCCGGCCATCGACGAGTATTTCAGGCGTTTGGCGCAGCACCCTGGATTCCTCAAGCATTGCTGCAATGGCCTGCCTTGAGGGTGCCAGTGAGCCCTTGCGGTAGAACTCTGCCGTTTGGCGGCAAGGCTTGACCGAAAACGCTCGTTGCCCGCCTGAAAAAATCACTCAAGACACTGATATATAAGATATTTTCCTTATAGGCATGCTAATTGCTCAACGCACAGCACCGCCATTACCCACAAGGTCTACATATCATGTTGGTCAGTGCAAAATCGAACATGGTCATGCCACTCGCCAAACGGCTCGGTGAAGATCCGAACGCCGAAGCCGCTGCCGGACTTCAGGGCGGCCTTCAAGGCGCCATGATGCAAGCGCTGCAAAACAATGTGCAGTCGCAAACCGCGCAGGCCAGCGAGCAGGTGCAGGCATCCGCCACCCAAATCGCCACTCAGCAGGTCAGCCAGGCCAGCACGATCAGCGACAACCTGGATGAAGCCTTCGCCAAGACCCGCGTGAACCTGCAAGCGACGACTGCAAGCTCACCGGCCGACACCCAGGACAAGGTCGGCAGTGGCTCGGCCACCGACGAATTCAAGGACTACATGAGCAAATCGCCCGAACAGCGTTTGCGCGACGATATTCTGCAAGGGATGGGACTCACGGAAGACGATGTGAAAGCCATGCCTCCTGCGCAACAATTGGCGATCGGCAAAGAGATCGCCGAGCGTATGCAAGACAAGGTGAAACTGGCGCAGACCGAGAAAGACACCGGCAGCAGAGATAAAGGCAGCAGCCAGGTGGTCGACAAGTTCCTCGCTTCGCTTTGATGGCGCCGGAACCAAAAGGGGCCTCTTCCGGGGCCCCTTTCATCGGATCACAATTAATTCAACTGCAAGGTCGAATTGAACTGGCTGATGGCATCCACCACATGCCGCGACCCTTGTTGAATCTCCAGAATCACTTCCCCCGCCTCATTTGCCAGCTCTACCCCGAGCCCGGTTCGACTCAAGCTCGACTGCATGCTCGACACCGCGCTCAATGACAAATCGTGGTTCTTGCGCACCACTTCGACAATTTCCACCGTCGCCTGGCTGGTGCGTGCGGCCAGGCTGCGCACTTCGTCGGCCACCACCGCGAACCCGCGCCCATGCTCGCCAGCACGGGCTGCCTCGATCGCGGCGTTGAGGGCCAGCAGGTTGGTCTGATCGGCAATGCCGCGAATGGTCTGCACAATGGTGCCGATGATGTCGGACTGTTTGCTGACGGCATCGATGCTCACCGCCGCTTCGTTCAAGTCCCGGGAAATGTCCTGGATGATCTGCACCGTTTGCTGCACCACCTCCGATCCTTTGCGCGCGCAGGCGTCGTTTTGAACCGAGGTGCTGTGGGCCGATTCCGCGGCCGTTTGCAGGGTGGTGACCTGCTCGGTGATGTTGCTGGCGAACTTCACCACTTTGTACAGCCGGCCTTTGGTGTCGAACAACGGGTTGTAGGACGCCTCCAGATAAACCATGTGGCCGAACTTGTCCTTGCGTTCGAATCGGTGCGAGTGGTATTCGCCGCGATTGAGTGAGGCCCAGAACGCTCTGTAGTTGGGCGATTCACTTTCGCTGCGGTGGCAAAACATACTGTGATGCTGGCCGACGATTTCATTGAGCGAGTAGTGCATGGTTTTCAGGAAGTTTTCGTTGGCCGTGATCACCTTGCCGTCGGGGGTGAACTCGATCACCGCCATGGAACGCCCGATCGCCGCGAGCATGCTTTCGTTTTGATGTTCTTCGTAGACTCTGGCGGAGATGTCGGTGGCGATTTTAATCACACTGCGTACTTGCCGGTCTGGCCCGTACACCGGCATGTAGCTGGCCTCGAGCCAGATCTCCTTGCCGCCCTTGTTCAAGCGCAAAAAGGTGCCGCTGACGGGTTCGCCACGGGCCAGGTCGCGCCACAACTTGGCGTACTCTTCGCTGCGGTAAAACGCCTCTTCACAAAATATCCGGTGGTGCTTGCCGCGGACTTCTTCAACGCTGTAACCCATGGCGCTGCAAAAGTTTTCATTGGCATCGAGCACAATGCCGTCCGGGGTAAATTCAATCATCGCCATCGAACGGCTGATGGCGGCCAACTTGGCGTTGGCCTCGCCCAGCGCACAGCTGAAACGTTCGATTTCCTGCAGGTCAGCCTTGTGATGTAGGTTGAACATGTTCGTACCACCTTGAGCGCGGTCTTTTGATTAATGAAAGTTGCTGATCTTTCACATCCACCACTACGTTCCACAGAACAGGTACACGCGCCCCTCCACGGGAAGGACTTGTCAGGTGATAAATGATGTTTAATCGGAGGGTCCTTTTAACGACACTCTTATCAAGACATCCTTCTCTTGATAGCCCGGAATCGGGCCAGCCCTAACGTACTCAAAAGCAAACTCCCTTTACCCGATTGCTCCATTTTGCCCCGCCTCGGTGCCTTGGAATGCGCACTCTCACGGTTAAACGCCGGTCACCCGAAGGCCACCGACATAGTTAGTTACAGATGAGCATAGACAGCCGTCATGGCTAAGCAAGGCCACTAGTCGGCCAGTATTGAGGACAAAATCGGTTCAGCGGAAAGGGCTGACAATGCGTGTCGTCGATGGACTGACACGACCGGCGCTGACCGCGCCATGGGAGGGATAAGGCTGCTGACCGCTTCGCGGGCAGGCCCGCGAAGTCTTCAGTCCAATAACTACAAGCTCGCGCTCACCTTGCTGGCCACTTCACCCGGCACCCAGCCTTTCCAGACCTGCGGTTGATCACGCAAAAAACCTTCGGCGACTTCTCGCGGCTTTTGTCGTTTTTCACTCATTTGGCCCAGGGTCTGGTTCAGCAGATCAATCGGCAGATCGACTTTCTCGAAGAACGCCACCAGGTCCGGGTACTGCGCCTTGAACGGTGCGGACACGCCAATGGCGAGGCTAGCCGGCATCGAGCGGGTGCCTTTGGGGTGCGGGTTGCTGGCATCGGCCAGGGTTTTCCAGGCGTCGGCATCGAAGGCCGGCTCGTCGAGTTTGACCAGTTTGAAACGCCCCAGCAGCGGCGTCGGTGACCAGTAATAGAACAGCACCGGTTTACCCCGACGAATCGACGAAGCCACTTCGGCATCCAGCGCCGCGCCAGAGCCGGTACGGAAGTTGACGTAGCTGGCCGTCAGGTCATAGGCCTTGAGTTTCTGACTGTTGACGATCTCCGAGGTCCAGCCGGTGGGGCTGTTGAGGAAGCGCCCACGGCTCGGGTCTTCGGGATCGCGGAACACGTCCTTGTAACGCGCCAGGTCGGCCACGGATTTCAGATCCGGTGCCAGGGGTTTGATGCCGCGCTGTGGATCGCCCTTGATCACATATTCCGGCACCCACCAGCCTTCGGTGGCCCCCTTGACCGTGTCGCCCAGGCCAAACACTTTGCCCTCCGCCGCGGCTTTGACCCACGCCGGACTGCGCCCGGCCCATTCTTCGCCGATCACTTGAATGTCATTTTTGGCCAGCGCCGCCTCAAGGCTGACGGTGCTGCCCGGCAAGGTGTCAGTCGGATAGCCGTAACCCTTTTCGACGATCAGGCGCAGGATTTCGGTAATCAGACTGCCGCTCTCCCACGTGATGTCGCCGAAGTCGATGGGCGCGGTTTTTTGCGCCGCCGGTGCCTGGCTGGCCATCAGGCTCAGGGCCAGCAGTGAACTGCCGAGCAGGGTTTTGATCGATTTCATGCGGACCTCTGGGTCAGGAGTAACGGGTTCAGGGATTGGTTAGCGATGAGCTGGGTGCACAGGGCTTGGGAGCGAGTCATATAGGTGCTGACCGAACGCTGGGAAATGCCCAGTTCGGCGGCAATTTGCGGGTAGGTCAAACCGTCGATCCGCGACAGCAGAAAGGTTGCCCGGACCTTGCCTGGAAGACGCGCCAAGGAGCGCTCGAGGCCATGTAAGGCCTGGGTCAGTTGCGCCAGTTCTTCAGGCGAAGGCGCCGATAACCGTTCAACCTGTTGCAACTGATCGAGGTGGCGACGTTCCAGGTCGCGACGGCGCCAGCGCTGATAGATCAGGCGCCGCGCAATGGTGGTCAACAACGCACGAGGCTCTCGGATGGAGAGGGCTGCGGGCGACTCGAGCAACTGCACAAAGGTGTCGGAGGCAATGTCTTCGACACTGGAAGCAGAACCCAGATACTGGCGCAATCGAGTGCAAAGCCAGGGGTAATGGGCGCGGAACAATCCGCCCACGTCGTTGCGATGGGAAAAGTCGGCGCCGGACATAGAGGCTCCAAAGGTCAGGGGTCGCTGAATGTCCGGTGGTCCGGTGCCGCGATCCTAGCAAGGAGCCTTATTCATTAATAATATTTAAATGTCATTTTTATATTCCATTATGGAATTTAACTGATCGCCGTCTGATCAATCCCATCGCGAGCAAGCCACGTTCCCACAGACGCGGCTCGCCCGCGAAAAAATGGATCTGTCGACGCCCATCCAAAAGCTCAGCGCAACCGCCCATACCCCAACGCCTCGGCTTCCATCTGATAGTCGAGAACCACCTGATAGTCGCTTTCACTGGCAGGCAACACCTCTCGCAAACCCAGTAACTCCGCTACATCCGGTAATTCGTGCAACGTTTGATTCATCACCCGTCGAAGTTCTTCGACCTGCTCATCGTTAAGCTTGGCAGCTGTGATGTACGGCAAGGTCGGGCTGAAGGCGCTGCGAGCGACGACACGCAAACCCGCCACTTCTTCCTCGGCGTGGCGCGCCAGATAGGCGAAGGTCACGCTGTCGATGGCGGCCAGGTCGGCCAGGTCTTCGCGCAACCAGCGCAGGCTTTCGCGGTGGCTGCCGCTGATGCCGACCTGGGCAAAAAACCGCCCGTCGCGCTGCAAGGGCGCCAGCCGATGACGCAGCAGATTCATGCCGCTGTTGGAGTCTTCGCCATTGATCACGCCACGGCTGTCGCGAAAATCCGCCAGGGCTCGCCGTGTATTGATGGCCCGGCTCACCAGCAGGCTGCAATGATGGCCGTCGGTGCTGTCCGCCAGCTCATAGCGTGGCCGCCCCACCAACCGCACCTGACCGCGCAATGCCGTCATCAGCGGGTAGCCGCAGGTTTGGGTCAACAGCAGTTGCGGGGATCGCCAGAGTTCCAGCAATGGCAGATCCTCGACATGACGACGCGTGACGCCCAGCCGCCCAACGATCTGCGCCAGCCAGCGTTCGTTAGCCTGGCGGATGGGCTCGGGAGCGACGTACATCAGTAATTCAGCAATGTCTTGAGTCATCAAAAATCTTCCCTGCAACAAACTCCCCCGTAGGAGCGGGCAAGTCTCGGTGAAACGGATGCTGTGGACTGTCGATGGCCTTCGCCCAATGTTCGCGCCACAACTGACCATACCCCTGCACCAGAAACCCTCCACTGCGCGCCAGCCATTGCTCGCGTCGGGCGCGATAGGCCCGTGGCAGGTCACCAGGGCAACCCCGGCAAATCATGGTGCACCAGGTGCAGGTTGAGGTTGAGAAACAGCCAGCGCCAGGGCCACGCCGCTTCGTTGAGTACCGTGCGTTGCTGCGGTGCCGCGTGCGGGCGATGTTCATAGTAGGAGCGGATCATCGCAATCGACAGCGCCGGCACACTGATCAGCAACAGGTAATGCCACACCGGTATCAGGCTGAAGCGCGCAATGAACAGCAACATGAGCAGCGTCAGCGCACTATGGCTGAGCCACATCAGCCAGGCCTGGCGATCGCCGTTTTTGAGCCGTTGCAGCGTCTCCCGGACCAACGCCAGCAAGGCCAGTGGCGCACCGATGACGAAGCGGCCGAGCACGGTTTTGTTCAGCCGATGCAGGCCCTGCTCGAACAACGAACTGCCCTGCCATTGCTCGGCACTCAGGTAGCGGCTTTCAGGATCGCGACCGGGGATGGTCAGGTCTTCATCGCGGTGATGCAGCAAATGGCTGTCGCGATACAGGGTGTAGGGATACCAGACGGCGAATGGCGCGTAGCCGAGGACTTTGTTCAGCGCTGGCCAGCGCGTGGGATGACCGTGGAGCAATTCATGCTGCACCGACAGCCACAGCACCACCAGGGGAATCAGCAACAACGTGCTCCACCACAGGCCCAACTGCGGGCTGGCCAGGACAATGCCGAACCAGGCGCCATAAACGCCGATCAGCAACAGCCAGGTCGGCCACTCGGTGCGAGCCGTCAGGCGTTGGCGCAGGGTCTCGATTTCTTCTCGGTGGGCAGCATCGAAGTAATGGGGCATGGCGTTGCTCGGATCGGGATCAATTCCCTTCTGTGCAACGACGCCGGGTTTTCTTGCAGATTTTTTCACTGGACGAACAACGGGAGCCCGAGGACCGGGCTCCCTGATCACGGGATCAATGACCGAAAATATCGACCTTCTTGGCCTTCTTCTCCGCACGCTTCTCAATGGCGGTTTTTGCCGGTTTTTTCTTCGCTGCTTTCTTTGAATCCATACCTTTGGACATGATGCGTACTCCACTCACACGGGATGTGAGATCAGGTATACACCTATCCTTGGGGTCCCGTTCTTTTATAATCGCCCGCTTTGCACACCGACAGTCCGGTCCCATGCCCAACACTCAATACACCCGGCTCGATGAGCCGTTATGGCCGTTGATGAACAAGTTTTATCGCGCCCACCAATCCTCGATGAAAGCGGTCCGCGACGCGCAATTGTGGGTTGCCCGGCGCGACGAAATCGTCGGGGCGTTGTGTTTGCGTCCGGTGTCCGGCGGGCATTGGCTGACGGGGTTGTTTGTCGATCCGGCCTGTCGCGGGCAAGGCATCGCTGCTGCGTTGATCGCCGCCGCGGTGAAGGACGCCGAAAACCCCGTCTGGCTGTTCTGCCACCCGGACTTGCGCGGTTTTTATGAGCGTCGCGGCTTTGTCTTCGATCCAGAGATGCCCTATGCCATGGCCGAGCGCCTGAGCCGTTATGCCCGCAGCAAACCGATGATCGCCATGGGCCTGGAACCATTGGTCAGGACCACAGGGTGATCGGAAAGTCGGAGCGGATGACGCTGCGGTTTGTAAAACCTGCAAAGTGACGCCCGCCTGAAGCCGGCTTGTCGGCTCCAGGCGGTGATGGCTCCGTCGCTGTTGCTGACAAGCCAGCGCCTGCAGGGTTTTGCGTCGTTAATCGTCGGCGTTCGGATCAAGGTCCGGAAACATCACCTCGGTAAACCCGAACTTGCTGAAATCGCGGATGCGCGACGGGTACAACCGGCCGATCAGGTGGTCGCACTCATGCTGCACCACTCGCGCATGGAACCCGGAGGCGATGCGCACGATGGGCTCGCCCTTGGGGTCGAAGCCCTCGTAGCGAATGTGTTGATAACGATCCACGGCGCCGCGCAAACCGGGCACCGACAGGCAACCTTCGAAGCCCTCTTCCAGGGTCGGACTCAGCGGGGTGATCAACGGATTGATCAGGATCGTCTGCGGCACCGCTTCGGCATCCGGATAGCGCTCGCTGTGCTCGAAGCCGAAGATCACCAGTTGCAGATCGACACCGATCTGCGGCGCAGCCAGGCCGACACCGCCCACGCTTTCCATGGTCTGGAACATGTCGTCGATCAATTGCCACAGTTCCGGGCTGTCGAACATCTCGGCCGGCACTGGCGGGGCAATGCGCAGCAGGCGCTCATCGCCCATTTTCAGAATTTCACGGATCATGGTCAGGCTTCGTCAGTGGTCGGTTTGAGCGAGTGATCCCGGCCCAGTCCCGACACATGGTGTTTGGGTTCGATGCTCGGGCCGTGCTCGCCGGGGACTTTTTCACCCGGGTCCTTGCCTTCCTTGGACATGTGCTCGATCACCGCATTCATCTCGGCACCGAGCAGCAGCACCGCGGAAGAAATATAGAAGTACAGCAACAGCACGATGATCGCGCCGATACTGCCATACATGGCGTTGTAGTTGGCGAACTCCTTGACGTAGAAACCGAAGCCCAGGGACGCGATGATCCACACCACCACCGCCAGCACCGAGCCCGGCGTGATGAAGCGGAACTCCTGTTTGACGTCGGGCATCACGTAGTAGATCAGGGCCACGGCCACCATCAACAGAATCACGATCACCGGCCAGCGCGCGATGGTCCACAGCGTGACGATGAAGTATTCGAGGCCGACTTGCGACGCGATCCAGCCCATCACTTGTGGCCCGAGCACCATCAGCGCGGCGGCAATCAACAGCATGCCGGCGACGCCGACGGTGTAGATGATCGACAGCGGAAAACGCTTCCACGCCGGCCGGCCTTCGACCACATCGTAGGCGGCGTTCATCGCGCTCATCATCAGCCGCACGCCAGCCGAGGCCGTCCACAGGGCGATCACGATACCCACTGAAAGCAGCCCACCCTTGGACTGCTGGAGCTGGTCGATCACCGGGTTCACTTGCTCCAGGGCCTGAGGCGGCAGTACCAGTTCAGATTGAAGGCGCAGCCAGGAGAAGAAGTCCGGCAAGTGCAGGAAACCGATCAGGGCGATCAGGAACAGAATGAACGGAAACAGCGAAAACAGCATTTGATAGGCCAGCGCCGAGGCATAGGTCGACATCTCGTCGTCGATGAACTCGGTGACCGTGCGCACCATCACACGATGCAAGGGCAGACCTTTCATGTCCGGGAAAATCATTAGCGTCTCCATTCGCCGCAAACAAAATGGTGGGTTAAGTCGTGGCGACTCAAGGGCCGTTTTCTACATCAAAATACTCTAGCTGGCGACTTTGAAACAATTTCAGGGTTCAAGTTCAGGCTGACACAAAAACGGCCATCCGCGGATGGCCGTTTCTTGCCTTTATTAAAGGCTGAGTTACGCCTTATCGATGCCTTTCTTCAGGGCATCCTTGGCTTTACCAACGGCTTGTTGGGCTTCGCCTTTCTTTTCCTGCATCACGCCTTCGGCGCGCATTTTGTCATTACCGGTGACTTTGCCCACGCCTTGCTTGACGTTACCGGCTGCTTCGTTGGCCATGCCTTTAACTTTATCGCCAGTGCTGCTCATGGTGTTTCTCCTGTGAACATCTCGATGAAAAAGGTCGTTACACAAGGTTGACCGGAGGCGTTTGCACGGAGTTTCATTTATTTTCACCTCGCCATTTCATCGTTCAACGCAGGTTGGGCTTTATGTTTGCCCGACAACCCCCGAGAATGCGCAACGTATTCAGGCCATGGCGCTGAAGATCCAATCCCGTAGGAATGTTATGAAACTCGATAAAAAGCAGGCCATTGCCCGCAGAAACCAGGAACTCGGCGGTGCTGTGCTTGGCGTCAACAACTGCCATTTCACTGAATTGAACCGCAACCGCAACATTTGGTGGTTCGATATTCCGGTCGCGCGTCTGGCCATTGGTCAGTACGAGTGGATTCACCTGCTGATGCACACCCCGGAAACCGACGAGCTGTTGCACCTGAAAGTGCCAACGGTATTCCTGCGCGAGAAACTCGAAGGCCTGGTGGTGCGCAACCAGGGCAAGCGCAAGGCTGCATTGAGCCTGGAACTGAGCGCCGACAAGGACTCGTACCTGCAGGACATGCGCCCGGCGGGCACCAACGTCAATTTCGCGCCGTTCCGCCAATAACCCTCGCCACAAGAGTACTAACAAAAAGCCCCGCATCGGCGGGGCTCTTTGATTAGGCGGCGTTCTTCGCCTTGATCTTCTTCAACTCTTCATCCCGCAACTCGCGACGCAGGATCTTGCCAACGTTGGTGGTCGGCAATGCATCGCGGAACTCCACGGAGCGCGGCACCTTGTAGCCGGTGACGTTGGCGCGCATGTGCTCCATCACCTGTTCCTTGGTCAGGGTCACGCCCGGTTTGGCTACGATGAAGATCTTGATCGCCTCCCCCGACTTCTCGTCCGGAATACCAATGGCCGCGCATTGCAACACGCCCGGCAGGGTCGCCAGTACGTCTTCCAGCTCGTTGGGGTACACGTTGAAACCGGACACCAGGATCATGTCTTTCTTGCGATCGACAATGCGCATGTAGCCATCGGGCTGGATCAGCGCGATGTCACCGGTCTTCAACCAGCCTTCGCTGTCGAGGATTTCATCGGTGGCTTCCTGACGCTGCCAGTAGCCCTTCATGACCTGCGGACCTTTCACGCACAGTTCGCCGATTTCCCCCATTGGCCGTTCCACGCCGGCATCGTCGATGACTTTGCACAGGGTCGACGGCACGGGAATGCCGATGGTGCCGATCTGAATGTTCTGGATCGGGTTGACCGTCGCCACCGGGCTGGTTTCGGTCATGCCGTAACCTTCGCAGATGGCGCAACCGGTGACCGCTTTCCAGCGTTCGGCCGCAGCCAGTTGCAGGGCCATGCCGCCGGACAGGGTGATTTTCAGCGCCGAGAAATCCAGCTTGCGGAAACCTTCGTTATTGCACAGGGCGACAAACAGGGTGTTGAGGCCGACGAAACCGCTGAACTTCCACTTCGACAGCTCCTTGACCATCGCCGGCAGGTCGCGCGGGTTGCTGATCAGGATGTTGTGGTTGCCGATCAGCATCATCGCCATGCAGTGAAAGGTGAACGCATAGATGTGGTACAGCGGCAGCGGCGTGATCAGGATCTCGCAGCCTTCATTGAGATTGGAGCCCATCAGCGCCTTGCACTGCAGCATGTTCGCCACCAGGTTGCGGTGGGTCAGCATGGCGCCCTTGGCCACGCCGGTGGTTCCGCCGGTGTATTGCAACACCGCCACGTCGCTGCTGGCCGGGCTGGCTTCCGCCACTGGCTGGCCATGCCCCTTGCTCAACACGTCATTGAACTTGACGGCTTTTGGCAGGTGGTACGCCGGGACCATCTTCTTCACGTACTTGATGACGCTGTTGATCAACAGGCGCTTGAGCGGTGGCAGCAGGTCGGCCACTTCGGTGACGATCACGTGCCTGACGCCAGTCTTTGGCACCACGGTCTCGGCCAGGTGCGCCATGTTGGCCAGGCACACCAGGGCCTTGGCGCCGGAATCGTTGAATTGATGTTCCATTTCCCGCGCGGTGTACAGCGGGTTGGTATTGACCACAATCAAGCCAGCGCGGATGGCACCAAAGACGGCAATCGGGTACTGCAGCACGTTGGGCAGTTGCACGGCGATTCGATCGCCAGGCTGCAAATCGGTATGCTGTTGCAGGTAAGCAGCAAAGGCACCGGACAATTCGTACAGTTCACCGTAGGTGATTGTCTTGCCCAGGTTGCTGAACGCCGGCTTGTTGGCGAAGCGTTGGCAGGATTGCTTCAACACTGCCTGAATATTCGGATACTCGTCTGGATTGATGTCGGCAGCAATTCCAGCTGGGTACTTATCCTTCCAAAAGTCTTCGTTCATGGAAGCCCACTCCTCAGCAACGCGAATTCAGCACCGCATTTGATGCGATTATTATTGGTGTTTGTTTATTGGTGAGTCTGGCTTTTTACAAGGCCGAGAAGTCACAAAGCGCGCCGAGAGTAGCAGCTTTGCCAAGGGTCGACTAGAGCCAAAAGCGGCCTCTACGGTCACTTTTGTGACTCAAGAATGACAAGCGGTCATTTTAGAGCAAAAATTCTATAAAGCCCTGAAAGCCCCGAAAATCGGGGCTTAAATCTATGCAGGAGCGAGCTTGCTCGCGAAAAACTCGAGGCCGCCGCGGGGCATCCGGCTTCACTCGTCATGGTTCAAGACCATCGCGAGCAAGCGCGGCCATTCACCGATCAGGCGATATCGCGCAATTCCCGTCGCAGGATCTTGCCCACCGGCGTCATTGGCAGCGACTCACGCAACACGATGTGCTTGGGCACTTTGTACGCCGTGAAGTTTTCCTTGCAGTACGCCTTCAGCTCTTCAAGGCTGACACCCGTTTCTCGGGCCACCACAAACAACTTCACTGCTTCGCCCGAGCGCTCGTCCGGCACCCCGATGACCGCGCAGTTGGCGACTTTCGGATGGGCCATGACCACGTCTTCAATCTCGTTGGGGTACACGTTGAAACCCGAGACGATGATCATGTCCTTCTTGCGATCGACAATGCGTACAAACCCGTCAGGGTCGATCACCGCGATGTCACCGGACTTGAACCAGCCCTCGGCATCCAGCACTTCAGCGGTGGCTTCGGGCTTCTGCCAGTAGCCCTTCATGATCTGCGGGCCCTTGATGCACAGTTCGCCGCGCTCGCCCAACGGCTGCTCGACGCCTTCATCGTTGATGACCTTCAGCGTGGTGCCCGGCACCGGCAAACCGACCGTGCCGATGCGCGACTGGTCGCCATAGGGGTTGGTGCAAGCCACTGGCGAGGTTTCCGTGAGACCGTAGCCTTCGGTGATGCGGCACCCGGTCAGTTGCTCCCAGCGCTCGGCAGTGGCCTTGACCAGCGCGGTGCCGCCGGAATTGGTGAGCTTGAGGCTGGAGAAATCCAGGGTCTTGAAATCGGGATGATCCATCAGCGCGACAAATAGCGTGTTGAGGCCCAACAGTGCCGAAAACCGCCAGTTCTTGAGTTCCTTGATAAAGCCGCCGATGTCCCGCGGATTGGTGATCAGCACGTTATGGTTGCCCGTCACCATCATGCACATGCAGTTCGCCGTGAAGGCATAGATGTGGTACAGCGGCAGCGGCGCGATCATCACTTCCTGTCCTTCGCGCAGCAGCGGGTGGCCGTCGACGGCGGTCTGACTGAGGCAGGCCCGCGCCTGCTGCATATTGGCCACCAGGTTGCCGTGGGTCAGCATCGCGCCCTTGGCCAGCCCGGTGGTACCACCGGTGTATTGCAGCACCGCGATGTCATTGAGGCCGGCGTTCAGCGGCTTGATCCCCAGACCCCGGCCCAGGCGCAGCGCACTCTTGAAGGAAATCGCCTGGGGCAAATGATAGGCCGGGACCATTTTCTTGACCTTGCTGACCATGGTGTTGACCAGCCAACCCTTGGCGGCAGGCATCAGGTCGCCCATCTTCGCTTCAATCAGGTACTGCAGGTCGGTGTCAGGCACTACTTCCTGGACCTTGGCACCGAACATGTTCAGGTACACCAGCGCTCGGGCACCAGAATCCTTGAACTGATGACGCATCTCCCGAGCGGTGTACAGCGGGTTGGTATTGACCACGATCAACCCGGCGCGCAACGCGCCGAACACGGCGATCGGGTAATGAAGGACGTTGGGCATCTGCACCGCGATGCGATCCCCCGGCACCAGGTCGGTGTGGGCTTGCAGGTAACCGGCGAAGGCCGCGCTATAGCGTTCCAGTTCAGCGTAGGTCAGGGTGACACCCATGTTGCTGAACGCCGGGCGGTCAGCAAACTTCTTGCAGGAACGTTCGAACACCTCGATCACCGACTTGTAGGCACCCGCTTCAATGTCCAGGGGCACGCCGGCCGGGCGTTTGTCATTCCAGAAATCAGGTTGCATTGTTCTTGTCCTCTTTACCTGAACCTATCCGGGGCCGCTTTTCTGTCATTTCTCTCGATATCCCTCTACAAGCAGAAAAGCGAAAAGCGGAGCTTCACGGACACTAGCAGCTATGGCGAATCAGGCAAATATGCACACGGGCGTCATAGATCGTGTGAATCTTCCTGCCGTGGCGTGAGCTGATCAGACGCCCGATGCAGGATGCGCTATACAATGCAACCAAGCCGTATCCCTTGCAGCACTGCCGCCTCTATGGAAAGGAACCGCGATGATCCACAACACTTTCTGGCTGACCACCAGCGACCACAGCCGTCTCTTCGTCAACCAGTGGCTACCGGCAGGCAGTCTGAAGGCCGTGATCCTGTTGGCTCACGGCATGGCGGAACACAGCGGCCGCTATGCACGCCTGGCGAAAAAATTCTGCGATCAGGGCTACGGCGTGTATGCACCGGACTTGCGCGGACATGGCAAAACTGCCGAAAGCGGGACCCTCGGTCATTTCGCCGACACCGACGGCTGGGTCAAAGTGGTAGGCGACCTGGCGTGCCTTAACCAGCACATCGGCCAGCAGCATCCCGGCGTGCCGATTGTGCTGCTGGGTCACAGCATGGGCAGCTACATCGCCCAGGGTTATCTGCTGCACCACAGCGCCAGCCTGCACGGGGCGATTCTCAGTGGTTCGAACTTCCAGCCCGCGGCGCTTTATCGCGCAGCGCGTCAAATCGCCCGCTTCGAACGTATGCGCCAAGGCCCCAAGGGCCGCAGCGCGTTGATCGAATGGTTGTCATTCGGCTCGTTCAACAAGAAATTCAACCCGGCGCGCACCCGGTTCGACTGGCTCAGCCGCGATCCGGCGGAAGTCGACCTGTACGCCAACGACCCGCTCTGCGGCTTTCGCTGCACCAATCAACTGTGGATCGATTTGCTCGGCGGGTTGCAGCAAATCAGCAAAGCGTCCAATCTCGCTCAGATCGATCCGGGCCTGCCACTGCTGGTGATCGGCGGCGAATGTGATCCGGTGAGCGAAGGCAAACGTCTGAAAGATCTGGCCAATGCCCTGCGCAAGGCCGGCAGCCAGAGCCTGCAACTGACTATTTACCCGCAGGCGCGACACGAACTGTTCAACGAGAGCAACCGCGATGAAGTGACCGCCGACGTGCTGGCCTGGATCGCCCGGGCCCTGAGCAACCGCCGGCCACCCCGAACCGAATAGCTTTTTTGTGAATTTTTTTATTCGTCACAGGAATTGAGACAGATGACCCAGGTTACCAACACCCCTTACGAAGCCCTCGAAGTCGGCCAGACCGCCAGCTACAGCAAGACCGTCGAAGAGCGCGACATTCAGTTGTTCGCCGCGATGTCGGGCGACCACAATCCGGTACACCTGGACGCCGAATACGCCGCCAGCACCATGTTCAAGGAGCGTATCGCCCACGGCATGTTCAGCGGCGCACTGATCAGTGCGGCAGTGGCTTGCGAGTTGCCTGGGCCGGGCACCATTTACATCGGCCAACAGATGAGCTTCCAGAAGCCGGTTAAGATTGGCGACACCCTGACCGTGCGTCTGGAGATTCTCGAGAAACTGCCGAAGTTTCGCGTACGTATTGCCACTCGCGTGTTCAACCAGCGTGATGAGCTGGTGGTGGATGGCGAAGCGGAGATTCTGGCGCCGCGCAAACAGCAGAGCGTGACCCTGACCGAGTTGCCGGCGATCAGCATCGGTTGATCCACCACTAACCTGAGGCGAGGGAGCAAGCTTCCTCGCCTCAGGCACAATTCAGCGCTCACCTTCCTGCACCTGCACGCTCGCCGTCATCCCGGCACTCAGATTCAGTCCTTCGGGCACCTTGTCCAGCTTGATCCGCACCGGAATCCGTTGCGCCAGCCTGACCCAGTTGAAAGTCGGCTCCACTTCCGCCAGCAATTGACCATCGGGCGTGGTATTGCGATCGGTAATGCCGCGGCTGATGCTTTCCACGTGTCCCTGCAACGCCTCCCCGGCGCTCATCAACCAGACTTTCACCGGATCGCCGACGCGAATCCGCGGCAGCTTGGTTTCTTCGAAATACGCTTGCACATAGAAGGTTGAATCGTCGATCAACGCCATCACCGACTGCCCGGCATTCACGTAATTGCCTTCGGCCAGGCGCAGGTTGGTGATGTGGCCATTGCGCGGCGCGTGGACCTGGCTGCGGGCCAGGTTGATTTCCGCCATCTTGGCTTCAGCCTGGGCTTCACGCAGTTCGCCACGGGCGATGCCAGCGTTGATTTGAGCGTTTTCACGCAGTTCGGCACTGATCGCTTGCGGCCCGAGACTGGCGCGACGGCTGGCTTCGCGCTCACGCAAACTGAGTTGTTGCTGGCGGGTCTGCACCACCGCCTGAGCCTTCTCGAGCGCGGCTTCGAAACGGTCACGGTCGATACTCAACAGCAGATCGCCGGCCTTCACCTGTTGATTGTCATAAGCCTTGAGTTCTCGCACCCAACCCGACACGTCAGGGGAAATCACCACCACATCGGCACGGATTCGCGCATCGCGAGTCCAGGGCGTGAGCATGTAGTACTGCCATAAATGGAACCCGGCAAAAATCGCCACTGCCACCAGACACAGGGTTACTGCGACACGTACGGGGGTACGCATATTCAACTCCTTATAAGGGACCGAGGACGACGGTGATCCCGGTCAATACACAGACGTACAAGGCGCAATCGAAGAGTGCTTCATGCCAGATCCAGCGACTCATCGGGGTCAGCCGCAACAGCAGGCGCAAGGCGCCGGTCACCAGCAGCGCCAGCACCACATAAATCAGAAACGGACTGAGCAGCACGCCGCCCACCGCCCACTCACGCAAGCCCATGAACCTCCTCCTGCTGGCGGCACCAGGCACGCCAGCTGTTTTGCAATTGCAGCACCGCGCCCTGGGCCAGCTTCACCGCGTCGTCAGGGGGCAAGGCATACAGGGTTTGCAACAAGATTTCGCTCGACTCGGCCAACGCCTCGGCGCGACTGCCGGCCGGGCCTTGTTGCAGGACTTTTTCCAGTTGTTCCAGATAACGCTGTTGCGGCGCGCTGACCGGTAACTGCGCCACCGCCAGGCTCAAGCGCAGGTGCAGCAGTTCATCGCCGATGTCCAGGCCCAGCAAGCCATCGTCCCAGCGACTGCGTGCCGGCTCCGGCAGCTCCGGATAATGCCGCGCCAATTGCAGCAAACGATCAGCCATGCGCCCGCCGAACCAGCTCTCGGC
Organism: Pseudomonas moorei; assembly: GCF_008801475.1. GTDB lineage: Bacteria > Pseudomonadota > Gammaproteobacteria > Pseudomonadales > Pseudomonadaceae > Aquipseudomonas > Aquipseudomonas moorei. Next base: position 36,385 of record NZ_VZPP01000021.1, on the reverse strand, counting down.
GCCGGCCAGATTGCGCCGGGTCAGGCGCACCAGATCATCAAGGGTCGCGGCCAACAGGCGTCGTCCATGCCAGGTCGGATTACGCAGGATCAGCAAATGAAACGCCAGCACCGCCGCCCCCACGCCTATCACCATGGCTTGCGCACTGTTGAAAAACACAGCGACGTCGAAACTCATCTGATTCAACGGTGCCACCAGCACAATGAAGTGCAGGCAGAACGAGGTCGCCGTGGCGCCAATCTGCGGTTTGGCCATGCCCAGCGCCCCGAAAAACAATGGCACGCCCAGGCCCATGCAGAGCATCGCGAAACCGCTCCATTGTGGCAGCAGGATCTGCCCGACGATGAAGGCCGCCGGGATGGCCAGGAAAATCCCGCGCATGAAACTCATGCCGATCTGCGCGCCGTTCTCACGGCTGGCGAACAGGCTGCACACCACACACGTCAGCACTAACGCCCCAGTCGCGGCGGGCCATGCCGTCGCCAGCCAGAAACTCGAAACCACCAGAAAGGCCAGCGCGCTGCGGGCACCGAACACCAGCGCCAGGGACAGGTCACGGTGCGGGGTCAGGGATCGTGGCGGGTCAAGGGTTTCACCGCCCTGCTCCACCGCTTGCAGCGCCATACCGGCCGCCAGCGCGGTGTCCATCAACAAGGTCAGCCGCACCAGGCAATAGCTTTGCGCGGAGCTGATGTGCGGGTCATGGGACGCATCAAGCAAGCGTGGGCGCAAGGCTTGCAACGTCGCGGGATCGCCACTGTTCAGTGCCTCCAGGACTTCGCTCATCCAGGGCAATAATTGCGCCGATTCCTGGGGCTCCAACTGCTTCCACTGACGACGTACCGAACGGGCGATGCGCAGCAGCATCAACAGTTTCTGACTCAGACCACTGATGGCGCGCGCACGTTGCCGGCCGCGACGGCCTTCAAACCAGGCGTGTTCGCGCTGGGCATCTACCGCGACGATTCGGCCAAGGATTTCCAGCAAGCCCTTTCGCGCCTGACCATCGCCGGCCAGGGTCGCGCGCGCGGCGTTGATACCACTTCGCCAGGCCGCACGGGCCTGATCCGCCAGTTGCAGCTCGACCCGCATCGGCCAGAGCAAGGCACTGCTGGCCGTCGCACAGACAATCCCCAGGCAAATTTCCGTGCAGCGCGCCACGGCCTGATCGAATACTGTCAGCGGATGGGCAATGGCCGGCAAGGCAATGATCGCCACCGTGTACCCGGCCAGTACAAATGAATAGGACCAGGCGCTGCGCAACAAGGTCGAACTCGCCGTACACAGCCCGAGCCACAGCGCCAACGCCAACAGGAACAGCCACGGCGCCTGGGCGAAAACGCCCATGAATACCACCGACATGATCGTCCCGACCAATGTGCCCAACAGCCTCGCCAGGCCCTTTTGCAGCACCATGCCGGACAATGGCTGCGCCACGATGAACGCCGTCATCAGCGCCCAGGCCGGTTGCTCAAGTCCCCATCGCAAGGCCAGCCACAGCGCCAGGCCTCCGCCGATCAGGGTCTTGATCGCGAATTGCACAGCGCGGCGGTCAGGCGCAAACAAGGCCTGGAAAGTGATAGGCACGAAATGGACTCTTGAAGGAACGATTTAACGATAGACGGCTTCGGTGAATAACTTGAGAAACAAATTATTAGCTAGCTATCTATATCCCGTCCAGCATTAATTCCAACGCACAAAAAAACGCCAGACTGGCTGGCGTTTTTGACAGCAAACGTACGCTTACGAGCGTGCGCGCGCCTGGTTACGCAGGGCTTTTACCTGATCGTGATTGCGTTGCACGCCGTGATACTGACGCTCAACGAGGTCACGAATGCCCACCAGGTTATGCTTGTTGATTTTCTCCATGGCTTCTCGGTAGGCCTTCAAGGCATGGTCTTCACCACGCTCGGCTTCATTGAGCACCGCTTCTTCGTCTTTGCCGGTGAACATCGACTTCACGTCGACCCAGCGACGGTGCAAGTCGCCGCTGACACTGGTGGAAGTTTCCGGATCGCCGCCCATGGAACGAACCGCATTCTGCAGTTCGGAAGCCGCCGTGGCGCACTCTGCGGCACGCTGCACGAAAAGGGTCTTGAGTTCTGGGTGTTTAATGTCTTCAGCGCAAGTCTTGAACCCTTCCTGACCGTCCTTGCTGGTTTCAATCAGGTCGTTGAGTACAGAAATCGCTTCTTTATTCACGTCGGTCATTTTTCAATTCCTTGCGGTTGGATGAAAGGTGCTATAGGTGTTGCACCTCGCATGCCAGCTTTCGACCGAGCAATTACCCTATGTATTTCAATCAGTTATGAATATCGGCTAAATCTGTATCCGTTTCTTTTGCATGATCTGTCATTTGGCCTGCATGCAGAATGCCTGTATTTTCCAGACTGATTGAATCCAGGCGATTGATAGATGAACCCTGAAAAGCTCGAATTGCTGATGACTCGCCAGATGCCCTTCGGCAAATACAAGGGCCGAATCATTGCCGACCTGCCCGGCCCCTACCTGAACTGGTTTGCCCGGGAAGGATTTCCCCACGGCGAATTGGGCGGTCTGTTGGCCCTGATGCAGGAAATCGATCACAACGGCTTGGCTGAATTGCTCGAACCCTTGCGCGCCAAACATGGCAAACCTGCACCACGTCATTGACATCCACTCTTCGAGTTGCCCATGCCCGATAACACCCGCCGTGCCCGTGATGAATCCTTCTGGCGGACGTTCGCCGACCGCTACGATGTCCAGCCCGGCCCGATCAACCTGGAAAACGGTTACTTCGGACGCATGTCGCGCACGGTGGTCGAGGAATATCAGCGCAACATCGAGCTGATCAACCGCAGTAACTCGGTATACGTACGCCAGCGCTTCGAGGCGAGCGACGGCCTGAAGATCCGTGCACAGGTGGCCGAACTGATTGACGTGCCCGCCGAAGCTGTCGCGCTTACCCGTAATGCCTCGGACGGCTTGCAGTCACTGATCCGCAACTACAATCGCCTGCAACCGGGCGAGCAGGTTTTGATCTGCGATCTGGAGTACGACACGGTCAAGGGCGCCATGCGCTGGCTGGCGCGTCATCGCGGCGTCGAAGTGATCGAGATCGAGCACCGACACCCCGCCAGTTTCGACAGTTTGCTGACCACCTACCGCGATGCTTTCGAGCGTTATCCACGACTCAGGCTGATGGCCCTGACCCACGTCACCCATCGCACCGGTCTGGTGATGCCGGTACAGGCGATTGCCGCCGCAGCCAGGGAACACGGGGTCGACGTGATTCTCGATGGTGCCCATGCATTGGGCCAGTTGGAGTTCGATCTTGAGGAACTGGGCATCGCTTTCGCCGCCTATAACTTGCACAAGTGGGTCGGTGCGCCGCTGACCCTGGGCTTCCTCTACATTGCCCCTGAACGCCTGAGCGATATCGACCCGGACATGGGCGAGATGCATTTCCCGATCACCGATATTCGCGCCCGCACGCCGTACAGCACCCCAAACATCCCCGCATTGCTGACCTTGCCGCTGGTGCTGGAGGAACATTGGGCCATGGGCGGTGCCGCCGCCAAGGGGATGCGGCTCAATTACCTGCGCAACCTGTGGGTTCGAGCAGCGCATGAGCTGCCGGGCATAGACGTGCTGACACCGGATGACCCAAGACTGTATTGCGGCATCACCTCGATGCGCTTCGCCGCACACAACGATCAGCAGCTGATGGTCGAGCAACTGCTCAACGACTACAACCTGTTCACCGTAATGCGCAGCGGCGCGGCCTGCGGTCCCTGCATTCGCATTACGCCGGGCCTGACCACCACCGCTGCCGACATGGCCCAACTGATCACGGCGCTGACCGAGCTGAGTTGACTCACACCGTGAACTTGTCGAAGTCCTCGGGCTTGATCCGGGATGACACCGCGAAGGTATCGATGCCAATGGTCACCTGCCCGAAAAAGCCGTCTTCATTGGAGTCTCGCCCGAGAGTGTGGATGTTCAGGGTCGAGGCTTCGCCGCCCATGTTCTGATAGAAAAAGTCTTGATCGTTACTCAGTGCGGGGATGGCGCGACCGCTGTACTCCCGGGCATTGAGCACCGAGCGCGCGGCGACCTCGGGGAAGTACAACTGACCGACCCACGCGACGTGTCGCTCCTGCAGGTAGTTGTTACCGCTGGTGATGCGAACGGCGACATGGATGTGCAAGGTGCGGCCGGCATAAAACCCCGGACAGATCGTGGTGAACCGGGCGATGCCTTTCTTGTCGGTGAATTGCCCGCCGCGCAGGTAAGTATCGTCGTCGGTTCGCGGGACCGAGCCGATGTCTCCGGCATCGACTTCCACATCCGGGTTGACCTTGCTCCAGCCGGAATACGCCCCCCGTGCATTGCAGTGCCAGATATCCACCAGCGCGTCGGTGACCGGTTGGCCGGTCATGGCGTCGACGATGGCCAGCCGCAACACCAGCGGAATGCCATCGGCACCTTCGCTGATATTGCGTCTGATCAGTTTCGGGTTGCGGAAATAGGGGCCGGCAATCTGTTCCGGGGAAAGCAGGTAAACGGGTGCTGCCGAAGTGTTGTCGTCCATGACGTTCTCTCTTCCATAAGATGAACGCAGGCTAGCACTGGCCAAAACATGTCATGTAGTAACTATGTATCGCATGATGTCCCTGTGGGAGCGAACGTGCTCGCACACCTGTTTTTTTGCGGGCAAAAAAAACGGTGCGCCGACCAAGCGCACCGAAAAGCCGTAGAACACACAACGAGGTGTCAGGTGAAGCGGATCAGTCCAGCAGCGCCAAGGCTTCGGCGGTGCATTCCTGAATGCGGGCCCAGTCGCCGTTCTTGATCCACTCGGGATCAAGCATCCAGCTACCGCCCACGCACATGACGTTTTTCAGCGCCATGTAGCTTTTGATATTGGCCGGGCCGACGCCGCCGGTCGGGCAGAATTTCACTTCGCCGAACGGGCCGCCCAGTGCCTTGATGGCCGCAACACCGCCGCTGACTTCAGCCGGGAACAGCTTGAAGCGGCGATAGCCCAGACCATAGCCTTCCATGATGCCCGAAGCGTTGCTGATGCCCGGCAACAGTGGAATCGGGCTGGCGACGCTGGCTTCCAGCAGATCACGGGTGATGCCCGGCGTCACGATGAACTGCGAACCGGCAGCTTCCGCGGCCGCCAGCATGTGGCGATCGAGCACGGTGCCGGCACCGGTCACCAGTTCCGGACGCTGCTCACGCAGGATCTGGATGGCCTTGAGGCCGAACTGCGAACGCAGGGTCACTTCCAGCGCGGTCAGGCCACCGGCGGCGAGCGCATCGGCCAGCGGCAGAATGTCCTGCTCGCGAGCGATGGTGATCACCGGCAGAATCCGCGCCTTGGCACAGAGGCTGTCGATCAGTTCAACTTTGTCCGCCATGGAAACGGTCGGGGATGGGTTTGTCATAGCGGCTGTTCCTTGGCTCATGGGCACCAGTAAATCTCTAACGTGGGTTGCAAAAACGCGCGAATCGGCAATGCGGCGACATCGTCACCAGCCAGTGCGGTGTTCAGGGTGGTCAGCTTCGACTGACCGGAAATCGACAGCACTTTATGTTTGGCCGAAGCCAGCAGCGCACGACTCATGGTCAGGCGCTGATGCGGCACGGTCGGCGCCAGCATCGGGTAGCAACGACGCGTGCCATCGGCTTTCAAGGCGTCGGCGAGGTTAGGGCTATTGGGGAACAGCGATGCGGTATGACCGTCATCGCCCATGCCCAGCACCAGCACATCGATTGCCGGCAATTCAGCCAGCAAACGGTCGGCCTGTTCAGCCGCCTGTTCAAGGTTGGCAGTGGCGCTGTAAAGGCTCAGGAACTGCGCCTTGGCCGCCGGCCCTTGCAGCAGATACTTCTTCAGCAGGCCGGCATTGCTGTCGGCATGCTCGATCGGTACCCAACGCTCATCCGCCAGGCTGACCACCACGTTTGACCAGTCCAGTGCCTGCTTGGCCAGGTGCTGGAAAAACGCCACCGGGCTGCGCCCCCCGGACACCACCAGTGTTGCGGTGCCCTGGGCGTCGATGGCCTCGCGCAGTTGTTTGGCCACGCCCAGCGCCAGGCCTTCAGCCAGTTGCGCCGGGTTCTTGAACTCACGGGCGCTGACGCCTTGAGGCAGTTTCAAATCAGATATCGCCATACCACGACCTCCCGTCCCGCGTGATCAGAGCAATGGAGCTCATCGGCCCCCAGGACCCGGCCGCGTACGGCTTGGGCGCATCACCGGATTTTTTCCATCCGGCGATCAACTGGTCACACCACTTCCACGCGGCTTCGATTTCATCTTTACGGACAAACAGGTTCTGATTGCCGCGCATCACTTCCAGCAACAACCGCTCGTAGGCATCGGGAATCCGTGCGCTGCGCCAGGTGTCGGAAAAATTCAGCTGCAACGGACCGCTGCGCAGCTGCATGCCCTTGTCCAGGCCTTGTTCTTTGGTCATGACACGCAAGGAAATGCCTTCGTCCGGTTGCAGGCGGATAATCAGCTTGTTGCTGATTTGCAGGCGTTGCTCGGGAGCGAAGATGTAATGCGACGGTTCCTTGAAGTGGATGACGATCTGCGAGAGCTTCTGCGGCATGCGCTTGCCGGTACGCAAGTAGAACGGCACGCCGGCCCAGCGCCAGTTGCGGATGTCGGCACGCAGGGCGACGAAGGTTTCGGTGTCGCTCTGGGTGTTGGAATTGGGTTCTTCCAGGTAACCCGGCACCGGTTTGCCTTCGCTGTAGCCGGCGATGTACTGGCCGCGCACCACTTGAGTGGTCAGGCCTTCCGGGCTGATCGGCGCCAGCGCCTTGAGGACTTTGACTTTCTCGTCGCGGATGCTGTCGGCGGACAGGTCGGCCGGCGGATCCATGGCGATCAGGCAGAGCAGTTGCAGCAGGTGATTCTGAATCATGTCCCGCAGCTGACCGGCCTTGTCGAAGTAACCCCAGCGGCCTTCGATCCCGACCTTCTCGGCCACGGTGATTTCCACGTGGGAGATGTAGTTCTGGTTCCACTGGGTTTCGAACAGGCTGTTGGCGAAACGCAGGGCGATCAGGTTCTGGACCGTTTCCTTGCCCAGGTAGTGGTCGATGCGATAAGTGCGGTTTTCCGGGAAGAACTGGGCTACGGCATCGTTGACCTTGCGCGAGGATTCCAGGTCCGAGCCGATGGGTTTTTCCAGCACCACGCGGGTGTTTTCCGCCAGGCCAACCTTCGCCAGGTTTTCACAGATCGCGCCATACACCGCTGCCGGCGTGGCGAAATAGGCAATCACCCGCTGTGCGCTGCCGGCCATCTCAGCCAGGGCCACATAGTCTTCGGATTTGAGGAAGTCGACGTGCAGGTAGCTCAGGCGGGCCAGGAAGCGTTCGACCACGGCATCGTCCAGCTCTTTGGCACCGACGTAGCGGCGCAGCTCGGCGGCGATGAACGCCAGGTGCTGCTGTTCGGTGCCCGGCTCACGGGCCAGCGCGATGATCCGCGTGTCCTCGTGCAGGAGGCCCGCACCATCGAGTTGATAAAGGGCAGGAAACAGCTTGCGCAAGGCCAGGTCGCCAAGGGCGCCGAACAAGGCAAAGGTGCACGGTTCAACCGTAATCGAAGGCATGATGTTTGTTCTTTTATCAAGTTAAGCTACAAATACCTTTTTTCAAGGCATCACTCAAGGGAAAATGTAGTAATAACCACAACATTTTCGCAAAATATAGATTCCGAGTGGTGGTCGGTCAGAGCCATCAGTAGGATAGGCCACCGTTATGGGCCACACCAAAGGCCCTTTTTGCATTAGCCGCGCGCTTATCGGCGCCGGTGAATCAAGGAAACTCACTATGGACCGCGTGCGAAATTTACTGGAACAGATCCAGAATCGCCTTGAAGAGCTGAACAAGGCCGAACGCAAAGTCGCCGAGGTGATCCTGCTCAACCCACAGCAGGCCACTCGCTTCAGCATCGCCGCCCTCGCCCAGGCCGCCTCGGTCAGCGAACCGACGGTCAACCGGTTCTGCCGTTCATTCGGCGTCAGCGGTTACCCCGAACTCAAGCTGCAACTGGCCCAAAGCCTGGCCAGTGGCGCGGCGTACGTCAGCCGTGCGGTGGAGGCCGACGATAATCCGGAAGCCTACACCCAGAAAATTTTCGGCAGCGCCATCGCCTCCCTCGACAGTGCCTGCCAGGCCCTCGATCCGAACCTGATCAGCCGCGCCGTCGACCTGCTGATCCAGGCCCGGCAGATCCACTTCTTCGGCCTTGGCGCCTCGGCCCCGGTGGCCCTGGATGCGCAGCACAAGTTCTTTCGTTTCAACCTGGCCGTGACTGCCCATGCCGACGTGCTGATGCAGCGCATGATTGCGTCGGTGGCGCATACCGGCGAGTTGTTCGTGATCATTTCCTACACCGGACGCACCCGCGAACTGGTGGAAGTGGCGCGCATCGCCCGGGAAAACGGCGCGTCGGTACTGGGTTTGACCGCCGAGAACTCGCCGCTGGCCAAGGCCAGTACCCTGAGCCTGAACATTCCGCTGCCGGAAGACACTGACATCTACATGCCGATGACTTCGCGGATCATCCAGCTCACCGTGCTGGACGTGCTCGCCACCGGCATGACCTTGCGCCGTGGCGTGGATTTCCAGCCGCATTTGCGCAAGATCAAAGAGAGTTTGAATGCGAGCCGGTATCCGGTGGGTGACGAGTTTAATTGATCCGAAATCTGCGCTGAACGGTCCTGCCTCATCGCTGGCAAGCCAGCGATGGGCCAGCAGCAACAGCACAAATCTAACCCCCCACCCGCGCCTGCAAGCTCAAATGCGCTCGCTCCCCCGGCTTCAGGCACAGGCTGTCGGTGCCACCACTCGCCGCTTCCACACAGACAAACTCCGACACCTCATTCCAGGTCACGCCAAGCAACGGCCGCGACCCCGGATGCCAGACCACCGTATCGGCCGCATCCCCCGTGTCGATGCACAATGCCCGCTGCCAGGCGTGGTCGTTGAGCTGCAGTTCGCCATTGTGCTGGAACACTCGCTGACAGCCGCCCTCCACGCGTAACTCGCCTTCCTGCTGACATATCTGCCGATTCAATTGGTCATAACCCTGCGCGCCCTCCAGCCCAGACAGCGCTACCTCACCGACATCACCAATACGCCAGTAAGCATGCAAAGCCTGGCTCAGCCGGCACGGCAGGCTGTCCTGATGCTCGGTGCTCAGGCGCAGATCCATGCGCTCGCCGAGGTGCGCGTGCAGGTCCACTTGCCAGTCGCACAATTGAAGTTGCCAGTGCAATCGCACCCCATCGTCATCATGGCTGCTGTCGATCAGTTTCCAGTCGATCAACCGCGCCCAGCCATGGGACGGCCAGGCGTTTTCACTTGGATGACGGCCATACCACGGCCAGCACACCGGTACGCCCCCCCGAATGGCACCGACCTGCGGCCACTTCGCCGCACACCACAGCCATGGCTTCTGACCCTTGGGCTGGAAATGCAGCAACTGCGCGCCCTGACGACTGAACACCGCCTGACACAGCGGATGATCGATCACCAACACGTCGCGCTTCTGATAGCGCTCCCACGCAAACACCGGACGTTCGCGCAAGGATTTGAAGAAGCGTTGTAGTGGATGCTCAAGCATGTGCCACGGTCCTGAAAAACATGGGTGTACTCATACTGCGGCCTACTGGCCAAAGGTCCGCACAAAAAAAAGCGGACAGCCTTGGCTGTCCGCAAAAATGCGCACATGGAGAAGAGCTTATCGCAACAGCGTCAGAACACCGACTGAATTTTCAGGCCGGCCACCAGCGCGTTGTCGACTTCATCCACACCACCCGGGTGTGTGATGTATTGCAGGTTGGGACGCACGGTCAGCCAGTTGGTCACGTGGAAACCGTAGTTGATCTCGTAGTTGTATTCGGTTTCACGAATCGGCGAGAACACCGGATCGTTGTAGTCCGAAACGCCATTGGACGCATTGACCAGCTCTGCGTTTTTCTTCACGTCATCGTTGACATGGATACGGGCGAAACCGATGCCCACATCATCTTTCGGACGCGCGTCGAACGGGCCCTTGTACACAAACATCAGCGACTGGTAGTTGTCGATGAAGTTGGTGTCCTTGTCGTGGAAAGTAGCGTTGGCGGCGATGTTCAGACCGCGAGAAGCATCACCGTTGTGGCTGGTAAGTTGCTGTTGCGCGACGAACCAGTAGCCGTGCTTGCTATCGTGGACGCGATAAGGGTTGCCGGTGGTCGCGGCGTTCTGGCCATTGTCGTCCTCGAGCACGTCGTTGGCCGGGGCGGTACTTTTGTAGTAACCGACACGGTATTCGCCAGGCAGGCTGTTGACCTTCGGCGACCAGACCAGTTCGACCGGCAACACGGTACCCGCCGTACCGCTGCCGCTGAGCTTGAAGCCGTTACCGTGCTCCAGCTGCGACGGGTTCTGGTTGTACGCACCAATCTGAGCGTAGAGCTCGTCATTGATGTTGTACTTCACGCGGATCGCCGCCTGGCTGACCGGCCAGTTGTACCAGATGTTGGTCGCCCAGTTACCCACCTGGGAACCGCAGAACGCCAGGTTCTGGAATTCGCACGGGAAGGTGTTGAAGTCTTCGCCTTCACCGAAGTAACCGGCCTTGACGTCCAGCTTGTTGTCGAAGAATTGATGCTGAATCCACAACTGGGTCAGACGGACCATATGGCCACGACCGTAGACTTCCTGGGAGGAACTCAAGGTGCCGGCACGCGGGTCGCCGATACGGTCATTGGAAATGTTCTCACCGTTACGGTTGGTGAGCTGGATCTTGGCCTGGGTGTTGTCCCAGCCCAGCAGTTTTTGCAGATCCAGCGCGGCCCCCAGGCCAAACTGGTCGGAGTAGCGCGCAGTCTTGTCGTCGTTAAACCCGCCATGCAGGTTGCCGCCGACTTCCCCGACGTAGTCCATCTTGATGTCGATGCCTTGCTCGATCAGCTTGGTACGCTCGCCACCCCAATCGCCCGTCATCCACTTGGAGTCGGAGCTGAACGCTTCATCGGCCATCGCATTACCGGCCAGAACCAGTGCTGCCGCTGCTGACACCTGGCAGATCAACCGGGCCTTGTTCTTCATCTTCATCCCTACATCCTCGTTTTATTGTTATTAACTTTTTGATTAACGCGGTTACAACGGTTGCGACGGATGACAGGCCACCCGTCACGTATCCCCCCTGCAGGAGCGAGCTTGCTCGCGAGAAACCTGAGAACACCGTGGGGTGTCAGGTTTCCGGTGTCATCGTTGACGTCCATCGCGAGCAGGCTCGCTCCTACCGTTTTCTTGTTCAGCGGCCTTTGAATTGCGCGACGTTGGCGGCGTGCGCTTCGGCTTTCGGCAGACCGGCCACCCCCAGGCGCTCCCCGGTCTTGGCATCGAACAGCAGCACTTTCGCCGGATCGAACTGCAGGGTCAGGGTCTCGCCCACGGCCGGAGCGACGTCTGGCGCCAGGCGGCAGCAGACCTTGGTGTCGTTGAGGTTGACGAAGACCAGGGTGTCCGGACCGGTGGGTTCGGTGACTTGGACTTCCGCGCGAATGGTCGGCAGATCGTTGGCTCCGCCGTTCGCCAGAACGATCTGTTCCGGACGCATGCCGAGGATCACTTCACGGTCTTCGAGACCAGCGTCCTGCATGCTCAGCGGCAATTCGCAGCGCGCCTGGCCGCTGTCGAGCAATGCCAGCAGACGACCGTCCTTGCGTTGCAGACGCAGGGGGATGAAGTTCATCGGCGGCGAACCGATGAAGCTCGCCACGAACAGGTTGGCCGGGTTGTTGTAGATGTCTTTCGGCGTGCCGAACTGCTGGATGATGCCGTCCTTCATCACCGCCACTTTGTCGCCCAGGGTCATGGCTTCGATCTGGTCGTGAGTCACGTAGACCGTGGTCGTCTTCAGGCGCTGGTGCATCAGTTTCATTTCGGTGCGCATCTCGACCCGCAGCTTGGCGTCGAGGTTGGACAGCGGTTCGTCGAACAGATAGATCTTCGGACGGCGTGCCAGCGCCCGACCCATCGCCACGCGCTGTTGCTGACCACCGGACAGCTGGCCCGGCTTGCGATTGAGCAGGTGTTCGATCTGCAACAGCTTGGCTACGCGAGCCACTTCCTCATCGATGGCCGACTGGCTCATCTTGCGGATTTTCAGTCCGAACTCGATGTTCTCGCGCACGCTCATGGTCGGGTACAGCGCGTAGGACTGGAACACCATGGCGATGTCGCGATCCTTCGGACTCATGCCGCTGACGTCCTGGTCGCCGATCATGATCGCGCCGCCGGTGATGGTTTCAAGGCCGGCGATGCAGTTCATCAGGGTCGACTTGCCGCAGCCCGACGGGCCGACGAGGATCAGGAACTCACCGTCCTTGATCGACAGTTCGATGTTCTTCAGGGTGTCCGGCAAGCCGGCGCCATAGGTCTTGTTTACGTTGCGAAGTTCGAGCGTAGCCATGATTACCCCTTGACTGCGCCGGCTGTCAGCCCGCGCACGAAATACTTGCCTGCGACCACATAGACCAGCAGGGTCGGCAAACCGGCGATCATCGCCGCCGCCATATCAACGTTATATTCCTTGGCCCCGGTACTGGTGTTGACCAGGTTGTTCAACGCCACCGTGATCGGTTGCGAATCACCGCTGGAGAACACCACCCCGAACAGGAAGTCGTTCCAGATCTGAGTGAACTGCCAGATCAGGCAGACCATGATGATCGGCGTCGACATCGGCAGGATGATCCGGCGAAAGATGGTGAAGAAACCCGCGCCGTCGAGGCGCGCGGCTTTGACCAGCGCATCGGGGATGCTGATGTAGTAGTTACGGAAGAACAGCGTGGTGAACGCCAGGCCGTAGACCACGTGCACGAACACCAGGCCCGTGGTGGTGCTCGCCAGGCCCATCTTGCCGAGGGTGAACGAGGCCGGCAGCAGGACGGTCTGGAACGGCAGGAAGCAGCCGAACAGCAGCAGGCCGAAGAACAACTGCGAACCGCGAAAACGCCACATCGACAACACGTAGCCGTTCAAGGCACCGATGGCCGTGGAGATCAGCACCGCCGGAACGGTGATCTTGATCGAGTTCCAGAAGTAACCGTCAACCGTGGCCCAGGCCTTGACCCAGCCAATGCCGCTGACCACGGTCGGCCAGCTCAACAGGTTGCCGGTGCTGATGTCTTCCGGGGTCTTGAAGCTGGTCAACAGCATGACCACCAGCGGAATCAGGTAGAGCATCACGGCGAGGATCAGCACCGCGTAGATCGCGATGCGACTCAGGCTGATGGAAGGTTTGGCAGCGAGACTAGTCATGACGCTTGGTCCTCAGCTCGGAGTACAGGTAAGGCACGATGATTGCGAGAATCGCACCGAGCATCAGAATCGCACTGGCCGAGCCCATGCCCATCTGGCCGCGACTGAAGGTGAAGGAATACATGAACATCGCAGGCAGATCCGAGGAGTAACCCGGGCCGCCGGCCGTCATCGCCGCCACCAGGTCGAAACTCTTGATCGCGATGTGCGCCAGGATCATCACCGCACTGAAGAACACCGGACGCAGGCTTGGCAGCACCACTTTCCAGTAGATGCGCGGCATGCTTGCGCCATCGATCTGCGCGGCACGGATGATCGATTGATCAACGCCACGCAGGCCGGCAAGGAACATCGCCATGATGAAACCCGAGGCCTGCCACACGGCGGCGATCACCAGGCAATAGACCACGCGATCCGGGTCGATCAGCCAGTCCAGGCGGAAGCCTTCCCAGCCCCAGTCTCGCAACAGTTTGTCCAGGCCCATGCCCGGGTTGAGCAGCCATTTCCATGCGGTACCGGTGACGATCATCGAGAGCGCCATCGGGTACAGGTAAATGGTGCGAATGAAGCCTTCGCGACGAATGCGCTGGTCGAGAAACACCGCCAGCATCACACCGATCACCAGCGTGATGCCGATGAACATGCCGCCGAACAGCGCCAGGTTCTTGCTCGCCACCCACCAGCGGTCGTTGTCGAACAACCGTGCGTATTGCGCCAGGCCCGCCCACTTGTAGTTCGGCAGGAAGGTCGAGGTGGTGAACGACAGAACGAACGTCCACAGGATGTAGCCATAGAAGCCCACCAGAACGATGAACATGCTCGGCGCCAGCACCAGTTTTGGTAGCCAGCGCTGCAATGCATCGAACGGCGAGGCCTTGCTGAACACAGCAACAGAACTCATGGGGAAATCCAGTACGTGGGAATAAAAACTACATGCAGGTCCCCTGTAGGAGCCGGCTTGCCGGCGAAAGCGCTGCGTCAGACGGTGGATGAGTCGGCTGACATGACGCCTTCGCTGGCAAGCCAGCTCCTGCAAGAGCCGGCGTTGCTAACGGTTACTTGGCCGACTGAATCGCCGCGCCCAGTTTCTTGGCCGCATCGGCCGGGTCGGCTTTCGGGTCGTTGATGTAGTTGGTCACTACGTCGAAGAACGCGCCCTGTACCGCCAGCGTGGTCGCCATGTTGTGCGCCATGCTCGGCTGCAGGCCGCCGGACTTGGCGTCAGCCAGGAAGTCCTTGGCGGCGGTCTGGGCGCACGAGTCGAAACCGTACTTGCCCATATCGGCCAGCATGTCGTTGCGCACCGGGATCGAGCCCTTGTTGATGCTGAAGACTTTCTGGAAGTTTTCACCCAGCACGACTTTGGCGATGTCCTGCTGACCGGCAGCCGTGCCCTTGTCTTTCTGCTTGAACACCGCCAGAGAGTCGATGTTGTAGGTGAATGCCTTGTCGGTGCCCGGGAACGCTACGCACTCGTAGTCCTTGCCGGCGACTTTTTTGGCGGCGGTCCACTCGGACTTGGCCCAGTCACCCATGATCTGCATGCCGGCCTTGCCGTTGATGACCTTGGCGGCTTCCAGGTTCCAGTCCTGGCCTTTGCCGTCGGCATCCATGTAGGTCGCGACTTTCTTCAGTTCGGTCAGCGCCTTGACCATTTCCGGACCGGTCAGCGCTTTGTTATCCAGATCGACCAGGGCTTTCTTGTAGCCATCGACACCCATGACCGAAAGCACGACGGCTTCGAATACGGTGCTGTCCTGCCAAGGCTGGCCGCCGTGGGCCAGCGGAATGAAACCGGCGGCCTTGAGCTTGTCGCCAGCGGCGTAGAATTCTTCGAGGGTGGTTGGATTCTTGGTGATACCGGCTTTCTTGAAGACTTCCGGGTTGATCCACAGCCAGTTCACACGGTGGATGTTCACCGGCACGGCCACGTAATCACCGTCGTACTTCACGGTATCGGAGACTTTCTTGTCGAGCAGACCGTCCCACTTTTCTTCTTTGGCAACGTCTTTGAGGACGTCAGTGTCCAGCAGGCCGGTCGAGGCCCATTCCTGGATGTCCGGTCCCTTGATCTGAGCGACGCCTGGCGGGTTACCGGCCACTGCGCGACTTTTCAGAACGGTCATGGCCGTGGCACCGCCACCACCGGCGACTGCGCCGTCCTTCCAGGTGAAGCCGTCTTTTTCGACTTGTGCCTTGAGGACATCGACCGCTGCTTTTTCACCGCCCGACGTCCACCAGTGAACAACTTCCACCGTTCCTTTGGAATCGGCGGCAAGGGCACTGATGGGGAATGCAGCAACAGGGAGTATTGAGGCGAGAGAAATGACAGTAGCGAGGCGAGAAATCGCATTCATCTAGTAGTACCTTTCTTGTTGTTATGCATGCAAGTCTGGTGCTTGCGCTGCATAGGATTTTAAACAGGGGATGTCCCTTCGCAGGTAACGAAGGGACGCGCGAATGTCACCGCATGGTTACATAGAACCGCTCTGGGACAGCTTTGCCAGCGCGCTGGCCATGCTCGGGGCCAGAGGCAGGCGCGGAATCAGCACGGCTTGCCAGGCGTGGTAAAGGTCGGGTTTACCGGCCCAGATATCGGCACTCGGGCGGTTCAGCGGGTCGAGTTCGTGATGCCAGCTGCCATCGCAACGGTCAATGAAATGACTGTCACAGAATTCCCAGAATAGTCGGTACCACTGCTCGTATTGCTCATCACCCGTGCGCATGAGCAGCGCGCTGGCAGCGGCGCTGGCTTCGCAATGGGTCCAGTGCAGGCGATGGCGGACCACCGCGCGATTGTCCCAGTCGAGGGTGTAGACAATGCCGGGCGCGCCATCGACGTCCCAGCCATGACGGCAATTGTGCTCAAAGAGCTTTTCTGCGTCCGTGACCAGCCATCCCGGAGTGAGCATCCCGGCTTGTACCCGCGACGCCTCCAGGTGCAACAGCAACCGCGCCCATTCGAAACCATGGCCCGGCGTGGTGCCGTAGGGACGGAATCCGTCGGCCGGATTGTCGCGGTTGTAGTCGCGTAGCGGCTGCCAGGCGCGGTCGAAATGCTCGACTACAAGGTAATCGTTGGCAGCCGCATGACCATGGATGACGCGCTCGACGATGCGCTGGGCGCGGCACAGCCAGCGGTTGTCGTCGGTGACATCCGCCAGGGCGAGGAAGGCTTCGGTGGCGTGCATGTTGCTGTTGGCGCCGCGATAGGCCTCCTCGCTGCTCCAGTCGCGGTTGAAGGATTCGCGCATGGCGCCCTCCTCCTCGCTCCAGAAATACGTATCGATGATATCGATGGCATCGTCGAGCAAGGCTTGTGCCCCGGGCCGTCGCGCGACCACCGCGGAACTGGCAGCCAGCGCAACAAAAGCGTGCAGGTAGGCGTTTTTGCCGGTGTTGCCGTCACGATGTTCAGCGACCGCGAACCACCCTCCATGAACGGCATCACGCAACGGCCCGCGCAGGGCGTTGATGCCGTGATCCACCACCTCGGCAAACCCCGGCAAGCCCTGGATATGGGCCATGGCGAAGCTGTGGGTCATGCGCGCGGTGTTCATGGTTTCGGCTTGCGCATTGGCCACCAGGTGACCTTTTTCATCGAGGTTACCGAAGCCTTCGGGAAGCTTAGAAGCCTTGGCGAACGCCAACAGGCGCAGGCCTTCGGTGGCGAGCCATTGCTGATGAGCAGGCGAGTTCAGCCAACTGCTGAAGGCCGGTTGGAAGCTGTGCATGGAGGACCTTTTTTGTTGTTATGACTGCTGGGCAGTCTAAACAACGGGCGGTGGCGGGCTTGTAACGAAGGGGGCGAGTTATGTCACCAGGTTGTGACAATAGACACTGAGTGAACACTTGTGGCGAGCGGGCTTGCCCCCTCGCCACAGTGTTGGTGTCAATCCAGCGAGCGGGGTAACTGAAGGGTCACCCGCAAGCCACCTTCACGCAGGTTCTGCAGGCTGACTTCGCCGCCGTGGCTGTGGGCAATGTTGCGCGCAATGCCCAGCCCCAACCCATACCCCTGCTGCTGCCCGGCCAGGCGGAAGTGTGGCTCGAACACCTGCTCCAGCCGTTGTTCCGGAACCCCCGGCCCTTCATCGTCGACATGCAGCACGAACGCACTGTCGTCATCATCGATGTGCAGATGAGCGTTCTGTCCGTACTTCAAGGCGTTGTCGATCAGGTTGCCGATACAGCGCTTGAGCGCCAGCGGCTTGCCCGGATAGGGCGCCAGCGCACGCCCTTGCTGAGTCACGCGACCGTTACCGTTTGGCGCCAGGTACGGCTCCACCAGGCAATCGAGTACGTGATTGAGATCCACCTGTTCGATGTTTTCGTGAATGTCGGTGTCTTTCACACATTGCAATGCGCCTTTGACCAGCAGCTCCAGCTCATCCAGATCGCGGCCGAACTTGGCCTGCAGTTTTTCGTCTTCGAGCAGTTCGACCCGCAGGCGCAGGCGGGTGATCGGCGTACGCAAGTCATGGGAAATCGCGCTGAACAACTGACTGCGCTCAGTCAGGTAACGGCTGATGCGCTCGCGCATGGTGTTGAAGGCACGACCGACCTCCACCACTTCGCTGCCTCCGCCCTCGGCCACAGGTTCGACGTCGGCGCCCAGGGAAAGATCCCGTGCCGCCCGCGCCAGACGCTTGAGTGGCCGGCTCTGCCAATGCACCAACAGGCCGATGAACAGCAGAAGAAAGCCACTGGTGAGGACGATGAACCACACCTGCTGCGATGGCAGGCCCTGTTCTTCAAGACTGGTGTAGGGCTCGGGCAACAGCGAAGCGATGTACAACCACTCGCCGGGGGCCATCTGGATCTGCGTAACCAGCACTGGCGGATTCACCGGCTCCAGGGTCAGCGCGTAATGCGCCCAGGAGCGTGGCAGTTCATCGAGCTTCAGGCCGGCATTGAAGATCCGCAGGTCTTCGGGGCTGACGAAGGTCACCGAAATGTCCGTGTCCTGGCCCAGTGACTGACGCAGCACTTCGTCCACCGCCTTGATCACCGCCGCCTTGCGCGGGGTAACCGGCAACACTTCCATGCCCAGGGGTTTGTCGTTGAGCGTCACCACGAACCGCGTCCCGCCCATGCTGCGCAACTGGTCGAGCACCAGCGGCCGAAACGCCACCGGCAACGAACGGAAGTAACTGACACTGGCGGTCATGGAATGGGCAAGGCTGCGGGCGCTGGTGACCAGGCCCTCAAGCTGGGTGGCGCGCAGTTGCGAAACCCAGATCACGCTCGACAGCGTCTGCGCGAACAGCACCGCCAGCAAGGTCAGCAGCAACATGCGCCCGAGCAGCGAGCGCGGCACCGGCACCTTCGCCGCGAGCGTGCGAAAAAACTCAGTGACCATTGCTGGCAACCACATTGGCTGCCAGTTGGTAGCCACTGCCGCGCACGGTACGGATCAGGCGCGGCGGTTTTTCGGTATCGCGCAGGCGTTGGCGCAGACGACTGACCGCCATGTCGACGATGCGATCGAGCGGCATCAACTCACGCCCACGGGTGGCGTTGCCAATGGTGTCGCGGTCGAGGATTTCCTGCGGGTGATCGAGGAACAGTTTCAGCAAGGCAAAATCGGCGCCCGAGAGAATCACTTCTTCGCCATCGATGTGAAACAACCGATGGCTGACCATGTCCAGGCGCCAGTCATCGAAGGCCAGCACTTCACTGCCGGAGCGCTCCTGACCGAACTGCGCACGACGCAACAAGGCCTTGATCCGCGCCTGCAATTCACGGGGGCTGAAGGGTTTGCCAAGGTAGTCGTCCGCCCCCAGTTCCAGGCCGATGACACGGTCGGCCTCGTCGGAGCTGGCGGTAAGCATGATGATGGGCACCTGGGCCCGGCGCGGGTGCTGGCGAATCCAGCGGCACAGACTGAAACCGTCTTCATCGGGCAGCATCACGTCAAGGATCACCAGATCGCTCGGCGCCTCGTTCAACGCCTGACGAAAACCGGCGCCGTCGGGCGTGGTACGGACCTGGAAACCGGCGCGGGTCAGGTAGGTGTCCAGCAACTCGCGTATCTCTTGATCGTCATCGACCAACAATATCGACTTGTTGACTGAGCTCACGGGGCGGCGTCCTTGTTGTTTGAATTGGGCGGATTATGCCTGATGACCTTCGAATATTTGTTGCCTGTTCTGGCCCTATCGCGGGCAAGCCCGCTCCCACAGGGTTATGTACACATTCTGAAAATGCCGGTGATCCTGTGGGAGCTGGCTTGCCAGCGATGAAGGCGAAGCGGTCTCAAGCCTGGTCGAGCGCCACTCCCGCCCCCACCAACCCGGAATACGGTGCCGTCACCAGCCACACCGGAATTCCCTTGAAATAATCGCTCATGCAGCCCTTGTCGGCAAAGCACCGGGCGAAACCGCTTTGGAGAAAGAAATCGGCGAAGCGCGGAATCACCCCGCCAACGATGTACACACCACCGCGTGCGCCCGTGGTCAGCACGTTGTTGCCGGCCACGCGACCGAGCCAGCAGCAGAACTGCTCGAGCACTTCCAGGGCAATCGGATCACCCGCCAACCCGGCAGCGGTGATCGCCTCCGGGGTATCGAGTACCGGCTCATGACCGTCCACCGCGCAAATCGCCCGATACACCCGTGGCAAACCACCACCGCTCAATGCCGTTTCGGCGCTGACGTGGCCAATCTCGTTATAAATGTGTTGCCACAGTTGGGTTTCCCGCGGGCTGCTCAGGGGCAAATCGACATGGCCACCCTCTCCCGGCAATGCCGCGAAACGGCCTTCACCCAGATCCAGCAACGTGCCGACGCCCAGACCGGTGCCAGGGCCAATCACCACGGCCGGTCGCAGGGGTTCCGGCGTCCCTTCACAGACCACGCGGAATTCGCCTGGCTGCAAACGGGTCATGCCCAGGGCCATGGCCGAGAAGTCGTTGACCAGTAACAGCTGATCCACCTGCAAGGTCTGACAGAACCCCTTGCGGCTCAGGCGCCAGTGATTGTTGGTGAACTTGAATTCATCGCCGCTCACGGGCCCCGCGACCGACAGGCACACCGAACCAATGGCCCCCGGCGCCAGACCGAGCCCGCTCAGATAGAGGCTGATCGCCTCTTCGGGGCTGGCGTGGTCTGCCGTCGCCAGCACCTGGACCGATTCCAGTTGCTGGTTTTTCCACAACGCGAAACGTGCGTTGGTCCCACCGATGTCACCGACCAAAGCCAGTTTCAATTAAGCGTCTCCAGGGCAGAAGTAAAGGCGCTGGCGCCCTGCTCCGCCGAGCTGAAGGCCATGCGCATGAAACCAAACAGTTCGCGACCGGTGCCGATGTTGTTGCCCAACAGGCCCTTGGCCGGCGTGCGCGCTGCGAATTCTTCGGCGTCCACCTTGAGCTCCAGGGTGCCTTTGACGCCATCGACGCGGATGATATCGCCCTCTTGCACCCGCGCCAAAGCGCCGCCCACGTAAGCTTCGGGGCTGACGTGAATGGCCGCCGGAATTTTCCCCGACGCGCCGGACATGCGCCCGTCGGTCACCAGCGCGACCTTGAAGCCGCGATCCTGCAACACGCCAAGGAACGGCGTCATCTTGTGCAGTTCCGGCATGCCGTTGGAGCGTGGGCCCTGGAAGCGCATCACGGCAACGAAATCCTTCTCCAGCAAACCGGCCTTGAACGCGTCGGCCAGGTCTTGCTGATCCTGGAACACCATGGCCGGTGCTTCGACGATCTGGTTTTCCAAAGCCACGGCGGAAACCTTCATCACGCCACGACCGAGGTTGCCTTCCATCACCCGCAGGCCGCCTTCTGGCGAGAACGCGCGAGCCACCGGACGCAGGATGCTTTCGTCGAGGCTTTCGGTAATGCCTTCGCGCCACACCAGCTCGCCGTTATCGAGGAACGGCTCCTGGGTATAACGGCTCAGGCCGTGGCCCAGCACGGTGTTGACGTTTTCGTGGAGCAACCCGGCTTCCAGCAGTTCGCGGATCAGGAACGACATGCCGCCCGCTGCCTGGAAGTGGTTGATGTCGGCTTTACCGTTCGGGTAGACGTGGCTCAGGGTCGGCACTACCTCGGAGAGGTCGGCCATGTCCTGCCAGGTCAACTGAATGCCTGCCGCCATGGCGATGGCCGGCATGTGCAAGGTGTGGTTGGTCGAGCCGCCGGTGGCGTGCAGGGCGACGATGGAATTGACCAGCGAACGCTCGTCGACGATTTCGCCGATTGGCAGGTAGTTGCCGTTCTGTTTGGTGATGCGCGTCACTTGATGCGCCGCTTCGCGGGTCAGGGCATCGCGCAACGGCGTGTTCGGGTTGACGAAGGAAGCGCCCGGCAAGTGCAGGCCCATGACCTCCATCAGCAACTGGTTGGTGTTGGCAGTGCCGTAGAAGGTGCAGGTGCCGGGGCTGTGGTAGGAGTTCATTTCCGATTCCAGCAGCTCTTCGCGACTGGCCTTGCCTTCGGCGTAGCGCTGGCGCACATCGGCTTTCTGCTTGTTGGAAATGCCCGACACCATCGGCCCGCCCGGGACGAAAATCATCGGCAGATGACCGAAACGCAATGCGCCCATCATCAAGCCCGGCACAATCTTGTCGCAGATGCCGAGCATCAGCGCGCCATCGAACATGTTGTGGGATAACGCCACCGCGGCAGACATCGCGATCACTTCGCGACTCGGCAGGCTCAGTTCCATGCCCGGCTCGCCCTGGGTCACGCCATCGCACATGGCCGGGGTACCACCGGCGAACTGACCGACGGAGCCGATCTCGCGCAGGGCTTTTTTGATCAGCTCCGGGAAGACTTCGTACGGTTGGTGCGCCGAAAGCATGTCGTTATATGACGAAACAATTGCAATGTTGGCGGAGTTCATCATCCGCAAACTGTTCTTGTCGTCGCTGCCGCAGCCGGCCACGCCGTGGGCGAAGTTGGCGCATTGCAGCTTGCCACGCATCGGACCGTCACTGGCCGCACCGCGAATCAGTGCAAGGTAAGCCTCACGCGTGGCGCGGCTGCGGGCGATAAGCCGTTCGGTGACCTCAAGGACGCGGGGATGCATGTGTAGAACTCCAGGCTAACGGATGTGGCGACCTGATTGTCTATGCTGAACAAGAGCCGTTGTTGATGGGATGACAGACGGTTTTCTTGATCAATCGGACCAGTTGATTCAGGTCACTCGTTGTAGATTGAACAAAATATTGCCACTAAAAAGGCTTGTTTTCTATTTTTTTGCGAATAATCTTGTAATTCCAACAACAAAACGACGGCGGCGCTGACAAATGACTCTTCGAATCGCGATCAATGGTTTTGGCCGTATCGGCCGTAATGTCCTGCGCGCACTCTATACCCAAGGCTATCGCCAGGATTTGCAGATCGTCGCCATCAATGACCTGGGCGACAGCGCGATCAACGCGCACTTGCTCAAGTACGACACCGTTCATGGCACGTTCGAAGCCGATGTCCAGCATGATCAGGAAAGCCTGACCGTCAACGGCGACCGCATTTCGGTCAGCGCCATCCGCAACCCGGCCGACCTGCCATGGGCGGCGGAAAGGATTGATGTGGTGTTTGAATGCACCGGTCTGTTCACCGACCGCGCCAAGGCTGCCGCGCATATTACGGCCGGCGCGCGCAAAGTGATTATTTCGGCGCCGGCCAAAGGTGCCGATGCCACGGTGGTTTACGGGGTCAACCACGACATCCTGCGCCAGTCGCACCAGATTATTTCCAACGCTTCGTGCACCACCAACTGCCTGGCCCCGGTGGCCCAGGTACTGCACCGCGAACTGGGTATCGAAAGCGGTCTGATGACCACGATCCACGCTTATACCAACGACCAGAACCTGACCGACGTCTACCACACCGATCCGTACCGCGCCCGCTCGGCCACCCAGAACATGATTCCGAGCAAGACCGGTGCCGCTGAAGCGGTGGGCCTGGTGCTGCCGGAACTGGCGGGCAAACTGACCGGCATGGCCGTGCGTGTACCGGTGATCAACGTTTCCCTGGTCGACCTGACCGTGCAACTCAAGCGCGAAGCGTCGGCCGATGAAGTCAACGCGCTGCTCAAGGAAGCCAGTCAGCACTCGAAGATCCTCGGCTACAACACCCTGCCGCTGGTCTCGAGCGACTTCAACCACAACCCGCTGTCGTCGATCTTCGACGCCAACCACACCAAGGTCAGCGGCAAGCTGCTCAAGGTGCTGGCCTGGTACGACAACGAATGGGGCTTCTCCAACCGCATGCTCGATAACTGCCTGGCGCTGTGCAACGCTGAATAAGCAGCGCGCCCCCCTGCCCGCGATGGTAGTGAACGATAACGCGGGGAATCTGATGCTCCGCGGTGTTCTCAAGTTCATCGCGAGCAGGCTCGCTCCTACAAGGTGCCCCCCTGCCTGTAGGAGCGAGCCTGCTCGCGATAGTCGTGAACGATAACGCGGGGAATCTGATACTCCGCGGTGTTCTTTGGTTCATCGCGAGCAAGCTCGCTCCTACAAGGTGCATTTCATTTCTGGAGCAACAACCGATGATTGGCATCAGCTTTACGCAAAAGACCCTGGCGGCGCGCAAGCGTATCGCCCTGGTCGCCCACGACCACTGCAAGGTGTTTTTGCTGGACTGGGCCGAGCGGCAGAAAGACAAACTCGCGCAACACGAACTGGTTGCCACCGGCACCACGGGATTGTTGTTGCAACAACGCCTCGACCTGCCGGTGGAGAGCATGATCAGCGGCCCGCTGGGCGGCGACCAGCAGCTCGGCGCGCGCATCGCCGAACAGCGGGTCGACATGCTGGTGTTCTTCTGGGACCCGTTCGAACCCCAGCCGCACGACCCGGATATCAAGGCGCTGCTGCGGGTCGCGGCGGTCTGGAACATCCCGGTGGCGTGCAACGAATGCAGCGCCGACTATTTGCTCAGCAGCCCACTGATGGATCAGGCGCATGCGCACCGAATTCCGGATTACGCGTCTTACCTGCTGGGTCGTGCATAACCCTTCGAAAATCAATGCTTGACCATTATAGCGGATGATAAGCATTATCATCCGCTTGAAATGGATCAGGTTCTCCCGTGAGTCAATCGCGCTTCAACGATGTCTTCATTACCCAGCGAACCTCTCTGCTGCGCACGCTGGAGCGGATGGTCAACAACCACAGCACCGCCGAAGACCTGCTGCAGGAGACCTACCTGCGCGTGACCCGTGCGCTCAGCGAGCGGGCCATCGATCACCTTGAACCCTTCGTTTTCCAGACCGCCCGCAACCTGGCGCTGGATCATCTGCGTGCGCGGCGAATCCACTCGCGAACCATGGTCGAAGACGTGCCGCCGGAGGTGGTGCAAAGCGTCGCCGCCCCCGCGAGCAATGCCGAGGACGCCGTCCATGCCGAACAATTGCTTGAGCGCTTGAACGTACGCCTCAGTCAACTCAGCCCTCGTCAGCAGCAGATTTTCATCCTCAGTCGCCTGCACGGTCACAGCTATCTGGAAATCGCCGAGAAGCTCGGTGTATCCCTGAGCACCGTGCAAAAAGAGCTGAAGCTGATCATGACGATTTGTATCGGAGTCGCAGAGAACAGCCACTCCAAGCCATAAGCGGCAAGCCAACGACGAACGACGAACGACGAACGACTTGCAGCTTGCAGCCTGTCGCTTGAAACTGCTTTTCAACACGCCCCTGCCGAGGAAACACCGTGACGGACACCCACCGCCTCCCTTCGCCCTCCCCGGCGCAGGACAGTGCAGATGCGATGGACCAGGCCCTCGACTGGCTGATCGTGCTGGACGACCCAAGCGAAGAACAGACCCGTCAGTTCCACCAATGGCTCGCGGCCGATCCGGCGCATGCCGATGCGTTCGCCAAGGCCCAGGCTATCTGGAACGGCCAGCCCGTCACCCAGTGTGCGCAAAGCCTGGCCACGCCCCTGGCGAAAGTCACCGTCATCTCGCGCCTGCGCCCCCACTGCAAAGCCCTGGCGACCGCTGCCGTGCTGATCCTCGGCCTGTTCAGTTTCAGCAATTTGCCGATGCGCCTGCAGGCCGATCACCTGACTGTGGTCGGTGAACGTCAGCGCCTGCAACTGGAGGACGGCTCGAAAGTCCTGCTCAACACCAACTCTGCGTTTTCCAGCACCATCAACGATCAACAACGCGTGGCACGGCTGTATCAGGGCGAAGCCTATTTCGAGGTGCAACCTCATGAAGGCCAACCGCTGGAAATCGACGCCGGCCTGGTCACGGCGAGCGTCAGGGATACGGCATTTGCCGTGCGTTATCTGGATGGCGTGACTCAGGTGCGAGTACAACGCGGAGACGTCGATCTGCGCGCCACTCGCGACGACGAACGCGTTCGCTTGAGCGCCGGAGAAAGCATTCGCATCGGCCCCAACGGTTTCGACCGACCGGCCAGGCTGAATGCCGCCACCGACCTGGCGTGGGTTCAGGGCCGACTGGTGTTCGAAAACTGCCCCCTGAGCCAGGTGCTGGCGGAACTTCGTCGCTACTATCCGGGCTGGATCATCAACAACAACGAGCAACTGGCCAATGTTTCGGTGACGGGTAATTACCGCCTCGATCAGCCGCTGGACGCAGTCCGCTCACTGGCTCACATCACCTCCGCCAAACTCCGGGAGTTCCCGGCGCTGGTGATCCTGAATTAAATGAGAATTATTTTTACTCGATAGTCATTTCCCGTACGTCTCGTTATAGCCAATGCAATTGATTCGCATCTACACATGCCAATCAGCACCTATAAAGATTCGTGCGACACGGAGCGCTATCGATGTCCTCTCGCCTTACCCGCCAGTCCTCTTCACCTTCTCGCGTGCTGTCGCTGCTGACCGCCGCCATCCTGATGGCCGGCACTGCACCGCTCATGGCCGCCACTGCCGAACAGCCGAGCCGCAACATGGGCGACTATTCGTTCGCCATTGCGCCACAGTCGCTGGTGTCGGCGCTCAATGCGTTTACCGCTGTTACAGGCTGGCAGGTTGGCTTGTCGGCACAGCTGGCCGAAGGTGTGGCATCGCCGGGTGTACGCGGCTCGCTGCCGCCAGAAAAAGCCCTGGAGCGTCTGTTGGTGGGGACCGACTTGAGCTATCGCAAACTGGGCAACAACAACATCGTGCTGGAAAAGCGTAACAACAACAGCACCCTCAACCTGCAACAGGTGACCATCAGCGCCACCCGCCAGGAGCAGGACGTGAACAGCGTGCCCAGCACCGTCACCGTTCATACACGCGAAGAGCTGGATCGCAACAACGTCAACACCATCAAGGAACTGGTGCGCTACGAACCGGGAGTTGCCGTGGGCGGTACAGGCACCCGCGGCGGGATCAGTGGCTACAACATCCGGGGCATCGACGGTGACCGGATCCTGACCCAGGTCGATGGCGTCGAAGTACCGGACGGCTTCTTCAACGGCCCTTACGCCAAGACCCAGCGCAACTACGTCGACCCGGAAATCGTCAAGCGTGTCGAAATCCTCCGCGGTCCGGCCTCGGTGCTCTATGGCAGTAACGCCATCGGCGGTGCCGTCAGCTACTTCACGCTCGACCCCGACGACATCATCAAGCCCGGCCAGGATGTCGGTGCACGGCTGAAGACCGGTTACAGCTCCGCCGACGACAGCTGGCTCAAATCCGCCACCGTGGCGGGCCGCGCCGATCAGTTCGATGGCTTGCTGCATTACAGCCAGCGCGATGGCCACGAAACCGAATCCTATGGCAGCAACAACGGCACAGGGCTGGCGCGTACCGCCGCCAACCCGGAAGACGTGCGTGCCAGCAACGTGCTGGCGAAAGTCGGCTGGAACTACAAAGAGGATGCGCGCCTGGGCCTTGTCTACGAAAAGTACAAGGACGACCGCGACACCGACCAGAAAAGCGCTTATGGCGGCCCGTTCTTCGGTGGCCAACCGACCATTCCCAACAGCATCTTGCCGGGCGGCATGTACCAGTGGCGCACCGGTAACGACACCATCACCCGCGAACGATTCGGCCTGGAACACAGCTTCGCCCTCGACAGCCTGCTGGTGGACAACGTCAAGTGGAGCCTGAATCACCAGATCGCCAAGACCGATCAGAGCACCGAGGAGTTCTACTATCCGATGTCACGCAAAGTGCTGCGGACCCGAGACACGGTCTACGAAGAAAAGCAGTGGGTCTTCGATGCACAACTGGATAAATCATTCAGCATTGCCGACACCGAACACCTGCTGACCTACGGCACCACTATCAAGCAACAGAAAGTCACCGGATCACGCAGCGGCAACGGCACCTGCCTCGCCGTCTTCGGTAGCTGCCGGGTGGTTGGCGCCACCAGTGCAGCGGACGTGCTGAAAAAATCCAGCGACTTCCCGGATCCGACCATCAACACCTACAGCCTGTTCGCCCAGGACCAGATCAGCTGGAACCGGTGGACCTTCCTGCCGGGCCTGCGCTACGACTACACCGAACTCAAGCCGCACATTACCCAGGAATTCCTCAACACCGTGGCGGCCGATGGTCGCGGAACCGTCAGCGACCAGAACAAGACCTGGCACAAAGTGTCGCCCAAGTTCGGCCTGACCTACGCCCTGACCGACGAGTACACCTGGTACGGCCAGTACGCCGAAGGATTCCGCACCCCGACCGCGAAGGCGCTGTACGGGCGTTTCGATAACACCGTTACCGGTTACCGCGTAGAGCCAAATCCGAATCTGGAACCGGAAAAGAGCAAAAGCTACGAGACCGGCCTGCGCGGCAACTTTGAGCAAGGCGCCTTCGATGTGGCGGTGTTCTATAACAAGTACCGCGATTTCATCAACGAAGATGCCGTCACGCCGGGTTATGACGAACCGACCTTCCAGAGTGCCAACATCAAGCACGCCACCATCAAAGGCGCGGAAGTCAAAGGTCGCCTGAACCTCGATGCCTTTGGTGCGCCGCAAGGCCTCTACACCCAGGGTTCCGTGGCTTATGCCTACGGGCGCAACGATGACACCGGCGAGCCGCTCAACAGCGTCAGTCCGCTGACGGGTGTGTTCGGAGTCGGTTACGACCAGGACAACTACGGCGGCTTGTTGAGCTGGACGCTGGTGAAAAAGAAAAATCGTGTCGACGACAGCAACTTCAAGTCGCCGGACGGCGTCAGCAGTCAATTCAAGACCCCGGGCTTCGGCGTGCTGGACCTGAGTGGTTTCTACAAGGTAACCGACGATGTCACCGTCAGCGCCGGCGTCTACAACCTGACCGACAAGAAGTACTGGTTGTGGAATGACGTGCGCGGTTACGACAGCGTCGGCGAAGCCTCGGTGACGCAACCGGCCAACCTTGATCGCCTGACTCAACCGGGTCGCAACTTCGCGGTCAATCTGATCTGGGATATCTGATCCGGCCCTTCTCGCGACGCAGCTTCATTCAGGCTGCGCCGTGAGGAATTTTTACTGTCGTGCACCTGCCCATACGTCTCGTTACCAGGCTCTACTTTTTCTCAAGGACTTCTCATGACCACTCAGGAAACGGCTCAACGCCCGGCCTTGCGCTCGCAACGCCTGAACCAGATCACCCACGAACCTCACTCCAGACTCGATGCGCTGGTCAAAGCCCATGCACCGTTCGAAACCCAGGCCAACTTCGCCCGTTTCGTGGTGGCGCAATACCTGTTCCAGTCGGAGCTGGCGTCGCTGTACAACGATGCCAGACTGACCGCCGTCGTCCCGGACCTGCCAGCTCGCTGCCGGGCCGAAGCCGCAAAAGCCGACCTGGCGGACCTGGACACCGAAGTGCCGGCAGCGGTTTCTGGCGCCTTGTTCAACCCGAGTAAAGCCCAGGCCCTGGGCTGGCTCTTCGTGTCCGAAGGCTCAAAACTCGGCGCGGCCTTCCTGATCAAGCGTGCCATTGGCCTGGGCTTGAGCGAAACCTTCGGCGCCCGCCACCTTGGCGAACCGGCCGGTGGTCGCGCAGAAGGCTGGAAAAGCTTCGTTAAAACCCTCGATGGACTCCAGCTCAGTGCTCAGGAAGAAGCCGAACTGGATAAAGGCGCCATCGAAGCATTCAACCGCTTTACCCTGTTGCTGGAACAGGCTTATGCCGTGACGGCTGAACCGGTCTGAAATAACTCGATCCCCCGTGGGAGCGAGCCTGCTCGCGATGACGGACAGGTATTCAAACGGGATGTTGCCTGTAAGACTGCTATCGCGGGCAAGCCCGCTTCCACAGGGACCGAGTAAACCTGAAAGATTCCGATCCGCCTCACGAGCGCCCCTCTGAGAAAATGCCTTCCTCATCAAAACTCACTCGTCTGCTCTTCGGCCTGCTGGCCTACGTCAGCCTGGGTATCGGCCTGATCGCCATTGTCATACCCGGCCTGCCAACCACCGAGTTCATCCTGCTGGCTGCCTGGGCGGCGACCAGAAGCTCGCCACGCCTGAGTGCCTGGCTGGAAAACCATCGGCTGTTCGGCCCCATCCTCAGTAACTGGCGCAATGGCAAAATCATTGCGCGCCGGGCCAAGGTCAGCGCCACCGTCAGCATGCTGCTGTGCGCCACGTTGATGCTGGTGATGCTCGATCATGGCTGGCCAATCTACCTGGCGATTGCGGGCATGGGGCTGGGTAATCTGTGGATCTGGTCGCGCCCCGAATCACTTGCGCAACCTTCCTGAATCAGGCCGCGACTTTCCCCGTTTTTAACCTTATTTTCGGCACATTTTCCTGCGCAAACGTTCAACAACTACCGTTCGTCGGCATAGCTCTCATGCAATGCCCCACCCTCGCCGATGTGGATTGAATGCGCTGAATGGATTTGGCGAATCGAGTCGGCCCCGGACTCATAGTCACCCCTCATCCATTCGCGAGTTCGCCCTATGTTCGACTCACTGTCCATCCGCCTGAAAATTGTCTTGCTCTCCGGTCTGTGCCTGCTTGGCGTGGTCGCGCTGATCGAGGGCATGAACGTCTACCAGACCGATCAGAACAATGAGCTGGTCAGTTCCTCCAGCAGCAAGATGCTCACCAGCAGCGTGCAGGATCTGCTGCAGGCCAAGGCTGCCGAACAAGCGGTGCGGGTTCAGAAGACATTTGGCGAGACCCTCACGGTGGTGACGGCGCTGGCCGATCAGATCAAGGACATGCGCACCCTGGCAGCCAAGCGCTCCCTGGAGGCCGGCGCCCTGCGTGAAGAACTGAACCAGAGCCTGAAAACCGCGTTCGAACGCAACGGCAAAGTGCTGGGTATCTGGCTGGCGTTCGAACCCAATGGCCTGGATGGCAAGGACAGCGAGTTCGCCAATGACGCCGCTCGCCAGTCCAACGAAGCCGGGCGTTTTGCCACCTACTGGAGTCGTGCGGGGGGGCAATCGCTCAATACGATCATGGTCGAAGAGGACATGACCAAGACCACTCTGAACCTCAGCGGCACCCCGTATAACGTCTGGTACACCTGCCCTCGCGACAGCAAGCGCACCTGCCTGCTCGACCCTTACGCCGATACCGTCGGTGGCAAGGAAGTGTTGATGACCACCATTTCCGTACCGCTGCTGGTGGATGGCAAGTCCATTGGCGTAGTGGGTGTCGACATCGCCCTCGACGCCCTGCAGGCAGCGGCTGTCGACTCCCAGCGCGACCTGTTCAATAGCGCCGGGCATATGCTGATCGTCTCCGGCACCGGGGTGATGGCTGCCTACAGCGTTGACGCCGGCAAAGTCGGCAAAAGCATCGGCGACACCCTGGGTGCCGACGGCAAGGACATCCTGCAACTGCTGGGTGGCGGCGCACCGAAAATTCTCCAACAGGGCGATCTGATCCGCGCGGTGTACCCGGTCAGTCCAATTCCTGACGCCAAGGCCTGGGGCGTGGTGATCGACCTGCCGAAACAAGTGCTGTTGGCCGATTCGGTGAAGCTGCAAGCAGTACTCGATGACGCCCAACAAAGCGGCACGATCAAAGCGGTGGGCATCGCGATCATTGCCGGCCTGATCGGCTTGCTGTTGATCTGGCTGACTGCTTCGGGCGTCACCCGTCCGATCAACAGCGTGGCCGAGATGCTCAAGGCGATTGCCAGCGGCGACGGCGACCTCACCCAACGCCTGCACTACAGCAAGAAGGATGAGCTGGGCGAACTGGTCAGCTGGTTCAACCGCTTTCTCGACAAGCTGCAACCGACCATCGCACAGATCAAGCAGAGCATCACTGATGCTCGCGGCACCGCCGATCAGTCTGCGGAAATCGCCCGCCAGACCAGTGAAGGCATGCTGGTGCAGTTCCGTGAAGTCGACCAGGTCGCCACCGCATCCAACGAAATGAGCGCCACGGCCCACGACGTTGCCAACAGCGCATCGAATGCGGCAAATGCGGCCAAGGGCGCCGACCAATCCGCCCGCGATGGCATGCAGATCATCGAGCGCAGTACCCGCGACATCAATCAACTGGCCGAGGAAGTCAGCAAGGCCGTGACTGAAGTGGAAGCCCTGGCAGTCAACAGCGAGCAGATCGGATCGGTACTGGAAGTGATCCGCAGCATCGCCGAACAAACCAACCTGCTGGCGCTCAATGCGGCGATTGAAGCCGCCCGTGCCGGCGAAAGTGGTCGCGGCTTTGCCGTGGTCGCCGACGAAGTGCGCAACCTGGCCAAACGCACCCAGGACTCGGTGGAGGAAATTCGCCTGGTGATCGAACGCATCCAGAGCGGCACACGCGGCGTGGTCGCCACCATGCACTCAAGCCAGACTCAGGCCCACAGCAATGCCGGCCAGATCCAGCAGGCCGTCCAGGCCCTGAGCAAGATCAGCGATGCGGTCACTGTGATCAGCGACATGAACCTGCAGATCGCCAGCGCCGCCGAACAGCAAAGCGCCGTGGCCGAAGAGGTCAATCGCAACGTCTCGGCAATCCGCACCGTCACCGAAACCTTGACCGGGCAGGCCAACGAATCGGCGCAGATCAGCAGCCAGCTCAACAACCTGACCACCCACCAGATGAAACTGATGGATCAGTTCCGCGTATAGAACCCTTGTGGGAGCGAGCTCACTCGCTCCCACAGGATTTAATTCGACCGACCATCTATTTGTTCTATGCTCGGGCTCTCGCTCCGGAGGGCCTTCGATGACTGATCTACTCACGTCCATTCAAGCCGCACTCGGCTTGCCCCACACCCCGATTTCGTTCACCGCCAGTGGCGCCCTGCCCTCGGCATTTGCCGTTACCGACCTGGCGTGCGCCAGCATCGCCGCCGCCGGCCAGGCCGTCAGTGAGTTGCTGCATCAGCAAACCGGTCGCCTGCCCGAGATTGAAGTCGATCGTCGATTAGCCTCATTCTGGTTCTCGTCCTCGATCCGCCCGGTGGGCTGGAGCGTGCCGCCGCTGTGGGACCCGATCGCCGGTGACTACGCCACCCGCGATGGCTGGATTCGCCTGCACACCAATGCGCCCCATCACCGCGCGGCTGCCGAATCGGTACTCGGTGCCTGTGCCGACCGGGCAGCGATGGCGAGCAAAGTCGCACTATGGGCCAAGAGTGACCTGGAGCAGGCCGTGGTCGATGCCGGTGGATGTGCCGCCGAGATGCGCAGTTGGCCGCAATGGCAGACTCACCCGCAGGGACTGGCGGTGAACGCTGAACCGCTGATCGATTTCGCCCGCCAGCAAAGCCGGAACGCCAAGACCTGGCAAGGTTCGGTCGCGCAACCCTTGGCCGGGATCAAAGTGCTGGATTTGACCCGTGTGCTCGCCGGCCCTGTCGCCAGCCGTTTTCTCGCGGGCCTCGGCGCCGACGTCTTGCGCATCGACCCGCCCACCTGGAACGAGCCCGGCGTGGTGCCGGAAATGACCCTGGGCAAACGCTGCGCGCGCCTGGACCTGCATGACAAGGCCGATCGCAGCGTGTTCGAACACTTGCTCAAGGACACCGACATTCTGCTCCACGGCTACCGGGCCGATGCCTTGGAACGCCTGGGCTACGGCGTCGCCGAACGGCAAAGGCTGGCCCCCGGACTGATCGATGTCTGCCTGAACGCCTATGGCTGGAGCGGCCCCTGGCAAAACCGTCGGGGCTTCGACAGCCTGGTGCAGATGAGCAGCGGAATTGCCGAGGCCGGCATGCACTGGAAGCACGCGGACAAGCCGACACCTTTGCCACTGCAAGCCCTGGATCACGCTACCGGCTACCTGATGGCGGCCAGTGCGATCAAGCTGTTGGCTGAACGCTTGAGCAACGGCCGTGGTGGATCGGCGCGGCTGTCACTGGCGCGCACGGCGAAGTTGCTGATCGACAATGGACCCGGGACCGAAGCGTTATTGCGCGCAGAGGACGAAGGCGATCAGGGGCTTGTGCTCGAGCAGACCACCTGGGGGCCGGCGCATCGGCTGCGGGTTCCATTGAAGATCACCGGTACCCCTCTGCAGTGGACGATCGCGGCCTCTGAATTGGGTTCCCACCGCGCGCAGTGGTGGTGACGGTCAGATAGCCTTCACGAGCAGGCTCGCACAAGGTTTGTCATTACCCATAAATTGTGCGCGGGATTTCACCATTGGCCCGCGCCAAGGCATACTTGCCCCCCTTCGCCGTCCAGAATTCATTGCCGCCCCATGCGTATCCACGTCAGCTTCATCGACCGCGTCGGTATCACCCAGGAAGTCCTGGCCTTGCTCGGCGGGCGCAATCTCAACCTGGATGCGGTGGAGATGGTTCCGCCCAACGTTTACATCGACGCCCCGACCCTGAGCCCGGAAGTCCTTGAAGAGCTGCGTGATGCGCTGTTCAGCGTGCGCGGGGTGCAAGCGGTGACGGTGGTCGACATCCTGCCCGGCCAGCGTCGGCACTTGCAGCTCGACGCGTTGCTTGCGGCCATGACCGACCCGGTGCTGGCGCTGGACAGTGGCGGCAAGGTGCTGTTGGCCAACCCGGCCCTGATTGCCCTGTACGGTCGTGAACCGGCCGGTGAAAGCGTCGCCGACCTGTTTGCTGATCCGGCCCTGCTCGACGCCCTGCTCGAACACGGCTTCCGGTTGCCGCTGCGGGAAATTACCGTCAACGGGCAGACGTTACTGCTGGACGCCACTCCCATCACTGACGCTGGCGCGCTGCTGACCCTGTATCAACCGAACCGCATCGGCGAACGCCTGTCGGCGCTGCACCACGATCACGCCGAAGGTTTCGATGCGCTGCTGGGTGAGTCGCCAGTGATCCGCACGCTCAAGGTGCGCGCGCAACGCGTGGCGGCCCTTGATGCGCCGCTGCTGATCCAGGGCGAAACCGGCACCGGCAAGGAGTTGGTGGCCCGGGCTTGCCATGCCATCAGTGCGAGACACAACGCTCCGTTTCTGGCATTGAACTGCGCCGCATTGCCGGAGAACCTCGCCGAAAGCGAGCTGTTCGGCTATGCCCCCGGCGCCTTCACCGGTGCCCAGCGGGGCGGCAAACCGGGACTGATGGAACTGGCGAACCAGGGCACGGTGTTTCTCGACGAGATCGGTGAAATGTCACCGTACTTGCAAGCCAAGTTGCTGCGTTTCCTCAACGATGGCAGTTTCCGCCGTGTCGGCGGTGATCGCGAGGTGAAGGTCAACGTGCGGATCCTCAGCGCGACTCACCGCGATCTGGAGAAGATGGTCAGTGAAGGCTTGTTCCGCGAAGACCTGTTCTATCGCCTCAACGTGCTCAACGTCGAAGTCCCGCCCCTGCGCGAGCGCGGCCAGGACATTCTGCTGCTGGCCCGCTACTTCATGCAGCAGGCGTGCGCGCAGATCCAGCGGCCGGTCTGTCGTCTCGCGCCAGGCACTTATCCGGCACTGCTGGGCAATCGCTGGCCGGGTAACGTCCGCCAGCTGCAAAACGTGATCTTCCGCGCCGCCGCCATTTGCGAAAGCAGTCTGGTGGACATCGGCGACCTCGACATCGCCGGCACCTCGGTGGCGCGCCAGAGCGACCATGACGTCGACAGCCTGGAACAAGCCATGGAAGCGTTCGAAAAGGATCTGTTGGAAAAACTCTACGTCAGCTATCCCTCGACCCGCCAACTGGCTACCCGCCTGCAAACCTCCCACACCGCGATCGCCCACCGTTTGCGCAAGTACGGTATTCCCAACAAGGCCTGACGCCGCCAACGCCTGAATCACCGCAGATCCCTGTGGGAGCAAGCTCGCTCTCACGGGCTTCGTGTCCAGCAAAAAATCACTCTAAAAGCGACCTTCATCTGTACTGAAAGCGCTACAGCGGAACGATATCGCTACACCCCTTCCCGACCAGCGCTGCGCAAGGCTTTGATCCCCTTAAGCTTTTTTCTTTACGCACTGCTGTAGCGATTTCGCTACAGCCAGCCGTGACCGCGCCTTTCTAAAAACTCATAAACCATTGATTAATAACGTAAATTTAACATTGGCCGCGTTCTTGCTTATTAACCCTGCATAAATCAGGGCATTGCCCAAGCATTCAATCGCGTCCACCAGACGAGTCTGGCCCCTTAGGAGTTTCCATGAGCGAGTTGCGTTTTACTGAAGATCACGAATGGCTGCGTACCGAAGCTGACGGCACGGTCACAGTCGGCATCACCGCTTTCGCGCAGAACGCATTGGGCGACGTGGTTTTCGTACAACTGCCTGAGCTGCAGTCTTACGAAAAAGGCGCTGAAGCCGCCACCGTAGAATCGGTAAAAGCTGCCAGCGGCGTGTACATGCCACTGGACGGTGAAGTGCTGGAAGTGAACCCGGCACTGGACAGCAGCCCTGAGCTGGTCAACGAAGATCCACTGGGCGAAGGCTGGTTCTTCCGCTTCCAGCCAACTGACGCCTCGGCTGTCGCCAAACTGCTGGATCAGGACGCCTACGACCGTCTGATCAAAGCCAACGCCGAAGCCTGAGGAGCGCTGAAATGACCCAAGTGAATCTGACCACTGCCAACGAATTCATCGCCCGCCACATCGGCCCGCGCGCCGGCGACGAGCAAGCCATGCTCAACAGCCTCGGCTTCGATTCCCTCGAAGCCCTGAGCGCCAGCGTGATTCCCGACAGCATCAAGGGCACCAGCGTGCTGGGCCTGGAAGATGGCCTGAGCGAAGCCGATGCATTGGCGATGATCAAATCCATCGCCGCCAAGAACCAGCTGTTCAAGACCT
>NZ_VZPP01000020.1 GCF_008801475.1 Pseudomonas moorei | reverse complement strand
GGGAACAGGCTGGTCTGGCTGCGGGGCTCTCCCTGGATGTAGGCCATAACGAAAAATGCTCCGTATCTTTCGATACGGAGCATTTTCTTTGAGCGCTGCGCAGATTGCTAGGTTTTCACACAGTCTGTTCGGGTCCCTTTTTGTTTTTTGCATGAAGCTGTTTTCATGACAGTTTTGTTTCAATCGCTACTTTAGCTATGCGATGCTGGCGGCCAGACCGTTAGCCAACTACAGCTTAAGTACAGAACGTAGAAAAAAGCGCGGCACCGTCAACTTGCTCCTTTGGGGCGCTACCACCACAGGGGGCCTGTATGCTCACCCTGCTCAATTTATTATCTGCCGTGGCCCTGTTGATCTGGGGCACGCACATCGTCCGAACCGGCATCCTGCGGGTTTACGGTTCCAACCTGCGCCATGTCATCGGCCAGAACATGTCCAAACGCTGGCTGGCGTTCATCTCGGGGATCGTGGTGACGGCCATGGTCCAGAGCAGCAACGCCACCGCCATGCTCGTGACCTCGTTTGTCGGTCAGGGCCTGATGGCGTTGACCCCGGCGCTGGCGACCATGCTGGGCGCCGATGTCGGTACCGCGCTGATGGCGCGGGTGCTGACCTTCGATCTGTCATGGCTGTCGCCGCTGCTGATCTTTCTCGGGGTGATTTTTTTCCTGTCGCGCAAACAGACCCGCCTGGGTCAGATGGGCCGCGTGGCCATTGGCCTGGGTTTGATCATTCTGGCCTTGCAACTGATCGTCGAAGCCGCCGCACCCATCACCCACGCCCAAGGGGTGAAGGTGATCTTTGCCTCCCTGACCGGCGATATCCTGCTCGATGCCCTGGTCGGCGCGATGTTCGCGATGATTTCGTACTCCAGCCTGGCGGCGGTGCTGCTGACCGCAACCCTGGCCGGCGCCAGCGTGATCAGCCTGCCGGTGGCCATCGGCCTGGTGATCGGCGCCAATATCGGCAGCGGCATTCTCGCGTTCCTCAGTACCAGCATGCAGAACGCCGCCGGCCGCCAGGTGGCGCTGGGCAGCCTGTTGTACAAGCTGATCGGCCTGTTGCTGATCATTCCTGTGCTCGACCCGCTGGTGCACTGGCTCGATAGTCTGGATTTCAGCCCGCAGGAAATGGTCATTGGCTTCCATCTGCTTTACAACACCGCGCGCTGCCTGATCCTGCTGCCCAGTGTCGAGCCGATGGCCAGGTTCTGTGCGTGGGTACTGCCGGAGCGCCCGCAAGCCAACGGCATGGCCAAACCCCGGCACCTGGATCCGACGGCGTTGGTCACGCCCAGCCTGGCGCTGGCCAACGCCGCCCGGGAAACCCTGCGCATGGGGGATCTGATCGACAACATGCTGGAGGCCATGCTCGATGTGCTGCAGGGCAAGCAAACCGCCGTGACCCAGGAAGTGCGGCGTCTGACCGATGATGTCGAGGCGCTCTACAGTGCGATCAAGCTGTATCTGGCGCAAATGCCCCGGGAAGACCTCAGTGATCAGGACAGCCGGCGCTGGGCGGAAATTATCGAGCTGGCGATCAACCTCAAGCTCGCCAGCGACTTGATCGAACGCATGTTGCGCAAAGTCCAGCAGCAGAAAACGTCCCAGCGTCGGTCGTTTTCCGAGGTCGGCCTGGAAGAGTTGGCAGGGCTGCACAGCCAGTTGATCTCCAACCTGCGTCTTGGATTGTCGGTGTTCCTCAGTGCCGACAAGGAAAGTGCCCGCCAGTTGTTGCGCGAAAAACGTCGCTTTCGCGCTCAGGAACGCCGCATGGCCCATGCGCATGTCAGCCGTTTGCAACGTAAGATCGTGCAGAGTCTCGAGACCAGTTCACTGCACCTGGAGTTGATCGCCGATATGAAGCGTCTGAACTCACTGTTCTGCAGCAGTGCCTATGTGGTGTTGGAAACGGCCGAAACCGGTGCGCTGGCGGTCGATGATTTGACCGACATTACACATTCACCTTGAACGTCTGGCAGCATGGTCAGTCAGTACTATTGATTCAGCTCCAAGGCCGTCTTCGCGGGCAAGCCCGCTCCCACAGGTCTGCGATGTTCCTGTGGGAGCGGGCTTGCCCGCGATGGCGGACTGAAGGATGAAACGGATCTCCGATGGGTTGCCGGGAAGCTCGTTATGCGTTGTTTGTTGTTCGTCTGCCTGTTGCTCGGTTCATTCCCTTCGTTTGCCCTGGATCGCTTCCAGGTCGAGGGCTATGCCCTGCGCAACGGTCTGCAATTGCTGCTCAAACCCGGCATGGAACGCGGTCATGTGGCGATTAGGCTAGTGGTTGGCGTCGGCCTGGATGACTTCAGCTGCGCCGATAAAGAGCTGCCGCACCTGCTTGAACACTTGCTGTTCAGCGGCATCGACGCCAGCGGCGAAGGTGGCCTGGAAGAGCGAATGCAGGCATTGGGTGGCGAGTGGAACGCCTACACCAGTAATGCCGACACCACGTTTGTGATCGAGGCCCCGGCGAAAAACCAGCGCCAGGTACTCGACCTGCTGCTGGCGCTGTTGACCCAGACCCGCTTCGACGACAACGCCATCAACGCCGCCAAGCAAGTGGTCGAGCGCGAAGACGGGGGCCACTACTCTCACCTGCAGCGCTGGCTGGATCGCCAGGACCTGGGCCACACCGCCAGTAATCAACTGGCAGTGGAACTGGGCCTCAAGTGCCAGGAGCGCGCAGAAGTTGATCAGTTGACCCGCGAACAATTGGAGAAGGTGCGCAAGGACTGGTACGCACCGAACAACATGACGCTGATCGTCGTCGGCGACCTGGACCGATTGCTGCCCGCTTATCTGGAGCGCACGTACGGCACGCTCGAAGCGATCAATCCCACCGATCACCCGGCTCTGCCGCAGATCCAGTCCAGCGCGGCCCATGAGCGCGTCCTGACCCAGGGCTTTGTCGGCGGCGGCGCCAAACTGCACTGGTTGGTGCCGGAGCCGGTTCAGGAAGATGAGCACGATGTAACTTTCGACCTGCTCAAGGACTATCTGGACTGGGCGCTCTATCGTCAGTTACGCCTGGCGCACGGCTTGTCCTATGGTCCGTGGGCCGAGCGCGAGGTATTTGGTGGCGTGGGCTTCATGAGCTTGAACGCCGATCTGGAGCGCGACGACGTGGCCGAGGCGCAACAGGTCCTGGAGGACTTGAAAGCCGGGCTGCTCAAGGACGGTCTCAATGCCGAGACCTTCAACCGCCTCAAACAGGCTGCCATCGCCCGCCAGGCCTGGGCCGTGCAAGGCAACAGCGCGTTGGCCGATTACTATTGGAGCGCCCTTGGGGACTATGAGGACGGTCGTTTCGTCGATCCGGCCAGAGAGTTTCAGGGCGTGACGCTGGAGGAAGCGAACAAGGCGATGCGCGAGTTGCTCATGCAACCGGGGTATCTGCGGATCGAGAAGCCGTTGTTGAGTTATGACCAGGTGCTGTGGGCAATCGGCGGCATGTTGGCGTTCCTGGTACTTGGACTATTGGCCTTGCGCATCCACCGCAAACACTAACCGACCCCCTGTAGGAGCTGGCTTGGCCGCGAAGGTCGTCAACGATAACGGGTGCTAGCTGGATAAACGCGGGGCCGTTTGCAGGCCGGCGCCTACAGAAGTTAATGGCCTCTCGCCACACTGCTCTGCCGGCGGTAACCTGTCGGGGATTTTTCCTACGACTACTGTGAACCGCCGAATGCCTACCCTGACCCTTTTCATACAGCGCATTCTCGAACTGATGAAGCGCTACCCCGGGGTCATTGCGCTCGGTGGTTTTATCTCCGGCGTCTGCAGTTTCATTCTGGTGGACCGACAGCAAGGTCTGGCAAGCTGGATCACCACCATCATGCTGGTGAGCTGGGTCTGGTTGATGCTGGAAAACAGCCTGACCAAGCTGTTCACCAAGGTATTCAAACGGGAAATTCCCCAGCCTCTGCTGCGTTATGCGACGCAGATGATCCACCAGGAAAGCCTGTTTTTCGTCCTGCCGTTCTTTTTCATCACCACCACATGGAACAGCGGCCAATTATTCTTCACCGGGCTGCTGGGCATCGCGGCGCTGATTTCCATCACTGACCCGCTCTACTACAAATGGCTGGCACCACGGCGATGGGCCTTCCTGGCGTTGCACACGCTGACGCTGTTCGCCGCCCTGCTCACCGCCCTCCCCGTGATCATGCACCTGACCACGTCCCAGAGTTTCAAACTGGCGCTGGGTATCGCCGTCGTATTGTCGTTCCCGAGCCTCGCTTCGATTTTTCCGATTCGAACCGTGCGCAACGCCTTGGCGATTCTGAGCATTACCGTGGGAATCGGCGGCGTTGGCTGGGTACTGCGATCGTGGGTGCCGCCAGCAACCCTGTGGATGACCGACGTGGCCATCAGTACGCAATTGCAGGACCGTACCCCCGGTGACAGCCTTGAAGAGGTCAGCGCTGAGCAGATTCGTGGTGGCGGTCTGTACGCCTACACGGCGATCAACGCTCCCCGTGGCCTGGACGAACGGATTTATCACGTCTGGCAGTTCGACGGTAAAGAAGTCGATCGCATCCCTCTGGATATTCATGGCGGTCGCAAGGAAGGCTACCGCGCCTGGACCCATAAGCAGAACTTCCCCGCAAGCCCCGCAGGCAACTGGCAGGTCCGGGTGCTGACCGAGGACGGCCAACTGATCGGCGTGCTGCGCTTCAAGGTCACTGACAGCACAGCGATCAAAGAAAAGTAATGCGGTTCGTGCTATTACGTAGGTCTGCGTAACAGCCGAAAAAGCACGGAGCTTATGACCAGCAACACTGCGGCGGGCAATGCCCAACTGGATACCTCGCACACCCCGCCCCAGATAAGGGTTACAGGGGACTGGACGCTCGCCCATTACGCCGACCTCAAACTGCTGAGCGAAAAGCTCGAAGGTCAATACGACGACAACACCCGCATCGACCTCAATGGCCTCGGCGCCCTCGATACGGCAGGTGCCTCGCTGTTGGTGGAGCTGCTGGGCTCCGAGCGCCTGGGCCGATCAGCCGAACACCCCGATTGCACCCTCTCTTCTGCCGACCGCGCGTTGCTGCAAACGATCTACCGTTCGCTGACGGATTTCTGTGTGCCGCTCAAGGAACCGGAAATCAACGTCGGCGTTCAACTGCTGAACCGCATAGGCCGTGCGGTGGACGCGGTCTGGCAAGACACCCTGCAGCTGCTTGGTTTCGTCGGCCTGATTCTGGAAACCATCGCCCGCAACCTGTTTCTCCCCAAGCGCTGGCGCATCACGCCGATGGTGGCGCACATCGAGCAGACCGGCCTCGACGCGGCGCCCATCGTTGCCCTGCTGACCTTTCTGGTGGGCGCCGTTGTGGCGTTTCTCGGGGCGACGGTGTTGGCCAATTTCGGCGCCACGGTGTTCACGGTGGATCTGGTGGCGTTCTCCTTTCTGCGCGAATTCGCCGTGTTGCTCACCGCGATCCTGATGGCCGGGCGCACCGCCAGTGCGTTCACTGCGCAGATCGGCTCGATGAAGGCCAACGAAGAAATCGACGCGATCCGCACGCTGGGCCTCGACCCGATGGAGTTGCTGGTGGTGCCGCGGGTCCTGGCGCTGCTGGTCTCACTGCCGATGCTGACCTTTCTGGCGATGCTGTCGGGGATTGTCGGCGGTGGAGTGGTCTGCGCGGTGTCGCTGGGTATTTCGCCGGCGATGTTTTTATCGCTGCTGCAATCGGACATCGGCGTTCAGCACTTTGTGGTGGGGATTGTCAAAGCGCC
Source organism: Pseudomonas moorei (assembly GCF_008801475.1). Classification (GTDB taxonomy): domain Bacteria; phylum Pseudomonadota; class Gammaproteobacteria; order Pseudomonadales; family Pseudomonadaceae; genus Aquipseudomonas; species Aquipseudomonas moorei. Next base: position 66,084 of record NZ_VZPP01000020.1, on the reverse strand, counting down.
GATCTTTGCGTTCCTGATCGCCGCCATTGGTTGCCTGGAAGGCTTCAAGGTCAGCGGCAGCGCCGAGTCTGTCGGCGCGCACACCACCTCGAGCGTGGTGCAATCGATCTTCGTGGTGATCGTGCTCGACGCCGTGGCCGCGCTGTTTTTCATGGAGATGGGCTGGTGAGCCGTTTACCCCGAGCGCCCACCGAGGCGGTGATCGAAGTCCGTGGGCTGTGCAATCGCTTTGGTCGACAGAGCGTGCACGAGAACCTCGATCTGGATTTGTACAAGGGCGAGATCCTTGCTGTGGTCGGCGGTTCCGGCAGTGGCAAGTCGGTGCTGCTGCGCAGCATTGTCGGTTTACGCCAGCCCAGCGAGGGCGTGGTGAAGGTCTTTGGCAAGAACCTGCCGACGCTCTCCGAGCACGAGCGCTCGATGGTCGAACGGCGGTTCGGCGTGCTGTTCCAGAAAGGCGCGTTGTTTTCTTCGCTGACGGTGACCGAGAACGTCGCCCTGCCCCTGATCGAACACGCCGGCTTGAGCCGCAATGACGCCGAGCATCTGGCGGCGGTGAAACTGGCGCTGGCCGGGTTGCCGCTGTCGGCGGCAGACAAGTACCCCGCCTCCCTGTCTGGCGGCATGATCAAGCGCGCGGCGCTGGCGCGGGCCCTGGCGCTGGACCCGGACATCCTGTTTCTCGACGAGCCCACCGCCGGCCTCGATCCGATTGGCGCCGCGGCCTTCGATCAACTGATCCTGACCCTGCGCGATGCCTTGGGCCTGAGCGTGTTTCTGGTGACTCACGACCTCGATACGCTCTACACCATCACTGACCGGGTGGCGGTGCTGGCGCAGAAGAAAGTGCTGGTGGCGGACGCCATCGACAAGGTTTCGGAAACCGACGACGCGTGGATTCACGAATACTTCCATGGCCCTCGCGGCCGCGCGGCGTTGAGTGCCGCTAAACAGTTCAACGAGGTCTGACATGGAAACCCGAGCCCATCATGTATTGATCGGCCTGTTCACCGTGATTGTGGTGACGGGCGCCCTGCTCTTCGGCCTGTGGCTGGCCAAGTCCAGCGTCGACACCGAGTTCAAGGATTACGAAGTCGTGTTCAACGAGGCGGTCAGCGGCCTGTCCAAGGGCAGTTCCGTGCAGTACAGCGGGATCAAGGTCGGCGACGTGGTGTCGCTGCGCCTGGACCCGAAAGACCCGCGCCGGGTGCTGGCGCGGATTCGCCTGGGTGGCGACACTCCGGTCAAGGAAGACACTCAGGCCAAACTGGCGCTGACGGGTGTCACCGGGACGTCGATCATCCAGCTCAGTGGCGGCACGCCACAAAGCCCGGCGTTAAAGGGCAAGGATGGCAGCCTGCCGACCATCATCGCAGCGCCCTCGCCCATCGCCCGTTTGCTGAACGACAGCAATGACCTGATGTCCGGGGTGAACATGCTGATGCACAACGCCAACCAGATGTTTTCCGAAGAAAACATCGAGCGCATCAGCAAGACCCTGGAGCATCTGGAACAAACCACCGGCACCATCGCCGATCAGCGCGGCGACCTTGGGCAGGCGATCAAGCAATTGGCCTCGGTCGGCCAGCAGGCCAGCACCATGATGGAGCAGACGTCGGCGCTGATGCGCAACGCCAACGGTTTGCTCAATGATCAGGGCAAGCAGATGTTCGGCAGCGCCGAGCAGGCCATGAAGTCGCTGGAACAGAGCAGCGCGACCATCAACAAACTGTTGGCCACCAATCAGGACTCGCTCAATAGCGGCATGCAGGGTCTCAATGGGCTGGCCCCGGCGGTACGGGAGTTGCGTGAAACCCTGAGCTCGCTGCGCGCCATCTCCCAGCGTCTGGAGTCCAACCCCAGCGGCTACCTGTTGGGCAGTGACAAGAACAAGGAATTTACCCCATGAAGCTGATTCACTTTGCCCTCCTCGCCGGGTTCACTCTGATCAGTTCGTGCTCGATCCTGCCCAAGTCCGAGCCGTTTGATGTCTATCGGTTACCTTCGGCCCAATCCAGCACGGCAACCAGCCATGGGACCCCGCAGCGCTGGTCGTTGCGCCTGAACAAACCCCAGGCCAGCGAAGCGTTGAACAGCCCGAACATTGCTGTGATCCCTCAAGGCGATGTGATCATCAGCTACAAGGCCTCGCGCTGGAGCGATCCGGCGCCGGTGCTGTTGCGCAATTGCCTGCTCGATGGATTCCAGCGTGATGGCCGCGTGACGCTGCTGAGCACCGACGACAGCAATTTCCAGGCAGACCTGGAGCTGGGCGGCAGCCTGCAGGCGTTTCAGACCGAGTATCAGGGCACGAGCGCCAGCGTGGTGGTGCGCCTGGATGCCTTGCTGGTACGTGGCGCTGACCAACGGATCCTCGCCAGTAAACGCTTCGAAGTGCGCCAGCCGCTGAGCGATGTGAAGGTGCCGGCGGTAGTGACCGGGTTCGGTCAGGCCACCGATCAACTGACGGCGCAGGTGGTGGTTTGGGCGGTTGAGCAAGGGCAGAAACTCGCGCCGCCAGCGCGACTTTGAAGTCTACACAGACCCTTTGTAGGAGCGAGCCTGCTCGCGATGATCGTGAACGATGACGCTGGGCACCAGACACCCCTCGGTGCTCTCGGGTTGATCGCGGGCAGGCTCGCTCCTACAGGGGGCTCAGTTAGCCGAAGAACCAGTAGCAAACGCCAATGGCGCCCAAGACCCCTGCCAGCTCCGCCAGCAATGCACACCCCACCGCATGCCGTGCGCGCTGGATGCCGACCGAGCCGAAGTACACCGCCAGCACATAGAACGTCGTTTCAGTACTGCCCTGAACCGTCGCCGCGACCAACGCCGGGAAGCTATCCACGCCGGAGGTTTTCATGGTTTCGATCAGCATCGCCCGGGCGGCGCTGCCAGAGAACGGCTTGACCATCGCGGTTGGCAGCGCATCGACAAAACGCGTATCGAAGCCCACCCATTGCACCAGATGACGAATCCCGTCGAGGCCGAAATCCAGGGCCCCGGATGCGCGCAAAACACCCACCGCGCACAGCATTGCCACCAGATACGGCAGCAGGTTTTTCGCCACGTCGAAACCTTCTTTGGCACCTTCGACGAAGGCCTCGTAAACCTTCACTTTACGCAGTGCGCCAATCACCAGAAACAACATGATCAGCCCGAATAGCGTCAGGTTGCCGAGGATCGACGACAGACCGGCCAGCGCAGTGGCCGAAAGCGTAGCCAGCAGCGCCATGAAGCCACCGAGGGCGAGGGCGCCGGGAATCAGATAGGCCAGCACCACCGGGTCCCAGACACGCAGACGTTGCATGAACGCCACGGATAGAAAGCCGACGATGGTCGAGCAACTGGTGGCCAACAGAATCGGCAGAAACACCAGGGTCGGGTCGGGCGCGCCTTGCTGGGCGCGGTACATGAAGATCGTCACCGGCAGCAGGGTCAGAGAAGAAGCGTTGAGCACCAGGAACAGGATCTGTGCATTGCTGGCGACCGTTGCGCTGGGGTTGAGCTCCTGCAGGGCTTTCATGGCCTTGAGGCCGATGGGTGTGGCGGCGTTGTCCAGGCCCAGGCCGTTGGCGGCGAAGTTGAGGGTGATAAGGCCGATGGCGGGGTGGCCGGGCGGGACTTCCGGCATCAAGCGCAGAAACAGCGGGCCAAGGGCCCTGGCCAGCCATTCGACGATCCCGGCTTTCTCGGCGATCCGCAGAAAGCCCAGCCAGAGGGTCAGGGTGCCGAACAGCAGCACCATGACCTCGACCGATAACTTGGCCATGGCGAATATGCTTTCCACCATCGCCGCGAAAATCCCGGCGTTGCCGCCTATCAGCCACTGCGCCAGTGCCGACACGGCTGCCACGATGAAGAAGCCAAGCCATAGGCCATTTAGCATCGGTCAAATCCCCCAAAAGATGCGCGAATGATAGCGGGGTGGCCAGAAACGACAAACCCCGGATTTCTCCGGGGTTTGTTTAATACGGCTTGCCTGGACCCCTGTAGGAGCGAGCCTGCTCGCGATGAACGTCAACGATGACGCGGGCATTCCGGATGAGCGCGGTGCTCCTGTTGCCATCGCGAGCAATCGAGCGTCGACCGACTGCTCTTACAGGGGGCATGCGTTAGTTGCGGGAAATCTCGCCAGCCGGCAGCTTCTCTTTGCTGCGCCAGTGCGGCAGGGAGTTCCAGTAGCGCTGGCCCTTGGCGTCGTCGTACATGCCTTCCCAGCGAGCGATGACCAGCACGGCCAGGGCATTGCCGATCACGTTCAGTGCGGTACGGGCCATGTCCATGACGCGGTCGACACCGGCGATGAACGCCAGGCCTTCCAGTGGGATACCGACACTGCCCAGGGTCGCCAGCAGCACCACGAAAGACACGCCCGGCACGCCGGCGATGCCTTTGGAGGTCACCATCAAGGTCAGGACCAGCAGCAGTTGCTGGCTGATCGACAGGTCGATGCCGTACAGCTGGGCAATGAAGATCGCCGCGATGCTCTGATACAGGGTCGAACCGTCGAGGTTGAACGAGTAACCGGTCGGCACCACGAAGCTGCAAATGGCCTTCGGTGCGCCGTAGGCTTCCATCTTCTCGATAACGCGCGGCAGCACGGTTTCGGAGGAGGCGGTGGAGTAGGCCAGTACCAGCTCGTCCTTGAAGATGCGCATCAGCTTGATCACCGAGAAGCCGAACAGGCGAGCGATCAGGCCCAGCACCACGAAGGCGAAAAAGGCGATGGCGACGTAAACCAGGATCACAAGTTTCGCCAGTGGCAGCAGCGAAGCGAAGCCGAAGTTGGCCACAGTCACTGCGATCAGTGCGAACACGCCGATCGGGGCGTAGTTCATGATCATGTGAGTGACCTTGAACATGCTTTCCGACACGCCCTGGAACATCTTCACCAGCGGTTCGCGCAGGTCCGCTTGCAGGCTCGACAGACCGAGACCGAACAGCACGGAGAAGAAGATGATCGGCAGCATTTCACCGCGGGCCATTGCCGCGAAGATGTTCGACGGGATCAGGTTGAGGATGGTTTCGATGAACGCGTGTTCATGCTGAACCTCGGCCGCGGTCGCCTGGTACTTGGAAATATCCACAGTACCCAGGGTGCTCATGTCGATGCCCGAGCCTGGATGGAACAGGTTGGCCAACAGCAGGCCGACCACAATGGCGATGGTGGTGACGATTTCGAAGTAGACGATGGTCTTCAGGCCGATGCGCCCGAGTTTCTTCGCGTCGCCGACGCCTGCGATGCCGACGATCAGCGAGGAGATCACGATCGGGATCACGATCATCTTGATCAGACGGATAAAGATATCGCCTGCCGGTTGCAGGACGTTGCTGACCCACCAGGCTTTTTCGGCACTGAAATGGTTGAGCAGTGCACCGATTGCTATCCCCAATACCAGACCGATGAGGATCTGCCAGGCGAGGCTAAGCTTTGCCTTCTTCATATCTTTACCCTTACTTCAGTTTGACTCGAGCAGATGCATGAACTGGAACGCTTGTGGCGAAAAAGTCTTGTGCATCTACCCCCGTATAAGGAGCCCCGGAGCGCTTGTTAGTGGCTCTCTGGCAGGCGAAAAAAGGCGCAACTATTCAGATGCAAGGAAGCGGCGTCTAATGCCGTAAACGCCTACCCTATGCCGAATCGGCATGAGGTTTTTTTACTGAAACTCGCGTCCCAATCGGTTCGATTACGACATTTCGGCAGGCATAAGTGCCGTGAACCGGCCATCACAGCGCAGATTGTTCGTTTCTTGATCAACAGAATAGACGACAAAATTCGGGAAAATACGACAGGGCAGGAAGAAAACTTACGGCCAGATAAAAGCCGTTTTTCGCGATATACGGTCGCTCGCTAAACAGCGGGGAAAGTAGATTGCGCAAATCAAAGACAGGATTTTCGGGGGAGGGGATGTGCATCACTCAATCGCTCTAGCTCGACGCTTTGCGCGTACAAGCTCTCCGCAAGTCCGTCGAGCCATGCTTGACTGGCGAACTTGCGTCGCAGCTTTTACCTGACCCGGCCCTCGCGCAGGCACTCCCTGTACCCGTAGGTCACTCCGCCCCTGAAACAGGCAGAACGTCCCGGCCCCTTGGTCATGCACCGACCTTCCTCAGGTGGGCGCAGTGGAAGAGGCATTTAGCCCCTCTCATGTTTCAAATTCGGTATAGGTGCGGATCTTTTTTCAAGTGTTCCATCACCAAATCCTGCATACCCTGATCCGGTTTCCCGTGAAAGCGGTGTGCGTCTTTGGCAGCCATTACGCTGGTAAGGCCGCCCAACAGCGGGGCGGCCGCCAGTGTCCTTAACCCGGCGCTCATGTTCAGCCTCGACCGCGACGGCCAAAGAAGAAGGAAGCAATGAACATCACCAGGAACACGACAAAGAGAATCTTGGCGATACCCGTGGCGGTGCCCGCGATACCACCGAAGCCCAGTACGGCAGCGACAATGGCAATGATCAGGAATGTGATTGCCCAGCTCAACATGGTGATTCTCCTTACGGTTCTATTTAGAGGTGTTGCTCGTTTCGGCGCGCCTGGCGCACCAAAATTGTGGTGTTAAAACACCCAGCGTTCCTGACGAGGCATCTCATCGTCGGGACGGGCCTGGTCGACATCCATCATGCGCATCTGTGCGCTATCGGCCATGGCACTGCTCGCGGCAGTGAAGTGGGTCTGGGTCGGATGCTCGAAGTAAATGCGCGACGGCGCTTGCTGCTGGTTCTGCTCCCAACGAAGGAATTGCTGGCCGGCGATCAAGGTGATCAGCAGTGCAAGCACAGCGAACAGACCTTGCTGAAGATGCAGTGGCGAGAAACGCTTTTGGGCGGCACGTTGGCGATTCATCCTGAGGCTCCTCCCACGCTGGGGGGTCGTTTCGTTGAGGGCGTTTGTTATTGCCCTGTCATTACTCAGGTAGTTGCAGTCTGCATGCCAGCTTTTTTATATAAAAAAATCGATATAAATCAATAAGTTAACAAATGTGCGCGCAGGGCTGTGGACGCATCCTGCACGATGGCCCTTTGCGCTGTCGTGCGTAATGCACGATCGTTTCGACAGATGTCGCAATATTTTTGAATTGAGAGAAGGGCGCAGGTGTCAGAAATGGACACAAGGCATCGTGTCAGGAGAGAGCTACCCTGCCATGAAAGGAATGCATCAGAATAAACCATGCAACTTGCCCGATTTTTCCGGGACTAACCAAGATCATTCATTAAGGAGCGTAGGAAAATGGAATCCGCCACTGAGCACCAAGGCCGTATTCTTCTGGTGGATGATGAGTCTGCCATCCTGCGTACCTTTCGCTATTGCCTGGAAGACGAGGGCTACAGCGTGGCGACCGCCAACAGTGCTGCGCAGGCGGACGCGTTGTTGCAACGCCAGGTCTTCGACCTGTGTTTCCTCGATTTGCGGCTGGGAGAAGACAACGGTCTGGATGTGTTGGCGCAGATGCGGATTCAGGCGCCCTGGATGCGCGTGGTGATCGTCACCGCTCACTCGGCCGTGGACACGGCCGTGGATGCCATTCAGGCGGGCGCTGCCGACTATCTGGTCAAACCTTGCAGTCCGGATCAATTACGTCTGGCAACCGCCAAACAGCTGGAAGTACGGCAATTGTCGGCGCGCCTGGAAGCCCTGGAAGGCGAGGTGCGCAAACCCAGGGACGGTCTGGATTCCCACAGCCCGGCGATGAAGGTGGTGTTGGAAACCGCCCGCCAGGTTGCGGTGACCGACGCCAATATCTTGATTCTCGGCGAATCCGGCACCGGTAAGGGCGAGCTGTCCCAGGCTATTCACGGCTGGAGCAAACGGGCGAAAAAATCCTGCATCACCATCAACTGCCCGTCGCTGACCGCCGAACTCATGGAAAGCGAGCTGTTCGGTCACAGCCGCGGCGCGTTCACCGGGGCCAGCGAAAGCACCTTGGGGCGTGTCAATCAGGCCGACGGGGGTACGCTGTTTCTTGATGAAATCGGCGATTTTCCCTTGATTTTACAACCCAAGTTGCTGCGATTCATTCAGGACAAGGAATACGAGCGCGTGGGCGATCCGGTCACCCGCCGCGCCGATGTCCGTATCCTCGCGGCCACCAACCAGAACCTCGAAGACATGGTTCGCGATGGCCGTTTCCGTGAAGACCTGCTCTATCGTCTGAACGTCATTACCCTGCACTTGCCACCGCTACGCGAACGCAGAGAAGACATTTTGAACCTGGCCGACCGGTTTCTCGCCCGGTTCGTCAAGGAATATGCGCGCCCGGCCCGGGGCTTCAGCGACGAGGCTCGCGAGGCATTACTGGGGTACCGCTGGCCGGGGAACATTCGAGAGCTGCGTAACGTGGTAGAGCGGGCGAGCATTATTTGCCCGCAGGAGCGAGTCGAGATCAGCCACCTGGGGATGGCCGAAACGCCGGTCAACAATGCACCACGCATTGGTGCTGCGCTAAGTCTGGATGAACTGGAAAAGGCCCACATCGGCGCCGTGCTCGCCACCGCCGGCACGCTGGATCAAGCGGCGAAAACCCTGGGAATCGACGCTTCGACCCTGTACCGCAAACGCAAACAGTACAACTTGTGAGCCGCCAATGAGACTGGCGATGAAGTTGCGGACCCGGCTGTTCCTGAGCATTTCCGCGCTGATCACCGTGGCGCTGCTCGGGCTTCTGCTCGGGCTGGTCAGCGTGATGCAAATGGCCGGTAGCCAGGAAGCACTGGTACGCAACAACTTCGTCACCCTCGACTTGGGGCTGAAACTGCGTCAGACACTGGGTGATCAACTGATCATCATGCTCAGTGAAAATCACGACGCAGCGGCCTTCGAGGCGTCCAAACAGCATTACCTTGAGCTGTTGGAACAAGGCATCGCCGGGGAGCAGCCGGTCGAGGGCAACGAGGACGGCTTCAGAAAGGCCAAGGCTGATTACTTGAGCTTTATCCAGGCGTATGAAGCGGCCGGTGAGCCGAAACATGTGCTGAGTGGCAACCAGGAGCTCACTGAAAAATTCAATGCGCTGCGCACGGGTTTGCTCAATGAGCACAAGCATGCGCTGGATAACATCAGCGCAACCGAGCGTTCGTCCCGTGAGCGTGCGCTGCTGATCGCCGGGTTGCTGGGGTTGGTCGGGCTTGCGGTGCTGATCATCGGTTTCGTGACGGCTCATGCCATCGCCCGGCGCTTCGGCGAGCCCATCGAGGCTCTGGCGCAGGCGGCGGACAATATCGGCCAAGGCAAATTTGACGTCACGCTGCCGATTTCCTCGGCGGTCGAGTTGAACCAGTTGACCAAGCGTTTCGGGATCATGGCCGAGGCGCTGCGTGAGCATCAGGCCACTAACGTCGATGAGTTGCTGGCGGGTCAGCAGCGGTTGCAGGCCGTGCTCGACAGTATCGATGACGGGTTGCTGATGATTGATCGCCAGGGGCGCCTGGAGCACCTCAACCCGGTAGCGCAGCGTCAGTTGGGTTGGGACACCGATCGCCTTGGCCAAGGGTTGGGCACCGCACTGGGGCGGCCCGAGCTCGATGAGCAGCTGCAACTGGTTCTGCGCGGCGGCACGCTGGAGCGGGCGCCGGAGGATCTGAGTGTCGAGGTCGATGGCGAGTCGCGTCTGCTGACCTACAGCCTGACACCGGTCAGCCATACCCAGGGCCATATTCTCGGTGCGGTGATGGTGTTGCATGACGTCACCGAGCAGCGCGCCTTCGAGCGTGTACGCAGTGAGTTCGTGCTGCGCGCTTCCCATGAGCTGCGCACCCCGGTCACCGGCATGCACATGGCGTTCGGCCTGTTCCGCGAGCGCACGCATTTCCCGGCAGAATCCCGTGAAGCCGATTTGCTGGACACGGTGAATGAAGAGATGCAGCGCCTGATGCAGTTGATCAACGATCTGCTGAATTTCTCCCGTTACCAGAATGGCCTGCAGAAACTGACGCTCGCGCCCTGTTCCATCGAGGATTTGCTGGAACAGGCGCGGTTACGATTTGCCGAAGGTGCCGAGCAGAAGGGCATTGAGTTGTTGGTGGAAATGCAGGGGCCATTGCCACACCTGCAGGCCGATCAGCCGCAACTGGACCGTGTGCTCGACAACCTGATCGACAATGCGCTTCGCCACACCGCCCCGGGTGGTCTCATCCGGTTGCAGGCCCGACGCCATGGCGAGCGGGTGATTATCAGCGTCGAAGATAATGGCGAAGGCATCGCCTACGGGCAGCAGGGGCGCATCTTCGAGCCCTTTGTGCAGGTTGGCCGCAAGAAAGGCGGGGCCGGACTGGGTCTGGCACTGTGCAAGGAGATCGTTCAGTTGCACGGCGGGCGGATGGGGGTTTATTCGCGACCCGGGCAGGGCACGCAGTTCTATATGGCGCTCGCGGTTTAGCGGCCTTTACGCTTCATCGTCGAGGCGTCGCTTGGTCAGCCGGCGACCGCGAGTGATCAGTTCGATGAACTGTACCGAGCTCAGCGCATGGGCGAACAACCAGCCCTGACCGAATTTCACGCCTTCACTGCTCAGCAACGCGGCCTGGGATTCATGCTCGATGCCCTCGGCGATGACCTTTAAGTGCAGTGACTGGGCCATGTGAATGATGTGCGGGGCCACGCCGCTGCTCGCCGCGTCATGACCCAGCGCATCAATAAAGGCCTTGTCGATTTTCAGGCAATCCACCGGCAAGGTTTGCAGGTAGGCAAGGCTGCAATAACCGGTGCCAAAATCATCGATCAGTACCTGATGCCCGACGTCCCGCAAGGCTTGCAGGTTTTCCCGCGCCACCTCGACATCGATCAGTCCCCGTTCCGTGACTTCAAAGGCAATTTGCCTGGCTGCGACCCGGTGCAGGGTGAGCAGGCGCGCCATGACCTGACCGATACGCGGGACCATGACATCACATGCCGCCAGGTTGACCGAGATGTATAGCTGCGGATTGGCCCGCAGCAATTGACCGAGCTGCTCAAGCAGGCGTTGCAGGACGAAGTCGGTCATCTGCCGGATCTGGCCGGTGTTCTCCGCCATCGGAATGAACAGGTCGGGACTGGTCAGGCTGCCGTCCGGCCGGCGCCAACGCAGCAAGGCCTCGGCCCCGACGCAGTTGCGACTGTCGAGATCGAAAATCGGCTGATACAGCACCTGCAGCTCGCCGCGGCGAATGGCGCCGGTCAGTTCGGCGTCCAGCGACTGCCGCTGGCGAACCAGCAGAAACACCAGAAAGCCGACAAAGGCGGCAAGCACCAGGCTGACCGGTAATAACCACCACCACATTGGCGGTATATGGTTGCCGGTGCGGGGGCTGATCAACACCAGCTGGAATTCCGGGTTGGCGGTGGGCATGCGGTAAATCAGGCGTGATGGGGTGACTTGCAGTGCTTCTCGGGTGGTGGGGGGCCATTGTTCCGTCAGCGACCAGACCTGGGAGGCACCCAGGACCGGAATCACCCTGGTGCCATGGTCGAGAACCACCAACAGGCTGCTGCCCGGTGACAGGTCGACCATGTCGGTCAAGTGGCCGCGAGAGGTGGCCACACGAAAATTGCCACGGCCGAGCATCAGCGCCGCACGGTTTTCATCGGGTTCGGTGGTGGTGTTCAACCAGTAACTGTAGGTGGGGCCCCTGATGTCCGGTGGCCGCGTCAACGGCAAGCCATCCTGGCGTGGGCGGCTTGAGCAGATCCGCGTCGCGTCCATATAGGCGGCGTCATACACAAAGCGGTAATTGAAGCTGACCTGCTGCAGGGTTGCGATCATCTCGTCATTGCACGTTCGCAATGGCTGCGCCTCCAGGTCATCGAGGCTTTCTCGCAGTTGCCCGAACAGTTGCTCCAGGCGGGCCAGAAAGCGTGCGCCCTGGGCATTCATTTCGCGGCTTTCGTTTTGTTCGACCTGTTGGATGGCGACAAAGTAGCTGCCGGCCAGCAATAGGGAGGCGCTCAAGACAGCAGCCAGCATCGCCAGAAACCAGGGGCGATAGAACCAGCTACGGAACGTATCTCGAGCAGCGGCCATTATGGAATATCCGAAGGATTACCAATGAGTTATAGCTGCTGTTTGAGAAACCGCGTTGACCGTCGGGCGGGCGTCATTATTTTGTCTGATTGAGCACTTGCAGCAGTGCTGCCGTTTGCGCGTCCGGGGTGCCATCGAAGCGCGATGGCCTGAAGTGCATTTGAAAGGCGGCAATCACGTGACGGGTTGCTACATCCAGTTCGCCGGTTTGCGGGGTGTCATAGCCGAAGCGCGCGAGTTGAGTCTGAAACCAGCTGATGCTCGGCAGTTGTGCTTCGAATTGAGCTTGTTGCCGCGCTACCGCCTGTTCGTTCGGCCAGATGCCGATGCCTTCGTTCGCCAGGCGCTTCCATGGAAACAGCGGACCGGGATCAAGTTTGCGCAGCGGGGCGATGTCGCTGTGCCCGATGATGCTGCGAGGACTGATGGCGTGGCGCTTGCTGATGTCCTTGAGCAGGACGATCAGTGACTGGACCTGCGCTTCACTGTAGGGGTACCAGAGGCGTCCGGTTGGCGTGTCCTTAAAGCCAGGATTGACGATTTCAATGCCGATGGAGCTGGAGTTCAGCCAGGTTCGTCCTTGCCATTGGCTGTCACCGGCGTGCCAGGCGCGCTGGTTTTCATCCATCAGTTTGAAGATGGTCGCGTTCTTGTCGTCGCCGATCAGGTAGTGGCTACTGACTTCCCCGTGGGTGAGCAGTTGAAGCGAACGCTCCTGGGATGCATTGGTGTAATGCAGCACCACGAACTGAATTCTGCTGTCGTGGTTGGCGGAAGGGTGGCTGGTGTCGAAGCGGGGACCGCTGGCACAACCGGCCAACAGGATCAGCGACACGATAAGAGCGAAGTATTTCATGGCGGAGGGCGATACACGCAAGACAGTAATGCAACAGTGTAACGTACTGCCTTGCGCACGGAGACCCATCGGGCGTTTTTTAAATGATATGGAACAATTGTCCGTCAGCCCAGTTCCACCCGGTTTCGTCCTGCGTTTTTGGCGCGGTAGAGCGCCTGATCGGCTCTTTTGAGCACCAGGTCGCTATGTTCTCCCGGCCTGAACGCGGTCAGTCCCATGGAAATAGTGATCGTTACCCGTTCACCCTTGAAATGGAAAGGGCAGGCTTCAATGGAGGCGCGCAGGAGTTCCAGCAGCTTCATGCCGGCTGCCGGCACGGTGGATGGCATCAACAGGACAAACTCTTCTCCGCCGAAGCGTGCAATGAAGTCCGTGCTGCGCAAGCGCTTGCGCAGCACGCTGGCGATGAGTTTCAGTACTTTGTCGCCCGCCAGGTGGCCGTAGTTATCGTTGATGCGCTTGAAGTGATCGAGGTCCAGCATCGCCAGCATCAGCGTGTTGCCGTGGCGCTGCCAATGGCTGATTTCCTGGTCCAGGCGTTCGCTCCAGGCGGCGCGGTTGGGCAGGCCGGTCAGTGGGTCGATCAAGGCTTTCTGGCGTTGTTCTTCCAGGTGTTCGCGAAAGCCTTGGGCTTCCTGCTCCATGTGGGCCACCCGTTCGGCCAGGCTTTGCAGGCGGCCCGCCACTTCTTGCTCACGCTCATCGCGTTGCTTGCGGTGCTGGTCCATGGTGCCCAGCAGGCCTTCGAGATGGTTTTCCAGAACTCGCTTGAGGTCATCCAGGTCGGCCGCTTCATGCATGCTGCTTTGCAAGCCGTCGACTTGTTCGCGGATCTGCGTGTCCATGGCTTGCGCGGCAGAACGGTTGTCGGCATGACCGGCGCTGGCAGCCTGCAGATTGCTCTGGAACGATTCGAGTCGTTCGTTGAGTCTTTGCAGGTAAGCCTCGAATTCGTGCTGGCCGCTATCGGAGATCGCCAGCATCAAGGTGGCGAAATCGTCGAGGATCGGCAGTAACTCGTACCAGTTCAATCCATTTTTCAGGCGATCGCGCATCGATTCGGCTTGCGGACGGTGACGCTCGGGTAGCGTCAGGTCATCGAGCAGGCCCAGCAGTGTGTCTTCGATGTGTTTGGCGACCGAGCTGTACGATGGCTCGGGCGAGTCCGGCAGGGCATAGAGAATGTCGTCCTCGGATTGTTCGGGATCGATGGCCGCCAAGGCTTGGGCCATGGGCGCGGGAAGCGGCAGGGTGTCGAGAAACACCGTCGGGGTCAGCTCGTCGGGGTTGACCGCCTGTTCAGCCTCAACTGCTGGCGCGACGGCGAGAGTCACCGGGGTTTCGGGTGACGCTGAATCCGCTTGGGCCTGTGCCTCGGAAGGCAAGGCGGGCGCCTGTTGAGATCCAGGGGCTGGCGCAACAGCGGCGGTGGCCACAGGTGCTTCTTGCGTTGCGGGTAAGGCCTCGATTGCCTGTGCAGCGGTAATGGCTTGGGGCGGCGCGCAAAGCGCCTCGTGCGGCTCATCGACAGCTGGTGTGAGTTCCGCAGCGGCGGGAGGTGCGACGGAAACTGGCGCCGGGACGGCTTCGGCAGGCGATGCGATGGGAGCGTGCTCTGGGGCGGCCGCCGCTTCATCGGCTTCACGGTGGCCGAACAGCCGCTGCAGCAGGCCTGGGCGATCAGGTTCTGCCGGGGTCTCCAATTGACTCAAGGCTTTGCCCTGCAGGCCGCTGAGTTCACTGAGGAGCAAAGGGATTTCGCGGGCCTGGCTGACCCGGCTATCCAGTTGTTTGGCGAAATTCTTCAGGGGGCGCCGGACTTCTCGGGGCAGCGGCAACTTTTGCAGTTGAGTGACCAGGGCGGTCAGTGCGGCGCTGGTCTGGTTGACGCGTGTCTCCCGGCGCTGCTCGGAATCGAGCACGGCTTTTTCCAGGCGCGGGAGCAGGGCGGCCAGGCCGGCGTCCATGTCATCGGTGCGCACCACTTCGCGCATTTCCTTCATGCACTGGTCGACGGCGCGGTCGGTGCCTTCCGCCGCCAGGGTGCTTCGTACCAGGCCGCGACGCAGCAAGTCGAGCCGGGCGTCCCAGCGACGTTCGAGCTTTTCCTGTTGTTCGATGCTTTTGAGGTATTTCTCTTTCCAGCGCTGTGTTTCGTCGCTCATTCAAGGGATCCGCGAGGGGCAGGACTCAACGCGGGCAATGCATCGGCCGTGAGCGAACCCGGCAGACGAATCTCTACCGCGACCGGCAGGTGATCGGAAATGGGTTGGGCCAGCACCTCGACCTTTTCAAGGGTCAGGCTGGGGCTGAGCAGAATATGGTCCAGGCAGCGTTGCGGGCGCCAGCTGGGGAAGGTCGCTTCCAGTTGCGGGGCCAGCAGGCCGAGGTCACGCAATGGCGAGTTTTGCAGCAAGTCGCTGGCGTGGGTGTTCATATCACCCATCAGTACCTGGTGTTTATAGTCCCCGATCAGGTCGCGGATATAGGCCAGTTGCAGGCTGCGGGCGCGGGCGCCCAGTGCCAGATGCATCATGACCACCACCAGTGCTTCCGGACCTTCGCCGAAACGCACCAGAATCGCCCCGCGACCCTTGGGTCCCGGCAGCGGATGATCCTCAATCGCCCACGGGCGCAGCCGGCTTAGCACGCCATTGCTGTGCTGGCCGAGGCGACCGAGGTTTCGATTGAGTTGTTGATACCAGTAGGGGAAGGCGCCGAGCTGGGCCAGATGTTCGACTTGATTGACGTAGCCTGAACGCAGGCTGCCGCCATCGGCTTCCTGCAAGGCGACCAGGTCGAAGTCGCCGAGCAGGTTGCCGATTTTTTGCAGATTGTCGGCACGCCCGGGGTGCGGCAACAGATGTTGCCAGCCCCGGGTCAGGTAATGCCGGTAGCGCTCGGTACTGATGCCGACCTGGATATTGAAGCTGAGCAAGCGTAGACGGCTGTCTGCGGGCAAGCCCGTAGACTTCAGATGGTGCTCGTTGACCTGCGGATCATGCAGGCCAACGACGCGTTCAGTTCCCCAGCGGCGCATGGTGAGTACCGCGCTTAGTTGGCGGCAGCCTTGTTAGCCGCTCGCTCTTTGTCTACCAGTTTATCGGCCAGTTGCAGGGCTTGTTCGGCACCACCGGCAGAGCCCACGTCAAAGCGATACTTGCCATTGACGATCATGGTTGGAACGCCGGAGATTTCATATTTCTTGGCCAGTTCGCGGGCCTTGACGATCTGGCCCTTGATGGCGAAGGAGTCGAAAGTGGCCAGGAACTTGTCCTTGTCTACGCCTTGCGTGGCCAGGAAGTCGGCCATGTCATTCTTGTCGACGAGCTTCTTGTGTTCTTTCTGGATGGCATTGAACACCGCAGCGTGCACCTTGTGCTCAACGCCCATGGCTTCAAGGGTCAGGAACATTTGACCGTGGGCATCCCATGGGCCGCCGAACATGGCCGGGATACGCACGAAATTCACATCGGACGGCAGTTTTTCGACCCACGGATTGATCACCGGCTCGAATGCGTAGCAATGCGGGCAGCCGTACCAGAACAGCTCCACCACTTCGATCTTGCCAGGCACGGCAACCGGAACCGGATTAGTCAGTTCGACATAAGGGGCAGCGGGGGCTTCGGCGGCCTGGGCAGTCATGCCGAACAGGCTGGCAGCGACGAGTGCGGCGCTGATGATCAGATTACGCATGCTTTACTCCTGGACAAATTTATCGCCACGCGCGACCTGTTTTCAGACAGGTCCTGGCGGGCTTGAGTTCTGTAGTGTAACGGCAGCGGCCACAAAAAAGGGCGGCCAAAGCCACCCTTTTTATACTTGCCGCGACGGATTAATCGAGCGTTAACGTTGCAGTCGATGCAGCCCCTGCGCAGCGCCCGATTCACCGGCCTTAGTGCAGGCCCTGTATGTAGCTGGACACTGCGGCGATGTCTTCGTCGCTCAGCTTTTTGGCAATGCTCTGCATCGGTTTGGTATCGCCATCGTTGGTGCGACCACCTTCTTCCTTGCGGAATTCGGTCAGTTGCTTGGCGACGTATTGAGCGTGTTGGCCGCCCAGGTGCGGGAAGCCGGCTGCCGCATTGCCCGCGCCATTTGGCGAGTGGCAACCGGTGCAGGCTGGCAGGCCTTTAGCCAGGTCGCCGCCGCGGAACAGATTCTCGCCGCGCTTGACCAGTTTCTCATCGGCGGCACCGACACTGCCTTTCTGGCTGGAGAAATAGGCTGCGATATCGGCCAGGTCCTGATCACTCAGGTTGGTCAGCAGGCCCGTCATTTCCAGAACGGTGCGCTTGCCCGACTTGATGTCGTGCAATTGCTTGGTCAGGTAGCGTTCACCCTGGCCGGCCAGTTTTGGAAAGTTAGGCGCCATGCTGTTGCCATCCGGGCCATGACAGGCACCACATACGGCGGCTTTTGCCTGGCCTGCGGCGGCGTCACCAGGTTTTGCTGGCTCACCTGCAGCATGGGCAATGCCGGAGATCCCCACGGTCAACAGCAGACTCACGATCAATTTGTTCATCAGCTAATCCAACTACGGCTAAGGGTTAAAGAGTTATGGACCGGGATCACTCGCTCATCCAGTGGATGATGGCCTGGTAATCCTCGGCACTGCAGTCCATGCACAAACCACGCGGCGGCATCGCCTTGAAACCCTGGGTCACGTGTTGCACCAGCGTCCCCATACCTTTCGCCAACCTCGGCGTCCAAGCTGCCTGATCGCCCTTGCGGGGCGCCATGGGTAGTTGGCCGGAATGACAGGCACCACAAACACGGTTGTACACAGCTTCCGGATCCTGTGTAGCCTGAGCGCTGTAAAGTGGCATCAAGACACCGGCAACTAGCAGCCATTTCGTCATAAAACGACCTTTTCAGGGTTGAGAGCGTGTTGCGTTCTGATGCGCAATCAAGGTCTGTCGCTCTCATGAACTTCATCCTACGCTGGGACAAAGCGCACACAAAATCTGCGGCATTATATACTGGCGTCAGTGAAACGGAAGCGACACCGCTTGCCGCGCCCATTCCCGGCGCCGCCCACATCGGAAATCCCATGCAACTCAAGAATCCCATTCTCGGTCTGTGCCAACAGTCCACCTTCATGCTCAGCGCCGCCAAAGTCGACCAATGTCCGGATGACGAAGGCTTTGAAGTGGCCTTCGCCGGTCGTTCCAACGCCGGCAAGTCCAGTGCGCTTAACACCCTGACTCACGCAAGCCTGGCGCGGACCTCGAAAACGCCGGGTCGCACACAGTTGTTGAACTTCTTCAAGCTAGACGATGAACGCCGTCTGGTCGACCTGCCAGGCTACGGATACGCAAAAGTACCCATTCCGCTCAAGCAACACTGGCAGCGTCACCTGGAAGCGTACCTGGGCAGTCGCGAGAGTCTGAAGGGGCTGATTCTGATGATGGATATCCGTCATCCAATGACCGACTTCGACCTGCTGATGCTCGATTGGGCCGTGGCCAGCGGCATGCCCATGCATATCCTGCTGACCAAAGCGGACAAGCTCACCTACGGGGCAGCCAAGAACACGCTGCTCAAAGTGCAGTCGGAAATCCGCAAGGGTTGGGGCGATGCCGTGACCATTCAGCTTTTTTCGGCGCCAAAACGCATGGGCCTGGAAGACGCCTACACTGTATTGGCGGACTGGATGGAGCTGGCGGACAAGGGCGCCGAGGCGACCGAGTAAAGCTACAGGCAAAAAAAACCCCGGACATCTATGGGGAGGGGGAGGTCCGGGGTTCAAGTTCTAGACCGCTAGGGCGGGGTCCAGATATCTGCCAACACTTAACACAACATAGGAGCATCGAAGGGCTTCACCAGCCATTCAGTATCTCTGAGTGGTGTTTTGGCCGATTAGTTCAGAATTTTTTCGAATACCTTTGGAATAACCCTAAGCGCCTTCCGGAATAAATACCCTTCGCTTGCTCTGCTGCGGCACTACGCCGCAGCAGGAGAGCAGTGTCTCGTCAGACGGCTCAGTGAGCCTCATCCCAGTTGTTGCCTACGCCCACTTCCACCAGCAACGGAACATCCAGCTTCGCCGCGCCGCTCATGTGCAGGCGAATTTCATTGCTGACCTGATCGATCAGGTCTTCACGCACTTCCAGCACCAATTCATCGTGCACCTGCAGGATGACTTTGGCATCGAGGCCGGATGTGGCCAGCCAGTTATCCACCGCGACCATGGCTTTCTTGATGATGTCCGCCGCCGTGCCTTGCATCGGTGCGTTGATCGCCGTGCGTTCAGCGGCGGCGCGCTCCTGCGGTTTGTTGGAGTTGATCTCCGGCAGGTACAGCCGTCGCCCGAAGAACGTCTCCACATACCCTTGGTCCGCCGCCTGCGCACGGGTGCGGTCCATGTATTGGCGAACGCCGGGGTAACGGGCGAAGTAAGTATCGATGTAGGCCTTGGCGGTCTTGGTGTCCACGCCAATGTCCTTGCCGAGCTTTTGCGCGCCCATGCCGTAGATCAGACCGAAGTTGATCGCCTTGGCGCTACGGCGCTGGTCGGAAGTGACGTCGGCCAGTTCGACCTTGAACACCTCGGCGGCGGTCGCGGTGTGCACGTCCAGATTGTGACGGAAAGCGTTCATCAAGCCTTCATCACGGGACAGGTGAGCCATGATCCGCAACTCGATTTGCGAATAGTCGGCCGCCAGTAACTTGTAACCGGCCGGGGCCACGAAAGCCTGGCGGATGCGACGCCCTTCAGCGGTGCGCACCGGAATGTTCTGCAGGTTCGGATCGCTGGAGGACAGGCGTCCAGTGGATGCCACGGCCTGATGGTAAGACGTGTGGATGCGCCCGGTACGCGGGTTGATCTGCTCCGGCAAGCGGTCGGTGTAGGTGCTTTTCAGCTTGCTCATGGAACGGTATTCCATCAGCACTTTCGGCAGGCGATAGTCATCCTCGGCCAGTTTGGCCAGTACTTCTTCAGCAGTGGATGGCTGGCCCTTGGCGGTCTTCTTCAGCACCGGCAGACCGAGCTTCTCGTAGAGGATGGTCCCGAGCTGCTTGGGCGAGCCAAGGTTGAACTCCTCGCCGGCAATCTCGAAGGCTTCGCGCTCCAGCGCCACCATCTTGTCGCCCAATTCAATGCTCTGTACGCCCAGCAGCGCGGCATCGACAAAGGCGCCCTGGCGTTCGATACGCGCCAGCACGGGCACCAACGGTATTTCGATATCGGTCAGCACGCTGGCCAGGCTCGGGATGTCGTTGAGCTTCTCGAACAGCGCCTGGTGCAGACGCAATGTGATGTCGGCGTCCTCGGCGGCGTAAGGTCCGGCCTGCTCAAGGGCTATCTGGTCGAACGTCAGCTGCTTGGCACCTTTACCGGCAATGTCCTGGAAACTTACGGTGGTGTGATCCAGATACTTCAGTGCCAGGCTGTCCATGTCATGTCGGGTCGCCGTGGAGTTGAGCACGTAGGATTCAAGCATGGTGTCAAAGGCTACGCCGCGAACGGTGATGCCGTTGGCCTGATCGCCACCGATGGCGCAGTTGGCCAGGATATTCATGTCGAACTTGGCGTGCTGGCCGACCTTGAGTTTGTTCGGGTCTTCCAGAATCGGTTTGAGGGCGCGCAGGACGGTGTCGCGGTCCAGTTGCTCGGGCACACCGATGTAGGAGTGGGTCAGCGGGATGTAGGCCGCTTCGTTGGCCTGCACGGCGAACGACAGGCCCACCAGTTGCGCCTGTTGCGCGTCGATGCCGGTGGTCTCGGTGTCGAAGGCGATCAGTTTTGCGTTGTGCAGTTTCTCTAGCCAGACGTCGAACCGTGCTTGATCAAGAACGGTTTCGTAGCGGGTTTCAGAGCTGACCGCTGGCGCTTCGGCTTCGGCGGCGCTGAACAGATCGACGACCGGCGCTGGCTCGGCGGCAGCGCTCAGCTCGATGCGTTTGGCATCGCGTTGCAGATCGTTCAACCAGCTCTTGAATTCCAGCAGGGTGTAGAGCTCGTAGAGTTTTTCCGGATCTTCGGCCCCCATTCGCAGGTCATCGAGGCCGATGTCCAGCGGCACATCGACCTTGATGGTCGCCAACTGATAGGACAGGAACGCCATTTCCTTGTGCTCTTCGAGCTTGGCCGGCAGGGTCTTGGCGCCGCGGATCGGCAGGGTCGGCACGATATCGAGCTGCGCGTAGAGCTCGGTCAGCCCGCCATTCACACCGACCAGCAAGCCGGAAGCGGTTTTCGGACCGATGCCCGGAACCCCCGGAATGTTGTCGGAAGAATCGCCCATGAGCGCCAGATAATCGATGATCTGCTCGGGAGCGACGCCGAATTTCTCCTTCACGCCCTCTACGTCCATGCTGCTACCGGTCATGGTGTTGACCAAGGTAATGTGCCCGTCGACCAGTTGCGCCATGTCCTTGTCGCCGGTGGAGATGATCACCGGGCGATCGGCGGCCGCGCTGCTGCGGGCCAGGGTGCCGATCACGTCATCGGCTTCGACGCCTTCAACGCACAGGAGCGGGAAGCCCAGAGCGATCACGCTCTGATGCAGCGGCTCAATCTGTACGCGCATGTCGTCGGGCATGCTCGGACGGTTGGCCTTGTATTCGGCGTACATGTCATCGCGAAATGTCCCACCCTTGGCGTCGAACACCACGGCGAACGGGCTGTCCGGATATTGCTTGCGCAGACTCTTGAGCATGTTCAGTACGCCCTTGACCGCACCGGTCGGCAGGCCTTTGGACGTGGTCAGTGGCGGCAGCGCGTGAAAGGCGCGGTACAGGTACGAAGAACCGTCGACCAGGACGAGGGGGGCTTGGTTCATGAGCAGGATCAACCTTTTCGGCGGGTCCGGCGCTAGAATAGCGGGACCGTTGACGACAAAGGGACAAGGTTATCATGTGCACACTAAATCGCCTGTTGCTGGCTGGCTTGTTTGCAATTGCACCATTAGCCGCCATGGCGGCGGATGATGCACCGACACCGGAACCGCAAGTCACGATCCACACGGAAGGGGACAAAATTATTCAGGAGTACCGCCAAAACGGTTTCCTGTACGCGATCAAGGTCACGCCGAAGGTGGGTAAACCGTACTTTCTTGTACGCGCCGATGGCACCGATGCAAACTACATCCGCTCGGATCAGCCGGATATGCTGATACCGGCGTGGAAGATCTTTGAGTGGAAATAGTTTCTTAATTTCAATCGGCGCTGGCTCACTGGCGGCGCCCGTACTGGCAGTTCAAACATGTCTGTGTTCACTCCCCTGGCTCGGCCCGAGCTGGAAGCTTTTCTCGCCCCTTATGGCCTCGGCCGCCTGCTTGATTTCCAGGGGATCGCCGCCGGTAGCGAAAACACCAATTTCTTCATCAGCCTGGAGCAGGGTGAATTCGTCCTGACCCTGGTCGAGCGTGGTCCGGTTCAGGAGATGCCGTTCTTCATCGAACTGCTCGACGTGCTGCACGAAGCCGATCTGCCGGTGCCTTACGCCTTGCGCACCACCGATGGGGTTGCCTTGCGCGAACTGGCCGGCAAGCCAGCGCTGTTGCAACCACGCCTGGCCGGCAAGCACATCAAGGAAGCCAATGCGCAACATTGCGCGCAAGTCGGCGAATTGCTCGGTCATCTGCATCTGGCGACTCAGGCCAACATGATCAAGCGCAAAACCGATCGCGGCCTCGACTGGATGCTGGAAGAGGGCACTCAGTTTCTGTCGCACCTCGATGCCGGGCAGAAAGATCTGCTGCAACGGGCACTGGAAGAAATCACTCAGCAAAAAGAGAAAATTCTGGCGCTGCCGCGAGCCAACATCCACGCCGATCTGTTCCGCGACAACGCGATGTTCGAAGGGACACACCTGACCGGGTTGATCGACTTCTACAACGCTTGCTCGGGGCCGATGCTCTACGACGTGGCGATTGCCTTGAATGACTGGTGTTCGGACGAAGAGGGGTTGATCGATGGGCCTCGCGCCCGGGCCTTGTTGGGGGCTTATGCGGCCCTGCGGCCATTCACTGCTGCCGAAGCCGAGCTATGGCCGACCATGCTGCGGGTGGCTTGCGTACGGTTCTGGCTGTCACGCCTGATCGCTGCGGAGTCGTTCGCCGGGCAGGACGTGTTGATTCATGATCCGATGGAGTTTCAGCTGCGGTTGGCGCAGCGGCAGAAGGTCAATACGCCGTTGCCTTTCGCGCTCTAAGTTGTGGTGAGGGGCATGCCCCCTCACTACAGGTTTTGGGTCAGTTAAAGCGACTCCAGGCACCCTGCCAGATCATTGCCCAACTTTTCCAGTACTTGCTCATACCCCTGGGCCGTCGCTGGGGTGTACCCGCCCAGCGCATCCAGTTCCGCCAGTTTCACCGGCAAGCCGGCTACCAGGGTTTCCGCCAGGCGCGGACGCAGCGGCGGCTCGCTGAATACACAGGTCTTGCCCACTTCCTGCAGCCGCGCACGCATCGCCGCGACATGCTGGGCGCCAGGTTGCACCTCAGCTGCAACACTGAAAACGCCGGTGTGCTTGAGCCCGTAGGCGTCCTCGAAGTAATCGAAGGCTTCGTGGAACACGAAGTAAGGTTTGCCTTCAATGCCTGCCAGCCGTTTCTTCAGGCGCAGATCCAGCGCATCGAGACGTTCATCGAACGCCTTGAGATTGCTTTGATAGCGCGCGGCGTTGTCGGGATCGGCTGCGCTGAGGTCAGCCGCCATTTTCGTCGCGATGACGCGGGCGTTGATCGGCGACAGCCACAAATGCGCGTCCAGGCTACCCGGGCGATGATCGTGGTCATGCTCGTCGGCTTCTTCGGCGTGGGAGTGGCTATCTTCGGCGAAACGGCGCAGCTTCATGCCCGGCAGATCCTGCACGGCGACGCTCGGCAACGTCCGGCCATTGAGCACGCGGGGCAGGAAACCTTCCATGTCTGGACCGATCCAGTACAGCAAGTCCACCGATTGCACTTTCCGTACGTCGGAAGGGCGCAAGGCATAGTTATGCGGTGAGGCGCCCGGCGGCAACAGCACTTCCGGAATCGCCACGCCGTCCTGCACCGCAGCGGCAATCAATTGCAGCGGTTTGATGCTGGTGAGGACTTTGACTTCGGCGTGGGCCGAACCGGCCAGCAGAAAACTGGCGACAAATGCGACAAAAAAAGAAAAAAGTCGGGACACGATGACCACTCGAAGAGGCGAGAACGGGTAACATAATAACGTCTCTCACCATACGCGTCGCCGCTCATGTCTAAAACACCGATTGCCAGCCGTCCCCACGACCACTCTCATTGCGTTCACAGCGCTTTGTCCGAGGCCGATGCGCTGTGCGCGCGCCAGGGCCTGCGCTTGACCGCCTTGCGCCGTCGGGTGCTTGAACTGGTGTGGCAAAGCCACAAACCGCTGGGCGCGTACGACATTCTCGCGGTGCTGAGTGAGCAGGACGGCCGCCGCGCCGCACCGCCGACCGTGTACCGCGCGCTGGATTTTCTATTGGACAACGGCCTGGTTCATCGAATCTCTTCGCTCAACGCCTTCATCGGCTGCAATCATCCGGAGCACGCGCATCAGGGCCAGTTTCTGATTTGCCGAGATTGTCACGCGGCCATTGAGCTCGAACAGAAATCCATCAGCGACGCGATCATCGCCAGCGCTCAAGAGGTCGGGTTTGTCGTCGAAGGCCAGACCGTCGAAGTGATTGGTCTCTGCTCTGGTTGTCAGGGGGCTTGATGAGCAACGCGCTGATCCGCCTCGAGCAGGTTGCCGTCACGTTCGCCGGGCAAAGTGTGCTTGACAACATCGAGTTGAGCGTCGAACCGGGCCAGATCGTCACTTTGATCGGCCCCAATGGCGCGGGCAAGACGACGTTGGTGCGCGCCGTGCTCGGTCTGTTGAAGCCCGACAGCGGCAGCGTCTGGCGCAAACCCAAGCTGCGCATCGGCTACATGCCGCAAAAACTTCACGTTGATCCGACGCTGCCGCTCTCAGTCCTGCGATTCTTGCGTCTGGTGCCGGGTGTGGACCGTGCGATGGCCCTGGCGGCACTTAAGGAAGTGGGTGCCGAACAGGTGATCGACAGTCCGGTGCAAAGTGTTTCCGGCGGTGAAATGCAGCGTGTCCTGTTGGCGCGGGCCTTGTTGCGCGAACCGGAACTGCTGGTGCTCGACGAACCGGTGCAAGGTGTCGATGTGGCCGGTCAGGCCGAACTCTACAGTTTGATTACCCGTCTGCGTGACCGTCACGGTTGCGGTGTGTTGATGGTGTCGCACGACCTGCATCTGGTGATGAGCACCACCGACCAAGTGGTTTGCCTCAATCGCCACGTTTGCTGCTCCGGTCACCCTGAGCAGGTCAGCGGCGATCCGGCTTTCGTCGAGCTGTTCGGAAAAAACGCACAAAGCCTGGCGATTTATCACCACCATCACGACCACGCCCACGATCTACATGGCTCGGTGGTCAAGGCGCCCGGATCGGGCCATACCCATGTCCATGGAGATAGCTGCAAGCATGGCTGATTTTCTGCTCTACGCCCTGCTTGCAGGTCTGGCTCTGGCGGTGGTTGCGGGGCCGCTGGGTTCCTTCGTGGTCTGGCGACGCATGGCTTATTTTGGCGACACCCTATCTCACGCGGCATTGCTGGGCGTGGCGTTGGGCTTTTTGCTGGATGTCAGCCCGACCGTTGCAGTGACCGTGGGTTGCTTGTTGTTGGCGGTATTGTTGGTGACCTTGCAACAGCGTCAGCCGCTGGCGTCTGACACGCTTTTGGGAATTCTCGCACCCAGCACGCTCTCTCTGGGCCTGGTGGTACTAAGCTTCATGCACGAAGTGCGGATCGACCTGATGGCGTATCTGTTCGGCGACCTGCTGGCGATCAGTCCGACTGATCTGGCCTGGATTTTGGGTGGTAGCGCGGCTGTTCTGGCGCTGCTGGTTGCCTTGTGGCGGCCGTTGCTGGCCATTACCGTGCACGAAGAGTTGGCCAGGGTCGAGGGCTTGCCCGTAGCCGGATTGCGCATGGCGCTGATGCTGTTGATCGCTGTGGTGATTGCCGTGGCGATGAAAATCGTCGGTGTGTTGCTGATCACTTCGTTGCTGATCATCCCGGCGGCTGCGGCACAACGTCACGCCCGCTCACCGGAGCAGATGGCACTGGGTGCGAGCCTGCTGGGCATACTCGCCGTGTGTGGCGGATTGGCGTTGTCCTGGTTCAAGGACACACCGGCCGGCCCGTCAATTGTGGTGGCAGCCGCCGCGCTGTTTCTGCTGAGTTTTGTTCTGCCCCGTCGAGGGGTGTAGACTTGCTCGTTTTTTGCGCAAATAGAGAGTCGCAGGAATGAAGTCGTTCGCCTCCCGTTATCTGCTCCTTGTCGCATTTTCTGTGCTGCTGGGCGCTTGCCAAAGCACGCCACCGGCGGCCACCGAAGCCCCCGATGCGCGGGCCGCGGCCATTGCACAGCTTGAGCAAAGTCTGGCCAGCAGCGAACTGGCCACGGCGGAAGATCAACTGGCTGCCTTGCAAGCCGAATCGCCCAACGATCAATCCCTTGAGCAATACCAGCGTCAACTGGCCGAAGCCTACTTGATGCGCAGTCAGATCGTGCTGCAAAAAGGCGATGTCAACGCCGCAGCCACCGCCCTGAGTCGCGCCCGCGCGCTGATGCCCAAGGCGCCGGCGCTGACCGGTGGGGTCAATGGTGCCATCGCCCAAGCGCGCAAGGCTGAACTGGAAAAGGCTGAAGCTGCTCTCAAGGCGGCCGAAGCCCAGCCAAAAGCCAAGGTTATCGACCCGACGGCTGAAAGCACCACGGTTGCGCTGAATATCAACGATATGGGCAAATTGCGCCGACAACTGGACGCGATCGCCGCCGATGTGGTGAATTTTCAGTGCGATGTGAGCATTCAGGCTCCGCGCACTGAAGATTATCCGTGGTTGGCTAATTTGCTGAGCAAGCGGGTGAAGAAGCTCGATCCGGAGTTTGACCTGAAGCCTGAGCGACAGATCCTGCGCAGTGTTCCGGCGCAGATGGTGCTCAGCCCTCGCAAAAAACCTTAAAAGCATCGCGAGCAGGCTCGCTCCCACGTTCGATTTGTGTTCACTGCAAATCAACTGTGGGAGCTTGCTCGCGATGGCGGCCTTTCAATCGCTAAAAACTTTCAGGCCGGAACAGCCTTGGCCTTCGGCTCCCTGTCCCACACCCGATGCTGCCCGATGGCCGCAAAAAACGGCTTGATCAGCTTGGCATCCGCACCGACGATCAACCCCGCATCCGCCTCCAGTTTCAACACATCCAGCAATTGCTTCGCCTCGCCATGCAGCGCGATCGCTTTCAAGTGTTTGTAGGCTTCGAGCACGTAATGCAGGGCGACGCCGTCCGTGCTCAAGGCCTTGATCGATGCGGCGCCTCCGGGCACGAACACGGCGTCGAAGGCCACTGAAGGCAAGCCTTCCATGGACGCATCCACCGTTAATGTCTTGCCATCGGCGGTCGTCACGGGGGCGGAAGTCGGGCCAAGCAGTTTGGCGTGCGCGCCTTCGGCTTCCAGCGCTTTCTTCATGGCATCAATCGCTGAGCCATCGACACCGTTGGCTGCAAGGATGGCGACTTTTCGCGTCTTGATATTGCCCGGTAGCAGATTGGCCTGGCTCAGGGCCGGCGAACGCTCAAGGGATATTTTCGGCACATCGACCGTTCCGGCCTTGGGTGCCGGCAAGCCGAGGTTCTGCGCCACACGCTTGGCCAGATCCAGGTCGATGTTGGCGAGGATCTCGTTCACTTGCCGTGCGCGGATGAACTCCCGTTCAACCTTGCCCAGCTCGAAGCTGTACGCCGAAATGATGTGCTCCTGCTCATGCTTGCTCATGCTGTGGAAAAACAGCCGTGCCTGAGAGAAATGGTCGCTGAACGACTCGCTGCGCTGACGGATCTTGTTGGCGTCGATGCGTTCGGGATACGTCTCGAAGCCACCGTCCTGCGCGGCAGGTGGTGTTTCTTTCGGCCAGCCGCCATCGATTGAGTTTGGTTCGTAGGATGCGCGGCCCTTATCAATCGTCGTGCGGTGTAACGCATCCCGCTGGCCGTTGTGGAACGCAGAGACCGGACGGTTGATAGGGATCTCGTGAAAATTCGGTCCGCCGAGTCGGCTTATTTGCGTGTCGGTGTAGGAAAATAGCCGGCCTTGCAGCAGCGGATCGTTGGAGAAATCGATTCCCGGCACAATGTGGCCCGGACAGAAAGCAACTTGCTCGGTTTCGGCAAAGAAGTTGTCCGGGTTGCGGTTGAGCACCAATTTGCCCAGTGGTGTGATGGGCACCAGTTCTTCCGGAATCAGCTTGGTGGGGTCGAGAATGTCGAAGTCAAAAGCGTGTTCGTTTTCTTCCTCGATGACCTGTACACCGAGCTCCCATTCCGGGTAATCCCCCATCTCGATGGATTCCCAGAGGTCGCGACGATGGTAGTCGGTGTCTTTGCCCGCCAGTTTCTGCGCTTCATCCCACACCAGCGAACAAGTCCCGGCCGTAGGGCGCCAGTGGAATTTGACGAAGCGTGATTTTCCTTCAGCATTGATCAGGCGGAAGGTGTGCACACCGAAACCCTGCATGCTGCGCAGGCTTTTCGGAATCGCCCGGTCGGACATGGCCCAGATCACCATGTGTGCCGATTCCGGTTGCAACGAGACAAAGTCCCAGAACGTATCGTGGGCTGAGCCGCCGGTGGGAATCTCGTTATGCGGTTCAGGCTTCACTGCATGCACGAAGTCAGGAAACTTGATGGCGTCCTGAATGAAAAACACCGGCATGTTGTTGCCCACCAGATCGAAGTTGCCTTCGTCGGTGAAAAACTTCACCGCGAAGCCTCGTACGTCCCGCACCGTATCGCCCGAGCCACGAGGGCCTTGCACGGTGGAAAAGCGAACGAATACCGGCGTCTTTTGGCTTGGGTCCTGCAGGAAACCCGCCTTGGTCAGCACGCTATGGTTCTCGTAGGACTGAAAGTAGCCATGGGCACCCGTGCCCCGAGCGTGGACGATGCGCTCGGGAATGCGTTCATGGTCAAAGTGCGTGATTTTTTCACGCATGATGAAATCTTCCAGCAGCGAAGGCCCGCGAGCCCCGGCCTTCAGGCTGTTCTGATTGTCCGCCACCTTCACACCCTGATTGGTGCGCAAGGCCTGGCCGGTGGCGTCGGAGCGGAATTTTTCCAGGCTATCGAGTTTGGCGTTGGTATTGCTGCGGTCCAGGGTATCGGTCCCGGCCAGTGCGCTCTTGTTGGCGGCAGGCTTCTTGGTACTCATCAGGCATAACTCCTCGGGCTGTTTTCGAGTGGCCTAACTAATGACTGATGACGTTTTTAGCCGTTCCTTTTATCTGACCTTTGATCGCGTTATTGCCAAATGGCTGGTTGAATGCGAAATAAATGCTAAGAACCTCTATACGGACAGGCTAAAATGCGCGCCCGGCTAACCGCTGATCCTTTTCTAACGCGCCCCACAAGGTTCGCTACGTGATCGAGTTCCAAAACGTCCATAAAACCTACCGCGTCGCCGGTAAGGAAATTCCCGCCCTGCATCCGACCAGTCTGACGATTGAGAACGGTCAGGTCTTTGGCCTGATCGGCCATTCCGGTGCGGGAAAAAGTACCCTGTTGCGCCTGATCAATCGCCTGGAAAACTCCAGCGGCGGCAAGATCATTGTCGACGGCGAAGAAGTTACCGCGCTCGATGCCAATGGTTTGCGCCGTTTCCGCCAGCAAGTCGGGATGATTTTCCAGCACTTCAATCTGCTGGCCTCCAAGACCGTTGCCGACAACGTCGCGCTGCCACTGACCCTGGCCGGCGAACTGTCGCGTGCTGACATCGATCAACGTGTGGCCGAATTGCTGGCCCGGGTCGGTTTGTCCGACCACGCCAAAAAATACCCGGCGCAATTGTCTGGTGGTCAAAAGCAGCGTGTCGGCATTGCCCGCGCCCTGGCGACCAAGCCGAAAATCCTGCTGTGTGACGAAGCCACCAGCGCCCTGGACCCACAGACCACGGCCTCGGTCCTGCAATTGCTGGCCGAGATCAATCGTGAGCTGAAGCTGACCATCGTGCTGATTACCCACGAGATGGATGTGATCCGTCGTGTCTGCGACCAGGTGGCGGTGATGGACGCTGGTGTGATCGTCGAGCAAGGCTCCGTGGCCGAGGTGTTCCTGCACCCGAAGCACCCGACCACCAAGCGTTTCGTGCAAGAAGATGAACAAATCGACGAAAGCGAACAGCGTGACGACTTCGCTCATGTGCCGGGCCGCATCGTGCGTCTGACGTTCCAGGGCGAAGCGACCTACGCGCCACTGCTGGGTACCGTTGCTCGCGAAACGGGCGTGGACTACAGCATCCTGGCCGGTCGTATCGATCGCATCAAAGACATTCCTTACGGGCAACTGACCCTGGCTGTGACCGGTGGTGACATGGAAGCGGCCTTCGCCCGCTTCACCGCTGCCGACGTCCACATGGAGGTGCTGCGTTAATGGAAGCCCTGACAAGTTTCTTCGCCAATATCGACTGGTTCGAAATCTGGCTGGCCACGGGCGACACCTTGCTGATGCTCGGTGGTTCGCTGTTGTTCACCGTGCTCCTGGGTCTGCCATTGGGTGTGTTGCTGTTCCTCTGCAGTCCGCGTCAGTTGCTGGAAGCCAAAGGCATCTACGCGATGTTGTCGCTGGTGGTGAACATCCTGCGTTCGCTGCCGTTCATCATTTTGCTGATCGTGATGATTCCATTCACCGTGTTGATCACCGGAACGTCCCTCGGTGTCGCCGGTGCGATTCCGCCACTGGTGGTGGGCGCCACGCCGTTCTTTGCCCGTCTGGTGGAAACCGCGTTGCGTGAAGTCGATCGCGGCATCATCGAAGCGACCCAGTCCATGGGTGCGACGACGCGGCAGATCATCACCAATGCGTTGCTGCCTGAAGCCCGTCCGGGCATCTTCGCGGCGATTACGGTGACAGCCATTACACTGGTGTCCTACACGGCGATGGCGGGTGTGGTCGGCGCGGGCGGGCTGGGTGACCTGGCGATTCGTTTCGGTTACCAGCGTTTTCAGACTGACGTGATGATAGTCACCGTGATCTTGCTGCTGGTACTGGTTCAGGTACTGCAGACCGTCGGCGACAAGCTGGTTGTCCACTTTTCTCGTAAATGATCAATGAGCCGGCCATTTGCTGGCAGGCGCTGGTTCAGGCGTCGCAAGCGAGTACTCACAAGGAGTTAGCTGAATGAAAAAACTACTGGTCGCATTCGCTGCCGTTGCAGCCTTTTCCGCTCACGCTGCCGAGACCCTGACGGTCGCGGCAACCCCGGTTCCCCACGCGGAAATCCTCGAATTCGTTAAACCGACCCTGGCCAAAGAAGGCGTGGACCTTAAGGTCAAGGTCTTCACCGACTACATCCAGCCGAACGTGCAGGTTGCGGAAAAACGCCTGGATGCCAACTTCTTCCAGCACCAGCCGTACCTCGATGAATTCAACAAGGCCAAGGGCACCAACCTGGTTTCGGTAGCCGGTGTGCACCTTGAGCCGCTGGGCGCTTACTCCAGCAAGTACAAGAAACTGGAAGAGCTGCCAGGCGGCGCGAACGTGGTGATCCCGAATGACGCCACCAACGGCGGTCGTGCCTTGCTGTTGCTGGCGAAGGCGGGCCTGATCAAGTTGAAGGATTCGAACAACATCCTGTCGACCGTCAAGGACATCACCGAGAACACCAAGGACCTGAAATTCCGTGAACTGGAGGCCGCGACCATCCCGCGCGTGCTGACTCAGGTCGACCTGGCCCTGATCAACACCAACTACGCGCTGGAGGCCAAGCTCGATCCCTCCAAGGATGCGCTGGTCATCGAAGGCAGCGACTCGCCATACGTGAACATCCTCGTTGCCCGCCCGGACGACAAGGACAGCGATGCGATGAAGAAACTGGTTGCTGCACTGCACAGCCCGGAAGTGAAAGCATTCATTCTCGAGAAGTACAAAGGCGCGGTGGTGCCAGCGTTCTGATCTGAAGTGTTAACAAAAAATGGGGCGCATTGAATGCGCCCCATTTTTTATGCCTGAAAAACGGACTCTGTGGGAGCTTGCTCGCGATAGCTGACTCACATTCAACACTTGTGTTGGCGCTGATTGCCTTATCGCGAGCAAGCTCGCTCCTACAGGTTCCGTGGTGTTTTCACTGACGTTTGAGCATCACCGGCAACTGCGCCACCAGCTTCGCATTGTTCAACGGCGCCCGGATAAAACCGCGCTGTGTCCCGTCCGGCCCGATCACCGCCAGGTTGCCGCTGTGGTCGACGGTGTAGTTGGGCTTGCTGGTGTCCGCCGGAATGAACGGAATGCTCACCGCATTGGCAACTTTTTGCAGTTCTTCGATCGATGCCGGGGTCAGGCCGATGAACTGTGGATCGAAGTAGCCCAGATACTGCTTGAGCTGCTTGGGCGTGTCGCGATTCGGGTCGACGCTGACCAGTATGATTTGCAACTTGGCCACCGCCTCGGGTGGCAGTTCGCTTTTGATCTGGCGCAGTTGGGCGAGGGTGGTCGGGCAGATGTCCGGGCAGAAGGTATAGCCAAAGAACAGCAGGCTCCATTTGCCTTTCAACTCGTTGATCGTGACCGGTTGACCGTCCTGGTTAGTCATCGTCACGCTCGGCAGGCTGCGGCTTTGCGGCAGCAGGATGATCCCCGCATCGATCAGCGCCGTCGGGTCGCCCTGGCCTTTGCCCGACAGCACTTTATTGATGGTCAGGCCCAGTACCAGTGCGATCAGGGCGACGAGGATGAAGACGGTTTTCTGGGTTCGAGTCATAGGTTCAACAATAAGTAGTGATCAACGAGCAGGGCGATGAACAGCAGGAACAAGTAGTAAATAGAGTACTTGAAGGTGTTGATCGCCGCGTGCGGCCGAGTGCCACGGTACAGCACCACCGACCATTGCAGAAATCTGGCGCCCAGGCCGATGGCGCAAATCAGGTAGAGCAGGCCACTCATGTGAATCACGTACGGCATCAGGCTGACGGCCAGCAGCGCGCCGGTATAAAGCAGGATATGCACCTTGGTGTAATGCTCGCCGTGGGTCACCGGCAGCATCGGAATATCGGCCTTGGCGTATTCCTCTTTGCGGTGAATGGCCAGGGCCCAGAAGTGTGGCGGGGTCCAGGCGAAGATGATCAGTACCAGCAATAGTGGTTCGGCACTGACGTGACCTGTGGCGGCAGTCCAGCCGAGCAAGGGCGGAGCGGCGCCGGCCAGTCCGCCAATGACGATGTTCTGCGGCGTCGCGCGCTTGAGGAAACCGGTGTACACCACGGCATAGCCCAGCAAGGAGGCGAGGGTCAGCCAGGCCGTCAGCGGATTGGTGAAGGCCAGCAGCAAGGCCTGGCCGAGCACCGCCAGCACTAGGGCAAAGGTCAGCGCGGCGGCCGGTGAAACCCGGCCTTCGGCCAGAGGTCGTTTATGCGTGCGGGCCATCACCGCGTCGATGCGCCGGTCCACCACATGGTTGACCGCAGCCGCGCCGCCCGCGCACAAGGCGATCCCCAGATTACCGAACAGCAATACGGTCCAGGGCACGCCGGCGCGGGTCGCGAGGAACATCCCCACCAGCGAGGTGATGAGCATCAGCACCACCACTTTCGGTTTGGTCAGCTCCAGGTAGTCACGCCAGATCGCCTGACTGGGACGTTCGCCGATCAGAATCGCCATGGCATCTCTCCTTTTATTGTTATGGGCCCGGCTGTTTGTTTACGCGGACTGAAGCGCCAGCGAGTCGGCTGCTTGACCCGAACCAGGCTGGTTCGGGCGTGATAATTGACCAAGACCATCGTCAGCAGCAGCGCAGCACCCCCGGCGTTGTGCGCGACGGCCACTGGCAGCGGCAAATGAAACAGCACGTTGCTGATACCGAGGCTGATTTGTGCGGCGAGGGCAATCAGTACGAGGCCGGCCAAGCGCGTCATGCCGACCGCCTTCAGTTGCCACGCCAGACCCAGTAGCACGAGGGTGACCAGCAACGCGCCGATGCGATGCGTCAGGTGAATCGCGGTGCGGGCATCGCTGTCCAGTTGCCCGCCGAGGTAATTCGGGCCGATGTGTTGGGTCAGGTGAAAGCCGTTGGCGAAGTCGGCGGGGGGTAGCCATTGACCGTGGCAGGTCGGGAAGTCGATGCAGGCCACGGCGGCGTAGTTGGAACTGACCCAGCCGCCGAGGGCGATTTGCAGGATCACCAGCAGCAACCCGGCCGTCGCCCAGTGCTGCAAGCGCCGTGGCACCGTCAGCGCCGGCAGCACGCCGGACAGGCGCAAGGTCAGTAGAAACAACAGGCTCAGCGTGGCAAAGCCGCCCAGCAAATGCCCGGTGACCACCTGCGGCCAGAGTTTGAGCGTCACCGTCCACATGCCGAACGCCGCTTGGCCAAACACCACCGCCAGCAGGAACAATGGCAGCTTCAGCGGTTGTCCCGGATGCCGGCGATTGATCCAGGCACGTGCGGCCAACACCGAAATCAGCATACCGAGGGTGCCGGCAAAATAGCGGTGGATCATTTCGTTCCAGCCCTTGTGGGCCTCTACTGGTGCGTCAGGGAAATGCAATTCGGCATGGGCCAGTTGGGCTTCGCTTTTTGGCACGCTTATAAAGCCGTAGCAGCCGGGCCAGTCCGGGCAGCCGAGGCCGGCGTGGGTCAGGCGGGTATAGGCGCCGAGCAACACCACAATCAGTGCCAGCAGAGTGGCAAACAGCGCGAGGCGAAATCCAGGTTTGGCCATGTCGATGCCCTTATCCGATGTTCGACAGTTTCAGCAGTTGGCGCAGGTCGTTGAGCAAGTCCTTGCCCTTGACCGACGGGTCGTAGCGCAACACCAGATTGCCGTGTGGATCGATGATCCACAGTTGCGGAGCAGCCTTGTCGCCTGTGGCCTTGCTGAAGGTGCTCAAATCCAGCGGATAGCGCTGCAGCTGTGGATATTCCCGAGTCAGCTTGGCGTCGTACTCGGACGTCAAGGGTTGGGCGGTGGCGAGTGCGTGGCTGGCACGAGAGGCGTCGCGACCAAGGCCGATCTGGATTTGCCGCGCCAGATACACCAGTTGCTGGCAGTCCACCGCGCAATCCTTGGGCGCGGTGACCAGCATCTGCCAGCGGTCCTCTTGCGCCTGCACGCCGATGTCGGCGCGGGTCTGGCCGTTGCCGATCAGTTCGCCGTGATAACTGCGGCCCTCCGGCACCCAGAACTGCAGTTTGTACATGCCGGTGGCGAGGATCATCGGACCGATCACCCCGAGCAGGATCAACAGCAACTGCAAGCGACCCTTGCGCCGACTCGCCGGCGTTTTCGCCTCAGACATGCTGGGTGGATTCATGGCCGCTCCCATGGTGTTTCTCCTTTGCGTTTTGCCAGCCGAGGTAGAGATAAAGGCCGAACAGGGCAATCGCCATGGCGAACCACTGCACGGCATAAGCGATGTGTTTTTCCGGGCCCATGGCGACGACGGGCCAGTCGGCCCGGTAGGACGCGGGGCCGCTTTCCTCACGTAATTCGTAGGCAAAGCCTTCGCGGCCGAGGGTTGACCAGAGTTTTGTCGGGTTAACCGCCGTCACCAGTTGAGGCCAGGTTGTTGCGTCGGGGTCGGCGTGGAGCTGGAAGGTTGCGCCGGGAGAGATATACACCCAGGCGTCGAGGCTCAAGGCCTCGGCAGGGGTGGTGAATTGTGGGGGTGTGCGTCGGTCCGGCCATGGCAGCCAGCCGCGATTGACCAGCAGCCAGAGCCCTGTTGCCTGATCCTGAAACGGTTGCAGCAACTCGATCCCGACCTTGCCGTCGCGCTGCCGGTTATCCAGCAGCAGACTGTGGGCGGCATCGAACCGGCCGTGCAGACGTACCCGGCGAAAGGCCGTGTCTGCGGTATGTTGCAGCTCGGTGCTGGCCATCGGCTCGGCGGCCCGGCGCTCGGTGTAGCTTTGCAGCAGCGCGCTTTTCTCGGCGCCCCGGCTCAGTTGCCAGAAACCCAGGGACACCAACAGCGGCAACAACAGCGCCACCACCAGCGTCGGCAAGATGCCCGGCCGGTAGCGCTTCATGGCGTCGCCAAAAAGTCGGTCATCGCGATAGCTATACTCAAGTGCATCGCTTGTCCCCCCGGAGTCTTACCCATGCTCAAAGCAGCCATCGTCCTGATGCTGATTGCCACGGTTGTCAGCCTGTTCAGCGGCCTGTTTTTTCTGGTCAAGGACGACAGCAGCTCAAACCGCCTCGTCATTGCCTTGAGTGTCCGTGTCGCACTGGCCGCCATTACCGTCGGCTTGATCGCCTGGGGTTTTTTCAGCGGCCAGTTGGTGTCGCATGCGCCGTGGTAAGGCCTAGAGCACGTAGACGAAAACGAACAGCCCGATCCACACCACGTCCACGAAGTGCCAATACCAACTCGCCGCCTCGAACCCGAACTGGTGATCGGCGTCGAAGTGCCCGCGCATGATCCGCATCAGCATCACGAACAGGATGATGGTGCCGATGGTCACGTGGGCACCGTGGAAGCCGGTGAGCATGAAGAACGTCGCGCCATAGATGCCCGAACCCAGGGTCAGGCCCAGTTCGTGGTAGGCGTGCATGTACTCTTCGGCCTGGAAGGTCAGGAACGCGCAGCCAAGCAGCACGGTGATCGCCAGCCAGAGTTTCAGCGCGCCGCGATGGCCTTTTTTCAAGGCGTGGTGGGCGATGGTCACGGTCACGCTGGAGCTCACCAGCAACACGGTATTGAGCAGCGGCAGGCCCCAGGGACTGATGACTTCCTTGGGCGGCGGGAAGAGATTGGAATCCGGGTTGTGCAGCAGCGGCCAGGTGAACTGGAAGTTCGGCCAGAGCATATGGGCGATGCCCTTGGTGCCTTCCCCGCCCAAAGCCGGGCCGGAGACGTGACGCACGTAAAACAGCGCGCCAAAAAAGGCGATGAAGAACATCACTTCCGAGAAAATAAACCAGCTCATGCCCCAGCGGAACGAGCGATCCATCTGCGGGCTGTAGAGTCCGCCGCGACTTTCCTTGATCACCGTGCCGAACCAGCCGAACAGCATGTAGGCCAACAGTAGGCCGCCGACGAAAAAGATCAGCGGGCCATGGGATTCCGGCCGCGCGGCTTTCAGGTCGTTGAACCAGGTGCCCAGGCCGAACACGGTGGTGAGCATGCCGAGCGTGGCAATGATCGGCCACTTGCTCTGGGCGGGAACGTAATAATGTTCATGAGTTGCCATTTATTGTTCTCCTTATCGGGCACGCTCAACCGCCAGTGTGTGCAACGACTACCGGTGGATGTCGGGCGGTGATATCGAACAGCGTGTAGGACAGCGTCAGGTGCTTCACATCCTTGGGCATGTCACGGTCAACGATGAAACGTACCGGCATCTCGATCCGTTGACCGGGCTGCAGCACTTGCTGGGTAAAGCAAAAACATTCGGTCTTGTGGAAATACGCCGCCGCGGTGCTGGGCGCGATGCTCGGGACGGCCTGGGCGCTCATCGGGCGGTCAGTGGGGTTACGCGCGATGAAGATCATCTCGTTCACCGCCCCCGGATGGGCCACCAGATCATCGCCCTTTGGATAGAACTCCCACGGCATGTCGGCGTTGTTCATCGACAGAAACTGCACGCGTACCTGCCGCGAGGTGTCGACCGTTTGCTCGCCCTCATATTGCCCGGCGGTCTTGCCATTAATGCCGAATGCCTTGCACATCACGTCGTAGATAGGCACCAGGGCAAAGCCGAAGACAAACATCGCTACCACCACCAATAACAGGCGGGTGACCAGTTTCTTCATCGAAATCGAGTCAGCCATGTTTTACGACCTCAACGCATAACCCCGCCGGAACGCGGCCTTGTGTGGCGAGGGAGCAAGCTCCCTCGCCACACAAGCTCGCTCCCACAGAAGGGCAGGTGTTCATTTCACTTCCGGCGGCGTGGTGAAGGTGTGATACGGCGCCGGTGACGGGATGCTCCACTCCAGGCCCTCGGCCCCTTCCCACGGTTTGGCCGGTGCTGGCGGGCCGCCGCGAATGGTCTTGATCACGATGAACAGGAAGAAGATCTGTGTGGCGCCGAACATGAACGCGCCGATCGACGACACCATGTTGAAGTCGGCGAATTGCAGGTTGTAATCCGGAATCCGCCGCGGCATGCCCGCCAGCCCCACGAAGTGCATCGGGAAGAAGGCCATGTTCATGCCGATGAATGACAGCCAGAAATGCAGCTTGCCGAGGGTTTCGTCGTACATGTGGCCGGTCCATTTCGGCAA
Organism: Pseudomonas moorei; assembly: GCF_008801475.1. Lineage (GTDB taxonomy): Bacteria > Pseudomonadota > Gammaproteobacteria > Pseudomonadales > Pseudomonadaceae > Aquipseudomonas > Aquipseudomonas moorei. Next base: position 27,979 of record NZ_VZPP01000020.1, on the reverse strand, counting down.
CCAGTAGTAGGCCGAGGCGAAGATCCCGAAGATCGCCCCTGGCACCAGCACATAGTGGAAATGCGCGACCACGAAGTAGGTGTCCTGGTACTGGAAGTCTGCCGGGGCAATGGCCAGCATCAACCCGGAGAAACCGCCGATGGTGAACAGGATCACGAACGCCACGGCAAACAGCATGGGGGTCTCGAAGGTCAGCGAGCCCTGCCACATGGTGCTGACCCAGTTGAACACCTTCACACCCGTCGGCACCGCGATCAGCAGCGTGGCGTACATGAAGAACAATTCGCCCACCAGCGGAATGCCGACCACGAACATGTGGTGCGCCCAGACGATGAACGACAGGAACGCGATGCTCGCCGTGGCGTAGACCATCGAGGTATAGCCGAACAGCGGTTTGCGCGAGAAGGTCGGGATGATCGAACTGACGGCACCGAAGGCCGGCAGAATCATGATGTACACCTCGGGATGACCGAAGAACCAGAACACATGCTGGAACAGAACCGGGTCACCACCACCGGCTGCGCTGAAGAAGCTGGTGCCGAAGTGGATGTCCATCAGCATCATCGTCACGCACCCGGCCAGTACCGGCATGACCGCGATCAGCAGAAACGCGGTGATCAGCCAGGTCCAGACGAACAGCGGCATTTTCATCAACGTCATGCCGGGGGCGCGCAGGTTGAGGATGGTGGCGATCACGTTGATCGCGCCCATGATCGAACTGATGCCCATCAAGTGGATGGCGAAGATGAAGAAGGTCACACTTTCCGGTGCATAGGTCGTCGACAGTGGGGCGTAGAAGGTCCAGCCGAAGTTCGGTCCGCCACCCGGGGTGAACAGGGTCGAGACCAGCAGGATGAATGCCGCCGGCAGCAACCAGAAGCTGAAGTTGTTCATCCGTGGCAGGGCCATGTCCGGTGCGCCGATCATCAGCGGGATCATCCAGTTGGCGAGTCCGACGAACGCCGGCATCACCGCACCGAACACCATCACCAGACCGTGCATGGTGGTCATCTGGTTAAAGAATGCCGGTTCGACGATTTGCAGGCCCGGCTGGAACAATTCAGCGCGAATCACCATCGCGAACGAACCGCCCAACAGGAACATGGTGAATGCAAACCACAGGTACAGCGTGCCGATGTCCTTGTGGTTGGTGGTCAGTACCCAGCGCATCAGGCCTTTGGCGGGGCCGTGGGCGTGGTCGGCATGACCGTGGTCATCGATAACGGCGCTCATGGCCTGTCTCCTGTCAACAGATGGGCTGGGCCGGTCGGGGCGCTTTGCCCCGACCGGTTCCTTACGTGCGCAATAGACCGGGTCATTTGCTTTCCGCCTGTTTCAGCTCCAGCACTTCTTTAGGAGTGACCATGTCGCCTTTGTTGTTGCCCCAGGCGTTACGTTCGTAGGTCACGACCGCCGCGATATCGACTTCCGACAGCTGCTTGCCGAACGCCGCCATGGCGGTGCCAGGTTTACCGAAGAACACGCGGTGCAGGTGGTCTGCCTTGGGTCCTGTGGCAATCGGCGAGCCCTTGAGCGCTGGGAACATCGGTGGCAAGCCCTGGCCTTCGGCCTGGTGACAGGCCACGCACGTGGTGTGATAGATCTTGTCGCCACGATTCTTGAGCTCGTCGAGGGTCCATTCCTTGCTGGTCAGTTCTTTGAGCTGAGCGGCTTCGGCTTTGCGATCGGCCAGCCACTTGTCGTAATCGGCCTTTTCCTTGACCTCGACCACGATCGGCATGAAGCCGTGATCCTTGCCGCACAGCTCGGCGCACTGGCCACGGTAGATGCCGGGTTTATCAATGCGGGTCCAGGCTTCGTTGACGAACCCCGGGATCGCATCGCGCTTGACCGCGAAGGCCGGCACCCACCAGGAGTGGATCACGTCGGCGGATGTCACCAGGAAGCGCACCTTGGCGCCGGTCGGCAGCACCAGCGGCTTGTCGACCTCGAGCAAGTAATGCTCGCCCTTGGCTTCCTTGTTGTGGATTTGATCGGCGGGGGTGGCCAGGTTGCTGAAAAACTCGACGTCCTGGCCCAGGTATTTGTAATGCCACTTCCACTGGTAACCGGTGATCTGGATATCGATATCCGGCTCACTGGGGTCGTACATCTTGATCAGGGTTGCCGTCGCGGGAACTGCCATGGCCACCAGAATGATGAAGGGCACGATGGTCCAGAGGATTTCGACGGTGGTGCTTTCATGAAATTTTGCGGCCACCTGCCCGGTTGAGCGGCGATGCAGAATCATCGACCAGAACATGGCGCCAAAGACGATGATGCCGATCACCACACAGATCCAGAAAATGGTCATGTGCAGGTCAAATACAGCGTGACTGATTTCAGTCGCTCCAGGCGCCATATTCACAGTCCAGGCGGCTTGCGCCTGGCTGAATATCGACCACAACAGGAGGCCCATCCAGACATGTGGATGTCGCATCATTGCGGGTTCCCCTTATCGTTCTTGTTATCCCGCCGGCTTTCACCTGCGGCAAGGGAGCGGCTGCATCAGACTACGAACTTGAATCGCCGAGCCTTGCTGCATTTGCAGTCGGGCGTCATCAGCTAACTCCATTCAAGTCCGAGTATAGACAGCGACTCTCACCTCGCAATGCGAAGGCGTAAATGATCTGAAACAGCATTAACTTGCGTTGCAGGTCACGAATGGAGAAGGATGCAGACGAGTGGTGGCAAATCGATATAACGCGGGCGTCTCAAGGATGAAATAATTATGACAAATGCGTCTTAGCATTTTTCGTCAGCCAGCTAAGTTATGTCTTCCCTATTTCATTGCCTTGTTTCCTGGAGTTTTCATGAACACCGCCGCATTGCGCGAGCAGATCCAAAAAGCCCAACAACACGAAGCCGAAACCGGCCTGCTGACTCGTCAGCTGGAAAGCAAGCTGCCTCACCTGCACCCATCGATCCAATTGCCCGACGCGGACGCCAAAGGCGTACTGACACGTTTTGTCGCCGCCTACATCGACGAAGTGCCTGAGCTGCTGGATGCAGCCAATGAAGTTGCCAGGGAAGCGGGTATCGAATCGCAGATCAAACCGGTGCTGACCATTGCCGAACAGTACTTCCTCCAGCCACCAGCGATCATGGCCGGGCACGTCGGGCTCGACAGCCTGCTGGACGAGGCCTACCTGGCACATCGGTTTGTCGAAGAGGTCAACGACCTGTACATCAAGCATTTTGGCCAGCCACTGATCCCCCTGGACATGACTGTCGCCAACCTGATTGCCCACCAATTGATCGGTGAGGAATTCGCCAACCAACTGGACGAGGCAGTGCATCACGCCATCGACGAGATGCTCCACGAGGAAAGTTTTGCGCTGGAGTCGGTAGAGGCCTACCGCGAGAAGCTCAGCAGCCCGGACACCGGCGTCGCGTGGAAGCGCTGGCCATGCATGTCCCGCCGCCTGGGCGTGGGCCTGGAGCTGGAGGCCTGATCCACCTCCGTCCACTGTGTAGCGAGCCTGCTCGCGATGGTCGACAACGATTACGCGGGTATCCTGACACCCCGCGGTGTTCTTTTGCCCATCGCGAGCTCGCTCCTACAGGGGGATTCAGCCAGATGCACCTATACCGCTGTTGGTCCGCACCCGTCCTTCCAACCGGCGCTTCAATCCCCAGGCCTCGATCAACAATTTCGAACCCTTCGCCGCATTCGCCCGACCCCACTCCTCCAGCAACTCCAGACACGCATGATCGATGTAGCTCAGGTGATTGAGCGGCACGTGCACCGTTGCGCCGGCAGGAATGCTTGCCAGTACACGGGTCAGCGCCGGCACTTTGAGAAACGTGGCCGCCCCCACCAGCCGCAACTCCATTTCACCCTCTTTGGGCAGGTCGATCAGGCTGACCTTCAGGCGTGAGGCTTTCCAGGCCAGTTTGGCCAGGGTCAAGCCGAAGCCGATCAGCACGCCGGTCAGCAGGTCGGTGAAAACGATCGACAGCGCCGTCGCGGCATAAGTGAACATTGGCATGCGACCATAACGCCCCAGGCTGCGAAACGCTTTGAGATCGACCAGTTTGAAACCCGTGTAAACCAGCACACCGGCCAGGCTGGCCACGGGAATGCTTTGCAGCATATTCGACAGCAGCATCACGAATGCCAACAACCACATTCCGTGGAAAATCGTCGAGTAACGCGTGGTGGCACCGGCCTGCACATTGGCCGAGCTGCGAACGATCACGCCGGTCATTGGCAGCGCGCCAAGCAGGCCGCAGAGCATGTTGCCGACACCTTGTGCGGACAGTTCACGATCAAAGTCCGAACGCTGGCCACTGTGCATACGGTCCACTGCGGCGGCGGACAGCAAGGTTTCGGCACTGGCGATAAAGGCCACGGCAAACGCGGCTATGAGCAGGGTGGGATCAGCCAGGTTGAGCAGGTCGGTCGGTCGCAACCAATCAATGGCTTCAGCCAGGTTGGCCGGGACTTCCACGCGTTTGACCTGCAAGGCCATCACCAGGCTGGCGACCGTTGCAAGACTTACCCCAAGCAACGCGCCGGGAATGAAGCGCAGGGACTGCGGGCGCAGCCGTTCCCATAGCCACATCACAACGATTGTCCCTACGCCAAGTAAACCGGCCTGCCAGCCAAAGGAAGGCAAGGCCTGGGCCACGGCAGCCGGGAATGCCGCCAGATTATCCAGCCCTGAAGGCTTGGGCGCGGCATCGAGCATCACATGCAGCTGTGACAGGATAATCAACACCCCGATCCCGGCGAGCATGCCATAGACAACGGCGGGCGCCGTCACCCTAAACCAGCAGCCGAGTTTCAATCGACCAGCCACCAATTGCAGAAATCCCGCCAACAACAGGATTGGCCCGAGCATGGCCATACCATGCTGGCGTACCAGTTCGAACACCAGCACCGCCAAGCCTGCCGCGGGGCCGCTGACTTGCAAGGGTGAACCGGCCAACCAGCCCACCACCAAACCACCGATGATCCCGGTGATCAGGCCTTTGGCTGGTGGGAGTCCTGACGCGATGGCAATACCCATGCACAAGGGCAGGGCGACCAGAAACACCACCACCGAAGCCAGCAGCTCACGTGGCAGAACAGCTTTGAGTTGTGCAGCACGCATGTTGATTCTCCCGAAGTTTTCTTCAGGCATGGCAAAGCCAGACTGCCTGATCGGCAGCCTCGGCTAAACCACGCGGGGATTTAGGAGTATTTAGAAGCGCGCTTTGGGCGTCGCCACAGGAATCGGCAGGCTGCCATTGAGGGGCAGGAAACAACCTTGATCTGCGTCGTAGGCTTTGATTTCGCTGGTTTCGATGTTGTAAACCCAACCGTGGATGAACAACTGACCATTGGCCATGCGCGAAGCCACTGACGGGTGCGTGCGCAAATGCTGCAGTTGGGCGATCACATTTTCCTCGGTGAGGATGTGCATGCTTTCGCTTTCATTGGCGCAGTTACAGTTGTCCTGAACCATGGTTTTCGCCACTTCGGCATGTCGCAGCCAGGCTTTGACCGTCGGCATTTTTTCCAGGCTCTGCGGATTGAGCACCGCACGCATCGCGCCACAGTCGGAGTGCCCGCAGATAATGATGTGATGCACGCCAAGAGCCAGCACGGCGTACTCAATAGCCGTAGAGACACCACCGTTCATTTGCCCGTAAGGCGGTACGACGTTGCCGACGTTGCGGGTAACGAACAGATCGCCGGGGGCGCTTTGGGTGATTAATTCAGGAACGATGCGCGAATCCGCACAGGCGATGAACATGGCTCGCGGCCGTTGGGCGGTAGCGAGTTTTTTGAAGAGTTCTTCCTGTTGCGGAAAGATCTCATGATGAAAATGCAAAAAGCCGTCAACGATATGCTGCAGCGCCGCATCGGCGGTTTCCGCCTCCGGTTGGGCAGACGCCGACGCAGCCAACGGCTGTTTATCCTTGTCACTCATGATTCATCCTCTTTTGCGGAATCAGGGAATTTCCCTTTTTGTCCGGTATGAAGCCAGTGGCTGTTAAAAAACATCCAGGTCAAAAAATCTCGACCCATCAGTCACTCGATGAACAAGGTAGCTGCCGAATCTTAACTCAAACTGAATCAAGCGCTCTAGAACGTGTGTTCCAGGTCACAAAAAACGTGACCAGCCTAATGCCTGCGTGCGTTTCCCAGAACTCAACCGTAGGTTATTTGTCCTTAAATCAATGACATTTGGCGACCTGGTGGACAAAAGGCTTCACAGTCCAGGTTAAAACCTTCCCGTTGATCAAGCCCCAGGCGCCGGATGGTTTTGGTGAAACGCTGTGCCAACAGGTCGGCAAAGGGACCTTCGCCGCGCATCCGGGCGCCAAAACGACTGTCATACAACTCACCGCCACGGCTCTGGCGAATCAGACTCAGGACATGGGCCGCCCGCTGCGGGTAATGGGCGTCCAGCCACTCCTCGAACAGCGGTGCCACTTCCAGCGGCAAACGCAGCATCATGTAAGCCGCACTCTGTGCTCCGGCTGCATGAGCCTCGGTCAACAGGCTTTCGAGTTCGCTGTCATTGATCATGGGAATCATCGGAGAGCACAGCACTCCCACCGGAATTCCCGCCTCGCGCATGACCCTGATCGCCCTTAGCCTGGCCTTGGGCGCCGCCGCTCGGGGTTCAAGGATGCGTTTGAGTTCGTCATCCAGGGTGGTCAGGCTGATCATCACCGCCACCAGCCTTTGCCGGGCGAGTTCGGCCAGCAGGTCCAGATCGCGAAGGATCAACGAGCCTTTTGTAATGATGGTCACCGGGTGGCGATAACGCAGCAGCACTTCCAGGGTTTGCCGGGTGATCTTGTGTTCGCGCTCGATCGGCTGATACGGGTCGGTGTTGGAGCCTAGATTGATGGGCGCGCATTGATAGCCGCGCTTGGAGAGTTGTTCCTCCAGCACCTGAGCGGCGTTGGTCTTGGCAATCAGGCGCGTTTCGAAATCCAGTCCCGGGGACATGTCCCAATAGGCGTGGCTCGGTCGTGCATAGCAATAAATGCAACCGTGCTCGCAACCGCGGTAAGGATTAATCGAACGATCAAAAGGCAGATCCGGCGAATTGTTGCGGGTGATGATGGTTTTCGCCGTCTCGATGCGCACCTCGGTGCCTTGCGTGACTGGTACTTCCTGATACCAGCCGTCGTCCTCGGCCACCGAACGATTGGGCGCGAATCGGTTGTGCGGGTTGGTCGCGGTGCCGCGGCCACGTGGGGGCAATGGCGATTGCATGGGCGGGTCCTGTTAGCTGTATGTTTATACAGTACACCCCTGTGCCGCGGACGACCAGTGCCGTTCGGCATTTTCCTGTTTTTCATTATTTAAAACGGAGCGGGGTAAATAATAGATACATGTGTATTCTGGTTTGCATGTAAGAGGTGTCGTTATTATTTTTCTCGCAGCAAAGCATAATTATGAATTTCACTTAAAAGGATTTAATCATGTCGTATTTCAATCGTCGTGGAATTTTTCTTCAGAAACTTGGCCCTACCGTAGTCGATCCGAATGAAGTGCTGGTTTCCATGCAGTTTTCTCTGAAAGAACCTACGCAGGATGAAGAGGGAGCGCTCACTGAAAAGTTGCTTGATTCCACCCTTTTCATTGCGTCCTCTAATGATGGCGGTCAATCCTTCAGTATTGACAACGCCAAAGATGTGGATGGTGATGGCGATATCGATAATGATGACAGGGCCAAGTTGCTGGCGCTTGCCAAAGCTTATGCAAATATCGTCCGTCCCTGAGTCATGATTGCCACTCACCTTCGACACGTTCAGCTGCCGAAAGTGAGTGGCGTGCTGCACATACGAGCTGTGCGCAGCGGCAGATAAGGATGTCTATCATGTGGAATCCCGCAAGCACGGGTGTGTTCTTACAGCGAATAGAAACACCGGAAAGCAACAAAATAGTTCTAAAAATTCTGAGGAAGTCATCGGGTGCCGGTTACGGAGATCTTGCTGAAGAAACAATCACGGTTTTGCATTTCAATCCGAACGACAATAAAGACTACACTCTTCAGTTTGATCCGTGGTCCAACTTGGATGTCGTTGCTGATGACAGTATTGATGAGGAAGATATTAATGTAATCACTCGGCTTGCTCTGGAGTTTCGAGATCAGACAACAATCAGTTCCGAGTATGGGATTTTTCTTGCAGTCATTCCTTTCAACGATAAATTGCTTCTGGTGCGAATTAAAGTATTTGATCTGGAAAATGACGAGCCGGAATTCCTTTATGTGTTAAGCGCGCTATCTCAAGATAACGGTGAAAATTTCACAGTAAGAAGGATCAATCCTCATTCCGGCCCAGAAGTCGAAGAGACCCCCGGCCTGGAAAAATTGATAAAGGCGTTCATCAAGTTGAGTTTATGAATTCAACGTGATCCACGCACGTTTCACATTTCATTGACACCTGCCTCACGGACCTTTGACCGCTCAGGGCTGAATATAGGGAATCAATATCCAGTCTCTCTGAACGGTCAACCGAGCATGCCCCTACCGCGCATTTTTCCGGCGATGTGCCTATCGCTTGTTGCACTTTTCAACCTTACACCGGTCTTCGCAGACGACACGGCTCTGCCTCGTCCGCCAGAGTGGGCGCAACCGGTAGAGGTACAGTACAACCTCTTTCAGATGAGCCCGACGCTCTATCGCAGCGCGCTGCCCGACAGTGGCGCTGTCTCGCTTCTGGAAAAACTCAAGATCGGCACGGTGATCAGTTTTCTCCCGGAGCCCGATTCAAGCTGGTTGTCCACACCCGGTATCGCCCAGGTACAGCTGCCCTATCGCACAAATCATGTAGATGACGCAGACATAATCAAGGCCTTGCGCACCATTCAGACCGCCGAAGCCAAAGGCCCGGTATTGATGCACTGCAAGCATGGCTCTGACCGAACCGGTCTGATCGCGGCCATGTATCGGGTTGTAGTGCAGGGCTGGAGCAAGGAAGACGCGCTGAATGAAATGACCCGTGGTGGCTTTGGTGACAGCACCCACTTCAAGGACGGCATTCGTTACATGATGCAGGCCGATGTCGACAAACTTCGTACTGCGCTGGCCAATGGCGATTGCAGCACAAGCCCGTTCGCGGCGTGTTCGATGAAAAGTTGGTTCAAGTCAGCGCATGTCGAGTAACCATGCCTTCCACTGCATTGCGCAGTGGAAGGCGGTTTATGTCACTCAGTGCTGCTCGTCTGACTTTTTCTTCAGCTTCGGGTTCGGGAAGAACTGCACTGCCTGAACCTTGGCATCCGGTGCTTTCAAGGCGGTGGTGTTGACCCGGGTGCCCAATTCCTTGGGTACTGACAAGCCTTGCTCATTCAGTGTGTCGGAGTAACCGCAAGCCACACATTCACGGTGTGGTACGTCATCTTCGCTCCACATCATCAATTTGTCCGGCTCGCTGCAAGCCGGGCAAACTGCACCGGCGATAAAGCGTCGTTTGGTAACCACTGGACCCTCACTCATGCTGCAGCGTCCTCACTCAGGCCGCTGTGACGCAAGAGTGCGTCAATCGATGGCTCACGACCACGGAAGTCGACGAACAGCACCATCGGCTCCTCGGACCCGCCGCGTGCCAGGATGGCCTCGCGGAATGCACGACCGGTGTCGGCGTTGAGCACGCCTTCTTCTTCAAACTTCGAGAAGGCATCGGCCGAGAGCACTTCAGCCCATTTGTAGCTGTAGTAGCCCGCCGCGTAACCTCCGGCAAAGATATGCGCAAAGCTGTTGGGGAAGCGGTTGTAGGCTGGCGGACGCATGACTGAAACCTCATCGCGCACGCCTTCGAGCACTTGCAGCACGCTACGACCGTCGCCATGGGTGGCGTGGAGTTCGAAGTCGAACAGCGAGAACTCCAGTTGACGCACCATCATCAGGCCGGACTGGAAGTTTTTCGCTGCGAGCATTTTGCCCAACAGGTCCTGAGGCAGTGGCTCGCCGGTTTCATAGTGGCCGGAAATCAGCGCCAGGCCTTCAGGTTCCCAGCACCAGTTTTCCATGAACTGACTTGGCAACTCGACCGCATCCCACGCGACGCCGTTGATACCCGACACGCCAGCGTGTTCGACACGGGTCAGCAGGTGATGCAAGCCATGACCGAATTCGTGGAACAGGGTGGTCACCTCATCGTGGGTCAGCAGGGCAGGTTTGCCGCTGTCGGCCGGGGTGAAGTTGCACACCAGATTGGCCACCGGGCTTTGTAGGACACCGCCAGCCGTACGGCGACGGTCGCGGGCGCCGTCCATCCAGGCACCGCCGCGCTTGTTGGCACGGGCATAGAGGTCGAAGAAGAAACGGCCGACATGCTGACCATTTTCCTTGATCTCGAACAGGCGAACGTCCGGGTGCCAGGTGTCGAAGCCTTTGAGTTCGGCGATCTCGATGCCGTACAGGCGTTGCACGATGGCGAACAGCCCGCTTAGCACTTTATTGATCGGGAAGTAGGCACGCAGGGCTTCCTGGGCAACGCTGTAACGCTGCTCGCGGAGTTTTTCACCGTAGAAACCGCTGTCCCAGCTTTGCAAGTCCGGGCAGCCTTGTTCCGCCGCGTAAGCCTTGAGCTGCTCCAGGTCCTGCACGGCAAACGGCTTGCTGCGCTTGGCCAGGTCGCGCAGGAAGCTCAGTACCTGATCGCTGGATTCGGCCATTTTGGTGGCCAGGCTCAGCTCCGAGTAACTGGTGAAGTCCAGTAGTTTTGCCAGCTCCTGACGCAGATCGAGGATTTCCTCCATCACCGGGCCGTTATCGTTCTGACCGGCATTCGGGCCTTGGTCCGACGCACGGGTGCAGTAGGCGGCATAGACTTCTTCGCGCAATTTCCGGTCTTGGGCGTAGGTCATCACCGCGTAGTAGCTCGGGAACTCCAGTGTAATCAGCCAACCGTCCAGGTCTTTGGCCTGGGCAGCGGCAGCCATTTGCGCCTTGGCCGAGTCGGTCAGGCCGGCGAGGGCGGTTTCGTCGGTGATGTGCTTGGTCCAGGCCTGGGTGGCGTCGAGTAACTGGTTGGAGAAGCGGCTACCCAGTTCGGACAGCTTGCTCTGCACTTCGGCATAACGCTTTTGTTCGGCTTCCGGCAGGTCGATACCCGACAGACGGAAATCGCGCAGGGAATGTTCCAGAATGGTTTTCTGCGCCACGTCGAAACCGGCGGCTTCCGGGCTGTTGGCCAAGGCTTCGAAGGCCTGGAACAGTTCACGATTCTGACCCAGCTCGGTGGCGTAGGCGCTCAAAGCCGGCAGGCAGGACTCGTAGGCCTCGCGCAGTTCGGCGCTGTTGCACACGGCATTGAGGTGGCTGACCGGGCTCCAGGCAGCACCGAGGCGGTCATTGAGCTCGTCCATTGCCAATACCAGACCGGCCCAGGTCGGCTGTTTGCCCTGGGTTTTGAGGATCTCGATAATGGCGGCACGGTTGTCAGCCAGGATCTGTTCAATGGCCGGTTGCACGTGCTCGGCACGGATCGCGGAGAACGGGGGCAGGTCGTAGGGTTGCAAAAGAGGGTTGTTCACGCTCACGGTTGATACCTTGGCTGGAGAAACATGCAGCCATCTTAATTACAATCGACACTCACCGCAGCTATCAGCGACAGAGAGAGAACCTATCGTGTCCCTTCGCAAGTATCAGAACCATACACCTCGGCTCGGCAAAGGCGCTTTTGTCGACCGCTCGGCGGTGGTGATTGGCGATGTCGAAATCGGCGAAGACAGCTCCGTCTGGCCACTGACGGTGATCCGCGGCGACATGCACCGCATCCTCATCGGTGCGCGCACCAGCGTGCAGGACGGCTGCGTTCTGCACATCACCCATGCCGGGCCATTCAACCCCGAGGGTTTCCCCTTGCTGATCGGCGATGACGTGACCGTCGCCCACAAGGTCATGCTGCACGGCTGCACCGTGGGCAGCCGCGTGCTGATCGGCATGGGCAGTATCGTCATGGACGGTGCGGTGGTCGCCGACAATGTGATCATCGGTGCCGGCAGTCTGGTGCCTCCGGGCAAACGCCTGGAAAGCGGTTTCCTTTATGTGGGCAGCCCTGTGAAGCAGATCCGGCCGCTGACTGACAAGGAACAAGCCTTTTTCATCTACAGCGCGGCGAACTACGTGAAGCTCAAGGATCTGCATCTGGCGGAAGGCTACGACCAGCTCTAAGCCCCGGATAACGGACAGCGCCCCACGATTGCCCAGGAATTTTCATGCATTACCAGACCGTTTTGTTCGACCTCGATGGCACCCTGACCGACCCACGCGAAGGCATCACCCGTTCGATTCAGTTTGCCCTGGGCAAACTGGGCATCGATGAGCCCGACCTGAGCAAACTCGAACACTTCATCGGCCCGCCGTTGTTGCAAGCGTTCATGCAGTTCTACGACTTCGACGAGGCCAAGGCCTGGGACGCGGTCAATTTTTACCGTGAGCGCTTCAAAGTGACCGGTCTCTACGAGAATCGCGTCTTCGACGGTGTCACACCCTTACTGGAAACACTCGGCGGACAAGGGCGACAGCTTTACATTGCGACATCCAAACCCTGGGTGTTCGCCAGGGAAATCGCCCGGCATTTCGACTTCGCCAAGCACTTCAAGGTGATTTACGGCAGCGAACTGGATGGCACCCGTACCAACAAAGTCGAGTTGATTGCTCATTTGATCGCCGAAGAAGGTCTGGACCCGGCCAATACTCTGATGATTGGCGACCGCAAGCACGATTTGATCGGTGCGCGAAGCAATGGACTGGATGCGGCCGCTGTCGGTTATGGCTTTGGCAGCCGGGAAGAGCTGAGCGCTGAGGCGCCGACCTATCATTTTGAAACCCTGGATGAGATGCATCAGGCGTTTTTGCAGCGCTGATTGGTACGTCATCGCGAGCAGGCTCGCACAGCTTGCTCGCGATGAGGGCCATCGGATCACCGTGATGAAGAATCTACCAAGGCTTTTAACGCTGATTTGCGTTCCCGAACCGGTAGTTCTCCCAGCCTTTCCACCGCCGCATAAAACTTCACCCAGTCTCCATCTTCCTGTCGGAACAGCGCCGCAAACGCCGGCACCCACTGATCGTACAGGCCAAACGGAAGCAATCGCGCATTGTTCATCGGCGCGTTGATCCAGGCGTCATAACGTTTATCTCCAGCCCATTGGTGGTCGCGCAACTGGCGGTATTCGGTGCGTAACCGCTCGAACTCCGCGGCTTTATGCTGGCGCATCTGCTCAGGCGGCAGCGGCAGGGCGTAAAGATTTTCAAGGCGTGTGCGTGTGTTCAGAACCAATTGAATGAACGCATCCCGATGTTGGGCCTGAGTGTCGTCCTCCGGTGGCAGGCTGCGGAATGCGCGCCATTGGCGGGTGCCTTCCTGCTCGACGAAAGTGGCGAACGATTCGTTGAACTCTGTGTCGTCCTTCACATAAAAGCGCTGATGCGCCAGTTCGTGAAAGATCAGTGTGGCCAGGCGCTCGTCGCCCCAGCCCATCATCGTATTCATGATCGGATCGTTGAACCAGCCCAAGGTCGAGTACGCCTCGACTCCGCCAATCGATACGTCCATGCCTTGCAGACGTTGCAGCGCAGCCTCGCCGCGTGCAGCACTCTGGCTGTAGTAACCGCGATAAGCCACGCAGCCGGCAATGGGGAAGCAGTGATTTTGTGGCTTCAGGGAAAATTCCGGCGTGACGAACACATTCCAGACCACATAGGGCCGACCGATGTCGGCATACAAGCGGTAGCTCTGGTTATCCGGCAGATGCAGCTGCTGGCTGGCGAATGTGCGGGCCCTTTGTGATTGGGCCAGGCGCGCACGCAGTTTTTGATCGCGCTGAGGATCGGCGATCACACTGGAAACCGGCTCTCGCGCCCGCAGCAATTGCAATTGACCACTGGCCAGCTGGCTGTAGTAGCTGACGTTGGCACAACCGTTGAGCAACAAAAACAACACACCCGGAAACAAAACGCGCAAAACGCGATCAAGTAACCCAAGGCTTGGACGCGGCCTGATCAAAATAAAAAATCCCCGGAAAGTCTGCTCGCAAGACTATCCCGCTTGACTGGAGCTCCGCTATGCGCAAGTTGATGCTGACGGGAGGCCTGCTGATGCTGGCCGGTTGTGCTGGTTTCGGAATACCACGCCAGGATCCGACACAGGCATGGATCGACCTGGAATCGCAGCAGGAAGATACGGCCCTGCAAGCGTTGGCAGTGGATAAACAGGCTGCCAACGATAAACGCTATTTCGAGGTGCAACCCGGCAGTCATGAGCTGAAGGTTCGCTACCAGTTCCCGGTTCAACCCAGCAACATCGGTCCCAATGCAGAGACGCTGTGGCGTGATTGCCAGATAAAGGTGAAATTCAATGACTTCAGCGCGGGTGAGCGTTATCAGCTGCAAGCGGGAAATATTGGTTTCAGGCCGTGGGTCAGGCTTTACGACCAACAGCGAAAAGTGATCGGCAAGGGCATACCGGCGGGCTGCCAACGCACCTGATCGGCGCTATGCTGAACACCTGATATTCGGGACGTTCATCATGCGCAGATTGGTGCTGATACTCGCTGCAAGTGTGGTCGCTGGTTGTTCGAGTCCTTTGCCAGCGGTCGATCCGCAGATGGCGTGGGTCGATTTCTCTACGCCTTTTCCCAATGACAAATTGCTGATGGCCGAGCGGCTCGACAAGTTGCGCTTGCGTGACGGGCGTTTTTTTCAGGTCACTCCAGGCAGCCACGAGCTGATTGTTCGCTTCGACTTTGAGGTGCCGGGAGGAGGTTCTGACATGCTCAGCGATTCCACGGAGCGGCTGTGCTACATGACCATCAAGTACGATCATTTCGTCGCCGGTCAGCGTTATCTGCTGGAAGGCCGTTCCATGGCGTTTACTCCCGAGGCCCGTTTATACAACGCCAATCGTGAAATCGTCGCCGAAGCAAGCCAGTTCTACTGTTTGCTTTGAGACCGATCAGCGATCGTTCTTCTGGTAGATGATTTTTTTGGTTCCGTATTCGCACGAGCCAACGACCATATTCTGATCGTGCACTTCTTCGTTTTTCACGATTTCCAGCGTATAGGAAGTAACCCCTCTAGCCTGGATCTTGGCTTCGATCTCGGCCTTGAGTTCTTCACAGGGTTTCGCTGCTGCCAGGGCTGAAGTGGCCAGTGCGCTACAGATAACCGCCAAGGCAAAACGTTTCATGGTTGAAGCTCCCTTGAGGCAGCGCGCATGTTCATGGGTTTTCGGCTGCTGTCATTTATTCGACCACAGTTTTACCGGGCAAATCTCTGTGCTTGTAAAAAAGCTCGCAGCCCATGGCTGCGAGCTTTTCATTTCAGCGCGAATTTAGCTGACCAATGTCGCATCCAGGCTGATGCTGGCATTCAGCACTTTGGACACCGGGCAGCCTTCTTTCGCCTTGTTACTGAGTTCTTCAAATTGCGCCTGGCTGGCCCCGGGGATTTTCGCCCTGAGGATCAGTTTCACAGCAGTGATTGCAAAGCCGCCGTCCACCTGGTCGAGGGTGACTTCGGCCTGGGTATCGATGCTGTCGGCCTTGAGACCGGCGTCGCCGAGGATCATGGAAAACGCCATGGAGAAACAACCGGCATGGGCGGCGCCAATCAATTCCTCAGGGTTGGTGCCCTTGCCGCCTTCAAAACGTGCCTTGAAGCCGTAGGGCGCTTCTCTGAGGACGCCGGTTTCCGTGGATATCGAACCGATGCCGGTTTTCAGGTCACCTTCCCAATGAGCCGATGCTTTTTTGATGATAGCCATGCTTGTCTCCTCAAGAGCCGGCGCGGAGCGTCGCGCCTGCGTGATTTGCCTCGCTAGGGTTCTGAGGATAGACCGCGGTGCAAAGTTCACCTGATCTGGTCACTCCATCAATTCGGCAGGAATTTTCACCCTGCTATTGAAACTCGGGTATATGCCCTCATTGCATGAAACACGCTTTTGGATTCGGCAGGTTTTCGTTCGCGAGAAAAAACCTGCGCCCTCAATTGGAGAAGCAGGTTTATGAAACGACTGTCCGATATCAAGTTTTCGACCCTCGATCTGGTGCCTGTGCGAGAGAACGGCAGCGCAGCCCAGTCGTTACGCAACTCGCTGGACCTGGCGCAACACGTCGAAAAATTCGGCTACAACCGCTTCTGGGTCGCTGAACACCACAACATGGACGGCATCGCCAGTTCGGCCACCTCGGTTTTGCTGGGCTACCTGGCCGGTGGTACTTCGACCATTCGCGTCGGTTCGGGCGGGGTGATGTTGCCCAACCATGCGCCGCTGGTGATCGCCGAGCAGTTCGGCACCCTTGAAAGCCTGTATCCGGGCCGGATCGACCTGGGCCTAGGTCGTGCCCCCGGTTCCGATCAGATGACCGCTCGCGCGCTGCGCCGTGAACGCTCCGGCAGCGCCGATGATTTCCCGGAAGACGTCGCAGAGCTGATGCGTTACCTGGGACCGCGCACTCCGGATCAGCGAGTCATCGCAATGCCGGGCACCGGTACCCAGGTGCCGGTCTGGCTGCTGGGCTCAAGCCTCTTCAGTGCGCAATTGGCCGGTGAGCGTGGCTTGCCCTACGCGTTCGCATCACATTTCGCACCGCGCTACATGCATGAGGCGATTCGCGTCTATCGCAACCATTTCAAGCCTTCAGCCGTGCTGGACAAGCCCTATGTGATGCTCGGGGTGCCTCTGGTGGCTGCCGACACCGATGAGCAGGCCGACTATCTGGCTACTTCGGTGTTCCAGCGCATTCTTGCCCTGATGCGTGGCCAGAGCCTTGTACAGCGGCCACCGGTGAAAACCATGGATGGTCTGTGGCTGCCCCATGAGAAAGAAGCCGTCAGTGATTTCCTGGGCCTGGCGATGATCGGCAGCCCGCAGAAGATTCGCGCCCGGTTGGAGGTGCTGATCGAGCAGACTCAAGCCGATGAGCTGATTTTTACCTGCGACCTGTACGAACATTCCGATCGGGTCCATTCCTATGAACTGCTGGCGCAGGTCATGAAGGGCTGAGGTTCAAGCCGCGGCTACAAAAAAACCGACGCCATGGCGTCGGCTTTTTAATGGGTAAAGGAATTGCCTACCGTTTGTAGACAATGACCTTTGCGCCGCTCTCGCATTTACCGACGACTTTCCCGCCGGCAGCAGCGCCTTTATCGACGATCTCCAGCGAATATCCGGAAACGCCCTTGGCATCGAGCTTTGCGGCGATTTCGGCTTTGAGCTCTTCACACGGTTTGCCGGCCGCTAATGCGCTGCCTGCAAGGCTCAATAAACCTACCGCCAAAATAAACTTCTTCATTGGTCGCATTCCCTGGTCGGATAAAAGGATCGTCCGGCCATCCGCCGGACGCAGTCATGTAGCGCTTTGCCACCTCCATGTGGCACTCGGCCAGCGCACAAGTTCAGAAGTCAGGATCAAACTCAGCTACTGGCAATCCGGAAACCGACTTTGAGCGTCACCTGGAAATGAGCAGCCTTGCCATCCTTGATATGCCCACGGGTTTCCGTCACTTCAAACCATTCCATGTACTTGAGACTTTTACTGGCCTCGGCCAGTGCGTTGTTGATCGCGTCTTCAATGCTGCTGGTGGACGAGCCAACCAGTTCGACTTTTTTATAGGTGTGATGGTCAGACATGGCGTTCTCCTTAGGGTGTGAAATACAGCCTAGCAGCGATTTTCTGTCTTACTTCTGTCGCCCGGTCTGACAAGCAGGTTCACATTTACTGCACTTTCTCCAACCCCTGGAGTCCCAACCAACACACGCCACTCATCAACAATGCAGGAGAGCCACCATGGCCAACAGCTCGTTACGTAAAGCCTCATTGCAGAGCATGGAAGCGGAGATCGAGAGTCTGCTCAAATCCCTGGAAAACCTGAAAGACGACGCCTCGGACGAGTCACGTAAGACCCTCAAGGTACTCAAAGGCAACGCCGAGAACGCGCTGAGGCATTCGCGCCATCTGCTGGCCGATGCCTACGAAGAGGTCAAGGTGAAAACCCGGGAAACCGGGATCGCCACCCGGGACTACGCCCAGGAGCACCCTTGGACCACGGCGGGTGTTGCCGTGGGTGCGTTAGGCCTGCTGGCCGCGTATCTGTTGTGCAAGCGTGGTGACTAACTGGTTTGGCGCAGCTCGTTTTTAAGCCATTGCGCCAGTTGCCGGGCGCGTCCGTCCGCGGCGCGCTTGGGTAGCCACAACGCCAGTTTTGCCGGGGTTTCGCTGAAACCCCAGGGGGCGACCAAGCGGCCAGCCTTCAAGTCCTCGGCTACCAATGGCTCGGGGGCAATCGCCACGCCCAGCCCGGCGACGGCCGCTTCCAGCAAGTAATACAGATGCTCGAAACCCTGTCCGTACTTCAATGCCTTGGCATCGAGGCCACTTTGCTGCGCCCAGCTGGGCCAGGCTTGCGGGCGCGAGGTGGTGTGCAGCACGGACTCCTGCAGCAAGGCGGTGGCGGGCGCATCTTTCAGTCGTTCATAACCGACGAATCGCGGGCTCAAGACCGGTCCTATCCGTTCACTGGCCAGTTCGAACACCTGCATATCCGTCGGCCACGGCGGTTCGGCAAAGACCAGTAAGGCATCGAGGCCGGGGCGACGTGGATCAAGATCGCCTTCCCCGGCAGACAAGTGCAGGCGCAGGTCTGGCAGATCGGCATTCAACCGCCCCAGGCGCGGAATGAACCAGCGTGCAAGCAGGCTTCCCGAACAACCGAGGACGAAGGGTGCATCGGCAGTGCTTTGCGTGAGTTCGGCGCAAACCGTACGCAGGCGCTCAAAGGCCTCAGTACTGGCATCGCGCAAACGCATACCGGAATCTGTGAGTTTCAGGCCACGTCCGTCCTTGATGAACAGGCTCACGCCAAGGTGTTCTTCGAGCACCTTCAGTTGCCGGCTGACTGCG
Source organism: Pseudomonas moorei (assembly GCF_008801475.1). Lineage (GTDB taxonomy): Bacteria > Pseudomonadota > Gammaproteobacteria > Pseudomonadales > Pseudomonadaceae > Aquipseudomonas > Aquipseudomonas moorei. Next base: position 9,111 of record NZ_VZPP01000020.1, on the reverse strand, counting down.
CCGTGAGTGACGTGAAGCTGCTCGGCTGCCTGACTGACGCTGTTCAGGCGAGCCGTGGCTTCAAAGGCCCTGAGGGCATTGAGCGGTGGGAGGTCGTGGCTCATTGATCTGTGAGTTTTCCTGACAGGTTGCGGCGATCTTATCGGTTTTCAGTGCGGGGCGTCAGGGGTACAGTTAAGCCCACTGTCTCTTTACTCATTACTTCACGCATCCAACTGGAGCGCTCCATGACCCAGACTAATCTGCGCAACGGCCCAGACGCCAACGGCCTGTTCGGCGCGTTTGGCGGCCGTTACGTCGCCGAAACCCTGATGCCGTTGATCCTCGATCTGGCCCGTGAGTACGAAGCTGCCAAGGAAGATCCTGCATTCAAAGAAGAATTGGCCTACTTCCAGCGTGACTACGTCGGACGTCCGAGCCCACTTTATTTCGCTGAGCGTCTGACCGAGTTCTGCGGCGGCGCAAAGATCTATCTCAAGCGTGAAGAGCTGAACCATACCGGCGCGCACAAGATCAATAACTGCATCGGCCAGATCCTGTTGGCGCGACGCATGGGTAAAAAACGCATCATCGCCGAAACCGGCGCCGGCATGCACGGCGTGGCAACGGCCACCGTGGCCGCGCGTTTTGGCCTGGATTGCGTGATCTACATGGGCACCACTGACATCGAGCGTCAACAAGCCAACGTGTTCCGCATGAAGCTGTTGGGCGCCGAAGTGATCCCGGTGGTATCCGGCACCGGTACTTTGAAAGACGCCATGAACGAAGCCCTGCGTGACTGGGTGACCAACGTCGACAACACCTTCTACCTGATCGGCACTGTGGCCGGTCCGCACCCTTATCCAGCGATGGTTCGCGACTTCCAGGCCGTAATCGGCAAGGAAACCCGTGACCAGCTGCAAGCCCAGGAAGGCCGTCTGCCGGACAGCCTGGTGGCTTGCATCGGCGGTGGTTCCAACGCCATGGGCCTGTTCCACCCGTTCCTCGACGACAAGAGCGTCGAGATCATCGGTGTCGAAGCGGCCGGTTATGGCATCGAGACCGGCAAGCATGCGGCCAGCCTGAACGGCGGCGTACCGGGCGTGCTGCACGGTAACCGTACCTTCCTGCTGCAGGACGACGATGGGCAGATCATCGACGCTCACTCGATCTCCGCTGGCCTGGATTACCCGGGTATTGGCCCGGAACACGCCTGGTTGCATGACATCGGCCGCGTTCAGTACACCTCGGTGACGGATGACGAAGCCCTCGCGGCGTTCCACCAATGCTGCCGTCTGGAAGGGATTATTCCTGCCCTGGAAAGTGCCCATGCCCTGGCTGAAGTGTTCAAACGCGCGCCGAACCTGCCGAAAGATCACCTGATGGTGGTGAACCTGTCGGGCCGTGGCGACAAAGACATGCAAACCGTGATGCACCACATGGAACAATCCAAGCAGGAGAAACACTGATGAGCCGCCTGCAAACGCGCTTTGCCGAACTCAAGGAACAGAACCGCGCCGCCCTCGTGACCTTCGTCACTGCCGGCGACCCGAGCTACGAGACTTCCCTGGCGATCCTCAAGGGCTTGCCGGCGGCGGGTGCTGACGTGATCGAATTGGGCATGCCTTTTACCGATCCGATGGCCGATGGCCCGGCGATCCAGCTCGCCAATATCCGTGCCTTGGCAGCCAAGCAGAATCTGGCGAAAACCCTGGAAATGGTTCGCGAGTTCCGCAAGGACAACAAAGAAACACCGCTGGTGCTGATGGGTTACTTCAACCCGATCCACAAATACGGCGTGCCGCGTTTCATTGCCGAAGCGAAAGAGGCCGGGGTCGATGGTCTGATCGTGGTCGACATTCCGCCCGAGCATAACGAGGAGTTGTGCGATCCGGCGCAGGCGGCGGGCATCGACTTCATCCGTCTGACCACGCCGACCACGGATGATGTGCGTCTGCCAAAAGTGCTCAATGGCAGCTCCGGCTTTGTGTATTACGTGTCGGTGGCCGGGGTGACCGGTGCTGGCGCAGCGACCCTGGAGCACGTCGAAGAGGCGGTCGCGCGTCTGCGTCGTCATACCGATCTGCCGATCAGCATCGGTTTCGGCATTCGTACCCCGGAGCAAGCCGCGAATATCGCGCGTCTGGCCGATGGCGTGGTGGTGGGGTCGGCGTTGATCGATCACATCGCCAATGCCACGACGCCGGAGCAGGCGGTGGATGGCGTACTGAGCCTTTGTTCGGCGTTGGCCGAAGGCGTGCGTAAAGCGCGCGTCAGCTGAAGGTAAAGTTCCTGATACAGAGGAATTAGCGCCCTCCGGCACAGACTAATGAGCAAGACCCAGGGCTTCAGGACCTCGTTCTGAAGCCCTTTTTGCTGCGTGTGCCGTGAGGAAAAAACCGATGAACATGTCGAAGCGTCTGATTGCCAGCCTGGGCGTTCTGATGCTCAGTGCTACCCCATTGTTGCCGGCCAGTGCAGATCAACACGATGATCACGGTCATTACGATAACCGTGGTGACTATCATGGCGATGATCATCGCGACCATGACAACCATTGGGGTGGCCCTCCACCGCGGGACTTCGGACCGGTGCGCCAGACCATTCACGACAATCACGGCTACTTCGTGCGAGGTGCACCGCCGCCACCGGGTGTCATTGTGGTGCGTGGACGGCCGCTGCCCCGAGGTTATTACGGCGAGCGCCTGGATAACCGGGCGCTGAGCCACTTGCCGTATTACCCCGGTTACGAATGGCGGCGTGCTGGCGCGGATGTTGTGCTGATCGCTGTGGGAACGGGAATTGTCTATGAGGTTTTGCAGGGGGTTCTGTACTGAAAAGCCAGCAGGTTGAAGGTCGAATATCCTGAACCTGTGGGAGCGAGCGGGCTCATTCCCACAGGTTATGGAATTAAGGTAACTCCAGGCCACCCGCTGCCTTGTGCAACTTGCGCAAGTGCTCACCAATCTGTTTCACGTTGGCTTCATTGGCCGCCATTTCGGCTGCGCGACTCGGTTCAAGCAGTGCTCTGACTTCCTTATCCAGATCGCCGGACAGTGCCAGCAGTTGTTTCTGTCGCTGGCTGCTTTCCGATTCCAGATGTTGCGACTCACTGGGTTGTGGCAAGCCATATCCGCCGCTGCCGAGCAGTTCTGCCGGACGGCTGAGAAAGCCGCTGTTATCGAGAATCTGCCTCAGTGTTTCGTTCGCCTTGTCCATTCCACCGTTTTTCAATTCTCGAGCGCCCAGGTAACGCTGTTTGACCTCGTCCTGGGCCAACAACAACTGGCGGCGAAAGCTGGCTTGTTCCAACAGGAGCAACGCTGCGCTCGTACGCAAATCAGCCTGTTCGAACCATTTGCGGCGCTCTTCGGCTTTCAAGTCGAGCCAGTCTTCTACTTTTTCCTGTTTGATCGGCAAGTGTTTTTTCAACACGTCAAACATGGCTTGATAACGATCGCGGAAGGAGTCGAAGCGATAGCCCAAACGCAGTGCTTCCCGAGGGTCGTCCAACACGCTGGTATCCGCCAGTCCGCGCCCTTTGAGCACTTCCAGCAGACCGTTTGGCATGATGTTGTCCAGAGCAACCAACTTGGGATTGTTTGTGCCGCCACGCAGTAACTTCAACTCCTCCACAGCACAGTTATTTGAAAGGAAGAAGTAGTTACCGTCGTAGCTCCAGTGCATCTCGGCGGCACGTTCCACCACATCTTCAATCTCGCGGCGCGACAGGTTCAGCGGCACCGAGGCCAGGCTGCGCAATTCGGTCTTGGTGTATTCGTCGATCACTTGGGCCAAAGGCAGGACAAACAGACGTGACGGGTATTTGCCCACCAAGCCATCCCAACTCGACAGTTGGACGTCGCCGACGAAGGCGCGGTAGGACAGCACAAGGTGCTGATCCAGGTCCAGTCGACAATCCGGCCCGCGCGGCCGGCCCGGTGCACAGATCACCAGCCGCAACATGCTGTGACCCCAGCGGCTGACCCAGTTCTGGTTGGCCTCTGCCAGCAGGTAGTCGACAGCGTAAACCCGCTCCGGATCTACCTGCCCCAGAGGTGTTTTGGCGAAGTCGTTACCGGCATTCAGGAAGGCGAAGGTCTTGCCGCAATCATCCTTGGCGGCGGGTGCCCAGCCGAAGTGCTCTTTGTAGTAGCGGTACAGCGAGGGGCGGCGACAGGCATAGCTCGGGTCAAGGAGGAAGTACTCCATGTTGACCGCGACGAACTCCTTGGGGCTGGTTGTCTCGTAAATATCCGGACTGCGGGCGATCTGGCGATTGTGCTGTTCGCGTTCACCGCGACGGCCTACGTATTGCTGCCATCCGGCGAGGTCGAGCAGGCGCGGGTCGTCACTGAGGGTAAAGCGGCGATCGGACTGGCCACGACATTCGTCCGGGATACCAATCAGCCCCGAGCTGCTTTGGTGCCGGGAGCAGCGCTGAATCAGTTTGCGTTCCGTCGTTGACCACAGGCGTGAACGGTCATAAATGTGGGTCAGTTCGTGCAGCACCGTCGCCAGCATCTCCCGGCGTACGGTGCCGTGGGGGCGATAGGTTTTCTTGGTTGCGGCACTGCCGTCAGTGAGGCCTGCCAGCAGGTTGCGATTTAGGGCGAGTTCCGACACCAATGACGCCTCGCCGTAGGCGTTGGCGGGCATGTCGTCGGTCCAGCTGACGTCGATACGCCGGTCGAGTTGCTCGATGAAGCGCGGCGGCAGCGCCTGCATGGCTTCATCGAGCAAGGCTTGGCTGGCTTGCTGTTGGGCGGGATTCAGGCCGTCGGTCTTGAGGTGTAGTTCAAGGCCGGCATGGGCGGCGTTGCCGAACAGCAATAGTGCTCCGGCCCACAGCCAGGCAGCTGGAAGCCTCACAGCGCGAGAATGGCTTCGGCGAGAACCTGGTCACTGGCGTCGCGGGCTTCCGGTACGCGGGTGCGCAACATATCCAAGGCTGCTTCCAGGTGTGCTCCACGAATGTCGCCGTTGCTGGCAACGAAACTGGCGGCGTCGTCCTGGGCTTCGCGGACGATTTTCGAATCACGGATGGAGGTGGTGGTATCGGATGTGAAATCAAGTGTGCGCTGGGTGGCACGAATCAGCATGTTACTGGTGGCAACCAGGGTATGGGCCTGGGCCACGTCGGCGAGCAGCAACAGGCCAAGGGTGGCGGCAATCAGCGGGTTACGCATGGAACGACTCCGGAGAAACTTGGGATAGCTATTGGACGAGAATTGCCTGTGCCAGTTCAAGGTCGCTGGCATGAAGTTTTGGCTGGGTTCGGCGCAGATAATTCAGGGCCGATTCCAGCTGTGCGCCTCTCAATTGGCCGTCACTGGCGATGAATGCCGCAGCGTCATCGTGGGCGGCGAGCAGCAGTTTATGGTCGAAGGGCGCCGAGGTCACCATGCTTGTGGCGTAACCACTGGCGACAGCGCCTTGTGTAGAGAGGTTGAAGGCATCGAAAGCGTGGGCCGAACCAGAGTGGATGGCCGCGAAAAATACCGTAGAGATCAACAGTTGTGAATGAAAGCGCATGAGACTCGACAGTTGCAAGTGAGTCCCAAGGCTAGCGCAAGCCCCGGTTTAGAGCCAGCGTCGCAACATTGGGACACGACTGGCGTGTCCCGCTCCAGGCCAGTCGCTTTAGATGGTCAGAATCGCTTGCGCCAGTTGAGCGTCGGTTGCATTCAGTTGTGGCGCCTGATGGCGGATGTAGTCGAGTGCACTTTCCAGTTTTACGCCGCGGATCGCGCCGTCAGTGGCAACAAAGCTCGCCGCGTCGTCACGGGCAGCGAGGATGATCTTGTGATCCTTGAACGACGACGAAACGACATCGGTGGTCGCATCGGACGTGGCCTTGAGCGCGTTGACGACAGCATCGGTGGTTGCGATGAAGCTGGAGGCATGGGCATTGGCAGCCACGGCAAACAGGGCTGCAGCGCTGAGCAGACGAAGACGGGACATGGTGAAACTCCTTTGGATAAATGCATTAAAAAGTGGCGCGGTGTCTGGACATTCAATTGCAAGACACTCGTTCGTCACCTGCTGGTTTTGATATTAGGCCCGTGCATAGACATTCGAACAGTGCCGTCTGTTCGGGTGGGAGGTGCTACCAGGCATACTGTACTGGTTATATTCTATTTATAGAAAACTGTACTTGTCTGCAACATTATCTACTTTTTGACCCGTTGAATGGCCTGAAACGACAAAACCCGTCGCGGTTTCCCACGACGGGTTCTGTTTGTTCAATTCGGGTTGCTGGCGGTGGACCTTAAGGTCAGAGCCAGCGACGCTAACTTAGCGCCAGAACGGCTTGCTCAGCTCTTCGTAGCGTTGTGCTTCGCTAATACCGGCATCAGCCAGCAGACGCGAATCCAGACGAGCCAGTTGATGGCGGCTGGAGATGCGGCGCTGCCACAGCATCAGGTTGGCGATAACGCGCAGAGGCATGGAAGCCTGGGTTTTTTCAGCAGTGTTGTCGAAGAACAGATCGGAACTGAGTGTACGTTCCATGGTGGTCATCCTTCCGCTTGTGGCGGGATTAGGTAGTGGTTTAACTGGTGCCCATGATCCTCTTGTTTGCCTAGTCTCTGTAGATACAGTTCACCTGTATTGTGAGGGCTCAGTTAACTGTTTATAGGGGGTGTACTGGTCGAAATTGAGGCAACTGTACCTGTCCGCACTAATTAGGTGCATTTTTGCCGATTTCTCTTAGGGGTGTAGGCAAATGCCGTAGAAAATGACCGGTACAGCAGTACAGTTTTTGAAAGGATATCGCTGGAAGATAGCTAGCTGACGAAATTGTGTTTCCGTCAGCTGCCATCTGTACCAATTACACCGCGAGCATTTTCCCGGTTTCTTCCAGGTTCATGTGCCAGCTCAGTGCATCACGCAGGATGTGTGGCGTATGACCGCCGAGGGCGCAAGCGGCGCAGAAGTAGTCGTTGAGTGCCTGGCGATAGTCCGGGTGCACGCAATTATCGATGATCACGCGAGCACGCTCCCGAGGCGCCAGGCCGCGCAGGTCTGCCAGGCCGACTTCGGTGACAAGGATGTCGACATCATGCTCGGTATGGTCAACATGGCTGACCATAGGCACCACGCTGGAAATGGCGCCGCCCTTGGCAATCGACTTGGTTACGAAGATGGCCAGGTGCGCGTTGCGCGCGAAGTCGCCCGAGCCGCCAATGCCGTTCATCATGCGTGTGCCGCAGACATGGGTTGAGTTGACGTTGCCATAAATGTCGAACTCGAGCGCGGTGTTGATTCCGATGATGCCGAGGCGACGTACCACTTCAGGGTGGTTGGAGATCTCCTGCGGACGCAGTACCAGTTTGTCCTTGTAGCGTTCAAGGTTGCCGAATACATCGGCGTTGCGACGGCTCGACAGGGTGATTGAGCTGCCTGAGGCGAAGCTCAATTTGCCGGCATCGATCAGATCGAACGTCGAGTCCTGCAGCACTTCGGAGTACATCGTAAGGTCTTCGAAGGGCGAATCAATCAGGCCACACATCACCGAGTTGGCGATGGTGCCGATACCGGCCTGCAGCGGGCCGAGCTTGTTGGTCATGCGCCCGGCATCGACTTCCTGCTTGAAGAAGCCGATCAGGTGGTCGGCGATGGCTTGGGTGTCAATGTCCGGCGGCAGCACGGTGGAGGGTGAGTCGGACTGATTGGTGATCACGATCGCGACGATCTTTTCCGGCGGGATCGGGATGGCAGTGCTGCCAATGCGGTCATCGACCTTGACCAGTGGAATCGGCGTGCGGGTCGGACGATACGTCGGGATATAAATGTCGTGCAGGCCTTCGAGGTTCGGGTTGTGCGCCATGTTGATCTCGACGATCACGTGTTTGGCGAAAATTGCGAAGCTGGCCGAGTTGCCCACCGAGGTGGTCGGCACGATATGCCCTTGTTCAGTGATCGCCACCGCCTCGATCACGGCGATGTCCGGCAGTTTCAGCTGCTGGTTGCGCAGTTGTTCGACGGTTTCCGAAAGGTGTTGGTCGATGAACATTACCTCACCGGCGTTAATCGCCTTGCGCAGCGTGCTGTCCACCTGAAACGGCATGCGCCGCGACAATACGCCGGCTTCGGTCAGCTGTTTGTCCAGATCGTTGCCCAGGCTGGCACCGGTCATCAGGCTGATCTTCAGCGGCGTGACCTTGGCTCGTTCGGCCAGTGCATGGGGTACAGCCTTGGCTTCGCCGGCGCGGGTGAAGCCGCTCATGCCGACGGTCATGCCGTCCTGAATCAGAGCGGCAGCCTCGGAAGCGCTCATCACTTTATCCAACAACGAAGGCAGGCGAATACGGTCACGGTACATGGATTGTTATCTCGGGCAACGGGTAGCAGGATGTGCAGTCTAGTGAATTTCGAAGGCCTGCGTCCCGCTACCAAGGTCGCAAAAGAGCTGTCTATTCCGGGGCTTTCAGACAAAACACCGTTACCGGATCGGTAACAAAGCTTCGATTTGTTCGACGATTTGCGCAAACAAAAACGCCCCGACGAGTCGGGGCGTCTGCGTTGCCGGCGAGGTTTACTCGACAGCCTTGACCATGTCCTCGATGACCTTTTTAGCGTCGCCGAACACCATCATGGTTTTGTCCAGGTAGAACAGTTCGTTGTCCAGACCGGCATAGCCGCTGGCCATCGAGCGCTTGTTGACGATGATGGTCTTGGCCTTGAACGCTTCGAGAATCGGCATGCCGGCAATCGGCGATTTCGGATCGTTCTTCGCGGCCGGGTTGACCACGTCGTTGGCACCCAACACCAGCACCACGTCGGCCTGACCGAACTCGGAGTTGATGTCTTCCATCTCGAACACCTGGTCGTAAGGCACTTCGGCCTCGGCCAGCAGTACGTTCATGTGGCCCGGCATACGACCGGCCACCGGGTGGATCGCATATTTCACGGTCACGCCGCGATGGGTCAGCTTCTCGGTTAGTTCCTTCAGCGCATGCTGAGCACGGGCCACCGCCAGGCCGTAGCCCGGAACGATGATTACGGTGTCGGCGTTGGTCAGCAGGAAGGTCGCGTCGTCAGCCGAACCGGATTTCACCGGACGGGCTTCCTTGGCGCCTGCGGGACCGGCGTCGGCTGTATTGCCGAAACCGCCGAGCAGTACATTAA
>NZ_VZPP01000019.1 GCF_008801475.1 Pseudomonas moorei | reverse complement strand
CTTTAATGCCTCTTCCACCGGGACACGACTGCTAAGCTTATCCACAATTGCTGATGCAAAAATCAGCAATCCGCCCTGGGTCAATTTTCAATCGGCAGGGTGGGTCAGTTTTCAATCAGCGCCGACATGTGTGAGCAAACCTGGTAGCTCCACCTCGCGTCCAGTGTCGTCATTTACGTAACGAGTATTAATTCTGAGGGCAAAGGCCATAAAGCACCTACATAGTATGTAGTAGCTAGTAAGAGGAGATACACGTTCAGAGTAGGTGATCTGGCAAATCTTGGTAGACGAGCTTGGGGCAAAAATCAGCCCCTCGTCCGGTTTTTTGGTAGGTAAGGATTAGCGAGAAGGGTAATTAGTATAGATTATGCTGCGGTGATAATGGCGCGGCATGCAGCAGTCGGGTGGCCGACGGATCAAGCGCAGCTTGTTTATCGATGCCAGTGGCGTGCGCTTCATCCGCGATGACGAAGAACTGAAACTGTCCCAGGTGCATCTGCTGACCGACTACATGAGTCGCAAGAAGGCCGAGCTCAAGGCCTGGAACGAAGCCCAGGGCAATGTCGCGGCGATGTCGGCCAACCGTCGCCGGATGACCAACATCGGGACCTTTCGAGCCTATGCCCTGGCGTACCTGAAGAGCCACCCGGAGATCCAGCCGAACATGACCTGCATGGTGCGCCAGATGCAGACCACCGCTCAGGGGATTCCACTGGAAATCTATTGCTTCACCCGCACCACGGCCTGGGCCGATTACGAGCGGATTCAGGGGGATATTTTCGACTACCTGCTGGCGGTGTTGCCGGAGTTCGGACTGAATCTGTATCAACAACCGAGCGGGACGGATTTACGCGCCGGGTTGCTGCCGGCCGTGTTGGGCACTAGCCACATTCCCGAGGCGGAAAAACACGTGATGTGACACCACAAAAAACGGTGGGAGCGAACTCGCTCCCACAAGGTTTAGTGGACGGTCAAAGGTTTGCGCATGCCCAGCCGACTGATCCACACCGCCATCAGAATCACCGACCCACCCAGCAACAACCGCCCCAGGTCCTCATGCTGATTCCAGATCAGCAGATTGAGCAGCAGCCCCACGGGCACATGCAGGTTGTTCATCACCGCCAGCGTCCCGCCGTTCACCAGGCAGGCGCCCTTGTTCCACCAATACAGGCCCAGTGCGGTGGAAACCAGTCCGAGGAATACCAGCACGCCCCATTGCAGCGGCGCTTGCGGCCAGAAGTTCTGTTTGCCGAACAGCAGAAACGCCGGCAACACCACCGCCAGTGCACCCAGGTAGAAGTAACCGAAGCGCCGGTAATGCGGCAGATCGCTGGGGTGGCGTGCCACCAGGTGCCTGTAAAGCACCTGCCCGGCGGCAAAGGTGAAGTTGGCCAGTTGCAGCAGGAGGAACCCCATGAAGAAGTCCGGGCTGATCCGGTCGTAGCGAATCACCGCGGCCCCGGCCACCGCCACCAGTGCAGCCACCAACGCCCATGGGTTGAATCGGCGGTTCAGCGCATCTTCGATCAGGGTCACATGCAGCGGCGTAAGGACCGTGAACAGCAGCACTTCAGGCACCGTCAGCACACGGAAGCTCAGATACAGGCAAACGTAGGTCACGCCAAACTGCAGCGCACCAATCAGCAACATGCCGCGCATGAACGCCGGCTCTACTGAGCGCCAGCGCGTCAGCGGAATAAACACCAGTCCCGCCAGGAGCACGCGCACCAGTACTGCGAAGTAACTGTCGACATGACCGGCCAGGTACTCGCCGATCAAACTGAAGGAAAACGCCTGGATCAGCGTGACAAAAAGTAGATAGCCCATGCTCGCCTCGTTTCGAATGGCGGCGAAGATAGCGGGTTTTGCCGGTGATCGCGAACACTCAAACGATACAAAATTCCAGGCAAAAAAAAGCCCGATCTCGCTAAAGCGTTCAATCGGGCTACAGCACTCAGGAGCAACAAGTGCAAAGGGAGGTTCGATGCGCGTACAGGCTTGAAGGGTTGCGCCAGGACACTAGACCATCCAGTGATTATCTGGCGATTAACGGGTCAGGCCACTTGAGCAAGCCTGGCGTTCGCCTGGTTGAGGCCTTTCTCCTGAAAGTCACCGCCCAGGTTCATGCCTTCGGCGTGAATGAACGTGACGTCATGGATGCCGATGAAGCCCATGACCTGACGCAGGTAGGGTTCCTGATGATCCGCAGCGCTGCCAGCGTAGATCCCGCCACGAGCGGTCAACACGTAAGCGCGCTTGCCGTTGAGCAAACCTTGAGGACCGGTTTCGGTGTACTTGAACGTCACGCCGGCACGCAGCACGTGGTCAAGCCAGGCCTTGAGGGTGCTCGGGATGGCGAAGTTGTACATCGGCGCGGCCATCACCAGGACATCGGCGGCCAGCAGTTCGTCGGTCAACTGGTTGGAGCGCTCCAGGGAAACCTGTTCGATGTCGCTGCGCTGTTCGGCGGGTTTCATCCAGCCGCCCAGCAGGTTGATGTCCAGATGCGGCACCGGGTTGACAGCCAGGTCACGAACGGTGATTTCGTCCTTCGGGTGAGCGGCTTTCCACTGGCTGATGAAGGTTTGGGTCAGTTGACGGGAAACCGAGTCTTGCTGACGTGCGCTGCTTTCGATGATCAGAACGCGGGACATGGGATGTAGCCTCCATCTGAGAATGCTGTAAGTCGATGGAGTGAAGGTTAAACAGTGTCATATCGATGAAAAAGCGCAAATAATTGCTATAAGCTATCGATAAATTCGTTTATAAGCGGACCATGCGTTGTAGAGGCAGGCTTGCTCGCGATAGCGACGAGTAAAAAAGGGCTGTCGACTGCCCCCAACGCTATCGTGAGCAAGCTTGCTCGTGCAGTCATTTCGGGGTGCAGGTGAGTTTGATACGCATCTTGATGATGGAACGGCTGAATTTGGCCGTCGCGGTTTTGTGTTTGCCAGCGGCCACTTCGATATTACGGGTGCGCGGCGCTTCCGGGCCGTTGTAGAAAACCACCTTACAGGTCGCATCGGTGCTGCCGTAGTTGTTCACCTGAATGGTGGCGATATCGCTATCGGTGTCATACGTGTTGTAGTCGATGCTCAAGCCATTGAGCTGCTTTTCGACATCGATCTGATAGGCAAACGCAGTCAGCGGCAGCATCGCCAACACCACACAACAGAATTTTTTCATTCAGCAGTCTCCAATAAGGGCTGCCAGCTTAGGACAAGAGGAGCTCATCATGAAAGCGCCCCGCGTGACCCTTGATCAATGGCGAACGCTGCAAGCCGTCGTCGATCACGGTGGCTTCGCCCAGGCCGCCGAGGCGCTGCATCGCTCGCAGTCGTCGGTCAGCTATACCGTGGCGCGCATGCAGGACCAGCTCGGCGTGCCACTGCTGCGCATCGACGGCCGCAAGGCGGTGTTGACCGAGGCCGGTGGCGTGCTGCTGCGCCGCTCCCGGCAACTGGTGAAACAAGCCAGCCAACTGGAAGACCTGGCCCATCACATGGAGCAAGGCTGGGAAGCCGAGGTGCGGCTGGTGGTCGACGCAGCGTATCCGAGCGCCCGCCTGGTCCGCGCCTTGACCGCTTTCATGCCGCAAAGCCGCGGGTGCCGTGTGCGCTTGCGCGAGGAAGTGTTGTCGGGGGTGGAGGAGGTCCTGCTGGAAGGCGTGGCCGACCTGGCCATTACCGGGTTCAGCATTCCCGGTTATTTGGGGACGGAATTGAGCGACGTCGAATTCGTCGCGGTGGCCCACCCCGAACACCCGCTGCATCGCCTCAATCGCGAGCTGAATTTCCAGGATCTGGAAAGCCATATGCAAGTGGTGATCCGCGACTCCGGTCGGCAACAGCCCCGGGACGTCGGCTGGCTCGGTGCCGAACAGCGCTGGACCGTCGGCAGCCTGGCCACCGCCGCCACGTTTGTCAGCAGTGGCCTGGGCTTCGCCTGGCTGCCCAGACATACGATCGAACGTGAACTCAGGGAAGGTACGCTCAAGCTGCTACCTTTGGATCAGGGCGGCAGCCGAAGCCCGAGCTTCTTCCTGTATTCGAACAAGGACAAACCCCTGGGCCCGGCGACGCAGATTCTCATCGAACTGTTGCGCACCTTCGATACCGCACCACTGGACGCCCCCTTCGCCGCGCCTGAACAAGCCTGACACGGAGTGTATGCATGGCCTATTTCGAACACGATGGTTGCAACTTGCACTATGAGGAATATGGCCACGGTACGCCGTTGCTGCTGGTCCACGGCCTGGGTTCGAGTACCCTGGACTGGGAAAAACAGATCCCCGCGCTGGCTGCCCGTTACCGGGTCATCGTCCCGGACGTTCGCGGCCACGGTCGCTCGGATAAACCCCGCGAGCGCTACAGCATCGCCGGGTTCAGCGCCGACCTGATCGCGTTGATCGAGCACCTGAATCTCGGCCCGACTCACTATGTGGGGCTTTCGATGGGGGGCATGATCGGCTTTCAATTGGCTGTGGATCAGCCGCAATTGCTCAAAAGCCTGTGCATCGTCAACAGCGCGCCCGAGGTCAAACTGCGCAGCCGCGACGATTATTGGCAGTGGTTTAAACGCTGGAGCCTGATGCACATCCTCAGTCTCGGGACAATCGGCAAGGCCTTGGGCAGCAAACTGTTCCCCAAGCCCGGACAGGCGGATCTGCGAGAAAAAATGGCCGAACGCTGGGCAAGGAACGACAAACATGCTTATCTCGCCAGCTTCAATGCCATCGTGGGATGGGGCGTTCAGGAACGACTGTCGAAGGTATCCTGTCCAACCCTCATCGTCAGCGCCGACCATGACTACACACCGGTTTCGCTGAAGGAAAACTACGTAAAACTGCTGCCCGATGCGCGGCTGGTGGTGATCGCCGATTCGCGTCACGCCACCCCGCTGGACCAGCCCGAACTTTTCAACCAGACGCTGCTCGAGTTTCTTGCCGCCGTCGATACCACCACCCTCAGGATCACTGACCCATGCTGAAAAAAATCGCCCTCGTCGCTGGCTCCGTTCTGTTTGCCGCCAACCTGATGGCGGCAACGCCCGCCAAGGCGCCCCATGTTCTGCTGGAAACCACCAACGGCCAGATCGAGATCGAACTGGACCCGGTCAAGGCCCCGATCAGTACCAAGAACTTCCTGGACTACGTCGACAGCGGTTTCTACAACAACACGATTTTCCACCGTGTGATTCCGGGTTTCATGGTCCAGGGCGGCGGTTTCACTCAACAAATGCAGCAAAAAGACACCAAGGCACCGATCAAGAACGAATCGAAAAACGGCTTGCATAACGTGCGTGGCACCCTGTCCATGGCCCGCACCTCGGTGCCGGATTCGGCCACCAGCCAGTTCTTCATCAACGTCAAGGACAACGACTTCCTCGACCAGGGCGATGGTTATGCGGTGTTCGGCAAAGTGGTCAAAGGCATGGACGTGGTGGACATCATCGTCAACTCGCCAACCACCGTCCGCAGCGGCATGAAGGATGTACCGGCCGATCCGGTGTTCATCAAGTCGGCCAAGCGCATCGACTGAGACTAAGCTGGACAAGGATGTCCGAGCCGTTGCCGGCGATGCCGGTAACGCTCATACCGTTTAAAGGAGACCCCGTTCGCGGGTGAAGAACCGATGCTTTATCGCCGTTTTGAAAAACTGATCGATGTGTTCCGCGACGCCCCGACGCCCGCTCCGCCAGATCGGGTTCTGCCGTTCTATACCTATTACCTCAAGCAAGTCTGGCCGAGCTTCGCCGCACTGCTGATCGTGGGCCTGGTTGGCGCGCTGATCGAAGTCGCGCTGTTCAGCTACCTGAGCCGCATCATCGACCTGGCCCAAGGCACCCCGAACGTCAATTTTTTCAAGGAACACGGCCTCCAACTGACCTGGATGGTCGTGGTGGCGCTGGTCCTGCGCCCGGTGTTCGTCGGCCTGCATGACCTGCTGGTGCACCAGACCCTGAGCCCCAGCATGACCAGCCTGATCCGCTGGCAAAACCACAGTTACGTGCTCAAACAGAGCCTGAATTTCTTCCAGAACGACTTCGCCGGGCGCATCGCCCAACGCATCATGCAGACCGGCAACTCCCTGCGCGATTCAGCCGTGCAGGCGGTGGATGCGTTGTGGCACGTGTTGATCTACGCCATCAGTTCCCTGGTGCTGTTCGCCGAGGCCGACTGGCGCCTGATGATCCCGCTGCTGTCCTGGATCGTCGCCTTCATAAGCGCCCTCTACTACTTTGTGCCACGGGTCAAGGAACGTTCGGTCGTGTCCTCCGATGCGCGCTCCAAACTCATGGGGCGCATCGTCGACGGCTACACCAACATCACCACCCTGAAGCTGTTCGCCCACACCCATTTCGAGCAGCAATACGCCCGCGAGGCGATCAAGGAACAGACTGAAAAAGCCCAGCTGGCGGGACGCGTCGTGACCAGCATGGACGTGGTCATCACCAGCATGAACGGCTTGCTGATCGTCAGCACCACCGGCCTGGCGCTGTGGCTGTGGACGCAATCGCTGATCACCGTGGGCGCCATCGCCCTGGCCACGGGACTGGTGATCCGCATCGTCAACATGTCCGGCTGGATCATGTGGGTGGTCACCGGCATCTTCGAAAACATCGGCATGGTTCAGGACGGCTTGCAGAGTATTTCGCAACCCGTCTCGGTGACTGACCGCGATCAGGCCAAACCCTTGACCGTGGCCCGTGGCGAGGTGCGGTTCGAGAACGTCGACTTCCACTACGGCAAGCAGAGCGGAATCATCGGCGGCCTTAACCTGAGCATCAAACCCGGCGAAAAAATCGGCCTGATAGGCCCGTCCGGTGCCGGTAAATCGACCTTGGTCAACCTGCTGTTGCGCCTCTACGATGTAGAAGGCGGAAGGATTCTGATCGACGGTCAGAACATCGCCGACGTCAGCCAGGAAAGCCTGCGCGAGCGCATCGGCATGATCACCCAGGACACATCCCTGCTGCATCGCTCGATCCGCGAGAACCTGCTTTACGGCAAACCCGATGCGACCGACGCCGAACTCTGGGAGGCGGTACACAAGGCGCGGGCCGATGGCTTCATTCCGACCCTGTCGGACGCCGAGGGTCGCACCGGTTTCGATGCCCATGTCGGCGAGCGCGGGGTGAAACTCTCCGGCGGTCAGCGCCAGCGGATCGCCATCGCCCGCGTGCTGCTCAAGGACGCGCCAATCCTGATCATGGACGAGGCCACTTCAGCCCTGGACTCGGAAGTCGAAGCCGCGATCCAGGAAAGCCTGGAAACCCTGATGCAGGGCAAAACCGTGATCGCCATCGCCCACCGGCTCTCGACCATCGCGCGCATGGACCGGTTGGTGGTGCTGGAGAATGGCAAGATTGCCGAAACCGGCAGCCATGCTGAACTGTTGGCGCTGGGCGGTTTGTATGCGCGGCTGTGGCAGCATCAGACGGGTGGGTTTGTCGGAATCGATTGAATCTTCAAATCACTCCTGCCGATAGGGCAAGGCCGTCCGCGCCTCTTCGGCATACGCCAGCACACCCAGCCGCTCCTGGTGCAGAAAGTCTTTGACCGCGGCTTTCAACCCGGGATGGCGCAAGTAATGCCAGGAATGGGTAATCACCGGTTCAAACCCGCGAATCAACTTGTGCTCGCCCTGAGCGCCGGCATCGAAGCGTTGAAAACCGTTGGCAATCGCATAGTCCATGCCCTGGTAGAAACAGGTCTCGAAATGCAGCCGATCGAACTCCGCCAGACAGCCCCAATAACGCCCGTAGAAACTGTCGCCCCCCACCAGGCTGAACGCCATGGCGACTGGTCGTGAGGCCTGCCTGGCCAGCACCACGCGGATCGATTGCGGCATCCGCTCGGCCAGCAGACTGAAAAATTCCCGGGTCAGATAGGGTCTTTGCCGGCGTACCGCGTACGTATTGGCGTAGCAGGCATAGACAAAATCCCACTGTGCTTCGCTCAGTTGCCGTCCTTCGAGCCATTCGAACTCAAAGCCCTGCCCCGCCACTTGTTCACGCTCCTTGCGCATCTGCTTGCGCTTGCGCGAACTCAGGGCATCGAGAAAGTCCTGGAAATCCCGATAACCACGGTTCTGCCAGTGGTACTGACAGCCGATGCGTTGCAACCAGCCGGGCTGTTCGGCCAGTGCCGCGTCAGTGAACGGATCGGTGAAGTTGATGTGAGCGCTGGAGAGCCCTTCGATCTCCAGATAACCCGGCAGGCTCTTCAGCAGTTCGAACCCGTCCTCGACGCTGGACGCCAGCAGGCGTGGCCCGCTGACCGGGCTGAACGGTACGGCGCTCAAGAATTTGGGGTAGTAATCGATGCCGGCACGCTCACAGGCATCGGCCCAGGCATGGTCGAACACGTACTCGCCGTAGGAATGCCATTTGCGGTAACCGGGTAATGCGGCGATCAGTCGATCGCCTTCGACATGCAGCAAATGTTCGGGTTGCCAGCCGGTATGCGGGCCGACACTGCCACTGTCTTCCAGCGCGCTCAGGAATGCGTGACTCAGAAACGGCTGAGTCTCGGGCACCAGGGCGTCCCACGTTTGCGGGGCGATTTCGGACAGACTTTGCAGGCGTTGCAACGGCATCACCATCCTCACTCGTTCATGGCGTGAAAGCCTCGCGAGTATCGCTTATCGCCATCTTTTGCACACGATCAAATCGACGACAGCGCTCTAACTCAATAGTTCGCGACGACTCTGCATCGTCATCGACACGCCATCACATTGCCACCGCCCTGTAATAAACCGTCGCGATACTGGCGCCTGTTTTTAGAGCGTCGGGTTATAGCCCGGCCACTGTTTTCCGTCCATCAATGGTCGGTTGTGCCCTGGATGGCTAAGTCATCCACTCTCATCTTCGGAGATTGATATGCGTCTTGCTTCCACGAAAACTGCGGCAGCCCTGTGCGGTGGCTTGCTGCTGGCCATGAGTGTTCCTGCCAGCGCCGCAGTTGACGCCAAACTGCTCGACATGCTCAAGGCCAACGGTTCGATTACCAACGCGCAATACAGCGAACTGCAAGCCGAGCTGGCCAAGGATCAGAAGGATCAGCAGATCGCCCGCCAGGCCCAACAGGAAACCAACGAACAAATCGCGGCGACTGCCAAGAAAACCAACGAGCTGAGTACCTTCGACCAGAAACTGGCGTGGGCTGCCAAGACCCAGTTCAAGGGAGACGTGCGCTTCCGTCAGGAAACCGTTCAAAACGACGGCGTACCCAACAGCAAGGACCAGAACCGTCAGCGCATTCGTGCCCGCCTGGGTGCCTACAGCGAAATCAACCCGCAAGTCGATACCGGCATTCGTATTGCCACCGGCAGCAACGATGACGCGCGTTCCACCAACCAGGACCTGAACAACTACTTCGACAAGAAGGCGATCTGGCTGGATCAGGGTTACGTCGACTACCACCCGGATGCCATCAAGAACCTGCACCTGATCGGCGGCAAGATGTCTCAGCCATGGGTGAGCATGGGCGACATCATCTGGGATAGCGATATCAACCCGGAAGGTCTGGCAGTCACTTACAAATACCCGCTGAGCGGCAGCACCGAATTGTTCGGCAGCGCCGGTCACTACACCCTCAAGGACAACGTCGACGGCGAGGGCGTGCAGTTCAAACATGACCTGCGTCTGTACGCTGGCCAGTTGGGTGGTCGCTTCGCACTGACCGATAATCTGAAAATGACCCTGGGCGGCAGTATCTACGCCTACGACAACGCTGACAGCAGTGCCTGCCCTGGCAGTGGCACAGTCACCGCACCGTGCGCACTGGCCGTCAACGGCAACACCCCGGGCGAAGAATTCAAACTGTACGAAGGCTTTGGTCAGCTGGACGTGAGCGGTCTGCCGCTGCCGCTGTCGATTTACGGCCAATACGTGAACAACAGCGAAGCCAGCAACAACCAGGACACTGGCTGGCTGGCCGGCGTCAAGACCAAGGTCTACGGCTTCGCTATCGACTACAACTACCGCGATGTACAGCAAAACGCTGTGGTCGGCGCCTTCACCGACTCCGACTTCGCCAACGGTTACACCGGCTCGCGCGGCAGCAAGTTGAAAGTAAGCTACGAGTTGGACAAGAACTTCACCCTCGGTGCTACTTACTTCATGGCGAACTCCGACTACACCAACGCAAGCATCAACAAGAAAGATTCGGACATCAACACCCTGCAACTGGATGCCGAAGCCAAGTTCTGATTCCCCGCCTTACGACTCAGGCAAGGAAGCCCGAGCCGCTTTTACAGCCTGGCGTTGGTTTGTCGGTCCCCATCATCCGTCCGATGGACCAACGCGAGTCTGTGTTCTCTATCCCCGCGATCCCTCTCGAATTCAGCGACGATCATCGACCCGCGAATGGCTTTTGCTCCAGTCGGTCAGCAAGCTGTACGCCACCGCGAGCAACGTCGGGCCAATGAACAGGCCGATGAAGCCGAAGGCAATCAACCCTCCAAACACGCCCAGCAACACGATCACCAACGGCAGATTACCGCCTCGGCTGATCAGATACGGCTTGAGCACGTTGTCCACGCCGCTGATGATGAATGTGCCCCAGATCCCGAGGAACACCGCCATCCCGTACTCACCTTTCCAGGCCAGCCAGGCAGTGGCCGGAATCCACACCAGCGGCGGTCCCATGGGAATCAGGCTGAGCAGGAAAGTGACGATCCCGAGCACCAGGGCCCCCGGTATGCCGGCAATCAGGAACCCGATCAGCGCCAGAACCGCCTGGGCAGCCGCGGTGCCGATCACCCCGTTCACCACCCGCTGCACCGTGCCCGCCACCAGTTCGATGTAGTACCCGGCCCGTTTGCCGATCAGGCGTTCGAGCAAGCCATGGACAAACGCTGCCAATCGCGGCCCGTCCCGATAGAAAAAGAATACGAAGACAATGCTCAGGGTCAGTTCGAGAATGCCGCTGCCGATCTGTGCGCTACGTGCCAACAACCAGTTGCCGACCTGACCGAAGTAGGGTTTTAGCGACACCATCATCGCCGCCCCCTGCTGATCGACACTGTTCCAGATTCCGACCAGTCGCATGCCCACCAAGGGAACACTGCCGAGCCAGACGGGGGCTTCAGGCAAGCCATCGACCTGCACGTCCTTGATGAATGCCACGGCATCACGCACGTGGTCCGCCAGGTTGAACCCCAGCCACACCAATGGCACCGCCACCAGCAACATCCAGCCGACAGTCAATATGGCTGCCGCCAGGGACTCGCGGCCATTGAGCCAGCGCGTCAGCAAACGCATCAGTGGCCAACTGGCAAATGCCAGCACCGCGCCCCAGAACAACGCCGACCAAAACGGCGCCATCACCCAGAAACTTGCGCCAAACAGCACCAGGAGCAGGATCTGCACCAACAGCCGGTCGTTATTGATCATCGAAATCTCAAGAAAAGTCAGTTCGCAAAAGAGTAGGCGAACGCGCCGAACGCGTTCACCCGATCAAGCTTAACGCAGCAGTTCAATATGCAGGCCAGAGCCTTCGACGTGGCCGGCTTCCATCCGAGCCGCCCGTACGCCCTGCTCGATCAACGCCTGACGCCAGGCTTCGGCTTTCGGCCCGGAAAGACTGATCCGCAGGGTCGTGTCCAGATTCAGGCCACGGGAGATCAAGCGCAGCCAGGTCTCGTCAGGTGCGTCGGTCAGCTTGGGGAAATCGAGTTCGCCAGTGCTTTTGAGCTCACGCAACAGGGTTGCGGAGGTCGGCAGCAAATCACCCAGCGCCGCCGCGGCGTCAAACTGCTCGACGTGCAGGTAAGCTTTGCGATTGCCACGCGTGATGCTGTAAAGCGCCACCAGCGTATCGTTCTTCGGTGCCGCCAGCCGCAACAGCAAATACGCCTGCTCGTTATCGGAGCCATAGAGTTTGGCGTTGCCGAACACTTCATTGGCCCACAGGCTGCTCTCCCCGCAATCACGGGCCTGGCACCAGAACAGCAGTTGGGCGCCCTGCTTCTGCAAGGCTTCGCGGGCGTCGGTGAAGGCTTCTGTCGCCGAATGCTCCGGCGGCAACTCATAGGTCACCGACGTGGCATTGCCGCGGGCGCTGACCTGCCCATCGAAGCGCAACTGACCGCTGATTTTGCGGATCGAACCCAAGGGATAAATCCGCTCGAGCTCGGCTGCGGGGCGATAATCGACGATCTGCGCATCGGTCATGCGCGGCAAAATCGGCAAGTCCTGACTGCCGGGAATATCGGCGGCAA
The DNA here is from genome assembly GCF_008801475.1 of Pseudomonas moorei. Classification (GTDB taxonomy): domain Bacteria; phylum Pseudomonadota; class Gammaproteobacteria; order Pseudomonadales; family Pseudomonadaceae; genus Aquipseudomonas; species Aquipseudomonas moorei. Next base: position 59,878 of record NZ_VZPP01000019.1, on the reverse strand, counting down.
ACAACAGAGGACTGAAACAGCACAGCGTCAGCAGGTTGAGGGAACGCATCGATACACTCATCGGATCAGCATGGCCTGGGCGCCCTTGACGACACTGGCGTCATCGGTGCGTTCGGGAATACGCAGTCCGCGTTGCACCGCCGGGCGCGCTTCCATCGTCGCCATCCAGCGTTGCAAGGCTGACAAACCGTCCACCGACACACCGGACCACTCGTGGCCACGCACCCATGGGAACGTCGCGATGTCGGCAATGCTGTATTCGCCGGCGAGAAACTCCACGGCTTGCAGGCGCGTATCAAGTACTTCATAGAGACGGCGGGTTTCATGCTGATAGCGGTCGATGGCACCCTGGAGTTTTTCCGGGAAATAGCGGAAAAACACGTTGGCCTGCCCCTGCATCGGACCGATGCCGCCCATCTGGAACATCAGCCACTGCATCACCACCGAACGCCCTTTCGGGTCGGCGGGCAACAGCTTTCCAGTCATTTCAGCGAGGTAAATCAGGATCGCGCCGGATTCGAACACGGTGAAATCACCGTTTGTACGATCGACAATCGCCGGGATTCGGCCATTGGGGTTGATCTTCAGGAAGTCCGCGGACTTCTGTTCCTTTTTATCGAAACTCAACGCGTGCACCGTGTAGGGCAAACCGAGTTCCTCGAGCACGATAGAGACCTTGTGGCCATTCGGGGTCGCAGCGGTGTAGAGATCTATCATGGTTGTCTCCCATTTCAACCCGCCCAGCCTCGACAGTTGCCCGGCGCAAGTCAAGGAACGGCGAAGAACCGATTGAAACAGTCTGCGACAAGATCGGCACCGGACTCGTCATTCAGGTGCAAATGATGGCCGCCTGGCAGCTGTTCCCGGCTAAAGGGTAGACGCTCCAGCAGCTCACGATGTTTGGCGAGCATGCCATCGGCAGCAACCACCAGTTTTGCCGGGCAACTGATTCGATCCACGAAGGCCATGGCCTGCTCAGTGGTAAGACGAAGCGGCGATGGCAGCGTGAGGCGGTTATCCGTGCGCCAGGTGTACCCCCCCGGCACTGGCATCAGGCCCCGTTGGGCCAGCAGTTCGGCGGCTTCGCGACTGACCGCCACCAGCCCCTTCATTCGCGCCTCGATGGCCCGATCGAGAGTGGCGTAAACCGGTTTGCGCTTGTCCCGCAGATCCAGTTGCGCTTGCAGGGCCATGCCCATGCGTTCGGCCGCATTTTCGGCTTTGTCCGTAGGTGGAATGATGCCGTCAATCAGCGCCAGATGAGTCACTCGCTCCGGCAACGATCCGGCGATGATCAAAGACGCGATGGCCCCCATGGAGTGTCCCAACAGCGCAAACCTCTTTAATCCAAGCTGCTCGGCGACTTGCAGCACATCGTGGGCGTAGTCCCACATCGCATAACCGGCACCGGTCGGGCGATGCCCGGAATGTCCGTGACCGGCCATGTCCAGCGCGATGATGCGCAAGCCCTTAAGCTTGGGCGCCAGGCGCGCGAAGCTGTTGGCGTTGTCCAGCCAGCCATGCAGCGCAATTACCGGCAAACCCTCTTCCGGGCCAAACAAGTGCGCCGCCAGCTCGATGTGCGGCAGGCTCAAGCGCACTTCTTCAACGACCTGGCTCATGCGCAATCCTGTTGGCGGCGACCGTCCCAGCGGCTGAACAGTTTTTTCAGCAACATCGCGGTGTCTTGCGGACGTTCGAGAGGAAACATGTGGCCACCGGGCATGGTCAAGGACTCGCCCAATGGCAGGCGCCCGACCGAACTGGCGTGATGACGCATCACCACCCGGCTGCTGCGCCCGCGAACCACCGCCAAAGGCACTTTCAATTGCCGTGGTCGGCCAGGGCTGGTGTGGGGCACGCCACGGTAAATGCTGATTTCCGTGGCCGGGTCGAAGCGCAGGCGCAGCTTGTCGCCCACCTGGTACAAACCGTGCTGCAGGTAAGCGTCGAGGCAGTCCGGATCGAAGCCGCGAAACAGGGTCTTGCCGGCAAAATAGTGACGGGCGCTTTCCAGATCGGCGAACTCTTCACGCCGTCCCAGGGTGCGACCGGCCGGGGTCAGCCGGTCGATGAACCCAAAGCGCTTGGCGGCCCGGATCACCCACTGATCGGTACGGGTCAGCACCGGTGAGTCGAGCATCACCACGCCGCGATAAAGTTCAGGGCAGCGCAACGCCGCGTGCAGATGCAGTACGCCGCCAAAGGAATGACCGACGCCCCAGACCGGTTCCGGTTGCTGCTCCAGGTGATGGATCAGTTCGTCTACCAGGTTGTACCAGTTGTCGTCTGCCGGGAAACGCGGGTCATGAGCATGCTGCTCCAGATGCGCCACCTGATACTCGGGCGCCAGCGCCGCGAACAACTTGCCATAGGTCCCCGAAGGAAAGCCGTTGGCGTGGGCGAAAAATATCTGCTGCGACATACCGACGATCCATCAACGAAACCAAAGCCCGATTGTCCGCAAGACCGCGCCCCGCAGCAATGACCGTAACTGACAGGAATGATGACAGTCCGGCCAAACCCATGAACCTGTGGCGAGCGAACTTGCTCGCGTTCGGCTGCACAGCAGCCGTCATGTGCGGAGGCCTTGGGCAAGTGTGATTGGGGCCGCTTCGCGATCCAACGGGAGCAAGCTCCCTCGCCACAACACAGGGATCAACGCGCTGGTGGATTTTGCCCCAACGGCACCACGGCCATGGTCAACCGCGATACACAACTGGCCTTGCCCTCGTCGCTGGTCAGGCGAATGTCCCAGACATGGGTCGTGCGGCCGATGTGAATCGGCTTGGCTACCGCCGTCACCCGCCCGCTGCGCAGGCCACGCAGATGGTTGGCGTTGATTTCCAGGCCCACACAATAGAACTTGCTGGCGTCGATACACAGGTAACTGGCCATGGAGCCAACCGTTTCGGCCAGCACCACAGAGGCGCCGCCGTGCAGCAAACCATAAGGCTGATGGGTGCGATGGTCGATGACCATGCTCGCGGTCAGCGACTCGTCGTCAAAGGCTTCGAAGCGGATATCCAGTACTTCGCCAATGGTGTTTTTCTGGATGGCATTCAACTGCTCGATGTTGGGAGTGGTGCGCCACAAACTCATCGCTACTTTCCTTTGTTGGTTTTGTTCGTGACTCAATCCTGCCACAGCACCGCCTCGCTGCGCTCGCTCCATTCCGCGAAACGCTCGCCGTAAGTGGCTTCTATCACGTTGCGCTTGATTTTCAGGGTCGGCGTGAGGAAGCCGTTTTCCACCGCCCAGCTGTCCTTGACCACCACCAGACGCCGCAAGCGTTCGTGCTTGTCGAGGGCGCCATTGACCTCCTCCAGCAACTTTTCCAGGCTTGAGTGAAGGCCGGCGCGCGCCGCACCATCCGCATCCTGCTGCCCGACCGCCGACAGCACGCACAGCCCCAGTGGCGCAATCAGGCCATCGCCGACCACACACACTTGTTCAATCCGCGAATGCACCGCCAAACGATTTTCGATGGGAGCCGGGGCCACGTACTTGCCTTTGCTGGTCTTGAAGATTTCCTTCAGGCGTCCGGTCAGGCGCAGATTGCCTTCGGCGTCTTGCTCGCCCTTGTCGCCGGTGCGCAGGAAGCCATCCTCGGTGATGGTGTCGGCGGTTTTCTGCGGCTCCTTGAAATAGCCGAGCATGGTCGCGCCGCTACGCACCAGGACCTCGCCCGAGTCGTCAATGCGCACCTCGACTTCCGGACAGGGCTTGCCGATCCACCCCGGTTTGTTCTGGCCCGGCAGGCCAATGTGCGAGTAACCGCAGTTCTCGGTCATGCCATAGACCTCCAGCACATCCAGACCGAGCTTGCGGTACCACAACAGCAAGGCCTGCGGCACTGGCGCCGCGCCGGAGAGGGCCACGCGCAAGGCGTCCAGCCCCAGGCCGGCGAGGACTTTGTGCCCGACCCGCTTGCCAATGATCGGCAGGCCAAGAAGGAAGTCGAGACGCTTTGCCGGGATCTTGCTGTAGACGCCCATCTGAAACTTGGTCCAGATCCGCGGTACGCCAAACAGCGCGGTCGGCCGGGCGCGGCGCAAATCGGTCAGAAACGTGTCGAGGCTTTCGGCAAAAAATACCGTCTGCCCGGTATAGATCGACGCCAGCTCGACGAACATCCGCTCGGCGACATGGCACAACGGCAGATAGGACAACAGCCGGTCTGACTCGTTGAGGCCGAACAATCGGGTGCCATGGGTCGTGGCAAACCCCAGGTTGCCGAAACTGTGCATCACGCCTTTGGGCAGCCCGGTGGTGCCGGAGGTGTAAATGATGGTCGCCAGTTGATCGGCGGCGGGTTTGGGGTCGTCCTGGATGGGGGAACTGCGTTGCAGCTCGGCCCAACTGAAATCGAATCTACCCGGTGGATGCAGCGGCAGGCTGATGGTCGGCAGATCCGTGCTGACCCCACTGGACATGCTCGGCCAATCGTCGAGTTTGCCAATGAAGGCCAGCGCCGCTTCCGAATGCTCCAGCACCTGGGCCACGGACTTGGCAGTCAGATTCGGGTACAGCGGCACTGATACATGCCCGGCCATCCAGATCGCCAGGTCGGCAATGATCCAATGGGCACAGTTTTTCGAGATGAGTGCGATGTGACTGCCTTGGGGCAATTCCCGCGCCCGCAGCCAGTGGGCGGCGCATCGGGCCTGATGGCCGACGTCGGCCCAGGTCAGCGTTTCGACCTCCCCGCCACCCATGGGCTGGACCAGAAAGCGCTGGCGGGGATGACGGGCCTCGCGCTCGTAGAAAACGTCCAGAGGCAAACGAAAAGCAGCAGACATGCGACTCGCTCCTTTATTTTGGTCTGGAGCAAGCGTAGCCAACCAAGCAAGTGCTTGGTTGACTATTTCGCAGAAAAACGTTTGATCGCATTCCTGCTAAACGGTTACGGGTGTTTGATGCCCTTGAGCTTCATCGACCCGATCAGCAATTCATCGCCGTTGATTTCCGCCAGTCCGGCGGTACCGACCTTCTCCGGCGGATGCCCGGCGCCATGTTGCAGGTAGCTCAGCAGGTTCCCCACCAGCGGGTTGTGACTGACCAGCAAGACATTACTCACCGACACCAGTTGCTCGGCCACCTTGTCCGGATCGGTTTCCGGCGTGAGCCATTCGACGGTACGGATCTCCGGTTCGAAACCCAGTGCGTCTCGTACAAGTTGAGCCGTTTCCTGCGCTCGCAAGTAGGGGCTGGCATAGATTGCGGTGAGCGGCTGGCCGATCAACAACGCCGCGCTACGCAGTACTTCTTCACGACCGTGGGCGGTCAATGCCCGCTCCGAATCATGGTGGTTGGAACCGTGAGGTTCAGCTTCACCATGACGCAATACCCAGAGTTTCATAGCTTGGGTTCCTCATCTCGGGCCGGATGCGGAGCTGGCGCCACGACGTGCGGCGCTTCACCTTCCGGCGTACGCGGCGTTGGCCAGTCGGCGAACGGCCAGGGCTTCTGGTCGCTGTGAAAACTGCCGAAACGACCGATCTGGGCCAGAAACTGACTCAGGCTGTCGCCGAAATTCATCAGGCTGGCGCTCGGGGCGCCATAGATCAAACGATAGATCAACTGCACCAGCACCACGGCGCCAAGGATGAACTGCGCCACTTGCCAGACCAGCAAGAACACGATCATCCACAGTACCCGCAGCAGGATGGACTCGTATTTGGCTTCTATTTTTTGATCGCTCATGTCTCGCTCCGTTCCTGTTACATAGAGGGCTCAGTTGAAGCCGCTGGTGGAAATGAAATCGACGTCCGTCTTCGGCTCCGCGCGCATCAGCAGCTCAATCACCTGCTCCAGCGTGCGCCCTTCGAACAGGATCGCATGCAGCCCGGCGACCAGCGGCATATACACACCGACCTCCTGAGCCTTGGCCTTGAGCACTTTCAGGGTATTGACGCCTTCAGCGACTTCGCCCAGGCGATTGACCGCCTCGTCCAGGCTCAAACCCTGGCCGAGGGCGAAACCGACCTGATAGTTGCGGCTTTTCGGCGACGAGCAGGTGACGATCAAATCCCCCACGCCCGCCAGACCCAGGAAGGTCATCGGGTTGGCGCCCTGATTCACCGCGAAGCGGGTCATTTCCGCCAATGCCCGGGTGATCAGCATGCTCTTGGTGTTTTCCCCCATGCCCAGCGCCACTGCCATGCCGGCGATGATCGCGTAGACGTTTTTCAACGCCCCGCCCAGCTCCACACCGAAACGGTCGGCGCTGGCGTAGACGCGAAAGGTACGACCGTGCAACGCGGCCTGAACCCGCTGACAAAGCTCTTCGTCTTCACTGGCGACCACTGTGGCAGTCAGTGCGTGCTCGGCCACTTCTCGGGCCAGGTTCGGCCCGGACAACACGCCGATGCGTGCTTGCGGAGCGATTTCCTCAAGGATCTCGCTCATCAGTTTGAAGGTGTGGGCTTCGATGCCTTTGGTCAGGCTGACCAGAAACTTGCCGCGCAAACGCTCGGCATGCGGGGCCAGCACCGAGCGCAACGCGCTGGATGGCAGTGCGACGAAACACAGGTCGCAGGCCTCCAGGGTGGCTTTCAGATCCGTGACCGGTGTCACACCGGGCAGAATCTTGATGCCTTTGAGGTAACGCGGGTTCTCACGATTGACCCGGATGGCCTCGGCCTGCTCGGGGTCACGCATCCACTGCAAGACCTGATGACCGTTTTCAGCCAGCAGATTAGCCACGGCGGTACCAAAACTTCCGCCTCCCAGGACCGCAATCGGGCGCTGTTCAGTCATATGCAATCCGTTAATCCATACCAGTGGCGATGTCGGCATTATACGGAGCGGCCCAGTGGCGGCCAGCCCCCGCGTCAATTAGCGGCGCAAGTGCAAAGAAGTCCAACAAAGCCGCGGAAAATGCTGACATCGTGACTGGAAAAGTCTTACAGCTCGTTTAACATGCGCGCCATCACTCGCTAACAAGGAAGCGTCGTGCCACTGGGTTCTTCCTCACCTCGCTCGTCGTTGGTCATGGCGCTGGCTCTCAGCTCGCCATTGCAGGCTGACGACTTGTTCCTCGACAGCGAAACGCTCCCGCCAGTGCTCACGGCCATTCGCCTGAAACAATTACCGGCCGCCATGCCGGGGAGCCCCTCCCTGGATGCGCAGCAGACTGCGCGTCACAGCGGCTCCGCCGATTCGGACCACGAATGGAACAGTGCACGCCTCTACTATAGTGACGAAGCCCTCAACGACTACCGCTTTGAACGAGTCGATACTTGCATCGCCAAACACATCCGCCTGGGCAAGGCCAACCTGGAATTGGCCGGCGTGCTTGAGCAACGACTCGTCTATCAGCCCACCAGCTTCGTCGACAACCACTACGACGAGCGCCGGGTGATGTATTTCAGCGCGGAACTGGCGTTTTAAGATGCAGCATTATCGGTTGCCCAGGACGCCAACCGTTGGCCATCTACTGGTCATGTTGTGCCTGGTGGTCAGTGGCTGGCTGAGCAGCCTGGCGGTCCACGCCGCGGACATTCTGCTCACCGGTATCGAAGACAACCCCGGCGTGCAGTCCTTCACCCAGGCCTTGCGCGAATTGCGACCTGGCGACAACGTGCGTTTTCAGCCGCTGGCCGACCTGCCGGCACCAGGCAAGCTGCCTGGCAATATCCGATTGATTCTGCTCGACCTGCCGAGCCTCGACTGGCGCCTGCAAGATAGCCATGGTCCGGCGACACTGGTGCTGCGCATCAGCCGCCTGCAGGCGCGGCAACACCTGGGCGACGCCCTGCCGGCGCACCTCAGCCTGCTGTGGAGCGATCCGCCCCTGGGCCGTCAATTGCGCCTGATCCAAATCCTTTTACCTCAGGTCAAACGGGTTGGCGTGCTGTTCGACAACCACAGCGAGTTTTTGCTCAAGGAACTGCGCCAGGCCGCTCTGCCATTGGGTCTTGAAGTGGTCACCGAGCGCTGGGATAACACACTCGACAACCGTCCGTTACAGAACCTGCTGAAAAACAGCGACGTGCTGCTGGGCTTAGACGATCCCGATCTGTACAACCCGAAAACCGCGAAAAATCTGCTGCTCAGCAGCTATGCCCGACAAATGGCGCTGATCGGCCCCAATGCCGGCTTCGTCAAGGCCGGGAGCCTGGCCAGCACCTACAGTGATCAAAGCGATTGGCTGGCGATGCTCGGCGACTTGCTCGACCAGCCACCCGCCAGTTGGCCACGCACGCACTACGCGCGGCGCTTCAAAGTCTCGAGCAACGCGCAAGTGGCGCGCTCGCTGGGTATCGAACAGATAAATGAAGCAGCTGTCGCAGCATTGTTGGCAGAAGGAGAACGCCGCCCATGACCTTCCGTCGTCGTTGGGACATCAACACCCGGACCCAGCTCATCAGCCTCGGTCCTGCCCTGCTGCTGACACTGCTGTTGATCAGCTTCTTCACATTCGTACGGCTCCAGGACCTGCGCCAGGAGCTCAACCACACAGGTCAGTTGATCGCCAACCAACTGGCGCCGGCGACCGAGTACGGGGTGATATCCGGCAACAATGAAGTGCTGGACAGCCTGCTGAAGGCCACATTGGCAACGCCCAATGTACATTTTCTGGAAATCCAGGACAGCGCCAACCGGATTCTGGTGCACGTCGAGCAACCGTCGGCCCGCCCACGCCAGGTCGAAGTGTTCCAGGCCCCGGTGCGGCTGCAACGGGTACCACTGCACAATGATTTTTTCCAGAGTGGCAACAGCGCGGCCACGGCTCCTGCCGAAGACTATCTGGGTCGGGTGATCGTCGGACTGTCCAGTGACGCGTTCAGTCAGCGCCAGCAGGAAATCCTGCTCAAGGCCGGTATTCTGGCGCTGTTCGCGCTGTTGTTCACCTTTCTGGTCGCCCGGCGCCTGGCGGGAAGCCTCTCGCAACCGATCCGGGACATCGGCGACGCGGTCAAGGCGATCCAGAACGGCGACTATAAGACCCCCCTGCCCATCGTCGACGACACCGAGCTGGGCGCCCTGTCGCAACACATCAACAACCTCGCCAGCGGCCTCGAACAGGCCAGCCGTGAACAGCAGCAGGCAATGGCGCAATTGATCCAGACCCGCGAAGAAGCGGAAAAGGCCAACAACGCCAAGTCAGATTTCCTCGCCATGATGAGTCACGAACTGCGCACGCCCATGAACGGTGTGCTGGGCATGCTGCAGTTGCTGGAAACCACCGACATGACCGAGGAACAGGTCGAATACGCCGCACTGGCATCCGAGTCCACCGAACACCTGCTGAAAGTCATCAACGACATTCTGGATTTCTCGCGCATCGAACGTTCGGAACTGGAGCTGGAACATATTCCGTTCAACCTGGCGGACCTGATCAGCGCCTGCGCGCAGTCATTCCAGCACAGCGCCGTGCAGCGCGGGCTTGATCTGCAGTTGCAGATCCCCGACGACATGCGCGGGCTTCAGGTTCAGGGCGACCCAACGCGCATCCGGCAGATTCTGGTCAATCTGGTCGGCAATGCGCTGAAGTTCACCGAGCAGGGTCGCGTCACCATCGAATCGCAGTGGCAATCCCTCGATCACGAATTGTTGTGGTTTACCTGCACCGTACGTGACAGCGGAATTGGCATTTCGGCGCAAAGCCTGGAATTGATGTTCAACGCGTTCCAGCAGGCTGACAGTTCCATTTCAAGGCGTTACGGAGGCACCGGACTGGGCCTGCCGATCGCCCGCACCCTGGCCGAACGCATGGGCGGCACCTTGCGTGCCCAAAGCGAGGAAGGCCGGGGCTCGGTATTCACTCTGGAAATTCCTCTGGCGCTCTACCAACAGCCATTGCCGGCACGTTCACTCCGCGCGCCCAGCGGCAAGGGTGACGGTGAGGGCCGCAATGTGTTGCTGGTCGAGGACAATCCGGTCAACCAGACGGTTATCGAAGCCATGTTGCGCAGCCTGGGCTTTACGGTCAGTGTCGCGGCCGATGGTGCGCAGGCCGTGCGCAGTGCCGAGAGCCTGATTTTCGAAGCGATCCTCATGGACTGCCGATTGCCGATCATCGACGGCTACGAGGCCACTCGCCAGATCCGCCAACTGCCCGGCTGCACCGACCTGCCGATCATCGCCCTGACCGCCAATGCCTTGCAGGGCGACCGTGAAGCCTGCTTGTCGGCGGGGATGAACGATTACCTGGCCAAGCCCTTCAAACGGGTTGATCTTCAGCAAATTCTGCAACGCTGGGTGCAGTAGTACAGGCCTTTCGACCATCTGTGACTGGCGTGAAAGTCGAAAGTGCGGCAGTCTTAGGCACCCGAACAGGCCCGAAAAGGGGCTTGAATAAAAATTTCAGTGCACAAGTGTACATTCATGTCCTTGGTGCTGTGACTTTCACCACAACGCAATAGTCTATGAGTAGGCTGCCGGTTCGAGGCATGAACGCTTCGATCGGCCGGGAAGATTTGCCCCACCTGCCGCATGGGACTATTGAGGAGCTCGCATGACCAAACAAAACGCCTTTACCCGGGAAGACCTGCTGCGCTGCAGTCGCGGTGAGCTGTTCGGCCCAGGTAACGCGCAACTGCCCGCCCCCAACATGCTGATGGTTGATCGCATCACCCTGATCAACGAAGAGGGTGGCAAGTACGGCAAAGGTGAATTGGTCGCCGAGCTGGATATCACCCCGGACCTGTGGTTCTTCGCCTGCCATTTCGAAGGCGATCCGGTGATGCCGGGCTGCCTGGGCCTCGACGCCATGTGGCAACTGGTCGGTTTCTTCCTCGGCTGGCAAGGCCTGCCGGGCCGCGGCCGCGCCCTGGGTTCGGGCGAAGTCAAATTCTTCGGCCAGGTTCTGCCGACCGCCAAGAAAGTCACCTACAACATCCAGATCAAACGCGTGCTCAAGGGCAAGCTGAACCTGGCCATCGCCGATGGTTCGGTCACTGTCGACGGTCGCGAGATCTACACCGCCGAAGGCCTCCGGGTCGGCGTTTTCACCTCCACTGACAACTTCTAAGGGTTATCCGCATGCGCCGCGTCGTTATCACTGGTCTGGGCATTGTTTCGTGCCTGGGCAATGACAAAGAGACCGTCTCCGCTAACCTGCGTGCAAGCCGCCCTGGCATCCGGTTCAACCCGGAATATGCTGAAATGGGTCTGCGTAGCCAGGTTTCCGGCTCCATCGACCTTCCCCTCGAAGAACTGATCGATCGCAAGATCTATCGCTTCGTCGGCCACGCGGCGGCTTACGCCTACCTGGCCATGAAAGATGCCATCGCTGACTCCGGCCTGACCGAAGAGCAAGTGTCCAACCCGCGTACCGGCCTGATCGCCGGTTCCGGCGGTGCCTCCACGCTGAACCAGATGGAAGCGCTGGACATCCTGCGCGAGAAAGGCGTCAAGCGCGTCGGCCCATACCGTGTAACGCGGACCATGAGCAGCACCGTTTCTGCTTGCCTGGCCACGCCATTCAAGATCAAGGGCCTGAACTACTCCATCGCCTCTGCCTGCGCCACCAGTGCTCACTGCATCGGTACCGCTATGGAACAGATCCAGATGGGCAAGCAGGACATCGTATTCGCCGGCGGCGGTGAAGAAGAGCATTGGAGCCAGTCGTTCCTGTTCGACGCCATGGGCGCACTGTCCAGCAAGCGCAACGACACCCCGGAACAAGCCTCCCGCGCTTATGACGCCGACCGTGACGGCTTCGTCATTGCTGGCGGTGGCGGCATGGTCGTGGTTGAAGAGCTGGAACACGCTCTGGCCCGCGGCGCGAAAATCTACGCGGAAATCGTTGGCTATGGCGCGACGTCCGACGGCTACGACATGGTCGCCCCGAGCGGCGAAGGCGCCATCCGCTGCATGCAGATGGCGATGTCCACCGTTGATGCTCCGATCGACTACCTGAACACCCACGGCACCTCGACTCCGGTTGGCGACGTTGCGGAAATGAAAGGTGTGCGCGCTGTCTTCGGTGACAAGGCTCCAGCCATCAGCTCCACCAAGAGCCTGTCGGGTCACTCCCTGGGCGCCGCCGGCGTTCACGAAGCGATCTACTGCATGCTGATGATGGAAGGCAACTTCATGGCGGGCTCCGCCAACATCGACGAACTGGACCCGGAAGTGGCCGACCTGCCAATCCTGACCAAGACTCGTGAAGATGTCGCCTTCAACACCGTGATGAGCAACAGCTTCGGTTTCGGTGGCACCAACGCCACGCTGGTACTGAAGCGCTGGCAGGGTAAGTAATACCCCGCCGTTTCGCTGCACACGAAAACGCCCCGACTGGTTCGGGGCGTTTTTTTTTGCCTGGAAAACGCAAAGCCCCGTGGGCGAGATTGCTCCGGGCGAGCTCCGAAGATGGCGGTGTATCAGTGATGCGTCCTCATCGCGAGCAAACTCTCTCCCACAGGGGTTCCGGCCAGTATCGAGCCGAGGGTTATCCTCAATGCGAACATGAAGCTTTTGTCATGAAACTTAACGACCTGCGACTGAATGTCGCGGCCTGCAAGGCCTGCGAGACTTTGCCCGATTTTGCAAAAGTCTGTTTCCAAATCGAAGAGTTTACTTAGCAAGCTAACAAAACATATAACAGAACCCTGCACACGCCTTGCTGCAGATAAACAAGATTGGAGCTAGCAGATGACTGTAAAAGTAACTGAACGCGACGATTCACATAAATCCCACGAAGGCGTAGCCGCCGGTATCCGCATCTGGGATGTGCATCAACAGGGCTTGCTGGTCGGGATGTTCCATAACGAAATCGACGCCCACAACTACAGGGCCGAACTGGAACTGCTGGAACGGCAACGAGAGCAGCAGTCCGCATAAGCCATGACAGCATTGAAAACGACAAACCCCGCCATGAGCGGGGTTTGTCGTTGTTGCAGTCGTTAACGACTTACCACATCAGATCGTCAGGGATCTGATAGGCCGCGTACGGATCGTCCTCGGCCGCGACTTCTTCGGTCTGCACATTCAGTTGCACGATACGTTGCGGATCGCGCTCCTGGATCTTCAGGGCCGCTTCACGCGGGATCACTTCATAGCCACCACCGTGGTGCACGATGGCCAGCGAACCGTTGCTGAGCTTATTGCGCATCAGGGTGTTGACCGAGATACGCTTGACCTTCTTGTCGTCGACGAAGTTGTAGTAGTCCTCGGTCGTCAATTTCGGCAGGCGCGTGACTTCGATCAGTTGCTTGACCTGCGCGGCACGAGCTTTTGCCTCGGCCTTCTCCTGCTGCTGACGGTTGAGTTCCTGATCGCGCTTGACCTTCTCGGCCATGGCTTCCTGAGCCGCACGCTGCTGGGAGTCATCGAGTTCGATCTGGCCTTTGTGGGCCAGACGCTGCTGCTTCTGTTTCTCTTTGCTGACCTGCTTGGCCTGCTTCTGGTTGACCAGCCCTGCTTTGAGCAACTGGTCGCGGAGGGAAATGCTCATGGTGCTTATTACTCACTTAGGCAACTGCTCAACCGCAGCTGGGCAAATTCTTTTCCTGACGTTTGGCTTCGCCCCACAGGGCGTCCAACTCTTCGAGGGTGCAATCTTCCATGGGACGATGGGTGTCGCGCAATGCCTGTTCGATAAATCGGAAACGTCGTTCGAACTTGCTGTTGGCCCCACGCAGCGCGGTTTCCGGATCAACCTTGAGGTGGCGCGCCAGATTGACCACGGAAAACAGCAGGTCGCCGACCTCGTCGGCAATCGCGCCCGGGTCGTTGTCGGCCATCGCCTCGAGTATTTCATCAAGCTCTTCACGGACCTTGTCCAGCACCGGCAAGGCATCCGGCCAATCGAAACCAGCCTGCCCGGCACGCTTCTGCAATTTGGCTGAACGGGACAACGCCGGCAGTGCGGCGGGAACATCATCAAGCAAGGACAGTTGCTGGGGCGCGGACGACTTCTCGGCCCGTTCTTCGGCCTTGATCTCTTCCCAGCGTTGCTTGACCTGCTCTTCGCTCAAACGCGGGACATCCAGTGGCGCGTACAGATCGCCGGTGGGGAACACGTGTGGATGCCGGCGAATCAGTTTGCGGGTAATGCTGTCGACCACACCGGCGAATTCGAAACGCCCTTCTTCCCGGGCCAGCTGGCTGTAGTAAACCACCTGGAACAGCAGATCGCCCAACTCACCCTGCAAGTGATCGAAGTCACCACGCTCGATGGCGTCGGCGACTTCGTAGGCTTCTTCCAGCGTATGCGGGACGATGGTGGCGTAGGTTTGCTTGATGTCCCACGGGCAACCGTACTGCGGGTCGCGCAGGCGGTTCATGAGGTGCAGCAGGTCTTCGAGTGAATACATCGTTCAATCTCTGTCCGCTCCCTGTTGGAGCGAGCCTGCTCGCGATGGATCAGAGAGCGGCGCCTTCATCCAGACAGCACGCGTCATCGTTAACGTCCATCGCGAGCAGGCTCGCTCCTACAGAAAAGCGCTCCCGTTTTATGGCGTACGGTTACGCCGGGTTTCGATGATGTTCGGCAACTGGGAAATCCGCCCCAGCAACCGCCCCAGCGCATCCAGGCCCGGAATCTCGATGGTCAGGGACATCAGCGCGGTGTTGTCCTCTTTGTTCGAGCGTGTGTTGACCGCCAGCACGTTGATCCGCTCGTTGAGCAACACCTGCGATACGTCACGCAGCAGACCGGAACGGTCGTAGGCGCGAATGACGATGTCCACCGGGTAAGTGAGCACCGGCACCGGCCCCCAGCTGACCTGGATGATCCGCTCCGGCTCGCGCCCGGCCAGTTGCAGCACCGAGGCGCAGTCCTGGCGGTGAATGCTCACGCCACGGCCCTGGGTGATGTAACCGACGATCGCATCGCCCGGCAATGGCTGGCAGCAGCCCGCCATCTGGGTCATCAGGTTGCCGACGCCCTGGATCTGGATATCGCCGCGCTTGCCTGGCTTGTAACCGGTGGCCTTGCGCGGAATCAGTTCCAGCTGCTCGTTGCCGCGCTCCGGCTCGACCAGTTGCTGCGCCAGGTTGACCAGTTGCGCCAGGCGCAGATCGCCGGCGCCGAGCGCGGCGAACATGTCCTCGGCGGTCTTCATGTTGGCCTTTTCGGCCAACTTGTCGAAGTCCACCTGCGGCAAGCCAAGGCGGTTGAGTTCACGCTCCAGCAGGGTCTTGCCGGCAGCGACGTTCTGGTCGCGCGCCTGCAATTTGAACCAGTGGACGATCTTCGCCCGTGCTCGCGACGTGGTGACGTAACCCAGGTTCGGGTTCAGCCAGTCCCGGCTCGGAGTGCCGTGCTTGCTGGTGATGATCTCGACTTGTTCACCGGTTTGCAGGCTGTAGTTGAGCGGCACGATGCGCCCGTTGATCTTGGCGCCACGGCAGTTATGACCGATCTCGGTGTGCACGCGGTAGGCAAAGTCCAGCGGCGTCGCGCCCTTCGGCAAGTCGATGGCGTGACCGTCAGGGGTGAAGATGTAGACCCGATCGGGTTCGATATCGACCCGCAATTGCTCCGCCAGACCGCCAATGTCACCCAGTTCCTCATGCCACTCGAGCACCTGACGCAGCCAGGAAATTTTCTCTTCGTAGTGGTTGGAGCCGGACTTGACGTCGGTGCCTTTGTAACGCCAGTGCGCGCAAACACCCAGCTCGGCTTCTTCGTGCATCGCGTGGGTGCGTATCTGCACTTCCAGCACCTTGCCTTCCGGGCCGATCACCGCCGTGTGCAACGAGCGGTAACCGTTCTCCTTGGGGTTGGCGATGTAGTCATCGAACTCTTTCGGGATGTGCCGCCACAAGGTGTGGACGATACCCAGCGCGGTGTAGCAGTCGCGCATTTCCGGGACCAGCACACGCACGGCGCGCACGTCGTAGATCTGGCTGAATTCCAGACCCTTGCGCTGCATTTTGCGCCAGATCGAATAGATGTGTTTGGCCCGGCCACTGATGTCGGCCTCGACGCCGGTCGCCTGCAATTCGTTTTTCAGCTGGCTCATCACGTCGCTGATGAATCGCTCGCGATCCAGGCGCCGCTCGTGGAGCAGCTTGGCAATCTGTTTGTACTGGTCAGGCTCAAGGTAACGGAAGGACAAGTCCTCCAGCTCCCACTTGATGTGACCGATACCCAGGCGATGGGCGAGCGGCGCATAGATGTCGAAGACTTCGCGGGCCACGCGGTTGCGCTTCTCGTCGTCAGCGGTTTTCACCGCACGGATCGCGCAAGTGCGCTCGGCCAGTTTGATCAGCGCGACGCGAACATCGTCGACCATGGCCACGAGCATTTTGCGCAGGTTTTCGACCTGGCCCTGAGTGCCCATCACCATGGATTTACGCGGACTCAGACTGTCGCTGATCGCCGCCATGCGTTGCACGCCGTCGATGAGTTTGGCCACCACCGGACCGAAGCGCTGGCTGACCGCGGGCAGTTGAATCTGGCCTTCGCGCACGCCACGGTACAAGACCGCGGCGACCAGCGAATCCTGATCGAGCTTGAGGTCGGCGAGAATCTCGGCGATCTCAAGGCCGGTGCGGAAACTCGAGTTTCCTTCCGACCACAGGTTCTTCGCCGCATTGGCTTGTTGTTCGGCCTCACGAGCGTACTCGCAGGCTTCTTTCAAGGCTTCGCGATCCAGTGCCAGATCGACACTGACCGCGTGATCGAGCCAAGCCTCGAGATTGATACTGCCGTCGGTGTTGATCGGCTGGTGTGCTCTCACCTGTACCATCTTGCTTACCTTCCCTACGACGCAGATTCAATGCGTCAAAATCGCTGACCTTCGATGCCCATGAGCCCACGTCGGGCTGGTGCGCGGCTGCACGGGCGGGCCAGTCGGACCAGACGAGCCTTCCTAGCTCGCTTCAAATAACGCCATGGCCTCGACATGTGCCGTTTGAGGAAACATATCGAGAATCCCGGCACGTTTTAACCGGTAGCCCTGCTTGATCAATTCGACCGTGTCGCGCGCCAAAGTTGCCGGGTTGCACGATACATACACCAACCGTTCGGCGCCCAGAGATTTAAGCTTGCGCACTACCTCGAAAGCACCGTCACGGGGTGGGTCCAAGAGTACCGCACAAAAGCCTTCGGCGGCCCATTCGGCGTCGGTCAAAGGCTGGGATAAATCGGCCTGAAAAAACTTTGCGTTATGCAGATTATTGCTAACGGCGTTCGCGGCTGCCCGCTCGACCATCACCTGCACCCCTTCCACTGCCACCACCTCACGTACAGTCTGCGCCAGCGGCAAGGCAAAGTTGCCCAGGCCACAGAACAGGTCGAGAACGCGTTCATCCGCAGTTGGCTTCAACCATGCCAGCGCCTGGGCAACCATCGCTTCGTTGACCCCGGCATTGACCTGAATGAAATCCCCGGGCCGATACGCCAGCTCCAGATTCCACGGTTCCAGGCGATAGCCCAACGACTGATCGGCCTCGACCGGTTGCGGCTCGCCGTCACCGTGCAGCCACAACTGGGCTTCATGCAACGCGCAGAAATCCTTGAGGATAGTCATGTCACTTTCGGACAACGGCGCCATGTGCCGCAGCAACACGGCCAGCGATGAACCGCTGAACAACTCCACATGACCGAGTGCCTGAGGCTTGCTCAAGCGCCGCAGCATTTCCGGCAAACCGGCCATGATGGGTTGCAAGGGTTGTACCAGCACCGGGCATTGATCAATGGCGACGATGTCCTGGCTGCCGGCGGCGCGGAAACCCACTTCGAGCTTTTTCGCCTTCATGTCCCAGCGCACAGCCACTCGGGCTCGGCGACGATAAGCGAATTCAGGACCGCTCAAAGGAGCCGCCCATTCTTCGGGTTCGACGCCAGCGACCTTCGATAATTGCTCGGCGAGCATGCGCTGTTTCAGGGCAAGTTGTTCGTTGTGCGGCAGATGCTGCACGCTGCAACCACCGCAGCGGCCGGCATGGGCGCACGGCATCGGGCGGCGCAGTTCGCTGGCCTTGAACACCCGTTCGGTGCGCGCCTCGACCACTTTGCCGTGGGCACCGAGCACGCGCGCCTCGATTTCTTCACCGGCCAACGCGCCGATGACGAACCAGGTGCGGCCTTCGAAAAACGCGATGCCGCGACCGTCATTGGCCAGGCGCTCGATGGTCAGGCGCTGCTTTTTGCCGGTCGGGACTTGCGGGGCCTTGCTGCCGCCGGTGGGCTGGAAGCGCAGGCCTCTTTCGTGCTTGGCCATCAGTTGGGCGCGTCGAAAATGCCGGTCGACAGGTATCGGTCGCCACGGTCGCAGATGATCGCCACGATCACCGCGTTTTCAACTTCTTTTGACAGACGCAGCATCGCCGCCACGGCACCGCCCGAGGATACGCCGCAGAAAATGCCTTCTTCGCGGGCCAGGCGTCGGGTCACGTCTTCGGCTTCGCTTTGGGCCATGTCGACGATACGGTCCACCCGATCGGCCTGGTAGATCTTCGGCAGATATTCCTGCGGCCAGCGACGGATGCCCGGGATCGCCGAACCTTCCATTGGCTGCAAGCCGATGATCTGCACGCTCTCGCTCTGCTCTTTCAAATAGCGCGAGACGCCCATGATCGTGCCGGTGGTGCCCATGGAGCTGACGAAATGGGTGATGGTGCCCTGGGTCTGGCGCCAGATTTCCGGGCCAGTGGTGGTGTAGTGCGCCTCGGGATTGTCGCCGTTGGCGAACTGATCCAGCACCTTGCCACGGCCTTCGGCCTCCATGCGCTGGGCAAGGTCGCGGGCGCCTTCCATGCCTTCTTCCTGGCTGACCAGAATCAGCTCGGCACCGTAGGCGGTCATCGCGGCCTTGCGTTCGGCACTGGAGTTGTCCGGCATGATCAGGATCATCTTGTAACCCTTGATCGCGGCAGCCATGGCCAAGGCGATCCCGGTATTACCCGAGGTCGCTTCGATCAGCGTATCGCCGGCGTGGATCTGCCCGCGCAGTTCGGCGCGGGTGATCATCGACAGCGCCGGACGGTCCTTGACCGAACCCGCCGGGTTGTTCCCTTCGAGCTTGAGCAAAAGGGTGTTGCTGGTGTTGCCAGGCAAGCGCTGCAAACGGACCAGCGGAGTGTTGCCGACGCAATCGGCGATGGTTGGGTACTGCAAGGTCATGGCGTATTCGCAATCCAGACTGCGGGGGCGCCTATCATACCGGCAAACCGGGTCAGGCCATATCACGCAAAGTGTGGTGCTTATGGCTTATGGGTATAAGGGCGGAATTTGCAGAAGGTGGGTGCTCTCGACCGCGTCATCGGCCAACAAGCGCATATTCATCCGCAGCCCCTTCCCGGTATTCTCCGCCCAGATTGTCCCACCCTGACGCAGCACTGCATTCCTCGCGATGCTCAACCCCAACCCAAACCCGCCATTCCCCCGCCGCGAGCCATCGAGCCGAGTGAACGGCCGGAAAATCCGCTCCAGATCATCTTGCGCCACGCCACCGCCCTGATCTTCCAGCCATAAATGCCAGTAGCGGCCATCACGCCGACCGCCGAGGTGGACAATGCCGCCTGCGGGTGAATGTCGAATGGCGTTACGCAGTATGTTTTCCAGGGCCTGGGCCAGGGTGTTGAGATGGCCGCGTACCCAGCAAGACGCATCCACTAAACATCGCAGCTGCGCTTCGGGCCAGCCACTTTCATAACAGGCGTTTTCCATGAGCATTTCCCACAGCGCCTGAATCTGGATCGCTTCATCGGGCAGTCGAGTGCGCCCGGTGTCGAGCCAGGCCAGTTGCAGCGTGTCTTCCACCAGACGCTGCATGCCATCGACCTCACGGCCAATGCGTTCGCGCAATGGCTCCAGCCCCTGCTCGCTTTCACTGGCAACTCTCAGGCGACTGAGTGGCGTGCGCAATTCGTGGGACAGGTCGCGCAGCAATTGCTGTTGCAAGGCCACCGTACTTTGCAGGCGTTCGGACATGTGATCGAAGGCCCTGCCCAACTCACCCAATTCATCCGCACGATTGGTGGTGCGACTCGACAGCCGCACATTCAACTGGTCGGCACGCCAGGCATTGGCCTGTTCACGCAGGTGATTGAGCGGCACCACCAGTAAACGGTAAAGCCCCACGCACAGCAGCAGGGTGAACAGCCCAGGAATCACCCCATTGGTGATCACCCGCCAGAAAACTGTGTAGCGCCCGGGCATGTACCGCTGGGGCAATTCAATCACCAGACTGCCGGCGTACGGATCGCCGGGAAACGGCAGACGCAGCCATGGCAGGCCTTTGCGGTGAATGGGCCAATCGATACGGCGCAGAAAGGTCAGCTGCTGGACTTCCTCGTCGCTCAGGGGGTGGCTACTGAGCGACTGCAAATCTCCATCGATGACGCCAACCCAGCCGGATTCCTGCTGGCGCATATTTTTCAGCCAGCGATCGACGCCCGCCTGCTGCCCCTGTTGCCACGCTTGCTCGGCTTCGGCGGCATAGCGTCTCAAGGTGTTGCGAGCCTTATCCGACAGATACTGGTTTTGCTCTTCCATGTAGCGGCCCCAGGACCAGCTCAACCAGATCATCAGCAGACAGAACGCCACCAACAGGCAAGCCAGCTTCCAGAACAGCGAATGCCGTCCCGGAAAGTTACAGGTCATCGGTGGCACTCAGGATGTAGCCCTTGCCCCAGACCGTGCGCAGTTCACGCTCGGTGTAGCCGATGGCCTTGAGCTTGCGGCGAATCTGACTGATGTGCATGTCCAGACTACGGTCATGGGCGGCGTAGCCTCGTTGCAGTACATGCTGATAAAGGAAGGCCTTGCTCAACACGTCATCGCCATGGCGGTCCAGGGTTTCCAGCAGTCGATATTCGCTGCGGGTCAGGCCCGCGGCCTGCCCGGTATAAAACACGTCGAAGCGTTCATCGTCGAAATGCAGGCTGTCCATCGAGGGGGTAACCGCTGTCGGCATCGGCCGACGGTCGAGCGCGACCCGGCGCAGGATCGCTTCAATGCGCACCCGCAACTCCACCATGCTGAAGGGTTTGGGCAAGTAGTCATCGGCCCCGAGGCGAAAGCCGCTGATGCGATCCTCTTCGGCGCCAAGCGCCGACATCAGCACGACCGGAGTGGAATGACTGCGGCGCAGTTGCGTCAACACCGACAGCCCGTCCAGGCCTGGCAGCAAAATATCCATCAGCACCACATCGAAGGCTTGCTCGCGGGCAACCTTCAGACCTTCCTGGCCGTTCTGGCACCAGGTCACCTGAAAGCCGCTGCGACCCAGATGTTCGTGAACATATGCACCGAGGACGAGGTCGTCTTCAATGGAGAGGATACGTGGATGGCCAACTGCAATAGGCGTCATGAGTATCTGCAAATAATTCTCAGTTGATAATTATTCAAGATTGCACCGTCCACGGCAACCCAAGGGCTTGAGCTGAACGAAAAGACGCCAGGATGAGCGATGAATGACGACAACAATTTTACGAAGATTGCCTGCCTGCAAATCGCTACACTGCGCAAGTGGCGCGTGCCGGACGCACGTGCAGCTCTATAAATAGCGGGATGCAGGAGAAGTGCGTGCTCAAGAATCTGGGAATTAAAGGCCGCGTGCTGTTGCTGACTCTATTGCCGACCAGCCTGATGGCGTTGGTCCTGGGCGGCTATTTTACCTGGATGCAGCAATCCGACCTGCAAACCCAACTCATGCAGCGCGGCGAAATGATCGCCGAGCAACTGGCACCGCTGGTGGCCCCGGCCATGGGACACAAGAACAGCGAACTGCTGGAGCGCATCGCCACGCAGTCCCTGGAGCAACCGGATGTGCGTGCCGTGACCTTCCTCGCACCGGACCGTACGCCGCTGGCCCACGCCGGCCCCACCATGGTCACCCAGACACCGTCGGGCGATGGTACGCAGATGCTGCGCCGCAGCGGCAGTGACGCCACGCGCTACCTGTTGCCGGTTTTCGGCAAACACCGCAACCTGGCCGGCGACCTGATTCCCGATGAAACCGACCGCCTCCTGGGCTGGGTCGAACTCGAACTGTCCCATAACAGCATGCTGCTACGCGGCTACCGCAGCCTGTTTGCCAGCCTGCTGATGATTGCAGCCGGCCTGAGCGGCGCGGCGCTGCTGGCATTGCGTATGGGCCGCACCATCAATCGGCCGCTGAGTCAGATCAAGCAAGCCGTGGCTCAGCTCAAGGACGGACATCTGGAAACCCGTCTGCCGCCCCTCGGCAGCCAGGAGCTGGATGAACTGGCGTCAGGGATCAACCGCATGGCCGGCACCCTGCAAAATGCCCAGGAAGAATTGCAGCACAGCATCGATCAGGCCACCGAAGACGTGCGCCAGAACCTCGAAACCATCGAAATCCAGAACATCGAACTCGATCTGGCGCGCAAGGAAGCGCTGGAGGCGAGCCGGATCAAATCCGAGTTCCTCGCCAACATGAGCCATGAAATCCGCACGCCGCTCAACGGCATCCTCGGTTTCACTCATCTGCTGCAAAAAAGCGAATTGACCCCGCGCCAGCTCGACTACCTGGGCACCATCGAAAAGTCCGCCGACAGCCTGCTGGGCATCATCAACGAAATCCTCGACTTCTCGAAAATCGAGGCCGGCAAACTGGTGCTCGACCATATTCCGTTCAATCTGCGCGACTTGCTGCAGGACACCCTGACCATCCTCGCCCCAGCCGCCCATGCCAAACAGCTAGAGCTGGTGAGCCTGGTTTACCGCGACACGCCACTGTCACTGGTGGGCGACCCGCTGCGCCTCAAGCAGATCCTCACCAACCTTGTGAGCAACGCGATCAAGTTCACCCGCGAAGGCACTATCGTCGCCCGGGCCATGCTCGAAGAAGAACACGAAGACAGCGTGCAGTTGCGCATCAGCATTCAGGACACCGGCATCGGCCTGTCGAACCAGGACGTGCGCGCGCTGTTCCAGGCCTTCAGCCAGGCCGATAATTCGCTGTCGCGACAACCTGGCGGCACGGGGCTGAGGCTGGTGATCTCCAAGCGCCTGATCGAACAGATGGGGGGAGAGATCGGCGTTGACAGTACGCCGGGCGAGGGATCGGAATTCTGGATCAGCCTCAACCTGCCCAAGACCCGCGACGATACCGAGGACCTGCCCGGCCCACCGTTGCTTGGACGGCGGGTGGCGGTACTGGAAAACCACGAACTGGCCCGCCAGGCGTTGCAGCACCAACTGGAAGACTGCGGCCTCGACGTCACACCGTTCAACAACCTGGAAAGCCTGACCAACGGCGTAACCGGCGTCCACCAGACTGAACAGGCGATCGACCTGGCCGTGCTGGGAGTCACCAGCAACGACATGCCGCCGGAACGCCTCAACCAGTACATCTGGGACCTCGAACACCTGGGCTGCAAAGTGCTGGTGCTGTGCCCGACCACGGAACAGACACTGTTCCACCTCTCGGTTCCCAACCCCCACAGCCAACTGCAGGCCAAACCGGCCTGTACCCGTAAACTGCGTCGCGCGCTGTCTGATCTGGTCAACCCGCGCCAATCGCGTAACGAACCCGGCGAACCGGTTTCCAGCCGTGCGCCGAAGGTGCTGTGCGTCGACGACAATCCGGCCAATCTGCTGTTGGTGCAAACCCTGCTCGAAGACATGGGCGCCAAGGTGCTCGCGGTGGAAAGTGGTTATGCCGCCGTCAAAGCGGTGCAGAACGAGACGTTCGATCTGGTGCTGATGGACGTGCAGATGCCCGGCATGGACGGACGTCAAAGCACGGAAGCGATCCGCCAGTGGGAAAGCGAACGGCATTGCACGCCGCTGCCCATCGTCGCCCTCACCGCCCATGCCATGGCCAACGAAAAACGCGCCTTGCTGCAAAGCGGCATGGATGACTACCTGACCAAACCAATCAGCGAGCGGCAGCTGGCGCAAGTGGTACTGAAATGGAGTGGCCTGGCGCTGCGCAACCAGCGTCCGGAGCGTTCGGGCGAGAGCCACGGCGGTGCCTTTGAATTGCAGGTGCTCGATCACGAAGAAGGTTTGCGCCTGGCCGCCGGCAAGGCCGATCTTGCGGCGGACATGCTGGCGATGTTGCTGGCGTCGCTGGAAGCAGACCGTGAAGCGATCCGACAGGCGCAGGAAAGCCACGACCACAATGCCCTGATCGAACGAGTCCATCGCCTGCACGGCGCCACCCGCTATTGCGGCGTTCCACAACTGCGCGCTGCCTGCCAGCGCAGCGAAACCCTGCTCAAGCAACAGGACCCGAAAGCCTTCGGCGCTCTCGAAGAACTCGACCGGGCAATCAATCGCCTGGCCGCCCAGGCGCGTATCAATGCCTGATGCACTTTCCAGGAGGACAGCATGCGCACGATTCTTTTCAGCAGCCAGACTTATGACCGCGACAGCTTTCTCGCCGCGGATCTGCCCGCCGATATCGAGCTGCACTTTCAATCGGCACGCCTGAGCCTCGATACCGCAGCATTGGCGGAGCACCACGAGGTGGTCTGCGCCTTCATCAATGATGACCTCGGCGCCCCGGTGCTCGAACGCCTTGCCGCTGGCGGCACTCGCCTGATCGCCCTGCGCTCGGCCGGCTACAACCATGTCGACCTGGCGGCGGCGAAACGCCTGGGGCTGGCGATTGTGCGCGTCCCGGCCTATTCGCCGCATGCGGTGGCCGAACATGCGGTAGCCCTGATATTGGCGCTTAACCGTCGCTTGCACCGCGCCTACAACCGCACCCGCGAAGGCGATTTCAGCCTGCACGGCCTGACCGGCTTCGACCTGGTGGGCAAGACTGTCGGCGTGGTCGGCACCGGACAAATCGGCGCGACCTTCGCCAGAATCATGAACGGTTTCGGTTGCAAACTGCTGGCCTACGACCCCTTCCCCAACCCGGAAGTCGAGGCACTGGGCGCTCGTTATCTGAGCTTGCCGCAACTGCTGGCCGAGTCGCAGATCATCAGCTTGCATTGCCCGCTCAACAAAGAGAGCAAGCATTTGATCAACCGCGAATCACTGGCGCACATGCAGCCGGGGGCGATGCTGATCAACACCGGACGCGGTGGCCTGGTGGACACGCCAGCGTTGATCGACGCCTTGAAGGAGGGTCAATTGGGTTATCTGGGGCTGGATGTCTATGAGGAGGAAGCACAGCTGTTCTTCGAAGATCGCTCCGACTTGCCATTGCAGGACGATGTGCTGGCGCGACTGCTGACGTTCCCCAACGTGATCGTGACCGCACACCAGGCCTTCCTGACCCGCGAAGCCCTGGGCGCGATTGCCGCGACCACCTTGCGCAATATCTCGGCATGGATGGCCGGCAACCCCGAAAACAGGGTCGAGGGCGACTGAACCTGATCGAAGGTCATATGCCCGCGCCATGCTGCGCGTATGCCCGTGCTAGCATATCGCGCATATTTGGAGGACCCATGGTCGAACACGATTTCCGCTACAGCCTGATGAACCCGCAACACACCCTCACCGAATGCCGCGCCCTGGTGCCGGGGCGTTATCAAGTCACCGGCAACGGCGGCTCGATTCGCAACAACGACGTGCTGATTGTGACCCTCAAAGGCGCCAAGGACTTGTCCATGCGCCTGACCGTCGAAACGGTTCGCCACCTGATCAACCCACCGGGCCAATGGGTCGCGGTGGCCAGTGGTCCGGTGTTCGGCGAATTGGCGATCCACACCTGGCAAGTGAATTGCGACAGCTGCGCCAAAGAGCTGAGCTTCGAATTCGCGGTCGACGCCAAACTGGGCAATAAAGCGGAAAAACCAGCGGCCTCTGCGCGGATTGCCGAGTTGGGCTGGAAGTCGGTTGGTGAGAAACACCTGTGCCCGAAATGCCAGGAGCCCGCGTGATGAAACGCCTCGCTCTGACCGCGATGGTCGGTGCCAGCCTGGTTGGCTGCGCCGCCGAACCGGTGCAATTGCAACAGAACCGCAGCTACATCCTGGAGTGGATCGGCGAACGCCCGCTGATGGACTACAGCCACCTGACCATCACCCTGGGTGAAGACGGTCGGGCCTACGGTAACGGCGGCTGTAACCACTGGTTCGCGCCTTATACGCTCGAAGGCGACAAACTCAGCTTCGGCAAAGTCGGCAGTACCCGAAAACTCTGCGCTCCAGCGTTGATGGAACAGGAAAAACGTTTCCTGCAAGCGCTGGAAAACGTACAGCGTTGGGACGTCTCGCCGATCGACCAGATGCGTTTCTGGCCGGCCGAAGGCAAGCCACTGCGCTGGTGGCTTGAAGAGGGTTGATCCCCTTCCCCTGTAGGAGCCGGCTTGCCGGCGAAGGTGATGGACGGTTCAACATTGATGTCGCCTGTCCCACCGCTATCGCCGGCAAGCCGGCTCCTACAGTGTTCGTCGTTGCACATGACGGATGCACACCCTGTGGGAGCTGACGAAGGCCGTGATCCTTACCCTTAATTTTTAGCCTGCAACGCCTCCAGCTTCGCCATCACCCCCGCCGCCGTCTGCTCGCCCATCAATTGTTCGCGCACCTTGCCTTTGTTATCGATGATGTACGTCACCGGCAACGCTTCGCTGCGCGGTAAATCGAACAATTCGGCAGGATCCTGCGCCAACACGGTGAATTTGATCCCGAGTTTTTCGCTGGCGCCTTTGAGCTCTTCGCCCTGCACATTGTCGAAGTTGACGCCGAACACTCCGATCTTCTTGTCCTTGATCTGATCGGCCAATTGGTTCAGTTCCGGGATTTCGGTACGACACGGGCCGCACCATTCCGCCCAGTAATTAAGCACCAGCCACTTGCCGTCCAGACGATCGGAGGCGATTTTCTGACCGTTCTGGTCAATGCCATAGTCATTACCGCAGCCCCCCAGCATCAACGCTCCGATGATCGCCAATGCCGCTGCCAGTCGCCTAGTCATGTCGTGTTCCTTGTCAAAAATTGAATGCGCCTGCGACCCATCGCCTCCCGAGGTTCTGGATTGCGCGCTGCACAGTTAGAATAGCCGCCACCTTACGCAAGATGCGACCCGCTCATGACCGATCTGACGCTTTATCACAACCCGCGCTGCTCGAAATCCCGCGGTGCGCTCGAACTGCTTGAAGCCCGTGGCCTGACGCCGACCGTGGTGCGCTACCTCGAAACGCCACTGGACGCTGCGCAAATCCAGAGCCTGCTGGGTAAACTCGGGATCAGTGCCCGGCAACTGCTGCGCACTGGCGAGGACGAGTACAAGACCCTCAACCTGGCCGACAGCAGCCTGAGCGAAGCGCAATTGATCGCCGCCATCGCCGCTCACCCGAAACTGATGGAGCGACCGATTCTCGAAGTCGGCGACAAAGCCGTCATCGGCCGTCCGCCGGAGCAGATCCTGGAGCTGCTGCCGTGACTGCACCCTATATTCTGGTGCTGTACTACAGCCGCAGTGGCTCGACCAATGAAATGGCCCGACAAATTGCCCGCGGCGTCGAACAGGCCGGCCTTGAAGCCCGGTTGCGTACGGTGCCGGCGATTTCCACCGAGTGCGAAGCCGTTTCGCCAGAGATTCCCGATGAAGGCGCGCTCTACGCCACCCTCGATGACCTGAAGAACTGCGCCGGCCTGGCGCTCGGCAGCCCCACCCGCTTCGGCAATATGGCGGCACCGCTCAAGTACTTTCTCGACGGCACCAGCAATCTATGGCTGACGGGCGCGCTGGTGGGCAAACCGGCCGGTGTCTTCACTTCCACCGCGAGCCTGCACGGCGGCCAGGAAACCACCCTGCTGTCGATGATGCTGCCGTTGCTGCACCACGGCATGTTGATTACCGGTCTGCCGTATAGCGAATCGGCGCTGTTGGAAACCCAGGGTGGCGGCACGCCGTACGGTGCCAGCCACCATGCAGGCGCCGATGGCAAAAGCGGTCTGGATGCCCATGAAGTGGCGTTGTGCCGCGCGCTGGGCTCACGCCTGGCCAAGACTGCCCTGAAACTGGAGCGCTGAAGTGGCCAAGAAGCCGAAGATCCTGCCTTCCATCGCATGGCTCGAACCCCGGGTTCGAGCCATGCGCGTCATCAGCCTGCTGTGTTTTTTCGGCTTGGCAGGCCTGCTTTGCGTCTACTACTTGATAGTTGCCGATCTGCATGGCGCGCGACCGTGGGTGATTCTGCTGATCGAACTGGTGCCTTTGCTGTTACTGGCACCGGGCATGATTATCGGCAGCGCCCGTGGGCATTCGTGGATGTGTTTTGTGGTGAACCTGTATTTCATCAAAGGCGCATTGGCTGCCTATGACCCGAACCGGCAGATTTTCGGCCTTCTGGAGATGGGCGCGAGCCTGGCGGTATTCTGCTCGGCACTGCTGTATGTGCGCTGGCGGTTTCAGTTGAACCGCAAGCTGGCGGGCGAAGGCGAAATCGCTGCCGCCTGATCCGTCGCCATCGCAGGCAAGTCGAATCGCCGTACTTGCCCGCGATGGAATCGATTCGGTCTCAATGATTCACGGTGTAAGCCAGCATCATCGAAATCTGACTCATGGGCCGCCCGCCACTTTCTTCATGCCACTGATTGAATACATCCTGCACCAACGCTAGATCCCGCAGGCTGCCGGGCACCTTGTCGATGATGTTCTGCGCATTCAATGCCGCCACCACGTCGTAGCTCGGCACAAAGGTGTCCTTGCCGACCATGCGCAAGAAGCGCGGCGCCGAAAGACCGCCCAATTGAGAGCCACGCTTTTTCAGGAAGGTCCAGAGCCCGACGATATCGGTCACCGGCCAATCGGCGATCATCGCACCGAAGCTGCCCTGTTCATGGGCCACATCCAGCACGAATTGCGCATTGCGCGGTACGCTCTTGAGTTTGCCCAAGTGGCGGATGATCCGTGCGTCCTGCATCAGGCGTTCCAGATGTTCAGCGCTCATCAGCACGACTTTTTCCGGATCGAACTTGAAGAACACCTCTTCAAAGGCCGGCCACTTGGCATCGACCAGGCTGTGCTTGAGCCCGGCGCGAAACACGCGCAATGCCATGGTCGAGAGATAGCGATCGTCGCTGATTTTGCGCAATTGCGCCGGGGTCTTGGGAACGGGCAGATGGGCTTCCAGTTCAGCCGCCGAACCGAAACGGTTCAAGCAGTATTCGTTCAGCCACTTGTAGTCGCGCATGCCCTCTCCTGAGGATTGAAACGAAAACCAAAAGTGGGAGCGCCACAGGCTCGCTCCCACAGTAATTGTGGTTAGAGGTTGACGACGTTGACGAAGCGCGAAGCCGCGGACTCGTCGATCTTGAGGCTGGTGAAGTCGAACAGGTTGCGGTCCGCCAGCTGCGACGGGATCACGTTCTGCAGACTGCGGAAAATGCTTTCGGTACGGCCAGGGGTCTTGCGCTCCCAGTCCTGCAGCATTTCCTTGACCACCTGACGCTGCAGGTTTTCCTGGGAACCGCAAAGGTTGCACGGGATGATCGGGAATTGCTTGAGGTCCGAATAGGCCTGAATGTCTTTTTCGTTGCAGTAGGCCAGCGGGCGAATCACCACGTTGCGGCCATCGTCGGCGCGCAGTTTTGGCGGCATGGCCTTGAGCGAGCCGTTGAAAAACATGTTCAGGAAGAACGTCTCGACAATGTCGTCACGGTGGTGACCGAGCGCCATTTTGGTCGCGCCGATTTCATCGGCGAAGGTGTAAAGCGTTCCGCGACGCAGGCGTGAACACAGTGAGCACGTGGTCTTGCCTTCCGGAATCAGCTCCTTGACCACCGAGTAGGTATCTTTCTCGACGATGTGGTACTCGATGCCCAGCTCTTTGAGATAGGCAGGCAGTACGTGCTCAGGGAAGCCCGGCTGCTTCTGGTCCATGTTCACGGCCACGATCTCGAACTTGATCGGCGCAACCTTCTGCAAGTGCATCAGCACATCGAGCATGGTGTAGCTGTCCTTGCCACCAGACAGGCAGACCATGACCTTGTCGCCGTCTTCAATCATGTTGAAGTCAGCAACAGCCTCACCGGCCTGACGGCGAAGGCGCTTTTGCAGTTTGTTCTGGTTGACCGTAAGAGTGCCCATGACGCGAAATCCGTGAGGTGTGACGAAAGGCCGGCATTTTACGCAAAAACGCCCCGCTGGCGAAGGCCCTCAGAGCCGTTGTGGCAAGGGAGCTTGCCTGCTCCTCAAAAATTCAGTTCTGCACAGACTCTGCGGCGATTAATACGCTTGTTTACAGCGCGATTTGCTCTAATGACCCTACTCCCTCCGGGGAAACTCCTTCCTATACTGCGACATAAGGTCGCATTCATATCCAGACCTACAACTTACCTTGGCCTGCTAGGCCCGTAGGCGCTCCACTGGGGGGCGACGGTAAAAAAAGAGGAGTGACTGGCATGATCCATCACGTAGTGGGGCTTTTCACCCACCCTGATCAGGAATGGAAAGAAATCCGTGGCGACCAGGAGGAAAGCATCAGCCACATGTACCTGACGCACACGCTGATTCTGGCGGCGATCCCTGCGGTGTCGGCGTTTATCGGCACCACACAGGTCGGCTGGGTCATTGGCAATCGAGCGCCGGTGATGCTGACCCAGGAGAGCGCGCTATGGATGACCATCATGTCGTATCTGGCCATGCTGGGCGGTGTGGCGGTCATGGGCGCATTCATTCACTGGATGGCCCGTACCTATGACGCCAATCCAAGCCTGGCACGCTGCGTGGCGTTTGCGACCTACACGGCGACTCCGCTGTTCATTGGCGGCCTCGCAGCCCTTTACCCGCATATGTGGCTGGGAATGATCGTCGGCACCGCAGCGATCTGCTACACGGTCTACCTGCTGTATGTCGGGCTACCGACGTTCATGAACATTCCATCCGACGAGGGCTTTCTGTTTTCCAGCTCGGTACTTGCCGTAGGCCTGGTGGTGCTGGTGGCCATCATGGCGTTCACCGTGATTGTCTGGGGACTCGGCGTGGGGCCGGTCTATACCAATTAGCAACACCCCCCAAAAAAACAAGATCTGCCAACACAGGCCGCCGCAAGGCGG
Source organism: Pseudomonas moorei (assembly GCF_008801475.1). Taxonomy (GTDB): domain Bacteria; phylum Pseudomonadota; class Gammaproteobacteria; order Pseudomonadales; family Pseudomonadaceae; genus Aquipseudomonas; species Aquipseudomonas moorei. Next base: position 29,035 of record NZ_VZPP01000019.1, on the reverse strand, counting down.
CCTTTTAATTCTTCAGCCTGGAGAACGGCAACGACCATTCGGCGCTTCGGCAATTCGCAAGGCCCGAGGGTTGCGGCATACTCGACGTCTCTGGAGATCCATCAAGCATGCCCGAGCAACTCAATTCCCGCGTCGAAGACTGTTTCCAACAAGCCGAATCCTTTTTCAAACGACCTTTCAAACGCCCCGTGGTGAACCTCAAGCTGCGTGGGCAAAAAGCCGGCGTCGCGCATTTGCACGAGAACTTGCTGCGCTTCAATCCGCAACTGTATCGGGAAAACACCGAAGACTTCCTCAAGCAAACCGTGGCCCACGAAGTCGCGCACCTGATCGCCCATCAGCTGTTCGGCGATCGCATCCAGCCCCATGGCGAAGAGTGGCAATTGATCATGCGCGGTGTGTACGAACTGCCGCCCAACCGTTGCCACACTTATGACGTCAAACGCCGCAGCGTGACCCGTTACATCTATAAATGCCCGTGCGCAGACAGCGATTTTCCGTTTTCAGCGCAGCGCCACAGCCTGGTGAGACAGGGCCGGCGGTATTTGTGTCGGCGCTGTCGGAATACGTTGGTGTTCAGTGGGGAAATGCGGGTCGAGTAGTGTTTTTTTGGTACCCGTGCTGGCCTCATCACGAGCACTAAAGGACCACCTTGGCACGCCGTAATTCAGCAATCCGCTCAGCGCTATACCCCAACCCATCCAACACCTGATCCGTATGCTGCCCCAGCGCCGCGCCAATATGTCTGGGTGGCGGCAAACCTTGCGAAAATTTCAATGGGCACGCCATCTGTGCTTGATTCGTACCGTCCCCCCGTGGCACCTCGGTCACCAACTCCCGCGCCTGCATTTGCGGATGCTGCACCGCCTCGCTCAGGCTCAATACCGGTTCGACGCAGGCATCCAGCTCGGCAAACAACGCACACAATTCGGAAAAATCGTGCTTCTCGAACTCGACCCTCAGCGCGTCCTTGAGGCGCTTTTGCTGGGCCGGTTGCGGCGATAAGCCGAGGCTGGCCAGTTCCTCCAGCCCCAACGCCGCGCACAGCTGCTTCATGAAATCCGGCTCCAGGCTGCCCACCGACAACCAGCGCCCGTCCCGCGAGCGGTAATAGTCGTAGAAACTGCCGCCATTGAGCACCTGGTCTTCCCGACCCGGCTCGATACCGCATGCCAGATACCCGGCTCCGGCCATGGCGTTCAGGCTGAACGCACAATCGGTCATGCTCACATCCAAATATTGCCCCTGACCCGTTTGCTGTCGGGCGATCACCGCCGCCAGCAGACCGATCACCCCGTGCAGCGAGCCTCCGGCGACGTCCGCCACCTGTGCGCCCAAGGGCAACGGGCCACTGTCGGCGCGGCCGGTGTAGCTCGAGAGCCCGGCCAGGGCCAAGTAGTTGATGTCATGCCCGGCGCGATCCTTGTAGGGGCCGGTCTGGCCGTAGCCGGTGATCGACACATAGATCAGCTTCGGGTTGATCGCTTTCAAGGCTTCATAGCCCAGGCCCAATCGTTCCATGACGCCTGGACGAAATTGCTCCAGGACGATGTCGTAGTCCTGCAGCAGCTGCTTGATCACTTCCAGCGCCTCGGGCTGTTTGAGGTCCAGTGCCAGGCTGCGCTTGTTGCGATTGAGGTAGGCATGACTGGCGGAAACGCCCCGGTCATGGGGCGGCAGCACGCGTAGCAGGTCCATGCGAGTCGGCGACTCGATGCGCAGCACCTCGGCGCCCATGTCCGCCAGCAACAACGAAGCGAATGGCCCCGGCAACAATGTCGAGAAATCCAGAACCTTGAGAGATGCAAGTGGACCGGGCATGTGCGTTCTCCATTGACGATGCACCAGCCTAGGCAACCGGCCGCCATGCAGCAATCACCTTATGCGCCAGTCGAGCTGACCGTTATGCTCAAATCCCGGGCATGAAAAAACCCGCCGAAGCGGGTTCTTTCATCATGCCAAGGTTTACTTGGCGCTAGTCGGGGTTGCCCCTTCGACGTGGCCCAGAACATCATCTTTAGGCTCATCGGCAATGCCGCGACCGCCCGAGGCCAGTTCGGCGTGCATCACGTCGGTGTCCAGCTCCTTGACCCACTTGGCCACCACCAGAGTGGCAACGGCGTTGCCCACCAGGTTGGTCAGCGCACGGGCTTCGGACATGAAGCGGTCGATACCAAGGATCAGCGCCAGACCGGCAACCGGCAGGTGGCCAACGGCAGACAGGGTAGCGGCCAGCACGATGAAACCACTACCGGTCACGCCTGCAGCACCCTTGGAGGACAGCAGCAGTACCACCAGCAGGGTGATCTGGTGAGTGATGTCCATGTGGCTGTCAGTCGCCTGGGCAATGAACACGGCCGCCATGGTCAGGTAGATCGCAGTACCGTCGAGGTTGAATGAGTAACCGGTCGGGATCACCAGCCCCACCACGGATTTCTGCGCACCCAGACGCTCCATCTTGATCAGCATGCGAGGCAGTACCGATTCGGAGGACGAAGTACCCAGCACGATCAGCAGTTCTTCACGGATGTAGCGAATCACTTTCAGCACGCTGAAGCCGTGGGCCCGAGCGATACCGCCCAGCACGATCAGGATGAACAACAGGCAAGTAATGTAGAAGCAGGCCATCAACTGACCCAGTTGCACCAGCGAGCCGACACCGTAGGCACCGATGGTGAACGCCATGGCGCCAAAGGCACCGATCGGGGCGAGCTTCATGATCATGTTGATGATGTTGAACATCACGTGGGCAAATCGATCGATGAAGTCCAGGATCGGCTTGCCGTAGGCACCCAGGCGATGCAGGGCGAAACCGAAGATCACCGAAAACATCAGCACTTGCAGGATGTCGCCCGTGGCGAACGCGCCGACGATGGTGGTCGGAATCACGTTGAGCAGGAAGCCGACGACGCTTTGATCGGCACCGGCCGCCACATAGGTGGCGACTTTGGAGGCGTCCAGCGTGCTGACGTCGATGTGCATGCCAGCGCCTGGCTGCACGATGTTGACCACGACCAGGCCCACCAGCAGGGCGATGGTCGAAACGATTTCGAAGTACAGCAGCGCGTAACCGCCGGTCTTGCCGACCGACTTCATGTCCTGCATGCCCGCGATACCGCTGACGACTGTGCAGAAGATGATGGGGGCAATGATCATTTTGATCAGTTTGATGAACCCGTCACCCAGTGGTTTAACCGCCACACCGAGCTGTGGATAGTAGTGACCGAGCAAGATACCGATGACAATTGCAACGATCACCTGGAAATACAGGGATTTGTACAGTGGCTGACGAGTCGTCATTGCAAAGTTCCTCAAGAGTGCGCGGTGACAACATCCATCTGTTGTCCACGACACCTGAATTGCGAACCCTCCTGCACTGGAGGGATTTGTTTTTCGAGCTGCGCGACGGCAAGCATCTACTCGTTGTATCGCAAGGCCCGTGCCACGTTCCGCGAAAACCCTGCAAGCCTTTTGACATCAAGGTTTGCAGGCATTCCCTTGCCACCCGTCCGTTACAAAGCAGTGGCGGATTTCCGCCCATCCGACGGATCGCGTCCTGCAAATTGGCGGATATCCGCCCTGTTCATCAGCAATTCCCGCAGCTACCATCCGTCGCTCAATGGATGGGCTGTCTTCTATGCGCGAACGTACCATCGCCAGTCATTTCGCCCGTGCCGCTCTTGGTGGTGCGCAGCGATGCGGCTACGACTATTCGGGTCTGCTGCAGCAGTTGGGGATCAGCCCCGAATTGCTCGACGAGCCGCGGGCGCGCATCGCTCCTGAACAGTTCGCCCAACTGATCCAGGCACTGTGGCAGGCACTGGACGATGAGTACCTGGGTTTCGGGCAAGGCCCGAGCAAGCCGGGCAGCTTCGCGATGATGTGTCATGCCGTGATCCACTGCCGTAATCTGGAAAAGGCACTTAATCGCGGCTTATTGTTTTATAGCCTATTCCCCGATGCCCCGCGCCTGACCCTGACGCGCGAAGATGAAATGATCCGCCTGAGCCTGGAAGATGCGCATCTGTGGGATCCAGACCATTTCCTCACCGAGAGCCTGCTGGTGATCTGGCATCGATTCGGCAGTTGGCTGATCGGCCAGCGAATACGCCTGGAGCAGGCCACGTTCAGCTATCCGCGACCGGAGCACGGGGCCGAATATGATTTGCTTTTTTCCTGCCCGCTAGAATTTTCAACCGCCCACAGCAGCCTGCTGTTTCACAGTCGCTACCTGAACATGCCGCTGCTACAGGACGAGCGGACGCTCAAGCATTTCCTTGAGCGCTCCCCTGCCGATCTGCTGTCGCGCCCCGACGATGGCGACAGTTTGAGCAGTCAGCTGCGCAGGCTGCTCAGCCGCGACAGTTCGCGCTGGCCGGATCTGGAAGCCGTGGCCGCGCACCTGCACATCAGCCCGCAGACATTGCGCCGCCATCTGCGCGAAGAAGGCAGCAGTTTTCAGGAGTTGAAGGATCAGTTGCGTCGCGACATCGCGATTTATCACTTGAGTCGCGCCGACCTGTCGTTGCAACAGATTGCCGAACAGCTGGGGTTTTCCGAGCCATCGGCGTTTCATCGTGCGTTCAAGAAATGGACGGGGCTGACGCCGGGGGCGTACCGCGCTCAGGGAAATTGAACGAGCCTGCAAAAGCCAGGGCTCGCGAAGCTTGAAACGAGGATCAAACCGCCGGAAAGTGAATCCGGAATGCCGCGCCCCCCATCGGTGAGTCGTCCAGGGTCAGTTTGGCGCTATAGCTTTCAATGATGTCCTTGACCACTGCCAGGCCAATGCCCTGTCCCGGATGTTGCCGGTCAAGGCGCTCACCGCGTTGCAGGATTCGAGCGCGCTGGTCGGGCGGGACGCCGGGGCCGTCGTCTTCGACGCACAACTCGATACCACTCAAGGTCTGACGCACGCTGATTCGCACTTCGCCAAGGCACAGGCGATAGGCATTCTCCAGCAGGTTACCCATCATCTCCAGCAAGGCGCCCTGCTCTATTGGCATGTAACACTGCGGCGGCAAGTCCATGGCGACTCGCACGCGCTTGTCACGATAAACCTTGTCCAGAGTGTCACACAGACTTTGCAGCACAGGCTGCAGGGACACCTGATGCCGTACTAGACCGCTTTTACGCAGGCTGGCGCGCTGCAATTGATAGCTGATCTGCTGACTCATGCGCTCGATCTGGTTTTGCAAGACCCAGGCTTGCTCGCGATTTTCGGTGCGTTGTGCCATGTCCTCACTGACGCCTTGCAGCACCGCCAATGGGGTTTTCAGGCTATGCGCCAGATCGTCGAGGGAATCACGATAACGACTACGCTGTTCGCGCTCGCTGTGTAGCAAGCGGTTCAGAGAACCGGTCAAGCGCAACAGTTCTCGAGGATGTTGTTCGCTGAGGCTTTCGCGGGTGCCACCTTCGATTTCGTCAAGCTCCTTACTTAGGCGGCCCAATGCCTGCAAGCCCCACGTCAGACCAATCCACAGCAAGGCCAGCAGCACCAGCAACGCCGCGCCGAACCCCAGATAGAGGTTTTCCCGCAGGCCTTCAAGGGTGTGTTCGTATTCGCGCACCGGTTGCAGCGTGACAATACTGAACGCCGCGTTTTTACCGCCGAGCAGCTTGACCTCGACGTCATAGACGAAGAACTCCTGGCCATTGGCTTCACGGATTCTTCCGAACTCATTACCGTGCCCGTCATAGCGCGGTTTGTAATTGATGTTTTCTTCCTGAGTGCCCTTAGACCGCCAGACCAGATTGCCTTCACGGTCATAGATATAACCGAGCAAACGGCCATCGGTGAGGTTGAAGCGCTCGTCGGGCAATTGTGCCGGCATCTGCAGGCGGTTGTTCTCCACTCGCGCAGCGGAAATCAGCGTCGTAACGTCCGAAGCCAGTCGCTGCTCGATAGAGTCCTGCAGTGCCAGGCTGAACGCACCCTGCATCGCCGGCAGCAACGCGAGCATGAACAACACCGCCAGAATGGTGGCGGCGAGCATCAAGCGGACGCGTAGGGAACGAATCAATTGCAGCGCTCATTGAACAGGTAGCCGAGGCCCCGCACGGTATCGATCGGCTTGAACCCCGCCGGACCTTCGAGTTTGCGTCGCAGGCGGCCAACCAGCACTTCGATCACATTTGGATCACGCTCATCGTCGTCCGGATACAGCTGCTCCATCAGACGATCCTTGGCCACGACTTGCTGGTGATGGAGCATCAGGTACTCAAGAATACGGTACTCGTACGCTGTCAGCGCCAGCGGCTGCTCATCAAGGCTTGCCTGTTTTCGATTGAGGTCGAGCAGCAATGGGCCCGCGACAATGGTCGACTGGGTGAAACCACTGGACCGACGCAGCAACGCATTGAGCCGGGCATCGAGCTCTTCAAACTGGAACGGCTTGACCACATAGTCGTCGGCACCGGCGGCGAGGCCTTCGACCTTGTCCTGCCAGTTGCCACGCGCCGTGAGGATGAGGATCGGAAAAGTCTTGCCGCGCGAGCGCAGTTGGCGAATCAGCTCGAGCCCGCTTATGCCCGGCAGGCCGAGGTCGATCACCGCCAGGTCATGATTGAACTGTTCGGTCTGGTACAAAGCCTCTTCGGCATTGGCCACAGACTCGACGACATGGCCACTGTCCGTCAGCCGGGTTTGCAGGTGATGACGCAACAGAGCCTCATCTTCAACGACCAGCAGTTTCATAACGCGCTCCAAGGCAAATCAATTTCTCCAGAGGTACGAACAGCGCACCTCGATAGTTTACGGGCCGGCCCCGGTTCAACCTCTTGGTTGATCCGGGGCCGGCCTGTCGCGAACGCTTTTTTCAGAACGCGTAGTTGGCGGAAACGTATGTCTGGGCGCTGCTGGTCAGGCTTAGCGAACCCTGTTTGCTAGCACGGCGCTCGCTCATCTCGGTGCTGGCATTGCTGCGCAGATAACGGTACCCCAGTTCAACGGAGGTATTTCGCGAAATATGCTGTAAAACTCCCGCCTGTCCACCCAGTGCATAACCGATGTTGCTGTCGCGACTGAAGCCTGGCGATTCCTGGGTCATCTTGGTCAGTCCGACGGAGGCGCCGCCGAACAGCCTGGTATCGCCACCCACCGGGTAGAACAGATCGTAGCTGCCCAAGAGGTTTTCCTGACGAAGTTTAATGCCATTGTGCGAGCCCGACACGTTGTCGTAAGTGGCGTAATAGCGGCCCTGGCTGTTTTGCTGCCCCAGGCGCACTCCCCAGGTGTTGTCCTTGCCAATCACGCCGTCGGCGTTTGGATGGTTAAGGTTGTCGTTCAGGACGTGGGACTTTTTGATCTTGTCACTGGTCTGCCCAAAGGTAAGGCTGCCGAAAGTATCGTCGGATGCAAACGCTGCCGAGCTTGCGCTCAAAACGGTGAATGCCAGAAGCAAGTTTTTGAATCCATTCATGGTAGAACTCCTTGTGAGCTACTTGTTTGTTGGCTACGGGGCAAGACTACTCACGCCGCCCTGAACTCACCCTGAACGCGGGCTTAACCTAAGCTGAACCAACTCGCCCCGAGTATTACGATGAGCTTCAACAGGAGATTCGACCATGCGTATGTTCCTTGCTCTCGCCTTGCTGACCCTGAGCGGGCTCAGCCAGGCCGCCATCAAGACTCAGGAAATTCCTTATCAGAGTGCCGACGGCACGAAACTGATCGGCTATTACGCTTACGACGATGCAATCAAGGGTCCGCGCCCTGGTGTCGTGGTAGTGCATGAGTTCTGGGGGCTGAACGACTACGCCAAACGCCGGGCCCGGGATCTGGCCGGCCTGGGCTACAGTGCCCTGGCCATTGATATGTATGGCGATGGAAAGAACACCGAACACCCCAACGACGCGATGGCATTCATGCAAGCGGTATTGAAGGACAGTGCAGCGGCCAGTGCGCGGTTCCAGGCGGGGCTCGATCTGCTGAAGAAACAGCCGCAAACCAACCCTGATAAAATGGCCGCCATCGGCTACTGCTTCGGCGGCGGCGTGGTGCTTAATGCCGCGCGTCAGGGTGTGCCATTGGCGGGTGTCGTCAGTTTTCACGGTGCACTGGCGACCAACACGCCTGCTACGCCGGGCAGTGTGAAGGCAAAAATTCTCGTCGAACACGGCGCCAAGGACAGCATGATCACCTCCGAAAATGTCACTGCGTTCAAATCCGAAATGGACAAGGCCGGGGCCGACTACACGTTCGTCAGCCTCGACGGTGCCAAGCACGGTTTCAGTAACCCTGATGCCGATCGCTTGAGCCACGGCGATCATGGCGGGCCGGACATCGGTTACAACAAGGCGGCGGATGAAAAGTCTTGGGCGGACATGCAGGCGTTTTTCAAAAAGATATTTAGCTGACACACCCAACGTCGGGAGCCGAGCATGCCTGTGGCGAGGAAGCTTGCTCCCTCGCCACAAAGCCCTTAACTACTACCCAGCGTCAATCCAACCCGGCAAAATGCCCGACATGAACTCCGTCCCCGCCCTGCCCGCTTTCTGCTCCCCACTCGATGCTCATTGGCCGCTGCCGTATGTGCTGCCCGACACCGTGCTGCTGAGCACGCACTTCAATACCTCACAACTGCTCAGCGATGATTTCCAGCGCAGCGCCATTGAACCGCCGGCGACCATCCAGCGCTCGGTTGCCAAGCGCCAGGCCGAGTTTCTCGCCGGTCGTGTCTGCGCCCGTGCCGCGCTACAGCAACTGGAAGGTCTGAACCTCAGCCCGGCCATCGGTGAAGACCGGGCCCCAGTCTGGCCGGCACACATTTGCGGCTCGATCACCCACAGCACGGGCCGCGCCGCCGCTATCGTCGCGAAGAAAAGCCATTGGCGCGGCCTGGGGATGGACCTGGAAAACCTGCTCAACGCCGAACGGGCCGAGCGCCTGGCCGCAGAGATCCTCACCCCGCCGGAACTGCAGCGCATGGCGGCCGGCCGTCACGATCAACTGGCGTTATGGGTGACCCTGACGTTTTCGGTGAAAGAGAGCCTGTTCAAGGCGCTCTATCCGATCGTTCAGCAGCGCTTCTACTTTGAACACGCCGAAGTACTGGAGTGGACCGAGCGTGGAGACGTGCGGCTGCGATTACTGACGAACCTGTCCGCCGAGTGGCGCAATGGCACCGAGCTTGATGCGCAGTTCGGGGTCAGGGACGGGCAGTTGTTGAGTCTGGTGAGTATCCGGGCCTGAGGGCACCATCGTCGGCACGCTCGCGCCCGCAGGCTAGCGGCGCATTCATTTCTGTTTTGGACGACTTACCGGCGATGGCGGCCCGTATCCAGCGCACATCTCATCGCTTCTCCTGATTGCGCGGCCAACTCAAACTGAAACACGCGCCCCCCAGGCTCTTGCTTTTGCCGATCAACGCCCGGCCATCGTGCCAATGAATAATGCGCCGCACGATGGACAGCCCCAAGCCATGTCCACCCGATGCGCGGGTACGGCTGTCATCCAGACGCAGGAACGGGGTAAAGATTTTCTCCCAGGCGATTTCCGGCACGCCCGGTCCGTCATCCTCGACATCGACACGACAGCGTTGCTGGCCAACCTGATAACTGATGGTCACCCGTGATTGCGCATGACGCATGGCGTTGCTGACCAGATTCTGCAGTGCCCGATGCAGGTAGCGCGGCTCGGCCTCGACCCAGGCGTCGTCGCAATCGGCCGCCGACAGGCACAACCCGCGCTGCACCGTGACATCGGCACGCAACGGCGCCAGCTCCTCGATGACCTGATTGACCAGCGCATCCAAGTCGATGCGCTGGAAGTTCAGCGCCGGCGAGCCCTGCTCCAGCCGTGCGTAAGTGAGCATTTCGTCAACCAGTCGGTCGAGATCCTCGATGTCGTGATCCATGCCTTCACAGTATTTTTCCAGCGCTTGCGGCGTGGTGGCCGAACCAATCATCTCCAGGCCGAAACGCAGGCGCGCCACCGGCGTCCGCAATTCGTGGGAAACGGCGCGCACCAGCTCACGCTGGATCGCCAGTAATTGTTGCAAGTGCTCGGCCATACCATTGAACGCCGACGCCAGACGCCCTACCGAGTCAGCACCGCGCGCCGGCACGCGGGTTTCCAGACTGCCCTTGGCGATGCGCGTGGCTGCTGCTTCAAGACCGCGCAAGCGGCGCTCCAGTTGGCGAACCAGCAGGTAAACGATCAAACCGATCAGGGTCAGGCCCAGCGCGGCAATCAGCACCAGCCACTCCGGCGGATAAGGATTCATCTGATACAAAGGGCCGATTTCCAGTACCCACGGCGTGCCGACCATCCCCGCAAACACACGGATCGAATCGCCCTCCTTGCCCAGCGCCATCACCGTGTCGCCTTCGGAAATGCGTCGACTCTGGTCCTCGTCCATGTCCGCCTCATCTACTGTGACCAGACGCAAGTCGAAACCAAAGCCCTTGTCCTGCTTCAGTCGCGCCAAGCGCTCGGGTTGCTCGGCCACCGGTACGCGCACCAACTCGTCGGTCAACAGGTAAATCGTCGCCCGCGCCAGTTGCTCGCTGATTTGCTGGACTTCCCCCGTGAGCACCAGTTGCTCCTTGTCGCTGACCAGTCGGTACACCTTGGCCGCATGGGGGCCGGTCTGCTCCACCAGCGCCTGACCATGCAGCACGCGGGTGCGTTGGGTCAGGTCAAGGTCGGTCTGGCTGAAGGTTTTCAGCGCCAGCGGAATTCCCAGCAACCGCTCCCACACCAGCAAGGCACGATGGCGTTCGGTCTCGTTCATCGGTTGCAGGTTGTCGGCCATCAGCGAAAACGTGCCATGGGCCAGGCGCTCGCGGTACTGCTCGCTGCGTACCTGGTTGAGCATGTGCAACGCCAGCACCCCGAGCACCGCCACCAGGATCAGCGCGGCGCACATGCCGCCGTAGATACGCAGGAAGATCGAGTTCACAGGGACGAGTCTACGCAGGCCTCTGGGACGAACAGATAGCCTTTGCTGCGTACTGTCTTGATCAGCCGCGGGTGATCCGGGTCATCGCCGATTTTCGGGCGAATGCGCGAAATGCGTACGTCGATGGAGCGGTCCTGGCCGTCATAGCCGATGCCACGCAAGGCGGTGAAGATCTCTTCCCGGGATAGAATGCGCCCGGCGTTGGCCACCAACAGCCAGAGCAGGTCAAATTCGGCGCTGGTCAATTCGATGCCCGTATCATTGAGCCAGGCTTCGCGCAATGCGTTATCCACGACCAGCGGGCCAAATTGCAGGCGACGTTGTTTTTCCGGCGCGGCTTCCGGCGCCTCGCTGCGCCGCAATAACGCCTGGATGCGTGCCAGCAGCAAACGCGGACGCACCGGTTTGCACACATAGTCATCGGCGCCCAGGTCGAGGCCGAGTATTTGGTCAGTGTCGTCGGTACGGGCGGTGAGCATGAGGATCGGGCCGTCATAACGGTCGCGGACCTTGCGGCAAATGCTCAGGCCATCTTCACCGGGCAGCATCAGGTCAAGGATCACCAGGTCCGGTTTTTCCTTGATGATTCGGGCTGCGGCCAGGGCGCCATCGCCCTCGATGGACACGCGCAGGCCATTGGCTTCCAGGTAATCGCGGGTCAGTTCGGCCAGACGCTGGTCGTCCTCGACAATCAATACCTGCCAGGCTTCTTGCTCCACGGGGGACCTCTATTTGCCAAGAACTCTAATAAGGAAGGGTCCTCCCGTCTTTTTGTAATGATTGGGGAGGATAAATTGTCTACATGCTGGCCGATTGTATAAACGTCGCTCGCGCAGAACACAAGCCGGCAAATGCGTTCGGACAAGTCGGTTTTTTGTGATAGGGTTCGCGCCCTTAAAAATCCACCCGGCCGTTTTCGATCACTGAAAATTGATGAAAAAAGGTTCGGTCCAGCAGCATTGCGGCCTACACGCCGATTCGCTCTTTCACACACAATTTACGCACAGGTTTATCCACAGGTAGTACGTTGCAATCCCCCCCTAAAACGCATTATCTTGTACCCCAGCGCCAAAAAAACCCTAGATGTAGGGTTTTGCGCAAAAAACCAAACACAAACCGGACACCAATTTCAAGCGCTTTTCTTGCCACCGTCCGGTTGAACCAAACGTAATTTCGAAAGCCCAAACCGCGCGTGCGGATGGTTACTGTATTTCGGCCCATAAGGGTGAAAACGGTACGGGTGTTGCAGTCCCCAACTGTCACCTCAAAGGACCCCGGCCTCTCGCCCAAGGCGTGAGGCCAAAGACTTCGGCATGGAAGCGGCGCCCAAATAGCACCCCTTCCTACTGTCCCGAAGTTGTTATGCCCGGCATTCGCCGGTTGTAGTGCTTCAGGACGGAACGGTGGGCACCGTGATGGTGCCCAAACAAACATAGAGAACGTGGAGACACCCATGCAAACCGACACAACTCGCGAGAACCCGCAGGGCACCTTGCCGCAGGCCGCTGATTCGAATTCGGATCTGTCCGCCACCGCGCCGGGCCAGCTTCGCGTGATCAAGCGTAACGGCACTGTCGTTCCTTACACCGATGACAAAATCACCGTCGCCATCACCAAAGCGTTTCTCGCAGTTGAGGGCGGCACCGCTGCCGCTTCGTCGCGAATCCACGACACCGTTGCCCGCCTGACCGAACAGGTCACCGCAACCTTCAAGCGTCGCATGCCATCGGGCGGCACCATCCACATCGAAGAAATCCAGGACCAGGTCGAACTGGCCCTGATGCGCGCCGGCGAGCAGAAAGTCGCTCGCGACTACGTGATCTATCGTGATGCCCGTTCCAAGGAACGCGCCGTACGTGCCCCGGCCGAAGAAGCGGTCAACGCTCACCCTTCGATCCGCATCACCCGTGCCGACGGCAGCCTGGCGCCGCTCGACATGGGCCGCCTGAACACCATCGTCACCGAAGCGTGCGAAGGCCTGGAAGAAGTCGACGGCGACCTGATCCAGCGCGAAACCCTGAAAAACCTGTACGACGGCGTGGCCCTGACCGACGTCAACACCGCCCTGGTGATGACTGCCCGTACGCTGGTCGAACGTGAGCCGAACTACTCGTTCGTCACTGCCCGCCTGCTGATGGACACCCTGCGTGCCGAAGGCCTGGGCTTCCTCGGCGTCGCCGAAAGCGCCACTCACCACGAAATGGTCGACCTGTACGCCAAGGCCCTGCCTGCCTACATCGCCAAGGGTATCGAATTCGAATTGCTGAACCCGGTTCTGGCCGACTTCGACCTGGAAAAACTGGGCAAGGCAATCAACCACGAGCGCGACCAGCAGTTCACCTACCTGGGCCTGCAAACCCTGTACGACCGTTACTTCATCCACAAGGATGGCGTGCGCTTTGAACTGCCGCAGATTTTCTTTATGCGTGTGGCCATGGGCCTGGCGATCGAAGAGAAGCAAAAGGAAGACCGCGCGATCGAGTTCTACAACCTGTTGTCGTCCTTCGACTACATGTCCTCGACTCCAACGCTGTTCAACGCCGGTACCCTGCGTCCGCAGCTGTCGAGCTGCTACCTGACCACCGTGCCGGATGACCTGTCGGGCATCTACCACGCGATCCACGACAACGCCATGCTGTCGAAATTCGCCGGTGGCCTGGGCAACGACTGGACACCTGTTCGTGCATTGGGCTCTTACATCAAGGGCACCAACGGCAAATCCCAGGGCGTTGTACCGTTCCTGAAAGTCGTGAACGACACCGCCGTCGCCGTTAACCAGGGTGGCAAGCGCAAAGGCGCTGTCTGTGCGTACCTGGAAACCTGGCACATGGACATCGAGGAGTTCATCGAGCTGCGCAAGAACACCGGTGATGATCGTCGTCGTACCCACGACATGAACACCGCCAACTGGATTCCTGACCTGTTCATGAAGCGTGTCTTCGATGACGGTAAATGGACCCTGTTCTCGCCGTCTGAAGTTCCGGATCTGCACGACCTGACCGGCAAGGCCTTCGAAGAGCGCTACGAGTACTACGAAGCCCTGACCGAATACCCTGGCAAGGTCAAACTGTTCAAGACCATCCAGGCCAAAGACCTGTGGCGCAAAATGCTGTCCATGCTGTTTGAAACCGGCCACCCATGGCTGACCTTCAAGGATCCGTGCAACCTGCGCAGCCCGCAGCAGCACGTCGGCGTGGTCCACAGCTCGAACCTGTGCACCGAAATCACCTTGAACACCAACAAGGACGAAATCGCCGTTTGCAACCTGGGCTCGATCAACCTGCCGAACCACATCGTCAACGGCAAGCTGGACACCGCCAAGCTGCAACGCACCGTGAACACTGCCGTACGCATGCTCGATAACGTGATCGACATCAACTACTACTCGGTGCCGCAAGCGAAGAACTCCAACTTCAAGCACCGTCCGGTCGGCCTGGGCATCATGGGCTTCCAGGACGCGCTGTACCTGCAACACATCCCTTACGGTTCTGACGCTGCCGTCGAGTTCGCCGACAAGTCGATGGAAGCGGTCAGCTACTACGCGATCCAGGCTTCCTGCGACCTGGCCGACGAGCGCGGCGCCTACGAGACCTTCCAGGGGTCGCTGTGGTCCAAGGGCATCCTGCCGCTGGATTCGCAACAGATCCTGATCGAGCAACGTGGCCAGAAGTACATCGACGTCGACCTGAACGAAACCCTGGACTGGGCCCCTGTGCGCGCCCGCGTTCAAAAGGGTATTCGTAACTCCAACATCATGGCCATCGCACCGACCGCAACCATCGCCAACATCACTGGCGTATCGCAGTCGATCGAACCGACCTACCAGAACCTCTATGTGAAATCGAACCTGTCGGGCGAATTCACCGTGATCAACCCGTACCTGGTTCGCGACCTCAAGGCTCGCGGCCTGTGGGACTCGGTCATGATCAACGACCTGAAGTACTACGACGGTTCCGTGCAGCAAATCGAGCGCATCCCGCAAGAACTCAAAGAGCTCTACGCGACGGCCTTCGAAGTGGACACCAAGTGGATCGTTGACGCGGCAAGCCGTCGTCAGAAGTGGATCGACCAGGCACAGTCCCTGAACCTGTATATCGCCGGCGCTTCAGGCAAGAAGCTGGATGTGACCTACCGCATGGCCTGGTACCGTGGTCTGAAAACCACTTACTACCTCCGTGCCCTGGCCGCGACCAGCACAGAGAAGTCGACCATCAACACCGGCAAGCTGAACGCTGTTTCCAGCGGCGGCAACCACGGTGACGACTCGGTCCTGGCTGCGCCAGCAGGTCCAGCGCCCGTGCCGAAGGCCTGCGCCATTGACGAGCCGGATTGCGAAGCTTGCCAATAAGCTGAACCTGCAAGCGTCGTAAGGCGCTTGTCTGAAACCCCCGATGGGCCTCTGGCCGATCGGGGGTTTTCTTTTGCTTCTTGCAGGAGCGAACTTACTCGCGATGTACGCGAAAGCAACACGGTTAATCAGCAGGAACGCGTGATCGTTAACGTCTATTGCGAGCATGCTCGCTCCTACAGTGTCGACCAATTCAGCTTCCACAAAAAAGCCCCTCTGACGAGGGGCTTTTTATGCAGCGCTATCCAGTATCAGGTCATCTGAATGATGGTCTGCATGATGGTGCTTTGGGTGGAGATAGTCTTGGCGTTCGCCTGGTAGTTGCTCTGCGCCTTGATAAGGTCAACCAGCTCGTTGGTCAGATTCACGTTGGACTCTTCCAGAGAGTTGGAAACCAGCGACCCCAGGGTGCCGGTCTCCGGAGCATCGTAGCCTGGAATACCCGACGCGTAGGTTTCCTTCCAACTGGTGCCACCAACAGGCTGCAGACCTTGTTCGTTGGTGAAGCTGGCCAGCGAAATCTGGCCGATGGGCTTGGTCTGGTTGTTGCTGAAGTTGGCCAGCAGCACACCGCTGCCGTCGATGGTCAAATTGGTGATCTGACCCGTCGCGTAGCCGTTCTGCGCAGGAATCGAACGCGCGCTGTCGGCATTGAACTGGGTGGTGTTGGACATGGCGATGGACAGGCCAGCCGGGTCGGCGGATGCACCGTTGGCAGCCCAGACACCATTGGTCACTTTACCTGGAACCCAGTTGGTGATTTTCAAATCAGGGCTTACAACAGGGGGGGTACCTGGAGTGGTGACCGACACGAGCTTGCCGCTCGAATCGAACGCCATGGTCGAAGCGACCGGCGCGGTAGCCGCGACAGTAGGATCGCTGCCATCCGGGTTGCGACCATCGATCAGCGTGTAGGTATCCCAGGTATTGGAAGCTGTCTTGACCATGTACTGGTCCATGGTGTGCTCATTGCCCTGGGTGTCGTAGACCTTGGTGGAGAACTGCTTGGTGAAAGTGGCTGTATTGGACGGATCAAACTTGTTGGCTGCAACAGCCTGGTCAATCACGTCAGACTTGGAGTCCAGGTTGATCGTCGACGAAACGGAAGTGGTAGCCTTCGGCGCCAGGTTGGACGTGTCGATTCGCAGGTCGGTCAATACACCATTGACGATCTTGCCATTGGAGTCGACGCCGTAACCTTGCAGACGGGCGGTACCGTCGCTGTTGGTGACGTAGCCGTCCTTGTCGGTCTTGAACGTACCGGCACGGGTGTAGGTCAGCGAACCATTGTTGCTCAGGACGAAAAAGCCGTTACCCTGGATCCCCATGTCGAGCACGTTACCGGTGTTGCTCACATCACCCTGACTGAATTGCTGGGAGACGTTGGCCAGACGTACGCCGTTGCCGACGGTCTTGCTGCCAGTTCCCAGGCGAGTCGCAGAGTACACGTCTTCGAATTCTGCACGGGACGATTTGAAACCGGTGGTCGCGACGTTGGCGATGTTATTGCCCGTTACGTCCAGTTGTTTGTTGGCTGCAAAGAGACCGCTAAGGCCGATGTTGAAAGACATAATCCACTCCTTTGTGCCGGGTTAGTCGGCTTTACATACCAATGGTTTGTACTTTGGACAGGGCGACGCTGCCCAGCCCGGCCAGATTGAGCATCAACTCACCGCCGGTCTGACTGATGGTCACACTGTTGACCGTGGCGGGCAGATTGGTGACAAGCGATACGGACTGGCCGTCGATCGTGCTCGCAGCCCCAAAGCTATAAGTGCCCGCAGGAACCGTTACACCGGAATCGTCCTTGCCGTCCCAGATGAAGCTGGCATTGCCCGCGCTCTGAGACCCCATGTCGATGGTGCGTACGGTCTTGCCATCGGTATTGGTAATTTTCAGGCTGACGTCGGCGACCGAAGACGGAACGACGACCGTACCGCTGAGGCTCTTGGTGGTGTCGACCACAGCCTTATCGCTCGGTGCGATGACCGAACGCCCCACCAGCGAGGAAGCCTGCAGGGCTTGCGACGAGTTGTAGTTGCTGGCAAGGCCACTCACTGTGGTGTTGAGGTTGTTGATGCCTTCCAGGCTACTGAACTGCGCCAACTGTGCCACGAACGCGCCGTTGTCCTGCGGCTCCAGCGGGTTCTGGTTTTTCAGCTGCGTTACCAGCAATTGCAGGAACGCGTCCTTGCCCAAGGCTTGGTTGCCCGTGGCACTGCTGGTTGCCGAAGCCAGACCGTCCTTCGTGGTACTGGTCTTGATCGAGGAATTGGCCAGGATGTCGTTGAGGCTCAAACTGCTGGTGGTATCGCTAACACTCATCTGAATCGCCCCTTATCACTGACCGAGGGTCAGGACTTTCTGCATCATGGTTTTGGCCGTGTTCATCATTTCGGCGTTGGTCTGGAACGAGCGGCTCGCGGAAATCATGTCCGCCATCTCTTCCACCACGTTGACGTTCGGGTAATAGACGTAGCCCTTGGCGTCGGCGGCCGGATGGTTCGGCTCGTAGCGCGCCTCGAGGTTGCTCTGGTCTTCGACCACGCCCATGACCTGCACGCCTTGACCGGCAGCGTCCTGGTTCTGGAACAACGAATCGCTGCCGCCGCTCTGACCGCCCTGGAACATGGTGGCGAATACCGGGTGACGCGCGCGGTAGGTCTGGTCGATGCTCGACGAGACGGTTTCGGCGTTGGCAATGTTCGAAGCGACGGTGTTCAAGCGAGTGGTCTGCGCACTCATGCCGCTACCGGCAATGTTGAAAACACTGGATAGAGACATGGCTTACTCTCCACGCAGGGCTGACACCAGCCCTTTGAATTTACTGTTGAGCAGGGTGAAGCTGGCCTGGAAGCCAATCGCGTTTTCCGCGTAGTTCGACTGTTCCAGCTGGGCGTCCACAGTGTTCTGGTCAATCGACGGCTGCATCGGCGTGCGGTACATCAGCGATTCGTCACCATTGCCCAGCCCTTGCGCTTCGATATGACGGCTGTTGGTCATGTTCAAGGCGATGGTGCCGTTTTGGTTTTTCTCGCTCTGTGCCGCGAGCACTTTGGAGAAATCCAGATCCCGGGCCTTGTAGTTCGGGGTGTCGGCGTTGGCAATGTTGTTGGCCAGGACTTCAGCGCGCTGGGCGCGAAAGCCCAGTGCCTGTTCGTGAATACCGAGCGCTTTATCGAAGCTGATGCTCATGTCGGGAAACCTTCGGGTGACCTGATTTTTCGTACGATGGACATAGCAAGCGTCATGCCAAGTCAAAAAAACCCCGTAAACCGGGGCTTTGCGGGCAGAGGCTAGGCGGCAATGCCAGAAAAGCGGCAACGGGTTTCCGCCGGATGCCGCTTTTCTGCCGCCTGGCATCCAATCCCGAGTACACCACTTGCCAACTCCTGGCGCGGTTTCGCCAGGCACAAAAAAACGGGAGCCCCATAAGGACTCCCGTTTTGATGACGCCGACAAAATCACTTCGCCTGATAAATGATCCCAGGGCTGCACTGGACCATCTGGTAATGATCCGGCAATCCGTTCAGCGCTTCTGAAGCACCAAGGAACAGATAACCGCCAGGCTTCAACGTGCTGTGAATACGCAACAGGATGTCCTTCTTCACTTCGGCAGAGAAGTAGATCAGGACGTTGCGGCAGAACACGATATCGAACTTGCCCAGGCTGGCGTAGCTGTCCAGCAGATTGAACGAACGAAACTCCACCCGACTCTTGATCGGTGTCTTGATGACCCAGCGCCCCGGCCCTTTCGGGTCGAAATATCGCTGCAGTCGCTCGGGCGACAGACCGCGACCAATGGCCAGGCTGTCGTACTCGCCGGTCTTGCAGTTGGTCAGCATGGTGCCGGAAAGATCGGTGGCAACGATTTGCACCCCCATCCTCAACTGTCCCATGTTGGCCCGCTCGAACTCATCAATGGACATCGAAAGCGAATACGGCTCCTGACCCGACGAGCATGCCGCCGACCAGATGCGCAAACGCTGGCCGGGACTGGCCTTGATCGCTTCGGGCAGTACCTTGTTCTTCAAGACTTCAAAGGGGTAGGTATCACGAAACCACAGGGTTTCGTTGGTGGTCATGGCGTCGACCACCTGCTCGCGCAAACCGCTGCGCGGCTGGGTCTGCATGCGCTGGACAAGCTCACCCAACGACTTGATACCCTGCTGCTCCATCAGTTTGTTGAGACGGCTCGATACCAGATACTGCTTGTTTTCACCGAGCAAAATGCCACAGGCTTTTTCCAGGAATACCCGGAACTGTTCGAAATCCAAATTACCCGTTGACAATGCTGCCGCCTCTTAAATCGTGTTGACTGCCGGGGGCCGAACGCCCCTAGCTAATGTCTGCTGCTTTGATCCGGTCGACTACCCGGGATGCCAGGTCATCAGGACGGAATTTGGCGAGGAAGTCATCGGCACCGACTTTCTTGACCATCGCCTGATTGAACACACCCGACAACGAAGTATGCAGGATGATATGTAGCTTTTGCATGCGAGGGTCGTTGCGGATTTCCGCCGTCAGGGTGTATCCGTCCATCTCCGGCATCTCGATGTCGGAAATCATCATCAGGAACTCTTCCTCCGGCTTCTTGCCCTCGTCGACCAGTTTGCGCAGGTAATCCAGCGCTTGCCGACCGTCGTTCAACGCCACCACTTCGACGCCAACCGTTTGCAAGCAGCGCGTGACCTGTTTGCGTGCCACCGACGAATCATCGACTGTCAACACACGCAGAGAGAGCGCCTTGTGCTGGGTTTCGACATCCACCACACCAACCGAAATCGCTTCCGGTGTCGGCGCCACTTCCGCCAGCACTTTCTCGACGTCGATGATTTCGACAAGTTGATTGTCGACGCGAGTCACGGCCGTCAGGTAGTGATCGCGGCCGGTGCCCTTGGGTGGCGGATGAATCTCCTCCCAGTTCATGTTCACAATGCGTTCCACCGAGCGCACCAGGAACCCCTGGGTCTTGGTGTTGTACTCCGTGATGATCACGAAAGGGTTGTTCTTGTCTTTCAAGCCCCCGGAGCCGGTCGCCATCGCCAGATCAAGGATCGGAATGGTCGCCCCCCGAATATTCGCCACGCCGCACACGACAGGACTGGACTTGGGCATCAGTGTCAGTTGGGGGCATTGCAGCACCTCCCGGACCTTGAACACGTTGATCCCATAGAGCTGCTGGCCGTCAAGACGGAACAACAACAGCTCAAGGCGATTCTGCCCTACCAGTTGCGTGCGCTGGTTTACCGAATCCATTACACCAGCCATGCCCAGACTCCTACACCAACGCTAAGTGTTGTTGCGACGCACATTCATCTCTAAACGGCACGGCGCTTGCTTTTTATCTCTCTATGAACAGAGAACCGACATTTTTTCGACGCCTTACCACACCCTACCGCAGATTACTCGGCGTGCTGGCGACTGTGTGCCTGTTCAACGCTGGCAGCCCTGCCCTTGCTGACCCGGTTACCTTGCCTGACATGCTTATCGGCGTCACCCAAGGCTTTCTTGAGTTCACCGTAGAAGACTATCTGGCCACCAGTCAAACGGAAGGTCGCTATGAAATCCAGGTTAACCAGCTCGATCCGCGCATGCGCATGCCGATGTGCGACAAGGAATTGACAGCCTCGCTGGAGAGTCCGGCCAAGCCACTGGGCCGGGTAACGGTCAAGGTCCGGTGTGAGGGAGCATCCCCCTGGACCGTCTTCGTACCCGCTCAAGTACGCCTGTTTCGTGACGTTGTGACCACCACCCGCCCCCTGCGCCGCGCCGGCATTGTCGAGCCTGGAGACGTGACATTGCGTGAGCGCGATATCAGCCTGATCAACCAGGGCTATTTGACCTCGGTGGATCAGGCGATCGGCCAAAAACTTACCCGACCAATGGTCGCCGACCAGGTCATTACCCTGGTGCACATGGAGCAAGCGGAAGTCGTTCGCAAGGGCGATCAGGTGGTGATTACCGCGCGCAGTGGTACGCTCAGCGTGCGAATGCCAGGCGAAGCGCTGGCCAACGGTGGCTTGAATGAACAGATCCGGGTCAAGAACCTCAACTCGCAGCGGGTCATCAAGGCTCAGGTCACCGCGCCGGGGCAGGTGGAAGTAGCCATGTAGGGCTCCCTGTTCATGAAGATGGCGCTTCCTGAGGCTGTTCCCTAAACTGTGCTCCATGCGGGGCAAGCGCCGACGCGCGCAAGCTCCCGGATAAATGGGCCTAAAGTTTTGCAGGGGATGGCCGAAAACAGGGCAAGCGTCCAAATTCCCAGAGGTTTTTTATCATGGTCATCGATTTCAGCCGTTTGAACAGCTCCTCATCACTTACGGGCAGTACACGTACCAGCGCGAGCAAGGAAACGGCCGACGCCGGCAAGTCCGCAGCGCTGAATACCCCGGCCGAACGGGCCAGCACCGTTAAGAGCGGGGAATCGGTACATCTCAGCAATGAGGCTCAACAGTTGCAAAAGGTCACTGATACGCTGCGCGATCAGCCTGTCGTCGACAACGCCCGCGTGGCCGCGTTGAAAGCAGCGATTGCCGATGGCAGCTACAAAGTCGACAGCAACCGTGTAGCCAGCAAACTGCTCAACTTCGAAGCCCAGCGCTAGGCCCACGGCCTGCGCCAGGCTTTTGGACGCTTAAAAACCAAGGCCAGCCATGCACGACACTAATTTACTGCAACTGATCACCGACGATTTTGCTCCAGCGCAACAATTGCTGGAGTTACTGCAGACCGAGTCCCTCGCCCTGCATGGTCGCGACATGCCCCTGCTCGAAAACGTTCTGGCACAGAAACAGGCATTGATCATTTTGCTCGAACAGCATGGCCGCAAGCGCAGCGAAATTCTCGCCAGCCTCAACTTGCCAACCAACCGTAGCGGGCTGGAGCAACTGGCCAGCCATTCGAGCATTGGCGAACAGTTGCTGGAGCAGAGCGACGTGCTGACCAACCTCCTGGCTCAGTGCCAGACCACCAATGCCAGCAACGGTCAGTCGATCCTGATACAGCAAGCCGCTACGGCTACCCAGCTGAAAATTCTTACCGGCGGCGAACCTCCTGCGCTCTACGATGCCAGCGGATCATTCTCCAAGCTTGTGAAACCGCGCCCGCTCAGTCAGGCTTAAGCTTGTCGATGAGCACGCTCTATCAAGACGCGAAACATGCTGGCAAAATGCTGGCTAGCCGTAGTCAAAACTTGTCTGGAGATTGATTAACCGTGTCCAATGCCTTAAATGCGGATGATGCTCCGCAGCCACCCAAGGTGCTTAGCACGCCTCTGGAAATCTCCAGCAACCTGCGCCAGCTGCAAGAAAGTCATGACCCGCTGATCATTACGTTTCATGAGCGCAGCCAGCGCTTCCAGAGCTATCTGGTGGACGTTGATCGTGAAAGCAAGATGATTGCCCTGGACGAAATGATTCCCCGAGACGGCGAACGTTACTTGTTGGCCGGCGAACCCTTCAAGGTCGAAGGCTTCCACGAAGGCGTGCGTATTGCCTGGGAAAGCAACGGTCCGCTGACCATCGACGAATCCGGCGGCACTCGTTGCTATCGCGGCGCACTGCCCGATGAAGTGGTCTACCATCAGCGCCGCAATGCGTTCCGCGCTGCGTTGAAACTGGCACAATTGGTCGACGTCGACCTGGATGGCGAGAAACTCAAGGCACCGATCAGCGGCAAGTTGCTAGACATCTCGGCTACCGGTTGCAAGCTACGCTTCTCTGGCGACATCTCTGGCAGCCTGCAATTGGGTCAAGTCTATGACCGCTTCGTGGCCGCCCTGCCTTTTGGCAAGATGATGGCCCCGGTCGAGTTGCGTTACTTGCACTTTGAAGAAAAGATCTCCACTACCTTCGCCGGTGTGCGCTTCCATAACATGAGCGGATTGGTGCAACGGCAGGTCGAGCGGTTCGTCTATCAGCTGCAACGCGAAGCGCGGCGCTTCGACAAAGATGACTTCTGAGACAGAAGTCTGAATAAAAGCGGGCAGTCCCTTGCGGTGACTGCCCGTTTTTTTTGCCTCAATGTTATGGCCTGGCCTCGGTGAAACTTTTTTCGCTGCCCGTGTCCGGCTGCTCCGGAGGCGTATCTGCTTCAGGCTCCGATGCAGACTCCGGTTCGGAAGGTATCGGGTTCTGCATCTGTTCCTGCACCATCTGCTCATCCACCCGCGGATCGAGTGCAGCCACCAGTGGCGAGCTCGACATACTGTCCGGCATGGCAACGTGGTGCAGCGGCGCATCTTCCACCTGGTGCAGGTTGGTCACCGCTTTCGGACGAATTCGCCACACCAGGACCAACGCAAAAAAGCTGAAGAATGCGTAAAGCATCTGGCTGCCGAACAACTTCATCAACACCCCGGCAACCAACGGTCCGATGCTGGCACCAACCCCGTAGGTCACCAGTAACATCGCAGTCAGCGATACCCGACGATCCCCCTCGATGTGGTCATTGGAAAATGCCACGGCCAACGGATACAGACAGAACTGAACCAATGAGCAGAGAAAACCGGCGATAAACAACACCTCCAGCGGCACCCGCTCCATGATCGCCAGCGGCAAAGCGGCCAGCGCCAGACTGAAAGCGAAACTGCGGATCAACAGCGCCCGGTCATAGCGATCGGACAACCACCCCAGAGGCCACTGCACCAGCAACCCGGCAAAGATACAGCTACCCATGAACAGACCGACCTGTTCGGTGGACAACCCCTGCTGCGAGGCATACAGCGGTGCCAAGCCATAAAATGAGCCGACGATCAGCCCCGCTCCCAACACCGTACTCAACGACTGCGGCACCCGCTTGATAAAAAACCGAGGCTCCATCGGTGCCGGATGCAACGGAGCCGGGTGAATGCGTCGGGTCAAGGCCACCGGCACCAGACACAAGGTAAAACATAGAGCGACCAACATCAGCAGCTCGAGCCCCAGTCCTGGGTGCATGACCAGAATCAGTTGTCCAAGCACCAACCCCAGATACGAAGCAATCATGTAGCCGCTGAACACCATCCCGCGCTGCTTGGTGTCGGCCTGTTCGTTGAGCCAACTCTCGATGACCATGTATTGGCACATCATGCCAAGGCCGACGATCACCCGCAGGAAAAGCCAGGCAGGCAACCAGTTCACCAGGCCATGGCCCAGCACTGCCGCGCCAACGATCCCGGCACAGGCCGAATAAGCTCGAATATGACCAACCCGGGCGATCAGTCGATGGCCGATCTTGCCACCCAGCACAAGACCGAAATAGTTGGCGGCCATCAACGCACCGACCCAAAGGCTATCGACATGGTCGGCAGCCAGGCGCAACGCCAGGTAAGTACTCAACAAGCCTGAACCGATCAACATCATCAGCGAGGCGAAATAAAGCGCTCGAAAGGATTTCCAGATTTGGCGCATCGGCGTTCCGAGCGGCTCCTTGCAGTGAGAAACGGGCTATCCAAACGATAGCCCGATGTCGACATTTCGTCAGGCCTGGGCCGCTAGAACACGCCTTTCCCAGGGAGTAATTTCATCATGGAAGCTGGTCAGCTCCAGGGTCTTCGAAGCAATGTAGCCTTCGATGAACTCCGAGCCGAACAGTTCCTTCGCCAATTGGCTACGTTTCAGACGCACCAGAGCTGCATGCAAGGTACAGGGTAACGAAAGATTGTCTGGCACTTCAAATTCGCCCTGGATCGGATCGCTCGGTTCCAGTTGTCGTTCAATGCCATAGAGTCCCGCCGCCAGGCTTGCGGCAATTGCCAGATAAGGGTTGGCATCAGCCCCCGGCAAGCGATTCTCGACCCGACGAGCGACCGGCGAACTGGCCGGAATACGCAAGCCTGCCGCCCGGTTGTCATAGGACCAACAGGCATTATTCGGTGATGCGAAGGGATGGAACAAGCGCTGATACGAGTTCACGTTCGGTGCAAACAGCGCAGTGAAATCGGCCATGCAGATCTGCTGTCCGGCGATGAAATGATGGAAGGTCGCCGTCGGTTGATCGTCTTCGCCACTGAATACGTTACGTCCGCTATCCATATCAACGATGCTCTGGTGAATATGCATCGAACTGCCTGGCGTGTGCGCCAACGGCTTGGCCATGCAGACAACCGTGAGGCCGTGTTTGAGCGCCACTTCTTTCAGCAAATGCTTGAACAGGAAGGTCTGGTCGGCCAATAGCAGCGGATCGCCGTGCAGCAAATTGATCTCGAACTGGCTGACGCCCATTTCATGCATGAAGGTATCGCGCGGCAGCCCCAAAGCCGCCATGCATTCGTAGACCTCACTGAAGAAGGGTCGCAAGCCGTTATTGGAACTGACACTGAACGCTGAATGACCGTCCTCGCGACGTCCATCCAGCCCCCTCGGCGGCTGGAAAGGCTGAGTCGGGTCGGTATTGGGGGCGAAGACAAAGAACTCCAGTTCGGTTGCCACAACGGGTGCCAGACCAAGGGCGGAGTAACGCGCGATCACTGATTTGAGTTGACCGCGAGTCGAAAGATTGGAGCCAGTGCCGGTCAGTTCGACTGCATCGCAAATGGCAAATGCGCGTGGTTGCTTGCTCCACGGCAAACGGTGAATCTGCGCAGGATCAGCAACCAGCGCGAGGTCGCCGTCATCGCTTCCGTAAAAACGTGCTGGTGGATAACCTCCCATGATGCATTGCAGCAAGACACCCCGCGCCATCTGCAAACGCCGACCTTCGAGGAATCCCTCGGCGGTCATCACCTTGCCCCGCGGCACACCATTCAAATCCGGCGTGACACATTCAATCTCATCAATACCCGTCAATCGTTGCGCGAGTGACCTCAGGTCATCCGTTGTCATGACGCAATCCTTGTTTTTATGCGAGCCGTGAACGGCGACCCGTACAAAATAGGCTCCGCGCGTTCGGAATATCAAGCAGCGCCAAACAAAAAGCTGCGTGCCCAAGCGGCAAGATCAGGGCAAGTAAAGACTGAACACGCCTCCCCCCAACGGGCCGCCGTTGCTGATTCTGGTATGCCCGCCGATGCCGTTTCGCTGATGCAAGGCCGCGATCCGGCCCGCAAAGTAAAGACCCAGGCCCGTGCTACCACTACTTTGATTGATGCCCTGCATGTATTCCGCCTGCCGCTCGATCATCTCGGTCGGATAACCTTCGCCGTCATCGTTGATGGTCAGTACCAATTGCCCGGCCTCGTCACTGACCGTGATCAACAGCGCATGCCGGGCATAACGAATGGCGTTGTTGATGCTGTTGGCCAATACCGATGCAATCAACTCTCGATCGAAGAAACCCAGAGGGCTCAGCGGATCGACCTCAAAAGAAGCGGCAATACCACGACTGGCGAACACGTCCTGATGACAGGCTAATTGTGCCTCGATGAAGTCATCCAGTTCATGGTAGGCCGGTTGCAGGGGCATTTGATTGACACCCAACTTGTACAGCCCGAGCAACTGCACCAGCATGCCGTTGAGATGAGCGAACTCGAACTCGATCACGCCCTGCTCCGCAGAATGACGGGCCGTGCCGGGCAGATTCGCCAACCATTGGCTATGGGCCTGCATCAGCATCGCCAACGAGTTCTTCATGTCATGTACGGTGGAAGCAATCACCGTAGAAAAATCCAACGCCTGCTGGTTGTCGTTCATTCGCCAAACGCCTTGCTTTTAAGCTTCTTATAACGCGGATAACGGGTATCGGTGTCAGGCATCAAACCAACCATTTTCAGGCAGGTCCGACATTCTTCGAGCTCGGCAGATGGCACGTTGGTATCAGTGCCATGCAGCAATGCCTGCGCCAGGTTCAACGCGATACTGATGTTTTTCGGCTGTAGCGCCAGGGCTTTGCGGAACACTTCCCGGGCCTCGACCAGATTACCGGTCTTGTACACGCGTACGCCTTGACGGTTGAGGTCGGCAGCGGCGTTACCGGAGTTGAGGATAGCCGGATCGTCGGTCAGCTTGGCGATGCCCTTCATGACGGTTGGATCGTCACCATAGATTTCCGCACAGTTTTTCAACATGGAGGCGCCTGCGCTGGGTTGTCCGAGCATCTGTAGTTGCTTGGCTACCAGAAGTGCAGCTTCCGCGCTCATGAATTGCTCCATGCCTTCAAGGCGCATCATTGCTTGTTCAGTAAGCTTTTCAGCAGTTTCGCCGTCGTTGAGCAGAAGACTGGTAGCCTTCATTAACCGCGCACGAATTTGCAGACCGGGGTCGGACGGATTTTCCTTGGCCACAGCGCTCAGTGTCGTATTGATCTCCAGGCGAGTTCGCGTATCCAGGCCCTTTTCACTGCCTTTGCTGATCAAGGCATGGGCCAGCCCAAGGTTGCTTTCCGCATCCTTGAAACGTGACTGCGCTCCTTGGCTGACAGCCTGACGATAGGCTTTGGAGGCTGTGTCAAAATCTTCGTTGGTCATCGCCAACTTGCCCAACTGCGCTTGTCGGCGCACCGCCAGTGGCGACAAGCGAATCGCTTCTTCCAACACCGCCTGCGCGGCCTTGGTATCACCTTCAGCGACCAGCACATCCGCCATCCCGTCGTAAAGCGCCGGCATCATCGGGAACACTTTCAGTGCTTTTTCGTAGACGCCTTTAGCTTGCGCAACCTGACCCCGCTTGAACAGCAATTGACCTAAGCCGGCAAAGGCCCAAGGCAAAGGTCGATCTGCAATGATGCTGTCGTAGAGTCGCTCCAGCGCCTCATTCTGATTGAGGTCACGCAGCGCATCAGCCCGATAGCGCAGACACAGTGGCGAGTAACGGATGTCTTGCTTGCACAGGGCAATGCAGGCGTTGAGGACTTCAACCGGCTTGCCACGATCAAGGGCTTGAAGGATCGGCTTGAGCAAGGTTTTGCGCTGCTCCAGTCGCTCCAGGCGCTGAGCTAGGCCAGAGCGGTTGAAAGGCTTGGTCAGGTAAGCATCGGGCTCATGCTCCAGGGCGCTGAGTACCATTGCCTGGCTGGTTTCAGCGGTGACCATGACGAATACACTTTCATGGCTGATCAGCTTTTCGATCATCAGGTCTTCGAGTACCTGTTGGCCGTTCTTCTTGCCATCTCCGAGGTGAAAATCCTGGAGGATGAAATGGTAGGACTTCTGCGAACACATACGCAGCGCCTGCTCACCCGTATCAGCAGTGTCCACATCCTTGACACCCAACTCCCGCAACATGGATCTGACCGAACTGCGGAAATCCGAAAAATCATCGACGATCAAAAAGCTCTTTTGGTGATACGACAGCATCGAAGATTTCCAGGCAATTTAAGAAGAAAAACCACAAGGCCAATACGCAAACAAGAGCAGACTCAATGCCGTTTTCGGCGCGCAGATGATAGCGAGTAGCCATTATCTAGCAAGCGATTTTCTCAGAACGAAGCGACGAAAAGAGATGGCGAGAAATCAAGCTCACTGCGCCCAATTGAGTTATCGGCCAGTGGTGCCATTCTCTTGAAGCGGCGGGAGGGTAATTGCCCTTTTTCGTTACGAAACAGGCTTCTAATGCAATGCCTCGGGAATCTGGCACAACCGTCAGGCGCTCTCTGCCCATCACGGCACTTTCCGGCGCGCAAAAACAAAACCCCTACCTGCATACGCAGATAGGGGTTTCGGAATTTAATCTTGACGATGACCTACTCTCACATGGGGAAACCCCACACTACCATCGGCGATGCATCGTTTCACTTCTGAGTTCGGGATGGGATCAGGTGGTTCCAATGCTCTATGGTCGTCAAGAAATTCGGGTACCGAACCGTCTTTCGACGCTTCAGCAAATTGGGTATGCGATAGTTTGTGTGTTTGTGCGAACTTTCG
>NZ_VZPP01000018.1 GCF_008801475.1 Pseudomonas moorei | reverse complement strand
CGTTGGTTACATCTTTGATTTCTCGCGGAGTAACTTGTGATGCTGATAATCTGTTGACTAGCAGCCTGACTCCACAAGCACCCACACGAATTGCTTGATTCAGTTGTTAAAGAGCGGTTGGTTAAGAGCTTTGTCTCAACCGAGGCGCGCATTCTACAGCAGCCTCATTTGCTGTCAAGTGATTATTTTCAGAAGTTTTCAAGAAATCCTTAACAACTTCAACCACTTGCGCTTTCGATCTCTCGTCAGCGGGAGGCGAATTCTACAGCGTTACTCGCTGCTGTCAACACCTCTTTTTCAACCTCCTTTCGACTTCGATGACCTGAAGCAACCCGCTGCCGAAAACTGCGTAACTCATTGTTTATCAAGGAGTTTTCCGTTTCGACTGCGCCGGAAGTGGGGCGAATTATAGGCTTCTAAAATTCGCCGTCAACACCTATTTTCATAAATTCGTCATATAGGTCAAAAAAGCCCTGAAAACAAAAAGGCCGACCCAATGGGTCGGCCTTCTATCCCCTTCTACTTACAAGCTAGGGAATGCGAACTGCGAAGCTTCGTGGCTCGCACGCTGCGGCCAACGCTGAGTGATGGCCTTGCGACGGGTGTAGAAGCGCACACCATCCGGACCGTAAGCATGCAGGTCGCCAAACAGCGAACGCTTCCAGCCACCAAAGCTGTGATAAGCCACTGGCACCGGCAACGGCACGTTGACGCCGACCATGCCGACTTCGATCTCATCGCAGAACAACCGCGCCGCTTCCCCATCACGGGTGAAGATGCAGGTGCCGTTGCCATACTCGTGATCATTGATCAGTTGCATGGCCTCTTCCAGGCTGTTCACTCGAACCACGCACAGTACCGGCCCGAAGATCTCTTCTTTATAGATGCGCATCTCCGGGGTGACGTTATCGAACAGGCAGCCACCCAGGAAGAAGCCTTCCTCGTGACCGGCCACGCTCAGGCCACGGCCATCGACCACCAGCTTCGCGCCGGCTGCAACGCCGTCTTCGACATAACCGCTGACCTTGTCGCGCGCCTGACCAGTGACCAGAGGCCCCATGTCCAGGCCGCAAGTGGTGCCGGCACCGATTTTCAATGCCTTGATTTGCGGTACCAGTTTGGCCACCAGCGCATCCGCCACCTGGTCGCCAACACAAACGGCCACCGAAATCGCCATGCAACGCTCGCCGCAGGAACCATAAGCTGCGCCCATCAGTGCGCTGACGGCATTGTCCAGATCCGCATCGGGCATCAGCACCGCGTGGTTCTTCGCCCCGCCCAGCGCCTGAACGCGTTTGCCGCGCTTGGTGCCTTCGGCATAGATGTATTCGGCAATCGGCGTCGACCCCACGAAGCTCAGCGCTTTGACTTCCGGCGCTTCGATCAGAGCGTCCACCGCAGTTTTGTCACCGTGTACCACGCTCAGCACGCCTTTAGGCAGGCCGGCTTCCAGCAGCAATTGTGCGATCAGCAGCGTCGAGCTCGGATCACGTTCGGAAGGCTTGAGGATAAAGCAGTTGCCGCACACGATCGCCAGTGGATACATCCACAGCGGAACCATGGCCGGGAAGTTGAACGGGGTGATACCGGCCACTACGCCCAGCGGCTGGAAGTCAGACCAGGCATCAATGTTCGGCCCGACATTACGGCTGTACTCGCCCTTGAGGATTTCCGGCGCCGCGCAAGCGAACTCGACGTTCTCGATGCCACGCTTGAGTTCACCGGCCGCATCTTCCAGGGTCTTGCCGTGTTCTTCGCTGATCAATTGAGCGATGCGGGCTTCGTTCTGCTCCAGCAGTTGCTTGAAGCGGAACATCACCTGGGCACGCTTGGCTGCAGGCGTGTTGCGCCAGGCCGGGAATGCAGCCTTGGCGGCGTCGATGGCGCTCTGGATGGTTTCGCGGGTCGCCAGTGGCAACTTGTGAATAGCCTGGCCCGTGGATGGGTTGAACACATCAACCGCGCGACCGTTCTCGGTCACCAGTTCGCCATTGATCAAATGCGGAATAACGCTCATGGAAGCTCCTGAAAAGTTGTCCACAGGCGCCCATCGAGAGGCACCTGCCAATTACCTATATATGTAGGAGCGAGCTTGCTCGCGAAAAACGAGAGAGCGCCGCGTTCATCCAGGCGACCCTCCTCATCGTTTACGTCCATCGCGAGCCAGCTCGCTCCTACAAGTTTTTTTCAAAATCAGTCGATTTTGCTCAGCACTTCACCCACCGCATCGAACAGACGATCAAGGTCTTGCGGCTTGCTGTTGAAGGTTGGGCCGAACTGCAGGGTGTCGCCGCCGAAGCGCACGTAGAACCCGGCTTTCCACAACGCGATGCCCGCTTCGAACGGACGCACGATGGCGTCGCCGTCACGCGGAGCGATCTGGATCGCACCGGCCAGGCCGAAGTTGCGGATGTCGATGATGTTTTTGGTGCCCTTCAGACCGTGCAACGCATTTTCGAAATGCGGTGCGACTTCGGCCACGCTCTGCACCAGGTTTTCCTTCTGCAACAGGTCGAGTGCTGCCAGGCCCGCGGCGCACGCCACCGGGTGTGCGGAATAGGTATAGCCGTGCGGGAATTCCACCGCGTATTCAGGGGTCGGCTGATTCATGAAGGTCTGGTAAATCTCGGAGCTGGCAATCACCGCGCCCATCGGGATCGCACCGTTAGTGACTTGCTTGGCGATGCACATCAGGTCCGGGGTCACGCCAAAGGTGTCGGCACCGAACATGTTGCCGGTACGGCCGAAACCGGTGATCACTTCGTCGAACACCAACAGGATGCTGTGCTGATCGCAGATTTCGCGCAGACGCTTGAGGTAACCCTGTGGCGGAACCAGCACGCCAGCGGAGCCGGCCATTGGCTCGACGAATACGGCGGCGATGTTCGACGCGTCATGCAGTTCGATCAGCTTCAGCAGTTCGTCTGCCAGGGCGATACCACCCTGCTCCGGCATGCCACGGGAGAACGCATTGCTCGCCAACAATGTGTGCGGCAAGTGATCGACGTCCATCATCGCCTGGCCGAACAGCTTGCGGTTGCCGTTCACGCCGCCGAGGCTGGTGCCGGCGATGTTCACACCGTGATAGCCACGGGCACGGCCAATCATCTTGGTCTTGGTCGACTGGCCTTTCAGGCGCCAGTAAGCACGCACCATCTTCACGGCGGTATCGGCGCACTCGGAACCCGAGTCGGTGAAGAACACGTGGTTCAGGTTACCCGGCGTCAGATCCGTGATTTTTTCCGCCAGTTGGAACGACAGCGGATGGCCGTACTGGAAGCCCGGCGAGTAGTCGAGGGTGCCCAGTTGCTTGGCGACGGCTTCCTGGATTTCCTTGCGGGTGTGCCCGGCGCCACAGGTCCACAGACCGGACAGCGAGTCATAGACTTTGCGGCCCTTGTCATCGATCAGCCAACTGCCCTCAGCGCCGACGATCAGACGCGGATCGCGCTGGAAGTTACGGTTGGCGGTGTACGGCATCCAGTGAGCATCGAGCTTGAGCTGGCTGGCCAGAGAAGTCGGGGCGTTTTCGGGCAAGTTCATGAGCGAAACCTCGCAAGGCAATAAGCGGCGTAGGGATTGAAAACCGTTGTTGCAGCTAAGTTGCCACGGCGATAAAGTCGGTGAAATGCAACTTTTGTAACCTTCAGTCTGCCATTCACTAAACATTCGAGTAGCCCGCATGAGCATTCGCCGTCCCGATCCACTGGCTCAAGTCAGCGACTTCGATATCCGCCTGTTGCGGATTTTTCGCAGCGTGGTCGAATGTGGCGGCTTTTCCGCGGCTGAAAGCGTGCTCGGCATCGGGCGCTCGGCCATTAGCCAGCAGATGAGCGACCTGGAACAGCGCCTGGGCCTTCGCCTGTGCCAACGCGGTCGCGCCGGTTTTTCCCTGACCGAGGAAGGGCGCGAGGTCTACCAATCGGCATTGCAGCTATTGAGTGCACTGGAAAGTTTCCGTACCGAGGTCAATGGCCTGCACCAGCACTTGCGCGGTGAATTGACCATCGGCTTGACCGACAACCTGGTCACTCTGCCCCACATGCGTATCACCCACGCCCTCGCGCAACTGAAAGAGCGCGGCCCGGACGTGCAAATCCAGATCCGCATGATCGCGCCCAACGAAGTGGAACAAGGTGTACTCGACGGTCGCCTGCACGTCGGCGTGGTGCCGCAGGCGAGTGCGTTGTCGGGTCTGGAATACCAGCCGCTGTACAGCGAACGCTCGTTGCTCTACTGCGCGGTCGGCCATCCGCTGTTCTATGTCGATGACAAGCAATTGGATGATGAGCGCCTCAACAGCCAGGACGCCATCGCCCCTACCTTTCGTTTACCGGCGGAAATCCAGGCCCATTATCAGGCGCTCAACTGCACCGCCAGTGCCTCCGACCGCGAAGGCATGGCGTTCCTGATCCTGACCGGGCGCTACATCGGTTACTTGCCGGATCACTACGCCAGCCTCTGGGTGCAACAAGGCCGATTGCGTGCCCTGAAACCCAGCGCGCGGTTTTATGACCTGAGTCTCGCCTCGGTCACGCGCAAAGGCCGCCGCCCTCATCTGGTGCTGGAAAGCTTCCTCGAAAGCCTGGCCGCCACGCGCTGAACAAACGCAAATCCTGCGACGGGGCTTGTCTG
Organism: Pseudomonas moorei; assembly: GCF_008801475.1. GTDB lineage: Bacteria > Pseudomonadota > Gammaproteobacteria > Pseudomonadales > Pseudomonadaceae > Aquipseudomonas > Aquipseudomonas moorei. Next base: position 69,163 of record NZ_VZPP01000018.1, on the reverse strand, counting down.
GAGCCCATGGGTGCGCTATCAACGCATTGGTTGCACCCACCTACCTGTTCGGAAGTGCCTATGACCTTTGAAGTCCCAGCCCACGGTGGCAAACCCACCAGCCGCATTCGTCAGAAGAACGAAGAGACCATCATCAAAGCCGCCGAAGACGAGTTCGCCCGTCACGGGTTCAAAGGCACCAGCATGAACACCATCGCCCTGAATGCCGGGCTGCCGAAGGCCAATCTGCATTACTACTTCACCAACAAACTCGGTTTGTACGTGGCGGTGCTGAGCAACATCCTGCAATTGTGGGACAGCACCTTCAACACCTTGACCGCCGAGGACGATCCGGCTGAAGCCCTGACCCGTTACATCCGCGCCAAAATGGAATTTTCCCGGCGCCAACCGCAGGCCTCACGCATCTTCGCCATGGAAGTCATCAGCGGTGGAGAATGCCTGACCGAGTATTTCAACCAGGACTATCGCACCTGGTTCCAGGGCCGGGCCGCCGTGTTTCAAGCGTGGATCGACGCAGGCAAAATGGACCCGGTCGATCCGGTGCACCTGATCTTCCTGCTGTGGGGCAGCACTCAGCATTACGCCGACTTCGCCACCCAGATTTGCCGTGTCAGCGGGCGCAGCAAGTTGACCAGGCAGGACATGGAAGACGCCGGCAATAACCTGATCCGAATCATCCTCAAGGGCTGCGGCCTGACTCCGACTATTTAAGACACCTATGCCTTTTACCCTCAGTGGTTTTTGCGAACATCGCGAAGAGATTCGCAAAAGCCGCTTCATTACCTTCGCCGCACCGATCACCAGTCCCGCTGAAGCCCAGGCGTTCATCGAGCAACACAGCGACTTGAATGCCACGCACAACTGTTGGGCATGGAAAATCGGTGATCAGTACCGCAGCACCGACGACGGCGAACCGGGCGGCACGGCTGGCCGCCCGATTCTGGCCGCAATCGAAGCGCAGGATTGTGACCAGGTCGTGGTGCTGGTGATTCGTTGGTACGGCGGCATTCAACTGGGCACCGGGGGACTCGCCCGGGCGTATGGCGGCGGTGCGAACAAATGTCTGCAAGCGGCACCGAAGATCGAGTTGATCAGCCGGGTGCCATTAAGTTGCGCCTGTGCCTTTGGTGAGTTGGCCCTGGTGAAGCTGCGGGTCGCGGAACTTGGTGGCCTGGTGGTGGAAGAAAGCTTCACTGCCAATGGCGTTGAACTGCAGTTGGCGGTCGGTGCAGAGCATATTGACACCCTGCAATCGCAGCTTGCCGATTTGAGTCGCGGACGCATTTTGTTGCAGCGTTGAGGCTGCAATCTTTTGGGGCACGCCGCTTTTCCACTTATTCCATACTTGCCCACATCTGCTGTGCACCCGGCTGTGGATAACCTGAGCACATACCGCTGTAACCCTTCTATCATGCGGCTTTGCGGGCTTTGCTCATTTTTCGTCCAATTTGTGATCCAAAACGCTAAATCCACGTAAAAACAAATAGTTAGCGTGGTTTAGTACCTTTGGAAGATAGCCGCCCTGCGCTTATGCCCTCCCATTGAGCTTGCACACAAATACTGTGGAGCAATCTGTGGATAACCCGTTCATGGCTGTCGCGGCCCCATACCGGACATGGCTTACGCTCAACTGCTCAAATTTTGATCAAATACCGACGAGCGAAACCGGAGCCTGATCAATGGCTTTGCCCTTAAGTGGTGCCGAATAAGAGGGGATGCCGAGCGAAGCGGCGGGCTCAACGCCTTCACTCATACCGGTTTGAATATTTCCTGACCCAATGGCCAGAAAATTGCTTTATCCACAGGCACAAGTCCAATCGCATCGAGCCTGTCATGCCCAACCCCGCGTCAGATCCCCTTCAAACGCCTCGTCTGCAACTGCGCAGAATCAGCAAACGCTATCCCGGCTGCCTGGCCAACGATGACATCGACCTGAGCATCGCGCCGGGAGAAATTCACGCCCTGCTCGGCGAAAACGGCGCGGGCAAAAGTACGCTGATGAAGATCATCTACGGCGTCGTCCACGCCGACGCGGGGGAACTGATCTGGCAGGGGCAACGCGTGAACATGCGCAATCCGGCCCAGGCCCGCAGTCTCGGTATTGGCATGGTGTTCCAGCATTTCTCGCTGTTCGAAACCCTCAGCGTGGCGCAGAACATCGCGCTGGCCATGGGCAAGGCGGCCGGCACTCCAAAGCAACTCGAACCGAAGATTCGTGAAGTCTCACAGCGTTATGGCATGGCGCTGGAACCGGAGCGACTTGTCCACAGCCTGTCCATCGGCGAACGGCAACGGGTGGAAATCATTCGCTGCCTGATGCAGGACATCCGCTTGCTGATCCTCGACGAACCCACCTCGGTGTTGACCCCACAGGAGGCCGATGACCTGTTCGTCACCCTGCGCCGACTCGCCGCCGAGGGCTGCAGCATTCTGTTCATCAGCCACAAACTCGGCGAAGTCCGCGCCCTGTGTCACAGCGCGACCGTATTGCGTGGCGGGCGGGTGGCCGGGCATTGCGTGCCGGCCGAATGCTCAGACCCGCAATTGGCGCGGTTGATGGTCGGCGAGGCCGCCGAGCTGATCGCCGATTATCCAAAGGTGCGCGGCGCTGACGCCTTTTTGAGGGTGAAGGACTTGTCCTGGCACAACCCGGACCCGTTTGGCTGTTCACTGAAGAACATCAACCTTGAAGTGCGCAGCGGCGAAATCGTCGGCATCGCCGGGGTGGCTGGCAATGGCCAGGACGAATTGCTGGCCCTGCTCAGCGGTGAACAACAGCTGAGCCGAGACGACGGCACAACGATCCGTTTCGGCAATGAAGCTGTTGCCCATTTGCGCCCCGATGCGCGACGCCTGCGCGGCCTGGCGTTCGTCCCCGCCGAGCGCCTTGGCCACGGTGCCGTGCCGGAGCTGAGTCTGGCGGATAACGCCCTGCTCACGGCATTTCAACAAGGGCTGGTCAGTAACGGCCTGGTGCAGCGCGGCAAAGTCGAAGCGCTGGCCGAAGAAATCATCCGTCGCTTCGGGGTCAAGACACCGGACAGCCATGCCTCGGCCCGCAGCCTGTCTGGCGGTAACTTGCAGAAATTCATCCTCGGACGGGAAATCCTTCAGCAACCGAAACTATTGGTGGCCGCGCACCCGACCTGGGGCGTGGATGTCGGTGCCGCCGCCACCATTCACCGGGCGTTGATTGCCTTGCGCGATGCCGGGGCGGCGATCCTGGTGATCTCCGAAGACCTCGACGAGTTGTTCCAGATCAGCGACCGCCTCGCCGCCCTGTGCGGCGGACGACTGTCGCCACTGCGCGCCACGGTCGACACCCGCCTGATCGATGTCGGCGGCTGGATGGCCGGCCGCTTCGACGCCCCTCAATCCCCTGCATCCGCAACGCTTTAACGGAGTGTCACATGCTGCTTTCCCTTGAACCCCGTGGCCAGCAATCGCGCCTGATGTTGTGGTGCTCGCCGTTGCTGGCAGCCGTCCTGACGTTGGGCTGTGGCTCGCTGCTGTTCATCGCCCTGGGGCATGATCCGCTGCCGACGCTGCACACCTTGCTGATCGCACCGGTCAGCGACGGGTATGGCGTGTCCGAATTGCTGGTCAAGGCCTTGCCGATTCTGCTCTGCGCGCTGGGCCTGGCGGTGGCCTATCAGGCGCGGATCTGGAACATCGGCGCCGAAGGCCAACTGTTGCTCGGTGCGCTGGCCGGCAGTGCGCTGGCGGTGAACATCATCGATATGCAAAGCCGTTGGGCGCTGGTGCTGATCCTGTGCAGCGGCACGCTGGCCGGCGCCGCATGGGCCGGGCTGACCGCGTGGTTGCGCACGCGCTTCAACGCCAATGAAATCCTCACCAGCATAATGCTCAATTACATCGCCCTGAACCTCTTGCTGTATTGCGTTCACGGCCCGCTGAAAGACCCGGAAGGCTTCAACTTTCCGCAGTCGGCAATGTTCGGCGATGCCAGTCGCCTGCCGTTGCTGATGGAGAATGGGCGAGTGCATGCCGGGGTGTATTTCGCCCTGCTCGCGCTGGTGGCGGTGTGGGTGTTGTTGCAGAAAAGCTTCGTCGGCTTCCAGATCAAAGTGCTTGGGCTGGACAAACGCGCGGCTGGTTTCGTCGGCTTTCGCGAAAAGCGCCTGATCTGGCTGGCGCTGTTGATCAGCGGCGGTCTGGCGGGGCTGGCCGGCGTTTGCGAAGTCACCGGCCCGATCGGTCAATTGGTGCCGCAAGTGTCGCCCGGTTACGGCTATGCGGCGATTACCGTGGCCTTTCTCGGCCGGTTAAACCCCATTGGCATCTTGTTTTCCAGCCTGTTGATGGCACTGCTGTACATCGGCGGCGAGAGCGCGCAGATGAGCCTGAATTTGCCCCAGGCGATCACGCAATTGTTCCAGGGGATGATGCTGTTTTTCCTGCTGGCCAGTGATGTGCTGATTCTCTATCGCCCGCGTTTGAACCTGCGCTGGTCCCGCCGCGCCCCCTCCACCGTCGTACACGCAGGAGCGCTGTGATGGATATCGATCTGCTGAGCAATATTTTCTACGCCATGGTGCGCTGCGGCACGCCCTTGCTGCTGGTGGCGCTGGGTGAACTGATCTGCGAGAAAAGCGGCGTCCTCAATCTGGGCCAGGAAGGCATGATGCTGTTTGGCGCAGTGATCGGTTTCATCGTCGCGTTCAACAGCGGCAACCTGTGGCTGGGGGTGCTGCTGGCGATGCTGGCCGGGATGCTGTTGTCTTCGCTGTTTGCGCTGGTGGCGCTGGTGTTCAACGCCAACCAGGTAGCCACCGGCCTGGCGCTGACGATTTTTGGCGTGGGCCTGTCAACCTTTGTCGGCGCTGCGTGGGTCGGTAAACCACTGGCGGGTTTCGAGCCCCTGGCGATCCCTTACTTGAGTGAAATCCCGCTGATCGGGCGGATGCTGTTTGCCCAGGATCTGCTGGTGTATCTGTCGTTCGCACTGTTTGCCCTGGTGGCCTGGGTGATCCTGAAAAGCCGCGTCGGGCTGATCATCCAGGCGGTCGGGGAAAACCCGGACGCGGCCAGCGCCATGGGCTTGCCGGTGCTGGGTGTGCGCGCATTGGCGGTGTTGTTTGGCGGTGCGATGGCCGGGTTAGCCGGGGCCTATCTGTCCCTGGCGTACACGCCGATGTGGGCGGAAAACATGAGCGCCGGTCGCGGCTGGATTGCCCTGGCACTGGTGGTGTTTGCCAGTTGGCGCGTGTGGCGTCTGCTGCTTGGCGCGTACCTGTTCGGACTCGCCAGCATCCTGCACCTGGTGGCACAGGGATTGGGGCTGGCGATTCCGTCGAGCCTGCTGGCGATGCTGCCGTATGTCGCGACCATTGTGGTGTTGGTGCTGTTGTCCCGGGATGCGCTGCGCACCCGGTTGTATGCGCCTGTATCGTTGGGGCAGCCGTGGCAGGCGGGGCATTAAGCCGTGATCGAGCGAGCTTGCTCCGGGCGGCGTTCCGACGATGGCATCCGCACAGGCAAAACCTGAGCAACGCCCCACGCCAGTTCAAAGATCAAGAAAACAACCAACAATGAACTCGCGCCATGAGCCAAGGCATAAGCCTGCCAGGCCGCAAACAGGAATCGGCCCGCCGCGTCATACCGACCGAACATCAACTGCGGATCACGTATCCGCAGCACCGCCCACACGCACACAATCGAGCCCAACAGATTGGCCATCAACAGGTGCACGGGCTCGAACGGTGGTAACGAACCTGGCAAATCGAAAGCCTGACTCACGCTGACCATCACCGCATGCAACGCCGCAAAACTCCACGGCGTGGCGAACGCCGCCGTCACGATCAAGTCATACCAGGCACTGCCGCGCACCAGTCGGCGATATTGCATAGAAGTCCACATCGGCGTCGCTCCATAAATTCAGGGAGCAACAAGGCTAAAGCCTGGAGTATGCTCCAGGGTCAAGCCCCTTTGAGACCTCATGATGCGCATCGGTGAATTAGCCCAGGCCAGCGCCGTCAGCCGCGACACGTTGCGTTTTTACGAGCAGCGCGGATTGATCGCCGCGCAACGCAGCGCCAACGGTTACCGCGACTACCCGGCGGACATGGTGCAACTGGTGCTGTATATCAAGACCGCTCAAAGACTGGGTTTTACCCTCAGCGAGATCGGCAACAGCGTCGCCGCCTTGTGGCAGTCCCCCGACCCGGACAGCGCCGTCACACAATTGCTGCATGACAAACTCAAGCTGATCGAAACCCGCATGGCTGAACTCGGCGCACTGCGCAATGAGTTGCAACAACGACTCGGTCAACGCTGTCCACTTAATCCATGACCCAACTGAACAAGGAGCCCCTCATGTCCACGGCAAAAACCGCACTCATTATCGGCGCCTCCCGGGGCCTGGGCCTCGGGCTGGTGAAAACCCTGCTGGCCGACGGCTGGCAAGTCACCGCCACCGTGCGCAACCCGCAGAACGCCGCAGCCTTGCAGGCCTTGGGCAAGGTGCGGATCGAGAAACTCGACATGGACGACCCGCAACAGGTCAACGCATTGAGTCAACAGCTCAAAGGCGAAGTGTTCGACTTGTTGTTCGTCAATGCCGGCGTCAAGGGGCCTGACGTCCAGACGCCGAATGGCGGCGCGACGCTGGCCGACGTCGGTCAGCTGTTTTTCACCAACGCCGTGGCGCCGATCAACCTGGCTCAGCGTTTCGTCGGGCAGATCCGGCCGGACACCGGCGTGCTGGCGTTCATGAGTTCGGTGCTGGGCAGCGTGACCATGCCGGACGCGCCGGAACTGGCGCTGTACAAGGCCAGCAAAGCGGCGTTGAACTCCATGACCAACAGCTTCGTCACGCAACTGGGCGAGCAGAAGCTGACCGTATTGTCGCTGCATCCGGGCTGGGTGAAGACCGACATGGGCGGCGAAGGCGCCGACATCGACGTTGAAACCAGCACCCGCGGCCTGGTTGATCAGGTGAATGCGTATGTCGGCAAGGGTGGGCATCACTTTGTGAATTACCGGGGCGAAACCATTCCCTGGTAACACAAGCCCGCTCCCACAGGGGTTCCGGTTGCTCTGTCGGACGAGGCTTGCCGGGAAAGCCGTTTTGATCGAAACTTCGCACCTCGCCTCCCCGGCGACCCTGGATCAGCAGACAGGGCAACACTGAGCTGGCAACCCTGAACCCCACTTTCAGAGGAGCCGGCCAACATGCCTGCGACCCGTACCTGGTTAAAAAATCCCCTCGCCATTTTCACGGCCAACGGTCTCGATGCCCGTGGCGGTCTGGTGCTGCAAGACGGCGTGATCGTCGAAGTGCTCAGCCTCGGTCAACAACCTTCGGCACCGTGCAATGACGTGTTCGACGCCCGCGAGCACGTGATCCTGCCGGGCCTGATCAACACCCATCACCATTTCTATCAAACCCTGACCCGCGCCTGGGCGCCGGTGGTCAACCAGCCGTTGTTCCCTTGGCTGAAAACCCTGTACCCGGTCTGGGCCCGACTGACCCCGGAAAAACTCGCCCTCGCCACCAAAGTCGCGTTGGCCGAGTTACTGCTGTCCGGTTGCACCACCGCAGCCGATCACCACTATCTGTTCCCCGAAGGCCTGGAAAACGCGATCGACGTGCAAGTCGAAACTGTGCGCGAACTGGGCATGCGCGCCATGCTCACGCGCGGCTCCATGAGCCTCGGTGAAAAGGACGGCGGCCTGCCACCGCAACAAACCGTGCAGGAAGGCCAGGTGATCCTCGACGATAGCCAGCGCTTGATCGCCGAGTACCACGAACGCGGCGACGGCGCACAAATCCAGATCGCCCTGGCGCCCTGCTCGCCTTTTTCCGTGACCCCGGAAATCATGTCCGCCAGCGCCGAGCTGGCCAACAAACTCGACGTGCGCCTGCACACTCACCTGGCCGAAACCCTCGACGAAGAAGACTTCTGCCTGCAACGCTTCGGCCTGCGCACCGTGGACTACCTGGACAGCGTCGGCTGGCTCGGCCCGCGTACCTGGCTGGCCCACGGCATCCACTTCAACCCGGATGAAATCACCCGCCTCGGCGCGGCTGGCACCGGCATTTGCCATTGCCCGAGCTCGAACATGCGCCTGGCCTCCGGCATCTGCCCGACCATCGAACTGACCGACGCCGGTGCGCTGCTTGGCCTTGGCGTTGACGGTTCGGCGTCCAACGATGCGTCGAACATGATGCTCGAAACCCGACAAGCGCTGTACATCCAGCGCCTGCGCTACGGTGCCGAGAAGATCACGCCTGAACGTGTGCTGGGCTGGGCGACCAAAGGTTCGGCGAGCCTGTTGGGCCGCACCGATATCGGTGAGATTGCCGTGGGCAAGCAAGCCGACCTGGCGCTGTTCAAGCTCGACGAGCTGCGCTTCTCCGGTAGCCATGATCCGGTATCGGCACTGCTGCTGTGCGGCGCGGATCGCGCGGACCGGGTGATGGTCGGCGGCAAATGGCGAGTGATTGATGGACAGGTCGAAGGGCTGGATCTGAAAGGGTTGATTGCCGATCACAGCCAGGCGGCACGGCAGTTGATCGCAGGCACCTGATCCGACCACCGCCCCTGTGGGAGCGGGCTTGCCCGCGATAGCGGACTGTCAGCCGACAGACATGTTGAATGTGACGGCCTCATCGCGAGCAAGCCCGCTCCCACAAGGGATTTGTGGAGATTCAAAGTCCGAGCAGCGACAGCATGATAAACGTCGCAAACAATACAAAGTGGGTCATGCCTTCGATGGCGTTGGTTTCGCCATCGTTGAGGTTAATTGCGCTGACAATCAGGGTGATGAAGATCATCACGGTCTGTACCGGGGTCATGGCCATCTGAAACGGCTGGCCGGTATAGAGCGCCATCGCTTCCATCACCGGTACCGTCAGGATCACCGTCGACAGTGACGCGCCCAGCGCGATGTTGACCACTGACTGCATGCGGTTGGCCAGCGCCGCGCGCAACGCGGTCAAAATCTCAGGCGCCGCGGAAATCGCCGCTACCAGAATTGCTGTAACCACCGGCGGCGCGCCCGTCCCTTCCAGACCCAGATCAAGGGTCTTGGACATCACTTCGGCCAGTGCGCCGATCACCACCACCCCAAACACCAGAATGCCGATGGACAACGTCAGGTTGATCGGTGCCGGTTCACTTTCCTGAGACTCCTTCTTGCGACGCTTGTCCGGATAGCTATAGCTGAAAAAGTAACTATGCGGCCCGACCTGCATGCGCAGGAACAAGGCATACAGCAACACCATCGCACCGATGGTGAAGGCCGAGTAGAGCTTCCAGTTGGCCTCGGGAATGAATTCCGGCACCACCATCGACACGCCCATGGCAGTGAGGATCATCACGCTGTAGCTGCGCGCCGAATCATCGTTGTAGGACTGTTCGCCATGTTTGAGCCCGCCCATCAACGCCGCCAGACCGAGGATGCCGTTGATATCGAGCATCACCGCCGAATAAATCGTGTCACGCACCAGGGTCTTCGAGGCTTCGTTGCTCATCATGATCGCCAGGATCACCACTTCCACCAGCACCGCAGCCAGGGTCAGGATCATCGTGCCGTAGGGGTCGCCGACTTTCTCCGCCAGCAATTCGGCCTGATGAGCGACGCGCATGGAGGCCGCGACTATGAACGCGATCAACAGCAGTCCGCCGGTCAGCGCAATGGCCTGGCCGCTGTGCAGCAACCAGTGCTCCAGGGCGAAGGCAACAACGGCGGCGATCAGGGCCAGCAGCAGAAAGGTTTCTTGCTTGAGGACGGTGAGCATGTCGAGCCTTATTGCCGTGGGGAGCGTATGAGCTACTGACTGTGGGGTGGCGCTAACGTTTCGTTTTACCTTAGCGCACCAAGAGCAGGCAGCCGGTTTGGCAGGTGCACTTTTATCGGCCTTGCCGGCCCCTTCGCTAGCAAGCCAGCGCCTACGGAAGTTGCGCGAATCCTGTAGGAGCGGGCTTGCCAGCGAAGGCCTCACTCCGGTTTCAAATCATTTGTTGTCTTGTTGGTCAGCAATTTGCATTGGCCTGCCAACCACACAACAACATGGAGTTCCAATTCATGCACAAGCGTCCGTTGAAGAAGCTGCTTTGCGCCATTACGGCGGCCATCGGTCTGAGCGCCAGCCTGTCCGCCAGTGCCACCGATCCGCTGAAAGTCGGCTTCGTCTATATCGGTCCGATCGGTGACCATGGCTGGACGTATCAGCATGAACAGGGACGCAAGGCACTGGCGGAAAAATTCGGTCCGCAGATCACCACCAACTACGTGGAGAACGTCGCCGAGGGCGCCGACGCCGAGCGGGTGATCCGCAACATGGCCAAGGACAAGTACGACCTGATTTTCACCACATCTTTCGGCTACATGAACCCGACGCTGAAAGTCGCCAAACAATTTCCCACGGTGACCTTCGAACACGCCACGGGCTACAAACAGGACAAGAACCTCGGCACCTACCTGGCGCGCACCTACGAGGGTCGCTACGTCGGCGGATTCCTCGCGGCGAAGATGACCAAGACCAAGAAAATCGGCTACGTCGCGTCCTTTCCCATTCCGGAAGTGATCCGCGACATAAACGCTATTCAACTGGCCCTGAACAAGTACAACCCCGGCACCGAGATCAAGGTGGTGTGGGTCAATTCGTGGTTCGATCCGGGCAAGGAAGCCGATGCCGCCAACGCACTGATCGACCAGGGCGTGGACGTGGTGTTCCAGCACACCGACAGTCCGGCACCGATCCAGGCTGCAGAACGTCGTGGCGTGTATGCCGTCGGCTACGCTTCGGATATGGCGCACTTCGGGCCCAAGGCGGTGCTGACGTCCATCGTCAATGACTGGACCTCGCACTATATTCAGGCAACCCAGAGCGTGATCGACCATGACTGGAAATCCCAGGACTACTGGGGCGGCTTGAAAGAAGGCACGGTTGAACTGCCGATCAGCGACCTGGTGCCTGCACCGGTGAAAGCCGAGGCCGAGCAGATCATCGCCGACATCAAGAGCGGTGCGTTGCAACCGTTCACCGGGCCGATCAAGGATCAGGCCGGGGTCGAGAAAATTCCGGCGGGTGTGAGCGCGACCCATACGGAACTGGCGTCGATGAATTACTACGTTGAAGGCATGAAGGCCGAGATACCGAAGTAATTTCAATGCCCAACACAAAACCCTGTGGGAGCGGGCTTGCCCGCGATGGCGGACATTCAGTCAACAACGATGTTGGATGTGCTGACGTCATCGCGGGCAAGCCCGCTCCTACATTGGACCTTCAGTGCTTTCAGGATTGTGTATGACCAGCCTTCCCATCATCGACATCGCCCCGCTCTACAGCGACGACCAGAACGCCTGGTCAGCCGTGGCCACGCAAATCGACCACGCCTGCCGCGAATGGGGGTTTTTCTATATCAAGGGCCACCCGATCAGCGCCGCGCGCATCGATGCCGTACTCGACAGTGCCAAGCACTTCTTCGCCCAGCCTGCCGAAGAAAAGCTCAAGATCGACATCACCCAGACCCGCCACCATCGCGGTTACGGCGCCATCGCCACCGAGCAACTCGACCCGAGCAAACCCAGCGACCTCAAGGAAACCTTCGACATGGGCCTGCACCTGCCGGCCTGTCACCCTGAAGTGCTGGCGGAAAAACCCCTGCGCGGCCCCAACCGTCACCCGTCGCTGCCCGGCTGGGAAACACTGATGGAGCAGCACTACGTCGACATGCTAGCCCTTGCGCAGACCCTGTTGCGGGCGATGACGCTGGCCTTGGGCATCGAGCGCGATTTTTTCGATACGCGCTTCAACGAACCCGTCAGTGTCTTGCGGATGATCCATTACCCTCCGCGCCACACGGCCAGTTCGGCCGAACAGCAAGGTGCCGGCGCCCACACTGATTACGGTTGCATCACCTTGCTCTATCAAGATGCCGCTGGCGGTCTGCAAGTCCGGAACGTCAACGGTGAATGGATTGACGCGCCGCCCATCGACGGCACGTTCGTGGTTAACCTGGGCGACATGATGGCGCGCTGGAGCAATGACCGTTATCGGTCGACCCCACACCGGGTGATCAGCCCGCTGGGCGTGGATCGCTATTCGATGCCGTTCTTCGCCGAGCCACACCCCGACACCCGCATCGAATGCCTGCCCGGCTGTCAGGATGAGCTTCACCCGGCGAAATACCCGACCACCACCTGCGCCGAATTCCTGCTCTCGCGCTTCGCCGATACCTACGCCTATCGACGGGAACAGCAAGCGGTGTGATGAACCGCTCGGTCAGGTTTTACCAATTGTTGCAGCGAGCACCTGTAGAATGGCGGCCATCGCACCTGATGAGAACAGACTATGTACGACTGGCTGAACGCCCTGCCCAAGGCAGAACTGCACCTGCACCTTGAGGGTTCGCTGGAACCCGAACTGCTGTTCGCCCTGGCGGAACGCAACAAGATTGCCCTGCCGTGGAGCGACGTCGACACCCTGCGCAAGGCCTACGCCTTCAACAACCTGCAAGAGTTCCTCGACCTGTATTACCAGGGCGCCGACGTGTTGCGCACCTCCCAGGATTTCTACGACCTGACCTGGGCTTACCTGTTGCGTTGCAAGGCGCAGAACGTAATTCACACCGAACCGTTCTTCGACCCGCAGACCCACACCGACCGTGGCATTCCATTCGAAGTGGTGCTCAACGGCATCGCCGCCGCGTTGAAGGACGGTGAACAGCAACTGGGGATCACCAGCGGTTTGATCCTGAGTTTCCTGCGTCACCTGAGCGAAGAACAAGCGCAAAAAACCCTCGACCAGGCACTGCCATTCCGCGACGCGTTCGTCGCCGTCGGCCTCGACAGTTCTGAGATGGGCCACCCGCCGAGCAAGTTCCAGCGCGTGTTCGATCGTGCCCGCGGCGAAGGCTTCCTCACCGTTGCCCACGCCGGTGAAGAAGGTCCGCCCGAGTACATCTGGGAAGCCCTCGACCTGCTGAAGATCCAGCGCATCGACCATGGCGTACGGGCCATCGAAGACGAGCGCCTGATGCAACGCATCATCGACGAGCAAATCCCGCTGACCGTGTGCCCGCTGTCCAACACCAAGCTCCGCGTGTTCGATCACATGTCGCAGCACAACATTCTCGACATGCTCGAGCGTGGCGTGAAGGTGACCGTGAACTCCGATGACCCGGCGTACTTCGGCGGTTACGTCACCGAAAACTTCCATGCGTTGTACACCGACCTGGGCATGACCCAGGAGCAGGCCAAGCGGTTGGCGCAGAACAGCCTGGATGCACGTTTGGTCAAACCGTAAGCGCACCGCAAAACCAATGCAGGAGCGAGCTTGCTCGCTCCTGCAGGGTCAGCATTTAGCCGATGGATACCGGCTCGCTTAACTCCTCCAGCGTCTTGCCCCGCGTCTCCATCCCGAACATCCAGACCACCAGCGCCGCCAACGCAAAACACAACGCCCCCAGGGCGAACACCCCGCCCTGCCCCGTTATCGGGAACACCAGCCCGGTCACCATAGGCCCGAGCAGCGAACCCACGCGACCAATTGCCGAGGCAAAACCCGAGCCGGTGGCCCGCGCCGATGTCGGGTACAGCTCCGGGGTGTAGGTGTAGAGCACTGCCCACATACCGAACAGGAAAAACTGCATCAGCAACCCGGAGGCGATCAGCAGGCTGACGTTGCCGCCAAACACCGCACTCTGCCCATAAAGAAACGCCATCACCCCGCCGCCGAGCAGCGTCACGACACACACCGGCTTACGTCCCCAGCGCTCCACCAGCCAGGCCGCCATCAGGAAGCCGGGAATCCCGCCAAGGGAAATCAGCACCGTGTAATACACCGACTGAGTCACGGCAAACCCCGACTGTTGCAGCAAGGCACTGAGCCAGGAGGTCAAGCCATAGAAGCCGAGCAAGGCGAAGAACCAGACGCTCCAGATCATCATCGTGCGCTGGCGATACAGTGGCGACCAGATCTGACTCAGCGCCGAAAAGAAGTTGCCGGGTTGACTGGCCACCCGTGGCAGGCGAATCGGCTCGGGCAGGTGCGAATGACCCAATGAAGCCCTGACGCGCTCCTCGATACGCCGCAATACAGTATCCGCCGCCTCATGGTGACCGGCCTGCTCCAGCCAGCGCGGTGACTCGGGAATGAAAAAGCGGATCGTCAGGACGAACACCGCCGGCACCGCCAACACCAGAAAAATGTCCCGCCAACCAATCACCGGCAACAGGAAGTAGGAAAGCACCCCGGCGGCGACGAAGCCCAGCGGCCAGAAACCGTCCATCAATGCGATGTAGCGTCCGCGTCGCTTGGCCGGAATCAGTTCGGACAGCATCGACTGAGCAATGGGAAACTCCATGCCCATGCCGATTCCCAACAGGATTCGGAACAACGTCAGCGTCTCTATCGTTTGCGCCGTGGAGCACAGGTAGCTGGCGAGCCCCCACAACACGATGCTCCACTGGAACACCGGTTTACGCCCGAAGCGGTCAGCCAGCATCCCGGAGAGCGACGCGCCGACCACCATCCCGAAAAAACTCGAACTGGCCAGAAAGCCCGCCTGCGCGGTGCTCAGGCCGAACTCGGCTTTGATCGAGCCGAGCAGGAACGTCATCATCGCCAGGTCCATGGAGTCGAAGAAAAACGCCAGGGCAATAATGATGAAAATGACGCGGTGATAGCCGCTGATGGGCAGTCGTTCCAGACGTTCTGCCGCGCTGTAGCTTCGTGTGTCCATACCGCATACCCCCAATCCAGGAAATCCCCGGATCGAGTGTGCGTGATAGCCATGGGGGGTTATTGCTGGATGCGACCTGTCCGGACCTCTGAACGACGTCTGGCGCCATAACCCCAGACGTCAGCCTGAAAACGCCCTAGAACGCCAGTTCCAGCTCGGTTGCCTTGGCAAAGCGGTGAATTTCACGCTGCCCGGCGGCGGTGACCTGCAAGGCGCGCGAATCGTTGGGCAGGCTCAACCAGCCGGACTGCAAGAATAGCTGCAGCAACGCCGCGCCCAATGCCCCGCCCATGTGCGGGCGTCTTTCGCTCCAGTCTGGACAGGCGCACGCCGACCGGCCATTGCGATGGGCCAGAGCCTGGATGTACACGCCACGCGCCGCCAGTTCCGTAGAGCCCTTGAGCGTGATCGTGACACGCTGATCGAATTGTTCGATCCAGCCCGCATCCAGTAACCGCTGATACAGATCGGCGGCCAGCGTACCGCCGAGATGGTCATCGCAAAGCCGGGCGCGCAACAGTGACGAACGTGCCGGCTGCGGTTTGGCGAGGGGGGCGGTGCGTTTGAAGATCTCGGGGATATTCTGTGGCGCGCTGGCAATCGTCGCACTGGCCAGGGCTTCGATCGCGGCACCGATTTCGGGGGCCGCCAGGCGGAAGAACCGCTTGCGCCCGCGCGGCTCGACCTTCAACAGACCTCCGGCGGCCAAACGCCCCAGATGTGCACTGGCCGAAGAGGGTGACAGACCCGCCAGCAACGCCAGCTCTTCGGTTTGTCGCGCCGAGCCATCCATCAAGGCCCACATCATTGCGCTGCGCTTTGGGTCAGCCAGCAAGGTGGCTATCTGGCTGATGCAAGGTGCATGTTCCATGTATTCACTCCCTGTTGAATCGTTTCGTCTACTGCTCGCGGGACATCTTGAGCAGTAATGTGTCGTCGGCCAAGACGCGATAACCGCCATTCACCGGACACAACCATCGCTCACTCAAGCCCTCACCGGACAAGGATTGCAGAGGGCAGGCGACGGGGTATGGGGCAAGGTCGGCTCCAGCGAGGCCTTGCCATTCGGATCGACGGTGCGGACATGAGGCGAGCGCTAGTATAGGCGGGTTGGCGGACGGTTCCTGTCCTCCGCCAAGGGTTGGTGCTGATAGTTCCTGAGGGAAATTTCGCTTTTTTCCTGCGATTAATGATCGATGCCCGCCACCCCCGGAAAATGGCTGCTCAACCGCGCGCATCGGCTGGCCAGCATTTCTCGCAAAAGGTTCACCGGCTTACTCAATTGGGCGCGATGGGCGCACAGCAGATTCAGCGGTGCGCGCTCACAGAGCAGCTCGGGCATCAGCACTTTCAAGCGGCCGGCGAGCACATCGGCCGCCACATCAAGCCAGGATTTGTAGGCGATTCCGGCCCCCGCCACCGCCCACAGACGCACCACATCGGCATCGTCACTGAAACGATCGCCGCTGACCGTCAGGCTCATCTCACGCTTGCCATCGTGGAAACTCCAGTGGTCGTGGACGCGGCTGCCGAGCATGAACAGCAGGCAATTGTGTTGGGCCAGTTGTTCCAATTGCCGCGGCTCGCCATGCCGGGCCAGGTAACCCGGCGCAGCGCAGAGAACACGACGGTTCTGCGGGGCGATGGGCAATGCCACCAGACTGGAGTCTTCCGGCTCGCCATACCGCAAGGCGATGTCCACCGGCTGACGAAACAGATCGGCGATGCGGTCGCCCAGCAACAGGCGCACGGTGAGCTTCGGGTGCTCGCGCTGGAACTCATCGAGCCAGGGCAGCAACAGGTTGCGACCGAAGTCCGAAGGTGCCGACAACTGCAACACGCCGCTCACTTGATCCTGGCCGCTGGCCAACAGCCGTCGGCCCTCGTCGAGATTGCTCAGGGCCGCCCGTGCGTATTCGAGAAAACCTTCGCCCTCCGCGGTCAGGCGCAGGCTGCGCGTGGAGCGGGCCAGCAGGCGGGCGCCGAGCTGCTGTTCGATGCGTTTCAACGCGGCGCTGGCCACCGCTGCCGACATGTCCATGCCCCGCGCAGCCGCTGACAGGCTGCCCAGGTCCGCCGCCCGGACAAACAACTGCAAGTCATCGAAACGCAGCATTTGAAGCCTCGATTATCAAAAAAATGTTGAAAGAGACTGCTCTTTTAGCGGGTTTTATCTTCAGGAGAAATAGCCAATCATCTCTTCATCGAAATCACCCCCGCCCGGAGTCGCAGATGTCCCAGCCTTTTACCGCTATCGCCACCCTGATTGCCAAACCCGGCCAGCAAGACGCCCTGGAACAGCACTTGCGGGCGCTGGTGGAGCCGACCCGTGCCGAGGCCGGTTGCGGGCAATACGATCTGCATCAGGACCAGGCCAACCCGCTGGCTTTCTACATGATCGAGCACTGGAGCAGCGAAGAAGCCCTGCAAGCCCATGATGTCAGCGCCCATATCCAGCACTTTCGCGACCAGGCCGGTGATTTTCTCGAACACTTCGAACTCAAGCGCCTGCGTGCCCTCGCCTGATTCTTTCTTCCATTCGTTTGCGGAGCCCTCCATGAAAGCCATCGCCTATTACGCCTCCTTGCCGATCAGCGACGAAAAATCCCTGCAAGACATCGAACTGCCGGAGCCAGTCACCGGTCCCCGCGACCTGTTGGTGGAAGTCAAAGCCATTTCGGTCAACCCGGTGGACACCAAGGTCCGCCAGAACGTCCAGCCTGAAGACGGCGCGGCAAAGGTACTGGGCTGGGACGTGGCCGGTGTGGTCAAGGCCGTTGGCAGCGAAGTCACGCTGTTCAAGACCGGCGACAAGGTGTTTTACGCCGGCTCCATCGCCCGCGCCGGCGGCAATAGCGAACTGCACGTCGTGGACGAGCGGATCGTCGGCCACATGCCAAAAACCCTGGGTTTCGCTGAAGCGGCCGCCCTGCCGTTGACGGCCATCACCGCGTGGGAACTGCTCTTCGAACGCCTGCAAGTGCGCGAAGGCAACGTCGATGAAGGCCAGAGTCTGCTGATTGTCGGCGCGGCCGGGGGTGTCGGCTCGATCCTCACGCAACTGGCGAAACAACTCACTGGCCTGAACGTCATCGGCACCGCTTCGCGTCCGCAAACCCAAAGCTGGGTCAAAGCGTTGGGCGCCGACCTGGTGGTCGATCACAGCCAGCCGCTGAGCGAAGCACTCAGACACGCCGGTGTTGATCACGTGACTCACGTTGCCAGCCTGACCCAGACCGATCATCACCTCGATCAACTGGTCGAGGCCCTGGCCCCTCAAGGCAAGCTGGCACTGATCGATGATCCGAAGTCCCTCGACGTGACCAAGCTCAAGCGCAAGAGCCTGTCGCTGCACTGGGAGTTCATGTACACCCGCTCACTGTTCGAGACTGCGGACATGATCGAGCAGCACAACCTGCTCAATCGCGTGGCGCAACTGATCGATGCCGGGACGCTGAAAACCACGGTGGGCGAGCACTTCGGCACGATCAACGCGGCGAATGTGCGCCGAGCCCATGCGCTGCTCGAGAGTGGAAAGTCCAAGGGCAAGATTGTCCTGGAAGGGTTCTAGGCAAGTGGCATCGGTGTCGCCCGACGACGGGCGACACCGTCAGTCTGAAGCTTGACCCTTGTCAAAATTGCGATCGTATTCAGGACTACAATCGATTCCTCTGCGAGGCACATTTTTATCTGAGGAGGTCAGCAATGAAGATCCTGATAAAAGAATTGGCAAAGTCCCAGTGGCAAGTTCGCCTGGACCAACATGCAGTGACGTTCCGCAGCGAAGCCGAAGCCCGCGCCTTCACCAACACCCTTGAAGCGCGCTTGCAGGCTCCCCACCAGATTCCCGACCGCCAGCAGCGGGCTGTTGGCTGAGTCCGTCCTCAGGCCTGGGCTTGAGTCAGCGCCCGGATATTTTGCAGTCGCCGGGTGAGCATCGCCGTACTCACCACCAGAATGCCGCACAGGCTGATGACCATGGCCATCGGCATTGCACTGCCGTCGTGTAACACACCGACCAGCGCGGCGGCACCGGCAGCGACACTGAATTGCAGGCAACCGAGCAGCGCCGAAGCACTGCCGGCACGTGCGCCCTGCCCGTTCATCGCGCAGGCCGAGGCGTTGGGCAGGATGCAGCCCAGGCTGGCGATACAGACGAACAACGGAATCAGTAGCGGCCAAAGCTGCACGGTGTGCAGTGCACTGACGGCGAGCAAGGTCAGGCCGGCACCGAGGTAGATCCACACCGTGCGCGCCAGCAGGAACGCCGGACCGCGTCGAGCCAACAGCCGCGCATTGACCTGGGCCACCAGAATGAAGCCCGCTGCGTTGGCACCGAAGAACCAGCCAAAATGCTCGGCCGGGACGCCATAGAGTTTGATCAGGACGAACGGTGAACCGGCGATGTAGGAAAACATCCCGGCGATAGCGATGCCGCCGGTCAACGCGTGGCCGAGATAGATCGGGTCTTTCAACAATCGTCCGTACTGACGCAATGCCCCGGACAAGGGTGGGCGCGGCAAATGTGCGGGCATGCTTTCCGGCAAGCCGAGGGCCACGGCCAGACCGGCCACCGCACTGAAACCGGTCAGTGCCAGGAAGATCGACTGCCACCCCGTGGTGTTGACCAGCAATCCACCGAGCATCGGCGCAAGGATCGGCGCCAGGCCCATGACCAGCATCAACTGAGAAAAGACTTTCGCTGAACCCACCGCATCGCATTTGTCGCTGACCACCGCCCGCGAGATCACCATGCCCGCGCAACCGCCCAGCGCCTGAATGAAGCGCGCGCCGATCAGCCATTGAAGGTTCGGCGCATAGGCGCACGCCAGCGAAGCGGCGGTAAACAGCCCGACACCGATCAACAGGGGAATGCGTCGGCCAAAACGATCCGCGACCGGACCGTATCCCAACTGGCCGATGGACAGACCGAGGAAGTAGGCCGCCAGCGTCAGTTGAACGTGTTGTTCGTCAGTGCCAAAAGCGAGCGCCATGGCCGGAAAGGCCGGCAGGTAAAAATCGATCGCCAGCGGACCGAACGCGCTCAAGGCGCCGAGAATCAGGATTGTGCGGAAATTCATCAGGCATCCAGTTGGGCAGAAGTCAGCAGCCCGACAGTCTAGCCGCGCGTGGATGCCTTGAACATTCCGGTAGCTCGCTAACTATCAAAAAGATCAGGCCAGCCTGACGCCGTAGCCTTCTTCGCTGATCGCCGCGATCACCTGTTCGGCGCTCAGCGAACTTTCCACGCCGACCTCTTTCGCAGCCAGATCGACGCGCACACTGGCGGCCGCGTCCCTGGCCTGTAGCGCAGCCGTGATGGCCTTGACGCAGTGACCGCAGGACATGCCTTCAACCTTGAACACTTGCATGGGACAACTCCTTACATGGGGGCTTTTGAATGGGACCGTGTGCAGTGTCGAGCTTGCCATCATGGCAAGGTCAAGTTCTGGAATGATCTGCCGGGCTGGCAATCGGCGTCGCGCTCGGCCAAGCTGCGTCCATCTATGACTCGATCTCAGGAGATTCAGCCATGCGCTGGTCAGCTTTCAGCCTGTTTGGCTTTCTCAGCCTTTTCGCCGCCATGCCTTCGGCCAATGCTGCCGGAGAGGATTATGGCGTGCTGATCATTTCCCGCGAACGGCTGGAAGTGTCGACCAACTGTGAGATCGGCGTGTACATCCAGGATCAGTTGTCGGCGCGGCTGTTCCAGGAGCAAAGCACCTCGTTCAACCTGCCGCCGGGCAATGTCTCGCTGCGCCTGAAACTGCTACCGGGCCAGGCGCCGGGCTGCAATCCGGGCATGCTGGCGCCGGGCTCGCAAACCATCACGCTTCGGGCCGGGGACGTGCTGAAGTTCAGGATTGCGATGACGCAGGAAGGGATGTATCTGAAGCCAGCGGCCCTCGGTTACTGACCTACCTTCCTTGTGGGAGCGAGCCTGCTCGCGAAAGCGATCTGACTGTCACATCCATGTTAAACGTACCGCCACCATCGCGATCAGGCTCGCTCCTACAGTTGAATTGCGGTGAGTTTCCAGATGGCGCTTGACCTTGCCCGCATGGCAAGGTTGATCCTGTGGTCATCTACTACAGGGAGCGTGACCCATGTCCGAATCCATTACCTTCGATCTGCCCATTGCCGGCATGACCTGCGCCAGTTGCGCCGGGCGTGTCGAACGTGCCTTGAGCAAAGTCGTTGGCGCCACGGCTGTCAGCGTCAACCTGGCCACTGAGCAGGCCCGGGTTCAGGCACCCGCCGACAGCCTGCCGGCCTTGATGGAGGCGGTACAAAACGCCGGCTACAGCGTGCCCCAGCACAGCCTGGAATTGAGCATCGACGGCATGACCTGCGCCTCTTGCGTCGGTCGCGTCGAACGGGCACTGAACAAGGTCCCAGGGGTGAAGAGCGTCAGCGTCAACCTGGCCAACGAGCGCGCCCATCTCGAATTGCTCGGCCAGATCGACCCGCAATCCCTGCTCGCCGCCGTGACCAAGGCCGGATACAGCGCCAGCGTCTGGCAAGCCGAACAGCCACAAACCGACAGCCAGCACACGCGTCTGCACCGCGAGCGCTGGGCCTTGCTCGCGGCCATCGCCCTCGCGTTGCCGCTGGTGCTGCCAATGCTGCTGCAACCGTTCGGCGTGCACTGGATGCTCCCGGCCTGGGTGCAATTCGCGTTGGCCACGCCAGTGCAGTTCATCTTTGGCGCACGCTTTTATGTCGCTGCCTGGAAAGCGCTGCGGGCCGGGGCCGGCAACATGGATTTGCTGGTCGCCCTGGGCACCAGCGCCGGCTACGGCTTGAGTCTGTATGAATGGGCCACTGCCGCCGGGCGCATGCCGCACCTGTATTTCGAAGCCTCTGCGGTGGTGATTGCCCTGGTGCTGCTGGGCAAGTACCTGGAAAGTCGTGCCAAACGCCAGACCGCCAGCGCCATTCGTGCCCTCGAAGCACTGCGCCCCGAGCGCGCCATTCAAGTCATCGACGGTCTTGAGCAGGACGTCGCCATCAGCGCCCTGCGCCTGGATGATCTGGTGCTGGTCAAACCCGGTGAGCGCTTCCCGGTGGATGGCGTCGTGATCGAAGGCCAGAGCCATGCCGATGAAGCGCTGATCAGCGGCGAAAGCCTGCCGGTGCCGAAACAACCTGGCGACAAGGTCACCGGCGGCGCGATCAATGGTGAAGGTCGGTTGCTGGTCCGCACCCAGGCACTCGGCGCGGAAACCGTACTGGCACGCATCATCCGCCTGGTGGAAGACGCTCAAGCGGCGAAAGCACCGATCCAGAAACTGGTGGATAAAGTCAGCCAGGTATTCGTGCCCGTGGTTTTGCTGCTGGCCCTGGCGACGCTGATCGGTTGGTGGCTGAACGGCGCGCCGATGGAAACCGCGTTGATCAACGCCGTAGCGGTGTTGGTGATCGCTTGTCCCTGCGCCCTCGGTCTGGCGACGCCGACCGCGATCATGGCCGGCACCGGGGTGGCGGCGCGCTATGGGATCCTGATCAAGGATGCCGAGGCGCTGGAGCGTGCCCATGAAGTCAGCGCCGTGGTGTTCGACAAGACCGGCACCCTGACCTCTGGCGCTCCGCGTATCGCCCATCTGAGCGCCATCAATCGTGACGAAGCCGCTCTGCTGCAAATGGCCGGTGCCCTGCAACGCGGCAGCGAACATCCTCTGGCCAAGGCGGTACTGGACGCGTGCACAGAACGTGGCCTGACCGTGGCCGATGTCAGCGACAGCCAGTCCCTGACTGGACGCGGCATTACTGGCAACCTTGAAGGGCGGCGACTGGCCCTGGGCAATCGGCGGTTGCTGGAAGAAAGCGGCTTGAGCGCTGGCCCCCTGGCCGAATCGGCAAGCACCTGGGAAACCGAAGGCCGAACCCTGTCCTGGCTCATCGAGCAAATCCCGGAACCACGGGTGCTGGGCCTGTTCGCCTTTGGTGACACCCTCAAGCCCGGCGCACTGCAAGCGGTGCAACAACTGAGCGCACGACACATCAGCAGTCACTTGCTGACCGGTGACAACCGCGGCAGCGCCAAAGTAGTGGCCGAAGCCCTGGGCATCACCGACGTGCATGCCGAAGTGCTGCCAGCCGACAAAGCCGCTACGGTCACGGCGCTGAAGAAAACCGGCGTGGTGGCGATGGTCGGTGACGGCATCAACGATGCGCCGGCGCTGGCCGCCGCCGACATTGGCATCGCCATGGGCGGCGGCACCGATGTGGCCATGCACGCGGCCGGCATCACCCTGATGCGCGGTGACCCACGACTGGTGCCCGCCGCGTTGGAGATCAGCCGCAAGACCTACGCGAAGATCCGGCAGAACCTGTTCTGGGCCTTCGTCTATAACCTGATTGGCATTCCATTGGCCGCGTTCGGTTTCCTCAACCCGGTGCTGGCCGGTGCCGCCATGGCGCTATCGAGTGTCAGCGTGGTGAGCAATGCGCTGCTGTTGAAAACCTGGAAGCCCAAGGACCTGGAGGACAACCGATGAACATCGGCCAAGCAGCACGCCACAGTGGCCTGAGCGCCAAGATGATCCGGTATTACGAGTCAATCGGCCTGCTCAAGGCCGCCCATCGTACTGACAGCGGCTATCGGATCTACAGTGACGACGACTTGCATACCCTGGCGTTTATCAAGCGCTCCCGGGATCTGGGCTTTTCCCTGGAAGAAGTCGGCAAGTTGCTGGCGCTCTGGCAAGACCGCCAGCGCGCCAGCGCCGATGTGAAAGCCCTGGCCCGTCAGCATATCGAGGAGCTGAATCAGAAGATCCGTGAACTGGGTCAGTTGCGCGACACCCTGCAGGACCTGGTCGAGCACTGCCAAGGGGATCACCGGCCGGACTGTCCGATTCTCAAGAACCTGGAATCGGGGTGCTGTGCTGGACCTGCTTCTGCCTGACACCTTGATGCTGGATGCACTGACGCCATCGCGGGCTTGCCCGCTCCTACAGTCATCAAGCGTGTTCGCCGATCTGGCGTACGCCAACAAAATCTGTGGGAGCGGGCTTGCCCGCGAAGGCGGACAGTCAGGCGACATCCATCTTGAATCTGTAAAACCCTACAAAAAACCCGGCCGAAGCCGGGTTTTTCTTTAGCTGATTACTGCATCCACGGCGGTGGTGGCTCTTCGGCCTTGCCCGGTGGCGCATCATCCGCGGCACGCGCCGCTTGCTTGCGCTCTTCATCGAGCCGTGCAGCCTCGATCTCACGCATGATGCCGCTCACGTCAGCCAACTCTTCCGGTTCGTCGAACTCACCGGTCAAGACGCTGGCCGGATGCAAGGTGCCGGCCTCGTACAAAGCCCACATTTCCTTGGCGTACCGGGTCTTTTTCAACTCCGGCGCAAACCGCCCGAAGTAGGACGCCATGTTGCCCACGTCCCGCTCCAGCATGCTGAACGCGTGGTTGTTGCCCGCCGCGTCCACCGCTTGCGGCAAGTCAATGATCACCGGACCGGTCGGGGTCAGCAACACGTTGAACTCGGACAAGTCACCGTGCACCAGACCGGTACACAGCATCAGCACGATCTGCGAAATCAGAAAGGCGTGATACTCGCGAGCCTGATCCGGTTCCAGCACCACGTCGTTCAGACGCGGCGCGGCATCACCGTACTCGTCGGCCACCAACTCCATCAGCAGCACGCCTTCGAGGAAGTCGTACGGCTTGGGCACTCGCACACCGGCATTGGCCAGACGGAACAGCGCCGCCACTTCGGCGTTCTGCCAGGCGTCTTCGGTTTCCTTGCGGCCGAACTTGGAGCCCTTGGCCATGGCCCGGGCCTGACGGCTGTTGCGCACCTTGCGGCCTTCCTGGTACTCGGCCGCCTGACGAAAACTGCGTTTGTTCGCCTCCTTGTAGACCTTCGCGCAACGTAACTGGTTACCGCAGCGCACCACATAAACAGCTGCTTCTTTACCACTCATGAGTGGGCGCAGCACTTCGTCGACCAGACCGTCCTCGATCAGGGGTTCAATGCGTTTTGGAGTCTTCATCAGCTTTTATTGTGGGTCCTTTATTACCAAACACGCGAAAGTCATTCGTTATACGGCAATCCACTCACGGGGGGGAGGGGGTGCCGACCTATGAACGTCGAGGATGCACACAATGTGCCGGATTCATCACGAAAACCTGACGACCGTTACCGGCCGCCGCGGATCATAGCCGAGCCCGCAGCACCTGCTGCCTACAGGCCGCAAGGGCATTTGTGACAGAAACTGACATCCGGGTTTCATACCCTTCGTAGGATTTTTCAGATTAGTCCTCAATTTCCTCCGACAACTGCCGAAGTCCTCAGTGACAAACTGATTTGTCCGACAATCGTTCGCACAACAAAAACGATGCCGCACTCACGGAACCGGGTTGAAAACGAACGTTTACGGCTGCCAATAAACCGCGAGTCATCTGCACTTCGTGGGCCTACAAGAAAATCTGGAGCGCGGATGAACATCAAACAGAAGTTGACCTGGGCGTTTGCAATCATCGCCTGCCTACCCGTGGTGCTGGTCGCCACCCTCGTTGTGCTGAACCTGCGCAGTGATGCCAAGGACGAATTCGTCGACAGCAGCGGTCGCGAAATCCGTCAGGTCAGCAATGCCATGCAACTGTTCTTTGACGGCATCAGCCAGAACGTCGAATACCTGGCCAAGCAACCGCTGATCAAAAACTCCGACGACAGCCTCAAGACCTACATGGCCGCCAACGCCGAAAGCGTTCCCCAAGGCGAGATGGACAAGAAAGTCTTCGGCCTGCTCCAGGACCTGGGTAACAGCCATCCGTCCTACGCCTACGCCATTCTCGGCACGGCAGCCGGCGGTTACGTGTCGTGGCCGGACGATCCCAAGCTGAGCAACTACGACCCGCGCCAGCGTCCCTGGTACAAGGCGGCCCAAGCCAAACCGGGCAAGCCGTTCCGCACCGAGGCTTACTACTGGGCCCAGGACGACTCGACCTACGTCAGCACCGTGCGCACCATCGACAACAAGCTGGGCACCAATGGCGGCGTGGTCAGCATCGACGTGACGCTCAAGCAACTCACCGAAATCGTCAAACAGATCAAGCTCGGTGAAACCGGCTACCTGATGTTGCTGGAAAATACCGGCACCGTACTGGTCGACCCCAAACAACCGGAGCACAACTTCAAGGCACTGAACAGCCTCGGCGAGGGTTACGCGCAACTGGCCAAGGCCGGCAAAGGCCTGGTCGAAGTCGAGCTCAATGGCGAGCGCTACATGGCCAACGTCTGGCCATCGGAGCAACTGGGCTGGACCTTCATCGGCCTGATCAAACAGAAAGACGTGATGAGTTCCGCGACCCAACTGACCTGGTTGATCGCCATCATCGCCGCGGTACTGGCATTGATCTTCGCAGTCGTCGGCGCCAGTTTCGCCAGCGTCATCGTGCGCCCGATCCGCAGCGTGGCTGACGGCCTGGAAGGCATCGCCCAGGGTGAAGGCGACCTGACCAAAAACCTGCAAATCCGTGGCAGCGACGAAACCGCGCAACTGGCCAACTGGTTCAACCAGTTCCTGACCGCGATTCGCAACCTGATCCAGAACATCGGCGGTGCCGCAACCAAGATCCTGGCCACCTCCAAGAGCTCGACCCAGGTCTCCAGTGACATGGCCGAAGCCGCCGGCCGCCAGCGTGAGGCGGTGGACATGGTGTCCACGGCGTTCCACGAAATGGTCGCCACCGCCAACGAAGTGGCCCGCTCTTGCAGCCAGGCCGCCGAATCGGCCGACAGCGGCCAGCGCCAGGCCCGTGAAGGCCAGCAACAGATTGACGCAGCGGTGACCAGCGTCGATCGCCTGAGCCAGGAAATCGAACAGTCGGCCCAGTCGATGCAACAGCTGGAGCGCGACAGCAACGATATTCAGTCGATTCTCGGGACCATTCGTTCGATTGCCGAGCAGACCAACCTGTTGGCACTGAACGCCGCCATCGAGGCTGCACGCGCCGGCGAGCAAGGTCGTGGTTTCGCGGTGGTCGCCGATGAAGTGCGGGCGTTGGCCAAACGCACGGCCGACTCCACGGCGGAAATCGACGGGCTGCTGGGCAACCTGGCCAAGCGCACCAGCCAGGTCACCCAGCAAATGCATGCGAGCCTGGAAGTGTCGCAGCAATCGGTCACGCGCATCGGCGAAGCCCGCAGCAGCTTCGGGCAGATTCGCGAGTCGGTGGACGTGATCCGTGACATGAACACCCAGATCGCCACGGCGGCTGAGCAACAGCATCAAGTGGCCGAAGACATCAACCGGCACATCAGCCAGATCCATGGCGATGCGCAGTTGGTGGCGGAACTGGCGAACTCGGCGCGCCTGGATTCCCAGAGCCTGGCCGGGTTGTCGAATGAGCTGGACGGGTTGGTGCGCCGCTTCCGCACCTGACCGGCGACCGCTTCGCGGTCGATCGCTGGCACGCCAGCTCCTACAAGATTTGCGTCACCTGTGGGAGCTGGCTTGCCAGCGAAGGCTTCATCACTGCCGAAACAACTCTCCCGGCGTAAACCCGAACAGACCTTTGAACGCCGCAATAAACGCCGACGTCGAGTCATACCCACAGGCCAGCGCGGCATTGGTCACGCTGTCGCCCTCCTCCAGCAAACTCAACGACGACAGCAGCCGCATGCGCTGGCGCCAGCTGCGGAAGCTCAACCCCGTCTCGCGCTGAAACAGGCGCATCAGGGTTTTCTCCGAAGTGCCCAAGCGCTCTGCCCACGCCTGCAACGTCACGTTCTGCTCGGGATTTTCAATCAGCTCGTTGCACAATCCCAGCAACCGTTGATGCCGGGGCAACGGCAGGGAAAACCCGACTTCCGGCAACGTGGCCAACTGATCCAGCAGCACACTCACCAGCCGCGCCTGCGGGCTATCGCCCTGCGGATACTCCACGGGCAGCAGGCAAAAACTCTTGATCAGTTCACGGGCCAGTGGCGTCACTTCCAGCACCCGGCAACGCCCGTCCGCCCACTGACAATCCTCGCGACGTACGTAGAGGCTGCGCATCTCGGCGCGCATCGACGTCACCACTTGATGCTCCAGATCCGCCGGAATCCAGATCCCCCACTGCGGCGGTGCGAAGAAACTGCCCTCGGCGGTGTGCACGCCGAGTACGCCACTGATCGCATAGGAAAACTGCACCCAGTCGTGGCGATGGGACGGCGTCCACGAACCGGCATTGAGGCTCTCCACCCGCGCATACAGCGGACGCGGCAACGTCTTGAGGGGTGGAATGCTCCGTTCGAGGGTGATTTGTCCGTTAGTCGGCATTGACTGGCCTTATGTTGCGAGACGGCTGATGGGGCCGACGTTAGGCCATGTCACACATCTATTCAACACCGGTGGTCCTTGTGGGAGAGGGCTTGCCCGCGATAGCGGTGTGTCAGGCAACAGAGTTGTTGAATGTGCAGCCCCCATCGCGGGCAAGCCCGCTCCCACAGGTTTTTCGCTGACTTCAAAAATCAGCGCTCGATGATGGCGGTGACACCCTGCCCTCCCGCAGCACAGATCGAGATCAGGCCCCGGCCTTTGCCTGCCGCATCCAACAGCTTCGCCAGGTTGGCAACGATGCGCCCGCCCGTGGCGGCAAACGGGTGCCCGGCCGCCAGCGAGCTGCCTTTGACGTTGAGCCGACTGCGATCGATCGAACCCAAAGGCGCATCGAGGCCGAGGCGGGTCTTGCAGTAGTCCGGGTCCTCCCAGGCTTTCAAGGTGCAGAGCACTTGTGCGGCGAAGGCTTCGTGGATTTCGTAGTAATCGAAGTCCTGCAACGTCAGGCCGTTGCGCGCCAGCAAGCGCGGCACCGCATACACCGGCGCCATCAACAGCCCTTCGGCGCCGTTGACGAAGTCCACCGCCGCCGCCTCGCCGTCGCGCAGGTACGCCAGAATCGGCAAGCCACGTTCCCTGGCCCACGCTTCACTGCCCAGCAGCACCAGTGATGCACCATCGGTCAGCGGCGTGGAGTTGCCCGCCGTCAGGGTGCCCTTGGCACTTTTTTCATAGGCCGGTTTGAGCGCGG
Source organism: Pseudomonas moorei (assembly GCF_008801475.1). Taxonomy (GTDB): domain Bacteria; phylum Pseudomonadota; class Gammaproteobacteria; order Pseudomonadales; family Pseudomonadaceae; genus Aquipseudomonas; species Aquipseudomonas moorei. Next base: position 40,414 of record NZ_VZPP01000018.1, on the reverse strand, counting down.
CAAGCTTTTCCAGCGTCGAGTCCGCACGCAGGTTGTTGTCACGGGTGAGGCCGAGGAAGGGTGTCATCAAATCGTTGTGCCAGCCTTCGGCATAGGACGCGGCCAGTTTTTGATGGCTCTCCAGGGCCAGTTGATCCTGTGCTTCGCGGGGAATGTTCCAGGTCTGCGCCATCAGCTCGCAGTGCTGCCCCATGGACAAGCCGGTTCGCGGTTCGCCGTTGCGCGGGAATTCTGGAATCAGGTCACGGGGACGCAACTGCAGAAAGGTTTTCAGTTTGTCGCCGGTGGTTTTGGCGCGATTGGCTTGCAGCAGAATCTTGCGCAGGCCCTCACTGACGCTGATCGGTGCATCCGACGTGGTATCGACCCCACCGGCAATGCCACAGTCGATCTGGCCCAGGGCAATCTTGTTCGCCACCAGCAACGCGGCTTCCAGTCCGGTGCCGCAGGCTTGCTGGATGTCATAGGCAGGCGTCATGGGTGACAACCGCGAGCCGAGCACGCATTCGCGGGTCAGGTTCATGTCCCGCGACAGCTTGAGCACCGCCCCGGCAACCACTTCCCCGATGCGCAGGCCATGCAGGTTGTAGCGCTCGATCAGGCCTTCGAGAGCAGCCGTGAGCATGGCCTGGTTACTGGCGGTGGCGTATGGACCGTTGGAGCGGGCGAAGGGAATCCGGTTACCGCCGATGATCGCGACGCGGCGCAGCTGAGTCATGAAAAGCTCCTGATGAAATATCCAATGAAAACACCGGCCTCTGTGGGAGCGGGCTTGCCCGCGATGGTGTGTCAGCTACATTGACTTCGACTGATACACCATCGCGAGCAGGCTCGCTCCTACAGTCTGGTCAAGCGTAGGCCTTATCTAGTGGATCGAACGACTGATCGCCATTCGTGGTCCACACTTTGAACCTCAGCTGCTGGAGCGCGTTCCATGTCTGACCGCTATATCGACTTCGCCAATTCCTCCATCGGCCATCGTCTGGTCGGGGCCTTGGGCCTGCCTTCGCCGGTTCGCCTGGAGCGCTGGCAAGCCGGCCGCCTGCGCCCGGTCGAGGGTGCGCTGCTGATCGGCGGCGGGCCGCTGGCGGAAAACGTCAGCGCCTTCGCCAATCGCCTGACCGACGCGATCTACAGCTACGGCACCGAGCCTTCGCTGGCCACCGGATGGATTCCCGGCCATGGTTCCAAGCTCAAGGCCGTGGTGTTCGATGCCTCTCATCTGGTGCACACCGATCAACTCAAACAGCTGCGCGAGTTCTTCCAGCCCCTGATGAAGAACCTCGACCACTGCGCACACCTGGTCATTCTCGGGCGTGAGCCGCAGACCTTGAGCGACCCTTTCGCCGCCAGTGCCCAGCGCGCGATTGAGGGGTTCAGCCGTTCACTGGCCAAGGAACTGCGCAGCGGCGGCACCTTGCAGCTGATCCATGTCGGCGAAGGCGCCGAAGATCAACTGGAAGGCCCGCTGCGGTTTTTCCTCTCGCCCAAAAGCGCTTTCGTCTCCGGGCAAGTGATTCGCCTGAACGCCTGCGACACCCAGGTCACGGACTGGACCCGGCCCCTGTCCGGGCGCAAGGCGCTGGTTACGGGTGCAGCACGCGGCATTGGCGCCGCCATCGCCGAAACCCTGGCCCGTGACGGCGCCGACGTCATTCTGCTCGACGTGCCCCCGGCCAAAACCGATCTCGACGCCCTCGCTGCGCGCCTGGGCGGGCGCAGCATTACCCTCGACATCTGCGCCGAGGACGCCGCCACGCAACTGGTCGAACAGTTGCCCGACGGCATCGATATCGTGGTGCACAACGCCGGCATCACCCGCGACAAAACCCTGGCCAACATGACGCCGGAGTTCTGGGACGCGGTGCTCGCGGTCAACCTCAATGCCCCGCAAGTCCTGACCAAGGCCTTGCTCGATAACGGCACCTTGCGTGACAACGGCCGGGTCATCCTGCTGGCGTCGATCAGCGGCATCGCCGGCAATCGCGGACAAACCAACTACGCGGCGAGCAAGGCCGGGCTGATCGGTCTCGCGCAGGCCTGGGCGCCGCTGTTGCAGGCCAGGGGCATCAGCATCAATGCGGTCGCGCCGGGGTTTATCGAAACCCAGATGACCGCACATATTCCCTTCGGCCTGCGCGAAGCCGGACGACGCATGAGTTCCCTGGGCCAGGGCGGTCTGCCGCAAGACGTCGCCGAAGCGGTCGCCTGGCTCGCCCAACCGGGCACGGGCGCGTTCACCGGGCAAGCCTTGCGCGTCTGTGGGCAAAGTGTTCTGGGGGCTTAGGCATGATCACTGACTGGCACACACTCAACCGCGAGCCGAGCCTGCCGGGGCTGTATTTACGCGCGGCGACGCGACGAAAAATCACTGGCACCACCCTGCCCGATTCCGGTTTGCGTTGCTGGGTCGATGTCGATCCGCAACGCCTGGCGGCCTATCGCAACGTCTGCGGCTACGCCGACAACGGCTTGTTACCGCCGACCTATCCACACATCCTCGCCTTCGCCTTGCAGATGCAACTGCTGACGGCCAAAGACTTTCCGTTTCCGTTGCTCGGGTTGATTCACCTGAGCAATCGCCTCCGCGTGCTGCGCCCCATGGGGGCGGTCAATCGGGTTCGAGTCAGCGTGCAAGTGCAGAACCTGCAGCCCCATGCCAAGGGGGCGACCTTCGATCTGGTGACGACCCTGGGCGATCAACTGGGATCGCTGTGGGAAGCCGAAAGCCGGATGCTTTGTCGCGGCGTCAAGCTTGAGGGGGAGCCCCTCGAACAAGTCTTGGACTCGACACTGCCGCTGAGCGAAGTCGCGCACTGGAAAGCCCCTTCGGATATCGGCCGGCGGTACGCCAGGGTGTCCGGCGACTACAACCCGATTCACCTCAGTGCAGCCAGCGCCAGACTGTTCGGGTTTCCTTCGGCCATCGCCCACGGCTTGTGGCTGAAGGCACGCACGCTGGCCGCGCTGGTCGATCATCTACCGGCGGCAAGCCTCGAGATCATGGTGCAATTCAAGAAACCGGTACGTCTGCCCAGCGAGGTGACGTTGCTCGCCAGTGCGGCGGGGTCGAGCGGCGATCTGCGCTTGATCAGCGCCGGGGAGCTGGAGCACATGACTGGCCATTGGCGACCGCTTGCCTGAGAAAATCTGTGGGAGCCGGCGGGCTGGCGAAGCCTTTTGGATGGTTTCGTGTTCTCCAGGCCGCCTTCGCTGCGATGCGGCGACCCGACAAGCCAGCTCCTACTGGGGGATACACCGTTACCGAAAAGATGAATTCACGCGCCATCAGCAACGTTCAGGGGTAAACCAGCTGAAGCCTCGGTTGCGGAAACAGGTTGTTCAACGTCTCCAGCAGCCGCACGTGATAGATCGGCTTGCGAAACAGATCCAGCACCTGCAACCGCAGCATGTCACTGACATCCTCCATGCCCGCATGCCCGGACATCACAATCACCGGCAAATGCTGGCGCGACGTATGTTCGCGCAAGCGCTTGATCAACGACATGCCACTCTCCTCCGGCATGCGCAGGTCGGTGATGACCAGCGCTATATCCGGATGAAGTGTCAAATGCTGCAACGCCAGTTTGACCGACGTCGCGGTAAAACAGATAAAGCCCTCGCCCTCCAGCAATTCTGCCAATTCAAGTAACGCATCTTCCTCGTCGTCGACCAGTAGAAGTTGCTGGCGCGAAAGCACAGGAGCGTTCATAGGAAACACCTGGAATGGGTTAGCGCTGACATTAAAATCCGTTTTTCAGCCTTGGCAAATGACTGAGGCCTCAATTACGGAGTAATAGGTTTCAACGCATCTTTGATTGTTCCAAAGAGAGTCGTAATAGAAGCGCCCATGCCCCCACTTAGCCCGGCAATGACCACCGCCACCATCGCCGCCACAATGGCGTACTCAATACCCGAAGCCCCTTCGGTATCTTTGGCCAGACTTTTATAGAAATCGATCTCGGATTTGATCTTCTGAACAACCTTGGCAAACGACATGACGTTCTCCTTGATGACTGCGGGTGTTGCACCGACGCAACATGATTCCCCTATGCCAGCACCAGCATTGTCGGCATTTCCCCGGCCAACAACTGTAAGAACGCATTAATACGAAAGTATTAGTCATTTGGTTGGCGTCAAAGAACCTGACATTTCAGGTTAATCGTTCACTTTTATCAGATATTTCGATGTCCGTAATGGCATTTTGCACTAGCTGCGCTAGGGTCAAATAGCGAATCAGTCCAATGTTCATAGCTGCCTTATTGCAAAGTTTTCTCGTTCTCTAATACGGGATATGTGCGCAGCAGGAAAGGGAGTGCCGTCATGAACAGTCGTGCCATTCTGGGTCTTGCCGGACTGTCTCTGGTGGGCGCTGTCATTGCCGGTTATTGGGGCTTCACCCTGAGCCGACAACCGGCCGCAGCCCCTGTGGTTGCGCAACCTCAAATCGTAACCCCGTCCCCTGCCACTCCCCCGGCAGCAGCGCCACAGGAAGAAGACACCCGCCAACCCGTCGTCGTGCTGTTGCATGACATCGCGCCGTTCGTGCAAATCACTGCTGCCGACGTGGCCGTGGAAAAACTCCGCACCGCCCCTGCCGGCAGCTTCACCCGTCTCGATCAAGCAATCGGCCGCACACCTTGGCGCAGCCTGCGCGCCGGTACCTGGCTCAGTGATGAAAGCTTCGAAGCCGGCAGCAAACTGGCACGGATGATTCGTTCGGACGAACGCGCGCTCGCCGTATCCGTGGACGAAGTCATCAATGCCGGCGGACAACTGGCACCGGGGGACTATGTCGATGTCTTGCTGTTTTTGCGCATGGACACCATCAATCTCCAGCCCTCGGCGCAACTGGTGATCCCGGCAGTGCGCGTGCTGGGGGTCGGCGAACAGTTGGGCCTGAGCAACGATGGGCAACCCACCAGCCCGGCCTACAGCAACGATGAAAAGCTCAAGCAGGAACAACAGCGCGTCAGCGCCCGTACCGTCCTGCTCGCCGTTCCCGCGCCACTGGTGAGTCGCCTGATGCTCGCCACCCAGGCCGGGGTATTGCGCCTGGCCGTGCGCAGTGCGGATGAAAAACGCCTGGCCCGCTATTGGGCCGGCGAGAGTGATTCCCCGGTCAACCTCGCCAACGCCAATCGCGAGTTGATCCAGTTCAATCAACTGGCCATGACCGCACCGCCCAAACCCGTCGTCGCCAGTGCCCCCGCCGCACCGAGAAAATCGGGCGTGGAAGTCATTCGCGGCAATGAACTCACTCAACAGACCCCCTGAATCGAGCAAGGACGGCTTTCCATGCGCAGACGTATTATTCCGTTATTCAACGGTTTGATCTGGGCCATCTTTCTGGGCAGCCTGCCGTTGACGGCAGCCATGGCGGCAGGCGGAAACTGCGCCGCGCTGGGCCCGTTACCCGCCACCGTGGAAGTCGGCGAAGGGCAGCAACAGGAACTGCAATCGCCCGTTCCCATCACCCGCCTGGCCGTGGGCGACCCGAAAATCGCCGACGTGCGGGTCAACGGCAACCAGGCGTTCCTGCTCACCGGGATGGCCCCCGGCACTACCAGCCTGATGGTCTGGACCGCCTGCGCCAGTGCTCCGCGCCAAAGCATGGTGTTCGTCCAGGGGCGCGCCACCGCCGCCATGACCAGCGCCGCGCGGTTGCCATCGGACGATCCGGCGCTGCCATCCCAGGTGCAGACCGACATCCGCTTCGTCGAAGTCAGCCGGACCAAACTCAAAGAAGCCAGCACCTCGATCTATGGCAAAAACTCGAACTTCCTGTTCGGCTCTCCCGGCACGGTGCCCAATACGGCGGTGACCCCCCGCGTGCTGCCGCTGCGCAACATCGATCCGCGCATCGCCGTCCCCAGCATTCCCCTGGCCAACGATGTGTTCAATATCGTCGCCGGTGGCGGCAACTTCCTCGCCATCATCAATGCCATGGAAAGCAGCGGCTTCGCCTACACCCTGGCACGCCCGAGCCTGGTAGCCCTCAGCGGGCAGAGCGCGAGCTTCCTCGCCGGTGGTGAAATCCCGATCCCGATCCCCAGCGCCAACAGCAACAGCTACTCCATCGAATACAAGGAGTTCGGCATCCGCCTGACGCTCACGCCGACGGTGGTCAGCAATGATCAGATCGCCCTCAAGGTCGCCCCCGAGGTCAGCGAACTGGACTACAACAATGCCGTGACCATCGGCGGCACCACGGTGCCGGCGTTCACCATCCGCCGCACGGACACCAGCATCTCCCTGGCCGACGGCGAAAGCTTTGTCATCAGTGGTTTGATCAGCACGCAAAACGGCTCGCAGGTCAGCAAGTTTCCGGGCCTGGGTGACATTCCGATTCTCGGCGCGTTTTTCCGCAGTTCTTCGATCAGCCGTGAAGAGCGCGAACTGCTGATGATCGTCACCCCGCACCTGGTCCAGCCGCTGGCCGCCAACGCGCAGTTGCCATCGTTGCCCGGGGAAAAACTGCGCAACTACGACCCCAACTGGTATCGCCTGTATTTCCTCGAAAACGGCGACTTCGATAAACGCAGCGGGCTATCGCAATGAGCCAGAACCTGAGCCAGACCTTCCTCGCGATCACGCGCAACCACACTGACCTGGAGTGGCTGCAGGGTGCCCTGGCGCCGCTGGGTCAAGTGGTCAGCGCCGGCTCCGGCAGCCTCGACGAGCTGCTGGCGCTGGTGGACGTGACCTGCGCCAGCCTGGTGTTCGTCGGCCTCGACCGCGAACATGTGGTGGCCCAATGCGCGTTGATCGAGGGTGCCCTGGAAGCCAAGCCGATGCTGGCGATCGTCGCCCTGGGCGATGGCATGGACAACCAGCTCGTGCTCAATGCCATGCGCGCGGGGGCGCGGGATTTCGTTTCTTATGGGTCGCGCTCCAGCGAAGTCTCGGGACTGGTGCGACGCCTGAGCAAACGCCTGCCGGCCGTGACGCCGAGCACCCAACTGGGTGGCCTGACCGTGCTGTATGGCGTGCAGAGCAACGCCGACGGCGCACTGCTGGCCAATCACATGGCACAAGTGGTGCAGAAGAGCGGGCAGCAAACACTGTTGCTCGACCTCGGGCTGCCGCGCGGTGACAGCCTGGCCTTGCTCGGGCTGGAGAGTTCGTTTCACTTCGGTGATGCCTTGCGGCATATGCGCCGACTCGACGCGACCCTGATCGACAGCGCCTTCACCCGTTGCGAAGTCGGGCTGCGAATCCTTGCCTACGCCGATAACGACGAACCGCTGGAACACACCAGCGCCGCCGAGTTGTACATGCTGCTCAGCGCCCTGCGCCAACACTTTCAGCACATCGTGGTGAACCTCACCGGGCAGCCGGACAGCGAAGCCCTGCGCACCTTCGTCAGCCACTGCGACAAGCTGTTGTGGTACACCGATCAGAACGTGCTCGACTGTCGCCGCAATCTCGCCGTGCTCAATCTGTGGCGCGAAAAAGGCATGAAGCTCGATCACGCCAGACTGTTGGTGGATCGGTACCTGCGCAGCGTCGCACCGGACTCCGAGGCTCTGGGCAAAAGCTTCGGCATGGAAATCATCGCCACCCTCGCCTACAGCCCGGAAGTGCGCCTGAATGCCAAGAATCAGGGGGTGACCCTGTTCGAACTGGCACCACGGGAAGTCCTCACGCAAAGCCTGCGGACCCTCGGTGAATGCCTGGCCAAGCGTTCTGAAACCCTGGCCAAACCCAAATCCTGGTTCAGCCGTTTGAGAGGTGCGCAATGAGCGGCGAAAAACTGTTCGGCGCGACCCAGCGCAGCGTGGCCGGCAACACCGACCACGAAGGTCTGAAACTGGTGCTGCACCGCTACATCATCGATGCCATCGAAGAGTCCGGTCAAAACCTGCTGGAAGGGTCACGCCAAACGCTGTCGCAGTTCGTCGTCGACAAAGTGGCTGAATACATCGCGCGCCTGCATTTGGCGATTTCCCGTTATGAGATGGAGCGCCTGGCCGAGGAGATCGTCGACGAGCTCACCGGTTTCGGCCCGCTGGAAGTGTTGTTGCGAGATTCGGCGGTGACCGAAATTCTGGTCAACGGCCCGCACCGGGTGTTCATCGAGCGCGACGGTTTGCTGCACCAGAGTGATTTGCGCTTCATCGATGCGCACCACGTCGAGCGCGTCATCCAGCGTATTCTCGCGCCCCTCGGGCGGCGTCTCGACGAGTCGTCGCCGATGGTCGATGCGCGTCTGCCCGATGGCAGCCGGGTCAACGCGATCATTTCACCGATTGCCCTCGACGGCCCGTGCCTGTCGATCCGCAAGTTCCGCCAGGACATGCTCAACAGCACCGACCTGATGACCATGCAAACCATCGATCAGGCCATCTTCGACTTCCTCAAGGAGGCCGTGGGCAAGCGCTGCAACATCCTGATCAGTGGCGGCACCGGCACAGGCAAGACCACGCTGTTGAATATTCTCAGCCAGTTGATCAATCCCCACGAACGGCTGGTGACCATCGAAGACATCGCCGAACTGCAATTGGGCCACCCCCACGTGGTGCGCCTGGAAACCCGGCCGCCGAATGCCGAGGGCCACGGCGAAGTGAAGTCCAGCGACCTGATCCGCAACGCCCTGCGGATGCGCCCGGACCGGATCATCCTCGGCGAGATCCGCGGCGTCGAAGTGGTCGACGTGCTCACCGCGATGAACACCGGCCACGACGGTTCCATGAGTACCGTGCACGCCAACAATGCCCAGGATGCGCTGTTGCGCCTGGAAACCCTGGTCGGCCTGACGGGCCGCAGCATCGCCGAACGGACCTTGCGCCAAATGATCTGCGCGGCGCTGGACGTGGTGATCCAGTTGACGCGCCTGCCCGACGGCCGCCGTTGCGTCAGCGAAGTGGTGGAGGTGATCGGCATTCGTGAAGACGTGTATGTGACCAATACGCTGTTCCGCCTCGACCGCCGGAGCGGCTTCGGTTTCATGCGTGAGGCCACCCACCCTGCCGGTGACAAACTGCGTCGCGAGTCGACACTCTCTCCCTTGGCGTACTGAAGGTTACGGCATGCTCAAACCGCTGCTGCTCATCCTCGTTAGCCTGGCCTTGCTTGGTCTGTCGGCTCGCCTGCTTTACCGCGGGTTGCGCCAGCCCGGCACCCAGCGCGCACTGGAGCGCCTGACCCAGGGACAACCGGAGCGGGTGACGCAGAAATCGTCCTGGGTGGCACTGGATCGCGCCTTTTTGCGTGCAGGCCTCGCGCGGCCGACAGAGCGACTGAAGCTTTGGCTGGCACTTTGGGCCATAGCTGTTTTGCTCGGGTTCGCGGCGGCCGGCTGGGTCGGTCTCATTGCGCTGCTACTGATGCCTCCCCTGCTCCTGCGCCTGTACATCAATTGGCGCTATCAACGCCGGCTCAAGCGCATGATCGAACAGTTGCCGACACTGCTTGACCATGCGGTGCGCAGCCTGAAGTCCGGACGCACCCTGGCCGATGCGGTGCTGGGCGCCGTGAACGTGGCGGAAGACCCGCTGAAAAACGCCATGGGCCGGATACAGCGCAGCGTGCAACTGGGCGTCAGCCTGCCGGACGCCGCCACGGATTTCGCCGAGCTGTACGACAAAGACGAACTGCGCCTGTTCGCCCTCGGCCTGAAGGTCAACCACCGCTATGGCGGCAACGCCAGCGAGCTGCTGGAAAACCTGATCAAGCTGATCCGCGAACGCGAGCAAGCGGCTCGTCAATTGAGCGCCATGACGGGTGAAACCCGCGTCACGGCGGTGGTCCTGGCGCTGTTGCCGGTCGCCGTCGCCGGCTACTTCTTGGTTTCTAACCCGAAGTACCTGCTCAGCATGTGGAACGACGGCTCCGGGCAATTGATGCTGGTGAGCGCGTTCGCTTTGCAGGTGTTCGGCTGTCTGGCGCTGTGGCGGATGTTGAAACACTTATGAACCTGTCGATGCTGCTGAGCTCACTGCTGTTTCTGTTGGCATCGCTGCTGCTGTTGAGCGTCGTGCTGGAACTGCGTCGGCGCGCACGGCAAGTGGTGCAACGACTGGACGGCAAAGCGCCGAGCGAACCTCGCTTCAGCCAATGGTTGCTGGCCTTGGGCACCAGCCGGCTGGGGCAACAGTCGGTCAAACTCGACAACGAAACCCAGACACTGCTCAACCGCCTTGGCTGGCGCACCGCGCGCAAACGCGCCTTGTATGCGGCATTCCAAGTGGGCGTGCCGCTGCTGGCACTGGCCTTGAGTGTGCTGATTCAAGAGCTGTTCTTTGCGCAAGTCGTCAATCGCTGGATCGCGCCGACGTTTGCCCTCTGCATTGGTTATCTGCTGCCCAAACGTCTGCTGGCGGCGGCTGCGCAACGTCGGCAAAAGAAACTGGCGATCGAGATTTCGACCTTCATTCCGCTGCTGCGCATCCTGTTCGAATCGGGCATGGCCGTGGAGCAATCGCTACGCGTGTTGAGCGGTGACGGCAAACAGCTGTTGCCGACGCTCACCCATGAGCTGCGCCTGGTGTTGGCCCGGGTCGATTCCGGCCTGGAGCTGGGCGACGAGCTGAACAAGGCGAGCCGCTTGCTGGCGGTGGACGAGTTCACCGACACCTGCGTGATTCTGCAACAGCTGATCCACCAGGGCGGCGGTGCGATGAAGTCCTTGCTGGCGCTCAAGCTGTTGCTCGATGACCGGCGCCTGACTCGCCTGCAGGAGCACGTCTCCAAGATGTCCGCCAAAATGTCCGTCGTGATGATGTTGTTCCTCTTCCCGGCGTTATTGATCGTACTGGCCGGCCCGGGCTTCACCGCCCTCGCCCGGGCCTTTGCTTCCTAGGGGGTTTGTGATGAAAGCAATGATTGCCGGTCTGAGTCTGCTGTTACTGGGCGGTTGCGCGAGCAACGGCCAGACACCCTGGAGCGCCCTGACCGACTCCGCCAGCTGCGGCAAATTGAACTCTGAAGAACAGCTGTCACTGAACCTTGCCGACGAAATGGCCAATGACGGCAAGCTGCACGCCAGCCTGGCCAACCTGCAGAACCTGCCGGACAACCTGGCCGACGTGCATTTGCGCAAGGCCAAGGTCTATCGACTGCTGGGCCGCAGCGAAGCCGAGCCGCTGTACCGCAGCCTGCTCGGCGGCTGCAAGGCCGCCGAGGCCGAACATGGCCTGGGTCAACTCGCCGCCGCCCGGGGCGACAACGGCCAGGCTCAGTCCCACCTGCAACGGGCGGCGCGTCTGGCGCCCACTGACGAAAAAATCCGCAATGATCTCGGCGTGGTGTACCTCAATCAATTGCGTGTCGAAGACGCCCGGTTCGAATTCCTCACCGCCCTCGAACTCAAGCAAAACAACACACTGGCAGGACTGAATCTGGTGACCTTGCTGATCTATCAGGACGACTGGAGCCGCGCCGCCGAACTGGTCAGCCGCCTCGGCCTGAGTCCCGCCCAGGTCACCGAGGCCCAGGGCCGCGCGGAAAAACTCAAGACGCCAGCCAAGACCGGCCCGACCGTCGCCGCGCAAGTCGCCATCGCCACCGCACCCGCCCTTCAGTAGGGAGAACCCAGGATGAAAACAACCACCTTCTGCTGCCTCGGCCTGCTGGCCCTGCCCCTCACCAGCCACGCCATCGATCCCGGCCCGAACTCGCCACAACAACAGGAAACCGAAGGCTGGCTGCAACTGCAAACCAACAAGACCGCCGCCTCACAAAAACTGCAAACCGCTACCGCAACCGAACGGGAACTGACGATGCAGCGGTGGTTGAAAACTTATCAGCACGAGATCCCGCAGTTCTTTGATCAGGATGCGGGCGGGAAGGTGAGTAGCGGGTCGGGGAATTAGCTTGGTTGATAGCGGCTGTAGGGCCGCGCGCGCTCGCTCATAGCTGTGCATGGTCGCAAGGATTGTGATCAATGAAAATCACGCTACTCATAACCACTTCCAGGAAGAGAACTGTCAAGTTTGACAGTAGACGCCTCTTTTCACTTGGGCGGAGCATTGGTCTCCCACTCATTGACCCTGGAAGGGCAGAAAAATGCGCAATCGAACTGACGACAAAGCACCCACATTAGAACCACCGGCCTTCAACACACCTCGTAATGGAGACAGCTTTCCAACAAACAAAATTCCCGTTTCAGGCACCAGTTACCTGCGCCCGCCAACCAAGGTTTGGGTACTTTTTGATAAAGGTCATTGGGAACCGAATACGGTTTTTGAGGTTGACGAAAATTGACGCTGGGGAGGAACGCTGGACTGGGGATACGCACTTGAGCCAGGTACTAACAAAATCGTAGCCAGGCATGAACGCGGTGCTGAATACTCCAATGACAGCGCGCCAGTGACATTCAACATAGAAATGCCCGCTATTTTTATCGAAGCTCCCACAGAGGGAAGTGAAGTTCCCCCCGCTACCGCATTTACAGGGAGAGGGGTACCTGGTGCCACGGTGAAAGTCGTCATGGCGGAAAATGAAAGTGAAGTGGTAGCGACCGGGGATGTTTATTCGGGAGGGGACTGGAGAGTCAGTGGACAGAATGACTACTTACTTCCACCAGGTAACGTGAGTGTCAAAGCGAGGTTGGTCTATAACGACGGCTTATCTCCATGGAGTGAACCCCGTAGTTTCATCGTCACGATTTATCCACCGCAAATTCTGGTTCCTGCTTCTAACGCCGTAGTTCCCAGCCGTACGGAGATCTCAGGTCGAGGATTTCCGGGCGCCCTCGTGGAAGTCAAGACGGCCGATACCCCTGCGATCAGTCTTGGCACGGTAAAAGTCGGCGATGACAAGACATGGCTTTTGCCTGTTGTTCTCGACCAGGGCATTTATGAGATTGAAGCGTTCCAGACCAACAGGGGAATGACTTCAACGCCAAGCAGAAAGGTTCGCTTCACGGTGAGCTGATAGGCCTTGTGTATTTTGCAGGCCCCCTTCGCCAGTGCAAGCCAGCTCAGGTGCCGCGGTACTTGGGGTGAGCGTCATGCTGTAGCAGCTGGTTTGCTGGCGAAGGATTCTGGATTAGGTGGTGGTTTGCAGGAAGCCCTCGCGGGCAAGCCAGCTCCCACAGGAAAGCTGCATACCGGGCATTCACTGCGCCGTAACCCGCTGCCGCAACCCGGAACCATTCGGCGAAAGCGCCAACGCCAACTGCGTCCGATTACGCATATGGGTCAACCGCAGCACCTGCGACACATACAACTTCACCGTGTTCTCGGTGATCCCCAGCTCACAGGCAATCTGATAATTGGTCTGCCCCTTGCCCACCAGCCGCGCTACCTCCAGCTGCCTGGGTGACAGTTGATTGAAAATCGACGGAATTTCCACCCGATCCGTGTCGCCGACAGCCTCGTCAGCCGAATCCGCCGCCCCCGAGGAAAGCGGAGCCCGGCGAACCTTGTCCAGGTCCTGATACAGGTCCTCGATCGACTCGGACAGGTATTGCAGCTTCTGATCCAGATGCCCCAGTTGCAGCGCCTTGTTCCGTTCCTGCAAGACGATCTCCTGACGTTGCAGGCCTTCGAGCAGCTCCCTCAGATCAATCGGCTTCTGGTAGTAGTCGGCAAAACCGGCACGCAACGCCTTGATCACATCCTGTTTGTCCGCATACCCGGTCAGCATGATCGCCTCGAACGCGCGGTGTTTGCCGGACAGCCGTTGCAGTTCCAGAACCAGTTGAATCCCGTCCAGGCCCGGCATGTGCAAATCACAGAGCACCAAACCGATTTCAGGGTCTTCGTTGAACCGTTCAATGGCTTGATGACTGGACACGCAGGCATCGCAACGGTAGCCGCGGCTCTCGAGAAATTCGCAGAGTTCTTCAACAATGGATGGTTGATCGTCGACCACAAGGACTTTTACTGCCGAAGTAAGCTTGCTCACGTGCAACTCCCTGCCAGGTCAAAGGCTGACCGTTCCTCGACTCATAGCTCAAGGCTGTACAACTACTGAATGAAAGTAGTCGCACTTTCTGACTCTGTAAAAAAACCGAAGACGGCCAACGTCAGCAACAACCCCACCAGCAAGAAAGGTGCGAAGGGTTGTTTCCTTGACACTCCCGGCTCCAGATAACGCAGATGTCCCCTAAGGCCCTGACCGATATGGAGCCAGACGCTTGGCGCCAACAGCAGCCAACACACACTGGCCAATCCGGCACCGATGAAGACGCCCAGCACATGCCGACCATCGGTCGCGAGCCCCAGTGCGGTCATGAGTTTCACGTCACCGGCGCCCAGGCGTCGCATCGCAAAACCGGGCAAGGTGAACGCCAGGGCCAACAGCGCAGCCCAGCCACCCTGCTCTGCCGCTGCGCCCAGCCAGGTGGTTCCGCTCCAGAGCATCCAGGCCAGGGCCAATGCCCCGGCGCCGAGGGTCAGGACGTTAGCGATGTGCCGCTCACGGGCATCCTGCGCTGCGCATAGCGACAGCCAGATCAGTAGGACAAGGCTCTGCATCCGGTAAAAAACGTCCGTTTTGGCTGAATGATTCTATGCTGACATTACTAATGTGATGTCAGGGTAGACGCACTCATGAAATCCAGCCTCCCTCGCAAACAAAAAGGCGCCGCCGCGATTGAATTTGCCTTGGTATTCGTCATTTTTTTCGCGGTGTTTTACGCAATCGTCACCTACAGCCTGCCGCTATTGCTGATGCAATCCTTCAACCAGTCGACTGCGGAAGCCGTGCGCCGCAGCGTGGCACTGGATCCGAACACCCCCGGGTACAGCGCCGCGCTGATCAGCGTCGCGACGCAAGAGTTGACCCGGCAGCTGGCGTGGATTCCCGCCGGGCTGAATTTCAATGTCGCCACCGATGCAGCGGCCACTTACACCGGCGGCGTACTGAAGGTGACCATCAACTACCCGACCAATAAATTGAATGCCGTCATCCCGTTCCTGAACCTGCCGGGCATCGGGCAGGTACCGAATTTGCCGGCGACACTCACCGCCAGTGCGAGCCTGCAATTTTGAGTGCCGGGGACAAACTGTTCGGGCGCCTGCTCAATCGCCATCCACCACCGCCCCTGGAGACCTTGCAGGCTCCGAGCATGCCCGGTGTCGGCTTGCAGATGCATCTGGACGCCGACGGTCGTGTGTTGCACCTGACCGGGCCGCTGCGCCATGTCTTGGCCCAGCAGGTACCCGGTGCCCGGGCGCCGCACCTGCTCGACTTTTTGCTGCCGCACTGCAGCCTCGTCGTCGAAGGCACCCCCTCTGACTGGCAGGGCCAGGCCCTGGACCTGGACTTTTACACCCTCAGTGGTCAAACCCTGCACCTGCGTGGCTGGGTCCAGCCGTTGGCCGAAGCCTGGCTGCTGCAACTGCTGGACATCGGCGATCTGCTACTCGAGCGCCGGCAATCGCAGGTGCGCGAACAATGCCAGTTGCTCGCGCTGCAGATCGGCGAGCAGTTACGCCTGTGCAGCCTGACCCGCTTGCCTGAAATGCTCACCGAGCAGTTGCAATGCCTCGCCCAGCGTTTTCACATCCCCTGCATCGCCCTGGCATTGCTCGACGAGCAAGAACAGGGGTGGCAGATTCACCAACACTTTTCAGGCTTCGATGCCCCGCAACTGTGGCAAACCGGACAGCGGCTGGGGACCGGTCTCGACAGCCTGAACGGCTCCGCCCCGCAGCATTTGAATCCCCTTGAGCACCCTCGCCTGCAAGGCATCTTTGGCAATGCCGAGGGCTTCGTCGTGCCTTATCACGATGCGCAAGGCGTGGCGGCCTGGTTGCTGTGCGGTTGCTATCCGGCGCAGCAACGGGCGCCCGATGTCAGCGAGCGCGATTGGCTGCAGTTCGCCGCCGCGCTCGCCGGTCCCTTGTTGGAACGCTCGCGCGAGCACCGGCACCACCTGCAAATGGAGCGCCTGGAATCGCTGCAGGCGTTGCTGGGCACCGGCTGGTGGGAAATGTTCAGCGACAGGGCCGAAGTGCAACTGGCACCCTCGCTGGCCAGCGCCCTGAACCTGGCCAGCGAGCGTTTAGCGCTGAACGACTGGCTTGATCAAGTGCATCCCGCCGACCGCGAAGAGCTGCGCAGTCGCTTGCAAGACCTGCTGGATGAAGGCACGCCGTTACTGCTGTGCGTGCGTTCGTATCGCCCCGACGCCGCGCTGCCGCCGAGCTGGTATCGCCTGCAAGGCCAGGCCTTGGGTGTCGGCCGGCATCGGCGCCTGGTGGGTTTCATGCTCGACATCAGCGACATCAAAAACCAGGAGCAACACGCTGCCGCCGCACACGCGCGCCTGGACAATCTGATCGCCAGTTCACCTGCGGTGATTTACGTGCAGCGCTATGTGGAAGGCGCGCTGCAACCGACCTTCTTCAGCGACAGCCTGCTGCCGTTGCTCGGCTGGACGCTCGACGATTGCGCCACGACTGCGCTGGTTGAACGGGTGCACCCCGAAGACCGTGATCGCTATTTCGAGCGTACCCGGCAACTGCTACGCGAAGGCTCGGTAAGCGCCCGCTATCGACTGCGTGACAGCCGCGGCGATTATCACTGGTTGCTCGATGAGGCCAAGCTGCTGCGCGATGACCTGGGTCTGCCGGTGGAGGCCGTGGGCCTGTGGCTGGATGTCACCGAAGCGACCCTGGCGGCCGAACAGGTCAAGCAAAGCGAAGAGCGCTATCGGATATTGGTGGAAGACTCCCCGGCGATGATCTGCCGCTATCGTCCCGACCTGTCCTTGAGCTTCGGCAATCGACCGTTGGCGGCGTATCTGGAGTGCACACCCGAGCAACTGCCGGGGCTGAACCTGGGTAACTGGATGTCGGCGCAACAGCGCGAGTCATTCATCCAGCGCCTTGCCCGTCTCAGCCCGGAGTTTCCGGTCAGCACCGCAGAAATCAATTTGCAGTTGCCGGGACGGGAGCATGCCTGGTGGGTCTGGTCGGATCGCGGGGTGTTCGACGAGCATGGCCAGTTGCTGGAGATTCAGGCCGTGGGCCGCGACAACACCGAAGTCCGGCGCTCCCAGCAGCAACTGACCCAAAGCGCGAAAATGGCCACCCTCGGCGAAATGGCCACCGGCCTGGCCCACGAAATCAACCAGCCACTGAACGTGATGCGCATGGCGATCATCAATGTGCTCAAGCGCCTGGGCAACGGTGACGTGCAGGTCGATTACCTGACCGACAAACTCAATCGCATCGATGCGCAGGTCCAGCGTGCCGCGCGGGTGGTCGATCACATGCGAGTGTTCGGCCGCCGCTCGGAGATCGAGCAACAACCGTTCAATCCAGCCCAGGCCATCGAAGGCACGCTGTCGTTGCTGGCCGAAGGCATGCGTGGCAAAGGCGTCGATCTGCGCATCAGCGAAACCGGGTTCGAAGTGCAGGTACGCGGTTACGTCGATCAGCTTGAACAAGTATTGATCAACCTGATGGTCAACGCGCGGGATGCATTGCTGAGCAAGCGCGAAACCAATCCCGAATTCAAACCGTGGATCGCGGTGTACGCCGAACGGGACCAGCAATGGGTACGACTGTGGGTCGAGGACAACGGCGGCGGCATCGACCCACGTCTGCTGGAGCGGATTTTCGAGCCGTTCTTCACCACCAAGCCGGTAGGCGTCGGCACCGGTCTCGGGTTATCGGTGAGCTACGGCATCGTCGAAAACATGGGTGGCAAACTGAGCGTGCGCAACTCGACCGAGGGTGCGCGGTTCTGTATCGAGTTGCCGGTTGTGCAGGTGGACTAAATCGCCAGGGAAGGCCTTCCTGGCGGTTTGCAACTGAGGTTGGCGCCCACATCGACCTTGTTCAGCGTGATCCCGAGATAGGCCAGCAGCCCATCGAGAATGGGATCGACCAGGGGACTGAGCAGGCTCTGCAACACGACGCCCAGGGTGCTCTGGACGCCATCAAGAGTGCCAGCCGCCACTACCAGCAAATCGCCCAACAGGCTCGAACCGGTCGGTTTATAAGCCAGCACCTGCACCCCGCCCAAGGTCGATTTCAGACTGCTGACGATGCCCTGCGTACCCAGGCTGTAGAACAGCGGCGGCTGCTTGATCTCGGGCGGCTGGTTGTAAACATGCGTGCTCTGGGTGCTGGCGACCGAGGTATCGATTTTCACCCCCAGGCCGCCGCCATAAAACGGCACGCGCGTGGCAGGATTGCAAATCCAGAATACGCAACTGATCTTGCCGATATCGATCAGCGCCAGGGGCTGCACGACGACATCAGCCGACGAGGAAAGAGCATTGGCGGTGTCGATCTGGCCAACCTTGAGCTTCACCAGTGACGTGTTGGTCTGGGTGGTGAGGGTTTTGGTCGCATCACTGGCGCAGCTGTAACCGGTGACGTGGCTATCGGCCGCAGCCACCTCCAGGACGATATCGATGGTCGGCGTCGGGAGGATCTTCAGGTCGGTTTTGTCACAGGTTCCCGTCAGCGTGCAAAGCAGCGAGCCTAGCGTACCGGCCAGGTTCAGGTGCAGCAGATTGTCCAGCGTATCCGTCAACCCATTGAGCAGGGTGTTGCTGGCGAGCGCGCTGACAAGGCCTGTGACACCGGACAGTACCGGCAAATTCAGCGACAACACCGTGCGCACCTGGGCGGTGCGCACATAGATCCGGTTGGGATCATTGAGCTGGCCATTGACCAGCGCCGGGTTGCCGATGGCCGATAACTGTGGGGGCTCGATGACCTTGACCTTGACCACGCCATTGGCCAGGCCCGGGATGTTCAGCGGGATACTGGCGATGGCGGCATT
Organism: Pseudomonas moorei; assembly: GCF_008801475.1. Taxonomy (GTDB): domain Bacteria; phylum Pseudomonadota; class Gammaproteobacteria; order Pseudomonadales; family Pseudomonadaceae; genus Aquipseudomonas; species Aquipseudomonas moorei. The sequence continues at coordinate 21,718 of NZ_VZPP01000018.1, read as the reverse complement.
CCGGCTGTTGGCCAGTTGCACAAACGCCTCGATCAGTTGAAAGACCTGCAAATTGGTATCGAGTGCGGAAGAGGCCGCGCCCGTCTGCAATTGCAGCAGTTGCCCCAGAACAATCGACGTATTGCCAGCCGCCGCCTTGACTCCGATCAAGCCATTGACCGCGACACTGGCGGTCGGGCCACCGGCCTGGAGTACCGTGATCGCGGAGTCCAGCAGTTGAGTCAGGGCGATGTTCATGCTCAGTAACTGGGTGTAGTTCCCGGTGCTGACGTTCACATCGAGGGCCAACTGATTCAGGTAACCCAATAGATTGATTTGGTTATCGACCAGGCCTTGCCAGCTCGCGACGCTCAAATTCAGAGTGCTGCCGAGCATCTGCCCCAGCAACAGGTTCAAGGCCGTCGATTTGCTGGAGTCGACCACCAGTGCCGTACTGCCGATGGTCAACATCGCCAGGGGCGGCAGGGGCGCCGGGGCGCTGACCGCTGTCGCGGTGAGCTGGGTCGTCAGATTGAGCGGGCCTTGGCTGAACAGCGCGTAGATGCCCGCCGCAATACTGGTCGGCACGGTGTGGGTGACCACGACGCGAACGGCCTCCTTTTTGCTGGCATCGACGCTAAAGGCCCGCAGGTTGTTGGCCCCGGCCTGCAACGAGCCGCAAGTGGTGTTCAGGGTCATGCCATCGGTGGCGTTGTAGCCGTTGCGGGTAGCACTTTCGAGAGCGAAACCCGCAGCGCTGAGCGTCGGGGTCAGGCAGTCACCATTGCGGCTGACCGCCTCCAACGCGGCAACATCAGCCATCCGTTGCAGCTTGCGCTGTTCCAGGTAAAGCCTGCCGCTGTCGACCACCAGCAAACTGAAACACAGCGCCAGCGCCAACGTCCCGGCAGCCATCAACCCAATCGCCCCCCGTTGCCGGGCCGGGCCGCGAAACTGCAAGCAGGGAGACATCGAGCACTCCTTTGCCGGCGCACTGCCGAGCGCTACCTCCGTTGGTGTGAAGCAGTGTAGACAAGGGACATCAAGACTGCTGGCAACTCGCCAGTGCAGACGACAAAAATTCCTGTGGGAGCTGGCTTGCCAGCGAAGAGGCCCTCAAGCGCTGTGCACGACTCAAGGCCGGCTCCAACAGGTGGGTGTTGTATTTATCTTGGCGGATAGTTGGACAGTATCCGGGTGACCGTTTCGCGTATCGCATCGCTACGGTCCGAGGGGTTCGGTGTGCGGCTGAGTATCTGCTCGTCACTGCCGCGCCACACCAGTTTACCGTCCTTGCCATCGAGCAGATCGATCTGGAGGGTGGCGACCTTGTAAGGAACCACGCGGGTTTCGTTGTACATCGGCGCGCCCCAATAGCCGTTCCACGGGTTGCCCCAACCGCCGCCATAGTTGGTGGTGACCTGCTGCTGACGTTCCTCGACTATCAGGTAGGTCTGCACGTTCAAATCGCCCTTGGTACCCGCGGCGGCGGGGCGCAGGCCGCGCTGATCCAGTTGATCGGCCACCGACTGGCGCACGCGCTGTTCGGTCAAATCACTCTTGATCCGCGGGTCATCGGGGCGATATTGCAGGGCAGGTTCTTTCCAGCTCCAGCTGCGATAGGCCGAGAAGTCGCGGCTGGCGTCGTAGTCATGATTGACCTGGTTGGCGGCGCAGGCACTGAGCAGTACGGCCGCTGCCAGTAAAACGAAACGGCGGAACATGATGATTCTCCGGTAGAAGACATGAACCTGCGGAGTGCTCCTCAACCACAGAAGCTAACTGGGAGGATACGCCGACATTGCCTTTTCTACAGCCTCCCGTATGGCGTCAGCCTGTTCGGTCAGCGTGCCCTGGCTCCGGGTTTCTGCGCTGGCACTCCAGACCGGTTGACCGCTTTGCCCGTCGAACAAATCCACCTGCACCACCACGACTTGCTCCTGATAAGTGCGGATGATCGGTACCGTGTTGTACATGCCAACGCCGTTACCATAACCGTGGTGACCGCCGTAGTAGCCACCGCCGTAATAGCCGTAGTCATCCTGGACCTGGCGCAGGCGGGTTTCCAGGCGCAGGTTGGCGCTGACAAACAGATCCGCCGGACGATTGTCATGCAGAGGGCGCAAGCCGCGTTGATCGAGGGCATTGCTCACCGCTTCGGCGACCTGCGCCGAGTCGGCCCAGACACTGCCCGGCGGCAGTTGCCCGTTGAGCCAGGCCCAACTGCGGTAGCGACCGTAATCACGTGGAGCAGCAGGGTAGGCGCTGCGGTCGAAGGTGTGGGCTGCCTGAGGCGGCGCCGGTGGCAAAGGGTTGGAGGTTGCCACATACGGGTTGCTGCTCTGACAAGCCGCCAACCCCAGACACAGAACTAACAACCCGGAACGACTGTTCATTTTTTACTCCGCTCAGACCGGCCGACAAATCCAGTGCAAATAACGCCCAAGCCCGGCAAAGCCTGGATGGCGACGGTGGGCCAGTTCCATTTCCAGCAAGTCCACCAGCTCGGCGCGGGCCTGGAATTCCACCGGCATGTAATCGTGAAAAACCCGCACGCCACTCTGGGTTTCGACCCGCCACAAACCATCAAGTTGCGCCGCCAACTCCCGTGGATCAAGGGGTTGTTGCGGGGTAAGGCTTTGCTTCTCGCCGGCCATATCGTTCTTGCGCATCTTGCGGAAATGGCCCTTGAGCAAATTGCGGTAGATCAGTGCATCGCGGTTATAGAAGGCCAGCGACAGCCAGCCATCGGCCTTGGTCAGCTGATGCAACACCGGCAGGATCGCGTGGGGTTCGGCCAGCCACTCCAGCACCGCATGGCAGAGCACCAGATCGTAAGGTTCGGTGAGTTGGCCAAGCAGATCCTGCCAGGGCGCCTGGATAAACGTTGCGGTTTGCCCGGCGTCGGCGAAACGCTGGCGGGCGCCTTCGAGCATGGGCTCGGCGGGCTCGGCCAACGTCACCTCATGGCCGCGTTGCGCCAGCCACAGCGACATGTGGCCAAGGCCAGCGCCGATGTCCAGCACCCGTAGCGGGCGATCCGGCAAGGTTTCGGCCAGATCCGCCTGCAGCACCGCAAGCCGGATCGCACCTTTGGCGCCGCCGTAGATTTTTTCGGCGAAGCGGGTGGCCAACTGATCGAAGTGACGGTCGCTCATCAGCTGAACCTCCGTTCGCTGTCCGCCAGTTTGCTGCGCACCACTTCATTCATGTCCAGACCCAACTCGCTGCACAACAGCAATAGATAGAGGACGATATCGCCGACTTCCTGTCCGGCGTGGGCCAGTTTGTCCGCCGGCAACTGGCGCGACTGGTCTTCGGTCAGCCACTGGAAAATTTCCACCAGCTCGGACATTTCGACGCTCGCGGCCATGGCCAGGTTTTTCGGGCTGTGAAATTGCCGCCAGTCATTGCGGTCACGGATGGCGTGCAGGCGTTCGGTCAGTTCAACAAGGTTCATCGGGTTCTCCTGAAGGCGTATAGCTTCGGGGGGATGACGGATGAAGGCAAGCGGCAGAGTTTGAGTCATGGTGATGGGGGCGTTCCCACAGTTGCAGGACAACCCTCTATGCTTGTGGGGAACTCGGTGCCGCAATCGACAGCCCAAGGCTCAACTCCGGCAACCCGCCTCTCATTGATCAGGACGTTCATTCCATGCAGGTAGAAGGTTTTTTCGAATGGCTCGGCCAGGCCCTCGGTTCAGTCATCCGTTTCATCGTTGATGGCCTCAGCGGCTTGTTCCAGATGATGAGCCGCGCCAGCAGCAATTTTGTCGATGGCCTGTCCCGCGCCCTGGGCATGGACACGTCGATCATCAGCATCGCCACGCTGATCCTGGGATTGGTGGTGTTGTGGTCGGCGATCCGCGCGTTCATGAACGCCTCGTTCATCATGGGGATCATCTGGTTGATGCTGGGCCTCTGGTTGTTGAGCTGGGTGGTTCACTAAGCCCCCCCACTCCTACAATGGATCGCGGCAATCCAAAATGTGTCGCTACAATGCCCGCTCCTCAAGGAGCCCGCATGTCCAACCTGATCGCCGACTGGCGCGACCGCCCTACCCATCGCCGGGTCTGGGCGCTGGCTGCGCCGATGATTCTCTCGAACATCTCCGTTCCCCTGGTGGCGCTGGTCGACAGCACCGTCATCGGCCATCTGCCCCACGCCCATCAACTCGGCGCCGTGGCGGTCGGGGCCAGCCTGTATACCTTTCTCGCCTGGGCCATGGGTTTTCTGCGCATGGGCTCCACCGGGTTCGCCGCCCAGGCGGCCGGGCGTCGCGATGGCGCGGCTTTGCGGCAGATCTTGTTGCAAGGGCTGTTGCTGGCCATGGGACTGGCTGTGGTGTTGGGTGCGCTGGGTGTGCCGTTGAGTGGCATCGCTCTGCATTTCATGCAGCCGTCGGCGGAACTGGACCAGATGACCCGCGTGTTTTTCCATACGCGGCTGTTCGGCCTGCCAGCGGCGCTGGCCAGCTACGCCCTGGTCGGCTGGTTCCTTGGCACGCAGAACGCCCGCGCGCCGCTGGTGATTCTGCTGAGCACCAATCTGGTCAACATCGCGCTGAACCTCTGGTTTGTCCTCGGTCTGGAATGGGGTGTGGTCGGTGCCGCCCGGGCATCGGTCATTGCCGAGTGGACCGGCGCCCTGATCGGCCTGCTGATGACCCGCCGGGCCCTGCGCGCCTATCCTGGCCACATCGCCTGGGCTGCACTGGCGCTATGGCAGAGCTGGCGACCTCTGTTGGCGGTCAATCGCGATATCTTCATCCGCAGCCTGGCCCTGCAATCGGTGTTTTTTCTGATCACGGTGCAAGGTGCACGGCTGGGGGATGCCACTGTCGCCGCCAACGCCCTGTTGCTCAACGGCCTGCTGCTGACCGCTCATGCACTGGATGGTCTGGCCCATGCCGTCGAAGCCCTGTGCGGCCATGCCATCGGCGCTCGCGACCGTGAGGCCCTGCGCCGCTCATTGGTGGTGGCCTGCGGCTGGTCGTTGCTGGCGAGCCTCGGTTTTGCCGCGTTGTTCCTGTTTGCCGGGCATCTGTTCATCGAGATGCAGACCGACATTCAAAGTGTGCGCGACACCGCGTTCATCTATCTGCCCTATCTCGCGGCGCTGCCGTTGATTGCGGTCTGGAGCTACCTGCTCGATGGCCTGTTCATCGGCGCCACCCGCGCCCGGGAAATGCGCAACGGCATGCTGCTGACGGTGGCCTTGCTGGTGCCGTTCGGGTGGGCGTTGCAAGGTTTTGGCAACCATGGCCTGTGGATAACGTTCCTGCTGTTCATGGTGTTGCGCAGCCTGACCCTGGGCGCCATTGCCTGGCGTCTGCGGCGCAACGATGGCTGGTTCGCCCGTGCTCACTGAGGCGGGGTTGCCCTGACGAACGAAGTGACCTCATCCAGCACCGGCGCCAACCCGCGCATGGGCCGCGACAACGCCGCCACCAGCGTGGCGTGGCCGGTGCGAGAGAAATAAAGATCCTGCACGGGCACACCCGCCTCTCGCAGCTTGAGCGCCAGGCCGCCGGTGTTGCGCGTCGGATTGACCACGTCATCGTCCGTCGATGCCATCAACAGCGCCGGCGGTGCGCCGCGACTGACGTGATTGATCGGTTGCGATTGGGGCGGTGAGTCGGGCCAGAAAAACACCGGGCGCACATCCGGATTCTTGATCGGCAGGAAATCATAAGGGCCGGCCAGACCGATCCAGCCGCGGAGGTCGTGCGGCGACAGGCCCACCGCCCCCAGCAGTCCGGGGTCCAGTGCCAGCATCGCGACGTTGTAGGCTCCGGAACTATGCCCCATCAGGTACAGACGCTGCGGGTTGCCGGCATATTGACGGATGTGATCATGGGTCCAGGCCACCGCCCCGGCGGCGTCTTCGAGAAACTGCGGATATCGCACCTGCGGATACAACCGATAGTCCGCCAGCACCGCGACCATTCCCCGGGACGCCAGCGCCTCGCCGACAAAGCTGTAGTCGCTGCGTGAGCCACTGTTCCAGCTGCCACCGTAGAAAAACACCACCACCGGCGCATTGACCATCGGATGATGCGGCACATAGACATCGAGCTTTTGCCGCGGATCGCTGCCATAGGCAATGCCCTCGGTCCTGTCGAACGTGCCATCGGGCGTGAGGGCGTTGAGCATTTTCAGCGGCGAACAGGCCGTTATCGCGAGCAGCGATACAGCCCCCGCAATCAACCCTATCAACCGCCAGATCCTGTTCGCCATCAGTGTCGTACCTTCTATCGGGGTTGCTGGTCTTGCCAACGATTGCGCAGGCGTTCGAGGCGTTCTTTCTGAGTGACGCCCGGTAGCGGCAGGTCGGGCACAGCCTCCGGGTACTGCAAGCGTAGCCATAACCAGCCATCGAGCACCGCACGCTCGCTGAAACCCAGTGTCAGCCCTTCCTGGAGATGGGACCACAGCGTGCGGTAATCGGTGCCGGTGGACTGGCACCATTGCCAGGTGTGGTGCTCCAGCAGGCAGGTTTGCAGCCTTGTCTTCTGATGGGCACTGAGTGCTTCCTCGATCGCCAGCGGGCTGACTGCAAGCCCCGGATTGAGCAACCGTTGCCAGCCCTGGCTGCCGTTTGCCCGGTCCGCCCAGGTGCCGCCGAACCAGCACAACTGACTGATCGGCCCCAGCCAGCGACTCAGTTCCCCGGCATCGCAGGCATCGAAGAAGTAGCTGGCGGTGCAAGGGTTGTAGTAACTCAGCAAGGCGCGGTGATGCACGCCGAAACCGACCGTGAGCATGCGTCGCAGGTGCGTCAGCAAGGCCGACGCCGGCGCCTCGCTGCCCAACAGCAATCCACGCCAGTAAGGCGCCTCGCGCTGACAAAGTTCGGCCAGAGCCGGGCAAGTCCGCAGATCGATCAGCACCGGACCTTGCTTGCGTAGCGCATGCCACTCCGTGCCTTCGAACAACCAGAACCACCGGGCGTGAGCAAACCGGTGCTGCTGGATTGCGCCCGTTTGCGGGGCGCCCGGTTTATCCAGCAACAACCATTGCGGGAGCGAATCGGGTGTGTCCACGCCGATCATGCCGCACCGCTCTGGCCAAGCCGTGCCGCCGCCCGACAGGCACAGAAAGCCTGGGCGCAATGATTGAAACTGCCGCCACCGGGCAGCAGGCAAAGCAACATCAAGGGCTCGCCGGAACGCAACCAGTCCGTTACGCCCTCAGGCGGGCAATCATCGAGGGGTAACGAAACGGGCATTTCTTCCTCTTCGAGCAACTGTGGCGGATGGAGAAAACCGGTGATCAACGGTTGATCCGGGCCCCCCTCAATAAAGCTCACCACCACTTCAGTGCCTTCACTCAACCCTGTGACATTCTCGGCCTCCAGCGCCGGCGCGAGCGGCAACCAACAGTGACTGGGGGCCGCGCCCTCGCCCTGGTACAGCCAGTCAAACTGCACCGCCACCGGTCTCGCGGGATCAGGCGCGGATTCATCGACACCCACCACCCACGCCCGCTGCAGGCTGTGCATGGCCGGTTTCTGCGCAGAATGGGACGACTCGAATGGCGCCTCCCAACGTATGGCGCGCAGTTGGTTGCTGTAGGGCTCGTTCGGGTCCTGACTGCCCTGATGCTCGACATGGGTCAGTAGCCACGGTTGATTACACTCGGCAACCGGATGTCTGGCGAGCGGCATCAACTGGCCGCTGCGCAGCGTCGGCAGGTCCGTATGGCACTGCACAGTCTGCGCCGCGTTGTCCGCGCATCGCTGCACCTCGAGACGACGCACGGCCGGTTGCTGGCCATCCGCGCAGAACACCGCCGCATCGCCGTGACGAAAATGCCCGTGTCCATCGGCAATCACCACACGATGCCCCCGTGCCCCGTGCTCGAAGTGGTAATGCAGCCGCTCCTGGGCGCACAGGCGCTGGACAAATTGCAGATCCGATTCGCGGTATTGGGTACAGAAATCGCGGGCGGGGTAATCGCCGCTCAACTCGAAGCGGCGTGCCTGGCCGACGATACCGTGCTCCCTGAGCACCTGATCAAGGATTTGCGGCACCGTGCGGGCGCTGAAGATGCGTTGGCTGAACCGCTGGGAAAGACAAGCCAGCCGTGGACCCAGCCGTACATGACAGAGCCTGGATGCCGGACCATGGTCACGCTGGACCAGCTCGTGCAATTGGCCATGCACGCAGTTTCCCGCTGGCCCGAAGTGCAAAGAGGCTGAACGGTACAACAGGCTGGAAAGGTCAAGGGTCAGGTCATCGATCAGCAACTCCACGTCAAAAACGAACGGCTCGCTGATGGATTCTCTACCGGTAAAGGCCAGGACCTCTAAGGCGTCGGACAGACCAGCTACGTCCAGACGAAATGCGGGTTCGTTGACTGGATCGAACATCGGCGATTCTCTACAGGAGGGGCGGCCGGGGATTCTCGCCGAGAGACATGGCCGAGTAGAGAGGCGCAGTACAACTTAGGAAATGACCTACGCGAAAAGAGGACTAAATGGCCTGATGACCGAAGACGCAGGTTTTTTCGCCTGGAAAAAGAGAGATGTCGCACCAGGTCATCTGAAATTTCCGAAGCGCACGGAAAATTTTCAGACAACCTGATGAGAACGGGGCTTACCTCAAGAAGAGAGGTAAGACGAACGGGTCAGACCCAGACGCAAGGCATCGAGGAACTGGGTGCGCTCGCTGGAACTGATGCGCGCACTGGCGCACTTGTCGCGGTAGTGGGTCATCAACTCTTCCGGCGACAAGTGCACGTAACGCAGCATGTCTTCGATGGTGTCGTGGGTTTCGATACCCGCGTGATACACACTGCCATCGGCGTTCTGGTAGATGTTCACCGAGTCGGTGTCACCGAACAGGTTGTGCATGTCGCCGAGAATTTCCTGGTAGGCACCGACCAGGAACACGCCCAGCAGGTAGTCCTCGCCTTCGTTCAACGCGTGCACTGGCAGGCTGGTTTCGATGCTCTGCTCATCGACGTACTGGTTGATCTTGCCGTCGGAATCGCAGGTCAGGTCTTGCAGCACCGCACGACGCATCGGCTCTTCGTCGAGGCGATGCAGCGGGATGATCGGCAGGACCTGGTCGATGGCCCAGGTGTCCGGCAGGCTCTGGAACACCGAGAAGTTGCAGATGTACTTGTCGGCCAGCTTGTCATTGAGTTCGTCCAGCACCTGACGGTGGGAACGCTGACGCGCCTTCAGCGAGTTGTGCAGGCGACGGCACACGGCGAAGTAGCATTGCTCGGCCAGGGCCTTTTCGGCCAGGGTCAGCTTGCCGTCGGCGTACTGCGAGGCGACATCGCTCATGTAGTGCGTGGCGCGCCAGTAGGTTTCGGTGACCATCTCGATGTCGGTCGGACCCAGCAAGTCCACCAGCCACTGCACGGTCTCCGGCAGCGCTTCTTTATTCTCGATCTGCGGCACGTCGTCGTTGTGCTTCTCGACGTCGGTCACCTGCACCACCAGCATCGCGTGGTGCGCGGTCAGCGAGCGGCCGCTTTCAGAGAAGATGTGCGGGTGCGGCAGGCTCTGCGCATCGCAGAATTCCTTGAGCATCCCGACCACGACACCGGCGTAGTCATCCATGTCGTAGTTGATCGAACTGGCGTTACGCGAGTGCGTACCGTCGTAGTCGACACCCAGGCCACCTCCGACGTCGATGTGATCCACCGGCAGGCCAAGGTTGCGCAGCTCGCCGTAGTAGCGGATCGCTTCCTTGAAACCGTGCTGGTAGTCCGCCAGGTTGGCGATCTGCGAACCCATGTGAAAGTGCAGCAGGCGAATGCCCTGATCCAGGCCGGCCGCACGGAAACGCTCGACCACCGACAGCAGTTGCGCCGCCGACAGACCGAACTTGGACTTCTCGCCACCGGTATCGGCCCATTTGCTCGACGCCAGGGACGACAGGCGCACGCGCAGACCAACCTGCGGCTTGACCTTCAGCGACGCCGCTTCTTCGATCACCAGGCCGACTTCGGATTCTTTCTCGATCACGATGAACACGTTGTGCCCGAGCTTCTGGCCCATCAGCGCCAGACGAATGAACTCACGGTCCTTGTAGCCGTTGCAGACGATGGTGCCACCCTTTGGCGCCAGTGCCAGCACCGCCAGCAACTCGGGCTTGGAGCCCGCTTCCAGACCAATGGATACGTTCTGCGTGGCGATGATGTTTTCGATCACCGCTTCCTGCTGGTTCACCTTGATCGGGTACAGCGCGGTGTACTTGCTCTGGTATTCCAGGCGCTCGATGTTGGCGTCGAACGCGCCGGTCAGCTGACGCACGCGGTCTTGCAGAATGTCCGGGAACCGTACCAGCAGCGGCAAGGACAAGCCGCTTTTACGCAGCTGGTCGACCTGCTCGAACAGATCGATAGGCGAGCTGCTCGGGCCGTTCGGACGAACTTCGACGCGACCGGCGTCGTTGATCGCGAAATACCCGGCCCCCCAATGGCGAATCCCGTAAACACTGCGGCTGTCCGCAACTGTCCATTGGCTGCCATCGTCTTTGCGTGTGCGTCGTACGGACATCGAAGTCCCCTATAAAGAAGTCATGGTGCGTCGCCTGGATTCAGGCCGGCGCAGTCTAAAGAATGAAAATGACGGTTCGTCAACGAGGAATAGACCCCGCCGACCGCAGTGAGTTTAGAAACCGGTCATGAACAGGCTCTGTGAAAACCATGGTAACGACGCCAGACCTGAAGGCCATCAGGACTGGATCAAGCCGCAGGTGGTTTTCACAGAGGCTGCTAGCCGCCGGACTTCTTCGCTTTGAAACCTTGCTTGATCAATTCGGCCAACAGTAGCTCGACATGATCGCCCTGGATTTCAATGACCCCGTCTTTCAACGCCCCGCCGGTGCCACATCGTTTCTTCAATGTAGTCGCCAGCTCCTTGAGCGCATCTTCGGCCAGCGGCACGCCAGTGATGGTCGTCACCGTCTTGCCGCCACGACCCTTGCTTTCGCGACGCACGCGAGCAATGCCGTCGCCGGCCGGGATAACGGTCTGTTTGCAGATGCAGGCGTCCACCGGTTTACTGCAATCCGGGCAATGACGACCTGCGTCGGTGGAAAATACCAGGCCACCAAGGGCGGCGAAGGATGCGGCTTTTTTGGCCACCGGCAATCCTCTTGGGAGGACAAAGACTGGTCGCAGCACTTGGGAAGGCTATCGACCGCGAAGCCCCACTCAGGCAGGGGCAGCGCTAATGAAACAGTACATCACTGCAGGAGCTGGCTTGTCGGTTCGCCGCATCGCAGCGATGGACATCAACGATGACGATCGGCATCAGGCAGCACGCGTCGTCCTTGCGTTTTTCGCGAGCAGGCTCGCTCCTACAAAAGGTCGCGCAGTGTAACGGCAAAAACGCCGATTGCTAAGAGCCAATCGGCGCCAATTTACAGCTCTTTTGCGACGTCTTCGCCGCGAGCCCTGAGATAGCGTTTCAGCGCTGCCAAAGAGTCCGGGCAATAAGGCTTTTCGTCGATTTCCCGAAGCACGTCGACGATCGGCAGGAAACGTGCCTCAAGCACCTCCTCCGGTTGCAGGATCAAAGGGCCGTCCCACACCGCCGAAAACGCCGAACACCAGAGACGGTTGCCAGTGTCCTCGAAGAAGAAATGGTCATGGGCGGTCAGTTCCACGCCGCTCACGCCGAGCTCTTCTTCCAGCTCGCGGGCCGCCGACTCGGCATAGCTTTCGGTGGCCAGCACCATGCCGCCCGCCGCCACGTCCCAATATCCGGGATAAATCGCCTTGCTCAGGGTACGCCGGTGCACGCAAAGCTCACCGGCGGAGTTGAACAGCATGATGTAGGTGCCCCGCCCGATCAGTCCGCGCTCGCGCAGATCGGCACGGACCAGGGCACCGAGCAGGTTGTCCTGCTCGTCGACCCAGGCAATCTGTTCCGCATCCGAGGCTGCACGGTGGGCAGCCTCCTTGGCACTATCGACCATGACTCAGCCCTGATTCAGCAGTTGACGCAAATCGATCACCGCCGCATTAGCGCGGGAGATGTAGTTGGCCATGACCAACGAGTGGTTGGCCAGCACGCCGAAGCCGCTGCCATTGAGGATCATCGGGCTCCATACCGGTTCCTGCGAAGCTTCCAGCTCACGGATGATCTGACGCACGCTGACCGTGGCGTTCTTCTTCGCCAGTACATCGGCGAAGTCGACCTCGATGGCGCGCAGCAAGTGCGACAACGCCCAGGCCTGACCGCGGGCTTCGTAGAACACGTTATCGATCTGCATCCACGGGGTCTCGACGATTTCCTCGTCGACTTGCGGCGCCACACCCGGCACCACAACCTCAGTCTTCAACGACGTGTTGAGCTTGACCCGGCCGACACTGGCCGACAGGCGTTGCGACAGCGAACCCAGACGAGTCCCGACGTCGCCCAGCCAGTTGTTCAGGTTGTCGGCACGGGCATAGAACAGCGCGGTTTTCTGGTTCGGATCCGACAGACGCGCCTGATAGCGACTCAGGGAATTGATGCCTTCCTGGTACTCGGACTCACTGGATGGCAGCACCCAGCTTTTATTGTCGAAGTTGAAACGCGGCTCGGCCTTCGCCAGATCGGCGTCTTCAGCGGACTGCGATTGCGAACGGGCGAAGTCTTTGCGCAATGCACGGGTCAGATCGCGCACTTGCACCAGCACGCCATATTCCCAGCTCGGCATGTTGTCCATCCACAGGCCCGGCGGGAAACGATCATTGGAAATGTAGCCGCCCGGCTTGTTCAGCAATGTCCCGGCTACGGTCTTGAGGGTTTCGACTGTGGTATAGCCGACCACCATCTGCTTGCCTTCTTTCTCGGCCGCCATTTGCGCATTCTGCTGCACCGGAAACAAGGCGGGCTCCTCGCTCCAATACCAGCCCAGGATGCCCGTCACCAGCAGGTAGATGGCCAGCAGTGTGGCCAGCGCCCGGCTGAACAACAGACCGCCCAGATAACTGCGGGTAGCCGACTTCGGTTCAGCGGCACGTTCAGGCGCGCTACCGGCGCGGTTCTTCCAGTCCAGCATGGCGATATCCTTTCAATCACTTGGGTTCATTGGTTCGACCACAACCATACAACAACGTGCCTTGGCCCGGCACCCGCCGTTGGGTTGATGCTGAAAATTAGTCGCCCCGCATGCGAAAAACCAGGGTCTGCCGGACGCTGACAGTGAGGACCCGGTATTGAACGGTTGTTTTTAGCGACGACGGCCCAGGACCTGACAGAAAGCCTCTAGGGGATTCCCCTACCCCCGAAAAACGAAAATCATCGTCAATTCACCCCGTCGATACGCCGCGAATCCCTGCCGGGCAAGGCTGATAAACCATCTGGAGCCGGCACCACGCCAACCCGGAAAAACCCTGAAAGCCCCGATTCAAAAGGCCTTCACGAGAACAGCCATCCAATTAAAGACCACACAGTCACAAACTGAATGGAGGTGCTTTGCAGATTATTGCCTGACAACACTCATGCAATCGAAAAGAGGTGCTAGCATAGAGCCACCAGTCGACCTCAGTGTGCACCCTAACTAGTAGTCAGGATATGACCGAGCCAGAAGACCCCAGCCGCGAGCGCCTCAAGCATCACTTTGCCCAGCGGGTAATTCATCAAGCACGTCAGATTCTTGAGATATGGCAGCGTCTGCAGCGCAGCGAGTGGTCGATCAGCGACCTGTCGGAACTGAGCGAGGCCAATCTGCGCCTGCTGCGTTTTGCCGAACGTTTCGAGCAACCGGAACACACGCAACTGGCACGCCATATCAGCCAGTCGCTGGAGGCTGTCGACGCCAATCGCGGACGCCTGAGCAGCGGCCTGATCACCGACCTCAACCGTTTGATGCAGCGCCTGTCGCGCACCGGCCTGCGCCATGGCGATCAACTCGACCAAACCTTCCTGCCGCCTCTGCGCAAGCCGATCTACGTGATGCTGCAGGATCATGACCGTGGCGAACGCCTGGCCAAACAGCTTGAGTTCTTTGGTCTCAGCGCCCAGTCCCTGGACAGTGTGGCGGCGTTTCGCTCCTCGATGGTCGAGCGCCTGCCGGCGGCGATAGTCATGGATGTGGATTTCAGCGGCCCCGGCATTGGCCTGCAACTGGCCGCCGAAGCCCAGGCAGGCCTCGATCATCGTTTACCGCTGTTGTTCTTCAGCCTGCACGAAACCGACACCCCGACCCGCCTGGCCGCCGTGCGGGCCGGTGGTCAGGAGTTTCTCACCGGCACCCTCGAAGCCTCGAGCCTGCTGGAGAAAATCGAAGTCCTGACCTGCGTCGCCCAGTACGAACCTTATAAAGTGCTGATCATCGACGATTCCCGCGCCCAGGCACTGCACACCGAACGCCTCCTTAATAGTGCAGGGATCGTCACCCGGACCTTGATCGAGCCGATCCAGGCCATGGCCGAGCTGGCGGACTTTCAACCGGACCTGATCATCCTCGACATGTACATGCCAGCCTGCACAGGCACGGAACTGGCCAAGGTAATTCGCCACAACGACCGGTATGTCAGCGTGCCGATCATTTATCTGTCGGCCGAGGATGACCTGGACAAGCAACTCGACGCCATGAGCGAAGGCGGCGACGACTTCCTGACCAAACCGATCAAGCCCCGGCACCTGATCACCACGGTGCGCAATCGGGCGGCTCGGGCACGCAACCTCAAGGCACGGATGGTCCGCGACAGCCTCACCGGCTTGTACAACCACACCCACATCCTGCAATTGCTCGAAGACTGCTCGTTCCGCGCCCGACGCGAGAACAAGCCGCTGAGCTTTGCCATGCTCGACATCGACCACTTCAAACGGGTCAATGACAGCCACGGCCACCCCATGGGCGACCGCGTGATCAAGAGCCTGGCGCTGTTCCTCAAGCAACGGTTGCGCAAGACCGACTTCATCGGCCGGTATGGCGGCGAAGAGTTCGCCATCGTCATGCCCGACACTGACCTTGAAGCGGCCTACCGGGTCCTCGATGAAATACGTCAGCGGTTTGCCGAAATTCACTACCCCGCTCAACCCCATGATCTTTGGTGCACCTTCAGTGCCGGGGTGGTCGAGTGGTGCGAACACTCGGACAGCCTGTTGATGGCCAGCCAGGCAGATGAGGCGCTGTATCGAGCCAAAGACGCCGGCCGTAATCGCGTGCAGGCGGCCAGGACGTCAAAGCAAAGTGCCACTTTTTCATCGCAAATCACTCCCTCAGTCATAACCCTGTAACAGAAACGCAATAAATTCAGGCGCTTACCATTCTGACGTTGGTAGACACGATGCGCCTGAAGCTGCTGACCAATCTCAATACCCTTCTTTTAGTCGCCGTCTGCGTCGCCCTTGGCGCCACGCTCTGGTGGTCGCAAAAAGCCCTCGAACGCCCTTACCTGTTAATGGAGCGTTACCTCGGCCTATCCCAGCAGTTTCAAAATGAAGTCGCGCGCAACGTCGAGGATTACCTCGCCAGCGGCGATGCCGTGCGCTTGAGCAGCGCCAGCCAGGCCATCGACGGCCTGCAAAAAGAACTCGGCGAATTGCCGCCAGCCCTGGCCGAAACTTTGCGTCCCAGCCTGTCGACCCTGGACGAATTCAGTAAAACCGATCTGCTGGCCGCCGGCAAACTCGCCGGCGCCCCCCAAGCCCTGCTGCTGCAAGCCGAACGGGAATTGAGCGCCAGCCTTGATCAACTCAGCCAATACGCCGGCGGCAACGCTGCCTATCTGACGCCGTTGCTCGCCGCCTCCCAGCACCTGGGCAAACTGTCCCTGGCCCGGGACAAACTGGTCAGCAGCGGTCGTAGTGAGCTGGCCGCCGATGTGGAGCGCGAAGTCGCCAGCATCCGTACCCAGGCTGAGCAACTGGATACCCTGCCGCTGCTGGGCGTGGCCGCCCGTGGTGAATCGAATACGGATGACTTCGCCGCGATGATGGGCCTGGAGAACACCGAGAAAACCGTCGCCGAAGATGCCGGCGTCGGCCTCAAGCGCGAACTGAACAGCCTCCTCACCCGCTACCCGGCGGAACTGGCGCGCACCCGCGAGCAGATCCAGAAACGCGCCGACCTCAGCACAGCGACCCACCTGAAAATCGCCGCCGTACAGCAAGCCATCGCTGGCCTGGAACCCGTGGTTCGTGCCCAGCACGGACAGATCCAGAGTGAAGTGAGATTGATGCAAGGCGTGATGATTGGTCTGATTTTGCTGATCGCCCTGCTCATCGACACCCTGCAACGACGCCTGGCCCGGACCCTGACCAATCTGGCGCCGGCCCTCTCGACCTGGGCCGAGGGCGATTTCAGCCGAAACATTGAACTGGGCAAGACCAACCGCGAACTGCGTGACATCGAGGCTTCGCTCAATCGTCTGCGCGCCTACCTGGTGGACCTGGTGGGCACCATTCGCCTCAACGCCGAGCAGGTTGCCGGTAGCAGCCGGACCCTGGCCGAGCTGAGCAACGACCTGCACAGCGGTGCCGAACATCAAGCCGGCGACACGGCAATGATTCGCGACTCGCTGAGCGAACTGGAAGCGACCATTCAACAAGTGGCCGGCGATGCCAGTCAGGCTGCCGATGCCAGCCGCCACGCGGGCCAGGCCGTCGCACACGGGCAAAAAGTCATTGGCCTGAGCCTCACCGGCCTGCATGCGCTGGTGGGTGAAGTGCAGGGCAATGCGCAGATGATCGAACACCTGGCCGAGGAATCGGCCACCATCGGCGGCGTTTTAACCGTGATCCGTTCGATTGCCGACCAGACCAATCTGTTGGCCTTGAACGCGGCCATCGAAGCCGCTCGCGCCGGGGAAATGGGGCGAGGCTTTGCCGTGGTGGCCGAAGAAGTTCGTTCTCTGGCACAGCGCACCGCCGGCGCCACGGGAGAAATTCAAACCCTGATCGCCGGCCTGCAAACTGCCGCGCGGCAATCGGTCGAAGGCATGCGCGCCCAGGTCGAACACGCCGAAGCCACCGCCAACCAGGCCCAGGCGGCTGATGGCGCGCTGGATAAAATCGTCGGAGCGATCCAGACCATTTCCGAGACAGCTGTGCGCATTGCCGATGTCACCGCCCAGCAGAGTGGCGCTGTCAGCGAAATCCGCGATCACAGTGAGCGGATTCACCAATTGGGTGGGGATAACTTGCTGCGTATTGGCGAGGGGCGCGAACAAGGGGAGAACCTGCTGGTGCTGGGCGGGCAACTGCATACGGCCGTTCAGGCGTTCCGCGTCTGATAGATCACCTTCGCGAGCAAGCTCGCACACGTTTGATTTGTGTACGCCGCAGATCCCCCCGTGTGAGCGACCCTGCTCGCGATAGCGTCATCACCCCCATCCTTGGCCCTGCATACCCGCCCGCCGTCCGCTATCATGCCCCCAATTCCGATACGCGAGATTGTCATGCGCCGTTTGCTCTGCCTGCTGCTTATAGTGCTCGCCCTGCCGGCCACCGCCACCGGGCTGCTGGAGAATCGGCCCAGTTCGACGCTGGGCTCGATCAACAACAGCGCCGATTTCCTGCCGGTGCGCGAGGCTTTCCAGCTCAGCCTGGTGGAAAGCACGCCGCAATCGATCAAGCTGCGCTTCGTCGCCACCGAGGGTTATTACCTCTACCGCCACCGCTTTCAGTTCCGCGCCGACCCGGTCGACCTCACGCTCGGCCCCGCCCGGCTGCCCAAGGGCGAACAAAAGCACGACGAGTACTTCGGTGATGTCGAGGTCTATCACGGCATTCTCGACGTCGAACTGCCGCGCACAGACCAACGTGCCTTTACCCTCGCCGTGACCTACCAGGGTTGTGCGGACAAAGGTCTGTGCTATCCACCCGAGACCGAACGCCTGAGCATCAGCGGCGACGGCGCAACGCCAGCCCATGACTGGGGCTGGCGTGCACTGGTGCTGTTCTTTCTCGCCGGCCTGGGCCTAACCTTTACCCCCTGCGTACTGCCCATGCTGCCGATCCTTTCCGGTGTGGTGTTGCGCGGCCAGGTCGGTGGCTGGCGCGGGTTCAATCTGTCACTGGCGTATGTCCTGCCGATGGCCGCCTGCTTCGCCCTGCTGGGCGCATTGATGGGGATGTTCGGCGCGCAGCTCAATCTGCAGGCACGCCTGCAATCGGCCTGGGTGCTGGTGCCGTTCGCGATGTTTTTTGCCGTGTTCGCCCTGGCGATGTTCGGTGTGTTCGAACTCAAGTTGCCCCATGCGATCAGCAGCCGACTCGATCGCATCGCCGGACGCACCGAAGGCGGTTCATTGTGGGGCGCCGCCGTACTGGGCGTGGTCTCCAGCCTGCTGGTTTCGCCCTGTGTATCGGCACCTCTGGCCGGCGCACTGCTTTACATCAGCGCCAGCGGCGATGCCTTGGGCGGCGGCCTGAAACTGTTCATGCTCGGCCTCGGCATGGGCGCCCCGCTGTTACTGGTCGCCACCGGCGGCGCTGCCTGGTTGCCGAAGAGCGGCCCCTGGCTGATCTACGTGAAAAACGCGATTGGCGTGCTGCTGCTGGGGCTGGCGATCGGTTTGCTCAGCCGCGTCATGCCGGGGCAGATCACCTTGCTGTTGATCGGTTTGCTGGCCGGTGGCGTCGGACTGTTCATGGGCGCACTGGAGTTCGTCTACAAACCTCCTCGAAAACGCCTGGGTCAATTGCTCGGGATGTTTCTGCTGTTTTATGCGCTGGCCTGCTGGTATGGCGCGTTCAGCGGTCAGACCGACCCTTTCAATCCGATCGGCCAGACGCGCACGATTGCTGCCAACGAGACCGCGCCAAACACCCGAGCCTGGCAAACCGTCAGCACTCCGGCCGACCTCGACCGCGTCCTCGCCGAAGCTCGCGCCTCCGGCACCCCTTTGCTGCTCGACTGGTACGCCGACTGGTGCATCAGCTGCAAAGTCATCGAACACGAAGTGCTCAACGACGCCACCGTGGTTGAACGGCTCAAGGGCTATCGGCTGATTCGTTTCGACATCACCGCCAGCAATGCCGAGCAACGCACCCTGCTCGACCGCTACAAACTGTTCGGGCCTCCGGCACTGATGTTTTTCGGCAAGGACGGCGTCGAGCGTGCCGAAGTGCGGGTGATCGGCGAGATCAATGCGGCGGACTTCGCCGAACGTGTCGCCAGGGCTAATGACCGGATTTAATCAAGCGGTCATATATTTCGCGCAAACATCGGTCATCGTGCTGCCTATTGCAGAGAACTGGACAGTCACAAAGGCTTTGCGGCATAGTCGCCGGGTTCTGACAACTGCACACGGATAACAAAGGAACAGCCGATGGCGACCCTACTGGTTCTGCACGGACCCAACCTGAACTTGCTTGGCACCCGTGAACCGGGCACCTACGGCGCCACGACGCTGGCGCAGATCAACCAGGACCTGGAACGCCGGGCCCGTGAAGCCGGCCACCATTTGCTGCACCTGCAAAGCAATGCCGAGTACGAATTGATCGACCGCATCCACGCTGCTCGCACCGAAGGCGTGGACTTCATTTTGATCAACCCAGCAGCTTTTACGCATACAAGTGTCGCATTACGTGACGCGTTGCTGGCGGTGAGCATCCCATTCATCGAAGTGCATTTGTCTAACGTGCACAAACGCGAACCTTTCCGCCATCACTCTTACTTCTCCGACGTAGCGGTGGGAGTGATCTGCGGCCTTGGCGCCAGCGGTTATCGACTGGCCCTGGAGGCCGCCCTAGAGCAGCTTGAAAAACAGGCAACAGCTTGAACAACAAGCGTTAAACGCCCCTGACCGACCCTTGGGAGTTGATGATTCATGGATATCCGTAAAGTTAAGAAACTGATCGAATTGCTGGAAGAGTCCGGCATCGACGAGCTCGAGATCAAGGAAGGCGAAGAGTCCGTACGCATCAGCCGTCATAGCAAGACCCCGGCTCAGCAGTACTATGCACCGGCTCCAATGCATGCTCCGGCTGCCGCGCCTGCCGCTGCCGCCGCTCCGGCTGCCGCTGCCGCCCCAGCAGCTGCTCCGGCCGCACCAGCGCTGAACGGCACCGTTGCCCGTTCGCCGATGGTCGGTACGTTCTATCGCAAGTCTTCGCCAACTTCGCCGTCCTTCGTTGAAGTCGGCCAGACCGTGAAGAAAGGCGACACCCTGTGCATCGTTGAAGCCATGAAGATGATGAACCACATCGAAGCTGAAACCAGCGGTGTGATCGAATCCATCCTCGTCGAAGACGGCCAGCCGGTTGAGTACGACCAACCGCTGTTCACCATCGTTTGAACCGCGGAGAGCCTTTGATGACTGCGAAGTTGGAAAAAGTTCTGATCGCCAACCGCGGTGAGATCGCACTGCGGATTCTGCGCGCCTGCAAAGAGATGGGCATCAAGACCGTCGCCGTTTATTCCAAGGCTGACAAGGAACTGATGCACCTGGGCCTGGCAGACGAATCCGTCTGCATCGGTCCGGCATCGGCTGCCCACTCTTACCTGCACATCCCGGCAATCATCGCCGCGGCCGAAGTGACCGGCGCCACCGCCATTCACCCAGGCTACGGTTTCCTCGCGGAAAACGCCGACTTTGCCGAACAGGTCGAGAACTCCGGCTTCGCCTTCATCGGTCCGAAAGCCGAAACCATCCGCCTGATGGGCGACAAGGTTTCGGCCAAGCACGCGATGATCGCCGCTGGCGTACCGACTGTTCCTGGTTCCGACGGCCCGCTGCCGGAAGACGAAGAAACCGCTCTGCGCATCGGCCGCGAAGTCGGTTACCCGGTGATCATCAAAGCCGCTGGCGGCGGCGGTGGTCGCGGCATGCGCGTCGTGCACAAGGAAGAAGACCTGATTTCCTCGGCGAAACTGACCCGCTCCGAAGCGGGCGCAGCGTTCGGCAACCCGATGGTCTATCTGGAAAAATTCCTGACCAACCCACGTCACGTGGAAGTTCAGGTGCTGTCCGACGGCCAGGGCAACGCCATCCATCTGGGCGACCGTGACTGCTCGCTGCAACGCCGTCACCAGAAAGTTCTCGAAGAAGCGCCGGCACCGGGCATCGACGAGAAGGCTCGCCAGGAAGTCTTCGCCCGCTGCGTCAAGGCGTGCATCGACATCGGTTACCGTGGCGCAGGCACTTTCGAGTTCCTGTACGAAAACGGTCGCTTCTACTTCATCGAGATGAACACTCGTGTCCAGGTAGAGCACCCGGTTTCGGAAATGGTCACCGGTATCGACATCGTCAAGGAGATGCTGAGCATCGCCGCCGGCAACAAGCTGTCGTTCACCCAGGATGACGTGGTCATCCGCGGTCACGCACTGGAATGCCGGATCAACGCCGAAGACCCGAAAACCTTCATGCCAAGCCCTGGCACGGTCAAGCATTTCCACGCTCCAGGCGGCAACGGCGTTCGCGTCGACTCGCACCTGTACAGTGGTTATGCCGTTCCGCCGAACTACGATTCGTTGATCGGCAAGCTGATCACCTACGGCGCAACCCGTGACGAAGCCATGGCGCGCATGCGCAATGCGCTGGACGAAATCGTGGTCGACGGGATCAAGACCAACATCCCGCTGCACCGCGACCTGACCCGCGATGAAGGCTTCTGCAAAGGGGGCGTGAACATTCACTACCTCGAGCACAAGCTGGCAGGCGAGAAGCACTAAGCTTCGACCCGAACAACAAAGCCGCCTTCGCAGACTGTGTGAAAACCTAGCAATCTGCGCAGCGCTCAAAGAAAATGCTCCGTATCGAAAGATACGGAGCATTTTTCGTTATGGCCTACATCCAGGGAGAGCCCCGCAGCCAGACCAGCCTGTTCCC
>NZ_VZPP01000017.1 GCF_008801475.1 Pseudomonas moorei | reverse complement strand
GAAAGGTATGTTTTCCCAGATCGATGGCGACAATAGTTACGTTGTTCATGGCAATGGCCTCCGAAAGACACCCTGTGAAAGCTTAGAGAGCGATCACAGGGTGTGAGGGGATAGCCATTTCATTAGTGATCTGTTTTGAAAGGATAAAAAGGGTTACTTCTTCATCAGCGCCGAACAAGCCGCCTTGTAAGCCTCATGCTGATACTTGTTCAGCGTTCCCGGTAGTTCGAAGTCGTGCTTTTTGCTTTGCGCATTGATGGTCTGCGGTGACAGCAGTGTCACCTCGCAATTGTCCAGCAACTGGAACACACCCTCGATCTTGAACGTGGTTGGCCCACCGGCGAATTCGCCCTTCTTGCTGCGCTTCTTGATGGCGATGCGATCAATGGCATTTTCGCGAACAAAGGACGCCACCTGAGCCGCGAACACCTTGACGTTGGCGGCTTCGTCGTCATCGTCGAGGGCGATTTTCCTGGTCGCGAGCGCAACATGGCTCAGCGCCTGACCCTCCAGCATGGCCACGGCGATGATCGCTTCGCTGCCTTTGATTTCGATGCCGCAGACTTTCATGTTGAATCCCTTTACTGGCTGAAGGCGTGCAGCTTACAGCTCAAGTGGAGCGGCGTTCTCTTACTCCTGTCCAATCGACTCCAAAAACTCCGACCGCTCGTCACTCATCCGCGCCACGCAATCATTTTGCGCAATGGTGAATGCCTTGCTGCCGGCGGTGGCCGGGAAGGCTTCGACGGCGCAGTCGGCGTCGCGGGTCTTCGTCCACTGCTGCTGAGCGGTCTTGATCCTGGCGGTGATGTCGCTCAGTTGCGACGGGGTCTTGCCGTAGAGCGACTGCATGCGCTCGTTCAGGCTTTTGAGGTTTTCGCTCAATAGATCTTCGGCGGTTTTTTTGCTGTAAACGGAGCATTCCAGGGTCTGGACGTCGTTTTCCACTTTGTCGCATGGGTTGTCGTCGGATTCCTCCGCCGCGTGTACGCCGGTCGCAATCAGCGCCAGAGCCAGGATGATGGATTTCATTACGTTGCCGCCCCTTATTCCAGTAAAGCTTCCAGTAAGGCCTCAAGAGATGCGGCGAATTCTGGCCCAAGCTGAAGGCGTTGAACAGGTAGCAGATTGCGCCTGGCGACGACCCTTTGTCGCGGATTGACGCTTTCGGCAATTCCCCTGTCGTTTTTGCACCCGGCTGCCGAGGCACCGAGGCATATGCTGGCCCAAAGCGCCGGCAGACGATTCGGCGCATGAATCGCTAACAAGGGGACAGCCTGATGAGCCCAGCCGAATTGCACGCCGACAGCATCGTTATCGACGGGCTGATTATTGCCAAGTGGAACCGCGAACTGTTCGAAGACATGCGCAAGGGCGGTCTGACCGCTGCCAACTGCACCGTTTCGGTGTGGGAGGGCTTCCAGGCCACTGTCAACAACATCGCTGCCAGCCAGAAACTGATCCGCGAGAACAGCGACCTGGTGATTCCGGTGCGTACCACCGCCGATATCCGCAAGGCCAAGGAGCAGGGCAAGACCGGCATCCTCTTCGGTTTCCAGAACGCCCACGCCTTTGAAGACCAGATCGGCTATGTCGAAGTGTTCAAGCAGCTCGGCGTCGGTATCGTGCAGATGTGCTACAACACCCAGAACCTGGTGGGCACCGGTTGCTACGAGCGTGACGGCGGCCTGTCGGGCTTCGGTCGTGAAATCGTCGCCGAGATGAACCGCGTCGGCGTCATGTGCGACCTGTCCCACGTCGGCTCCAAGACGTCCGAAGAAGTCATCCTCGAATCCAAGAAGCCGGTCTGCTATTCCCACTGCCTGCCGTCGGGTCTGAAGATTCACCCGCGCAACAAGTCCGATGAAGAATTGAAGTTCATCGCCGACCACGGCGGTTTCGTCGGCGTGACCATGTTCGCGCCGTTCCTGGCCAAGGGCATCGATTCGACCATCGACGACTACGCCGAAGCCATCGAATACACCATGAACATCGTCGGCGAAGACGCCATCGGCATCGGCACCGACTTTACCCAGGGTCATGGTCAGGACTTCTTCGAATACCTGACCCACGACAAGGGCTACGCCCGCCGCCTGACCAGCTTCGGCAAAATCATCAACCCGCTGGGCATCCGTACCGTGGGCGAGTTCCCGAACCTGACCGAGACCCTGCTCAAGCGCGGCCACTCCGAGCGTGTGGTGCGCAAGATCATGGGCGAGAACTGGGTGAACGTCTTGAAAGATGTTTGGGGCGAATAAGCCGCCGCACTTCTGAATCCTTACCTGCGGCCATCCGCGCCGCAGGCAACACCAAAATTTTTCTGGAGTTAAGTTTCCATGGCCAAGATCGCCCCGCAATTGCCAATCGAAGTCGACAGCGAGACCGGTGTCTGGACGTCCGACGCCCTGCCGATGCTGTACGTGCCGCGCCATTTCTTCGTCAACAACCACATGGGTATCGAAGAAGTGCTGGGCGCCGAAGCCTACGCCGAAATCCTCTACAAAGCCGGCTACAAGTCCGCCTGGCACTGGTGCGAAAAAGAAGCTGAATGCCACGGCCTGGAAGGCGTCGCGGTGTTCGAGCACTACATGAAGCGCCTCTCGCAACGCGGCTGGGGCCTGTTCAAGATCCAGGACATCGACCTCGACAAAGGCACCGCCAGCGTCAAGCTCGAACACTCAGCGTTCGTCTACGTCTACGGCAAGGTCGGACGCAAAGTCGACTACATGTTCACCGGCTGGTTTGCCGGTGCGATGGACCAGATCCTCGCCGCGCGCGGCAGCAAGATCCGCACCGTCGCCGAACAAGTCTACGGTGGCTCCGAAGAGGGCCACGAAGACGGTTTGTTCACCGTCAAGCCGTTGTAAGTCGAGGAACCCGCCATGGCTTTCGAAGCAATGTTCCAGCCGATCCAGATCGGCAAACTGACTATCCGCAACCGCGTGCTCAGCACCGCGCACGCCGAGGTCTATGCCACCGACGGCGGCATGACCACCGATCGGTACGTTAAGTATTACGAAGAGAAGGCCAAGGGCGGGATCGGCCTGGCGATCTGCGGCGGTTCGTCCGTGGTGGCCATCGACAGCCCTCAGGAATGGTGGAGCTCGGTGAACCTGTCCACCGACCGCATCATCCCGCACTTCCAGAATCTGGCCGACGCCATGCACAAGCACGGCGCCAAGATCATGATCCAGATTACCCACATGGGTCGTCGCTCCCG
Source organism: Pseudomonas moorei (assembly GCF_008801475.1). Classification (GTDB taxonomy): domain Bacteria; phylum Pseudomonadota; class Gammaproteobacteria; order Pseudomonadales; family Pseudomonadaceae; genus Aquipseudomonas; species Aquipseudomonas moorei. The sequence continues at coordinate 143,674 of NZ_VZPP01000017.1, read as the reverse complement.
TTGGGACGGCTTCAACTGGCCGACGCTGATGTCGCCGTCGGGCATCCGCGAGCCGGTGCACCGCGCCACCTGCAAAACCATCGAGCCGGAAGAAATCTGGCGGGTAATCGGCAACTACGCCCAAGCGGCACGCCGCGCCAAGGCCGGCGGCCTGGACGGTGTCGAGCTGTCGGCCGTGCACCAGCACATGATCGACCAGTTCTGGAGCCCGCGGGTCAACAAGCGTACCGACGAATGGGGCGGTACCTTCGAAGGCCGCATGAAGTTCGGTCTGGAAGTGTTGAAAGCGGTGCGTGCCGAGGTCGGTGACGATTTCTGCGTGGGCATGCGTATCTGCGGTGACGAGTTCCACCCCGATGGCCTGTCCCACGAGGACATGAAGCAGATCGCCAAATACTACGACGACACCGGCATGCTGGATTTCATCGGTGTCGTGGGTTCGGGTTGTGACACTCACAACACCCTGGCCAACGTGATTCCGAACATGAGTTATCCACCGGAGCCGTTCCTGCACCTGGCCGCCGGTATCAAGGAAGTGGTCAAGGTTCCGGTGCTGCACGCGCAGAACATCAAGGACCCGAACCAGGCCACCCGTATTCTGGAAGGCGGCTACGTCGACATGGTCGGCATGACCCGCGCCCACATCGCTGACCCGCACCTGATCGCCAAGATCAAGATGGGCCAGATCGACCAGATCAAACAATGTGTCGGCGCCAACTACTGCATCGACCGTCAATATCAGGGTCTGGATGTGCTGTGCATCCAGAACGCGGCCACCTCCCGTGAGTACATGGGCCTGCCGCACATCATCGAGAAAACCACCGGCGTGAAACGCAAAGTGGTGGTGGTCGGTGCTGGTCCAGCGGGCATGGAAGCGGCGCGTGTGGCGGCTGAGCGTGGCCACGACGTGACCTTGTTCGAGAAGAAAGAATTCATCGGCGGGCAGATCACCACGGCCTCGAAAGCGCCGCAACGGGACCAGATCGCCGGTATCACCCGCTGGTATCAACTGGAACTGGCACGCCTGAAAGTCGACCTGCGCCTGGGGACTGCGGCGGACGCGCCCACCATCATGGACTTGCGTCCGGACGTGGTAGTGCTGGCGGTCGGCGGTCATCCGTTCCTGGAGCAGAACGAGCATTGGGGCGCGGCTGAAGGCCTGGTGGTCAGCAGCTGGGACATCCTCGACGGCAAGGTGGCACCGGGCAAGAACGTACTGGTGTACGACACCATCTGTGAATTCACCGGCATGTCCACGGCGGACTTCCTCGCCGACAAGGGCAGCCAGGTCGAGATCGTCACCGACGACATCAAGCCGGGCGTGGCAATTGGCGGTACGTCGTTCCCGACCTACTACCGCAGCATGTACCCGAAAGAAGTGATCATGACCGGCGACATGATGCTGGAGAAGGTCTACCGCGAAGGCGACAAGCTCGTGGCCGTACTGGAAAACGAATACACCGGCGCCAAAGAGGAGCGGGTGGTGGACCAGGTGGTCGTGGAAAACGGCGTGCGCCCGGACGAAGAAATCTACTACGCGTTGAAGGAAGGTTCGCGCAACAAAGGCCAGATCGACGTCGAAGCCTTGTTCGCGATCAAGCCGCAACCGTGCCTGGAGCAGAGCGGCGCCGGCTATTTGCTGTTCCGCATCGGCGACTGCGTGGCCCAGCGCAACGTGCACGCGGCGATCTACGACGCGCTGCGGTTGTGCAAGGATTTCTAAGAGCTTGTGGATAACCTTGTAGGAGCGAGCCTGCTCGCGATGAATTTGAAGGCGCCGCGTTCTTTCAGACCGCGCGCGTCATCGTTAACGACCATCGCGAGCAAGCTCGCTCCTACAGGGGGTCGAGCAAAGCATCCAGGTAGTTAAGCCCGAGGTCTTTGGGAGCTTCACCATGTTGAACACCCTTCTTCCAATCCTGTTGTTCGCTGCCCTGGGCCTTGCGGTTCTGGGCGCGTTACGGCGGGTGTCCATGTGGCGCCGGGGCCGTGCCTCGAAGGTCGATCTGATCGGCGGCCTGTTCGCCATGCCCAAGCGTTACATGGTCGACCTGCACCACGTGGTGGCGCGGGACAAATACATCGCCAACACCCACGTGGCCACGGCCGGTGGTGCGGTGGCGTCCATCGTGCTGGCGATTCTGGTGCACGGTTTCGGCCTGCATAACCGCATCCTCGGGTACGCACTGCTGCTGATGTCGGCGGTGATGTTCGTTGGTGCGATCTTCGTTTACCTGCGTCGACGCAACCCGCCGAGCCGTTTGTCCAAAGGCCCGTGGATGCGCCTGCCGAAAAGCCTGCTGGCGTTCTCGGCGTCGTTTTTCCTGGTGACCCTGCCCGTGGCGGGCATTCTTCCGGAGAATTTCGGTGGCTGGCTGTTGGCGACGATCCTCGGCATCGGCGTGCTGTGGGGCGTATCGGAGCTGTTCTTCGGTATGACCTGGGGCGGGCCGATGAAGCACGCCTTCGCCGGTGCCTTGCACCTGGCCTGGCACCGTCGCGCCGAGCGCTTTGGTGGCGGTCGTTCCACGGGCTTGAAGCCGCTGGACCTGACCGACCTGTCCGCACCGCTGGGCGTAGAAAAACCCAAGGATTTCACCTGGAACCAATTGCTCGGTTTCGACGCCTGCGTGCAGTGCGGTAAGTGCGAAGCGGCGTGCCCGGCGTTCGCCGCTGGTCAACCGTTGAACCCGAAAAAACTGATTCAGGACATGGTCGTTGGCCTGGCGGGCGGCACCGATGCCAATTTCGCCGGCAGCCCGTATCCGGGTAAAGCCATCGGCGAACACGCTGGTAATCCCCATCGGCCGATCGTCAACGGTCTGGTGGATGCCGAGACGCTGTGGTCATGCACCACTTGCCGCGCCTGCGTCGAGGAGTGCCCGATGATGATCGAGCACGTCGATGCCATCGTCGACATGCGCCGTCACCTGACCCTGGAAAAAGGCGCGACCCCGAACAAAGGCGCCGAAGTCCTGGAAAACCTGATCGCCACCGACAACCCGGGCGGCTTTGCGCCGGGCGGGCGGATGAACTGGGCGGCGGACTTGAACCTCAACCTGCTCAGCGACAAGAAATCCACCGATGTGCTGTTCTGGGTCGGCGACGGTGCCTTCGACATGCGCAACCAGCGTACCCTGCGCGCGTTCGTCAAAGTGCTGAAAGCGGCCAAGGTCGACTTCGCCGTGCTGGGCCTTGAAGAACGCGACAGCGGCGATGTGGCCCGGCGTCTGGGCGATGAAGCCACCTTCCAGTTGCTGGCCAAACGCAACATCCAGACCCTGGCCAAATACCGCTTCAACCGTATCGTCACCTGCGACCCGCACAGCTTCCATGTGTTGAAGAACGAGTACGGCGCCTTCGACGGCAACTACCTGGTGCAGCACCACAGCACCTACATGGCGGAAATCATCCAGGCCGGTGCGCTGAACCTCGGTCAGCACAAGGGCGACAGCGTGACCTATCACGACCCGTGCTACCTCGGCCGCTACAACGGCGAGTACGAGGCGCCGCGCGAGGTACTGCGTGCGCTCGGGATCGAGGTCAAAGAGATGCAACGCTCCGGTTTCCGCTCGCGCTGCTGCGGTGGTGGCGGCGGGGCGCCGATCACCGACATTCCGGGCAAGCAACGGATTCCCGACATGCGCATGGAAGACATCCGCGAAACCGGCGCTGAACTGGTGGCCGTGGGTTGTCCACAGTGCACGGCAATGCTCGAAGGCGTGGTCGAACCGCGGCCGTTGATCAAGGACATTGCCGAACTGGTGGCCGATGCGCTGCTCGAAGACCAGGCACCGAGCAAGCCATCCACGCCAGCCAAACGTGAACCTGCGGAGGCCCACTGATGAGCGACATTATCCGCCGCGACCCACGGGCTGAATGGATCGCCCGAAACCGCCTGCATCCGCTGCACGCAGCCATGCAGCCGGCGCAACACAGCTGGATGGGGCCCAATGGCGTCATGCGCAAGAACCCGCACGGCATCGGTTTTATCGGCCCGAACGGCATCAAGCGCATCGACCGCAGTGGCGCGCAGCAGGGTGGTGCGACCAAGCGCTCGGCTGCCGTTGAAGTGCAATTGCCGCTGCATCAGGTGCCAGCACCGGCGTTCTACATCAGCGTCGTTCCAGACATGGTTGGTGGCCGCTTGAGCAGTCACGACCGCGACCTCCTGGGCCTGGCCCATCAACTGGCGGGCAAGGACGGCGCGGTGTTGGCCGTGGTCTTTGGCGAACATAAAGAGAGCGCCTTTGCCAGTGCCGGTGTCGATCGCCTGCTGGTGCTCGAAGGAGATGAATTCAGCGGTTATGCACCGGAACAACGTGTCCAGGGCTTGCGGGCTGTGGATAACCAGTTCAGTCCGCGTCACTGGTTGCTTCCCGACAGTCGTACCGGCGGTGGCGAGCTCGGTCGCCGTTTTGCCGCGGCGTTGGGCGAACGCCCGGCCACGCGGGTCTGGCAGGTCAAGGACCAGGAATGTATCGGCCGCGCCGGTGCCGGTCTGCAAGACCTTGCGCGTCCGCTCGCACGGTTGATTCTGGCGGCTGCCGAATGCGCCGAACCGGTCAGCGAAACCCGTCACGAAGCCCTGCCGGTGGAGTTATCCACAGCGGTCCCGCGCAGCCTCTCGCGGATCGAGGATCTGGGTGCGGTGGCGGTGGACCCGGCGGCGATTCCGATGGCCGAAGCGGAGTTCATCTTCTCCGGCGGCAACGGCGTCAAGGACTGGGGACTTTTCCACAGGACCGCCGAGGCATTGGGTGCCACCGAAGGCGCGTCCCGGGTTGCCGTGGACGACGGTTTCATGGCCCGCGACCGTCAGGTTGGCGCCTCGGGTACCTGGGTCACTGCGCGGGTCTACGTGGCGGTGGGGATTTCCGGGGCGATCCAGCACCTGCAGGGCATCGGTGCCTGCGACAAGGTGGTGGCGATCAACCTCGATCCCGGCTGCGACATGATCAAACGGGCCGACCTGTCGGTGATCGGCGAGAGTGCCGAGATTCTTCAAGCCTTGATCGCGGCGGTAGAGGCCTACCGCAACGACGCCAAGCGCGATGCGGCTTAAGGGAAGGAAAGGGTTATGAGCACGAAAATCATCAGCCTGGTGTCCATCGGCGCCCACCCGACGTCCGGCCGTCCACGTCGCGCCGAACAGGATGCGCGTGCCGTGGAACTGGGTTTGCAGTTGGCTGGGGATAACTTGCAGGTGCTGCATGCCGGCGATGTCGCCGAGCCTGCGTTGCGCGCTTATCTGGGCATGGGGCTGGAGCAATTGCATGTCCTCGAACAACCCGAGGGCGCGGATGCGCTGCCGGCGTTGACCGCGTATTTGCGCGATGCCGGCGCTCAGGTGGTGTTGACCGGCAGCCAGGCTGAAACCGGCGAAGGCTCGGGCATGTTGCCGTTCCTGCTGGCTGAAAGCCTGGGCTGGCCGCTGGTGGTGGGGCTGGCGCAGGTCGAGTCCATCGATGGCAGTTCGGCGCTGGTGCTGCAAGCCTTGCCACGTGGTCAGCGTCGTCGCTTGAAGGTTCGCCTGCCGTTTCTCGCGACTGTGGATAACGCCGCGCCCAAGCCACGGCAAAGCGCCTACGGTCCGGCCCGGCGCGGGGTGTTGCAGGCCGATGAAGTGGAAGTCGTCGACGATGAACTGCTGGCGGTGGCGACCCTGCAGCCGGCCAAGCCGCGACCCAAGCGCCTCAAAGTCATCAAGGCCAAGAGCGGTGCCGACCGCATGAAAGCCGCGACGGCCAAGGCCAGTGGCGGCGGCGGGCAAGTGCTCAAGGGCGTCACGGCGCAGGCGGGGGCTGAAGCGATTCTCAAGCTGCTGATCGAAGAGGGCGTGGTGCGCTGACACCCAGCCTCGAGCCGCAATACCCGGAAAAACACCCATCCCTGCGGCGCGTTGCTGCGCCGTGAGCGCCCACGTAAAACGGGCGCTCGATGATCTGTGGAGTTTTAATCAATGTCGGTTGAGTTTCGTTCGGCGGTACGCGCGGATGCGCGCGAGATTGCGCGTCTGTTTCAGATTTCCTCGGAAGGCGCTTCGGATTACATCTGGAGCCAGATAGCAGAGCCCGGGCAGGACCTGTTGGACGTGGGAGCCATCCGTTATGCCCGTGAAGATGTGGATTTTTCCTACCAGAATTGCCTGATCGCCGAGGCCGAGGGGAAGGTCATTGGCATGCTGCACAGCTACGTGATGCGTTATGACCCGTTCGCGGAGCCAGTGACCGATCCGGTGCTGGCGCCGTACGCGACGATGGAGATCCCCGACACCCTTTATATTTCCAGCTTGGCGCTGCACGAGGGCTGGCGAAACCAGGGCCTGGGCAAGCAATTTCTCGCTTACGCCTACGACCGCGCCAATCGGCTCGGACTCAACGGCCTTAGCCTGATCGACTACGCCGCCAACACCGGCGCCCGGCGCTTCTATGAGCGCCACGGCTTCCGCATCGTCGATACCTGCCAGATCACGCCGCACCCGATGATCCGGGTCACGGGCGAGGCCTATTTGATGTACCGGCCTTAACGGGCTATGGCGACGACGACCGCCCCTGACAGAATTGCCAGGGGCGGTACCAAGCCGTCATTTCTTTAAAAGAACATCCCGCCCGGAAGACCCCTCCGAACATGATCAGGCGCACTCGTGTGGATAACGCCTGCCTGGTTCTCCACAAACGCTGTTGGCGATTCTGTGGATAACATGTTCGCCCCTCGCTGCAGCCCTTGAAAATGAAGCCTTTCAGCCCGTAGATCAAAAAACAATCAGCGTAAGCTACGGTTTTTTCGGTTGTTTTTCTGAGGATAAGTGTGAGCTCGAAGCAAAACTTGTCCCCGATCTCTGTTGGCGCTTCTGTGGATAAGATGTTCGCTTACCGCTACAGGCCATATAAAACGTGCCTCTCAGGTGTTTGGTCAAAAATTGATCGAATCGTCTTTTTTATCTGTTCCACCTCCCGCAAATGCAGAAATTACGCGGCTTTCAGCGGTTTTCCACAGAAGCGCAGAAGTTGCCCCCAAAGTCTGTTGGCGCTTCTGTGGATAAGGTGTTTGCCATCCGCTACGGGCCATGTAAAACGTGGTCTTCATGGGGTTGGTCAAAAATTGATCAGGCGCGGCGGGAAACCGTGATTCCGGATAAGTCACGGATTTTCTTCGGTTTCTGTGGAGAAAATTTCGAACCTGTCCACAGTTGTCCCCATTTGCTGTGGGTGGAGATGTGGATAACTTGTTCGCGAAAGGCTGGGAGGCGCGCACTGTATAGCGCCGAACGGAATAGATCATATTTCGTACAGTGCTAAAGGGAAGAGGGTAATGGCGGGAGTAAACGTCGCGAGCAGGCTCCTGGAGGAGCGAGCCTGCTCGCGATGGTCGTGAACGATAACGCGGGGTATCAGTTATCCCGCGGTGCTCATGCGTCCATCGTGAGCAGGCTCCTACAGAGTGGGATATTTAACCTTGGACAGGGACACCTTTGAGGTAAGGCGCCGGCTCAGCCCCCAGATTGTTCAGCATCCGCTCGCTGTACCAGTCCACGAAGTTCACCACGCCAAATTCATACGTCTTGGAGTAAGGGCCAGGCTGATAAGCGGTGGAGTTGATGCCGCGCTGGTTTTCTTCGGCCAGGCGACGGTCCTGGTCGTTGGTGGCGTCCCAGACTTTGCGCATGCGCTCTACGTCGTAGTCCACGCCTTCGACGGCGTCCTTGTGCACGATCCACTTGGTGGTGACCATGGTTTCCTGGGCGCTGATCGGCCACACGGTGAACACGATGATGTGGTCGCCCATGCAGTGGTTCCACGAGTGCGGCAGGTGCAGGATGCGCATGGAGCCCAGGTCGGGGTTCTTGATGCGGCCCATGAGCTTGGCACAGCCTTGTTTGCCGTCCATGGTCATCGACACGGTGCCCTTGAGCAGCGGCATGCGCACGATGCGGTTACGCAGGCCGAAGCTGGCGTGGGCGTAAGGGATCTTCTCGGCTTCCCAGGCAGCGGCGGAGGCGGCGACATGGTCCTTGAACGCCTGGTCGGCGCGCGGGTCGGTGACGTCGTCCCATTCCAGCAGGGTTTTCAGCAGTTCCGGGTGTGAGCCGCCGCAGTGGTAGCACTCGCGGTTGTTTTCCAGCACCAGTTTCCAGTTGGCTTTTTCCATCAAGGTGGTTTGCACCGCCACCTTGGTGTTTTCCATGTCGTACGGTTCCATGTAATGGCTGAGCGTCGACAGGAAGTCGTCGATGGCCGGCGGGTTGTCCGCCAGGCTGATGAAGATGTAGCCACCCGCGGTTTTCACGTTCACCGGCTTGAGGCCGTACTGGTTCATGTCGAAGTCGGCACCCATCTCGGTGCCGGCGAACAACAGGCGACCGTCGAGTTCGTAGGTCCACTGGTGGTAGTGGCAGACCAGTTTGGCGACCTTGCCCTTGTCGCTGGTGCACAGGCGCGAGCCACGGTGACGGCAGACGTTATGGAACGCGTGCACGACGCCTTCGGCGCCACGGATCACGATGATCGGGTTCTTGCCGACCTGCAGTGTCAGATAGTTGCCCTTGGTGGGGATCTCGCAGGTCATGCCGGCGATCAGCCACTCTTTCTGAAAGATTTCCTGCATGTCGATATCAAACAGGCGCTCGTCAGAGTAAAACGGCTGCGGCAGCGAGAACGTGCGCTCGCGCTCTTGCAGCATCTGGGCGGTGGCCTTGCGTGCGGGTTCCAGCGGATCGCCCAGGCTCAGGGTAGTAGTGACGTCCATCGTTTAATCCTCAAGGCCATCTGCGTGGCCGGCGAAAGTGGCTAATCAGGTGTGCTGCTCAGGTTTGCTACGCAAGGTGTAAAGGTTGTGTCTTGGTATGGGGCGAGTGTGGGGCCGGCGCTGGCCAGAACCTTATCCATGGGCGACATGGTGCAATCTGTTCCCGACGCGCAAGCCCCGGTAGTTGGGGGCTGGTCGCGATAAGCATGTGAATGTCGCAGATAGGTAAATGGGTGGTTCGCGCTATACGCAGAATCGCCATCATGAAGGCCGACAGTCGGCCGTGGAGATCAGCATGTCCAACAACTTCCTGAACCCGGTAACCACCCAGACCTGGGCCAATGGTCGGCACATCGTCCGTTGCGTCAAAGTCATCCAGGAAACCTGGGATGTGCGCACCTTTTGCTTCATGGCCGACCAGCCGATCATGTTCTTCTTCAAGCCGGGGCAGTTTGTCACCCTGGAGCTGGAAATCGAAGGCCAGCCGATCATGCGTTCGTACACCATTTCCAGCTCGCCATCGGTGCCGTACAGCTTTTCGGTGACCATCAAGCGCGTGCCGGGCGGCAAGGTTTCGAACTGGCTGCACGACACCCTGCACGAAGGCTACGAACTGGCCGTGCACGGTCCGGTCGGGCTGTTCAACGCGATCGACTTCCCGAATCCTAAAGTGCTGTACCTCAGCGGCGGCGTGGGCATCACGCCGTGCATGTCCATGGCGCGCTGGTTCTTCGACACCAACGGCAATGTCGACATGGCGTTCATCCACAGCGCCCGTTCGCCGAAGGACATCATTTATCACCGCGAGCTGGAACACATGGCAGCGCGGATCGAAAATTTCAGCCTGCACCTGATTTGCGAAAAACATGGCTTCGGCGAGCCATGGGCTGGTTATCGCGGTTATTTGAACCACAAGATGCTGGAACTGATGGTCCCGGATTTCCTTGAGCGCGAAGTATTCTGCTGCGGCCCGACGCCGTACATGAATGCGGTCAAGCGCCTGCTGGAGAATGCCGGTTTCAACATGAAGCACTATCACGAGGAGTCCTTCGGCGCCACGCCGCCAGAGGCAATCGCCGATGCTGTGGAGAATGCCGAGCAGGCCGCCGAGGCGCCGGAGGTGGATGACGCAGATCTGCATCAGGTGGAGTTCATTGCCTCGGGCAAGAGCATTCGCGTGGCACCGGGCGAGACCGTACACGCCGCTGCCGCGAAAGTCGGCCTGATGATCCCGAAAGCCTGCGGCATGGGCATCTGCGGCACGTGCAAGGTACTGAAACTGGGCGGCGAAGTGGAGATGGAGCACAACGGCGGGATCACCGAGGAAGACGAGGCCGACGGGTACATTTTGTCGTGCTGCAGCGTGCCGAAGGGGGATGTGCGGATCGAGTTCTAACCCACGCCTAAGCCCCCCTGTAGGAGCGGGCCTGCTCGCGATGGACGTCAATGATAACGCTGGGAGCCTGACACCCCGTGTTGCTCCCGGGTTCATCGTCGGAACGCCGCCCGGAGCCGGCTCGCTGCTACAGGGAAATGCGTTCAGTCGATAAACAGATCCGGCATAAGCGTGTCGCTGCTGCCTGGTGCGAACCGATAGTGTTCGAACTCGGTCACGCCGTTCTCCCGCAGTATTTCCTCATCAATCAACAACCGCCCGGTCAGGCTGCGATTCGCGCTGCTCAGAATCGCATGTGCCGCGTCAGCCATGATCGCGGGCGTCCTGGCGTGCTTGAACGACTCCCGTGACCCCAGCTGAAACTCGATGGCGGCGGTGGCGATCATTGTTTGCGGCCACAGCGAGTTGACGCTGATGCCGTAGTGCTTGAATTCCTCGCTCATGCCCAGCGTCAGCATGCTCATGCCGTACTTGGTCACGGTGTACGGGCTGTATTGGGCGAACCATTGGGTCGCCAGGTTCAACGGCGGTGACAGGTTGAGGATGTGTCCGGCGGATTTCTTCAGGTAGGGCTGGGCGGCCTGGCTGCACAGCAGCACGGCACGGGTATTGATCTGGTGCATGAGGTCGAAGCGCTTGAGTTCGATGTGCTGCACACCGGTCAACTTGATTGCCCCGGCGTTGTTGACCAATGCATCGATGCCGCCGAAATGTTCGTTGGCCTGGGCTAGGGCCTGATGCACGGCGACTTCATCGCGCACATCCACTTGCAAGGCCAGCGCCTTGCCACCCGCGTTTTCGACTTCCTCGGCCACGCTGTAAATGGTGCCGGGTAGCTTGGGGTGCGGTTCGGCGCTTTTGGCCGCAATCACGATATTGGCCCCGTCGCGCGCCGCCCGCAGGGCGATCTCCCGACCAATCCCGCGACTGGCGCCGGTAATGAACAGTGTTTTGCCTTGAAGGGACATGCTTGCGCTCCTGATTATTGTTATGAGAGCGGATGGGCTCGACAAACAATGTAGACGAAGTCTTCAGGTGCGAATGATGAGGGTGAGTGGGTGGGGCTTTTGTGGGAGCTTGCTCGCGATGGCGGTGTGTCAGCTGACATCATTGTTGGATGGGCTGACCTCATCGCGAGCGAGCTCGCTCCCACAGGGGCAGTGCAAACCAAGGTTGTTAGTGCGACATCACTTCACGGATATCCCTGGCCAATTCCCGAACGCGTTCTTCTTCGGTGTCCCACGAGCACATGAAGCGTGCGCCGCCGTTGCCGATGAAGGTGTAGAAGCGCCAGCCCTTGGCGGTCAGCGCGGCGATGGCCGGTTCCGAGAGTTGCAGGAACACGCCGTTGGCCTGCACCGGGAACATCAGTTCCACGCCGGGAATGTCGCTGACCAGCTCGGCCAGCAATTGCGCGCAACGATTGGCGTGGTTGGCGTATTTGAGCCAGGCGTCGTTTTCCAGGATTCCGACCCAGGGCGCGGAGAGGAAACGCATCTTCGACGCCAGTTGCCCGGCCTGTTTGCAGCGGTAGTCGAAGTCTTCGGCCAGTTTGTGGTTGAAGAACAGAATCGCTTCGCCCACGGCCATGCCGTTTTTCGTGCCGCCGAAGCACAGCACGTCGACGCCGGCCTTCCAGGTCAGGTCCGCTGGCGAGCAGCCGAGGAACGCGCAGGCGTTGGAGAACCGCGCGCCGTCCATGTGCAGGTTCAGGCCCAGTTCCTTGCAAGTGGCGCTGATGGCGCGGATTTCGTCCGGGGTGTAGACGCTGCCGACTTCGGTGGCCTGCGTCAGGGTCACGACGCGGGGTTTCGGGTAGTGGATGTCCTGGCGCTTGAGAGCGACTTCGCGGATCGATTCCGGAGTCAGCTTGCCGTTTTCGGTGCGGGCGATCAGCAGTTTGGAGCCGTTGGAAAAGAATTCCGGGGCGCCGCATTCGTCGGTTTCGACGTGGGCGGTTTCCGAGCAGATCACGCTGTGGTAGCTCTGGCACAGCGAAGACAGGGCCAGGGAGTTGGCGGCGGTGCCGTTGAAGGCGAAGAACACTTCGCAGTCGGTTTCGAACAATTTGCGGAAATAGTCGGACGCGCGGGCGGTCCATTCGTCGTCGCCGTATGCACGCTGGTGGCCATGGTTGGCCTGCTCCATGGCAGCCCAGGCTTCAGGGCAAATGCCGGAGTAGTTGTCGCTGGCGAATTGTTGGCTCTTATCGGTCATGGCCTGCTTCCGTGGTCGAGACGCCTATGGTGAAGTGTCTCGTGGTCAATGATGGTGCGCACTTTACCGAAGATCGTCCGGGGAGCACACGGGATGTCACTGTCTGAAAAATACGGGGATGCCGGGCAATTATGCACCTGGCGATGCACATGACACAGCGGCAGTTAAAGCCGCGCGACGGTGCACTCGATTTGCTCAAGTGGCTGGCGCTGCTGAGCATGGTGCTCGACCACCTGCGCTATGTCGGTTATTCCGTCGATCTGCTGTATGTGCCGGGGCGCCTGGCGTTCCCGTGGTTTTGCCTGGCGATGGCGGCGAATCTGGCTCGCGCGCCGACCGTGAACACCCAGGGGCAATGGCGCTATCTGGGCTGGTTGTTGCTGTTCAGTGCGGTGAGCGAAGTGCCTTACCGGATGTACATTCCCGATCCCGACACCTTGAACGTGTTGCCCACCCTGGCCTTGGGCCTGCTGGTGGCACGGGGCTGGCAAACGCGGGGGCTTCAGGCGCGACTGTTGGCGGTTGTCGCTCTGCTGCTGGCGGTCGTGTTCTGGTCACGATTGATGTTCGGCTTCTTTGGTGTGCTGTTGCCGCTGGCGCTGTTGCTGGTGATCCGTCGTCCCTGGTATTTCGCGCTGTTGCCGGGGCTGGTTTGTCTGGCGGCCAATCAGTGGCAAGTGCTGTATTACGCCGCACGGCTGGGCAACCCCGCGGCCCTTCCGGCCATCGTCACCTGCCTGATCGCGCCCTGGCTGGGGCTGTTCTTGTTGCGACATGCCAAGGGCGTAAAACCACCACCGATGCGGCGTTGGGCTTATGCCCTCTATCCGGTGCATTTCCTCGTGCTGCTACTCGTCCGCCAGTTCGCCGTATAACCCTGTGGGCGCTGGCTTGCCAGCGATAGCGGTGGACCCGTCGCCATCAAGGCTGGATGTGACGCCGTCATCGCTGGCAAGCCAGAGCCCACAGGGTTTCTCACTGATTTGAGAAGAGCGGCCGCCCCGTCATTTCCCGCCATGTCGTAAACGCACCTTTACGTGGCGTCCGTAGGCATTTGGCCTGCCTGCGCCGGTCATACCATCGCTATCAAAGGGCACTGCCGAAACACCGGTGCCTTACCGAGACGAATGGCGCATAGATGCCGCTGGGAGAGACGCGATGTTCAGCAAGCAAGACCAGATCCAGGGTTACGACGATGCACTGCTGGCGGCGATGAATGCCGAGGAGCAACGTCAGGAAGATCACATCGAGCTGATCGCGTCGGAGAACTACACCAGCAAACGGGTCATGCAGGCCCAGGGCAGCGGCCTGACCAACAAATACGCCGAAGGCTATCCGGGCAAGCGCTACTACGGTGGCTGCGAGCACGTGGACAAGGTTGAAGCCCTGGCCATCGAACGCGCCAAGCAACTGTTCGGCGCCGACTACGCCAACGTGCAGCCGCACTCCGGCTCTTCGGCCAACAGCGCCGTGTACCTGGCCCTGATTCAGCCAGGCGATACCATTCTCGGCATGAGCCTGGCCCACGGCGGTCACCTGACCCACGGTGCCAAAGTGTCATCCTCGGGCAAGCTGTACAACGCGGTGCAGTACGGCATCGATACCAAGACCGGTCTGATCGACTACGACGAAGTCGAGCGTCTGGCCGTCGAGCACAAGCCGAAGATGATCGTCGCCGGCTTCTCCGCCTACTCCAAGACCCTGGACTTCCCGCGTTTCCGTCAGATCGCCGACAAGGTCGGTGCACTGCTGTTCGTCGACATGGCTCACGTGGCCGGTCTGGTTGCCGCCGGTCTGTACCCGAACCCGCTGCCGTACGCCGATGTGGTTACCACCACTACCCACAAGACCCTGCGCGGTCCACGTGGCGGCCTGATCCTGGCCAAGGCCAACGAAGAGATCGAGAAAAAGCTCAACGCCGCGGTTTTCCCCGGCGCCCAGGGCGGCCCGCTGATGCACGTGATCGCCGGTAAGGCGGTGTGCTTCAAGGAAGCGCTGGAGCCAGGCTTCAAGGCCTACCAGCAACAAGTCATCGATAACGCCCAGGCCATGGCCGGCGTATTTATCAAACGCGGCTACGATGTAGTGTCCGGCGGCACCGATAACCACCTGTTCCTGGTCAGCCTGATCCGTCAGGGCCTCACCGGCAAAGACGCAGATGCAGCACTCGGTCGCGCCCACATCACCGTGAACAAGAACGCTGTCCCGAACGACCCGCAGTCGCCGTTCGTGACCTCCGGCCTGCGTATCGGCACCCCGGCGGTAACGACCCGTGGCTTCAAGGTCGCTCAGTGCACCGAGCTGGCTGGCTGGATCTGCGACATCCTCGACAACCTCGGCGATGCCGATGTCGAGGCCAACGTCGCCAAGCATGTGGCAGCCCTGTGCGCGGACTTCCCGGTTTATCGCTGAGTGCGGTTTTGGAGTAAATGACTATGCAACGCTACTCGGGCTTCGGCCTCTTCAAACACTCTCTCAGCCACCACGAAAACTGGCAGCGGATGTGGCGCACGCCGACCCCTAAAAAGGTCTACGACGTGGTCATCGTCGGCGGTGGCGGGCATGGTCTGGCGACCGCCTACTACCTGGCCAAGGAGCACGGCATCACCAACGTGGCCGTGGTCGAAAAAGGCTGGCTGGGCGGCGGTAACACCGCGCGCAACACCACCATCGTTCGCTCTAACTACCTGTGGGACGAGTCGGCGCACCTGTACGAACACGCGATGAAACTGTGGGAAGGCCTGTCCCAGGACCTGAACTACAACGTGATGTTCTCCCAGCGCGGCGTCTACAACCTGTGCCATACCCTGCAGGACATCCGTGATTCCGAGCGTCGGGTCAGCGCCAACCGCCTCAACGGCGTCGATGGCGAACTGCTCGATGCCAAGCAAGTGGCCGACGAGATTCCGTACCTCGACTGCTCGAAGAACACCCGCTACCCCGTGATGGGCGCTACCGTCCAGCGTCGCGGCGGCGTGGCCCGTCACGATGCCGTGGCCTGGGGCTTTGCCCGGGCCGCCGACGCCTTGGGCGTGGACCTGATCCAGCAGACCGAAGTGATCGGTTTCCGCAAGGAAAACGGCGTGTGCATCGGTGTCGAAACCAACAAGGGCTTCATCGGCGCCAAGCGCGTCGGCGTGGTCACCGCCGGTAACTCCGGGCACATGGCCAAGCTGGCCGGTTTCCGTCTGCCGATCGAATCCCACCCGCTGCAAGCGCTGGTGTCCGAGCCGATCAAGCCGATTATCGACAGCGTGATCATGTCCAACGCCGTACACGGTTACATCAGCCAGTCCGACAAGGGCGACCTGGTGATCGGCGCCGGTATCGACGGCTACAACGGCTACGGCCAGCGTGGTTCGTACCCGGTGATCGAACACACCATCCAGGCCATCGTCGAAATGTTCCCGGTGCTGTCGCGCGTACGCATGAACCGTCAGTGGGGCGGCATCGTCGACACCACGCCGGATGCATGCCCGATCATCTCGAAAACCCCGGTACCGAACATGTTCTTCAACTGCGGTTGGGGCACCGGTGGCTTCAAGGCAACACCTGGCTCGGGCAACGTGTTTGCCGCGAGTCTGGCCAAGGGTGAAATGCACCCGTTGGCCGCACCTTTCTCCATCGACCGTTTCCACAACGGTGCGTTGATCGATGAACACGGCGCTGCTGCGGTTGCCCACTAACAGGAGAAATCCCCATGTTGCATATCTTCTGTCCTCACTGCGGCGAACTGCGCTCCGAAGAGGAATTCCACGCATCCGGCCAGGCGCATATCCCGCGTCCACTGGATCCGAACAGCTGCACCGACGAGGAGTGGGGCGACTACATGTTCTTCCGCGACAACCCTCGCGGTCTGCACCATGAACTGTGGATTCACGCCGCCGGTTGCCGTCAGTACTTCAACGCCACCCGCGACACCGTGACCTACGAGATTCTCGAAACCTACAAGATCGGCACCAAGCCACAATTCACCGACAAGACCGATAGCCCGAAAGCGGCCAGCACGGCTCTGGGAGAGAAGGTATGAGCCAGATCAATCGCCTGTCCAATGGCGGACGGATCGACCGCAACAAAGTCCTGACGTTCTCCTTCAACGGCCAGAGCTACAAAGGCTTCGAAGGCGACTCACTGGCCGCTGCACTGCTGGCCAATGGCGTTGACATCATTGGTCGCAGCTTCAAGTATTCCCGTCCGCGCGGCATCTTCGCCGCCGGTGCCGAAGAGCCGAACGCCGTGCTGCAGATCGGCGCTACCGAAGCCACGCAGATCCCGAACGTACGCGCCACGCAACAAGCGCTGTACCAAGGCCTGGTCGCCACCAGCACCAACGGCTGGCCAAGCGTGAACAACGACATGATGGGGATCCTCGGCAAGGTCGGCGGCAAGCTGATGCCGCCGGGCTTCTACTACAAAACCTTCATGTACCCGCAATCGTTCTGGATGACTTACGAGAAGTACATTCGTAAGGCCGCCGGTCTTGGCCGCTCGCCGACCGAGAACGATCCGGACACCTATGACTACATGAACCAGCACTGCGACGTGCTGATCGTCGGCGCCGGCCCTGCGGGTCTGGCCGCTGCACTGGCGGCTGCACGCAGTGGCGCCCGGGTGATCCTGGCTGATGAGCAGGAAGAGTTCGGCGGCAGCCTGCTCGACTCCCGCGAAAGCCTCGACGGCAAGCCTGCCCTGGAATGGGTCGCCAGCGTCATCGCCGAGCTGAAGAACACCCCGGACGTGCTGCTGTTGCCGCGCGCCACGGTCAACGGCTATCACGACCATAACTTCCTGACCATTCACGAGCGCCTCACCGATCACCTCGGCGACCGCGCCCCGATTGGCCAGGTGCGTCAGCGCATCCACCGCGTTCGCGCCAAGCGTGTCGTGCTGGCAACCGGCGCTCACGAGCGTCCGCTGGTCTACGGCAACAACGACGTGCCGGGCAACATGCTGGCCGGTGCTGTCTCGACGTATGTACGCCGTTATGGCGTGGCGCCGGGCAAGAAGCTTGTCCTGAGCACCAACAACGACCACGCCTACCGTGTGGCCCTGGATTGGCTCGACGCCGGCCTGCAAGTCGTGGCCGTCGCCGATGCTCGCAGCAACCCACGTGGGGCGCTGGTGGAAGAAGCACGCGCCAAAGGCATCCGCATCCTCACCGGCAGCGCCGTGATCGAAGCCCGTGGCAGCAAGCGCGTAACCGCTGCCCGCGTGGCTGCGATCGATGTCAAAGGACACAAGGTCACCAGCCCTGGCGAATGGCTCGAGTGCGACCTGGTCGCCAGTTCCGGCGGCTACAGTCCGGTAGTTCACCTGGCTTCGCACCTGGGCGGCAAGCCGATCTGGCGTGAAGACATCCTCGGTTTCGTACCGGGTGAAGCACCGCAGAAACGCGTGTGCGTCGGTGGCATCAACGGCGTCTATGGCCTGGGCGATTCCCTGGCGGACGGTTTTGAAGGCGGCGTGCGCGCGGCCAGCGAAGCCGGTTTCGGCCCGGTCGAAGCGACGCTGCCCAAGGCCCTGACCCGTCTGGAAGAGCCGACCCTGGCGCTGTTCCAGGTGCCCCATGAAAAGAACACCGCACGGGCGCCGAAGCAATTCGTCGACCTGCAGAACGACGTCACCGCCGCCGCCATCGAACTGGCGACCCGCGAGGGCTTCGAGTCGGTCGAGCACGTCAAGCGCTACACCGCGCTGGGCTTCGGCACCGACCAGGGCAAGCTCGGTAACGTCAACGGCCTGGCGATTGCCGCCCGTTCGCTGAACGTGACCATCCCGCAGATGGGCACCACCATGTTCCGCCCGAACTACACGCCGGTGACATTCGGCGCCGTGGCCGGTCGTCACTGTGGGCACATCTTCGAGCCGGTGCGTTTCACCGCACTGCATCACTGGCACCTGAAAAACGGCGCCGAGTTCGAAGACGTCGGTCAGTGGAAACGTCCCTGGTACTTCCCGAAATCCGGTGAAGACATGCATGCCGCGGTCAAGCGTGAATGCAAAGCCGTGCGCGACAGCGTCGGCCTGCTGGACGCGTCGACCCTGGGCAAGATCGACATCCAGGGCCCGGATGCGCGTGAGTTCCTCAACCGCATCTACACCAACGCCTGGACCAAGCTCGATGTGGGCAAGGCGCGTTATGGCCTGATGTGCAAAGAAGACGGCATGGTGTTCGACGACGGCGTGACCGCCTGCCTGGCCGACAACCATTTCGTCATGACCACCACCACGGGCGGCGCCGCACGCGTGCTGCAATGGCTGGAGATCTACCAACAGACCGAATGGCCAGACCTGAAGGTGTACTTCACGTCCGTGACCGACCACTGGGCGACCATGACCCTGTCCGGGCCGAACAGCCGCAAGCTGCTCAGCGAAGTCACCGACATCGACCTGAGCAACGAAGCCTTCCCGTTCATGACCTGGAAAGAAGGTCTGGTCGGTGGCGTGCCGGCGCGGGTGTTCCGGATTTCGTTTACCGGTGAGCTGTCGTATGAAGTCAACGTGCAGGCCGACTATGCGATGGGTGTGCTGGAGAAGATTGTCGATGCCGGCAAGAAGTACAACCTGACGCCCTATGGCACCGAAACCATGCACGTGCTGCGGGCCGAGAAGGGCTTCATCATCGTCGGTCAGGACACCGACGGCTCGATGACTCCGGACGACCTGAACATGGGCTGGTGCGTGGGTCGCACCAAACCGTTCTCGTGGATCGGCTGGCGTGGCATGAACCGCGAAGACTGCGTGCGTGATCAACGCAAACAGCTGGTTGGCCTGAAACCGATCGATCCGACCAAATGGCTGCCGGAGGGTGCGCAACTGGTGTTCAACACCAAGCAGGCGATCCCGATGACCATGGTCGGTCACGTGACCTCCAGCTACGCGCACAACTCCCTGGGCTATTCGTTTGCCATGGGCGTGGTCAAGGGCGGCCTGAACCGCATGGGCGAGCGTGTGTTTGCGCCACTGGCGGACGGTAGCGTGATCGAAGCGGAGATCGTTTCTTCGGTGTTCTTCGATCCGAAAGGCGAACGCCAGAACGTTTGACGGCCTCGGGCCCTGTGGTGACTGTGCCGCCGCTATCGCGAGCAGGCTCGCTCCCACAGGGGAACCCGGTCAAATGTGGGAGCGAGCCTGCTCGCGATAGCGGTAGACCTGCCACCACATGGGCCGGAACCAACAGAATTCAGGAAAAGGTGCTTTATGACCGCAGCCAATGTTTACCAACAACGCCCAACCTCCGGGGCCAAGGCCGAGTCGTCGCTGCATCATGCCGACCTCGCCAGCCTGGTGGGCAAGGGTCGCAAGAACGCCGGCGTGACCGTGCGTGAGAAAAAACTCCTCGGTCACCTGACCATCCGTGGCGATGGCCATGACGCGGCGTTCGCTGCCGGCGTGCACAAGGCCCTGGGCATCGAACTGCCGGGCGCGCTGACCGTTATCGTCAAAGGCGAAACCAGCCTGCAATGGATGGGGCCGGATGAATGGCTGCTGATCGTGCCGACCGGTGAAGAGTTCGCCGCCGAGAAAAAACTGCGTGAAGCGCTGGGCAAGCTGCACATCCAGATCGTCAACGTCAGCGGCGGGCAGCAGATCCTCGAACTGAGCGGCCCGAATGTGCGCCAGGTGCTGATGAAGTCCACCAGCTACGACGTGCACCCCAACAACTTCCCGGTGGGCAAGGCGGTTGGCACGGTGTTCGCCAAGTCGCAACTGGTGATCCGTCACACCGCCGAAGACACCTGGGAACTGCTGATTCGTCGCAGTTTCTCGGATTACTGGTGGTTGTGGTTGCAGGATGCAGCTGCGGAATATGGCCTGAGCGTTCAGGCCTGACCACAACCGACCTTGCAGGAGCGAGCTTGCTGCGATGGACTTGAGAGCGGCGCGTCGTATCAGTGAGAACGCGTCATCGTTAACGTCCATCGCGAGCAGGCTCGCTCCTACAGCAAGCCGTTTCGCTTATCGATGTCTCAGGAGTCACCGCACTATGAGCCGCGCCCCAGACACATGGATTCTGACCGCTGACTGCCCCAGCGTCCTCGGCACGGTGGACGCGGTGACGCGCTTTCTGTTCGAGCAGGGCTGCTACGTCACCGAACACCATTCCTTCGATGACCGGCTTTCGGGCCGTTTCTTCATTCGCGTGGAATTCCGTCAGCCCGACGGTTTCGACGAGCAGTCTTTCCGCGCGGGCTTGCAGGCGCGCGGTGAAGCCTTCGGCATGGCCTTCGAGCTGACCCCGCCGCACTACCGGCCGAAAGTGGTGATCATGGTGTCCAAGGCCGATCACTGCCTCAACGATTTGCTCTACCGCCAGCGCATCGGCCAGTTGTCGATGGACGTGGTTGCCGTGGTGTCGAACCACCCGGACCTCAAGCCTTTGGCCGACTGGCATCAGATTCCGTATTACCACTTCCCGCTGGACCCGAACGACAAGCCGTCCCAGGAGCGTCAGGTCTGGCAGGTGATCGAAGAGTCCGGCGCCGAACTGGTGATCCTTGCCCGCTACATGCAAGTGTTGTCGCCGGAGCTGTGCCGCAAACTCGACGGCAAGGCGATCAACATTCATCACTCGCTGCTGCCGGGTTTCAAGGGCGCCAAGCCATACCACCAGGCCTACAACAAAGGCGTGAAACTGGTCGGCGCGACCGCGCACTACATCAACAACGACCTCGACGAAGGGCCAATAATCGCCCAGGGCGTCGAGGTGGTGGATCACAGTCATTACCCGGAAGATCTGATCGCCAAGGGACGGGATATCGAAGGCCTGACCCTGGCGAGGGCCGTTGGTTATCACATTGAGCGACGGGTGTTCCTCAACGCCAATCGTACGGTCGTTCTTTAGATCGCCTTCGCTGGCAAGCCAGCTCCCACAGGGTTTTATGCCGTTCGCAGAATTTGCGTACACCCCGTCCACTGTGGGAGCTGGCTTGTCAGCGATGAGGCCCTTACAAGCAAGACAAGAAACAGCATCTGTACCCGAGCACTTAACGCGCTGCCTGCCTGGGCAACGCGGTTCCATAAAAACAACAGCGAGGTGAAAGCATGTCTGGCAATCGTGGTGTGGTGTATCTCGGCGCTGGCAAGGTCGAAGTACAGAAAATCGACTATCCGAAAATGCAGGACCCGCGCGGTCGCAAGATCGAGCACGGGGTCATTCTCAAAGTGGTTTCCACCAACATCTGCGGCTCCGACCAACACATGGTGCGCGGCCGTACCACGGCACAAACCGGCCTGGTGCTGGGCCACGAGATCACCGGTGAAGTGGTTGAGAAAGGCAGTGACGTCGAGAACCTGAAAATCGGCGACCTGGTGTCCGTGCCGTTCAACGTGGCTTGCGGGCGCTGCCGTTCCTGCAAGGAAATGCACACCGGCGTGTGCCTGAGCGTCAACCCGGCCCGTCCGGGCGGTGCTTATGGTTATGTCGACATGGGCGACTGGACCGGTGGCCAGGCCGAATACGCCATGGTGCCGTACGCCGACTTCAACCTGCTGAAACTGCCGGACCGCGACCGGGCCATGGAGAAAATCCGTGACCTGACCTGCCTTTCCGACATCCTGCCGACCGGTTACCACGGCGCCGTGACGGCAGGCGTTGGCCCTGGCAGCACCGTGTACATCGCCGGTGCCGGTCCGGTCGGCCTGGCGGCTGCCGCTTCGGCTCGCCTGCTGGGCGCCGCGGTGGTGATCGTCGGTGACGTCAACACCGTGCGCCTGGCTCACGCCAAGGCCCAGGGTTTCGAAATCGCCGACCTGTCCCTGGACACTCCGCTGCACGAACAGATCGCCGCGCTGCTGGGTGAACCTGAAGTGGATTGCGCCATTGACGCCGTAGGCTTCGAAGCCCGCGGCCACGGCCATGACGGCGTGAAACACGAAGCCCCGGCCACCGTCCTCAACTCGCTGATGGGTGTGGTACGTGTGGCCGGCAAGATCGGCATTCCTGGCCTCTATGTCACCGAAGATCCGGGTGCCGTCGACGCCGCCGCGAAATTGGGCAGCCTGAGCATCCGCTTCGGTCTGGGCTGGGCCAAATCCCACAGCTTCCACACCGGCCAGACCCCGGTGATGAAGTACAACCGCCAGCTGATGCAGGCGATCATGTGGGACCGCATCAACATTGCCGAAGTGGTGGGCGTACAGGTGATCAGCCTGGATCAGGCGCCGCAGGGCTATGGCGAGTTCGATGCCGGCGTGCCGAAGAAGTTTGTGATTGATCCGCACAAGATGTTTAGTGCGGCGTAAGGATTGCTCGTATTGAAAAAGGGCGACTTTTTAGTCGCCCTTTTTCTTGGACTATGATTTTTAACGAGGTGTGAAATAACTTCCTCTTCGTAATGCCAAACCGGTTGTCCTCATATTTTTATCTACTGCTCCACTCATTCCAGCTGCTGATAGATTGAGAATTGCACCGGAAAAAGTAGTGCCGTTTTTTTCTCTGGTGAACCTTTCTGCCCATGACACGGCTTCTTCAAGGTGCGCCGATGTATTGCTGATTTTTCCGTTATTAACCTGTTGGACTATTGCGACTAACTTCTCAGCCTGGGGCATTGTCAGGGAGTTATTTCCATGACTCGCCAAATTTTTATTCACACTCAAGAGGCGTGAAACGTACGGTTCTGGATTAGAGCCTTGTTTGGCAACGCTATCCAGGTATCGCCTTTCGATGGACATTGAATCGACAGGAAGCTTGCCTCTCGTTATTGCCTGTCTGGTTGTTGTCGCAATATCGTCCATGAAGTTGCTCATGAACGACAAAATTTTCTGCAATACGTGCCCCGTCGGATCTGCGAAATTCATCGGGTCGCCCGCACAATACGCATACGTATTCAATCCTCCCGCCCCAAACGGACTCCAACTGTCCGGGCTGTTAAAACGCATCAGCACCGGATTAAACGCTCGATAACCATTACCCAGGAAATACCAACCCGTAAGCGGATCCCGCCGTTCGCCATTGAACCCGAGCAGGCTGAGCAAGCCGTTCTGCCGATGGCCGTAAGGTGTGTAGGCGAGGGGATGCCGTTGAAGGGCGTCGAGCAGGTTCAACACCGAGCGCTGTCGATCAGTGGCAAGCAAATGTGTGTCCACGGCAGCGCGCTGACGCTGCTGCTGAGCCAGCAGTTGATCGTCGTGCTGCATGATTGAACGCTGTACCGTGCCCTGAATCTCGGTGGCCAGACGATCTTTCAGGTAAAAGCGCCGAGTGGTGCTCTGCAGCGTGGGCGTGCAATCAACCAGTCGATCCAACGGGTCGTAGTGGTAGCGGCAGAGCAATGTGTTGCGATTAGGCAGCATGGCCTGGGCTTCCTGAGGGATTTTGGCGATTGTGGGTTTAATGTGGCGCAATCGCACAGAACTGCCTACTAGCAGATCTGATAGGGGGCCAATCCCACTGGCTCCACACTGGTCAGACGCCGATGATGAAGTACGACACGCCAAGTGATGAGGTGATCAGCCAGGATCAGGCGCCGCAAGGGGGTGTTCAATCCCAGGGTACCGAAGAGATTTGCGACTGATCCGCACACGATGTTTAGTGCGACGTGAGGCCAGACCGAAAACGTACCGCTCACTCGGAGTTCGGGCGAGCGGCACTTTGCATGATTTTTATGTGTGCCCTCCTACTTGCAACACTTTTACCATTCGGTCCTCTATTAAAAAAGTTGCTCTTTCGCTACCACTCAGGCGTATTTGCCAGGTTTCAATTTTAGCGTTTGTGAGTTTTTTAAGCTTGGTCTCGCCAGCCAGTCTTGCAGCCTCCGAGGGCGATGCACCAGTGTTTTTTATCGCGTTTTGAAAAGCATCGAACGTATCTTGTGCGGATTTTGTAAGACCGCTCTTTTTAAAAGCAGCACCTGATTTCGAGTAAGTCCAGGAGGCGGGCATTTCTACGTTAGTGGGATTTGGTGCGGTCTGGTTTCGGGTGAGTAGAGGGTTGTTTTTTTTATTTGAAACATTGTGGGCTTTTGCCGCGTTGGCATTCTGAGTCGGTCGCGCTCTTGATGCAGATCGTGTTGAACGTGCGGTATTGGCCGGGGTACTGCTTGTTAATGACTTTGACTGTTTGGAAAGTTTAATCAACGAGTCTGTTTTATTGGTTGTCGCTACAGTCGCCGGGAAATATTTCAATAACCAGATTGCCAGACTGGAATGCCCACTGGGATCCAAACGATTCACCGGATCGCCAATGCAATACGCATACGCATTCAACCCACCCTCCCCAAATGGACTCCAACTGTCCGGGCTGTTGAATCGCATCAACACCGGGTTGAACGCACGATAGCCTTTTCCCAGCAAGTAGTGCCCAGTGATCGGATCCGGCCGTTCGCCGTTGAAGCTGAGCAGGCTGAGCAAACCGTACTGTGGCGCGCAGTGCCCGTAAGGGGGGAAGGCGAGAGGATGAGGCCGATTCGAGTCGAGCGCATTCAACACCGATCGCTGCTGGTCGGTGGCAAGCAATCGGGTTTCCACGTTGCTGTTCTGGCGCTGTTGTTGCGCCACAAGTTGGTCGTCGTGCTGAATGATCGAGCGCTGCGTGGTGCCTTGAATCTCGGTGGCCAGGCGATCTTTGAGGTAGAAACGCTGAGTGGTTGCTTGCTTCGCTGGAGAGGAGGCGGTCAGTTGATCTAGGGGGTCGTAGTGGTAGTGGCAAAGTAGCGTTTCACGGCTGGACTGCATGAGCATGGTTCCCTGAAAAGTCTTTAAATTCAGGGATTTACTCTGGAGCAATCAAGAAAGGTTGCCTACTGCCAGAAATGATGGGTTCACAATGCCGCCAACGCCCCCTGATACAACACCGGCCCTGTCGGTTGCCCGGTCGGCGAGCCGCCCTTCGGCTCCAGACTGACCGCCAACGCAATCGGTTTGCCGATCAGCGCTTTCTGCGCGTCGCTCAGTTCAACCTTGCCTTTGCCGCCCGCCGGGATCACCCCGAGGGAAACCGGTTTGCCGTCGGCCGGTATCGCCCACAGTTCCAGGCTTTGCTGCGGTGTGATCGCCGCCAATGCCAGCGGTTCGACTTGCAGGTAATCGGCGTGCGCCTGGACCCGCAATGCCGGCTGCGCATCGGCGCTGGCCAGGGTTGCGCTGTAGCGCACGTCGTCGCGGGTGTAGATCATGCCGATGGTCACGGCGATCACCAGCGTGGCAATCGCCGCTGTTGCCCGCAGCCAGTTCCAGAACGGGCGTTTGTGCGGCAAGTGCAGGACCTGCGGATCGATGCGCGCGGTAATGCCTTTCCACACGCGATCCGGCACCGGTTGCTCAGGCAGGGTATCGGTGAGGCTGGCAAGGCTTTGCTGCCATTGCGCCAATTCCACGCGTAGCGCCGCGTCTTCCAACAACAGCTGTTCGAAGCGTCGACGCGCGGCCGAGGGCATCAAACCGATGGCGTAATCGGCGGCAAGGGCGCGGCGCAGGGATGGCGTTTGATAGTTCATGATTCGAGGCACCTGCGCAGGCGTTCCATGCCACGGCGGATCCAGGATTTCACCGACCCCAGCGGCGCCGCCAGGTGTTCAGCCAGTTCGGCGCCGGACATTCCCTGAAAGTAGGCGATGGTGATCGATTGACGCTGCATGCCTTCGAGGCTGTCCAGGCAGCGCTTCAGGGCGCTGGCCTCGCGTGCACTGCTCAACTGTTCGTGGGCCGATGGGGTTTCGTCCACCAGTGATTGTTCTTCGAGATCGCTCAACGGCCGGTCGCGGTGTTTACGCAACTGGTCGATGGCCTGGTTACGGGTGATGTTGATCATCCAGGTCAACGGCGCCGACAGATGCGGTTCGTAGCGCGAGGCGTTGTTCCAGATCCGCACGAAGCTTTCCTGCAGCACTTCTTCGGCCAGGTCCGGGCGCCCCATGAAACGCAGGGCCACGCCATGCAAGCGCGGGCCTACGCTGCGGTAAAGCGTCTCGAACGCGCGGCGGTCACCCAGTGAGCACTGGGCCAGGAGCTGCCTGAGCTGATCGGCGTCGGCGATGGAAATAGCGGTTCTCCAGGCAATCAAGTCGGCGATGGTCGGCGGCGTGGGGTGCCGGTTGCAGGCAGAGGTTAGTTCACGGTGCGCAGTTGTTCCATTCACCAGCGGATACCCCGGAAAACCGCCGGCCCCCAGGCGCGGGGCCGGCGACATGGCTCAGCTTTTCGGCATCAGGACTTTGTCGATGACCTGAATCACGCCGTTGGACTGGTACACGTCATAGGTGGTGATGTCGGCGACGTCGCCTTTTTCATCCTTGATGGTGATGTTGTGCGGGCCGTTCATCGTCGCCCATAGCTTGCCGCCCGCGACTGTGGTGAGTTCGGTCTTGCCGCCGCCTGCCTTGATCTTCTCGGCCAGGGTCATCATGTCGAGTTTGCCGGCGACCACGTGGTAAGTGAGGAGCTTGGCCAGGGTGGCTTTGTTTTCCGGTTTCAGCAGGGTGTCGACGGTGCCGGCGGGCAGGGCGGTAAACGCCGAATTGACCGGAGCGAAAACGGTGAACGGGCCTTTGCCCTTGAGGGTGTCGACCAGGCCCGCGGCCTTCACGGCGGCGACCAGGGTGGTGTGGTCGGCGGAATTAACCGCGTTATCGACGATGTCTTTGCTCGGCAGCATGCTTTGGCCACCGACCATCACGCTGTCATGGGTCATGGTGGCGGCTTGTGCGGTGGTGGTCAGGGCGAAGGTGCCGCCAAGGGCGAGGGTCAGCAGGCTGGCAATCAACGGTGTTTTGATCGAGGTGCGTATCATGGTGATGATCCTTTTGGGGGAGAATCGGCCAGGAATGTCTGTCCGTGCTTGATATACGGGCGTGGGGGCAAGCTGGATGCAGCACCGGGAAAATATTGTGATAAATCTGATCCCTGTAGGAGCGAGCAGGCTCGCTCCTACAGGGGCGGGAACAATGTCGGGGGATACCAGTCCAACACACAGCTTTTCACCGCCCACTGCCGGGCGGTTTTTCATAGGGGATGTCTGGATGAAGATTTCACGCGCTTTTGCACTGGCTTCGTTGATGAGTCTGGCGGCCAGCCCGGTCTTCGCTCAGTTCAGCCTGGGCGATGCCGCCAACGCCATTTCGGGGATGCAGGGCGGTAACGCCGCCACTGATGCTGCACCGACGCCGCAGACAGCCGACTTGCTGGGCGCGCTCAGCCAGTTGAACGTAACCCCGCAACAAGTGATCGGTGGCACCGGAGCGATGCTGGCGTTGGCGAAAAATCAGCTGAGTTCGACCGACTATTCGGAACTGGCCAAGAGTGTGCCGGGAATCGACAGCCTGTCGGGTGGTGGCGAATTGGGTTTGCTCACCGGTTTGCTCGGTGCAACCGGCAAGGCGGCAGGGCTGGATAATGCCTTGGGCAACGTCAAGGACACCAACGACTTGAACAACGCCTTCAGCACGCTGGGCATGGACAGCGGCATGGTCGGTATGTTTGCCCCGGTGATCCTGCAATACCTCGGTCAGCAAGGTGTTACCGGTTCGCTGTTGCAAAGCCTGGGCGGCATCTGGGGGACCGGCATCGGCACCGGCAGTTGATCAACGGCTCTCGCCGCGCAATGCGTCGATGCGCCAGTCCTTTTCGATCCAGAGCTGGTTGACCCAGTTCTGGATGTCTTCGCGAAACCGCGGATCGTTTTCGTAATCGCCCTGCCACAGCGCCGGGTCGAGTTCGCGGGTCTTGATGTCGATGATGACCCTTGGCACGTTGCCGCTGATCAAATCCCAGAACCCCGGAATTCCCTGCTGCGGATAGACCACGGTCACGTCGAGAATCGCATCCAGCTGTTCGCCCATTGCCGCCAGCACAAACGCCACGCCACCGGCCTTGGGCTTGAGCAGGTGAGTGAAGGGTGACTGCTGCTGAGCGCTTTTCGCTGCGGTGTAGCGAGTGCCTTCCAGATAATTGACCACCGTCACCGGCTGGCGCTTGAACAATTCGCAGGCCTGTCTGGTGATCTCCAGATCCTTGCCGGCCAACTCCGGGTGCCTGGCCAGAAACGCCTTGGAGTAGCGCTTCATGAACGGGTAATCCAGCGCCCACCACGCCAGGCCCAGGAACGGCACCCAGATCAGCTCTTTCTTGAGGAAGAATTTGAAGAAGGGTGTGCGTCGGTTGAGTGTCTGGATCAGCGCCGGGATGTCGACCCAGGATTGGTGATTGCTGATGACCAGGTAGGAGGTGTCGCGACGCAGGTCGTCACCGCCGCGTATGTCCCATTGAGTGGGGATGCACAGACGGAAGATCAGCTTGTCGATTTCCGACCAGGTCTCGGCGATCCACATCACCGACCAAGAGGCGTAATCGCGAAAGCGGCCGGGCAGGATCAGTTTGAGCAGGGCAAACACCATCAAGGGCCCGATCAGGGTCAGGGTGTTGAGTAACAGCAGCAGGGTGACGAAACAGCCGGTGAGCAGGCGGCGCATAGGTAACTCTTGAAAGCGTTTGGGCGCGCCATGATAAGCAGCTTCGGGCGGCAGGCCAAATCGGCTGATGACGAATGTTTCACCCTTGGGTGGGTAGGCTGGGTGGGAATATCAGGCCCCATCACGATGTTGATGGCACCGGCCCCTTCGCGGGCAAGCCCGCTCCCACCGTCGATTGTGGTGTTTTTGAGTCACACAAGACCCTGTGGGAGTGCGGCTTGCCTGCGAGGCGATTTCAAGAACGAACGAATTGCCCGCTGAGGGTCTAAAATTTCGCTGCCCCATTTATCCAGGACGCCCATCACGTGAAATCCCTTCTCGCACTGTTGTCCCTTTTAGCCCTGCCGGTGCTGGCCGCCGAGCCCACCCTGTACGGGCGTTACGAATACATCGCGCTGCCGGAAATCGGCGGTGAAGTACTCAAGGCGAAAATGGACACTGGCGCCCTGACGGCGTCGCTGTCGGCCAAGGACATCGAAACCTTTACCCGAGATGGCGAGAACTGGGTGCGTTTCCGCCTCGCCACCAAGGATGCGAGCAACAAGGTCTACGAACACAAGGTCGCGCGGATCAGCAAGATCAAGACCCGCTCCGAAGAGGACGAAGACGAAGAAACCGCCGCACCGACCAAGCGCCCGGTGGTCGAGCTGGAATTGTGCCTGGGCAACGTCAAGCGCACGGTTGAGGTCAACCTGACGGATCGCAGCAACTTCAACTATCCGTTGCTGATCGGCGCCAAGGCCCTGCGCGAGTTCGGTGCGGCGGTGAATCCGGCGAGAAGGTTTACGGCGGACAAGCCGGATTGTTGATTCATGGGTTGAGCACCGTGCAAGGTCCGGTTGGCCGGACCTTGCACGGAGCTTTTTCAGTGTTTGCCCACTATCAGAACGGCTAGTGCGTTGGCGTCGTCAGGTTAAACCTTCGGCATCGTGGCTAACATCGAAGGCCGCTGGCTCACCTCGAAATACCACGCCGCCAACTGCGGATTCGTATCACGCCAGGCCAGGTCCGGATGGCGCAAATCCAGGTAACCCAAGGCACAGGCCACGCTGATCGCCGCCACATCGAAATGACTGGTCAGTTCGGCGATCGCGTCTTTTTCCAGCAAAGCCAGGGCGCGGCGGATTTTGTCACGCTGACCGTCGAGCCATTCATCCCAGTGTTTTTCCGGGGCGCGCAGGGCCACTTCGTAACGGATCAGCACGGCGGCGTCCATGATGCCGTCCGCCATGGAGGCCAGCGTCAGGCGCCGCCAGCGGGCGGAGCCCTCGCGGGGAATCAGCGGGTTGCCGACGTGCTGGTGGTCGAGATAGTCGAGGATCACCCGGCTGTCGTGGATGACGTTGCCGTCGTCCAGACGCAGCGCGGGGATCTTGCCCAACGGGTTGTCTTCGTTGAGGGTCAGGTCGGGACTGACCGGCGTCAGTACGCTGGTCTGCAAAGCCACGCGGTCCTGTTGACCGGTTTCGTGCAGCAGCACCATGACTTTACGCACGAAGGGCGAGAGAGGGTTGTGGTACAGGGTCATGCTCGGGGTGGACATGGCAGTGACTCGGTCGGTGGCGGTGTCACGCAGCATAACGTGTGGAGGCGATAGCTCAAGATCACCGTCACCTGTAGGAGCGAGCCTGCTCGCGAAAAACCTGAGCGCGCCGAGCGGTGTCAGGTGCCCGGCGTCATCGTTATCGGCCATCGCGAGCAGGTATTGCGTTTTAGCTGGCGGGTTGCAGCGTCTGCGCGGCTTCAGGGCCTGAAACTGCCTGAGGCTTGAGCTCGCGAGCAACGGTCCAGACGATGAACGCTGCCACGATGTCGAAAATCGCCAGCACCACGAACAGCGGGCTGTAGCCGATCTTGGTCACCATCACGCCAAACACCAGGGTGAAGGCGGCCGCACCCAGGTAGCCGAACATGCCGCCCATGCCCGTGGCGGTGGCCACTTCGTTTTTGCCGAACGAGTCGGAGGTGATGGCGTACAGCGCGCCGGACAAGGTCTGGTGAGCGAAACCACCGATGCACAGCAACGCAATGGCGGTGTAGGGGCTGGCGACCAGGCCGATGCACGCCGGGCCGATCATGCACGAGGCACCGAACAGCAGGACCATTTTGCGCGAGGTGAACAACGACACTTTGCAGTACTTGTGGAAGAACGGGCTCAGGTAGCCGCCGAGCACGCAGCCCAGATCAGCGGCGAGGAACGGCAGCCAGGCGAACATCGCGATTTCCTTGATGTTCATGTGGCGCTCGGTCATCAGGTACAGCGGAATCCACGCGTTGAAGGTCTGCCAGGCTGGCTCGGAGAGCATCCGGGCGCTGGCGATGGCGTAGAAGTTGCGGCTGCCGATGATCTTCTTCCAGCTGCCTTTTTTATGGGTGGTGTCTTTGAAGTGATCTTCCTGGCCGCTGAGGATGTAGTCGCGCTCTTCATCGCTCAGGCGTTTTTGATCGCGCGGATGTTTGTAGAGGATCATCCACAGGAACGTCCAGGCCACGCCCAGACCACCCACTATCAGGAACGCCAGCTCCCAGCCGCTGTGCAGGATGGCCCAGACCACCAGAGGCGGCGCCAGCACGGCGCCAATCGACGAGCCGATGTTGAACCAGCCGATGGCCACCGAGCGCTCTTTGGCCGGGAACCATTCAGTGGAAGTCTTGACCGCCGCCGGCAAACCGGCCGCTTCCGTCAGGCCGAGCAGGCCGCGGACAAACGCCAGTCCCTGCCAGCCCGTCGCCAGTGCCGCCAGCGCGCAGGCGATCGACCAGGCGAAGGCAAAAATGGCGAAGCCCATTTTGGTACCGATGGCATCGATGATGTAGCCGGCGACCGGTTGCATGAACGCATAGCAAAGCTGCCATGCAACGACGATGTGCGAGTACTGCTCGGTGGAGATGTTCATTTCGCTCATCAGGGTCGGAGCGGCCACTGAGAGGGTATTGCGAGCCAGGTAGTTGACCATCAGGCCGGCAGTCACCAGACCGACCATCCACCAACGGATGCCTTTGACTTTCATCACTTCACCATTCTTTATTTTTGGATTTTTTGGTGTTGCCGTTGTTGTAGGTTGTCGTACAACATGCGTCTTTATAGAAGCACACAGGTTAAAGTGTCAACAAATATGTCAGGGTATTTGCAGGGTGAGGCGACCGGCGGAATAGATAGTCGTCGTATAACTTGTAGGAGCGAGCCTGTCGAATCGTCGCACCGTCGCGATGGTCGTCAACGATGACGCGGGGAGCCTGATGCCCCGCGGCGAATTCGAGTGCATCGCGAGCAAGCTCGCTCCTACAGGGGGGGGCGTCAATTGCGTTGCAACAACCCTCGCAGGCCAAGCGCAGCGGGGATGCCGAGGCCCAGCCAGCTCAGGGCGTCCCAAACGCCATCGCCCAGCAGCGCGGCAAACAACCCGGCGGCGCTGAACAGAGCGATGACGGCGGGAGTCGCGAAGACCTTCCAGAAGTTCGACTGCCGGGGCCTCATGCCATGCTCTCCGCTTTTTCCAGCAGCGGTTTCGCGGCTCTGCGCCGTACCACCCAAAGGTAAACCCCGCTGCCGAGCACGATGATCGTCAGCACATCCAGGGTCGCCCAGAGGATTTTCATCGGCAGGCCGCCGTAGTCACCGAAGTGCAGTGGCTGCGACATGCCCATGGCGTCCATGTACCACGGGCGTTCGGCCACGGCTGTGACTTGCAGGGTGCTGGCGTCGATCAGGACTGGCGTCAGCAGGTGCGAGGTCAGGTGCGTGCTGCCTTTCATGAACACTGCGTAATGGTGCTCGCTGGAGAAGCGGGTGCCGGGGAAGGCGATGAAGTCTGGCTGCATGTCTGGCGCGACTTTGTTGGCGATGTCCAGTAAGCGGGTAGCGGGCGCCCGTTGTGTCAGCGGCGGTGCATCGCGGTACGGCGCGATCATTGCGCTGAGGCTGTCGTTGCGCCAGGCGGCGATCAGCAAGTCGGCGCAGGCGCTGATGACCCCGGTCACGCCGACCACCAAGGCCCAGGTCAGGGTCACGACACCGATCAGGTTGTGCAGGTCGAGCCAGCGCAGGCGGGTGGATTTGTCCTGGCGCACGGTGGCGAATTTCAAGCGCCGCATGAAGGGCAGATACAGCACGGTGCCGGAGATGATTGCCACCACGAACAGGATGCCCATGGCCGCCAGCAGTAACTTGCCCGGCAGCCCGGCGAACAGGTCAACATGCAGGCGCAGCATGACCATCATCAAGCCGCCATTGGCCGACGGCATCTCCAGCGCCTGGCCGGTGCGGGCGTCGAGCATGAAGGTGTGAGACGAATTCGGTTCGGTTCCGGCCGTGGGCGCCATGATCGCGATCACGGCGTCGGGCTCATCGTCCTCGAAACCGAAATACTGCACGACGTCGCCGGGGCGATGCTTTTCGGCGGCCTGCACCAACTGCTGCAAGTTCAGGTGCGGGGTGTCCGCAGGCATAACCTTCAGCTCGGCGGCGTCGCCCAGCAAATGGTCGATCTCGTGATGGAAAATCAGCGGCAGGCCGGTCAGGGCCAGCATCAGCAGGAACACCGTGCAGATCAGGCTGCTCCAGGTGTGCACGACGGACCAGCGGCGAATTGTTTTGCTTTTCATTTCATGGCCTTCGGATATACCGAAGCCGTCCATGGAGGACGGCCTGGTTGTGGGGCAGGTCAGGTCACGCCCTTACCACTTGTAGTTGACGCTGGCCATGACGTTGCGGCGGTCGCCGTAGTAGCAATAGAAGCCGTCACAGGTTGAGATGTATTCCTTGTCGAATACGTTATTGGCATTGACGGCAACACTGACGCCCTTGAGCGTATTGTTCAGACGGCCCAGGTCGTAATGAACAGCGGCGTCATAGACGGTGTAGGAATCGGTATGGCCGTCTGATTTATCGCGCACGAATTCCATGCTTCCGATCGCGATGTTGTCGGTCTCGCCGATGTAGCGCACGCCGAATCCAAGTCCAAAACCATCCAGGACGCCGGTATGCCAGGTGTAGTCAGCCCAGGCAGAGGCCTGGTTTTCCGGCGTCAGTGGCAGGGGGCGATTTTGGTCCAGGGGGCTGGTGACTTTGGTCATCCTGGTGTTGGCGTAGGTATAGGCTGCC
The DNA here is from genome assembly GCF_008801475.1 of Pseudomonas moorei. Taxonomy (GTDB): domain Bacteria; phylum Pseudomonadota; class Gammaproteobacteria; order Pseudomonadales; family Pseudomonadaceae; genus Aquipseudomonas; species Aquipseudomonas moorei. Next base: position 109,803 of record NZ_VZPP01000017.1, on the reverse strand, counting down.
GTCAATTTGAGGTTTTCGTTGACGTCGCCGGTGGCTTCCAGCTCGAAGCCACGCACTTTGGCTTCACCCAGTGGACGCGATACGCCAAGGGTGTCGCTGAGCACGATGTCTTTTCGCGTCAGGTCATAGGCGGCGGCGGTGAACAGCATATCGCTGCCTGGAGGCTGGTACTTGAGCCCCACTTCATATTGTTTGCCAGTGCCCGGGCGAAAAGCCTGGCCATTGGCACCACCTGCTTCGGCTTGAAAGGACTCGGCATAGGAGACGTAAGGGGTGAAGCCGGAATCGAACACATAGCTGAGGGCGGCATTGCCGGTGAAGGCGGTGTCGTTACGGGTGTCCCTGGCGTCGTTCAGGTTGTAGAAGGTCGAGTCGGTGTGCAGCCAGTCCTGCCGCCCACCCACCGTCAGGCGCCAGTTATCGAGGGCCATCTGGTCCTGGGCATAGAGGCCTGTGTCATGGGTCTTCTGGTTGTAGTCATTGAACGCGGTGTAGCTGACGTTGCTGAAGTCCTGGCCGTAAATCGGGTTGATGATATTGCTGGTCGGTGCGCTGCCATACAGCCATTGGTAGTTGGTGTTGACGCGCTGATGGTCAAGTCCCAGCAACACAGTGTGCTTGAGCGGGCCCGTTTCAAAATCGGCCTGGAAGTTGTTGTCCACGGCGAACTGGCTGATGTCTTCGTTGACGATGTTGGCGCCCCGGGCCACGGTGCCGTCGTCACTGACCGAACCATAAAACCCGCCCGCGGTGATGCCCTGGAAGGATAGATCGCTCTTGGTATAGCGCAGGTTCTGACGGAATTGCCAAACGTCGTTCATCCGGTGCTCAAAGGCATAACCCAGGGCGTAGTAAGTCTTGTCGTAGAACTCCCATTGCGGGTCGCCGAGGTTTTTGTGGTACTTCACCTCGCCGGCAGGCGATGAAAGCTTGGTGCCTTGCAACGGCAGAAACTGGCTGGTGATGCCGGTATCGTCACGGTTGAACTGGCTGAGGAGGGTCAGTCGGGTATCGGGATCAATGTTCCAGGTCAGGCTGGGAGCGATGTTGTAGCGTTTGTCGTCGTTGTGCTCGATGGTGGTGTTGCTGTCCCGTACCACGCCGCTGACACGGTAAAGAAAACGCCCTTCGTCGTCGACGGGGCCGGTGCTGTCGAAGCTGATCTGCTTGCGCTGATAACTGCCGATCTGCAGTTGCACTTCGTTGCTGGCAAAGGCTTCAGGACGACGGCTGACCATATCGATCAACCCTCCGGGCGGTGTCTGGCCGTACACCGAGGATGCGGGGCCGCGCAGCAAGGCCACGCGCTCGAGATCCCAGGTTTCCATTTTCGGCATGGTGTAGGCGCCCTTGGGGAGCGGCAAGCCATCGAGAAATTGAGTCGGTTCAAATCCGCGGACCTTCAGCCACTCGGCGCGGCTGTCACTGCCGTAGCTGCTCGCGACAACACCGGGCATGTAACGGACGGCGTCGTCCAGGTTCTGTACGGCGCGATCTTGCATCTGCTCGCGAGTGGCGACCGAAATCGAACGCGGCACTTCGGCCAGAGCCGTATCCGTCTTGGTCCCGGCGGCCGTGCGCTTGGCCAGGTAGCCTTGCACCGGTCCCCAGGCGCTTTCAGTGTCTTCTACGCCGATCACGCTGGTTGCCGGCAGGGCCAACGCGCCCTCGGGAACGGCCGCCAGACTGTAGGTGCCGGTGCCGCTCTGTTCCAGTTGCAGGCCGCTGCCGCGCAAGGCTTCACGCAGGGCGCCAGGGGCGTCGAACTGGCCTTTGACCGGTGCCGAGGTCTTGCCCGCCGCGAGCGACGGATCGAGCGACAACGCCAGGCCGGCCTGACTGGCGATCTGGTTCAGCGTGCTGGCCAGGGGCGCGGCCGGCAAGTCGTAGGCGCGAACGCTGGTCGCCTGTTCAGCGGCAATCAATTGGCTGCTGGCCAGGGGGGCGCAAAGCGCAATGGCAACCGCCAGCAAACCGGGGCGCAACAAGGTGTCTGGGGAACGGGGCATACGGCGGCTCCTGAAAGGGAATATTTCTCAATTGCCTGGGTGCCGAGTGAAAAATGAAAAGTGATAGGGCGGGATGAAAATAATTTCGATTCAGTTATTTCGAGGTCATCGCGGACCAGCATGAGCCGGTTTGCCCAGCTATGCCCTTAAAAGCCCCGCGTTTATCCAATGAGCATGGCGTTATCGTTAACGACCATCGCTGGCAGGCCAGCTCCTACAGGGGATTGCGCTTGGCCTCAGTCTTCGCCGCCACCGTCACCCACCATGGCGTGTGCTGGTCGATCTGCACCGGCAGGGTCGGCAGCAGCGCGTTCAGTGCCAGGTTGGTGTCCTTGAGCGGGAAGCTGCCGGTGATTCGCAGGTTGGCCACTGCCGGCGTGACGCCCAGATGTCCGGGACGATAACGGCCGAGCTCACGGACCAGGTCCTCCAGGCGCGCGTTATCCACCACCAGCATGCCGCGGGTCCAGGCATCCGCGCCGAGGTTGAGCGCACCGATCGGCCCCATGCCGTTGTTGCGTATCAGCACTTGCTGGCCTTCGCGCAGGATCTGTTCTTCCGGGCTCGATTCAGGATGCGCAGCCACCGCCGACTTCAATACGCTCAGGCGCGTGCCTTCTGCTTCGCGCTTGACCAGAAACCGCGTACCGAGGGCACGCATGCTGCCTTCGCGGGTTTCGACGATAAACGGACGGGCATCGCCATGGGCGGTTTCGACCAGGATTTCGCCTTCCTGGAGAATGAGCCGGCGCTGCTTCTCGTCGAAGCGCACATCGATGGCACTGTGGGTGTTGAGGTTGATCAGCGTGCCGTCGGCCAGGCGCAGGGTGCGTTGCTCGCCGGTGGCGGTACGCTGGTCCGCCAGCCAATAGTCGATTGGCAGGTACCGATCCGCAGTGAACAGCGCCAGGCCAATCACGGCGACGACACTGGCCAGGCCGCTGCCAAGCTTGCGCACTCGCCGGCGAATGTTTTCGCGCGATTGCAGCAGGGCGGTGCGGGCCGGACCGCTGGCGACGCTGAAACGCTGGTCAAGCATGCCCAGTTGGCGCCAGGCGCGCGCATGCTCTTCGTGGGCGGCGTGCCATTTGGCGAACGCTTCGCGCTCGACCGGGGTACCGGAATCCAGCGACAGCTGCCAGGCGATCGCGGCGTCCAGCACCTGTGCCGACACCGGCCTGGAACTGAGCGGGCTCACGTCGGCTCGCCGTACAGCGCGATGTAGCACTGACGAATACCTTGGGCCAGGTATTGGCGCACCCGTGGCACTGAGACACCCAGGCGTTCGGCGATTTGTGCGTGTCCTAGGCCGTCGAGACGGTTGTAGAGAAACGCCGCCCGCGCCTTGCTCGACAGTTTGCCGAGCAGGCGATCGATGTTTTTCAGGTCTTCGAGGATCATTTGCTGTTCTTCCACCGACGGTTGCTCGGCTTCGGGAATCAGCATCAGTTCGGTCAGGTAAGCCTGTTCCAGTGCGGCTCTGCGGAAGTGGTCGAACAGCAGGCCCTTGGCAATCGCCACCAGAAAGGCCCGCGGTTCGCGTGGCGCCGTCAATTGCTCACGGCCGAGCAAGCGCAGGAACGTGTCCTGACTCAGGTCTTCGGCGCGTTGCGGGCAAGCCACGTTGCGCCGAAGCCAGGCCAACAGCCAACCGCGATGGTCGCGATATAACGCACCGACGAGCTCATTTTGGGGGCTTGGGACTGGCGTCACGTAGCATTACCGATTGGGAAATATTAACTAACGAGAATGGTTCGCGATTGTGTCAGAGGCGGGGGAGGTAATGCAATTGGCATTGGTCGGGAGACCGCGTCATCGTTCATCGCGGGCAAGCCGCGCTTCCACAGGGATTGTGCGTAACCTTGTGGGAGCTTGGCTTGCCCGCGATGGGGCCGGAGATCAGAAGGACGGTGTGTGCTGCCGTCGCTTCCACTGATTCAAGCGCTGCTGCAAATTCAACGGGCTATGAATCTGCTGCTGCCGCGCCCGGCTGAACAGGATCAGCGCCAATTCGGCGGTGGCCAGGGCATCGGCGCTGGCGTTGTGGCGTTCGAAGACTTCGAGCTTGAACCAGTCGATCCACTCGTCCAGTCCGCCTTCGCGGATGTTGGCTTGCGGGCACAGCAGCGGGGCGATGTCCGCCACATCCAGAAATGGATGCTGCAACTTGTAGCCCAGATGGTCTTTCAAGGCGCGACCGAGCATGTGTTGGTCGAAAGGCGCATGAAAGGCCAGGATCGGGCTGTCGCCGACGAACTCCATGAATTCGACCAATGCCTGCGCCGGGTCACTGCCGGCGGCAATCGCGCTGGGACCGATGCCGTGGATCAAGACGCTGGGGCCGAGTTTGACCTCGGCGCACTGCAGGGTGCGTTCGAATTGCTGGCTGAAATCAATCGCGCCGTCCTCGATCACCACCGCGCCGATGGACAGCACGCGGTCCTTGTTCAGGTTCAGCCCGGTGGTCTCCAGGTCGAGTACCACCCAGCGCTGTTCGCGCAGGCTGCACTCGCTCAGTCCGGCGGGCGTTGGCAAGCGTTGCAGGCGTTGTTGCAGCTCCCCGGACAGGATCGGGCCGGCCGGGCGCAGCCATGAAAACAGGCTCATAGCTGATACCGCAGGGCCAGGCTGCTTTGCAGGCGTTGTGCCTGGCGCAGGGATTCACGCAGGATCCGTCGATCCAGATGATTGAGGCTGTCCGGATCGACGCGGTTGGAGTAGGGCAGATTCTCCCGGGTCTGGAGTTGGTGTTGCTGCATGCGGGTTTGCTGGATGAAGTGATACGCCTCTTCATACGCTGCGCCGTCCAGCGGCTCGATGACCTCTTTGTCGACCAGCTGGCGAAACCGCTCCAGGGTATTGTTGGCTTCGATGCCGTTGGCCAATGCCAGTAATCGTGCGCCGTCGACGAACGGGGTCAGGCCCTGAACCTTCAGGTCGAGGGTGGCCTTCTCGCCATTTTTTCGGGCCAGGACAAACTCGCGGAAACGGCCCACGGGCGGACGATTGCGCAGGGCGTTCTCGGCCATCATGCGCTGGAACAAGCGGTTGTCGCCGACTTGATCGAGAATCGCGCGGCGCAACTGTTCGCAGCCTTGCTCGCTGCCCCAGACCACGCGCAAATCGAAATAGATGCTCGAACCGAGCAGGTTCTCAGGCGTCGCCTCGCGGATAAACGCAGCAAAGCGCCGTGCCCATTCAGCTCGGGACAAACACAGTTCGGGGTTGCCGGCCATGATGTTGCCCTTGCACAGGGTGAAGCCGCACAGGGCCAGGCTCTGGTTGATCTGTTGGGCGATGGGCAGCAACTTGCCGCGGATCTCAGCGGCGTGGGCGGCGTCCCGCGCTTCAAAAATGATGCCGTTGTCCTGATCGGTATGCAGGGTTTGTTCGCGGCGGCCTTCGCTGCCGAAGCACAGCCAACTGAACGGTATGCCCGGGTCGCCTTTCTCGGCCAGGGTCAATTCGATCACTCGGCACACGGTGTGATCGTTGAGCAGGGTGATGATGTGGGTGATCTGGGTTGAAGACGCCCCGTGGGCCAGCATGCGTTCCACCAGTTGGCCGATCTCGCCGCGTAGCGTGACCAGGTTTTCCACGCGCTGGGCGCTGCGAATGGTGCGCGCCAGGTGCACCAGGTCGACCCGTTGCAGGGAAAACAGGTCACGTTCCGAGACCACGCCACACAGACGCTGATCCTTGACCAGGCAGACGTGGGCGATGTGGCGTTCGGTCATGGCGATGGCCGCATCGAAGGCGCTGTGATCCGGCGACAGGAAAAACGGCGCCTGGGTCATGTGCCGTTCGATGGCTTCGTTGAAGTCATTCGTGCCGTTGGCCACGACCTGGCGCAAGTCGCGCAGGGTGAAAATCCCCAGCGGCGCCTTTTGCTCGTTGACCACCACAATGCTGCCCACCTGCTGTTCGTGCATCAGGGTCACGGCTTCGCGCAGGGGCGTCATCGGGTTGCAGGTCACCGGATGGCGCATGGCCAATTCGCCGAGGCGGGTGTTAAGCGAGTATTGGGTGCCGAGGGTTTCCACGGCTTTTTGCTGGACTTGCTGGTTGACCTGATCCAGCAGGCTGCTGACGCCGCGTAGGGCAAAGTCGCGAAAGGTGCTGGAAATGGCGAACAGTTTGATAAAGGCGAGCTTGTTCAGCTGTAGGCAAAAGGTGTCTTCGGCGGCCAGATGCTCGGTACGGGTCGCCCGTTCGCCCAGCAGCGCGGCGAGGGGAAAGCACTCGCCGGTGGTGATCTCGAAGGTCGTTTCGGTGCCGCCCTTGGCCGTGTGCGGACGCTCGCCCACGACCCGACCCTGCTTGACGATGTAAAAGTGCTCAACCGGGCCATCGGCAGGCTTGATGATGCTCTCGCCGGGCGCATAAAAACGCAGCTGACATTGTTCAACCAGGTACGCCAGGTGCGCGTGCTCCATCTGATTGAAGGGCGGGAAGCGCTGAAGAAATTGCAGGGTGCCCTGGATGTTTTGCAACACCGCCGTTTTCCCTGCTTGTGTGAAGGCGTCCGCTTTACTCATAACCATAACCGCAGTCTTTTTTGGATTTGTTGTCGTCGGATGACTCAGTCATGGTCGGCCCCTGCGGTCCGGGTGCCCATTGGACGTAAGTCTAGGTAGGTGATGTGTGAGAGGGAATGTCGGAAAAGCCTTACGCGATTGTGCGAAAAACCTCTCCGTTCCCCTATTGGAAAAATATCCGACGAAGTGCACATTGGAGGTCTGCTTAGCGATGTCTGACCACGGTGCTAGGGAATTGAACTGAACATGTAGAGAAAGCCATGTCCGACCACGATATTTTGAGTGACGCCGAGCGCGAGGCGCTCAGTGCCGTCATGCTGGAACCTGACTTGCCGCCGCAGCGCGTGCTGATTGTCGATGACGATAAAGACGCCCGGGAATTGCTGTCGGAGATTCTGGCGGTCAACGGGATTCGCTGCCTGACCGCTGCCAGTGGCGAGACTGCACTCAAGATGCTGGAAGAGAAACCGGCGATTGGCCTGGTGATCACGGATTTGCGCATGGGCCACATAGACGGCCTGGATCTGATCCGCCGGGTGCGTGAATCGGTGCGGGCGGCAATGCCGGTCATCATCGTCTCGGGGGACGCCGACGTGAAAGACGCCATCGCCGCGATGCATTTGAGCGTGGTGGATTTCCTGCTCAAGCCGATTGATAGCGACAAGTTGCTGGAGTTGGTCAAGCATGAGCTGGGGATGGAGCCTTAGTCACCCCTGTAGAGCCGGCTTGCTGGCGACGAACGATTACATATTTTGCCTGATTCACCGCTGCGTCTGGATCGCCAGCAAGCCGGCTCCTGCGGGAAGGCGGTGACACCCATGAATAAAAAGGCCCTGATCCGAAGATCAGGGCCTTTTTTTGTACGGCGCAAACGCTCAGTTACAGGCCATTGGCAGCCTTGAACTCGCGACGACGACGGTGCAGGACCGGCTCGGTGTAGCCGTTCGGTTGCTTGGTACCTTCGATCACCAGCTCGACAGCGGCCTGGAAGGCGATGTTGCTGTCGAAGTTCGGTGCCAGCGGACGGTACAGCGCATCACCCGCGTTCTGACGGTCCACCACCGGCGCCATGCGCTTGAGGCTTTCCATCACTTGCTCTTGAGTGACGATACCGTGACGCAGCCAGTTGGCGATGTGCTGGCTGGAAATACGCAGCGTCGCACGGTCTTCCATCAAGCCGACGTCGTTGATGTCCGGCACTTTCGAACAGCCGACGCCCTGGTCGATCCAGCGCACCACGTAACCGAGAATGCCCTGGGCGTTGTTGTCCAGTTCGTTCTTGATCTGCTCGGCGGTCCACTGCGGGTTCACCGCCAGCGGAATGGTCAGGATGTCGTCCACCGAGGCGTGAGCACGCTTGGCCAGTTCGGCCTGGCGCGCGAACACGTCAACCTTGTGGTAATGCAGTGCGTGCAAGGCGGCGGCGGTCGGCGAAGGTACCCAGGCGGTGTTGGCGCCGGCCAGTGGATGAGCGATTTTCTGTTCGAGCATCGCGGCCATCAGGTCCGGCATGGCCCACATGCCTTTACCGATTTGTGCGCGACCCTGCAGGCCGGTGCTCAAGCCGATATCGACGTTGGAGTTCTCATAGGCACCAATCCATTTTTCCGCCTTCATGTCGGCCTTGCGCACCATCGGGCCGGCTTCCATGGAAGTGTGGATTTCGTCACCGGTACGGTCGAGGAAGCCGGTGTTGATAAACACCACGCGCTCGCTGGCCGCCTTGATGCAGGCCTTGAGGTTGATCGTGGTACGACGCTCCTCGTCCATGATCCCGACTTTGAGGGTGTTGCGTGGCAAGGCCAGTACGTCTTCGATGCGACCGAACAGCTCGTTGGTGAATGCAGCTTCTTCCGGCCCGTGCATTTTCGGTTTGACGATGTAGATCGAACCGGTGCGGGTGTTTTTGCGCGACGTATTGCCGTTCAGGTTGTGCAGCGCGGCCAGGCAAGTGACCAGGCCATCGAGGATACCTTCCGGCACTTCGTTGCCGTCTTTATCCAGGATCGCGTCGATGGTCATCAGGTGACCGACGTTGCGCACGAACAGCAACGAACGGCCGTGCAGGCTCAGTTCACTGCCATCGACGGCGGTGTAGGTACGGTCGGCGTTCATGGTGCGGGTAAACGTCTTGCCGCCCTTGGCGACTTCTTCCGACAGGTCGCCCTTCATCAGGCCGAGCCAGTTGCGGTAGATCACCACTTTGTCATCGGCATCGACTGCAGCGACGGAGTCTTCGCAGTCCATGATGGTGGTCAGCGCCGCCTCCATCAGGATGTCTTTGACACCGGCGGCATCGGTCTGGCCGACCGGGGTGCTGGCATCGACCTGGATTTCGAAATGCAGGCCGTGGTTTTTCAGCAGGATCGCGGTGGGGGCCGAAGCAGCGCCCTGGAAGCCGATCAACTGGGCATCGTTGCGCAGGCCGGTGTTGCTGCCGCCTTTGAGGGCGACGACCAGTTTGCCGTCAACGATTTTGTAGCCGGTGGAGTCGACGTGGGAGCCGGCCGCCAATGGCGCCGCTTCGTCGAGGAAGGCACGGGCGAAGGCGATGACCTTGTCGCCGCGCACCTTGTTGTAGCCTTTGCCTTTTTCCGCGCCGTCAGCTTCGCTGATCGCGTCGGTGCCGTAGAGCGCGTCGTACAGCGAACCCCAGCGGGCGTTCGAAGCATTGAGCGCGAAACGGGCGTTCATCACCGGCACTACGAGTTGCGGGCCGGCCATGCGGGCGATTTCATCATCGACATTTTGCGTCGTTGCCTGGAAATCGGCTGCTTCTGGCAGCAGATAACCGATGTCTTGCAGGAAGGCTTTATAGGCCACGGCGTCGTGTGGCTGACCGGCACGGGATTGGTGCCAGCCATCGATACGAGCCTGGAGATCGTCGCGTTTGGCGAGTAGGGCTTTGTTCTTCGGCGCCAGGTCATGAATGACCTTGTCGGCACCGGCCCAGAACGTATCGGCGGTGAGGCCGGAACCGGGAATGGCTTCGTTGTTCACGAAGTCGAACAGGACTTTGGCGACCTGCAGGCCACCGACTTGAACGTGTTCAGTCATTGCTTGCCTCACTCTGCTCAGCTATTTCGCTTTTCAGCTCTTCAATTTAACAATGAAGCCTTTGGCATTTAAACCACAAACCCTGGGACCAGTACATGCCATTTCTGACGGCTGGGTGGGGACCAATCAACGGCGCGGAGGCCGTGCTGACGGGGCTTTCAGGGATGCGACTGCGCCTGAGGCAGACATCGATCCAACGTTATGTAGTGCGCGCTGCGGCATACTACATGATGAATTGCGCTTGTGAAAATTAGACTAATTACGTCGTTCTGCGACCCCATGACGCATTGCAGTCACGCCGGGGATCGGGATGTTCTCAAAAAACCATGAGATTGTTCCAGTTAAATATAAAAACTTGTACACATAATCTTTGATGCACGGCTATGGGGCTTTGTTTTTTGGTGGCGAGGGAGCTTGCTCCCGCTTGCTTGCAAAGCTTTTACGACCGCAACGCGGTCGAGCGGGAGCAAGCTCCCTCGCCACAGAAAAGCTGCGCCAAGCCGATTCCGGTGCCTTGCCTATACTTGGTCTTCTATAACAAAAGTCATGACCAGAGGGCTGCGCCATGGACCACCTCGTACTCACCGTTTTTGCACCGGACAAGCCAGGGCAGGTCGAGCGCATTGCCCAATGCATTGCCGAGCACGGCGGCAACTGGCTGGAAAGCCGCATGTCACGCATGGCCGGGCAGTTCGCCGGGATCCTTCGAGTGGGCGTGCCGGCAGAGGCCTACGATGCGTTGGTCGATGCCCTGCAAGGCCTGTCCGCCCAAGGCATTCGCGTCTTGATCGCCGAAAGCGGCATCGAACAATCCTGCACCTGGAAACCCATCGCCATGGAGCTGGTAGGCAATGACCGGCCGGGGATCGTGCGTGATATCACTCGACTGTTGAGTGAGCAGGGGGTGAATCTGGAACGGCTGGTGACTGAGGTGCGGCCGGCACCGATGAGCAGTGAGCCGCTGTTCCACGCCGAAGCGATTCTCGCGGTCCCGCTGACCCTGTCCCTGGATGTATTGCAGTCGCGCCTGGAAACCCTGGCCGACGATCTGATGGTGGAGTTGGTGCTGCGCAGTGAGCCTTGATCGGGTTATCCAAGTTAAACGTGCACCTGCCTGTGGATAACCTGTAGAGACAGCCCGCCAGGCCACGCCGGCCGAGGCTTTTCAGGAATTGATCAAAAAACCAACAGTTTCAGCGACTTGCGCACATTCGCCGGGGATCAGGCTGTGGATAACCTTGGGAAGGAACGATGCAGGCCACGGTTGACGTGGCCTGCAGAGGTTTGTGCGTTTTTTGATCAGCCTCGGCGGCGCAGGCTGAACCATGCGTCGACGCTGTAAACGGCCAGGCCGGCCCAGATAAAGATGAAGGCCAGCAACGTACTCGACGACAGGTGTTCGCCAAACAGCAGCACGGCCAGCAACAACACCAATGTCGGTGCCACGTACTGGAGAAACCCCAGCGTGGTGTAGGGCAAATGCCGTGCAGCGGCGTTGAAGCAGACCAGCGGCACCAGCGTCACCGGGCCGGCAGCGACCAGCCACCAGGCTTCGGACGTCGTCCAGAACTCAGGTTGAGTACTCGCAGCGGTCGGATTGAACAGCAACCAGGCGACAGCAATCGGCACCAGCATCCAGGTTTCCACCACCAGCCCCGGCAATGCCTTGACCGGTGCCTGCTTGCGGATCAACCCGTAGCAACCGAAGGTCAGGGCCAACACCAGCGACACCCACGGCAGGCTCCCTACCTGCCACACCTGCTGCGCCACACCGATCGCCGCCAGACCCACGGCGATCCACTGCATGCGCCGTAGCCGTTCGCCGAGGATCAACATGCCCAGCAGCACGTTTACCAGCGGGTTGATGTAATAGCCAAGGCTGGCTTCAAGCATGCGTCCGTTATTCACCGACCAGACATACGTCAGCCAGTTGGCGGCGATCAGCGTGCCGCTCAGGGCCAGGATCGCCAGTCGTTTCGGATTCTCCCGTAACTCGCGCCACCAGCCCGGATGTTTCCAGACCATCAGCAGCAAAGAGCCGAACAGCGCCGACCACAACACACGGTGGATGATGATCTCCACGGCGGGCACATTGGCGATGGCTTTGAAGTAGAGCGGGAAAATTCCCCAGATGATGTAGGCACTCAGGCCCAGGATGTACCCCCGACGGAGGTTGGCAGCTTGCATGCAGAGTCCTTGCTTAGGCAGCTAACAAAGAGGGGATTGTAAGGAGATTTTTCCTGATGTGCTGATCGATGTAGGAGCGAGCCTGCTCGCGATGAACTCAAAGGCGCCGCGGGGTATCAGGTTCCCCGCGTTATCGTTCACGACCATCGCGAGCAGGCTCGCTCCTACAGGGGGGCGCTGCTGTTTAGAAAAGTTTCAGCGGTTCTTCGTTGAGTGCCGCGAGTTGTTCACGCAATGCCAACACTTGATCGCCCCAATACCTTTCCGTCCCGAACCACGGAAAACTGCGCGGGAAGGCCGGGTCGTCCCAGCGGCGGGCGAGCCAGGCACTGTAGTGCATCAGGCGCAAGGCGCGCAGTGGTTCGATCAAGGCCAGTTCGCGCGGGTTGAAATCGTGGAATTCGTTGTAGCCGTCCATCAACTCCGACAACTGCCCCAGGCAATCCTGTCGATCCCCTGCCAGCATCATCCAGATGTCCTGCACCGCAGGGCCCATGCGGCAGTCGTCGAGGTCGACGATGTGGAACATCTCGTCGCGGCACATCATGTTGCCGGGGTGGCAGTCGCCATGCATGCGGATGTTCTGGTGTGGCGTGGCGTCGTAGACCTCTTCCACGCGCTTGAGCAGATCACGGGCCACCGACTCGTAGGCCGGCAGCAGGCTGCGGGGGATGAAGTTGCCTTCGAGCAAGGTGGTCAGCGAGTCATAACCAAAGTTTTTCACACCCAGTGCTTCACGGTGCACGAACGGCTTGGTCGCGCCCACCGCGTGCAGGCGACCGAGCAGTTGCCCGAGGCGATACAACTGATCGAGGTTGCCTGGCTCCGGCGCACGGCCACCACGGCGGGGGAACAGGGTGAAGCGAAAGCCGTTGTGTTCGTGCAGGGTTTCACCGTTATGGATCAGCGGCGCGACGACCGGCACCTCGACATCGGCAAGTTCGAAGGTGAACTGGTGTTCTTCGAGAATCGCTTCGTTGGTCCAGCGCTGCGGACGGTAGAACTTGGCGATCAGCGGCTCGGAGTCTTCGATGCCGACTTGATAGACGCGGTTCTCATAGCTGTTGAGCGCCAGAATGCGAGCGTCGCTGAGAAAGCCGATGCTTTCGACGGCATCGAGCACGAGGTCTGGGGTGAGCGTTTCAAACGGGTGGGCCATGCTGACTCCTGCGCGCAGCAGGCTGCCGCGTCCGGCCATGCATGGTAGCGCAGACGGGGCTTCTTTAGTGACTGGGCTTGAGATGTGTGTGGTTTGGGCTGACGTCATCGCGAGCAAGCTCCACAGGTTCGGTGTTGCCCATGTGGGAGCGAGCCTGCTCGCGATGAGGCCTTATCAGGCGCCGACGACCCCGCCATCCTCTCGGGTAATCGCCATCACCGAAGACCGCGGCTTACCGTTCGGCAAATGCTCGGGGAAGGTTGATCCGCCGTTTTCACCTGGATGCTGAATCCCGACGAACAGCGTCTTTTGATCCGGCGAGAAGCAGATCCCCGTCACCTCGCAACCAATCGGCCCGACCATGAAGCGGCGAATCTCACCCGTCTGCGGATCGGCACAAAGCATCTGGTTGTTGCCCATGCCCGCAAAGTCGCCGGCATTGCTCATGTCGCCGTCGGTCAGAATCCACAAGCGCCCGGCCTTGTCGAAACCCAATCCATCGGGGCTGTTGAACATGTTCTGGGCCGTGATGTTCGACGACCCGCCCTTCGGCGTCCCGGCATGCACCTGCGGGTTGCCCGCGACCACGAACAAGTCCCAGGCGAACGTGTTCGCGCCATGGTCATCTCGGTCGGTGCGCCAGCGCAGGATTTGCCCGTAGACGTTCTTCTCCCGCGGGTTCGGACCGCCTACTGGCTGGCCGTCTTCACCGCGTTTGGCGTTGTTGGTCAGCGTGCAGTAAACCTGGCCGTCCATGGGGCTGACGACGATCCATTCCGGGCGATCCATGCGCGTGGCTTTCACCACGCTGGCGGCCAGGCGTGCATGAATCAGTACTTCGGCCTGATCGGCAAACCCGCTGCTGGCGTCGATGCCGTTCTTGCCGTGGGTCAGTTCGATCCATTCACCCTGGCCTTTGGGGTGATCAGCGTTCCCGTCACCGGCGTCGAAACGCGCCACGTACAAGGTGCCGTGGTCCAGCAGGTCGCGGTTGGCCTTGGGATTCTTGTGGTCGATCTTGTCGCGGCTGACGAATTTGTAGATGAACTCGCCGCGTTCATCGTCGCCCATGTACACCACGGCACGACCGTCGCCGGTTTCCGCCAGGGCCGCGTTTTCATGTTTGAAGCGGCCCAGTGCGGTGCGTTTGACCGGGGTCGATTTCGGGTCGAACGGGTCGATCTCCACCACCCAGCCGTGACGGTTGAGTTCGTTGGGGTTCTTGGCCAGGTCGAAGCGCTCGTTGTGCGGGTGCCAGTTGATTTCTTTGCTGGTCGCCACCGCGCCGTAGCGCTTCTGTGCGGCATCGAATTTCTGTTCGGCATCGCTGCTGCCGAAGCAGTCGGTGAAGTTCTCTTCGCAGGTCAGATACGTGCCCCACGGCGTCTTGCCGTTGGCGCAGTTCTGGAACGTCCCGAGGACGTTCTTGCCATGCGGGTCGGCGCTGGTTTTCAACAGGTCGTGACCCGCTGCCGGGCCGCTCAGGCTGATCGGCGAATTGCCGTGGATGCGTCGGTTGTAGTGCGAGCCCTGGACGAACTGCCAGTGACCATTCTTGCGCTGCACTTCGATCACCGACACGCCTTCGCAGGCCAACGCCTTGCGCACGTCTTGCGCCGACTGCGGCATGCCGCCGTGGGGATAGAGGTAGCGGTAGTTGGTGTATTCGTTATTGATCGCCATTAGCGCCCGGTCTTTTTCACCGGGGAATTCAAACAGGCTCATACCGTCGTTGTTGTCGCCGAACTGCACTTCCTGATGCTCGGCCGTGCCATTGCCGCTCGGGTCGAAGGCCGGACCGTTTTTCTGCAGGGGCTGGCCCCAACTGATCAGTACCGAGGATTTGTAGCCAGGCGGCAGGGTGATCGCATCGCTGGTGGCGGCGGGGATGCTGTCGAAGCCCAGCAATTGGCTGTTGCCGGCGCTGACTCCAGCGGCCAGCACACTACGGCTCAACAGGTTGCCGCCGAGAAACATGGCGGCACCGCACAGGGCGCCCGCGCTGATGAAACCGCGACGGCTGAGGCCGACCATTTGTTCGAGGTCGGTGGGTTGGTTGTCTTCTAATAGGCTCACATAAGGCTCCCTGCGAATTTTGCAGTCACCTTAATGATGGGGGATGAAGCTTTTGTTTCAGTTGTCTTTACAGCGGCGTGCCGAGCAAAACGTTGGACGGCGAGAACTGCACGCGTACGGATTTGCCGGTGCCCAGCTGGCGTGATTGCAAATGCCGGGATTCGGCCAGGGCGCAGAGGGTCTGGCCATTGGGCAGGCCGATGCGCACTTCGCAGGGACCGTCTTCGGCGTCGAGGATCTGGTCGATGACGCCCTCCAGGCAATTGTGTCCGGGTGTTGCTGCATCGTCGCTGCCGAGCAGGTCAAGCCAGCCGGCCTTGATCAGGGCCACGACTTCAGTGCCGGTTTGCAGGTCCAGGCGCAGGGTGCTGTCGTGGGTAATTTGCGCATCGAGGCTCAAGCCTTTGGCCAGCTCAAGGCGGACCCGGTCGTTATGCCCTTGGGTTTCAATGGCCACCACCTTGCCGTGCAACTGATTGCGTGCGCTGGTCCTGAGCATCAGGCGACCGAGCAGGTCGAGGTCGCTGGCTTCTTCAGCCGCTTCCAGGACCTGGGCCTGCAACGCCTGCAGTTTTTGATAGAGGCGCAAGACCCGCTCCCCTTCGGCGGACAGTTTGGCGCCGCCACCGCCCTTGCCGCCGACGCTGCGTTCCACCAGTGGTTTCTGCGCGAGGTTGTTCAGCTCGTCAATCGCGTCCCAGGCCGCCTTGTAGCTCAGGCCCGCGCTTTTCGCCGCGCGAGTGATCGACCCCTGTTCGGCGATGTGTTGCAACAGCGCAATGCGCTGCGGGCGGCGGACAATGTGCTGGGACAACAATGTAGGCAAGGACATGGCAAGGCGCTATGGGCTGTGACGATGAAGCGGACGTTGGCGGCTCGGGGCGCGGGAGTCAAGTCACGGCGACTCGCCAGGTTTGGGCGTGCGTGCCAGGCAATAGACGTCGACCTGCCTGGCGCCCGCGTCCATCAGCAGGCGCGCGATGGCTTGCGCGGTGGCGCCGGTGGTCAGGACATCGTCCACCAGTGCCAGGTGGCGTCCTTTTGGCGAAGCGTCGGCGGCCAGGGCGAAGGCATTGCGCAGGTTTTTTTTGCGCGCCTCGGCATTCAAGTCTTGTTGAGCATCCGTGTCGTGGGGTCTGAGCAGCAACCGTTCATCGGAAGGTATATCAAGGTGGGCGCTGAGCCGGCGCGCCAGCATGGCGGCCTGATTGAACCCCCGTTGGCGCAGACGCCGGTTGGCCATCGGTACGGGTACCAGCGCATCGGGGCGGGCCAGGTCGTCGTCGAAGCGATGTTGCAGCGATTGGGCGAGAAGTTCGCCGAGCAGGTGACCATAAGGCCATTTCGCGTTGTGTTTGAAACGGGTAATCAGGCTGTCGATCGGGAATCCATAAGTCCAGGGTGCGATCACCTGTTTAAAAGCGGGAGGCCGGTGCAGGCATTGGCCGCACTCGAGGCCCGAAGCCGGCATGGGCAGGGCACAGGTCTGGCAATGATCGCCGAGCCAGGGCAGCTCGGTTTCGCAGCTGACGCAGATGGGCGTGGTGCCATCGGCGGGTTCATCACAGAGCAGGCAGGGTTGATTGTTTTTTAACCAGATGTAAACCGGTCCTTGGTATCGAGGTTGACAGTGCATCGCTCTTCCTTAAATATGCCGAAACATCTTGATGCGACTGCGATTCCATCCCCAGCCGCCTGTCCAAGCATAAAAAGGAAGCACCCATGAGCGCCAGCACCTCGGCAACCCTGCGTCATGACTGGTCTTTGGCCGAAGTCAAAGCACTCTTCGTTCAGCCATTCAACGACCTGTTGTTCCAGGCTCAGACGGTGCACCGTGCGCATTTCGACGCCAACCGTGTTCAGGTGTCGACCTTGCTGTCGATCAAAACCGGCGCCTGCCCGGAAGATTGCAAATATTGCCCACAGTCCGGTCACTACAACACCGGCCTGGAAAAAGAAAAACTGATGGAAGTGCAGAAGGTCCTCGAAGAGGCTGCACGGGCCAAGGCCATCGGTTCGACCCGTTTCTGCATGGGCGCGGCGTGGAAACACCCGTCGGCCAAAGACATGCCCTACGTGCTGAAAATGGTCGAAGGCGTAAAAGCCCTGGGCCTGGAAACCTGCATGACCCTCGGTCGCCTGGATCAGGAGCAGACCGAAGCCCTGGCCAAGGCCGGCCTCGACTACTACAACCACAACCTCGATACCTCGCCTGAGTTCTACGGCAGCATCATCACCACCCGCACCTACAGCGAACGCCTGCAAACCCTGGCGTACGTACGTGATTCGGGGATGAAAATCTGCTCCGGCGGCATTCTCGGCATGGGCGAGTCCCTCGACGACCGCGCCAACCTGCTGATCCAGCTGGCCAACCTGCCGGAGCATCCGGAGTCGGTGCCGATCAACATGCTGGTGAAAGTCGCCGGCACACCGCTGGAAAATGCCGACGACGTCGACCCATTCGACTTCATTCGCATGCTCGCCGTTGCCCGGATCCTGATGCCGAAATCCCACGTGCGCCTGTCCGCCGGCCGCGAAGCGATGAACGAGCAGATGCAGGCCCTGGCGTTCTTCGCCGGCGCCAACTCGATTTTCTACGGCGAGAAATTGCTGACCACCGCCAACCCGCAGGCCGACAAGGACATGCAGCTGTTCTCGCGTCTGGGCATCCTGCCGGAAGCCCGCGAAGAGCACGCCGACGAAGTTCATCAGGCCGCCATCGAACAGGCGCTGGTGGAGCAGAAGAGCAGCGAGCAGTTTTATAACGCGGCGGTTTAATCACGGCGCCTGTTCCATTGCTGGAATGCAAAACCCTGTAGGAGCGAGCCTGTCGAATCGTCGCACCGTCGCGATGGTCGTCAACGATGACACGGGACATCTGATACCCCGCGGCGTCCTCAAGCCCATCGCGAGCAAGCCCGCTCCCACATGGAACTGCGATTGCTTCTGAAACCTGATCCCCGAGGCCTGCATGTCTTTCGATCTCGCCGCACGCCTTGCTGCCCGTCGTGCCGAAAACCTCTACCGCCAGCGCCCGCTGCTTGAGAGCCCGCAAGGCCCGCAAGTGGTGGTCGATGGTCAGCCATTGCTGGCGTTCTGCAACAACGATTACCTGGGCCTGGCCAATCACCCGCAAGTGATCGAAGCCTGGCGCGCTGGCGCGTCGAAGTGGGGCGTCGGTGGCGGGGCCTCGCATCTGGTGATCGGCCACAGTGGCCCGCATCACGCGCTGGAAGAAGCCCTGGCTGACCTGACCGGGCGCCCGCGTGCCTTGCTGTTCACCACCGGTTACATGGCCAACCTCGGCGCGGTGACGGCGCTGGTGGGGCAGGGCGATACGGTGCTCGAAGACCGGCTCAATCACGCGTCGTTGCTCGATGCCGGACTGTTGTCCGGCGCGCGCTTCAATCGCTACCTGCATAACGACGCGGCGAGTCTGGCCAAGCGTCTTGAGAAGGCGACCGGCAATACCCTGGTGGTCACCGATGGCGTGTTCAGCATGGACGGCGACATCGCCGACTTGCCGGCGCTGGCCCGGGAAGCCAAGGCCAAAGGCGCGTGGCTGATGGTCGATGACGCCCATGGTTTCGGTCCTCTGGGGGCCAACGGCGGCGGCATCGTCGAGCATTTCGGCCTGAGCCAGGATGACGTGCCGGTGCTGGTCGGCACCCTCGGCAAGGCGTTCGGCACCGCAGGCGCCTTTGTCGCTGGCAGCGAGGAGCTGATCGAAAGCCTGATCCAGTTCGCCCGCCCTTACATCTACACCACCAGCCAGCCTCCGGCCCTGGCCTGCGCCACGCTGAAAAGTCTGGAGCTGCTGCGCAGTGAGCATTGGCGACGTGAGCACCTGAAAACGCTGATCAGCCAATTCCGTCGGGGCGCCGAGCAGATCGGCCTGGAGTTGATGGACAGCTTCACGCCGATCCAGCCGATCATGGTGGGCGACGCCGGGCGCGCGGTGCGGCTGTCGCAGATGTTGCGCGAGCGCGGCCTGATGGTGACCGCGATCCGCCCGCCGACCGTGCCCGCCGGCAGCGCCCGTTTGCGCGTGACCCTGACCGCCGCCCATAGCGAGGCGCAGGTGCAGCTATTGTTAGAGGGACTGGCCGATTGTTTTCAGCAACTGGGACCGGAGCCAAGCCATGCGTGATCGACTGATTCTGCTGCCCGGCTGGGGACTCGGCGTTTCACCGCTGGAACCCTTGGCTGCGGCGTTGCAAGGTCTGGATGAGCACCTGCGTGTCGAGATCGAGCCGTTACCGGAACTGGAGTCGAGTGATCTTGAAGAATGGCTCGATGAACTCGATTCGACGTTGCCGCAGGACGCCTGGCTCGGCGGTTGGTCCCTGGGCGGCATGCTCGCCTGCGAATTGGCGGCGCGTCGCGGTGATCGTTGCTGCGGCTTGCTGACCCTGGCAAGCAACCCGTCCTTTGTCGCCCACGAACACTGGCCCAGTGCGATGCCCGGTGAAACCTTCGATGCGTTTCTGGCGGGCTGTGCAACCGACCCACGCATGACGTTGAAGCGCTTTTCACTGCTCTGCGCGCAAGGCGCCGTAGACCCGCGCGGTTTGTCGCGATTGTTGCTCGGTGGTGCGCCCCATACGGCGGCGCCAGTGTTGATGAGTGGCCTGGAGTTGCTTGCACAACTGGACACCCGGCCAGCGTTGCAAGCATTTCGCGGTCCGCAACTGCATTTGTTCGCCGGCCTCGACGGGCTGGTGCCGGCCGAAGCGGCGGGAGACTTGCTGGCGTTGCTGCCGGATATCGAAATCGGTCTGATTGAACAGGCCAGCCACGCGTTTCTTCTGGAAGACCCCCACGGTGTGGCGGGGGCGATCCAGGCTTTTTTGCATGAGTCCGGTGATGACTGATTTATCCCTTCCCACTCTATCCGGCGGTTTGCCCGACAAGCGCCAGGTAGCCGCTTCCTTCTCCCGTGCAGCGGCAAGCTACGACAGCGTGGCCGAGTTGCAGCGTGACGTCGGCAGCCAATTGCTGCGTCGTTTGCCGGATGATTTCGTGCCGGGGCGCTGGCTGGACATGGGGTGTGGCACCGGGCATTTCAGCCGTGCGCTGGGCGAGCGGTTCCCCACCAGTCACGGCGTGGCGCTGGATATTGCCGAAGGCATGCTCAACCATGCCCGGCCGTTGGGCGGCGCCACGCATTTCATCGCGGGTGATGCCGAGCGTTTGCCGCTGCGGGATTCGACCTGCGACCTGATCTACTCCAGCCTGGCAGTGCAGTGGTGCGAGGACTTCGCCTCGGTGCTCAGCGAGGCCCGGCGCGTGCTGAAACCGGGCGGTGTTTTCGCATTTGCTAGTCTGTGTGTGGGTACGTTGTTTGAACTGCGTGACAGTTGGCGGCAGGTGGACGGTATGGTCCATGTCAACCGCTTCCGCGAGTTCGCCGTTTATCAGCAGCTGTGTGCGGTCAGTGGTTTGCAGGCGCTCAGTCTGGAAACCCGTCCCCATGTTTTGCATTACCCCGATGTGCGCAGCTTGACCCATGAGCTCAAGGCGCTGGGGGCGCATAATCTGAACCCAGGTCGGCCGGGCGGTTTGACCGGCCGGGCGCGGATTCTGGGGTTGATCGAAGCTTATGAGCAGTTTCGCCAGGCCCAGGGACTGCCGGCGACTTATCAGGTGGTGTACGCCGTTTTGGAGAAACCCTTATGAGCGCAGCCTATTTCATCACCGGCACCGACACCGATGTCGGCAAGACCACGGTGGCCGCCGGGTTGCTGCATGCGGCGCGTTCGGCGGGCCTGAGTACGGCGGCGGGCAAGCCGGTCGCTTCCGGTTGCGAGGTTACGCCCAAGGGCTTGCGTAATGCCGATGCGCTGGCGCTGCTGGCGGAATGTTCACTGCCGTTGACTTATGCACAGGTCAACCCGGTGGCGTTCGAGCCGGCCATCGCTCCGCACCTGGCTGCCCGTGAGGCGGGCGTGGCGTTGACGGTGCAGTCCTTGTTGGCACCGATGCGGCAGATTCTCGATATGCAGGCCGATTTCACCCTGATCGAAGGCGCCGGCGGCTGGCGCGTTCCGTTGGCGGACCAGGCCAATCTGTCCGACCTGGCGATGGCGCTGGACCTGCCGGTGATTCTGGTGGTTGGTGTGCGCCTGGGTTGCATCAGCCATGCGTTGCTGACCGCCGAGGCGATTGCCCGAGACGGTTTGCAACTGGCAGGCTGGGTGGCCAACATCATCGATCCGAAGACCTCGCGCCTGGAAGAAAACCTGGCCACCCTCGCCGAACGAATCCCGGCGCCTTGCCTGGGACGCGTGCCGAAACTCAAGGCGGTGACGGCCGAGGCGGTGGCAGAGCACCTTCAACTGGATCTGCTTGACTAGGCGTTGCCTATGACAAGGCACTGTGCCATTAGTGTTTTTGTCGGGTGTTTTCCCGGCGCCTCTGGTTCAATGCTCACTGTTGATCCTTCGCAGGGACGGTTTCTCCCATGGAAATCTCAGGAAGCACCGCTTTTTACGCCGGTCTGAGCACTATTCAGGCAGGGCAGAACCGTGTCGATCAAGCCGCCGGCCAGATCGCCAACACGACGATCGAGCGTTCGGTGACGAGTCAGTCCTCCGAAGCGCAAGTCGATCGCTTGCTGTCGGTTGATCGCAGTCAGCAATCGGACCTGGCCAGCAATGTTGTCGACATGTCCCAAGGCAAATTTCAGGTGGAGCTTGGGGCGAAAGTCGCCAAGGCATCCGATGAAATGCTCGGTACGCTGATCGATACGTTCGCCTGATTCCCCGCTGAATCGGCCCCCGGAACGCCGCGAACATTCGCGGCGTTTTTCTGCGTAAGTCCTTCTCCCCAAAAATAATCTTTCGATACGGCGCGTTGTTCGGTCAACGGCGTTGCGCACGGCTGCGTCTTGCATACCCGTGAAGTGATGACCAACGGCAAAAGATCGACGCTTGACAAGATTTCGGCGTAAACGTATGTTTCAAACAACTGTTTGACCGTCGCAGCAAATCGACACGGTCGCTCATTCCCGGTTACATCAGCAGAGGTTTATCGCTATGCCTGACTACAAGGCCCCCTTGCGTGATATTCGCTTCGTTCGTGACGAACTGCTCGGCTACGAAGCGCACTATCAGAGCCTTCCGGCTTGCGCAGACGCAACTCCGGATATGGTTGACGCCATTCTCGAAGAAGGCGCCAAGTTTTGTGAGCAGGTGCTGGCTCCGCTGAACCGCGTGGGTGACATCGAAGGCTGCACCTGGAGCGAGTCCGGCGTTAAGACCCCGACCGGTTTCAAAGAAGCCTACAAGCAATTCGTCGAAGGCGGCTGGCCAAGCCTGGCCCACGACGTGGAACACGGTGGCCAGGGCCTGCCGGAGTCCCTGGGTCTGGCGGTGAGCGAAATGGTCGGCGAAGCCAACTGGTCGTGGGGCATGTACCCAGGCCTGTCCCATGGCGCGATGAACACCATTTCCGAGCACGGCACTCCAGAGCAACAACACGCCTACCTGACCAAGCTGGTGTCCGGCGAATGGACCGGCACCATGTGCCTGACCGAACCGCACTGCGGCACCGACCTGGGCATGCTGCGCACCAAGGCCGAGCCTCAGGCCGACGGTACCTACAAAGTGTCAGGCACCAAGATCTTCATCTCGGCCGGTGAACACGACATGGCCGATAACATCGTCCACATCGTGCTGGCCCGCCTGCCGGATGCACCGGCCGGCACCAAAGGCATCTCGCTGTTCATCGTGCCGAAATTCCTGCCGAACGAAGACGGTTCGATCGGTGCGCGTAACGCGGTGTCCTGTGGTTCCCTGGAACACAAGATGGGCATCCACGGCAACGCCACTTGCGTGATGAACTTCGACGCGGCCACCGGTTTCCTGATCGGCCCGGCGAACAAAGGCCTGAACTGCATGTTCACCTTCATGAACACCGCACGTCTGGGGACCGCGCTGCAAGGTCTGGCCCACGCCGAAATCGGCTTCCAGGGCGGCCTGAAATACGCTCGCGATCGCCTGCAAATGCGCTCGCTGACTGGCCCGAAAGCGCCGGACAAAGCCGCTGACCCGATCATCGTGCACCCTGATGTACGTCGCATGCTGTTGACCATGAAGGCCTTCGCCGAAGGCAACCGTGCGATGGTTTACTTCACCGCCAAGCAAGTCGACATCGTCAAGTACGGCGTAGATGAAGAAGAGAAGAAGAAAGCCGACGCTCTGCTGGCGTTCATGACGCCAATCGCCAAAGCCTTCATGACCGAAGTTGGTTTCGAATCGGCCAACCACGGTGTGCAAATCTATGGCGGCCACGGCTTCATCGCCGAGTGGGGCATGGAGCAGAACGTTCGCGACAGCCGCATTTCGATGCTGTACGAAGGCACCACCGGTATCCAGGCACTCGACCTGCTGGGCCGTAAAGTGCTGATGACTCAAGGCGAGGCCCTGAAAGGCTTCACCAAGATCGTCCACAAGTTCTGCCAGAACAACGAAGGCAACGAAGCCGTCAAGGAATTCGTCGCACCGCTGGCTGCACTGAACAAGGAATGGGGTGAGCTAACCATGAAGGTCGGTATGGCCGCCATGAAGGATCGCGAAGAAGTCGGCGCCGCCTCCGTGGACTACTTGATGTACTCCGGTTACGCCTGCCTGGCCTACTTCTGGGCTGACATGGCGCGTCTGGCTGCCGAAAAACTGGCTGCAGGCACCACCGAAGAGGCGTTCTACACCGCCAAGCTGCAGACTGCGCGTTTCTACTTCCAGCGCATCCTGCCGCGTACCCGCACTCACGTGGCAACCATGCTGTCGGGCGCCAATAACCTGATGGACATGAAAGAAGAAGACTTCGCGCTGGGTTACTAAGTCTTAACGCAGTACTTCAAAAAAACGCCGCTTCCTCCCGGAGCGGCGTTTTTTTTTGCGCGGTGGTCAGGCCTTGATCACCAGGGCGTCGGATCCAGGGGGCCTACACCCGTCGGGGTGCTCATGCCTTCGCCGTTACGTATGAATGGCAGGTGCCAGAAGTCGTTAGGTACCACTGGATCGCCAGGCTTGACGCCTTCCGGAAAGATGAACTCAAACACCGGCGCCACATACTGTCCGGCAGTCAGTCCATTGGCGACAGTTGACCTGGCCGCATTCTGGATGCAACTGTCCACGGCGGTCTGGGACAGGCTCTGCTGTGGAACGCAAAGTGACCGCGCCAAGACACGCAAGGTTCGTGTCGGCTGGCTAAGAAGCCCGGCGGGCGCTTTGGTCGCACGTAATCTGGCGCGTTGTGGCTGAGGGCCCGTGTTCTGTGTGGTAATACCACCCGAGGCTCCCAGGCAACTGGCCGCAAGGCCCAGCGCAGGGTTGCATTCACCCGTCATCTCATAGGGTGTAATCCAGCGATTGGTTTGCACACCTGTCGATGGATTGACATCTATCAGATAGATGTCGACCGGGGTCTTGATGTCGGTGGTCGAGGCTTCAAGGAAAATCCGGTCCTGCGTCTCCTGGGCCACTCCGCTGATGGCCGTTGCGGCCGGGTCGGCCGTACCGATGCCAAATTCCCCGATAGCCATGTAGCTGGGCTGTGAACCAGGCTGAGTGTAGATCCCGACATTCGCCTCGATCGTGTGCGCAGAGATGAAGTCCGGGGCGCCCGTTGTTGCTGACTTGAACAGGGTACCGGACCAACTGATGAAGTCGCCGACTTCGAAGGGTGCCTGTTGTGTCGGGTCGGGGTCCGTCGACGTGCGTGTAGCATCGCTGAATCTCTTCATGACGTACTGGCTGCAATAGACCTGCCCCACTGCTGGCCCCGAGAGTTCCCCACTGGCCGGAAGCGTGACACCTGCCTGGCTGAAATTGCGGCAGTTGTTGGTCGTGGTCGGGGTGACCACTTTTGGCCGGTTTTTCTGTGGGCAGAGTGCATCGTCCCCGGAAATCGTGCGTGGCACGCACATGGGGTAGCCGGTGGCGGCATGGATGGTCGGGTTGGCATCATCGACGGAGAAGCGTGGGTCGGGGCTTTGGGCACGGCCAAAACGTCCGTTCGGATCGTTGATCTGAATAATCGTGGGTTGTGTCGGGTTCCCGCTGTCAACTTCGAGGTTGCCGTTGGTGTAGTCGATCCGGGTGATGAAACCGCTCCCCGCGTTGACTGATTGCTGGGAGACAAAGATCAGCCCGGCAATCTGCTTGTTGGACACGCTATTGCCTACCACATGAATCTCGAACGAGGGGTAGGCCGCCGCTGATTTTCCGAGCGCCAGGGTTCCACCCCTGACGAAGTCGGCCCAGGTCAGGGTGTTGGCCGGCATCTGTATGATGGTGTTGCAAGGGACAATAATCGTGACGCCGTTCAACTGGACGGTCCCCCCAAAGCGGCCCGGGTCGCTGGTATTGGGGCAATTCGCATTGGTGGTGTCCAGCGTCATGTTCTGGATAAAGCCGGTAACGTCAAACCCGTTAATCGCAGTCGGGTTTGTAAAAACCGGGTCAGGCAGTGTGGGTGTCGAGAACGGCGAGGGCACCCCCGGGGGCTTGGCAGTCCCGCCACCACCGCCACCGCCACCGCCAGCACCGTTTTTGGCAAATGCATCTCCACCACCAGCAATGGTCAGCGCGACAGCGACGGCACTGGCAAGCAGGGCATGGCGACTGAAGATGCCGTTGAATCGTTTGTGAGATAGCAGCGGTATGGCGAGCGTTTTTTCGTACAAAGATAAGCTCATGGCTCACTCCAGAATCTTGCAGGACCAATTGCCGGCCAATCGACATCGCAGATCTGCTGATGCGCTGAATCCTGCGCAAGAAAAACGCAAAGCCGTGAAATTGGGCTCGATCCAGCGGATTGAGTGCCTGTGTACGGTCGACACTTGCCGTTCGGATGCTTTCACCTGCGTTGCGTCGGCCGGTTACGGGCGCAATAGCGAGAGACATTTCCTTGAGCCTGAGGCGTACAAAGCAGTTGTTGTGCCTGTTCTGAAACAATTAGACACAAATAGCCGCCGGCGCATTCAGAATGCGGGCCGCGCGGCCAGGGATGGTATCGCGCACGAAGCTACCGAATTAATATTCACCAATATAGGGGGGGATATATACCCAAGTTCGGGAGTGTGCGAAGGAAAGTGTGAGTGCTCGATGGGTGGATTTGATCATAAGTACTAAATGAGAAAAGTTGTCTATATCTATTCCGGGCGGAATGATGTTGCAAGAAAAAGTATTGAGGGTGTTAGTTATGAAGTTTTGGTTTGATATTAAATAAATGCCATAGCTCACGCGGTGCAACGTGCGCACAAATGGAACAGTGGTAATTAAAAATATTCCTCCCTATAACGTGTCTTTTTGATAATCGCTGTAGTAAATACACGATTTCCCTATGCTGTACGAATTAGCAATTACTCTGCCAGTTTGCCAAAAAAGCGTGGAAAGCCTGATTTTCTCCAGTAAACGCTGGGCTATTGAAAGTGTCGCTGGTTGCCGGGGACCGACTGTTGGGGAATAACACCCAGTAATGGGGGGGAATTCCACCGGTATTCATTGCTGTAGGGAGTTACGGGTGTTGTGGTGTCTTTTTGGCAATTGCTACCCGAGGAGGGTAAGTAAAAAATATTTTTTGTTTTTTGTTGAAATCTTTTGTTACAGCTACAGTTGGGTTAAGCGCCCTCGGAGGTGCGACGGAGTAATGTTTTAATTAAGCCTGAGCCAAGAGAGTACTTTGCCTGTTACGTCTTGCCGTGTCTTGCCAACTTTTGCATTGGTTTGGCCGTGGGTGCGAGCAGCAGGATTCATGGCGATTAGTTCCTCTCGCAACAGGACAATCACGGAGCCCGGCTACTCCGTGCTGAATCGAGAATGTCATCATGGTTAAGTACTTGAGGGTCTTTCGAACTCCTTGCCTGGCCCGTGTGACGGCGATGATGCTTTTCGCCACTGGCCTACCCGTCATGAACGTTTGGGCTGCAGATCCGATTGAGGTCGTTCCGACCGTGCCGGATGTGCCCAGCCTGCAGTCGCTGCGCGGCCTGACGCCACCCGATCCTTCGGGAACCGAAGGCGGGCGTAAAGTCGACCTGATGACCGACTACGTGCTCAATCGCTCGGCGGCAGTGCTACTGGGCAAGGCACTGTTCTGGGATATGGAGATCGGCAGCGACGGTTCCACCGCGTGCGCGTCCTGCCACTTCCACGCGGGTGCCGATCACCGCACCACCAACCAGATCAACCCGGGCCAGGCAAATACCAACGCAAACGTCTCGTCGATCTTCAACAAACCGTTCATTGCTTCGGACATTCCAGGTGATGTGCCGAGTTACACCACCAAATCCGGAGGCAAGGGCGGCCCGAACTACCTGCTGAAGAAAAGCGACTTTCCGACCCATGTGCTGGCGGACCCTCTGAATCGCGATTCGGCGATTGTCTATTCGACTGACGATGTGATTGGTTCCCAGGGTGTATTCGACGCCAACTTCGTCAAGCCTCATCAGGCACGTTTCGACAAATGCATCCAGCAACCGGACGGCATCTTCCAGGTGGGCGGCATCAATGTGCGTCGCAGTACCGGGCGCAACGCACCCACTGTTATCAATGCCGCGTTCAACGTGCGCAACTTCTGGGATGGTCGGGCCAATAACGTCTTCAATGGCTTCTCTCCATTCGGCAATCGCGACCCTGACGCCGGGATTTTCGTGACCAGCGATGGCAGTGGCGTGGCAACCAAGGTCAAGCTGGCGCTCAAAGATGCTTCGGCCGCCTCGCAAGCAGTCGGGCCACCCGGCAGCCCTGTGGAAATGTCCTGTGGTGGGCGTACCTTCGCCGACATCGGCCGGCGCATGCTCGACACCTTGATGCTCAAGCAGCAACGGATCTCGTCCACCGACTCGGTACTCGGGCCGGTGTCCGGTGCCCGTCGGCCGACCTACCGTGAACTGATCAAGAACGCGTTCCAGCCACGCTTGTGGAACGCCACCCAGCAAGTCTCACTGGGCGGCGCGCCATACACCCAGATGGAGGCGAATTTCCCGCTGTTCTTCGGCCTGGCGATTCAGATGTACGAGTCCACGCTGATCTCGGACCAGGCTCCGCTGGATGCCTATTTGCAGGGGGATCACACGGCCATGAATAACCAGCAGGTCCAGGGCATGAACCTGTTTTTGGGCAAGGGCAAGTGCGTCAATTGCCATGGTGGTGCGGAGTTGACCAACGCCGGCAGCCGGTTGCTCTTCCATCCCCGTGAGCGTATTGAGCGGATGGTCATGGCCGACAACCTGACTACGCTCTATGACAACGGGTTCTACAACACCGGGGTGCGTCCAACCTCGGAAGACCTGGCGCTCGGTGGCTCGGATGCCTGGGGCAACCCGTTATCTTTCACCCGTGAGTACAACACCGTGCTTAAGGGGGGCCAGATACCTGACCCGCTGGATGTCGATGTGTGCACCTTCGAAGCGCGTATGAGCCCGGCAATCCCCTGTGATGCGACGCTCAAGCCCGAAGTCGGTTTCCGCGATGCGGTCGATGGCGCCTTCAAGACGCCGACCTTGCGTAACATCGCGTTGACCGGGCCATACTTCCACAACGGCAGTCGCGCAACACTGCAACAGGTCATGGAGTTCTATAACCGCGGTGGCGACCGGCGTGGGGAGGATGCCAGCAACACCAGTGGCTTCGAACACCCGGCAGTCAATCAGCACAATGGCTCAAACCTCGATCCGGACATGACCCGGTTGAACCTCACCCCGGATGAAGTGGATGCGCTGGTCAAGTTCATGGAAGTCGGGCTAACCGACCCCAGGGTCGCGTGGGAACGGGCACCGTTTGACCATCCGTCGCTGGTGCTGCCGCAGGGTGCAAAGGGTGATGAAAACTCCGTCGGTCAAAAACCGGCCAGTCCGAAGATCACTACCCGGCAGGCGCAGGACGCCGAGATCCTGCTCAAACCGGTCGGTGCCGAAGGTCGCGCAGCTCTGGAAGGGCCCCTGCAACCGTTCAACAACGACTTGTAATCGTATTTCTCCCTGCGTCACTGGCGGACCGTTCGTCGCCAGTGACGCTGTTTTTTTTAAAAATACCTCAGTAATTCACTCAGCAATCCGGGGGTTCTGCCGTTACAGTAGTGGGCACATTGCCATCTATTGATTTGACGGTCGGAGTTTTACCCTTGCCGCGTCCTTCCGCTGTACGCTTCAGTCATTTCCTGCCTTCATTACTGCTGTTGCTGGCGGGGCTTGCGGCGGCTTACGTCAAGGATCTGAACGTCTTCTTCACCTCGCTGTTCAACGTGCTTCCCACGCTGGTGCTGCTGCTCGGAGGGGCTTACTGCGCGGTTTATCGACGTCAGCGTGAGCTTTTTCTGATGGTCACGGTGTACATCGCCTACTTCCTGCTCGACACCCAGACCGACTACTACCGCGATAACGGCAAGGTGCGCGATGACGCGGCCGTGGTCTTCCACTTGTGTTGCTTGCTGCTGCCATTGCTGTTTGGCGTGTTCGCCGCCTGGCAGGAGCGTACGCATCTGTTTCAGGACATGGTGGCGCGCTTCGCCGTGTTGTTGGCAGTGGGCAGCGTCGCGTTGGGGCTTGAGCAAAGCTACCCGCATGCGCTGCTGATCTGGCTGTCGGAGATCCGCTGGCCGGCGTTGCACGGTGCCTGGATGAGCCTGATCCAGTTGTCGTATCCGGTGTTCATCGGTTCGTTCCTGCTGCTGGCGTATCAGTACTGGCGCAATCCGCGACCGCTGCACGCTGCACAACTGGTGGGCCTGCTCGGGCTGTTCTGGATGTTGCCGAAGACATTCATCCTGCCGTTTACCCTGAACATCATGTGCAGCCAGGTGATGCTGATGATCGCCGCCGCCGTTGCGCATGAGGCCTATCAGATGGCATTCCGCGATGAACTCACCGGTCTGCCGGGTCGTCGTGCCTTGAACGAACGCATGCAGCGGCTGGGGCGCAACTACGTGCTGGCCATGAGCGACGTCGATCATTTCAAGAAATTCAACGACACCCATGGTCACGACGTCGGCGATCAGGTGCTGCGACTGGTCGCCAGCAAGCTGTCGAAAATCGGTGGGGGCGGCAAGGCGTATCGCTATGGCGGTGAGGAGTTTGCCCTGGTGTTTGCCGGCAAGACGCTCGAAGAGTGCATGCCGCACCTGGAGGTCATCCGCGAATCCATCGCCACCTACAACATTCACCTGCGTAACCAGGACAGCCGTCCGCAGGATGATAGCCAGGGGCGTCAACGTCGTTCCGGTACCCATGCTTCGAGTGTGTCTGTCACAGTGAGCATCGGCGTCGCCGAACGCATTGAACAACGAACCCCGGAAGAAGTGCTCAAGTCCGCGGACCAGGCGCTCTACAGCGCCAAGGGCGCCGGCCGTAACTGCGTCATGGCATTCGGTCAGACGCGTCGTGGCGCGGTGCGCATGGAGGCCGCCACGGTTGAGTGATGATGGCGCATTCAGCGTCTGGACTGTGATTGTGAGGGGCGGTCGGCGGCAGTAGGTTTGAGTCATCTGCTGCCGGAGAAATGACCATGCCCCAATACAAAGCTCCCTTGCGCGACATGCGCTTTCTGATCGACCACGTCTTCGATTTTCACGGCAACTACGCCGCGCTGGGGGTCACTGATGCCAGTCCGGACATGGTCAATGCCATCCTCGAAGAAGGCGCGAAGTTCTGCGAGAACGTGCTGTCACCCCTCAACCGCAGCGGCGATGAAGAAGGCTGCCATTTCGACAATGGCGTGGTCACGACGCCCGCAGGCTTCAAGCAGGCCTTCGCACAGTATGTGGACGGCGGCTGGCATGGCCTGGCGGCCGACCCTGCGTACGGTGGCCAGGGGCTGCCGAGCTCTCTGGGGCTGGTCATCAGCGAAATGGTGGCCTCCAGCAACACGTCCTGGGGCATGTACCCCGGCCTGACTCACGGCGCCATGTCGGCGATCCACGCCCACGGCACCGAAGAACAGAAACAGACCTACCTGAGCAAACTCACCGCCGGCCAATGGACCGGCACCATGTGCCTGACCGAAGCCCATTGCGGTACGGACCTGGGCATTATCAAGACCCGCGCCGTGCCTGCGGCCGACGGCAGCTATGCAATATCCGGCAGCAAGATCTTCATCTCCGCCGGTGAGCACGACATGAGCGACAATATCATTCATCTGGTGTTGGCCAAACTGCCGGACGCGCCGGCCGGGACCAAGGGCATCTCACTGTTTATCGTGCCCAAATTCCTGCCAGACGCCGCGGGTGAGGCTGGCGAGCGCAATGGCGTGTCCTGTGGCTCCATCGAGCACAAAATGGGCATCAAGGCGTCGGCCACCTGTGTGTTGAACTTCGATGGCGCCAAAGGCTTCCTGATCGGCGAGCCGAACAAGGGCCTGAACTGCATGTTCACCATGATGAACCACGCGCGCCTCGGCACCGGCATGCAGGGTTTGTGTCTGGGCGAGGCGAGTTTCCAGGGCGCAATCAAATACGCCAACGAACGTTTGCAGATGCGCGCGCTGACCGGCCCCAAGGCACCGGACAAGGCGGCCGACCCGATCATCGTCCATCCGGACGTGCGCCGCATGCTGCTGACCATGAAGGCCTTCAACGAGGGCAATCGCGCGCTGACCTACTTCACGGCGCAGTTGCTGGATGCTGCCCATCTGAGCAAGGACGAAACGGCGCGCCAGGACGCGGAAGACCTGCTGGCGTTCCTGACGCCGATCTGCAAGGCCTTCATGACCGACACGGGCCTGGAAGTGACCAACCTCGGCATGCAGGTCTTCGGTGGTCACGGCTTTATACGTGAATGGGGCATGGAGCAACTGGTGCGCGATTGCCGCATCGCACCGATCTATGAGGGCACCAATGGCATTCAGGCGCTGGACCTGCTGGGGCGCAAGGTCCTGGGCAGCCAGGGCAAACTGCTGCGCGGCTTTACCAGGATCGTGCACAAGTTTTGCGTGGCGAACGCTGAACATCCGCAGTTGGGCAGCTATGTGGCGCAGCTTGATGGACTGAACCAGCAGTGGGGCGAGTTGACGACCAGGGTCGGCATGGCTGCGATGAAGAACCCCGATGAAGTGGGGGCCGCGTCGGTGGATTACCTGATGTACAGCGGCTACATCATTCTCGGCTATCTGTGGTTGCGCATGGCATGGGTGGCCCAGGCCCGGCTGGAGGATGGCAGTGGCGATGCGGATTTCTGCAAGGCCAAACTGGCGACCAGCGAGTTCTACTTCAAGCGATTGTTGCCGCGCACTGCCGCTCATCGGGCGGCCATTGAGGCGGGTAGCGATTGCCTGATGCAGCTGCCGGCGGAGTTGTTTGCGCTTTAATCTTTAAAACCAGTGACAAAGGAGCCCGCGATATTGCGGGCTTTTTTATGACTGCGCGGTCGGTGACTAAACATTACAAAACGGTCACTGCCTGACCCTATGTGTCACAAAAGTTGTTGGGTTACACTCGGACACAACGAAAATACTACTCCTACGATTCACCTGTTTAGATCTTGCGAGGTTTGCCATGGCTGACTACAAAGCGCCCCTGCGCGATATGCGCTTCGTCCTCAATGAAGTTTTCGAGGTCGCCAAACTCTGGGCCGAGCTGCCTGCGTTGGCCGAAACCGTTGACGCGGAAACGGTCGAGGCCATCCTTGAAGAAGCCGGCAAGGTCACCAGCAAAAGTATCGCGCCCCTGAGCCGCGCGGCGGACGAAGAGGGTTGCCACTGGGCGGACGGTGCCGTCACCACGCCGGCCGGTTTTCCCCAGGCTTATCAGACCTACGCCGAGGGCGGCTGGGTCGGCGTGGGAGGTGACCCGGCCTATGGCGGCATGGGCATGCCCAAGGCTGTTTCGGCCCAGGTCGAAGAAATGGTCAACTCCGCCAGCCTGGCGTTCGGTCTGTACCCGATGCTGACTGCCGGCGCCTGCCTGTCGATCAACGCCCATGCCAGCGAAGAGCTGAAAGCGGCGTACCTGCCGAACATGTATGCCGGTGTCTGGGCCGGCTCCATGTGCCTGACCGAACCGCACGCCGGTACCGACCTGGGGATTATCCGCACCAAGGCCGAGCCTCAGGCCGACGGCTCTTACAAGGTCAGCGGGACCAAGATCTTCATCACCGGCGGCGAGCATGACCTGACCGAGAACATCATTCACCTGGTGCTGGCCAAGCTGCCGGACGCGCCGGCGGGGCCGAAGGGCATTTCGCTGTTCCTGGTGCCGAAGTTCATGGTCAATGCCGATGGCAGCCTGGGCGCGCGCAACCCGGCGAACTGCGGCTCGATCGAACACAAGATGGGCATTCAGGCGTCCGCGACCTGCGTGATGAACTTCGATGAAGCGGTGGGTTATCTGGTCGGTGAGCCGAACAAAGGCCTGGCGGCGATGTTCACCATGATGAACTACGAGCGTCTGGGTGTCGGCATTCAAGGCCTGGCCACGGGCGAACGCTCGTACCAGAACGCCATCGAATACGCCCGTGACCGTCTGCAAAGCCGTTCGCCGACTGGCGCGCAGAACAAGGACAAAGTGGCCGACCCGATCATCGTCCACCCGGACGTGCGTCGCATGCTGTTGACCATGAAAGCATCGAACGAAGGCGGCCGTGCCTTCTCGACGTACGTGGCCATGCAACTGGACACTGCCAAGTTCAGCGAAGACGCCACGACCCGCAAACGCGCGGAAGACCTGGTGGCGCTGCTGACGCCGGTGGCCAAGGCATTCCTGACCGATCTGGGTCTGGAAACCACCGTCCATGGCCAGCAGATTTTCGGCGGCCATGGCTACATCCGCGAATGGGGCCAGGAACAACTGGTGCGTGACGTGCGCATCACCCAGATCTACGAAGGCACCAACGGGATTCAGGCGCTGGACCTGGTCGGGCGCAAGATCGTCGGCAGCGGCGGGGCGTTCTACAACCTGTTCGCTGACGAGATTCGTCATTTCACCGCCACGGCCAGCGCCGATCTGGCGGAGTTCACCAAACCGCTGAACGATGCCGTGACGACCCTCGACGAACTGACGGCATGGTTGCTGGATCGGGCGAAAAACAACCCGAATGAAATCGGCGCGGCGTCGGTCGAGTATCTGCAAGTGTTTGGCTACACCGCCTACGCCTACATGTGGGCACTGATGGCCAAGGCTGCTTTCGGCAAAGAAGCACAGGACGATTTCTACGCCAGCAAACTGGGTACGGCGCGGTTCTATTTCGCTCGTCTGTTGCCGCGGATTCACTCGTTGAGCGCGTCGGTAAAGGCTGGCAGTGAGTCGTTGTTCCTGCTGGATGCAGCGCAGTTCTGATTGTGTATGTCATGTAAGCATTCTCTTACATGACGTGCTGCTGTTCTCCCATAGAAGCAAATTGGATCCACAGCTAATCTACTTCTCATGGACGTAGCGCAGGAAGCGCAAAGCAACAACACGGACACGTAGGATTCTGCCAGGACGGCGGAGTGAAATGGATGTCAGGGAAACAGTCTGCAAAGCCCCGCTTCGGCGGGGTTTTCTTATGCCCGCGAAAAAGTATTCAGCTCAGTCCATCCAGCGCCGGTGGGCTGCTCAAGTTTTCATCCGGTCGATTCATCACCTCCTCCAGCAATGTTCGCAACAACGCCAGCGAGGCCTGTTGCCGTTGCACATCCCGACACACCAGTCCGATTTTCAGCGGCACCCGGGGTTCGCTCAAGGGTTTCCACAGCAGCTCCTTGTTGCCGTGTGCCTTTTGCGAGCGCCCAGGCAATACCGTCGCCAAGCGTGTATGAGGCAGGCTGTCGAGAATCCCGGCCATGTTGTTCAGTTCGGCTTGTACCTGCGGACGTCGCCCCAGACTGGCCAGTTGCGCTTGCCAGATTTGCCGCACTTGAAACTCCTCGCCGAGCAGCAACATGGGCAACTCGGCGGCCTGACTCATGGACACCTTCTTGAATTCCCGCAGCGGATGGTCCGCCGGGATGACCAGCGTCAGTTCATCTTCGTACAGCATCACGCCGTGCAAGCCAGGCTGCCGGGGTGGCAGGTAGCTGATGCCGATGTCCAGCGAGCCATTGAGCAAGCGTCGCTCGATTTCCAGGCCCGTCAGTTCGTAGATCTGCACCACCAGATGCGGTTGCGCCTTGCGCACCCGTTCGAGCATCTGCGGCACCAGGCTGGTATGCACGGTCTGCAAAACGCCAATCGCCAAGGTGCGCAGCGCCTGCCCCTTGAAATTCCCCAGCGCTTCACGTGCCCGTTGCAGACCATCCAGCAGGGGCAAGGCGTGGTTGTACAGGGTATGTGCCGCCAGCGTTGGTAGCAGGCGTTTGCTGCTGCGTTCGAACAGGCTCACATCTAGCAATTGTTCAAGTTGCCGGATCTGCTGGGACAGCGCGGGTTGAGAGATGGACAGTCGCTCGGCAGCACGGCCCACATGGCCTTCTTCGTAGACCGCGACGAAATAACGCAGTTGTTTAAAATCCATAAGTAATACTTATCGAAAATGCTGAGAAATCGAAATGGCCCAAGGCCTTGTCTGAGCCTAGTCTAACCGCATTCACAAGGCTTACAGGGCCACATAGCGCGATGATTACCG
This sequence comes from Pseudomonas moorei, assembly GCF_008801475.1. Taxonomy (GTDB): domain Bacteria; phylum Pseudomonadota; class Gammaproteobacteria; order Pseudomonadales; family Pseudomonadaceae; genus Aquipseudomonas; species Aquipseudomonas moorei. The sequence goes on along the minus strand of NZ_VZPP01000017.1, from coordinate 74,238 downwards.
TTTGCTTCGATGGTGTTTACATAGGTAAGGCAAAAAATCATAAACGGGGGTTGAACGGATGAATCTGTTCAATCTGCGCCGTCATTCGCCGAGTCTTGATGATTTGGTGGCGGATGCTTCCTTTCAATCCGGGGGCGATAACCTTTCCAGTGAGTGCCTGATGCCCAGTGTCGAGCGACCGAAACAGGTTTTTGTCCGCGGTCAGGGTTCGTGGTTGTGGGACAACGATGACCGGGCTTATCTGGATTTCTCGCAAGGCGGTGGCGCCAACAGCCTTGGACACAGTCCCAAGGCACTGGTCGATGCCATCGCGGTGCAGGCACAAGCGCTGATCAATCCCGGTTTCGGCCTGCATAACCGCGGCATGCTCAACCTGGCCGAACGCCTGTGCGCCAGCACCGGCAGCGACCAGGCCTACCTGCTCAACAGTGGCAGCGAAGCCTGTGAGGCGGCGATCAAACTGGCACGCAAGTGGGGTCAACAACATCGCGGCGGCGCTTCGCGGATTATCGTCGCCAATAACGGATGTCATGGCCGTAGTCTGGGGACGATTCCGGCGTCAGACAGTTCGACGCTGGTCAATCGATTCGAGCCGCAACTGCCGGGTTTCAGCCACGTCCCGCTCAACGATCTTCCAGCGCTGCATGCGGCCGTGGATGAGCGCACCGTCGCCATCATGCTCGAACCTATTCAGAGCGAGGCCGGCGTGATTCCCGCGACCGCGCATTACCTCAAGGGGGTCGAGCGCCTGTGTCGTGAGCTCGGCATCCAGTTGATCTTCGACGAAGTGCAGACCGGAATCGGGCGCTGCGGCACTTTGCTTGCCGAACAGTCCTACGGCGTGCGGGCGGATATCGTTGTGCTCGGCAAAGGGCTGGGCGGTGGCGTGCCATTGGCGGCCTTGTTGGCGCGGGGCCAGGCGTGCTGTTTCGAACTCGGCGAAATGACCGGAACCCATCACGGCAATGCGCTGATGACAGCCGCAGGCCTGGCCGTACTCGACAGCGTGCAGGACCGGGCATTTCTCGAGCATGTCGGGCAAAGTGCCCAGCATCTACGCGAAGGGCTGCAGCGCTTGGCGCATCGCTATGGCCACGGCGAGTTGCGCGGGCAAGGGCTGCTCTGGGGACTGACCCTGTCCGATGACTCAGCCGACGCGGTGGTCAAGGCCGCGCTCCACGAAGGCTTGCTGCTCAACGCCCCGCAACCCGACTGCCTGCGCTTCACACCGGCGCTTAACGTCAGCAAAGCCAACATCGATGAAATGCTTTTGCGCCTGACTCGCGCCTTCTCCCGTGTACGCACCGCCCAGTTGCAGTGCCGTAAAGGAATCGCCGTCTGATCAGACGCACCCTGCACGAATCCCCGAACCGTCTCGCGGTATAACGCACGCCCCACGCCTGATTCTTTTAGCGTGGGGCGTTTTTTTGTGGCCATCCACCAGAGGGGGGCTTTGATGCTCACAAGTATCGACAGTGAACCCTGACCAGCGGCGCAGGTCGATTGTGTGTAAGGCTCGTATGAGCCGACTTCAATCAGGAGCTGACCCCATGGATTTCATTCGCATCATCATCGCCATTCTGTTGCCACCGCTGGGTGTGTTTCTGCAAGTGGGGTTTGGCGGGGCGTTCTGGCTGAACATTCTGCTGACGTTGTGTGGTTACATTCCGGGGATCGTGCATGCGGTGTACATCATCGCCAAACGTTGATTTTCGCGTCGTGTTAGATACCGCGATCGCTGGCTAGCCAGCTCCCACAGGGACATCCCCGCATTTGTAGGAGCTGGCTTGCCAGCGATTTCAGCCAGCTTGCTCCATCACCTTTCGATAAAACAACCACTCCTGTTCCAGCGCATGAGCCTGATTGCCGGCCTTGCGAAAGCCGTGGCGTTCGTCCGCGTAGTAATGAGCTTCGACTGCAATGCCGTTGTTCTGCAACGCTTTGACCATCTCGCGGGTTTGCGCCGGCACCACCACCGCATCCAGTTCGCCCTGAAAGAAGATCACCGGCACGCTGATGTTGCTCGCGTGCTGTAAAGGCGTTCGTGCGGCGTAGCGCTCGGCGTCTTGCACCGGATCGCCAATCAGCCAATCCAGGTAGTCCCCTTCGAACTTGTGGGTCGCCCGGCCCAGGGCCACGGGATCGCTGACCCCATAGAGGCTGGCGCCGGCGCGGAAGACCTTGTGGAACGCCAGTGCGCACAGCGTGGTGTAGCCGCCGGCACTGCCGCCGCGAATGAACGCCTTGTCGCCGTCGACCAATCCGCGTTCGGCGAGATGACTGACCACCGCGCAGGCGTCTTCGACATCGACCTCACCCCAACTCAAATGCAGGGCCTGGCGATAGGCCCGGCCGTAGCCGCTGCTGCCACGGTAGTTGAGATCGGCCACGGCGAAGCCACGTTGCGCCCAGTATTGAATGCGCGGATCGAGCATCGGGTAGCACGCCGATGTCGGGCCGCCGTGGATGAATACCACCAGCGGCGGTTTAGCCTGGCCGGACATCGCCGGGTAGAAGAAGCCGTGAGCCTCGCCCGACCCACTCGGGTAGCGCAGGGTCTGTGGAATGCTGATGTGCTCGGCCGGCAGCGGAGTCATGCCGCCGGCCAGCTTTTTCACTCCCCCGGTTTGTCGGTCGATGGCGATCACGGCCGGCGAACTGATCGGCGATGCCGCGATGCAGTAGATGAACTGTTCATCCACGGCGAGATGGCGGAAGCGGCTGTATTGGCCAGTGAAGTCCGCGTTGGCGTCGCCACACACAACCAGTCGACCAAAGCCTCCTTCCGTCCAGCTGGCCAGATAATTGGACTCGCCCAACGGCAGCCAGGTGCAGCCCCCGAGTTGCCAGGGGGCGGGACCATGATCGGCCGCAGCGCTGGCTAACGGGCTCAATCCCTCGTTGGATTTCACCCAGGGTTGCCAGAAACCGCCGCGATCAGTCAGGCAAAACAAGCGACCGCTGTCGTCAAATCGTGGTTGTTGAAGGGACTCTTGATCGTCCTCACCGGCTAAGCAACGAGGCGGGGCAAAACCGCCATCGCTCTGGCGTTCGGCGAGCATCAAGCGAGTGGCCGTCCAGGGCTGATGCGGGCGACTCCACTCGATCCAGGCCAGGCGACGGGCATCCGGGCTCAATGTCGGGGCGGCATAAAAGTCCGCGCCCTCGGCCAGCACATGCCGTAGGCCATCAGCCAGATCAATCGCCACCAGCCGATGTTGGTCGTGGTTCTCTTCTACCGCCAGCACTTGACCCTTGGCGAACTGAAGATCGCCATAACGGCACACCCCTGATGTCAGCACTTCGGGCGATTCACCCTGCAACGATTGCCGATACAGTTGCTGGTCGGTCTCGTTGACGAAAACGACGCCATCGTCAGTCAGACAAAACGCACCACCGCCATATTCGTACACCCGACTGCGAACACTGAACCCCGGTGGCGTCAGACATTTCGCCGTGCCGTCGCGCCAGTGCCAGATTCGGCAAGCGCCATCTTCCGGGCGGTATTCGTTCCAGAACAGGCCGTTGGCGCCCGCCTGCAACTCGGCAAAGTCGATACCGGCCGCGACGGCGTTGGCCGCGCTGAACGGGTCAGCTTTTGGCGATGAGGCGTGAGTTTCGTTCATTGCGAAAGGCCAGTTGGTCGATGGTCTGGGTGGCGTGCCCGGCTTCTTCGCGGGCCTTGAGGATCACGCCGTGATGGTGCGATTTGCTGCACACCGGGTCGGCGTTGCTCGCATCACCCGTGAGCATGAACGCCTGGCAACGACAGCCGCCGAAATCCTTTTCTTTCTCGTCGCAGGAGCGGCAGGGCTCGGGCATCCAGTCGTAGCCACGAAAGCGATTGAAGCCGAACGAGTCGTACCAGATGTGCTGCATGCTGTGGTCGCGCACGTTGGGAAACTGCACCGGCAGCTGTCGGGCGCCGTGACAGGGCAGTGCGGTTCCGTCCGGGGTGACCGTCAGAAAAATACTGCCCCAGCCGTTCATGCAGGCTTTCGGGCGTTCTTCGTAATAGTCCGGGGTGACGAAAATCAGCTTGCACGGATGACCTTCGGCTTCGAGTTTTGCCCGGTACTCGTTGGTGATGCGTTCGGCGCGTATCAGTTGTTCTTTGGTCGGCAACAGGCCGACGCGGTTGAGCTGGGCCCAGCCGTAGAACTGGCAAGTGGCGAGTTCGACGAAGTCCGCTTCAAGGGCAATGCACAACTCGATGATGCGGTCGATCTGGTCGATGTTGTGCCGATGGGTCACGAAGTTCAGCACCATCGGATAGCCGTGGGCCTTCACCGCGCGGGCCATTTCGAGCTTCTGCGCAAAGGCTTTTTTCGACCCGGCCAACAGGTTGTTCACCTGCTCGTCGCTGGCCTGGAAACTGATCTGGATATGATCCAGGCCGGCCTTTTTGAAGTCGCTGATTTTCTGCTCGGTCAGACCGATGCCGGAGGTGATCAGGTTGGTGTAGAAGCCGAGTTGGCGCGCTTCAAAAATCAGTTCGGCGAGGTCCTGGCGCACCAGCGGTTCGCCGCCGGAAAAGCCCAGTTGCGCCGCGCCCATCTCCCGGGCTTCGCGAAAAACCTTGATCCACTGCTCGGTGCTCAGCTCTTTGCCCTGCTCGGCGAAGTCCAGCGGATTGGAGCAGTAGGGGCATTGCAGCGGGCAGCGGTAGGTCAGCTCGGCGAGCAGCCACAGCGGCAGGCCGACTTCGGGTTTGGGCGGTACTTGCACCGATGACTCAGGCAAGTTCGATCCAGTGCTGCGCACGGGCAACCTCCATGAATTGCTCGACGTCGTCACCGAGCTCGGGCACGCCGGGGAACTGCTTGTCGAGTTCATTGATGATCGCCGCGACATCGCGTTGGCCATCGATCAAGCCGCCGATCAGCGCGGCGCTTTCATTGAGTTTGATCATGCCTTCGGGGTACAGCAGCACGTGGCCTTTCTGCGCCGGTTCGTACTGGAAGCGGTAGCCGGGCCGCCAGGTCGGAGTCTTGCTGCGATCGAAACTCATAAGGTGATTCCTTTATGCCAGACCCGTTGTTCGGTCACGCTGTGATAGGGCGGGCGATTCAGTTCGTAAGCCATGCTCATGGCATCGAGCATGCTCCAAAGAATGTCCAGTTTGAACTGGAGAATTTCCAGCATGCGTTCCTGGCCGACCCGCGTTGTGTAGTGCTGCAAGGTGATGGCCAAGCCGTGTTCGACATCGCGTCGCGCCTGACCCAGGCGGGTGCGGAAATACTCGTAGCCGGCCGGGTCGATCCACGGGTAATGCTGCGGCCAACTGTCCAGGCGCGACTGGTGGATCTGTGGCGCGAACAGTTCGGTCAGCGAGCTGCTGGCAGCTTCCTGCCAACTGGCGCGGCGGGCGAAGTTGACGTAGGCGTCCACGGCGAAACGCACGCCGGGCAGCACCAGCTCCTGGGAGCGCAGTTGATCCGGGTTGAGGCCGACGGCCTGGCCGAGGCGCAGCCAGGCTTCGATGCCACCTTCTTCGCCGGGGGCGCCGTCGTGATCGAGCAGGCGCTGAATCCACTCGCGGCGGATTTCGCGGTCCGGGCAGTTGGCCAGAATCGCGGCGTCCTTGAGCGGGATGTTCACCTGATAGTAAAAGCGATTGGCGACCCAGCCCTGAATCTGCTCGCGGGTCGCCCGGCCTTCATACATCGCCACGTGATACGGGTGATGGATGTGGTAATAGGCCCCCTTGGCGCGCAGGGCGGCTTCGAATTCGGTTGGGGACATCGGGGTGTCGGTCATGTCTGTTCTCCGGGAACAAGCATTTGATTCTGTGGTGTCTGGTCGGATGTCATCGCTGCGATGCGGCGACCCGACAAGCCAGCGCCCACAATGCTTTGTGGCGCGCATAAAACCTGTGGGAGCTGGCTTGCCAGCAATGGGGCCAGCCGCTACAGCACAATACTCATACCATCAAAAGCCACTTCAACATTGCGCCGCGCCAGCTCTGCGCGTTCTGGCGAATCCTCATCGAGAATCGGGTTGGTGTTGTTGATGTGGATAAGGACTTTGCGCTGCGTGGGCAGTTGCTCCAGCACTTCGAGCATGCCGCCGGGGCCATTCTGCGCCAGGTGACCCATCTCCCGCCCGGTGCGGGTGCCGACGCCACGGCGTTGCATTTCGTCGTCGTCCCACAGCGTGCCGTCCACCAGCAGGCAATCGCTGCCGGCCATGATCTCCAGCAACGGCGCATCGACCTTGCCCAGGCCCGGTGCGTAGAAGAGTTTGCCGCCCGTGTTGAGGTCTTCAACGATCAGTCCGATGTTGTCCCCCGGGTGCGGGTCGAAGCGATGGGGCGAATAGGGCGGCGCGGCGCTGCGCAACGGCAGCGGGGTGAAGCGCAGGTTCGGGCAGGCCGGGATACTGAAGCTCTGGTCGAGTTCGATGCGGTTCCAGGTCAGGCCGCCGTTCCAGTGGGTCAGCATGTTGAACAGCGGGAAACCGCTGCTCAGGTCTTCGTGGACCATGTCCGTGCACCAGACCTGATGCGGGCACCCTTCACGCAGCATGAGCAGGCCGGTGGTGTGGTCGATCTGGCTGTCCATCAGAATGATCGCACTGATTCCGGTGTCACGCAGGGCGCGGCCCGGTTGCATCGGCGCGAAACCCTGAAGTTGGGCGCGGATGTCCGGCGAGGTGTTGCACAGCACCCAGTTGACCCCGTCATCGGAAATCGCGATGGATGACTGGGTACGCGCCTTGGCATTCAGGCTTCCGTCGCGAAAACCTGCGCAGTTGGCGCAGTTGCAGTTCCATTGGGGGAAACCGCCGCCGGCGGCGGATCCCAGGATCTGGACAAACATGGAGGCTCCAAACATTCAACAGCTGAAAATAAAAACGCCTCGGCGAACCGAGGCGTTGAACCGCATGTTCTACCTGGCGGCAGGACTCAACGGCTGGCGAAGTACATGGTGACTTCAAAGCCGATACGCAGGTCGGTGTAAGCAGGTTTGGACCAGGACATGGGAGCGCTCCTTCAGGTGATGGGACAGTTGAGATCTATACATATAGTCCACCTCCAGCAGGAGATGTTCAGATAGTTAGGCTGCTATGTTACTTAAAATTTCACAATAATTGGCTGCAAATGTTCGAGAAAGTTAATTGCAGCCTCGGTAATGATCATTTTGTCACTTGCCAAGGCGAGCCGGGGCAACTCCCGCTGGACAGGCAGCGCCAGCCGTCTTCTGCCTGTTTCAGGCGTTGCGCTGCGGCGATGAGCGTCGGTCGATCAACCAGCAGAATCGCCTCGGGCAGTTGACTCAAATAATCCGACGAGCGGCCGGCCAGTGTGCCCTGCCACAGCAGTTCAGCGGCTTGGGCATTGGGCAACACGGCACTGGCGAATTGGTCGGCCAAGGCCTGGCGCAGGGCGATGAAACTGCCTTCATCGATATCCCGGATCATCTGCGGCAACCCGCCCAGGAACTGCTCAATGTGTTGCAGCAGGTCGACTGGCGCGACGCTCGGCGATTGCACGCCGAACAGCAGTCCGGTTTGGCCGTGCATCTGGCGCAAGGCGCTGAACACCGCATAGCCGAGTTGCAGCTCCACCCGCAGGCGCTGGTAGAACGGCGTGTGGCAGATGTGTGCCAGCAGGCGCCATGCGGCTTCGTCAGCGATCGCTTCGCTCGCGGATGGGCAGAACAGCAGCAAGGCGTGTTCGCTGGACCCGGTATCGAAGGTGCTCCACAGATAGTGCGACGGGCTCGATGGCGGCGGTGTCAGCTGACTGTCCGGCGTGCCGGGGATGCGGCTTAAAGCCAGGCCCATGGCCGCTTGGGTCTGCGCCGACAGACCTATCGCCAGGCCATCCCAGCGGGCGCTTGACCAGAGTTGTTGCAGGTCATCTGAGTAGGCGATGGGTTCAAGGCAATGATCGGGCAAGGCCTTGAGCAATTGTCGAATCGGCATCAACGCAGGGGGCGTCGGCGCATCGGGTGAGACATCCGCCTCAGGTTTTGTCAGCGCTTTCAGCGCATGCTCGAGGACAGCGGGCATCGGCTCCTGCAGTCCGGTCATCTTCAGCAGCCATTCGTTTCCCGATGCGGTGAAGGAAAAATCCACACCGGCCTGACGCGCTTCTTCGCGCAATGTTTGCAGATGGTTTTCCAGGCGCGTCTGCAGGTGAGTGGCAGGTGCCGCATCAAGACGCCAACGCAGATACACCGCACCATGCGCTCCCATCTCCGGCAGCGCCTGGCTGAACTGCATCGGTGAGCGTTCGCGGCGGCTGCGCGAGCGGTCCTGAGCGAAGGTGCGCAGGCCACGATGGGCGCTGGTCTGGCCACGAATCAGGCCGGCGTTGGGGGCAGGCGCATCGGAGCGCAGGAAGGGGTTGGGTGTCGGCAACTGCCATTGACCGCTGAAGTTATCCACAGCACCGATTTGATTCAGCACTTGCTTGAGGGCCGTCGCACCCTGTTCGGATAACCCGGCTTCAAGCTGTTCGTTGTCCAGTCGGGCCAGTTGCAGGGCTGTGCTGACTTGCTGCTGGCGTTGCAGCAGGGCGGCATATTCGGAGCTCAATGCGCTCCAGTCTTGCCGGGCGAAAAAGCCCAGCCAGTCCAGCAGTTGTTCGCGTATCGCCACTGGCGGTGTATCGGCGTTGCGTGTGAACTCGACATGCAGCAAGGCTTGCCCGGCGAATTGATACAACGGTGCCGCTTTCAGGTGGGTGACCCAGCCCCGGTCACGCAACCCGGCCAACAGTCCGCCGGGTTTGGCGCTGTTGAGCCAATGGCACAGGAACGCCAATGCGTCCGCCGAAGAGTCGGGCAGCGCTTCAAGGGCGAACAACAGATGCAGGCGATGAGCGTCCACCTGTTGATAACTGTTGTCCAAAGCGCTCATCAGCGGTGCAGGCGCTTGTTGCGCGATCGGGCTGCCCGCGGGGATGGCATCTGCGAAACCCTGGGCCAGTGCTTTCAGTTCTTCCAGACTTTGCGGCCCCGCCAGGCTCAGGGTCATCTGCCCGGCTTGATAAAAACGCTGATAAAAATCCTGCAAGCCTTGCTGAAATTCCGGCTGCGACACTGGAAGACTGTCGCGGTTGCCGGCGTGAAAGCCGCGCAAAGGGTGCGTTTCACTCAGCCCGTCGAACAGCGCCAGTTGCTGTTGGGCCGTGGCGTCCTGGGACCAGGCGACATACTCGGCCTGCAGCACTTCTCTTTCGCGTTGCTGATCATCCGGATTCATTCGCGGGTGAGCGAGCATGTCTGACATACGTTCCAACCCACCGGCCAACGCCTGCGCCGGCAATTCGAAAAAGTAGTCGGTGGTGCGCTCGTTGGTGCGCGCGTTGACCTGCCCACCATGACTCTGGACGTAGGCCATCAACCCTTGCCCGGCAGGAAAACGCTCGGTGTGCAGAAACAGCAGATGCTCAAGAAAGTGCGCCAGGCCGGGCCAGGCCAGCGGGACATCGTGGCTGCCCGCAGCGACTCGCAAAGCCGCCGCGCAGCGCTTCAAATCCGGCGCATGACGCAGCGTCACCCGCAGACCGTTGGCCAGGGTTTCAGAATGGGGGCGAGGGTGATTCAGCGCAGGCATGGGCACTTCCAGAACAGTGAAGTGCCAATGCTAGCGGATTAGCGCTTGTTCAGCGCGTCGTAAAGCTCGGGGCGGCGATCGAGGAGGTAGCGATTGGCGGCGCGGGAATCGACCATCAACTGACGATCCAGCTCACCGACGATCAGTGCCTCATCAAGACCGGCCTGCGCAATGCGGCTGCCGTCCGGTGCGGCGATGCTGCTCTTGCCGCAGTAGTGGATGTCGCCTTCATGCCCGCAGTAGTTGGCGTAGGCCACATAACACTGGTTTTCAAAGGCGCGGGCGCGGACGGTGACATCAGCGATGAAATCGAAGGGAATCATGTTCGCGGTCGGCACCAGGATCAGCTCGGCGCCCTCAAGGGCCAGGCGCCGGGCATTTTCCGGAAACTCCAGGTCGTAGCAGATCAGGAAACCGAGCTTCCAGCCGTTGAGTTCAACGACCGGAAAATCGTTGGTGCCGGGGCTGAACATCGAGCGGTCGAGGTCGCCGAACAGGTGCGTCTTGCGGTAGTTGCACAGGCGTTCGCCATTGGCATCGATCAACTGCACGGCGTTGTAGATCTGCCCGTCCTCGGTGCGCTCGGGATAGCCATACAAAATGGCAATCCCGGCAGCCTTGGCGATGCGCGCGACCTGTTGCGCCGACTCACCGTTGTACACCTCCGCCAGCACGCTGACAGCATCGACGCCGATGTTGTAGCCGGTCAGAAACATCTCCGGCAGCACCAGCAAATCGGCGCCTTTGGCCTCCAGCGCAAGCTGGTGCAAGCGTTGCAAGTTACCCGCGACATCGAGGGGCAACGGTGGACATTGGTAAAGGGCTACGCGCATTTCGGATTCCTCTTACTCGGGCAGGGCGATCGGTCCGATCTCGTTGAACACATCACCTGGACCCGGATTCTCGGCGTGAGTTGCACCGCCGAAGTGTTTCATGATGCCCCATACCGCGTTGAGCGACGTCTGCACGGCGCCTTCGACCCAGGCCGGTGTCCACGAAACATCATCACCTGCGATGAAAATCCCGCGTTGTTCGGCCGGCATGTCGTCCTGCATGAAGTGCGCGTACATGCGCTGGTTGTAGCGGTAGTGACCGGGCAGGGCGCCTTTGAAGGCACCGAGGAAATGCGGGTCGGCTTCCCAGGACACGGTGATCGGATCGCCGATGATGCGCGCGGCGATGTCGACTTTCGGGTAGATCTTTTTCAGCGCATCGAGTGCCAGCTTCACGCGTTTTTCCACCGGGTGCGGGAGCATTTTCAGCGCATCGCTCATCCACGAGTACGACAGGCAAATGACCCCTGGCTTGTCGTCGCCGTTGTCGAACAGGTAGGTGCCACGGGTCAGGCGATCGGTGAGGGTCATGCTCATCAGGTCGCGGCCGGTTTCCGGGTCCTTGTCCTTCCAGAACGGGCGGTCGACCATCACGAAGGTCTTCGACGATTGCATGTAGCGGGTACGGTCCAGGGCCATCCACATCTTTTGCGAGAACAGGGTTTCGTCGCATTCGATCTGGGTGGTCAGCAGCCAGCTCTGGCAGGTGGTCAGCACCGCGGCATATTCGCGGGTGTCGCCATTGTTGTCGGTCACCGCAAAACGGCCACCGGGAGCGTGGGCGATTTTTTTCACGCCGGAGCGCGGGGCGCCCCGGTGCAACGATTTCAGACTGGTGCCTTCAGGCCAGTGCACGCAACGTTCCGGCACATGGCGCCAGATCCCTTGCGGTACTTGCTCGACACCACCGACCACCAGGTGCTGGTGATCGTCGCAGTTGGTCATGACCACGCGGAAGATTTCCAGCATCGAGTTGGGGAAGTCGGAGTCCCAGCCACCGGTACCGAAACCGACCTGGCCGAACACTTCGCGGTGGTGGAATGACAACTTGGCAAACGCCTTGGAGGTAGCGACGAAGTCGTAGAACGTGCGGTCGTCCCACAGTGGCACCAGGGTATTCCACAGTTCTTTGAGGCGTGGCACGTCGCGGTCGCGAATGGCCTGCTGGATTTCGCCGAAGCGTGAGCCGTCTTCCAGTGCATCGGCCCAGGCATCAGCCACTTCCTGGAACAGCGCGGGAAGGTCCGCCAGTTTCTGTGCGTAATGGGTCTGGCCTTCCAGGTCGATCACGGTGCTGCCGGAGGCAGGCGTCAGCGGGTTAGGGAAGGGTTTGGTCTCAAGACCGAGCTTGTCGACGTAGTGGTAGAACGCGGTGGACGACACCGGGAAGCGCATGCCGCCCAGTTCGGCGACGATGCCATCGGTGCCGTTGAACGTCTGGGAACGCAGGCGGCCGCCCATCTTCGACGCTTCGTAAACCACCGGCTTGAGGCCGAGTTTCATCAGCTCATAAGCCGCCACCAGCCCGGCGATACCGGCGCCGACAATCGCTACTTCGGCGCCATGATGGTGCTCGGGAATGCTGCCCAGCCCGGCCGGGTGTTCGATCCAGTCGTCGAAGGCGAAAGGAAAGTCCGGGCCGAAAATGGTGACTGGTTTCTTACCGTCTGCAGGGTGGCGATTGTTCTTGTTCATGGCTGACCTTACTGGCGTCCGGACGCGGGGTGCGCGTCTGAGTATAGGAAAAGATGCCGGCCATTCTAGAGAGCGTAGAACACGTTAATAAGACGCAAAGTGTCGTCGTTTTGCCATATTAATGATCAATATGACGATTGTGCTGTGCACACTGTCCACTGTGGGAGCGGGCTTGACCGCGAAGAGGCCCGATTAGGCACCGGAGATTGATTGGCTGGATACTCAAACCGGCTGCCCCCGATCAATCTTGCTGCTCAGGATGATCGAGGTCGTCGTTTTCTCCACCCCGTCGACACTGCCGATCTGATCCAGCAACTGATCCAGCTGCTCTGGCGAGTCGGTCCGCAGCCACGCCACATAATCAAATTCGCCACTCACGGCGCACAACTGCTGCACCTGCGCCATGGCGCTCAGGCGTCGCAACACTTCCTTGCCGGAGCGCGGTTGCACGGTGATTCCCACGTACGCCTGCAACCCGCCGTCGACCACACGCTGACCCAGGCGAACGCCATAACCGGTGATCACTTTGGCTTTTTCCAGGCGTGCCAATCGCGATGTAACGGTGGTGCGCGCGATGCCCAGCTGCCGGGCAAGCATGGCCACGCTTTCGCGGGCGTTGATCTGCAGGGCCGCGATCAACTGGCGGTCGATTTCATCAAGAACGGGCGGACGAGTGTCAGGCAAGGGTTGTCTCCAGCGGGACCAAGCAATGGGCAAGCATGTTACAGCCACATCTCTTCGAGCGGAGGTTTGAACTAGGCTGACTACCGTTCATGCCATTTTTACCTGCGACAATTTGCCATAAGTAACTAGGTAGTACATTATTCCGCGCTTGTCACAAATGGGGATAATTTCCGACATGAATACTTCTGGGGCTGCCGCCGGCAGCAAATGGTTGCTGGCGGGACTGGGTGTCCTGATTGCACTGATCGGGCTCGGCCTGGCGGGGGGCGGTGGCTACCTGATTTCACTCGGTGGCAGCTGGTATTTCCTGCTGATGGGCCTGGCGATGCTGGTCTCCGGGCTGATGATTGCCCGCCGTAAACCGGCTGGCGCCTGGCTGTATGGTCTGGCGCTGATACTGACCGCGATCTGGGCGGTATGGGATGCCGGCTTCGAATATTGGCCGCTGGTCTCGCGCGTGCTGACCTTTGCCGTGATCGGCCTGGTCGTGGCACTGTTCTATCCGACGCTGGTGCGTGCCTCGGGCGCGTCCGCAGGGCGTGGCGCCTATGGCCTGGCCGGTATTCTGGCCGTCGGTGTCGTCGCCACCATGGCCTACATGTTCGTGCCGACCCATGTGGTCAAGGCCACCACCGAACCTGCCGTCACGCCGGTCGCACCGGGCACCGAGCAGAAAGACTGGGCGCACTGGGGCAACACCACCGCGGGCAACCGCTTTGCCGCGCTGGACCAGATCAACAAGGGCAACATCGACAAGTTGCAGGTAGCCTGGACCTTCCGTACCGGCGACATCCCGCAAAGCACCGGTGCCGGTGCCGAAGACCAGAACACCCCGCTGCAAATCGGTGACACGGTCTACACCTGCACTGCCTACGGCAAAGTCTTCGCCCTGGATGCCGACACCGGCGCCCAGCGCTGGAAGTTCGACCCGCAAGGCTCCGCGCCGAACTGGCAGCGTTGCCGCGGTTTGGGCTATTCCGAAGCCCCGGCACCTGCAGGTGCTCAGCCAACGGCCTGCACGAAACGTCTGTTCCTGCCGACCGGCGATGCGCGCTTGATCGCCATCAATGCCGAAACCGGCAAGCCATGCGAAGAGTTTGGCAACAAAGGCACGGTCGACCTGAAAACCGACATGGGTGAAGTGAAGCCCGGTTACTACCAGCAGACTTCGACGCCATTGGTCGCCGGAGACGTGGTGATCGTCGGTGGCCGCGTGGCCGACAACTATTCCACCGGCGAGCCGCCAGGCGTGGTCCGTGCCTACGACGTGCGCAGCGGCGAACTGGTGTGGGCGTGGGATCCGGGTAATCCGAACACCACCAAGCGCCCACCAGCAGGTGAGACGTATACCCGTGGCACGCCGAACGTGTGGTCGGCCATGTCCTACGACGCCAAACTCGGTCTGGTGTACTTGCCCACCGGCAACGCCACCCCTGACTTCTTCGGCGGTCAGCGCACCGAGTTCGACGACAAGTGGAACTCCTCCATCGTCGCCGTCGACGTGAAAACCGGCCAGGTGCGCTGGCACTTCCAGACCACTCACCATGATCTGTGGGACTTCGACCTGCCGGCACAACCGCTGCTGTACGACGTGCCGGACGACAAGGGCGGCCTGCAGCCGGCCCTGGCGCAAGTCACCAAACAGGGCGAGATCTTCCTGCTCAACCGCGCAACCGGCGTGCCGATTTCACGCGTTGAAGAACGTCCCGTTCCACAGGGGCATGTGCCTGGCGAACGCTACTCGCCGACCCAGCCGTTCTCGGTGGACATGCCTTCGATCGGCAACAAGACGCTCACCGAATCCGACATGTGGGGCGCCACGCCGTTCGACCAGTTGATGTGCCGCATCCAGTTCAAGGGCATGCGCCACGAAGGCGTCTACACCCCGCCGGGTATGGACCGCGCCCTGCAATTCCCGGGCTCGTTGGGCGGCATGAACTGGGGCAGCGTCTCGGTGGATCCGAACACCAACTACATGTTCGTCAATGACATGCGCCTGGGCCTGGCCAACTACATGATCCCGCGCGACAAGATCGGCGCCGGGGCCAGCGGCATCGAAATGGGCGTCGTGCCGCAGGAAGGCACGCCATTCGGCGCCATGCGCGAACGCTTCCTCTCGGCGGCCGGTATTCCGTGCCAGAAGCCACCGTTCGGCACCATGTCCGCCATCGACCTCAAGACCCACAAACTGATGTGGCAAGTCCCGGTCGGCACCGTGCAAGACACCGGCCCGCTGGGCATCCGCATGCACCTGCCGATCCCGATCGGCATGCCGACCCTCGGCGCTTCGCTGGCGACCCAGTCCGGCCTGCTGTTCTTCGCCGGCACCCAGGACTTCTACCTGCGCGCCTTCGATACCGGCAACGGCAACGAGATCTGGAAGTCGCGTCTGCCAGTGGGCAGTCAGTCCGGGCCGATGACTTACGTTTCGCCGAAAACCGGCAAGCAGTACATCCTGCTCACCGTAGGCGGTGCACGTCAGTCGACGGACCGTGGGGACTACGTGATTGCGTATGCGTTGCCCAAATAAGGGCTGACGTTTGACTCGGAAAAGCCGCGCCATTGCGCGGCTTTTTTCTGGGCGAAAGAGCGACTGTGGAGATCGACTAGGATTGATGCAGTCGAGAGTGCGAGGCGAAGGACATGACGACAAAATTGCATGCCGCTGTACGGGACCGTGCATTGCGGATCGCCCATCACGAAATGGGACACTACGTCGTGGCCCGCTCATTGGGGTTTGAAACAGGTGGGGTCACCCTGACCGTGACCATGGACCTGCGGCACAAAGGGGGCGCAACCATCAATCTGGTGCAGCCCATTGCGTCGATGGACGCCATGAAGGCCTACCTGGAAGCCCGGATCATCATTCTTTTAGCAGGCGCGATGGCCCAGACGTTACCTTCAGCACCTGTCGGCGCAAAACGTGTCGACCTGTCGGAAGCGGCAGCCATCCTCAAAGGGGCGCTCGGTGCGGAACGGGACGACGCAAAAATCAGTGAGCTGCGGCACCTGCTGCGCAACATCACCTATCCCGATACAGGCCTCACATCATCCGAGTGCATCGCGGCCGAACTGAAAACGATCAATGATCGCCTGTGGCTGCGGGCTCAAGAAATGGTTGAGGCTTTGGCAGACACCATTACAGAGTTGGGCGCTGCAGTGGTGGATCGTATGGTTCTAGTGGAGCAGTGGGGAAGGCCTGCGGATACGTATGAAGTGGTGTTGACGGGCGAGAGGCTTGAGCGGATTGGGCCGGTGCGTTGAAACGCGGCAAATCCCTGGTAGGGGCGAGCTTGCTCGCGAAGGTCGTGAAGCAATTAAAAAATGGCTCTATTGCTTCAGGCCATTCAGAAACGCAAAAGCCGCGCATTGCGCGGCTTTCTTGTTTGGTGGGCCCACACGGACTTGAACCGTGGACCAAAGGATTATGAGTCCTCTGCTCTAACCAACTGAGCTA
The DNA here is from genome assembly GCF_008801475.1 of Pseudomonas moorei. Classification (GTDB taxonomy): domain Bacteria; phylum Pseudomonadota; class Gammaproteobacteria; order Pseudomonadales; family Pseudomonadaceae; genus Aquipseudomonas; species Aquipseudomonas moorei. Next base: position 58,002 of record NZ_VZPP01000017.1, on the reverse strand, counting down.
TAGGCCCTCAGTAGGCCGCGGATTATAGCGACGGTTTCGCGGCTGTGCTATCCGAAAAGTCTGAAACGGTTGAACGAAGAAACGTCGCGGCGAATTCGTCGGGGGGCAGGGGCAGGCTGACGATGTAGCCCTGGATCTGTTCGCAGCCTTCGTCGGCCAGGAATCGTTGCTGCGCATGAGTCTCCACGCCTTCGGCAATCACGGTGAATTGCATGCTGCGGCCGAGGGCGATGATGGCGCGCACGATGGCGGCGTCGTGTGGGTCGTCGGGCAAGCCGCGAACGAAGGATTGGTCGATTTTGAGTATGTCCAGGGGCAGGCGCTTGAGGTAACTCAGTGACGAGTAGCCGGTGCCGAAGTCGTCGATCGCCAGTTGCACGCCCAGATGCTTGAGTTGATGCAGCACCGCCAGCGCTTCTTCCGCCTGGCTCATGATGAAGTTTTCGGTGATTTCCAGCTGCAGGAATCCCGGTTTGAGGCGGTTGTCCTTGAGCAGTTGTTCGATGCGGCCGAGGAGGTTGGGTTGGCGCAGCTGAGCGCCCGCCAGGTTGACGGACAGCGGGCCGAGGCCTTCGTAGGTCAGGTTCCATTCGTGCATTTGCCGGCAGGCGGTTTCAAGCACCCAGTCGCCGATCTGCAGGATCATGCCGTTCTCTTCGGCCAGGGAAATGAAATGCTCTGGCGGTACGTCGCCAAAGGTCGGATGACGCCAGCGAATCAGCGCTTCTGCCCCCACCAGGCGATAGTCTTCGAGGCTGATTTTCGGTTGGTAGTAGAGCTGCAGCTCGTTGCGCTCGATGGCGCGCCGCAATTCATGCTCCAGCGCCACCCGTTCACTGGCTTGCGCGGTGAGGTCGCGGGTATAGCTTTCGACCCGGTTACGGCCCTTGGCTTTAGAGCGATACATCGCCGCGTCGGCGTTCTTGATCAAGGTGGCGACATCACAGCCGTCCTGTGGATAGAGGCTGGTGCCGATACTGGCGCTGATGAAAAATTCGTGCTCACCGGCCTGGAACGGGGCGGTAAAGCAATTAAGCAGCTTGGTGGCGATATTGTCGGCGTCGCTGGCTTGCTGCAGGCCAGGTAACAGGATGATGAACTCATCGCCGCCCAGGCGGGCCACGGTGTCGATATCGCGCAGTTGCTCCTTGAGGCGCACGGCAATGCCTTTGAGCAGCAGGTCGCCGACCGGGTGACCGAGGCTGTCGTTGATGTGTTTGAAACGGTCCAGATCCAGGAACAGTACCGCGCCCTGGCCGCCATTTTCCTTCTGGGTATTGAGGGCGGTCTGCAGGCGGCTTTCGAATAGTGTGCGGTTTGGCAGACCCGTCAGCGGGTCGTGGTGGGCCTGGTAATCGAGTTTGGCCTGGGCGTGTTTGAGGCTGGAAATGTCAGCGAATACCGCCACGAAGTGGGTGATGAACTTGTCCCGGTTGCGCACGGCGCTGATGGTCAGCCAGCTCGGGTAGAGCTCGCCGTTTTTGCGCCGGTTGGAAATCTCGCCTTGCCAGTGACCTTCGGCGGTCAATTGATGCCACATGGCTGCGTAGAACGCGCTGTCATGCAGGCCGGAGGCAAGCAGGCGCGGGGTATGGCCCAGGGCTTCGCTTTCGCTGTAGCCGGTGATTTCGGTAAACGCGCGGTTGACGGCGCTGATGTGCTGCTGGGTATCGGTGATCAGTACGCCTTCGGCAGTGCTCTCGAACACCGTCGCCGCTTGTTGCAGTTTCTCCTGCATCAGATGGCGCTCGGTAATGTCCCGGGCGATGGTCAGCATGCAGTCCTCATCGCCAATCGGCAGCGGACGGCTGGAGACTTCGCAGAGGCGAATCTGCCCGTCGCTGCGGCGAATATGGCAGCTAAAGTCGCGGACAAAGCCGTCGCGGTGCAGCAGGTCGAGCATCTGCTTGCGCTCGTTGAGGTTGACCCAGATACCCAGGTCCAGTGCCGAACGGTCCACCGACATCGCGCTGTTGAACCCGGTAATGCGGCTGAACCCTTCGTTAACCTCAATCAGCAGGCCGTCACTTTGCCGGGACAGCAACAAGCCGTCCGGCGAGGCGTGAAACGCCTTGGCGAATTTCTCTTCGGAGGTTTGCAGTTGTTGCTGGGTTTCCTTGAGCTGGGTGATATCACGCACGACCACCACCAGCGCCGGGGTCGTATCGAGGTCGAAGGGTTCGGCGGAAATCAGGCCGGTAAACACCTGGCCATTGCTGCGACGAAAGGGCATCTCCAGGTTGCGGATGCTGCCAGCCTGCAAGCGCTGCAACAGCCCCGGCCCGACGCCGGGAATGCCCCAGATATTCAGGTCGGTGGCGGTCTGGCCGATGACGTCCTCGGCACGCAGGCCGATCTGTTCTTCGAACGCTTCGTTGACTTCGAGCAGGCAGCCGTCGGAAAGGCGCGCGATGACCAGAATGTCGGGGCATTGCTGGAAGACCGAGGCAAATTTCTGCTCCGACAGGCGCAGGGCTTCTTCGGTGCGTTTGGCTTCGCTGATGTCGATCATCAACCCGCGCATCACTGGTTCGTGGCCATGTTCGATCAGGCTGACGATATCGCGCACCCACAGGCAGCGCCCATCGGCGGTGATGACCCGGTAATCGAGGCTGTGATCGCGCCCGGCCAGCACTTCGTGATCACAGAAGTTCTGCGCGCGGGTCAGGTCGGCGGGGTGAATGATGTTGCGCCAGAAGCCCGGAATCAGCCAGTGCGACAGCGGATAGCCAAGCAAGGCTTCGGCGTGGGGCGACACATAGCTGTAGGTGAAGTCGCTCATCCGCGCTTCCCAGGCAATGGCCGACAGGCTCTCCACCAGCCCGCGGTAGTGGTATTCGCTGCTGCGCAGTTCCTGTTCCAGATCGACGCGGCGGGCGATCTCCGAGCTCAGTCGGCGGTTGATCCGGATCACTACGGCCAGCACGATCATCAACAGCAGTAATCCCGGCAGGCCATAGACCAGTAGATCGGACCAGAAAGTTCGATGATCGAGGACGTTGCCTACCCAATGCTCCTGGATGGCACTGATTTCTGCAGGACTCACGTCCGCCAGAACCTTATCCAGGATGCCAACCAGCACCTTGTTGTCCCGGGGCACGCCCATGGCCAATTGATAGCGATAAGGGGTTTCGCCGCTGACGTACAGCCCGTCCAGCTTGAGCTGGCGCAGGCTCCACACACTGGAGGCGAGGTCGCCAACCACCGCGTCCACTTCATCGGTGGCCAGCGCCTGCAGTGCAGAGCTGACATTGGGCATCGCCACCAGGTTCAAATCGGGATTGTGGGTGCGCAGCAGTTCGTGGGGGGCGTAGTTTTCCACCACGGCGATTTTCAGCCCGTAGAGGTCCTGGATTTTGCGAGGTTGGGCGCCACCGACATGCGCCAGGATGACAATCGGGAAATCCAGATAGGGGCGCGTGAACGACAGGTAGTTCTGGCGTTCCGGGGTCGACATGATGCCCGGCAACAGGTCCAGCTTGCCTTGTTTGGCTTGCTCCAGCACGGCTGTCCAGCTGACCGGCTCGATAGGCGTCAGATGAACGGCCAAACGCTGACGGATCAGGTCGATATAGTCCGCCGCAAGTCCCTGGTATCGGCCCTGATCGTCGCGAAACTCAAAGGGAGGCCACGAGGCATCGACACCCAGCCGCAAGTTCGGGTGGGCCGCAAGCCAGCTACGTTCTTCGTCGTTCAGAGTCAGCGCGCCAGCCGTTGCGGTCCAGGTCATCAGCGACAGCAAAAAAAGCACGGTCGGCAGTCTGGGCATAACGGTCTCGTTATGGCTCGGGGGAATGCTTCGAGTGTAGACGGGCAAATCGGCGGAAGGGGGAGGACGGGGGATTTAATCTGTGGAAAGCAAAACCCCCGGCCAGGGCCGGGGGTTTTGTGATCACTCGTCGAGGAAGGAGCGCAGATGCTCGCTTCTCGTCGGGTGGCGCAGCTTGCGTAGCGCCTTGGCTTCGATCTGACGAATCCGTTCACGGGTCACGTCGAACTGCTTACCAACCTCCTCGAGGGTGTGGTCGGTATTCATGTCGATACCGAAGCGCATGCGCAGAACCTTGGCTTCACGGGCAGTGAGGCCGGAGAGTACTTCGCGCGTCGCTTCTTTAAGGCTCTCAACGGTGGCTACATCGATTGGCGACTGCATGGTCGAGTCTTCGATGAAGTCGCCCAGATGGGAGTCTTCGTCATCACCGATCGGGGTTTCCATGGAGATCGGCTCTTTAGCGATCTTCAATACCTTGCGGATCTTGTCCTCAGGCATTTCCATGCGTTCGCCCAGCTCTTCCGGCGTCGGTTCACGACCCATTTCCTGCAGCATCTGGCGGGAAATGCGGTTGAGCTTGTTGATCGTCTCGATCATGTGCACCGGAATACGGATGGTGCGGGCCTGGTCGGCGATCGAGCGAGTGATCGCCTGACGGATCCACCAAGTGGCATAAGTCGAGAATTTGTAGCCACGACGGTATTCGAACTTGTCTACCGCTTTCATCAGGCCGATGTTGCCTTCCTGGATCAGGTCGAGGAATTGCAGGCCACGGTTGGTGTACTTCTTGGCGATGGAGATCACCAGACGCAAGTTCGCTTCAACCATCTCTTTCTTCGCGCGGCGGGCCTTGGCCTCACCGATCGACATGCGACGGTTGATGTCCTTGATCTCGGCGATCGTCAAACCGGTTTCGGTTTCCAGCGCGGTCAGCTTTTGCTGGCAACGAATGATGTCCGGTTGCAGGCGACCAATGGCTTCAGCGTATTTGCTTTTGCCTTTGGCCAGGGCATCGGACCAGCTTTCGTCGACTTCGTTGCCCGGGAACTGGCGCAGGAAATCGGCACGCGGCATGCGCGCATCACGAACGCAGAGCTGCATGATTGCACGCTCTTGCTGACGCAGACGATCCAGGGCGCTGCGAACACGCTCGACCAGGCCTTCGAATTGCTTCGGAACCAGTTTGATCGGCATGAACAAGTCGGCCAGCGCCAACAGTTCGGCAATAGCTGCCTTGTTGTGGCGACCGTGCTTTTTCAGGGCCTTGCGGGTGATTTCCATCTGATCGGCAACAGCACCAAAGCGCTGTGCTGCGATGATCGGATCCGGACCGCTTTCGGCTTCCTCTTCGTCATCCGAGGCTTCGGCGTCATCATCGTCAGAATCGTCGTCCGCTTTCACGGCTTTCGGATCGATCGGTGGTGGCACTTCGGCTGCAGGCGGCGCAATGCCGTCGTCCGGGTCGATATAACCGCTCAGGACGTCGGACAGGCGACCACCTTCGGAGGTGACGCGGGTGTACTCGGAGAGAATATGGTCAACCGTGCCAGGGAAGTGCGCGATTGCGCTCATCACTTCACGGATGCCCTCTTCAATACGTTTGGCGATTTCGATTTCGCCTTCACGCGTGAGGAGCTCTACAGTACCCATTTCGCGCATGTACATGCGCACCGGGTCGGTAGTGCGACCAATGTCGGTCTCGACCGCTGCCAGCGCAGCTGCTGCCTCTTCGGCCGCGGCTTCGTCGGTATCGGCGTCGGCCAGCATAAGGGAATCCTTATCTGGCGCAACCTCGAATACGTTGATCCCCATGTCATTGATCATGCGGATGATGTCTTCCACCTGTTCCGGATCTGAAATATCCTCCGGCAGGTGGTCGTTGACCTCCGCGTAAGTCAGGTAGCCCTGCTCACGACCAAGTGTGATCAACTCTTTGATACGAGACTGCTGTTGCGCTTTTCCGGACATAACACCCTATCCACTGAAGGTCTTGGCGGGCAAAAAACAAGCCGAGGATTATACCTGAGCTATGACCTCACGCGCCAGTTGAGGTCGGGTTTGATGCGGAAACATTGCGACTTAATAGGTCGCGCAGTTGGTTTTTCTCTTCTGTGCTCAGTTCACTTTGACGTGCTTTCCTGAGCAGTTGTTCCAGGTTTCGCTCGCGTTGGCGGGCTGACAAGCTAGTAATGGTGTCGAAAAACTGTTGTTCAAGGTTGTCCCCTTCAATCAGCCATTCCTTTTCCGCCAGGGCCTTGAGCAAACGGCCTTGCTCCGTGCCGTGCCAACGTGCAATCAATTGAAATGAGTTTAGCTTGGGATTCTTCTGCACGGCTTCGAGCAACGCCACCAGCAGTTGAGTGTTGGTGTGGTCCTCGGCGGCAAAGTGCCCGGCATCCTCGACTTTTTCCGCCAGTTGCGGGTGATGCAGTAGCGTACGCAAGGCGGCAAGGGTCGGTGGTTCGACGGCGGCCGGGATCCGCGGGGCACGTGGTTGATCGCGATCGCCGCCACGCTTGCCGTTCTTGTCCCAGGGTTTTTTGTCCCATTTTTTGCCGCCGGCACCGGATTTCTTGGGCGTCCATTCCTGTTGCGGCACATACATTTCTTGCGATTGCGGCTGATGATAGTCGCTGTAATCGGGCATCGCGTCGTAATCAATGCCCGGGTCGTAAGCGGGCGGCGCCTCTTGTGGCGCGCTTTGCGCCAGTTGGCTGACCGTTTCGCTGCTCAGGCCGGTGATTTCGGTCAGGCGCTGGCGCATCAGAATGCGCAGGTTGGCTCCCGGCACCTTGTCGATCAACGGCGCTGCGAGGGTGGCCATGTGGGCCTTGCCTTCGAGGGAGCGCGGGTCCGATTCTTCTGTCAGCTGTTGAAAGAAATAATCTGCCAGTGGCTGGGCGTGCTGGTTGATTCGCGCGCGAAAGGCGTCAGTGCCTTCGGAGCGTACCAGTGTGTCGGGGTCTTCGCCTTCGGGCAGGAACAGGAAGCGTGCCCGTCGCCCATCCTGCAGGCTTGGCAGAGTGGCTTCCAGTGCGCGCCACGCGGCGTTGCGACCGGCCTGGTCGCCGTCGAAGCAGAACAACACGCTGGGCACGACGCGAAACAGTCGCTTGAGATGTTCTTCGCTGGTGGCGGTACCCAGAGTGGCGACAGCGTTGCGCAGACCTTGTTGGGCGAGGGCGATGACGTCCATGTACCCCTCGACGACGATGATTTCGTCGAGGTTGCGGTTGTTCTTGCGCGCTTCATACAGGCCGTAGAGTTCCTGGCCTTTATGGAATACCGGGGTTTCCGGTGAGTTCAGGTATTTCGGCTTGTCGTCGCCCAGCACCCGGCCACCGAAGGCAATGACGCGCCCGCGACTGTCGCGGATCGGGAACATCACGCGATCACGGAAGCGATCGTAGCGTTTGCCGGTTTCGGCGTTCTCGATCAGCAGGCCGGCATCGATCATGGCCTTTTGCTGCAGAGTATCGCTGCTCAAGTGCTTGAACAGGTTGTCCCAGCCGGGCGGCGCGAAACCGAGGCCGAAGTCGCGGGCGATTTCGCCGGTCAGACCACGACCTTTCAGGTAATCCACTGCAGCTTTGCGCGAAGGGTGGCTCTTCAGGGCCTGACGGTAGAAGTCGGCCGCGGCGGTGAGCAACGGGTACAGCGGCGAATCGGTCGGCTGGCGCGGTTTGTGCGCGCGGCCGCTTTCTTCCCGTGGGACTTCCATGCCGGCCGCCTTCGCCAGGTCTTCGACGGCCTGGACGAAATCCAGGTTGTCGTGGTCCATGATGAAGCCCAGGGCATTGCCGCCAGCGCCGCAGCCGAAGCAGTAATAGAACTGCTTGTCGGGACTGACGCTGAACGAAGGGGTTTTCTCTTTGTGGAACGGGCAGCAGGCTGTGTAGTTCTTGCCGGCTTTTTTCATTTGCAGGCGAGAGCTGACCACATCGACGATGTCGGTGCGGTTCAGAAGGTCGTCAATGAAGCTCTGGGGAATTAGCCCGGCCATGGCGTTCTCGTCATCTGCGCTGAATGAAGTCCGAAACGAAGGGTAGTCGAACGAAGGTCGTTGTTTGAGGTGCGCAAGAAGGGCGGCTCGACCGGTGTCGTCTGCGTAATCGCTATCGGGAAGTGTATCTGCCGAAAATCCCCTGACATTAATGCCAATCAGTATTCGACTTTTTGAAAGTGTTGCGCTGAATCCGGCTGCGGCCAGTCATGGGCCTCGGATAGCTCATCATTTGCACGCATGAGGTGCCTTGGGCTGATCGTCGTGAGAGGAATCAGTGGGTGTGCTCGTCAGTAGCCTTGAAAGGCTCGTCAGAAAAGACGTGCACCGCTGGCAAAAGAGCCAGGTCTGACGCGGTAAAGCAGATTTGTCTCGGTCGCGTCTGCGGCTTCGACAGTGAAGCATCAAGCGTTTACGCAAAGCCATTAGCCCGGCAAAGAGCCGGGCTTGGCAGAAGCTTGCTACGAACGTCTGTGTATTAGTACAGACGAACGGCGCGGCGCTGTTCGCGCTGAACTTTCTTGGCGTGACGCTTAACAGCGGCTGCTGCTTTGCGCTTACGCTCAGAAGTTGGCTTCTCGTAAAATTCGCGGCTACGAACTTCAGCCAGTACACCGGCTTTTTCGCAGGAGCGCTTGAAACGACGCAGAGCTACGTCGAAGGGTTCGTTCTCTTTTACTTTGACGGCTGGCATCCAGAGCTACCTTCATTCATTACCGGGGTCAACATCCTCGCGGCAAAAGAGCACTTGAAGACGTCGGTTTTTAAGGGTTGCGGATGTTAACCCCTCATCGCACGGAATGCAAAGCCTCTGATCGAAAACCGCTGGTCGGGGCATCACGCGACGACTATTATGCGCGCCTTCGAATTCAGCCTAAACAAGGCGCAAACCCATGCTAGTACTGGGATTAGAAACCTCCTGCGACGAAACCGGTGTCGCATTATATGACAGTGAGCGCGGTCTGCTGGCCGATGCGCTGTTCAGCCAGATCGACCTGCACCGTGCCTATGGTGGCGTGGTGCCGGAGCTGGCCTCGCGTGACCACGTCAAACGCATGCTGCCCTTGATTCGTCAGGTGTTGGCCGAAGCCGACTGCGTGCCGACCGAGATCGATGCGATCGCTTATACCGCGGGTCCTGGCCTGGTAGGGGCGCTGCTGGTCGGCGCTTCCTGTGCTCAGGCACTGGCCTTCGCCTGGGGCATTCCGGCCCTTGGCGTACACCACATGGAAGGCCACTTGCTGGCGCCGATGCTGGAGTCGCAACCGCCGGAGTTTCCGTTCGTCGCTTTGTTGGTGTCCGGCGGTCATACGCAGCTGGTTCAGGTCGACGGGATCGGTCAATACACGCTTTTGGGCGAGACCCTGGACGATGCCGCCGGCGAAGCGTTCGACAAGACCGCGAAAATGATGGGCCTCAACTATCCTGGTGGCCCGGAAATCGCTCGTCTGGCTGATCAAGGGGTTGCAGGACGTTTTGTCTTCCCGCGTCCGATGTGTGACCGTCCTGGCCTCGATTTCAGCTTCAGCGGCCTGAAGACCTTTGCCCTGAACACCTGGCAGCAGTGTGTGAGCGCCGGGGACGACGGTGAGCAAGCCCGTTGCGACATCTCGCTGGCGTTCCAGCAGGCCGTGGTGGAGACTTTGACCATCAAGTGCAAGCGTGCCCTGAAGGCGGCGGGCATGAAGCGTCTGGTGATCGCTGGCGGGGTCAGCGCCAACAAGGCGCTGCGCACGTCCCTGGAAAAAATGCTCGGCGACATGAAGGGCGATGTTTTTTATGCCCGTCCACAGTTCTGTACCGACAATGGGGCGATGATCGCTTTTGCCGGCTGCCAGCGCTTGCAGGCCGGTCAGCAGGAAAGTCTGGCGATCAGTGTCCATGCGCGTTGGCCGATGGAGCAGCTCTCGGCGCTGTGATGATGGGCGCTACCGGGCGGCATTTAAAAATGCCGTTCGCGCCCGGCAAACAGGTCGCGTAGATTGCCTCGATGACGCCAGACGATCATCCCCGTGAGCGCGCTCATGGGCAGCAGCGCCCCGGGTTCTTGCCAGGCCAGCAGCGGCAGGGTCAGCGGCGTAGCGATCAAGGCGGCCAGTGAGCTGGTGCGGGTCAGGTAGAACGTCAGCAGCCAGGCGCAGACCGCCAGTAGCGCCGCAGGCGGGTACAGGCCCAGCAACATACCGGCAGCGGTGGCAACACCCTTGCCACCGCGAAAGCGGAAGTACAGCGGGAACAGGTGGCCGATGACGGCGCAGACGCCGATCCAGGCCTGATCATGCAGGGAAAGCCCGGCAAAACCGGCGATCAGCACGGGTAGCAGGCCTTTGCAGAGGTCTCCGAGCAAAGTCAGGACGGCGAGTTTTTTGCCGGCCAGGCGCAACATGTTGGTGGCGCCGGCATTGCCCGAGCCACTCATTCGCGGATCGGGGTTACCGGTCAGGCGGCTGAGCAAAATGGCGAAGGACAGAGAGCCGAGCAGGTAGGCGAGGATCGCCAATAACCAAAACATGCTAACTATTCCGGGCGAGGAAGCCCTGATTCTAACGGCGCATTGCGCCCTTGTCGTGTAGCGGAGAAAAGTGCTTGGACAGAGTGTTTATCGAAGGCCTGGAAGTCGACACCGTAATCGGTGCCTACGACTGGGAGCGAGGCATCCGACAGTGCTTGCGTCTTGATCTGAGTTTCGCCTGGGATAATCGCCCGGCAGCCGCCGGTGACGATCTGACCCTGGCGCTTGATTACGCGAGTGTTTCGTCGCGCATCCAGGCCTTTGCCGAGCAGGCGCAGTACCAACTGGTGGAAACCTTCGCCGAGCGTCTGGTTGAAGTGCTGATGAGCGAATTCAAAATCACCTGGATGCGTCTCAAGCTGACCAAGCCCGGTGCAGTGCCGGCCGCTACCGGCGGTGTGGGTGTGGAGATCGAGCGCGGATGTCGCTGACTCAGGTGTATCTCGGTCTCGGTAGCAATATCGAGCGTGAAGCCCATTTGCAGGCCGGCCTGGAGGCTTTGGCAGGATTTCTGGTGGACATCCGCTGCTCGGCGGTTTTCGAAAGCCAGCCGGTGGGGATCAAGAGCGGGCCGTTTTTCAATTTCGTGGTGTCGGCCTTTACCGATCTGCCTCTTATTGAACTGGATCGCCGGCTGAAATTCATCGAGGCGGACAATGGCCGCTACGCGCCCGATCGCAAGGGTTTGCCGCTGGACATCGATGTATTGCTGTTCGGTGATCTGGTGGGCAACTTCGATGGTTTGGTGTTGCCGCGAGCGGAAATTCTGAAAAATGCCTTCGTGCTGTGGCCGTTGTCGTTGATCGCGCCGGATCGAGTTCATCCGGGCGTCGGCAAGAGTTTCGCCACATTGTGGGCGCAATCGCAGATTGATCAAGTGCTGGCGCCCGTGGCCTTTGAGTGGCGTGGCATTCAACTGACACCTTCAGATTTGTTGTGACATTCATGACGCCATCGCGGGCTAGCCCACAGGTACGATGCAATCCCTGTGGGCTAGCCCGCGATGGCGTCAGTCAGAACGACGCGGTCTCTTTGTAGGCCTTCAACGCCTTGAGTCGTTCACGCTTGATCGCCTCACCCAGTTCCGGCCCCTTGAACCCCTTCTCCAGCAATGGCTGCACCGCAACACTGCGTGCCGCAGTCGCTGCCCCGCGCAGATAATCCACTTGTGGATAACTTCGCTGCTCCAGACCCCTGCGTCCGCGCGCGTCCATTTCGCATGCGGCGATAAATTCCTCGAACCGTTGCGGTCGACGGTAAACGTCGAAACTCTGCAGCAACTCCAGTAACGTCGACGGCTTTAGCTCCAGGGCACGATGGCCGTGCGTGTGGTATTCACCCACCAACAGCGCCAGTTCCTGACAATCCTTGGGGGCCTTGAAGCGTTCGTTGACCGCTTTGATCAGTTTCAGTCCCTTGAATTCGTGGGCGATGTGCCGAGGCCATTCTTCTTCCGGCGTCAGGCCTTTGCCCAGATCATGCAGCAGGCAGGCCCAACGCACGGTGAGCGGTTGCTTGTGGCGTGCGGCTTGTTCCAGCACGCTCAGGGTATGCGCGCCCGTGTCGATTTCCGGATGATGGGCTTGTGGCTGCGGCACGCCGAACAATGCATCGACTTCTGGCATCAGTTCTTTTAGTGCGCCGCATGCCCGCAGCACTTCAATGAATACTTGTGGCTGATCTTCCATCAGTGCGCGGGAGATTTCTTTCCAGCTGCGTTCCGCGGTCAGTGCTTGCAGCTCACCTGATTCGCTGAGTTGACGCATCAGTTCCAGCGTTTCGGGAGCGACGGTGAAGCCAAGCGCGGCATAACGGGCCGCGAAGCGCGCAACGCGCAGAACCCTCAGGGGATCTTCGGCAAACGCGGGGGAAACATGACGGAGCAGGCGCGCTTCAAGATCGCGTTGTCCGTGGTACGGATCGGTCAGGTTCTGTTGATCGTCTTCGGCCATGGCATTGATGGTCAGGTCGCGACGGATCAGATCTTCTTCAAGGGTCACTTCGGGGCTGGCGTGGAAGGTGAAGCCGCCGTAACCGCGTCCGCTTTTGCGTTCGGTGCGGGCGAGGGCGTATTCCTCTCCGCTTTTTGGGTGAAGGAATACCGGGAAGTCCGAGCCGACCGGGCGAAAGCCCTTGGCGAGCATTTCTTCGGTGGTGGCGCCCACCACAACCCAATCGATATCGGTGACAGGTTTGCCCAGCAGGCGATCTCGAACGGCACCGCCGACTTTATAAGTACGCATAAAAAACCTCCGTTAGCTCGACAGGATAACCGTTGCGTCGAGCTTTCGGAGGCCGAAACAGGATCAAAGATGTATGACGGCCAAATCCAGTCGACCGTAATCTCCCTCGCCGTGCTCGCCTCTGGGCGGAACGTGGTGGGTTTTCATCACTTGGTCGCCTTGCAGGGTCTCCAGGTGGATGTCGAAGCCCCAGAGGCGGTGCAAGTGCTTGAGCACTTCCTCGGTGGAGTCTCCCAGCGGTTTGCGATCATGTTGCTGGTGGCGCAGGGTCAACGAGCGGTCACCGCGCCGGTCGATGCTGTAGATCTGTACGTTGGGTTCGCGGTTACCCAGATTGTATTGGGCAGCGAGGGTTTCACGGATGATCCGATAGCCGCCTTCATCGTGGATGGCCGGTACCAGCAGGTCGTCCTTCTGGTCGTCATCGAGAATGCTGAACAGCTTCAGGTCGCGGATCACCTTGGGTGAGAGGTACTGCAGGATGAAACTCTCATCCTTGAAGCTGCTCATGGCGAATTTGATGGCCGCGAGCCAGTCGGTGCCGGCAATTTCCGGGAACCAGCGGTAATCCTCTTCCGTGGGTTCTTCGCACATGCGCCGGATGTCGCGGTACATGGCAAACCCCAGGGTGTAAGGGTTGATCCCGTTGTAGTACGGGCTGTCGAAACCGGGTTGAAAGACCACGCTGGTGTGGGACGTCAGGAACTCCATCATGAAGCCATCGGTGACCAGGCCCTCGTCGTACAGGTCGTTCATCAAGGTGTAGTGCCAGAACGTAGCCCAGCCCTCGTTCATTACCTGGGTCTGACGCTGTGGATAGAAATACTGGGCGATTTTTCGCACGATCCGTACGATTTCCCGTTGCCAGGGCTCCAACAGTGGCGCGTGTTTTTCGATGAAGTACAGGATGTTTTCCTGAGGCTCGGCGGGGAAGCGCGCATTGTCCTTGTCGCTGAATTTGTCTGCGCCTTTGGGAATGGTACGCCACAGATCATTGATCTGTTTCTGCATATGTTCTTCCCGGTCCTTTTGCCGGCGACGCTCTTCTTCGGCGGAGATCGGATAAGGGCGTTTGTAGCGATCGACTCCGTAGTTCATCAGGGCGTGGCAGGAATCGAGCAGGTCCTCGACCGCGTCGATGCCATGGCGTTCTTCGCACTGCATGATGTACTGCTTGGCGAACACCAGGTAATCGATGATCGAACTGGCGTCTGTCCAGGTGCGAAACAGGTAATTGCCTTTGAAAAAGCTGTTGTGCCCATAGCAGGCATGCGCAACCACCAGTGCCTGCATGCAGATGGTGTTTTCTTCCATCAGATAGGCGATACACGGGTCCGAATTGATGACGATCTCGTAGGCCAGACCCATCTGGCCGCGGCTGTAGGATTTTTCAGTGCTAAGGAAGTGTTTGCCGTAGGACCAGTGGTGATAACCCAGGGGCATGCCGACAGAGGCGTAGGCATCCATCATCTGCTCTGCGGTGATCACTTCAATCTGGTTGGGGTAAGTGTCGAGCGCATAGCGGGCCGCAAGACGACTGATTTCTTTGTCGTAGGCCTGGATCAGCTCGAACGTCCATTCCGAGCCGGTGGAAATGGGTTGGCGCTTCTGCTCTTTGGCGGTCATGTCACTAACCTGCGCTGGAAGAGTTCACGGAAGACCGGATAGATATCCCCGGCCGAGACCAGTTGTTGCTGGGCAAAAGTGTCAGAGAACGCTTCGGCGATGCGTTCATACTCGAACCACAAAGCCTGATGTTCGCGTGGAGTGATCTCAACGTAAGTGTAGTACTGGACGAACGGCATGATCTGGTTGATCAGGATGTCGCGGCAGATCGGCGAGTCGTCGTTCCAGTTGTCGCCGTCGGAAGCCTGGGCGGCGTAGATATTCCACTCATTGCTCGGATAGCGCTCGGCCATGATTTCCTGCATCAGCTTCAGGGCGCTGGACACGATGGTCCCACCGGTTTCGCGGGAGTAGAAAAACTCTTCCTCGTCCACTTCGCGGGCGCTGGTGTGGTGGCGGATGAACACGACGTCGATCTTGTCGTAATTACGCTTGAGGAACAGGTAGAGCAGGATAAAGAAGCGCTTGGCGATGTCCTTGGTCGCCTGAGTCATGGAGCCAGACACGTCCATCAGGCAAAACATCACGGCCTTTGAACTTGGATTGGGCTGCTTGATCAGCAGGTTGTACTTGAGGTCGAACGTGTCGAGAAACGGAACGCGATGGATACGTGCGCTGAGTTTTTCAATTTCGGCTTCGATTTTCTGAATATCGCCGAAATTGTCCGGTTCTTCTTGCTTGAGTCGCAGAAGTTCCTCTTTCGCTTCACGCAGTTTGGCCCGGCTGCTGCCGGACAGCGCAATTCGCCGTGCATGGGCTGAACGAAGGGTGCGAATGATGTTGATCCGCGATGGGTTACCCTCGTTACTGATGCCTGCGCGAACGGTTTTGAACGTGTCGGTGCCGGTCAGGTTGCGCTTGACCAGGTTCGGCAGCTCAAGATCCTCGAACATGAATTCGAGGAATTCTTCCTGGGTGATCTGGAAGACAAATTCATCCATCCCTTCGCCGGAGTTGCCGGCCTTGCCTGGCCCTCTGCCGCCGCCACCTCCCGGTGGGCGCGCAATGTGTTCGCCGCTGGTGAATTCCTTGTTACCCGGGTGCACGACTGTCTGCTTGCCACCGCGACCATGGTGAAGCACCGGCTCGTCAATGTCGCGGCCAGGGATGCTGATTTGCTCGCCGTGCTCCATATCGGTAATGGAGCGCCGGCTGACCGCCTCTTCGACAGCCTTCTTGATGTGATCACGGTAACGCCGCAGAAACCGCTGACGATTCACCGTGCTTTTGTTCTTGCCATTGAGACGTCGGTCGATCACATAGCTCATGACTGCTCCTTAGAAGCTGTCCTCAAAGGGGCAAGCAATCAAGCAGCACACCGAGTGCCAAGGGATGTACACGCTCCCCCAAGCGCTGTGGATACTGCCTGAACCTCGCTACTGCCTTTCGAACACCTTCCAGAGGCCTGTGTAACAGAAAATGCGTAAACAGGCCTCGGGCTGACGACAACCGGTCTGACCGGCAGCGGGTTATTGTGATTTTCTGACCCGCAGGTACCACTCGGACAGCAGTCGTACCTGTTTGTCGGTGTAGCCCCGCTCGACCATCCGTGTGACGAAGTCGTTGTGTTTCTGCTGGTCCTCTTTGCTGGCCTTGGCATTGAAGCTGATGACCGGCAGCAGGTCCTCGGTGTTGGAGAACATTTTCTTCTCGATGACCACCCGCAGTTTTTCGTAGCTGAGCCAGGTTGGGTTCTTGCCGTTGTTGTTGGCTCGGGCACGCAGTACGAAGTTGACGATTTCGTTGCGGAAATCCTTCGGATTGCTGATACCGGCCGGTTTTTCGATTTTCTCCAGCTCCTCGTTGAGTGCCACGCGGTTGAGGATTTCGCCGGTTTCCGGATCGCGGTATTCCTGATCCTGAATCCAGAAGTCGGCGTACAGCACGTAGCGGTCGAAGATGTTCTGGCCGTACTCGCTGTAAGACTCGAGGTAAGCGGTCTGGATCTCCTTGCCGATGAATTCGATGTAACGCGGTGCCAGGTATTCCTTGAGGAAACGCAGGTAGCGTTCGCGGGTTTCTGCCTGGAATTGTTCCTGTTCGATCTGTTGTTCCAGCACGTAGAGCAAGTGCACCGGGTTGGCGGCAATTTCGTGCGGGTCGAAGTTGAAGACCTTCGACAGGATTTTGAATGCGAAACGGGTCGAAAGACCGTTCATGCCTTCATCGACACCGGCATTGTCGCGGTATTCCTGGATCGACTTGGCCTTCGGATCGGTGTCCTTGAGGTTTTCGCCGTCGTACACGCGCATTTTGGAGTAGATGTTGGAGTTTTCCGGCTCCTTGAGGCGAGAAAGCACAGTGAACTGGGCGAGCATCTTCAGGGTGTCGGGCGCGCAATGGGCCTTGGCCAGCGAGCTGTTGAACAGCAGTTTGTCGTAGATCTTCACTTCGTCGCTGACCCGCAGGCAGTACGGCACTTTGACGATGTAGATCCGGTCGATGAACGCTTCGTTGTTCTTGTTGTTACGGAAGGTGTGCCATTCCGATTCGTTGGAGTGGGCCAGCAGGATCCCGGTGAACGGAATCGCGCCAAGACCTTCGGTACTGTTGTAGTTGCCTTCCTGGGTTGCCGTCAGCAATGGGTGCAGCACCTTGATCGGTGCCTTGAACATTTCGACGAACTCCATCAGGCCCTGGTTGGCCCGGCACAGTGCGCCCGAGTAGCTGTAGGCGTCGGCGTCGTTTTGTGGAAATTCTTCCAGTTTGCGGATATCGACCTTGCCCACCAGTGCCGAGATGTCCTGGTTGTTTTCATCTCCCGGCTCGGTTTTGGCCACGGCGATCTGGTTGAGGATCGATGGGTAGAGTTTCACCACGCGGAACTGGCTGATATCACCGCCGAATTCGGCCAGGCGTTTGGTGGCCCACGGCGACATGATGGTATTGAGGTAGCGCCGTGGAATGCCGAAGTCTTCCTCAAGGATCGCGCCATCTTCAGTGGCGTTGAACAGACCCAGAGGCGATTCGAAAACCGGCGAGCCCTTGATGGCGTAGAAGGGCACTTTTTCGATCAGTTGTTTCAGCTTCTCGGCCAGGGACGATTTACCGCCGCCTACAGGGCCGAGCAGATAGAGGATTTGTTTCTTCTCTTCCAGGCCCTGAGCGGCGTGGCGGAAATACGACACGATCTGGTCGATGCATTCTTCCATCCCGTGGAAGTCTTCAAAGGCCGGATAGCGACGGATGACCTTGTTGGAGAAGATTCGCGACAGCCTCGAATTGGTCGAAGTGTCGAGCAGTTCCGGTTCACCGATGGCCAGTAGCAGACGCTCGGCGGCGGAAGCGTAGGCGCTGCGGTCCTTTTTGCACAGCTCAAGATACTCTTGCAGCGTGAGTTCTTCCTGGCGTGTGGACTCGAAGCGTTGTTGGAAGTGGCTAAAGATACTCATGACGTCACCTCGCTCGATACGTGGAGCCGACGCCGGATCACTCAGTCGATGCTGGCAGCAACCGAACAGGCAGTTGCTGTTTACCCCCCAGAAATCTCTCGAAGCTGACGACTCCGAAAGCTACTCCCGATGACCCGTGCGCCGGTGTACCGGCTCTCCCCTGTTTTGGATGGCCTGCGCTTAAGGATAGTTGGGAATTCGGGAGGTAAAGGCGAGATACGCAATTAGTTGTGGCAGACCGTTCGTCTGCCACCGCGCTAGCCCGCGGGGGCCGGGGCTTGCGTGTTACAAAAAAATTATTCGCAAGTGCCTTGCGCCGTTTCCGAAGGAAAAGTCGCACGCCACAGCTCGAAACCGCCATCCATGCTGTAGACGTCAGAAAAGCCCTGGCTGATCAGGTAGGCGGCAGCGCTTTGGCTGGAGTTGCCGTGGTAGCAGACCACCACGGTCGGTGCGTCGAGGTCGGCGGCGCGGATGAAATCCGAGATCGAATGGTTGTCCAGATGCTTCGAGCCACTGATGTGCAGCGCGGCGTAGGTACCGGGATCACGGATATCGACCACCACTGCGCCTTTTTCGCGCAGGGCTTGGGCCTGTTCCGGGGGGATGCGTTTGAATTCGTTCATGTCGGGCTCCTTTGGCTCGGCTGAATGGGCAGTCTAGCGCGGGGCGCTGGCTGGCGATGTTTCGGGAATGGTTAAGGCGACTGGCGGCACGGCGGCACGGCGGCATGGCCATGTTCATCGCACTTGCAGGACAGGCGTTCGCCCGTATCGACATTCATCAGGGTCAGGGCGCCGCCCCAAACGCAGCCGGTGTCGAGGGCGGATATGCCTGGCTCCTCTACCTTGCCTTCCAGTGCCGCCCAGTGGCCAAAGATGATCTTCAGGTCCTTGGTCTTGCGTTCTTTGTGCTGGAACCAGGGTTTATAACCGGGCGGCGCTGATTCGAGCCCTTCCTTGCTCTTGAGGTCGAGTTTGCCGTCGGCGGTGCAGAAGCGCATGCGAGTGAAATAGTTGGTGATCACCCTCAGGCGAGTCACGCCTTTGAGGTCGCTGTCCCATTTCGCCGGATCGTTGCCGTACATGCCATCGAGATAGGGTGGGAACAGGTTGTCGTCGCGCAGGGCGGCCTCAACCTCGGCGGCGTATTTCAAGGCTTTGCGTAGCGACCATTGGGGTGGTATGCCTGCATGCACCAGCGCCACGTTGCGTTGCTCGTCGTAGTGCATGAGTTTTTGTTGGCGCAGCCAGTCCAGCAAATCGGTGCTATCGGGCGCTTCAATGATCTCGCGCAGGGTGTCGGCTTTTTTCAGACGTTCGATGTTCTGACCGGCGGCCAGTAAGTGCAGGTCATGGTTGCCGAGCACGCACACCAGCGATTCGCGGATGCTATAGAGGAAGCGCAGGGTCTCCAGTGACTGCGGGCCACGATTGACCAGGTCGCCTACCAGCCACAGGCGATCCTTAGCCGGATCGAAGGCGACTTTTTTGAGCAGGCACTGCATCGCTTCAAGGCAACCTTGCAGGTCTCCGATAGCGTAAGTCGCCATTAGTGCAAGGCCCCGGGTACCGCAAGGCGAAACGGGGCGATGATGGCGTCGAAGTGCGTACCGTCATCGGCAATCATTTGATAGCTGCCCTGCATGGTTCCGACTTTGGTAGTCATGACGGTTCCGCTGCTGTAGGTGTGGCTTTGGCCTGCCGCGATCAACGGTTGCTGGCCGACCACACCCGCACCGCGAACCTCTTCGACATGCCCGTCGCCATCGGTGATCACCCAGTGGCGTGACAACAGTTTGGCGGGTAACTCGCCATTGTTTTGCACGGTAATGGTGTAGGCGAAGGCAAAGCGGTCTTGTTCAGGTTGCGATTGTTCTGCCAGATAGCGGGTGACGACGCTGACGTCGACCTGATAACGAGGATCGGACATGCAAGAGGCCTTAAAAACGAAGCGGAACGCGGGGCTTAGCTGATGGAGATCAGTCTAGGCCAAGTATCGGATAGTAAACCAGACATGGGCGCTGGTGTCCTATCCGATAACGCGTCGGGTCTGTCAGATACCGGCAGGCTTCTGTAGGACTTGTTCGCTGAGCTTGTCGGCCAGGCGCACGAAGGCGGCCAGATCGAGCTGCTCGGGACGCAGGCTGCCATCGACGCCAGCGGCTTCGATTTCGGCATTGCTCAGCAGCAGCTTGAGGGTATTGCGCAAGGTTTTGCGGCGCTGGTTGAAGGCTTCGCGTACGACGCGTTCAAGCAGCCGGTGGTCTTTGGCGGGGTGCGGCAGCACCGCGTGGGGCACCAGTCGCACGATGGCCGAATCGACTTTCGGCGGTGGATTGAACGCGCCCGGGCCAACGTTGAACAGATGCTCCACCCGACAGTGATACTGGACCATGATCGACAATCGACCCCAATCACCACCACCCGGGCCTGCTGCCAGACGCTCGACCACTTCTTTTTGCAGCATGAAGTGCATGTCGCGAATCAGATGGGAGTTGTGCAGCAGGTGGAAAATCAGCGGGGTAGAGATGTTGTACGGCAAGTTGCCAACCACACGCAGGCTGCCGGGAGCAGCGTTCAGGCTGTTGAAGTCGAACTTAAGCGCGTCGCCCTGGTGCAGGTTGAAGTTGCTCTTGCCGGCGAACTGCTGGTTAAGGATCGGGATCAGATCCTTGTCCAGTTCCACCACGTCAAGTTGCGCGCCGCTGTTGAGCAGGCCTTCGGTCAATGCACCCTGGCCTGGGCCGATTTCCAGCATGCGGTCATCGGGTTTGGCGTGGATGGAGCGCAGGATGCGGTCGATGACGCCGGCATCGTGCAGAAAGTTCTGGCCGAAGCGCTTGCGCGCCCGGTGTTGGTATTGCTCGGTCATAAACGGGTCTCGGCCATCTGATAGGCGGTTTCCAGGGCGACTTGCAGGCTGCCGGTATCGATTTTGCCGCTGCCGGCCAGATCAAGCGCAGTGCCGTGATCGACCGAAGTGCGGATGATCGGCAAGCCGAGGGTCACATTGACTGCTGCGCCAAAGCCTTTGTATTTCAGCACAGGCAGGCCCTGGTCGTGGTACATCGCCAGCACTGCGTCGCAGTGCTCCAGATATTTGGGGGTAAACAGAGTGTCGGCGGGCAGGGGGCCACGCAGGTCCATGCCTTCGCCGCGCAGGCGCTCTAATGTGGGTTCGATAATGTCGATTTCTTCATGGCCCAGGTGTCCACCTTCGCCGGCGTGGGGGTTTAGCCCACAAACCAGGATCCGTGGCTGGGCAATGCCGAATTTTTGTTGCAGGTCGGCATGCAGAATGCGGGTGACCCGCTCCAGCCGCTCTGGCGTGATCGCATCGGCTATTTCGCGAAGGGGCAGGTGTGTGGTGACCAGGGCCACGCGCAGTCCTCGAGTGGCGAGCATCATGACCACTTGCGCGGTATGGGTCAGATCGGCGAGAAATTCGGTGTGCCCGGAAAAGGCAATCCCGGATTCGTTGATCACGCCCTTGTGCACGGGGGCGGTGATCATCCCCGCAAAGTGCCCGTCCAGGCAGCCTTGACCGGCTCGGGTCAGGGTTTTCAGGACGAATGCAGCATTGGCCTTGTCCAGTTGCCCGGCGACGACCTTGGCATTGAGCGGTGTATCCCAGACGTACAGGCTGTTGGCGGGGGCGGGGGCATCCGGCCAATTGTCCGGAGTGACCGGCAGCAAGTCGACAACCACACCCAGCTGCGCGGCCCGCTCAAGGAGCAGGTCACGGCTGGTGATGGCAATCAGGGGGTGCGGCTGGGCTTGCGAGGCAAGCAGCAGGCACAGGTCGGGACCTATGCCGGCCGGCTCGCCGGGTGTCAGCGCGAAACGTTTGGGCTTCACTGCGCGGCCTGGGTCGCGCCAGGGAGTTTGATTTCGACATACGCTTCGTCACGGATCTGACGCAGCCAGGTTTGCAGCTCTTCATCGTATTTGCGATTACGCAATACTGTCATCGCCTGCTGCTCGCGAGCCTGGGCGGTGTTGTCGGTGGCGCGGCGGCCAAGGACTTCCAGGACATGCCAGCCATATTGAGTCTTGAATGGCTTGGACAATTGACCTTGTGGGGTCTTGGCCATGACTTCGCGGAATTCCGGAACCAACACGTTCGGATCGATCCAGTTCAGGTCTCCGCCATTGAGGGCGGAACCGGGGTCTTCCGAGTAGCTTTTTGCCAGCTCGCCGAAGTCTTCGCCCGCTTCAATGCGGGTATAGAGCGACTGAGCCAGGGCCTTGGTTTTTTCTTCGTCGCGAATCGGGCTTGGTTTGACCAGGATGTGACGCACATGCACTTCGTCACGCACCTGGGTCTCGCCGCCACGCTTGTCGGTGACTTTCAGGATGATGAAGCCGCCCGGTGTGCGCATTGGCTGGGTCACATCGCCAACTGCCATGGTGCTCAGCAGGCGATCGAATGGTGGTGGCAGTTGAGCGGCTTTACGCCAGCCCATGTCGCCACCTTCCAGTGCGGTTTCGCTGGCGGATTTGGCGATGGCCAATTGACCGAAGTCAGCGCCTTGCTTGAGTTGCTGGTAAACCGCATCAGCCTGTTTGGCAGCATTCTGAATCGCCTCGGAGTTGGCGCTTTCCGGCGTAGGAATCAGGATGTTGGCCAGTCGGAACTCTTCGGATAGCTGCATTTTGCCGAGATCCGAAGCCAGGAAGTTCTTCACTTCCTGCTCGGAGACCTGGATGCGCTCAGCCACACGGCGCTGACGCACGCGGCTGATGACCATCTCGCGACGAATCTGGTCGCGGGCGTCGTCAAAAGACAGGCCGTCGCGAGTCAGCGCGGCGCGGAATTGATCGATCGACATGTTGTTGCGTTGAGCAATGGTGCCGACAGCCTGGTTGAGTTCTTCCTCGGTGATACGGATACCGGAACGTTCGCCAATCTGCAGTTGCAGGTTTTCGACGATCAGGCGCTCAAGCACCTGTTGCTCCAGCACACTGGCCGGTGGTACGGCAGAGCCACGCTTGGCGATGGTTTGCTGAACTTCATGGACACGTTGGTCCAGTTGGCTCTGCATGACCACGTCGTTGTCGACGATAGCCACCACCTTGTCGATGGACTGCACCGCGGCGTTGGCCGCAGTACCCAGGAACAGCGCGCCCAGCAGCAGCGGGCGCAGACAATCAGAAAGCTTGGTCTTCACGTTCACGATAACCTTGGATGCCTTTGTCGAGGAAACTCTCTACTTTGGCGCCGGTGAGGCCGCCGAGTCCCTTCAGAACGATTTGTAGGAATACGCCGTGGTCGCCTTTTTCGTTTTGCGGTGCTTCCTGACTGAATTCGTCGTAGGAAACCCAGTAACGGTTGATCAGGCGCAGTTTCCAGCAGCAGTTGTCGTACTCGAAACCACCGAAGGCTTCCAGTGTACGGTTGCGGTTGTAGTCGTACTGCCAGCGGCTGATGGCGTTCCATTGCGGCACGACCGGCCAGATCACCGAGAAGTCGTGCTGTTCGATTTTGTAGTAATCCTTCACATAGCCAGGCGTGCCAGGGGTGCCGTAGTCACCACCGCCCACCGACCACTTGCCGGTTGTCTGGTCGTAACGGACCTGGTCATTGCGATAGCGGTAGCCGGCGTTGATGACCTTGTTCGGGTTGTCTTCAGGCTGGTAGTGGAACATCGCACTGCCCGAGCGAGGGCTGCGGCTGTCCGGGTCCCAGTTGTAATCGGCGGTAGTGCGCCAGTCGCGGTTCCAGCGATATTCGTATTCCAGTGCGTAAGGCGAAACGTTCGAATGCGCATCCTGACGGGTTTTCGGGTCAATGCCTGGCAACTGGACTTCACGGTCCTTGAAGTACAAGGCCTGGCCGACGCTGATGCGTTGACGTTCAAAGCCGCTGTCTTCGATCCAGCGGTTTGTCACGCCCAGGGACAGCTTGTTCTCGTCACCGACACGGTCGGAACCGGAGAAGCGGTTGTCACGGAACAACGACGCATAGTTGAAGGTGTATTCACCGGTGTCGAATACCGGAATGTCTTGTTGATCCTTCTCTGGGACATAGAGGTAGTAGAGACGGGGTTCAAGGGTCTGGCGATAGTTCTTGCCGAACCATTGGGTGTTGCGATCGAAATACAGGCCGCTGTCGATGCTGGCGATCGGCACGCCACGATTCTGGGTGCTGCCGAAGGTTCCGTTCAGCTGATCCTGTTCTGCGGACTGCGCGGCAATCTGGCTTTTGCCGATGCTGTCGAGATCCAGTTGATACTGGGTGTACTGGTACTTAAGAGTCGGCTTGAGGAAGCCGTAGGTCCAGTTCAGCGGCAGGCTGACGGCCGGTGCAAGATTGAGGCGATCGCCGTTAGCGCGCGCCAGACCTTGAACGTTGGTATCCAGTCGTGGCGACACGTTGCCGTCCACATCGGTGAACGTGCCATTTTTCAGGTCACGATCAAACCGCACGACTTCAGTGTTGTAAGTGAAATCCAGGCCGTTCGGATGATAAGGCAGCGCACCATCGAAGGTGATTTGCGGCAGACGGTCATACGGGGTGATGTTCGAAACGGTTGCAAGCTCGTAAGCCTGGGCATTCACGCGCGCGGTGTAGCTGTCACCCCGATAGGTGACGGAACCTTGTTGGTTCACGTAATCAGCACTTTTCACACCAATCTGGTCGGTCTGCAGATCCTGGAAGTAATAAGGATCGCTGATCTTGGTGTAATCGACTTGCGTGAAGACTCGCGAATCCAGACCACCCTTGTGCTGCCAGTTATACATGTAGCGGTCTTTTGTGTAATCGGTCTGCTTGCTGCGTTCGGTGTCGTCGTCATTGAGGTACGCAGCACCGAACTGACCTTCGCTGGACTTGGTCAGGTAGCGGAATTCGCCCTCCATCAACAGGCCGCGTTTGCTCATGTAGCGCGGGTACAACGTGGCATCGTAGTTCGGTGCCAGGTTGAAGTAATACGGTGTCACCAGCATGAAGCCGGTATCAGTGCCGGTGCCGATTGTTGGCGGCAGGAAGCCGGACTGGCGACGGTCATCGATCGGGAAGTAGATGTAAGGCGTGTACAGGACCGGAATGTCCTTGACCCGCAATGTCACGTTGGTCGCAGTACCGAAACCGGTGGCCGGGTTCAAGGTGATGTTGTTGCCCTTGAGTTGCCAGGCGTTGCTGTTCGGTTCACACGTGGTGTACGTACCATCCTTGAGGCGGATGATCGCGTTTTCGGCACGTTTGGCGTATAGCGCGTTACCGCGGATACGGGACTTGTGCATCACGTATTCGGCGTTATCGACCTTGGCCTCGCCTGTGTCGAGCTGAACATCGGCATGGTCGCCCACGATCAGTGCGCCATTGTCGCGAATGCGCACATTGCCATTCAGTTCGCCACGGCTCTCGGCCTGGTAAAGGCTGGCTTCGTCGGCTTCGACCTGCATGCTGCCCTGGCGCATGACCACGTCGCCGGCCAGGGTGGCAATTTGCTCATCCTGCTTGTAGCGAGAGGCTTTCGCGCCGATAAAGGTTGGTGCGTCACTTTTATTCGTCTTGTCATTCATGCCAGGACGAATCGGTTCGATATAGGAACCAGAGCAGTAAGGACCGGTTTCGGCCAATTGTGCTGCTGTGAGCTGATCGCGTGGAACCCAGTCGAGGTGGCTGTAGTCTTCGCTACGCGACTTCAGACCGCGACCCTCGGACTCGGTGACGAGCGCGGGCTTGGCGCCGGTTTCTGCGCTGGTACCTTCCTGTGCAGGGGCCTCGCCAGTGGCGCTGACGGCACTGCCTTCATGCACTGGACGTGGTGGCAAAGCCGCTGCTGGAGATTTTGGCGCACAGGCCCAGGCACCCGAAGCAGAGACTGAGCAGTCATACTGTTCCGCGGCGACCACGTAGGAAGTGGCTAGAGGTTGCAAGGCCAGCATGCTGCCGGTTACCAACAACGGAAATTTTTTACGAAACGCGGGGGATTTCAATGCCATCTTATTAGTCCGGGCTTCCTGCGTGCCATCTGCCCGCGGTGTGGGCCGCACGCCTCTCGATGGTCTGAAAAAGATGCTGGATAATAAAGCATGACCCGCTTGACGGCTAGCGCCGTCGGAGACCCTTGCAATGCCTGACCAAGATGTACGTTTGCAACACCTGAAAGTTTGGCTCGATGAGCAATTGGCGATCCTGTATGCAGAGCAAGGCTGGGGTGCCGTCCCCCCGGCCACGTTGACCGCCGCCAGTAGTGACGCGAGTTTCCGGCGGTATTTTCGCTGGGAAGGCGCGGGTAAAAGTTTCATTGTGATGGATGCGCCACCGCCTCAGGAAAACTGCAAACCCTTCGTGGATATTGCATTTTTGCTGGCGAAATCCGGAATTAACGTGCCGAAAATTTATGCCGAGGACCTCGAGCGCGGTTTTCTTTTGCTCAATGACCTGGGTAACAAGACCTATCTGGACGTAATCGACAGCGAAAATGCCGACGATTTGTTCGCCGATGCCTTGCAAGCACTGCTGGCGTTTCAGCAGCTGCCGATGGTTGCGCCGCTGCCCAGTTATGATGTGGCGCTGCTGCGACGCGAACTTGAGCTGTTCCCGGAGTGGTACGTGAAACGCGAGCTGGGCATCGAATTCGACGCCGCGCAGCAAGTGCTTTGGCAGCAGGTCAGCGATCTGTTGATCGACAGCGCCCTGGCTCAGCCGAAGGTCCTCGTACATCGCGACTACATGCCACGCAATCTGATGCTCAGCGAGCCGAATCCCGGTGTGCTGGATTTCCAGGATGCCGTTTACGGCCCGGTTACTTATGACGTGACTTGTCTGTTCAAGGATGCCTTTCTCAGTTGGCCCGAGGCGCGCGTGCGTGGCTGGCTGGAAAGTTACTGGCAGCAGGCCGCGGCGTTGAATATTCCGGTTCAACCCGACTTCGAAGATTTCCTGCGCGCCAGTGACTTGATGGGTGTGCAGCGTCACCTGAAAGTGATCGGCATCTTCGCCCGTATCTGTCACCGCGACGGCAAGCCACGTTACCTGGCCGATGTGCCGCGTTTCTTTGCTTATATAGATGAGGTGATCGCGCGTCGTCCGGAGTTGGCTGAACTGGACGTGTTGCTGGCCAGTCTGCGCGCTGGAGTGACGGCATGAAGGCAATGATTCTGGCAGCGGGTAAAGGCGAGCGCATGCGCCCGCTGACGCTGACCACGCCTAAACCGCTGATTCGCGCAGGCGGTGTGCCCTTGATCGAGTATCACCTGCGCGCGCTCGCCGCGGCAGGGTTTACCGAGATCGTGATCAACCATGCCTGGCTGGGTCAGCAGATCGAAGACTATCTGGGCGATGGCTCGCGGTACGGCGTGCACATTCAATACTCGCCGGAAGGGGAGCCGCTGGAAACGGGAGGCGGGATTTTCCGCGCATTGCCGTTGTTGGGTGATGAGGCGTTCGTGGTGGTCAACGGCGATATCTGGACCGATTACGACTTCAGCGTGTTGCATCAGCCGATTGCCGGTCTGGCTCACCTGGTGCTGGCGAACAACCCGGACCACCATCCGGCCGGGGACTTCCAGTTGATCGACGGGCAGGTCCGCGACGCTCAACCGGACGTTGCCACCTTGACCTACAGTGGTATTGCAGTGCTGCACCCGCAGTTGTTCGAAGGGTGCTCTGCCGGGGCGTTCAAGCTTGCGCCGTTGCTGCGCACGGCAATGGCGAACGGGCAAGTCTCCGGCGAACGGCTGAACGGGCAGTGGGTCGATGTCGGAACTCATGAACGATTGGCGCAAGCAGAAACCTTGATTGAAGCGAGACGCTGACATGCTATGGCCAGGGACTCTGATTGGAGCCGGAGCGGGTTTTGCCATTGCCAGCATTCCGGGGGCCTTGCTGGGTGCGTTGTTGGGGCAGGCGCTGGACCGGCGCCTGCACTTGCAGAGCTGGGGGCACTTGCTGGAAAAGCTCGGTGGTCGCCCGACGCTGCGCAATGATGAACTGTTGTTTGTATTGTTGGGGCGATTGGCCAAGAGTGACGGGCAGGTAATGGATGGCCATATCCAGCAGGCGCGGCAGGAAATGCGTGCGCTGGAGATGAATGAATCGGCTCAGCGTCGGGCGATAGCGGCATTCAATCGCGGCAAGTCGGGCAACGATCGGTTGCGTGGTTATCTGCGCCGCTTGAGTGCTCAACCCCATGCGGCAGAAGGGGTGTTGCGCGCCTGTTGGCGGATGATCTGGGCGGACGGTCGGGCCGGCACCCGTGAGCGGGAGTTGATTGCCCAATGGGGGCGGTGGCTGGGCTGGCGGTCGTATCAGGTGCAGGCGTTGGCGGCGGACTATGAGCCGCAGAAGCGGTCGGTGGCGAATAAAGCAGCCACCTATCAAGACGCCATGCGGTTGTTGGGCGTGTCAGCCACCACCGAGCCGGCGCAGATCAAGCGTGCCTATCGCCGCCTGCTCAGTCGTCATCATCCGGACAAGGTTGCCGGCAACGGCGCAACGGAGCAGCAGGTCCGCGAAGCGACCGAGAAGACCCGTGAATTGCATGGCGCTTATATGCTGATTCGTCAGCGGAGGGATTTTTGATAGCGGCAACGGTTTGTAGGGCGAGCGCCGCCGCCATCGCTGGCCAGCCAGCGCCTGCAGGATTTGCGTTTTGCTGCAGGCGTTGGCGGCTCGGTCACTCAGTTCGCCACAGGCTGAGGATTCAACCAACCCCGAACCCGGCGCACTAACTGCTCCTGTTCTGCCTTGGCATTACCCGGTAACGCCTTGAGTGAAACCTGGCTGAACGCCGAAGCCTTCAAGCGTTTGCTGGCCTGCAAGCGGGCAAGCGCCGCGTTGCGATCCAGTGGTTTGTCCATGTAGTAAATATCGGCGGTAGGCAGTTTCAGGGTTGGCGTGAGTTCATCCAGCGCGGGTTTCGCTTGAACCGGCGTCTGCGCGGCAACCATCACGAATCGCTCGACCTGCGATGTCTGTTTTTCACTCAGATACCGTGCGGCCCAGTAGGCCCCCGTACCATGCCCCAATACCACAATGCTGCGCGCGCTTTGCTGTTCGGCGAACGCGATAGCGGCATCGATACGGGCGAAGATCCGCTCGGCGTCGGCCTTGGCCTGTTCTTCGGTGGTTTCGGCGATGGCCTTGTCGGCCACATCCGCTTCGCCGCCAGCGGCCTGTTCAATGGGCGCTGCGGTGGTCGAATCCTTGCTGCCGGTGTCCGCCGCCTTGGGGACTGGTGGCACTTCGACGATACGCGGTGCAATGGCATCGCTTTGCAGGTCCGGCAAGGTGATACTCAGGCTGCTCCACGCTGCGTTCGGCAAGTTGCGCCGCAAAGGACCGATCGCTTGAGGCCAGTCAACGGTTTCGCCCGCGCCTGGGATGATAATTACCGCGCCTTTGGGTTCGGCGGTATTGGCCGGTTTCCACAAGGCCAGGAAAGAATCGCTGCCTGCTTGCAGTTGTTGCTGTTCCTGGGCCGGGATTTTCCGCTCGAGTGCGGTCGCTTCTTCCTGACTACGCTCAGGCAAGGGCTGGCGCTCGACCGGTTTTTCTTCGGCGGGCTTTTGCGTGGCGGCGGGTGCCGGGTCGGCAGCTTCGACGGAAAAAGCGCAAGGCAGGATCAGCGACAGGCACAATGCTGGCAGTGCCAGGCGGTAGACAGGGGGCATCGGATATTCCAGGCCAGAAGTAATTCCGGCAGCCTAATGGGTTGGTCAGTATTTGTCAGTGTGTGAGAGTTCGATGATGCGTTTTCGCTGCCTGTGGGTTATCGGCTGTTTGTGGTTTCCCTTGATGGGCTGGGCGGCAGTCATGCCACCGGCGCACGTTGCAACCTTGTCACCCAAGCAGCAACAGTGGCTGGCCCAGCAAGGAGAGCTGCGGGTCGGGCTGGTGTTGCAAGCGCCTTACGCACTCTACGATCGCCGTTTGCAGCGACTGTCCGGGGTTAACGTCGAGCTGATGAAATGGCTGGCCAAGTCACTCAAGGTCGAGCTGAGTTGGCGTAACTTTCCCGACATCGAGCAACTTGAAGCGGCTGCGCGCGAGGGCGAAATCGATATCGCGCCAGGACTGACCCAAACGCCCGGTGGGCTGCGCCTCTGGCAGTTTTCCGACCCGTACATGCGGGTGCCTCAATTGGTGGTCAGCGACCAGAAAGGCACCGGGTCGGTCGAGCTGGAAAAACTCGACAGCCAGACCCGCGTTGCCATTCGCATGCCCAGCGCCACTGCCGATTACCTGCGCAGCAACTATCCGCATTTGAACCTGCAGGGCGTTCCGGTGGAGCGACAGGCGCTGCAATTGTTGTTGAGTCAGCAAGCGGCCTACGCCATCGTCGATGAGGCGCAATTGGGGCGACTGTCCGTCGAACCGGAATTCGCCGGGCTGGTCGTCGTGGGCGACATAGGCTTGCCGCAACTGCTGCGGATCGCGACGCGGCGCGACCGGCCGGAGCTGGCCGGCATCGTCGAGAGCGCATTGCGGGCGATTCCGGCCAAGGATCTGGAGAACCTGCACAACCAATGGCTGCAACCCAAGTACCCCCGGCTCACCGAATCTCCGGGTTTCTGGCAAAACCTTTGCCTGCTGTTGCTGGTGCTGGCGCTGAGCAGCATGGCCATCGTGTTCTGGCAGCGGCGCCAGCAACACAGCCTGGAACAACGACTGGCGGCCGCGCAGGAAGATATTGCCTTGCGTGCCGCCAGCGAAGAAGCCTTGCGCCTGACGCAGTTTTCCATCGACCAGAGCACTGTGGGCATTCTCTGGGTCAATTGGGACAGTCACGTGCGTTATGCCAACCGCGCGGCCGAAACCATGTTGGGCTATGTGTCGGGGGGAATCATCGACCGACCCTTGATCGACTTCGAGCCGGGCTTGCACATGGATCGCTGGTTGAACCTGTGGAAACTCGCCAGGGCCAGTGATGACGCCCCGCAAAGTTTCGAAACCAATTGCTTGCGGGCCGATGGCAGCATCCTGCCGGCTGATGTTTCGTTGAGCTTCCTGCGGTTTCGCGACGGCGAATACCTGGTGGTTTACCTCACTGACGTCACCGAGCGTCGTCGCGCCCTGGCCGCGTTGCAGGAAAGTGAAGCGCGGCTGCAAGGGATCGCGGCGAATGTGCCCGGATTGGTCTTTCGTCTGGAGCGGGCACCGGTGACAGGCCAGATCGACTTTGCCTACATCAGCGAAGGCAGCGAGAAGCTGGTGGGTTATTCCCCGGCCACCCTGGCCCACCGTGACAAAGGTCTGCGCAGTCTGGTGCATCCGGATGACAAGGCCAGCTATCACCAGACCCAGGACCATGCGCTGGACACCGATAGCGACTGGTCATGGCAAGGGCGAATCCTGACCCGTCAAGGCGAGCAACGCTGGGCGGAGATCAAGGCGATTACCCGGCGGCTCAAGGACGGTGCCTATGTTTGGGACGGTATTGTCTGGGACATCAGCGAGAGCAAGCGCATCGAACTGGAGTTGGCCAGTTCCCGGGAGCAGTTGCGGGAGCTGTCCGCGCACCTGGAAAGCGTGCGTGAAGAGGAAAAGGCGCGCATTGCCCGGGAAGTTCACGACGAGCTGGGTCAGATGCTGACCGTGCTCAAGCTGGAGACGTCCATGTGTGAGCTGGCCTACGCCCAACTCGACCCCGGGCTGAACGAGCGCTTGAACAGCATGAAGCGCCTGATTGCTCAGTTGTTCCAGTTGGTACGTGATGTGGCGACAGCATTACGGCCACCGATTCTCGATGCCGGGATTGCCTCGGCCATTGAATGGCAGGCCCGTCGCTTTGAGGCGCGCACACAGATTCCGTGTCTGGTGCAGGTGCCGGACAATTTGCCGGTGCTCAGTGATGCCAAGGCGATTGGCCTGTTTCGTATCCTTCAGGAAGCACTGACCAATGTCATGCGCCATGCCCAGGCGCATACTGTCGAACTGACACTGGCCCTTGATGGCAACGAGCTCTGTCTGACCGTCAGCGATGATGGCGTAGGATTCGTCGCAGTTGCTGGCAGGCAGACTTCCTTTGGCGTGGTGGGCATGCGCGAACGGGTGCTGATCATGGGCGGCCAGTTGTCGCTTGAGAGTGAGCCGGGCGAGGGCACGACCCTGATCGTGCGAGTGCCGCTGGATGAGGAGAAGTGAGTGATCCGTGTACTGGTAGCCGAAGACCATACCATCGTCCGCGAAGGCATCAAGCAATTGATCGGCCTGGCCAAGGACTTGCTCGTGGTAGGGGAGGCGAGCAATGGCGAACAATTGCTCGAGACTTTGCGACATGTACCCTGCGAAGTGGTCCTGCTGGATATCTCCATGCCGGGCGTAAACGGCCTGGAAGCGATTCCACGCATACGTGCGCTGAACAATCCACCGGTGATCCTGGTGTTGTCGATGCACGATGAAGCGCAAATGGCGGCCCGGGCGTTGAAGGTCGGCGCTGCTGGCTACGCCACCAAGGACAGCGATCCGGCCCTGTTGCTGACGGCTATCCGCCGGGTGGCGGCCGGTGGACGCTATATCGATCCGGAACTGGCCGACCGGATGGTTTTCGAAGTCGGCCTGACCGATTCGCGCCCCCTGCACTCGCTGTTGTCGGAGCGTGAGTTTTCAGTGTTCGAGCGCCTTGCCCAGGGGGCGAACGTCAACGACATCGCCCAGCAATTGGCGTTGAGCAGCAAAACCATCAGCACCCACAAGGCGCGGCTGATGCAGAAACTCAACATCACCTCCCTGGCGGAACTGGTGAAATACGCGATGGAGCACAAGCTCCTCTAAAAGCGCCAAAATTCTTTGTGGGAGCCAGCTTGCTGGCGATGGCGTACTTGAGATCCTTTCGCCAGCAAGCTGGTTCCTACAGGAATAACGCGACGCCATATCCATTTACGACATCGCGCCAAAAAGCTTTTGCCGTCGCCCGTGGCTTGTAGCTGACAGCTTGCCGCTGCGTATGCCAAAACGCGCCATCCTTGTAGGGCAATCCCTACCCCCAACCTTCCATCCGTCTGAGGCGATTCTCTCCTGCACCCCGATTTGCGTGGTCTCCAGCGTCCACTAGGCTTAGTCCACAGCAGTCATCAACAACAAAGGTGTGGGTATGAGCCAGGTCGATTCAAGCGCAGGGGCCAATGATGTTCTGGTCAGCTTTCGTGGAGTGCAAAAGAGCTACGACGGCGAGAACCTGATCGTCAAAGACCTCAACCTGGATATTCGCAAAGGCGAATTCCTCACCCTGCTCGGGCCGTCCGGTTCCGGCAAGACCACCAGCCTGATGATGCTTGCCGGTTTCGAAACCCCGACCGCCGGTGAAATCCTCCTGGCCGGTCGCGCCATCAATAACGTGCCGCCGCACAAGCGCGACATTGGCATGGTGTTCCAGAACTACGCGTTGTTCCCGCACATGACGGTCGCCGAGAACCTGGCGTTCCCGCTGACCGTTCGCGGCATGAACAAGAGCGATGTCAGCGACAAGGTCAAGCGTGTGCTGAGCATGGTGCAACTCGACGCCTTCGCTCAGCGTTACCCGGGACAACTGTCCGGCGGTCAGCAGCAGCGTGTGGCGTTGGCCCGCGCACTGGTGTTCGAGCCGCAACTGGTGCTGATGGACGAACCCCTTGGCGCGCTCGACAAACAACTGCGTGAACACATGCAGATGGAAATCAAACACCTGCACCAGCGTCTGGGCGTGACCGTGGTCTACGTGACCCACGACCAGGGCGAAGCCCTGACCATGTCCGACCGCGTGGCGGTATTCCATCAAGGTGAAATCCAGCAGATCGCGCCGCCGCGCACGCTCTACGAAGAGCCGAAAAATACCTTCGTCGCCAACTTCATCGGCGAGAACAACCGACTCAATGGCCGTTTGCACAGTCAGACCGGCGACCGCTGCGTGGTGGAACTGGGGCGTGGTGAAAAAGTTGAAGCGCTGGCGGTGAATGTCGGCCGGACCGGCGAGCCGGTGACCTTGTCCATTCGCCCGGAGCGCGTGAGCCTCAATGGCTCCAGCGAGTCCTGCACCAACCGCTTCTCCGGAAGGGTGGCGGAATTCATCTATCTGGGCGACCACGTCCGGGTTCGCCTGGAAGTCTGTGGCAAGACCGACTTCTTCGTGAAACAACCGATTGCCGAGCTCGATCCCGCGCTGGCGGTGGGTGATGTGGTACCGCTTGGCTGGCAGGTCGAGCACGTTCGCGCGCTCGATCCCCTTCTAGAGGCGAATTGATCGCCCTGGCTTCAACAACACCAACCCTGCACGTGGAGAGAACAATAAATGTTGAGATCCCTGAAATTCACCGCTCTGGCACTGGGCATGATGGGGGCAGCAAGCGCGATGGCGGCTGGCCCGGACCTGACCGTGGTGTCCTTTGGCGGCGCGAACAAGGCAGCGCAGGTCAAAGCCTTCTATGCACCGTGGGAAGCGGCAGGCAACGGCAAGATCGTGGCAGGCGAATACAACGGTGAAATGGCCAAGGTCAAGGCCATGGTCGACACCAAGAGCGTGTCCTGGGATCTGGTGGAAGTAGAGTCGCCAGAACTGTCCCGTGGCTGTGACGAAGACATGTTCGAGCCGCTCGATCCAAAGCTGTTCGGCAAGACCGAAGACTACGTCAAAGGCGCGATTCAGCCTTGCGGCGTGGGTTTCTTCGTGTGGTCGACCGTGCTGGCCTACAACGCCGACAAGCTGAAAACCGCACCGACCAGCTGGAAGGACTTCTGGGACACCAAGCAATTCCCGGGCAAGCGTGGCCTGCGTAAAGGCGCCAAGTACACCCTGGAATTCGCTCTGATGGCCGACGGCGTTGCGCCGAAAGACGTCTACAAAGTGCTGGCCAGCAAAGACGGTCAGGACCGCGCGTTCAAGAAACTCGACGAACTCAAGCCAAGCATTCAATGGTGGGAGGCCGGTGCTCAACCGCCGCAATACCTCGCATCCGGTGATGTGGTCATGAGCTCGGCCTACAACGGCCGTATCGCTGCCGTGCAGAAAGAAAGCAACCTGAAAGTCGTGTGGAACGGCGGCATCTACGACTTTGACGCTTGGGCCATTCCAAAAGGCCTGGACAAGGCGCGGGCAGAAGCGGCGAAGAAATTCATCGCCTTCTCGGTGCAGCCACAGCAGCAGAAGACCTACTCGGAAAACATCGCCTACGGCCCGGCCAACACCCAAGCCGTACCGCTGCTGGCCAAGGATGTCCTGAAAGACATGCCGACCACTCCGGAAAACATCGCCAACCAGGTGCAGATCGACGTCAGCTTCTGGGCTGACAACGGCGAGCAACTGGAACAGCGCTTCAATTCCTGGGCTGCGAAATAAACAGAGGGCTCGCCCTCTTGTGAGGGCGAGCTTTTGTGGCGAGGGAGCTTGCTCCCGCTTGAGTGCGCAGCACTCACAAAATTGGAAGTTGTCAGCAGAATTTTGGGGCCGCATCGCAGCCCAGCGCGAGCAAGCTCGCTCGCCACAAAAGTTCGCTCCCACTTTAATGATCGTTTAAAGATTTCCGGAGTACGCCATGGCTATCGCCGTTCCCCTGAACGCGGGCACTGATCCCACCTTGAAGCAACGGCTCAAGCACGCCGAGCGGGTCAACCGCTGGAAGGCCCAGGCCTTGATCGCGCCCCTGGTGCTGTTTCTGTTGCTGGTGTTCCTGGTGCCGATCGTGGCGCTGCTCTACAAAAGCGTCGGTAACCCGGAAGTGGTTGGCGGCATGCCGCGCACCGTAACGGCTATCGCCAGTTGGGACGGCCGTGGGCTGCCCGCCGAACCGGTTTACAAGGCGGCCAGCGAGGACCTCGCTGAAGCCCGCAAGAATCAGACCTTGGGCGACCTGTCCAAGCGCTTGAACATGGAGTTGGCCGGCTATCGCAGCCTGTTGACCAAAACTGCACGCGCCTTGCCGTTTGCCACCGAGCCAACCTCTTATAAAGAAGCACTGGAAGGTCTCGACGAGCGCTGGGGTGATCCCGCCTATTGGCAGGCCGTACGTCGCAACACCAGCAGCATTACGCCTTTCTATTTGCTGGCTGCCGTCGATCATCGCATTGATGACCTCGGCGAGCTGGCCCCGGCCACCCCGGATCAGGCGATCTACCTCGACATCTTTGCCCGCACCTTCTGGATGGGCCTGATCATCACCGTCATTTGCCTGGTGCTGGCCTATCCGTTGGCCTACCTGCTGGCGAACTTGCCGTCGCGTCAAAGCAACCTGCTGATGATTCTGGTGCTGCTGCCGTTCTGGACCTCAATCCTGGTGCGGGTCGCGGCGTGGATCGTGTTGCTTCAATCGGGTGGCCTGATCAACAGCGGCCTGATGGCCCTGGGCATCATCGACAAGCCGCTGGAACTGGTGTTCAACCGCACCGGGGTTTACATCTCGATGGTGCACATCCTGCTGCCGTTCATGATTCTGCCTATCTATAGCGTGATGAAAGGCATCTCGCCGACCTACATGCGTGCGGCGATTTCCCTCGGTTGCCATCCGTTTGCCAGCTTCTGGCGGGTGTACTTCCCGCAGACCTATGCCGGTGTCGGCGCCGGTTGCCTGTTGGTGTTCATCCTCGCCATCGGTTACTACATCACCCCGGCATTGCTGGGCAGCCCGAACGATCAGATGGTCAGCTACTTCGTCGCCTTCTACACCAACACCAGCATCAACTGGGGCATGGCAACCGCGCTGGGCGGGCTGCTTCTGCTGGCAACGGTCGTGCTTTATCTGATTTACAGCTGGCTGGTAGGCGCCAGTCGCCTGCGCCTGAGCTAAGGGGAGAACGAAATGCTGAGTCCTTATATGTCGCCCATTGAGCGGGTGTGGTTCTACAGTTTGCGGATTCTCTGCGGCCTGATTCTGTTGTTCCTGATTCTGCCGGTGTTGGTGATCATTCCGCTGTCTTTCAACTCCGGCAGCTTCCTGGTGTACCCGCTGCAAGGTTTTTCGCTGCACTGGTATCAGGACTTCTTCGCGTCGGCCGAATGGATGCGCTCACTGAAGAACAGCATCATCGTCGCCCCGGCCGCCACCGTGCTGGCCATGGTCTTCGGTACGCTGGCGGCCATTGGTCTGACCCGTGGCAACTTCCCTGGCAAGGCGCTGGTCATGGCGCTGGTGATTTCGCCGATGGTGGTACCGGTGGTGATCATCGGTGTGGCCAGTTACTTGTTCTTCGCCCCGCTGGGTTTTGGCAACAGCTTCTTCTCGTTGATCGTGGTGCACGCGGTATTGGGTGTGCCGTTCGTGATCATCACGGTGTCGGCGACTTTGCAGGGCTTCAACCAAAACCTGGTGCGCGCCGCTGCCAGCCTCGGTGCTTCGCCGCTGACGACGTTCCGTCGGGTAACCCTGCCGTTGATTGCGCCGGGCGTGATCTCCGGTGCGTTGTTCGCCTTCGCCACCTCGTTCGATGAAGTGGTGGTGACGCTGTTCCTCGCCGGTCCAGAGCAAGCGACTCTTCCAAGGCAAATGTTCAGCGGGATTCGTGAAAACCTCAGCCCGACCATCGCCGCTGCAGCGACGTTGCTGATCGCTTTCTCGGTGATCCTGTTGCTGACCTTGGAATGGTTGCGTGGGCGTAGCGAGAAATTGCGGACCGCACAGGTCTGACGCTCGACCAACTCCAGGAGCGAGCCTGCTCGCGATGAACGTCAACGATAACGCGGGAAACCTGACATCCCGCGGCGCTCTCAGGTTCATCGCGAGCAAGCTCGCCCCTACAGGTGTTCTTTAGTGGTTCTCGGGGTCGTCGGTCATTCACGACCTGAATACCAGACAACCCCAAATCCCCAGCTACTCTTGTGCCCAGCTCCCCTACCTAGTAAAGAGGCTGCGCACATGAGTCTTTCCTCTTTCAAAATCGCTCATAAATTGATCACTGGCGCCGGGGCTATCGAGCAACTGGCGGCGGAGTTGACGCGCCTGGACATCGACAACCCGCTGATCGTCACTGACGCCGCCCTCGTCAAATCCGGGACGGTAGAGCTGGCGCTGGCGCGGTTGGGGGATCGCACTTACGAAATCTTCGACCGGGTTTTGCCCGACCCGGAAATCGCCATCGTTGAAGACTGCATGCGGGTCTACCGCGACGGCGGGCATGACGGCTTGATCGGCCTGGGGGGCGGCAGCGCCATCGACATCGCCAAGAGTGTGGCCGCGTATGCCGGTTACCACGGCGCCTTGGAGGACCTGTTCGGCATCGACCAGGTGCCACGCAAGGGGCCGCCGCTCATCGCCATCCCGACCACGGCCGGTACCGGTTCGGAAGTCACCAACGTGGCGATCCTCTCCGATAAGGTCGCGCATTTGAAGAAGGGCATCGTCAGTGATTACCTGCTGCCGGACGTCGCTCTGGTCAGCCCGCAGATGACCTTGACCTGTCCCCGCAGTGTCACGGCGGCCAGTGGCGTCGATGCGCTGGTGCACGCCATCGAATCCTATCTATCGCTGAATGCGTCGCCGATTACCGATTCCCTGGCCATTGGGGCCATCAAACTGATTGCCAGGGCGCTGCCCAAGGCCTACGCCAATCCGTCCAATCTGCAGGCCCGCGAGGACATGGCTACCGCCAGCCTGATGGCCGGCATGGCCTTTGGTAATGCCGGTGTCGGTGCGGTACATGCGCTGGCGTATCCGCTGGGTGGGCGATTCAACATCGCCCATGGCGTCAGCAATGCATTGCTGCTGCCCCATGTCATGCACTGGAACAAGATGGCCTGCGTCGAGCGCATGCAGGATATTGCCCAGGCCATGGGCGTGAAGACCGCTCATCTGAGCGTCACGGAAGCGGCCGATAGAGCCGTGGAAGCGATGACCGAGCTGTGCGCGGCGGTGGAAATCCCGTCCGGCCTGCGCAGCTTCGGGGTTCCCGAAGACGCGATTCCGTCCATGGCCGTGGAAGCGGCGGGAATCGAGCGCCTGATGCGCAATAACCCGCGCAAACTGAGCGCTGTCGATATCGAGAAGATCTACCGCGCGGCTTACCAGGCATAGCCCAATCATCGCGGTCACGGTGCGCGCGTCAAAGCATGAGGTATACAATGCGCGCCATCGTGATTCTGCTCAGAAAAGGTGCGTCATGCAGCCCTTCGTTATTGCTCCGTCGATTCTCTCCGCCGACTTCGCCCGCCTGGGTGAGGAAGTGGACAATGTCCTGGCCGCTGGCGCCGACTTCGTGCACTTCGATGTCATGGACAACCACTACGTGCCCAACCTGACCATCGGCCCGATGGTGTGCTCGGCGCTGCGCAAGTACGGCGTGACCGCGCCGATCGACGCGCACCTGATGGTCAGCCCGGTGGACCGCATCGTCGGTGACTTCATCGAAGCGGGCGCGACCTACATCACCTTCCACCCGGAAGCCACGCAGCACATCGACCGTTCCCTGCAACTGATCCGTGAAGGCGGCTGCAAGTCGGGCCTGGTGTTCAACCCCGCGACCCCGCTGGACGTGCTCAAGTACGTGATGGACAAGGTCGACATGATCCTGCTGATGAGCGTCAACCCAGGCTTCGGCGGGCAGAAGTTCATTCCCGGCACCCTCGACAAGCTGCGCGAAGCGCGGGCGCTGATCGACGCCTCCGGTCGCGATATCCGCCTGGAAATCGACGGCGGCGTGAACGTCAACAACATCCGGGAAATCGCTGCGGCCGGTGCCGACACCTTCGTCGCGGGTTCGGCGATCTTCAACGCTCCAAACTATCAGGAAGTCATAGAAAAAATGCGCTCCGAACTGGCGCTGGCTCGTCCATGAGCGGATTTGAGCAGCTGTTCCCGGGAAGCCTGCCACGACTGGTGATGTTCGATCTGGACGGCACATTGATCGATTCGGTCCCTGACCTTGCGGCGGCCGTGGATAACATGCTGCTCAAACTCGGGCGTCAACCTGCCGGCATCGAAGCGGTGCGTGAGTGGGTGGGCAACGGCGTTCACATGCTGGTGCGCCGTGCCCTGGCCAATCACATCGACGCCGAGGGTGTCGATGAGGTCGAAGCAGAGCATGCCCTGGAGCTGTTCAATGGCTTCTATGAACAAGGTCACGAACTGACGGTGGTCTACCCTGGCGTGCGCTCCACCCTGAAGTGGTTGCACAAGCAGGGTGTAGAGATGGCGCTGATCACCAACAAGCCGGAGCGCTTCGTCGCGCCGCTGCTGGATCAGATGAAGATCGGTCGCTATTTCCGCCTGATCATCGGTGGTGACACGCTGCCGCAGAAAAAGCCCGATCCGGCCGCGCTGTTTTTTGTGATGAAAATGACCAATATCCCGGCTTCGCAGGCCTTGTTCGTTGGCGATTCGCGCAGTGATGTGCTTGCAGCGAAAGCGGCGGGGGTCAAGTGCGTAGCCTTGAGTTACGGCTATAACCATGGCCGTCCGATTGCCGAAGAATCGCCGACGCTGGTCATCGACGATCTGCGCAAACTAATTCCCGGTTGCCTGGATCCAGCGGCTGAGATAACGTTGCCCGACGCTGTTCAATCCCCTCCTGGAAATTCCATCGTGGTGGTCACTCGCAAACTCTGGATGAAAGTCATCAAGGCCCTGGCCCGTTGGCGTTGGCGCGCCTGACTTGTTCCTGGCCGGTTATCCGGCGCGTTTGCATACCTGACAGTTAGACCCTCAAACCACGAGGCACATCATGATCCGCGAAGAATTCCTGCGTTTGGCCGCTGCCGGCTACAACCGCATCCCGCTTGCCTGCGAAACCCTGGCCGACTTCGACACGCCGCTGTCGATCTACCTGAAACTGGCCGACGAGCCTAATTCTTACCTGCTGGAATCGGTACAGGGCGGCGAAAAGTGGGGCCGTTACTCGATCATCGGCCTGCCGTGCCGCACCGTGCTGCGGGTTCACGACCATCACGTCAGCGTGACCGTCGATGGCGTGGAGACTGAAAGCCACGACGTGGAAGACCCGCTGGCCTTCGTCGAAACCTTCAAGGCCCGCTACAACGTACCGACCATCGCCGGTCTGCCGCGCTTCAACGGCGGCCTGGTGGGTTACTTCGGCTACGACTGCGTACGTTATGTGGAAAAGCGTCTGGGTAAATGCCCGAACCCGGATCCGCTGGGCGTGCCGGACATTCTGCTGATGGTCTCCGACGCGGTGGTGGTGTTCGACAACCTCGCCGGCAAGATGCACGCCATCGTTCTGGCCGACCCGGCACAGGAAGACGCCTTCGAGCAAGGTCGCGCACGCCTGGAAGAACTGCTGGAAAAACTGCGTCAGCCGATCACTCCACGCCGTGGCCTGGACTTCAGCAAGCAACAAGCGGCCGATCCGGTGTTCCGCTCCAGCTTTACCCAAGACGATTACGAAAAAGCCGTCGACACCATCAAGGAATACATCCTGGCTGGCGACTGCATGCAGGTTGTGCCGTCCCAGCGCATGTCGATCGATTTCAAGGCCGCACCCATCGACCTGTACCGCGCGCTGCGCTGCTTCAACCCGACGCCTTACATGTACTTCTTCAACTTTGGCGACTTCCACGTCGTCGGCAGTTCGCCGGAAGTGCTGGTGCGGGTCGAAGACAACCTGATCACGGTGCGCCCGATTGCCGGCACCCGTCCGCGTGGGGCGACCGAAGAGGCCGATCTGGCGCTGGAAAAAGATCTGCTGTCCGACGACAAGGAAATTGCCGAGCACTTGATGTTGATTGATCTGGGCCGTAACGACACCGGTCGGGTCTCGGAAATCGGTTCGGTGAAGCTCACCGAGAAAATGGTCATCGAGCGTTATTCCAATGTGATGCACATCGTGTCCAACGTCACCGGGCAGTTGAAGGCCGGGTTGACCGCGATGGACGCTTTGCGGGCAATTCTGCCGGCGGGCACCTTGTCGGGCGCGCCGAAGATTCGAGCGATGGAAATCATCGACGAGTTGGAGCCCGTCAAGCGCGGCGTCTACGGCGGCGCCGTCGGCTATTTCGCCTGGAACGGCAACATGGACACCGCCATTGCCATTCGCACGGCGGTGATCAAAAACGGCGAGCTGCATGTGCAGGCCGGTGGCGGCATCGTCGCCGACTCGGTGCCGGCGCTGGAATGGGAAGAAACCCTGAACAAGCGCCGCGCGATGTTCCGCGCCGTTGCCCTGGCTGAACAAACTCCAGAAAGCTGACCCATGGACGGACCCGTATGCTGGCCGCCTCGACCGATCGAGCGCAGGCCGCAGCGGGTGGTTCATCCGAAGGCTGCATTAGAAGTCAGTGAATTCAAGAGGTTCTTAACGCCATGTTGCTGATGATCGATAACTACGACTCTTTTACTTACAACGTTGTGCAATACCTGGGTGAGCTGGGCGCCGAGGTCAAAGTCGTGCGCAACGATGAACTCACCATTGCTGAAATCGAAGCCCTCAACCCGGAGCGCATCGTGGTGTCTCCCGGTCCGTGCACGCCGACCGAAGCCGGCATCTCGATTGAAGCGATCAAGTATTTCGCCGGCAAACTGCCGATTCTCGGTGTGTGCCTGGGCCATCAGTCCATCGGCCAGGCCTTTGGCGGCGATGTGGTCCGTGCCCGCCAGGTCATGCACGGCAAGACCAGCCCGGTTTTCCACGAAGACAAAGGTGTCTTCGAAGGCCTGAACCGCCCGTTGACGGTCACGCGCTATCATTCATTGATCGTCAAGCGCGAAACCCTGCCTGATTGCCTGGAGCTGACGGCCTGGACCCAGCTCGAAGACGGTTCGGTGGACGAGATCATGGGCCTGCGTCACAAGACCCTGAACATCGAGGGCGTGCAGTTTCACCCTGAATCGATCCTCACCGAGCAGGGTCACGAGCTGTTCGCGAACTTCCTCAAACAAACTGGCGGCACGCGCTAAGGACTTTTCATGAATATCAAGACAGCCCTGAGCCGTATCGTCGAGCAGCTCGACCTCAGCACCGAGGAAATGCGCGATGTGATG
Source organism: Pseudomonas moorei (assembly GCF_008801475.1). Classification (GTDB taxonomy): domain Bacteria; phylum Pseudomonadota; class Gammaproteobacteria; order Pseudomonadales; family Pseudomonadaceae; genus Aquipseudomonas; species Aquipseudomonas moorei. The sequence continues at coordinate 15,606 of NZ_VZPP01000017.1, read as the reverse complement.
CGCGAAATCATGACCGGGCAATGCACGGACGCGCAGATCGGCGCGTTCATGATGGCCATGCGCATGAAGAGCGAAAGCATCGATGAAATCGTCGGTGCCGTGTCGGTCATGCGTGAGTTGGCGGACAAGGTCGAACTCAAGACCCTCGACGGTGTCGTCGATGTGGTCGGTACCGGCGGTGACGGTGCCAATATCTTCAACGTGTCGACCGCTTCGGCCTTCGTGGTCTCGGCGTCCGGTTGCACCGTGGCCAAGCACGGTAACCGCGCGGTTTCGGGCAAAAGCGGCAGTGCCGATTTGCTGGAAGCCGCCGGTATCTACCTGAACCTGACCCCGGTTCAAGTGGCGCGCTGCATCGATAACGTCGGCATCGGCTTCATGTTTGCCCAGACTCACCACAGTGCCATGAAGCATGCCGCTGGCCCGCGTCGCGAACTCGGCCTGCGCACCCTGTTCAACATGCTCGGCCCGCTTACGAATCCGGCCGGTGTGAAACATCAGGTGGTGGGCGTTTTCACCCAGGCCCTGTGCCGGCCATTGGCCGAAGTCTTGCAACGTCTGGGCAGCAAGCATGTGCTGGTGGTGCATTCGAAGGACGGTCTGGACGAATTCAGCCTGGCTGCGCCTACTTATGTGGCCGAACTCAAGGATGGCCAGATCACCGAGTATTGGGTCGAGCCGGAAGATTTGGGCATGAAGAGCCAGAGCCTGCATGGTCTGGCGGTGGAAAGCCCGGCGGCGTCCCTTGAGCTGATTCGCGATGCCTTGGGCAAGCGCAAGACCGAAAACGGTCAGAAGGCCGCTGAGATGATCATGCTCAATGCCGGTGCAGCGTTGTACGCCGCCGACCATGCCAGCAGTTTGAAAGAGGGTGTCGCCTTGGCGCACGATGCGCTGCACACCGGCCTCGCTCGGGAAAAGCTCGAGGAGCTGGGTGCCTTTACCGCGGTATTCAAAGTGGAGAATGAGGGATGAGTGTACCGACGGTTCTGGAAAAGATTCTGGCACGCAAGGTTGAGGAAGTTGCCGAGCGCAGCGCTCGTGTAAGCCTCGCCGAGCTGGAATACCTGGCCAAGGCGGCCGATGCACCCCGTGGGTTTGCCAAGGCTTTGCTGGCTCAAGCCAAGTTGAAGCAGCCGGCAGTCATTGCTGAAATCAAAAAAGCGTCGCCGAGCAAAGGTGTGATCCGCGAGAACTTCGTTCCCGCCGCCATTGCCAGGAGCTACGAGAAAGGCGGCGCCACCTGTCTGTCGGTGCTCACCGATATCGACTACTTCCAGGGCGCTGATGAGTACCTGCAGCAGGCGCGTGCCGCGTGCAAACTGCCGGTTATCCGCAAGGACTTCATGATTGATCCGTACCAGATCGTTGAGGCCCGGGCTTTGGGCGCGGACTGCGTGCTGTTGATCGTCTCCGCTTTGGACGACGTGAAAATGGCTGAGCTGGCGTCGGTGGCGAAAAGCGTCGGCCTCGATGTGCTGGTGGAAGTCCACGACGGCGACGAGTTGGACCGGGCCCTGAAAATCCTCGACACGCCGCTGGTTGGCGTGAACAACCGTAACCTGCACACTTTTGACGTGAGCCTGGAAACCACCCTCGACCTGTTGCCGCGGATCCCGCGCGATCGTCTGGTGATCACCGAAAGCGGCATCCTCAACCGTGCCGATGTCGAGTTGATGGAAATCAGCGACGTTTATGCGTTCCTGGTCGGCGAAGCATTCATGCGCGCCGAAAGCCCGGGCACCGAACTGCAGCGCCTGTTCTTCCCTGAGCGTGGCATTCCTGTCAGTGGTTCTACACTCGACTGATCACCCGCAGATCGAATCGAACCTTTCGCGGGCGGGCTCGCTCCCACATTGAATCTCTGGTGTTGGCAGAAACTTTGTGGGGGCGAGCCTGCTCGCGATGGCGGCATAAGACGCGCCACAGACTTTGTGTCCTACGGAATACCTTATGACCTCACCTGTTTCCCTGACCATTGAAGCCGGCCTGCAAGCCGAACAGGATTTGCTGGCGTCGGTTTGTGCCGGCGATGCGGAGTTCGGCCTGCTGTTCTGGCAACCGAGCGATCGCGCCTTGGTCATGCCGCGCCGCTTGAATCGTCTGCCTGGTTTCGAGCACGCCTGCGAAGTCTCCGCCGCTGCCGGCTGGCCAGTGCTGTTACGTGAAACCGGCGGTGAGCCGGTGCCGCAATCGGCGTCGACGATCAACATTGCGCTGGTCTACGCACCGCCACGCAGCGAGGGGGATTTGAATCGCATCGAATCCGGTTACCGGCGCCTGTGTGATCCGATCTGTCAGTTGGTCGATGAGCTGGGCGGCACTTCGTCGCTGGGCGAAATCGAAGGCGCGTTCTGCGATGGCCGTTTCAACGTGAACCTTGATGGACGCAAGATGGTCGGTACTGCCCAACGCTGGCGCCAGAGCCAGGGTGGCCAGCGCCCGGTAGGGCTGGTGCACGGTGCAATGCTGTTGGATGACGAGCGTGAGTCGATGGTCGCGGCGGTCAATCGCTTCAACGCGGCATGCGGTCTGGATCAGCGGGTGCGCGCTGAAAGCCACATCGCGCTGCACGAGAGGTTCTCGGCACCCGACGCGTTGGAACGTCTCGATGAACGCTATCGGTTGATGCTGGCGCAGATGTTCAGCGCTTAGCGGGTACCGAAGACCACCATGGTCTTGCCTTTGACGTCCACCAGGTTGCGTTCTTCCAGGTCCTTGAGCACGCGGCCGACCATTTCCCGTGAGCAACCAACAATCCGTCCGATTTCCTGACGGGTCACTTTGATCTGCATACCGTCCGGATGGGTCATCGCGTCCGGCTGCTTGCACAGTTCGAGAAGGCAGCGCGCAACGCGTCCTGTCACGTCGAAAAACGCCAGGTCACCGACTTTGCGCGTGGTGTTACGCAGGCGTTGTGCGATTTGTCCGCTTAACACGTAAAGAATGTCTGGGTCCTGCTGGGACAATTCACGAAATTTTGCGTAGCTGATTTCCGCGACTTCACATTCGACCTTGGCACGCACCCAGGCACTGCGCTCCTGTTCCAGGCCTGCTTGTTCAAACAGGCCCAGCTCCCCGAAAAAGTCCCCGCTGTTCAGGTAGGCGATGATCATTTCCCGGCCGTCATCGTCCTCGATGAGGATGGTGACCGAGCCTTTGATAATGAAAAACAGGGTTTCCGAGCGGTCACCGGCACAAATGATGTTGCTCTTGGCCTGATAGCGACGACGCTGGCAATGCATCAACAGCTTGTCGAGGTTTTTGATCTTGGGGGTTGGGGCAATAGCAACCATGGTTGTATCCCGAAAAGACAGCACGGTGTGTTTGGTTTTTTTATGAAACGCGAAAGCCGCGGCAAGCTGGCTATGCGCCAGCGAATTGGCGCCAGCTTAACAGACACGTCTTGCAATATTCGAGAATTTACCTACAGCGCTGGAGGTTATGTCCTAGGAAGGCGAGCGCTGTCAATCACGGGGCCTGTGCTAAGCTGGCGACCCTTTTTTATACAGTGGAGTCTTGGCGATGAAGGCACGCATCCAATGGGCTGGCGAAGCCATGTTCCTCGGCGAATCCGGTAGCGGTCATGTCGTGGTCATGGACGGTCCGCCTGAGGCTGGCGGACGTAATCTGGGTGTCCGGCCGATGGAAATGCTCCTGCTGGGTGTCGGCGGTTGCAGCAATTTCGACGTGGTCAGCATCCTCAAGAAATCCCGCCAGGCGGTCGAAAGCTGCGAAGCTTTCCTCGAGGCTGAGCGTGCGACTGAAGATCCGAAGGTTTTCACCAAGATCCACATGCACTTCGTGGTAAAGGGCCGCGGGCTGAAAGAAGCTCAGGTCAAGCGTGCCATCGAGCTGTCTGCCGAGAAATATTGCTCGGCCTCGATCATGCTCGGTGCGGCCGGTGTCGAGATTACTCACGACTACGAAATCATCGAGCTCGGTTGAATCGACATTCAACTATCATAAAAGCCGTGCAGACTCTGCTGATCCCAAGCCGACGTCTGCATGATGCGCCAATTTTTTCAGGGCAGTGGCCGGTCCAGCGACAGGCCGCTTACCCGAACAGACAACCCAAATCGCCATTGCAAAGAGGTGTTAACCGTCCTACGCAGCTGCGTCGTTCGCATCTGACGGGCATGCTTGATCACGCGGCCGGGCCGCATACATAGAGAGTTCTTAACGGTGAAAAGCAAACTCAAGCTCCACGGGTTCAATAACCTGACAAAGACCTTGAGCTTCAACATCTATGACATCTGCTACGCGGAAACCCCGCAAGACCAGCAGGCCTACGTTGAGTACATCAATAAAGAGTACAACGCCAAGCGCCTGACGCAGATCCTCACAGAGGTTGTCGATATCATTGGTGCCAACATCCTGAACATCGCCAGTCAGGACTATGAGCCGCAGGGCGCCAGTGTCACGATTCTCATCTCCGAAGAACCGGTGACTCCGACTGACAGCCAGATCGAAGAGTCGCCGGGCCCGCTGCCCGAAATTATCCTGGCCCACCTCGACAAGAGCCACATCACGGTGCACACCTACCCGGAAATCCATCCGGTCGACGGCATCGCTACCTTTCGTGTGGATATCGACGTGTCGACATGCGGGGTCATTTCACCGCTAAAAGCGCTCAACTTCCTGATTCACCAGTTCGATTCGGACATCGTGACAGTCGATTACCGTGTGCGTGGTTTCACCCGCGACGTTGAAGGCAAAAAGCACTTCATCGACCACGAGATCAATTCGATTCAGAACTATCTTTCCAAAGACACTCGCGATGCGTATCAGATGACCGACGTGAACGTGTATCAGGAAAACCTGTTCCACACCAAAATGCTACTGAAGAACTTCGAACTGGATAACTACCTGTTCGGTGATGCCACCAGCAACCTGTCCTCTGAGCAACGTGCCCAGGTGACCGAACGTGTGAAACACGAAATGCTCGAAATCTTCTACGCGCGCAATATGTCGAGCTAAGACCATCGAGCACAAAAAAAGGCGACTTCCTTGCGGCAGTCGCCTTTTTTATTGCTGGCGCGGGCTCCTGTAATAAAGGAGTCAGATCCGGTAAGTGCTCTTGGTCATGACCTTGGCCAGCAGACTCATCCCGAATTTCACCGGTGCCGGAAAGCGGAAACCGCCCGCTTCCCGTGCGCTCTCGGCATGCTGCTCTTCATCAAGACGCATCTGCTCGAGAATTGCCCGGGACTTTTCATCCTCGGCCGGCAGTTGCTCAAGATGTTCATTCAAGTGCTTGCACACCTGATCTTCAGTCGCTGCAACGAACCCCAGGCTGACTTTGTCGCTGATCAACCCGGCGACCGCACCAATCCCGAACGACATGCCGTAAAACAGCGGGTTGAGAATGCTGGTGTGGCTGCCCAACTGATGAATGCGCTGTTCGCACCAGACCAGGTGGTCGATTTCTTCTTCGGCGGCATGCTCCATGGCCTCACGCACCTTCGGCAGCTTGGCGGTCAGGGCCTGACCCTGGTACAGCGCCTGGGCGCAAACTTCACCGGTGTGGTTGATACGCATCAGGCCGGCGACGTGCCGGGTGTCCTCGTCGCTCATCTTCGCATCCGGCTGCACGATGGCAGGCGACGGACGGTACGGCTGACCACTGAAGGGCAGCAAAGTACGCATCGCGGCATCGGCTTGCAGCAGAAGGCGGTCAATTGGCGAGTAGTGACGTTGGGTAGTCATGCTGACCTCCGGGGGGAATCTCGGCGGCCAGTTTAACTCAATCGGCCGGGGAAGGTTTGCGCTGGGTCATTGTGGGGCTGGGGTTGTGACAATGCTGTGATGCCTCTGTGGGAGCGAGCCTGCTCGCGAAGAGGCGCTGACACCCAACGACTGTATTGGCTGCCACTGCGGCTTCGCGAGCAAGCTCGCTCCTGCAGGTTTTACGAAATCAGCCCGGCGGCCAGTGCATCTGGCGCTGACCCAGCACGTGCATGTGAATGTGATAGACGGTCTGGCCACCCAGTTCATTGCAGTTCATGACGACGCGGAAGCCGTCTTCGCAACCCAGTTCCTTGGCCAGGCGCTGGGCGGTGAACAGGATATGCCCGGCCAATGCCTTGTCGTCCTCGGTCAGGTCGTTCAGGGTGCGCACCGGTTTTTTTGGGATCACCAGAAAATGCACGGGTGCCTGTGGGGCGATGTCGTGGAAGGCCAGTACCTGGTCGTCCTCGTAAATGATCTTCGCCGGGATTTCCCGGTTGATGATCTTGGTGAACAGAGTATCCACAGCTGTTTTCTCCGTTGTTTGGGCTGGCCTGAGTGTACTCATGGGGTGTGTCCGAGCCCAGCCTTTTACCTGTCAGGTCGATCAGCGTGGGCAGTGAGCCTTGATGACCATGCCAGCGATTGTCCGGGTCAACCACCGCGAGCCGAAGCGGGGCAGGGCGGCGAGCCAGCGGTTGCGGCGTCCCGGAATGATGATTGCGCGATTTTTTTCCAGGGCCCGCACGGTATAGAGCGCGACTTCTTCCGGGCTCATCAGCAGTTTGCTCTTGGCCAGTTTGTCGGTGTTGAGTTGTGCGGTGCGGAAAAAGCCCGTGCGCGTCGGGCCAGGGCAGAGCACGGACACGTTGACCGCGCATTTTTTCAGCTCGACACGCAGGCCTTCGGAAAAATGCAGCACGTAAGCCTTGCTGGCGTAGTAAGTGCTCATCCAGGGACCGGGCTGGAACGCCGCAAGCGAGGCAACATTCAGAATCTGTCCACCGCCCTGCAGCGCCATACTGTTACCGATGGCGTGACACAGGCGGGTCAGCGCCAGAATGTTCACTTCGATCAGGTCCTGCTCGGTCATCCAGTCCTGGGCCAGGAACGGACCGCAAGTGCCGATGCCGGCACAATTGACCAGCAAATCGATCTGCCGGTCGCCTTCCTCCAGTTCCAGCAGGAACCCCGACAGGCGCAAGGGTTCGCCCAGGTCACAGGCGCGGAACAATACTTCCACACCAAAACGTTGGGTCAGTTCAATCGCAATACTTTCCAGCTGATCACGCTGGCGGGCAACCAGAATCAGGCTGCGGCCACGCCGGGCCAGCGCTTCGGCCATCGCCAGGCCGATGCCGCTGGAAGCGCCAGTGATCAGAGCGTAACGGGTCATGCAGTTCTCCATCGCAACAGCTCCGCGCCGCGACGCAGGTGTCATGGGCGGGGAGCGCTGTTCATTCTTGCGCAGAGTCTACAGGGGGCTGGGCTTGTTCGGCTGCATCGTCGGTGGAATTTGGTGGCGGTTCGACCTCGATGTCGATCTCGTCGGTGGTGATCGTGCCGCTTTGGTATCTGCTTTCGAGGGTGTTTTCGTATGCATCCTGAATGGCCGAGATACCGCCCGCCATTGCTCCGACGATCATCAGGGCAATCAATACGAGCCATAACGACGACAGTACCTTGACCGCCGTGCTGTTGGGCGGTGGAGGTGCGCCGTAACGGTTGGTCATGCTGGTTCCCGGTAAAGCCACCAGCAACAGCGGAAAGAAACTGCCCACGAACGGTACAAGGTTCAGCAACCAGAGCCAGCCTGACCAGCCGATATCGTGCAGGCGTTGAATGCTGATCAGGACGCTGGCGATCAGGAACACCACGCCCAGGATGAAAGCCAGTATGCCGCCCATGATCAGGCCGGCGGTCGAATCGGTGCTGACGAGTGCCAGACCGATCAGGGCAAATACGCCGGCCACAGTCATCGCCAGCAGGCACAGCACCATGGACCATGCGAGAAACCGCAGGCGTCCGATGCGTCCTTCGACGCCGAATGGCTTGAGCAGCGCGTACTCGGGCACGGGCCCAGCGACCTCAACCTGCGGCGGAGTGTAGGGGGAGTCGGGTTCTGTTACTGCGCCGACGTGGTCACGGACTTCGGAGAGATTCAGTTCGATCGCCGGTTCTGGCTCGAGGCGGGCATCTATGCCGGCATTCTTCAGGGCTTGCAGGTAGGCCTGCGCGTCAATCTGTGACAGATCACGTTTGAGTGCGACGGGTTGACCGCTGAACAGGCGCTCGATGGCGGCAACCTCGCTTTTGTAGAGTGCGGCGAGATTGAGTTTGGCGGTGTTGATATCAACACCTGGCAGTAGCGTGCCGTCAAAGACGATCTTGAAACGGTTGTCGCTCATTGCCGAGGCATCCTTGTCGCGAGTGTTTTAAGGGTGAGGTGCAGGGCCAGCCAAGGGAGGATGGCCCGGTTTTTTCAGCGTGGCCAGCGTCTGGGCAGTTGTGCGGCCTGTTCCAGTGCCTTGCGATACTCCGCGTCGAGCCGCACCACCAATTGGTCAACGCTGGGTAAATCATCGATTCCCCCCACGCCCTGGCCTGCGGACCATACGGTTTTCCAGGCTTTGGCTTCATCGCTGATCGGCTTGAGCTTGGAGCCGAAGTTGACCTCACCCTTGTTTTGCAGCGCTGCCATGTCAAACCCGGCGGCTTCCAGGCTTTGGCGCATGAAGCTCGCCGGTACACCCGACACGGCTGGAGTATGGATGATGTCTGCCGCCTTGGACGACAGCAGCATTTCCTTGTAGGCGTCAGGCGCATGACTTTCGGCAGTGCCGATAAATCGCGTGCCGAAGTAGGCCAGATCCGCACCGAGCAATTGGGCGGCGAGGATTTCGTGCCCATGGTTCAGGCATCCGGCCAACAACAATGTCTTGTCGAAGAATTGTCGGATCTCGGCGATCAGAGAGAACGGGCTCCAGGTTCCGGCATGCCCACCGGCACCGGCGGCCACGGCGATCAACCCATCCACGCCGGCCTCGGCGGCTTTTTCGGCATGGCGGCGCGTCGTCACGTCATGGAATACCAGGCCGCCGTAACTGTGCACGGCGTCGACCACTTCTTTCACTGCGCCGAGGCTGGTGATCACAATCGGCACTTGGTGTTCGATGCAGATCGCCAGATCCGCCTGCAGTCGCGGATTGCTGTTGTGCACGATGAGGTTCACCGCGTAGGGCGCGGGACTTTCCAACGCTGCCAGCCCGGCTTCGATCTCTTCCAGCCAGGCTTTGAAGCCGCTGCTCTCGCGCTGATTCAGCGCAGGAAAACTGCCCACTACCCCGTTGCGGCAGCAGGCGAGCACCAGTTGCGGATTGGAAATCAGGAACATCGGCGCCACCACCACGGGCAGGCGTAGACGTTGTTCAAGCAGAGCGGGCAGCGACATGGGAAGTACCCCGGTGAGTTGTGCCTGTTGGATTTAGAACGGCCGAACAACGACCAGAATGACAATAGCCAGCAATATCAGAACCGGCACTTCATTGAACCAGCGATAAAAGACATGGCTACGGGTGTTTTCGCCACGGGCAAAGCGCTTCACCTGAGCGCCACACATGTGGTGGTAGCCGATCAGCAGAACCACCAGGGTCAGTTTGGCGTGCATCCAGCCACCCTGGCTGAAATAAGCGCCAGGGTTGAGGCTGATCAGCCAGCCACCGAAAATCAGCGTCGCGATCATCGCCGGGCCCATGATGCCGCGGTAAAGCTTGCGCTCCATGAGGCTGAAGCGTTCCTTGCTGACGGTGTCCTCGCTTTGAGCGTGATAGACGAACAGGCGCGGCAGGTAAAACAGACCGGCAAACCAGCACACGACGCTGATGATGTGAAAAGCTTTGAGCCACAGATAAAGCATTTTTAGTTATTCCCAGATTCACGGTAGCCGGGATAGTAGAGGCTTGAGGCTCCATACGTCACCTTGCCGGTTGTCGCAGGCGCGCCAGGCCCCTATTATCGACGGCTTTCCAGTGGGTTCGTTGAGGGCAGGTTTATGGTCAAGGTCGGTATCGTCGGCGGCACGGGTTACACCGGTGTCGAACTGCTGCGTCTGTTGGCACAGCATCCGCAAGCTGAAGTGGTAGTCATCACTTCCCGATCCGAGGCCGGCCTGGCCGTGGCCGACATGTACCCGAACCTGCGAGGCCACTACGACGGCCTGGCGTTCACCGTTCCAGACATCAAGACCCTGGGCGCCTGCGACGTGGTGTTCTTCGCCACGCCACACGGTGTTGCCCACGCACTGGCGGGTGAGTTGCTGGCGGCGGGGACCAGGGTCATTGATTTGTCGGCTGACTTCCGTCTGCAAGACGCTGAGGAATGGGCCAAGTGGTACGGCCAGCCGCACGGTGCACCGGAACTGCTCGATGAGGCGGTTTACGGCTTGCCGGAAGTCAATCGTGAGCAAATCAAGAAGGCGCGTCTGATCGCGGTACCGGGTTGCTACCCGACCGCCACGCAGCTGGGTTTCCTGCCGTTGCTTGAAGCTGGTCTGGCCGATGCTTCGCGCCTGATCGCCGACTGCAAGTCCGGCGTCAGCGGTGCCGGTCGTGGTGCTGCCGTCGGTTCTTTGTACTCCGAGACATCGGAAAGCATGAAGGCCTACGCCGTCAAAGGTCACCGCCACTTGCCGGAAATTCGCCAGGGTCTGCGGCGTGCCGCAGGCAAGGATGTCGGTCTGACCTTTGTTCCGCATCTGACACCGATGATTCGTGGCATTCACTCCACGCTGTACGCGACTGTGGTGGATCGTTCGGTGGATCTGCAGGCGCTGTTCGAAAAGCGTTATGCCAACGAACCGTTCGTCGACGTAATGCCAGCCGGTAGCCACCCGGAAACCCGTAGCGTGCGTGGCGCCAACGTCTGCCGCATTGCGGTACATCGGCCACAGGACGGTGATCTGGTGGTAGTGCTGTCGGTGATCGACAACCTGGTCAAAGGTGCGTCGGGTCAGGCGGTGCAGAACATGAACATCCTGTTCGGACTGGATGAGCGCCTTGGCCTGTCTCACGCGGGCATGTTGCCGTAAGGCGCTGTAGCACCGAGTAAAAAGGCCCGTTGAACGGGCCTTTTTGCATTCCGGGCTGGCGATTGGATTGGTTGATATACCATAACAATAGTTGACCGCTTTTCTAGGAGAAGCGGATAATGCGCGTCATCACGCATTATGGCGGCGTAACGCCGGGAGATAGTCAGCATGAGCGTCGAATCCTTCACCCCCACGGCTTTGCAATTCACCCACGGTGCCGCGCACAAGGTGAAGAGCCTGGTCGATGAAGAGGGGAATGATCGCTTGAAGCTGCGCGTATTCGTTACGGGCGGCGGTTGTTCAGGTTTTCAGTACGGTTTTACCTTCGATGAAGAAGTGGCCGATGACGACACCATCGTCGAGCGCGAAGGTGTGAGTCTGGTTGTCGATCCGATGAGCTTCCAGTACCTGGCCGGGGCCGAGGTTGATTATCAGGAAGGTCTGGAAGGTTCGCGCTTCGTCATCAAGAACCCCAATGCAACCACAACCTGTGGCTGCGGTTCTTCGTTCTCGATCTGATCAGCGCGCTTGCATCACCAAACGCCGCAAAGCCTCAGGGCTCTGCGGCGTTTTGCTGTGGGGCGTCTATGCGGGGTAGATCGCGCCCAATACACGCAAACCGCGAGCACCGGTGACGCTCGGGCGATTGGCCGCGATGCCTTCGAGGCAGCAGTGGGCCAGCCAGGCGAAAGCCATGGCTTCTACCCAGTCAGGGTCTACACCGTAAGCCGCAGTACTGCTGACGGTTGCGCCTGGTAGCAGGTTGGCCAATCGGTTCATCAGCGTGGTGTTATGTGCGCCGCCGCCACAGACCAGCAGCTCCTGGGTGTCCGATTGGGCGCTTTGCAGGGATTCGACGATGGTTAGAGCTGTCAGCTCAAGCAGCGTCGCTTGCACGTCTTCGGGAGCGAATGTTGGCAGCTGTGCCAGCTGCTGCATCAGCCATGGCAAGTTGAACACTTCCCGGCCGGTGCTCTTCGGTCCTTTGGTTAAGAAGAATGGGTCGCTGAGTAGCGCTTTCAATAGCACTGGCTCGACTTTCCCGCTGGCAGCCCATTGGCCGTTCCGGTCGAAGTTGTCACCGCGCTGGTGATGAATCCACGCGTCCAGCAGCACATTCCCCGGGCCGCAGTCGAAGCCGGCGACAGGCTTGCCCGGTTCAATCAGGCTGAGGTTGCTGAAGCCGCCGATGTTGAGCACAGCTCGGTTGCCGGTCCGTTCTTCAAACAAGGCTTCGTGGAAGGCCGGCACCAGTGGGGCGCCTTGCCCGCCAGCGGCCACATCACGGCTGCGGAAATCACTGACCACTGTGATGTGTGTCAGCTCCGTCAGCAGGGCCGGATTACCGATCTGTACCGTAAAGCCCCGCGCCGGCTCGTGGCGAATGGTCTGGCCGTGGCTGCCAATCGCTCGAATGTCTTCGGGTTTGAGCTGTTCTTGTGCAAGGAGGGCGTGAACGCCCTGCGCTGCGAGCGCCACCCAGTTTTGCTGGGCAATGGCGGAGCGGGCTATCTCGTCGGGTCCGCTGGCGCACAGGCCAAGTAGCTCGGTGCGCAGGGTGTCGGGCATGGGAATGTAGTGCGTGGCGATCAGCCTGATCGCCTGGGTTTGCTCGATCAGCGCGATGTCCAGGCCATCAAGGCTGGTCCCGGACATCACACCTATATAGAGCGGCATGGCTTAACGCTTGCTCGAAGCCAGCATGGTGGCCTTTTCCTGGTCCATGCGCGCCATCAGTGGCTGGCTCTGTGCGAGGAAGCGGGCGCGTTCGGCTTTGGCAATTGGATCAGCCATCGGCAGCTTCTGGCCCAGTGGATCGACGTGAACGCCATTGACCTGGAATTCGTAGTGTAAGTGCGGTCCGGTCGAAAGTCCGGTGGTGCCGATGTAGCCGATGACCTGACCCTGTTTGACGCTGCCACCGGTTTTCACGCCTTTGGCAAAGCCTTGCATGTGGCCATACAACGTCGTGTAGGTGCTTCCGTGCTGAATGATCACGGTGTTGCCATAGCCACCGCGACGACCGGCCAGCAGTACTTTACCGTCACCAGCCGCCTTGATTGGCGTGCCACGTGGCGCTGCATAGTCGACGCCTTTGTGTGCGCGAATCTTGTTCAGGATCGGGTGCTTGCGGCCCATGGAAAACTTAGAGCTGATGCGGGCGAAGTCCACCGGGGTGCGGATGAACGCCTTGCGCATGCTGTTGCCTTCAGCAGTGTAGTAGCTGCTGTTGCCTTGTTTGTTGGTGTAACGCACAGCCGTGTAGGTTTTGCCACGATTGGTGAAGCGCGCGGACAGGATCGGACCGTTGCCAACAGCTTTGCCATTGACAACTTTTTGCTCGTAAATCACATCGAATTCGTCGCCCTGGCGAATGTCTTGGGCGAAGTCGACGTCATAGCCAAATACGCTGGCCATATCCATGGTCAGGCTGTGGGACAGGCCGGCACGAGCAGCGGACTGCGACAGCGAGCTGTTGATCACGCCATGTACGTAGGCGGATCGTACAGTCGGCTTGGCGGTAATGCGGTTGAACGTATAGCCCTTGTCGTTCTTGGTCAGGGTGATGGTTTCGAGGTCGCTGACCTTGCTGTGCAGGTTGTTCAGCTGGCCGTCGGGGCCCAACTCGAATTCAAGTTTCTGTCCGTGCTTGAGCTGACTGAACTGTTTGGCCTGTTTGTCACTGGCCAACACGTCATGCACCGATGCGGCTGGAAGGCCGACTTTCGAGAACAGGGTGGAGAGGGTGTCGCCCTTGCCGACGATCACTTCCCTGTGGTTGGGTGCCTTCTTTTCTACCGCGGCCGGCGCGGGCGCGGATTGAGCGGTTTCCTGAGTGTCTTCTGCGCTGTTGTCGATCTGCGCAAAAGGAGAGGTAACCGGCTCATTTGTGGCTTGAACGGCTTCGGTAGCGTCTTGTTCTTGTGTCAGTTGTTCAGCAGGACTTTCCAGTTCAAGACTCAGGGTCGTCTTTTTGGCTTCAACATCACTGGAAGGGAATACCAGAAGCGCCAGGCTCAGGAGGGCGGCAATGCCACTCGCTGCGAGCAGGTGGGTTTTCGGGTAAAGCGGTGGCGCTTTAGACGATTCTTTGGTCATAAGTGATTTTTTGACTTTGAAAAAGATGAATTGGAAAAGATGAATGACATGATGAAGATGAAATAACTGTATAAAATATAACCAAATCATCTCTGAAGCAAGTCTACGGACGCTCTGTCCGTGGATTGGCGTCCGTGCGCCGGGCAAACCTTGTATTTGACGCGCGATCTTGTATGGTTGGGTCCCTTTGAATCTGAGCCTTGCGGGTCTGTTATGAAGTCGGTTGAAGAGCAGCTAGCGCTGATCAAACGTGGTGCGGAAGAACTGTTGGTCGAGTCCGAGCTGATTGAAAAGCTCAAGCGCGGCCAGCCGCTGCGTATTAAGGCAGGCTTCGATCCGACTGCGCCGGATTTGCACCTGGGGCATACCGTGCTTATTAATAAGCTGCGCCAGTTCCAGGAGTTGGGTCACCAGGTGATCTTCCTGATTGGCGATTTCACCGGGATGATCGGCGATCCTAGCGGCAAGAGTGCTACGCGTCCCCCGCTGACCCGTGAGCAGGTGCTCGAAAACGCCGAGACCTACAAGACCCAGGTCTTCAAAATTCTTGATCCGGCTAAAACCGAGGTGGCATTCAACTCCACCTGGATGGACAAGATGGGGCCGGCCGACTTCATTCGCCTGACTTCGCAGTACACCGTAGCTCGCATGCTCGAGCGCGATGACTTCGATAAGCGATACACGACCAATCAGCCTATTGCCATTCACGAGTTCCTCTATCCACTGGTTCAGGGTTACGACTCGGTTGCCTTGCGTGCTGATGTCGAACTGGGCGGTGCCGACCAGAAGTTCAACCTGTTGATGGGGCGTGAGCTGCAGCGTGGTTACGGTCAGGAGGCTCAATGCATTGTGACCATGCCATTGCTTGAAGGTCTGGATGGCGTAAAGAAGATGTCCAAGTCTTTGGGCAATTACGTGGGTATTCAGGAAGCGCCGGGTGTCATGTACGGCAAGCTGGTCTCCATTCCGGATGCGCTGATGTGGCGTTACTTCGAGCTGCTCAGCTTCCGCTCCATGGATGAGATCAATGCTTTCCGCGCTGATGTAGAGGCGGGCGCTAATCCGCGTGATATCAAGATCAAATTGGCGGAAGAGATTGTTGCGCGCTTCCATGGTGAGGAGGCTGCGGCCAATGCTCATCGCGCAGCCGGCAACCGTATGAAGGATGGTGAGCTGCCTGACGATCTGCCGGAGATCGAGTTGACTGCAGCTGAGGATATGCCGATCGCTGCCGTCCTCAATAAGGCAGGTCTGGTGAAGAACTCGGCGGTCGCTCGGGATCTGCTCGGTTCTGGCGGTGTGCGTATCGATGGCGAGGTTGTTGATCGCACCTTTATATACGCGCTGGGTGCAACCCATGTTTGCCAGGCGGGAAAGAAGGCATTTGCGCGAATTACGCTCAAATCCGAATAAACCTTAAATAAGGGGTTGACGGCGAATTTTAGAAGCCTATAATTCGCCCCACTTCCGGCGCAGTCGAAACGGAAAACTCCTTGATAAACAATGAGTTACGCAGTTTTTCGGCAGCGGGTTGCTTCAGGTCATCGAAGCGCGAAGGGAGTTAAAAAAGAGGTGTTGACAGCAGCGAGTAACGCTGTAGAATTCGCCTCCCGCTGACGAGAGATCGAAGGCGCAAGTGGTTGAAGTTGTTAAGGATTCCTTGAAAACTTCTGAAAATAATCACTTGACAG
>NZ_VZPP01000016.1 GCF_008801475.1 Pseudomonas moorei | reverse complement strand
AAGACAGCAGCGGCATCAGCGTCGACGACGTGGCCAAGCGCCTGATCGACTTCGGCTTCCACGCCCCGACCATGTCCTTCCCGGTGGCCGGCACGCTGATGATCGAGCCGACCGAAAGCGAATCCAAAGAAGAACTGGACCGCTTCTGCGACGCCATGATCCGCATCCGCGAAGAAATCCGCGCGGTGGAAAATGGCAGCCTGGACAAAGACGACAACCCACTGAAAAACGCCCCGCATACGGCGGCGGAGCTGGTGGGCGAGTGGTCGCATCCGTATAGCCGGGAGCAGGCGGTTTATCCGGTAGCGTCGCTGATCGAAGGCAAGTACTGGCCGCCGGTCGGTCGCGTCGACAACGTCTTCGGCGACCGCAACCTGGTTTGCGCCTGCCCGTCGATCGAAAGCTACGCTTAATCGAATGAGGGGGCGGGTTTGCTCGCCCCCGCTTTCGACAACGCCACAAAACCCTTGTAGGAGCTGGCTTGCCAGCGATGAGGGTGGATCAGTCTACGTATCTGTTGCCTGCCCCATCGCCATCGCTGGCAAGCCAGCTCCCACAAGGAATGCATCAAGCCAGTATTTCCGTCCATTCCTATAACAAGAAACCGGAGAACAACCATGTCGTTAAGCGTGTTCGACCTGTTCAAGATTGGTATCGGTCCTTCCAGCTCCCACACCGTCGGCCCGATGCGCGCCGCCGCGCGTTTTGCCGAAGGCTTGCGCCGTGAAGGACTGCTGACAACGACTGCCTGCGTCAAGGTCGAGCTTTACGGCTCGCTCGGCGCCACCGGCAAGGGCCACGGCAGCGACAAGGCTGTGCTGCTCGGCCTGGAGGGCGAACACCCTGACACCGTAGACACCGAAACCGTCGCCGCCCGCCTGCAACAGATTCGCGGCAACGGACGCTTGAACCTGCTCGGCGAACACAGCATTGCGTTCAACGAGAAAGAACACCTGGCCATGATTCGCAAGCCATTGGCCTATCACCCCAACGGCATGATCTTCCGCGCATTTGACGCAGCCGGCCTGCAAATTCGCAGTCGCGAGTATTACTCGGTCGGCGGCGGGTTTGTCGTCGACGAAGACGCTGCTGGCGCCGACCGCATCGTTGAAGATGCCACGCCCCTGACCTTTCCCTTCAAAAGTGCCAAGGACCTGCTCGGTCATTGCACCACCTACGGCTTGTCCATCAGCCAGGTGATGCTGACCAACGAAAGCGCCTGGCGCCCGGAAGCGGAAACCCGTGCCGGCCTGCTGAAAATCTGGCAAGTGATGCAGGACTGCGTCACCGCCGGTTGCCGCAACGAAGGCATCCTGCCTGGCGGTTTGAAGGTCAAACGGCGGGCGGCCGCGCTGCATCGACAATTGTGCAGCAATCCAGAGTCCTCCTTGCGCGATCCACTGTCCGTGCTGGACTGGGTCAACCTCTACGCCCTGGCCGTCAACGAAGAAAACGCTAACGGCGGGCGCGTGGTCACGGCCCCCACCAACGGTGCAGCCGGGATCATTCCGGCGGTGCTGCATTACTACATGCGTTTTATTCCCGGCGCGAACAATGACGGGGTGGTGCGCTTCCTGCTGACCGCTGCGGCCATCGGCATCCTGTACAAGGAAAACGCCTCTATCTCCGGCGCCGAAGTCGGCTGCCAGGGTGAAGTGGGCGTAGCGTGTTCCATGGCTGCCGGTGCTCTGTGCGAAGTTCTCGGCGGCAGCGTTCAGCAAGTGGAAAACGCCGCCGAAATCGGCATGGAACACAACCTCGGCCTGACGTGCGACCCGATTGGCGGACTGGTGCAGGTGCCTTGCATCGAGCGCAACGCCATGGGCTCGGTCAAGGCCATCAATGCCGTGCGCATGGCCATGCGCGGCGACGGACAACACTTCGTCTCCCTCGACAAGGTCATTCGCACCATGCGCCAGACCGGCGCCGACATGAAAAGCAAATACAAAGAAACCGCCCGTGGCGGTCTAGCGGTCAACATTATCGAGTGCTGATGTGCGCTCACCTGCACACTTCTTCAGGAGCTGAATATGTCCACCGAACCACTGTTGAAAACCCCGTTGCACGCCCTGCATATCGAACTCGGCGCACGCATGGTTCCGTTCGCAGGCTATGACATGCCTGTGCAGTACCCGCTGGGCGTGATGAAAGAACACCAGCACACCCGCGACCAGGCCGGACTGTTTGATGTTTCGCACATGGGCCAGATCCGCCTGACCGGTGCCAATGCCGCCAAGGCCCTGGAAACCCTCGTGCCGGTGGACATCATCGACCTGCCAGTGGGTATGCAACGTTACGCGATGTTCACCAATGAGAGCGGTGGCATCCTCGACGACCTGATGGTCGCCAACCTGGGTAACGACGAATTGTTCCTGGTGGTCAATGCCGCCTGTAAAGATCAGGATCTGGCGCACCTGCGCAAGCATATTGGCGATCAATGCTCCATCGAGTCTCTGTTCGAAGAGCGTGCCCTGCTCGCACTGCAAGGCCCGACAGCGGTCACTGTCCTGGCACGACTGGCGTCGGAAGTGGCGAAGATGACGTTCATGCAGTTCACCCGTGTGAAACTTTTGGGCGTGGAGTGCTTTGTCAGCCGCTCGGGCTACACCGGTGAAGACGGCTTCGAAATTTCCGTGCCGACGCAAAATGCCGAAGCCCTGGCCCGCGCCCTGCTGGCCGAGCCGGAAGTCGAAGCCATCGGCCTCGGCGCGCGCGACTCGTTGCGCCTGGAAGCCGGCCTGTGCCTGTACGGCCACGACATGAACACCGACACCACCCCGATCGAGGC
This sequence comes from Pseudomonas moorei, assembly GCF_008801475.1. Lineage (GTDB taxonomy): Bacteria > Pseudomonadota > Gammaproteobacteria > Pseudomonadales > Pseudomonadaceae > Aquipseudomonas > Aquipseudomonas moorei. The sequence continues at coordinate 144,904 of NZ_VZPP01000016.1, read as the reverse complement.
CAGCCTGTTGTGGGCCATATCCAAGCCACGCCGTGCCGATGGCGCGCGCGCCGGTGGCTTCCCGGGTGCAGAGATCGTATTCGCCCAACAACAGGGCGGCGTTAACCGCAAACGGGTCGGTCTGCTGCCGCAGGAACGCACCCCGGTGCGCGAAGGCGCAGAGATCGTCAATGAAGCCAGCGAGATCATCGGCAGCGTCTGCAGCGGCGGTTTCGGGCCGACCCTCGGCGGTCCTTTGGCGATGGGCTACCTCGACAGCGCCTACATCGCTCTCGATACGCCGGTGTGGGCAATTGTTCGTGGGAAAAAGGTGCCTTTGCTTGTAAGCAAAATGCCATTTGTTCCACAACGCTACTATCGCGGCTGATTGACTGTTCCTATAAGTAACGCGGTTGCGTTAACAGTGCACTAATGTGTAACGCAACCGCCATAAAATAGTGCATCGTTTGACTCTAAGCTTCGATTATGAACTTTGCTTATAACGATCGAAAACAATTGAACCAGCATAACGAATAAGCGCCCACTAACAGGCCGTTAAATTGCTCAAACTGAGGAAATCTGGGGACTTCGCAGGGCTTGTTTTTTCTCCCATAGTTGGCGTAGAGTTTGTTCACTGTGTTTGCATGGGTCGCTTGGAATCGTGACCTGGGCAGTAGCCTACAAGTTAGCTACATCCCGTTCGACGTCTTCTTACTCTCCTGCAACCAGCCCCAGTACTCTTTCATGAGAAGGAGACTGTCATTAATTTTAGCGTCAAAGGAAATAAGAAATGTCCCAACGTCAGAGCGGTACCGTCAAGTGGTTTAACGACGAGAAAGGTTTTGGTTTTATCACTCCAGAGAGCGGTCCGGATCTGTTCGTACATTTCCGCGCCATCCAGGGCAACGGCTTCAAGAGCCTGAAAGAAGGCCAAAAAGTGACTTTCATCGCCGTGCAAGGCCAGAAAGGCATGCAGGCTGACGAAGTCATCGCAGAAGCCTAATTTTCTGTTACGAAAAAGCCCCTGATGCTGACATCAGGGGCTTTTTTGTGCGCGCAAATCCGTAAAATGGCTTCTTTTTTCGCCGAGAGCCTGCCATGCCGAAACACCTGCTTACCCCCCAGGGCGAATTTCCTGCCGCGGGCCTGGGTCGTCGCCTGGCAGCGATGTTCTACGACTTCCTGCTGTGCACGGCTCTATTGATCGTGACGAGCGGCATTTACAAGATGGTTCAAATGGCGATCATCGGCGAAGACAAAATGCGCGCCCTCACCGAATCTGGCGCGCTGGATGGCGATCCACTGCTGTCGACAGTGCTCCTGTTCGTACTGTTCGGATTTTTCGCCAAGTTCTGGACCTGGTCTGGCCAGACGTTGGGGATGCAGGTCTGGTGCATCCGCGTCCAGAATGCCGACGGCTCCTCAATCAGCCTGTGGCAAGCTTTGCTGCGTTTCGTGGTGTCTATCGCGTCGTTGCTATGCCTGGGCTTGGGTTTCTTCTGGTCGCTGTACGACAAGCAGAAACGCAGCTGGCATGACATGTATTCCAATACTCAACTGGTGCAGATTCCAAAGAAATCCAAATAAATTCGCACCGCACAAATCATTGTGGGAGCGAGCCCGCTCGCGAAGGCAGCTTATCAGTCAACATGCCTGTGACTGACAGTCCGCCATCGAGATGAGGCTCGCTCCCACAGTTTTTTCTACTAGCCGGTGGATCTCAGGCGTTGCCCGCCAGTTTCATCCGCGCAGCCTGGGTGAAGTCGAGCATCCGCTTCAGCGGTCGAATCGCCTGTGGAATCAGCGCAGGATCAACAAAGATCTCATTTGCCCCTTCCTTCAAGCTCTTGAGCGTGCGCTCAAGGGTATTCATCGCCATCCATGGGCAGTGCGCGCAGCTGCGGCATGCAGCGCCGTTACCGGCCGTTGGCGCTTCGATAAAGACCTTGTCAGGACACAACTGCTGCATCTTGTAGAAAATGCCACGATCAGTGGCGACAATCAGGGTCTTGTTCGGAAGGCTCTGCGCCGCCGCGATCAACTGACTGGTGGAACCAACGGCATCCGCCAGCTCGATCACCGATGTCGGCGATTCCGGGTGCACCAGAATTGCCGCATCCGGATACAGCGCCTTCATGTCTTCGAGCTGCTTCGATTTGAATTCTTCGTGAACGATGCAGGCGCCATCCCAAAGCAGCATGTCGGCGCCAGTCTGGCGCTGAATGTAAGTGCCCAGGTGCTTGTCCGGCCCCCAGATGATCGTTTCGCCGTTATCCATCAGGCTTTCGACGATCTCCAGCGCGCAGCTTGAGGTCACCACCCAATCCGCCCGGGCTTTGACCGCCGCCGACGTATTGGCATAAACCACCACAGTACGCTCGGGGTGCTGATCGCAGAACGCGGAAAACTCGTCGACCGGGCAACCCAGATCCAGCGAACAGGTCGCTTCCAGGGTCGGCATCAGGATTCTTTTTTCCGGATTAAGGATCTTGGCGGTTTCGCCCATGAACTTCACACCGGCGACCACGACGGTCTTGGCCGGATGATCATTGCCAAAGCGAGCCATCTCCAGCGAGTCGGAGACACAGCCACCGGTTTCTTCGGCCAGGGCCTGAATGATCGGGTCACAATAGAAGTGAGCAACCAGCACTGCGTCCTGAGCCTTGAGCTCGGCAGCGATGGCGGCACGGTAATGGGCTTCCTCATCGGCGGTCAGCGGCTTGGGCTGCTTGGCGTCGAGGTGGGCTTGAACCAGAAGGCGTTCGGAAATCTGCGTCATGTTCGCAAGACCTGCAGGCGCATTCGCGCGAAAGTCGAGTATACACCCGGCTCCAGACCCTGCTGGGTACCGCCGGGAAAGTGAGTATTGATCAGGCACGGACAGCGTTGAAGCTGCGCAAGGCTACAGAATATCCCGACGATGCAAAAGATGATTCTGACTTGCGTCATGAGGTGACGCCCAGAATCTGAGCAACCCTGAATCGCAGGCAAAAAAAAATCCGGAAATCCTCACTTTCGTGGGCCTTCCAGACTTTTAAAACAGCTTGAAAATGGTGGGTCGTGTGGGATTCGAACCTACGACCAATTGGTTAAAAGCCAACTGCTCTACCAACTGAGCTAACGACCCGCTGTGTGGTGGCGCGTATAATACTGATTTTTAAGGACTATTCAACACCTATTTTGAAATAAATCAAAAATAAGGTGTTGGATCACTGATTCCGGCCGCCGAAAAGCCTTCCGCACGCAATCGGCAGCTATCGCATTTGCCGCAGGCACGGCCGTTATCGTCGGCCTGATAGCAAGAAACGGTCAGACTGTAATCCACACCAAGCTTCACGCCCGCCTGAACGATCTGCGCCTTGCTCAGGTTTTGCAGTGGCGCCTGGATGCGAAACCCCTGCCCTTCTACACCGGCCTTGGTGGCCAGATTGGCCATGCGCTCGAACGCTTCGACAAATTCGGGACGGCAGTCGGGGTAACCGGAGTAATCGACCGCATTCACACCGATAAAGATGTCACGCGCACCCAGCACTTCCGCCCAGCCCAGCGCCAGCGACAGAAACACCGTGTTGCGTGCAGGGACGTAAGTCACCGGAATGCCTTCGCTTGGCGATTCCGGTACGTCGATGCTGCTATCGGTCAACGCTGAACCGCCAATGCCATTCAGGTTCAGTCCGATGACCTTGTGCTCGACCACGCCCAGATCGCGGGCAACACGTTCGGCGGCGTGTAATTCAGCACGGTGCCGCTGACCATAGTCGAAGCTCATGGTGTAGCAGCTGTAGCCTTCGGCGCGGGCCATGGCGACGACGGTCGCCGAGTCCAAACCTCCGGAAAGCAGGATGACCGCACGTTTTTCAGCAGTGTTCAGTTGTTCTGTCATTTCAGCGCCCCGGCTCGTCATTCCAAAGATATTTATGCAGCTGCAATTGCAGGCGTACTGGCAGGTTGTCTGCCACCACCCAGTCAGCCAGGTCTCGAGCATTAAGATCATGGTGACTAGGCGAAAACAGGACTTCGCCGGCGCGCTGATCAAGACCGTACTGGATCAGCTTGGACACCGACCAGTCATAGTCTTCCCGCGAGCAGATCACGAACTTCACCTGATCGTTGGGCGTGAGCAATTCAATGTTCTCGTAACGGTTGCGATGCGCTTCTTTCGAACCTGGAGTTTTCAGGTCGACGACGCGACTGACCCGGGAATCTACCGCCGATATATCGAGAGAACCACTGGTTTCCAGTGACACTTGGTAACCGGCATCGCATAACCGCTTGAGCAGTGGAATGGCGTTGGGTTGTGCCAGGGGCTCGCCGCCGGTGACACAGACATAACGCGGGCGGAAACCGGCCACTTGCTCGAGGATGTCGTCGAGCGTACGAAGGGTTCCGCCAGTGAAGGCGTAGGCGCTGTCGCAGTATTGGCAACGCAACGGACAGCCAGTCAAACGCACAAAAACAGTGGGCAGGCCGGCAGTCCGAGTTTCACCCTGCAACGAGTAGAAAACTTCGGTAATTCTCAATGTGTCTTGCATAGTCGCCACGGGCGTAACAGCTAAACAGGCTGTCCGCCTCCGTCAGGCACTTCAAGGAACCCCGGCAATGCGCAGGCCCCAAAAAGCGTGTTTCAGAAAAAAGGGGGTGAATTCTAACGAAAAAACCCGCGACAAGCGCGGGTTTCTTCGAAACGGGTCAAGCAGGCTTACATGCGCTGCAAATCGCGTTGAGCCAGCTGAGCGGCGGAAGTGCCCGGATATTGGGAAACCACCTGCTGCAGAATGCCTTTGACGCGGTCGGTATGACCGAGACGGCGCTCCACATCAGCGAGCTTGTACAGCGAATCAGGCACCTTCGCGTGCTTCGGGTACAGCTGCGAAACCTTGGCAAACGCCTGACCTGCGCCTTGCAGATCGCCCTTGGCCAGGTTCACTTCGCCCAACCAGTACTGGGCATTACCCGCGTATTGGCTGTTCGGGTATTTGCGCAGGAATGCGGCGAAAGCCTGACTGGCCTTGTCGAAATCCTTGGCTTTGATCAAGTCGAAGGCTGCGTCGTAATAGAGCTTTTCCTTCGCCGGGTCCGCCGGTTCGCTACCCGCGGCCGGTGCTTGAGCGGCGGCCGCCCCTGCACCTGCGCCTGCTGCTGCAACGGGGGCGTTCAAATCGCCACCGGTAGAAAAATTCTCAGGAGTCGCGGCCGGTGCAGCGCCGGTTCCTATGCGCCGATCCAGGTCCTGGTATCGCTCCAGGTTTTCCTGCTTCATGCGCGCTACATCATTTTGCAGAACCTCGATTGCGCCTTGCTGACGCTCGATTTGTTGCTGCATCGATTGCAGTTGGTTGAACAGCTCGCCCTGTGCCGAGACAGGGGCCGAAACCCCTCCCCCGGCATAGGCGCCGTTCGTACCGTAACCTGCAGGCGGATAACTGCTCCCGCTATTGTTATAACCGGAGTTGTTATCGACCACAGGAACCGCAGCCCACACCGCGAGCGGTGCGAGACTGAGAGCCAGAACAGTTACAGCACGACGGCACGTTCGCATGACGAATTACTTACGCAGTTCGACGCGACGGTTTTGAGCCCAGGACTGCTCGTCGTTGCCGGTAGCAACTGGACGCTCTTCGCCGTAGGAAACCAGTTCCAGCTGAGCTGGGGAAACACCTTGCAGTACCAGGTAGCGCTGAACGGCTTTCGCACGACGCTCGCCCAGTGCCATGTTGTACTCACGAGTACCACGTTCGTCGGTGTTGCCTTCCAGAACAACGCGAGCGCCGTTTGCTTTCAGGTCTTTGGCGTGAACGTCCAGAGCGCGCATGGCTTCTGGCTTCAGGTCCGAGCTATCGTATTCGAAGTAGAAGGTGGTGATTGCGCGCAGAGCAGCTTCTTCGCTCAGGGAACCGTCAACAGCACCAGTGTTGGCGCCATAACCAGCGTTTGGATCAACAGCGCCTTGACCGGCGTTGTCGCCGCCTTTGGACGAGCAACCTACAGCTACAGCCATGGCCAGAGCCAGCGCAGCAAATTTACCAAACTTCAGCATTTCCATCGTGAAACTCCTAATGAACCCCAGTGTGTTAAATAAAACGTATAGCGCCGCGTCAGTTCAGGTAAGGGGACCAGGAAGGTTCTCTGACTTCGCCTTGAGCGGTAGGAAGCGGGAGCCTTACGCGTCCATTGATAGACACGAGCATCAAGACTCCCCGGCCCTGCTGGCGGGTGGCGTAGATTACCATGGTGCCGTTGGGCGCAACAGTGGGCGACTCGTCCAGAGTGCTATCAGTGAGGATCTTTACACTACCGCGTTGCAAATCCTGAGCCGCCACTTTGAAATTGGTGAAACCGTCCTGGCGGTGAATCATCACCAGGGTTTTTTCGTCGGCCGACAGTTTAGGGTTGGCGTTGTAGTTACCAATGAAGGTCACACGCTCGGCACCACCACCGCCCACGCTGGTTTTGTAGATCTGCGGTTTGCCGCCACGGTCTGAAGTGAAGTAGATGGTCGAACCATCCTTGCCCCAGAACGGCTCAGTGTTGATACCAGGACCGTTGGTGACACGGGTGATCTGACGCGAGCCCAGATTCATCACATAGATGTCCGGGTTGCCATCCTTCGACAGTACGAATGCCAGGCGGTTGCCATCCGGCGACCAGGCAGGTGCGCCGTTAAGGCCTTCGAAGTTGGTGATCTGCTCACGGCGACCGGTGTCGATGTTCTGCATGAAGATACGAGGACGCTTCTGCTCGAACGAAACGTAGGCGATGCGCTTGCCATCCGGCGCGAAGCGCGGCGACAGAATCGGCTCGCGCGATTGCAGCAGAGTCACGGCGCGAGCACCGTCATAGTCCGAACGCTGCAGTGTGTAGCGAGTGTTCTTCTCGGAGAAACGCTCGGCAGTCACGTACAGCAGACGAGTCGAGAACGCACCTTTGATGCCGGTGAGTTTTTCGAACGACTGGTCGGAGATGTAGTGCGCCATATCTCGCAGCTGATCCACGCCGCCCGATACACTGCCGGTCAGCACTTGCTGCTCGGTGGCGACGTTGAACAGCGCGTATTGCACCTGCAGGCGGCCACCGGCCGGAACAATGCTGCCGACCATGACGTACTGGGCACCCAGTGCCTTGAAGTCACGGTAGATGATTTCGCTGGCCTGACTCGGCTGGCTGATCATGTTCTGCTTGGGAATCGGCGAGTAGTAACCCGAATTGCGCAGGTCATTACCGATGATTTCGGCCATGTCGTCCGGCAGGACGCTGCCGCCCTGGTTACCGAACGGTACGACGGCGATCGGAGTAGCCCGATCGCTGCCGCTGGTGACCAGAATGTTTTTCTCATCTGCCATCGCCATCCCTGCCATGCAGCAGATAACGACCAGCATTCCTCGAAGAAGGTTTCTCACAAGGCTAGATCCTCAGGTGTGAATGTCATCTTGAATGAACGATACGGAGCGAAATCACTCGGCTTCATTCCCTGCATTTCTGTCAAACGTCCAATATTCTTCACCGCTGCTACAGCCGATGCGTCAAATGGACCGTCGCCACTGGACTTGGCCACACTGACCGAAGTCACCGTACCGTCCGGCAACATGCCGATTTGCAACACGACCGTCATGCCTTTGCGGGCCGAAGGTGGACGAGCCCAGCCTTCCGCTGCACGAGCCCGAATCAGGTCATCGAAACTGCCGGCGACTTCGTCACCCTGCTCATCGGCCAAGGCCTGCTGACGCTGCGGCGTATCGGAAAGCAAATCTGCCAAGGCCTGGGCCTTTTTGTCTTCGGCGGATTTACGCGCCGCATCCTGCGATTTCTTCTTCGCAGCATCGGCAGCAGCTTTCTTCTTCGCTTCTTCGGCGACTTTCTTCTTCGCCTCTTCAGCTTCAGCTTTCTTCTTGGCGTCTTCCGCGGCTTTCTTCTTCGCGTCTTCGACGATCTTCTTCTTCGCTTCTTCAGCGGCCGCTTTCTTGGCCTCTTCTTCAGCAGCCTTCTTGGCTTCTTCTTCCGCTTTCTTCTTGGCTATATCAGCCAATTGTTTCTCTTCTGCCTTCTTGGCTTCGGCGGTCTTCTTCGCTTCATCGGCTTTCTTGGCCTCATCAGCCTTTTTCGCCTCTGCTGCTTTCTTCGACTCGTCGGCCTTCTTGGCTTCCTCGGCCTTTTGAGCCGCTTCTTCTTTCTTTTGTTCCGCAGCCTTTATCGCTTCCTGCTCGACCTTCTTCTGTTCCATCTGTTCGACTTCGGTCTGACGCGCAGCAGATTTCTGCGCTTCACCGGCAATCTTCTGATTGGTCTGGGTGGTCGCCCGACTTTTCGATTTCAGCTGGTACAAGGTCGCCTGGACAATCGGCTTGGCCGGCGGCAGTTCCGGTGTCATGGCGAAACTGACAAACAGCATGCCGAACACCAGCACGTGCAAGCCAATCGCCCAGACACTAGGCCAGAAGTAGCTTTCCGAGGCGGACGGCTCTCGCTGTTGCTGCATCAGGGGGCCTCGGTAATCAAGCCAACATTACCGACCCCGGCTTTCTGCAATCCGCCCATGGCGCCCATGACAGAGCCGTAATCGACGGACTTGTCGCCGCGAATGAAGACCTGGGTGTGCTTGCCGCCTTCATTGCCGGCACGAATGATCTTGGTCACCGCGTCAGTCATCTGAGGCAGGGTCATGGCCCTGTCCTGTTGCTTCTCTGTGTCGACTTCGCTGCCAAGGTTCCAGTAATAGGTCTTGTCAGCCTTGATCGAAATGGTCAGGACCTGGGTGTTGTTGTCCTGCGGCAAGGCTTCGCTGGAAACCTTGGGCAAATCAACTTTCACGCCCTGATTGAGCATCGGCGCGGTCACCATGAAGATGACCAGTAGCACCAACATCACGTCGATGTAGGGCACCACGTTCATCTCGGCGACCGGCTTGCGCTTGTGTCGAGCTCGAGCGATTAAAGCCATTGGAAATTACCTGCTTATTCTTCGCTGGTGTGCACTTTGCGGTGCAGGATCGCCTGGAATTCATCGGCGAAGGTGTAGTAACGGCTCAGCAGGGTTTCGCTGCGAGCAGAGAAGCGGTTGTAAGCGATAACGGCCGGGATGGCGGCGAACAGACCGATCGCAGTGGCGACCAGGGCTTCGGCGATACCAGGGGCCACAGTCGCCAGCGTTGCTTGCTGGGCAGTCGCCAGGCCACGGAAGGAGTTCATGATGCCCCAGACCGTACCGAATAGACCGATGTACGGGCTGACAGAACCGACGGTGGCCAGGAACGGCAAGCTTTGCTCGAGCTTTTCTTCTTCGCGGGAAATGGCAACCCTCATGGCGCGAGCCACGCCTTCCATGACCGCTTCAGGGTCGACACCAGGCTGCTGACGCAGACGAGAGAACTCTTTGAAACCGGCGCGGAAGATCTGCTCGACACCCGAATCCGGGTCCGGGTTGCTGCCGGCCTGACGGTAGAGTTTGGACAGGTCGATACCCGACCAGAAGCGCTCTTCAAAGCTCTCAAGGGCACGTCGGCCAGCGCGTATCAGATTGCTGCGCTGAAAAATCATGATCCACGAGGTCACCGATGCGGCTACCAGGATCAGCATTACCAATTGCACCACGACACTGGCATTGCTGACCAGGCTCCACATGGAGGAATGGTCGACGACGTTAGCTTCCACGCTTTATCTCCTGCTTTGAGTGTGTACCCGCGCCGCTCACGTCGGCAAAGGCCGCTCGTAGAGCTTCGGGAATGGCCCGGGGTTTCAAACTGTTAGTGCGCACACAGGCCACCAAAAACTGCCCCTCGCAGAGCAGCGCATTATCCGTAGCCCGCCTGACCTGCTGTTTAAAGCGCAGGCTGACACGGTTCAATTCGATTACTTCAGCGCTTACCAACAGCTCGTCGTCCAGTCGCGCCGGCGCGTGGTAGCGCGCTTCGCTGGAATGCACGACGAACAACAGGTCCTCACCTGCCAGCTGCGATTGGGCGAAGCCCAGATCTCGTAGCCGCTCGGTTCGAGCCCGTTCCATAAACTTGAGGTAATTAACGTAATACACGATGCCGCCCGCATCGGTGTCCTCGTAATAAACGCGACAACGATGTGCGAAAGGCTCAAGCCCGTTTTGCGCGCGCATACTCTAGTGCTTACTCCTCAGGTTGCCAATCCGGCCAGGCAACTGTTTTTCATTGTTCTGCGGCTTTCTTGCAAAAGCGCGGTCATAGGACAGCACAATGCCCGAATAAATCAGCACGCAAAGGTTATTAATCGTCCACGGCATCAAGGAACTCGTCTACCACGGGCATATCACCCAATCGTGACGGAATGTTTAAGCCAAAGTGCAGGTACGCATGGCGCGTCACTACCCGCCCGCGCGGCGTGCGCATGATGTAGCCCTGCTGGATCAGATAGGGCTCAAGTACGTCTTCAATGGTGTGACGTTCCTCACTGATGGCTGCGGCGAGGCTGTCGACCCCAACCGGCCCGCCATCGAACTTCTCGATCATGGTCAGTAACAGACGCCGGTCCTGATGATCGAAGCCACGCTCGTCGACATCCAGCAGGTTCAGGGCCAGGTCGGCAATCGGCTTGGTGATGTGGCCCTTGGCACGAACTTCGGCGAAATCCCGCACGCGACGCAGCAAGCGATTGGCGATTCGCGGGGTACCCCGGGCACGGCGGGCGATTTCAAAGGCGCCTTCCGGATCCAGCGGCAACCCAAGGATGTTGGCCGAACGACTCACAATCGTGGCCAGGTCGGCAGTGCTGTAGAACTCCAGACGCTGGACGATCCCGAAACGGTCACGCAACGGGTTGGTCAGCATCCCCGCCCGCGTGGTCGCACCGACCAGGGTGAAAGGCGGCAAGTCCAGCTTGATCGAACGCGCAGCCGGCCCCTCTCCGATCATGATGTCGAGCTGGAAATCCTCCATCGCCGGGTACAACACTTCCTCGACAATCGGCGATAGCCGATGAATTTCGTCGATGAACAGTACGTCATGCGGCTCAAGATTGGTCAGCAGCGCCGCCAAGTCGCCCGGGCGCTCCAGCACAGGCCCCGATGTGCTCTTTATCGAAACACCCATTTCCTGGGCGATGATGTTGGCCAGGGTGGTTTTACCCAAACCCGGCGGCCCGAAAATCAGCGTGTGATCCAGGGACTCACTGCGCCCACGGGCCGCCTGGATGAACAACTCCATCTGCTCGCGAACGGTCGGCTGACCAATGTATTCGGCCAGGCTGACTGGCCGTATCGCACGGTCCTGGACTTCCTCGCGATCACGGGGACCACCCGTAGCGGCGATCAGACGATCAGCTTCAATCACTTAAATCATTCCCTTCAGGGCACGACGAATCAGGTCTTCACTGCTCAATCCTTTCTCCTTGATCGCGGAAATCGCCTTACTGGCCTCCTGCGGCTTGTACCCCAGGGAAATCAGCGCACTGACCGCGTCGTTTTCGGCGCTATTGACCGGGGCTGGCCCATCCGGCTGGTTCGGAACCAAGGCAAACATAGCCGGTACCGTTTCCCAGGCCTTGAAGCGATCCTTGAGCTCCACCAACAGGCGCTCTGCAGTTTTTTTGCCCACGCCTGGCACCTTGGTCAGCGCCGAAGTGTCCTGGGATTGAACACAGCGGACCAACTCATCGACTTCAAGGCTGGACATCAACGCCAGGGCTAACTTCGGCCCGACGCCATTGAGACGGATCAATTCGCGAAAAAAGTCTCGCTCACGCTTACCGACGAAGCCATAGAGTAACTGCGCGTCTTCGCGTACGACCAAATGGGTGTGCAACGTCAGCGGTTCACCGACCGACGGCAGGCGATAAAGCGTGGTCATGGGCACTTCAAGCTCATACCCAAGACCATTTACATCGAGAATCAGATGCGGCGGCTGTTTCTCAGCCAGTGTGCCGCGCAAGCGTCCAATCACGTTACAGATCCTTGAGCGTTGGCCAGCGCAAGGCCAGCGACAGAAAGAGCGAGGATTTGCGCCGACAACTCAGGCGCAAAATCCTCATCCCATAAAATTGACTGCTGATGCTATCAGAGACGCAAGCGCCCGCCACGACTGCGTGCCGTGCCAAGGCCGTGGGGCAACAGGCTGGAACGGGTATGAGCATGGCAAATTGCAATGGCCAGGGCATCCGAGGCATCGATTTGCGGCTTGCTGGTCAGCTTAAGCATATGCATGACCATCATCTGTACCTGCTCTTTGTTCGCCCCGCCCGTCCCGGTCACCGCTTGTTTGACCTGGGTAGCGGTGTACTCGGCGATTTCCAGGTTTTCTTCGGCACCAGCGACAATGGCCGCGCCACGAGCCTGCCCAAGTTTCAGCGCCGAGTCGGCGTTGCGCGCCATGAACACCTTTTCAATGCCCATGGTCACTGGACCGTAAGTCTGGATGACCTCACGAACACCGCGATAGACGATTTGCAGGCGCTCATGCAACTCGCCCGAGCCGGTGCGAATGCAGCCCGACGCCACGTAAACGCAGCCACGACCAGTATCGCGAACCACGCCATAACCGGTGATCCGCGATCCGGGGTCGATACCTAGAATTAAAGTCATAACGCCTGCGGGATATTGGAAAAAGCCACGTATCAAACCTGTAGGAGCGAGTTTGCTCGCGATGGGCGCCAACGATGACGCAGGCGACCTGAATTAGCGCGCTCCTCTCGGGCTCATCGCGAGCAGGCTCGCTCCTGCAAAGGCAAAATCAGCCGAGTTGTGCGGCCACCGACGACGGAATATCCGCATTGGAGTAGACATTCTGCACGTCATCCAGGTCTTCAAGCATGTCGATCAGCTTGAGGACTTTCTCGGCGCCCTCCAGATCCAGTTCGGCGCTGGTGGTCGGCAGCATGACGATTTCCGCGTCTTCGCCCTTGAACCCGGCCGCTTCCAATGCGTTACGCACGGAATAGAACCCGGCAAACGAGGTGAACACATCAATGGAACCGTCTTCGTTGGTCACCACGTCGTCGGCATCGGCCTCCATGGCCGCTTCCATCAGCGCATCCTCATCGGCGCCTGGTGCAAAGGAGATCTGCCCCTTTCGCTCGAACAGATAAGCCACCGAACCGTCGGTGCCCAGGTTGCCGCCGCACTTGCTGAACGCATGGCGTACCGCCGCCGCAGTACGGTTGCGGTTGTCGGTCATGCACTCGACCATCACCGCTACCCCGCCCGGACCGTAACCTTCGTAGGTCAGCTCGACCACGTCGTCAGTGTCGGCAGCACCGGTACCACGGGCGATGGCGCGATCGATGATGTCGCGGCTCATGTTCGCACCCAGGGCCTTGTCCAGGGCCAGGCGCAGACGCGGATTGGAGCCCGGATCACCGCCACCCTGACGGGCAGCGACGGTCAACTCGCGAATCCACTTGGTGAAAATCTTGCCTCTCTTGGCATCCTGACGTTCTTTGCGGTGCTTGATGTTCGCCCACTTGGAATGACCTGCCATAACTCGCTCCGAATTCTCTTTGACACATTACCCGCCACGCGGCTTCGCGTCGGCCGGCAAACAAAAAATTTCGACCCCTATAAAGAAAGGGCGCATCCGAAGATGCGCCCTTCAGGCCGGCCTTACTCAGCCTTAGGCGTTTCGCGCAAACGAATGTGCAGTTCGCGCAATGCCTTGGCATCCACCTGCCCTGGTGCCTGAGTCATGACATCAGCCGCGCTCTGGGTTTTCGGGAAAGCGATCACTTCGCGGATCGACTGGGCGCCGGTCATCAGCATCACCAGACGGTCCAGACCGAAGGCCAGGCCACCGTGCGGCGGCGCACCGTACTTCAGGGCATCGAGCAGGAAGCCGAATTTCTCTTCCTGTTCAGCCTCGTTGATACCCAACAGGCGGAATACCGACTGCTGCATTTCTTTGCGGTGGATACGGATCGAACCACCACCCAACTCGGTTCCGTTCAGAACCATGTCGTAGGCACGGGACAGAGCGGCTCCCGGATTGGCTTCCAGCTCTTGCGGGGTGCACTTCGGTGCGGTGAACGGGTGGTGCAAGGCACTGAAGCTGCCGTCGTCGTTTTCTTCGAACATCGGGAAGTCGACGACCCACATTGGCGCCCACTTGCAGGTCAGCAGATCCAGATCGTGACCCAGCTTGATCCGCAGAGCACCCAGGGCTTCGCTGACGATCTTCGACTTGTCGGCGCCGAAGAACACGATGTCGCCGTCTACCGCACCGACGCGATCAAGGATCACATTGAGGTTGGCTTCAGGGATATTCTTCACGATTGGCGACTGCAGGCCTTCGACCCCTTTGGCGCGCTCGTTGACCTTGATATACGCCAGGCCCTTGGCACCGTAGATGCCGACAAACTTGGTGTAATCATCGATCTGCTTGCGCGGCATGCTGGCGCCGCCAGGAACGCGCAAGGCGGCAATGCGGCATTTCGGGTCATTGGCCGGACCGCTGAATACCTTGAAATCGACTTCCTTGAGTTGATCGGCAACGTCAACCAGCTCCAGCGGGTTACGCAGGTCCGGTTTGTCGGAACCGTAACGGCGCATGGCCTCTTCGAAGGTCATGTGCGGGAACTCACCGAACTCCAGATCCAGCACTTCCTTGAACAGGTTGCGGATCATGCCTTCGGTCAGGCCCATGATGTCTTTTTCATCGAGGAAGCTGGTCTCGATGTCGATCTGGGTAAATTCCGGCTGGCGGTCGGCACGCAGGTCTTCGTCGCGGAAGCACTTGGCGATCTGGTAGTAACGATCGAAACCAGCCACCATCAGCAGTTGCTTGAACAGCTGAGGCGATTGCGGCAGAGCGAAGAACGAACCGGCATGAGTGCGGCTCGGCACCAGGTAGTCGCGAGCACCTTCAGGGGTGGCGCGAGTCAGGATCGGCGTCTCGACGTCGAGGAAGCCGTTTTCGTCTAGGTAGCGACGAATGCTGGTGGTCATGCGCGAGCGCAGACGCAGCTTCTCGGCCATTTCCGGACGACGCAGATCAAGGAAGCGATAGCGCAGGCGGGTTTCTTCACCAACGTCGGAGAACTCGTTCAGCGGGAACGGCGGGGTTTCCGACTCGTTCAGCACTTCCAGTTCGTAGCCGAGAACTTCGATCATGCCCGACGCCATGTTGGTGTTGGTAGCACCCGCCGGACGCAGGCGAACCTTGCCGGTGATCTTCACGACGTACTCGCTGCGCACGCGGTCGGCTGCGGCGAAGGTTTCAGCGCGATCCGGGTCGAAAACCACCTGGGCAAGACCATCACGATCACGGATATCGAGGAAAATCACCCCACCGTGGTCACGGCGACGGTGAACCCATCCGCAAAGGGTAATTTCCTGGCCGTCCAGACTCTCGTTCAGTTGGCCGCAATAATGGCTGCGCATCATGGTAGTGGTTTCACTTCTCGTAATTCGAAATTCGGTTGGAGGCTTTGCACATATACCAGTCGGCAGATGATGCAAAGGCTCGCGCGTGTCGTTCAACTCAGGCTCCAGACCCTAGTCGGCTTTATCGCCGCCGGCCAGATTCTTCTTGGAACCGGTCTTGAAATCGGTTTCGTACCAGCCTGTGCCGCTCAAGCGGAAGCCCGGCATGGACAGCATCTTCTTGAGCTCTGGCGCCTGGCATGCAGGGCAATCGACCAGCGGTGCATCACTGATCTTTTGAATGGCTTCCAACTGATGACCACAGGAAGCACATTGATAATCGTACATCGGCATGGGGGTTGTCTCGGTGATCAGATTACTACCGCACACACTGGGTTTGGCGGCAAAGAGCGGGATTATATCCATTAAATGCAGCCTGTGCAGCCGTAAGACTGCACAGATCGACACTCCGCCAATTTCACTGCCATGGCTAAGCCACGACTTCGCAACTCCCTTCCTTAAGGCTGTGTACAACACAGACAACCCGCACCAGGGCGCTGAAATTCTTCACCCCGCCATGACGCAAATGCACTTCTCGATCCACATGGGACAACAGCGCACTGACCGAGCAATGATTGACTTTGGCCATCTCACCCAAAATATCCCAGTAAACCTGCTCCAGTCGCAAACAGGTGGCAAAGCCATTCAGCCGCACCGACCGGGCCAAGGGCTGGGCCAGCCCCATATCGAATTCACTGACAAACGGATCAATCCTTATATCCTTGTGCGGACCGACCCTCTCCTCGCTTTGCCTGTCTTCATAAACCATACCGTTGACACTCCTTTGCCATCCCTGGTCTCCATAAGCACATCTACCTGCTTATAAAACCGCGAGGACAAAGTTATATCCAGATGACTTTATGACCATCCTCGTAGGATAAGCCAACAATGGAGGGCAGATCGCGGAGCGGGTCCTACTCCGGACTTTTTCCTACGCCCACCGTGCATGAATCACTCAACGATCAGGGCATTTTGCCTAGTGAAAGAGAGGACAGCGCGCGAACCACACCTGCAGGACTTCGCCGCCGTTGCACCGCTGGACTCCCTGATTTGAGTAGCTACCGGCTTTGCTGTTAAATAGGGAGCGTGTCGCTTGCGCCTATATTTACCGGGTGCTGCGCATAGGCTGATACCGGGTACGTGCCTAACGCCTCTTATTGTTCTGAAGCGAACCGTATTCCAACAGCTCTTCCTTGTGATCCGTCTTAACGTGAGTTAATCAAAATGTTGAAAATCGTCCACCTGCTAATGGGCGCAGCGGCTCTGCTGCTGTCCTTCATCCCTAGCCTGCGATCTGAAGCTGCACCCTACCTGCAACAACCCGATGCACTGTACCTGGCCTTTTTCGGCCTGCTAAACCTGACTCTCGCTCCTGTTATCCCTAACTGGAACAAAGGCCCGCGCCATCAGTTGCAAAACCTGGTCAGCGCCTTGCTGGTTCTGGCTGTCGTCCTGCAAACCCTCACTCTGATTGCGCCGATGCCGGTGATTGCCGGCCAACCTGCTGTTTTGTTTAGCCTGGTAGCCGCCCTGATTGCCGTTGTCCTGCATCTGGCCGTCAGCTTCTACAAATCTTCACCCGCCGCTGCATCGCCTAGCTATGACATGAGCAACCGTGATACCGGCACCGTCAAGTGGTTCAACACCTCCAAAGGCTTCGGCTTTATTTCCCGCGATTCCGGCGACGATATTTTCGTTCACTTCCGGGCCATTCGCGGCGAAGGTCACCGCGTCCTGGTCGAGGGCCAGCGCGTGGAATTCTCCGTCATGAACCGTGACAAAGGTCTGCAAGCCGAAGATGTCATCGCCGCACTTCCGCGACGCTGATTCAAGGCACAAAAAAACCGCGGACAGCCAGGCTGTTCGCGGTTTTTTATTGCCCGCACACTTAATAATGCGGTGGTGGCGCCTCTTCCTCGAAAGACTCGAACTGACCGACCATTTCTTCCTGACGCTTGAGCAGTGCGGCCATCTGCAACTGAAGGCGTTCCAACACCCGCTGCTGCGTTACCAGCACATCATTCAATGCCTGGATGGTGTCATCCTGAAACGCCAGGCGGCTCTCAAGGTCGGTAACGCGCTCTTCCAGGCTCATGACTCAGCCCTCCACAAACGTAAAATTGTCGGTTAAAAGCAGACGCAACCTTTCACGAATCGCCGCGACCTGCTCGGCATTGTAAGGCTTGGCCGGTTGCTTGCCCCAGACCGGAGCCGGCCAGGCGACATCCCCATGTTTACGCACGATCACATGCATGTGTAACTGACTGACCACATTACCCAAGGCTGCAACGTTCAACTTGTCCGCACTAAAGGCATCCTTGAGCAGTTCTGCCAGCGCAGTGGTTTCCTGCCAAAGCAGCAGCTGATCGGCGGCATCCAACTGAAATATCTCACTGATATCGTCACGGCGAGGCACCAGGATGAACCAGGGATAGTTCGAATCGTTGGACAAGAGCAATCGGCACAATGGGAAATCGCCAATCGGTAACGTGTCTTGTTGAAGTCGTGAATCTAAAGCAAACACTGCGCGCACTCCCGGTCATCATTTTTCAGCTTAGCGTCCATCCCGAAAGATCGCGCACCAAGCGACTGGACGGCAGCATACTCGCGAACGCCGCCGGCTTCACGACGAACCCACGCCGGACCCCATCGAGGAGTTGCCAATCACAGCATGCCCGCCCCGAGATGAGACATTTCCTGTCGATACGCACCATTACTGATCCGATACCTCGACCAAAATCGCTGAAATGACTAACAACCAACGATTCGTCCCGACTGTGGCAAACACACCATTGTATGAATTCAGTACAGCGAATGAATTTTTTTGCACCGAAATCGCACAATGCGTCTACGCTGATTGCTTCGACATCCGCCAATTACCCAACGGCGGGGTGAACCGGTAACGTTTTTGGTTGTCACGTCGCCGGAAATGACGGTACAACACGATGTAAACCGTGACGTCAAGCTCAAACAACAGAAGCATGAGACCCCGGTTTTATGAGGTTTTTACAGGACCAGGCAGGCAACCAGAAAAAAACTTCAGCAATAAGCTGATTTGTGCACGCTTGTTGCATTCACACCCACATCGTCTATAAGGGCACCGCTGGAAGTGGGAACCTTGGGACCAAAAAAAAACAGTGGCAGGTAGCCCGATGGAGATTCAAACGTTTCACCAGGGACTCTTTTTACCGATGCTAAAGCGTAGAAACAGCATTATAGTTGTCAGTCCTGTTGCATCGGGGCTGTAAATTTGCGACATCTAGCAAGCTGATCGCGACAGGGTCGTAAAGAAGCTGAAAGGTTAGATGCGCAAGTATCGCCAATATTGTCGGCGTGATATAAGTTTGCGCCGACACAAAAAGAAAGAGCCGCCCAGATAATAAAACAGGTGGGACGGCAGCACTCTTCTAAAACCAAAGGAGCAAATCACGATGCGCGTGATGAAGTGGAGCATGATCGCACTGGCAGTTGCAGCAGCAGCCAGTACTCAGTTGGCAGTAGCCGCACCTTTCGTGAGCGACCAGGCAGAAGCCAAAGGTATCGTTGAAGACAGCAAGCTCGACTTGCTGGTACGCAACTACTACTACAACCGTAACAAGGAAAACGGCGCAACCGACGACAAAGACTGGACCCAGGGCATTCAAGGCAACTTCAGCTCTGGCTACACCCAAGGTCTGATCGGTGTTGGCGTTGATGCTTGGGGCCAACTGGCCATTAAGCTGGACGGCTCCGACAAGTATTCGGGCTCGGGCAACATGACCGTCGGCAATGATGGCGAAGTCAACAACAGCCAGGGCAAAGCCGGCGCTGCCGCCAAGTTCCGCATCTCCAAGACCGAGCTGAAAATCGGCGACATGCAGCCAAGCACTGCTCCAGTGTTCGCTGTTGGCGGCTCCCGCATCCTTCACCAAACTGCAAGCGGTCTCCAACTGCAGAGCAGCGAAGTCAAAGACCTCGACCTCGAAGCTGGCCACTTCTACTCGGCGACCAGCCAGGACAGCAACGCCCGTGACGGCGACCTGTGGGCAACCTACGCTGGCGTGAAAGCCAACTCCATCGACTACTTCGGTGGCAAGTACGGCATCAACGAAGACCTGAGCGTCTCGCTGTACGGCGCCAAACTGGAAGACGTCTGGAACCAGTACTACGCCAATGCGAACTACACCCTCGCACTGGGCGGCGACCAGTCGCTGAACTTCGACGGTAACATCTACAACACCAAGGATACCGGTAGCGCTAAAGCAGGCGACATCAGCAACACCGCCTACTCCCTGGCTGCTGCTTACTCGTTCCTGAAAGCTCACACCTTCACCCTGGCCTTCCAGAAGGTTAACGGCGATACCCCGTTCGACTACATCGGTGTGGGTAAAAACAACCGCGGCGGCGATTCGATCTTCCTCGCCAACTCCATTCAGTACTCTGACTTCAACGCCCCTGGCGAGAAGTCGGTACAAGCCCGTTACGACCTGAAAATGGCCGAATACGGCGTACCAGGCCTGAGCTTCATGGTCCGTTACGTGGATGGTTGGAATATCGACGGCACCCATACTCCATCGAACAGCACCTACACCGGTCTGTACGGTGCAGACGGCAAACACCACGAAACCAACGTTGAAGCCAAGTACGTGATCCAGTCCGGCCCAGCCAAGGATCTGTCGTTCCGCATCCGTCAAGCATGGCACTCTGCCAACGCTGACGAAGGCGAAGGCGATATCTCTGAGTTCCGCCTGATCACCGACTACCCGCTCAACATTCTGTGATCACAGAAAGTTAGTTCGCGGTAATCAAAAAAAGGCCCATCTTCGGATGGGCCTTTTTCGTTGTTTCTGGTACAGCTCACTAAAGAATCTCTTTCAATACGCGCCTGACTTTAAAGTCAGGCGGTAATGCAAAGCTCCATCACTGCACTGCAGACTCCTGAACCACACGAACAACCCGCTGTGGAAATGGAATATCGATACCGGCCTTTTTCAAACGATCACGGGACTGCTCGTTAAACATGAACATCACATCCCAATAATCCGCTGTTTTTACCCACACTCGCAGGGAAACCGTGATCGAACTGTCACCCAACGTCGAAATCACTGCCTGTGGTGCAGGATCTACCAAAACACGCGGATCTTTAGCAAGGTCCAGCAATACTTGACGGGCCTTTTGCAAGTCCGCCTCGTAATCAACACCCACATCAAACACGACTTTGCGTGTCGGCTGCCGGTTGGTGTTGGTAATGATACCGTTCGAAAGATTACCGTTTGGCACGATGATCGTCTTGTTGTCACCTGTTCGCAGCACGGTGTGGAAAATCTGGATGCTGTCGACAGTACCAGCGACACCTTGGGCTTCAATCCAGTCACCGATTCGGAACGGCCGGAACAACAGAATCAGCACGCCACCCGCGAAGTTTGCCAGGCTGCCCTGCAATGCCAGACCGATCGCCAGACCGGCCGCACCGATCGCCGCCACGAACGAAGTGGTTTCCACGCCGATCATCGACGCCACGCTGACGATCAGCAGAATTTTGAGAATGATGTTCGCCAGGCTACTGATAAATCCCTGCAGGGCCAGATCGGCATTGCGCAGGGCCAGGAGGCCGCCGAGTTTTTGCGTGACCTTGTTGATCAGCCACCAGCCAATGGCCAGGGTGATCACAGCCAGCAACACTCGACTGCCGTACTCCATGATCATCGGGATCCAGGCCTGGGATACCTTGACCAGGTTGTCTACTTCAGCATTCAAATCCATCTACGTTCTCCTGAATTCCGGCTATCCGGCACACGAAAAATAAACGGCAGAAATCACCGACCCGCTCAAGGTCGATCATTTCTACCGTTGCTTGGGCCTCGGACGCCGAAAACGCCGAGAGGTTCCCGC
Organism: Pseudomonas moorei; assembly: GCF_008801475.1. Lineage (GTDB taxonomy): Bacteria > Pseudomonadota > Gammaproteobacteria > Pseudomonadales > Pseudomonadaceae > Aquipseudomonas > Aquipseudomonas moorei. Next base: position 123,685 of record NZ_VZPP01000016.1, on the reverse strand, counting down.
TTTGTACGTCAGTCGCGGAAGTTGTTGAACTGCAGCGGCATGCCGAACTCCTTGGCCCGCAGCACTGCAATGGCCTCCTGCAGGTCATCGCGCTTCTTGCCGGTAATGCGCACTTGCTCACCCTGAATGGCGGCCTGGACCTTGAGCTTGGCGTCTTTGACGTGAGCGACGATTTTCTTCGCCAGCTCTTTGTCGATGCCTTCCTTGAGGACGGCTTCCTGCTTCATCAACTTGCCCGATGCAAACGCATCCTTGACTTCAAGGCACTGCACGTCGATCTTGCGCTTGACCAGCGACAGCTTGAGGATCTCAATCATCGCTTCCAGCTGGAAATCCGCTTCGGCGGTCAGGTTGACGGTCAGGTCCTTTTCCTTGAATTCGAAGCTGCCTTTGCCTTTCAGGTCATAACGACGATCGAGTTCCTTGACGGCGTTTTCGACCGCGTTGGTGACTTCGTGTTTGTCCAGTTCGGATACCACGTCGAACGACGGCATGTAATTTCTCCAATAAATGGGCGCGCCGATGAAGCACACCTGGCTTGCGGTAAAAATCCGCGCTGATTATAACGGGTCTTTTCCATCATTCACTGTGAGCCTTCCATGCGCGCCTTAAACAGAGCAAAAAGCTGATGTCCACCACCTGGCATGTCCTGGGGGCCGGAAGCCTTGGCACGTTGTGGGCGACTCGCCTGGCACGGGCCGGATTGCCGGTGCGACTGATCCTGCGGGATACCGCGCGCTTGCAGGCTTACGAAATGGCAGGCGGACTGACCCTGGTCGAACACGGCGAGGCACAACTCTATCCAGTGCCGGCCGAAACACCCGACGGTATCGAGCCGATCAATCGCCTGTTGGTCGCCTGCAAAGCCTACGACGCTGAAAAAGCCGTGGAGCAACTGGCGCCGCGCCTGTCCCCCGGTGCCGAACTGATTTTGTTACAGAACGGCCTGGGCAGTCAGGACGCGGTCGCAGCGCAAGTACCGCAGGCACGCTGCATTTACGCGTCAAGCACTGAAGGCGCCTTCCGTGACAGCGATTGGCGCGTGGTGTTCGCCGGACACGGCTTTACCTGGCTCGGCGATGCTGGCCATCCAGTCGCACCAATCTGGCTCGATGATTTGAGCGCCGCAGGCATTCCCCATGAGTGGAGCACCGAGATTCTGACCAGGCTGTGGCGCAAGCTGGCGCTCAACTGCGCGATCAATCCGCTGACGGTGCTGCACGATTGCCGCAATGGCGGTCTGCTGGAGCATCACTGCGAAGTCGCCACCCTCTGCGGCGAATTGACCGAGTTGCTTGAGCGCTGCGGCCAGCCGGCAGCGGCCGAGAACCTGCAGCAGGAAGTGGAGCGGGTGATCCTCGCCACCGCTGCCAACTATTCCTCGATGTATCAGGACGTGAGCAACCGACGTCGAACCGAAATCAGTTATTTGCTCGGTTACGCCTGCAAAGCCTCTGACAGACACCAGTTGAACCTGCCGCACCTCAATCAATTGCAACAGCGGCTGATCGCCCGCCTCCTCAGCCTTGGATTGCCCAGCGACTGAGCAGCGGCTACGCTGGCCACTTGTTCCTCTGCAGCGATAAACCCGATGCCATTGCGCCAGCGCCTTGAAAACCTACCTGTCGGTCAGAAACTGCTGGCCGCCCTGTTGGTGCTGTTGACCACCGTCCTGCTGGTCGCCAACCTGACCTTTATCAGCGCCGCGTATTACATCTCCCAGGAAAGCATGGCGCCCCAGGCCCTGCAGACCATCGGCCGACTGGTGTCCAACCCGAGCCTGGTGGCCGATGCCTTGCAATCGCCACAAAATGCCGAGCGCCTGCTCAATGAACTCAACAGCTATTCCCCGCTGCGGGCAGCCGCGCTCTATGACGGCAAGGGTGAACGTCTGGCGCAGTTACAACATGGCGATCACCTGAACCTGCCCGAGCGTTACCGACACATCGAAGCCTGGCAAGCCACTGAATTTCGCAGCAATCAAGTGATCACCCTGCCCCGACCCGGGACCGAGCCCGGCCATTTGCTGCTGGTGGCCAGCAGCGAACTGCCAATGGCGTTTTATACCGGCACCCTGACCGCCAGTCTCGGGATACTGATCTTCAGCGTGTTGCTATGGCTGGTGATCGCCCGGCAGATCAAGCGCCTGATTACCCAGCCGATCCATCAACTCGAAGAACTCTCCCGACAAGTGACACGGGAAGAGAATTACTCCCTGCGCGCATCGCGAGGTAATCACGACGAAATCGGCAGTCTCGCCGAAGCGTTCAACACCATGCTTTCGCGCATCGAAGCCCGGGAGCAGCAACTCAAGCGGGCGCGGGATGATTCTCAGGCCGCTTATGACCAGGCTCAGGGTCTGGCCGAAGAAACCCGACACACAAACCGCAAACTGGAACTCGAAGTCCAGGTACGCAGCAAGATCGAGAAGAAACTCACCGGGTTTCAGAATTATCTCAACAGCATCATCGACTCCATGCCCTCGGCGCTGATCGCCCTCGACGAACAACTCTATGTAACGCAGTGGAATCAGGAAGCCAGCGCCCTCTCCGGCACGCGCCTTGATGAAGCCTTGAACCAGCCAATCTTTCTCGCCTTTGAACCGCTCAAGCCGTTTCTGCCACAACTCAAGCAGACCGTCGAACAACACACCGTGGCGAAGATTGAGCGCGTGACCTGGGTCAAGGACGATGAACCCAAGCACTACGCCCTGACCTTCTACCCGCTGATGGGCGGCGCCGGGCGCGGCGTGGTGATCCGGATCGACGACATCACTCAGCGCCTGTCCCTGGAAGAAATGATGGTGCAGTCGGAAAAAATGCTTTCCGTCGGTGGCCTTGCCGCCGGAATGGCCCACGAGATCAACAACCCGCTGGGCGCGATCCTGCATAACGTGCAGAACATTCGTCGACGCCTGTCCCCCGACTTGCCGAAAAACCTCGAACAGGCCGAACAGGTGGGCGTCGAACTGTCGACGGTCAATAACTACCTGCAAGCGCGCGAAGTACCACAGCTGCTCGACGGCATCCAGCAGGCCGGCGCCCGAGCTGCAAAAATCGTGACCCACATGCTCAGTTTCAGTCGTCGAAGCACTCGCCAAATGGCCCCTTGCGATCTACCGGCCCTGATTGATCAAGCCGTGGAAATCGCCGGTAACGACTTCGACCTGGCCATCGGCTTCGACTTCAAAGGCCAGGCAATCATTCGCCAGTTCGACCCGGCGCTGGGCCCGGTACCCGGCACTGCCAACGAGCTGGAGCAGGTACTGCTCAACCTGCTGAAAAACGCCGCCCAAGCCATTCACCAGCGCGAAGACGACAGCGAACCGGGACGGATCATCCTGCGTACCAAGCTCAATCCGCCCTGGGCAGAAATCCAGGTCGAAGACAACGGCGTCGGCATGAGCGAAAGCGTGCGCAAACGCACGTTCGAGCCGTTCTTCACCACCAAGGAGATTGGCCAGGGCACCGGTCTCGGGTTATCCGTTTCGTACTTCATCATCACCAACAACCATAAGGGACAGATGGAAGTGCAATCCACCCTCGGCCAGGGCACCTGCTTCACCCTGCGCCTGCCATTGACGGGCACCCCGGTCGTCTCTCAAGAACTCAATCAGCTATCGAGGTAACCATGGGCTTTCGCTTGTCGAAGATTTACACCCGCACCGGCGACAAAGGCGAAACCGGTCTGGGCGGCGGCCGCCGCGTGCCCAAGGACCATCCACGGATCGAGGCCATTGGCGAGGTCGATTCGCTCAACAGTCAGGTGGGTGTGTTGCTCGCCGGGCTGGCCGCCCAGAGCGTCGAGCATCCGGGATTGAAGGAGGTGATCGAGGTATTGGCCCCCTGTCAGCACCGACTGTTCGACCTTGGTGGCGAACTGGCAATGCCGGAGTATCAGGCATTGAACGCCGGAGAAATCGAACGCCTGGAAGCGGCGATCGATGTGTGGAACGAGGAGCTGGGACCGCTGGAGAATTTCATCCTGCCGGGCGGTTCGATGCTGATTGCCCAGGCGCACGTCTGCCGCAGCCTGGCTCGCAGTGCCGAGCGCCGCTGTCAGCATTTGAACGCGATTGAACCCTTGGCCGGAGTGGGCCTTGCATACATCAACCGATTGTCGGATTTGCTGTTTGTGGTGGCGCGGGTAATTGCCCGGCGTCAGGGGGTTGCGGAGATTCTTTGGCAGCCCGCGGCGAAACCTGAAGTTTAGTCGTCGCCTATTAGGGCCTCTTCGCGGGCAAGCCCGCTCCCACAGTGATCGCGTCGAACACAAAATCTGTGTACACCGCTAAACCTGTGGGCGCGGTCTTGCCCGCGAAGAGGCCGGCAGCATCACTGCATAATCAGGCCTCAGGCCAAAAAGCCCGAATCCCCGCCACACCCTGGGCACCTGCCGCCCAAGCCTTCTGAACCTCCGCAGGCCCAACGCCGCCCAGCAAAAACACCGGTTTGCTGAAGCCCTCGATCAAGGTCGAAGCCTGTTCCCAACCCAGCGGCTGAGCGCCTGGATGTGTGAGGGTCGGCTGCACAGGCGACAAGGTCACGAAGTCCACGCCCATCTCTTCAGCCAGCGCCAGCTCTTCGGCGTTATGACAGGACGCCGCCAACCAGCGCGATGCCGGCAACGGTCGACCGGCTGCCGCGTATTTACGCAACTGCGCCGACGTGATGTGCCAACCGGCGGAAGGGAAATCCCCCAACCACTCGAACGGGCCCTTGATCATCAACTGCGCCTTGCCGGCGCACAGTCCCACCGCGTCCACAGCCAGATCACGATACTTGGGGTCATAACCGTTCGGTGCGCGCAACTGGATCAGCTTGATGCCGCCAGCGATGGCTTTCTGGATTCCCCTCAGCAAGGCCGGGGTTTCCAGATCCTCCGGGGTGATCAGGTATTGGTCGGGCAAACGGGCAGCAGCAACGATTGGCCGATTGGCCTGCGGAAACTCGTAATTCGACAGTTCACGAGGCGTCACCCAGGCCAGAGGCTGGCCTTCGGCACCATGAGGCTCGCCGGTGAACGCCGAGACCTCCCAGACATCCAGCAGTACTTGCTTGTCCGGGTAGTCGTGCTGAACCTTGATCAACGGTCGCGCGACGTCGACGACAATGCCCAGTTCTTCGTGAAGCTCACGACCAAGAGCCGTTGTAACGGACTCGTCGGCCTCGACCTTGCCACCAGGGAATTCCCACAGCCCACCCTGATGCTGGGTGTCGGCGCGGCGGGCGATGAGGATCTTGCCGCTGCTATCACGGATAACGGCGGCAGCTACGTGTACTCGTTTCACCGCTTGATTTCCTCCAGTCCGGCCTTCTGCCAGGCCTTGAAGGCTGGCCATTGGTAGATGGTTTGCACATAGGCCTCGTCAGCCGCGGACAGTTTCACCTGATAGGTACGCAGGCGCACAGCGATGGGTGCAAAAAACGCGTCGGCCAGGGTGGCCCGGCCAAACAGGTACGGCCCGCTTTCCGTCGCGACGGCTCGGCACTCGGCCCACAACGCGTACATGCGCTCGATGTCCGCCTGCACGTCGGCCGGAACCGGCGACAGCGGTGCATCACGACTCAGATCGAAAGGCATATTGCCGCGCATGGCGAAGAACCCGGCATGCATCTGTGCGCACGCCGAACGTGCCTGGGCACGCGCGCAGACGTCCTTGGGCCAAAGATTGGCATCCGGGAACCGTTCTGCCAGGTACTCGGCAATCGCCAGCGAATCGGCGATGGTGCCGTGCTCGGTTTTGAGCAGGGGAACTTTGCCAGTCGGCGAATGCTTGAGCAGGCGCTCGCGAGTGTCCGGCTGGTTGAGCTTGATCAGCTCCTCGGTATAGGGAGCACCGGTCAGGTCGAGAGCCAGGGCGCCGCGCAGGGACCAGGAGGAATACAGTTTGTCGCCGATGATCAGGTGAAGGCTCATGTTCGGGACCTTTTGGATGATGAGTACAGGCCAGTCGAGCGAGTGACTGGCAGACCGCCATCGCTGGCAGGCTAGCTCCCACAATTGTTCAGGTGTACACAAATCCAATGTGGGAGCGAGCCTGCTCGCGATGGTGTCGACGCGATCTTAAGTACGGTATTCCGCGTTGATCTTCACGTACTCATGCGACAGGTCGGTGGTCCAGATGGTTTCGCTGCAATCGCCGCGTCCCAGCTCGATACGGATGGTGATTTCTTCCTGTTGCATCACCGCCGCACCCTGGGCTTCGGTGTAAGTCGCGGCACGCGCGCCACGGCTGGCGATGCACACTTCACCGAGGAACACGTCGATTTTGCTGACATCCAGATTCGGTACACCCGCGCGGCCTACAGCGGCGAGGATACGTCCCCAGTTCGGGTCGGAGGCAAACAGTGCGGTCTTGATCAGTGGCGAGTGAGCCACGGTGTAACCGACGTCCAGGCACTCCTGGTGATTGCCGCCGCCGTTGACTTCTACGGTGACGAACTTGGTCGCACCTTCACCGTCGCGAACGATGGCCTGGGCCACGTCCATGCACACTTCGAACACCGCCTGTTTCAACTTGGCGAACAGCTCGCCTTCGGCGCGGGTGATTTCCGGCAGCGCTGCCTGACCGGTGGCGATCAGCATACAGCAGTCGTTGGTCGAGGTGTCGCCATCGATGGTGATGCGGTTGAACGACTTGTTGGCGCCGTCCAGCAACAGATTTTGCAATACATCGCGAGAGACTTTGGCGTCGGTGGCGATGTAGCCGAGCATGGTTGCCATGTTCGGGCGGATCATGCCCGCGCCTTTGCTGATACCGGTGACGGTGATGGTCACGCCGTCATGCTGGAACTGACGGCTGGCACCCTTGGGCAGGGTATCGGTGGTCATGATGCCGGTGGCGGCAGCTTCCCAGTTGTTGATCGACAGGTCATCAAGCGCGGCTTGCAGCGCGCCTTCGATTTTCTCGACCGGCAGTGGCTCGCCGATCACACCGGTGGAGTACGGCAGCACCAGGCTGGCATCCACACCCGCCAGCTCAGCCAGTTTGGCGCACGTACGCTCGGCGGCGGCCAGACCTGGCTCGCCGGTACCGGCGTTGGCATTGCCGGTGTTGGTCAGCAGGTAACGCACCGGGCCTTGCACACGCTGCTTGGCCAGGATCACCGGTGCCGCGCAAAAGGCGTTGAGGGTGAACACGCCGGCGACTGTCGAGCCTTCGGCACAGCGCATGACCACAACATCCTTGCGCCCCGGGCGCTTGATACCGGCAGAGGCGATACCGAGTTCAAAACCGGCAACCGGGTGCAACGTTGGCAAAGGACCAAGACCAACAGCCATGAATGCGCTCCTTAATAGATGATGTCTGCACCGCTTCAGGAAGAGCGGTGGTTTAAATGGCAAAACGCCGCGACGGCATGAGCCGGTCGCGGCGCGGGTATTTCAGCGTATGAAACGGGTTTTACTGGATCTGCCCGTGGCAATGCTTGAATTTCTTGCCCGAACCGCAGTAGCACAGCTCGTTACGGCCCAGCTTCTGCTCATTGCGTACCGGTGCGGTGGCCAGGGCCACATCGACCTCTTCACCCAACGCTTCCGGCTGCTCCAGACCTGGGGCTTCTTCATGCAGGAACTGCATGCGCGCCGCCAGTGCTTCGGCCTCCTGACGCAAACGGGCTTCTTCTTCGGCCGGATCTTCGCGACGAACCTGAACGTGAGACAGCACACGGATCGAGTCGCGCTTGATCGAATCCAGCAGCTCGGAGAACAGCGTGAACGACTCGCGCTTGTACTCCTGCTTCGGGTTCTTCTGGGCGTAGCCACGCAAGTGAATGCCGTGACGCAGGTGATCCATGGTCGACAGGTGGTCTTTCCACAGGTCGTCCAGAACGCGCAGAACGATTTGCTTCTCGAAAGTACGCAGCGCCTCGGCGCCCGCCTGGTCTTCTTTCTCGTTGTACGCCGCCACGAGTTCCTGCATCAGCTTCTCGCGCAGGGTCTCTTCGTACAGGTGATCGTCTTCGTCGAGCCATTGCTGGATCGGCAGCGCGACGCCAAAGTCGCTCTGCAACGCCGCTTCCAGCCCGGCCACGTCCCACTGCTCCGGCAGCGATTGCGGTGGAATGTGTGCGCTGACGGTGGCGTTGAGCACGTCCTGACGGAAGTCGGCGATGGTTTCACCGATGTTGTCCGCGGCCAGCAACGTGTTACGCATGTGATAGATCACTTTACGCTGTTCGTTGTTGACGTCGTCGAACTCGAGCAGTTGCTTGCGAATATCGAAGTTGCGACCTTCAACCTTGCGCTGAGCCTTTTCGATGGCGTTGGTCACCATGCGGTGCTCGATCGCTTCGCCAGGCTGCATACCCAGGGCCTTCATGAAGTTCTTCACCCGATCGGAGGCGAAGATGCGCATCAGGCTGTCTTCCAGCGACAGGTAGAAACGGCTGGAACCGGCGTCACCCTGACGACCGGCACGACCACGCAACTGGTTGTCGATACGGCGCGATTCGTGACGCTCGGACGCGATCACCTGCAAACCGCCCGACTCGAGCACTTGCTGGTGACGTTTCTGCCAGTCGGCCTTGATCTGGGCGATCTGCTCAGGGGTCGGGTCTTCCAGCGAAGCCACTTCCACTTCCCAGTTGCCGCCCAACAGGATGTCGGTACCACGACCGGCCATGTTGGTGGCGATGGTCAGCGCGCCTGGGCGACCGGCCTGGGCGATGATCTCGGCTTCTTTTTCGTGGAACTTGGCGTTCAGAACCTTGTGTTCGATGCCTTCCTTCACAAGCAGGCTGGACATGTGCTCGGACGTTTCGATGGTCGCAGTACCCACCAGCACCGGACGACCGGCAGCCATGCTTTCCTTGATGTCGGCGACGATTGCCGCGTATTTCTCGTCGGCGGTCAGGAACACCAGGTCGTTGTAGTCCTTACGGGCCAACGGCTTGTTCGGTGGAATGACCATGACCTGCAGGCCATAGATCTGATGAAACTCGAACGCTTCGGTGTCAGCCGTACCGGTCATGCCGGACAGTTTGCTGTACAGACGGAAGTAGTTCTGGAACGTGGTCGATGCCAGGGTCTGGCTTTCGGCCTGGATGTTGAGGTTTTCCTTGGCTTCGATGGCCTGGTGCAGGCCCTCGGACAAACGACGGCCCGGCATGGTACGACCGGTGTGTTCGTCGACCAGGACAACCTGACCGTCCTGCACGATGTATTCGATGTTGCGATGGAACAGCTTGTGCGCACGCAGACCGGCATACACGTGAGTCAGCAGGCTCAGGTTGTGTGCCGAGTACAGGCTCTCGCCTTCGGCCAGCAGACCGATGCGGGTCAGCGTCTCTTCGACGTACTGGTGACCGGCTTCGTTGAGTTCGACCTGGCGGGTCTTCTCGTCGATGGTGTAGTGACCGGCCTTGGTGACTTCGCCTTCGACCTCTTCGATATGCAACTCCAGCTGCGGGATCAGCTTGTTGATCTCGATGTACAGCTTGGAGCTGTCCTCGGCCTGACCGGAAATGATCAGCGGAGTACGGGCTTCGTCGATGAGGATGGAGTCGACTTCGTCGATCACGGCAAAATTGAGTTCGCGCTGGAATTTTTCTTCCATGCTGAACGCCATGTTGTCGCGCAGGTAGTCGAAACCGAATTCGTTGTTGGTGCCGTAGGTGATGTCGGCGGCGTAAGCTGCGCGCTTCTCTTCCGGTGGCTGGAACGGCGTGACCACGCCGACCGTCAGGCCGAGGAATTCATAAAGCGGGCGCATCCAGTTGGCGTCACGACGAGCCAGGTAGTCGTTCACCGTCACAACGTGCACGCCCTTGCCGGACAATGCGTTGAGGTAAACGCCCAGTGTTGCCACCAGGGTCTTGCCCTCACCGGTACGCATTTCAGCGATCTTGCCTTCATGCAAGGTCATGCCACCGATCAGCTGGACATCGAAGTGGCGCATACCCATGACGCGCTTACCGGCTTCGCGGGCGACCGCAAAGGCTTCTGGCAGCAGCTTGTCGAGGGTTTCCCCTTTGGCGATGCGGGCCTTGAACTCATCTGTCTTGGCACGCAATTGATCGTCCGAAAGGGCCACCATTTGCTCTTCGAAGGCATTGACGAGTTGCACCGTCTTGAGCATGCGTTTGACTTCACGCTCGTTCTTGCTTCCAAAAAGTTTCTTTAACAAAGGCGCAAACATATCGGCAGGATCTTCCACACTAAAGGGATGGAGGGCGGCCCCGTGAGTCGCCCGTGCAGCCCTCATGGCCGCATGCGAACGAGCATTCTACCCGGAAACGATGGTGAGGAAAGTGGCGTTATTCCACGATGCTGGCACAGCGCTGTGACGGGGCTCACTTAAAATAGGGGCAAATGGCTGAACTTCAAGCGATACAGCACAGAAGTTACTCGTTGATTTAATGGGCAAAGCACGCATAAAAGCAATGGGGCAGGTGCATCCGGTGCTTTCTGCTACCATGGCGGCTCTGTTACTTCAGGTGTCTGATCATGGCATTTCGCCCTCTTACGGCCAGAGCACCCGCCGTTCTGCTTCGCGAAGCCAAGCCGCTCAAGGCCATTCTCGGCCACGCCCAACGCCTGGGTCATCTGCAACGCCTGCTGGAAAGCCAATTGCAGCCGGCCGCCCGTGAGCATTGTCACGTTGCATCGTGGCGCGAAGGCAGTTTGTTGCTGATTGTCACCGATGGTCATTGGGCCACTCGCCTGCGTTATCAACAAAAGCGCCTGCAGCGGCAATTGCAGATGTTCGACGAGTTCGCCAACCTCACGCGAATCCTGTTCAAGGTACAGCCGCCCACCATTCAGCAAGGTGCCGCCGGGCATACCATGGATTTGTCCAATGATGCCGCCGCCACCATCCAGGCGACGGCCGATGGCATCAGCGACCCGAAACTGCGGGCCGCGCTGGAACGATTGGCGGCGCACGCCAGGCCCAAGGGCTGATACTGGCTATTTAATACCCCGGCTCGGATCAGCGGCGTTTACTGCCGCCCAATAATGATCCCATCAACCCACGCACCAGCTGTCGCCCCAACTGATTCGCCGCCTGTCGCATCGCCGACTTCAGCGCCTGCCCGGCCGCCGTGCCGAGAAATTCCCCGGCCTGCTCGGTGAAGCTTGGCTCTTGCGGAGCCGCTTTGCCGGGTGCGGCTTCAGCTTCAGGCGCCAGGCCTTTGCGCCCCATCAGCACTTCATAGGCCGATTCGCGGTCGATTGGCTTGTCGTATCGCCCCTGCAATGGCGAACTGGCAATCAATGCCGCGCGCTCAGCGTCACTCAGCGGCCCGATCCGCGATTGCGGTGGCGCTACCAGCACCCGTTGGACCATCTCCGGCGTGCCCTTGTCCTGCAAGGTGCCGACCAGGGCTTCGCCAATCCCGAGCTCGGTCAGCACCGACAGGGTATCGAAGGCCGGGTTCGGACGGAAACCCTCGGCCACCGCGCGCAGGGATTTCTGTTCTTTGGCCGTGAATGCGCGTAACCCGTGCTGGATGCGTAGCCCCAACTGCGCCAGTACATCATCCGGCAAGTCGCCCGGCGATTGAGTGACGAAATACACACCGACACCTTTCGAACGAATCAGCCGTACCACTTGCTCCAGGCGATCCTGCAATGCCTTCGGCGTACCGGCGAACAACAAGTGCGCCTCGTCGAAGAACAGCGCCAGCAATGGTTTGTCCGCATCGCCGCGTTCCGGCAATTGCTCGAACAATTCAGCCAACAGCCACAGCAGGAACGTTGCGTAGACCTTAGGCGCTTCATGAACCAGACGACTGGCATCGAGCAAATGAATGCGGCCACGCCCATCGGCGGCCGGCTGCAGAATATCTTCAAGTTGCAGCGCCGGTTCGCCGAACAGCGCTTCGGCGCCCTGCTGCTCCAGGGTGGCCAGGCGCCGCAACAGCGCCTGGCTGGAGCCGGTGGTCATCAACGCCGCGTCGTCGCCGAGCAACGCCGGATTGTCCTTGAGGTGATTGAGCAGCGCCTTCAAGTCTTTCAAGTCCAGCAGCAACAGGCCTTCACGGTCTGCGACCTTGAAGGCGGCGTACAGCGCCGACTGCTGGCTATCCGTCAGTTCCAGCAAACTTCCCAACAGCAGCGGCCCCATTTCACTCAAGGTCGTGCGTAACGGATGACCGGACTGACCGTGTACGTCCCACAGCGTTACCGGATAAGCCTGAGGCTTGTGCTTCAGCCAAGGCATCCCGGCAATCCGCTCGGCGATCTTGCCCTGGGGATTGCCGGCAGCGCCCAGACCGCACAAATCGCCTTTGATATCGGCGGCGAAGACCGCTACGCCGGCGTCACTGAAGTCTTCAGCCATGCGTTGCAAGGTAACGGTCTTGCCTGTGCCGGTGGCGCCCGCGATCAAACCGTGGCGATTGGCCAGGCGCATGGCCTGGGCGATCGGCTGTCCCGCAAGATCGGCGCCGATGACGAGTTGCAATGAGTCAGGCATTTGGTCACCCATGGTTAATCTTTGGTCCTACACGGCCGATAGAAATAACGACAAAGCAGACAGACACAATCTGGTAGGACATTTCCCTTAAGGAGCGACGGAAATATCACTTGCTTTCAACCTTGCCCGTCTTGCGTTCCTTTATAAAAGCACGCGTTGGGCATTAAGACCTTAGCGGAACCCCAAGTCATGAACAAAAACCTGCGTTTCAGCCACAAAATCCTGCTTGCCGCCGCCCTCATCGTCATTACTGCCTTCGCCTCGTTCACGCTCTACAACGATTACTTGCAGCGCAACGCCATTCGAAGGGACCTGGGCAATAATCTGCAGGAGATGGGCAGAGTCACTGCCAACAATATCCAGACCTGGCTGGCCGGTCGCAGTCTGTTGATCGAAAACCTGTCGCAAACCGTGGCACTGAACCCTGATACCGACAACGTTTCCAAGCTGCTGGTGCAAAAGGCCGTAACGTCGACGTTCATGGGCGCCTATCTGGGCAACAAGGATGGTTCCTTCATGATCCGTCCGGACAGCAAGATGCCCGATGGCTATGACCCCCGTGCTCGGCCCTGGTACAAGAGTGCGCAAAGCGCGAACGGCCCTGCATTGACTGAACCCTATATCGATCTGGCATCTGGCCAACTGGTGATTTCCATCGTTGACAGTGTGGTCAAGGACGGACAGAACATCGGCGTCGTCGGTGGCGACTTGAGTTTGCAAGTGATCGCCGACACCCTCAGCGCGCTGGACTTCGGGGGCATGGGTTACGCTTTCCTGGTCAGCTCGGACGGCAAGATCCTGGTACACCCCGACAAAGCGCTGGCGATGAAATCGCTCAAGGATGTTTACCCGCAGGACACGCCGGCTATCAGCAGCGACCTGAGTGAAATTCAGGTCAATGGCAAAACCCGCATCATGACCTTCACCCCGATCAAAGGGTTATCGTCGGTGAACTGGTACATCGGCTTATCCGTGGACAAGGACAAAGCCTTTTCCACGCTCAGCGAATTCCGCGCCTCGGCAGTCGTTGCAACCGTCATTGCCGTGGTGATCATCATCGCCCTGCTGGGCATGCTGATCCGCATCCTGATCCAGCCATTGCACGTCATGACCCGCGCCATGGCCGATATTGCCGACGGCGAAGGCGACCTGACCAAACGCCTGACCATCGTGAACCACGATGAATTCGGCATCCTTGGCACCGCGTTCAACCGTTTTGTGGAGCGCATTCACGGTTCGATCCGCGAGGTGTGCTCGGCCACCGGACAGGTCAACGAAGTCGCGTTGCGGGTCGTCGCGGCCTCGAACTCGTCGATGTACAACTCCGACCAGCAAGCTTCGCGTACCAACAGCGTGGCCACAGCAATCAATCAGCTCGGCGCCGCCGCCCAGGAGATCGCCCGCAACGCCGCGCAAGCATCGAACCAGGCCAGCGATGCCCGCAGCCTGGCCGAAGACGGCCAGCAGGTGGTAGATCGCAGCATTGCCGCGATGAATCAGCTATCGAGCATTCTCAGCGCCTCCAGCAGCAACATCGAGTCGCTCAACAGCAAAACCGTGAACATCGGGCAAATCCTCGAAGTCATCACCAGCATCTCCCAGCAAACCAACCTGCTGGCCCTCAACGCAGCCATCGAAGCAGCACGAGCCGGTGAAGCCGGACGCGGGTTTGCCGTGGTCGCCGACGAAGTGCGTAACCTCGCGCATCGCACTCAGGAGTCGGCGCAACAGGTGCAGACCATGATCGAGGAGCTGCAAATTGGCGCGCGCGAATCCGTCAGCACCATGAGCGACAGCCAGCGCCACAGCCAGGACAGCGTGGAAATCGCCAACCTGGCGGGCGAGCGCCTGAGCAGCGTGACCCAGCGCATCGGCGAAATCGACGGCATGAACCAGTCGGTGGCCACGGCGACCGAGGAACAGACTGCCGTGGTCGAGTCGATCAACGTGGACATCACCGAAATCAACACCCTCAATCAAGAGGGTGTGGAAAACCTGCAATCGACCTTGCGTGCCTGTGCCGATCTGGAACAGCAGGCGGCGCGCTTGCAGCAGTTGGTGGGCAGTTTCCGGATCTGACGCCGGATCACCCGCCCCTGTGGCGAGGGCGCAAGTTCCCTCGCCACAACATTGCTGTTACCTCAGTCCCCCGCCCACAAATCCCCAACCGAACAACTATTCTTCATTAAGGTCAATCAAGGGAGAGCACCGGACCGGAGGGATGTTCATCGTGCATATCGCTGACATAACCATGTTCTACGCCCCTGCCAGCGGTGGCGTGCGCACTTATCTGGATGCCAAGCACCGTCGCTTGTTCACCCGACCGGGCATCCGCCACAGTTTGTTGATCCCCGGCGCGTCCTTCAGTGAACGCGATGGCATTTATACCGTTCCGGCGCCCGCCCTGCCCTTCGGCAAGGGGTATCGTTTCCCTCTGCGTCTCGCGCCCTGGCGTAATGTCCTCCAGGATTTGCAACCGGAGCTGATTGAGGTCGGCGACCCTTACCTCACCGCCTGGGCCGCCCTCGATGCCCGGCGGCAACTGGACGTGCCGGTCATTGGCTTTTACCACTCGGACCTGCCGCTGTTGATCAGCAACCGCATGGGCAATTGGGTCACCACCAACATCGAGGCTTATGTCAGGAAGCTCTACGGCAATTTCGACCGGGTGCTGGCGCCGAGCCGGGTCATGGCTGAAAAGCTGACGGGCCTGGGGGTGAAGAACGTTTTCGTGCAGCCTTTGGGCGTCGATTTGCAGACCTTCCACCCTGGCGCCCGTGATTCCGGACTGCGGGCCGAACTGGGCATTGATGAAAACACCCACCTGTTGATCTTCGCCGGGCGCGGTTCCAAGGAAAAAAACCTGCCTGTGCTGCTTGCCTGCATGAAACGCCTGGGCAGGCGCTACCACTTGCTGCTAGTTGGTTCTTCGATGCCAGCTGCGGTGCCGGGCAATGTCACAGTCGTCGACGAATTCTGCCCCGCCACACAAGTCGCCCGCCTGATGGCCAGTGCCGATGCGCTGCTGCATGCCGGTGATCAGGAGACCTTTGGCCTGGTGATCCTCGAAGCCATGGCCAGCGGGATTCCGGTGGTGGCCGTGGCGGCCGGGGCCTTTGAGGAAATCGTCACCGAGCAATGCGGCTTGCTCTGCAGGCCGAACGATCCGCAAGCGATGGCCAACGCCGTGCGCGAACTGTTCGAACAGGGCTGCGCCGCCCTTGGCCAACAAGCGCGGCGCCATGTGGAACGACATTACTCTTGGGATACGGTGGTCAACAGCCTGCTCGGTCACTATCACGCCGTGCTCGGCAGCCAATGGCCGCAGGTGGCCAATGGTTGAGCCCAAGGACCCGCCCAGCCTGTTGTTGGTGCTGCACGACATCGCACCACAAACCTGGGCCGATTATCAGCCCTTTGTCGAAGCCGTCGATGCCTTGGGCAATGTGCCGATGACCTGGCTGGTGGTGCCGAATTTCCACAAACACAATGACCTGGAGGCGCACCCGGGATTTCGTCGCCTGCTCAGCGGGCGCCTCGCCCTCGGTGACGAGCTGGCGTTGCACGGCTATTTCCATTGCGACGACGGACCGATGGCAAGCAATCCCCGCGACTGGTTCATGCGCCGGATCTACACCCACGAAGGCGAGTTCTACAGCCTGTCCCGGGAAGCGGCCCTCACCCGCCTGCACGCCGGCATCGACATGTTTCAGCGTTACCACTGGCCCCTGCATGGCTTCGTCGCTCCCGCGTGGCTGATGAGCGAAGGGACGCGCCAAGCCCTGCGTCAATTGCCGCTGAGTTACACCAGCGACCCGCAGCACCTTTATAAACTGCCGGATTTTGCCGTCGTCGATGCCCCTGGACTGGTCTGGAGCGCGCGCAGTGCCTGGCGCCGGGGATTGTCGAAACTGGTCAGCGATCAACGCGAACAGCGCTGGCGACAAGCGCCGGTGATTCGACTCGGCCTGCACCCGGTGGACATGCGTCATGAGTTCTCGCGCACGTACTGGCTGCAAACCCTCAAGCGCCTGATCGCCGAGGGTCGAGTACCAATGACCAAGGCACGCTGGCTGGCACGGCACAGCGAACGCATGGGGCGTGCCGCATGAGTCGCGGTTTTCTACTGTTCGTCGGCCTGCTCGCGGCGGTGCTGATCCCCTGGCTATTGGGCGGGAGCGAGACCTGGTCGCGATTGCAGAATTTTCCATTAAGCGAATTGTTGATCATGTTCGGCATGATCCTGTTCTGCTGGCTGGTCAATACGCTGCGTTTGCGCCTGTTGCTGGGAGATCAACGCAACAAGGTGAGCCCGGTCAAAAGCCTTGGCGTCGTGATGGCCGCCGAGTTTGCCTACTGCGCCACACCGGGCGGCAGCGGCGGACCGCTGACGATCATGGCACTGCTGGCGCGCAACGGCGTGCGACCGGCCAGAGGCAGCGCGGTGTTCGCCATGGACCAGCTCAGTGACTTGCTGTTCTTTCTCTGCGCACTGAGCGGGATTCTGATTTATACCCTGTTCCAGCACCTGAGCCAGCGAATGGAATGGTTACTGATCGTCAGCGCGGTCTCGATGTTCGGCGGATTGATCAGTTGCATCGTCGTGGCTCGCTATCATCGCGGGCTGATTCGCCTGACGGGTCGATTGCTGGCTCGTCTCAATGTCAAAGCCAGCACCCGGGTTCGCTGGGCTCGCAAGCTCCTGCATTTCCTTGCAGCCTTCACCGACACACTGAAGCTGCCCTTTCAGACATTGATCACGGTGTTTGCCCTGACCTGCCTGCATTGGGTCCTGCGCTACAGCGTGTTGTACCTGGCACTGCGTGGGCTCGGCGCGGACTTGCAGTGGGCCTGGAGTTTTCTGATCCAGATGCTCTCCCTGAGTGCCGGGCAATTCACTCTGTTGCCGGGAGGGGCGGGGGCGGCGGAACTGACGTCGGCGGCGCTGTTGGCGCCCATGGTGGGCAAATCCACAGCGGCAGCGGCGATCCTGATCTGGCGCGCGGTGACTTACTACTTCTATCTGCTGGTTGGTGGGCCCGTGTTTCTATTGATGCTTGGCCGACCATTGCTTAAGAAACTGATGAACCTCAAGCAGGCTTAGACGTTTTTTCCGGCTGTTCCTGTAACAGCTCCCACAGTTCGGCCGCGCCGGGGAACTCCGTGCCATCTTCCGGGCTCATGTCATCCGGGTCATAACGACTCAAACAGCCCTCACCCAATGTCGCGGGAGCCTTTGACGTGGCTTTGTCCAGTGGATCGGCCATAGACATATCCTCAGTGCAGAAACGGCGAAGGGCCTGAAGCGATTGAACGCCCAGGCCCTCCGGATTTCAACCGTGTCGTGTGGCGACGGTCAGAACACCACGGTTTTGTTGCCGTGCACCAGCACCCGGTCTTCCAGGTGATAACGCAGACCGCGGGCCAGCACCATCTTCTCGACGTCGCGACCGAAACGCACCATGTCTTCGATGCTGTCGCTGTGGCTGACGCGCACCACGTCCTGCTCGATGATCGGACCGGCGTCCAGCTCTTCGGTCACATAGTGGCAGGTCGCACCGATGAGCTTCACACCACGCAGGGAAGCCTGGTGATACGGCTTGGCACCGACGAACGATGGCAAGAAGCTGTGGTGAATGTTGATGACCTTGTGCGCATATTCGCGGCACAGTTCCGGCGGCAGGATCTGCATGTAGCGGGCCAGTACGACCACTTCGGCATAGTGCTGTTTGACCAGGCGCGAAACTTCGGCGAACGCCGGCTCCTTGTCCTGTGGATTGACCGGCACGTGGTAGTACGGAATGCCGTGCCATTCGACCATGCTGCGCAGGTCGTCATGGTTGGAAATCACGCAGGCGATTTCACAGTCCAGTTCATCGCTGTGCCAGCGATGCAGCAGGTCGGCAAGGCAGTGGGACTCACGACTGGCCATCAGGACCACGCGCTTCTTCTGCTCGGTATCGGTGATGCGCCAGTCCATCGAGAACTCTTCGGCAATCGGCGCAAAGGCTTCGCGCAACGCTTCGATACCGAAAGGCAGCGAGTCGGCACGAATTTCGTGACGCATGAAGAACCAGCCACTGAGATTGTCCGAGTGATGGCTCGCTTCAGTGATCCAGCCGTTATGGGACGCCAGAAAGTTACTGACTTTGGCAACGATGCCGACGCGGTCCGGGCAAGAAATCACCAGCCGAAAAGTGCGCATGAGGGGGAAACTCCAGAACTTCGCAAAGGCGGCCATTCTAGCGATTGCGCAGAAAAACTGCAGTAATGATGACGTTTCTGCCTGGCCGAAGGTCGGCGACAAGGAATCTGCTGACGCCGGCAGCACGGGCAAACAGCGCGTTGTCGGCCACTTACAAGCATCCATTTGTGAATATGTGTGCCGGATGTATCGAATTATTTATCCGCACATTCAATGTGCGAATCCACCACGATTAAATTAAATAAACTCCGGTTTAATGTTTACTTGATGAAACACCCTGACTATTATTGCGGCACTGTTCCCCTACATCCTTTGACCTGCATAAGGTAGTCATCATGTCCTTGATCAACGAATATCGCGCCACCGAAGAAGCCATCAAAGAGCTGCAAGCCCGTTTGAAGAACCTGTCCCAAGACGACAAACTGCAAACCGAGCTGGAATTCGAAGGCAAACTGCGCACCCTGATGGGCGAATACTCCAAGTCCCTGCGTGACATCATCGCGTTGCTGGACCCAGAATCCAAAACCAAGGCACCACGCGGCGGCGCAGTCAAAACTACCGGCACCAAGCGTGCTCGCAAAGTTAAACAATACAAAAACCCGCACAACGGCGAAGTCATCGAAACCAAAGGTGGCAACCACAAGACTCTGAAAGAGTGGAAAGCCAAGTGGGGCGGCGACGTGGTTGAAGGCTGGGCGACCCTGCTGGGCTAAGCCGCAGCGCTTGTCGCAGACTGATCGGCGGCAAAAAATAACGCCAGCATGCGCTGGCGTTTTTTTATGCCCGGAGTTCAAGCTCCGGATATTTTCGATTTCAAAGATTCAAACGTTTACGTAAGGCCTGGACATACTCCTGCCATTCATTCAGCACTGATCGTTGAAACGGCGTCGCTGTAACATTCAATTGGGCTGCGGCCTCGACAAAACTTTCCAGGGTATTGGGCGCGCCCCACTCCGGCACTGACAAACGTTTCTGACAGAATAATCGCCAGCGCTCTTGCTCGTCGGCACTCAACGTATCGGGAAAGTTACGTGCGCGATATCGAAACAATAATTCCGGTAAACGTTCATCATCGAAAGGCCATTGCTCTTGCGCTAATTGCCCAGGATCGACCGTTCGGACTTGTTCGCACAGACGCCGATCACGATCACCGATAAAGCCGTCGTATAACTGTTGCTCCGGGTCCCGGCTTGCGGAGAAATCCTCGCGGGCATATATCGCCGAAACTTTATCCTGCCAGACTTTCTGCGCGTCGTTTAGCCGCAGTACACGCTGCTGATAGAGCGCCATATCCAGCCCCAACCGCTGCTGATCTTCCGGGCGAAGTACCGACATCGGCGCCACCACCGGGCATTTATTGATATGGATGAGCTTGAGTGGAACCGGCAACTCACCTTCGGCCAGATCTTCGCGACGGGTATACAAGCGCTGGCGCAATGTTTCGGCATCCAGATCGAGCAAAGCCTGAGGGTCGAGGTGCAGATCGCAGACAATCAAGGCGTTCTTGTTACGCGGGTGCCAGGCCAGGGGCAACACCACGCCCACGTAGTTGCGCGCCGCAGAAAAGCGCCCGGAAACATGCACCATCGGTTGCAGCAGGCGAATCTGATCCAGGACCTTTTGCTTGCTGCGCAGATTGAACAGCCAGTCATACAGCTTCGGTTGCTTTTCCCGGATCAGTCGCGCCAGGGCAATAGTGGCGCGAACGTCCGACAGCGCTTCGTGGGCATTGCCATGATCTATGCCATTGGCAGCGGTCAGGCGCTCGAGCTTGAGGGTCACCCGCCCCTCGTCGTCGGTTGGCCAGACGAGACCATCGGGGCGCAAGGCATAGGCGGCACGCACCACATCGATCAAATCCCAGCGACTGTTACCGCCCTGCCACTCCCGCGCGTACGGGTCGAAAAAATTGCGATACAGGCTGTACCGGGTCATTTCGTCGTCGAAACGCAAGGTGTTGTAACCCGCACCGCAAGTGCCGGGGGCCGCCAGTTGCGCATGCACCCGGGTCATGAAATCGGCTTCACTCAGGCCTTGCCCGGCCAGTTGGCCTGGGGTAATGCCGGTGATCGCGCAGGCCGCTGGATGCGGCAGGATGTCGTCACTGGGTAGGCAATAGAGATTGACCGGCTCGTCTATTTCATTGAGATCGAAATCAGTACGCAGCCCTGCCATTTGCAATGGGCGATCGCAACGGGGATTGATACCCGTGGTTTCATAGTCGTACCAGAAGATGGAGGTCACGGGCTATTCCTGAACTGAAGATCGGCAAAGTCTAGGCGTTCACATCCCGCCCCGGCCAGCAATCTTGTTATTCAGGCAGCGTTGCTTGTTTGCCGTGCGTTACAAGCTATGTCGTATTCCTCGCCAAGTCTGCCAGCATCCATTGGAGAGTCCATCCCGATCAGCCCACATCATCAGGTTGCCGATGCTCGAGACTACTATGCCGCCAAGGAAGCGACGCCGTCCCCGCCACGGATACGCGGTATCAAGTTGAAACGCCGCAAGGGCCGTCAGCACTCTGGTGATCGACTGCAAACGGCCGCTATCGCGGCCACAACTCCCACCCGACCAAGCATGCCGCCTCGCGTTTCCCCTGACACTGACCGAGCAACGCGCCACCCTCTGCTTTCATACCCGTGTCTCTACCCGGATTTCGCCCGACTCTACGGTGGCCTACTGGCTGTGGATAACTGGCTCAGCCAGCTGGGCGTGCGCCAACATTAGCGTCGCGGCCCGGAACTGGTGTTTTATCAATTGCGTGAATTTCGCGAGGGTGACAGCCTGCAGCAAATCGATAGAGGGCCCTGGTGGTGTTGATGACCAATCATGCGCGATAGAGACGATGAGGAACAAACGAATGGGCAAACAGCATCAAGTGATCGTCGCCAGCATGAGGGAAGACGTGCTCGACCAAACTCCTCAAGCCTCCAAGCAAACCTTGCCGGAGGCGCTGACCTGATGCCGGGCGATGGATTATCTCAACGAGCAGACCAAACTCCATTAGAGTCCACATGCTCATGAGATATCAGTACTGAATGTCCTGCCCTGTGGATTGGGCGTGGACTTGTTAACGCGTTACCTGAACTGGAAAAAAAGCGGCACGCTGCAAGCGTCAACAGGCAAAATTTAACGCCCCCCAAACATTGATCACCGTCACAACAACGAAAAAACCAGGACCCATAAAATATTCAAAGAGCGAATTGCCCCCCCTAACACCCACTACAAAAAATTAAAATCTTACACAAGACAATTAAATTGATCCCCCTCAAAAAACTGACGGCAGCACTTTCAAAATCAATAGCAACGAGAAACCCATTAAATACTTTGAAGTACTGCCGCCCCTAGCTTGAAGCCATGCACACTGAAACCCCTGGACCAAAACAAGCAGCGCCGATTACTGGGCAGATAGGAATCGAAGGCGTTTATTTATCGTGGAATGAGCTCAACCACGCTCCCCCAACTATCTTTTTCACCAACGCCATTATTAGTCCCATCATATTCAATTCGAACTTTCAAACCCGTTCGAATCGCAGGATCATGAGCAACGTTCAAGTTCGCGACATAGCTATGCCACTGCGCGTTTTGACTCATTGCATCAGGTGAGTTCACACGCTGCGAGCCATAGTTTTCAAGCTGCACATCAATATTTGCGCGATACCAATATTTATTGATCGGCCGACTGGTCAGAAAATACCTCAACGTCCGCACATACACTCGACGATCATGAAATTTATATTGATACTCTATCTGCCCCGTCAACTCCGGAACTCGAAGATGTCGATGCAGATAAGTTAAAACTTCCACTCCCGCCCAAAAACTATCGGAAAATACTTCAGCATTACCGGTCTCTACAAATGAACCCTCTTTAACCTGATCAGCCTGCACATATTTCACCACAAAATTTTCTTTATCAGCCTTACCATTCATTAGCCACCTCCATAAAGATATTAATAGACCGCAGAAAAAAAATAACTCAACTGGGCCTATTCATTCGCTACTGTCAGAACTGACAGTCATGAAGACGGAAATGGAATAATCAATATGACTTTTATTTCGAAACCCAGAAAAATTCACGAGAGGGTCAGTTGACATTACAAAGTGTTATGGAGATCAACAACCGCCCCAGAACAACCTCATGACCATGACCAAACTCATCGGGCTCTTGCAAGCGGCGCCGCTCAATAGCGTGCATTTGACGGACATTGCCTAATGAAAGGCAGCCTGTGATGGCTTCAACTGGAGCACACACTATGAGGGTATTCAGCCCGTGATCATTTGTCGCTCACGCCGAAGCCGGCAACGTCTGAAAACTGAAGTACTGCCTCAATGCCTCTACCAACTGCTCATACTCCGGCGGCGGCCGTTGCAGGCTGAACCCGGCGTCATAGTGCTGAGGGGTTGCGTCTTCGTGGCACCACAGGCAGCACGCCCGCAGGTCGATGACCTGTTGGCATCCGTCGATGGCGGGGATTTTCAGGCGCAAATCGAAGTCCGCGCCGATCATCATGGGCAACTGGCTGATGAGCATCAGCCCGTCCTCGGACACGTTACCCAGGAAACCGATGGGCTTGTCGGTGATGCTGTTGAACACTTTGAGAAAATACGGCAACTGATGCCGCTCGATCCGGCGGTCGGTGAACATGCTGAATTCGCTACGCAAGGCCCTTAAGCAGGACCGCACTAATGCTTCGGAACGTGCTTGCCTGCTGTTGCACGGATGGGCACTGGCACGCTCTCCCCGATCCCGGTGCGGCAGTCCTCGAAAACCGCTGCCGCTTACTTCTGCCGATCACAGGTGTTACCTCGGTTTAGAGACAAGACTCTAAAACCGATCCATTCGACTATAGCTCACCGACGCCGGTCGGCCAGCCATCAGATGACCACTGACATCAGAACTGCGTCGGGCGTACCGTTGCGGCACTGCGAGTCGGATAGTGGCCCAGGCTCTGCAAGGTTTCCAGACGTGCGCGGGCACGGTAGGCGTATTCGCTCTGCGGATACGAAGCGATGATGAACTGGTACGTCTGGGCTGCATCGATAAACATCATCTGCCGCTCCAGGCACTGCCCGCGCATCATCGAGACTTCCGGCCACACATAAGGGCGCGCGCGGCTGTCGCGCTCGACCTTGGACAACTCAAGCATCACCTGCTCGCAATTGCCCCGGTCATAGGCACTGTAGGCATTGTTCAAATGATGATTCATCGCCCAACGGGTGCAACCGGTGACGCTAAAAGCGCTGATGGCAAGGGCAGCAACGAGTACGAAACGCATGGGGAAATCTCCTGTCTTGAACGCTGTATCGACCCATGGTCGGAAATCTTCAGGCGGCCGGGATGCAAAGTTGCGGTGTTCAATAAAGAAAGCAATAAGTAGTGCATACGAACAATGACTACAACTTCGGACCATAGTAGCCTCACTCAGCGCTTGAACTCAGGAGTCTTTGCATGTCCGTCCGTCGTACCAAAATCGTTGCCACCCTTGGCCCGGCCAGTAACTCGCCGGAAGTTCTCGAACAGCTGATTCTGGCTGGCCTGGACGTCGCCCGCCTGAACTTCTCCCACGGCACCCCCGACGAGCACAAGGCTCGCGCGCAGCTGGTGCGTGACCTCGCTGCCAAGCACGGTCGCTTCGTCGCCCTGCTGGGTGACCTGCAAGGCCCGAAAATCCGTATTGCCAAATTCGCCAACAAACGTATCGAGCTGAAGATCGGTGATCAATTCACCTTCTCCACCAGCCATCCGCTGACCGAAGGCAACCAGCAAGTGGTCGGTATCGACTACCCGGACCTGGTCAAGGACTGCGGCGTGGGCGACGAGCTGCTGCTCGACGACGGCCGCGTGGTAATGCGTGTCGATACCGCCACCGCCACCGAACTGAACTGCACCGTGACCATCGGCGGCCCACTGTCGGATCACAAAGGCATCAACCGTCGCGGTGGTGGCCTGACCGCTCCGGCCCTGACCGAAAAAGACAAGGCGGACATCAAGCTCGCCGCCGAAATGCAGGTCGATTACCTTGCCGTGTCGTTCCCGCGTGACGCCGCCGACATGGAGTACGCCCGTCAACTGCGCGACGAAGCCGGCGGTACCGCCTGGCTGGTGGCGAAGATCGAACGTGCCGAAGCCGTGGCCGACGACGAAACCCTCGATGGCCTGATCAAGGCATCCGACGCCGTGATGGTGGCCCGTGGTGACCTGGGCGTGGAAATCGGCGACGCCGAGCTGGTGGGCATCCAGAAGAAAATCATTCTGCACGCACGCCGCCACAACAAGGCCGTGATCGTCGCGACCCAGATGATGGAGTCGATGATCCAGAACCCGATGCCGACCCGCGCCGAAGTGTCCGACGTAGCCAACGCCGTGCTCGACTACACCGACGCCGTGATGCTGTCCGCGGAAAGCGCCGCCGGTCTGTATCCGCTGGAAGCCGTGCAGGCCATGGCCCGCATCTGTGTCGGCGCCGAAAAGCACCCGACCAGCAAGACCTCCAGCCACCGCATCGGCAAGGAATTCACCCGCTGCGACGAGAGCATTGCCCTGGCGACCATGTACACCGCCAACCACTTCCCAGGCGTGAAAGCGATCATCGCCCTGACCGAAAGCGGTTACACCCCGCTGATCATGTCGCGCATCCGTTCCTCGGTGCCGATCTACGCGTTCACCCCACACCGCGAAGCCCAGGCTCGCGCGGCGCTGTTCCGTGGCGTGTACACCATTCCGTTCGACCCGGCTTCGCTGGCACCAAACGAAGTCAGCCAGAAGGCAATCGACGAGTTGGTCAAGCGCGGCGTCGTGGAGAAAGGCGACTGGGTCATCCTGACCAAGGGCGACAGCTACCACACCACCGGCGGCACCAACGGCATGAAAATCCTGCACGTTGGCGACCCGATGGTCTGAGTGACCGAACGCCGAAAAAACAAAAGCCCCGCCATGTGAATGGCGGGGCTTTTTATTTTCTGATCCAGTAGATGCGTGGCTTGATCCGGCCTCATCGCGGGCAAGCCCAGACACCGAAAAATCAATGCCTGTTGATAAACCCCGCCAACGCCGCCAATGCCTCCGGCGAACGCAGCCGTTGGGTGAACAATGCACCCTCTTCTTCTATGACCTTGCGCAACTGCTCCCGATCCGGCGCTCTCATCAATTGCTTGCTGATGCGCACCGCTTCCGGCGGCAGCGACTCGAAGCGCAGCGCCATTTCCCGTGCTTTGGCCAAGGCCTCTTCGCCACTGCCCAAGGCTTCGGACGCAATGCCCCATGCGGCGGCTTGCTCACCATTGAATCCCTCACCCAGCAACAGCAGCTCCGCCGCCCTGGCCTGCCCGAGCAAGCGCGGCAGGATCAGGCTGGAACCGAATTCCGGGCACAACCCGAGATTGACGAACGGCATACGCAAGCGCGCGTCGCGGCTGACGTACACCAGATCACAATGCAGCAACATCGTCGTGCCAATGCCCACCGCCGCGCCGGCCACCGCTGCGATCACCGGTTTGCGGCATTCAAGCAGATTGAGCATGAACCGGAACACCGGGCTGTCGAGGTTGCTCGGCGGTTGCTGGATGAAGTCGGCAATGTCGTTGCCAGCGGTGAAGCATTCACTGGAACCCGTGATCAGTACGGCATTGATTTCAGGATCGTTGTCGGCCAGTTTCAGCGCTTCGGCCAAATGGCTGTACATGGCACGAGTCAGGGCGTTTTTCTTGTCGGGGCGATTGAGCCGCAGGGTCAGCAGGCCGCGTTCGCGTTCAATCTGGATGGCATTGGTCATGGCAGGTCTCGCGTCTGAAAGATCAGCGCTCAACCACGGGGCAGGAAGACGTCGGCCAGCAGTTGATTGCGCGGCAATCCCGCCAGGTACAGGCGCCGGGCAAAGGCATCGACGCTGTCGGGAGCCCCGCAGAGTAAGGCGAGGGTTTGCCGGGAAACAAGCCGCAGTTGCGCCAAAGCCGCTGGCAACTCGGCCGCGGTCCATAGCTCGATATTCAGGTTCGGCCGGTTCGCCGCCAGGGCTTGCAGGGGTTTGGCCAGATAATGCTCATTGGCATCATGGGCCAGGTGAATGATACGTATCGCACCCTGGTGATCTTGGCGCAACGCTTCACGCAACACCCCGAACAAAGGTCCCAACCCGGTGCCGGAAGCCATTAGCCACAGGGGCCGCTCATGCCAGTCCGGGTCGTAATGCAAGGCCCCGCCACGCAACTCACCAAGACGGATCCCATCGCCGATCTTCAGTTGACGCGCCGCATCGCTGAATTGCCCCGGCTGTCGACAATCGAGGTGAAACTCCAGAAAACGATCATCCTGCGGCAGGCTGGCGAGGGAGTAAGGCCGCGCCACATTGCCCGCCCACAACACCAGATGCTGGCCGGCGCTGTAGCGTAATGGCCGCTGGGGGGTCAGGCGCAAGCGCAGCACGCTGGCACTCAGCCAATCGACGGCGGCGACCTCGGCCGGCTGGCCATCCCGCTGCGGGTCGAAGGTGTGCACCTGCAGGTCCTCGACCACCTGGCACTGACACGCCAGACGCCAGCCTTGCTGACGCTGCTCCGCGCTCAAGGCATCGGGCCGGCTGTCGCTCGGCAGGCCTTGTACACACTGGACCAGGCAGGCATGGCAACTGCCGGCACGACAGCTGTAGGGCACCGACACGCCGTTCTGATTCAGGGCATCCAGCAGATTACTGCCCGCCGCCACCGACCATTGACGGTCGCCAACACGTAACTCAGGCATCGACGTTTTCCCAGGCCGCCGCGCAACGGTTGCGGCCGTCACGCTTGGCGCGATAAAGCGCCTGGTCGGCGCGCTGCAAGGCATCGTCGAGATCATCGCCGAGTTCCAGCAGGGTCATGCCGGCGGACAGGCTAAGGTTGCGCACGTTCAATCCGATCAACTCGACATCCGTGAACGCGATGCGCAGCCGTTCGCAGCACGAGGTCAAGCGCTCGGCATTGCAATCGGGCAGCAGCACCACAAACTCCTCGCCGCCGTAGCGGGCCAGCACGTCACCGTCGCGCAGACAGGCCGAGGCCACGCCGGCAAAGGCTTGCAACACCTGGTCGCCTGCGGCATGGCCGTGCAGATCGTTGATTCGTTTGAAATGGTCGAGGTCGATCAACGCCAGGCCATGCACGACACCCACCTCCATGGCGTTCAACTCGCGGGACGCCAGGCGCAGGAAATGCCGGCGATTGAACAACCCGGTCAACTCATCGGTGGCCACCAGATCCTCGAGCTGGCGCATCATCCCGCGCAGCGTGTCCTGGTGCGCCTGCAAGGCAAATCGCCGCTGACGCATGCGGTGTCGCGAGGCCTGCACATAACCGGCATAGAGCACCAGCCACACCAGCACAATCAACAGCACGCACACCTGCAACGCCGCCAATGCCGGGTCAGGCAACTGGAAGTGGTAGCCCTCCCACAGCGTGATCGCGCTGAAACTGAGAAAAACCAGCACGGCACAACGCACAAATGAGCGACGGGACAGATGGAACAGCCCAAACAGCAGAATCAGTACATAAAAGACCAGAAACGCCCCACGGGCGTCCCCCAGATGCGCGATCAGCCATGTCTGCCACCCCAGCCCCAGCAACACTTGGGCTTCGGTCAGGCTGGGGTCGGCAAAACGCAGGTTCAAGCCCGAATAGAACAGCGCAAACAGCGTCGCCTGGCTGATGACCACCAGTGCGCTGCCAATGGCGACGTCCGACAACGACTCCTCGTAATGGCCGGTGAAAAACGCCAGCCACAGCAATACCAATGCCAGGCCATAGGTGCCGGCTGCAAGGGCGAAACGTTTGAGCAACAGTCGCTGGATGGCGTTATGGGTCAATCGTTGACTCACCGAATGAAAGGAGACTGACAGAGCGTCCTACTCTACAGACCGTATGTCACTTTAGTGGCATGGCCGATAAATGACCATTCAATTTTCAGGGACGAATAACCGATTCAGTCTTATCGGCATCTGCTGTGCAGGAACTGACTTGCCAGCGAAGGCGTTCTCGCAGGCTACACCGTTGTTGCCAGACCTGCCGCTTTCGCTGGCAAGTCAGTTCCTACAACGATTATGCGTACTTATGCGACCAACGATTGATTGCCGGCGGGTGTTTACAGAACCGAGGCGCGTTATACTGCCGCGCCTTTTTAGCGTCGCGCCAGCATGCCCGGCGTGCCTTGAAAGGTGCTTGCAACCGACCGATGCACCCAAGCTGCAAGCACCTTATTGAATGTTCCCGTCTTTTAGAGGAGCGCGACTCATGACCGTGATCAAGCAAGACGACCTGATTCAGAGCGTTGCCGACGCCCTGCAGTTCATTTCCTACTACCACCCCGTGGATTTCATCCAGGCGATGCACGAGGCCTACCTGCGTGAAGAATCGCCGGCCGCCCGTGACTCCATCGCTCAAATCCTGATCAACTCGCGCATGTGCGCCACCGGCCACCGTCCGATCTGCCAGGACACCGGCATCGTGACCGTGTTTGTCCGTGTGGGCATGGACGTACGCTGGGATGGCGCCACCATGGGCCTGGACGACATGATCAACGAAGGCGTTCGTCGCGCCTACAACCTGCCGGAAAACGTCCTGCGTGCCTCGATCCTTGCCGATCCGGCAGGCGCTCGCAAGAACACCAAGGACAACACCCCGGCCGTTATCCACTACTCCATCGTTCCGGGTAACACCGTGGAAGTGGATGTGGCGGCCAAGGGCGGCGGTTCCGAGAACAAATCGAAAATGGCCATGCTCAACCCGTCCGACTCGATCGTCGACTGGGTGCTGAAGACCGTTCCGACCATGGGCGCCGGCTGGTGCCCACCGGGCATGCTCGGCATCGGCATCGGCGGCACCGCCGAGAAAGCCGCGGTGATGGCCAAGGAAGTGTTGATGGAATCCATCGACATCCACGAACTGAAGGCCCGCGGCCCACAGAACCGCATCGAAGAAATGCGTCTGGAGCTGTTCGAGAAGGTCAACCAGTTGGGTATCGGCGCACAAGGCCTGGGCGGCCTGACCACCGTGCTCGACGTGAAGATCATGGATTACCCGACCCACGCCGCTTCGTTGCCGGTGTGCATGATCCCGAACTGCGCCGCCACCCGCCACGCACACTTCGTGCTCGACGGTTCCGGCCCGGCATCCCTGGAAGCGCCACCACTGGACGCCTACCCGGAAATCGTCTGGGAAGCGGGTCCGTCGGCTCGTCGCGTCAACCTCGACACCCTGACCCCGGAAGAAGTGCAGAGCTGGAAGCCGGGTGAAACCATCCTGCTCAACGGCAAGATGCTCACCGGTCGCGACGCCGCGCACAAACGCATGGTCGAGATGCTGAACAAGGGTGAAACGCTGCCGGTAGACCTCAAGGGCCGCTTCATCTATTACGTCGGCCCGGTCGATCCGGTCCGCGAAGAAGTGGTTGGCCCGGCTGGCCCGACCACCGCCACGCGGATGGACAAGTTCACCCGTCAGATCCTCGAGCAAACCGGCCTGCTGGGCATGATCGGTAAATCCGAGCGCGGCCCGACCGCCATCGACGCGATCAAGGACCACAAGGCCGTCTACTTGATGGCTGTCGGTGGCGCGGCTTACCTGGTGGCGCAAGCCATCAAGAAATCCCGCGTGGTGGCTTTCGCCGAACTGGGCATGGAAGCGATCTACGAGTTCGACGTGAAAGACATGCCCGTCACTGTTGCAGTCGACAGCAACGGCGAGTCGGTACACATCACCGGTCCTGCCATCTGGCAGAAAAAGATCAGTGACAGCCTGGCGGTGGAAGTGCAGTAAGCCTTTCGACTGACCACTGAAAAAGGCGACAGGGCTACCCCTGTCGCCTTTTTTATTGCCAGACGCGTGCCCCTGTAGGAGCGAGCCTGCTCGCGAAGGACACATGGACGACGCGGACGGTCTGGTGCCCCGCGTTATCGTTGACGACCATCGCGAGCAGGCTCGCTCCTACAAGGGTCAAGCGGCTCATGTTATGGTGCGCCCCCTCTGTACCTGTGTGTAATACCCAGCATGTTCGAGTTATCCCGCCCCTTGCGTCTGACGATCTACACCTTGGTGATCATCGCCGGTGCGGTCATCGCCGCCACCCTGGCCACGCGTCACACCCTGCGCCAATCCATGGTCGAAGACGCCGCCCGGGCCAATCAACAATTGGCGCTGTACGCCACGTCACTGCATACCCTGATCGAACGTTACCGTGCCCTGCCCTCGGTGCTGGCGCTGGACCCGCAATTACGCGAAGCACTCAATGGCCCGGTAAGCCCTGAGCAACAGGACGTGCTGAACCGCAAGCTGGAAAAAATCAACGGCGCCGCCGAGTCCTCGACCCTGGAACTGCTCGATCGCAACGGCCTGGCCGTGGCGGCGAGTAACTGGCGCCTGCCCAGCAGCTACGTCGGGCACAACTACGGCTTCCGCCCTTACTTCAGTCAGACCCGCACCCAGGGCACTGGGCGCTTTTACGCCGTGGGCGTGACCAGTGGTATACCGGGTTACTTCCTGTCCAGCGCCGTCACCGATGACGACGGGCAGTTTCTCGGGGCCATGGTGGTCAAACTGGAGTTTCCCGAGCTGGAACGGGAGTGGCGTCAGGGCAGCGACACGCTATTGGTCAGCGATGCGCGCGGGATCATTTTTATCGCCAACCAGCCGGGCTGGCGTTATCGCCAATTGAAGCCGCTGAACGACAGCGATCACGCCGAACTCAAGGCCACCCGCCAATACGACAAGCAGCCACTGACACCGCTTGATTATCAATCGCTGCGCCGCTTCGACGAAAACAGCGAGCTGGCGCGGGTCGATGGCCCGGACGGCAAGGCAGATTACCTGTGGGAGTCCCTGCCGCTGACTGCCGAAGGCTGGACCCTGCACCTGCTGCGTCGCCCGCAGGTGGCGTTCGAAGACAGTCGCAACGCCGCCCTCGCCGCTGCCGGCCTGTGGCTGACCCTGGTATTTCTGCTGCTGTTCCTCAATCAGCGCTGGCGTCTGGCGAAAATGCGTCAGCGCAGCCGCGAAGAGCTTGAACAGCTGGTAGAAGAACGCACCCGCGACCTGCGCACCGCCCAGGAAGGCCTGGTGCAATCGGCCAAACTCGCCGCCCTCGGGCAGATGTCCGCCGCCCTTGCCCATGAGATCAATCAGCCTTTGACTGCCCAGCGCATGCAGCTTGCCACGCTGAGGTTGCTGCTCGACCACGGCCGCGTCGACGACGCCTACAAGGCACTCAAACCCGTGGACGAGATGCTGACCCGCATGGCCGCCCTCACCGGCCACCTGAAAACCTTCGCCCGCAAAAGCCCCAGCGGCTTGCGCGAACGCCTCGATCTGGCGGCGGTGGTGGATCAGTCCCTGGAGCTGCTCGATACCCGATTGCGCGATGAACAGGTCAGCACCGTGCTGCACCTGACCCGCCCGGCCTGGGTACGGGGTGATGCGATTCGCCTGGAACAGGTGCTGATCAACCTGCTGCGCAACGCACTGGACGCGATGCAGGATAAACCCTGCAAGCGCCTGGAAATCCGTCTCGAAGCCGATGAACAATTGTGGCGCCTGAGCGTCATCGACAACGGTGGCGGTATCGCTGAAGAGAACCTGGCCAAAGTGTTCGACCCGTTCTTCACCACCAAGCCGGTCGGCGACGGACTGGGCATCGGGCTGGCGGTTTCCTTTGCAATCGTTCACGAATCGGGCGGGCGCCTGACTGCCGGTAATCGCGACAAAGGCGCGGTGTTCTCCCTGACCCTGCCCATCGACCTGGAGGCCCATGGCTCATGCTGAATTCCGTGATGGTGGTCGACGACGAAAGCAGCATTCGCAGCGCCGTCGAACAATGGCTGAGCCTGTCGGGTTTCGACGTGCAGTTGTTCAGCCGGGCTGACGAGTGCCTGGCGAAGTTGCCGAAACATTTTGCCGGGGTGATTCTCAGCGATGTACGCATGCCCGGCATGAGCGGCCTGGAACTGTTGGCCGAAGTGCAGCAGCGCGATGCCGAGCTGCCGGTGATCCTCCTGACCGGCCACGGCGACGTGCCCATGGCCGTCGATGCGATGCGCGACGGCGCCTACGACTTTCTGGAAAAACCCTTCAGCCCCGAAGCCCTGCTTGGCAGTTTGCGCCGGGCACTGGACAAGCGCCGGCTGGTCCTGGAAAACCGCGCCCTGCACGAACAGGCGGACAACCGCGCCAAACTCGATGCCACGCTGTTGGGCGTGTCCCGTGGCTTGCAAACCTTGCGCCGACAGGTACTGGAACTGGCGTCACTGCCAGTCAACGTACTGATCCGCGGCGAAACCGGCAGCGGCAAGGAGCTGGTCGCCCGTTGCCTGCACGACTTCGGCCCGCGTGCGGACAAACCTTTTGTGGCATTGAATTGCGCGGCCATCCCCGAGCAGCTGTTTGAAGCCGAACTGTTCGGCCACGAAAGCGGTGCGTTTACCGGCGCCCAGGGCAAACGCATCGGCAAACTCGAATACGCCGATGGCGGCACACTGTTTCTCGATGAGATCGAAAGCATGCCCCTGGCACAGCAGGTGAAGCTGCTGCGGGTGTTGCAGGAGCAGAAACTGGAACGCCTGGGCTCGAACCAGAGTATCCGCGTGGACTTGCGGATCATTGCCGCGACCAAGCCGGACCTGCTCGAAGAAGCACGGGCCGGACGTTTCCGTGAGGATCTGGCTTATCGCCTGAACGTCGCCGAACTGCGCCTGCCACCGCTGCGCGACCGTCGCGAAGACATTCCGTTGTTGTACGAATCGTTCGCCCGCCACGCCGCCGAGCGTCTGGGGCGTACCCTGCCGCCGCTGAGCGGGCCGCAGTTGAGCCACCTGTTGAGCCACGACTGGCCGGGCAATGTACGCGAACTGGCGAATGTCGCCGAGCGTCAGGTACTGGGGCTTGGCGAGCCTGTTCCGGCAGGCATCGACCCCGGACAATCATTGGCGGCGCAGCAGGAAGCCTTTGAGGCGCAGTGCCTGCGCGCAGCGCTGACGCGGCACAAGGGTGACGTCAAGGCCGTGCTTGAAGAGCTGCAACTGCCACGCCGCACGTTCAACGAAAAGATGCAGCGCCATGGCTTGAGCCGAGAGATGTTCCTGCAAGAAAACTGAATGCTCCAGCGCCTTTGATGGCCCCATGAGCAATTTTTCGCTCACGCCCAATTTTTCATGAGCGGATTTTCGCTCATAAAACCGTTCAAACCCCTCTAAACCGGCCCTCTCCCCCCTTGGCACACCTCCTGCTATAGCCCCCGCAGGCTGCGTTAACGCGCGCTCCACAAAAATAATTAGACGAAGGATCCTTCAATGGATAACTCCAATACCCTGCCCCGTGGGTCGGCCGCCGCGCCGACAAGAGAACGCACCACCTCCAGCCGCATCAAATCGATCTTCAGCGGCTCCGTCGGCAACATGGTCGAGTGGTATGACTGGTACGTCTACGCCGCTTTCTCCCTGTACTTTGCCAAGACCTTTTTCCCGAAAGGCGACACCACTGCACAACTGCTGAACACCGCTGCAATCTTCGCCGTGGGCTTCCTGATGCGCCCGATCGGTGGCTGGCTGATGGGCCTGTATGCCGACAAGGTCGGGCGCAAAAAAGCCCTGATGGCCTCGGTGTACCTGATGTGTTTTGGCTCGCTGCTGATCGCCCTGAGCCCGGGCTATGAAATCATCGGTATCGGCGCGCCGATCCTGCTGGTGTTCGCCCGTTTGCTGCAGGGCCTGTCGGTCGGTGGCGAATACGGCACCTCCGCCACTTACCTCAGCGAGATGGCAACCAAGGAACGTCGTGGCTTCTACTCCAGCTTCCAGTACGTGACCCTGATCTCCGGCCAGCTCATCGCCCTGGCCGTGTTGATCGTATTGCAACAACTGCTGACCACCGAGGAGCTGTACGCCTGGGGCTGGCGCATTCCGTTCGCCATCGGCGCACTGTGTGCCGTCGTCGCGCTGTACCTGCGTCGCGGCATGGAAGAAACCGAGTCGTTCACCAAGAAGGAAAAAGCCAAGGAAAGCGCGATGCGCACCTTGCTGCGTCATCCGAAGGAACTGATGACCGTGGTCGGCCTGACCATGGGCGGCACCCTGGCGTTCTACACCTACACCACGTACATGCAGAAATACCTGGTGAACACCGTCGGCATGAGCATTTCCGACTCCACAACCATTTCCGCCGCCACGCTGTTCCTGTTCATGTGCCTGCAACCGGTCATCGGCGGCCTGTCGGATAAAATCGGTCGTCGGCCGATCCTGATTGCCTTCGGCATCCTGGGCACGCTGTTCACCGTACCGATCCTCACCACCCTGCACACCATCACCACGTGGTGGGGCGCGTTCTTCCTGATCATGGCGGCGCTGATCATTGTCAGCGGCTACACCTCGATCAATGCGGTGGTCAAAGCCGAACTGTTCCCGACCGAAATCCGCGCACTGGGTGTTGGTCTGCCCTACGCACTGACCGTGTCGATCTTCGGCGGCACCGCTGAATACATCGCGTTGTGGTTCAAGAGCATTGGCATGGAAACCGGTTACTACTGGTACGTCACCGCCTGTATTGCCGTGTCGCTGCTGGTGTACATCACCATGAAAGACACCCGCAAGCATTCGCGAATCGTCACGGACTAGTCCAGCCGCATCACAATCAAAAGGGGCAGACCGTCGGGGGTCTGCCCCTTTTTTGTTGGGCATTGCGTGAAAAACCAAAGCGAATACAAGCCAAGTTCCATGCTTGGGTGTTCCCCCCAAACATAGAATCTCCCACAGGGCCCTAGACCCCATCTCTCGCGATTGACTGGAAATTAGCAATCGTCGCCAGCAATATGACCCTCTCTCGAAAAACCCAGGTTTGCCCCATGCCAGACGACATCCACTATTACGAACCCGCCAAGGGCCATGGCCTGCCCCATGATCCGTTCAATGCGATCATCGGCCCGCGCCCTATCGGCTGGATTTCTTCACAGGATGCCGACGGCCACCTGAACCTGGCGCCCTACAGCTTCTTCACGGCCTTCAACTACGTTCCACCGATCATTGGTTTTTCCAGCATCGGACGCAAAGACAGCCTGAACAACATCGAACAGACCGGCGAATTCGCCTGGAACCTGGCCACCCGGCCATTGGCCGAACAGATGAACCAAAGCTGCGCCATGGTCGGGCCAGAGGTCGACGAGTTCGAGCTGTCGGGGCTGACGCCCGTCGCGTCGAAAGTCATTCAGGTGCCGCGAGTCGCCGAAAGCCCGGTGTCCTTCGAGTGCAAGGTCACGCAGATCATTCAGCTGCAGCGAGCGGATGGGAATGTCGTGCCGAGCTGGCTGATTCTGGGCGAAGTGGTCGCCGTGCATATCGCCAAATGGCTGTTGAAGGACGGGGTCTACGACACCGCCGCGGCAGAACCGATTCTGCGCGGCGGCGGGCCGGCGGATTATTTCCAGCTGGGGCCTGAGGCGCTGTTCAAGATGTACCGCCCGGGGGCAGTGAAGTGATCACCAGAGCAGGTCGGTGTTTTCCTTGACGTCCTTGAGGCGAGTCAGCTCCCTGGCGGCCGCTTCGTCGGCCTCGTGGGCGGTCTTGAAGGTCTGGCCTTCGAGCACTTTGTGAAAACGCGGGGCGCCGGCCCCTCCCAGCGCTTTGACGGCGATTGCGGCGTGGTAGCCGCCCTCACCCGGTACTACTGCGGAAACAGCTTCGAAGTGTTCAAAGGCTTTTCTTGCCATGTCACGAATCCTGGCGGGTTGAGAATGTCGTCATTAAACCCTCAACCGGCCAGTTTGTGTACTGCTGCGCCGGACTGACCGAGGGCCTGTTCCGCCGACACATCCTTGAAGGTATGGAAATCCAGGCGGTCGACCACCAGTTCCTGCACCAGCTCCGCAAAAATCTCCATCGCCGGCGTGTTGAAGTACGCGGTCATGGCCTGTTGATTGCTCCAGAAACCGGACACCAGCCACAGCTGCGGATCGCATTGCGAATGCTGCAAGGCAAAGTTCAGGCAGCCTGGCGCGGCGCGAGACGGCTCGATCAATGCGCTCAGGCGCATACCCAGCTCCTGCGAACGCCCGGCGCGCGCTCGAACGAAGGCCATATGACTGACGGGGATCTGCTTTGACATGTTCAACCCTCCCGGGGAGTCGCGTGGCAGCCAGGGGACGGGCTGCGACAGGATCAAAGGTTAAGGGTTGGCGCGCGTGGCTCGTTAGTCGATTTCTGCCGGGGCGTTGCACAATCCTGCGAGCGTGCAGGGATTCTCTGTAACAATCGGCAAAACCCTGTCACGGTTCTGCCCTACGAGTTTCAAGCAAGTTTCCCCGCGCCTGTCAGGTCTTGTCGGGGCAAAAAGCAACACCCATGCAGAATCAGGCAAGCATCAGGCAGGATGTGTCTACCGCTGTCACTTGCACAAACTTATGCTCTGCCCGTCAAACCCAACCTTGCCGAGGATGCCTCGCATGTCGTCGCTCGATCACTTTCAAGCCCCGCTGGACGCCGACATGGAGAAACAGCGCGCGGAACTGGCGGCGATCATTCGTCGCAACACCGCCGAAGATGGCAGTTATGCCACCGCTGTCGATTCGCTGTTCATGTCGCGTCATAGCCAAAACCACGACTTCGCCCCGGTGCTGGCGCAACCGGCGCTGTGCATCATGGCCCAGGGGCGCAAGGAAGTTCGGCTGGCCGACGAGTACTTCAATTACGATCCGCTCAACTACCTGGTGGTCTCTGTCTCGATGCCTCTGAGCGGCCGGGTGGTGAACGTCTCGGCCGCAGAACCGATACTGGCCGTGCGGCTGGACATCGACCCGACGGAAATCACCGCGTTGATCGCCGATGCAGGTCCGCTTGGCGTGCCCACACGGCCGACCGGGCGCGGTCTGTATGTCGAACGGCTCGACAGCGCCATGCTCGATGCGGTGCTGCGCCTGGCACGGTTGCTCGACACACCGAAAGACATCGCCATGCTCGCGCCACTGATTCGCCGGGAAATTCTCTATCGGTTGCTGCGCAGCAAACAGGGCCACCGGCTATACGAAATTGCCATCGCCAACAGTCAGAGCCACCGCATCAGCCAGGCGATCAAATGGCTCAACAGCAATTATGAACAGCCGCTGCGCATCGATGATCTGGCGAAGGAAGTGAATCTGAGCGTGTCGACGCTGCATCATCGTTTCAAGGCGATGACGGCGATGAGCCCGTTGCAGTATCAGAAGCAACTGCGATTGCAGGAAGCGCGACGCTTGATGCTGGCCGAAGGGCTGGAAGCTTCGGCCGCAGGTTACCGCGTCGGGTATGAAAGCCCTTCGCAGTTCAGTCGCGAGTACAGCCGTTTGTTCGGCGCACCGCCGTTGCGGGATCTGGCGCGGTTGCGGTTGAGCGTTTAATCAGGATTTTTGCCGTCAGTACCGGCCCCATCGCGAGCCTGCTCGCGAAGAGGCCAGACAGGCCAACATCCAATCCGGATCAGGCGCCCAACACCCTGCAAGCCTCCGCCGGCAAAGTCACCGACACCGGATGCCCAACGCTCAAGCCAAAGCCCTGACACGGAGTGCTCAGCGCGGTGAACGTCACCCCGGAACACTCGACCGTGGTTTCGATGGTCGCGCCGATATCCCGTACAAAAGTCACCTTGCCCAACAGACGATTGCCCGCCGTCGCCTGAGGCTCCGACAGTTGCAGGTCTTCCGGGCGAATCAGCATCTTCACTTTCTCACCGACCACAATGCTGCTGCAGATCGGCACTTGCAGCGCATCGCCGCCCGGAAGACTGACCTTCCCATCACCCAGCGCCGTGGCCGGGAAGATGTTGCCCGAGCCGATGAAATCCGCGACGAATTCGTTGGCCGGGTGCCGGTAGATTTCGATCGGCGTGCCGACCTGCTGCACCCGATGCTCACCCAGGACCACCACGATATCCGCCATGGTCATGGCTTCGCGCTGGTCGTGAGTCACCATGATGGTGGTGATGTTCAGGCGTTGTTGCAGTTGACGGATTTCCACCTGCATCGACTCGCGCAGCTTGGCATCCAGCGCCGACAGCGGTTCGTCGAGCAATAGGATTTTCGGGTGATTGGCAATCGCCCGGGCAATCGCCACGCGCTGGCGCTGCCCGCCGGACAGTTTCGCCACCGGACGATCAATCATCTGCTGCAACTGGATCAACTCCAGCAACTCCACCACTCGCGCCTGCTGATCAGCCTTGCTGACCCCGCGCAGTTTCAGTGGATAAGCGATGTTCTCCCCGACCGTCATGTGCGGGAACAGTGCCAGGGACTGGAACACCATGCCGAAATTGCGCAAGTGCGCCGGGGTTTGGCCGATGTCTTCACCGTCCAGACGAATCTCACCGCCGGACAGGGTTTCCAGGCCGGCGATCATCCGCAGCAACGTGGTTTTGCCGCAACCCGAAGGGCCCAGGAAACACACCAGTTTGCCCTCGGGCAAATGCAGGTTTACATCTTTTACCGCGCAGGCCGAGCCGTAGCGTTTCTCGACGTTTTCCAGAATCAAGCCAGACATAAATCACCTCAAGAAATCAGAACGAAACGCCACCTTCACCAACCAGCTTCTCCAGCGCCCAGATCAGGACGAAGTCGATCAGCACGATCAGCACGGCAAACGAAAATACGGTTGGGTCGAGCGAGGACACGGTGCGGCTGTACATCCAGATCGGCACGGTCATGACGTCGATGGTGTAGAGGAAGTAGGTCACGGTGAATTCGTTGAACGAAACGATGAACGCCAGCAGCATGCCCGCCAGAATCCCCGATTTCATCAACGGCACCACCACATCGACGATCGCCCGCAGCGGTGAAGCGCCAAGCATTTGCGCCGCCTCCTCGACTTCGCTGCCGATGGACAGCATGGCGGCCGTGCAGTTCTTCACCACGAACGGCAACGCCAGGATCACGTGGGCAATCACCAGGCGCGAGATGGTCATCTGGAACGGCAGGCTGTCGAACACCAGCAGCAACGCCAGGCCCAACACCACCATCGGGAAGACCAGCGGCAGCGACATCAACTGCATCGCCACGGCTTTGCCGCGGAACTCGCAACGGGTCAGCGCGTACGCCGCCGGCACTGCGATCAGCGTCGCGAAGACCATGGTCAGGCACGACACCATCAGGCTGGTGGTCATGGCTTTGCCCAGGCTCAGCACGTCGCTGGAGTCCGGCGAAACGAAGGTGTGCCAGGCGGCCTTGTACCATTGCAGGCTGTAGCTGCTCGGCGGGAAGTCGAGGTTTGACGAGCCACTGAAGGACATGACGATCATGGTCAGGATCGGCAACACCGCCAGCAACAGGATGAAGCCGGACAGTATGCCCGCGAACTTGCCGGTCTCTCCCGGCAACAGCGACTGGCGCTTTTTGATCAGGGAACTCATTGCGAAGCCTCCAGCATGCGCCGACGACGGCCAGTGATGTATTCGGACAACGTCATGATCGCCAGCGTGGTAACGATCAGCACCACACCGGCAGCGGACGCGGCGGGCCAGTTCATCAGCGGCGCGATCTGGTCATGCACCATCACCGCCAGCATCGGCACGCGACGGCCACCGAGCAGCAGCGGCACCACGAAGCTGCTGGCGTTGTAAGCGAATACCAGAGTCGCACCGGTGATGATTCCCGGCAGGCTCATCGGCAGCACCACCTGGCGGAACACTTGAAAACGACTGGCGCCGAGGGTGGCGGCGGCCTCTTCGTAACTGCGGGCCACGCCGCGCATGGCGCTGGCGATCGGCAGCACGGCCAGCGGGAAGGCGGTTTGCACCAGGCCCATCAACACGCCGTTCTGGTTGTACAGCAGCATGATCGGACGCTTGATCAGGCCCAGGCCCATCAGCGTCTGGTTGAGCATCCCGCCCGGGCCGAGAATCACCAGCCAGCCGTAGCTTTGCAGCAGCAGGTTGACCAGCAATGGCAGCAGCACCGCCGCGAGGAAAATCCGGCGCACGAACGGCGAGGTCAGGCGCGACATGGTGTAGGCCACAGGGATCGCCAGCACGACCGCGATCACCGCGCTGATCAGCGCCAGACGCAGGGTCAGGAGCAGGGATTTGAGGTAGTAGGGTTCCAGCAATTGTGCGTAGCTGGCCAGGCTGAACCCGGTCCATTCCGCGCCCTTGGTGCCCACGCTCATGCGCAGGACCAGCAGGCTGGCGGCAATCAGCACGCCCATGAACAGCATCGACGGCGAAAGAAAAAGCCAGGCGCGCGTCGTCGGCGAAACACCCCGATCGGCGCGCACGGGGGCGGCACTCACCGGATGGGTCAGAGGTTGGTGTTCCATAGCAAAGGGTCTCGTCAATGGAAAGCAGCAAGACTGAGATTGGGTAAAAAACCTGTGGCGAGGGAGCTTGCTCCCGCTGGGTCGCGAAGCGGCCCCAATCAATCACCGTGTTGATCCGGATAGATCGCGGTGCCTGGTATTGCGGCTGCTGCGCAGCCGAGCGGGAGCAAGCTCCCTCGCCACAAAAGCTCTTTGAACCTCAGAAATCAGGAAGAAAAGATTTCCGTGTAACGACGAATCCATTGGTCATGCACGGTGGCCAGGAAGGCGTTGTCGTGCATGATCGCCTTCTCGGCAATCTGCTCTGGCGTGAGGATGTACGGGCTCTTGCGCGCTTCGGCGGAGATGATCGCCTTGGCGTTGACCGGGCCGTTGTAGATGTCTTCGGCCATCTTGCCCTGTACCAGCGGGTCCAGAGAGTGGTTGATGAAGGCATAGGCCAGGTCGGTGTCGCCCGGACGGTTTTTTGGCATCACCGATTGCATCAGGTCGGTGTAGAAACCTTCTTTCATGCCGAAGGTTGCACTCAGGCCGTAGTTCGGATCGCGGATCTGTTTCGGGAAAAACGCCGGCGCATACAGGCCCCCCATGTCCAGCGAACCGGTGCGGAACAGTTCGGCGATCTGGTTCGGGTTTTCACCCAGGGTCACCACGCGGTCCTTGAGCTCGGCGAGCTTCTTGAAGCCAGGCTCGATGTTGTGTTCGTCACCACCGGCCAGTTTGGCGGCGATGATGATCAGGTCCATGGCCTCGGTCCAGTTCGGCGGCGGCAGGAAGATGTTCGGTGCCAGCTCCGGGTCCCACAGGGCGGCGTAGCTGTCCGGAGCTTCCTTCTGCGTGCGAGTGCTGTAGACCAGGCTGTTGCACCAGAGCAGGTAGCCGATACCGTGGCCATTGGCGCCGGTGCGGTATTTTTCCGGTACGTCGACGATGTTGGGAATGCGGTTAAGGTCGGGTTTTTCCAGCAGGTTGGCGGCGGCCAGACCTTCGGCACCAACGCCTGCCAGGGTGATGATGTCGTACTGCGGACGATCACCGCCGGCCTTGAGTTTGGCAACCATCTCCGAGGTACTGCCGGTGCGGTCGGCAATGACCTTGACACCGTACTTGTCTTCGAAAGTCGCGGCGATGTTGCGCAGTGCGGCGAGACCGGTGTCATCGGACCAGGTCAGCAGACGCAGGGTCTTGCCCTGAAAGCGCGTGTCACTGGCATTGGCCCTGACGAAAGGCAGGCTCATGGCTGCCGCTGCAACCGAGGCTACGCCCACGGTTTTGATGAATTGACGTCTGTTCAGATCGTGCTTGCCCATTACGGACTCCCTTTGTTTTTTTAAGTATTAGGTTGGTCGCAACCGTTGCATCCGCGCGGCCAGACCAGCTTCAACCCCCTTGTTTACAGGGCTTGAGCTGAGCCGACGGGTTCATCCTGAGGTCGTGTAAAACACCTGACTATCGATAAAAACTCATCGAAGCCATGACGCCAGCGCATGCCTCGTTTGGAGGCATGCACTCACCTTTTTCGTGCCTTCAGACGGCCCGAATCACGTGCTTGATTTCCTGGAAAGCCTGCAAGCCCCACGGGCCCAATTCGCGGCCGATGCTGCTCTGTTTGTAGCCACCCCAGGCGGTCTGCGGGAAGATCACCTGTGGTGCGTTAATCCACACAAGCCCCGCCTGCAAGGCGTTGGCGACACGATCCGCTGCCTGTGCATCACGCGTGACCACGCTGGCGACCAGACCGAACTGGCTGTCGTTGGCCAGGGCAATCGCTTCGGCTTCGCTGGCAAAGCTGCGTACGCAGATCACCGGGCCGAAAATCTCTTCACACCACAACGCACTGTCGAGGGGCACTTCAGTGAAGATTGTCGGCTGCAAAAAATATCCGCGCGGCAGTTCCGCCGGACGATTACCGCCGCAAATCAGCTTGGCACCGGCACTCAGACCGCGGTCGATGTGGCCGAGCACACGCTGGTATTGCGCCTGGTTGACCAGCGCGCCCATCTCCACGTTCGGGTCGAACGGGTCTGCCACGCGAATCGCTTCGGCGCGGGCCTTCAGACGAATCAGGAATTCATCGGCCAGTTCATCGGCGACCAGCACGCGGCTGGTGGCCGAACACATTTGTCCGGCGTTGAAGAAACCGCCGCCACAGGCGACTTCCACCGCCAAATCGATATCGGCATCGGCCAGCACCAGCAATGAGGATTTTCCGCCCAGTTCCAGGCTCACGCCTTTGACGGTTTCCGCCGCGCGCTGCATGACCTGCACGCCTACCG
The DNA here is from genome assembly GCF_008801475.1 of Pseudomonas moorei. Taxonomy (GTDB): domain Bacteria; phylum Pseudomonadota; class Gammaproteobacteria; order Pseudomonadales; family Pseudomonadaceae; genus Aquipseudomonas; species Aquipseudomonas moorei. The sequence continues at coordinate 80,503 of NZ_VZPP01000016.1, read as the reverse complement.
CGTTACTGCCGGTGAACGACACCTTGGCAATGCGCGGGTCCGCCGACAACGGTGCGCCGACCGCCAGACCCGTGCCGCATACCAGGTTGAACACGCCATCGGGCAAACCGGCCTGAGCAATGATGCGGGCCAGCTCCAGTTCTGGCAGCGGCGTCACTTCCGAAGGCTTGAGCACCACGCAGCAACCGGCAGCCAGGGCCGGGGCGAGTTTCCAGGCCGTGGTGACCATCGGGAAGTTCCACGGCACGATCAGGCCAACCACACCGCAAGGTTCGCGGCGCAGGCGAGCGCTGAAATCTTCGCTCGGCAATTCAACGGCGCTGTCCTGTTTCGCGTCGAGGCCTTCGGCCAGACCGGCGTAGTACTCGAATGTGGCGATCACGTCGTCGACGTCGATGGCCGCTTCAAACTGTGGCTTGCCATTGTTGGTCGACTGCAAATGCATCAGGCGGTCACGACCGGCCTGCACGCCAGCGGCGATTTTGCGCAGAATCGCACCACGCTCGGCACCGGTGGTTTTCGACCAGTCGGCGAACGCTTTGGTCGCCGCGCCGACTGCTTGCTCGACAGCCCGTTCATCACCGCCATTGACCGTGGTCAACAAGGCTTCGGTCGACGGGTTGATCACACGCAGGTGTTCGTTGCCAGCCGACCATTGGCCGTCGATGAACAGGCCGTCCAGAGTGGTTGGTAAGGTCAAGGCAACGCTCATTTCGACACCGCCTTGGTCCAGGCAGTCTGATCGATTTCAATCAGGGTCGGGCCTTGACGATCCGAGGCCACGCGCAATGCACCACGCAGTTGCTCGACGTCGCTGACCGCTTCGGCGGCGCAGCCCAGGCCCTTGGCCACAGCGATGAAGTCCGGTGTATAGATGTCCACGCCGACCGGCTCGATGGCGCGGTTGACCATGTATTTCTTGATCTCTTCGTAGCCCTGGTTATTCCACAGCAGCACGATCACCGGCGTGCGCGCTTCAACGGCACTGGCCAGTTCCGGCAGGGTGAATTGCAGGCCACCGTCGCCGATCAGGCACACCACCGGCGGGCGGGCGCCAGCTTCGGTGCTGCCACCCAACCAGGCGCCAATCGCGGCCGGCAAGGCGTAACCGAGGGTGCCGTAACCGGTGGACGAGTTGAACCAGCGACGCGGGCGCTCCGGGTTGAACGTCAGGTTGCCGGTGTACACCGGTTGGGTCGAATCGCCGACGAACACCGCGTCTGGCAATTGCTGCAGCACGGTTTCCAGGAAACAGGTCTGGGCCAGGGTCGGCGCATCCCAGGTGGCCGCCAGATCTTCACGCAAACGCGCGGCACGGACCTGACCCCAATCGCCCTGGCGCTGGGCCAACGACTCTTGCGACAGTGCGCTCAACAAGGCTTGCGTCGCGTTGCGCGAGTCAGACACCAGCGCCAGGTGCGGCGGGTAGTTGCGAACGGTTTGATCCGGGTCGATGTCCACGCGCAGCAGCTTGCCAGGAATCTCGAAACCACCGGCAAAGGTGACGTCGTAGTCGGTCTCGGCCAATTCAGTACCGATGGCCAGCACCACGTCTGCCTCGGCGACCAGCGCACGGGTGGCGACCAGGCTCTGGGTCGAACCGATCAGCAGCGGATGGCCAGACTCCAGCATGCCTTTGGCATTGATGGTCAACGCGACAGGCGCCTCCAGCAGCTCAGCCAGTTCAGTCAGCTCGGCGGCGGCATCGATGGCACCGCCACCGGCGAGAATCAGCGGACGCTTGGCGCCGGCCAGCATCTCGGCCATGCGCGACACAGCGCTCGGCGAAGCACCGGCACGGTCGATGTTCACCGGGACGCTGTCGAGCAGGTCGTCGGCTTCTTCCACCAGTACATCCAGCGGAATTTCGATGTGCACCGGGCGCGGACGACCGGCCTGGAACAGCGCAAACGCTCGGGCCAGAACACCCGGCAATTCCGACGCCGACATCAGGGTGTGGGAGAACGCCGCGACACCGGCGCACAGGGCGCCCTGGTTCGGCAGCTCATGCAGCTTGCCGCGACCGCCGCCCAACTGGTTGCGCGATTGCACGCTGGAGATCACCAGCATCGGGATCGAATCGGCGTAGGCCTGGCCCATCGCGGTGGTGATGTTGGTCATGCCCGGGCCGGTGATGATGAAGCACACGCCTGGTTTGCCGCTGGTACGGGCATAGCCGTCGGCCATGAAACCGGCGCCCTGTTCGTGACGCGGCGTGACATGGTTGATGCTCGAACGGGCCAGCCCGCGATACAGCTCCACGGTATGAACCCCGGGGATGCCGAACACCTGCTCCACCCCGTAACCTTCGAGTAACTTGACCAATACTTCGCCACACGTCGCCATGTCATTGCCCTTCTTGTTCGATTGAGACGCCGGGCCTGCGCAGTGTTTATGATGGATTCGCAGGTCCAGGGATGGCCTCATTGGAACGGGCGACACGTAGCCGCAACAATGGATAAAAAGTCATACTAGCCATGTCCTCACGTCATACCTTGGATCCGAATGAAACGACTGCCTCCCCTGCCGGCGCTGTACACATTTCTGATTACCGCGCAGTGCTGCAACTTCACCCGGGCCGCCGAGCAACTGCACATCACTCAGGGCGCAGTGAGCCGGCAGATTGCCGGGCTGGAAGATCACCTGGGCTATGAACTGTTCATCCGCCAGGCCCGCGGCCTCGACCTCACCGCCGAAGGACGGGAATGGCTGCCACGGGTCCGGCAGATTTTCGGCTTGATCGATGAAGCGGTGGAGCAGATCGGCGAAAAGCGCGAAACCCTGCAACTCAAGGCCCCGACCTGCGTCATGCGCTGGCTGTTGCCACGCCTGTTGCAGTGGCAGAAAGAACGCCCGGACGTGCCGGTTGAACTGACCACCACGGTCAAGCACGGTGTGGATTTTCATCGCGAACAATTCGACGCGGCCGTGATGTATGGCGCGCCCCCGGACGCTTCGCTGGTGTCGCAACGCCTGTTCGAGGAACGGCTGACACCGGTGTGTTCCAAGCCATTGCTCGAAGGCCCCGTGCCGCTGCAAAGGCCGGAGGATCTGGAACAGCACATGTTGCTGCACCCGACCCGGGATGAACGGGACTGGAAGACCTGGCTGGCCACGGCGGATGTTCGCTTGAGCAATGTGAGCAAGGGTCAGCATTTCGAAACCCTGGATCTGGCGATGTCGATGGCATCGCAGGGAACCGGTGTGGCGATCGGTGACTGGTCGCTGATTGGCGATGACCTGAATGCCGGGCGGCTGGTCATGCCCTTCGATCTGATCGTAAAAACCGGCTTGGCGTATTACCTGGTTTTCCCCGAAAAACCAGGACCTTCGGCGAAATTACGCGAGTTGATGGGGTGGTTGGTGGAACAGGCGCAGAGTCGCTGAAACCGGAAAAGCTTCGCCGGCAAGCCGGCTCCTACAGGTATTGCGCTGCCCTTGCAGGAGCTGGCTTGCCGGCGAGTACTTTGCGCTACACCGTCAATACCCGACGGTAAACCGCTGGCGAATGTGCTTCGGCGCGTCCACTTCATCGAGCATGGCGATCGCATAGTCGGCAAACGTGATCCAGCTACGCCCTTCGCTGCTCACCAGCAAATCATCCTTGCCGATCCGGAATTTGCCCGTGCGTTTGCCTTCGACAAACTCTGCAGACGGCGACAGAAAGGTCCAGTCCAGATCCTGTTCCTGACGCAGACTCTCCAGGAACTCGGCACCCGCCCCGGCCTCTGCCTTGTACTCTGCCGGGAAGCCTTTGCTGTCGATCACCCGGGTGCCATCCGGCAACAACAAAGACCCGGCACCGCCCACCACCAGCAGGCGATTGACCCCGGCCTTCTTCACCGGCCCGATGACGGCACTGGCAGGCAGCGTGGAGAAATGCGCGGCGCTGATCACCACGTCATGACCGGCGACTGCGGCTTGCAACGCCGCGCTGTCGAGGGCGTCGACATTCTGGCTGACCACACCGGCACGCGGGCCGATCTTCGAAGTATCGCGGGCGATGGCGGTGACGCTGTGACCACGACGCAGGGCTTCTTCCAACAGCTGGCTACCGGCACGACCGGTGGCCCCGATGATTGCGATTTTGCTCATGACGTTCTCCAGTTGGTTGAGGTGTATCTGTAGCGACAAAAAATGTTTATGTAGCAGTCATCACAAAAACTCATTCACCCCACTTCATCTCGCCCTTGGCCACCTTGGCGCTCAACTCCAGGGAGCTTTCGTCACCCAGGGTCGGGAAGCGCTTTTTCATCGCGGCGATCAGCGCGGCAGAATCCTTGGCCTTGGCGGTTTCTTCGTCGAAGGCCTTGATGTAATCGGCCGTGAATTGCACAGCCGCCAGGGAACGGGCGCTGTCACCGAGGTAATGACCCGGGATGATGGTTTTCGGCTTCAGGGTTTCGATCGACTGCAGCGTAGCCAACCAATCGGCGTGGGACTGCGGGGTTTGGGTATCGGCCATCCACACATGGATGTTTTCTGCCACCACCACACCACCGACCACGGCCTTGATCGATGGAATCCACACGAAGCTGCGATCCGGTTGCCGGCCCTCAAGACCGACTACCTGCAGTTTCTGCCCTTCGAGCATCAGGCTGTCGCCTTTTAGCACCTGCGGAACGATGGTTTTGGCCGGAACATCCGCCCCCATTTTCGGGCCCCAGAATGCCAGTTTGCGGTCGACGGTGTGCTTGATGTGCTCAACGGTCGGCCGGGAAGCGAGCACTTTGGCTTTGGGGAAGGCAGCGGTCAGGGTGTCGAGACCGAAGTAATAATCCGGGTCGCCGTGACTGATGTAGATGATGGTCAGTTGCTTGCCGCTGGCGCGGATTTTTTCCACCACCTGTTCGGCCTGGGACTTGCCGAATTGGGCATCCACCAGAATGGCCTCTTTCTCCCCGCTGACCAGCACCGACGACACCGGAAAAATAGCCTTATCGCCAGGGTTGTAAACATCCAGTGTCAACGTCGATGCAGCAGCGTGAGTGGCAAAACCCAAGGCGGCGCCGGCCAGTAAAACGCGTTTGAGAGTGGTGAAACCAATCATCTGTTGCTCCGTAATCCAATGGCTGTCGTGGTCCCTTGCAGGAGCGAGCTTGCTCCTACAGGGAACGCAGCTTAGTTGCACGGTTCAGTACAAAAAATGCGATGCTGGAACATAGTTTGTTTCTGAAAGCGGGCAAATCATGGATCGTCTACAAGCAATGCGGGTGTTCGTCACGGTGGTCGACCTCGGTAGCCAGTCGGCCGCCGCCGATCATCTGGAGCTATCCCGGCCGGTAGTTTCGCGGTATCTGGCGGAGCTGGAAGACTGGGTCGGCGCGCGCTTGATGCACCGCACCACACGCAAGTTGAGCCTGACAACCGCCGGCAGTGAAATCCTGCCCCGATGCCGGCAAATGCTCGAATTATCCAGCGACATGCAAGCCGCCGTCAGCGAACCGGACGAAGCTCCGCGCGGCCTGCTGCGGGTCAGCGTCAGTACTTCATTCGGTCAGGCGCAGCTGGCCGACGCCATGGCGGCATACGTCAAGCGCTACCCCGGCGTGAGCATCGACATGCAGATGCTCGATCGCACCGTGAACCTGGTCGATGAGCGCATCGATCTGGCGATTCGCACCAGCAATGACCTGGACCCCAACCTGATCGCCCGCCGACTGACCGTCTGCCGCTCGGTGATCTGCGCCTCCCCCGCCTACCTGCGCGAGCACCCCGCACCGCAACGGGTCGAGGACCTGAGCCAGCACAATTGCCTGACCCATTCCTACTTCGGCAAAAGCCTGTGGCATTTCGAACAGGACGGCGAAGAGGTCTCGGTGCCCGTCCAGGGCAACATCAGCGCCAATGAAGCCAGCACTCTCATGCGCGCGGCGATGGCCGGCGCCGGGGTGGCGATGCTGCCGACCTATCAGGCTGGCGTGCACATCCATAGCGGCGAGTTGGTTCGCTTGCTGCCAGGGGCCGAGCCGCGACAGATGAGCGTGTACGCGGTGTACGCCTCGCGCAAACACATGCCGGCGGCATTGCGCAGCCTGCTGGATTTTCTGGTGGTGAGATTCCCCGAAGAACCGGTGTGGGATGTCGGCCTGTAAGCTCCGTTCCCTGTACGAGCTGGCAACTCAGTAGCGCTGACCTATGCTCAAAGTAATACCGAAAGGTATTCGTTCAGAGGTCAGCGCCATGAACATCAAAACCAGAAGGTACCTCGCCATCTTCATCACCTGCGCGGTCACGCTCGGGCTCTATGGCGCTGCGGCCTGGCGGGTCGAGCAGTTACGCAACCTGCCCCGTGAATACGCCAGCTGCAACTTCGAGCGCTGCATTCCACACAACGCGACCCTCAACGCCCTGCGGTAAACGAAGAGGTCAGGCCTCGTTGCCCTGATCGGCCTTCAAGCGGTCGCGGAAAGCCTTGGGCGAGATCCCCACCCGGCGTCGGAACAGGCGCGTGAAGTTGGTCGGATCTGAAAACCCCAACACGTCGGACATTTCATAAATGGTCATGCTGGTGTAGGTCAGCAAGCGCTTGGCCTCCAGCAACTGGCGTTCGTGCATGATCTGCAACGCCGGCTGGCCGGCCAGTTCGCGACAGGTGCCATTGAGGTGGGACACGGAAATCCCCAGTCGATGGGCCAGATCCTCGACCTTGACGTGTTGGCGATAGGTTTCTTCCACCAGTTGAATGAACCCGTTGAGATATTCCCGGGCGCGTTGTGGTCGCTGCGTGGCGTTACGACGCTGAATCACCTGGCGGCTGATCCATACCATGATCACGCTGACCAGCGAATGCATCAGCATTTCCCGCGCCGGCTGGTGCCCTGTGTATTCGGCTTGCAAGGCCGAAAACAGGCTGTTGAGGTACTCGCTGTTCTCGCCCGCCGGGTAGCTCTCGGCCTGGGCCAGTGCATTTACCGACTGCCCCAGTTGCGCCTGCAGGTGCGCGATCAGCGGCGCCGCCAGGGTCACGACAAAGCCTTCGACATCTTCGGAAAAACGATAGCCATGCACCGATAACGGCGGCAGGACCAGGATTGCCGGTTCGCTCAGCTGCGTACGTTTGCCTTCGATTTCAAGCTCTGCCTGACCTTTGAACACGAAGAGCAACTGGCATAAATCGGCGTGGCGATGGGGTTTGATTTCCCATTGATGTTCGCGGCTGCGTTTGGAAATGGTTTCACAGTGCAGCAAGTCGGGGGTTGGCCAATCCAGGCTTTCACCGTAGAGCTTGAACACTGGAATCGAAGGCAGGTCAGGCTTGTTCATCACTTCAATCCAGGCCTCGGAATAGATGACGGGCGATAATCGCACCGATTGGCAGAATGTACAGGTATCGGCTCAGTTTTCACCTTCAATTGACAGACCCGCAAGTGAAAAATGCAAGCACTCGATCCATAAAAATCACTCACCGACCCTGGTCGTGTGCAGCTTGCGAGTCATAAAAACAATGAAAATCCTGAAAACCCAAGTCGCCATCATTGGCGCCGGTCCTTCCGGTCTGCTGCTCGGTCAATTGCTGCACAACGCCGGCATCGACACCCTCATTCTCGAACGTCAAAGCCCGGATTATGTGCTCGGGCGAATCCGCGCCGGGGTCCTCGAACAAGGCATGGTAGAGCTGTTGCGCCAGGCCGGCGTGGGTCAGCGCATGGACGCCGAAGGATTGCCCCACGGCGGCTTCGAACTGGCCCTCGACGGACGCCGGATCCACATCGATCTGCACGCCCTGACCGGCGGAAAAAACGTGATGATCTACGGCCAGACCGAGGTCACCCGCGACCTGATGGCCGCTCGTCAGGTCGCCGGCGCCCAGACGATTTACCAGGCAAGCCACGTCGTGCCCCACGGCATGAAAACCGATGAAGCGTTTGTCACCTTTGAAAAAGACGGCGAACAGTATCGCCTCGACTGCGATTACATCGCCGGATGCGACGGCTTCCATGGCGTGGCGCGGCAGTCGATTCCCGCCGAGTGCCTGAAGGTCTTCGAACGGGTCTATCCCTTCGGCTGGCTGGGGATTCTTGCCGACACGCCTCCGGTCCACGAAGAACTGGTCTATGCCCGCCATGAGCGAGGTTTTGCCCTGTGCAGCATGCGCTCGGCGACCCGCACCCGTTATTACTTGCAGGTGCCGGCTGACGAAAGCGTCGAGAACTGGTCCGATCAGCGCTTCTGGGATGAGCTTAAATGCCGTCTGCCACAAGCTTTGGCAGACAACCTGGTGACCGGACCGTCGATCGAGAAAAGCATCGCGCCACTGCGCAGTTTCGTGGTTGAGCCTATGCAATACGGGCGGATGTTCCTGGTCGGCGACGCGGCGCACATCGTCCCGCCCACCGGTGCCAAGGGCTTGAACCTGGCTGCCAGCGACGTCAGCACACTGTTCAATATCCTGCTGAAGGTTTACCGCGAAGGCCGTGTCGACCTGCTGGAAAAGTACTCCGAAGTCTGCCTGCGGCGAGTGTGGAAGGCTGAACGGTTTTCCTGGTGGATGACCTCGATGCTGCACCGCTTCGATGATCATGATGCCTTTAGCCAGCGCATTGCCGAGTCGGAGCTGGAGTACTTCGTTGATTCTGAGGCTGGCCGGAAAACCATTGCAGAAAATTATGTCGGCCTTCCGTATGAGGCTATCGAATAGCCTGCTACCGACTTACACTGGCGAGCATCCCCGCTCGCCTTGCCACTTGCGGGTTATCACTGCCCGCAGGTTTTCCTCGTGACCAATCTCAAACAGCCTGAAACGCCCAAACCGGCCATCCGCAGCGTATTGATCGCCCTGATGCTGGCGATTTTCCTCGGTGCCCTGGACCAAACCATCGTCGCCGTGTCGATGCCGGCCATTTCCGCGCAGTTCAAGGACGTCAGTCTGCTGGCCTGGGTGATTTCCGGGTACATGGTGGCGATGACGGTCGCGGTGCCGATCTACGGCAAACTGGGCGATTTGTATGGGCGTCGCAAGTTGATGCTGTTCGGCATGGGCTTGTTCACCCTCGCGTCGTTGTTCTGCGGCATGGCCCAGAGCATGGAGCAACTGGTGCTGGCGCGGATTTTTCAGGGCATCGGCGCTGGCGGCATGATCTCCGTCAGCCAGGCGATCATCGGTGACATCGTGCCGCCACGGGAACGCGGTCGCTATCAGGGCTATTTCAGCAGCATGTATGCGGTGGCCAGCGTGGCCGGTCCGGTGCTGGGTGGCTACATGACTGAATACTTGTCCTGGCGCTGGGTGTTCCTGATCAACCTGCCGCTGGGCCTGGGTGCCTGGCTGGTGGCCAATCGCACCTTGGTCGGCTTGCCGGTTCCACAGCGCAAGCCAGTCATCGATTACCTCGGCACCCTGCTGATGATCATCGGGCTGACGGCGTTGCTGCTGGGCATTACCCAGGTTGGTCAGGGTCATTCATGGCGCAGCGCCGAAGTGCTGGCCCTGCTCGGTTGCGCAGTGTTCGTGCTGGGTTTGTTCGTGGCCTATGAACGACGGGCACCGGAACCGTTGCTGCCCATGCATCTGTTCGCCAATCGCAATGCGGTCCTGTGCTGGTGCACGATTTTCTTTACCAGTTTCCAGGCGATTTCGTTGATCGTGCTCATGCCGCTGCGCTTTCAGAGCGTCACCGGTGCCGGCGCCGACAGCGCGGCCCTGCATCTGCTGCCGCTGGCCATGGGTTTGCCGATCGGTGCGTATTTCGCCGGCCGTCGTACGTCTGTGACCGGACGCTACAAACCGATGATCCTGACCGGCGCCGTGCTGATGCCGATCTCGATTCTCGGTATGGCCTTCAGCCCACCCCAGGCGTTTTTGCTCAGCAGCCTGTGCATGTTGCTCTGCGGCATCGCCGGGGGCATGCAGTTTCCGACGTCACTGGTGGGCACACAGAACTCAGTGGAACAACGTGACATCGGCGTCGCCACCAGCACCACCAACCTGTTCCGGTCGCTGGGCGGCGCGGTGGGCGTTTCGGTGATGTCGGCGCTGCTGCTGGCATTGTTGCAGGATTCGAGTTTCGCGCACCTCGCCGGCTCGTCGCTGATTGCCGAAGGTCATTCGGGGAATGTGCTGCTGGACGGTTTGAACGCTGCGGCGGGTGATACACAAAACGCTCTGCGGGCCGAACTGCTGCTGACGTTTCGGCATTTATTGATGGTCAGCGCGGCGGTGTCGTTGCTGGGGCTGGCGGCGGCGATTGCCATGCCGAACATGCTGTTGCGCGGGCGTGAGGACAAAGTCCGGTAGTTGGACCGCGTCGCCTGCCATCGCGAGCAAGCTCGCGATGGCGTCATTGACAGACACCACATCCTCAAGGGCTGTAATACCCCACAGCCACCAGAAAATGCCCGACTTTTTTCAGGTAGGCGTGCTTGTCCTCGACCTTGCCGGTCACCGGATTTTTCCAACGATATTCGTACTCGCCGTAATCCTGCCTGGCGATCAATGCCAGAATCGGCTCGCCCACCGGTTTGCCTTCGGGGTCGTTGATCTTGCTGAAATCGGTGTTGATCAAGCGCAGGTTGGTGCCGTGGGCGACGTAACGCCGGGTATTGAGATCGACCACAAACACATACAGGTCATCCTGCAAATAACCGCCCTTGAGGGAGTTGATGGCCTTCAGGGTGCCCTTGTCGTCCTTGGCCAGATCGGCGGCGGCTTTATTCAGCAGGGCCATGGCCTGTTCCGCCGACGCCCGGGGCAAGTAGTAACCGACCGCAATGATCCGCTGGCCCACGCGCTGGTAGAACACATGCTTGCGCTCGACCTTGCCGTCGGCCCAGTTCTGCCAGCGGTATTCCGCCTGTTGAATGCCATTGCCCTCTGGCACTTTCAGGGCGTCCTTGAAGGTTTTCTGCAAATCCGGTCCGAGCACATCAGAGACATCACGGCCAATCAGCGCCGAAGACGGCCCGCCACTGGCGAGCATGACGCCCTTGGTGTCGAGCACAAAGACATAGCGGTCCTTATCGACAAATTCGCCCTGTCGGCTGAACGCCGCGAAGGCCTTGTCGCCATTCTCGTGGTAATAGGCCAGGGCTTTTTCCAGCAAGGCGATGGCCGCCTGACTGTCAGCCTTTTCTGTGTCGGCGGCTTGGACCTGGCCCAGACACAGCAAAAGCATGCTGCCCAGCCAGGCCAACTTGTGCAGAACCCCCATTGCGCATTCCTCGTTCTTGATGCTGTTTCAAGAGCGTAGACGCGATGGGGATATGCACGAGTATTCAGGATCCGCAGTGAACGGATCGGGGCGGCTTCGCCACCCAGCGGGAGCAAGCTCCCTCGCCACAAAGTCTGCCGGCCCGCGCGATTACTGGCGGGCGCGCAGTTGCTGCTGCAGGTTCTGGATCTGCGCCTGAAGGGTATTGATATTGCGAGTGACCTGGCTGCGGAACGCATCGAACTCCACGGTGTTGGTCGAGCCTTGAACCGGCGTCGGGCGATTGTCCTGTTCGCTTTTGAGCACCACGATCTCCTGCTCCAGACGCTCGATGGCAGCGCTCGGATTGCCTTGCTTCTTCAGTGCAGTGATGTCGGCACCGAGGCTTTTCAGCTGGGCATCGAATTTTCCCGTGTCTGCCGGGGCACTCTTCAGTGCGGCCACGTCGCTGATCAACACTTTGACCTGGGCCTGCAACTGCGTGTTGGCGGCTTGGTGCTCAGTGCTTTGCGCGGTGATTTGCGTCAGGCGCTTGTCCAGATCGGTGGTTTGCGCCGTCATCTGCGCCAGGCGCTTGTCCAGTTCCGAGGTTTGCCCGGCCACGCCTTGTTGCTGCTGGCTCTGGTCCTGCAGCCTGCTTTCCAGCTGTTTGATTTGCAGCTTCAGGGCTTCGCTGTCGCTGGTGACGTTGGTCTGACTGGCGACGACCTTGCCGGAAATGTCCTGCAAGCGCCCCGCCGCTTCCTCACTGATACGGGCGAAGCTTTCCTGGGTAGCCACCAGTTGCTGCTCCATCAGCGAGATCTGTTGAAAGCTCCACCAGGCCAGCCCCGCGAAGGCAAAGAACAGAGCCCCGACCAAGGCCCACAACGGCCCGGTGCTCGGGCCTTTGGCCTGCACTACCGGCACGGGCCGTGAGTGCACGGAGGTACGCTTGGTGACCGGAAAATCATCGTCGTCGAGGCTGTCGGCACGCAGGCTCGGTACATCGTCGAAGTCATCATTGGCATCGTTACGCATGGACATTGAGTCAACCTTTGTGAAACGCGGTGATAGCTGGATGTGGCGAGTATAACCTTCACTGCCGCACCGATTGACCTTCACCCCCCGGCTCGGTTCAGTGCCGCGCTGCTCAGCGAATATCCTGGGCCTTCCACCAGCCGCAGAACTCATCCAGCGCCGTCCACAGACTGACCTTGGGGTCGTAGTCCAGATAATGCCGGGCGCGACTGATGTCCAGGGTGAAATTTTTGTTCATGACCTGCATGCCCAGCCGCGACAAGGTCGGTTCGGGGCGCCCCGGCCACACTTTGCAGACGCCCTCATTGAGTGCGGCGACGGTGTAGGCCAGGCCGTAGGAACGGTAGCGTGTTACTTGTGGGACTTCCATTTTGCGCATGACGTAATTGACCACGTCCCACAATGGAATCGGTGTTCCGTTGCTGATGTTGTAGGCCTTGCCCAAGGCCGAACCACTGGCCAGCAAACTGCTGAGCAACGCTTCATTGAGGTTCTGCATGCTGGTGAAATCGACCTTGTTCAGGCCGTTGCCGACAATTGCCAGGCGTCCCTTGCGCTGCATGTTCAGCAAGCGCGGGAAGATGCTCATGTCACCGGCACCGGTGACGAAACGCGGACGCAGGGCCAGGGTTTCGAGGCCGAACTCCTGGGCACCGAAGACCTTTTGCTCGGCCAGGTATTTGGTCGCGGCATAAGGATGCTTGAAGCGTTTGGGCACCTGTTCTTCGGTCAACCCCAGGTGATCGCGACCATCGAAATAAATCGACGGCGACGACAAATGCACCAGTCGCCGGACCCGCTGCTTCAGGCAGGCTTCGACTACGTTTTCAGTGACCTGGACGTTGCCTTGGTGAAAGTCCTGATAACGTCCCCACAAACCGACGGCACCGGCGCAATGCACCACGGCCTCGACGTCGGAACACAGGTCGCGCGCCAGTTCAGGATCACTCAAGTCGCCCTGGATGAACTCGGCGCCGCGCCGCACCAGATGCTCCACTCCTTCGGCCCGGCGACCGTTGACCCGCACATCAAGGCCCTGCTCCAGGGCGAAACGCGCAAAACGCCCGCCGATGAAACCGCTTGCGCCGGTGACCAGAATCTTCATGTATTGCTCCGAATATTTCGTTTTGCGTATTGCGAGAGGTCTTGACGCTGCCCGTCAGTCCAAGGGCACCAGCCATTGTTTCGACGCGCGCACCAATTGATCGGTAAGAAGCCCCAGCAATTGACCGCCATTGCGCCAATGATGCCAGTACAGCGGCACGTCGATCGGTTTATCTGGCAAAAGCTCCAGCAACACACCGCGTTCCAGCTGTTCACGAACCTGCAATTCGGGCACCAGCCCCCAGCCGAGGCCCGCTTCGGTAAGACGGATAAAACCCTCGGAGGACGGGCATAAATGGTGCTCGAATCCACCATCGACGCCGAGAGACGCCAGGAATCGATGCTGCAGGAAATCATCCGGGCCAAACACCAGCGCGGGTGTTCGAGCCAACTGATCGGCGCGCACACCTTGAGGAAAATGCCGCGCAATAAACGCCGGGCTGGCCAACGCCCGGTAGCGCATCGCCCCCAGCAATACGCTACGGGCGCCCGCCACCGGCCGCTCGCTGGCACAGAGGCATGCAGCCACTTCACCTGCGCGCATGCGTTTGAGGCCCACGGTCTGGTCTTCAACCACCAGATCCATCAACAGATGTTGCTCCGCGCAAAAATCCCCCACGGCCTGCGCCCACCAAGTGGCCAGGCTATCGGCATTGAGGGCGATACGCAGGCGCTCCGGCAGGCCTTCTTCGTCCAGCGCCGGCACCAGGCTCTGCAAATCGCGCTCAAGCAAACGCACCTGCTGCACATGGTTAAGCAGACGCCGGCCGATTTCCGTCGGCGATGGCGGCGTGCCCCGCACCAGCACCGGTTGACCCACTCGCGCTTCGAGCAATTTGATGCGCTGGGAGATGGCCGATTGCGACAACCCCAGCACCTGGGCGGCGCGCTCGAACCCGGCCTGCTCGACCACGGCGGCCAGAGCCGAAAGCAATTTATAGTCGAACATCAGTTTTCCTAATGAGCGATCAGCAAGATTGGTTTTTCTTATACAGCCTGAGACCGGAGAATGACCAGCAAGAACTCTTGAACAAGGAACATCCCCATGGCTGGCGAAACTTCACTGGCAACGCTGCTGCGCAGCATGAGCCCGCAACTCAATGCCGGCGAGTACGTGTTCTGCACCTTGCATGACGGTCAATTGCCGGCAGGCCTGGACATCATCGGCAGCTTTCGTGAGCAGGAAGGTCTGACCGTGATTCTCGAACGTTCCCGCGCCGAGCAGGCCGGTTTCGCTTTCGATTACGTCGCGGCCTGGATCACCCTCAATGTGCATTCAGCCCTCGAAGCCGTCGGCCTGACCGCCGCATTCGCCACGGCACTGGGCCAGGCCGGCATCAGTTGCAACGTGATCGCCGGCTACTACCACGACCATTTGTTTGTCGGCCAGGCCGATGCCGAACGCGCCATGCAAGTGCTGCGCGATCTGGCAGCCAACGCGGAGTAATCATTATGTGGCAAAGCTATGTGAACGGCCTGCTGGTGGCCTTCGGACTGATCATGGCGATCGGTACCCAGAATGCGTTTGTGCTGGCCCAAAGCCTGCGTCGGGAACACCACCTGCCGGTGGCGGCACTCTGTGTGGCCTGCGACGCATTATTGGTGGCCGCCGGGGTTTTCGGCCTGGCGACGGTACTGGCGCAAAACCCGACCTTGCTGGCCGTCGCCCGCTGGGGTGGCGCGGCGTTTCTGGTGTGGTATGGCAGCCAGGCGTTGCGCCGGGCCTGCTCGAAACAAAGCCTGCAACAGGGTGAAAACCAGACCGTGCGTTCGCTGCGGGCGGTCATGCTCAGCGCGCTGGCGGTGACCCTGCTCAACCCGCACGTCTACCTGGATACCGTGTTGCTGATCGGCTCCCTCGGCGCCCAGCAGACAGAGCCCGGCGCCTATGTGGTGGGGGCGGCCAGTGCCTCGTTGCTGTGGTTTTTCACCCTGGCGCTCGGCGCGGCATGGTTGGCGCCCTGGCTGGCCCGCCCCAGTACCTGGCGCATTCTTGACCTGTTGGTGGCCGTGATGATGTTTGCCGTAGCGCTGCAACTGATTACCGCCGGGTGATTTATTCCAAACAGCTCTGGAACCTCTATTCCACACAGTTGTTGCGTGGTTATGCCGCACCCCCGGTGCTATGATCCGAGACCTGCGCCGCAAAGAGTACAAACTCCCCGGCGCTAGTCTGGCCGCCCGTGATCGGCCTTGCGCTCACCGCACCTGACCTGATTAGGAGATCCACCATGGCTTTCGAATTGCCGCCACTGCCTTACGCACACGATGCACTGCAGCCGCACATTTCCAAGGAAACTCTGGAATACCACCACGACAAGCACCACAACACCTACGTCGTGAACCTGAACAACCTGGTGCCAGGCACCGAGTTCGAAGGCAAGACCCTGGAAGAAATCGTCAAGTCTTCCTCGGGCGGTATCTTCAACAACGCCGCTCAGGTCTGGAACCACACTTTCTACTGGAACTGCCTGGCACCAAACGCCGGCGGTCAACCAACCGGCGCTCTGGCTGAAGCCATCAACGCTGCTTTCGGTTCGTTCGACAAGTTCAAGGAAGAATTCAGCAAGACTTCCATCGGCACCTTCGGTTCCGGTTGGGGCTGGCTGGTGAAAAAGGCTGACGGTTCCCTGGCCCTGGCCAGCACCATCGGCGCCGGCAACCCGCTGACCAACGGCGACACCCCGCTGTTGACCTGCGACGTCTGGGAACACGCTTACTACATCGACTACCGCAACCTGCGTCCGAAGTACGTCGAAGCGTTCTGGAACCTGGTCAACTGGAAATTCGTAGCTGAGCAGTTCGAAGGCAAAACCTTCACCGCTTAAGCTTGATGCCCAGTCAAAAAACCCGGCTTTTTAGCCGGGTTTTTTTATGGGGCACAGGTGAGCCAGGCAGCGATGGGGCCGCCTTCGCTGGCAAGCCAGCGCCTCCAGAGAAACCAGCGTTTGTACCCTTGCTCCAACGCCACAGGCGTCTAACATCAACAAGAAGGAAATATCTCGACGCCCCCCTCAAGTTGAAGGACTCGACAACCGACACAGTACTAATCGGGCAGAAATTCCAGACAACAGCATTTCGGCCAAGCTGCCGGCAAAATCCCGCAAGGTAAATTGTCCCTTTGACTGCCATCGCGGGATTGCCAATACTCATGGCAACTTGATGCTACCCGCACGGAACAAGGAATAACCCTTTGAAGCTGGAACTCAAGAACAGCTTGTCGGTGAAGTTGCTCCGGGTCGTGCTCCTGTCGGCATTGATCGTCGGCGTGGTCTTGAGCTGCGCGCAGATCGTTTTCGATGCTTATAAAACACGCCAGGCCGTCGCAGCCGATGCCCAACGCATCCTCGACATGTTCCGCGACCCTTCGACCCAGGCCGTCTACAGCCTGGACCGGGAGATGGGCATGCAGGTTATCGAGGGACTGTTTCAGGATGATGCCGTGCGCCAGGCCTCCATCGGCCATCCCAACGAAGCCATGCTCGCGCAAAAATCACGCGAGTTGCAGCACTCCAGGAGCCGATGGCTGACCGATCTGATCCTGGGCAAGGAGCGCACCTACACCACCCAACTGGTGGGTCGCGGCCCCTACAGCGAGTATTACGGCGACCTGAGCATCACCCTCGACACCGCCACCTACGGGCAAGGTTTCATCGTCAGTTCGGTGATCATCTTCATTTCCGGCGTGTTGCGCGCCCTGGCGATGGGCCTGGTGCTGTACCTGGTCTATCACTGGCTGCTGACCAAACCCTTGTCGCGGATTATCGAGCACCTGACCGAAATCAATCCGGACCGCCCCAGCGAACACAAGATCCCGCAGCTCAAAGGCCACGAGAAAAACGAACTGGGTATCTGGATCAATACCGCCAACCAGTTGCTGGAATCCATTGAGCGCAACACCCACTTGCGCCACGAGGCGGAAAACAGCCTGCTGCGCATGGCCCAGTACGATTTCCTCACCGGCCTGCCCAACCGCCAGCAATTGCAAACGCAACTGGACAAGATCCTCGTCGACGCCGGCAAATTACAGCGGCGGGTCGCCGTATTGTGCGTCGGTCTGGATGATTTCAAGGGCATCAACGAACAGTTCAGCTACCAGACCGGCGACCAGTTGCTGCTGGCCCTTGCCGATCGTCTGCGGGGACACAGCGGTCGCCTCGGCGCCCTGGCCCGTCTGGGCGGCGACCAGTTCGCCCTGGTCCAGGCCGATATCGAACAACCCTACGAAGCCGCAGAACTGGCGCAAAGCATCCTCGACGACCTGGAAGCGGCGTTTGCCCTTGATCATCAGGAAATCCGCCTGCGCGCCACCATCGGCATCACCCTCTTCCCCGAAGATGGCGACAGCACCGAGAAACTGCTGCAAAAGGCCGAGCAGACCATGACCCTGGCCAAGACTCGCTCGCGCAATCGCTATCAGTTCTATATCGCCAGCGTCGACACCGAGATGCGGCGCCGTCGCGAACTGGAGAAAGACTTGCGCGACGCCCTCATCCGCGGGCAGTTCTACCTCGTCTATCAACCGCAAATCAGTTATCGCGATCACCGGGTAGTGGGCGTGGAAGCGTTGATTCGCTGGCAGCATCCCGAGCACGGGCTGGTTCCACCCGACTTGTTCATTCCGCTGGCCGAACAGAACGGCACCATCATCGCCATCGGCGAGTGGGTGCTGGATCAGGCCTGCAAACAACTGCGCGACTGGCATGACCAGGGGTTCAGCGAGCTGCGTATGGCGGTGAACCTGTCCACCGTGCAACTGCACCACGCCGAGCTGCCGCGGGTGGTCAACAACCTGCTGCAAATGTACCGCCTGCCACCGCGCAGCCTGGAGCTGGAAGTCACCGAAACCGGCCTGATGGAAGACATCAGCACCGCCGCCCAGCACTTGCTCAGCCTGCGCCGCTCCGGCGCGCTGATTGCGATCGATGACTTCGGAACCGGTTATTCATCGCTGAGCTATCTGAAAAGCCTGCCCCTGGACAAGATCAAGATCGACAAGAGCTTCGTTCAGGACCTGCTCGATGACGACGACGATGCAACCATCGTTCGCGCCATCATCCAGTTAGGCAAGAGCCTGGGCATGCAGGTGATTGCCGAAGGCGTGGAAACCGCCGAACAGGAGGCTTACATCATTTCCGAAGGCTGCCACGAAGGTCAGGGTTATCACTACAGCAAACCGCTGCCGGCGCGGGAACTGGGCGCTTACTTGAAACAGGCCCAGCGCAGCAACGCCGCTATCTTGTGATCGGGTATCAAACGCGCCTCACTCACCACGTTAGGCGCGAGCTCGCGATGGACGTCAACGATGACGTGGGCTGTCTGAAAGAATGCAATGCCTGGACGCTGATCGTGAGCAAGCTGACTCCTGCAGGGTGGAGTGTGCTCCGGTGCGAATAAGAAATATTTTCAAGAACGACCTTTACACATAATGCGAAAGATTTGCATTATGTCGCAGTTTTGCGCGCCGGGCGCGCCCTACCACCCCCCTTTCGAAGCAGGATGTTCGCCATGATTCGTATGCCTCTGGCTACCGCCAGTCTGTTGGCCATCGCAATTTCCCTCGCCGGTTGCGGTGAAGGCAAAGACAAGGAAAAAACTGCTGCCCCCGCGCCGGTTTCCAGCACTGCCGCCGCGCCGGCCGCTGTGGGCAACGTCGACGAAGCCGCGGCCAAAGCCGTTGTCGCGCATTACGCTGACATGGTTTTTGCTGTTTACAGCGATGCCGAATCCACCGCGAAAACCCTGCAGACCGCCGTCGACGCCTTCCTCGCCAAGCCGAATGCCGACACCCTGAAAGCGGCCAGGGCCGCCTGGGTTGCAGCCCGCGTTCCTTACCTGCAGAGCGAAGTGTTCCGCTTCGGCAATACCATCATCGACGACTGGGAAGGTCAGGTGAACGCCTGGCCACTGGACGAAGGCCTGATCGACTACGTCGACAAATCCTACGAGCATGCCCTGGGTAACCCCGGCGCCACCGCCAACATCATCGCCAACCCTGAAATTCAGATCGGTGAAGACAAGGTCGACGTGAAAGACATCACCCCGGAAAAACTCGCCAGCCTGAACGAGTTGGGCGGTTCCGAAGCGAACGTCGCCACCGGCTACCACGCCATCGAATTCCTGCTCTGGGGCCAGGACTTGAACGGCACCGGCCCTGGCGCCGGCAACCGTCCTGCCTCGGACTACCTGGAGGGCGCCGGTGCCACTGGCGGCCACAACGATCGTCGTCGCGCCTACCTCAAAGCCGTGACCCAACTGCTGGTCAGCGACCTTGAAGAAATGGTCGGGAACTGGAAGCCGAACGTGGCCGACAACTACCGCGCCACCCTGGAAGCGGAACCGGCTGAAACCGGCCTGCGTAAAATGCTGTTCGGCATGGGCAGCCTGTCCCTGGGCGAACTGGCGGGCGAGCGCATGAAGGTTTCCCTGGAAGCCAACTCCCCTGAAGACGAGCAGGACTGCTTCAGCGACAACACCCATAACTCGCACTTCTACGATGCCAAAGGTATCCGTAACGTTTACCTGGGCGAGTACACCCGCACCGACGGCACCAAAATGACCGGCGCCAGCCTGTCGTCCCTGGTGGCCAAGGCCGACCCCGCCGCCGACGCCGCACTGAAAGCCGACCTGGCCGCCACCGAAGCCAAGATCCAGATCATGGTTGATCACGCCAACAAGGGTGAGCACTACGACCAGTTGATCGCGGCCGGTAACACCGCCGGCAACCAGATCGTACGTGACGCCATTGCCGCCCTGGTCAAGCAGACCGGTTCGATCGAAACCGCCGCTGGCAAACTGGGCATCAAGGATCTGAACCCGGACAACGCTGATCACGAGTTCTGATCAACGCTGGCTGCAAAAAAGGCGACCTTCGGGTCGCCTTTTTGCCTGAATTTTCAGTGATGTTGATGACCCGACTTACCCGTGATGGCCGTGACGCGGTCTCACCCGAATCCTGCCCCATATCAAGTAAACGATAATTCCTCTTATTCAAATTCCCATCCCCTGTTAGACTTTGCGCCCTTGTTTTGCTCGTCTTGCAGGATGTCTGATGCCCCCGCTGCCTCTTCGCTTGTCCGCACTGTTCCTGGCCCTGGGCCTGAGTGCCTGCGATGACGCCCCGCGCTTTACCAAGGCCGAACCCGGTGAAGCCCGTTCGGGGGGCAGCGCTACCGTACGCAAGACCGATCAGAACGCCTTTTCTTTGCCCTCCGCGAACCTGCCACCCTCGCGGCGCGTGGACTTCAGTGTCGGTAACAGTTTCTTCCGCAGCCCCTGGGTGATCGCCCCGTCGACCACCACCGCCCGCGACGGCCTCGGCCCGCTGTTCAACACCAACGCCTGCCAGGGCTGCCATATCAAGGATGGCCGCGGCCATCCGCCGGGACCCGATGCGCCGAATGCCGTGTCGATGCTGGTACGCCTGTCGATCCCCGATGCCCCGGCCTACGCCAAAATCATCGAGCAACAGGGTGTCGTGCCGGAGCCGGTGTACGGCGGGCAGTTCCAGGACATGGCGATCCCCGGTGTCGCGCCGGAAGGCAAGGTACGTGTCGATTACACGCCCGTACCGATTCGCTTCAACGACGGCACCGAAATCGAGCTGCGCAAGCCGAGCCTGAACATCACTCAATTGGGCTACGGCCCGATGCACCCTGACACCCGTTTCTCGGCCCGCGTCGCGCCGCCGATGATCGGCCTGGGCTTGCTGGAGGCGATTCCCGAAGAGGCCATCCTGGCCAACGCCGCTGCTCAGGCCAGGGACAACAACGGCATCGCCGGACGCCCGAACCGGGTATGGGATGACGCGCAACGCCAAACCGTCCTCGGGCGGTTTGGCTGGAAGGCCGGGCAACCGAATCTCAATCAGCAGAACGTTCATGCTTTTTCGGGGGACATGGGCCTCACGACCAGCCTGCGCCCCTTTGATGACTGCACCGATGCGCAAACGGCCTGCAAGCAGGCGCCCAGTGGCAACGGCCCCGATGGCGAACCGGAAGTCAGCGACAACATCCTGCGCCTGGTGCTGTTCTACACCCGAAACCTTGCCGTACCGGCCCGCCGCGATGTCAGCGCACCTGAAGTGCTGGCCGGCAAGAACCTGTTTTTCCAGGCCGGCTGCCAGTCTTGCCACACACCGAAATACACCACCGCTGCCAATGCCGCCGAACCTGAGCTGGCCAATCAAGTGATTCGCCCTTACAGCGACCTGCTGCTGCATGACATGGGCGAGGGTCTGGCCGACCACCGCAGTGAATTCCAGGCCGGTGGCCGCGACTGGCGCACGCCGCCGTTGTGGGGCATCGGCCTGACGCAAGCGGTCAGTGGCCACACCCAGTTCCTGCACGACGGCCGCGCCCGCAATCTGCTTGAAGCCGTGCTCTGGCATGGCGGCGAAGCCAAGGCGGCGCAGCAACAGGTTTTGACTTTCAATGCCGAGCAGCGCGCTGCGTTGCTGGCGTTTCTGAATTCTCTTTAATACGTATTCTTCCAGCGGGAGCCCGACATGTTCCGTCCCAAATTGTTGTTCACCAGCCTTGCCGCGCTAGCCTTGGGCGCTTGTTCGCCACAGGACCCGCAGGCCGTCACTTCGGCGGCCATCGCCAAATCGGTGATCCTGCCGACCTACACCCGCTGGGTCGAAGCCGACCGGCAACTGGCCGTCAGCGCCCTCGCCTACTGTGAAGGCAAGGAGTCCCTGGACACCGCCCGCGCCGATTTCCTGCACGCACAAAAAGCCTGGGCCGAGCTGCAACCGCTGCTGATCGGCCCGCTGGCCGAGGGCAACCGTTCGTGGCAGGTGCAATTCTGGCCGGACAAGAAAAACCTGGTCGGCCGTCAGGTCGAGCAACTGGTCACTGCGCAACCGCAGATCGACGCCGCCGCCCTGGCCAAATCCAGCGTCGTGGTGCAAGGTTTGTCGGCCTACGAATACATTCTGTTCGACAGCAAGCCGGACATGGCCAACGCCGAACAGAAGGCCAAATACTGCCCACTGCTGATCGCGATTGGCGAGCGTCAAAAGCAACTGGCCGAAGAGATTCTCAAGAGCTGGAACAACACCGACGGCATGCTCGCGCAGATGAGCAAATTCCCGAACCAGCGCTATGCCGATTCCCACGAAGCCATCGCCGATCTGCTGCGTGTGCAAGTCACCGCCATCGACACCTTGAAGAAAAAGCTCGGCACACCGATGGGCCGCCAGAGCAAAGGCGTTCCGCAACCGTTCCTCGCTGATGCCTGGCGCAGCCAGTCTTCCCTGACCGGTCTCGAAGCCAGCCTCGCTGCCGCCAAGACCGTCTGGGAAGGTGTCGATAACAAGGGTCTGCGTAGCCTGCTGCCGAGCGAGCAAAAGCCTTTGGCCGACAAGATCGACGCCGCCTACGCCGCGTCTTTGAAACTGTTCGCCAGTACCCAGCGTTCGCTGACCGAAATGCTCGCTGACGACGCCGGTCGCCAGCAACTCAACGATCTCTATGACAGCCTCAACACCGTCCACCGTCTGCACGAGGGCGAACTGGCCAAGGCGCTGGGCATCCAACTGGGCTTCAACGCCAACGACGGTGACTGATGAGGGCGACTGCCATGCTGCGACGTCAGGCTTTGACTTTAGGTAGTTTGCTGCTCGGAGCAGTGACACTGGGCGGCTGGACGCTATTCAAGCAAAGGGACAAAAGCCCGCTGCTGCTCTCGGCACGGGACGACACCGATGGCCAGCACTACGCCGTCGGTTATCGGCTGGACGGCACCCGGGTGTTTGCCACCCAGGTTGGCCAGCGCTGCCACGACATCATCAATCACCCGACACTGCCGATGGGACTGTTCGTCGCCCGGCGTCCGGGCACCGAGAGCTATTTGATCGACTTGCGCGACGGCACGCTGCTGCAAACCGTGACATCGCAACCGAACCGGCACTTCTACGGTCACGCCGTGATTCACAAGAGTGGCGACTGGCTCTACGCCACCGAGAACGACACGACCGATCCCGGTCGCGGCTTGCTCGGTGTGTATAAGTTCGAAGGCGAACGGCTGGTGCATGCCGGCGAGATATCCACCCATGGCCTGGGCCCGCATCAGGTGTCGTGGATGCCCGACGGGGAAACCCTGGTGGTGGCCAACGGGGGGATTCGTACCGAGGCCGAAAGCCGCGTCGACATGAACCTCGACGCCATGGAGCCGAGCCTGGTCCTGATGCAACGGGACGGCACCCTGCTGAGCAAGGAAACCCTGGCCCAGCAAATGAACAGCGTGCGGCACCTGGGCATTGCCAGCGACGGCACCATCGTTGCCGGCCAGCAGTTCATGGGGCCTGCCCACGAGTCCTCGGAGCTGCTGGCGATCAAGCGTCCTGGCCAACCGTTCGTGGCGTTCCCGGTGCCCGAGCATCAACTGCAGGCCATGGGGCATTACACCGCCAGCGTCGCGGTGCACAGTGATTTGCGGCTGGTGGCCTTGACCGCGCCAAGGGGCAACCGCTTTTTCATCTGGGACCTGGACAGCGGCGAAGTGCGCCTGGACGCACCTCTTCCGGATTGCGCAGGGGTCGGCGCGGTGGCCGATGGTTTTGTCGTGACCTCGGGCCAGGGTCGATGCCGGTACTACGATTGCCGCCAGACAAATCTGGTTGCAAAACCGCTGGAGCTGCCAGCGGGGCTCTGGGACAACCATCTGCATCTGATTTGAACACGCCTTGCCTTTGCAGGAGCCGAGCTGGCTCGCGATAGCGGCTGCGCATTCAACATTGCGGTGACGGACACACCGCTATCGCGAGCAAGCTCGACGCCTACAGATTTTGCGTCCGCCTGTAAAAAGTGGCAGTTGGATTCACGCTCCCACTCGCGGTAATGTGCCCCACTGTCTCACCTGATTTTCTCCAAGGAACTGGAAATATGCTGCGTCGCCGCATGCTGATCATGTTGGGTGTTGTTCTGTTGATCGTGCTGGTCCTGGCCGGTTACAAAGCCTTCTCCATCTACACGATGATTCAAGGCTTCGCTGCGCCAAAACCACCGATCAGTGTCGCCGTGGCCACCGCCACCGAACAGCCGTGGCAGGCGCGTCTGCCGACCGTCGGCACACTCAAGGCATTACAGGGCGTGGACCTGAGTCTGGAGACCGACGGTACTGTCGTCGAGCTGCAGTTCGAGTCAGGGCAGAAGGTCAAGGCCGGCCAACCCCTGCTGCGACTCGACAGCGCGGTGGAAAGTGCCCTGCTCGAAACCGCCCAGGCCGACCTGGGGCTGGCCCAACTTGATTACGGTCGCGGTAGCCAACTGGTAGGCAGCCAGGCCATTTCCAAAGGCGAGTTCGACCGACTCTCGGCAGTCCTGAAAAAGAGCAAAGCCACGGTCAATCAGCTCAAGGCGGCGCTGAGCAAGAAAAGCATCCTGGCACCGTTCAGCGGGACCATCGGTATACGCCAGGTCGACGTCGGCGACTATGTGGCCAGTGGCACCATGATCGCCACCCTGCAAGACCTCAGCAGCCTGTATGTCGACTTTTTCGTGCCCGAGCAGTCCGTGCCGAAAATCGCCATCGGCCAGCCGGTTGAAGTCATTGTCTCGGCTTATCCGACCCGGACCTTCCCCGGCACGATCAGTGCGATCAACCCGAAACTCGAGAACAGCACCCGCAACATGCAGGTCCGCGCGACGCTGGCCAACCCGGACGGCAAGTTGCTGCCGGGGATGTTCGCCAGTCTCCAGGTGATGCTGCCCGACCCGCAGGCGCAGATCGTCGTGCCGGAAAGCGCGATTACTTACACGCTATACGGTAACTCTCTGTATGTAGTCGCCCAGAAAAAGGCCGAAGACGGCAGCGTGGAAAAGGACGACAAAGGCCAGCCAATCCTGATCGCCGAACGGCGTTTCATCGAAACCGGCGAGCGCCGTGACGGGCTGGTATTGATCACCAAAGGCGTGCAGAACGGCGAAAAAGTGGTTACAGCCGGCCAAATCAAACTGGACAACGGTGCGCACATCGCCATCAGCGACGACAAGACCCTAGCCGAGAAGAACAGTCAGCCGCGCGCTGACTGATCAAGGAACCCCCATGGCTTTTACCGATCCGTTCATCCGCCGCCCGGTGCTTGCCACCGTGGTCAGCCTCTTGATCGTACTGCTGGGCTTTCAGGCCTGGAGCAAGCTGCCGCTGCGCCAGTACCCGCAAATGGAAAATGCCCTGATCACCGTCACCACGGCCTATCCGGGGGCAAACGCCGAGACCATCCAGGGCTACATCACCCAACCGATGCAACAGAGCCTGGCCAGCGCCGAAGGCATCGACTACATGACGTCGGTCAGTCGCCAGAACTTCTCGGTGGTCTCGATTTACGCGCGCGTCGGCTCAAACAGCGATCGACTGTTCACCGAACTGCTGGCCAAGGCCAATGAGGTCAAGAACCGCCTGCCCCAGGACGCCGAAGATCCGGTCCTGAGCAAGCAGGCGGCCGACGCCTCGGCGTTGATGTACATCAGTTTCTTCAGCAAGGAGCTGAGCAACCCGCAGATTACCGACTATCTGTCGCGGGTCATCCAGCCGAAACTGGCAACCCTGCCGGGCATGGCCGAAGCCGAGATTCTCGGCAACCAGGTGTTCGCCATGCGCCTGTGGCTGGACCCGGTGAAGCTCGCCGGTTTCGGGCTGAGCGCCAGCGACGTGACCGATGCGGTGCGCAAATACAACTTTCTCTCTGCCGCCGGTGAAGTGAAAGGCGAGTACGTCGTCACCAGCATCAACGCCAACACCGAACTCAAGTCCGCCGAGGCTTTCGCCGCGATCCCGCTCAAGGTCGAAGGCGACAGCCGTGTGCTGCTCCGGGATGTGGCGCGGGTCGAGATGGGGGCGGAAAACTACGACACCATCAGCTCTTTCGGTGGCACGCCCTCGGTGTATATCGGCATCAAGGCGACACCCGGTGCCAACCCGCTGGACGTGATCAAGGAAGTGCGCAAGATCATGCCGGACCTGCAAGCCCAGCTCCCACCGAACCTCAAGGGCGAAATTGCCTACGACGCCACACTGTTCATTCAGGCCTCAATCAATGAGGTCATCAAAACCCTGTTCGAAGCGGTGCTGATCGTGATCGTGGTCGTGTTCCTGTTCCTCGGTGCGCTGCGTTCGGTGGTGATCCCGGTGGTCACCATCCCGCTGTCGATGATCGGGGTGATGTTCTTCATGCAGATGATGGGGTACTCGATCAACCTGCTGACCCTGCTGGCAATGGTACTGGCCATCGGCCTGGTGGTGGATGACGCCATCGTGGTGGTGGAGAACATTCACCGCCACATCGAGGAAGGCAAGACGCCACTGGACGCGGCCATCGACGGCGCACGGGAAATCGCCATGCCGGTGGTCTCGATGACCATCACCCTGGCAGCGGTGTATGCGCCGATCGGCTTCCTGACCGGCCTCACCGGAGCGCTGTTCAAGGAGTTCGCGCTGACCCTCGCCGGCGCGGTGGTCATCTCCGGCGTCGTCGCCCTGACGCTGTCGCCGATGATGTGCGCCCTGCTGCTGCGCCACGATGAAAACCCCAGCGGACTGGCCCATCGCCTGGACAGGATTTTCGAAAGCCTGAAGCGCCGTTACCAAAGCATGCTGCACGGCACGCTCAATACCCGCCCGGTGGTGCTGGTGTTCGCCGTGATCGTGCTGTGCCTGATTCCGGTGCTGCTCAAGTTCACCAAATCGGAACTGGCACCGGATGAAGACCAGGGCATCATTTTCATGCTGGCCAATGCCCCGCAACCAACCAACCTCGACTACCTGAGCGCCTACACCGACGAGTTCATCACGATCTTCAAGGCGTTTCCCGAGTACTACTCTTCGTTCCAGATCAACGGCTTCAACGGTGTGCAATCGGGGGTCGGCGGCTTCCTGCTCAAGCCCTGGAACGAGCGCCACCGGACCCAGATGCAAATTCTGCCCGAGGTCCAGGCGAAACTGGCGGGCATCGCCGGGCTGCAGGTCTTCGGTTTCAACCTGCCGTCCCTCCCCGGCACTGGCGAGGGCCTGCCCTTCCAGTTCGTCATCAACACCGCCAACGATTACGAGTTGCTGCTGCAGGTGATGGACCGGGTGAAAAAGCGCGCGATGGAGTCCGGCAAGTTCGCTTTCGTCGATGTCGACCTGGCCTTCGACAAGCCGGAGGTTGTCGTGGATATCGATCGCGCCAAGGCGGCCCAGATGGGCGTGTCGATGCAGGACCTGGGCGGCACACTGGCCACCTTTCTGGGTGAAGCGGAAATCAACCGGTTCACCATCGAGGGTCGCAGCTACAAAGTCATTGCCCAGGTCGAACGAGCATTTCGCGATAACCCTGATTGGCTGAACAACTATTACGTCAAGAACAGCAAGGGTGAACTGCTGGCTCTGTCGACCCTGATCAGCGTGACTGACCGGGCGCGCCCTCGGCAATTGAACCAGTTCCAGCAACTCAACTCGGCCATTCTTTCCGGGGTGCCGCTGGTCAGCATGGGCGAAGCCATCGATGCCGTGCGCCAGATCGCCCGGGAAGAAGCCCCGGCGGGATTTGCCGTCGACTATGCCGGCGCATCGCGCCAATACGTGCAGGAAGGCAGTGCGCTATGGGTCACCTTTGCCTTGGCATTGGCGATCATTTTCCTGGTGCTGGCCGCCCAGTTCGAAAGCTTCCGCGACCCGTTGGTGATTCTGGTCACGGTGCCGCTGTCGATCTGCGGCGCGTTGCTTCCTCTTTTCCTCGGCTGGTCGAGCATGAACATCTACACCCAGGTCGGCCTGGTGACACTGATCGGCCTGATCAGCAAGCACGGGATCCTGATCGTCGAGTTCGCCAACCAGTTGCGCAAGGATAAAGGCCTGACACCACGCGAGGCCGTAGAGGAAGCCGCAGCCATTCGTCTGCGCCCGGTGCTGATGACGACCGCCGCCATGGTTTTCGGCATGGTGCCGTTGATCATCGCCACGGGCGCGGGCGCAGTCAGCCGCTTCGATATCGGTACGGTGATCGCAACGGGGATGTCCATCGGAACGCTGTTTACGCTGTTTGTGTTGCCTTGCGTGTACACCTTGCTGGCTAAAACCGACAAGCGCTGATGCGAACGGTCGTTCCAACGCTCGGTGCGGGAACGCTCAGCAAAAAAAGGCCTCGCACTTGCGAGGCCTTTTACCTGGGCTTCATTCTGTTCAACTTTGCGGCTTCAATCCCTGAGAGAGTCCGAACATGAACAGCAATAAATCATGGTCGGGATGGGTTGCCACGGATGCCTTGGCAACTCGCGGCAACGGACAATGGTCGTCACCGTGTACCGAGCTGAGAACTTGCATGCGGGGCTGCTCCCAGGCCGCCACCGCCAGTGAAGCGACTGCCAAGGCTCCCAGCAGAAACAAACCTCGCGCAACTTCGAGTTTCATCGCTATAAACCTTTGATAGCGCTGCCAAACGCCGTCTTGTAAAAGTAGTCGAGTTTGTACCAGTCTGTCGTGCTGAACGACGAATGGCGACGCATTTCAGTGTCCTTGGGAACGACTTCCATTCCTGCCGCACGTTGCTCTGCCATGCTGTTACCTCTTGCGTAATACATAAATTCTCCACATGGCATAGAGCGGTAAAAAATCCAGTTGTTCCTGGATCTGGAAACCGGCCTGTTCAAATTCGTTTTCTACAGTAGCGGCCGGTAATACAAATCGGTTTTGGTAACCCTTCTGCCCACGGGCTTTCTCCGCGCGCTTGCGTTTCCAGGCTTTGAAATTGCCGTCCACCCATAACGAAAGGATCACGCTGTCGCGGGTCACGCGCACGAGTTCACGCAAGATGGCCAACCGATGCTCGGTTTCGCCGATGTGATGGAACAGACGCATGCAAAAAATGCTGTCAACGGCGTTATCAGGCAAGGCGATATCGAATGGGGACGTCTGCAAGGTCTGTACGCGTTTGAGCACGTCGACCGGTTGCGCCTGCATGGCGATCTGCAGCAGGGCCTTGGAGTTGTCGGCACCGATGATCACGCGGTTGTTTTTTTCTGCCAGCAATGGCCAGTAGCGCCCCGCGCCGCAGGGCAAATCGAGAACCAGCCCCGGATCGCCTGCCAGCGCCAGAGCCTTGCGTGCCAATTGCTCATGCCGCCAGTGGGACAGACGGCGCCCAAGCCCATCCGTATGCTTGCACAGGGTTCGTTGAGCGTGCTGGTCGTCATACTTCTCGGAGAAAGCCAGCTTGATCGGGCCATCTGCCATTATCAAAGACTCCTGATCTCGTGGTACCGACCACCATAGGTAGGGACTTGTCGGCGTCAGGTCATGCCTTTGTGAAAAAAACAGTTAAGTGAAACGCCAAATCATTTCGAAGTTTTACTGGGTAACGTTTTACTGAATAACCAGGAAGGGCCGTGAAGAGAGATCAGTTCACAGTCCAGGGCTGCAGTTGCACTTCGAAACGACAGCCGTTGGGTTCCATGGTCGTCAGG
This sequence comes from Pseudomonas moorei, assembly GCF_008801475.1. Classification (GTDB taxonomy): domain Bacteria; phylum Pseudomonadota; class Gammaproteobacteria; order Pseudomonadales; family Pseudomonadaceae; genus Aquipseudomonas; species Aquipseudomonas moorei. The sequence goes on along the minus strand of NZ_VZPP01000016.1, from coordinate 50,781 downwards.
CTGACGCTCCAGCCCTGGTTTTCGCAAATTCGCTGGACCAAAGACAGCCCAAGCCCAAGGCCCTCGCCGCGCTTTTCGGTGCCCCGGACGAAAGGTTCGAACATGGCTTCACGTTTTTCTTCGGGAATGCCGACGCCACTGTCCTCGACCAGGAACCCATTACTCGTCAGGGTCAAGCGGATGAACCCGTGCTCGGTGTAATGCAGCGCGTTTCGCAGCAGGTTGCCCATGACCGCGTGCAGGAGCGTGGCGTTGTAACCGGTGGCGGGTGGATTACCTGGCTCGAAGATCAACTCGAGTCCCTTCTCCTCGATTGGCTCGCGCCACAGATTGAGTAGCCCATCGGCCACCTGACGAACGGATTGCTGTGGCGCCATGCTGGCATCTTCACGCTGAGCGCGGGCCAGCATCAGGAAGGTCTGAACCAGCTCGCGCATCTCCTCACACGCCCGAGCAATGCGTTCGACCTGAGCATGGCCACGCTGATCGATCCCGGGATTTTCCAACAACAACTCGCAGGAACTGGCCAGCACCATCAAGGGCGTACGCAGTTCGTGGCTGACATCACTGGTAAACAGCCGCTCCCGGGTCAATGCCTGCCGCAGGCGTCCGAGCGTGGCGTCGAAAGCCACCGCCAGCTCGCCCACTTCGTCGGCGGCGTAATCCGGCGCCAGAGGCGGCGCCAAACCCAACAGTTGGTCACGATGACGTACCTGACGGGCCAGGCGCACCACCGGTGCCATTACCTTGCGCGCCAGCACCCAGCCGAGGAAAACCGCCAGCGCCAAGCTGAGCACGAAACCCACCAGCACCACGGCAAACAGGATCCGTTCGCGCTCTTCGAAGTCGCTCTGGTCCTGCAACAGCACATAACGCCGTCCGTCGACAATTTCGACTATCCCGTGGTACGACAGATTCTCGCGGAACACTTCGTGAAAACCCGCGTCCAGGTGCCGCAGATCCTTGGGCAGCTCGAAGTCGCCACGCCCGCCACTGAAATAGAACAACTGATCCGGTTCGGGGCGATGGCTCCATTCCTCAACGTTGTCCATCATCAACAGGCGTTGCAGATCGCCACCCAGGCTTGCCGAAATCAGCTTTTCCTCCACCAGGTGTACGGTAGCGATAATACCGATGGCAAAGGCGCCCGCCACCAATGCGCTCATCAACGCGAAGGCAATGATGATGCGCTGGGAAAGGCTCTGTTTAAACTCCATCACGGCCCTCGGCCAAGCGGTAACCCACGCCGTGCACAGTTTGCAGCAACGGCTTGGCGAACGGCTTGTCGATCACTTGGCGCAACTGATGAACGTGGCTGCGCAGACTGTCACTGTCCGGGCAGTCATCGCCCCACAGTGCTTCTTCGAGTATTTCCCGGCGCAGCACATGAGGGCTTTTCTGCATCAGCACAGCCAGCAACTTCAGGCCCACCGGGTTGAGTTTGAGCAAGCGACCTTCGCGGGTGACTTCCAGCGTATCGAGGTCGTAGCTCAAGTCGCCGACCTGCAAGGTGCGGCGGCCGCCACCCTGGGTACGACGCATGACCGCCTCAATGCGCGCGGCCAGTTCTGACAGGGCAAAGGGCTTGATCAGGTAATCATCGGCACCGGACTTGAAGCCTTGCAGCCGGTCATCCAGTTGATCGCGTGCGGTGAGCATGATCACCGGCGTATCGCGACGGGCGTCTTCGCGAAGGCGTTTGCACAAGGTGTAGCCGTCGATACCGGGCAGCATGATGTCGAGCACGATCAAGTCGTAATGTTCGGTGGCCGCCAGGTGCAGGCCCGACAAACCGTCCTGCGCACAATCCACGGTGTAACCCTTGAGCCCCAGGTAATCAGCCAGATTGGCGAGGATATCGCGGTTGTCTTCAACCAATAAAATTCGCATCGGCATCTCCTCCGTATACAGTAACCGCCGTCTTGGCCCGCGCAGCTTAAGGCCAAGTGTTGCTCACGGCTAGGGCCGCAGGACGCAGAGTCGACTTACGCGACCAAAGCAGCCAATTTATGAGTTTTTCATCCCCGAGTCACAGGCCCGCGACCGCGCCGCAAGCAAGCTGGGTCGTGATCGGACATAAGGAATAATGTGCTGGGCCTGTTGATCGCCACCGGTCTGAGTGCTCAACTGCTTGCCCCTCGCGCCGTTCCTGCTGCAATTGATGACGACGTCCAACCATTGCCCCTGCACCTATCCAGACAACCGGATCGACATCAAATCCGGTAATGGGTGCGATGGCGCGATGAAGTACACTGACTACGCCATTGGCGAGTTTCTCGATCAGGCTCGCAAAAAGCCCTGGTTCGACAATACAATCTTTATCTTCGTCGCCGACCATAACGTCGGCAGAGCATGCTGCCGCCGAGCGTAGTCGTTGGCCATTATCAGCATCTGGGCCTGTTCGACGGCAAAGACCTGGCGATTCTGAGTCCCCGTCAGGGGCTGCGGCGTCACGATGAAGATTGACCGGGAGTCGCGAATCCACGGCCACTGACCCGCTGATCATACGGGCAATCACCGATTACCAAACTGCCAGTTATGGCTACACGCAACAGCTGCTTGACTGGAAAGCGCCCATGGAGGGCACCGATCAAGTCAGCGAACGTTAACCGAAAGGCCCCGGGCTGATGCATCGGGGCTTTTTCAATTGTTCAGGATCCATCATGTCATCAACCGTTGTCCGCCCTGCCTCTCGCCCGCTCAATTTCTGGGTGTGCCTGGGCGTTCCCGCCATCACGGCGCTCATTCTTGTCCTGCTGGAACTGACGTCCCTGGACATGGATCTCGCCAGGTTGTTCTATGACCCGGTAGCCGGTGAGTTCATCGGCAAGCACAGCTACTTCCTGGAAAACATCTTGCACGACCGCGCCAAGCAAGTGGTCATTGCGTTTTCGGTGTTCGCCATCCTCGGTTTCATTGCTTCGTTCTTCATGGTCAAACTCAAGCCGCTCAAACGGGAACTGGGTTGCCTGGTGCTGTCCCTGGGTTTGGCGACCTCTTTTGTCACCCCGATGAAAGCGGTGACGGCGGTGCAATGCCCGTGGAGTCTTGAGCAATTCGGCGGGCACGAGACCTACAGTGAATTGTTGAGCCCTCGCCCGCACACCGATAAACCGGGTCGCTGCTGGCCCGGCGGTCATGCGGCAACCGGCTTCACACTGTTTGCCCTGTTCTTTGTATTGCGCGACCGTCGGCCGCGCATGGCGCGCGCTGCGCTTGCCTTCGCCTTTGCCCTGGGCTCGGTGTTTTCCATCGGCCGGATGATGCAGGGTGCGCACTTTTTCTCGCACAACGTGTGGACGGCAGTTTTCTGCTGGCTGATCTGTTTGGGGTCGTATTACTTCATTCTTTATCGGCCAGCGATGAAGGCGCAACGCGAGGCAAAGGCGGCACCGGTCAGATCCTGATCGGACGCCATCGCGGACACACCGCGCGCCCACATCGGATTGCGCTTGCCCTGTGGCAGTGCGCCCTGCCCGCGACGACAGTGACGCGCTACACCGAGTCGCCAATGTGAAGCCAATAAAAAACCCCGCCTGCTTTCGCAGGCGGGGTTTTTCGTACGGGGTAAGGCTGGCTTACATCATGCCGCCCATGCCGCCCATGCCGCCCATGTCTGGCATGCCGCCGCCAGCTGGTGCGTCTTCCTTGATCTCGGCGATCATGGCTTCGGTAGTGATCATCAGGCTGGCAATCGACGAAGCCGCTTGCAGAGCCGAACGAGTCACTTTGGCCGGGTCCAGGATACCCATTTCGATCATGTCGCCGTATTCGCCGGTCGCGGCGTTGTAACCGAAGTTACCTGCGCCTTGCTTGACCTTGTCGACTACAACGCTTGGCTCGTCGCCGGAGTTGGCAACGATCTGACGCAGCGGCGCTTCTACAGCGCGACGCAGCAACTGGATGCCCACGTTCTGGTCATCGTTGTCGCCTTTCAGCTCGCTGATGGCTTGCAGGGCACGAACCAGTGCCACGCCGCCGCCAGGTACCACGCCTTCTTCAACGGCTGCACGGGTAGCGTGCAGGGCGTCTTCAACGCGGGCTTTCTTCTCTTTCATTTCCACTTCGGAGCCAGCGCCAACCTTGATCACTGCTACGCCGCCGGACAGCTTGGCCAGACGCTCTTGCAGTTTTTCACGGTCGTAGTCCGAGGAAGTTTCAGCAACCTGGGCGCGAATCTGGGTGATGCGCGCTTCGATGTCGCCTTGTACGCCAGCACCGTCAACGATGATGGTGTTTTCCTTGGACAGGGTGACGCGCTTAGCGTTACCCAGGTGCTCCAGGGTAGTGCTTTCCAGGCTCAGACCGATCTCTTCGGAGATCACGGTACCGCCGGTCAGAACAGCGATGTCCTGCAGCATGGCTTTGCGACGGTCGCCGAAGCCTGGAGCCTTGACGGCTGCGACTTTAACGATGCCACGCATGTTGTTCACAACCAGAGTCGCCAGGGCTTCGCCTTCAACGTCTTCGGCCACGATCAGCAGTGGACGGCCGGCTTTGGCAACGGCTTCCAGCACTGGCAGCATTTCGCGGATGTTCGAGATTTTTTTGTCGACCAGCAGGATCAGTGGACCGTCGAGTTCGGCAGTCATGGTTTCCGGCTTGTTGACGAAGTACGGGGACAGGTAGCCACGGTCGAACTGCATGCCTTCTACAACCGACAGTTCGTTTTCCAGGCCCGAGCCTTCTTCAACGGTGATCACGCCTTCTTTACCGACTTTTTCCATGGCTTCGGCAATGATGTCGCCGATGGAGCTGTCGGAGTTGGCGGAGATGGTGCCGACCTGAGCGATTGCCTTGGTGTCAGCGCATGGCTTGGACAGGCCTTTCAGTTCCTTGACGATCGCGATGGTCGCTTTGTCGATACCGCGCTTCAGGTCCATCGGGTTCATGCCGGCAGCGACGGCTTTCAGGCCTTCGTTGACGATCGATTGAGCCAGAACGGTAGCGGTGGTGGTGCCGTCGCCCGCATCATCGTTGGCACGGGAGGCAACGTCTTTGACCAGCTGCGCGCCCATGTTTTCGAAACGGTCTTTCAGTTCGATTTCTTTGGCTACGGAAACGCCATCCTTGGTGATGGTCGGAGCGCCGAAGCTCTTCTCGATGATCACGTTACGGCCTTTCGGGCCCAGGGTCGCTTTTACTGCGTCGGCCAGGACGTTGACGCCGGTCAGCATTTTCTTACGGGCGGAATCGCCGAATTTAACTTCTTTAGCAGCCATGATCGATATTCCTTAAATACTTTGTAGTAGCGGGAAAATGAGCGGGGAATCAGCCTTCGACAACAGCGAGGATTTCGTTCTCGCTCATTACCAGCAGGTCTTCGCCATCGACTTTCACAGTGTTGCTGCCGGAGTAAGGACCGAACACAACCTTGTCGCCCACTTTCACGGACAGTGCACGCACTTCACCGTTTTCCAGTACGCGGCCGGTGCCTACAGCGAGGATTTCGCCGCTGTTGGCTTTTTCAGCAGCCGAACCTGGCAGGACGATACCGCCAGCGGTTTTCTTTTCTTCTTCGCTGCGACGGATGACGACGCGGTCATGCAGAGGACGAAGCTTCATTGTCGATCTCTCCTAATTGTGGTTTTCATCGGCCGGTGTGGTCCCGGCGGGTTTAACAAAGTTCGGCGGTGCCGGGTGCGGTTCGTCGAGCGAACCGCGGAAGTCTGTCTGGCTTATCACCAGAAACCTTGCGGTGACCGTTACATAAGGGCGCATAAGGTTATTACAAGGGCGGCGATCGAAAAAATTTCATCTCGATGCTCCGTAAACGAACACGGCACCCGAAGGTGCCGTGTCGATATAGGGCGTTACTTGGTATCGCGGTGTTCGAATTCGCCTTCGATCACGTTGGGCTCGCGGCCCAACGGTTCGCGTGGCGCAGGGCCGCCGCGGGACTGAAGGTCATCGGCGAAGGCGCGTTGACGGATCGCTTGTTCCTCGGCGCGCTGGCGCATTTTGTTGGCCACCAGCCGACGGGAGAGCGGCAGCAGCATGATCAGACCCAGCACGTCGGTGACGAAGCCGGGCAGGATCAACAGACCGCCAGCCAGGGCCAGCATCAAACCTTCGAGCATGGTCTGGGCGGGCAGTTCGCCTCGATTCAGACTTTCACGGGCACGCAACGCAGTTGCCAGGCCGGCGATCCGCAGCACGAACACGCCGAGCATCGAGCCGAGAATGATCAGCAGCAGGGCCGGGAAAAACCCGATCGCCCCGGCCACCTTGACGAAAACGAACAGCTCCAAAACCGGGAGCAGTACAAAGAGCAACAGAAAAGGGCGCATCAAATGGTTCCTCAACGCAAGAATGCCTTGCCAGTAATCCCTAGATGACGTCGCCGTTTCGTGAATTCAAGCGTCGGCTACTTCATTTTTCGGCCAATGCTCGGCGTGAGCCAGGAAAACCAAGGCTTCGCGAACTTGTGTCGGCGTATTACACGGTGCCGGGAATGCCAGCCAGTAGAGTCCCTGGCCAATGCGCAGATGCATGCCCTCACTGTCGATGCCAACCATCTGTGCCGCTACGGTTTTCGGCAATCCGCTCAAATCGACGTAATGGGCAATGGCCTTGGCGTGATCGGCATTCATGTGTTCGACCATGCCCACTTCGGCCTTGCCGGCAAAAGGGTTGGCCAGGGTCAGTTCGTTGACCCAGTGAATGGCGCCGAAACCGCCGATGTAACGATGGCGCACGGGCTTGAGCACCCAGAAATCGAAATCATGGGCCTGATGATAGTTCTGCGATTCAGGAAAATAGCGATAGTAACGTTCAGCGGCCGCTTCGATGGCCGCCTCGTCCTCAAGCTGTTGCGCCTCAGCCAGGTAAGTCAGACGGCCGACCGCTTGTACATCTTCGGCCCCACGCTCCCCGACAAAGAGCGAGCATTTCGAGTCTTTTTGCAGGTTATGGGTGTGCTGGGCGATACGGCTGATGAGGATCAGCGGCCGGCCCTGCTCGTCCAAGCAATAAGGAACCACGGAACCGAACGGAAAACCGGGCATCGCTTTGGAGTGCGTGGAGAGCACCCCACGGTATTCCTTGAGCAGCAATTCTCGTGCATGCTTGGCAGCTTCAACGCTCAATTTATGACTCCTTATATAGAATCTGTCACAAAAGCGGACAGGCGATCGCCAATAGATCCAGATCGCCATCGGGGCAGTTCTCATGTGCAGCCAGGCCACGTCGGGCGTAGATCGAGAGGCTCTCTAGAAGGAATCCACTTCAGACCTGCTACCGGGGCATGCGAATGCAACTCACTGACAAAGTAATCATTATCACTGGCAGTTGCCAGGGTTTAGGCCGCTCCATGGCCGAGTATTTCGCCGACAAGGGCGCAAAGCTGGCGCTGGTGGACCTTAACCAGGACAAGCTCGACGACGCCGTGGCGGCCTGCAAGGCCAAGGGTGTCGAAGCCCGCGCCTACCTGTGCAACGTCGCCAACGAAGAACAAGTGACCCACATGGTGGCCCAGGTCGCCGAAGACTTCGGCGCGATCCATGGACTGATCAATAACGCCGGGATCCTGCGTGACGGCCTGCTGCTCAAGGTCAAGGATGGCGAAATGACCAAGATGAGCCTGGCCCAATGGCAAGCGGTCATCGATGTCAACCTGACCGGTGTGTTCCTGTGCACCCGTGAAGTCGCGGCGAAAATGGTCGAGCTGAAGAACAGCGGCGCGATCATCAATATCTCCTCGATTTCCCGTGCAGGCAACGTCGGTCAGACCAACTACTCCGCCGCCAAGGCCGGTGTTGCAGCCGCCACCGTGACCTGGGCCAAGGAACTGGCGCGCTACGGCATTCGTGTCGCCGGCATTGCGCCAGGCTTTATCGAAACCGAAATGACCCTGGGCATGAAACCGGAAGCGCTGGAGAAGATGACGTCTGGAATTCCGCTCAAGCGCATGGGCAAACCGCAAGAGATCGCCCATTCGGCGGTGTACATCTTCGAGAACGACTACTACACCGGGCGGATCCTGGAAATGGATGGCGGGTTGCGCATCTAAAGCCCACGCAAAACAACGGTAGGAGCGAGTTTGCTCGCGATGGACTTGATGGCGATGCGTTTTTCCAGAAAAAACGCGTCATCGTTTACGTCCATCGCGAGCAGGCTCGCTCCTACAGACAGCACATCAATCGTCGCTGACAGTGATGTTCGGCATCGCCGGCGTCGCAGCTTCCTGCAACACGATGCGCGCGCCGACATGGCGGGCGAGCTCCTGGTAGACCAGCGCAATCGGGCTGTCCGGCTCGGCGATCACCGTTGGCTTGCCACCGTCGGCCTGTTCACGGATAGCCATCGCCAGCGGCAATGAAGCCAGCAGTTCAACGCCATACTGGTTGGCCAACTTCACACCACCGCCCTCACCGAACAGATGCTCGGCATGTCCGCAGTTGGAGCAGATGTGCACGGCCATGTTTTCTACCACGCCGAGCACCGGAATGTTCACTTTGCGGAACATTTCCACGCCCTTGCGCGCGTCGAGCAAGGCCAGGTCTTGCGGCGTGGTAACGATCACCGCACCGGCCACAGGGACTTTCTGCGCCAGGGTCAGCTGGATGTCACCGGTGCCTGGCGGCATGTCGATCACCAGGTAATCCAGATCGCCCCATGCGGTCTGTGTCACCAGTTGCAACAAGGCGCCGGAGACCATCGGCCCACGCCAGACCATCGGCGTGTTGTCGTCGGTCAGGAACGCCATGGACATCACTTCGACACCATGGGACTGGATCGGCACGAACCATTTCTGATCCTTGATCTGCGGCCGGGTGCCTTCGGCGATGCCGAACATGATGCCCTGGCTTGGACCGTAAATGTCCGCATCCAGAATGCCCACTTTGGCGCCTTCGCGAGCCAGCGCCAATGCCAGGTTGGCAGCAGTGGTGGATTTGCCCACGCCCCCCTTGCCGGACGCCACGGCGACCACGTTCTTGACGTTGGCCAGACCGGGAATCTGAGCCTGGGCCTTGTGCGCGGCAATCACGCTGGTGATCTCGACACGCGCAGTCGTCACGCCGTCCAGGCCTTCGATAGCCATCTGCAACATTTGCGCCCAGCCACTTTTGAACAGGCCGGCGGCATAGCCCAGTTCGAGCTGGACGCTGACGCGGTCGCCAGCAATATCGATGCTGCGCACACATCCGGCGCTGACCGGGTCCTGGTTCAGATAAGGGTCGGTGTACTGGCGAAGAACGGCTTCCACCGCTGCGCGATTGACGGCGCTCATGGGCAACTCCGATAACAAGACTGGAAAATCAGGCGGGTATCCTACGCCGGACACGGATTTGTGGCGAGGCTGGAAAGTTGCCTGTGGCGCGGGGGCTTGCCCGCGTTGGGGCGCGAAGCGGCCCCGAATAAACCCACGCCGTGTTCAAGACTTGACTCATTCGCCTTCTCGCAGCCGTCGGGGGCAAGCCCCCTCACCACATAAAGCGCATTTGCAACACAACTCCCCCGAGCCACGGGGTGAAAAATCTGCGCCAGCCCTTTATAGTGACCGACCTCCGTTTCATCAAGTAGCCGAGCCCCATGTCCGAGCCACGCAAGATTCTCGTCACCAGCGCCCTGCCCTATGCCAATGGTTCGATCCACCTCGGCCATATGCTGGAATATATCCAGACCGATATGTGGGTGCGCTTCCAGAAGCACCGCGGCAACCAATGCATTTATGTCTGCGCCGACGACGCCCACGGTTCGGCGATCATGCTGCGCGCGGAAAAAGAAGGCATCACCCCGGAACAACTGATCGCCAACGTCCAGGCTGAACATAGCGCCGACTTTGCCGATTTCCTGGTGGACTTCGACAACTTCCACTCCACTCACGCCGAAGAAAACCGTGAGCTGTCGAGCCAGATCTATCTGAAGCTGCGGGACGCCGGGCACATCGCCACCCGCTCGATCACCCAGTATTTCGACCCGGAAAAGAAAATGTTCCTGGCCGACCGCTTCATCAAGGGCACTTGCCCGAAATGCGGCACAGAAGACCAGTACGGCGATAACTGCGAAAAATGCGGCGCGACCTACGCACCGACCGACCTGAAAGATCCGAAGTCGGCGATTTCCGGTGCCACCCCGGTACTCAAGGATTCCCAGCATTTCTTCTTCAAGTTGCCGGACTTCCAGGAAATGCTGCAAACCTGGACCCGCAGCGGCACCCTGCAAGACGCCGTCGCCAACAAGATCGCCGAGTGGCTGGACGCGGGCCTGCAACAGTGGGACATCTCCCGCGATGCGCCGTACTTCGGTTTCGAGATCCCCGACGAGCCGGGCAAATACTTCTACGTCTGGCTGGACGCACCGATCGGCTACATGGCGAGCTTCAAGAACCTGTGCAACCGCACGCCGGAGCTGGACTTCGATGCGTTCTGGGGCAAGGACTCCACCGCCGAGCTGTATCATTTCATCGGCAAGGACATCGTCAACTTCCACGCCCTGTTCTGGCCAGCGATGCTTGAGGGTGCGGGCTACCGCAAGCCGACCGGCATCAACGTGCACGGCTACCTGACCGTCAACGGTCAAAAAATGTCCAAGTCCCGCGGCACTTTCATCAAGGCCCGGACCTATCTGGACCACCTGTCGCCGGAATACCTGCGCTACTACTACGCGGCCAAGCTGAGCCGTGGCGTCGATGACCTCGACCTGAACCTCGAAGACTTTGTGCAGAAGGTCAACTCCGACCTGGTGGGCAAAGTCGTCAACATCGCCAGCCGTTGCGCCGGCTTCATCCACAAAGGCAATGCCGGCGTGATGGTCGACACCAACGCCGCGCCGGAACTGACCGATGCGTTCCTGGCCGCCGCGCCAGGCATCGCCGACGCCTATGAAGCCCGCGACTTCGCCCGCGCCATGCGCGAGATCATGGGCCTGGCCGACCGCGCCAACGCCTGGATCGCCGACAAGGCACCGTGGTCGCTGAACAAACAGGAAGGCAAGCAGGACGAGGTCCAGGCCATCTGCGCCACGGGCGTCAATCTGTTCCGCCAACTGGTGATCTTCCTCAAGCCGGTCCTGCCGCTGCTGGCCGCCGACGCCGAGGCGTTCCTCAACGTCGCCCCGCTGACCTGGAACGACCATGCGACCTTGCTCGGCAACCATCAGCTGAACGAGTTCAAGGCGCTGATGACCCGTATCGACCCGGTCAAAGTGCAAGCCATGACCGATGCTTCGAAAGAAGACCTGACCGCCAGTCAGACCGATACCGGCGCAGCTGCACCGGCCGGCAATGGCGAACTGGCCAAGGACCCGCTGTCACCGGAAATCGAGTTCGATACCTTTGCGGCGGTCGACCTGCGCGTCGCCCTGATCGTCAAGGCCGAACACGTGGAAGGGGCCGACAAGCTGTTGCGCCTGACCCTCGACATCGGTGACGAGCAACGCAACGTATTCTCCGGCATCAAGAGTGCTTACCCGGACCCGTCCAAGCTCGATGGTCGGCTGACCATGATGATCGCCAACCTCAAGCCTCGCAAAATGAAGTTCGGGATCTCCGAGGGCATGGTCATGGCGGCGGGTCCCGGCGGTGAAGAAATCTACCTGCTGAGCCCTGACAGCGGCGCCAAGCCTGGCCAGCGGATCAAGTAAGGTCACTGCGGCCAATCGATCCCACAGTCGTGCCTGGCGCGACTGTGGGATTTTCATGTCTGGCCCACCCTCCGCCCTTGCCGGATAATGCCTAAGCTTTTTAGACCGCTTTTGTTAAAAAGCCCCCGTTCTTGCCGGCACGATCATGACCGAAACGCTCCTTACACTTGTCAGTGCAGCCTTGATCAACAACCTCGTGTTGCACTCGCCGCTGGGCGTCGATCCGCTGTTGGGCAGCGAGCGTCAGCAGGTCCATGCACTCGGCATCGCGACCACCTGCTTGATGCTGATCGCCGGCATACTCGGCTACGCGCTCTACCACTGGTTGCTGGTGCCGCTGGACATGGCGTCACTGCGTCTGTTTGTGTTTCTGCCATTGAGCGTGTTGTTGATCACTCCGTTGCTGAAATTGCTGGGGCGGATGCTCCCGACACTTTCCTTCGATGGTCTCTGGCTGTTGCTGCTGGGCAATGCGGGCGTGCTTGGCGTAGCGCTGATCAACGTCGAGGATGACCATGGATTCTTTCACGCCACGGCCATGAGCCTGGGTGCCGGGCTGGGCTTCTGGCTGGTGCTGAGCCTGTTTCAAGACCTGCGCCAACGCACACTCAATAATGATATCCCCCTGCCCTTCCGCGGCTTGCCGATCGATCTGATCAGCGCCGGCCTGATCGCGGTGGCCTTTCTCGGATTCAGCGGACTGATCAAAACATGAGTCTGATTCAAAGCATCGATGCCCTCTTGCCACAGACTCAATGCGGCAAGTGCGGCCATCCCGGATGCAAGCCCTACGCCGAAGGTATCGCCAACGGCGAGCCCATCAACAAGTGCCCGCCGGGCGGCAGCGAAACCATCAACGCCCTGGCCGAACTGCTGCACGTACCGGTGCTGGAACTGGACACCAGCCGTGGTTCGGCTCCGGCGCAGATCGCCTATATTCGCGAGGCCGAATGCATCGGTTGCACCAAATGCATCCAGGCCTGCCCGGTAGACGCCATCGTCGGCGCGGCCAAACTGATGCACACGGTCATCATCGACGAGTGCACCGGTTGCGACCTCTGCGTGGCACCCTGCCCTGTCGATTGCATTGAAATGCGTCCGTTGCCGATATCCACAGTGCTGCCGATTGTTGGAGGCCTGGCATTCAGCCTTGAAGAACAACGCGCCCGCACAGCCAAACGTAATCGGGCACGGCGCCGTTTCGAGCAGCGCAATGCGCGGTTGCAGCGTGAAGAAGAACTGAAGGCCGCCGAACGCCAGGCCCGGGCGCAACGTGCCGCCCAACCCAGCGTAGCGACGCTCGACCCGGTGCAGGCCGCCCTTGAACGCGTGCGCGCCCAGAAGGCCGCCACTGCCGATGCAGCATTGAAAAAAGCCAAAATCGATCTGGCGATGAGCCGCGCGCAATTGAACAAATCGCTCAAGGCCTTCGGCCATCCGCCGACCTTCGAGCAGCAATCGCAACTGATCGTCCTGCAACAGCAGTTCGAGGCGGCCGAGCAAGCCTTGATGCAGCTGGAAAATACGGCTGTGCCCGCCCCGGCGCCCGCTGTTACGCCAGTAAAAGATGCCGATCTGAAACGGGCCAAGATCCAGTTGGCCATGCGCCGCGCCGAACTCAAGAAAGCTCAGACCCATCAAGCTCCCACTGAACAGATCGAAACTCTGGAGCGCGCGCTCAGCGAGGCCGAGCAAGCCTTGCATGCCGCCGAGGCCCTCAGTGAACAACCCTTGCCTGACCTGGCTCGCGTGGAAAAGCGTCCGATCGACAGCCAGCTTCGGCAACTGAAGACCGAACTTGCCTATGCCAGGGCCGACGTCAGCAAACTCGAACGTCGCGCCGATACTCCCGCCGAACTGATGGAAAAGGCCCGCGCTCGCCTGCAGGAAGCCGAGCGTCAGGTGAACGCCCATGCCGCCCCTTGAACCGGTCGACGAGCGCCTTCAGCAGGCCATGCAGCGGGTGCTCCTGGCAACGCTGCCGGGCATGCTCGCGTTGTTCTGGCTGTATGGCTGGGGGGTCCTGATCAATCTGGTTCTGGCGGCAGTAGGCACTCTGGCCGCTGAAGCGGCTGTGCTGAAGTTGCGCAAGCGCTCACTCAAGCCAAGCCTGAGCGACGGCAGTGCATTGGTCAGCGCGACATTGCTGGCCCTGGCTCTGCCGCCTTACTGCCCTTGGTGGTTGACGATCAGTGCCGCCACTTCAGCCATGCTGTTCGGCAAGCACTTGTATGGCGGCGTCGGCAAGAATCCATTCAATCCGGCAATGCTTGGTTTTGCCTTGGTGCTGGTGACGTTTCCGCAACAAATGACGCACTGGCCAACCTCCCACGGCATGGACCTGATGGGTGGCCTTCAGCAGGTTTTCAGTATTGGTCAGTTGCCGGATGCCTGGGTTCAGGCCACGGCGCTGGACAGCTTGCGGATCAACAAAAGCCTGACCATGGATGAACTGTTCGCTACCAACCCTGCATTTGGCCAATTCGGTGGTCGAGGTGTGGAATGGGTGAATCTGGCGTTTCTGGCGGGCGGCGCGTTTTTGCTGCAACAGCGCGTGTTCAGTTGGCACGCGCCGGTTGGCATGCTCGCCAGCCTGTTCGTTATCAGTTTGTTGTGCTGGAACGGTTCGGGCTCCGATTCCCATGGTTCGCCGCTGTTTCACCTGCTCAGCGGCGCCAGCATGCTGGGCGCGTTTTTCATCGTTACGGAACCGGTGTCCGGCGCGAAAACCCCCGGCGCCCGACTGCTGTTTGGCGTGGGTGTCGGGCTGCTGACATATTTGATTCGCACCTGGGGTGGTTACCCCGACGGCGTGGCGTTTGCCGTGCTGATGATGAACCTGTGTGTGCCGGCGCTGGAGCGGCTTGTCGCGTCCAGGCAGGAGCGGACAGTGTCATGAACAGAGTATCGAGTGTTGCGATCCTGGCACTGCTGGCATGCCTTGGTATTGGCGTGACGTACTTTGTGCAGCACAGCAGTGCTTCGCGTATTGCGAACGAGCAGCGCCTGATCGACAGTCGCAACCTCCTAGACCTGCTGCCGCCTGACAGTTATGACAATCAACCGCTGGAAAAGCCGCTCACGCTCGAAGACACAGCGCTGGCCAATAGCACAGTGCTGAGTGGTTACCTGGCAAGCAAATCCGGCCAACCCTGCGCGGTTTTACTGCGTAGCCAGACCCTGGGCTACGCCGGTGCCATCGAGTTGCTGATCGCCATCGACTCCCATGGCAGGTTGGTGGGGGTCAAAACCCTGAAGCAATCGGAAACGCCGGGACTTGGCGCCCGGATCGCCGATTGGCCCAACGCCTGGCTGCAACTGTTTTCCGGCACGTCTCGTACGGATCCGGGCGATAACGGCTGGGCGCTAAAAAAGGATCAGGGACAATTCGATCAGATCGCGGGGGCGACCATCACTTCAAGGGCGGTGATTAACGCCACCCATGACGCACTGCGCTATTTCGATGAGCACCGGCAAGCTCTGCTTGGGGGGGCGTCCCATGATTAAGTCACCGTTTCTGCAGAACTCGCTGATGTTGGCACCACTGATTGGCGCTACTGGCTCACTGGTGAGCGCTGTGGGTTTGTGGCTGATGTTCATGGCGGTCACCAGTGCTTTTGGCCTGAGCATGAACGCGTTGCGGCCCCGACTGCTGTCCGCATCACGCCTTTTGGCGAGCGTGCTGATCGCTGCGACATTAACCAGTTGTGCAGAACTCGGCGCACAAGCCTGGTCGCTGCAATGGCATCAACAAATGGGCGTGTATGCAGGCTTGATCGCGGTGCAATGTGTACTGCTGGAACACTCCGGTTATTTCCAGAGCTCACTGGCCGATCGCTTGCGCATGTGCGGTGTGTTCGGTGTGCTGATGGCGGGCCTGGGCCTGCTACGCGAGCTGATTGGCTACGGGACTATCGCTCGCCATCTGCCTTGGCTCGCCGGTTCGGCGCAAGCGGATTGGCAGGGCTGGGCATTGAGCGCCGATGGTGGCTTGCGCCTGGCCATACTGGCCCCGGGAGGATTCATTCTGTTGGGAATGCTGGTTGCCGGTTGGCAGATATGGCACCGTCCAGCACCTTAAACTGACCGCTTTCGAGGAAACGTACCGCCCATGAATGCCGCAAAACGTCTGGAAATTTTCCGCAGACTGCATGAAGACAACCCGGAACCAAAGACCGAACTGGCCTACTCATCACCGTTCGAGTTGCTGATCGCGGTGATTCTTTCGGCACAATCGACCGATGTCGGCGTCAACAAGGCCACGGCAAAGCTGTTCCCGGTTGCCAACACCCCGGCGGCGATTTACGCCTTGGGCGTCGAAGGGTTGTCGGAATACATCAAGACCATCGGCCTGTACAACAGCAAAGCAAAAAACGTGATCGAAACCTGTCGCTTGCTGCTGGAACGCCACGCTGGCGAAGTGCCGCAAACCCGCGAGGAACTGGAAGCACTGCCCGGCGTGGGACGCAAAACGGCTAACGTGGTGCTCAATACCGCATTTCGCCAACTGACCATGGCCGTGGACACCCACATCTTTCGGGTCAGCAACCGCACCGGCATCGCGCCTGGCAAGAATGTGGTGGAGGTCGAAAAGAAGCTGATGAAATTCGTGCCCAAGGAATACCTGCTCGATTCCCATCACTGGCTGATCCTTCACGGGCGCTACGTATGCCTGGCCCGCAAGCCTCGCTGTGGCAGTTGCCGCATCGAAGATTTGTGCGAATACAAGCACAAAACCTCCGACGATTGAGGCGCTATTGGATTTATTGATTTATCGATTGAAAAAATCTTTTTTACCCGCCGGGAGATTATCGATATAAGGAGCCCCAAAGGCAGTCTTAGCCTGGAGTAACTAAATGAGCACTGGCAAAGAGCAATTAGACGTAGAAGACGACTTTACCCCCGTTGAGGCCGATGACGCTGAACCTGTGGTTGAAGTGGCGAAAACCAACCTGAGCAAACGCCGTACCATCGACAATCTGCTGGAGGAGCGCCGACTGCAAAAGCAATTGGCCGATTACGATTTTGACTTATGACACCTGAAAGCCTCCCGAAACGGAGGCTTTTTACTTTGACCGTACCGCGATAAATGCCCGTTCATCGCACTTCGCCAAATACTGATGCCATCACACCAGTCCGTTACGTTGCGCCAATTCAATCAGGTCAACCAAAGAGCGCGCATTAAGTTTCAACAGCAAACGGGTCTTGTAAGTGCTGACAGTCTTGTTACTTAAGAACATTCCATCGGCAATCTCCTTGTTAGTCTTGCCCTTGGCCAACTGTTGCAAGACCATCATTTCCCGCCCCGACAGACGATCCACCATATCGGCTTCACTCGCGTTCCCCAGACTTGCACGAACCGTGTGCAACGCCTGATTGGGAAAGTAACTGTAGCCGGATAAAACAGCTTTTATTGCACTGAGCAACTCAGTCAAATCCTGTTGTTTGCAAACATACCCGGCAGCCCCCGATTGCATGCAGCGCATGGAAAAGTGTCCTGGCGCCTGGGATGTCAATATCAACACTTTCATGGGCATCGTAGGCGTTGCCAATCGAGCAATGACTTCCAACCCATCCAGTTTCGGTATTCCAATATCCAGAATAACAATATCCGGCATATGTTCACGGGCAAGTTGCAATGCATCCACGCCATTGTCTGTTTCTGCAACGACTTCGTAGCCATGACGCTCCATCAGCATACGTACCGCAAGACGAATGACGGGGTGATCATCCACGATCAGCACTTTATTCATGGGCAGTCCAATTTTCGCTGTTCGAATTTTTAGAGCCCGCACAATAGCCTAGTCGTTTCACCCATGGCATGCCGCTACCCCCAGCCACCCACACCGAGAGACATTCCCTACAAACATCGCGGATTAGTCTTACAAAAAAACCGCCTTCAAAATGCATCGGAAACAAAATTCACGTGAAGACAATTCGATTCTCAATGGATTTTTGTATCCACTTACGACCAAAAATATGAGCACGACTACGGGATGGCGGCAGTCCGGCAGATACAAATCATTCAGTCACGCCTAATAAGTAACTGATATTTTCCACATCTATTTTCTTACCAGAAATATCACACACCCAGCATCCGCTTACTCTTACAGCAGGAAAATTATTATGCGCGATATATTAAAAAATACGACAACCCAGCAACCAACCCCGACACACGCACAGAACACCACCCATTAAATTAGATAAATCGAAATTGCCAACACATGGACACCATGACAACACCCATCCAAAATCAATTTATCAACCCACCGAGAAGACCAACTTAAATGAGCAGACAACATGACAAAACTAAAGAACAAGATCACCAACCCCATGACTGTCATCGCGATATTCGCAACATTATCCGAAACATCAGCAGCCATTTCCCTGCCTTTTCTGGACAATAAGGACAGAGAAATCTACATATGGTTTCTGATCAGCTTCCCCTTTTATTTGCTGCTTCTTTTCTTCGTCACACTCAATTTCAATTATCGGTCGCTATACGCCCCATCGGATTTTGAAAAGGGAAAGCACTTCCTGAAAGCTCTGGATAATACCGAGCCTTCGGCAAACAACGATCCAGCGGTATCGAGGGAAAACACCAAGCGACATAAGCCAACGGATGACCGGCGATCCACTTCGCCTTCTTGCCCCGCTCAGACGCCGACGGCGGGCCCAGGCGTACAGCAGCGCATCCAACAGGCCGAGGTGCTGAATGATCTTTGCATCATTGATGCGCGCTGGCTTGGCAAAAAAACTCAGTTCAGCGCTTTGCTGGAGAAAATCCAGAAGCCGCAGGAAAGACAGACACACATCATTTTGTTTCTCACCTGTGCTGAATCGGAGACGGCACTGAAAGAAAGCGCATTCAAACATTCAAGTCAGGCACGAAAACACGACAAGGCCGCATTTTATGCTGCTTACAATTTGAATTCACATGAGGTGACAGTGATTGATCAGAGCGACCAACGATAAGCAGGTCGTAACGCAGGACACGTGAAGCGGAATTAAAGAGGCAAGGTATCGACAAGTGGCAGGTAGATCGTGGTATCGCAACGCCAGGTAAAAACAAATTCCGGGCTTGTGGCCTCGTCAATGACGAGGCCACAAATCCATTACCCACTCAAAGGTCTCAGAAAAGCTTCCGGCCTTTGTTAGCGGCAATGCGCATGCGCAATGCGTTGAGCTTGATGAAGCCCGCCGCATCAGCCTGATTGTAGGCGCCGCCATCTTCCTCGAACGTGGCAATGTTGGCGTCGAACAACGACTCATCGGACTTGCGGCCGGTGACGATCACGTTGCCCTTGTACAGCTTCAGACGCACAACACCGTTCACGTGAGCCTGGGACGCGTCGATCATCTGCTGCAGCATCAGACGCTCAGGGCTCCACCAGTAGCCGGTGTAGATCAGGCTGGCGTACTTCGGCATCAGCTCATCCTTGAGGTGAGCCACTTCGCGGTCCAGGGTGATCGATTCGATCGCACGGTGGGCGCGCAGCATGATGGTGCCACCAGGTGTCTCGTAGCAGCCACGGGACTTCATGCCCACGTAACGGTTCTCGACGATGTCGAGACGACCGATGCCGTGTTCGCCACCGATACGGTTCAGCGTTGCCAGCACAGTGGCCGGAGTCATTTCGACGCCGTCCAGTGCGACGATGTCGCCGTTGCGGTAGGTCAGCTCCAGGTACTGCGGCTTGTCAGGTGCCTTCTCGGGGGAGACGGTCCAACGCCACATGTCTTCTTCGTGCTCGGTCCAGGTGTCTTCCAGCACGCCGCCTTCATAGGAGATGTGCAGCAGGTTGGCATCCATCGAGTACGGAGATTTTTTCTTGCCGTGACGTTCGATCGGGATGGCGTGCTTCTCGGCGTAGTCCATCAGCTTCTCGCGGGACAGCAGGTCCCACTCACGCCAAGGGGCAATCACTTTCACGCCTGGTTTCAATGCATAGGCACCCAGTTCGAAACGAACCTGGTCGTTGCCTTTGCCGGTGGCACCGTGGGAAATGGCGTCTGCGCCGGTTTCGTTGGCGATTTCGATCAGGCGTTTGGCGATCAACGGACGAGCGATGGAAGTACCCAGCAGGTACTCGCCTTCGTAAACGGTGTTGGCGCGGAACATCGGGAAAACGAAATCGCGCACGAATTCTTCGCGCAAGTCGTCGATGTAGATCTCTTTCACGCCCATGGCCTGTGCCTTGGCGCGTGCCGGTTCGACCTCTTCGCCCTGACCCAGGTCAGCGGTGAAGGTCACCACTTCACAGTTATAAGTATCCTGCAGCCACTTGAGGATCACCGAAGTGTCCAGGCCGCCGGAATACGCCAGAACGACCTTGTTTACGTCCGCCATGCCATCACTCCACGGGGTTCTACGGAAAGCCGGGAAGTCTACCGCTCATGCAGGATAATTTACAGAGGCGCGACAGCTTATGACGACGAAGCGACAGATTATGTCGAGAGCGCGACGATGACCGGTGAGTCAGGAAGTCGCCGATGTAGTGGGCTTCGTGGCTTGCGGGGCGACTTGCTCCGGCGCTGCGCCTCGCTCCAGGCGCACCGCAACTCGACGGTTCTTGGCCCGGTTGGCGTTGTTGGTGTTAGGTGCCAACGGGTAGCGCTCACCGTGAAACCGCATGGTGACCTGGGATTCCTGAATGCCATTGGCCTTGAAGAACTCCATGACCGCCAGGGCCCGGCGCCGTGACAGCTCACGATTGGTCAGACGATTGCCGCTGTTGTCGGAGTGTCCATCGAGCTCGATGTGATTGACCGTTGGATCGGCCTTCATATACTCAAGCATCACCTGCAACTTGGCTTTCGCGGCAGCGTCCAGATCAATTCCACCGCCGGGGAAGCCCACTTCGGATTGCTTCACCTGCTCGAAGTTTTTCGGCAATAACTTGGCCACGCATCCCTGATAGTCGGCGAACGCCTTGCTGAACTTTACCGGCAGCAGTCGCACTTCCGACACACGGCCATCGCCCGATGAATGGCGGACCACAGGGCTGCGCCCGTCCATCAGGCCGCTGATCAATCGCCCGGCCTGCGCCTGCGAGCTGCTGAACAGCACGTTGCCACTGCCGATGCTCACCGTACCTAGGTTGATGTCGCCACGCCCCGGCTGCCAAGGCGCAGCCGCCGCCAGCAAGGTGGCCGAACCGCCCCCCATCATCGCGTTGTAGGCTTTCAGACGAAATGTCGCCTGCTCGCCGGCACGACGCACGAACTCACCCGAACCGAAGTCAGTGATCGGCTGGGTCAGCCTGCATTCGAACTTGTCACCTTCGACCGTCCACTCGATGCTCTCCAGTCGGGTCTGGAAAGTGAGCGCCATCGCAGGGAGGCTGGCAAACACACTGAGCAAGGCTAAATAACGCTGGCGCACGGGAGGCTCCACTGGCTTCTACAACAAAAAGACCGACACACATATGTTTACGGCATACCTGTTGGATATCGGAAGCTTCCCGCAAAACTTGATAGCGAGTGCCTGCAAGAGTCTTTTCCGGTAGCATTCCCCTCAGTTTGACCCGCCTGGAATCCCCTCATGTCCGACCGCCTGACCCTGCTGCGTCCCGACGACTGGCACATTCATCTTCGCGATGGTGCCGTGTTGACCAATACCGTTGCGGATGTTGCGCGCACCTTTGGTCGCGCCATCATCATGCCCAACCTGGTTCCGCCGGTCCGCAATGCGGCTGAGGCCGACGGCTATCGCCAGCGGATTCTCGCTGCTCGCCCGGCCGGCAGCCCGTTCGAACCGCTGATGGTCCTGTACCTGACCGACCGCACCCAACCTAAAGAAATTCGCGAGGCCAAGGCCTGCGGTTTCGTCCATGCCGCCAAGCTGTACCCGGCCGGCGCGACCACCAACTCGGACTCTGGCGTGACCAGCATCGACAAGATCTTTCCTGCACTGGAGGCCATGGCCGAAGTCGGAATGCCCCTGTTGATTCACGGTGAAGTCACCCGTGGCGATGTCGACGTGTTCGACCGCGAAAAGATCTTCATCGATGAGCACATGCGCCGTGTGGTCGAGCGTTTCCCGACCCTGAAAGTGGTGTTCGAACACATCACGACCGCGGACGCCGTGCAGTTCGTCAACTCGGCTCCGGCCAACGTGGGCGCAACCATCACCGCCCATCACCTGCTGTACAACCGCAACCACATGCTGGTGGGCGGGATTCGGCCGCACTTCTACTGCCTGCCGATCCTCAAGCGCAATACGCACCAGGAAGCCCTGCTCGACGCCGCCACCAGCGGCAGCGAAAAATTCTTCCTCGGCACGGACTCGGCGCCCCATGCCCAGCACGCCAAAGAAGCCGCTTGTGGCTGCGCTGGCTGCTACACCGCCTATGCCGCCATCGAGTTGTATGCCGAAGCCTTCGAACAGCGCAATGCGCTGGACAAGCTGGAAGCCTTCGCCAGCCTCAACGGCCCGCGTTTCTATGGCCTGCCGGCGAACACCGATCGCATTACCCTGGTCCGCGAAGAATGGACCGCCCCAACCAGCCTGCCGTTTGGCGAGCTGACCGTTATCCCGCTGCGCGCCGGTGAAAAACTGCGCTGGCGCCTGCTGGAGGAACACGCGTGAGTGAAGAGCATTTCGATGACGAACAGGATGGTCATGGCGGCGGAGGCGGTCCACGTCATCCAATGGCTGCCAGGTTCCGTGGTTACCTGCCTGTTGTCGTCGACGTAGAAACCGGTGGCTTCAACTCGGCCACCGACGCCCTGCTGGAAATCGCCGCGACCACCATCGCCATGGATGAAAAGGGTTTTGTGTACCCGGATCACACCTACTTTTTCCGTGTCGAGCCGTTTGAAGGTGCGAACATCGAAGCAGCAGCCCTGGAATTCACCGGCATCAAGCTCGATCACCCATTGCGTATGGCCGTGAGTGAAGAAACAGCCCTGAACGACATCTTCCGTGGCGTGCGCAAGGCCCTGAAGGCCAACGGCTGCAAGCGGGCGATCCTGGTCGGGCACAACAGCAGCTTCGACCTGGGTTTCCTCAACGCTGCGGTCGCGCGCCTGGACATGAAACGCAACCCGTTTCACCCGTTCTCCAGTTTCGATACGGCAACCCTGGCCGGTCTGGCTTATGGCCAAACCGTGCTGGCCAAGGCCTGTCAGGCAGCCGATATCGACTTCGACGGTCGCGAGGCTCACTCCGCTCGCTACGACACCGAGAAGACGGCTGAACTGTTCTGCGGCATCGTCAATCGCTGGAAGCAAATGGGCGGCTGGGAAGATTTCGACGATTGACCTGCAGGAGCGTGCCTGCTCGCGATGGTCGTCAACGATAACGCGGGGGATCTGGCTCCCTGCGGTGTCCAGAGTTCATCACGAGCAGGCTCGCTCCTAGAGAGCGCATAAAAATCACCCATAAAAAAACCGGCCTCTCAGAGGCCGGTTTTTTTTGGGAGCGTGCCTTACAGCGCAGCAGCGTGCTCGGTCAGGTAAGCCGCAACGCCTTCTGGCGAAGCGTTCATGCCCTTGTCGCCTTTTTTCCAGTTGGCAGGGCAGACTTCGCCGTGCTCTTCGTGGAATTGCAGAGCGTCGACCAGGCGGATCAGCTCTTCCATGTTACGGCCCAGTGGCAGGTCGTTGACGATCTGCGAGCGAACAACGCCTTTGTCGTCGATCAGGAACGCGCCACGGAAAGCAACGCCGTCAGCGGACTGAACGTCGTAGGCCTTCATGATTTCCTGCTTGATGTCGGCAGCCATGGTGTAACCCACCTGGCCGATACCGCCGTTGTTCACCGGGGTGTTGCGCCATGCGTTGTGGGTGAAGTGCGAGTCGATCGACACAGCGACCACTTCCACGTTGCGCGCCTTGAAGTCAGCCAGGCGGTTGTCCAGAGCGATCAGCTCGGACGGGCAAACGAAGGTGAAGTCCAGTGGGTAGAAGAACACCAGGCCGTATTTGCCTTTGATGGCCGAAGACAGGGTGAAGCTGTCAACGATTTCGCCATTGCCGAGTACGGCCGGTACGGTGAAGTCAGGGGCTTGTTTGCCTACGAGTACGCTCATTGGATATCTCCTGGTGTAGAAACGTAAAAAACAAGGTTGGTGCCAGCCTGCCACCCTCAGGCGACAGCCCTGTGACACAAACCCGTTTCGAAAAGACCGGCCATCATACACTGCGTTTTTGGCCTGTCCTCAACGCTTTTTTCCCTCCGCCCTGAAAATGCGCGGCCGGATTTTGTTTCTCACGCCCAGAGACGAACCGTTCGTCAGTACCGGAAAAAGCCTTCCGAAAGCACTTTGACAATCATTCTCGTTAACATTAAGATCCATCGCATTCCAGACATAAACAAGCGACGGTCTTCACTTATGTATGTTTGCCTCTGCACTGGCGTCACCGACGGCCAAATCCGCGATGCGATCTATGAAGGATGCTGCAGCTACAAGGAAGTCCGCCAGGCTACCGGCGTTGCCAGTCAATGTGGCAAATGTGCCTGCCTCGCCAAGGAAGTGGTCCGCGAGACCCTGACAAAACTGCAAACGGCCCAGGCCGCGATTCCTTTTCCAGCAGAATTTACAGCTGCATAAATACCGCATTTCAAAAAACCGGACGCCAGTCCGGTTTTTTTATGCCTGCAAATCAATCGCTTATGCTCCAGACGCGGAACACAAACATTCTTATTCCTATTAATTTTTCATATAAGTTTCAATAACTTAGGTTTGACACTATTAAGTGCGCGGCTCAAACTCAGGCCTATTGACAGCTAATAAAGGGCAGGACCCCATCATGAAAGGCGACGTAACAGTCATCCAGCATCTCAACAAAATCCTTGGCAATGAACTGGTCGCAATCAATCAGTACTTTCTACATGCGCGCATGTATGAGGACTGGGGCCTGAACAAACTCGGCAAGCACGAGTACCACGAATCCATCGACGAGATGAAGCACGCGGACAAGCTGATCAAGCGTATTTTGTTCCTGGAAGGCCTGCCGAACGTTCAGGACCTGGGCAAGCTGCACATCGGCGAACACACCAAGGAAATGCTTGAATGCGACCTGCGCATCGAGCGCACCGGTCATGCCGACCTCAAGGTTGCCATTGCCCATTGCGAAACCGTGGGCGACTTCGGCAGCCGTGAACTGCTGGAAGATATCCTCGAGTCCGAAGAAGAACATATCGACTGGCTGGAAACCCAACTTGGCCTGATCGACAAAATCGGTATCGAGAACTACCTGCAATCGCAGATGGGCGAAGACGAGTAAGTTTCAGGCCCTTAATCTCGATGCAATAAAAAGCCCCGCTCTCTTTCAAGAGGCGGGGCTTTTTTGTGCCGTCTGTAGGAGCGAGCTTGCTCGCGATAGTCGTTAACCATAGCGCTGGGGCCTGACACTCCGCGGCGCTCTTTAGTCCATCGCGAGCGAGCTCGCTCCTACAGGAAGCGAATCAGGCTTCGGTCTTCTGAGCAGCAGCCTTGGCGGCAGCATCCTTGATCAGCGCCTGCAGCGAACCATCAGCGGACATTTCAGTCATGATGTCGCTACCGCCAACCAGCTCGCCAGCCACCCACAGTTGCGGGAAGGTTGGCCAGTTGGCGTATTTTGGCAGGTTGGCGCGGATTTCCGGGTTCTGCAGGATGTCCACGTACGCAAACTTTTCACCACACGCCATCACGGCCTGCGCGGCTTTCGCGGAGAAGCCGCACTGCGGGGCATTTGGCGAGCCTTTCATGTAAAGCAGAATGGTGTTGTTGGCAATCTGCTCTTTAATCGTTTCGATGATATCCATGGAGCACCTCGGCTGAACTTTCCGACTCATGGGTCGGCACGGTGGCGCATTGTAACGGAAAGCCGAGCGCCCTGCTCGGTCTCTCCGTCAGATACGATCAGGCGGCCGCCACGGTCACCGGAACGCCATTCAACGCCGCATTGCCCGACAACTCATCGAGCTGACACTCGTCCGTCAGGTCATTGGCGCTGGATCCCGGCTGACCACTGGCAATGGTCATTTGCACACCCGGTCGAGCATGGCCCCAACCGTGCGGAAGGCTGACCACTCCTTTCATCATATCCAGGCTGCCAAGCACTTCAACTTCGATCGTGCCGACCCGCGAACTCACCCGAACCCGCTGCCCGTCGCTCAAGCCGCGACTGGCCAGGTCATCCGGATGCATCAGCAACTGATGACGCGGCTTGCCTTTCACCAGGCGGTGATAGTTGTGCATCCATGAGTTATTACTGCGCACATGCCGCCGACCAATCATCAACAATTCATCGGCGGCCGGCGCCTCTAGCGCCGCAAAGCGCGCCAGGTCAGCGAGGATCACTGCGGGAGCGGCCTGTACGCTTTGACTGGCGGTTTTCAGGCGTGGCGCCAGATTGGGCTTCAGCGCCCCCAGATCGACCCCATGGGGATGATCGAACAGCGTTGCCAAAGACAATTTGTGTTCCGAGGCATCGCCATAAATCCCCATGCGCAAGCCGCGATCGATCATCTGCGAAGGGGCGATGGTCGGTTTCAACTCCTTGCCGGTCTTCGCGGCGAAGGCCTTGGCCAACCCGACAAAAATCTCCCAGTCATGTAGCGCGCCTTCGGGTTTGGACAGAATTGCGCGGTTGAAACGAGTGACGTTGCGCACGGCAAACAGGTTGAACGTGGTGTCGTAGTGGTCATTTTCCAGCGCCGAGGTAGACGGCAGGATCAGGTCGGCATAGCGCGTGGTTTCATTGATGTACAAGTCGACACTGACCATGAACTCCAGTCCGTCCAGCGCTTGCTCCAACTGCCTGCCGTTGGGCGTGGACAACACCGGATTGCCGGCCACGGTGATCAGCGCACGAACCTGCCCTTCCCCCTCGGTCAGCATCTCTTCGGCCAGCGCCGATACGGGTAGCTCGCCCGCATATTCGGGGCGCCCCGAAACGCGGCTCTGCCACAGATTGAAATGTCCGCCCGATGTAGAGGCCACCAGGTCCACCGCCGGCTCGGTGCACAACGCACCACCGACGCGATCGAGGTTACCGGTGACCAGGTTGATCAACTGCACAACCCAGTGGCACAGCGTGCCGAACGCCTGGGTCGAGACGCCCATGCGGCCATAGCAAACCGCGCTTGGCGCTGCGGCGAAGTCCCGCGCCAACTGGCGAATCTGCTCGGCGGGCACCGCGCACAACGGACTCATGGCCTCAGCAGTGAAACCTGCAACAGCCTCGCGCACCTCATCCAGGCCTTCCATCGGCAAATGACTGTCGCGGGTCAGTCCTTCGGTGAACAAGGTATTGAGCAAGCCAAATAGTAGAGCCGCATCGCCACCCGGACGCACGAACAGGTGCTGGTCGGCAATCGCCGCCGTTTCGCTGCGGCGCGGGTCGACCACCACCACTTTGCCGCCCCGGGCCTGGATCGCCTTCAAGCGTTTTTCCACATCCGGCACGGTCATGATGCTGCCGTTGGAGGCCAGCGGGTTACCGCCGAGGATCAGCATGAAGTCAGTGTGATCGATGTCCGGTATCGGCAGCAGCAGACCGTGGCCATACATCAAATGACTGGTCAGGTGATGAGGCAATTGATCGACCGATGTCGCAGAAAACCGGTTGCGGGTTTTCAGCAGACCGAGGAAGTAATTGCTGTGGGTCATCAATCCATAGTTGTGCACGCTGGGGTTGCCTTGATAGACCGCCACCGCATTTTGCCCATGACGCTCCTGAATCGCCGCCAGGCGTTCAGCCACAAGGTTGAAGGCGTCCTGCCACTCGATCGGCTGCCACTCACTGCCCACCCGCAACATGGGTTGATGGAGACGGTCAGGGTCGCTCTGAATGTCCTGCAGGGCGACGGCCTTGGGGCAGATATGCCCACGACTGAACGTATCCAGCGGATCGCCCTTGATCGAGGTGATTTGCACACTGCCTTCGAGCTCGGTGGTTTCGATGGTCAGGCCGCAGATGGCTTCACACAGATGGCACGCACGGTGATGGAGAGTCTTGGTCATGGCCAGTCTCTGTCTTGTTCTGAGCGGGCAATGTCGGCCGCGGGAACAAAACTATGGCGCCTGCCCCGCGACCGCGCCAGCGACGTTTGTCTTGTGAATTGCTGGCCATCAGGCCCGCCGATGGCGCCTGCCTATCAGCTCGACGGCAGCCTGGGCGGCGCCTGCGACTGGATTTGTTGAAGGGTTTCGATGGGGTCGTGGGCGGCCTGCACACCGGTCAGCTCGCCGATCAGGCGCCAATGTTCATCCAGCCCGGCGCTGATGGTAACCATGCGATCGATCATGCGTCGCCCGGCTTCCCGGGTCACTTTGTCGTCACTTCGCAAGAGTTCGAAGGACATCGAGGTCATCGAGGCGGTCAGGTGAGTCAGGGAGCGGGCCGTAAGGCCGAGCAATTCCATCAACTGCTGTTCTTTCGATTCCATGCTGTAGCTTCCTGCATCACTCGTGATTTATTTATAACCCAGCACTTTGCATTAGCAAGTGTTTCAAGTCACAAGTGCTGTGCGCGAGCAGCGAACAGCGAACAGCAGGTCAGAAACCGACCGTCAGCTTGCCGCCACCGTCTCGCCTGATTGCCAAGCTGAGCGGGGGCGGTGTACAAATGGCCAGCTGCTGTCAGGAAACAGGCTTCAAAAGCGCTACTGCGGTTATCCCGTAGCCCCTCTGAAATCCCCTAAAAACCGTAGCCCTATTGGTAAGACGCGACATTTAATTATAAGATCGCGCCTTCCCCTATTTCGTCGCCCCGTGCGGCTTACGCCGCAGGTCTCGCCCGTTGTTCCGTTAAACAAGGCTTTGAGCATCTGCGGTTTGTAGCAAAAAGGTAGTCAATGATGAGCGCAAGGCACTTTCTCTCCCTGATGGATTGCACGCCCGAAGAGCTGGTCAGCGTGATCCGTCGAGGCGTTGAGCTCAAGGACCTGCGTAACCGCGGCGTACTGTTCGAGCCCCTGAAAAACCGCGTGCTCGGGATGATTTTCGAGAAGTCCTCGACTCGCACCCGCATTTCGTTCGAAGCCGGCATGATCCAGCTCGGTGGCCAGGCGATCTTCCTGTCGCCGCGTGACACCCAACTGGGCCGTGGCGAGCCGATCAGCGACTGCGCCATCGTCATGTCGAGCATGCTCGATGCGGTGATGATCCGTACCTTTGCCCACAGCACCCTGACCGAATTCGCCGCCAACTCGCGCGTACCGGTGATCAATGGCCTGTCCGACGACTTGCACCCGTGCCAGTTGCTGGCTGACATGCAGACGTTCCTCGAACACCGTGGCGCCATCCAGGGCAAGACCGTGGCCTGGATCGGCGACGGCAACAACATGTGCAACAGCTATATAGAAGCGGCGATCCAGTTCGACTTCCAATTGCGCGTTGCCTGCCCGGAAGGTTACGAGCCGAACCCCGAGTTCATGGCCATGGCCGGCGACCGGGTCACCATCGTCCGCGACCCCAAGGATGCCGTTCGCGGCGCCCATCTGGTGAGCACCGACGTCTGGACCTCCATGGGCCAGGAAGAGGAAACCGCCAAGCGTCTCGAGCTGTTCGCGCCATACCAGGTCAATCGCGCCCTGCTCGACCTGGCTGCCCCGGACGTTCTGTTCATGCATTGCCTGCCGGCGCATCGTGGCGAAGAGATCAGCGTCGACCTGCTCGATGACCCACGCTCGGTGGCCTGGGATCAGGCTGAAAACCGTCTTCACGCACAAAAGGCACTGCTCGAATTTCTCGTTGAGCCAGCCTATCACCACGCATGAGCCAGCCATTACTGCTCAACCTGCGCAACCTGGCTTGCGGCTATCAAGACCAGCGCGTGGTGCAGAACCTCAACCTGCATTTGAACGCCGGTGATATCGGCTGCCTGCTGGGTTCTTCCGGCTGCGGCAAGACCACCACCCTGCGCGCGATTGCCGGGTTCGAACCGGTGCACGAAGGTGACATCCAGCTGGCGGGCGAAACGATTTCCAGCGCCGGTTTCACCCTTGCCCCGGAAAAACGCCGCATCGGCATGGTGTTTCAGGACTATGCGCTGTTTCCGCATTTGAGCGTGGCCGACAACATCGCCTTCGGGATCCGCAAGCACCCGCAAAAGGATCGCGTCACCGAAGAGCTGCTTGAGCTGGTCAACCTGAAAAACCTCGGCAACCGCTTCCCCCATGAGCTTTCCGGCGGCCAACAGCAACGTGTCGCCCTGGCCCGCGCCCTGGCGCCAGAGCCGCAATTGCTGCTGCTCGACGAACCGTTTTCCAACCTTGATGGCGAATTACGCCGCAAGCTCAGCCATGAGGTTCGTGACATCCTCAAGGCCCGAGGCACCAGCGCGATACTGGTGACCCACGACCAGGAAGAGGCGTTCGCCGTCAGCGATCACGTGGGCGTGTTCAAGGAAGGTCGACTGGAGCAGTGGGATACGCCCTACAATCTCTATCACGAACCGCTGACGCCCTTTGTGGCCAGTTTCATCGGCCAGGGGTATTTCATCCGTGGCCAGTTGAGCAGTCCTGAGTCGGTGCAGACCGAACTGGGCGAATTGCGCGGCAACCGTGCCTACACCTGGCCGGTCGGCGGTGCGGTGGATGTGCTGTTGCGTCCGGACGATATCGTTTATGCGCCGGACAGCCCGTTGAAGGCGCGGATCGTCGGCAAGACCTTCCTTGGTGCTTCAACCTTGTATCGCTTGCAACTGGTGACCGGCGCACAACTGGAGTCGATCTTCCCGAGCCACGTCGATCATCAGGTTGGCGTAGAAGTGGGCATTCGGGTCGCGGCGGAACACCTGGTACTGTTCCAGGCATCCGGCAGTACAGCGGCACAGATTCCGGTCGTCGAATCCGGTGTCCGGCGGTACAGCACCACTCACTGAGAAACACAATCCCTGTGGGAGCAAGCTTGCTCGCTCCCACAAAGGAATCTGTTTAACCCAGCATCAGCGTTCCGCTCGCCACTAGCGTGGCATTCCCACCGATCTTCACCCGTTCCCCCTCCAATCGGCAGAACAACGCTCCGCCGCGCGCCGAACATTGATAAGCCGTCAGGCTCGACTTGCCCAACCGCGCCGACCAATAAGGAATCAGGCTGCAATGGGTCGACCCGGTCACGGGATCTTCATTGATGCCAATGGCCGGTGCGAAATAGCGCGAAACGAAATCGTGCTTGCTGCCCCGGGCGGTCACGATCGCCCCCAGCCACGGCAGCTTCGCCAGGGCAACCATGTCCGGCTTGCAGTCGAGCACCGCCTGCTCGGACTCCAGCACCACGAACAACTCATTGGACCCCAACACTTCGACAGCTTCGACACCGAGTGCACGTTCGACATCCAGGGTCGCGCCGACTGCCGACGGTACGATCACCGGAAAATCCAGCCACAGGCGCTCACCCTCACGGCTCACACTGAGCGGGCCGGACTTGCCGATGAAGTCCAGGCGCTCGACCGGTTCCTTATGGATCTCAAACAAGACATAAGCACTGGCCAGGGTTGCATGACCGCACAACGGTACCTCGGTGGTCGGGGTAAACCAACGAATGTGCCAGCCCTGCCCTTCGCGCACCACGAAGGCAGTCTCGGCGAGATTGTGCTCGGCGGCGATTTTTTGCATCAACTCATCGGCGAGCCAGGCGTCCAGCCGATAAACCATTGCCGGATTGCCGCCAAATGGCCGATCACTGAACGCATCGACCTGATGAAACGCTAGCTGCATAACCTTCTCCCTTTTGTCAGGTCAGCGAGCATGGAGCCGTCGAAACAAACGCACCAGTGACAGAACCGGCGTATTTCCACCATACAGCGGCGAGTGATGCCGTTCAGGCGCGACCGATATCGGCAAACTTCGCCTGGGTATGTTCGGCCAACACGGCGGGAGCCAATTCAACTTCCAGACCGCGTCGCCCAGCGCTGACAAAAATGCTCGCAAAGGGCTGAGCCGTATTATCGATAAACGTGCGCAAGCGCTTCTTCTGCCCCAACGGACTGATCCCGCCCAACAGGTAACCGGTTGAACGCTGCGCCGCCGCAGGGTCGGCCATCTCGACCTTTTTCACCCCGGCCGCGTGAGCCAGGGCCTTCAAGTCCAGGCTGCCGGCAACCGGCACTACCGCTACCAGCAACTCTCCTTTCTCACTGGCCGCCAGCAGGGTCTTGAATACCTGAGCAGGGTCGAGCCCGAGTTTTTCCGCCGCTTCCAACCCATAGGAGGCGGCCTTCGGGTCATGTTCATAACTGTGCACTCGGTGTTCGGCACGAACTTTTTTCAACAAATCCAATGCGGGTGTCATGACAGCTCCAGACTTGGCGGCAGCAAAAAATACTGCGCCGGATTCTAGGACATTGATCCACAAAAGGCTCTATCGCGGTGCCTTTTCAACAGGTGCGCATCGTCGCCCACCCGGATTTCATCCACGTATCAACGCACTCATTCACAAGACTAATAGTTCATTTGTGACCGATGGTTCACTTTCGACCTTTGACAGCAGTGTTTCTTGTCTATATTTTTTCGTTTCTGAAACTGTACGAAATATCCTACCGCAGCACCCAGCAGCAAACCGGGCATTGGATGGGGATCCTGACCCGGTGAAAAACGCGCTTTGACCATGATGGAAAGAAAGCGCCAGAAAATAAAAATGAGGTTTCAATGACAACCGCTTTACAACAACCGTCGCTCTCGAGCCAATGCATGGCCGAGTTCCTGGGTACTGCTCTGCTGATCTTTTTTGGTACGGGTTGCGTCGCCGCCCTCAAGGTCGCGGGCGCCAGCTTTGGTCTGTGGGAAATCAGCATCATCTGGGGCATCGGCGTGAGCATGGCGATCTACCTGACTGCCGGGGTTTCCGGCGCTCATCTCAACCCTGCCGTCAGCATCGCCCTGAGCATTTTCGCCGACTTCGAAAAGCGCAAACTGCCGTTCTACATCCTGGCCCAAGTGGCGGGGGCCTTTTGTGGCGCCTTGTTGGTTTACACGCTTTACAGCAATCTATTCTTCGATTTCGAACAAACTCACCATTTGGTTCGCGGCACTGAAGCCAGCCTGGAATTGGCGTCGGTGTTCTCCACCTTCCCCAACCCGAGCCTGACCACGTCACAGGCCTTTCTGGTCGAGGTGATCATCACGGCCATTCTGATGGGCGTGATCATGTCCCTGACCGACGACAACAATGGCCTGCCGAACGGACCGCTGGCGCCAATCCTGATTGGCTTGCTGATCGCTGTGATCGGCAGCTCGATGGGACCGCTGACCGGCTTCGCCATGAATCCGGCCCGTGACTTCGGCCCCAAATTGATGACGTTCTTCGCTGGCTGGGGTGACATTTCCTTCACCGGCGGGCGCAATATCCCGTACTTCCTGGTTCCGGTTTTCGCACCGATTATCGGGGCCTGCCTGGGCGCCGCAGCCTATCGCGGGGTGATTGCCCGCCATCTGCCAAGCGTCGCGCCTGCTACAAAGGACACAACACCGGCCATTGACGGCAAACCAGAAATTTCTTGATACCGTTGGCGCGTGATACTGCCCATTCAATCGCGCGCCAGACCGCATTCCCTCTTTTCGTCCAAGGCAATCGACATGACCGACACTCAGAATAAGAACTACATCATTGCCCTCGATCAGGGCACGACCAGCTCCCGCGCGATCATCTTCGACCGCGACGCCAACGTGGTCTGCACCGCACAGCGTGAATTCGCCCAACATTACCCGCAAGCGGGCTGGGTCGAACACGACCCGATGGAAATCTTCGCCACCCAAAGCGCCGTGATGGTCGAGGCCCTGGCTCAAGCCGGCCTGCATCACGATCAGGTCGCGGCCATCGGCATTACCAACCAGCGTGAAACCACCGTGGTCTGGGACAAGAACACCGGCCGGCCGATCTACAACGCAATCGTCTGGCAGTGCCGCCGCAGTACCGAAATCTGCCAGCAGCTCAAGCGTGATGGCCACGAGCAATACATCAGCGAGACCACGGGCCTGGTCACCGACCCGTACTTCTCCGGCACCAAGCTCAAGTGGATCCTCGACCACGTCGAAGGCAGCCGCGAACGCGCGCGCAATGGTGAGCTACTGTTCGGCACCGTCGATAGCTGGCTGATCTGGAAATTTACCGGCGGCAAGGTCCACGTCACCGACTACACCAACGCCTCGCGCACCCTGCTCTTCAATATCCACACCCTGGAGTGGGACGCGAAGATGCTGGAGCTGCTGGATATCCCGCGGGAAATGCTGCCCCAGGTGAAGTCGTCGTCGGAAATCTACGGCCATACCAAAAGCGGCATCGCCATCGGCGGGATCGCCGGCGATCAGCAAGCAGCGCTGTTCGGTCAGATGTGCGTCGAGGCAGGCCAGGCCAAAAACACTTACGGCACCGGCTGCTTCCTGCTGATGAACACCGGCGACAAAGCCGTGAAGTCCAGACACGGCATGCTTACCACCATCGCATGCGGTCCGCGCGGTGAAGTGGCCTATGCCCTGGAAGGCGCTGTGTTCAACGGCGGCTCCACCGTCCAGTGGTTGCGCGACGAGCTGAAAATCATCAACGACGCCCACGACACCGAATACTTCGCCAACAAGGTCAAGGACAGCAACGGCGTGTACCTGGTACCGGCGTTCACTGGTCTGGGCGCGCCGTACTGGGACCCGTATGCCCGTGGCGCACTGTTCGGCCTGACCCGCGGCGTACGTGTGGATCACATCATTCGTGCAGCGCTGGAGTCGATCGCCTACCAGACCCGCGACGTACTCGACGCCATGCAGCAGGACGCCGGCGAGCGACTCAAGGCACTGCGCGTGGACGGTGGCGCCGTGGCGAACAACTTCCTTATGCAATTCCAGGCCGACATCCTCGGCACGCAGGTCGAACGCCCGCAAATGCGCGAGACCACCGCGCTGGGTGCCGCTTACCTGGCGGGCCTGGCCTGCGGCTTCTGGGGCAGCCTGGAAGAGCTGCGCGGCAAGGCGGTTATCGAACGCAAGTTCGAACCGGCGCTGGACGAAGCGGCAAAGGAAAAACTCTACGCTGGCTGGCAAAAAGCCGTCAGCCGCACCCGCGATTGGGAGCCGCACGAAGGGGCTGAATAAGCCGAGCCGCTGACTGTATCTGCGAGTAACTGGTCGGGAGGCGATTCCTGCGGCATCATGGGCAAATTTTGCTCGGCAGCCCAAAGGACGCCCCATGAATCTGCCTCCCCGTCAGCAGCAAATTCTCGAACTGGTCCGCGAACGCGGCTATGTCAGCATCGAGGAAATGGCCACGCTGTTCGTTGTTACACCGCAGACCATTCGCCGCGATATCAATCAGCTGGCGGAAGCCAATTTGTTGCGCCGCTACCACGGCGGCGCAGCCTACGACTCCAGCGTCGAAAACACCGCCTACGCCATGCGCGCCGATCAGATGCGCGACGAGAAACAGCGAATCGGCGAAGCCATCGCCGCACAGATCCCCGATCACGCCTCGCTGTTCATCAACATCGGTACGACGACCGAATCGATTGCCCGGGCGCTGCTCAACCACAATCATCTGAAGATCATCACCAACAACCTGCATGTGGCTTCGATGCTCAGCGCCAAGGACGACTTCGACGTTCTGCTGACCGGGGGCAATGTGCGGCGTGATGGTGGCGTGGTCGGTCAGGCCAGCGTCGATTTCATCAACCAGTTCAAGGTCGACTTTGCCCTGGTTGGCATCAGCGGCATCGATGAAGACGGCAGCCTGCTGGATTTCGACTATCAGGAAGTGCGGGTTTCCCAAGCGATCATCGCCAACGCCAGGCAGGTGATTCTGGCGGCTGACTCCAGCAAGTTCGGGCGTAACGCCATGATTCGCCAGGGGCCGATCAGCCTGATCGATTGCCTGGTGACCGATCAGCAGCCTTCCCCGGCGCTGATGCAGCTTTTAAACCAGCACAAAGTCCGACTGGAAGTCGTTTAAGCACATCTCCCGTGGCGAGGGAGCTAGCTCCCGCTGGGCTGCGAAGCGGCCCTCAACCCTTCAATTGAGCTCATTCAAACCCACTGCACTCGCCGCAAAAGCGGTGGGAGCGAGCGCCCTCGCCACCCAAGCAGTCAGATTACGCACCCAATGTTCGTAAATTTTCCTTTCATCGCCTTTCGATGAGTATTTTCAATCGAATCTGACTGGCCGTGCGCGTCCTTATGGGCTAGTATTTTCGCAAATGAACATTAATGTTCGATTTCAAATACAGAACATCAAAGAATTCCGAGGCCCGAGCCGATGCCCACTTCCACCTTGCCCACACCCCCTCTTGCCGAGGTCTACGATATCGCCGTCATCGGTGGCGGGATCAATGGTGTGGGGATCGCAGCGGATGCCGCGGGTCGCGGCCTCTCGGTGTTCCTTTGCGAAAAGGATGATTTGGCCAGCCATACCTCGTCAGCCAGCAGCAAGCTGATCCACGGCGGCCTGCGCTATCTCGAACATTACGAATTCCGCCTGGTGCGCGAAGCACTGGCCGAGCGGGAAGTCCTGCTGGCCAAGGCTCCGCATATCGTTAAACAGATGCGCTTTGTGTTGCCGCATCGCCCGCACCTGCGGCCCGCCTGGATGATTCGCGCCGGCCTGTTCCTGTACGACCATCTTGGCAAACGGGAAAAACTCGCCGGTTCGAAAAGCCTGAAGTTCGGTCCCGACAGCGCACTGAAAAGCGAAATCACCAAAGGCTTCGAATACTCCGACTGCTGGGTCGACGATGCCCGGCTGGTAGTGCTCAATGCCATGGCCGCCCGGGAGCAAGGCGCCCATGTCCATACCCAGACCCGTTGCGTCAGCGCTCGTCGCAGCAAAGGCCTGTGGCACCTGCATCTGGAACGCTCCGATGGCAGCCTGTTTTCGATCCGCGCCAAGGCGCTGGTCAACGCGGCGGGCCCATGGGTCGCCAAGTTCATTCGCGACGATCTGAAGATGGAATCGCCCTACGGCATCCGCCTGATCCAGGGCAGCCACCTGATCGTGCCAAAATTGTACGAAGGCGAGCACGCGCACATTCTGCAAAACGAAGACCAGCGCATCGTATTCACCATTCCCTACCTGAACCAGTTCACCCTGATCGGCACTACCGACCGCGAATACACGGGCGATCCGGCAAAAGTGGCGATCACTGACGGTGAGACCGATTACCTGCTGAAAGTGGTCAACGCCCACTTCAAAAAGCAAATCAGCCGCGACGACATCCTGCACAGCTATTCCGGCGTGCGTCCGCTGTGCAATGACGAATCCGATAACCCTTCGGCCGTCACCCGCGATTACACCCTGGCGCTGTCCGGCAGTGGCGAGGAAGCGCCGTTGCTTTCGGTGTTCGGCGGCAAGCTGACCACCTACCGCAAGCTCGCGGAGTCGGCGCTGGCGCAACTGGCACCTTACTTCCAGCACATCAAGCCGAGCTGGACGGCCAACGCACCGCTGCCGGGCGGCGAAGACATGACCACCCCGCAAGCGCTGAGCGCGTTGATTCGCGACAAGTTCGACTGGGTCACGACAGAAATGTCCCGTCGCTGGGCCACCACCTACGGCAGCCGCACCTGGCGCCTGCTCGAAGGCGTGGAAAAGCTGAGCGATATGGGCGAACACATCGGCGGTGGTCTCTACACCCGCGAAGTCGATTACCTGTGCAGCGAAGAATGGGCGACCACCGCGCAGGACATTCTGTGGCGTCGCAGCAAGCTCGGGTTGTTCACCACGCTGGCTGAACAAGAAAAGCTCAAGGACTACTTGAACAAGGTCGAACAAAAACGCAGCAAGATCGAAGCAGCCTGATTGCACCGCTTGATACTGAAGGAGCGAGCATGCTCGCAAAAAACGCCAGGGCAACGCGGAGTATCCGGCAGGGTGCGTTATCGTTGACGTCCATCGCGAGCAGGCTCGTTCCTACAAGAGGCTTTGTCTCATATATCCCGCAAGTCTGATTCATGGATGGGTTGGTCACGGTGGGTCGCCCGCTGGTACTGCGCCGGCCAGATGGCCTTGCGTCCGCCGAGATCGTCATCGGCGTGCAACGGCCAGTAAGGATCGCGCAACAGCTCACGGGCCAGGAAAATGATATCCGCCTGACAGGTGCGCAGAATGTGCTCAGCCTGAGCCGGCTCGGTGATCATTCCCACGGTGCCAGTCGCAATTTCAGCCTCCTTGCGCACTCGTTCGGCGAAGCGAGTCTGATAACCGGGGCCTGTCGGGATTTCCGCGTTGGCTGCCGTGCCTCCCGACGACACATCAATCAGGTCCACGCCCAGGGCTTTCAAGCGCCGCGCCAGCTCGACGGTTTCATCGGGATTCCAGCCATCTTCCACCCAGTCGGTGGCCGAGACCCGGACAAACAGCGGCAACTCTTCAGGCCAGACCGCCCGCACGGCTTCGGTGACTTGCAACACCAGGCGGATGCGGTTTTCGAATGAGCCACCGTACTGATCACGCCGCTGATTACTCAAGGGCGAAAGGAACTGGTGCAGCAGGTAACCATGGGCTGCATGCACTTCGACCACCTTGAAACCGGCGACCAACGCACGCTTTGCCGCATCGACAAAGGCCTGAATGATAGTGGCAATTTCACCGTCATCGAGCTGCCTGGGCTGTGTGTGTTGCGGATCGAACGCGATCGGTGAGGGCCCCACCGGGAGCCAGCCGCCGTCTTCGGGTTTGACACTGCCATGTTTGCCCAGCCAGGGCCGAAAGGTGCTGGCCTTGCGCCCCGCATGAGCCAGCTGGATACCGGCAACGGCGCCTTGGGCGGCAATAAAGCGAGTGATGCGCTGCAGCGGCTCGATTTGTTCATCGTTCCACAAACCGAGGTCTTGCGCGGTGATGCGCCCGTCGGCCGTGACCGCCGTGGCTTCGGTAAGGACCAGTCCGGCCCCGCCGATGGCACGGCTGCCGAGGTGGACCAGATGCCAGTCATTGGCCAGACCATCGGCACTGGAATACTGGCACATCGGCGATACCGCGATGCGGTTGAGCAGGGTCAGTTGACGAAGGGTATAGGGTTCAAGCAGCAGACTCATGGGGCACCTCTCGAATCAGTGGGCAGGCTCCAGGGTTCTGTTTGAAAAGTCGACGAGTGACAGGAAAAAGGTGCAGCACCCGCCCCCGCGGGCAAAAAATTCGACAAGACGTCACAAGGATTATCAAGCAGTGCTTAGAGCCTAGTCGACAACGGGGGATGAGGGAGGGTTCAAGAACTGAAAACACAGATGACCCGCACAGGATACAGCGCACTGTGGCGAGGGAGCTTGCTCCCGCTGGGTGGCGCAGCCGCCCCAAAACAAATCACCGCGGTCGATCTGATAAACCGCATCAGCCCGCATTGGGAGTGTTGCGCCCTCCAGCGGGACCGAGCTCCCTCGCCACAACGGCGAAGAAGACTCAGCGCGGTTCGATGTGAGCAATCATCAGTTGCACGGTCTCGTTGCCGCGGAATTCATTGACGTCGAGCTTGTAGGCCAGTTCCACCCACTTGATGGTCGGATTCGGCCAGATATCGCGATCGATACCAAAGGCAATGCCATCGAGCTTGACCGAACCACATTCGCTTCTGAGCACCACCTTGAGGTGCCGCTCGCCGACGACACGCTGTTCGACCAACTGGAACACCCCGTGAAACAGCGGCTCCGGAAAATGCTGCCCCCAGGGACCGGCATGGCGCAGCGCGCGGGCCAGTTCCAGGTGAAACTCCTCGACCGCCAGGGTGCCGTCCGACAGCAGGCGCCCGGTCAGGTCCTCTTCACGCATTTGCCTACGCACCTCGGCGTCAAAGGCTTCGGCGAACAGCGGAAAATTCGCTTCCGGCAGGGTCAGACCAGCGGCCATGGCATGGCCGCCGTATTTGGTAATCAGGTTCGGGTGCTGCGCCGCTACCACGCTCAGGGCATCGCGAATATGGAAACCTTGCACTGAGCGCCCCGAGCCCTTGAGCAGCCCGTCTCCCGCGTCGGCAAAGGCAATGGTCGGACGGAAATAACGCTCTTTCATGCGCGACGCTAGGATGCCGATGACACCCTGGTGCCATTCGGGATCGAACAGACACAGACCGAAGGGCATGGAATCAACGGGCAAATCCTTGAGCTGGGCCAGCGCTTCACGCTGCATGCCCTGCTCGATGGATTTACGGTCCTGATTCATGCCGTCCAGTTGAGCAGCCATCTCACGAGCAAGCGTCGCATCTTCGGTCAGCAGGCATTCGATGCCCAGGCTCATGTCATCCAGGCGCCCCGCCGCGTTCAGGCGCGGGCCGACAATGAATCCCAGGTCGGTGGAGGTAATGCGCGCTGGCTCACGCTTGGCCACTTCGAGGATCGCCTTGATGCCCGGTCGCGCACGTCCGGCGCGAATCCGCTCGAGGCCCTGGTGCACCAGAATCCGGTTGTTGGCATCCAGCGGTACCACGTCCGCCACGCTGCCCAGCGCCACAAGGTCGAGCAATTCGCCGATGTTCGGCTGCGGCTTGTTCTCGTACCAGCCCAGGCTGCGCAAGCGCGCGCGCAGGGCCATCAGCACATAGAAAATCACCCCGACACCGGCCAGCGCCTTGCTCGGGAACTCACAACCTGGCTGGTTCGGATTGACGATGGCATCGGCCTGCGGCAATTCATCACCGGGCAAGTGGTGATCGGTGACCAGCACCTTGAGGCCAGCCTTTTTCGCCGCTGCCACACCTTCGACACTGGAAATACCGTTGTCCACGGTGATCAACAGCTGTGGCTGACGCTCCAGCGCCACGGCGACAATCTCCGGTGTCAGGCCGTAACCGTAGTCAAAACGGTTGGGCACCAGGTAATCGACATGAGCCGCGCCCAGCAGGCGCAGACCCAGGGTGCCCACGGTACTGGCCGTCGCGCCATCGGCATCGAAATCGCCGACGATCAGAATCCGTTGCCGCTGTTCGAGCGCTGTAACCAGCAGATCCACGGCAGCATCAATGCCCTTGAGCTGCTGGAACGGAATCAGCCGCGCCAGACTTTTGTCCAGTTCGACTGCGGATTGCACGCCCCGGGCGGCGTAGAGTCGGGTCAGCAGGGGTGGAAGATCACCCAGCAATGGCAAGGGGTCGGGCAACAGGCGAGATTCGATGCGCATGGGGTGACAGGGGTTTCTTTTCAGTATGTGGGATAGAAGTGCATGACGCGGTCCAGCGGCGATTGATCAGCCGCGTTCGCCGGCCAGCCACTGCAACTGGACTTCATGCTGACCACGATCGTCAGTGACG
The DNA here is from genome assembly GCF_008801475.1 of Pseudomonas moorei. Taxonomy (GTDB): domain Bacteria; phylum Pseudomonadota; class Gammaproteobacteria; order Pseudomonadales; family Pseudomonadaceae; genus Aquipseudomonas; species Aquipseudomonas moorei. Next base: position 10,044 of record NZ_VZPP01000016.1, on the reverse strand, counting down.
AAAATCGTCCCTTCACTGATCATCACGTCCCACTTGATAACGCGAGGCATGTCCTTGGCCAGGGTTTCCAGTACTTCCTGGGGCACGGCGGCGATATTGACGTTTTTCAGGTTCTTGATCGCCGGGATCACTTTGCCTTCCCAGACACGCAGGCTGCCGTAGGCCAGCAGGCTGGTGCGTTCGGTGCGACGCGAGCACCAGGTCAGGCGCTCGGCATCCGGCTGGCCGACTTCGATCCAGTGCAGGACACGGTCATCCAGGCTTTTTTCCCACAAGGCCGGTTCATCCACTTCTGAAAGACCACGGCCAAAGGACAGCTGCTCGTTGTACCAGAGGGCATAGGCCAGCAGGCGCACGGTCATGCGCTCTTCGGTTTCCGAAGGGTGACGGGCGATGGTCTGCTTGACGCTCTCGTAAACGCTGCGGTCGAGGTCGGTGAGGTTCAGTTCAAACTTGTAGGTCGTGGACGGCTGGGCCATGAACGGGCTTCTTGATACGAGGAAAGTCGGCAAGTCTAACCGATGCGACAGGCAATCAACGAATAGAAGGCGATCTACCTTGAGCGCCTGACAGTCGGCTATGTTAAAAGTCTGTATTCGCTCAGTCTTTTGTCCTACAGGATTTAGTATGCCGCTCACTGACAAACCGCTCTCGGGTCTGAAAGTCATCGAATTGGGCACTTTGATTGCCGGTCCTTTTGCCTCGCGCATCTGCGCTGAATTCGGTGCCGATGTTGTCAAGATCGAGTCTCCGGACGGTGGCGATCCACTGCGCAAGTGGCGCAAGTTGTACGAAGGGACTTCGCTGTGGTGGTTCGTTCAGGCGCGCAACAAAAAATCCCTGACGCTCAACCTCAAACATCCGGATGGCCTGGCGATTCTGAAAAAATTGCTCAGCGAAGCGGACATCCTGATCGAAAACTTCCGCCCCGGCGTGCTTGAAAAACTCGGTTTGGGCTGGGACGTCTTGCACGCGCTGAACCCGAAACTGGTGATGGTGCGACTCTCGGGCTTCGGTCAGACCGGTCCGATGAAGGATCAGCCTGGTTTTGGCGCGGTCGGTGAATCCATGGGGGGCCTGCGTTACATCACCGGGTTTGAGGACCGGCCACCGGTGCGCACCGGGATTTCCATTGGTGACTCGATCGCCGCGCTCTGGGGCGTGATTGGCGCGCTGATGGCCCTGCGTCATCGCGAGGTCAACGGTGGCCAGGGCCAAGTGGTGGATGTGGCGCTGTATGAAGCGATCTTCGCCATGATGGAAAGCATGGTCCCGGAATTCGATGTGTTCGGTTTCATTCGCGAGCGCACCGGCAACATCATGCCCGGCATCACACCCTCCTCTATCCACACCAGCGCCGACGGCAAACATGTGCAGATCGGCGCCAATGGCGATGCGATCTTCAAGCGTTTCATGCTGATCATCGGTCGCGAAGACCTGGCCAATGACCCGACCCTGGCCAGCAACGACGGACGTGACACCCGCCGCGACGAGCTTTACGGGGTGATCGATCGCTGGGTCAATTCGTTGCCGCTGGACACGGTCATCGAACGCTTGAACCAGGCTGACGTGCCCGCCAGCCGGATCTTCAGCGCCGAAGACATGTTCAGCGACCCGCAATACCTCGCCCGGGAAATGTTCCTGCAAGCCAAACTTCCGGATGGTAAAGGCTTCAAGATGCCGGGGATTGTGCCGAAACTCTCAGAGACACCCGGTGAATGTGAATGGGTCGGGCCGCAACTGGGTGAACACAATGCTCAGGTACTCCACGATCTTGGCTATGACAAGGGACAGATCGAAAAGCTGCGTGAAGACGGGGCCATCTAAGCTGAAGCGCCTGTTTTCATCAGCAAGCCATTCCTGCCGCAATCAACGCGTACTGGCCGTGTTCGTGCTGTTGGCGGGACTGGCCTCGCCCGTTTTGGCGCAACCCAGGGACACCTTGATCTGGCTCCTGCGCGATTTGCCGCCCACCATGATTTTTGAAGGCCCGAAAAAAGATCAGGGTGTCATCGATCAACTGTTGCCGCTGTTGATCGCCGGCATGCCGCAGTACGAACACACTTTGATGCGGGTTAACCGCGCTCGTGGAATGCAAATGCTCCACGAAGAATCTTTTACTTGCGATCCCTCGCTGGTCTGGACCAAAGAGCGGGAGCAGTGGATTACATTCTCCATTCCGGCGTTTCTTGCGGTGAGTAATGGCCTTGCGGTCCGGCAGGAAGATCGATCGGTTCTGCAACCTTTTCTGATCGACGGAGAAGTCGATCTGGCAGCCATGTTGGCCAGTGGCACGAAAAAAGTCGGCGTAGTGGCTGGCCGCAGTTACGGTCAATTTCTCGACACCCTGCTGCGACAGGCACCGCCCGGCGCCTTGACGCCCCATTACGGCAATGACGCCCTTGGCAGTCTGTTGCAGATGCAACGCCTGGGGCGATTACAGGTGGTTTTGGGTTACTGGCCCGAGATCCGTTATCAGGCACAACAGAAACACATCTCCGATGAGCAGCTGCAGTTCTATCCGATCAAGGGGACGGGAAAATACCTGTTCGGCTACATCGGCTGCTCCAATACACCTCAGGGCCGAGAGGCGATCAGCGAGATAAACCTGCTTTTGCGCACCTTGCCGCACGACCGACTGGATCAGCTATACGCCGATTGGCTGGACCCGGAAAGGCGCAGCGATTATCTGAGAGATGCCAAGGCGTTTTTTGAACAGCAGGCCGGGCACTGACAAATCCCGGGCAAAAGAAACCCCGAGAAGTGGGGAGACGACTCGGGGTTAAACGTGGCCTACATAAAGACCCGTAGCAGCAAGCTACAAGCACCGGAGCACAATGCTTGATCCTGCTGTTAAAAGATCTGACTGACGTTGGTGCAGGAAGGTTCCCACAAAAAACAATTCAGTTGCGGCTGGCAAGCAACTTGTCTTGCGCAGCATTGCGCAACGCCGCGATAACACAGGGCTCCAGGCGACCTTCCGCAATCAGTACATCACGATGCAAACCGTCGACCACATCGGTGAGCAGACGCTTATCGCTTAACTGGGCCTGACTGAACTCACGTTCAACCACAGTGGTGCCCATGGTATTGGTCAATGTCACCCGGCATTCACCATGAATACCCGAGGGGGTCAGCGTCACCTGGTACGGGCTCAGAGCCTCACCGAGCAAGAGACTGATACTTTCCATCTCGATCACCACTCAATAGTCCGAAAAAAGTGCCTGGGGAGTGCCTACAGTAAATGACCGCTGGCCCGAGAAGAAAGTTCTGAATACCGGATGCAACTTCGTCTGCGTCTCCGGTCGAAAGAGCATGCATGGCAAAGATGATAGAGAAAAAACAGTCGCATCACGCCTGTCGGATACGCTGACCGAGATCCGTCCAGCCCCCCAGCAAACCGCGCAGCTGGCCGTCCGCACCGTAAAACGGCACCGTCCATTGGTAGATGTCCCTGAGGCCGTTGTTGAACATCAATTGCCGCCTGCAGAATCGTGTGGAGCGCGAGCCCAGCTGGGCCATGAATTCGGTATGCAACAGTTCAGCGGTCTCTTTGGGCAGGATCTCCAATTCAATCAGCTGCCGCCCCTGAATCCGATCGAATCGGGTCGACAGGCTCTCCTCGAAACTCCTGTTGCACAGGATCAAGCGCCCTTGCAGATCACGAACGAACATCGGGTCAGGCGTCGCGTCCATCAGCGCCTGCTGGAAAGCGAGCTGATCCCCAAGACGCTGCTCAGTCTCCAGTCGTTGCCGGACCACCGAGGCCAGCCGGCGGTTACAGAGCAGGAAAAGCACGGCGAATACACTGACGACAAACACACCCCGGCAGCTCCACTGTGTCACCCGCTGCCAAACCGTCGGCTCTGCGGTCGTAACGACACCATTGAGCCATTTGCGGCGAATGGCGCGTAACTCGGCGGGGGGAAACGCCTCCAGTGCCTTGTTGAGAATGCTCAATAGATGCGGCTGGCCTTTGCGCACCGCCAGATGCTCAGGGTCCCACCGTCCCTCCAGAATATGCCCCAGCTGAAGCTGCCCCGAGGGAAAGAGTTGAGCGCCGATTTCATTGTCGATGGTGGCATAGGCCTCACCGCTTTCAACCAGCGCACGGGCCTCCGCGTAGGTTTTGACGGTGCGTAGCTCAATGGTCGGGTATTCATGGCGAATCGATGCTTCCAACGCATGACGAGCCGGCAACACCAGCACCCGCTTCGCCAGATCCTCCAAAGATTGCACCTTCGGTGCCTCTGCCCGCCCCACGAATACCCAGCCCGCGCCACCATATGCATGGCTGAAGTCCAGGAACGCCTTGCGTTCGTCATTGATTGCCAGCGTGGTGCTCATGTCCGCCTCACTGCTTTCCAGGCTGGCCAGCATCTGATCGGTAGAAAACGCTTCGACATGAACGAACTGCAAACCGGTCATGGCGCCGATGCGATCGAGTACATCCTTGTTCAAACCGATCCAGCGGCCATGCTCATCCTTGAACAGATACCGTGGGTACTCCAGCGAAGCGACGATGACGCGCGGATGCTCGGCCATCCATTTGCGCTCTTGCTCGTCCAGCTTGAGCGCCTTCGCAGGCGCGGGAGCCGCCGAATCTGCCGCCAGCACCTGGGTAAAACCCAGGGTCCCGAGCAAAATCAGCCAGCGCGGGGCGGGCGTTAACTTTCTGAAAAACAGCATTACCACTTCCTTGATGATCAGCTCGCCCGTCCTTAATGGGCGACTCCAGCGGATCAGTGTGGCATGCAGAAACGAGAAAGCCCGTCATGAGACGGGCTTCAATTTGTGACAGCTTTTGCCGGTTACAAAGGCTTGCCGCGGTTGCCATGCTGACTGACAAAGGCCTGTACGGCTTTAAGGTCATTCGGCAACACCGTGCAACGTTCGTCTCGCTCAAACAAATCAGAAAGATGTGCCGGGAGTTCGAGCGCTTTTCCTACACCGGCTTTTTCCACGGCATCCGGGAATTTGACCGGGTGAGCCGTGCCCAGGATCACCATCGGAATGTCCAGGCTGCGACGGCATTCCCGCGCGGCCCTGACACCGATGGCGGTGTGCGGATCCAGCACCTCACCGGTCTGCTCGTAGACTTCGGCGATGGTCTCGCAGGTTTGTGCGTCATCCACCGCCAGCGAATCGAACAGTTTGCGTGCTTCGGTCCAGCGCTCCTGCTCGACGCTGAAGCCGCCACCTTGCTTGAAGCTGTCCATCAACCCGGCAATCGCCGCGCCATTGCGACCGTGCAGGTCGAACAACAGACGCTCGAAGTTCGACGACACCATGATGTCCATGGACGGCGACAGGGTGGCGTGCAGGGTTTCCTTGACGTACTGATTGCCGCTCATGAAGCGATGCAGGATGTCGTTGCGGTTGGTGGCGACGATCAATTGATTGATCGGCAGGCCCATGTTGCGCGCCAGGTAGCCTGCGAAGATGTCGCCGAAGTTGCCGGTCGGCACCGAGAACGACACCGAACGCGCCGGGCCACCCAGCTGCAGCGCAGCGTGGAAGTAGTAAACGATCTGGGCCATGATCCGCGCCCAGTTGATCGAGTTCACCGCCACCAGGCGAGTGCCCTTCAGGAAGCCCTGGTCGGCGAAGCTCGCCTTGACCATTTCCTGGCAGTCATCGAAGTTGCCTTCGATCGCGATGTTGTGGATGTTCTCGCCGAAGATGGTGGTCATCTGCCGACGCTGCACTTCCGATACACGGTTGTGCGGGTGCAGGATGAAGATATCGACGTTTTCGCAGTGTTTGCAGCCTTCGATGGCGGCCGACCCGGTATCACCGGAGGTCGCACCAACGATCACCACGCGCTCGCCGCGTTTTTCCAGCACGTAGTCCAGAAGGCGACCGAGCAGTTGCAGGGCGAAGTCCTTGAAGGCCAGGGTCGGGCCGTGGAACAGCTCCAGCACCCATTCATTGCCGTTCAGCTGACGCAACGGCGCAACGGCGCTGTGGGCAAACACACCGTAGGTTTCTTCGAGGATTTTTTTGAAATCGGCGTCCGGAATGCTGCCGGTGACGAATGGGCGCATGACCCGGAACGCCAGCTCGTGATATGGCAGGCCGGCCCAGGAAGCGATTTCTTCCTGGGTGAAACGTGGCAGGTTTTCCGGGACGTACAGACCGCCGTCGGTGGCCAGACCGGCCAGCAGGACGTCTTCGAAATTCAGGGCCGGTGCCTGGCCGCGGGTACTGATGTAACGCATGACTGACTCCAATGGACAGTGTTCGCAAACCCGGGCTCAACCCGTGAGCCCGGTGAACGATAACGGCTTAGTTCAGGTGCTCGACGCGGATCCGTACGACCGGACCCACAACGCCAGCCAAGGCTTCCAGGGCGGCGATCGCGTCATTGATATGCTGCTCCAGCACACGGTGGGTCAGCAGGATCATGGGCACCAGGCCGTCGTGTTCTTCAACTTCCTTCTGCATGATCGATTCGATGTTGATGCCACGCTCCGACAGGATGCTCGCCACTTGCGCCAGCACGCCCGGGTGGTCCTTGGCCTGAATGCGCAGGTAGTAGGAGCTTTCGCAGGCCTCGATCGGCAGGATCGGGTGGGCCGACAGCGAATCCGGCTGGAAGGCCAGGTGCGGTACGCGGTTTTCCGGATCGGACGTCATGGCGCGAACCACATCCACCAGGTCGGCAATGACCGACGAAGCGGTCGGTTCCATGCCGGCGCCGGCACCGTAGAACAGGGTCGAGCCAGCAGCATCACCGTTGACCATGACCGCGTTCATTACGCCGTTGACGTTGGCGATCAAACGATCGGCCGGGATCAGCGTCGGGTGGACGCGCAATTCAATACCGGCCGCAGTGCTGCGCGCCACGCCCAGGTGCTTGATGCGATAGCCCAGCGCTTCGGCGTAGTTCACGTCAGCGGTGGTCAGCTTGGTGATGCCTTCGGTGTAGGCCTTGTCGAATTGCAGCGGGATACCGAAAGCGATGGACGCCAGGATCGTCAGCTTGTGCGCCGCGTCGATGCCTTCAACGTCGAAGGTCGGATCGGCTTCGGCGTAACCCAGGGCCTGTGCCTCAACCAACACGTCTTCGAAGGTACGACCCTTCTCGCGCATCTCGGTCAGGATGAAGTTACCGGTGCCGTTGATGATCCCGGCCACCCAGTTGATACGGTTGGCCGACAGGCCCTCGCGGATCGCCTTGATCACCGGGATGCCACCCGCCACTGCTGCTTCGAACGCAACGATCACGCCCTTCTCGCGAGCCTTGGCGAAAATTTCGTTACCGTGAACGGCGATCAACGCCTTGTTCGCGGTGACCACATGCTTGCCATTCTCGATGGCCTTGAGTACCAGCTCACGGGCAACGGTGTAGCCGCCCATCAGCTCTATAACGATGTCGATCTCAGGGTTCGTGGCCACTTCGAAGACATCGTTGGTAATCGCAATACCGGTCGTTTGGAACTGAGGCTTTGGCGTGCGCATGGCAATTTGTGCCACTTCGATTCCACGCCCGGCACGACGAGCAATTTCCTCGGCGTTGCGCTGAAGTACGTTGAAGGTACCGCCACCGACGGTTCCTAACCCACAGATGCCTACTTTGACCGGTTTCACTGTGAACTCCCCATAAAACGGCCGACTCAAGGCCGGCCGTGAAAACAACCGCATGCTCGCGGCTCTCTATTGATGGCCCGGCGAATGCTGCTGCCGGACCACGATCGTCAATGGCGGACCATGACGATGCGAATTTACTTCGCGCCCAGCGCCAGTTTGGCGACTTGTGGCGCAGGCTGGTAGCCCGGAATGACCTGACCGTCGGCCAAAACGATGGCCGGTGTACCGTTCACGCCAATCGACTGGCCGAGGGCGAACTGTTTGGAAACCGGGTTATCGCACTTGGCGGCCTTGATCTCCTTGCCATCGACCATCTTGTCCATGGCCGCTTTCTTGTCTTTCGAGCACCACACGGCCTGTAGCTGTTCGTCGCCCGGCGAGCCAAGGCCCTGGCGTGGAAACGCAACATAGCGCACTTCGATGCCACGCTTGTTCAACTCAGGCACTTCGGCGTGCAGTTTGTGGCAGTACGGGCAAGTGGTGTCGGTGAACACGGTGATGTGCGATTTGGTTTCACCAATGGCCGGGTAAACCACGGTTTCGGCAACCGGAATCTCGTTGATCAGTTTGGAGATGCCCAGGCGCTCGGTCTTCTCGGTCAGGTTGACCGGCTTGCCGTCCTTGAGCTGGAACAGGTAACCCTGAACCACGTACTGACCGTCGGCGCTGGCATACAGCACGCGGCTGCCCTTCAATTTGACTTCGTACAGGCCCGGCAGCGGGCTGGCGGTGATGCTTTCTACGGGCACTTCGAGCTGGAGGTTTTCCAGGCTTTTACGGATGGCTTTGTCGGCCGCGTCATCGGCGACGGCAAAGGTGCTGACCAACGCAATGGCGGCGGCGGCGAAAATCTGGGTCAGACGCATGAGAACTCCTGAAGGCGGACAAATGGGACGGTCAGAACGCCCGTGCCGAAACACCGGGTCATAACCGCCCATCGTGCAAACCGTCAAAGCCTACCACATAAGGCAACAGTGTCCGACTCCCGGTGATGCAAGGCTTTGGCGACTGCTTTCTGTGGGACCGAGCTTGCTCGCGATTGCGGTCAGTCAGGCGCCATTAATGCTGGATGTTCAGGCCTCATCGCGAGCAAGCTCGCTCCCACAGGACTTTCACTAGCCTCTAGGATGATGTTTGGCGTGCAGATCCTGCAACCGAGCCCGGGCAACATGGGTATAGATCTGGGTGGTCGACAAATCGCTATGGCCCAGCAGCATCTGCACCACCCGAAGGTCGGCACCATGATTGAGCAAGTGGGTGGCGAAAGCATGGCGCAGCGTGTGCGGCGACAGCGACTTGCCGATACCGGCGACTTTCGCCTGATGCTTGATCCGATGCCAGAATGTCTGCCGCGTCATCTGCTCTCCTCGCTGGCTGGGGAACAAGACATCGCTGGGACGCCCGCCGAGCAGCTCGCCGCGTCCATCGCGCAGGTAGCGCTCGACCCAGATAATCGCCTCCTCGCCCATCGGCACCAGTCGCTCCTTGCTGCCCTTGCCCATCACTCGCAATACGCCCTGGCGCAGATTGACCTGTTCCAGCGTCAGGCTGATCAGTTCCGTCACCCGAAGGCCGCAGGCATAAAGCACTTCAAGCATGGCGCGGTCGCGCTGTCCGATGGCTTCGCTCAAATCAGGCGCCTTCAACAGTGCTTCTACGTCCGCCTCAGACAAGGATTTGGGCAGTGGTCTGCCGAGCTGCGGCATATCGATGCGAAGCGTTGGGTCAACAGCGATCAGTTTTTCCCGCAGCAAATAACGATAGAAGCCACGCACGCCCGAGAGAAATCGTGCGGTTGAACGGGGCTTGTAGTTTTGCTCCACACGCCACGCCAGATGGTCGAGGATCAACTCGCGTCCGGCGTTGACCAACTCCAGCCCTTTATCCTGCAACCAGCCGTTGAACAGGGCCAGGTCGCTGCGATAGGCATCGCGGGTGTTATCGGAAAGACCTTTCTCCAACCATAGCGCGTCGAGGAACTGGTCTATCAATGGATGTTCGATGGCAGGCATGGGCACTCAAAACACGCGGCCTTGAAACGGCGCGTAAAAAATCAGGAGGACTGTAGAAACGGCAGCTAGTCTTTCATAGCCAGCCACTGCGAGGAACAGGGAGCTTGAATGAGTGAACAGCAGATGATGCTGGCATTTTGGCCGGTCCCGTTTTGCACTGATACGTCTGCACAAACATTGCGCTGGCTCTGTAGCAACCGGACAGTCGAGTGGACCCTGCTGACGTTGATTCAGTCCACGATCGAGCAGGCTCAATACCACGGCAATCCGCTCAGCGTCGCTAAATCACAGACAACAAAAAAGCAGCCCGTACAGACTGTGTGAAAACCTAGCAATCTGCGCAGCGCTCAAAGAAAATGCTCCGTATCGAAAGATACGGAGCATTTTTCGTTATGGCCTACATCCAGGGAGAGCCCCGCAGCCAGACCAGCCTGTTCCC
>NZ_VZPP01000015.1 GCF_008801475.1 Pseudomonas moorei | reverse complement strand
GGGAACAGGCTGGTCTGGCTGCGGGGCTCTCCCTGGATGTAGGCCATAACGAAAAATGCTCCGTATCTTTCGATACGGAGCATTTTCTTTGAGCGCTGCGCAGATTGCTAGGTTTTCACACAGTCTGTTCGGGTGCCGTTTTTGCGTTCTGGCCGTTACTGAATCGGCAATATTGACCTGATCTTTCCGTGTGGCCCGACACGGCGCCTGCGCTGGCACAGGCACAAACAAAAACGGCACCTTCCGGTGCCGTTCGCCTTTCACACTCCGGTCATTTACTTACGCGCATCGGCCCACGACTTCAGCAGTTCGTTGTAGCTCACGGTCTCGCCCTTGGGCTTCTCGTTCGCCAGTTTCGGCTTCGGTGCACCCGGCTGGTCGAACCAGTATTGCGCATCGCGCTCGGGGTTCATTTTCGGGGCGCAGGTGGTTTGCGCTTTTGAGCGTTCCAGGCGGGACATGATGGCGTCCTGGTCCTTGGCCAGTCCGTCCAGTGCCTGTTGTGGGGTCTTCTCGCCGCTGGCCGCTTCGGCGATGTGGCTCCACCACAACTGCGCGAGGCGAGGATAATCAGGCACGTTGGTCCCGGTCGGGGTCCATTGCACGCGGGCCGGGCTGCGGTAGAACTCCACCAGGCCACCGAGCTTCGGCGCCAGGTCGGTCATGGCTTGCGAGTTGATGTCCGATTCGCGGATCGGCGTCAGGCCAACGATGGTTTTCTTCAGCGATACGGTTTTCGACGTCACGAACTGCGCATAGAGCCAGGCGGCGAGTTTTTGCTTCTCGGGCGTGGACTTCATGAACGTCCAGGAACCCACGTCCTGATACCCCAGCTTCATGCCCTCCTCCCAGTACGGACCACGCGGCGACGGCGCCATGCGCCATTTCGGTGTGCCGTCGGCATTCACCACGGGCAGACCCGGCTTGGTCATGTCGGCCGTGAACGCGGTGTACCAGAAGATCTGCTGGGCGATGTTGCCCTGGGAAGGCACGGGGCCGGATTCGGAGAAGGTCATGCCCGCCGCTTCAGGTGGCGCATAGGCCTTCATCCAGTCAACGTACTTCTGGGTGGCGAAGACCGCTGCCGGGCCGTTGGTATCGCCACCGCGGGTGACGCTGGAGCCCACCGGATGGCAATCCTCGACACGAATGCCCCACTCATCCACCGGCAAACCATTGGGCAAGCCCTTGTCGCCGCCACCGGCCATGGAGAACCAGGCATCGGTGAAGCGCCAGCCCAGGGACGGGTCTTTCTTGCCGTAGTCCATGTGCCCGTAGACACGCTTGCCATCGATTTCCTTGACGTCTTCGCTGAAGAATTTGGCGATGTCTTCATAGGCCGACCAGTTCACCGGCACGCCCAGCTCGTAGCCGTATTTTTCCTTGAACCTGGCTTTCAGGTCCGGGCGCTCGAACCAGTCGGCGCGGAACCAGTACAGGTTGGCGAACTGCTGATCGGGCAGCTGATAGAGTTTGCCGTCCGGTGCGGTGGTGAAGGAGGTGCCGATGAAATCCTTGATGTCGAGGGTGGGCGACGTGAAGTTTTTCCCTTCGTTGGCCATCAGGTCGGTGATGGCTTCGGTCTTGCCGTAACGGAAGTGCGTACCGATCAAGTCCGAGTCGTTGACCCAGCCGTCATAGATGCTCTTGTCCGACTGCATCACGGTCTGCAGCTTTTCCACTACATCGCCTTCTTGCAGCAAGTCGTGGGTCACTTTGATCCCGGTGATTTCGGTAAAGGCCTTGGCCAGCACCTTGGACTCGTATTCGTGAGTGGTCAGGGTTTCCGAGACGACCTTGATGTCCATCCCGCGAAACGGCTCGGCGGCCTTGATGAACCACTTCAATTCCTCGAGCTGCTGATCGGCCGTCAGGGTGGATGGTTTGAACTCGCTGCCAATCCATTTCTTCGCAGCGTCTTCATAGGCATCAGCCCAGGCCGAAGCGCTCAAACCACTGAGTGCCAGCATGGCTGCCAATGAAATGCTATGTCGCAGCTTATTGTTTTTGTCGAACATAGAGACCTCCTGTTTAAGTTTCGGAGCAACGTTGCCGAGCGATTCGACTAGCCCCACCGCATCACAGCCAACAGCCACACCAAGGACGACGCGAAGGCGACCCAGATGCTCCAGTCGGTCACGCCTATGACCAGCAAATGCAGGTAGGCGCTGCCGAGAAGACCGATAAACAGCCGATCGCCACGGGTGGTGGCAATCGGCAGAAAACCTCGCCGCAGCATGCTCGGCGAACGCAGTTCCCAGGTCGTCATGCCCAGCAGAATCAGGCCAATGACGACGAAGAAAGCCGCTGTGGGAATCGTCCAGCTCATCCATTCCATCATTCAGTTCCTCAGACCCGACCCAGGGCAAAGCCCTTGGCCACGTGGTTGCGAACAAACCAGATCACCAGCATGCCCGGCAGGATGGTCAACACCCCCGCCGCCGCCAGCACGCCCCAGTCGATGCCCGACGCCGAGACCGTGCGGGTCATCACCGCCGCGATCGGCTTGGCGTTCACCGACGTCAGCGTGCGCGCCAGCAGCAGTTCGACCCAGGAAAACATGAAGCAGAAAAACGCCGTGACGCCGATGCCGGAGCCGATCAGCGGGATGAAAATCTTCACGAAGAACTTGGGAAAGCTGTAGCCATCGATGTAGGCGGTTTCGTCGATTTCCTTGGGCACACCGGACATGAACCCCTCGAGAATCCACACCGCCAGCGGCACGTTGAACAGGCAGTGCGCCAGGGCCACGGCGATGTGGGTATCGAACAGGCCGATCGACGAATACAGCTGGAAGAACGGCAACAGGAACACCGCCGGTGGTGCCATGCGGTTGGTCAGCAGCCAGAAGAACAGGTGCTTGTCGCCGAGGAAACGGTAACGCGAGAACGCATAGGCCGCCGGCAGCGCCACGCTCAGGGAGATCACCGTGTTCAGGCTCACGTAGTACAGCGAGTTGAGATAACCGCTGTACCAACTCGGGTCGGTGAAGATCACCTTGTAGTTATGCAGGGTGAAATCCGCGGGAAACAGCGTCAGGCCGCCGAGGATTTCAGTGTTGCTCTTGAACGACATGTTCAACAGCCAGTAGATCGGCACCAGCAGGAACAGGATGTAGACCAGCAACGGAATCAGCTTTCTCTTGCTCATGGCGGGCCTCAGCGGTTGGCGTCGGAGTGAGTCATGGCGGTGTAGAACAACCAGGACACCAACAGGATGATCAGGAAATACACCAGCGAGAATGCCGCTGCCGGCCCCAGGTCGAATTGCCCTACGGCCATCTGGGTCAATGTCTGACTGAGGAAGGTCGTGGCATTACCCGGTCCGCCGCCCGTGAGCACGAAGGGTTCGGTGTAGATCATGAAACTGTCCATGAAGCGCAGCATCACCGCGATCAGCAGCACGCTCTTGAGCTTGGGCAGCTGGATGTGCCGGAACACCGCCCAGGCCGAAGCCCGATCGATCCGCGCCGCCTGGTAATACACGTCCGGAATCGCCCGCAGACCGGAGAAACACAACAGCGCCACCAGCGACGTCCAGTGCCACACGTCCATCACCAGCACGGTGACCCAGGCGTCCATGGTGTTCGCCGCGTAGTTGTAGCTGATGCCCATGCCATTGAGGCTCGAACCCAGCAGACCGATGTCGGCGCGACCGAAGATCTGCCAGATGGTGCCGACCACGTTCCACGGAATCAGCAGGGGAATCGCCAGGATAATCAGCACCAGCGACGACCAGCGCCCCTTGGTGGGCATGGTTAGCGCGATGGCGATGCCCAGGGGAATTTCAATCAGCAACACACAGGCCGAATAGATGAACTGGCGCAGCAGCGAGTCATGCAGGCGAGGATCGAGCAGCACTTGCCTGTACCAGTCGGCGCCGACGAAGTAGCGGCTGGACTGGTCGAAAATGTCCTGCACCGAATAGTTGACCACGGTCATCATCGGGATCACCGCACTGAACGCCACCAGCAGGAACACTGGCAGCACCAGCCACCAGGCCTTGTTGTTCTGCACCTTGTTCATGGCTGCGCCTCTTTATTGGCCATTGCTTCGTTGACGGCGTGGGGCTCCAGCAGGAATTCGTCGGCATAGACCATCAGCCATTGCCCCGGAAAACTGATATACGCCGTGCCTTCAGGCACCGGCTTGTCTTCGGCCAGGCGAACTTTCAGCGCTGCGCCATCAAGGTCCAGGGTCATGATCTTGTAGGTGCCGAGGTCTTCGACGTGTACGACGTGAGCCCGCATCGCGTCATCGAATGGCTCTTCCCACACATGGACGAACTCGGGCCGGATACCGACTTTCAGGGTTTCCCATTGGGTCTCGGCGATGCGTTGCCGCAGGGCCGCGGACAGCGGCAAATGGGTCGAGGCGAAGCCAACGCCGCCCGGTTGCGGCTGCACCTCGATCAGGTTCATCCCCGGGCTGCCGATGAAGTAACCGACAAAGGTGTGGCTCGGGCGTTCGAACAATTCCCGTGGCGTGCCGAACTGCACGATCTGCCCGCCGTACATCACCGCGATCTTGTCGGCAAAGGTCGAGGCTTCCAGTTGATCGTGAGTGACGTAGACCATGGTGATGTTGAATTGCTCGTGGATCTGCTTGAGCTTGCGCCGCAGCTTCCACTTCAGGTGCGGGTCGATCACGGTCAGCGGTTCATCGAATAGAATCGCCGACACGTCATCGCGCACCAGTCCACGGCCCATGGACACTTTCTGCTTTTCGTCGGCGGTGAGGTTGCGCGCCTTTTTGCTCAACAGATTCTGCAGATCGAGGACTTCGGCAATTTCCCGCACCTTGGCGTGAATTTTCGCCTCGGCCATGCCCTGATTGCGCAGCGGGAAAGCCAGGTTGTCGAATACCGTCATGGTGTCGTAGACCACCGGAAACTGGAAAACCTGGGCGATGTTGCGCTTCTCCGGGGTCAAGTCGTTGACCGCTTTGCCATCGAACAGCACGTGGCCCTGGGACGGACTGAGCAACCCGGAAATGATGTTGAGCAAGGTCGACTTGCCGCACCCCGACGGACCGAGCAAGGCATAGGCACCGCCCTGCTCCCAGATGTGGTCCATCTCGCGGATCGCGTAATCCTCGGGTCCGCCCGGGGTTTTGGTGTAGCTGTGGGCGAGGTTCTGCAAACGGATTTCAGCCATCAGGCAACCCTCGCGACACGCCGGCCCGGCGCCTGGACCAGCCGCCCCTGCGTATCGAACACAAACAGTTTATGGGTCGGGATGTAGATGCGGATCGGCGCATCGACGTCGTATTCGTGGACACCGGGCAAGTGCAGCACCAGCAGGAAATGCTCGTTGCGCACGTGCAGGAAGGTTTCCGAGCCGCTGATTTCCGCGACTTCGACGGTCACCGCCAATTCCAGGTCGTCGTCGTTGCTGGGTACCAGCGAGATATGGCTGGGCCGCACGCCGAAGCGAAATTCGCCCTCGCCCACCGGCCGCAAATCGACGTTCAGCGGGAAATGCACGAAATTGGCGAAACTCACTTCGTTACCGGCGATGCGCCCCGGCATCAGGTTGATCGGCGGTTCGGAAAACAGCTCGGCCGCCAACACGGTCTGCGGCTGGTGATAGACCGCGGAAGACTTGCCGCTCTGGATTACCCGACCCTCGTGAAGAATGGTCGTGGTGCCGCCGAGGGCCAGCGCTTCGTTGGGTTCGGTGGTGGCGTAGATCGCGATGGTGTGGCGGGCCTTGAACAGCTCGCGCATTTCCTGGCGCAGCTCCTCGCGCAGTTTGTAGTCGAGGTTGACCAGCGGCTCATCGAACAGAATCAGCTCGGCGTCCTTGACCAGCGCCCGGGCCATGGCCGTGCGCTGTTGCTGTCCACCGGAGAGCTCCAGCGGATAACGCTGCAGAAACTTCTCGATGCGCAGCATCCTGGCGGTTTCCAGCACCTTGGTCTGGATCTGCTCATTGGACACCCCGGCCTGCCGCAGCGGCGAGGCGATGTTCTCGAACACCGTCATGGTCGGGTAATTGATGAACTGCTGATACACCATCGACACGTTGCGCAAACGCACCGGCCGCTGTGTGACATCCACGCCGTTCATCAGGATGCGCCCGGTGTCGGGCTTGTCCAGCCCGGCCATCAAGCGCATGAGACTGGTTTTGCCGGACAGCGTGCGCCCCAGCAAAACGTTGAAGGATCCGGGTTCGAAACTCAGGCAGGCATCGTCGATCCAGGTCTGGCCCTCGACGGTACGGCTGACATGCTCCAGGGTTAATGACATGGCTCGGCCTTTTTTTATTTTTGGAGTCAAGCGACCGGAGCTGTATAGCGACATTTGTGCCAGAAATCACAAGCCGTTGATTTGGCTTGAAATCCTTGAAAGTGACTACTGAGTCACGTTCGTTGATGAACACAAATGAACAACCGAAAGTGAACAATTGAACAGTTCACCGATTGACAATGAACATTCGTCAACAACACTCTACAGACCGTTTACGGTTCCTGTAGGAGCGAGCTCGCTCGCGATGAACGAGAGATCGCCCCGTTCATTCAGACAGCCCTCGTCATCGTTGACGTCCATCGCGAGCAAGCTCGCTCCTACAAAGTCCTGCGTAGTTGATGCATCCATAACAACAATAAAAGCGTTAATCAGAGGCTGACTTGTAATGGCCCCACCTGCCCTGCCGCTGTCCCACGACGCCATCATCCAGGACTCCTGGTCCCGTTGCCGCGCGTTCGGCCTCAATCATCAGAGCGCTCCGGCCTTCGATCAGTTGCCCGCCGAAGGTATCGCGCGGTTGCTCGAGAGCCAGCACTCGCTGGTGCAGACCACCCACCAGGAAGTTCTGCCGTATTACGAGAACATCCTCAGCAACTCCAATTGCCTGATCATGCTCGCCGACAATCAGGGCCAGGTGCTGACGTCATGGGGCACCCAGCGCTTCATAGAGCCAAGCCTGACCCGCGGTTTCAGCGCCGGCGCCAGCTGGCTGGAGCACTGCAGCGGGACCAATGCCATCGGCACCGCCCTGGCCTGCGAACAAGCGGTGCACATCGAGCACGATGAACACTTTCTCAAGGCCAACCGTTTCATGACCGGTTCCGCCGCGCCGATTTTCGACGCCGAGCGCAAGGTCATTGCCGTGCTGGACGTCTCCAGCGACAGCTACCTGCCGCCGTCCCACACCCTGGGCATGGTCAAGATGATGAGCCAGACCGTGGAAAACCGGCTGATCCTCAACCTGTTCCACGGCCAGCATTTCCAGTTGACCTTCAACACGGGCCTGAACAACCTCGACAGCCAGTGGGCCGGCTTGCTGATTTTCGATGAAAGTGGCCAGGTGCTGTCCGCCAACCGCCGCGCTGACAACTTGTTGGGCATCCGCCTGTCGCGTGTCAGCGTGGAGAGCTTGTTCAACGTCTCGCTGCTGGAATTGTTGAATCAGCCCGAGGGCCTGCCCTTTGCCCTGCAGAGTTGCGGACGCCACCGCTTCCAGTGCTTGGTGAAACGGCCGAAGCAGGCACCGATTCAGCCACGACTGTTTTCCGCAACCCAAAGCGCTGAACCCGAGAGCGCCGCGGTAGCCGCCAAACCCCAGGCCATCAGCCTGAACACCCTGCACTTCGGCGACAGTCGCGTGGAAAAGGCCGTGCGCCAGGCCGAGCGCTTGCTGGAGAAAGACATTCCACTGTTGATTCACGGTGAAACCGGGGTCGGCAAGGAAGTCTTCGTCAAGGCCCTGCATCAGGCCAGCTCACGCAGCAAACAATCGTTCATTGCTGTCAACTGTGCAGCGATCCCCGCCGAACTGGTGGAGTCCGAGCTGTTTGGCTACGAGAAAGGCGCGTTCACCGGGGCGAACCAGAAAGGCAGCATCGGCCTGATCCGCAAGGCCGACAAAGGCACACTGTTCCTCGATGAAATCGGCGACATGCCGCTGCCGACACAGGCCCGGTTGCTGCGGGTGCTACAGGAGCGTTGCGTGCAACCGGTGGGCAGCAGCGAGTTGTTCCCGGTGGATCTGCGGATCATCTCGGCCACCAACCGCTCGCTGCGCGAACAGGTGCAATTGGGTCGGTTTCGTGAGGATCTGTATTACCGTATCGGCGGGCTGACGCTGGAGCTGCCGCCGTTGCGCGAACGCAGCGACAAAGAGGCGCTATTCAATCGCCTGTGGGAACAGCATCGCGAACCCAGCCAATGGGCGGGACTGAGCCGTGAAGTGCTGGCGCTGTTCAGCCGTCATCCGTGGCCCGGTAACTTACGCCAGGTCAGCAGTGTGATGCAGGTGGCGCTGGCCATGGCCGAGGAACAACCAGTGCGGCCGGAGCATTTGCCGGATGATTTCTTTGTCGATCTGGAGATGGAACCGGTGGATGCACCGGAGCCGGTGGGGGTTGATCTGAATGACACCCAGGCGTTGAACCGGGAACTGAAGGCTGCCAGGGGCAATATTTCCCATCTGGCGCGGCGGTTGGGGGTTAGTCGCAATACGCTCTATAAGCGCTTGCGCCAATTGGAAAGCTGACGGCTGTGCAGTCAATCGCGAGCAGGCTCGCTCTCACAGGGGATTTTCGTCAGGTCTGGTTTTTGTGCACGACACAAATCCCCTATGGGAGCGGGCCTGTTCGCGAAGGCGCCCACCCAGTCACCGCAAAAACCACTCACACCCCCTATTGACCGCAGCGACTAGACTGTGACGAAATGTTTCAGCTTTTCGCCTCACTCCATTTGATCCAGACCCTTCCTCCTCCTGATCCTCACAGGATAAGTGCTTTGACCAACATCTGTTCTACCGGCCTTGATATCGGCTTTGCCTCACTGGATTACCTGCAAATCGGCTTCCTGGGCATCATTCAGGGCATCACCGAGTTGTTGCCCGTGTCCTCCACCGCGCATATGCGCATCGTGCCCGCCCTGCTCGGCTGGCCTGATCCCGGTTCGGCGTTTTCGGCGGCCATGCAGTTGGCCGCGTTGGCGGCGGTGGTCAGTTATTTCTGGCGTGACGTTCGACAAGTTGTCAGCGGCAGTGTCGGCGCGATACGCCAACGCGATTACAGCAACCAGTGGTTCATCCTCGCGGTGGCTATCGTGTTGGCGACCATTCCCATCGGTATTGCCGGCATTGCGCTGTCCTCGACCCTCAATGCCTGCAACTCGCCGTTGCGGGGGCTGATGGTGATCGGGATTTCCTGCGTAGTCATGGCGGTTTTGCTGGCGGCCGCCGAACTCAGTTGTCGGCATCGCCGCACCGTTGGCGAAATGCGCCTGCGTGATGCGCTGATCGTTGGCATTGCCCAGATCGGCGCACTGATCCCTGGGGTGTCGCGTTCGGGGTCAACGCTGACCGCGGCGCTGTTCCTCAATTTCAAACGTGAAGAGGCAGCGCGGTTTTCCTTTCTGCTGGGGCTGCCCGCAATCGCCCTGGCCGGTTTGAAGGAGCTGTGGGTGTTGTTCCATGCTGACCTTCCCGCGCAAGCCTGGGCGCACCTGATTTTCGGCCTGGTGATCGCCAGCATCTCGGCGTTTTTCGCCATCTGGGGCCTGATGCGCTTTCTGGAGAAGTTCTCCACCTGGCCGTTTGTCATCTACCGAGCGGTGCTCGGGATCTTCCTGATTGTCGCAGTCAGCACCGGGCTCCTGAGCTAAAGGCCCGCCACAAAAAAACAAAACCCGCACAAGGCGGGTTTTGTTTTTTACCGATCAAGCAATCAGTCAGCCAAGCGCCAGGTCGTCCCGCCCTTGCCGTCTTCCAGCACCACGCCCATGGCCGTGAGCTGGTCGCGGATGCGGTCGGATTCGGCCCAGTCTTTGCCGGCACGTGCCGCCAGACGCGCAGCAATCAACGCCTCGACTTCAGCGGCGTCCACCCGCCCTTCGGCGCCGGCCTGCAGGAAATCATCGGCTTCAAGCTGCAACACACCCAACACACTGGCCAGCTCTTTCAGACGCGCCGCCAGACCGGCCGCCGCATCGAGATCGCTCTCGCGCAGACGGTTGATCTCACGCACCATCTCGAACAATACGGCGCAGGCTTCAGGCGTGCCGAAGTCGTCGTTCATCACCGTGGTGAAGCGCTCGACGAACGCTTCGCCGCCAGCCGGAGCCACGCTCGGCAGGCCTTTCAACGCATGGTAGAAACGCTCCAGAGCGCCCTTGGCGTCCTTGAGGTTATCTTCCGAATAGTTGATCGCGCTGCGGTAGTGGCTGGACACCAGCAGGTAACGCACGACTTCCGGGTGGTACTTGTCGAGCACGTCGCGGATGGTGAAGAAGTTGTTCAAGGACTTGGACATCTTCTCGCCATTGATACGGATCATGCCGCAATGCATCCACGCGTTGGCGTAGGTCTTGCCGGTGGCCGCTTCGCTCTGGGCGATTTCGTTTTCGTGGTGCGGGAACTCCAGGTCGCTGCCACCGCCATGAATGTCGAAGGTTTCGCCGAGGCAGCACGTGGACATCACCGAGCACTCGATGTGCCAGCCCGGACGCCCGGCGCCCCATGGCGACTCCCAGCTTGGCTCGCCCGGCTTGGCGGCTTTCCACAGCACGAAGTCCAGCGGGTCCTGCTTGGACTCGCCGACTTCGATCCGCGCACCGATGCGCAGGTCTTCGATTCTCTTGCGCGACAGCTTGCCGTAGCCCATGAACTTGCCGACGCGGTAATACACGTCGCCATTGCCCGGGGCGTAGGCGTAACCCTTGTCGATCAGGGTCTGGATCATGGCGTGCATGCCAGGGATGTGATCCGTGGCGCGCGGTTCCATGTCCGGCTTCTTGATGTTCAGGCGCGCTTCATCTTCGTGCATTGCCGCGATCATGCGCTCGGTCAAGGCTTCGAACGACTCGCCGTTCTCGTTGGCCCGATTGATGATCTTGTCGTCGATGTCAGTGATGTTGCGCACGTAGGTCAGGTCATAGCCGCTGAAGCGCAACCAGCGGGTGATCAGGTCGAACGCGACCATGCTGCGGCCATGGCCGAGGTGGCAGTAGTCGTACACGGTCATGCCGCACACGTACATGCGCACCTTGTTGCCATCCAGCGGCTTGAAGACTTCTTTGCTCTTGGTGAGCGTGTTGTAGATCGTAAGCACGTTAATTCCTTGACGCTAAATCACTGGCCCCACGAATCACGCAGGGTCACGGTACGGTTGAATACCGGCTGACCTGGTTTCGAATCCTTGATATCGGCGACGAAGTAGCCTTCGCGCTCGAACTGGAAACGGTCTTCCGGCTGTGCATGGCCCAGCGAGGGTTCAGCACGACAGCCGGTGAGTACCTGCAGCGAATCAGGGTTGATGTTGTCCAGGAAACTGGCGCTGTCTTCGGCCTTCTCCGGGTTCGGAGAGCGGAACAGACGATCGTACAGGCGTACTTCGCACTCGATGCTGGCAGCGGCCGGCACCCAGTGGATCACGCCCTTGACCTTGCGGCCTTCGGGGTTCTTGCCCAGGGTGTCCGGATCGTAGGAGCAACGCAGCTCGACGATGTTGCCGTCGGCGTCCTTGATCGCTTCGTCGGCACGGATCACGTAGCTGCCGCGCAGGCGCACTTCGCCGGCCGGTTCCAGGCGCTTGTAGCCTTTTGGCGGCTCTTCCATGAAGTCTTCACGGTCGATGTAGATCTCACGGGCGAATGGCAATACGCGCACGCCCATGTCTTCTTTCGGGTGGCATGGCAGTTCGAGGTTCTCGACCTGACCTTCCGGGTAGTTGGTGATCACGACTTTCAGCGGACGCAGCACGCACATGGCGCGCGGGGCGCTGTGGTCGAGATCGTCACGGATGCTGAATTCGAGCATGCCGAAATCCACCACGCCGTCGGAACGGTTGGTGCCAATCATTTCGCAGAAGTTGCGGATCGATTTCGGCGTGTAGCCACGGCGGCGGAAGCCCGACAGCGTGGACATGCGCGGGTCGTCCCAGCCATTGACGTGACCTTCGTCCACGAGCTGCTTTAGCTTGCGCTTACTGGTGATGGTGTAGTTCAGGTTCAGGCGGCTGAACTCGTACTGGCGCGGGTTGGCCGGCACGGGCAGGTTCTCGAGGAACCACTCGTACAGCGGACGGTGGCTTTCGAACTCCAGGGTGCAGATCGAGTGGGTGATGCCTTCGATGGCGTCCGACTGACCGTGGGTGAAATCGTAGTTCGGGTAGATGCACCACTTGTCACCGGTCTGGTGATGGTGAGCGTGACGGATGCGGTACATGATCGGGTCGCGCAGGTTCATGTTCGGCGAGGCCATGTCGATCTTGGCTCGCAGCACACGTGCACCGTCCGGGAATTCGCCGGCGCGCATGCGGGCGAACCAGTCCAGGTTCTCTTCGACGCTGCGGTCGCGGAACGGGCTGTTGCGGCCTGGCTCGGTCAGGCTGCCACGGTATTCCTTGGCTTGTTCCGGGGTCAGGTCGTCGACATAGGCCTTGCCGGCCTTGATCAGCTCGACGGCCCAGTCGTGCAACTGGTCGAAATACTGCGAGGCATAGCGCACTTCACCGGACCATTCGAAACCCAGCCATTTGACGTCGCTTTCGATTGCGTCGATGTATTCCTGGTCTTCCTTGGCCGGGTTGGTGTCGTCGAAACGCAGGTGCGTGACGCCGCCGAACTCCTGGGCCAGGCCGAAGTTCACGCAGATCGACTTGGCGTGGCCGATGTGCAGGTAGCCATTGGGCTCAGGCGGGAAACGCGTGACGATCTGCGTGTGCTTGCCCGAGTCCAGGTCTGCCTGGATGATCGGCCGCAGGAAATTGACCGGCACAGCAGGGCCGGTCTTGGCATTCGAGGTAGGGTCGACAGTGGGCTTGCTCATAGGATCCTTGAACGTACAAGTGCGTGGCCGTAATAAAGGCCGGACAAAACAAAGCCGCTATCATAGCCGATGCCGTCAAGCAGCTGACAGAGCAGGCCTGCAAACGGTCGCATTTAATGGGGCGCAAATGAAAAACAGCCTCGAAATTCGCGTCTGGCACGCTAAACTGCGCACCTTGGCCGAAAAAGGCTGAACCGGTGAAGGGACCGCAATGTCCCAACACCCACGAATTCCCTGAAAAGAGTAGTAATCATGACCCAAGTCAAACTGACCACCAACCATGGCGACATCGTCCTGGAACTGAACGCCGAGAAAGCCCCGATCACCGTGGCCAACTTCGTCGAATACGTCAAAGCCGGTCACTACGAAAACACTGTTTTCCACCGCGTCATCGGTAACTTCATGATCCAGGGCGGCGGTTTCGAGCCTGGCATGAAAGAAAAGAAAGACAAGCGCCCGAGCATCCAGAACGAAGCCGACAACGGCCTGCCGAACGAGAAGTACAGCGTGGCCATGGCGCGCACCATGGAGCCGCATTCGGCTTCCGCCCAGTTCTTCATCAACGTGGCTGACAACAGCTTCCTGAACCACAGCGCCAAGACCACTCAGGGCTGGGGCTACGCCGTATTCGGCAAAGTCGTTGCAGGCACCGACGTTGTCGACAAGATCAAAGGTGTTTCCACCACCATGAAGGCCGGCCACCAGGACGTACCCGCAGACGACGTGATCATCGAGAAAGCCGAGATCATTGAGTGATATTGCTGATTTCAGATTTGCATCTGGAAGAGGAGCGCCCGGACATTACCCGGGCGTTTCTGGATTTGCTCGCCGGACGCGCCCGCTCGGCGAGTGCGTTGTACATTCTGGGCGACTTTTTCGAGGCGTGGATTGGCGACGACGCCATGACGCCGTTCCAGCGCTCCATCTGCCGGGCCCTGCGCGACCTCAGCGACAGCGGCACGGCCATCTTTCTGATGCACGGCAATCGCGACTTCCTGCTCGGCCAGGCCTTTTGCAAACAGGCCGGCTGCACCTTGCTGAAGGATCCGAGTGTCGTGCAACTGGCAGGCGAGCCAGTGCTATTGATGCACGGCGACAGCCTCTGCACCCGCGACGAAGCCTATATGAAGCTGCGTCGCTACCTGCGCAACCCGATCACCCTGTTCATCCTGCGACACTTGCCGCTGCGTACGCGGCACAAGCTGGCGCGCAAGCTGCGCAGTGAAAGCCGTGCGCAAACGCGGATGAAGGCCAATGACATCGTTGATGTCACACCCGAAGAAATTCCGCGGATCATGCAGGAATACGGGGTGAAAACCCTGATTCACGGCCACACCCATCGCCCCGCCGTGCACAAGCTGCAACTGGGCGATCAAGCCGCCCGGCGCATTGTGCTGGGGGATTGGGATCGCCAAGGGTGGGCATTGCAGGTCGATGAACAGGGGTTTGCATTGGCGCCGTTTGACTTCGCACCGCCGCCGCAATTGGCTGCCCCCGCCAACTAATTTGCACAATAAAAAACCGTAGGAGCGGGCTTGCTCGCCCCTACAGGGATTGCGTTTGTATCAATGCCCGGCAGAGGCCGCCGGCCCGGCCTTGGCGGTAAAGGGTGGCTTGGCCAGCCAGACGATCACGATCAGGCCCATGAACATCCAGCCCAGCAGCGTGAAGTAGTCCACCGTGGACATGATGTACGCCTGGCTGATCACCATCTGATCCAGCTGCGTATAAGCCTTGGCCCCTGCCCCGCCCAATTGATGTAACGCCTCGCGGGTCGCGGGATCGAACGGGGTGAGACTTTCCGTCAGGTAGGCATGGTGCTGATCGGCCCGGCGAATCCAGATCCAGGTCGTCAGCGAGGCGGCAAAGCTACCGCCCAGTGTCCGCAGAAACGTCGCCAGGCCCGAACCGTCGGCAATCTGGCTGGGCGGCAGGTCCGACAGCAGGATGGTCAGGGTCGGCATGAAGAACAACGCCACGCCGATGCCCATGAACAACTGCACCAGGGCGATGTGCTGGATATCCACTTCATTGGTGAAGCCGGCACGCATGAAGCAACTCAGGCCGATCGCCAGGAACGCCCCGCCCGCCAGCACCCGCATGTCGAATCGCGGGGCGTATTTGCCGACGAAAGGCGACATGAGCACCGGCAGGATGCCCAATGGTGCGACAGCAAGGCCGGCCCAGGTCGCGGTGTAGCCCAATCGGGTCTGCAACCATTGCGGCAGGATCAGGTTGATCCCGAAGAATCCGGCATAGCCCAGCACCAACACGAGGGTGCCAAAGCGGAAGTTACGGTAGGCGAACAGCCGCAAGTTCACCACCGGGTGTTCATCGGTCATTTCCCAGATCACGAAAAACGCCAGGGCGACCACAGAAATCACCGAACCGATAATGATGAAACTGGACTCGAACCAGTCGGCATCGTTGCCTTTGTCGAGGACGATTTGCAACGCGCCGACGCCGATGATCAGCGCGATCAGGCCCACGTAATCCATGGGCTGGCGGCTGGTGACCACCGGACGTTTCTTCATCTGCTGGGTGACCACCCACGCGGCGAACAAACCGATCGGCACGTTAATGAAGAAGATCCACGGCCAGCTGTAACTGTCGGTGATCCAGCCGCCGAGGATCGGCCCGGCAATCGGCGCCACCACCGTGACCATCGCTAAAAGCGCGAGCGCCATCCCCCGTTTCGCCGGGGGGTAGACCGCAATCAGCAGCGTTTGGGTCATCGGATACAACGGCCCCGCCACCACCCCTTGCAGCACGCGAAAACCCACCAGTTCCGGCATGGAGGTGGAAATACCGCACAGGAACGAGGCGAGTACGAACAGCAGCGTCGCCCAGACAAACAGCTTCACCTCGCCAAACCGCCGGCTGAGCCAACCGGTCAGCGGCAAGGCAATGGCGTTGCTGACGGCAAACGAAGTGATCACCCAGGTGCCCTGCTCCGAGCTCACCCCGAGGTTGCCGGAAATCGTCGGCAGCGCCACGTTGGCGATGGTGGTGTCGAGCACTTGCATGAAGGTCGCCAGCGACAGGCCGATGGTGCTCAGCAGCAGGCTGGGCGGCGAAAAAGAGGCGTTATTGCTCATCGCGAATCCTTTGAAACCTTGTTGGCGCTGCGTCTGTTAGAGACACAGGGGACCCTGTGGGAGCGAGCTTGCTCGCGATGGCGAATGAACATTCAACACATTCATTGACTGGCAAACCGCTATCGCGAGCAAGCCCGCTCCCACAGAGGGGGCGGCTTGCTGCACATAGGCGAATCAGCGCTGCGCGGTTTTGCTGACCGCAGCGCTGTTGTCGTGGATCAGTTGAGCGATCATTTGGTCAGCCTCGGCCAACTGACGGTCATAGATGTTGGTGCTGAACGACGCCTTTTGCGGCGGCTGTTGCGCCAGTACCGGGCCACTCTGGTCATGCAAGTTCACATCCACCACGGTCGACAGACCGACTCGCAGGGGGTGCTTGGCCAGCTCATCGGCGTTGACGTGAATCCGCACCGGCACGCGCTGCACGATCTTGATCCAGTTACCGGTGGCGTTCTGCGCGGGCAGCAGGGCGAACGCGCTGCCAGTACCGGCACCAAGGCTGTCGATGGTGCCGCTGTATTTCACGGCACTGCCGTAAAGGTCGGCTTCGATTTCCACGGGCTGGCCGATGCGCATGTCACGCAACTGGGTTTCCTTGAAGTTGGCGTCGATCCACAACTGATCCAGCGGGATCACCGCCATCAGCGCCGTGCCCGGCTGCACACGCTGCCCGAGCTGCACGGTGCGCTTGGCCACGTAACCGGTGACCGGCGCAATCAAGGTGCTGCGCGAGTTGTTCAGATACGCCTGGCGCAATTGCGCGGCGGCGGCCATCACGTCCGGATGCGACGACACCACGGTGTCATCCACCAGGGCGGCGGTGGTTTTCAGTCGCTGCTTGGCATCGGCCAGGGCGTTTTGCGCCGAGGTCAGGTCATCACGGGCGTGGGACAGTTCTTCCTGGGAAATCGCCCCGCCCGCCGCGAGGTTTTTGCGGCGATTGAAGTTGTCCTGTGCTTTCTGCACTTCTGCCTGCTGGGCATTGACCTGGGCTTTCTGGCCATCGACGTTGCTGTACAGGCCGCGCACTTGACGCACGGTGCGGGCCAGATTGGCCTGGGCACTTTGCAGACCGATTTCCGCATCGTTCGGGTCAAAGTTGACCAATACCTGGCCTTCGTGGACCAGATCGCCATCATCGGCGCCGATGCTGACCACGGTGCCGGTCACCAACGGCGTGATTTCAACCACGTTGCCATTGACATAAGCGTCGTCGGTGCTTTCGCTCCAGCGACCGTAAAACTCGTGGTAGGCCCAGACGCCCGCGCCGCTCAGCGCCACCGCCGCCGCGAGGATCAGCAGCATGAACTTGCGTTTGCCCGAGTTGGGATTGCCGGGAGTGTTTTCAGCAGTTTGAGTTGTATCGGCAGTGGCCATGACAAATACCTTGAATTAGTGGCTCAGCGTGGCTGGCGATGTGTTGGCTGAAGCGAGGGTGTCGGGCGTGAACCCGCCGCCCAGCGCCTGCATCAGTTGGATCGACAAGTCGATCTGCTCGGCATTCAGGTTGGCCAGCTGCCGCTGGGCCTGGAGCAATTGCTGTTCGATGCTGAGCACGTCCAGGTAGTTGCCGATGCCGGAACCGTAGCGCTGGACCACGGTGTTGTAAGAATCCTGGGCGATGTCGGTGGCGTGTTGCTGGGCGGTGATTTGCCGGCCGATATCACGCAACTGGTTGATGCTGTCACTGACATCTCCCAACGCCTTCACCAGGCTTTTGTTGTACTGCGCCACCGCGAGGTCGTAATCGGCGTCGCGGGAATCGAGATCGGCGCGCAGGCGTCCGCCATCGAAAATCGGCAGCGAAATCGTCGGCCCGACGTTGAAGAAACGACTGGCCGAACCGAACATCGCATCGCCCAACAACGATTGGGCACCGGCTGCCGCGCTCAGGTTCAAGTTGGGATAAAACCGGGTTTTGCCGGCGTCGATGTTCTTGCTGGCTGCCTCGACTCGCCAGCGCGCGGCCACCAGGTCCGGACGACGACCGAGCAACTCGGCCGGCAGCACTGACGGCAACGCCACGGCGCTGGCTTGAAGGACTTTCGGCCGGGCAATCTCGTTACCGCGATCCGGGCCCTTGCCCAGCAGCACGGCCAGGGCGATTTTGGCGCTTTGCAGGCGTTTTTCGGCGTCGATCAGGTTCGCTTCAGAGGTGGCTTCCAGGCTTTCGGTCTGCTGGAACTGGTACTGACTGTCGATACCGGCACTCAGCCGACGCTGGCTCAAATCAAGCATCTGCCGGGTGCGTTTGAGGTCTTCGGCGGACAGGTCATAGACGATGTGCGCTTGCCCCAGATCGCTGTAGGCGCGGGCCACGTCGGCGGACAAGGTCAACTGCGCGGCCTGCTGATCGATTTCAGCGGCACGGGCCTGGCCCAAGGCGGCTTCCCAGGCGTCACGCTGGCCACCCCAGAGGTCGAAGTTGTAATTGAAACTGGCGCCGATGTTACGCAGGGTGGAGTACGTGTCGCCCTGGCCGGTCGGGTCTTGATCACGGGCCAGACGCGAACGGGTCACGCCGGCACTGGCATCGACGGTCGGCATCCGCGCGGCATCGGCGGCGTAAGCGGCAGCGCTGGCCTGATGGGCCCGGGCGTCGGCGATCTGCATGTCGGGACTGTCGTGCAGGGCTTCGCGAATCAGGCCGTCGAGCTGAGGGTCGCCGAGGCTTTTCCACCAGTCGCTTTTCGGCCAGGCCGCCGGCGAAAGCTTGACGCCGCTGAGAGTTTGCCCGGCCTTGAGGTTTTTCGCCTCGAGGCTGACACCTTCGGTATTCAGGCCGCTGTAATTGGCACAACCGGCGAGCGTCATGGCCAACAGCACGAGGCTGAAACCGGTACGCAGGGTTTTGCTGCTCATTTGTCACCTACCCGCAACAGGGTGATCGCGTCACCGGCTGCCACCAATATTTTCTTCAGGATCTGTTCCAGGGTCTTCAACTCTTCAGGGGTGATGCCGCCGGCCAGTTCGTTCATGGCATCGGCACCGATGTGCGGCAACAGGGCGGCCAGTTTCTGGCCCTCTTCAGTCAGCACCAGCTGGACCTGCCGGCGATCGGCTTCGGAGCGTTGGCGGGCAAGTAAACCTTTCTGTTCCAGACGATCGAGCATCCGGGTCATCGAACCGCTGTCCAAAGACAGGTGCCGGCACAGCTCGGCCGGGGTATCGACGCCGAACTGGGCCACGATGATCAGCACCTTGAACTGCGCGGCGGTGATGCCATGGGGCTCCATGTGCGTGTCGATGATGCGGTCCTTGAGCAGCGCGGCGCGTCCGAGCAGCAGGCCAAGGTGGCAATTTTGGAAATCGTCTGGCGAGAAATGTTTCATCTGGACACCAATTAGCTGCCTAGGCAGTGAATGTATGTCGAGATATTACTGCTTAGGCAGCGAATGTCAACGCAATAGTTAGCCTGCTTTGTAATTAGTTGACTAACGGCGTCGGATATTAACGGCGAACGCAGTGATGCCTTCGCTGGCAAACCTGCTCCTACAGGTCCGTGGATTCCGGTAGGAGCAGGCTTGCCAGCCAGGGTTGAGAGCAGGTTTTGGAGAGAGCGGGACCTAGAAATCCCGCTTGTAGAAGATGTCCAGCGAACTGGCCACGCCGCCAGCGGCTTCGAGGTAGACCTTTTTGCTCAGCTTGTAACGCAAGGCAATGGTGTTCGCCGGTTCGAATACACCCACGCCATAGCGCAGGCTGAGCTTCTCGGAGAGGTTGCCGCTCGCCACCACGCTGGTGGTGTTGCCACTGCCCTGGGTATCGAGCTGGAAGTCCTGAATCCCCAGGTTCTTGGCCAGCCCGCTGGTGACCCCGGAACTGCCCATCAATCCCAACCCGAGGGCCGCCTGGGCAAGCATGTTGTTGTCCTCGCCATTGCTGCTCAGCGGACGGCCCAACACCAGATAAGACAACGCCTGTTCCTGGCTCATGGCCGGCTCGGAGAAAATCTGCGTGGTCGGCTGCTCGGCGCTGCCGCTCAAGCGGATGCCGGCGATCACGTCGTCAGTCTTGCGAATGGCTTCGATGTCGAGATACGGCTGATCGATCGGGCCGGCAAACAGCAAGCGCGCCCGGCGCACGGTCAACCGCTGACCGTAGGCACGATAGCGACCGTCGTTGAGCCAGAGTTCCCCCCGGGTGTCCATGTTGTCGCCGATGTGCACATGGCCTTGCAGGTTGGCCGTGAGACCAAACCCGGCGAAGCTCAGTTTGTCCTCGCCCACCACCACATCGATGTCCATCAGGGTGGCCATCGGCGGCTTGCCCTCTTCGGTCTGCTGGCCGACGATCACCGTGTCATCGGAGACTTTGACCGTTGAGGGCGGCAGCTCGCGAATGATGATTTCGCCCTTGGGCACCTGGACTTTCCCGGCGACCGCCAGTTTGTTGTCCTTGATCGAAATCTTCAGGTCCGGCGCCACTTCCAGCTTCGCGTAAGGCTCGACGGTGACCGGCAACTGCGAGCCCTTGAGCGCCAGGTCCACCACCAGGGCCTGGCCCCAGGCGACGTTGCCGCTCAAACTGCCCTGCCCGCTCTTGCCGCTCTTCCAGCCACCGTTCAACTGCACGGTTTCGCCGACGATGACCGCCTGCATTTGCAAGTCCTGAAGTTCCATCGGTAACTCAGGCCCGGAGACCCCGCCATCGCTGAGCAGCAGGTTGCCATTGACCTGCGGTGCCAGCAGGCCACCGGAAATCGTGCCGCTACCGTTCAAACGGCCACTCAGTTTTTCCACCATGGGCACAAATGGCCGCGCCACCGACAGGTCCAGGCCACTCAAGCGGAACGAACCACTCAGCGGCTTGTTCTTGGGCAACGGGTTGATCTGCGCCTGAACCATCAGTTCGCCGAGCTTGCCGCCGACGAAGTTGAGGTCGGTGTCGATGCGCTTGGGCGTGAGTTTGCTGGTGAGTTTCAGGGTCTGGTACGGGAAGTCCAGCCACTGGTCCTTCTCGCGCATGCGCAAGACGCCACCGCTGGCGTCGAGGCTGACCTGGCCATTCGGGCCACTGGCCGGAAGATCCAGCTGCACGTCGGCGTTGAGTCGACCCTGCCAGGCGAAGTCTTTGGGCAACCATTGCGCGAGGCTTTCGATGGGGAACTGCTTGAGGTGATAGCGCAGTTTCGGATCAGGCATCAGGCGCTGGTCTTCGCCGCACAGACTGGCCGGGCCGGACTGCCAGCAATGGGCACCGAAGTTGATCTTGCCGTCCGCCAGTCGTTCCAGCTTTGCCGGGCCTTGCAGCTTCCAGTCCTGGCCGCCGGCCTGGATATCGCCGCTGGCCAGGCGTCCGCGCCAGTTGCCTTTGTCCAGGATGCCGTCGAGACCGAGGGCCAGTTTCAGCTTCGGCCCTTGCAGATCGAGGGTGAGTTTCTGGTTTTTGATATCGCCCTGCCCACTGGCGGTCAGGGTGCCGAGGGAGGTGTCGCCGGCCTGGATCCCGTTGCCCTTGAGGTCGATCTTCGCCCGTTGCGCGCTGTCGAGGGTGGCGTCCAGGTTCAGGCTTTGCAGCCGATTGTCGGCGAACGCCAGCTGAGTGCCTTGCAGACCCAACTTGCCTTGCGGCGCCTTGAGCGTGCCGGCGACATCGATCCGGCCATTGAGCTGGCCGCGCAATTGCGGCCAGAGCTGGGCCAGACGCGGCAGCTTGATATCGATCTGTCCGGCGACCTTCTGTTGCAGGCTGCCCTTGCCGCTGATGCTGTTGTCGCCCAGGCGAATCTGCAGTGCATCGAGGTTCCACTGCTCGCCGCCACCATTGGCCTTGGCCTGGATCACCGCAGGCTGACCACGCAGCTTGCCTTTCAAATCAAGGTCGGCGCTCAGGCTGAGTTTTTCATCCTTCAGCTCCCCTTGGCTGCGCAACGGCCCGGCCAGGGTACCGGGCAATTCCGCCACCCAGTACGCTGGGTTGATCGCCGACAGATCCAGCGCGGTATCCCAGGCGATGCCATTGGCGAACTGCAGATTCAGATGCCCTTCAGCCTTACCCTGGCCGGCCGTGAGTTGAATTTGTTGCAGGTAGATTTTTGTCAGGTCACCCGCGAACGGACTGGTCAGGCTGAACCCACCGGCCGGGCCGTCCAGGGCGGCGTTGAAATGGCCGAGGTACTGACCGTCCGTGTAGGAGACTTCGCCATTGAAGCTGCGCAACGCCACTTGCGGCTCATCAATCAGCGGATAGAGACGATGCCAAGGAAAGTCCAGCCAATCGATTTTCGCTTCGGCACTCAGGCCCTTGCTCCAATCCACTTGCCCGGAAAGCTTGAGGTTTTGCTTGTCGCTGGCCGTCAGGTCCAGCGCGGCGATCTGCGCGCCATTGGCGTCGACCTTGCCTTGCAGCATCAGTGCAACAGGTCCTTGTTCGGCCGGTAACGTGGCCTTGCCGAGCAGCGCGTAGCCGTTTTTCAGGTCGCCGTCGCCCGTGAGTTCAAGTTGATTGAGTTGCAGGGTGTCCGGCAGGTCGGCGCCGGGCTTGAAACCGTCAGCGGTGATGCGCACCTTGGCCGGCAGGTTCTCCACCAGCGGTTGCAGTTGGCCGGTCAGTTGGCCGTTGAGGTACCCGCTGCTGTCGGCTTTCAGATTGAGGGTCTTGAGCAAATCGCCATCGATTTTCAGGGCCAGCACCCAGGGCGCGGGGGTCGACAGGGTTAATTGGCCTTCAGCACTGAGCGGCCAGTTGCCGCCGGGTTGTAACTGCCCGGTCAAATTCAGGCTCAGATCGTCCCGCTGCAGTTTCACCGAGTCGATCTGCATCCCCTTTTCGGTCCAGTGCGCCGTCAGTTGCAGGCCCTTGAGCTGCTCGCTGCCGTTGAACCGCAAGACGCCGACCTGTACGTCACCCAACTCCAGCGCCACGGGCAATTTCAAATCCGGCAGGCTGATCGGCCCGCTGCTTTGTTCTGCACCGCCCGGCGGGAATTGCAGATTGACCTGATCAGCCTGCAATTGTTCGATACACAAAGTCACGCGCGTCAGGCACAGCGGCGACCAGGCAAAAATCACCTTGTTCAGTTCGACCTGGCTGGCGTCTTGCTGCCACACAACGCGATCGGCGCTCCATTGCCCGCCCAGGCGCCCCTGGAAGTTGTCGAGGGTCAAACCCGGCACAAAGCCAAGCGCCCAACGACTGCCCGCCGCCGTGCCCAACACCGTGGCCAGGGTCAGGGCGACCAGCATCAGCAGCGCCAGGATCGCCAGCAGCGATATGTTCAAACCACGCTTCACAACTCGGGCCCCATGGAAAAGTGCAGTCGAATGCCGCCATCGTCATCCAGCGCGTGGGCCAGGTCGAGGCGGATCGGCCCCACTGGCGAAACCCAGCGCACGCCGATACCGACGCCGGTCTTCAGGTTCGGCAGTTCAAGTGTATTGAAGGAATTGCCCTGGTCGATGAACGTGGCGACACGCCATTTTTCGGCGATGGAATATTGATACTCCGCACTGGCCGCGACCATGTAGCGGCCACCGATGCGGTCACCCTTATTGTTTTCCGGGGACAGGCTCTGATAGTCGTAGCCGCGCACGCTCTGATCGCCACCGGCAAAGAAGCGCAGCGACGGCGGTACCGACTTATAGCCGTTGGTGGCACTGCCGCCGACCTGCACCCGACCAAGGAAACGGTGGTTGTCGAACACTGTGGTCAAGCCCTTCACCAGCGCCGTGCCATACACCAGGTTGTTATCCGAACCCAGACCTTCCTTGGCCACCTTGCTTTCGAATTGCAGGCGATAGCCATTGTGCGGGTCGATGCGGTTATCGCTTTTGAGGTACGAATAGCTGACGCCGGGCATCAGCAGGTTGCTGAGCCCCGAATCATCGCCGAGCCGGTACTCCTCACGCTGCCACTTGAGTGACACCACCCGCTGCCATCCGCTGGGCAACTTGCTGTGCCATTCGGGACCGATGGTCAGGAGTTTGCTGAGGCTGTCCTTGTCCGCGATTTCTTCATTCTGATAGCCACCGGCGAAACGCAGTTTGTCCGTCAGCGGCGGGTCCAGAGGAATGTCGTAGAACACCCCGACGTTTTGCCGTGGTGCCGAGACTTCGGTCTCCCAGCCGTAGCTGTGCCCCTGCGGGTTGACCCAGTGGCGCGTCCAGTTAGCTTTGATCCGCGGGCCGACGTCCGTGGAATAACCCAGGCCAACGCCCATGGTCCGCGGCTTGCGGGTTTCGAGCTTAACGTCCACCGGGATCACATTGTCCCTGGACGCGGTCGGCGCCGCGTCCACCCGCACGCCCTCGAAATAGCCGCTCGATTGCAGGGCCTGGTTGAGTTCGGCAATCAGCTCGGAGTCATAGGGCGCACCCGCCTTGAACGGCACCATGCGTTGCAACAGGTCTTCATCGAACGGAGTGTCGCCCTCGAAGCTGACCTTGCCCAGGGCATAACGCGGTCCGCTGTCATAAATCAGCTCGATATCGGCCACGCCGGCCCGCGGGTCCACCGACAGTGTCGAACGGGTAAAACGCCCGTTGAAAAAGCCATAGCGCGAGGCCTGGTTCTGGATGAGTCGCTTGGCATCTTCATAGTGACCATGGTTGAGCACCGCGCCGGTTGTCAGCGCATGGTCATTGGGCACACGAAAGGATTTGAGCGAGGCGGCCGGGCCGTCGATACGGATGGTGACGTTGCGCAGATGCACCGGCTCGCCGGGGTCGACGGTCAGTATCAGGCGCGGCGTCTTGCCGCCCTTCACGTCGCTGTCGATGTGCGGCTGGTAATAACCCAAGGCCTGGGCGGCTTTGCGCGCCTGCTCCTCGGCACCCCGGCTGAAGCGCAGCAAGGCTGCTTCGTCACGATCGCCGAGACTGCCGATATAGCCCTCTATATTGGCTTTCAGTTCATCGTTGGACGGTTTGATCCGCACATCCAATTCACTTTGGGCCAGCGCCGCGCAGCTGGAAATCAGCATCAGCACGCCACTGGTAATTCTTCCTGGAAACTTCATAGGCGCGGATGCTATCACGAGCATGCTTGATGAACACGGGAGCGTGATAGAGCCTGGCGCGCCCCAAAAGTTCGACGGTTACGCCGTTGCGGTTTGCACGACTTGAGGATTGGCGTGGAAAAACACGTGCTCGCGGATCGGTCCTACAGCGACCTCACCAATTTCCTCATAACCCTGCCGCTTATAGAACTCCAGATAGCGCGGATTGCCGGTGTCGAGCACCACGCCCTGAGAATGTTCGTCCACCGCGCACCAGTTGTGCACCGCTTGCAGCAGTTGTTCGCCGAAGTGCTTGCCCTGGAATTGCGGATGAATCCCCAGCAATGGCAGCAGGTGCACCGAATCGGACGGCACGCAAGCCATCACCGCATCGTGATACTCCAGGTAGCGACGGGTGCAGCGAAACCCGGTGCTCAGCACCATTCGCAGGCGCCAGGCCCAACTTTCAGTGATGCCCAGGCGCCGTTGCGGTGGCGCGATCAGGGCGATGCCGATCAAGCGATCGTTGACCAGCAGGCCGATGGCCGGCAAATCCTGGAGAAAATGCTGCTTGACCAGTTCACGCACCGTGGCGCGCACACGCTGTTCATAGCCGGGACGCTCCGCTTCGAACAGGTAGCCGAACGTCGGCTCATGCCGGTAAGCCTGGTACAACAGGGAACGTGCTTCGCGGGAATAGCCGCTGTCGAGCATGTGAATATCGGCGATGGCGGTCGAGGTTTCGGGCATGGCGGTCATTCTCCCCGGCACAGCTCGGATGGCTGTGCTCTTGTTGGTACGAGCCCCTGGGTGGCAACACAGTTCCCTCCACAGGTATAGACCAGACTCGCAGATCAGTCAGTCAATATAAAAGACGACTGCACGGACCCATCGCGGGCGCAACCCACCGATTCAACTCACCCCGACACTGGCCCGATGCCGACATGTCAGCTAGCATCGCCCTTTTGCCAGGACTGCCGACCATGAAGATCGTCTCCTTCAACATCAACGGGCTGCGTGCCCGCCCCCATCAGCTGGCGGCGCTGATCGAAAAACACCAGCCCGATGTGATCGGCCTGCAGGAAACCAAGGTCCATGACGACCAGTTTCCGCTCGATGAAGTCAGAGCCTTGGGCTACCACGTGTATTTCCATGGACAAAAAGGTCACTACGGCGTCGCCCTGCTGTCACGCAAAGAACCGCTGGCGCTGCACAAAGGCTTCGCCACCGACGATGAAGATGCCCAGCGGCGTTTTATCTGGGGCACTTTCGCCGACGCCAATGACGTGCCGGTGACCATCATGAACGGCTATTTCCCCCAGGGCGAAAGCCGCGACCACCCGACCAAATTCCCGGCCAAGGAACGCTTCTACAGCGATCTGCAGCAATTGCTGGAAAGCCAGTTCCGTAATGATCAGCCGTTGGTGGTCATGGGCGATGTGAACATTTCCCCGGAAGACTGTGACATCGGGATCGGCCCGGACAACATGAAGCGTTGGCTGAAAACCGGTAAATGCAGCTTCCTGCCGGAAGAGCGCGAGTGGATGGCCCGCCTGAAGAACTGGGGCCTGGTGGACAGCTTCCGTCACCTGAACCCGGAGGTGACCGACATGTTCAGCTGGTTCGACTACCGCAGCCGCGGGTTTGAAGACGAGCCCAAGCGTGGACTGCGCATCGACCTGATCATGGCGTCCCATGGATTGTTGCCACGGGTCAAGGACGCCGGCGTGGACTACGAACTGCGTGGTATGGAAAAACCTTCCGATCATGCGCCGATCTGGCTTGAATTGAGCTGATACCCCTCTTCTGTGGGAGCGAGCCTGCTCGCGATGGCGGACTAATGCCAGGCCCTCATCGCGAGCAGGCTCGAACACACTGAAAAACTGTCATTTTTCAGAAACCTTACTGACTTAATCTTCCGGCACCTCCTTTTGGCTATTTAAGGTGCCGGCATGACGCTGCGCGGTTTGTTCCTTTTGATGCTGTGCACCTGCTGGCCGTTGATGACCTCGGCCAGCGGTTTGCCGCTGCCCGACCATGGCCCGGTCCTGCGCATCCAGGGCTCCAACACCATCGGTGCGGCACTCGGTCCGGCGCTGGTCGAAGGACTGTTGCGCGAGCAGGGCTTGCTCAAGGTGCACAGCGAAGCGCCGGACAAGTCCAACGAACTGCGGGTTGTCGGTGAAACCCCGCAAGGACGCCGCGTCGAGGTCGAGATCGCGGCCCACGGTTCCAGCACCGGTTTCACCGCGCTGAAGACCAACAACGCCGATCTGGCCGCATCCTCGCGCCCGATCAAGGACAGTGAGCTGGCCGACCTCCGGGTCCTGGGCGATCTGAAAAGCGCCGAGGCCGAGCAGGTCATCGCCATCGACGGTCTGGCGATTATCCTTCATCCGCAAAACCCGCTGAACCAACTCAACACTGAGCAACTGGCGCGCCTCTTCAGTGGCGAAGCCAAAACCTGGGAAGAACTCGGCGGCCGGGGTGGTGCCATTCATCTGTATGCGCGGGATGATCAGTCCGGTACGTACGACACCTTCAAGGAACTTGTCCTCAACCATCGCGGGAAAACCCTGAGTAGTGCAGCGAAACGTTTCGAGTCCAGCGAGCAACTGTCCGACGCGGTCAGCCTGGATCCGCAAGGCATCGGCTTCATCGGCCTGCCGTATGTGCGTTCGGCCAAAGCCGTAGCGATTGTCGATGGTCAATCCCAGGCCATGCTGCCACTCAACAGCCTGATCGCCACGGAAGACTATCCCCTGTCCCGCCGCTTGTTCCTCTACCTGCCGCCCAACGGGAAAAATCCCTGGGCCGAAGCGCTGGTGACGTTCGCGCAAAGCAGCCAGGGCCAGGCGATTGTCGCGGCCAACGGGTTTATCGCCCAGACCGTGCAGGCCATCAGCGTCACGCCCAACGCGATGATGCCCGAGGCATACCAGGGACTCAGCCGCCACGCCCAGCGCCTGACCGTGAACTTTCGCTTCGAGGAAGGCAGCGCCAGCCTGGACAACAAGGCACGCCAGGACCTGTCACGGGTGCTCGACTATATAAAGCAACACAATAAAACCGATCGGCAGGTAACACTGGTGGGGTTTGGCGATGCCAAGAGCGACCCGGCGCGCGCTGACCTGCTGTCGAAACTGCGGGCCATGGCGGTGCGGCGCGAACTGGTGAAAAGCGGCGTGGTGCTGCGCGAAGTTCGCGGGTTTGGCGCTGAAATGCCCGTGGCGACCAATAGCGCTGATGAGGGGCGGATCAAGAATCGGCGGGTTGAGGTTTGGGTGTATTGAATTTGATGTAGATGTGTTGAATGGGCCGACGCCATCGCGGGCAAGCCCGCTCCCACAAGGATCGCACTAAACCTGTGGGAGCCGGGCTTGCCCGCGATGAACGATGACTCGGTGCCTGTTATTGCCCGTTTCGCATCATTTCCTTGGGCACGTATTTGCCGATCTCGAACTTGCCGATCGCCGCGCGGTGCACTTCGTCCGGGCCGTCGGCCAGGCGCAGGGTGCGCTGCATCGCATACATGTAGGCCAGCGGGAAATCGTTGGAGACCCCTGCCCCGCCATGAATCTGGATCGCCCGGTCGATCACCCGCAACGCCACGTTCGGCGCCACCACCTTGATCTGCGCGATTTCACTTTTCGCCACTTTGTTGCCGACGGTGTCCATCATGTACGCCGCTTTCAAGGTCAGCAGGCGGGCCATGTCGATTTCCATCCGCGAGTCGGCGATCTTGTCGATGTTGCCACCCAGCCGCGCCAGGGGCTTACCGAATGCCGTGCGGTTCACCGAGCGTTTGCACATCAATTCAAGGGCACGTTCGGCCATGCCGATCGATCGCATGCAGTGGTGAATCCGGCCTGGGCCAAGGCGGCCCTGAGCGATTTCGAAGCCGCGTCCTTCGCCGAGCAGGACGTTTTCGTACGGCACGCGCACGTTTTCGAACAGCACTTCGGCATGACCGTGGGGCGCATCGTCGTAGCCGAACACCGGCAGCGGACGCACGATCTTCACACCGGGGGTGTCCACCGGAACCAGAATCATCGAGTGTTGCGCATGGCGCGGGGCATCAGGGTTGCTCAGGCCCATGAAGATCAGGATTTTGCAGCGTGGATCGCAGGCCCCGGAGGTCCACCATTTCTTGCCGTTGATCACCCACTCGTCGCCATCGCGCATGGCACGGGCGGCCATGTTGGTGGCGTCGGACGACGCGACGTCCGGCTCGGTCATGGCAAATGCCGAACGGATTTCGCCACGCAGCAGCGGCTCGAGCCAGCGTTGCTTCTGTTCTTCGTTGGCGTAGCGCACCAGCACTTCCATATTGCCGGTGTCTGGCGCAGAGCAGTTGAACGGCTCAGGACCCAACAGCGAACGCCCCATGATTTCGGCCAGGGGCGCGTATTCAAGGTTGGTCAAGCCGGCGCCGAGCTCTGACTCAGGCAGAAACAAATTCCACAGACCCTGCGCCTTGGCCTTGAGTTTGAGTTCTTCCATGATCGCGGTCGGCTGCCAGCGGTCACCCTCGGCGACCTGGCGCTCGAACACCGCTTCAGCGGGATAGACGTAGGTGTCCATGAACGCTGTCACGCGCTCACGCAGTTCCTGAACCTTGGGCGAATAAGCGAAATCCATGAGCGAGATACCTTCTTGGGGGAGGTTGTTTAGATCATGCAATCGATGCTAGAACAGCCACGAAAATTTACCTAGCCTATTCTCGGCGTGTATAAACATTCATCACCGATATATGATCGGCTGATCTTCAAGGCCAGCCGCCCACACAATAAGAGAGCCGCGTAATGAATCTGAGCAAGGTCGACCTCAACCTTTTCATCGTCTTCGACGCGATCTACACCGAAGCCAACCTGACCCGCGCCGGGCAGATTGTCGGGATTACCCAGCCGGCGGTATCGAACGCTCTGGCCCGCCTGCGCGAGACCTTCAACGACCCTTTGTTCGTGCGCACCGCCCAGGGCATGGTGCCAACGCCGATGGCCCAGAACATCATCGGCCCGGTACGCAACGCCCTCTCCCTGCTGCGGGTATCGGTACAGGAAAGCCGCATTTTCAATCCGCTGCAGGCGGTCAAGACCTACCGCATCAGCATGACCGACCTGACCGAGGCGGTGATCCTGCCGCCACTGTTCCAGCGCCTGCGTCGCCTCGCTCCCACGGTGATCATCGAGAGCTTCCTGTCCAAGCGCCGTGAAACCACCAAGGAACTGGCCGCCGG
This sequence comes from Pseudomonas moorei, assembly GCF_008801475.1. Taxonomy (GTDB): domain Bacteria; phylum Pseudomonadota; class Gammaproteobacteria; order Pseudomonadales; family Pseudomonadaceae; genus Aquipseudomonas; species Aquipseudomonas moorei. Next base: position 120,544 of record NZ_VZPP01000015.1, on the reverse strand, counting down.
TCGCCTCGATTTTGCTGTGGATGCGCCGCTCAACACTGACCCGCAGGTGCGACACGTCAAATTGATGGAAGACCGCTACGTGTGCGCCATGCGCAAGGGCCACCCGTTGGCGGGCAAGGAAAAATTCACCCTGGATGATTATCTGGGGCTGACCCACATCCATATTTCCAGCCGCCGCAGCGGTCTGGGCCATGTCGACCTGGCACTGGGCAAGATGGGCATCCAGCGCAAGATCGCCCTGCGCTCCCAGCACTATCTGATGGCTTCACAAGTGCTGCAGCAGACCGACATGGTCATGACCGTTCCGGAGCGCTTCGCCCGTCGCAATGATCTGCACGCCTTCAGCTTGCCGGTCAACGATGTGCCGCCGGTGGAAACCCACCTGTACTGGCATGAAAGCACGGACCAGGATCCGGCCAACCGCTGGATGCGCGAGCAGATGATCGAGTTGTGCCAGCAGGTGACGGCGCATGAGAAGAAGCTCGAGAAGGTATAAGGCGTCATACCGCGTTATCGTTCATCGCGAGCAGGCTCGCTCCCACAGGAGGTGTATACCCGAATACTTTGTGGGAGCGAGCCTGCTCGCGATGGGGCCGGCAAGAACAGCAGTCAACCCCTGCCCCTTGACGTATACGTCAACCTGACATTAGCTTAGCGCCATGACCTTTTGCGAGCGCTTCCATGAGCAGCCAGACCTACAGCATTTCCGACCTCGCCCGCGAGCTCGACATCACCACCCGGGCCATTCGCTTCTATGAAGAGCAAGGCCTGCTCAGCCCCGAACGGCGCGGTCAGGAACGCATCTATTCCCCCCGCGACAAGGTCAGCCTGAAGCTGATCCTGCGGGGCAAGCGCATCGGCTTCTCTCTGGCAGAGTGCCGCGAGCTGATCGAGCTCTACGACCCTTCCAGCGGTAACACCAAGCAACTGCACAGCATGCTGGCGAAAATCAGTGAGCGTCGGGAACAGCTGGAACAGCAACTGCTGGACATCGAGCAGATGAAACTCGAACTCGATACAGCGGAAGAGCGTTGCGTCCAGGCGCTGGAGCAGACCCTCAAAAACCAGGAAGTCATTCAATAAAACCCGCCCCCTTGTAGGAGCGAGCCTGCTCGCGATGGTCGTTAACGATAACGCGCGTTTGCTGGATAAACGCGGTGCCCGGGAGCCCATCGCGAGCAGGCTCGCTCCTACAGGGTTCTCCGAACAATCAGCACAGGTCGAACCCCATGTCCCTCCCCACCCACGTACGCCTTGTCGAAGTCGGCCCGCGCGACGGTCTGCAAAACGAAGCCCAACCCATCAGCGTTGCCGACAAGGTGCAACTGGTCGACGCGCTGACGGCTGCGGGCCTGGGTTATATCGAAGTCGGCAGTTTCGTCTCGCCCAAATGGGTGCCGCAGATGGCCGGTTCCGCCGATGTCTTCGCGCAGATCCAGCGCAAACCCGGGGTGGTCTACGGTGCCCTGGCGCCCAACCTTCGCGGTTTTGAAGACGCCCTCGCCTCCGGGGTCAAGGAAGTCGCGGTGTTTGCCGCGGCCTCCGAGGCGTTTTCCCAGCGCAATATCAACTGCTCGATCAGCGAAAGCCTGGAGCGTTTCGTACCGATCATGGACGCCGCCAGGCAACACGGCGTGACCGTGCGCGGTTACGTGTCCTGTGTGCTGGGCTGCCCCTATGAAGGTAACGTCGCACCGGAACAAGTCGCTCGGGTCGCCCGCGAGCTCTACGCCATGGGCTGCTACGAGGTATCCCTGGGCGACACCATCGGCACCGGCACCGCAGGCGCCACCCGCAAGATGTTCGACGTGGTTTCCGCCGTCGTGCCACGGGAAAAACTGGCCGGGCATTTCCATGACACCTACGGCCAGGCCATGGCCAACATCTACGCCAGCCTGCTGGAAGGTATCTCGGTATTCGACAGCTCCATCGCCGGCCTCGGTGGCTGCCCTTATGCCAAGGGCGCCAGCGGTAACGTCGCCACCGAAGACGTGGTTTACCTGCTCCACGGGCTGGGAATCGAAACGGGCATCGACCTGGACGCCCTGATCCTGGCCGGCCAGCAAATCTGCACTGTGCTGGGGCGGCCTACCGGTTCACGCGTGGCCAAGGCGCGCAGCGCTCAGTGAGGGCGCGGTTGTGTCCGGGTGTTACCGCTGTGTCAGAACGTGGGGTAAAAGCGAGTAACACGGAAACAAATTGTCAGGGTTTGCCTGAGGGAAAAAACCTTAGATTTTTTAAGTTGTTGATTTAAAAGGATTTTTAAAAGTTGGCACGACACCTGCTATCTCTATGGCATAACAAGAATAAAAAAAGCGGCATACCCAATAAAAACAAGACGTAACGACTCTGACATAACAAAAACAACACGGCAGAGACGCAGCTAACAGATTTTTTTGGAGAAGATGTGCTTTTCAGGGTGCTTTTCGGAGTTACCCGCAACCGGGCAGAGAACAATAAAACTACCTTCAGGTAGCTCCCGAACTGGTTGGATCGCTCAGCGAAAAAGTAGATCAGCGCTCAAAAAAATACGTTTGCTCTTGATCCCGGATGGGGATCGACAAAAAACAGCGGTAAAGGGTCACGGTCACCAAAAACAACAACAGACCGCCCCTCAATAATAAAAAAAGAGCACGCGAAACGAAAAATTAAAGGGGAGCTTCGGCTCCCCTTTGTGCTGTCTGGCATTCGGTATTTGCACCGCCGCCCCTTGTAGGAGCGAGCCTGCTCCGGGCGGCGTTCCGACGAAGAACTCAAAGGCACCGCGTTGATCCAGACTGCACGCGTTATCGTTGACGTCCTTCGCGAGCGGGCTCGCTCCTACAGAAGGCCTGTTCAGCCCTGCTTGCTACGCAACTCCTCGACACTGATCTCGCGCATCCGGAATTTCTGGATCTTGCCGGTCACCGTCATCGGAAACTCCTCGACGAACTTGAAGTAACGCGGTGTCTTGAAGTGCGCGATGCGCTCCTTGCACCAGGCTTGCAGTTCCTGTTCGGTCGCGCTGTGGCCGGGGTGGAACTTGATCCAGGCGACAATCTCCTCACCATAACGCGAGCAAGGAATCCCGATCACTTGCACGTCGGCCACGTCCGGGTGAGTGAAGAAGAACTCTTCCAGCTCCCGTGGGTAAATGTTCTCGCCGCCACGGATGATCATGTCCTTGTTGCGCCCGGCAATGCACACGTAACCCTCGTCATTCATGCTCGCCAGGTCCCCGGTATGCATCCAGCCCGCCTGGTCGATCGCTTCCGCAGTGCCTTCGGGGTTGTTCCAGTAGCCGAGCATCACGCTGTAGCCGCGGGTGCACAGTTCACCGATCGTGCCGCGCGGCACCAGGTTGCCGGCCTCATCAATGATTTTGCTTTCCAGTTGCGGCTGGGTGCGGCCGACGGTCGTTACGCGCAATTCCAGGTCATCTGACGGCCCGGTCTGCAAGGACACCGGACTGGTTTCCGTCATGCCGTAGGCAATTTGCACTTCGCTCATGTGCATTTCACTGATAACCCGTCGCATCACCTCGATCGGGCAAGTCGCACCCGCCATGATCCCGGTGCGCAAGCTCGACAGGTCGAATTCGGTACGTTGAGGCTGATCGAGCATGGCGATGAACATGGTCGGCACACCGTACAGCGCGGTGGCTTTTTCTTCTGCGACGGTGCTCAGGGTCAGCAGCGGATCGAAGGCGTCATTGGGGTAAATCATGGTGCTGCCATGGGTGATGCAACCCAGATTGCCCATGACCATGCCAAAGCAGTGATAGAGCGGTACCGGAATCACCAGGCGATCTGCGGCGGTCAGGCCAAGGCTTTCACCGACCATGTAACCGTTGTTGAGAATGTTGTAGTGGCTCAGGGTCGCGCCTTTGGGAAACCCGGTGGTGCCGGAGGTGTACTGGATGTTCACCGCCTGATCGAAATGCAGGCTGTTCTGGCGCTGGTGCAGTTGCTCGAGCGACACGCTGGCTGCCAGATCGCTCAGCTGTGACCAGGGCAGGAAACCGACGGGTGGCTGTGCATCGAGGCTGATGACACCGCGCAATGCCGGCAGGCGTTCGCTCTGCAGCTTGCCGATGGATTGCTCCGCCAGTTCCGGCACCAGCCCTTGCAGCATGGCGTGGTAGTTGGAGGACTTGAAGGCCCCGGCACAGACCAGCCATTGGCAGCCGGATTGCTTCAACACGTATTCCAGTTCGGAGCTGCGGTAGGCGGGGTTGATGTTGACCAGGATCACGCCGATCTTCGCGCTGGCGATCTGACTGATGCACCACTGAGCGCAATTCGGTGCCCAGATCCCCAGACGGTCACCGGTCTGCAGGCCCAGCGCCAGCAGGGCTCTGGCGTGCAGGTCCGCCGCCGCCGCCAGTTGCCGCCAGGTGTAACGCAGCTGTTGATGGCGCACGACCAGCGCCTCCCCGTCCGGGTGCTGCGCGACGGTGTTGTCGAACGCCTGGCCGATGGTCATCGCCAGCAAGGCTTTGTCCTGAGAACCGCGGGTGTAGCTGCGCTGCGGATGTGCACTGGGTTGATCCATGACGACCCCTATTGTCTTTATTGATGGGCTAATCGCGGTGTCTTTGGGAGCGATGTGGCGAAGGGGCTTGCCCCCGTCAGGCTACGCAGCAGCCTCAAAATCTCCGGTACACCGAAGATCTTCGGAGTGCTACGCACTCAACGGGGGCAAGCCCCCTCGCCACAGATTGCTCCTGCAACTCGGGTCCGCGTTCTATCTTGAACTGGCTCTACTCTCGCTCAAGTTGACGTTAACGTAAAGGGTGATTGACAGCCATTCGTCACAGGCTTACGTTAACGTAAAGGTGAGAGCTGAATCACGGCCCTCCCCACCCGACAAAAAAGCCAAAAGGTGACCCATGAGCTACCCATCCCTGAATTTTGCCCTCGGTGAAACCATCGACATGCTGCGCGATCAGGTTCAGTCCTTCGTCGCCAAAGAGATCGCCCCGCGCGCCGCTCAGATCGACATCGACAACCTGTTCCCCGCCGACCTGTGGCGCAAATTCGGCGACATGGGCCTGCTGGGCATCACGGTGCCGGAAGAGTACGGCGGCGCAGGCCTGGGTTACCTGGCCCACGTGGTGGCCATGGAAGAAATCAGCCGTGGTTCGGCTTCGGTTGCACTGTCCTATGGCGCGCACTCCAACCTCTGCGTCAATCAGATCAACCGCAATGGCAACCACGAGCAGAAATCCAAATACCTGCCGAAACTGATCAGCGGCGAGCACATCGGCGCCCTGGCCATGAGCGAACCGAACGCCGGCTCCGACGTGGTTTCGATGAAGCTGCGCGCCGACAAGCGTGGCGATCACTACGTGCTCAATGGCAGCAAGACCTGGATCACCAACGGTCCGGACGCCAACACCTACGTGATCTACGCCAAGACCGACCTGGAAAAGGGCCCCCACGGCATTACCGCCTTCATTGTCGAGCGCGACTGGAAAGGCTTCAGCCGCAGCAACAAATTCGACAAGCTCGGCATGCGCGGTTCGAACACCTGCGAACTGTTTTTCGATGACGTCGAAGTGCCGGAAGAAAACATCCTCGGCGTGCTCAACGGCGGCGTGAAAGTGCTGATGAGCGGCCTCGACTACGAGCGCGTCGTGCTCTCGGGTGGCCCGACCGGGATCATGCAGGCCTGCATGGACCTGATCGTGCCGTACATCCACGACCGCAAGCAGTTCGGCCAAAGCATCGGCGAATTCCAGTTGATCCAGGGCAAAGTCGCCGACATGTACACCCAACTCAACGCCAGCCGCGCCTACCTGTACGCCGTGGCCCAGGCTTGCGAGCGCGGCGAAACCACGCGCAAGGACGCTGCTGGCGTGATCCTCTACAGCGCCGAGCGCGCCACGCAAATGGCCCTCGATGCGATCCAGATCCTCGGCGGCAACGGCTACATCAACGAATTCCCGGCCGGTCGTCTGCTGCGTGACGCCAAGCTGTACGAAATCGGCGCCGGCACCAGTGAGATCCGTCGCATGCTCATCGGCCGCGAACTGTTCAACGAAACCCGCTAAACGGAGTTGTCCATGGCTATCCTGCATACCCAGCTCAACCCCCGTTCGGCGGAATTCGCCGCCAATAGCGCGGCGATGCTCAAACAGGTCGACGCCCTGCACACCCTGCTCGCCCAAGTGGCGCAAGGTGGCGGCCCGAAAGCGCAAGAACGCCACACCTCGCGGGGCAAACTGCTGCCCCGTGAGCGCATCAACCGACTGCTCGATCCGGGCTCGCCGTTTCTCGAAATCAGCCAATTGGCCGCCTACGAGGTCTATGGCGAAGACGTTCCCGCCGCCGGGGTGATCGCCGGGATCGGTCGCGTAGAAGGCGTCGAATGCATGATCGTCGCCAACGATGCCACGGTGAAAGGTGGCTCGTACTACCCGCTGACCGTGAAAAAGCACCTGCGCGCCCAGACCATCGCCCAGCAGAATCGCTTGCCGTGCATCTACCTGGTGGACTCCGGCGGCGCCAACCTGCCGCGTCAGGATGAAGTCTTCCCGGATCGCGAGCACTTCGGACGGATCTTCTTCAACCAGGCCAACATGAGCGCCATGGGCATTCCACAGATTGCCGTGGTCATGGGTTCCTGCACCGCAGGCGGCGCGTACGTGCCGGCGATGGCTGATGAAGCGATCATGGTCCGTGAGCAAGCGACGATCTTCCTCGCCGGCCCACCGCTGGTGAAAGCCGCGACCGGTGAAGTGGTCAGCGCCGAAGACCTGGGCGGGGCCGATGTGCACTGCAAGATTTCCGGGGTCGCCGACCATTACGCCGAAAGCGACGAACACGCCCTGGCCCTGGCCCGCCGCAGCATCGCCAACCTCAACTGGCGCAAACAAGGCGAGGTTCAGCAACGCACACCCATCGCCCCGCTCTACAGCAGCGACGAGTTGTACGGCGTGGTCTCGGCCGATGCCAAGCAACCGTTCGACGTGCGCGAAGTGATTGCCCGTTTGGTGGACGGTTCGGTGTTCGACGAATTCAAGGCGCTGTTCGGGACCACACTGGTGTGCGGTTTCGCCCACCTGCACGGTTACCCGATCGCGATCCTCGCCAACAACGGCATCCTCTTCGCCGAAGCCGCGCAAAAAGGTGCGCACTTCATCGAGCTGGCGTGCCAGCGCGGCATCCCGTTGTTGTTCCTGCAAAACATCACCGGCTTCATGGTCGGGCAGAAATACGAAGCCGGCGGTATCGCCAAGCACGGCGCAAAACTGGTGACCGCCGTGGCGTGCGCCAAAGTGCCGAAATTCACGGTGATCATCGGCGGCAGCTTCGGTGCCGGTAACTACGGGATGTGCGGTCGGGCCTATGATCCGCGCTTCCTGTGGATGTGGCCGAATGCGCGCATCGGCGTGATGGGTGCCGAGCAGGCGGCTGGTGTTCTGGTGCAGGTCAAGCGTGAACAAGCCGAGCGCAGTGGCCAGGGTTTCAGCGCCGAGCAGGAAGCCGAGATCAAGCAACCGATCCTCGACCAGTACGAAGAACAGGGCCACCCCTATTATTCCAGCGCACGGCTGTGGGACGACGGCGTCATCGACCCGGCGCAGACCCGCGATGTCCTGGGCCTGGCCTTGTCCGCGTCATTGAACGCGCCAATCGAACCGAGCCGCTTCGGCGTGTTCCGGATGTAATCCGATCCTGTAGGAGCGAGCTGGCTCGCGATGGACGTTAACGATAACGCGTGCTTTCTGGATAAACGCGCTGCCCTTTAGTCCATCGCGAGCGGGCTCGCTCCTACAAGTGCCGTGGAGAATAAAAAATGAGCGACTTCACCACCCTCGAATTGCTGACCGACCCTCGGGGTTTCGCCACCCTGTGGCTCAGCCGCGAAGAAAAGAACAACGCCTTCAACGCGCAGATGATCCGCGAATTGATCCTGGCGCTGGACAAGGTTTCGAGCGATGCCAGCCTGCGTTTTCTGCTGGTGCGTGGCCGCGGCAAACATTTCAGCGCCGGTGCCGACCTGGCCTGGATGCAGCAATCGGCCGAACTCGATTACCACACCAACCTCGACGACGCCCGGGAACTGGCGGAGTTGATGTACAACCTCGCCAAACTGAAAGTGCCGACCCTGGCGGTGGTGCAAGGCGCGGCCTTTGGTGGCGCCCTGGGCCTAATCAGTTGCTGCGACATGGCCATCGGTGCCGATGACGCGCAATTCTGCCTGTCAGAAGTCCGCATTGGCCTGGCACCGGCAGTGATCAGCCCGTTCGTGGTGCAAGCCATCGGCGAACGTGCCACCCGACGTTATGCCCTGACCGCTGAACGCTTCGGCGGGCAACGGGCGCGGGAACTCGGTTTGTTGTCGGAGAGCTATCCGTTGGCCGAGTTGGAGCAAAAGGTCGAACAGTGGATCGACAACCTGTTGCTCAACAGCCCCGCCGCCATGCGTGCCAGCAAGGATCTGTTGCGTGAAGTCGGCGACGGCTCGCTGAACCCGGCGCTGCGCCGCTACACCGAGAACGCCATCGCCCGCATCCGCGTCAGCCCTGAAGGCCAGGAAGGCCTGCGCGCCTTTCTGCAAAAACGTCCGCCGAGCTGGCAGGCCGAAACCACCACCAAGGAGCCCCGTTGATGAGCGCACCTGTTATCACCTCTGTGCTGGTGGCCAACCGTGGCGAAATCGCTTGCCGGGTCATGCGCACCGCCAAGGCCCTGGGCCTGACTACCGTGGCCGTACACAGCGCCATTGACCGTGACGCCCGCCACAGCCGCGAAGCCGATATTCGAGTCGACCTCGGTGGCAGCAAAGCCGCCGACAGCTACCTGCAAATCGACAAACTGATCGCCGCCGCCAAGGCCAGCGGCGCCCAGGCCATCCACCCCGGTTATGGCTTTCTGTCGGAAAATGCCGGGTTCGCCCGCGCGATCGAAGCGGCTGGCCTGATTTTCCTCGGCCCGCCGGCGTCGGCCATCGACGCCATGGGCAGCAAGTCCGCCGCCAAAGCTCTGATGGAAACCGCTGGCGTGCCACTGGTGCCGGGTTATCACGGTGAAGCTCAGGACTTCGAGACCTTCCGCGCGGCCTGTGAACGCATCGGTTACCCGGTGCTGCTCAAAGCCACGGCCGGTGGTGGCGGCAAGGGCATGAAAGTGGTCGAGGACGTCAGCCAACTGGCCGAAGCCCTGGCCTCGGCCCAGCGTGAAGCGCAATCGTCGTTCGGCGATTCGCGGATGCTGGTGGAGAAATACCTGCTCAAACCGCGCCACGTGGAAATCCAGGTGTTCGCCGATCAACACGGCAACTGCCTGTACCTCAACGAACGTGACTGCTCGATTCAGCGTCGGCACCAGAAAGTCGTCGAAGAAGCGCCCGCACCAGGCCTGAGCCCGGAACTGCGGCGTGCCATGGGCGAAGCGGCCGTGCGTTCGGCCCAGGCCATCGGTTATGTCGGCGCCGGCACCGTGGAGTTTCTGCTGGATGCGCGCGGCGAGTTCTTCTTCATGGAGATGAACACGCGCCTGCAAGTCGAACACCCGGTCACCGAAGCCATCACCGGCCTGGACCTGGTGGCCTGGCAGATTCGCGTCGCACGCGGTGAAGCACTGCCCATGACCCAGGATCAGGTTCCACTGATCGGCCACGCCATTGAAGTGCGGCTGTATGCCGAAGACCCGGGCAATGATTTCCTGCCGGCGACCGGACGCCTGGAGTTGTATCGCGAATCGGCCGAGGGGCCGGGGCGTCGTGTCGACAGTGGCGTTGAGGAAGGCGATGAGGTTTCGCCCTTCTACGACCCGATGCTCGGCAAGTTGATTGCCTGGGGCGAGGACCGTGAACAGGCGCGTTTGCGCCTGCTGAGCATGCTCGATGAGTTCGCCATTGGCGGACTCAAGACCAACATCAACTTCCTGCGTCGAATCATTGCCCACCCGGCGTTTGCCGCGGCGGAACTGGATACCGGGTTCATTCCGCGTTACCAGGAACAACTGCTGCCGGCGCCTGCCGCGCTCAGCGATGCCTTCTGGCAAGCCGCCGCCCAGGCTTTGGCCCAGAGCCAGCCCCGTTCACCGCGCCTCGATGACCCGAGTTCGCCTTGGGCCAACAGCAACGGCTTCCGTGCCGGATTGCCAACGGAAATCACCCTGCACTTGAGTTGCGAAGGCCAGGACCGCGCGCTGACGCTGGGCGACATCAACGCCCAGGGCGCGCGACTCAAGGGCGAGCAGTTGCTCACCGAGCACGACGGCGTGCGACGCCAGCATCGGGCCATCCGCCGTGGTGACCTGGTCTATCTGCAATGGGATGGCGAGTTGCGCCGCATCGAAGCCTATGACCCGATCAGCGCCGTCGAAGCCAGTCACAGTCATCAGGGCGGGCTGACAGCCCCCATGAACGGCAGCATCGTGCGAGTGCTGGTAGAGGCTGGGCAAACGGTCGAAGCCGGGGCGCAACTGGTGGTGCTCGAAGCGATGAAGATGGAGCACAGCATTCGTGCGCCACACGCCGGGGTCATCAAGGCGTTGTATTGCCAGGAAGGCGAGATGGTCAGCGAAGGCAGTGCGCTGGTCGAACTGGAAGAGGCGTGAAATGACGATCGGTCCTGCGCCTTGCGAGGACCGATCCGATCAGAACCTGGCTGTCGCCTGAACCACTACGCCGATGATTCGGCAGTCGTCGGTGTAGAGGGCTTTGGGGTACGTCGGATTGAGCGGGACCAGGTAACGCTGCCCGCCCTCTTCGATCAGCTTGCGAAAGATCGCCTCGGTGCTGTCGGGCCATTGCGCGATCACCAGTTTGCCCGGCTGCGCTGCCACGTCCGGGTCCACCAGAATCAACATGCCTTCGCCAATGCTCAGGCCACTGGGAGCGGTCATCGCGTCACCAGTCACCGTCAACCAGAATGCCGTGCCTTGGGCGTGATAGTCGGACAGTTCGAAACGATACTGCGTCCGTTCTCCATCGCGCACCTCAGCGGCTGCCTTCCAGTCACGGACCGGGTAACGAAAGTACGGATTGTACTTTTGCGTCAGGCAGACCTCTTCATCCTCAGCGTCCGCAGGCTCGCGGATCACCAGCGCGACTTCGAGAAAGTCCATGCCGAGTGCCTTCAACACCCGGTTCATGTTCTCGACACCCGGCTCGCGACGTTTATTCAGCCAATGGCCAATGCCGCCCTGGGACATTCCGAGGCGTTCAGCGAGTATTTCCTGAGTGACTTTGAGTTCACTCATCTTGGCCTTGACCAATTCGATCCATTTATCCATGGGCGGCACGATACTGGGCCAGCTCCGGCCATCAAAACACAAATTGTAGTATTAAACTCATGGTCACAAATACAAATCGTATTAGGATGAATTCACGGATCAGAATCTATAACGGAGTTTGCCATCACCATGACCCAACCTGCCCACGAACTGCCGGACATGCAAATCGACACCTCCCTCACCTCGCCCCAAGGCTCCGCCGCCGCACAACGGGCGCTGGACTACTACTTGAAGCCAACGGTCACGGAGACTGAGGTCGAGGAGCGTTTCTTTGATGTGAACCGCAACATCACCAGTGAAGAAGCATTGATTCATGCCTCGGATCTGTTGCGCTGCGCCGCAGCCATTGCCTACGAGTCAGCCAATCATTTGCAGGGCGCAAGTCGGGACCTGGCGTTTTCGGCGGTGCACATGATCGATATGGCCAAGGCCATGGTCGCCCGATCCCTGGAAGGGCATCAGAAAGCATAAAGAGAAGGCGCAGGCAGTGGTTCGGAATGAATTTTCCAATTGACTGGATAAAAGCGCTTGACTTGCAAACGAGAATGATTATTATTGCAGCGATCTGATCGCGAGATCAGTCGATGGATCAAGGGACCTCAGGTCGGACTTTTGGTCTATCTCCTCATCAGGCTAATCACGGTTTTTGACCCGGCTTTTTGCCGGGTCTTTTTTTGCCTGCATTCTGGTTTATGGCGTCAGGCTAATGAAGCCTTCAAGTGCCGCAAACACTCAGTGGCGCGGACCATTTCAAAAGAATACCCGTTGGCATGGGCAGCCCGAGATCATTGGGCGAACCGCCGAGAAAATAGCACTTGAGAATCAATTCCACAGTCTCTAAGCTGCGACAGCGTCAAGGAGGACGCCCCCCCGTTTTGCATCATGTTCCTGCCCCATCGTTCCCCTTCTCGGCGATGACCTGTCTTGCGATCAAAATCAGGCTGATGCCAAATTGCAGCGCCCTCTCCCTCCAGGCCTGACCTCAATACACCGCGATAGGCGAATCTACCCAGCCACTGCCAGTGCGGTGCATCGCATAAAAATACCCATCCCTTCTCTAACCCGATGGCCTCAAAACAGTGCTGGTGGTAACACGGATGATCGCTACGCTGTGTAGTAGCGCTTCGCGGCAAAGGTGAGCGGTCATTCAGAACGTCAGCAGCGCGGGTGAACCGATTCTTCTGCACTCCTAACCCCCTTTGCTTGCGTGTAAAGTAGCCGCCATAAAATCTCAAACAGGAACCCTACCGTGGCTAAATCCTCTCTCGACATCAGTGCCAACTTCGACAGCGGCAATATCGAGGTGATCGATGTCAGCGACCCGCTCAAGCCGCTGCTGGCCATCCGCTCCGACACCAAAAGCAAGCATTTCCAATGGTTCCACTTCAAAGCCAGTGGCCTGCACGTCGGTCAGGAGCACTGGTTTCGCCTGAACAATGCCAGTAAGTCTTCGTACAACAAGGCGTGGGACGGTTATCAGGCGGTGGCTTCCTACGATCATGTGAACTGGTTTCGTGTACCGACCATCTTCGAGGGCGACTGCCTGCGTTTCTGCCTTGAAGCGACCCAGACCCACGCCTGGTTCGCCTACTTCGAACCCTACAGCCGCGGCCGTCACGACTGGTTGATCGAGCAGGCGCTAACCAAGGCGGGCACCGAACTGCTGGCCACCGGCAAAAGCGTCGAAGGTCGGGACATTCAGCTGCTGCGCAAAGGCTCGGGCGCCGAAGGCCAGCGCAAGGTGTGGATGATCGCTCAGCAACATCCGGGCGAACACATGGCCGAATGGTTCATGGAAGGCGTGATCGAACGCCTGGAAAAACACGACGACCCGGTACTGAACAAACTGCTGGCCAGCGCCGATCTGTACCTGGTGCCAAACATGAACCCGGACGGCGCCTTCCACGGTCACCTGCGCACCAACGCCATGGGCCAGGACCTGAACCGCGCCTGGCAGAGTGCCAGTCCGGAAATCAGCCCGGAAGTGTTTTTCGTACAGCAACAGATGGAAAAGTACGGCGTCGACCTGTTCCTCGACATCCATGGCGATGAGGAAATCCCTTACGTGTTCACCGCCGGTTGCGAAGGCAACCCGGGGTACACGCCGCGAATCGAAAAACTGGAAGAGCACTTCCGCTCCCACCTGAAGCACCTGACCAAGGACTTCCAGACCAAGCACGGCTACACCCGCGATGAACCGGGCAAGGCCAACATGACGCTAGCGTGTAACAGCGTGGGTGAGAAATTCGATTGCCTGTCGCTGACCCTGGAAATGCCGTTCAAGGATAATAATGATCATCCAGACCCGTTGACCGGCTGGTCGGGCAAGCGGTCGAAGCAGTTGGGCAAGGATGTGTTGACCACGGTGGCGGAGATGGTTGATACGCTGCGCTGATTGCTCTTTCAGATCAAAAAATCGCAGCCTGCGGCGACGCCCCAGGCTGCGATCTTTTTTCAGGTTACGACTAACCGCGATCCTTCCCTCGCAACATACTGTCCAGCACACCATCCCGACGCACCCAGGCGTGAAACAACGCCGCCGCCAAATGCAGCAGCACCGTCAAGAACAGCAGATACGCCAGATACCCATGTGCCTTGCGCAGGAACGCAAACACCTGCGCATTCGCCGGCAGAATCGACGGCAACTGCAGCGAATGGCTAAGCATCACCGGTTCGCCCGAAGCCGAAATCATCGCCCACCCCAGCAGCGGCAAAATCAGCATCAAGGCGTAAAGCAGCACGTGGGAGGCCTTGGCCGCCAGCGCTTGCCAACCCGGCAGGTCCGCCGGTAGCGGTGGCTGTTGCGTGGAAAACCGCACCGCCAGACGCACGACCACCAGCAGCAGAATGGCGACGCCCAAAGGTTTGTGCAGGTGAATCAGCCACTCATGGCGTTCGGACACCGACGCGACCATACCCGCGCCGATGAACAACATGGCGATGATCATCAGCGCCATCAGCCAATGCAGCAGTCGCGCCAGGGGAGCGAAATGGTTCGGTTGGGCGCTCATTGCCTGGCCTCCTGTTTAGCGGCGGGTAACTGGCTGACTTCGCTGGTGCGGCGCAGGTAGGAATTGGCGTAACCGGCCGAACGTGCGGCGAGCAACGGGTCGTCGGAAGCTTCGATCCCGGCCGGCAATACCAACGGGTCGTAGTTGATGTCACGGCACTCGCCACTGAGTTGCGGCTGGGTGCTTTCAAGGACCAGGGTGCCGGCGTTCAATACTTTGCGCCCGTCAGGCCAGGCCTTGCTCGCATCGTTGACCGGATCGCCAGGGTTGGCCAGGGTGATGTTCAACTGCCAACGCAAAGGCCCTGCGGCGATACGCTGAACCAGGTCTTTTTCCAGATAGTCGCTGCCTTCCGGGGTCGTGGCGCCGGGTGCGCCCTGGGCCACTGGCACCATGCTCCAGCGCACCGCCTGCCGTTGTCCGGCGGCGTTCACCAGGTAAAACGCATTGACGCTGTTGTAGGTTTCCGTCACGTAGCTGGCCGACGGCTTGGCGGTCTTGATCCAGGCCAGGAACGGTGCGGCTTCAGGGTGCGAGCCGAAGAACGCGGGCACCGCTGCCGGGTTCGGCTTGCCAGTGGCCGGGTCTGGCGATTGGGCTTGTTGCAATTGATAGAACGCCTCGGGGGTGCCTACCGGGAACACCGGCATGCTGTTCATCCCGGTGCGCCATTGCTGGCCGTTGGCCTGGGTGAAGCGCAACGCCAGGCTGCGAATCGGTACGGCACTGTCCGGCGCATAAGGATTACCCGCCGGCAAAGCGAAACGCCCGACCACCGGGGTCCGCGCTTCATTGAACACCTGTGCAGAGGAGTAACTGCGCGCTTCGCCGCTGCTCTCGAAATGGCCGATCACACACACGCCTTTGGAGTGATTGCGTCGGAACCCGGGGTGCACGCCGTTGTTGGTTTCCAGGACGTTGATCAGCTTTTTCGGCGTCAAGCGTTGTGGGTCAAGGGTACCGTTGACGTAGGCAAAAGCCCCGGCTGCGGCAGCGACGACTACCGCAATGCCCGCCAGGCGCATCATCAGGCTCGCGGTACTCAGGGGTGGCCGGGTGGGCGGTGTTGATCGATCTACCATGAAGGTCTCCAGGGCCATCGGCCACAAGTGAGAAGAACCAGACAGACGAACCCCCTGAGGGTTTATTCCATCGCTCGGTATTTATTTTTTCCGGCGTGGAATAACCTCGATTGCCGTGCGTCTTCCTGGACACTCACCACAGCGTAGTGACTGGTCAGAACTTCATGAATGAGATCGACGAACAATTGCGGGAAATTATTCCCAGGCTGCGCCGCTTCGCCGTATCGCTGACGCGAAATCCCAGCAGTGCCGACGATCTGGTGCAGTCGTGCCTGGAGCGGGCACTGTCGGCCTGGGGCGACAAACGGCCCGACGGCGACCTGCGTGCCTGGCTGTTTTCGATTCTCTATCGGCAGTTCCTCGACGCGCACCGGCGCTCCCGACGCTATGCGCGAATGCTCGAGTTCTTCACCGGGCGCGACGATGCACAGCCCTCGGCAGAACGCACGGTGATCGCCCAATCGACCCTCAACGCCTTCGACCAACTGCCCACCGAACAGCGCGCGCTGCTGCTTTGGGTCTCGGTGGAAGGCCTGAGTTACAAAGAGGTCGCCGAGATCCTCGACGTCCCCACCGGCACGGTGATGTCCCGCCTGTCCCGCGCCCGCCAGGCCTTGCGCCAACTCAGCGATGGTGAAATCAACCGCCCTTCCCTGCGGAGACTCAAATGATCAGCATGCCTCCCAGCGAGCGTGATCTGCACGCGTATGTCGACCACCAACTCAGCGATGACGACCGACGCCTGGTGGAAACCTTTCTCGCCAACAATGCGCAGATAGCCGAGCAAGTGCGCGCCTGGCAAAAAGACGCCCAGCAACTGCGCGCGGCCCTGAGCGGCGTCTTGCAGCAACCGGCCAACCCGGACCTCGATCCGGTGATGATTCGTCAACGCCTGAAACGCCAGTCCCGTCGCCACCTGGCCAGCGCCGCCATGTTGCTGATTGCCGTCAGCATCGGCGGGTTCAGCGGCTGGCAGGCGCGGGAGATGACGCTCGCCAGCCCCCCGCTGCCCATGACCGATGCCCTGCAGGCCTACCGACTGTTTGCCCAGCAAGGCATCTTGCCGGCCGACTACAAGGTCAGCACCGACGGCGACATGCAAGGCTGGCTCGACCGCTACTTCACCCAGGCCAATCGCCTGCCCGACCTCTCCGGCGCCGGGTTCAAACCGGTCAGCGGGCGCTTGCTCAGCACCGAGCAAGGGCCAGCGGCGATGGTGGTTTATGAGGATCAGGGCGGGCACAAAATCAGCTTCTACGTGCGCCCGCCGGGGCCGAAAAATTTCCTGCTGCCGAGGGGCAGTCGAAGCGATGGTGGCCTGCAGGCCGAGTACTGGTCGGGGGGCGGCTACAACTATGCAATGGTCAGCCCGGCGGATACGCCGGCGGCGCAGATGCTCAAGCAAACCACTCAATTCTGATCACAGCATCAATCCCGTAGGAGCTGGCTTGCCAGCGAAGGCGGTCTTCCCGTCGACGGCAATGTTGCCTGACCCACCGCTTTCGCCGGCCAGCTTCTACGGGGTTTCGCGTACATCTTCTTTTTCAGCTTTGCCCAAACACCTGGGATGGCCGGCGTAGCAACGGGTCGAACGGGTTGATGCGTGGTCCGATCAGCGCCGCTTCGCGCTTGAGCATTTCCACCACGGTCGGCAAGCGATCCGGCCCCAGACGGTCACTCACGGTCGCCACACTCAAGGCGGCCACTGCCCGCCCTTCCCGGTCGAGAATCGGCACAGCCACACCGGCCATACCCTGCAAGACTCCGGTGTTACGCCCGGCATAGCCGAGGGTGCGCACGTTTTCGACCTCCGAGCGCAGGAATACTTCGTCATACAGATGAAAATCCTTGAGCCGTGGCAAGTTGTAGTGGATCACCGTTTCCCGCTCCTCTTCCGGCAGGAACGCGAGAATCGCCAGGCTGCCCTGACCCACACCCAGTGCCACCCTGCCGCCGATATCGCCGGTGAAGGTACGGATCGGAAACGGACCTTCGCTGCGATCCAGGCAGATCGCATCAAAACCACTTCGCGCCAACAAAAACAGCGAGTCACCCAACGACGCCGATAGCCTGAGCAATGCCGGGCGTACCAGCTCGCGCAAATTGCCGCTGTTGCCCGCACGTGCCGCCAAGGCAAAAAAATCCAGGCTCAGTCGATAGCGCTTGCTGCGCGCATCCTGCTCGACCATACCTTCGTCCATCAGGCTGCGCAGCAGGCGGTGGGTGGTCGGTTGCGACAACCCTATGCGCTGCGCCAGTTGTGTCACCCGCTCCCCGCCCTCGACCGTATCGCCCAGTGTCCGCAGCACCGCAAACAATCTGGAGACGGCACCGACACCGACTTCATTTTTATTTTCATTCCGATCAGTGGAATCAGTCATGAGTATTCTCGATGATTTATTTGCTCACTGAATGAAACTGAAAATAGTCATCGCTTCAGTGAAATAGGCCATTGAGCCCATCCTAGTCTTCGTCCTACTCTGCGTCCATACAGGGGCGATTCGAACAACAGCGGCAGCCGACTCAAGTCGAGCACCCACGCACCCCGGCAACATTTTTTCGTATCTGCCCATACAAAAAAGCGCGACCTCAGGCCGCGCATAACAATCTCAGGTGGAGGCGCAGTGATGGCTTTTGTGCAACTTGAAGGACTTGGCAAACGCTACGGCGAGATCGATGCCGTGGTCGCCACCAACCTCTCGATCGAGAAAGGTGAATTCGTTTCTTTGCTCGGCCCCTCCGGGTGCGGCAAAACCACCACCCTGCAAATGATCGCCGGCTTCGTGGAAGTCACCAGCGGACGCATCCTCCTGGATGGCCGCGACATCACCCACGCCAAACCCGCCAGCCGGGGTCTGGGGGTCGTGTTCCAAAGCTACGCGCTGTTCCCGCACATGACCGTCAAAGACAACGTCGCCTTCGGCCTGCGCATGCGCAAAGTGCCGAATGCCGAGATCGGGCAACGGGTCGACCGCGTGCTGAAACTGGTGCGCCTGCACCAGCATGCCGAACGTTACCCGCGCGAGCTTTCCGGTGGCCAGCGTCAGCGAGTCGCACTGGCCCGGGCATTGGTGATCCAACCGCCGGTGCTGCTGCTGGACGAACCGCTGTCCAATCTCGACGCCAACCTGCGCGAAGAGATGCAATTCGAAATCCGTCGCATCCAGCGTGAAGTCGGGATTACCACGCTGATGGTCACCCACGATCAGTCCGAAGCGCTGTCGATCAGCGACCGGGTGGTGGTGATGCAGGCCGGACGCATCACCCAGATCGACGCGCCCTACACCCTTTACGAACACCCGCGCACCGAGTTCATTTCCGGGTTCGTCGGCAAGGCCAATCTGTTGCCGGGTGAACGCGACGGTAGCGGCGTGGTTCAAGTATGCGGCCATGGCAAAGGTGATCTGACCTTGAGCCTGCGCCCGGAAAAAATCGATCTGCGTGATGCCGGCCTGGGTCGCCTGCAAGGAAAAATCGTCAGCCGCTTCTTTCTCGGCAGCCAATGGCTTTACGGCGTTTCGACAACCCTGGGCGAACTCTGCGTGGTGCGTCGCAATGACGGCTCGGCACCGTTGAGCGAAGGGACGGCGGTTGGCGTGGATTGGGATGCGGCGCTGCTGCGGGTGCTGAGTGTCGACGAGGTGCCGGCATGAGCACCCTCGCCTCCATCCGTTCGGGACGCCAGGGCTACTGGCTGTCGGCACCGGCCCTGGCCTTGTACCTCGGGTTGCTGATTATCCCGCTGGCCCTGACCCTGGTGCTGTCATTCAACGTCTTCGACTACAGCGCGGGGATCAAGGGCAACGCCTACACCATCGAGCATTACATCAGCCTGATGGGGGACCCGTACTACTACGAAATCTTCCTGCGGACCCTGTGGATCAGCACGCTGACCACGCTGCTTTGCGTGCTGATCGGCGTACCCGAGGCCTACATACTGAGCCGCATGGGCACCCCGTGGCGCTCGATTTTCCTGATCCTGATCCTCACCCCGCTGCTGATTTCGGTGGTGGTGCGAGCCTTTGGCTGGAGCCTGCTGCTTGGCGCCGACGGCCTGGTCAACCAGACCCTGCAAGCCCTGGGTGGCTCGCCGATGAAGCTGCTGTATACGCCGTTCGCGGTGGTGATTGCGCTGGTCCACGTAATGCTGCCGTTCATGATCATTCCGGTCTGGACGTCGTTGCAGAAGCTCGACCCGGCCGCCGAACAAGCGGCGCTCTCCCTGGGTGCCAGCCACTTCACGGTGATTCGCCAGGTGGTGCTTCCACAAGTCATGCCCGGCATTTTATCCGGCACCCTGATCGTGTTCGGCCTTGCCGCCAGCTCCTTCGCCATTCCGGGACTGCTCGGCGGGCGTCGGTTGAAGATGGTCGCCACGCTGATCTACGACCAGTACCTGTCGGAGCTCAATTGGCCCATGGGTGCGGCGATTGCCGTCGCCCTGTTACTGATCAACCTGCTGATCATGCTGTCGTGGAACCGCATGATCGAAGGCCGCTACAAGAAGTCATTGGGATAATTCGTCATGTCCAGGAACGGCCCATTTGCCCTGTTGTTTCATGCCCTGGTGGTGCTTTTCATGCTGGCACCGCTGGTGGTGGTGTGCCTCGTGGCGTTCACCCCGGAAAACACCCTGAGTCTTCCGACCACGGCGTTTTCCCTGCGCTGGTTCCGCGCCGTCTTCGAGCGCGCCGACTTTGTCGATGCGTTCTACAACAGCCTGATCCTGGCGTTCAGTGCGGCGACGCTGGCAACGCTCATTGCCGTGCCGGCCGCGCTGGCGATCACCCGTTTCGAATTCCCCGGCCGGGGATTTTTCAACGGGCTGTTTCTATCGCCGATCATCATTCCGCATCTGGTGCTGGGGGTGGCCTTGCTGCGCCTGTTTGCGCTGATGGGCGTCAATGGCAGCTTCGCCTGGCTGATCTTCGCCCACGTCCTGGTCATCACCCCGTACGTGCTGCGCCTGGTGCTGGCTTCGGCCATCGGCCTGGATCGCAGCGCCGAACATGCCGCTCAATCCCTCGGTGCCGGGCGCTTCACCCTGTTTCGGCAAATCACCTTGCCGATGATCCTGCCGGGAGTGGCCGGTGGCTGGCTGTTGGCGTTCATCAACAGTTTCGACGAAGTCACCCTGTCGATTTTTGTCACCTCGCCGGCCACACAAACCCTTCCGGTACGCATGTACGTCTACGCCACCGAATCCATCGATCCGATGATGGCGGCGGTGTCGGCACTGGTGATCGCACTGACGGCGGTGACCATGATTCTGCTCGATCGGGTCTACGGCCTGGATCGGGTTCTGGTGGGCAAACAATGAGGGCGCCATGGCTCTGCTGAAACGACTGGCCGAAGGCGACCGCCCGGCCCTGGACTTTACCCTCGACGGCCAACCGGCCAGCGGCCTGCTGGGCGATACCGTGCTGACGGCGGTGCTCACCTGCAGCGAGCATTTGCGCGGCAGTGACTTCAGCGCCGAACCGCGCGCCGGTTTCTGCCTGATGGGTGCCTGCCAGGATTGCTGGGTACGCCTGGCCGATGGCCGCCGGGTGCGTGCCTGCTCGACCCTTCTCGAAGCCGGGCAGCAGATCAGCCGCGAGCCGGGGCGATCGATATGAATACCCTCACCCTCTGTAAACCCGCCAATCCCTGTGGGAGCGAGCTTGCTCGCGATGGCGGTCTGTCCGTCACCAAAGATGTTGCCTGTTCCGCCCTCATCGCGAGCAAGCTCGCTCCTACAGGGGCTTGCGTCAACACACCGCAACCGAGGTATGCATGAAGCCTGTGGTCATCATCGGTGCGGGCCCGGCGGGGATTCGTGCCGCGCAAACCCTGGTTGCCCACGGGATTCGCCCTGTGTTGCTGGACGAAGCCGCCCACGGCGGCGGGCAGATCTATCGTCGCCAACCGGCTAACTTCAAGCGCTCGCCGGTCAAGCTGTACGGTTTCGAAGCGCGCAAGGCCAGCGCGTTGCATCAGACCATCGACAGCCTGCGCGAACAGCTCGATTACCGCCCTGAAACGCTGGTGTGGAACGCCGAGGACGGCGCCCTCGATACCTTGCAGCAGGGCCGGGCTGCACGCCTTGAGTATTCGCGGGTGATCGGCGCGACCGGCGCCACTGACCGGATACTGCCGGTACCCGGCTGGACCCTGCCGGGCGTCTACAGCCTCGGCGCGGCACAAATTGCCTTGAAGTTTCAGGGCTGCGCCATCGGCGAACGTGTGGTGTTCGCCGGCAGCGGCCCGCTGCTGTACCTCGTGGCGTATCAGTACGCCAGGGCGGGCGCGAAGGTGATGGCGGTTCTGGACAGCTCGCCCTTCGGCGCCCAGGCCCGCGCTTTGCCCGGCCTGCTGTCGCAACCAGCCACCCTGGCCAAAGGCATCTATTACCGTGGCTGGCTGACGGCCCACGGCATCCCTGTGCATCAAGGCGCCAGCCTCACGGCGGTCAATGGCGAACAACGCGTGCAATCGGTGTCCTGGAGCAACGGCAAGGGCCAACAGCCGCTGGTCTGCGACGCCGTCGCCTTCGCCCATGGCCTGCGCAGTGAAACCCAGCTCGCCGACCTGCTCGGTTGTGAGTTTTCCTGGAGCCCGCTCAACCGCGCCTGGCTGCCGCAACGTGATAGCGCCGGCCGCAGCAGTGTCGCCCAGGTGTACCTGGCCGGTGACGGTGCCGGCATCATGGGCGCCGACGCCGCCGAAATGGCCGGTGAACGGGCGGCGCTGGCGCTGCTCGAAGACCAGGGCTACATGATCCCCGCGCAACGCCCCGCGCAACTGGAACAGGCCCTTGAACGCATCGGCGATTTTCGCCAGGGCCTGGAGCGCGCCTTTGCCTTTCCCGAAGACTGGGCCACTGGCGTCGCCGATCACCTGATCGTCTGTCGTTGCGAAGAGATTCGCGCCGGTGAAATACGCGCGGTCGTGCGCGAAGGCCACTGGGAGATCAATCGGGTCAAGGCCCACTGCCGGGTCGGAATGGGCCGCTGTCAGGGACGGATGTGTGGTACCGCAGCCGCGGAAATCATTGCCTGCGAAAGCCGGCGTGCAATTTCTGACATCGGTCGATTACGTGCCCAGGCACCGATTAAACCCCTGCCATTTGGCCTGGAGACAGAGGCATGATCGAAGTCGACGCGGTGATCATTGGCGGCGGCATCGTGGGTGCCTCGGCGGCGCTGTTCCTCGGCAAGGCCGGTCGGCGTGTGGCGCTGCTGGAACGGGACTTCTGCGGTTCGCATTCCAGCGGCGTGAACTACGGCGGGGTGCGTCGTCAGGGCCGTCCGCTGTCGCAATTGCCGCTGTCGCAGCGGGCCCACGAAATCTGGTCGCAACTGCCACAGTTGATTGGCATCGACGGCGAATATCAGCGCAGCGGTCACCTGAAACTGGCCCGCAGCCTCAATGACCTGCGAGCCCTGCAAGAATACGCCGACAGCAGTCAGGGCTTCGGCCTCGACCTGCAGGTGCTCGATCGCAACGCGTTGCGCGCTCGGTTCCCGTGGGTCGGCGAAGTGGCGGTGGGCGCTTCGTTTTGTCCGGATGACGGGCACGCCAACCCGCGTCTGGTTTCCCCGGCATTCGCCCGGGCCGCGCGGCTTCAGGGTGCGCAAGTGCATGAACAATGCGCGGTGACGGCGGTAGACCATGATGGTCAACGCTTTCGCGTGCGCACCCAAACCGGTCTGGAGCTGCGCGCGTCCTGGTTGTTGAACTGCGCCGGTGCCTGGGCCGGCAGCCTGGCCGCGCAATTCGGCGAGCCAGTGCCGATGCACTCAGGTCACCCGGCGATGCTGGTGACCGAGCCGTTGCCGTTGGTGATGGATGCCAGTACCGGCGTCGAGGGTGGCGGAATCTATGCCCGCCAGGTTGCGCGTGGCAATTGCGTGTTGGGCGGCGGCCAGGGTTTTGCCCTCGACGATGCCCGCGCGCGCCCCGGTCAAAGTGCCGTGCTGGACATTCTCCGCCAGGCCGTCGCGCTCTATCCGTTTCTGGAAGGTGCCCAGGCGATTCGCACCTGGAGCGGTACCGAAGGTTATTTGCCCGATCGCCAACCGGTGATCGGCCACAGTAGAACCCAACCCGGCCTGTTGCATGCGTTCGGCTTTGCCGGCGCCGGCTTTCAGATCGGCCCAGCCGTGGGCCAGGCACTCACCGAAATCATCTGCAGCGGCGCCTCCACGGCGTCGCTGGATGCGTTTTCCATCACCCGGTTTCACTCCATCTCCGTAGCTTGATAGAGGAAGGTCGCGCCAATGAAAAACTTCAAACGCACTGCACTGCTCGGGTTGTCCTGCCTGGGCACCCTGCTCACTATCAGTCAGGCTCAGGCCGAGCCAACGCTGTACCTGGGCATGAACGGCGGAACCATGGAGCGGCTTTATGCCGACAAGGTGCTACCGGCTTTCGAAAAGGCCAACAATGTCAAAGTGGTGATCGTGCCCGGCACCTCCGCCGACATCCTGGCCAAGGTGCAGGCCAGCAAAGACAACCCGCAGATGCACGTGATGTTCCTCGACGACGGCATCATGTACCGCGCCATTTCCATGGGCCTGTGCGACAAGCTCCAGGACAACCCGACCCTGGCACAGATTCCGGCCAAGGGACGGATCAAGGATCAAGCCGTAGCGGTCAGCCTTGGCGTGACCGGGCTGGCGTACAACACGCGCTTGTTCAAGGAGAAAGGCTGGACCGCACCGACCTCCTGGATGGACATGGCCGACCCGCGCTTCAAGGACAAGCTGGTGTTCCAGTCGATGGCGTCTTCGACATTCGGCCTTCACGGCTTCCTGATGTTCAACCGGATTCAGGGTGGCAGCGAAACCAACGTCGAGCCGGGATTCAAAGCCTGGCCCAACAGCGTCGGACGCAACGTGCTGGAGTACATCCCGAGCTCGGCGAAAATTTCCGAAATGCTCCAGACCGATGAAGCCGCGTTGTTCCCGCTCACGCCGACCCAGGTCACCGCTCTGAAACTCAAGGGCATGCCCGTGGAGTACGCGCAGCCGAAAGAAGGCGCGGTGATACTCAACGTTGCCGAATGCGCGATCGCCAACAACACGCAACCGGAACTGGCGCAAAAGCTCGCCGCGTTTCTGCTGACCCCCGAAGCACAAGCCGCCGCGCTTGAAGATGGCGACCAGATTCCTTCCAACCCGAACACACCGACCACCGAGCGCACCCGTGGGCAGGTGGAGGCGATGAAGCAATACCTCGAAACCGCGATTGCCGTGGATTGGGATCAGGTCAACGAACAGCGCCCGGCGTGGAATGCGAGGTGGAATCGCAGTATCGAGCGCTAGAAAACTTCCGTTCAGGACCCAACGTCCAGGATCACATTGTCCAGATAAGTACCTGCTGGCGGTGTGGTCTGGTCGGTGTAGATCTTCGCGTTGTAGTTGAAGACCGACTGCCGGTGCCCGGGTTGATCTCGGCGTCGGAGCTGGCCCGGCGGGCACCGCTGACGATGCCGCACAGGATGGTGCCGCGCTTTTGAGTATGGCCACTCAGGAAACTCGCCACCCTTTCGACGCGTAATAAGTTGTACATACCGCATTATTCTGTCCAATAAACGCCCGCATTCCATCGACACAACTGGAAGCGAATTCTCCCCTCTGGGTACACTATGGCGCCGCCGCGTCGGGCGGCCTGAAGATCATGGGGTGACATCACAGTGGCCGTTCGACCACCCAACCGTTCGCGTCTTGCACCGCGCTGGCCGTTGCTGCGCCGGCTGTTCGGCAAAGCCTCCGCTGCCCCCGCCCATGGGGTCGCAACAGGCCGGGTCATCCACGATTACTTTCGCCACAAGGCTCACGCGCAGGGCTACACCCTCAGTCACAGTCAACAGCGGGTGATCGACTGCATGGCGCAGCACGCCACGACGCTGCTGGGCAGTGCGACGAAAACCCTGCCCGGTCTTTACCTGCATGGCGCCGTGGGTCGCGGCAAAAGCTGGCTACTCGACGGTTTTTTCCAGGCCATTCCCCTGGCGCAAAAACAGCGCCTGCACTTCCACGAGTTTTTTGCCCGGCTGCATCAGGGGATGTTCAACCATCGCGATCAACCGGACGCGCTGGCGACCGCCCTGGACGATTTGCTGCGCGATTGCCGGGTGCTGTGTTTCGACGAATTCCATGTCCATGACATCGGCGATGCGATGCTGATCACGCGACTGTTCAAGGCCCTGTTCCGTCGAGGCATCCTGCTGCTGGTCACCTCCAATTACCCGCCGGAAGGCCTGTTGCCCAATCCGCTGTACCACGCGCGCTTCAAACCGGTGATCGACCTGATCAACGCACGCATGCAGGTGATGGAGGTCGGCGGGCCACACGACTACCGCAGCCAGGCCAGAACTCACGCGCAACAACTGTTTACCCAGGGGCAATACGTCTGGCCGGGGAGCGCGTCGCAGCGGCAGGCATCAAACCTGCCATCCGCCGGTGCGCCGGGCATTGCGCTGCCGGTCGGCACTCGCCACCTGCCCGCCCGTTACTGCGAAGGCCGCACCATCGGTTTTACCTTCGCGGATCTGTGTGAGCAGCCCACGGCGGTCATGGATTACCTGGAGCTGTGTCGGCGCTTCGACTACTGGATCATCGACGAACTGCCCAACCTGGCCGACTGTTCAATCGCCGCCCAACAACGCTTCATCAATCTGGTGGACGTTTTGTATGACCAGGACAAGCATCTGGTGCTGCTGGGCCAGCGTTCATTGCGCGAAAGCCTGGACGGCGACGCCATCGATCTGGCCCGCACCCGCAGTCGCCTGGGGCAGTTGGTGGAGGTTCGGGAGTCGGCCTGATCGCTCCCACACTGGGTCCGCGCTCGATTCAACATCTCGATCGACTGCGGACTTGATCGCGAAAGCGGCCTGACCGGCAACAGCTTATTCCCGTTATCATGCCGCCCATTCATTCAATCGATGGCGAACCCCGTTCATGCATACCCTTGAACAATTGCGCGCCGGCACGCTGGCAGGCATTACCCGTCTGGATCTCAGCTGCGGCCTGACAGAATTTCCGCGGGAGATCTTCGACCTGGCGGACTCCCTGGAGGTGCTCAACCTCAGTGGCAATGCCATGAGCAGCCTCCCGGATGACTTGCACCGCCTGACCCGTCTGCGCGTGTTGTTCTGCTCGGACAATCTGTTTACCGAACTGCCGGCATGCGTGGGTCAATGCGCGGCGCTGACCATGATCGCCTTCAAGGCCAACCGCATCGAGCACGTGCCAGGCGCCGCGTTGCCGCCGCTCCTGCGCTGGCTGATCCTGACCGACAACTGCATCGGTGAACTGCCGACGGAACTGGGCGAACGCCCCTACCTGCAAAAACTGATGCTGGCTGGTAATCGGCTGCAATCTTTGCCGCAGAGCCTGCGCAATTGCCATCGGCTGGAGCTGATCCGCATCGCCGCCAACCAGATCAGCCAATTGCCCGAATGGCTGCTTGCGCTGCCGAGCCTGACCTGGCTGGCGTACGCCGGTAACCCACTGGAAACCGAAGCTGATGCGGCCGCCCTGGCAGCCACGCCGAGCATCTCCTGGTCCCAGCTGAGCCTGGAGCAGCTCCTGGGCGAAGGTGCTTCGGGGTTGATTCATCGGGCGGCATGGGCACGCCCGGGCCATGCGGACACGCAAGTCGCGGTCAAACTCTACAAGGGCGAAATGACCAGCGACGGCTCGCCGTTGCACGAAATGAACGCCTGCATCACCGCTGGTATTCACCCCAACCTGATCCGGGTCGAAGGCCGGGTGGTCGATCACCCGCAAGACACCGCCGGGCTGGTAATGCAACTGATCGAACCGAGCTACCGCAACCTTGCCGCGTTGCCGAGCCTGGCGACCTGCAGCCGCGACGTCTACGCCGAAGACACCCGCTTCACGGCCGATGTCGCCTTGCGCATTGCCCGAGGTATTGCTTCGGTCGCCGAGCATTTGCACCGCCAGGGCATCACCCATGGCGACCTCTACGGCCACAATATTCTGTGGAACGAACAGGGTGATTGCCTGTTGGGAGACTTTGGCGCCGCGTCTTTCCATGCCACGCAGGACACCCTGGAAAGCCGCGCACTGCAACGCATCGAAGTCCGAGCGTTCGGGGTTCTGCTGGGGGAATTGCTGGAGCGGATCGACTCGGGATTGAGCGACGGGGAGCGCCGGCGACTGGAGGATTTGCAACAGCGCTGCTGTCAGCCTGACGTCCTGGCGCGACCGGGGTTTGACGAGGTTATTCAGGTACTGAACGATTGATGACCGCTGCGCGGTCAATCGCGGGCAAGCCCGCTCCCACGGTGTTCAGCGGCGTACGCATTTTTTGCGAACGATACAATGACTGTGGGAGCGGGCTTGTCCGCGATAGCGGTGTTACTGGAAAAACAACTTAACCCGCCAGTCCGACAAACATGTCCTGCACGTCATCATGGTTATCGAGGCCTTCGAGGAAAGCTTCGACTTCAGCCATCTGCTCATCGCTCAGGCCGCTGACCGGGTTCTTCGGCTGGTAGCCCAGCTTGGCCGACAGTACGGTGAAGCCTTGTCCCGGCAGGGCTTTTTGCACGGCATCCAGATCCGCAGGCTCGGTCAGGAACAGGGTCGCGCCGTCTTCGCCCGGCTCGAAATCCTGGGCGCCCGCTTCGATGGCGGCCATTTCCGGATCGGCGTCCGGAGTGTCCGGCGAGGCTTCGATCATGCCGACGTGGTTGAAGTCCCAGGCCACGGAACCGGAAGCGCCCAATTGGCCCTTGCGGAACGCAACGCGGATTTCAGCGACGGTACGGTTGATGTTGTCCGTCACGCATTCAACGATCAACGGCACCTGATGCGGTGCGAACCCTTCATAGGTCACGCGATGGTATTGCACGGTCTCGCCCAACAGGCCCGCGCCCTTCTTGATGGCGCGATCCAGTGTTTCCTTGGGCATCGAAGCTTTCTTGGCCTGTTCAACCACCAGGCGCAGGTGTGCGTTGGTGGCAACATCAGCGCCGTTACGCGCAGCAATGGTGATTTCTTTCACCAGTTTGCCGAAGATCTTGCCCTTGGCATTGGCTGCCGCTTCTTTGTGTTTAACCTTCCACTGTGCGCCCATTACTCACTCTCTTGTCTATGGCGCCGAGACATCTATTGGCCGACGCATTGCGCAAGTTTACCCGGCCTAAAGTTGGCAATCGACCAAAAATTCTGACCTCGAATCGACATATTCACCGGCAGTTGTAGGGCAATTCTGAAACTCCTGTTTGCGATGTCCATTAAGGGCTGTGGTTTCGTACCCTCTGCTCCCGTATTCCATGGCAGAAGCGCGTTCGATGCATAACGACAAGGAAAGTCCCTTCACCCTGACACTGCTGGACGACGATTTGAGCCTGCAGGTCGTGCAGTTCAGTGGCCGAGAAGCCCTCAACCAACCCTATGCATTCGAGATTGAAGTGATCGGCCTGGCGCCCGCCATGCCGCTGGAACAGCTCCTCCATCAAGCGGCGTTCCTGAGCGTGGGGCACGACCAGGGCATTCACGGCGTACTGCACAATGTCAGTCGCGAACATCGCGGTCCGCAGCGGGTCATCTACAAACTGGTATTGGGGCCCGCGTTGCAGGCGCTGGACCGGCATCGTTGCCGGCGCATCTTTACGCAACTCAGCGTACCCATGATTCTTCGACAACTGCTGGAGGAACATCATCTGCCCGATGATACCTTTCGCTTCGAACTGTCAAACAGCCACTATCCGCACCGGCCTTTTTGCATTCAATACGAAGAAACCGATCTGGCCCTGCTGCAACGGCTGTGCGAGGAAGAAGGCATTCACTATCACTTCGAACATCGCCGTGACGGGCATGTACTGGTGTTTGCCGACGACAGCCTGAGTTTTCCCCAGGCACCGCTGCTGATGCCCTTCCTGAATGAGGCGTCCACCGCCAGCAGCCAACCGCTGATCAGCGAATTGTTCCAGCGGCACGATTCACGGCCCTGCGCGCCAAGGCTGGATGCCCGACACCGCGGCGCAACGGACACCGACGACGGTGCGGCCAATCATGCCTTTACCCCGTCCGCGCCACCGATGCCCCGTCCCGATCCCGAGCAGCGCCACCGCGATCAACTCGTTCGCCGGCATCTGGAGCGCTTGCGATGCCGGCATATGCAGATTCACGGCCAAAGTAATCACAGCGAACTTCGCAGTGGCTGCATCGTGCAGGTGGCTGAGCACCCACTTCCGGGTTTCAACGATCAATGGTTGGTAACGCAGGCCCGGCATCAGGGCGAACAGGGTTCGATTCTGCAGCAGGACACCCCGGACACGCCCCGGCGTTACCGCAATCAGTTCAGCGCGATACTCTGGTCAACGGTGTTTCGTCCGGCACTTGAACAACCCAGGCCGCGCATCCCCGGCTATCAGCCTGCGCGGGTGCGGGGCCAGACCGGGCAGCGGGCAGCGCTGGATGAGCAAGGTCGCATAAACGTGAGTTTGTGGCCTGCCACAGACCATGAGACCGCAGGTTGCGCCAGTCTCTGGCTGCCCATCGCAGTGACCGGCGCCCCCCTCGACCCTTGCGGTTTGCCCATGGCCGGCAGCGACGGGTGGGTCAGTTTCCTCGACAGCGATCCCGACCGTCCGGTGTTCTGCGCCAGCACGGGGCAGCGCTCCAGGCCTCGACCCGCAAGGCGCGGTGAGCCACAAGGCGATAGCCGTCTGCTGCTCGACTGGTTGATCGATCCCACCGACGCCGAGTCCTGAGCCTCACCCCTTGTCAGCCTTGCCGGCCGCCGCCGCGAATTTGGCCAGGCGCACGTCCAGATGCCGAGGCCGCCGCCCGTGGTCCTCGGCGTGTTCCTTGCGCCGAATGGCATTGCGCACCATCAGCGAACCGAGGTAACGGATCGGCTCTGGCGGGAAAAAGCCCAGCGGTCCGTTGACCAGCGGCGAGCGCGTCCAGGGGTTGTCCAGACCCTGGACCAGCGAGGCCAGAATCTGCCCGCCCATGTGGCACGGCCCTACCCCGCTGCCCGAGTAGCCAAAACCATAGAACACATTGCCGCTGGCACTCATCTGCCCGAAGAACGGCAGCCCCGTGACCGAGCGATCCGAGGGGCCGTTCCAGGTCGCGTCGACCTTGACGTCGGCAAACGCCGGGAAGAAGTCCGTCAGACTGCTGCGCAGCAGTCCGGCATAAGGCGATGGCTGATCGAACACCGGCAACATGCGCCCGCCGTAGGCGAACGTGTTGCCGCCCTTGCCGAGCATGATCCGGCCGTCCGGTGTGTTGTGGTAGTAGTGCACGAAAATCCGCGAATCGAGCACCGTGACTCCGCTGGTCAAACCGATTTCGTTGAGCAGTTCGGGTCGCGGTTCGGTGATCAGCATGTCGCTGGAGACGATCGCCACGCTGCGCTCGAACGGCGGGAATGCCCGCGCCATCCAGGCATTCATCGCCAGCACCACACGATCGGCGCGAACGCTGCCATAGGCGGTTTGAATGACCGCCGGCTTGCCTTCCTCCAGGCCGATCATGGCGGTGTTTTCATGAATCCGCACGCCAAGCTGCAAGGCCACCCGACGCAAACCGCGCACCAGTTTGCCCGGCTGCACGCTGGCAGCAGCCGGCGAAAACCAGCCCTCCAGGTGTTTGACGGATCCGGCCATGCGTTGCACATCCGCCACCGGCCGCTGGCTGAAGGAGTTGATGCCATGGCGCTCCAGCGCCGCGATCACCGCGTCGGTCGAGCCGACCTGGGCACGGTTGGTCGCGGTGTAGAGGGTGCCATCGAGGCGATAGTCGGCGTCCACCGCGTACTGTTCACAGAACGCCCCGATCGCGTGGATGCTGCGCTCGGATTCCTTGACCAGCCGCACCGCCTCCTCAACGCCGAACAGGCGTTCAAGGGTGAAATACTTGGCCGACCATGACAGTGCGCAACCACCGTTGCGGCCACTGGCGCCGGCGCCACAGATATCGGCTTCAATCAGCACCACCTCCAGGCCGGGGTTCTGCTCCTTGAGCATAATCGCGGTCCATAAACCGGTGTAGCCGCCGCCGACGATGCAGACGTCGGCGCGGACGTCGCCCTGCAATGCCGGACAGGTCTCGGACGTATCGGCCTTCAAGGCCTGCTCCAGCCAAAAGGGTCTCATGGGGGTCACTCTCCATTCGGTTGTCCACACGCCGGCCTGCCGCAAATGCAGCAGACGGCGACAGACAGGGTTCAGGTACGCAGGGGTTTGACGCTTATCGGCCCGTTCGGCACGAGGGGATAGTGAGTTCGCAGACCACCGGGGCGGCTGTTCCAATGCGGGATCAATACCAGTGCGGAGAACATCGCGCAGCCGGCGAAGACTATGAACACGGTGACGGTGTCGAAATAACCAGGCAGCAACCCGCCGAGAACCGCCCCGACCGAGCCGCAACCGTTGACGAAACCAGCAGCGGTCGCACCGGCCTTGGCGGTCCCGAAGTCGATGGCGGCCGCACCGCTGATCATCGAGTCCGGCCCGTAAAGCGTCAGGCCCATGACGAACAGCAGCGCCACCACCAACAGCACACTGCCGGTGTGCAGGGCCCCCATGAACAACGCCAGCGACACGGTCAGCGCCAGCAGGCTGAGCACACAGGCGGGCATACGCCGGGCGCCGAACACTTTGTCGGAGGCCAGGCCGATCATGATCGGCCCGAGCAACCCGGCCAGTTCAAACGCAGTCGGAATGATCGCCGCGCCGACTTTGCCCACCGAAGGCATCTGTTCGAAAACGATCACCGGGCCCCAGAGCAGAATCGCGTAACGCGCCGGTTTCAGCATGAAGTACGCGAGGCCGAGCACCAGCACCGTGCGATTGCGCAGGATCTCTTTCAATGGCGCCAGGACGCTGATCTTGCTTTGCGCGTGCGCCTCTTCAGCGGTCAGCTCGGGCTCAGGCTCCACAGCCGGCAAGCCGACATCTTCGGGTTTGTTGCGTTGAAAAATAAAAAACAGCACAGCGACCAGCCCAACCACCGCCGCACTGGAGATGAACGCGGCATGCCAGGTGCCGATCAGCGTATAGGCCCACCAACCGGCGAAGGGTGATGCCACCAGACCGCCAAAGGCGTAGCAGGAACTCCACAGGCCCAGTACCCGCCCGCGCTGCTCGGCGGGATAGAAACTGCCGAGGTTCTTGCACAGCCCCGACCAACCGGTGGACTGCGCCAGGCCTTGAATCAGCATGCAGGTGGCGAAGATCGGCAACGTGGCGAAGCTGCCCATCACCAGCGCGGCCGCCGCCGAAATCAGCAAGCCGCCAAGCACCACGACCCGCGGGCCGAAGCGATCGGCCAGGATGCCCCAGGTGAACTGGCCGATGGCGTAAGCGGTCAGGTAGATCGCATCGAGGTTGGCCATGGCCATCTTGTCGAGCATGAACGTCGGGTCTTCGCCAATCCCGAGCTTTGCCACGGAGAATGCCTTGCGGGTGAAGTAGAAAGCGGCGTAAGCGAGCCAGGTGATCGCGAAGATCTGCATGCGCCAACGCTGGAGGGTACCGATGGGCTTGTTCATGTTGGTTCTGACCTCAGGGTGTGAGTGTGCCGGCAGAATTGGAAGAAAACGCCTGTCTTTTTATTTTTTAAGCACCACGAAATCACTCGGTCCCTGGGGTGATTTCGGTCAGATGAGTCCTGCAACTGCACGCACAGGCTCATGGCCACCGCGACTGTTCGACTGACAATCGGCGGCGCTGAAGCTGATCAAAACAATTACTGATTAATAAGTGAAATCGAATTATCGTATTTCAAATATAGGTTCAGCTTGTTACTGGAGTCTCCATGTCGGTATCCCACGCCCAGCTCAAAGCTTTCCACGCCGTCGCCGTTCACGGAAGCTTTACCAAAGCCGCCGAACGGCTGTTTCTCACGCAACCGGCGATTTCCGACCAGGTGCGCAAACTCGAAGAGCGCTACGGTGTTTTGCTGTTCCACCGCAACAAGCGCTCGGTGCGCCTGACCGATCTGGGCGAGCGCCTGTTGAGCGTCACCCAGCGGCTTTTTGTCATCGAGGCCGAAGCCCAGGAACTGCTGCAGGATTCCCAGGCCTTGCAGACGGGCAGCCTGGTTCTGGCGGTGGATGCACCGGTGCATGTGCTGCCGCAAATCGCCCGTTTTTGTGAGCGTTACCCCGGTATCAGCGTGAAGATCGAAACCGGCAACACCGATGAATCGCTGTTCCGGCTGTTCAACTACCAGGCCGATCTGGCCCTGCTCGGCCGCGATGTCGATGATGAAAGACTGATCTCCGTGCCGCTGCGAAACGACCCGATGGTGGCGTTCGTGTCGCGCAATCACCCGTGGGCCGATCGTGAGTCCATCTGCCTGGCGGACCTGGACGATACGCCGCTGGTGTTGCGGGAAATCGGCTCGGTCACCCGCCAGACCCTGGAAGAAGAAATGGCGGGCGCCGGGTTCCGCATCCGCCCGGCGATTCAGGTCGAAGGGCGGGAGGCGGCGCGAGAGGCGGTGGTCGTGGGGATTGGTGTCGGCGTGGTGTCGGCAGCGGAATTCGGCGCGGATTCACGGGTGTGTGCATTGCCGATCACCGATTGCAAACGGCGGTTGACCGAGACGCTGGTGTGCCTGCGCGAGCAGAGTTCGCGGCGGGTGGTGGCGACGTTTCTGGAAACGGTGCGCGAGAGTCTGGTGTAGGCAGGTCTGGCCCTATCGCGGGCAAGCCACGCTCCCACAGGATTCATGTCGATCACCCGTTTTATGTACGATGCAAACCCTGTGGGAGCGTGGCTTGCCCGCGATTGCCGCACCACGGTTTATCGGCCTGGCGCCAACTCGAAAAACGCCTGGATCAAACGCAAATCCCGACGCCGCTCCATACAGCCCATCATGTGCCGGTTCACCAACCCCTCGCCAATGATCGGCACCGCCGCCACCCGGGGGTCGTGGCTTACCTCTACCGAAGACACCACGCCCACGCCCAGCTCGGCGGCCACCGCCTCAGTCACCGCTTCGCGACTGTCCAGCTCCAGCAACACCCTTGGGTTGACGTTCGCCTGGGTACACGCCTGATCAAAGGTGCGTCGGGTAATCGAACTCGGCTCACGCAACACCATGATGACCTGATCCAGTTCCTTGAGCAGCACGCCTTTGGACCGCTGCGCCCACGGATGGCCTTCGGGCACCAGTGCGCAAATCCGCGACTCGCTCAGGGCTTGCAGATGCAGGCCCTTGCGCGGCTCGACCTCGGTCAGCACCGCCACGTCGGCATGCTCGGACAACAGTGCCGCCAGGGTTTCCTGGGCATTGCCCAGGCGCAGATTGACCGTGATGCCCGGATAACGCGCCCGCAGGCTCGCGAGCATCGGCATGACCATGTGCGGGCCGTCCGCCGCCACTTCCAGGCGCCCGGTCAGCAATTGCCGGTTGGCCTCCAGCATCGCCTGCGCTTCTTCGGCCAGGCCGAACATGGCCCGGGTGATCGCCGCCAGTTTGGTGCCCTCTTCCGTCAGTTCCACCCGTCGCGCGGTGCGGCGTAACAGGCTGATCTGGTAGTGCTCCTCCAGCGCCTTGATGTGCCCGGTGACCGCCGGTTGGCTGATGAACAGCCGTGCGGCGGCCCGGGTAAAGCTGCCTTCACGGGCCACGGCGTCAAAAGCACGCAGCTGGAACAGATTCATGAATAACCCTCACTGATGGCTGGCATAACAACAAACAATTTGATTGATAGCACGGCAAATTGCAATTTAAGCCCCGTAGCTTCATCCCATCGATTGCGAGGACACGAGAATGAGTACTGCCGCCCCCATCCTGCTCACCCCTGGCCCACTGACCACTTCGGCACGCACCCGTCAGGCGATGATGGTCGATTGGGGTTCATGGGATGACCGCTTCAACCAACTGACCGCCAGCCTCTGCGAACAACTGCTGGCAATCATCAACGGCGGCGCCAGCCATCACTGCGTGCCCCTGCAAGGCAGCGGCACATTCGCGGTCGAAGCGGCCATCGGCACGCTGGTACCACGCGACGGCAAAGTGCTGGTGCTGATCAACGGTGCTTACGGAAAACGCCTGGCGAAAATCTGCGAAGTGCTCGGCCGCCCGTTCAGCACCTTCGAAACCGCCGAGGACGAACCCACCACCGCCGCCGACGTCGACCGCCTGCTGCGAGCCGATGACAGCATTACCCACGTTGCACTGATTCACTGCGAGACCAGCACCGGTATCCTCAACCCGCTGCCGGAAATCGCCCAGGTCATTGCGCAACACGGCAAACGCCTGATCATCGATGCCATGAGCTCCTTTGGCGCACTGCCGGTCGATGCGCAACAGATTCCGTTCGACGCGCTGATCGCCGCTTCCGGCAAATGCCTGGAAGGCGTGCCGGGGATGGGGTTCGTTTTCGCCCGCAAGGAAGCCCTGGCCAATGCGGCCGGCAACTCGCACTCGCTGGCGATGGATCTGCATGACCAGCACACCTACATGGCCAAGACCGGCCAATGGCGCTTCACCCCGCCGACCCACGTGGTCGCCGCGCTGCACGAAGCCCTGCTGCAATACAACGAAGAAGGCGGCCTGCCGGCCCGGCATCAGCGCTACGCCGCCAACTGCCAGGCACTGATGGAAGAAATGGGCAAATTGGGCCTGCGCAGCTTCCTGCCAGCCGCTATCCAGGCGCCGATCATCACCACGTTCCACGCACCGAAAGATCCACGCTACCAGTTCAAGGAATTCTACGAACGCGTCAAGGCCAAGGGTTACATCCTCTACCCCGGCAAACTGACCCAGGTCGAAACCTTCCGCGTCGGCTGCATCGGTCACGTCACCCCGATGCAGATGCGCGAAGCGGTGGCGGCGATTGGCGACGTGCTGCGTGAGATGGAAGTGTTAGAGATCTGAGTCACACCACATTCCCAGGTGGGAGCGAGCCTGCTCGCGATAGGGATCTGACATTCCTAATGAAGTCGACTGACAGGGCCTCATCGCGAGCAGGCTCGCTCCCACAGTAACCGCATCGCCCCTATTAGCCAGTTGCCACAGGACTTGATCACCATGAACTACACCAATCCAAACAAACTCCAGGCCGCCATCCTCGACTGGGCCGGCACCGTGGTCGATTTCGGTTCTTTCGCGCCGACGCAGATCTTTGTCGAAGCCTTCGCCGAGTTCGACGTCCAGGTGTCCATCGACGAAGCCCGTGGCCCCATGGGCATGGGCAAGTGGGACCACATCCGCACTTTGTGCAATCAGCCGGAAGTCGCCGAGCGCTACCGCAACGTGTTTGGCCGCACGCCCACCGACGACGATGTGACCGCCATCTACGAACGCTTCATGCCGCTGCAGATCGAGAAAATCGCCGAGCATTCGGCACTGATCCCGGGCGCCCTGGACACCATCGCCAACCTGCGCCAACAAGGGATCAAGATCGGCTCGTGCTCCGGCTACCCGAAACAGGTCATGGACAAGGTGGTCGAACTGGCCGCCACCAACGGGTACGTGGCCGATCACGTGGTCGCCACCGACGAAGTACCGAACGGCCGCCCATGGCCGGCACAGGCACTGGCGAACGTGATTGCCCTGGGCATCGATGACGTTGCCGCCTGCGTGAAGATCGACGACACGGTGCCGGGTATTCTCGAAGGTCGTCGCGCCGGCATGTGGACCGTCGCGCTCATCTGTTCGGGCAACGCCCTGGGTCTGGACTACGAAGGTTATCGCGCCTTGCCCAGCGACGAACTGGACAGCGAACGCAAGCGTATCCACGCGCTGTTCGAAGGCTCGCGCCCGCATTACATGATCGACACCATCACTGACTTGCCGGCCGTGATCGCTGACATCAACAAGCGTCTGGCCAACGGTGAGATGCCTCAAACCCACTGATTGCCACGCCTGCACAAACAGCGCCAGTGCCTGAACGGAACTGGCGCTTTTTACTGTCAATTACCTGAACCAGGGCATCCGGCGACTGATCGCCACAGGCAAATCCGCTGAAACAGGATTACAGTTAATGCACACCGCCAATCAAGAACGGTGGCTTGACCAGACCTGTGAGGAACACCGAATGCCGTGGAAAAACTCCGAATCGCGCTACAGCACTGTATCGATCGCGTTGCATTGGTTGATGCTGGTCCTGCTGGCACTGGTTTACGCCAGCATAGAATTTCGCGGTATTTTCCCCAAGGGCAGTGGCGGTCGGACGCTGATCGTGGAATTGCACTACATGCTCGGCCTGACCGTGTTCGTTCTGGTCTGGTTGCGTTTGTTTGCTCGCAGCCTGGGCCCGGCGCCGCAAATCTTCCCGGCCTCCCCTCGGTGGCAGACGGTAATGGCCAGGCTGATGCACTGGGCGCTGTACATCTTCATGATCGCCATGCCGATGCTCGGCTGGCTGGTCACCAGTGCCAAAGGCAATCAAGTGATGTTCTACGGCATCGACCTGCCCATGCTGGTCGGCGAAGACAAGGCACTGGCCAAACAGATTCAGGGCTGGCATGAACTCGGTGCCACCATCGGCTATTGGCTGATTGGCCTGCATGCGGTGGCCGGGCTTTATCACCACTATGTGGTAGGCGATAACACCTTGCTGCGGATGATGCCCAAACGGGTGAGCGGCGATTCCTGAGACCCAACGCCTGAATGTGGGAGCAAGCTTGTTCCCACACTTGTTTCAATACCCTTCAATGTTGTGAACCGAAGCCTCGCAGGCCCTGCAAGCCGCCGGTGTGGATGAAGATCAGTCGCGTCCCGGGCGCAAACTTGCCCGCTTCGACTTGCTGCTTGAGCGCCAGCATCGCCTTACCCGTGTACAGCGGTTCCAGGGGAATGCCGCTGGCGTTCTCGGTCTTTTCGATGAATTCAAGCAACGCCGGATCGACGCGGGCAAACCCGCCACGACTGGCGTCGAACAGTTCATAAAGCGCTCTGGTTTCACCCGCTTCCTCAACGATCCTCTCGACCTGCTGCGCCACGCCGTGATCGTCGGGCACCGCCAGCGCACCGTAAACCGGATGAGCCCCCGCTTCGGCCAGCACCAGGCCGGCCAGGGTCGTGCCCGTTCCGCAGGCCAGCCACCAACCGTCGTAGCCGCTCCAGCCGATACTGGCCAGTTGCGCAGAGACCTGCGCCCTTAACTGCATGCAGCCCCGCGCGCCGGGCAAACCGCCGCCGCCCTCCGGAACGGGATGCAATGTCGGGTATCGGGATTGCCACGGCTGCCAGAAACCCGCTTCATGCCGCGCGCGATAGCCACCGTAACCGA
Organism: Pseudomonas moorei; assembly: GCF_008801475.1. Lineage (GTDB taxonomy): Bacteria > Pseudomonadota > Gammaproteobacteria > Pseudomonadales > Pseudomonadaceae > Aquipseudomonas > Aquipseudomonas moorei. The sequence goes on along the minus strand of NZ_VZPP01000015.1, from coordinate 81,994 downwards.
GCCAGTGCAACTGCATGCCGAACGCCTGCAAGTCTTTCACGGTGGGCGTTTGCTGAGGATGTCCGCGCAGCAGGCCGACCGTGGCAAAACCCAGGCGTTTGCCGGCGGCGGCCAGTGCGTGGAGGTGATTGGAGTGCGCGCCGCCGAGGCTGATGATGCCCTCGGCACCCGCTCGGTCAGCGGCATTGAGGTGTTCGATGAGCTTGAACCATTTGTTGCCGCTGATCAGCGGGTCGATCTGATCCAGGCGCAGGATGGCGACTTCGATTCTGGCTGCGCCGAGCCAGTCGAGTTGCAGCGGTTCAAGGGGGGCTTGGGGTAGCCAGTTTGCAGGAGGAGAAAGCATTGATGCCGGCCCAGGGTAAAGAGCCGGCATCTTAGCAGCTGCGATTACAACTCAGCGGCCAACCGCGAACCCTGATTGATCGCCCGCTTGGCATCCAGCTCCGCCGCGACGTCCGCACCGCCAATCAAGTGCACGTTCTGCCCCGCCGCCACCAGGCCTTCCTGCAGCTCACGCAGCGGGTCCTGCCCGGCGCAGATCACCACATTGTCCACCGGCAGCACTTGCGGCTCGCCGCTTTCGCCGATGCGGATATGCAGGCCTTGGTCGTCGATCTTCAGGTATTCGACACTGTTGAGCATCTGCACCTGCTTGTTCTTTAGACCGGTGCGGTGAATCCAGCCGGTGGTTTTGCCCAGGCCGTCACCGACCTTGGATTTCTTGCGTTGCAGCAGGAACACTTCACGGGCCGGTGCATGGGGTGCGGCCTTGATGCCAGCGACGCCGCCACGCGCTTCCAGGTGCGTGTCAATGCCCCACTCTTTCCAGAACTCATCGCGATCCTGGCTGGTGGACACACCCTGGTGAACGAGGAATTCCGACACATCGAAACCGATGCCACCGGCGCCGATCACCGCGACACGCTTGCCCACTGGCTTGCGCTCAAGGAGCACGTCCAGGTAACTCAGGACCTTGGCGTTCTCGACGCCTTGAATCGCCGGGGTTCTTGGCGCAATGCCGGTCGCCAGGATGATCTCGTCGTAACCACCCTCGACCAGTCTTGCCACATCCACGCGGGTGTTCAGGCACAGCTCAACGTTGGTGGTATGCAACTTGCGGTTGAAGTAACGCAGGGTCTCGTAGAACTCTTCCTTGCCCGGCACGCGCTTGGCAACGTTGAACTGGCCGCCGATTTCGCTGGCCGAATCGAACAGCGTCACTTGATGGCCACGCTCGGCCGCTACAGTCGCGGCGGACAAACCCGCAGGACCGGCGCCGACCACGGCGATTTTCTTGATCTGCTTGACTGGCACATAGTTGAGTTCCGTTTCGTGGCAGGCACGCGGGTTGACCAGGCAACTGGTCAATTTGCCGCCGAAGGTGTGATCCAGGCACGCCTGGTTGCAACCGATACAGGTGTTGATCTCGTCGGCGCGCCCTTCAGCCGCCTTGTTGACGAAATCCGGGTCGGCGAGGAACGGCCGCGCCATCGAGACCATGTCGGCATCGCCCTCGGCCAGAATCTGCTCCGCGACTTCCGGGGTGTTGATGCGGTTGGTGGTAATCAGCGGAATGTTCACCGAACCACGCAGCTTGGCCGTGACCTTGCTGAACGCCGCACGCGGGACCTTGGTGGCAATGGTCGGAATCCGCGCTTCGTGCCAGCCGATCCCGGTGTTGATGATGGTCGCACCGGCCTGCTCGATGGCCTTGGCCAACTGCACGATTTCTTCCCAGGTGCTGCCACCTTCCACCAGGTCGAGCATGGACAGGCGGAAAATGATGATGAAGTTGGGCCCAACCGCTTCACGCACCCGACGGACGATCTCCACTGGCAAGCGCATGCGGTTTTCGTAGCTGCCGCCCCAGCGGTCTGTACGATGGTTGGTGTGGGCAGCGAGGAACTGGTTAATGAAATAACCTTCGGAGCCCATGATTTCAACGCCGTCGTATTCGGCCTGTTGCGCCAGGGTCGAACAGGTGACGAAATCGCGGATCTGCTTCTCGATGCCTTCCTCGTCGAGCTCTTTGGGCTTGAACGGGTTGATCGGCGCCTGAATGGCGCTCGGCGCGACCTGTTTGGGGCTGTAGGCATAACGGCCGGCGTGAAGGATCTGCATGCAGATCTTGCCACCCGCCTCGTGCACCGCACGCGTCACGATCCGGTGCTTGAGCGCTTCTTCTTCGGTGGTCAGCTTGGCCGCACCGGAATACACCCCGCCCTCGTCGTTCGGACCGATGCCACCGGTGACCATCAGACCGACGCCACCACGGGCACGTTCGGCGAAGTACGCCGCCATGCGCTCGAAACCACCGGGCTTTTCCTCAAGACCTGTGTGCATCGAGCCCATCAGGGTGCGGTTGCGCAATGTGGTGAAACCCAGGTCCAGCGGGGCCAACAGGTGCGGGTAATGAGCGGCGGTCATCGGTAACTCCATCACGGAAAAGTGAGGACGCTCTTTGGCGCCCCTCTGTCATGGCTTACAGACTATGAGTACTCCAAGGGTCACTCAATGACCGAAACTAACAACTTAATGATCAAAACGAGCACTTCCTTCAGGCTAGCGAAGATTGAGCCAATTGGGCACGTTCGAACTCATGGCGATGCAACTCGCGTATTGCTTGCAGGCCTTGACGCTGGCTGGCTCCGGTGGCACCGAAGCCAGCACGGTCAACGCCAGGAAAAACAGGATTGACAAAGGAGCGAAATAGGCAAAAAGGCTTTTTATTTTCATTGTCATTGCTCTCGTGACCTTTTGCAGTGATGCCGATGGGAGGCATAGCCCTGATGAACCACGCCTTCGAGTGACAAGCACTGGCCACTCGAAGACGCGCTTTTTCCCCTGTCAGCGTTCGTCGACGGTAATGAACTCGCGACGCTGCGCCATGAATGCGGGTACATCATCCTCATCGGTGAAGAACTGCTCGTACCACTCGCGTAGCTGATAGACCGGGCCATCGGTTTCGGCCAGCACTGGCTTGTCGATACGGATCTTGTGCTTCCAGATCACCACGTCCTGATAGAACGAATCGCGGTTGCCCTGGACATAAGCCCTGGCCACCTCCAGGTTTTGCTCTTCAGTCCAGCCAGGCACGCGCTTGACCATGCAGCCAAAACGCAAGTCGAAGCTGTTTGGTGTCACCGGCACATGGCTGTTGAGCAGAATGGCGTGGATGCGTACGTCACCGAACATCGAGCTGATCTGCGTGAAGTGGGTCGCCGGACCGTAGTAGGCCGATGGCGCAATGAGGTCACCGCCCAGGCGCTCGGAATCACCATGGAAAATCTGATGGCCAATGTGGCCTTCGAAGATGTTGGCAAAGTACTTGGTTGGCGTACCGTGTACTGGCCCGAAATGCTGGGCATCCACAAGGTTATCGACCAACTCCCGTGGGTTGGTTTCGATGTGCATGGTGTCGATGTTCCAGTCATGAATCCAGTCCGGATCGTCCATCTCGGGCAGGTGCGGAATCACCACGCCGTCTTTCGGCGGACGGCCTTCGGGGTTGTTCCAGACGAACAACAGGTTGTTTTCCTCACAGGTCAACCAGCTTCGGGTCTTGGCCTTGGGTGGAATGCGCTTGCAGTAGGGGATCTCCACGCATTTTCCGCCGGTGTCGTACTTCCAGTGGTGGAACGGGCACACCAACTTGTCGCCCTCGACCGTGCCCTGGGACAAGTCGGCGCCCATGTGCGGGCAATAGGCATCCAGAATGCTGATGGCGCCCCGGCTGTCGGCGAAGGCCACCAGGCGGGAGCCAAAGACCTCCAGGGTATGGGGCTTGCCATCACGGTAATCGTCGGCATTGCCCAGGCAGTGCCAGCCGCGCGCGTAACGGTGGGTACGCTGGGCGTTCTCGATGTTGATTTCAGCGAGTTTGGTCATTGTTATTGTTCCTCGATTGCAGACTTCGGGGCAGTCAAACCCCTAAGAAATACAGGGTGATCCCATGTCGAACATCATTGGGCAGCCGCGCAAGAACAGCATCGTTCAATTGGACTAGATCAAACGCGATCCACTCTCAGCGCACGCCCCTTCACAATGGGCACCCTGCTTCACGGTTACTGGCCGAAGCGGCGAGCGGCCTCTGGGCCGAAATCCTTGGGATTGAATCCGGGCTTGTTCAACATGTAGCCGTTGCGCTGCTCGTTGATCAGGTTGAACGCCAGATAGCTACCGGCATTGAGGTCGTGATACAGACCCACGCCCGCTTGCAATCTCCGGGTTTCATAGGCGTAGAAAAAGTTGAGCATCGAGGTGCGCCACAGCTCGCCACGGTTGTCGTAGTTGTCGGCCAGCATCGGGAACCAGGTGTCTTCATCTATGTACAACTTGCGCTTGCCATAAAGATGGCGATAACCCGGCTTGAGGGTGCCTTCCAGTTCCCAGACCCGGTGGCGCTCATAGCGCATGGCATCCGGGTTGATGTGGCCCGGGGTCAACAGATCGGCGTACTTGAGGTTGGCCGCATGCAAGCGATAGGTGTCGTAGGGAATGAACATCTCGCGCTTGCCGACGATCTTCCAGTCATAACGCTGCCCCGAACCATTGAACAGGCGCACCTCGTCTACGGTGATCGAGCCACCACTGCCAGGGAAGGACATGTCGAATCCATACCCCGGCGATTGACGCACACGTCGTGTGCCCGGATCGTAACGCCAGGCCTGGCGTGGTTCGGTCTTGTCATTCCAGAACTCGGTGCCGGTATTGATCTCGCCCTTGTCCCGCTGCGGTAGCAGGGTTTCGTTGAGATAGAACGACGAGTTGCCAGAGGTATCGCCAATTTTGCCCGGTTCCAGCGACGGCGCCAGGTTGCGCGAATGCACGCGGCCCCAGTTGATGTTGCCGTCCTTGAGCACATAGGCGTTGTCGGATGTGTACTCCTCGGTCCAGGCACGCAAGGTAAAGGTCGAGGCATTCTTCAACAATTCCAGGCCGCTGCGCGGCACCGGAAAGGGTGTGCCACCGGTTTTGCCCACCACCCCTTCACCTTCATCCACCAGGCGCGCAATGCTGGCGTTCTCGCGAGTGGCTTTGCAGACCGCGTCGTCCATCCGAAAATCCCGGTGCGTAGGATAGACCGGCATTTTGTAGGTGGTCGGGTACAGCTTGAACAAGGCTTTTTGCCCGTCGGACAGGTAGTCGCTGTATTGCGCGACGTTCTGCGCGGTAATGACGAACAGCGGTTTTTCGTCAGGGTACGGGTCCACTGGATGGTTGCCAGTGCCCTTGAAATCAACATGGGGCGGTACGCCCAGCCATTTGCCGCTGAAGGCTGGAATACTGCCGTCAGCATTGCCGGCCTTTTCCGCACCCAGGCAAGTCAGGTCCATGCCCAGGCGCGCGACGTCCTCCGGGGCAGCATTCACCGTGCCGACGGCACAGCATCCCAATAACAACGCCAAGGCCCAGCCAGGGGACTGATAACTGCCGGTCATTTTTATTCTCCTTAGGTTCGACAACGGTTGCCCAGTATCGACAGGTCAGGAGCCCGCAAGCATCGTCCGCACGGACTAACGCATTTTTGCGCAAAACCGTATTACAGCCGGGATGCTGCCGGCTGCGGCGCGCCCAGCGCAACCACACTGTTGAGCATGATCCGCACCAGCTCCGTCTGGCGCCGCACACCGGTCTTGGAAAAAATCGAGCGCAGGTGTGCTCGTGCGGTATTGCGACGAATATTCAGGAGTTCAGAGGCTTCCTCCAGCGACAGACCGTTGGCCAGCTCCAGGGCCAAGCCGGTTTCCGCCGGGGTCAAGTTATACAGTTGCGAAGTCAGCACCGTGCTCACCAGCGACTTGCTCACCGCATCGCGCACATACACCACGACTGTGGGCTTACCGCTGCCTTCGAGCAGTTCCTGGGACGGAATCAACTCCACCACGACGCCCAGACTGACCTGCCCTGAAGGACGGGAGATCGCTGTCGCCTCGGCCACCTGCACGCCCTTGCACGCCCCCTCCCTGGCTCGCTGGAAGGCATTACGCACCAGGCGCGCCAATTCCCGATTGTCACTAGGGTAAGTGGCCTCCAGCCGACCGCCCACCACCTTGAGGCCATCCTGGCTGTCGAGAATCTCCCGGGCCACAGGATTGAGTTGCACCACACTGCCGTTTTCATCGAGCACGATAGTTGCCACCGCGAGGCGGCTAATGGTCTGCGAATACAGGCTTCCCAGCGACTCACTGCGGTCGAGCTGCGAATGCATGTGCAAGGCCCGGCGTAAATGCGGCAATAACATGGCGCACATGGCTCGCTCTATGTCACCGAAAGGTGGCTGTCCCTGCGGTCGATTGATCCGAAAACGCACCGTGCCGCCATCAGGCATACGGATATCGGCACCGAGCATGTGGTAGCAACCGTAGGGTTGGCAATACAACAGGTAAAACGCCGATTGGCTCCATTCGGCTTCGCTCATCAACTCATCGACCGTGAACACCGTGTCGGTGGGCAGGCCGTCGAAGAGCGTGGATTTGGCGTAGTAGGCGTAATGGTTGACACCGCCCTCCCCGAGTTCAATATCGCCCGCGACCATCATCGGCGATAGCAGCGGTTCATCCTGGACCCGCAGAATCAAGGTCACGAAATTGGCCTTGAACAAGGCTCGCAACTTGCGCAACGCATCATTCATACAGCGGGTGTCTATCGCCGAATCATAGATGTTGCCAATGATCCGTTCGTACTCGGCCAGCTCCAGGCCCATTTGCGCCAGGACCTGTGCATTGGGCATACAACTTTGCATAACCATTCTCCAGCAAAGGGCCCGATTGACGGGCCCTCATGGATTCAAACAAGACGGCGGTGGCGCCCCGCCAGCCTCATGGCAGTTCGAACAGACCGGCGGCGCCCATGCCGCCACCGATGCACATGGCAATCACCACGTAGCGCACACCACGCCGCCGGCCTTCGAGTAACGCATGGCCCACCATTCGCGCGCCAGACATACCGAAAGGGTGACCGATGGCAATTGCACCGCCATTGACGTTCAGACGCTCCGCCGGAATGTTCAGCGCATCACGGCAATGCAACACCTGGCTGGCGAAGGCCTCGTTGATCTCCCACAGACCGATATCCGCAACGCCCAGACCAAAGCGCTTGAGCAGCTTGGGAATCGCGATCACCGGGCCGATGCCCATTTCCTCCGGTGCACAGCCGCCCACGGCAATGCCCCGGTAAATGCCCAGTGGAGTCAAGCCGCGACGCCTGGCCTCGGCACGACTCATCAGCAAGCTGGCCGCGGCACCGTCAGAGAACTGCGAGGCATTGCCAGCGGTGACGAACTCACCCTGCTCAATCCATTTGCCGTCCTTCCATACGGGTTTCAATCCCGCAAGGTCTTCGAGGCGGGTATTGGGCCGGTTGCACTCGTCACGCAGGACCTGCACGCGCTCATGGCCATTGGGCTGGCCATCGGCGGCAAACAATAGTTTGTCCACGCTCAAGCCGACAATTTCTTCATCGAACAGGCCATCCCGTTGTGCGGCGGCAGTGCGCAGCTGGCTTTGCAATGAATACTCATCCTGGGCGGCGCGGCTGATGTCATAGCGGCGGGATACGATTTCAGCGGTTTCAATCATCGGGATATAGGCGCTGGGCATCACCTCCAGCACAGCTTCGGATTGGGCGCGGTAGCTGTTCTTGTGTCTGGTCTGGGTCAACGACAGGGATTCCACGCCGCCGCCGATGGCGATGCTCATTTCCCCGGTCATGATGCCCTTGGCTGCCACGCCGATACTCATCAGGCCCGAGGCGCACATGCGGTCCAGCGCCATGCCCGGTACGCTGTCCGGCAAGCCACCGGTGTAGGCGCAGAGCCGACCGATATTGTAGGCCTGGGTGCCCTGCTGCACCGCCGCACCCATGATCACATCCTCGACAGCCTCAGGCTCGATGCCGGCACGCTCGACGACTGCGCGTACCACATGGCCACCCAACACCGGGGCCTCGGTATCGTTGAACGATCCGCGAAACGATTTGGCCAGCGCGGTACGGGCGGTGGCGACGATAACGACTTCATTCAGGTCCATGAGGAACTCACTCGGAAATGGGGTTGAAGGTGTAGCGACTAATGGTGTCGATCACGCAGCCAGGGCGCGCCTGGCCCTCGACTTCCATGGTCATGCGCACGACCAGTTGCACGGCGTCGCCCAATGGTTCCGCGCGCAGGATCTGGCCGCTGCCGCGCACCCGCGAATCGACCTTGACCGGCGCCGGGAAGCGCACCCGGTCACTGCCGTAATTGACGCCCATGGCCATGTTTTCGAGGATCAACAACTGCGGCATGAACAGATTGGCCAGGGATTGGGTCAGGTAGCCGTGGGCAATGCAGGCGCCGAAAGGACCACTGGCAGCACGCACCGGATCGACATGAATCCACTGGTGATCGCTGGTGGCTTCGGCGAACAGATCGATGCGTTGCTGGTCGATGGTCAGCCATTGTGTATGGCCCAAGTCCAGGCCTTCGGCCGCAAGCAGCGCTTGAGCAGTGCTGAAAACGTGACTCATGAATGCATCCTCAAGCTTGTTGCGAACTGACGGACAGCACTTCGCCAACCATGTAGGAGGCGTAGTCACTGGCCAGGAACATCATCACGTTGGCCACTTCCCAGACTTCGGCGGCGCGCCCGAACGCCTCGCGTCCGGCGAGGCTGGCGAGCAATTCGTCGCTGGAGGCTTTCTTGAGAAACTCGTGCAGGGCAATCGATGGCGACACCGCGTTGATGCGTACGCCGAACTCGGCGGCTTCCAATGCGCTGCAACGCGTCAGCGCCATTACCCCGGCCTTGGCGGCGGCGTAGTGGGCCTGTTCCTTCTGCGCCCGCCAACCCAGCACCGAGGCGTTATTGACGATGGCCCCGGCGCCACGGCGCTGCATGTGCGGCAGCATCGCCCGGGTCATGCGGAAGGTGCCGGTCAAGGTCACATCCAGCACCCGTAGCCATTCTTCGTCGCTCATTTCCACCACACGCTTCTGGCCGCCCAGGCCCGCGTTGTTGATCAGCACATCGACCCCGCCCAGCGCCTCTTCGGCTGCAGCCACCAGGGCCTGGACTTCGCCTTCGACAGTGACATTGCACAGCTGGCCAAAAATCGCCTTTAACCCGGTCTCGGCCTTGAGACGCTCCACCGCCTCCTCCAGGCGACGCGCATGCACGTCAGAAATCATCAGTGCCCGGCAACCCTCCTCGGCACTGCGCCGGGCTGCCGAATAACCGATACCGACACCTGCGGCAGCGGTAATCAATACCGACTTGCCGGCCAGCAATTGATGACCGGGAACATAAGGGGGGGCTTGTTTCACAGCGTTTACCTCCGAAGAAATCAATACGCTGTAGTTGTACGGGGGGGGCTGCGCGGGCACATCGTCAAAATGGGGTAGAAAGGCCAGCCACGAAAGGTGAGGACCCGTACCTGTGCAGGAGCTGGCTCGCTCCTGCAGGGTGTGGGTGGGCGGTCCCAATCCAGGTATGCCTCGGGGGGCCTCAAGTCCCCCAGACTTTCTGCGCCTTGGGCGCTCGAGCGAGGATCGCATCCACTGCCGTACCGATTTCTTCAACCCGCCACAACGCGCCTTTGTCGCAGGTAATGCCCGTGCGCCAGCCGTCGCCCAGGGAGATTCGCCCGCCCTGGCTTTCGAAGATCTGCCCGCTGACGTGGGCCGACGCCGAGCTACCCAGCCATACCACCAACGGCGCGACGTTTTCTGCGGCCCAGGCGTCGAAGCTGCCGTCCTCGGGCTTTTTCACCATGTCGGGCATGGCGCTCTCGGTCATCGAGGTCCGTGCCGCCGGCGCCAGCGCGTTGGCGGTAACACCATAGCGGGCCAGTTCCGCCGCTTGCACCAGGGTCAGCGACGCGATGCCGCCTTTGGCCGCCGAATAATTCGACTGCCCCACCGAGCCCTGAAGGCCGGCGCCGGAACTGGTGTTGATAATCCTGGCATCCACCGGCGTACCTGCCTTGGCCAGGTCACGCCAGCGGCGACCGAGGATGTTGGCCAGGCAATAATGCCCCTTGAGGTGGACGCGCATGACCATGTCCCAGTCTTCTTCACTAAGGCTGATAAACATGCGGTCGCGCAATATTCCGGCGTTATTGATCAGCACATGCACTTCGCCGAATGCCGCCAACGCCGCATCGACGATGCGCTGTGCGGTGTCCAGGGTGGTGATGTCGTCGCTGTTGGCAATGGCCTGGCCGCCGTTGGCGCGAATCTCGCCCGCCACGTCTTCTGCAGCCTCGGCGCGGATATCGTTGACCACCACATTGGCTCCTTGCGCGGCGAACGCCAGGGCGTAGGCGCGACCGAGTCCGCCGCCGGCCCCGGTGATGATCACGGTGCGATCTGCACACATAGCCATGTTTGACTCCTTGAAAAGGTTGGATGGCCGCGCGCCGGAAGCGGCGGCCCGGATGAAAAAATTACAGGCGTTCGATGATGGTCACGTTGGCCTGGCCACCGCCTTCGCACATGGTTTGCAAGCCGTAGCGACCACCGCTGTATTCCAGTTCGTTCAGCAGCGTGGTCATCAGTCGTGCGCCGGTAGCGCCCAACGGATGGCCCAGGGCAATCGCACCGCCATTGACGTTGGTGCGCGCCGGGTCGTAATCCAGTTCCTTGGCCCAGGCCATGACCACCGAAGCAAAGGCTTCGTTGATCTCGACCCGGTCGATGTCGGCCATGCTCAGCCCGCTCCTGGCCAAGGCCCGGCGGGTAGCCGCAATCGGTGCGGTGAGGTGCCAGATCGGATCGTCACCGAGCACTGTCAAGTGATGAATCCGCGCCCGTGGCGTCAGGTCGTAGCGTTTGAGCGCCGCCTCGGAGACCACCAGCAGTGCCGCCGAGGCGTCGCAGGTCTGACTCGATACGGCAGCCGTGATCGACGGGAACTGTGGGTCCACGGGCTGCAATTCGGCCATCTTCGCCATGCTGCTCTGACGTGGGGTTTGATCCACCGACAGCCCCTGGCAAGTCACGATTTCCCGGGCAAACCGGCCACTGGCAATGGCCGCCAGTGCGCGTTCGTGGCTTTGCAGGGCAAACGCTTCCATTTGCTCGCGGCTGATCTGCCAGTGATCGGCAATGCGTTGGGCGGCGTAGAACTGGTTCACTGGCTGCTGGCCAAACCGCGCGCGCCAGCCAACACTCCCCGAGAACGGGTCTGTAAAACCCAGAGGTTGACCGGCCAGCATCGCCGAGGAAATCGGGATCTGGGTCATGGTCTGCACCCCGCCCACCGCGACTACATCCTGGGTACCGCTCATCACCGCCTGCGCGGCGAAGTGCAGCGCCTGTTGCGACGAACCACACTGGCGATCCACCGTAGTGCCGGGCACCGTCAGCGGCAAGCCGGCGGCCAGCCAACTGGTGCGGGCGATGTCACCCGCCTGGGAGCCGATGGTGTCGACGCAACCGAATATCACGTCGTCGTAGTCCTCGGCGGGAATCACATTGCGCTCTACCAGCGCCTTGAGCACATGGGCACCCAGGTCAATCGCGTGAACTTCGCTCAAGGCGCCTTTGCGCTTGCCGGTGGGACTGCGCAATGCATCAACAATGTAGGCCTGTGCCATGACTCATTCCTCGAAAGTATGCCCCGGCCCCAGGCCGGTGGCGTCGGCGAACAGGTAGTCGCTGACACGGGTTTTATGCAAGCCGCGGTCGCCCCAGGACGAATCAAGGGCCCAGGCGCGCTTCATGAACATCTGCAAATCCACTTCCCAGGTGTACCCCATCGCACCGTGCACCTGGATGCCTTTGCGGGCAGCGATCCAGCTCGCCTCATTGGCCGCCAGGCGTGCTTGCGAAACCCGCACGCCAGCGTTGACATCGCCCCGGGCCAGAGCATGGGCGGCGCGATACAGCACCGGCTTGGCCTGTTCGATGTAACGGGCGACATCGGCCAGGTGATGCTTGACCGCCTGGAAGCTGCCAATCGGCTTGCCGAATTGTTTGCGCTGGGCCACATAGTCCACCGACAGATCGAGCATGCGCTGCGCCAGACCCAGCAGTTGCCCGGCCACCGACAGTGCGCCACGGTCCAGCAATTGCGCCTGCAAGGCGCGGCCCTGTTCGCCACTGGCAATGCAGGTCGACAGCGATGGGGTCCAGGTCACCTGACCAAGACGTCGCGACGCATCGATGCTCAGGCGGTTGTCCACCTTGACCTCGGAACGCGGCACCACATGGATCTCATCGCCATCGACAAGAATCAACACTTCGGCCAGTTGCGCGTCGCTGACCAAGGCATTGACCGGATGACTGATCGCCATCCGCAAGCTGCCATCGGCAATCCGTGGTAGCAGGTCGGCACGGGCGGGATGCTGCGCAGGCAGGCCGGCGAGCAAGCCGGTGGCGACATAGGCGGTGTCGGCCAATGAGTCGGGAATGGCGTAGTAACCCAGCTCCTGGGTCATCAGCGCCCAGGTCACATCGTCCATGCCAATGCCACCTTCGGCTTCGGGCACCGACAAGGCGGTCAGCCCCTGTTCGGCGATCTTGTTGCGCAAGTCCCGGGAGCGCCCGATATCGGTCTCCCAGATTTCCCGGAGCATTTCCGGGGCGGCTTCGGTCATCAGGAAACGACTGATGGCTTCGCGGAACGCCAACTGGTCATCGTTAAAAGTGAAGTCCATGGGCAGTTCCTTATTTCGGCAAACCGAGCATGCGCTCGGCAATGATGTTGCGCTGGATTTCGTTGGTGCCCGCGTAGATCGGCCCGGACTGGGCGAACAGGAAACCCTCCAGCCAGCCCGCCGCGTCGCCCGCCTCCGCGCCCTTTGCCAACAGCTCACCACGTGCGCCGAGAATGCGCATGGCGGTCTCGTGCATCTTCAGGTCGAGCTCTGACCAGATAATTTTGTTGATGCTCGACTCGGCGCCAATCTGCTCGCCCCGGCTCAAGCGTCCGACCGTGTAATATGCCGACATCGCATAGGCTTCGGCGCACATCCAGGTGTCCAGCACGGCATCGCGCAGGCCAGGGTCGCGATCGGCGCTGACGCGGTGGGCCTTGTACAGTTCAACCAGCTTGCGTGCCGTAGCCTGGAAGCGCGCCGGTGAACGCAGCAGCAAACCACGCTCGAAACCGGCAGTGGCCATTGCCACATGCCAGCCCTGCCCGTCGGCACCGATGCGGTTGTTCACGGGTACCCGCACGTCATCGAAAAAAACCTCGGCGAAGGCGTCCTTGCCATTGAGTGCCTTGATCGGGCGAATGCTCACCCCCGGCGTATCCAGCGGTACCATGATGAACGACAGGCCGTGATGACGAGTCGATCCCGGCTCGCTACGGAACAGACCGAACAGCCAGTCGGCGTAGATCGCCCGGCTCGACCAGGTCTTCTGCCCGTTGATCACGTAATGGTCGCCGTCGAGCACCGCCTTGCTGGTAATCGCCGCCATGTCGGAACCGGCGTTGGGCTCCGACCAGCCTTGCGCCCACATGTCCAGGCTGGCGGCCATGCGTGGCAAGAAGCGCTGTTTCTGTTCCTGGGTACCGAACTCCATCAGGGTCGGTCCCAGCAACAGCTGGCCGTTCTGGTTGATGCGCATCGGTGCCCCGGCACCGTAATACTCTTCCTCGAAGATCAGCCACTCGATCAAGTCGCTGCCGCGGCCGCCCAGTTCGGCCGGCCACATCACCATCGACCAACGGCTTTCGAACAGCTTGGCCTCCCAGGCGCGATGCTGTTCAAAACCTTCGCGGCTGTCGTAACTGGCAAAGGGCTCGCGTGGCAGATTGGCCGCCAGCCATGTCCGAACTTCGGCGCGAAAGGCGTTTTGCTTGGGGGTATAAGTCAGGTCCATGGCGTTATCTCAGAACTTGGCGTCGCGTTTTTCGACGAAGGCCCGGCGCGTTTCCGCAGAGTCCGGGCTGCTGTAGGCCTGCATGGTGAAGCCCTGCTCCCAGCGGTATTTATCTTCAAGGTTGCCGTCTTCGATGCCGTTCAAGGCTTCCTTGGCGATGCGGATCATGCCCGGGCTCTTTTCGGCGATTTTCGCCGCGATCCCCAGGGCGGTTTCGCGCAGTTGGTCCTTGGCGACGATTCGCTCGATAAAGCCGTATTGCAGGGCTTCGCGGGCGCCGATGCTGTCGCCGGTGAAGAACAGGTAACGGACTTTTTGCACCGGGAAAAGACGCTGCAGATGCGCACCGCCACCCATGGCGCCGCGATCGACTTCAGGCAAGGCGAAGGACGCGCACTCGGAGGCGACGACGATGTCCGCCGCCCCGGTGATGCCGATGCCGCCGCCCAGGACAAAACCGTGGACCGCCACAATCACCGGAACCGGGTTGCGGTGCACCGCCTTGAAGGTGGCGTAGTTACCGGCATTGACCTCGACGATCCGCTCCGGATGCTTGTCCAGCTCCTTGATGTCGACACCGGCGCAAAAGCCCCGGCCTTCGGCGCGGATGACGATCACCCGCACTTCGGGATTGGCCCCAAGGGTTTCAATCTGTTGCGCCAGAGCGAGCCATTGCTGGCTATCGAGGGCATTGACCGGTGGTTTGGCGATCACCAGTTCAGCGATCCCCTGATTGAGTTGTGTCGTAAATGCCTGGTTCACAGGGGTTCTCCAATACTGGCTGAATGATTCGAGGGGTGTGTCTGGCTGCGTGCCAGGAGTGCATCCAGGCATTGCCGGGCCTCGCTGGCGATGCCCTCGATGACTTCACTGCAGCTGAGCAATTCACCGATGGCCGCCGCAACCTGGCCGCTGGACAGGATGCCCTCGTCCGGGGCGCCATCGACCATCGAGCGCCGCAACAGCACTGGCTGATTGGCGGCCATCACCACTTGCGACAGCGCCGAGGGGTCTTCACGCAACGCACGGACAAAGACCGAGGCCATGTGCCCCAGGCTCATGCCGGTCTGCTGCTTCCATTGCCAGGCGCTGCCCAGGGCAATGCGCAGGCGACCGAATGGGCCGGCCTGCTCCAGGTGATTGATGAAACGGTTTTCAATCATGCGGTGACGCATGCCATCCACCGCCGTGGTCACACGCACCTGCTGCGGATCGTTGACCTTCAGGTAACGTTCCAGGGTCGCGACGGGCGTCGGCGATTCGCGGGTCATGAGAAACCGCGTGCCCATGGCGATACCGACGCCACCGGCAGCCAGCACCGAGGCCAGACCTCGGCCGGTGGAAAATCCTCCGGCCGCGATCACCGGTACCCTGACCGCTGCCAGCACTTGAGGCAGCAGGATCGAGCTGGGTACACCGCCGGTGTGGCCACCGCCCTCGCCGCCCTGGACGGTGATCAGGTCGGCACCCAGCTCCACCGCCTTGAGCGCATGTTTCAGCGCGCCCACGGTGGGAATGCACAACACGTTGGCCGCCTTGAAGCGCGCGATGGTCTGTTTGTCCGGGCCGCGCCCGTAGCTCACGGCGCGCAACCGGTACTTGATCGCGAGGTCGACGCACTGTTCGGCGTTGTCCTGGAACATGTGAAAGTTCAGGCCGAAATTGCTGCCGCCAGTTGCGTCTATGACCTTGCGGATTTCGCCTTCCAGCTCATCGGCCAGGATGGTCGCCCCGGCCAGGAAACCGAAGCCTCCGGCCTGAGTCGTGCCGATCACCAGATTGGCGTCCGCGACCCAGCCCATGGCGGTTTGCACAATCGGATATCGACAGCCGAGGGCCTCGGTCAGCGGCGTCTCGAGCCAGCGGTTCATTGTTTTTTTTCCTCGGCCTGTTTGTTGGCCCGAGCCATGCCCTTGGCGTCGAAACCGCCCAGTTTGTCACCGGACAACAGCTCGTTATGGGCATGGGCAAAGTGGTGCCAGGCGAACACTGCGTCCATCGCCGTGCGTTTGCCTTGCAGGTCCTCGACGTGGTTGATCGCCTGTTTGGTCAGGGCAAGGCCCATGCGTGGCTGGCGAGCGACGCCGGCAGCCAGCGCATAAGTGGCCTGTTCCAGTTCCTCGCGAGAGACCAGGCGGTTGACCATGCCCACTTGCCAGGCACGGGTGGCGCTCATGCGGTCACCGGTGAAGAGGAATTCCTTGGCAATACGCGGGTTCATTTCGTAGGGATGGGCAAAATACTCCACCCCCGGGATGCCCATGCGTACCACTGGATCCTGGAAGAACGCGTCGTCGCTGGCGACAATCAAATCGCAAACCCAGGCGAGCATCAGCCCTCCGGCCACACACGCGCCATGGACCATGGCGATGGTCGGCTTGGGCAGTTCACGCCAGCGCCGACACATGCCCAGGTACACCTCCTGCTCGCGTGCATAGAGTTGCTCGCCACCGGGTTTGTTGGTGTGGTCCCACCACAGGTGCGCGCGCTCGAACGGCTTGTCGATATCCCGTCCCGGTGTGCCGATGTCATGACCTGCCGAAAAGTGTTTGCCATTGCCGCGCAGGACGATGACCTTGACGCTGTCGTCATCCACCGCCTGGCGGAAGGCCGCGTCCAGGGCGTAGGTCATCTGCGAGTTTTGCGCGTTATTGAAAGTCGGCCGGTTCAGCGTCAGCGTGGCGATACCCTCGGCCACGCTGTACAGCACCGGGGTGTCCGTCTCGTAGACGGCGTGGTCCTGGCGGACGATAAATTCACTGTCGCTGCTGTGCATGCTGGTTTCCTTGCCTCAGGCCGTACGGATACCGGTCGGGTTGCCCTTGATCGCCGCGGCGCGGTAATCGTGGGGGTCGAGTCGGCGGATCAGGGCCAACTGCTCAGCGTTGGGGTGCGCGGTTTCGTGCAACTGCGCGGACTTGAGCAACGGGAAACCGGTGTTGTCCTGGACCTGTTCGAAACTCACGCCGGGGTGCAACGAGCGCACCTGCACCGCACGGTCCGGGCCATCGAAATCAAGGACACACAAGTCGCTCACCACGCAATGGATGTCCATCAAGTCGCGGCGCACGCCTTCGGGCCAACGCTCGGCCTTGAAGCCAACGCCGGAGACCATGTCCACTTCGCCGCTGACGAACACTCGGGTGTTGTGGCTGGGCACGAAGAACGAGTTGAGGTGGTTGATGCTGTTGCCTGGCAGGCCACGCACGCCCAGGATCGCAGTCTTGGGCTTTTGATAGTCGCCAACGCAGGACAAATTGGTCTGCCCCCAGCGGTCGATCTGGGTCGGCCCGATCATCGCGTGGCGGCGGCCGCCCCACACGCATTCGAAAACCCGCTCGAACGACATATAGCCGGAGTAACGCGGCACGTAGTCGCCACGCGGCCCCAACGGTATCGGTTCCTCTACCAGGAACGCCTCGCTGTCGGTCATCAACAGTTCCGGGCTGTGGGTCAACTTGGCCAGGCTGGCAGCCAGGCGCGGGATAACGCCCAGGCCCGAGGCAATCACTTCGCCATTGCCACGCCAGGCTTCGGAGGCCGCGACGATCATCAGTTCAGCGAGGGTGAAATCACAGGTTGCAGACATAGTCGCTATTCCTCAGAACACGGGAAGGGGCAAGGCGCCCATGGATTCGGCACCACCGTTCTGGGCCTGATAGGCTTGCTCGCCACCGGCGATGTAGGTCTGCACATAGTCCTGCCAGCCGTTTTCCACCTGGCTGCTGGCGGCATAACCTTTGAGGTGCTTCATATCCCAGCCATAGTCGGGGCCGCAGCTGGTCGGGTGCGCACCGAGAGGCGCATGCACCACGCCGCTCACCAGATAGCGCTCGAAGGTATTGAAGCGGGCCTGATCGACGTTCAATTCCAGACGTTCCTCCAGGCGTTCACACGAGACAAAACACTGGTTGGCGGCGCGGGCAAACAGGTGATCGAAATAAGGGTCCGGCCCGCTCACCAGGCAGTTGCCCAGACGGTCGGCGACATTGAGATGCAGGAACGCCACATCGAGGTTTAGTGCCGGCATTGCCAACAACACTTCGCCATCGGCATAGGGTGACTGGACGGTCTTGAGTTCAGGGTTCAAACGCGTCACGTCGGTGGCCAGTCCGCAACGGGTTGGCAGGAACGGCAAGCGCATGCCAGCGGCGCGCAGCCCCCACTGAAACATGCCTTCATCGAGCTCCATAAGCTCCAGCTCACCGGCTTCGCGGGCCTTGCGGTAATAGGGTTCCAGCGGGATCGCGTCGAGAGTGACGAAGCCGAATACCAGCTTCTTGACCTTGCCGGCGGCGCAAAGCATGCCCACTTCCGGGCCGCCGTAGGCCACCACGGTCAAGTCCTTGACCGGTGAGCGCAGGATCTCGCGCACGATGGCCATCGGCTTGCGCCGCGGCCCCCAGCCACCGAAACCGATGGTCATGCCATCGCGTAATTGGCCGACCGCATCGGCCGCTGTCATTTGTTTGTTCATCATGGCAATTCCTTACTGTCGGCCGACCGAAAAGTCGTGCCCCCAAATGCTGACGCGGGTGAACTCGAACGCCGAGTGTTCGGCCCAGTCGACCAGCAGTCCGCCATAGCCGTACTCCAGATCGAAACCGGACGGCGTCTTCATATAAAAACTGGTCATGTGATCGTTCAGGTGCTGGCCGAGGGTGGCTGACAGAGTCACCTCATGGGCAAGCAGGCGGTCGTGGGCGCGGCCGACTTCGGTCATCGAATCGACCTCGACCATCACGTGCACGCAACCTGACGGCACCGGGTACTCGGCCAGCGCCAGGCTGTGGTGACGGGCGTTCCGGCAATGCAGGAAGTGAATGCGGATCGGCGGTGCCGACGGGTCGGGACGGAAGTTGAAAATATCCGACAGCTCGAAGCCCAGCACATCCTTGGCGAACGCCAGGGTGGCATCGAAGTTCGGCGCCGGCAGCACCGTGTGGCCCAGGCCCATGTCGCCGGTGATGAAGCGCGGCACGCCTTGTGGCGAGATAAACGGCAGGCAGTCGGAGCGATGCCCCCAACTCAGTTCATGGCAGTTGCCCGACGGGTCAGTGACCTTGACCAGAGCCTGCACCCCGCGCTGCTCGATATCGGCGGCCGACCCCGGCTGCCATTCGATACCGGCTGCGGCCAGATGCTCAAGTGCGGTCTGGAACGCCCTTTCGTTGGCCAGCTCCCAACCGGAGGCCTGGTAACGCGCCTCACTGCCTTCGACGATCAACATGCGAAACGGACGCTCGTCCATTTTCACGTACAGGCCACCGCCCGGCGCCGGCTGTACTTGCATGCCCAGCACGTCCTCTGCGTAACGCTGCCAATGGCTGAGGTTTTCGATCTGAGAGACGAAATAGCTCAAACCGCGAATGTCGATCATGCCTTGGTCCTCGGTGGCTGAATGGGTTTCGTGGCGAACATTGTGCAAAGCGCCGCGCACCGCTTCATCGTCCGTTGAGACTAAGCACCGCAACGCTTCGCAGCGCTTTTTGCGGGAACGGGCTCGCTCGCGAGGAGGCAATCACATTCAACGTTGATGTTGACTGACCCGCCACCTTCGTCGGAACGCCGCACGGAACAAACCAGCTCCCTCACGGGCTACGCAAGCAGCAGAATGGCCCTAGTCCGTTTTAGTGATTCGTTCACCGCCGCCACCAGCCCAGACTTCACGCATCCATCCGCTTTGCAGAGACAGCCCCCATGGAGTTCGCTTTTACCGAAGAACACTTGATGATTCGCGAGAGCGCCGAGCGCTTTCTTGCCAAGGCCAGCGATTCGCATGCCGTGCGCGCCGCCATGAACCGTCCGGACGCGCATGATCCCGAGGTCTGGCGACAGATCGGCCAGCAACTCTACTGGCCGGCCCTGATGGTGCCCGAGCGCTTTGGCGGTATGGGTCTGGGGTTTGTCGAACTGGCGATTCTGCTGGAGCAAAGCGGGCGCTTTTTGTTGGGTTCGCCGCTGTTCGCCACGTCGTGCCTGGCAACTCCGGCCCTGTTGCTGAGCAACAACGAGACGGCCCAGGAGCACTGGCTGGGGGCGATTGCCGCCGGTGAAACTCGGGCCACCCTGGCCTTCGCCAGTGTTGCGGGGCTTGAGGCTTGCAGTGTGCAAACCGTGGCCGAACCGCACCATGGCGGCTGGACGCTGGACGGTCAGTACGCCCAGGTCATCGATGGCGCCTCGGCCGATCTGCTGATCGTCGCCGCCCGCGCACCCGGTACTGAGGGCGAACAGGGCATCAGCCTGTTCGTCTTGCCTGGCGATACGCCGAGTGTGATGCGCAGCCCACTGGCGACCCTGGACCAGACCCGTCGCCTGGCACGCATTGAACTGCATAAGGTAAAGGTCAGCGAGGCACAACTGCTGTGCGGCCCCGCACTAGGCTGGGCGGTGCTGCGCGACACCCTGCAGATCGCCGCCATCGGGCTTGCCGCCGAACAGACTGGCGGCGCGCAGCAAGCCCTGGATCTGACACTGGCGTACATCGCCGAACGCCGACAATTCAAACGCACCATTGCCAGTTTCCAGGCGATCAAGCACCGCTGTGCCGACATGATGCTGCAAGTCGAATGCGCCCGCTCGGCAGCCTACTACGCCGCTTGCGTGGCCCAGGAACGTCTGGACCCGGCAGGCGATGCCGCGGTCATCGAGGAACTTGAGCTGGCCGCCGCCACCGCGAAGATCCACGCCAGCGAGGCGTTTTTCCATTGCGCTGGCGAATCGATCCAACTGCATGGCGGCGTCGGTTTCACCTGGGAATACGATCCACACCTGTACTTCAAACGTGCCCGCGCCGGTGAGCACCTACTGGGCAGCCCGGCGTTGCACCGCGAGCGCCTGGCCGCGTATCTATTGGGAGAGCAAGCATGAAAATCGGTTTTAGTGGTGCCGACGAAGCGTTCCGCAAAGAGGTCGCCCAATGGATGGCCGAGCACCTGAGCGGCGAATTTGCGCCCTTGCGTTTTCGTGGCGGACCGGGGGATGAGCACAGTTTTCCCGAAGAGCGTAAAGCCTGGGAACGTAAACTTGCCGCAGGCGCCTGGATCGGGGTTGGCTGGGCCAGGGAACACGGAGGACGGGGACTGTCCATCAGCCAGCAGGTGATTTTCCATGAAGAATATGCCCGCGCCGGTGGCCCTGGGCGGATGGGCCATATTGGCGAAGGCCTGGTCGGCCCCACACTCGCCGCCTTCGGTACACCAGCTCAGCAGCAGCGCCTGTTGCCCGGTATCCTCGACGGCAGCCAGTTCTGGTGCCAGGGCTACTCGGAACCGGGCGCTGGTTCGGACCTGGCCAATGTACAGACCCGGGCGATACTGGATGCCACGGGCGAGCACTGGCTGATCAGCGGGCAAAAGGTCTGGACCTCCCTGGCCCACGAGGCCGACTGGTGTTTTGTGCTTGCGCGCACCGAGCCCGGTAGCCAGGGGCATCACGGTTTATCGTTCCTGTTGGTGCCGATGGCTCAGGACACCATTCGCGTGCAACCGATCCAGCAACTGACCGGCACCAGTGAATTCAACGAGGTGTTCTTCGACCAGGCCGCCACCCATGCCGACAACCTGATCGGGCAACCGGGCGATGGCTGGAAGATCGCCATGGCGCTATTGGGCTTTGAGCGCGGCGTATCCACGCTGGGTCAGCAGATGCAGTTCCACAACGAACTCGACGAAATCATCCGCATCGCTCGCGCCAACGGTGCTGCGCGCGATCCGTTGCTGCGTCAGCGGATTGCCCAGGCCTGGGCCGGGCTCAAAGTGTTGCGCTACAACTCTTTGCGCATGCTGTCAGGCCCACAGGATGGCAACCTGGGACGTGAAGCGATGATCTACAAACTGGCCTGGTCAACCTGGCACAGCGACCTGGGTAAACTGGCCATGGACGTGCTGGGCGATGCTGCGGAAATTCTCGACGCCGCGCCTTACCAGCTCAGCCGTCTGCAGTCGCTGTTCCTGTTCACCCGTTCCGACACCATCTATGGAGGCAGCAACGAAATCCAGCGCAACGTCATTGCCGAGCGCGCGCTGGGCATGCCCCGGGAACCACGTTTCTCAAACTGAACAGAGGCCCTTTACAGGATCGAACTTGCTCGCGATGGACTCCCGAACGCCGCGTTTATCCAGGACATGCGCGCTTTCGTTAACGACCATCGCGAGCAACGCTCGCGCCTACAGTTCAGAGATCCCTGTCCAACGATTCAACGCACGCGAATCTTTGGATCATCCGCGCCACGGCGCAGGTTTTTGAGAAACCCCTCCAGCGGCGCCGGCTCGGCAATCTGTGGTAACGCGTCCTTGTCCAGGCGCTGCGCCCAGAACGCATCCCAGGACGGGAACAGCTCGTGGAAGCTGCCAGCGTAAGGCTCACGCCCAGGCCAGCGCATCTTCAGGCCGCCAATCGGTGGTTTGTTCAGATCGGTCGCGTACCAATAGCACGGCAAACGGCGACGGAAACACCAGCGTCCGTCGATCCGCTCGTAATCATCCCAGTACAGCATCTGCATGATCACCCACTCGGGGCCGGTCTCATGTTCGTTCTTCGAATAGACCACACCGGTGGCGTGATCGGCATCGCTGAACTCGATGATGTGCTGGCCCAGGTGATGGGAGGTGCCGTGGAACTGCTTGCGCATGGTTTCATCCAGCCACGCCTTGAGGTGCGCGCGACCACTCTTGTCGCGGCCCACCCGCACGTCCGGGGCGAAGCAATTGGCCATGGCATCCATGTCACGCATGTCCAGCGCCAGGGCGTACTTGCCAGCCAGTTGGCGGATCGCATCCAGCGACTCCAGGCGGTCGATGCGCGCCAGTAATGTGTTGGTGTCCTGATTCATCAGTCGAGCACCGTGTACAGGTCCGAACCACGCCCGCCGTCTACCGCCAGGCTCGCGCCGGTGACGTACGAAGCCTCATCGCTGGCCAGGAACAGAATGGCGTTGGCCAGCTCCACCGGCAGGCCGACCCGTTTCATCGGGATCACTTTTTCAGTGTTGGTGCGGGTCTTGGCGTCACTCAGCATACCGGCCGTGGCAGGAGTGTCGACCACGCCCGGAATAATCACGTTGCAGCGGATGTTGTGCGGCGCGCCTTCACTGGCCGCCGCCCGGCTGAAGTTGATCACCGCCGCTTTGGCTGCCGAGTAACCGGCCATCCACGCCGTGCCGAACAGACCGCAGATCGACGCGATATTGACGATCGAACCGCCGCCCTGCGCTTTCATCAACTGCATCGCCGTGCGGGTGCCCCAGAAGGTGCCATCGACGGTGGTGGCGAAGTTCGCGTGCCAGTCGGCGGTGGTCATCGTATCGATGCCGCCCCAGGTGTAGGCCATCGCGTTGTTGACCAGGATGTCCAGGCGACCGTGACGTTGCGCGGCGGCTTGCAGCGCTCCGACGTAAGCCTGTTCATCGCTGACATCGGCCACGGCAATCTCGGCCTGCCCACCCTGGGCACGAATTTTTTCCTGCACGCCTTGCAGTGGCTCGATGCGACGTCCGCACAGCACTACGGTGGCGCCCTCTTCGGCGAATCGCAGTGCGGTGGCTTCACCGATGCCGGAGCCGGCGCCAGTGACGAAGGCAATCTTTGCTTGTAAACGCTTGCTCATGGGTGACTCCCTGATCAGATAAAGGCCATACCGCCGTTGACGGCGATGTTCTGCCCGGTCATGAAACTGGCGTCTTCGCTGGCCAGGAACACGGCAACCCTGGCGATTTCGTCGGTCTCGCACATGCGGCCCAGGGGCACGTTTTTCAGCAGTGCCTGCATGTATTCATCAGGAATGCCGGCCATCATCGGCGTGTTGGTCGGCCCAGGAACCAGGGTGTTGACGCGGATGGCGCTGGCCGCCAGTTCTCGGGCCATCGAACGGGTCAGGCCCATCACCCCGGCTTTCGAGGTGCAATAGTGCGCCGGGCCGTCACCGGTCAGCGCGGCAGTGCTGGAGAGATTGATAATCGCGCCCTTGCGCCCACCCTTGACCATCAACCTCGCGCCTTCACGGCAGCACAGGAAGGTGCCGCCCAGGTTCACGCCAATCACCCGCGCCCAGCTCTCGTCCGAGGTTTCGAGGAAGCTGTCCAGCCCGCCCACGCCGGCATTGTTGACCAGGATATCGAGGCCGCCGAAGTGCTGCTCGGTCTGGCCCATGGCATCGGCCACAGAGGCGCTGTCAGCGACATTGCAAGCCAGTGCCAGTACCTGGTCGCCCAGGTCCGCCAGGCTCTCGGCCAGCGCCGCCTGATTCAGGTCCACTGCTACCACCTTGGCGCCCTCGGCGACAAAACCACGCACGATGGCCTGGCCCATGCCCTGCCCGGCGCCGGTCACAAAGGCCACTTTGTTGAGTAACTTCATAGCATTCTCCGAATGTGAAAATACGCTGCGACCCGCTGCCCTTGCAGTGGCGCCGTCCCCCGCATGATTAGCGGCCAGAGCCTGGGTACACATCGTCCGATGGGACTACCGCCGCGTGGTCTGAACGGACGATGTGAACTGCGCGGTCAGAGCCCAGCATGCCTGGCGTGCGCACCACGCCAGGCGCGACGTTCCCCTTCATCCTGCGGTAGCGCCTGGCGCGGATGTGCTTCACGAATCCGCAGACAATGGAGAACCCCATGAACCAACCCGTAGACCTGCCCCTGCCCGTCGGCCATTACGCGACCCTGCCCAACGGCCTGCGCCTGCACTATCTGGATGAGGGCGCAGGCCCCGTGGTGCTGTGGCTACACGGCAGCGGGCCGGGCGCCAGTGGCTTCAGCAACTTCAAGGGCAACTACCCACAGCTTGTCGCCGCGGGCTATCGCAACCTCGTGCTTGACCTGCCGGGCTTCGGTCGCTCGGACAAACCCGAGGACGTCCAGTACAACCTGGATTTCTTCGTCGACTGCGTGGCGGCGTTCCTCGAGTCCGTTGGCGTGCAGCGCTGCACGGTGCTGGGTAACTCGCTGGGTGGCGCAATTGCCCTGGGTCTGGCCCTGCGCCTGCCGCAACTGCCCCAGAGCCTGATCCTGCTGGCACCGGGCGGTGTCGAGGAGCGGGAAACCTACTTCAAGATGGAAGGCATCGTGCGCATGGTCAGCCTGTTCAACGCAGGCCCCATCGGCATGCAAGAGATGCGCAGCATGATGAGCCTGCAGTTGTTCGATGATTCGATCCTGCCGCAAAGCCTGCTGCAAGAACGCGTGGCGGTGGCCGTAACGCAACCGAAGAGCCTGTTCAGCACAATGATGGTGCCGAACATGGAAGCGCGCCTGGGTGAAATCCAGTGCCCGATCCTCGGCTTCTGGGGCAACAACGATCACTTCAACCCGATCAGCGGCGCCCAGCGCATCATCGACGGCGCACCGAATGCCCGCTTCATCGTGCTCAACCGCTGCGGACATTGGGTTCAGGTGGAACACCGCGAACTGTTCAACCGCAGCTGCATCGAGTTCCTGCAGCACGGCTAACCCTCAAACTGTCGGAACGAGCTTGCTCGCGAAGGACTCAAAGACAACGCGTTCATCCAGCAACCACGCGTTATCGTTAACGACCTTCGCGAGCAAGCTCGCTCTTGCAGGGGATGATGGAGGTTAGCGATCTGCCGCCTTCTGGCTGTTCAACATGGCATCGCCGGGCTGCCCCAGGACGCAGGAGGTACCGCCGGGCGTGTACATCATGGCCACGCAACGGTTGCAGGCAGTACAGATCGAGTCGCGACTGACGCCGCTGGCGAGTTTGTTGACGTAGTCATTTTCGGCCAGCAACACCCGGCCCAAGGCAACCAGGTCAAAGCCCTCAGCCATGATCTGCTCGATGCTCGCCAGGCTCTTGGCACCGCCCAGGTAAGCCAAAGGCATTTTCACCGCCGCACGCACCTTGCGCGCGTGTTCCAGCAAATACAGCTCACGGAATTCCACAGTCGGTTCTTTGCGCCGTTGAATGGCCATCGCCAGGGCGATGATCCGGTTCTTCTGCTGCACGCGGTTTTCCTTGGGAAACGAGGAGCCGAACATGGTGGTGATCGACTCGGCATTCATACCGGCGCTGAGCACCAGCAGGTGCGCCCCCTCCTCTTCCAGCATGCGGGCTATCTTCGCTCCGTCTTCAGCGCTGTTACCGGCTCTCACGCCTTCCGTAACGCTGTATTTGCAGATCACCGCCATCTCCTGGCCAACCGCATCGAGCACCGCACGCAGTACCCGACGCGGAAAGCGCAAGCGATTTTCCAGGCTGCCGCCGTACTGGTCGCGGCGCTTGTTGTACATCGGCGAAATGAACTGGCTGAGCAAGTAACCGTGGCCCATGTGGATTTCCACGGCATCGAAACCGGCCTGGCGCGCCAGACGCGCGCCTTGAGCGAAATCTCGCACCACCTGCTGCATATCGCCTTCGTTCATCGCCTGCTTTAGGAACATGCCGCTCATCAAGCCGATTTTGTTGAAGCCGCCGCTGGCCGACAGCGGACGCTTGGTCGAGCGCTCGCGGATAAAAGTAAAGCAGCCACCATGAGTGATCTGCGCGCTGGCCAGGCCACCGCACTGGTGCACTGCGTCGGTCAGGGCCTTGAAATGTGGCAGGCTGGATGGGCTCAGGGTCAACTGGTTGGGCAAGGTGCGGCCATCGCTGCTGATTGCGCAATAGGCCACCGTGGTCAGGGCGGTGCCGCCCTCGGCCAGGGCTGCATGCAGCTTGACCAGTTGTTTGGAAGGTACGCCTTGGGCACTCATACCCTCGTTGGTGGCGGATTTGATAAAGCGGTTCTTCAGGGTCAGTGGGCCAATCGCGATAGGGCTGAACGGTGATGGGGTCGAACGAGGGTTCATGACGGGCCTCTCTTTATTTTTATCAGGCTGCAAATGAAGGCCGCGTCGCCTTGTCGCGACGCAGCCATGATCATCAGAAGGTGTATTTGGCGTTGAACGACAGGTAATCGCGGTCAGCCAGCAACCGGCCCTGGGCAACATCCGGCGAACTCAAGTAGGCGACATAGGTCATGCCGACCTGGAAGTTGCCCAGGTACTTGAAGTCGCCGCCCACGGTCAGACGCTTCTCGTCGCGGCCCATGCCCTGATAGGCACTGCCGTCGACATTCTGCGTCCACACCACTTTGGTGCTCAGGTCCAGGCCGGTGGCAACGGACGGGTAGTCCATGTAGGCGCCGATACCCAGCAGGGTCGAGCCCCGGGTCTGTATCGCCGATTCGAACTTGTTGAACGTACCGTCCACGCCAGGCCCACCACCGGTGATCGTCAGGCTGTCCACCCCGGCGATGTACTGATGCACGACTTCGCCCATGAACGTGGTCTGCTGGGCGAGCATGCTTGGACCGAGGATGTACGAAGCGTTGAGGTTGCCTTGCCAGATCTGTCCGGTGGTCGGCGCGCCGTTGTTCAGGTAGACAGAAGCGCCATCGCGGTAGCTCAGGTCACCGGCGTACTGCACCGAATCGCCAACCTTGGAGCTGAAACTGATGCCTGTCAGCTTGACGTCTTCGAAGTAGCCGAGGCGATAGACCGGCGCGCTTCCGTCATGGCCGATGCTCTTGAGCGAGGAGTATTGGGTGGTGCCGGTGAAGTCGAAAAACAACGAGCCGACGCGCTCGTTATAGCGGTAATGGAACAACCCGACTTCAGTGTTCTCGGTGATCCGGTAGCGCACGCCAAGGCCCCATTGGCCGCTGTCGCTGGGGTCTTTGGCACCGCCATAACCGACCGCCACGCCGCTGGGCAAGTTGTTGACCTGTCCACGGCCCAGGCGAAAGAACTCGGCACCGGGACCAAACGTATCGCTGCCGAAATAGTCACCTACCGGGTTGAGCTCGGTCTTTTCCCACTCGTACTGGTAGTAGCCCACCAGCGCCAGGTCTTCATTGAGCGACCACGACCCGGACACCTGCCCTACCGGCAGGTACGAGTCCTTGGCCTCGGTCCCCGGCACGTTGAACTTGGTGGCATCCACCGGCGCCTGGCCCTGGCTGATGTTGGACCAGAACAGGCTCTCGCCCCAGGCCACCAGATGCCGCCCGGCCTTGAGCGACAGGTACTGCGTGTCGCCAATATCAAAGTTGCCGTACACATACGCATCGAGCAGGCGCGCGGTGCTGCCGCTCAGCCGTCGGGTTTCGTCACTGAAGCTATCGTTGCGCCCTAACTTGTTCACTGTATCCGGTGAGTCGTTGGCGTTGCGCTGGTGGTAGACATCGTCATAAAAATCACTGCCGCGCAGCACCGCGCCGAGGTTGTCGTGTTTGAGCTGCAACTCGCCGAACAGACTCAGGCGGTTGTTGATCAATGAACCACGCTTGAAGTTGCGTGTGCCATCGTCGTTGTTCGGATCATTGAGGTATTGGCTGGCCTGCCTGGCGGTACGCATGGAGGTTGTGTAGTTGACCGTAAGCGACGAATCCAGGGTGGTGTTCTCCCCCAGTTCGATGGTCGGCGCAGCATTGGCCGTGGCACTGGCAACCGTGACGACCGTAGCCAACAGGCCGCGCCCCCCCAACAGATTCCCCGGACGGCGCGCAACAATGTTTCGCATAAACTTGCTCCTCTCCTTGTTGTTGTTTTTACTGGTGCGACCACAGCATGAAAAAAACCGCTGCGGCGCACATCGTCCATTTGGCGAGATGAGCGCTCCTCATGCCGGAGCGCTGTTGGCGACCATTGCACGCAGTTCGTTCTTCACGACCTTGCTCGACGGGTTAAGTGGCAAGGCGCTGAAGAAGCGCACCTGACGCGGCACCTTGTAATTGGCCATTTGTTCACGGCTCCAGCCGATCAGTTGAGCCTCGTCGAGTTCCTTACCCGGGCGCAGCACCACGCAAGCGCATCCGACCTCGCCCATGCGTTCGTCAGCGATGCCGATCACCGCCACCTGTGCAATCGCCGGATGCTTGATCAACGCCGCTTCGATCTCCGCCGGGTAGCAGTTGAAACCGCCGACGATGAACATGTCCTTCAGGCGGTCGGTGATGATCAGGTTGCCCGCCTCATCCAGGCGCCCGACGTCGCCGGTGTGCAGCCAGCCTTCGACGTCGATGGTTTCGTGGGTCGCTTGCGGGTTCTGGAAATAGCCCTGCATGACGTGGAAGCCACGCAGACAGATCTCGCCGGTTTGTCCTGCGCCCAGCGCCTGGTTGTGCGGGTCGCGGATGCTCACTTCAGTGCCGGCAATCGGCCGTCCGCTGGTGCCGGCGATCACCTGTGCCGAATCTTGTGGATTACAGATTGTTGCCAGCCCGCCGCACTCGGTCAGACCATAGGCCGTGGTGACCACGGCAAACCCCAACTCGCTGCGCATGCGTTCGATCAGGCTCGGCGGAATGCTCGCCGACCCTGTCACAGCGATGCGCAGGCTCGACAGGTCAGTCTGTTTGAGCAACGGATGGGCCAGCAGCGACAGGTACAGGGTCGGTGCGCCGGGCAGCACGCTGATGCGCTCACAAGCGATGCGCTGGAACACCTGTTCTGCGTCGAACACCGCATGTGGCAGGATGGTCGCCCCGCCGATCAGGCAGGTCAGCCAGCCGGCCTTGTAGCCGAAGGCATGAAAGAACGGGTTGACAATCAGATAGCGGTCGCCCGGCACCAGGCCGATGACCTTGACGTATTCGGTGAAGGCCCGCAGGTTTTGACCATGGCCGCTCATCACGCCCTTGGGTTTGCCGGTGGTGCCGGAAGTAAATAACAGGTCGCACATGGCGTCAGGACCAACCGCCAATGCCCTGCGCCTGGCGCTATCGACATCAATGGTTGCCGCGCCCACCAGGAATTGCGCAAGCGTCAGGTCCGCCGACAACTCAGGCGTGTCGCCATCGACAATCACCAGATGTTCGAGACTGGCTGGCCGGTGGGGGGCGAGTAGCGCCGGGTAGTCAACGTCGAGAAAGCGCTGCTGGACAAACAACAGTCGACAGCCGCTACGCTCCAGTACATCGGCAGCCTCCAGGCCCTTCATGCGCGTGTTGATCGGCACCAGCACCGCACCGGCGCAATGAATACCCAGCGCCGCGAGGATCCAGTCACCACTGTTCGGCGCCCAGATACCGACCCGGTCGCCGGTCTGGATCCCCAGGGCCATCAAGCCCCGGGTAAAAGCCATGACGCGCTCGGGCAACTCGGCGTAGTCGATGCATTGGCCGTTGTCCTCGATGGCCGTGCGTCCGGCAAAACGCTCGGCACTGCTGAAGACCAACTGGGCAAGGGTGGCAGGGGCTGCGCTCGCGGGCGCGGCAAGGTTCAGGCTCTGATTCATCGTGGGCTCGGGTTCATCAATCGGGAAAGCGGATACGCAGTTGTGCGCTGGTGGGCACCGCCTGACAGGCAAGAATCCAGCCCTCGGCCAGGTCGCCTGCATCCAGTGCATCGTTGTGCAACAACTCGACGTCGCCGCTTTCCAGCGTGCACATGCATGAGGCGCAGCCGCCGACACGACAGGCGCTGGGTGGATTGAGGCCGGCACGCTCCATGGCGGCCAGTACGGTCTCGCCGCTGTCGCAGGCCAGGTGGTGGTCCGCGCCATCCAGGCGCACCGCCAACTGCGCGGCCACCGCAGCTTCGCTGCTGACGGTCAGAGGCAGTTCGCCTTCACCGGGTAGCGAGACGAAGCGCTCGACATGCACCCGGCGATCCGGCATGCCCAGGCCCTTGAGCGCGTTGACGGCCGCATCCATGAATGGCCCCGGACCACAAATGAATGCCTGGGCATCGATAAATGGCCGCGCCAGTTCGGCCAGTTGTCCGACGCTCGGGATGCCCTGCACCGAGTCAAGCCAATGGACGATCTGCAGGCGCTGTGGATGAACGCTGGCCAGGGCCTTGAGTTCATCCTTGAAAATCACCGAGGTCTCATCGCGATTGGCATAGATCAGCAGGATCCGGCCTGTGCCCGCGAGCAACGCCGAGCGCAGGATCGACAGCACCGGGGTCACGCCGCTGCCGCCACCGAACAACAGCAAGTCACCGTCGAGGCTACGGGGCACAAACACCCCGGCCGGAGGCAACACCTCCAGGGTCTGCCCGGCCTGCAACTCGCCGCACAACCAGTTCGAGGCGCGCCCCTCTTGCACGCGCTTGACCGTGACCCGCAACGGCTCATCCAGCAACGGCGTGCTGGACAATGAATAACAACGGGGCAGCCAGCCATCCTCGAAGGGCACGCGCAAGGTCAGGAACTGGCCGGGTTGATAGCGAAATCGTTCGCCCAGATGCTCCGGCACGTCGAACACCAGGGAACGCGCATCGGCGGTTTCCTCGATCACTCGCGCCACGCGCAGGGCAAGATAATTGTTCATAGGTCAGGTACTCATGACCACCTGCCCGCGTATTGCGGACAGGTGTAAACCCAGGGGGCGAAACAGGGTGGGACGGCCTCAGACGTAGGGATCCGGGTTGGGCAGGCCCAGCATCACCGCGCCATAGCTGCGTCCGTAGGCCAGGTAGTTGTTGGCGATGTGTCCGCGCGCCTGGTGCAGGTCACGGAACAGCCGCGCCACCGGGTTGGTGTTGTACAAGCCCGAGGCCGCCATGCTGCGCAGCAGGTCGTTGGCCCGTTCGGCGCAGATGTTGGTCACATAGGCCGACTGGTAGCGATACAGCAGACGAGTCTCGGTGTCCGGGTATTGGCCGGCACGAGCCAGACTCATCAGATGTTCGTAGTTGCGCTCCAGCACCAGACGCAAGCTGTCGACGGTGATCATTGCTTCGGCAATCGCGGTTTGCGCCACCGGATCGTCAGCGGTGCGGGCACCGTGCTTGCCGATGTGCCTGGCGGCGTTATCGCGGAACTCGTTGATCGCGCCTTGCAAGGCGCCGATGGCTGAAGTCGATACCGCACGGGAGAACACTTGGGCGAAGGGGATCGCATAGATCGGGTTGGTGTTGACCTGGCGCCCGGGCGTTGCTTCGAGGGTCCAGTTATTGGTGCGTTGCACGCGATGGGCCGGGACAAATACATCGTCGACCACGATGTCGTGACTTCCGGTGCCGCGCAGGCCCATCACGTCCCAGTTACGTTCGATCTGATAGTCGTGACGCGGCAGCAGGAAGGTGCCGTGCTCGGCGGCCAGTTCGCCATCGGGTGGCAGTATGCCGCCGAGAAACACCCATTGGCAGTGCTCACTGCCGCTGGAGAAACCCCAACGTCCGCTGATGCGGTAACCGCCCTCGACCACCGTGACCCTGGCCGCCGGCATATAGGTCGAACAGATCAGCGCACCGTGGTCATCCGCCCAGACTTCGCGCTGCGCTTCGATCGGATAACGGGCCAGTTGCCAAGGGTGAACGCCCATCACTCCGTAGATCCAGGCCGTTGACATGCAACCCTCGGCAAGAATGGTCTGGATTTCGAAGAAGGTGCGCGGGTCCACTTCATAACCACCGAACGCCCGTGGCTGCAACGCCCGCAGCAAGCCGGCGGACTGCAGTTCGGCGATGGTCTCCTGAGGCACCTTCAAGTCCTTGTCGGCCTGCGCCGTACGTGCCTTGAGTACCGGTACCAGGCGCCGTGCACGTTCAAGCAGATCACGTTCGTCCTGGGTCTTTTCTCGCATGCTGTGCATCACTCAATTCTCCCGATCTCACTGCGCCACTGCGCGAGTTGTGATGGATCATCGGATCGAGCGGACAATCCTTCATCGTCAATGCGGACTAGGGGCAAGCGATTGCTTTTGCAGGGATCACGGCCTCGGGCGGCGACGGCAAGACCGTTTTATGTTCAGCCCCTCAGCGGTGCAGCAACCCTCCAAACGGACGATGTCGCGGTCCCGCGCGTTGCCAGGTTCAAGGACAAAACAAGAGAGGGGCAATCTGCGGGTCGAGGCCAGCGATTCGGTGGTTGAGAGCCATCGTCGCGGTTCGCTAGTCCAATGAGACGATGCCCACCCACGCGACGCCAGCGATAGTGGACTCATCAGCAATCAACCCCACGGAGCAAGGGTCCATGAGTATTTTGCAACGTTTCTACATGCACGGCAGCGTCGCCATTGTCACTGGCAGCGGCCGCGGCATTGGTCGGGCGATTGCCCTGGCGTATGCCGAAGCCGGCGCTGATGTCGTGTGCTCGTCACGCTCGCTGGACGAAGTCCAGGCAGTGGCCGAAGAGGTTCGAGGCCTGGGCCGGCGCGCCCTGGCTTTTACCTGTGACGTCAACGATGCCGAGCAACGCCAGGCGCTGGTGCGTCAAAGCGTTGAACAAATGGGCCGGATCACTCATCTGGTGAACAACGTTGGCGGTGGCGGACCGAGCGATGCATTGATCACGACACCTGAACAGTTCGCCCAGATGCTGGATTTCAACGTCACCACCAGCTATGCCTTCTGTCAGTTGTGCGTGCCGCTCATGCGCGACGCCGGCGGCGGCAACATCATCAATGTCAGCTCGGTGGCCGCACGCTATGCCCAGCGCCACTTCAGCGCCTACGGCACGGCCAAGGCCGCCCTCAGCCATCTGACCCGCTTGCTGGCCCAGGACTTCGCGCCACAGATCCGGGTCAACGCCGTGGCGCCCGGCCCTACCCTGACCGAAGCGCTGAACGGCGTAATGCCTGCAGCCATGCGCGAGGTGATGGAGGCCAACACCCCACTCAAGTGCCTGGGTACCCCGCAAGACATCGCCGCCGCCGCGCTGTACCTGGCCAGCCCCGCTTCGGCCTGGGTGACCGGCAAGATCATTGATGTCGATGGCGGTGCCGAGACATCGGTCTGGCCCGGCTGACCGACTCCTTTGGGCCCGCCCCTGATGACGTTGGGGCGGGTCTTTTTTTTCTCCCCCATCTGGAGCCCTCGCCATGGATGCTCATTTGATCAACGCGCTCGGTGACGAGCTGTTCAATGCCCTGCGCAACCGTAAGACCCTGGCCCCCCTGACCCAGCGTTATCCGCAGATCACACTGGAGCAGGCCTATCGGATTTCCCTGCACTTGCTGCAACGCCGCGAGGCCCTGGGCGAGCGGGTGATTGGCAAGAAAATCGGGGTCACCAGCCGCGCGGTGCAGGAAATGCTTGATGTCCATCAACCGGACTTCGGTTTCCTCACCAATTCCATGCAGGTCGAGGACGGCAGCGATGTCAGCCTGGCCCGTTACAACCTGATCCAGCCCCGGGCCGAAGGCGAAATAGCCTTTATCCTCGGTGAAGACTTGCAAGGCCCGGGCATCAGTGCCGAGGACGTGCTGGCCGCCAGCCAATGGGTGGCGCCGTGCTTCGAAATCGTTGATTCGCGGATCGACGACTGGCAGATCCGCATACAGGACACCGTGGCCGACAACGCTTCCTGCGGCGTGTTTGCCCTCGGCACCCAGCGTATCGATCCGCGCTCGCTGGACCTGGCCGCCGTGCACATGCAAATGCTGAAAAACGACCAACCCGCCGGCACGGGCCTGGGCTCGGCGGTGCAAGGCCATCCTTGTGCGGCAGTGGCCTGGCTGGCCAATACCCTGGGCGAGTTGGGCATTCCGTTTCGTCGCGGCGAAATCATTCTCTCCGGTGCCCTGGCGCCGCTGGTGCCGGTGGTTGCCGGCGATCGCATCAGCCTGTCAATGACCGGGCTCGGCGAAACCAGCCTGCGCTTTGTCCCTTGATTTCCCCTTACCTCCCCAGGAGCCAAAGACCATGAGCAAAAAGATCAAATGCGCGCTGATCGGGCCGGGCAACATCGGCACCGATCTGCTGTACAAGCTGATGCGCAGCGAGGTGCTGGAACCGGTGTGGATGGTGGGCATCGACGCCACTTCCGAAGGCCTGTCGCGGGCTCGCGAGCTTGGCCTGAAAACCACCGCCAATGGCGTCGACGGCCTGCTGCCCCATGTCCTCGACGATCAGATCCAGATCGCCTTCGACGCCACCTCGGCCTACGTGCACGCGCAGAACTCGCGCAAGCTCAATGCCCTGGGCGTGTTGATGATCGACCTGACGCCGGCAGCCATCGGGCCGTATTGCGTCCCTCCGGTCAACCTCAAGGCTCAGTTGGGCCTGGGTGTGATGAACGTCAATATGGTCACCTGCGGCGGCCAGGCCACCATTCCACTGGTGGCCGCGGTGTCCAGTGTGCAGGCGGTGGAATATGCCGAAATTATCGCCACCGCCGCTTCAAAATCGGTGGGTCCCGGTACCCGGAAAAACATCGATGAGTTCACCCGCACTACTTCCAGTGCAGTGGAAAAGGTCGGCGGCGCGAAGAAAGGCAAGGCGATCATCATCATCAACCCCGCCGAGCCACCGCTGATCATGCGTGACACCGTGCATTGCCTGACCGCCAGCGAGCCCGACCAGCCGGCGATCACGGCGGCCATCGAGGCCATGATCAAGCAAGTGCAGCGCTACGTGCCCGGCTACAAGCTGGTCAACGGTCCGGTGTTCGACGGTAACCGGGTGTCGATCTTCATGGAAGTCGAAGGCCTGGGCGACTACCTGCCCAAGTACGCCGGCAACCTCGACATCATGACCGCCGCCGCCGCGCGCACCGCCGAGATGTTCGCCGAGGAAATCCTCAAGGGCGAGCTGGTGCTGAAAGCTTCCGTCCAAACCGCCCACGCATAAGGAGCCGACCATGGATCTTCGCGGCAAAAGCATCACCGTTCACGACATGTGCTTGCGCGATGGCATGCACCCCAAGCGTCACCAGATCAGCCTGCAACAGATGAAGGACATCGCCTGTGGCCTTGATGCGGCCGGCGTGCCACTGATTGAAGTCACCCACGGCGACGGCCTGGGCGGTAGCTCAGTGAACTACGGCTTCCCGGCACACACCGACGAAGAGTATCTGTCGGCGGTGATCCCGCTGATGAAAAAGGCCAAGGTCTCGGCCCTGCTGCTGCCGGGCATCGGCACCGTCGATCACCTGAAAATGGCCCATGAACTAGGGGTCAACACCATTCGCGTGGCAACCCATTGCACCGAAGCCGATGTCAGCGAGCAGCACATCTCCCACGCCCGCGACCTGGGTATGGATACCGTCGGCTTCCTGATGATGGCCCACATGAACAGTCCCGAAGGCCTGGTCAAGCAAGGCTTGCTGATGGAAAGCTACGGCGCCAACTGCATCTACCTGACCGACTCGGCGGGCTACCTGCTGCCCCACGATGTCAGCGCTCGCGTGGCGGCAATGCGCGCAGCCCTCAAGCCGGAGACCGAGATCGGGTTTCATGGTCACCACAATTTGTCGATGGGCGTGTCCAACTCCATCGCCGCGATTGCCGCCGGGGCCAAGCGAATCGACGCTGCCTGCGCCGGCCTCGGTGCCGGTGCCGGCAACACGCCGATGGAAGTGCTGGTGGCGGTGTGCGACCGCATGGGCATTGACACAGGCGTCAGCGTATTTGGCATCCAGGACGTGGCCGAAGATCTGGTGGTGCCAATCATGGACTTCCCGATCCGCAGCGACCGCGACGCCTTAACGATGGGCTACGCCGGGGTCTATGGCTCGTTCCTTTTGTTCGCCAAGCGCGCCGAGAAAAAATACGGCGTGTCGGCCCGGGAGATTCTCGTTGAAATGGGCCGTCGCGGCATGGTCGGTGGTCAGGAAGACATGATCGAAGACACCGCCATGACCCTCGCCCGTCAGCGTCGTCAGGCGTAAGCCCGACACCGCCAGATCCGCTGCTTTCGCGAGCAGGTGGAAGAGACCATGCCAGTCGCCATCAATGGCGACTGGTTCACTTCAGGGGATGTCAGCGCCAGTCGGCGACAATTCCGTGCTCCAGCGCAAAAGGCTGGGCGGCGATGGTCCGGCGTTGAAACTCGGGCGCTTGTTGCGCAGTGGCCAGCCACAGCATCACGGCCGCCGGTACATGGGGTGGGGCGCTGCCGGCGCGCAAGGCGATCAGGCCTTTGTCACCGATGGTGGCCTTGAGGGCTTCGGTGGTGACAACGCCTGGATTGAGGGTATAGGCACGCACGCCGGCCGCGCCCAGTTCCGTGGTCATGACCCCGGACAGACGCGACACCGCCGCCTTGCCCGCGCCATAGGCATAACCCCAGCCCCCCTTGCCCGCTGCCACCGGGGGGTCGCTTTCGCCGGCACCGGAGGTGACATTGATCACCACCCCGCCACCGCGCGCCACCATGTGTTCGGCCACCGCTCGCGTCAACAGGAACGGGGTGAGAATGTAGCCCTGGAACATCCGCTCCAGGGTCTGCGCTTGCAGATCCATGAAACCGGTATTGAGGTCACTGCCCTGATATATCGCATTGTTGATCAATACGTCGATACGCCCGTACTCGGCCAGAACCGCCTGGCAAGCGGCCAGTGCCGAGTCGCTGTCGAGCAGGTCCATCGGTACCACGAGCACCCGACAACCGAGATCGCGCAAGGCCTGCGCAGTACCATTGAGACTGCCGGCCAACGGCGCCCCGGCGGCGTCGCGCAGGGCATGTTCATGCTGTTCGCCCTCATTGAGGGTGCGAGCGCTGATCGCCACATCGAAACCGGCGCGGGCGAATGCCAGAGCCGCCTCGCGACCGATACCACGGCTGGCGCCAGTGATGAATGCCACTTTGTTCATGCTGGTTCCTTTTAGAAGCGCGAGGCGCGGACCATGGCGTCCATACCGCCATCGACGAATACCACGCTGCCATGGACAAACGACGCTTGCGGCGATTGCAGGAAAGCCACCATTGCAGCGATCTCGTCTGGGTGTGCGGAGCGGCCCATGGGTGCGACGAAATCACGGGTCGCCTGACCAAACCGTGCATCGTCCAGCGAAGCCTTGTGCAACGGGGTTTCTACTGCGCCCGGTGCCACCACGTTCAAGCGTATGCCCTGCTTGCCCCAGCTCACCGCCAGGTTGCGGGCATGCCGGCTGATGGCGTTTTTGGAGGCGGCATAGGCGACGTGGGGATGGCCGAGGTTGTTGGCCAACAGCACCGCCTGCTCCTCATCGCCTGCGAGCATAGCCTCAACCAACGGCTGGCCGTCGGGGCCCGAATGAGTCGATGCCACCGAGCCGATCACCAGTGCCGCCGGTTGTTGGCCCTTGGCCAACGCACCTTGCAGACCGTCGAGCAACTGGCTCACGCCAAAGTGATTGACCGCCAGGATCAGACCGCAGGAAGGTGCCGTGACACCAACACCGGCGCAGCAGATCAGCCCATCGAGGACCCCGCCACTGAGTTGAAGTACTTGTGCGATGGCCGCGTCACGCCCCTCTGGAGTGGACAGGTCGGCGATCACTTCGGCGTTGCTGCGATCGATACCGATGACCTGGTGACCAGCGGCGCGCAGGGTGGCGGATACGGCGGCGCCGATTCCCGAGGCACTGCCGGTGATGGCTGTAATAGGCATTGTGATACTCCGTGATTGGTCCACCCAGTATCGACAGGGCGATCACGCGACGGCATCGTCTGTGCGGACTACAAACGGGCTGCCTCAGTTACCGTCACGCCGGGCAACCGATGCCCGGTGGTTGATCTGCAGAATCAGGCGTGGCGATAGATAGGCACCGCCAGTTGCAGTGTCGGCACCTTGATTTTCTCGGTCACTTTCAACGCCAGTTGCGGCTTGCCCAACGCCACCACACTGTTGAGCATGATGCGCACCAGTTCGGTCTGGCGCCGCACACCGGTCTTGGAGAAAATCGAGCGCAAGTGCGCCCGCGCAGTATTACGCCGGATATTCAGGACCTCGGCCGCTTCCTCCAGGGACAAGCCATTGGCGAGTTCCATCGCCAGGGCGGTTTCGGCCTTGGTCAGGTTGAACAGCTGTTTGGTCACCACCTCGCTGGCCAAGGATCTGCTCGACGCATCACGAATGTACACCAGCGCCGCTGGCTGCCCCTTCTCCTCGGCCCAGTCCAGGGACGGAATCGATTCGACCACCACGCCGAGATTGACCAGCCCCGAAGGCCGCGTCACCGACATGGCCTCGGCGCTTTTCGGGGCATCCGGGCAGAATGCGCCGCGAATCAAGCGTTGCAGTTCACGGTTATCGCTGGGGTAAGTCGCCTCCAGGCGCCCGCCCACCAGTTTCAGGCCATCGGAACGGGCCAGGATTTCCTGGGCCACCGGGTTGATTTGCAACACACTGCCACTCTCGTCGAGCACCAGGGTCGCCACCGATAAACGGCTAATGGCCTGGGAGTACAACTCACTCAGCGATTCACTGCGGTCCAAAAGGTTGTGCAACTGTGAGGCACGACGCAGATGTGGCAGGAAACTGGCGCAAAGCGACCGCTCGCTGGCAGAGAAGTTGGGGGCAGTTTCGGGGCGGGTGACGCGAAAACGCAGTTTGCCGCCGTCCGGGGTGGAAATGTCTGCGCACATCACGTGGTACACATCATTGGGGCCGCAGAACGCCTTGAAGTAGGCACTGTGTTCCCATTCCGCGGAGCTCATGATGTCATCGACCGTGAATACACAGTCCAGCGGCTGGTTGGAGAACGGCGAATTGGTTTGCGGGTAAGTCATGTAGCAGACATCACCGGCCCCCTCGATGTCACCGGCGATAATCATCACACCGGTATCGGGCTGATCCGGCACCCGCAGGATCAGGGTGACAAAGTTGGCATCATAGAGCTTGAGAAAGCTTTTGAGTGCGTGGGCCATCAGTTTCGGATCGAGGGCGCCTTCGTAGATTTCGCCCACCAACTGGTTGTAGCGCGTAAGGTCGAGGCCAAGGCTGGCCAGGGCTTCATGGGTCAAGACACCATCTTGCATAGTCCTATCCTCGCTCGGGTAAGGACAAATCCCTTCCCTTGTTATTTTTATAATTTCGGCTGGAGGGAGCTCAGGGCTCCCCCTCTTGACTACTGCTTGCCTGCGAAACATTCACAGGGGCCTGCGCATCAGTTTCCCTATCGCTTGCGAACTCCACAATAGACCCCTCAGGTTTATTTTTGGTTATCGGGAGTCCCGCGCAGCCGGGCTGTTTTTCAGCCGGAACTGACCTTGCGGCGCCGCAGGCTGACGTACCCGTTCGGTGACCAGCGGTCGTCCGCGATTGAACCAGGCCGCCAACGCCGGCAGGAGGAAAATCGCCCCCAACACGTTGACCAGGAACATGAACGACAGCAACACGCCCATGTCAGCCTGGAACTTCAACGGTGCGAACGCCCAGGTACAGACGCCAATGGACATGGTCACGGCGGTGAATACCGCGGCCGTGCCGCGTTGGCACATGGCCTCATAGAACGCTTCACGCAGGTTGGAACCGCGCAGCATTTCGTGCTGGATGCGTTCGTACAGGTAAATGCCGTAGTCGACGCCCACACCTACGCCCAGCGCCATCACCGGCAAGGTGGCGACTTTCAGGCCGATCCCGAGCATGGTCATCAGTGCATTACACAGGATCGCGACAATAGCCAGCGGCACGAGAATGCACAGCACCGCACGGATCGACAGGAAGGTCAGCCAGCAAAACAGCGCCACCGAACCGAACAGCGCCCCCAGCATGATGACTTCAGCGCGCTTGACCGCCTCGTTGGAGGCCGCCATTACCCCAACGTTGCCACCGGCCAGGAGGAACTCGACTTGCGGCGAGCTGACCTGGGTAATAATCCGCTTGGCTTCGGCAATCGCATGACTGACGGTGGAGCCTTCGTGGTCGGCAAGGAACACCAGGATCTGCATCTGCTGGCAGCCGTCGGTGACCATTCCGTCATCCGGCATATAGGCTCGCGCACCCTGACTCAGGCCACGGGGCGACCCTGGAATCGCCGCCCAGCGAGGATTGCCTTCGTTGTTGCCGGCAATCACCCGCTTGCCCATGTCCGCCACGCTCTGGATCGACTGCACGCCCGAGACCGTGCGCATACGGAAATCGAAGGCTTCCACCGCACGCATCACCGTTGGCGACAGGCAACCTTCGTCGACCCCCTTGACCTGGACGAACACCGACATCACATCGAGCCCGATGGAGTAGCTGCTGATGATCTTGCCGTTGTCCGTGTTGTAGCGCGAATCGGCCCGCAGCTCCGGCGCGCCCGCGCCGATATCACCCACGGCCAGGTCACGAGCCTTGTAGGCCCCGGCCAACAGCAACAGCAGACTGACGGCAAATACCCCGAGTGCCGGCCCCGGTTCAGCCAGCGCCGACAGGCGCCACCACAGGCGATGCTTGCCCGCCGGCCGGGTTTGTGCCCGGCGCAACAGCGCGGGTTCCAGGCTGAGGTAGGAAATGATGATCGGCAACATCAGTTTGTTGGTGATGATCATCAACATCACGCCGATGCAGGCAGTCACTCCCAGTTCGTGAACGATCGGAATGTCGATCAGCATGATCACCGCGAACCCCAGTGCGTTCATCAGCAACGCCAGGGAACCGGGGATGAAAATCTTGCAAAATGCCGAGCGCGCCGCTTCCCTGGACGCACTGCCAGCCAACACGTCCTGCTTCCAGGCGTTGGTCATCTGTACCGCATGGGATACACCGATGGAGAAGATCAGGAACGGCACCAGGATCGACATCGGATCAATGCCTAATCCCAGCATTGGCAACAGACCCAGCAACCAGACCACCGGCAACAACGCGACCAGCAGTGCCACCACGGTCAGGCGCAGGGAACGCGAATACAACCACAACAGCAATCCAGTGATCACGAACGCCACGACAAAAAAGCCGATCACCGTGTTCAGCCCTTCGACCACATCGCCCACCAGCTTGGCAAAACCGACGATGTTGATCTCGATATCAGGACTGTCGTACTTGGCGCGGATTTCTTCCAGGCGCTTGGCGATGTCGACATAGGAGACCGGCTGACCGGTCTTGGGGTCGGTGTCCTGCAGGTCGGCGCGGACCATGGCGGACTTCAGGTCGTTGGCCACCAGGCGGCCGACCTGCCCGGAGGCCGCCGTGTTACTGCGCACCTGCGCCAGATCCTCAGGGGTGCCGCTGAAACGCGGTGGCACCACCACGTCGCCAAAGAATCCTTCCTCGGTGATTTCGATGTAGCGCACGTTGGCGGTAAACAGCGACGTCACGCTGGGGCGACTGACCCCGGAGATGAAAAACACGTCGTCGGTGACTTTACGCAGGGTATCAAGGTACTCGGCGTTATAAATGTCACCCTCGCCTTTCCAGCGCACGCTGACCAGGAAACGGTTGGCGCCGGTGAAGTAACGGCTGAACTTGAGAAAATTGATCATGTATTCATGACGCACCGGGATCTGCTTGTTGAATCCCGGATCCAGTTGCGTATGGGTGGCGCTGTAACCCAGGCCCAGTGTCACCAGAACAAACAGCAGCAGCAGTCCTTTGCGCCAGGCCATCAGGTGATCCGCACACGTTTCGACGCAGCGCGTCACCCAGTGTTTTCCTTGATTCATTGCCTGCCTCTCTTTTACTGGGTGACCTGTGTGGTCAATACGGCAGCGACGCTGCCACCTGAACCCTGCAATACCCCACGCTCGCCACCCACCAGCAGACGCGAGCCAACCATCGTCGCCGAGGTCAACGTACCGAGTCCGGCCAGGCGCCCGGTACCGACCAGTGCACCCTGCGCATCCAGACGTACCACTGAACTGCCGGCACCGACGATCACCAGCCCCGAGTGATCGGGCAACAACACATGGCCGTACAGCGGCAATTGATTGCCCACATTGATCTGGGTCCAGCTGTCGCCGAAATCGTGGCTGACGAATACATGCCCGCGCATGCCGTAGGTCACCCAGTTATCCGCACTCAGACGCACGATGCCGAACAGCGAGCCGCTATAGAAGGCCGGCAAGGTCTGCCAGTGCTGGCCGGCGTCAACCGTGCGCAGTACCAGGCCCTGCTCGCCCACCAACATGCGCCGGCCATCATTGCCACCGGCCATGCTGTTCAGGTGCGCGTTATCGATGTCCAGGGGCTGCGCAGTCCAGGTCTGCCCGGCATCGAGGGATTGATAGAACTTGCCGAAGCTGCCGAACGCCATGACGGTGTCGCCACCGCCAGTCCAGATGCCCAGCAGCGGTTCGCCCAGATCGCTGTCGTGGCGCATTTCCTGCCAACTGCTCCCGGCGTCCAGGGACCGCAGGATCCAGCCGTCATGCCCGACGGCCAAAAGGCGTTTGTCATCCAGTGCCACCACGGCAGTCAGGGTGGCATTGCGTTGCATTTCGATGCGGGCAGGCTGCCAGCTAACGCCCTGATCATCACTGAGCAGGATGCTGCCACGCTCGCCCACGGCGACCACACGCGAGCCAAGATTGAGCAGGCCGTTGATCTGCACCCGGTCGGGGCGCGTGGCCAACAGTTCCTCTTGCGGTGGTTTTTTGGGGGAAAACGTGTAGCCAATGGTCAAGGCGACCATCAGGCAGACTGCATAACCGATCATAGAGCGCATAAGGAACACTCCTGATCAAGGCACATATGCATCGGGCAAGTCATAGGGCCAATCCTCTTGTTTTGTCACGCACCAGGGCATGCGAGGCAATCGAGATGGGCGTTGCCTCTGGGGAAATACTCGGCGCAAGGCCGGGGTGACACATCGTCCAAATGGCTTATGCAATGGCACAAATGGCGTGGGGTTGGAGATGGGGGATATTTATGCGCAAACCGATCTGATTGCCGTGGAGCCCTGGAACTGGCTTGCCAGCGAAAGCGGTGAGTCAGCCGATAGATTCGTCGCCTGAATGAACGCCATCGCCGGCAAGCCGGCTCCTGCAAGAGATCTGCGGCAGAAGCAGGATGCCCCGCCATCAGGCGATGTAGAGGATCACCAGATCATTGATCACCGAGGGCCGGTCCTGGCCCACCACATGAATGTTGAGCTCCAGGGTCATCTGGGTGCCACGGGGCAGGATCTCGACTTTTTTCACCCGGGCCCGAGAATGAATGCGTGAGCCGGCCGGCACCGGCGCCGGGAAGCGCAGGCGATCGGAGCCATAGTTGATCTGGGTGGTGAAACCGCTGATTTCAAAGCCCAGCGCCAGCTTCATCCGTGATTGCAGCACCTGTACCAGTGCGCCGTGGGCGATGGTGCCGCCGAACGGACTTTGCAGGCGTGCCCGCTCCGGATCGGTATGGATCCAGTAATCGTCGCCCGACAACCGGGCAAAGGCGTCGATCAGTGCCTGGTCGACCAGTACCACGTTGCTCCAGTCGCTGTACTGTTCGCTGACCAGTGCCTGCAATGCCGGCCCATCGTTGAAATCAATCTGCCGTGCGGGTGCTTGATCCGCTGCCGCAGGCGCCGGTTCACAGTCCTGAGCAGGCAACGACTCAAGGCTCGGCGCATCCTTGTCGACCCCGGTGAAGCGCAGCAAACGATTGCCCTTGGCATCGACTTCGGCAAACACCGGCTGCAACGGCATGCCGATCTCGATTTCGCCCTCGTCCAGGCCGACCAGATTGGTGTTGATGCGCACCCCTTCGGCCAACTCGACCACCGCCAGCTTCTGCGGCATTTCATCAATGAAGTCGGGCAAGGTGGCAATACGTGTCACGGTGTAGCTGTACAGCGTCGCGGCGCCGTCGACTTCGCGCCAGGACAGATCATGTTCCAGGCATACCGGGCAATGCCGGCGCGGGTAGAAGTTCCAGTTTGCACAGGCGTTGCATTGCTGGATCAACAGGCGGCGAGCCTTCAGGCCCTCCCAGAACGGTGCGGAGATCTGCGTCGCGACCGGCATCGGTTTGTTGTTGGACATGTGCTTATGCTCCCTGAAGTATCAATGCGCCCTGCTCGCTCATCACGCCACCGGTGCCGGAGACGTAGACGCTGTCGCAGCGCCCCAGTTGACGCTCACCGGCAGTACCGGCGATCTGCGTCACCGCCTCGATCACCTGGCTCATGCCTCCGGCCGAGGCCGATTGGCCGAAACTGAGTTGACCGCCATGTGTGTTCATCGGGAAGTCTCCACGCCAGGTCAGGTCATGTTCACGGACGAACGCCATGCCCTCGCCCTTGGCGCAGAAGCCGGCATCTTCCAGTGTCAGCAAGGTGGTGATGGTGTAGCAGTCGTAGATCTGCGCGGCGTCGACGTCTTTAGGCTTGAGGCCCGCCATCGCAAAGGCCCGCTCAGAGGCCGGACCAATTGGCGTACGCAGC
This sequence comes from Pseudomonas moorei, assembly GCF_008801475.1. Classification (GTDB taxonomy): domain Bacteria; phylum Pseudomonadota; class Gammaproteobacteria; order Pseudomonadales; family Pseudomonadaceae; genus Aquipseudomonas; species Aquipseudomonas moorei. The sequence goes on along the minus strand of NZ_VZPP01000015.1, from coordinate 37,230 downwards.
ATGTCCTCGGAATAGGACGGCGACTTGAATGCCAAGTGCTCGCCAAACCCGGTAATAAATGCCGGACGTTTACGCGCCCGCGCCGCCACTTCCTTGTTGGTGATGATCATCGCGGCGCCACCGGCCACCGGCATGACGATTTCCAGGACGTGCAGCGGGTCGGCAACCATTTTGCTGGCCAGCACCTGTTCGATGGTCAATGGCTGGCCGTAGAACATCGCTTGTGGGTTGGCCAGGGCGTTGGTGCGCTGGTCGACGGCGATCTTGGCCATTGCTCGCTGGTCATAATCGTACTGTGCGGCATAACGCTGGGCGATCATCGCGTAGCCGGTGTTCTGGCCCATGTGCCCGTACGGCAGGTCGAACTCGGCTTCGGGCGCGCCGAATGCCGTGCTATGTCCGCCAAAACGCATGGACCGGGCCATCCAGCCTGGATCCTCGTCCGGCCCCAAAGGCGCCATGCGTGCGGGAATGACGCACAGCACTGCCTGACATAGCCCCAGTTCGATCGCGGCGGCGGCGCGCCAGACCATGCCCACCGAGGTGCAGCCGCCCAGGTCCACCACTTCGGCGAAGTTCAGGCGAAGGCCCAGGTACTCGGCGGCCATCGCCGGTACGAACACCGAAGCTTCATGAAAATGCGGACCGTTGATCACTAACCCGTCAAGGTCCGAGGCCTTGAGCCCGGCATCACGCAGCGCCTGGGCCGCCAGGTCGGCGACCTGCTCAAGGTGAAACATCCTCGGCGCAGTCGCGTATTTTTCCGGTTTGTATTGTGCGGTACCGACAATCGCCGCGTGCCCTTTGAGCCCCATAGTGCCTCCATGCCGCAGCGTTACGCTGCGGTCATTTTCAAATAGTTTGACGGGCCGGGCGCGGCAAAGCGCCCCGGTCCTTGAGTGGTCGATCAGAAGGTGTATTTCATCGAGAACGTGGCGTAGTCGCGGTCAGCGAATGGACGATGAATCGGGTCCGGTTCACCCAGGTAGCCGATATAGGTCAGGCCCATTTCCAGGTTGCCCAGGTACTTGAAGGTGGTGCCCACGCTCACGCGTCGGTCGCCCTGCACCCCTGAGATGCTCCCGGCCATGGGCGTCGATCCGCTGAACACGTTGGAGAATCGCACCGGCACTTCCAGATCCCAGCCTTGGAAAACTCCCGGATAACTGAACGATGCCCCCAAGGTGTAGGCGCTGGAAGACTTTGTGCGAAATCCTGCTTCGGTGCTGTAGGTGTAGTCATTGGAAGGCGCCACTAGTGCGGCCACGGAGGGCAGCAGGTTCAGGCCTTGCAGGTTGGGTGCCGCCGAAGTGGATTCGACGCTGTCGACCTGCACGCGGATGATTTCGGCAGTCAGGCTGGTCTGGCTTGCCCAGGGACGGTCGCCCAGGATACGGATCGCCGACAACTGCATTTGCTGGCCCTTGCCCTTGGCCGGCACCGCACCCAGGCCGGTATTGACCATCACCGGCGCACCGTCGCGGTACGACCACTCGGCACCGAACTGAGTGTCGCCGATCTTGGTCGATGCGCTGATGCCGGTCAGCTTGATGTCTTCGAAGTACTTGATCCGATAACCATTGGTGGCCAGGGCGTACCTGCCCCCGCCGACCGGCAACGGGTCATAACCGACCAGCGCGGTGGCCGGGTTCTTGTCGTGGTAGTTGACATGGAACAGTGACAGCTCGACAGCCGGTACCGGGCGATAGCGCACCTGCACGCCCCACTGGCCGCCATCGCGCGGATCGTCAGTGCCAAGGTAGTTGATCTTGCGGCCGTTGGCGTAGATGAATTCGCGCCCCGGTCCCACCACGTCGCTGCTCGACAGGTAGCTGCCCACTGGTGGCAACTCGGTGCCCTTCCATTCGTACTGCACATACGCACCAAAGGTCACACTGGGGTTGAGGCGGAACGAGCCGGAAAACTGGCCCACCGGCAACAATATTTCCTTGACCTCAACACCCGGCTGGGACGCCTTTACCGCATCGGAGGGGTTCTGCACGCCACTCACGCCCGGGTAATACAAACTCTCGCCCCAAGACTCGATGTGTCGCCCGGCCTTGACGTCGAGCAGGGTGTCGTTGTCAAAGCGCCAGCCGCTGAACACATAGGCATCCAGCAGTCTGGAACGACCACCGCTGTAGTAGCGGGTATCGCTGGTGAACTCGTCGTTGCTGCCGTTTTTGTTCACCGTGGCGGGCGAATCGTTGTCGTTTTCCTTGTGATAGACGTCATCGTAGAAGGTACTGGCTCGCACCACGGCGCCGTAGTTGTCCTTGCGCAGGATCATTTCGCCCAGCGCGCCCACGCGGTCGGTGGTCAGGCTGCCACGATCGAAGTTGCGGTTGGCATCGTCGGCGTTGATCGTCATCAGGCGATCGCTTTGGCTGCCAGTGCGTACACCGATGCCGTAGCTGGTGGTCACCGACCAGTCCATGGTTGCCCCATTGTCGAACTCGACCGTGTCACCGGCCCATACCGGCGTGGACACCAGCGCAATGGCAGTCGCCAGGCTGGTGACTTGAAACACGCTCGAAGCCATGACCGTAGAGTTATTTTTGTTTTTCTTGATCACACTGACTCTCCTGAAAGGCAACCGATTGGCTGCCTGGAATGTTCAACATTGCTGCCATGCCGCCCGCTCAAAACACCTTGAGCGAAGGCGCCGCGCACGCTCCCCTTACAGCTACAGCACACCGGTAGCGATATCGCCCCCACTCCTCTTCCCGCTCCAGCGCCCCTTGGGCCACCAGGTAGTTGGCATGGGCCAACGTTTCGCCAAGTGCCATCAGTTCGTCGAAACGACCCGACAACCTGGGAAACAACTCGGCCATCAGTTCGAGCACGGTGCGCGGCTCGTCACAGTTGGCCAGCATCAGCGCCAGGTGCCCGTTGTGATGGGCCTCCAGTTGATCCAGGCGCTCATGCAAATTGAAAAACGGCCGTTCGTGCGCCGGCAGCACCAGCACGCTGTCGGGCAGGCTGCGCAAATGCTCGATGGAATCGAGCCAGTCACGCAGTGGATTGGCCATCGGCTCGGTGGCATGCACACCGACCGTAGACGTGATGCGCGGCAGCACCTGATCGCCGGAAATCAGCAAGCCGTCATCGGCGGCATACAGACAGGCATGCTCCGGCGAGTGGCCGCGACCGATGACGACCTGCCAGGTGCGGCCACCGATATCCAGGACGCTGCCCTCGCGTAAACGGCGGTAATGGTTCAGTGGCGCAGGCAGAAAATGAGCGTTGCTCATCACCGCAAACATCTCGGTGCTTTGCTCGTCAGTCACGCCAGCCTTGCGGTAGAAATCGAGGAAATCCCAGCCCGGCGCCTGATCGGCGGGAAACCTGACATGCAGTGACTGAAACTCGCTGGAGGTCATGTACACCGGGCAATGAAAACGCTCCGAAAGCCATGCGGCCACCCCGGCGTGATCGGAATGAAAGTGAGTGCAGACCACTGCCAGCAGTGGCAGGCCAGCACACACTTCGCTTAGCACCCGCTCCCAGACTTCGCGGGTCTGTTCGGTGTTCATGCCGGTGTCCACCACCACCCAGCCATCGGTATGGCGCAGCAGATAGAGGTTGATGTGGTCGAGGCGAAACGGCAGCGGCATGCGCAGCCACCACACGCCCGCCGCCACTTCGCGCACCTGCCCGGAGTCAGGCGGTTGTGGCCAGGGATAACGCAGACCGCTGCGCAGTTCGTGACCGTTGGCGTCAAGATCAGTCATTGAGAGTCACCGCGAAGGGCGTGAGGCCAACCCGAGTCAGGGCCTCTACCGAATAGGGCACATAGGTGCGGGCTTGTTCATCGCGGATGAACAACGGATCGCTACAACGCGTCGGGCAGTAGCCCTGTCGCTGCAGATCGACCTTGCGCAGCTTGTAGCTGGCGGTCAGGTCTGCCGACTGAGTGACGCGCACGAACACCGGAGCCGCATAGCGGGGAAGACGGGCCTCGGTCAGGGCATACAGGGCCCCTGGATCGAACTCGCGACCGACCTGCATCAACACGGCGGCCATGCCGGCGCGTCCTTCGTGACCCGGCACCAGGACGCCATAGACGTTGATCAGTTCCAGACCCGGCAGATCGCCCAAGGCGTCGGCCACCTCCAGGGTCGAAACGTTCTCGCTCTTCCAGCGATAGGTATCGCCAATGCGGTCGACGAAATAGCAGTAACCGTCGGCGTCTTCGCGCAGCAAGTCGCCGGAACTCCAATAGGCGTCGCCATCGCGAAACACATTACGGCGGATCTTGCTCTCGGTGGCCACGGCGCAGGTGTACCCCTCGAAACGGCCGCCGCCGATGTCCGGGTGATCGACGATAAAGCCCATGGCCTCGCCTGTTTCTCCCACTTTGCAGACTTGATAGAAGCCGTTTTCATCCCGTGGATGGCAGTCGTTCTCGATGTCGTAACGCACCAGCCGCAGGTTGGTTTTATTCCAGTCAGGCACGCGTCCGCAGGAACCGAAATAGTTGTCGACGTTGATCACCGCGGCATTGGCCTCGGTGGCGCCCCAGCCTTCGAACACCTGGATCGGGCCGAAGCGCTCCAGCCAGCGCTGCCAGGAGTCGGGCGACAATCCGGCACCGAGCATGCAACGCAGACTGTGCTCGCGCTCGCCCGTTTGCACTGGCTGGTTGAGCAGGTAGCGGCAGATCTCGCCGATGTACTGGAAGATGCTGATCTGATGACGCGCCACGTCTTTCCAGAACTCACGCACGCTGAACTTGCGACGCACCACGATGGCCGCTCCGGCGCGCAGCGCAGTAGAAGTCACCGAAGTAGCAGCTGCGCCGTGGTATAGCGGCAGGCAGCAATAGAACACATCCTCGCAAGTGACTTGCAGGGTGGCTTCCATCACATCGCCCGAGGACATCCAGCGCATGTGGCTGTAGCGCGCCGCTTTGGGCAAGCCGGTGGTGCCCGAGGTAAAGATCAGCAGAGTTGGCGTCTGCGCCTCGATGTGCGCACGGATATCTCGCGGGAACGGCGTGCGCGGGGCTTTCTCCAGGCGTGCATCGAAATGCCCGTCGACGGCTTTGGGCAGCGGCTCTGTCCACGGGTTTTCCGGGTCGTGAATCAGCCAGCACGGCAGATCCGGAAAACCTTCGGTGACCTGCACATTGGCCAGGCATTCTTCGCCGACCACCAACGCTTTGGCTTCGGTGGTTTGCAATGCGTGCAGCAGTGGCCGGCCACTGACCTGGGTGTTGATAAAGGCCACTACCACCCCGAGCTTGACCATGCCGAACCAGGTGCAGAAGAACGCCGGGCGGTTTTCCATGGCCAGGGCGCAGACATCACCGGCACGCAGGCCATTGGCATAAAAGGTGTGGGCCATTTGATTGGCTCGCGCCTCGACCTCGGAGTAGCTCAAGGTCTGCTCGCCGTAGATCAGGAACGCGCGCTCACCGTGATCACGCGCCTGTTGTTCCAGGCGATCGGCCAAGGTGTAGTGGTCGCCGGGCTTGATCAGCCCGGCGGCGGCCGAGCGTTGGTCGAGCAACGCCTGGGTCTGCTCCCGTGGCACCGGGCGGGTCGGCAAGACGCGGGTCAAGTCATTCAGATTCATTGCGCCACCTCCCGGGCACCGGCCTGCCAGGTGAGGTAATCCGAGTAGCCGGCCGAGCCCGGCGTGTAGAGAGTCTTGCGGTCAAAGCGACTCAGCGGCAGGCCACGCTTCAAGCGCTCCACCAGATCGGGGTTGGCAATAAAGTGACGGCCAAACGAAACGGCGGCACCCTCGCCCGACGCTAGAGCGGCGCTGGCCGAAGGGCCATCAAAACCATCATTGAGAATCAAGGCATGAGGGCTGTGCCGACGCGCCAGCGCAAAGGCATCGAGGTTGGCCAGTGGCGAACGCATGATGTGCAGATAGGCCAGGGACAATGGAGCAACGGCTTCACACAAGGCAGCCGCCGTGGCAGCCGGGTCGTGGTCGTCGATATCGTTGTAGGGGTTAGCGGGGCACAGGCGGAAGCCGACGCGTCCAGCACCGATCGCGCTGGCCATGGCTTCGATCACTTCCTTGGCAAAACGTACACGCCCGGTCACATCGCCGCCGTAGGCGTCGTTGCGCTGATTGCTGCCCGAGGCCATGAACTGCATCGGCAGATAACCACTGGTGCAGTGCAACTCGACACCGTCAAAGCCGGCCTGGCGCGCATTCATTGCGGCCTGGCGATAGTCTTCGATGACGTCCTGAATACCTTGCAAGGTCAGCGCCTGCGGCTCGTCAGTGTCCACCAGGCCCGCAGCGTCACTGAACACCTGGGTGCGCGCTCGGAACGCAGATGGCGCCACAGTGATCGCCCCGGCCGGTTTGTTGTGTTGACTGGCTGCGCGGCCGACATGCATCAACTGCAGGACGATACGCCCACCCTCGGCATGCACCGCCTCGGTGACCCGCCGCCAGCCCGCCATCTGTTCGACGCTATAGATCGCCGGGGTACGGCAATAGCCCAGGCCACTGGCAGACGGCGCAGTACCTTCGGCCACGATCAGCCCGGCACCCGCACGCTGACGGTAATACTCGACCATATCGCTGCCGGGTACCGCATCGGCAAGGGCACGACTGCGGGTCATGGGCGCCATGACAATGCGGTTGGCCAGTTGCAGCTCGCCCAGGGTGACCGGCTCGAACAAGACGCTCATTGCAATTCCTCAGCTTCTTATTGTTTTCTGGCCGTCGGAGGGCTTGCCACAGCTTGTGCAAGCGCTGACATGCCAGCGAATATGGGCTGAATGATTGACTTTGATCACGAGCGAAACATCGTCCGACAAGACTAGTTTCGCTATCGGGCATGGCAGACCGGCTTACGCACCGAAAATGGTCTGAACGGACGATGAGAAAAACCCGTAGCGAGACGAGCATCACGCCAACCAGAACAAAACCGGGAGCACCCGCAGTGAACCAATCCCCTGTGACATGGCGAACGCACTACGCGCTATTCGTGCTTGCCATGATTTATGTCTTCAACTACATCGACCGTCAGTTGATGGCGATTCTGATTGAGCCGGTGAAGCTCGAGTTCGGCATTTCCGATACCGACATCGGCCTGCTTTCGGGGGTGACCTTCGCGGTGTTCTATACGGTGTTCGGCTTCCCGTTGGGACGCCTGTCAGACCGCATCGGGCGCAAACCAGTGATCGCCTTCAGCTGCATCGCCTGGAGCGTGATGACCATGCTCTGCGGCGTGGCCGGCAACTTTCTGACCCTGGTCCTCGCACGCGTTGGCGTCGCTGTCGGAGAGGCCGGCGGCACGGCGCCGTCGGTGGCCATGGTCTCGGATTTGTACCCGGCCAATCGCCGCTCCACGGCCCTGGCATTCCTGATGCTCGGCTCCAGCCTGGGAGCGGTTGTCGGCCTGGGTCTGGGCGGCTGGATCGCCCAACACCACGGCTGGCGCTACGCCTTCTTGTTGATCGGTGCTCCCGGCATTGTCCTCGGCCTGCTACTGCTGCTGACTGTGCGTGCGCCCAAGCGGGTCGTACCACCGGGCAGTGCCGCACTGCAGCATGACGGTTGGCTCAAGACCCTCGTCGAGCTGTTTCGCATGCCGTCGTTTCTGTGGCTGGTGCTCACCGGCGGCGCGGCGGCCATTGCCGGCTACGCCATTGGCACCTGGAGCCCGAGTTTCCTGATCCGCTCCCACGGCCTCAACATGCAACAGGCCGGATTCCTGGTAGGCGTGGTAGGCGGCGGTGGAGCGGCCATTGGCACGCTGATCTGCGGCATGCTCACCGACCGCATGGCGAGACGCAATGTTGGCTGGCAAATCGGTGTGCCGCTGTTGGGCACACTGATCAGCATTCCATTCGCCCTGGCGTATTTCCTCTGGCCTCAAGGCACGGCGTTCCATATCGGCAGCATCGCCGTGCCGCAAGCATTCCTGTTCTACAGCGTGTTTGCGTTCTTTGGTGTGTGGTGGGCAACACCGTGCCTGAGCGCCATTACCCACCTGTTCCCGGCTAAGCGGCTGGCTCAGGCCACGGCCATTTTTGTGATGTCCATGACCCTGCTGGGTGTCGGTGTCGGACCGCTGCTGGTGGGCATGCTCAGTGATTTCTTCAGGTCGACCCTGGGCACCGAATCGCTGCGTTATGCGCTCGCCTCATCGGTGTCGATGCTGGTGCTGGCCAGCGTGTTCCTGACCCTGGCATTGCCACGTTACCGGCAACAGATCAAGAACCCCGCCCCGCTTGTCACACCGGTCCAGGCCGCGACAGCCTGATCTCCTTTCCCCACCTCTCGCAGCTGCAACCCTGTCCGGTTCCAGCGGCTTTTTTTTATGAGGACCACCATGAGCACCAGCGCCATACACATCAGCAACTTGCTCTACCGTTATGCCGAATGCCTGGACGCAGGCCAACTGATCGAGGCCGCCGAGCTGTTTTGTCATGCCCGAATCAAGGTACAAGGCCAGAGCGACTATCTGGATCACACAGCCCTGCTGGGTATCTGGCAGCAACGAATCAGGATTTACCCCTGCGGCACACCCCGGACCAGGCACATCATCAGCAACCCCATCATTGACATCGACGAAGACGCTGGAACCGCAACGATTCGCTCCTGTTACACGGTGCTGCAGGCCACCGCTACCCTCCCCCTGCAATCCATCGCCACCGGGCGTTATATCGACGAGTTCGAGCGTGTCGATGGGGTTTGGCGATTCAGCTTTCGTGACTACTCGCACCTGGAAATGATCGGGGACTTGAGTGAGCATTTGCTGATGCAGGTTCACTGAATGCAAGGAAGCCCAACAATCCCGACATCGAGGTATCAGGTGTTGGGCTTCGCGCTGCTTCACCTCAAACCACGGGACGCTCCCCTGACGAAAACCGGGGAAAATCACCCCACGTTTCACTCACGCGCGGTACTGGCGAACCACCTCATTGATCGCCCGCTGGATGTCACCGCGAACATAACCCAGCAACGCTGTCTCCGAGATGTCTGGCTCGTAGCTCACAGTGCTGCCGCGCCCCGTGTAAATCGCGGAGTCCGGCAACATCGGATGCTCCTGGTCCAAGGCCGGCACTGGCGCCTCGTTGCCAACGGCACGCAGGAAGCTCTGGAAGTATTGGGCGTAGCTGAGGTTTTCGTCCCCCACCAGGTAAGCCTTGCCCGAATCGCCACGCAGCAGCGCACCGAGGATCGCCTGGGACAATGAGCGGGTGGATATGAAGTTACTGCCACCGGCCGGACCGTAATACGGCAAAGGCGCGAACTGACCTTCGGCATAACGGGTATAGGCTTCGAACATCTCCACTTTCAGCCCCGGCACCGCGCCAACCACAAAGGGTGCGTTGATGCTGCACACCTTGAAATCGGCAGTAACCAGGGCGCGCACGCCCTTGTCCGCCAGGTGCCGCGAGCGCACATAAGGTTCGGTTTCAATCAATTGCGGTGCCACTTGCGGGTAGAAGCTGCCCACCAGCACTGCCCGCTTGATGCCCGCATCGCGTGCCAGCTGGAAGAACCGTGGAATGGCCTCGACGTTGTTCCGCTGCCAGTGGGCGTCGACATTGCCATCCTGTGGAATGTGACGGACATCGTTGCCCGCAGCGAACACAAGGGCATCGAAGCCGGCCAGGTCATCCAGAGTGAAAGTACCGGCGACGTAATCGCCCTGCAGTTGCTTCAATTCGGCCAACGCGCTACCAGCGGCAGCCGGCTTGCGTCCAGCAATGGTCACCTCGTGGCCATTGTCCTTGAGATAGAGAGCGGCGTGACCGCCGATCAGGCCAGTCCCCCCAATCACCAGAATATTCATTGAGTGTTTACCCTTGTTTGAACCCGAGCCCGGGCCAATTCGATAGGAGTACCCGGGCGATGCCGGGCGCGAAAAAAAATAATCAGTGCAGCACTTCGCGGTGGTTTTTCAGAAGTTGAAACCGTTGCCGCTCATCACCGGCACATTGGTCCAGGTGCCTTGGGGGTCGCGGTACCAGCCCGCAGCGGCCAGCGCTCCGCCGTCCACGTGCAAAGTGGTACCGGTCACCCAGGCCGCCAACGGACTGGCAAGGAATAGCGCGGCGCCGGCCATGTCCTCGGCCTTGCCGAAGCGACCCAGGGGAATCCAGTGGGGGATTTGCTCCCGGTGCTCTGCACCAATCATCACCGACACCGGCAGTTGTGGTGTTTCGGTGGTCTCGGGGGCAATCTGGTTGACACGGATACCCACGGGGCCCAGCTCCAATGCCAGGCTCTTGGTAAAGCCGCCGATGGCCGACTTGAAGGCGGCGTAGATACTCAAGTTGGGAATGCCCCGGAAGCCTTCGATCGACGAAACGCTGATGATGCTGCCACCGGCACCCTGACGGCGCATCAGCGGCAGCATCGCGCGGGTCACCCGGAAAATATGCTGCAAGTTGACGGCGTACAGACGATCGATATCGTCGTCGCTGTAGCTGTCGAATGGCTTGGCGATCATCAGTGAATCGCCAACGTTATTGACCAGGACATCGAGTCCGCCGAACCGCGACTGGACCTGTTCGGCCAAGGCAGCCACCTGTTCCTTGCAGGTGACGTCGCCCCCGACAACCAAGGACTCGACACCGGCAGTCGCCAACCAGTCGCGCACCTGCGCGGCCCGTTCGGCATCCACTTCAGCTACCACCAGGCGTGCACCCGCGCGGCCAAACGCTTCAACGATTGCCCGCCCTATACCCACGCCACCACCGGTGACCAGAACTGTCTTGCCTGTGAAATCGATCATGCTGCCATCCTTCTTTTTATTGTGTGATTGATAGGCCCGCGGTTGATTCGCAACTCACTCAGATAAAGATTTGGTGCACAGTTGGCATGGAAATACTTGCAGCCACCCGCCAGCCCGGCATCGTCCGACAGGACTACCCCAGAAGGGGAATGAGGCTTTGGAGAAGGTTCGCTGGCGACCGCAGGCCGCCAGCTCATCAGGCTTGAGGGGTAAGCGCGAATGGCTGCAAACCGATTCTGTCCAGCAATTCCTCGGAGTACGGTTGATAGCTGCGGCTGCTTTCATCGCGGATGTACAACGGATCGTTGAAGGCGGTCGGCGCATACCCCTGGCGTTGCAGATCAACCTTGCGCAACTTGAAAGTACTGGTCAAATCGGCCGCGGCGGACACCCGCACGAACACCGGCGCGGCATAGCGTGGCAGGCGCGCTTCAGTCAGTGCGTAGAACGCTTCGGGGTCGAAGTGCCGGCCCTCTTGCATCAGCACCGCTGCCATCCCGGCACGTCCCTCATGCCCGGGAACCTGCACGCCGTAGATATTGATCAGTTCCAGCCCCGGAAAATCGCCCAATGCATCGGCGACCTCCTGAGTTGAAACGTTCTCGCTCTTCCAGCGGTAGGTATCACCGATGCGATCGACAAAATAAAAGTAACCGTTCTCGTCGTAGCGCAGCAGGTCACCCGAGCTCCAATACGCATCGCCCTGGCTGAAGACATTGCGCCGAATCTTGCTTTCGGTGGCCTGCGCCGAGGTGTAACCCTCGAAGCGACCGCCACCGATTTGCGGATGATCGACGATGAGGGCCATGCCCTCACCGACCTCGCCGACCTCGCAGAGTCGATAGAAGCCATGCTCGTCCCGTGGATGGCTGTCGCTTTCAACGTCATAACGAACCAGGCGCATATTGGTTTTGTTCCAGAACGGTACACGACCGCAGGAGCCTGGCTGGTTGTCCAGATTGATCAGGCTGGTGTTGGCCTCGGTGGCGCCCCAACCTTCGAGAATCCGCACCGGACCGAAACGCTCCACCCAGCGCTGCCAGGTCTCCGGAGTCAGGCCCGCGCCCAGCAGGCAGCGCAAGCTGTGTTCACGTTCGCCATCGACCACGGGCTGATTGAGCAGGTAGCGGCAGATTTCTCCGATGTACTGAAAAATGCTGATGCGGTGGTCACGTATGTCCTTCCAGAACTCGCGGACGCTGAACTTGCGGCGGACCACGATGCTCGCGCCGACACGCAGGGCGGTGGCCGTCACGGATGTCGCTGCGGCACCGTGATAGAGCGGCAGGCAACAATAGAACACATCCTCGGTCCCACCCTCGAGGGTCACTTCCATCACGTCGCCGATCGACAACCAACGCATATGGCTATAGATCGCAGCCTTGGGCAAACCGGTAGTGCCAGAGGTGAAAATCAGCATCGCCGGCGACTCGGCCGGCACCTCGGCCCGCAGGTCCCGCGCAAACGCTGTGCGTGGTGCAGCCGCTACCTGTGCGGCGAATCCTGTATCAGCCCTGGCTCGCAATGCTTCACTGGCGGGGTTTTCGGCGTCCGGCATAAGCAACCAGGGCACGTCCGGCAAGCCTTCGGTAGACAGCAGATTGTTCAGGCACTCCTCGCCCACCACCATGGCCTTGGCTGCCGTGGACACCACGGCATGCGCCAATGCCCGGCCGCTCACCTGAGTATTGATAAAGGCCGCTACCACACCCAGCTTGGCCAGGCCAAACCAACTGAAAAAAAACTCCGGACGATTCTCCAGGGCGATGGCGCAGACATCGCCCGGGCGCAAACCGCGGGCGTGGAAAACGTGCGCCATCTGGTTGGCGCGTGCATCCACCTCGGCGTAGCTCAACCGCTGTTCGGCATAAATGAGGAATGGGCGCTGGGCGAAACGCGAGGCTTGCTCTTCCAGCCGGTCGGCGATGGTGTAGCGGTCCGCCGGTTTGATCTGCCCCGCGGCCACTGCCCGCCGATCAAGAAGACGCTGAGTCTGTTCGCGGGACACAGGGCCGTTGTCGAGCATCGTCGGTTGATGCGGTGTATTGAAACCGTTCATTCCTGACTCCGTAGAAAACCTGCCAATAAGTAGCGGCAGATACTTAACGCTGCTCGCCACAACGACATCGTCCGATAAGACTAAAAAGGTTCGGCACAGGACCACGTGGAAACGCCCCCGCCCGCCACCGGTGACTTGTTGCGCCGGGCGGGTGCTGCAAGGCAGTAGTCTGAACGGACGTCGCTGCCCCCCCCGGCCAGGCGGACGATCACGCGTACTAAAACAAGAACCGGAGTACCCGTTGTGATGTCACCCATCCGCACCACCTGGCGCACGCACTACGCATTGTTCGTGCTGGCCTGTATTTATGTCTTCAACCACATCGACCGGCAGTTGATGGCGATCCTGATCGAGCCGGTAAAGGCTGAGTTCGGCATATCCGATACAGAAATCGGCTTGCTTTCCGGCGTGACCTTCGCGGTTTTCTACGGCCTTTTCGGTTTCCCTCTGGGACGTCTGTCCGACCGTATCGGCCGTAAGCCGGTGATCGCCGCCTGTTGCATCGCCTGGAGTGTGATGACCATGGCCTGTGGGATGGTCGGCAGCTTCCTGACACTGGTCCTGGCGCGGATGGGCGTGGCCGTCGGTGAGGCAGGCGGCACTGCGCCTTCGGTGGCCATGGTTTGCGAACTGTATCCGCCTGAGCGCCGCTCAACGGCCCTGTCGATACTGATGGTCGGTTCCGCCCTAGGTACGATTTTCGGTCTTGGCCTGGGTGGCTGGATCGCCCAGCATCACGGCTGGCGCTTCGCCTTTCTAGTGTTCGGTGCACCGGGCATCTTTCTCGGTCTACTGCTCTGGCTGACGGTAAGGACGCCAAAATCCGCCGCTGCAGCGCCAGCACATCTCGCACAGGACATGGGCACCCAGGATGGCTGGGCCAAGACGCTGGCGCGATTATTCCAGACCCCGTCCTTCGTCTGGCTGGTGCTTACCGGAGGCGCCTGGGCGATTGCCGGTTATGCCATCGGCACCTGGAGCCCGAGTTTTCTCATCCGCTCCCACGGTTTGAACCTGCAGGAAGCAGGAGTTCTGGTCGGCGTAGCCGGTGGCATCGGGGCCACTGTCGGCACTTTGACCTGCGGCATGCTGACCGACCGCATGGCCCGGCGTGATCCGGCCTGGCAGATCGGCGTGCCGCTGCTGGCCACCCTGATCTGCATTCCCTCGAGCCTGGCGTTCTTTCTCTGGCCACCCGGCATTGCCTTCCATATTGGCGGCATGCAAGTACCCACAGCTTTCCTTTTCTACAGCGTGTTCAGCTTCTTTGGCACCTGGTGGGCGACACCATGCCTGGGGGCGATCAGCCATTTGTTTGCACCGAAATACCTGGGCCAGGCCTCCTCCATCTTTGTCATGGCAATGACCATGCTTGGCGTCGGTTTCGGTCCGCTGGTCATCGGCATGCTCAGTGACTACTTCGCACCAAGCCTGGGTGGCGAAGCACTGCGTTATGCACTGGCGGCGTCGGTCTCCCTGGTGTTGCTTGCCGCGCTGTTCCTGGCCATGGCCCTGCCCCGCTATCGCGCACAACTGATCCGACCAGGCGAGCTCATCGCCGAGCCGGCGAGCGCTGCCGCCACTGTCTGATTTGCCTGGCCTTCGTTTTTGTAAAATCGCCAGCTCTTTAAACCCAAAAAAAAGCCTGCCTCCATTCCCGGAAGCAGGCCCGCGCACACGCGTGTGGGGTCTACAGGCCGTGAGCATAGAAATGCGGGTTGTCCAGGCCGGGCTTGCCATAACGCAACGCATCGCCGGCAAGGGTGCGAATCTGTCCACCGGCAGCGACAAGCACCGCATGGCCTGCGGCGATATCCCACTCCATGGTGCGCCCCAAGCGCGGATAAAGGTCTGCCTCACCGGCAGCCACCAGACAAATCTTTAGCGATGAGCCGGCGCTTTTCAGTGATCGCACCTGGCGCCCGTCGAGGAATTTATCCAGTGCCGTGGCATCGCCATGGGAACGGCTGGCGACCACGTCCAGGCCCTCTTGCGTCACCGCACGGCAGCGGATGGGCCGACGCTGCCTCGCCTGTTCGATAAAGGCTCCACAACCACGGGCACCGGCGAACAGACGCTCCAGCGCGGGCGCGAGAACCACCCCAAGCACCGGTTCACCGTTATCGATCAGGGCGATATTGACGGTGAACTCGCCATTGCGATTGATGAACTCCTTGGTGCCGTCCAGGGGGTCAACCAGCCAGAAACACTGGCCCACCTCGGGCACCTGGCCGGCGGCAGCGGCCTCTTCCGAAATCACCGGAATCTGCGGCGTACGCGCCGCCAAGGCCTGCAGAATCAAAGCCTCGGCACGCTCGTCAGCTTCGGTCACCGGGGAGGCATCGACTTTCCCCCGCACCTCGAAATCCGAGCGGTACACCTCCAACACCAGTTCGCCTGCTGCGCGGGCAATATCGATGACGTCTTCAAGCAGGACAGTCACTGACTCGTTCATGGGAATTCTCCTGTTTTTGTTCTTCGTATGGTCCATTCGGCCTATGCGCCGTTTTCCGGATCCGGGAACAGTACAGACATCCACACCCGCGCCACTCAGCAAATGGATGTTTAACAGGAGTTCCTGTGTCCCACGGCAACCAGTTATCCGTTGCACAGATCAATAAGCTCCGTCTGCGCGCCGTGCAGTTGCGCATCGCTGGCAGCACGCTCAAAGCCATCAGTCAGGATACCGGGCTCTCATCGCCGACGATCATCTCTGCCTACAAGGCGTGGCAGGCCGGTGGCTGGAATGCCGTGCCCGTAAGGGAGCGCGGGCGTAAGCAAGGTGAAGGCCGCAGTCTGTCTGCCGAGCAGGAACAGAACATCTACCACTTGTTGGTCAGCACGCCGCCGGAACGGCATCAGTTGCCGTTCCGGCTATGGCAACTGGAAGCGATGCAGGCACTGGTCAAGCGTCTGCACGATATCGACTTGCCAGAACGCACCGCCGCCCACTATTTGCAACGCTGGCAGCTCAATGCCGAGCGCCCGGCCAAGCGTGTCGCGAATGCTTCGCTGGCGGTGCAGCGTTGGTATCGCAGCACCTACCTGGACATCCTCGAACAGGCTCGTACGCAGAACGGCGAGATCCACTGGATCGATGACTACGGTGCCCGTAACGATCAGGGCAAACTCAGTTACGGGGTGCTGCGCGCGGTCAGCAATCGCGGCAAGGTGCTCTGGCTGCCATACGAAGACAGCTTGCGCGCCCCGCACCTGGAAGCGTTCTTCGACCGTTTGTATCGCTCGGTCGACCGCAAAGTCTTTGCCCTGCTCTCGGGCATGCACTGGCAACGCGCCGCGACCTTCATCACCTGGGCCGGCGAACGCGCCGAACGCCTGCATCTGTTCCATCTTCCCGAAGCCAGCGCAATGCTCGACGGTGCCCGCGAACTGGCAACCCACATCAGTCAGCAAGCCGTGCGCGTCTGTCCTGAAGATGGGCGCGAACACGCGCCTGCCGTAGTCGCCAACACCCTGCACCGCGATCCCATGCTGCAGATGTTGCACCTGATGTTAAAACATCAAGTCGCGCATAAGTCCGAATCGCAGCAGTTGTACGTTGATAAACGACAACAACAAAAAGCGAGAGGAAAATCTATGACGCTTACCCACCTGCAACGACTGGAAGCCGAAAGCATCCAGGCAATGCGCGAGGTTGTCGCAGATTCCGACAACCCGGTCATGCTCTACTCCATCGGCAAGGACAGTGCGGTCATGCTGCACCTTGCCATGAAGGCCTTCTACCCGGCCAAGCCGCCCTTCCCATTGCTGCATGTCGACACCACCTGGAAGTTCCAGGAGATGTATCGCTTCCGCGATCAGATGGTCGCCAAACTGAACGTCGACCTGCTGACCCATACCAACCCCGAAGGCATTGAAATGGGCATCAGCCCGTTCAAGCACGGGTCGCAGATCCATACCGACATCATGAAAACCGAAGGCCTGAAACAGGCACTCGATCACTACGGTTTTGACGCGGCCTTCGGCGGCGCACGCCGCGACGAAGAAAAATCACGTGCCAAGGAACGGATTTTCTCCTTCCGCTCCGATCAGCACCGCTGGGACCCGAAGAACCAGCGTCCAGAGCTCTGGCACCTGTACAACACGCGTAAACACAAGGGCGAGTCGATCCGCGTGTTCCCTTTGTCCAACTGGACCGAGTTGGACATATGGCAATACATCTATCTGGAAAATATCCCGATCGTACCGCTGTATTTCGCCGCGCCGCGCCCGGTGGTCGAGCGTGACGGGATGCTGATCATGGTCGATGACGCCCGTATGCCACTCAACCCGGGTGAAGTACCGATGATACGCAATGTGCGCTTCCGCACTCTGGGTTGCTACCCGCTCACCGGCGCCGTCGAGTCCAATGCCGACACCCTGCCCAAGATCATTCAGGAAATGCTGCTGACCCGCACGTCCGAGCGTCAAGGGCGAATGATCGACCACGACTCGGCTGCATCGATGGAGAAGAAAAAACAAGAGGGGTATTTCTGATGGCACACGTATCTGACTTGATTGCCGAGGATATCGGGCAATACCTCAAGGCCCACGAGCACAAGAGCCTGCTGCGTTTCATTACCTGTGGCAGCGTGGACGATGGCAAGAGCACGCTGATCGGACGCTTGCTCTACGATTCGAAAATGCTCTTCGAAGACCAGATGGAAGCGCTGGAAGCCGACTCGAAAAAAGACGGCACCCAGGGTGGCGAACTCGACTTCGCGCTGTTGGTGGACGGCCTGGCCGCCGAGCGTGAACAAGGCATTACCATCGACGTGGCCTACCGTTTTTTCTCCACGGAACGGCGCAAGTTTATTGTTGCCGATACACCTGGCCATGAGCAGTACACCCGCAACATGGTCACCGGTGCTTCCACGGCCGACGTGGCCGTGGTGATGATCGACGCCCGACGCGGCGTGCTGACACAGTCCCGGCGCCATAGCTTTCTGGCTTCGCTGATCGGCATTCGCAAGGTGGTCCTGGCCGTCAACAAGATGGACTTGATGGACTACTCGGAGAAAGTCTTCAACGCCATCGTCGATGACTATCGCGCCTTCGCCAAGCAGATCAATCTTCAGGATGTCACCGCCATCCCGATGTCCGCGCTGCGGGGTGAGAACATCACCGAGCAGAGCGAGCACATGCCTTGGTATCGCGGCACCACGCTGATGGGCTACCTGGAAACCGTCGAGATCGACGAGGCGCACCAGCAGAAACTGTCGTTTCGCATGCCGGTGCAGTGGGTCAACCGCCCCAACCTCGATTTCCGTGGTTTCACCGGCACCATCGCCAGCGGGATGATTCGTCCTGGCGACCGGGTACGGGTGTTGCCGGCCGGACAAGAGAGTCGAATCTCGCGCATCGTGACCCTCGATGGTGATCTGCAGCAAGCCGTGGCCGGCCAGTCCATCACCCTGACCCTGACCGACGAAGTCGATTGCAGCCGCGGCGATGTTCTGTCCACTGCAGAAGACCCGGCCAGTGTGGCCGATCAGTTCCAGGTCAGCCTGATCTGGATGCACGAACAGCCTATGCTCGCCGGCCGCCCCTACCTGATGAAGATCGGCGGCAAGACGCTGTCGGTCACCTTGGCAGTGCCCAAGTACAAGGTCAACGTCAACACCATGGAGCACTTGGCGGCCAAGGAACTGGCGTTGAACGAGATCGGCGTGTGCAACCTCTTCACCAGCCAGCCGATCGCTTTCGATCCCTACAAGAGCAACCGTGAAACCGGCAGCTTTATCCTTATTGACCGTCTGTCCAACGCCACCGTCGGCGCCGGCCTGATCGAGTTCTCCCTGCGTCGCTCACAGAACATCCATATGCAGCACGTGGATGTGAACAAGAAGGCACGCGCCGAACAGATGGGCCAGCAGCCGGTACTGCTGTGGTTCACCGGCTTGTCGGGCGCTGGCAAATCGGCTATCGCCAACCTGTTGGAAACCCGCCTGTACGCACGCGGCCGGCACACCTACTTGCTCGACGGCGACAACGTGCGTCACGGTTTGAACCGCGACCTGGGTTTCACTAATGCCGACCGGGTAGAGAACATCCGGCGGGTGGCCGAGGTGTCCAAGTTGTTCGTGGATGCCGGGATGATCGTGTTGACCGCCTTCATCTCGCCGTTCCGCTCCGAGCGCGAGATGGCGCGTGGACTGCTGCAGGACGGCGAGTTCATCGAAATCTTCGTCGACACGCCGCTGGCCGTGGCTGAAGAGCGCGACCCCAAAGGCCTGTACAAGAAAGTCCGCCGTGGCGAGTTGAAAAACTTCACAGGCATTGACTCGCCTTATGAGGTGCCGAGCAAGCCAGATATCCATATCCAGACCAGCAAGCTGACGCCGGAGGGTGCAGTGGATCGGATCATCGCGGTGCTGATCGAGCGCGGCTTCATCAGTAAGGAACTCTAACCCCGGCGCCCGGTTCGCCGGGCATTTGAACGCGCCCTGTCAGGGGCCGATGAATCTGGCTCGGGCGCCTCTGCGGGGGTGCTTTCAGCCCGGATTCGCCTAATCAAGAGAGTCTAACAATGACAATCAGCTCTATTGACGAACAACAGTTGTTGAGTGGCCAGACCTGGGCCATGTTCTGCGATCACCTAAAGCGCTGCGGCGAGCAGATTCTGCGCCCCGAAGCACCCGCCGATGCAGCCACCCGCGCCGAAGGCTTCCGCTACCTCACGCGCTTGCTACGCATTGGCCTGGAGATGCACATCGAATTTGCCGATCCGGCATTTCCCAGTTTCTTCAAGACCTCACACGAGACCGCTAAAATTGGTGCCGACAACCCGGACAACCTCTATGAATACTCGCGCCTGAACGGCACGTTGGACTATCGCATCAAAGGCCAGCGCGGCAGTGTCGCTTACCTGAGCTTTGGTACCCAGAAAGGCGGGTATGAAACCGACGGCACCCTGATCCAGACCGGTTTCATCGACGCCAGCCAGTTACAGGTTGATGCCCAGGGTTACTTCGAAATCACCCTCAGCCGCGAGCCGCAACCTGGCAACTGGCTGAAAATGGAAGACACCACCAACGCACTGATCGTGCGTCAGACGTTTCTTGACCGTGGGATCGAAGTGCCTGCCAAGCTGAGCATTGAACGGATTGGCACCGATGCCAGGCCGCAAGCCCTTGACCCGGCAACTTTTCAGCAAGGCCTGGCTCGGGTCTCCAGCTTCGTGGAGAACACCGCCAGGTTGTTCGCCGACTGGAGCGAAAGCTACCTGCCGCACAGCAATCAACTGCCCCCGGCCAACCAGGCGCTCTGCCAGTCAGTGGGCGGTGATCCGAACATTTTCTACTACCACTCGCACTGGGCGCTGGGCGCCGATGAAGCGCTGGTCATCCATATCGACAAGGTGCCGGAGTGCGACTTCTGGAACTTGCAGATCAATAACTACTGGATGGAATCGCTGGACTACCGCTACCACAAAATCTGCTTCAACAAGCACCAGGCCCGCTACGACGATAACGGTGGAGTGACCCTGGTACTCAGTGAGCTGGACCCCGGGATAAGCAACTGGCTTCAAACCGCCGGCGTACGCCAAGGCACCCTGTGCCTGCGCTGGGTCGGCGCCCAGGAGCAATGCCACCCCACCACCCGGGTTGTAAAAGTGTCTGCAGTCGCGGAGGTCTTATGAGCGCACACGCCCTGATTAACGAGTTGACCGTCGATAACCTGCTGGCCAGCGCGATTTCGCGTACCAATGGCCTGAGCAATTTTGGCGATGACACCTATCGCGAGGCGCTGCAGGCGCTACTCGATGCCCTGGCTGCCGAAGCCGAGCTGTCGAAAACCGGTCTGCATTTGCTGCAGGAAAGACTGGTGGGGCAACTGGTCAACCGTCTGGTAATGGAGGACTACCTGAACCGCCATCCGGAAATAACCCAGATACAGATCGACGATCCGTTGGTCATCCTGGGTCTGCCACGCACCGGCACCACCATGCTGCAGCGCACCCTGGCGGTTGACCCGCGCTTTTACTCGGCTGCCTGGTGGGAGACCCGCTACCCGGCACCGCTGGCAGACGAAACCCTGGCCGCGCCGGCCAAGCGTATCGCCCAGGCCAGGGCCGAGGTCGAGTTGATGGCCCAAGCCATTCCACAGATCCTCGCCATCCATCCGCTCGACGCCATGCTCTGCGATGAGGAGTTCATGCTCATGGAGCATTCCTTCATGTGCGCCATGGACGCATACGTCAACGTACCCAGCTATACCCGCTGGCTGGATCAACAAGATCAGCGACCGGTCTACACCCAGCTGAAAAAAATGCTGCAGTTCCTGCAATGGCAGAAAAACCAGCGGGGTGAACCTGCGCGCCAGCGCTGGCTGCTGAAAGCGCCCCAGCACTTGCACACCTTGCACCTGTTGCTCGATGTTTTCCCCAAGGCGCAGGTCATTTTTACCCATCGCGATCCCACTCAGACGATCCCCTCCATGGCCAGCATGGCCCACACCCTGTGGCAGATGTACAGCGACAACCCGGATCCGAAAGCCGCCGGCGAGCAGTGGAACAGTCGCATGGCACGTGGCATTCGGCACACCATGCAGGTCCGTGAACAACACGCTGCCGAGCGTTTTCTCGACATCAACTTTGCCGACACCGTGACCCAACCAATGCGCGTGCTGGAAAGGGTTTACGCCTTTGCCAATCTGCCGCTTACCGACAAGGCCCGCGCCGACGCTCAGGTCTGGCTTTCACAGAACAGCCGGGAAAAACGTGCCAGCCACGACTACAGCCTGGAACGCTTCGGTCTGAACGAGGCGCAGATGAGCCAGGACTACAGCGAATATCGCGCCCGTCATCTGAGCCTCAATCACTGAACGCAGGCTGGAGAACTCATGGAAAAAATCATGTTGACCTTGTGGAAGCCGCCACAACCCAGCGCCGAGCAATGGCGTTCGGATTTGCTCGGTCTACGCGACACACTGGCTGCAGCCGGTGCAAACAACATTCGCGTCATGCTGGTCGATGAGACTGTGGCCGCCGCTTCCACGCAGCGCATCACCAATAGCGCCGTGCCGTTGGATGGTCTGCTTTCGTTGTGGCTGGACAGTGCCTCGCAATGGCCCGTCATCAAAGCACTCGTGGCGCCGTTGACCAGCCGCCTGGAGGCTTATCTGGTGGTGGAATCCGAGCCTTACCCCGAGGAGCGCCAGGCCCGTGCTGCCCGGTACCGGGTGCCGGTCGGCGAGCGCACGCCTGGCATGAATCAGGTGGCGTTGCTGCACAAGCCAGATCGGATGAGCTACGAGCGTTGGTACGACACCTGGCGCAATGGGCACGGACCCAACGCCTATCCACTGCAATCGATCTTCGGCTACCGACAAAACACCGTGATTCGGGCGCTTTCTTGCGGTGCGCCGGTGCTGCACGCCATCGTCGAAGAAAACTTCCCGCCCGAGGCCATCGGCAATCCGCAAGGATGCTTCGCCGCCCTGGGCGACCCGGAAAAATGCGCGCGGCGTCAGCAGGCCATGTACGAATCGACCAGCAAATTCATCGACTTCGAGAAGATCGACTGCATCCTCACTAGCGAGTACCAGCTCAGTGTCTGAGTGTCCCCCCAGGAGGCTTCACATGTTGGATCTAGAAGCAATCGAGCTGATCAAACAGCTCAAGGCGCGCTATTTCCGCGCCATCGATACCTGCAACCTCGAGATGCTGCAGGGCATGCTCACCGAAGACGTCGCCCTGTCGTTCAAAAGCCCAGCCTACCAATTCCACGTCAACGGCCTAGGAGATGCGCTGGACTTCTACCGAACCTCATTCACCAAGACCCGCCTGGCG
Source organism: Pseudomonas moorei (assembly GCF_008801475.1). Lineage (GTDB taxonomy): Bacteria > Pseudomonadota > Gammaproteobacteria > Pseudomonadales > Pseudomonadaceae > Aquipseudomonas > Aquipseudomonas moorei. The sequence continues at coordinate 14,652 of NZ_VZPP01000015.1, read as the reverse complement.
AGCCACAACGGTCACACCCCGGAAATCGAAGTCGATCGCGACCAGGCCACCGCCCTCTGGTACCTGAGCTACGTGTTCATCAACCTCGAGGAAAACACCCATATGCACGGCAGTGCGATCTACCAGGATTGCTACATCAAGCGCGGCGAGCGCTGGATGATCGCCGAGACGGGCTATGAAACCCTGCTCGAGACCGTACAGCCCTTGAGTGAACACCTGCAGATCACCTCCAGACCCATCAACTGAATGCACAACAGGAGACAGTCATGGCCAAAGCGGAAAACATAGTGACCTCCCACACGGTGGAAATTAATGCCCCTGCCCGGGTGGTCTGGGAAGTGCTCATCGATCTGGACAATTACCACCAGTGGAACAGCTTCTGTCCGAACATTCGGTGCGGCCTGCAGATCGGCGACGAGGTGCATATGCAGGTCCTTTCCCCCGATACCGGTGAAACCGTTCCGGTCTTCGAATACCTCGTGGCTTGCGACCCCGAGCAGCTGTTGTCCTGGGAGCAGCGTCCCGTCCCGGACAACATGGACGCCGCCCGTCGCGATCAGTACATCCAGGCCATCGATGCCAACCGCTGCCGCTACTTTACGACTGATATTTTCCTGGGCCTGAACCAGGACACCATCATGCGTGAACACGGTGCCTGGGTAAAAGCCGGTTTCGACCAGATGGCCCTGGATCTCAAACGCCGCGCCGAAACACTGCACGCCAGCGGCGTCTGAGCGGCCCATTTCCCACCATAAAAACAAGAAGGTAATTGCCATGTTGCTGAAAGATAAAGTCGTCATCATTTCCGGTATTGGTCCTGGCCTGGGCATCAAGCTGGCCGTGCGTGCCGCCGAGTTCCAGGCCAAAGCCGTGGTGTTGGCCGCGCGGACGCCAGCCAAGCTGGATCAGGCCGAAAAAGCAGTCCGCGACGCTGGCTACAGCACGCCGATCCTGAAAGTCCCTACCGACATTACCCGGCCCGAACAGTGCCAGACGCTCGCCGACCTGACGATCGAGCACTTCGGCCGGATCGACGCACTGATCAACTCCGCCTACGCCCATGGCGCCTGGGGCACCTCTTCCGAGTCGGCAATGGACGACTGGCGCAACGCGATGGACGTCAACCTGTTCGGCACCATGCACATGACCCAAGCCGTGCTGCCGCAGATGAAGAAACAGAAGTCGGGCAGCATCGTCATGATCAACACCATGGCCACTCGCACCCCCAACCAGTTGGAATCCGGCTATGCCGTCTCCAAGGGCGCATTGAAAACCGCCGTGCAATACCTGGCCCAGGATCTCGGCCCGTTCGGTATCCGCGTCAACTCCACCTTCATGGGCTGGATGTGGGGCGCTCCGGTGATCGGTTACTTCAAGAACGAAGCCAAGCGCCTGGGCGTCACGATGGAGTCGCTGAGCGACCAGATCGCCCAACAGATTGCGCTGCGCAAAATCCCCGAAGACGGTGACTGCGCCATGGCCGCCCTGTACCTGGCGAGCGACTACGCCAAGGTCATTACCGGCGCGCAACTGGATGTCAACGGCGGTCACTTTCTGCCTTGCTAAATAGCCCGAGGCGACAGGGATGTCGCCTCATTCAACTACTTACAGAATGGTCGTGTGACCATCACCTCCCCCGGAGATTACTGAAATGATGGATCTCGTTGCCATCGAGCAAATCAAACAGCTCAAGGCCCGTTATTTCCGAAGTATCGATACCTGCAACCTTGACCTGCTGCGCAACATCCTGGCACCTGATGTGAAGATCAGTTTCGACAGCCCGACCTACCAATTCGAACTCAACGGGCTGGAGCAGGCCATTGAGTTCTACCGCTCCAACTTCACCAACCGCCGTTTCGGCATGCACCACGGCCACACCCCTGAAATCGAGGTCAACGGTGACGAAGCGAAAGGGCTTTGGTACCTGAACGACCTGTTCATCAACCTCGATGCACAGACCCTGCTTAACGGCAGCGCAATCTACGAGGATCACTACGTCAAAATGCAAGGTGAGTGGCGCATCCTCCGTACCGGTTACAAAAGGCTGCTGGAGATGATCGGCCCACTGGATGCCCAATGGTCAATCACCTCTCAGCCGATCAACTGACTGACCACCTGACAGTCCAAAAAAAGCCCCATCGGAATCCGACGGGGCTTTTGTCATTGCAACGAAGCAGGGCTTACCGCCCGATAGCCCGCGCCGCATCCGCGGTGTACTGGTCCGGGGTGAATTTGCCTTCGTTGAGGATCGGACCCTTCTTCGACTCGTTAGTCATGCCATAACCGGTGTATTGGCCAGAGTTCAAGTCCATGAAGAACTGTGATCCCGCCTGCCAGCCACTCATGTCAGGGTGGTAGTAGTAGTTGACCATGGCGTGCTTCCACAGTTGCCCACGGGCATCGTAGTTGTCGGACATGACGGCGTTCCAGGTGTCTTCGTCGATGAACATCACGCGCTTGCCATAGACATGGCGATAGCCTTCCTTCAGATCCGCTTCCAGCACCCACACGCGACGCAACTCATAACGCATCAAATCGGGGTTGGGATGGTTGGGCGTCAGCATGTCGGTGTACTTGACGGTCCCGGCATTAGGTTTGAACGCGTTGGCCGGGCTGTAAATCTCGCGCTTGCCGATGAGTTTCCAGGTGAAACGCTCCGGTGAACCGTTGTACAAACGGTCTTCGTCGATGGTCATGGTGCCGTTGGTACCGATCATCGGCTGATCGAAACCATAGCCCGGTAGTTGCCGCACGCGCCGGGTCGATGGGCTGTAGGTCCAGGCCTGGCGCGCATCGGTGCCGAAGTTGTAGGGCTCATGGGAAATGCTGATAGTGCCGTTGTCGCGGGCCGGCTTGAGGGTCATGTTGTTGCTCATGGCCGCAATCTTGTCTTCCGTCCTGGAGTCGGCGATCGGTGAGTTGGCCAGTGCCAGGTTACGTGCGTAGGCTCGCCCCCAACCAATGCTGCCATTGGGCAGGACCGAGGCCAGGTCGGAGGTTTTTTCCTCGGTGTAGGCACGTGCCGGCAGTTGGTGATTCCACAGCAATTCCATGCCGTTCTTGGGGATCGGGAACGGCACTTGGCCTATTCCAGTGAAACCTGCACCGTCGTTGACCAGCTTGGCGTGCAGTGCGTTGTCCATCGCGCGACGGCAGACGTAATCCGGATAGCGGAAATCCCGATGGCCTGGGTAAATGTTCATCTTGTAGGTGGTCGGGTACTTCTTCAGCAGGGCTTTCTGGCCTTCGGTCAGGTGCGACTCGTATTGGCTCATGTTCTGCGCAGTGATCACCAGGATCGGCTTCTCGGCAGCGTAAGGATCAACCGGCTGGTCACCGGAGAACTTCACATGATTCCAGCCCGGCACCTCGCCCAGGTACTTGCCGGTGAAAGGCGGAATGGTGCCCTCGGCGTTACCCGCTTGCTCGGCGCCGACACAGGTCAGCTCCTTGCCCAGTTTGGCGGCTTCCTGCGGTGACACCTCGGCTTGCGCATTACCCATCAGCCCGCTATTGGCTGTGACTGCGACCGCGAGCATGAGACCTGTTCTTGTTATTTTCATGTATTGCCTCCTTCGCTGATAAGGCTTTGTGGAATGGACTCATTGTTCGTGTTCTGCCGGCCCCAACATCGTCCGGAAAGACTAAGGAAGCGTTATGCGCCCAACTTTTCTTGCAGTTGTGCCTTGAGCACCTTGCCCGTGGCATTGCGTGGCAACGGCTCGCGTACCCGATAGACCTGCGTCGGTACTTTGTAGGCAGCCAGGCGCTCGGAAATGAATGCGCAGATCTGCGCTTGCTGAGGCAGCGTCGATGCCTGGCCATGCACGGCCAACCCTACCGTTTCACCCAGCAACGGGTCGGCGATGGCGAATGCCGCCGCTTCGAGGACACCTGGCATATCGAGAATGCAAGTCTCGATTTCAGCGGCGGAAATCTTTTCGCCACCGCGGTTGATCAACTCCTTGACCCGGCCAGTGATATGGAGGAACCCCTCATCGTCGAGGTAGCCGATATCGCCGGTGTCGAGCCAACCGTCGCGCAGGCTTTGTGCGGTGGCTTCGGGCAGATTCCAGTAGGCGCTCATCAAGGTTGGCGAACGCAACCAGATCACCCCGCGAGTGCCCGCCGCCTGTGGCTGGTCAGGGCTTTCACCGATATGTATATCGACTATCGGCAGCGCCCAGCCCGCTGTCGCCGGTTTGTACACGAACGGATCGCCACCGATGGCAGCGCCGATGCCATTGCTTTCGGTCAGGCCGTAGCCGGCACCGCCGATGACGTCGGGCTTGAGCTTGAGCATGTCCTCAAGTACCCCGGCGGACGAAGCAGCACCGCCCAGCCCAAGCCCGAACAGACTGGCAGTGTGCTCGCTGCCAAAACGCGGTGAAGCCAGCAGTTGCTGCATCATCACCGGCGCCCCGTTGAACTGGGTGCAGCGTTCATCGCGAATGAGATCGATGGCGCGCTCGACATCCCACTTGTACATCAGCATCAGGCGTCGGCCGCCGCGCAACGCCGACAGGAACTGCGCATGCAGGCCGCTGACATGAAACAGCGGAACCGCCGCCAGCGTGGTTGGCGGGTAGCCGCTGTTGATGACCACGCCGATACGTTCGGGCGAACTCATGGCGCAAAACGCGCTCTGGAAATCCAGGGCAAACAGCGCCTGGGAGATTGCCCGGTGACTCGACACGGCGCCCTTGGCCCGGCTGGTGGTGCCCGAGGTATAGAGGATCAGCGCTGGCGCGTCGGGGTCGATATCCAGCGCCGGCAACGGCAATGCCGGGGCGCTGATCAAGTCCTCGAAACGCAGGCAGTGCCCGGGCAACGCTGCTTCGTGGGCCCCGACGACAATCGTGGCTCGCTGCTCACGGGCCAGATCTTCGTGCAAGGTATCAAGGCGTGCTTCATCACACAGCAGCACGCGTGAACCGCTGTCTTGCAGCGCGTACTGCAACTCGTCGCGCAGCCCCCAGCTATTGAGCGGCACACACACCGCGCCGCAGCGCACGATCGCGGCGAACGCCACCAGCCACGCCGGCTGGTTGCGCATGGCAATGGCCACCCGCTCCCCCGGTTGCAAGCCAAGACGTGCAATCATCTGCCCGGCCAGGCGATCGGCCTGATCGAAGAACTGGTTGAAGGTCAGGCGTTGCGACTGCCAGACCAGGAACTCACGGTCGCCGTGAACCCGGCCCGCGTCCATCACCTGCTGCAGATTGTGCGCAGCGTGACGGAAGTAGCGTGGAGCGCCGTCATCGGGCGTCACCACTTCAAACGGCGCACCGGGGGCGATCAGCTCGCGCCACGCGGTTTGCCAGCGTTCAATGCTCATTATTATTTTCTCCAGAACAGCCTAAAGACCCGTAGCAGCAGCCCATTCGTCATCGCGGGAAAGCCCGCCCCCACAGGGTCGGGTTACACCAAAGGGAGCGTCCTGCAGCGGTTCTACGCGTTGGCCGAATAGCGTTCGCAATGGAAATCCCGATCACCGAGGCAGCTTTGGGCCACGCGGACATGCTTGAGGTACAGGCCGACATCCAGCTCGTCAGTGACGCCAATGCCGCCATGCATCTGCACCGCTTCGTTGGCTACGTTGATCGCCGTGTCGCCGGCCTTCCATTTCGCCAGGCTGACCAATCGAGCGCGAACCCCGGCATCGATGTCGGTTTCATCCAGAGCCGCCAGTGCGGCCATCAGGGCGCTGCGGCTCAGCGCCAGGTCGATGTACATCTGTGCGGCGCGATGTTGCAGGACCTGGAAGGTGCCAATCGCCGTGTCGAACTGCACGCGGGTCTTGAGGTATTCCAGGGTGGTCTCGAACAATTGCTCGGCCATCCCCAGCAGCTCCGCCGCGAGGCAGGTTCGGCCACGATCCAGCACGGTTTCCAGCGCGGTCCAGCCTTCATCCAGGGTGCCCAGCAGCGCTTCACTGCCCACCTGCACCCGATCCAGTTGCAGGCGTGCGCTGTTGCGCGAATCGATCAGCGGCAAGGCGCTGACGGTCAAACCCTGCGTATCGGCCGGCACCAGGAACAGGCTGAGGCCTTGCGTATCGCCAGGCTGTCCGGACGTACGAGCAACCACCACATAGGCATCGGCACCCAGGCCGTCGACCACCCAGAACTTGTCGCCGTGCAAGCGATAGCCCTGCCCTTCAACCTTCGCCTCAAGAGCAATGCGGCTGGGGTCGTGGCGCGCACGTTCGTCCACGGCAAGCGCCAGGCGCCGTTCGCCACCGATGACCGCTTGCAACCAATGCGTCTGCTGCGTCGAGTCGCCCGCCAGGTGCACCAGCGAACCACCGAGTACCACGCTGGACAACAATGGTGTGGCAGACAGATTGCGGCCCATTGATTCGAAGATCGGACCCAGGCCTTTGCAACCGAAATCCAGACCACCAAACTCTTCCGGAAACGGAATCGCGCTCCAGCCCAACTCCACGGCGTCACGCCAAAGTTGCGGTTCAAAACCAAGGGCCACCGCTTCATCACGCAGTCGCCGCTGGGCGCTTACCGGGCTACGGGCGGCGAGAAAGTCCCGTGCGCTATCGGCCAGCAAACGTTGTTCATCGCTATAACGCAGGCTCATGGGGTGACTCCTTTCTTGGCGTCGGGCAAGCCCAGCACGCGCTTGGCGATGACGTTCAGCTGGACCTCCGAGGACCCACCGGAAATGGTTAGCGCATAGCTGTTCAACCAGGATCGGGTGACCGACAGTTGCTGCTCGCTGAACGCAGTACTCTCCCAGCCGAAGGCATGCCCGGCCATGGCATCGAGCAGGACTTCGAACTTGTCGCGCTCCTGTTCGGTGTGCACCAGTTTCATGATCGACATCAGACCGCCGATGTCATCACCGGCCCGCGCCTCTTCGCCCATGCGTTGCACGGTCAGGTTGTAGGCATGCTCGTTCATTGCACAGGCCGAGGCCCGGGCGTGCAATGCGTGTTCGCTCTGAGTCTGTGGCGCCGGTACGTATTCGCGCGTCAGGGCCAGCAGGTCGACGTGCGACGGCAGGCTGAACTCACCGAATTTCGACATCGCCTTGCGTTCGTGCTGCAACAGGTACTTGGCCAGATTCCAACCGCCGTGCAACGGCCCGATCAACTGGCTCTTGGGCACTCTCACGGCGTCGAAGAACACCTGGCAAAACGCCGATTTGCCACTGATCAAATCGATCGGCTGCGGCGTGACTCCGGGGCTGCGCATGTCGAGCACGATCAGGCTGATACCTTCGTGTTTCGGCGCGCTGAAGTCGGTGCGCACCAAGGCATACATCCAGTCGGACTTGTCGCCGTAGGAGGTCCAGATCTTGCTGCCGTCCACCACAAAATGATCACCGGCATCACGGGCGGCCATTTTCAGACTGGCCAGGTCAGAACCGGCGTTCGGCTCGGAAAAGCCCTGGCACCAGCGCACTTCGCCACGGGCGATGGGCGGTAACAGATCGCGTTTCTGTTGCTCGCTGCCGTAGGCCAGCAACACCGGCCCGAGCATCCAGATACCGAGATTGATCTGCGGTGGCCGGCACTTGAGGCGACGCATCTCGCTTTCCAGTACGGCCAGCTGTTCATCGCTCAGGCCGGCACCGCCGTATTCCTCGGGCCACTCGGGGCAGAACCAGCGCTTGTCACGCATGCGCTCAAACCACAGACGCGCGTCTTCAGAAGGAAACTGCGGATGTTGACTGCCCCACACCACATCGCCTTCAGCCATGCCGGTGCGCATCGACAGTGGGCAGTTAGCTTCCAGCCAGGCCCGGGTTTCATGCCGGAATTGCTCGATAGTGCTCATGAATGTCCCCTTCGACTCGCCCCGGTGTCGGGGCGAGTACGCGTTTTATTTTTGATGGACGGTCAGCGTTGGGTGCGCGGCATGCCGAGGCCAAACTGGGCGATCAGCTCGCGCTGGATTTCATTCGTGCCACCACCAAAGGTCAGGGTCGTTGCAGAGCGCAATTCATACTCCAGATCTCCCTGCAACAGCGTCGCCGCCGAACCGCTGCGCATCGAGCCATTGGCACCGGCGATCGCCGCCAGCTTGCGCAGGATTTCGATGGCCGACTCCGAGCCGTATACCTTGGTGGTCGAACTCAGCGCGACGCTCATGCGGTCGAGCTCGAGGTCGGCGGCAATGCGCATGTTGATCAGGCGCATTGCCTCCAGGCGTGCATAACACTCGGCCAGCGAGCTGCGCACCCAGGCTTTATCCATCGCCCGACGGCCTTGTTCATCGCGGGCCCGCGCCCACAGGTAAACCCGGCGAAACAGCGCCACGACCTTGTCCGACCAAGTGCCCAGGCCGAGACGTTCGTGATTCAGCTGCGAAGTGATCAGTTTCCAGCCACCGTGCAACTCACCCACCAGCATCTCGTTGGGCACCCGCACGTTGTCGTAGTAAGTGGCCGCAGTCGGAGTGCCGACGGTGCGAATCAGGGTGTGAGAGAAGCCTGGTGTCTTGGTGTCGACGATCAGCAGCGAAATGCCTTTGTGTCGCGCCTGGGTCTGATCGGTGCGGGCCGCCAACCAGATGAAGTCGGCCGATTCGGCACCCGAGGTCCATAGTTTGTTGCCATTGACCACGAAGCCCTCAGCGTCCTGGCGGGCGCTGGTTTTCAGCACCGCCAGGTCGCTGCCGGCCCCCGGTTCCGAGTAGCCGATGGCGAACATGATCTCGCCCGCGGCGATGCCGGGCAGGAAACGTTCTTTCTGCAATTGACTGCCGTGGGACATCAAGGCCGGCCCAACGGTGCTGATGGTTACGAACGGCAGCGGCGCCCCGGCGATGTTGGCTTCTTCGAAGAAGATCAACTGCTCGGTGGCCGAATAGCCCTGCCCGCCATGGATCTTGGGCCAGCCGACCGCGAGCCAGCCGTCGCGCCCCATCTGGCGGATGGTCTGGCGAAACAGATCACCGCCTTCCTTGCCGCGCAACTGGTCGCGCATGTCCGGGGTCATCAAGGCCTGGAAATAGTCCCGCACCTTGTGGCGCAGGGCATGTTGTTCGGGAGTAAGGTCGACGAACATATACTGCTCCTTAGGCTGCGCCGAGAATCAGGCCGCTGGTGGGTACGCCGGTGCCGGCGGTGACCAGCACGTTCTGCACATCCGCCACCTGGTTGACCGCCGTGCCACGTACCTGGCGCACCGCTTCGGCGATGCCGTTCATGCCGTGGATGTAGGCTTCGCCCAGTTGTCCGCCATGGGTGTTGATCGGCAGTTTGCCGCCACGCGCGTGGTGCCCGGCGCGGATGAATTCCTTGGCTTCGCCGCGTTTGACGAAACCGAACTCTTCCAGTTGCGGCAACACGAACGGGGTGAAGTGGTCGTAGATAATCGCGGTCTGGAACGCCTCCGGACCGAGGCCCGACTGGCGATACAGCTCGCGGGCGACCACACCCATTTCCGGCAGCCCGGTGATGTCCTCGCGGTAGAACGACGTCATGCTCTGCTGACCATGACTGATGCCCTGAGAGCCAGCCTTGATGGTCACCGGTTTGTGCCGTAGATCTCGGGCGCGTTCGGCCGAGGTGATGACCATCGCCACCGCGCCATCGGATTCCTGGCAGCAATCGAGCAAGTGCAACGGTTCGCAGATCCAGCGCGAGGCCTGGTGTTCTTCGAGCGTGATCGGCTTGCCGTGAAAAAAAGCCTGGGGGTTGGTGGCGGCGAAATTCCGCGCGGCAACCGCCACCCGGCCGAAGTCTTCGGACGTAGCGCCATAGGTATGCATGTAGCGCTGGGCGAACATCCCGACCCAGGCTGCCGGCGTATGGAAACCGTGCGGCATGTACCAGCCGTAGTTGACGTTGTCGAAGGTCGGCGTCGAAGCGAAGCCATAGCTGCCGGTGCCGAAGCGATACCACGAGCGCTCGTTCATGGCGCGGTAGACCACCACCACTTTTGCCATCCCGGTCGCCACGGCCATGGCCGCGTGCATCACCGGTCCGCAAGCCGCGCCGCCGCCATGAGGCACTTGCGAGAAAAATTTCACGTCTTTGCAACCGAGCAAACGGGCAATTTCGTACTCCGGGACCTTGTCCACGGAATAGGAACTGAAACCCTCGACCTCGCTCGGATCAATGCCGGCGTCCTTGAGCGCGCTCAAGGTGGCCTCCAGCGCCAGGCGCAATTCGGTGCGTCCGGAGTTCTTGGAAAATTCGGTCGCACCCAGACCAACGATCGCGGCACGCCCGGAAATCGATGAATCAGTCATCTGTATCTCTCCGGCTGTCAGGGCAGGACCAGCGCGACCGTTCCGGTCACGTGGTTGCCCATGGAATTTTTGCCGCTCAAAGTGATTTCCACCGAGCGGGTGTCCGCATCAACCCGGGTAACGCTGCCACTGAAGGTCATGCAGTCACCGGGATAGTTCGGCGCGCCGAGCTTGATTTTCAGCGCGGTGAATTTCGCCAGTGGTCCGGCCCACTGCTCGATGAATAGCTGCACCAGCCCATTGGTGGTGAGAATATTCATGAACACGTGGGGCGAACCCAAGACACGGGCCGCATCCGCGTCGTGGTGGCCGGGGAAGTAGTCACGGGTGGCAATCGCCCCGCCGTTGATCAGAGTCACCGTGATTGGCACCGCCAGTTCCGGCAACACTTCGCCGGGGCGCACGTCTTCAAAGCGCTTGGTGTTCTTCGAGGTCATATTTCCATCCCAGCTTGTCGTTATCGTTGAGCCAGTCACCCAGGCGTTCCAGATTTGCTGCCGAACCCCCCAGGGCAAGACAGAGGCCACGGCTCCAATAGAGAAAACGGTGGATCGGGTACGTCAGGTCGACGCCGATCCCGCCATGCACGTGTTGTGCGGCATGGCCGATGCGGTGGCCTGCTTCACAGGCCAACCAGGCAGTGGCCAACGCTTCGCAGGGCGCCAGCAAGCCGGCGTCGATGCGGTAAGTCAGTTGCCACAGCGCCGTACGCAAGGCTTCAATGGCGATATGGTTGTCGGCCATGCTCATCTGCACGGCCTGGAAACTGCCGATGCTGCGCTCGAACTGCTGGCGCTCGCTGACATAGGCCACGGTGCGGCGGATCTGCTCTTCGCTGACCCCCAATTGCAAGGCAGCCAATGCCGCCACGCTACGCAGTTCCAGCCAGTCGACAGCCTCGGCCGGCAACAGCGCCGCAGCGTCCACGGTCAAGCCTTCGATGTGCAGGTCGGTCACCGCTTCGCCGTGGGTGAGCACTGCAGATACCCGTTGTATTTCGGGTGCCGACAGGTCGAGCAGCAGCATGCGCGGATGGCCCTCGGCCTGGACCAACACCAGTGCGGCCCGGGCCAGATCCCCCAGGGACAACGCCGCAACCCGGCCACTGATCATCCAGCCTTCGGCACACGGCTGCGCTTGCAACTCGATGCCCAGTGCACTGCTCAGGCCATCGACAGACAGGCTCAGCAGCGCCTCGCCGGACGCCGCCTTGGCGATCCACCTTGCACCGCCGCTGGCATCGAAACGGGCCAGCGTCGCAGCGGCCAGTTGATGGCGCCACAACGGCACCTGCGCCAGGGACTTGCCCTGGGCCTGCAGCACCAGCATCAGCTCGGTCATGCCCAGGCCGCTGCCGCCGTGTTCTTCCGGAATGGCCAGGGCATGCAGCCCGGTGTCGATGCACAAGGCCCAAAGAGACGCCATCATCGGCTCGCCGCTGGTGTCCCATTGGCGCATGTAGTCGTCATGGCAATGGTCGACAAACACGCCATCGGCCATTTGCGCAATGGCGCGCTGGTCTTCGCTCAATTCGAAATCCATAGTGGCTCCTATGCCTCTGCCAGGCGGAACAACGGCAGGGTCAACTGGTCATCGAAAGTCTGGAACTCGACCTGCAAACGCTGGCCGATCTGTAGTTGCTCGCGCTCGATACCGACCAGCCCGGCGATCAGGCGCACGCCCTCCGCAAGCTCGATCAGGCCGATGGGATTGGGGTAATCGAACGGCGGCACTTCGGGGTAATGCATCACCACGAACGAATACAGCGTGGCGCGGCCACTGGCCTCAACGGTGTCCCAGTCGAAGCTGTGGCACTCGATGCACACCGGCGCCGGTGGATGGCGCAGGGTCTGGCACGCCGTGCAGCGCTGGATCAGCAACTGGCCCTTCTCGCAGCCCTCCCAGAAAAACCGCGTGTCGTCGCTGATACCCGGTAGCGGACGCTTGGCGTTGACCGCTGCGGCTTCAACTTTGGCGGGCGCCTGGACATTGGCCGGGCGGAACTTGAACACGCGAAACAGCAACTCACCTACCGGCTCATCGCCGCCGGCCTTTTCGACGAAATGGCTCATCACCAGGGTGACGAAGAAGCCAGTACCAAGGGCGGTGGTTTTCTCATCGCCAACCGAATCCAGGCGGGTTGTGTAGTAGAGCTTTTCCCCCAGGCGCAACGGGCGGGTAAAGCTCAGTTCGGAGTTCACCGCCACGGTCGAGGCATAACCGTAAGCTTCCATTTCCTTGAGAACCTCATAAGGGTTCTCGTCGGTGGAGCCCGACGGATAGTTGTTGGCGTGCAGACCCTCCATCGTCCACACCTGCAACATCGCGGGCGGAGCGATCAAGCCCTCATGCTCGGTGCCCAAGGCAAAAGCCGGGTCGGTGTATAGCGGGTTGTCCACGCCCATGACCTCGCACCACTGGCGAATCATCGGGGCATTGACCTCATCCCAGGCATACACGCGGCCGTATTGGCGCCCCACCAGCGCGCGCACATTGGATAGCAATTGTGGATCAGCCAAAGTCGTCTCCTTCACATTGAAGGCGGCCACCGAACCCGGTCGCCGCAATAGGTCGATCAGGTGGGCAGAACCTGCGCGGCACCAAGAAATGCCGGACGTTCACCACCGCCATGCAGCAGCAGGTTGCAACCGCTGGCGTAACTGGCCAGCGGTGAAGCAATGAAGAGGCAGGCGTTGGCGATGTCATCGGCCACCGCCATGCGAGCGGCCGGAATGCCGGCAGCGACAGCAGCGATACCGGCCTCGGAGCCGTAGTGCAGATGCGCCTGCTCGGTCAGTACCAACCCCGGACTGACAGTGACCACCCGCACCTTGGGCCCCCACTCCACCGCCAGCGATTGCACCAACGCCAGCACCCCGGCCTTGGCCGCGCCATAAGCCGCGGTGCCCGGCGAGGAGCGCAGTGCACTGATGCTGCCGATGAAGACGATGCAACCGCCTTGCGCTTGCGCCTGCATCAGCCGGTTGGCGTGCTGGGCGACGTTGAGCGGTGCAGTCAGGTTCAGACCAATGATGCTTTCGTGAAACCTTGGCGAAGCCGTGGCCGCTTCGGCAGCAGGGCTGCCGCCGGCGTTGTTGATCACCACGTCGAGGCGCCCGAAGTCGCGCTCGATGGTGGCGAACAGTCGTTGCAGGGAATCATGGTCGCGCACATCGGCGGCAATGAAGGTCGCGCGCTTGCCATCCGATGTCGGCACCTGTTCAGGCTCGCGCCGAGCACAGACGACCACCCGTGCGTTCGCCGCCAGAAACCCCAGCGCGATGCCGGCGCCGATGCCCTTGGTGCCACCGGTAACCAGCACCACCTTGCCGCTGTAATCAAGACCCGAATTCAGCTCCATCATGTGCTCCTTTTCTACTGACAAGGGTCACTCTAGGGACGAACTCGGGGTCAAACTACGTCTGAACGGACGATGAAAGTTTCACCTCGCGAACAGGACACTGGCGACCATTCACCCTTTGTCAGGTCATCGAGGATGCCCATGTCCGACTCATCCGCTGCATCGGTTCTACTCGAACGCCCACTGCCCGGCGTGGCTTTGCTGCGGCTTAACCGCCCTCAGGCGACCAATGCCTTGAGCCTGGAGTTGCAGGCACTGCTGTCGCGTCATTTCAGTGAGCTGGGGATTGACCCCGAGGTGCGCTGCATCGTGCTGACGGGCGGTGACAAGGTGTTCGCTGCCGGTGGCGACATCAACAGCATGGCCGGGGTGGGCGCTATCGATATTTACAAGCGCCACACCGAGCGGGTCTGGGGGCCAATCCAGCACTGTCCGAAACCGGTGATCGCAGCCGTCTGCGGCTACGCGTACGGTGGTGGATGCGAGCTGGCAATGCATGCCGACCTGATTGTCGCCGGGCGCAGCGCGCGCTTCTGCCAACCGGAAATCCGCATCGGCATCATGCCCGGTATCGGCGGTACCCAACGGCTGGTGCGGGCAGTAGGCAAGGTCAAGGCGATGCGCATGGCACTCACCGGGCAACCCATCAGCGCCGAGGAGGCCTGGGTCGCCGGGCTGGTCAGCGATCTGGTGGACGATGACCAGGTGCAGACCCATGCCCTGGAGCTGGCACGTGCCATCGCGGCGATGCCGGCGCTGGCCGCTGAACAGATCAAGGAAGTGATCCTCGCTGGCATGGACGCCCCGCTGGAGGCCGGCCTGGCCCTGGAGCGCAAGGCCAATGCATTACTGTTCGCCTCACGGGATCAAAAGGAGGGCATGCAGGCGTTCATCGACAAACGCGCGGCGCAATTCGAGGGGCACTAGGCGCTCGCCACCCAAGGCCCGCTCCCACATCTATGGATATCCCCATTTCTGCAATACTGTTTTCGATGCGTGCTTGGCTTGCTTTCATCTATCCGGCGTCTGGGTGGCGACCCTGCGCCTCGATGAGAATCGCGCCCGACGGCCCTT
>NZ_VZPP01000014.1 GCF_008801475.1 Pseudomonas moorei | reverse complement strand
CCCGCCAGCTGATGGCGCTAATGGGCTGAAAGGCCTTTTTTCGTCTGTTGCCCGCACAAAAAACAAACGCCCCGAACAAGTCGGGGCGTTTGTTGGGCTGGCCTTCAGTGTGTTTTCACACAGTCTGTTGTGGGCCTCTTTTTTTTGCCGGTCAGATCTTCATATTCTGCCGAGCAAGAGCAAGACCAACAGCACGACCAACACGACGCCAATGATGCCCGATGGGCCATAACCCCAACTTCTGGAGTGCGGGAAGACCGGCAATCCACCGATCAGCAACAAGATCAGAATTACGATAAGAATTGTGCCCATGACTGTTTCCTTGTTGGAAGTATGCAGGAATGACCCGATCGTTAATGGTCAGCGGGAATGCAATTAATTCGAGCTGCTTAAAAAGTCCGACTGCCGCGCACCTCATAAAATTCCAAGTTTTTTCGATGTTTTTCCAACAGCGGGCTCTTTCGGGGTTAATCGCGTTAGTTGGGCCGGACGCGCCTGCGGTTTGCTCGGGCCATTCAGCAATCTGATGGAGCGTGGGTCGGGCAATATCCTTCGCTACACTCGGCGCATCTTCCCCGGAACAACAAGGCTGTTTGCTATGCAAAATCGCATGATGATCACTGGTGCGGGCTCTGGCCTGGGTCGCGAAATCGCGCTGCGCTGGGCGCGCGAGGGCTGGCAACTGGCCTTGTCGGATGTCAGCGAACCGGGCTTGCAGGAAACCCTGAAACGGGTGCGTGAAGCCGGCGGCGATGGTTTCATCCAGCGCTGCGATGTGCGCGATTACAGCCAGTTGACCGCCTTCGCCCAGGCTTGCGAAGTGAAATTGGGTGGCATCGATGTCATCGTCAACAACGCCGGCGTGGCATCGGGCGGTTTCTTCAGTGAGCTGTCCCTGGAGGACTGGGACTGGCAGATCGCGATCAACCTGATGGGCGTGGTCAAGGGCTGCAAGGCTTTCCTGCCACTGCTGGAAAAAAGCAAAGGCAAGATCATCAACATCGCGTCGATGGCCGCGTTGATGCAAGGTCCGGCCATGAGCAACTACAACGTGGCCAAGGCTGGCGTGGTGGCGTTGTCCGAAAGCCTGTTGATCGAACTGGCTCATCAGGAAATAGGGGTGCACGTGGTCTGCCCGTCGTTCTTCCAGACCAATCTGCTGGATTCGTTCCGCGGCCCGACGCCGGCCATGAAAGCCCAGGTCGGTAAATTGCTGGAAAGCTCGCCGATCAGCGCGGCCGACATTGCCGATTACATCTATCAGCAGGTTGCCGCTGGCGAGTTCATGATCCTGCCCCACGAGCAGGGCCGCATGGCCTGGGCGCTCAAGCAGAAAAACCCGCAACTGCTCTACAACGAAATGACCCTGATGGCCGACAAGATGCGCGCCAAGGCCAAACAATCCGCAGGCTGAGCTTGCCCGCACGGGACAGCCTCGTTAGGGTGGCCGCCATCGGTCATCCTCGCGAGACGTTTGCATGCTCAACTACCTGTGGTTTTTCCTCGCCGCGTTGTTTGAAATCGCCGGCTGCTTCGCCTTCTGGATGTGGCTGCGCCAAGGCAAAAGCGCCTGGTGGATCGTGCCGGCGCTGCTCAGCCTGACCTTGTTCGCCGTGCTGCTGACCCGTGTCGAAGCGGTCTACGCCGGTCGCGCCTATGCCGCGTACGGTGGCATTTACATCATTGCATCGATTGGCTGGCTGGCGGTGGTCGAGCGGATTCGTCCGCTTGGTTCGGACTGGATCGGCGTGGCGTTGTGTGTGATTGGGGCCAGCGTCATTCTGTTTGGGCCGCGCTTTACCGCGTCTTGAAGGAACTGTCCAAGCGATTTGTAAGACCTTTCTGTCAGTGCTGTGGGTCTGTGCTTGTAGGTTGGGTCTGGATTGCCGTTGTTGCCTTGATGCGCTGCAGTGCGCCGGGCATCTTCAGGGTCCGGTAACCCTGAAGGACGAAGGCCATGCTTGTACTCAGCCGTGTTGTGGGCGAATTGATCTCCATCGGTGACAACATTTCCATACGCGTCGTTGGCATCAACGGCAATGACGTGCGCTTCGGCGTCGAGGCTCCGCGCAGCGTCAATGTGCACCGATCCGAAATCTACGAGCGCATCCAGCGCAAACTGGCCCAAACTAAAAAATCAGTCGAATAGGTGCTTGGGTACATCGTGCTTGAGCATCAACTGGCATTGCTCGCTTTCCGGGTCGAAGACAATCAGTGCCTGCCCTTTGGTCAATGCCTGACGCACTCGCAGTACACGGGTTTCCAGTGGGGTGTCGTCACCATTGTCGGTGCCGTCACGGGTCACGAAATCCTCGATCAGGCGGGTCAGGGTGTCGACTTCAAGTTGGTCGTGGGGAATAAGCATAGGCACCTCGGTCAAATCAATGGCGCGATGCTACGGCCAATGGCGAGTTGCTGCCAGTCCGGCTTCGTTGTTGTCTGATCCGGCGTCTTCGCGGGCAAGCCACAAAAAGGTGAGCAACTCAGAACCTGTGGGAGCGTGGCTTGCCCGCGATGGCGTCGGCCTAGTCGATGAAGTCCAGGATCATCTATCGTTACGCTGCCCCACCAGACTGTCCACCGACGGCACCCGGGTATCGCTTTCCATCTGGGTGTCGTGTTCGATCTGGTGACTGAAGCGGTCCAGGGAGCCCTTGGCCGGTTGCGCATCGCTGGCGAACACCGGCGGGCTGAGGATATAGGCGCCGAGCAGGCGACTGAGGGCCGCGAGGCTGTCGATGTGGGTGCGTTCATAGCCGTGGGTCGCGTCGCAGCCGAAAGCGAGCAGGGCGGTGCGGATGTCATGGCCGGCGGTCACGGCCGAGTGAGCATCGCTGAAGTAGTAACGGAACAGATCGCGGCGCACCGGCAACTCGTTGTCACTGGCCAGGCGCAACAGGTGCCGCGACAGGTGATAGTCATAGGGGCCGCCGGAATCCTGCATCGCCACGCTCACCGCGTGTTCGCTGGAGTGCTGGCCGGGTGCGACCGGCGCGATGTCGATGCCGACGAATTCACTGACATCCCAGGGCAAGGCCGCCGCCGCGCCGCTGCCGGTTTCCTCGGTGATGGTGAACAGCGGATGACAGTCGATCAGCAACTCATCACCGCTGTCGACGATCGCTTTCAACGCTGCCAGCAGCGCCGCCACACCGGCCTTGTCGTCCAGGTGACGAGCGCTGATGTGGCCGCTTTCGGTGAACTCAGGCAACGGGTCGAAGGCCACGAAATCGCCGACGCTGATGCCCAGCGAATCGCAATCGGCGCGGGTGGCGCAGTAGGCATCCAGGCGCAGTTCGATGTGATCCCAGCTGATCGGCATTTCATCGACTGCCGTGTTGAACGCATGCCCGGACGCCATCAGCGGTAGTACGCTGCCACGGATCACCCCGTTGTCGGTAAACAGGCTGACGCGGCTGCCTTCGGCAAAACGGCTTGACCAGCAACCCACGGGAGCCAGGGTCAGACGACCGTTGTCCTTGACGGCTCGCACGGCCGCGCCAATGGTGTCCAGGTGCGCGGAAACGGCGCGATCCGGACTGTTTTTCTTGCCCTTGAGCGTGGCGCGGATAGTACCGCGCCGGGTCATTTCGAAGGGAATGCCCAGTTCTTCAAGGCGTTCGGCGACATAGCGCACGATGGTGTCGGTGAACCCGGTGGGGCTGGGAATGGCGAGCATTTCCAGCAGGACTTTTTGCAGGTAGGTCAGATCGGGTTCCGGGTATTTGATGGTCATGGAAACTCCTGATGGGGTTGAGCACATCGATGGTTTCGATGAGGGACTTTTGTTGCTTGCCAGCGAAGACGGTGGTCCAGTCACAGCCTTTCCAATATCTAAGAAACGACCGGCTGACTATGCGGAAACAACAAATCCACAAAGCGTTCCGCCGTCGGCTGTGGCTCATGGTTGGCCAGCCCGGCACGTTCATTGGCTTCAATGAACACGTACTCCGGTTGATCGGCGCCAGGCACCATCAGGTCGAGGCCGACCACGGGAATATCCAGCGCCCGCGCGGCTCGCACGGCGGCATCTGCCAGGGTCGGGTGCAGGATCGCGGTGACGTCTTCGAGAATCCCGCCGGTATGAAGATTCGCCGTCCGCCGTACGAACAAATGCTCGCCCGCCGGCAGAATGCTGCTGTACTCGTAACCGGCGGCATGTAAGGTGCGTTGGGTTTCCGCATCCATCGGGATTTTGCTTTCTCCGTCCGTGGCGGCCTGCCGACGTCGGCTTCGGGCTTCGATCAGGGCGCCGATGGAATGCTGACCATCGCCGACCACTTCGGCCGGTCGGCGAATCGCGGCGGCGACGACTTCAAAGCCGATCACCAGAATCCTCAGATCGAGGCCTTCGTGGAAGCTTTCCAGCAGCACGCGACTGTCGAAGCGGCGAGCGGCTTCGATGGCTTGCTGGACGTCCTCGATGGTCTGCAAATCCACCGCAACGCCTTGCCCCTGTTCACCGTCCAGCGGCTTGACCACCACTCTGTGGTGTTCGTCGAGAAACGCGAGGTTGTCATCGGCATTGCCGGCCAGTTGCTGCGACGGCAGGTTCAAACCCGCGTTCTTGAGCACTTTGTGGGTCAGACTCTTGTCCTGGCACAGGCTCATGCTGATGGCACTGGTCAGATCGCTGAGGGACTCGCGACAACGCACCCGGCGCCCCCCGTGGCTGAGGGTGAACATCCCGGCATCGGCGTCATCGACCTGCACATCAATGCCACGTCGATGGGCTTCCTCGACAATGATCCGTGCATAGGGATTGAAGGGCGCCTCGGGGCCAGGGCCGAGGAACAACGGCTGGTTGATTCCGTTCTTGCGCTTGATGGCGAACGTCGAGAGGTTGCGAAAACCGAGCTTGGCGTAGAGGTTTTTTGCCTGGCGATTGTCGTGCAGTACCGACAGGTCGAGGTAACTCAGGCCGCGACTCATGAAGTGTTCGATCAGATGCCGCACCAGCACTTCACCGACCCCCGGGCGCGAGCAATGCGGATCGACCGCCAGGCACCAGAGGCTGCTGCCGTTTTCCGGATCATTGAAGGCCTTGTGATGATTGAGGCCCATGACGCTGCCAATTACCGCGCCGCTGTCCTCGTCTTCGGCCAGCCAGTACACCGGGCCGCCCGAGCCCTGTGGCGTCAGCCGAGAGGCTTCGACGGGCAGCATGCCCCGCGCCTGGTACAGCTGATTGATCGCATTCCAGTCCGCTTCACTCTGGGCGCGACGGATGCGAAAGCCGCGAAACACCCGGGTGGCCTGACGGTAATCGCTGAACCACAGGCGCAAGGTGTCGGAGGGATCCAGAAACAGTTGGGTCGGCTCCAGTCCCAGCACTTGTTGCGGCGCGGCGACATACAGGGCGATGTCGCGCTCACCGGGTTGTTCGTTGAGTAACGCTTGGGCGAGGCTGGCCGCATCGGCAAAGGTGTGGCCGATCAACAACCGGCCCCAGCCGCAATGCACGGCGATGGGCGCGGTCCCCAGTTCGCTGCCGTCTTCGGCCAGGCGAGCCTGCAAGCGTTCGTAGGAGGGCGTCTGACCGCGCAGCAAGCGCTGGTTGATGGCCGAGGCATGAGGTTTCATCGATCAGATTCCTTGTTCGCTGAGCCACAGATTCAGGGCCGCCAGTTGCCAGAGCTTGGAACCGCGCAACGGGGTCAACTGGCCCAGCGGATCGGTCAGCAGGCGGTCGAGCATGGTGGGCTTGAACAGACCGCGATCCTGGCTCGGATCGAGCAACAGTTCGCGGACCCAGTTCAGGGTGTCGCCTTGCAAATGCTTGAGGCCCGGTACCGGGAAGTAACCTTTCTTGCGGTCGATCACTTCACTTGGAATCACCAGGCGCGCAGCTTCCTTGAGCACTTGCTTGCCGCCATCCGGCAGTTTGTATTGACCCGGCACCCGGGCCGACAACTCCACCAGGCGATAGTCGAGAAACGGTGTGCGCGCTTCCAGGCCCCAGGCCATGGTCATGTTGTCGACGCGTTTGACCGGGTCGTCCACCAGCATCACCGTGCTGTCCAGGCGCAGGGCTTTGTCCACCGCCGCGTCCGCACCAGGCTGTGCGAAATGTTCCTTCACGAAGTCGCCTGCGGCGTCGTTGGCCGTCAGCCATTTGGGCTGAACGGTGGCGGCGTACTCGTCGTAGCTGCGATCGAAAAACGCCTCGCGATAAGCGGCATACGGGTCGCTCGCGCCGTCCACCTGCGGGTACCAGTGGTAGCCGGCGAACAGTTCGTCGGCGCCCTGGCCGCTTTGCACCACTTTGCAGTGCTTGGCCACTTCCCGTGACAGCAGGTAGAAGGCGATGCAGTCATGACTGACCATCGGTTCGCTCATGGCGCGGAACGCGGCCGGCAACTGCTCGATGATTTCTTTCTCGTCGATGCGCAGTTGATGGTGGTGGGTGCCGTAGTGTCTGGCGATCAGGTCCGAATACTGGAATTCGTCGCCGCGCTCACCTCCGGCATCCTGGAAACCGATGGAGAACGTCGACAGGTTTTCCACGCCGACTTCACGCAACAATCCCACCAGCATGCTCGAATCGACACCGCCGGACAGCAGCACGCCAACGTCGACCGCCGCACGCTGTCGGATCGCCACGGCATCACGTGTGCTGTCGAGCACCCGGTCGCGCCAGTCTTCGAGCGTCAGTTTCATCTCATCGGCGTGTGGTCCATAGGTCAGGCTCCACCAGGTTTTCTGCTCGGTGGTGCCATCGGCATTGATGCGCATCCAGGCGGCTGGGGGCAGTTTTTCGATGCCCGCCAGCAAGGTGCGCGGTGCCGGCACCACGGCGTGGAAGTTCAGGTAGTGATTGAGCGCGACCGGATCGAGGATCGGGTTGATGTCACCACCCTTGAGCAATGCCGGCAGGGACGAGGCAAAGCGCAGGCGCTGGCCGGTTCGCGACAGGTACAGCGGCTTGATGCCGAGCCGGTCGCGGGCGATGAACAGCCGTTGGTTGTCCCGATCCCAAATGGCGAAGGCAAACATGCCGTTGAGTTTGGGCAGCAGTGCTTCGCCCCAGGCGTGAAAGCCCTTGAGCAGCACTTCGGTGTCGCCACCGGAGTAGAACGCGTAGCCAAGGCTTTCCAGCTCGGTACGCAGTTCGGGGAAGTTGTAGATCGCGCCGTTGAAGGCCAGGGACAGGCCCAGTTGATGGTCGATCATCGGCTGCGCCGAACCGTTCGACAGGTCCATGATTTTCAGGCGGCGATGGCCCAGGGCTATCGGCCCTTCACTGTGAAAACCCCAGGCGTCGGGACCGCGAGGCGCCAGGTGGTGGGTGATTCGTTCAACCGCTGCGAGGTCTGCAGGTTGATTGTCAAAACGTAACTCGCCAGCTAATCCGCACATAAATTCCTTACCGGTTTTTCCGTTGGGGAGGGTCATTCGATTACCGCACCAAAACGGCGGGTACTCGAAAACTGACCCGGCTGAATCCCCGGAGTTTTAGACCGATAAGTTATAAGTAGGCGGTAGGTCTCCCCAGGCAACCCTTTGTGGGGGGCGGCGCGCTGGCGAAGGCGTGAGGTGATTCGCCACATGATTTGAGGGCCCCATCGCCGGCAAGCCGGCTCTCACAAAGGGCGGATGCGACGATCAATGGAGCGGGGTCAGGCGCTGGTTCGGCGAATCAGGCGGCGCACGGCAAACCGGTTGGGATGACAGGCTTCGGCCACGCTTCTGGGCAATGGCAGGGGTTCGTTATCCAGCCAGGCCGCCAGCAGTTCCCCGGACAGCGGTGCGGTAATCAGGCCGCGCGAGCCGTGGCCGCTATTGACGTACAAACCGTCCAGCCACGGGCATTCGACCTCCGGCACCTGTCGGGCATCCTTGCCCAGCGCGGCATAGGCCTGGGTAAATGCCTGGCTGTCGGCCAGGGGGCCAACGATTGGCAGATAGTCGGGGCTGGTGCAGCGAAAGGCGGCGCGACCCTGGAGGCTTTTGGGGGCGAGTTTGTCGACTTGCAGACGCGTGACCAGGTCGTGGGAGATCTCTTCGAGCATGGCCAGGTTGCCCAGGTGTTCGGCCGTGGTCGGCGTCAGGTCATCGCTCTTGAAGTCGAAACTGGCGCCCAGGGTGTGTTCGCCCAGGCGCGCCGGGGCGACGTAGCCTTCGGCACAGACTACGGTGTCCAGCGCCCGGCTTTGCGGGGTTTGCGGCAGGCGAGTGATTTGCCCGCGAATGCGCTTGAGCGGCAGTCCGGAGGTTTCCGCAAAGCGCTGGATCTCGGCAGCACCGGCCAGCACCACCACGGGTGCGCTGGCGAGTAACTGGTCGCCGTCCCAGGCCTGCCACTCGCCATCGGCCCTGCGCAATGCCAGGACATCGCGATGGGAGAGCAATTGAATCTGCGGGTGCGCCATCTGCCATTGGCACAGCGCCGGAGGATGGACCCAGCCGCCTTCCGGGAAGTACAGGCCGCCCTGCGCCAGTCCGATACCGGCCAGCGCTTGCGCCTGGGGCTGATCCAGCAGGTGCAGCAGGTCCGCGGGAAACGCCTCGGCCAGTTGCAACTGACGTTCGGCTTCCTTGGCGTTGAACGCCAGTTGCAGCACGCCGCAATCGTCCCAGTCGGTGCTTCTCTGCAAGTGTTCGAGCTGGCGCCGGGTGTAACCGAAACCGCTGACAATCATTTGCGACAGCGTCGTGCCATGGGCCGATAACTTGAGGTAAAGCACGCCTTGCGGGTTGCCCGAAGCCTCCTGTGCGACGTTCTGATGTCGCTCCAGCACGCTCACCTGCCAGCCCCGCGCCGCCAGGCTGGCTGCACTGGCGCAACCGGCCAGCCCCGCACCGATCACCAGGGCCCGGCGTTCACCGGTCAACGCTGCAGGTCGGGCAAACCAGGGTTTGTCCGGCACCGGGGCAGCAACCTCCAGCGGCCAGCCAAGGAACTCGCCGCGCAGGATTTCCCACTTGTGGCCGATGCCGGGCGTGCGTTTCATCTTGAAGCCGGCGGCATTGAGCAGGCGGCGTACCCAGCCGGTGCTGGTGAAGGTGCTGATGGTCGAGCCGGGGGCGGCCAGACGCGCCAGTTCGGCGAACAGTTCAGCGGTCCACATGTCGGGGTTTTTCGCCGGGGCAAAGCCGTCGAGAAACCAGGCGTCTATCCGGGCGTCCAGTTGTGGCAACTGCTCCAGAGCGTCGCCGATCAGCAACGTCAGGGTCACACGACCGTTGGCCAGTGTCAGGCGCTGGAACCCTTGATGGATCGCCACGTATTGCGCCAGCAGTTGATCGGCAAAGGGCTTGAGTTCTGGCCACAGTGCCAGAGCCCGTTGCAGATCGGCCGGGCTCAGCGGGTACTTTTCGACACTGACAAAATGCAATCGCGCATCAGCCGCCGCGTGTTGCTCGAACACCTGCCAGGCACACAAAAAATTCAGCCCGGTGCCGAAACCGGTCTCGCCGATCACCAGGCGACCGTCCTGGGGCAACGCGGCAAAGCGTTCCGCCAAACGGTTCTGTTCGATGAACACATAACGGGTTTCGTCCAGCCCCGACTTGTCGGAGAAATACACATCGTCGAATACGCGCGAATAAGGGCGACCTTGGTCGTCCCAGTCGAGCTGGGCGTGGGGCATTACAGGTTTCATGGCAGGCTCGGCAACGGCAAGGCGGCCATTCTAGCCGATCGCCACGATGAGAAGACCTGCCCCTGCAGGAGCGAGCCTGCTCGCGATGAATTCACGAGCACCGCGGTTATTCAGACAACCCGCGTTATCGTTGACGTCCATCGCGAGCAGGCTCGCTCCCACAAGGAACTTTCTGCGAACAAAGGCAGCCCGATCCGCTAGTCTTGCTCACATCTGGAAGGGAGCCATTCATGTTCGAATCTGCCGAAATCGATCACGTGATCGACAAAGAAACTTATGACGCCGAAGTGCCGGCCCTGCGCGAAGCTTTGCTCGAAGCGCAATTCGAGCTCCAGCAGCAAAAGCGTTTTCCGGTGATCATTCTAATCAATGGTATCGAAGGCGCTGGCAAGGGCGAGACGGTCAAGTTACTCAACGAATGGATGGACCCGCGGTTGATCGAGGTCCGTACCTTCGATCAGCAAACCGACGAGGAACTGGCGCGACCACCGGCCTGGCGCTACTGGCGGATGCTTCCGGCCAAGGGGCGCATGGGGGTCTTCTTCGGCAACTGGTACAGCCAGATGCTGCAGGGGCGGGTGCATGGCGTCTTCAAGAACGCTCGACTGGACCAGGGCATCAATGGTGCCGAGCGCCTGGAAAAGATGCTGTGCGACGAAGGCGCCTTGATCTTCAAATTCTGGTTCCACCTCTCCAAGAAGCAAATGAAGGATCGCCTCAAGGCCTTGGCCGACGATCCTTTGCACAGCTGGCGCATCAGCCCGCTGGACTGGCAGCAATCGCAAACCTACGACAAGTTTGTGAAGTACGGCGAACGCATTCTGCGTCGCACCAGCCGCGACTACGCGCCGTGGCATGTGATCGCCGGGCTGGATCCGCGCTATCGCAGCCTGGCGGTGGGCAAGATTTTGCTCGAAGGGCTGCAAGGCGCCCTGAACCGGCCGACGATTCACCCCGACAAAGTCAGCGCCGCGCCATTGCCCCTCAGCGTCGATCAAGTGAACCTGCTTGATCGCCTGGACCTGACGTTGCACTTGGACAAAGAGGATTATGAAGAGCAATTGATCACCGAGCAGGCACGGTTTTCCGGGTTGATGCGTGACAAGCGCATGCGTCGCCATGCACTGGTAGCCGTGTTCGAAGGCAATGACGCGGCGGGCAAGGGCGGGGCGATCCGCCGGGTCGCCGCGGCGCTCGATCCGCGCCAGTACAACATCGTGCCGATAGCCGCACCAACCGAAGAGGAGCGGGCGCAGCCCTATCTCTGGCGTTTCTGGCGGCATCTTCCAGCCCGGGGCAAATTCACCGTGTTCGACCGCTCCTGGTATGGCCGGGTGCTGGTGGAGCGCATCGAAGGCCTCTGCAGCCCCGCCGACTGGTTGCGCGCCTACGGTGAAATCAACGATTTCGAAGAGCAGATCGCCGATGCCGGCGTGATCGTGGTCAAGTTCTGGCTGGCCATCGACAAGCAGACGCAACTGGAGCGTTTCCAGGAGCGCGAAGAGATTCCCTTCAAGCGCTTCAAGATCACCGAGGATGACTGGCGCAACCGCGATAAATGGGATGACTATCGCGGCGCCGTAGGCGACATGGTTGACCGCACCAGCACCGAGATTTCGCCCTGGACCCTGGTGGAAGCCAATGACAAGCGCTGGGCGCGGGTCAAGGTCTTGCGCACCATCAATCTGGCACTGGAGCAAGCGTTCGAAAAGTCCGACAAGCATGAGCGCCAGGCACAAAAAGGCAAGAAATGAGGCGATGGTTGCGCATACGCGGGGTGAATGATTGTCGCAGTCGGTAATTGGTGGAGCTTATGCTCAGGTCACTCTCAACCGACAACAACAATGAGGTATGCCATGCGTGAAGTGGTGATCGTCGACAGCGTGCGGACTGGCCTGGCCAAATCCTTTCGCGGCAAATTCAACATGACCCGTCCCGATGACATGGCGGCTCACTGTGTCAACGCCTTGTTGAAACGCACGGGCATCGACCCTGCCAGCGTCGAGGACTGCATCGTCGGTGCCGGCTCCAACGAAGGTGCCCAGGGCTACAACATCGGTCGCAATGTCGCCGTGCTGTCGCAACTGGGTATCGGCACCGCCGGCATGACCCTCAACCGGTTTTGCTCGTCGGGCTTGCAGGCGATCGCCATCGCGGCCAACCAGATCGCTTCGGGCTGCAGTGACATCATCGTGGCCGGTGGCGTCGAGTCGATCAGCCTAACCATGAAAAGCGTCAACACCGACAACCTGATCAACCCGCTGCTCAAGGAGCAGGTGCCGGGTATCTACTTCCCAATGGGCCAGACGGCAGAAATCGTCGCTCGCCGTTACAACGTCAGCCGCCAGGAGCAGGACCTGTATGCCCTGCAAAGCCAGCAACGTACGGCGCAGGCCCAGGCTGCCGAGCTGTTTGACGATGAAATCGTGCCGATGGCCGTGAAATACCGCGTTGAAGACAAAGCCACCGGTCAGGTACATATCGTTGAGGGTGTGGTGGATCGCGATGACTGCAACCGCCCCGATACCACGCTGCAAAGTCTGGCCGGTCTGAATCCGGTGTTTGCCGAGGACGGCTCGGTGACGGCTGGCAACTCGTCGCAGTTGTCCGACGGAGCGTCCATGACCCTGGTGATGAGCCTGGAAAAAGCCCTTGAATTGGGGCTCAAGCCGAAAGCGTTCTTCCGGGGCTTTACCGTGGCGGGTTGCGAGCCGGACGAAATGGGCATTGGCCCGGTGTTTTCGGTGCCCAAACTGCTCAAAGCCAAAGGCTTGCAGGTGGCCGACATTGACCTCTGGGAACTCAATGAAGCGTTCGCTTCGCAGTGCCTGTACGCACGTAATCGCCTGGAAATCGATAACGACAAATACAACGTCAATGGCGGTTCGATTTCCATCGGCCATCCCTTCGGCATGACCGGGTCGCGTCAGGTCGGGCACCTCGTTCGCGAACTGCAGCGACGTCATCTGCGTTACGGCATCGTCACCATGTGCGTGGGTGGCGGGATGGGGGCTACCGGGTTGTTCGAAGCGGTGCGTTAAATATTAAACGGACATCGCGGGCAAGCCACGCTCTGCATCGGACCTGATTCCGCAGCCGGATACGGTCCAATGTGCGAGCGAGCTTGCTGGCGATGAGTTCAACGCGCGCTATCGATTCACCAACAACCACAAATTCACGATGCGACCTGCACAGTTTCATTAGCGGCTAGCGCCAAACTGTCCCTGTGTGCCACACGTTGGTGCGCCTAGAATGAGGTTTCTTGAACCGTCGCGCTGGGGATCACATGCACATTTCATCGGGTCGCTGGGTTTACGGTCTGTTCCTGGCCTTGCTGACCGCGCTGCTGTGGGGAATCCTGCCGATCAAGCTCAAACAGGTATTGCTGGTGATGGACCCGGTCACGGTAACCTGGTTTCGCCTGATGGTGTCCGGTGGCTGCCTGTTCATCTACCTGGCAGCGACCCGGCGTTTACCGAGTCGCCGAGTGCTCGGGCCGCGCGGTGGCTGGCTGGTGTTGATGGCGGTGCTCGGCCTGGTAGGCAACTACGTGTTGTATTTGATGGGCCTGAACCTGCTCAGCCCCGGCACCGCGCAACTGGTGGTGCAGATGGGGCCGATCATGTTGCTGATCGCCAGTGTGTTCGTGTTCAAGGAACGCTTCAGTGTGGGGCAGGGGATTGGCTTGCTGGTGCTGCTGGTCGGTTTTGCCCTGTTTTTCAATCAGCGTTTGAGCGAGTTGCTGACCTCGTTGACCGATTACACCGCCGGCGTGCTGCTGGTGCTGTTGGCGTCCACGGTCTGGACCTTTTATGCGCTGGGGCAGAAGCAGTTGCTGACGGTGTGGAATTCGTTGCAGGTGATGATGGTGATCTACCTGTTCTGCGGGCTATTGCTGACGCCGTGGGTGCATCCGCTCGAAGCCCTGCAATTGAACCCGCTGCAAGGCTGGCTGCTGCTGGCCTGCTGCATGAACACGCTGATTGCCTACGGCGCTTTTGCCGAGGCGTTGGCCCATTGGGAAGCTTCGCGAGTGAGCGCGACCCTGGCGATTACGCCTTTGGTGACCTTTGGTGCCGTGGCCCTGGCGGCTCTGTGGTGGCCCGAATATGTGCACGCCGAGACGATCAATGGCCTGGGCTATGGCGGGGCGGTGCTGGTGGTGCTGGGGTCGGCGTTGGTGGCGTTGGGGCCATCGTTGATTGCCGGTCTCAAGGCACGGAAAGTGCGGATAGCAGCAAGCTGATTCTCGTTATCGTTCATCGCGAGCAGGCTCGCTCCCACATTTGACCGCGTGCGCAGTTTAATGTGGGAGCGAGCCTGCTCGCGAATACCGACTAATAAGACGCAGAAAAACTCAGCCCTTGGCGCCAGCCTCCAGCATATTCTCCGGCCGCACCCACGCGTCAAACTGCTCATCGGTCAAATACCCCAAACCAATGGCCGCTTCACGCAGGGTCAGCCCTTCGGCGTAGGCTTTTTTGGCAATTTCCGCTGATTTGTCGTAGCCGATGTGCGGGTTCAGCGCGGTCACCAGCATCAACCCCCGTTCCAGGTGCTCCGCCATTTTCTCGGCATCCGGCTCCAGGCCGGCGATGCAATGCTGCTGGAAGTTGCTGCAGCCGTCGCCCAACAGACGGATCGATTGCAGCAAGTTGTGGATGATCACCGGTTTGAACACGTTCAGTTGCAAGTGCCCCTGACTTGCGGCGAAACCGATGGTGACGTCGTTGCCCAGCACCTGACAGGCCAGCATCGACAAGGCTTCGCATTGGGTCGGGTTGACCTTGCCGGGCATGATCGAACTCCCCGGTTCGTTGGCCGGCAGCTTCACCTCGGCCAATCCGGCACGTGGCCCGGAACCCAGCAAGCGCAAGTCATTGGCGATTTTCATCAACGTCACGGCGAGGGTTTTCAACGCACCGGACAGCGTGGTCAGCGGTTCATGGCCAGCCAGCGCGGCGAATTTGTTGGGCGCGGTGACGAACGGCAGGCCGGAAAGGGCGGCCAGCTCTGCAGCGATGGCCTCACCGAAGCCGTGGGGCGAATTCAGCCCGGTGCCCACCGCGGTACCGCCCTGGGCCAGTTCGCAAACGGCCGGCAGTGCGCTGCGGATTGCCCGTTCGGCGTAATCCAGTTGCGCGATGAATGCCGAGATTTCCTGGCCGAAGGTAATCGGCGTTGCGTCCATCATGTGCGTGCGGCCAGTCTTGACCAGCTTCATGTGGCGCGCCGCCAGCTCGGCCAGGCCACCCGACAATTCGTTGATCGCCGGCAGCAAGTGATGTTGCACGGCCTGGGCGGCAGCAATGTGCATGGCGGTGGGGAAGCAGTCGTTGGAACTCTGGGAGCGATTGACGTGATCGTTGGGGTGCACCGGCGACTTGCCGCCGCGCGCGTTGCCGGCCAGTTCGTTGGCGCGACCGGCAATCACTTCGTTGACGTTCATGTTGCTCTGGGTACCGCTACCGGTTTGCCAGACCACCAGGGGAAATTGATCGTCATGGCTGCCGTCGATCACTTCATCGGCCGCTTGTTCGATCAATCGGGCGATGTCGGCGGGCAGGTCGCCATTGCGGTCGTTGACCCGGGCCGCGGCTTTCTTGATCAGCGCCAGGCCATGCAGCACGGCCAAGGGCATGCGTTCGGTGCCAATGGCAAAGTTAACCAGTGAGCGTTGCGTCTGAGCGCCCCAGTAGGCGTCATCCGGGACTTCAACCTGGCCAAGGCTGTCGGTTTCGATACGGCTCATCGGTCACACTCCTGTCAGTTCGATTGCGCAGTTTAGGCCGTGATCGACGGCCGTGGTTCCATCAGTCTGGATTGTGTCCATTCAACCCCTCTAAATCAGGCGCGACAAGGCTTGGGGTTGAGTGACACACTTTTTTAGGCGCAGAATGGACGTCCTTGGGGTTTTACCTCGCCTGCTAGAAAAGGAAACTCGATGACTCGTCTTCGTGCCATCTGTACCGCGGTTGCACTGGTTTGCGCCAGCGGCCAGGTTTTTGCCGATACCGCCAGCCACAACGCCAGTGCCGAGGCTTTCCTGACCCTGGCGCACGCTGACAAATTGGGCACTCCGGTGTACATGCAAGTTCAGCAGATGTTCGCTCAACGCTTCCAGCAAACCAAAGCCCCGGATTCGAAAAAAGCCGTACTCGAAACCTACCAGGCCAAGGCTAACGCCGCCCTGGACCAGGCCATTGGCTGGAACAAGCTCAAGCCAGACATGGTCAAGCTCTACACCAGCAACTTCACCGAGTCCGAACTCAAGGACCTGGTGGCGTTCTACCAGTCGCCACTGGGCAAGAAAGTCCTGGAAAAAATGCCGCAGCTGACTCAGCAATCGGCCCAGATGACTCAAGCCAAGCTGGAAAGCGCGGTGCCTGTGGTCAACAAGCTGCTGGCGGACATGACCGATGAGCTGACGCCGAAAGACGCGACCGCTCCAGCCAAGAAAAAGCCTTAAGCGGAGTCTGGTATGACCATGCAACAACGCATCGAATCGACGCTGGGTCTGCTACAGCCCCAGCATCTACAGGTGCTCGATGAAAGCCACATGCACAGTCGCGGGTTGCAGACCCATTACAAGGCCGTCGTGGTCAGCGAGCAGTTCGCCGGGCTCAGCCGCGTCAAGCGTCACCAGAAAGTCTATGGCACGCTGGGCGAACTGATGGGCGAATTCCATGCGTTGGCACTGCATACCTATACGCCTGAGGAGTGGGCGCAGATCGATGCGGCTCCGGCCTCGCCGACCTGTGCCGGCGGCAGCCATTAATGTGATGGGCTGTTGTGGCGAGGGAGCAAACTCCTTGGCCACAAAGTCATCTCGCCGTCCTAAATCACACGGTTTTTGTTAGAATCTGCAACGCGCCGCTCACCCGGCGCGTTTTTTTTCGCATCCGGTTCACCCCTTACGAGGGTAGCCACCTGGAGAATCACCCATGACACAACAGATTGTCGTGGCGGCACTGTATAAGTTCGTCACCCTGGAAAATTACGTCGACCTGCGCGAGCCCCTGCTCAAGGCGATGGTCGACAACGGCATCAAAGGCACGCTGCTGATCGCCGAAGAAGGCATCAACGGCACCGTGTCCGGCAGCCGTGAAGGCATCGACGGGCTCATGGCCTGGCTCAAGAACGACCCGCGCATGGACGACATCGATCACAAAGAGTCGTACTGTGACGAGCAGCCGTTCTATCGCACCAAAGTCAAACTCAAGAAAGAAATCGTTACCTTGGGCGTGGAAGGTGTGGACCCGAACAAAAAGGTCGGCACCTATGTTGATCCGCAGGACTGGAACGCGCTGATCAGCGATCCGGAAGTATTGTTGATCGACACCCGCAACGACTATGAAGTGTCGATCGGCACCTTTGAAGGGGCCATCGACCCGAAAACCACCAGTTTTCGCGAATTCCCCGATTACATCAAAGCCAACTTCGACCCGGCCGTGCACAAGAAGGTCGCGATGTTCTGCACCGGCGGCATTCGTTGCGAAAAGGCTTCGAGCTATATGCTCAGTGAAGGCTTCGATGAGGTTTATCACCTCAAGGGCGGCATCCTGAAGTACCTGGAAGAGGTGCCGCAGGAAGAAACCAAATGGCAGGGCGACTGCTTCGTGTTCGATAACCGCGTGACCGTTCGTCACGATCTGAGCGAAGGCGACTACGATCAATGCCACGCCTGCCGTACGCCGGTCAGCGTCGAAGACCGTGCATCCGAACATTACGTGGCCGGTATCAGTTGCCCGCATTGCTGGGACAAACTGAGCGAGAAAACCCGTCGCAGCGCCATCGATCGGCAAAAGCAGATCGAACTGGCCAAGGCTCGCAACATGCCTCACCCGATCGGCTACAACTACAAGCAAATCAACTCCGAGGCTTGAATCATGTCTGCATGTCGCCTGCTCTACGTGATGGACCCGATGTGTTCCTGGTGCTGGGGCTTTGCGCCGGTAGCCAACGCGCTGGTCGAGCAGGCGCAGGCAGCGGGGGTGGACGTGCATCTGGTGGTGGGCGGGTTGCGCACCGGCAGTGGCGCGGCGCTTGAACCGACCACCCGGCGTTACATCCTTGAACACTGGCAGGCGGTCACCGAGGCCACCGGCCAGCCATTCAAGCTGGAAGGTGCCTTGCCGGATGGATTCGTCTATGACACCGAACCCGCCTGTCGGGCGCTGGTGACGGCGCGCGGTTTGGCGCCGGATTGTGCTTGGAAACTGCTGGGGCTGATTCAGCATGCGTTTTACGCCGAAGGTCGCGATGTCACTCACGCCAGCGTTCTGGTGGAGCTGGCGGAGCGGGCCGGCCTGCCGCGCATCGAGTTCGCCGCAGCGTTCGATCGTGCCGATACACATGCCGCAACGGCTGCCGATTTCACCTGGGTCCAGGACTTGGGCATTGCCGGTTTCCCGACCTTGCTGGCTGAGCGAAATGGTCAATTGGCGCTGCTGACCAATGGTTATCAGCCGCTCAGTGTGCTTTCCCCGTTGCTCGGCCGCTGGCTGGAGCGCGCTGCCTGTGCATGACCTGCCCGACGACAGCGCAAGCGTAAAACGTGTCGATCGGTTGAGCTGGGCGGAAATCCGTCGTCTGGCGCTTCATCACAAGAAATCCCTGTGGATCGCCAACGGCGTGGCCGTGCTGGCGACCTTGTGCAGTGTGCCCATCCCTTTGCTCTTGCCATTGCTGGTGGACGAAGTGTTGCTCGGCCACGGTGACGCTGCGCTGAAAATCATGAACCACGCGCTGCCGGGTGCCTGGCAGAAGGCTGCCGGGTACATTGGCCTGATGCTGCTGGTGACCCTCACGCTGCGTTGCGCTGCCTTGCTGTTCAACGTGGTGCAGGCGCGGCTGTTCGCGGCGCTGGCCAAGGACATCGTCTACCGCATACGCATCCGTCTGATTGAGCGCCTCAAGCGTATTTCGCTGGGGGAATACGAAAGCCTGGGCAGCGGCACGGTGACCACGCACCTGGTCACCGACCTGGACACCCTGGACAAGTTCGTCGGCGAAACCCTCAGCCGTTTCCTCGTGGCCATGCTGACGCTGGTGGGGACCGCGGGCATTCTGATGTGGATGCACTGGAAACTGGCGCTGCTGATTCTGTTGTTCAACCCACTGGTGATCTACGCCACGGTGCAGTTGGGCAAGCGGGTCAAGCACCTGAAGAAGCTCGAGAACGACAGCACCTCGCGCTTCACCCAGGCGTTGACCGAAACCCTCGATGCGATCCAGGAAGTGCGCGCCGGCAATCGTCAGGGTTTCTTCCTCGGTCGCCTGGGGTTGCGTGCCCGGGAAGTCCGTGATTACGCGGTGAGTTCGCAATGGAAAACCGATGCCTCAAACCGGGCCAGCGGCTTGTTGTTCCAGTTCGGTATCGATATTTTCCGCGCCGCGGCAATGCTGACGGTGCTGTTCTCGGACCTGTCTATCGGCCAGATGCTCGCGGTCTTCAGCTACCTGTGGTTCATGATCGGGCCAGTTGAACAGCTGTTGAACCTGCAATACGCCTATTACGCTGCGGGCGGTGCCCTGTCTCGAATCAACGAACTGCTGTCCCGCGCCGATGAGCCGGAGTACCCCAAAGGGGTCGATCCATTCAATGGCCGCGAGACGGTGGGCATCGAGGTTCAGGGCTTGAGTTTCGGCTACGGTGACGAGCTGGTGTTGAACCAGATGAACCTGTCCATCGCCCCCGGCGAGAAAGTCGCGATCGTCGGGGCCAGTGGCGGTGGCAAGAGCACCCTGGTGCAACTGCTGCTGGGCTTGTACACGCCACTGGCCGGCACCATTCGTTTCGGCGGTTCGACTCAGCAAGAGATCGGTCTGGAAACGGTCCGGGAAAACGTCGCCGTGGTCCTGCAACACCCGGCGCTGTTCAACGACACCGTGCGCGCCAACCTGACCATGGGCCGCGAACGCAGTGACGAAGCGTGCTGGCATGCGCTGGAAATCGCGCAGTTGCACGCCACGATACGCGAACTGCCCAATGGCCTGGACAGCGTCGTCGGGCGCTCCGGCGTGCGCCTGTCCGGTGGTCAGCGGCAACGCCTGGCCATTGCGCGGATGGTGCTGGCTGAGCCGAAAGTGGTGATCCTCGATGAGGCTACTTCGGCGCTGGACGCCGCCACCGAATACAACCTGCATCAAGCGATGGCGCGGTTCCTGAGTAACCGCACCACGCTGATCATCGCCCACCGACTGTCGGCGGTGAAGCAGGCCGACAGGGTGCTGGTGTTCGACGGTGGGCAAATCGCCGAGGATGGCGACCACCAGCAGTTGATCGCTGAGGGTGGCCTGTATGCCAAGCTTTATGGGCATTTGCAGCAGTTGTAGGTCAATTCCACAACACTTGGAGCGCATTTTCCCCGCCGTCGTAACCGAACTCCTTCACCACGATCGAGCATGACTCGCAAGGGCGCATTGTCGTAGCGACGTCGACGGATTTGATCGTTGCAGGATCGGGGTATTTTTCCCGAATCACGCGGATCAACTTGCTTTCGCTGTCCAGAGACGTGGGCTTGGCCGTTTGCACTGGCTTGTAGGTCCCTATGTCCTTGATGGTCGTCGGCACGGCCAGCAGCTTGCCTTGATCGGTCACATCAAGGGATGTAACAGGAAAGTGTTGATTCAGGTCGATGTTGAAGTAGATGGTATCGCCGACCCTGACTTGATCCGCGCCCAGGTTCTGCTTGAACAGCGGCAAATGACTGGTCGCTTGCTGGCCCCCTGAAACGCTGACATAAACTTCCCGTTGCCCGGCAGTGGTCATGACCTCGGCGTAGGCGATGTTCCTCGGGTTGTAGGAGCGTTGGCGCCGAGGGATCAGTTGGTGGAGCTTTTCCATGGTCTGGTTGATCCGCAGCGCGCTGTTCGTGTTGCTGGCGTCGATGGTCGGCGACTCGAACAGGGTATCGAAAATATGCGCCGTTCTTTGCCGCAGAGCTTCCGGGGCGTCCTTGCTTCGGCTCCAGGACGTGGCGCCTTGCGGCAATTGCGTGACGATCATTCGGGTCGAATGATCGAACATCAACGCCTCTCCAGGGCTGGTGTCTACCTTCAAGTGTTTCATGCTGGTCGCCGGGATCGGGTTCGTTCCGATGGGAATGGCGATCTCCTCCATGGTTTTCATTGCTCGCGAAATGGCTTCGACCCCGTGGATGCGCGCGATGTTGTTGGCACTCAGCGATCCGGTGTAGACCAATAACAATTCCTCTCCCAGCGTGCCTTCGGCCATGTCGGGTTTGAGCAGGCGTTTCAAGGTCAGCGGCTCGCTCAAGTTTTGTCCCTTGGGTACTGTCGCGACGTAATACTTATCGGTGTTGATCCGGGTAAACACATAAGTGCTGGAGTCATCGAGGGACGGCACCAGAATGGCCCCGATCTGATGTGAGTCCTCAGCGCCCTCATAGACGCCTTTAACCTCTATGCGGCCGTAAATACCTTTACGGAACATCAGACTGGCCGGTATTTCTTTGCTCGGTACCAGCCATTTCTTGGCAAAGCCGAGTTGGCTGATGTCACCTTTGTAGAGGCTCGGGACGCCATCGGTGATGTAATAAAGATTACCTTCATGGGTCAGAAACTGACCTGCATGAGGCGGTCGCTCAACCGGCACGGATACCCGGTCGCCAAACCATGGCGCGTAATCTTTGGTTTCGTCGAACGAACCGATTTCCGGCGTGGGAGCCGGCTCGCTCGTCACAAAACTGCTGAGGCAATCACTCTTGCCGTTTGGCGCGCGACGTGGCCGGCAGGGCACCAGGGTCAATGCGTTGCTGTCATCGATCAGGTCGACGCGGCGTAAATCATTGCCATCGAGTCGGTATGGCAACTCGTCGATGAGTACCGTGGTGCGGCCATCGATTTCCAGCACTTCCCGGACACTGGTTTTATCGGGTAATTCAACGAAGACATGCGCATCACTGTTCTTCAGTGGGGGGTAGCTGGAACGACCCAGCGAGAGATCGTGGGCGTGAGTCGTCAGCAACGGCCCGAATGGGCGAGACGACTGTGGATCGATCAGGTAGTGCCGGAATCCCAATGGCACAACGTTACGCACGGGGACGTCTTCAATGCCTTTGACGATGGCAAGTTGATCGGCATCTGTCAGCGGGCGCCAATGCCCTGGATCGGTCACCTGGGTCAGGCCTTGGGGGAAATCGTACTCATCAGCCCGTCCGGCCAGCTTCTTGAGTTTGAACATTGCTTTGTTTTCGAGATGACTCAATGCGCGGCTGCCCGCTCGAACGCCCCGAACAGACGACTTCAGAAGGGTAGGCAGGGCGTCCAGAGGATTGAAATTTCTCAGATTGGCGGTCAGAAGGTTCGTCGAAAGCTTGCCCAGAGAGGGAAGCGTTGCCCGAATTCCCATTCGGCCGGCCTGGATGGCCAGCCTCATGCTGCCAGCGGCGAACTTCCCCAAAGGCAGGGCAAAGGAAACGACATCGACAATCAGCCCTATCACCCCGAGGACTCGATTGCCGAATTTGTCGGATTGCAAATCGTCGAGGCTGCCCCAGAACGGGATGAAGGGTTTTAGCTCGTACAGCCAGTGTTTTTCATCACGATCACGCTCGAATTTCGTTTCTCCCCAGGCTTGGGCCCGCAGTTCCTTTTCGTCGAGATAGAACAGGTTTTTCGAAATGAAAGAGGCAATTTCCCGGGAGCGGGACGAGGACAGCGTCAGGTTCGCGGTGATGTCGTGATGTGCCAGCGGGATCAATGAACAGCTAAGGGGGTCACCCAGTTGTTCGAGAATGGCGTAGCAGGTCGCTCCCTGCTTCGGTTTTATGCCTTTCTTGTGGGCTTCCCAATCGAACGGCAGTTTGTTGCCACCCGTAATGGGGATAACGTTGTAGTCGTCATCGAAAAAATCGGGAACAAGGAAGTTTTTGCGGTAGCCACCGACCATTTTGACTGAAACATCTGTTCGTATCCGTATCAATCCAGCGCGGGGAAGGCACTCGTAAAACGACGCCTTGCCGCGATAATCGGCTCGCAGAACGAACCCCATGCGCGCTCGCAGGGGCATTATCAGTTCACTGGTCTCGTCATCCGCTTTGATTTTCGAGGTTTCTTCCCTCAGGGTGTAGACCCTGACTTCTCCATGTTCCAGAGCCTGGCGATCAACCCAGGGCAACGTCACGAGCTGGTTTTTGATCAAGGTTTCATAGGCATCTTTGGCTTTATCGAGATAGCTGCTGAAGCGTTTGTCGAACAGGGCCGGAACGTCAGGCAGGGATACTTCGGGGGGGATTAAAAGAAAAGGTTTGGGGTCAGTGTGCTGCTTCGTAAGGCCATGCTCGAGAGTGCCCTTGCTTGACAGACTTATCCAGAAAGTCCCGATCTTGCCGTCGTTGCTGACATACCACTTTGTGTTGGGCGACAAGCCGCCCGAAGCGTACACCTCAACCAGGGGGTAGGTTCTTCCTGGTACCGTCGGCGTCTCGATCACGTTTCGTTCTACGCGTTTTCCAGCGTAGCCGTCGTCGCGCATCAGTCTTATGTCGAGCGGGCCAACCAATCGGCCGCTAAACGCCTCTTTCAGGCATTTACTGGCGAGCTCCAACCGCTGTGGCGGTTCTACCGTCATCTGGATAATCGCCGCATTCAATTGCTTCGTGTATTTCTCCAGAGCGTTGATCGGGTCGGACAAGGCTTCTGTCGCAGTCTCGTGGGTCGGAGCAATGGCACCCGTGGCCCTGGACCACTCGCGGGCAGCGGCGAGTCGCGTCAATGCAATCAGATCAAGCAACGCTTTTGGGGCCTTTTCACTTTTGCGCAAGGGTAAATCCACCAGTTGCTGAAACGTCAGACGCTGCAGCAGTCCCGGATCGAGTGCGTGTGCGAGCCTGGCGCCATGGACAAAGTTGACCCAGACGACGGAGGTCGCATAAGGAAGATCTTGCGGAATGTTGCGCACCTGAAACTCAATCGGAAACTGTCGCAGCAGCAGACGCCCGAGCACGATTTTTTCCAGGGGCGTGGTGACTTGCCCCGAATCGAGCAGATGATTCTCGAATTCACTGCGAAGA
This sequence comes from Pseudomonas moorei, assembly GCF_008801475.1. Taxonomy (GTDB): domain Bacteria; phylum Pseudomonadota; class Gammaproteobacteria; order Pseudomonadales; family Pseudomonadaceae; genus Aquipseudomonas; species Aquipseudomonas moorei. The sequence continues at coordinate 164,591 of NZ_VZPP01000014.1, read as the reverse complement.
CGTTGATAGCTTTTGCCTTGGTTGGCGCGTTGTTGCAGACGATAGCCGGCAATGGTGTCGGATGATTCGGTGGGGGACGGGCTGTACCAGACAAGCAGTGCTTGGGCCAGAAGCCGGGGGCCGATACCCGGAGCAGGATTTTCACCGGGACGAGCGCCGTACCAGCCCAATGCGTCGATCAAGCGTTGGGTCAGATAACGAGCCTTATGGTTGTCGAGCAAGCGCAGCAGGCAGACTTCGGGCGTCAATCGCATCTGTTCGGGGGTAACGTCCGGATCAGCCTCTCTTGCCAGGCGGTCAATGATGGGCGTTTCTTCATCACCCAGAACCAGGCTGATTTCGTTATCGATTTTCGAACGATCGTCGGCAGACAAAAGGCAGCTGATATCAAGGCCCTGTTCCAGACCCAGCCGGTGGTTCGCGCTTCTTTCTTCCAGCTCGCGAATCAATGGGGCAAGGGTTGTGGCATCTTGATGCTCAGGCACTGTAAGCCCGTAGTACTTCAAGATATGCGTGAGGCACAGAAGGCGATCTGGACGAACTTCTGCGCCGATGCTCTGAACCACTTCGGCGATATGCGCACTTCCTTTATCGAACTCTCGAGCCAGCGGCGAAAAGGGCTTTGGGGTCAGATAAGTGTTGTCTGTACGGATGCCTGAGGTGGGTATTTTGCGTAGTTGCGACAGTAAGGAATCGTATTCCGCCAGTTGCCCGGCGTGATGCTGCGCTGAAGTTGAAGTCGTTAATTGCATGACGGGTTCCGCTCTCGAATGGAAAGAGCGCCAGCTTCAACACTTCAAGCCGCTTCGAGGCGGTATATATATCTTGGCCTCCCGAAATATCCCGGCTTGCCGGGAATGAGATCAGCCCCTAGTCTAGCTGTAGCGATTACGTCCGGAAGACGATCAAGTAGTGCTTATGCAAGGGACCTCATGAATCAAACGCGGACACTCGGAACGCCACGGTTGTTGGGCATTGTCTGGCCATTTATCGCCGTTGTGGTGTTTCAAGCCTTGTTGGGTGGCGTTAGCCTTTATGTGCTGTCGGCGGTTCGCGGCTATGTCGCCGGTGAAAGCCTGTGGTCCAAAGGCCAAAAAGATGCCATCTATTACCTCAATCTGTACGCCGACAGTCGTGACGCGTCGATTTTCCGCAAATACCAGAATGCGATTTCCGTGCCCCAGGGCGGTCACGAGTTGCGGGTAGCGCTGGATCATCAACCGCCGAATATCGAAGCGGCGCGCCTGGCGATTCTCAAAGGTGGCAACCACCCGGATGACGTTTCCAGTCTGATCTGGCTGTACCTCAATTTCCGCCACTTCAGTTACCTCGAAAAGGCCATCGATCTCTGGACGGTGGGTGATGCGTACCTGGTCAAGCTGGATGACGTTGCGCAGGATATGCATCAGCACATCTCCACCAGCCCGGCCTCCGATGACGATATCAAGCGCTGGAAGGCGCAGATTTTTGCGATCAACGATGAGGTGACACCCGCAGCAAAAGCCTTCAGTGACGCATTGGGAGAGGGGTCGCGAGTCATTCTGCGCCTGTTGCTGGTGACCAACCTCGCCACCGCCCTGGGCTTGATCGCGTTGGCCTTGATGCGCACCCACAAACTGCTCAAGCAACGCCACGCCTTCGCTGACGCTCTGCAACTGGAGAAGGACCGGGCGCAGATCACCCTGCAATCGATCGGCGACGGGGTGATTACCACCGACGTCGAAGGCGCCATTGCCTACATGAACCCGGCCGCCGAAGCCTTGACTCACTGGAAGGCCGAGCAGGCGACCGGATTGCCGCTGGCGGCCTTGTTCAACCTGCTGGACGAGAATGCCCAGACCGACGGTTTTACGTTGATCGAGCGCATTCTCAGTGGTCATCTCAGCGGTGGCAGTGAACATTCCAAGTTGATTCAACGCCTCGATGGCAGCACGGTGTCGGTCACGCTGGTCGGCGCGCCTATCCGCAATGCCGGCAAGGTCAGCGGCGCCGTACTGGTGCTGCACGACATGACGCAGGAACGGCAATACATCGCCAATCTGTCCTGGCAGGCCACCCACGATGCATTGACCGGGCTGGCCAACCGTCGCGAGTTCGAGTATCGCCTGGAGCAGGCCCTGCACACGCTGACCCGGCAGGCGGGGCGTCATGCCCTGATGTTTCTCGATCTGGATCAATTCAAGCTGGTCAACGATACCTGTGGCCATGCCGCCGGTGACGAATTGCTGCGGCATATCTGCGCGCTTCTGCAATCGGGATTGCGTGAGGGCGATACCCTCGCCCGGTTGGGGGGGGACGAGTTCGGCATCCTGCTGGAGAACTGTGGGCCGGACGCGGCGGAGAAAGTCGCCGAGAGCCTGCGTCAGACCGTGCAGAATCTGCACTTTGTCTGGAAGGGCCGGCCATTCGTGACAACCGTGAGCATCGGCCTGGTGCATGTCGCGCAGAATCCGACCACCCTTGAAGCGTCGCTGCGCGCTGCCGACATGGCCTGCTACATGGCCAAGGAAAAAGGTCGTAACCGGGTTCAGGTCTACCATCCCGATGATTCGGAGTTGTCCCTGCGCTTTGGCGAAATGGCCTGGGTACAGCGCCTGCACATGGCGCTGGAAGAGGATCGCTTCTGCCTGTATGCCCAGGAGATTGCGCCGCTTGGCCATACCGATGCAGGCAGCGGGCATATCGAAATCCTGTTGCGCTTGCACGACGAGGCCGGGCGCATGATTTTGCCCGACAGCTTTATTCCGGCGGCCGAGCGTTATGGCCTGATGAGCTCGCTTGATCGTTGGGTCGTACAAAACGTGTTCAAGATCATTGCCCAATGTCGCGCGGAAAAGCGCCACGGGCCACTGGCCATGTGTGCGATCAATCTGTCAGGCACAACCATCGGAGACGAGGCGTTTCTCGACTTCCTGCGTGAACAGTTCGTTACATATTCGATACCGGCTGAAATGATTTGTTTTGAAATTACTGAAACCAGTGCTATTTCAAATCTTGGCAGTGCGATCAGATTCATCAATGAACTCAAGGGTTTAGGTTGCCTTTTTTCGCTGGACGATTTTTGCGCCGGAATGTCTTCATTCGCCTACCTGAAACATTTGCCTGTAGACTTCCTGAAGATCGACGGGAGTTTCGTAAAGGATATGCTGGACGACCCGATTAACCGCGCTATGGTCGAGGTGATCAATCACATCGGTCATGTCATGGGTAAGCGTACGATTGCCGAGTTTGTCGAGACGCCACTGATCGAGCAGGCATTGCTGGAGATCGGGGTGGATTACGCTCAAGGGTATGTCATTGAACGCCCGCAACTGTTTACCTGCGATAGTTTGCAAAGTCGTCCTGCCAGGCCTCAACCCTTGTTGTTCAGGGCGCCTGGCACGTTCCGTTGAAATCTCTTGCTGATCCTAACAATCACAATCAAAAGGAGCCCGACAGTGATCGACACATTCAACCGAACCGGACCACTCATGGAAGCTGCAAGTTATCCGGCCTGGGCCCAGCGCCTGATCCAGGATTGCAGCGAGAGCAAGCGCCGGGTTGTCGAACACGAACTGTATCAGCGCATGCGTGACAACAAGCTCAGTGCAAAGACCATGCGTCAGTACCTGATTGGTGGCTGGCCGGTGGTCGAACAGTTCGCGTTATACATGGCACAAAACCTGACCAAGACCCGCTTTGCCCGCCACCCGGGCGAAGACATGGCGCGTCGCTGGCTGATGCGCAACATTCGCGTCGAATTGAACCACGCCGATTACTGGGTGAACTGGAGCCGTGCTCACGGCGTCACTCTGGAAGATCTGCAGGCGCAACAGGTAGCCCCCGAACTTCACGCCTTGAGCCATTGGTGCTGGCACACCAGTTCCGCGGACTCGCTGATCGTGGCCATCGCCGCGACCAACTATGCCATTGAAGGTGCGACCGGGGAGTGGTCGGCGCTGGTGTGTTCCAGTGGCGTATACGCAGCTTCTTTCCCCGAGGAAGAGCGCAAGCGCGCGATGAAGTGGCTGAAGATGCACGCCCAGTATGACGATGCCCATCCGTGGGAAGCACTGGAAATCATCTGTTCCCTGGCGGGCATGAACCCGAGCAAATCCCTGCAGATGGAATTGCGTCAGGCCGTGTGCAAGAGCTACGACTACATGTTCCTGTTCCTGGAGCGTTGCATGCAGCTGGAACTTGCGGAAAAAACGCCGGCAGCACGTGAGCGACTGGCGCTGGCCGAAAACTGATCCGAGTAGCATGCGATAAAACTGTGGGAGCGAGCCTGCTCGCGAAAGCGGTTTATCAATCAACTTTGATGTTGACTGGCATTCCACTTTCGCGAGCAGGCTCGCTCCCACATTGGTTATGCAGCCTTGCTGAAGACTCAACCCGCCATTGCCAACCGGTTACGTCCCTCGCGCTTGGCCACGTACAGCGCATTGTCAGCCCTTCGCAGCAGGCTCTCCACTGACTCGCCAGGCAGCAGTGTCGAGCAGCCGAGGCTGACTGTCAGCCCGATCACCCGGCCATCGGCCTCATAGTCCTCAGCCTGCGCCGCCACCCGCAATCGTTCACCGATCATGGCCGCCGCCTCCCGGGAGGTGTTGGATAGCAGAATCAGGAACTCTTCGCCCCCGTAACGAAACACCATGTCCACGTTGCGCAACTGGCTTTTGATCGACGCGGCAACGGCCTTGAGCACCTCGTCACCGGCACTGTGACCGTGGGTGTCATTGATCTGCTTGAAGTGATCGATGTCCAGCATCAGCAGGGATAACGGTTGCAGGTGGCGCCGAGACAGCTCGATTTCCCGCTGCAGCGTCTGGTCCATGGCGATACGGTTGCCGGTGTCGGTCAGCGGATCACGCAGTGCACTCTGGGTGGCGGCACGGTAGAGCAGGCTGTTGCGCATCGGATAAAGCAGCGAGGCCAGCAGTGATTCGAGGTTGCCTTGTTCTTGCTCGGTGAAGCGCTGATTGCGGCGAAACACCAGTTCACCCAGGTGCTCGCCTTCATGGCTGAGGTTGTAACTGATGGAGTGGTGGCCACGCTGACCAAACTCCAGGCGCAAGTCGCTGCTCTTGTGCTGGTAGCTCAAGGCATCGAGTGGAACGAGTCGCTGAATTTCGCGGAAGAACAGCCCGAGAATGCGTTGTGGCTCAAGACTGGTTTGCAGCTGCAGGCTCAGTTGCTGGCGCAGTTGCGCAAGACTGAGCGGCCTTTCCAGGGACGGTTGCTGCTGACCAAAGCCCAGGCGTTGCAATTTGGCGCTATCAAAGTCAATTGCGTTGGTCTGGGAAGGTGATTTCATATGGCGTTCGCCCTTGAGCAGTAAGGCTGTCTTACAAGCTGGGTGAGAGCGGCTTTGGGCTGCACGTCATACTGGTCCGTCAGTCCCGTAGGACATTTCGTGCAAGTCTAATCTGCTTTATCGCGGTTTAGTAACCTGTCGACTCAACCGCCGTTTGCCTGCTTTCACATTGCCTGTTTGAGCAAAGGTAGAGCGAAAGTCATGCCAGAGAGTTCGATTTATTAAAAATATTTCGAAATCAACAGGTTAGAGATAGTGAAAATGAAGGGGGAGACTTGTGCGGCATTTGTTTGACTGAAAACCCGCCGAGCCTTGTGTGCCGCGACGGGAAGTCGGCGCGGCACAAAAGCGACGCACGGTATTATTGAGCGTTGAACGCCTGGCCGTTAATACCTGTGCTGTCCGGCCCCATCAGGTACAGATAGACCGGCATGATCTCTTCGGGCGTCGGATTGTTCAGTGGGTTTTCCCCTGGATACGCCTGGGCACGCATGCTGGTCCGAGTAGCACCCGGGTTGATGCTGTTGGAGCGCACAGGGGCTACGGTGTCGACTTCATCGGCCAGGGTTTGCATCAGGCCTTCGGTGGCGAACTTCGAGACGCCGTACGCCCCCCAATAGGCACGGCCTTTGCGGCCGACGCTGCTGGAAGTGAAGACCACCGAAGCATCCTGGGACTGCTTGAGCAGTGGCAGCAATGTGCTGGTCAGCATGAACATGGCGTTGACGTTGACTTGCATGACCCGCATGAAGTTTTCGCCGGAGAGCTGTTCGATCGGTGTGCGCGGGCCGATGATCGACGCGTTGTGCAACAAGCCGTCGAGGTGGCCGAATTCACTTTCGATCATTGCTGCCAATTCATCGTATTGATGGGGCAGGGCGGTTTCCAGATTGAACGGGATGACTGCGGGTTGCGGATGGCCGGCTGCTTCGATTTCGTCGTAGACCTGAGTCAGATTGGCCTCGGTCTTGCCCAGCAGCAGCACGGTTGCGCCATGGGCGGCATAGGTTTTCGCGGCGGCGGCGCCAATGCCACGACCGGCGCCGGTGACCAGGATAACCCGATCCTTGAGCAAGTCAGGGCGAGCGGAATAATCGAACATAAAAACCTCAACAAATCAGATTAGGAGCGACCGTTGCGCGGTCATTGTGAGAGCGAGCTTGCTCCGGGCGGCGTTCCGACGATGGTCGTCAACGATTACGCGACAAGCCTGATACCCCTCACGGCGTCCTCAGGTTTTTCGCGAGCAAGCTCGCGCCTACAAAAAAACAGGGCAGCTCAGCAGCTACAAAGGGCGCTATCGAGCACCTTGCGCAACTCCAGCGGATGATCGACCACCACGTCCGCGCCCCAGTGCCGCGGGTTATCGTCCGGGTGGATGTAGCCGAAAGTCACCGCCGCCGTCCGGGTGCCCGCATCGCGGCCCGATTCGATATCGCGCAGATCATCGCCGACGAACAACACGCTGGCCGGGTCGAGGTCGAGCATCTTGCAAGCGAGGATCAATGGCTCTGGATCCGGTTTACTGTTTTTCACGTGGTCGGGGCAGATCAGCAGGGCTGAACGCTCGGCCAGCCCGAGCTGCTGCATGATCGGCTCGGCAAAACGCAATGGCTTGTTGGTGACGACGCCCCAGATCAGGTTGGCCTTTTCGATGTCGGCCAGCAGTTCGTGCATGCCGTCGAACAATTTGCTATGAACGGCGCAACCCACCAGGTAGCGCTCGAGGAACTCCAGACGCAGTTCCTCAAATCCTGGCGACTCGGGGTCCATGGCGAAGGTCACGGCCACCATCGCCTTGGCGCCACCCGAGATCTCGTCGCGGATGTGTTTGTCGTTCATCGGCGCCATGCCGCGGTCCGCTCGCATCGCCTGACAGATCGCAATGAAGTCTGGCGCGGTGTCGAGCAGGGTGCCGTCCATGTCGAAAAGAACTGCTCTGATTCGCATCGGCTTACTCCTCGCGCAGGGTCTGGATCATGTAGTTGACGTCTACGTCGGACGCCAGTTTGTAGTGCTTGGTCAGCGGGTTGTAGGTCAGGCCGATGATGTCTTTGACAGTCAGGCCGGCCATGCGGCTCCAGGCGCCAAGTTCGGAAGGGCGGATGAATTTCTTGAAGTCATGGGTACCCCGCGGCAGCAGCTTCATGATGTATTCGGCACCAACGATGGCGAACAGGTACGCCTTGGGGTTGCGGTTGATGGTGGAGAAGAAAACCTGACCGCCAGGCTTGACCATGCGGAAGCAGGCGCGAATCACCGAGGATGGATCCGGTACGTGTTCGAGCATTTCGAGGCAGGTGACTACGTCGAACTGTTCCGGCATTTCTTCGGCCAGGGCTTCGGCGGTGATCTGCCGGTATTCGACGTTCACGCCGGACTCCAGTTGGTGCAACTGCGCGACCGCCAGTGGCGCTTCGCCCATGTCGATGCCCATCACCGTCGCGCCACGCTGGGCCATGGCCTCGCTGAGGATGCCGCCGCCGCAGCCGACGTCCAGGACTTTCTTGCCGGCCAGGTTGACGCGTTCGTCAATCCAGTTGACCCGTAGCGGGTTGATATCGTGCAGCGGCTTGAATTCGCTTTCGCGGTCCCACCAGCGATGGGCCAGGGCTTCGAATTTGGCGATTTCGGCGTAGTCGACGTTGCTCATGGTTTAAATCCTCTGAAACTTGAAAAATCCTGTTGCCCCGAAGTGTGGTCCGGGGGGCTTACGATTCGTTGCGGCCACTGATGCGCTGGCCCCAGGCCTTGGCGGTGGCGATCAGCTGTTGTTCATCCAGGCGCGTCAGGCGCCGGTCCTCCAGCAGTGGCTTGCCGGCGACCCAAAGGTGTTTCACGCAGTCCCGGCCCGTCGCGTAGATAAGTTGCGAAACAGGGTCGTAGACCGGTTGTTGGGCCAGGCCGGAAAGATCGAACGCCACCATGTCAGCGGCCTTGCCGACTTCTAGCGAACCGGTCTCGGCTTCGATTCCCAGCGCCCGGGCGCCATTGAGCGTGGCCATGCGCAGGGCGCGATGGGCATCCAGCGCGGTGGCCGAGCCGGCGACAGCCTTGGCCAGCAGGGCGGCGGTACGGGTTTCGCCGAGCAAGTCCAGGTCGTTGTTGCTGGCCGAGCCATCGGTGCCGACGGCGACATTCACTCCAGCCTGCCACAAGCGTTCCACCGGGCAGAAACCGCTGGCCAGTTTCAGGTTTGACTCCGGGCAATGAATGACGTTGGTGTTGCTTTCTACCAGCAGCGCCATGTCTTCCTCGCTGATCTGGGTCATGTGAACGGCCTGGAAGCGAGGCCCGAGCAGGCCCAGTCGCGCGAGGCGAGCCAGTGGACGCTCGCCGCGCTGTTCGACCGACTGCTGTACTTCGAATGCGGTTTCATGCACGTGCATGTGAATCGAGGCGTCGAGTTCTTCGGTGATTACCCGGATTTTTTCCAGGGTTTCATCGCCCACGGTGTAGGGTGCATGGGGCCCAAAGGTGACTTTTATACGGTCGTGGTGCTTGAGGTCGTTAAACAACTCGACGCCCTGACGAATGGCTTCGTCCGTTGTAATGGCGCCGGGGATGGGGAAATCAAGGATCGGGATCGCGATCTGTGCGCGAATTCCGCTGTTATGCACGCGTTCGCTGGCAACCTTCGGGAAGAAATACATGTCAGAGAAGCAGGTGATGCCACTTTTGATCTGCTCGGCGATGGCCAGATCCGTGCCATCGCGGACAAAATCCTCGTCGACCCATTTGGCTTCGGCTGGCCAGATGTGGTTTTCCAGCCAGGTCATGAGTGGCAGGTCATCGGCCAGTCCGCGGAACAGGGTCATTGCCGCATGCCCGTGAGCATTGATCAGGCCGGGGCTGAGCAAGATGTCCGGGAGTTCGCGCACTTCGCTTGCGTTAAGCTTCAGGGCGGCGGAACGTGGGCCGATGAAGACGATGCGCCCGTCGCGAATACCCAGGCCATGGTCCTTCAGGACAACACCAGCGGGTTCGACGGGTACCAGCCAGGTCGGCAGTAATAACAGGTCGAGCGCAACGGCAGTGTTCGGCATCGAGGGTCGGTTCCAGTGCTTTTGTAAAGGATGGCGAAGTATACCCGAGCGTCTTCGCGGGGGGATCGCTATAATCGGCGGCTTTTGTTCATGAGTGCGGGGTGAGGGATGCGCGATCGACTGTTGGCTGCGGAGAAAGTGAAGGCCATCGATTGGCGTGATGGCGCCCTTTATCTGCTGGATCAGCGTATTTTGCCGTTCGAGGAGACCTGGATCGCCTACACCACCGCAGCTGGCGTGGCCGAGGCCATTCGCTCGATGGTGGTGCGCGGTGCGCCGGCGATCGGGATCAGCGCTGCCTATGGCGTCGTGCTGGCGGCGCGTGCGCGGTTTGCCGAGGGTGGTGACTGGCAGGCGGCGCTGGCCGAGGACTTTGCCCTGCTTGCCGATGCCCGTCCGACCGCGGTCAACCTCTTCTGGGCGCTGGGCCGTATGCAAGAGCGGCTCGATCGCCTGAAAAATCATGCCGATCCGCTGGCTGTCCTGGAAGCAGAAGCTGTCGCCATTCATGAAAGTGATCGCGAAGCCAATCTCACTATGGCGCAACTGGGTGTCGACCTTATCCGCAAGCATCAGGGCAACGCCCAGGCCATCCTCACCCACTGCAACACCGGCGCGCTGGCCACTGGTGGCTTCGGTACTGCGCTGGGAGTGATTCGCGGGGCCTTCATTGAGGGCATGGTTGAGCGTGTCTATGCCGGCGAAACCCGTCCATGGTTGCAGGGCTCGCGATTGACGGCGTGGGAATTGGCCAATGAAGGTATTCCCGTCACCCTCAATGCCGACTCTGCTGCGGCGCACATCATGAAGACCAAGGGCATTACCTGGGTGATCGTCGGCGCGGACCGGATCACTGCCAATGGCGACGTGGCGAACAAGATCGGCACCTATCAACTGGCGGTCAATGCCATGCACCACGGCGTGCGTTTCATGGTGGTGGCGCCGAGTTCGACCATCGACATGAGCCTGGCCAGCGGTGACGACATCCCGATTGAAGAACGTGATGGTCGCGAGTTGCTGGACGTCGGTGGCAAACGGGTCGGGGCGGATGTCGAGGCGTTCAACCCGGTGTTCGATGTGACGCCGGCGGATCTGATCGACGCCATCGTCACCGAAAAGGGCATCGTCGAACGGCCGGATACCGCGAAAATGACCCAGTTGATGTGCCGTAAGCGTCTGCACTGATTTTTTCGGTGCCTGTTAAATCATCATCGCGGGCAAGCTCTCTCCCACAGGTCTTGTGAGCGCCACAGAACCCTGTGGGAGCGGGCTTGCCCGCGATGACGCCCTAAAAGGCGATGGATTAGCCTGATTCAGCCTGAAAAACTACAATCAATAAGGCTCTAAGCCTCTCTGATCCCCTTCAAGCCTGTCACCGGTCAACTAACTATGCTCCATGCGCATCAGGGGGATAGGTGCGTGGCGGCTCTTGTGATAACATCCGGCGGTTTCCAAGGTTGCCCTAAGGGGTGGCCTTTACTGCGCAGATCCATGGCATAACTCGTTGATTTGTCGTAAGTCGGTGCATGGCACTCAGCCTGCATCGGCGAGCTTCGTTCGTCCCATATGGATGTGACGAAGTTTCACCAGAAAAAGGAATCAGGCTTCTCATGGGCGAACTGGCCAAAGAAATCCTCCCGGTCAATATCGAAGACGAGCTGAAGCAGTCCTACCTCGATTACGCGATGAGCGTGATTGTCGGGCGGGCACTGCCGGATGCGCGCGATGGCTTGAAGCCCGTGCACCGGCGCGTGCTGTTCGCGATGAGCGAGCTGGGCAACGACTTCAACAAGCCGTACAAGAAATCTGCCCGTGTCGTCGGTGACGTGATCGGTAAGTATCACCCGCACGGTGATACCGCGGTGTACGACACCATCGTCCGGATGGCGCAGCCATTCTCCTTGCGCTACCTGCTGGTAGACGGCCAGGGCAACTTCGGTTCGGTGGACGGCGACAACGCCGCGGCCATGCGATACACCGAAGTGCGCATGACCAAGCTGGCGCACGAGCTGCTGGCCGACCTGCATAAGGAAACCGTGGACTGGGTGCCGAACTACGACGGCACCGAAATGATCCCGGCGGTCATGCCGACCCGTATTCCCAACCTGCTGGTCAACGGCTCCAGCGGTATCGCCGTGGGCATGGCGACCAACATTCCGCCGCACAACCTCGGTGAAGTCATCGACGGTTGCCTGGCCCTCATCGACAACCCTGAGCTGACCGTCGATGAGTTGATGCAATACATTCCCGGTCCGGACTTCCCGACCGCCGCGATCATCAACGGTCGCGCCGGCATCATCGAAGCCTACCGCACCGGTCGCGGCCGCATTTACATGCGTGCGCGCTCGATTATCGAAGACATCGACAAGGTCGGTGGCCGTCAGCAGATCGTCATCACCGAACTCCCTTACCAGCTGAACAAGGCCCGTCTGATCGAGAAGATCGCCGAGCTGGTAAAAGAGAAGAAGCTCGAAGGCATCACCGAACTGCGCGACGAGTCCGACAAGGACGGTATGCGCGTCGTGATCGAACTGCGTCGCGGTGAAGTGCCTGAGGTCATTCTCAATAACCTCTACGCCCAGACCCAGCTGCAAGCGGTGTTCGGCATCAACATCGTCGCACTGATCGACGGCCGCCCACGGATCCTGAACCTCAAGGACCTGCTGGAAGCCTTCGTGCGTCACCGTCGCGAAGTGGTTACCCGCCGTACCGTGTTCGAGCTGCGCAAGGCGCGCGAGCGTGGTCATATCCTTGAAGGCCAGGCGGTTGCCCTGTCGAACATCGACCCGGTCATCGCCCTGATCAAGGCCTCGCCAACCCCGTCGGAAGCCAAGGAAGCGCTGGTCAGCACCCCTTGGGAATCCTCTGCCGTGGTCGCGATGGTCGAACGTGCCGGTGCCGATTCGTGCCGTCCGGAAAACCTCGATCCGCAATACGGTCTGCGCGACGGCAAGTACTTCCTGTCGCCAGAGCAGGCGCAAGCCATTCTGGAACTGCGTCTGCACCGTCTGACCGGTCTGGAACACGAAAAACTGCTGGCTGAGTATCAAGAGATCCTCAACCAGATCGGCGAGCTGATCCGCATTCTCAACAGCGCCACGCGCCTGATGGAAGTGATCCGCGAAGAGCTGGAAGTGATCCGCGCCGAATACGGCGATGTGCGCCGCACCGAGATCTTGGACGCCCGTCTCGACCTGACCCTGGGTGACATGATCCCGGAAGAAGAGCGTGTCGTGACCATTTCCCACGGTGGCTATGCCAAGACCCAGCCGCTGGCTGCCTATCAGGCTCAGCGTCGTGGCGGTAAAGGCAAGTCGGCGACCGGCGTCAAGGATGAGGACTACATCGCTCACTTGCTGGTTGCCAACAGTCACACCACGCTGTTGCTGTTCTCCAGCAAGGGCAAGGTGTACTGGCTCAAGACCTACGAAATCCCTGAGGCGTCCCGTGCGGCCCGCGGTCGTCCGCTGGTCAACCTGCTGCCGCTGGATGACGGTGAATACATCACCACCATGCTGCCGGTCGAGGAATACACCGAAGGTCACTACATCTTCATGGCGACCGCCAATGGCACCGTGAAGAAGACCCCGCTGGAATCCTTCAGCCGTCAACGCAGCGTTGGTTTGATCGCGCTGGAGCTGGATGAAGGCGACGTACTGATTTCCGCCGCCATTACTGATGGCGAGCGCGAAGTCATGCTGTTCTCCGATGGCGGCAAGGTGACTCGCTTCAAGGAATCCGACGTTCGTGCCATGGGCCGTACCGCCCGCGGTGTGCGCGGCATGCGCCTGCCGGAAGGCCAGAAGCTGATTTCCATGCTGATCCCTGAAGAAGGCAGCCAGATCCTCACCGCTTCCGAGCGTGGCTTCGGCAAGCGTACGGCAATCACCGAGTTCCCTGAGTACAAGCGTGGCGGTCAGGGCGTTATTGCCATGGTCAGCAACGAGCGTAACGGCCGTCTGGTCGGTGCGGTTCAGGTGCTCGATGGCGAGGAGATCATGCTGATTTCCGACCAGGGCACCCTGGTACGTACCCGTGTCGACGAAGTGTCCAGTCTGGGTCGTAACACCCAGGGCGTGACCCTGATCAAACTGGCCAAGGATGAAACCCTGGTCGGCCTGGAGCGGGTTCAGGAGCCGTCGGAAGTCGAAGGTGAAGAGTTCGAGGATGAAGAGGGTGTCGAGCTGGAAGCGGGCGTGATCGGCGCCGAACCGGACGATACGGTCGACAACCTGCAGGCTGACGCCGCAGACGAAGAAGAGTCGCAAGACTAACCAAATCGTAGCAGGGCAGAGTGTTTGCTCTGTCCGCTACCGTGATTGCATAGCGAGAGTGGATGTGAGCAAACGAGCCTATAACTTCTGCGCAGGTCCTGCTGCGCTTCCTGAAGCTGTCCTGTTGCGTGCCCAGTCCGAGTTGCTCGACTGGCACGGCAAGGGTCTGTCGGTCATGGAGATGAGCCATCGCAGTGATGAGTTCGTGTCCATTGCCACCAAGGCCGAGCAGGATCTGCGTGATCTGCTGAATATCCCCTCGAACTATAAAGTGCTGTTTCTGCAAGGTGGCGCCAGCCAGCAATTTGCTCAGATTCCTCTGAACCTGTTGCCGGAAAGCGGTACTGCCGACTATATCGATACCGGTATCTGGTCGCAGAAAGCCATCGAAGAAGCTTCGCGCTACGGCCATGTCAATGTTGCCGCTACCGCCAAGCCTTACGACTATTTCGCTATTCCCGGTCAGAACGAGTGGAAGCTGTCCAAGGACGCGGCCTACGTTCACTACGCGCCGAACGAAACCATCGGTGGCCTGGAATTCCAGTGGATTCCGGAAACCGGTGATGTTCCGCTGGTGGCCGACATGTCCTCGGACATTCTTTCGCGTCCGGTGGATGTCTCGCGCTTCGGCATGATCTACGCCGGTGCCCAGAAAAACATCGGCCCGAGCGGCATCGTGGTCAACATCGTTCGCGAAGACCTGCTGGGTCACGCCCGCTCCATCTGCCCGACCATGCTCAACTACAAGGTCGCGGCCGATAATGGCTCGATGTACAACACCCCGCCGACCCTGGCCTGGTACCTCTCCGGCCTGGTGTTCGAGTGGCTCAAAGAGCAGGGTGGTGTCGAAGCCATCGGCAAGCTCAACGAAGTGAAGCAGCGCACGCTGTACGACTTCATCGACGCCAGCGGCCTGTACAGCAACCCGATCAACAAGTCGGACCGTTCCTGGATGAACGTGCCTTTCCGTCTGGCGGACGACCGTCTGGACAAGCCGTTCCTGGCCGGTGCCGACGAACGTGGTCTGCTGAACCTCAAGGGGCACCGTTCCGTCGGCGGCATGCGCGCCTCCATCTATAACGCCGTCGATATCAACGCCATCCATGCGCTGGTTTCGTACATGGCAGAGTTCGAGAAGGAACACGGCTAATGTCTGAGCAAGAACTCAAGGCACTGCGCCTGCGCATTGATGCCCTGGACGAAAAAGTCCTGGAGTTGATCAGTGAGCGTGCGCGCTGCGCCCAGGAAGTCGCGCGAGTAAAGATGGCCTCGCTGGCCGAAGGCGAAGTGCCGGTGTTCTATCGTCCTGAGCGCGAAGCTCAGGTGCTCAAGCGTGTCATGGAGCGCAACCAGGGGCCGCTGGGCAACGAAGAGATGGCGCGTTTGTTCCGCGAAATCATGTCTTCGTGCCTGGCGCTCGAGCAGCCGCTGAAAGTCGCTTACCTCGGTCCTGAAGGTACCTTCACCCAGGCCGCTGCCATGAAGCACTTCGGCCATGCCGTGATCAGCAAGCCGATGGCGGCGATCGACGAAGTGTTCCGTGAAGTGGCGGCCGGTGCGGTGAACTTTGGTGTGGTCCCGGTGGAGAATTCCACCGAAGGCGCGGTCAACCACACGCTGGACAGCTTCCTGGAACACGACATGGTGATCTGTGGCGAAGTCGAGCTGCGCATCCACCATCACCTGTTGGTCGGTGAGAACACCAAGACCGACAGCATCAGTCGCATCTATTCCCACGCCCAGTCCCTGGCCCAGTGCCGCAAGTGGCTGGACGCCCATTACCCGAATGTCGAGCGCGTGGCGGTGTCCAGCAACGCCGAAGCGGCCAAGCGGGTCAAGGGTGAGTGGAATTCGGCGGCGATTGCCGGCGACATGGCGGCCGGCCTGTACGGGCTGACCCGACTGGCGGAGAAAATCGAGGATCGCCCGGACAACTCCACGCGTTTCCTGATGATCGGCAGCCAGGAAGTGCCACCGACCGGCGACGACAAGACCTCAATCATCGTCTCCATGAGCAACAAGCCGGGCGCGCTTCACGAGTTGCTGGTGCCTTTCCATGAAAACGGCATCGACCTGACGCGAATCGAGACGCGTCCGTCGCGCAGCGGTAAATGGACCTACGTGTTCTTCATCGACTTCGTCGGCCACCATCGCGACCCGCTGGTCAAGGGTGTGCTGGAAAAGATCAGTCAGGAAGCAGTGGCACTCAAAGTGCTGGGTTCCTACCCGAAAGCAGTTCTCTAAGGGCGGTAGCAAATGAGTGGCAATTTCCTAGCTCTGGCGCAGCCGGGCGTGCAACAACTTTCGCCTTATGTTCCGGGCAAGCCTGTGGACGAACTGGCTCGCGAGCTGGATCTCGATCCGGCCAGCATCGTCAAGCTGGCAAGCAATGAGAATCCCCTGGGCGCGAGCCCCAAGGCGCTGGCGGCCATCCGCGATGCGCTGGCGGAACTGACCCGCTACCCGGACGGCAACGGTTTTGCGCTCAAGACCCTGCTGGCCGAGCAGTGCCGCGTCGAGCTGAGTCAAGTGACGCTGGGCAACGGTTCCAACGACATTCTGGAGCTGGTGGCGCGCGCTTACCTGGCGCCGGGTTTGAACGCCGTATTCAGCGAGCACGCGTTTGCGGTCTATCCGATCGTGACCCAGGCGGTGGGTGCGCAGGCAAAAGTGATTCCGGCCAAAGACTGGGGGCATGACCTGCCGGCCATGTTGGCCGCGATCGACGCCAACACCCGCGTGGTGTTCATCGCCAACCCGAACAACCCGACCGGGACCTGGTTCGATACCGAGGCACTGGACGAATTCCTGCAGGACGTGCCGGAACATGTGCTGGTGGTGCTGGACGAGGCCTACATCGAGTACGCCGAAGGCAGCGATCTGCCGGACGGCCTGGATTTCCTCGCGGCTTACCCGAACCTGCTGGTTTCTCGTACGTTCTCCAAGGCCTATGGCCTGGCGGCGCTACGGGTTGGCTATGGCTTGTCCACTGCCGTGGTCGCCGACGTGCTGAACCGCGTGCGCCAGCCGTTCAACGTCAATAGCCTGGCCCTGGCTGCCGCTTGCGCCGCCCTGCAGGACGCCGAGTACCTGGCCGAAAGTCGTCGCCTGAATGAAACCGGCATGCAGCAATTGGAAGCGGGTTTCCGCGACCTGGGGCTGAGCTGGATTCCCTCCAAGGGCAACTTCATTTGTGTCGACCTCGGTCAGGTGGCGGCTCCGGTTTTCCAAGGGTTGCTGCGTGAGGGTGTGATCGTGCGCCCGGTGGCCAACTACGGCATGCCGAATCACCTCCGTATCACCATCGGTTTGCCGGCGGAAAACAGCCGCTTCCTCGAGGCGCTGGCCAAGGTTCTGGCCCGTGGGTGATGTCACTGCACTGCAATCTGCTGAACCTATGATCGGGCGCCTGGTGGTGGTCGGTCTGGGCCTGATCGGCGGTTCGTTTGCCAAGGGCTTGCGTGAGAGTGGTCTGTGCCGCGAAGTGGTCGGGGTTGATCTCGATCCGCAGTCACGCAAACTCGCGGTTGAACTGGGTGTGGTGGATCGTTGCGAAGACGACCTCGCGCTGGCTTGCCAGGGGGCGGACGTTATCCAGTTGGCGGTGCCGATCCTCGCCATGGAAAAACTGCTCGCTCGAATGGCGGGCATGGATCTGGGCGCGGCGATCCTGACCGACGTCGGCAGTGCCAAGGGTAATGTGGTGCGTGCTGCAACTGAGGCCTTTGGTGGCATGCCGCCTCGCTTCGTCCCGGGGCATCCGATTGCCGGTTCCGAGCAGAGCGGGGTGGAAGCCTCCAATGCCGAGCTGTTTCGACGCCATAAGGTCATTCTGACGCCGCTGGATCAGACCGATCCGGCCGCATTGGCGGTGGTCGACCGTTTGTGGCGGGAATTGGGTGCCGATGTCGAGCACATGCAGGTCGAGCGTCACGACGAAGTGTTGGCGGCGACCAGTCATCTGCCGCACTTGCTGGCGTTCGGTTTGGTCGACTCGTTGGCCAAGCGCAATGAAAACCTTGAGATCTTCCGTTACGCTGCGGGCGGTTTCCGCGATTTCACAAGAATCGCCGGAAGCGACCCGGTCATGTGGCACGACATCTTCCTCGCCAACCGCGAAGCTGTCCTGCGCACACTCGATACATTTCGCAGCGATCTCGACGCCTTGCGCGACGCGGTCGATGCAGGGGATGGGCACCAATTGTTGGGCGTTTTCACTCGCGCCCGGGTTGCCCGCGAGCATTTCAGTAAAATCCTGGCCCGTCGGGCCTATGTGGACGCTATGAATTCCAACGATCTGATTTTCCTGGCTCAACCTGGTGGCCGCCTGTCCGGTCGGATTCGCGTACCAGGCGACAAATCGATTTCCCACCGTTCGATCATGCTGGGCTCCTTGGCCGAAGGTGTGACCGAAGTGGAAGGTTTCCTCGAAGGCGAAGACGCCCTGGCGACCCTTCAGGCATTCCGTGACATGGGTGTCGTGATTGAAGGCCCGCACCACGGTCGCGTGACCATTCACGGCGTCGGCCTGCATGGTCTGAAGCCGGCGCCGGGCCCGATTTACCTGGGCAACTCCGGTACTTCGATGCGCCTGCTGTCCGGCCTGCTGGCCGCGCAGGACTTCGACAGTACCCTGACCGGCGACGCGTCGCTGTCCAAGCGTCCGATGAATCGCGTGGCCAACCCGCTGCGTGAAATGGGCGCCGTGATCGAGACGGCGGCTGACGGTCGTCCTCCGATGACCATTCGCGGTGGCCACAAGCTCAAGGGCCTGACTTACACCATGCCAATGGCCAGTGCCCAGGTTAAGTCCTGCCTGTTGCTGGCGGGTCTGTACGCCGAAGGCAAGACCACCGTGACCGAGCCCGCGCCGACCCGTGACCATACCGAGCGCATGCTGCGTGGTTTCGGCTATCCGGTTACCGTCAACGGCGCGACTGCTTCGGTAGAGTCCGGCAACAAGCTGACCGCCACCCATATCGAAGTACCGGGCGATATCTCGTCGTCGGCGTTTTTCCTGGTGGCGGCGTCGATCGCCGAAGGCTCCGAGCTGGTGCTCGAGCATGTCGGCATCAACCCGACCCGTACCGGCGTGATCGACATCCTGCGTCTGATGGGTGCGGACATCACCCTGGAAAACCAGCGTGAAGTGGGCGGCGAGCCGGTAGCTGACCTGCGCGTACGTGCAGCTAAACTCAAAGGTATCGAGATTCCGGAAGCGCTGGTTCCATTGGCGATCGACGAATTCCCGGTGTTGTTCGTGGCCGCGGCCTGTGCCGAAGGGCGCACTGTGCTGCGTGGCGCCGAAGAGTTGCGGGTCAAGGAATCGGATCGCATCCAGGTGATGGCCGATGGCTTGCTGGCGCTGGGCGTCAAGTGCGAACCGACCCCGGACGGCATCATCATCGATGGCGGCCAGATTGGCGGCGGCGAAGTGCACGGTCACGGCGATCACCGGATTGCCATGGCGTTCAGCGTTGCCTCGCTGCGTGCCAGTGCGCCAATCCGCATCCATGATTGCGCCAACGTCGCGACGTCGTTCCCCAACTTCCTCGCGCTGTGTGCGCAGGTCGGCATCCGCGTTGCCCAAGAGGCTCAGTCGTGAAGAGCATTGCACCGGTCATCACCATTGATGGGCCAAGCGGTTCCGGCAAAGGCACCGTCGCCGGGATTCTGGCCAAGCGCCTGGGCTGGAATCTGCTGGATTCCGGTGCGCTGTACCGTCTGCTCGCTTTTGCTGCGCACAACCACGGCGTCGACCTGACCAATGAAGAGCTGCTGAAAAAACTTGCCGCTCATCTGGATGTGCAATTCATTGCTGCGACCGACGGTCAGCTGCAGCGCATCATCCTGGAAGGTGATGAAGTCAGCGATGTGATCCGTACGGAAAGCGTCGGCTCAGGTGCTTCCCAAGTGGCTGCATTGCCTGCGGTACGCGAGGCGCTGCTGCAGCGCCAGCGTGCATTCCAGGAGGCGCCGGGTCTGGTGGCCGATGGTCGCGACATGGGCACGGTGGTTTTTCCCGATGCGCCGCTGAAGATTTTTCTCACTGCCAGTGCCGAGGAGCGTGCGCGCCGTCGATACTTGCAGTTGAAGGGCAAAGTCGATGGTGTTAGTCTGTCGAGTCTGCTAGATGAGATACGTGCACGCGATGAGCGTGACACCCAGCGAGCGGTAGCCCCGCTCAAGCCGGCGGCTGACGCCATACAGCTGGATTCCACGGAATTATCCATCGACCAGGTGCTGGAACGCATCATGAGCGAGATCGCCATTCGCGATATCGCCGGGTGACCAAGAAGGCTGCGGGGGACCAGTCATAGTCCTGCGGCGCTTCTTTTAAATGAAACTAACCCACATCGTCTGGGGTGTGGAGATGGGCGTATTCTTCGCCCTCATCAACAGGAATTAAAATGAGCGAAAGCTTTGCGGAACTCTTTGAAGAAAGCCTAAAAACCCTGAACCTTCAGGCAGGCTCCATCATCACCGGTGTTATCGTTGATATCGATTACCAAGCTCGCTGGGTAACCGTTCACGCTGGCCTGAAGTCTGAAGCACTCATCCCGCTTGAGCAGTTCTACAACGACGCTGGCGAGCTGAACATCAACGTCGGTGACGAAGTTCACGTTGCTCTGGACTCGGTTGAAGACGGCTTTGGTGAAACCAAGCTGTCCCGTGAAAAAGCCAAGCGCGCTGAATGCTGGATTGTTCTGGAAGCAGCCTTCGCAGCCGAAGAAGTGGTCAAGGGCGTTATCAACGGTAAGGTTAAAGGCGGCTTCACTGTCGACGTTAACGGCATCCGTGCGTTCCTGCCAGGTTCTCTGGTTGACGTCCGTCCAGTGCGCGACACCACGCACCTGGAAGGCAAAGAGCTGGAATTCAAGGTCATCAAGCTGGACCAGAAGCGCAACAACGTTGTCGTTTCCCGTCGCAGCGTCCTGGAAGCCGAGAACTCCGCCGAGCGTGAAGCTCTGCTGGAATCCCTGCAGGAAGGCCAGCAAGTCAAAGGTATCGTCAAAAACCTCACCGATTACGGCGCATTCGTCGATCTGGGTGGCGTCGATGGCCTGCTGCACATCACCGACATGGCTTGGAAGCGTATCAAGCATCCTTCCGAAATCGTCAACGTTGGCGACGAGATCGATGTCAAGGTTCTGAAGTACGATCGCGAGCGCAATCGTGTTTCCCTGGGCCTCAAGCAACTGGGTGAAGATCCATGGGTTGCTATCAAAGCCCGTTACCCAGAAAGCACTCGCGTTACCGCTCGTGTAACCAACCTGACCGACTACGGCTGCTTCGCTGAGCTGGAAGAAGGCGTTGAAGGTCTGGTACACGTTTCGGAAATGGACTGGACCAACAAGAACATCCACCCTTCGAAAGTCGTACAAGTTGGCGACGAAGTGGAAGTTATGGTTCTGGACATCGACGAAGAGCGTCGTCGTATCTCCCTGGGCATCAAGCAGTGCAAATCTAACCCATGGGAAGATTTCTCTGGCCAGTTCAACAAGGGCGATAAAATCTCCGGCACCATCAAGTCGATCACCGATTTCGGTATCTTCATTGGTCTGGACGGCGGTATCGACGGTCTGGTTCACCTGTCCGACATCTCCTGGAACGAAGTGGGCGAAGAAGCCGTACGCCGCTTCAAGAAGGGCGACGAGCTGGACACCGTTATCCTGTCGGTTGACCCAGAGCGCGAGCGTATCTCCCTGGGTATCAAGCAGCTGGAAAGCGATCCGTTCTCCGAGTACGTTCAAGAGAACGACAAAGGCGCAATCGTTAAGGGCATCGTGAAAGAAGTTGACGCTAAAGGCGCCATCATCACTCTGGCCGACGATATCGAAGCGACTCTGAAAGCCTCCGAAATCAGCCGTGACCGCGTTGAAGACGCGCGCAACGTTCTGAAAGAAGGCGAAGAAGTAGAAGCCAAGATCATCAGCGTTGATCGTAAGAGCCGCGTAATCCAGCTCTCGATCAAGTCGAAAGACGTTGAAGACGAGAAAGAAGCTATCCAGAGCCTGCGCGACAAGCCAGTAGCTACGGATGCTCCAGTAGCCACCACTCTGGGTGACCTGCTGCGTGCTGCACAAGCGGAAAAACAGAACTAAGTTCTGACTTTCTGTAAAAAAGGGCGACTTCGGTCGCCCTTTTTTGTGTCCGGAATTTACCAGGGGGCATGGCGGCATTGATGTGGGGAAACCAATGTCTCTAACAGCTGTCTCTTTCTTTAGCAGGATCAATCGTTTATTTGCAGCTAGTCTTAGCCTGAGTCGAACGATGGTCAGGCGAATGCCTGGCGTAAGGAAGTGAATGAACAAGCTCATTGTCGCAATAGCAGTTCTGACATTGGCGGGCTGTACCACCAATGCCAAGACTCACGCGGTGCGCGGAGTCAGTGGTATTGAGATTGATTGTTCGGGATTGGGCTCTGGATGGGAGAAGTGTCAGCGGCGCGCAGCCAGGGAGTGCAAGGGTGCAGGTTACAAGGTTGTGGCCAGGTCCGATGATGTAAAGGAAGAGGATGAGTTTCCCTTTGGCTTCAATCCGGCCGGCTATTGGACGCGAACGATGCTGGTTATTTGCAGATGATCATGCGGGGTGAGGGGATGTCAAACTCGGGCTGTTCAAATTCTTCCGGGCGTGCTAAAACCTTTTGAGCGATTTTCCTAGCTGCTTGAAAAAGAAGGGAAAAATATGACGAAGTCGGAGTTGATCGAACGAATTGTCACCCATCAAGGGCTACTCTCATCAAAGGATGTGGAGCTGGCCATCAAGACCATGCTTGAGCAAATGTCCCAATGTCTGGCCACAGGTGATCGTATCGAGATCCGTGGGTTTGGCAGCTTCTCCCTGCATTACCGCGCACCGCGCGTAGGTCGCAATCCAAAAACCGGTCAGTCCGTCAGCCTTGACGGCAAGTTCGTTCCGCATTTCAAGCCGGGTAAAGAGCTCAGGGACCGAGTGAATGAGGAAGAGGATGAACAATAGATCCAAGGAAACCGGAAATCAGGGGGCAGTGTCTTATGACTAATATCAAACGCATCCTCATAGGAAGCTTTGTCCTGTTGTTGGTCCTAGCGACTCTGGTGTTTGTACTCGAAAATCAGCAATCAGTTTCATTGCTGTTTCTCGGCTGGGGCGCACCGCATCTGCCTGTGTCTGTCATTGCACTTGTCGCGCTGCTAGCAGGCATGGTTATCGGCCCTCTCATCCGTTTGCTATTTCTTCGCTCCTCACAATTGCGCCGAAAATCCCTGATTTAGTCTTGAGTCGTCGCTTGCAGAATGAAGAGGGGAAGCATTGGCTTCCCCTCAATTATATCTGCTGCGCAAACAGGAAAACGCCTATTCCTTCGCGCCTGCTTTGAACTTCACTGCCAGTAGGGCGAGCGGAAGATAGGCGATAAGAACGCCCAGCAGGCCGTCTAGATATCCGCTACCTACCAAAAGTGCAATCGGTAGTAACCAGACAAGATTGACCACGCCCACTGTCAGTGTGACAGGAAGGTGCTTTTTGTACTGGCGAGAAGCAAATTGATAGGCATGGCTGCGATGAGCCTCATACACTTTTTCTCCTCGCAGCAAGCGGCGGAACAAGGTCCAAGTGGCATCTACGATGAATACACCCAGCAGAATCAGCCAGCTCCAAAGCAATTGCGGTGCAATGAATGCCGCCTGCAGAGATAGCAAGCCTAAAGTGATTCCCAGAAAGCCGCTGCCAGCATCGCCCATGAAGATGCGAGCTACCGGGAAGTTCCAGTACAGAAAGCCGGACACTGCGAAGGCGAGCAGAAGTGGCAAAAGTGCAAATGCCCCGTAGCCCGTCAGCCAGTAGAGCAATGTAGCACCAAGGCAGACACAGATGGCTTCGACGCTGGCAATGCCGTCAATGCCGTCCATAAAATTGTAGAGATTCAGTAGCCAGACCAAATAAAACGCTGCCAGCACATGGCCGATCCAGCCTAGGTCGAAGACCAATCCGAAAAACGTAAGTGGCGGCAAGCCACCCAGCCAGTAGAGTGCCCATATAGCCGCGATGAAATGTCCGAGCAAGCGCCAGCGGGCGACAATGTGACCATGATCATCCAGGAATCCGAGTATGGCGATACCGACGCCTGCTCCCATCAAAGCCCAGGTCATCGGCCAAGTCACAGCGTCCATGCTTGCCGACAGCATCAACGCAACCAAGAAGCTCACGACGATCGAAACGCCGCCACCCCTTGGCGTCGGGACGACATGAGAGCTGCGGGCATTGGGCACGTCTATAAGGCTGCGTGCGAGTGCGTATTGACGCAAGGCCCCGGTCAAAAAAAGTGCAACGATGGCGCAAGCCGGTAATAACCACCACATATTCATTGAGTTTGTCGGTCCAGAAAGTGTTTAGCTGTTTTTCGCAACGCCTCATCGACGGAGACGGGCGGTGTCCAGTCCAGAAGTGCGCGTGTTTTTTCAATATCAACCTGTAGCGAGCCACACAACCGCTGGGCGAGTGCTTGCTTGCCAAGGATTGATGCGCTGGTTTCAAGAATCCAGGCGGGCACAGGCAGCATTCGGGCAGGCTTGCCCAAGGCGATGCCCATGCGTCGAAGTAGCATGGTAGTCGATAGATCTTCGCCGTCACTCACCATAAACGTCTGGTTTGCGGCAGCAGGATGAACGATGCAAATCGCGATCAGGTGTGTAAGGTTGTCCAGTGCGACAAGACTGCGGCGGTTGTTAATAGCGCCGAACGGCAATGGAACACCTTTATAAAGCCAGCGCATCATATTGAGAAAGTTGGCCTGCACACCCGGCCCATAAACCAATACGGGACGGATGATAACCACTTCCATACCGGTTTGCGCAGACAGCGCGAGCAACCCTTGTTCGGCCTCGAGTTTAGAGATCCCATAGGGATCAAGAGGCTTGGGCTGACTTTCAGCGTGGTATGGGTTTCCTGGCGTTGTGCCCTCACCGTTAACTTTTACGGAGCTGATGAACAGGAACCGTTTGACGCCCGCTTCAGCCGCTTGCCGGGCAAAATTTAGCGTGCCTTCGACGTTGGTTTTACGATATTCGGCAAGTGGATCGGACGAATCATCACTCATGACATGCACTCGGGCGGCCAAGTGAATCACAGCCTCATGCCCGCTCACTATGGGTTGCCAGTTCTGCTGGGCAGACAGATCGTTTGTCAGCACTTGAGTTGCGCGAGAGTCTAGGTCGGTCGTGATTTTTCGAACGGCAGCAGTAACCTCATGTCCTTGTTGGAGCAGCAGCGGGGTAAGGCCGCGTCCCACGAAGCCCGTTGCACCTGTCAGTATAATGCGCATGATCAGGACATCTCCGTTACAGAAATTACATCAGCCGCCATTTCACGCATGATGTTTGCTCTGGCGAAGCGATCCACAAACGCTGCGCGTGGAGTGGCTGACATTTCCAGTCTTTTGAATGACTCGACCGCGGCGTCTGCATCGCAGGGGGCAAACACCGAAGCATTTTCAACGTGCTCGGAGACAAAGTCTGCGGCATACCCGCCGATACCTGCCCAGATCGGTTTCCCCATTGCAGCGTATTCGAACAGCTTTGACGGTAGTACTTTGCGAAATGCATCGTAGTCGTTCAGGTGCAGAAACAAT
The DNA here is from genome assembly GCF_008801475.1 of Pseudomonas moorei. Classification (GTDB taxonomy): domain Bacteria; phylum Pseudomonadota; class Gammaproteobacteria; order Pseudomonadales; family Pseudomonadaceae; genus Aquipseudomonas; species Aquipseudomonas moorei. The sequence goes on along the minus strand of NZ_VZPP01000014.1, from coordinate 139,361 downwards.
ATATCCGCTGACTGGTAGACGTTGATGAGTTTGTCGCGTTTGACTGGGCTCAGCAGATCGACATTGTTGCAGTTGGCGGCATTGATGGCCTCTTTCAGGGCAGCATGTCTGCCCCCGTCACCGATCACTTTGAAGCGCAACGTTCCTTCAAAATGTTTCGCAAGTTGCGGGATGATGTTATGAAGTCCCTGTCCTTCCCCAATGTTGCCTGCGTACACCACGTCCAGAATGCGATCCTGTTCACATGCTGTTTGAATGATCGGCAGGCTGAGGAATTCGTCATCGATTCCGTTGGTGAACAATGAGTATGTCTGATCCGGATATCTGGATTTGAAATAAGGGAGAAACCCAGCAGAAACCAGGTTGACTTTGCGAGCCGACTTAATTGTGAAGTGTTCGAGCAAGGATAGGAATGGTTTGATAAACCGGACCATTTTCCCTGGTAGAACGTCCGTGATGGTATCCACAAAAATATCGCGGATGTCGAGGTAGAGAGCGGTTTTCTTGCTGCGAGCGATGAATGCGCCCAGTGTCGCCGTCATCAGGCGTGACGACGTTGCATAAACCAGATCGTAGTGCTTGCCACGCGAGATGCTACGCACGTGCTTTGCGTAAACCAAGAACGCTTTTGCCTGATCAACCATCCCACTTTTGTGAGCAGGTAGAGCGATACGATGTATGGTCAGACGAGGGTGCTCTTCAAATTCAGGCGCTTCGCTGCTGAACGTACTATATCGATTAGGCAGGGTTGTAATCAGTTCTATATGAGCATCGGCTGGCATTTTTTCCAGCAAAGCCTTCACCAGCGCTGTGGTGCGGAATGAACCTGCGGATAAGTCCGGCTGGTAATAAAAACTCAGGATTAAAAGTTTCAAATAAACCTCACCACGTTACACGGGTAATAAGTGTGTCTGACGAAAGTTCGGCAATGATGCATTTATTCTCAACGGACTTGCCGAACTCCGGGTGCCACGCCGTATTCGCAATCGTGATGCGTGCCGCGCCCGACAGTGAGACATAGACAACATCTCCCGAAGAAAGGGTGATGGTTAGATTCTTGTCGTTCTGAGTAACCGCAACGTCCGGGTGCAGATGGAACCTTGCGATCGACTTGTCAAAAGCACCTGTCACGCAATCGCTGATCTGCAGCGTGTTCATCGAAGCAGTCCACTCACGTGTGTGCAGGTTTTTACCCTTTAATCTCTTGTAACCGTCGTGTGAGCAAACGATGCGAACAAAATCACCGGAGTTTTCAAACGTCTCTAAGGTGACATGTGCACGACGGGCAACCCGGAATCCGGCCCACACTTCCGACGAGTTTTCTCCATCGATTTCAACTGTGTTATGAGCCGAGGTACTGCGTTGACGATGACGTTCACTGTCTTCACCGTACTGCGATGTCCCCGAGTTAACGAATACCCGCTGGCCAAAAACGCTCAACTCGAAGCTCAGTGTATCTGCATGTGCGTGCCCGGGTTGATAAGCGGGAGCGATTTGCGCAAAGTTCAGGAGGGCTTTGCTGCCCTTGCCGAAGTCGATTTGGGCATAACCACTTTCGGCGTGACATGTTGCCGAAACCGAAGAGGCACTCGGAACTTTTGTAGAAGGCCGACAGCCCAGCAAGCCCGCATAGTTCTCGATATCGCGCAGTGTCGGTGCGATACCGAAGGTAGAGTCGTTGAAGAATGGAATTTCGCCATCGGGATGCTGCATGCTGCGCAGCCAGACAATTCCTCGCTCGATGACATTACGCCACTCGGTCACACGGCTCTCCAATGCATTGACATGGGTGTTGAGTGCAAGATTCAACAGGTCGCACATGTCCCATAGGAGAGCGGCGTGATACATCGGCGACAGCTCAAAGTGCGCGCCGTCTGCCAGGAATTGCTCCTTGACCTCGTTGTCCAGTATTTTCAATCCGGTTTTCAGCCAGTTCCCGGCCTGATCGCCCTGCATGAAGCAACCTGCAAACACTAAAGCCTTGCCGTTCACGAACAAGTGATTCGCAAGGATGTGGTATTCGATCTGTTGGGACAGCGCATGCGTCTGCAGTGCCAGGCTTTCCAGCCAGCGCTTGTCCAGAACAGGCTGCAGGTTAAACCACTTGATCAAGTTCACAATCCGCAGTGACAGCGTATAAGGCTCCCAGCCGCAGCCGTCGAAAGGCGGGTTGTTGAGTATCCAGCTGTTGACCAAGTCGGCTTCCGATACGGTTGAGGGATTCTCTTGGCGGGAGACCAGGTGATCCAGATAGTGCAGGTTGTATAACCAGATTTTTGGCAGCGTGTCGTTTTTCCATTCAATGGCCGCCTTGCTGCCCATAAATTCGAATTGTCCATCCCCGGTTATGCGCGATGAACTCCAATGGGGGGGGATGGCCAGATCAAATGATGGATTTTTGCTGATGTCCGTTGCCGTACACGGCTTGATCTTGGCCAAACGGTAGTAGATTCGGTAGAGAACCTGTTTCGGCCGTAGCATCTTCGCAGTGTAGTAGAGCTTCGAAAGCCGAGCTGTCCGTGCGTTGCGCATAAGAGTCACTAATTGAAATGGATAAATCGTTGTAATGTATTTTTTCGAACCGCTCAGGCGAAATTGAATTTCAGCCAGCGCTCAAAATACAGGAGCTGCCAGAGTTTATAGGTGTTATTGGCTGCACCGGAAAAATGGCTCTTAACCAGTCTTTCTACCTCTTCGCGATTCAGGAACTTGTAGATTCGCTGAAATTCAGACATCAGGCGATCCGCGCCCAGGCGCAGAATGATTCCATCCAGAGGCGGGTTGAACCCGGTCTTCGGACGGTTGACCAGCGCAGCTGGCAGCAGGCTTTTCAGCAGGGCTTTGAGCGGCGCCTTGGGGGCGCCGTCTTTCAGCAGGTCGGCACTTGTGGTGGCGAAGCCGTTGGCAACAACCCGTTCATCGAGCAAGGGTACTCTGAGCTCGATGCTCGCCAGCATACTTGCCTTGTCCGAAACTCCGAGGTTGTGACTCAAAAAACCGGTCATGTCAAAGTGCTGTGCGCACTTTACCTTGTCATTCACATCGCCATCGTATTGAGCCAGCACATTGTCCAGGCGCTGCCTGTAAGTTTTCTCCAGTTCCCGGTAATTGGAAAAAAACTGGTTGAGCTCCTGTTTTGAGAAGTAACCGAGCATCCGTGAATATGCCAAAGGCCAATAACTTTCCTGGGCATAGGAGACGAGGCGCTCAAACTTCTTATCCAGTTTTTTCGGGAAAAGCTTGAGTTTCAGCAGCGACTTGAGCAACGGGTAAACCGAACGGATCAGTTGATGATGCTTGAGTACCTTGTATCGTGGATAACCCGCGAACGCCTCGTCGCCGCCCATTCCGCTGAGCATCACCGTGTATCCGCTCTTCCTGGCTTCTGCGGACAGCCGATATGTGGCCCAGAAAGTATAATCGGACACCAGTTCTTCGGTGTTTTCGGCTACGAAGTCAATCGACTCCAGAAGGTTGTCGTTCGATTCAAGAATTTCGGTGATTTTGAGTTTTTTGCCCAAGTGCTTCGCTATGTCGGCGGAAAACTGAACGTCTATCGCAGAGTCTTCTGTTTCTTCGTATTTTGCGAAAAACAGATCCGCGTCACCGGTGTAGTTTGCAAGGATGCTGGAGTCAGCCCCTCCACTGAAGAACACGCCAACCGGCACATCCGCCTCCAATTGGCGGGTGACAGCGGATTCTATGGTTTCAGCGACAGACTGGTGGGTATTGAAGTTAATGATGTTCTGGTAGCGAACGGTCGTACTGCTTCCCGTTGCCATATCAAATTCGATATAGGTTCCCGGTTGTACCTTTTTTATTTTTTTGTAGCCGGTGTTTGGTTCGTACAGGAAGCCATTGTTGAAGAATTCAAATACGTCGTTGTCATCGATTTCGTTGACAACCTCGGAATAGCTTTTAAGGCCGCGTATTTCCGAGCAAGCGTAAAAGCCATTGGTGTTCGAATAGTAGTAAACGGGTTTGATGCCCACTACATCTCTGACAAGGAAGAATTTCCTGGCGTTCTCGTCGAGAATGACCAACGAAAACATTCCCTGCAACTTCTTGAACGAGTGCTCCTTATATTCGACATACAGCTTTAATATGACTTCAGTGTCGGAAGTTCCGTTGAAGGAGTAGCCTTTTTTCACAAGGTCGTCGCGCAACTCGTGATGGTTGAAGACCTCTCCATTGAAAATGATGCTGACACCATTTCCAGCGTGCATGGGCTGACTGCCTGCAGCGGTGAGATCCAGAATGCTCAGTCGGTTATGACCCAGGCCCAACTGATAATCCGCCACGGTGGTGAAATATGTTCCAGAGGCATCCGGTCCGCGATGTTTTGTGACGGCAAGACTCGTTTCCAATTGACGATTGGCGTCGGAAACGGAGCGCTTAACACAAAAGAAACTTAAACCGCACATTATGCCTGTAGCTCCGTGTGATTATGATCGGCAGTGTTTTGCATGGGCGACGCCTGGCTGACCGAGGGTGCGCCTACATCTGCACGCTTTCTATCGTTGTTTTGAATTTTTGGTGCTCGCGAGAGGGCTTGGGTCAGGATGATTCCCCAAGCGGTTGCGAGCAGCAGGTTGAACGTGATCAGGCGGAAAACGGCAAAAAACAGGCCATAGATAGCCATGGTCATAACCACGGAACGAAGAATCGTCCAGTGAGTCGACTCGACTCTGACCGAGGTCACTCTAAACAGAATCGGGCCCAACAGAATCAACGCATAAGTAATGATTCCAAGCAGGCCGCCCACCATCAGGATATAGAGAGGCCAATTGTGAATGTATGCAACCCACTGGGTGAACGATTCCCCATTGGATGTTTCCCAGCGCATTTCATGTTTGACACCCAGTCCATTACCCAGCACCGGGTGCGACTTGAACATGTCCCATGCGATACCGTACTCCACAACGCGTGAAGAAACGTTAAAGTCGGCATTTTCTTTAGTTGGAACAATTGGCTGGAGCATTCCATCGCCGACGGCGCTCTTGGTTTCCTCACTCGGCTTCCAATTGACGACGGCTTCTATGCCTGACTCGATCAGAAGGCTCATTCGGCCAAGCCAGATCTGTTGCATGCCGGTCGAGAAAATGAACAACAGTCCGCAAAGTCCCAGGGCGATGGCACTGACCGACAATTTTTTCCGCAGCTTTGTGTGGAAAACGAAGATGAACGCGGAAAACAGCATTATCACCAACAGCGCACTCAATAGCATGCTTCGGGTGAAAGTGATCAAGACAGCACTCATACAGAGCAGTGACATCAAGGCGCCGATAGCGGTAATTCGCTTGCAGCGAGATAAGATGCAAGTGACAAACCCGGCTGCCATTCCCACGGGCAACAGACTGTCTGTCGCTTGTGCCAGGACCATAGTTATACGGTCGCGCATGGGGCCAACTGCATTGGCATTGAGCAGTGCGGCTTCTTTAGTAAGTTTGATGGCTTGGGCGTCTGTTGGATCGATCCAGTAGGGCCTCCAGATGCCTTGGTAGAAGTAGTAAAAAACTATGTAGCCAGCGGTCAGAAAAATTAGTGTTGCGACCGAGGCACCTACCCAACGAATGCGGTTTTCATTAGTCCCGACCAATATGCATACAGGGATTAGTGCATAGATGAACAGGAAAGGAATTACGCCCCGCAGCCAGTCAGATAGGGGGACATGATTAAATATGGCAATCGAGAGATTGATGCCCAATATGATGAAGCCGACCAGCAGGGGGGGGGCGAATACCTTTAAGGCGTCTTTTATTTTGTATGTACGCAGCAGCTTTATTAGGCTGATCACAAAGATCGAGCCCAGCAACGCTGCAAATGATAATTCCTGCAGACCTAACGACGCCGGGGCAGGGCGCATGGCGAAGGCCAATGGAAAAAGCGCCAGCAAACCGTGCCAGGGTGATTTTAGCGCCATAAAGACAAGAAGGAGTGCACCGGCAGCGCCGATGTAAAAAGCGGCACCGGGATCTTGTGAGAGAAGAATAGCAATGCCGGATCCTGCAATAATCGCGCAACTGTTCTTATTAAAATATGATTCATTCATCATTATTCTCCAGTCATCTTGTCAAGTGCGTATTGCTTTGAAGTCATTAGGTGTCTGGCCAACGATACGAGCAGGTATACCAACAACGACAGAGTTATCTGGCACGTCTTTTAAGACGACTGCGGACGCCCCGATCTGGCAGTTATTACCGATCTTGATATCGCCGATTATTCTTGCGCCGGCGCTGATATAGCAGTTGTCTCCTATAACAGGGCATTTGTTTATTTCGCTCGAGGCAAAGCCTTCCGCGGCACCGATCGTAATGCCCTGACCCAGGACGCAACCACTACCGATTTTGGAATTCGCGTGAAGCACGACACCTATGGCGCCATAAGCAAAGATCGAGCCTTTTCCTATGCTTGCAGAAACCGGAATATACGAGTTGAAAATCAAAAAAATGAAATTTCGAATAAGCATCGGAATAACCGGGATCTTTCGCTGATAGAACCAGTGGCCAATTCGGTAGAGTGTGACTGCGTTCATTTCAAAACCTCAATTTGCGGAAATCCGCCGGGCGAAGCCGGAGGGTCCAGATTGCGATAATCAACAGAGAGCACATGTAAAGGATGCCCCAGAGCAAACTGATGTTTGCGAAGGTGATCGAAAGTGGTGACAGCATAGCCACCCAGAAGATCACAGGAAGCCGAATGCCGGGACGGCAAAGCAGGTGCAATGTCAGAAGGTAGGCGGAGAAGCCCAGAGCATAGAAAACTTTGGCAGCCTCGAGTCCCTGTACGAAGAAAATCATGCAAACGACCGCGACACTTCCCAGGATAATGTTGGTTGCAATAACTCTGCGGTGATTTCCCGAAGCGATCAGGTATCTTTCAGTCACCACTGCCCAGTAGAGAACCGGCAGGCAAGGGAGCAGAGCCAGATAGCCTGCGTACTTTGGAAATATCCACGAAACGAAGTACCCGAATAAACCGACCAGTGCGAAGTAGAACAAGGCTATCGACATGATGATCCGATACTGTTCCTGGCGCTGGCCTCCGGATATGAACGAAACAAATACAGCCCTGACGTTAATGGGGAAGAGGCTGGTTGCTGACTGGATGATCGATACAATTACGCGAAATAATCCCAGTTCGCGAACGGGGAGGATCTTCGACAGTATGTAAGGGAGGATATTGGTGAATAGATTGAAGAACAGCGTTATTGAAATCATACGCGGCAGCAGGGTGATGACCTGCCAGAGCGTTGATCCCAGTTGCCTGCCAAATGGAAGTTTCGCACCATGCGTGAAAAGAGTCGCCAACGCAAACAGGCACGGAATCAGGTTCGTGAGGCAAAGAATGTGTACGATGCTGAGTGGCCAGATTTTTTGATAACTGATAAACAGGGCCGCAAAAAACACGCTAAGGAATAAGATCAGGTAGCCAATGATCCAGCGATAAAGCCGCAGACCGAACAATGACAGCAGACAGGCAGAGCTGAGCAGCATGACGCTGAGAAGCAGGGGGTCGCCAAGGTCGGTTAATAGGCTTAGTCCACTGAAAAGCAGGAAGATCAGGCCAGCCATGAACAATGAAGTGACAAGGATATGTTCTGCTGCAACGCTAGCCAAAAGTTGTTCGTTGATGATGTCTAGCAATTTCTGAAATAAAAAAACCAGTACGTTGGCTTTAATGAATTCCCCGTAGGCATCAAGTCCATACAGGCCAGGAATAACAAAATTTACTACCAGGCCACTAATCAGTGTCAGTGCCTGAATCACCAGATTGACCATGCCACAACCTTCTTCAATCTCATCATGACTAATTCGAGCACATGATCATCTGAATTAATGGGATCAACGTATGGCGCGGCGACCATGTGATTCATTGAGTCACATGGTCGCCGCGCTCAATCATTTCGATAAGGCTCAGTTCCAGATGCCGCGTGTATCGACGCGTTCGGCGCGCTCAAGGCTGTTTTGGGATATGCATTTGAATTGCTTATGGTCAACAAGCAGGACAATAACATCCGAGCGGCGCAGAGCGTTCTCGATATCACAAAGAGTGACTTTGCCTTCCATGTTGGCAGGTAGCTTGTCGATATTGGGTTCGACCGCCAGTACTGTTCCTGGATGAGCATTTGCGATTTTCAGGGTGATTGCCTTGGACGGACTTTCGCGCAGATCGTCGATATCCGGTTTGAACGCCAATCCGAAGCAAGCCACCGTAACGTCCTTCGCGGTTTTTTCCGAGTTCGCCTGAAGGTGCTTGCCGATGGCCTGCTGGACCTGGTCGATCACCCATTGTGGTTTGCTGTCGTTGACCTCGCGAGCGGTGCGGATCAGGCGCGCCTGTTCCGGCGTCTTGCTGACAATGAACCATGGATCCACCGCGATGCAGTGGCCGCCGACACCAGGGCCTGGTTGCAGAATGTTCACTCGCGGGTGGTGATTCGCCAGGCGGATCAGTTCCCACACGCTGATGTCCAGTTTGTCGCAAATGATCGAGAGTTCGTTGGCAAACGCAATGTTTACATCGCGGAAGCTGTTCTCGGTCAGTTTGCACATCTCGGCGGTACGGGCATCAGTGATGATGCATTCGCCTTCCACGAAAGTCTTGTACAACTGGACCGCGGCTGCCGAGCATTTTGATGTCATGCCGCCAATGATGCGGTCGTTCTCGATCAACTCGCGCAGCACATGACCGGGCAGGACACGTTCGGGGCAGTGAGCGATGCGGATGTCCGATTCTTCACCGTGGGTTTGCGGGAAGCTCAGGTCGGGACGGGCTTCTGCCAGCCAGGCAGACATCTGTTCGGTTGCACCCACCGGAGAAGTGGACTCGAGAATTACCAGATCTCCTTTTTTCAGGACCGGAGCGACGGATTTGCTGGCGGATTCGATATAGGAAAGATCGGGCTCATGGTCGCCCTTGAAAGGGGTGGGGACAGCGATCAGAAACGCATCTGCCGGCTCTGCAATAGTGGTTGCTCGCAGGTAACCCTCGGTCACGGCAGCATGGACGACCATATCCAGATCTGGTTCGACGATGTGGATTTTACCGAGATTGATTGTCTCGACAGCGTGGGGATTTACATCTACGCCAATTACCTTTTTTTTGCGGGCAGCGAAAACGGCAGCCGTTGGCAGCCCGATGTAGCCGAGACCAACCACAGAAACAGTTTGAAAGCTCATACGTGGGCCTTATTAGATATTGGAAAGAATTTCGAGAATGCGAGCACAAGCTTTCCCATCACCGTAGGGATTGTGAGCGTAGCTCATCTGCTCATAGGCATTAGAGTCCGTCATCAGTCGGCTCAAGTTGCTTGTAATGACGTCGACTGCAGTACCAACCAGTTTTACCGTGCCGGCCTCGACGGCCTCCGGGCGTTCCGTGGTCTCACGCATTACCAGTACAGGCTTGCCGAGCGATGGCGCTTCTTCTTGAATGCCGCCCGAATCGCTCAGGATAAGATAGGCACGATTCATCAGATAGACGAACGGCAAATAGTCCAGCGGCTCGATCAGGTGGATGTTTTCGATGCCAGCCAAAAGACGGTTTACAGGTTCTCGTACATTCGGGTTTAAATGCACAGGATAGACAATCTCGACGTCCGGGAACGTTTTCGCAGTGTTGGCCAGTGCTTTGCAAATGTTCTCGAAGCCATCGCCAAAGCTTTCTCGGCGGTGCCCGGTGACCAGAATGACTCTCTTACCATCACCGATAAACGAAAATTGCTCGTGGAAATCCTGTTGCAAGGCCGGGGTGCCGCTGACTCTTGCTACAACGTCAAGTAAAGCGTCGATGACGGTGTTGCCCGTCACGTGGATCGCGGCCTCCGACACGCCTTCTTTGAGCAGGTTCTGTCGAGATGTTTCGGTAGGCGCGAAATGTATCGCGGCCAGCGCCCCCGTCAATTTGCGGTTGGCTTCTTCGGGCCAGGGCGAGTAAAGATTGCCGGTGCGCAGCCCGGCTTCGACATGGGCCACCGGGATCTGTTGGTAGTAGGCCGCTAGTGTTGTTGCCAGCGTGGTTGCCGTGTCGCCATGAACCAGAACGATATCCGGTTTGTATTCGGCAAAGACCTGTTTCATTCCTTGCAGGATCGCCGTGGTGACGTCAGTCAGGTCCTGGCCCGGCTTCATGATATTCAGATCGAAGTCAGGCTTGATCTCGAACAGGTCCAGTACTTGATCGAGCATTTGGCGATGCTGGCCGGTCACGCAAACTTTGGCTTCGAAGCGTTCGTCGGCGGCAAGGCTTAATGCCAGTGGAGCCATTTTGATTGCTTCAGGGCGCGTGCCGAATACACATAACGTTTTCAAAGTCATCACAACACCGCTATTTAAAATTAATGAATTTTACTGCCTATACATGCCGTACCACTTGTCCGAAGCCGGTTGACTCGATAGTTCATTGAGTCGTTCTTCCTTGTTGGAGCTCAATGATGGTCAACTCAACCGGCATGCTGGCCCCTGCGAGTTTTATATAGATGTTCATTGGATTTACTGATGTTGTGTACATCTTGCTCTCAAGGGGCGAGTGATTTTTTAATAGTCCGTATCCGGCTTTTCCACTTTCAGGCGTATCTTGATCATGAATTGAAAAGCCGTTTTTGCGCTTGCTGTCCGGTTTTTTCGTTGGCAGATTCATATTTTGAACAGCGTGTTCGATTGACTATCGCTAAGCTTGCCCAAGGGAAACCCCGAACGGTGGCGCCGTTTGCCGTCATGAGTGGCCGAGGACGCTTAATGCGCCGTCGCTCGCAGCGAGCCTGTGTCATTCCTTTTCCGACTCCGACATTGTCGAAAGACATTTTTGTCATCAAGGGCAATCATCGCTCGGTTTGTGTAAGCCGTGTATCTCTTTGGACGTAGAGGGCACCAGCGCCTCCGTAAGTCGCGGTCAGCCCGGATTCGCTTGGCATGTGTGAATGCGTCGCGGATTATAGCCTTCTTTGTGTGGCGCTTTCCAAGGTTGTGGCGTTGCGAAGATCCTCATCGCTGGTGACGGAATGGCCAAAGGGCTGAAAGCACGGGTGTTGAGTGCTCATGCAGCGATGATGTCAGGTTCAGGCGGTGATTCATTGCCCAGAAATTAGGGATCACTGACCTGGGTTACTGGCCCGCCGTCACACCGATCGATGAACGGTCACCATTTTTCTCTGTAACGGTTACCCTCGTAGAGCGCCGGCTGCCGTCTGTTGAACCAAAGCAGGTGACGATACCCGCTTCGCAGCAGTCAGTGTCACGAGGTGGTACCGTGAGGGGCAGACGTTTTCCTCTGTGACTTTCAGTCTTCGGCAGGAGGCATTTTTTATCTAGGTAGCGGGTTTTAAGGGAATTTCGGCAGAACCTAGGTATCATAAGACCTGCACAAGGGCCCATACAGGGGGCGAAGGATTAAAGTTTCGGACTTGGGAAGTCGTGTCTCTCAGCGTTTAATTTTTGAGTCTAAAGGCAATAGTTATTCTCGATTTCAGGAGCTTGAAGGGGTGTTCGATAGGTTTATGGATAAGATCAGAGCGGTTTTGTTGAGCCTTCCTCGTCGACGCAAGCGTGTCTTGCAGGTAATTGCCGATGTTTTTCTGGTCTGGCTATCGCTGTGGATGGCTTTTGTAGTACGCCTAGGGATAGACGAACTTAATAGTCCCATTCAACAGCACCTCTGGCTTTTCTTTAGTGCTCCTGTCGTGGCTATACCCCTCTTTGTTCGATTTGGCATGTACCGCGCGGTCATGCGTTATGTCGGTAATGATGCACTGATCGCAATCGTCAAAGCAGTAACTCTTTCATCGCTTATTTTGGGCGTGGTGGTTTATTGGTACAGCAATCATCAAACGATCGTACCAAGATCAATTATTTTTAATTATTGGTGGCTCAGCCTTGTGATGATTGGCGGGCTACGAATTGCCATGCGACAGTATTTTTCTGGCGATTGGTTTATTGCCGCTCAGCACGTACCGTTTGCCAATACAGATGATGGCTTGCCTCGCGTGGCTATCTATGGTGCCGGGGCGGCTGGCAACCAATTGGTTGCTGCACTGCGCATGGGCCGGGTAATGCGTCCAGTTGCTTTCATCGACGACGATAGCAGTATTGCCAGCCGTGTCATTGCAGGTTTGCAGGTATTCAAACCGAAACATATTCAGCAAATGATCGACACTACCGGTGCCCAGGAAATTCTACTGGCGATCCCTTCGGCCAATCGAGGCCGTCGTCGCGAAATTCTTGGCTTTCTTGAAGGGTTTCCTCTGCATGTGCGTAGTGTTCCGGGATTTATGGATCTGGCAAGTGGTCGCGTTAAGGTTGATGACATCCAAGAGGTGGATATCGCAGATTTGCTTGGTCGGGATGCCGTGCCCGCTCAAGGGGATTTGTTGGAACATTGTATAACCCATCAATCCGTTATGGTGACAGGGGCGGGTGGTTCAATCGGCTCTGAGTTATGCCGGCAAATTCTTGAATTGCGGCCGACAACGCTCTTGCTGTTCGAACATAGTGAATTCAACCTCTACAGTATTCTTTCAGAGCTTGAGCAGAGAATTTCTCATGAATCGCTTTCTGTAAGATTACTACCTATTCTTGGTTCGGTCCGAGATGAGAGCAAGCTGTTGGATGTGATGAAAACCTGGCATGTCGACACGGTTTATCACGCGGCCGCATACAAGCATGTTCCGATGGTCGAGCATAATATTGCAGAAGGTGTGTTGAATAACGTCATCGGTACATTGAATACAGCCCAGTCTGCCCTGCAGGCAGGTGTCGCAAATTTTGTCCTGATTTCCACAGACAAGGCCGTGCGTCCCACTAACGTCATGGGCAGCACCAAGCGTCTTGCCGAGTTGACTCTCCAAGCACTCAGTCGTGAAAAGGCTCCAGTATTGTTTGGCGACAAGGCCAGTGTGTCTCAGGTAAACAAAACACGATTTACCATGGTTAGATTTGGCAATGTGTTGGGCTCTTCCGGTTCCGTGATTCCTCTTTTTCACAAGCAGATCAAGTCCGGCGGACCGTTGACGGTCACTCATCCGAAAATCACCCGTTACTTCATGACTATTCCTGAGGCTGCACAGCTCGTCATTCAGGCGGGGTCTATGGGGCAAGGGGGAGACGTGTTCGTGCTCGACATGGGGGAGCCGGTGAAAATCGTTGAACTGGCAGAGAAAATGATCCACCTGTCAGGTTTGAGTGTTCGTTCGGAAAAGAACATCCATGGGGATATATCCATCGAGTTCACGGGGCTGAGGCCTGGGGAAAAGCTATACGAAGAGTTGCTAATTGGTGACAACGTATCAGCAACATCACATCCGATGATCATGACCGCCAGCGAAGATTTCCTGAGCTGGGAAGCCCTTAAGGTCAAACTAACGGAGTTGCTTGTAGCTGTTAACCAGGATGACTACGAGCGCGTACGCCAACTCCTGCGCGAAACCGTCAGCGGCTACACCCCCGACGGCGAGATCGTCGACTGGATCTATCAGCAACGTCGCCTCGAGCCCTGATTATTTCACATCCTGCAACGGACACATTTTTGACAGGCTCCTGACATCACCTAAATTTTGGAGACAGCTTCGGAAAAGCTGTTTCCTCAATTGATGTCATGGAGCTTCATTTATGCGTAATGGCTATTTCTCCTCCCTCATTTTTGCCTTGCTCACCAGCGCCTCTATCACTGCAGTTGCGGCACCGGCTGTGAAACCGGAAGCCAGTAATCCCGCTGCAGTTGCGACGATGTCTACCGCCGCACAGTCCGGCAAGATCAATCTCAATGCTGCCGATGCTTCAACATTGCAAAAGGAACTGTCGGGGGTTGGTGAGGCGAAAGCCCAGGCGATTGTTGCTTATCGTGATATCAATGGCCCGTTCGCTTCCGTGGACGAGTTGCTTGAAGTGAAGGGGATCGGTAAGGCGATTCTGGATCGCAACCGCGATAAGCTGGAAGTGAACTAAGCTGAATATTCAACGCCAAGGGGCCGGTCATTGACCGGCCTTTTTTCATTCTGGCGCGTACTGGGAGGTGGTGCCTTTCGTCGATGTATTTAAAATTACACCTATCATATATTCTGAGAATTATGAGTATAATAAAATCTGTCCCAGTCGAGACGCTTTGACAATTCAAGCGCTCACCCTTCCTCCGCATTCCCAGGAGCTCTGTCATGAATTCTGTCCAGTCCCAAGGTACGGCCCTTGTCACCGGTGCCTCCTCCGGTATCGGTGCTGTTTACGCACAACGCCTCGCATCCCGCGGTTTCGATTTATTGCTGGTGGCTCGCGACCAGCAGCGGCTGGACGAAGCGGCGAGCAAGCTGCGCGCCGAGTATGGCGTGCAAGTCGAGGTGCTCAAGGCAGATCTGACGCAACGGGACGATGTGCTGAAACTCGAACAGCGTCTGCGCAGCGATTCGAGTATCAGTCTGCTGCTCAATAACGCCGGTGTAGCGACAGACGGTTTGCTGGCCAATGCCGATACCGATGAGCTAGAGCGATTGATCCAGTTGAACGTTACGACCGTCACACGTTTGGCATCGGCAGCGGCCGCCAGTTTTACCAAGGCGGGCCGAGGAACGATCATCAACATCGCTTCGGTAGTGGCGTTGTTTCCCGAGCGTTTCAATGCGACTTACAGCGCCAGCAAGGCTTACGTTTTGAGCTTGACCCAGTCACTGAATGCCGAACTCGACGGCACCGGTGTTAAGGTCCAGGCCGTGTTGCCGGGCGTAACGCGTACCGAAATCTGGGAGCGCTCCGGTATCGATGCAACCCAGATTCCTGCTGACATGGTCATGGAAGCTGGAGAAATGGTCGATGCGGCGTTGTCGGGTCTGGATCAGGGGGAATTGATCACCATTCCTTCCTTGCCGAACCTCTCCGAGTGGGAGTCCTATGTAGCGGCGCGTCATGCGATGGCGCCGAATTTGTCCAGAAGCCAGGCCGCCACGCGTTATAAATGACGTGTCAGGCATCGGCATGAGGTGTTCGCAGAATGAGTAATCGTCGAGTGGTTGTAACGGGCATGGGCTTGGTGTCTCCGCTGGGTAGTGGAGTCGAAGCTGTCTGGGCGCGTTTGTTGGCGGGGCAGTCCGGCTTGCGAAATTTGCCGGATGAGGTCGTTGCTGATCTGCCAGCCAAAGTAGGCGGCGTGGTGCCGACGCTGGCGGACGATCCTGAGGCTGGGTTTGACCCAGACCGGGCGACCTCCCCCAAAGAGCAGAAAAAGATGGATCGTTTCATTCTTTTCGCCATGGAGGCGGCTCGGCAGGCGATTGAGCAGGCCGGTTGGCAGGCGCTAACCGATACTGCCCAGGAGCGCACGGCAACCATCATCGGGTCCGGCATCGGTGGTTTCGGTGCGATTGCCGATGCGGTGCGTACCACGGACAGCCGTGGTCCGCGACGTTTGTCTCCGTTCACTATCCCGTCGTTTCTGGTCAATCTGGCGGCCGGACATGTATCTATCCAGCATTGTTTCAAGGGGCCTTTAGGTGCGCCGGTGACAGCCTGTGCGGCTGGGGTTCAGGCAATTGGGGATGCGGCGCGGCTGATTCGAACCGGCGAGGCGGACATCGCGGTATGTGGTGGTGCGGAGGCGGCGATCGATCGCGTCAGTCTTGCCGGGTTTGCCGCGGCTCGCGCCTTGTCCAGCGGTTACAACGACACCCCGCAGCGTGCTTCACGTCCGTTCGACAGCGGACGCGACGGCTTTGTCATGGGCGAAGGTGCCGGTCTGCTGGTGATCGAGTCTCTCGAACATGCCTTGGCACGGGGTGCTCAACCATTGGCGGAGTTGGTTGGTTATGGCACCAGTGCAGACGCCTATCACCTCACCGCTGGGCCTGAGGATGGCAGTGGTGCACGCCGGGCCATGGCGCTGGCATTGGCGCAAGCCGGGGTAGCGCCAGAACAGGTTCAACACTTGAATGCCCACGCGACCTCGACGCCGGTTGGCGATTTGGGGGAACTGGCGGCGATCAAGGCGTTGTTTGGCACGGATAACAAGATCGCCGTGACATCGACCAAATCGGCGATCGGGCATTTGCTCGGCGCCGCTGGCGGGGTCGAAGCGATATTTACGCTGCTGGCGATCAGGGACCAAATCGTACCGGCAACCCTGAACCTCGAAAATCCCGACCCGGCCGCCGAAGGCGTGGACATCGTCCACGGCCAGGCTCGGCCAATGGCCATCGAGTATGCGCTGTCCAATGGTTTCGGCTTCGGCGGTGTCAATGCCAGCGTGTTGTTCAAGCGCTGGGATGGCTAGCCTTGCGCTTGCTTCAGCGACTCGCGGGTGACGTCGAGTATCTGCCGGGCCAGCTCGGCGTTCTCTACGCTACGCGCAAGTAGCAACGCTCCAACCAGCGTGGACATGATGACGATGCTGCGTTCTGCAGCGTCGTCGCTTTCAAGGGTGTCCTGGATTTGTCGAAGTCGTGCGTTGAGCACCGCATCTGAAGTCGGACTCGGCTGCCCGCGCATACCGAGTTCCGATGACATCGTTGGCAATGGGCAGCCTTCATGGGGCGAAGTCTGGTGCCATTGCGAGAGGTAGGCATCGATGAAGGCCTCTAGCGGTCGATCCTGGGCGAACAATTCGGCGCACACGACATCAACCTCGTCGCCTGCCGCCTGCAGTGCCTTTTCCACCAATTCATCCTTGGACTTGAAGTGCGAGTAGAAGCCACCGTGAGTCAAGCCCAGCGCTTTCATCAAAGGTTGCAGGCCGGTCGCGCCGATTCCGTCACGGCGAAAGCGCACGGAAGCTTCCTTGATGATGCGTTGGTGGGTCTGGGCTTTATGGTCCTGCGAGTAACGCATCTGATATCTCCACATCAATGCGCCATATTAACCAATGAAAATTGGATGGTGACTGTACTTCTATTTCTAAAAAGCATGCAGTTGCGTTTCGCTTGTTGGAAGGGCAAGCAAGTACTGGCACGAATAGTGATTACTCAATGGCTGAGGATTGTTGAACAATTGCGAGGCGTTGAGCATGAACAGCGGACTGTCACTGGCCGATCACATCACCCTGGAGTTACGCGCCGACATCATCGGTGGACGCTTGCTGCCTGGCATGGCGCTGGTGGAAAACGATCTGGTATCTGCCTACAACGCCTCGCGCAACACCATCCGTGAAGCCTTGCACCGCCTCGGCCAGGAAGGCTTGACGCGATACGTGCGCAACAAAGGCGTGATGGTGCGCAAGTTGGGCTGTGATGATGTACGGGACCTGTTCAAGGTCCGGCGCACGCTGGAACTGCAGGCCATCAGCGCCAGTCGCCCCCTGCGCGACTATCAGTCCGACCGGATGCTCGAAGCCCTGGAAGCCACGGAGCTGGCGCGGGAGCGCGAGGACTGGCGCGCCGTCGGCACTCACAGCCTGCAATTTCATCAGCACGTAGTCGGGTTGCTGCGCAGCCCACTGTTCGATGAATTCTTTACCAATGTCGTCGCGCAATTGCGCCTGGTGTTTTGCACGGCGCCTGATCAGTCGCGCTTTCAGGCGCCGTGGCTGGCCCGTGACCGTCAGATCCATGAACTTCTGGCCGAAGGCGACAAGCGCGCGGCCGAGGAGGCCATGAGCCTGTATCTCGACGACTCCGAACACCTGTTGCTGCAAATGCTTACCCCATCTTCCCATCACTGATCGAGGATTCGTGCTATGTACAAAGACTATCCGGCGGCCTATCAAGTCAGCAAAGGCTCGGCCTTGCAGGTGGATAAAGCCTTTTATGAGCGGGTTCGCGATGCGAAGGACGGGCGCACGCTCATCGAGTCGTTCGAAGTGCCGATTCGCACCGGTCGCGCCTGGAAAGTCCCGGCCGGCCATGTGTTTCGTGTGACGACGCCGGTCGGGCCGCAAGTGGGTGACTTCAACGTCTGGAATGCCAACGATCCGCGCGAACGGTTGTGGGCGTCGCGCACCCGGCAACTACAAGGCGCACACGTCAGCACCCATGACCGGCTCTGGTCGAACCTGCCGTTTTTGCGGCCCTTGGTGACCATCACCGACGACAGCCTGGCGGGCTACGGGATCGATGAGCATGGCGGTCGCCTGCACGATTTGCTCGGCACCCGTTGCGATCCTTATGTGAACAAAATGCTCACCGGCGAAGATTTCCACCATCACTGTCACTCCAACCTGACTCGCGCCGTGCTGCCCCATGGCCTGACCGAATTCGACGTGCACGACGTGTTGAATATTTTCCAGTGCACGGGGCTGAACCACGACGACATGTACTTCATGAAAGCATGTCCGGCCAGGAAGGGCGATTACCTGGAATTTTTCGCCGAGATCGACTTGCTGTGTGCGCTGTCGACCTGCCCGGGCGGCGATCTGTCGCTGGCCATGTGGGGGCCGGATGCACAAGACCCGTTGAGCGTGTGCCGCCCGTTGGGAGTGGAGATTTATCGGCTGGAGGATTCGTTGCTGGAGGGATGGAGCCAGCCGGAACGTGCCGCGTACAAAGGCATGCACGGCTTGCACATCGCCAAGGCGGAGTGGGAAAAGTAGAAACG
Source organism: Pseudomonas moorei (assembly GCF_008801475.1). Lineage (GTDB taxonomy): Bacteria > Pseudomonadota > Gammaproteobacteria > Pseudomonadales > Pseudomonadaceae > Aquipseudomonas > Aquipseudomonas moorei. The sequence goes on along the minus strand of NZ_VZPP01000014.1, from coordinate 120,858 downwards.
CTGCATCAAGAGCTTTTGTGGCGAGAGTGCAGCCCCCTGACCACAATGATTTGCTTACGCAAAACAAACCCCGCTGATAAGAGCGGGGTTTTTGTTTAGCGGTCCTGCGCATCCTTGGCGTCCGCTTCCGCGTTACGTTCGGCTACGCGTCGACGTTGCTCTTCGGTCAGATCAACCTTGGTGGCGGTGTCACGCAACATCATCAAACCGCCAACGATGGAGCCGATGGCTACGATCAGAATCAACCAGGCATACCAGGGCATAAGGCTCTCCTTAAGGGCACGCCGATCGGCGGGTTTCGTCAATCGATCGTGCATACCACTTTGAGCGATTTGTTTTCGCACTGGTTCCATTCTATGCCTGATATCACATCAGCACGCCTACTGTTTAAAGCCCGGTCAGCATGGCATCTGCCGGCGCATCGGCACGCGATTGCGCGGTGAGCATGAAGTACACGAAACCGGCCACCATGAAGGCCAGGAAAATCAGGCCGATCAGTGTGTTGAACCAGGCCATCGCCACCAGGCAAACCACGGCGAGCACTAATGCAATGAAGGGCACCAGTGGATAGCAGGGCGCGCGGAAGCTGCGCTCCAGGTTCGGCTCGGTTTTGCGCAGTTTGAACAGGCTGAGCATGCTCATGATGTACATCACGATGGCGCCGAACACGGCCATGGTGATCATCGCCGCAGTCAGGGTCATGCCGCCAAGGTTGATCAAGCCATCGCTGTAGATCGCCGCAATGCCGATCACGCTGCCGGCAATGATCGCCCGGTGTGGCGTCTGAAAGCGCGACAGTTTGGCCAGTGAGGCCGGCAGGTAACCGGCGCGGGCCAATGCGAAAAATTGCCGCGAGTAGCCGAGGATAATCCCGTGGAAACTCGCCACCAGCCCGAACAGGCCAATCCAGACCAGCATGTGCAACCAGCCCGAGCTTTCGCCCACTACGGTTTTCATCGCCTGTGGCAACGGGTCATTGATGTTTGACAGGGTGCGCCAGTCGCCGACGCCACCAGCAAAGAACATCACGCCCATTGCCAGCAGCACCAGGGTCAGGATGCCGCTGATATAAGCCTTGGGGATCGTCCGTTTCGGGTCTTTGGCTTCTTCGGCAGCCATGGCCGCCCCTTCGATGGCCAGAAAGAACCAGATTGCGAAAGGAATCGCTGCGAACATCCCGGCAATCGCTGGTGCGCCGAACACATCGGAACCGGCCCAGCCATTGAGGGCGAAGTTGCTGAAGCTGAACGCCGGCGCGACCACACCCATGAACACCAGTAATTCGACGACCGCCAATACACAGACCACCAGTTCGAAGGTCGCCGCGAGTTTCACCCCGAGGATGTTCAGGCCCATGAACACGATGTACGCGCCGACTGCCGCGTGTTTCGGGTCGAGGGCGGGAAATTGCACGTTGAGGTAGGCGCCAATGGCCAGTGCGATGGCCGGCGGGGCGAAGACGAACTCGATCAGCGTCGCCAGCCCGGCGATCAATCCGCCTTTCTCGCCAAAGGCTCGGCGACTGTAGGCAAACGGGCCTCCGGCATGGGGAATCGCCGTGGTCAACTCGGTGAAACTGAAAATGAAGCAGGTGTACATGGTGGCGACCATGAATGAGGTCACCAGAAAACCCAACGTCCCGGCCACGCCCCAGCCATAACTCCAGCCGAAATACTCACCGGAAATCACCAGCCCGACCGCAATGCCCCACAGGTGCAGGGTGCCCAGCGTGGGTTTGAGTTGTGTGTTCATGCGTTTGCTCCCTGAACGGTTTGGACAGCTCGGGGAGGGCGTTTGCAGTGGGCGTGCCACTGTTGTGATAGCGGTCGTAAAGCGCCAAATGGTGTCGTATCGAGAGTGCTCACCTCCAGGCGATGGTCCTTTAGTGCGCCAGTTGCGGGCATTGAAAGTTGTCATGCCGTTTTAGCGGGCAAGACGGGCGAACCTATCCGGCAGCCCGCATTTCCACAATCCCGTGAAGCAAGGGCACGACGCTTACGCTTGCTCGGCAAGGCACTCATGCAGCGCGGTTCGCCAGTCAGGTTGCCTGACACCCCATTCATGTTGAAGACGACTGCAATCCAGACGCGAGTTAAGCGGGCGGGTGGCGGGTGTCGGGTACTCGCTGGAGGGGATGGGCAGCAGTTCGGCGCAGGTTTTTCCCTGCTTACGTAGCGCTTCACCAATGGCCTGGGCAAAACCAAACCAGGAGGTTTCACCCTGGGCGCTCAAGTGATACGTACCCCAGGGAGCGGCCTCGTCCCTCTGCCAGCGTTCGATCAGCGCCAGAGTACTCTGGGCGATAGTACCGGCCCAGGTAGGTGCCCCTATCTGGTCGGCCACAATGCGTAGTTCTGGTTTCTCCTGCATTAAACGTTGCATCGTCAGCAAAAAGTTGCGCCCGTGGGCTGAATAGACCCAACTGGTGCGCAGGATCAGATGTTTGCCTTGTACATCCGTAATAGCCCGTTCACCCGCCAGCTTGCTTTTGCCGTAGACGCCGAGCGGATTTGGCCTGTCTTCTTCGTTGTAAGGGCCGACTTTTGTGCCGTCGAATACATAATCGGTGGAGTAATGAATCAACGGGATGCCGAGTGACAGCGCTTCTTGCGCAAGGATGCCCGGTGCGATGGCATTGATGGCGAAGGCCGTTTGCGGTTCGCTCTCGGCCAGATCGACCGCTGTATGGGCTGCCGCGTTTATGATCAGATCGGGACGAACATGTTGAACCTGTTGACGAATCTGATCGGGCAAGGTCAGGTCGAGTTGATCGCGACCCGGCACGATCAACTCGCCGACAACGCCCAGTCGACGCTGCAGTTCACGTGAGACTTGTCCGTGCTGACCGACAATGAGGATTTTCATGGGCACAGCTCAGCCTCTTGGCAAAACGCAATCAATCGATTTCATTTTCCTTCCCCGGCCAGTTTGGCGAGGTACTGACCATATCCAGTCTTGCCAAAGTAACGGGCCCGTTCCAGCAGTTGCTCGCGATTGATCCAGTCATTGTCATAAGCGATCTCTTCGAGGCAAGCGACTTTCAGGCCTTGACGGTGTTCGATGGTCTGCACGTACTGAGAAGCTTCGAGCAAGCTGTCGTGGGTACCGGTGTCGAGCCAGGCAAAACCACGTCCGAAGCGCTCGACCTGCAGATCGCCTCGGTCGAGATAAGCATTGTTGACGTCAGTAATTTCCAGCTCGCCGCGAGGCGAAGGTTTTACCGCCTTGGCGATCTTGATGACATCATTGTCGTAGAAATACAGGCCGGTGACGGCATAGCTGGACTTCGGCTCTTTCGGCTTTTCTTCGATCGACATGGCGCGACCTTCACTGTCGAAATCAATCACGCCGAAGCGCTCCGGATCTTTGACCCAATAGCCGAACACCGTGGCACCGGAAGTGCGTTTTGCCGCATTCTGCAATTGCGCGCCAAAATGTGGGCCATGAAAGATGTTGTCGCCCAGAATCAGGCACACGGGATCATCACCAATGAACGTTTCGCCAATCAGAAACGCCTGCGCCAGGCCATCCGGTGAAGGTTGCTCTGCGTAACTGAAATTCACCCCGAACTGACTGCCGTCACCCAGCAGATTGCGGTATTGCGGCAGATCCTGTGGCGTGGAAATCACCAGAATATCCTTGATACCGGCCAGCATCAGGACGGAAATCGGATAGTAGATCATCGGTTTGTCGTAGACCGGTAACAGCTGTTTGGACACGCCAAGCGTGATCGGATGCAGGCGTGTGCCCGAGCCACCCGCCAAAACGATACCTTTCATCATGCGAGCAGCTCCTGCAAGTTGTGGGTGCCAAGGCGTTCACCCTGATAGCTGCCATCCTGAACGCGACGGCACCACTCAAGGTTGTTCAAGTACCACTGAACGGTTTTGCGCAGACCGGTCTCGAACGTTTCCTCGGGCACCCAACCCAATTCGTGTTCGATCTTGCGTGCATCGATTGCGTAGCGCAGGTCATGGCCCGGACGGTCCTGGACGAACGTGATCAAGTCGGCATAGTGAGCGACACCCTCAGGCTTTTGCGGGGCCAGCTCTTCGAGCAAGGCGCAGATGCTTCGCACCACGTCGATATTCTTTTGTTCATTATGCCCACCGATGTTGTAGGTCTCGCCGACCTTGCCTTCGGTAGCGACTTTAAGCAGCGCCCGCGCGTGGTCTTCCACGAATAGCCAATCACGAACTTGCTGACCATTGCCATACACAGGCAACGGCTTGCCGGCGAGGGCATTGAGGATGATCAGCGGAATCAATTTCTCCGGGAAATGGAACGGACCGTAATTGTTCGAGCAGTTCGTGACCAGCACCGGCAGGCCATAAGTGCGGTGCCAGGCGCGGACCAGATGATCGGACGCCGCCTTGCTGGCGGAGTATGGCGAACTCGGAGCATAGGGCGTGGTTTCGCAGAACAGGTCATCAACGCCATGCAGGTCGCCATAGACCTCATCCGTGGAGATGTGATGAAAGCGGAATGCGCTTTTTTCCGGTTCGGCAAGGGATTGCCAATAGGCGCGTGTGGCCTCCAGCAGGCTGTATGTGCCGACGATGTTGGTCTGGATAAAATCCGAAGGTCCGTCAATTGAACGGTCAACGTGGGACTCCGCCGCCAGGTGCATGATTGCTTGGGGCTGGAAGCGCGTCAGAATCGCCTGGACTCCCGCCTGATCGACGATGTCGGCTTGAACAAATTCGTATCGAGTGTCGTTGGCAATGCTGGTCAGCGATTCGAGGTTGCCGGCGTAGGTCAGTTTGTCCAGGTTGAGCACTTCATGACGGGTGTTTTGAATCAGCTCGCGAATCAGGGCAGAGCCAATGAAACCGGCACCACCGGTGATGAGAATACGCATGTTGGTCCCTTCAGTTGTGATCACGCGAATGAGCATAGCTTGTCGGCATGAGCACAGTGGTGCAATAGCATTGTTGGTCCAATTTGGATTTCTCGAGCCAGATGGGGCGGCAATCGACGAGACAGTGATGATCAGCGCTGACCAGATCCCGCTGTAACGCCCGCATAACCCCACTCTTTACACTTTCTTTATGCCCCGCCGCACCCCTCGATCTCGTTCCTTTACAGCCTCCCTGCCGACAATGACTCCACACGCGGCAATGCGCCGTAACACGGAGAATTTCCATGAGCGTTCTGGACGGGGTGTCACTGCTGCTGGCAGTGGGGCTGTTCATTTATCTGTTGGTTGCGCTGTTGCGCGCGGACCGGAACTAGGAGCGGCTATGCACAGTTATGACTATTGGCTGATCCTGGCGTTTTTCGCGTTGGTATTGGTCCCGGCACCGTTTCTCGGGCGTTTCTACTACAAGGTCATGGAAGGTCAGCGCACCTGGTTGACACCGATCCTCGGTCCGGTCGAGCGTGGCTGTTATCGACTGTCCGGGGTCGATCCGCACGCCGAACAGAGCTGGCAGAAGTACGCGCTGGCCTTGCTCGCCTTCAACCTCGCGGGCTTCTTGCTGCTGTTCTCGATCCTGCTGTTCCAGGACCATCTGCCGCTCAACCCGCAGAACCTGCCGGGGCAGGAGTGGACGCTGGCGTTCAACACCGCCGTCAGCTTCATCACCAACACCAACTGGCAGTCCTACAGCGGCGAAGCGTCGTTGAGCTACCTGAGCCAGATGGTCGGTCTCACCGTGCAGAACTTCGTCAGCGCTGCTACCGGCCTGGCCGTGCTGGTGGCGCTGTGCCGTGGCATTGGCCGCAAATCGACCAAAAGCCTCGGTAACTTCTGGGTCGACATGACCCGCGCCACCCTCTACGGTTTGTTGCCGATGTGCCTGCTGCTGGCGCTGTACCTGGTCTGGCAGGGTGTGCCGCAAACCTTCGCGCAGTATGTGAACGCCGTGACGATGCAAGGCGTCGATCAGGTGATCCCGCTCGGTCCTGCTGCCAGCCAGATTGCGATCAAGCAATTGGGTACCAACGGTGGTGGCTTCTTCGGCGTCAACTCGGCGCATCCGTTCGAGAACCCGACGGCGTGGAGCAACCTGTTCGAAGTCAGCTCGATCATTCTGATCCCGGTAGCCCTGGTGTTCACCTTCGGCCACTACGTGAAAGACCTGCGCCAGAGCCGCGCGATCATCGCCTGCATGTTGGCGCTGTTCCTGATCGGCGGTGCCACCTCGCTGTGGGCTGAATACCAACCGAACCCGACCCTGAACAACGTTGCTGTCGAACAGACCGCACCGCTGGAAGGCAAGGAAGCGCGCTTCGGCACCACCGCCACTGTGCTGTGGTCGGTGACCACCACTGCCGCCTCCAACGGCTCGGTCAACGGTATGCACGACAGTCTTAATCCGCTGAGTGGCATGGTCGCGCTGGTCAACATGATGGTCGGCGAAGTGATCTTCGGCGGCGTCGGCGCCGGGCTCTATGGCATGTTGCTCAACGTGTTGATCGCCGTATTCCTGGCGGGCCTGATGATCGGCCGCACCCCGGAATACCTCGGCAAGAAACTGCAGGCCAGGGAAGTCCAGCTGTTGGTGGTGACTTTGATGGTCATGCCGATCGGCGTGCTGGTGCTCGGCGCAATTGCCGCCAGCCTGCCAGGTCCGGTGGCGGCGGTGAGCAACCCGGGTGCCCACGGTTTCAGTCAGTTGCTTTATGCCTACACCTCGGCCAGCGCCAACAACGGTTCGGCGTTCGGTGGCTTTAGCGCCAACACGCCATTTCACAACCTGATGCTGGGCCTGGGCATGTTGATCGGTCGCTTCGGCTACATCCTCCCGGTACTGGCCCTGGCCGGCAGCCTGGCGATGAAGAAAACCGCACCGATCGGCCAGAACAGCTTCCCGACCCACGGCCCGCTGTTCGTGACCCTGCTGACCGTGACCATTTTGCTGGTGGGTGGCTTGACCTTCCTGCCGACCCTGGCGCTGGGTCCAATCGCTGAACACTTGAGCATGGGTTTCTGAGGACTATTTGATGAATATGCCCGTAACCAAGACCGTCGCCGCGAAAGCGCCGGAGCAACCGAAAACCGCGATCTCGGCCCTTTGGCGGCCGGCGCTGGTGCAAGCCTTCGTCAAGCTCGACCCACGCCAGTTACAGCGTGCGCCAGTGATGCTGGTGGTCGAACTGACCGCGATCCTGACCACCGTGCTGTGCTTCATTCCTGACACGGCGGTGCCAACCTTCGTCGCCGCGCAAATCGCCGTGTGGCTGTGGTTCACCGTACTGTTCGCCAACTTTGCCGAAGCCCTGGCCGAAGGTCGTGGCAAGGCGCGCGCCGACAGCCTCAAGGCCGGCAGTGAAGGCCTCAGCGCCCGCCGCAAAACCAGCAATGGCACCTTTCAAGTGGTGCCGGCCGCCAGCCTGCGCAAGGGCGATGTGGTGCGCGTCGAAGCGGGGGAGATGATCCCCGGTGACGGCGAGGTGATTGAGGGTATCGCTGCGGTTAACGAAGCGGCGATTACCGGTGAGTCCGCACCAGTGATCCGCGAGTCCGGCGGCGACCGCTCGGCCGTCACCGGCAACACACGGCTGGTGTCCGACTGGCTGCTGGTGAAGATCACCGCCAACCCCGGTGAGTCGACCCTGGACCGCATGATCGCTCTGGTCGAAGGCGCCAAACGCCAGAAAACCCCGAACGAAGTGGCCCTCGACATCTTGCTGATCGGCCTGACCCTGATCTTCCTGTTGGTGGTCGTCACCCTGCAGCCGTTCGCCCACTTCGCCAATGGCAGCTTGCCGCTGGTGTTCCTGGTGGCGTTGTTGGTCACGCTGATTCCGACCACCATCGGCGGCTTGTTGTCGGCCATCGGTATTGCCGGGATGGATCGCCTGGTGCGCCTGAACGTGATTGCCAAGTCCGGTCGCGCCGTGGAAGCGGCGGGGGACGTGCACGTCCTGTTGCTGGACAAGACCGGCACCATCACTTTCGGTAACCGTCGTTGCAGTGCGGTTTACGCGGCCCCGGGCGTCACCTCCAAAGAGCTGGCCGAAGGCGCATTGTTCGCCTCGCTGGCCGATGACACCGCTGAAGGCAAGTCCATCGTCGAGTACCTGCGTGCCCTGCATCCGCAACCGGAACCGGAGCCTGAGTTGCTGACCGGCGTGCCGTTCAGCGCCGAAACGCGGCTGTCGGGTGTCGATTATCAAGGTCGCGTGTACCGCAAGGGTGCGGTGGATTCGCTGCTGACCTTCGTCGGTCTCAAGCGCGCTGATCTGGCCCCGGCCCTGTCGCGGGAAATCGACAAGATCGCCCAGAGTGGCGGCACTCCGTTGCTGGTCTGTGCCGACGGCAAACTGCTCGGTGCGATCCACCTCAAGGACGTGGTCAAGCCCGGCATCCGCGAGCGTTTCGCCGAGCTGCGCAAACTGGGGATTCGCACGGTCATGGTGACCGGCGACAACCCGCTGACCGCTGCGGCGATCGCTGCCGAAGCGGGCGTGGATGACGTCCTTGCCGAAGCCACGCCGGAGAAAAAACTGGCGCGCATCCGTCACGAGCAGAACGACGGTCGCCTGGTTGCCATGTGCGGCGACGGCGCCAACGACGCCCCGGCCCTGGCCCAGGCAGACGTCGGCATGGCGATGAACGACGGTACGCAAGCCGCGCGTGAGGCGGCGAACATGGTCGACCTCGACAGCGACCCGACCAAGCTTCTGGACGTGGTGCAGATCGGTAAAGAGCTGCTGGTGACCCGTGGCGCGCTGACGACGTTCTCCATCGCCAACGACGTGGCCAAGTACTTCGCGATTCTGCCGGCGCTGTTTGCCGCGATCTACCCGCAACTGGGCGTGTTGAACGTGATGCACTTGAGCAGTCCGCAGAGCGCGATTCTCTCGGCGATCGTGTTCAACGCCTTGATCATCGTGGTGCTGATTCCGCTGGCGTTGCGCGGTGTACGAGTCCAGGCGGCCAGTGCCGCGGCCTTGCTGCGACGCAATCTGCTGGTCTACGGGCTGGGCGGGATCCTGGTGCCGTTCGTGGGCATCAAGGCGATCGACATGCTGTTGACGGCGTTGCATCTGGTTTAGTTGGTAGCTGGTGGCTGGAGAGGGGCTTTTTGTGGCGAGGGAGCTTGCTCCCGCTGGGCTGCGAAGCAGCCCCAACCCAGACACCGCATTTGTTCAGGCACATCACATTTACCAGGTTTACGACTGCTGCGCAGTCGAGCGGGAGCAAGCTCCCTCGCCACAGGTAATGAGTTTGTTTTCAGTGAATTCGAGGATTTTGAAATGTCCACATTGATACGTCCGGCCTTGAGCCTGTTGGTCTTGATGACCTTGATCACCGGCGTCGCTTATCCCCTGGTGGTGACTGGCGTGGCCCAGGTCGCGTTCCCGGATCAAGCCAATGGCAGCCTGGTGCGCGATGCCGAGGGCAAGGTTCGCGGCTCCTCTCTGATCGCCCAGGATTTCGTGGGTGACGCCTGGTTCCATCCACGACCATCGGCCGGTGCATTTGCCACCGTGTCGAGCAGTGCCAGTAACCTGTCGCCGAGCAATCCGGCGTTGGCGACCCGGGTGATCGACGATGCCAATAAACTGCTGGTGCCCGGTCAGGGCCCGGTGCCGTTGGCGCTGATTACCACCTCCGGCAGCGGCCTTGATCCACACTTGCCACCGGCGGCGATTGCCTATCAACTGGCACGTGTCGCGGCGGCGCGCAATCTGCCGGTGGCGACCCTGCAGAACCTGCTGGACGCGCACGTCGAGCAACCGTTGGTAGGACCGCCGGTGGTGAATGTGCTGGAGTTGAATCTGGCCCTTGAAAAACTGTAAGTGAATGGCGCCGCCAATCGCGGGCAAGCCCGCTCCCACAGGGATTTCAGATTTTTGAGAACCTGGTGGGAGCGGGCTTGACCGCGATGGCGATAGAACAATCGCCCCATCAACCTCAAAATGAAAGAGAGCTTCAAGCATGAGCGACTCCGGCCGCGCCGACGCGTTGTTAGCAGACCTGCCCCGGGACGGCCGAGGCCGACTCAAGGTTTTCCTCGGCGCGGCACCCGGTGTCGGCAAGACCTACGCCATGCTGCAAGCAGCACACACGCAACTGCGCCAGGGAGTGAAGGTCATTGCCGGTGTGGTGGAAACCCATGGTCGCGCCGAAACCGAAGCGTTGCTCGGCGGCTTGCCACAGCAACCGTTGGTGCGTTCGGAATACCGTGGCGTGATGCTCGAAGAGATGGACCTTGACGGCCTGCTCGCGGCCAAACCGAAACTGGTGCTGGTGGACGAACTCGCCCACAGCAACGCCCCTGGCAGTCGCCACGCCAAACGCTGGCAGGACATTCAGGAATTGCTCGCCGCTGGCATCGACGTGTTCACCACCGTCAACGTCCAGCACCTGGAAAGCCTCAACGATCAGGTCCGTGGCATTACCGGCGTGCAGGTTCGCGAGACGTTGCCGGACTGGGTGCTGCAAGAGGCCTACGAACTGCTGCTGATTGACCTGCCGCCACGGGAACTGCTCGAGCGTCTGCGCGACGGCAAGGTCTACGTACCGGAGCAGGCGCGAGCCGCCATCGATGCATTTTTCACCCAGACCAACCTCACCGCCCTGCGCGAACTGGCGATGCAAACCGCAGCGGCCCAGGTCGATAACGATCTGGCCCAGGGGTATCGCCAACTGGGTCAAGCCGCGCCGGCCGTGAGGGGACGCTTGTTGGTCGGGGTCGACGGCGATGCCCAGGCAGAGCGCCTGGTGCGACACGCCAGCCGTGTCGCCCAGCGCCGGCACTTGCCCTGGAGCCTGGTGCATGTGGAAAACGGCAGTGTGCGAGACGAGCAGTCGCGCCTGCGTTTGCAAAGCGCCCAGCAACTGGCAGAACGCCTGGGGGGCGAGGTGGTGCACCTGCGCGCCGGCGAGGTGGCGAAGACCTTGATCCAGCACGCTGCCGAGCGCCGTGCCAGCCTGGTACTGGTCGGCCAGTCCCGGGCGCGATGGCGTCGACGGTTGTTCGGGGGAGGGCTGGCCTCACGCTTGTTGCGCGATGCGCACGGGTTGGAAATCAACGTCCTTGCCAGTGACGAAGAACAATATCCGCCCCGCCAACGACCGGCGCACTCGCTGGTCTGGTTCGATTATGCGCTGGCGGTGGTGGCGACGATTCTGGCCAGCGCCCTGGCCTGGGGAGTGGCCAGTATTTTGCCGTTGCCGAACATCTCGCTGGTGTTCCTCGCCGCGGTGTTACTGGTGGCGGTGCGCAGCAGTCTCGGGCCGGCGCTGGCCTGTGCCGCGTTGTCGTTTCTGACGTATGACTTCCTGTTCATTCCGCCGAATTTTTCCTTCAGCATCCAGCGCGAAGAAGACGTGCTCACCTTGTTGTTCTTCCTGCTGATGGCGGCCCTCACCGGCAACCTCGCGGCACGCCAGCGCCGGCAATTGGAGGCCTTGCGCGATACCCAGGAAGAAACCACCGAACTGCTCGACCTGTCGCGCAAACTCACCGCCGCCACGGACCGTCAGGCTGTGATCAGCGCCGCCGCCCAGCACCTCAATGGCTGGAGCGACTTGCAACTGTGCCTGCTCAATCGGGACGGTCAAAGCGGTTGGAAAGTCGAAACCGGTGGGCCGCTGGAGTTCACCGAGGCCGAACGTGCCGCCGCCGATTGGGCCTGGCAACACGATCAACCGGCCGGCGCCGGCACCGGGACGCTGCCGTTCGGGCGCTGGTGGTGGTGGCCGCTGTCGGTGGAGGATGGTCCGCTGGCGCTGCTTGGTGTCTGCGCCAAGGAAGGCCAGACCTTGAGCGGCCAGCGCCGGCGCTTGTTGACGGCGTTGAGTCAACCGTTGGCCCAGGCCCTGGCTCGCGCGCAACTGGCCGATGATCTGGAAGCCGCACGCCTGCACGGCGAGACCGAGCAACTGCGCAGCGCCTTGCTGGCCTCGGTGTCCCACGATTTGCGCACACCACTGACCTCCATGCGCGGCAGCATCGACAGCTTGTTGGCTCTCGGTGAGGCGATCCCGCTGGAGGATCGCCGCGAATTGCTCGAAGGCACCCGCGATGAAGCCGAACGCTTGGACCGCTATATTCAAAACCTGCTGGACATGACGCGCCTCGGCCACGGCGCCTTGAAGCTGGCGCGGGACTGGGTGTCGCCGGCCGACATCGTCGGCAGTTCGCTCAATCGCCTGCGTGCGGTGCTGGCGCCGTTGCAGGTCAGTGTCGAGGTCCCGGCGCAGTTGCCGCTGCTGTATGTCCACGCCGCACTGATCGAACAGGCATTGATCAATATGCTGGAAAACGCCGCGCGTTTCTCGCCGATGCATGGCCGCCTGCAATTGCGCGCCGGTGTCGCTGACCAAGAGCTGTTTTTCTCGGTAAGTGATGAGGGGCCGGGCATTCCCGAGGCTGAGCGAGCGAAGATTTTCGACATGTTCTACACCGCGGCACGGGGTGATCGCGGCGGGCAAGGCACCGGGCTGGGGCTGGCGATCTGTCAGGGCATGGTGGGCGCCCATGGCGGTCGTATCAGCGTCGCCGACGGCATCGAAGGACACGGCACCTGCATCACTTTGCACTTGCCATTGCAGGAACAGCCCGCCTTTGAAAGTGAACGTTGAAAGTGAAGCCTGATACCCTTTGGAACTCCCCATGCCGCGACCGGAAACCATGAGCCAGACCACGACCATTTTGGTCATCGACGACGAACCGCAGATCCGCAAATTCCTGCGCATCAGCCTCGCTTCCCAAGGCTACAAAGTGCTGGAAGCCGGCACCGGCACCGAAGGCCTGGCCCAGGCTGCGTTGAACAAACCGGACCTGCTGGTGCTCGACCTTGGGCTGCCGGACATGGACGGCCAACAAGTGCTGCGCGAATTTCGCGAGTGGTCCAAGGTGCCGGTGCTGGTGCTTTCGGTGCGCGCTGGCGAAGGGCAGAAAGTCGAAGCGCTGGATGGCGGCGCCAACGACTACGTGACCAAGCCGTTCGGCATTCAGGAGTTTTTGGCCCGAATACGTGCGCTGTTGCGCCAGGCGCCGGTGGGCGAGGCTCAGCAAGCGGCACTGACCTTCGGTCCGCTCACTGTGGACCTGGCCTATCGCCGGGTGTTGCTCGATGGCGCCGAAGTCGCGTTGACCCGCAAGGAATACGCAGTGCTGGCGCAACTGGCCCGGCATCCGGGGCGGGTCATCACCCAGCAGCAGTTGCTCAAGGACATTTGGGGGCCGACTCACACCGAGGACAGTCACTATTTGCGGATCGTGGTCGGGCATCTGCGGCAGAAACTGGCGGACGATCCGACCCAGCCGCGGTTTATCGTGACCGAGGCGGGCGTGGGGTACCGGTTGTTGAGTGAGGGTGGTCTGCAGGCTGGTGCTGGCTGATCGGGCCCCATTGTGGGCAAGCCCGGCTCCCACAGGCTGAGCTGAGCACAACATTTGTGAAGGCCACTGAACTTGTGGGAGCTGGCTTGCCAGCGATGAGGCCATTGCATCAACTCGAGAAATCTCAGGACTCGCGCTCGCTCTCATAACGATCCAGCGTGTCCCGGGCAATCTCGCGTCCCAGTGCAATCAACTCCGGCGCCTTGTAGAACTCGAAAAACCGGCACACCCGCTTCGGCACGTTGATCAGGATGTCCGGCGGGTACCCGGCAATCTTGTACTGCGCCAACGACGTCTGCATCACCTCGAAACTCTGGTTGATCAGGTCCAGCAAGGACGCCGGCCCGACGTTGTCGATAATGAATGAACCGGTGGCGGATTTCGGCGCGCCGTCGCGTTCAGGCGCGGCAGCCGGTTGCTGGGCCTCGGGTTCGGCGGATTCGATCCAGGGGTTGATTTCGGCTGCTTCTGCCAGCAACGCTTCTTTTTCCAGTAGCAACAATTGCTCGGCCTGCTTGCGCCGGAACGGCATCTTCGAACCGAGGGAATTGATCAGTCTGTCGAAGCGGGTCTTGAACGCGGCCGGGCGCTGGATCACCGGCAGTTGATAGTGTCGCTGGTTGGTGGAGTTGAGGTTGACGGCAATGATCAAGTCGCAGTGACTCGATACCACCGGCACGATCGGCAGTGGGTTGAGAATGCCGCCATCCACCAGCATGCGATTGCCTTGCATCACTGGCGTAAACAGGCTCGGAATCGCCGCCGAAGCCCGCATGGCCTGGTGCAGGCAACCTTCCTGGAACCAGATTTCCTGTTGGTTGGTCAGGTCGGTGGCCACTGCCGTATAGGGGATGCGCAGGTCTTCGATATTGATTTCGCCAACGATCTTGCGGATCTGTCCGAAGACTTTTTCCCCGCGTATCGCTCCCAGGCGAAAACTGACGTCGACAAGGCGCAAAACGTCGAGGTAATCCAGGCTTTCGATCCAGTTACGATACTCATTGAGTTTGCCGGCGGCATAGATCCCGCCGACCACCGCGCCCATGGAGCAACCGGCAATGCAGGCGATGTCGTAGCCACGCCGCTCAATTTCTTCGATAACGCCAATATGGGCATAGCCGCGGGCTCCACCTGAACCCAATACCAGTGCGACACGCTTCTTCATGAACCGCCCTCGTTTTAATGGTTCAACAATGCACCTATCGTGGGGCGTGCTTCAATCGTTATGGTCGTTCGGTGGGGTGGATGCGTCGTTTTTTCGACATTCCATGGCGGCGGGTGGTTATTCTCGCGAGCGCTATAGTTGCTCTGGCGATGGACGGCACTTTTCCCGCGCCAGACCGTCCTATGTGGATGATTGTTTACCTATCTTTGAGGTGTGAGTGATGAAAGCCTGGATTTGTGTGCCATTGATTGCCCTGGCGCTTGCCGGTTGTGCCGGTAAGACCGCTTACCGTGACAGTTGCGGTAGCAACCTTGACGCTGCATGGCATGAACTGGACCTGGCCAAAGCGGAAGGTTTCGCCGGGACAGTCAGTTACTCCAAGGCATTGTCGCTGTTGACCGCGGCCAAGACCCAACAGCAATTCGAGGGTTTTGAAGGCTGCTCCCACAAGGCCGAGAAGGCACGTTTCTATATTCGTGAGTCACGGGCGGGGCGTTGAGGCATGATGTGAGGCTGCTATTGGGGTAATCCCGTTCAAGGAGCAAGCGATGTCTACCTTGGTTGACCGGTTAGTCGCTCACGTTTTAGGGCTGGATGTCCATCTGCTGGCCTGCCAGGCGCGCTTGAGTGCCCGCACTGACCCGGAAGCGCTGCACGAACTGCGCACCACCGTGCGTCGATTGCGCAGCCTGTTGCGGCCATTGCGTGGCTTGCCCGGTGTCGAACAACTGGAGGCGGCAGCCTCTGCGGTTGGCCAATTGACCACGCCCTTGCGCGATCGCGAGGTGCTGGCGGCGTATCTGCTCCAGCACGGTCAACCCGAGGCGGCGCAGCGGCGCATGGCGCAGATGGTCGAAGCCTATCCTGCGGTGGCGGTCAGTCCTGAACTGGCGCATTTGCTGATGATCGTCGATGCCTTTCCGCGGTTCCTGCGGGCCGCCCAGCGTCAGGGTTTGCTCAAGGGCCTGCGCAGGCGCATCGAAAAGCGCCTGGCCAAGCAATGGAAGAAACTCGACGAGGCCCTGCACGACCCTGCCCATGACCGTCATCGTTTGCGTCTGCTGATCAAGCGCGTGCGTTATGGCATCGAAGCCTATCCCGAACTGGATCGACTGCCAGCCAAGGCTTTACCTCGCTTGAAGTCCGCGCAAAGTGCCCTGGGTGATTGGCATGACTGCTGGCAATGGCTGGCCAGGGCAGAGCAGGAGGCGGATTTGCAGCCCTGTGTCGCGGTCTGGAAAACCACCATGGTCAAGGCTGAGCAGCGTGCTGATCGTGTCCTGGATAAGCTCAGCAAGGCCTGCTTCACACCCTGAATACACTCAGGACTTGATGGGGGGGAGGTTGCCCCTCACTGGCATCCATGCACCACATCAATCCTGTTCGGCTTATCTGTCATTTAATTTGGCCGTAATCATCACTGTGCCCGCCGCGCCGGCTGGTTAAGATTCCTTCATCCTTTTCCTGCCTTGAGGTTTGCATGCGTTTTTCCGATCTGCTCGATGCTGTCCGTCGCCAGCCGCTGGAGCTGTCCATTCCGGCCGGATGGGCTCAGGGCCGAGCCAGTTTCGGTGGCCTGGTGGCTGCCTTGCAATACGAAGCCATGCGCGCCAGGGTGCCGGCGGATCGGCCGGTGCGTTCGCTGGCGATCACCTTTGTGGGACCGGTCGAGCCGGAAGTGCCGGTCAGTTTCGAAGTCGATGTGTTGCGCGAAGGCAAAGCCGTCAGCCAGGTGCTGGGCCGGGCGATACAGAAAGGGCAGGTGGTGACGTTGATCCAGGGCAGTTTCGGCGCCTCGCGCCCTTCGGAAGTGGCGGTGACGGCGCAACCGGCCCCGGAAATGAAACACTGGGATGACTGCCAGGAACTGCCCTACATCAAGGGTGTAACCCCGGAATTCATGCGGCACCTGGCGATGCGCTGGAGTGTCGGCGGGCTGCCGTTCACCGGCAACACATCGCGTCAGATGGGCGGCTGGGTGCGTTTGCGGGGCGATGTGAAGGAAGAGCCGGTTACGGAATCGCACATCCTGACACTGGTCGACGCCTGGCCACCGGCGCTGATGCCGTTTCTGAAGAAGCCGGCGATGGGCAGCACTCTGACCTGGACCATCGAATTCGTGCAGCCGTTGCTTGAGCTGAGCACCCTGGACTGGTGCAAATACCTCGTCGAAACCGAACATGCCGCCGACGGCTACGGCCATGCCGCCGCGAAGCTGTGGGATGCGCAAGGCCGGTTGATTGCCATGAGCCGCCAGACCGTGACGGTGTTCGCCTGATCAATGACGGCGGTGGCGCTCACGCCAGGCGCGCCACCAGCCGCCACTGAAGAAAAAACGCGGGAAGGTCAGGAACTGCTCGACCAGCAGGCGCGAGATGGCATCCTTGCGATCACTGAACGGCTCGGACGCTTGTGCCTCCAGGCTGTGACCGTGACGTTGCAAGGCCAGCGCGGCCAACAGGCCGATCACGCCGATGGCGATGTTCACGAAACTCAAGCCGAACACCCCGGTAACAATCAACAGGAACCCCAGGATGAACAGCGGCACGGCAATCAGGTGCAATACCAGATTGGTCGGATGCTGATGATTGTTCGGGTAGGCGCGCCATTGCCACGCGGGAAGGTTGGGGTGACGTTTACCCATGATGCTAATCCTCGATCCATGTTGAACACATGATTAAAGGATAGGTCTGGCCGCTGTGAGCGGCGAATCAAGCTTGGCTATTGAGGTGATAGAGGTCATGGTCAATATTGATCCTGACCGGGCCGGCACCATCGCGAGCAAGGGAGTTTTGTCAGACCACAATATGTGGCCAAGGACTATCCCTTTGTGGGAGCGAGCCTGCTCGCGATGACTCCCTCACAGCTTGAGTTGCCCGATGGCCTTGCTCAACTCCCCGGCCAATGCCGCCAGGTCATTGCTGGTCGTTGCCGAGTTGACGGTCTGGCGCACCGTGTTCTCGGTGACATCGCGAATGCTCACCACCGCCCGATTCATCTCCTCCGCCACCTGGCTCTGCTGCTCGGCCGCCACGGCGATCTGTGTATTGCTTTCGCGCATCTGCGCCACTGCGCCGGTGATTTGCGCCAGCGCCGCCCCCGCTTCCTGGGCCTGTTGCACGCAGTCGTCGGCCTTGAACGAGCTCTCTTGCATGAAGTCCACGGCATCCCGGGTTCCGGCCTGCAGCGCGGACACCATCACGGTGATTTCGTCGGTAGAGGCCTGCACGCGTTTGGCCAGGTTGCGCACTTCATCGGCGACCACGGCAAACCCGCGCCCCATTTCACCAGCCCGGGCCGCTTCAATCGCCGCGTTCAACGCCAACAGGTTGGTTTGCTCGGCGATGCTGTGGATCACATTGACCACGCCGTTGATCTTCTGGCTGTCTTCGGCCAGGCGCTGAATCATTTCGGCCGTCTGCTGCACCCCGGTGGATAAGCCGGCGATCGACCGTTGCACGCGCATGACCACTTCCTGCCCACTGCCGGCCAGGGTATCGGCCGATTGCGAGAGATCGCGGGTGGCACCGGCGTGCTGGGCAATGTGATAGACGGTGGCGGTCATTTCGTTGATGGCCGTGGCAGCCTGATCAGTTTCGCTTTGCTGGCCGAGCATGCCGTGGCGCACCTCGTTCATGCTCAGCGCCAGTCGCGCGGCACCGTCGTCCAGTTGCCGGGCGGTGCTGGCAACCGTGTTGACCACCCGTTGATAACCCGCCTGCATGGCGTTGAAGGCGTTGGCCATCTGCCCGACTTCGTCGCTGCACGCCAGGGGGACGCGGGCCGAGAGGTCGCCGGTTTTTTCGACGTGGAGCATCACATCCTTCAAGGTGTTGAGCTGGCTGAGCAGGAAGCGGATCAGCAATTGCGAAGCCCCAAGCATCGCCAGCATCAGGATGAACACGGCCACGGCGTAGTTGGCAAAACGCTCGCTGAATACTTGGCTGAGGCTCGGACCATGGGCGATCACTGCGACTTGCTGACCATCAGCGCGGGTGAATGCCTCGGCGCCAATGAGCAGGTTGTCACCGAACAACGGCATGGAGTCGATCTCGACCCAGCCCTTGGCATCGGTCAGTTCCAGCACAGGCTGCCCGTTGAGGAGCGGGGCATGTCCGCGATCGGAGATCAGTACATTGTCAGCTTTTGGCAACGGCTGTCCCGCAGGCCAGGCGCCGAGTAATCGCGCCTGGGCCAGGACCGATGCCTGGGCGGCATGACTGCGGGCTTGCTGTTCCAGCTGCACAGCGTATAGCACCAGCAGCAGGGTGGTGACGAAGGCGACGGCATTCACCGCCCAGAATTTGTACTTCAGCGAGATATTGCTAAGCCAGGCACCCATGGAGGTTTTCTCTGATAGCGGAAACAGCATTGGCAAGGTGCCAGTATTGTGCCGCTATGCAGGTTGCCGAATGTTGACATGCGTCAATGAGCCACCGCTTCAACCTGTGGGGCGAGCTAGCTTGCGATGGCGGTGAATCAGGCGCCGATAATGTTGACTGACACTCCGTCATCGCGGGCTAGCCCGCTCCAACAGGGTTTGATGATTACTCGGGAATCGAAGGCAGGCCAAAAAACACCCGCGCGCAGGCTGTGGTGTGAGCGGCCAGATCTTCCTGGCTCTCCCCGCGATGCAACGCCACTTCGCGCAGCACTTCGGTCAGGTAGGCCGGTTCATTGCGGCCATTCTTCGGCTTGGGCCGAAGGCTGCGTGGCAACAGGTACGGTGCATCGCTTTCGAGCATCAGGCGCCCGCGCTTGATCTCCTTGACCAACGGATGCAAATGGGTGCCCCGGCGTTCGTCACAGATCCAGCCGGTAATACCGATGTGCAAGTCCAGGTCGAGGTAACTGAACAGCGCCTTCCGTTCGCCGGTGAAGCAATGCACCACGGCGGCGGGCAGGTGATCGCGGAAGTCACGCAGGATGTCGAGCAGACGCTGGCTGGCGTCCCGCTCGTGAAGAAAAACGGGCAACTGCAATTCGACCGCCAGCGCCAGATGCTCCTCAAGGACTTTTTCCTGCTGCGGGCGCGGCGAGAAATCGCGGTTGAAATCCAGCCCGCATTCGCCCACGGCGACCACATTCCGTTCCTGGAGCAAACTGCGCAAACGCCGGGCACTGTCGGCGTTCCAATCGCTGGCCGAGTGCGGGTGAATACCGGCCGTGGCGAACAGCCGCTGAGCGCTTTCGTCCAGTTGCTGGCATAACTCCAGCGCCTGTTCGCTGCCCTCGACGCTGGTGCCGGTGAGCACCAATTGGCAAACCCCGGCCGCGTAGGCGCGGTCGAGTACAGCCTGGTGTTTGTCGGCAAAACTGGGGTTGGTCAGGTTGACGCCGATATCGATGAGTTGCATGGTGCTACCTCGGACCAAAGGCCGGAAAGCATATCAGTGTAGATTTATAAGAAAAGCCAAGAACTACAACGAGTTAAAGCTGTCTTTTGATGCCACGAGCCAGGACAGGGTGGTTGATGTGCCATCACTGTGCCAGTCTTTCGCACTTTGCCAGCGCTCCAGGCGCTCTGTTTTTTCGTTTGATTTCATGAAATCACTCATGTGATCAACCTGAATTCTTTCCGGAGAGTGGATGATTCGTCCCTCGGTTTTGCTACTGCTGTGTTGTTCGCTGCTGCTGCCGATGCCGGCGGTTGCGCGTCTGCCCGGGCCGCTGCAAGCCGTGCCGGCGACCAAGGTGCGTGATCTGACGGACATTCGCAGCAGTCGCGTACTGCGTGTGCTGGTCAATCAAAGCCGCAACAGCTCCGGGGAAGTCCAGGGACAGCCCATTGGCGTCGAATACCATCGCTTGCGGGCCTTCGAGCAATACCTCAATGGCTACGCCCGTGATGGTCAGGAAATCACCCTCAAGATCATTCCCAAAGCCAAGGATCAATTGCTCGGCGCGCTGCAGCGCGGGGAGGGGGATCTGGTCGCGCCGGGCGAGTTGCTTGACCTGCAGGCGGGTTACGCCGTCAGCACCAGTGAACCGATCGCCAGCAACATCCCGCTGGTGTTGGTCGGCATAAAAGGCGAGCGCCGGTACACCCGCCTCGAACAACTCTCGGGTAAAACCCTGGCCTTGCCCACCGGCAGCGCTGCCGGGGACGCCGTCAGCCAGATCAATCAGAAACTCGCCCTGCATAAACTGCCGCCCGTGAAGATCGAGTGGGTCGATCCGACACTGGCGGTCGAGGACGTACTGGAGATGGTCCAGGGCGAGATTTTTCACCTGACCATCGTCGAACAACCGATCGCAGAGCGTTGGGGCAAGATCCTGCCCAAATTGCGTTTCGATCGGCAGGTGCAAATCAGCGATCCGGGCGAGGAGTTCTGGTTCGTGCGCCGCGACGCGTCGATGCTGCGGGCCAGCATCGATCGCTTCCTGACCACTTATAAGAAACCGTCGGATCAGGATGCCGATTTCCTGCGGATTTATCGGCGTCTGTATCAAGTGCACTATCCCTTGGCCAAGGAAGACCGCCAGCGCCTGGAAAAGCTGCGCCCGGTGCTGCAGAAACATGCGGATGCCCAAGGCATGGACTGGCTGAACCTGGCCGCGCTGGCGTTCAAGGAGTCCGCCCTGCAACCCGCGGCCGGTGGTGGCGACGGTCCGACCGGCCTGATGCAGATCACCTCGTCCGCGGCTCAGCGTGTAGGCGTCAACAATATTCAGAATCTGGATGCCAATGTGCAGGCCGGGGCCAAGTACCTGGCGATGATTCGCCGCAAGTTCTTCTCCAGCCCGAAACTCAACGAGCGTGAGCGCATGGCGTTTGTGCTGGCGGCGTACAACATCGGTCCGGAGCGGGTGCAGGGGATGCGCGCCGAAGCACGGCGTCGAGGGTTGAATCCGAATCAGTGGTTTTTCCAGGTGGAGCGCATCGCCATGGAGCAGGTGGGGATGGGACCTGTCAGCTATGTTAATAGTGTGAACAAGTATTACTTGGCGTTCGATCGGGAGCGGGAGTCGTTGGAGCCCCAGGGGCAGAAGGTTGCCCTACGAAAATGATCGAATAAACTGATTGTTATGGCGGGTTTTTTGCGCTTTTAACATGATATTTACTGATTAATATAGCGGCCAACCAACCCATACTCTCTAAGGATGACGCAGCATGAGCACACTGATTAACAAGGTTCTGTTTACCCGCGCCGGCTATGGCCTGACCGTTCTGCGAATTTTTGTCGGCATCATCTTCGCTGCCCACGGCTCGCAAAAACTCTTTGGCGCGTTTGGCGGTTATGGCCTGGCCGGCACCGCGCAGTACATGGAAAGCATCGGCCTGGCGCCGGGCTATCTGATGGCGACACTGGCGGGCGGCACTGAGTTTTTTGCCGGCCTGGCCTTGATCATCGGGTTGCTGGTGCGTCCGGCGGCACTGGGCCTGACCTTTCTGTCGCTGGTGGCAATCTTCTCGGTGCACATCCACAACGGCTTGTTCATGGCCAACAACGGTTATGAGTTCGCCCTGGCGCTGCTGGGTGGCAGCATCGCCGTATTGATCGAAGGTGCGGGCAAGCTGTCGGCCGACCGCGCCATCGCCGGCTGACCGCTCTGACTCAACCCATCAGGCCCGCATCGCGCGGGCCTTTTTGTTGCGCGTCATTCTTGACACTGTCCGGTCAGCTTCAATAGGATGCTCGTCATGCGCCGATTTAAACAGCTACTTGCGGGGCGCCAGGTGACTCATCGAGTGGCCGTCAGAAGCTTTGAAAAGAGGCTTCGAAATACCGCTAAAGCGCTGGTTCGGTGTTGCCTCTCACCTGCCATGCAGACTTTTGAGGCAGAGACACGACACGATGAATGCACTCAGCCCCGTTGTACGTCCCGCGCCGATTACGGCACATCTCACCCAGCGCAATCCAAAAATCCTGCTTGGCGGTAAACATCAGCCGACGCTCTTGCGTTATCTCGATGGCTGGCCACGTCGTTCCGGTGGACCGGCAGCGTTCTTGATCCAGTTTGTCGAGGACGGAGAGTCCCTGGCCCGGTTTGCCAGCGACAGTTTCGATCTGGCGGTCATTCAATCGCCCAGCGCCGCAGAGGCGGTCGAAGTGATCAGGCAACTGACCCGTGTGGCCCGCCAAGGGCTTATCACCCGTCGCTGAAATTCAGAGTGCTAAAACGCTTCTCCGGCGTCCAGTTTGGCCAGCAGATCCTGGCCACGTTGCCAGAGTGCCTGCTGCTTGGCGTCTGGCATGCGGTCGAGGTTTCTGTAAACCATGGCCATGCGTTGATTACCCCGCAGCAGGTCGCGATGGCGCATCAGAAAATGCCAATAGAGCGAGTTGAAGGGGCAGGCGTCCTCGCTTGTGCTTTCGCTCACCTTGTACGCGCAGTCACGGCAATAGTCAGACATGCGTTTGATGTACTGCCCGCTGGCGCAGTACGGTTTCGAGCCCAGATAACCGCCATCGGCGTGCATGACCATGCCCAGTGTATTGGGGAGTTCTACCCAGTCGAAGGCGTCCATGTAGATCGCCAGGTACCAGTCGCAAATCTGGCTCGGGGCCACGCCGACGAGCAGTGCAAAGTTGCCGGTCACCATCAGTCTCTGGATGTGATGGGCGTAGGCATGTACCAGGCTATGGCCAATCGCCTGATGCATGCAGTTCATTTGCGTGTCGCCGGTCCAGTAGAACTCCGGCAACGGCCTGCTGTTACCGAAGAGATTGCCGCTGGCATAGTCCGGCATTTTCAGCCAGTAGACGCCACGCACGTACTCACGCCAGCCGATCAGTTGCCGAATAAATCCTTCGGCCGCATTCAGCGCAATACTGCCTGACCAATAGGCGGCTTCCACATCACTGCACAGCTGACGCAGGTCCAGCAGACCGATATTGAGCGCCGCGCTGATACGGGCATGGAACAGAAAGGGTTCGTCGCTGGCCATGGCATCCTGATAATCGCCAAAGGCGGCCAGGCCATAGTCCAGGAAATAGTCCCACAGCGCCTGTGCCTCGGCGTGGGTCACGGGATAGTCGAAGGTGTCCAGGGAGCCGTAGTGGTGGCTGAAGTGTTTGCTCACCAGCGCTATTACTTCTCGGGTGATCGAGTCCGCGCAAAAGCGTGCCGGGTACGGAGGTTTTACGCCTTTGGGCAAGGCCTTGCGGTTTTCTGCATCAAAGTTCCAGGCGCCGCCCACCGGAGTGCCGTCGCCATTGATCAGCAGGCCACTCTTGCGCCGCATCTCGCGGTAGAAAAACTCCATTCGCAGCTGCTTTTTGCCTTTCGCCCAAGCCGAGAACTCCACACGGGAACAGAGAAAACGCGAATCGGCATGCCACTGGACCGGTAAGCCGAGATCCTTGATCGACTGCTCCAGGCGCCAGTCGCCGCACTCAGTCAGGTGCAATTCCTCCGGCTGCAACAGCGACTGCCAGCGCTGTAGCTCCCCAGGCACCGAGCCGGTGTTGTGCGGATCATCCAGGGCGATGTATTGCACACGGCTGCCACGTTGCCGCAACGCCTCGGCAAAATGGCGCATGGCGCTGAAGATAAGCGTGATTTTTTGCGGGTGATGGGGGACGTGGCTGGCTTCCTCCATCACCTCTACCAGCAACACCACATCGAGCTCGCTATCCAGCCCCTTCAATGAGGCCAGATCAAACGATAACTGGTCGCCCAGGACCAGGCACAACCGACGGGTCTTTTTCATCGGGCAGTGGCCGAGTTCACAGGCTCACCAAGGCGCAGCCAGCGAAAAAGGCATGCGCATCGACTCGATGGGGCCTTCGCGCACGCCGCACATCTCATCATGAACACACTGCTGCACCAGCACGCAGGGAAAGGGCGGGACAAGTTGCAGCAATTCACGCAGGTGACTGACGGAGCGCAGGTGCATCGGTTTCGCGGCATCGTCCAGCAGCGTGAACTGACCGTGATCCAGCCTGACACGTGCCAGATAAAAACCGCCCTCCAGTGACAGCAGCTCAAGTTCGCGGATTTCGCCCTTCGAGGCCCGCTCGGTCAACGCTTGCAGATTCAAGGTGCACTCCTTGCCTACCAGAGTAGGCGTTCGCTGTCATAAGCAGAGAGATTGCCGCTATCGGCAGGCGCCAAGCAGTCAATCGGGGATAACCGTTTTCCCGTCCGGAAGTTAAGGGCGGCGCCCGATCAGTTGCAGGAACTCCTGGCGCGTTGTGGACGACTCACGAAAGGCGCCGAGCATGACCGACGAGGTCATCACCGAGTTTTGCTTCTCTACGCCGCGCATCATCATGCACATGTGCTTCGCTTCGATAACCACGGCCACCCCGGCGGCATCGGTGATGTGCTGGATGGCGTCGGCAATTTGTCTGGTCAGGTTTTCCTGTATCTGCAAGCGACGGGCGAACATGTCGACCACTCGCGCCACTTTCGACAGGCCCAGCACTCGCCCGGTAGGGAGGTAGGCCACATGGGCCTTGCCGATGAAGGGCAGCATGTGATGCTCGCACAATGAATACAGCTCGATGTCGCGCACGATGACCATCTCATCGTTCTGCGATTCGAACAGGGCGCCGTTGCTCACGTCCTCCAGGCTCATCGTGTAGCCGTTGCACAGGTATTGCATCGCTTTGGCCGCGCGCTTGGGCGTGTCCAGCAGTCCTTCGCGCTCTGGGTTCTCGCCGACGCCGACGAGAATTTCACGGTAATGCTCGGCTAATGATGGGTTCACGTTGTTTTTCTCAGCCATACGGCCTTCAGGAAAGGGACTCCCCTGGCGGCAGGGGAGTGCTGGTCACTCAAGGTTTGATGCCCCCACACCCGTCACCCAGCGCTTATCGGCGAATCTGTCATGAAGGGATGACTGGCGCCGCGTTCAGGAACCTGATTTCCCGAGCGCCGAGCGGGCATTCACCGTCAACGTACTGTGTGGAGTGGTACTGTGTTTATTGTACATGATCGCGATTGTTGTATAGGTTTTGTATAAGATAGGCGGAAAAAAACCGACTGACAATGGTCGCCACGCTTGTTCGTATCATTGGCTCCCAGGGCGGGCTGGATAAGTGATACGGAACCCGCATCGCCAAGAGCGTCTAAGGTTCATGGACATATTCAGCCATGCCAAAGGAACGACTCATGCTCACATCTCGCACATTGGTTGTTGCTGTAGCTTGTCTTGCGCTGGTCTCCGGGTCGGCAACTGCATGGGCTGACCCTGGTAATGGAAAGGGCCAGGGAAATGGCAAGGGAAATCCGCAAAACAGCCAGGGCCATGGCAATCAGGGTGGGCAGGGCAGCAAAGGCAAAAATGCCGGGGGGGACGACTGGGAGGATGGCCCCAGTATCAATCATGGAAGCGTTCTCGGGATCGTGGGCGGATACCGGGATTACTGGAGCCCCGGCCCTGCATTGCCCCCCGGCATCCAGAAAAACCTCGCGCGGGGCAAGCCGCTACCGCCGGGGATTGCGAAGAAGCTGGACAGTCGATTGATTGGCAGGCTGCCTCATTATGACGGTTATGAATGGCAGCAAGCGGGCACCGACTTGATACTGGTCGCGCTGGCAACCGGGATCATCTATGAAGTCCTCAACGGTGCGTTTGATTAACGATTGAGTGGCGGGCAATCAGTCCTTGTTCTCTCCTGACGGTTTTCAACTTTTGCAGCCTTGATCCTGCCCATTCCCACTCTGGATGCGGTTTACCTGAACGCAGCTGGCTGAAGTTATGATACGAACGCGCCGGGATACCGGCGTCTTCGCTGTGAACCCGTGGACAGGGCGCTGCACATTCGTGCCCGGATAATTGTTAGTGAGAGGCCCGTCTTGAGCACCAACATCATCACGAAGGAAGGTCATGAGGCTTTGAAGCAGGAGCTTGATTTCCTTTGGCGAGAAAAACGCCCCGACACCACGCGCAAGGTCACCTGGGCGGCATCGCTGGGCGATCGCAGTGAAAACGCGGATTATCAGTACAACAAAAAGCTGCTTCGGGAAATCGATCGGCGCGTCCGATACCTTCGCAAACGGCTCGAGGATGTCCGGGTTGTCGAGTATTCACCCGAACAGGAAGGAAAGGTGTTTTTCGGGGCTTGGGTCGAGATCGAAAACGAAGCAGGGGACATCAAGAAATTCAGGGTCGTGGGGTATGACGAGATCTACGGTCGCAACGATTACATCTCGATAGATTCGCCGATGGCGCGTGCGCTTCTGAAGAAAGAGGTGGGGGACGAGGCCGTTGTGCAGACCCCCACCGGAGAAGTGTTGTGGTGGATCAATGAGATTTCATACCGCAAACAGGATGAGCCCCTCGAATAACTGCAATCTTCAGGGACCGGTGCAGGGTTGAATGTATCAACCCTCGCGCAGGACTGTCAGGGGGCTGGCGTTCAGGGCGCGGCGCGTGCCGAACACCCCGGCACCGCCGATCAGTACGGCCCCGATCAGCGGCAGCAGCAACAGCCACGGATGTGGATGCCAGGGCAGGTCAAAGGCGAAACGGTAAAGCACCAGGCTCACGACCTCCGACCCCAGCGCTGCCAGTAATCCGCTGACGGCGCCCAGCAAACCAAATTCGATCCGCCGCGCCTTGACCAGCAACTGGCGTTCCGCCCCCAGTGCTCGCAGCAGTGCGCCCTGACGAATGCGTTCATCCAGGGTCGCCTGCAGGCCGGAAAACAATACCGCCATCCCGGCCGCCAACACGAACAGCAGCACGTATTCCACCGCCAGGGTGACCTGGGCGAGGATGCTGCGCAGTTGCTCAAGCAAGGCTTCGACTTGCAGGATCGTCACTGCCGGAAAACTGCGGGACAGGTCGACGATCTGCTGATCATGGCCCGCGGACAGGTAGAAGCTGGTCAGATAAGTCGCCGGCAGATCCTTCAGGGTGCCGGGCTGGAAGATCATGAAGAAATTCGGCTGGAAGTTGTCCCAGTTGATTTCCCGCAGGCTGGTGACTTTCGCCTCGCGGTTGACCCCGCCGACACTGAATACCATGTGGTCACCGAGCTTGAGTTTCAGGCTTTCAGCGACCTTGCCTTCAACCGATACGCCAGGCACTTCGTCCGGAATTTGTTCTTGCCACCAGTGGCCCGCCGTGAGTTTGTTGCCCGCCGGCAGGTCCGCCGCCCAGGTCAGGCTCAGGTCACGCTGGATCGCCCGATCACCAGCTGAATCCTTGCTGACGATTTGCTGCACCGGTTCACCGTTGATGCTGATCAGCCGTCCTGGCACTACCGGGTAGAGGGGGGCCGATTGCGCCGACAGTGAGATCAGGCGATCAGTAAAGGCTTGTTTATCCGCGGGCAGGATGTTCAGTGCGAAGTAATTCGGTGCGTTTTTGGGTAACTGGTTTTGCCAGGTGTCCAGCAACTCGCCGCGCAGTAGAGCGATCAACGCCATTGACAGCAGGATCAAACCGAACGCCAGGGACTGACCTGCGGCAGCCAGCGGATGACGCAGCAATTGGCCAAGACCGAGGCGCCACGGCAGGGACGCACGGGCGAGCATGCGCCGCAGGCTTTTCAACAGCAGTAGCAGCAACCCACCCAATACCAGCGCCGCAATCATGCCGCCGCCCAACAGGGCGAACGTCAGCAGCAGATCCAGGCTCAGGCGCCACATGATCAGACCCAACGCAGCCAACGCGGCGCCATAAACCATCCAGGTACTGGACGGAATGGGCAGCATGTCGCGGCGCAACACCCGCAAGGGCGGCACCCGGCCCAATGCCGCCAATGGCGGCAAGGCAAACCCGGCCAATGCCACCAGCCCGGTACCGATTCCGGCGAAGGCCGGGAACAGGCCGCCCGGTGGCACGTCGCTCGGCAACAAGTCGTGCAGCAAGGCAAACAGACCGAGTTGCGCCAGCCAGCCAATGGCCGCGCCGCTGATGCTGGCGAGCAGTCCGAGCACGGTCAGTTGCAGACTGAACAGCACCAGGGTTTCGCGCCGGGACAGGCCCAGGCAGCGCAACAGCGCGCTGGCATCGAAGCGGCGGGTGGCGAAGCGCGTCGCCGACAATGCCACCGCGACCCCGGCGAGCAAGACCGCCACCAGACTGGCCATGTTCAGGTAACGTTCGGCCTTGCCGAGCGCACCGCCAATCTGCCGGTTGCCATCGCGGGCATCCTGGATGCGCTGGTTGGCCGCCAGACCAGGCTTGATCAGTTGGCGATAGGTTTCCAGCGCCCGGGCATTGCCACGCCAGAGCTCGCGATAACTGACTCGACTGCCGGGTTGCACCACGCCGGTTGCCGCGAGGTCGTCGAGATTGATCAGAACCCGCGGTGTCAGGCTGTAGAAATTGCCGGCACGGTCGGGTTCGTAGGTCAGCACCCGCGCCAGGGTCAGGGTTTTCATGCCGACATCGATGCTGTCGCCGATCTTCAGGTTCAGCGCGGTCAGCAATCGGGCTTCGACCCAGGCTTCGCCGGGTTTCGGCCCGCCACCATGTGTTTCCGGGGCGAATGGGGCAGGGGCGCTTTTCAGTTCGCCGCGCAATGGGTAGGCATTATCGGCGGCCTTGATACTCGACAGTTGAATGCCATTGTCGGTGGCGATGACGCTGGAAAACTCCACCACTTGCGCATGTTCGAGGCCCAGATCGGTGCCGCTTCTTATCTGCTCCGGGCGCGTCGGTGAGCTGCCCTCGAGCAACAGGTCGGCGCCGAGAAACTCGGTGGCGCGCAGCATCATGGCGCCGTTCAGGCGGGCGCCGAAATAACCGATGGCCGTACTCGCCGCCACGGCCACCACCAAGGCGAAAAACAACACGCGCAACTCACCGGCGCGGGCGTCGCGCATGAGTTGGCGGATGGCGAGGCTGAACAGGCGCACAAACGGCAAGCGTGCCATCAAGGCTCCAGGGGGGCGACCAGCAGGCCGGCTTCGAGGCGGATCAGGCGCCGGCAACGGTGTGCCAGGCGTTCGTCGTGGGTCACAAGCACCAGGGTCGTGCCGCGTTCCTTGTTGAGTTCGAACAGCAAGTCGCTGATGCGCTCGCCGGTATGGCTGTCGAGGTTGCCGGTGGGCTCATCGGCAAACAGCACGTCGGGCTCGGCGGCAAACGCCCTGGCTATCGCCACGCGCTGCTGTTCACCGCCGGAGAGCTGGCGTGGCGAATGGGTGAGGCGCTGTCCGAGGCCCACGCGCTTGAGCAATTCGGTAGCCCGTTCACGAGCATCTATGCGGCCGTCGAGTTCCAGCGGCAACATGACGTTTTCCAGGGCATTGAGGCTGTCGAGCAACTGAAATGACTGGAAGACAAACCCCACATGCTCGGCGCGAATGCGGGCGCGCTGGTCTTCGTCGAGGTTGCTCAGGCTTTGTCCGGCGAGGGTGACTTCACCACTGCTGGGCAGGTCGAGGCCGGCGAGCAGGCCGAGGAGGGTGGATTTGCCCGAACCGGAGGCGCCGACGATGGCCAGGCTGTCGCCCTTGTTCAATTGCAGGCTGAGTTCGTGCAGGATAGTCAGTTCACCTTCCGCGCTGGGGACCACTTTGCTGAGGTTCTTCGCGGTGAGAATGCTTGCGCCCATGGAGAATCCGATGCGTGTGTGGTTTTTGAGTGCTGGCCTGGCCTTGCTGTGCATGGCCCAGAACGCAGCGGCGGGTACTGTCCTGATCGTTGGCGATAGTATCAGCGCCGGTTTCGGCCTGGATACCCGGGTGGGGTGGGTGTCTCTGCTTGAACAACGGCTCAAGCGCGAAGGTTTCGACGAGAAGGTGTTCAATGCGTCCATCAGTGGTGATACCAGTGCTGGCGGCCAGGCGCGCCTGCCGGCGCTGCTTGCAGAGCATAAGCCGGAGTTGGTGATCCTCGAACTTGGGGGTAACGACGGCCTGCGCGGAATGCCGCCAACTCAATTGCAACAAAATCTTGCCTCGATGATCGACAGCTCCCGTGCCAGCGGTGCCAAGGTACTGTTGCTCGGCATGCAGCTGCCGCCCAATTATGGCAAGCGTTACACCGACGCCTTCGCCGAGGTCTACAGCAATCTGGCCAACGAGAAAAACATCCCGCTGGTGCCGTTTTTCCTCGACGGCGTGGGCGGTCATCCGGACTTGATGCAGGCCGACGGCATACACCCGGCAGCCGGGGCCCAGGACAAGTTGCTGGAGAATGTCTGGCCTACCTTAAAACCGCTGTTATGACTCTTTTCTAGGCGCGGGCTTTCGGCTAAGGTGGCGCCCCCGATTTGGAGCCCCCGATGCCGCGTCCCGCCTGGTCACTTTTTGCCTATCAACTGATCGAGCCTGACGAGCAGCTGGATCTGTTCGCCTGCCAGGAAGTGCGGGTGCATCTGGTGACCCGTCAGCTGGAGCTGGGCGGCTCGGCGGACCGTACCTTGTGTGGCAGCCTGCTGCCGGCGCAGCCGCGCTGGTCGAGTGTCGATCGCCGGGTGTTCCAGGACCAGCGCCTGTGTTCGTTGTGTCGGGCGATTCTCGAGTCGCAAAAACGCGGCACCTCGCCGATCTGGCCAGAGCTGCGGTTCGAGCTGTAAATCGTCAACGATAGCAAGCTATCGGCCAGCTCCCCGAAATAACGGACGGCGGTGTACAATCGCGTCCTTATACCCTCTGTTGATCATGCGAAGGATTTTCCGGATGTTGCCGCGCTTTCCTGCCGTCACCCGCTGCCTTACCCTTGCCGCCCTGTTTGTGGCCGGCCCAGCCGCAGCGTTGGAGTTCCCCCTGCCACCACCCGGTGAGGACATCATCGGTCAGGTGCAGGTGATCAAGGCCAAATACGAAGACACTTTTGCCGACCTCGGCACGGCCTATGATCTGGGCTACACGGAAATGGTCGCGGCCAACCCGGGCGTCGATGCCTGGCTGCCGGGCGCCGGCACTGAAATCATCCTGCCGACTCGCTTCATCCTGCCGCCGGGTCCGCGTGAAGGCATCGTGATCAACCTCGCCGAGTACCGCCTCTACTACTACCCGAAAGGCAAGAACGTGGTGTACACCTTCCCGCTGGGGATCGGGCGTGAGGGTTGGGGCTCGCCAATCGCCCACACCACCATCACTGCGAAAACGCCTAATCCGACCTGGACCCCTCCAGCGTCGATCAAGGCTGAGCACGCCGCCGACGGTGACCCGTTGCCGAACGTGGTGCCGGCTGGACCGGATAACCCGCTGGGGCCGTTCAAGTTCAGCCTGGGCACGCCTGGCTACCTGATTCACGGCTCGAACAAGAAATTCGGCATCGGCATGCGCACCAGCCACGGTTGCTTCCGCATGTTCAACAACAACGTGCTGGAGATGGCCGGCATGGTGCCGGTGGGTACCTCGGTTCGTATCATCAACGATCCGTACAAGTTCGGCGTGAGTGGCGGCAAGGTGTATCTCGAAGCTCACACCCCGCTCGATGACAGCGGCAACCCTTCGGTGGTCGACAAGCACACTGCGGTGATCAACGCGATGCTCAAGCGTGAAGACATCACCAACAACCTGCGCATGAACTGGGACGTGGTGCGTGACGTTGTTGCTGCAGAAGACGGCCTGCCGGTGGAAATCGCCGTGCCGAGCAATTCCGCGCCGATGGTCACGAGTGCACCGCTTGACCCGATGCAATAAGCCTTGAAAAGAACCCGCCGACGCAGGCCGCGTCGGCGGGTTTTTTATTGCCTGCGACAAACGCCGGGCAATAAAAAAGCCGACCCAAAAATGGGTCGGCTTGATAACAATCCCGAAGGATTATTACTTGCGGCTAGCTTTGTCCAGCATGCGCAGAGCACGCTCGTTAGCTTCGTCAGCAGTCTGTTGTGCTTTTTGAGCAGCAGCCAGAGCTTCATCAGCTTTACGGTAAGCTTCGTCTGCACGAGCCTGGGAGCGAGCTGCTGCGTCTTCAGTAGCAGTCAGACGTGCTTCGGTTTCTTTCGATGCGCTGCTGCAACCGGTAGCCAGAACTGCGGCCAGAGCCAGAGCAGAGAATTTCAGAACGTTGTTCATCGTGTTCCCCTTCAAGGACTTTCCATTAATTAGCTATCTCCTCAGAGTGAGGAATTAGCCGGCGTACATACTACCCATTACTTGTCGTAAGTAAACTGACGTAAAGCAAGAAGCCAAAAAAATTGTAGGCGTTGATTCTTTTTCGAGCAACTTTTAACTGCATTGTTTAAAAAATATCCAGCTACAAGGCCCGAGCCTGAGCGAGCCAACAAGGAAAAGTTCCCCGCTCTGGAAGGCACTTCTCCCCGGTCTTGGCTAAAGTGTGTCTAGATGGATTCGTCTACACTTTCGTTCGGATCTTGTGCGGCGCCTCTCATATCTTTCTCCATGTTCAGGTGACTTTAACAAAGGGCGTTCGTCTCAAGTCTCAACATCCGGCAATGTTCAGGCTATCGACCCGGGGGGAGATCTTCGGTCGAGCCAGCCCTGCGTAACCCGGAGCGGCACCCGCCAACCTGCGTGATGACGAGCGTACCTTGAGCATTTTTGCCAATGGTGCCTACTATTTGTACGTGCTCGGTTGGGCGAGATCGGTGTAGCTCTTCTCGGTGTCCATTCAGGCACGGGGTGGCGTAGATGTTTCTTCGCCGGAAAAACATCGGTAAGGTAGGGGTCGGAATCCAAGACCCGCGAGGAGTAGTGATGAGCGAGGCGTTGTCCATCCACCATGACCAGGCTGGTCATCAGTTCGAGACCAATGTGGACGGTCATCGTGCCTACCTGACCTATATGGATCTGGGGAAACAGACCCTGGATATCTATCGCACTTTTGTGCCCAATGCATTGCGAGGTCGCGGCATTGCGGCGGCGCTGACCGAGCAGGCGCTGCAGTACGCCGAGGAAATGGGCTACACGGTCATTCCATCGTGCTCCTATGTCGAGCGCTACATGGAGCGTCACCAGCGGCATGCCGCCAAGCTGAGCCAGTAAGCTTGATAAAACGAACGCATAAAAAAACGCCGGGCTCAGCCCGGCGTTTTTTTGTCTGCAGCCAATGGCGCGATCAGGTGCGATCGCGTTTAGGCAGCACGTCCTTGAGCTTGGCGTGCATGCTGCGCAAGGTGTTTTCGGTGGCAGACCAGTCGATGCAGGCGTCGGTGATCGACACGCCGTATTGCAGGTCGGCGAGGTCTTTCGGGATCGCCTGGCAGCCCCAGTTCAAGTGACTTTCAACCATCAGGCCGATAATCGACTTGTTGCCTTCGAGGATCTGGTTGGCGACGTTTTCCATCACCAGCGGTTGCAGGGCCGGGTCCTTGTTGGAGTTGGCGTGGCTGCAATCGACCATGATGTTCGGCTTGATCTTCGCCTTGTTCAGCGCCTGCTCGCAGAGGGCGACGCTGACCGAGTCGTAGTTCGGCTTGCCGTTGCCACCGCGCAGCACCACGTGACCGTAGGCATTGCCCTTGGTGGTCACGATCGACACGCCACCTTCCTGGTTGATGCCCAGGAAGCGGTGCGGGCTGGAAACCGACTGCAGGGCGTTGATGGCCACGGTCAGGCCGCCATCGGTGCCGTTCTTGAAGCCGACGGCCGAGGACAGGCCGGAAGCCATTTCGCGGTGAGTCTGGGATTCTGTGGTGCGCGCGCCAATCGCCGACCAACTGATCAGGTCCTGCAGGTATTGCGGGGAAATCGGATCGAGTGCTTCGGTGGCGGTTGGCAGGCCCATTTCGGCCAGGTCCAGCAGCAATTGACGACCGATGTGCAGACCGTCCTGGATCTTGAACGAATCGTCCAGGTACGGATCGTTGATCAAGCCTTTCCAGCCGACGGTGGTGCGTGGCTTCTCGAAATACACACGCATGACCAGATACAGGGTATCGGACACTTCGGCAGCCAGCACCTTCAGGCGCTCGGCGTATTCGTGGGCGGCCTTGATGTCGTGGATCGAGCACGGCCCGATGACCACGAACAGGCGGTGGTCCGTGCCATCAAGAATATTGCGAATGACTTCGCGGCCCTTGGTGACGGTGCGCAGGGCAGCGTCGCTCAGTGGAATGTCACGCTTGAGCTGGTCGGGAGTGATCAGCGTCTCGTTGGAGGCGACGTTTAAGTCGTTGATCGGTAAATCAGCCATCGTTTACTCGTCAGGTCACGGGTGCCGGCCGCCAGCGAACCCGCGCGGCGGAGCACAGCAAATTAAGCGCGTCGGGGAGCGGAACCTTAGCGCGTTACACCGTGGCTCGACAATGGGCAGCAATGGCTTTAATCCAGCATTGACTGTGCAAATGCCCGGCTCACCGTGTCATGGGAAAACTCGTCGGCGTGTTCCTGAACCCATTCGAGGGCCAGCGCCTGAACTTCCTGCAGGTCATTGTGCGCGTCATGCTGGCGGCAGAAGCGCTCGATCTGGCACACCTGCTCGCCCATCCGCGCGCTGAACAGCGTCTGCTCGTCGACGAAGGCAATGCCCACCAGATAGCCGTGTTTGCGTCGCAAGCACCACGCGACGTAGCCCAGAAATCGCAGGTCGGGGTTCACGGTCGGCATGCGCACTTCCAGTGCCGTGCCGTGTCGCCAGGCGCGGTGATAGTTGCAAGCCATGCCCCCGAGGCTGGTAGTGTGCAGCTGTTGCCGTGAAATACACTCAGGTGTCAGCAACGTCAATTCAACGGGCACTTCGTCAGGATGAGGAATAAAACGTCCCATGAACACGGACTCCATGTGTCGGCCATCTGACATTGTTTCCCCCAGTATAGTGGTCGAATTGGAACTGACTGATTTCGACGCCGACCAAAGGCTGCTGACGATGAGCGGCGTTTCGCTGGTGATATTCACCAGCGTAGGCTGCTCCAGTTGCCGTTTTGCCCGTGAACAATTGCCGTCTCTGGATCTGGCCGTCGATCAGCTGTGCTGGATCGATGCCGGCAATAACGGTGGAGTGGTCGCGCGTTATCAGGTCTTTCATTTGCCGGCGCTGTTTGTCGTACGCGACGGCGAGTTTTTCGGGGCATTGAACTCGCGCCTGACCGCCACCGAACTCAATCGGGCGGTACGCAAGGCGCTGAGTCGAACAGCAGAGGAGTTGCCATGATGGGGGCAGTTGCCAAACCGACAATCGGTGTTATCGGAACCGGTGCAATTGGCGGTTTTTACGGTGTGATGCTGGCACGTGCCGGTTTTGATGTGCATTTCCTGTTGCGTAGCGAGTTTTCCGCGGTGGCCGAACGCGGGCTGCACGTCGACAGTGCGCCCTACGGGGCCATGACCTTGAACCCGGTCCAGGCCTACTCGTCGGCTGAAGACATGCCGCCGTGCGACTGGCTGCTGGTCGGCGCGAAAACCACCAGCAATGTGGACCTGGCGCCCGCCATACTTCAGGCTGCCGCGCCCAACGCCAAGGTATTGCTGCTGCAAAACGGCCTGGACGTCGAAGACAGCCTGCGTGAGTTACTCCCCGATTCGCTGCACGTGCTCGGCGGGCTTTGTTACATCTGTGTGCATCGCGAAGGTCCGGGTGTCATTACCCATCAGGCGCTCGGCGCGGTACATGTCGGCTACCACAGCGGCCCCGCAGCCAATGAGGCGGCGCGTGCGGCGATTGTCGAGGAAGGCGTAGGACTGTTTCGTGCCGCCGGTATCGATTCCCAGGCGATGGCGAACCTGCACCAGGCGCGCTGGCAAAAACTGGTCTGGAATATTCCCTATAACGGTCTGTCGGTTTTACTCGGGGCGAGCACTACTCCGTTGATGGCCGATCCCGACAGCCGCGAGCTGATCAAGGCGCTGATGGCCGAAGTGGTTCAAGGGGCCATCGCTTGCGGGCATGATGTGCCGGCGGGCTATGCCGAGCATCTGTTCATGGTCACCGAAAAAATGCCCGATTACTGGCCAAGCATGTATCACGACTTCCTGCACAAGCGCCCGCTGGAACTGGCCGCCATTTATGCCCGTCCACTGGCAGCCGCCAAAGCGGCGGGATGTGAAATGCCACGCATCGAGGCCTTGTATCGCAGTTTGAGTTTTATCGATCGACGTAACACCTGAGTCGATCAACCAAGGGGGGGAAGGGCATGCCAAAGGCAATTGACGACAAGCTGGTACTGGCGATTTCTTCGCGCGCGTTGTTCGACTTGAGTGAAAGCCACAAGGTCTACCTGTCGAGTGGCGTCGAGGCCTACCGGCAATACCAGATCGAACATGAGGACGAAATCCTCGAGCCGGGCGATGCCTTTCCGTTGGTGCAAAAACTCCTCAATCTCAATACCAGCCTCGGCCGCGCCCGGGTCGAGGTGATCCTGGTGTCGCGCAACAGTGCCGACACCGGCCTGCGGGTGTTCAACTCGATCCATCACTATGGCCTGGCGATTTCCCGCGCAGCCTTTGTCGGGGGGCGTAGCCCCTATCCATACCTCAAGGCGTTTGGTTGCGATTTGTTTCTGTCGACCCATGCCGAAGACGTGCGCAACGCGCTGGACGCAGGCTTCGCCGCGGCGACCATTCTGTCGGGAGGCGCCAGCCGTGCGGCCAGCGATGAATTGCGCATCGCCTTTGACGGTGATGCGGTGCTGTTTTCCGACGAATCGGAGCGCGTCTATCAGGCCGGTGGTCTGGAAGCGTTCCAGGCCAGCGAGCGCGAAGCCGCCCGTGAGCCATTGCGCGGAGGGCCGTTCAAGGGGTTCCTCGCGGCCCTCAATTTATTGCAGCGTGAGTTCCCGGACGACGCCTGTCCGATTCGCACAGCCCTGGTGACGGCGCGCTCGGCACCCGCCCATGAACGGGTGATCCGCACATTGCGAGAGTGGGACATTCGTCTGGATGAATCGCTGTTCCTCGGAGGACTCACCAAGTCGGCCTTTCTGGAAGCCTTTGCAGCTGACGTGTTCTTCGACGATCAGGCCGGTCATTGCGAACTGGCCCGCGAAGTCGTTGCCACCGGGCATGTGCCCCACGGCATCAGCAACGAGCAAAAGGTTTAAACCCCGCCGTTCAACATGTTACGCCGGGCGTCGTACCCGGCTGGGCACTGCTAAGCTGAATCAATCTCCGCCATCTTGGCACTCGAGGAGGTCATATGATTCATTCGATGCTGTATGCCACTGACCTCGGCCTCTACGCACCACTGGTGATGCAGCATGCCCTGGCGTTGGCACGGACATTCAATGCCGACCTCTACGTGGTGCACGCGGTTGAGCCCATGGGGCTGTTTGCCGAATCGGTGCTGCAGAGTTATCTCGACGAGCAGGCGTTGAACGAGTTTCACAGTCAGGGCCTGAACACGGTCATTGCCAACATCGAACGGCAGGTGCTCGACAGCTTTCGTGAAGAATTGGGGGATGAGGGGGCTCAGGATCTGGAGCGGATTCGGGCGGTGCGGGTGCTGCAGGGCGACCCGTCACAGGTGATTCTGGACCAGGCGCAGAAACTCTCGGTCGATTTGCTGATCCTAGGTAGTCACAGCCACGTTGCTGGCGCGGAAACGCCTTTGGGGCGCACCGCCGCGCGGGTCTTGCAACTGGCGCAGGTGCCGGTCTATCTGGTGCCGCTGGTGCAGCGTCGTCGCCAAGGGGATCGCTAGACCACGAATGAATAGTGGCAGTTTGATAAAAAAGTTCTAGATTTATTCTTCAAGCCATTAATATAGTTATATACCGTCGCTGATGCCCGTGGCGTCTATTTGCTTTGAGGGATTCATATGAAGCTTCAACAACTGCGCTACATCTGGGAAGTGGCGCACCACGACCTCAACGTTTCCGCTACCGCCCAAAGCCTTTACACCTCGCAACCGGGCATCAGTAAACAGATTCGACTGCTGGAAGACGAACTGGGCGTCGAGGTCTTCGCCCGCAGCGGCAAGCATTTGACCCGTGTCACCCCGGCCGGCGAGCGCATTATCACCACCGCTGGCGAGATTCTGCGCAAGGTGGAAAGCATCAAGCAGATCGCCCAGGAATTCTCCAACGAGAAGAAAGGCACCCTGTCGATCGCCACCACCCACACCCAGGCGCGTTATGCATTGCCGCCGGTGATCAGCAATTTCATCAAGCAATACCCTGACGTGGCCCTGCACATGCATCAGGGTTCGCCGATGCAGATCGCCGAAATGGCCGCCGATGGCACCGTGGATTTCGCCATCGCCACTGAAGCGCTGGAGCTGTTTGGCGATCTGGTCATGATGCCGTGCTATCGCTGGAACCGCTGTGTGGTCGTGCCCCAGGGTCACCCGCTGACCAAGCTGTCGAAGCTGACCCTCGAAGCGCTGGCCGAATACCCGATCGTGACCTATGTGTTCGGTTTCACTGGCCGTTCGAAGCTCGACGAAGCGTTCAGTCATCGCGGCCTGACGCCGAAAGTGGTGTTCACCGCAGCCGACGCCGACGTGATCAAGACCTATGTCCGCCTTGGACTGGGCGTGGGCATCGTGGCGAAAATGGCGGTCGACACCAAACTCGACAGCGACCTGGTGGTGCTCGATGCCAGTGAGCTGTTCGAATCCAGCATCACCAAGATCGGTTTCCGTCGCGGCACTTTCCTGCGTGGTTTCATGTGCGACTTCATCGAGAAATTCGCCCCGCACCTGACTCGCGAAGTCATGGCCAAGGCCATCCAGTGCCACAACAAGCAAGAGCTGGAAGAGCTGTTCGACGGCGTCGAATTGCCGGTCCACTAAGCCTGTTTATACGACCTCGGTGACAGCAAACTGTTGCCGAGCGCCCGCCACCTGAATCTCCACCTCATCGCCCTCG
Organism: Pseudomonas moorei; assembly: GCF_008801475.1. Taxonomy (GTDB): domain Bacteria; phylum Pseudomonadota; class Gammaproteobacteria; order Pseudomonadales; family Pseudomonadaceae; genus Aquipseudomonas; species Aquipseudomonas moorei. The sequence continues at coordinate 81,814 of NZ_VZPP01000014.1, read as the reverse complement.
AATTTGCCCAGCAGGCTTTTGCCCAGCGGTGAGCGCGGGGTAATGACGGTAATCAGTTGCCCCACCAGATCGACCTTCAGGCCTGCTGCATCAGGTGCCAGAAACAGCCATTGCTCGCGACCCTTTTCGTCCTCCAGGCCCAGTAGCGCGCCGACTTCAATACCGCGCCGCTGGTCATAAGGGCGCAGTATCAGGTTTTGGCACAGCGCCAGCGATTGCCTGATTTCTTCGACACGCCTGGCCTGGCCAGCGGCCAGATAGGACGCCTCCAGCCCCAAGGTGTCGTACTTGTTTTCGGCGATGTTTTCTTCGTGGGTCGCGGTTTCGTAAGCGGTCTGTGCGGCGCGTTCGGCGATGTCGAGATCAACGCGCAACTTGTCGAGAATCAGCTGGTGGACGGTTTGTTTGTTCATGGTCAATCGCAGAATTGCAAAACGTTGGCGCGGCTTTTCTCGCTCGGTGCGGTGTGGTCCTGTTGTAGCCAGAACTGGCACTTGGGGTTCGACAGATTGCGAGTGCTGCTGCGAGCCTGATCGAGCCTTTGTGCCTGCTCGTTCTTGCGCAGGTTCTCTTCGTATTGTTCGAACAGCGGGCTCTGTGGAGGAATGTCCGGCACCGGTTGTGTAACGGGCGGGTTGGCCAGTTGCTGCACCGCCTGGGCCACGGGGGCCAATTGCTCTTTGAACAAAAAGTGTGATGCGAGCCAGCAGGTCAGCGCGATGGCGATGAACCCCAGCCACAAACCGAGGGCGATGCTGCCGCTCAGTTGTAAGGTGTTGAGCTGAATGGTCAACGGGCGGCGCGGGTTGGGACGGTAGGGCATGGCTGCCTCCTGGCGATGGGCGCGGGCGAGTGGCGATTGTCGCATGAAGATTAATCGCCGTCGGCCCTTCTGCGCGGGGTAATTTATGCGGACAATCGGCGCTTTTGCCAACGGGAGCCTGGAATGCCTGAAACGAAAACCCGCTGGGATATTTTTTGCACCGTGGTCGACAACTTCGGCGACATCGGTGTGACCTGGCGCCTGGCCCGACAACTGGTCACCGAGCATTCGCTGGCGGTGCGTTTGTGGGTCGATGATCTGCGCGCCTTCGAGCGCCTCTGCCCGCAAATCGACATCCACGCGTCGCAGCAATGGCAGCAAGGTGTCGAGGTGCGGCAGTGGATGGCGGACTGGCAACCCACTGAGGCCGCCGATGTGGTCATCGCCGCGTTCGCCTGCCAATTGCCAGGTGCTTACATGGAGGCCATGGCCGAACGGGAAAAACCACCGCTGTGGATGAACCTCGACTATCTGAGTGCCGAGGATTGGGTCGTCAGCTGCCATGGCTTGCCGTCGGTGAAATACAAGCAGGTGCAGAAGTTCTTTTTCTTCCCGGGGTTCAACCAGGGCACCGGTGGCTTGCTGCGTGAGAGGGGTTTGCTGGAGCGGCGTCAGCAATTTCAACAAGATCCCGAAGCGCAACGACTGTTCCTTCAAGGCCTGGGAGTCGATCGTGCGCCAGGCGCTCAGTTGATTTCGTTGTTTGCCTACGAAAATACCGGGCTGGCCAGTTGGCTGGATGCCATGGCGGGTGACGCGACACCCACTCACCTGTTGGTACCGGAAGGGCGGATTCTTGGCGATGTCGAGCGTTGGCTCGGGGTGGAGGGGCTGGCGGCGGGCGCCGTGCATGTGCGCGATGCCTTGACCGTGCAAGTGCTGCCGTTCGTCCGACAGGACCAATATGACCTGTTGCTGTGGAGCTGCAATTTCAATGCGGTGCGCGGCGAAGATTCTTTCGTCCGTGCCCAATGGGCGGGGCGGCCGATGCTCTGGCACATCTATCAGCAGGACGAGGATATCCATCTGGACAAGCTGGAAGCCTTCCTTGCGCTCTATGTGAAGGGCCTTTCCGGACCGGCTGGCGAGGCGATCAGCGGTCTCTGGCGGGCCTGGAATGCCGGTGAGAAAATGACCGATCACTGGCGATCGACCCGCAAACACTGGCCAGAGCTGGAAAAACACGCCCAGGCGTGGTGTCTGGAACAAGCCTTGCAGGCTGATCTTGCCACGGCGCTGGTACAGTTTTACCTAAATTGGATATGATACGCGGCCTAGATTTTTGTAAATCCCATCCAAATTCGGATATTCGCAATGAAAACTGGTAAAGAACTCAAACCCGGTACCGTGATCCGTATCGACAACGATCCTTGGCTGGTTCAGAAAGCTGAATTCACCAAGTCCGGTCGTAACAGCGCGATCATGAAGACCAAGCTGAAAAACCTGTTGACCGGTTACAAGACCGAGACCGTCTACAGCGCCGACGACAAACTGGACGACGTGATCCTCGACCGCAAAGAAGCGACCCTGTCCTTCATCAGCGGCGACTCCTACACGTTCATGGACACCACCGACTACACCATGTACGAGCTGAACGCTGAAGACATCGAAAGCGTACTGCCGTTCATCGAAGAAGGCATGACCGACGTTTGCGAAGCCGTGTTCTTCGAAGGCCGTCTGGTTTCCGTAGAGCTGCCGACCACCATCGTGCGTCAGGTTGACTACACCGAAGGTTCCGCTCGCGGTGACACTTCCGGCAAGGTGATGAAGCCTGCCAAACTGAAGAACGGTACCGAGCTGTCGGTTGCTGACTTCATCGAAATCGGCGACATGATCGAGATCGATACCCGCGAAGGCGGTTCCTACAAAGGCCGTGCCAAATAAGCACAGCTTCAGGAATGAAAAAGCCCGACCATTGAGTCGGGCTTTTTTGTGTCTGCACCCTTGTGGGAGCGAGCCTGCTCGCGATGGCGTCGGATCCCTGAGCATCGAAGTCAACTGACACTCCGCTATCGCGAGCAGGCTCCCCACTGGTTTTTTATTTCAGGTGCGCTTTGAGTTCTTGCGAAGCCTGCAGCATCGCCGAACGCACCGCCGGCACCTGACTCACCACGTTCAGCAAACCGTAGTCGTGGATCATGCCGTTGTAGCGAACCGAGGTCACCGGCACGCCGGCTTCGTCGAGTTTGCGCGCATAGGCTTCACCTTCATCGCGCAGGACATCGGCGCTGGCCGTCTGCACCAGGGCGGGTGGCAGGCCCTTGAGTTGCGCAGGGGTGGCCCGCAGCGGCGAGGCGTAGATCTCGTTACGTTGATTCGCGTCGGTGGTGTAGTTGTCCCAGAACCACTTCATCATGTTTTTGCTGAGGAAGTGCCCTTCGGCGAACTGGTTGTAAGAACCCGTCTCGAAGTTGGCGTCGGTCACCGGCCACAGCAGCACCTGGAACCTGATCGCCGGCGTTCCCTTGTCTTTGGCCATCAGCGCGACCACGGCCGCCATGTTGCCGCCGACGCTGTTGCCGGCCACAGCCAGGCGTTTGCCGTCGACGTTGATCTCTTTGCCGTGCTCGGCCACCCACTGGGTTGCGGCGTAAGCCTGGTTGATCGCCACCGGATAATGCGCTTCCGGTGACGGGGTGTAGTTGACGAACACCGCCGCCGCACCCGAACCGACAACCAGGTCACGCACCAGTCGTTCGTGGGTCGGGAAGTCTCCCAGTACCCAGCCACCGCCGTGGAAGAACATGAACACCGGCAATTCGCCCTTGACCCCGGCCGGCCGGACGATGGTCAGGCTCAGCGGCTGGCCGTCGACTTGAATGGTCTTCTGGCTGACATCGGCTTTTGGCAGCGTCAGCTTCACCCCGGCCTGCGCACCCACCAGTACGGCGCGTGCTTCGGCAGGTGTCATTTGCTCCATCGGTTTGCCAGTGCCGGCATTGAGCACATCGAGGAATGCCTGGGTGTTGTGTTCAACGTCGCCGGCAAATGCGCTCTGGATGGAAAAGGCGAGAAGGGTGCCGCTCAAGACTTTGCTGAAAGTGTTCATGTTCATTTCCTGTTCGGGCCTGGGCAATCAGCGGTTAGACGGTGACGTGAAGACGCACATCGATGTTGCCGCGGGTGGCGTTGGAGTACGGGCAGACCTGATGGGCCGCGTCGACCAGGGATTGCGCGTCGGCTTGTTCAAGGCCCGGCAGGCTGATGTGCAGGTCGATGTCCAGACCGAAGCCGCCAGGGATCTGGCCGATACCGACATGGGCGGTGATCGATGCGTCATCCGGGATTTTGCGTTTGGTCTGGCTGGCGACGAATTTCAGTGCGCCGATGAAGCAGGCGGAGTAGCCGGCTGCAAACAGTTGCTCAGGGTTGGTTGCTGCGCCGCCGGCACCGCCGAGTTCTTTCGGGGTGGCGAGTTTGACGTCGAGGATGTTGTCGCTGGAAACCGCACGACCGTCACGGCCACCGGTGGAAGTTGCGATTGCGGTGTAGAGAGTTTGCATGGTGAAAGCCTCGTTCGGATTGGTTTGTTTGCGCTAAATGTTTGCGCGCTAAGTAAGTACGAAATGAATGTATCGCGCAAATATTTTGTGCGCAATATAAATTTTTAAAAAAAACCTATTCAGAGATCGCGTCGATGCGACCGAATTGGCTGGAAGGCTCGATTTAGAGGCGCGGGAGGGGAAAGACGAGTCGCAAAAAAAAATTTGTGGCCGAGATTTCAGATACCCAGGCGATTCTTGTGGGAGCGGGGCTCGCCCGCGATAGCGTCCTGTCAGTCGACATCAATGGCGCTGACATACCGCCATCGCGGGCAAGCCCGGCTCCCACAGGATTCAGGTTTCCACAGGCAGGTGAAGGTGCTTTTAAATCAGGCTTTCTTGCAGGTGATGACGCAGCGCTTGCAGCTCCGCCTGCAGTTTTTGCAAGCGCTCCAGCGTCATGCCGCTCGCGCCGAGAATGCATTGGGGAATGTCACGGGCTTTGTCGCGCAAGGCGCGGCCCTTGGCGGTGAGTTCGACGATCACCACGCGCTCATCTTCACGGCTGCGAGTGCGACTGAGCAGACCTTCAGTCTCCAGGCGTTTGAGCAGTGGCGTGAGCGAGCCAGGATCGGTCAGCAAGCGTGCGCTGATTTCGCCTACGGTCAAACCGTCCCGTTCCCACAGCACCATCATCGCCAGGTACTGCGGATAGGTCAGGCCCAACGCCTGGAGCAAAGGCTTGTAGACCTTGGTCATCATCAGCGAAGTGGAGTGCAGGGCGAAGCAGGCCTGATTGTCCAGCAGCAGGTCGTCGCAGGTATCCGGGGTGTCGCGCTCGGTGGTCATGTCAAAGCCTTGATCAGTGATCTTCAGAATCTAGCGGGCGAATCTTTAATGCGCCAGACAATTCTCGACTAGTGGCGCCCCAAGTGGGTTTGCAGCACCTGATCCCAAGGCGGGATCGGGCTGAAACGGCTTTTCAGGTACTCCAGCAGCAAGCGGCTGCGGGAATTGGGTTGTTGTTCCAGGCGCAAGGCATAGATCCCGGAGCTCTCGGGTTTCGGCAGGCCGTTCTCGCAGAACAATGGCAACAGTTCACCGCGCAGCAGGTATTCACTGGCCAGCCAGGTAGGCAAATGCGCAATACCCAGTCCGGCCAATGCACCGCAGACCAGCGCCTCGGCATTGTTGGCGCTCATGCGCACCCGCGTAGGGCGGTGCAATTGCATTTGACCGTCTCGCTCGAAACGCCACGCGAAGGGGGGAGCCAAGCCATCCCAATCGAGGCCGTCATGGTCAATCAACTGAGTCGGATCGGTGGGTACGCCCCGGCGCTGCAAATAGTCGGGACTGGCGCAGGCGATGCGCATCATGCTCGCCAGCGGCGTGGCCACCAGCCGGGTGTCGGCCATCAGCCCGGCGCGCAGGACCAGATCGACCTTGCCAAGGTTCAAGCCCTGCATGTCGACAAAACTGTCAATCAGGTGCAATTGCACATCGAGGCCGGGGTAAAGCATCAAGAAATCGGCGATCACCGGCGCCAGATGCCGGCGACCGAACGCGGCCGGCGCATCGACCCGGATCAAACCTTCCGGCGCACTGCTGAGGGAGACGGCTTCCGCCCTGGCCAGGCGCAACTCGGCGACGATCCGTCGCGCACGCTCGGCAAAGGCCATGCCGGCCGGCGTGGCGCGCACCGCGTGGGTACTCCTGATGAACAACTGACTGCCGACGGCGCTTTCCAGGCTATCGATGCGCCGGGCCACCGCCGAAGGCGTAAGCGGATGCCGGCGGGATGCCGCAGAAAAGCTGCCGGTTTCCAGCACGTCCAGGAACAGGCCCAGTTGATCGGTCAATTGATTGGGATTCATGTGTGGTCAATGCCTGTGCGAAGTTGGCATAGCCATTGTGCGTTGCTGTGCGTTTCCGAGCCAGACCCAACTGCGTAGGATGAACCGCTTCACCTAAAGGGAAAAACTGCTGTGATTGAGTTTCTGATGTATCTGGTCTTCGGCGCAGCACTGGGAACCCTTGGCGGAATTTTCGGTATCGGCGGAGGCTTGATTGCCATTCCCTTGCTGGGTGTGTTTTGCGGTCTGGATCAGCAGATTGCCCAAGGGACGGCGTTGGTGATGGTCGTGCCGAATGTGATGCTGGCATTGTGGCGTTACCACCAACGCAACCGCATCGAGTTACGCCACGCGTTGCCGCTGGCTTCGATGGGGTTCTGTTTCGCCTGGATCGGTTCGATTTGGGCCGTGGGCGTTGATGCGCAAATCATGCGGATTGGCTTCGTCGCGTTTCTTGTTGCCCTGTCGGCCTACAACTTGGTGCGCATGTTCACCGCCAGCGCGCCGGCCTCGGCGCAGATGAATTATTCATGGCCCTGGCTGGGTGTGCTCGGCGCGGCGTCGGGGACCATGGGCGGGTTGTTTGGCGTAGGTGGGGCGGTCGTGGCGACGCCGGTATTGACCAGTCTGTTTGGCACGACTCAAGTGGTGGCGCAGGGCTTGTCGCTGGCGCTGGCACTGCCCAGCACGGGTGTCACGCTGGTCACCTATGCCGTACACCATCAAGTGCACTGGATGATTGGAGTGCCGCTGGCGATCGGTGGCCTGATGAGCATCAGTTGGGGGGTGAGAATCGCCCACGCCATGCCCGAGCGGTTGCTGCGTGGATTGTTCTGCGGCTTCCTGGTGTGCTGCGCGGTGATGCTCGCCTTTAAAGTTTGAAGCCTTCGACGATGTGGTCGGCCAGGCATTCGGTGATCGGTGACGGGTTGTGCAGGTTGCGCACCAGCATGATGCTGGCCTCGGGCAAGACCGGCAGGTCTTCGGCCTCACCGAGGATGCGCATGTCCGCCGTGATCAGGCTTTCCAGTTGCGCGGTCACCGCCAGGCCGGCGCTGACCACCGCCATGATCGCCGACAAGCTGTCGCTGTTGTACGCCACGCGATAATCGCGGCCCATGGCATCGAGGGCATTGCAGGCCCACAAGCGGCAGAAGCAGTCACTGTTGAACATCGCCAGCGGCAACGGAGTTTGTTCGTGGGCACTGAAACACTGGGCTTCGGCCCAGACGAAGCGTTCCTTGCGCAGTAGCTGGCCTATTTCGCTGCCTGGCTCGCGGGTCACGATGGACAGGTCGAGGTCCTGGCGCATCAGCAATTGCTTGGACGACTCGCAGTGCACTTCGATCTGGATCAGCGGATAGGACTGGGCAAACCGGCGCAGAATCCCCGGTAGAAAACGCATCACATAATCGTCCGGAGTACCGATCCGTACCGTGCCGACCATATGCGGTTCGCGCAAGGTGTTGAAGACTTCGCTGTGCAGCTTGAGGATGCGCCGGGCATACCCGAGCAAAACCTGGCCTTCCGCTGTCAGCCGAACCTGTCGGCCGTCGCGTTGGAACAGCTGACGCTGCAACACATCTTCTTCCAGCCGCTTCATCTGCATGCTTACGGCCGACTGGGTGCGGTTGACCAATTCTCCCGCACGGGTAAAGCCGCCTTGATCGGCGATGGCCACGAAGGTGCGCAGCACTTCGGTGTCGATGCTCGGGTAGGCGGACATTCATCAATCTCCGAGATATGTGACATCAGAAACATTCGTTGGATTGATCTTAGTCCCGGCGCGAGACTGGAGTCATCCAAAACGGAGGGCAACAAGATGAAAGGTCAACATGAATATCCAGCGGTAGAAAAACACTCGATCCACCTGGTATCCGATCTGCTGCACAAGTTCAGTCGCTGGTACGAACTGCACAAGGAGCGCGAACTGCTGGCGAGCCTGAGTGATGAAGCGCTGAAAGACATCGGCATGAGTCGGGCGGATGTCGAGTTCGAGTCGGTCAAGCCATTCTGGAACGACCCGATGCATAAATGATGAGTGCCACGCTACACAAACCACTTACCGGTGAGGTAGGTTGCGAGCAGACAAGGAGATGCCCATGCCCGCAACGTTGTCCTTTACCCTCAAACAGGCTCGGCGTCTGGCGCTGGCCGCCCAAGGGTTCAACGGGCGGCAGTCGCCAGCGACGATCAAGCCGCTTCAGGTCAACCGTCTGATCGAACGGCTGGGCATTCTGCAAATCGACTCGGTCAATGCCTTGGTGCGTTCGCACTACCTTCCGCTGTTTTCCCGCCTTGGAAACTACCCTTGCGACGTGCTCGACCAGGCCGCCTGGAGTCAGGGCCGACGCCGAACGCTGTTCGAATACTGGGGGCACGAGGCCTCTTTACTGCCCTTGTCGATGTACCCGTTGATGGGCTGGCGCATGCAGCGTGCGAGTCGTGGCGAAGACATTTATCAACAACTGGCGCGTTTTGGTCGTGAGCAGCAGGACGTCATTCGCCGGGTGCTGGCCTCCGTCGAGGCGCAGGGCGCGCTGGGGGCCGGCAGTCTGTCGACCCGCCAGGAGCGGGCCGGGCCGTGGTGGGACTGGAGTGCGGAAAAGCATGCGCTGGAATGGTTGTTCGCCGCCGGTGAAGTGACCGTGGCCGGCCGGCGCGGGTTCGAACGGCTTTATGATTTGCCGGAGCGGGTGATCCCCTCGGCGATTCTTGCGCAGCCACGGGTTGATGAGGCGCAAGCCCAGCGCGGACTGCTGTTGCATGCCACGACAGCGTTGGGCGTCGGCACGGAAAAGGATCTGCGCGACTACTTTCGCCTGAATCCCGCTGACAGCCGCCCACGTCTGGCGGAGTTGGTCGAGGCCGGCGAACTGCTCACCTGCGAGGTCGAGGGTTGGCGCCAGCTGGCCTATTGCTTGCCGGAGCCCAAGGTGCCACGCAAGGTCGAGGCCAGCGCCTTGCTTTCACCTTTCGATTCACTGATCTGGGAACGCAGCCGCACTGAACGCCTGTTCGACTTTCGCTATCGGCTGGAGATTTATACGCCGCAGGACAAGCGGGTCTACGGCTATTACGTCTTGCCCTTCCTGCACAACGAGCGGATTGCCGCACGGGTCGATTTGCGCGCCGAGCGGGCGGCTGGTCGATTGGCAGTGCACGCCGTGCATTTAGAAGAGCCAGGGTTGGATGACGAAGGGATGCTCGCCTTGGCGGCCAATCTGCGGCAGATGGCGGATTGGCTGGGGTTGGCACAGGTTCAGTTGAATTGCCCGCGGGCGAGTGCGGACAGGTTGCGGGTGGCATTGGCCAGCATTTGCGGTGATTGATCTGAGGGCATCGCTGGCAAGCCAGCTCCCACAGATGTTGCGTCGTGCACATTATTGCCCAACGACGTAAATCCTGTGGGAGCTGGCTTGCCAGCGATGGGGGCGATGCGAGTTAGCGTCGAACCTGCTTCAGGGTCTCGGCAATCAAAAACGCCAACTCCAGTGACTGGTCGGCATTCATCCGTGGATCGCAATGGGTGTGGTAACGATCAGACAAACCGTCTTCGGTAATCGGCCGCGCACCCCCGATGCATTCGGTAACGTTCTGCCCGGTCATCTCGATGTGAATGCCGCCGGCGTAACTGCCTTCGGCTTCGTGAACCTGGAAGAACTGCTTCACTTCGCCAAGAATCTGCGCGAAGTCACGGGTCTTGTAGCCGCTGCTGGCCTTGATGGTGTTGCCGTGCATCGGGTCGCAACTCCACAGCACTTGCTTGCCTTCACGCTGTACGGCGCGGATGAGCTGCGGCAAGTGATCGCCGACCTTGTTCGCGCCCATGCGCGCAATCAGGTTCAAGCGGCCCGGATCGTTGTCCGGATTGAGCACGTCGATCAGGCGAATCAGGTCTTCAGGGTTCATGCTCGGGCCGACCTTGACCCCGATCGGGTTGTTCACCCCGCGCAGGAATTCGACGTGGGCGCCATCGAGCTGACGGGTGCGGTCGCCGATCCACAGCATGTGCGCCGAGCAGTCGTAATAGTCGTTGGTCAGGCTGTCGCGACGAACGAAGGCTTCTTCGTAGTTCAGCAACAGCGCCTCGTGAGCGGTGAAGAAACTGGTCTCGCGCAGTTGCGGCGAACTGTCCATGCCGCAGGCGCGCATGAAGGCCAGGGTTTCATCGATGCGGTCGGCCAGGTGGCTGTATTTTTCCGCCAGGGCCGAGTTGGCGATGAAGTCCAGGTTCCACTTGTGTACCTGATGCAGATCGGCAAACCCGCCCTGGGCAAAGGCGCGCAGCAGGTTCAGGGTGGCGGTGGACTGGTGGTAGGACTGCAGCAGGCGCTCCGGGTCTGGCACGCGGCTCTTTTCGTCGAAACCGATACCGTTGACGATGTCACCCCGATAGGCCGGCAGGGTCACGCCGTCGATGGTTTCGTCGTTGGCCGAGCGTGGCTTGGCGAACTGTCCGGCCATGCGCCCGACCTTGACCACCGGGCAGCCGGCGGCAAAGGTCATGACAATCGCCATTTGCAGGAGCACCTTGAAGGTGTCGCGGATTTTCGCCGCGGAGAACTCGGCAAAGCTTTCGGCGCAGTCGCCGCCCTGCAACAGAAAAGCCCGGCCCTGGGTCACCTCGGCAAACTGACGGCGCAACTCCCGGGCTTCACCGGCAAACACCAGTGGCGGGTAGCTGGCCAGGGTTTGCTCGACTTGCAGCAAATGCGCCGCGTCGGGGTATTGGGGTTGTTGCTGGATCGGCAGGGCGCGCCAGCTGTCAGGGCTCCAGGGTTGGCTCATCGCGGTCTCTAATGTTTTACGCTCGGACATCCATGTTATCAGCAATTAGTGCGTGACCTGTTCCCGTCGCTTCGCGGACAATCGCGCCTTTGCCGCGCCCTGTTCGCGGTGTTATTGCGTTGCCGGGCCCGGTGACGATCAGGAGACGAAATGACTGAGGAGCGCGTCGAGCATCTGCTCGCCGAGGTGCAGGACGAATTTGGCGTGATTCGCGTGTTGGAAGTGGCCGATTACCGCTTTCTCGAATTCGGTGATGCCATCGAACAAAGCTGCGTCTTCACGGCCGATCCGAGCTGGCTCGAGTATGACTACACCCGGGCGATGCTGATCGGTGCGCTGTGCCACGAGCAGCCGGAAAGCGCACTGTTTCTCGGCCTCGGTGCCGGGACGCTGACCCAGGCGTGCCTCAAGTTCCTGCCGCTGGAGGATGTCGAAGCCATCGAGTTGCGCCCTGACGTGCCGCGTCTGGCCATCGAATACCTCGGGCTGGATGACGATCCGCGCCTGTACATCCGTGTGGGTGACGCGCTTGAGCTGCTCGACACTGCCGAGCCGGCGGACCTGATTTTTGTCGACCTGTATACCGATGTCGGTCCCGGCGTCGGGCACCTGGCCTGGTCTTTCCTGGAAAACTGCCAGAAACGCCTGAATCCTGGCGGATGGCTGGTGATCAATCAGTGGGCCACCGATGATGGCAAGCCATTGGGCGCTGCGTTGTTGCGCGGGCTTTATCATCGGCATTACTGGGAGTTGCCGGTAAAGGAGGGCAACGTGATTCTGATCGTGCCTTCGGACCTGGATCAGCACCTGGACATGGACGGCCTGATCGCCCGGGCCGAAGGGCTGGCGCCGCGGTTGGGGTACTCGTTGCAGTCGTTGATCAAGGCGATTCGGCCGGCGACCTGATTTATTGCTCGACCGGACTTCATCGCGGGATTGCCCGCGATGAGGCCATGGAAGCCAACACACATTTCACACGCCTTTGAAGACTCCGGGCCGTCGCTCCACCAGCGACAAAACACCTTCCCGGGCATCCTCGCTGCTCATCAGCTTCTTCACCAGCGCCGGCAACCCTTGCGCGGCCGCCGTTTCCCCCTCATAACGCGCCTGCCGGGCAGACATCAACGTTGCCTGAACCCCAAGCGGCGCCTGCCGGGCAATTCGCTCGGCCAGCTCGATTGCCCGGGGCAGCAAATCCTCGCTGGCCATGACTTCCTGTACCAACCCAAGATGCAAGGCATCATGGGCATCGAATTCGTCCCCGGTCAGCATCCAGCGCATCGCGTTACCCCAGCCTGCGACTTGATGCAGGCGCAGGGTGGCACCTCCGAAGGGAAATATGCCGCGTTGCACTTCCATTTGCGCAAAACGGGTGTTGCTGGCGCACAGGTTGATATCGGCGGCCAGCATCAACTCGATGCCGATCGTCAGGCAGTAGCCTTGCGCGGCGACAATCACCGGTTTGTTGACCCTCGGTCCGGCGAACACCCCCCACGGATCGCAGCCACCGGGGGGTGTCTGCCAGCCTTCGGTCAGCGCGGCGCTGGCGTTGACCAGGTCCAGCCCGGCGGTGAAATGCTCGCCATGGCCGAAGACCACCGCCACCCGTGCTTCGCTGTCTGCCTCGAACTCGCCGTAAGCCAGGCTCAATTCGTTGAGCAGGTCGAGATCGAAGGCGTTGCGTTTGGCGACCCGATCCAGGCCGATCATCAGGACATGACCACGCTTTTCACGGCTCACGCGGCTGGTGTTGAGCTCTTTCATGGTGCATTTCCTCGGGCGGGAAGGGCAGTCGGACCGACGGTCTGACTGTTCAAGATGAACCGTTTTAGCGCCATCGCCCGCAGGGCCGGGCCTTTGAAAAATAGACGCTTGTCAGATTATCCGCAAAGCCTGTGACAGAACGCCGTGCGCGGGAGTTTTGCGATAAAAAAAGCTCCCTTTTTCAGCAAATTCCGGTATAGTGCGCGCCGGCCTTTAGCCGGGCCGCGTTTAGGTAGAGCAATTCCCCGAAGTCAGCTTCGGCTGCACGTCCGCATCGCGGACTCTCCTTGACGATTCTTTTCATTCATTCGTTTTCGCAAATCCCCGCCGACAAAGCTGCCAGGGCGACTCTTGAGTCTCAACACGGCATGCGCAGCTTTGGAGCATGGGTCTTTGCGGATGCACTTAGAGGCAGACCCATGACCCAGGAAATCGGCGGCTTCGCCGCTCTTGAACTTCATCCCAATATTGTCGCTGCAGTAGTCGCTACCGGCTATGAAGAGCCTTCGGCCATTCAGCAGCAGTCGATTCCGATCATTCTCGCCGGTCACGATATGATTGGTCAGGCGCAAACCGGTACCGGTAAAACCGCTGCCTTTGCCCTGCCTATCCTGCACCGCATTGATCCGTCCAAGCGCGAGCCGCAAGCTCTGATCCTGGCCCCAACTCGTGAGTTGGCGCTACAAGTTGCAACCGCTTTCGAAACCTACGCCAAGCAAATGCCGGGCGTAACTGTTGTGGCTGTCTACGGCGGCGCGCCGATGGGCCCACAACTGAAAGCAATCCGTAATGGCGCACAGATCGTTGTCGCCACTCCGGGCCGTCTGTGCGACCACCTGCGTCGCGACGAAAAAGTACTGGCCACCGTTAACCACCTGGTTCTCGACGAAGCCGACGAAATGCTCAAGCTGGGCTTCATGGACGACCTGGAAGTTATCTTCAAGGCCATGCCGGAAACCCGTCAGACCGTATTGTTCTCGGCCACCTTGCCACAATCGATCCGTGCCATCGCTGAGCGCCACCTGCGCGATCCGAAGCACGTGAAGATTCAGAGCAAGACCCAGACCGTTACCGCGATCGAACAGGCTCACCTGTTGGTTCACGCTGACCAGAAGACTTCAGCCGTTCTCAGCTTGCTGGAAGTGGAAGATTTCGATGCGCTGATCATGTTCGTGCGTACCAAGCAAGCGACCCTGGACCTGGCCAGCGCCCTGGAAGCCAAAGGCTACAAAGCCGCTGCGCTCAACGGTGACATTGCCCAGAACCAGCGTGAGCGTGTGATCGACTCCCTCAAGGATGGCCGTCTGGACATCGTTGTGGCGACCGACGTTGCTGCTCGTGGCCTGGACGTTCCGCGCATCACTCACGTGTTCAACGTTGACATGCCGTACGACCCGGAGTCCTACGTTCACCGTATCGGCCGTACCGGCCGTGCCGGTCGCGAAGGTCGCGCGCTGTTGCTGGTGACTCCACGTGAGCGCCGCATGCTGCAGGTCATCGAGCGTGTAACCGGTCAGAAAGTTGCCGAAGTTCGTCTGCCGGACGCTCAAGCCGTTCTGGACGCGCGCATCAAGAAACTGACCAACAGCCTTTCGCCGCTGGTGGCTGAAGCTGAATCGACCCATGGTGATCTGCTGGATCGCCTGACTGCCGATATCGGTTGCAGCCCGCGTGCCTTGGCCGCAGCCCTGCTGCGCAAGGCGACCAACGGTCAAGCGCTGAACCTGGCCGCTATCGAGAAAGAGCGTCCACTGGTGCCGAACAACGCACCACGTGGCGATCGTCCAGAGCGTTCCGGTGATCGTCCTGAGCGTGGTGACCGCGAGCGTCGCGCACCAATCCCTCTGGCCGAAGGCCGTGCTCGTTGCCGTACCGCGCTGGGCGCGCGTGATGGCATCGCTGCCAAGAACCTGCTGGGCGCCATCCTCAATGAAGGTGGTCTGGCTCGTGAAGCCATCGGTCGCATCCAGGTTCGTGACAGCTTCAGCCTCGTTGAGCTGCCGGAAGATGGTCTGGAGCGTCTGCTGACCAAGCTGAAGGACACTCGCGTTGCCGGTAAGCAGTTGAAGTTGCGTCGCTACCGCGAAGATTGATCCGCTTTCGGGCTGATTGATCGCACATAAAAAATCCCCGACTGGTTCGGGGATTTTTTTTTCCTGCTGATTTGTGCCTGGCTTGACCGGTACGAATCGGCCTGGCGGATCAACCGAAACGATAGATGTCCATGCCCAGTGCGCCCATGGTGAATCCTTGGTGGACGACACTGAACTGACCGCCGGCACTGCGGGCAAAGTACAGCGGCAGCAAGTGTTCGTCGCTGGGATGGTTGCGCACGGCATTCGGTGCTTGTTGTCGATAATCGTGCAGGGCCGCTTCATCGTTGGCCGCAAGTTTTTCGATCATCCAGTCACGGAATGCCAGCGCCCACGGCTCGACACTCTCGGGACCGGCATGCCAGTCCAGTTCCCGCAGGTTATGGGTGATGCTGCCTGAACCGATCAGTAACACGCCTTGCGCACGCAGGCTGCTCAGGGCATGGCCGACGCGGGTCAGCAGGGCTGGGCCGCCACGGGTGGGCAGGGAAACCTGCACGATCGGGATATCCGCCAGTGGATACATCAGTGACAGGGGTACCCAGACACCGTGATCGAAAGGCCGGTCAGGGTCGATGCGAGCGGGGAGGTTGCTGGCCTTCAACAGTTCGACGACCTCGGCAGCCAGTTGTGGATTGCCGGGTGCTGAGTACTGAACATCAAACAAGGCTTTGGGGAAGCCGCCGAAGTCATGCCAGGTGTCAGGTCGTGGATTACCGCTGACCAACAGTTCATTGCTCTCCCAGTGCGCAGATACAATCACGATGGCTTTGGGTTTCGGCATCTCTGCCGCCAGGCGAGCCAGGGCGGGCCCGCTGGCGCCAGGTTCCAGGGCTAGCATGGGAGAACCATGGGATATGTACAGGCTGGGGAACATGAACGAGCTCCTGAGGGTTAAGATGGCACCATCTTCAATCAGATCATTGATCTAAATCTAATATAAGTTTTAGGGTGTTTTGATCGAATTTTCGGGGTTATTTATGCAGCCGGAGTTTTGGCACAAGCGATGGGCGTCGAATCAGATCGGCTTTCATCTGCTGGAAGTGAATCCTTATCTGCAGCGGTTCTGGCCGGCGTTGGGCCTGGAAGAGGGTAGTCGCGTTCTGGTGCCCTTGTGTGGGAAGAGTCTGGATGTGTTGTGGCTCGCTCATCAGGGGCACGAGGTTCTGGGCGTTGAGCTGTCGGAAAAAGCCATCGAGGACTTTTTCAGCGAGCATCACTTTGATCCTGTCGTCAGCGAGCAGGGGCCGTTCAAGGTTTATCGCGCAGGCTCCATTGAGCTTTGGTGTGGTGACTTCTTCGAGCTGACAGCCGGCGATGTGGCTGATTGCGCTGCGTTATATGACCGGGCCGCATTGATTGCGCTGCCGCCTTCGATGCGCGAGCAATATGCCACGCATTTGAAGCGGATCCTGCCCAAGGATTGCCATGGGCTTTTGATCACGCTCGATTATGACCAGGCTCAAATGGACGGCCCACCGTTTGCCGTGCTGGATGACGAAGTGCAGCGATTGTTTGGCCAGGCATGGTCGCTAAAAATCCTGGAAGATCAGGACGTGCTGAGCGAGAGCGGGAAGTTTCTGGAGGCAGGCGTTACGCGACTTGAAGAGCGGGTGTATCGGGTGTCCACCCGGTAATTTTTAGCGACTGCTGTAGCTACTTTGCGAGCAGTCCTTGTTCAAGCTAGCAAAAAAAGGCCCGCATCACTGCGGGCCTTCTTGTTTATCAGGGAGTCTCTCAGCCCCGGCGACGAGCCAGCGCATCGATACGCTCTTCCAGCGGCGGGTGGCTCATGAACATGCGGGCAAAGCCCTGTTTGATGCCACCGTTGATGCCGAACGCGTTCAGGGTGTCAGGCATGTGCACCGGCAGTCCCTGTTCCGCACGCAGGCGTTGCAGGGCGCCGATCATCGCAGCCGTGCCGGCCAGTTGTGCACCGGCTTCGTCAGCGCGGAATTCGCGTTTGCGCGAGAACCACATGACGATGGCGCTGGCCAGGATACCCAGGACCAGTTCAGCGAAAATGGTCGCCACGTAGTAGGCAATGCCCTGGCCTTCTTCGTTCTTGAAAATCACCTTGTCGACAAAGTTACCGATGATCCGTGCGAAGAACATCACGAAGGTGTTCACCACGCCCTGGATCAATGCCAGCGTGACCATGTCGCCATTGGCCACGTGGCCGATTTCGTGGGCCAGTACGGCTTTCACTTCATCGGGTGAGAAGCGCTCGAGCAGACCCTGGCTCACTGCGACCAGCGCGTCGTTCTTGTTCCAGCCGGTGGCGAATGCGTTCGCTTCGTAGGCTGGGAAAATCCCGACTTCAGGCATCTTGATCCCGGCTTCGCGGGACAATTGCTCGACGGTTTGCAGCAGCCATTGCTCGTGACGGGTGCGTGGCTGGGTAATGATCTGGGTGCTGGTGCTCATCTTCGCCATCCACTTGGAGATGAACAGCGAGAACAGGGAACCGGCGAAACCAAAGACCGCACAGAAAATCAGCAGCTGATTGAGGTTGAGGTCAACCCCGTTGGCCGCCATGAACCCGTTGAAGCCGAAAAGGCTCAGGGTGATGCTCGCAATCAGCACGACCGCCAGGTTAGTGGCCAAAAACAGCAGGATGCGCATCATGGTTGTAGAAATCTCCTTTTGCTAAAGATGTAGCGTACTGCGGGGTATATAAGGTGCTGCACCGGGGTATTCAACCAGGTGACTATTTCAAACTGTGTCCTACGGCAAAAGCTTAGCTGCTTGCAGGGCATTTCCGATGGTCCAGCAGGAAGGGTTTGTAAGGCATTGGATGTCGCAGGCCCCGACGTTGTTAGTCACGGACCGGTAAGTGGGTATAGATGATGAATTGAGGCTTCGGTGGGCGGCGGGGCACATACATGTGTTGCTGAATGAATCACCGTGCGACCGCTGAAGGTGTCGCACGGTGAAAATCCGCTCATTGGCGATAGGACTTGAGGAAGTTGCCAATGCGGCCGATGGCCATGTCCAGGTCATCGACACGCGGCAGGGTCACGACCCGGAAATGGTCTGGCCATGGCCAGTTGAAGGCCGTGCCTTGCACCACCAGTAGCTTCTCGGAGAGCAGCAGGTCGAGGACGAACTTCTCGTCGTTGTGGATCGGGCAGACTTTCGGATCGATGCGCGGGAACGCATACAGCGCGCCCATCGGCTTGACACAGCTGACCCCTGGGATGTCGTTGAGCAATTCCCAGGTACGGTTGCGCTGCTCCAGCAGCCGTCCTGGCGGCAACACCAGATCGTTGATGCTCTGATATCCGCCCAGTGCGGTCTGGATCGCATGCTGGCTCGGCACGTTGGCGCACAGGCGCATGTTGGCCAGCATGTCGATGCCTTCGATGTAGCTCTGGGCATGGTGTTTGGGGCCGGAAATGGCGATCCAGCCGGAACGGAATCCAGCGACCCGATAGGACTTGGACAGACCGTTGAAGGTCAGGCACAGCAAGTCTGGCGCCAGGGATGCCGTGCAAATGTGCACGGCATCGTCGTACAGGATCTTGTCGTAGATCTCGTCGGAGAACACCACCAGATTATGCTGGCGGGCCAGTTCCAGCATGCCCAGCAACACTTCTTTCGAGTACACCGCACCGGTGGGGTTGTTCGGGTTGATGATCACCAGCGCCTTGGTGTTCGGGGTGATCTTGGCCTTGATATCTGCCAGGTCCGGCCACCAGTTGGCCTGCTCGTCACACAGATAGTGCACCGGGTTGCCGCCCGACAGACTGACTGCGGCGGTCCACAACGGGTAATCCGGCGCCGGGACCAGCACTTCGTCGCCATTGTTGAGCAGGGCCTGCATCGACATCACGATCAGCTCGGAAACGCCGTTGCCCAGGTAGATGTCTTCAATGCCGACACCTTCCACCTGCTTCTGTTGGTAGTACTGCATGACGGCCTTGCGCGCACTGAACAGGCCTTTGGAGTCACTGTAGCCCTGGGCGGTCGGCAGGTTGCGGATCACGTCCTGGAGGATTTCGTCCGGTGCTTCGAAACCAAAGGGCGCCGGGTTGCCGATGTTCAGCTTGAGGATGCGATGGCCTTCCTCTTCCAGGCGTTTGGCGTGCTTGAGCACTGGGCCGCGAATGTCGTAGCAGACGTTGGCGAGCTTGTTCGATTTGCTGACCTGCATGGCGATGTGTTCCCGAAAATGAACGATCCAGGCGGCGAATGAACAACCGTACTGGGAATCCTGCGTAATCACACAGGTCTGACGCCTTGAGAGGCAGCACCCATAAATCCGTTTGAATGCGCGTGGTCTGGCTGCCAGACTGGCGTTTGACGAGGCGCAATCATACGTGCCGCCCGATCCGTGGAAAAGGTACAGATCGGGCTTTTTCAGCCGCTGAGGTGTGACGATGGAAAAGTTGGAAAAAACCCTGGAAGAATGGAAAGCCATGCTCGATCCGGAGCAGTACAACGTATGCCGGCTCAAGGGCACCGAGCGCCCGTTCTCCGGCAAGTACAACGACACCAAAACCGACGGTGTCTACCACTGCATCTGCTGCAACGAACCGCTGTTCGACTCAAGGACCAAGTTTGATTCCGGTTGCGGCTGGCCAAGTTTCTACGAACCGATCGCTGACAGCGCCATGATCGAGATTCGCGATGTCAGCCACGGCATGATCCGCACGGAGGTGGTTTGCGCCAAATGCGATGCGCACCTGGGGCACGTATTTCCAGATGGACCGCCGCCAACCGGCCTGCGTTACTGCATTAACTCCGTGTGCCTGGATCTGGTCCCCCGCGCCTGACCCGATGCGTGGTAATGCCGTGGTAGGAGCGGGCTTGCCAGCTCCTACAAATTTCGGTCCGCTACTTTTGCGACTTTTGATTAATTAAATTGCACACAATTCAATTGCTCGCTATTTTGTGATCTCATCCTTTTATCCGGAACCTCAAAACATGAGCGACAACCTGCTAAGCATCCCTTGCACCACCATCAAGGGCGAGCAAAAGACCCTGGCGGATTTCGTCGGTAAAGCCGTGTTAGTTGTCAACACCGCCAGCAAATGCGGTTTCACCCCGCAGTACAAAGGTCTTGAAGAGCTGTGGCAGACCTATAAGGATCAAGGCCTGGTCGTGCTGGGCTTTCCCTGCAATCAGTTTGGCAAGCAGGAGCCGGGCAACGAAGGGGCGATTTCCGAGTTTTGCGAGTTGAACTACGGTGTCAGTTTCCCGCTGTTCAAGAAAATCGATGTCAATGGCGCCAGCGCCCACCCCCTGTTTGTGCAATTGAAAAAGCGTGCACCGGGTGTGCTCGGCTCCCAGGGTATCAAGTGGAATTTCACCAAGTTCCTGATTGGCAAGGACGGCCAGTTGGTCAAGCGTTTCGCCCCGGCGACCAAGCCGCAGGACCTGAGCCGCGAGATAGAAGCCTTGCTTAAATGAACAGCTTGTCAGTCGATTCGCTGAATCTCGACAGCCAGCTCTGCTTCAAGCTGTACGCCGCTTCCCGCGCGGTCATTCGCGCCTACAAGCCGATGCTCGATCAGTTGGGTCTGACCTATCCGCAGTACCTGGCGATGCTGGTGTTGTGGGAATGGCAGGAGACAGCTCCCGAGCAACCAACGGTCAAGGCGCTGGGTGAGCGCCTGGCCCTGGATTCCGGCACGCTCACGCCGCTGCTCAAGCGTCTGGAGCAGTTGCAACTGGTCCAGCGGCAGCGCTCGGCGCGCGATGAGCGTGAGGTGCACCTGAGCCTGTCGCCTTCCGGCCTGGCGTTGCGCAATCAGGTCGGGCCATTGAAGGCTCGCCTGCTCTGCGACAGCGGTGTGGATCTGGATCGTCTGAATGAGCTGCGCGATGGCCTCGATCACCTGTTGGGGCAAATCAAGGCGCTGTCATAACGGGAATCCACACGTCCAGCAGAGCGGCCAGCTCTTCCCGGCGAAAGGGTTTGGCCAGGTAGTCGTTCATGCCCGCTGCACGGCATCGTTCGCGTTCTTCGGACATGGCGTTGGCGGTCAGGGCGACGATGGGCAACTGTGGCCAGCGCCCGCTACGGCGGATTTGCCGGCTGGCCTCATAGCCATCCATCACCGGCATGTTGCAGTCCATCAGCACCAGATCGAACTCCTTGAATTCCAGCTGATCCAGCGCCTCCGCACCGTGCGCAGCGACAGTGACATCGCAGCCGAGTTTCCCGAGCATGCCTTTGGCCACCAGTTGGTTGACCGGATTGTCCTCCACCAGCAGCACCCGTCCACGTCGCTGCGGTGAGTGAATGTCGATCCGGGTGTCGCTGAGCGGGCCGCCATCCGGTTGCAGGATGCGTCGCAAGGTCTGGTACAGCGCGTTGCGTGCCAAGGGGCGTGCCTGTTGCTGCAGCGGGGCGAGGGCGCTGACCTGTTCGCCGGGCATGAAGCTGCCGTAAGCGGTCACCAGCAGAATCGGCGCGGTGAAGGTAGGGCGCAGGCTGAACAGGCATTCGGGGCAATCGGTAATCAGCACGTCGGGTGCCAGACCGATCAGTGGGTCATCGATGGAGAGCTGTAGATACTCAAGTCCCCAGCCTGGCAACAAGTTGCCGAGCAATTCCGCCAACCCGCTGCTGGCTGCGGTGATCGCGATAATTTTGCCTTGCAGCGAAGGCGCAGCCAGTGCCCGGGTGTGTCGGGGTAGCGGCAGTTCCGCGCAGAACTGGCTGCCGAAACCCGCTTCGGAGCTGATGGTGAGGCGCCCCTGCATGGCTTCGCAGAGGTTGTAGGTCAGGGCCAACCCCAATCCGGTGCCGCCGAACTGCCGGGTAATGCCAGCACCGGCCTGGGTGAAGGGCTGGAAAATTTTCACCTGGGCGTCCTGCGGGATGCCTATGCCCGTGTCACAGACCTCGATTCGGACGCCGTCGCCGAAGGTCGACAGGCGCACATCGACCCGTCCGAACCGGGTGAATTTGAGGGCATTGGACAGCAGGTTGCTGACGATTTGCCGGACTCGGGTCGGATCGCCGAGGACCAGCGCCGGAAAGTGCGGATCGATCAGGCACGTCAATTCGACACTCGGCGCAGCGTTCTGTGACAGCAGGTTGGCGGTGTCTTCGATCAACGAGCCGAGGTCGAACGGGATGTGTTCGAGCTCGAGCTGGCCGGCATCGAACTTCGACAGATCCAAAATATCGTTGAGCAATTCCACCAGCACTTTGCCCGAGTCGTGGGCGATGGACAGTTGTTGCTGCTGCTCTGGATTGAGCGGGCCGTCGAGGGACAGCGCGATCATCCCCAGCAGGCCATTAAGGGGAGTGCGAATTTCATGACTCATGTTGGCCAGGAACACCGAGCGTGCTTCAGCCATGTCCAGGGCTGTGCTGCGAGCGGTTTCCAGTTCCTGGTTGGATTGGCTGAGCCGGGCGTTGATCGCCTTGAGTTCCGCGGTGCGGGCCGAAACGATGTTTTCCAGTTGACCGAGATAGTCGGTCAGGCGATTTTCGGCGTTGCGCCGCTGCTGGATTTCAGTCTCGACGTTCTCGAATTGCTGATTGGCCACTTTTACCAGCACTCCGATTTCATCGGCGGCGTGCCCCGCCGGGCATTCCAGTGAACTCGACTCCATGCTGCGAGAGTCGCGGCCGCTGAGTTCGCGAATGAGGCGCACCAAGGGTTTGGTCAGCATCACGTAGAACAGCGCCAGCAAAATACCCGTCAGGATCAGGCTGCGGGCGAAACCGTTGAGCAGGGTCACTTCGGCTCGACGCAGGAAGCGGTAGCCGAAGGAGTAGGTATCGACATCCAGTCGCAAAGTGCCGAGGGATTCGTTCGGCAAGTGATCCAGGTACAAGCGATCTTCGAACTGGCGGTCGGCACCGAACAGGAAGTCGCTCAGCAGGCGATAGCCACTTTGCAGGCCCGGGCGTTTGACGTCCGCCAGCACATTGCCATTGTTGTCGACCAGTTTCGCGCCGATGATCGCAGGCGAGCGCAGCAGGCCCAGGGTCAGTTCCTGGGCAAGTTCGGCGTCGATGTTGTAAGCGATACGTGAGGCAGGGTTGTGGCTGATTTGCAGTAAAGACTGTATTTCCCGGTTGATGGAAGCGTCTTCACTGGCATAATCGATGCCAATCTGTAGCAGGCTGAGCAGCATGCCCAGGATTAAACCGACCAGCACGGTAACGCGCGCCTGCTTGTAAGACAGGCGGTTGGTGAACTTGATATCCATGGGGTGTTGAACCACTTCCATTTCCCTTCGCTGCTCAAGCATAGCCGATCATGCATGGATACCGATGTGCTCGCGAGCCCTTTGCACAAGGGGCTGATGCTCATCTACCGCCTTGCATTGTCGCTGTATCGCCATCATTACTGTGAATGTGCTCGAGGAGAAGACGTGGATTCCCGATTGAATGCTTTTCTTGAACGCGCCGACGCCGTTCTGGCGCGCATCGAGCCGCTGTTGCCTGCCCCTCGGCAAGCCATCGACTGGACTCAGAGCCTGGCGGCTCGCTGGCAGCGTGAGGGGCGCAGCGGCTTTCTGTTGCCCCTGGAAGTCAGTCTCGACATGCGTCTGTCCGACCTGATCGGCGTCGATCGGCAGGTGGAGCAACTGGGGCGCAATACCCGGCAGTTCCTCGATGGCATGCCGGCCAACCACGCGCTGCTCTGGGGTTCGCGCGGCACCGGTAAATCGTCGCTGGTCCGCGCTCTGCTGGCCGAACACGCCAAGACCGGTTTGCGCCTGATCGAAATCGAACGCGATCATCTGGCGGATCTGCCTCGGGTGGTTGAACAGATTGCCAAGCTGCCGCAACGTTTCGTGTTGTTCTGCGATGACCTGTCGTTCGAGTCGGGCGAAGGCGATTATCGCGTGCTCAAGAGCGTACTCGACGGTTCGCTCGAGCAAGCGCCGGATAACGTTTTGCTTTACGCCACCTCCAACCGTCGCCACCTGGTGCCGGAAAAGGAAAGCGATAACGAAAACTGGAAGCGGGTCGACGGCGAGCTGCATCCGAGCGAGGCGGTGGAGGACAAGATTGCCCTGTCGGATCGCTTCGGGCTTTGGCTGTCGTTTTACCCGTTTACCCAGGAGCACTTCCTCAATGTGGTCGAGCATTGGATCGGCCAGTTGGCCGACAAGGCCGGCCTCAAGTGGCAGCGCGATGAGCAGTTGGACATCCTCGCAGTGCGTTGGGCCACCGGGCGCGGCAATCGCAACGGACGTTGCGCGTATCAATTTGCCCGCTATTGGGTCGGGCTGAAACTGTTGGAGCACAAGGCATGATCGATTTACAGCAGAGCGGCCAGGGCCTCGAAGGTTACGGCATGCTGCATGCGCAGCTTGAATCCTTGTTGGCGGACGAACGGGACTTCATCGCCAACGCCGCGCAGTTTTCGGCATTCCTGTTCAATCAGCTCGACGATCTGAACTGGGCCGGTTTCTACCTCAATCGCAATGAAGAGCTGGTGCTCGGCCCGTTTCAGGGGCAGATCGCTTGCGTGCGGATTCCGTTCGGACGCGGTGTTTGCGGGACGGCGGCGGCGACTTTGCAAACGCAATTGGTCGAAGACGTGCATGCATTCCCGGGACATATCGCCTGCGACAGTGCGTCGAACAGCGAACTGGTGGTGCCGTTGGTCAAGGACGGACGCTTGATCGGCGTGCTGGACCTCGACAGCCCGAAACTGGCGCGTTTCACCACACAGGATCAGGCCGGCATCGAGCAACTGGCAGCGATTTTCCTGCGCCTGACCGATTGCTGATCAAGCCCGCAGGCCAGCCTTGATCAGCAGGCCTGACGGGTCCACCGCATCGATCTGCCGGGGATCGAGGAAGCGCTCGGCGTACTGCAAGTAAATGTGGGCGTTGATGAACAACCCGAACAACTCGGGATCGATGTGGGCGTCCCGGCACATGTTGGCCATGATGCCCAGCGCCTCGCTCAAGGTCTTGGCTTTCTTGTAGGGGCGGTCAGCAGCGGTTAGCGCCTCGAAAATATCGGCTATCGCCATCATTCTGGCTGGCAGGCTCATCTCTTCGCGCTTCAAGCGTTTTGGATAACCGGTGCCATCCATTTTTTCGTGATGGCCACCGGCAATTTCCGGGACGGTGCGCAGGTGACTGGGGAAGGGCAGGTGATTGAGCATCAGGATTGTCTGCACCATGTGATGATTGATGATGAAGCGCTCTTCGTTCGTCAGGGTGCCTCGGGCAATGCTCAGGTTGTACAGCTCGCCACGGTTGTATTTGTAGCGTGGCACATCGAGTTTGAAGCCCCATGGGTTGTCCGGTGAAATCAGTTCGGACTCGATTCGCTCGAACAGATGTTCGGGTTTGTCTGCCAGCAGCGATTCGCTGACCGGCAGCGTTGGTGCTGGCGTGCGTGCCTGGCGCCGGCTCTCTTCCCAGGAAACCCCCAATCGGTCATCCAGGGTTCGTGTCCAGGTGCGTTGGCCGATGCTGCGCAGGCGTTTCAGGTCAGCGTCAGCCATGGCCTCGCCGCCGAGATTGCAGCGGGCAATGAACGCGAAATCATCATCCAGCTCCGCCAGCGTGGCATGGCGCAGTTGCGCCAGATGTTGCTCGTCACCACCTTCGGCAAGGGCTTGCCAATAGCTGATCCAGGCATCGCGCTTGAGCACTTCGAAACGGGTGCGGATTTCGTGGATGCGGTCGTTCAGGGTTTCCAGCTTCGTGGCTTTATCGACGACATACTCAGGGGTGGTGACCTTGCCGCAGTCGTGCAGCCAGGCAGCGATGTGCAACGCTTCCCATTCATCCTCGGTGGGTCGATAACCGCTGAAAGCCGGGTCCTGACTGGCCGCAGCCGCTTGGGCGAGCATCAATGTCAGGGCCGGGACGCGTTGGCAATGCCCTCCCGTATAGGGGCTCTTGGCGTCGATCGCGCCGGCCAGCAGTTTGATGAAGGCGTCCAGCAACTGTTTTTGTCGGGCTTGCAGGCGCTGGCTTTCGATACTCACCGCAGCGGCACCGGATACAGCCTGTAGAAACGCAATGCGGTCGGGGCGGAGTTTTTCCAGGTCGCTCTGGTTGCCACTATCGGCCAACAGAAACACCAGCAAGCCCACGGTTTCGTTATGCCGATTGTGCAAGCGGATGCCGATCAAATGAACGCGAGGGCAGTTCAGAGCGAGCAACACCTTCTGCAAATCCCCAGCCTCCTCGAAGCCAAGATGGGTGACAACGTTGTCGGCATTCGACAGCTGCTTTAGCCAGGCTGGGCTCTGTGGATCTTGAAGTTCATGCCCGCGGATATCGAAGGATGATGGCGTTTCAGAGGTGTCATTGATGACCAGCCCCATGGGCTCCATGCAATCACCATCGCCTTCGCGAAGGTAAATCAGGCCGGCCTGGGCCTGGCCGATCTTCAGAGTTTCAAACAGCACCTGTTCCAGCAGGGGGGCGAAACGGGTTTCGGCGCTCAGGCTGTCGGTGATCTGGAAGAAACTCGCCAGGGTCTCTTTCATGCGCGCCATCGATACGCTCAGTTGGTCGACTTCCAGCACCGGAGAACGGCGGGTAACGGGAAAGTTGAAATTGAAACTGCGAATTGCATCCGCCTCCTTTACCAGCGCACGCAAGGGTTTGACCAGGACCCTCGACGTCAGCCAGCCGAGTGGAATGCACAACAGCAGCGTCGCGAGGGTAATCAGCGCCCCTTGCCAGCGCATTCGATAGGCATCGGCGAGCAGTTCATCTTCGGGGACCAGTAGCGCCAGTTGCAGCCCTTGCGGGCCGCCCTCCTGCATGCTGCTGCGGGCCACGATCCATTGGCGACCGCTGGCACTCAGGCGGTTGCCTTCCGGCGGGCGATTGAGCAGTTCACCAAGACTGGGGCTCAGGTCGGCGGCCTTGATCAGGCGGGCGGTTTGATCATCGACGATCAGTCGGCCGCTGTCGGGATACGCGACAGCATTGCCCGCGGCATCGAATAGCACGATTTCGGTGGCTGGCGTCACCACGTGTTTGGCCAGCGTGGCGCTGAGTTCTTCCAGGGTCAGGTCGGCACCCATCACGGCATGCTCGCCGCTGCGACGGGCCAGGGTGGTGCCGACGTTGTGGGTAGAGAAAAAGACGTAGGGCTCGGTGGTGATCTGGTCGCTGTCGCGGCTGGCGCTGGAAAACCAGGCACGGCTTCGTGGATCGTAGGTGTCGGCCGGATAGTCATGACGACTGATGAGGGTCAGGGTCTGATCGAAAAACAGCGATTGGGAATGGGTCAGGCCCTGGCGGTCATGTTCGATGCTCCATACCTGATAGGCCGCTGTTTCCGGGGCTTTGAGCAGCGCTTTCAACTGAGGGGTGCGCAGCGGGCGCACCATGAAGAAGTCACCGGTGTCATAACCCAGGTAAAGCGATGCCAGATCGGAGTTGTCCTTGAGCGACTGACTGAAGGGTTTGAGCAGGACCAGGCGCTGCTCCAGGTTCACGCCCTGTGCCGCCGGGTTGTCCACCAGCAGGCTCAACAGGTGACGAATCGGCTCGTAAGTAGCCCGTAGATCCTGGCGGACATCCTGCTCGATACGGTTGAACAGCTTTTCACTGCTGGAAAGAATGATCTGCGTGGTTTGCCGATAGTTGAAAATACCCAGCACCACTCCGGTCAGCAGCAATAGCAGCGTGAACATCACACTGATATGGACATGCAGGGGAAACCGCCGTTGATCCGGGCGCAGTGGGCTGGGCATGCAGTTCACTCCATGAGGGTTAACACACTGCTCAGCGCCCAAGCATAGTTAAGGCTCTGTCATTCTGCTTTCGTCGTTTTGTCCAAGTTGTTGCAGCAATGCCCGGTCCAATTCGAGTAGTGCGCGTTCGATGGCTTTGCAGCATTCGGCTATTTTTTCTGGATGGAAATTGTCTCGGCAAGCGGTTTCGAGCACCTCACAGGTGTCGATCAATCGAGAGGCCTGAACGATTCGGGCGGCGCCTTTGATTTTGTGCGCAATGTCGAGAAATGCCTGCGGGTCCGAGGAGTTCGACAGCCCCAGCAAACCTTGTCGGTCCAGACGGTTGCTGTTCAACAGCTCGCTCAACAGGCGTCGGTTCAATATCGGATTGCCTCCTGTCATCAGTTCAAACCCTTCCAGACTGAAGGCCGGGCCGTGGTCCGCAGGCTCCATGCCTTCAACCCAACGGCTCAAGGCGGTCAGGGTCAGCGGTTTGAACAGGCAGTCATCCATCCCCGCTTGTTTGCAGCGTTGAATCTCTTCCGGTTGTGCATTGGTGTTGGTGTCGACGCTGAATTGACCCAGTTACCGAGATGCCACTGACCCAGTCTGATTTCTCGCGAACCATTTCCTATGCTGGATTTCTGCCGATTGGAGTTGGGTCAGTCTTGCGTCGGCACGTAGGTCAATTCGGCGTCGGCGCCAACATCGGGGTGTCTTCACCAGCGTGGCCGAACTGAAAGCGGCTATTCGTCAATTTATCGAGGCCCACAATGACCTTTCGGCTAAGCCCTTCAAGTGGAACAAGACGGCTGAATCCATCATTAGCTCTGTAAACAAAGCAAAGCTGGGAGCGATAAAAAATAAGTTATTGAATTAACCGCTCAGGACACTAGTCCGCATTCGAAACACTTCAATCTAAGTAAATCTTTAAACGAGGTGAACCGATGCACGGCAGGCTGAAGATCAGCGCCGCAATTTGGACACGTCAGCGTACACGGGCCCACTTCTAGCATTACAGCCACCACTCTCTGGTTCGTTTCAGATATTAAACGATATCTGGAGCCTCTAACTTTGAGAAAAATCAACAAGCTGTCGCATCAGGTCACGGAGGGCGGCGCCTGACTGGCCCCTATTTTCGCTCGTGACGATAACACCGTCACCAACCCAGCCGAGATCAATCTTGACCGCGGCTCCTGGCCGTTTTCCGCCCGTGGTGACCGACCGAAAACTACCCTCACCGAGAAAGCAGGGGTGTTATTAGCACAATGGTCGAGGTGATATTTTCAGTTGCCGATAGCCTCTACCTGATCGTCTCGGTTGGTGAGGAAATCGTGGCCCGGATGAAAGGTTTCATTTTTATTTTTAATGATTTCGGTTTCATTTTTAATGAAAGATGACGCCGTAACTTTCAAGCAGGCATTGAGTTGCTCTTAGCTGAAAGGGATGATCCTCCACCAGCAAGATGCGCAGATTATCTTTGATCATAATATTCACGCTTATTTTTATCGAACAAAGTGGATGTGATTGTTTCGTGGGAAAGCCGGATAAAACGATCAGCTCACTCGACATTAGCTGTAGGGGAATTCAGCGGGCATTGAACGCTGTTGAGATTGTCGGGGTGAATCGGCCATTACGGATGGCGTAATGGCTGATCAACCGGGTCTTGTCAGTGACTGGAGCGGCCGGTCATTTCCAGGGCCATGTCGCTGGCGTAGCTATCGGTCATGCCGGCGATGAAGTCGATCATGCGCAGGAACGATGTGTGTAAGGAACCCTGCGGATCGGGTGCACTATTGCCCAGCAGATCCAGAACCCGACGGCTCTTGAAGGACGGTGTTCGCCCATTGTGCTGCTCCAGTGCTGCTCCGCAGAAAGCGTTGAGCAGAATTTCCAGCGTGGTGTAGGCGCCGATTTCGTGCAGGGTCTTGCGTTTGTCCTGGAAGATTTTCTTGCGTGCCATGTCCTTGGCGTTCAGCACGCAGCGTTTCGCCGGGCCATGCATGTGCTCTACCAGGTCGCCGTGCAGGGTGCCGGCCAGCAGCGCGTCCTGTTGTTCGACAAAGGCCCGGGCCGCGGCATTGGTCAAATGTTCGATGGCTTTGCCTCGCAGGATCGCCAGTTTGCGCCGACGCGAATCCTGCGGGCCGAGTTGACGATAGGTTTCCGGCAGGTCATCGCCCACCAGGTCCAGCAACAGAGACTCGACTTCGGCGTATTCCAGCAACTCCATTTCCAGGCCGTCTTCGAGATCGATCAGCGCATAGCAAATGTCATCGGCCGCCTCCATCAGATACACCAGCGGATGTCGCGCCCAGCGTTGCTCCTCAAGTTGCGGCAAGCCGAGTTTATGAGCGATTTGCTCCAGCAGCGGCAGTTCGCTTTGATAGCAACCGAATTTGTGTTTTTTGTATCCCAGCGAGTCAGCGTGCCTGGCCGTCCACGGGTACTTCAGATAAGTGCCCAGGGTGGCGTAGGTCAGCCGCGTGCCGCCGTCGAACTGGTGGTACTCAAGCTGCGTCAGTACCCGAAAGCCCTGGGCGTTGCCCTCGAAATTGAGGAAGTCGTTACGTTGCGCTTCGCTCATTGCGTCCAGCCAGCCACGGTCGGCGGCTTGCTGGAACCAGTGGCGAATTGCATCTTCGCCGGAGTGCCCGAACGGTGGATTGCCGATGTCGTGGGCCAGGCAGGCCGATTGCACCACCATTCCCAGGTCACTCGGTTCACACCAGTCGGGCAGGGCGCCGCGGATGGTTTCGCCGACACGCATGCCCAGCGAACGGCCGACACAACTGACTTCCAGGGAGTGAGTCAGCCGTGTGTGGATATGATCGTTGCTGGAGACCGGGTGAACCTGGGTCTTGCGCCCGAGGCGGCGAAACGCTCCCGAAAAAATAATGCGGTCATGGTCCTTGTGAAAAGGGCTGCGGCCGAGTTCTTCCGGACTGTGCAGCGGTTTTCCAAGGCGTTCGCGGGTAAGCAGGGTGTGCCAATCCAAGGCGGGGCTCTCCGTCAGGTCACTGTTTGCTTAAGCTTCCCGGTTCGCATCGGGACCTGCAAGTGGAACCGGAGGGCGTTTTCAATGAGTTTGCGTGGCGTGCCGGAGATAACAAAGGAGATCACTAGAGCCCGACGGCATCGATATCGATGAGCAGCAAGCGTTCCCCATTGTCGAAGAATTGCCCGGCGGTAAGGCAATACTGGTTGCTCGTGGCGTCACGGTAAGTATTGGAAAGGGTAAGCCGCCGCTCCTCCCAGCCTTCGGCCAACAGATGATAGAAGTAGGGGCGCCATGACCAGTTATGGCCCAGATAGCGATTGTCGGCAAACCAGCCGTTATTGCGCCATTCAAGGTTGGGTGTCAGTTGTGTGCCATGCCGGTCACATTGATAGAAGCGTAAAAGCCAGGGGAAAGCATTCAATTGCGGCAAGGCGCTCAGCGGGGCGCGGGTTTGCGCCCAGGCTTGCAGGATTGACATCAGTTCGTTGAGTTGCTGGCGCATGATCATCAGGCGACCGCGTTCGGCGAGCTTCTGCTGAACATAGCGTTGACGCAGTTGTGCGAAGCGTTCGACAAAGGCTTCGGTGTCAAAAAAATCCTCCTGCGCCCTGGCAAACAGAAAACCCTGCACGTAGCGGGAACCGCATTCCAGGGCAAAATTCAGCTGGGCTTCGGTTTCCACTCCTTCGGCGATAATCCAGCAACCGGTTTTCTCGGCCATCAATGCCAGCGCCTTGACCACGTCGGTGCTTGGGCCGCCCAGTGCTGCCGCCTGAAACAGACGCATGTCGAGCTTGAGAATGTCCGGTCGCAGGGCGAGGACGCGATCAAGTTGAGAGTAGCCCGCACCGAAGTCGTCGATCGCGATACGCGCGCCAGCCTGCCGGTAACGCGCCACCACTTGCGCCAGGCGCTGGATATCGCCGCCGAGCTCGGTGATCTCGAAAACGATTCGTTGCGGATCGATCCCGTGCCTGTTCAGTTGTTTCAGGCTTGGCAGCGGCTGGTCCGCGCGCAGGCGGCTGATCCAGCGCGGGGAAATGTTCAGGCTCAGAAACCATTCGGAGGGCGCCTCGTGCAGACGACCCAAGGCGTTATCACGTATTTGGCGATCCAGGCGGCGCAGGGCGATGGCATTTGTTCGCGGATCGGCGAACAGGGGGCCAACCGAAGCCAATTGACCGTCGGCCTGACGCAGTCGACCCAGTGCCTCTACACCCGCGATACGGCCGGTAGCGGTATCGATGAACGGCTGAAAGCAGGCGAGCGGTTGCCCGTCGATCACAAAGCCTCCTTAGTAGATCTTGTTTTTGGATTAAACCTGGCTACCGGATAGGCATGCAGGGTTGAACCCCTCGATAAAGAGGTTCATCCCACGGGCGTTGCAAGAATGCAGCCAGATAGCGACTGCTCAGTGTTTACGCGATGAGCCCTGCAGGACCAACTTGATCAGGGGACCCAAAGTAGTGCCAAGCCGAACCAACCGGGTCAGGCTGTCCAGTCCGCCGCCGTTTTTGGCGCCCTTGCCGGTCAGGAAACCGATCAAGGTCACGGCCGCTACGCCCCAAAGCGGTGCGTGTTTGATGCCGAAGCCGTCCTGCAGGTTTTGTGTCATGCCACGAACACGCTGCAGGGGTTGCAGCAGTTGCGCGGATTCGTGGCGGATTTCCTGGCGATGCATTTCCATGCGCAGGCGAATCAGTGCCTTGCGCATTTCTGTGCGCGAGCTGTTTGGAGGCAGTTCAGGCAGGCTCATGGCAGCAGGCGCTCCCGATCATTGGCCAGTTCTTCCAGAGTGCCGTGGAAGGGGGAGGATTCATCGAAGATCGCCGCTTTCAGGCGCAAGCCACAGAAGACGGCTGCCAGCGCGTAAAAGACGCAGAGCCCAATGATGGCCGCGAGACGATAGGTGTCCCAAAACAGAATGAGCACCAACGTCGACAGTCCCACCAATAACAGCAGGGCGAACACCAGCGCCAGGCCTGCAAACAGCAGCAGGCTTACGGTGCGGGCCTTTTGTTCCTGCAGTTCGATGCCAAACAGTTCGACATGACTATGCAGCAAGCCAAGAAATGCAGCACCCAGGCGCCGCGGCGAGGAGCTTTGTCCTGTTTCGGACGAGTCGGATTCACCGATTGCCATATCAGCGCCGGGTCGCCAGCAGACCAATCAGAAAGCCCACGCCGGCCGCGATCCCGACCGATTGCCATGGGTTGGCCTGGACATAGTCCTCGGTGGCGGTGACGGCTGCCTTGCCGCGATCGCGCAGGGAGTCTTCGGTCAGCCTCAGGGTCTCCCGTGCTCGCAGCAGACTGTCGTGGATCTGGTCGCGCAACTCGTCAGCCTGATCACCGGCCAGGGAAGCGGTGTGCTCGAGCAACCGTTCGGTGTCGCTGACCAGTGTCTGAAAATCGCTCATCAGGATTTCTTGAGCAGTCTTTGCCTTGATGCTGGCCATTGGTGATCTCCATAAGTGGCTTCTGAAACGTTCGAGTATGAGCCTTGCGGGAAGGTTCAGTACAAATGACTGGTACAACTTTTGCTGTGTCGTGGTGCGCCGGCCAGCGCCATTGCGCTGTTGCCGGGCATGATTCCAGTAAAACCTTAACTCAAACAATCAAAACCCGCGCAATTGTCCCGGTCGAGATTGACCTTGACGAACTCCCATGCGCCAAAGCGGTTCATCGGGAGTGACTTGTTGGGGTTCGACAGGTCACAACTTGGTGCATGGATTGCCCGCGCGAACTGCTTTGGTGCTTTTTTTCAGCCTTAAGGTCTGCCAAATCCATGGAAAATCTGCAAAGCGCTGTGGACAGCCTGGTCCATAGCTCCAACACGTTGTTCATTCTGATCGGCGCAGTCATGGTTCTGGCCATGCACGCCGGTTTCGCCTTTCTGGAAGTCGGAACGGTTCGGCAAAAAAACCAGGTCAACGCGTTATCGAAGATCCTTAGCGACTTCGCCGTTTCGACCCTGGCTTACTTCTTTATAGGCTATTGGATTTCATACGGCGTCACTTTCATGCAACCGGCAGCGGTGATCAATGTCGATCACGGCTACGGCCTGGTGAAGTTTTTCTTTCTGTTGACCTTTGCCGCGGCGATCCCGGCGATCATTTCCGGGGGGATTGCCGAACGCGCCCGGTTCGTTCCGCAGTTGTGCGCAACCGCACTGATCGTGGCATTCGTTTATCCCTTTTTCGAGGGCATGATCTGGAACGGCAACTTTGGCGTTCAAGCCTGGTTGCTGGAGCGCTTTGGCGCAGGTTTCCATGACTTTGCCGGTTCGGTGGTCGTGCATGCCATGGGTGGTTGGCTGGCGCTGGCGGCGGTGCTGTTGTTGGGGCCGCGCAATGGCCGTTACCGCGAAGGGCGCCTGGTGGCCTTCGCGCCGTCGAGCATCCCCTTCCTGGCGTTGGGCTCATGGATCCTGATTGTCGGCTGGTTCGGCTTCAACGTGATGAGTGCGCAAACCCTACAGGGCGTCAGCGGGCTGGTAGCGGTGAACTCGCTGATGGCCATGGTCGGCGGGACCATGGCGGCATTGATCGTCGGGCGCAATGACCCGGGCTTTCTGCACAATGGTCCGTTGGCCGGCCTGGTGGCGATCTGTGCTGGCTCCGATTTGATGCACCCCGTGGGCGCGCTGGTGACCGGTGCCATCGCCGGGGCACTGTTTGTCTGGGCTTTTACCGCCGCCCAAGGCAAATGGCACATCGACGATGTCCTGGGGGTCTGGCCCTTGCATGGCTTGTGTGGCGTCTGGGGCGGAATCGCCTGCGGGATCTTCGGCCAGAGTGCATTGGGTGGGCTCGGTGGGGTGAGCCTGGTCAGCCAGTTGATCGGCACCGCGTTGGGTGTCGTCGTGGCTCTGGCGGGCGGCTTCGGGGTCTATGGCCTGATCAAGGCACTTCATGGTTTGCGTTTGAGCCAGGAAGAGGAGTACTACGGGGCGGATTTGTCGGTACACAAGATCGGCGCCGTCAGCCAGGATTGAGGCTTTCGTGATTCTCGTTCCGGCACAGAGGATTCAGCGGCTCGACGGCTTTTGGGGGCAGGCCTAGAATAACCACTTAATTTTTTCGGTTGATCGCCCATGCTTCCTGAATGTCAGCTGTTCGGCACCCTTGGGTGCCACCTCTGTGAAGTGGCCGAAGCCATGCTGATGCCTTTTGTCGAGAACGGTCTGCTGATTGAACTGGTGGACATCGCTGACGACGAAACCTGGTATGAAGCCTACAGCCTGCGTATACCGGTATTGCGACGGGTCGATACCGGTGCGGAACTGGGTTGGCCCTTCAGTGCCGACGAAGTCGTGGCGTTCTTGCGTTAGACGATTTTTCAGAGTGGCCGTGTCCCGCCTGTCGAACTTTGCGATGGATCCCCTTGGCTTAACCGATGCGATTCGGATACTGTATGCGTATACAGTTATCCGGATTGCCGACCTGTTTCCACTGGAGTCAGGGTTTGAGCAACGAGTCCGGGCGTGAGAGGGATGCATCATGGTCAATGTCGAACAATTGAAAAGCAGCGTGAACCGGATGTCGGTGGACGTGGTACGCGAGGCTGTCCTCGAACTGCGTCTGGATGGTCTGGTGACGGAAGGCAAAACACCCTTCAACAAACTGCATTTCAACACCTGCTTCGCAGAAATCGAAGCCTTGTTTCAGCGCGCAGGCTTTCACCGGCAACTGGACGTTGTGGGCTATCAGGGCCTGTTGTATGCGCTCTACGACCCGGCGCGCTGGGAAGCCGTCGATGTATTGCGCTGGCTAAAGGAGTACACCGAGGCCGCAGCGCGTTTGCAAGTCACCGCGTGAGGAATCTCTTCTAGGCTCGTTCCCGCCTCTGTCGGATAATGCCCGTCTGCATTGAGGGTCAGAACTTTCGTATGTCCACTTCATCTTTTTCGGCTGCACATAGCCAGGCCAGCACGCTGTATTTGCCGCCGGGCCGGTGGCAGACCGTGCTCGATTGCCTGTGCGAACACTTCAGCGCCATAGGCCGCGATCAATGGCTGGACCGAATTGCCCGCGGTCGCGTGCTCGATGGGCAAGGGGCCCCCATCACCGTTGATCTGCCTTACAGGGAAGGTCTGCGAATTCACTATTTTCGTGAAGTGCCGGACGAAAAAGCCATCCCGGTGGTTGAGTCGATTCTGTACGCGGATGAGCATCTGGTGGTGGCCGACAAGCCGCATTTTCTACCCGTGACACCGGCGGGGGAATATGTGGAGCAGACCTTGCTGAGACGGCTGATCCGTCGTCTGGATAATCCGCATCTGGTGCCGTTACACCGAATTGACCGGCATACGGCGGGGCTGGTGTTGTTTTCAGCCAATCCTCAGAGTCGTTCGGCGTATCAGTCGTTGTTCCCGACACGGCAGATTGAAAAGCGCTATGAGGCCATTGCCCCGGCATTGCCTGAACGCTCATTTCCCTTGGTTCACAAGAGCAGACTCGTTGATGGCGAGCCATTTTTTCGCATGCAGGAAGGGCGGGGTGTCAGTAACACCGAGACGGCTGTCGAGGTCAGGGAAAAGAATGCTGAACTCTGGCGTTACGGACTTTACCCGGTGACGGGCAAGAAGCATCAGCTGCGGGTGCACATGATGGCGTTGGGTGCGAGCATTTGTAACGACCCGTTTTATCCCCGGGTGCTCAAGGACGTCGAGGATGACTACGCCAATCCGTTGAAACTGTTGGCCCAAGGGCTGAAATTTGTCGATCCGGTTACGGGGCAGGAACGAGAATTCGAGAGCGCCATCACCCTGCAATGGTGATGCTTGGAAAAAGTATCGAATTAAAGCGTCGCTCTACATTCAGTCGATAAGGCCTCGCGATCGTGGCTTTCAACGACTCTAATCACGCAACCCTGGCATTCTGATTCGGATACGAAAATGCCCCGATCAATCGGGGCATTTTTGTGTATCCGGTAGTCGTTCTGCAGATTACAGCTCTTTAACGGTACGAACCTGGTCCTTGTTGATGCGAGTCCGTTTGCCATCCAGTTGTTCGAATTCGTAGAAGCCCGAATCCTTGTCAAAGTGTGGCGTGTCGACGGCCTGGATTTCGCGACCGTCATTCAAGGTGATCACTGAAGGCGATGCGCAACCGGCGAGAGTGGCAAGGCCCAGTGCAAGCATGAAAGAGGCCAGGATCCGTTGAGTCATGAGTGTGTCTCCGAGAATGAATTCTTTTGGTTACTGAGCTTGAGACGTATGCAGAACGTGCAAGTTCCTTGGTCGGTTCAGTCTGGCACAGTGTTGTGCGTGCTTAACAGTTCTGGTGTGTTGAGATTGGCCAGTCGCGGATCATTATCGGGACACTGCAGTGCGGTAGCGCCCAGCTGGCGCATGAGGCGACCCGGGCTGCGCTCGCCATCCTTCCAGGCGTTCTCGAATTCAGCAAGAAGCGCCACGGGAATCACGCACAGCAAAGGCTCCCAGTGTTCGTCATGGCGCAACATCAAGGGTCTGTCGGGAAATTGATTGGCGGTTTCACGCATGCTGTTGAGCAGCGCTGCATCAATGCGTGGTACATCACAGGGCAGGACCAGCAGATGCGTATGGCGTGCGGCTTTCAGTCCCGCAAGAATGCCGGCCAACGGCCCGGGGAAGTCGCCTTCGTCGTCATGCACCAGTTGGTCCGCATAGGGCGCGTACTTTTCCAGGTTCCGGTTGCAGGAGATGATCAGGTCATCGCTCAGTGGCCGTACCTTACGGTGCAGATGTGCAATCAGCGGCTCACCGTGCCAGTCCAGCAAACCTTTATCCCGCCCGCCCATGCGTTGGCCGCGCCCCCCTGCCAGGAGCAGAATGGAGCAGGGTGGCGACTGATTCGAAGTCATGGCGGGTCTCCAGCTGACAGAGCGGGGCGGCGAAAAAATGAGGCGCTGTGATATAACACCGGGCTGTTTCTTCCACAACCGGACGAGCCTATGAAAGCCAAGGCTGATGTACCTTTCGCGCCGCTGAATATTGCGGTGCTGACAGTCAGTGATACCCGTACCCTGGAAACCGATACCTCCGGCCAGGTCTTCGTTGACCGCTTGACGGCTGCCGGCCATAACCTGGCGTCCCGGGTGTTGCTTAAAGATGATCTCTACAAAATCCGTGCGCAAGTCGCCAACTGGATTGCCGACGATGTGGTGCAGGTGGTGCTGATCACTGGCGGCACCGGTTTTACCGGCCGCGACAGCACCCCCGAAGC
Source organism: Pseudomonas moorei (assembly GCF_008801475.1). Classification (GTDB taxonomy): domain Bacteria; phylum Pseudomonadota; class Gammaproteobacteria; order Pseudomonadales; family Pseudomonadaceae; genus Aquipseudomonas; species Aquipseudomonas moorei. Next base: position 44,156 of record NZ_VZPP01000014.1, on the reverse strand, counting down.
GGTGAGCTGCCTGCTCGACAAACAAGTCGATGGTTTCGGTGAGCTGTTCCGGCAAATTTCGGTAGCGGATATCGGCACCTCCACGGTTCAGTCCCGTGCACTGGCGGGTCTGGCCAACGGCACCCTGGTCTGCTGCCTGCCGGGTTCGACCAATGCGGTGCGCACCGGTTGGGACGGCATTCTTTCTGAGCAACTGGATTCGCGCCACCGCCCGTGCAATTTCGTGACTCATCTGAAACAGGCGGCACCCTGTGAATCCCGCGGGTAAGCCGGGCAAGACCGGCAGTCTGATGCCGGTCGAAGTGGCGCTGGCACGCCTGCTGGAAATGGCTGACGCCTCCAGGATTCAGGCGCGTGAGCGCTTGCCGTTGGCGCAGGTTCAAGGTCGTGTGCTGGCCGACGATTTGGTGTCGACGCTTGATCTGCCTCCGTGGCCCAACAGCGCCATGGACGGCTATGCCTTGCGCATGGCCGACTGGACCGGCGAGCCCTTGATGGTCAGCCAGAAGATTTTTGCCGGGCAGGCTCCAGAACCGCTGCAACCGGGCACCTGTGCACGGATCTTCACCGGTGCGCCTGTTCCTGCGGGAGCTGATTGCGTCGAGATGCAGGAGAACGCCGAGGTCCAGGCGGATCAGCGTGTACGCTTCACCGAAAGCATGTCCCTTGGACAGAACATCCGTCCGCAAGGCCAGGAAACCACCGTAGGTGAACTGATTTTGCCAGCGGGCACGCGAATGGGGCCGATCGAACAGGGCTTGGCTGCCTCACTGGGGTGCGCCGAGCTTGAGGTGATTCGCAAGGTTCGCGTTGCCGTGCTGTCCACCGGAGACGAATTGATCGAACCAGGGCAAGCGTTGGGGCCAGGGCAGATCTACAACAGTAACCGTGTTCTGCTCTGCAGTTGGTTGCAGCGGTTAGGCTGCGAAGTGATCGATGCCGGTATTTTGCCGGATGACCTGGCCACCACGCGCGCACGCCTTGGCGAGCTGAAGGATGTCGATCTGATTCTTTCAACCGGTGGTGTCTCGGTGGGGGAGGCGGACTTTTTAGGCATCGCCCTGCGTGAAGAAGGCGAGCTGACCCTGTGGAAGCTGGCCATCAAACCAGGCAAGCCGCTGACGTTCGGACACTTTCGCGGCGTGCCGGTGATCGGCTTGCCCGGTAATCCGGCATCGACCCTGGTGACCTTCGCCCTGCTGACCAGACCCTATCTCCTGCGTTGCCAGGGCGTTAAAGAGGTTGAACCCCTCAAGGTGCAGGTACAGGCAGGATTTGACTGGCCGAAAGCCGGCAATCGACGTGAGTATTTGCGTGGTCGCCTGGAGCTTGGCCGGGCCATCATCTACAAAAATCAGAGTTCAGGTGTACTGCGCAGTGCCGCTTGGGCCGACGGACTGGTTGAGGTGCTGGAGGACCGTACGCTGGTCGCCGGTGACAGTGTGTATTTCATACCGTTTAGCGAAGTCCTGAGCTGACCCGGCGAGGCGTCTCATCACGCAAGCCCGGTTGATAAACCGGGTTTGCGTTGATGACTGTTTAATGAGCCAGAAACAGTGTCACGAGCTGGTCGAAACGGCTATTGGCGATCCAGCCAAGCAGTCCAAGAACGATGGCGGTCCCGCCAGCCGAATAGGCAAGTCGTTGCTTGATGGATTTGACGTCGGTACGCATTTCTTCCATGTCCCTTCGCAGGTACTTGAGGCGGGTTTCCAGCTCAATGACGCGAGGTTCCATATCAACTTCTCCATTGGATTTTTTGTTGTCTTTGAGGTCCGCCTGGTGGTTGGCCCGTTTCTCTGCGAGGGGTGCAACCGGAAGTACCGGTTTGAGGTGATGGCATTGCATGGCACGTCCTTGTGTTTGTCCTGCTGATCACTGAAAAAACTGGACATCAAAGTGTACTAATCACACTTTTTGGTCAATTGAGCCGATTCCTCACGTTTTGTAAGAAAAATCCCGCCTTTTAGGGCTCACCAGCACAGGACTGGAAATAATTCTGTTTCCCGAGACTTTTATCGGTTGTGTCGCGGTCAACATCTCTCACAGGCCATTCAATCCAGGGAGTGAAACCAATGAGCGAACGCAAGGCACTGCTGATTTTGCATGGCAAGCAGGCACTCAACGAGGAGGTTCGGGCGGCCGTTGAAAGCAAGCGGGAACAAGGGTGGGAGCTGGCTGTTCGGGTCACCTGGGAGGCCGGTGATGCGCAACGGCTGGTGGATGAGGCGCTGGAGGCCGGTTTTCGGCAGATTATTGCTGGCGGTGGTGACGGCACCTTGCGTGATATTGCCGAGGCCATGGCTGCGCATTCGACCCGGGCCAGTCTGGTGCTGATGCCTCTGGGAACCGCCAATGATTTTGCACGGGCTGCCGGTATTCCACTTGAGCCGGGACAGGCGCTGGATCTTCTGGAGACGGTACCCTGCGCCATCGATCTGGGTGAGGTCGACGGGCAGATTTTCTTGAACATGGCCACGGGCGGTTTTGGCAGTCAGGTCACCGCCAACACTTCCGAGGACCTGAAAAAAGTTCTCGGCGGCGCGGCCTATCTATTTACCGGTCTGTCACGCTTCAGCGAGTTGCACGCGGCTTATGGTGAGTTGCACGGGCCGGGTTTTCATTGGCGTGGTGAATTGTTGGCCTTGGGTATCGGTAACGGCAGGCAGGCGGGCGGAGGCCATGTGTTATGTCCGCAGGCGCTGGTCGATGACGGTTTGCTTGATATCAGCATTTTGCCGGCACCACAGGAATTGGTCGGTACCTTGAAAAATCTGCTGGCCGATGGCTTCGGCATCGACAACATGTTCGTCAGGGCTCGCCTGCCATGGGTCGAGATCAAGGCTTCGGAAGGTCTATGCATCAACCTCGATGGTGAGCCGCTGGAAGGTGACAGCCTGCGCTTTTCAGCGCGGCCCGCAGCGTTACGGGTGCATCTGCCTGAACAATCGCCGCTGCTGGGCGCGACCGTCAATCGTCCAGGCTGATGATTTGTTCACGCACGGCAAACAACACCAGGCCCGCCACATCGTAGATCTGCAGGCGCTTCATGATCTGCGAGCGATGGGTTTCGACTGTCTTGACGCTCAGACCCAGGCCGTTGGCGATTTCCCGAGTGGATTTTCCACGAACGATCAGGCGGAGGATTTCCAGCTGTCGGGCTGTCAGGTTGTGCGAGTCGGCTTCCGTCTGGCCTTTCTGGGTTCGGGTCAGCGCCTGGTTGATGACGGTATGGGCAATGGCCGGGCTCAAGTAGCGTTCGTTGTTGCGCAATGCTTCCAGCGCATGTTCCAGCTCAGTGGCCGTGGTGTCCTTGAGCAGATAGCCATGGGCACCGGACTCCAGCGCCTGCATGATCAGTTCAGGGTCGGTGTGCATCGACAGGATCAGCACCTTGCTTTGCGGGCGCACCCGCTTGAGCTGCTGCAAGGCTTCCAGTCCGCCGGTCTGCTTCATGGAAATATCCAGCAGCACGATATCGGGGGACAAATGCTCAACCATCGCGAGCAGTTGCGCACCGTCATTGGCCTCGCCAATGACCGCGTAGCCAGGAAGGTCCAGCACCAGGGCGCGCACGCCAGCCCTGATCAGCGAGTGGTCATCCACCAGAAGTAAGTTACAAGTCAATGCATAACCTTATTCGTACTGGCCCGCTCGAGCGCACGAGGTGCCCAGGGGAAGAGTGCTTCGATTTGAGTGCCTTTGCCTGGCTGGCTGGTCACCGTCAGTGTGCCGCCCAGTTGAGCGATCCGTTCTGACATCCCGGCCATTCCGCGCTGTCCTTCTCGACCAGGATCGGTCGCCGGCGCGAAACCAAGGCCATCGTCACTGATCAGCAGTTTCAGGCCTTGCGGCAAGCGTTGGAGGCAGACCAGCAGATTCTTGGCTTCGGCATGGCGCAATATATTGGTGACGGCTTCCTGGGTAATCCGAAAGGCCGCCACCGCCATTTCTTCGGGAATGCCAGTCAGGCGTTGATGGCATTCGAGGCTCCAGTGCACGGAAGTATTGCACAGCGTCTTGAGTAAATGCGCACGCAGGCTGGCTTCCAGTCCCAGGCTGGTCAACTGCCGGGGATTGAGGATGGCTGATACGTCGCGAACCTTGGCGAGGGTTTCGTCCAGCGTGTCGCAAAGCAGGGAACACTGTTCCTGCAGCTCCTCCGGCATACGGCGTTTGAGCCAGTCAGCCTGGAGTTTTGCCGCCGTCAGCAGCTGACCGATGTCGTCATGCAGTTCCCGGCTCAGTCGATGACGCTCGTTTTCCTGAACTTGCAACAAACGGTCGGCCAACTCCTGGGGTTGAAATTTGATCGATTTGCGCGACAGGCAATATTGCGCCCAGACGCAGCTCAGGGCGGCGATGTTGAGCACCAGCAAACTCAGTGGCAGATGAGAGGACAGGCTGTAGATCAACAGGCTGCCGAACGTCGAGCAGGTGCACAGAACAAGAGTGAACCGACTCGCATTTTCTCTGGAGGGTGGCCACTTGGCGATTGACTTGAGGCTGGCGTACATAGCGGATGGAGCCAATGGATGTTCGCTGCGGGCAGACCGGTCAGGCTGGCTGACAGGCCTATGTTTTGTAGTTTCAGGCATCGACTTCAACAGGGCGTGTTCTGAACAGAAAATCCAGTCTGGAACTTGATCGGGCTACCGCCGTTTGCAATCACGTTGCCATTATTTGACGCCAACTATTGGGCGGCATAATACCACTTAAGATACCGTTGGTCGCGTCCGCGATATATGTCCAGGGAGTCAGGAAACAAGGAGCCGGGCGATCGTTGCATACAGCAAAAAGTATGCTTTTTTGGTGGCGCAAGGAGGCCGTTTGTCTGTAGGTTTTTGTCATTTAATGTCAGGCAAAACCCTAGGCAGGACAGGCTATCGGCTGTCGAGAGGATGGGTTATTTATTTTGGGGTTGTCGCTAATAGATATGAATCAGCCAATTGCGACGTGTCTTTGCTCAAGTTAATGAACAGTCATGGGCAATAAAACACGAAATACGGGATGTTCTGTAGTTTAAGCCTGTCGTTCCGCATAGGTAATGACGGTAAATGGTTTGGTATTAACCGGTGGCCGGAACTGACTTTGTCCGACCTGAAAGGCGAACGCTTCAATCAGGGTGGTCTGTTCACTTTCATCAAGGCTGAGCTGGCCGGTTTTCTGGTCGATGAGTTCGAGTTGCCAGGCAATCAGCGTCAGGCAGTCTTTCAGCGCATTCAGGGCCTCGTCATGCAGATCCATGTGATTCTGCGCATGGTTCAGCAAGCCGTGAATGTGCAGCGAAAATTCCGAAACAGCGGCCAGTGCCAGGGCGTCGGCCTTGTTGGCCAGCTTGAGAAGGGTACTGAGCATGCAGTCGATCGCGTCCTTGTCATTGCTGATCAGTTGCAAATGACTCAGGCATTCCTCGGTTTTGGCCAGAAGTGTTTCAGCTTCGGCGAGAAACTCAGGGATCCGCTTTGCCCATTCATTGCGATTGTTCGGCATGCTTATCTCCACAACGTCATGACTAATGAGGGGATGTCGCGTGTGTCGACGAAGACGGTCAGTGTCCCGACGTAACCGTTTGGTCGTGGGATCGCGCTACGGCCGGCTTGGGTGCGGGCAGTAGAAGTCGAAAGGGTGGCTGGCCACTTACCTGCGATCGCACACAAAAGCCTGACTCCATTCATGCAATGAGAATGGCGTCACATTAATGGCTATTGGATATCGCGAATATCAGGTTGTACCTGATTGTTGCTCGGGGAATCCCTTAGGCAACGGAACCGAACGCGCAAGCTGTTGTCGCGTCGCGGAGTGTAGCAAATGAAATGACAACGCCAGTAAAGCATGATGTTAATGTGACATCAATGCCCGAGCGTGGCATTTTGCAAGGGTCAAGCTCCGGCAGAAACAGCCGATAACCCTCTACTAGTGAATTCATCAGAACAAGACCAGGAGTCTTTGAATGGCCGGCATTCTCGATACGGTAGACCAACGTACGCAACTGGTGGGTGAGAATCGGCTGGAAATTCTCATGTTTCGGCTGGCCGGACGGCAATTGTTTGCCATCAACGTCTTTAAAGTGCAGGAAGTCCTGCAACTGCCGAAGCTGACCCTGATGCCTCAGCGTCACCCGTTCGTTTGCGGTGTGGTCAACCTGCGTGGCCAGACCCTGCCGGTGATTGACCTGTCCCAGGCGATCGGCATGCGCCCGCTGGTGCCCGGCCCGAACAGTACGATTATCGTCACCGAATACAACCGTTCGGTACAGGCGTTCCTGGTAGGGGGAGTGGACCGGATCGTCAACATGAACTGGGAAGCCATTCTGCCGCCACCGACCAGCGCCGGGCGTCAGCATTACCTGACCGCCATCAGCAAGGTCGACGACCAGTTGGTAGAAATCATCGATGTTGAAAAAGTCCTGGCGGAAATCGTCCCTTACAGCGCCAAGGTGTCTCGGGAAAAACTCAACGATCCAGTGCTGGAACGTGCCCGGGGCCGAGAAGTGCTGTTGGTCGATGATTCGAACGTCGCCCTGGCGCAATTGCGCGACACCCTGGGTCAGTTGGGCGTGAAAATGCACATTGCCAGCGATGGCTTGAAGGCCTTGAACATGCTCAAGGCCTGGGCCGATACCGGCGTCAACATGACCGACAAGCTGCTGATGGTCTTCACCGACGCAGAAATGCCGGAAATGGACGGTTATCGCCTGACCACCGAAATCCGCAGCGATCCTCGCCTGCGTGGACTGTATGTGGTGCTGCACACCTCCCTGTCCGGCAGTTTCAACGACTCGATGGTCAAGAAGGTCGGCTGCGACAACTTCCTTTCCAAGTTCCAGCCGGACAAACTCGTCGACGTGGTGCGTGAGCGCCTGATGCTCGACGCCGTGCCGGCCTGACCATGCCCGGAAAACACCCTGCAGGCGCCGGCCAGCCGGTTCCTGCAGGTTGAGTCGTTGCGTGCTCAAGGGGCGCGCACTCCTTTCATCAGCCTTTGATTCAGCAATCAAGCTCGTATAGGGTGGCGTTTTTGCCTCCCAGGGAGCTGGTCATGCTGCGTCTGAGCGCGCTTTATCGTTATCCGTTGAAATCCGCCAAGGGTGAGAAGCTGCAGCAGGTCAGCCTGGACAAGCTGGGACTGGATGGAGATCGACGCTGGATGCTGGTGGATGAGGCCAGCGGGCGCTTCCTGACCCAACGTGCGGTGGCGCAGATGAGCCAATTGTCTGCGTTGTGGAATGCTGAAGGCGGCCTGACCCTCAGCGCCCCCGGCCACACAACGATCGATATCGCCTTGCCCGCAAGCGACGCCGAACTGCGTGGCGTCACCATCTGGCGCGACACCCTGCGTGTGCCCGATGCCGGCGACGAGGCGGGTGCGTGGGTCAGCCAATTCATTGGCAAGCCGACCCGCTTGGTGCAAGTGCCACTGGAGCGCGCGCGCATGACCGAGGCCGGCTACGGCAAGGACGACGATCAGGTGGCGTTCGCCGATGGGTATCCGCTGCTGCTGATCGGCCAGGCATCGCTGGAAGACCTGTCGCAAAAGGTCGGGCGTACCCTTGAAATGTTGCGTTTTCGGCCGAATCTGGTGATCGAAGGGAGCGAGGCGTATGCCGAGGATGGCTGGAAGCGCATTCGCATCGGCGATGTCGAGTTCCGGGTGGTCAAGTCGTGCTCACGCTGCATTTTGACCACCATCGATCCGCAAACCGGGGAGCGCAGCGCCGATCGCGAACCCTTGGCCACCCTGCAGAAGTACCGGTCCGAAGCCGATGGCGCGATGTTCGGCCAGAATCTGGTCAATGACGGCAATGGCCGTTTGGAAGTCGGCATGCCCGTGACCATCCTCGAGTAAAACCCTAACGAAAAATGCCCGTGTTTTTACGCACGGGCATTTTTTGTCGCTGTGCAACCGTGGGGTTAGCCGCGGTATTCGCACAGGTAAGCGGTCTCGACGGCCACTTTCACCTTGAACTTGCTGTTGGCCGGAACGTTGAACTGGTCGCCGGCGTTGAAGGTTTCCCATTCGGTGCTGTCCGGCAGCTGAATGGTCAATGCGCCGGAGATCACGTGCATGATTTCGCGCTGGCTGGTGCCGAAGTCGTAGTTGCCCGGAGCCATCACACCGATGGTCGCCTGACCTTCAGCGGCTTCAAAGGCGATCGACTTGACGCTGCCGTCGAAGTACTCGTTGACTTTAAACATGGGCGATTCCTCGAAAAGGGCTAAAAAGGGCCGGCCAGTATGCACAAGGCCCAAGGCCTAGTCACCTCTCTAAAGCGGAAGAACCAGTGGCAGGAGCCGTGCGGTATTGCGCGCATCTTCCAGCGCCCGGTGTTGCTGGCCGGTGAACTGCAAGCCCGCCAGTTGCAGGGCGCCATTGAGCCCCAGCGGGCGTTCCAGGCGCCGGGCCTTGGCAAAGCGCTGCTTGAGGTTCATGTGTTGCACCTTGGCCAACACGCTGTCGAGTTGCAGGCGCTGCCATTCCTGAAGCAGCTGTTTGCGATCGTAATCGCCCCAACTGACCCAGCCTTCAAGGTGTGTGTGATGCTGACCCAGCCAACGCTCGAAGAATGCCCAGACCTCGCCCAGAGGTTGCGCGGCATCGATGTTGGCCTGAGTTATGTGGGTCAGCTCCCGGCAAAACGGCGTCAGTAATGGACGTCGTGTCGGCTTGACGAAGCGCTGGAAGTGATCCACTTCCCGGCCCTTGCGGTCCACCAGGGTGGCACCGATTTCGATGATTTCCATTTCCGTGATGGGCCAGCCACCCTCATCGGTGGTGGCTTCCAGATCAATGACCAGCCAGTGAGGCATCGAAGGGTTCCTGGTATCCGCGTCCTGATAGGGCTTGAGCGTAGCCAAACCCGGCGGATCCGCCTAGCGGCTTATTCGACCTCCAACAGAATCTGCCGGTTTTTCACCTGATCGCCGACTTGCACCTGCAAGCGCTTGAGCACGCCGTCGATGCCCGACTTGAGCGGATGCTCCATCTTCATGGCCTCCAGCACCACCAGCAATTGGCCTTTGCTCACCAGGCTGCCCTCACTGACCAGGACATCGACAATCGCGCCATCCATCGGGGCCTTGAGGGTGCCGGAACTGACGCTGGCCTGGCTGCTGACCAACGCCTGGGTCCGGTCTGTCAGGCTCAGACTGCCTGGACGGGTGAACAGGCACAGTTGCCGGGCCTCCAGACGGTAGGCATGGCGTTTGCGAATACCGTCGATTTCCAGCGTGGCCCAGCGCCCATCGCACTCGATGATCTTCAGTTCGAGATGTCGGGTCTCGATCTGGATTCGATAGGCTTCGCCCGGCAACGCGTTGAGCTCCACCGACCACGCCTGATCATCCAGCCCGATTCGATAGTGCAGCGGCACACTGGCGTTGTTGCGCCAACCGGCCAGCGGGGGGCGATGAGACTGTGCCGAAGCCTGATAGAACAGCGCCGCGGCAATTGCCAGTTCTTCGGCGCTGGGCTCATGAGGGTGCAGGCTCGCGTGGTCAGCGAAATACTGAGCGATGAAGCCGGTGCTGAATTCGCCGCTGATGAATTGCTGATGGTCCAGCAGGCTGGCGAGCAAGCGCTGATTGCTCTGCACCCCCAGTAGCACCGTGTCCTGCACCGCCCGCAGCAATTTGCGCCGGGCTTCTTCGCGGGTGCTGCCATGGGCGATGATCTTGCCCAGCATCGGGTCATAGAAAGGGCTGATCTGTTGGCCTTCGAGCAGGCCGTGGTCGATCCGCACGGCATGTTGAACTGCAGGTTCCCAAGCCTCGACGTGTCCGGTTTGCGGCAGAAATCCCTGGGCCGGATCTTCGGCATACAGTCGTACTTCCATCGCATGGCCGTTGAGTTGCACCTGCTCCTGACGCAGTGGCAATGGCTGCCCCTCGGCGACAGTCAGTTGCCAGGCCACCAGATCGAGCCCGGTAATCAGCTCCGTCACCGGATGCTCCACCTGCAGCCGCGTGTTCATTTCCAGAAAGTAAAACTGCCCACGCGCATCCAGCAGAAACTCCACGGTGCCGGCACCGACGTAGTTCACCGCGCGCCCCGCCTTGAGCGCCGCTTCGCCCATGGCCTGACGCAGCTCGGCGGTCATGACCGGGCAGGGGGCTTCCTCGATGACCTTCTGATGGCGGCGCTGGATCGAACAATCCCGTTCGCCCAGGTAGATCAGGTTGCCGTGCTGGTCGCCGAACAGTTGAACCTCGACATGCCGTGGTTCGATCAGGGCCTGTTCGAGGATCAGTTCGTCGCTGCCAAAACCGTGCAGCGCTTCGGAGCGTGCGGTGCGAATCGATTCCAGCAGGTCGCTGGCGCTATGTACCAGGCGCATGCCGCGTCCGCCACCGCCCGCACTGGCCTTGATCATCAGCGGATAGCCGATGCGTTCGGCTTCGCGGCTCAGGCTTGCGTCGTCCTGTTCGGCACCTTGATAGCCTTTGATGCACGGCACACCGGCCTCGAGCATGGCGAGCTTCGACAGGCGTTTGCTGCCCATCAACTCAATCGCCTCGGGGCTGGGGCCGATGAAGGTAATCCCGGCGTGCTGGCAGGCGAGGGCGAAGCCGGCGTTTTCCGAGAGAAAACCGTAGCCGGGATGGATCGCATCCGCGCCGGTGCGCCGGGCGGCCTCAATGATTGCCGGAATGTTCAGATAAGACTGTTGCACCGCAGCCGGGCCGATGTTCACCGCTTCGTCGGCCATCCGCACGTGCAGCGCATCGGCGTCGGCATCGCTGAACACGGCGACGGTGCGGTAGCCCAGAGCCTGGGCAGTACGCTGGATGCGGCAGGCGATTTCACCGCGATTGGCGATGAGGATTTTCTTGAGTCCGGGCATGGGGTGTTTTCCTGTTTTTGCGATGAATGTGATGGCCTCATCGCGGGCAAGCCTTGCTCCAGGTTTAGCGTCGATCACAAATTCATGACCCTCACAGTACCTGTGGGAGCTGGCTTGCCAGCGATGCTTTCAAGAAGCCCACCCCGGTTTACGCTTTTGCACAAAGGCCATCGTTCCCTCGATACCTTCGGCCCCTGTCACCGCCTCGCTGAACCACTGTGCGGCTTCGTTCAGCAGCTCATCCGAGGGCTGTGCAGCACTTGCCAGCAACAGCTTTTTGGTCGCCGCATTCGCCCCCGGCGCACAACACAGCACATGGGCCAACACCTCATCGAGGCGTTCGGCGAGCGCCTGCGGATCGTGCTCGACAAAATGCACCAGCCCCATCCGCCGTGCCTGGGTCCCATCGAATCGCGCCGCCGTCAGGGCCAGCCGCCGGGCCTGAGTCAAACCGATGCGCTGGACCACGAACGGCGCGATCTGCGCCGGCAGCAGACCGAGGCTGGTTTCCGGCAGGCCGAATTGCGCCTGATGATCGGCCAGGGCGATGTCACTGACGCAGGCCAGACCGAAACCACCGCCCAGCACGGCGCCTTGCAGCACCGTGATCACCACTTGCGGCGCCTGTTGCACCTCTTGCAGAAGGGCACCGAACAACCGGTTCAAGTCGCGGTGAGCGTCGGGACCCCGGGCGCGGGCATTGGCCATGTCCTTGATGTCGCCGCCTGCGCAGAAATGCCCGCCGGCGCCGGCAATGACCAGGGCGCGGGTCGTCCGGTCATCGTGCACCGCCGCCAGCACCGCGCGCAGTTCAGTGACCATCTGCAAACTCATGGCGTTGCGGCTGTCCGGGCGATTGAGGGTGATGTGCAGGACGCCGTTATGCGGCTCCAGCAGCAAGGTCTGGCAAACCGGCAAGGTGTTCATTTCTTTTTCCCCGGCAGGATGCCCATGAGTTTGCAGATGATCCCCAGCATGATTTCGTCGGCCCCGCCGCCGATCGACACCAGCCGCACATCGCGATAGGCACGGGCCACCGGGTTGTCCCACATGAAGCCCATGCCACCCCAGTATTGCAGGCAACTGTCGCTGACTTCGCGGCCCAGCCGGCCGGCCTTGAGCTTGGCCATGGACGCCAGGCGAGTGACGTCATGCCCCTTGATGTATTGCTCGGTGGCCTGATAGACCAACGCTCGCAGGCATTCGATTTCGGTTTGCAGTTCGGCCAGACGAAAGTGAATGACCTGGTTGTCGATCAATGCACTGCCGAAGGTCTTGCGCTCCTTGCAGTACTCGATCGTGCTGTCGACGCAGTACTCCAGCCCCTTGATCATGTTCGCCGCGCCGAACAGGCGTTCCTCCTGGAACTGCAGCATCTGCATCATGAACCCGGCGCCTTCATGGCCGATGCGGTTGCGTTGCGGCACGCGCACGTTGTCGAAAAACACCTGGGCGGTTTCCGAGCTGCGCATGCCGAGTTTGTCCAGGTGCGAGCTGAGACTGATCCCCGGCGTGTTCATCGGCACCATGATCAGCGATTTGTTGATGTGCGGTTTGTCGTCCGACGTGTTGGCCAGCAAACAGATGAAATCGGCGCACGGCGAATTGGTGATCCACATCTTGCTGCCGTTGATCACGTAATCGTCGCCGTCTTTGCGCGCAGTGGTCTTCAACCCGGCCACGTCGGAACCGGCGCCGACTTCCGAGACACCGATGCAGCCGACCTGCTCGCCGCTGATCGCCGGGCGGAGGAATTCGTCGCGCAATTCATCGGAGCCGAAACGCGCCAGGGCCGGAGTGCACATGTCGGTCTGCACGCCGATGGACATCGGAATGCCGCCGCAATGAATGGTGCCGAACTCTTCGGCGGCGACGATCGAGTAGCTGTAGTCCAGGCCCATGCCGCCGAATTTTTCCGGTTTGGAAATCCCCAGCAGGCCAAGGTCGCCAGCCTTGCGGAAGATTTCGTGGATCGGAAAGCGTCCGGCCTTTTCCCAAGCTTCGACGTGGGGATTGATTTCGTTGTCGACGAATTGGCGGACGGTACGGCGCAGGGCTTCGTGTTCCTGGGTGAAGATCATTCTTGTTGTTCTCCTGATCGCCCTAGAAGCGGGCTACACCAAAACTGTTGGACTGCAGCGGCCGTACCTCGGCCTCGTGACAGATATCCAGCAAGTAACCGAGCAAGGTCCGGGTGTCGCGTGGATCGATCAGGCCGTCGTCCCATAGGTTGGCGCTGCCATAGAGCGCCGTGGACTGACTGTCGAGTTTCTGCGCGGTCACCTGTTCCAGCATGTCGAGCATTTTCGGATCGGGCACCAGGCCGTCCTTGGCCTGTTTGGCCTCGGTAACGATACGCAGCACTTTGCCAGCCTGGGCACCGCCCATCACCGCCGTGCGGCTGTTGGGCCAGGCGAAGATAAAGCGTGGGTCGAGGCCGCGGCCGCACATCGCATAGTTGCCGGCACCATAGGAACCGCCGACGACGATCGTCAGTTTCGGCACCCGGGCATTGGCCACCGCTTGAATCATCTTGGCGCCATGCTTGATCACGCCTTGCTGCTCCGATTCGGTGCCGACCATGAACCCCGTGGTGTTATGGAAAAACAGCAGTGGCGTCTGGCTCTGGTCGCACAGCTGGATGAACTGCGCCGCCTTGCTCGCACCCTGGGGCGTGATCGGGCCGTTGTTGCCGATGAAACCACAGGCGCGGCCCTGGATTTTCAGTTGGCCGCAAACGGTTTGCTGGTCGAACTCGCCCTTGAACTCGAGGAAGTTCGAACCGTCGGCGATGCGCGCGATGATCTCGCGGACGTCGTAGGGTTTTTTCGGGTCATCCGGGATCAGGCCGAGCAGTTCGTCGACGGGGTAGAGCGGCTCTTCCCAGTGACGTTCCGGTAGCACAGGCAACCGGTCGTTCCACGGCAAGAGGCTGACGATTTCGCGCACCTGACGCACCGCGTCGGCATCGTTTTCCGCCAGGTATTCAGCGGTGCCGGCCACTTGCGCGTGCATCTCGGCACCGCCCAGCGCTTCGTCGGTCGCCACTTCACCGGTCGCCGCCTTGAGCAGCGGCGGGCCAGCGAGAAACAGTTTGGCTTTGCCGCGCACCACCACCACGTAATCCGACAATCCCGGTTGATAAGCACCGCCCGCCGTGGCCGAGCCGTGCACCACGGTGATCTGTGGCAGACCCATGGCCGACATCCGCGCCTGATTGGCAAAGCTGCGCGCGCCTTCGACGAAAATCTCTGCTGCGTAGTTGAGGTTGGCGCCCCCGCTTTCGGCGAGGGTGATGACCGGCAGTTTGTTTTCCATGGCGATCTGTTGCAGGCGCAGGGATTTTTTCAAACCACTGGGGGAAATGGTCCCGCCCTTGATCGCACTGTTGTTCGCCACCACCAGGGTGCGCACGCCCGACACGTAGCCGATGCCGGCGATCAGGCCGCCACCGGCCGAGCTGCCGTCCTTGTCATCGTGCAGTTTGTAACCGGCCAGGCTCGCCAGTTCGAGGAACGGCGCGCCGGGGTCCAACAGCAGATTGAGGCGTTCGCGGGGCAGCAATTGTCCGCGCTTGTCGAATTTGGGCTTGGCCTCGTTTGCCTTGTTCAACAGGTTCTGTTCGAGTTCGCGGACCTGCTCGATACCCGCCAGCATGGCCGCGCGATTACGGGCGAACTGTTCGCGGTGGGGATCGAGTTGCGACTGAATCTCCGGCATGGGTTATTCCTTATCCTTGAGCACGTCAGGAAGGTATGCACGGTGGAAGCCGTTGTACGACTCGCTGTTGGTCGCCTTGTGAATCGGCCACGCGCGGCCGCCGAGGCTGGCGGCGCCATCGATGCGCAGGGTGCTGCCACTGATGAACGCCGCCGCCGGGCTGAGCAGGAAAACGATGGCCGCGCTGACTTCCGACTCGGTACCGATCCGCTTGAGCGGCACGTGTTCGCGCAAGGTCGGGATCACCGCCTTGAACGCACCTTCGTAGGTGTCCATGCCACTGGACGCGATCCAGCCCGGCGCCACGGCGTTGACCCGCACCCCGGCATAACCCCATTCGAACGCAGCGGTCTTGGTCAGGTTATCCATGCCCGAGCGTGCCGCGCCCGAGTGGCCCATGCCCGGCATGCCGCCCCACATGTCGGCAAGCATGTTGACGATGGCGCCGCCGTGCTTGCTCATGGACTGGTTGAACACTTCCCGGGCCATCAGGAAACCGCCGACCAGATTGGTGCGCATCACCGTTTCGAAACCCCTCTGATTGATCGACGCCAATGGCGACGGGTATTGCCCACCGGCATTGTTGACCAGGCCATGGATCGGGCCGTGCTTGCGAATCAGTTCGCCAACCAGGTGCGTCACCGCATCTTCCTCGCGAATATCGCAGGTGCTCCAGTCGGCCTTGCCACCGTCTTCGGCAATCTCGGCAGCAACGGCTTTCAATTTGTCAGCCTTGCGTCCGACCAGCAGCACGTGCGCGCCAAGGGCTGCCAGTTCGTGGGCGGTGCAACGGCCAATGCCACTGCCACCACCGGTGACGATGATGGTTTTGCCTGCAAACAAATCGGCTTTGAAAATCGAATCGTAGGCCATGGTGGCAGCCCTCTAGTTGACCTGGTCGGCGATGCGCTGCGGCACCGGAATCTGGATTTCCAGCAGTTGCTGGGCGAACGCCTTGCCTTGCGGGTCGATCCGCAGGCTGGCGACACCGCCGCCCCCGAGGGCGTTTTCCAGGAGGAAGTTCAGGCTGTGGGTAGCGGGCAGATACCAGCGCTCGACACGGCCGTGGATCGGGTCCAGCACATGGCTCATCCAGTCGACGAGCACCGCCGGCGTCAAGGCTTCGGCGATCCAGGGCAGGTACTCGGGATCGCGGGCCATCACGCCGATGTTGCTGTGGTTACCCTTGTCGCCGGAACGGGCCACCGCCAGTTTGACCAGGGCCACGCTGGCGTCGGCCATGCCTGCGGGTTTGGGGGGCTCGAACGGCTCCGGCAAATCGGCGCTGTCGAGCACATCAATGGCGGGCAGGGCGCACGGGTAGCGCTGGCCCATGAGATCAATTTCCAGCGTGCAGGCGGTTTTGTCGATCAGGAACGAGAACAGGCGGATCAGCGGATACACGGTGGGCCGGCCGCCGACAATCCCGGTCAGCCCCGGTGCCATGCCGGTGGCGGCCTGGGCTATTTCCCGGGAAAACACGATCAATGCCTGTTTATTCGGGTGGCGCACGGCGAGTTTGATCACCACTTCGCGGCTGTCGCGGCGCTGGCCGTGGGGGCCGTAAGTGGCTTCGCTGCCGAGCAGTTCGACGTTGACCTCGCTATAGGGCGCCCAGCCGCGCTGGCTGAAGATTTCCGAGGTCTTGTTGATGATCGCTTCGCTGACCCGCCGAGCCTTGTCGACTGCATCAATGCCGGCGATCAGGCAGCTGGCGGTGCAGCGAAAACCATCCGGGTAAGTGGCGCTGACCTTGTACTGATCGGTTGGCGGCAATCCCTTCGCGCCGTGCACCTGCACGGCGTTTTTGCCTTGCTGCAGCAGTTTGACCCGGGTGAAATCGCAGACCACGTCGGGCAGCAGATAGGCCCGTGGGTCGCCGATTTCATACAGCATTTGCTCGCCCACCGTCAGCGGGGTGACCAGCCCGCCGGAGCCTTCGGGTTTGCTGACGATGAACTGGCTGTCGGCGCTGACTTCGACGATGGGAAAGCCGATGTGTTCGTAATCGGGCACGTCGCGCCAATCGGTAAAGTTGCCGCCGGTGCACTGGGCGCCGCATTCGATGATGTGGCCGGCGAGGGCCGCCTGGGCCAGTTTGTCGTAGTCATGCCACGACCAGCCGAACTCATGCACCAGGGCGGCGCTGACCACCGCGCTGTCGACCACGCGCCCGGTGATCACGATGTCCGCCCCCAGGCGCAGGGCTTCGACAATGCCCGGTGCGCCAAGGTAGGCGTTGGTCGAGACGCACAGGGGGGGCAGGGGCGCGCCGCTGAACATCTCGCGGAGGCCACGAGTGCTCAGCTGTTTGAATTGCGGTTGCAGGTCATCGCCCAGCAGGACAGCGATCTTCAATGCGACGCCAGCCTTGTCGCACGCCTCTTGCAGCGCGGCGGCGCAGGCCTGCGGGTTGACCCCGCCGGCATTGCTGATGACACGGATCTTTTGATCGCACAGTTGGCTGAGTAACGGACTGAGCACTTCGATGAAGTCGCTGGCATAGCCAGCCTGGGGATCTTTCATCCGTGCGCCAGCCATGATCGACAGGGTGATTTCCGCCAGGTAGTCGAACACCAGATAGTCCAGGCGCCCGCCTTCCACCAGTTGCGCGGCGGCGGTCGAGGTGTCGCCCCAGAAGGCGCTGGCACAACCGATGCGGATCGTTTTTGGCGCAGTCAACTCCATAACCACCTCCGACAGAAGTGTTTCGAGACTACCAAGCAAGCGCTTGGTTTGTAAACGGCTAAAATAACTTCTGCCCGAGCGCTTGCTTGGTCGTGGGCAGCAGCTTAAATTGCCCGCGCAAACCCGCTGTTTTAGCGGTGATCTCGACTGTAGGAGAAAACGGGTGGACGAGCAAAAAGCCCTGAGGGTCATGCGCGAATTGGTTGAAAACGGCCAATTGACCGATCCGGACAGTGCCCGCGGCAAGCTCCTGCAAGTGGCGGCTCACCTGTTTCGCAACAAAGGCTACGAACGCACCACCGTGCGCGATCTGGCCGGTGCCGTGGGCATTCAGTCGGGGAGCATTTTTCATCACTTCAAAAGCAAGGACGAGATCCTGCGGGCCGTGATGGAGGAGACCATTGTCTACAACACCGCGTTGATGCGTGCTGCCATTGCCGATGCCGGCAACGTGCGTGAGCGGGTGCTGGCGCTGATCCGTTGCGAATTGCAGTCGATCATGGGTGGCAGCGGCGAGGCCATGGCGGTGCTGGTCTACGAATGGCGCTCGCTGTCCGAGGACGGCCAGGCCAGGGTCCTGGCGTTGCGCGATATTTACGAAGATATCTGGTTGCAGGTACTGGGCGAAGCCAAGAGTGCCGGTCTCATTCGCGGTGATGTGTTTGTCACGCGACGCTTTCTCACCGGGGCGCTGTCCTGGACCACCACCTGGTTTCGCGCCGATGGCAGCATGAGCCTTGATCAATTGGCCGACGAGGCGCTGACTCTGGTGCTGGAGGAAAAATAATTAGATTGTGCTGGTCGGCAGGAAACTGGCTAACTGAGCGAAACCGCCTAGCTTGAATGCATTGGTTCGGTATTTTTGGGGAGTGGGTTGTTTTGATGTCTTCGCCAATTCGGACGGCTTCGCGGCTTTTGCTCACGGCGCTTCTGGCGTCATGGGTGCTGCCGACCCAGGCTGCACAACTGGTGCGCATTGGCGCCGCGCACTTTCCGCCCTACACCGTGCGCCCCGAGTCCGGAGCCGACACCGGTTTGCTGCCGCAATTGGTCGAGGCACTCAACGCCCTGCAAAACGACTATCAGTTCGTTCTGGTGCCCACCTCCATCCCCCGGCGTTTTGGTGATTTCAAGCAGGGCCGGGTCGATATGGCGATCTTCGAAAACCCCGACTGGGGCTGGAGGGACATTCCCCACACCAGCGTCGACATGGGCCTGGAAGACGCCGAGATTTTTGTCGCGCAACGCCAGCGCGAAGGTCAGCCAGCGCGCCAGCAAAACTACTTCGCCGATCTGACGGGCAAGCGTCTGGCGCTGTTCAGCGGCTATCACTACGAATTTGCCGGCTTCAATGCCGATCCCAAATTCCTCGCGCAGAACTACAACGCCACCCTGACCTATTCCCATGACAGCAACTTGCTGATGGTGCTGCGCGGGCGGGCCGACATTGCCCTGGTCACGCGTTCTTATCTCAGCGACTATTTTTTGCGCAACGACAAGGTGGCCGATCAGTTTCTGGTGTCCGAGCGCGTCGATCAGGTCTATCACCATTACGCGATCCTGCGACCGACCGCGCCCATCAGCGGCGAAGCATTCGGCAGGTTGCTACAAGGGCTGCGGGATAACGGCCAGATGCTGAAGATTTTCGATCCGTACAAAATTGCGGTGTTGCCGGTCCCGACACCACAGCTGGCGAATTGACTGATCTCACTTCGATTTCCCGCCCCGATACGGCGTATCTCCCACATCGATCCTTTGTGTTCACAAACATTGGGTTCACAGGAGATCACCCTGTGAACTGGCTTGCCAGCAATAGCGGCAGATCATGCACTGTACAAACGAGTGCATTCTCGCGATTGACTGCCAGTCCTCGGCAGCTCAGCCTTCCGGCTCCATTTTTCCAGCGGAGACAGTCAATGCCCTTCGTAACCATCGACGGACAACCCCTTCACTTTATCGATCAAGGCACTGGCCCGGCGGTGCTGCTGGCCGGCAGTTACCTGTGGGACCAGAGCATGTGGGCGCCGCAGATTGCCGCGTTGTCGCAACAGTATCGGGTGATTGCGCTGGACCTGTGGGGCCATGGTGAATCCGGGCGGATTCCGGATGGCACCGGCTCGCTGGACGATATCGCCCTTCAGGCACTGGCGTTGCTCGATCATCTGGAAATAGAACGCTTCACCCTGGTGGGCCTTTCGGTGGGGGGCATGTGGGGCGCGCGGCTGGCGTTGTCGGTGCCGCAACGCTTGAACGGTCTGGTGCTGATGGACACTTTTTTGGGCGTCGAGCCGGAACCCACCCGCCAGTACTATTTTTCACTGCTGAAAATGATTGAAGAAACCGGCGTGATTTCGCCGCAACTGCTCGACATCGTGGTGCCGATCTTTTTCCGTCCTGGCATCGATCCGCAATCGGCGATGTACCAGGACTTTCGCGCCAGTCTCGCCGCGCTGCCGCCTGAACGCCTGCGCGAAAGCATCGTACCGATGGGGCGGATTACCTTTGGCCGCGAGGATCTGTTGCCGCGCCTGGGCGAATTGAACGCAGCGACGACGCTGGTGATCTGTGGCGATCAGGACAAGCCACGCCCACCCAGCGAAGCGCGGGAAATGGCCGAGCTGATCGGTTGCCCCCATGTGTTGGTGCCGGAGGCGGGGCATATTTCAAATCTGGAAAATCCGGCGTTTGTCACCGAGACGTTGCTTGGGTTTTTGGCCGAGAGACACCAGTAGGCTGCAATGGCCCCATTGCGAGCAGACTCGCTCGCACAGGGAAATACGATTACCTGCTCGCGATGGGTCCGATGAGGTCACTTGGGCCCGAGAATCTTCGCCAGTGTGTCCGGCGACGGCGCCCCTTGCTGCTGTTGCAGTTCACCCTTGTCATCCATATAGAAGATCGCCGGGGTGGCTTGCAGCTCCAGGTCTTCCATCAACTGCATGTTCGCCGCCAGTTTGGCCTGAATCGCCGGTGACACATCCTTCAACGCCTTGAGCGAACTGCCCTTGCCGGCGGCTTCGTGGTCCGCCAGGGCTTTTTGCGGATCCTTGGCGGCGAGCAGGGCAGCGGACTTGCCCGGACTGTCTTCACGAATGATACCGACCATGATGTGGCGCAGTTGCACCTTGCCAGCCTTGACCCATGGCCGCGCCTGTTCCCAGAACATGTTGCAGTAAGGGCAGTTCGGATCGCTGAACAGGTAGACGATGCGCGGGGCATTCTTGTCGCCGTCGCCGATCCAGCTGCTGGCCTCGAACTTGCCCCAGACTTCCTTGGACATTGGTCCGTAGACCAGTTTCTGCAACGGCGCGCTGCTCAGGTCGTTGCCCTCCGCGTCGTACAGATTGCCCAGCAACACGTGCTTGCCATCCGGCGTCAGGTACAGCGCCATACCGCGGTTCTGGTATTGCGCCGCATAACCGCGCAGGCCGGCGGGGGCGTCGAACTGGCCGACGATTTTGGCGCCCTTGGCTTCGATCTTCTTGATCGCCTCGGGCAGCTCTTCGGCCTGCACCGATGGCAGGTGCAGCAGGGCGGCACCCAGGCTAAGGGTCAGCAGGTGGCGGAGGCGGGGCATGGCAGTTTCCTTGAAGAAGTGGCAGGAGCGGTATCGAAGTTTTCCAGTGCGCGAGCCAGGCTGGCTTGTGACAACTCGCCCAGATGGCTGCCCAGCAGGCGACCATCTGGGCTATAGAACAGCGTAGTCGGCAACGCCATGGAGCCAACGGCCTGGCCCAGGCGGCCGCTGCCGTCGAACAGTACGTTGGACAGGCTCAGGCCCTGGGTTTCCAGAAAGGTGCTGACGCTTTGCATGCTTTCGGCCTGATTGACGAACAGGAAGGTCAGGTCCGGGCGCTGTTGCTGGGCGCTTTCGAGCACCGGCATTTCCCGGCGACACGGCGGGCACCAGGTGGCCCAGAGATTGATGACCAGCGGGCCGCCCTTGTAGTCGGCCAGTTGCACGGTTTCCCCGGCGGCGTTGCGCAGGGTGATCTCCGGCAGGCGCGTGCCTTGTTCGTAGAGACTCAAGGAGAAGGTCGCCAGCAACCAGAAGGCCAGGCCACTTGCCACGCCGAAGCCTAACGGACGGCGCAGGCCGGGCCGACGCCAGGCGCGGTACAGCGTGGCAAGCACCAGCGCGATCACTCCCGGCCAGGCGAGGAAACCGCCGTCGCGCAGGTCGATGATCTGCCAGGGGTCATTGCGATAATGCATCCAGTAAACGGCGACGAAACCGATTCGCGACGCGAGCATGCCGACCAGGAACAGACTGAACAGCGCCGACTCGGGGTTCTCGCCTCCGCGCTTGGCCACCCGCCAGCCGATGAATGTCGCCAGCGCCAATGCACTGATCAGCAGCAGGTGGTTGAGCGCGATGGCAAAGGTGCCGAGGGTGAATGTCAGCATTAACGGGCGTCTCGGGTGGTGGTCCAGCGTTGCAGGAAGGTGGTGGCATCGACCTCGCCAGTGATGCGCTGGCTGCGACGTTCGTTGCCATCGGCACCGATCCACAGCAGGCTCGGCGGCCCAGGCACTTTATAGCGGCCGAGCAATTCGCGGCTGGCGGCATTGTCGGCGGTGACGTCCAGGCGGAGCAAGCGCACGTCGCTGAGGGCTTCGAGCACATCCGCTTTGCCGAACACCTGTTTCTCCATGACCTTGCACGACACGCACCAGTCCGCATAGTAATCCAGCAGGACCCACTGGCCCTGAGCCTGCGCCGCGTCGAGTTCCCGTTGCAGCGCGGCGGGGTCCTTGATGGTGGTGAAGACGTTGTGGCCGACCGGACTGCTGGCCCCGCGCGCATTGGCAGTGTTGTAGACCTGCAATGGCTTGAACAGGTCATCCGCGCCACCCGCCGCACCGATCATCAACAGACTGCCCCACAACCCGAGCAGCAGCGAACTGGCGCCGAACAGATGAGCGACACGGCCAAAACCTTCCGACTGCTTCCAGGCACTGTACGCGGCGATCAACAACAACGCCCCGCACAAGCCGACCCACAGCGATTCATCCAGCACCGGGCGCAGCATCAGCAACGCGGTGGCGAGGAACAGGAAGCCGAAGATGCCCTTGAGCAGGTTCATCCAGGCGCCAGGTTTGGGCAGGAAGCGATTACCGACGGTCACCAGCAACAACAGTGGCACACCGATGCCGATACCCATGGCAAACAGGATCAAGCCGCCGTGCAACGCGTTACCGCTTTGTGCGATGTAGAGCAGGGCGCCGGCCAGCGGCGCGGTCATGCACGGACCGACCAGCAGCCCGGACAAGGCGCCCAGCACACCGGCGCCAACCAGACTGCCGCCACGCTGATTGCGCGAGACGTTCTCCAGGCGGTCGCGCACGGCCACCGGCAGTTGCAGTTCAAAGAAACCGAACATCGGCAACGCCAGCAGGACGAAAATCGCCGCGAAGCTGCCGAGCAGCCACGGGTTCTGTAACAACGCCTGCAGGTTCGCACCGAGCAGCGCTGCCAGCACGCCCATTGCGGCATAGACCAGCGCCATACTCACGACATAACTGCTGGCCAGGGCAAAACCGCGCTTGGGCGAAGCGCCGCTGCCGACGATCAGCCCGGCCAGGATCGGCAGCATCGGCAGTGAACAAGGGGTAAAGGCCAGCAGCAGGCCCAGGCCGAAAAACACCAGAAGACTTAAGCCGAGTGCCCGCTGTTGCAGGCCATTGGCCAAGGCTTGATCCGCGGCTTCGTCTGTCGCGAAGCTGGCGGCTTTGCCACCCAGGTCGACAACTTGCGTTTGCGGCGGATAACACAGACCGGCATCGGCACAGCCCTGGAAGCCCACCTTGACCTGGCCGCTGGCACCGGCAGGGATTTTCAGTTCCAGGCCCTGGCGATAGACCTGCTGTTCACCGAAAAACTCGTCGCTGTGAGCTTCGCCTTCAGGCAGTGCTGGATGCTGTTCAGTCGGCAAGCCATCAAATTTCAGGCGCTTTTGGTACAGGTAGTAGCCATCGGCAATTTGCCAGAACAGCTGGGTTTCACCGGACTCCAGACGTTCGGAGGTGAACGTGAAAGCTTTGCCGACCGGAAGAAAGTCGGGTTTGGTCTCAAACGGATTGGTTCCCGCCTGGGCCAGACCCGAGATCAAGAGAACAAAAAATAAAAACAGTCGACGCATGAATAAGCCTTGGTTCTGTGCAAGTGCATTGCACAATGGGCGGTGGCGATTAACCGATGATTAACCCCGGCAGCCTTGTGGCGGCGGTGCTTGCGGCATAATGTCCGCTTAATCGGTCTGCGGCCTAATCCGCTTTATTTCTGCGAGGCTTTCCATGCACGTACTGGTTTGCGAAGACGATGAGTTGATCGCCAGCGGCATCGTCGCCGGCCTGACCGCCCAGGGTTTGACCGTGGAGCATGTGGCCACGGCGTCCGCCGCCCGGGCAATGCTCAAGGTCGCCGAATTCGACGTGATGGTGCTTGATCTCGGCTTGCCCGACGAGGACGGCCTGAAGTTGTTGCAGCAACTGCGTCACAACGGTCTGGAGTTGCCGGTGTTGATCCTCACGGCCCGGGACTCGGTCACCGACCGCGTCGACGGCCTGCAGGCCGGTGCCGACGACTACCTGCTCAAACCGTTCGACCTGCGCGAACTGGCCGCACGCCTGCACACCCTGTTGCGCCGGGTGGCGGGGCGCAGCGTCAACCTGATCGAACACGGTGCGCTGACCTACGACCCGAGCACCCGCGAAACCCTGCTCGCCGGCCAGCCGGTGGACCTGTCGCGTCGCGAACAGTCGCTGTTGCAGGCTCTTTTGCACAACCGCGGCCGCGTATTGTCGACCGAGCAGCTCAAGGACAGCGTCTACGGGTTCAATGACGAACTGGAAAGCAACGCCCTCAACGTCCATATCCATCACCTGCGGCGCAAGCTCGGCAATGGCATCGTCGAGACCGTGCGTGGCCTGGGCTATCGCCTGGGGCCGGCTGATGGCGGAGAACGACAGAAGTGATGAGTTTGCGTTTGCGCCTGAGCCTGACGCTCGGCGCCGCGTTTGCGCTGATCTGGGCGCTGGCTGCGGCCTGGATGCTCAGCGACTTGCGCAATCAGATGATGTTTTCCCTCGACCAGCGGCTGGTGGCCTCGGCGCGCATGGTGGCCGGCTTGATGGAGCAATTGCCGCCCGTGCCAAGCAAGGGCGAGGGCACCCATTTCAGTGCCGAACAACTGAATATCCCCGGTGGCATGGCCTGTCAGGTCAGTTCCTTGCGCGGGGAAATTCTTGCCCGTAGCCACAGTGATCCGGGGCAGCCCTTGGAAGCGGAGAAAATGGGCTTCCACGATCAGATAATCGATGGCGCGCCGTGGCGCAGTTTCACCCTGGCCCGTGGCGATCTGCGGATCACCACCGCCGACCGGCAGATCGAGCGCGAGGCGTTGAACATGTCGATCCTGCTGGCCGCTTCCGTGCCGGTGGGCGTGGCGCTGCTCGGATGCCTGTGCCTGTTGTGGCTGGGCATCGGCCAGGGGCTCGCGCCGCTCAATCGCATGCGCGATGCCCTGATGCGGCGCAGCGCCGATTCGCTGGAACCCTTGCAGGTCCAGCCGTTGCCGAGCGAACTGCAACCCTTGCTGGATACACAGAATCAGTTGTTCCAGCGGATCGGCAAGACCATCGAGCGCGAGCGCCGTCTGACCGGCGATGCGGCCCACGAGCTGCGCAGCCCCTTGACCGCGATCAAGACCCACCTGCAGGTGGCGCGCATGACCGACGGCGCCGCGCGGGATCAGTCCCTGGCCCGGGCCGAAGAGGGCGCCGATCGCCTGCACCGGACCCTGGAGCAATTGCTGTTGCTGGCGCGGGTCGAAGGCAGTCTGTCGTTCGATGACGGCGTGCAGTGCAGCGCCGAGCAAGTGGCGAAACTGGCGATTCAGGACGCGGCCGGCGGTGATCGCGAGCGAATTCGCTTCGAAGTGCCGGCCAGGTTTTCCCATGCCCCGGTGCAAATGCCTGCCGTGTTGTCGATCGCGGCGTTGCGCAACCTTCTGGATAACGCCCTGCGCCATACCCCCGATGGAGGTCCGGTGGAGTTGAGTCTGCAAACCACCGGCAATCGCGTGCAGTTCGTGGTGCGTGATCACGGGCCGGGCATCGCTGAAGACGATCTGCAGCACTTGACCCAGCGCTTCTGGCGCAACGGCCACAGCACCGGTTGCGGCCTTGGCCTGGCGATTGTCCAGGCCATCGTCCAGCGTTGCGGCTGCACCCTGCGTTTCGACAGTCGAGCGGACGGGCTGCGGGTTGAGCTGACGATGCCGTTGCAACCGGTCTGACAAACAAAGCGAGCCCCTGTGGGAGCGGGCTTGCCCCCTCGCCACACATGAAATGACTAACCCTGCTGAAACATCTCCTTCGCCCGCTGCTCGATCTGTTCCTGAGTCAGATTCTCCTTGCGCGTGGCCAGGAACCACAGATGGCCATAGGGGTCTTTCAACGTTCCTGAACGGTCGCCATAAAACTGATCCTTGACCTGCGACACCACCGTACCGCCGGCTGCGATGGCCTGGTCATAGGACTTGTCCACATCGGTGACGTACAGATGCAGCCCCACGGACGGCGACTGGTCCGGATTGCTCAACGGGCCTTGATCGCACGGTGTACCGAGCATGATCGGGCAGTCGCCGATGCGCAGTTCGGCGTGACCGATACCGCCGTCGGGCATGGACAGGCGCATGACTTCGATCGCGCCGAAGGCCTTCTTGTAAAACTCGATGGCTTCGGCTGCTTTTTTGATCCCCAGGTACGGGGTGATGCTGTGGTAGCCCTCTGGAATGGGTTTGACGCTCATGATCGTTCTCCCTGATTTTGTTGTAGATGGAACATCTCATTCGCCGCTTTTCAGCAGGACTTCCCAGTGTAGGTCCTGCCGAAAAAGGCGCTGTCTGGTTTTTGATCTTCAGCACTCGCCAAGTTCACAAAAAAAATCACCTCGTTCGGCATCAGCGCGACTGTCTGGCAATCAACAGTGAAGCAACAGATTGCCTTGGCTACGGCATTGTCGAACCCGTCAAAACCCGTTGAAGCACCCGTAAATACGGGCTCTCGCAGTCAGGCACAGAAGCTACAATGACCTTCGCTAAACACTGGTATCGAGAGTCTTGTATGTCTGAATCTGCCGTTTATCCGATCAACCCGCCAGCGGCCCACCGGATCGCCAGCGAAGCCGAGGCCCTGCGCGTGGCCGAGCGCGTGGCCGCGATTCTGTTGGAGCAGGATGCCGAACGTGACCGTACTCGCCAGGTGCCCGCCGATATCGTCGATCTGTTTTCCAACAGCGGCCTCTGGGGCATTACGGTGCCCAGGGAATTTGGCGGAGCACAGGTGTCCTACGCGGTGCTGGTGCAGATCATCGCGATCATCTCGGCGGCCGACCCGTCCCTGGGGCAGATCCCGCAAAACCACTACTGTTTGCTGGAAGACATCCGGCTGCAAGGCACTCCGGAGCAGCAGGCGCATTTCTTCGAACTGGCACTGCAGGGGCATCGGTTCGCCAACGCCTTGTCGGAAACCGGGGGCAAGCATGTGCAGGACATTCAGGCGACCATCCGCCGTTACGGCGACGGCCATGTGATCAACGGGCGCAAGGGGTATTGCACGGGGTCGTTGTATGCGCACTGGCTGGCGGTGCTGGCGCTGGATGATGAGCAGAAAGGTCAGTTGGCGTTCGTCCCGCGCGGCACCAAAGGGCTGTTGATCATCGACGACTGGGACAGCATCGGCCAGCGCACCACTTCCAGCGGCACGGTGCTGGCCGAAGATCTGCACGTTTCGGCGTTCAATCTGTTCCCGACCTGGCGCTCCTATGACAGCCCGACCCTGGCCGGTCCGTTCGCCCAATTGACGACCGCTGCCATCGACGCCGGCATTGCCCGCGCCGCCTTGCGCGACACCATAGCCTTTGTCCGGCAATTCGCCCGGCCATGGATCGATGCGGGTGTGGAAAGAGCCAGCGAAGATCCATTGACCATCATTCAGGTCGGAGGCCTGGACATTCGCCTGGAGGCGGCCGAAGCCTTGCTGGAACGGGCTGGGCGGACGCTGGATGCAGCGCGCCAGGCACCGGATGAAGGCAGCGTTGCCAACGCATCCCTGGCCGTGGCCAGGGCCAAGGTGCTGACCACCGAAATCGCCATTGAAGCGAGCAATAAGCTGTTTGAACTGGGCGGCACTCGTTCAACCCTGAAGAAACACAACTTCGACCGTCACTGGCGCAATGCGCGGGTGCATACCTTGCACGATCCGGTGCGCTGGAAATACCACGTGGTCGGCAACTGGCTGCTCAACGGCGTGAAACCGCCGCGTCATGACTGGTCCTGACCATGGCTGAATTGTTCAAGAACATCTATTGGGCCGACATTGGCCAAGCCTGCCTCGACACCCTGAGCATGCTCGGCGCGGCCCTCGGTTTCACCGTGTTGTTGGGGCTGCCGCTGGGGGTGCTGCTGTTCCTCACCGGCAAACGCCAGTTGCATGAAGCCGTTGGCGTTTACCGGGTGTTGTCGGTGATCGTCAACATGCTGCGTTCGCTGCCGTTCATCATTTTGCTGATCGTGCTGATTCCCCTGACCACCTTGCTGGTCGGCACCTCGTTGGGTGTACCGGGGACCATTCCGCCACTGGTGGTCGGGTGCACGCCGTTCTTCGCGCGGCTGGTGGAAACCGCGTTGCGTGAAGTCGATCGCGGGGTGGTGGAGGCGACCCAGGCCATGGGCGCCAACACCTGGCAAATCATCCGCTTCACCTTGCTCCCCGAGGCGCGAGGAGGGCTGCTGGCGGCGGTGACGGTGACGGCCATCGTGCTGGTGGATTACACGGCGATGGCCGGGGTGATCGGCGGTGGTGGCCTGGGTGACCTGGCGATCCGCTATGGCTACCAGCGTTTCCAGACCGACGTGATGGTGGTCACCGTGGTGCTGCTGTTGATCCTGGTCCAGGCCCTGCAAATGAGCGGCGACCGACTGGTGGCGCGCTACAGCCATCGATAAGACATTCAGTTCAAAACCAAAAAAATCGGCCCCACGTCCGCCCCACGACGGCCACTCAATCTGCCTAGGAGCACAACATGAAAAATACCCTGGCCGTTCTGGCTGCCTTGATTTCGCTGAGCGTACACGCCAACGAAAAACTCACTGTCGGTGCCACGCCGGTGCCGCACGCGGAGATCCTCGAATTCGTCAAACCCACCCTGGCCAAGGAAGGCGTGGACCTGGATATCAAGGTCTTCACCGATTTCATCCAGCCCAACCAGCAACTTGCACTGAAGAACCTTGACGCCAACTACTACCAGTACCGGCCGTTTCTCGATGACTACAACAAGACCCGTCACACCGACCTGGTGCCGGTGGTCGGTGTGCATATTGAGCCATTCGGAGCTTATTCGACCAAGATCAAAAACATTTCCGAGCTCAAGGACGGCGCTACCGTGTCGATCCCCAACGATCCGGTGAACACCGGTCGCGCCCTGGTGCTGCTGCACGAAGCAGGGCTGATCAAGCTCAAGGACCCGAGCAACACCCTGGCGACGCAACGGGACATCGCCGAAAACCCCAAGCACCTGAAAATCCGTGAGCTGGAAGGTGCGCTGCTGGCGCGTTCGGTGAGTCAGGTAGACCTGGCGTTCGTATTCGCCAACTACGCGCTGGAAGCGGGGATCGACACCAACAGTGCGTTGATCGTCGAGAAGGGCAAGAGCCTGTACGTTGAATTCCTGGTGGCGCGGCCGGACAACATCAACGACCCGGGCCTGCAGAAGCTGGCCAAGGCGTTGAACTCCGATGAAGTTCGGCAGTTCATTTTGACGCGCTACAAGGGGCAGATTGCGCCGGGGTTCTAAGCTTCGGT
This sequence comes from Pseudomonas moorei, assembly GCF_008801475.1. Taxonomy (GTDB): domain Bacteria; phylum Pseudomonadota; class Gammaproteobacteria; order Pseudomonadales; family Pseudomonadaceae; genus Aquipseudomonas; species Aquipseudomonas moorei. Next base: position 15,037 of record NZ_VZPP01000014.1, on the reverse strand, counting down.
TGATCTTGAGGACGCCATCGCGGGCAAGCCACGCTCCCACAGGTACTGGATCGTTCACGAAATGTGCAAACGACACAAAACCTGTGGGAGCAGGGCTTGCCCGCGATGGCCGCGCCGCAATTTCAGATCTGTCTCGGATGCCAATAGCCGCGCCCCGAGTACATCAGCAAGCGTAATTCGCAGCGCGGCCCAAGCGCCGGCTAGATGGACAATTGCATCAAGCGCTCGCCCTGTACGTTTTCCGTCGGTCGCCGCTTGTTCACCGCCAGTTCGCCGATCTTGATCAGGCGTGTGCGGGTCACGTTGCGGCTCAGACCCAGCAGCGCGGCGGTGTGCACCTGGTTGTAGTGGCTGAAGCGATAGGCCGCCCGCAGCAAGGCGTCCTCGACTTTTTCGTGCAGGGCGCCGGCCTGTTCCTCGAACAGCTTTTGAAAAGCCCGGTCGAGCAGGGCTTCGGCAGAATCGTCGACCTGAGCGTGGTGATCGTCCTGGCGTTCGATGCGCATGTTGGACAGGCGCAGGTCATCGCGTTCGATGATGCCGTTACGGCAAATCAGCAGGGTGTGGTGAATGACGTTTTCCAGTTCTCGGATGTTGCCCGGCCAACTGTAGCTGCGCAGTTTCAGTTCGGCTTCCTTGCTGATGGTGATGCTGCCGTAGCCAAGGCGCTGACTGTAGGCGTCGATGAAGTGACGGGTCAGGGGCAGGATGTCGCCAGGACGGTCGCGCAGCGGGCTCAGCTCCAGGCTGACCACGTCGAGACGGTAGTACAGGTCCTCGCGGAAATGCCCGGCGTTGATGGCTTTCTCCAGTTGCACGTTGGTCGCTGCCAGCACCCGCACGTCGATGGGGATGCTCTTGCGTGAACCCAGGCGCACCACTTCGCGTTCCTGCAACACCCGCAATAACTTGACCTGAATGGCCATCGGCAAGTCGCCGATTTCATCGAGGAACAGAGTGCCGCCATCGGCCTCCTCGAACCAGCCGGCCTTGGAACTGAGGGCGCCGGTGAAAGCGCCTTTTTCATGGCCAAACAGCTCGGCCTCGACCAATGATTCGGAGAACGCGCCGCAGTTCACGGCTACAAATGGCCGGTTGCGCCGGGCGCTGAGGTTGTGGATATGGCGCGCCACCAGCTCCTTGCCGGTGCCGGTTTCGCCGATGATCAGCACACTGGCTTCACTGGGGGCGACTTGTTGCAGGTGGGCGAGCAAGGCCTGGGACTTCGGGTCTTCGAACACCTGGGCCGTGGCGCGGATCGACGTGGCCAGAGCGGGCGAGGGCGGTAAGGTCAGCAGTTGCATGGGGCACGCTCCTTGTTGGGCAAGCTATGAATAGAAAGTGGGAATCGGCAGGGCCTGGTTCAGTGCCCAGTCACCCAGTTCATGGAGTTTGTAATCCACCGGGTCGTGCAGGGTTTGCGTGCGCAGGTTGCGCCAGTGGCGGTCCAGTCGCAGCGAGGCGTGGGTCGAGCGCGCGCCGGTGACTTCGAACAGGCGGCTGCACAGTTCCAGGCCATTGCGCGTGGCGGCGACCTTAGCGGTGGCGATGGCGGTGGCCAGGTGTCCGCGTTCCTCGGCACTGAGGTTCGGGCCTTTGGCCCAGGCCTTGTCGAGCAAGTCAGCCGCGCGCTCCACTAACAGCCGCACCCCTTCGAGGGCCACCCAGAATTCGCCGTAGTGGCTGAGTACATAAGGGTCCTGGTTCACCTCCCGGGCACTGGATTTGTGCCACGGCCGGGTTTCGGTCAGCGTGTACTGGCGCGCTTCTTCGAAGGCGCCTTCGGCGATGCCGAGGAACATGTGGGTGAACGTCAGTTGGGCGATCAGTGGGCGCAAGCAGGCAAACGGCGTGCTCAATGGCCCCGGATCGAGCAACAGCTCCGATTCTTCGACACGCACCCGTTCGAAGGTGGCACTGCCGCTGTCGGTCTGGCGCTGGCCCATGTTGTTCCAGTCATTGTGCAAGGTGATGCCGCTACGACCGCTGGGAATGGCGGCGATCAACAGCTTGCCACCGGCGCTCTCATCCACCGCCGAGGCGATCAGCATCTCCGAATCGCTGGCGCCGGAGCAGAAACTTTTCTTGCCGGAAAATTCACGCCAGCCAGCGAGTTTTTTCACCACGGTGCGGGTGTCCAACGGGTTGAGGGCATTGCCCCAGAACCAGTTCTTGCGCGCGGTTTGTTCAAACCACGGCTGCCATTGTTCGGGGCGGGCGAACAGGCGCACGGTGGCGAGCATCAGGTGATGGAAGCCGAACACATGAGCAATCGAACTGTCGACCTTGGCGAACTCACGCACGATGTTCAGGGTTTCGCTCCAGCTGGCGCCGAGGCCGCCGAACCGGGTGGGAATGCTTAACGCGAGCAGCCCGCTGTGGCGCAGCGCATCACGCTCGGCCTTGGGCGTACCGCCGCGCTCGTCGCGCTCGACGGCGGTCAGGGCAAACCCGGCGGCCAATTGGCGGGCGGTCTGCAATGGGGAGATCAGGGCGCTGTGCGGCTTGGCAGTCACGCGGGGGTTCCTCTTTGAATTCGACGCAGATCCCCTGTAGGAGCGAGCCCGCTCGCGATGGAGAACAACGATTACGCGGGATGTCTGAATGACAGCGTCATCGTTGGCGACCATCGCGAGCAGGCTCGCTCCTACAGGTATTGCGTGGGTCAGGCCGTGGTTTTGGTCGGCAGCACATCGTTGGCGATCATTTCGCCGAACGGCCCGGTCAGGTTGGTGACGCCACGCCCGGCGAGACTGGCATAGGGCTCGGGCAGCAGCGGGAAGACCAGTTCGGCGAAGCGATAGGCCTCTTCGAGATGCGGGTATCCGGAGAAGATGAAACTCTCGATCCCCAGATCCGCGTACTCCTTGATGCGCGCGGCGACCTGCTGCGGGTCACCCACCAGCGCCGTCCCGGCGCCGCCACGCACCAGGCCGACACCGGCCCACAGATTGGGTGAGATCTCCAGGTTGTCGCGACGCCCGTCGTGCAGTGCAGCCATGCGTCGCTGTCCTTCGGAGTCGAAGCGCGAGAACGACTTCTGCGCGGCGGCAATGGTCTCGTCGCTGATGTGCTCGATCAGTTTGCCAGCGGCTTTCCACGCGTCTTCTGCGCTTTCGCGAACGATCACATGCAAGCGAATCCCGAACTTCACCGTGCGCCCGTGACGGGCGGCGCGTTCACGGACATCGGCGAGTTTCTGCGCCACGGCGGCCGGTGGTTCGCCCCAGGTCAGGTAGACATCGACCTGCTCGGCGGCCAGGTCGTGGGCGGCATCGGACGAACCGCCGAAGTACAGTGGCGGATAAGATTTCTGCACGGGGGGATACAGCGCCTTGGCATTCTGTACCCGCAGGTGCTTGCCTTCGAAGTCGACCGATTCGCCTTGCAATACACGGCGCCAGATTTTCAGGAATTCGTCGGTGACTTCGTAGCGTTCGCTGTGATCGAGGAAGCTGCCGTCGCCACGGTTTTCGTCGGGATCGCCGCCGGTCACGACGTTGATCAACAAGCGGCCACCGGACAGACGATCCAGGGTCGCCGCCATGCGTGCCGACACCGTGGGCGAGATGATGCCAGGACGGATCGCCACCAGATAACGCAAGCGCTCGGTCAGCGGCACCAGTGCCGAGGCGATCACCCAGGAGTCTTCGCAGGAACGCCCGGTGGGAATCAATACGCCGTGGTAGCCAAGGCTGTCTGCGGCCTGGGCCACTTGTTTCAGGTAGTTGAGGGTGACCGGGCGTGCGCCCTGAGTGGTGCCCAGGTAATGCCCGTCGCCGTGGGTCGGCAGAAACCAGAAAACATCCATGAACAAATCCTTAGGCGATTTTCAGCCGATTGTTGGGGTGTACGCCGAACAATGGCGCCGCGCGCTCTGCAGCCAGTTGAATGCGGGCCCTGAGCGGTTCACTGGTGATCTGGTAATTGGAGAAATCGGCTTCGGTGGCATACACGCCAATCGGCAAGGTCAACGCCTGGAAGAAGCTGAACAGGGGGCGCAGCTGATGATCGAGCACCAGCGCATGACGTTCGCTGCCACCGGTGGCGGCCAGCAGTACCGGGGTGTTGATCAGTGCATTCAGATCGATCAGGTCGAACAGATGCTTGAGCAGGCCAGGGTAGGAACCGCGATAAACCGGCGCGGCGACAACCAGCAGATCGGCGTTTTCAATCGCTTGCAGTTCGGCTTCGACGTCCGCACTCAGTTCCTGACGGGACAGCGCCGCGCCCAGGGGCCGGGCGATGTCCCCCAGTTCGATCAACTTGCTCTCGATCGGCAGTTGCTCGGCCAGCTGCGCCAATAGCGCTTGGGTCAGCACCAGGGTGCGGGAGGGACGCCAGGTGCCGCCGGAGACGGCAACGACTTTCAATGGACGCGACATGATCAGTTCCTTTTTAAACAGTTGCTGTGGGAGCAGTGAGTCATCACTGGGCTTTTCCCCATTGAGCAAGAGCTGTACCAATCCCTCGAAGCCACGTTTTACGCGGCTTGCAGCGAGTTGATCAGACCGCGCTGTTGATTTTTAAGGGCTGTTTGTTGATTGACTGTTGGCTGGCGAACAGTTGTCTGAGCAACAGTGCGTCAGCGGATGCAGTTGTTATAAAGGCTATTTGTTATTCCGTAAAAGATCGTTGATTGATATTTATAGATCATTAAGAAATATAAAGCCCCCCTGGAGAAGCTGGCTTGCCAGCGATGACGCCCGCCAGAACACCACAGGGCTTAAGACCCCTTCGCCAGCAACAGGCACCTACAGGCTGGCAACATCAACAAAACTCGATAGCGACTATCGAGAGCGATGATTTTTACCCGTGCAAAGGCGGGCGTAGCCTGTGTTCATTGCCCCGAAGCCAGATGCCAGGACGCCTGAACATGAAACCGCTAATCGCCAGTTTGTTGCTGCTGACCGTCTCCGTTCTCGCCGGATGTGCCAGCCAGACTTCCCCGGAACTGAGGCCCTATACCGCTGAAGAAACCAGGGAACTCGCGCTGGAAGCGTTGAATCGCCGGGGTCTGTCCTTCGACGAATACCAGGCGAAAAAAGCCGAATTGCTCGGTGTGCCACAAAAATCGTTTGGTTTCGACAAACAGGGTGAGATGAACGTCGGACGTGCTGTACAGCTGCACGGTCGTCCTAGCTAAGCGAAAACTGTACTGCTGGAAGTTTTACCCAACTGTCCGTGGGTTTCCCATGGGGGGTGCGATAGGGTCACTACCTGACCGACCCTGATGGACTGCCACCCATGACACTCTCGCTCGATCTGCTGCTGGGCTTTGCCCTGTTTGCTCTCGTCACTTCGATCACGCCCGGCCCGAACAACACGATGTTGCTGGCATCCGGGGTGAACTTCGGCTTCAACCGCACCATCCCTCACATGCTCGGCATTACTTGCGGATTCTTCGTGCTGGTCGTGGCAGTGGGCTTTGGCCTGGGCGCGGTGTTCCAGACTTATCCCTTGCTTTACTCCGTACTGCGCTATGTCGGCGCCGCTTATTTGCTGTATCTGGCGTGGAAAATCGCTCACTCCGGACCGGTCTCGGACAGTGAACAGGTTGAAGGGAAACCCATCAGCTACCTGGGGGCCGCCGCGTTCCAGTGGGTCAACCCCAAGGCCTGGATCATGGCCATTGGTGCCATCAGCACTTACACGCCGATGCAGGGTTACTTCACCAACGTCATCGTGATCGCAGCGGTCTTCGCCCTGATCAACCTGCCGAGCGTTGGTGTCTGGGCCGCCTGCGGCACTCTATTGCGCAACGTTCTGAAGGACCGTCGCTGGTTGCGCCTGTTCAACTGGGGCATGGCCGCGTTGCTGGTGGCTTCGCTGTATCCGCTGTTGCTCGAAAGCTTTCGCTGACGCATTGCTTCAACCGGTCGCACGATGCCTGTTAAGCTCGCTGTTCAGGAGCGTTCCTACGCACTATTAATGAAGTGGTACTTCTTTAACGGCATCCGATCAGGTATTGGTAACGTTCTGAAAACCGGGCGCAGCTCACAAGGCTGCGTCTTGATGTTTCCAGTGACGAGCTTCCTGATCCCGGAACACGCTCTGCGAGTCTTTTATGAATAAACGTCCGTTGTATTTCGACTACGCCGCCACCACGCCGGTGGATGAGCGGGTCATCAAGGTCATGGTCGAGTGTCTGGGTTTCAGCGGCAATTTTGGCAACCCGGCGTCCAGTTCTCACGCATTCGGCCAGCAGGCCCGGCAAACCGTCGAGCAGGCACGGCGCCAGGTGGCCGAACTGGTCGGCGCCACGCCCGAACAGATCGTCTGGACCTCCGGCGCGACCGAATCCAACAACCTTGCCCTCAAGGGCGTATCCCAGGCTCGCGGCGTTGCCGGCGGCCACATCATCACCAGCCAGATCGAACACAAGGCCATCCTCGATACCGCAAGACAATTGCAGGATGCGGGCGTGGCGGTGACCTATCTGGTGCCGGACGCCGATGGCCTGATTACCGCGCAAGCCGTCAGCGAAGCCATGCGCGAGGACACCTTCCTGGTGTCGCTGATGCTGGTCAACAACGAGTTGGGCACGGTCAACGACATCCCGGCCATCGGCCAAGTGGTGCGTGATCGCGACGCGTTGTTTCATGTCGACGCGGCGCAGGGGGCAGGCAAAGTGCAGATCGATCTGGCGCAATGGCCGGTGGATCTGATGTCGTTCTCGGCACACAAACTCTACGGCCCCAAAGGCATTGGTGCGTTGTATGTCGGGCCGCGCGCGCACCAGCGTTTGCAGGCGCAGATTCATGGTGGCGGTCACGAGGGCGGCCTGCGTTCCGGGACCCTGGCCACCCACCAGATTGCCGCCATGGGCGCGGCCTTCGCCCTGGCGGCGGCTGCGTTCGATGAAGAAAAAGCCTTGATCGTGCGTCTGCGCGAACGCCTGCTCGATCAATTGCTAAACATTCCCGGTGTGCGCCTCAATGGCAGCCCGACCCGGCGCATCCCCCATACCCTGAGCCTGACCTTCAGTGAAGGCGAGTTCAATTCGGCGGCGTTGCTCGCCTCGATCGCGTTTTCCGCGACCTCGGCCTGCAGTTCCGCGAGTAATGCTCCGTCCCATGTGCTGCTCGCCCTGGGGCATGACGCTCGCTCGGCGAGTCGCACGATTCGCTTGAGCCTGGGACGTTTCACCACCGAGCAGGATATCGATCAAGCGGTACAACTGATTAAAACGGCCTGCGCCAGCGCCCCGGCTTTCTGGCAGTAGTGTCTCGAAGCGCCGACACCGATCGGCGCTAAACAATAATGATGAGTGGTTAGCAGGAGTCATGATGAGTACGCAGTCTTCGATCAATGGATCGGTGCCCCAGCGCCTGGCGCAAACCCGCGAACTGATGAGCCGCGAGGGCATTCACGCCCTGCTGGTGCCGTCGGCCGACCCGCACCTGTCCGAATACCTGCCGGGCTACTGGCAGGGGCGGCAGTGGTTGTCCGGCTTCCATGGCTCGGTCGGCACCCTGATCGTGACCGCCGATTTTGCCGGCGTCTGGGCCGACAGCCGTTACTGGGAGCAGGCGACCAAGGAACTCAAGGGCAGCGGCATCGAACTGGTCAAGCTGCAACCGGGTCAGCCGGGGCCGCTGGACTGGCTGGCCGAACAAACCCCGGAAGGCGGTGTGGTCGCGGTCGATGGTGCGGTGATGGCCGTGGCCTCGGCCCGCACGTTGAGCGGCAAGCTGGAAGAACGCAACGCTCGCCTGCGCACTGATATCGATCTGTTGAGTGAAGTCTGGAGCGACCGTCCGAGCCTGCCGAATGCACCGATCTATCAGCACTTGCCTCCCCAGGCGACGGTCAGCCGTGGCGAAAAACTCGCCAAATTGCGGGAAACCCTGCAGGCGCGCGGCGCCGACTGGCACTTCATCGCCACCCTCGATGACATCGCCTGGCTGTTCAACCTGCGCGGCGGCGATGTGTCGTTCAATCCGGTGTTTGTTTCCTTCGCCTTGATCAACCAGCAGCAGGCCACCCTGTTCGTGGCACTGAGCAAGGTCGATGCTGAATTACGCGCGGTCCTTGAACAGGATGGCGTGACCCTGCGCGATTACAGCGAAGTGGCCGACGCGCTGCGCGCCGTACCGAAAGGAGCGAGCTTGCTGGTCGACCCGGCGCGGGTCACGGCGGGACTGCTGGATAACCTCGACAGCGGCGTCAAATTGATCGAAGGCTTGAACCCGACCACCCTGGCCAAGTCGCAAAAAAGCCTGGCTGACGCCGAGCACATCCGTCAGGCCATGGAGCAAGATGGCGCGGCGCTTTGTGAATTCTTCACCTGGCTGGACTCGGCACTCGCGGGCAGCGAGCGCATCACCGAGCTGACCATCGACGAGAAACTGACCGCCGCCCGTGAGCGCCGTCCGGGTTATGTGTCGCTGAGCTTCAACACCATCGCCGCGTTCAACGCCAACGGCGCCATGCCGCATTACCACGCCACCGAAGAAGAACACGCGGTGATCGAAGGCGACGGTCTGTTGCTGATCGATTCCGGCGGCCAGTACCTGGGAGGCACCACGGACATCACGCGGATGGTGCCGGTCGGTACGCCGACGGCCGAGCAGAAGCGCGATTGCACCCGTGTGCTCAAAGGCGTGATTGCCTTGTCCCGTGCGCAATTTCCGAAGGGCATCCTCTCGCCGCTGCTGGACTCGATTGCCCGTGCGCCGATCTGGGCGGAAAGCGTCGATTACGGTCATGGTACCGGTCACGGCGTTGGTTACTTCCTCAACGTTCACGAAGGTCCGCAAGTCATTGCCTATCAGGCCGCGCCAGCACCGCAAACCGCGATGCAACCGGGCATGATCACCTCAATCGAACCGGGCACTTACCGTCCGGGCCGCTGGGGAGTGCGGATCGAAAACCTGGCGATGAACCGCGTAGCAGGCACCAGCGAATTCGGCGAGTTCCTGAAATTCGAAACCCTGACCCTGTGCCCGATCGACACCCGTTGCCTGGAGCCGTCGCTGCTGACGGAAGAAGAAAAGCAGTGGTTCAATGCTTATCACGCCGAAGTCCGTGAGCGCTTGAGCCCGTTGCTCGACGGTGCGGCCCTGGAGTGGTTGAACACGCGTACCGCAGCTATTTGACCGCCTGCAGTTCGGGCGCTGCTTCCAGTGCCTGGCTCATGTAGTCGACAAAGGCTTTGACCCTGGCGGATTGGCGACGATTCGCCGGGGATACCGCATGTATCGGCAGCGATTGCGCAGTGTAATTCTGCAGAATCGCGGTCACTCTCCCGGCTTTCAGATCCTCGCTGAACAGCCATACCGGCGACAACGCAATCCCCAAGCCTCCCAGCACCATCTCGCGGATCGCCTCGGAGTTGTTGCTTTGGGCATTGCCCTTGATCCGCACCTCATGACGTTGTCCGTCGCGCTCGTAAATCCACAGGTTCTGACTGTTCAGCAGGTTGAAGAGCAGGCAGTTGTGTTCGCTCAACTGCTGCGGTGTTTGTGGTTGACCGTGTTGCTTGAGGTAGGCGGGAGTTGCGACGGTTACCCGGTGGGTGGTGCCGATGTGACGAGCGATCAGGCCGCTGTCATTCAATGGCCCGATCCTGAACGTCACATCCAGGCCTTCGCTGACCAGGTCCTGGTTCTGATCATTGAGTTGCAAGTCGATTTGAATGTCTGGATATCGCGCAAGGAATGCCGGTAGCCGCGGAGCAATCTGCAAGCGCCCGAAGCTGACCGAGGAGCCGATGCGCAGATGACCGGCGATCGTCTCCCTGCCGGATTGGAAACTGTGCTCGGCCGCATCAACGGCCGCGAGGATTTGTCGGCATTCGTTGTAGTAGCGCAGGCCTTCATCGGTCAGGGATAACTGGCGGGTACTGCGTGCGATCAGCTTTCCACCCAGCTCGGTTTCCAGTGCGCGCAGGACTTTGCTAATGGTCGGCTGGCTGGTCTGCATCTCCCGGGCGACGGCGGAAAAGCTGCCGCGTTCGACCACCCGGACGAAAATCGCCATTGCATTGAGTTTGTCCACGGGATGTCTCATTGATGCCAAATGGGCATGATCACTATAGCCATTTGGCGTCTTATCGGCATGGATGGGTTGCGGGAAGATGGGTCTACACCACCTCTGACAGGAGTAGCCGAAATGATTGATTCACTGCACATGCGCGCGCTGATCGTGGATTCAGCTGATGCACCCCTGCGTCTGGTTTCGATTCAGCGACCAGTGCCTGGAGCAGGGCAGGTACTGGTTCGGATCGCGGCCAGCGGGGTCAACCCGTTGGACGGGAAAATCCGTTCGGGCCAGGCCGCCCATGCGCGCCAGCCACTGCCCTCAGTACTGGGCATGGATCTGGCGGGAACCGTTGAAGCGTCGGGCGAGGGCGTCAGTGATTGGTTGCCCGGCGATGAAGTGTATGCCATGGCAACAGGAATCGGCGGTGCCCAGGGTTCGCTGGCGGAGTGCGCGGTGGTCGATGCGCGTCTGCTGGCGCGCAAGCCGGGCAATTTGAGCATGCGCGAAGCGGCGGGATTGCCATTGGTACTGATTACGGCATGGGAAGGGTTGGTCGACCGCGCTCGGGTGCATGCAGGCCAGAAAGTGCTGATTCACGGTGGAGCGGGAGGTGTCGGTCATGTTGCGGTGCAAATCGCCCGCGCGTTTGGCGCCGAGGTGTTTGCCACGGGGTCGGCAGGACAGCAAGCCACTATTGAAGGCTTGGGCGCGACCTTCATTGATTACCGAAAGACGTCGGTGGAGGCCTATGTGGCTGAGCATACGGGCGGTGAAGGTTTTGACATTGTCTATGACACGGTCGGCGGTGAAACCCTGGATGCGTCATTCAAGGCGGCGCGGGTCTATTACGGTCATGTGGTGAGTTGCCTCGGTTGGGGGCAGCACAGCCTGGCACCGCTGTCCTTTCGCGGAGCAACCTATTCCGGCGTGTTCACCTTGTTACCGTTGTTGACAGGGAAGGGGCGTGAGCACCATGGGCAGATCCTTCAGGAGGCGGCGCGACTGATTGAAGCGGGCAGTGTGGTACCGATTCTCGATCCGCGCCGGTTCAACCTGGAAACTGCCGGGGCCGCCCATAAGTTGCTCCGGTCGGGAGCGGCGCAAGGGCGGTTGGTCGTCGAGATTTAACTCAGGGCTTCCAGAACGAAATCCAGGCGATCCTGACCGAAGAACAGCTGATTATCGATAAACATGCTGGGTGCACCGAAAACACCGCGTTGCACCGCTTTTTCAGTGTTGTCCTTGAGTGCGGCCTTGACTTGCTCATCGGTGGTCAGGGCCAGCACTTCGTTGGGGTCAAAGCCGTTCTCGGTCAGCACCGCCGCAACGGTTGCCGGTTCGTCGAGGCTGCGACCGTCGACCCAGAGCGCCTTGAACAGGCAATCGATGAATGCGGCAAAGCGCTCGGGGTGGCGCAACTGTATGCCGGTGACGGCGCGCATGAGCATCAAGGTGTTGATCGGGAAATGCGGGTTGAATTTCAGTGGCACGCCATAGCGTCTGGCATAACGGTCGAGGTCCTGAAACATGTATCGGCCCTTGGCCGGGACGGTCGCTGGCGAGGCGTTGCCGGTTGCCTTGAACACGCCGCCGAGCAGGATCGGAATATAGGTCAGCTGGCTGCCGGTCCGCTCACAGATCTTTGGCAGCTGCGTGTACGCCAGGTAAGTGGCCGGGCTGCCCAGGTCAAAATAGAACTCCACGGTTTTGCTCATGGTTGATGCTCTCTGCTTATTGTTATTCGGGAGGGCTTACCAGCGTTCGCTCCAGGGGCGAAGGTCCAGTTCGAAGGTCCAGGCGTCGCGTGGCTGGCTGTGCAGGTACCAATAGTTCTCGGCAATGTGCTCGGGGTTGAGGATGCCGTCCTGGTCCTTGGTCGCGTACTTCTCGGGGAAGTTGTCACGGATGAAATCGGTATCAATGGCGCCATCGACAATGATGTGCGCGACATGGATGTTCATCGGGCCAAGTTCTCGGGCCATGCTCTGCGCCAGTGCCCGAATCCCGTGTTTGGCACCGGCGAATGCCGCGAAGCCCGCGGCACCGCGCATGCCGGCGGTGGCGCCGGTGAACAGGATCGTGCCCCGTTGCCGCCTGGCCATGCGTTTGGCCACCTCGCGGGCATTGAGAAACCCTGAAAAACAGGCCATTTCCCAGATCTTGAAATACTTGCGAGCGGTTTCTTCGAGGATGCTGCAGGGCACATTGGCGCCGATGTTGAACACGAAAGCTTCAATAGGGCCAATCTCGCTTTCGATCTGTTCGACCAGGGCAATTACCTCGTCTTCCTTTCGAGCATCACAGGCAAAACCGTGGGCCTCACCCCCATTGCCCTTGATGGCGTCGACCAGTGGCTGGAGTTTGTCCGCGCTGCGCCGGGTGACGCAGGCTATGAAACCTTCATTCGCAAAACGTTTGGCGATGGCGCCACCCGTGGCATCACCTGCGCCGACAACCAGTACGACCTTCTTGTTATTCATGGCTGGAGTCCTTTACTAAACGATCGTTAACTGAACGAACGTTATGCTACGATTCGACCAGCGTCAAGGTGATCAATTCAAGGGGAAGGCAATGCGCTACTCGGCCAATCACAAGCTGGAAACCAGAGAGAAGCTGCTGCAGAGCAGTTCGGTGTCGGCCAAGAAGTCCGGGTTTTCCACGGTCGGTGTCGACGGCTTGATGAAGGCGATCGGTTTGAGTGGGGGGGCGTTCTACAGCCATTTTTCGTCGAAGGACGAGCTGTTCACTTCGATTGTCGAACGAGAGTTACGCCAGAGCCTGGAGCGGCTGGGGGCAGAGAAGGATCGCGATAAGCTTGAGCGCTGCTTGAAGCAGTACTTGAGCATGTCCCACGTCGACCATCCGGAAACGGGTTGTGCGTTACCGGCGCTGGGGGCCGAGATTGCCCGGTCCGACGTGATGGTGCGGCAGCAGGCGGAACACTGGATTTGTCAGCTTCAGGAGAGTTGGGCGCAGATATTGGAGAGTGACAGCCTGGCCTGGGCGATTCTGTCGCAATGCGTCGGGGCATTGCTGGTGGCACGGATGCTTGCGACTCCGGAAAAGCAACGCATGGTGCTGAAGTCCAGTTACGATGAGATCGGCCGCCAGATTGCAGGTCCGAGAACCTGACACGGCGGCACTTGGCTATTTGCAGATCACGATCATGCTGCGGCTGGTGTATCCCGCAGGGTTGAGGCCAAACGGATAATCCCCTGGCTCCTCCACGACATCACCCGACTTGGCGATGACCTTGTAGCCCTTGGGTGCGCATGAGTCCGCTGCGCTGGCGTAACACTTGTCCCAGGAGGACGATAGCCCTGAACAGTTGATGTGCAGTCCTTTCTTGCCGTGTTTAGTTTGGGTCTGGGATGTCGCCGCACAGCCCGCCACTGCGAGTACGGCGATCAGTATCAAAATTCGTTTCATTGCTGTCCTTGTTGCATCCCGGGTCTTGTGCCCGGGTTTGGCCGTATTCGCTTTCGCATGAAGCGTTCATATATCCCAATCCTGAAAAGTCCATATCTGGTACTGGGTTGCGGGGCTAAACATGGCCTAATTGAGCGGTAAATGCCAGAGTTACGTCAAATCCTGTATCAATCCGCCGCAACAGCAGGCTTGGTAGCACTGCCCATCGTCATGGTGGCGCCGACGGAGGCCAGAATGATGCACAGAATGGCCATCCACTGTGACAGGGACAGGTACTCATTGAGGAACAGCAAGCCTGACAGCGCACCAATGGCGGGTTCAATGCTCATCAATGTTCCGAATGTTCTGGCCGGAATGCGGGTGAGGGCGACCATTTCGAGCGTATAGGGAAGTGCAGTCGAAAGGATGGCAACGCCAATGGCAATCGGGATCAGCGATGGCGTCAGCAGTGCGGCGCCCGCATGAATGATACCGATAGGTGCCACGAACAGCGCGGCAATCATTACCCCCAGCGCGGCTGTCTGCACGCCATTGTCAGCGCCGGCCTTCTGACCGAAAAGAATGTACAGCGCCCAGCAGACGCCAGCACCCAGTGCATAACCGGCACCTATCAGATCAATGCTTGCCGTCGTTGCTCCCGTGGGTATCAACAGCAGCAGGCCGACAGCCGCCAGGGCAATCCATAAGAAGTCGACGGCGCGGCGTGAAGCGTAGATGGCCACGGCCAATGGCCCGGTGAACTCCAGCGCAACGGCGATCCCCAGGGGGACTGTGCGTAACGACATATAGAAGAGAAAGTTCATGCCGCCCAGCGCCATCCCGTAGACGATAACGGTACGCAGGGATTTTGTCGTGAGCTTCGCTCTCCACGGGCGAAGCAACAGCAGCATGATCACGCTGGCAAAGGTCAGGCGCAGGGTGGTGGTTCCCTGTGCGCCAATGACAGGAAACATGCTTTTGGCCAGGGAGGCTCCGGACTGGATCGATGCCATGGCTATTAATAGCAGGCCGACCGAAAACAAGGTCGAGGCAAGGCTGCGAGGCTGATCATTCATTTGAGTGGCATCGTCCGAAGTAGAGAGCTTGGCTGTTGGTCCTGGTGTTGGGCAATATACTGCGCAATCGTTCCAGGCGCGTCTATATATAAGCAGTGATTTTGCCAATCTGATAGAAAAACCAAATCAGTGCTTGACGGCAGATTCTGGAGGCCTATAATTCGCCCCACTTCCGGCGCAGTCGAAACGGAAAACTCCTTGATAAACAATGAGTTACGCAGTTTTCGGCAGCGGGTTGCTTCAGGTCATCGAAGTCGAAAGGAAGTTGAAAAAGAGGTGTTGACAGCAGCGAGTAACGCTGTAGAATTCGCCTCCCGCTGACGAGAGATCGAAAGCGCAAGTGGTTGAAGTTGTTAAGGATTCCTTGAAAACTTCTGAAAATAATCACTTGACAGCAAATGAGGCTGCTGTAGAATGCGCGCCTCGGTTGAGACAAAGCTCTTAACCAACCGCTCTTTAACAACTGAATCAAGCAATTCGTGTGGGTGCTTGTGGAGTCAGACTGCTAGTCAACAGATTATCAGCATCACAAGTTACTCCGCGAGAAATCAAAGATGTAACCAACG
>NZ_VZPP01000013.1 GCF_008801475.1 Pseudomonas moorei | reverse complement strand
CCCGCCAGCTGATGGCGCTAATGGGCTGAAAGGCCTTTTTTCGTCTGTTGCCCGCACAAAAAACAAACGCCCCGAACAAGTCGGGGCGTTTGTTGGGCTGGCCTTCAGTGTGTTTTCACACAGTCTGCGTAGGCTGCTTTTTTTCTGCATCGGAAGCTGGACTTAAGCCAGTTTTTCCTTGATGCGAGCTGCTTTACCGGACAGGTCACGCAGGTAGTACAGCTTGGCTTTACGTACGTCACCGCGACGCTTGACAGCCATGCTGTCGATTTGCGGGCTGTAGGTCTGGAAAGTACGCTCTACGCCAACACCGTTGGAGATTTTACGAACGGTGAATGCACTGTTTACGCCGCGGTTACGCTTGGCGATAACAACACCTTCGAACGCTTGCAGACGCGAACGGTCGCCTTCCTTCACTTTCACCTGAACGACAATGGTGTCGCCCGGGGCAAAGGTAGGGATCTCTTTGGTCATCTGCTCTGCTTCGAGTGCAAGGATGATTTTGTTAGTCATGCTGTGCTCCTAAGGTAAATCGTCGGAATTACCATCGATACGTTGTTAACTATCGTCCCGCTCGCGGATGTATTCCTCGAGCAGCTTCTTCTCTTCTCCAGAAAGCGAGCGGCTTTCCAGAAGATCGGCGCGTCGTTCATAGGTCCGACCAAGGGACTGCTGTAAACGCCAACGCCGGATGTGCGCGTGATTGCCACTTAGCAATACGTCGGGAACACGCTGATCCGCATACACCTCCGGTCGGGTGTAGTGCGGGCAATCCAGCAAACCATCCGTAAAGGAATCTTCCTCGGCGGAGTCCGCATGCCCTAAAGCTCCAGGCAGCAGTCGTGTAACCGCATCGATCAGGACCATCGCCGGCAGCTCACCGCCAGACAGTACATAGTCGCCAATCGACCACTCTTCATCGACATGAGCATCAATAAAACGCTCGTCAATGCCTTCATAGCGGCCGGCAATCAGGATCAATGCATCCAGATTCGCCAACTCGCGCACCGCCGACTGAGTCAGTTGGCGGCCTTGGGGCGACAGGTAAATCACCTTCGCGCCCTCCCCGGCGGCTGCCTTGGCTTGAACCAGAGCATCTTCCAGGGGCTTGATCTTCATCACCATGCCCGGACCACCGCCAAATGGGCGATCATCCACAGTGTGATGTCGATCCGTCGTGTAGTCTCGCGGATTCCAACAGGTGAGCTGCAAGAGCCCCTGTTTCACCGCACGACTGGTGATGCCGTACTCGCTGATGGCGGAGAACATCTCGGGAAACAAACTGATCACTTCTACGCGCAAGTTAGCCACGCTTAGAAATCCGCGTCCCAATCCACCTTCATCTCGCCTGCGGCCAGGTCGACAGCCAACACGCATTGCTCGGTATAGGGCAACAGGCGTTCGCGATCATCCAGGCTGCCAGCGCAAGGCTTG
This sequence comes from Pseudomonas moorei, assembly GCF_008801475.1. Lineage (GTDB taxonomy): Bacteria > Pseudomonadota > Gammaproteobacteria > Pseudomonadales > Pseudomonadaceae > Aquipseudomonas > Aquipseudomonas moorei. The sequence goes on along the minus strand of NZ_VZPP01000013.1, from coordinate 194,226 downwards.
ACCACCATTACATCATTCGAGCCGGTCTCGAGCAGGTGATCGATCTTCCCGAACAGTTGTCCGAGGGTGTCGATAACCTTGAGACCTTCCAGCTGGTACCAGTAGTACTCGCCGTCGGTCAGTTCAGGGAACAGGTTGCGCGGCACGCAGATCTCATAACCGGCCAGAAGACGAGCTTCCTCACGATCATCGAGACCCTTGAGCTTTGCGACCAGGAACTTGTCGTTCCCGCGTCCGCTGACCAGCTCTACCTGCTTTACATTGCCGTCACGCTTGAGCGTCCAGGTTTTGTAATCCAGCAGGTTCTTAATCGGATCAGTAAAGGAATACACCTTCACTTCGCCGCGAACGCCGTGAACCGAATAAATCTTGCCGATAACGATCAAATCATCAGCAACAGCTGGCGTCGCGTTCATATTGCTCAGGCCGCAGCCTTAGCAGATTCCTTCAACAACTGAGCAACGCGCTCAGAAGGTTGTGCACCAACGCTCAGCCAGTAGGCTACGCGCTCTTGGTTCACGGACAGACGGACTTCTTGACCACGAGCAACCGGGTTGAAGAAACCAACCTGTTCCTTGTGCGAACCGTCGCGCGGGTTGCGGCTGTCGGTTACGGTCAAGTGGTAAAACGGGCGCTTTTTGGAGCCGCCAAGGGCAAGACGGATTGTTAGCATGTGAACATCGTTCCTGTAGTCGGTGCTGCAAATCTAAATGCACAGCGGGCATGGGTGCCCGAAAGGCCGCATATTCTAAGGAATATCCGGACTTTTGCAAATGACTTTTTCCGGCGCCTGTTGGCCGCCATGCAGATTTGCCATAGAGCCGTCGTTGAAAACGGCCGATCAGCTCCCGCCTATGCGGGTTTGCTGGAGATCCCACTTCCCTGTGGGCTGCGCCAGAGCAAGCTCTCGCGCGTATTCTTTACATTTTCGGCATGCCGCCGCCGGGCAACATACCGCCCATGCCGCGCATCATTTTGGCCATTCCGCCTTTCGCGGAGAATTTCTTCATCATCTTCTGCATCTGCTTGTGCTGCTTGATCAAGCGACCGATGTCCTGCACTTGCGTGCCGGAACCCATGGCGATACGACGCTTGCGCGAACCGCTGATCAGCTCAGGGTCACGACGCTCGGCCGGGGTCATGGAGTTGATGATGGCTTCCATCTGCTTGAATTGTTTTTCTGCCGCGCTCTGGGCGTTGCCCATCTGCGCCAGGTTCACACCACCCATGTTCGGCAACTTGTCCATGAGGCCGCCGAGGCCGCCCATGTTTTTCATCTGTTGTAGCTGATCACGGAAGTCTTCGAGGTCGAAACCCTTGCCCTTCTTCAGCTTCTTGGCCAGTTTGTCGGCCTTGTCCTTGTCGAGGGTCGCTTCTGCCTGTTCGATCAGGCTGAGCACGTCACCCATGCCGAGGATCCGCGAAGCAATACGTTCAGGGTGGAACGGATCGAGCGCTTCGCTCTTCTCGCCCATACCGATGAACTTGATCGGCTTGCCGGTGATGGCGCGCACCGAAAGGGCCGCACCGCCACGGGCGTCGCCGTCAACCTTGGTCAGGATCACACCGGTCAATGGCAGCGCATCGCCGAAGGCCTTGGCCGTGTTGGCGGCATCCTGGCCGGTCATGGCGTCGACCACGAACAGCGTCTCGACCGGGTTGATCGCGGCATGCAGCGCCTTGATCTCGCCCATCATCTCTTCATCGATGTGCAGGCGGCCGGCGGTATCGACGATCACCACGTCGATGAATTTGAGTTTTGCTTCCTTAATAGCGGCTTGCGCGATCTCGACCGGCTTCTGGGTCAGGTCGGAAGGGAAGAAGGTGACGCCGACTTCGCCCGCGAGCATTTCCAGCTGTTTGATCGCCGCTGGACGGTACACGTCCGCGGACACAACCATGACCGACTTCTTCTTGCGTTCCTTAAGAAAGCGCGCAAGCTTGCCGGCGGTGGTGGTTTTACCAGCGCCCTGCAAGCCGGCCATCAGGATCACGGCAGGCGGAACGGCGCTCAGGTTCAGGTCTTCGTTGGCCGCGCCCATCAGGCTTTCGAGTTCGGCCTGGACGATCTTCACGAAGGCCTGGCCCGGCGTCAGGCTGCGCGACACCTCGGTGCCGACAGCGCGTTCCTTGACCGAATTGACGAAGTCTTTGACCACCGGCAAGGCGACGTCGGCTTCAAGCAACGCCATGCGCACTTCACGCAGGGTGTCTTTGATGTTGTCCTCGGTCAGCTTGGCCTTGCCGGTGACATGGCGCAGCGTCTGCGAGAGACGGTCGGTTAAGTTTTCAAACATTGCGCGATCCTTTCAGGCCCTGTGTAGACCGGGATAGTGGCGGCCCAGACCGGACTAAACGTGTACTCGGCGAGCCTGCGGCGTGGGCAGGTCGCGGATTATAGCGAAGACTGCGTCTGGCGGACACCTCGCACTTTCGTGCCGTGTGGGTTCTATGCCAAACTCATCGGCTTTCGGGCTTGCCTAACAGGACTTATGCTCCCTTTGTCACCCAGTTTGCTAACCACCCTCGCCGCCGCCTGCTTGTATGCCGCTGCGACTTTCTATCAGGGCACTCGCCTGGCCAACGGCGCCAAGGCGAACAAACGCCTGCTCGTCACGCTCGGCGTGCTGGCGGTGCTGGCCCATGGCGCCAGCCTGGTCACACATCTATTGACGCCAATCGGCCTGGGCCTGGACTTCTTCAGCGCCGCCAGCCTGATTGCCGTGGCCGTCATAGCCCTGACCCTGCTGGCCTGCTCACGCATACCGGTGGAAAACCTGCTGGTGCTTCTGTTCCCTCTGGGGGCCGCAACAGTGCTGCTTGCGCAATTCGCTCCGGCCGGCACCGTACAGATCATTGATGAAGAACCGGGCATCCTCGCTCATATCCTGCTGTCGATCCTCGCCTACGGCATGTTCACCATCGCGGTGTTCCAGGCCTTGCTGCTGCTGGTTCAGGACCATCAACTCAAGCACAAGCACCCCTCGGGACTGATCAAGAACTTCCCGCCGCTGCAAACCATGGAAAGCCTGCTGTTCGGCTTCCTCTGGGCCGGCTGGACCCTGCTGTCCCTGTCGCTGATCTCGGGCTGGTTGTTCGTCGAAAACCTGTTTGCCCAGCATCTGGTACATAAAACCTTGCTGGCCTGCCTGGCCTGGATCGTCTTCAGCGTACTGCTCTGGGGTCGTAACCGCCTCGGCTGGCGCGGACATAAAGCCATTCGCTGGACCCTTGCCGGTTTCTGCCTGCTGATGCTGGCGTATTTTGGCAGCAAGCTGGTTCGTGAATACATCCTGCATATCTGACGGGCGGTATTAATGGACGACTTGCCCATAGGGCCGATGCTCGCAGTAGTGGCCCTGCTGATTTTATGGTCGGTGCTGTTTACCGCCATTGAGGCTGCTTACCAGCATGTGCTGGCCCGGCGCATTGCCACACGCTCAAGCGACAAGCCGCTGGCCAGGCTGAGCTTTCCGCTCAACAGCCTGATCCTGTGCAACACCCTGTGCCGTGCACTGGTGGTGGTCATCAGCACCTTGCTGGCCATTTTTACCTGGGCCGAAAATGGCCCGTGGGTGGCCTGCCTGGGTGCGACCGCCATTTTGCTGGTGTTCGCCGATTACCTGCCACGTGCCCTCGCCACCCGCCATCCGGATGCGATCCTGGCCCTGGGCAACAACCTGCTGCGCATCCCGCTGAAGATCATCTACCCGGCAGCCTGGCTGCTCAACGCCACCAGCCAATTGCTGCTGCGACCGCTCGCGCGCAAAGCCAAAGTGGTGCAACAGAGCGAAGACGAGCCACCGAAAGCCCAATACGACGATCGCGAACCCGCCATCTGCCGTCCGCACTCGTTGCCAGGCATCCATGCGCTGGACAACATCACGGTCAACGACATTCTGGTACCGCGCAGTGAAGTCGACGGGATCAACCTTGACGATCCCATCGAGGAAATCATCGAGCAACTGCGCCACAACAAGCGCACCCGCCTGCCGGTATTCCACAGCGATATCAATCAGGTCGAAGCCGTGCTCAACACCCGGCAAATCGGCCACTTGCTGCCCGATGCGAGCCTGACCCTGGAAGCACTGCTGGCTGCCAGTCGCGAACCTTACTTCGTGCCCGAAAGCACGCCACTGCAACTGCAACTGCTGAATTTCCACAAACAGCAACGCCGGCTGGGCATGGTGGTCGACGAGTACGGCGAGGTGCTCGGCATCGTGACCCTGGAAGACATTCTCGAAGAAATCGTCGGCGAGTTCGAAAGCCAGCAAAGCCTGAACAACCCGCACATCCATCCCCAGGCCGACGGCCGCCTGGTCATCGAGGGCGCCGCCTCGATACGCGAACTCAACAAGAGCCTGGGCTGGCATCTGCCAAGCGACGGCCCGAAAACCCTGAACGGTCTGGTGACCGAGGCGCTGGAAACCATCCCCGAGAGCGCGGTATGCCTGAAGATCGGTCGTTATCGCCTGGAAATCCTCGAGACCGAGGACAATCGGGTGACACGGGTACTGATCTGGCAGATCACCCCGATGCCGGTGGTGATCTAGAATTCGGTGCAACTTCCCCTGTGGCGAGAGAGCAAGCTCCCTCGCCACTGAAAACCACGCTACCCCAAGCCCCTTGTTGAATCGTTAGCCACCTTCCTATAATCGAGCCGCTTACCCAAGCCGCGCCGCCCCTGTGCTTACCCTGCACACCACGGGTTACGGCCCGACCACCCGTAATATCCGCAACAAACCGACGACTGTTCCTACCTGGAATGGCGACCGCGCCTCCACCCACATCCCTGGGTATCGACCATAATAATTCGCTCCACTGGGGCACATGACTGTCAGGGATAACCGCATGACGACCAGCACGACTTACAGTGATTCCACACCCGCGCAACCGACGAACTCCGCCACCCGCGTGGCCACGGCGAGTTTCATCGGCACCGCCATCGAGTTCTACGATTTCTACGTCTATGCAACCGCAGCCGCACTGGTGATCGGCCCGGTATTCTTTCCGCAGACATCCGGCACGGCGCAGATGCTTTCGGCATTCCTCACGTTCGGCATCGCATTCCTTGCACGCCCACTGGGTTCGGCGCTGTTCGGTCACTTCGGCGACCGTATCGGCCGCAAGTCCACCCTGGTGGCCTCCCTGCTCTTGATGGGGGTGTGCACCACGCTGATTGGCGTGCTGCCGGGCTACGACAGCATTGGGGCCTGGGCGCCGATTCTGCTCTGCGTGCTGCGCTTCGGCCAAGGGCTGGGGCTGGGTGGCGAATGGGGCGGTGCCGCCTTGCTGGCCACGGAAAACGCGCCCAAAGGCAAACGTGCGTGGTTCGGCATGTTCCCGCAATTGGGCCCTTCCATCGGTTTTCTGGCGGCGAACGGCCTGTTCCTGACACTGGCCATGGCCCTGAACGACGAACAGTTCCGCTCCTGGGGCTGGAGGATTCCGTTTCTGCTCAGCGCCGTACTGGTGATGGTCGGGCTGTATGTGCGCCTCAAGCTCCACGAAACCCCGGTGTTCGCCAACGCCATGGCACGCCAGGAACGGGTGAAGATTCCGCTGATCGAGCTGTTCAGCCAATACTGGGCGCCGGTTTTGCTGGGCGCCGGTTCGATGGTGGTGTGCTACGCGCTGTTCTACATCTCGACCGTGTTTTCGCTGAGCTATGGTGTGGCGACACTCGGCTACTGCCGCGAAACCTTCCTCGGCCTGCTGTGCTTCGCCGTGCTGTTCATGGCCGCCGCCACGCCGCTCTCGGCCTGGGCCAGTGACCGCTTCGGGCGCAAGCCGGTGCTGATCATCGGTGGCGTGCTGGCCATTCTGTCCGGGTTCTTGATGGAACCCCTGCTGACCCAGGGCTCAACCTGGGGCGTGGCGCTGTTCCTGTGCATCGAACTGTTTCTGATGGGCGTGACGTTTGCGCCAATGGGCGCTCTGTTGCCGGAATTGTTTCCGACCCACGTGCGCTACACGGGCGCCTCGGCCGCCTACAACCTGGGCGGTATCGTCGGGGCCTCGGCGGCACCGTTTTTCGCGCAAAAACTGGTGGCGATGGGCGGTTTGAGTTATGTCGGCGGGTATGTATCCGGGGCAGCGGTGCTGAGCTTGATTGCGGTGCTGTGCCTGAAGGAAACCCGGCATAACGATTTGAATCGGGTCGCCTGACCGACCGCCATCGCGGGCAAGCTCGCTCCCACAGGATTGAAGTCGGACACGGAGTTACGGTACGACAAAGAACCTGTGGGAGCGTGGCTTGCCCGCGAAAGCGTCCTGATTGGCAAAACATATCCCCAACCGGTCGCGAATTTTCCCCACCCGTTACCGCCCCGCTCTACGCGTAACAGTATATCCCCGCTATACTCATCGGCTTTTCCTGAATAAATGCCAATAGGGTCCCGCCGCGCATGGATAAGACCTACCAGCCGCACGCCATTGAAACCTCCTGGTACAACACCTGGGAGTCAGAGAATTACTTCGCCCCGCAAGGCGCGGGCGAGTCCTACACCATCATGATCCCGCCGCCGAACGTCACCGGCAGCCTGCACATGGGTCACGGCTTCAACAACGCGATCATGGACGCCCTGATCCGTTTCCGCCGCATGCAGGGTCGCAACACCCTGTGGCAGCCGGGCACCGACCACGCCGGTATCGCCACGCAGATGCTGGTGGAGCGTCAACTCGAAGCCAAAGGCCAGAGCCGCCACGACCTGGGGCGCGAGAAATTCCTCGAAAAAGTCTGGGAATGGAAAGATGAATCCGGCGGCAACATCAGCCGTCAGATCCGCCGCCTAGGCTCGTCCGTCGACTGGAGCCGCGAGCGCTTCACCATGGACGACGGCCTGTCGGAAGCGGTGAAAGAAGCCTTCGTACGCCTGCACGAAGACGGCCTGATCTATCGCGGCAAACGCCTGGTCAACTGGGACACCAAGTTGCACACGGCGATTTCCGACCTCGAAGTGGAAAACCACGATGAGAAAGGTTTCCTGTGGAACCTGAAATACCCGCTGGCCGATGGCGCCAAAACCGCTGAAGGCAACGACTACCTGATCGTCGCGACGACTCGTCCGGAAACCATGCTCGGCGACGCCGCCGTGGCCGTGAACCCGAACGACGAACGCTACAAAGCCCTGATCGGCAAATTTGTCGAGTTGCCGCTGGTCGGCCGCCGCATCCCGATCATCGCCGACGATTACTGCGACCCTGAATTCGGCACCGGCTGCGTGAAAATCACCCCGGCCCACGATTTCAACGACTACGAAGTCGGCAAGCGCCACAACCTGCCGCTGCTGAACATCTTCGACAAGAACGCCAACGTCCTGCCAGTCGCCCAGGTATTCAACCTCGACGGCACGCTTAACGAAAGCATCGACGGCAAGATCCCGGCCGAATACGCCGGTCTCGACCGTTTCGAAGCCCGCAAGCAGATCGTCGCCGCGTTCGAAGCCGCAGGCCTGCTGGTCAGCGTTGACGATCACGCCCTGAAAGTCCCGAAAGGCGACCGCTCCGGCACCATCATCGAGCCGTGGTTGACCGACCAGTGGTACGTGTCCACCAAGCCTTTGGCCGAGCCCGCCATTGCCGCCGTTGAAGACGGCCGCATCCAGTTCGTGCCCAAGCAGTACGAAAACATGTACTTCTCCTGGATGCGCGACATTCAGGATTGGTGCATCAGCCGCCAGCTGTGGTGGGGTCACCGGATCCCGGCCTGGTACGACGAATCGGGCAAGGTCTACGTCGGCCGCGACGAAGCCGAAGTGCGCGCCAAGCACAACCTCGGTCCGGACGTTGCACTGCAACAGGACAACGACGTTCTCGACACCTGGTTCAGTTCGGGCCTGTGGACCTTCTCGACGCTCGGCTGGCCTGAGCAAACCGAATTCCTGAAGAAATTCCACTCCACCGACGTGCTGGTGACCGGCTTCGACATCATTTTCTTCTGGGTTGCCCGGATGATCATGCTCACCATGCATTTGGTGAAGAACGAAGACGGCACGCCACAGGTTCCGTTCAAGACGGTTTATGTGCACGGTCTGGTGCGTGATGGCCAGGGCCAGAAGATGTCCAAGTCCAAGGGCAACGTCCTTGACCCACTGGACATCATCGACGGTATCGAACTGGAAGAGCTGGTCAGCAAACGCACCTCCGGCATGATGCAGCCGAAACTGGCAAAGAAGATCGAGAAGCAGACCCGCGAAGAATTCGCCGACGGCATCGCCAGCTACGGCACCGACGCCCTGCGTTTCACCTTCTGCTCGCTGGCGTCCACCGGTCGCGACATCAAGTTCGACATGGGCCGCGTCGAAGGCTACCGCAACTTCTGCAACAAGATCTGGAACGCCGCGCGTTACGTGCTGGACAAGGGCGAAGACTGTGGCCAGAACGGCGAAGCCTATGAGCTGTCCCTGGCTGACCGCTGGATTATCTCGCAACTGCAACGCACCGAAGCCGAAGTGACCCGCCAACTGGACCAGTTCCGCTTCGACCTGGCCGCCCAAGCCTTGTATGAGTTCATCTGGAACCAGTACTGCGACTGGTACCTGGAACTGTCCAAGCCTGTGCTGTGGGACGAGAATGCACCGGTCGAGCGTCAGCGCGGCACTCGCCGCACCCTGGTTCGCGTGCTGGAAGTGGCCCTGCGTCTGGCCCATCCGTTCATGCCGTTCATCACCGAAGAAATCTGGCAGCGCATTGCGCCGCTGGCCGGCATCGAAGGCAAGACGATCATGTTGCAACCTTGGCCGGTGGCCAATGAAACACGCATTGATCAGGCCGCTGAAGACGACATCGAATGGCTCAAGGGCCTGATGCTCGGCACGCGTAACATCCGTGGCGAAATGAACATCGGCCCGGGCAAACCGTTGCCGCTGTTCCTGAAGAACGTCAGCACCGAGGACCAGCGTCGTCTCACTGAAAACGAAGCCTTGCTGAAAAAACTGGCGCGCCTCGAATCGATCACCGTACTGGCAGCGGGCGAAGAAGCGCCGCTGTCGGCGACCGCGCTGGTCGGCGAGATGGAAGTGCTGGTACCGATGGCCGGCCTGATCGACAAGGGTGCGGAACTGGCGCGTCTGGACAAGGAAATCCAGCGCCTGCAAGGCGAAGTGCAACGGGTTGGCGGGAAGCTGTCCAACGCCGGCTTCGTCGACAAGGCACCGGCGGAGGTCATCGAGAAAGAACGCGCCAAGCTGGCCGAAGCCGAACAGGCTCTGGGCAAGCTGGCGGAGCAACACGCGCGGATTGCCAGTCTGTAACGGCAAGTCGCAATGAAACAGGGAGGCCCGGGTGGCCTCCCTTTTTCATACCCGCGATTTGTAGGAACTGGCTTGCCAGCGAAACGCCCGACAGATCACCGCAGGCCTTACAGCCTCTTTCGCCGGCAAGCCGGCTCAGAAAGCCTGTACCGCGTCATGGAGGCAGATGTGGGACAATACCCGCCACTTTTAGCCATGCCCGAATCGACCACACCCATGACTGCCCCCCCCCCCCCCAAACCTGCGCGCCAAAAGCCTGAACCGACCAAGGCAGCCAAAGCCGTCGAGCCACGCGAGAAGGCCAGCCTGCATCCGCGCAATCGTCACCAGGGTCGCTACGACTTCCCGGCACTGATCAAAACCACGCCGGAATTGAAGCAGTTCGTGATCACCAACCCGTATGGCAAGGAAAGCATCGACTTCGCCAGCCCGGATGCAGTGCGGGTGTTCAATCGGGCGCTGCTCAAGTCGTTCTACGGCATCGCCCATTGGGACATTCCGGCCGACTATCTGTGTCCACCAGTGCCGGGACGTGCGGATTACGTGCACTTTCTGGCCGACCTGCTGGCCAGCGGCAATGACGGTGTGATCCCCCGTGGCGCAGCAGTGAAGGTCCTGGATGTCGGCATGGGCGCCAACTGTGTGTATCCGCTGATCGGTCACAGCGACTATCGCTGGCAGTTCCTCGGTTCGGAGATCGACGCCACCGCCATCGCCGCCGCCAAAGCCATTATTCAGTCCAACGGTTTGAACAAGGCCATTCAGATCCGTCAGCAGAGCAACCCGAAACAGATCCTGCTGGGCCTGCTCGAAAGCACCGAGCGGTTTGACCTGACTATGTGCAACCCGCCGTTCCATGCGTCCCTTGAGGAAGCGACCCGAGGCAGTACGCGTAAATGGCGCGCGCTGGGCAAGGCCGATCCGAAGCGCAAACTGCCGGTGTTGAATTTTGGCGGTCAGGCGGCGGAGTTGTGGTGTGAGGGTGGCGAGGCACGGTTCGTCACGCAATTGATCAGCGAGAGCGCGCAAGTGGGGCAACAGGTGCTGTGGTTCAGCACACTGGTGTCGAAAGCCTCGAACCTGCCTGCGATCCAGTCCGCCCTGAAAAAGGCTGGCGTACTGGAAAGCCAGGTGGTGGAAATGTCCCAGGGTCAGAAGCAGAGTCGCTTCGTCGCCTGGACCTTCCAGACCAAGGCGCAGCAACAGGCCTGGCGCCAGGCGCGCTGGGCAAAGGCTTCAACGGAATAACAGAACATCGTAGTGACTTGCCTTGGGACAAGTCGTTGTCGTCAACAAAAAAACCGTGCCCGGTTAATCCGGTGCACGGTTTTTTACACGCCTTACTTACTAACAGTGTGAACGCAGCCTTTGATTGCAACTCGCCAGGTGGCCCAAGTCAAACAGGCTATACATCAGCGCTTCGCTGGCCTGACGATCTCTTTGAATGCGCACCCGCGCACTTCTTTGTTATCGCAGTAGTACCGTGAGTTCCACTCTTCCCACGACCCGCCGGCATCAATACTCGCGACGGTCCCTTCCCTTTTGAACTTCATATCCACCGCGCCGCCCTTTTGCAGCCTAAAACCACAACGCTGGACTTCCCCTATGACGGTACTCCCCTCGACATCCTTGTGAGGCATGAAGATCGCCAACTCGAACTCACCCACCGGTCCCTGGCCGCCCTGAGACACGCCATACCACTCGCCGTCACCGCTGGCCGTGGGGGCTTTGTAGACACCCGAGGCCAACTCCTTGATGTCTGAAGGGCTTGGGCAGTACTCCGTGACACTTGCCCAGGCCTGACCGGACAACAGAATCGACACACACATCACCAACTGTTTAAGTTTCATAAAACGTCCCTGTAACTAACAACCAGAATTGAGTTTTTGGCTTTTACGCAAAGCCGAGCGCGACACCAGATCGATACTACCGATCCACGGCATACACTCAACTATCAGTTCTGTGGGAAATTTCGCTAGATAGACAGAGAAACCCGACTTATTCAACTCACACTAAAAAGCCGAATTAATATTTAACCGACACGTCCATAAATTCGTTACCAGAAATGATCGACGCTGAAATATCAGGAGGCAAAACGTCATGCAGCTAAATAAACAAAGTGTTACATCGATCCACCTGGCGCAGATCTTTTTGACGGGCACAAAAAAACCGTGCCCGGAGTGCTCCGGCGCACGGTTTCTTTTAACAAGTCTTACTTGTTAACAGCGTCGGTCAGGCCTTTGGCCACAACCAGCTTGATCACTTTCTTGGCAGCGATTTCGATGGCAGCGCCAGTCGAAGGGTTACGGCCAGTACGGGCAGGACGCTCAGTCACTTTCAGCTTGCCGATACCTGGCAGAGTAATTTCGCCGCCGTTTTCCAGCTGATCGGCAACGATTTGGCCCAGTTGGTCCAGAGCGTTACGCGCGGTGGTTTTTGGCGCGTCGATAGCTTCAGCGATGTCGGCGATCAGTTGGTCTTTAGTAAGAGCCATGTAGTGTTCCTTCCCTATCAAATTCATATGGATTGCAGAGTGCAGTGTCAGCCATCGAGCCCGATCTTCTGGATCTGGCACCCTCGGCCAAATAACCACTGGATCGGGGTTATAGATACCGAAATCAGGGTTTGGTTCGACCTGACAAATGCTGAATGCACGCTTAACGCAGTGACTTCGCGTAAGACCGGGCAAAACTAGCACAGAGACGGGGAAATATCCGCCTCTAGCTACCCATTTGGTCAGCTTTATTGCTCTAAACCGGGAAAAAATCGCATAAGCACCGCCGGTCACCGTGGAATTGGCCTTCGCGCCGCGCCAAAACCAGCGGTTGCGGTACACTGAGCGCTTTTTCGGGGGAGCACGCCCTCCTCTCTTCAACCAGCCGAGAAGCCCATGCCGATCCGTCATTGCATCGTCCACCTGATCGACAAAAAACCCGACGGCACACCTGCAGTTCTCCACGCCCGCGAATCGGAACTGGCCGAGTCCGCCGCCATCGAGAACATGCTCGCCGACCTCAATGAAAGCTATAACGCCAAGCAAGGCAAAGCCTGGGGGCTGTTTCATCCGGAGTCCGGGGCCTTTCCATTCAGCGGCTGGCTGAAGGAATACCTTGATGGCGGCAAGGACTTCACGGCGTTCAGCCGCGTGGCGGTGGAACACCTGCAAAAACTGATGGAGGAATCCAACCTCTCGGTCGGCGGCCACGTCCTGTTTGCGCACTACCAACAAGGCATGACCGACTATCTGGCCATTGCCCTGCTGCACCACAGCGAGGGCGTCGCGGTGACCGATCAACTGGACGTGACCCCGTCCCGTCACTTGGACCTTGGCCAGTTACACCTGGCGGCGCGGATCAACGTGTCCGAGTGGCAGAACAACAAGCAGTCCAAGCAGTACATTTCGTTCATCAAAGGCAAGAACGGCAAAAAGGTTTCGGAGTATTTCCGCGACTTCATCGGCTGCCAGGAAGGCGTCGACGGCCCGGGCGAAACCCGCACGCTGCTCAAGGCGTTCAGTGACTTCGTCGAGAGCGAAGATCTGCCGGAAGACTCCGCCCGCGAAAAAACCAAGACCCTGGTGGATTACGCCAGCAGCCAGGCCAAACTGGGCGAGCCCATGGGTCTGGAAGAGCTGTCGGAGCTGATCGACGAAGAACGCCCGAAAGCCTTCTACGACCACATCCGCAACAAGGATTACGGCTTGTCGCCGGAGATCCCGGCGGATAAGCGCACCCTGAACCAGTTCCGCCGCTTCACCGGTCGCGCCGAAGGCCTGTCGATCAGTTTCGAGGCGCATTTGCTGGGCTCGAAGATCGAGTATGACGAGGATGCCGGCACGCTGATCATCAAGGGCCTGCCCACCTCGCTCACCGACCAGCTCAAGCGTCGCAACTGATGCTGGGCAATGTGTTGAAGAAATGCCTGCTGATCCTGCTGGTGGTCGTGGTCTACCAGAATTGGGGCAAGATCGAGCGCCTGATGGATCCGACCCGACTGGTGTCCGAGCAGATGCAGCTCAAAGCCAATGTCGTGATCTACAGCACGGACTGGTGCGGCTACTGCAAACAGACCCGGCGCTTTCTCGATCAAAGGAACATTCCTTACAAGGAATTCGATATCGAAAAGGATGCTGTGGCGCGCAAGGACTATGTAGCGCTGGGCGGCGGCGGGATTCCGATCATCGATGTGAACGGCACGCTGATTCGCAAATATGACCCGGATGCGATCCTGGCGGCCCTGAAATAACCGCTCAAACCGACTTACCCTTTGTGGGAGCTGGCTTGCCAGCTCCCACAGGTTATCGAGCCATCAGATAATCAGCGGTTTGCAGTTACTGCGCTTCGATCCGGAAACCAAACCGCGGGAAGTGCACATGCACCACACCGCCACGCTCGTCTTCGCGACGAAGAATCAACTCCTCGCGACCGGCAAACAACAACTCACCCGCCACCGGATCGACGCCATAGTCGGTCGCCGCAATCACCACTGGCTGGCCAGCCTTGAAACCATTCGGCTCATCGAACTGCTCATCCGGCAATGCCGCCGGGGTGGACGTTCGCGCCACTTGCAGCGCCTCTTCGGAGCTCATCTCGCTCGAAGCGCCATGGCCGAACCCCAACACACGGGCATGCCACGCGGTCACCGCAGGATAGTTATCCACAAGCGGAGACGTCACGGGCGTCGCTTTGAGAAACCATAGCGAATGCGCCAGGGCGAAGTCGGCAATCGACGGCTCGCCGAACAGGTAATCCCCCTCCTCACGCTGCAGCTGTTGCTCCAGCCGAGACATGATCGTCGGCCATTGATGCCTGGCTTGTTCCGCCGACAGGCGTGTCGCACTGCCACCGCTGAACAGCCCGGCGCGGTCGGCGATAAAGGCCTTGATCGCCTCCGGTGACAGGTTGCCAAAGCGCACCGCGATCGACTCCGGCTGAAACACCAGGCTGACCGCATGCTGGAACACCACCGAATCGGCCCAGCTGGCGAAGCTGGCGGCGATCATTTCCTGTCCTTCCGGGAAGAACGCCGGCAAGGCTTTTTCCTGCTCCAGACGACGGGCGATCAACGAAGTATCGCAATAAATATCCGCACCGATCTGCAGCACCGGGGTCTTGCGATAGCCACCGGTCAACGCGGTCAGATCAGGTTTGGGCATCACCGGTGAGATCTTCACCGAGCGCCAGGACAGCCCCTTGAAACCTAGCAGCAATCGCGCCTTTTCGGCAAATGGGGACGTCGGGTAATGATGCAGGATCAACTCGGACATGCTCGGCTCCGCCGCACGAATAGGAAGTCGCAGCTTAACGCGCAATCGGTTAGCAGCCTACAGATCTGCCTGATGGGACCTGATCAGTCAGAGTGATAAGCCTGCGGCCATGCTGGCCACCAGGCATTCCTTGGCGCTTTTCTTGAGCTTCTTGATCAGGCGTTCCTGGCGCAACGCTTCGCTCTTGTCGCGACAGACTTCGGTGTAGACCAGCGCCATGGCCGGGCTGGACAGGAAGAAGCGTGCCCCTTTGCCGCTTTGATGCTTGGCGAAGCGACGCACGGGATCGTCGCTGATCCCGCAGTAGAGCGAACCATTGGCCGCGCGCACGAGATAGACGAACCAGGGTTTGCTCACTGCAGTGACGGTGTCGACAGGCTTTTCGCTGGGGGCGTTCACGTAACGATCAGTGCTTGAAAGGGAAACAAGCCGCGATCTTATCAGCGGCTGGCCTGGAATGCCCTCAGCCCCTTCAAGGCCTGAGCACGCACAGCGTTACTCACCAACGGCGTCCAACCGAGCAGCAGGCCTTTGAAACCCAGTGCCTGACGCGACCACTTCCACAGATCGAAGCTGTCGTGATGCTCGCAAATCTTGCCGTCACGGAAGACAAAACGCGCCTGAATCTCATTGACCACAACGTTTCCGGTTTGACTGAACAGGTAGGTCGCCACCCAATGGGCAGCGCCGGTGCGCTCATCGGCGCGCACGTTATCGAAACTCAGGGAGAAATCCTTGGCCCGGGTGGTCAGCATGCGCCACATGTCGCTGGCATCACGGCCGTGCAGCTCGCCAAACGCCGGATCACTGAACACCACGTCATCGGTATAGCAGGCAGCCATGGCCTCGGCATCCAGGCGCTGGAAGGCCTGGTAGAAACGGGTGATCAATGCGCTGTGGACGTCACTCATGGGCAGGCCCCTGTTGTTGCACAATATTTTCGAAAGATGGCCTGCACGATAGTCTGCGAATGACCCGAACGCTATGGGCATTCGCCGCGAGAATAGCGGGACCGCTCCTGCGCTGAGCGTCTAGGGCGACATTCCGCTGTCACGGGCGTAGGAAAAAAGCTCGGCATCCGTGGAGATGCCCAAGCGGTGCATGGCCATGTTTTTTTGTTTACTGATGGTCGACACACTGCGCTGGAAGTGACTGGCAATTTCGCTGACGGTCATGCCGCAGGCCAGCATTCTCACCACTTCATGCTCTTTGGCCGACAACGGCAACTCAATCAACTGGCTGCCCGTATCAGCCAGCAGTGTTCGCAACGACTCACTGATGTAGCGGCGCCCCACACCCACCGCTTTGATCGCCAGGGGCAGTTCAGTCTCCGACGCGGATTTGGCGACAATGGCCCGCACCCCCTGAGCCAGCGCCGCCCTCGCTGTCGCGACGCTGGTAAACATCGTCAGCACAATGACCGGCAATGCCGGATGGTCACGCCGAATCGTACTCAACATTTTCAAACCATCGGCCTGCCGTCCTCCCGGCATGGAGAAATCGGTGATCAACAGATCGCACGGTGTACCCGAAAGAACGCGCATCAGGCTATCGGTACCCTCAGCCTCAGCGACGATGACGCATCGCTGGGTGGCATTGATCAATATCCGCAGCCCGATGCGGACGACGCTGTGGTCGTCAGCAATTACGACTCGCATAGTGGGAGGTCTCCTGCTTGTGATTGAAGGGCGCGGAAATTAACGCCGTTTTCTCCCTCCCACAATGCCTCGCCAAACGCCGAAAACGGGTTCAGTCAACGTATTCAAGGGCCAGTGCTTTTACCTTACAAACTTTCAGATTATTCACACATTGCACAACGCAAAAACCTACAGCAGTGGGCGACCAGCAATCGGTGCATCCGCCATCACCCAATACATTTCTACATAAACAGTGCTATCGCTTTTCGTATTAGTTGCATTCAAATCGCTGACTGCACCCGTCTAAATTGCGCCTCAATCCCTGATCCCCTTTTGCCGAAAAGAGCCCCTGCATGAACAAGACGTTAAGCGCACTCTGCACTGCATTACTCCTGACGACAGCTTCGCCCGCTTTTGCCGCCAGCACCGACTTGACCGTCACTGGCGTCATCACCCCAAGTGCGTGCACGCCGACTCTGTCCGGGGGTGGCATTGTCGATCATGGCAAAATTTCCGCGAAAGACCTCCGGCCCGACAACCCCACTGCTTTGCCCAAACTAACGCTGCAAATGGCCGTGAACTGCGATGCGCCGGTTCAGTATTACTTTTCTCCGATCGACCATCGGGCCGGTACCGCCTGGGGCACGAGCAGTCAATTTGGACTGGGCCGGACCAATGCAGGCGAGAAGCTGGGCAGCTTCATGGTTGATGCGTTGAATATGAGGGCCGACGGAGTCGACGTACAACATATTGCATCGACGGACGGCGGAAAAACCTGGATCAAGGATTACTGGGATGCCGACAATCTTTGGGCAGTCGGCGCCATGGACGACACCAGTATGCCGCTCCGGGTGAAAGACCTGACCCTGGATCTTCGAATAACCACTCAAATCGCCAGCACCAGGGAACTGACCCTGACCGACGACGTGCTGATCGACGGCTCAGCGACCCTGCAACTCAAGTATCTGTAACGCCCAATCGTTCGGGCAATGGTGGATCCGCCCTGTTGCCCATTCTTCCTGAAGAACCCACGGGTACATCCCTGCTCCTTTGACCGGCTGCCAGCACACCGACGACCGGGCGGCCAATGGCAAGGCACTGTTTGCAACACTTTTCTACACACCGAACCGTTGCTTTCGTACTTGTTGCATTCAAGGCGCCAATGCCAGCCGCTTAAATGGCACCTCAATCGGTGAGCCCCCCCATTTCCGAAAATCCATGATGCCCGTTGCATCCTTGGCCCCGTTGTCATCTGCAAGCGGCCATCCGACCGGAACCATCGGCTCCTTATCGAAACTATCAACGAGACACGTCATGACGATGTTTTTTACTTTCGCGCGCCCCTTGATTCACAGCGGTATCGGCGCGCTCGTTCTGTTACTGGCCACCCAGGCGCAAGCCGATGGCATGGTCCCGAACACCTCGGTGGTGATTGTCAACGAGGCCGATGGCGAGGCCTCCGTTTCCGTGACCAACACCGACGCCAACCTGGCGTTGCTTCACGTCACCATTGAAAACATCGAGCAGGACAACGAATCCCTGGTGTTCGTGACCCCTCCGCTGTCCCGCGTCGAGGCGTCGAAAACCCAATTGGTGCGCTTCATCCTGCAATCGGAAAAACCCTTGCTCACTCAACGCTTGAAGCGCGTGATTTTTGAAGGCATTCCCCAGGGCAGGCCTGCCGCCGAAGCCGGGCATGCCCGCGTCGGAGTGACCGTGCGCCAGAACCTGCCATTGATTCTGCACCCTAAGGGCCTGGCGCCCAATCGCACGCCGTGGACCGGCCTGCAATGGTCATTACGGGACGGCCAACTGACCGTGCGCAACGAAACACCTTATGTGGTGCGCCTGGCGCAGGAGCTGCAATTGTTGCCATCCGGGAGCGGTGCTTTGTTGCCACGAACCTATGTGCTGCCCGGCGAGAGCATCAGTGTGCCGGCAACGGCCACAACAGCGACGCAGGTGCGCTTCCTGCCCGCCACCGTCTACGGCTTTGCGGTGCCGCACTACGACGCACCCATCGAATCCTGATACGCATCACCCTGGCGCCCCGGCGAAATGCGGGCGCTGGCGAGAGACCAATGCGACGACCGGCTGATCGTCGCCGAACGTGTGCCTGAACCGCAGCGTGTCGAGCAGCACGCTGACAAAAGACTAGTGAACCCCATGAACACCGTATCGACCTACTGTGATGGCGAAGCCATGCCCGCAATTCGGGTGGCGAACGCTCGCCTTCCGCGATCCCGCCCCTGGGCCAGTGTGGCGCTGGGGTTGGCCAATGCACTGGTGCTGACCGATGTCGGCGCCGATGTCATGGCCGACTCGCCGCTGCTGACTGCATTTGACAAGAAAACGTTGCAGCAACGCGGTATCGATCCGGCACTGGCGACCCAGCTGCTACAAGCGCCTCGCTTCACCGCGGGTCGACATCCGGTCACGCTCACGGTCAACGGTCAGCGCCGCGGGCGGGTGGATGCCGCGTTCGATCGCCACGGTGACTTGTGCTTTGACCAGGCCCTGCTCGACACAGCGAACCTGAGGCTTCCTGCCGGCACGCCGGACGATCAGCCTTGTAACGATTTCCTCGGCGCCTGGCCGCAAACCGTGATCGACCCGGACCCCGCCAGCCTGGGCCTGTCATTGATCGTGCCCACTGATTCGATCCGGCCGGCAACCCGGGACTTTACCGGCTATCAAACCGGTGGCTTCGCCGGTCTGCTCAATTACGACATCAACAGCCTGTACAGCCACCTCGGCGATCAGTCGAGCCGTTATTTGTCAGCCAATACCGAACTCGGTTTCAACGCCGGCGACTGGATCGTGCGCAGTCGCCAGGTGCAGACCCGGCAGGATGACGTGTCGCGCACCAGCCATCTGGCGGCGTACGCCCAGCGCACCTTCGCCAGTCAGCAAGCGGTGCTGCAGGCCGGGCAGATCAATCTCTATAACCCGGTGCTCGCCGGTTCGCAGATAACCGGTGTGCAAGTCATGACCGAGCAGGCCCTGCAGGTCGAAAGCCAAAACGCGGTGATTGAAGGGATTGCGCAGAGCCAGGCGCAGATCGAAGTTCGGCAGAACGGTTCGCTGATTCATTCGACAGTGGTGCCCGCCGGCCCGTTTTCGTTGAATGACGTGCGTCGGCTCAACCATCGCTCCGATGTGGAAGTCACGGTCAAAGAGGCGGACGGCAGTGAGCGCAGCTTTATCGTGCCGGCCGCCATGCTTGGCGTCGGCCTTCCCGCGCCAGGCTTTTCGCTTGCAGCCGGCCAGGTACGCAGTACAAGCGATACCCAGGATGGCCTTCCATGGATGATCAGCGGTGGCTGGAGCGGTGCGCTGGATCCTCAATTGCAGTTCAGCGCGGGCATGACAGCCGCGGCTGATTATCGTGCGACAGGTTTCAGTCTCGGCCTGTTGCCCTCGCCCGAGACGCAGATTCAGGCCAACCTTTTGCAGGCGGACGCCGGTGGACGCGCGCCCTCCCGCGGACTGCAAGGCGACCTGAGCGCATCCCATCGATTCGATGACCAATGGTCGATCAATGTCGGCAGCGCCTACCGGACCTTCGGCTACCGCGAACTTGAGGATGCTGTCTTCGGCATCTCGTCAGACAACGACAAATCCCGTTACCGCGATCGCCAAAGCGTCGCGCTGGCCTGGTCACACCCGGCCCTGGGCGCCTTCAGCGGCGGCATTAGTCGCTCATCTTCATACGACGGTCAAAGCAGCAGTCGCGCCCTGGCGTCATGGGGCACCAGCATCGGTGGGGTATCCGTTTCGGCAAACGCGCAATGGCAACTCAGCGGGGCGGGCCGCAGTGGTGACAGTGTTTACCTGAGTCTCAGTATTCCCCTGGGTGAAAGTCGCCGGGCGCGAACCTGGGTGCGCAGCACCGCTGGCGAATACCGCAGCGGCGTCGGCCTGAACGAACGGGTCAACGACCGATTCGGCTATCGGATCGGCGTCGAACACGACACCCGCGACAAACAGGTGCAGTCCACTGCCGGCGTCTCGTTGCTGCCGCGCTCCAGCCAACTGGACCTCAGTTACACCCGTTCCGACGCCGAGCACTCGAGCTATCAGGCCGGCGCCCGCGGCGGTGCCGTACTGCATGGCGGTGGCTTGACGCTGTCGCCGTATCCAGTGCGCGACACCTTCGCCCTGCTGTCGGTCGGTGAGATGGACGCCATCAAGGTCAGCACCCCCAGCGGCCCGGTCTGGACCGACCGGCAAGGTCAGGCGGTGGTCCCGCAGGTCGCAGCCTATGGCCGCAGTGCGGTGGAAATCGATACCCGTTCGCTACCGCGCAATATCGATATCAACAACGGCATGGCCGTGATATCGGCCGGTCGTGGTGCGGTCGACCGCATTGAATTCGGGGTATCGATGACCCGCCGCGCCTTGCTCAAGGTCACCACAAGCCAGGGCGCACCACTGCCCCGAGGCGCGACGGTGAATACCGAGGACGGCGAGTTCGTGACGCTGGTTCAGGACGCCGGCCAAGTGTTTTTGCCCAATGTGCTCGACTCACGGCCGCTGTGGATAACCGCGCCGGGGCTTGAGCGCTGCCGACTCGATTTCGAGCTGCCGGCCAAAGCCGACTCCGAGGCGTATTACGAAACCGCCGCTGCCCAGTGCCGAGCCCTCTGAGGATAATTGATGAACCTGTCCCGTTACCTGCTTGTCCTCGCCCCTCTGACGCTGGGCGCCCTCTCATCCCACGCCTGGGCGCTGCCGCAAGACTGTCAGCTCAGCCTCAGCCAGCCCGTGCTCGACTACGGCTTGATGAACCGTGCGATACGCATCGATACGACTCCGGTACGCACCTTGGGTGAACGTCGCCTGGGCCTCAACCTGAGTTGTTCGCAGCCCACCGACATGAGCGTGTTCTACCGCGCCATGGCCGCGACCGCCGAACGCTATGACTTCGCGGAGCACGGCAGCTATGAAATGCGTATTCGCGACGGCGTACTTGATGGGCAATCGGTCGATTTGGGACTGATTTCCAAGGTCGGCCAGTCGCCTGTGGAAACCGCATCGACCCTGACCTGGCGCCCGGAACACGGCATCGCGCCAGTGCGCGCCGGCACAGCGGTTCAGGGTCGGAGCTTCTCCGCGCAGATCGAGGTGATCGCCTGGGCTCAGGAGCAAGCGATGCGAGTGCGTGAAGCCGTCACCTGTGAAACCACAGGTGTATTCGACGCGGTCGCGGCAGGCCGCTCCCGGGAAGCCATCCTGCGCGCGCGCTTCGCGCCGGGGGCTTGCAAACCGGTGCTGTCCAACGGCGGCCTGGTCGACTTTGGCAGGTTGTCCAAGAGCGATCTGAATGCCGACCAGGGCACTCGACTGCCGCCCAAGACCCTGACGCTGCGGGTCGGTTGTGATGCACCGACCCACTTTGCCCTGGTGATGCACGACAACCGCGCAGGCTCGGCGACGGTCAACAGTGAGATTTATTTAGGCCTGGCATTCGATAACCGCGGCAACAAGATCGGCCTGTATTCGCTGAATGTCGATCCGGCCGATGCCAGCGCCGACAGCTTTGCGCGCCTGTACCGAACCGACTCCACCACCACAGGCGCCGCCTGGAGTACAGCCAGTTCAAGCCCGATACCCGTCGGCCAGAAAAGCTACCTGGGCTTTACCGACATCGCCGGCAGCACCGCAGGCCCGGTCGCGATTCAGAACCTGACAACCGGCGTCACCGTCGAGGCCGTCATTGCGCCCACCTCGAGCCTGGACCTGAGCTCCGCCGTCCAGCTCGATGGCTCGGGAACGATCGAGATTATTTACCTGTAACACCCAACCCACCTTGTTGACCCCAGGGCGCAATCGAGCGCCTTGGGCCATTCAAGGAAACAACCACCCACAAAAGGAAAAAAAATGAAAAAGTATTTCGTGGCCCTGTCGACTGCCGCTCTGGTCAGCGTTGCACCCTATGCCCTCGCGTCGTCAACCGACCTGACGGTCACCGGCGTCATCACCCCGTCTGCCTGCACACCGAGCCTGTCCAAGGGCGGTGTTGTGGATAACGGCAAGATCTCCGCGAAGGATCTCGACCCCGTGCGCGATACGTTGATCGGCACCTATCCGCTGCAATTGGCGGTGTCATGCGATGGGCCGACTCAGTTTGCATTGAAGCCCATCGATCGCCAGGCCGGCACGGCCTCTATGGCAACCTGGTTCGGCCTGGGCCTGACCGACGCTGGCGAGAAACTGGGCGGGGTTCGCGTCGATGTCAAAAATGCCCTGGCAGACGGCGTGGCGGCACACGCCATCGACTCCGAAGACGAGGGTAAAACCTGGAAGGCAGCCTGGGTAACAAGACCCGGATACCTCCTGTCAGTCGGTTCCACCACCGACCTGAGCACCCCGCTGTTTGTGAAAGACCTCACCATGGATTTCGAGGTCAACACCAACATCGCCCGCGCCGACAGCCTGACCCTGACCGACGAGGTGCTCATGGACGGTGCGGTGACATTTGAAATGACTTACATCTAAGCCCCAGCGCTGAACCACCCGCAGCGTCCGGGCGAGTGGTTCGGCTCACGCCTCCATCCTCTGTGCCTTTGCAACGGGGAATGGAAAGCAAACACCGAAAAGAAGCATTAACCAACATGAAAAACTATCTCGCTGCACTTTCCGCCACCGCACTGATCAGCGTCGCGCCCTTTGCCGTCGCGGCGTCCAGTACCGATCTGACCGTCACGGGCGTCATCACGCCACAGGCTTGCACACCGAGCCTGTCCAATGGCGGCATCATTGATAACGGCAAGATCTCCGCGAAAGATCTCAACCTGGACACCAACACCCGGGTGGGGGTCCATCCGATGCAATTGAGCGTGACCTGCAGTGCTCCGATGGCGGTAGCCCTGTATGGCATCGACAACCAGGCCAGCTCAACGTTGGCCGACAACTACTTCGGCCTGGGGTTTACCGACAAGGGTGAAAAGATCGGAATCTTCCGGGCCGACATCAAAAGCGCCATGGCAGACGGCTCAACCTTAACGCCGATCCGCGCATATGATATCTCCGGGACCCGTCCAGATTGGGTTCGCATCGAGGTTCCGGGCAAGGGTCAGTACACATCGGCAGGTACCAGCGCACCGGGCGGCAGATACATCCCGAGCGCCGTAGAAAACCTCACGATGGATCTTGAGGTCGTGACTTACATCGCTCCAGCCAACAGCCTGACCTTGACTGACGAAATCAAAATGGACGGTTCCGCGACATTTGAATTGACCTACTTGTAAGCCCCTGACGCTGAATCACTCCAGGCGTCAGAGGGAGTGATTCAGTGCCCGATCAGATTTTTTCGCTGACGACCTGCACGTACAGCGCACGACCGGCCCCAAGGCCAGCGATGATCGCGCCCAGGCCAATCACCCCGAAGATCCAGCCCACCGCAGACCAGCCGCCGGTCCAGTCA
This sequence comes from Pseudomonas moorei, assembly GCF_008801475.1. GTDB lineage: Bacteria > Pseudomonadota > Gammaproteobacteria > Pseudomonadales > Pseudomonadaceae > Aquipseudomonas > Aquipseudomonas moorei. The sequence goes on along the minus strand of NZ_VZPP01000013.1, from coordinate 170,640 downwards.
TGCACGATGCCCACCGCGAACGGCCCCATGGAGGCCAGGGTGTAGCCAAATCCCTGGGCCATGCTCGACAGGTTCGCCGCCACATGGGAATCCCGCGAGCGCAGCACGATCAGGGTCAATGCCAGGCTGAACGTGGCGCCCTGCCCCAGCCCCAGCACGATCGCCCAGCCCCACAAGCCATCGAGCGGCGCATACAGGCAGCCGAACAAGCCGCCAAGGGTCAAGGCCATGACGATCACGATGGCCATGCGTTGATCCTGGCCGCGCGTGGCCAGCCAGGGCGCGGCCAGCGAGCTGACCAATTGCACGATCACTGAACCCGACAGCACCAGGCCGGCCTGGGTCGGCGTCAGGCCACGGCCGATCAGGATCGACGGCAACCAGCCGAACACGATGTAGGCCAGGGACGATTGCAAGCCCATGTACAAGGTCACTTGCCAGGCCAGCGGGTCACGCAGCAATCCGCGAACGCGGTAGGCAACGTTGTGCGCGCCGTGTTTCTGGCCGACTTGTGGCAACCAGAACAGCGCGGCAACCAGCGCCGGGATCACCCAGAAACCGAGGCCCAGTGCCCAGCTCCTGTCGAAATGCTCGCTCAGCGGCACGGTGGAACCAGCGGCCATGGCAGCGCCCAGGCACAGGGCCATGGTGTAGACGCCGGTCATGGTCCCGGCCTGTTTGGCGAAGTCACGCTTGACGATGCCCGGCAACAGCACGCCGATCACACCAATGCTGGCACCCGCCAGTACGCTGCCGGCGAACAGGCCGATCTCGCCAAAGGAACTGCGCAGAACGATCCCGCCGGCCAGGGTCAGGAGAATGCCCAGCACCACCCGCTCGGCGCCAAAACGTCGCGCCAGCAGCGGCGCCAGCGGCGCGAACAGCCCCAGGCAGAGGACCGGCAAGGTCGTCAGCAAGCCCGCCTGGGACGCCGACAGCCCCAGGGATTTCGAGACTTCGCTGAGCATCGGCGCCATGCTCGACAGTGCCGGGCGCAGGTTCAGCGCGACCAGAATCAGGCCCAGCAGCAATAGCCATGGCCGGCGCAAGACCGGATGGGTTTGCTGGACTTGTTCATCATCGGCTTCGGCGTCGATCAGCAGCTCTTCCAGCTCAGCCGTGCGTTTGGGTTGAGCGGTGCTGCCTGAATCGCTGGTCATGGTGTTCTCGCTTTCAAGGTTCATTGATCAACTGCCTCGACAAGGCTTTGGCCCGCTCCGGGTCGCGTTGCTCGACCGCGTCGAGCAGCGCGATGTGCAGGTCGAACACTTCCTGTCGGCGCGGGACGATGTTCAGGGTCTGACGCAACTGCGCACCGACCACACTGGAGAAGTAGCGATACAGCTCGCTGAGGGTCGGGTTGTGTGCGGCGTCCACCAGACGGCGGTGGAACACCAGATCGCAGGCGATGTAAGTATCGAGATCGCCGTGATAGTGACTGCCGCTGGCCGCCAGCGCCTCACGCAAGGCCAGCAGGTCTTCATCGGTACGACGCAAGGCCGCCAGGCCGATGGCCTCGACTTCGAGGATGTGCCGGGTTTCCCGGGCCTGCTCAAGGGAGCAACGGGACAGCGCCTTCAGCGTGTCCAGCGGGTCGACCACCGCCCGCAGGTAACTGCCGTCACCCTGACGGATTTCAATCAGACCGGAAAACGCCAGCACCCGCATGGCTTCACGCACGGTGTTGCGGCTGATGCCCAGCTCGGCGGACAACTCCGGCTCGGTAGGCAAGCGCTGGCCCACCACCCAGATTCCCTCATTGATGCGCAGGCGCAACTGATCCAGGGCCTGATCGACCAGGGATCGTTTAACTAATGGAGAAATTTCAGACATTGGATTCGCCCTGTCATCCAATCATAGGATGAATTTTCTGACATGTTAGTCAGCTTGTTTCAGAACGGCAACCACCTGTAGGAGCGAGCTTGCTCGCGATGGACGTCAACGTTAACGATAAACGCCTGACGTCCCGCGGCGCTCTCTCGGTCATCGCGAGCAGGCTCGCTCCTACAGGGTCGCGGTTTTCTTTGGGTAAAAAAAACCCGGAACATGTCCGGGTTTATTTCACTGGCGAGCGTCGATCAATGCAGGATCTGGCTCAGGAACAGCTTGGTACGGTCGTTCTGCGGGTTGTCGAAGAAGTCGTTCGGCGCAGCCTGTTCGACGATTTCGCCCTTGTCCATGAAGATCACGCGGTTGGCCACGGTACGGGCGAAGCCCATTTCGTGGGTGACGCAGAGCATGGTCATGCCGTCTTCGGCCAGGCCGATCATGGTGTCCAGCACCTCTTTCACCATCTCGGGGTCGAGTGCCGAAGTCGGTTCGTCGAACAACATGATTTTCGGTTTCATGCACAGCGCGCGGGCAATCGCCACACGCTGCTGCTGACCGCCGGACAGTTGCCCCGGGAATTTATGCGCCTGCTCCGGAATGCGTACGCGCTCCAGGTAGTGCATGGCGATTTCCTCGGCCTTGCGCTTGGGCATCTTGCGCACCCACATCGGCGCCAGGGTGCAGTTCTGCAAAATGGTCAGGTGCGGGAACAGGTTGAAATGCTGGAACACCATGCCGACTTCACGACGGATCGCTTCGATCTGCTTGAGGTCGTTGGTCAACTCCACACCATCGACCACGATGCGGCCTTGCTGGTGCTCTTCCAGACGGTTGAGGCAGCGGATGGTGGTGGACTTGCCGGAACCCGACGGGCCGCACAGCACGATACGCTCGCCCTGTTTGACGTTGAGGTTGATGTCCTTGAGTACGTGAAACTGGCCGTACCACTTGTTCACGCCCTGCATCTGAATAATGCCTTCAGGGCTCACAGGCTGTTTGATTGCTTCGCTCATAAAAGAACTCCTAACGCTTGTGGCCAGTGTCGAGCTTACGTTCCAAATGCATGGAGTAGCGGGACATACCAAAACAGAAAATCCAGAACACCAGGGCAGCGAACACATAGCCTTCGGTGGCCATGCCCAGCCATTTCGGGTCGGCGGCGGCTTGTTTGACGCTGTTGAGCAAGTCGAACAGGCCGATGATGATCACCAGGCTGGTGTCCTTGAACAGCGCAATGAAGGTGTTGACGATGCCGGGGATCACCAGCTTCAGGGCTTGCGGCAGAATCACCAGGCCCATGCTGCGCCAGTAACCCAGGCCCATCGCCGCGGCGGCTTCGTACTGCCCCTTGGGAATCGCTTGCAGACCGCCACGCACCACTTCAGCCACGTAGGCCGACTGGAACAGGATCACGCCGATCAGGGCCCGCAGCAGTTTGTCGAAGTTCATGCCTTCGGGCAGGAACAACGGCAGCATCACCGAGGACATGAACAGCACCGTGATCAACGGCACGCCGCGCCAGAACTCGATGAAGGTCACGCAGACCACACGAATCGCCGGCATGTTCGAACGACGGCCCAGGGCCAGGATAATCCCCAGCGGCAATGCACCGGCGATACCGACGGTGGCGATCACCAGGGTCAGCATCAAGCCGCCCCATTGGCTGGTCGCCACGTTGGTCAGGCCGAAGAGGCCGCCATGCAACAGGAAGTAGGCAGTGATCGGGTACAGCACCAGGAAGCTCAGCCCGTACACCGCTTTATGGTGAAAGCGCGAGATGAACAGCGGTGCCACACCGATAACCGCCAGCCACACGGTCAGGTCCACGCGCCAGCGCAGTTCCGGCGGGTAGTAGCCGTACATGAACTGGCCGAAGCGTTGCTGGATGAACACCCAGCAGGCGCCGGATTTGGTGCAGTCGGCGCGGGTGGTACCGACCCAGTTGGCGTCGAGGATCGCCCAATGCAGGATCGGCGGCACCACCAGGTAGATCAGGTAGAACGCAAACAGGGTCAGCAGGGTGTTGAGCCAGCTGGAGAACATGTTCGCGCGCATCCACGCCACCACACCGATGCTGCTGCTCGGAGGTGGCATGTCGGGTTTGAAGGTATGAGTACTCATGCGCTTTTCCTTACCGCTCGATCAGCGCAATGCGCTTGTTGTACCAGTTCATCAGCAGGGAAATGCTGATACTGATCGCCAGGTACACGCTCATGGTGATCGCAATCACTTCGATCGCCTGCCCGGTCTGGTTCAGCACCGTACCGGCAAACAGCGAGACCATTTCCGGGTAACCGATACCGGCCGCCAGCGAGGAGTTCTTCGCCAGGTTCAGGTATTGGCTGGTGAGCGGCGGAATGATCACGCGCAGGGCCTGCGGGATGATCACCTTGCGCAGAGTCGGACCGTTGCGCAGGCCGAGCGAATGCGCCGCTTCGGTCTGGCCGTGGCTGACCGATTTGATGCCCGAGCGCACGATCTCGGCGATGAACGCCGCGGTGTACACCGTCAGGGCCAGGGTCAAGGCCAGCAGTTCCGGGATCAGCACCCAGCCACCGACGAAGTTGAAGCCTTGCAGCTTCGGCATTTCCCAATGCAGCGGTGCGCCGAAGATCAGCGCGCACAGCGCCGGAATCACCAGGAACAACGCCAGACCGGTCCAGAATTTGTGGAACGGTACGCCGGTTTCTTCGAAGCGTTTGTTGGCCCAGCGGCTCATCAGCACGATGGCGACGATAGCCACGATCACGCTGACCACGAACGGCCAGAAACCGTCCGCCATCTTCGCGGCCGGCATGTTCAGGCCACGGGCGCTGACGAAAAAGGTGTCGCCGAAGTTATGGCTGTTGCGCGGCCCCGGCATGGTCAGGAACACCGCGAAATACCAGAACAGGATCTGCAGCAGCGGCGGAATGTTACGGAAAACTTCCACGTAGACCGTCGCCAGCTTGGCGATGATCCAGTTCTTCGACAGCCGTGCCACACCGACGATGAAACCGAGGATCGTCGCCAGGATCACGCCGATGAAGGTCACCAACAGGGTGTTGAGCAGGCCGATGACAAACACCCGGGCGTACGTGTCCGCTTCGGTGTAGTCGATCAGGTGTTGAGCGATGCCGAAACCGGCACTGCGCTCCAGAAAGCTGAAGCCCGAGGTAATGCCCCGGTGCTGAAGGTTGGTCTGCGTGTTATCGAACAGATACCAGCCCATCGAGACCACCGCGACAATGGTGATGATCTGGAATAGCCACGCACGCACTTTCGGATCGCTGAGACTGAGCCTCTGCTTCGGTGCGCCGATTGAATTTTGCATGAAGTGCCCCGCAAATAATGGAACAGAACATCACCCGGTGGTTGGCCCACCGGGTGATAGAACCATCAGCGCACTGGTGGTGCGTATTGAATGCCGCCAGCGTTCCACAAGGCGTTCAGCCCGCGGTCGATTTCCAGCGGAGTGCTCTTGCCGAGGTTTCTCTCGAACACTTCGCCGTAGTTACCGACTTGCTTGACGATCTGGACGACCCAGTCTTTTTTCACTTTCAGGTCTTTGCCGTATTCACCGTCGGTACCCAGCAGACGGGCAACGTCCGGGTTCTTGGTGGACTTGGCTTCAGCTTCGACGTTCTTCGAAGTGATGCCTGCTTCTTCAGCGTTGAGCATGGCGTAGCCAGTCCAGCGCACGATGGCCAGCCACTCGTCGTCGCCGTTACGCACGACCGGGCCCAGTGGCTCCTTGGAAATGGTTTCCGGCAGAACCACGTAGTCCTTCGGCGAAGCCAGCTTGCTGCGCTGGGCGAACAGCTGGGACTTGTCGGAAGTCAGCACGTCGCAACGACCGGATTCCAGCGACTTGGCGCTTTCGTCGGAGGTGTCGAAAGTGATCGGGGTGTATTTGAGGTTGTTGCCGCGGAAGTAGTCGGAGACGTTGAGCTCGGTGGTGGTACCGGCCTGGATGCAGATGGTCGCGCCGTCCAGCTCTTTAGCGCTTTTCACGCCCAGCTTGTTGTTTACCAGGAAGCCGATGCCGTCGTAGTAAGTGATGAAGCCCGGGAATTTCAGACCCATGCCCGCGTCACGGGAGCTGGTCATGGTGGTGTTGCGCGACAGGATGTCGATTTCGCCGGACTGCAACGCAGTGAAGCGTTCCTTGGCGTTCAACTGACTGAACTTGACCTTGGTCGCATCGCCGAAGACCGCAGCGGCCACGGCACGGCAGTAGTCGGCATCGATACCGACGATCTTGCCGGTGGAGTCTGGAACCGAGAAGCCAGGCAAGCCGTCACTGACGCCGCACTGTACGAAACCTTTCTTCTGCACTGCATCCAGGGTCGCGCCCGCCTGAGCGAACCCACTGACGCCGAGTACTGCCGCTGCAGTCACGACTGCCAGGGTGGATTTCAACATCTTCATTCAAACCTCCAGTTTTGCTCTTGTTGTGTCGGAGCGTGAGTCCAATCGCACCCTTTTGAGGCGTTGTTGACCCGTGTTGGCTTTTTTTAGGGTCAACCGACGTAGGACCGTAGCTATGAGTCTAGTAGGAGAAAATCCACATCATGGACAACTCACTTCTCACCAATCGGCCGAACGGGCTGTAGCCCTTTCACGTTCGCGAAGCCCGTAACGGCCACTGGCGAACATCCATCACCGGATTTTTTGCTATCCCATGGTCAGCAGTACACTGATAGTGTTACCGCCAAGCGTGAGATGGGTTGCACCGCTTCCCCATAGCAAACCCCGTACCACACCGCTTGCAAAATCGTTTCAGGCACAGGTCAAGAGCAAAACTTGCAGCCTTGCGACATCTTATTAACAGATCAACCAGACGCGCACTCAGACCTCGCACTTAATGAGAGCGCATGCACAACATTGGAGCAGCCATGACCGAGCCCTTGATTCTAGAACCCGTCAAGCCCGCAGACGCCTGCGTCATCTGGCTGCACGGCCTTGGCGCCGATCGCTACGACTTCCTGCCCGTCGCCGAAGCGCTGCAGGAAACCTTGCTGACCACCCGCTTCGTCCTGCCCCAGGCGCCCACCTGTGCTGTCACTATCAATGGTGGCTACGAGATGCCGAGCTGGTACGACATATTGGCCATGAGCCCGGCGCGAGCAATCAATCGCGAGCAACTGGAAGCGTCGGCACAGCGGGTCATGAATCTGATCGAAGTACAGCGAGCCGCCGGAATAGACGCCTCGCGGATTTTTCTGGCAGGTTTTTCCCAGGGTGGCGCCGTGGTACTACACACCGCGTTCCTTAAATGGCAGGGCACACTGGGGGGCGTACTGGCCCTCTCTACTTATGCACCGACTTTCAGCGACACCCTGGAACTGTCCGCCAGCCAGCAGCGCATCCCGGTGCTGTCGCTGCACGGTCAGTACGACGATGTGGTGCAAAACTCGATGGGCCGGACTGCCTACGAGCATTTGAAACAGCGTGGTGTCACCGTGACATGGCAGGAATACCCAATGGGGCACGAAGTGTTACCCGAGGAAATCCGCGACATAGGCGTCTGGCTCGCCGAGCGTCTGCGTTAAACATGACGTTTAAAAACACCCTTTGATCCATCCCACTACGCCGCGCCCGATTCTTGCATTACACTGGCCGGCGTATATTCCTTAACCAATTGATGAGATGACCGTGCTCAAAGCACTCAAGAAAATGTTCGGTAAAAGCGAGACTGAGCAACTCGCGCCAGTCCCCAGCGCTCCGTCTCACACGCCCAGCCACCGCGCCGACGGTCATCAGTCTGGTCGGGCCGCCACCGCCGCGGCACCGAAACACGAGCCCAAGCCCGCAGCGGCCGAGCAGCCTGCAGCAACCACTGTCACCGAACAACCGCGCAGCGAAACGCCAAAACCCGCCAAACCGCGCCGCGAACCGAAACCAAAAGCCCCGGTGATCCCGTGGAAACTCGAAGATTTCGTCGTCGAGCCGCAGGAAGGCAAAACCCGCTTCCACGATTTCAAACTTGCCCCGGAACTGATGCACGCCATCCAGGACCTGGGCTTCCCGTACTGCACGCCGATCCAGGCCCAGGTGCTGGGCTTCACCCTCGCGGGCAAAGACGCCATCGGCCGCGCCCAGACCGGCACGGGCAAGACCGCCGCGTTCCTGATCTCGATCATCACCCAGCTGCTGCAAACCCCGCCGCCGAAAGAGCGCTACATGGGTGAGCCACGGGCACTGATCATTGCGCCAACCCGTGAATTGGTGGTGCAGATCGCCAAGGACGCCGCCGACCTGACCAAATACACCGGCCTCAATGTCATGACCTTCGTCGGCGGCATGGACTTCGACAAGCAGCTCAAGCACCTCGAGGCTCGCCACTGCGACATCCTCGTTGCCACGCCGGGCCGCCTGCTGGACTTCAACCAGCGCGGCGACGTGCACCTGGACATGGTCGAAGTCATGGTGCTGGACGAAGCGGACCGCATGCTCGACATGGGCTTCATCCCGCAAGTGCGTCAGATCATTCGCCAGACCCCGCCCAAGAGCGAGCGTCAGACGTTGCTGTTCTCCGCGACCTTCACCGAAGACGTGATGAACCTCGCCAAGCAATGGACCACCGACCCGGCCATCGTCGAAATCGAAATCACCAACGTGGCCAACGAAAACGTCGAGCAGCACATCTACGCGGTGGCCGCTGCCGACAAATACAAACTGCTCTACAACCTGGTCAACGATAACGGCTGGGAGCGAGTGATCGTGTTCGCCAACCGCAAGGATGAAGTGCGGCGTATCGAAGAACGCCTGGTGCGTGATGGCATCAATGCGGCGCAGCTGTCCGGCGACGTGCCGCAGCACAAGCGCATCAAGACCCTGGAAGGTTTCCGCGAAGGCAAGATCCGTGTGCTGGTGGCCACTGACGTGGCCGGGCGCGGCATCCACATCGACGGCATCAGCCACGTGATCAACTTCACCCTGCCGGAGGTTCCGGACGACTACGTGCACCGCATCGGCCGTACCGGTCGCGCTGGCGCAGACGGCGTGTCCATCAGCTTTGCCGGTGAAGACGACTCCTACCAGCTACCGTCCATCGAAGAGAAGCTGGGTCGCAAGATCAGCTGTGAAACACCACCGACGCATCTGCTGCGTGCGGTTGAGCGCAAGCGCCCGTAACGGACGACTTGCAGAAAAAGGCGCAGCCGGCAACGGACTGCGCTTTTTTTTGCCCGGCTTTTTTTCATCGGGCGCTTGATCACGATATTTAAATGTCCATAATAGACAAATTAGTTTATTTCACTGCCCGGAGCCACCATGACCCACAGCCCCCACGTGATCACCCAACCGCAGGCCCGTGAATGGCTGGCCCAGGTCGACGTACCGCAAATCATGCGCAAGCTGTTCCGCGACCTCGCCGCCGGCCAGGCCGTGCAACCTGCGCAGCAACTGGTGGAGTTTCCCCAGGGCGCCGGCGACTTCATCAACTACCTGGGCGTGCTGGCCGAAGAAGGCGTGTACGGGGTCAAGACGTCGCCGTACATCGTGCGCGAACAAGGCCCGCTGGTGACCGCCTGGACCTTGCTGATGTCGATGAAAACCGGCCAGCCACTGATGCTGTGCGACGCCGGTGAACTGACCATCGCACGGACGGCCGCGACCACCGCCGTCGCCATCGATGCCCTCGCACCGCCACAAGCCACGCGCCTGGCGATCATCGGCGGCGGCAAAGTCGCTCAGGCGCACGTGCACTACGTCAAAGGCCTGCGCGACTGGCAGTCCATCAGCCTGTATGCCCCGGGCCTCAACGAGGCCAGCCCGCAGGATCTGGCGCAGATCACAAGCCTCGACCCACGCCTGACCATCGTCGACAGCCGTGAAGCCGCCATTGCCGATGCCGACGTGATCATGCTGTGCACCTCGTCCGCCGGCCCGGTGATCGACCCGTCCCGCCTGAGCAAAGCGGCGCTGATCACCTCCATCAGCACCAACGCCCCACGCGCCCACGAAGTACCGCCGCAGAGCCTCAATGACATGCAGGTGTTCTGCGACTACCGTCTGACCACTCCGGGCTCGGCGGGTGAGATGCTGATCGCCGGCGAGCAACACGGCTGGGATAAAAATGCGCTGGTCGGCGACCTGGCCGATCTGCTGAGCGGCAAGGTGCAGCGCCCCGACTACGATCGTCATGTGTACTTCCGCTCCATCGGCCTGGGCCTGGAAGACATCGCGCTGGCCAATGCCATCTACCGCCTGCTGCCCTGACAACACATAACCCCTTGTAGGAGCGAGCTTGCTCGCGAAGGTGGATCAGGCACCACTGAGTCGTCTGACATGCCATCGCGAGCAGGCTCGCTCCCACATAGAGCATTCAAAACATTGGCATTTACGCCCCATCAGGAGACGTTCATGAGCCACGCAGACTTCATCATCATCGGCGGCGGGATTGCCGGCGCTTCCACCGGTTTCTGGCTGTCCCAGCACGGGCGCGTGGTCGTGCTCGAACGCGAATCCCATCCGGCCTATCACTCCACCGGTCGCTCGGCCGCGCTGTACACCGCCGCTTATGGCACGCCGCAGGTTCGCGCATTGACCCAGGCCAGCCGCGAGTTTTTCGACACCCCACCCGCCGGCTTCTGCGAGCATCCGCTGCTGACCCCGCGCGGCGAGATGACCGTGGACTTCACCGGCGACCCGGCCGAGCTGAACAATCAATACCTGAGCGCCAAGGCCACGGTGCCCGAGATGCAATTGCTCAGCGCCGAGGAGGCCTGCGCCCGCCTGCCGATCCTGCGCCAGGAAAAAGTCCACGGTGCTATCTACGACCCGACCGCCAGCGACATCGACACCGACGCGCTGCATCAGGGCTATCTGCGCGGTATCCGCCGCAACACAGGCCAAGTCCATACAGACTGCGAAGTACTGGGCCTGAGCCGCGATGCCGCAGGCGTATGGCACGTACAGACCCAAACTGAAACCTTCAGCGCACCGATCATCATCAACGCCGCCGGCGCCTGGGCGGACAAGATCGGCGAACTGGCCGGCGCCAAACCGCTGGGCCTGCAACCCAAGCGGCGCGCGGCGTTCATCTTTGCCGGTCCCGAAGGCGTGGACATTCATCACTGGCCGATGCTGGTCAGCCTCGACGAATCCTTCTACATGAAACCCGATGCCGGGATGTTCCTCGGCTCGCCGGCCAACACCGACCCGGTAGAACCCCACGACGTGCAGCCTGAAGAGCTGGACATCGCCATGGGCATTTACCAGATCGAAGAGGCCACGACCCTGACCATCCGCCGTCCGACCCGTACCTGGGCCGGCCTGCGCAGCTTCGTCAGTGATGGCGACCTGCTATCTGGTTTCGACCCGCAGGTGCCAGGCCTGTTCTGGGTGGCGGCACAGGGCGGCTATGGCATCCAGACTTCGCCCGCCATGGGCCAGGCCAGCGCCGCCCTGGTGCGCGGCGAGGCCCTGCCCGAGCAACTCACGCGCTTCGGCTTGAACGCCGACATGCTCTCCCCTGCCCGCCTGGGTTGATTTTCGTCCTCAGGTGACGCGCCGACACGATTGCGGCACACTTTCAGAGCCCCGTTTTTCGGGGCGCTGAAGCTGCCCGGAGCCCCACGTATGAACGCCCCCGAAAAAGACCCGGCCCTGAACGACGCGTCCCTGGATAACTTCCGGGCGATTGCCGACGCCATCGCCACGCTGTTCTTTCCCCACGCCGAAGTGGTGCTGCACGACTTGCGTACGCAAAAGGTCGATTACATCGCCAACAACCTGTCGAAACGGGAGATCGGCGACGACTCGGCGCTCGAAGACATGCTCAGCGACGATGTCAGCGAACGAAATATCGGGCCGTATGAAAAGCTCAATTGGGATGGTCAGAAAATTCGCAGCTTGAGCACCGTCCTGCGCGACCGCGAAGGTCATCCGCTGGCGGTCCTGTGCATCAACCTGAATATTTCGCTGTTTGAAAATGCCAAGGCGGCGCTGGACCTGTTTCTGTCGCCGAACAAACTGATTCCTCAACCGGACTCACTGTTTCGCGACGACTGGCAGGAGCGCATCAATACTTTCCTGCATAACTGGCTGCGCGAGCGGCAACTGAGCCTGAACCTGCTGACCCGCGACCACAAACGCGAGCTGGTGCTGGCGCTGCACGCCGAAGGGGCCTTCAAAGGCAAAAGCGCTTCGAACTACGTGGCCAATGTGCTGAACATGGGACGGGCGACGGTGTACAAGCATTTGAAGGAATTGAAGGGCTAGAGATCTGCATTGGCGGTTCCGGCCTCATCGCTGGCCAGCTCCCACAGGTTCTGCGGTGATCACATAATTGTGCACGGCGCAGACAATGTGGGAGCTGGCTTGCCAGCGATAGCGGACTATCAGTCGCCGTAAATATCCGACTTGAAGTACTTCTCGGAAATCTTCTGATACTCGCCATTGGCGCGAATGCCATCGATGGCGGTGTTCAGTTCGCTGACCAACTCGGCATTACCCTTGCGCACGGCAATCCCGGCGCCCTCGCCGACGTATTTCGGGTCTTTCAACTCAGGCCCGACAAATGCGTAGCCTTTACCGCGCGGCATCGACAGGAAGTCATTGAGCGGAATGGTGTCGGCAAAAATGGCGTCGAGGCGACCGGCCGCCAGGTCCATGTAGATTTCTTCGTTGTTGCCGTAACGCTTGACGATGATGCCTTTGGGCTCGAACACCTCGGTGGCATAACGGTCCGTGGTAGTGGCACGCTGCACGCCGACCGTCTTGCCTTTGAGGCTGGCGTACTGGTCATCCACCACTGCGCCTTCCTTCATCACCAGACGCGATGACGTGAAGTAGTACTTGTGGGTGAAATCCACCGACTTCTTGCGGTCGTCGTTGATGGTCATGGACGACAGCGCCATGTCGATTTTCTTCACTTTCAGGGAAGGAATCAGACCGTCGAACTCGCCTTCAACCCACACACACTTGACCTTCATCTGTGCGCACAAGGCATTACCGATGTCGTAGTCGAAGCCGACGATTTCGCCTTGATCGGTTTTGGAAGCGAACGGCGGGTAAGCAGCCTCGATACCGATGCGCAAGGTTTTCTCGGCGGCAAACAGGCTACTGCACGCCAACAGGCTCAGGGCCAGACCGGTGATGAGGGGAAACTTCTTCATGTTCGTTCTCTCGCGGGTTGTTGTTGGTTTGGCAAGACAGAAGAAAGAGCTGAAACAGGGAAAGCCTTTTTTGTACTTATAATTCCATATTGGACTTTTACGTATTATCCGTCAATCAGACAAATGCAGTCCGTATCGGCCGGTGGTCGGGAGGGGAGTCAGGAGATTATTGGGTGATGCGGATGGCCTCATCGCGGGCAAGCCCGCTCCCACAGTGTTCGAGTCGTACACGAATGTATGTACGCCATCGAACCTGTGGGAGCGGGCTTGCCCGCGATAACGGTCGAAAGAACAGCGCAGGAATTAATGCTTCCAGCGATCCGCCGCCGCATGATCACTGTCACGCCCTTCCACCCATCGCGGGCCGTCGCTGGTGTTTTCTTTCTTCCAGAACGGTGCGCGGGTTTTCAGGTAGTCCATGACAAAGGCGCAGGCGTCGAACGCCGCCTGGCGGTGCGCACTGGCGGCGCCGACAAAGACGATGGGCTCGCCCGGTTCCAGGGCGCCAATGCGATGCAGCACTTCCAGCTTGAGCAGCGGCCAGCGCTGCCCGGCTTCGCTGGCAATCTTGCCGAGGGCTTTTTCGGTCATGCCCGGATAGTGCTCGAGGAACATTCCGGCTACGTCGAGCCCGTCATTAAAGTCGCGCACGTAGCCGACAAAACTCACCACCGCGCCAACGCCGACATTGGCATCGTGCATGGCGTTGACTTCGGCGCCCGGATCGAACGCCGTGGACTGCACGCGAATCGCCATGGCTCAGCCCCCGGTCACGGTCGGAAAAAACGCCACTTCATCGCCCTCGCTCACCGGCTCGTCGAGCTGGCAGAGGTCTTCGTTGCGCGCGCACATCAGGTTCTGCTCGGTTAGCACTTCGGCGCCATCGCGCTGAGCCAGCAGCGCCCGCACATCGTCGACAGTGGCGAAATCGCCCTGGACCTTCAGCGCATCCACGCCAATCGCTTCGCGATAACGGGCAAAAAATTTCACCGTGATATTCATGGCTGATCCGCCTGGAAATGTCCGCTCTTGCCGCCGACCTTTTCCAGCAGGCGCACGCTTTCGATGATCATGCCGCGATCGACGGCCTTGCACATGTCGTAGATGGTCAGCGCTGCCACACTGGCGGCGGTCAGGGCTTCCATCTCGACGCCGGTCTGCCCGGACAGTTTGCAGCGAGCGACGATACGCACGCTGTCCTCGCCCTCGGCACTGAGCTCGACTTTCACGCCGGTCAGCATCAGCGGGTGGCACAGGGGAATCAGGTCGCTGGTTTTCTTCGCCGCTTGAATGCCGGCGATGCGCGCCACGGCGAAGACATCACCCTTGGGGTGACCGCCGCTGACGATCATCTGCAGGGTTTCGGGCAGCATGCGCACCAGCGCTTGGGCCGTCGCCTCACGGAACGTCACGGCTTTTTCGGTGACGTCGACCATGTTGGCGCGACCTTGGGAATCGAGATGAGTCAGCACGGGGTTACTCCTGATCAGGAGCGTCGATTGTAAACCTGCGGGTCAGAATTCCGCACGCACGATTATCGGCCCACCACCCTCCCCTTGTAGGAGCGAGCTTGCTCGCTCCTACAGGGAGATTGTGCCGGGCATAAAAAACCGGGCGGCTTTTGAGGCCGCCCGGTTTTGGCTGAAAGGTTACAGATGCGATTCGGCGTATTCGGCCAGAATCGAACGTGGCACCCCTTGCAGGGTGATGTGCACCCCGTTCGGGAAATCCTTGAAGCGTTCTGTCAGGTAGGTCAGCCCGGAGCTGGTCGCGGACAGGTATGGGGTGTCGATCTGTGCCAGGTTACCCAGGCACACCACTTTGGAGCCGGCACCGGCACGGGTGATGATGGTCTTCATCTGGTGCGGTGTGAGGTTCTGGCATTCGTCGATCAGGATCAGGCTCTGCTGGAAGCTGCGGCCCCGGATGTAGTTGAGGGATTTGAACTGCAACGGCACTTTGCTGAGGATGTAATCGACGCTGCCATGGGTGCTTTCGTCATCCATGTGCAAGGCTTCGAGGTTGTCGGTGATAGCGCCCAGCCATGGCTCCATTTTTTCCGCTTCGGTACCGGGCAGGAAGCCGATCTCCTGGTCCAGGCCCTGCACGCTGCGGGTGGCAATGATCCGGCGGTAGCGCTTGCTGACCATGGTCTGCTCGATGGCTGCCGCCAGTGCCAGGATGGTTTTACCGGAGCCGGCCGCACCGGACAGGTTGACCAGGTGGATGTCCGGATCAAGCAAGGCATAAAGCGCCAGGCTCTGATAGATGTCCCGTGGCTTCAGACCCCAGGCTTCCTGATGCAACAGTGGTTCCTGATGCAGGTCCAGTATCAGCAGCTTGTCTTCTTCGATCTCCTTGATCCAGCCGACAAAGCCCTGCTCATCGATGATGAACTCATTGATATGCACGGCCGGCAGGTTGTCGATCAGTTGCACCTGGTGCCAGGTGCGGCCATGGTCCTGACGGGTTTCGACTTTGCTCACACGGTCCCAGAAGGAGCCGGTCATGTTGTGATAACCGTTTGGCAGCAGCGATACGTCGTCGACCAGTTGGTCGGTGCTGTAGTCCTCGGCCGCGATCCCGCAAGCACGGGCCTTGAGGCGCATGTTGATGTCTTTGGTGACCAGCACCACGGGCAGTTTCGGATCGCGCGCGTGCAGGTCGATCAGTTGGTTGATGATGATGTTGTCGTTGAGGTGCTCGGGCAGAATGATGTTCGGCTCGGCACGCTTGCTCATCAGAATTGACAGCAAGCCCTTCGGACCGCTCTTGCCCCGCTGGATCGGCACGCCCTGCTCGACGTCCTCGGGAGAGGCATCGCCCAGGGTCTTGTCGATCAGGCGAATGGCCTGGCGACATTCGGCAGCAACGCTGTGATGCCCGCTCTTGAGCTTGTCGAGCTCTTCAAGCACGGTCATCGGGATGGCAACGTGGTGTTCTTCGAAATTGAGGAGCGCGTTTGGATCGTGAATCAATACATTGGTATCGAGTACATAAAGGATTGGCTGGTTGGAAGAAGAGCTACGTCCGTGATCATCCATACTCGGTCACCTTTGTGGGAGCCAGTCGACGCAATACCTTGGCGGTGCTGCGCCTCGAAGTGGCCGCCGAATCTCACCTGCGGAGATCCAAGTGACTGCAAACAAACGGGTCTTGGAAGACGCCACCTGTGTTGCAGGTTTCGGCGGTCTGTCTTCGTAATACTCCAAAACACATGACAGAAAAAAGCACTTTGACGCTTTTTTGAAGTTTATTTTTCAGAATGACCAATAGCACTTGGCGGACTGCCATCACCCGTTTAAAGTCGGAAGTCCGCCTGCATCGAAATCCCTCCCAAAATCGCCCTTCACCCAATGTTTACGGGCATTTCCCGTTTCCAGCGAAGCCGCGTCGGCTTTGTCATTGGAAACCGCTCTGGCAGTCCTCCCAACCGATCCCGCTTTGCGCCGTTTGCGTAATCAGCCAGGGCAGCGCCGTTTTCACCCCATCCTGTTTCACATTGAAATTGATCACCCCATGGCGCCACAGCAGCATCAGGGTCAGCACCCGCTGCGCGCTCTGGGTGGCCTTGAGTTTGCCGGCGCCGTCCTGGGCATCGATGTCCCACAACGCCACCCGCACCCCCTGAGACTTGAAGAAGCCTTCGGCATCGGAACGGCGCTGACCGTCGGGCGGACGAAACAACGGCACGTAGTTCTCCGGCAGCTTGTTTTTGACCAGTTCGACGCTACGCCGTATCGAATCCTGCCAGTCCTGCCAATGGCTGTGGGAGCGGAACTCCCAGCCCTGGACGCCGACGCACTGCATGGAGTAGGTCGACTGCAGGCTCGCCACCGAACGCTCCGCCAGACGCGCCTGAATATCCTTGCCCAGCACGAAGAACGTACCGCTCAAGTTCGACTTGCGCAGGTACTCGGTGACCCAGGTCGTGTTGTCCGGCATGGCGTTGGCGCCGCTGTCGAAGGTCAGCAGAAACAGCCGGTCGTGCATCTCGTCGCCATTGCGCTCAAAGTCGCCAAAACGATCGACTTCGCTGCTGGTTTGCGGAAACAGCGCGGCCTTGCGCAATTGCTCGTCCAGGTACTGGGCATGGAACAGGCGACTCGGTTCGGCCCACTTGATGTAGTAGCTGTCCTCACCGATCTGAAACTTGGCGGCTTGTTCGCGCAGGGTAGGCAAGTCCTCGACCAGAAAACAGAAAGACGCATCCTGGTCGCAGCTCTGCTGGGCGAAGTTGTAGTTGCTCAACAGGCGCTGCCACAGGCGCTGGCGCACGTGATTGACCGACGCCATGTTGACCGTACGCAAGCCCAGGCGCTGGGCGAGCGCCGGTTCGTCCAGGGCTTCGCTGGTCAGCAGCACATGGGCAAACATCAGGATTTCAGCGCGTGAGGCGACGTCGAACAGCGTCGGATTGCCGAGTTGCTCAGGCCAGGTGCTGCGATCAAGGGTCGCCACTTCACCCGGCGCCGCCAGGACCCCGAAGCTCAGGAGCCAGGCCGAAAATAGAAAAACAAAGCGCAATGAGATGTCTCCATAACAAAACCCGCGCGGCACTATAGCTGATCCCGTCCCAACACCCGCAGCCAAGCCGAACTCATTGTGGCGAGGGAACCCATCCTGGCAAACCACCGATCACCTATGACCTTGATAGCTGGAGTCAACCAGGACAACCCCCTAGAATCGCCACCACGATTAAAGGAGACGACTTCATGCTGATGGTGATTTCACCCGCCAAGACCCTCGATTACGAAACACCGCCGGCGACCCAGCGCTTTACCCAACCGCAATACCTGGACCATTCCCAGGAGCTGATCCTGCAATTGCGCGAGCTGACACCGGCGCAAATCAGCGAGCTGATGCACGTCTCCGACAAGATCGGCGGGCTCAACGCCGCGCGTTTCGGCAGCTGGACGCCCGCGTTCACCCCTGAAAACGCCAAACAGGCCTTGCTGGCGTTCAAGGGCGACGTTTATACCGGCCTCAATGCACAAACCTTCAGCGAAGCCGATTTCGATTACGCCCAACAACACCTGCGCATGCTCTCCGGCCTGTACGGCTTGCTGCGCCCACTGGACCTGATGCAACCGTACCGCCTGGAAATGGGCACCAAACTGGCCAACGCCCGGGGCAAGGATCTGTATGCCTTTTGGGGCACGCGGATCAGCGAATGGTTGAATGAAGCCCTGGCCGACCAGGGTGATGACGTGCTGCTGAATCTGGCCTCGAACGAGTATTTCTCGGCGGTCAAACGCAATGCCCTGAACGCGCGCATCATCAATACCGAGTTCAAGGACCTGAAGAACGGCCAGTACAAAATCATCAGCTTCTACGCGAAAAAGGCGCGCGGCATGATGAGTCGCTTCGTGATTGAAGAACGCATCAACGACCCGGCCGCCCTCAAACAGTTCGACGTGCAAGGCTATCGTTACAGCGCCGAGCAGTCGAAACCGGACAACCTGGTGTTCCTGCGCGATCACGCTCCAGACTGAAGCACCGCTTGGCGCATGACGCTCAAATTCGTCATGCGCCCCCCCATAGATCACCCCACTTCCCCCGCCTTTTTCGCCATTTTTATGGCGCCAAAAATACATCA
Organism: Pseudomonas moorei; assembly: GCF_008801475.1. GTDB lineage: Bacteria > Pseudomonadota > Gammaproteobacteria > Pseudomonadales > Pseudomonadaceae > Aquipseudomonas > Aquipseudomonas moorei. The sequence continues at coordinate 152,106 of NZ_VZPP01000013.1, read as the reverse complement.
TTCAAATTTATAACTTTAGTTTCACTCGACTTTTACGATTTTTTTCAGTAGTGGCACTGAAAATTTTTATCAGTAGTGGCAAAAAACTATCCCCTCCAATAAATCGCCTATATATAAAGGGCGAAACGGCAAGTGCTATCAATATGAAAGCAGTGCCATCTTTCTCAATATTTCAAGAAATTTCAGATTTCGTGATCAGCGGATCGGAACTATGTCCGAATGCACCGCTCATACCACCGGTAACGATTCTCACAGTGCTTGTACGAGATAACTTACGCAGAGCAGAGATCCATGTAGCAAAGTTGTCACATCAACTTGTGCTGAATAATCCCTGATTTGAGCAACACACAACGGACAGGAGATAACGGTTTATGACTATCCCCTACAAGGCCATGGCAGCGCCCCTATAAGCGTGCTCGATGGAGCACCCAACCGCTTGATTTACAGGCTTCCAGCCTGGCTTTGAGCGCGCAAGACGATTGCACAGTCATCCTCTGACAACAGGGGGTCGGCTGCATAACAGGGCACGTCACAATAATAAGGCCTGGTTACGCACACCTTGAGTGCACTTATTTAGACACTCGTAACTTATATGCCAGTACGCGGCATTGTTGCGCCTGCAATCCGCACTTGCGAGTGCACTATGACCGCTGAAACACCATTAACTACGGCCATCTAATGGCCTGATGAATACAGGCTTGATAATAGAGAGGTAATTGCGATGCGCATCAGCATATTTGGTTTGGGTTACGTCGGCGCAGTGTGTGCCGGTTGCCTGTCTGCACGGGGCCATGACGTCGTCGGCGTCGATGTTGCCAAAGACAAGATCGATATGATCAATGCCGGCAAATCGCCGATCGTTGAACCGGGCCTGGGCGAACTTCTGGCGCAAGGTATCCAGACGGGCCGTCTGCGCGGCACGACCAACTTTGCCGAGGCGATTCGCGACACCGACCTGTCAATGATCTGCGTCGGCACGCCGAGCAAGAAAAACGGCGATCTGGAACTGAACTACATCGAGGCCGTGTGCCGCGAAATCGGTTTTGTCCTGCGTGACAAGAGCACCCGCCACACCATCGTCGTACGCAGCACCGTGCTGCCTGGCACCGTGGCCAACGTGGTCATCCCGATCCTCGAAGACTGCTCGGGCAAGAAAGCCGGTGTCGATTTCGGTGTCGCCGTGAACCCTGAGTTCCTGCGCGAAAGCACCGCCATCGCCGACTACGACCAGCCGCCAATGACCGTCATCGGTGAGTTCGACAAGGCCTCGGGTGACGTTCTGCAATCGCTGTACGAAGAGCTCGATGCACCGATCATCCGCAAGGACATCGCCGTCGCCGAGATGATCAAGTACACCTGCAACGTCTGGCACGCCACTAAAGTGACCTTCGCCAACGAGATCGGCAACATCGCCAAGGCGGTCGGCGTCGACGGTCGCGAAGTGATGGACGTGGTCTGCCAGGACAAGACCCTGAACCTGTCCCAGTACTACATGCGCCCAGGCTTCGCTTTCGGCGGTTCCTGCCTGCCGAAAGACGTTCGCGCCCTGACCTACCGCGCCGGCTCCCTCGATGTGGAAGCCCCGCTGCTCAACTCGCTGATGCGCAGTAACGAGTCCCAGGTGCAGAACGCCTTCGACATCGTATCCAGCCACGACAAACGCAAAGTCGCGCTACTGGGCCTGAGCTTCAAGGCCGGCACCGACGACCTGCGCGAGAGCCCACTGGTTGACCTGGCGGAAATGCTGATCGGCAAGGGCTACGACCTGAGCATCTACGACAGCAACGTCGAATACGCCCGTGTCCATGGCGCGAACAAGGATTACATCGAGTCGAAGATCCCTCACGTTTCGTCCTTGCTCAACGCCGACTTTGACGACGTGATCAACAACTCCGACGTGATCATCCTCGGTAACCGTGACGAGAAATTCCGCACCCTGGTGCAGGACGTCCCGCACGGCAAGCAGGTGATCGACCTGGTCGGCTTCATGTCCAAGGCCACCAGCGTCAGCGGCCGCACCGAAGGGATCTGCTGGTAAAGCAGCAATAAGCGAAAAGCTTCAAGCGGCAAGTTAAGCGCTCCTCGCTTGCTGCTTGAGGCTTGAAGCTTTCAACTGACTTTAGGATTCCGATTATGCACAGGCTAAAGCACGGCCTACTCCAGGCCGCCGGTTGGCTGTTTTATCTAAGTTTATTGATGGGCATCGCCCTGGCGTTGCCTGTATCCACGTTCGACTCCGAGTCGAAGGACTTCATTTTCCTGATCGGTATCGTCGGCATCTGGCGCTACTCGATGGGGGCCACGCATTTTCTGCGCGGCATGCTGTTTCTCTACGTGGTCTATCCGCACCTGCGGCGCAAAGTGCGCAAGCTTGGTAAAGCGGCGGACCCGTCCCATGTCTTTCTGATGGTCACCAGTTTCCGCATCGACGCCCTGACCACCGCGCAGGTCTACAGCTCGGTGATCCGCGAAGCCATCGACTGCGGCCTGCCGACCACCGTGGTTTGTTCCATCGTGGAAATGTCCGATGAGCTGCTGGTGAAAAGCCTGTGGAACCGGATGAATCCACCGGCCCGGGTCAAGCTCGACTTCGTGCGCATTCCCGGCACCGGCAAGCGTGACGGCCTGGCCTACGGTTTCCGTGCCATCTCCCGTCACCTGCCGGATGACCGTGCGGTGGTGGCCGTGATCGATGGCGACACCGTGCTCGCCGAGGGTGTGGTGCTCAAGACCGTGCCGTGGTTCCAGCTGTTCGGCAACGTCGGCGGCCTGACCACCAACGAGTTCTGCGAAGTGCGCGGCGGCTACATCATGAGCGAATGGCACAAGCTGCGCTTCGCCCAGCGTCACATCAACATGTGCTCGATGGCCCTGTCCAAGCGCGTGTTGACCATGACCGGGCGCATGTCGGTATTCCGCGCCAGCGTCGTGACAAACCCGGACTTCATCGCCGACGTGGAAAGCGACTCGCTGCAACACTGGCGCCTGGGTCGTTTCAAGTTCCTCACCGGTGACGACAAGTCGAGCTGGTTCAGCCTCATGCGCCTGGGCTACGACACCTTCTACGTGCCCGACGCGGCGATCCACACCGTTGAACACCCGCCGGAAAAGAGCTTCATCAAGGCCAGTCGCAAACTGATGTTCCGCTGGTACGGCAACAACCTGCGGCAGAATTCCCGCGCCCTGGGCCTGGGGATCAAGCGCCTCGGCCTGTTCACCTCGGTGGTGCTGTTCGACCAGCGCGTGTCGATGTGGACCTCGTTGCTCGGCCTGACCGTCGCCATGATCGCCAGCTTCAAATACGGCACCGCGTTCATCCTGGTTTACCTGCTGTGGATCGGCATTACCCGCCTGATCCTGACCCTGCTGCTGTCCTGCTCCGGTCACCGGATCGGGCCGGCCTACCCGGCGATTCTCTATTACAACCAGATCGTCGGTGCGTTGGTGAAGATCTACGTGTTCTTCCGCCTCGACCAACAGTCCTGGACTCGCCAGCCCACTTCTCTGACCCGAGATCTCGCCAGCTTTCAACGTTGGTTCAACACCTGGTCGTCTCGGACCATGACCTTCTCTGCCGGCAGCATTTTCGTCGCCGTGCTGCTGTTGATGGTCTGACCGAACTCGCCTGAATTAACAAGGAAACCGCCCCTATGAATACCGCCGTCAACGCCAACGTAGTGCATGAATCCGAAGCCCAGCGCCAACACGCCCGAGTGAAAATCCCGGCCAAGTTGCGCTTCTTCGGTCCCGACCGCACGCCGGTCGAAGCGCGAGTGCTCGACCTCTCCGCCGGTGGCCTGGCCTTCAACGCCGGCCAGCTGCCGCTCAAGGCCGGCGATGTGTACAAGGCCCGCCTGCAATTCGTGATCGACAACCTCGGCCTGGCCATGGACGTCGAGTTGCAGGTTCGCTCCTTCGATCGCCAGACCGGTCGTGCCGGTTGCCAGTTCCAGAACCTTGAACAACAAGACATCTCGACCCTGCGCCACCTGATCACCTCGCACCTGGCCGGCGACATCGTCAGCATCGGCGAAGTGCTGGCGACGCTGCAGCGTGACAACTTCACCAAGGCACGCAAGGTCAAGGACGGCGGCCACGGCATGTCCGCGTTCGGGCGCATGAAAGCCGTGACCTTCAGCCTGGGGATTTTCGTGGTTGGCCTGGCAGCGTTCGGCTTCATCTTCAAGTCGGTGTATGGCATGTACTTCGTCAGCCACGCTCAGGCCGGTCTGGTCAGCGTGCCCGGCGTGAGCATCACCATGCCCCGCGACGGTACCGTGCAGAGTCTGTTGAAACCCGATGGCGTGGCCGCCAAAGGCGCCCCGCTGGCGACCTTCAGCACCAGCATGCTCGACGTGCTCAAGGGCCATCTGGAAGACGATCAACTGACACCGGCCAAGGTCGAAGAGCTGTTCGGCAAGCAAATGACCGGCACCCTGACTTCGCCGTGCGATTGCACCCTGGCTCAACAAATGGTCGCCAACGGTCAGTACGCCAGCAAAGGCGACGTGATCTTCCAACTGGTGCCACGCAACAGCGAAGCCAACGTTGAAGCGCGCTTCTCCTATCGCCAGTTCAGCGACGTGCTGCCAGGCACTGCGGTGCGCTTCCAGATCGCCGGCGAAGACAAATCCCGCACCGGCAAGATCGTCAGCAGCACCAGCCTGAAAAGCGCCGACCTGTCGTCCGACATTCGCGTCCTGATCCAGCCGGACGAAGCCCTGGACACCACCTTCGCCGGCCGCCCGGTGGAAGTGAGCAGCGACCGTGGCCCGAACCTGAACTGGCTGATCGACAAAGCCATGGCCGCTGGTCTTTAAGCGGAGGACATGCCTGTGACGACTATCTTGAACACACCGCCGACCCTGTGGGAGCGAGCCTGCTCGCGAAAGAATCGACGCGGTTTGTCTGATGCACCGGGGCGCCTGCTTCGCGAGCAGGCTCCCTCCCACATGGGCTCACTGTGCGCCATTGCTCTGGCAGTCAGCCTGGCTGGCTGTGCCGGCCTGCCCGACCAGCGCCTGGCCAACGAAGCCCTCAAGCGTGGCGACACCACCACTGCGGCGCAAAACTACCGCGCGCTGGCGGACCTGGGCTACAGCGAGGCGCAAGTCGGGCTGGCTGACATTCAGGTCGACAGCCGCGACCCCGATCAGATCAAACAGGCCGAGGCGACCTATCGCGCCGCCGCCGATGTTTCGCCACGGGCCCAGGCACGCCTCGGTCGCCTGCTGGTGGCCAAACCCGGCGCCACCGAAGCCGAGCATCACGAAGCCGAAAGCCTGCTGAAAAAAGCCGGCGCCAATGGCGAAGGCAACACGTTGATCCCGTTGGCCATGCTGTACCTGCAATACCCGCACAGCTTCCCCAACGTGAATGCCCAGCAGCAAATCAGCCAATGGCGCGCCGAAGGCAAACCGGAAGCGGGTCTGGCGCAGGTGCTGCTCTACCGCACCCAGGGCACTTACGACCAGCACCTGGACGAAGTGGCAACGATCTGCAAAGCCGCGTTGAACACCACCGACATCTGCTACGTCGAGCTGGCCACGGTCTATCAGAAACAGGCCAAGCCTGAGCAGCAAGCCGAACTGATCAAGCAGCTGCAAGCCGCCCACGCTCGCGGCGCGGTTTCGGCGCAACGGGTTGACAGTGTGGCCCGTGTGCTCGCTGATTCGACCCTTGGCACGCCTGACGAAAAAACCGCGCAGTCGCTGCTCGAACCCATTGCTCCAGGCTACCCGGCGTCGTGGGTCACCCTCGCGCAGTTGCTCTACGACTTCCCCGAGCTGGGCGATGTCGACCAGATGATGAAGTACCTGGACAACGGTCGCGCCGCCGACCAGCCACGCGCTGAACTGCTGCTGGGCAAGCTCTACTACGAAGGCAAGATGGTCCCGGCTGACGCCAAGGTCGCCGAAGAACACTTCCAGAAAGCCGTCGGCCGCGAAGTCGCCGCCGATTATTACCTCGGCCAGATCTATCGCCGGGGCTACCTGGGCAAGGTTTATCCACAGAAGGCCCTCGACCATCTGCTGACTGCGGCGCGCAACGGCCAGAACAGCGCCGACTTCGCCATCGCTCAATTGTTTTCCCAGGGCAAGGGCACCAAGCCTGACCCGCTCAATGCCTATGTCTTCAGCCAATTGGCCAAGGTCCAGAACACCCCGCAAGCCACCGAGCTTGCGCAAACACTCGAAGCCCAACTGCCGCCCGCGCAGCTTGCCGAGGCCCAACGACTGTTGAAACAGGAACAGGCGACTCGTGGTGCCTTGAGCCAGAACACGCTGCAACTGCACGCCCTGCAAGAAGAGGACGGCGAGGAATCCCTATGAAGCTCAATCCATTCATGAAGGCCGGTATTGGCCTGACATTCGCGCTGATCTGGTCCTGCCCGACACTGGCGGCCATCACCGAAACCAAGAACTTCGGCCTCGAAGTGAAGATCACCGGCCAGTCCGAAGACGACCGCGACCTCGGCACCCGGCCCGGCGGCGACGTCAACGGTGTCGGTCTCGACCTGCGTCCCTGGGTCTATGGCGAAAGCGGCGCGTGGAGCGCCTACGCCATGGGTCAGGCCGTGACGGCCACGGACATCATCGAAACCGACACCCTGCAACAGTCCGAAGGCACCGAGAACACCAGCAACAATGATCGTCAGACCAAGAAGAACTACCTGGCGATGCGCGAGTTCTGGGTCGGCTACAGCGGCTTCACGCCCTACCCCGGCGAGATCCTCAAATTCGGTCGCCAGCGCCTGCACAACGACGACGGACAATGGCGCGACACCAACATCGAAGCCCTGAACTGGACCTTCGACACCACCCTGTTGCGCGCCAATGCAGGTGTCGCCGAACGCTTCAGCGAGTACCGCACCGATTTGAAAGAGCTGGCGCCCAAGGACAAGGATCGCCTGCACGCTTACGCCGAGGCCGAGTACCAGTGGACGCCAGGGCAATGGGTCGGCATTCGCGGTCATCACACCCACGACGACGGTAAGCTCGACTATCCGCAACCGGGTGTGCCCAGCGACTCGCTGGACAAAAAACAGAACGGCGACATCAGCTGGATCGGCCTCCAGGCCAACAGTGATGCCTATAACTGGCGCAACACCAACACCGTCAATTACTGGGGCAGCGTCACCGGCATGAGCGGCGACCGCGATACGGTCAACCCGCTGAACGCCGATGGCACTGTGCCCGCGCAAGCCAAGCAAAGCGGCGATGTCAACGGCTGGGCCACCGACCTGGGCGTGCGCCTGCGCCTCGATCCGCAATGGCAAGTCGGTGCGGCCTACGCCCGGGCCAGCGCCGATTACGAACAGAACGGTCTGGAAAGCAACCGCTCGAACTACACCGGCACACGCTCACGGGTCCACCGTTTCGGCGAAGCCTTCCGTGGCGAAATGAACAACCTGCAAACCGCCACCTTGTTTGGTTCGTGGATGCTCAACGATGAGTACGACGCCAGCCTGATCTACCACAAGTTCTGGCGTGTCGACGGCAACAAGCCGGTCGGCAGCAACGGCATCGATGCGGTGCAGAACACCACCGACGACGTCACCGGCGCCGTGCTCTCCAGCACCTCGCTGCCGCTGAACGATGGCGAGAAAGACATGGGTCAGGAAATGGACCTGGTGGTCACCAAGTACTTCAAACAGGGCCTGTTGCCAGCGGCGCTGAGCCAGAAGATCGACGAGCCTTCGGCCCTGGTGCGCTTCCGTGGCGGCGTGTTCAAGCCGGGCGATGCCTACGGCAGCCAGGTTGATTCGTACATGCACCGCGCGTTCATCGACGTGATCTGGCGCTTCTGATGCACACCGCGAAGGGAGTCCCCGACATGAACAATGCCAAGAAAGGTTCGTTGACCTTGCTGGCTGGCGCGATGCTGCTGGCCAGTGCGGCTGCCTTCGCCAATGTGGAGCCGGCCAAAGTCGAACCGGCGGCCCCTCAACCAGGCAAGCCGGCCACCCTGGCCAAGGAACTGCAACAGGCCAAGACCTACACCGTCAGCAGCGCACCGACCGCGCCGCTGGAACTGGCCACGCCGAAACTGCCGGACATCTCCGGCTACACCGCCGAATCCATCGCCGCGAAAATCGTGCGCAGCAAAGCCGGCAAGATCAGCGTACGCCGGATGATGCAGGAAGACGCCCTGAAGGACTTCATCGGCGGCGACAACAAAATGGCCGAATGGGTGGTGCGTCAGCACGGCATCCCGCAAGCGATCTTTGTCGACGACGGCTACATGAACCTCAAGGACGTGGCGAAAAAGCTGCCCAAGTACGTCATCGAAACCTCGCCGGGCGTGTTCCTCGCCCGGTTGCCGATCGTGGTCGGTCGCCACGGCATCCTGGAAATCGACAAGCAGACCCAGGAGCTGCGTCTGTCGCAAGAAGCCGGCTCGTTCCTGGTCAACGACGGCCAGTTGTTCGTGCGTGATACCAAAATCACCGGCTGGCGCGAAAAGGACAACGGCCCGGCGACATTCACTTCGCCGAAGGAATTCCGGCCATTCCTGCTGTCCTGGGGCGGCACCGAGACCTACATCGCCAACAGCAAGATCGCCAGTTTCGGTTACGCCAACAGTAAGTCCTACGGCGTGAGTATTTCCCAATACACGCCGAACATGGCCAAGGTGCTCAAGCGTCCCGAGCCGACCGGCTGGATCGTCGGTTCCGAGTTCTCGGACATGTGGTACGGCTTCTACTGCTACGAAACCCGCGACTTCGTGGTCAAGGGCAACACCTACAAAGACAACATCGTCTACGGCATCGACCCGCACGACCGCTCCCACGGCCTGATCATTGCCGACAACACGGTGCACGGGACCAGGAAGAAGCACGGGATCATTATTTCCCGTGAGGTCAACGACAGTTTCATCTTCAACAACCGCAGCTACGACAACCACCTCTCGGGGCTGGTGATCGACCGTAACAGCGTGAACAACCTGATCGCCCACAACGAGATCTACCAGAACCACACCGACGGCATCACCCTCTACGAGAGTGCCGACAACCTGTTGTGGGGCAACAAGGTGATCAGCAACCGGCGCCACGGCATCCGCATTCGTAACAGCGTGAACATCCGCCTCTACGAAAACGTCGCCATGGCCAACGGCCTGACCGGCGTCTACGGCCACATCAAGGACCTGACCAACACCGACCGCGACATCAAGCTCGATCCGTTCGACGCCCAGGTGTCGCTGATCGTGGTCGGCGGTGAACTGGCGGGCAATGGCAGCGGCCCGCTGTCCATCGACTCGCCGCTGAGCGTCGAGCTGTACCGGGTGTCCATGCTCGCACCGACCAAATCCAGCGGCATCAGCTTCTCGGGGATTCTCGGCGAACGCCAGGATGAAATTCTCGACCTGCTGGTGCGCCAGCAGAAAGCCGTGCTGATCGACCCTGTCGAACGCCAGACCGAAATGCAGGACTGAGGATAATTTTATGCACCCACACTTGATCAAATTACTCAGCCTGTCGGGCCTGACACTCGGGATTCTGGCGGCCGCCAGCGGTGCCCGTGCCGACGAAGTCAAGGCGCCCACTTACACCGCCGAACCATGCTGCAGCCTGTGCCCGGCCGCCCACGACGCAAAGAACTACACCACGCGCTATCAGCAGAACTTCACCACGCTGGTACAGGCTCAGGGCGACTGGTTGTTCCGGACCCAGGAAGACCTGCGCACCGAATTCGACACCACGCCCGCCGGCTACAAACGCCTGAAGCAACTGCACGATGCGTTCAAGAGCAAAGGCGTGGAACTGGTGGTGGTCTACCAGCCGACCCGTGGCCTGGTGAACCGCAACAAATTGAACCCGGCGGAAAAAGCCAGCTTCGATTTCGACAAGGCACTGAGAAACTACAAAACCATGCTCGGCCGTTTCGCCGCCATGGGCTACGTGGTGCCGGACCTGTCGCCACTGACCAACGAATCGTTGCCCGACACCCTGCCCGCCCACGACTTCTACTTCCGCGGCGACCAGCACTGGACGCCTTACGGTGCCCAGCGCACGGCGAAAATCGTCGCCGAGAAAATCAAGCAAATGCCCGAGTTCGCCGGCATTCCCAAGCGTGAGTTCGAGACCCATAAGTCGGGTCGCATGGGCAAGACCGGAACATTGCACAACATGGCCGGTCAACTCTGTGGCACCAGCTACGCGATCCAGTACATGGATCAATTCACCACCGAACCCAAAGGCGAAGCGGGCGATGGCGATCTGTTCGGCGATTCCGGCAATCCGCAAATCACCCTGGTCGGCACCAGTCACAGTGGCAAGAACTACAACTTCGCCGGTTTCCTCGAAGAGGCCATCGGCGCCGACATTCTCAACGTAGCGTTCCCCGGCGGCGGCCTGGAAGGCTCGATGCTGCAGTACCTGGGCAGCGAAGAGTTTCAGAAGAACCCGCCGAAGATTCTCATCTGGGAATTCTCGCCGCTGTATCGCCTCGACCAGGAAACCATCTACCGCCAGATGATGGCGCTGCTGGACAACGGTTGCGAAGGCAAGGAAGCACAGATGTCCGGCAGCACCACCCTGAAGCCGGGCAAGAACGAACTGATGGTCAACAGCAAAAACCTGAACCTGCAAAACAGCAGTCATCAGGTCGACATCCGCTTCGCCGACACGTCGGTGAAAACCCTGCAAGCCACCCTCTGGTACATGAACGGGCGCCACGAGGACATCAAGATCGACAAACCGGAAACCTCCGAGACCGACGGGCGTTTCGCCTTTGAGTTGCGCACGGACGAAGACTGGGCCTCGCAGAACTTGCTGGCCGTCGAAGTCCAGGGCCCTGAAGCGGGTGCCGCGCCACAGAAAGTCGAAGCGAAAATCTGCAAACGCAACGTATTCCCGAGCGCTGAGCAACGTACCGCTCAGGCCGGGCAATGAGGTCTGCCATGCGAAATCCGATATTGAAAAATCTGTTGGCCCCCACGCTTTTGAGCCTGGCGATGTTCGCCGGCGCAACCCAGGCGGCCGCGCCATTGCGCCCGCCACAGGGTTACTTCGCGCCGATCGAAAAACTCAAGACCGGCGACAAGGGCGAAGGCTGCGAAGCGATGCCGACGCCTTATACCGGCGCCCTGCAATTTCGCAGCAAGTACGAAGGTTCGGACAAGGCCCGCGCCACGTTGAACGTGCAATCGGAAAAAGCTTTTCGCGACAGCACCGCCGACATCACCAAACTGGAGCGCGGTACCAGCAAACGGGTCATGCAGTTCATGCGTGACGGTCGTCCGGAACAGCTCGAATGCACACTCAGTTGGCTGACGGCCTGGGCCAAGGCCGATGCGTTGATGTCCAAGGACTTCAACCATACCGGCAAGTCGATGCGCAAATGGGCGCTGGGCAGCATGGCGTCCGCGTACATTCGCCTGAAGTTTTCCGACTCCCATCCGCTGGCCAACCATCAGCAGGAGTCGCAGCTGATCGAAGCCTGGTTCAGCAGGATGGCCGATCAGGTGGTCAGCGACTGGGACAACCTGCCGCTGGACCAAACCAATAACCACTCGTACTGGGCCGCCTGGTCGGTGATGGCCACCTCCATCGCCACCAACCGCCGCGACCTGTTCGATTGGGCGGTCAAGGAATACAAGGTCGGCGCCAACCAGGTCGACGCCGACGGCTTCCTGCCCAACGAACTCAAGCGCCAGCAACGCGCCCTGGCCTATCACAACTACGCCCTGCCACCGCTGGCGATGATTGCCAGTTTCGCCCAGGTCAACGGTGTGGACTTGCGCCAGGAAAACAACGGCGCGCTCAAACGCCTGGCTGATCGCGTCCTCGCCGGAGTGAAAGACCCCGACGCGTTCGAGAAAAAGAACGGCAAGGAACAGGACATGACCGACTTGAAAGAGGACATGAAATTCGCCTGGCTCGAACCGTTCTGCACCCTCTACACCTGCACGCCCGACGTGCTGGAGAAGAAGCACGGCATGCAACCGTTCAAGACCTTCCGTCTGGGCGGCGACCTGACCAGGGTCTATGACCCGGCCAACGAGAAGGGCAAAGGCTCTTAGGCCAACCCAAAACCCTGTGGGAGCGGGCAAGCCCGCTCCCACAGGGTCGGTGTCGAGTTTGAGTTTTTGTGTGTTACGCCCCCCGGTTTTTGGTGGGGGGGTTTGGGGGGGCTGCGGCCCTTGACTGTGGTTAAACAAGGAGAGATCGGGATGGTTTTTTCGTCCAACGTGTTCCTGTTTTTGTTCTTGCCGATCTTTCTCGGCTTGTACTACCTGAGCGGGCAACGCTATCGCAACTTGCTGCTGCTGATCGCCAGCTACGTGTTCTACGCCTGGTGGCGGGTGGACTTCCTCGCGCTGTTCGCCGCGGTCACGCTGTGGAACTACTGGATCGGCCTGAGGGTCGGTGCCGCCGGCGTGCGGACCCAACCGGCGCAGCGCTGGCTGCTGCTCGGCGTGGCCGTCGACCTGTGCATCCTCGGCTACTTCAAGTACGCCAACTTCGGCGTCGATAGCATCAACGCGATGATGACGTCGGTGGGCCTGGAGCCGTTCATCCTGACCCACGTGCTCTTGCCGATCGGGATCTCGTTCTACATCTTCGAGTCCATCAGCTACATCATCGACGTCTACCGTGGCGACACCCCGGCGACCCGCAACCTGATCGACTTCGCGGCCTTCGTGGCGATCTTCCCGCACCTGATCGCCGGCCCCGTGTTGCGTTTCCGTGACCTGGCCGACCAGTTCAACAACCGCACCCACACCCTCGACAAGTTCTCCGAGGGCTGCACGCGGTTCATGCAGGGATTCATCAAGAAGGTCTTCATCGCCGACACCCTCGCGGTGGTGGCCGACCATTGCTTCGCCCTGCAAAACCCGACCACGGGTGATGCCTGGCTCGGCGCGCTGGCCTACACCGCGCAACTGTATTTCGACTTCTCCGGCTACAGCGACATGGCCATCGGCCTGGGCTTGATGATGGGTTTCCGCTTCATGGAAAACTTCAAGCAGCCTTACGTCAGCCAGTCGATCACCGAGTTCTGGCGGCGCTGGCACATCAGCCTGTCGACCTGGCTGCGCGACTACCTGTACATCACCCTGGGCGGCAACCGCAAAGGCACGTTGATGACCTATCGCAACCTGTTCCTGACCATGCTGCTCGGTGGTCTGTGGCACGGCGCGAACATCACCTACATCGTCTGGGGTGCGTGGCACGGCACGTGGCTGGCGATTGAAAAAGCCATCGGCCTCAACACTTCGCCACGCCGTTTCAACCCGATCCGCTGGGCGCTGACTTTCCTGCTGGTGGTGATGGGCTGGGTGATCTTCCGTGCGGAAAACCTGCACGTCGCCGGCCGCATGTACGGCGCGATGTTCAGCTTCGGCGACTGGTCGCTGTCGGAACTCAACCAGGCCAGCCTCACCGGCCTGCAAGTGGCAACGCTGATCGTGGCCTATGTGACCCTGGCGTTCTTCGGCCTACGCGACTTCTACACCAACCAGCCACCGGTCAAGACCAGGCCTGCGGTGAACGTCGACAGCGACGGCCCGGCCGCCGCCGAACCGGGCCTGATCAAGGCCGCGCCTGGGGATAACCCGGCGAGCATCCATCAGCCTGGCTACACCGTCGGCGTCGACGCCCAGGTGCAACCGGCCTACTGGACCGCTGACTGGTCGCGTTATGTGATGCGCGCGCTGGTGCTGCTGCTGTTCATCGCATCGATTCTCAAACTCTCGGCACAAAGCTTCTCGCCGTTCCTTTATTTCCAGTTCTGAGGGATCTGACCATGACCCGCTCATTACGCATCTTCTACATCGCCCTGTTCCTGGTGACCCTGTTGGCCCTGGGCCTGTGGTCCACGCGCAGCTTCTTCGGTTTCAGCACCAACGCCGACGCCACGGTGCTGAACGGTCGCTGGACCAAAGCGGTAGAGACGCACTACGACGACGAGTTTCCGATCAAGCGCCTGGGCACCAACCTCTGGGCGGCGCTGGACTTCAAGCTGTTCAACGAAGGTCGTCCGGGCGTTGTGCTCGGTCGCGACCAGTGGCTGTACAGCGATGAAGAGTTCCACCCGATCGTCAACGAAGAGCTGAACCTGCAAGGCAACTACGCGCTGGTCGAAGGCGTGCGCCAGACCTTGAAAGCCAAAGGCGTGCAACTGGTGATGGCAGTGGTGCCGGCCAAGGTGCGGCTGTACCCGGAACACCTCGGCGAGGTGAAACCGGCGAGCATCCACGCCAATCTCTACCAGGACTTCCACCAGCGCCTGGCGGCCGACCGGATCCCTGCGCCTGACCTGCTCGGCCCGCTGCTGAAAGCCAAACAGAACGGTCAGCAAGTGTTCCTGCGCACTGACACCCACTGGACGCCGGAAGGCGCGGAAATCGCGGCCAACCGCGTGGCCAAGACCATTGCCGACAAGTTCCCGCTGAGCGGCGAACCGCAGAACTTCGTCACCCAGCCGGCGGAGAAAGTCACGCACAAGGGCGACCTGCGTCTGTTCCTGCCACTGGACCCACTGTTCGAGAACCTGATGCCGGCGCAAGAGCCTTTGCAGAAACGCAACACCGTGGCGGCCGGCGACCAGCCAGCCGGTGACGACGCCCTGTTCGCCAACACCGAAGTACCCGTGGCGCTGATCGGCACCAGCTACAGCGCCAACCCCAACTGGAACTTCGTCGGCGCGCTGAAACAAGCGCTGCACAGCGACGTGGTCAATTACGCCGAAGACGGCCACGGCCCGATCCTGCCAATGCTCAGCTACCTGAAAAGCGATGCTTTCAAGAACAGCCCGCCACAAGTGCTGATCTGGGAGTTTCCGGAACGATATCTGCCTGTGAACAACGAAATCGGCGACGCCGACCCGCAGTGGGTCGCAGAGCTTAAACAAGCCGGCGCGCGCCAACAAAACGTAGCAATCAACACTAAATCCGAGACGCCCGACCGGGCGCAAAACTGAAAGAGAGAGGTACTTCCATGACTTTCACGACTACTCCTCGTCGTCTCGCCAAGACCTTCGCACTCGTTGCTGGTATGAGTGTGCTTTCGATGCAGGCCTTCGCCGGTGGCGACGCGGCGCTGTATGGCCCGACCGCACCGAAAGGCTCGACCTTTGTGCGGATCTACAACGCCAGCAACGCCGAAGTCAGCGCCACCGTCGGCAGCACCAACCTGAGCGACGTCGCGCCCCTGTCCAGCAGTGACTTCAGCTTCATGCCGGGCGGTGACTACAGCGCCAAGGTCGGCAGCCAGAGCCTGCCGGTGAAACTGGCCGGCGATCACTATTACACCCTGGTCAACAACGCCAGTGGCGCACCGCAGTTGATCGAGGAACCACCGTTCAAGAACAAACAGAAATCCCTGGTACGGGTGCAGAACCTCAGCGACAAGGCGCTGACCCTGAAAACCGCCGACGGCAAGACCGACGTGGTGCCGAACGTGGCTGCCAAGGGCCGTGGCGAACGTGAAATCAACCCGGTGAAAGTCAGCCTGGCGCTATACGATGGGGACAAGAAAGTCGGCGACGTAAAACCGGTCGCCCTGGAACGCGGTGAGGCCGCGGTGCTGTACGTCACCGGCAATGGCAGCAGCCTGTCGCCGGTCTGGGTGAAACGCCCGGTTTCGACGCGCTAATTCATTTTTCCGGCTGACCAGGAACCCTGCAGGAGCGAGCCTGCTCGCAATGAACTCAAGGACAACGCATTCATCCAGACAGCACGCGTTTTCGTTGACGTCCATCGCGAGCAAGGCTCGCTCCTAAAAGGGACCGAGCTGTCAGCCGGGACACGGAACAAGAACAAGAGTGAAACGACACAGCGTTCGTAGCTCTAACCAAACGATTTTCAAGGAGTAACAACATGATTCCGGTGATCTTGTCAGGTGGTAGTGGCTCACGTCTTTGGCCGCTTTCCCGTAAGCAATTCCCGAAACAGTTCCTGGCCCTGACCGGCGAGCACACGCTGTTCCAGCAAACCCTGGAGCGCCTGGTGTTCGAAGGTATGGACACGCCGATCGTGGTCTGCAACAAGGACCACCGTTTCATCGTCAACGAGCAACTGACCGCCCGCAAACTGGAAACCCAGCGCATCCTGATGGAGCCGTTCGGTCGCAACACTGCGCCGGCCGTGGCCCTGACCGCGATGATGCTGGTCAATGAGGGTCGCGACGAGCTGATGCTGGTGCTGCCGGCCGACCACGTACTGGAAGACCAGAAAGCCTTGCAACGCGCCCTGGCGCTGGCCACGGTCGCCGCCGAAAACGGCGAGATGGTGCTGTTCGGTGTACCGGCCACCAAACCGGAAACCGGCTATGGCTACATCAAGTCGACCAACGATTCGCTGTTGCCCGAAGGCGTCAGCCGCGTCTCGCACTTCGTCGAAAAACCCGACGTGAAACGCGCCACCGAGTTCGTCCAGTCCGGCGGTTATTTCTGGAACAGCGGCATGTTCCTGTTCCGCGCCAGCCGTTTCCTCGAAGAGCTGAAAAAGCACGATCCGGACATCTACGACACCTGCCTGCTGACCCTGGAGCGCAGCGCGCAGGATGCCGATACCGTGAGCATCGACGAAGCGACTTTCGCCTGCTGCCCGGACAATTCCATCGACTACTCGGTGATGGAAAAAACCCGGCGCGCCTGCGTCGTGCCGCTGACCGCCGGCTGGAGCGATGTCGGCTGCTGGTCGTCGTTGTGGGAAGTGAACGAAAAAGACGCCAATGGCAACGTCACCAAAGGCGACGTGGTCATCCAGGACAGCCGTAACTGCATGATCCACGGCAACGGCAAACTGGTGTCGGTGATCGGCCTGGAAAACATCGTGGTCGTCGAAACCAAGGACGCCATGATGATCGCCCACAAGGACAAGGTCCAAGGCGTGAAACAAATGGTCAACACCCTCAACGAACAGGGCCGCAGCGAAACCCAGAACCACTGCGAGGTCTATCGTCCGTGGGGCTCCTACGACTCGGTGGACATGGGCGGGCGCTTCCAGGTCAAGCACATCTCGGTCAAGCCGGGCGCGTGCCTGTCGCTGCAAATGCACCACCACCGCGCCGAGCACTGGATCGTGGTCAGCGGCACGGCTGAAGTGACCTGCGACGAGAACGTGTTCCTGCTCACCGAGAACCAGTCGACCTACATTCCGATTGCCTCGGTTCACCGTTTGCGCAACCCGGGCAAGATTCCACTGGAGATCATCGAAGTGCAATCGGGCAGTTATCTGGGCGAAGACGACATCGAGCGGTACGACGACATCTACGGTCGCTCCACCCCGATCGAACGTGGCGTGTCGGTGAAAACCATCGCGCAGTGATTGACCTGTAAAAAAACAAGCCCCCGTCCAGCTTGCTGCGTTCCCTATCCGCAGCGGGTTGGACGGGGGCTTTTTTTGCCTGGATTGTATGTTGTCCCGACTGGCCTCATCGCGGGCTTGCCCGCGATGAGGCCAGTCAATCCACCGCCGAAATCCCGCCCATCGCCAACCTCACCTACGCTTAGGTAGGATGCTCCTCTCTGCTTCCGAGGTTTGCGCGTCATGTTCATCGGTGTCCTGCTGGTCATCACCTGGCTGATCCTGCTACTGCGCTATCCGGCCAAAGCCCTGCCCGTTTCCATGGCCGCCGCCGTGGGCCTGGGCATCGTCGCCACGTGGGTGATCTGGATGGACCACCGCGAACTCAAGCAACTGGAACGTCTTGAATTGCGCATCAGCTACGCGCCGAAACACTGCCCTGCCGACCGGCCGCTGCAATTGACCCTGAAAAACGGCAACGACGTACCGCTGACCGAACTGCGCTGGCGTGTCGCTGCCTACGCGCCAGGCGACACGGTCAATCTCGCTGACAACCAGTACACCGCCCCGCGCTATCGTGGCCCCGGCGAATTGCAGGCCGGTGGCAACTGGGAAGACTGTCTGCCGCTGCCACCATTGCGTCCTGGCTACCGCCCGGAAACCCTGGAGTTTCGCGCCGAGCGTTTGCAGGGTAATTTCTCCGACTGAGCCCTCCCCCCTTTTTTTTGCACAAGGACCGCGCCATGCCCGTTGCGTTGATTACCGGATGTTCAAGCGGCATCGGCCGCGCCCTGGCTGATGTATTCAAAGCCGCCGGCTACACAGTCTGGGCCAGCGCCCGCAAACCCGAAGACGTGGCAGCCCTGACCGCCGCCGGCTTCAGCGCCGTGCAATTGGACGTCAACGATGGCCAGGCGCTTGAACA
The DNA here is from genome assembly GCF_008801475.1 of Pseudomonas moorei. Lineage (GTDB taxonomy): Bacteria > Pseudomonadota > Gammaproteobacteria > Pseudomonadales > Pseudomonadaceae > Aquipseudomonas > Aquipseudomonas moorei. The sequence goes on along the minus strand of NZ_VZPP01000013.1, from coordinate 133,925 downwards.
GTTGAGCGAGCGCATCAACCAGCAACATGGTGGCCTCGACGTGCTGATCAACAACGCCGGTTATGGCGCCATGGGCCCGCTGCTCGATGGCGGCGTGCCCGCGATGCAACGCCAGTTCGAAACCAATGTGTTCGCCATTGTCGGCGTGACCCGCGCACTGTTCCCGGTGTTGCGCCGGGCCCGAGGACTGGTGGTGAACATCGGCAGCGTCTCTGGCGTGCTGGTGACGCCCTTCGCCGGCGCCTACTGCGCGTCGAAAGCGGCGGTGCATGCCTTGAGCGATGCCTTGCGCATGGAACTGGCGCCATTTGGCGTGCGGGTCATGGAGGTTCAGCCGGGGGCCATCGCGTCGAGTTTTGCCAAGAACGCCGGCCATGAGGCCGAACAATTGATCAGCGATCAGTCGCCGTGGTTTCCGTTGCGCGAAGGTATCCGGGCCAGGGCCAGGGCCTCCCAGGACAAACCGACACCCGCCAGCGAATTCGCCGCTGGCGTGCTCAAGGCTGTGCAGCAAGGCAAGCCGCCACGGCTGTTACGCCTGGGCAACGGCAGCCGGGCATTGCCGTTGATGGCCGGATTGTTGCCCAAGGGCCTGCTGGAGTCAGGCTTGATGAAGCGGTTCGGATTGCGCGGGCAGCTCTGAGACCGGGTTATCGTTCTTCGCGGCCAGGCAGATTTTGAGGAAACACCATGACCGACTACACCGAATACTTCGACGAAGTGATCCAGGCCCACGTTGCCATCGAACAATGGCTGGCCGAAGAACGCGATGTGCGCGAACTCGAACAGTTGCTGACACGTTTTTCGCCGCAATTTTCCATGGTTTCGCCATTAGGCCGCGTGCTGGATTTTGCCGCGCTGAACGAGTTGTTCATGCTGGCCGGCGGCAAGAAGCTGGGTTTTCGTATCGAGTTGAGCGAATTGCGCGGCATTGCGCTGCATGACGGTGGCGCCACCGTCAGTTACCGCGAGCAGCAGACCGATGCGACGGGGCTGCATTCGGATCGGCGCTCGACCGTGGTGTTCGAGAAACAGGCGGACGGCAAGGTGCTGTGGCGACATTTGCACGAGACGTTTAGCCAAGTCTGAAATTGTTGTGGCGAGGGAGCTTGCTCCCTCGCCACAATGTCATGCTTGTCCAGGAGCTACTCACCAGCCGCAGGCTTCACCACCACCGTACACGTAATCCCCGCCGCCAACAGCACGCCTTCCGGCACTTCGTCGATGTGAATCCGCACCGGCACCCGTTGTGCCAGGCGCACCCAGTTGAACGTCGGGTTCACGTCGGCGATCAACTCACGGCTTTCCGGGTTGTCGCGGTCGTAGATGCCGCGCGAGATGCTTTCCACATGGCCCTTGAGCACTTCGCCGCTCATCAGCTGCATGTCGGCCTGATCGCCCACGCGCACATGGGGCAGTTTGGTTTCTTCGAAAAAGCCGTAGACCCAGAAGGAATTCATGTCGACCACGGCCATTTTCGCTTCACCAATGCGCGCGTAGTCGCCGCGATGCACATTGAGGTTGGTCACGTAACCGTCCACGGCGGCGCGGACTTCGGTGCGTTTGAGGTTCAGTTCGGCGGCTTCCAGTTGCGCCTGGGCCTGCTGGTAGTCGGCCAGGGCCGAGTCGGCGAGGTTACTGGCGTCATCGCGGTTTTCTTTGGAGATCACCAGGTTGTCCATGTCGGCCCGGCGATGGGCGTTGACCTTGCGCATCTCCCACGTGGCCTTGCGCGACGCCACCAGCGACTGTGCCTGTTTGACCGCCAGGCGATAGTGCTCGGGGTCGATCTGCATCAGCAGGTCACCCTTCTTCACCAACTGGTTGTCACGCACCGGCACGTCCACCACTTCGCCAGTGACATCGGCGGCGACGTTGATGATGTCGGCGCGTACCCGCCCGTCGCGGGTCCATGGTGTCTCCATGTAGTGCACCCAGAGGGTCCGGCCGATCCATATCGCCAGGGCCAGTACCAGCAGGGTTGCGAGCAGGCTGAATAGCTTTTTCATCAGGGTGTTCTCAACGGTAGACAGTCAGCGCCAGGGCGCCGAACAGACAGGTAAACAGACTCAGGCGCAGCAGCGCCGGGTGCCAGAAGAAGCGGTACAGGTCGAACCCGGACAGGAAGCGGTCCAGCGCCCAGGCCAACGCCGCCGCGATCAAAAACATCAGTGTCATGGTCGGCATGTACACGCCGTGGAAGGCGATTTCACGAGGCATGTTCAAGTCCTTGGGGCTTGGCAGTGGCGATGGCATGGGTGTAGCCGGCGAGCGGTGATTGCGGGTCCAGCAGCGAAGTGCGGATGAAGTGCAGGTAGCTCTTGACCCGGCGCAGCGCCGAGGTATCGAAGTGCGGAGCGAATGGTTCGTCGGTGGCTTGCACGCGGCTGATGGCATGGTCGACCGCGATCAATGCACGCTCCTGATTGCTCTGGCCGGGTTGCAGGAACAGCCGCACCAGCGCTCGGCCCATCACGCGGATCGACTGGCGCCACGGCTGGGATTCGGCATAGGCGGGATGCACCGGCAGGATCGCCTGCTCCTTGCGCAGCTCAATGATCGCGTGCCCCACTTCCAGCACCACGAACATCCAGCGCAGCAGGTTTCGCTGGACCTGCGGCTGCCCCGCCGCGAAGCCATAGGCCTGATGCACCAGGTCACGGGTGCGGCTTTCAAAACTCGACGCCAGGCCCTTGAGTTTGCCACTGATGGCGTACACCACCTGACCACGCAGATCCTGCTCCAGTCGCCGCCACAGCCAACGGCTGTTGGGCGGCAGAATGATCGCCCCCGCCGCCGCGCACACCAGCATGCCCAGCACCATGGCGATGTAGTCGTTGATGAAGCTGTACGGGTTGTAGACCGTGAGATTGTCCGGCACCGAACCGGTACTGAAAAAGATCAGCAGCCCCAGCCCGACCCCGGCGTACTGCGGCCGCGAGGCGAGGAACGAACCCAGCACGATCACCGGTGCGAGCATCACACAGAGCAACGGGAAACCATCGATCCACGGGAAAATGAAGAACATCTCGACGAAGCCGATCAGTGCCCCGAGGAAGGTGCCGCAAGCCATTTGGAACGACATGCGCTTGGGGTTCGGAGTGGCGGCGGAGAGGCCGACGGTGGCGGCGGCGATCAACGTCATGGTCGCCCCGCTCGGCCACGCCGTGGCGACCCAATAGCTGCCCAGTACCACCAGGATGAACGCGGCGCGAATGCCCGAGGCCGCTGACACCAGCCAACTGGTCTGCGGCGTGAACGGCTCGTCCCAACGCTCCCGTTCGTGGCTGTGATCGGCCAGTGATGCGTGGGTCTGTGCGTAACTGTGCAGGTCATCGACAAAGCGATAGAGCAGCTCGTACGCCGTGTGGAAATCCAGTTGCTCGGCGTCGCTCGGCTGACTCTCCTGGAAAATAGCCCGCAGGCTGCGCACCCGTGCCGGCAAGCCTTCCTTGTAAGCGCTCAGGGCTGTCACCAGACGCGCCGCATCGGCGTTGGTCAGGGCGCGACCGCTAAAGCCGTCGAGCAACTCGGCGAGGTCCTGCAACCCCGGTTTGATTGCGGCCACCACTTGGTCCGCGGCACTGCTGCGCAGACGTTCCAGCAACTGGTGCAAGGCGTTGAAGCGGGTGGTGATGCCCATGAACTCGCTGTTCAAGCGACTGAGCCGACCGTTGCGCCGACGCATATGCGGGTCTTCGAACACGGTGACGCTGCGCAGCCCCTCCAGGCCCACGGCCTCGGCGATGAAGCGCACGTTGCCGGCCTCGAATGCCTCGCGCTGGCTGCGCCCACGCAACCCGTCGGTGACGAACAAGGAGAACACACCGAAACGCTGATACAAGGCGTTGCGCATGGCGGCACTGGCCGATTGCGGCAGGATCGCGGCGCTGACCAGGGTCGAGCAGAGAATCCCCAGGGAGATTTCCAGCACTCGCCAGACCGCCGCCATGAACGCACCTTCCGGATGCGCCAGCGCAGGCAAGCCGACCATTGCCGCGGTGTAACCGGCCAGTACGAAACCGTAGGCGCGGAAGTTGCGGCAACGGGCCGCCCCGGCCGTGCAGATACCGACCCAGATTGCCAGCGAACCGAGGAACAACTCGGTGTTCTGCGCGAACAGGGCGATCAACGCGACCATCACCGACGACCCGGCCAGGGTGCCGAGGAACCGATAGAAACTCTTGGCGAATACATGACCGCTCTGCGGCTGCATGACGATGAACACCGTGATCATCGCGGTGCGTGGCTGCGGCAGCTCCAGGCGCATGGCCAGCCACAGGGTCAGGAATGCGGCGATCAACACCTTGAAAATGTACACCCAGGTCACGCCGTCGCTGCGTGCCCAGTCAAAGAACCCCCGGCGCCATTCCAGGGAATACAGCCAGCGCAGAGGTGCGGGCAAAGAAGTCATGGAGTCCTGCTCACTTGGGAAAGTCTGGAAACAATTGACGCCCTGTGGCGAGCGAGCTTGCTCGCGCCGGGCTGCGAAGCAGCCCCAAAACGCTGGCAGTCATTGCTGATGTTGTGAGTGCTGCGCACTCAAGCGGGAGCAAGCTCCCTCGCCACAAAGATGGCCTGGCCTGATGCATCCGGGTCACCTCAGCAGTCTCGGCGTTTTCGGCGCGGCTGTCTGACTGTCCTTGGGCACATCGTTACCGGCCCCCAACCCGCCGCCGAGCGCTGTCACCAGCTCGGCATGGGCGCTCAGTCGCGCCGCCTGCACCTGCTGCTGCACTTGCTGCTGTTTGAACAACAGGGTCTGGGCATTGAGCACGTTGAGGTAATCGGTGAGCCCGCGCTGATAGGCGATCATCGCGATGTCATAGGTTTTCTGCGCGGTCGCCACCGATTCGGCAGCGAAAGCCTGCTGCTTGTCCATGGACTCGCGGCGGATCAACTGGTCGGAGATGTTCTTCAGGGCATTGACCAGGGTCTGGTTGTACCTGGCCACCGCCATGTCATAACCGGCCGACGCTTCACCCAGCTCCGCGCGCAGTCGCCCGCCGTCAAAGATCGGCAAGGAAATCGCCGGGCCGACGCTGTAGTTGAGTTTCTTGCCGGTCAAAAACTCCAGCGCGCCACCGCCAGTCGCCATGTAGCCGAGGCTGCCGACCAGGTCGACGTTGGGATAGAAACCGGCATGGGCAACGTCGATACCACGGGCCTGTGCCGCGACTTGCCAGCGACTGGCGACCACGTCCGGGCGCTGACCGAGCAACTGCGCCGGCAACGCCGACGGCAATTTCAAGGCGGCGCCCAACGACAGGGTCGGGCGCTGCAACCGCGCGCCCTCGCCCGGCCCCTTGCCGGCAAGGGCGGCCAGTTGATTGCGGCTCAGGGCGATCTCTTCGTCCAGCGCGTCGATCTGACGATGGGTTTCCGGCAGCGGCGTTTCGGCCTGGCTGACTTCGAAATGGGTGCCGATCCCGCCGTTCAAGCGCTTTTGCGCCAGTTCGAGGATCTGCTGTTGCTGCTTCAAGGTGGCTTCGACGATATCCCGCTGTGCGTAATGCAGCGAGAGTTCGATGTAGACGCGCACGATGTTGTTCTGCAGTTCGAGCTGGGCCTGGCGCGCTTCGGCGACGGTCATGTGGGCCATGTCCACGGCGCGCTCGGTGGCATTGCTTTCACGACCCCAGAGGTCAAGGGCGTAGCTGAAACCCAGTGCCGCGTTGTTGTCCCAGGTGGTGGTGTTGGCCAGCTCACCCGGGCCATAGAACTGATCGGTCGGCCAGTTGTGGCGCTTGAGGGTCGACTCGCCATTGATCTGCAGCGATTCGGCAGATTCTGCGACCCCAGCCAGGGATTTGGCCTGACGCACCCGGGCGGCGGCCATGGCCATGGTCGGGCTGCCTTGCACGGCGAGGTCGATCCAGCGGTCCAGTTGCGGGTCGCCATAAGCCTGCCACCACTGGGCGGTCGGCCAATGCGCATCCTGAGCGGCGCTTTGGATGGCTTCATCGGTGACCAGTGCATTGGCCTCCAGCGCCTTGCCCTGCGGGGCAATACCTCCGGTTCCGATGCAGCCGCTGATTGCCAGGGTTAAAGCCAAAACACTGAGCGGTTGAAGCGCTCTGCTGATGCGACGCGGCACTGCTGCGATATCCTGAGGTGGGGGATTATTTGCGGGATGCGCAATTCTAGGGGGCGGCCGGAATGGCGATAAGCCGGGATTCCTGTGAATCTTTGTTACCGTTAACGCGATAATCCCTTGGTCGGGGTCTCAGTCTTTGAAACTTCGTGTCACAATTTGCCATCGAACCCGAGAGCACCCCATGGACACATTGCAAAACATGCGCGCCTTCAGTTACGTGGCCGAGGCTGGCAGCTTCACCGCCGCCGCCGTACAGCTGGATACCACCACGGCCAACGTCTCGCGCGCGGTCTCCAACCTGGAAGCCCACCTGCAAACCCGTCTGCTCAACCGCACGACCCGCCGCATCGCCCTGACCGAAGCCGGCAAGCGCTACCTGCTGCGCTGCGAACAGATCCTGGCCTACGTCGAAGAAGCCGAAGCCGAGGCCAGCGACGCTCATGCGCGCCCGGCCGGACAGCTGAAGGTGCACACCATGACCGGCATCGGTCAGCACTTCGTGATCGACGCCATCGCCGGCTACCGCAAGACCCACCCGGACGTGACCTTCGACCTGACCATGGCCAACCGCGTGCCGGACCTGCTCGACGAGGGCTACGACGTCTCCATCGTGCTGGCCAGCGAACTGCCGGACTCGGGGTTCGTCTCGCAACGCCTGGGAATTACTTACAGCATCGTTTGTGCCTCCCCGGCCTACGTCAAAGCCAACGGTTGCGCGCAAAAGCCCAGCGACCTGCTCAACCACGCCTGCCTGCGCCTGGTGAGCCCGGTGATCCCCTTGGAAAAATGGGCCTTCGACGGCCCGGACGGCCAGGAAATGGTCACCATCAACAGCTCGCCCTTTCTGGTGAACTCCGCCGACGCCATGAAAAGCGCGATCACCAGCGGCATGGGCGTCGGCGTGCTGCCGCTGTACGCCGCGATCGACGGCCTGCGCAACGGCACCCTGGTACGCGTGATGCCCAAATACCGCTCCCAGGAACTGAACCTGTACGCCATCTACCCGTCGCGGCAATACCTGGATGCGAAGATCAAGACTTGGGTCGAGTATTTGCGTGGATCGCTGCCGGAGTTGTTGGCCGCGCATCAGGCGGAACTGGCGGCTTATGAATTGAGCGGAAGCCTGGCCGGAGCGCGAATGGCGAACTGAGCCTGCCAGGGACACACAATGCTCCCACCGGGCAATGGGCTGCGTAACCCTATTCCGCGTTCGACCAACACTACTTGCAGGAGCGAGCTTGCTCCGGGCGGCGTTCCGACGATGGACGTCAACGATGACGCGGGCTGTCTGAATGCCCGCGTTGCCCGGACGTTCATCGCGAGCAGGCTCGCTCCTACAGTGGATTGATCACACCGGCGGGTGATTGGTCGGCTGTCAGGCCGCCATCGCTGCGATGCGGCGCCCCGACAAGCCAGCTCCCACAGAAAAGCAAAACGGCGCACACCCATCGCTCCTCACCACTCATCAGGCCGAGCGTTAGCTCGCCTGCAGCTCTTGATCTTGATTCACCCGCCCCTTCGGGAGGCTGAGTGGAGGTGTTCATCCGGGGAGTGGCGCGCAGCGCCGTTCGACGTAGTCGAACACGCTGCATGTAGGTCGAAGCGAAGCCGACCGGAGGGCAGTGTCCCCGGATGGATACCGCAGCGAAGGAACCCCGAGCCCCAGCGAGGGGCCGGACGCTCGGGGCGAGCCTTTTTGGGTACTTTTTGCTGGGCCGGCACTCCGGCGTTTGAAAAAAGTGCCTCGCCGTAAGGGCGAAACCGCCAGCCGCCCTCACCGCAGCAACGGATATGTACCCAACCAACCCAAAACCTGGTCGGCCCAAAGGCCGCCAAGGTCAAACCAAACTGACAGCGCCGTCAGTTAGCAGTCACCTTCCTGACCGCCAAACAGGTTTATAAAGGAAGCAATCAACCTACCGACTACCCAGCCCTGGCGTCCCACTCGCATGCGAATCCAGCAAAAACCCGCCCTGCTCGTCGCCCTCCTGATCGTCCTGGCAGCGCTGGGCCTGTGGTATGCCACTCAACCCGCCAAAACCAGACTCACCGCCCCCACCGCCATCCCCGTACGCGTGGTCAGCGTCGTCCAAAAAGACGTCCCCCGCTACGCCAGCGGTATCGGCTCGGTCCTGTCCCTGCACAGCGTGGTGGTCCGCCCGCAAATCGACGGCATACTCACCAAATTACTGGTCAAGGAAGGCCAACTGGTGAACAAGGGCGACCTGCTGGCCACCATTGACGACCGCTCGATCCGCGCCAGCCTCGATCAGGCCAAGGCGCAACTGGGTGAAAGCCAGGCGCAACTGCAAGTGGCGCTGGTCAACCTCAAGCGCTACAAACTGCTGAGCGTCGACGATGGCGTCTCGAAACAGACCTACGACCAGCAACAAGCGCTGGTCAACCAGCTCAAGGCCACCGCCCAGGGCAACCAGGCCTCGATTGATGCGGCACAGGTGCAACTGTCCTACACACAGATTCGCTCCCCGGTCACCGGCCGCGTCGGTATTCGTACGGTGGACGAAGGCAATTTCCTGCGCATGGCCGACGCCCAAGGGCTGTTCACCGTGACCCAGATCGATCCGATCGCCGTGGAGTTCTCCCTGCCACAGCAAATGCTGCCGACCCTGCAAGGCTTGATCGGCGATCCGGAGCGCGCCCAAGTGAAGGCCTATATCGGCGCCGACACCGATGGCGAAACCGGCAACCTGCTGGGTGAAGGCCATCTGACCCTGATCGACAACCAGATCAACGCCAACACCGGGACCATTCGCGCCAAGGCTGAATTCAGCAACCCCGCGCAGAAGCTCTGGCCGGGCCTGCTGGTGACGGTAAAAATTCAGACAGCGCTGGATAAAGATGCTCTGGTGGTTCCGCCCACCGTCGTACAGCGTGGCCTTGACCAGCATTTCGTTTACCGGGTGAACGGCGACAAGGTCGAAACCGTTAGCGTACAGATGATTTCCCAAGGCAGCGGCCAGGACATCATCCAAGGGGTCAAACCGGGCGATCTGCTGGTCAGCGACGGCCAGTCGCGGCTCAAACCCGGTTCGACCGTGCAGGTCCTGACCGACCCGCCGCAAGTGGTCCAGTCGGAGTCGAAACCATGAAGGGCCATGGTTCGGTTTCGGCCTGGTGCATCGATCATCCGGTCGCGACCATCCTGCTGACGTTTGCCCTGGTCATGCTCGGCGTGATCGCCTTCCCTCGGCTGCCGATCGCGCCGCTGCCGGAAGCGGAGTTCCCGACCATCCAGGTGGCGGCGCAATTGCCGGGCGCCAGTCCGGAAACCATGGCGTCGTCAGTGGCCACGCCGCTTGAAGTGCAGTTCAGCGCCATCCCCGGCGTAACCCAGATGACCTCGAGCAGCGCCCTGGGCTCGACCATCCTGACCCTGCAATTCACCCTCAATAAAAGCATCGATACCGCCGCTCAAGAGGTCCAGGCCGCGATCAACACCGCCGCCGGCAAACTGCCCAAGGACATGCCGACCCTGCCGACCTGGCGCAAGGTCAACCCCGCCGACAGCCCGGTTCTGATCCTCAGCGTCAATTCGACCCAGATGCCCGGCACTGAACTCAGCGACCTGGTGGAAACCCTGCTCTCGCGTCAGATCAGCCAGATCGATGGCGTAGGCCAAATCAACATCACCGGTCAGCAACGCCCGGCGATTCGCGTCCAGGCGTCTGCCGACAAGCTCGCCGCCATCGGCCTGACGCTGGCCGACATCCGCCTGGCGATCCAGAAAACCAGCCTCAACCTGGCCAAAGGGGCCCTGTACGGCGAGTCGAGTATTTCGACGCTGTCCACCAACGACCAATTGTTCCACCCCGAGGAATACAGCCAGCTCATCGTTTCCTACAAGGACGGTGCCCCGGTTCACTTGAAGGATGTGGCCAAAGTCGTCAACGGTTCGGAAGATGCTTACGTCCAGGCCTGGGCCGGTGACCGGCCTGGGGTGAACCTGGTCATATCCCGGCAGCCGGGTGCCAATATCGTCGAGACCGTGGACCGCATCCAGGCCGCATTGCCCACCCTCGAAGCCATGCTGCCGGCGTCGGTACAGGTCAAAGTGCTGGTCGACCGCACCCAGACCATTCGCGCCTCGCTGCATGAAGTGGAAGTCACCCTGCTGATCGCCATCCTGCTGGTGGTCGCGGTGATGGCGCTGTTCTTGCGCCAATGGTCGGCAACCATGATTGTGTCGGCGGTGCTCGGGGTTTCGCTGACAGCCAGTTTCGCCCTGATGTACATCATGGGCTTCAGCCTGAACAACCTGACACTGGTGGCGATCGTGGTCGCCGTGGGGTTTGTGGTCGACGATGCGATTGTGGTGGTGGAGAACATTCACCGACACCTGGAAGCCGGCGACGGCATGCGCGAAGCGGCGATCAAAGGCGCCGGCGAGATCGGTTTTACCGTGGTTTCGATCAGTTTCTCGCTGGTGGCGGCGTTCATTCCGCTGCTGTTCATGGGCGGCGTGGTCGGACGGTTGTTCAAGGAGTTCGCGTTGACCGCCACCTCGACCATCATGATTTCGGTGGTGGTATCGCTGACATTGGCCCCGACACTGGCTGCGCTGTTCATGCGGGCGCCCGTGCATCATGCCCACAGCAAACTGACCTTCGGCGAACGCTTGCTGGCCCTCTATGAAAAAGGCCTGCGCCACGCCCTGGCGCATCAGAAGTTGATGATCGGGGTGTTCGGCCTGTCCCTCGGACTGGCGATTGCCGGGTACATCTTTATCCCCAAAGGCTTCTTCCCGGTGCAGGACACCGGATTCGTCCTCGGCACCACCGAGGCGGCTGCGGATATTTCCTACAGCGACATGGTGAAAAAGCACCTGGCGATGGCTGAAATCGTCGCGGCAGACCCGGCGGTCGAAGCCTTTTCCCACTCGGTCGGGGTGTCGGGCAGCAACCAGACCATCGCCAACGGCCGCTTCTGGATTTCCCTGAAAAAACGCAGTGATCGTGACGTTTCGGCCAGTCAGTTCATCGACCGGATTCGCCCGCAACTGATGAAAGTACCGGGCATCGTGCTGTACCTGCGCGCCGGCCAGGACATCAACCTCAGCTCCGGCCCGAGCCGCGCCCAGTACCAATACGTACTCAAGAGCAATGACGGCGCGGTGCTGAGCACCTGGACCCAGCGCCTGACGGAAAAACTTCGCAGCAACCCGGCATTTCGCGATGTGTCCAATGACCTGCAACTGGGTGGCAGCATCACCCACATCACGATCGACCGCAGCGCGGCGGCACGTTTCGGCCTGACTGCCAGCGATGTCGACGAAGCGCTGTACGACGCCTTTGGCCAGCGGCAGATCAACGAATTCCAGACCCAGATCAACCAGTACAACGTGATCCTGGAACTGGACACCCAGCAACGCGGCAAGGCGGAAAGCCTCAACTATTTCTACCTGCGCTCCCCGCTGAGCGGCGAGATGGTGCCGTTGTCGGCGTTGGCGAAATTCGATGCGCCGACCATCGGCCCGCTGTCCATCGCCCATGACGGGATGTTCCCGGCGGCCAACCTGTCGTTCAACCTGGCACCCGGTGTGGCGTTGGGCGATGCGGTGATCATCCTCAACCAGGCCAAGCTCGACATCGGCATGCCGGCAGCCATCAGTGGCAATTTCCAGGGCGCGGCCCAGGCCTTCCAGAGTTCGCTGGCCAGCCAGCCGTGGCTGATCCTGGCGGCGCTGGTGGCGGTGTACATCATTCTCGGTGTGCTCTATGAAAGCTTCGTGCATCCACTGACGATCATCTCGACCCTGCCCTCGGCGGGCCTGGGCGCGGTGATCATGCTGTGGATTTGCGGTCAGGACTTTTCGATCATGGCGCTGATCGGACTGGTGCTGCTGATCGGTATCGTGAAGAAGAACGGCATCCTGATGATCGACTTCGCCCTCGAAGCGCAGCGCAAAGGTGGCTTGTCACCGGAAGAAGCGATCTTCCAGGCCTGCCTCACGCGGTTCCGGCCGATCATCATGACCACCCTCGCCGCCCTGCTCGGCGCCCTGCCGCTGATGCTCGGCTACGGCACCGGCGCCGAGTTGCGCCAGCCCCTGGGGATCGCGGTCGTTGGCGGTTTGCTGGTTAGCCAGGCGCTGACGCTGTTCACCACTCCGGTCATATACTTGTGGCTTGAGCGGTTATTTCATAAGCCCAAACCTACGCCCGTACCGGCGCTGGCAACCACAGACTGAGGCGGGGTCATGCGCGTTCTGATTATCGAAGACGAGGAAAAAACCGCGGATTATCTGCACCGCGGCCTGACGGAACAGGGTTACACCGTGGACCTGGCGCGCGATGGTGTGGAAGGCCTGCACCTGGCGCTGGAAAGCGACTACGCGGTGATCGTCCTCGACGTGATGTTGCCGGGCCTGGACGGCTTCGGCGTACTGCGCGCCCTGCGTGCGCGCAAGCAAACCCCGGTGATCATGCTCACTGCCCGTGAGCGTGTCGAAGACCGGATCAAGGGCCTGCGCGACGGTGCCGATGATTACCTCGGCAAGCCGTTTTCCTTCCTTGAGCTGGTGGCGCGTCTGCAAGCGTTGACCCGGCGCAGCGGCGGCCATGAACCGGTGCAAGTGAGCATCGCCGACCTGTGGATAGATTTGATCAGCCGCAAGGCCACCCGCGCCGGTACGCGCCTGGACCTGACCGCCAAGGAGTTCTCGTTGCTCAGCGTACTGGCCCGCCGGCAAGGTGAAATCCTCTCGAAAACGGCCATTGCCGAGATGGTCTGGGACATCAATTTCGACAGCGACGCCAACGTCGTCGAAGTCGCGATCAAACGCTTGCGGGCCAAGCTCGACGGGCCGTTCGAAGAGAAACTGCTGCACACCATTCGCGGCATGGGTTATGTGCTGGAGAGCCGTGGTGTCCAGTAACTCGATCGCCCTGCGCCTGAGCGGCATGTTCACGCTGGTGGCGTTATTGGTATTCCTCCTGATTGGCTGGGCGCTGTATCAGCAGGTGGATAAAGGCCTGGGACTGTTGCCTGAAGCCGAACTGGATGCGCGCTACAGCGTGCTCGAATCCACCGTCGGCCGCTATGGCACGCCCGAGCATTGGGTGAAGATCAACAACAAGCTCAAGCTGCTCGGCGAAGAGGACAAGCGCATCAGCTTCTGGATCACCAGCGGCGATCCCCAGTACGAATACGGCAACCTCACCCCGCAGATCCGCGCCTTCGCCCAAGGGCCGCTGGGCATGCGCGACCTGCAACTGCCGGATCAGCGTTATCCACTGAAAGTACTGGTCAGTGAATTCCCGGCCAAGGATCAGCGCCCGCCGCTGCGCTTCATGATCGGCATCGACACCGAGACCTTTTTCCAGACTCAACACCACTTGTTGATTGCCCTGATCAGCCTGGCGATTATCGGGGTGCTGCTGGCGTCGGCGCTGGGTTATTGGGTGGCGCGCATTGGCCTCAAACCCTTGATCAAGCTGTCTCAGGAAGCCCAGCGTCTGGCTCCGCCCTTGCGCTCGGGGCGTCTGCAAATGTCGTCGTTGCCGCCGGAGTTGAATCAGTTCGTCAACTCGTTCAACTCCACGCTGGAACGGGTCGAGCAGGCCTACTCGCGCCTTGAGTCGTTCAATGCCGATGTCGCTCACGAACTGCGCTCGCCCCTGACCAACCTGATCGGCCAGACCCAGGTCGCCCTGACCCGCGGACGTTCGGCCGAGCATTATTTCGAGGTGCTGCAATCGAATCTTGAAGAACTGGAACGACTGCGTTCGATCATCAACGACATGCTGTTCCTCGCCAGCGCCGACCAGGGCAGTAAGGCGACCAAACTGACCTCTACCTCGTTGGCTGACGAAGTGGCGACGACCCTCGAATACCTGGATTTCATTCTCGAGGATGCCCAGGTTCAGGTGCAGGTCAGCGGCGATGCTCAGGTTCGGATCGAGATCGCGCATCTGCGCCGGGCGCTGATCAACCTGCTGAGTAACGCCGTACAACACACCGAACCCGGGCAGGTCATTCAGGTACGGATCGAGGCCGAAGAGCATCAGGTCAGCATTGGCGTGGCCAACCCCGGTTCGCCCATTGCCAGCGAGCACTTGCCGCGTTTGTTCGAGCGCTTCTACCGCGTCGATGCTTCGCGCAGCAACAGCGGTAACAACCATGGGTTGGGATTGGCGATCGTCAAGGCGATTGCCCTGATGCATGGCGGCGACGTGTTCGTGCGCAGCGACCATGGAATGAATACCTTCGGGATTCACCTGCCTGTCTGACGCACCCGCCAGCACTGCCACTCGCTGCAATCTTTGCTTTTTCCGCAATAGTCCTTTCTTGAATCAGGTCTGTTTCCCGGCGCCCAACATCCTTATCTTTGCCCGCACCAAACAGCACTTGCCAAGCAAGAAGGTTTTAAAGATGTCCAACAGTATGGGTATTGCCAGCGCTTTCGTTTTGTCCTCTTTGTTCGTGTCTCCATTCGCCATGGCTGAAGAGTCGCACGCATTCGTCGCACAGAATTCCGCACGCGCCGCCGCGTTTGAAGAACGTCAGAGCGAGATGACCGCGAAAGCCCAGGAAGCCCAGTCCCCTCAGGCATCGAGCACCCAGAGCGAGCAGCAGGCCCTGAAAGACAGCTGATTGCCACGCATCACTCCTGTTTCCCTCGACGCTTTTCATCGGCTCTTCCCTTTGAAAAGTTGTCTTCAAAGCCGCTGCTATCAGCGGCTTTTTTTATTGCATTGGCTGCAACGATGACTGCCCTCCCCTTGTGGGAGCGAGCCTGCTCGCGAGGGTCGTGAACAAAAACGCGTAAAACTAGATTTACTGCGGCGTTGCTGGATTGTTCGCGAGCAGGCTCGCTCCTACAGGTGTCGGCATTTTTTCAGGCTGCCTGGGTTATGGGACTACGCTTAATCAGTCATTCCAGCAGATATCAGCCTCATGACTGAACGCCGCCCCCCACATCATTCAGGCAGTGCCGGACGGCCTGAGCTACTGGTAATCCTTGGCAGCAGCCTGACGGTCATCGCGATTCTCGGCATCGTGACCTTCCTGCTGATCCGCGAACGCGCCAATGCCCAACAGGCAGCAGCACGCGGCGCGACCACTGTCGCGCAATTGATCGACGCCGACGTATTGCGCACGGTTGAACTCTACGACCTGACCTTGCAGGGTCTGATCGCCGCCGCGCAACGAGACGATCTCAAACAGGTTTCGGCGCAGATCCGTCACCTGGTGCTCTTCGACCGCTCCACCACCGCACGCTACAAGGGCGACATCCTGTTGCTCGACAAGCACGGCGGCGTGCTCGCCGACTCTTCGTTGATCGACCCCAAGCCGGGTAACTTCGCCGATCGCGACTACTTCCTCGCCCATGCCTACAACCGGGACACCGGCATGTTCATCAGCCAGCCGTACAAGCCTCGTTGCGACTGCGCGTACAGCGATGAATGGCAAATCAGCTTCAGCCGGCGCATTTCCTCGTCCACGGGTGAGTTTCTGGGGGTCGCGGTGGCGTCGATGCGCCTGGCTTACTTCGATCAGTTGTTCAGCAGCCTGGACATCGGCACCGATAACACACTGGCCATCATCAATGACGATGGCGTTCTTTTGGCCCAGAAGCCATACCTGGAGGACAACTCCATCGGCAAAAGCTTCGCCGGTCGTCCCAATGTCGTGCGGATGCTGCGTGAAGGCAGCGGCAGTTTCGACGGTGTTTCAAGCGTCGACAACGAGCAACGCCTGTACACCTTCAGTCGGGTCGGCAACCTGCCATTGACCGTGATTGTCGCTCTGTCCAGCGATCAGGTGTTCGCCACCTGGAGGCGAACGGCCATCGTTATCAGCGGTGCCACTGGCGTCCTGTGCATCGGTTTGCTGTGGCTGACCTGGTTACTCTGCCGCGAATTGCGCCTGCGTCAGTTCGCCGAGCAGGAGTTGGCGCAACTGGCCGCCACCGATGCCTTGACCGGCGTGGCCAATCGCCGGACGCTCGACCAGACCCTGCGCCATGAATGGTTTCGCGCACAGCGTTCCGGCAAGCCCATGTCGGTGCTGATGATCGATGCCGATCACTTCAAGTCCTTCAACGACCGCCATGGACACCTCGGCGGTGACGAGGCCTTGCGTTCGCTGGCCGCCGTCATAAGCGCCAATGTGCATCGCCCGACCGACCTGGTGGCCCGTTATGGTGGTGAGGAGTTTTCGGTGATCCTGGCCGAAACCGACAACGAAGGCGCGCGGCAGATCGCCGAGCGCATTCGAGCGCAGGTCGAACAATTGCCCTTGGTGGGCGATGACGATGCGCCAATGACGGTGAGCATCGGCATCAGCACCTGGACAACCGCGAGCGACAACAGCCTGGAACTGCTGTTGTTTGCGGCAGACAAGGCGCTGTACCAGGCCAAGGAAGGGGGGCGCAATCGTGTGGTGGTTGCCTGAGTCTTCGTCGTGCCGACTGCCCGCGATGAGGCCCGCTCAGACACCAACGCAATTCGAGGCATAAAAAAAGGCTACCCGAAGGTAGCCTTTAAAAAACTAGAGAGGTTTTTTTCTTACACGGCCGCTACAGGGCGCATGTAAGAGATCGGTGCAGTGCTGGCGTCTTCGAAAGTCACGACTTCCCAAGCATCTGTCTGCTCAATCAACTTGCGCAGCAGCTGGTTGTTCAATGCATGTCCGGACTTGAAGCCCTTGAACTCACCAATCAGGCTATTGCCCAGCAGGTAGAGGTCACCAATTGCATCGAGGATCTTGTGCTTCACGAATTCGTCTTCATAGCGAAGGCCGTCTTCGTTCAGTACTCCATCCGCGTCGACCACAATAGCGTTTTCAACGCTGCCGCCGAGTGCGAGGTTGTGCTTGCGCAGGTACTCGATGTCACTCATGAAACCAAAGGTACGGGCGCGGCTGACTTCTTTTACGAACGAAGTGCTGGAAAAATCCACGCTTGCACTTTGTGTGCGGTCACGGAAAACCGGGTGATCAAAATCGATCTCGAAGCTCACCTTGAAACCTTCGAAAGGGACGAATGTGGCGCGCTTGTCGCCGTCTTCCACTGTCACTTCCCGCAGGATACGGATGAACTTCTTGGCGGCGTCCTGTTCTTCCAGGCCAGCCGATTGAATCAGAAATACGAAGGGTCCAGCGCTACCATCCATGATTGGAACTTCGGACGCGGAGAGCTCGACGTAGGCGTTATCGATGCCCAGGCCAGCCATGGCCGAGAGCAAGTGCTCCACCGTATCCACTTTGGTGTCACCGTTGACCAACGTGGTCGACATTGTGGTTTCACCAACGTTTTCCGCGCGGGCCGGGATCTGCACCGCAGGGTCCAGGTCGGCACGAACAAACACGATGCCGGTATCGACAGGCGCAGGCTTGAGGGTCAGATAGACCTTCTCACCAGAGTGCAGACCTACACCTGTGGCACGGATAATATTTTTCAGTGTGCGTTGTTTAATCATGGCTTGGGCCGCTTCAGCGCAAATTGCGAACTGGTATCAACAAAGGCTGGCGATGATAGCAGACCACGCCTTTGCTGAACACCAATCACCTTCATAGCCCTGATACATTTCATCAATCGGCCTGACGACGCAGGAATGCCGGGATATCCAGGTAATCCAGATCATCTTGCGGATTCATCTTCGCGGCAGTCGCAGCACCGGCCTGAGCCTGGTTGCGCATGACGGTCGGACGGTCCAGGTCACGGTAGTTCACCGCTGGAGCTTCCTGACGAGCAGGGGCTTGTTGTTGCGGCTGCGAAGCCATCGAGGTGTGAACGGTATTGTCGATAACCTTCACAGGCTTCTCGATTTTTGCGCCCAGACCGGTGGCAACCACAGTCACGTGCAACTCGTCGCGCATGTCCGGATCGATAACGGTACCGACCTTGACCATTGCGTGCTCGGAAGCGAAGGCTTCGATGATGCTACCCACGTCGGAGTACTCACCCAGGGACAGGTCAGGACCGGCAGTGATGTTCACCAGGATGCCGCGTGCACCTTGCAGGTTCACGTCTTCGAGCAACGGGTTGCGAATGGCGGCTTCAGTCGCTTCACGCGCACGGTTCGGACCGCTGGCGCAGCCAGTGCCCATCATCGCCATGCCCATTTCGCTCATCACGGTACGTACGTCGGCGAAGTCGACGTTGATCATGCCCGGACGCTTGATGATGTCGGAGATACCGCGAACGGCACCGGCCAGTACATCGTCAGCCTTGGCGAAAGCCGACAGCAGGCTGGCGTCTTTACCGAGGATGGTCAGCAGCTTCTCGTTGGGAATGGTGATCAACGAGTCGACGCTTTCGGAAAGCAGACGGATGCCTTCGTCGGCGATCTGCATGCGCTTGCGACCTTCGAACGGGAACGGACGGGTCACCACCGCAACGGTGAGGATCCCCATTTCCTTGGCCACTTCAGCAATGATCGGCGCAGCACCGGTACCGGTACCACCGCCCATGCCAGTGGTGATGAACACCATGTTGGTGCCCTGCAGGACTTCGGCAATGCGCTCACGATCTTCGAGAGCGGCCTGACGACCTACTTCCGGGTTGGCGCCAGCGCCCAGACCTTTGGTCACGCCGGTACCCAGTTGAAGGATGGTCCGTGCGCCGATGCTTTTCAGCGCCTGGGCATCAGTGTTGGCGCAGATGAACTCAACGCCTTCAATGTTGCTCTTGACCATGTGATTCACGGCGTTGCCGCCGCCACCGCCAACACCGATAACTTTAATAACCGGGCTTGCGGGGATGTTGTCTACGAGTTCGAACATTTTCCCTCTCCTTTACGTTCTCTAGTTTTTCGCCTACTGCCTGTATCTACAACGGTGTAACGGTGCTGCGGTAAATCTTAGAAATTGCCCTGGACCCAGCTCTTGATGCGATCGAGCAAGGCGCCTTTCGGCTCTTCGTTGCTGTAGCTGTCGCGGCTGCCGATGCCCGAGAACGAAATGCCGTCGGATTGCTTCTGCAGGCCGTACATCAACAGGCCAACGCCGGTGGAATAGATCGGGTTGCGGACCACGTCATCGAGGCCTTTCACGCCATGCGGCACGCCCAGTCGCACTGGCATGTGGAAAATTTCCTCGGCCAGTTCGGTGGCGCCTTCCATTTTCGACGTACCACCGGTCAGCACGATGCCGGCCGGGATCAGGTCTTCGTAGCCACTGCGGCGCAGTTCGGCCTGGATCAGCGTGAACAGTTCGTCATAACGCGGCTCGACCACTTCGGCCAGGGCCTGACGGGACAGCTCGCGAGGTGGACGGTCGCCAACGCTTGGCACCTTGATGGTTTCACCGGCGCCAGCCAGTTTGGCCAGGGCGCAGGCATAGCGAATCTTGATTTCTTCGGCGTACTGGGTCGGGGTGCGCAACGCCATGGCGATGTCGTTGGTCACCTGATCGCCGGCAATCGGGATCACCGCGGTGTGCCGGATTGCGCCTTCGGTAAAGATGGCGATGTCGGTGGTGCCGCCGCCGATGTCGACCAGGCATACGCCCAGTTCTTTCTCGTCGTCGGTCAGTACCGAGTAGGCCGAAGCCAGTTGCTCGAGAATGATGTCGTCGATTTCCAGACCGCAGCGGCGAACGCACTTTTCAATGTTCTGTGCGGCGTTGACGGCGCAGGTGACCACATGAACCTTGGCCTCCAGACGTACGCCGGACATGCCCAATGGCTCGCGGACGCCTTCCTGGTTATCAATCACGTAATCCTGCGGCAGGGTGTGCAGCACGCGCTGATCAGCCGGGATCGCCACGGCCTGGGCAGCGTCGAGTACGCGCTCAAGGTCGGCAGAGCTCACTTCGCGATCACGAATCGCCACGATGCCGTGGGAGTTCAGGCTGCGGATGTGATTGCCCGCCACACCGACGAATGCCGAGTGAATGCGGCAACCCGCCATCAGTTGTGCTTCTTCGATCGCGCGCTGGATCGACTGCACGGTGGACTCGATGTTCACCACCACGCCTTTCTTCAGGCCACGGGACGGATGGGTACCGATCCCGACGATTTCCAGCGTGCCGTCGTCAGAAACCTCGCCCACCAGCGCCACCACCTTGGAGGTGCCGATATCGAGACCGACGATCATTTTGCCGCTTTGCACGTTTGCCATGGGTCCTGCCTCTTCTTAATTCTTCGCGACAGCGGGTTGGGCTGTCGTGGGCGCTACAGGTTCCCGCCAGCCAACAGCGAGGCCGTTGGCGTAGCGCAGATCGATGCGCGCAATGTTCGTAATCTGTTCTTTGAGCGTCTTGTCATAGATGGCAATGAAGCGGCGCATCTTTTCCACCAGGTTGCCGCGTCCCAGCAGCAGTTCGATACCGGGACCCGCACTGCCGGGGCCAGTGGTCAGGAACCAGCTGCCACGTTCACGCAGCTCCAGGCGTGCAATCGAAAAGCCCAGCGGCCTGAGCATCTGGCTCAACACCTGGTATTGCTGCATCACTTGCTGTTGAGCCCGTTGTGGGCCGAACAGCTGAGGCAAGTGTTCGTAGTTAGCCAGCTCACGCGGGGTGAACGCCTGGCCCTGGTTGTTCAACAGCGACTCATCGCCCCAGCGGGCTACCGGCAGTTGTTCCTCCAGGCGGATCACCACTTGATCCGGCCACACCCGACGCACTTCGGCGTGGGCAATCCATGGCATTTGTTCCAGCTCGGTGCGCATGCTCGCCAGGTCGATGGTGAAGAAGCTCGACGCCACGTAAGGGGCGATCCGCTGCTGCACGGCTTGCTGGCTGATGTAACTCAAGTCGCCCTGCACGTTGATCTTGGTGATCGGCCGGTCGGCGTACGGCAACAAACGCTGCGCGCCTTCGTAAGTCCCGAACCCCAATGCGACCAGCAGCACCGGCCAGAACAAGGCTTTGAGAAAACCAAAATTGGCCTTCGGCAGGCGCACGGACATCGGCTCTTTGGCCACCATTCGGCTGGCACCCCGCGGCACCGGCTTGCGGCCGGGAGCGGGAGGCTGATGTCTTAGCTGTGCGCCTTGCATGGTCTTAACCTCGCGTCGACTCTGGGTTGCCGGCCGTGTTGCCGACAACGCTCTCAGCCAGGATGGCCAGAACCAGTTGCTGGAAATCCAGACCGGCGGCACGGGCCGCCATCGGAACCAAACTGTGATCGGTCATGCCCGGTGCCGTGTTGACCTCCAGGAACCAGAACTGCCCTTCGGCGTCCTGCATCACGTCCGCCCTGCCCCAACCGGCGATCCCCAGCGCCTCACAGGCTTTCGCCGTGAGGTCCATGAGTTCCTTTTCCTTGGCGCTGTCCAGCCCGCACGGAATGCGGTACTGGGTATCGTTGGCGATGTACTTGGCGTCGTAGTCGTAGAAACTGTGCGTCGTGCCCAGGGCAATCGGTGGCAACACCTGGTCACGCAGGGTGGCGATGGTGAACTCCGGACCTTGAATCCATTGCTCGACCAACACTTGCGAATCGTAGGTACTGGCCGCTTTCCAGGCGTCAATCAATTCGGACGCGGAAGTCACTTTGGCCATCCCGATACTTGAACCTTCATGGGCCGGTTTGACGATCAAAGGGAAGCCCAGTTCCGTCGCTGCCGAAATACAATCGGCCTCGCTGCTCAGTACCGCGTGACGCGGCGTCGGAATGCCCAGGCTGTGCCAGACCTGCTTGGTGCGCAGTTTGTCCATGGCCAGTGCCGAAGCGAGAATGCCACTGCCGGTGTACGGAATGCCCAGGCATTCGAGCAGGCCTTGCATGCTGCCGTCCTCACCGCCACGACCGTGGAGGATGATGAAGGCACGGTCGATTTTTTCGCTCATCAGCCGCTGCAGAAGGTCATCGCCCACGTCAAGCCCGAACGCGTCCACACCCGCGCTTTGCAGCGCATCGAGAACCGCGTTGCCCGACTTCAGGGACACTTCGCGCTCGGCACTCTTGCCACCGAACAGTACGGCGACCCGGCCGAAGTCTTTCGGCGCAACAGTGGAGACGAGGTTGGCGTACGCAGCAGTCATTTCAACTTCCCCTCGACCGACGCCGCGACGGCGCCAGCAAACAACTCACTCTTCAACAGTTTTGGTGCAAGGCCACCGATATCACCGGCGCCCTGGCACAGCAGGATGTCGCCGGCGCGCAGCAGCGGCTTGACGATAGGCGCGAGGTCGACGCCGCGATCGATGTAGATCGGGTCAAGCTGTCCGCGCTGGCGGATGCTGTTGCATAGCTTGCGGCTGTCGGCGCCCGGGATCGGCTCTTCGCCGGCCGGATAGACTTCCATCAGCAGCAGCACGTTGGCGTCGGCCAGTACATTGACGAAATCGTCGTACAGGTCACGCGTGCGGCTGTAGCGGTGCGGCTGGTAAACCATCACCAGGCGACGCTCCGGCCAGCCACCGCGTACCGCCTTGATGACTGCCGCGACTTCGGTCGGGTGGTGACCGTAATCGTCCACCAGCATCACATTGCCGCCCTCTACCGGCAGTTCGCCGTAGACCTGGAAGCGTCGACCAACGCCCTGGAACCCGGACAGGCCCTGGACGATGGCTTCATCGCTGACGCCTTCGTCAGTGGCGATGCAGATGGTGGCCAGTGCATTCAGCACGTTGTGGTTACCCGGCATGTTGACCGAGACGTCCAGCGGCTCGCGATCGGGACGCAGCACGGTAAAGAAGGTCTGCATGCCTTGCTGGCGCACATTGATCGCGCGCACGTCGCAGTCATCGCCAAAGCCGTAGGTGACGGCCGGACGTTTGACCAGCGGCAGGATTTCACGCACCACCGGATCGTCCAGGCACACCACCGCCAAACCATAGAACGGCAGGTTGTGAAGGAACTCGACGAAGGTTTTCTTCAGTTTGTTGAAATCACCGTCGTAGGTCGCCATGTGGTCGGCGTCGATGTTGGTAACCACGGCCACCAGCGGCTGCAAGTGCAAGAAGCTCGCGTCACTCTCGTCGGCTTCGGCAATCAGGTAACGACTGGTACCGAGCTGGGCATTGGTGCCCGCGGCATTCAGACGACCGCCGATCACGAACGTCGGGTCCAGACCACCGGCCGCGAACACCGAAGCAATCAGGCTGGTGGTGGTGGTCTTGCCGTGGGTACCGGCGACGGCGATGCCGTGGCGATAGCGCATCAGCTCGGCCAGCATTTCCGCCCGAGGCACCACCGGAATCCGGCGCTCCAGCGCGGTGGCGACTTCCGGGTTGGACGTGTTCACCGCGCTCGACACCACCAACACATCGGCGGCAGCCGCGTTTTCGGCGCGATGGCCGATGAAAATATGCGCGCCAAACGATTCCAGGCGCTCAGTGACTGGGGATGCTTTCAGGTCGGAACCGGACACTTCATAGCCCAGGTTCAACAACACTTCGGCGATCCCGCACATGCCCACGCCGCCGATCCCGACGAAGTGGATTCGACGGATGCGGCGCATTTCCGGTTGTGGCATGGCTTTCTGATTCTCAACCATGGGCCACCTCCAGGCAGGTATCGACCACGCTACGGGTGGCATCGGGTTTGGCCAGGCGGCGGGCCGCGGTAGCCATATCGTTGAGTCGTTGTGGTTGCATCAGGACCTCTGTCAGGCGCGCGGCAAGATCCGCTGCGCCGGTCGTTCTTTGCGGCATCAGGAAGGCAGCACCTTCCCGGGCCAAATATTCGGCGTTGCGGGTCTGGTGATCGTCGATCGCGTGGGGCAAGGGCACCAGCATCGAGGGCAGACCGGCGGCGGCCAGTTCACTGATGGTCAGCGCACCTGCGCGACATACCACCAGGTCGGCCCAGCCATAGGCTTGGGCCATGTCTTTGATAAAGGGCTGCACTTGCGCCTCGACGCCAGCCGCGCGATAGCGCTCCGCAGTCACTTCATCGTGGTTTTTGCCGGCCTGATGGAACACTTCCGGACGCAAGTCGACGGCGACTTGCGACAAGGCTTCAGGCAGCAACTTGTTCAACGGCTCTGCGCCCAGGCTTCCGCCCAGGATCAGCAAACGCGCCTTGCGACCGGCCAGGGCCGGTCGCGGTGTTTCGAGGAACAGCTCGGTGCGCACCGGGTTACCAGTGGTCCGACGGCTGCCCGACAGGGTAAAGGTGTCAGGGAAGGCTTCACAGACCCGGGCGGCCAACGGCATCAGCAACCGATTGGCGGTACCGGCAACGGCGTTCTGCTCGTGAACGATCACCGGCACGCCGGCCAGTTTGGCTGCAACACCACCAGGACCGGTCACATAACCGCCAAAACCGACGACACAGACGGGTCGCAACCGACGAATGATCGCCCGCGCCTGCCACACCGACTTGAGCAACATGAATGGCGCCTTGAGCAGCGACAGCTTGCCCTTGCCACGCAGACCGCTGGCATTGATGCGATGCAGCTCAATGCCGGCCGCCGGGACCAGATCGTTTTCAATGCCACGCGGCGTGCCAAGCCAGTGCACGGTGTAACCCCGGGACTGGAACTCATGCGCACAGGCCAGCGCCGGGAACACGTGGCCACCGGTGCCGCCGGCCATGATCAAGACATTAGCGCCCATGGTTCGGCTCCTCGGCGAAGTCGCTCTCATGGAACTCCATCTCCTCGCTGCCCAGGTGGGTTCGACTCTCCCACTCGATGCGCAGCAACAAGCCAAGACAGGCACAGCAAATCACCAACGAACTGCCGCCATAACTGAGGAACGGCAGCGTCAGGCCTTTGGTCGGCAGCAGGCCGACGTTCACGCCGATGTTGATCAGGAACTGACCGATCCACAGGAACGACAGACCATAGGCCACGTAAGCAGCAAAAAACTGTTTGGCCTTTTCGGCCCACAAGCCGATGTACATGCCGCGAATACAGACGAATACGAACAGTGCCACGGTGCACAACGAACCCACGGCACCCAGTTCTTCGGCCAGGACCGAGAACACGAAGTCGGTGTGGGCTTCCGGCAGGTAGAACTGTTTCTGCACGCTGTTGCCCAGGCCGACGCCCAACCATTCACCACGACCAAAAGCGATCAATGCCTGGGACAACTGATAACCGGCACCGAACTGGTCGGCCCACGGGTCGGCAAAGTTGGTCAGACGCGCCATCCGATACGGCTGCATCTTGATCAACAGCACCACCGCCCCCACGGCCAGCACGACCATCAGGGAAAAACGGAACAGCCCGACACCGCCGAGGAACAGCATCGCCGCCGCAGCGCCCATCATCACGACGGTGGCACCGAAGTCCGGCTCCATCAGCAACAGTCCCGCCATCGGCAGCAGCACGATGAACGGCTTGAAGAAACCCATCCAGCTTTCGCGCACTTCTTTCTGGCGACGCACCAGGTAACCGGCGAGGTAGATCACCACAAACACCTTGGCGATCTCGGAAGGCTGAACGTTGAAGAAGCTGAAGCCGATCCAGCGCATAGAACCGTTCACTTCACGACCGATGCCCGGGACGATCACCATCACCAGCAAACCGAACGCCCCCAGCAGCATCAGCCAGCCCAGGCGCTGCCAGGTCGCGATCGGAATCATCATGGTGATGACGCAGGCGCCAAGACCCAGCACGACGTAGATCAGGTGACGAATCATGTAATACAGGGCACTGCCCGATTGCGCCGCCGCGACTTCGGTCGACGCCGAGGCAATCATGATCAACCCCAGACCGAGCAAGCCCAGGCAGCCGGCGAGCATCGGAAAATCGAGGTCGATGCCACGCCCGGTGATGATCGGCGATGGATAAGGCTTGATGATGTTTCTCATGCTCATGCCAGTTCCTCCACGGCGCGGACGAACTGGTGACCACGGTCTTCGTAGTTCTTGAACATGTCAAAACTGGCGCAGGCCGGAGACAGCAGCACGGCATCGCCCGGTTGGGCGACAGCACGGCATTGCTCGACCGCTTCGATCAGCGAGTTGACTCGAATCAGTGGCACGGCGTCGCCGATGGCCTGGGCGATCTTGTCGGAGTCGCGGCCCATGAGGATCACGGCGCGGCAATTGGACGCCACTGGATCACGCAGGTCCTTGAACTCGGCACCCTTGCCATCGCCACCGGCGATCAGCACGAGTTTACCGTCGATGTCCGCGCCCAGACCTTCAATCGCGGCCAGTGCAGCGCCGACGTTGGTGGCCTTGGAATCGTTGTAATAACTCACGCCGTCGAGATCGCGGACCCACTGGCAGCGATGCTCAAGGCCGGCGAAAGTGCGCAGGCTCGACAGCATGGCGTCGAACGGCAGGCCGACGGCGTGCCCCAGCGCCAAGGCCGCCAAGGCGTTGGACTGGTTATGGGCGCCGCGAATTTTCAGCTCGCGCACCGGCATCAGGTTCTGGAATTCGAAAGCCAGGTACTTCTCGCCGTCTTCCTCACGGATACCGAAGGCCTTGAAATCGGGCTTGCTCAGACCGAAAGTCCAGCACGGCTGCCCCTCACCCATCAGGGGACGGCTCAAGGCGTCCTGACGGTTGACCACGAATTGTCTGGCACCGCGGAAGATCCGGTGCTTGGCCAGGTGATACGCCGGCAGACCGCTGTAGCGATCCATGTGGTCTTCGCTGACGTTGAGCACGGTGGCCAC
Source organism: Pseudomonas moorei (assembly GCF_008801475.1). Taxonomy (GTDB): domain Bacteria; phylum Pseudomonadota; class Gammaproteobacteria; order Pseudomonadales; family Pseudomonadaceae; genus Aquipseudomonas; species Aquipseudomonas moorei. The sequence continues at coordinate 107,335 of NZ_VZPP01000013.1, read as the reverse complement.
TTCAGCGCCGAGGTGATCGGTGGTTTCCAGCTGGAAGCTCGACAGCTCCATCACGTACAGCTCGATGTCATCGCTGAGCAGGTCCAGCGCCGGTGTGCCGAGGTTGCCGCCGACGGCGACACGCTTGCCGGCCGCTGCGGCCATCTCGCCGACCAGGGTGGTCACGGTACTTTTCGCGTTGGAGCCGCTGATGGCGACGATGGGCGCCTTCGCGTTACGCGCGAACAGCTCGATGTCGCCGGACAGTTTTACGCCACGGGCGGCGGCGGCCTGCAGGGCCGGGGTCGCCAGCGCCAGGCCAGGGCTCACGTAGAGTTCGTCTGCACGGCACAGGAATTCCACGTCCAGCTCGCCACAACGCACTTCCACGTGCGGATAGTCACGCTTGAGCGTGGCCAGTTCCGGTGGGTTTTCCCGCGTATCGGCCACTGCAAAGGCCACGCCCCGGTTCGCCAGGAAGCGAACCAGGGACATGCCGCTCTTGCCGAGGCCGACAACGATGCGGAAGTGGTCAGAAGCGATCAGAGACACTCGTTCTACCTCAGCTTCAGGGTGGCAAGGCCGATCAGGACGAGAATTACGGTGATGATCCAGAAACGGACGATCACGCGCGGCTCGGGCCAGCCCTTGAGTTCAAAGTGGTGGTGAATCGGCGCCATGCGGAATACGCGGCGACCGGTCATTTTAAAGGAAGCAACCTGGATCACGACCGATAGGGTCTCCATCACGAAAACGCCGCCCATGATGAACAGGACGATCTCCTGACGGACGATCACGGCGATGGTGCCCAGAGCAGCGCCCAGGGCCAGCGCGCCGACGTCGCCCATAAAGACTTGGGCCGGATAGGTGTTGAACCAGAGGAAACCCAGGCCCGCACCGATCAACGCGCCGCAGAACACGATCAACTCGCCCGCGCCCGGTACGTAGGGAATCAGCAGGTACTCGGCGAACTTCACGTTACCCGACAGGTAGCAGAAGATGCCCAGGCCACCGCCCACCATCACCGTCGGCATGATCGCCAGGCCGTCGAGGCCATCGGTCAGGTTGACCGCGTTACTCGAACCGACGATCACGAAGTAGGTCAGCACGATGAAACCAGCCCCCAGCGGGATACTGTAGTCCTTGAGCATTGGCAGTATCAGGGTGGTTTCCACCGGAGTGGCGGCAGTCATATAAAGGAAGATCGCCGCGCCCAGGCCGAATACCGACTGCCAGAAATACTTCCAGCGGCTAGGGAGGCCGCGAGAGTTTTTCTCGATCACCTTGCGGTAGTCGTCGACCCAGCCAATGGCACCGAACAGCAACGTCACCAGCAACACAACCCAGACATAACGGTTGGTGAGGTCAGCCCACAGCAGGGTACTGACGGCGATGGACGAAAGAATCAGCGCGCCGCCCATGGTCGGGGTGCCGGATTTTGACAGGTGCGATTGCGGACCATCGTTGCGAACGGACTGACCGATCTGACGGTTCTGCAGGGTGCGGATCATCCACGGGCCATAGCACAGCGACAAAACCAACGCGGTCAGTACACCGAGAATCCCGCGCAGGGTCAGGTACTGAAAGACCGCGAAGCCTTTGTAGAACTGTTGCAGATACTCCGCTAGCAGCAGCAGCATTAATGTTTCTCCAGACTGGTCCCGCACAAAGCGGCAACGATGTTTTCCATCGCGGCGCTGCGCGAACCCTTGATCAAAATGGTGGTGTTTGTGTCTTGCTCGGCACCCAGGGCGTTGATCAATTCAGCCTGCGTGCTGAAGTGACAGGCCTGTGGGCCGAAGGCGTTGACGGCGTGGACCATCATCGGCCCGACGGCGTATAGCGCAGAAACCTTGCCTCGGGCGTATTCGCCCACATCGCGGTGCCCCTGCTCCGCCCATTCGCCCAGCTCGCCGATATCTCCGAGCACCAGAACGGTGCGACCGGAAAAGCCGGCCAGTATATCAACCGCCGCGCACATGGAGGTGGGGTTCGCGTTGTAAGTGTCATCAATTACGCGCATGCCATTGCTGGCCAGTTGCGCGACAGTCCGTCCCTTGACCGGCTGTACCGCGCCGAGGCCCGTCGCAATGCCGAACAGCGACACGCCCAAGGCATGGGCGGCAGCCGCGGCGGCCATGGCATTGGCGACGTTATGGGTGCCAAGCAGGTTCAGCTGGACGCGTTCCACGCCTTCGGGGCTGTGCAGATTGAACACTGGGCAGCCGCGAGCATCACGACCAAGGTCACTCGCATGGAAATCCGCGTTGACGTTGCTCAGGGCAAACGTCAGGACTTTGCGACCAGCGGCGCGAGCCTTCCAGATGTCGAAAGCCTTGTCGTCCAGATTGAGAACGGCGACGCCATCGGCATCCAGCCCTTCAATAATCTCACCCTTGGCCTCGACGATTTTTTCCGGCCCGCCGAACTCACCCACGTGGGCGGTCCCGGCATTGTTGAGAATGGCCACGTGCGGCTTGGTCATGCCGACGGTGTAAGCAATTTCGCCCAGGCGCGAAGCACCCAGTTCGATCACGGCAGCGCTGTGTTCCGGCGCCAGTTCGAGCAAGGTCAGCGGTACGCCGAGGTCGTTGTTCAGATTGCCACGGGTTGCCAGCACCGAACCGCGTGTGCGCAGGATGCTCGCGAGCATTTCCTTGACCGTGGTCTTGCCGCTGGAACCGGTGATGGCTGCGACGGGATGTGTGAAGGCCGCACGGTTCAACGCACCCAGTTGACCCAACGCCCGACGGGTATCTCCGACCACCAATTGCGGCAGCGCGCTGTCGGCGACTTCGTGCTCGACCAGCGCTGCCACGGCGCCTTTGCCGGCGACATCATTCAGGTAGTCATGACCATCGAAGCGCGGACCTGTCAGCGCAATAAACAGTTGCCCGGGCTTGATCGCGCGACTGTCAATGCTGACGCCGTCGAAGCTGGCATCGGCGCCGACCAGACGAGCATTCAGCGCGCCAGTCAGTTCACTCAGTTTCAAGGCCTTAAGCATGGGCCACCTCCCACGCGGTCAAGGCATGATCGGCCTCGACCAGATCAGAGAAGGCGTGACGCTCGCCGTTGATTTCCTGATAGTCCTCATGACCTTTACCGGCCAGCACGATCACGTCATCTGCCGAGGCGCTGGCGATCAGTTGGGCAATGGCCTGGCCACGGCCGGCAACGAACGTCACGTTATCGACAGCCGTGAAACCGGCGCGGATGTCGTCGAAAATGAGCGCAGGGTCTTCCGTGCGCGGGTTGTCATCGGTCACCAGCACACCGTCGGCCAGGCGCTCGACCACTTCAGCCATCAACGGACGCTTGCCGCGATCACGGTCGCCGCCACAGCCAAACAGGCACAGCAACCGGCCCTTGGCATGCGGACGCAGGGCCAGCAATACTTTTTCCAATGCGTCCGGGGTATGGGCGTAATCGACCACGACCAACGGCTGCGAGCCTCCACCCAGACGCTGCATGCGCCCGGCCGGGCCTTCCAGCTTTGGCAGCACCTTGAGGATTTCGTCCAGCGCATAATCCAGCCCGAGCAAAGCGCCCACCGCTGCCAGCACGTTGCTCAGGTTGAAACGACCCAGCAGGGCGCTGCGCAAATGATGCTCGCCTTGCGGCGTGACCAACGTGGCGCGCACGCCTTCGTCGTCGAACTGCGCTTCGCGGCAATACAAATAAGCACTGGAGTCTTCGAGGCTGTAGGTAATCAACCGCGACTCGCGTTTATCGGCGGCCAGTTGCCGGCCGAATTCGTCATCGAGGTTGACCACCCGGCATTTCAGGTCATTCCACGCAAACAGCTTGGCCTTCGCTTTGCCGTAGGCCTGCATGGTGCCGTGGTAATCCAGGTGATCTCGGGACAGATTGGTCATCACTGCCACATCGAACGCCAATGCCGTAACACGGCCCTGATCCAGACCATGGGAAGAAACTTCCATCGCCACGGCTTTGGCCCCGGCCTTTTTCAGGTCCGCCAGAGTGGCTTGTACGGCGATAGGATTCGGCGTGGTATGCAGGCCGCTTTCCAGCGCACCGTAGAAACCGGTGCCGAGGGTACCAACCAGGCCGCAGTGCTGACCGAGCAGGTCCAACGCCTGGGCAACCAGCTGAGTCACGCTGGTCTTGCCATTGGTGCCGGTCACGCCGATCAGGTTCAGATGATGACTCGGCTCGCCATAAAAGCGTCCGGCGATGTCCGAAAGTTGCGCCGCCAGGCCTTTGACCGGAATCAATGGCACTTCAGTGATCGGCAGCACGGTGGCGCCTTCCACTTCATAAGCCACGGCGGCAGCGCCGCGCGCCAGAGCGTCGGCGATGTGCGTACGACCATCGAATTTGCCGCCCGGTACCGCGAGAAACAGATCGCCCGCGCGAACGTTGCGACTGTCCAGCGCCAATTCACGAATCAGCAGATCGTGGCCAGCGTGAGGGAAAATCTTGTTCAGGCTAAGAGACATCAGCCGCGCCCTCCATTGGCTTTCAGTGGAACGACCGGCGTTGCGTTCGCTTGTTGAGTAGGTGGCAGGTTGTCCGGGGTGATGTTCATCAGGCGCAAGGTGCCGGACATGACGCGACTGAATACCGGTGCCGATACCAGACCACCGAAGTAGCCGGCCTTGGTCGGTTCATCGATCACCACCACAATGGCGTAACGCGGATCGCTCATCGGGCCGAAGCCGGCGAACAGCGAGCGATAGGAGTTCTCGGCGTAGCCTTTGGTACCGACCGACGTTTTACGCGCAGTACCCGACTTGCCGCCCACGTGATACGCCGGCACCTGCGCACGGAACACGCCGCGCGGGGCCTCGATCACTTGCTGCAGCATGCCCTGCATGGTTTTCGCCACGGCTTCAGGCAGCACTTGGGTGGTTTGCGGCGCCTTGTCGGTCTTGATCAGGGTCAGCGGCGCGAGGCGGCCGTTGTTGGCCAGGGCCGAGAAGGCGTGAACCAGCTGGATCGCCGTTACCGAAATACCGTAGCCGTAGGACAGCGTGGCGGTCTCGGCCTTGCGCCATTCGCGGTAGTTCGGCAGGTTGCCAACGCGCTCGCCCGGGAAACCCAGGCCGGTGTCCTGGCCGAGACCGACTTTCTGCGCCAGCCGGAAAATCGTCTCGCCGCCGATATCGAACGCGACCTTACTCATGCCGACGTTACTGGAGTTGATCAGAATGCCGGTCATATCCAGCACCGGACCTTCGGTCTTGGAGACGTCCTTAATGGTGTATTTACCAATCTGCAAAGTGCCCGGGTAAACCTCGACGGTATCGCTCGGTTTCCAGCGCCCGGTTTCAATGGCCGCGCTCATGGAAATCGCCTTCATGGTCGAACCCGGTTCGAACACGTCGATCATCGCGCGGTTACGCATCATCGCCGGTTGCAGGTTGCGGCGGTTGTTCGGGTTATAGGTCGGCTGGTTGACCATGGCGAGAATCTCGCCGGTCTTCACATCCATGATCACCAGGCTGCCGGCTTTCGCGCCATTCTCGATGATAGCGTTGCGCAATTCACGGTTCGCCAGGTATTGCAGACGCAGGTCAATGGACAACGCCAAGGGCTTTCCGGCCTTGGCGTTTTTGGTGACCTGGACATCCTTGATCAACCTGCCGCGCCGATCTTTGATGACCTGGCGCTTGCCGGGAACGCCGGCCAGCCATTCGTCATAGGCCAGCTCGACACCTTCCCGACCGTGGTCATCGATGTCGGTAAAACCGACCATATGCGCGGTCACTTCACCGGCCGGATAGAAGCGACGAAACTCTTCGATACCGTAAACACCCGGCACCTTCAGATCGAGCACAGCCTGGCCTTGCTCAGGCGTCAGCCCTCGCACCAGGTAGATGAATTCTTTATTGGCTTGAGCCTCAAGGCGCTCGGCCAGGGCTTTCGGGTCCTGACCCAGGGCCGCGGCCAGTGCAGGCCACTTCTCTTTGGCCAGCTGCATTTCCTTGGCGTTGGCCCACAGGGTGGTCACCGGAGTACTGACGGCCAGAGGCTCGCCGTTACGGTCGGTAATCAAACCACGGTGAGCTGGAATCGGAATATGACGAACGCTGCGTGCGTCTCCCTGCCCCTTGAGGAAGTCACGGTCGACGACTTGCAGATCGATAATGCGCCAGCAAATCGCCGCCACCATGATACCGAGCAAACCCAGGACCACGCGGAACCGCCATGGGAAGAGTGCACCTTCGAGTTTCATCATGGCGCCACCATCTGCACTTCGGCGGCACCGGGAATGTGCATCTTCAGTTGTTCGGTCGCCAGCACTTCGATTCGGCTGTGCGCGGTCCAGGTGCTCTGCTCAAGAATCAACCGTCCCCACTCGGCCTGGGCCTTGTCCCGCACGCTCAACTCGTTGTAGAGCGAGTTGAGCAGTTGACGATTCCAGTGCGCGCTATAGGACACGCCGATCGCCGACACGAGCACGGCGATAAACAGCAGCAGCATGAAGAAGCTTCCGCCGGGCAGTGGCTTGGCGAATAGCTTGCTCACCGCAGCTTCTCCGCCACGCGCATGACAGCGCTACGGGAGCGTGGGTTGGCTTTGAGTTCGGCGTCGGAGGCCGTCTGCGCTTTGCCATGGACTTTGATTTTCGGTTCGAAAGCGACATGCCGAACCGGCAGGTTGCGCGGCAGGTTGTCGGCTTCGCCTTTCACCAGTTTGCGCATGAACAGTTTGACGATGCGATCTTCCAGCGAGTGGAAGCTGATCACGACCAGACGACCGCCCACTTCCAGGCAGTCCAGAGCGGCTTCGAGGCCGGCTTCCAGATCGCCCAATTCGTTGTTGACGTGAATACGCAAGCCCTGGAAAGCACGGGTTGCCGGGTTTTTGCCCTTTTCCCACGCCGGGTTGGCGACCTTGAGGACTTCAGCCAGGTCGGCCGTTCGCTCGAACGGTTTGATATCGCGACGCTCGGCCACGGCACGGGCCATACGACCGGAGAAACGCTCTTCGCCGTATTCCTTGAACACACGGGCAATTTCTTCCACCGGCGCGGTATTAACGAATTCGGCGGCGCTGATCCCGCGAGACGGATCCATGCGCATGTCCAGAGGACCGTCATTGAGGAAACTGAAGCCACGCTCCGGGTCGTCCAGTTGCGGCGAAGACACACCCAGGTCGAGCAATACGCCGCTGACCTTACCGTGCAGGCCACGATCGGCAACCTCCGAACCAAGCTCGGCAAAGCTGCGCTGCACAACGACAAAGCGGCCGTCTTCGGCCGCTAGCGTCTGCCCGGTGGCAATCGCTTGAGGATCTTTATCGAACCCGAGCAACCGGCCATCGGGACCGAGCTGGCTGAGGATCAACCGACTGTGCCCGCCGCGCCCGAACGTACCGTCCAGATAGCAGCCATCAGGACGTACGGCGAGAGCCTCGACGGCTTCGTCAAGCAGTACGGTGATGTGGTTAAAGCCGCTATCAATAGTCACAGGATCAAATCACGCAGTTCATCAGGCATGGCGCCCGGTTGTTGAATAGCAGCCAGGTCCGCGGCAGAAACCGCGTTCCAGGCATCCTCGTCCCACAATTGGAACTTGTTCAGTTGGCCTACCAACATCGCGCGCTTATCCAACTTGGCATATTCACGAAGACGCGGCGGAACCAGAAAACGACCACTGCCATCGAGCTCGAGGTCGACGGCATTACCAATCAGTAAACGTTGCAGGCGGCGGTTCTCTTCGCGAAGCGAAGGCAATGCGCGCAGTTTGGTTTCAATAATTTCCCACTCGTCGAGGGGGTAAACACACAAGCACGGATCAACGGCATCAATTGTGACAATTAACTGACCGGAACTACGCGAAACGAGCTCGTCACGGTACCGGCTCGGCATGGCGAGACGGCCCTTTGCATCGAGACTGATAGCGTTGGCTCCGCGAAACACGTCAGCGTTTCTCCAAATATTAGCTTTTTGCGCTCAAAAAACCCACTTCATGCCACTTTCCGCCACTTGCGCACACTATAGGAATGCGCCCACCACACCGTCAAGGCGCGCATTAAAGGAAAACCCTTACAGAACTGAGATTTAGGAGCATAAAAGGAGGGAGAACGAGAATCCGGCAGATGAAACTGCCCGACAACTTGAATCAGCACAGAAGGCTGCGTTCAGAAGTTAAAGTAATTTATTAAGAGTAAGATTTTTTCGGTATTACGAAAGTGCTTCTGCCGACGATTCTGAAAGGAGGGAAAAACGATGCTGCTTCGAGTTTCGGCGATCATCATCAGCGCAGGCTAATTGATATCACCTAACTCCGGATCCCGACGACACTCCATGACAAGAATGCCATCACCCGCACCCTGCTAAATGATTTAAGCAGAGGATAGAAAAAAGGTGGAGAGTCGATCTGTAAGCCGGGTTCTGTCTTGAACAGTCATTCGTCTACGATGGCCATCACTGGACATCTTTAGCAACCTACCCGGTCCCAGCGCGGGCCACGCCTTGGGACCCTATTTGGTCTTGCTCCAAGTGGGGTTTACCTAGCCACGAACTGTTGCCAGACGTGCGGTGCGCTCTTACCGCACCTTTTCACCCTTACCGGCGCCGAAGCGCTTAGGCGGTTATTTTCTGTGGCACTTTCCGTAGGCTCACGCCTCCCAGGCATTACCTGGCACTTCGCCCTATGGAGCCCGGACTTTCCTCCCCCCCCTAATTTTCATAGAGGGCAGCGACTGTCCGATCGACTCTCCGCCGCGAAGGTTAACGGCAGAGCGCCTGAAGAACAAGCGCTAAAAGCCTTTAGCCACCCCATTGCGTCGGGTTTTACTCGCCCTTTTGTTTATCCAGCGCGACCTGGTACAGCACATTCTTGCGCTCGCCGGTAATTTGCGCTGCCAATGCCGCAGCACGCTTGAGCGGCATTTCTTCGAGCAACAGATTGAGGATGCGCATCGCCTCGCTGCTGACAGCATCCTCGCTTTCCGGAGCCGTCCATCCCGCCACCAGCACGACGCATTCGCCGCGCTGCTGATTGCTGTCCGACTCGACGAACTCACGCAGCTCGACCAATGGCAAGCCCTTGAGTGTTTCAAAGGTCTTTGTCAGTTCCCGCGCCAACAATGCCGGACGCTCACCGCCAAATACCAGTTCCATGTCCTGCAGGCATTCAAGGATACGGTGCGGCGCTTCGTAAAAAATCAGCGTGCGCGACTCCTCTTTAATGAGCTCAAGGCGAGCGCGCCGCCCCACGGCCTTGGCCGGCAGAAACCCCTCGAAAATGAAACGATCCGATGGCAACCCCGCCGCCGACAGTGCCGCGATCAACGCACAGGCACCTGGCACCGGCACTACATTAATGCCTGCCGCACGGGCTTGACGCACCAGGTGATAGCCTGGATCGGAAATCAGCGGTGTCCCCGCATCGGAAATCAGCGCCACATCGTCACCGGCCAGCAGCCGGGTAATAAAGCGGCTGCCTTCATCCCGCTCGTTGTGCTCATGGCAAGCCGCCAGCGGCGTCGGGATACCGAAGTGCTGCATCAAGCGCTGGGAATGCCGGGTGTCTTCGGCGGCGATCAGCGCGACCTCTCGCAAGATCTTCAGCGCTCGCGCACTGATGTCGTCCAGGTTGCCGATGGGCGTCGCCACCACATAAAGCGAGCCAGCAGCGGAATTCAAAGCACCTGGAGCAGTCAAAGCGCACACCTCACAATCGATAAAGCCGACATTGTAACGCGTAGCGACGCTCGCTTTTTCAGCCTTTTGTGCCTTGCCGCAACATTTCTACGAGCTAAATTGATCGATTCACGCCAGTAACATCGCGCCCCGGCCAGTGCTTGGGTACAATTCCACGCTAATTTGATCGAGTATCAGGAACGCTTACATGATCGCTTGCCTGCGGCTGTTTACTGCCCTCTGCCTCGCTGCCTTGCTGGCGGCTTGCGCCAGCTCGCCCTCCTCCAGCCTTGGCGAACTTCCTCGGACCCCGGATGCCAGTATCGAGCAATTGCTTGAAAAGGCAGCCCAAAGCAAAAATCCGGAAGACGCCGCCCTGCTTCGCCTGAGCGCGGCGGACATGGCCTATCGTCAGGGCAATGCCGGCCAGTCCGCGCAGATCCTGCAACAGGTTCCGGTCGAACAACTCAAGCCGGGACAACAGATCTTCGCCAACACCCTGGCAGCTGAGCTGGCCATGGCCCGCAACCAGCCCAAGGCGGCGCTGACCGCCTTGAGCCACCCGAGCCTGCAACGCCTGAGTGAAATGCCCGCCGAACAGCAGGTACGCACTGGCACCGTTCACGCCCGAGCCCTTGAAGCCGATGGGCAGACGCTCGCCGCAGCACGGGAACGCGTTTTTATCGCACCGATGCTGACCGGTGACGCAGCCCGCAAAAACCACGAAGCCATCTGGGCACTGATCGCTTCGTTGCCCACCGATCAATTGCAACCGACCACCACCGACGACCTCGGCGGCTGGATGGCACTGGCACTGGCCGTAAAATCGGCCGGCACCCTGGAACAACAACAGGCCGCAATCGACAACTGGCGCGCTCAGAACCCGAAACACCCGGCCGCTATCCAGCTGCCTCTGCCATTGACCAATCTCAAGGAGCTGGCCAGTCAGCCCCTTGGCAAAATCGCCCTGCTGCTGCCACAGGACGGTCCATTGGCTTCGGTCGGAAAGGCATTGCGCGAAGGTTTCATGGCTGCCCATTACCAGGCCCAACAAGCCGGGCAGAAGCCGCCAGCCATCGAGTTCTATGACAGCTCGCACCTGACCTCCCTTGACGAGTTCTATCGCAAGGCCCAGGCCGACGGCGTGCAACTGGTCGTCGGTCCACTGGAAAAGCCGCTGGTCAAACAGCTCAGCACTCGCCCACAACTGCCGATCACCACACTGGCGCTGAACTACAGCGAAGGTGAACAGGGTCCTGCCCAACTGTTCCAGTTTGGTCTTGCAGCGGAAGACGAGGCACGCGAAGTATCGCGCCGCGCTCGCGCCGATGGCCTGCATCGTGCTGCCATCATGGTGCCGAAAGGTGAATGGGGCGATCGCGTACTCAAGGCTTTCAGCCAGGACTGGCAAGCTAACGGAGGCAGCATCGTCGTCACCGAACGCGTCGACCAGCCGGTGCAACTGGCCCAGCAAATTGCCGACATGTTCCAGCTGCGTCAGAGCGAAGGTCGCGCCAAGAGCCTGCAAAGCACCATTGGCTCCCAGGTCAGCGCCCAGCCTTCCCGGCGCCAGGACATCGAGTTCATCTTCCTGGCTGCCACGCCACAACAAGCCCAACAAATCAAACCGACCCTGAACTTCCAGTACGCGGGTGATGTTCCGGTTTACGCCACTTCCCACGTTTTCAGCGCCAGTGGCGATGTGAACCAGTACAACGACATGAACGGCATCCGTTTCTGCGAAACCCCATGGCTGCTGGATGCCAATGATCCACTGCGCCGCCAGGTCACCGCACAATGGCCACAAGCGGCCGGAAGCCTGGGGCGCCTGTACGCCATGGGCGTCGATGCCTATCGCCTGGCTCCACGCCTGGGGCAACTCAAGGCCTTGCCGGAGAGCCGTGTCGAAGGTCAATCGGGCAGCCTGGGCATCACTCAGAACCAGCGCGTCGTAAGACAGTTGCCATGGGCCCAGTTCGTCAATGGCCAGATTCAACGTCTGCCGGACACCCCGCGCTGATGCCTGACAGGTCACGCCAGCAAAGCGGTAAAGATGCCGAGCGCCATGCGCTCGAGCATCTCCAACAACAAGGTCTGCGCCTGCTGGCGCAGAACTGGTTGTGTAAACGCGGCGAGCTTGATCTGGTCATGCTTGATGGCGATACAGTAGTATTCGTTGAAGTTCGCTACAGAAAAAACACTCAATGGGGTGGCGCGCTCGATAGCATCGATGAGCGCAAACGGCAGAAACTGATTTTTGCCGCGCAGTATTTTCTTCAGTGCGAGTCGCGCTGGGCCAATTCCCCTTGCCGTTTCGACGTGGTTGCCATCGACAGTAAACTCGATCAGTTGAACTGGTTGCAGAATGCCTTCGACAGCTGATCGCTTAAGCTCCGAACCGGACACCCGACAACACTTTTGCTCTTTGCTTTGCGGGCTGCACATTCACGTGCCGGACAGCCGCGCTCATTAAGGTCACACAGATGGACATGCAATCCCGAATTCGCCAGCTTTTTCAGGCCAGTATCGACACCAAGCAACAGGCGATGGACGTACTTGCACCGCACATCGAGCAAGCCAGCCAGGTGATGGTCAACGCCCTGCTCAACGAAGGCAAAATGCTCTCCTGCGGCAATGGCGGCTCTGCTGGCGACGCCCAGCACTTCTCGTCCGAGCTGCTGAACCGCTTCGAGCGTGAGCGACCAAGCCTGCCAGCCATTGCACTGACCACTGACAGCTCGACGATCACCTCGATCGCCAACGATTACAGCTACAACGAAATCTTCTCCAAGCAGATCCGCGCCCTTGGTCAGCCGGGCGACGTGCTGCTGGCGATTTCCACCAGCGGCAACTCGGCAAACATTATTCAAGCGATCCAGGCCGCACATGATCGCGAAATGATTGTCGTAGCATTGACGGGTCGCGATGGCGGCGGCATGGCATCGCTGCTGCTACCCGAGGACGTGGAGATTCGCGTTCCGGCCAATGTCACCGCACGTATCCAGGAAGTCCACCTGCTGGCGATCCATTGCCTATGCGATCTGATCGACAGCCAACTGTTCGGGAGTGAAGAATGACCCCTAATCGCCTCGGCCTACTGGCCCTGACCCTGTGCCTCGGCATCAGCGGCTGCACCTCGGTGGTAAGTGCCAGCCGTGAAGCACCGATTGAAGATGACCGCGGCACCCGCACCTTCGGCAGCAAGATCGATGACTCCCTGATCGACACCAAGGTCGGTGTGAACATCGCCAAGGCCGATCCGGCCCTGGACAACGATTCCCATATCGTCGTCACCAGCTTCAACGGCGTGGTACTGCTTGCCGGACAAACCCCGCGCGCAGACCTCAAGGCCAAGGCCGAACAAGCCGCCGCCGCTGTTCAACGGGTGAAGACAGTCCACAACGAACTGCAGATTCTGCCACCCTCCGGCTTCCTTGCCCGCCAGAACGACACCTGGCTGACTTCCAAGATCAAGACTCAGATGCTTACTGACCCGAACATCCCCGGCTCACGTATCAAGGTCGTCACGGAAAATGGCATCGTCTACCTGCTGGGCCTGCTGACCAAACAGGAAGCCGCTCAGGCAACCAATCTGGTGCAAGGCGTTTCTGGTGTGCAGAAGATTGTGAAGCTGTTCGAGTACATCGATTAAGACCTGTGAGCCAGCCTGCTCGCGAAAAACGCCGGTGAATACGTTCATTCAGGCAGCCCGCGTTATCGTTCACACCCATCGCCGGCAGGCTCGCTCCTACATCGTTTGAAGGTAGTGAAATAAAAAAAGGGTGATCCTTGCGGATCACCCTTTTTTTATTTCACTACCTTCAAACTTGGTCGGCCGCTAGGACGCGGCGGCTCGCTGTCGGGTGGCGGGAGGTCGTCATCCGGCTCGATCTCATCCTCGTCTTCCATAGGCGATTCCAGATCAAACACCATGCCCTGGCCGTTCTCCCGGGCGTAAATACCCAGGATCGATGCGATAGGCACGTATAGCGTGTGTGGCACGCCACCGAAGCGCCCCTCGAAACTGACCGCTTCGTTATCCATGTGCAAATGGCGCACGGCCTGCGGCGATACATTCAGGACAATTTGTCCATCACTGGCAAAACCCTGCGGCACCTGCACCGACGGATACTCGGAGTTGACCAGCATGTGCGGGGTGCAATCGTTATCCACAATCCACTCGTAGAGCGCGCGGACCAGATAAGGTCGACTGGAGTTCATAGCGGCTCCTTAAGCCTTAGCGCATATCGCGTTCGACACCAGACAGACTTGCCTGGAAAGCCTCACGCGCAAACTGGCGCTCCATGTAATCAAGCAGCGGCTTGGCTGGCCGCGGCAGTTCTATACCCAGAATCGGCAATCGCCAGAGTATTGGCAATAGGCAGCAATCCACCAGGCTTTGCTCCTCACTGAGGAAAAACGGCTTGTCGGCGAACAACGGCGACACGCCTGTCAGACTTTCGCGCAGCTCTTTACGCGCTACGGCTCGAGCTGCCTCTTTGGTCCGTGAATCCAGGATCAGATCCACCAGACCGCACCAGTCACGCTGAATACGATGAATCAGCAAACGACTGTTGGCACGCGCCACCGGATAAACCGGCAGTAGTGGCGGGTGCGGGTAACGCTCATCCAGATATTCCATCACCACCGTTGATTCCCACAACGCCAGGTCACGATCGACCAGGGTGGGCAAGCTGCCATAAGGGTTCACTTCGATCAGTTTAGGCGGCTGACGGCCAGCTTCCACATAAATGATCTCGGCGCTTACACCCTTCTCTGCCAGTACGATTCGCACTCGGTGGGAATAGTGGTCGGCGGGGTCGGAGTAACAGGCCAACCGATTGGTCACGCCCATGGCGGTCCTCCTCGCTTGTAGAAATTATCGGAAGCGGAAAAACGAGCGCGCCCATAGGGTGTCTCCCGTAACGCCTGGATCACCAGGCTCGTTACACCTTCAGAGACGCCCTTGGGCGCGCGCGATTAACAGCAATTGCTTAAAGCTTTATCAGTGCACATCTTTCCAGTATTCGCGCTTGAGCAGGTATGCGAACACGAAGAAGAAAGCCAGGTACAGCAATACATACGTACCGATGCGCTGATGTTGCAGCTTAACCGGGTTAGCCGAGTAAGCCAGGAAGGTTACCAGATTCTTGACCTTCTCATCGAACTGCTCTTCGGTCAAAGCACCCGTTTTCGGCAGGATGGTCAGCTGATCGCACGCTTCATGTGTCAGCGGCGTACCGGTCAGCGGATCAAATTGCTTCTTGCCGTCTTCAACGATTTGAACCTGTTTGCAACCGACAACCTGACGGCCTTGCAGGCCGACCAGGACGTTAGGCATGCCGACATTCGGGAAGACCTTGTTGTTCACACCCCAAGGGCGCGCCGGATCTTCGTAGAACGACTTCAGGTAACCATAAAGCCAGTCAGTACCACGAACGCGTGCAACCAGCGTCAGATCGGGCGGCGCCGCACCGAACCAGGTCTTGGCGTCAGCAGGCTGCATGCCGATGCTCATGTGGTCGCCGATCTTGGCGCCTGTGAACACCAGCTTCTCGAGCATCAGCTCATGAGGTATGCCCAGGTCATCAGCGACACGCTCATAGCGCTGGAACTTGGCGCTGTGGCAACCCATGCAATAGTTGGCGAACGTACGCGCGCCGTCCTGCATGGCCGCTTTGTCGGAAACGTCGATATCGACTTTTTCCAGCTCTGGACCACCGTGTTCGGCCGCGAAGGACAGTACCGGCATAGCCGCAAGAATAAGTACAGCAAATAGCTTTTTCATCAGCCAGTCACCCTTTCCGGAACCGGTTTGGTCTTCTCGAGCCTGGTGTAGAACGGCATCAGAATGAAGTAGGCGAAGTACAGGATGGTACATACCTGCGACAGCAGCGTGCGCTCAGGGGTCGGAGCCAGAACGCCCAGCACACCCAGGATCACGAACGCGATGCAGAACACCCAGAGCCAGATTTTGCTCAGCCAGCCCTTGTAGCGCATCGACTTGACCGGACTACGGTCCAGCCACGGCAGGACGAACAGCACGGCGATGGCCGCACCCATTGCGATAACGCCGAAGAGCTTGTCCGGAACGGCGCGCAAGATGGCGTAGAACGGTGTGAAGTACCAGACCGGAGCAATGTGCACGGGAGTCTTGAAGGCGTTCGCCACTTCAAAGTTCGGCTTCTCGAGGAAGTAGCCACCCATTTCCGGGAAGAAGAACACGATCGAACAGAAGATGAACAGGAACACCACCACGCCGACGATATCTTTCACGGTGTAGTACGGGTGGAAGGCAATACCGTCCAGCGGCACGCCGTTTTCGTCCTTGTGCTTCTTGATGTCCACGCCGTCCGGGTTGTTCGAACCGACTTCGTGCAATGCCAGAACGTGCAGCACCACCAGGCCGAGAATCACGATTGGCAAGGCAACCACGTGCAGGGCGAAGAAGCGGTTCAGGGTAATGCCGGAAATCAGGTAGTCACCGCGGATCCACTGGGTCAGGTCGTTACCGATGACCGGGATCGCACCGAACAGCGAGATGATCACCTGGGCACCCCAGTAGGACATCTGACCCCACGGCAGCAGGTAGCCCATGAAAGCCTCAGCCATCAGCGCCAGGTAAATCAGCATGCCGAAGACCCACACCAGCTCACGCGGTTTCTGATACGAACCGTAGAGCAAGCCACGGAACATGTGCAGATAGACCACGATAAAGAACGCCGAAGCACCGGTGGAGTGCAGCAGACGCAGGATCGAGCCGTACTCAACGTCGCGCATGATGTATTCGACCGAAGCAAACGCTTCTTCCGCCGACGGGGTGTAGCTCATGGTCAGCCAGACACCGGTAACGATCTGGTTGACCAGAACGAGCAGCGCCAGGGAACCAAAGAAGTAGAAGAAGTTGAAGTTCTTCGGGGCGTAGTACTTGCTGAGATGGTCTTCCCACATTTTGGTCGCGGGAAAGCGCGCATCAACCCAATCCATGAACTTGCTCATCACGCTTTCTCCGTATCGACGCCAACGACAATGATGTCATCGGTCTCATAGGAATGCGGGGGAACTGGCAGGTTCAAAGGCGCAGGTTGCGACTTGTAGACGCGGCCAGCCAGGTCGTAGTGGGAGCCGTGGCATGGGCAGAAATAGCCACCTACCCAATCTTTGCCAAGATCTGCGGGAGCGACTTCCGGACGGAAAGTCGGCGAGCAACCGAGGTGCGTGCAGATACCGATCAGCAGCAGAACCTCAGGTTTGATCGAACGGGTTTCCGGATCAACATAGGTTGGTTGAGTCGAGTTCTTGGAGGTAGGGTCAGACAACTGGCCCTCGATCTTCTTCAGATTCCCCAGGATTTCCTGCGTACGGCGGACGATGAACACCGGCTGGCCGCGCCACTCAGCAATCATCTGCTGGCCTGGCTCGATTTTGCTGACATTCACTTTCACCGGTGCACCTGCGGCTTTCGCCTTGGCACTGGGAAACCATGACCCCACGAACGGGACCGCAGCCCCCACCGCTCCTGCAGCACCCACCACGGATGTGGCTGCTACCAAGAAGCGACGCCGGCCTGCATTCACGCCGTCATTGCTCATTCAGTCCTCTCCCATCAGCTTTGTGGCCTGTTAAATCAGGCATCTACTAAGTAAATCTATGTACTTATAAAAATTTTGCCGAATGGTAATGAAAACCCCCAATTCTGACAAGGTAATTACCTGAGGGCACCACTCCCAAGCCTTGTAGTATAGGGGCTCTGCGCGTGTGGCAAGTTGTCACAGCGCAATTCTTTGATAAATCGCACACATAAAAAAACGCCCAGCTCCGTGAGGAAACTGGGCGTTCTTTTTTGAACGTGAAAGCGAATTAACGCTTCGAGTACTGCGGGCGCTTACGCGCTTTACGCAGACCAACTTTCTTACGTTCAACTTCACGTGCATCGCGGGTTACGAAGCCGGCTTTACGCAGAGCGCTGCGCAGAGTCTCGTCGTAATCCATCAGAGCGCGAGTGATGCCGTGGCGGATTGCGCCAGCTTGACCACTTACACCACCACCGATCACGGTGACGTAGATGTCGAACTTCTCGACAGTCTCAGTCAATTCCAGCGGCTGACGAACTACCATGCGGGCAGTTTCACGGCCGAAGAAATTATCCAGCGAACGGTTGTTGATGGAGATGTTACCAGTACCCGGACGCAGGAAAACGCGTGCGGTTGCGGTCTTGCGACGGCCAGTGCCGTAATTTTGAGTCGCCGACATAATGAACTATTCCGTTAAATCTTCAGTTCTTGGGGCTGCTGAGCAGTATGAGGGTGTGCAGCGCCCGCATAGACTTTCAGCTTACGGTACATGTCGCGACCCAGCGGGTTCTTAGGCAGCATGCCTTTGACCGCGGTCTCGATCACGCGCTCAGGGGCCTTGGCGATCAGCTTTTCAAAGTTGATCGACTTGATACCGCCCGGGAAACCGGAGTGGGAGTAGTACATTTTGTCAGTGGTTTTAGCACCGGTAACACGGATCTGCTCAGCGTTGATTACGACGATGTAGTCGCCGGTGTCAACGTGAGGAGTGTACTCAGGCTTGTGCTTGCCACGCAGACGGCTCGCGATTTCGGTGGCCAGACGACCCAGGGTCTGACCAGCAGCGTCGACGACAAACCAGTCGCGCTTTACTGTTTCCGGTTTAGCAGTAAAAGTTTTCATTCTTTATAGCCTCAGGGGCCGCCCTGTAAATTAGACGGCGGATCTTACTGAATAGTGCGTACTTTGACAAGTCAAAGGCAGCCGGATACAGACGCTTTCGGGGGCTCGGGTCGGCGCGTCCGTTCAACGGCAAGATTCTTCGGCGGCGGGGCATCACTTCCACTGCAGAAAGAGGTGCGCAATTATGCAGATTGCGAAAAATAATTCAACCTGCTTTTATGATTGTTTTGCCCAAGGAGCACCCGATGGACTATCGCCAGCTAGGCCGGACCAATCTAAACGTGAGTGCCATCTGCCTCGGAACCATGACCTGGGGCGAGCAAAACGGCGAAGCTGAAGCCTTCGCGCAGATTGAACGGGCCAAGAGTGCCGGGATCAACTTCATCGACACCGCCGAGATGTACCCGGTGCCTCCCAAGGCCGAAACCTACGCCACCACCGAACGCTACATCGGCAATTATTTCAAAAGTCGCGGCGACCGTGCCGACTGGATCCTGGCCAGCAAGATCGCCGGTCCGGGCAATACCATCGACTACATCCGCGACAAGAAGCTGCGGCACAATCGACAGCACATCACTGAAGCCGTGGACGCCAGCCTCAAGCGCCTGCAGACCGATTACATCGACCTGTACCAGTTGCACTGGCCGGAGCGCAGCACCAATTTCTTCGGTCAACTGGGTTACAAGCACAAGATCGAAGCCAATCTGACACCCCTGGAAGACACCCTCGAAGCACTGGACGAGCAGGTCAAGGCCGGCAAGATCCGCCACATCGGCCTGTCCAACGAAACACCCTGGGGCACCATGCGCTTCCTCGCCCTGGCCGAAGCCCGTGGCTGGCCGCGCGCGGTATCGATCCAGAACCCCTACAACCTGCTCAATCGCAGTTTCGAGGTCGGCCTGGCGGAAATCGCCATTCGTGAACAGTGCGGCCTGCTCGCTTATTCACCGCTGGCGTTTGGGTTCCTGTCGGGCAAATACGAAGGGGGCGCGCGCCCACCAAAAGGTCGCCTGAGCCTATACAGCCGCTTCAGCCGCTACTTCAACCCACAGTCGGAAGCTGCCTGCAGCCGTTATGTGGCGCTGGCTCGCGAACACGGCCTGGACCCGGCGCAAATGGCCCTGGCGTTCGTGACGCAACAGCCGTTCGTGACCAGCAACATCATTGGCGCGACCACCCTGGAGCAACTGGAGAGCAACATTGCCAGCTTCGATCTGAAGCTGTCAGAGGAAGTGCTGGAAGGGATCGAAGCGATCCATAAGGATCACCCGAATCCTGCGCCTTGATTGACCTTTAGATCTCATCGCGGGCGATGCCACATTCCCACAGGAATCCTGGAGCCTGTGGGAGTGTGGCTGCCCGCGATGGCGTCTGGCCTGCCAACTCAGATCAAAGCGACCGGGCAATAATCTCCTTCATGATTTCATTGGTCCCGGCATAGATCCGCTGCACCCGCGCATCCGCCCACGCCCGGGCGATCGGGTATTCCCACATAAAGCCGTAACCACCATGCAACTGCACGCACTCGTCGAGGACCTTGCATTGCAGGTCTGTGCCCCAGTATTTGGCCATCGCGGCTGTTGGCACATCGAGCTTGCCTTGCAGATGCAATTCCAGGCAGCGATCCACAAAGACACGACCAATCTGAATTTCTGTCGCCATTTCCGCCAGTTTGAAGCGGGTATTCTGGAAGTCCGCAATCGCCTTGCCAAACGCCTTGCGTTCGCGGGTGTACTCCAGCGTCCATTGCAATGCAGCCTCGGCGGAAGCCAAGCCGCCGATGGCTACGGTGAGGCGCTCCTGGGGCAATTCCTGCATCAGGTACGCAAAACCCATCCCGGCCTGGCCGAGCAGGTTTTCCTTGGGTACCCGAACGTCCTGGAAAAATAATTCCGACGTGTCCTGGGCTTTCATGCCGACCTTCTCCAGGCGCTTGCCCTTTTCAAAGCCTGGCGTATTGGCTTCCACCAAAAACAGGCTGGTGCCCTTCGCGCCGGCCTTGGGATCGGTCTTGGCAACGACAATCACCAAGTCAGCGAGAAAGCCATTGGTGATAAAAGTCTTCGAGCCGTTGATCACGTACTCGTCGCCATCCAGCACCGCAGTGGTCTTGACGCCCTGGAGGTCGGATCCGGCCCCTGGTTCGGTCATGGCGATGGCCGTAACCAGCTCGCCGGAGACCAGTTTCGGCAAGTATTTGTGCTTCAGCATCTCACTGCCGTAATGCAGGATGTACGGCGCCACGATGTCCGAATGCAGGGAAAAACCGATGCCGGTCAACCCCAGGCGCCCCACCTCCTCGATCACTACCGCACTGTAGAGAAAGTCTGCGCCCAACCCGCCGTACTCCTCAGGCAGATGCGAGCACAACATTCCCGCCTCCCCTGCTTTGTTCCAGAGTTGGCGGTCGATGTAGCCCTGCTTTTCCCATTGTCCGTGGAACGGCACCGCCTCTTTTTCAAGGAAGGTTCGTACACTGTCGCGAAAAAGTTCGTGCTCGGAACTGAACAAGGTTCTGGGAATCATGCGGCACCTTTCTGGGTATTTAGCAGGAATCAACCTTCAGAGACTAAGCCTCGCTTCCGATACAGAACACTGGACACATCCGACAAAAAATAAGACGATCCAGCCGTCTGGTGACCACTTTCCCCTATAAAAATAAAGTTGAATTATGTCTAACCAAGCCTCCACGCCCCTGCGGCGCGTCAGTATCCTGGCCATCGACCGGGTTTTCGCTTCCACCCTCATGCAAGCCAAGGATTTCTTCCACCTCGCCAGCCTGCGCTACGGCAAACAGCTCGGCCACGGCCTGACTCCCGCGTTCGAAACACGCCTGGTCAGCCCCGACGGCCAGTCGGTCAACACATTCAGCGATGTGAAGATCCCGGTAGACGGCGGTCTGGAAAATGCCGACATCATTGTCATCCCCGCCTTCTGGGACGATTTCGATACCCTGAGCAAACGTTATCCACAGGTACTGCCCTGGCTGCGCCAGCAACACGCCCGTGGCGCGGTGCTTTGCGGCGAGGCCACTGGAGTGTTCTGGCTGGCCGAGGCCGGACTGCTCAATGGCAAGGAAGCAACCACCTACTGGCGCTTCTTCAACGCCTTCGCCGAACGCTTTCCACAGGTCCAGCTCAACCAGGACAAACACCTGACCGACGCCGACAACCTGTACTGCGCCGGCGGCACCACATCGGCGTGCGATCTCTATATCTATCTGATCGAGCGGTTCTGCGGCGCCAATGTCTCCCAGGCCGTGGCACGGGACATTCTTTATGAAGTCCAGCGCAGCTACTCACCGGGCCGCATCGGCTTCGGCGGGCAGAAGCTGCATCAAGACGTGATCATCCTGCAGATCCAGCATTGGCTCGAAGAACACTTTGCCGACAAGTTCCGCTTCGAAGACGTCGCCCGCGAACACGGCATGAGCATCCGCAACTTCATGCGCCGCTTCCAGACCGCCACCGGCGACAAGCCCCTGCACTACCTGCAACGCCTGCGCATCGAAACCGCCAAGGGCCTGCTGTCCGGCAGCCGCAAGAGCATCAAGACCATCAGCTACGAAGTCGGCTACGACGATGCGAGCTTTTTCGCCCGCCTGTTCCGCCAGCACACGGAGCTGTCGCCGAACCAGTATCGGCAGCAGTTTCAGCAAGCGGCTTAGCTCCAGGCTTCAACATAAATCCAATGTGGAAGCGAGCTCGCTCCCACAGGGTTTGTGGCGAGTCAGAAGGCATAAAAAAAGGCCTGCATTTGCAGGCCTCTTTCATTTTCCGAACCGTCCTACGGCTTGTGCGCGCGGGCCAGGAATTCGTGGGATTGCATTTCCAGCAGACGACTGAGAGTACGCTGAAACTCAAAGTTCAGGCGACCGCCAGTGTAGAGATCCTTGAGCTCGACTTCGGCAGAAATGATCAGTTTCACGTTACGGTCGTAGAACTCGTCGACCATATTGATGAACCGTCGAGCGATGTCGTCGGTGGTGACGCTCATCTGTTCGACACCGCTAAGCAACACGGCGTGGAAGATCTTGCCCAGTTCGATGTAGTCGTTCTGGCTACGCGGGCCATCGCACAGTTCGCGGAAGTCGAACCAGGCCACGTCATCGCAGGTGCGCAGGGCACGGATCTCGCGGTTTTCGATCATCAGCACGTCGTTCTCGATCGCTGCCGTGCACTCTGGCGTCAGCGCACGGAAGCTTTTGCGCAGGCTTTCGTGGGACGCTTCGTCGAGCGGAAAGTGGAACAGCTCCGCTTGTTCGAGGTGACGCAGACGGTAATCGACACCGCTGTCGACGTTGACGATCTCGGTGTTCTGCTTGATCAGCGCAATGGCCGGCAGGAAACGCGCGCGCTGCAGGCCGTCCTTGTACAGACCGTCCGGCACGATGTTCGAGGTCGCGACCAGGGTCACGCCGTTCTTGAACAGCTCTTCCATCAAGGTGCCAAGGATCATGGCGTCGGTGATGTCGGAAACGAAGAACTCATCGAAGCAGATCACTCGGGCTTCGTTGGAAAAACGCTTGGCGATGATGGTCAGCGGGTTTTTCTCGCCGCCCAGGGTTTTCATCTCTTCGTGCACGCGCTTCATGAAGCGGTGGAAGTGAGTGCGGGACTTTTCCTTGAACGGCAGCGCCTCGAAAAAGGTGTCGACCAGGTAAGTCTTGCCGCGACCCACGCCGCCCCAGAAGTACAGGCCCTTGACCGGGGACTGATCCTTCTTGCCAAACAGTTTGCCCAGCAGGCCCGGTTTGTTCTGCTCGGCCGCGACCAGATCGTCGTACAGGCGCTGCAAATGACGCACAGCCGTTTCCTGCGCAGCGTCATGGAAGAATTCCGGGCGTTTCAGATCAGCTTGATATCGTTCTAGGGGCGTCATAATTCGTTAGCAAGGCAACAAAAACGGGCCGTCACTGTAGCGATGGCCCGTGGGAATGGCAATCAGCCCTTGGTCGGGCCGTGCCGCTGATTATTCCTGAACAGGCGTCAGAGCGATCCGAAATGCTTCGATTGCAGCATCGCGCGCAGCGCTGTCAGCGAAGGCTGGGCTCTGGGCGACACACTCGCCTTCCAGCCAGACGCCGAAGCTCAGGTCTTCATTGCGCACATCCAGTGGCTGGCCCGATTGCAGCTGCTTGGTCACGTGGCCAGCGGTTTTACCGTCAGCGAAGTTGCGCGAGAGCAGCAACTGCTCGCCATCGGCCGCCAGCAAACGGAAGCGGAAACTGCCGTCGTCTTCGCGAAAGCTGACAAAGCGCGCGGCTTTCGCCGCTTTTTTCTTGGTGCTCGCTGCAACCTGGGTCTGGGCAACGAAAGAGCGCAGGCCAACCGCTTCACGCAGCTCATTGAGGAAAGGTGTCGCCACCGTACGGGCCTTTTTCGCGCCGTGTTGCAGGATGTCTTCCAGGTCTGCCGGGCGCTCGATCAACTGGTGATAGCGCTCGCGTGACTCGCCCAACTCATTGTCCAGCAACTGGAACAGGCGATTCTTCGCCTCGCCCCAACCCAGGCCCTGCAGCAGTTCGCTGCGGAACTCGTCGGATTGCGCCGGCGTGGCAAACGCCTGGAACAGGGTGAACAAGTGCGAATTGTCCGGATCTTTCGCTTCGCCCGGCGCGCGGGAGTCGGTGACGATCCGCGAAATCGCGTCCTTCATCTCTTTGGCGCTGCTGAACAACGGAATGGTGTTGTCGTAGCTTTTCGACATCTTGCGACCGTCGAGGCCTGGCAGCGTGGCAACGCTTTCCTCGATCAATGCCTCGGGCATGGTGAAGAACTCTTTGCCCTGGCCGAACAGGTGGTTGAAGCGCTGACCAATATCCCGGGCCATTTCCACGTGTTGGATCTGGTCGCGACCGACCGGCACCTTATGCGCGTTGAACATCAGGATGTCCGCCGCCATCAGCACCGGGTAGCTGTACAGGCCCATGGTGATACCGGCGTCCGGGTCTTCGCCGGTCTCGATGTTCTTGTCCACCGAGGCCTTGTAGGCGTGGGCACGGTTGAGCAGGCCCTTGGCGGCGACGCAGGTCAGCAGCCAGGTCAGCTCAGGGATTTCCGGGATGTCGGACTGGCGATAGAAGGTCACGCGGTCCACATCCAGGCCACCGGCCAGCCAGGTCGCGGCGATTTCCAGACGCGAGCGCTGGATGCGCAGCGGGTCATCGCATTTGATCAGGGCGTGATAGTCCGCCAGGAAGTAGAACGAATCGGCATTGCTGTCACGGCTGGCAAGGATCGCCGGGCGAATGGCGCCGGCGTAGTTGCCCAGGTGCGGCGTGCCGGTGGTGGTGATGCCGGTGAGGATACGGGTACGAGTCGTCATGGGTAATCGCTTGTCAGACTGCAATCAATTCGAAAGACGCGGCAGGATCAGATCCTTGAGATCGGTCAGCTTGCCATGAAAAAAGTGTCCGCATTCTGCCACTTTCAGCAGCTCATGGGGACGTTCGAGCTTGTCGGACCATTGGTAAACGAGCTGCGGATCGATGACTTCGTCGGTTTCCGGCTGAATAAGGGTCAGTTCGCCCTGTTGCGGCAACGAGTGCTGATCGCCCAGGCGCATGACCGCCGGCGCAACCATGAACACGTGTTTGAGTCGCTCACCCTGCGCTTCCAGGCGTCCGCCCAGACTTGCCGCAACAAAACCGCCGAAGGAGAATCCGAACAGGTTCAGCGGCAAATCCGGGTGTTTGGCCCGAAACCACTTGGCCACGGCCTGTGCATCATCGACCTCACCGGTGCCCATGTCGTGCGAGCCTTCGCTGGCACCGACGCCACGGTAGTTGAAACGCAGGGTAATCAAACCGGCATCGCGCGCGGTGCGCTGCAGGGTCGAGACCACTTTGTTGAGCATGGTGCCGCCCTGCACCGGGTTCGGATGGCAGATCAGCGCCAGGCCGCGCGGCTGCTCGTTGTCCAGGTAAAGTGCTTCCAGTTGACCGACCGGGCCATCAATCACTACAGGGGTTTCACGCATCAGCAAGGAAGGAACTCCGTGACCTCGAATCGGGTCGACTCGTCTAGCAAATTGTCTGCAACTGTCTATTGCGAGCGAATCGCGGTATACAGCGCAGGTTCGAGCCGTTAACGTAAAGCAAAGCCGTTTATAGAGGAAGGACTCGTGGAACACTCGCTCTTAGTTTGGTTGTTGCCGACTCTTGCCCTGGTTGTGGGTGTCGCCATTGGATTCCTGATCGCTCGCCTGGCGCCGAATGCCGCGCCCAGCAGCACGCAACGTCAGCTGGACGATATTCAGGAACGTTTCGACAATTATCAGAATGAGGTGGTGACCCACTTCAACAGCACTGCAACACTGGTCAAGAAACTGACTCAGAGCTATCAGGAAGTGCAGGATCATCTCGCCGAGGGTGCCAATCGCCTGGCCCTGGACGAGCAAACCCGCCAACGCTTGCTGGCCTCCCTGCACGCCGACGCGGTGCAGGCTCCACGGGAACGCCTGACGCCGCCGCGCAATCAGGAACCTCCACGCGACTACGCGCCTAAAGCCCCGAACGCACCGGGCATGCTCGACGAGCATTACGGCCTGAAGAAGTAATCAGGTCTCAGACGTGACAAAACCCTCGGACGAGCGATTGTCCGGGGGCTTTTTTTTGTTTTTGAACTCGTCTTTGCCCGGTCTGCCCCCATCGCGAGCAGGCTCGCTCTCACAAAAGGGCCGTATTTGTGTCTGCGAGCCTGCTCGCGATGGGGCCGGAATCAATGACAAAAAAAACCGCCCGATCTGTTTAGGATCGGGCGGCTCTTTCACGCCTGGGGTTCAATCAGACGATCAAGGGTATTGCTGAACCGTGCCCGGTTGCTGCTGGCTTCCATACTGCTGACCCGGAATCGCCTTGAGGTTGACCTCTACACGACGGTTCTGTGCACGGCCGTTGACGTCACCGTTGTTGGCGATCGGGTTATCCGGACCAGCGCCACGGGCGCTCAGGTTGGCACCGCTGACGCCTTGCGAAGTCAGGTAGGTCGCCACACTCTGCGCGCGACGCTGGGACAGGTCCATATTGTGCTGGCGGCTGCCGGTGCTGTCGGTGTAGCCGACAATTTCGATCTGGTTCTGGTTGAACTCTTTCAGCGAGCCGGCCAGGTTGTTCAGCGGCTGGTAGAAGCTCGGAGCGATGTTCGCCGAATCAGTGGCGAACGTGATGTTGCCCGGCATGATCAGCTTGATCTGATCGCCTTGACGCTGCACTTCAACACCTGTGTTGGCCATGCTGGCCCGCAGTTTTTTCTCCTGCTGGTCCGCGTAATAGCCATAACCCGCAGCGGAAGCACCGCCCAGAGCTGCGCCAATCAATGCCCCTTTGCCACGGTTATCGTGGTTGATGGCAGCACCCGCCACAGCACCGGCCAGAGCGCCGAGACCACCGTATTTAGCGGTTTTGCTCATGCCCGTGGAGCCGCTATCCGCCTGGCCCTGGTCGTTGTACGGGTTGGGCGATGCACAACCAGACAACAGCGCCACGGCAGTAGCAACAATAATCAAAGGACGCGTGGTGAACATGTAGAGCTCCTACTTTTTTACATTCTGTGGTGCAACGAACTTAAGCATCGAACCATTGCGGGCGTTGGATCGTCTCGCCGGACAAAAATTCCGCCCGTTACAATTCAAGCCCGAACAAAAGGATTCTCGCGCATTTCATCGCCGAGTCGGGTGTCGGGACCGTGGCCGGCGACTACGGTGGCTTCCTCGTCGAGGGTGTACAGACGCTGCTTGATCGAGCGCACGATGGTTGCCTGATCGCCGCCCCACAAATCCGTGCGCCCTACTCCGCGACGAAACAGGGTGTCGCCGGCGATCAGCAGCTTCGCCTCGGAAAACCAGAAGCTCATGGAACCCGGCGTATGACCGGGCGTGTGCAACGCCACGCCGCAACCGCAGGCCAACTCTTCATCGTCGGCCAGCCAGCGGTCCGGCGACGGCACCGGCGTGTAGGGCACACCGAACATCTGGCACTGCATCTCCAGGTTGTCCCAGAGGAACTGATCCTCTTTGTGCAGGTGCAAGATGGCGCCCGTTTTCTCCTTCAACTGGCCGGAAGCCAGGAAGTGATCGAGATGAGCGTGGGTGTGGATGATGCTGACCACTTTCAGGCCCAGTGCATCGAGCCGAGCCAGGATCAGCTCATGGTTGCCACCCGGATCGACGACAATGGCCTTTTTCGTTACCGGATCGCCGATGATCGTGCAGTTGCACTGCAAAGGGCCGACGGGGAAGGTTTCGCGGATGAGGGTGGTTGGCTGGGACATCGGGGAGGCTCAATCAACAGGGATGGGTAATGGTCGCACAAATCGGCGCCCGGCAATTTACCGCCCTGCGTAACTTTAGTTTCACCCTTAGCCCAACACCCCCAACTCCTTCGCCCTCGCCACTGCCTGCGTACGCCGTTCCACCCCGAGCTTGCTGTTGATGTGGCTGGCGTGGGTTTTGACCGTGTGCAGGGAAATAAACAGCTGATCGCTGATTTCCTGATTCGAACAGCCTTGGGCGATCAGCCGCAGGACTGCCAGTTCCCGCGTACTGAGTTGCTCTGCCGCAGCAGTGGATTCCAGCGCCGGGCGGATCACCGGCGTCGGAAGTTTCTCGGCCAGGTCTTGGGAAACAGTGGTAGGTGCGCTGAGTTGAAGCTGCCCGCGCAGCCAGTCCGGATGCTCGGCCAACAACCTGTCGAACGGTTGCAGTACGCCACCGGCGGCGGCCTCCAGCGCCTGACCCAAGGCCTTGCGTGCCTCGGGCTCGCGCCCGGTGCTCAGCAGCAGCGAGGTTTTTTGCGCCAGCGCCATTGCACTGAGCATTTGCCGACCGCTTTGCTGCCCCTGTTCGAGCAGCACATTCAAACGCCCCTCAGCCAGCATCGGCTGGGCCTGGATGACGTCCAGCAACGCTTGTTGCAGCTCGATATGCAGCGGCAGTTGCGGATGGAACTCCGGGGGCGCGGCAGGGTGTTCGCCGTTATAGGTCTGACTCAATCGCGCCAGCCAGGCTTCGGCCAGATCTGTGCGGCCCTGGGCCAGCCAGAGTTCACATTTGACCAGCGTGATCATCGCCAGATAGTAAATGGGCGGCACGTCCCAGATGTGCATCAGACGTTCGGCCTCGGCGAGCTCGGCAAAGGCTTTGGCGAATTCGCCACTGCTGCCTTCCAGCCGCGCGATCACGCAGTGGCCGATCAACACGCTGATGTCGCGGCAGGCACGCGCCTCGTTCAAACCGACCTGCAATCGCCCTCTCGCCGCCTGTGGTTGCAGGCGCAGCGCCAGCAGAAACCCTTCGTACAAGGTCAGTCGGGCGCGAACCGCATAAAGGCGTTGCACGGATAGCCCTTGCAGACGCTGCAGGCCTTGCCGGACTTCCTCCAGCGAACGAAGGATTTCTCCGCGCGCCTGCAGCACTCGGGCGCGGTCGTAGTGAGCCAGCGCTTCGAACAACGGGTTGCCAACCCGCTGCGCCAATTCAAGGGAATCCCGATTCAGCTCGCGCGCGCGCCACAAGTCGCCATCGGCGATGGCCAGGTTGGACAGGGTCGAGAGGCACATCAAACGCTGTCCGTAGCGTTTGCACGGAAGGCTTTCCAGCGCCTCGCTGCAATAGAGCAGCGTGAGCTCGCGGTTGCCGCGCCCGCGCGCGATGATCCCGCTCAACGCCAACCACTGCGCCAGCATGGATTTCTGTGCAGTGGCCGACGGGGCTGGCAGGAAGCGGCTCAAATGGCTCGACAGTTCCTCGGCCGCGTCCAGTTGACAGGCCAGCCCCAACGCCCAGCTGTAGAGCACGATCAGGCGCGGCGTGCTGATCAGCAGGCTGTCGGGCAAGTCCATTTTCCAGCGCAGCAACATGCCGACGTTCTGCTCGGCCAGCAATTGCTCTTCGGAAAGGTTTTGTACCAGGTTCGCCGCCACGTCCAGATGTCCGGCGCGCAAGGCCTGCTCCACCGCTTCGTCGAGCAAGCCCTGGGCATTGAACCAGCGACAGGCACGCAGGTGCAGGCTCGCGGCCGGCACCACTGCCTGTGCGGTAGGCCGCGTGCGCAGCAGATCGGAAAACAAATGGTGATAACGATACCAATGGCCGTGTTCGTCCAGCGGCACCAGGAAAACCTGGTGTGCAGCCAGAAAACGCAGGATCTCGGCGCTGTCATGAGCGTCGCGAATGGCGTCGCACAGCTCACTGCAAAAACGTTCCTGAGGCGCCGTGTCGTACAGGAATGACTGAACCTCGGCGGGCAGGCAATCGATGACTTCTTCCAATAGGTAATCGCGAATCAGCCCCTCCCCGCCATGCAACGCCTGGGGCAATGCGCCATGACTGCCTGCCTCCGAGGCCGCCAGCAACCAGAAGCGCAAGCCGGCAACCCAACCTTCGCTGCGCTGGATCAGGCTTTCCAGCGCCTCACCGCGCAAAGTACTGCTGTGACGGTCAAGCAGGGTCAAGGCTTCATCGTGGGTCAGGCGCAAGTCTTGTTCATGCAATTCGAGCAGTTGCCGCGACAAGCGCAGCCGCGCCAGATGCCAGTCAGGGCGCTGGCGACTGGTGACCATCACCAGCAAGCCATCGGGCAAATGGTTGAGGAAAAACTGCAAGCAGCGATCAAGCACCGGCCCCTGGGCCAGATGATAGTCATCGAGCACGAGTAACAGCGGCGTCGCTGTCGAAAGGTGTACGGCCAGCTCATCGAGCAAGCCATCCAGCCATTCTTCGAATGCAAACGGCTGATGTCGCTGACGCATCTTCAGCAGCCCGAGGGACTGCCTGCCCAGCTGCGGAAAATAGTCTTGAAGGCCTTCGAGCAAGCGCTCGAGGAATCGACCCGGGTCACTGTCGCGCGGACTCAATCCGAGCCAAAGGTTTTGCCAATGGGCCGGCAGCGACTGACAGAACTCCACCGCCAACGAACTTTTACCGAACCCCGCCGGTGCACTGACCAGTAACAGCCTGCCATTTAGCCCTGCACTCAGACGCTCGCAAAGACGAGGCCGCAGCACATGGCCGTCGGGCAATGGCGGACGGAAAAAACGCCCGGCCAGCGTGGCGACGGCAACGCTTGCAGGACCTGGTGGTGGGGACAGATCAGTCATGGCCGGCTCTTGTTTGAATTACGGATGGCGGCGTTGCAGATGTCCGCAGACTAGCGGTAAACGATGAGGTAATGAAGGTAATTGCTACAAATGGCTACAAAAAGTCTACGAACAAAAAAACGCCCCGAACCAGTCGGGGCGTTTCCAAAGGATGCGGCCTCTGTTTTTTGTGCGTTAGCGAACACCATCCTGACGCAATGCCGCCGGGGTGAAGTCGCTGGTGGTGGCCTGGAAGCCGAAGTTATAGGCCGACTTCTCTTCGTTCTTCATGCCCAGCGCCAGGTAACGGCCCGATTGCAGGTCGTACAAGGCTTCCAGCGCATACCACGGCACTTGCTTGTCGTAGTAGTTCTCGGCATGGGCTTCGGCAACGCGCCACAGTTGGTTACGACCGTCGTAGTGGTCGATGACCGCTGCTTGCCAGGTGTCTTCGTCGATGTAGAAGTCACGCTTGGCGTAAATATGGCGCTGACCTTCCTTCAAGGTGGCAACCACATGCCAGACGCGACGCAGCTCGTAACGCGCCAGGTCCTGATTGATGTGACCGGCCTTGATGATGTCGGCGTACTTCAGGTTCGGATCGTCGAGTTTGTAGGCGTCGGAGGCGATGTACATCTCTTTCTTGCCTTCGAGCTTCCAGTCGTAACGATCCGGCGCACCGTTGTACATGTCCAGGTTGTCGGAAGTACGCAGGCCGTCGGCTGCAGTACCCGGCCCGTCATAGGACACTTGCGGTGCACGACGCACACGGCGCTGACCGGCGTTGTAGACCCACGCCGAACGTGGCTCCTTAACCTGGTCGAGGGTTTCGTGCACCAGCAGCACACCACCGGCCAGACGTGCCGGAGCGGTCACTTTTTGCTTGAAGTAGAACAGGATGTTGCCCGGGTTTTTCGGATCGTAGTCCTTCATCTTGTCGCGGAACACGAACTGGTCTTCAAAGTACACCAGGCTGAACGAGCCGTTCGGCTGTGGCGTAGCCTGGGTGACCAGACGGGTTACGCTGCCACCGCGATAGCGAGTGATGTGGTTCCAGATGACTTCAACGCCGCTTTTCGGAATCGGGAAAGGCACTGCGGTTTCGAAGTTTTCCAGGCCGTTGCCTCCGGACACCAGGTTGGTGTTGGTGGCGTTGCGCTTGATGGCGGCGAACACGTCATCCGGCACGGTAGCACCACGATGGGACGGGTAAACCGGCATCTTGAAGGTTTCCGGGTAGCGCTTGAACATTGCGTACTGGCCCGGGGAGAGCTTGTCCTTGTACTGCTCGACGTTCTGCGCCGTGATGGTGAACAGCGGTTTTTCGCTGGCGTACGGATTGGACAGGAAGCCTTTGCTGTCGACGGTACCGGCGTTCTTCGGCAGGGGTTTCCAGGCCGGGATCGAGCCGTCGGCGTTACCCGCCATTTCAGCACCCATCGGGGTCAGGCTCTTGCCCAGCTTGTCCGCCTCGGCTGCCGGGACGGCTGCCATGACACTGGTCGCCAGCAGCGAAAGCCCCAAAACACCGGCGCGGAACAGACTCTTTGTTATTTTCATATGTGCGTTCGTCCTGAAAATACAGTGCTTAGAAGTTCACGCCGAGGCTGAGCGCAACGAAGTCGCGGTCATCCACGGTGGTGTACTTGCCGTCGAAGAAGTTGGTGTAGGCCAGGCTCGCGGTGTAGGTGTTCTGGTACTCGGCATCGACACCCAGGCTGACCGCCTTGCGGCCTTCCTCGAAGTTGCCGCCAGGGCCCGGGGAGTAACCGCTCACGTCATGGGACCAGGCGATGTTCGGCTTGAGGTTCACCCCGGCGAATACGTCGTTGTATTCCCAGATGGCACGGCCGCGGTAGCCCCACGAGTTCGCGGTGGTGAAGCCATCGTTTTCGCAGTAACGGCTGACGTTGTTTTGTGGGCCGCCTGCCAGGGTAGACGTGTTCAACGCCACGCATTGGCCATTCGGCAGCGGGCCAGGGCCATAGCTCGGATCACGGCCGTAACGTGCTTTGGAAGTGCTCTCCAGACCACCAACGTGGGTGAGACCGATTTCGCCAACCAGGGTCAGTCGCTCAGCGCCCATCACTTGGTCGAAGAAGTGAGTGAACGTCGTCTGAATCTGGCTAACTTCTTTGCGGCGATAGCCTTGTTGATCCTGCCCAGGTGTCCCTTGGAGTAAGGACACGCTAGGGTTGAGCGGTGTCAGGCCGGAATAGAGGATGTCGGTGGTGTTGAGCTGAACCGGAGCATTCGGCCGGTAGCTGAATTCGCCACTCCAGGCAGTGCCTGTAGGTAACGTGGTGGAAAAGCTCAAGCCATACAGGCGAATGTCTTCAGGATATTCGACGTAGTAGCTGGAGTTACCCGCAACCTGCAGCGGCAGCAAGGTCGGAGCCAGGTTACGCGCCACGGAGAGTGGAACGCCCGATCCCACCAACTTGCCCACCAGGCCTGCCGCACTGTAGGCGCTGGCCGGTGCACCCTGCCCGCTGAAAATCGGGTTACGGCTGTGGTAGTTCATGAAATAGGCGCCGAATTCGGTGTCCAGCGGGTCGAACATGTACTTGAAAGACACACCGAACTGACCGCTGTCACGAGCATCACGATCCGCACCACGACGAACGATCACGCCTTCATCCGGGTTGCCCCAGGTCACGCCGTTTGCCGCCAGGGTGTTGATACTGGCATTACGCAACGAAGCCGGAAGGCCCGCCGCCGCCAGTGCTCCGTTCAGGCCTTGTTGAGTACGCAGAACCGCCAGGTTGTTGTCGCAGCCATTGGCGATCACGTCCGGTTGCGAGAAGAAGGTCCCGCAGTTGTCGACAACGGTCTGATCCCACTCCAGCTGATAGAACGCTTCGGTCGACAGATTCTCGGTGATGCTCTGGGACACGTAGAACATGTTGACCGGGATCAGGCCTTCCTTGATCTCGGCACCCGGACGACGGAATGCGGACACGTCGATCGGGTTGATGGAGTTGATGCCGCCGCCGATGAAAGTACTTTCACCCCAGCTCACCACCTGCTTGCCCAAGCGCACGGAACCTGGCTCATCGGCAATGGAATAGTTGTGATAAACGAAGGCGTCGAGGATCTCTCCGCCAGCGGATTTGGCGCCTTCCTTGCGGCCATCGTCGCTGATGTCCTTGAATGGACGACTCTCGTCCTTCAATTCAAAGTCGTACCAGTATTTGCCACGGACGAAGACACCGGTATCGCCGTATTTCAGTTCCAGGTCATGGATGCCTTTGAAGATCTTCGAGAAGGTTTCCCCGCTCTTGAAGTTCAGGTGACCGTCATCGGAAGTCTGGGACAGGCCACGGCCACCGTTGTTGACGCCGATGAGATTCTTGTTCGGCTGCTCGGTAGACCAACTGGCACCAATGGACAGGGACGAGTCGAACTGACCTTCGATTTCACCAACGTTGAAACTGACGCCGAATGCTGGCCCGGCGAGCATAGAGGCAAGACTGACGGCCAGAGGCAGTTTCGCCCGGCGCCAGAACTGGTTTACTGATGTCATCGACGCTACTCCATGTGCATTTTATTGTTATGGCAGTGAGCACTTCTAAAAACGTTGAGGATGACGGGGAGCCAAGGCATCCCAAAGTCATTCCAAAATTGCATCGCCCCGGTTTGTGCGTTTGCTCCGTTCTTAAAAATCCTTGAGCGGACTATAGCCAGCAGGTAGTACAGCTTGATCCCTCTAAAGTGTGATTTGCAGCTGCCAGCCACTCTGGAACAGTCCTTTTGCCAGGCCGACGCCCGTCGGCACGGCAAGGATGGCTGAAATATCTGATTTGACAAGCCAAGCGCTTGCTTGGTGGGGCTGGCGTGCCCTTTTGGGCACGCCAGAAGACGCTTAAAGCGTGGAAAGGAAGGTACTGTTGTTAGCTTGCCATTCGGTGATATCGACGCGAATTCGCTTCTTGTCGAGCTTGCCGACGCTGGTCTTGGGAATTTCAGTAACAAGGGCGATCTGACTCGGGATCGCCCACTTGCTCAGGTGCCCCAATTCCACGAACGGCTTGAGGTGCTCCTTGAGTTCCCGGGCATCGATCACATGGCCTTCGCGGACCACCAGCAAGGCAAACGGGCGCTCGCCCCACTGTGGATCGGCGATGCCGACCACTGCTACTTCGCGTACCGCCGCATGGCGACTGATCAGGTCTTCGAGGTCGAGGGAGGACACCCACTCGCCGCCGGTCTTGATCACGTCCTTGATCCGGTCACGAATGTCGATCACACCCATGCTGTCCAGGGTCGCCACGTCACCGGTGTGCAACCAGCCGCCGGCCCAGAGCTCGGCGCCCTTCTGCGGCTCGTTGAAATAGCCCTCGGTCAGCCAGGGCGCACGCAACACCAATTCGCCCTGGGTCTCGCCATCGGCGGGCAAGAAATTGCCCTCAGCGTCGACGATCGCCGCCTCCACCAGCGGCCCAGGCACGCCAGCCTTGATCCGATAAGTCGTGCGCTCGTCTTCGGTGCCGGCCATCAATTCGTCGTTGAGGTGTGCGCACGAGACCAGCGGCCCGGTTTCCGACATGCCGTAGGCGGCGGTCAACTGAATGCCTTTGGCCTTCGCCGCTTCGTACAGGGAACGATTGAGTGCACTGCCGCCGATGACGATTTTCCAGCCACCGAAATCGGTGTTTTGCGCCCCCTTGGCATTGAGGACCATCTGCAGAATGGTCGGCACGCAGTGCGAGAACGAGACCTTTTCCTTGCGCCACAGCTCCACCAGGTACTCCGGGTCATAGCGACCGGGATAAACCTGTTTGAGCCCCAGCATCGTCGCCACATAGGGCAGACCCCAGGCGTGCACATGGAACATCGGCGTGATCGGCATGTACACGTCATTGGTGCCCAACAGGCGTACGCTGTCGATCGCGCCCATGATGGTCGACACGCCCATGGTGTGCAGCACCAGTTGTCGATGGGTGAAATACACGCCTTTGGGATTGCCGGTGGTGCCGGTGGTGTAGAAGGTGGTGGCGACCGAGTTTTCGTCGAAATCCTGGAAGTCGTACCGCGGGCTCGCGGCCGCCAGGAGCTGCTCGTACTCGCCGACCAGGTTCGGCAGGTCAGCGGTCTTTTCCGGCAAGTCGGTCAGCAACAGGGTTTTCTCGACCGTGGTCAGGTGCCCGGCAATCGCGTTGTACAGCCCCACGAACTCGCTGTTGACCAGCACGAAGCGGTCCACGGCGTGGTTCATGGTGTAGAGGATCTGTTCCGGCGACAGGCGCACGTTAATGGTGTGGATCACCGCGCCGATCATTGGAATGGCAAACATGCATTCCAGATAACGATGGCTGTCCCAATCCATCACCGCCACGGTGTCCCCGGGCTTGACCCCGGCCTCTGTCAGCACATTGGCCAACCGCGCGACCCGCTCGATCAGGGTCGGATAGCTGTAGCGCAACTGGTCGCGGTAAACGATCTCGCGGGTTTTCTCATAACGCGCACCGGACATCAGCAACCGTTTGATCAGCAGCGGATACTGGTAAGCGCCTTCGGCTGGGGGGATAACGCGAGTCTGCAACATAAGAATCCCTTTTCTGACTGCACGGTCGTGGCTGAAAGTAAGCACTTTAGTGCCCTTGATCGCCAGTCAAATCAGCCAAAGGAATGATTTGCAGAGCCGCACAAATGCTAGCGTTGCGCCAGCATTTGTCGGTATGCACAGCGCTCAGGCCGTTTGTCCTGCCAAAGCCTCCGAGGGCGTGCGCGGGAAGACCAGGGCCGCGACGAAGGTCAATGCCGCAATCGCCGCCAAAATCAAATAGAGCCCGACCAATCCCTGGAGCGGTTCGACGTAAGAGATCAGAGGGATGGCGGTGGCGCTGGCACCGAAAGACAGGCAGTAACGCAACGCAAAGACCCGTGATTGCCATTGAGGCGCAACGAAATTGGCAACCATCGCATCGTTGACCGTGACTTGGCCGAACACCACGAACATGAACGCTGCCCCCAACGCAATCACGCCCCAGCCTTCGCCATAGGCGAGTGCGAAGAGCAGCGGCGCCTGGCACATCGTCAGCACCACGAACGGCCACTTGAGACTGACGCGATGCAATACCCGGCCAATGCTCAACTGAGCCACGGCGCCAAAGGCGTAAGCCAGGCTGACCACGACACCCAAGGTTTGCGGCGAAGCGAACAACTCGTGCAACCGCTCCTGGAACAGTTTCGGATAAGTCATCGTCGTCGCGTTGAACACCACGCCGCCGGTCGCCGTGGCCAATGCCAGCACGCCGAACACCAACGCCATGGAGATTCGCTGGCCGCCCGCACCTTTGAGCGGCGTGTGGGGACGCTTGGGGACGGGCTCCTCACGCACCTGCAAGGCGAACCCGACACCCAGTACCATCGCCACCACACCCGGCAGAATGAACGCCGCACGCCAGCCGAAATGCGCCACCAGCAGCCCGGTGATCAGCGCTGAAAACGCCACGCCCAGGTTGCCCCACATGCCATTCATGCCGATCTCCCGGCCACGGTTTTGTGCGTAGGCCACCAGCATCGCGGTGCCCACCGGATGGTAGATCGCTGCAAAAATACCGATCAGCGTCAGACCCAGCACCAACATCGGCGCGCTGTGACTCAAGCCGGTAAAAATCGCTGAAGCGCCAATGCCGAAGAAAAAAACCAGCATCATTCGCCGTCGGCTCCAGTGATCCCCCAGCCAGCCGGCCGGCAAGGAACAAGCGCCAAAGGCGATGAATCCGCCCAGGGACAAGCCGATCAGCGCCGCGAAATCGAGGGCAAACGCCTGCGTCATGCCGAGCACCGCGGCGGGAAATATGAGCATGAACATGTGGTCGATCACATGGGCGGCATTGATGTAGCGGATTACGTTTCTGGACTGGTTCATCGCGGCACGCTTTACGTTGGAGTGAGCGACCTATGCTAAGTTGGCGAAAAAGCGCATTCCTGACAACAAAGTCATCGGATCTGACATGTTAATCAGCCATTTCCAGCACGGGCCAGTCAGTGCCTATCCGCGAGATTACGTGGATGGCGCACACCAGGAACTTCATCAACATCGCGAAGCGCAGTTACTGTATGCCGTGTGCGGGATGATGCGAGTGGTGACGGCGCAGGGTGCGTGGATCATTCCACCGACCCGCGCCGTGTGGATTCCGCCAAGGGTGGAACATGAGATTTTCATGTCCGGGGAGGTGCGCATGCGCTCGCTCTTCATCGACGCCGAACTGTCGCCGGCGAACCTGCAGCAGTGCTGTGTCCTGGCGGTCACGCCGCTGCTGCGCGAGCTGATCGTGCGGGCAGTGCAAGGCCCGCAGCACGCTGAAAATCCTCTGATTCAGCAACTGATGCTGCAAGAGCTGGCCAGCCTGGAAAACCTTGCGCTGCACATACCCATGCCCGAGGATCGGCGCTTGCAGAGCATTTGTCTGGCACTGCTGCAAAAACCTGATCACCTCAACACGCTGGAGGACTGGGCGCAGCAGGTCGGCGCCAGTTCACGCACTCTGGCACGACTGTTTCAGCAACAGCTCAAGATGACTTTCAATGACTGGCGCCAGCAACTGCGCTTGATGGAAGCCCTGCCCCGCCTGCTCGCCGGGGAAAGCGTGCAGAGCGTGGCGCAGGACCTGGGTTACGGCAGCGCCCGCGCGTTCAGCGCGATGTTCCGTCGTTTGCTGGGAGAAAATCCCCGGCAATACCTGAACACCCTGAACAAGCTGAGCGAACTCGGCGCCACGCAGGATCAGTGCATCTCGGTAAATGCGAGCTTCACGCCGATTGCGATCAGTACCGCGCCCATGGTGCGGTCGAACCAGTGACCCATGCGGGCGAAACCGGCGCGCACACGCTGCTGGCTGAACAGCATCGCCACCAGGCAGAACCAGGTCGCCGTCGCGGCGGCCAGGTAAATCCCGTAGCCGGCTTGCACCATCAGCGGCGTGTGAGGATTGATTACCACGGTGAACAGCGACAGGAAAAACAGCGTGGCTTTCGGGTTGAGACCATTGGTCACGAAACCTGAAGTAAAGGCGCCACGGGCCGTGCGCTCGCCGGCTTCCTTGTGCAGATCATCCGCCACCGGTTTGGCTGGCTGCGCCCGCAAAGCCTTGAAGCCGATGTACAGCAGATAAGCGGCGGCGGCCCATTTCAGGGCATTGAACAGCATGATCGACTGGGACACGATCAGACCGATGCCCAGCAGCGAATAGCCGACGTGAAGGAAAATCGCGGTGCCGACGCCAAGCGCCGTCCAGGTGCCTGCGCGACGACCGTGGGTCACACTCTCACGCACCACCACGGCAAAGTCCGGGCCGGGACTGGCCACGGCCAGCAGGTGAATAAGGGCGACGGTCAAGAACTCTGTCCAGTACATGGGGGCTCCTTTTGGACAAGCGTAACTGATTGTTTCATCTGGTAGGCTCGGCAGATTACGCCTTCAGTTCAATGCACAAAAGGTACAGTTGATGACGAACATTCGCCGCGCCGTTTTCCTCGATCACCCGTCCCTGGATCTGGGCGATCTCGATCTCAATCCGTTACGCGATTGTTTCAGTGACTTGCAACTGTACGCCCAGACCCTCCCTGATCAGGTAATCGACCACCTAAAGGGCGCCACAGTGGCCATCACCAACAAAATCATGATCGACGCCGCCGCCATGGCCGCCAGCCCCGAGCTGAAGCTGATCCTCATCACCGCCACCGGCACCAACAATGTCGACCTCGCTGCGGCCCGCGCCCGCGGGATTACCGTGTGCAATTGCCAGGGCTACGGCACGCCCTCGGTCGCCCAACACACCCTCATGTTGCTGCTCAACCTGGCCACGCGCCTGGCGGACTATCAGAAAGCTGTCGGCGAAGGTCGCTGGCAACAGGCCAAACAGTTCTGCCTGCTGGACTACCCGATCGTCGAACTGGAGGGCAAAACCCTCGGTTTGCTCGGTCACGGCGAACTCGGCGGCGCGGTAGCGCGACTGGCCGAGGCCTTTGGCATGCGCGTGCTGTTGGGGCAGATTCCTGGGCGCCCTGCCCGTCCGGATCGCTTGCCGCTGGAAGAACTGCTGCCGCAGATCGACGCCCTGACCTTGCACTGTCCGCTCAACGAACACACCCGCCATTTCATCGGCGCCCGCGAACTGGCCTCGATGAAACCCGGCGCATTCGTGGTCAACACCGCCCGTGGCGGTCTGATCGACGAGCAAGCGCTGGCCGATGCGCTGCGTAACGGCCACCTGGGTGGCGCAGCCACCGACGTACTGAGCGTCGAGCCGCCAACCCATGGCAATCCACTGCTGGCCCACGACATCCCGCGGCTGATCGTTACCCCGCACAACGCCTGGGGCAGTCGCGAAGCGCGGCAGCGAATCGTGGGTCAAGTCACGGAAAACGCTCTGGCGTACTTCAGCGGTAAGGCGCTGCGGGTCGTCAGTTGATAAACTGCGGCACTTTTTTTCACAGGAGCAGTTATGGATCCGCGCAGTGAAGTACTGCTTCGTCAGGCTGAGTTATTCCAGGGTTCGGTGTTGCTGGCCGGTTTGCCCGCCGACGACTTGCTCGGTCGCCTGCCGGCCGCCCACGGCTGGTGCTGGCACGCCGGCGACCAGGCGGCCCTGGATGCGCGTTTCGCCGAGCGCAGCCATTTTGGCGTGAATGTCCCGCAGCGCGAGTTTCACAGCGCGGTGGTTTTTCTGCCCAAGTCCAAGGACCTGACCGATTACATCCTCAACGCCGTGGCTTCGCGCCTGGAAGGTCGTGAGGTGTTTCTGGTCGGCGAGAAAAAAAGCGGTATCGAGGGGGCGGCCAAGCAACTGAATCCGTTCGGCAAGCCGCGCAAACTCGACAGCGCGCGGCATTGTCAGCTCTGGCAAGTCACCGTGGCCAATGCACCGGCGGCCAAGCCGCTGGAAAGCCTGGCCCAGGCATACGAATTGCCGCTGGCGGAAGGCCCGCTCAAGGTCATCAGTCTGCCGGGCGTGTTCAGCCATGGTCGCCTGGATCGCGGCAGCGCGCTGTTGCTCGAGCACCTGGATAAACTGCCAAGCGGCCATTTGCTGGATTTCGGTTGCGGCGCGGGCGTGCTGGGGGCTGCGGTAAAGCGTCGTTATCCGCACAACCAGGTCACTTTGCTGGACGTGGACGCGTTCGCCGCCGCCAGCAGTCGCTTGACCCTGGCTGCCAATGGTCTGGAAGCAGACGTCATTACCGGTGACGGCATCGACGCCGCCCCCATGGGTCTGAGTGCGATTCTGAGCAATCCACCGTTCCATGTCGGCGTTCATACCGATTACTTCGCCACCGAAAACCTGCTGCGAAAAGCAGCCAAACATCTGAAAAACGGTGGCGAACTGCGCCTGGTGGCGAACAGCTTCCTGAAATATCAACCACTGATCGAAGAGCATCTGGGCGTATGTGCGATCAAGGCCGAAGGACAGGGTTTCCGAATCTACCGGGCCAAACGCGGATAAGAAATTTCTGCTTGCCGAATGGATTTTGCCTAGGCAGAATCCGCTCCGTCCTAGGGGAGTAGTCTCCCACGAGCGCCACGCTCGTCCGGCATGCGTCAACATACTTGGTCCTCAGACCATGGCGTATGCGACCCAAGCGTCCACATCAGATGGATCGCCGGGGTTTGACAAGACCTATGACACGAACACCTTACCCGGGGCGGGAAGGCTGTACGTGTCATAGCCGTGTCGACCCGCCCCTTAGGAAAACCCCTGATGCTGGATTCACTACTCGTACCTACCGCAATCGTTGCCTTGGCCGAAATCGGCGACAAGACGCAACTGCTCGCGCTCATTCTCGCCGCTCGCTTCCGCAAACCCTGGCCAATCATCGCCGGGATCATCGCCGCGACCCTGGCCAACCACGCAGCAGCCGGCGCGGTTGGCGCCTGGGTGGGGAGTTTCTTCTCGGATACGCTGCTGCACTGGATCCTCGCGGCGAGCTTCACCGCCACCGCACTGTGGACCCTGGTGCCGGACAAGATGGATGACGACGAAGCCAGCACCGCCCGCAAGTTCGGGCCGTTCCTGACCACACTGATTGCTTTCTTCCTGGCGGAAATCGGCGACAAGACTCAGATCGCAACGGTGATGCTCGCCGCGCAATATCCGGAGCTGTGGCTGGTGATCATCGGCACCACGCTGGGCATGTTGATTGCCAACGTGCCGGTGGTGCTGGCGGGTAACTTTGCCGCGGACAAATTGCCGCTGACGCTGATCCGTCGACTCGCCGCCTCGGCCTTTTTCATCCTCGCCATCGTGGCGGTGTACAAGGCGATGCAGAGCAGCGGCTGGGTTTGACGCGTTAGAAGGGACTGTGGCGAGGGAGCTTGCTCCCTCGCCACAAAAGCTGAAAACGTGCAGCTTTTGCTGAATCCAATCAGGGCTTCTTGGCCTGCTCGTAAAGCGGCATGACCTTCGGGATGGCCGCCTGCAAGGACGCAATACGACTCGACGACGCCGGGTGGGTGCTCATGAACTCCGGTGGAGCACCTTCCGAAGCCTTGCTCATCTTGTTCCACAGGGTGATCGCGGCATTCGGGTTGTAACCGGCCCGCGCGGCCAGTTCGAGGCCAATCAAGTCCGCCTCGTTTTCATTGGCGCGGCTGTTGGGCAAGGTCATGCCGTAGTTGGCCACAGTATCGGCCAGCGCCAGGCTGTCCTGACTCAATCCGAGCAAGGCACCGGCGCCCTGCTTGGCCATTTCGATGCCATAGGCCTTGGACATCGCTTCGCGACCGTGCTCGCGCAGGGCATGGGCGATTTCATGGCCGAGGATGGCGGCGATTTCGTCGTCGGTCAGCTTCAGGCTGTCCATCAGACCCGTGTAGAAAATGATCTTGCCACCTGGCCCGCAGTTGGCGTTGAGCTCATCGCTTTTGATCAGATTGACTTCCCACTTCCACTGGGCCGAATCCGGACGAAACACCGGAGCCTGGGCAATCAGCCGATCAGAGATCGTTTGAATGCGCTTGGCATCGTTACTGCTCTTGTCCAGCACGCCCTTGCTGCTCGCCTCGCCTACCGTCTTTTGATAAGACTGGGCGTACATCTGATTGACCTCATCGGTGGACAACATGCTGAACATGTATTGCTTGCGCTCAACGCCTACAGCACCGCCGTTGGTCGTGTTGACCGACTGACACCCGGCAAGCAGCAGACTCGCGCTCAGCCCACACAACACCAATGTCTTGTTCATCAAAAAACTCCGTGAAAACATGCCCGTATCCTATGCGCGCAAATGTATCGACGCCAGATACAACAGATGTAAGACGCCGATTTCGTGCAAAGCGCTCCCCCTTGCAGGAAAAAATTCACAAACCGACACATGCCACGGCCTTTCAGGGTTCGCCCTGATTCATTTACGACCTCGACCACGCCAAAACAGTCATTTCAGCAACGGCTTCTAATGCCCGCTCGACCTCCTGCCGATACACCACCGCAGTCGTCTTCTCGCGTGCGGAGCCCCCATGAAATTCAAGTCAATCCAGTTTTCCGTGGCAGCCCTTGCCGGTGCCATTGTTCTAAGTGTCGTGGCAGCGCTGGTCGTTTACGCACTGTTCTCCGGGGCACGGACGCAAGACATGGTCCAGCAGCGGACTCAGGCGCAATTCGAGCAAGTGATCGAACAACGCCTGACGTCCCTGGCGCAGACCCAGGTCAGCCAGATTCAACGCGAACTCGAAGCGCCGCTGCTGATTGCCGGCGGACTGGTGCGAGTCAACGCCTTGATCGGCACGCCCGGAGCCGATGGACAGCCGGCACTGAGCCTCAGCCGCGAGCAGTTGATCAGCCTGATCAAGGAAAACGTCAGCAAAAACCCGAAGATTCTCGGCACCTACATTGGCTGGGAACCCAACGCCCTAGACCATAATGATGCGGCCTACGTCGGCACCAAAGTGGTCGGCATCGACGCTGCCAACGGGCGCTTCCTGCCCTGGTGGTTCCGCAATGAGGACGGTAGCCTCGGCCTGGACAAACTGGTGGACGTCGACGATCAGAAAACCCTGTCCACCGGTGTGCGCGCCAGCGAGTACTACCTGTGCTCGAAAGAAACCAAAAAATCCTGTGTGATCGATCCGGCGCCCTACAAGGTCGGCGACAAAATCGTCATGCTCGCTTCCTTTATCGAACCGATCATGCTCAACGGCGCCTTCCAGGGCATCGTCGGCGCTGACCTCTCGGTGAACTTCATCCAGGAAATGCTCCTGGGCGCCAACCAGAAGCTCTACAGCGGTGCCGGTGAAATGACCCTGATTGGCGGCAACGGCCGAATCGTTGCCTACACCAAGGACCCGAGCAAGTTCGGCGAAAAGGTCAGCGACATCCTCGACAGCAAGCAGATTGCCAACATGGCCAATCTCAAGCGCGGCGAAGTGACCTATACCGTCGACAAGGCCCAGGGCCGGATCGAGTTGTACCTGCCCTTCGGCATTGGCCAGACCGATGCCCGCTGGACCCTGATGCTGCAATTGCCGTTGGACGCGGTGATGGCCGACCTGCAAAAACTGCAGGCTGACCTCAACACCCAACGCAAATCCGACACCTTCGGCATGGCCATGGTCGGCCTGCTGATTGCCGGTATCGGCTTGCTGGTGATCTGGCTGGTGGGCCACGGCATTGCCCGCCCACTGAAGCAAATGGTCGCCATGCTCGACGATATTGCCCAGGGCGAAGGCGACCTAACCCGCCGCTTGACCAGCGACCGCGCTGACGAACTGGGCTCGATCGCCAAAGGCTTCAACACCTTCCTGGCCAAGTTGCAGGCGATGATCACTCAGGTGGTGGCCTCGGTGCAGAGCGTCAGCGATTCGTCGGAACACACCGCCGACATCGCCATTCGCACCAACACCGGGGTGCACAAGCAGATGGCCGAGATCGACCAGGTCGCCACCGCGGTGCACGAGATGACCGCCACCGCCCAGGATGTGGCACGCAACGCGACCCAGGCTGCACAGGCCGCCAGTCATGCGGATCAGGCTGCCAGTCAGGGTATGCAAATCGTCCGCGA
The DNA here is from genome assembly GCF_008801475.1 of Pseudomonas moorei. Classification (GTDB taxonomy): domain Bacteria; phylum Pseudomonadota; class Gammaproteobacteria; order Pseudomonadales; family Pseudomonadaceae; genus Aquipseudomonas; species Aquipseudomonas moorei. The sequence continues at coordinate 62,960 of NZ_VZPP01000013.1, read as the reverse complement.
CACCTCGACCTCCATTGGCGCGCTTGCACTGGAAATCGGCCGCGCGGTCGGCGTCGTGCAGACCCTGGCCAAGGACAGTGAAAACATCAACGCGATCCTCACGGCCATTCGCGGAATTGCCGAACAAACCAACCTGCTGGCCTTGAACGCCGCCATTGAAGCGGCACGGGCCGGTGAACAGGGCCGAGGATTTGCGGTGGTGGCTGACGAAGTGCGCAATCTGGCGCAGAAGACCCAGAAAGCCACGGAAGAAATCCAGGCCATGATTCAACAGCTGCAACAAGGCACTCGGGACGTGGTGCGGGTCATGGAAGACAGCCAGAACCGCACCGACGAAAGCGTGCAACACGCGGCGAAAGCGGCAGAGGCCTTGGAAACCATTACAAAAGCGGTGTCGGTGATCAACGACATGAACACCCAGATCGCCAGCGCCGCCGAGGAGCAAAGCGCGGTGGCCGACGATATCAACCGTAACGTGATCAACATCGGCCAGGTGGCCAATGAAGTGGCCGGCGGCGCGGATGAATCGAGCGCGGCCAGTGCGGACCTGACCAAACTGGCCGAACAACAGCGGCGGTTGATCAATCAGTTCAGGGTTTGATTCGAGGACCTTCATCGCTGGCAAGCCAGCTCCCACACAGACCTGTGGTGTTCACAAATCCACTGTGTGGCTTGCCAGCGATGGGGCCGGACCAGTCGCCAAAGAACTCAACCCGGCGTCAAACACTCCGGCCCATTGAGCTTCGGATCATTGACCATGTTCGCCAGCACCCGTTCGCGCAATGCCGCGGGTTCGCTGGCCAGCAACGCCTGCAAGGCATGTAACGGCGTTTCCGGATCGAGCCAGAGGTCCTGCCCCGCCGCATCGAGAATCAGCGGTCGGCGCTGACTGGCGGCAGGCTGGGTAATCACGGCCGTACTCAACCACACCTGTTCCTGCACCGGATACGCTTCCCAGATGGCCGCGAAAAACAACGACGAGCCCTCCCCCGGCGTCAACCAGTACGGACGCTTGCGCGTGGTGCCGCGCCATTCATAGAAACCGTTGGCCGGCAACAGGCAGCGGCGTTCGCGCAGGGCCTGGCGAAACATCGGCTGTTCAGCAACGGTTTCGGCGCGGGCATGGGCCGGGGTGCGCGACAGATCGGTCAGCCAGGGCGGCGTCAGCCCCCAACGGGCACGGGCCAGTTCACGCTGGCCATCCGCGCCCGCACGCAGCATCAACACTGAATCATTGGGGGAAATGTTCCACTGCGCCTGCTGATCGGCGGGAAAACCGGGCAGGGCCGCGAAGGCGGGATTCCAGCGAAACAGGGCATAACGTCCACACATGGGGCAGCACGACTCTTGATCAAACGAACGCCAGCCTAACAGACCAGCGTGCCGGGAAAGCTTTCCGGTTCATCGCCGGACAGCGGCAGCGCGGCATTGTACGCGGTGATCAGCTCCCGGGCGTATTGCGCCTGATCGTTCTCCACCGCCAACCCCAGCAGGCCGAAGATTGGCAGCTCGCCGCTGCCACCCACCAGATCGCGACCGACCAGATGCGCTTCGATGCCTTCGCTGGCCAGCATGCTTTGCAGCAACTCGCCTTCCATCAGGTTTTCCGGTTCATAGATGCGCTGCATAAAGGGCTCTCACTCGTCTTCGGCATGCACGTCGAGCATCCATTCCTGACCATCGGTTTGCAGTGTGAACACAATCGGCCGACAACACACCGGACAGTCCTCGATGTACTGCTGATCGCCGCCAGACAAGTCCAGAACCGCCTCGCAATCTTCACCACAATACGGACATTGATAATGCTCGGTTTCCAGCATCGCGGTCTCCCAAGTGACTTGTGCGTATAATCGCCGGTCTATTTGCAGGGCCATTTTTGTCTGACTACTTTTTCAGACCGTGTCCCGCCGGTTTTCGATCAAAACCTTTACTTACCCTAGCCGTTTCTAACAAGAGAGCATGATGGGCGAATTCGATGCCATCCGACCTTACGACGACAGCGAAGTCCCGGCAGTACTGGCACGGCTGCTCGGCGACAAGGCGTTTCTAGATATCCTCACCCACTTCCGCTTCCCGCGTTTTGCTGGCGCTTTAGGCTGGGCGCTCAAACCTCTTATAGCTCATCGGCTGCGTCGTGAGTTCGCCGGTGTCAATTCGGTCGCCTCCTTGCAGGACAAAGTCGAGGTGTATGTCGACCACACCATCGAGCGGGCCACGGACGGCGTGACGTACACCGGCGTCGAGCAGTTCAAGTCCGGCAGCGCCTATGTGTTCATCGCCAACCACCGCGACATCGTGATGGACCCGGCCTTCGTCAACTACGCCGTGTACCACGCCGGCCTGCCGACTCCACGCATCGCCATTGGCGACAACCTGCTGCAAAAGCCCTTCGTCAGCGACCTGATGCGTCTGAACAAGAGCTTCATCGTGCACCGTTCGATCACCGGCCGCCGCGAGAAGATGGCGGCCTACCAGTTGCTCTCGGCGTACATCAATCATTCTATCCGCAACGATTGCGCCTCGATCTGGATCGCCCAGGCCGAGGGCCGGGCCAAGGACGGCGACGACCGTACCGAGTCGGCGATCCTCAAGATGTTCCACATGAGCCGCAAGGACGAGCCGTTCGGCGAAGTCATCCGCTCGCTGAACCTCACGCCGGTGTCGATCAGCTACGAATACGACCCGTGCGACCTGGCCAAGGCCCGCGAGCTTTATATTCGCGCTACCACCGGCAGCTACACCAAGGCGCCGGGCGAGGACGACGTCAGCATCGCCAAAGGCATTACCGGTTACAAAGGCCGGGTCCATGTGAACTTTGCCGCGCCGATCACTGAACTGTTCGAGGACACCAAGCAACTGGCTGTCGAAATGGACAAGCAAATCCTCGGCGGCTACCGCCTGTTCCCGGTGCACTACCTGGCCTATGCGCAATGGAAGGACGCCGACCCGCAATTGCATGTGCCGAGCGCCGCCGAGATATTCCCGGCCGCCGAACTGGCCAAGGCCCAGGAGCAATGGCAACAGCGCCTGGACGCTTGCCCCGAAGAGCATCGCCCGTTCCTGGTGCTGCAATATGCGACGCCGGTACGCAATCAGTACCGCGTGAAGGCCGGGTTGCCGCTGTAAGGCCATTCGCAGAGACGACAACGGCGCCTTTGGGGCGCCGTTTTTGTTTTCTGATTACTACCGGGTTACATCAGGTTCAGACTCGAGTGCTGATCCACGACACCAGCAACGCCAACCCCAGGCAGGCAAAACCGAAGGCGTAGAAAAACCGGTTCATGCGCAGCGTCGCACCATCGAGCAATAGCATGGGCTCATCGACGCGACGGCTCTGGCTCTGCGCTTGCAGGCTGGCGATCGCGCGCAGCTCACGGCGACGGGCTGCGTGCAGCAGCCATCCGCCAGGGCACGCAAAGAGCAAGGCCAGCAGATTGATCAATTTGGCGGGATGGGTGGTAAACAGCGTCATCAAATGCAACGACATGACAAACCTCTGGCAAAACCGGTGTGACGGACGCCGAACCGGCGACTGCGGCGCGGATTCTACCGAAAGCCTCTGCGCCTGCCCTGTCTTTCCGACAAATAACAAGCATTCGACCAATGGTTGTCCTGCGTCATGGGGCCGTCATCTGAATACGTCAGTCTGTCGCCCCTCAAAACCGACAGGGACTGCGTCATGTTGCACGCCGAAAACCAGGATCGCCTCTACCTCATCAATCACAGCGACGAACAACAAACCCTCGTCGGCAGCCTCGCCTTCAACGTTCAGGACCGCCATTGGCTGGTGTACTGCGCGCTCGGCGGCCATCAACACGCGGACTTGCCCGAAGCGGATTTGCTGACGGGTGTGAGTGTGCTGGAGTTTTACTCGCAAGCGGCCTGAGAACTGTTTCCTTTGTAGGAGCGAGCCTGCTCGCGATGGGCTTGAGGACGCCGCGGGGCATCAGATTTCCCGCGTAATCGTTGACGACCATCGCGACGGTGCGACGATTCGACAGGCTCGCTCCTACAGGGCTCGCATTACTCGCCGAGAATCTGCCCGACGGTCGGGTCCTTGAACAGTCGGGTCAAGGCATCGCTCAATACGTCGCTGACCAGCTTGGTGTTGGTTTCCTGGTTCGGCGCCATGCCGAAACGCTGGTCCAGGGATGAACCATAACGGCCGCTGTAACGACGGTTGGCATTCTGCACATCGGAGCGGAACGTCGCGCCAATGGTCGCCTCGGTCACATACATGCCTTCTTTGGGCGACTGATACTTCAGTTCGGTCAGGGTCACGGTCAGTTGTGGCGCATTCATCGCATTGGCTGTCGGGGTGAAGCCCAGCAGGCGCACGGCGGCTTCAGCCTGAGCCTGCAACTTCGGCAGGATCTGCTGGCCCTGCACGGTAATCGCGCTGGTTTCCGGGTACAGGCCACCACGGGTGCCCAGGGTCGGCGACGGACGGCCGTCCACCACACGCACCACCACCGGCTGACCATGGCCTACCGGCGCCAGTTGCGCCGTGAGCTTGGGTTCCGGACTCAGTTGTTGCGGACTGTGGGCGCAGCCGACCAGCGTGAGGCTGGTCACAGTAATCAAACCGAACAACAGGCGTTGCAACATGCTCTTCTCTCCAGAATCAGGCACAAACAGGCCGGCAGTATAGCGGTGCGCCACTGCGGCTAACTAGGGTCAGGCAACGATTACTGAAATCTCTGACAAACCCTTCAGAGCGCGGTTCCTGTCACGCATCCGTCACCCGCCATTCACCTGCGCGTCACGACGGGCTGTCACCTTGATCGGTAGCCGTCCATAAGGTAATTGACCATGCGCGTTCTCGTATCACTGTTCGCACCACGCCCGCGCCACCGCAGCTTCGCCCTGCTCGACAGCCAGGGCCATTGCCAGGCATTCAAGCAATGCAGCCTCCAGCCCATGGGCGATGGCTGGGTCGAAATCGAAGAAATCCGCCTTTGCTGGCTGCACCAACCGCTGCCCGCTGGTGCCCGCATCGACCAGCCTCAATCCCGTTCACGGGTGCAACAACTGCTAACCACCTGACCAGACGCCTAATAAAAGTCATTAAACACGACCAATTCCCTGCGTTTCTTCGCTACAATCTCCCCCCGATTATAAGGACGTCTCCTGATCGGGCCTCGCAGCATCGTCAATACCCTGGTATTGACACCCCGCACCGCCCACAGAGAGCCGCCCACACAGATCGAGTGAAGCTGGCGCGCTTGCTGTTCCTTTGGCAGCCCCCCTCTTTTCGCGAATCTGCAGAGCTGTCATTACGCTCGGTTACTGAGCTGTTTGCCCGTTTTGCCTGCCGTGTATTCCCTGGCGGCACATCATCCGGGCACGGTGCCAGGCTGGGACAGCCCTTTTTGAGGTTCACGTCTTCAAAAGAGCGTGAAAAAAACGGGTTTTCACAACTTCACAAGAGTGTGGCGAGCAAATGAATAGTTTTGCGTCTGAACATGCACCATTAGCGTCTACAACAGCCCAACGACACAGGACCGAGTATTCCTCGAACACCGGAGCCTGAAGCCTGTCCGCTACGGATTTGGTTGCACAAACGGATGTATCGACCATAAGTCGAATTGCCAGCCGCACGTTGAAATGAGTTCATGGGACTCTGACTAGACCCGGCAGGTAGCGTCCGTCGAAGTTGCGAAAAATTGCGAAGATTCGGACATGGCGATCCTGCCATGGGTACCTGGGGCCACATAGACATGCCCCGTCACTCCTGGCAGCCATGCCGTCAATTTGGTGCTGCAGATTTTGGAGACGCGTTAAATGGCGCATTACGAAGCAGTCGACGTAGTACTGGTTGGGGCCGGCATCATGAGTGCCACCCTTGCGGTGCTGCTCAAAGAGCTCGACCCCGCGATCAAGCTGGAAGTCGTCGAGCTGATGGATTCCGGAGCCGCGGAGAGTTCCAACCCGTGGAACAACGCCGGTACCGGTCACGCTGGCCTGTGCGAGTTGAACTACACGCCTCAGGCTGCCGATGGCACCGTCGACATCAAGAAGGCCGTGCACATCAACACCCAGTTCGAGGTGTCGAAGCAATTCTGGTCGTACCTGACCAAAAAAGGCACGTTCGGCTCGTGCAAATCGTTCATCAGCCCGGTTCCGCACCTGAGTTTCGTGCAGGGCGAAAGTGGCGTTTCCTTCCTCAAGGAGCGCTTCAAGGTGCTGAGCAAGCACCACGCCTTCGCCGACATGGAGTACACCGAAGACAAGGCGACAATGGCAGAGTGGATGCCATTGATGATGCCTGGGCGCGACCCCGGCGAAACCCTTGCCGCCACCCGCGTGATCAATGGTACCGACGTCAACTTCGGCGCCTTGACCAACCAGTTGCTCAAGCACCTGACCAGCGCACCCGATGCCCAGGTCAAGTACTGCAAGCGTGTGACCGGCCTGAAGCGCAATAACGGCGGCTGGACCGTCAGCATCAAGGACGTCAACAGCGGCAATTCCCGTGATGTCGATGCCAGGTTCGTGTTCCTCGGTGCCGGCGGCGCGGCGTTGCCACTGCTGCAAGCTTCGGGCATCGAAGAAAGCAAAGGCTTCGGCGGCTTCCCGATCAGTGGCCAATGGCTGCGTTGCGACAACCCGGAAGTGGTCAAGCATCACCAGGCCAAGGTCTATAGCCAGGCTGCCGTGGGTTCGCCACCGATGTCCGTGCCGCACCTGGACACCCGTGTCGTCGATGGCAAGAAGTCCCTGCTGTTCGGACCTTATGCCGGCTTCACCACCAAGTTCCTCAAGCACGGTTCCTTCATGGACCTGCCGATGTCGGTTCGCGCCGGCAACATCGGCCCGATGCTCGCCGTGGCGAAGAACAACATGGACCTGACCAAATACCTGGTCAGCGAAGTGATGCAATCGATGGAACAGCGTCTGGATTCCCTGCGTCGCTTCTACCCTGAAGCAAAAGCCGAAGACTGGCGCCTGGAAGTGGCCGGCCAACGGGTGCAGATCATCAAGAAAGACCCGAAAAAAGGCGGCGTTCTGCAGTTCGGTACCGAACTGGTCGCAGCCAAGGACGGCTCCCTGGCCGCCCTGCTCGGCGCTTCGCCGGGTGCCTCGGTGACCGTTTCGATCATGCTCGAGCTGATCGAAAAATGCTTCCCGGGCAAAGCCAAAGGCGAATGGGCTGCCAAACTGGCAGAAATATTCCCGGCCCGTGAAAAAGTCCTGGAAACCGACGCTGCGCTGTATCGCAAGATCAACACGCAGAACAACGTCGCGCTGGAACTGGTTCAGGCAAGCAGCGAAACCGAAAGCTACGCTTGATTGAACCCCATAAAAAACGCCCCGTTCTCATTGAGAGCGGGGCGTTTTTTTATGCCTTTGAAAAGCGGTCAGCCGCGAGCTTTCTCGATCAGCTCGATGTAATCCGATGCGTTGCGCTGATCCTTGATCAGGGCGACAAAATCATTGCCGTGCTCATCCTTGCCATTCAGGTCCAGGCCGGCTTCGGCGAAGAACTTCAGAAAACGCTCGAAATCATCGATACGCAGGCCACGGTAGGCCTTCACCAGTTTGTGCAACGAAGGCGAAGTGGCGTCGACCGGTTCGAAATCGAGGAACAACTTGATCTGCTCATCGCCGATCTCGTCACCAATCACTTGTTTCTTATCTTTACGCATTGCCGACTCCAGCTCGCAGACATTTCACGGGGCAGGCAGTTTACCCCTGCGCGGGCCTGGCACTCAACGCGGACGAACACTACCGGTGTGCAGGTCGGCCCAGATATGGCCGTTGGCGTAACTGAGGAACTGGCAATACACCGTGTCATTGCGCAGCAAGTCCATCACCACCCGGTACTGAGCCAGCGGGTAATAGAGCGTCAGGGTTTTACTCTTGTCGTCGTAGACCGGTTTTTTCAGGCTTTTGCTTTCGCCATCGAAGTAGACCAGCACCTGATTGATCGTGGCGCCCTTGTTCAAGGACTTGCCCTTGAGGCGGATCGACAGCTGTGAGGTGACCGGAATCGGTTGCTGGTTGGACTGGCGTTGAGCACCAAGCACCACTGAATAGTCCGTGACCTGCATCAATTGCTGCTGCTCAGGATCGGCGTCGCGCAGCGACAGGTCGTCCGGTGGCAAGAATTGCGCGTGCATCGGCGCCGGGGCGGCGGCCAGGGGAAGGCTGAGGGTCAGCAACAGGGCGGCGCAGCAACGGATCGAACGGCTCATGACAGGCTCCGGAATCGGGGCTGAGCACTCTAGCATGAGCTAACAGGACTGGATGGCTGGACACATCTCCTGTAGGAGCGAGCCTGCTCGCTCCTACAGGTCATGGTTCAGTCGAACTGCGCACGCATCCAGGCGTGATACTCCGCGACACCCGGCTCGCCTTCACGCGGCGCCCAGTGAGCCAGCTCACCTTCACCGACCGGGCGGTAAGGGCCGGCCTTGCATTCGAACATCAGGCTGTCGGGCTCCAGCACTACCAGGCCGTGGAACACACCTGTTGGCAGGTCCACGCCGACGCAATCGCCACCGGCCTGCAGGACCGACCTGCTCAGCACTGCGCCGGATTCGTCGAAGATCAACAAGCCCAGTTTCCCCTTGAGCACCAGCAAGGTTTCAGCCTTGTTTTCCCCCAGGTGCCGGTGAGGCGGAATATAGGTGGCGGGCTGCAAGCCCACCGCCATGCGGTGGCAAGCCTCTTCCATCTGGTGAAAATTATGATGTTGGCGCCCGCGAGGATTGGCCGCGGCTTTCTCGGCCAGCTCAGCGAACAGCGTTTGATCAAGAAAGCTCGTCTTGGTCATGGTCTTACATACCCTTAACGGCAAAAATCCCGTTGGCGTTGCGCCAGTAGCCTTTGTAGTCCATGCCGTAGCCGAAGATGTAACGGTCGATGCACGGCAAACCGACGAAATCGGCCTTGAGGTCCGGACGCGCCTTGCGGTCATGGTCCTTGTCGATCAGCACGGCAGTGTGCACTTTACGCGCGCCAGCGTGTTTGCAGAAGTCGATGATCGCGCCCAGGGTGTGGCCTTCATCGAGGATGTCATCAATGATCAGCACATCACGGTCGATGAACGACACTTCCGGCTTGGCTTTCCAGAACAGCTCGCCGCCGCTGGTTTCGTTGCGATAGCGGGTGGCGTGCAGGTAGGACGCTTCCAGCGGGAACTGCAGATGGGTCAGCAGTTTGCCGGCGAAAATCAGCCCGCCGTTCATCACACAGAACACCACCGGATTGCTGTCGGCCAGTTGCTCATTGATGTGCGCACCGACGCGGGCGATAGCCGCCTCGACTTCAGCTTCGGTGTACAGGCAGTCAGCCTCTCGCATGACTTGACGGATATGCTCGAGATCAGCGGACATGGCGCTCTCCTGGGGTGGTAACGGGGGGGACGAAGTGAGGAAAAGCGGGCAAAGGTACGCATCCCGCACGGCCAGATCAAGCCTTTGTGGACTAACGTACTGTATGTCTATAGGACAACACCCTCGGATAGATTAATCTAGGCCGGTTTTTTTGCCCGCCGCCGGAGCCTTTCCCATGCCCATCCTCGAGATCCGCCATCCGCTGATCCGTCATAAACTTGGCCTGATGCGCCGCGCAGACATCAGCACCAAGAATTTCCGTGAGCTCGCTCAGGAAGTCGGCGCCCTGCTGACCTATGAAGCCACCAAAGACCTGCCGCTGGAAACCTACGATATCGAAGGTTGGTGCGGCACCGTGTCGGTCGAGAAAATCGCCGGCAAGAAAATCACTGTAGTACCGATCCTGCGCGCCGGCATCGGCATGCTCGAAGGCGTGCTGAGCCTGATTCCGGGCGCCAAAGTCAGCGCCGTGGGCGTGGCTCGCAACGAGGAGACCCTCGAAGCCCACACCTACCTGGAGAAACTCGTACCCGAAATCGACGAACGGCTCGCGATGATCATCGACCCGATGCTCGCCACTGGCGGTTCGATGGTCGCCACCATCGACCTGCTGAAAAAGGCTGGCTGCAAGGACATCCGCGCCATGGTGCTGGTTGCCGCGCCGGAAGGCATCGCGGCGGTCGAGAAAGCTCACCCGGACGTGACCATCTATACCGCTTCCATCGATCAGAAATTGAACGAGCACGGTTACATCATTCCAGGCCTGGGCGATGCCGGTGACAAGATCTTCGGCACCAAGCAGAAGGACGCTTGACCATGCAGGATGAGTTCAACGATCCGCTCTGGCGCACGGTGCTGTCTGGCGCACAGATGCTGTTCGTGGCCTTCGGCGCTTTGGTGCTGATGCCGCTGATCACCGGCCTGGACCCGAACGTGGCGCTGTTTACCGCCGGCCTGGGGACGATTCTGTTCCAGATCGTCACCGGGCGTCAGGTGCCGGTATTCCTGGCGTCGAGCTTTGCCTTCATCACCCCGATCATCCTCGCCAAAGGCCAGTTCGGCCTGGCCGCGACCATGGGCGGCGTGATGGCGGCCGGTTTCGTCTACACCTTCCTCGGCCTGGCGGTGAAGATCAAAGGCACCGGTTTCATCGACCGCCTGCTGCCGCCCGTGGTCATCGGCCCGGTGATCATCTCCATTGGCCTGGCCATGGCGCCGATTGCCGCCAACATGGCCATGGGCAAGGCCGGCGACGGTTCTGAACTGATTCATTACCAGACGGCGATGATGATCTCGATGCCAGCGTTGCTGACCACCCTGATCGTCGCCGTGTTCGGCAAAGGCATTTTCCGCCTGGTACCGATCATTTCAGGCGTGCTGGTGGGTTTCGGCATGTCGTTCTACTTCGGCGTGGTCGATACCGCGAAGATTGCTGCGGCTCCATGGTTCGCCCTCCCCCACTTCACTGCGCCGGAGTTCAACTGGCAGGCGATTCTGTTCATCGTTCCGGTGGCCCTGGCCCCGGCCATCGAACACATCGGCGGCGTGATCGCCGTGGGTAGCGTGACCGGTCGCGATTACCTGAAGAAACCCGGCCTGCACCGCACCCTGCTCGGCGATGGCATTGCCACCACCGCTGCCGGTCTGTTCGGCGGTCCGCCCAACACCACCTACGCCGAAGTGACCGGCGCAGTGATGTTGACCAAGAACTACAACCCGAAAATCATGACCTGGGCGGCGATCTTCGCCATCAGCCTGGCGTTCATCGGCAAGTTCGGCGCGCTGCTGCAAAGCATTCCGGTGCCGGTAATGGGCGGGATTCTCTGCCTGTTGTTCGGCTCGATCGCGGCGGTTGGCATGAATACGTTGATTCGCCACAAGATCGACCTGGGCGAAGCACGCAACCTGGTGATTGTCTCGGTGACCCTGGTGTTCGGGATTGGCGGCGTACTGATCGGAACCGGCACGGGTCCCGATGACTTCGGCCTCAAAGGCATCGCGCTGTGCGCGGTGGTGGCGATTGCGCTGAACCTGATCCTTCCGGGCAACGACAGCTGGAAGCACAAGAAGGCGAATGAGCCGCTGTTGTAACAGATTAACCCCTGTGGCGAGGGAGCTTGCTCCCGCTGGGTCGCGAAGCGACCCCAAAACTCTCGCAGTCGATGAAGGTTTTGTGAGTGCTACGCACTCAAGCGGGAGCAAGCTCCCTCGCCACAGGTTGTATTCCTATAGCGCCAATGGCGCTCTTTCACACAACGCACTCAACGCTCGCGCCCACTGCGGATCATCGTTGAGACACGGCACCAGCACCAATTCCTCCCCTCCCGCTTCGAGGAATTGCTCCCGTCCGCGATCACCGATTTCCTCCAGCGTCTCGATGCAGTCGGCGACGAAGGCCGGGCACATTACCAGCACCTTCTTTACCCCACTTTTGGCCAGCTCATCGAGGCGCGCTTCAGTGTAAGGCTCAATCCATTTCGCCCGGCCCAGTCGCGATTGAAACGACACCGACCACTTGCCATCCGGCAGGCCCATGCGCTTGGCAAATTCGGCCGCGCTACGCAGGCATTGAGCGCGGTAACAGGTCGTCAGGGAGGCCGGCGAAGCGTTCTTGCAGCAATCATCATTCTTGAAACAATGCTGGCCGGTCGGATCGAGCTTGGTCAGGTGCCGCTCAGGCAGGCCGTGAAAGCTCAACAACAGGTGGTCGTAATCCTGTTGCAGATAAGGCTTGGCACTGGCCACCAACGCATCGAGGTATTCCGGTTGATCGTAAAACGGCTGGAGCACCGACAGCTGAACGTTGAGTTTCTTCTCGCGCACCACCCGCTTGGCTTCTTCGATCACAGTGGTCGTGGTGCTGTCGGCAAACTGCGGATATAGCGGCGCCAACGTGATTCGCTGGTGACCCGCCGCCACCAGGCGCAGCAGCGACGACTCAATGGACGGTTCGCCGTAACGCATCGCCAGCTCAACAGGCCCGTGCTTCCAGTGGGCAGCCACCGCTTGTTGCAGGCGACGGCTGAGCACCACCAGTGGCGAGCCTTCCTCCCACCAGATCGAAGCATAGGCATGGGCCGACTGCTCAGGGCGCTTGATCAGGATCAGCGACACCAACAGACGCCGAACCGGCCATGGCAGGTCGATCACATATGGGTCCATCAGAAACTGATTGAGGTAGCTGCGTACATCCGCTACCGAGGTGGAGGCGGGTGAGCCCAGGTTGACCAGAAGCAACGCGTGATCCGTCATGCAACATCCTATTTCAGAGGCGGCTGGATAAATTATCCAGGGCCGCGCGCAAATCAGTGAACTGGAAAGTGAAACCCGCCTGCAGCAAACGAACCGGTGTGGCTCGCTGACCGCCCAGCAACAACATCGACAACTCGCCCAGGCCGATCCTCAACGCAAAGGCCGGCATCGGCATGAACGCCGGGCGGTGCAGCACGCTGCCCAGGGTTTTGGCAAATTCGCGATTGCGCACCGGCTTCGGTGCGCAGGCATTATATGGACCGCTGGCGTCGTTGCGGTGCAGAAGAAAATCAATCAAGGCGATTTGATCGTTGATGTGAATCCACGGCATCCACTGCCGACCGCTGCCAATCGGGCCGCCCAGCCCGCATTTGAACGGCAGCAACAACCGCGACAAAAAACCGCCCTCGGCCGACAGCACCAGCCCGGTGCGGATGAGGATCACACGAACACCTAACGCTTCGGCGCGCTGAGCGGTCTCCTCCCAGGCGATGCACAGCTGACTGGCGAAATCTTCGCTGACCGGTGGCGAGTCCTCGGTCAGTTCACGCTCGCCGCCATCGCCGTACCAACCCACCGCCGACCCCGATATCAGGACCTGAGGTTTCTGTTCGCGGCTCTCGATCCAGGCCAGCAGGCTTTCGGTCAAAGTAATACGGCTGCTCCACAACAAGGCCTTGCGCTTGTGAGTCCATGGACGGTCCGCGATCGGTGCACCGGCGAGGTTGACGATGGCATCGACGGGAGCATCACCCAGATCTTCGAGCCTTGCGATTCCACGCGCTTGAGCGCCACAGATTTTCGCGACTTTTTCAGGCCTGCGACTCCAGACAGTCAAGCGATGACCCTGTCTCGACCAGAGTTGGCAGAGCTGACGTCCTATCAAACCAGTACCGCCGGTCAGCAATATGTGCATGACATCTTCCTCGCGTGGCGTTTTACCCTGATCACTAGTCTATTTTTATAAGCAAGGGATCTTTTGGTATCGGGCAGGCTCTGTGTTTAACAATAGGCCAAGCTGTCAGAACGAGAACGCTAAAAGTTATACCAAAAAACAATATTGTACAGGTTTAAACCCCGGCGTAGTCTGTACAGAAAGGTAAACGAGGCCCTTATGACTGTACCTATCGCAATCATCGGCACCGGCATAGCCGGGTTATCAGCCGCACAAGCCCTGACAGACGCAGGGCATGTCGTTCAACTTTTCGATAAAAGCCGCGGCAGTGGCGGACGCATGTCGAGCAAGCGCAGCGACGCGGGTGCTCTGGACATGGGCGCGCAATACTTCACCGCTCGCGATCGCCGCTTCGTCACCGAAGTGCAACGCTGGCAGGCCAATGGCTGGGTCGCCGAGTGGACACCCCAGCTCTACACCTTCCACGGCGGACAGCTCAACTTGTCACCGGACGAACAGACGCGCTGGGTCGGCACGCCGCGCATGAGCGCCATAACCCGCGCCCTGCTGGGTGACCTGGAAGTGCATTTCGCCTGCCGCATCACCGAGGTCTATCGCGGCGAAGAACACTGGCACCTGCAGGACGCCGAAGGCTTCACCCATGGCCCCTTCAGCCATGTGGTAATCGCCACGCCGGCGCCTCAGGCAACCGCCTTGCTCGCCTCGGCACCGAAGCTTGCCGGCGCTGCCGCCGGGGTGAAAATGGACCCTACCTGGGCCGTCGCCCTGGCATTCGAAACCCCGCTGGACACCCCCATGGAAGGCTGTTTCGTACAGGACAGTCCGCTGGACTGGCTGGCACGCAACCGCAGTAAACCAGGACGCGACAACACCCTCGACACCTGGGTGTTGCATGCCACCAGCGCCTGGAGTCGCCAGCACATCGACCTGCCCAAGGAAGCGGTGATCGAGCAATTGCACGGCGCCTTCGCCGAACTGTTGCACAGTGCGATGCCCGCCCCCAGCTTCAGCCTCGCCCACCGCTGGCTCTATGCCCGCCCGGCAAGCAGCCATGAGTGGGGCACCCTCGCCGATGCCGATCTGGGCCTGTACGCGTGTGGCGACTGGTGTCTGTCCGGCCGCGTCGAAGGCGCCTGGCTCAGCGGCCAGGAAGCCGCCCGCCGCTTGCATGAGCATCTGCAGTGAACCGCATCAACCCGAGCAAATTGCTGCTGTCGAAATGGACAGCAGCCCATCCGCAAAACCGCGAAAAACACTTCTTGGTGACTGAACTGCTGCGTGACGATGAAGGGACAGTGCTGAAAGTCGAGTTACAAGCGGTGCTGACCAAACGCAGTGAGTGGTACGACTGGCAGGTCTTGAAAAATAGCGACAGCTGGAAACTGGGCTGGAACTAGAACCTGGGGCGATGACAGCGACACCTCCAACCTCCCAGCTGTGAGCCAGCGCGCGCAGAGGATTTCTGCCCCCCGACCAAAACCTATACAAACTATTTGACTTGTACACCTTTGAACCTATGATGAACCTATGTTGTACAGATTATGAAGTCTGTATAGGTTTAGATTCCGAGGTGCTCCGATGCTCCAGTCGCCTGCCAAACCGAAAATCGCCATTAGCGCTTGCCTGACCGGCGCAGAGGTACGCTACAACGGCGGGCACAAGGAATCGCGCTTGTGCAGCCGCATCCTCACCGACTACTTCGATTTCGTGCCGGTCTGCCCGGAAGTCGCGATTGGCCTGGGCATTCCCCGGGAGCCGATCCGGCTGGTCGGTGATCCGAATCAACCCGAAGCCGTCGGGACGATCAACCGCGAGATCAACGTCACCCAGCCACTGGCCGATTACGGCCGGCAGATGGCCGCAGAGCTGCGCGACATCAGCGGCTACATCTTCATGCAGAAGTCACCCTCCTGCGGACTGGAGCGGGTCAAGGTCTACCGCGAAAATGGTGCGCCGGTCGATGGGGGCGGCCAGGGCATCTATGCCCGGGCGTTTTGCGCCCTGCATCCGGATTTACCGGTGGAAGAAGACGGCCGACTCAATGACCCGGTACTGCGCGAAAACTTTATCACCCGTGTGTTCGCCTACAGCGCCTGGCAGCAATTGCTGCAAGAAGGCCTGACCCGACGCGGCCTCACTGAATTTCACTCGCGCTACAAATACCTGCTGATGGCCCACAACCCGATGCAATACAAAACCCTGGGTAATCTGCTGGGCAGCATGGGCCGCACCGACCCGAAAGAACTTGGCCCGCGCTACTTCAGCGAGTTGATGGCGGCCCTGAAAAAATGTGCCACCCGCCGCACCCACACCAATGTGCTGCAGCACATCAGCGGCTACTTGAAACAGGCGATCAGTGCCGAGGACAAGCGGGAAATGCAGCACGTCATCGGCCAGTACCGTCACGGCATCGTGCCACTGGTGGTGCCGCTGACGCTGCTCAAACACCACTTCCGCCAGCACCCTGACCCGTACATCGCGCAGCAGGTTTACCTGCAACCGCACCCGGAAAACCTCAGCCTGCGAAATGCCATCTGATGAAAACCCCACTCGACAGCAGCGCCAGTGAAGACCTCGGCGCCGATTTCAAGAAAGCCCTGGACGAAGGCTGGCTGCCGATCCGTGAAGTGGCCCGGCAAACCGGGGTCAACGCCATCACCTTGCGCGCCTGGGAGCGACGCTATGGCCTGATCGTGCCGCAACGCACGCCCAAGGGGCATCGACTGTTTTCAGCCGAACATGTGCAACGCATCCTGACCATCCTCACCTGGCTCAATCGCGGCGTAGCCGTCAGCCAGGTCAAGCAATTGCTCGACACCCCGCAAGAATTCAGCGAGTCCACCGAGAACGATTGGCAGCGTCTTCGCCAGACCTTGTTGCAAGCCGTTGCGACTTTGTCCGAGCGCACGCTGGACGACACTGTCAATCAGGTCATGGCCCTGTATCCGCCACGGACCTTGTGCGAACAACTGCTGATGCCATTGCTCACCGATCTGGAACAACGCTGGCAAGGCCAGTTCGGCGCGCAAATGGAGCGGGTGTTTGTTTACTCCTGGCTGCGCAGCAAATTCGGCGCGCGCATCTACCATAACAATCGTCAGCTACACACCGCGCCGCTGCTGTTGATCAATCACTCGGACCTGCCCCTGGAACCTCACCTGTGGCTGACCGCGTGGCTGATCAGCAGCGCCGATTGCCCGGTGGAAGTGTTCGACTGGCCCCTGCCCGCCGGCGAACTGGCGCTGGCGGTCGATCATCTGCAACCCCGTGGCGTACTGCTGTATTCCAGCAAAGCCATCAACCCTTCGCAGCTGCCGAAACTTTTCAATGGCGTCAGCTGCCCAAAAATGATTGCCGGACCAACGGTATGCATCCACCACGCCGAGTTGTCCGTAAAAACATCAGAGATCGCTGATCTGTATGTGGCTGAAGATCCTTTGACGGCTCATCAAGTACTGGTTCAGCGCGGGCTTATCTAATGCGGGCACTCCCATGCAATTGATCTGGTTGCGCAGTGACTTGCGCGTGAATGACAACACCGCGCTCTCGGCCGCCGCTGCGGCTGGCCCCTGCGTGGCGGTGTATTTGCCAAGCCCGCAGCAATGGCTGGAGCACGATGACGCGCCGTGCAAAGTCGACTTCTGGTTACGTAACCTGAAGACGCTGAGCAAGGCTTTGGCCGAACTGAACATTCCACTGCTGATCCGCAACGCCCCGCGCTGGGACGATGCCCCCCGGGTGATGCTGGATCTGTGCCGGCAGTTGAAAATCGACGCCGTGCACTTCAACGAAGAGTACGGCCTGCATGAAACCCGCCGTGACGCCGCGGTGGCCGATCTGCTCAAGGCCCAAGGCATTGACGCCCACAGTTACCTGGATCAACTGCTGTTCAAGCCAGGCACTGTGCTGACCAAAACGGGCAGCTACTTCCAGGTCTTCAGCCAGTTCCGCAAGGTTTGCTACGAACGCCTGCATCGATCATTGCCACGCCTGGTCAGCGCGCCCATGGCTCAAGCGCCGCTGAACATCTTCAGCGACGCGATTCCCGCACAGATCCAGGGTTTCGACACCCCCCGCGAAAGCTTGCGCGCATTGTGGCCGGCCGGTGAAGTCGAAGCCCGCCGCCGCCTCGACACCTTCGCCGATGCCCAGATCGACTACTACCAGAGCGAGCGTGATTTCCCGGCAAAACCTGGCACCAGCCAACTCTCGGCGTACCTTGCGGCCGGGGTGATTTCCCCTCGCCAATGCCTGCATGCGGCGCTGCAAAGCAATCAGGGCGAATTCGAAAGCGGCAAGGTCGGCGCCGTCACCTGGATCAATGAGCTGCTATGGCGCGAGTTCTACAAACACATTCTGGTGGGCTATCCAAGGGTCTCTCGTCATCGTGCCTTCCGCCCGGAGACCGAAGCCCTGGCCTGGCGCAACGCCCCGGAAGAACTGGCGGCCTGGCAAGAGGCGCGAACAGGCCTGCCCATCGTCGACGCGGCCATGCGCCAGTTGCTGGAAACCGGCTGGATGCACAACCGCCTGCGCATGGTGGTGGCGATGTTCCTGACCAAGAACCTGCTGATCGACTGGCGTGAGGGTGAACGCTTTTTCATGCGTCACCTGATCGATGGCGATCTGGCTGCGAACAACGGCGGCTGGCAATGGAGCTCATCGACCGGCACCGACTCGGCGCCCTACTTCCGGATTTTCAACCCGCTGAGCCAGTCGGAAAAATTCGACGCCGACGGTGTGTTCATCAAGCACTGGTTGCCGGAACTGGCCGGGCTGAACAAAAAGGAGGTGCACAACCCGGCGCAACTCGGCGGCCTGTTCGGTGTAGCGGATTATCCGCGCCCCATCGTCGACCTGAATGCTTCCCGTGCTCGCGCCCTGGCGGCGTTCAAGAACCTGCCGTCGCGCCAGACCGCCGGAGCTCACGATGAGTAGCTTTCTGCGCCAGTTTGCCCGGCAGTTTGCACAGTTGGACAAAGACAATCTGCAACGCCTCGGCGAGCTGTACACCGACGATGTGCGCTTCACCGATCCGTTGCACGAAGTGCAAGGTCTCGGACAACTGCGCGGCTACTTCGCCGAGCTTTACGCCAACGTCAACGAACTGCGCTTCGACTTTCATGGCTTCGACCAGATCGCTGAAGGCGAAGGCTATTTGCGCTGGGTCATGAGTTACCGCCATCCGCGCCTGGCGGGCGGCCGGTTGATCCGGGTCGACGGTTGTTCCCACTTGCGCTGGCGCGACAAGGTTTATTGCCACCGGGATTACTTCGATGCCGGGGCAATGCTTTACGAACATCTACCGATATTGGGCCGGGCGATCGCCTGGCTGAAAAGGAGAATGGGATGAGCCTTACACCTCCACGAAGATATTGGCTGACTGGCGCGAGCAGCGGTATTGGAGCCGCGCTGGCCGAAAAAATCCTCAAGACCGGCGCGCACCTGGCTGTCAGTTCACGTTCTGTGGCGCCGTTGAAAGTTCTGTCTACACGCTATCCCGGACAAGTGCTGGTGGTCGCCGGCGACCTGACCAACAGTCAGACCGTGCGTGAAATCGGCGAGCAGATTGCCCAGGACTGGGGCTCGCTGGATACGGTGATCCTCAATGCCGGCACCTGCGAGTATGTGGACGCCAAGCAGTTCGACGCCTCGATCATCGAGCATGTGGTGCGCACCAACCTGCTTGCCAGTAGCTATTGCATCGAAGCCGCGCTGCCACTGTTGCGGGCAGGCACTGCGCCGCACCTGGTGGGTGTGGCCAGCTCCGTGACCTACCTGCCGCTGCCCCGAGCCGAAGCCTATGGCGCCTCGAAGGCCGGGATGCGTTATCTGTTCGAATCGCTGCGTATCGATCTGGCGCCGGAGGGCATCGAAGTCACCGTGGTCAGCCCCGGATTCGTCGATACCCCGCTGACAGCAAAAAACGATTTCCCCATGCCCCTCAGCTGGCCAGCGGATAAAGCCGCACGGCACATCTTCGCCAAACTCAAGGATCGACCGCTGGAAATCGCGTTTCCGGCGTTGTTCATGGCCGCTCTCTGGCCATTGTCGAAGTTGCCCGGCCGGATGAAGTTGGCGATCGGCAAACGCATGGTACGCAGCCATCCGCCGATCAAGGATCAGCTGTGAAGATTGCAATTATCGGCAGCGGTATCTCGGGGCTGACCTGTGCGTATCTACTCAACCGCCGTCACGAGATCACCCTGTTCGAGGCCAGTGACTGGGTCGGCGGACATACCCACACCGTGGACGTAACCGTCGATGGCCGGCCCTATGCGGTGGACACCGGTTTCATCGTATTCAATGACTGGACCTATCCGAATTTCATTCGTCTGCTGGGCCAGATCGGCGTGGGTTTCAAGCCCACGGAAATGAGCTTCTCGGTCACCGACCCCGACAGCGGCCTGGAGTACAACGGCAACAATCTCAACAGCCTGTTCGCCCAGCGCCGCAACCTGTTGTCGCCGGGGTTCTGGGGCATGCTGCGGGACATCCTGCGCTTCAACAAACAAGCCCTGAGCGACCTGCAAGAACAGCGAATCCAACCCGACACCACGCTGGATGATTACTTGAAAGCCGGCGGCTACGGAGAGCGTTTCATCCTGCACTACATTGTGCCGATGGGTTCGGCGATCTGGTCGATGCCCATGGCCGACATGCTGGCCTTCCCGCTGCAATCATTCGTCAGGTTCTTCAAGAATCACGGCTTGCTGTCGGTGAACAATCGCCCGCAATGGCAGGTCATCGAAGGCGGTTCCAGCGCCTACATAGCGCCGTTGACCGCCAGCTTTCGCGAGAAAATCCGCCTCAACTGTCCTGTCACACGGGTCGAGCGCGATGCAGATGGCGTTGTTATCCACAGCCACGCCGGGAGCGAGCGCTTTGACAAGGTGGTGTTCGCCTGCCACAGCGATCAAGCCTTGCAACTGTTGGCAGCGCCGAGCGAAGCCGAACATTCGATCCTCGGCGCCCTGCCCTACGCCGACAATGAGGTGGTGTTGCACACCGACACGCGCCTGCTTCCACAGCGAAAACTCGCCTGGGCCAGCTGGAATTTTCGTCTCGGCGGCCCTGGCCATACACGGGCCGCCGTCACCTACGACATGAACATCCTGCAAGGCATCCAGAGTGAGACGACGTTCTGCGTCAGTCTCAACCAGAGCGCCGCCATCAATCCGCTCAAAGTGCTCGCCAAATACACCTACGCCCATCCGCAATACAGCCTGGCGGCTGTGGCGGCACAGGCACGCCGGGGCGAATTGGACGGGCAGCAGCACACCTGGTACTGCGGCGCGTACTGGGCCAACGGTTTCCATGAAGACGGCGTGGTCAGCGCCCTGCATGTGGCCCGCGCTTTTGGAGAAACCCTGTGAACAGCGCCCTTTACAGCGGCTGGATCGCCCATCGGCGCTTTGCCCCCCGGCACCACGCATTCCGCTATCGGATCGGCCTGTTGTACCTGGACCTCGATGAACAGGACGCCGTTCTCGGCTTGTCACGATTCGCGGGGGTAAGCCGCTTTGCGCCGTTTTCATTCCGTGAAAGCGATTACCTCAAGGCCTATACCGGCAACGGCATGCGCCTGATCGACGCCGTGCGCCAACAGGTCAACGAAGCCATCGGCCATGTGCCGCAAGGTTCGGTCTGCCTGCTGACCCAACCGCGCAGTTGGGGCTTGTCGTTCAATCCGGTGAGTTTTTTCTATTGCCATGAAGCTGACGGGCAACTGGCGGCCATTGTCTGCGAAGTCAGCAACACGCCGTGGCGCGAACGCTATCACTACGTGCTGCCCGCCAAGGCCCCGCAGGACCTGGCGGATTTCCATCAACACTTCGCCGTGCCCAAGGCTTTTCATGTGTCTCCCTTCCTGCCGCGCGATATCCAGTACCGCATGAGCTTCAGCCCGGTGGCTAAAAGACTTGGCGTGCACATGGCCGACTGGCAAGGCGAAGAAAAACTGTTCGACGCCACACTCACGCTCAAACGCGAAACCCTCGATCGCGCCAGCCTGCACCGTTACCTGCGGCGTTTTCCATGGATGACCGCAAAAACGGCCCTGGCCATTTATTGGCAAGCCCTGCGTCTGCTGCTCAAGCGCGTGCCGTTGTTTGCCCATCAGGCGGCCGACGGCAACTTTCAGACCGCCACCACCCTGCCCAAGGATCGCCATCATGAAAGCCTCTAGCGTCTCGGCCAAAGCCAACTTGTTCAGCACCCACGGCCTGACCGGATCGCTGCTGCGCCGCGGCGTGCTTCGGCAATTGAACCAACTCAAGCACGGCCAGTTGGTGCTGATCGAAGACGGCGTACGCCATGTGTTCGGCAGTGCCAGCAATGCCTTGGTGGGGGAGATCCATATCCTAGATGCCGCGGCCTGGGGATTGGTGGCCAGCAACGGTTCGATTGGGGCAGGCGAAGCATTCATCCTGGGCTACTGGAGTTCGCCGGACCTGACCTCGGTGGTCCGGGTGTTCGTCAGTAATCTTGAAGTGCTCGATGGCCTCGAAGGTGGCCTGGCGAGACTCGGCCGGCCGCTGATTCAGGGCCTGCACTGGCTCAATCGCAATACCCGCAAGGGCTCGCAGAAAAACATCGCCGCCCACTACGACTTGGGCAACGACCTGTTTGAACAGTTTCTCGACCCGACGATGATGTATTCGGCGGCGCAGTTTTTGACCGACGAGGACAGCCTGGAACAAGCGCAGTTGAACAAACTGCAGCGGATTTGCCAGAAACTGGCCCTCAAGCCAACGGATCACTTGCTGGAGATCGGCACGGGCTGGGGCAGCATGGCGCTGTACGCGGCGCAGCACTATGGCTGCAAAGTCACCACCACCACACTGTCCAGGGAGCAATACGCCTTCACCGCACAGCGCATCGATGCCCTGGGGCTGCAAGACCAGGTCACGTTGTTGCTCAAGGACTACCGCGACCTCACCGGCCAATACGACAAACTGGTGTCGATCGAGATGATCGAGGCCGTCGGTCATCGCTTCTTGCCGGCCTATTTCAAACAGTGTGCTCACCTGCTCAAGAGCAACGGCCTGATGCTGCTGCAAGCCATCACCATCCGCGACCAGCGCTATGAACAGGCCAAGAACAGCGTCGACTTCATTCAACGCTACATCTTCCCCGGTGGTGCCTTGCCCTGCGTGCAGAAGATGCTGGAGATCGTCAGTCGCGACACCGACATGAACCTGCTGCACATGGAAGACTTCGGCCTGCATTACGCGCGAACCTTGCGCTTGTGGCGCGAGAATTTTCGCCGCGCCCAGGGTCGCCTGAGTGAGCTGGGTTACGACGACTATTTCCTGCGGCTGTGGGAGTTTTACCTGTGCTACTGCGAAGGCGGCTTTATGGAGCGCACCATCGGTACCGCACAACTGCTGCTGGCCAAGCCTTCGGCAATCACTGCGCCGCTATTGGGTCGCTTCGATGCTTGATGACTGAGACGTCCCGTCTGAGCGTTCACACAGCAGCGGGTGACTGACTTACACTGCGCGACATGAAAATCATCCCTCACACGCAAATCGCGGAGCCGACGGTCACTTGCTCAAGCTGCGCAGCCTGCTGCTGCCAGCTCGAAGTCATGCTGATCACCGACACTGGTGTGCCCGAACGCTTCATCGACACCGATGACTGGGGCGGGGAAGTCATGCTGCGCCTGGACGACGGCTGGTGTGCGGCGCTGGATCGCAACACGATGATGTGCACCATCTATGAAAAACGCCCGCTGATCTGCCGGGAATTCGAGATGGGTGCGCCGGAATGCATCGATGAGCGCCAGGGGATTTCCACGGCGTATCGCTGAAAGTGCTCTCCCCTGCAGGAGCGAGCTTGCTCCCACAGGGCATTGGCCAAACTGTCTAAGCAGTGATCCTTACAACGGCATCGTATAGTGCAACGCGTAACTCTCGGCGCCGTCGTTCGGGTTGGTCATCCCCGCGTTGGAATAGTGAATTGCCCGAATCCCGACTTCATGCCCGCCGGCAAAACGCAGACCAAATCCCAAGCGGTCTTCAAACTCGAAAACACTGCCAATGTGATTGTCTTCGACCCGGGTATGGTTGAAAAACGCCACGCCCACCCCCAGTTCGACGTAAGGTTTGACGCTCTCCCCGGCAAACTCGTAAACGAACACTGGCGAGAACGAAAGACTATTGTTGCTGGCACTCTTGCGGCCATTCCAATAGGTGTAGGCACCGTTCCAGTAACCGGTCAGGCGACCGACGTCGCTCTGCCACCAACTCTTGTCCCAATCGAACTGCATGCCCAATCGATAAGTCATGGTCGAGTCGCTGGTCTCGCCGACCCCGAACTCCACGCCTGCCGCTTGTGCGGTAAAACTGTGCCCCATCAGTGCGGCCGCAATCGCGGCCAAGCAGAATAGACGCTTCATTAGAAACTTCCTTTTCCGAACGATTACGTTTGGTTTTTTTGGTGCTCGACACTCACAGCTATAGAAGTCGGCGATTTATTAGAAGTTCACCCCAATTATTCGCTTGTCCCACAACCTTTTACTCGTTGAATCTTTGCACAACGCCAGCGGTATTCCACAGTATCGGCAAAATATTTGTGAAGTGAAGGGGATCGGCACTGGTCCAGAATTGCGCCCCACGCGCAGGTCCTTCAGCGAGCAAATTGCGCTCGGCCAGCAAACGCTGAAGTTGGCGCGCAACAGCAGCACCGGTGTCGATCAAGCTGATGTCATCGGGGATCATCTGCTTGAGCATCGGCTTCAGGAAAGGGTAATGGGTGCAGCCCAGGATGATGGTGTCAGCCCCTTCGGCAAGCAAGGGCTCGACGTAACCTGCCAACAACTGACGCAATGCGGGACTGTGCAAATCCCCCTTCTCAATCAGCTCCACCAGCCCAGGGCAAGGCTGGGTGATCACGCGCACATCCGTGGCGAAACGGTCGAGCAATGCCGCGAATTTGGCGCTCTGCAATGTACCGGTCGTGGCCAGCACGCCAACCACGCCACTACGGGTCGCGGCAGCCGCCGGTTTGACGGCCGGTTCCATGCCGACGATAGGCCATTGCGGATAATCGCGTCGCAGGTCGGCAACCCCCGCGACGGTGGCCGTGTTGCAGGCCAGCACCAGGGCCTTGGCGCCCTGCCGTTGAAAGAAGCCGGCCATGACGCTGCAACGCTGTCGGATGAACTCCGGGGTTTTCTCGCCGTAGGGAACATTGCCGCAATCGGCGACGTACAGCAGTGACTCGTTGGGCAACAAACGCTGGATCTCGGCCAGCACCGAAAGCCCACCGACGCCGGAGTCGAACACGCCAATCGGCGCTTCACGCATGCTTTGGCCCACAAACGCTACAGCCCGGGTCCCGCTTGACGCGCAACTCACGGAAACGCGAGCCCAAGGCGTCGATCAACAACAGGCGCCCCACCAACGGCTCGCCGAAACCCGCCAGCAGCTTGAGTGCCTCAAGGGCTTGAAGGCTACCGACCAGCCCCACCAGCGGACCGACCACTCCGGCCTCGCTGCAGGTCAGTTCGGCCTCGCTGCCATGCCCGTACAAACAGTGGTAGCACGGACTTTCCGGACGACGCGGGTCGAACACCGACAACTGCCCTTCAAGGCGAATCGCCGCGCCGCTGACCAGCGGCTTTGCGGCGGCCACGCAAGCGGCATTGATCGCTTCACGGGTGGAGAAATTGTCGGAACAGTCGAGGACCAGGTCCACCCCTGCAACGGCCGCCGCCAGGGAGTCTTCATCCAGCGCCGTACGATGGGCGACCAGTTGAACCTCGGGGTTGATTGCCGTCAGGCGCTTGATCGCCGAATCGACCTTGCTCATGCCGACGCTGTCGGTGTCGTGAATGATCTGGCGTTGCAGATTGGTCAGGTCGACCGTATCGAAGTCCGCCAGATGCAACTGGCCGACACCCGCCGCTGCCAGATACAGCGCTACCGGCGCGCCCAAACCACCAAGACCGACAATCAGCACGCGACTGTCTTTCAAGCGCAACTGACCGTCGATGTCGACGTGGTGCAACAGAATCTGCCGGCTGTAACGCAGCAACTCCTGATCATTCAGCATGGCAGACGCCCCAGACTGATGCGTTGATGACCGCCCAGATCGGTACGGCTGTGGACTTCTTCAAAGCCACGGGTCAGCAGCAAATCACGCACCGCCTCGGCCTGGTCATATCCGTGTTCTAGCATCAGCCAGCCACCGGCTGCCAGATGCTCCGGTGCCTGAGCAACGATCAAGCGCAAATCGTCGAGCCCGTCGACTCCGGCCACCAGGGCACTGGCCGGTTCGAAGCGCACATCGCCTTCCGCCAGGTGCGGATCGGTCGCCGCGATGTAGGGTGGATTGCTGATGATCAGATCAAACCGCTGCCCTTCCAGGGCGCTGAACCAATGACTGCTCAGCACCGTGGCGTTGTTCAAATTCAGGCGCTGACGATTGCGTTCGGCCAGGGCCACCGCTTCGAGCACGCGATCGACGGCGGTGACCTTCCAGGCCGGACGCTCGCTGGCCAGGGCCAGGGCGATGGCACCACTGCCGGTGCCGAGGTCGAGGACCCTGGACGGTATAGCAGGCAACAATTCAAGCGCGGCTTCCACCAACAACTCGGTGTCCGGACGCGGGATCAGCGTGTGTGGCGCCACTTCCAGATCGAGCTTCCAGAAGCCTTGCTGGCCCAGAATGTAGGCCACCGGCTCACCGCTGCGACGGCGCTGCAGGTATTCGGCGAACGTCAGCGCCGCTTCGCTCGGAACGATGCGCTCCGGCCAGGTGTGCAGAAAACTACGGGACTTGCCCAACGCCGCCGCCAGCAACAATTCTGCATCCAGACGCGCCGTGGGCGAGTCGGGCAGATCGGCAGCGCGCAACAAACTGGCGATGATCGTCATTTACTCACCTATCGCCGCCAGTTGATCGGCCTGATACTCGGCCAGCAACGGCTCGATCACCGCATCGACGCCGCCGGCGAGGATTTCGTCGAGGGAATACAGCGTCAGGTTGACCCGGTGATCGGTGACCCGGCCCTGGGCGAAGTTGTAGGTGCGGATGCGTTCGGAACGATCACCCGAGCCCACCAGCAATTTACGCTCGCTGGCAATGGCATTGGCAGCGGCACTGGTCTGCTGATCGTTGAGCTTGGCCGACAGCCAGGACATCGCCCGTGCACGGTTCTTGTGCTGGGATCGCTCTTCCTGGCACTCGACCACGATACCGGACGGCAAATGGGTGATGCGGATCGCCGAGTCGGTCTTGTTGACGTGCTGGCCGCCGGCACCAGAGGAGCGATACGTGTCGATTCGCAAGTCTGCCGGGTTGATCTCGATCGCTTCCTGTTCATCCGGCTCGGGCAATACCGCCACGGTGCACGCCGAGGTATGGATGCGTCCTTGGGATTCAGTGGCGGGGACCCGTTGCACGCGGTGCGCACCGGATTCGAATTTCAGCTTGCCGTAGACGTTGTCGCCTTCCACACGGGCGATGACTTCTTTATAGCCGCCGTGCTCGCCCTCGTTCTCTGAAAGGATTTCCACCCGCCAACCGCGACGCTCGGCGTAACGCGAATACATGCGGAACAGGTCGCCGGAGAAAATCGCCGCTTCGTCACCACCAGTACCCGCGCGGATCTCCAGGAAGACGTTACGACCGTCATTCGGATCCTTGGGCAGCAGCATGCGTTGCAGGCTGGCTTCCAGTTCGACCAGGCGTTCCTTGGCTTCGCGGACTTCTTCCACGGCCATTTCGCGCATGTCCGGGTCGCTGTCCTTGAGCAATGCCTGGGCACCTTCGAGGTCGCCCTGTACTTTGAGCAACTGTTTATAGGTGTCGACAATCGGCTCGACTTCCGCGTACTCCTTGGAATAGGTGCGGAATTTGTTCTGATCGGAAATGACCTCACCATCGCCAAGCAAGGCGGTCAATTCCTCGAAACGGTCCTGGAGGATGTCCAGCTTATTGAGCAGTGACGCTTTCATTGCGGTTTCTTATCCGAAAAGCTTTCCGATGAGCCCTCACCGAGGGCAAAGAGTTCCTGGGCCATCGCCAGCGCATCGAGGCGACCTTCGGCAGAGAGCTTTTTCAACTGCACGCTCGGTGCGTGCATGAGTTTGTTGGTCAGGCCACGGGCCAGTTGCAGCAGCACATCGTCGGCACTCGCGCCGTTGGCCAGCAGGCGCTGGGCCTTTTGCAGTTCCTCGTCGCGCAAGCGTTCGCTTTGTTGACGATAGGCCTTGAGTACGTCCACCGCCGCCAATTCGCGCAGGCGGACCATGAAATCCTCGGCGCCGACCGACACCATCTCTTCCGCCGCTTGGGCAGCGCCTTGCCGGCTCTTGAGGTTTTCGGCGACCACTTCATGGAGATCGTCGACGCTATACAGATAAACGTCGTCCAACTCGCCGACTTCTGGTTCGATATCCCGGGGAACGGCGATATCCACCATGAAAATGGGTTTGTGCTTGCGCAGCTTCAGGGCGCTTTCCACGGCGCCCTTGCCAAGGATCGGCAATTGGCTGGCAGTGGAGCTGATGACGATGTCACTGCGCACCAGTTCCGCCGGGATGTCCGACAGCAGCACTGCATGGGCGCCGAACTGCTCGGCCAATGTACTCGCCCGCTCCAGCGTGCGATTGGCGACCACTATTCGCTTTACGCCGAGGTCATGCAGATGGCGGGCGACCAGGGTGATGGTCTCGCCGGCGCCAATCAGCAAGGCCTGGCTGCGTTGCAGGTCGCTGAAAATCTGTTTCGCCAGGCTGACCGCGGCAAACGCCACGGAGACCGGGTTTTCGCCGATGGCGGTGTCGGTGCGCACTTGCTTGGCGGCATTGAACGTGGCCTGGAACAGGCGTCCGAGCAACGGGCCAATGGTGCCGGCCTCCCGAGCCACGGCGTAGGCCGATTTCATCTGGCCGAGAATCTGCGGTTCACCCAGCACCAGCGAATCGAGCCCGGAAGCCACCCGCATCATGTGACGAACTGCCGCATCATCTTCGTGCACATAGGCGCTCGCGCGCAGCTCGTCGAGGCTCAAATGATGGTATTCGGCCAGCCAGCGCAGAACGATATCCGCCGACAGGTGATCCTGTTCTATATAGAGCTCACTGCGATTGCAGGTGGAGAGGATCGCAGCTTCGCGGCTGTCGGTGAGTCGGCAGAGCTGCTGCAAGGCCTCCACCAGCTGCTCAGGGGTAAAGGCCACGCGCTCGCGGACGTCTACTGAAGCAGTCTTGTGGTTAATACCGAGTGCAAGGAAGGCCATTCAAAGTCGCTGATGGTGACGTGAAGCCGGCAATTGTCCTACTTCGACGGAATCAGAACAACTATTCGATATCTATTGCCATGGCAGGCTTCCGCCCGTACTGCGAGCCGTTCTCGTTTACAGGCATGCACATGCGAAAATGGCAGGCCGGTTATGTTTGGCCCAAGGCTTGTGTCATGATGATCCGACCGCAGGTTAGTCGTCCTCTTCCTATATGAATAGATCCTCCGCGTTGCTCCTCGCTTTTGTCTTCCTCAGCGGCTGCCAGGTCTTGGCACCCGTATCGTCGGACGGTACGTCGCCGGTCGAAGACAGCACTCCGGCACCTGAAAAGCCCAAGGTTTACAGCTCATTCAGCGAAGACACGGTCTTCAGCCTGCTGAGCGCCGAACTGGCTGGCCAGCGCAATCGTTTCGACATTGCCCTGGACAACTATGTGACCCAGGCCATCAACACCCAGGATCCGGGCATCTCCGAGCGGGCATTCCGTATCGCCGAGTACCTGGGCGCCGACCAGGCCGCCCTGGATACTTCGTTGATCTGGGCCAAAAACGCCCCGAACGACCTCGAGGCGCAACGTGCCGCGGCCGTACAACTGGCACGCGCAGGGCGCTATGACGACTCCATGGTCTATATGGAGAAAGTCCTGCAAGGCAAGGGCGACACCCATTTCGACTTCCTCGCCCTGTCCGCCGCCGATACCGACCAGGACACGCGTAACGGTCTGATGAAGAGTTTCGACCGTTTATTGCAACGTCACCCGAACAATAGTCAGCTGATTTTCGGCAAGGCTTTGCTGATGCAGCAGGATGGAGACGCCAAAGGCGCGCTGACCCTGCTGGAAAACAATCCGCCTGATGAAGGCGAAATAGCCCCGATTCTGCTGCGCGCGCGCCTGCTGCAAACCCTCGATCGCGGTGACGAGGCCTTGCCACTGCTGCAAAAAAGCATCAAGAAATACCCGGACGACAAACGCCTGCGCCTGACCTACGCACGCATGCTCGTTGAACAGGACCGGATGGACGACGCCAAAGCCGAGTTCTCGAGCCTGGTCCAGCAATACCCGGAAGACGATGAATTGCGTTATTCCCTGGCGCTCGTGTGCCTGGAAGCCAAGGCCTGGGACGAGGCCAAGGGCTACCTTGAAGACCTGATCGCCCGGGAAAGCCACGTCGATTCCGCGCACCTCAACCTTGGCCGCATCGCTGAAGAGCGCAACGATCCACAGGGTGCACTGGTCGAATATGGCCAGGTGGGCCCGGGCAATGATTACCTGCCGGCACAATTGCGCCAGGCCGATATCCTGATGAACAACGGCAAGACCGCCGAAGCACAACGCCGCCTGGCGGCCGA
This sequence comes from Pseudomonas moorei, assembly GCF_008801475.1. Taxonomy (GTDB): domain Bacteria; phylum Pseudomonadota; class Gammaproteobacteria; order Pseudomonadales; family Pseudomonadaceae; genus Aquipseudomonas; species Aquipseudomonas moorei. The sequence continues at coordinate 32,845 of NZ_VZPP01000013.1, read as the reverse complement.
ACGCGATGCGCAGCCGGACTACGCGATCCAGCTGTACTTGATCGAGGCCGAAGCCCTGTCCGCCAACAAACAGGGTGACAAAGCCTGGAGCGTTCTGGGAACAGCCCTGCAGAAATACCCGGACGACTTGAACCTGCTCTACACCCGCGCCATGCAGGCGGAAAAGCGCAATGACCTGGCGCAGATGGAAAAAGACCTGCGCCTGATCATCAAGCGCGATCCGGACAACGCCATGGCGCTGAACGCCCTGGGCTACACCCTGTCCGATCGTACGACCCGTTACGCCGAAGCCAAGGCCCTGATCGAACAGGCCCACCAGATCAGCCCGGAAGACCCGGCGGTCCTCGACAGCCTCGGCTGGGTCAACTTCCGCCTGGGTAACCTCGACGAAGCCGAACGCCTGCTGCGCCAGGCGCTGCAGCGTTTCCCTGATCAGGAAGTCGCCGCGCACCTGGGTGAAGTGCTATGGGCCAATGGCAAGCAACGCGAAGCCAAACAAATCTGGGGAAAATTCCTCAAGGAACAGCCTGACAGCCCAACCCTGCGCGGCACCATCAAACGCCTGACCGGATCAGAGACTCTTTAAGATTATGTTTTTGCGCCACATCATCGTTTTCAGTTTCATCGCCCTGCTCGCCGGTTGCGCGGGCTTCGGTGCCCGCGAATCCGTCGAGGGCCATGGCAACCCCGCCCAATGGCGCGAACACAAGCAACAACTGACCGGTCTCGACGGCTGGCAGATCGACGGCAAGATCGGCATTCGCGCACCCAAGGATTCAGGTAGTGGCACGCTGTTCTGGCTGCAACGCCAGGATTACTACGACATCCGCCTTTCCGGCCCCCTGGGTCGCGGTGCGGCACGCCTGACCGGGCGGCCGGGCAAAGTCTCTCTGGAAGTCGCCAACCAGGGCCGCTATGAAGCGCCGAGTCCGGAAGTCCTGCTTGAAGAACAGCTGGGCTGGAAGTTGCCGGTGTCCAATCTGGCCTGGTGGGTCCGCGGACTCCCGGCTCCGGACAGCAAAAGCCGCCTGACACTCGATGGCGACAGCCGCCTGGCCAATCTCGAGCAGGATGGCTGGCAAGTCGAGTACACCGCCTACACCGAGCAAAACGGCTACTGGTTGCCCGAGCGCATCAAACTGCACGGCACCGACCTTGATGTCACCCTGGTGATCAAGGCCTGGCAACCGCGCAAGCTGGGGCAATGACATGCCTGCCACTCGCCTGACCCTGCCCTCCCCGGCCAAGCTCAACCTGATGCTGCACATTCTCGGTCGCCGCGAAGATGGCTATCACGAATTGCAGACGCTGTTTCAATTTCTGGACTATGGCGACGAAATCACCTTCGCCGTGCGCGATGACGGTGTCATTCGCCTGCACACCGAGTTCGAAGGCGTCCCCCATGACAGCAACCTGATCGTTAAAGCGGCGAAAAAACTTCAGGAGCAATCCGGCTGCTCGCTCGGCATCGATATCTGGATCGATAAAATCCTGCCCATGGGCGGCGGGATCGGTGGCGGCAGCTCGAATGCCGCAACCACCCTGCTGGGCCTGAATCACCTCTGGCAATTGGGCTGGGATGAGGATCGGCTGGCCGCCCTGGGTCTGACGCTAGGTGCCGACGTCCCGGTTTTCGTCCGTGGTCACGCCGCTTTCGCCGAGGGCGTGGGCGAGAAACTGACCCCGGTAGACCCGGAAGAACCGTGGTATCTCGTGCTCGTGCCGCAAGTATCTGTAAGTACGGCAGAAATTTTTTCCGATCCGTTGTTGACACGTAACTCGCCGCCCATTAAAGTGCGCCCCGTTCCCAAGGGAAACAGTCGAAATGACTGCTTGCCGGTAGTATCAAGGCGTTATCCAGAGGTACGTAACGCATTGAATTTGTTAGGTAATTTTACCGAAGCAAAACTCACCGGAACTGGAAGTTGTGTGTTTGGGGGCTTCCCAAGCAAAGCTGAAGCTGATAAAGTCTCGGCCCTTCTTACAGAGACCCTTACAGGGTTTGTAGCAAAAGGAAGCAACATTTCGATGTTGCATCGCAAGCTGCAAAGTCTGCTCTAAAGGAATCGATTACTGGGTAATCGTTGCAACAGATACAGGGGCGTCGCCAAGCGGTAAGGCAGCAGGTTTTGATCCTGCCATGCGTTGGTTCGAATCCAGCCGCCCCTGCCATTTTCCTATACTCATCCAGGTTACCCTCAGCCTTCAGGTACTGCGCGTGTCCAAGATGATGGTCTTTACGGGGAACGCTAACCCCGATCTGGCTCGGCGTGTCGTACGTCAGCTGCATATCCCTCTCGGTGACATCTCTGTCGGTAAATTCTCCGACGGCGAAATTACAGCCGAGATCAATGAAAACGTCCGCGGTAAAGATGTTTTCATTATTCAGCCGACTTGCGCTCCGACCAACGATAACCTGATGGAACTGGTAGTGATGGCCGATGCCTTCCGCCGCTCCTCAGCTACTCGTATCACTGCTGTTATTCCTTACTTTGGTTATGCCCGTCAGGATCGCCGTCCGCGTTCCGCACGTGTGGCTATCAGCGCGAAAGTCGTGGCTGACATGCTTACCGTAGTCGGCATCGACCGTGTTCTCACGGTTGATTTGCATGCTGACCAAATCCAGGGCTTCTTCGATATTCCGGTAGATAACATCTACGGCTCCCCGGTTCTGGTGGATGACATTGAAGATCAGCGCTTCGAAAACCTGATGATCGTGTCCCCGGACATTGGTGGCGTCGTGCGTGCACGTGCCGTTGCCAAATCCCTGGGCGTGGATCTCGGGATCATCGACAAACGCCGTGAGAAAGCCAATCACTCTGAAGTGATGCATATCATCGGTGATGTCGAAGGGCGTACCTGTATTCTGGTCGATGACATGGTCGATACCGCCGGCACCCTGTGCCACGCGGCCAAGGCCCTGAAAGAGCATGGCGCTGCCAAGGTTTTCGCCTACTGCACGCACCCTGTGCTGTCGGGTCGGGCGATCGAAAACATTGAAAATTCCGTGCTGGACGAGCTGGTGGTGACCAACACCATCCCGCTGTCCGCTGCTGCACAAGCCTGTGCGCGTATCCGTCAACTGGATATCGCACCGGTAGTTGCCGAGGCGGTCCGCCGCATCAGCAATGAAGAATCGATCAGCGCGATGTTCCGCTAAGGGCCCTGCCCTTCTCGAACATCTCGTTGACGAAAAGCGCCCCGCCCCGGCATTCCTGTCGGGGCGGGGCTTTTTTGCCCATATCGCCTTTAGCGCTGGTCGCAAACGCTGGGGCGAATGTGGTTATTTTGGAGATACAACATGAACGATTTTACTCTGAATGCTGAAGTGCGTTCCGACCTGGGGAAAGGTGCGAGCCGCCGCCTGCGTCGTCTCGCAAGCCTGGTTCCAGCTGTAGTTTACGGTGGCGAAAAAGCACCTGAATCCATCAGCATGCTGGCTAAAGAAGTTGCCAAACTGCTCGAAAACGAAGCGGCTTACAGCCACATCATCGAGCTGAACGTTGGCGGCACCAAGCAAAACGTAATCATCAAGGCTCTGCAGCGTCACCCGGCCAAAGGCCACGTGATGCACGCTGACTTCGTACGCGTAGTTGCCGGCCAGAAGCTGACCGCTACCGTTCCAGTGCACTTCATCAACGAAGCTGCTCCGGTGAAGAAAGGCGGCGAGATTTCGCACGTTGTTGCTGAAATCGAAGTGTCCTGCCTGCCAAAAGACCTGCCTGAATTCATCGAAGTTGACCTGGCTAACGCTGAAGTCGGCTCGATCATTCACCTGTCCGACATCACCGCCCCTAAAGGCGTTGAGTTCGTTGCTCTGGCTCACGGTAACGACCTGGCTGTTGCCAACGTTCACGCTCCACGTGTTGCTCCAGAAGCTACCGAAGAAGGCGCAGCAGAGTAATTTCACTCTGTTCGCCGGAGTGACCGGAAACATCGCGGACTAGAGCGTAGCGAGAAAGCGGGCGAGAACGCGGAGTTTACATAATGGTAAATGAGCAATTTTCGTCCACTTTCGCCGCACTCCCTGATGGCGGCGATGTTATCCACCACTCCAAAGAAGGGCCCCTATCGTGACTGCCATAAAACTGATCGTTGGCTTGGGAAATCCAGGCGCTGAATACGAACAGACCCGGCATAACGCAGGGGCCCTTTTTGTTGAGCGCATCGCGAGCGCACAAGGCGTGAACCTTGTGGCTGATCGCAAATATTTCGGCCTGACCGGGCGCTATACGCATCAGGGTCAGGATGTTCGTCTGCTGATTCCCACCACCTATATGAACCGCAGCGGCCAGGCCGTAGCGGCACTCGCCGGATTCTTCCGCATCAAGCCCGAAGAGATCCTGGTGGCGCACGACGAACTCGACCTGCCTCCGGGCGTCGCCAAGCTCAAACAGGGCGGCGGCCATGGCGGTCACAACGGGTTGCGCGACATCATCGCGCAACTGGGCAATCAGAATACCTTTCACCGCTTGCGGCTTGGCATTGGCCACCCGGGCGTTGCCAGTATGGTTTCAAATTTCGTCCTGGGTCGTGCGCCACGCGCCGAACAGGAAAAACTCGATGCCAGCATCGACTTTGCCCTCGGCGTGCTGCCGGATATCCTCGCCGGTGAATGGAACCGCGCGATGAAAAACCTGCACAGCCAGAAGGCCTGACTCTTATCCGAGGGGAAACACCATGGGATTCAATTGCGGCATCGTCGGCCTGCCTAACGTCGGCAAGTCCACCCTGTTCAACGCCCTGACCAAATCCGGTATCGCGGCAGAGAACTTCCCCTTCTGCACCATCGAGCCCAACAGCGGTATCGTGCCGATGCCGGACCCGCGCCTGGAAGCCCTGGCCGCGATCGTCAATCCGAAGCGCATCCTGCCGACCACCATGGAATTCGTTGACATCGCTGGCCTGGTGGCCGGTGCGTCGAAAGGTGAAGGCCTGGGTAACAAATTCCTGGCCAACATCCGCGAAACCGATGCCATCGCCCACGTGGTCCGCTGCTTCGAAGACGAGAACGTGATTCACGTCTCCAACAGCGTCGACCCGAAACGCGACATCGAAATCATCGACCTGGAACTGATCTTCGCCGACCTAGACAGCTGCGAGAAGCAACTGCAGAAAGTCGCGCGCAACGCCAAGGGCGGTGACAAGGACGCAGTGGTCCAGAAAGGCCTGCTGGAGCAATTGATCGCTCACTTCACCCTGGGCAAGCCTGCGCGCAGCCTGATGAAGAACATGAGCGCCGACGAAAAAGCGGTGATCAAGGGCTTCCACCTGCTGACCACCAAACCGGTCATGTACATCGCCAACGTCGCTGAAGACGGTTTCGAAAACAACCCGCACCTGGACGTGGTAAAAGCCATCGCCGAAGAAGAAGGCGCCATGGTTGTACCGGTCTGCAACAAGATCGAAGCGGAAATCGCCGAACTGGAAGACGGTGAAGAGAAAGACATGTTCCTCGAAGCCCTGGGCCTCGAAGAGCCAGGCCTGAACCGCGTGATCCGCGCTGGCTACGAAATGCTGCACCTGCAGACTTATTTCACCGCCGGTGTCGAAGAAGTCCGCGCCTGGACCGTCCGCGTAGGTGCCACCGCACCACAAGCTGCGGGCGTGATCCACACCGACTTCGAAAAAGGCTTCATCCGCGCCGAAGTGATCGCCTACAACGACTTCATCCAGTACAAGGGTGAAGCCGGTACCAAGGAAGCCGGTAAATGGCGCCTGGAAGGCAAGGACTACATCGTCAAGGACGGCGACGTGATGCACTTCCGCTTCAACGTGTAAAACACCCGCTCAAGAAAAAGCCGCGTTTGATACGCGGCTTTTTTGTGCCTGCTGTCCCGGCCTGAATCAGATCTTTTGGGTACGCGGCAGGAAAATCGCCAGCACTCCGAGCAACGGCAGGAACGAACACAGCAAGTACACGTATTCGATACCGCGAATATCCGCCAGATGGCCCAGCAAGGCCGCGCCGATGCCGCCAAAACCGAACATCAGGCCGAAGAACACCCCGGCAATCATCCCGACATTGCCCGGCACCAGTTCCTGGGCGTAGACCACGATCGCCGAGAACGCCGAAGCCAGGATGAAGCCGATGACCACGCTCAGAATGCTGGTCCAGAACAGATCAACGTGCGGCAAGACCAGGGTGAACGGCGCTACGCCGAGGATCGAGAACCAGATCACCGCCTTGCGCCCGATCTTGTCGCCGATCGGCCCACCAAAGAAGGTCCCCGCCGCAACCGCACCGAGAAACAGGAACAGATGCAGTTGCGAACTGGCCACCGACAGGTCGAACTTCTCGATCAGGTAAAAGGTGAAGTAGCTGGTGAAACTGGCCATGTAGAAATACTTGGAGAACACCAGCAGCCCCAGCACCACCAAAGCGCTGATCACCCGGCCTCTGGACAAGCCGTGAGTCGCCGCCTGGCCCTGTTTGAGCTTGAACAGGTTCAAATGGTTGGCGTACCAGCGACTGATGCGGTAGAGCACGAACAACGCAAACACAGCGAACAGGCCGAACCAGGCCACATGCCCCTGACCGTAGGGAATGATGATGGCGGCCGCCAGCAAGGGACCGAAGGCCGACCCCGCGTTGCCACCGACCTGGAAGGTCGATTGCGCCAGCCCGAAGCGCCCGCCCGAAGCCAGTCGCGCCACACGTGAAGCTTCCGGGTGAAAGGTCGAGGAGCCGATACCGATCAACCCCGCCGCCAGCAAAATCAATGGAAAGCTGCCGACCACCGACATCATCAGAATCCCGACCAGCGTGCACACAGTACCGGCGGGCAACAGCCAGGGCTTGGGATGGCGGTCGGTGTGGTAACCGACCCACGGCTGCAATAGCGAAGCGGTCAGTTGAAAGGTCAAGGTGATCAGGCCGACCTGGGTGAATGTCAGGCCGTAGTTGGCCTTGAGCATCGGGTAAATCGACGGCAATACCGACTGGATCAGGTCGTTGATCAAATGCGCCAGCGCCACCGCGCCGATGATGCGCATCACCAACGGACTGCTTTGTGAAGGAGTGGCCGCCGATGCAGTGGCGGACTGAGCATTGCTGATAGCCATGAGAATTTCCGGACAACAGGTAGGTGCGCACAGGCAGGTGCGCCAATGTGCCATTTTTCGGTGCAACAACGCCATCCCCTTAGCCTGCTAACGACTTCGATATTCATCGGCAAAACGGTGATAGCTCAACGCCATGGTCTGAATCTTGCCTCGCTCTTGCGCTTCAACGCGGCCCTCTTACAAAGGGGACCGAGAATGGGAAGTTTCACCACAGAGTCGGCCTACAGAGCGGGCAAAGGTGAACTTTCGAGGCCTTTTACGGGGCACAGATCGTGGTCGCCGAGACCTCGATGCACGCCAATGGCGCGTGGTGTCCGAAGGAGTCATGGGGCATGCAGGCTTTTTTATCACCGGGGATCAGGCTGCTGGGGCGTTTTGGCTTCGCACGCAAATTTCAGCTGTTGTTTCTGCTGTTTATCCTGCCGCTGGCCGGCAGTCTATGGATGATTGGTCTGGACTATCGCGACAAACTGAACCTGATTTCCGGCGAACGGGCCGGAGTCCGTCAATTACTCGCTCTGGATGCGCTCGATAACCTGCTGGAGGCACAGCGTGACCGTGCGGCTCGCTGGCGCGCCACCGAAACCAATCGCCAGCCAACGCCGGCCACCCTCGCCGCCATGGGCGCATTCGACGCGGTCCAACCCGCTGTCGCCCAAGCCACTTCAGACCTGAGCAGCGCCCTGCAAAAGGAAGGCGCGGAAGGCGAAACCCTGACCCGTTTTCAAGCGCTGCAAACTGCCCTCAACGGCCTGGATTCGAAAAGTCTGAGCAGCGTCGGTTGGTGGCCGGACGGCTACGATCGCTTCACCAACGCGTTGAGCGCCCTGCAAGCCTTGCGCGAGCAGATCGCCATGGATAATCGGCTGACGCTGGCACCCTGGCTGGAAACCTACCTGCTGACTCAGATCTCCACCCAGCACGCGCCCGACCTGATCGAACGCGTCGGCCGCCTGGCCAGTGTCGGTCAGGCCTCGGTGGTGTCCGGGCAATTCACGTTGCAAAGTCGCCTGCAACTGCGCGACTTGCGCAGCCGCATCGGCGATGCCCGGGAACAACTGGCCAAAACGGCAGGTTTACTTGAGGCGCGGTTGCCCAGCGCTCTGCAAGGCTGGGCCGGGCAATACCATAACAGCCTCAAGCACCTCGACGCCGGCCTGAAAGTCCTGGATGACGGCGTGTTCGGCGGCAGCATCACCCTCAAGCCCGAGGAGTTCGAACGCAGCCTCGACGCCCTGCTCTCCGACCTTGCCGCGTTGCGCCAGCAATCGTTGATCTCACTGGATCAGCGTCTGGATGACTACCAGGGTTCTGCCATACGCCAGTTCATTTTGGCGGCGAGCATATTTGGCTGCCTGCTGCTGGCCGCGCTGTACCTGTTCATCTGCTTGCAGGCGTCGATCCGCCGTAGCGCCAGCGGTATCACCTTGCTGGCCGAAGCCTTGCGCGATGGCAATCTGAGCTTGCAGGTGCCAGTACAAGGCCGCGACGAACTGGCAGCCATCAGCACCGCCCTCAACGTCGCGGTGGTGCAATTGCGCGCCAGCCTGCTGGGGGTCGACCACGAAACCCTGCAACTGAGCAACGCGGTGCAAACCCTCAATCATCACTCCGCCGACGCCTTGGGCGAGGTCGAAGCCCAACAACTGCAAATCAGTCAGATTGCGGCGGCGGCGACACAATTGGCCGCGACTTCCCAAGGCGTGTCCGACAGCTGCGAACGAGCGTCCGGCAGCGCTCAGCAGACTCAGCGTATCGCCGCCGACAGCAGCCGTGACAGTCAGCGCACAACGGCCAGCATCCAACAACTCAATCAACGCCTGAATGACACGGCAGCGGCGCTGGGACGGGTCAGTGAGCAGGGGCAGCAGATTCAACTGGTGGTCGATACCATTCGCGGCGTCGCCGAACAGACCAACCTGCTGGCGCTCAATGCCGCCATTGAAGCGGCTCGCGCCGGCGAACAGGGCCGCGGCTTCGCGGTGGTGGCCGATGAAGTGCGCAGCCTGTCACAGCGCACCCAGTCCTCGACCGCGCAAATCGCCGGCACCGTCGATAGCCTGCGCAGCACCGTGAACGAAGCCGTCAGCCTGATGGAAGCGGCCTGCGGGCAGGCTCAGACCGATGCGCAAGCCGTCACCGGCCTCGGCCATCGATTGGGGGAGATTGCCAGCGCCGTCCAGGGCGTCACCGACACCCTGGCGCAGATCGCCACGGCGGTCGACGAGCAAGCGAGCACCGCCGATGAGGTCAGCGGCAACATCCAGCAAGTCGATCAGGCGGCGGTCCGCTTGCTCGAAGGCGCGCGGGCGGTGAACCTTGCGGCAGACACCTTGAGCCAGGGCAGCAAGGCTTTGAGCGCCAATACCGGCAGATTTCAGCTCAAATGATGCCCTGCCCTGACCCGTTTTTTCGGGTCAGGAGGATAAGCGGTTGAAAGTGTAGAGAAATATTTTAGATTTATGCTTGACGCATCCCCGTTACCGGTGAATAATGCGCGCCACTTGGCTACATAGCTCAGTTGGTTAGAGCATAGCATTCATAATGCTGGGGTCCGGGGTTCAAGTCCCTGTGTAGCCACCAAGTACTAAAAACGGCTTACCGAAAGGTAGGCCGTTTTTTTATGCCTGCTTTTTATGCCTGCTGTAGGAGCGAGCTTGTTCGCGATGATCGTCAACGATGACGCGGCGAGCCTGATACCCCGCAGCGTCTCTGGATTCATCGCGAGCAGGCTCGCTCCTACATAAAACAGCCTCAACCTCAGATCGTTGGTAACGCCGACAAAGCCCGCTCCCAGATCTGCCAGGTCCGCAACCAGACCATCGCCTGCCAGTCGCTATCAGCCGGATAGAACTGCTCCAGCAGATTCAACTTGATCTCGCGCCCCACCGCGTCGCTCGGATTGCCGTGCAGATGCAGCCAGTGGTCATCGCGCAGATGCCGATGCACCTGTGCTCCCGGATACGTTCCACACTCAATGACGAATGGCATCAGCCGCACCTGCGGCAGCGCATTGATCAATGCCTGCGAGGTGTAGCCAGTCGCGGTGGCCGCAACACCGGTTTCGCTCAGGGTGTCGGCACCGGTGTGCAAGGTGTAGAGCCACGGACCATAAATCGCCTGCGCATCGACCAGCGCCGGATAGGCCGCTTCGGTAATCGTCAGCAGCATTGGATGACCGTATTCGCCGGCCCCGGTGTGCAAGTCGAAACACATGGCGACATCGGCATGGGCTACATGCTTCTGGATGATCTGGTGCAAGGTGCGATTCGACCAGCTCGGCGCCAGTCCGCCATAGAACAAACCATCGGGATGCGCATGCTGCCCGCCTTCTACAATCGACATGACCGCCGGCCAGCCGTGTTCGCGAATCTGCGCATCCAGCAAGGCGTCCGTGCGCTCACGCTCGGGACCTTGCAATTCGGAGCAGGCGTAGATTTCGTGCAAACCCTCATACGCCTGGTTGTCCGGCAGGGGCCGCTCGAAGTTCAGGTGATTGCGGTTGAGGTCGATGTTGTCTTCGTTGACCCGACGCAGCCACGCCGTCCCCCAGGGGTTGATCAGGTGGATCATTACCACGGCGACATCGGCCGGCAGCGAACGCTTGCCCAGTTCCTGCAGCCACTTGATCTGACACCCCGAGCCATAAAAGCCTTCAACCCCATGGGTGCCGCTGAGCGCGATCAGCAGACGTTTGGCGCCCGGATCACCCAGGACAGCCACATCGGTGCTCAAGGCCTCGCCGAAGGGTCCTGTGAGCGGGTGTGGATACTCGGTCAGCGTCGCGCCGGCGGCGGTGGCCGCCGCGAGGAATTGTTCGCGCTGGGTGCGGTAGCTTGGCTGGGTCGGGAACTCGGTCTGCATGTCTGCCTCTTATTGATCTTCTGGCCTGCCTGATGGCATCGACCCTACAGAAATTCCATCCATTGATGAAGGAAAAAAGCGTCCTGGCCGTGGGACATGGTTTGCGTCACCGGGCGGTGGCCGATAAAGTCCACGAATCCTTTATCCCATGGACGGAGTGCCCCGCATGTTCTCAGCCTTCCACTTGAAGCGCATGCGCCTGTCAGCGTTGTCTATGATCACTGTGGCTTTAGCCCTGACCGCCTGCAACGCGCCATCGGTCTCGACGCTACCGGTCGCGCCGGAAAGCGCTTCCGGCTATCGCACCGACCTGCAAACCCGGCACGCCTCGAAGCACATGGCGGCCGCTGCCAACCCGCTGGCGGCCGAGGCCGGGCGGGAAATGCTGCGTCGTGGCGGTTCGGCCATCGATGCGGCGATTGCGATGCAAGCGGTGTTGACGCTGGTCGAGCCGCAATCGTCGGGCATTGGTGGCGGCGCTTTGATCATGCTGTGGGACGGCAAGAACGTGCGCACTTATGACGGCCGCGAAACGGCACCGGCCGGTGCCACGGAAAGGCTTTTCCTGCAAGCCGACGGCACACCCATGCCTTTCACCCAGGCGCAGATTGGTGGTCGCTCGGTAGGGACGCCAGGCGTATTGCGCGCCCTGGAACTGGCCCACAAAAAACACGGCCGCCTGCCCTGGGCACAGCTGTTCGAACCGGCGATCAAGCTGGCGGAGCAAGGCTTCGTTATTTCGCCACGCCTGTATCAGTTGATCGCGTCGGATTCGTCGCTGCGCAGCTCGCCCGACATGGTCGCCTACTTCCTGACTGCCGATGGCCGCCCGAAAGCCGTTGGCACCCGCCTGAAAAACCCGGCATTGGCCGCCGTGCTGCAACGCATCGCCAACGAAGGGCCGGATGCGTTGTACCAGGGCGCTGTCGCGCAGGAAATCGTGGACAAGGTTCAGGGCCACGCCAACCCTGGCAGCCTTTCACTGAGCGACCTCAAGGGCTATATGGCCAAGGAGCGCGCGCCACTGTGCACCGATTACAAGCGCTGGCAGGTCTGCGGCATGCCGCCACCGTCGTCGGGCGGGATCGCCGTGGCGCAGATCCTCGGCACGCTTCAAGCCTTGGAGACACGCAATAACCGCTACGCCCTGGCACCGCTGAAACCGGTGAAAACCGACGCGCCTGCGGGCAGCGAACCGTCTCCGCAAGCCGTGCACCTGATATCCGAAGCCGAGCGCCTGGCCTATGCCGATCGCGCGCAGTACGTGGCGGATACGGACTTCGTGCCGGTTCCGGTGAAAGGCCTGGTAGACCCGGCTTACCTGGCCAGCCGCGCCGCACTGATCGGTGAACGCAGCATGGGCACGGCTGAACCGGGCACGCCTCCGGGCATTCAGATTGCCTATGCGCCGGACCGGTCGCCGCTGCGTATTTCCACCTCACAGGTGGTAGCGATCGACGACGAGGGCGGCGCAGTGTCCATGACCACCACCATCGAGTCTGCGTTTGGCTCGCACCTGATGGTGCAGGGATTCCTGCTCAACAACGAAATGACGGACTTTTCCTTCATCCCCGATGAGCATGGGCAAAAAGTCGCCAACCGCGTCGAACCCGGCAAGCGCCCACGTTCGTCCATGGCCCCGACCTTGATCTTCGACCGCCAGAGCGGTGAATTCCTCGCCACAATCGGCTCACCCGGCGGTTCGCAAATCATCGAGTACGTCGCCAAGTCCACCATCGGCCTGCTCGACTGGAACCTCGATGCGCAGCAAACCATCAACCTGCCCAATTTCGGCAGTCGCAATGGCCCGACCGAGCTGGAACGCGGGCAGTTCAGCCCGGCGCTGATTCAGGCGTTGAAAGCCAAAGGGCATGAAGTGAATGAAATCGACATGACCAGCGGCACCCAGGCGATTGTTCGAACAAAGGATGCCCAAGGCAAAGTATCGCTGACCGGTGGAGCCGACCCTCGGCGTGAGGGAGAAGCGCTGGGGGATTGAGTCTTACGCAGAGATGAGAAAGGGCCTACCGAGGGGGTAGGCCCTTTTTTGCAGTTTGAGATCAGGCCATCGCACCCGCTTATCGACTGATTTTCAGCGTCTGCCGAATCCGGTGTTTCTCCAGCGCCAGCTCGATCAATCGCGTGACCAGTTCACTGTAGGTCATGCCAGCGGCCTGCCACAGTTTCGGGTACATGCTGATGCGGGTGAATCCGGGTAGCGAATTGATTTCGTTGATCAGCACTTCACCGCTGTCGGTCAGAAATACATCGACCCGCGCCAGACCGGAACAGCCCAGGACATGGAACGCCTCGACGGCCATGGCACGAATACGTTCGCTGGCCTCATGACTGATCTGGGCCGGCACCACCACTTCAGCGGCCTTGTCATCGATGTATTTGCTGTCGTAGGAATAAAACCCGCTGTGCACCACGATTTCGCCACAACCGCTGGCGATGGCGTCTTCGTTACCGAGCACCGCGCATTCGATCTCGCGGCCGCTGACGGCAGATTCGACCAACACTTTCTCATCGAAGCCCAATGCCAGCTCGACTGCCGCGGTGTATTCGGCTTCGTCGTTGACTTTGCTCACCCCCACGGAAGAGCCCTGGTTTGCCGGCTTGACGAACAGCGGCAAACCGAGCTTTCCCGCCACTTCGGCAAAGCTTTTGCGCGCCGCAGTGGTACGGGTCAGGGTCACGAACGGTGTGACCGCCAGCCCGGCATCGCGCAGCAAACGCTTGCTGATGTCCTTGTCCATGCAAACCGCCGATCCGAGCACATCGGAGCCAACAAACGGCAGGTCGGCCATGCGCAAGAGCCCTTGCAGGCAGCCGTCCTCACCGAGGGTGCCGTGGACAATCGGGAAGATCACATCGACATGGCCCAACAGCTCCTGGCTGGAGGTTTCGACCAGTTGCTGGCTCGCCTTGCCCGGTACGACCGCCAATTCGCGATTGGACTGATTGAGAGCGATCAGCGCCGGGTTTTCCTGGTTCAGCAGGAAATTCGACGGGTCATTGAGGTGCCAGTGGCCTTGCTTGTCGATACCGATCAACACCGGCTCGAAGCGCGAACGATCCAGCGCATCGACGATGTTCTTCGCCGATTGCAACGACACTTCGTGCTCTGCCGAACGCCCCCCAAAAATAATCCCCACACGCAACTTGCTCATTGCCTGGCCTCTTTGTGAATGTGCTTATGGCTAGGGTAGCAGTCACTTCATGGCTGCAAGGTTTTGCCATCCACAGGGTTGCCGATGGTCAGAAAATGCCCGCCGGCGACGTGGTGCAGGGTACGCAACGCATCCTGGCCTTCAAAGTGCCAACGGCCGTCACTGAACACGCGCTCGTCGGCCTGAGCGGCAATCACTTCGGCGAGGAACAGGTCGTACTGCTGATGGTTGTCGGGTTCCGGCAACAACCGGCATTCGAGCCAGGCAACGCAGCCTTCGAGCATCGGTGCGTCGATCAGTTCGGCCGCGAACGTCGGCAGGTCATAGGTCTGGAATTTGTCGCGCCCCTGCTCCCGGGTGAGCGCCAGGCCAGACGTCGAACCGACGGTTTGTACGATATCGGCCTGCGCTGCGCAGGGAACGTTCAACACGAAGGTGCCCGAGGCTTCCAGCAGTTGCCGGGTCCAGGTGGACTTGTCCAGCACCACGGCGATTTTCGGCGGTTCGAAATCCAGCGGCATGGCCCAGGCAGCCGCCATGATATTGCGCTGACCGTCATGAGCCGCGCTGACCAGAACGGTCGGCCCGTGATTGAGTAGACGATAGGCCTTGGACAAAGGGACCGGACGACGGTGAGAAACGCTCATGGATGCCTGCTCCTTGGGGGAAGGAGCCGATTGTAACGACATCTTGCAAAACAGGGATCGAGCGGGCGAAAAGATCGCCACCTGCGCCAGCGCCTGCGTGTAACACCTTGCAGGAACCAGTGCAGGCGATTTCTTCAGGAGCAGGACATCAAGACGCCAACTGATTGGCGAACTGCCCGACAGCATTCACCACTTTCTGCGCGCCATCCTGGATCTCGACGATCACAGTGCCGGCTTCCGCCGCCAACGCCAGCCCCTGCTCGGCCTGGAGCTTGCCGTCGGTCATCAGGGCCACGGCGTTACGCGCCATGTCCTGGTTCTGCCGCACCACAACGACAATTTCGTCGGTGGCCTGGCTGGTGCGCGAAGCCAGTTGCCGGACCTCATCGGCCACCACGGCAAACCCCCGGCCCTGTTCACCGGCGCGTGCCGCTTCGATGGCGGCGTTGAGCGCCAGCAGGTTGGTTTGTTCGGCAATGCCGCTGATGGTTTTGACGATGGTGCCAATCACCAGTGACTGCTCATTGAGCGCTTCGATGCCATCGCCGGCGGTTTGCATATGCTTGGCCAGATCACGCATCACATCCACCGCCTGAGTGACTACCGCGCTGCCTCGCTGGGCGCTTTGATCGGTTTGCTGCGAGGTGCTGTAGGCAATGTTCGCGGCTTCGGCGACGGCTTGCTCCTGATTGACCTGATCGGTGATCACCGTGGCGAACTTCACCACTTTGTAGAGCCGGTTATTGGCATCGACCACCGGATTGTAAGAAGCCTCCAGCCAAACCGTACGACCGTGGCTATCGATGCGCTTGAAGCGTTCAGCCACGTACTCACCCGCGTTCAGGCGACGCCAGAAGTTCTGATACTCGGCGCTGTTGTGCTCTTCCGGCAGGCAAAAGATGCGGTGATGTTTGCCTTTGATCTGCGCCAGGCTGTAACCCATACCGCTGAGAAAGCGGTCATTGGCGGTCAGCACGTTGCCATTGAGATCGAACTCTATCACCGCCGTCGAACGCACCAGCGCCCCGATCAGGTTTTCGTGCTCACGGGAGGCCTCAATGGTGCGGGTCAGGTCGCTGGAGAAAATCGAAAAATGCTTGATCCGGCCATCCGCCGAACGCACGGGCTGCAGGATCGAACGCAACCACGCTTCCTCGCCAGTACCCCGCAACAGGCGCACCGCGCCGGCAAAGTGCTCGCCGCGATTCATCGCGTTCTTGAACCGCAGCTGGAATTCGTCATTTCTCACATGATCGGGAACGATTTCTTCGATATGCCGGCCAATCAGCTCGTTGCACTTGTAGTGCATTTCGTTGAGGAAATTCTGATTGACCGATTGAACCCGCCCATCCGTATCGAGGGTCAACACCAGCATCTCGCTTTCCAGGCTTTCCTTCACTTGCTGAAGGCTGGAGAGTTCTTCGCGAAGAGCCGATAGCTCCTGCTTCAAGCGTTTATTGAACATGGGGATGCACCGATGGACTGGGGTAAAAAGCGATTTACAGCCTAGCCATCGGCCTTGCAGATCTTTTCTGAAGAGCGTTTCAGCTTTGTCCTACAAAAATAGTTCAAGCGCCCCTGTCGCCTTGTTGATTCACGTAGCGCCAGCGGCCGAACAACCGGCGATTTTTGGCATCCTCGTGCCAAAGTACGCCGCGCTTCCCACGCCCACCGCACCCATTACCGCGCAGAAAATCACGCAGATCCAGGGACTCCAGGGCATCAGACCGATCAACAACAGCGGTGTGATACTCGCCCAGGCGGCGTAGGCAATGTTGTAGGTGAACGAGATGCCCGACACGCGAATGCGCGCCGGAAACAGGCTGACCATCACCGAGGGCACCGCACCGACCACCCCGCAACCGAGCCCCGCCACCGCGTAGGCCAGACCGACCCAGTCGCCGCCGCTGATCAGACAGGCGTAAAGCACACCGATACCCAACGGCAGCAGCAGGCTATACAGCATCACCGTACGCCAGGCGCCGATGCGGTCGACCAGCAACCCGGCGAGCACACAGCCAATGTTCAGAAAAACGATGCCCAATGCGCTCAAGGCGAAGGTGTGACTGGCGGTCATGCCGAAGGTTTTCTGCATCATTGTCGGCGTGATGACCACGAACACCACCACCGCCGACGTCAACACACAGGTGAGGATCATCGCCGGCAGCATGGCCAGGCGATGCTCACGCAGGACACTGCGCAGCGGCAACTCAACGGCTTCCTCGCGCCGTGCCTGCATGGCCATGAACACCGGCGTTTCACTGAGCCAGCGGCGTAGCCAGACGCCGATCACGCCAAACACACCGCCCAGCAGAAACGGGTAACGCCAGGCGTAATCGAGGATTTCAGTCGGGGTGAAAGCCTGCGCCAGGAACGTGGCCGTCAAGGCACCGAGCAGATAACCGAAAGTCAGTCCCGCCTGCAAAAAGCCCAAAGCGTAGCCCCGATGCCCCACGGGTGCATGTTCGGCGACGAACACCCAGGCGCTCGGCACTTCACCGCCCACGGCCGCCCCTTGAAGCACTCGCAGCAGCAACAGCAACAGCGGAGCGAAATAACCGATTTGTGCGTAGGTCGGCATGATGCCGATCAGCAGACAGGGCAGCGCCATCATCAGGATGCTCAGGCTGAAGACTTTCTTGCGGCCCAAACGGTCGGCGAAATGCGCCATCAGGATCCCGCCCAGTGGCCGCGCCAGATAACCGGTGACGAAGATGCCGAAGCTTTGCAGCAATCGCAGCCACTCGGGCATTTCCGGCGGGAAAAACAGCTGGCTCAGGGTCAGCGCAAAAAATACGAAGATGATGAAATCGTAGATTTCCAGCGCCCCGCCGAGGGCCGCGAGCCCCAGGGTCTTGTAGTCCGAGCGGTTGAACGGCGCCGGGCGCGAAACGGTGTTGGCAGTCATGAAAAGAACTCTGGTGCAGGCAAAAACCAAGGCGCCCATGGTCTACGCAAACGCGCTGGCGGACAACCCGTTAGACCAAAGTCCCATAGCCACAAAACAGCCCCGCAAAAAACTTCCCGGTGAATTAATGTTGTTGTCTGTCCAGAGGGGCTTCTACCGTCCCAAAAGACCACAACAAACATAAAAATTAGAGGTACTCCCCCGTGGCCGCTGATATCGAAGATAGCCGCTCCGCCCGCTTTGCCCTGCGCTGCTCAAGCTTTGCCGAACGCTGGTTCCCCGATTCCTGGGTGTTTGCCGCGCTCGCCGTGATTATCGTCGCACTCGCCACCATGGCCATGGGCGCCAAACCCACCGATGCAGCGATGGCATTCGGTGACGGTTTCTGGAGCCTGATCCCGTTCACCATGCAGATGGCTTTCGTGGTGATCGGCGGTTATGTGGTCGCCAGCTCGCCACCGGCCGTCAAGCTGATTGACCGTCTGGCGAAGATCCCGAAAAACGGTCGCTCCGCCGTGGCTTGGGTGGCGCTGATTTCCATGGTTGCATCGCTGCTGAACTGGGGCCTGTCGCTGGTGTTCGGCGGCTTGCTGGTGCGCGCCCTCGCCCGCCGAACCGACCTGAAAATGGACTACCGCGCCGCCGGCGCCGCGGCGTATCTTGGCCTTGGCGCGGTGTGGGCCCTGGGCCTGTCGTCGTCTGCGGCACAATTGCAGGCCAACCCGGCCAGCCTGCCACCGTCGATTCTGTCGATCACCGGGGTCATTCCTTTCACCCAGACCATCTTTCTCTGGCAGTCGGGTGCGATGCTGTTGGCGCTGGTCGTCGTCTCGATCATCATCGCCTACGCGACCGCCCCCGGCCCCAACTCGGCACGGGACGCCAAGGACTGCGGTGTCGACCCGAGCTTCAATCTACCACCGCTGCAACCGCGCACCCGTCCCGGCGAATGGCTGGAGCACAGCCCGCTGCTGATCATTTTGCTGGTGCTGCTGGCCGCCGGATGGCTGTTCCACGAGTTTTCGACCAAACCGGCGATCAGCGCGATCTCCGGCCTCAACACCTATAACTTCCTGTTCATCATGCTCGGTGCGCTGCTGCACTGGCGCCCGCGCAGCTTCCTCGACGCCGTGGCCCGTGCGGTCCCGACCACCACCGGCGTGCTGATCCAGTTTCCACTCTACGGCTCGATCGCCGCGTTGATGACCACGGTCAAAGGTGCCGATGCCCAGACCCTGGCCCACCACATCTCGACTTTCTTCGTCAGCATCGCTTCCCACGACACCTATGCGCTGCTGATGGGTGTGTACTCGGCAATCCTCGGCTTTTTCATTCCGTCCGGTGGCGGCAAGTGGATCATCGAGGCGCCCTATGTGATGCAAGTGGCCACGGATCTGAAGTACCACCTGGGTTGGGCCGTGCAGATCTACAACGCCGCCGAAGCCCTGCCCAACCTGATCAACCCGTTCTACATGCTGCCACTGCTGGGTGTGTTGGGGCTGAAGGCGCGGGACCTGATCGGCTTTTCATTCGTGCAACTGCTGGTGCACACGCCTCTGGTGCTGCTGTTGCTCTGGGCGCTGGGGACGACGCTGGCGTATACGCCGCCGGTAATGCCGTAGCCCGGCATCTTTCGAACACCCTGGAGCTTTTGTGGGAGGTGGTGAAGCGCCCACATTTGAAATGTGTCTTCAGCCGTTTCAGTATGTAGTACCCGCCAACGGGTCCATACGCTGAAAAGGATCTGAGCATGTTCAAACTTGCAGGACTGTCTCTCGCGGCGCTTACCCTGAGCGCCGCCGCCCACGCCGATGTGACCCTGAACCTGGGTAGCACCGAGCGCCTCACGCGTCTTTTTGCATACCCCAACAACTGCAACGTGATTTGCTTTCGCAACTGGACACTTGAACAAACGGTCGAGCACTACCTGACCCAAAGCGTGCAGCGCGATGGCTATAGCGAGGCGAAGGTTCTGGTCAAAAGCGATAATGGTCAGCTCTTCACTGTCATCAGCGGCGTACCCGCCGACTATCAAAAACCCTTGACGGCGCTGCTCGACGCCGGCGATCTGGCTTACACCGGCGCCAGCAAACTGAATGCCGACGGCAAATGGGCCTATGACTGGTATTTCTTCCTGCCGCTGGGCATGGCGCTGGAGAACCGCAAAACCGTCGAACTGTTGCACTTCCCACCCGATTACTCATTGACCCAGGCCCAGGATTACCTCAAGTCGGCCACGACAGATCGCTGGGCCTCGCTGCTGACCATCAATGGCGTCCCGGCCGAGCAAACGCCGAGTTACCAGACGATCATCGACATCGCGCCGATTGCCGCGCCATCCAACGCCGGCAAGGACCTGGAAGGTGTCTACGATTATTTCAAGGATTACCAGACCACCATGGTCAAGAACTTCAGCCGTAAGGCCAGCGGCGATGCCGTACCGATGGTCGCGTTTGGTACGCCTGTGCGTAACTGGATCAAACAGCAGTACGGGCCGACGGTGAACGTCCTGGGACTGGTGAGTATCAGCCCGAACGAAGGCCTCAAAGTACCCGTGCTGGGTGCCAACCACCCGAGCTACATTTGGTATGCCGCCGACCCGGCTAACTACTCCGGCAGCGATGCCAAGGCCAAAGCCGATGCCGCGGGACTGAAAGTCATGGGGCAGGACCTGAGTGCCGCGTGCTGGCAGGCCGCGATGGGCCGCGAGACTGACAGCAATGCCGACATTGAGCTCAGGAGTTGCACGCAAACCTGGCAAGTGGCCCAGAAAGATAAAACCTGTGAGTTGTTCTACACCTCGATCCGCAATCTGACGCCTCAACAAGCCGCGGGCAAATGCGCGTCCGCAGCGATCCAGGTCCAGCTCAAACAACTCAAGGCACCTGCACCCGAGACCGCAATTCCCGCTCCGGCGTTATAAACGGATCAACCGATGAACGGCGAGCCTTGCTGTCAGTTATGACAGTAGACCCGCCCACTCATCTGCGAGAGGCTGGGGGTGTAACCCTGTGCTGCAGTGCTGACAGGATCGTCAGTTAGAGGAAGTCGCAGCACCAGCCAACAAGGATCGTTATGAAAGCCAATGCCCCTCGCAGTCCTCTCGCCGCACCGCCAGCCGGTGTCTATCCATTTGCGCATCTGCCGATTCGCCTGGGATTCCCCTCTCGGGCCGACTTCGAGGTCATTGCCGACGAAAGAGGCACAGCGGTCGCCATTGCTGCCTTGCGCGAATTTCCGCGTATCAGTCGAATGTGCCGGACATCGGGACAACTCCTGCCCTATCGCTGCAGGCATACCCGGCAACTCGCTCCCGGCGTGCATGTCTTCGACCCACGCTTCTGTGGATTGCTGCAACACTCTTGCGACCCGAATGTCTTTCTCGACATGAGTGAGCTGTGGCTTTGGGCGCTGAAGGACATACAGAAAGGTGACTGGCTGACGATTGACTACGCCGCCACCGAAGACAAACTGTTGCGTCAGTTCGCCTGTCGGTGCGGTTCGTACAAATGTCGCGGCTGGATCACCGGCTACGATGAATCGCCAAACGCCGACGGCCAGGCATTTTTACAGCGCTGGCGTCGGCACCTGTTCGATTGAGGGCGTTACTGCGCTTCGACCGGACGCAGGCGGTACTGCGGCGGCAATTGCTCGAAACCACTGATGGTGGTGTTCAGGCTTTTCCAGCGACCGTCCTTGATGCCGTAGATGCAACCGTGGACCGACAAGTTCTGCCCGCGGTGCCAAGCGTTTTGCACGATGCTGGTATGGGCGACATTGGCCACTTGCTGAATCACGTTGAGTTCGCAGAGACGGTCGACCTGCTCCTCTTCGGTGGCCAGTTTGGCGAGTTCTTCGCGCTTCTCGTAGTAGAGATCGCGAATCGAACGCAGCCAGCCATCGATCAGGCCGAACTGGCGATCCTGCATCGAGGCTCGCACGCCACCGCAACCATAGTGGCCGGTCACCAGGATGTGTTTTACCTTGAGTACGTCCACCGCGTACTGAATCACCGACAGGCAGTTGAGGTCGGTGTGCAGCACGACGTTGGCCACGTTACGGTGGACGAACAAGTCGCCCGGCAGCATGCCGACGATCTCGTTGGCCGGCACCCTGGCATCGGAACAGCCGATCCACAGGTACTCGGGAGTCTGTTGGCGAGCCAGCTTGGCGAAGAAGTCAGGATCTTCTTTGGTGATCGCGTCAGCCCAACGCTCGTTGTTATCGATCAGATCTTGTAATTCGTTCATGCATTGAAGCCTCGAGAATGATGCGCAGCTTTGACAGACAACCGCCCGTCGGGGTCACGCGCTTTATGCAGATGCCACCCGATGCACTGAAATGGCGCTCCAAGCCGGTGGAATTCTCAGTAACCCAGCGGGTCCACCGTAGTAAGACCCACAGTATGAGGAATTGCCATGACTGATTCACGACGTCCGTATGATGCGGTGCAACCAGAACCCATCGATGATAACGAAGACCGCATGGGTTCGGTGCATGAGCTGGATTTCGACGACGAAGAGCCCGATGCCAGGATCGGTGACGAGTTGCCGGACAACGAGCAAGCGCAACAGATGCCCCGTCGGCGCGTTCGCGAAGCGGGCATGACCGGTGCATCGACCGCTGACCATGAGCCTACGGATGATGACATGAGCCCGGAAACCCTGATCCGGGAAGACGGTGCCCGGGATGCCCATGAAGCGGGTAACGGTGACCAGGCTGATTGGGACTTGAGCATTGTCGATGAAAACGACATCGGTGGGGGCAATGGACTGGATGAAGAGGAAATGGCGCGGCGCGATCCGTTGGACCGCAAGCGTTGATCGATCCTGGACAGGAGCCTTTGGCGGCTCCTGCACAGCAATCGGCGCTTAATTTGTAACAAAGATGCTCAATCTACCAGCGTACAGGCCATGACCACTGCATCTTCCCGTCCGCCCACCGCCGGGTAGTAATCCCGGCGCCGTCCAATCTCATTGAAGCCGTAGCGCTCATACAGCTTGAACGCCGCGGTGTTGCTGTCGCGCACTTCCAGGAAACATTCCCGGGCATCGGCCTTGTAGGCAATCGACATCAAATGCTCCAGCAGCGTCAAACCCAGTCCACGGCCCTGGTTTTCCGGTTTGACGGTGATGTTCAACAGATGCGCCTCATCTAGGATGATCTGCACTACGCCATGGCCTACCTGCTGCTGCCCTTCGAACATCAGCCAGATCTGGTATTTGCCCAGGCCATCGAGAAAAATCCCGCGTGTCCAGGGATGGCTGTAGGCCGCGTATTCGATTTTCAGTACAGCTTCGAGGTCCGCCTCGGTCATCGGGCGGAACGATACAGCGTCACTCATTTGATTCTTTCCAGCGCGCCATCAGCCGACGCATGGCTTGCCAGACATCAGCCTTACGCTGTGGCTCTTCCATTAATAATTCCAGGCCAGGCAAGGCCCAGACCGAGCCCAGGCCTTCGACCTGGAGTTCGCGATTGAAGGATTCGGCGTTGGCCTCACCGGCAAAACGCACGGCAGGCAGACCGATCAGCCATAGACAGACGCACGGCGCCTCTTCCAGGCGGGCCGAGATGAAGCCCTGTACGAAGTCACGCGCCGCTTCCGGGCCTTGATCCATGGTGCCTCGGGCCAGCAGCGGCCAGCGCACCGGCTCGCCGACGATCTGCGGGCTGTCCGGCAAGCCGGCGGCGCGAAGCATGTCCTTGAGCAACAGGTAAGCGGGATCGCGGGTCTGGAAGGCTTCGCCTGTGGGTAACTCCACCAGCAGCAGGCAACGCCCGGCCCGCAGCAATTGCAGGGAAAAACGAGGTGGCGGTACTGGGGCGACCCTGGCGACGATCGGTGCTTGTTCGACCTCTTCCACCGGTTTGGCCCCGGTGCGCGTGCTTGCCAACGATGGCCGTGGCACTTCGATTTTCACCCGCTCGGCCGGTTTGACCTGCGGTTCCACAGGCGCTTGGGCCGCAGGTGCCGGCGCCGCCGTGGCGACGGGCAACGGCTCGGGCAGCTGCAGCTCCAGCAGCT
The DNA here is from genome assembly GCF_008801475.1 of Pseudomonas moorei. Lineage (GTDB taxonomy): Bacteria > Pseudomonadota > Gammaproteobacteria > Pseudomonadales > Pseudomonadaceae > Aquipseudomonas > Aquipseudomonas moorei. Next base: position 9,160 of record NZ_VZPP01000013.1, on the reverse strand, counting down.
CGGGCCGCGACGGCGCAGCAAAGGGCAATTCGGTGCGCGGCAGCCAATTGACCACCTGCATGGCGTTCAAATAGGCGCGGCGGCGGGACTCGATAAGCAAAGGTCGGCCACTTGTGGATAACTAAAGTGCGGTGATTCTACAGCCCTTCGCTCAAGATCGCCCGCAGTTGATCGTTAGAAAAGCGACAGTCCGTCCCGAGAGTGAATCGCATCGGCCCCGATGCAGTACAATCTCGGCTTTTAATCGCCAACCAGCCGGCCATTCCGATGATCGAACCCAAGCGCGTCTTGCGCGCCCTCGCTGAACACTGGGCACTTCTGGAGCCACTGTGCGAGCACTTCGACCAAGGCACACTGAGCCTCAACGAACTGCGTTCACAGTTGGCCGCCCAGCAACTCGACAGTACGCCGCAGGACATCACCAGCCTGCTGGACGTGTGGATTCGCCTCGACATTCTGGTTCCCGTGGCGAAAAGCCCGAACCGTTTCGAGCTCAACGCGCAGATCCACGACTTCCTCGCTTACCTGCGCCGTGAACACCGTCTGGGCCTGTGCCTGGAGATCGAAGCCTATTTGCGACATCTCGAACGCCTGGCCGGCTACATCCAGGATGCCTTCGACATCCGCGACGGCAACGATCTGGCGCGCCAACTGCGCCTGCTCGACATGCGCGTACGCGATGTATTGAAAAAACTCGCCAACGACGAACAAGCCCTGGTGGCTGTTGCCGAGCGGGCCAAGACCAGCGACCGACAGATCCCGCTGCGCCAGCGTTACGCTGAAGTCCTGGCGACCTGGGACGAATACGTCGAGCCGATGATTCAGTTGGTCAACGCCGACGGCGCGTTTGAACAAGGTGTGCGCAAGGTCGAAAACGTTCTGCTGAAGATGCTCACCGAGCAGCAACGCCTGGGCCATCTGGTTGACGACGACATGCTGCTGCGCACCCACGCGCGGATCCTCGAAATGCAGACCAGCGCCCAGTTGACCCTGCGTCACGCCCGCGAACTGCTGCTGCCATTGCGTGAAGAAGCCCGCCGTCACAACGCCGTGACCCGTGGTGCGGCACTGGCCCTGTCGATGATTCGCCGCAAGGGTATCGACGCCGTGCCACAAGCCGCGATGCCGATGTTCACCCGGCCGCAAAGTACATTCCTTGGTAGCGCCAGTCAGGTCGAGGCCTACGTTTACGCCTTGGCCCGATTCGAGCCGAAACCGGCCCGCTTCCCCAAGGCGCACAAGACCCAAAAGGGCGGCGATGCGCCGCGCGCGCCACGCACAGTTCGGGAAATGCTCGACCGCTGCGAAGAGGCCCTGCCGATGCCGGACCTGATGACCTGGCTGCTGGAGCAGGAACCGGACGGCGCCACCGACGAATTGCTGTATTGGTTCTCACGCCTGTCGCGGGAAAAACGCTTCAGACGCGAACGTCTGGAACGCCGCGATTACTTCACACACGAGCACCAGGTCAGCCTGCGCTCCTTCGCCCTGCTCTCGGCCGGCGATGATGCCTCCGAGAATTCTGCGAGCACCCTCTATGCCAGTACTCCCCATGCAACTTGATCTATCCGAACTGTCTCAGCTGGCGCCGATCTTTCGCGAGCTGTTCAAGGGCTACCACGTCAGCCGTCGCGATCCAGAGCTGTACGCGCAGTTGTCGAATTTTCAGGACCAGTACCGCACGCTGTTCAAGGCGCTGGGCTTTGAACTGGTCTGCGACACCCGTGGTTTCTACTACTTCGTGCCGGATCTCGCGGCGGCGGCGGTGAACAAGACGGCCCAGCGCCTGGCGCTGTTCACCTTCATCCTCGTCGAGCACCTGGCCGACCAGGGCCGCGACCCGATCGCCGTGCTCGACGGCGGCAGCCTCGGCCGTGATGAACTGCCGTCGCTGCTCGAGAAATATCGCGACCTGTTCATCCAGGCCGAAGTGCAGACCCAGGACGAACTCGAAGAAAAAATCATGCGCCGCATGACCCAGCTCGGCTTCGCCGGGGAAGAAAACGGCGTCTACCGCTTCCTGCCGCCGATGCACCGTTTCCTCGATGTGTGCCTGTCGGTTCAACAGGACCGCGATCTGGCGGCCAGCCTGCACAGCGTGCTGCCACTGCCGGCGCCGGTGCTGATCGACGAAGACAGCGATGAAAAGCTGCTGCAGACCGATGATCCCTTGGACCTCAGCGAGTTCGACGGTGAAAGCGAAGAAGACGCGCTGGCCCGTGCCATCGCCGAAGAACAGGAGCTCGACGCATGAGCAAGGAACGCTACGGCATCCGCCGCTTTGCCCTACTGAACACCGCTGGTTACAGCCTCGGCCTGTTCCCGCTGGAAGAGCCACTGTCGGTCTACGGCGCGAACAACCTGGGCAAATCCGCCTCGATCAACGCCCTGCAGTTCCCGATCCTGGCGCGCATGTCGGACATGAGTTTCGGCAAGTACAGCCTGGAACAATCCCGGCGCTTCTACTTCGCCTCGGACACCAGTTACATCCTGGTGGAAGTCAACCTGCCCCACGGTCCGCATGTGATCGGCGTGGTCGGTCGCGGTCCGGGTGGCGGTTTCGGTCACCAGTTCTTTGCCTATGCCGGCAATCTGGACCTGTCTCATTACCAGAAAAACGACACCTGCCTGCGTCAGAAAGAGCTGTTCACCAACCTTGAACGCGAAGGCCTGAAGGCCTACGAACTCAAGCCGGATGAACTGCGTCGCCTGCTGGTCGGTGGACACACCTCGATCCCGCTGGACCTGACGCTGATCCCGCTACGCTCCACCAGTGAGCAGAGCCTGAAGACCTTCCGCGCCCTGTTCATCAACCTGCTGCACATGCGTGAAATCACTGCGGCCAAGCTCAAGCAATTGTTCCTCGACGCCTTCGAACACAGCCTGCGTTCCGGTAGCGTGGACTACATCGCGGCGTGCGAAGAAGCCTTCCGCGATGTACGACGCATGGAGCAGGACTACAACTCGCTGGTCGCCGCCGGTCCATTGGTCGAGGCCTTGGCCAATGGCGTGAAACAGCGCGACATCCTGCGCGGCAAACTGCACCGGATTTCGCCATTGCTCGACTCCCTGCTCGGCACCTGGTCCGACTACGCCGGCGCACGCAAGGAAGAGCTGACGATCCAGGCCGAACACTACCGTCGCGAGCAGGACGAACTGCAAAACGATCAGCGCGGTGGCACTCAGGAACTGATGCGTCTGGAGCGGGAAATCACCGGCATCCAGCGCTGGCTCGGCGAGCTGTCGGTGCTCAAGCATCGCTTTGCGCTGATCGACGACGTCAAGGTGCTGGAGCAGCAGTTGCTCGCGGCCAAGGACGCCCACGATGAACTGGCCGGTGCACTCGCTCAGTCCCGCCAGTTCAGCGCCGAAGACCTCGACGAACGTCTGCGCGACCTGGAAAAACGCCTGAAGTCGGTCAAGCAGCAACTCGATCACGCCGACAACAACAGCTACGCGCGTTTGCGCGAAGAGTTCTCGCAGCAGGACGTCGAGCGCCTGATGCGTCTGTTCAACAGCGCCTTGTTCAGCCTGCCGCTGGGCGAGCACGGCATTGTGCTGGACGACAATGGCGACTGGGTCAAATCGGTGGAACTGATCCTCGATGGCTTCAAGGGCGAACGCTTCGAAGTGCCCGGGCTGTCCATCGACCTTTCGCACATCGAACCGCCCGCCCTGCAGGCGCTGGCTGACCGCGCGGCATTGCGCGACCAGAAGGAGCGTCTGGAGAAAGAACTCAAGCAACTGAAAACCCAACAAGCCGTGGCCGCTGACCGCGCCGCGAGCAAGACCCAGACCGAAGCGCTGTACCAACAAGTACTGGATGCGCAGAAAGCCCTGGAGGATTTCCGTCGCGCCCAGACCCTGAGCGCCGAGGAAGGCGACAAGCTTGAGCAGCTGGCGCAGATGGAAGCCGCGCAGGATGAATTGAAGCGTTCAAGCGATGCCTTCACCGAACGTGTTCAGCAACTCTCGGCCAAGCTGCAACTGGTCGGCCGGCAGATCGCCGACATGGAGGCCAAGCAACGCACGCTCGATGACGCCCTGCGCCGCCGTCAATTGCTGCCGGCGGACCTGCCTTTCGGCACGCCTTTCATGGACCCGATCGACGATTCCATGGATAACCTGTTGCCGCTGCTCAACGATTATCAGGACAGTTGGCAAGGTCTGCTGCGTGCCGACGGCCAGATCGAAGCGCTGTACGCTCAGGTGCGCCTCAAGGGCGTGGCCAAGTTCGACAGCGAAGACGATATGGAGCGCCGCCTGCAACTGCTGATCAACGCGTACGCACACCGCACCGACGAGGCCCTGACCCTGGGCAAGGCGCGGCGTGCCGCCGTCACGGACATCGCCCGGACCCTGCGTAACATCCGCAGCGACTACGACAGCCTCGAGCACCAGTTGGCGTTGTTCAACCGCGAGATCAACAAGCGTCAGGTGTCCAACCTGCAGAGCTTCCGCATCGTGCTGGCGCCGAACAAGGAAGCGCTCAAGCATATCGACCAGATCATCCACAGCGCCGGCCAGTACGAAGAAGGCGAGACCCTGTCGGTGTTCGATCTGAGCCAGAGCGCGGAACAGGACAACAAGAACGAAGAGGCCAAGGAGTATCTGGCACGCCTGGTGGCGGCGAACCATAACCAGCTCGGCCTCAAGGACTTGTTTGAATTGGCGTTCGAGATCACCAAGGTCAACGGTCAACCAGTGATCCACACCGACATCGACGGCGCCGCGTCCAACGGCACCACGATGACCATCAAGGCGCTGACCAACATGTACCTGTTGCTGCACTTGATGGATCGCGACCTGGCTGGTCGTGTGCGCTTGCCGTACTACCTCGATGAGGCAGCGGACATCGACGAGAAAAATCAGGCGGCGTTGCTGGAAACCAGCCTGCAACTGGGTTTCGTACCGATCCTGGCGAGTGTGAAGCCGCAGGTCTGCGCCAGTGTCGCTATCGACCTGGAAGGCGGCAGCGGCCCGGCCGGCATCTACATCGACGAAGCGGACTGGAAATACATCCGCCGTCACGATCAGGTGAAGGCGACGGTCAATGTTGAAGCGGACGAGCCGGAGCTGGATGCGGTCTGACGCTTGAATTGATGGCAATGAAAAAGGCCGCGATCCCCAGGATCGCGGCCTTTTTCATTTGGGCTTTATCTTTGCGAGCAACCGAGCCCTCTGTAGGAGCGGGCTTGCTCCGGGTGGCGTACCGACGAAGGTGTCACTATAGACGCCCCATACGCCAGGGATTATTTACCCAGGGAAATTTTCGGCGCCCAGGTCAGCCATTCCTCTTCGAACTTGTCGAACAACGGGAACGTCTGCTCTGCCCGTGCCGGACTGCCCATGCGCTCGCCATCCGGAGTGGCAAACGCAACCCCACCCTGAATCATGGTCTCCAGCGACTCGGTGCGTAGTGTCGCCCCCTTGAACAGTCCGACATCAAAATCAAAACCACTGGTGTTCCAGAAGCGAGTGCCGCTGCGAACCAACGGCGCGTACTTCGGCTCGATCAGAATGTGGATCAACACGCGGTCTGCGGTCTGACCCAGCTCGTACCCGGTCACTTTGCCGACGGTGATTTCACGGTACGTTACCGGTACACCGGCTTTGAGCGAACCACGCCGTGCCGCGCTAAGCACCACGCTTAATCCGGCTTCAACCTTGGCGCTCTCCGGCGGGCTGGCCAGGGCCGTGAAGTTCTTCTGCGGACCGAGGTTCTTCGGCGCAGGCTGGACCTCAATGTATTGCCCGGTCACCAAGGTTTCCAGGTTGGAGGTCTTGATCAACCCCAGCTCAGGCTTGACCACCCAGAATTGACTACCGACGCGAGCGATCCGCTCAGGCACTTCAGTGATCCGCGCGCTTAGAAGCACCGATTGCAGGTCATCCGTGAGGTCGACGTTTTCAATCTTGCCGACATCCAGTCCTTTGAAGCGGATCGGTGTACCGGCGCGCAAGCCATCGGCGCGGTCTACCTTGATCGTGATCACCTCGCCTTTTTGCGTAGCCTCGTCATGACTGGCAAACAGCCGGAAACGCGGAATGCGCTTTTGCAATGGCGCCTTGGCCTGCGGCGTTTCAAAGGCAATGCCACCCGCCATCAGGCTCTGCAGCGATTCACTTTTGACTTGAATCCCTCCGGTCAGCCCGCCCGTCAGGGTAATGCCGCTGGCATTCCAGAACCGGGTCGAGGCGTTGACCAGGTTTTCGTATTCCTTCTCGATGTGAACGCCAATCACCAGTTGGTTCTTTTTGCGCGAGAACTGATAGCTCTGTACCGAGCCGACCTTGACCTGCTTGTACAGAACCGGACTGCCGACCTCCAGCGAACCGAGGTTCTCGGTGAACAACACCAGATGCAAACCCGGCGAACGCAGGTCCAGCGGCGGCGCCTTGGGCCGTGCGACGAACTCGCGTTGCGGTGCAGCGCCTTTATCCCCGGGACGCACGGCGATGTAGTTACCCTTGACCAGCGCCTCAAGGCCAGTGATGCCCGCGAGAGAGATCGACGGCTTGACGACCCAGAACTGGGTGCCATCGACCAGGTAATCCTCGGCGAGCGGGTCCAGCGTCAATTCGGCAGTGGCAGCGGACAAGTCTGGATCGACCTTAAGCGCCTTGAGCGTGCCGACCTGGATGCCTTTGTACATCACTGGCGTACGACCGGCCTGCAAACCTTCGAAGTCACTGAGTTTGACCTTGACCTTGATTCCGGCCGCTGCGGCATCGAAGTCTTCATAGAGCCGGAACGGTAGACTCGGATCGGTGGGTGGGCTGTCCTTGCGGTTTTCCGGCGTGGCGAACGCAATACCGCCCGCGACGATGCTGGCCAGGGACTCGCTGCGCACCTTCACCCCCGACAGGTTGGCATCGATGCTGATGCCGCTGGCGTTCCAGAAACGCGTGTGCTTACGCACCAGTTTGGCGTAGGTCGGCTCGATGAAGACCTTGAGCTCAACGGTGCTCTGATCTTCGGACAGCTCGTAGCTTTTGATCTGGCCGACCTTGATCTGTTTGTAGAACACCGGGCTACCACGATTCAAAGAGCCCAAGCGATCAGCCTTGATCGTCAGGTGCAGGCCCGGCTGGGCGTCGGAGAGCGGTGGCTCTTGGGCCAGCGCCTTGAATTTTCGGGTGGGCTCACCTTCACCCGGGCTGATCGCGACGTAATTGCCCGATACCAAGGTCTCCAGGCCAGTGATCCCGGCCAGGGTTACGCTCGGCTTGACCAACCAGAAGCGCGTACTGGTACGCAGGTATTGCTCCACGTCCTTGTTCATTTCGACGGTGGCGATTACGCCTTTGGAGGCGCCTTCATCATCGAGTTTGAGCGCTTTCACTTTGCCGACCGACATGCCTTTGTAGACGACTTCGGTCTTGTTGGCCTGAATGCCTTCGCCGCTTTCAAAGCGTACCTGGATCTCGATGCCTGTCTCGGTATAGGCACGCCAGCCCAGCCAGCCGCCGATGATCAAGGCAATCAGGGGTAGCACCCAAATAGCCGACCAGTTCGAGGCCGGTCGGGTTTTTGCTGTTGGCAATTCAGTCATGGTCGTCGTCCGACTCCGTGTTATCCCAAATCAGTCGGGGATCGAAAGTAACTGCAGCCAGCATGGTCAAGATGACCACGCTGGCGAAAGCGATGGCGCCAAGATCGGCTTCGACGCTGGCCAGTCGTCCAAAGTTCACGACTGCCACCAGAATGGCGATCACAAAGATATCGAGCATTGACCAGCGGCCGATGAACTCGATGAAACGGTACATCCATATGCGTTGGCGGGCTGATAGTGGCTGACGACGCTGTACGGAATACAGCAGCAGTGCAATGCCCACCAATTTGAACGTGGGTACCAGGATACTGGCGATAAAAACCACGGCGGCAATGGGAATCATGCCGTGCTGAACCAACTGGATCACGCCGGACATGATAGTGCTGGGGTCGCCCTTGCCCAGCGAACTCACAGTCATGATGGGCAGCACATTGGCGGGTATGTAGAGAATGGCGGCGGTAATCAGCAACGCCCAGGTGCGCATCAGGCTATTGGGACGGCGGGCATGCACCATCGCCCCACAGCGAGTACACACCTGCTCATCGGCACCAGCTTCCTGCTTGTTCAATTCATGGCATTCGGCGCAAATCAGAATGCCTGCATCAATCGCCCGCATGGGCATCCTCTCCTGATAAAGCCTGCCAGACCTGGTGAGGCGACATGACAACCTCCAGCCAGACTTGAACCAACAGCAAAGCGACGAAGCAGGCAAGCCCGAGACCTATGGTCATTGCTGCCATATCTGCCAGCTTTACGATGGCGACGAGCACGCCCATGAGGTAAACCTCAAGCATCCCCCAATCTCTCAAGTGGTGATAAATACGGTAAAGCAGCAAACCGTAACTGCGGCCGACATCAAAATGGATGCTCAGCAATACCGTCAACTGGCAGAGCAGCTTGAGCAGCGGTATCCCCATGCTGCACAGGAATACAATTACGGCAACGCCTTGCATACCGGTGTTAAACAGGCCGACAACGCCGCTCCAGACAGTATCTTGCGATGATTGCCCGAGTAGATTGAGCTGCATGATCGGTAAAAAGTTCGCCGGAACATATAACAACAGTGCTGCGATAACCAAGGCGAGGCTGCGGTGCACAACGTTGTATCGATGAGCGTAGAGTTCGTATCCACAGCGCGGGCACAACGCTTTCTCGCCATGGGCGAGCTTTGGCTTGTGCATCAGCAAATCGCACTCATGACACGCCACCAAATCGCCAAGTGGCAATTCTGACAGCACGGGGGCGTCAAGCGGATCTGACATAAAGGCTTCGGCTCCGAAAAAGTTGGACCTATTCTAGTGTTCTGAACCGAAAATAACTGTGCAAATTTGTGTGACGAACTAATCGGGCTTTCCCGCGCTCAAAAACAAAACCCCTACCTGCATACGCAGATAGGGGTTTCGGAATTTAATCTTGACGATGACCTACTCTCACATGGGGAAACCCCACACTACCATCGGCGATGCATCGTTTCACTTCTGAGTTCGGGATGGGATCAGGTGGTTCCAATGCTCTATGGTCGTCAAGAAATTCGGGTACCGAACCGTCTTTCGACGCTTCAGCAAATTGGGTATGCGATAGTTTGTGTGTAGTGCGAACTTTCG
>NZ_VZPP01000012.1 GCF_008801475.1 Pseudomonas moorei | reverse complement strand
GGGAACAGGCTGGTCTGGCTGCGGGGCTCTCCCTGGATGTAGGCCATAACGAAAAATGCTCCGTATCTTTCGATACGGAGCATTTTCTTTGAGCGCTGCGCAGATTGCTAGGTTTTCACACAGTCTGTTGTGGGCCTTTTTGCTTTTCCATGGGCGAAAAAAAGGGGCGGTTTGACCCGCCCACATTTTTTCCCTATTCCCTTTGTTCCTTTTCATCGTCCTGATGAATCGCTTCCTGCGATGTCCCTACCCTTCGTCCTTGAAGGGCGTGTCTGTCCGTCGACACAACCCGAATATTAGAGCCTTCAGCGGCAAGAGCAATCGGGCTCCGGGGCTGGCCCGGCCTGTCATATATCGTAAATCTTAAGTTTTTTACCTACGTTTCAATGGGATAGATCTTCTCTGTCAGATGTATAACCGACGACTGCCCTGTAAAAATAACGAACACTTACGAAAGAGTAAGCAATGTCTTACAACGCAAGACTACGAACCAGAGGTCATGCCCGGGGATGCAGTCGTTTTCACTCCAACAACAAAAGCCCCGAACCAGTCGGGGCTTTTTTCTAGCTGCTACGAAGCCGTTACTGGAACAGCGACTCGCTGGACAGGCCGTTTTTCTCCAGAATCTCCCGAAGACGCTTCAGGCCTTCAACCTGAATCTGTCTGACTCGTTCCCGAGTCAGGCCAATCTCAAGGCCTACGTCTTCAAGGGTGCTGCTTTCGTGGCCGCGCAGACCGAAACGCCGCACCACCACTTCGCGCTGCTTGTCGGTCAACTCTGAAAGCCACTGATCGATGCTCTGGGACAGGTCGTCATCCTGCAACAGTTCGCATGGATCGGTTGGGCGATCGTCAGTAAGGGTATCCAGCAGGGTTTTATCCGAATCCGGACCCAGCGAGACATCGACCGAAGAAACCCGCTCGTTCAGGCCCAGCATGCGCTTGACCTCGCCTACCGGTTTTTCCAGCAGGTTGGCTATTTCTTCGGGTGAGGGTTCATGGTCGAGTTTTTGCGTCAGCTCCCGTGCGGCCCGCAGGTACACGTTGAGCTCTTTGACCACATGAATCGGCAATCGGATGGTCCGGGTCTGATTCATGATCGCGCGCTCGATGGTTTGACGAATCCACCAGGTCGCGTAGGTCGAGAAGCGGAAGCCGCGTTCAGGGTCAAACTTCTCTACCGCCCGGATCAACCCCAGGTTGCCCTCCTCGATCAGATCCAGCAGCGACAAACCACGATTGACGTAACGCCGGGCAATTTTAACTACCAGCCGCAGGTTACTTTCAATCATGCGCTTGCGTCCGGCCGGATCGCCACTTTGCGACAGGCGCGCAAAATGAACTTCTTCTTCGGGGGACAATAATGGGGAAAAACCGATTTCATTGAGATACAGCTGCGTGGCATCGAGTGCACGCGTGTAATCAATGTATTTATGCTGCTTTAAAGACGCGGAGTGTTTGGATTTGGCACGAACGGAAGGTGGAGCCGCCCCTTCATCATTCGACATCGAATCCGTACCGATGCCGGTCTCCATAAGGAGAACCTCATCGTCGATGTCAAACTCCGGCACTTCTTTACTGAGAGCCATTGTTATAGTCCTTTGGTGAGTTCGACCTCAAGCTCAAGCGGCGCCTTTATCCTTGGCAACGCTGGAGCCTGTCCCCTCTACGATGGAACAGGCTGGTAAGCGATCAACGACGTGGCAGGAATTGCAGCGGATCTACAGGTTTACCTTGCCGGCGAATCTCAAAATGCAGTTTCACCCGGTCCGTACCCGTTGACCCCATTTCGGCAATTGTCTGTCCGACCTTGACCTGCTGCCCCTCCCGAACCAACAGCCTGCGGTTGTGTCCGTAGGCACTGACGTAGGTTTCGCTGTGTTTGATGATCACTAATTCGCCGTAGCCCCTTAAGCCACTCCCGGCGTATACGACCGTCCCATCAGACGCAGCTAAAACAGGCTGTCCCAAATCCCCGGCGATATCAATTCCTTTATTCAAACTACCGTTTGAAGAGAATTTTCCAATTAAAATGCCATTAGATGGCCATCCCCAGCCGGTCGGGGCCGGGCCCGGGGGAGGCAATGGTTCGGGTGCCGGCTTGTTGGCGACGGACGGTACCACCGTCGGCGCAGTGGTGGTCGAACCGTTTACCGGACGACGGATCACCGTGGTTTTAATCGAGGACGATGGCGTTGAATTTGACGAACTGACTGTCGTTGTCGACGTTGAATCGCTGCGTCCGTCGAAGCGAATCGTCTGACCAGGATGGATCGTATAAGGCGCAGGAATGTTGTTGCGCGCCGCCAGGGCCTTGTAGTCCCAGCCGTAGCGAAAGGCAATGGAAAACAGGGTGTCTTTGGGGCGAACGACGTACTGCCCCGTCGTCACGGCCGGACGCTGGGCCACGGCATTGTTGCGATCGACGACGCGTACATCGCTGGATTTGTTGCTGGAACATCCGACCAGCAAGGTGCTCAAGACAAGGCCAGTCACCAGGCGCTGAAAGCTCGTTATACCCATACGCTGCGCAATGACTGTGAGACTCACCCGCCGCTCCCTTTATGGTGGCTGAAAATGTGATTTGCCGTGTTTAGGCATGAAGTGTCGCAAGTATAACGGGCCGGCCACGCTTTACCTTTAATGAAGCGAAATGGCTTCGCGCACACGTTTGCTGCCCGATAAAACAACCTGTTTAACTGATCGACGCCGCTATAAGACAAAGGCAATCGAGGAGAATTCAGCGGGCCGAAACAAATGCTCAGGCCAGTGGCCCGTTGAGCAGCGGAACGAAGCGCACCGCCTCCAGAACGCGCCTGGAAAAGCCGTGTTCTTCTCGAATGATCAGCAGCAACTGCTGAACCTCTCCCGCCCCCACCGGGATCACCATACGCCCGCCGGGTGCCAGTTGATCGAGGAGCGCCTGCGGGACATCGGTCGCCACTGCTGTCACGATAATGCCATTGTACGGCGCCAGCGCCGGCCAGCCTTCCCAGCCATCGCCCCAACGAAACACCACATTGCGCAGGTTCAATTCAACCAAGCGTTCCTTGGCGCGATCCTGAAGGACTTTGATGCGCTCGACGGAAAACACTCGTTCGACCAGCTGCGACAAAACAGCCGTCTGATAACCCGACCCTGTTCCGATTTCCAGCACTTTGTCCAATGGACCGGCTTCCAGCAGCAGCTCGCTCATTCGCGCCACCATATAAGGCTGGGAAATGGTCTGGTTATGCCCGATCGGCAGTGCCGTATCTTCATAGGCGCGGTGCGCCAGCGCTTCGTCGACGAACAGGTGACGAGGTGTGCGGCGGATGACTTCCAGCACCTTGGCGTTCGACAACCCTTCCTCATACAAACGCTGGATAAGGCGCTCACGGGTCCGTTGCGAAGTCATCCCGATGCCGCGACGCAGCATATCGTCGTGCTCACGAGACATTAGCGCAGCCCCTCCAGCCAGCCATCGAGACTTCTGAAGGCGTCATTGAAGGTACGATCCAGTTGCAATGGGGTAATGGACACATAGCCCTGCATGACCGCATGAAAATCAGTGCCCGGACCGCCGTCCTCGGCATCCCCGGCAGCCGCGATCCAGTATCCGGCCTTGCCTCGCGGGTCGACCACCTGCGTCGGCGCCGCCGCACGTGCGCGATGGCCGAGACGGGTCAACTGGATACCGCGGATGTGGGCCAGCGGCAAATTCGGAATGTTCACGTTCAATACCGTACGCGGAGGAAGTTCAAGTTCCGCATGAGCTTCGACCAGTTTGCGCGCAAAGTACGCCGCCGTAGGAAGGTTCTCGACTTGTCGTGAGACCAACGAAAAGGCGAACGAAGGGCGTGCCAGGAAACGCCCTTCGAGCGCGGCCGCCACGGTTCCGGAATACAGGACATCGTCCCCCAGGTTGGCGCCCAGGTTGATCCCGGACACCACCATATCCGCTTCACGCTCCAGCAAGCCATTGAGGCCCAGGTGCACGCAATCGGTCGGCGTGCCATTCACGCTGATAAAGCCATTGCTCAGCGTCTGCGGGTGCAACGGACGGTCGAGCGTCAATGAGCTGCTGGCGCCGCTTTTGTCCTGGTCCGGGGCGATAACCACGCACTCGGTGTAATCCGCCAGCGCAGCATAAAGCGCGGCGAGACCGGGTGCGGTTACCCCATCGTCGTTTGAAATCAGAATACGCATGGGCTGTCCGTTTGCCCCACCGGCACCAGATCAACGAGTTCGCGCACCAATACGGTGGCGAAGCATCCGGCCGGCAGGACGAATTCCAGTTGCAGAATGTCAGGCTCGGGATAATGCCACGTCAACCCGGCTATGGGCAGTCGCAGGATGCGACGTTCGTGGCTCATTCCGGCGTTAATCAACCAATCGCGAAGGTCGGCTTCGCGGGCGGCGATTGCCTGCTCCAGTTCATGGACAGCGCCCGCGGTCGGCGAGTCACCTTCGCCCCACTGCGGGCCGGTCGGATGCAGATCGAGAATCGCCAGACGCGGGTCGCTGCACTCGGCCTCACCGGCCGGAAAGAAGCTGCGGCTATCGGTGAATGCCAGCAAATCACCCACTTGGGCGCGCTGCCAGGTGCCATCGGCGACACGGGCGGCCAACACCTGGTTGAACAGAAAACTACGGGCTGTGGAGAGCAGGCGCGACCTGACGTTGCGTTGCTCTGGCAAGGCCTTGCGCGCAGCCCAGGCGCGGGCATCGACCACATTGCCGCCATCGTGCCCGAAGCGCTGGGCGCCGAAATAGTTGGGGATGCCTTGTTGGGCGATCAACTGCAGGCGCTCTTCAATGGCCGCCTTGTCGCCGGCGAACTGCGTCAGGCGCAAAGTAAAGCCATTGGCCGAGTGGGCCCCGCGTTGCAGCTTGCGCTTGTGCCGACTGGTCTTGAGGATTTTCAGCGTGTCGTTTTCTGCCGCCGACAGATCCGGATCGGCCTTGCCCGGCAACTGCACGCTGAACCACTGTCGTGTCAGCGCCTGGCGATCCTTGAGTCCGGCATAGCTGACGGTGCGCAATGGCACGCCAGCGGCCTTGGCAATGCGCCGCGCTGCTTCTTCCGTATTCAGGCCGCGTTTTTCCACCCAGATCCACAGGTGTTCGCCATCACCGCTCAAAGGGATATCAAGGACTTCGTCGACCTGAAAATCTTCCGCGATGGCTTTCAAGACTGCGGTGCCGAGGGCTTCACCATAGGCCCGCGGGCCGAGCAATTGCAGTTCGTTCATGCGCGCAGCAACAAGGCAACGGAGTGCACCGCAATGCCTTCTTCGCGACCGACAAAGCCAAGCTTTTCGGTAGTGGTAGCCTTGACGTTCACTTGATCCAACTCAACTTGAAGATCCGCGGCAATCAGCGCGCGCATCGATTCGATATGCGGGGCCATTTTCGGCGCCTGGGCGACGATGGTGTTATCGACGTTGCCGACCTTCCAGCCCTTGGCGTGAATCAGTGCGACGACATGACGCAACAGCCCACGGCTGTCGGCGCCCTTGAATTGCGGGTCGGTGTCCGGGAAATGCTTGCCGATGTCACCCAGCGCAGCCGCGCCGAGCAAGGCATCGCTCAAGGCGTGGAGCAGGACGTCACCGTCAGAATGGGCGAGCAGCCCGAAGCCGTGTGCAATGCGCACGCCGCCCAAAGTGATGAAATCGCCTTCAGCGAAACGGTGCACATCATAGCCGTGGCCAATACGCATAAAAAACGCCCCGATTTTTGTCAGGGCGTGATTCTACCTGCTATTGAGCGGCTAGTGTCCTGTCTCACAAGTACGTTCCTCTTTTGACGACAACAGACGCCGTCAAAAAGGAACAGTACTTGCGAGACGGGGCACTAAAGCATGCGCGTGATGCCGCAAGTGATCATCGATGAAACTGGCGATGAAGAAATAGCTGTGGTCGTAGCCGGGCTGCAAGCGCAACGTCAGCGGATGACCGGCCAGTTTGGCGGCCTGTTGCAAGGCTTCGGGCTTAAGCTGGGTGGCCAGGAAATCATCGCGATCACCCTGATCGACCAGCAGCGGCAACTTCTCGTCAGCCTCGGCAATCAATGCGCAGGCATCCCACTCGCGCCATTTGGAACGGTCTTCCCCGAGGTATCGGGAAAAAGCCTTCTGCCCCCAAGGGCAGTCCATCGGATTGTTGATCGGCGAAAACGCCGACACCGAGAGATAACGCCCCGGGTTGCGTAAGGCACAGACCAACGCACCGTGTCCGCCCATGGAGTGACCGCTGATGCCGCGCTTGTCCGACGCAGGGAAATGAGCCTCTACCAAGGCAGGCAATTCCTGCACGACGTAGTCATGCATCCGATAGTGACGCGACCAGGGTTCCTGCGTGGCATTCAGATAAAAACCTGCGCCGAGACCGAAGTCCCAAGCGCCATCGGGATCGCCCGCCACCTCCGGACCACGAGGGCTGGTGTCCGGGGCAACGATGATCAATCCCAGCTCGGCAGCCATGCGCATAGCGCCGGCCTTCTGCATGAAGTTCTCGTCGGTGCAGGTCAGGCCGGACAGCCAGTACAGCACCGGCAGTTGACCGCCCTGCTCCGCCTGCGGCGGCAGGTACACGGCAAACACCATGTCGCAGCCGAGCACGTCTGAGCGATGCCGGTAACGCTTGTGCCAGCCGCCGAAGCTTTTCTGGCAGGAAATATTTTCCAGGCTCATGGCTGACCTCAGAAATGGATGACGGTGCGGATACTTTTTCCTTCATGCATCAGGTCGAAAGCCTTGTTTATATCTTCCAGGCCCATGGTGTGGGTGATGAAGGTGTCCAATGGGATTTCCCCGGTTTCGGCCATTTCCACGTAGCTTGGCAACTCGGTACGGCCGCGCACGCCACCGAACGCCGAACCGCGCCAGACGCGACCAGTGACCAACTGGAACGGACGGGTGGAGATTTCCTGACCAGCACCGGCCACACCGATGATGACCGACTCGCCCCATCCCTTGTGGCAGCACTCCAGTGCGGCACGCATCAATTGGACATTGCCGATGCATTCGAAGGAGAAGTCGACGCCACCATCGGTCATGTCGACGATGACTTCCTGAATCGGACGGTCGAAGTCTTTCGGGTTCACGCAGTCGGTTGCACCCAACTGTTTGGCGATTTCAAATTTGGCCGGGTTGATATCGATGGCAATGATACGGGCGGCCTTGGCTTTGACTGCACCGATGACAGCCGACAGACCGATACCGCCAAGGCCGAAAATGGCCACGGTATCACCGGGTTTCACCTTGGCAGTGTTGAGGACTGCGCCGATGCCGGTGGTGACACCACAACCCAACAGGCAGACTTTTTCCAGGGGTGCTTCTTTAGCGATCTTGGCCACGGAGATTTCCGGCAACACGGTGTACTCGGAAAAAGTCGAAGTGCCCATGTAGTGGAAAATCGTTTCACCCTTGTAGGAAAAACGCGAAGTGCCATCCGGCATCAGACCTTTGCCCTGAGTTGCGCGAATTGCCTGGCAAAGGTTGGTTTTGCCCGACAGACAGAATTTGCACTGACGGCATTCAGGGGTGTACAGCGGGATCACATGGTCGCCGACGGCCACAGAGGTCACGCCCTCGCCAATGGCTTCGACAATCGCACCACCTTCGTGACCGAGAATCGACGGAAAGATACCTTCCGGGTCGGCACCGGACAGGGTGTAGGCATCGGTATGGCAAACACCGGAAGCCACCACGCGCAGCAACACTTCACCGGCCTTGGGCATGGCGACATCGACTTCAACAATCTCCAGAGGTTTCTTGGCCTCGAAGGCAACGGCGGCGCGCGACTTGATCATGGTGATTCTCCAGTGAATAAAAACGAGACAGGGAGTGTATTACAGCGCCTTACGGTGAATAATCCGGACAAAAGCAAAACATTATTGCTACACAGGGATAATCCAGGATGTCCGAAAATCGCTGGGAAGGTATCGACGAATTTGTCGCGGTCGCCGAATGCAGTCAGTTCACCGCTGCCGCCGAACGCCTGGGGGTTTCTTCCTCCCACATCAGTCGACAAATCGTACGACTGGAAGAACGCCTGCAAACCCGCTTGCTCTATCGCAGTACGCGCCGGGTCGCGCTGACCGAAGCCGGGCAAACTTTTTTGCAACATTGCCAGCGTTTGCAGGACGGTCGCGAGGAGGCGTTGCGCGCGGTCGGCGACTTGACCAGCGAGCCCAAGGGCATGTTGCGCATGACCTGCGCCGTAGCCTACGGCGAACGCTTTATCGTGCCACTGGTCACGCGCTTCATGGGGCTCTATCCGCAGTTGCGGATCGACATTGAACTGAGCAATCGCCAGCTCGATCTGGTGCATGAGGGCCTGGACCTGGCCATCCGCCTGGGTCGCTTGCAGGACTCGCGACTGGTCGCCACCCGCCTCGCGCCACGGCGCATGTTTCTTTGCGCGTCGCCTTCCTACCTGGAACGTTATGGTCGCCCACACAGTTTGTCGGAATTGAGCCGTCATAACTGCCTGATCGGCAGCTCCGATCTCTGGCAACTGGAACAGAACGGGCGGGAATTTTCCCAGCGCGTCCAGGGAAACTGGCGCTGTAACAGTGGGCAAGCGGTGCTGGATGCGGCGCTACAGGGCGTAGGGTTATGCCAGCTGCCGGATTATTACGTGCTGGAGCATTTGAAAAGCGGTGCGTTGATTTCGCTATTGGAGGCGCATCAGCCGCCGAACACTGCGGTGTGGGCGCTTTATCCACAGCAACGGCATCTGTCGCCCAAGGTGCGCAAACTGGTCGATTATCTGAAGGAAGGATTGGCCGAAAGACCCGAATATCGGGGTTAGGATCGACTAGCCTCGGTTAGCCCAACGTTGACGCAACCACTCCAAATCTTCAGGGCGAGTGACCTTGAGATTATCGGCGCGCCCTTCGATCAGGCGCGGCGCCATCCCCGCCCACTCCATGGCCGAAGCTTCGTCGGTAATGACGGCGTCGGCCACCAGGCTGTCCGCCAGCGCGCGATGCAATGCGCCAAGACGGAACATCTGCGGCGTATAGGCTTGCCAGATCACGCTGCGATCCACGGTTTCCACCACACGCCCCTGCTTGTCGACCCGTTTCAAGGTATCCCGTGCCGGTACCGCCAGCAGTCCACCCACCGGATCATCCGCCAGGTCGCCCAGCAACTTGTCCAGATCATCGCGGCTCAGATTGGGCCGGGCAGCATCGTGCACCAACACCCAATCCTCATCGTCCGCACCTAACGCATGCAGGTGCAGCAACGCATTGAGTACCGATCCGGAACGCTCGGCACCGCCGTCAACACGTTGAATGCGCCGATCGGAAGCACACGCCAGGTTCGGCCAGTAAGGATCATCAACAGCAAGACTGACCACCAACCCCTTGAGGGCCGGGTGATCAAGGAAACAGCCGAGGCTGTGTTCGAGAATAGTGCGCCCGCCCAATTGCAGGTATTGCTTGGGACGGTCTGCGGCCATACGGGCACCGACGCCCGCGGCAGGAATCACGGCCCAGAAGGCCGGTAGAGACACGTTCATTGCGCCAGCTGGTAAAGGGTTTCACCGTCCTTGACCATGCCCAGCTCATGGCGAGCCCGCTCTTCAACAGTCTCCATGCCCTTTTTCAACTCGCTGACTTCAGCGTCCATCACCCGATTGCGCTCCAGCAACGACTCATTCTCAGCATGCTGATCCGCGATCTGCTGAGTCAGTTCGGCCACTTGCGCCAGACTGCCATTGCCCACCCACAGGCGGTACTGCAGGCCAGCCAGCAGCAAGAGCAAGACGAGGAACAACCAATTGGGACTGCGCATCGAATATCAGGTATCCAGTGAAAAAAGACAGCCATACCAAAACATGAAGCTACTGATAGCACGAAGCCTGGATGAACCAGGCTTGTGCTTATAAGGCATCAGATTAGTGGTAAAAACGTCGCCGCAGCGATTTTTCCGACACAATCCGGTGTCTTTTTTACTATGTACTGGTTAGCCGCGGAATTCACTGCGGCCGTTGTACTTGGCTTTGCCGTTCAACTGCTCTTCGATACGCAGCAGTTGGTTGTACTTGGAAACGCGATCGGAGCGGCACAGGGAGCCGGTCTTGATCTGGCCAGCCGAGGTGCCCACAGCCAGGTCGGCAATGGTCGAGTCTTCGGTTTCGCCGGAGCGGTGCGAGATCACGGCGGTGTAACCAGCGGCCTTGGCCATCTGGATGGCTTCCAGGGTTTCGGTCAGGGTGCCGATCTGGTTGAACTTGATCAGGATCGAGTTGGCGATCTTTTTGTCGATGCCTTCTTTCAGGATCTTGGTGTTGGTTACGAACAGGTCGTCACCTACCAGCTGGGTCTTCTCGCCGATCTTGTCGGTGAGGATTTTCCAGCCAGCCCAGTCGGACTCGTCCAGACCGTCTTCGATGGAAATGATTGGATAACGCTCGGTCAGACCTTTCAGGTAATCAGCAAAACCTTCAGCGGTGAAGACTTGGCCTTCGCCCGACAGGTTGTATTTACCGTCTTCGTAGAATTCGCTGGCCGCGCAGTCCAGAGCCAGGGTCACGTCGGTGCCCAGCTTGTAACCGGCATTGGCCACGGCTTCGGAGATCACTTTCAAAGCGTCTTCGTTGGAGGCCAGGTTCGGCGCGAAACCACCTTCGTCACCGACGGCAGTGCTCAGGCCACGGGCCTTCAGCACGGCTTTGAGGTGATGGAAAATCTCGGTGCCCATGCGCAGACCTTCCGAGAAAGTCTTGGCGCCTACTGGCTGAACCATGAATTCCTGGATATCGACGTTGTTGTCGGCGTGCTCGCCACCGTTGATGATGTTCATCATCGGAACCGGCATCGAGTAAACACCCGGGGTGCCGTTCAGGTTGGCAATGTGAGCGTACAGCGGCAGATCCTGGTCCTGTGCAGCTGCCTTGGCCGCAGCCAGGGAAACGGCGAGGATCGCGTTGGCGCCCAGGGTTGCCTTGTTTTCAGTACCGTCGAGCTTGATCATCGCCAGATCCAGCGCTTTCTGGTCGCTTGGGTCTGTACCTTTCAACAGGTCGCGGATCGGACCATTGATGTTGGCAACGGCCTTCAGTACACCCTTGCCCAGGTAACGGCTTTTGTCGCCATCACGCAGCTCGAGCGCTTCACGCGAGCCAGTGGAAGCACCGGACGGCGCGCAGGCGCTGCCGATGATGCCGTTGTCGAGAAGCACGTCCGCTTCCACGGTGGGATTGCCACGGGAGTCGAGAACTTCACGACCTTTGATGTCGACGATTTTAGCCATTGTTGTAAACACTCCAAAGTTGACGAAAACGACGCAGCTGTAGGAAATCTTTTATCGTCGGCAAGTGATGTGCAGCGGGCAGACTTGCGGACGACAAGGCCCAGACCCGAGGGCCTGAGCGTTAAATCGTGCGGTACTTTACCGGAGAAATGAGGATTACGCGGTTTCTACCGTCGGAAAACTCTTCACCAGTTCGTCCAGGGCTTTTAGCTGGGCCAGGAATGGCTCCAGTTTGTCCAGACGCAAGGCGCAAGGGCCGTCGCACTTGGCGTTGTCCGGGTCCGGGTGCGCTTCCAGGAACAGGCCAGCCAGGGACTGACTCATGCCTGCCTTGGCCAGATCGGTGACCTGGGCGCGACGACCACCGGCGGAATCGGAGCGACCGCCAGGCATTTGCAGGGCGTGGGTCACATCGAAGAACACCGGGTATTCGAACTGCTTCATGATGCCGAAGCCGAGCATGTCGACGACCAGGTTGTTGTAGCCAAAACTCGAACCGCGCTCGCAGAGGATCAACTGATCATTACCGGCCTCCACGCACTTGTTCAGGATGTGTTTCATTTCCTGAGGTGCGAGGAATTGAGCCTTTTTGATATTGATCACGGCACCCGTCTTGGCCATCGCGACCACCAGGTCGGTCTGGCGCGACAGGAAGGCCGGCAGCTGAATGATGTCGCAGACTTCAGCAACGACCGCGGCCTGCTCCGGCTCATGGACGTCGGTGATGATCGGCACACCAAAGGCTTGCTTGATGTCCTGGAAGATCCGCATGCCCTCTTCCAGGCCGGGGCCACGGTAAGAGGTCACGGAGGAGCGGTTAGCCTTGTCGAAACTGGCCTTGAACACGTAAGGGATACCGAGCTTCTCGGTAACCTTCACGTATTCTTCGCAGACCTGCATTGCCATGTCGCGGCTTTCCAGCACGTTCATGCCACCGAACAGCACCATTGGCTTGTCGTTGGCAATCTCGATATCGCCTACACGGATGATCTTCTGCGCCATAAGGTTCAAGCCTTCTTCTGGTGTTGAGCCAAAGCGGCTTTGACGAAACCACTGAACAACGGGTGACCGTCGCGAGGTGTCGAGGTGAACTCAGGGTGGAACTGGCAAGCAACGAACCATGGGTGATCCGGTGCTTCAACCACCTCAACCAGCGCGCCATCACCGGAACGACCGGAGATTTTCAGGCCGGCTTCGATGATTTGCGGCAGCAGGTTGTTGTTCACTTCGTAGCGATGACGGTGACGTTCGACAATCACGTCCTTGCCGTAGCAATCGTGAACCAGGGAACCCGGCTCCAGCAGGCAGTCCTGCGCACCGAGGCGCATGGTGCCGCCCAGATCGGACGCTTCGGTACGGATTTCGACGGCACCTGTGGCATCTTCCCACTCGGTGATCAGACCCACGACCGGGTGACCGCTAGCGCGATCGAACTCGGTGGAGTTGGCGTCTTTCCAGCCCATGACGTTACGAGCGAACTCGATCACGGCCACCTGCATGCCCAGGCAGATACCCAGGTATGGCACCTTGTTTTCGCGAGCGTATTGAACCGCAGTGATCTTGCCTTCCACGCCACGCAAACCGAAGCCACCCGGGACCAGGATTGCATCAACGCCTTCGAGCAGCGCGGTGCCCTGGTTTTCGATGTCTTCGGAATCGATGTAGCGCAGGTTGACCTTGGTACGGTTGCTGATGCCGGCATGACTCATCGCTTCGATCAGCGATTTGTAGGCGTCCAGCAGCTCCATGTACTTCCCGACCATGGCGATGGTGACTTCGTGCTCCGGGTTCAGCTTGGCGTCGACCACAGCTTCCCACTCGGACAGATCGGCACCGCCACATTGCAGGCCGAAACGCTCGACGACGAAATCGTCCAGACCCTGGGAGTGAAGAATGCCCGGGATCTTGTAGATGGTGTCGGCGTCTTCCAGCGCGATCACTGCACGTTCTTCAACGTTGGTGAATTGCGCGATCTTGCGACGCGAAGACACATCGATCGGGTGATCGGAACGGCAAACCAGCACGTCAGGTTGCAGGCCGATGGAGCGCAGCTCCTTGACCGAGTGCTGGGTTGGCTTGGTTTTGGTTTCGCCGGCAGTGGCGATGTACGGCACCAGCGTCAGGTGCATCAGCATCGCGCGCTTGGCGCCGACTTCGAAACGCAACTGGCGGATGGCTTCGAGGAACGGTTGGGATTCGATGTCACCCACGGTGCCACCGATCTCGACCATCGCCACGTCGGCGTCGCCGGCGCCCTTGATGATACGGCGCTTGATTTCGTCGGTGATGTGCGGGATGACCTGGATGGTTGCGCCCAGGTAGTCACCACGACGCTCTTTGCGCAGCACATGCTCATAGACACGGCCGGTGGTGAAGTTGTTGTTCTGGGTCATGGTCGTGCGGATGAACCGCTCGTAGTGGCCCAGGTCCAGGTCGGTCTCGGCGCCGTCGTGGGTGACGAACACTTCTCCGTGCTGGAACGGGCTCATGGTGCCCGGGTCGACGTTGATGTACGGGTCCAGCTTCAGCATGGTGACCTTAAGTCCCCGCGCCTCCAGGATGGCCGCCAATGATGCCGATGCAATGCCTTTCCCCAATGAAGAAACAACACCGCCCGTGACGAATATGTAGCGCGTCATGAAAAACCCTAGAAGTCTGCGTTAAAGCGGTCCGAGCCGCCGGGGAAAGCGAAGGAAGGCCGAAGCCCCCGATCACCTGCATTAATCACAGTGCACCTTTCAAAAAAACCGCCGCGTTGGGACAGACCGGAAGATGAAACACCGGTACGTTGCTCGCTACACATTTTTTGGAATCGCCCAGCAAAGACTGCTTGGTAATCGGCAACTCCTGCAATTCAGGCGAATCCACAGAAGTTGTATCAAGAAGGGAGCGTAGTCTACCGGAAAGCCCCTTTCAGCTCAAACCTTGATCTTCGCTCGGCGGTTGCCAACACAATTTCCAGCCATCTGCCGTACTGCCATCCAGCCCCGGGAGGTTCGCCACCGCCAGTAATTGCTGACCTTTGTACAGCAGCGGCAATCTGCCGCGGACGAACAACGGTACAGCGCTTTCGTTGAGCAAACGCTTCAAGTCGCGATGACCCCGACCTGGCAAATCCATCACCTCGCCCCCTTCACGATAGCGGATCTGCAAAGGGCCATCGGGCATTTGCCCGGTAAGGGCAAGCACACCATTGTCGGGTAGGACCCGTGGCAGCGCAGGGTCGGGCCACGCGCCAACAGCAGGAGGCGGACGCAACCAGGCGCCGGATAACCACCAGACTCGCCCCCCCGCGCGGTGCAACTCACCCTCCGCCAAGCGCCAGATGGGCCGCGCATCGCCAGTGGCATCGCGCAAATCCTCCCAACCCGACCAATGGTCTCTGTCCGGGAGGTTTGTCAGGGGCTCGAGCCAGTGACTCAAGGCGTTGCGTTGGCGCGCGTCGGAGAGTTTTTCCAACGGTGCCAATTCCAGCGACGGCAAACCCAGCCAATCGAAATCACCGGGTGTGCTGGCCTGGCTCAAGTCGATTTGTGCCAACTCGCCGAGCAATCCTTGCGCTTCGCCCATATGCCCAGCGCTGCGGGCCATGCTCGCGATTGCCTGCGGCCAGCGCGCGGTCAATACCGGCAATACCTGATGACGCAGATAATTGCGCGAGAAGTGTTGATTCAGGTTGGACGGGTCCTCGATCCAGCTCAATTGATGCTCGGCCGCGTAGGCTTCCAGATCGGCGCGAGTCGCATCCAGCAAGGGCCGCAACAGATAGCCCTTGCCCAGCCGACGCTGGCGAGGCATCCCCGACAGACCTCGCACCCCCGCCCCCCGCAACAATCGGAACAGCAGCGTTTCTGCCTGGTCGTCACGATGCTGTCCAGTCAACAGAACTTCATTGGCCCGGGTGACCTCGACGAACGCAGCATAACGGGCATCCCGGGCCGCACGCTCAAGGCTGGCGCCGGGCTGAACCTGCACCCGACTCACGTGCAATGGCACTTGCAGGGCGTCACACACCGACCGGCAATGATCCGGCCAGGCATCAGCCACAGACTGAAGACCGTGATGGACATGAATGGCACTCAATGGCGGCAGGGATTCGGTTTTCGCGAGTTTTGCGAGAAGGTGCAACAGGACGGTGGAGTCGAGACCACCGGAGAACGCGATGTGCCAGGCTTTGGCGTTGCGCCAGGGCGCGAGATTCAGGAGAAGTCTGGCGGGCAGATCAATATTTGACTGACTCATAACCTTCATTCACTTAAATCAAATGTGGGAGCGAGCTTGCTCGCGATAGCGGTATAACAGACAACGAATTGGTTGAATGTTAAGACCCCATCGCGAGCAAGCTCGCTCCCACATGGTAAAGCGAACAGCGAGGTCAGGTCAGAGACCGTAGCTCATCAGACGCTCGTAACGACGATCCAGCAACGCCTTGTGATCGAGCTTCTTCAGCATCGCCAGTTGCGAGCTCAGTTCGGCACGGATATTGGCAGCGGCCGCCGCTGGATCACGGTGCGCACCGCCCAATGGCTCGCTGATCACTTTGTCCACGATGCCCAGGCCTTTGAGGCGCTCGGCGGTAATGCCCATGGCTTCAGCGGCGTCCGGTGCCTTCTCGGCGGTTTTCCACAGGATCGAAGCGCAACCTTCCGGCGAGATCACCGCGTAGGTCGAGTACTGCAGCATGTTCAACTGATCGCAAACACCGATCGCCAAAGCGCCACCGGAACCACCCTCACCGATCACGGTGGCGATGATTGGGGTTTTCAGGCGAGCCATGACACGCAGGTTCCAGGCAATGGCTTCGCTCTGGTTGCGCTCTTCGGCGTCGATGCCAGGGTAAGCGCCCGGCGTATCGATGAAGGTCAGGATCGGCATTTTGAAACGCTCGGCCATTTCCATCAGACGGCAGGCCTTGCGGTAGCCTTCCGGACGCGGCATGCCGAAGTTGCGGCGAACCTTTTCGCGCACTTCACGGCCTTTCTGGTGACCGATCACCATCACTGGCTGGTCATCCAGACGAGCGATACCGCCTACGATGGCGGCGTCGTCGGAGAAGTGGCGGTCGCCGTGCAACTCATCGAACTCGGTGAAGATATGTTCGATGTAGTCCAGGGTGTATGGGCGACGCGGGTGACGCGCCAGACGCGCGATCTGCCAGCTGGTCAGCTTGCCGAAGATGTCTTCGGTCAGGGTGCTGCTTTTATCCTGCAGGCGGGAGATCTCATCGCCGATATTCAGCGAATTGTCATTACCGACCAAGCGCAACTCTTCGATCTTGGCTTGCAGGTCGGCGATCGGCTGTTCGAAATCTAGAAAATTCGGGTTCATAGGCGTCCGTCTTGGGTCGACGTCCAAGAGAGCTTGGGCCGGCCGGTTGTCTATTCGCGCCCTACCTTAAGGGACAGGCGCGTTCAGGTCGAGATTAAAAATTCAGGTCAAGGTCAGGGCGATCCAACAGCCCTGACCGTCAACGGTATTGGAGGAAGACGTTGTCTCGCCCGAACTGGTCACGCAGGGCTTGAATCAACGCATCCGCCGGATCGATTCGCCAGCCTTCGCCGAACTGCAGCAAGGCTTTCGCATCGGGACTGGTGTAGTCCATGGTAATCGGGCACGCACCGCGGTGGCGCTTGAGCAACTCACCCAGCCAGCGTAGCTGATCACCTTTCAAATCTTTCGCGTGCAACTTCAGGCGCAGGCTCTCAGCCAGGTTGGTACGCGCATCTTCCATGCTCATTACCCGCTTGACCCGCAACCGCAGGCCGCCTGAGAAGTCATCGTTGCTGACTTCGCCTTCAACCACCACCATTGCATCGGTCTGCAACAGTGATTGCGCGGAATGGAACGCATCGGCAAACAGCGACGCCTCGATCCGCCCGGAACGGTCATCAAGGGTAATGAACCCCATCTTGTCGCCCTTTTTGTTCTTCATTACCCGCAGGGCGATGATCATGCCGGCGACCGTCTGGGTATCGCGCGCAGGCTTGAGATCAATGATGCGCTGACGGGCGAAACGGCGTATTTCACCTTCGTATTCGTCAATCGGGTGACCGGTCAGGTACAGGCCCAGGGTGTCTTTTTCCCCTTTCAACCGCTCCTTGAGGGTCAGTTCCTTGGCTCTGCGATGATTGGCGTAGACATCGGCATCTTCTTCGACGAACAAACCGCCAAACAGGTCGGCATGGCCGCTGTCGTGGGTGCGGGCAGTTTGCTCGGCAGCCTTGATCGCCTCTTCCATGGCCGTCAGCAGGACGGCACGATTGCGGTCGATATTGGCTTGATAGGCCTTCGGCTCGTCGTGGAAATACGGGCCAAGACGATCCAGCGCACCGCTGCGGATCAAGCCGTCGAGAGTGCGCTTGTTGATGCGCTTGAGGTCGACCCGGGCACAGAAATCGAACAGATCCTTGAACGGACCGTCCAGGCGCGCTTCGGTGATCGCTTCGACCGGCCCCTCGCCCACGCCCTTGATCGCGCCCAGGCCGTAAATGATCCGGCCTTCGTCGTTCACCGTGAACTTGAACTCCGAGGTGTTCACATCCGGTGCATCGAGGCGCAGCTTCATCGTGCGCACTTCTTCGATCAAGGTCACGACCTTGTCGGTGTTGTGCATATCCGCCGAAAGCACCGCCGCCATGAATGGCGCCGGGTAGTGCGCCTTGAGCCATGCCGTCTGGTACGAGACCAGACCATAAGCGGCGGAGTGGGATTTGTTGAAGCCGTAGCCGGCGAACTTTTCCACCAGGTCGAAGATGTTACCGGCCAGGTCGGCATCGATATTGTTGGTGGCGCAACCTTCAATGAAACCGCCACGCTGCTTGGCCATTTCTTCGGGCTTTTTCTTACCCATCGCCCGACGCAGCATGTCCGCACCACCAAGGGTGTAGCCGGCCATGACCTGGGCAATCTGCATCACCTGTTCCTGATACAGGATGATGCCGTAGGTTGGCGCCAATACGGGTTTGAGGCCTTCGTACTGGTAATCCGAGTGCGGGTACGCCAGTTCGGCGCGACCGTGTTTACGGTTGATGAAGTCATCCACCATGCCCGATTGCAGCGGGCCGGGACGGAACAGCGCCACCAGTGCGATCAAGTCTTCCAGGCAGTCGGGCTTGAGCTTCTTGATCAGCTCTTTCATGCCGCGGGATTCGAGCTGGAACACCGCCGTGGTTTCGGCTTTTTGCAGCAGCGTGTAGGTCGGCTTGTCGTCCAGCGGGATAAACGCGATATCCAGCGGCGGTTCGTTGACCTTGGCGCGGTCGCGATTGATGGTTTTCAGCGCCCAGTCGATGATCGTCAGGGTCCGCAGGCCGAGGAAGTCGAACTTCACCAGACCGGCGGCTTCAACGTCGTCCTTGTCGAACTGGGTCACCAGGCCATCGCCTGCTTCGTCGCAATAGATCGGCGAGAAGTCGGTCAGCTTGGTGGGCGCGATCACCACGCCACCGGCGTGCTTGCCGACGTTACGCACCACACCTTCAAGCTTGCGGGCCATCTCCCAGATTTCCGCGGCTTCTTCATCGACCTTGATGAAGTCACGCAGGATCTCTTCCTGTTCGTAGGCCTTTTCCAGGGTCATGCCGACTTCGAACGGAATCATCTTCGACAGACGATCCGCCAGACCATAAGACTTGCCCTGCACCCGCGCCACGTCACGGACCACGGCTTTTGCGGCCATGGAACCGAAGGTGATGATCTGGCT
This sequence comes from Pseudomonas moorei, assembly GCF_008801475.1. Classification (GTDB taxonomy): domain Bacteria; phylum Pseudomonadota; class Gammaproteobacteria; order Pseudomonadales; family Pseudomonadaceae; genus Aquipseudomonas; species Aquipseudomonas moorei. The sequence goes on along the minus strand of NZ_VZPP01000012.1, from coordinate 206,617 downwards.
TACCGCGTTGCGGCCGTACTTTTCGGCCACGTAGTCGATCACCCGGTCACGACCGTCCATGCAGAAGTCGACGTCGAAGTCGGGCATGGAGACCCGTTCCGGGTTAAGGAAACGTTCGAACAGCAGGTCATATTCCAGCGGGTCGAGGTCGGTGATCTTCTGTACATAGGCCACCAGCGACCCGGCACCCGATCCACGGCCAGGCCCCACCGGCACGCCGTTGTTCTTGGCCCACTGGATAAAGTCCATCACGATCAGGAAGTAACCCGGGAATCCCATCTGGATGATGATATCCAGCTCGAAATTCAGCCGGTCGACATAGACCTGGCGCTTGGCCTCATAGTCTTCAGTGGTGTCCTTGGGCAGCAGAACCGCAAGCCGCTCCTCAAGACCATCGAAGGAAACCTTGCGGAAATATTCGTCGATGGTCATGCCATCGGGAATCGGGAAGTTGGGCAGGAAGTGCGTGCCCAGCTTGACTTCGATGTTGCAGCGCTTGGCGATCTCGACCGTGTTTTCCAGCGCTTCGGGAATATCGCTGAACAGCTCGGCCATTTCCTCGGCGCTTTTGAGGTACTGCTGATCGCTGTAATTCTTCGAACGCCGCGGATCGTCGAGGGCACGGCCCTCACCGATGCAAACGCGGGTTTCGTGGGCCGCGAAGTCTTCCTGCTTGATGAAGCGCACATCGTTGGTCGCCACCAGCGGCGCACCGATTTTCTCGGCCAGCGCCACGGCGCCGTGCAGTTGCTCTTCGTCGTTGGGGCGGTTGGTGCGCTGGATTTCCAGATAGAAGCGGTCCGGGAACACCGCCATCCACTCCCGCGCCAAGGCTTCGGCTTCGTCCGGGTTGCCACTGAGCATCGCCTGGCCGATTTCGCCCTCTTTCGCTGCCGACAGCATGATCAAGCCTGCGCTGGCTTCGGCAACCCACTCGCGCTCGATGATGATCGAACCATTACGCTGGCCGTCGATAAAGCCCCGTGAAATCAGCTCGGTAAGATTGCGATAACCTTCGGCGTTCATCACCAACAGGCTGATCCGGCTCAGCGGGTTGTCCGGATCCTTGTTCGACAGCCACAGGTCGGCGCCGCAGATCGGCTTGATCCCGGCACCCATGGCGGCTTTATAGAATTTGACCAGGGAACACATGTTGTTCTGATCGGTGACCGCAACGGCAGGCATGTTCATGCCAACCAGGGTCTTGACCAGCGGCTTGATCCGCACCAGACCGTCGACCAGGGAATATTCAGTGTGCAGGCGTAGATGAACAAATGAAGCCGGCATAGTGATCCTGCGTATATTCATGAAAACAACAAGGCCCGGATTGTACCGGGCCTTGGCAAAAAAAATCAGCCTTGCTGCTAACTCTCGATCAGGCTTTCCCGCGCTTCAAAAGCCAGACGCACAGGCGCAAACGAACGTCGGTGGATAGGCGTCGGCCCAAGGCGCGCGAGCGCTTCCAGATGAACAGGCGTCGGGTAGCCTTTGTGGCCGCCGATACCATAACCAGGGTAAATCAGCTCGAAAGCCGCCATTTCCCGATCACGACTGACCTTGGCCAAAATCGAAGCCGCTGCAATGGCCGGTACCTTGCCATCACCCTGCACCACCGCCTCGGCGCGCATCGGCAATTTCGGACAGCGATTACCGTCGATCATCGCCAGTTTCGGCTGGATATGCAGCCCTGCTACCGCGCGCTGCATGGCCAGCATGGTGGCATGCAGGATGTTCAGCTCGTCGATCTCTTCGACTTCCGCGCGGGCGATACACCAGCTCAGGGCTTTCTCGCAGATTTCATCGTAGAGTTTTTCGCGGCGAGCTTCGGTGAGCTTCTTGGAGTCATTCAAACCGAGAATCGGGCGGTTCGGATCAAGGATTACCGCAGCCGTCACCACGGCACCGCAGAGCGGACCGCGACCAACTTCGTCGACACCGGCAACCAATTCTTCCACTTCAGCGACCAAGGTGAAATCCAGCCCCATCTGCATGCTTGCTTTACTCATTGTACTTGGCCGATCAGGTTCAGCACCGCATCCGCCGCCTGATTAGAGGCATCCAGACGCAAGGTACGGTGGATTTCATCAAAACCGCGGGTTTGCTCTTCGCCACCCTCGATCAGCGGCGATAGGGTCTGGGCCAGGGCTTCGACCGTCGCATCGTCTTGCAGCAACTCGGGCACCAGCAGACGCTGGGCCAGCAGGTTCGGCAGAGAGACGTAGGGACTTTTCACCATCCGCTTGAGAATCCAGAACGTCAGCGGCGCCAAGCGATACGCGACCACCATGGGCCGCTTGTACAACAGGGCTTCAAGCGTTGCCGTTCCAGAGGCGATCAGCACCGCATCGCACGCAGCCAAGGCCAGATGGGATTTGCCATCGAGCAACGTGAGCGGCAGATCGCGACCGGCCAACAGCTCTTCAAGCTGCGCGCGGCGCTGCGGATTGGCACATGGCAAGACAAACCGCACGCCTGGACGCAGCGCCCGCAGGCGTTGGGCAGCGTCGAGAAACAATGCACCGAGACGGCCCACTTCGCCGCCTCGACTGCCGGGCATCAAGGCGACCAACGGCCCATCAGGCAATCCAAGCTCGGCCCGCGCTGCTGCGCGGTCGGCCTCAAGCGGAATGGCATCGGCAAGGGTGTGCCCGACAAACCGTACCGGCACGCCCTTCTCTTCATAGAACTTCGCTTCGAATGGAAATAGCGTGAGCATCAGATCGCAACCCTCGCGAATCTTCAGCACCCGCTTCTGTCGCCACGCCCAGACCGACGGGCTGACGTAATGCACAGTCTTGATGCCGGCCTGACGCAGCTTGAGTTCGATATTGAGATTGAAGTCCGGGGCATCGATTCCGATGAACACGTCCGGCTTCGCAGCAATCAGGTCCGCGACCAGTTTCTTGCGACGCGCCAGCAATTCGCGCAACCGACCCAGCACTTCCACCAGGCCCATGACGGACAGGCGCTCCATCGGGAAATACGAGGTCAGGCCCTCAGCCTGCATCAATGGACCGCCGACACCGATGAACTCGACTGCCGGGTATTGAGCCTTGAGCGCACGCATCAGCCCCGCACCCAGAATGTCACCGGAAGCCTCACCCGCCACCAGCGCGATTCGCAGATTGGCCATGATCAGCGGGTGATGCCGCGGGTCGAAGACTGGATGGAGTCGCGGAACACCGCCACTTCCGGGAATTGCTCAGACGATTCGGCCAGCTCGGCGAGCGCCTGCTCAACCGTCAGCCCCTGGCGGTAGACCACCTTGTAGGCGCGACGCAGGGCGTGGATTGCATCTTCGCTGAAACCACGACGGCGCATGCCCTCGAAGTTCATGCTGCGGGCTTCGGCCGGGTTGCCGAACACCGTGACATAAGCGGGAACGTCTTTACCGATGGCGGTACCCATACCGGAGAAGCTATGGGCGCCAATGTGGCAATACTGGTGAACCAGGGTAAAACCGGAAAGGATCGCCCAGTCGTCAACGTGCACATGACCGGCAAGTGCAGTGTTATTGACCAGAATGCAATGGTTGCCGATGACACTGTCGTGACCGATGTGCGCGTAGGCCATGATCAGGTTGTGGTCACCCAGGGTGGTTTCCGAACGGTCTTGAATAGTGCCCCGGTGAATGGTCACGCCTTCGCGAATGACGTTATGGTCGCCAATGACCAGTCGGGTTTCTTCACCCTTGTATTTCAGATCAGGCGTGTCCTCGCCTACCGAGGAAAACTGATAGATGCGATTGTACTTACCGATTCGGGTCGGGCCTTTGAGAATCACGTGCGGCCCGATCACTGTTCCCTCGCCGATTTCCACACCTGCGCCGACGATCGACCACGGGCCGACCTCGACACCGTCGGCCAGAACAGCCGTCGGATCGATGATTGCGCGAGGGTCAATCAAACTCATAGTTTGCGTTCCGCGCAGATGATTTCAGCAGAGCAGACTGGTTTGCCATCGACCGAAGCCTGGCATTCGAACTTCCAGATCTGACGCTTGCAGCTAATGAACTTGGCTTCAAGGATCAACTGGTCACCCGGCAACACCGGCTGGCGGAAACGCAGCTTGTCGGAACCGACGAAGTAGTAAAGCGTGCCATCAGCCGGCTTCACGTCGAGCATTTTGAAACCAAGGATCCCGGCAGCCTGAGCCATCGCCTCGATGATCAGCACGCCCGGCATGATTGGATGCGCAGGGAAGTGACCGTTGAAGAATGGTTCGTTGATGCTGACATTCTTGTAGGCGCGAATGCGCTTGCCTTCCACATCCAGATCCACGACCCGGTCCACCAGCAGGAACGGGTAACGGTGAGGCAGGTATTCGCGAATCTCGTTGATGTCCATCATTTCGGGGGGAAGCCTATGTAAAGATTGGAAGCGCGCGACTGACGCGCACTCCTCTAGCAAATCAAGGGCGCAGTCTAGCGGCTGTGCACGCTTGATATGGAAATGGTATCAGCCATCTGATGAAGCATTACCGTCAGGGGTCACTTCCCCTACTTGCTTTTCAAGCTGTCGCAAACGCCGTGCGATATCATCGAGCTGACGGATACGGGCCGCGCTTTTGCGCCACTCGGCCGCTGGCTGCATTGCCGTACCGGAAGAGTAGGAACCTGGCTCGGTGATCGAGTGGGTCACCATGGTCATCCCGGTAATGAAAACGTTGTCGCAAATATCGATATGCCCCACCAGCCCCACACCACCAGCAAGCATGCAATGCTTACCGATTTTGGTGCTGCCGGAAATCCCCACGCACGCGGCCATGGCCGTGTGATCACCAATCTGGACGTTGTGGGCGATCTGAATCTGGTTGTCGAGCTTAACGCCATTACCAATGACGGTATCGGCCAGCGCACCGCGGTCGATGGCGGTGTTCACGCCAATTTCCACGTCGTCACCGACCAGCACGCCACCGATCTGGGCGATTTTCTGCCAGATACCCTTCTGGTTGGCAAAACCAAAGCCTTCACCACCGAGTACGGCACCGGACTGGATAACCACCCGCTTCCCGACGCGTACATCGTGATACAGCGTGACCCGCGGCGCGAGCCAGCCACCTTCACCGATGACACTACGAGCGCCGATGAAGCAGTGCGCACCAACCGTCACACCCGCGCCAATATGCGCCCCGCTTTCGATGACCGCAAAAGCACCAATACTTGCCGCAGGATCGACCACTGCGTCAGGCGCAATCACCGCCGTCGGATGAACACCCGCAGCAGCCTTGGGCTTGGGATCGAACAAGTGAGAAATACGAGCGTAGGCGGCGTATGGATCAGGTACCACCAGTGCATCTCCGGCAAAACCTTCAGCATCAGCAGCTTTGAGCAACAAAGCTGCGGCTTGACTGCCTGCCAGGTATTTACGGTACTGGGGATTTGCGAGAAAGCTCAACTGAGTTGGGCCAGCCTCCTGCAAGGTAGCTAGCCCAGTAATTGCTTTGTCCGGGTCGCCACTGAGGGTGGCACCGAGGAACTCGGCCAACTGGCCGAGCTTGATAGTCACGGTCATGGATTATTTCAGCTGATTCATGCGCTCGATAACCTGGCGCGTGATGTCGTACTGAGGTTTGACATCAATCACTGCACCACGCTCGAACACCAGGTCGAAAGCACCTTTCTTGATGACTTCTTCTACAGCGCTATCCAGTTTCGGCTTGAGCTGCTTCAGCATTTCACGGTCGGCAACGGCTTTGGCTTCATTCAACTCCTTGGACTGGAATTGGAAGTCACGAGCCTTTTGCTTGAATTCAAGCTCCAGACGCTCACGTTCGCCTTGCTGCATTTTGTCACCACCAGCCATCAGACGATCCTGAATGCCCTTGGCACTGCTTTCCAGTGTCTTGAGCTTGGTCAGCTGCGGACCAAATTTTTTCTCGGCATCAACGGCGTATTTCTTGGCCGCATCAGACTCCAGCAATGCCATCTGATAGTTCAGAACAGCGATTTTCATGTCGGCAAAAGCCGGGCCTGCTACCAGTACGGAAGCCAGGAGAACCAATTGAGTCAACTTACGCACGATGCACTCCTACAAAATCCATTGTCATTATCTTGGGTCAGACGCTTAGAACGTCTGGCCGAGGGAGAATTGGAACACTTGAGTCTCGGCATTGCTGTCCGGCTTTTTAACTGGCATCGCCAACGCGAAGCTCAACGGACCAAGGGCGGTAACCCAAGTCACACCGACACCCACAGAACTGGCCATATTACTCAGGCTGATGTCATTACATTGAGTGTTGGACTTCGAGCCATCGGCGTTGGTGCTCTGCTTGCAAGTCGAATCGAACACGTTACCCACATCCCAGAATACCGAGGTACGCAAGGAGCGCTGATCTTTCACGAACGGCAACGGGAACAGAAGCTCTACACCACCCTGGATCAGGACGTTACCACCAAACGGCAGTGGATCCTGATCCGGATCGACTGCGGTCCCCGGGTTCACGCCCCGGCTCGGAGTACTACGAGGCCCCAGAGTGCTGTCCTTGAAACCGCGAACCGAGTTGAAACCACCAGCATAGTAGTTTTCATAGAATGGCAAGCCATCAGTGGAACCATAACCATCGCCATAACCCAGTTCGGTGTGCAGGCGCATGGTGTAGTTTTCAGACAACGGCTGGAACAGTTGACCGCGATAATCCAGTTTGAAGAACGACAAATCGCTGCCCGGTGTTGTCGCTTCCGCGGTCAAGCTTTGGGAATGACCACGGGTTGCCAGTACGCCTTTGTTCAATGTGGACTCGGACCAACCGGCCGATGCCTTGAAGTTCAGGTACTGATCGCCTTGCTGGTTAACGAAGTCGAAAATTTCGTCGACGGTATAAAGACCCGTCTTGATCTTGTCCTGTTGCGCAGTCAAACCAAAGGTAAGACGCGAAGTCTCGCTGATCGGATAACCGACACTGACGCCCGCTCCCAGGCTGTCTACGGCGTAGCTGGCAACGTTTACATCAAGATCTTTATAGTCGGTTGTGCGATAGAACGCGTTGTAACCCAGGCTCACACCATCAGCAGTCCAGTACGGGTCGACATAACCGAAGTTATAGCGACTTTGATATTGGCTGCGAGTCAAGCCGATGCTGACCTTGTTACCCGTACCCAGGAAGTTGTTCTGGGTAATCGAACCACCGAGAATCAGACCTGCACTCTGTGCAAAACCAATACTCGCGGTAATCGAACCGGACGCTTGCTCTTCAACGCTGTAGTTCACATCCACCTGGTCATCGACGCCAGGCACGGCAGGTGTTTCAACGTTGACTTCCTTGAAGAACCCCAGTCGCTCCAGACGAGTCTTGGATTGATCGATCAGGTAAGTCGACGCCCAACCGCCTTCCATCTGACGCATTTCACGACGCAGCACTTCGTCTTCGGACTTGGTGTTGCCACGGAAGTTAATGCGGTTGACGTAAGCACGCTTGCCCGGATCCACAGCAAAGGTGATATCTACGGTGTGGTCTTCATCATGAGGCTGCGGCACGCCGTTTACGTTGGCGAAGGTATAGCCTTCGTTACCCAGGCGACGGGTGATCAGCTCGGACGTAGTGGTCATCAGCTTGCGCGAGAATACCTGGCCTTTCTGCACCAGGAGCAGGGACTTGACCTGATCCTCGGGGACCTTCAGGTCACCGCTCAACTTGACGTCACGTACGGTGTACTTTTCGCCTTCGTTAATATTGACGGTGATGTAGACGTGCTTCTTGTCCGGGGTGATGGAGACCTGGGTCGAAGCGATATCCATGTTGATATAGCCACGGTCCAGGTAGTAGGAACGCAGACGCTCCAGGTCACCGGACAGTTTTTCACGAGCGTACTTGTCGTCGTTCTTGAAGAACGACAACCAGTTGGTTGTCTTGAGTTCAAACAGATCAATGAGGTCTTCATCAGGGAAGACAGTGTTGCCTACCACGTTGATGTGCTGGATAGCTGCGACGGTGCCTTCGTTGATGTTGACCTTCAAGCCGACGCGGTTGCGCGGCTGCGGTACCACCTCGGTGTCGACGGTAGCGGAGTAGCGACCCTGAGCGACGTATTGGCGCTGCAGCTCGTTACGTACACCTTCGAGGGTAGCGCGCTGGAAGATCTCGCCTTCGGCCAGACCGGATTGTTTGAGACCCTTCATCAGGTCTTCAGTGGAAATCGCCTTGTTACCTTCGATCTCGATACTGGCGACCGACGGACGCTCGACTACAGTAATAACCAGGACGTTGCCATCGCGGCCCAGCTGGATATCTTGAAAGAAACCGGTTTTGAACAACGCACGAGTGGATTCCACCAGGCGACGATCATCCGCCTGTTCGCCGACGTTCAACGGCAAAGCACCAAAGACGCTACCCGCGGAGACCCGCTGGAGGCCATTGACGCGAATATCAGAGATAGTGAAGGACTCGGCGTGAACTTCGGCGATCATCAATACGGTGAGAACCGCAGTTAGCAGCAGACGTTTCATGAAGTCCTTTCTTATTCCAACTGGCAATAAACAAACTGCCGCAAAATGCGGCAGATTCGCAATTCAGCGACGTTACAGACGACCCAGATCATTGACCAGAGCAAGCAACATCACTCCGACCACCAAACTGATACCGATCTGTATCCCCCAACCTTGCACCCGATCCGACAAGGGACGACCACGCGCCCACTCAATCAGATAAAACAACAAATGCCCCCCATCCAGCACAGGAATGGGCAGCAAATTCAGAACACCCAAGCTAATACTCAGATAAGCAAGGAAATTCAGGAAATCAGCAACACCCGACTGGGCCGAAGCGCCCGCCACTTTAGCAATGGTTATCGGTCCACTCAAGTTTTTTACCGAGAGCTCACCGAACAACATTTTCTTGAGTGAATCCAGGGTCAGCACGCTCATTGTCCAGGTGCGTCGAGCCCCCTCAGCAATTGCGGCCACTGGCCCGTAACTGACCTCGCGAATCATCTCAGGCGGCCAGTCGACAGCCTTTACCCCAGCCCCCAGGTAACCAGTGGGGGCTTTGCTTTCGCCACGGGCAGCCAGCGTGACAGGGACGTCGATTTGAGCACTATCACGCTCAACCCGCAGCATGATTTTGGTACCAGGATGCATACGAACGGTATCGACCACCTGCTGCCAGTCATCCAGCGCCTTGCCATCCAGTGCCAACAATCGGTCGCCGGTTTTCAAGCCAGCCGCTTGAGCCGGGCCCTTCGGATCCAATTCGGCCAGGACCGGCGGCAATGCAGGACGCCAAGGACGGATACCCAGCGAACGAATCGGATCCGGCTCATCAGCCCCCTTGAGCCATTTATCCAGCGCCAGCTCACGAGGAGAGTCAACCGTGGAGCCCTGATCACGAACCAACACCTGCAGCGAACCGCTCTCCCCCAGTCGGCGGACCAATTGCAAATTCACTGCCGCCCAGCCGGTAGTCGGCTCACCGTCGATAGAGATAATTTCCTGTCCAGGGCTCAATCCGGCCCTGGCGGCGATACTGCCCGACTCCACAGCACCGATGACCGGGCGCACCTGCTCGCTACCGAGCATGGCCAAAACCCAGAAAAACACCATCGCCAACAGAAAGTTGGCGATCGGTCCCGCTGCCACGATGGCAATGCGCTGGCGCACCGATTTGCGATTGAAGGAATGATCGAGCTGATCGACAGGCACTTCACCTTCGCGCTCATCGAGCATTTTGACGTAGCCGCCCAAGGGGATGGCGGCCACCACGAACTCGGTACCTTTCTTGTCGTGCCAGCGCAGCAGCGGCATCCCGAAGCCCACGGAAAAGCGCAGCACTTTGACCCCACAGCGACGCGCAACCCAGAAATGGCCGAACTCGTGGAAGGTAACCAGCACGCCCAAAGCCACCAGGGTGCCGACAATCATATAGAGCGCGCTCATCTACTTTCTCCGCAATCCTATCCGGTGCTGCATGGGCCAACGCAGTGCACACTTACCGCCCGTGTCGACTCAACCATTGTTCGGCCAGTACACGTGCCTTCGTATCTGCCGTGAACACTGCCTCGAGATCATCCACTGCTACCACAGGCTCGAGATTCAACGTTTCTTCGATGATACTCGCGATTTCAGGGTAGCGGACCCGTCCGTCGAGAAAGGCTGCAACCGCGACCTCATTTGCCGCATTCAACATGGCCGGTGCACTGTTGCCTGCTTCGGCCGCCAGACGCGCCAGCCGCAGACAAGGAAACCGCTCTTCGTCGGGCGCCTGGAAGTCCAGGCGCGCGATAGCAAACAGATCCAGCGGTGCCACACCTGAATCGATCCGCTCCGGCCAGGCCAGTGCATTGGCGATTGGCGTGCGCATGTCCGGGTTGCCCAACTGAGCCAACACCGAGCCATCGATGTAATCGACCAGCGAATGAATCACGCTCTGCGGATGAACCACCACTTCGACCTGGGACGGCCTGGCATCGAACAGCCAGCAGGCTTCGATCAACTCGAGCCCTTTATTCATCATGCTGGCCGAATCAACCGAAATCTTGCGCCCCATGGACCAGTTCGGATGAGCACAGGCCTGTTGGGGAGTCACATGGGCCAGTTCAGCCATGGGCGTCTGGCGGAACGGGCCGCCAGAGGCTGTCAGCAAAATCCGACGCACACCCACCGCACCGAGACCACGGGCAAAATCCTGCGGCATGCACTGGAATATCGCGTTGTGCTCACTGTCGATCGGCAGCAATACCGAGCCACTCTTGCGCACGGCCTGCATGAACAACGCACCGGACATTACCAGCGCTTCTTTGTTGGCCAGGAGAATTTTCTTGCCCGACTCGACGGCCGCCAGGGTTGGACGTAATCCCGCCGCACCGACAATGGCCGCCATGACCGCATCGACTTCAGGGTCTGCAGCAATCTGACACAGCCCTTCCTCCCCCACCAGAACCCGGGTTGAAAGCCCCGCTGCATGCAGATCATCCTGCAAGGCTCGGGCAGCTCCCGCCTCTGGCACAACAGCGAACCGCGGCGCGTGGCGAACGCAAAGTGCCAACAACTCGCTCAAACGTGTGAAACCGCTCAAGGCAAAGACTTGACAACGCCCGGGGTGGCGAGCGATGACATCGAGAGTGCTCAGACCGATCGATCCGGTCGCTCCCAGAACGGTAATCTGCTGTGGGCGGTTCAAGGCGCAGCCATCCATAGCAGTACGGCGAACACGGGAATAGCTGCCGTCAGACTGTCGATCCGATCCAGAACGCCACCATGCCCCGGTAACAGATTACTGCTGTCCTTGATCCCGGACTGACGCTTGAACATGCTTTCGGTGAGGTCACCCACAACCGAGACAAACACGATCAAGGCTGCGCCGATCAGCCCCTTGAACAGCTGGGCAACTGTCCAGTCCCGAACAAACCCGACGATTACAGTGATGAGCAGGCTCGACACCAAACCGCCGTAAACGCCTTCCCAGCTCTTGCCAGGACTGACCTGTGGCGCCAGCTTGCGCTTACCGAAAGCCCGGCCGGAAAAATACGCACCGATATCGGCGCCCCAGACCAGCACCATCACCGCCATGATTAACCAGTTCCCCAGCGGTTCCTGCTTGATCAAGACCAAGCCTTGCCAGGCTGGTAATAGAATCAACAGACCGACCACCAGCTTGCAGGCCGCACTGGCCCAATGCGCGCTGGACTGCGGATAGGTGAGCACGAGATACGTCGCAACCCCCCACCAGATGACCGAAGCCCCCAGTATCCAGGGCGCGAGACCGGGTAGCAGGTGCATGACCAACAACATCACCGCGACGACAGCAGCATAGCCAAAACGCATCGACTGGGCGGTAAAGCCTGCCAGGCGAGCCCATTCCCAGGCACCGAGAGTCACAACCAACCCGATGAACAAGGCAAAAGCGGAACCCTCGAGGAGAAAAAACCCGCACAGGGCAATCGGCAGCAGGATCAATGCCGTGATGATTCGTTGTTTAAGCATTAAACCCGGGCTCCAGCCTCGACCTGCTCACTCGTTTTACCGAAGCGGCGCTGGCGAGATGCGAAATCGGCCAGCGCGTTCCGCATGGCATCGTGTTTGAAGTCCGGCCAGAACAGGTCGGAAAAATACAACTCGGCATAAGCCAACTGCCACAGCAGAAAGTTGCTGATGCGGTGCTCGCCTCCGGTACGGATGCACAGATCGGGCAACGGCAGATCGCCCGTAGCCAGACAGGTTTGCAGCAGTTCCGGGGTGATGTCTTCAGGACGCAGATGCCCGGCCTGAACTTCCCGCGCCAGGCGCTGAGCGGCTTGCGCGATATCCCACTGCCCACCGTAGTTGGCCGCGATCTGCAGGATAAAGCGATTGGCGCCGGCCGTCATGGCCTCAGCTTCGCGCATCGCAGCCTGAAGTTCAGGGTGAAAACGCGAGCGGTCGCCAATGATGCGCAAACTGATGTTGTTTTCGTTGAGGCGCTTGGCCTCACGACGCAATGCCTTGAAGAACAAGTCCATCAAGGCACTGACCTCATCGGCCGGACGCTGCCAGTTCTCGCTCGAGAACGCGAACAAGGTGAGCACTTCGACTCCTGCCTCGGCACACACCTCGATAACCGCACGAACCGCATCCACACCCGCTTTATGCCCGGCGACGCCAGGCATAAAGCGTTTTTTCGCCCAGCGATTATTACCATCCATGATGATCGCGACATGGCGCGGCACCGTGGACGGTGCAACCTGCTTGGTCTTTTCCATGAAAACGCGACCCTTATACGGCCATCAGGTCTTTTTCTTTCTCTGCCAGCTTCGCGTCGATTTCAGCCACGAACTTCTTGGTCAGGTCGTCGATTTCGCCAGTGGCGCGACGCTCTTCGTCTTCGCTGATTTCTTTTTCCTTGACCAGGTCCTTCAGCGAGCTGTTGGCATCACGACGGATGTTGCGCACGGCTACACGGGCGTCTTCGGCAACATCACGAGCCTGCTTGGTGAAGCCGCGACGGGTTTCTTCAGTCAGGGCAGGCATGGAGATCAGCAACAACTCGCCAAGGTTGGTCGGGTTCAGGTTCAGACCGGCACTGCCGATCGCCTTGTCGACGGCGCCGAGCATGTTGCGCTCGAAGGCAACGACTTGCAGGGTACGAGCATCTTTGACGGTGATGTTGGCCACTTGCTTGATCGGAGTATCGGAACCGTAGTACGGCACCATCACGCCTTCCAGAATGCTTGGGTGTGCTTGACCGGTACGAATACGGCCGAAGTTGTGCGCCAGCGACTCCACGGATTTCTGCATGCGCTCTTTAGCGTCTTTCTTGATTTCGTTGATCATTGTTGGCCTTCCTCGATCAGGGTCCCTTCAGCGCCGCCGTGCACAATGTTCAGCAGGGCGCCGGGCTTGTTCATGTTAAATACGCGCAACGGCATCTTGTGGTCGCGGCACAGGCAAATGGCCGTCAGATCCATCACCCCAAGCTTGCGATCCAGTACTTCATCGTAGGTCAGATGATCGAACTTCTCGGCATGCGGGTCTTTGAATGGGTCAGCGGTGTAGACGCCATCGACCTTGGTCGCCTTGAGCACGACATCGGCATCGATTTCGATCGCGCGCAGGCAGGCTGCCGAATCCGTAGTGAAGAATGGATTGCCGGTACCGGCCGCGAAAATCACTACATCCTTGGAGTTGAGGTGGCGCATGGCCTTGCGGCGATCATAATGATCGGTTACGCCAACCATGGAAATGGCCGACATCACGATGGCGGAGATATTGGCACGTTCGAGCGCGTCGCGCATGGCCAAGGCGTTCATCACAGTGGCCAGCATGCCCATGTGGTCGCCAGTGACCCGATCCATGCCAGCCTTGCTCAGTGCCTCGCCGCGGAACAGGTTTCCGCCGCCGATCACCAGACCCACCTGAACACCGATGCCAACCAGCTGGCCAACTTCCAGCGCCATGCGATCCAGAACTTTCGGATCGATCCCGAACTCTTCCGAGCCCATCAGGGCCTCGCCGCTAAGCTTGAGTAGAATGCGTTTATAGCGAGCCTGATAACCACTGCCCTGCTGAGCCATTGCGAATCTCTCCTGCGGCGTATTTTAAAAATTCTTTGCGAGCTGTTTTCAGCTGGCGTTCACTCTAGCTTGGCGCTGCTTCAGCGCCATCGGAACATGGCTTTGTAAGCCAGTTCCAAAAGGAAACCAATTAAAAATTGGTACCCCATCTGAAAAGAGGCTGCGCGCGTGAGCGGGCAGCCTCTTCAGGGCGACAGTTAAAAAAACCGTCTTATTGCTTGGAAGCAGCCGCAACCTGAGCAGCAACTTCTTCAGCGAAGTTGTCAACTGGCTTCTCGATGCCTTCGCCAACCTTGAAGTAGGTGAAGGAAACGATTTCTGCGCCAGCTTTCTTGGCCAGAGCACCAACGGTGACTTCTGGATTCATGACGAAAGCTTGCTCGACCAGGCTGGCTTCGGCCAGGAACTTGGTGATACGGCCGGCGATCATCTTCTCGACGATTTCTGCTGGCTTGCCTTTCATCTTGTCTTCGTTCAGGGTCAGGAAAACACCCTTCTCGCGCTCGATGGCTTCTGGCGAAACCTGCGATGGCAGCAGGAACTCTGGGTTGCTTGCCGCCACGTGCATGGCGATCTCTTTGGCCAGCTGAACATCGCCGCCCTTGAGAACAACAGCAACACCGATCTTGTTACCGTGCAGGTAGGTGCCGACAACATCACCCTCTACGCGTACCAGACGACGAATGTTGACGTTTTCGCCAACTTTGGCAACCAGGGCTTCACGAGCCGATTCCTGAGCGGCGATCAGCGGAGCTGCGTCGGTCAGTTTTTCGGCGAAAGCTTTTTCTACGCTGGCAGCAACGAAGTTCTTGAAGTCGTCTTGCAGAGCCAGGAAGTCGGTCTGCGAGTTCACTTCCAGCAGTACCGCGGACTTGTCGTCAGCCTTGATGGCGATTGCGCCTTCAGCAGCAACGTTACCCGCTTTCTTGGCAGCCTTGATGGCGCCCGAAGCACGCATGTCATCAATGGCTTTTTCGATGTCGCCGCCAGCCTTGGTCAAGGCCTTTTTGCAGTCCATCATGCCTTCGCCAGTACGCTCGCGCAGTTCTTTGACCAACGCTGCAGTAATCTCTGCCATTTCAAAATTCCTCTTGGATAGGTTATCAACCATTCCACCCGATCGAACGGGCGTTCAATTCTTCCCGAACCACCCTTGTTAGCTGCCGCACGTTACAGATAAAGCAGTGGGCGCCGACAAATGGTTTTCGAGGTGGCAAAAAGGGGGCCAAGCCCCCTTTTTGCTTACTGAGTCAACGCCAGGGCGTCAATTACTCAGCTGCAGCTGCCGGAGCTTCTTCAACGAAAACTTCGGTGCCGCCAGCAACGTTGTTGCGACCACGGATAACAGCGTCAGCCATCGAACCCATGTACAGCTGGATAGCGCGGATTGCGTCATCGTTGCCTGGGATGATGTAGTCAACGCCTTCCGGGCTGCTGTTGGTATCGACTACGCCGATAACCGGGATGCCCAGCTTGTTGGCTTCGGTGATCGCGATGCGCTCGTGATCAACGTCGATTACGAACAGAGCGTCTGGCAGACCGCCCATGTCCTTGATACCACCCAGGGAACGATCCAGCTTTTCCAGGTCACGGGAGCGCATCAGCGCTTCTTTCTTGGTCAGCTTGGCGAAAGTACCGTCTTCGGCTTGTACTTCAAGGTCACGCAGACGCTTGATGGAAGCACGGATGGTTTTGAAGTTGGTCAGCATGCCGCCCAACCAGCGGTGGTCGACGTACGGCGAACCGCAACGTGCTGCTTCTTCAGCAACGATCTTGCCAGCGGAACGCTTGGTGCCGACGAACAGAATCTTGTTTTTGCCCTGGGCCAGACGCTCTACGAAAGTCAGAGCTTCGTTGAACATTGGCAGGGTTTTTTCAAGGTTGATGATGTGGATCTTGTTACGCGCGCCGAAAATGTATTTACCCATTTTCGGGTTCCAGTAACGGGTCTGGTGACCGAAGTGCACACCGGCCTTCAGCATATCGCGCATGTTGACTTGGGACATGATAGTTCCTTAATAAGTCGGGTTTGGCCTCCACGTATCCCAATGACCAACCAGCAGCATCAGCTGAAGGCACCCAGGTCATCGTGTCGACACGTGTGTGGATTTAGGCTTTTCGGGGCATCCCCGGAAAGCGGCGCATTTTATATCACAGGGGAGGAAAAAACGAAACCCGGATTCTGAAATCCTGGCGACCACGCAGCTCCATCCCTTGGAATCCGCCCACAATGCACCATTCTATGGAGAGAAGCGATGCACAGAGCGGCGGATTTGCCCTGATCGTCTGTTAGAATTGCGTTTTTCAGGGCTGCGAAGTTCGATTGCGCAACGCCCTTTTCGTTGAGAAGCGCCATCGAGCGCAGAGAGAGCCTGTATGACCGTCACCCTCAAAACCCCCGAGGACATCGCAAAAATGCGCGTCGCCGGCAAACTGGCCGCCGATGTGCTGGAAATGATTGCCGAATACGTCAAGCCGGGTGTGACCACCGATCAACTGAACCAGATCTGCCACGACTATATTGTCAACGAGCAGAAAGCCATCCCTGCCCCCCTGAATTACAAGGGCTACCCGAAGTCGATTTGCACGTCGATCAACCACGTGGTCTGCCACGGCATCCCGAACGACAAGCCGCTGAAAGACGGCGACACCCTGAACATCGACGTCACCGTCATCAAGGACGGCTACCACGGCGATACCAGCCGCATGTTCCACGTCGGCACCGTGCCGGTCTGGGCCGAGCGTCTGTCGCAAGTGACCCAGGAATGCATGTACAAGGCGATTGAAATCGTCAAACCCGGTTGCCGCCTTGGCGACATCGGTGAAATCATCCAGAAACACGCTGAAAAGAACGGTTTCTCGGTGGTTCGCGAATTCTGTGGTCACGGCATCGGCAAAGTCTTCCACGAAGAACCGCAGATCCTGCATTACGGTCGCGCAGGCACCGGCATGGAACTGCAAGCCGGCATGACCTTCACCATCGAGCCGATGATCAACCAGGGCAAGGCTGACACCAAGGTGCTGGGTGACGGCTGGACCGCGATCACCAAGGACCGCAAGCTGTCGGCACAGTGGGAACACACGCTGCTGGTGACCGAGACCGGTTACGAGATCTTCACCTTGCGCAGCGATGACACCATCCCGCGCATTTCGGCCTGATCCGCCCCGCTCCACTCCCAGCCTTATAGAAAGGAAAGCCAATCGATGCCGCAGGTGGATCCAGAACTCTTCGATCGCGGCCAGTTCCAGGCTGAACTGGCCCTGAAGGCAAGCCCCATTGCGGCCTTCAAGAAGGCAATCCGCCAGGCCCGCGAGGTGCTCGACGGGCGCTTTCGCAGCGGCCGGGACATTCGCCGGCTGATCGAGGACCGTGCCTGGTTCGTCGATAACATCCTGCAAAAGGCCTGGGAGCAGTTCAACTGGAGTGAAGACGCCGACATTGCGCTGGTAGCGGTCGGTGGCTATGGTCGGGGCGAACTGCATCCGTATTCAGACATTGACCTGCTGATCCTGCTCGACAGCGCCGATCACGAAATCTTCCGTGACTCCATCGAGCGCTTTCTGACGTTGCTGTGGGACATTGGCCTGGAAGTCGGTCAGAGCGTTCGCTCGGTCGAAGAGTGCGCCGTCGAGGCCCGCGCCGATCTGACGGTTGTCACCAACCTGATGGAAAGCCGCACCATCTGTGGCCCGGAGCGCTTGCGCCAACGCATGCTGGACGTCACCAGCACCGCGCACATGTGGCCGAGCAAGGATTTCTTCCTGGCCAAGCGTGCCGAACAGAAGGCCCGTCACCACAAGTACAACGATACCGAATACAACCTGGAACCCAACGTCAAAGGCTCGCCGGGCGGACTAAGGGATATTCAGACGATTCTGTGGGTGGCTCGTCGCGAGTACGGCACCCTGAACCTGCGCGCACTGGCGGGCGAAGGCTTCCTGGTAGAAAGCGAAAACGCCCTGCTGGCCTCGTCCCAGGAGTTCCTGTGGAAGGTGCGTTACGCCCTGCACATGCTCGCTGGCCGTTCGGAAGATCGCCTGCTGTTCGATCACCAGCGCACCATTGCCAAGCTGCTGGGGTTCGAAGGTGACGACGCCAAGCAAGCCATCGAAAACTTCATGCAGCAGTATTACCGGGTGGTGATGAGCATCGCTCAGCTCAGCGACTTGATCATCCAGCACTTCGAGGAGGTCATCCTCGCGCCGGATGATCAAGCGCCGCCGCAGCCGATCAACTCGCGATTCCAGCTCCACGATGGCTACATCGAGGCGCGCAACGACAACGTGTTCCGCCGCACTCCGTTTGCCATGCTCGAAATTTTCGTGCTGATGGCCCAGCAACCGGAAATCAAGGGCGTACGTGCCGACACCATTCGCCTGCTGCGCGAGAACCGGCACCTGATCGACGACGATTTCCGCAACGACATTCGCAACACCAGCCTGTTCATTGAATTGTTCAAGTGCAAGATCGGCATCCATCGCAACCTGCGCCGCATGAACCGTTACGGCATCCTCGGGCGCTATCTGCCGGAATTCGGATTTATCGTCGGACAGATGCAACACGACCTGTTTCACATCTATACGGTTGATGCCCACACCCTGAACCTGATCAAACACCTGCGTAAGTTGCAGTACACGCAAGTGTCGGAAAAATTCCCTCTGGCCAGCAAGCTCATGGGCAAACTGCCCAAACCCGAGCTGATCTACCTGGCCGGGCTGTACCACGACATCGGCAAAGGCCGGCATGGCGACCACTCGGATATCGGCGCCGTGGATGCCGAGGCTTTCTCCCAGCGTCACCAACTGCCCGTGTGGGACAGTCGCCTGATCGTCTGGCTGGTGCAGAACCATCTAGTGATGTCGACCACCGCCCAGCGCAAGGACCTGTCAGACCCGCAGGTGATCCACGATTTCGCACAGATCGTCGGCGATGAAACCCGCCTCGACTACCTCTACGTGCTGACCGTCGCCGACATCAACGCCACCAACCCGACGCTGTGGAACTCCTGGCGCGCCAGCCTCCTGCGCCAGCTCTACACCGAAACCAAGCGTGCCCTTCGTCGCGGCCTGGAAAACCCGGTTGATCGCGAAGAGCAGATCCGCCAGACCCAGAGCGCCGCCCTGGACATTCTGGTGCGCGGCGGCACCGATCCGGACGATGTCGAGCAGCTTTGGGCGCAACTGGGCGATGACTATTTCCTGCGCCATACCGCCGGCGACGTGGCCTGGCACAGCGATGCGATCCTTCAGCAGCCAGCCGATGGCGGGCCACTGGTGCTGATCAAGGAAACCACTCAGCGCGAGTTCGAGGGTGGCACGCAGATCTTCATCTACGCACCCGACCAGCACGACTTCTTTGCCGTGACCGTCGCCGCAATGGACCAGCTCAACCTGAACATCCACGACGCCCGGGTCATCACCTCCAGCAGCCAGTTCACCCTCGATACCTACATTGTGCTCGACGCGGATGGCGACTCGATCGGCGATAACCCGGAGCGGGTCAAGGAGATCCGCGATGGCCTGACCGAAGCCTTGCGAAATCCGGACGACTACCCGACCATCATCCAGCGCCGGGTCCCCCGCCAGCTCAAGCATTTCGCCTTCGCGCCGCAGGTGACGATCCACAACGACGCCCAGCGCCCGGTCACCGTGCTTGAACTGACCGCTCCCGACCGCCCTGGCCTGCTGGCGCGGATCGGCACGATCTTCCTGGAATTCGACCTGTCGTTGCAGAACGCCAAGATTGCGACCCTGGGCGAACGGGTGGAAGACGTGTTTTTCATCACCGACGCCAACAACCAGCCATTGTCGGACCCGCAGCTGTGCAGCCGTTTACAGGACGCAATCGTCGAGCAATTGAGCGTCAATCAGGAACCCGATATCAAACTGTCGCGAATCAGTATCTGACATGACAAATTTTCCCCTGTGGGAGCGAGCCAGCCCTTCGTTGTAGCTGGCTTGCCAGCGATGGACCCAAGAACACCGCGCTTACCCGGCAAGCACGCGTTATCGTTAACGACCATCGCTGGCAAGCCGGCTCCCACAAGAAACATGGGTTGTCCACACCCCGCACCGAACGAGATCTACCGATGAACAACGCTCTGACCCAGCTCCAGCCCTACCCTTTTGAAAAGCTCCGCGCGCTGCTCGGTAGCGTCACGCCAAACCCGGAAAAACGTGCCATCGCACTGTCCATCGGCGAGCCGAAACACCGTTCGCCAAGCTTTGTCGCCGAAGCCCTGGCAAGCAATCTGGATCAGATGGCCGTATACCCGACCACCCTCGGCATCCCGGCCCTGCGTGAAGCCATCGCCGCATGGTGCGAGCGTCGCTTCAACGTCCCGAACGGCTGGATTGACCCGGCGCGCAACGTGCTGCCAGTCAACGGTACCCGTGAAGCGCTGTTCGCCTTCACCCAGACCGTCGTCAACCGTGGCGACGATGCGCTGGTGGTCAGCCCGAACCCGTTCTATCAGATCTACGAAGGCGCCGCGTTCCTGGCTGGAGCCAAGCCGCACTACTTGTCATGCCTGGATGAAAACGGCTTCAACCCGGATTTCGACGCCGTTTCACCGGACATCTGGAAACGCTGCCAGATCCTGTTCCTGTGCTCGCCAGGCAATCCGACCGGCGCACTGATCCCGGTCGACACGCTGAAAAAGCTGATTGCCCTGGCCGATGAGTACGACTTCGTGATCGCTGCCGACGAGTGCTACAGCGAACTGTACTTCGACGAACAAACCCCGCCGGCCGGCCTGCTCAGTGCCTGCGTGGAACTGGGCCGCAAGGACTTCAAGCGTTGCGTGGTATTCCATAGCCTGTCCAAGCGCTCGAACCTGCCGGGCCTGCGTTCGGGTTTTGTCGCCGGTGATGCGGACATTCTCAAAGGCTTCTTGCTGTATCGCACTTACCACGGCTGCGCGATGCCGGTGCAAACCCAACTGGCCAGCGTTGCCGCGTGGAACGACGAAGTGCACGTGCGCGCCAACCGTGCGCTGTACCGCGAGAAGTATGACGCGGTGCTGGAAATCCTCAGCCCGGTCATGGACGTACAGCGCCCGGATGGTGGTTTTTACCTGTGGCCGAATGTGGCCGGTGACGACGCGGCCTTCTGCCGTGACCTGTTCGAACAGGAGCATGTGACCGTGGTGCCGGGTTCTTACCTATCGCGGGATGTCGATGGGGTCAACCCGGGAGCCGGGCGCGTACGCATGGCACTTGTGGCGCCGCTGGCTGAATGCATAGAAGCAGCAGAACGCATCCGCAACTTCATTATCACCCGTAAATAACTTTTTATAATTACCCGCACTGTGCAACGCAGTGCGGGCTGATCTTTTCAGTTACAACCACCCTCTATACAAACCTCCAACCAAACATTATTTTCAAAACCCCATTAAACCCAACATACCCACTCAACAAAACAACTAACACCACCAAACAACCAACAACCCCTTGCTTGATACACGGACGTACAACCATGACCTCATTTATCCCCTGCACAACAATCACCCCCACTAGCAACTCCTCTTCTTATAACGCAGCCACTCAAGAACGCCCTCTTAATTCCAACACCCGCTCTTCAAGTCGCCCGAAAAGAAATATTGGATCCCATACAAAGTATTGGAAAAACGGAAAAACGCTCAAAATCGCCATGTACGACGCCAGTGCGGAAGCTATTGCAGCGGTAAAGGAGGCCGCCAGTGAATGGCTCCCCTACGTTAACCTGAAGTTTGAGTTTATAAATGGCGAGATAGGCGATATCCGAATCTTTTTAAACCCACCAGACGGCGTTCAGTCCTCTGCTATCGGTACAGACGCCCTTATCGACGACATCGGCGGCACTGACGAGCTTAGGCGAGGCCCAAGTATGTTTCTGAAATGGGTACCCGGCGACAGCCGATTCAAGTATGTGGTCATGCACGAATTCGGACATGCCCTTGGGGCGGAACACGCTCACCAGCACCCCGATTCTGCAATCCCCTGGAATGCCGAGAACACTTATAAATACTGCATACAACATTATGGCTGGAGTAAGAGTGTAGTCGACAAAAATATCTTGCCCCTCCCTCGAAACGACCAACACACCTACATCCCTTATGACGGAGACTCCGTCATGCATTATGAAATCATTCCTGAATGGACGACTGACAATTGGGCCCAGTCGGAAACCTGGGCAATTAGTGACGGAGATATTGCGATTATGCGCATGGCTTATCCCAAGGATTAACGACAATGCGCAATACAAACTACCGCGCCTGTCAGGCAAGTAATTGGCTATTTCACCACCCCCAGATCAGCCTCACTTAAGTCCAGCTTCCCCAACATTTCTCGAAGCACGTCATCACCAATACGGTGATGACGTTGGAGCTGTACAACTCAAGCTGCTGCGCCCGTAGCGCTTTCAAACGCAAGCGACGCTACAACAGGTCCATCTGAAGCGGTCTTGCGCCCACTTTGAAAAGGGAACCAAGGCACAGTTGAAGGCAAACTCCGGCAATGCCCATACTGGCGCTGGCCAGCGAAAACACGCCCGTCACCGCTGCAACCAGGGCGAACTTGAACGTCACCAGACTCTAGACATTGCTCATCAGCGCCTCGCCCTGCAGCCTGTGCATCAATAGTGCCGGCCAGGCGAGCAGCGCACCGGCGGTGATCTATAACAGCGGCAACGGCAGTGGGATCACCTGTCCGATCAGGCGTAAAACGCCGACCAGCATTAACATGATCACGACGGTACAGGCGATTTGCATAACGCAGGGTTCCCGGGCGATCGACAGCATTGAAGTGCCATATCAGCCGCTTAGACTGTGCACTGACCTTTGCACCAATGTCGCACGCAACAATCACCGCTATCACCCCAAACCCTGTCGAAGCCGAGCTTGCTCGCGATAGCGCCGGATCAGCCATCATCAATGTTGAATGTTAAGCCGCCATCGCGAGCAAGCTCGCTCCCACAGGATTTGCGCTTCCATGGCATAATCCCGGACCTTTTATTCCCGGCACCTGTAAAGGGGGCGATTCCTTGACCGTTTCAAGTAAAACATTGCACCTTTTCGGCATCAAAGCCTGCGACACCATGAAAAAGGCGCGCACCTGGCTTGATGAACACGCTGTCAGCTATGACTTCCATGATTACAAGGCGGTCGGTATCGACCGTGAACACCTGACCCAATGGTGCAACGAGCACGGCTGGGAAGTGGTGTTGAACCGTGCAGGCACGACCTTTCGCAAGCTCGACGACGAACGCAAAGCCGATCTCGACCAGTCGAAAGCCATCGAGCTGATGCTCGCACAACCTTCGATGATCAAGCGCCCGGTGCTCGATCTCGGTGACCGAACCCTGATTGGCTTCAAGCCAGATATCTACGCGGCAGCACTCAAGTAAGCAGCCCGTTCCAATTTGCTAGAGGTATCAACATGTCCACTACCCCGTTCAGCCTGGCCTTTGGTGTCGGCACTCAAAACCGTCAAGGCGCATGGCTGGAAGTGTTTTACGCGCAGCCATTGCTCAATCCGTCCGCCGAACTGATCGCTGCCATTGCCCCGATTCTGGGCTACACCGAAGGCAACCAGGCCATCGCCTTCACCACCGCACAGGCTTCGCAACTGGCTGAAGCGGTCAAAGCGGTCGACGCTGCCCAGGCCGCCCTGCTGACCCGTCTGGCCGAGAGCCACAAGCCGTTGGTCGCGACCATTCTGGCCGAAGACGCTCAACTGACTTCCACGCCTGAGGCTTACCTCAAGCTGCACCTGCTGTCCCATCGCCTGGTCAAGCCGCACGGCCTGAACCTGGCCGGTGTGTTCCCGCTGCTGCCAAACGTGGCATGGACCAGCCAGGGTGCAATCGACCTGGCCGAACTGGCCGAGCATCAACTGGAAGCCCGCCTGCGTGGCGAATTGCTCGAAGTGTTCTCGGTAGACAAGTTCCCGAAAATGACCGACTACGTCGTACCGGCCGGCGTGCGTATCGCTGACGCGGCACGTCTGCGCCTGGGCGCTTACGTTGGTGAAGGCACCACCGTGATGCACGAAGGTTTCGTCAACTTCAACGCCGGCACCGAAGGCCCGGGCATGATCGAAGGCCGTGTATCGGCCGGCGTGTTCGTCGGCAAAGGCTCTGACCTGGGCGGCGGCTGCTCGACCATGGGCACCCTGTCGGGCGGCGGCAACATCGTGATCAAGGTGGGCGAAGGCTGCCTGATCGGCGCCAACGCCGGTATAGGTATCCCGCTGGGCGACCGCAACACCGTTGAATCGGGCCTGTACGTGACCGCTGGCACCAAAGTGGCGCTGCTGGACGAGAAAAATCAGTTGGTCAAAGTGGTCAAGGCCCGTGAACTGGCCGGACAGCCTGACCTGCTGTTCCGTCGCAATTCGGAAACCGGTGCCGTGGAGTGCAAAACCCACAAATCGGCGATCGAACTGAACGAAGCGCTGCACGCTCACAACTAAGCGTCACACAAGCTCACCTGTAGGAGCGAGCCTGCTCGCGATGGACGTCAACGATAACGCGGGGCATCAGATAGCCCGTGTCGTCCAGTCGATCATCGCGAGCAGGCTCGCTCCCACAGGGGTCTGGCGTACGCCCGCCCAAGTTCAACAGGGCTCAAAAGCATGATGATTCCCTCCCCCTGGCGCGCCGACTTTCCGGCCATCGCCGCGCTGCAACGGCAAGACCAGACCTATCTGGACAGCGCCGCCACCACGCAAAAACCTCAAGCCCTGCTCGATGCCCTCACGCATTACTACGCCAATGGCGCGGCCAACGTGCATCGGGCGCAACACCTGCCAGGTGCTCACGCCACCCAGGCGTTCGAGGACAGCCGCAGCAAAGTCGCCCAGTGGCTCAATGCCGGTGACAGCGGGCAGATTATCTTCACCCACGGCGCGACGTCTGCGCTGAATCTCCTGGCCTATGGCCTGGAACACGTATTCAACCCGGGCGATGAAATTGTCATCAGCGCCCTGGAACATCACGCCAACCTGCTGCCATGGCAGCAACTGGCGAAGCGTCGCGCATTGAAACTGGTGATCCTGCCGCTGACCGCCGACGGTCTGATCGACCTCGAAGCCGCGGCGCAATTGGTCGGCCCGCGCACTCGCCTGTTGGCGGTCAGCCAGTTGTCCAACGTGCTCGGCGCCTGGCAACCATTGCCCGCACTGTTGGCGATGGCCAAGGCGCACAATGCATTGACTGTGATCGACGGTGCCCAAGGCGTGGTCCATGGTCGACATGACGTCCAGGCACTGGGTTGCGACTTCTATGTGTTTTCCAGCCACAAGCTCTATGGCCCCGATGGCCTGGGCGTGCTGTTTGGACGCCATGAAGCCCTGCAACAGCTTCAGCCCTGGCAGTTCGGCGGCGAGATGGTGCTGGACGCCAACTACCACGACGCACGCTTTCGCCCTGCACCGCTGGGATTTGAGGCGGGCACACCGCCCATTGCCAGTGTGATCGGTCTGGGCGCGACTCTGGATTACCTCGCCGGGCTTGATCAGGACGCCGTGTCCGCCCATGAAGCGGCACTGCATGACTATCTGATCAAAGGCCTTGAGGCGCGCAACGGCATCCGCCTGCTGGGTGCACCGCAAGTGGCACTGGCCAGTTTTACCGTCGAGGGTGTGCATAACGCCGATCTGGCCCACTTGCTGACCGAGCAAGGGATCGCCGTTCGCGCCGGCCATCACTGCGCCATGCCATTGCTGAAAAGCCTTCAACTGGCCGGAGCAATTCGGGTGTCGCTGGGGTTATACAATGACTCTGAAGACCTTGAGCGTTTCTTTGAAGCCCTGGATCAGGCACTGGAGTTGCTGCGATGAGTTTGCCCGCCGATGCCGTGACCGCCCTGCAAGCCTTTCAGAATGCACCTGGCTGGGAACAACGGGCACGCCTGTTGATGCAATGGGGCGAACGCCTGCCAGCGTTGAGCGATGAGGATAAGGTCGAGGCCAACCGCGTGCACGGCTGTGAAAGCCAGGTATGGCTGGTGGGCGAGCTGCGCGATGGTCATTGGCAGTTCAGCGCCAACAGCGATGCGCGGTTGATTCGCGGATTGGTAGCGCTGCTGCTGGCACGGGTCAACGGCTTGTCGGCGGCTGAGTTGCAACAGGTGGATTTACCGGACTGGTTCAATCAACTGGGGCTCGGTCGCCAGTTGTCCCAGTCCCGTAGCAATGGTTTGAATGCTGTTTTACAGCGGATGCGTGACTTGGCAGGTTAATGGCCTGCTCGCGATGAGGCCATCAGCAACAACCGTCAAACCTCAGGTTTGACCCGATCCGCCGGCCGCCGCACCCCCGCCACGATCTTATCCACAGCCTTGGTCGCCGCGACCATGCCGAACGTCGCCGTCACCATCATCACTGCGCCAAAGCCGCCGGCGCAGTCGAGCTTCACACCGTCACCGACAAAACTCTTCTGCAGGCAAATGCTGCCGTCCGGTTTCGGGTAGCGCAGCTGCTCGGTGGAAAACACGCAGGGCACGCTGTAATGGCGGGTCACGGTGCGCGAGAAGCCATAATCTCGGCGCAGGGTTGAGCGCACTTTCGAGGCCAATGGGTCGTTGAAGGTGCGGTTGAGGTCACAGACCTGGATCAATGTCGGATCAATCTGCCCGCCCGCGCCGCCGGTGGTGATGATCTGGATCTTGCGGCGCTTGCACCAGGCGATCAGCGCCGCCTTCGCATTGACGCTGTCGATGCAATCGATCACGCAGTCGATGTTCGGCGTGATGTACTCGGCCATGGTCTCGCGGGTGACGAAATCCGCCACCGCGTGCACGGTACAGTCCGGGTTGATACCGCGCAGGCGCTCGGCCATCACCTCGACCTTGGGCTTGCCGACGGTGCCGTCCAGCGCATGCAATTGACGATTGGCATTGCTGACGCAGACGTCGTCCAGGTCGAACAGCGAAATCTCGCCCACGCCGCTACGAGCCATGGCTTCCGCCGCCCAGGAGCCTACGCCGCCGACGCCGACGATCGCCACATGGGCCGCGCGCAGGCGCTCAAGGCCCTCGACGCCATACAAACGGGCGATACCAGCAAACCGCGGATCTTCTGTACTCATGACCATTACCCCAAAAACCGGCGCGCATTATAGAGGGTGTCCGGCCTTCTAATAAGATTTAACTTTCAAGCTACAAGTGTAAGAACTTATGTGAAAGCACATTGCCCAATGTCGAGCATTTCCCTGTCCGATGTACGTTCAGCGATCTGCCGGTGTAGGATGCGCGCCCCTTGGCGGTAGCCAACCGTTCCTTCGTTCCACAGCCTTTGGAACCCGAAATAGCTATGTCATCGCGTAAATTTGGACTCAATCTGGTGGTGGTGCTCGCCATCGCCGCCTTGTTTACCGGCTTCTGGGCACTGATCAATCGCCCGGTCACCGCTCCCAACTGGCCTGAACAGATTTCCGGCTTTTCCTACTCTCCGTTCCAGCAGGGGCAATTCCCACAGAAGGACCAGTACCCCACTGACGACCAGATGCGACGCGATCTGGAAATCATGAGCAAGCTGACGGACAACATCCGTATTTACTCGGTCGACGGCACGCTGGAGGACATCCCCAAGCTCGCGGAAGAATTCGGCCTGCGGGTGACCCTGGGGATCTGGATCAGCCCGGACCAGGAGCGTAACGAGCGAGAAATCGCACGGGCCATCGAGCTGGCCAACACTTCGCGCAGCGTCGTGCGTGTGGTTGTAGGCAACGAGGCGATTTTCCGTAAGGAAATTACCGCCCAGGAACTCAGCGTACTGCTGGACCGCGTTCGCGCCGCCGTGAAGGTGCCGGTCACCACGTCCGAGCAGTGGCACGTCTGGGAAGAACACCCGGAACTGGCCAAGCACGTCGACCTGATCGCCGCGCACGTTCTTCCTTACTGGGAATTTATCCCGGTGGACAAGGCTCAGCAGTTCGTTCTGGACCGCGCCCGCGACCTGAAAAAGCTGTTCCCGAAAAAACCGCTGTTGCTGTCTGAAGTCGGCTGGCCGAGCAACGGCCGCATGCGCGGGGGCGCCGACGCGTCGCCGGCAGACCAGGCGATCTACTTGCGCAACCTGGTCAATAAACTCAACCGCCAGGGCTTCAACTACTTCGTGATCGAGGCCTTTGATCAGCCGTGGAAGGCCAGCGACGAAGG
The DNA here is from genome assembly GCF_008801475.1 of Pseudomonas moorei. GTDB lineage: Bacteria > Pseudomonadota > Gammaproteobacteria > Pseudomonadales > Pseudomonadaceae > Aquipseudomonas > Aquipseudomonas moorei. The sequence goes on along the minus strand of NZ_VZPP01000012.1, from coordinate 178,495 downwards.
TTCGGTGGGCGCGTATTGGGGCGTGTTCAATGCCGCGCGCCAGCAGAAATTCAACTTCGAAGGCCCGGTAGTCGCCATTCCGCAATGGCGCGTACTGGCTATTGGCTCGGTGGTGCTCGCACTGCTGTCGCTGACCCTGCTGATGATCGACGGCTCGGCCCTGCGCCAACGTGGTCGTACCTTCCTGACGTTTATCGCGTTCCTCTGCGGTTCGGTGTTGGTATGGATCGGTTATGACTACAGCCAGCAATACAGCACCTGGTTCAGCCTGACGGTGGGCTTCCTGCTCGCCCTTGGTGCGCTCGGTGTGTTTATCGTGCTGCTCACCGAGGCACATGAACTGGCCGAGGCGGTGTGGACTCACAAGCGCCGCCGGGAATTCCTGCCGGTGGTCGGTGATTCGAGCTACCGCCCCAAAGTGTCGATTCACGTGCCGTGCTACAACGAGCCGCCCGAGATGGTCAAACAGACCCTCGATGCCCTGGCCAACCTCGACTATCCGGACTTCGAAGTCCTGATTATCGACAACAACACCAAGGACCCGGCGGTCTGGGAACCGGTGCGTGACTACTGCGAAACCCTCGGCCCGCGCTTCAAGTTTTTCCACGTCGCGCCATTGGCCGGCTTCAAGGGCGGTGCACTGAACTACCTGATTCCGCATACCGCCAAGGACGCCGAAGTCATCGCGGTCATCGACTCGGACTATTGTGTGCATCCGAACTGGCTCAAGCACATGGTGCCGCACTTCGCCGATCCGAAAATCGCCGTGGTGCAATCGCCACAGGACTATCGCGACCAGAACGAAAGCACCTTCAAGAAGCTCTGCTACGCGGAATACAAAGGCTTCTTCCACATCGGCATGGTCACCCGCAACGACCGTGACGCGATCATCCAGCACGGCACCATGACCATGACCCGTCGCTCAGTGCTCGAAGAACTGGGCTGGGCCGACTGGTGCATCTGTGAGGACGCCGAGCTGGGTCTGCGGGTGTTCGAAAAAGGTCTGTCGGCGGCGTACTACCATGACAGTTACGGCAAGGGCCTGATGCCCGATACCTTTATCGACTTCAAGAAACAGCGGTTCCGCTGGGCCTACGGCGCCATTCAGATCATCAAGCGCCACACCGCCAGCCTGCTGCGCGGCAAGGACACCCAACTGACCCGCGGCCAGCGTTATCACTTCCTCGCGGGCTGGTTGCCGTGGGTGGCGGACGGCATGAACATCTTCTTCACCGTTGGTGCACTGCTGTGGTCGGCGGCGATGATCATCGTGCCGCAACGGGTCGATCCGCCGCTGCTGATCTTCGCAATCCCGCCTCTGGCACTGTTCGTGTTCAAGGTCGGCAAGATCATCTTCCTCTACCGCCGTGCGGTGGGTGTGAACCTGAAAGACGCATTCTGCGCGGCCCTGGCCGGACTGGCGTTGTCGCACACCATCGCCAAAGCGGTGCTGTACGGTTTCTTCACCAGCAGCATTCCGTTCTTCCGCACCCCGAAAAATGCCGACAACCACGGCTTCTGGGTGGCGATTTCGGAAGCTCGCGAAGAGGTGTTCATCATGCTGCTGCTATGGGGCGCGGCGCTGGGGATCTTCCTGGTCAACGGCATGCCGAGCAATGACATGCGCTTCTGGGTCACCATGTTGCTGGTGCAATCGCTGCCTTACCTGGCGGCGCTGATCATGGCGTTCCTGTCGTCGCTGCCAAAACCCGTGGCCGAGACGGCAACGGCACCTGCGGTCTAAATCTTCGCGGATGCACTAAACGGCGGCCTATGGTCGCCGTTTTGCTTTAAGATAACCGCCATTTTGCAGGGCTTGGCGCAATACGAATCCCTGTGGGAGGGAGCCTGCTCGCGATGACGATGTAACAATCACAGATTATGTTGACTGACACGCCGCCATCGCGAGCAGGCTCGCTCCCACATTGGCCCTTGCCCATATTCAAGTTTTCCGGAGTTTTCACATGACGGCCCACGCCGACCTTTCGCCGACCCTTCAACTCGCCATCGACCTGATCCGTCGTCCATCCGTGACGCCGGTCGACGCCGATTGCCAGAAGCAGATGATGCAGCGCCTGGGCGATGCCGGTTTTGCGCTCGAGCCGATGCGCATCGAGGATGTGGATAACTTCTGGGCTACCCACGGTAATCACGACGGTCCCGTACTGTGCTTTGCCGGTCACACCGACGTCGTACCGACCGGCCCTGTGACCGCCTGGCAGATCGACCCGTTCAACGCGGTGATCGACGAACACGGCATGCTCTGCGGCCGTGGCGCGGCGGACATGAAAGGCAGCCTCGCCGCCATGACCGTGGCCGCCGAACGTTTCGTCGCCGACTACCCGGATCACAAGGGCAAGGTCGCGTTCCTGATCACCAGTGACGAAGAAGGCCCGGCGCACCATGGCACCAAAGCCGTGGTCGAGCGCCTGGCCGCGCGCAAGGAGCGTCTGGACTGGTGCATCGTCGGCGAGCCGTCGAGCACCACCCTGGTCGGTGACGTGGTCAAGAACGGCCGTCGCGGCTCCCTTGGCGCCAAGCTGACCGTCCGCGGCCTACAGGGCCATGTCGCCTATCCGCATCTGGCGAAGAACCCGATCCACCTCGCTGCCCCGGCCCTGGCCGAACTGGCCGCCGAGCACTGGGATCACGGCAACGACTTCTTCCCGCCGACCAGTTTCCAGATTTCCAACGTCAACTCCGGCACCGGTGCGACCAACGTCATCCCTGGCGACCTGGTAGCGGTGTTCAACTTCCGCTTCTCTACCGAGTCGACCGTCGAAGGCCTGCAAAAACGCGTGGCCGACATCCTCGACAAACACGGTCTGGACTGGCACATCGACTGGGCACTGTCCGGCCTGCCATTCCTCACCGAGCCGGGCGCGCTGCTCGACGCAGTCTCGTCCAGCATCAAGGACATCACCGGTCGCGAGACCAAGGCGTCCACCAGCGGCGGCACCTCCGACGGGCGCTTCATCGCCACCCTGGGCACGCAAGTGGTTGAGCTGGGGCCGGTCAACGCGACCATCCACCAGGTCAACGAACGGGTTCTGGCGGCTGATCTCGACGTGCTGACCGAAATCTATTACCAGACCCTGATCAAGTTGCTCGCCTGATGCTGGCCTGCCCGATTTGCAGCGAACCGCTCAACGCGGTGGACAACGGCGTGGCCTGCCCCGCCGGGCATCATTTCGACCGAGCACGCCAGGGTTACCTGAACCTGCTGCCGGTGCAGCACAAGAACAGCCGCGATCCCGGGGACAACCAGGCGATGGTCGAAGCACGCCGCGACTTTCTGAACGCTGGGCACTATGCGCCGGTGGCCAAGCGCCTGGCGGAGCTGGCGGCCGGGTATGCGCCGCAGCGCTGGCTGGACATCGGTTGTGGCGAGGGTTACTACACCGCGCAGATCGCCGATGCCTTGCCGGACGCCGACGGTTACGCGCTGGACATTTCCCGGGAAGCGGTCAAACGCGCCTGCAAACGCAATCCGCAACTGACCTGGTTGATCGCCAGCATGGCCCGCGTTCCCCTGGCCTCTGGCAGTTGCCAGTTCCTGGCCAGCGTCTTCAGCCCGCTGGACTGGCAGGAAGCCAAACGCCTGCTCAGCCCTGGCGGTGGACTGATGAAAGTCGGACCGACCAGCGGCCACCTGATGGAATTGCGCGAACGGCTGTATGACGAAGTCCGCGAATACGTTGACGACAAGCATCTGGACCTGGTGCCGGAAGGCATGGCGCTGGCGCACAGTGAAACCCTGGAATTCCGACTGACGCTCACCAGCGGTCAGGATCGTGCCAACCTGCTGGCCATGACGCCCCATGGTTGGCGCGCCAGTGCCGAGCGCCGCGCCGCAGTCATTGAGCAGGCCGAGCCGTTCGAGGTCAACGTGTCGATGCGCTACGATTATTTCGTTCTTCAATAACTTTCAATTTTGGCCTTGGGCGATCCCCCAAGGCCGGCTAAATCCGCGAATGGATTTTTCAGACCGCAGTGAGGACATCCATGCGCCAACCCGATATCGAGATTTACCTGAAAGACGCCGACGTCGACCACAAGGCCATCTCCGCCTGGCTCGGCACCGCCCTGGGCCCGTGCACCGACTGGGTTCAGAAAGGCCAGACCTACAAGTGCAAGGCCGGTAACGTGCCGGTGACCTGGTTGCCAAAAGCCGTAGGAAAATGGAACAGCCTGTACCTGGAAAGCGACCAGACGCCGTGGGAAGACGACATCGCTTGTGCACGCGCCGCCTTTGCCGCGCTGAATGTCGAAGTGCGTTGCGCACCGGGGAGCTGGGTCGAGGAGGAAGGTGAGGAGACGGCCGATCGCTGGATTCGCATCAGTGCCGACGGTGAAGAAGAAATCACCTGGAAGACCGCTTAAAGCCTGAACACCGCACCTGTAGGAGCGAGCTTGCTCGCGATGGTCGTCAACGATAACGCGCCAATTCCGGAAAGCGCGGCTTCCTTGAGATCTTCGCGAGCAGGCTCGCTCCCACAGTGTTTTTCTGGTCCGATGAATGTGCTTACAACCCCACCACATCCTCAGCCTGCAAACCCTTCTGCCCTTCCACCACCGCATATTCAACCTGCTGGCCTTCGGTCAGCGAGCGATGCCCCTCACCACGAATGGCCCGGTAGTGCACGAACACGTCCACCCCGTCCGCGCGCTGGATAAAACCGTAGCCCTTGGCGTCGTTGAACCACTTCACGTTGCCGGTTTCACGTGTTGCCATCTGTTCATACTCCTTTTTTATTATTGATCGGGCTTTTCGCAGGAAAGCCTCGGGAAAATTGCTTGCACTGGTCGTGCCACTGTCTGGCCAGCGCGGGCTCGCCGAGTATATGACAGCCGTAAAAACTCTCAACTCACTTTACTTAGCCGCTTTTTTGCCGATTTTCAGCGAATCCGGCACACTATCGACCGCCCGAGCATTTGCTTGGTTTTATTCACTCACGCAGAAGCCGTATGACCCGTTCCCCGCTCCGCCGTCTTGTGTTTGGCACCCTGCGCCGACTTTTGTACCTCTGGGTTCGCTCGGAGACGATCAACCAGTCGTCGTTCACCCTTGACCTCGACCGCAGTCGCCCGGTGTTCTACGTCCTGCAAAACCCTTCGCTGACCGACCTCGCCGTGGTCGACACCGAATGCACCAAAGCCGGTCTGCCGCGCCCGGTGCTGCCGGTCTCGGTGGGCAATCTGCTGGAACCGGCCGCGTTCTTCTACCTGACGCCGGACCCGGACTGGCTCGGCCGCCAGGACAAGCGCGGCGCGCCGCCCACCTTGACCCGCCTGGTCAGCGCCTTGAGCCAGAACGCGGCCGAAGACGCACAGATCATTCCGGTCAGCGTGTTCTGGGGCCAGTCGCCAGACAGCGAATCCAGTCCCTGGAAACTCCTGTTCGCCGACAGCTGGGCCGTCACCGGGCGCCTGCGTCGCTTGCTCAGCATCATCGTGCTGGGGCGCAAGACCCGCGTGCAGTTCTCCGCGCCGATCCACCTGCGCGAACTGATCGACCACAACAAGGGCCACGAGCGCACCGTACGCATGGCCCAGCGCATCCTGCGGGTGCACTTTCGCAACTTGAAAGCCGCCGTGATCGGCCCGGACATTTCCCACCGCCGCAATCTGGTCAAGGGCTTGCTCAACCAGCCACTGGTCAAACAGGCGATCATCGAAGAGGCCGAGCGCGAAAACATCTCCCTGGAAAAAGCCAAGGCCCAGGCCCTGCGCTATGGCAACGAGATCGCCTCGGACTACACCTACACAGCGATCCGCTTCCTGGAAGTGGTACTGAGCTGGTTCTGGAACAAGATCTACGACGGCATCAAGGTCAATCACATCGAAGGTGTGCAGAAAGTCGCCCAGGGTCACGAAGTGATCTATGTGCCGTGCCACCGCAGCCACATCGACTACCTGCTGCTCTCCTATCTGCTGTTTCGCAACGGCCTGACCCCGCCGCACATTGCCGCCGGGATCAACCTCAACATGCCGATCATCGGCGGCCTGCTGCGGCGTGGCGGTGCGTTTTTCATGCGCCGTACCTTCAAGGGCAACCCGCTGTACACCTCGGTGTTCAACGAATACCTGCACACCCTGTTCACCAAGGGGTTCCCGGTGGAGTACTTCGTCGAAGGCGGGCGTTCACGCACCGGGCGCATGCTGCAACCGAAAACCGGGATGCTCGCGATCACCTTGCGCAGCTTCCTGCGTTCGTCGCGCATGCCCATCGTGTTCATACCGGTTTACATCGGCTACGAACGCGTACTGGAGGGCCGGACCTACCTCGGCGAATTGCGCGGCGCGAGCAAGAAGAAAGAATCGATCTTCGACATTTTCAAAGTCATCGGCGCGCTCAAGCAGCGCTTCGGCCAGGTGGCGGTGAACTTTGGCGAGCCGATCAAACTGGCGGAGTTCCTCGATAGCGAACAGCCGGGCTGGCGTAAACAGGAGCTTGGCCCGCAGTTCAAACCGGCCTGGCTCAACGAAACCACCAACCGTCTCGGCGAGAAAGTCGCGCAACATCTGAACGAAGCTGCCGCGATCAACCCGGTCAACCTGGTCGCTCTGGCACTGCTGTCCACCAGCCGCCTGGCGCTGGACGATCGCGCCATGGCGCGGGTGCTCGACCTGTATCTGGCCTTGCTGCGCAAAGTTCCATATTCGCCACACACCACCCTGCCGGATGGCGACGGCCGGGCCTTGATCGAGCATGTCAAGGACATGGATCTGCTCTCGGAGCAGAGCGATGCCTTGGGCAAGATCCTGTATCTGGACGAGCAGAACGCTGTCCTGATGACCTACTACCGCAACAACGTGCTGCACATCTTTGCCCTGCCGGCGCTGCTGGCGAGTTTCTTCCAGAGCGCCTCGCGCATGAACCGCGAACAGATCCTGCGCTACACCCGCGCGCTGTATCCGTACCTGCAAGCGGAGCTGTTCATACGCTGGTCGCTGGACGAACTCGATGCAGTGATCGATCAATGGCTCGAGGCCTTCGTCGAGCAGGGCCTGCTGCGCTTCGAGAACGGCGTATACCTGCGCCCGGCACCGAGCTCACGGCATTTCGTGCTGCTGACACTGCTGTCGAAAAGCATCGCCCAGACCCTGCAGCGCTTCTACATGACCGTTTCCCTGCTGCTCAACAGCGGCCAGAACAGCATCAGCGCCGAAGAACTGGAAGACCTGTGCACAGTCATGGCCCAGCGCCTGTCGATCCTCCATGGCCTGAACGCTCCGGAATTCTTCGACAAAAGCCTGTTCCGCCACTTCATCCAGACACTGCTCGACCTCGACGTGCTCAAACGCGATGCAGCCGGCAAGCTGGGCTATCACGAATTGCTCGGCGAACTGGCCGAAGGTGCGGCCAAACGAGTGTTGCCAGCGGAGATTCGTTTGTCGATCCGTCAGGTGGCCTTGCATCGCAGTGAAGATGCAGCAGAGCTGGCAACGCCGCGCTGACCCAGATCGCAGAAGCAAGGAAGCTTCTCATCTAAATGACCGCACTTTAGCTGTCGCGCGCAGGACTTTCCCTACATTGGATTGAGTACTGGGGGAATATGCTGTCGGTTCGTCACTTTCGACGAGTCAATGATAAGGAAATCAACATGAGCAACGAAAACACCCTGAGCATCAGCGGCAACGTTCACTATCTGGAAAGGATTGCGCTTTTGCCGAACTCGACACTTTACGTCAGTCTGCAAGACGTTTCACTGGCTGATGCCTCTGCCAAACAACTGGCCGCTCAAGTCATCCCTCATGCAGAAAGCGCAGGCTTGAACTTCAATCTTCAGTACAGCACCGCAGACGTCCTGCCCCGTCATACCTATGCCATCAGTGCACAAATCAAAACCGATGGCGAACTGGTCTTTGCCAGCACTGAGCATCACCCTGTAGAGCTGGGCGTCGACGGCGTGCAGCCTGTTGAAGTGCTGGTCCACAGGGTTTAACACAAACCTACGGCAACAATTCTTCAAACCCTGAGCATTAACGCCAGACTCCCCGTCAGGCGTCTGCAATACCTTGCCGGGCGATATCGCCGGCAATTTCCTTTAAATTATCGTTGGCGCCGAGCTTCTTCGGCGTCAACGACATGGATTCCAATGATGAAAAAACTTTCGCTTCTGGGACTGACAGCTCTGCTTGGAGCTTGCCAATCGATACAACCTGCCGCCAAGACCAGCCTGGACGGTGAAGTCTTCTACTTGCAACGCATCGCCCTACCCCCTGACGCCGTCTTGAACGTGAGCCTGCAAGACGTGTCGCTGGCCGATGCGCCGGCGGTGGTTCTCGACGAACAGAAAGGCCAGATCAAGGGCCAGGTGCCGCTTCCCTTTCATCTGAGTTACGATCCTGCGCAGGTCAAACCGGGTCATCGCTATTCGGTCAGTGCGCGCATTGAGGTCGATGGCAAGTTACTGTTCATCACCACCGAAAATCACGCTGTGAAGCTTGATGGCAACGATCCACAACCGATGAAAATCCGCGTTGACGCCGCCCGCTAACTCTCATTTTTGAACAAGGAAGCTGCCATGCTCCGCCCCACCCTCCGCTTTGCTGGCCTGTGCGCTGGCTTGATGATCTGCGCCAACGCCATGGCACTGTCCCTCAGCGACCTGTCGCAAAAAGACGCCACCGGCGGCCTCAGGGATGCACTGACTCAAGGCGCACAACTGGCCGTGAAACAACTCGGTACGCCGGGTGGTTTCAGCAACAATCCGGAGGTAAAAATCGAACTGCCGGGCAAACTGGGCAAGGTTGCCAGCAAAATGAAACAGTTCGGCATGGGCGATCAGGTTGATCAACTGGAAGTCAGCATGAACAAAGCGGCGGAAACCGCCGTGGTCCAGGCTCAGCCGATCCTCGTGGATGCGGTGAAGAAAATGACCGTGGAAGACGCCAAGGGCATTCTCAGTGGCGGCAACGACTCGGCCACCCAGTACCTGAACAAAACCAGTCGCGAACAGATCCGCGCCAAGTTCCTGCCTATCGTCAAGCAAGCCACCGACCATGTCGGTCTGGCCCAACAGTACAACTCATTCGCCGGCCAGGCCGCGACCATGGGCGTGATCGACACCAAGAACGCCAACATCGAAAGCTACGTCACCGAACAGGCACTGAACGGCCTGTTCGAGATGATCGGCAAACAGGAAGAAACCATCCGCCAGAACCCCGCAGCTGCCGCGACCAGCCTGGCGAAGAAGGTGTTTGGTACGCTCTAAGCCGAAACACAAATCCTGTGGGAGCAGGAACATCCGAGGGAAATTGGTCGGCTGTCAGGCCGCCATCGCTGCGATGCGGCGCCCCGACAAGCCAGCGCCCACAGAAAAGCAAGTCGGCGTACACCCACCCGCTCATCACCACTCATCAGCGAGCGTTAGCTCGCCTGCAGCTCTTGATCTACCCGCCCCTTCGGGAGGCTGAGTGGAGGTGTTCATCCGGGGAATGGCGCGCAGCGCCGTTCGACGCAGTCGAACACGCTGCATGTAGGTCGTCGCGAAGCAGACCGGAGGGCAGTGTCCCTGGATGAATACCGCAGCGAAGGAACGCCGAGCCCCAGCGAGGGGCCGGACGCTCGGGGCGAGCCTTTTTGGGTACTTTTTGCTGGGCCGGCACTCCGGCGTTTGAAAAAAGTGCCTCGCCGTAAGGGCGAAACCGCCAGCCGCCATCACCACAGCAACGGATATGTACCCAACCACCCCAAAGCCTGGTCGGCCCGAAGGCCGCCACGCCCAAAGATCAGACCGACTCTTTCCTGACCCGGAACCAAGCCGCATACAACGCTGGCAAAAACAGCAAAGTCAGCGCCGTCGCCACGATCAACCCGCCCATGATCGCCACCGCCATTGGCCCGAAAAACACGCTGCGTGACAGCGGAATCATCGCCAGCACCGCCGCCAGTGCGGTCAGCACAATCGGTCGGAACCGCCGCACCGTCGCCTCGATAATCGCCTGCCATGGCTTGAGCCCGGCCGCGATGTCCTGCTCGATCTGATCCACCAGAATCACCGAGTTACGCATGATCATCCCTGACAATGCGATCGTCCCGAGCATCGCGACAAACCCGAACGGCTGCCGGAACACCATCAGGAACAGGGTCACCCCGATCAGCCCCAAGGGCGCTGTCAGAAACACCATCGCCGTGCGAGAAAAACTGCGCAGTTGCAGCATCAGCAACGTCAGCACGACCACGATGAACAGCGGTACGCCAGCCTTGACCGAGTTCTGCCCGCGTGCCGAGTCCTCCACCGTACCGCCGACATCCAGCAAATAGCCGTCAGGCAGTTCCGCGCGAATCGGATCGAGGGTCGGCAAGATCTGCTGCACCAGGGTCGCCGGTTGCTCCTTGCCATAAATGTCGGCGCGAACCGTCACGTTGGGCAAACGGTTACGGTGCCAGATCACGCCTTCCTCAAAGCCGTATTCCAGTGTTGCGATCTGCGACAGGGCCACGCTACGACCGTTATCGGTCGGCACCGCCAGGCTTGGCAGCAACGACAGTTCGCTGCGTTCATGCAAGGTGCCGCGCAGCAGGATCTCGATCAACTCGTTGTCTTCGCGGTACTGGCTGACACTGGAGCCGGTCAGTGAACTTTGCAGGAACTTCGACAGGTTCGCCGTGCTCACGCCCAATGCACGAGCGCGGTCCTGATCGACGTTCAGATACACGACTTTGCTCGGTTCTTCCCAGTCCAGGTGGACATTGACCACGTGCGGATTTTCGCGAACCTTGGCCGCGACTTTGCGAGCCAGTGCGCGGACTTCCTCAATGTGTTCACCGGTCACGCGGAACTGCACCGGATAACCAACTGGCGGGCCGTTTTCCAGGCGCGTAACCCGCGAGCGCAGGGCCGGGAATTGTTCATTGAGGGTGTCGATCAGCCAGGTGCGCAGCGCTTCACGCTCCTCGATGGTCTTGGCCAGGACGACAAACTGGGCGAAGCTCGCTGCGGGAAGTTGCTGGTCCAGTGGCAGGTAAAAACGCGGCGAGCCGGTGCCGACGTAAGCCACGTAGTTATCGATTCCGGCTTTGTCCTTAAGCAGCGCTTCGAGGCGTTTGACCTCCTCGGTGGTATTGCTCAGGGAAGCGCCTTCGGCCAGTTTCAGGTCGACCATCAACTCCAGTCGCCCGGAGGCCGGAAAGAACTGCTGCGGCACAAAGCGGAACAGCACGATGGAGGCAATGAACAACACCACGGTCAAGGCGATAACGGTTTTACGCCAGCGCACACACCACTCCACCAGACGTCTGACGCGCTGATAGAACGGCGTTCCATAAGGGTCGGGCTGGCCCGTGCCGTGTTTGGCTGCGTGAATTTTCGCCAGGTCCGGCAGGAGTTTTTCCCCCAGATACGGTACGAAAACCACAGCGGCCACCCAGGAGGCGAGCAGCGCGATCGTCACCACCTGGAAGATCGAGCGGGTGTATTCGCCCGTACCCGATTGCGCGGTGGCAATCGGCAGGAAGCCGGCGGCGGTGATCAGCGTGCCGGTCAGCATGGGGAAGGCGGTGCTGGTCCAGGCGTAGCTGGCGGCTTTTATGCGATCGAAGCCTTGCTCCATTTTGATCGCCATCATTTCCACGGCGATGATCGCGTCGTCCACCAGCAAACCCAACGCCAGCACCAGCGCGCCGAGGGAAATCTTGTGCAGGCCGATCCCCAGGTAATACATGCAGGCGAAGGTCATTGCCAACACCAGCGGAATCGCCAGGGCGACCACCATGCCCGTGCGCACGCCGAGAGAGAAAAAACTCACCAGCAGCACAATCACCAAGGCTTCCACCAGCACCTGAACGAACTCACCGACGCCGGTTTTCACCGCGGCGGGCTGGTCCGACACCTTGCGCAACTGCATGCCGGCCGGAAGGTTTTTCTGGATGCGGGCGAACTCGACTTCCAGGGCTTTGCCCAGCACCAGGATGTCGCCACCATCTTTCATGGCCACGGCCAGACCAATCGCATCTTCAGCCATGAAGCGCATGCGCGGTGCGGGAGGATCGTTGAAACCGCGGCGTACGTCAGCCACATCGGAGATGCGGAAGGTGCGATCCCCGACCCGTATCGGAAAGTTCTTTATCTCATCGACTGTCTGAAAATTCCCCGATACCCGTAGCTGCAATCGCTCGCTGCTGGTTTCAAAGAAGCCGGCGGTGGACACCGCGTTCTGTTCTTCAAGCGCCTGTTGCACCGCCGCCAACGGCAAGCCAAGGGTGGCAAGCTTGACGTTGGAAAGCTCGATCCAGATTTTTTCATCCTGCAACCCGAGCAGGTCAACCTTGCCCACATCCTTGACCCGCTGCAGCTGGATTTGAATGCGGTCGGCGTAGTCCTTGAGCACGGCGTAGTCGAATCCTTCGCCGGTCAAGGCGTAGATATTGCCGAAGGTAGTACCGAACTCATCGTTGAAAAATGGCCCCTGGATGCCCGGTGGCAGGGTATGGCGGATGTCGCTGACCTTCTTGCGTACCTGATACCAGAGGTCCGGGATTTCCACCGAGTGCATGGAGTCGCGCGCGATGAACGTCACCTGGGATTCACCCGGACGGGAGAACGACACGATGCGCTCGTACTCGCCGGTTTCCATCAGTTTCTTTTCGATGCGCTCGGTCACCTGACGCGAGACTTCCTGCGCCGTCGCCCCCGGCCAGTTGGTGCGGATCACCATGGCCTTGAAGGTAAACGGCGGGTCTTCGCTTTGACCGAGCTTGGTGTAGGACAGTGCACCAACGATTGCCAGCAACAGCATCAGGAACAGTACGATCTGGCGGTTACGCAGCGCCCATTCGGAAAGATTGAAGCCCATCGGGGATTACTCCTTGTCCGCCAGATTGACCACGCGGTTGGAGCGATCCACCGGGCGCACATGCTGCCCGTCGAGAAGCACATGGACGCCAGCGGCCACGACCCAGTCGCTGGCATTGAGACCTTCGAGCACCGGGACGGTCTTCTCACCGAAGGCACCGACCCGCACAGGGGTCTTCTTCAACGTATTGTTGGCGCTGACCACCCAGACGTAGGTCACGCCATTTTCCGCGGTCAACGCCGAAAGCGGCACGGACAGCGGGATCACCTCAGCGGTCTGCACAAACACTCGGGCGCTCTGGCCCAGCTCGGCAGGGACCTTGCCGCCGGTGAAGGCGATGCGAGCGGCAAAGGTGCGGGATTTTGGATCGGCGGCCGGCGACAGTTCGCGGATATGCCCGGCGAAGCGTTGATCGGGTTGCGTCCACAGCTCCACCGAAACTGGCTGCCCGACCTTGAAGCGGCCGAAGCTCTGTTCCGGCAGGCTGATCAACACTTCACGCTCGCCATCGGTGGCCAGGGTAAACACGGTTTGCCCGGCCGCCACTACCTGCCCGACTTCTACGGCACGCTTGGCCACCACCCCGTCCTGCGGCGCACGCAGCACGGCATAGCTGGCCTGGTTGGTCGAGACGTTGAACTCGGCTTTGATCTGCTTGAGGCGTGCCTCACCGGATCGATAGAGGTTTTCGGCGTTGTCGTACTGCGAACGACTGACCAGCTGACGGTCCATCAGGGTCTTGTAACGATCGCGTTCGGAACGTACCAGGTTGAGGTTGGCTTCGGCGGCGGCGACTTGGGCACGGGTGGCCTCCAGTTGCAGGCGAACGTCCTGGGGATCGAGCTCTGCCAGCGGTTGATCGGCCTTGACCCGCTGCCCCTCTTCGACCAGTCGTCGGCTGACTTTACCGCCAATCCGGAACGCCAGGTCGGGCTCATAGCGGGCACGAACTTCACCGGGATAGCTTTCCATCGCCTGCGCCGAAGGCTCTGGCTGAACCACCATGGCCGGACGAATGCTGATTTGGGGCGCCTCTTCGTGACCGCACGCAGACAATAAAAACGCCAGACTGACTGGCAACGCGAGGGGCAAGGCATAGCGGAACATGGTGAAGGACCTTTCGCTAATAGTGCTTGGAATATTTATACTGGCCAGTATGTTATTAATAGCAAACTGACCAGTCCAGTAATAAAAGCGAATATGCCGAACAATCTTTCAGCACCCAGCGGCCCAGGCCGCCCCAAGGATCTGGCCAAGCGCCAGGCGATCCTCGATGCGGCGAAAACGCTGTTTTTGAGCAAGGGTTACGCCAGCACCAGCATGGACGCCGTCGCAGCCGAGGCCGGTGTGTCGAAGCTGACGGTCTATAGCCACTTCAACGACAAGGAGACGCTGTTCTCCGCCGCCGTGATGGCCAAGTGCGAGGAGCAATTGCCGCCGCTGTTCTTCGAACTGCCGCAAGGCGTGGCGGTGGAAACGGTGCTGCTGAATATCGCGCGCGGGTTTCATCAGCTGATCAACAGCGACGAGTCGGTGAACCTGCACCGGTTGATGATGACCCTGGGCAGTCAGGACCCGAAGCTCTCGCAGATTTTCTTCGAGGCCGGGCCACAGCGCATGTTGCAGGGCATGGAGCGTCTGTTGACCCGAATAGACGACAGTGGCGTGTTGAGCATCGACAAACCGCACAATGCGGCCGAGCACTTCTTCTGCCTGCTCAAGGGGGCGGGGAATTTTCGTTTGCTATATGGCTGCGGTGAACCGCCGGTGGGCGAGGCGGCGGAGAGCCATGTGCGGGAAGTGGTGGGGTTGTTTATGCGGGCTTATCGGCCTGATCCCGTGTGAGAGATTTGTAGTGTTCTGGTAGACGCCATCGCGAGCAGGCTCGCTCCCACAGGGTCAGAGGAGAACCTGTGGGAGCGAGCCTGCTCGCGATGGGGGCAACCCAGTATTAAGGCTTGAGCGCCTTCTTCGGATAGATGTCATACCGACTGGATTTGCCATCCAGCGCATGACTGGGCTTGGGCCCTTCAATGCACGGCGCCTTGCGCGGTCGCTTGACCACCACCCGATGGCTGGCCAGCGCCAACGCCGCTTCAAGCAGTGCCGGCGCGTCCGGGTCATCGCCCACCAGCGGCCGGAACAGGCGCATTTCCTTTTTCACCAATGCGGTTTTCTCACGGTGCGGGAACATCGGGTCGAGGTAGATCACCTGCGGTGGCTCGCCTTCCCAGTTGCGCATCACATCGATGGAGTTGCCCTTGAGCAAACGCATGCGCGCCACGATCGGCGCCACGTCGAAATCTTCCGCGCCGCGGGCCAGACCATCTTCGAGCAAGGCGCCGATCAGCGGCTGACGCTCGATCAGGCTCATCTCGCAACCCAGGCTGGCCAGCACGAATGCATCCTTGCCCAGCCCTGCCGTGGCATCCAGTACACGTGGACGCACGCCCTGAGCGATGCCAACGGCCTTGGCGATCATCTGCCCGCTGCCACCCCCGTATAACCGACGGTGAGCCGCGCCACCCTCGACGAAATCAACTCGCACCGGCCCCGGCGCATCCGGTCCCAGTTGTTGCAGCTGCAAACCCTGCTCGCCCACCTGCAAGACAAACTCGCCGTCGGCCACCTGCAATGGCAGGCCCAGGCGCTCGGCCCACTGCTCGGCTTGCGGCTCGAACGCCGCGTCCAGGGCCTCGACATGAATGCGGCAGGCCGCGGGTTGATCAATCATCGGAAAACACGCTCAAAAAATTAATGATCGGCAAAAACTGCCGATAACAAAACTATCGAGCATTTTGCCAGAGCTGAGCGTCGACCGAGAGAAATGTCAGACATTCAACCCACAATCACAGGTTTTATCTCGCCCTACGGCAATTACAACCTGCGAAATACCCAGGCACTGAGCGGTGTCAGTCACATCTGGCAGGATTTCTTTGCCCGTGCGCTGTCCGATCAGTCGGGTGATGTGCTGCCGCAATCTCTCAACTTTCCACCGGTCGATCTCGAAAGCCCGGTTGAGCCCACCGTTGGCAGCGACCTGCTGGCGCACATCGTTTCCCAGCGCGAGTGCGACGTGAAAGACAACGTGGTACGCCCGCCCGAGCCGCTGTTCCTGCCGATCGCCGAGTTTGAAATGGACCTGGCCGACAAGCCGTTCCCACCGTTCCCGCCGGAAGAAATCGCCGCCCAGCAGAAACAGCAGGACTTCGAAAGTGGCTGGGTTCGTCCGATCGTGTTGACCGCCGGTCAACCTGTGCCAGCTGCCGGTCCCGCGCCGCAACCGCGTCCCCTGCACCTGCCGATCGCCGAGTTTGATCTCGACCTGCTGGACAAGCCTTTCCCGCCCTTCTCCCCCGAAGAACTGATCGAGCAACAGAAGCAACTCGACTTCGATAACGGCTGGGCACGGCCGATCATCCTGCAAAACCTGCGTCTGGCCGCCTGACCCTCAGCGACACCTGCGCTGTTCAGTCCTTGAACAATGAATTGGCCTGCTGGAACGGCATGGAGCGCGACGTGAAGCCGAACGTCCCCGAATCGCGGATCTCCTGGGCGGCCCGGAAGAACTCGCCATAGGCTGCCAATGCCAGCGCCGAACCGACACTGATCCGTTTAACGCCCATCTCACTCAACTGCTCGACCGATAACTTCAGGCCGCCGGACATCAATACGTTGACCGGTTTCGGCGCCACGGCGCGGACCACCGCCAATACGTCTTCGGCGCTGCGCAGGCCCGGCGCATACAGGACGTCGGCACCGGCCTCGGCAAACGCCTGCAAGCGGCGAATGGTATCGGCCAGGTCGGGATTGCCGTGCAGAAAGTTCTCGGCCCGCGCGGTCAGCGTGAACGGAAACGGCAAGCTACGGGCGGCGGCAACGGCGGCTTCGATGCGTGCCACGGCATGTTCGAAGCAGTAGATCGGGCCCTCTTCACGCCCGGTGGCGTCTTCGATCGAGCCACCGACCGCCCCCACTTGCGCCGCCCGCAAAATACTCGTCGCGCATTCGGCCGGATTGTCGGCAAAGCCGTTTTCCAGATCGACTGCGACTGGCAAATCACTGGCCGCGACAATCGCCTGAACGTTCAACAGGGTTTCGTCGAGGGTCAACCCGCCATCGGGACGCGCCCTGGAAAACGCATAACCGGCACTGGTGGTCGCCAACGCCTCGAAGCCCAGGCTGGCGAGCATTTTTGCTGAACCGGCGTCCCACGGATTGGGAATCACGAAAGCGCCTTTGCGCTCGTGCAGGGCTTTGAAGGCTTGGGCTCGAAGGGTTTGTGCGTCCATTGGCAGGCTCCTGAAAAGGCGAACGAATCCGCTTCAGAGCAGGCCAAGTTGCTCGGCAGCGGGTTCTCTGTATAGCTCAGGCAGCGGCGGCAAGCCAGGTAGACGCAACATCAATCTGGCGTGAAACCGCTGCGCCAGTTTCGCCGCCAACACGTTGTCGGCGGTGTGCAGGAAGATATAAGGCGTGCGCCCCTCTTCGATCCACAGGGCAATTTTCTCCACCCAGGGCAGCAGAAACGGATCGTTGGCTTCCAACTGCGGATGGCCGATGAAGCGCACCTGGGGACATTGCGTGAACGCCGCCGGACGGGGTGGGACCCGCGGCTTTTTCGATTGGGCGTGCAGCACCGAAGGGTCGGTCGATGTGCAACTGAACAGCGCGCGCGAATCGAGACAAATGCGCTCGACGCCGCGATCCAGCAACAGGCGGTTGAGCTCGCGTTCGCTGTCACCCTTGGCGAAAAAGGCGTCATGCCGCACTTCCACCGCCAGTGGTCGCTCAAGGGCATCGATAAAACCCGCCAACTCGGGCAAGCGTTGCGGTGTAAAGCTCTTCGATAGCTGCAACCACAACGGCGCTACCCGCGCGCCGAGCGGGCTGAGCAACTGCGTGAAGGTTTCGGCGGCGGTCAGTTGTTCACGCAGGTCGCCGCCATGACTGATGTCGCCGGGGAACTTGGCGGTGAAGCGAAAGTGTTCGGGCAGGGTTTCGGCCCAGCGCTGCACGGTGGTGGCAGCCGGGCTGGCGTAGAAGGTCGTGTTGCCTTCCACAGCGTTGAACACTTGGGAATACAGACTCAGAAACTCGGCGGGCTTGGCGTCCGCCGGATACAGATACTCACGCCAGGCGTTTTCGCTCCAGGACGGGCATCCGAGGTAGTACGGCAGCATCATCAGATGTACAGGTCGAGACCCAGTACTTCGGCATCCCAATCGACAAAACCGGCGGTGCTCAAGTAGCTGGCCAAAGCCATCGCCACACTTTTGCTCATGGCACGGTGGTAAATCATGTCTTGCTGACGGGCAGGGAGATTGCTCAGTTTTTGTGCGGAGGCTCTGGCGGCTCGGGCGGCCAGTTGCTCTTCGGACGGAAATTCCAGCTCACCGTCGATATCGACGGACTCGTCTTCCACCACATGGCCTTTACGAGGCTTGCGCTTGATGGGGTAGGACTGAGAAGAAATGCCGTCTATACGCATAATTGTATGCTCGGTATCAGTGATGGCAGTTTAGTGGCGCATATCCCACTTCGCAAACCGCCGAGTGATAACTAGAACACATAAAAAGCAAAAGGTTTAAAAGCGGGAATTAGAAACTGACGATTGGTTTGGATTGGCACACTTTGTGGCGAGGGAGCTTGCTCCCGCCGGACTGCAAAGCGGCCCCATTCCTACAGCCTCACCTTGCCACCAGGTATTGCGACGGCTTCGCCGCCGAACGGGAGCAAGCGCCCTCGCCACAAAAGCGATCTCAGCACTGAATCTGGTGAATCAACGCGCTTTCGGCGTCGCCACCTTGTCCCGCAAATAAACCGGCTGTGCTTCATCCGCCACAATCGCCTCACCGCGCTCCCAGGCAAATCGCGCCAGCGTCAGCAAGTCTTCGGCATGGGGCAGCATGCCCGCGTCCTGACCGCTCAGGTGGACGCCGATACGCTCGGCATACCCCCAACCTGTGCCCGCGCCAAACCATTCGCCACTGGCATCAGCCGGCAATGCAGCCACTTCCGGGGCCAATACCGCTTCAGCCCCGACCAGTCGCATCTCCCCTGCCGTTTCGCGGTAGCAGCCCCAATACACCTCGTCCATCCGCGCATCGATGGCCGCCGCAACCTGGCTGACACCCTGCTCGCGATACGCACGCTGGGCCAATACGGCCAGATTCGACACCGGCAACACCGGGCGATCCAGGGCAAATGCCAGGCCCTGCACCACGCCGATG
Organism: Pseudomonas moorei; assembly: GCF_008801475.1. Taxonomy (GTDB): domain Bacteria; phylum Pseudomonadota; class Gammaproteobacteria; order Pseudomonadales; family Pseudomonadaceae; genus Aquipseudomonas; species Aquipseudomonas moorei. The sequence continues at coordinate 159,458 of NZ_VZPP01000012.1, read as the reverse complement.
GCAATCCGCACGCCGGTAAACGCACCCGGTCCGCGACCGAAAGCGATGGCGTCGACCGCTTGCAGCGTGGTCCCGGCATCGGCCAGCAACTGCTGGATCATGGGCAACAGCTTCTGCGCATGCAGGCGCGGGATCACCTCGTAATGGCTCGTGACCTTGCCGTCATGCAGCAAGGCAACGGAGCAAGCTTCAGTCGCGGTGTCCAGGGCCAGCAAGGTGCTCATCGATGTATCCGTAAAAGAGGTCAGAAAAAAGTGCGTCAGTATAAACAACTACGGCCCGCAAGCGGGCCGTGGATGATGCAGCAAATCAGACTTTTCAGCTCAGGGCAGCCAGCACCTTGGCGGTGATCGCTTCAACCGAACCGACACCTTCGATATGACTGTACTTCGGCTTGCCATTGGCAGCCGAGAGCTTCTGGTAGAAGTCCACCAACGGCTTGGTCTGCGAATGGTAGACCGACAGGCGATGACGCACGGTTTCTTCGGTGTCGTCCTTGCGCTGTACCAGGTCTTCACCGGTGATGTCGTCTTTGCCCGCGATTTTCGGCGGGTTGTAGACGATGTGATACACGCGACCGCTGGCCTCGTGAACACGGCGACCGGCGATACGCTGAACGATTTCTTCGTCTTCAACGGCGATTTCAACCACGGCATCCAGCTCGACGCCAGCCGTCACCAGGGCTTCAGCCTGAGGAATGGTGCGCGGGAAACCGTCGAACAGGAAACCGTTGACGCAGTCGGACTGGGCAATGCGGTCCTTGACCAGTGCGATGATCAGGTCATCGGATACCAGGCCGCCCGCATCCATGATGCTCTTGGCTTTGATGCCCAGCTCGGTGCCGGCCTTGACCGCTGCGCGCAGCATGTCGCCGGTGGAGATTTGCGGAATACCGAATTTCTCGGTGATGAACTTAGCCTGAGTACCTTTACCGGCCCCGGGAGCTCCCAGCAGAATGACGCGCATCGATGTGCTCCTCAATTTTTTTATATAGATAACGTCAGATTCGCCTCATGGGGCCAATCTCAAAAATAGGGTCGTGACCGCCCAAACGGCCAAAGGCTGATCAAGATACACAGCAGGCTGCGCCCACACAAGCCGCCAAAAGTCGGAGAAACCGCCGCCTCCTGCGACCTTTTGGCGCGGTTCCCCTGGTCGCAACCCCATCATTAACTGTCGCCTTGCCGCACTTTCTTGCTTGCCTTTGACCGGCATCCGCCCCCTGCAGCGAATGCCTGCCACAGGGCAAAAACCTTAGCCGGTATTGCGCAAACCGGCAGCAATCCCCGCCACAGACACCAGCAATGCCTGTTCTACCGGGCTGCCCTGTGCCACGTCCTGTTGTCGCGAGCGCGCCAACAACTCGGCCTGCAATAGATGAAGCGGGTCGAGGTAGGTATTACGCAAGCGGATGAATTCAAGGGTGTCAGGGCTATGTGCCAGTAGCTGCGACTGTCCGGTCAGACCCAGGACGACCGCGCATGCCTGCGACAATAGGTCGCGTAAGTGTGCGCCCAATGGCAGCAATTGCGGTTCCACCAGACGCTCATCGTAGGACCGGGCGATGTCCGCGTCGGCCTTGGCCAGGACCATTTCCAGCATATCGATGCGCGTACGGAAGAACGGCCACTGCTCGCGCATTTGCCCCAGCAGCTCACCTTCACCGCGCTCCAGGGCCTTGCTCAAGGCCGCTTCCCAACCGAGCCAGGCCGGCAACATCAGGCGTGTCTGGGTCCAGCCAAAGATCCACGGGATCGCCCGCAGGCTTTCGATCCCGCCGGCCCGGCGCTTGGCGGGACGGCTGCCCAACGGCAGACGCCCGAGCTCCTGCTCAGGGGTGGACTGGCGGAAGTATTCAACGAATTGCGGATTTTCCCGCACTACGGCGCGATAAGCGCTCACGCCGTCGGCCGCCAGTTCGTCCATCAGATGGCGCCACTGCGGGGTCGGAGGGGGCGGTGGCAACAGGGTCGCTTCAAGCACCGCCGCCAGATACAGATTGAGGTTTTGCTCGGCGATGTCCGGCAGGCCGAATTTGAACCGGATCATTTCCCCCTGCTCGGTGGTACGGAAACGTCCCGCGACCGAACCCGGCGGCTGCGACAGAATGGCCGCATGAGCCGGGCCGCCGCCACGGCCCACGGTGCCGCCGCGACCGTGGAACAACAGCAGCTCTACCTGCTGCTCGCGGCAGATATCCACCAACCGTTCCTGCGCCCGATATTGCGCCCAGGCCGCCGCCGTGGTGCCGGCGTCCTTGGCGGAGTCGGAGTAGCCGATCATGACCTCCTGCGGCCCTTGCAGGCGCGAGCGATATCCCGGCAGCAGCAGAAGTTTCTCGATCACCGGCCCGGCGTTATCCAGGTCCGCGAGGGTTTCGAACAACGGCACCACGCGCATCGGCCGCAACACGCCAGACTCTTTGAGCAGCAGTTGCACGGCGAGCACATCGGAAGCGGCACCGGCCATGGAGATCACATACGAACCGAGGGATGCCCCCGGCGCCGCGGCGATTTCCCGACAGGTCGCCAGCACTTCGGCGGTGTCGGCAGACGGCTTGTAGTGCGGCGGCAGCAAGGGCCGACGGTTGTTCAGTTCACGCATCAGGAAGGCAATGCGCTCTTCTTCGCTCCAGTCTTCGTAGCGACCCAGGCCAAGGTAATCGGTGATTTCGGTCATGGCTGCACTGTGCCGCGACGAGTCCTGGCGCACATCGAGACGCACCAGGAACAGGCCGAAGGTGACCGCTCGGCGCAAGCAGTCGAGCAACGGGCCGTCGGCGATCACGCCCATGCCGCATTGATGCAGCGAGTGGTAGCACAGTTCCAGCGGATCGAGCAGTTCCCGATTGTTCTGCAAGACATCGGCCGGTGCCGGCGCAGGTGTGGTCAACGCAGCGTGAGCCCAGTTGCGCGTCGCACGCAGGCGCTCGCGCAGTTGTTTGAGGACCGCGCGATAGGGCTCGGCACTGTCGCCGGCCCTGGCTTTCAATTCGTCGCTGGCCTGCTGCATCGATAGTTCGGCGGCGAGCTGATCGACGTCACGCAGGTACAAATCCGCCGCCATCCAGCGCGCCAGCAGCAACACTTCACGGGTAACGGCGGCGGTCACGTTCGGGTTGCCGTCGCGGTCGCCGCCCATCCACGAAGCAAAGCGAATCGGCGCGGCTTCCAGGGGCAAGCGCAGGCCCGTGGCGGCATGCAGGGCCTGATCGGCCTTGCGCAGATAATTGGGAATGGCTTGCCACAGCGAATGCTCGATCACCGCGAAGCCCCATTTGGCTTCATCGACCGGTGTCGGACGTGTACGACGGATCTCTTCGGTGTGCCACGCTTCGGCGATCAGGCGCTGCAGTGTCGACTTGATCTGCTCGCGCTCGGCGCCGGTCAGGTCGCGATGGTCCAGGGCCGCCAGTTGCGCGGCGATGGCATCGTACTTCTGGATCAAGGTGCGACGCGCGACTTCGGTCGGGTGCGCGGTGAGAACCAGCTCGATTTCCAGCCGCCCCAATTGCCGGGCCAGGGACTCGGCGCCATGGCCTTCGGCGCGCAGCCGGGCAAGCAGTTCCGGCAGCACACGCGCTTCGAACGGCGCCGGCCTGGATTCTTCGCGGCGGTGAATCAGCTGATATTGCTCGGCGATGTTGGCCAGATTGAGGAACTGATTGAACGCCCGCGCCACTGGCAGCAACTCGTCCTCGGTCAACTGATTGAGGCTGGCGCTCAATTCGGCGTCCATGGAACCGCGGCGATCGGCCTTGGCCCCTTTGCGGATCTGCTCGATCTTGTCGAGGAAACCGTCCCCGTACTGGTCACGAATGGTGTTGCCCAACAGCTCACCCAACAGGTGAACATCCTCGCGCAAGCGTGCATCGATATCGGTCATCAGCAGTTCTCCAGCGAAAAATCCGGGCGGCCATGAACTTAAAGAGTGCCGCTCCAGAGCGCTTCTTACAAGCAAGACGACGAAGGGACTTTAAACCTTGGGCGTTAAGGCTAGTCTGAACTATGAGCCGTACAACGACTGTCACCGGCCAATGCCGGACACTCACCCGGCCTGCCACGAGCAGGAGCGCAATGAGGTCATTATGAAAATCCGCGAACTGGCCCAGCATTGGGAAGAAAATGCCAAGGGTCGCCTGACCAAGACCGGCTACACGATTCATCTGGACGTGGAAGCCGCCGCACGCCTGGCGGCCATTACCGAGATGTACCCCAAACGACAACCCGAGGAGCTGCTCGGTGAACTCATCGGCGCCGCGCTGGAAGAACTGGAAAAAAGCTTTCCCTATGTGAAAGGCTCGACCGTGGTGGCCACTGACGAAGAAGGTGACCCACTGTATGAGGACATCGGCCCGACCCCTCGCTTTCTCGCCTTGTCCCGCCGGCACTTGCATGACTTGTCAGCAGGCAACGACAAGCAAAAACACTGATTTTCCCTCCGAATGATCCCCTTGTAGGAGCGAGCCTGCTCGCGATGGTCGTCAACGAAAACGCGGGAAGTCTGGTTCCCAGCGGCGTTCGAGAGTCCATCGTCGGAACGCCGCCCGGAGCTGGCTCGCTCCTGCAAACGCCAGACCTCACGCCTGATTAATTTCTCTGAACTTTCGAAAAACCCCTCGGGTCAACCCAGTAACCATGCCTGGGACGGCCGTATCAAATCCCCTCGAAACCTTAGCTCGCGGCTCCTTTGCCCAGGATGGATTTTTTTGTTGTTCAGGAGTTAGTCCAATGGAGTTGAAGATCATGAAAACAGGTACTGGCAAATCCTCATCCACCCCTCTGCATGGCCTGAAAATGGCAACCCTCGCCCTCGGCGGCAGTCTCGTACTGGCCGGTTGCGCTGGCAACCCGCCCACCGAACAATTCGCCGTCACCGAGTCAGCGGTCAATAACGCTGTCAGCGCCGGCGGGACTGAATTCGCGGCGGTGGAAATGAAGTCTGCGCAAGACAAGCTCAAACAAGCCGAAATCGCCATGCACGACAAGAAGTACGAGCAAGCGAAAACCCTGGCCGAGCAAGCCGAATGGGATGCTCGCGTGGCCGAACGCAAAGCCCAGGCGATGAAAGCCGAACAAGCGCTGAAGGACGCTCGCCAAGGAGTTCAGGAACTGCGTCAGGAAAGCCAGCGCACCGTTCAGTAACGGCGCGGCGCGACGTATTTCTTACTCGACTAAAAGGACGAAACCATGATTTCCAAATGCATGAATTCCAAACAATTGATGATCCCTGCCCTGCTGGCCGCCAGTATTGCCCTGGCAGCGTGCTCGACACCGCCCAACGCCAATCTTGAACAGGCCCGCACCAACTATTCCGGCCTGCAGGCCAACCCGCAGGCGAGCAAAGTCGCAGCGCTGGAAACCAAGGATGCCAGTGATTATCTGGACAAGGCCGACAAGGCCTATCTGGATAAGGAAGACCCGGCCAAAGTCGATCAACTGGCCTATCTGACCAACCAGCGTGTCGAAGTGGCGAAACAGACCATCGCCCTGCGTACGGCGGAAGCCAACCTTAAAAACGCTTCTGCGCAGCGCGCCCAGGCCCGCCTGGATGCGCGTGACCAGCAGATCAAGCAATTGCAGGACAGCCTCAACGCCAGGCAAACCGATCGCGGCACGCTGGTGACCTTCGGTGACGTGCTGTTTGCCACCGACAAGGCCGAGCTGAAATCCAACGGTCTGATGAACATCAACAAACTGGCGCAGTACCTCCAGGAAAACCCCGACCGCAAGGTCATCGTCGAAGGCTACACCGACAGCACCGGTACGGCGTCGCACAACCAGTCGCTGTCAGAACGTCGCGCCAACTCAGTGCGCATGGCACTGGTGAAAATGGGCGTCGACCCGACCCGCATCGTCGCCCAGGGTTATGGCAAGGAATACCCGGTGGCGGACAACACCAGCGTGTCGGGACGGGCACAGAATCGTCGGGTGGAAGTGACGATTTCCAACGATAACCAACCGGTGATTCCACGGTCGGCGGTGAGTGCCAACACCCAATAAAAACCACAATGGGAGCGAGCCTGCTCGCGATGAGGCCTGGACATTCAACATCTGTGTTGACTGTCACGCCGCCATCGCGAGCAGGCTCGCTCCCACGTCAGGTTTCTGTTCAGGGTTGCAGTTGCTGCGGCGTTTCCTGACCCATGCAACGCACGGCTTTTTTCTTGCTGTCGATCAGCACCCCGGTCAGGCCTTTCTGTTCGGTGTCGAACAGCACCAGCACGCCATCGATGCACTGCGCCACTTGGGCGGCCGGTTCCAGGGAGACTTTATAGTCCTCGCCCGGCACGGTCTTGAGCATGGTGAATTCGTTGAGCAGCAACGCATCCTCAGGCTTGGCGAAGTGCAGGTAGCCGTACCACCACAGGGCACCCACAGTGCCGAGGATGCTGCAAATACCGGTGATGATCAGCGGGATGGCGTTACGTTCTTCACTCATTGCGGACTCTCTGGTGGTTCATCTTCAGAATGTTCGGGCGCCGGGTAATTGGGGATCTCACCCAGGCGGCGCAGACCGTTGAAATGCTGCGGGTCATCAAGAAAACGCAGCATGACCTTGCGCCAGACCGGATCGGCGAACGTCTGCACGTGCCCCCCGCGGGTCAGTTGCAGCACGCGCGGCGGCGGCGCAGCTTGATACAGACGGATGCCGTTGGAAAGAGGCACGAGTGGGTCGTCGATGCTGTGGTAGATCAGTTTCGGCACGCCATTGATCTTTCCCATCGAGTTGATTGCACTGTCGCCGTCCGGCACCAGCCACGACAACGGCACCTGAAATGCCCAGGTCAGCCATGAGTTGCTCAGGGCATATCGGCCGACACTGCGGTAACTGGCGGGCACGCCGTCGAGCACGAACGCCTTGAGTTGTTTCTGCCGCTCCGGGTGCAGAGCCAGGTAATGCACGGCCATCGAGCCGCCGAGGCTTTGCCCGAGGAGGATCACCGGCTTGCCCTTGACCTCCGGCGCCTGGTCCAGCCAGGCGAATGCCGCGTCGATGTCCAGATAGATCTCCGGCAGGCTCGGCTCGCCTTCGGACAGGCCATAACCGCGATAGTCCACCAGCAACACTTGGTAACCCTTTTCCGGCAACCAATAGCTGCCGCCCAGATGCATGGGCAGGTTTCCGCCATTGCCGTGCAGGTGCAGCACCGTGCCCTTGACCTCTACCCCCTTTTTCGCCGGCAACCACCAGGCATGCAGGCGCAGGCCGTCGGCAGTGGTCAGTGTGACGTCGCGGTATTCGAGCCTGGCTTTTTCCGGGGTGAACAACTGGCCGGGTTCGGGGTAGAACAGCAGCGAGCTGCAACCGCTCAGGGCCAGGAGCAGGCAGATGACGCCGAGGATTCTCATCCGTTGAAACCTCGCAAAAAAGAAGAAGGCCGAACACCGAACCCTGTGGGAGCGAGCCTGCTCGCGATGGCGGTGCATCAGTCAACATTGAGGTTGAATGTAAAACCGCTATCGCGAGCAGGCTCGCTCCCACAATGGTCCATGGCTTACCGCTACAGGATGTTGGAGTAATCCGCCTCGATCCGGTCCAGGCTCAGGTGATTGAGGAAGTTGGAGAAGCACATCCACGCCGACAACGCATTCATGTCGCGGAACTGCTCCGGCAGGTACTTGGGCGGTACCACCAGCCCTTCATCCACCAACTGCCGCAGGGTGCGCATGTCTTCCAGCGTGGTCTTGCCGCAAAACAGCAGCGGTATCTGCTCCAGTTTGCCTTTGCGCACGGCCAACTGAATGTAGTTGTAAATCATGATGAAGCCCTTGAGGTAGGACAAGTCTTTGGTAAATGGCAGACCTGTCGGCACCGAACCTCGAAAAACGCGACTGGTGTTGCTGTAGCTTTCCGCCATTTCAAAACCCTGCTCGCGGAAAAACTCGAATACCTGCAGGAAGTCGGCCCCCTCCTCAACCATGTGAATGGCGCGGGTACGGTTGGTCAGTTTGCGCAGGCGACTCGGATAGGAGGCGAAGGTGATGATTTCCATCAGGATCGCCAGGCCTTCCTGGGTCACCGTCGACGAGGGCGGGCCCTTGGCCAGGAAGGTGCAGATCGGCTGGTTCAGGCCATTGAGCGTGGTGCCGACGTGCACCAGTCCTTCGTGGACTTCCAGGGCGCGCACATCGCGCTGGTTGAACATCGCGTCGGCGCGGATCTTGATGTAGTCGGCACCGGCCGCCGCATCGGCGACGATACCGTCGGACTCGAACACCCGAATGGTTTCCTCGGCCTCGCCGAACACCTTGTTCAAGCGATGCTGGAGCATTTCCACCGCATCCTTGGCCGTCAGCGTCTTCGGTTCATCCTTGAGGTCGCCACGGCCATCGATGTTGTTCAGGTAATCGGAGAGCATCAGCCCCAGGTCGGACAGGGTCGGGTCACCGGCGTGGAACGCGTCGGACGCGGCACCGTACAACTCCTGGGAAATCAAGCCGAAATCCTCGGTGCCGCGCGCTTCGAGCATGCGCACCACCATCCGGTATTCCTTGCACATGCGCCGCATGATCTGGCCGACCGGGTTGAACTGGCCGAGCTGGCGGGTGATGTCGCGCTCGATGTTCTGGAACTCCAGCTTCACTTTGCTGGAGTCGAAGGACAGCGGCCGGTTCAGGTAGTAGTCGCGGTCCACCGCCGGCATTTCCTTGCCCTTGGCCTTGAGGAAACCCTTGCGGATGTTGTCGTCCCACTTGACCGCATCGAGGACGCGGATCGGCGTCTGCGCCAGCACAATGCGATCGGACAAAATGCGTATCGACTGCTGGTATTCGTCCACCCGAAACTCCTGTTGAAAGCGTTATGTGGGTTTATTTGGCCTTGGCCTGGCGCTGATAACGCACCACCTCGACGAACACATCGGAATTGGCCGGGTCATCGAGGTAGGCGGACACCTGGTCCATCTTGCTGTTGATCAACACGCCGTCGCCTTCAGCCGTTTGAAAGCCATCGCCGCTCAGGGCCTTCTGCTGCAATGCCTGATTGATTTGCTCGAGGTCGAGGTTGTAGACCACCAGTTCATGTTTGTCGGTCAATTCGAAGCCGGCGATGGTGAAGTGCCCGCCGAACTGCGCTGGCACTTTCGCCGACAGATACCAGCGACTGCCATGTCGTGACACCGTGAAAGGATAGGCTTCGCGCTCCTTGGGTTTGGCGCGAAAGTAGCTGATCGCCTGGTACTGGTTATCACCGATGCGCGTCAGCTCCAGATTCAGTGGCTCACCCCAGGCGTTGGTGCTGGTCCATTTGCCGAGCAACCCTTTGGGCGCGGGTTCGCTCGTGGGCAGCGGCTCCTTGAAGGTCACCAGGCAGCCACTGAGCAGCAGGAACGACAGGGCGATCACTGCGACTTGCCAGGCTTTCATTCAACACTCCCTATGAACGGACTCCGCACCCAGCAAGCTCGCTCCTACAGTTATTACACCGACGCCAATACCAAATGCATGTAGCGCGTCAGGATGCCGAGCATTTCCTCTTCGGCCACCGGTTCGGCGTCGTTGAGCAGGCCCTGATATTCCATCCGTCCGATGATAGCCGTCAACACTTTGGCATCCTGTTGCGGCTCGCGGGAACCCAATACCTGAAACAGCTGGCAGGAGCCCTGCAGGAGAATCTGCTGGTGCGAGCGCACCAACTCGGCCAGGCGCGGGTTCAACAGCGCTTCCTGGCGGAATGCCTGTTCGGCCATCAGATGTTCGCGACGGGTGAGCAGTTGCCGGTGCACATAGTCCGCCATCAGCCGTGCGATATCGTCCGCCAGCTTCGAACGGGCCTCCGGGCTGCCATCGCCACTGTCGACCATTTCGCGCAGCAGGCCTTCGTTATTCACCCACAACTTGGCCATGTAGGCTGCGCTGCGTTCAACGTATTGAGCGAAGGTATCGGTGAGCAGATCATCGATATCCTTGAAGTAGTAGGTGGTCGCCGACAACGGCACATTGGCCTCGGCAGCCACTGCGCGGTGGCGCACGGCCCGCACGCCATCGCGCACGACAATGCGCATTGCAGCATCGAGAATCTCCTGTCGACGCTGTTCGCTGCCCTGTCGGCTGGCCTTGCGGCCCTGGTACTGAACACTTTCAGCGACCGCAGTGGCGACACCCGCTGCACCTTCTTGAGCCATTGCACCGTTCACGACAGGATTCCTCTCTCACTTCAAAAGTAACCATTTGATACGTTTGTACCAGACAGGCAATAAAAAACCGCCTGAAAAGGCGGCTTTTTAATTAAAACACTTACGCTTGCGGCCGCATGTGCGGGAACAGGATCACGTCGCGGATCGACGGTGAGTTGGTCAGCAACATCACCAGACGGTCGATGCCGATACCTTCACCCGCCGTTGGCGGCATGCCGTATTCCAGCGCGCGAACGAAGTCGGCGTCGTAGTGCATGGCTTCGTCGTCGCCGGCGTCCTTGTCGGCCACCTGCGCCATGAAGCGTTCGGCCTGGTCTTCCGCGTCGTTCAACTCGGAGTAGGCGTTGGCGATTTCACGGCCGCCAATGAACAGCTCGAAACGATCGGTGACGTTCGGGTTCTCGTCGTTACGACGAGCCAGCGGCGACACTTCGAACGGGTACTGGGTGATGAAGTGCGGCTGTTCCAGCTTGTGCTCGACCAGCTCTTCGAAAATCATCACCTGCAGCTTGCCCAGGCCTTCGAAGCCCAGCACCTTGGCGCCGGCCTTCTTGGCGATGTCGCGGGCCTTGTCGATGTCGTTCAGATCGTCAGCGGTCAGCTCAGGGTTGTACTTGAGGATCGAGTCGAACACCGACAGACGCACGAACGGCTCGCCGAAGTGGAACACCTTGTCGCCGTACGGCACGTCGGTGCTGCCCAGAACCAGCTGCGCCAGTTCACGGAACAGTTCTTCGGTCAGGTCCATGTTGTCTTCGTAGTCGGCGTAGGCCTGGTAGAACTCCAACATGGTGAATTCAGGGTTGTGACGAGTCGAAACGCCTTCGTTACGGAAGTTGCGGTTGATCTCGAACACTTTTTCAAAACCACCGACCACCAGACGCTTGAGGTACAGCTCAGGCGCGATACGCAGGAACATTTCCATGTCCAGCGCGTTGTGGTGGGTTTCGAACGGTTTGGCTGCCGCGCCGCCCGGAATGGTTTGCAGCATCGGCGTTTCCACTTCCAGGAAGTCACGCTTCATCAGGAAGCTGCGGATGTGGGCGATGACTTGCGAACGCACGCGGAAAGTCTGGCGCACGTCCTCGTTGACGATCAGGTCAACATAACGCTGACGGTAGCGTTGCTCGGTGTCGGTCAGGCCGTGGTGCTTGTCCGGCAGCGGGCGCAGGGATTTGGTCAGCAGGCGCACGCTGGTCATTTCGACGTACAGGTCGCCTTTGCCGGAGCGGGCCAGGGTACCTTCGGCGGCAATGATGTCGCCCATGTCCCAGGTTTTCACCGAGGCCAGGGTTTCTTCGGACAGGGTCTTGCGGTTGACGTAGACCTGGATACGCCCGGTCATGTCCTGGATCACCATGAACGAGCCACGGTTGAGCATGATACGACCGGCAACCTTGACCGGAATCGCAGCCTCTGCCAGCTCTTCCTTGGTCTTGTCCGCGTACTGCTTCTGCAAGGCATCGCAGTAGTTTTCGCGGCGGAAGTCGTTCGGGAAGGCATTGCCCTTGGCGCGCTCGGCAGCAAGCTTTTCCTTGCGCAGGGCGATCAGGGAGTTTTCTTCCTGTTGCAGGGCTTGCGGGTCGAGTTCTAGGTCGCTCATGTCTTTAAATTTTCCATCAGGTTCGTTGTCCCCGACCTGCGGTCGGGGAGCGCCGGCACGCCGGCTCCTAAAAAAGGGTTACAGGCCGGATTTCAGGCTGGCTTCCAGGTATTCGTCGATGTCGCCATCGAGCACCTTGTCGCAGTCGCTGCGTTCGATGTTGGTGCGCAGATCCTTGATCCGCGAGGCATCCAGCACGTACGAACGAATCTGGTGACCCCAGCCGATATCGGACTTGGTGTCTTCCAGGGCCTGGGAGGCCGCGTTGCGTTTCTGCATTTCCTGCTCGTACAACTTGGCCCGCAGCATTTTCATGGCGGTGTCCTTGTTGGCGTGCTGGGAACGTTCGTTCTGGCAGCTGACCACGGTGTTGGTCGGTACGTGGGTGATACGTACGGCCGAGTCGGTGGTGTTTACGTGCTGACCACCGGCACCGGAGGAACGATAGGTATCGATCCGCAGGTCTGCCGGGTTGATCTCGATTTCCACCTTGTCATCGATCTCGGGGGAAACGAACACCGCAGAGAACGAGGTGTGGCGACGGTTGCCGGAGTCGAACGGGCTCTTGCGCACCAGACGGTGTACGCCGATCTCGGTACGCAGCCAGCCAAAGGCGTATTCGCCCTTGATGTGCACGGTAGCGCCCTTGATCCCGGCGACTTCGCCGGCGGACAACTCCATGATGGTGGCGTCGAAACCGCGTTTGTCGGCCCAGCGCAGGTACATGCGCAACAGGATGTTGGCCCAGTCCTGGGCTTCGGTGCCGCCGGAGCCGGCCTGGATGTCCAGGTAGGCATTGTTCGGGTCCATTTCGTGGCTGAACATGCGGCGGAATTCAAGCTTGGCGAGGTTTTCCTCGAGACGGGCCAGCTCGGCGACCACATCGCCCACCGCGCCTTCGTCGTTTTCTTCGACAGCCATGTCCAGCAGGTCGCGGCAATCGGCCAGACCGGCGTTCAGCTCGTCCAGGGTTTCGACGATCTGGGCCAGCGCAGAGCGCTCGCGGCCCAGTTCCTGGGCGTACTCAGGTTTGTTCCAGACATTCGGATCTTCAAGCTCGCGATTGACCTCGGTCAGACGCTCATGCTTTTGATCGTAGTCAAAGATACCCCCGAATGGTTTCGGAGCGCTCGGACAGGTCCTTGATGGTGTTAAGGATCGGGTTGATTTCCATGGCGGGCAGCACTCGTTGGCGAACTTTTGAAAGCCGGCGAGTATAACGGCAAACGGCCGGAAACGGCAGTCCGCTTGGCTGAAAAGGCAGGGTTTAGGGGAAATGTTGATCGGTTAAAACACCAAACCTGTGCGAGCTCGCTCCGGGCGGCGTTCCGACGATGGCGGTATAACCTTCAACATCGATGTTGACTGAGCCGCCGCTTTCGCGAGCAAGCTCGCTCCCACAAGAAATGCGTTGATGAGCAGAACAGGCGGCTCACCCGATCCCCACCTGATTACGCCCATTCTTCTTCGCCAGATACAGCCCCTTGTCCGCCGCCGAGATCAATTCGCGGCAATGGCTGCCTGCTGCCGGGGTGACGGTCGACAGGCCGATGCTGACGGTCAGGCTGGAGCCTTCGGTCGGGGAAATGTGCGGGATCTTCAGGGCTTCGATGGTCATGCGCAGTTTTTCCGCCACCAGTCGGGCTCCGCCCTGAGAGGTGTTGGGCAGGACCAGGGCGAACTCTTCACCGCCGTAACGGGCCGGCAAGTCCGAAGGCCGGGCGCTGGCATCGCGGATCGCCGCGGCGACCCTGCGCAGGGCCTCGTCGCCTTCGAGATGGCCGAAGGTGTCGTTGTAGGTCTTGAAGTAATCCACATCGATCATCAGCAGCGACAACTGGCTCTGCTCGCGCAGGGAACGACGCCACTCAAGCTCCATGTATTCATCGAAATGCCGACGGTTCGACAGCCCGGTCAGGCCGTCGGAGTTCATCAGGCGCTGCAGCACCAGATTGGTGTCGAGCAACTGCTGCTGGCTCACCCGCAAGGCGCGATACGCCGCGTCCCGCTGCAACAGGGTCATGTAGGAGCGCGAGTGATAGCGGATGCGCGCGACCAGTTCGATGTTGTCCGGCAGCTTGACCAGGTAATCGTTGGCCCCGGCCGCGAACGCCGCGCTCTTGATCAGCGGGTCTTCCTTGGTCGACAGGACAATGATCGGGATGTCCTTGGTCGCCGGGTGATTGCGGTACTCGCGCACCAGGCTCAGGCCGTCCAGACCGGGCATGACCAGGTCTTGAAGGATCACCGTCGGCTTGATGCGAACCGCATGGGCAACAGCCTGGTACGGGTCGGCGCAGAAATGGAAGTCGATGTTTTCTTCGTTCGATAACCCGCGGCGCACCGCCTCGCCGATCATTGCCTGATCGTCCACCAACAACACCATGGCGGCGTTTTCGTCAGTCTTGAAGTCGTCGAGCTGTAAATCAGTCATGTGCGTTCACCTGAATACTGCCTGGGCCAGGATTGCCGGGAAAAGTCGTCATTTAGGGAAAATCTCGAGCAATCGTGGCGCTATTTTTTCCAGCGGGCGAATTTCCATGGCGGCATCGATGGCCGCGGCCGCCTTCGGCATGCCATACACCGCACTGCTTTGTTGGTCCTGCGCGATGGTCAGGTAGCCTTGCTGGCGCATGAGTTTAAGCCCTTGTGCACCATCACGCCCCATGCCGGTGAGCAAAACGCCCACTGCATCGCCGTTCCAGTGATTGGCGACGCTCTCGAAAAACACATCGATGGAAGGCCGATAGATTTCGTTGACCGGCTCGGCGGTGTAGGCCAGCGTGCCGTTTTTCAACAAACGAATATGGTGATTGGTGCCGGCCAGCAAAACCGTGCCGCTTTGCGGCGTTTCGCCTTCCTGAGCCAGGCGCACGTTGAGACCGCTGGCGCTGCCGAGCCATTCGGCCATGCCGGCGGCGAACACCTGGTCAACGTGTTGCACCAGCACGATGGCGGCGGAGAAATCCTTCGGCAGGCCCTTGAGCAAGACCTCCAGCGCCGCCGGCCCACCTGCCGAGGAACCGATGGCGATCAGGCGCTTGGCCGAGGCCGAACCGCGCAACGGACTCGGTGCCGGCCGCTCCCGATGCCCCTTGTCGCCGATCAGCCAGCCGATGTTCATGATCTTGCGCAGCAGGGGCGCCGCCGCTTCCTGGGCATTACCCGCACCGAGGGACGGGGTGTCGACCACATCCAGGGCACCATGGCCCATGGCTTCGAACACCCGGTGCACGTTTTGCTGGCGATCCACGGTGACGATGACAATGGCGCACGGGGTTTCGGCCATGATCCGCCGCGTGGCCTCCACCCCGTCCATCACCGGCATGATCAGATCCATCAGAATCAGATCCGGCGTCTGTTCAGCAGCCTTTTGCACGGCCTCCCTGCCGTTGGTGGCGACCCAGATCACCTGGTGCGCCGGCTCGAAGGCCAGCGCCCGGCGCAGCGCCTCCACGGCCATGGGCATGTCGTTGACGATGGCGATTTTCATGCCCGCGCTCCTCCTATGAGCTCAACCACTGCATCGAGCAGGGCGTCGTCATGAAAACTGGCTTTGGCTAGATAATAGTCGGCTCCAGCGTCCAGTCCACGACGACGATCCTCTTCACGATCCTTGTAAGACACCACCATCACCGGCAGCGATTGCAGGCGATTGTCCCGACGCAACAGCGACACCAGTTCAATGCCGTCCATGCGCGGCATATCAATGTCGGTAATCAACAGATCGAAATCCTCCGAGCGCAGCGCATTCCAGCCATCCATGCCGTCGACCGCCACGGCCACGTCATAGCCCCGATTGAGCAACAGCTTGCGTTGCAACTCACGCACGGTCAGGGAGTCATCGACCACCAGAATCCGCTTGCGGGCCGCCTCGGCGGCCTGGTTGCCGTGTCGGGCAATGCGCTCCAGGCGCCCGGTATTGAGCAGTTTGTCCACCGAACGCAGCATGTCCTCGACGTCGACGATCAGCACCACCGAACCGTCGTCGAGCAAGGCCCCGGCAGAAATGTCCTGGATCTTGCCCAGACGCTCATCCAGCGGCAACACGACCAGGGTCCGCTCACCGATAAAGCGCTCGACCGCCACCCCGTAGATCGTATCGCGCTCGCGGATCACCACGACTTTCAGAGTCTGCTGGTGGCCTTGATTCACCGGGCGCTGCAACAGCTGACTGGCCGCCACCAGGCCAACGTGCCGGCCTTCATGCCAGAAATGCTGACGACCCTCGAGCTGCACGATGTCGGCCGAATCCAGATCGCACATGCGCTCGATGTGGGCCAGCGGAAAGGCATAGGCCTCTCCGCCGACGTCCACCACCAGACTGCGCACCACCGACAGGGTCAGTGGCACTTCCAGATGAAAGCGACTGCCCTCGCCCGCCGTCTGCTCCAGCACCACCGCGCCCCGCAACTGGCGGACCATGTGCTGCACCGCATCCAGACCGACACCGCGTCCGGAGACTTCAGTGACGGTGTCGCGCAGGCTGAAACCTGGCAGGAACAGGAAAGTCAGCAGCTCCTCTTCGCTGAGCTGGGCAGCGGTTTCAGCTGGGGACAATTGGCGTTCGATGATGCTGCGGCGGACATTCTCAAGGTCGACGCCATTGCCGTCATCGCTCAGTTCCAGCACCAGCAAGCCCGCCTGATGGGAGGCACGCAAGCGAATCACGCCCTCGGCCGGTTTGCCCGCCAACAGCCGTTGTTCAGGGGTTTCGATACCGTGATCGACCGCATTGCGCAGCAGGTGCGTCAGTGGCGCTTCGAGTTTTTCCAGCACGTCGCGGTCAACCTGGGTCTTCTCGCCCTCGATTTCCAGACGCACTTGTTTACCGAGACTGCGCCCGAGGTCGCGGACCATTCGCACCTGACCGTTCAAGACATCAGCGAAGGGCCGCATGCGACAGGCCAGCGCGGTGTCGTACAACACCTGCGCGCGCTGGCTGGCCTGCCAGGCGAACTCATCCAGCTCGGCGTTTTTTTCCACCAGCAATTGCTGGGACTCGGCCAACAGTCGACGCGCATCTTCGAGGGCTTCCCGGGCTTCGAGGCTCAGGGCGTGCTCCTTGAGATGGACGTTGAGGTTTTCCAGTGCTCGCAGGCTGTTGTTCTGGATGCGCTTGAGACGCTGCATGGTGGCCAGGTGCGGTTTGAGGCGCAGGGTTTCCACCAGGGATTTGCTCGACAGGTCGAGCAGGCTGTTCAGGCGCTCGGCGGTGACTCGCAGCACGCGCTCGCCATTCTCGGTGGTGCGCCTGGACTTTTTCGGCGCTTGCGCAATCGGCTCGACGGCAGGAGCAGGTTCTTCGGCAAGGGACGCTGGCTCTTCAAGTTGAAGCTCTGCCATCAGGGATGCAGCCGTTGCCGTGACTGGCACGGCAGCAGCCGGATCAAGCAAGCGCCCCATCAAGGCGACATAGGCCTCGATATCCGCTGGCACCGGAGCATTGCTCGGCGTCGCGATGCGCATCAACAAATCGGTGCCTTGCAGCAATGCATCGATGTGTTCGGGACGCAGCAGCAGGCGGCCTTCCTGGGCGCTGACCAGGCAGTCCTCCATCACATGGGCAACGCTGACCCCCGCATCGACCCCGACGATCCGCGCCGCACCTTTGAGCGAGTGCGCCGCGCGCATGCACGCCTCAAGCTGGTCGGCCTGGGTCGGATTGCGCTCCAATGCCAGCAGACCGGCACTCAGCACTTGGGTCTGGGCCTCGGCTTCGAGGCTGAACAGTTCCAGCAAAGAGGCGTCGCGCATCTGCTCGGGGGTCATGTGAGGCTCCGGGTCACGGCGGACAACAGCTGTTCTTCATCCAGCCAACGCAGGCTGCGACCCCTGAATTGCAAGACGCCACGGGTGTACCGGGCACTGGCCTGGGTGCCGGAGCGCGACGCGGCATCGAGGATCTGCTCGTCGATGGCATGAATGCCGTCCACTTCGTCAACCGGCACCACCACGGGCCCGCCATGGGCGGCGATGATCAGCATGCGCGGCATGACCCGAGTGCCGGGGGCGACATTGCTGATGCTGTCGAGCCCCAACAATTCGACCAACGAGAGGCACGCCACCAGCGCACCGCGCACGTTCGCCACGCCGAGCAAGGCGCCGGAGCGCTGATGCGGCAGCGAGTGAATCGCTTGCAGTGGCGCGACTTCAACCAGACTGCGAGTGGCCAGGCCCAACCATTCTTCGCCGAGGCGGAACATCAACAGCGAGCGGGTTTTCACCTCGCTCTCCACGGCGCTGGACACCTGCACGCGGTCGTCCTGCTGCAAGGCATAACGATCCAGCAGGCGCGTGGCGGCGGCCGAATACACGGCGCAATTGCGGCAATGAATGTGTTCGCTCAGCAGCGGGCAGGACTTGTCGCCATGGATACCGATACGGTTCCAGCAATCGTCGATGGCCTGGGCATCTTCACGGGTGACGCTAAAGGTGGCGGAGGCGATCATCGTTTGCGCTCACTGTCAGCGGCGCGCTCGCTGCGGGCGGCGCGGTCCTGTAATCGTCTGGCTCCCACGGTGTCGCCCTGGGATTGCAGCAAGGCTGCCAGGTGCATCAACGCGTCGGGATGTTGCGGCTCGAGGTACAACGCCTTGCGATAAAAACCCTGGGCTTCCAGGACACTGCCGGCCACATCGCTGAGCAACCCGAGCCAGTAAAACACCTGAGCCACAGGTTCGTGGCTGCGCAAGTAACTTTCGCACGCGGCACGGGCTTGGGCACTCTTGCCTTCGTTGGCCAGCGAAGCGATGTTGGCCAGCAGCGTGACAGCGTCGGCACCGTCAGTTTTTGCCGTATGCGCTGTCGGCGCCACGGACGCGAACGGGCGTCTGTGTACTGGCGCCGGCACCACGTTGCGTACCGGTCGCGGCACAGGCAATGGCGCAGGAACCATGGCCGGTAAAGGCTCGGGCTCCGCCGCGTGATGACGGCTGAAGGCAAAGGACTGTGCAATGCCAATGGAGCGCATGCCGAACCGTCCCAGCAGGCTGCCTTCGGCCGGGCCGATAAACAACACACCATCGACGTGGGTCAGGCGCTTGAGCACTTCGAAAACCTGCTGTTGCGTGGTCTGATCGAAATAGATCAGCAGGTTGCGACAAAACACGAAGTCGTAGGGTGGCTCGTTGGCGAGCAACGCCGGATCGAGCACGTTGCCGACCTGAAAACGCACTTGATCCAGCACCCGGCCATCGAGGCGAAACCCGTCGTTTTCTGCCACGAAATACCGGTCGCGAAAGGCAATATCCTGCCCACGGAACGAATTCTTGCCGTAGAGCGCGCGCCGGGCTTTTTCCACCGACAGCGGGCTGACGTCCATGCCGTCGACCTTGAACTGGTGCGGCATGAGCCCGGCATCCAGCAACGTCATGGCAATCGAATAGGGTTCTTCGCCGGTTGAGCAAGGCAGGCTGAGAATCCGCAAAGCACGCAGGTTGTTGATCTCGGACAGGCGTTTGATCGCCAGTTTCGCCAGGGTGGCGAAGGACTCCGGGTAACGGAAAAACCAGGTTTCGGGGACGATCACCGCTTCGATCAGCGCCTGCTGTTCGTCTCGGGAACCCTGCAAGGTTTGCCAGTATTCATCGGTGGTCAACGCATTGGACGCGGCGCTGCGCTGGCGCAATGCACGCTCGATGATGGCGGGCCCCACGGAGGTGACGTCGAGGCCGATGCGTTCCTTGAGGAAATCGAAAAACCGCTGATCACCGCTCATGACCGCTCCTCAAGCAGCGCCAGATCCAGCGGTGGCGACGGGAACAGCAGCGCGCGGACCTGATCGTCCAGCAAGTCGGCGACCCGCACCCATTGCAATAAACCCTGCGCATCTTCGCGCACAGGCCCGAGGTACGGCGCCTGGCGGTTATCGAGGCCGTAGGGCTGAAAATCCGCCGGGTTGCAACGCAAGGTGTCAGTGGCCTGTTCCAGAATCAGCCCGAGCAATTTCGGCGCGGCGCGTTCATCCGCGCGGTAATGGACCAGTACCAGTCGCGTACTGGTTCGAGCCTGGGCCGGGATACCAAACGTCAAGGCGCACAAGTCGATCACCGGCACCACCGCACCACGACAGGCGAATACCCCGGCGACCCAGTGCGGCGCGTGGGCAATCGGCTTCAGCGGCAGGCGCGGCAGCACTTCCGCGACCTCGGTGGCTTGCAAGGCATAGCGCTCGCTGCCGATGCGGAACACCAGAAACAACGCATGCAACGCCTGCTTCACGGCAGGGCGTTTGGCCGTGAGTTCGCTCATCAGACTTTGAATCGCGAGACGCCGCTACGCAGCCCCACGGCCACCTGACTCAGCTCGTCGATGGCGAAACTGGCCTGACGCAGGGATTCGACGGTCTGGCTGCTGGCATCGCCCAGTTGCACCAGGGCGTGGTTGATCTGTTCAGCGCCGGTGGCCTGGGCCTGCATGCCCTCATTGACCATCAACACGCGCGGCGCCAGCGCCTGAACCTGATGGATGATTTGCGACAGCTGCTCGCCAACCTGCTGCACTTCGGCCATGCCGCGGCGCACTTCCTCGGAGAACTTGTCCATGCCCATCACACCGGCCGACACCGCCGACTGAATCTCGCGCACCATCTGCTCGATGTCATAGGTGGCGACGGCGGTCTGGTCCGCCAGACGCCGCACTTCGGTCGCCACCACGGCAAACCCGCGGCCGTATTCCCCGGCCTTCTCGGCTTCGATCGCCGCGTTGAGCGACAGCAGGTTGGTCTGGTCGGCGACTTTGACGATGGTCACCACCACCTGATTGATGTTGCCGGCCTTCTCGTTGAGGATCGCCAGTTTGGCGTTGACCAGATCGGCCGCCCCCATTACCGAGTGCATGGTTTCTTCCATGCGCGCCAACCCCTGCTGCCCGGAACCGGCGGCCACCGAGGCCTGATCGGCAGCGGTGGAGACCTCGGTCATGGTGCGTACCAGATCACGGGAAGTGGCCGCGATTTCACGGGAGGTCGCGCCGATTTCGGTCGTGGTGGCGGCGGTTTCGGTGGCGGTGGCCTGTTGCTGCCTGGACGTGGCGGCGATCTCGGTGACCGACGTGGTGACCTGCACCGACGAGCGTTGGGCCTGGGACACCAGCGAGGTGAGTTCGGTCATCATGTCGTTGAAGCCGGTTTCGACCGCACCGAATTCGTCCTTGCGCTCCAGGTTCAGACGATTGCTGAGGTCGCCGGTGCGCATCACTTCGAGGATGCTGACGATGCGGTTCATCGGCGCCATGATCGCGCGCATCAACAGCAGGCCGCAGAGGCCGGCAGCCAGTACGGCAACCAGCAGAGAGATGCCCATGCTGATTTTTGCCGTGACCACCGCGTTATCGATGGCCACTATGTCCTTGTCTGCCACCACTTTATTTTCATGGATGATGTCGTTGAGTTTCATGCGGCCTGCCGTCCAGGCCGGGATCAGCTGCTCATTAAACGTCCTGATGGCGTCTGCTGCCTGATTGCGCTTATGCAAATCGAGTACAGCCGCTAACGCATTGTTGTAATCGGCATGAATCTTTTCGAAGGCGACGAACTCGACCTTGTCTTCTTCGGTAGTGATGGTGGCGCGATAGTTACTGATTTCCTCCTGCAGACGCGCTTCGTATTTTTTGTAATCTTCGACATCTTCTTTACTGATGCCCGAACTTTGCTTCAAACCCAGCAACTCCTGGGTCTGAATGAAACTTTCGGACCAGGCGCCGCGAATCATCGAGCTGTAATACACCCCCGGCAACGCGTCATCACGCACGCTGGCTTCGCTTTCCTCGATTTTCAATAACCGTGAATAAGAGGCGACGACCATCAACAGCATGATGGCGATAATTACCGCAAAGCTCGCCAAAATGCGTTGGCGCAACGTCCAGTTCTTCACAGTCAGTCCTCGGGGGCCATTTCAAATGCTGGGGAGTATAGCCGAGGGCGGTGTTTCATTTATAAGACGCTTGTGCACCACTTCTCATCCCGCCGAAATAGGCAGGACCGGCTCTGGATCGGGACTTTGCGCCATGGTTCAGGATACTGGCCAGTGGCGTTGTGCAAGAAGGGGGCGTGAATGGGCCATGAATGACGTTGTCGTGGCTCAAAAGGCTTCTCTGGCAAGCCAGCTAGAGATCGATTCTGTAGAGCTGGCTTGCCGGTGAAGACAACCGGAAGGGCTACACCGAAGCCTGCCGGACCTGCTTCTCCAGCTCCGCTTTCAAACCCGGTTCCAGCTTGAGCTGACGTGCCAGTTCATCCAGGTAGGACTTTTCCATAAAGCTTTCCTCGTCCACCAGCATCACACTGGCGATGTACATCTCGGCGGCCATCTCCGGGGTGCTGGCCGCGCTGGCGACGTCGGCCGGGTCCAATGGCTTGTTGAGTTCGGCGTGCAACCAGTGCGCAAGCGCCTGATCGTTGTCCAGCCGGGCGAACTCACCCTCAATCAATTCGCGTTCGCGCTCGTCGATATGACCGTCGGCCTTGGCCGCCGCCACCAGGGCCTTGAGAATGGCCTCGCTGTGCTGCTCGACTTGCGCCATCGGTAAACGGTCAAGGGTTTGCGGCTCATGCCTGGGTGTCGTGCCCTGCTGGGCCTGCCAGTTGCCGTATGCCTTGTAGGCCAATACGCCCAGCGCCGCGAGGCCACCGTACACAGCCACCTTGCCTCCGACTTTGCGTGCCTTCTTGCTGCCCAGCAGCAAACCCATGGCGCCCGCCGCCAGTGCACCGCCGCCAGCGCCCGAAAGCAGACCGCCAAGCCCGCTCGAGCCACCACTGCGGCCCCCAAGCATTCCGCCAAAGCCAGCGGACGTCTTGTTCTGCGTGCCGCCCGCCTTGTTCTGCAACAAGTCCTGGCCAGATTTGAGTAGCTGATCGAGCAATCCGCGGGTATTCATTTTCCGCCTCCATAAAAGGTGTAACCGGATTTGAGGCCCCAGCCTAGTTCGAAAGTGCCCGACCGCCGCCAGGGAGAGTGCTTCCAGATGTTGCTCTGGCGCTTTCGCTTACCGCTTGAAGCCTGTTTCGGTTTTTTAGATATACACTCGAACAAATCGATAAAAACCGCCCACCGGGTACGCTTCCCATGATGACCTTGCGTCAAATCCGTCATTTCATTGCCGTGGCCGAGACCGGCTCGATCTCCGCCGCCGCGCAAACCGCCTTTATTTCCCAATCCACCCTGACCCTGGCCATCCAGCAACTGGAGGAGGAAATAGGCGTCAGCCTGTTCAGCCGTCACGCCAAAGGCATGACCCTGACCCACCAGGGCCATCAATTCCTGCGCCAGGCACACTTGATCCTGGCCACCGTGGACAACGCCAAACGCAGCCTGCAACAGAGCACCGACCAGGTCGCCGGACAGCTGATCATCGGGGTGACCAGCCTGGTGGCCGGTTATTACCTGGCGGACTTGCTCACCCGCTTCCAGCGCGCCTACCCCAATGTCGAAATCCGCGTGATGGAAGACGAGCGCCCCTACATAGAACATTTGCTGGTCAGCGGCGAGATTGATGTCGGCGTGCTGATCCTCTCCAACCTCGAAGACCGCCACGCCCTGCAGACCGAGGTACTGACCCACTCACCCCACCGGCTCTGGCTGCCCGCCCAGCACCCGCTGCTGGAGCACGACAGCATCAACCTGGCCGATGTCGCCCGCGAGCCGTTGATTCAATTGAACGTCGATGAAATGGACCGCAATGCCCAACGCATGTGGACAGCAGCCTCACTGCAACCGCGCATTACCTTGCGCACCGCCTCGACCGAAGCCGTGCGAAGCCTGGTGGCCGCAGGCCTTGGCGTGTCCATTCAACCGGACATGACCTACCGCCCCTGGTCACTGGAAGGCGACATCATCGAGGCGCGGCCGATTGCCGACCTCAGCCAGACCCTCGACGTCGGCCTGGCATGGCGGCGCGGCACGGCGCGCCCGGCCCTGGTCGACCCGTTCCTGACCGTCGCCCGCGAACAACCCCACGGCGGACGCAAGCCATCTATTTAATCGAACGCCACCTTCAGTATTTAGTATTTGTCGACCTCGGGTCCGCGCACTAGTCTTGCTCCATCTATAAGACGGCCGGCCCCAGTCACAGGGAGCAGCATGGCCACACAAGAAAAGAGAATCCGAAAAATGGCTGGCGCGCAGACCCCGTTGTTCACCGCCTTGTTGATCGATGGCGAATTGGTCGCGGGCCAGGGATTTGTCGAGCCGATTCTCAACCCGGCGACCGGCGAAGTCCTGACGCAGATCGCCGAAGCCAGCACCGAGCAAGTCGAAGCCGCCATCCTCGCCGCCCACCGCGCCTTCGCCAGCTGGTCGCGGACCACTCCGCAGCAGCGTTCGAACCTGTTGCTGGACATCGCCAACGCCATCGAAAAAAACGCCGACCTGCTCGCCCGCCTCGAATCCCTGAACTGCGGCAAGCCGCTGCACCTGGCTCGCCAGGACGACTTGAGCGCGACAGTCGACGTGTTCCGTTTCTTCGCCGGTGCCGTGCGCTGCCAGACCGGGCAGCTCAGCGGCGAATACCTGCCGGGCTACACCAGCATGGTGCGGCGCGACCCTATCGGGGTCGTGGCGTCCATTGCGCCGTGGAACTACCCGATCATGATGGCCGCGTGGAAAATCGCACCGGCCCTGGCCGCCGGCAACACGCTGGTGTTCAAACCGTCCGAGCACACGCCACTGTCGATCCTGGCCCTGGCGCCGGCATTGGCCGAGATTCTGCCGCGCGGCGTGATCAACATCGTCTGCGGCGGCGGTGAAGGCGTCGGCAGTCACCTGGTCAGCCACCCGAAAGTGCGCATGGTGTCGTTGACCGGCGATATCGTCACCGGGCAAAAAATCCTCCAGGCCGCGGCCAAAACCCTTAAGCGCACCCACCTCGAACTCGGCGGCAAGGCCCCGGTGATCGTCTGCAACGATGCCGACATTCAGGCGGTGGTCGAGGGCGTGCGCGCCTATGGCTATTACAACGCGGGCCAGGACTGCACCGCCGCCTGCCGGATTTATGCGCAGAACGGGATTCACGATCGCCTGGTGGCCGAACTCGGTGCGGCGGTCAGCAGCTTGCGCTTCGCCGGCAAACGCGATGCCGACAACGAACTCGGTCCACTGATCAGCACTCGCCAACGTGACCGTGTGGCCAGTTTCGTCGAACGCGCCCTTGGCCAGCCGCACATCGAACGGGTGACGGGCGCTGCCGTGCATTCCGGCGCCGGTTTCTACTACCAGCCAACCTTGCTGGCCGGCTGCAAACAGACCGACGAAATCGTTCAGCGCGAAGTGTTCGGACCGGTGGTCACCGTCACCCGCTTCGATGAGCTGGAGCAAGCAGTGGACTGGGCCAACGATTCGGAATACGGCCTGGCGTCCTCGGTTTGGACCCAGAACCTCGACAAGGCGATGCAGGTCGCCGCGCGATTGCAGTACGGCTGCACCTGGATCAACAGCCATTTCATGCTGGTCAGCGAGATGCCCCATGGTGGCCTGAAGCGTTCGGGCTACGGCAAGGACCTGTCCAGCGATTCGCTCCAGGACTACAGCGTGGTACGGCACATCATGGCCCGCCACGGACAGCATCTCTGACTACGCTAATAACAAGCCGCTAACGGCATGCTTCACCCCGTTCAAAAACTGCCCCGACCATAATTTGAAGAAGAGGGAATTCCCATGTTCGTGCACAAGACCGCACTGCTCAGTGCAATCACCACCGCGCTGCTGGCCAGTGCCAGTGTCCAGGCCGCCGAGCCGCTGAAAGCTGTCGGGGCGGGCGAAGGCCAACTGGATATTGTGGCTTGGCCTGGCTACATCGAACGGGGCGAAAGCGACAAGGCCTACGATTGGGTCACGGGTTTCGAGAAGGAAACCGGCTGCAAGGTCAATGTAAAAACCGCCGCGACCTCCGACGAGATGGTCAGCCTGATGGCCAAGGGTGGTTACGACCTGGTGACAGCCTCCGGCGACGCCTCCCTGCGCCTGATCGTCGGCAAGCGTGTGCAGCCGATCAACACCTCGCTGATCCCGAACTGGAAAAACATCGACCCGCGCCTCAAGGACGGACCGTGGTACGTCGTCAATAAACAGACCTACGGCACCCCGTATCAGTGGGGTCCGAACGTATTGATGTACAACACCAACGTGTTCAAGACCGCACCTGACAGCTGGGGCGTGGTGTTCGAGGAACAGACCCTGCCGGATGGCAAGTCCAACAAAGGTCGCGTGCAGGCTTACGACGGCCCGATCTACATCGCCGATGCGGCGCTGTACCTCAAGGCGACCAAGCCGGAACTGGGCATCAAGAACCCCTACGAGCTGAACGAAGAGCAATACAAAGCGGCGCTGGCCCTGCTCCGCAAGCAACAGCCGTTGATCCACCGCTATTGGCATGATGCGACCGTGCAGATGAGCGACGTCAAAAACGAAGGCGTGGTGGCCTCCAGTAGCTGGGGCTACATGGTCAACGGCCTGGTGGCGGACAAGCAGCCAGTGGCCTCGGTCATTCCGAAGGAAGGTTCCACGGGCTGGGCCGACACCACCATGATGCACGTCGATGCCCAGCACCCGAACTGCGCCTACAAGTGGATGGACTGGTCGCTGCAACCGAAAGTCCAGGGTGACGTGGCGGCATGGTTCGGCTCGCTGCCAGCGGTGCCGGCGGCGTGCAAGGAGAGCGAACTGCTCGGCGCCGAAGGCTGCAAAACCAACGGTTTCGACCAGTTTGACAAGATCGCCTTCTGGAAAACCCCGCAAGCTGAAGGCGGCAAATTCGTGCCGTACAGCCGCTGGACCCAGGACTACATTGCGATCATGGGCGGCCGCTAATTCTTGAAGTGAAGTAGATCCCTGTGGGAGCGGGCTTGCCCGCGATGGCGGAGTGTCAGGCAACACCCTATTGACTGTGCTGACGCCATCGCTGGCAAGCCAGCTCCCACAGTTGATTACCTCTGTTGCCACTGCCGAGCAAGGCAGCCGGCTGTAGTTGACCGTTACTCGTTTATTCAGAAGTCCAGGCAGGGCCGCTGCGACGGCCCTCGCCTTTTTGGAGCACCGCACCATGACGCTTGCAGTCCAGTTCACCAACGTTTCCCGTCAGTTCGGCGAAGTGAAAGCCGTTGACCGGGTTTCCATCGACATCCAGGACGGCGAGTTTTTCTCCATGCTGGGGCCTTCCGGCTCGGGCAAAACCACCTGTTTGCGCCTGATCGCCGGTTTCGAACAACCGAGCGCGGGCTCTATCCGGATTCATGGCGAGGAAGCCGCCGGGCTTCCGCCGTACCAGCGCGACGTGAACACCGTGTTCCAGGATTACGCGCTGTTTCCGCACATGAACGTTCTCGACAACGTCGCCTACGGCCTGAAAGTCAAAGGCGTCGGCAAGACCGAACGCCTCAAACGCGCCGAAGAAGCCCTCGACATGGTCGCCCTCGGCGGTTACGGGGAGCGCAAGCCGGTGCAACTCTCCGGCGGCCAGCGCCAACGCGTGGCCCTGGCCCGCGCCCTGGTCAATCGTCCGCGCGTGCTGCTGCTCGACGAACCCCTCGGCGCGCTGGACCTGAAACTGCGCGAGCAAATGCAGGGCGAGCTGAAGAAGCTGCAACGCCAGCTCGGCATTACCTTCATCTTCGTCACCCACGACCAGACCGAAGCGCTGTCCATGTCCGATCGCGTGGCCGTGTTCAATAAGGGACGCATCGAACAAGTCGACAGCCCGCGCAATCTCTACATGAAACCGGCGACCACCTTTGTCGCCGAATTCGTCGGCACCTCCAACGTGATTCGCGGCGACCTGGCGAAACAGCTGAGCGGCAATCCACAGCCGTTTTCGATTCGCCCGGAACACGTGCGTTTCGCCGAAGGCCCGCTGGCCGCACACGAAATTGAAGTCAGCGGCTTGCTGTACGACATCCAGTACCAGGGCAGTGCCACCCGCTATGAACTGAAGCTGGAAAACGGCCAGACCCTGAACATCAGCCAGGCCAACAACCAGTGGCTGGATGTCAGCGCCCAGCACCAGACCGGGCAACGCATCAGCGCACGCTGGGCTCGCGAAGCCATGGTGCCGCTGTTCGACACCGTTGCAGGCGGGGTGTGACATGAACACCGTGGCACTCTCTCAAACCCGGTCGGGCGGCTCGCCGTTGCACAGGTTTTCCAATCTGCTGTATCGCCGGCCAAACCTGTACCTGTCGCTATTGCTGGTGCCGCCGCTGCTGTGGTTCGGCGCGATCTACCTGGGCTCGTTGCTGACCTTGTTGTGGCAGGGTTTCTACACTTTCGATGACTTCACCATGGCGGTCACGCCGGAACTGACCCTGGCGAACTTCGCCGCGCTGTTCCAGCCATCGAACTTCGACATCATCCTGCGCACCCTGAGCATGGCCATCGTGGTCTCGATCGCCAGCGCCATCGTTGCGTTTCCGATCGCCTACTACATGGCGCGCTACACCACTGGCAAGACCAAGGCGTTTTTCTACATCGCGGTGATGATGCCGATGTGGGCCAGTTACATCGTCAAGGCCTATGCCTGGACCTTGCTGCTGGCCAAGGGCGGCGTGGCGCAGTGGTTCGTGCAGCACCTGGGCCTGGAACCGCTGTTGCAGTTGGTGCTGGGGATTCCCGGCGTGGGCGGCAGCACCTTGTCGACTTCGCACCTGGGGCGCTTCATGGTGTTTGTCTATATCTGGCTGCCGTTCATGATCCTGCCGATCCAGGCTTCGCTGGAACGCCTGCCGCCGTCGTTATTGCAAGCGTCCGCCGACCTCGGCGCCAAACCACGCCAGACGTTCATGCAAGTGATTCTGCCGCTGTCGATTCCGGGCATTGCCGCCGGTTCGATCTTCACGTTCTCGCTGACCCTCGGCGACTTCATCGTGCCGCAACTGATCGGTCCGCCGGGTTACTTCGTCGGCAGCATGGTGTACGCCCAACAAGGCGCGATCGGCAACATGCCGATGGCCGCTGCCTTCACCCTGGTGCCGATCGTGCTGATCGCCATTTACCTGTCCATCGTCAAACGCCTGGGGGCCTTCGATGCACTCTGAAAAGGCTTCAATCGGTCTGAAAATCGCGGCCTGGGGCGGGTTGGTGTTCTTGCACTTCCCGATCCTGATCATCTTCATGTACGCCTTCAACACCGAAGACGCGGCGTTCAGCTTTCCGCCCAAGGGCTTCACCCTGAAGTGGATAGGCGTAGCGTTCTCGCGGCCTGACGTGCTGGAAGCGATCAAGCTGTCGCTGCAGATTGCCTCGATTGCCACGCTGATCGCCCTGGTCCTTGGCACGCTGGCATCGGCGGCGCTGTACCGCCGGGACTTCTTCGGCAAGCAAGGCATCTCGCTGATGCTGATCCTGCCGATCGCCCTGCCAGGGATCATCACCGGTATCGCGCTGCTGGCGACCTTCAAGACGCTGGGCATCGAGCCGGGAATGTTCACCATCATCGTCGGTCACGCGACCTTCTGTGTGGTGATCGTCTACAACAACGTCATCGCCCGCTTGCGCCGCACCTCGCACAGTTTGATCGAGGCCTCGATGGACCTCGGCGCCGACGGCTGGCAGACCTTCCGCTACATCGTCCTGCCGAACCTCGGCTCGGCGCTGCTGGCCGGCGGCATGCTCGCTTTCGCGCTGTCGTTCGACGAAATCATCGTGACCACCTTCACCGCCGGTCATGAACGCACCCTGCCGCTGTGGCTGCTCAATCAGCTGAGCCGCCCACGGGACGTGCCGGTAACCAACGTCGTCGCGATGCTGGTGATGATGGTGACCATGCTGCCGATCCTCGGCGCTTATTACCTGACCCGTGGCGGTGAAAGCGTTGCGGGCAGTGGCGGCAAATAACCGAAACCCAATTCCCGATGTGGAAACCGGCTCCTGTGGGAGCCGGGTTCCACAGAACAAAACAATGGATTCGAAGAGGAGAAGAACATGCAAACCCAACTCTTGATCAACGGCCAGCTCGTCAATGGCGAAGGCCCTGCCCAACCCGTGTTCAACCCGGCGCTGGGCCGCGTGCTGGTGGAAATCAACGAAGCCAGCGAAGTCCAGGTCGATGCTGCCGTGCGCGCCGCCGATGCCGCGTTTGACAGCTGGTCACACACCCCGCCGAAAGAACGCTCGCTGCTGCTGCTCAAACTGGCCGACGCCATCGAAGCCCATGGCGAAGAGCTGGCCAAACTGGAATCGGACAACTGCGGCAAACCCTACAGCGCAGCACTGAACGACGAGATCCCGGCGATTGCCGACGTGTTCCGTTTCTTCGCCGGTGCCAGCCGCTGCATGAGCGGTTCGGCCGGGGGTGAATACCTGCCGGGCCACACCTCGATGATCCGCCGCGACCCGGTGGGCGTGATTGCCTCCATCGCGCCGTGGAACTACCCGCTGATGATGGTCGCCTGGAAAATCGCCCCGGCCCTCGCCGCCGGTAATACCGTGGTGCTCAAGCCGTCGGAACAAACGCCGCTGACCGCACTGCGCCTGGCACAACTGGCGTCGGAAATTTTCCCGGCCGGCGTGCTCAATCTGGTGTTCGGCCGTGGCCCTACCGTGGGTAGCCCGCTGGTCACCCATCCGAAAGTGCGCATGGTGTCGCTGACCGGTTCGATCGCCACCGGTTCGAACATCATTTCCAGCACCGCCGACAGCGTCAAACGCATGCACATGGAACTGGGCGGCAAGGCCCCGGTGATCATCTTCGACGACGCCGATATCGACGCCGCCGTGGAAGGCATTCGTACCTTCGGCTTCTACAACGCCGGGCAGGACTGCACTGCTGCCTGCCGCATCTACGCGCAGGAAGGCATCTACGACAAGTTCGTCGAGAAACTCGGCGCGGCCGTCAGCAGCATCAAGTACGGCTTGCAGGACGACCCGTCGACCGAGCTCGGCCCACTGATCACCGCGCAACATCGCGACCGCGTGGCCGGGTTCGTCGAGCGCGCCGTGGCGCAACCGCACATCCGGTTGATCACCGGCGGCAAAGCGGTGGAAGGCAACGGTTTCTTCTTCGAACCGACGGTGCTGGCCGATGCCCAGCAGGACGACGAAATCGTCCGTCGCGAAGTGTTCGGGCCGGTGGTGTCGGTGACCAAATTCACCGATGAAGCGCAGGTATTGGGCTGGGCCAACGATTCGGACTACGGCCTGGCCTCGTCGGTGTGGACCGCCGACGTCGGTCGTGCCCATCGCCTGTCGGCGCGCTTGCAGTACGGCTGCACCTGGGTGAACACCCACTTCATGCTGGTCAGTGAAATGCCTCACGGCGGTCAGAAACTCTCCGGCTACGGCAAGGACATGTCCATGTATGGCCTGGAGGATTACACCGTCGTGCGGCATGTGATGTTCAAGCATTAAAAAACAAAAGCATCGCTGGCAAGCCAGCTCCCACATGATCTCCGCAATCCCTGTGGGAGCTGGCTTGCCAGCGATGGTGTCACCTCGGTTTCAAGGCAGAAACCGGCAGTACGCACCACCAGGTTCCAACCAAAGAAGCCAAAACAATAACCACCGATCCGGGCAGCGCCGCCAAGGCTCTGCCACGGTTTCGGACATCCGAAATCTGCCGATTTTCCGGAGCAACCACTATGAGTGCAACACCCGAACTCTCTGCCGGCGTTGTCGATAGCGACGCCGAGCAGCTACGTAAACTGGGTTATACGTCCAATTTCAATCGCAGCATGAGCCTGTGGGAAAACTTCGCCCTGGGCTTCACTTATCTGTCCCCGGTCGTAGGGGTTTATACCCTCTTCGGCCTGTGCCTCGCTGCTGGCGGGCCACCGATGTTCTGGGCTTACCTGCTGGTCGGTTGCGGCCAACTGCTGGTGTGCCTGATCTTCGGCGAAGTGGTGTCGCAGTTCCCGATTTCCGGTGGGGTGTACCCATGGGCCCGTCGCTTGGTGGGCAAACGCTGGGCGTGGATGGTCGGCTGGATCTACTCCATCGCCCTGTGCGTGACCATCGCTGCCGTTGCCGTGGGTGCAGGTCCTTACCTCGCCGCCATGATGGGTTTTGAACCGAACAACAACACCAACATCGTCATCGCCCTGTTCCTCACACTGTTCGCCACGCTGATCAACCTCAGCGGCACCAAAGTGCTGGCGCGCATTGCCATGTTCGGCTTCCTCTGCGAGCTGATCGGCGCGGTGATCGTCGGTGTCTACCTGTTGGTTTTCGAACGTCATCAGCCGCTCAGCGTGCTGCTCAACACCTTCGACATCAGCGTCGACGGCTCGTACCTGCCGGCCTTCCTCACCGCCTCGCTGGCAGGGATGTTCCTGTACTACGGCTTCGAGGCCTGCGGCGACGTCGCCGAAGAAACGCCGAACCCGAGCGCAAAAATCCCGGTAGCCATGCGCATGACGATCTACATCGGCGGCATCGCGGCGATGTTCGCCTGCCTGGCGCTGATCCTCGCCGTGCCGGACGTGCAAGCAGTGATCAACGGTACCGACAAGGACCCGGTCACCACCATCCTCAACAACGCCTTCGGCCCGGTGGGTTCGAAAGTGGTGATGGGCGTGGTCATGATTTCCTTCATCTCCTGCGTCATCAGCCTGCAAGCGGCGGCGAGCCGACTGCTGTATTCCTACGCGCGTGATGAGATGGTGATCGGCAGCCGACTGCTGAAGAAGATTTCTCCTACGACTCAAGTTCCGGTTTCTGCGCTGTTCGTGTCCGGTGTCCTGCCGGCCCTCATCATCATTCTCGGCTTCTTCCTGCAGGATGCCGTGGCCACCATCGTCAGCTTCGCCGCCATCGGCATCTACCTGGCGTTCCAGATGATCGTGCTCGCCGCGCTGTTTGCCCGACTCAAAGGCTGGAAACCGAGCGGCAAATTCACCCTCGGTGCCTGGGGCTGGCTGGTGAACATCGGAGCACTGGCCTATGGCCTGGGCGCCATCGTCAACATGGCCTGGCCACGTACCCCGGACGCTGCGTGGTACATCAACTACGCCATGGTCCTGAGCACCGCCATCGTCATTGGCCTGGGCCTGCTGTACATGTGGATCGCCAAGCCGTACGACCACGGTACCGCGCCTGCCGGGGATGCCTGGAAGGTGAGCCGGTAACGGTATTTGCCCCTTGATCGAAGACCCTGCCCGCAGTGATGCGGGTGGGGTTCGAGTGGCTAAAGCGGTTGTGGCTGGATGAGCGTTTCGATGGACAAAAAACCGCCCTTGGAGGCGGTTTTGCTGTTACAGGCATGTCACTTCTGCAGATGCCCGCACAGAAAAAACCTACAGATGCGACCTTCCGAAAAAACCCGCGATTCCTACATCACGCGTCGCCAGAGTAGACTTGGCGCCGCGAGCGCCTGACCGATAGGCTTTGTCCCGTCGCTGCACAATCAGCGACCCGGAGTCGAAGCCGGAACATATCAACATGGCGCATCCGCGCCCCCATACAAGCTGGGGCATTTTTTTGCCTTTCAGTTTCGTGTTATGGCGGGCCGTGTGGCGCGGGCCTCTCAGCTTCCATGTTGATCGAGAATGTTCCGACTTCGAACGCCGCACGGTCCGCCACCCCAATCTGTCGAAGGATTAGTGGCGGCTCTTTTTCAATATGGAGTCGAACAATGCGCAGATCACGTCACCAGAAAACCTGCCAAGCCTGAGCGCCTTGAATTGGGCAAGCATCTCGGTGCCTTTGCTGCATTACCAACATCACGCCTGGATCAAGTGGCGGGACATGCCTGAGTTGATGCAAACGCAACGACCGTTCCCAATAGCCGGCACCCGCTGAATCGATTCGATTGGCAAAAGGGCGAACTTCATCGTCCGCCCTTTTGATTCTCTTACCTAAAACCTCGAAATACTGCGCATCGCATCCACCAGATACCTCATCGCAATCCGGTCGCTCTCCGACAATTCGCGATAGCGCTCCACCAGTTTCATTTCTTCGGAATTCAATCGGCGCCTTCGCCGCCCGCTGCCCAGGCACGGAAAGATTCCCAGTATTTCGGTGATGCCTTGTACTTTCGACATGGACGATGTCCTTCTCTACGTCATAGAAAACTTCAAAAACCGCATCGCCCTACCCCTTTTCAGCAGCCTTCTTGTGCCGACTGAATCGCACCGGCCCGAAGGGCATAAACCGGTCATGCCCACAGAATAGAAAGTATCGGGACGCTGAAAAGCGTTTTTTAGAGTAATTAGTCGAAAAAAGCAGAAATGCCCTCTAAATCAGACGTCACTGTCGGAAATCTTTACCGACACGTCTTGTTTCATTGCCGCGCTAGCGTCGTGCCATCAATCAATTTTGCTCTGCCATCGAACGGTTTAAGCTATTCGGCATCTGTTTAAAGTCCGTTGCGTTTGGCCGAAGGCATGTCCGAACCCCTATTTCTGATCCAGCACGTGCCAGGAACGGCGCGGGATTGTTCACGACAGGTTGTATTTATGCACCGCAGGAATTTGCTCAAAGCCTCCATGGCCATCGCTGCCTACACCGGTTTGTCGGCCACCGGCCTGCTCGCCGCCCGCGCCTGGGCTGCCACCGGGGCTGCCGATGGTGAAGCCCAGGCCTTCGATTTCGAGTCGCTGAAAGTGCAGGCCAAGCAACTGGCCAGCAATCGCTATCAGGACACCAAGCAAGTGTTGCCACCGACCCTGGCGACCATGACCCCGCAGAATTTCAACGCGATCCGCTACGACGGCAATCATTCGCTGTGGAATGAATTGAACGGTCAGCTGGATGTGCAGTTTTTCCACGTCGGCATGGGATTCAAGCAGCCGGTGCGCATGTACAGCGTCGATCCGAAGACCCGCATGGCCCGTGAAGTGCATTTCCGCCCGTCGCTGTTCAACTACGAGAACACCACGGTCGACACCAAACAACTGACCGGCGATCTGGGTTTCTCCGGGTTCAAGCTGTTCAAGGCGCCGGAGCTGGACAAGCACGACGTGGTGTCGTTTCTCGGTGCCAGTTACTTCCGCGCGGTGGACGCCACTGGCCAATACGGCTTGTCGGCCCGCGGCCTGGCGATCGATACCTACGCCAAAAAGCGTGAAGAGTTTCCCGACTTCACCAAGTTCTGGTTCGAGACGCCGGACAAGGACAGCACCCGTTTCGTGGTCTATGCCCTGCTCGACTCGCCGAGCGCCACCGGTGCCTACCGCTTTGACATCGACTGCCAGGCCGAGCGCGTGGTGATGGAAGTCGATGCCCACGTCAACGCACGTACCGCCATCGAACAACTGGGCATTGCGCCGATGACCAGCATGTTCAGCTGCGGCACCCACGAACGCCGGATGTGCGACACCATTCACCCGCAGATCCACGACTCCGATCGCCTGGCGATGTGGCGCGGCAACGGCGAGTGGATCTGCCGTCCGCTGAACAACCCGGCCACCCTGCAATTCAATGCCTTCGCCGACAAGGACCCGAAAGGTTTCGGCCTGGTGCAGACCGATCACGAGTTCGCCAGCTATCAGGACACCGTCGACTGGTACAGCCGGCGCCCGAGCCTGTGGGTCGAACCGACCACCGCCTGGGGCGAAGGCTCCGTCGATCTGCTGGAAATCCCTACGACCGGCGAGACCCTCGACAACATCGTTGCGTTCTGGACCCCGAAAAAACCGGTGGCGCCCGGTGATTCACTGAACTACGGCTACAAGCTCTACTGGAGCGCCCTGCCGCCCGTGGGCACACCGCTGGCGCGGGTCAACGCAACGCGTTCGGGCATGGGTGGTTTCACCGAGGGCTGGGCACCGGGCGAGCATTACCCGGAGGTTTGGGCCCGGCGTTTCGCGGTGGACTTCACCGGAGGTGGTCTGGACCGCTTGCCGGAAGGCGCGGGCATCGAGCCGGTGGTGACCTGCTCGAATGGCCAGGTCAAGGACTTCAACGTGCTGGTGCTCGATGACATCAAGGGCTACCGCATCACGTTCGACTGGTACCCGACCAACGACAGCGTGGATCCCGTGGAACTGCGCCTGTTCATCCGCACCCATGACCGTACATTGAGTGAAACCTGGTTGTACCAGTACTTCCCGCCAGCGCCGGACAAGCGCAAATACACCTGATTACCGGTTGCGCCCTCTCACCATTCGGTTTTCCGAACGCGACCTGCCGGTCAGTTCGGTTAACCGGATTATTCAGCGCTTAAAAACCCGGCCAGACAATTTAATTTCCTTATAAATCAATAGCTTGACTCGTTCAGCCTGGCCTGGCATGAGTCATGCTCTACACTTCCTCGACGAATGCCTGCGGTGCCAACACTTCAGGAGCTCAGGCATCCGCAGCACAAAAAGGGCCGATGAACTGGCTCCATAAAAAAAACAATGTCGAGGAAAATTTGATGCGCATCGTTCCCCATATCCTGGGCGCAGCCATTGCTGCCGCTCTGATCAGCACGCCAGTTTTCGCCGCCGAACTCACCGGCACCCTGAAGAAGATCAAAGAGTCCGGTGTGATCACCCTCGGGCATCGTGACGCTTCCATTCCGTTTTCCTACATTGCAGACGCTTCCGGCAAACCGGTCGGCTACTCCCACGATATTCAGCTGAAAATCGTCGAAGCCATCAAAAAAGACCTGGACCTGCCTAACCTGCAAGTCAAATACAACCTGGTCACTTCGCAAACCCGTATCCCGCTGGTGCAGAACGGCACCGTGGACCTGGAGTGCGGTTCCACCACCAACAACGTCGAGCGTCAGCAGCAAGTTGACTTCTCCGTTGGCATCTTCGAAATCGGTACCCGTCTGCTGACCAAGAAAGGCTCTGCGTACAAGGACTTCGACGACCTCAAAGGCAAGAACGTCGTGACCACCGCCGGTACCACGTCCGAGCGCATCCTCAAGTCGATGAACGCCGACAAGCAAATGGGCATGAACGTCATCTCCGCCAAAGACCACGGCGAATCCTTCCAGATGCTGGAATCGGGCCGTGCCGTCGCGTTCATGATGGACGACGCGCTGCTGGCCGGTGAGGCCGCCAAAGCCAAGAAGGCGGATGACTGGGCCGTGACCGGCACGCCACAGTCCTACGAAATCTACGGCTGCATGGTGCGTAAGGGCGACGAGCCGTTCAAGAAAGCCGTGGATGACGCCATCAAGGCCACCTACGCTTCGGGCGAGATCAACAAGATCTACGACAAATGGTTCATGCAGCCCATCCCGCCTAAAGGCCTGAACCTGAACTTCCCGATGAGCGACGAGCTCAAGGCCCTGATCGCCAACCCGACCGACAAAGCGGCTGACGACAAGAAATCCTGATTTCTGACTAACCTTATCTCCTGGGAGGGCCTCGGCCCTTTCCGGAGATTGTCATTCCCTGCTGGCATTTCTGGAAGCACTCGAACCGGTGGCTGTCGAGCCGATCGCGTGTGCCTGATCGAACTGACCCCTGTGGTCACCGGATCGGGCGGGAACGGAGCTTTCCCCAGGCGGGTACTTGTACATCGATCGAATCCGAGGGGAGACCCTAATGAATTACAACTGGGACTGGGGCGTGTTCTTCAAGTCCACCGGCGTGGGCAGCGAGACCTATCTCGACTGGTACATCGCCGGTCTGGGCTGGACCATCGCCATCGCCATCGTGGCCTGGATCATCGCCCTGACACTGGGCTCGATTCTGGGCGTCATGCGCACCGTGCCGAATCGCATCGTATCGGGCATCGCCACCTGCTACGTCGAGCTTTTCCGTAACGTGCCGCTGCTGGTTCAGCTGTTCATCTGGTACTTCCTGGTGCCGGACCTGCTGCCACAGAACCTGCAAGACTGGTACAAGCAGGATCTGAACCCGACGACCTCGGCCTTCCTCAGCGTTGTCGTCTGCCTGGGCCTGTTCACCACCGCTCGCGTCTGCGAACAAGTGCGCACCGGTATCCAGGCCCTGCCCAAAGGCCAGGAATCCGCGGCCCGCGCCATGGGCTTCAAGCTGCCGCAGATCTACTGGAACGTGCTGCTGCCGCAGGCTTACCGGATCATCATTCCGCCGCTCACCTCGGAATTCCTGAACGTCTTCAAGAACACCTCCGTGGCTTCGCTGATCGGCCTGATGGAGCTGCTGGCGCAGACCAAACAGACCGCCGAATTCTCCGCCAACCTGTTCGAAGCCTTCACCCTGGCAACGCTCATTTACTTCACCCTGAACATGAGCCTGATGTTGCTGATGCGTCTGGTCGAGAAGAAAGTCGCCGTACCAGGCCTGATCTCCGCGGGGGGTAAATAATGGAACTCGACTTCTCGGGCATCATCCCGTCCCTGCCGGGCTTGTGGAACGGCATGATCATGACCCTGCAACTGATGGCGCTGGGCGTCATCGGCGGGATCATCCTCGGCACCCTCCTGGCGCTGTGCCGTCTGTCCCACAGCAAACTGCTGTCGAACCTGGCCGGTGCCTACGTCAACTACTTCCGCTCGATCCCGCTGCTGCTGGTCATCACCTGGTTCTACCTGGCGGTGCCATTCGTGCTGCGCTGGATCACCGGCGAAGACACCCCGATCGGCGCGTTCGCCTCGTGCATCGTGGCCTTCATGATGTTCGAAGCGGCCTACTTCTGCGAAATCGTCCGGGCCGGCGTGCAGTCGATCCCCAAGGGCCAGATGGGAGCAGCCCAGGCGCTGGGCATGACCTATGGCCAGATGATGCGCCTGATCATCCTGCCCCAGGCATTCCGCAAGATGACCCCGCTGTTGCTGCAACAGAGCATCATCCTGTTCCAGGACACGTCGCTGGTGTATGCGGTGGGCCTGGTGGACTTCCTCAATGCCTCGCGCGCCAGTGGCGACATCATTGGCCGTTCCAATGAGTTCCTGATCTTCGCAGGTCTCGTGTACTTCATCATCAGCTTTGCCGCCTCGCAGCTGGTCAAGCGTCTGCAAAAAAGGTTTGCCGTATGATCTCTATCAAGAATGTCAACAAGTGGTATGGCGACTTCCAGGTACTGACTGACTGCAGCACCGAGGTCAAAAAAGGCGAAGTGATCGTGGTCTGCGGGCCGTCCGGCTCGGGCAAATCAACCCTGATCAAATGCGTCAACGCCCTGGAACCGTTCCAGAAGGGTGACATCGTGGTCGATGGCACGTCCATCGCCGACCCGAAGACCAACCTGCCGAAACTGCGCTCCCGTGTGGGCATGGTATTCCAGCACTTCGAGCTGTTCCCGCACCTGACCATCACCGAAAACCTGACCATTGCGCAGATCAAGGTATTGGGCCGCAGCAAGGAAGAAGCCACCAAGAAAGGCCTGCAACTGCTTGAGCGCGTCGGACTTTCGGCCCATGCCCACAAGCACCCCGGCCAACTGTCCGGTGGTCAGCAGCAGCGCGTGGCGATTGCCCGGGCGCTGGCGATGGACCCGATCGTCATGCTGTTCGACGAACCGACCTCGGCGCTGGACCCGGAAATGGTCAACGAAGTGCTCGACGTGATGGTGCAACTGGCCCACGAAGGCATGACCATGATGTGCGTGACCCACGAAATGGGCTTCGCCCGTAAAGTTGCCGACCGGGTGATTTTCATGGACGCCGGCAAGATCATCGAAGACTGCAAGAAAGAAGAGTTCTTCGGCGACATCAACCACCGTGCCGAGCGTACCCAGCACTTCCTGAACAAGATTCTGCAGCACTAAAGCACACGCTCGCCCTCCCTGCAGGAGCGAGCCTGCTCGCGATGAATTCAAAGACACCG
The DNA here is from genome assembly GCF_008801475.1 of Pseudomonas moorei. Taxonomy (GTDB): domain Bacteria; phylum Pseudomonadota; class Gammaproteobacteria; order Pseudomonadales; family Pseudomonadaceae; genus Aquipseudomonas; species Aquipseudomonas moorei. The sequence goes on along the minus strand of NZ_VZPP01000012.1, from coordinate 120,101 downwards.
CGTCCATTCAGAATGAACGCGTCATCGTTGACGACCATCGCGAGCAGGCTCGTTCCTCCAGTAGTCAGGCAAGCGCTGGTTGACCCAAGGCATCTGTGATGAAATGCGACCCCAATCCCTATCGCGCCCCGCCGCCATCACTCGCCGTGAAACCCCGTCTGATTCGTCATTTGTTCCTGCCGCCGCTGATCATCGCGCTGATGATCGGATTGGGTTATGTCGGCTTCTGGCTCAGTGAGCACTACGGCATTCGCAGCCTGAGCGAGAACGGCCAGCGTCAGCTGGAACTGCACGCCCGTGCCGTCGAGAGCGAAATCAGCAAATACACCTACCTGCCCAGCCTGCTGGAACTCGAATCCAGTGTCTCGCAGTTGCTGGCCGACCCGACCCCGGAGCACCGGCAAACGGTCAATGATTACCTTGAAGGCCTGAACCGGCGCAGCCGCAGTCGGGCCATCTATGTGATGGACACCACCGGTCGCGTCATGGCCACCAGCAACTGGCGCGATGTCGACAGCTACCTGGGTGAAGACCTGTCCTTCCGTGCCTATTTCCAGAATGCCGTGCGCGGCCAGCCGGGACGTTTCTACGGCATCGGCAGCACCAACGGCGAACCCGGTTATTACCTGGCCCACGGCCTGGAAGAACACGGCAAGATCATCGGCGTGGCCGTGGTCAAGGTTCGCCTCGAAGCCATGGAAGAGCGCTGGCAGCGGGCGCGCCTGGAAGCCTTTGTCAGTGACGAGAACGGCATCATCATTCTGTCCAGCGACCCGGCGCGGCGACTCAAATCCGTGGTGCCGCTGAGCGACGAGACCAAGGAAAAACTGGCCCGCAGCCTGCAGTACTACTGGTTCCCGTTGAACGAACTGCAACCCCTGGCCCGGGAAACCCTGTCCGAAGGCGTGGAAAAACTGACCTTTCCCGCCAACAGCGAGCTGGACTCCGATAAAGAAAACATCAGCTATCTGGCGCAGACCCGGCCATTAAGCGATACCCCATGGAATTTCACCCTGCTCACGCCGCTGCAGGATTTGCGCCGAGAAGCGATCAATCAGGGCGTTCTGGTGGCGGTGGCCTTCGCCCTCGTGGCGTTCCTGCTGATCGCCTGGAACGAACGGCGCAAGGTGATTTCCACGCGCCTCGCCGCCCGCGAGGCCTTGCAGGAAGCCAACAATCAACTGGAGCGTCGGATTACCGAACGCACCGTCGACCTGCGCGCCAGCAATGAACGGCTCAAGGGCCAGATCCGCGAAAGACGTCAAGCCGAAGAGACCTTGCGCCGCGCCCAGGATGAACTGGTGCAGGCCGGAAAACTCGCCGCCATCGGCCAGATGTCCACCAGCATCGCCCACGAACTGAACCAGCCGCTGGCGGCGCTGCGCACCCTGTCCGGCAACACCGTACGCTTTCTGGAGCGCGGTCAACTGGACGTGGCCAGCACCAACCTCAAGACCATCAACGAGCTGATCGACCGAATGGGCCGGATCACCGCCAGCCTGCGCTCCTTCGCCCGACGCGGTGACGACAAGGGCCAGGCTGGCCTCGGCAAAGCCGTGGAAGCTGCCTTGCAACTGCTCGGCGGCCGGGTGGAAAATGCCCATCTGCAGGTGCACCACCATTTCGACGACGTACAACTGCAGATCGACCAGACGCGCCTGGAGCAGATTCTGGTCAACCTGATGGGCAACGCCCTCGATGCCATGCAGGCGCAGCCGCAGCCCGAGCTGTGGCTCGAAGGTGAAGTGTTCGAGGGCAAGTATCGACTGCGCGTCAGGGACAACGGCCACGGTATCGATGCCGAAGCGCGCAAGCACCTGTTCGAACCCTTCTTCACCACCAAACCCGGCGAACAAGGGCTGGGCCTGGGCCTGACGCTTTCCGCGAGCCTGGCCGCCGCCACTGGCGGGCACCTGGGCGTCGAACACCCCGCCAGCGGTGGTACCGCTTTCGTCCTCAGTTTACCGTTGGTAAGCCCCACACCTGCCGAGCCAATATGAACAACGACCTTAGTGTGCTGATTGTCGAAGACGACCCCCATGTGCTGCTCGGCTGCCAGCAGGCGCTGAGCCTGGAAGACATTCCCTGTATCGGCGTCGGCAGCGCCGAAGAAGCCCTGGAGCGGGTCGGCGACAATTTTGCCGGCATCGTCATCAGCGACATTCGCCTGCCGGGTATCGATGGACTGGAACTGTTGAACCGGCTCAAGGCCCGCGACCGCAGCCTTCCGGTGGTGCTGATCACCGGTCATGGCGACATCTCGATGGCCGTCGGCGCGATGCAGAAAGGCGCCTACGACTTCATGGAAAAACCCTTTTCCCCGGAGCGTCTGGTGGACGTGGCCCGCCGCGCCCTGGAACAACGCAGCCTGGCGCGTGAGGTGACGTCTCTGCGTCGGCAATTGGCCGAACGCGATTCCCTCGAAGGGCGCATCATCGGTCGCTCGCCGGCCATGCAGAATCTGCGCGAGTTGATCGCCAACGTCGCCGATACCTCAGCCAACGTGCTGATCGAAGGCGAAACCGGCACCGGCAAGGAACTGGTTGCCCGTTGCCTGCATGATTTCAGCCGCCGACACAGTAAACAGTTCGTCGCCTTGAACTGCGGCGGCCTGCCGGAAAACCTCTTCGAAAGCGAAATTTTCGGCCATGAAGCCAACGCCTTCACCGGCGCGGGCAAGCGGCGCATCGGCAAGATCGAGCACGCCGACGGCGGCACGCTGTTCCTCGATGAAGTGGAAAGCATGCCCCTGCCCTTACAGATCAAACTGCTGCGGGTGTTGCAGGAGCGTACCCTCGAGCGACTCGGTTCGAACCAGAGCGTGGCGGTCGATTGCCGGGTGATTGCCGCGACCAAGTCCGACCTCGTCGAGTCGAGCAAGGCCGGGGAATTTCGCAGCGACCTGTATTACCGCCTCAACGTGGTCACCCTGGAACTGCCACCGTTGCGCGAACGTCGCGAAGACATCCTGCAATTGTTCGAGCATTTTCTGCAGCAGTCGTCCCTGCGCTTTGACCGTGCCGCGCCGGAACTGGATAACCAGACCCTGTCCAACCTGATGAGCCACGACTGGCCGGGCAACGTGCGCGAACTGCGCAACGTCGCCGAGCGCTTTGCCCTGGGTCTGCCAGCCTTCAAGAAACCCGGTGCCAGCGCCGGCAATCAGGGCCTGGCCTTTGCCGAAGCGGTGGAAGCCTTCGAACGCAACCTGCTCGGCGACGCCTTGCAACGCAGCGGTGGCAACCTGACCCAGGCCAGCCAGGAACTGGGCATGGCCAAGACCACCTTGTTCGACAAAGTGAAGAAGTACGGGCTGAGTCACTGATGGATCTGATGCTCAAGGCAACACTGGGCGCGGCGGTGGTGCTGATCCTCGCCGCATTGGCCAGGACCAAAAACTATTACATCGCCGGCCTGGTGCCGCTGTTTCCCACCTTTGCCCTGATCGCCCATTACATCGTCGGCAAGGGCCGCTCCCTGGAAGACCTGAAGACCACCATCCTGTTTGGCATGTGGTCGATCATTCCATACTTCGTCTACCTGGCCACGCTCTACGTGATGGTGGACCGGATGCGCCTGGAAGCTTCTCTCGCGGTAGCCGCAGTGGCCTGGTTGATGGCGGCGACTGTGCTTGTCTCCCTCTGGGTTCGCCTGCACACCTGACACCCCCTTTGTGGGAGCGAGCCTGCTCGCTCCCACAGAATTTGTCCCGGGTTTGGCCCATCCCTTGCATTTACCCCCAAAAGCCCTCTCGCCCGGCCTGCATGCCGGTTGAACCTTCGGAGGGCGTCCGCTAAAGGGTGAATCCTGACAGTGAACATCGTTATTGCAAACCGAAAGGCACCACACCCATGACTTTCACCGTGATCATGCTGGTGGCGTGTTCCATTGTGATGGACGTCATTGGCCAGCTCTGCTTCAAGCTCGGCCTGGACCGATTGCCGGAGCTCGAAGGCGGCTTTCGCCTCAATGCGTTCTGGGGCCAGGTATTCAACGCGCCGCTGCTGTGGTGCGGGATCGGCGCCTTTGTGGTCGAGTTTCTGGTCTGGCTCGAAGCCCTGTCCCGGGCACCGCTGAGCCTGCTGTTTCCGGCAGCGGCGCTGGCCTACTGCGGCGTGGTGCTGGCGAGCAAGCTGGTCCTCGGTGAAACCGTCAGTCGCCGTCGCTGGCTGGGTACGCTGGTGATTTCGGCGGGCGTGATGCTCGTGTGTGTCGGCCATGGATGAGGGTCAATCGATGATCGGCAGCAAGACTGACTGGCTGCACGAACGGCTCGGCACCCTCGTTCTCTGGGCATTGCTGATCAGCTTCGAAAGCGCCGGCCAGATCGCCAGCAAAGTCGGCGGCGATCAACTCGGGCAGATGGATTTCACCCTGCATTGGCTGTTGGCCGTGGCAGACAATCCCGGGGTGTGGGTGGCGATCGGCTGCTACATCGGGGCGTTCTTCGTCTGGATGCTGATCCTGCGACGCAGCAGTCTCTCCCTGGCGTTTCCCCTGAGTTCACTGGTGTTTGTCGGGGTACTGCTGGGATCGTGGCTGGGATTGGGAGAGCAGATCAGTGTGCTGCACTGGGTCGGGGTGGCGGTGATCATGGGTGGGGTGGCGTTGCTGGCCGAGGGTGAGCAAACCTGAAGACACCGCAACTTTTGTGGCGAGGGAGCGAGCTCCCTCGCCACACAATCTCATTTGAACTTGTAGGCTATCGCCACCTGCGCTTCACCCTGATTGGTATCGCCAACGGCCTTGACAATGCTGCTGTCCGCCGCCGAACCCGTCAGATGAATCCAGCTCGCGCTGGTCAGCAGCGACCAATGCGCGGCCAGGGGAAACTCGAAGCTCTGGGTCAGCGCCACGTTCTGCAACCCGCCGCCGGCGTTGTAGCGACGAATCCCCGAAGCCTGTGACTCATCGCTGCTGACGCCGAAGTAGGTCTGGGTTTGTCGGGCATCGGCGAAGTGCGCCGTCAGGTTCGTGCTGCCGATCACCCCGCCGCCCAGCGGATAACCCACCTCGCCACCGACCCGCCCCAGCACCCCACCCTGCCCGCTGCCGCCGCCCACTGCCTGGCCGACTGACGCAAACACCCGCCAGAAATCAGCCGGGGCGTACTGCACGAACCCGCCCACCTCGGCCATATCCGGCACATCGCGCAGGCCGCGCAACGTCCCGTTCGCGGTTCGACCCGGCAGGTAGTTCGCAAAGGGCCCGGCACTGAATCCGTTGGCCTTGAACGCACTCCAGGTCAACCCGTCATCAGTGCTGAGACTGACATCGCCCCAGTCCAGATCGAGGTACGGTATCGGCTTGGTTTCGTATCGACTGCCGGTCGGGTCATGGGGTTGATAGCCCAGGCCCAGCCCGGCTTCACCCGTGAGGCTATCGGCGTTGGCGTTGATGGAAAGACAGGTCAGCGCGGTAAAGAGCGCAACGGTAATCCTCGACATGAGGTAATTCCTTATACGGTACATGCGCGCATCAATCCCTGAATTGACGCCATCAGGCAAGCACTCATGTTGTTTGTAGCGACCTACAAAAATTGTAGCTTCGTCTTCTCGAACACGGGCCAGAACCCCAGTCTTGCTGGGCCGGACACAATTGGCACGGTCTCTGCTGTACCCCGTTGGCAAGCGCAAACAGCGCGAAACGCTTAATAGGTACAACAGATGATTGACTGGCATATCGTGTGTGATTTCGACGGGACCATCACCCGCACCGACGTGATCGACAGCATCCTCCAACGATTCGCCGACCCGAGCTGGGAAGCGATCGAAGAGGAGTGGCTGACAGGCAACATCGGCTCCCGTGAATGCCTCAGCCGCCAGCTCGCGCTGGTCAAGGCCACCCCGACCGAACTGCTCGACTTCTTCGACAGCATCGAAATCGACCAGGACTTTCCTGACTTCGTCGACCACGTCATCGGCCTCGGCGCGTCCCTGGAAGTGGTCAGCGACGGCATCGAACAAGGCATCGCGCGCATCCTCGCGCGCAATTACGTCAGCCTCCTGCCGATCCTCGCCAACCGCTTGCGTCAGGTCGATCACGACAGCTGGCGCATCGACTTCCCGTACGCCAACGATGCGTGCCGCGCCGCTGCCGGCAACTGCAAATGCAAATCCACGCCCAAGGCCAAGCGTGTGCTGGTGATCGGTGACGGTCAGTCCGACATGTGCGTGGCTTCCACCGCCGATTTCGTGTTCGCCAAGGATCGCCTGGCCGAGCACTGCGAGCGCAACGGCATCGCCTTTGCGCGCTTCGACAGCTTCGCGCAACTACCGGCAATGTTGGCCCTTTTACCCAATGCAAACGCCGCCAACGCCACCTCTTTCAACACAGAAACACAGGAACTTTTCCACCATGTCTGATATTCGAATCGCGACTGCCGAAGACCAAATTTTGCTGGAAAAGGAAGCCAAGTACTGCTCCTACGGCGACACCGTTCACTACATCGAGCCGCCGCGCATTTTCAGTCGCTGCGAAGGCTCCTACGTCTGGGACACCAGTGACCAGGCCTATCTCGACCTGCAAATGTGGTACTCGGCGGTCAACTTCGGTTACGCCAACCCGCGCCTGAACAATGCGCTGAAACAGCAGATCGACACCCTGCCGCAGATCGCCAGCCAATACCTGCACAAAGGCAAGATCGAGCTCTCGGAAATGATCGCCGTGGACGCGAAGAAGAAGTTCGGCCTCGACGGTCGCGTGCACTTCAACGTCGGCGGCTCGCAGTCCATCGAGGACTCGCTGAAAGTCGTGCGCAACGCCACCAACGGCAAGAGCCTGATGTTCGCCTTCGAAGGCGGTTATCACGGCCGCACCCTCGGCGCCTCGTCGATCACCTCCAGCTACCGCTATCGCCGCCGCTACGGCCACTTCGGCGAGCGCGCCAACTTCATCCCGTTCCCATACCACTTCCGTGGCCCCAAAGGCATGACCAAGGAAGAGTACGGCAGCCACTGCGTGCAGCAATTCGCGCGCTTGTTCGAGACCGAATACAACGGCGTCTGGGACCCGAAAGTCGGCCAGAGCGAGTACGCCGCGTTCTACGTCGAGCCGATCCAGGGCACCGGCGGCTACGTGATCCCGCCGATGAACTTCTACAGCGAACTCAAGCAGGTACTCGACCAGCACGGCATCCTGATGGTCGTCGACGAAATCCAGATGGGCTTCTACCGTACCGGCAAGTTGTGGTCGATCGAGCACTTCGACGTCAAACCGGATGTGATCGTCTTCGGCAAGGCCCTGACCAACGGTCTCAATCCGCTGGGCGGCATCTGGGCCAAAGAAGAGCTGATCAACCCTAAAGTCTTCCCGCCGGGCTCCACCCACTCGACCTTTGCCTCCAACCCATTGGGCACGGCGGTGGGTCTGGAAATGTTCAAGATGACCAGCGAAGTCGACTACGGCGCGATGGTCATGAACAAGGGCAAGTACTTCCTTGAAGGCCTGAAAGACCTGCAGAAACGCTACCCGATCATCGGCGACGTCGATGGCCTGGGCCTGGCGCTGCGTTGCGAAATCTGTGGCCCGGACGGCTTCACACCGGACAAGGCGACGCTCGATTTCATGGTCGAGGAAGGCATGAAGGGCGACATCGAAATCGACGGCAAACGCCTGGGCTTGATCCTTGATGTTGGCGGTTACTACAAGAACGTCATCACCCTGGCCCCATCGCTGGAAATCAGCTACGCGGAAATCGACCTCGGTATTGCCCTGCTCGATCGCCTGCTGCACCGGGCAATGAAACGATGAACACGACGGCATCACCGGACGCGATCGATATGGGCGAAGGCCGCGCCGGGTTTGTCATCGGCAATGGCGAGGTCGCGGTGTTGTTGATCCACGGCCTCACCGGCACCCCGACGGAACTCCGTCGGGTAGCCATGGGCCTGGCGAAAGCCGGGCACACGGTCTACGTGCCGACCCTGGCCGGCCACTGCGGAGGCAACGCCGACCTGCAAGCCACCGGCTGGCGCGACTGGTATGAAAGCGCTCGCAGCACTTTCGTCGGTATACGGCGCAAGCACGAGCGCGTGTTCGTCGGTGGTTTGTCGATGGGCGCGGTACTGTCGATGTACCTGGCCGCCGAGCACCCCGGGCAAATCGAAGGCTTGATGTTGTATTCCACCACCCTGCGCTACGACGGCTGGAGCATCCACAAACTGGCGTTCCTCACGCCCTTGCTGATGAAAATCCCGTTCGGCGTGCACCTGTGCAGCTTCGAAGAAAAACCGCCCTATGGCATCAAGAACGAACGCCTGCGAGCGATCGTCGAACGCCAGATGAAAGAAGGCGAAAGCAGCCAGGCCGGTCTGTTGACCATGGAAGGCGTGACCGTGCGCGAACTGCACCGACTCAATGCCGTGGTGAAAAAACGCATGCCGTCGATCACCACACCCACGTTGGTCGTGCACTCCCTGGAGGACGACATCACCAGCCGCTGGAACGCCGACTATGTCGAACGCAAGCTCGGCGGGCCGGTGATCAAGGTCATGCTGGACGACTGCTATCACATGATCACGGTCGACCTGCAATACCACCGGGTGATCGAACTGAGCGTGGACTTCATCCAGCAGCGCTTCATCGAGCAACATTCCGTACCACAGCCCCCGCACGGGGAGTATCGGCAACTGGCCTGAGCCCGTGGCGAGCCCGATAGCAGACGGCTCGCCACTGGAGGGGTAATGTCGGCTACTGTATTACACCAGGCTTCACGATTTATCCCGCCCTGGCTTTCGACAAGCGAAACCCGATGACCAAACACCAACCCGCCAACGCCCGACCCTTCGCCATTTCCGGCTGGAGCCTGCAACGCAAACTGGTGCTGGCCTTCTGGCTGGTCAGCGTGATCCCGACCATGATCGCCGCCGAACTCGCAGCCACCACCCTGTCGCAGATTTTCGACAGCAACGTACGAATCTGGCTGCAGGAATCGACCAAGATCGTCGAAGACGAAATCGGCGAAATCCTGCGGGACAATGCCCGGGCCGCACAGCTGTTCCTGCGTTACATGCGCCCGCCCATCGATCAACTGTCGAGCCAAACCGACAAACTGTCCGCCGACATCGCCGACGCCGTCGGCATCGATGTGGTGGCGCTGGTGCGCAACAGCGATCACAAAGTGTTGTTCAGCACCGCCTCCGACGACATCGTCCGGCAAATCAGCATCGCCCCCAAAGCCGTCCTGCAAACCCTGCAAGTCGGCGGCATCGCCACCGGCACGGTGGTCTCGACCTTCGAGACCGAACAGGCCGGTGTCGGGTACAAACTGGTCGTGGCCACTTACCTGGACAGCAGTTTCCTCACCAGCGTGGCCGAGGTGCATTCCCTGGACCTGCGCTTGTACCTGGCCAAGGCCAATGACTTCGCCGAAGTGTTCTCCTCCCAGCGCTTCGAAGATCACCCGTCGGCCGTACCGGAAAAAATCGAACAGATCCTGCGCGCTACCCGGCAGCCGACCGAGCAGTTCACCAGTCGCTACAGCGGCATCTACCGCCCGATCTTCAATGAAGACGGTGATTTGCAAGGCGTGATCTTCAGCGGTCTGCTCCGCCATAGCAGCCTGTTGGGCCTGGTCAATCAAAGCAATCTGTTCATCCTGATTTTCCTGCTCAGCTCGGCGGCGTCACTGACGGTCGGCTGGCTGGTCTCACAGCGCCTGACCAAACCGTTGCGCGGTCTGTCCCACGGCGTTCAAGCCGTAATCGCCGGAGACTACCGACAACGCTTGCCGGTGACCGGCAGTGACGAACTGGCGGAACTGAGCAGCACCTTCAACCACATGAGTGAGCGCCTCGGCGAGTTGCAGCACCTGGAATCGCAGCTGCGCCGCCGCGATCGCCTGCATGCGCTGGGCGAAGTCGCGATGGGGCTGGCCCATGAAATCCGCAACCCGTTGGGCATCATCAAAACCGCCACGCAACTGCTGCATCGGCGCGCCGATCTGCCCGAGAGCGACAAGCGGCATCTGGAATACGTGGTCAGCGAAGTCAGCCGGATCAATGACCTGATCACCGACTTCCTCGATTTTGCCAAGCCCAGTGCCCCGATGCGTTCGACGCAATCAGCGCGACCGCTGGTGGACGAGCTGGCCGGGTTCTGCGCACCGGAACTGGCCAGCCACAACATCGACGTGCGCATCGACGATCAGGCCCCCGGAGCCACGGTTTACGCCGACGCACGACAACTCAAACAGGCCGGCCTGAACCTGATCGTCAACGCCATCGACGCCATGCCCGATGGCGGTCACCTGACCCTGGGCATCAGCCGCGATGGTCCCTACACCGTGATCAGCATCGGCGACACTGGCCAGGGCATCGAGCCGGACATGCTGGAACGCATCTTCACACCGTTCGTCACCACCAAAGCCTCTGGTACCGGGCTGGGTCTGGCGAAGGTCTTCTCGATCATGGAAAGTCATGACGGACGCATCGAGTGCGCCAGTGAAAAACATGCCGGGGCCACATTCAGCCTGTACATTCCGGCCAATGGCGCCGACTTCGACGAGGGCAGCGATGACACATAACGTACTGGTGGTCGATGACGAGCCCAAACTCTGCGACCTGCTCGCCTCGGCGTTGAGCCAGAACGGCATCAACGTCTTCACCGCGGGCAATGGCCTGCACGCACTCAAGGTGCTGGAGGTCGAAGACATCGATCTGGTGATCAGCGACTGGCGCATGCCCGGTATGGACGGCCCGCAATTGCTGGCAGAAATCAAAAGCCGTTTCCCGCAGCTGCCGGTGATCGTCATGACCGCCTACAGCACGGTGAAAAACGCCGTGCAGTCGATGCGCAACGGGGCCTTCGACTACATTGCCAAACCGTTCGACATCGACGAACTGGACATCACCGTCAGCAAGGCCCTGCAATTTCGCGACATTCTCAAAGACAACCAGCGCATGCGCGCCGAGCTCGATGAACACCAGCAGATCGACAGCCTTGTCGGTGACAGCCCGAGTTTCCGGCAGGTGCTGCATGCGATCGACTCAGTGCGCGAAAGCAACGCAACGATCCTTCTGACCGGCGAAAGCGGCACCGGCAAGGAAATGGTCGCCCGGGCGATCCACAAGCACGGCAATCGCGCCGACAAGCCTTTCGTCGCGGTGAACTGCGCGGCCATTCCCGAAGGCTTGCTGGAAAGCGAAATGTTCGGCCATCGCAAAGGCGCCTTTACCGGCGCCGTGACCGACCGGGTCGGACGGTTCCAGCAGGCCGACAAGGGCACGCTGTTCCTCGATGAAATCGGCGAAATGCCCCTGGCGTTGCAGGCGAAAATCCTTCGGGCCTTGCAGGAACGGGTGATCGAGCCCGTGGGCGATCCCCGGGAGCGCAAGGTCGATGTGCGGGTCATCGCCGCGACCAATAAAAACCTGCTGGACGCGGTGGCCAACAAGGAGTTTCGCGAAGACCTCTACTATCGGCTCAATGTGTTCCCGATTCCCCTGCCGGCCCTGCGCGAACGGGTCGAAGACATCGCCCCGCTGGCCCGGCACTTCGCCCATACGCTGGGTGCTGCCGCCGGCAAGCGCATCACCGGTTTCAGCCCTGAGGCGTTACAGGCCATGGCCAATTACTCATGGCCGGGGAACATCCGCGAACTGCAAAACTGTGTGGAGCGCGCCACCATCGTCGCCTCGGGGGCGGTGATTGAAGACAATGATCTGCCGGCGTATCTGTTTGCTTCGTCGCCAGCCAGCACCAGCGCCATTCTCAGCGAGGGCGCCAGCGTGCCGCCGGATCTGGATGCCGCGTTGGCGGAAGTCGAAAAGGCCTACATTCTGGCAGCCCTGGCACAGAGCAACGGCGTACAGGCCGCCGCCGCGCAGTTGATCGGAATCTCTGAGCGCAGCTTCTGGTACCGGCTTAAAAAGCTCGGGATTCATGTGGACAAGATTGTGCGCTGAGCCAGGAAGCACACCGCCCTCTGTGGGGCTCGCTCCCACAGAGGGCGCGCTTTGCGCAGGATCAGCTGACGGTTCCGCCCTTCGCTTCGCTCATGATCTGCCGGATCGCCCCGACGAAGGTTTCCACCGGTTGCCCGCCCGTGACCGCGTATTGGTCGTTGAAAACCACCGTCGGCACCGAATTCACCCCACGTGACAGCCAGAGCTGTTCCTCTTCGCGAACCGCGTTGGCGTATTCATCCGACGCCAGGATCGCCTCGGCCCGCTGCCGGTCCAGACCAACGCTTTGCGCAATCTGCGCCAACTGAACCGGGTCGGACGGGTTACCGCCATCACTGAAATACGCCTTGAACAAGGCCTCTTTCAACGGCAGCTGCAAGCCTTCCAGAGCCGCCCAGTGCAGCAAGCGGTGTGCATCGAAGGTGTTGTAGATCCGGCTATTGCCGTCCGTGCGAAAAGCAAACCCCAGCTCGGCACCTCGCGCGCGGATCATCTCGCGATTCTTCTGCGACTGCTCGGGTGTCGAACCGTACTTCTCGGTGATGTGTTCGGTAATGTTCTGCCCTTCGGGGCCCATCTTCGGGTTCAGTTCGAACGGCTGGAACCGGATCTCGGCCCGGACCTCGTCGCGCAGGATCTCCAGGGCGCGGGTCAGGCCGTACAGACCGACGACGCACCAGGGGCAGGACACGTCGCTGACAAAATCGATTTTCAAGGGGCTGCTCATCACATACCTCGCTGGCGGGACACAGGTCGTAAAGCTCGAACGATACACCTGTCGCCCACCCTGCAGGAGCCGGCTTGCCGGCGAACCGGACGACGCGGGACAGCAGGCATGCTGGCATTGCTGGCATTGCTGGCAAGCCCGCGTCTACAGCGTTACAGGAGGTTGTGTCCGGCCACCGGCTCAATCTGCGCCCAATGCGAGGTGTCCTCGCGATGAGCCCGCAAGTACGGCAACACCGCCGCCAGCAACGGCGCCTTGAACGCCTCCTGGAAACGGTGGGCCAGTCCCGGTATCAAGATCAATTCACTGCCACGCAAATGCGCCGCCAGGTGCACGCCGTGCATCACCGGCAACAGCGGATCGGCCGTGCCATGCACCACCAGCGCCGGCACGCGCAACTGGTTGAGCAACGCCACCCGACTGGGCTCGGCCAGGATCGCCATGATCTGCCGTTTCACCCCTTCAGGATTGAATGCCCGGTCATAGGACAGTGCCGCCTGATGCAACAGGGCCTGGCGATCATCGCTCACTGCCGGGCTGCCCAGCGCCGCCAGCAGGTCGGCCTGTTGCTCCAGGGCGACTTCACGATTGGGCGCGCCACGACGCGCCAGCAACCGCACCAACGCCTCACTCGGCGCGGGCAGGCCTTCGGCGCCGGAACTGGTCATGATCAGGGTCAGGCTTTCGACCCGCTGCGGGGCCATGGCCGCCATATGCTGGGCGATCATTCCGCCCATGCTCGCTCCCAACACGTGGAATTGATCGATGTGCAAGGCATCCATCAATCCCAGGCCATCTTCGGCCATGTCGGTCAGCGAGTAGGGCGCCGAGACCGGCAAACCGAGCTTGTAGCGCAACACTTCGAAGGTCAGGTTGGCCTCGTCCGGCGGTTGCCGCCAGGTGGACAGGCCGACATCGCGATTGTCATAACGAATCACCCGAAAGCCCTGCTCACACAAGGCGACCACCACTTCATCGGGCCAATGAATCAGTTGCCCGCCCAGGCCCATCACCAGCAACAGCGCCGGATCAGACGCACGACCGATGCTCTGGTAGGCCAGGCTCACCTGCGCCAGGTCCGCCCGTTCGGTTGGAACATTGACGTCACAACGAGACGCCGCCCATGACGGCAGGCCAAAAAACAATGCGGCCAGAAGTAAAAATACACGCATGAAAAACACCGAAACGCAGAACCCCAGTAGAGCGCGAGTCTGATGAAGTTTGTTCAAGCGCGCTGCCACAGTTCGATGACAGTTTGATGAAGGGTGCCGGACGGTCATCCGGGCACAAACACCGGCAGGCGATAACTATGTACCGCCATGCCGCCTCACGACCGACCTGTAATGGCCCCGATTTTTCACCCATCGGAGTCCTACTTCATGCTCGAAACACCCACCGCACCACTGGCCGACTTCGGCCTTGTCCCCCCATCAGCCCAAAACACCGACGACAACCTGTGCCTGAGCGCGTCGGCGCGCTGGAACCATTGCCGCGATCAGTGGCTGGCACTCATGGCACAGAACCCCCAAGCCCCCTTGACCGCCGACTGGTGGCAGGCACGGGCCCGCGGCACCGACCGGTCGCGCCAGGCACAGGCCATTGGCCTGTATCGCCAGCATTTCGAGGCGTCGTGCCAATGGGCATACGCCCAAGCTATCTTGAACGCCGAACAGCTCGACGTGCTGCTGGACCTCTTCAAACCGATCGCGCCAACAACCACCCTCGAAATTCTGGTTTATGTCGAAACACTGTCGCTCAGGGCCGACAGCGGTGTGACGGTCGAACTGCCGGGCGCCCTGGTCATTACCCGCAATACCGACCAACCGGTTACCCAAATGCTCTATTGGCCGTCTCGGCCAGTACCGTGGATGACCTTTGAAAGCCGCAACGATCTGGAACGCTGGTTGATCCAGCAGCAACCTCAACTGGAGACCCGCCGCATCACGGTCGACTACACCGTGCTCGACAAACCCGAACTGCCAAAAAGTGCCGAGTCCCTGTTGGCGCGACTGGCCACGGCTGGCGACGAGCGCCAGCGCAACGACAGTGTTTTTGCCTCGCCCCCCGACCTGTCCTTGCCGGACGCCAGTGACGACGTCGCCCCGTTCGCTCAACTGAGCCCGGACATTCCATTTGAGCGGCGCCGCAGTGCGGTACTGCAACAGCAAACGGCACTGGAGAACCTGCTGGGCCCGGACTTCCCTGCCACGCCCGACGACCCACGCCTAAAGCGGCTGCAACAGCAATTCGACACCCTTCGCGCCGCCGAGCAGGCCAGCACCGAGGCCGCAAACGCCCTCCTGGGTACCGACAACGTTCCGCAACTGCTGGAACTTCGCCACCAGCCTGGGCCCCATTACGCGGCGCTTTACCAGGCGCGCCTGAGCGGCCTGCGTGCCGAAGCCGACCTGCAATTGAGCCTGAGCCAGATCAGCAACGATGAATTTCAGTGGCTCACGACCGTACTTGACGCACCCGATCAACCGCGACCGGCCGATTGCGTGGTCGCACGGCTGGTGCTGTCAGCGACAGCCAGCGAGGGCGACGGCGCCACCACGCAGAATCAGGAACTGGACGGCGTATTAGTGTTTGCCCACCCATCGGCTTTGCTGCCGTCCGCCAGCGACAGTCTGCTGCTCTACTGGCCCGGACGCTTCGGCGGCCTGCAACGGTTCGACTCTCGCCAGGCACTGGAGCAGCAGCTGTTCAAGCGGCCGGTCAACGACGACACGCAAACCCTCCAACTCGCGGTGCTGACCGGCAACCCGTTCGAATACGCCTTGCAAACCCAGCTGCACAGCTGTGAACAACAGGCGGCTCGGCTGATGACTGCCAACCCCGTTCCATCCCATGCCGACCAACGCGCAGCGGAACTGGAAAACCTGCGCGAACAGACCCTCGCCCGCCTGACCGTCCCCACAGCCCCCGCGCGGGAGCTGGCTTTTGCCCACATCGTCGAGCAACACCGCAGCGTCCTGCTGGCCACCGGCTTGCCGTCGTCCCTCAGCGCACTGTCCGCGGCGCAACGCGAGCGCCTCAAGGCACTGTTCACCGCCTACATCGCAGCGATGAAGCGCGCCCATCAATGGCTTGAACGGGAGCTGCCGCTGCGCGAGACCTTCAGCAAAAAGGCTATCAACGCCCGCCTGCGCCAAGACTTCGGGCTCACGCAAGACGTCGAGGTGTTGCTGGACATCCCCGACACCACCACCTGGCGCAAAGAGCTGATCGAGGGCGCGACGCCAGGCACACCGCAAAAAAGCGTACTGGTCGGCAGCGAGCAACGCAGCCGGTTGTCCCTCGCCGAACTGGCGCAAAGCAATATCGATCAGCCGATGTGGTTGCGCGTGTCGTTGATGCGGGTCGAGATCAGCGGTGCTGACGAGGCGCAACGGCAGAAGGTGAAAAACGGCATCACCCAGGACTACCTGCGCAAACTGGTGACCGAGCTCGATCTGGCCGGGAAATATGAGTCGTTGATCCGCGAGACCTTCCTGGGCACCCCGAAAGCCTCGGCCTTCAGCAATGAACATCGGCGTGAATGCCTCAGCGAGCCGTGGCGCCTGATGCTTGAACTGCAAGGCGAGTTCGCCGTGCTTGCCAAGGACATCGACGTCGCCGGCCAGCGCGTGCTGCAGATCGCCATCGACGCCAACAGTCGTGAAGCCTTTGCGGCCGACGGCAAGCGCATCGTGCTGCTACCCGCACACCTGACAGTGGGCGGTACGGACACGCCGGGCCAGGGACCGAGCACCCTGGCGGGCGTGACCTTTATCGTCGAGCAAATCAGCGGCCTGACCCTGCTCTATCGGCCTGACAGCCCCGACGGGGTCTTTCTGCGTCAGTTCGACAGCCTCGACCAGGCGCGGATGTTCCTGTTCAACCAATGCCTGAACAGCACCATGGTCAACTACCTGGCCGGTCGCGCCCTGACCGGGGAATTCGCCTGGCACGTCAGCCGGATCAACCAGGCCCGACTGAAAAACTTTGACGCCCTGATCGGCGTCGGCACCGCCTGGCCCGCCAGCACCTCCCTGGCTGCGCATCTGCTCAATGTTCACATGGGTCGCCTGCTCGAAGCGCATCGGGCGACCTCGCGTTCCAACGATGCCTTGTATCTGGAACTCGTCGCGCTGCGCTCCGGGGCCCTGTTCAACTACCTGAAAATGGCGCTGGGCGTCGTGCCTTTCATCGGCACGGCCATTGCCCTGTATGACGCCTGGCACAGTGCCAACCTGGCCGTCGCGGCTTTCTTGCGCGGTGATGTCGGCCATGGCCTGGCCGAGGTGGAAGCGGTGTTGCTGTCATTGGTCGATGCCGCCATGGATGTGCTACCCGGCGCCAGCGCGACGTCCGGCGCAGCGCGTGCCGCCACGCGTGGGCGACAATTGCGCGCCATGACGAAAAACCCGGGTGCCTTGCAGCTGTCGACCCCGCAGCAGGTCAAACGCACTCTGGAGCGCTTCAGGGGCTATGAATACGAAGACGAGATTTCCCTGGCCGGCCTGCAACCGGGCACCGAAGGCCTTTATCGCAACGTTTATCGACACCCTGACGGCGACTTCATGGTCAGCCAGGGTCGCCTCTATCGCATCGAATTGACCGACAACCCACCGCAATGGCGCTTGAGCGCCACGAGCACCCGAACCTACAAACAACCCATCGCCCTGGACGAAGCCGGCGACTGGAACACCCACTACGCGGTGTACGGCACAGTGACAGCAGGAGGGGGTGCCGGTGGCGGCGCGGTGCTCGGGCATATGGCTGACGGCCTCGATCCACTGTGGCCCGCCGCGATTCGCCGCTGGTTGCCGCGCTGGTGGGCCGACCGGGCCCTGCGTCGCCAGTTGACCCTGACCAACACCGTCGATGCCTACACCCGGCGACTGCAAACCCAGACCCACAGCTCGAACGCCGTCCTGGAGCACTACTTCAGCCTTGATCTGAACCAGCGCCGCCCCCTTCGCGCCAATATCGACATCGCCTGCGTGAACGACATCGAGCTTGCACAGACGCTGTACCTGAACCTTGAAGAGTTGATGCTGTTCAGCCATGGCCGAAAACGCACGCAGATCGAAGATTTTCAAAGCCGCTGTGCCTGGGTCATCGTCGATCGCACAGTGCGGCGGGTTGGCCTGGCCAAGGAGCGGCTGGTGGAACATCTCGACCGGATCGATCAGGTGATCGCCCGTTCGGACGCCACGCCCTATAACGATACCGCCACACACGTGCAATTGATGGCGCAACGCAAGGAAATACGAATCGAGTTTCTCAAGGACTATGACCAGCTTCACACACAGGTCACAGAAGCCAATCGATGGAACGGCCGGATCACCCAACGCACGCAAAAATCGAAGATGGCCCCGGAAATGGCCACCGTTAACGATAAATTCAGCGATGCCAATTACTACTACCTGAAAGCGGCGCATGTACTGGAGATCATCACCCACTACACCGCCGTCACCGACCAGTCCTGGGTCTACTTTCACGTGCAATTGAAAGAGGCCCGCAACAAGGTCGGGCGCGCCCTGCTGACCCAACATCAGTTGCCTGAAGTGCAGGCCACGATTACCCAGCGCAACAAAGTGCTCGAAGACTGCCTGACGACCTATGCCGAATTTCGTCGCAACCTTGGCGCCTGGTCGCTGGGTTATCCGCAGCATCTGGATCTGGAGCACGTCACCGCGTTTCTCGACAACCTGGAAAAAGTCGAAGCGTCGGCTCGCCATGCCATCAAAACACGCCCATCCAGCACCGCGAAACCGGGAAGCGCCGGGAAGCAGCTGTTCGAGACCGAAGACAACCAGTTGCTGATCGGCGTAGCCAGCACAGATGCCGCGACCCGACAACAGCGCTTCACCATCGAGGGGGTCGATGGTCACAGGGAAACCTGGTTACCCCGCTCCTCAAGCGGCAAATATCACCTCAGTCAACCCGTGGTTGCTGCGCCAACGGAGCTGGCGACCGATATCACACCGTTGCTGGTGGAGGCCAGGAAACGACTTGGCGCCGTGGACGCCTACAAAAGCAAAGTCGACGGCTACGCCCGGCAGGACATGTTGCCGGTCGATCTGGAGCACATGATGACCCGTGAGGCTGCGGAACTGAACATGCGGGCCCAGGCCATTGAACGGCTGTCACCCACGGAGACGGTCGCCCTGCAATTGCGCAATCGCGCGAACGAATTGTCCCAAGCCGGCCGCACGCTGCGAATTGACCAGACCCTGAAGAGCAAAACTCCGACCGAGGGTTATCTGGACTATCTGCTCGAACAACGGGTGGTCGACATTCGCAAGGAGGGCGGCCTGCGCGATCTGGGTAAACGCGCGGACGGGCGCAGGGATTTCCTCCAGGAATACGAGATCCGCGATGTGCGCGGCGAGTCTCCCCAGACCTTGTGGTATGCACATTTCCACTACAGCTCGGCGAAACCTGCGTTCAACGATTTCGTCAAAGGTCATTTGAAACTGCCGGAGCAACGCAACCTCGGCCTGCAATGGCAGCAGGCCCAGGCTGAGAGTGGTGCCCACGTGCAAGCGATCTGGCGCGGCGACATCGGCAAACCGCTGGGGATCAAACACTTCTCCGAACTTTAAACACCGCAAAATCCTGTAGGAGCGAGCCTGCTCCGGGCGGCGCTCCTACAGGGGGGAGGTGATCAAGCCAATTGGCTGCGCAACTGTCGCGCCGCCGCCACCATGTTGACCAGCGCCGCTTCGGTTTCCGGCCAGGCGCGGGTCTTCAGACCGCAATCGGGGTTGACCCACAAACGCTCGGCCGCAATGCGTTTCGCGGCTTTGCTCATCAGCTTGACCATCTCGGCGGTGTCCGGCACACGTGGCGAGTGGATGTCATAGACGCCCGGACCGATGTCGTTCGGGTAGTCGAACGCGTTGAAGGCCTCCAGCAACTCCATGTCGGAACGCGAGGTTTCAAGGGTGATCACGTCCGCGTCCATGGCCGCGATGGCTTCGATCACGTCGTTGAATTCGCTGTAGCACATGTGGGTGTGGATCTGGGTTTCGTCACGCACACCGCTGGCACTCAGACGGAACGCCTCCACCGCCCAGTCCAGATATTCCTGCCATTGCGCCCGGCGCAGCGGCAGGCCTTCACGGAAGGCGGCTTCGTCGATCTGCACGATCTTGATGCCGGCAGCTTCCAGGTCCAGCACTTCGTCACGCAACGCCAAGGCCAATTGTTGCGCCTGGACTTTGCGCGAAACGTCCTCACGGGGGAACGACCACATCAGCATGGTCACGGGACCGGTGAGCATGCCTTTCATGACCTTGTCGGTCTGGCCCTGTGCATAAGTGATCCAGTCGACGGTCATGGCGTTCGGTCGGCTCAGGTCACCATAAATGATCGCCGGTTTCACGCAGCGCGAACCGTAACTCTGCACCCAGCCGAAACGGGTAAACAGGTAGCCGTCCAGCTGTTCGGCGAAGTACTCGACCATGTCGTTGCGCTCGGCCTCACCATGAACCAGCACATCCAGCCCCAGGCGCTCCTGAATCTGCACGGAGTGGCGGATTTCGTGGCGCATGGCATCGGTGTAGTCATTGGCCGACAGCTTGCCTTGCCTGAAGGCCTGGCGTGCCAGACGGATCGAAGCGGTCTGCGGGAACGAGCCGATGGTGGTGGTCGGGAACGCCGGCAGTTTCAGGTGTGCACGCTGCTGTTCGATGCGTTTGGCAAACGGCGAATGACGCTGACTGTCCGTCGGGCCGATCGCCGCGACACGTGCCTGAACGTCGGCCTTGTGGATGCGCGGCGACTCGGCACGGCTGAGCTGGACGGCGCGGCTCTCGGCCAGGGCGGCTTGCACCTTGGGCGCGTGTGGATCGTTCAAGGCATCGCGAAGCACTGCGATTTCGCCACACTTTTGTACCGCAAACGCGAGCCAGCTTTTGAGCTCCGGATCGAGTTTGTCTTCACGCTCCACATCCACCGGACTGTGCAGCAGCGAGCAGGAACTGCTGACCCACAGATTGTCGCCAAAGCGTTCCTGGGCGGCTTGCAGTTGTGCGAGCACCGGCTCCAGCTCGCAGCGCCAGACGTTGCGGCCATTGACCAGGCCCACCGAGAGAATCTTGTAGGTGGGCAGGCGATCGAGCACATGCAGCAGTTGATCGGGCGCGCGCACCGCATCGATGTGCAGACCTTGCACCGGCAGGCCGACGGCGAGGCCGAGATTGTCTTGCAGGCCGCTGAAGTAAGTCGCCACGAGTTTTTTCAGTGGCGAGTACTGAAGGATGTGGTAGGCGCGTTCAAAGGCGTTTTTCCAGGCTTGCGGCAGGTCGAGGGTCAGGATCGGTTCGTCGATCTGCACCCATTCCACGCCTTGGGCCGCCAGGCGACCGAGGATTTCGTTGTACACCGGCAGCAAGTGTTCCAGCAGGTCGAGCTTGTCGAAGGGGTTGCCTTTGGCCTTGCCCAGCCACAGGTAGGTCAGCGGACCGATGATCACCGGCTTGACGTTGTGACCGAGGGCCCTGGCTTCGTCGACTTCGTCGAACAGCTGTTCCCAGCTCAGCTTGAATGTTTGCTCGGCGCTGAATTCCGGGACCAGGTAGTGGTAGTTGGTGTCGAACCACTTGGTCAATTCCTGGGCGTATTGCGCCTGGCCATGTTCACCGCCGCAGCAGGTCGCCGTGGCGCCACGGGCCATGGCGAACAGGGTGTCGAGGGTCGGCAGGCCGTGCGCGTCCCTGGTGCTGTCGAAGCGCTCGGGGACCACACCGAAGGCCAGTGAGTGGCTCAGCACCTGGTCGTACCAGGCGAAGTCACCAACGGGCAGCAGGTCGATGCCGGCGTCTTTTTGCAATTGCCAGTGGGTGGCGCGCAACTGGCGGCCGACGCTTTGCAGCGCCTCCTGGTCGAGATCGCCCTTCCAGTAGGACTCGAGGGCTTTTTTCAATTCGCGGTCGGCGCCGATGCGCGGAAAACCTAGGGTGTGGGCCAAGGCCATGGTGAGTTTCCTCCCTTAAAAGATGGCGCTATTGTCGACAGCCAGACCAACATGAGACAAACTCAACCTTTTCGTGTTGATCACAAGTTTTCCTCATGGAGCCCACGGTGCTTGAAATCCGTCACCTCAAGACCCTGCACGCCTTGCGCGAAGCGGACAGCCTGGTGGATGCGGCCGACCGCCTGCATTTGACCCAGTCGGCGCTGTCCCACCAGTTCAAGGAACTGGAAGAGCGCATGGGCATGCCGCTGTTCGTGCGCAAGACCAAACCGGTGCGTTTCACCAGCGCCGGATTGCGCCTGCTGCAACTGGCCGATGCCACCCTGCCGCTGCTGCGCGCCGCTGAACGCGACATCGCGCGGCTGGCCGGTGGCACCGCCGGGCGTTTGCACATGGCAATCGAGTGCCACAGTTGCTTCCAGTGGCTGATGCCAACCATCGATCAATTCCGCGACGCCTGGCCGGAGGTCGAACTGGACCTGGCTTCCGGTTTCTCCTTCGCGCCGTTGCCGGCCCTGGCCCGTGGCGATCTGGACCTGGTGGTGACCTCCGATCCACTGGATCTGGTCGGGATCACTTACGTGCCGCTGTTCACCTACGAGGCGATGCTCGCCGTGGCCAACCAGCACCGTCTGGCGAGCAAGGCCTACATCGTCCCGGAAGACCTGGTCACGGAAACCTTGATCACCTACCCGGTGGAGCGCGACCGGCTGGACATCTTCACCCGCTTCCTGGAACCGGCGGATATCGAACCGGCGCAGGTGCGCACCTCGGAACTGACGGTGATGATGATGCAACTGGTGGCCAGCGGACGCGGCGTCTGCGGCATGCCCCATTGGGCGCTGCACGAGTACAGTTCACGGGGTTACGTGAAGGCCAAGCGGCTGGGCGAGAAAGGGTTGTTCGCGACGCTGTACGCGGCGGTGCGCACCGACATGCTCGATGCACCTTACATGCGTGATTTCCTGCTGACGGCGAAGGACACGTCGTTTTCGACGCTGGATGGGGTGAGCGCGGTTCGCTAGAACACCACACCCTCTGTGGGAGCGGGCTTGCCCGCTCCCACAGGGATTTGCGGCGCACTTACAACTGTCGCCACATATGAATCTTGTCGAAATACTCCTCGCCCACCCGCACGGCCATCGGCTCAAGTCCGAACTGGACGAACCCGCAACGCCGGTACAGGTTGAACGCGGCGTCATTGCCGGCGGTGACGGTCAGTTTGATCAGCCGCAGTTCCGGATGCTGCTGCGCCTCGGCCAACACCGCCTGCACCAGCTGATAGCCGAGCCCGCGTTGACGGACATCGGCGGACACGTACATGCCAAACAGCGTGGCCTTGTGCCTGGCCTTTTCCCGAAGCTCCAGGGCCAGCCCGACAATGCCCGCCAACCTGCCCTCTTCGAACGCGCCGAACACCCGATCCAGCTTGCTGGTCAGGCGTGACTCCCACCACTGCAATGGCATGGAGGCACGCTCGCGTACGCTGGAGGTGAACGCCTGCGGGTGACGGTCATAGGCTTCGAGCATCAACTCCCGGTAAGCCAGGGCGTGGCTGGCATCCAGACGCTCGATCCACATGGTCAGGCCATCCGGCGCTGTTCAAGCATCAGCCGCAGCGCCAGCGTCGACAGCACGAAGCCCATGAAATAACGCTGCAGCGCCAGCCAGGTCGGGTTGTTGACGAACCACGAGGCGATGCCCGCGGCAAACAGGGCGATCAGCAGGTTGACGCAGAAACTGACGCTGATCTGCGTCAGGCCCAGCACGATGCTTTGGGTGAACACCGAACCGTGTTCAGGGCTGATGAACTGCGGAAACACCGAGAGGTAGAACACCGCGATCTTCGGGTTCAGGGCACTGGTCAGAAAGCCCATGGTGATCAGTTTGCGCGACGAATCCGGCGGCAACTGTTGTGCCTCGAACGGCGAACGCGCACCGGGTTTCACCGCTTGCCAGGCCAGCCACAGCAGGTACAGTGCGCCGGCCCATTTCAACACTTCATACGCCATCGGTACCGCCAGGAACACGGCGGTCAAACCGGCAGCCGCGGCGAACAGATGCACAAAAAAACCCGAAACCACACCCAGCAACGACGTCACGCCGGCCTTGCGTCCCTGGCAGATCGAACGGGAAATCAGATAGATCATGTTCGGCCCCGGCGTCAGCACCATCAGCAACGCGGCAGCGGCGAAAATCAGCAAATCCTGAAGCGGGATCATGGCGGTTCCTTGGCGTGGATGATCAGGCGATTGCGGTCAGCGAAGCCCGATAAAACGGCAGGATCAGGTCCCGTGTCAATGGCGCCAGGATGACGTTGCCGTTGGTGGCCGGGTCGATCCAGATCACTTCTTCGATCTCTGCTGCCGGGGAAACTTCGGCATCAATGGTCAGCAGAAAGATTTCCGCCTGTACGACAAAACCCGGCTCGTTGGCAGCCGGAGCCGAGAACTGCCCGAGAAAAGTCGCACTCGCTGGATCGATGATCAATCCCAACTCTTCGTCCAACTCACGGGCCAGGGCATGAATCGGTTGTTCATCGACTTCGATCTTGCCCCCCGGCTGCATGAACGCCTCGGTGCCGCGCTTGCGCACCAGCAAGGTACGGCCGTCGGGGCCGATCAGCAGGGCAGCGGCGATGTGGATAAGTGCGGAATCAATGAGAGAAGCATCAGTAGGAAAAGACATTGCTGACCAAGGGTGCGTGTAAGGGCTGTAAAGAATCCCACGCCTTTTTGCCTCGGCCAAGGGCTGGGGCTCGCCAAGGACCAGAACGGTCCGCTGGCTAGCCCGGAAATTTCCCACGAACGACTTTGGTAGCGTGGTTGTACCGATTTTCAACGGTCCACCGCCACGTTCGCAGCCTATGGAAGCCCTTGCATGTCCGACATCTCAACGCTGAAAGAAAAAATCAACACCAAGACATTTCATCTCTTTCTTTTGTCTCTGGTGACATGGGGGCTCTATTCATATATCTGGCTGTACAAAACCTCTACAGCAATTGAAGAGGTCACTCGCATCAAGGTCATGAGTACATCTTTTCTGGTCGGGTATCTGACTTTCATCAGCATGGGGGCCTTTCTGGTCCCCCTTGTTGCCCCCTTCGCCCATTGGCTAACAGTATTCTGGTCCGTCGCGATCTGGTTGATTACCGTCAATTGGTGCTTCCGCGTAAGAACGGCACTCAGGACGTACGCCTTGACTGAGCACAATTTCGCGCCACGAATAAACCGGATATTTTCGGTGCTTTTCACCTTTTACCACGTCAACTACTGCATCAACGCCCTTGCGAGCGACAAGCAGAAGCGCGAAGACAAAAAGCGAGCGAAGCAGCAAGCTATTCAAGCTTGAACGAAAAAGGCGCCCCCCCCCGAGAAGATGTTCGCCGTTTTTGCTCTTCGCCACATCATCAACCCACGAGGAAGCCATGCGGCCGTAGCTCATGGCGGTGAAAACAGTGAATTGTCGTGGGGGTGTATCGTTTGACCGGGCCTCATCGCGAGCAGGCTCGCTCCCACAAGGGAATGTGTTTGATCACAAGGGCACGGCTCACGCAGAT
Organism: Pseudomonas moorei; assembly: GCF_008801475.1. Classification (GTDB taxonomy): domain Bacteria; phylum Pseudomonadota; class Gammaproteobacteria; order Pseudomonadales; family Pseudomonadaceae; genus Aquipseudomonas; species Aquipseudomonas moorei. The sequence goes on along the minus strand of NZ_VZPP01000012.1, from coordinate 94,938 downwards.
CCAATGTGGTAGCGAGCTTGCTCGCGATGGCGCCAGGGCAGATGCCAAAGAATCCGGATCAACGCGCCGGTATCAGCAGCTCTCGCAACCCGGATGCATGCTCAACCACCGCCCCCGGCAACTTCAGCCGCTGATCATCCAGATACCGATAATCCTGGCGTGCCGCCGTCAACCGGTTCAGGTCCAGCTCGACCGCAAACTGCCCTTCCTCGCGCCCGGCCTCGAACAGCAAGGTGCCCAGCGGATCCACCAACGCGCTGCCGCCGGCGAACAGCAAGCCGCCATCGCCCGCTTCCACGCGGTTGACCATCAGCGCAAACGCCTGGTTTTCCTGGGCGCGGGCCATGATCGCGGTGCGGTGGGTCGGGCCGTAGGGGTCCATGTTGCCGTTGGTGACCAGCAGCAACTCGGCGCCCAATTGCGCCAGGGCACGGGCGGTTTCGGGGAATTCGATGTCGTAGCAAATCAGCAGGCCGACGCGCACGCCGTTCCACAGGCAAGTGGCATAGCGGTCGCCCGCCTCATAGACGCCGCGATCCGACGCCCACAGGTGCGTCTTGCGATATTTCAGCGCGATGCCTTCGGGCGTGATCAGCAGCGTGGTGTTGTAGAAACGGCCGTTGTCGTTCTCGGCGGTGCCGATGACCACGGCAATCTTGCGTTCACGGGCGGCGGCGACAATGGCGCTGACGCTCGGACCGTCCAGCGGCTCGGCGATCTCGGCCACGGATTCGGCCGACGGGAAGCCCATCAAATGGCTTTCCGGGAACAGGATCAGTTGTGTATCGGCGGCGCAGGCATTGATCGCCGCCAGAGCGCGTTCGAGGTTGTAAGCCGTGTCGTTGTCACGGCCCGCCAGTTGGGCGAGTTCGACCTTCATGGGGATTCCTTGTCATGGATGCCGGGCGGCACAAAGATTGCCCGGTCGCTGTCTGTGCGCCAGTATGCGCAGCAAGCACGCAGGCGGGGAATTACGCCGCTGGGGTAACACGATAGGGGTAGAGGCATGACACTCTCGTTGGACGACATCGCCTGGCACCGTTCGGTCGGGCACCTGATCGACGCCCTGGACAAGCCCAATTTCTGGACGCAACTGGTGCGTTTGCTGGATCAGTACGTGCCGTGCGACAGCTGGGTGGCCCTGCTGTTCAGCGCCGATCAACACCCGCAGGTGTTCGCCGAATGCCCTGGCGAAGACGGCGGCCCCGATCAGTTGTTTCAGGATTACCTGCGCGGGCTGTACCTGCTCGACCCGTTCTACATCGCCTGCCGCGAACAATCGCGCACCGGGTTGTATCGCCTGTCGGAAGTGGCGCCCGAGCATTTCGAACTCACCGAATACTATCAACGCTACTTTCGTGTGAATGTCGTGGCGGACGAAATCCAGTTTAATTGCCAGCTCGAAGGCGACCGCACGCTGTGCCTGTCCCTGGGCAGCAAGCGGCGCTTCAGTGCCGGGCAGATTGCCTTGCTGTCGCTGATCCAGCCGTGGGTGCTTGGCCTGTTGCGCCAGCGTCTACCCTATGAAATCAACGAAGTGGTCGCGCTTGCGCCGGCCCCGGTACAAGGCGACTGGCGCGTGCAACTGGAAGCGTCGGTGCAGCAACTCAAAGGCGCGCAGTTGACCGCCAGGGAGCTGGATGTCGGTCGCTTGATGCTCAGCGGTTGCTCCAGCAAGGAAATCGCCCGCAAACTGGAAATTTCCATCGAAACCGTGAAGGTCCACAAGAAACACATGTACAGCAAGCTCGGGATCAAGTCCCAGTCCGAGCTGTTTTCGATTTTTCTGCAGGCACAAAATGCCTGACATAACACTGAAATGCTTTTCCATAGGAGCGAGCCTGCTCGCGATGATCGTGAACGACAACGCGGGGAACCTGATGCCCCGTGGTGTTCTCTGGATAATCGCCAGCAGGCTCGCGCCTACAGTGATTTGCGTTTAGCCGAATAATTGAGTCCGAACCCAAGGAAACCGTATGAGCCTGTCACTGCTGAGCCGCTACGCCTTCTTTGCCGTCTGCGTGATATTCACCCTCGCCAGCCTACCCTTTCTCGAACACGACTGGCTGTGGCCGATCACCGCTGTCACGGGCGTACTCAGCCTGATCGGTGTTTTCGATTTGCTGCAAAGCCCGCACGCGGTGCGCCGTAATTACCCGATCCTCGGCAATATTCGTTACCTGGTCGAAGCCATTCGCCCGGAAATCCGCCAGTACCTGCTCGAATCCGACAGCGACGCCCTGCCCTTTTCCCGGGCCCAGCGTTCGCTGGTCTACTCCCGCGCCAAAAATGAAAGCGCCGACAAGCCGTTCGGCACCCTGATCGACGTGTATCAGTCGGGTTTCGAGTTCATCGGCCATTCCATGCGTCCGGCGCCGCTGAGCGACCCCAGCGGTTTTCGCGTGATGGTCGGCGGCCCGCAATGCACCCAGCCGTATTCGGCGTCGGTGTTCAACATTTCGGCCATGAGCTTCGGCTCGCTCAGCGCCAACGCCATTCGCGCGTTGAACCAGGGCGCCAAACTCGGCAATTTCGCCCACGACACCGGCGAGGGCAGCATCAGTCCGTATCACCGCGAACACGGCGGCGACCTGACCTGGGAACTGGGCAGCGGCTATTTCGGTTGCCGCACCCCGGACGGGCGTTTCGACCCGGAACGCTTCGCCGCGCAGGCGCAGACGCCACAGGTGCGGATGATCGAAATCAAGATGAGCCAGGGCGCCAAACCGGGCCACGGCGGGATTCTGCCCAAACACAAGGTCACCCAGGAGATCGCCGATACCCGCGGCATCCAGATGGGCGAAGACTGCATCTCGCCGTCACGCCACAGCGCGTTTTCCACGCCAATCGAAATGATGCATTTCATCCAGCAGTTGCGTGAACTGTCCGGCGGCAAACCGGTGGGCTTCAAGTTCTGCCTCGGTCATCCGTGGGAGTTCATGGGGATCGCCAAGGCCATGCTGGAAACCGGCATCCTCCCGGACTTCATCGTGGTCGACGGCAAGGAAGGCGGCACTGGCGCTGCGCCCGTCGAGTTCACCGACCACATCGGCGTGCCGATGCGCGAAGGGCTGCTGTTCGTGCACAACACCCTGGTGGGCCTGAACCTGCGGGACAAGATCAAACTCGGCGCCAGCGGCAAGATCGTCAGCGCCTTCGATATCGCCAGCGTCCTGGCCATCGGTGCCGACTGGGCCAACTCGGCGCGTGGCTTCATGTTTGCCACCCAGGACACCTTGCGCCAACGGGCGCTGGTTGTGCCGGACAAAGCCCAGCGCGTCTACAACTTCCACCGCAACACCCTCAAGGGCCTGGCCGAGATGCTCGCCGCCGCCGGCCTCGAGCATCCGTCGCAGTTGTCGGCCAGGCACTTGGTGCGGCGCATGTCGGCGACCGAGATCAAACTGTTCTCGCAGCTGCATGTGTTCCTGAAGCCGGGCGAATTGCTGACCGGAGAAGTGAACGGCGAGTTTTACTCGCGGATGTGGCAAATGGCGCGGGCCGACAGTTTCGAACCCAATGAGGTCGCGGCTGCCTGACCGCCACGGCCTCGTCACTGCGCTTCACCAACGAAGCGTTTTGATCGGGGCCGGTTCTTTCATCACGATAAAGCCGTAATCACCGATCAGGTAGATCCGGTAGAACTGGCTCTCCACCAAAGCGGGAAAGCCTTGATACCCCACCTTCGTCGCGTTACGTCGTTCCTTCTCCGCAACCACGTTGGTGATGCCCACCGTGGGCAGGTTTTCGGCCAGCATGAAGAAGTCGGTATTCAGCAGATAGTGCAACACCGGCATGTGCTTGAACGAGCCCGCGGCCCCCGCCAGCCAATGATCGGAATAAGTCACCGACAGGTAGATGCGCTTGGCCTCGCGCAATGCCCGATGGCTGGCGATGTCGTACTCAAGGCTGTACAGCGCGCTGCTGGCGAAGGTTTTCTGCAGCGTCAGTACCCGGCCATAGGCGAACGACAGTGACAGCATCGCCACCAGCGGCACCACCAGCAGCACCGGCAATCGCTCGTGCAGGGGTGCCAGTGCCAGATGAGCCAGGTAGAACATCAGCACCAGCAAGACGGCGAAACCCATCAAGGTTCTGGCGCCTTCGTTGAAGTCGCGGAAAAACAGCGCAACCCCCGACACCAACAGCAGCACGATGGGCACGCACAGTAAACACAGCAGACCGATCAACCATTTCGCCGGCCCACTGTCCGGACGCTGCACAACCCGTGAACCCAGGTGAACCGCACCGACAATGGCGCACAGCAACAACCCGGCGAACACCCAGGCAAATCCGCCATGGAACAGCAACACCACCTTTTCCAGCACCCGACCGATGTTGATCTGGATTTGCAGCCAGGGATGCGCGCCCCAGTTCAGCAACTGCGTGCGCCTCTCTCCCATGAAGGGGTAGGCGCTGACGCCGTAGATCAGCCAGCCCAGCATGACCTGAGCGAGCTTCCAGCCGATCAGACCGCCCCACTGCGGCCAGGCCACTTTGTCGTTGGCGGCCCGCAGTACCTCCAGGCAACACAGGCCGAGAAACACATTGAGGCTCACCTGATACAGCCCGAGCGCCAGTGCAATCAGGAATGACGGCACCAGCCATTGCACATTGCGCGAGGGGTGGCGAAAGGTGATGGCGTAGATCACCGCCACCACGCTCAGGACCATGATCGGGCCATCGTAGTGATAGGACAGGTTTTGCAGGAAGAACGGGTTGTACCAGAGTGGCAACAGCACCAGACAGCTGGCGACCGTCGGTTGACGGAAGTAATGAAAGGTCAGGCTGGTCAGTGCCGAGGCCATGGCCACGGTCGCGATCAACAGCGGCAACGGAAAGATGTTCGGCGCGGCGTTGCTGAAGGTCAGCAGGTTGTAGAACAGCTCGGCGAACAGCCGCCCCTCTTCGGCCCAGGCCATCCCCGCCGACAGCGAGCGCCAGTTGTCATCAATGTAGGGGTAATCCGCCAGGATCAGCGGCAACACATACAAAAAGGTCGCCAGCAGGAAAAACAGCCAGACCTGTCGGCGTCCGAGTTCCCTGACGAAGAAATCACTGAATCTGCCCATGCTAAGGCCCATGCCGGCTTTTGCCGCCGACGATGTCTTTGACCACATAGCGCGGCCGGTGCTTGGACTCGATGTAGATTCGGCCGATGTATTCACCGAGGACGCCGATGCCGATCAACTGCACACCGCCAAGAAACAGAATGGCGGTCATCAAGGACGGATAACCGGGCACGCTGTTGCCGAAGAAAATCTTGTCCAGCACCATGTACACCGCGTACAGCACGGCGAAGATCGACACGCAGCCACCGACGTACGTCCATAAGCGCAATGGCACAGTGCTGAACGAAGTCACGCCTTCCAGTGCCAGGTTCCACAGCTTCCAGCCGTTGAACTTGCTGTCCCCCGCCACCCGCCTGGCCCGCTCGTATTCCACCACGACACTGTTGAACCCGGCCCACGACAGCACGCCCTTCATGAACAACTGGTGCTCGGGCAAGGCGCGAATCACGTCGACCACCTTGCGGTCCATGAGGCGGAAGTCACCGACGTTCTCTTCGATCCGGGTGTACGAAATCCGGTTCAACAGGTGGTAGAACAGCGAGGCACTGTGGCGTTTCAGATAACTGTCGGTGGCCCGATTGCGACGCTTGGCCAGCACCACATCGGCGCCCTTTTGCCATTGCTCGATCAACAAGGGAATGACGCTGATCGGGTCCTGCAGGTCGACGTCCATCGGGATCACCGCATCGCCGGTGGCATATTCCAGGCCGGCGAACAGGGCGGGCTCCTTGCCGAAATTGCGCGAGAAATTGATCAGCATGACCTGATCGTCCGCCTGCGCCAGGGCTGTGGCCTGCTCGCCCGTAAGGTCTGAGCTGCCATCATTGATGAAGACGATCTCCACTTCGGTCCGGTCAAGCCTCAATTCACGACGCACCGCCTGGTAAAACAGGTTGATCGCCTGTTCTTCATTGAATACCGGGACGATGAGCGACACTTTCATGCTTCACGCTCGCGAAACACCACGTACTTGGAAAACAGGAAGCCGAACACCAGGCTTAACGCCGAAAACAGCGCCACGGTCAGCAGGCCGTGCAGCCGCCATGCGTCACCGAGGTGCCCGACGCCCAGGCTCAGCGCGCCCATCGCCACAAGAAACAACAGATAACCGCCCACGGAGGCCTTGGCATCGAAGGTGTAGAGCGCATTCATGTAGAAGGAAAACGAGGCCGCCACGCAGAAGGCCGCAAGATTGCTGGCAGCCTGAGTCAAACCGGCCGCCACGCTGAGCAGGAAAAAGATCTGCCAGTGAATCAACGTGTTTGCAACGCCAATCACCGTGTAGCTGGACAAGCCTTTCCACACCCGTCTCATGCTGACAACCCTGTGTTGGAACCTGGTACATCCACAGTCATTTGAGCTTGTCTACTGTCAGAAATCACAGGTATTGCAGCCTTTCAGACCAGCGGTTAAACGCTGCCACCGCGCCACGAGACATTCCGAAATATCCCGCCTTTGCATTTACCGGCGAATCACGCCACCCTGCGCGCCGCCGATGTGCGGGCGCAACCTTTCGCCCCTCCCGGACTCCTTTGTTCAACACCCGTTCAAGAGCCTGATGTCATGACGTTAGAGCGCGATCCCCGGATCGACTTTTTTCGTGGCCTGGCACTGATCTTCATTTTCTGGGATCACGTGCCCCACAACCCTCTGGGTCAAATCACTCTGCGTAACTTCGGTTTTAGCGATGCTGCCGAAGTCTTCGTGTTTCTGGCCGGTTTTGCGGCGGTGCTGGCCTACGGCAAAATTCTCGCGCGCGAGGGATTTCTGATCACCTGCGTGAAGATCCTGCGCCGGGCCTGGGTGCTCTACGTGGTGCATATTTTCCTGCTGGCGATGCTGATGGGCATTGTGTTCTTCGCCAACAGTCACGTGGAGACCCGGGATCTGGTGGAGGAAATGGGCATGCACCACTTCATCGCCAGCCCGCAACAGGCCCTGATCGATGAACTGCTGCTGCGCTTCAAACCAAACCTGATGGACCCGCTGCCGCTGTACATCGTACTGCTGGCCGGGTTACCGCTGGTGCTGCCGCTGCTGGTGCGCAAGCCCTGGGCGGTGGTGGCGGCGTCATTGACGGTGTACCTGCTGGCGCAGTGGCTGGGCTGGAACCTGGCCGCCATCAAGGACGGCGTGTGGTACTTCAACCCTGTCGCCTGGCAGTTGCTGTTCGTGCTCGGTGGTGCGGCGGCGATTCACTCACAGCGCCCGCGCTTGTCCGAGCCCCGACCTTTGATTCGCCAGCCATTGTTCATGACGGCAGCGGCATACGTTGTGGTCGCGGGCGTGCTGACGGTGTTATGGCGCTGGCCGCAGATCCACGACGCGCTGATGCCGGCCAGCCTGAGTAACCTGTTGTACCCGATCAGCAAGACCAACCTGTCCCCCGTGCGCCTGCTGCACTTTCTGGCGCTGGCTTACGTCACCGCAAAACTGCTGCCCGACAGCGGCTGGACGCGAAACTGGCTGGCCCGGCAAAGTTGCCGCATGGGTCGTTTCTCCCTGGAAATCTTCTGCCTGGGCGTGCTGCTGGCGCCCCTGGCGGACATGGTCAATGCGATGACCGACGATGCCTTCGCCATGCAGATCTTCACGGCGCTGGTGGGGGCGGGGTTGATGGCGTTGCTGGGGGCCTGGCTGGAGTTCAACAAACGCTTGAATCAGACCATTAAAAGATCACAGGCGGTGACAGTGCCTGCCTGAGGCAATTACTTGTGGCGAGCGAGCCTGCTCCGGGCGGCGTTCCGACGCTGGAGCGCGAAGCGCCCCAAAAATGGGACGGCTACGCAGTCCAGCGGGAGCAAGCTCCCTCGCCACAGGGAAGCGCGTTCCTTCGTTGAAACAGTTTGCCGGGCTGAAACCCTTTTGTGGCGAGGGAGCTCGCTCCCGCTGGGCTGCGAAGCGGCCCCAACCCCTGTCATCGGATTATGTCTGACTAAACCGGTTACCTGGTTTTGCGACTGCTGCGCACTTGAGCGGGACGGTGCGGCGATCCGACAAGCTCCCTCGCCACAGAAGCACTGCAGCCACGTTAATTCCGTCAGGGATTTCGGATTTCTCCTTCAGGAAGCGCGGCGATGTGTAGGTTGGATGACACCTAGGATCAATAGGAATTTTCACAAAAGGACGCAAGGAATGCTTCCACGCCCAAACTCCCACCTTCTGCGCCAAGGACGTTTTTCCGAATCAGGCCGGGCCTATCTCATAACTGCGGCTGTACATCAAAGACGCCCGATATTCAGCGATTGGAGTCTGGGGCGCTTGCTGGTTGCTGAGCTCAGGCGTGCCCACGATCAGGAACGGGTGAACTCAATTGCCTGGGTAGTCATGCCTGATCACTTTCATTGGCTGTTACAACTTGAAAAAAGCAGCATGGCGCGACTCATGCAGGCTACCAAGTCCCGCAGCACACTGACCATCAACCGGATATTGAATCGAACTGGCGCATTTTGGCAATCCGGCTATCACGACCGTGCAATCCGCAATGGGGAAGATTTGCGGCCTTTCGCTCGCTACATCGTCGCCAATCCTTTGCGCGCAGGATTGGTGGCAAAAATCGGTGATTACCCGCTCTGGGACGCCTGCTGGCTTTGAAACCAATTGCCGGTGTAAACCCTTTTGTGGCGAGGGAGCTCGCTCCCGCTGGGCTGCGAAGCGGCCCCAACCCCTGTCATCGGGTTATGTCTGACTGAACCGGTTGACTGGTGTTCGACTGCTGCGCATTCGAGCCGGACCAATCTCCCTCGCCACAGAAATCAGAAGAAACCCGATAGTTGGAGGTTCACAATTTTTTCACCATCGCCAACCACCGTCTAAGCTTCAGACAAGTCAGATCAATCTGCGTGAATGGATCAGTCGACTATGGGCGCGTTATGGCAAACCGATTCGAGTAAAACTGTGGTCCCGACTGAACGTGTGGATGAAGCGCCTATACCTGAAAAACCCCGTCGCAGCCGCATCAAGCACGGGTGGAAGGCGTTCTGGTTGCTGATATTGATCATTGCGATTGTCGTAGGCCTGGCGGCGTCCAAGGAGATGCGCACGTCGAGGTTTCAAGCGCGAGAGGTCAGCAAGTTTGCCGAAACCCTGAGTTATGAACTCAAACCCGGGCCCAGTGACGCCATTCGCTACCCCGGCGCCGGTCCTTTCGACCAGCGTCTGGGCTACAGCTCGCTGGGTGAGTTCCTGCCCCGTCTGCTCAAGCGCAATTTCGTCATCGAAGCGCAAACCCGCTTTTCCCCGGCACTGATGAGCTACGCCGACAAAGGCCTGTTCGTACCCTACGCCGAAAAAATCCAGGCCGGGTTATCGATCACCGATTGCCGCGCCGCGCCGTTGTACCAATACAACTATCCGCAACAGCTCTACTCCAGCTTTGACTCCATCCCGCCGGTGGTGGTCAACAGCCTGCTGTTCATCGAGAACCGTTTTCTGCTTGACCCCAAACAACCCCTGGCCAACCCCGCCGTGGACTGGCCGCGTTTCGGCATGGCGGCATGGTCCCAGGTTGCCAAAATGTTGCATGTGCCTGGTCAATCGGCCGGCGGCAGCACCCTGGCCACTCAGCTGGAAAAATACCGGCACTCGCCCGATGGCTTGACGGTCAATGGCGCGGAAAAAATCCGCCAGATGATTTCCGCCACCGTGCGCGCCTATCAGGCCGGGCCACAAACCCTCGCAGCCCGGCAGAACATTGTTCGCGACTACCTCAACAGCGTGCCGCTGTCAGCCGTGCCCGGCCACGGCGAAGTGCACGGCATGGCCGAAGGCTTGCGGGTGTGGTACGGCTCCGATTTCAACCAGGCCAACGAGGTCCTGACCAGCACTGCGACGGACCCGAAAACCATGGCGGCGAAAGGTCTGGCCCTGCGCGAAATGCTGTCATTGATGATCGCCCAGCGCCGTCCTTCCCATTACCTGACCAAGGGTCGCGACGAACTGGTCGACCTCACCGACAGCCACATTCGCCTGTTGGCACAAAATGGCGTGATCGACGCGCCGTTCGCCGCCGCCGCATTGGCCAGCAAGGTGACCTACCGCGACTGGGCCACCCAGCCGACCATTCAGCCCATCGAAGCCAACAAGGGCATCAGCGTGGCCCGCAGCCGTCTGGCCGGGATGCTCAATCGTCCGCTGTACGACCTCGACCGCCTCGACCTCTCGGCCACCAGCACCTTGCAAAATGAACTGCAAACCCAGGCCACCGAGTACCTGAAAAAACTCGCCGACCCGGCCTTCGCCTCGCAGATTGGCCTGATCGGCGAGCATCTGTTGACCCCCACCAGCACCACGCAAGTGCGCTACAGCTTCACCCTGTTCGAATTGACCCCGGACGGTTCGCGGGTGCGGGTGCAGACCGACAGCACCGATCAACCGTTCGACATCAATGAAGGCAGCAAACTGGAACTGGGCTCCACCGCAAAAATGCGCGTGCTGACCACCTATCTGCAGATCATTTCCGAGTTGCACGATAAATATGCCGGCATGACCATCCCGGAACTGAAAAAAGTCGACGTGCCGGAACAGGATCACCTGACCCGCTGGGTGGTCGATTATCTGATTCAGAACAAGGACCGCAGCCTGCAGCCCATGCTCGGTGCGGCGCTGGACCGCAAGTATTCCGCCAGCCCTGGCGAAGCGTTTTTCACCGGTGGCGGATTGCACGTGTTCCATAACTTCCGCAAGGAAGACAACGGCCGCATGCCGACCCTGCGCGATGCCATTCGAGAGTCGATCAACCTGCCCTTCATTCGCCTGATGCGCGACCTGGTGCGCTACACCACGTATTCGGGTCCCAACAACAGCTCCGAACTGCTCAAGGACGACAACGACCCACGTCGCCAGGAATACCTGGCTTCGTTCGCCGACCGCGAAGGCACTTCGTTCCTGCTGAAATTCTGGAAAAAGTACAAAAACAAGGACACCCAGGCACGGCTCGATACCTTCCTCGACGGCATGCGCCCAACGCCGATCCGCCTGGCCGCCGTGCACCGTTACCTGCTGCCGCTAGCCAGCCAGGAAAGCTTCAACACATTCGTACGCTCGAACCTCAGTGGCGCCAAGCTCACCGAAAAACTGACCGATGATCGCCTCATCCGGCTCTACGACAGTTACGGCCCCGGCAAATACGACCTGCCGGACCAGGGCTTCATCGCCAAGGTTCACCCATTGGACCTGTGGATGATGGGCTACTTGCTGCACAACCCGGACGCGACCTTCAGCCAGATCGTCAAAGCCAGCCAGTTCGAACGCCAGGAAGTCTACAGCTGGCTGTTCAAGAGCAAACACAAGGGCGCCCGTGACAGCCGCATTCGCACCATGCTGGAGATCGAGGCCTTCCTCGACATCCACCAGCGCTGGCAAAAAGTCGGCTACCCGTTCGACCACCTGGTGCCATCGCTGGCAACCGCCATCGGCAGCTCCGGCGACCGTCCCGCCGCGTTGGCCGAGCTGATTGGCACCATCCTCAATGACGGTGTACGCATGCCGACCCTGCGCATCGACAGCCTGCACTTCGCCGCCGGCACGCCCTATGAAACCAAACTGATCAATGACCCGGAGGTCGGCAAACGGGTGATGCCATCCGAAGTCGCCACCGCCATGCGCGACGCCCTGTCGCAAGTGGTGGATGCCGGTACCGCGAAACGGGTCGCCGGCACGTTCAAACTGCCCGACGGCAAGCCGCTGGCCATGGGCGGCAAGACCGGCACCGGTGACAACCGCATAGAAGCCATCGGCTCCGGCGGACGGGTCCTGAGCTCCAAGTCCCTCAACCGCACGGCGACTTTCGTGTTCTACATCGGCGACACCCACTTCGGCACCCTGACCGCTTTCGTGCCGGGGCGCTCGGCGGAAGCCTTCACCTTCACCTCGGCGTTGCCGGTGCAGGTACTCAAGGGCATGGCGCCGATCCTGACCCCTTACTTGCAACCGGGCACCCATACGATGTGCCAGCCAACCCAGGTGACCGCCGGCCGTTGAGCGATGGCCAACGGCTGAACCGGGTGGCGGTACATATGTATTTTTCACTCCTTGATTTTTGGAGAGTCGAGCCGCACCCGGCACCTTTTACAACCAATCTTTGAGCTTTTTTTGCGCCACAGGCCTACCTAGTCTGGTCGTCCGAATCATGATCAAAGGACGATCAAGCAATGCCCACGACCCCCTCGGCGATTCAGGGATCCAACCCGCTCGACATCGCCCCGCTCGATAAAAGCATCCACTTCCATCAGGTCAAAAAGGCGATTCCTGCCTGGCTGCTGAACACCTCGCCATCGCGTGTGGACGACCTGAAATCGGTCAGGCTGACGCTGCCCGACTGGCACAGGAACGCGTCAACACTCGCTCACCGCAAGTTGAAAAAAGCCAACCAGCTCGGCTGGACTGCGCAGAACACGGCGGATACGGCACTCAAGGATGTGAAGGATATTTCCGCCTTTGCCAAACCCCTGCTGCAGAAAGCATTGAAAGACCGCTTCGACGTCGAAGACGATGTCGAGGAAACCTGGCTGCGGCTCTATGCCCCGGTGACGACGGCTTGGTGGGTGCATGACTTCTCCGGCGGAACCACCAGCCGCACGGTCTCGCTGCTGGACGCCGCGCTGCATAACTTTTCCCGGGACGAAACCTTCACCGAGGACTCCGAGTTCATCACCCGCCCCGACACACGCGGGCATTTCAACGTCAAACCACTCAAGCCCAAAGTGAGCATCGAGCAGTTCAAGGCCCTGTGTCGCGAACTGGACATCGGCGCCCGCTATCAACAGCACCTGAATGACGTTTTACTGCCAGCCGACAAAACGGCGAGCAATGTCCTGCGCCACAAAGTCGTTCAGAGCCAGAAAAGCGCACTGAATGCCGCCGCGTACATGGCCCTGATGAAGAACGACATCGACCAGGCGGCCTTTGACGTGGTGCAAGGCATGCTCAACGACCGTTCGCGGCTGGAGTGGAACGGCAAACCCGTCGGCTATTACAACCTGGCGATGATGGACACACGCCTGAGCGGCATCATCCTGATCGCGTCCGATACCTCCAGCGCCAGCGGCCCGGTCCCGGTGATTGCCTATGTGCCCCATGATCCGCTGCACCCGCTCAAGCAATACCCCTCCTCACTCGATTTCATGGCTGAACTGACACGCCAGTTGCGCGATGGCGAATCCGCCAACAGCTATCAACGCTTCTTCAGCCAATTCGTGCCTCATGAGCAACGGGGCCATTTCTTTGCCGGATTGAACGCGCGCCTGAGCACCGTGAAATGGCAGCCGGCCCCCGCAGGTTCCAACTTGCCGAGCTGGCGCGAAACGCCTGTGGATAAACCCAATCTGCAATTCAGTGTGTCCAGCATCAAGATCGACCGGGAGACAACCTTCAATAATGACCTGTGGGGCTATCGCTACCGGCAGACCCTGAACAAGGTTTTCAACGATGCCCGGGAAATCGCCATCTCCACCGAATACGCCGACCGCATGGCTTGCTGGGCCTGGTGGGACAACCTGGAAAAAATGCTCTCGGACATCCTCAACATTGCCTTGCTGGTGGCGACGCCCTTGGTGCCGGGCCTGGGGCCATTGATGCTGGCGTATACGGCCTATCAACTGACGGATGGCGTGGTCGAGGGCCTTGTCGATCTGGCTGAGGGACGCCTGGCCGAGGCCGGTGAGCAGACCCTCGGCGTGCTCGAAAGCGTCGTTCAGTTGGGGGTGTTCGCGGCGGCAGGCTCTGTCGGCAACGCTGCAGGGGCGAAGCTGTCACCGTTTTTCGAAGGCCTGAAACCGGTGCGGCTGGCCAACGGTGACACGCGTTTATGGAACCCCGACCTCAGCCCCTATGAACGTACCGACGTGGATTTGCCCGCCGATGCCCGGCCTGATGACCAGGGTATTCACCAGCATCAGGGCCGGCGCATCCTGCGCCTGGACGATCAACATTTCGAAGTGCTGGATGACGCGGTCACCGGACAACCACGCATTCGCCATCCGGAACGCTTCGATGCCTACGCACCGACCCTGCGCCACAATGGCCATGGGGCCTGGGTCTGCGAAACCGAAAACCCGCGCGAGTGGGAAGGCTCGACCCTGATGCGGCGCCTCGGTCACAGCACCGAGGGTTTCAACGATGAACAACTGGAGGAGATACGTCAGATCAGCGGCACCGAAGAAGGCGTGCTGCGCCGGGTGCACGTGGAGAGCGCACCACCGCCGCCGCTGCTGACCGATACCCTGCAACGCCTGGCTTCACCGCCCATTGAGCCCGCGCCGTTACCCGATGAGATCGCGCCACTGTTCAGCGATTTTCCCGAACTGCCGGCGACCGTTGCCGAACAAATCATCGAGGGCGCCAGTGCCTCGGAAGATCGTCACATCACCGAGAAAAAACGCCTGCCCCTGCGCCTGAAAACCCAGGCCCGGGAGCTGCAATTCGAAACCCGGGCGGTACGAGCAGCCCAGGGTTTGTACCCGAGCGCCTCAATCACCCCCGACACCGAACGCCTGGTGCTCGGCACCCTGCGCTTTCACACCGATACCTTCGGCGACCTGCGCCTGGAGATTCGTCAGGGCACATTCGATGGCGAACTGCGTTACAGCGTCGGCCCCGATGACGCCACGCGGGTGCGGGTACTGATTCGCGACGAGGACGGGCAGTATCAGGTGCGTGATGGCGAGGATCAGCCGATCCACGAAGCCGATGATTTTTTTGAAGCCGTGCTACAGGCCACGCAGGAAAATGGTCAAACCAGCCTGGGCTACAAACCGGGTGATGCCGAAATGTTCAGGCAGTGGGTCATGGAAAAATCAGCCCCACCCAGCGAACGCCGGACCGTGCTCGCCGAGCCGCCCGTTCGCATGGTGGCCGAGCATGAAACGATGCTGTTGGTGCGTGGGGGCTTCCTCAGCAGGGGGAGCCAAACAGTGCACGAACGCATCCATGAACTTTATCCGCACTTCAGTGATACCGAGGTCGATACGTTCGCCAGCGCCCTGATTGAAAGGGGTGAGCCAATGCAGTTTCTGGAGGAGCAAGAAAGTGTTCTCAACGAGCTGAACGATGTGCTCATTCGCTGGAATGCAACGTTTTACGATGAGGAGGGTGCAATGGGTTCGCCAGTAAACGGCATCCGGGGACACATTGCCGATCGCTTGCGCGACTGTTTCAACCGAAGAAACACCCAATTCGGTAGTCGCACCGATCCGCATGGCTATGCGCTGGATCTGTCACATGATGAATTTCTAATACCTATGGACCTGGGGGCCGAATGGCCCAAACGACCGCTGCTACAAAATTTCCTGAATAAAGTCACGATCCTGAAACTCGACAATACGCGTTTTCCTGGCAAGGCAAACAGCTTGTTGAAAGACTTCCCCAACCTACGCGAACTCAGCGCCAGTCGATGCAACCTGACGAGCCTGCCAGAAAACATCGGCGCCATGCAGCGGCTCGAACGTCTGCGCTTGAGTGACAATGAAATCATGCTGGACGCCGCCGCCGTCGAGCAATTGAAGCACCTGACTTACCTGGAGATTCTCCGTCTCGATGAGAATCCCTTGAACAGGGTGATCGACATCTCACGCATGCCCCGCTTGAAAGTCGTCGGGCTTCGGGACACGGTCATTACCACCTGGCCCGAAGGAACGTTGAGCAAAACCAGGCCCCGGGGTTTTCTGCTGGATCTTCGGGACAATCCGATCAGCCTGATTCCCGAGGTGGTCCCCGGCTCACCACAGGCCTGGGTCGTGGCGCGCACCCGGCTGGATGTCGGTAACCTGTCGGAAGCCAACCAGGCTCGCTATCAAGCAATTCGTCGTTCGGTGCAACTGCCCCCCGAACCCATCGTGCCCTCCAACAGCCTGGCCGAGTGGGTTGTCAGCTCCAATTACAGCGCGGAACACTGGAACGACGTGCCCGGCTGGGACATTGACCGGGCCAATCACTGGTCGGAGCTGGCCGATGAGCCCCAGGCACAGGGCTTCCTGAAAGTATTGCTCGAAACCCAACGAAGCAAAGACTTCAAGGCCGGCGGCCCGGCCAAGGATCAACTGGTGCAGCGTGTCTGGCGCATGCTCGATGCCGTGTACGTCGACACGTCTCTGCGGGAAAAGCTGTTCACCATGGCCGTCGCGCCGGTGGATTGCGCCGACGCCGGTGCCCAGTTGTTCAATAACATGGGCGTCAATGTGCTCGCCTACGAGGCCCATGCGTATTCCACCGATCCGGCTCAGCTGGAGCAAAAACTGGTCACCCTGGCCAAAGGCGCCGCGCGGCTGGAACAGGTCAACGACATTGCCCGCGCTGATGTCGCCAGTCGTGGCGGCAACCCGGACGAAGTCGAGGTCTATCTGGCCTATCAGACCGGATTGGCAGAGCGCCTCGACTTGCCCTGGCAATCGAAGGGCATGCTGTTCCGGCCGGTGTCCGGTGTCACTGACGCGATGATCAATCAAGCCTATGACACGGTGCTGAGCCTGGGCGAAGGCGATGGCCTGGTGGACCGAATGCTCGAACAGGATTTTTGGCAAGCCCATTTGGATGAACGCTATGCGACCGATATGCAAGCCAATAAACGTCGCTATCAGCACCTGTCAGATCAACTGGACACCTTGCGCGAAACACAGCGTGAATGGGTCGAGGCGAACTCGGAGGACCAGCGCGCCGAACTGCGCAGTCGGCTCAGGGAACTGATGAACGATCTGCCGGCACCCGACACGGTGGTCTTCGCCGATGAGCCGTTCAGCGATGCCATTTTCGACCGCCTGCTGGTCGACCTGGGCGACGCCGAAAAGGAACTGTCCAGACGCTTGACCCGTGCAGCCATGAGGCTCGCCGGCCAGTAAAACCGAAGAGATTGGGACAGCCTGACGGCGGTTTGCGCCGTCAGGCTGTCCCAGGACCTCAGACTTCGGAATCCCAGACCACCGTGACACTGCCGAAATACTGTTTTGGCGCCCCTGGCAAAAAAAGATGATCGGGCTTCTCAAGTTCGAAGTGCAACGTGCCCGGCTGACGATCCACATAGTGGCCTGGCTGAAAAGTCACGGCCCCGCCCTCAGTCAGCAGTTCCTGACGCTGGACCGGTCTTCCGGCGTTATCGGTCAGGCCACCCGGCAAGCTCACGCTGACTTTCAACGGAGCGGTCAGCATCATATTCCGATCAGCCAAATAGCAGACCCGTCCGTCGGTGATTGAACACTGTAGAAACATTTTGAAGCGCGAACTGGCCGAGATATTGAAGGTCTGGTCACGGAACAGCCGCACCGGTTTACGCCCCGCCTGTAACCAGCTTTGCCAGCCACCGGCCGGTACCAACTGAATTTTCTCGCCTCCCGGCGGGACATCGACCTTGAGCGTATGTTGAACGTCGAGATTGAAGTTCATCGTCAACACCGGACTGCTCGGCAGCATGACGTCGCCGAAGTCGAAGTCGCCGTTGGGGCCGATGGTGTAAGTCAACGAGCCACTATAGAGCCCTGAAGCCATCTTCAGGGGATCGGGAGTCTCCAGTTCATAGGCGAAATCCAGATAATCGAAGCGCAACCAAGGGACGTCATATTTCGCCTGTTTTGAACAGGCCTGCGCCATCGGCGCTTTCCAGAAAAACTCGTAAAAATTGGTGCTGTAAAATCCACTGCCTGTGTACTGACAGGGCGATGGTGCATACACCCAACTCGACCCCCACAAAAGATTGTGGGCAATCCGGTAGTCCTCGGCCCCGCCCACCAGCTCCTTCACGTCATCGGTCACGGCACGTGAGCCAATGCCGGCGATACGTATCCGGACCATTTGGGGGTCTCCGGTCGTTTCATGTATCACGGCCAGATCACGCCATTGCGCCGGCACCTTCAACATTGCCCCTCGCCGCTCGGAAGCATGGTTGGCCAGAATCGGTGAACGTGATTGGAATTGAATCGGCACCTGCAAGCTGAACAAATCGTCTCCCTCGCACTGCTGCGCGTGACTTTTGCAATAACCGCTGGGTGGCGTGGTGTTCGTGAACTTGTTGAGGTGCGGATGAGCCGAATCAGGCTTGAACAACGCAGTGATTGAAACGTCCTGAGCCAACGCCTGGGGCGTCAGCAACCACACCATCAAAAGACTCCATAACCAAAGAAGCCTCGTTGAAAACAAAAATCCAGTAACGCTCATCTGTGCCCGTCTCCGATAACCCCGCCCTGTTCCTTGGGAGGGTTGATATCCACTTGTCATTCAAACGCTTCAAGGCCCGGCATAACCAAAGAGGTCAGGGTGCAGCGGCACTGAATATCAGCTGGACCGTTCCGTAATACGTACCCGGCTTATAGCCACCGGCCGGCACCTTCGGTTGAATGTCCAAAGGAAAGCGTCCGCCTGCCATGGCTTGTGCCGCCGACACCACTTCGCGCGGTTTCGGATCGTGGCTCAGCTCCTGACCGTTGAAACTGACCCGCAAGTAGATGTTCTGGTCTTCACGTCCGTTGAACAGATAAGGCTCGGCGTCCAGCCGCGCTTCGATCGCACTGGTGTCGTGCTTGACGTCGAAATTCTTGCGCAGCCCTTCGAGCCTCGACGTATTGAGATTCCACGGCAGGGTCTGTTCGATATGAATCCAGTTCGACTCGGCCGGTATCACGTAAAAGCTCAAGGTCGGAATTTCCGCCCACACCTCGAACGTGCGCTCTTCCCGCGCCGCAAAAACCTGGGCACACGTCATCACGCCCACACAGAGGGCGAAGGCCGATTGCTTGATCATGTCAGTTACCTGTTGCGTGAAAAAAAGCGGCGAGTACTCCTGGGCGACTCGCCTTGGGCGGTATTACTGGCTGGCAACGCGCAACGCCTTTTTGTCGGCGCCTTCGATCAGGTTGAAGCGGTACTCCCGACCCGGTTTTTTCTCGAACTCGAACGACTTGCCCGCCAGAACGTGATGCTTGGTGGTGGGCTCGCACTCGGTTTCATTCTTCAGCGAGCAGTTGCGAAACTCATCGATCACCACCACGGTGTTGCCGTTATTGCGCAGTCGATAAACACCGGCGCTGTCATCTATCACGCTGTCGAAACGGCTGTTTTTCGGCCGGACAAAAAACACCGTGCCAAACCCGGTCATGACGTTGACCCCCGCGGACAGGTTCTCCTTGTAGGCCTCCCGCTCTTCACTGGACACCGCGAATTCGTCCTCCTTTTCCGGCACCACCGGCACGAAGCGCACACGAAAATACCGTTCGGTGTCACGCGCGCCCATGTGCAGCAAACGCGTGCCCTGCATGCCTTTGGCCGGCACGATCAGCCGGGCGGGGCTGGCCATCAAGCCATCCCGGCCGGCGCCATCCGATTGAGGCTTGACCGGTATTTCGCGGTGGCTGCCATCGGCGTCGTAGACGATTTCCAGGATGTTGACCTTGACGAACGCGGTGCTGTCCCCGCTGTTGTACACCCGCTTGAGGAAAGTACTCTTGTCGCTGTCCAGATAGTCGTACACCGTTCCGACATTGATCTGCGGACCTGCCTGAACCGCCAGCGAAAATCCGCTCAACCCCAACAGCAACCACAGACGCTTCATACCCTTGAACCTCATGACATTGAACACAACACAGGCGCGGTCCCTCGAGAGGCGGCCCATCAGATTTCCGAATCCCAGATCACGGTGACCTTGCCCCTGTAGAAGGGCCCGGCACCGGGCGACAACATGAATTCCACCTGCCTTTGCGGCACCTCGAAGTGCAGGACACCCGGCGCCCTGTCGACGTAGAAACCCGGCTGGAAATACAGCGCATTGGCCGCGCCCGCTCGCAGACGCATATGCCTGACGGGTTGCCCGCTCAGGTCGGTCAGGCCACCGGGCAAGGTGACAAAGACTTGCAGCTCCACCTGCCGTCTGGAGACGCGATCATCGAGCAGACAGTCGTAACTGACGCCGATGAACTCACACTCCATGTACATCTTGAAGCGCGATGAGGCCGAGATATTGAAGCTCTGGTCATGGAACAGCCGTACCGGTTTGCGCCCTGCCTGCAACCAGCTCTGCCAGCCCCCGGCCGGGACCAACTGGACTTGCTCGCCACCGGGCGGGATGTCGACCTTAAGGGTGTGTTGAACGTCGAGATTGAAGTTCAGGGTCAACACCGAATCGGTCGGTATCAACACATCGCCGAAATCGAAATCGCCGGTGGGGCCGATGCTGTAAGTCAGCGAGCCCGTGTATTGCCCAGAAGACATGCCCAAGGGATTGGGGGTCTCCAGTTCATAGGCGAAATCCAGGTGGTTGAAGCGCAGCCATGGAACGTTGAACTTTGCCTGTTTGGAACAGACGCCTTCGGTGGGCGTTTGCCAGAAAAAATCGTAGGTGGTGGAGGTGTACCAGCCCACCCCGCTGTAGACACAGGGCGACGGTGCATTCACCCAACTCAGGCCCCATAACAGGTTGTGCGCAATGCGGTAATCGGCGGCGCCCCCCACCAGCGTCATCACATCATCGGTCGCCACCTGCGAGCCGATACCGGCTATCCGTACCCGGACCTTCTCCGGTTCTCTGGTTGTTTCGTGATACACCGTCAACTCGCGCCACTGCGCTGGCGCTTTCAACATCGCCCCCTGCCGCACGGAGGGGTGATTGGCCGGGATCGGTAAACGTGAATTGAATTGAATCGGCACCTTCAAGCTGAAGAAATTGTGCAATTCACACTGCTCCGGCCAGCTCCCGCAATAACCGCTGGGCGGCGTGGTGTTCTTGAACTTGTTGAGATGCGGATAGGCCGAGTCCGGCTTGAACACGGCGGTGATCCTGACGTCCTCGGCTTTGGCTGAAGTCGTCATGATGCTGACGAGCAATGCACCCGCCAACCACCCCTTGCCATGTGAAACGAAAGAACGCGAGACGTTCATCTATGCCTGACCTCCGAAAACCAGATTCAACGACGGGCCTTCAGCCCGCCGTCTCGGCGTTGTGGGTGGCGTTCGCCAGGGTGTCCGGCGAACAGCGCAAATCACCGATCATCAGCACGTTGTTTTCACTGCGGTGTTTGTCGACATCGAGGCGGAACTGGCACAGCAACTGGTCGGCATAACGCACTTCCAGGGTCGGTGAGCCCGCGTTCATTTCCATCGAGAAGAAGCCGTCGACCTCGCTGACCCCACGGCTGGCGTGGTTGATCACGTGGTGGCCCTTTAGCGGCCGCCCCTGCGGATCGAGCAGACGCCCGAGCACGGTCAGGGTTTTCATTACCCGCACC
Source organism: Pseudomonas moorei (assembly GCF_008801475.1). GTDB lineage: Bacteria > Pseudomonadota > Gammaproteobacteria > Pseudomonadales > Pseudomonadaceae > Aquipseudomonas > Aquipseudomonas moorei. The sequence continues at coordinate 73,667 of NZ_VZPP01000012.1, read as the reverse complement.
TTGCGGTACTCCACGCCCCCCTTGTTCAGGTGATAGCGGGTGCGCGAAGGTTCGATGCTGGCCGCCGGCACGTGATTGCCTTCGAAATCGAAACTCACTGAACTGTTCCTGTAGGCCGTCAGCGGAATGAAATTGCGCCCTGGTCGCAGGGCTGCGCTGCCGCCGCTGAGGTCGTCGGCGCGCAAGGCAATACCGTCGATGTCGGACTCGACATCAACGATCATCCCGGCGCCGCGCCCTTGATGCTGGCTGGTCAACGCCATGCGTTGAGCGCCGACGACCAGCGTGCTGTCGAGGTTCACACCGCCGGTGAAGTTGTTGTTGAACGACGAGCGCTGGATAAAGCCGTCGCCGTTGATCTCATCGGTACGAAAATTCGCCAGGCTCGACAGGCCGACGCCATAGGTGTCGGTGAGCGCAGTCACTGAAACGCTCTGCAGCACGTGGTCTTGCAGGTCCTTGCGGTAACCGAGAGAGGCGTTGTTGTCACGACCGCCTTCACGGGCGGTGCGGCTGCCGATGCTCCCGGAAATCTGCTGGCCAGGACCACCGAGGGCCATGTTGATGCTCAGGTCGACCCCGCGATTGCGCGCTTCGCCGCTGCTGTAGCTGCCCGGACGGTCGAACAGCGACAGACGCCAATTGGCGTCGCTGCCAAACATCTGGGTACGTTGGGTCCAGCCGAGGTCGACGCCGACACCTTCGACATTGCCCTCACTGTGGGACACACGGGCATTGAGCGAACTCTTGCGGCTGATACGGTGGTTCAGCGCCAGCGATGAATTGCTGGTCTGGCCGGTGAACACATTGCGTTGGCGCACGCGGGTGCCGTCGGGCAGCGTGTCGTAGGTATTGGTGGTGTCGAGCCAGCTACGGTTGTGGCTGATCACCAGGCTGCCGGCACCATAGTTGTACAGACCTTGCAGGTCGGCACCGGTGCCGTGGTCTTCGGTCTGGTAAAGGTTGGCGTAGACACTGGTGCTGTTGCCCAGGGTCCAGTCGATGGAGCTGCCGTACTGGAGCTTTTCCCGCACCTGGCGTGCCGACAGGCCGAGTATCACCCTTGGGTGCAGCAGATAGTTGATCGAGGCGCCCGCCGTGGCATCGCCACTGCTTTGTTGATCCCAGTTGCTCAACAGTTTGCTTTCCTGCCCGGCGAACAGGTTGTAGCGCCAGCGCTCATCGTGGTTGCGCCAGTTGTTCGGCTTGTAGATCAGCTCCTGAGTGGTCGAGGTGACTTGACCGTCCTCGATCAGCCGTACTTCCACTTCGTAAATGCCGCCAGGCAATGGCCGGGTGTCGAGGGTCTGCAAGCCGGCCGGGACCGACTGTGTATTGATCAACAGGCCATCGCGGTAGATCTCTACCGAGCCCTGACGGTTGGCGGTGACATAAACCGGGTACACGCTGGGTTTCGGACTGTCGATGGCCAGACTGTCGGAGCTGCCATACATCACGCCCACGGCGGTGTCGGGGCTGGTGCCGAACGAACGGGGTTGGCGCGTCAGGCCTTCGGAATTGGGCGTGAAGTAGCCCAGCCGGAGGAAACTGCCTTCCAGTTCGCGCTGAGTGAAAAGCTCATGCACCGCGTGGTAGGTCTTGTCATCCGGCCCGCCCAGACGTGCCAGTTGCATGTTGAAGGTCTGGCTCCAGTTGCCCAGGCTGCCGCTGGCTTCCAGACCGAAACGACCTCCCAGGTCTTGATCCTGGCCACCGTTGAGATTGAGTTGGTTACGCACCATCAGGCCGCTGCTGCCGCCTTCGGGTTGATCGTGGAAACGCTTGGTTTCGCTGTCGCGCTCGGCATTTTCGGTGACGATCGACAGCAATGAATTTTCCAGGTTGTAGTGCACCGCCAGCATTTGTTCCGGGCATTGCCCCGTGCAGGCACCCAAGGCGACGCCGGGCTTGAGGATATCCGCCCAGGTCTGGCGCTCCCCGGCACCGAAACGGCTTTCACTGGTATCGGTGAAATCGAGCAATGTCACCCGGTCATCGCGGGACAACACAATCATCGCCTCGCCGAGGGGTTGCTGATCGAGTTCGACCCGAACCGCCAGCGGAACGTCGAAGAAATGCTCCTCGAACTCTGACGGCAAGCCTTTGGCCTGGGCCAGCAAACTTCGTGGCGTATTATCAACGGAAGTGGGCGCCGCAAATGCACTGCTACATAACAGCAACGCAAGCGCTGCCGCGATGGGCGTCATCGGGAACATGAACAAGTACTCTGATTACGAGAAAGTCAAAGCCCGGTCGACAGACAGATATGTTTGTCGACCGGTTACGCTACTTGAAGCAAGTAAGCGTTTTACCGTTGAGTTTTAACTTAGACGGAAGGTTCAACCACCAACATGACGACGCCGGTATAGTCGCCCGCATCAGGTTTGCCACCGACCGCACTGACTTTGAATGGCGCGCGATAACGAGTATTGGACTCGGTGTCGCCAACAACTTCTTGCGAAGTAGTTGTCAGCGCCTTGCCGTTGAGTTCGACTTTCAAATCGATGGTCTTGTTACCGGCAATCAGCTTCGGCACGCCTTCAAGTCGGGCGTTTACCTTGCCGGCGGTGTGGAGGACATCAAAGTGCCCGTCGACGGTTCGCATCGAACCGGTAGACGGGTTGTAGCTCATGTCCTGGTCTTTGTTGACCAGATCAGAATCCACCGGAACCGCGTAGAAGTCGTCGGCCGGAACGTGGGCAATCAGGTTGATGGCGTGCTTGGCTTCAGTGGCGGCAAACGCCATGGAAGAACTCAGTGCCAGAACAGCCAGAGGAGCAGCGAACGCGATTTTCTTGAACATCTTTCAGTACCTGTCTTTTAAAAAGGATTAACGCAGAAAGTTCAAGTTGAGCAAAACCGTCACGAGCAGCTATTTGCTCAGCTGAACTTTCAACGCCGAAAGATGATCGATCAATTTATCTGGAAAGTAAGCAGGAACGTTCCTGCAAGTGCGTAGCCAAAGTGCGACCGACACAGAAAGAAAAAACCTGAAATTATTCAAAACAGACTGTCTGACTGTAAGAGAAATACTACAAGCCGGACACTAACGAAAATGACTCGCAGAGACTAACGAAATTACTTCTGTAAGACCAATACCACAGTCCCCGAATACAAAAGGTTAAAGCACTGCATTAGAGAGTTAACACTAATTTAAACTTTTTCACCCGTTTTGGTCACACTTTTTTTGCGGGCTTGGCGGGCTCATCGGCTTGACGCTCGGGACGGCCACTGATCGGGGGGGCTTGCCTTTTTCTTAAGATATATCTTAAGTTGTATCTAAACACGACGAGAGAAAGCACAAATGAGAGACCATCATTCCCCCCACCGCGAGCACGGCGATGGCCGCGACGGCTTCGAGAAACGCCCCGGCCGCGAGCGCGGTGGCCGCGGTCCACGGGTCTTCGCCCCTGGTGATCTGAAATTGCTGTTACTGGCGCTGATCACCGAACAGCCTTGCCACGGTTACGACCTGATCCGCCAGATCGAAGGCATGTTCGACGGCGCCTACAGCCCAAGCCCCGGCGTGATTTACCCGACCCTGACCTTTCTGGAAGAGAGCGAAATGATTCAGGGCGACGCTGAAGGCGGGAAAAAACGCTATTGCGTGACCGATGCCGGGCGTCAATTCCTGGCCGAGCAGGCTGTTGCCCTTGAAGGTGTGCGAGTGCGCATCGATGTCAGCAAACGCTCCCTGCGCGGCCATGATCGTCCGCCCGAAATCCACGAGGCGGTGCACAACCTGCGCCACGCCCTGCAACTGCACCACGGCCGCTGGAGCGCGGAAGAAATCCGGCGTGTCGCCGCCCTGCTCAACGACACCGCCAAAGCCATCGTCGACGGCCCTGCCGTTCAAGCTGTCCAGGAGAAAGCCGAATGACTGAAGTTGTTACCCAAAGCATTCATCGCGTCATGCACGAAATCAAACGCCGTCGCCTGGAAGTGTTGCGGGTGGTCGACCAGACGCCGCGCATGCGCCGGATCACCCTGGGCGGGCCCGAGCTGGCGGGTTTTGTCAGCCTCGGCACCGACGATCACATCAAACTGTTGTTCCCGCAGAACGCGGCGGAACAGGCCGCGCTGGAAACCCTGGTGCTCGGCGCCGGCAAAGGCGATGGGCCGATGCCAGCCATGCGCGACTACACCCCGCGTCGCTATGACCTGGATACGCTGGAGCTGGACATCGACTTCGTGCTGCACGGCGACGGCCCTGCCTCGACCTGGGCCGAACAGGCCAAACCGGGGCAGTTCCTGCACATCGGCGGGCCCCGCGGTTCGATGATCGTGCCGGACATGTTCGACAGCTACCTGCTGATCGGCGACGAAACCGCCCTGCCCGCCATTGCCCGGCGTCTTGAAGGCTTGCCGGCGAACCGCCGCGCGCTGGTGATTGTCGAGGTGGAAAACGGCAAGGAGCAGCAAGTGCTGCAGAGCGCTGCCGAGGTCAATGTGATCTGGGTACTGCGCGAAGGTGGCAAGGACCATCTGCTGAGCACCGTGCGGCAGATCAAGGTGCCCACTGGCAGCCTGTATGCCTGGGTCGCGACCGAGACCAAGGTGTCACGACAAATTCGTCGGGTGTTGCTGGATGAGCACGGGCTGGACGAGCAGTTTGTCAAAGCCGTGGGTTACTGGCGGCTGGATAACACTTTGGATGACTGACCGGTTTCTGTGGGAGCGGGCTTGCCCGCGATAGCGGATTGGCAGGCACTTCAAAGGCGTCTGTCAGGCCGTCATCGCTGGCAAGCCAGCTCCCACAGGGTTAACGCCGTCGATCCAGGCTAACCATCAACAACGCAATCACCACAAACCCCGCCAACAATCCCCCGGCATTGATGAACACCTGTGGATAACCCAGCTTCTCCACATCAATGAACGGATAGGGATAGACCGCCAGCACATGCCCGCGCCACAGCGAATAGCCGAAGTACAGCAGCGGATAAATCACCCACCACGCGATGTGCCCCAGCCGCAACCGGCCCTTGGGCACACACCACCACCAATACACCAGAAACAGCAGCGGCATGACGTCGTGCAGCAGCTCATCGGCCAGCCATTGCCAGCCTTCGGGGTGCCACAAATGGCGCAGCAACAGGTTGTAGGCGATGCCGACCACGGCGATGCTCACGGCAATGCCGCTACTGACCGACGGCTGCAGAAACCAGCGCCGTGCCGCCGACTCGCGGGACGTCAGTTCACAGGTCAGGACTGTCGCCACCAATGTGTTGCTCAGTACGGTGAAGTAGCTGAAAAAACTCATCAGCCCACCCAGCAGGCTGGCGCCCAGGGTCCACCGCGAGTAGAAAATCAGGTACATCTGGATGCTCAATCCGGCCCAGCCCAGGACCGCTGCCACGGCAACGAAATGACGACGCGCGCCTGACCCGGTCGCCATCGGGTTGACCCTGTTCAGAGCGGGCGCTTGGTGCGCATCAGTTTCACGTAGAGGCGCTCGACCTTCTCCCGTGCCCAGGGGGTTTTGCGCAGGAACGTCAGGCTCGACTTGATGCTCGGGTCACTCTTGAAGCAGCGAATATCAATACGCTCGGCCAGTCCCGACCACTCGTAGTGTTCAACCAGGGCGTTGAGGATCTGTTCCAGGGTCACGCCGTGCAGCGGGTCAGTGTTGTGTTCGGTCATGCCGGGCCTTCAAGCAGAGTGAGGATTGGAAGCCGCGCACCTTAGCCGAGGGCTTCTTCGGGTGGAAGCGATCTATCAAATGTAGGTGATCCTGGGATCTTGAGGTCCTGTGAGAGCGAGCTTGCTCGCGATAAACGCAATGACACCGCAGGGCATCTGGTTTTACGCGTTTTCGTTCAAGTCCATCGCGAGCAGGCTCGTTCCAACAATTGTTACCGAATCCGAAAGAATTCATCTCAACAAAGCGCTTTCTCTATTTGTAACAGAACATTATCCTTGCGCCCGCCTTAGCTGAAACGCTTCCGCTGATTCGCATCACGCCCTGCTGATTCCGATTATTCCCAGAAAAAGATCAAGAATTCCCCCTCTATGCCTGATTTCAAACTTCCGAAAGACAGCGCTGTCTTAATGCCTGTTGCCTGCCGAAAAGCCCTGAACCTGATCGGCGGATTGACCGTGATGAGCCTCGCCACCTGCGCCCAGGCCGCTACGGCCTTTGATGGCAACTCACCGTGGATGCTCGGCGACTGGAACGGCACGCGTACCGAACTGGCGGAAAAAGGCTACGACTTCAAACTCGATTACACCGGCGAAATGGGCAGCAACCTGCACGGCGGCTACGACCACGATCGCACTGCGCGCTACAGCGACCAGTTCGGCCTCGGTACGCATCTGGATCTGCAGAAGATCCTCGGCTGGAACGACGCCGAATTTCAGCTGACCGTGACCGAACGCAGCGGCAACAACATCAGCAACGACCGGATCAACGATCCGCGGGTCGGCGGCTTCACCTCGGCCCAGGAAGTCTGGGGCCGTGGCCAGACCTGGCGCCTGACACAGATGTGGTATCAGCAGAAATTCCTCGACCAGGCACTCGACATCAAGGTCGGCCGCTTTGGCGAGGGCGAGGACTTCAACAGCTTCCCTTGCGACTTCCAGAACCTGGCGTTCTGCGGCTCCCAGGTCGGCAACTGGGCCGGCGGCATCTGGTACAACTGGCCGGTCAGCCAATGGGCCATGCGGGTCAAATATCACCTGACGTCCGAGCTGTACGCGCAGGTCGGTGCCTATGAGCAAAACCCGTCGAACCTCGACCGCGACAACGGCTTCAAACTCAGCGGCAGCGGCACCCAGGGCATGGTCCTGCCGGTGGAACTGGTGTGGACGCCGAAGCTCAACGGCCTGCCCGGCGAATACCGCGCCGGTTACTACTACAGCAGCGCCAAGGCCACCGACGTCTACAAGGACAGCAACGGTCAGCCCGCAGCCCTGAGCGGCGAGGCCTACCGTAGCGCGTCAAGCAAGCACGGTGTATGGCTCGGCCTTCAGCAGCAGGTCACCAGCGTCGCCAGCGATAACACCCGCGGCTTGAGCCTGTTCGCCAACGGCACGATGCACGACAAGAAAACCAACGCCATCGACAACTACGTCCAGGCCGGCCTCGTCTACAAAGGCCTGTTCGATGCCCGTGCCAAGGATGACATCGGCTTCGCCCTGGCCCGCGTCCACGTCAACCCGGCGTACCGCAAGAATGCCGAGGCGACCAATCAGGCCCATGCCGTTTTCGACTACGACGACCCGGCCTTCCTGCCGCCCCAGGACACCGAATACAGCGCCGAACTCTATTACGGCGTGCACGTCACGAACTGGCTCACCGTGCGCCCGAACCTGCAGTACATCCGCCATCCCGGTGGCGTGGACCAGGTCGACGACGCGCTGATTGGCGGGATCAAGGTCCAGTCGTCGTTCTGACCAATGCCACAAAACCTGTAGGAGCGAGCCTGCTCGCGATGGTCGTCAACGATAACGTTGGTTGCCTGACACCCCCGGGTAGTTCTCGGGTCCATCGCGAGCAGGCTCGCTCCTACAGGGATCACCGTTTTTATCTGAACCATGCCCGCGCGGGATCGTCATCTACAGTGAACTGACGCGGGACTACTTGAAACGTCACGGAGAATCACACTATGAGCACTGATGGTGCCTTGGGTCGAAGCCGGATATGGCCGACCCTGCTCGGCATACTGCTTCTGCTAATGGGCCTGGCCATGCTGGCCGGGGGAATCAAGCTGAGCATGCTCGGCGGCTCGCTGTACTACCTGCTGGCCGGTATCGGCATCGCGCTTACCGGCGTGCTGCTGATCACTGCCCGTCGCGCGGCACTGGGCCTGTACGCGCTGGTGCTGTTCGCCAGCACGGTCTGGGCCTTGTGGGAAATCGGCCTCGACTGGTGGCAACTGGTGCCGCGTCTGGCACTGTGGTTCGCCCTGGGCGTGGTGATGTTGTTGCCGTGGTTCCGTCGTCCATTGCTGCGTGACGGCACCGCACCACTGGGCACCGGTGCATTGAGCGTGGCCGTGGTGCTGGCGGGTGCAACCGCCATCGCCAGCCAGTTCACCCATCCCGGTGAAGTCCTTGGCGAGTTGGGTCGCGACAGCGCCGACATGACCAGCACGGCGCCAGCCATGCCCGAGGGCGACTGGCAAGCCTATGGCCGCACCGAATTCGGTGATCGCTACTCGCCGCTCAAGCAAATCACCCCCGGTAACGTCGGCAAGTTGCAGGAAGCCTGGCGTATCCGCACCGGCGACCTGCCGACCGCCGATGACCCGGTGGAACTGACCAACGAGAACACGCCGCTCAAAGCCAATGGCATGCTCTACGCCTGTACCGCTCACAGCAAGGTATTGGCGCTGGACCCGGACACCGGCAAGGAAATCTGGCGCTTCGACCCGCAGATCAAGAGCCCGGTGGGCTTCAAGGGTTTCGCCCACATGACCTGCCGTGGCGTGTCGTACTACGACGAAGCGGCCTACGCCAAGTCGGAAAACGCCGCATCGGCCGTCATCTCCGAGGCCGGCAAAGCGGTGGCCCAGGCTTGCCCGCGTCGTCTGTACCTGCCAACCGCCGACGCTCGCCTGATCGCACTGAATGCCGACACCGGCAAGGTCTGCGAAGGCTTCGGCAATAACGGCGTGGTGGACCTGACCCAAGGCATTGGCCCCTTCACGCCGGGTGGCTACTACTCCACCTCGCCGGCCGCGATCACCCGTGACCTGGTGATCATGGGTGGCCACGTCACCGACAACGAATCGACCAACGAGCCGTCCGGCGTGATCCGTGCCTATGACGTGCGCGACGGTCACCTGGTGTGGAACTGGGACAGCAACAACCCGGACGCCACCGAGCCTTTGGCACCGGGCCAGATCTACAGCCGCAACTCGGCGAACATGTGGTCGCTGGCCAGCGTCGACGAAAAACTCGGCATGGTTTACCTGCCGCTGGGCAATCAGACGCCCGATCAGTGGGGCGCGGACCGCACCCCTGGCGCCGAAAAATTCAGCGCCGGCCTGGTCGCTCTGGATCTGGCCACCGGCAAGGTGCGCTGGAACTACCAGTTCACCCACCATGACCTGTGGGACATGGACGTCGGCAGCCAGCCAACCCTGCTGGACATGAAGACCGCTGACGGCGTGAAACCTGCGCTGATCGCACCGACCAAGCAAGGAAGCCTGTATGTCCTTGACCGTCGCGACGGCACGCCGATCATTCCGATCCATGAAATCCCGGTCCCGCAAGGCGCCGTGAAGGGTGACCACACCGCACCGACCCAGGCCCGTTCGGACCTGAACCTGCTGGCCCCGGAACTGACCGAAAAAGCCATGTGGGGTGCCAGTCCGTTCGACCAGATGCTGTGCCGCATCCAGTTCAAGGAACTGCGTTACGAAGGCCAGTACACTCCTCCGTCGGAACAGGGCAGCCTGATCTATCCAGGTAACGTCGGCGTGTTCAACTGGGGTGGCGTGTCGGTCGACCCGGTTCGCCAGATGCTGTTCACCAGCCCGAACTACATGGCCTTCGTCTCGAAGATGGTGCCACGCGCCCAAGTCGCGGCCGGCAGCAAGCGCGAGAGCGAAACCGCTGGCGTGCAGCCGAACACCGGCGCCCCGTACGCGGTGATCATGCACCCGTTCATGTCGCCGTTCGGCGTGCCATGCCAGGCGCCGTCCTGGGGTTACGTGGCCGGTATCGACCTGACCACCAGCAAAATCGTGTGGAAACGCAAGAACGGCACCAGCCGCGACAGCTCGCCGCTGCCGATCGGCCTGCCCCTGGGCGTGCCAAGCATGGGCGGCTCGATGGTTACCGCCGGCGGCGTCGGCTTCCTCAGCGGCACCCTGGACCAGTTCCTGCGCGCCTATGACGTCAACACCGGCAAGGAACTCTGGAAATCGCGCCTGCCGGCCGGCGGCCAGGCGACACCGATGACCTACACCGGCAAGGACGGCAAACAATACGTGCTGCTCGTGGTCGGCGGTCATGGTTCGCTGGGGACCAAGATGGGTGACTATGTGATTGCGTACAAACTGCCGGAATAAGATTTAGCGGCAGTAAAACGAAAGGCGACGCCCGTGAGGACGTCGCCTTTTTTTGTGGCCGCAGATTTCAAAGCTCCACACGCCCCCTGTGGGAGATTGCTCGCGATGGTGTGTCAGCTACGTTGGTGTCAACTGACACTCCATCGCGAGCAGGCTCGCTCCCACAATTGACCGCGCAAAGCCGTGGTTCAGCTAACCTGAATCCCTGCTGAATACACCTTGGAATGACCGGTTAATGCCCAGGCATCATTGAAACCACCGCCAACCTGCCCCATCTAAGACCCATACCCATTGCGCAGGTGCCCAAATGAGCGACCAGCAAGAATTCCCCGAAGACCCGAGCGAATACGCCGATCCGGAAAACGCGACCCATCACTCCACCGGTAAAGGCCTCGCCCTGCCTGGCCAGAACCTGCCGGACAAGGTCTACATCATCCCGATCCACAACCGACCGTTCTTCCCGGCCCAAGTGCTGCCGGTGATCGTCAATGAAGAACCCTGGGCCGAAACCCTCGACCTGGTCGCCAAATCCGATCACCACTCCCTGGCCCTGTTCTACATGGACACGCCCCAGGAAGACCCGCGCCATTTCGACACCTCGGCCCTGCCGCTCTACGGCACCCTGGTCAAGGTGCATCACGCCAGCCGCGAAAACGGCAAGCTGCAGTTCGTCGCCCAGGGCCTGACCCGCGTGCGTCTGAAGACCTGGCTCAAACACCATCGCCCACCGTACCTGGTGGAAGTCGAATACCCGCACCAGCCCACCGAGCCGACCGACGAGGTCAAGGCCTACGGCATGGCGCTGATCAATGCGATCAAGGAATTGCTGCCGCTCAACCCGCTGTACAGCGAAGAACTGAAGAATTACCTCAACCGCTTCAGCCCCAACGATCCATCGCCTTTGACCGATTTCGCCGCTGCCCTGACCTCGGCCACCGGCAGCGAACTGCAGGAAGTGCTCGATTGCGTACCGATGCTCAAGCGCATGGAAAAAGTCCTGCCGATGCTGCGCAAGGAAGTCGAGGTTGCGCGCCTGCAAAAGGAAATTTCCGCCGAAGTTAACCGCAAGATCGGCGAACATCAGCGCGAGTTCTTCCTCAAGGAACAGCTCAAGGTCATCCAGCAGGAGCTGGGGCTGACCAAGGATGACCGCAGCGCTGACCTCGAACAGTTCGAACAGCGCCTGGTGGGTAAAGTCCTGCCGGTGCAGGTGCAGAAGCGCCTCGAAGAGGAAATGAACAAGCTGTCGATCCTCGAGACCGGCTCGCCGGAGTATGCCGTCACCCGCAATTACATCGACTGGGCGACCTCGGTGCCGTGGGGCGTGTACGGCGAGGACAAACTCGACCTCAAGTACGCGCGCAAGGTGCTGGACAAGCACCATGCCGGCCTCGAGGACATCAAGGACCGCATCCTCGAATTCCTCGCAGTCGGTGCCTATAAAGGCGAGATCAGCGGCTCGATCGTGCTGCTGGTCGGGCCGCCGGGCGTGGGCAAGACCAGCGTCGGCAAATCCATCGCCGAATCCCTCGGCCGGCCGTTCTACCGCTTCAGCCTCGGCGGCATGCGCGACGAAGCCGAGATCAAGGGCCATCGCCGCACGTACATCGGTGCGCAGCCGGGCAAACTGGTGCAGGCGTTGAAAGACGTCGAAGTGATGAACCCGGTGATCATGCTCGACGAGATCGACAAGATGGGCCAGAGCTACCAGGGCGACCCGGCCTCGGCGCTGCTGGAAACCCTCGATCCGGAGCAGAACGTCGAATTCCTCGACCATTACCTCGACTTGCGTATGGACCTGTCGAAGGTGCTGTTCATCTGCACCGCCAACACCCTGGATTCGATCCCCGGGCCGTTGCTTGACCGGATGGAAGTGATTCGCCTGTCGGGCTATATCACCGAAGAAAAAGTCGCCATCGCCAAGCGTCACCTGTGGCCCAAACAGCTTGAGAAGGCCGGTGTATCCAAGGGCAGCCTGAGCATCAGCGACAGCGCGCTCAAGGCATTGATCGACGGTTATGCCCGCGAAGCCGGTGTCCGCCAGCTGGAAAAAAACCTCGGCAAACTGGTGCGCAAAGCGGTGATCAAGCTGCTCGACGACCCGAATGCGGTGATCAAGCTTGGCCCCAAAGACCTCGAAAGCTCGCTCGGCAAACCGGTGTTCCGCAACGAGCAAGTGCTGTCGGGCACTGGCGTGATTACCGGGCTGGCCTGGACCAGCATGGGCGGCGCCACCCTGCCGATCGAAGCGACGCGCATCCATACCTTGAACCGTGGGTTCAAACTCACCGGGCAACTGGGGGATGTGATGAAAGAGTCCGCGGAAATCGCCTACAGCTACGTCAGTTCCAATCTGAAGTCGTTTGGCGGTGATCCGAAGTTCTTCGACGAGGCTTTCGTGCACCTGCACGTACCGGAAGGCGCCACCCCGAAAGACGGCCCGAGCGCCGGTGTGACCATGGCCAGCGCCCTGCTGTCGCTGGCGCGTAACCAGCCGCCGAAAAAAGGCGTGGCAATGACCGGTGAGCTGACATTGACCGGGCACGTGCTGCCGATTGGCGGGGTACGCGAAAAGGTCATCGCGGCGCGGCGGCAGAAGATCTTCGAGTTGATTCTGCCGGAGGCCAACCGGGGTAATTTCGAGGAGCTGCCGGAGTACCTGAAGGAAGGCATTACCGTGCACTTCGCCAAGCGGTTTGCGGATGTGGCGAAGGTACTTTTCTGATAGCCCTGTAGCGACTGTTTGATTGCTTTCGCGGGCAAGCCCGCTCCCAAAGGATTTTGCGGTGAACACACAATATGTGAGCACCGCTGAACACTGTGGGAGCGGGCTTGCCCGCGAAGGCGTCCGCCCTGCCACCACATCCTTCTGCGACTGTCACACCCTGTCTCATCTCAGTTATGCTCGCCGTTCGTCGTGAACGCCGGAGCCATTGACCTTATGTCCCCCACCCGCCTGTTTGTCCCCCTCGCCCTCGCGCTGTTGGCCGCCTGTGCCACTCAACCGAAGCAGAATGTGACCGTGGAAAAACAAAGCGAATGCCCGGTGAAACTCGCCAACGGGCAAAACCTGATCCTGACCCTGCCGAGCAATCCGACCACGGGTTACCGCTGGGCCATTCAGGATTCGGCCGGCGGCGTGTTGCGTGCGCTCAGCCCCGAGGTCTATACCAACCCGGAAGATGCCGGGGTGGTCGGCGCGGCCGGGGTTTCCACCTGGCGCTTTCAGGCCTTCGCCACCGGGACCGGGCGTTTGCGCCTGACTTCACAACAGCCTTGGGCACCGGAAGTGCTGCCGGTGGACTCTTTCGACTGCAGCATCTCGGTTAACTGACCGTGGGCTGGCTGATTCTGGCGCTCATGGGCGCAGTGACGTTCCTCTACGGCCTGAGCGTGCACGCCGCGCTGCTGTGCTTGCTGGTCAAGCCGCTGCCGGTCCTGGCGCTGCTCGGCTGGTTGCACGACGCGCCACCGAGCGAATATCGGCGCTGGATCAGCCTCGGCTTGATCTTCTCCCTGCTCGGCGATGTGCTGCTGGCGTGGCCGGGGGATTTGTTCGTGTTCGGCCTCGGGGCGTTCCTGGTCGCGCATCTGGCTTACTTGAAAGCGTATTTGAGCGATTGTCGGCGCCTGGCCGTATTGCCGCTGATCCTGGCCATGGGCGTCGGCGCCGTGTTGCTGGGGATTCTGATTTCTCATGGACTTGGGCCGTTGCTGATCCCGGTGATCGTCTATGGCCTGGCCATCAGCACCATGCTCTGGCGCGCACTGGCCCGACTCGGCACCGACGTGCCCAAGCGCTCGGCGTTGCTCGCAGCGGGCGGCGCCGTGGCGTTTGTGTTTTCCGACAGCGTGATTGGCATCAGTCGCTTTGTGGTGCCGTTCGAAGCCGCGCCGTATGTGATTATCCTCAGCTATTGGCTGGGGCAATGGGGGATCACCGCTTCGGCGTTCACCCAAAACAAGCGCTAACCCCTGTGGCGAGGGAGCTTGTCGGATCGCCGCACCGTCCCGTTCGGCGGCGCAGCCGTCGTAAATGCGGCTGATGAAGTAGTCCTGATAAAACAAAGGTGAATGGTTTGAGGGCCGCTGCGCAGCCCAGCGGGAGCAAGCTCCCTCGCCACAAAGCCTTCGCTTTATCAGACAACCCGCGCATCCCCGCGCCAACTTGGCTAAAATGCCGGCCTTTTCCACCTACGCCGCTGGAACCGCCGTGAGCAAAGAACCCGATCGCCTTTTCGCCCAGCCTTTGGCCCAGGTGCCTGACTTCGCCTTCAACGAGGACGTGGTGCGGGTGTTCCCGGACATGATCAAGCGCTCGGTGCCAGGTTATCCGACCATCGTGGAAAACCTTGGCGTGCTCGCCGCGCAGTTCGCCCAGCCCAACAGTGTGCTCTATGACCTGGGTTCGTCGTTGGGTGCCGTGACCCAGGCCCTGCGTCGCCACGTGCGTACCGACGGTTGCCGGGTGATCGCTGTGGATAACTCGGCGGCCATGGTCGAGCGCTGCCGCGAGTATCTCAACGGTCAGGACTCGATGTTCCAGGAGTTGCTGCCGGTGGAAGTGATCGAAGGCGACATCCTCGCCCTCGACTTCCAGCCTGCCTCGGTGGTGGCGCTGAACTTCACCCTGCAATTCATCGCTCCGGAACACCGCACGGCATTGCTGTCGCGCATCCGTCAGTCGCTGCTGCCCGGCGGTGCGCTGATCCTCTCGGAAAAACTGCGCTTCAACGATCCCGAAGAGCACGCGTTGCTCACCGATCTGCACATCGCGTTCAAACGCGCCAACGGCTACAGCGAACTGGAAATCGCCCAGAAGCGCAGTGCCATCGAAAATGTCATGAAGCCCGACAGCCTCGAAGAACACCGCGAACGCCTGCTGGCCGCCGGGTTCTCGAAAGTCGTGCCGTGGTTCCAGTGTCTTAACTTTGCCTCGTTGATTGCCTTGCCATGATTGATCTGTCCCCTCTCGCCCGCCGTCTGGCGGGCACACCCTTGGCCGACTGGGCCAACACCCTGCAAGCGCAACTCGACAAGAAAATGGAAAAGGGTCACGGCGACCTGGAGCGCTGGCAAAGTGCGCTGGACGCCCTGCCGAACCTGCAGCCGAGCGAAGTCGATTTGCTCAACGGCTTGACACTGGACACCGATTGCGACGATGCCACCCGCGCGCAGATGCGCACGGCGTTGATGGGCCTGTCACCCTGGCGCAAAGGGCCGTTCGACCTGTTTGGCGTGCACGTCGACACCGAATGGCGCTCGGACTGGAAATGGTCGCGGGTGGCTCCGCACCTGGACCTCAAGGGCAAACGCATCCTCGATGTCGGCTGCGGCAACGGCTATTACATGTGGCGCATGCTCGGCGCCGGCGCGGACAGCGTGATCGGTGTCGATCCGAACTGGTTGTTCTTCTGCCAGTTCCAGGCCGTGCAGCGTTACCTGTCCGAGCCGAATGCCTGGCACCTGCCCTTCCCCTTCGAAGACCTGCCGCCGAACCTGGAAGGCTTCGATACGGTGTTTTCCATGGGCGTGTTCTACCACCGCCGCTCACCGATCGAGCATTTGCTGGCGCTGAAGGATTGCCTGGTCAAGGGCGGCGAACTGGTGCTGGAAACCCTGGTGGTCGAAGGCGACAAACACCAGGTGCTGGTGCCGGAAGACCGTTATGCGCAGATGCGCAACGTGTGGTTCCTGCCCTCGGTGCCGGCGCTGGAATTGTGGCTGCGCCGCGCCGGGTTCAGCGATGTGAAGTGCGTGGACGTAAGCGTGACCACGGTCGAGGAACAGCGCGGCACGGAGTGGATGAAGTATCAGTCGCTCAGTGATTTCCTCGATCCGCACGATCACAGCAAGACCATCGAAGGGCTGCCGGCGCCGATGCGGGCTGTGATTGTCGCTCGCAAATAAACGATGGAGATCCCTGTAGGAGCGAGCCTGCTCGCGATGGACTTGAAAGCGCCGCGTTCATTCAGAAAGCCCGCGTTATCGTTGCCCACCATCGCGAGCAGGCTCGCTCCTACAGGGGGTCGGTGTTCAGTCTGAAGGTTTGGCGCGCCGCGCCTTGAAAAACTCGCTCAACACCGCACCACACTCCTCCGCCAGCACCCCACCCTCATACAACACCCGGTGATTCAAGAAGCCCTGGGTGAAGAACTGTCCCTGGCTCTGCACGATTCCGGCTTTGGGCTCCAGCGCGCCATACACCACCCGCGCAATCCGCGAGTGCACGATCAGCCCGGCGCACATGCTGCACGGCTCCAGGGTCACGTACAGCGTGCTGCCCGGCAGGCGATAGTTGCTCACGGCCTGGGCGGCGGCGCGGATGGCGACCATCTCGGCGTGGGCGCTCGGGTCGTTGCCACTGATCGGGCAGTTGAAGCCGCGCCCGATGATTTCGCCGTCCTGCACCAGCACCGCGCCCACGGGCACTTCGCCCAATGCGGCGCCCTGGGCGGCCAGGGCCAGGGCTTCACGCATGAAATCGCGGTCACGGCTACGGTCGATGATGGCGGCGGGACGTATCTGACGCATCAGGCCACCTCGATCGCGGCCATCAGGCCGGTTTCCATGTGGTCGATCACATGGCAATGGAACATCCACACGCCCGGGTTATCCGCCACCAGTGCCACTTGCGCGCGCTCGTTCTTGCCCAACAGGTAGGTGTCGGTGAAGTACGGAACGACCTTGTGCCGGTTCGAGGCGATGACTTTGAAGCTCATGCCGTGCAGGTGGATCGGGTGCTGGTATTGAGTCATGTTTTTCAATTCGAAGATGTAACTCTTGCCCTTCTCGAGCCTGGCGATCGGCCGGTCGGCGCAGGTCTTGTCGGTGATGTCCCAGGCCTTGCCGTTGATCTGCCACAGGCTCGGGGGCTTGCCATTATCGACGTTTACCGACACCGAACCCACCCACTCGAAATTGAAGTTGAGTTTCTCGGCATTGGCCAGGTCCGGTTCGGCCACCGGGTTGGCGGGCAGCGCGGGTGGCCATTCGGTCGGCGCATCGGTATTGGCCACGGAGCGCAAGGTCGCCAACCGTACAGGGCCGTTGCGCAGCGACAACTCTTCGCCGACCGGTGGCGCCTTGATCGCCAGGCAAATGCGCATGCCGGGGCCGAGCCAGTATTCCTTGCCGAGCGGGCGCGGCTCGACCGGGTTGCCATCCAGCGCATAGATCTGCGCTTCGACACCGGGGATGTTCAGACGATAGGTCAGGGTGTTGTCGAGGTTGAGCAGGCGCACGCGGGTGATCTGGCCGGCGGGCAAATCGATCACCGCTTGCGGGACACCGTTGATGGTCGAAAGACGCCCCGCCGTGCCGCCACGGGCCGCCTCGCGAGGAACGCTGAACGCGACGAAAGCACCCTCTTCATCGACGTGCCAGCTCTTGAGGCTCAAGGTTTTTTCATACTTGAAACCGGTCGGCTCGCGCTCTTCGATGATCAGCGGGCCAACCAGGCCACGGCCGAGTTCTTCGCTGCTGTTCACATGGGGGTGATACCAGTAGCTGCCGGCGTCCGGCACACGGAATTTGTAGTCGAAGTATTCGCCCGGCAGCACCGGTAGTTGCGAAACGTAGGGCACGCCGTCCATTTCCAGCGGCAGGCGGATGCCATGCCAGTGAATGGTGGTGGCGACCGGCAGGTGGTTGATGAAGCGCACCCGCAGCCATTCGCCCTGACGTACCCGCAGCTCGGTGCCCGGCGCCGACGGGCCGAACGCCCAGGCTTGGGTTGTGTGTCCCGGCACCAGCTCGACGTCCAGCGGTGCGGCGATCAGCTCGTAGTCGTGACCCGCCTCGGCGCCGACCCTCTTGCCCAGCCAGTAACGCGACGCGCCACCCGCCCCCACGCCAACCACTACAAGACCGGCCAGACCACCGAGTATTTGTCGACGGGTAAAGGACATGTACTCAACTACCTCACGTATCAGCTTCGGGCCCTGGGCCCGCAAAAGGCGAATACGATACACCTGCAATTGCGAAACAGTAAGGGTGACGTGTGGCCGCACATCCTCCGAGGGCATAACTATGTAGTGCACATGCCTTGGGTGAACGGGGCATCCTGCGCTCCCTTCTTCTCAAGGAAAGAGAGTGCATGAACCTCAACGAAACACGCCCGCTGCCCAATGCCGCCGATAAAGCGGCGCTCAAGGCCATTGCTACCCGGATAATCCGGACCTGCCCCGGCCTGCAGGACACGGCCCACGAGGTGGCCAGTGACCTGCTGAAAAAGTCCGGCATCACCGGTCTCGATCCGGATCAGGTCTACTTCCACCGTTTCGACGCCTCCCAAAGCAGTTCGAAGGCCTTTACCGGCTGGGAGCACGTCCACGCCACGCCGACGTCCTCCATGACCCTGACGCAGTTGGTCATCCACCGCTTTCGCACCAGCGACCAGGACAACGCCGACCTGCTGGACGTCTATGCGGGCTTCTATACCGCCGGCGCTAACGCCGGGACCTACAATGAAACCAACGAAGTGCGCCTGCATGGCAACGAGGTGCTCAAGGCATTCTGGAGCCTCGATTTCAGTTCGATGTACCGCCAGCGCCTGATCACCTTCTGGAACACTTGCGCCGAAGACTTCCGCACCCTGGCCAAATGCAATTTCCTGATCCAGGCCGTGAAGTCCAGGGACGCGCGCCAGCTGAGCGACGAAGACTTTCAATTCGTCACCCATGCCGTAATGGGGCCGATCACCTGGCCGGTGGATCTGACGCTGCTGCAGGCACGGCATCCTTGTGCCGACAATGTCAGGACCCTGGACGTCGACGGTCACGTCGCCACCAACATCCTTCGTTTTGTCGCGCCCAGCGGCCGCCAGATTGTCTACCTGCCCGGTGAAGCCGTCGCCTTCAAGATGCTGGAAACCGCGACGGACATGCATTACTGGATACTGCAGGAAATGAACGAGGAAGCCGCGCGCCAGACGTTCATGACCCACTTTCCCCTGGCCGATCGCCAGACCATCGCCGAGCACATCACCGATATCATGAACAGGCTGGTCAGCACCTGGGGCCAATACGACCATCATCTGATCAACAAACAAAACCGGATCATCAGCGGCGATGCCTTCAGTTGGCTGTGCCATTCGAGCAAGAACGCCATGTTCGCCGAAGCCGAACTCTCCCTGACATCCAATGGCGATCTGCGCAAGAAACTGTGGATCGGTTACCTCAGCGCCGGCTTGAAAGTATTCGGCCCCATGGCGGTGGTCGGTTGGCCGGTTGCCCTGCCGCTGGTCGGCGCCAGTATCGCCAGCATGGGGTTGAACATCGACCAGGCGGTTAACGGAAAAACCGCCGTGGAGCGCAAGGCCGGCATTCTTGGCGCCGTGCTGGGCAGCATCGATTTGCTGTTCAACCTCCTGCTCCTCAAAGGGCCGGGATCACTGGAGGAAATCGCTCCGGGCAACCTCGATGAGCTCAAAGAGGCACTGGTTACCGAGGACTTGAAGCCCGTGGGCTTGCCCACCGAACCGCCCGTTGAACTGGACTCTTCCTTGTCTGAAACGTCGCAGCCCATGGAAATTCCCAAGCACTGGCAAGCCAATGAACTGCTCGAAGGTCGAACACCGATGAGTGAGTCCGGGCAATACCAGGGCATTTATCAACTCGATTCCAACCCTTCCACCGCCATCATGCTGGATGACACCGCCTACTACGTGCGCTATGAAGCCGACCCCAACGGCAGCGGGACCTGGGCCATCATTGATCCGGAAAACCCGCACGCGTTTTCAGGATCGCTGCCTGTGCGTCTCAATGCCCAGGGCGAGTGGGAGCTGGCACCTCGATCCGGACTCAAGGGCGGCGGCAACCGGCATCCGGGATCGTCGCAATCGCCTGCGCCTGCGCCGGGGCCTGCTTCTGTCCAAGAGCCGGCACAGCCCATCCTGCGCAGCCCCTCCACGCAATACGATAACGTTAACCGGTACCGTTTCAGGCAACTGGCGCTGGGTGAACCTGAAACCCATATCAAAGTCGTCCGTCAGCCAGATGGAAGTTTTCGCGGACTGAGCACCTACGAGGAGTACATCGCAGCCCCTCGCGCCAAGCTTTCACAGGACGCGCGTCTGTTCTTCGCTCACGACGGTTTCGCCGCTTCGCTACCGCCGCGCCCTGAGCTGCCTGCCGTGACGCCAGCCACCACTGCCGAACAATTGATCACGAAGGTATTTGAAGCGGCCCCCGGCCTGGTCATCGGCGAAAGCCAGGACCGCATCGCCAGCATGCGGTTTCTGATTGAGAACATGCCGGTCCTGGCCCGACAGGACGTCAAGACGATCTATTTCCATCGCCTGCTCAACGATTTCAACCAAGCGGAACTCGATCAATTCTTCAAGACCGGGTCAATGCCAAGCGATCTGGAAGCGTATTTGCAAAAGCTGCAAAGCGATCCCTCCGGACGCTTCACCCCACTCGAAGTGGTCAAGGCGGCTCAACAAAACGGTATTCGAATTCAGGCAACCGACTGTCTGGCCAGTTACCGCTACCCCGGCGCACCGCTTCCCGACATGCATGAGCAAGCCATCAAGACCTACCTCACCCACACCGTGATGCAGACCGACAAAGCGCTCAATGGAGCGAGCAAATGGGTGGTGCTGACGGATCAGGAAAACATCAATACCTTTCGCGGTATGCCTGGCATCAGCGAAATGCAGGGCGGTATCGGATTGCGCATCGAAGAGGTGTTGCCGGAAGAAAGCCTGCTGATTGAACAGGATCGAGGCATCGAGGTGGGTCGTGGCTTTGCCACTCAACCCGAATCCACCGAGGGAAACTTTGACACCCTGCACGCCGACTTGAGCCTGCAGATGCCACTGCCGTTGCTCGAAAGGACGTCAGAGGAACTGAGTCGGATGCTATTCAGGCAAGGCATGTTCACGTTTGAGAAGTCGAACGGTAACTGGACACTGATTCATCGCAGCAGAGACCGCCAGGTGGTCCGAACGCTGGTCGAGCGCACGGTTGATGGCAACTACCTGATCAATCGCCCCGCATGGACCGAAGTGCATCAGGTGCCCTACGCCAACATCACAGAACTGTCCTGGGGCCTCAGCCGCATGGGCATGCACCTTGAAGGCCGGTTGCCGTTGTAACTCCTCGGCTGCTTCGCTGGAGGACTCTGCCACTGAAATGCAAGAAGCCCTCGATCTCGCGATCGGGGGCTTCCCTTTTGTCACTCTCGTTTTGAGCCTGGGTTTACCGGCTCAATCTCGATCATTCCCACTCAATGGTCGCTGGCGGCTTGCTCGACACGTCGTAGGTGACGCGGGAGATGCCTTCGATCTCATTGATGATGCGGCCGCTGACGGTTTCCAGCAGTTCGTAAGGCAGGTGTGCCCAACGCGCGGTCATGAAGTCGATGGTTTCCACGGCACGCAGGGCCACGACCCAGGCGTAACGACGGCCATCACCCACCACGCCAACCGATTTCACAGGCTGGAACACCACGAATGCCTGGCTGACCTTGTGGTACCAGTCGGCCTTGCGCAGTTCTTCGATGAAGATGTGGTCGGCGCGACGCAGCAGGTCGGCGTATTCCTTCTTCACTTCACCGAGGATCCGCACGCCCAGGCCCGGGCCCGGGAACGGGTGACGGTAGACCATGTCGTACGGCAGGCCCAGCTCCAGGCCCAGACGACGGACTTCGTCCTTGAACAGCTCGCGCAGGGGTTCAACCAGCTTGAGGTTCATTTCTTCCGGCAGGCCACCCACGTTGTGGTGCGACTTGATCACGTGAGCCTTGCCGCTCTTGGCGCCAGCCGATTCGATCACGTCCGGGTAGATGGTGCCCTGGGCCAGGTACTTGATGTTGTCCAGCTTGCAGGATTCGGCATCGAACACGTCGATGAAGGTGCGGCCGATGATCTTGCGCTTCTTCTCCGGGTCGGACTCGCCGGCCAGGTTGTTGAGGAACTGCTCCTCGGCGTTGGCGCGGATCACCTTGACGCCCATGTTCTCGGCGAACATGGCCATCACTTGCTCGCCTTCGTGCAGACGCAGCAGACCATTGTCGACGAACACGCAGGTCAGCTGGTCGCCAATGGCCTTGTGCAGCAGCGCGGCAACCACCGACGAATCCACACCGCCGGACAGGCCGAGCAGCACGTTGTCGGTGCCGACCTGGGCACGCACCTGGGCGATGGCGTCTTCAGCGATTTTCGACGGGGTCCACAGGGCTTCGCAGCCGCAGATGTCGAGGATGAAGCGCGACAGGATGCGACCGCCCTGCTTGGTGTGGGTCACTTCCGGGTGGAACTGCACGCCGTAGTAGGCACGCTCGTCGTTGAACATGCCGGCAATCGGGCAGCTCGGGGTGCTGGCCAGGATGTGGAAGTCTTCCGGCATCCTGGTGACCTTGTCACCGTGGCTCATCCACACGTCGAGGCCGAACAGGCCGTCGGCGTCGATGTGGTCTTCGATGCCGTCGAGCAGGCGGCTCTTGCCGACCACGTCTACGCGGGCATAACCGAACTCACGCAGCTCGGAACCTTCTACCTTGCCGCCCAGTTGCTCGGCCATGGTCTGCATGCCGTAGCAGATGCCGAAAACCGGCACGCCCAGATCAAACACAGCTTGCGGGCAGCGAGGGCTGTTGGCTTCGTGCACGGACTCGGGGCCACCGGCGAGGATGACGCCTTTCGGAGCGAATTCGCGAATCGCTTCCTCGTCCATGTCGAACGGATGCAGTTCGCAGTACACACCGATTTCGCGAACGCGACGGGCGATCAGCTGGGTGTACTGGGAACCGAAGTCGAGGATCAGGATGCGGTGAGCGTGAATATCGAGGGCCATGATTCAGTCTCGTCTAAGTCATTCAGAAACAGTCGTGATTCAGAAACAACTCGGGGCTGAATAAAACAGCCCCGGTCGTTAACTTTTTGCTAGAAGGCTCAACCTACGCGGTAGTTTGGCGCTTCTTTGGTGATCTGCACGTCGTGAACGTGGGACTCGGCCATGCCAGCGCCGGTGATCCGCACGAACTCAGGCCGGGTGCGCATTTCTTCGATATTGGCGCTACCGGTGTAGCCCATGGAAGAACGCAGGCCGCCCATCAGTTGATGGATGATGGCGCTCAGGGTGCCCTTGTACGGAACACGCCCTTCGATGCCTTCCGGAACCAGCTTCTCGGCGCCTGCCGAGGAGTCCTGGAAGTAACGGTCGGAGGAGCCTTGAGCCTGGGACATGGCGCCCAGCGAACCCATGCCGCGATAAGCCTTGTACGAACGACCCTGGAACAGTTCGATCTCGCCCGGCGCTTCTTCAGTACCGGCGAACATCGAACCCATCATCACGCAGGAGGCACCGGCCACGATGGCCTTGGACAGGTCACCGGAGAAACGGATGCCGCCGTCGGCGATCAACGGAACGCCAGTGCCCTCAAGGGCAGCGGCAACGTTGGCGATGGCACTGATTTGCGGGACGCCGACACCGGCGACGATACGGGTGGTGCAGATCGAGCCAGGACCGATACCGACCTTGACCGCGTCAGCGCCGGCCTCGGCCAGGGCCTTGGCAGCAGCGCCGGTGGCGATGTTGCCGCCGATGACCTGCACTTCAGGGAAGTTCTGCTTGACCCAGCGAACGCGGTCGATCACGCCTTTGGAGTGACCGTGGGCAGTGTCGACCACCACCACGTCAACACCGGCGCTGACCAGGGCCGCGACGCGATCACCGGTGTCTTTACCGGTGCCGACGGCGGCGCCAACGCGCAGACGACCTTGATCGTCCTTGCTGGCCAGTGGGTAAGCCTTGGCTTTTTCGATGTCGTTGACGGTCATCATGCCCTTGAGGGCGAATTTGTCGTCGACGATCAGAACGCGTTCGATGCGGTGCTTGTGCAGCAGCTCGCGGACGTCGTTCTTGTCGGCGCCTTCCTTGACCGTGACCAGACGCTCTTTAGGCGTCATCACATCACGGACGGTGGCTTCCAGACGGTTCTCGAAACGTACGTCACGGGAGGTGACAATGCCGACCAGGTCGCCATTGTGCAGCACCGGAACGCCGGAGATGTTGTTCATGCGGGTCAATTCGAACAGCTCGCGCACGGTAGCGTCGGCGTCGATGGTGATCGGGTCCTTGACCACACCGGCTTCGTAACGCTTGACCTTGCGCACTTCGGCAGCTTGCTGCTCGATGGTCATGTTCTTGTGGATGATGCCGATACCACCTTCCTGAGCCATGGCAATTGCCAGACGGGCTTCAGTGACGGTGTCCATGGCAGCGGAAACCAGTGGGATATTCAGCTCGATGCCACGGGTAAGGCGGGTCTTGAGACTGACTTCGTTAGGAAGCACCTCGGAATAACCAGGCACTAGGAGAATGTCGTCGAATGTCAGAGCTTCTTGGCTGATACGCAGCATCGCGGGGGCTCCCGAGCGGGAAAATGGAAGCGCGCCATTATAGTCAGACACCCCCTCGGGTTCAATGTAAAACTCTGTCTATTATTGGCATTACTGATATACGGGGATCACAGCGGTACGGATTGCTGTTTTTTTGTGGGAGCGAGCCTGCTCGCGATGGTCGTGAACGATGACGCATGCTT
The DNA here is from genome assembly GCF_008801475.1 of Pseudomonas moorei. Taxonomy (GTDB): domain Bacteria; phylum Pseudomonadota; class Gammaproteobacteria; order Pseudomonadales; family Pseudomonadaceae; genus Aquipseudomonas; species Aquipseudomonas moorei. Next base: position 49,101 of record NZ_VZPP01000012.1, on the reverse strand, counting down.
CTTTCTGCAAACCAACGTCGCCTTCAGGTTTTTCGCGAGCAAGCTCGCTCCTACCGTTATTCAGAGTTCGACTTTGACCCAACTGACCGGCTGATCGAGCCAATCGGCAAACTCGTCCAGAAAGCTCTGCTTGAATCCGGCCTCGGCCCAGTTGTTGAAGATGAAGCCCAGGTTGGAAAAGCCGCATTCCTGCAGGAACAGAAAGCCGTTGATGTCGTCTTCATGTCCGCATTCCGGACATGTGAAGTTGTCGGTACGCCCCGGCATCCAGTCCTCCAGGCTCTCGAACAAGGCTTCACCAATTTCCCTGCGACACTCGGCACAACCGGCCTCGCCAAGAAATCCCTTGGCCGGTGTATAGATGCAGCGCTTGGTGACGATCTCCAGACCGTTGATCTGTTCGCCAAACGGCAGGGCTTCGGGGTGCAGGACCACATCACGGGCGCCCTCGGCGATGGCGTGGGCCATGCGATTGCCGGTGCGACCGCAGGTGGTCAGTTCTTCCTTGACGATGTTCTTGCGCACCAGCCAACGCACGATCGCCCGGGCCCGGGGTTCGTGTACCGGCAAGGTGGAAATTTTCGGGACGATGATGCTTTGGGAATTCATGGGGTACAGGCCTGGAGCATTGATAAATGACCTGTAGGAGCGAGCCTGCTCGCGATGGACGTTAACGATAACGCGCGGAGTCTGGTTCCCTGCGGCGTTCTTGAGTCCATCGCGAGCGGGCTCGCTCCTACAGGTATTGTGGCGAGCCCATAGAAGGTATAGGCCCGCCAGCGAGGTTTTTACAGCTCGACGACCACCGCCTGCGACGCACGGGTCGCCTTGGCGCGAGCGGCTTCGATCGATTCATCGCGAGCCAATGCCACACCCATGCGGCGCTGGCCGTTGACTTCAGGCTTGCCGAACAGACGCAACGCAGTATCCGGCTCGCTCAATGCGGCGCCCAGGTTGGCGAAAGAGGTCTGGGTCGACTGCCCTTCCACCAGAATCACCGCCGAAGCCGAAGGCCCGAACTGACGGATCAATGGAATCGGCAGGCCCAGGATCGCCCGGGCGTGCAGGGCGAATTGCGACAGGTCCTGGGAAATCAGCGTGACCAGACCGGTGTCGTGCGGGCGCGGCGACACTTCGCTGAACCACACCTGATCGCCCTTGATGAACAGCTCCACGCCAAACAGACCACGGCCACCCAGGGCTTCGGTCACAGCCTTGGCCACGCGCTCCGATTCTGCCAGGGCAATCGGGCTCATGGCTTGAGGCTGCCAGGATTCCTGGTAGTCGCCCTTCTCCTGACGATGGCCGACCGGCGCACAGAACGTGGTGCCGCCGACATGACGCACGGTTAGCAGGGTGATTTCGTAGTCGAAATCGATGAAGCCTTCGATGATCACCCGGCCTTTACCGGCGCGGCCGCCTTCCTGGGCGTAATCCCAGGCCTTCTTAACGTCATCGACACTGCGCAGCAGGCTCTGGCCTTTGCCCGACGAACTCATGACCGGCTTCACCACGCACGGAAAACCGAGGTCCTCGACCGCCTTGCTGTAGTCCTCGAAGGTGTCGGCGAAGTGGTACGGCGAGGTCGGCAGGTCCAGCTCTTCGGCGGCCAGGCGACGGATACCTTCACGGTTCATGGTCAACTGGGCGGCGCGCGCGGTCGGGATCACGGTGAAGCCTTCGGACTCCAGCTCCACCAGGGTCGCGGTGGCAATGGCTTCGATTTCCGGCACGATGAAGTGCGGCTTCTCGGCTTCGATCACCGCACGCAGGGCGGCGCCATCGAGCATGTTGATCACGTGGCTGCGGTGGGCAACCTGCATGGCCGGTGCATTGGCATAACGATCCACGGCAATCACTTCAACGCCCAGGCGTTGCAGCTCGATCACCACTTCCTTGCCCAACTCGCCACAGCCACACATCAATACGCGGGTCGCAGTCGGCGACAATGGAGTTCCGATACGGGTCATCTCAGGTCCTCAAAGGAGCGGATCATCGAGGATACGGCGAAATACGCACGATCCATGGGGAGAAAGCGCGGCATTTTACATGAACCACAGGGTTTGGCTTCAGCTGACGACGGCCTGTTTGCGCAAGCGCCAGGCCATGATCAGCCACACCGCAGTCACACCGGCGAACTTCGAGCCCAGCGCGGTGAGGATCACGCCGGGGGTCAGTGCGTCGATCATGCCGAAGAAAATGAAGGTATCGAGGGGAATACTCAGGGCCGAACTTATCCACAGACGATCGTGCAGCGGACGCTTGGTGAGGCTGAACACCAGCCAGTCAATGCATTCGGAGACCGCGAACGCCGTGGCGCTGGCCAGGGCAATGGACGGATCGGAGGTGATATAGGACAGCACCAGCGCCGCCAGCATGGCTGCGATGGCCCCATGACCGAAGCGGGTTTGCACCATGTCGCGCAGGATGAACACCAGACCACCCCAGGCTGACCAGATGATGTCCAGGTGCGGCGCGGTGGAAAAGGCATAGTTGATCAGCACGACGCTGCTGATGTAGGCGATGAGGAAGAGCATGAGGGTACCTGTCAATTTGCGCACAGGGTACTTCATCTTCAATACACAGATAACCTGTGGCGAGGGAGCTTGCTCCCGCTGGAGCGCGCAGCGCTCCCAAACCAGAAGACGCAGTGTGTCAGATGAATGACATCGAACAGATCGGGTCTGCTGCGCAGCCCAGCGGGAGCAAGCTCCCTCGCCACAAAAAGTCCACTCTAATTCAGCGACCAGATTTGGTCGGCAACATCCAGATCAACCCACTGGCCTTGGCCCGCTCATGGCACAACCCCAGCACCGTGCGGCGTTCGTCGTTGGTCATACGGCTCCAGCGGGTAATTTCTTCGACCGTGCGCTGGCAGCCCGTGCAGATGTCATCGTCGTCCAGTGCGCAAATATTCACACAGGGCGATGATACGGGGCGTTCGGTGGTCGTCATTCTTCTTGCTCAACCAGATCGCGGGCGTAACGCTGAGCGTTATGCACGTAGTGAGCGGCGCTGGCTTCGAGCATTTTCTTCTGCGGTTCGGTCAGTTCGCGCACCACTTTGCCGGGCGAGCCCATCACCAGTGAACCGTCCGGAATTTCCTTGCCTTCGCCAATCAGCGAGTTGGCGCCGATGATGCAGTTCTTGCCGATTTTCGCGCCGTTGAGAATGACCGCATTGATGCCGATCAGGCTGTAGTCCCCTACGGTGCAGCCATGCAGCATGGCGTTATGGCCAATGGTCACGCCGGTGCCGATGGTCAGCGGGTAGCCCATGTCGGTGTGCATCACGGTGCCATCCTGGACGTTGCTGTTCTTGCCGATCAGGATCAACTCGTTGTCGCCCCGCAGCACGGCGTTGAACCAGACGTTGGCACCCTCTTCCAGCTTGACCTTGCCCACCAGCACGGCATTGGGAGCGACCCAGCTCTGTGGGTGGGTCTCGACACGGGCGTCGCCCAGGCGGTATTTCATCGTGTTGTCCTCAAGGCGCAGGCAGCGGCGTGTTCAGGCCATTGGAGTGATGGCTTCAGGTATTGATAAAGCTTTTGGGCGGTTGGTGCAGGCTGATTTTGGCGTCATAGAGCAGGTTGATCAACTCGACGATCATGATTGCCGTAAGGCCCCAGATCTTGTATTCGCCATAGCGATAACTCGGCACGTACCAGCTGCGGCCCTGATAATCGATGCGGTGGGTGTGTTCGCGCGGGTCCTTGCGGAAGAACTCCAGGGGCACGCTGAACACCGCGGCAATCTCGGCATCGTTGGCCTGGTATTCGACGAAATCGGGAATCACCCCGACATAAGGGGTGACCTTGATCCCGTGCAGGGAAATCAGCGGGCTGAGCGGGCCGATCACTTCAACCAATCCTGGCGGCAAACCAATCTCTTCTTCGGCTTCGCGCAGGGCGGTGAAAATCAGGTCGGGGTCTTCGGGGTCGCGGCGGCCGCCGGGAAAGGCGACTTCGCCACCGTGGGTCGAGAGGCCACTGGCACGCAGGGTCAGCAGCAGCTCCGGTTCGTCACTGCGGGTGATGGGCACCAGGACGGCGGCCTCGGGGAAACGTCGGTCGGTCTCCAACGTGCGCGGAGTGTGGTTACTTACCCGATGCAGTAGCTCGTCCAGCATGAGTGTTCTCGATCTGTGCCTTACCCTGCATCATGCACCAATCGCTTCGGCCGCCCAACCCCTCGTACAGCAGCGTGTCGCGAAACGACAACTTGCCGACGGACACCGCCGCACGCCAAGATAGGCGCAGCATTCAGGAACCCAAGCATGAAATTTTGCAGTCAATGCGGCAACCCGGTGACCCAGCGCATTCCCGAAGGCGATTCGCGCCTTCGTTTCGTCTGCGACCGCTGTCAGACCATTCATTACCAGAACCCCAATATCGTCGCCGGTTGCGTGGCGACCTGGGGCACCAAGGTGTTGCTGTGCCGACGCGCCATCGAGCCACGCCTGGGTTATTGGACCCTGCCCGCCGGCTTCATGGAGAACGGCGAGACCATCGAACAGGCGGCGATTCGCGAAACCGCCGAGGAAGCCTGTGCCCGGGTGCGCAACCTGAGCATCTATACCCTGATCGACGTGCCGCACATCAGCCAGGTGCATGTATTTTTCCGCGCCGAACTAGCGGACCTGAACTTCGCCGCCGGCCCCGAAAGCCTGGAAGTGCAATTATTCGACGAAGTCGACATTCCCTGGGATGAGCTGGCTTTCCGCACGGTGGGCCGTACCTTAGAATGCTTCTTCGCTGACCGGCGGACCGAGGTCTACCCCGTGCGGTCCGAATCGATCCCGCCGCTTGCTCAGCCTGCCAACTAAAAAACATCTATAAATGAATAATCGAGACACCTTTTTGGGGAATCGTTTCAATGCGCTGGTTGCTTGCCCTGTTTTGCTTGTCGTTCATCACGGTGTCCCAGGCTTCTGCCGTGGAAACGCTGAACGGCAAGGTCATCGAGAAAGTCCTGGTTCTCAAGTCCGCACATCAATTGCAATTGATCAATGACGGCAAGCCGGTCAAGACCTATCGCATTTCCCTGGGCAAAAACCCGAGGGGGCCGAAACTGATGGAGGGCGACAAACGTACGCCGGAGGGTTTCTACTGGATCGACTGGCGCAAGACCAGCAACAACTTCAATCTGGCGATGCACATTTCTTACCCGAACATCACTGACTCCGCCCGCGCGCGCCGCGAAGGTGTCGAGCCCGGCGGCATGATCATGATCCACGGCACCCCGGACACCGAAGACACCCCGGAAGACCTGTTCCACACCCTGGACTGGACCGATGGCTGCGTCGCCATGCGCAACATGGACATGCGTGAAGTCTGGAATCTGGTGCCGGATGGCACGATGATCGAGATTCGTCCGTAATCACCTAAGAGCCTGATAAAGCGCCATCGCTGGCTAGCCAGCGATGAGGCCCTTCCAGGCAATAAAAAACCCGCTGAAATCGCTTTCAGCGGGTTTTTCATTTCAGCGGCGAAGAATCAGAAATCCTCCAGCCGCCACACTTCATAAGCCGGTGTCTCGTAGGGGTGGCTGCCTTTCAAGGCAGCCACCACATCGCGGATCAACTCATCGGCCACGACCAGCTCGACTTTCCACTCCTCGACCCGTTCGACCTGCCCTGCCTCGCCAATGAACGGCTGACTGCCATCCAATGGACGAAACTGGCCTTGGCCCAACACCTGCCATGCGCAGTGATCGTAAGCACCGATCCGTCCGCCACCGGCGGCGAATACGGCACTTTTGACCACGTCGACATGGCTGTCGGGAACAAAAAAGCTGAGCTTGTACACGGCTCTTAGTTCACCCACACACGAGCGTTACGGAACATGCGCATCCAAGGGGCGTCTTCGTTCCAGTCATCCGAACGCCACGAGTTCTGCACGGCGCGGAACACACGCTCCGGGTGCGGCATCATGATGGTTACGCGACCGTCGCGGCTGGTCAAACCGGTGATCCCGCGCGGCGAGCCGTTCGGGTTGGCCGGGTAGTTTTCGGTGACCTTGCCGTGGTTGTCGACGAAACGCATCGCCACGCAACCGGACAGATCGGCTTCCAGCAACGCTTCTTCGCTGGCGAATTCGGCATGACCTTCGCCGTGAGCAATGGCGATCGGCATACGCGAACCGGCCATGCCTTGCAGGAAGATCGAGTTCGACTCCTGGATCTGCACCATCGCCACACGGGCTTCGAACTGCTCGGAACGGTTACGCACGAAGTGCGGCCAGAACTCGCTACCCGGAATCAGTTCGTGCAGGTTGGACATCATCTGGCAACCGTTGCACACACCGAGGGTGAAGCTGTCGTTACGCTCGAAGAAGCCCTGGAATGCATCGCGGGCACGGCTGTTGAACAGCGCCGACTTGGCCCAGCCTTCACCGGCACCCAGTACGTCGCCGTACGAGAAGCCACCGCAAGCGACCATGCCCTTGAACTCGTTCAGGTCGACACGGCCGGCCAGAATGTCGCTCATGTGCACGTCGATCGCGTTGAAACCGGCGCGGTCGAACGCCGCCGCCATTTCCACCTGGCCGTTGACGCCCTGCTCACGCAGCACGGCGACCTGTGGGCGGATGCCTTTCTTGATGTAAGGCGCGGCGATGTCCTGATTGACGTCGTAGCTGAGCTTGACGCTCAGGCCCGGATTGTCTTCTTCCAGCAGTACGTCGAACTCTTGATCGGCGCAGTCGGCGTTGTCACGCAGACGCTGGATTTGGTAGCTGGTCTCGGCCCACTGGCGTTGCAACAGACGACGCTGGCCTTCGAATACGGTGTCGCCGTTGAAGGTAATGCTGATCTCGCCGTTGTTGATCGGCTGGCCGATCACCGACACGCATTCGCCCAGGCCGGCAGCGCTGAACTGCGCGAGGATGTCCGGGGTGGCGTCCTGGCGAACCTGGATCACCGCACCCAACTCTTCGTTGAACAGGATGGCGGCGATATCGGCGGAAGTTTCCGCCAGACCGTCGAGATTCAGGCTCAGACCGCAGTGACCGGCGAAGGCCATTTCCACGGCGCTGGTCAGCAGACCACCGTCGGAACGGTCATGGTAGGCCAGCAGGTGACCGTCGGCGTTGAGGCCCTGGATCACGGCGAAGAACGCTTTCAGGTCTTCGGCGTCGTCGACGTCCGGAGCCTGCTTGCCGAGCTTGCCGTGAACCTGGGCGAGGATCGAGGCGCCCATGCGGTTCTGGCCGCGGCCCAGGTCGATCAGGATCAGGTCGGTGGTGCCCTTGTCCATGCGCAGTTGCGGGGTCAGGGTCTGACGGATGTCAGTCACTGGCGCGAAACCGGTCACGATCAGGGACATTGGCGAAGTGACCGCCTTGTCCACACCTTCATCGTTCCAGCGCGTGGCCATGGACATCGAGTCCTTGCCCACCGGAATGGTGATGCCCAGCTCAGGGCACAGTTCCATGCCGACCGCTTTGACGGTGTCGTACAGACGCGCGTCTTCGCCCGGGTGACCGGCAGCCGACATCCAGTTCGCCGACAGCTTGATGTCGGAGATCTTGGCGATGCGCGAGGCTGCGATGTTGGTCAGGGTTTCGCCGATGGCCATGCGGCCCGACGCCGGAGCGTCCAGCAGCGCCAGCGGAGTACGCTCGCCCATGGCCATGGCTTCACCGGTGTAGACGTCGAAGCTGGTGGCGGTGACGGCAACGTCGGCCACCGGAACCTGCCAGGGGCCAACCATCTGGTCACGGGCCACGAGGCCGGTGATGGTGCGGTCGCCGATGGTGATCAGGAAGCTTTTGCTCGCCACGGCCGGGTGATGCAGGACGCGCTCGACGCATTCGCCGATGTTCAGGGTCGACGGATCGAAATCGTCGCCCAGCTCGTTTTCACGCACCACCGAACGGTGCATGCGCGGGGCTTTGCCCAGCAATACTTCCAGCGGCATGTCCACCGGGCTGTTGCCGAAGTGGCTGTCGGTCACGGTCAGCTGCGGCTCGGCAGTGGCTTCGCCGACCACGGCGAACGGGCAACGCTCGCGTTCGCAGATCGCCTTGAAGCGCTCGAAGTCAGCCGGGCCGACGGCCAGTACGTAACGTTCCTGGGATTCGTTGGACCAGATTTCGTGCGGGGCCATGCCCGGCTCGTCGTTTGGAATGTTGCGCAGTTCGAAACGGCCACCACGGTCGCCGTCGTTGACCAGTTCCGGGAAGGCGTTGGACAGACCGCCCGCACCCACGTCGTGGATGAAGCTGATCGGGTTCTTGTCACCCAGTTGCCAGCAACGGTCGATGACTTCCTGGCAGCGACGCTCCATCTCAGGGTTTTCACGCTGTACGGAAGCGAAGTCCAGGTCGGCCGAGCTGGTGCCGGTGGCCATGGAGGAAGCCGCGCCGCCGCCCAGACCGATCAGCATCGCCGGGCCGCCGAGCACGATCAGCTTGGAGCCAACGACGATTTCGCCTTTCTTGACGTGTTCTTCACGGATGTTGCCCATGCCGCCAGCCAGCATGATCGGCTTGTGGTAGCCGCGAACTTCATCACCGTGCGGGGTGGTGATGGATTGTTCGAAGGTACGGAAGTAACCAGTCAGTGCAGGACGGCCGAATTCGTTGTTGAACGCCGCGCCGCCCAATGGGCCTTCGATCATGATGTCGAGCGCGGTAACGATGCGCTCAGGCTTGCCATATGGCACTTCCCATGGCTGTTCGAAGCCCGGGATCTGCAGGTTGGACACGGTGAATCCGGTCAGGCCAGCCTTCGGCTTGGCACCACGACCGGTTGCACCTTCGTCGCGGATCTCGCCACCGGAACCGGTGGACGCGCCCGGGAACGGGGCAATCGCGGTCGGGTGGTTGTGGGTCTCGACCTTCATCAGGATGTGCACCGGCTCCTGCACCGCGCCGTACTGGCGGGTTTCAGGGTCCGGGAAGAAACGCCCGGCCACGGAGCCGACGATCACCGAAGCGTTGTCCTTGTAAGCCGACAGAACGCCTTCGCTGTGCATCACGTAGGTGTTCTTGATCATGCCGAACAGGCTTTTTTCCTGGCTTTCACCGTCGATGTCCCAACTGGCGTTGAAGATCTTGTGACGGCAGTGCTCGGAGTTCGCCTGGGCAAACATCATCAGCTCGATGTCGTGCGGGTTGCGCTTCAAGCCGACGAAAGCGTTGACCAGGTAGTCGATTTCGTCTTCAGCCAGGGCCAGGCCCAGCTCGGTGTTGGCTTTTTCCAGCGCGGCGCGGCCGCCACCCAACACGTCGATCGCGGTCAGGGGCTTGGGTTCGGCGTGGCTGAACAGGCCGGCGGCCTGCTCGAGGTTGCCCAGGACGATCTGGGTCATGCGGTCGTGCAGCGCATCAGCAATGAGTTGCGCTTCAGCATCGCTGAACTGGCCGGCAACGTAGAACGCGATGCCGCGCTCCAGGCGCTGGATCTTGGTCAGGCCGCAATTGCGAGCGATGTCGCTGGCCTTGCTCGACCATGGCGAAATGGTGCCAAAACGCGGCAACACCAGAAACAGACGACCGGTCGGCTCCTGGACCGGAACGCTTGGACCGTACTTCAGAAGGCGCGCAAGCACCTGCTGTTCGTCGTCGGTCAGGACGCCGGTAACTTCGGCGAAGTGAGCGAATTCAGCATACAGGCCACTGACAGCCGGGACCTTCTGGCTCAGTTGCTCAAGGAGCTTGCTGTGGCGAAAGGCAGAAAGGGCAGGAGCGCCGCGCAGGATCAACATCTTCGGGACAGCCTCGGGAAGGGGTGTGCTTTGAGGCCGTGCATTCTAGCCTAAACAGCCCGCGACATCACCCGAAACGCTACGCACGGTTGCACCCGGGCGTCCGGGCGGGCGTCCGAGCGAAAAACCAGGGCCGACCGGAGCACTTTTCACCCGTTATTTTCACTGTCATAAAAAGTGCTTAAAGCCCATTCCTGCGGGCTCCAAGTGGGATTTTCGCTCTCTAGCAGACAAGCCCTTTGCTGTCGAGATATGGCGCTCGTTGTCCTTTGCGTATACTGCGCAAATGTTTTCCCCAATGGCTTTGCGTCCGCGGTTCGCCAAATGGCTGATCGCAACCGGACTCTTCCTGATGCTCAGTGGCTGTGTTGATAAACCCAACACACTGGAGCGCGTAAAGGAGGATGGTGTGCTGCGGGTGATCACCCGAAACAGCCCCGCCACTTACTTTCAGGATCGCAACGGTGAAACCGGCTTCGAATACGAGCTGGTGAAGCGCTTCGCCGACGATCTGGGGGTCGAGCTCAAGATCGAGACCGCCGACAACCTCGACGACCTGTTCAACGAGGTGGGCAAACCCAAAGGCCCGGTACTCGCGGCCGCAGGGCTGGTCAGCAGCGAAGCGCGCAAAAAGCAGGTACGGTTTTCCCACTCCTATCTGGAAGTGACCCCACAGATCATCTATCGCAATGGCCAGTCGCGCCCTACCGAAGCGAAAGATCTGGTGGGCAAGAAGATCATGGTGCTCAAGGGCAGCACCCACGCCGAACAACTGGCGCAGCTGAAAAAGCAATTTCCCGGCATTGAATACGAAGAGTCCGACGCCGTCGAAGTCGTCGATCTGTTGCGCATGGTCGATGAGGGGCAGATCGATCTGACCCTGGTGGACTCCAACGAAGTCGCGATGAACCAGGTGTACTTCACCAATATCCGGGTCGCCTTTGACCTGGGTGACGCCAGCAACCAGAGCTGGGCAGTGGCGGCTGGCGATGACAACAGCCTGCTCAACGAGATCAACGCCTACCTGGACAAGGTCAAGAAGAACGGCACCCTGCAACGCCTCAAAGACCGCTATTACGGGCATGTCGATGTGCTTGGCTATATGGGTGCCACCACCTTCGCCCAACACTTGCAGCAACGTCTGCCCAAGTACGAACAGCACTTCAAGGCCTATGCCAAGAAAGAGAAAGTCGACTGGCGCCTGCTGGCAGCCATCGGCTATCAGGAATCGCTGTGGCAACCGGCCGTCACCTCCAAAACCGGCGTGCGAGGCCTGATGATGCTGACCCAGAACACTGCGCAGGCCATGGGCGTGTCCAACCGCCTCGATCCCAAGCAGAGCATCATGGGCGGCGCCAAATACCTGGCTTACATGAAGGATCAGCTCGACGAGTCGATTCAGGAACCGGACCGCACCTGGTTTGCCCTGGCGGCCTATAACGTCGGCACTGGTCACCTGGATGACGCGCGCAAAATGGCGACCAAGGAAGGCCTGAACCCGGACAAGTGGCTGGACGTGAAGAAAATGCTGCCGCGCCTGTCCGAGAAGAAGTGGTACAGCAAAACCCGATACGGCTATGCCCGTGGCGGCGAGCCGGTGCATTTTGTGGCCAACATCCGTCGCTATTACGACATCCTGACCTGGGTCACGCAGCCGCAGCTTGAAGGCGATCAAGTGGCCGAGGGCAACTTGCACGTGCCGGGGATCGACAAGACCAAACCGGCTCCGGAACCGGCACCGCTTTAACAACCTTCACCAAACAATTGTGGGAGCGAGCCTGCTCGCGATGAGGCCCTTTCAGTCACTTCAATTGTGCCTGTCAGGCCACCATCGCGAGCAGGCTCGCTCCCACATTGGTATTGCGCTCGGTTTTAAGCCTTGGCAGCCGCCGCCAGAATCAGCGTTTTCATCTCCGAAACAGCCGACTTGAAGCCCACGAACAAGGCATGGGCCACCAGCGCGTGGCCGATGTTCAATTCGTTGATGCCCTTGATTGCAGCCACGGCTTCGACGTTGTGGTAATGCAGGCCATGGCCGGCGTTGACGATCAGGCCCTGGGCCAGACCAAACGCCACGCCGTCGGCTACACGCTTGAGTTCTTCAGCGACCTCGGTCGGTGTCTCGGCATCGGCGTAACGCCCGGTGTGCAGCTCGATGGCCGGCGCGCCCACACGACGAGAAGCCTCGATCTGGCGTTCGTCGGCATCGATGAACAGCGACACTTCAGAGCCGATCTTCGACAGACGCTCCACGGCTGCCCTGATCCGCGCTTCCTGCCCGGCCACGTCCAGCCCACCCTCGGTCGTCAGCTCTTGACGGGTTTCCGGTACCAGGCAAATGTGCGCCGGGCGAATACGCTCGGCGAAAGCCATCATTTCTTCGGTCACACCCATTTCGAAGTTCATGCGGGTTTGCAGCACGTCCTTGAGCAATAACACATCGCGCTCCTGGATGTGGCGACGGTCTTCACGCAGGTGCACGGTGATGCCGTCAGCCCCCGCCTCTTCCGCATCCAGCGCAGCCTTGACCGGGTCCGGATAGCGAGTCCCCCGGGCCTGACGCAGGGTGGCAACGTGGTCGATGTTTACGCCAAGAAGAATGCGGGTGCTGGTGGTCACAGAAGCGCTCCAGAAGAAGAGAAAGTTCGGTGCACAGCATACATGGGGAATTTACGGTTTTCGAAACAACTCGCGGGAAACCAGCGGTCGGCCACCCAGATGCACGGCCAGTGCCTGGCGCATCAGGCGTTTGGCTGCCGATAGGGCCCCCGGTGCTGACCAGTCGGCTTCGGCCATCGCCAGCAGCTCGGCGCCATTGAACAGCCCCGGTTGTAACAGGTAGACCCGCTCCAGCCCCGCATCCACTTGCAAACGGTAGAGTCCATCCGCCGCGATGACATTGCCGTGGATGTCAGTGGTCAAGGCGAAGCCGTAGCCCAGGTCGTCAAGCAGCCGCCATTCGAATGAGCGCAACAATGGCTCAAGCGGCCGGCCTTCGGCCAGGGCCAGCAATGTGGCGGCGTAATGATCGAACACGGCGGGATGCGGATCTTCGGCGGGCAGCAGGCGAATCAGTAACTCATTGAGATAAAGGCCGCTGAACAATGCCTCGCCATTGAGCCAGGTGGAAACGCCAGCGCTTTCCATGCGCCCCACGTTCTTGAGCTCGCCCCGCCCTCGAAATTCGACTTCCAGTGGCACGAATGGCCGCGCCAGGGTCCCGGCCTTGCCTCGTGCACTGCGCAAAACCGCCCGCAGCCGACCTTGCGGCGTGAGGAAGTCCACCAGCGCGCTGCTTTCGCGGTAGGCGCGGGAGTGGAGGACGTAGGCGGGTTGGCAGAGGGGTGGAGCTTGCGACATAAGCTTTTCGCCAGGTTGTAGGAGCGAGCTTGCTCGCGATGGTGGATAACGATAACGCTGGCTATCTGAATGAACGCGGCGCTTTCAGATCCATCGCGAGCAGGCTCGCTCCTACAGGGGGCTGCGCTGTATTACAGGTCGCCGTAACCCAGCGAGCGCAGGGCACGCTCGTCGTCGGACCAGCCGCCTTTCACCTTGACCCAAAGGTTAAGCATGATCTTGGAGTCGAACAGCAGTTCCATGTCCTTGCGCGCCTCAGTGCCGATACGCTTGATGCGTTCGCCCTTGTCGCCAATGATGATTTTCTTCTGGCCGTCACGCTCGACGAGGATCAACGCGTGAATGTGCAGGGTTTTGCCCTGCTGCTTGAACTCTTCGATTTCGACGGTGATCTGGTACGGCAGCTCAGCACCCATCTGGCGCATGATTTTTTCACGCACCAACTCAGCGGCAAGGAAGCGGCTGCTGCGGTCGGTGATCTGGTCTTCCGGGAAGAAGTGATCGTTTTCCGGCAGATGATCGGCAATCACCCGCTCCAGCGCATCGAGGTTGTGCCCGTGCTGGGCCGAGATCGGGATGATCTGTGCATTCGGCAACTGTTCCTGCAACCAGGACAGGTGCGGCATCAGCTCAGCCTTGTCTTCGATGCGGTCGGTCTTGTTCAACGCGACGATCAGCGGGCCGGTCACGTATTGCACGCGCTCGAGGACCATCTGGTCTTCTTCGGTCCACTTGGTGCGGTCAACCACGAAGATCACCACGTCGACGTCTTTCAACGCCGCCGACGCGGTCTTGTTCATGTAACGGTTCAGGGCTTTCTCGCCACCCTTGTGCATGCCAGGGGTGTCGACGTAGATCGCCTGCACATCACCCTCGGTCTTGATACCGAGCATATTGTGGCGGGTGGTTTGCGGCTTGCGCGAGGTAATCGCCAGCTTCTGACCGAGGATGTGGTTCAGCAACGTGGACTTGCCCACGTTCGGACGGCCGACGATGGCAACATAGCCACAGCGCGTTGCGGTTGTATCAGTCATTGCCATTCTCCACACCCAGGGCAATCAGTGCTGCGGCGGCCGCTACCTGTTCGGCAATACGACGACTCACACCCTGACCTCGGCTTTTTTCATTCAGTAAGGTGATTTCGCATTCGACGAAGAACGTCCGGCAATGCGGCTCACCCTGGATATCCACCACTTCGTAACGCGGCAGCTCGCAACCACGGGACTGCAGAAATTCCTGCAGGCGGGTTTTTGGATCTTTGTTAGTGTCGACCAGCGTCAGGCCTTCGAACTCACCGGCCAGCCAGGCCAGCACGCGCTCGCGCGCCACTTCCATGCCAGCGTCGAGGTAGATCGCACCAATCAGCGCTTCCAGGGCATCGGCCAGGATCGACTCGCGACGGAAACCGCCGCTCTTCAACTCGCCGGAGCCCAGGCGCAGGTATTCGCCCAGATCGAAACCACGGGCCAGTACGGCCAGGGTCTCACCTTTCACCAGACGGGCACGCAAACGCGACAACTGGCCTTCGCGGGCCAGCGGGAAGCGATCGAACAGCGCCTCGCCAGCCACGAAGTTGAGAATGGCATCGCCGAGGAACTCCAGGCGTTCGTTGTTGCGCCCGGCAAAGCTTCGGTGAGTCAGGGCCAGGACCATCAGTTCCTGATCCTTGAAGGTGTAGCCGAGCTGACGCTCGAGACGGCTTAAGGAGACGCTCACGGTTTACCCACGCTGAGTTCGTGGTTGGATTCCACCGCCATCGCCGGGGTTCGACGCAGGCTTGGGACAATTAACGCTGTGTTCAAAAATAACGTCCTGAATATCGTTGTTTTCATGCAGCCAGTGTCGATTGTGTCGACTCCAGAAATGCATTCGGCGCTGTGTTCAACAGCGCCGTGTTTGATTACTTGATCAGGCCAACCCGCGAGAAATTCGGCAGGTGACTGAGTTTCGGTTCCGGCCAGCTCATCCAGACTGCAAAGGCCTTGCCGACGATATTCTTGTCGGGAACCATGCCCAGCAGATCCTTGGGAATGTTCGGATCATCCCAGTAGCGACTGTCGTTCGAATTGTCGCGGTTGTCGCCCATCATGAAGTAGTGCCCGGCAGGCACGGTCCATGTACGGTCCGGCGTTGCGCGGTAACGACTCATTTCCTTGCGGATCAGGTGCTCGGCGGCGCCGAGTTTTTCCTTGTAGAGCTCGGCGCTGCCCAGGGTGCCCGGCTCGGAGCCGACCAGTTGCTCGGCAATCGACTGACCGTTGACGAACAGATGCTTGTCGGCGGTGTAACGAACCTGATCACCCGGCAGACCGACGACACGCTTGATGTAGTTGACGTTCGGATCGCTTGGATAGCGGAACACCATCACATCACCGCGCTGTGGCTCGCCGACTTCGATGACTTTCTTGTCGATGACCGGCAAGCGGATCCCGTAGGAAAACTTGCTCACCAGGATGAAGTCGCCGACGTCCAGGGTCGGTTTCATCGAGCCGGAAGGAATCTGGAACGGTTCCACCAGGAACGAACGCAGCACCAGCACGATGAACAACACCGGGAAGAACGACTTGCCGTATTCGACCAGCAGCGGCTCTTTGTTCAGTTTCTCGACCACCATCACATCAGGCTGGCTTACGCTGCCCTGATAGGAGGCAATGGCGGCACGCCGACGCGGCGCCAGGAACAGCAGATCGAGCAACGCCAACAAGCCGCAAACGAATACGGCGATGACCAGCAACAGCGGGAAATTTAGTGACATAGGACCTAACTATCCAACCTGAGCACTGCAAGGAAGGCTTCTTGTGGAATTTCCACGTTACCGACCTGCTTCATGCGTTTTTTACCGGCCTTTTGCTTTTCCAGCAGTTTTTTCTTACGGCTAACGTCACCGCCGTAGCATTTGGCCAATACGTTCTTCCTGAGTGCCTTGACGGTTGTCCGCGCCACAATCTGACCGCCAATGGCGGCCTGGATTGCCACGTCGAACATCTGCCGCGGAATCAGGTCTTTCATCTTCTCGGTCAACTGGCGACCTTTGTAGTGCGCATTGTCCTTGTGCACGATCAGCGCCAGGGCATCGACCTTGTCGCCGTTGATCAGCACATCCAGTTTCACCAGATTAGCCGATTGGTAACGATCGAAATGGTAATCCAGCGAAGCATAGCCGCGGCTGGTGGACTTCAGACGATCGAAGAAGTCCAGGACCACCTCGTTCATCGGCAAATCATAGGTCACCTGGACCTGGCTACCGAGGAACAGCATGTCGTGCTGAATGCCGCGTTTCTCGATGCACAGGGTAATGACGTTGCCCAGGTGCTCTTGCGGCACAAGAATATTGGCCCGCACGATCGGTTCACGCATGTCTTCGATCGACGACAGGTCCGGAAGTTTCGACGGGTTATCGACGTAGATCGTTTCACCGGTCTTGAGCAGCAGCTCGAAAATTACCGTTGGCGCCGTGGTGATCAGGTCCAGGTCGTACTCGCGCTCCAGGCGCTCCTGGATGATTTCCATGTGCAGCATGCCGAGGAAACCGCAACGGAAGCCGAAGCCCAGAGCATCGGAGCTTTCCGGCGTGTATTGCAACGACGAGTCGTTCAGGGTGAGCTTTTGCAGCGCCTCACGGAAGTCTTCGAAGTCGTCGGAGCTGACCGGGAACAGACCGGCGTACACCTGTGGCTGAATACGTTTGAAGCCTGGCAGCACGTCGACATCCGGCGTCGAGCTCAGGGTCAGGGTGTCGCCCACTGGCGCACCGTGAATGTCCTTGATGCCAGCAATGATGAAGCCCACTTCACCGGCTTTCAGGTCAACGGTCGCGGTGTGTTTAGGATTGAATACACCGACACTGTCCACCAGATGGATCTTGCCGGTGGACTTGACCAGAATCTTGTCGCCCTTCTTCACGCGGCCATGGCGAACGCGCACCAGGGACACAACGCCCAGGTAGTTGTCGAACCAGGAGTCGATGATCAACGCTTGCAGCGGATCTTCGATGTTGCCGGTTGGCGCCGGAATAGTGGTCACCAGGCGCTCAAGCACTTCATCGACGCCCAGACCGGTCTTGGCGCTGCACGTGACCGCGTCGGTGGCATCGATGCCGATGATTTTTTCGATTTCTTCTTTGACGCGGTCCGGATCGGCCTGTGGCAGGTCGATCTTGTTCAACACCGGCATCACTTCCAGGCCTTGCTCGATCGCCGTGTAGCAGTTGGCAACCGACTGTGCCTCAACACCCTGACCGGCATCGACCACCAGCAGCGCGCCTTCACAGGCCGCCAGCGAGCGGCTGACTTCGTAGGTGAAGTCAACGTGGCCGGGGGTGTCAATGAAGTTCAACTGATAGGTGATGCCATCACGGGCTTTGTAATACAGGGTAACGCTATGCGCCTTGATGGTGATGCCGCGTTCACGCTCAAGGTCCATGGAGTCGAGGACCTGGGCTTCCATTTCGCGCTCGGCCAGGCCGCCACACATCTGGATGAAACGGTCGGCCAGCGTCGACTTGCCATGGTCAATGTGGGCGATGATGGAGAAATTGCGGATATGACTCAAATCACTCACGGATCAACACTCAAAAAGGCTGCAGGCATAGCCCGCCGAAAAATAGCCGGGAATTGTACCTGATCCACGGCGCAAGCGTCACGTTTGCAGGTAAGACAGCCTGTACAAAAACGCCCCGGTCTTGCGACAGGGGCGTTTTTTATGACCAGTGAAGCCGGGAATGTCCCGCCCTCAACCGGCGCGACGCAACAACAACAGCCCGGCCAGGGCGCAGATACTGGCCGGTACCAGCACTGCAAACAACGGTGAGAAACCGAACACCAGGCTCGAAGGGCCCAGCAGGTCCTGAGCAATGCGGAAGGTGAAGCCCACCAGAACCCCGGTAAATACCCGCTGACCGAGGGTCACCGAGCGCAACGGGCCGAAAATGAAGGAAATCGCCATCAGCACCAGTGCGGCCGTGACCAGCGGCTGCAACACCTTGACCCAAAATGCCAGCCAGTAACGACCATTGTTCAAGCCCTGTTCCGCCAGGTAGTGGATATACCCCCACAGACCGCTGATCGACAGCGACTCGGGTGTCATCACCACGGTATTGAGCAATTGAGGACTCAATGCCACGTCCCAGCGCTCCTGGGGAGCATTCACCACTTCAGAACTCTTCTCGTGGAACAGCGTGGTGGTGACATCGGTCAGCTGCCAGTGCTCCTTGTCGAAGTCGGCGCGCTTGGCGAAGCTAGCGGACAGCATGTGCCTCTCGGCGTCAAAGCGATAACGGGTCACACCGTACAAAATGCCATTGGGCTGAACGGAGTTGATGTGGATGAACTCATCGCCCTGACGGTGCCACATGCCGTGCTTGGCGCTTTGCGCATCGCCGCTGCCCTGGGCCAGGGAGCGATTGGCCTGGGCGATGTTTTCGCAGGCGGGGGCGACGTACTCGCCGATCAGCACGCCGGCAATCATCAGCACCAGCATGGGCTTCATGACCGCCCAGACGATTCGCCCGATCGACACGCCGGCGGCGCGCATAATGGTCAATTCGCTGTTGCTGGCCAGGCTGCCGAGGCCGATCAGGCAACCGATCAGCGCCGCCATCGGCATCATGTCGTAGAGGCGGCGCGGTGCGGTCAGCAGCACATAACTCGCGACATCGGACAGGGTGTAGGTATCGCTGATCTCGCTCATTTCGTCGATGAACGCGAACAACGTCGCCAGCCCCAGGATGATCCCCAGTACCGCCAGGATCGCAATGAGCACGCTGCTACCAATGTAGCGATCGAGCTTAACCACGGGCCACCTCCAGCGCGCTGCGGCGACTCGCCATCTTCAAGCGCAGGGGTTCCCAGTAAAGCAGGCCCAGGCCGATGATCAGGAAGATGGCATGTACCCACCACAGGCCCAACGCCACCGGGATCTTGCCCTTGTCCAGGGCGCCGCGCGCGGCAATCAGCAGGGTCAGGTAAGCCATATAAAGAAGAATCGCCGGCAACAGTTTGAGGAAGCGACCCTGGCGCGGGTTGACTCGCGACAGCGGCACCGCCATCAGGGTCACGATAAAGACCAGCAATGGCAGGGACAGCCGCCATTCGAGTTCGGCGCGCAGGCGCAGGTCATCGCTGTTCATCAGGGCTCTGGTGCTCAGCGCATCACGGTCGGTGACTTCGTCGCTGACATCCGGTTTAGGCAGCAATACCCCGTACTCGTCGTACTTGATCGCCCGGTAGTCAGCCTGCCCCGGATTACCGTCGTAACGATAGCCATTGTCGAGGATCAGGTAGCGATTGCCATCAGGGTTGATTTCCTGGCGGCCCTTTTCGGCCACCAGGACCGAAATCCCGCGATCTTTCCCGTCGGATGAGGCGTTCTTTTGCGAGATGAATACGCCGCTCAGGTTGATACGATCATCGGACAATTGCTCGGTGTAAGTCACCCGGGTACCGTCGCGCAACGCCTGGAAGCGACCCGGCTCCAGGGTATCGAACTCGGTCAGGGCATCCTGTTTGTTGAGCAACAACTGAAACTGATTGGCCCCTTGCGGTGCCAGGCTCAGGCTCAGCCAGGCCACGACCACTGCCACCAGCGTGGCCGGGAAAAGGGTCATGACCAGCAAGCGCTGCTGGCTCATGCCGGTAGCCGAAAGCACGGTCATCTCACTTTCCAAATACAGCCGGCCATACGCCAGCAGAATCCCCAGGAACAGCCCCAATGGCAGGATCAGTTGCAGGAATCCCGGTAGACGAAAGCCCATGATCAGGAACAGTGAACCCGGATCCAGAAGGCCCGAAGCCGCCTGGGCGAGGTACTTGATGAAACGTCCGCTCATGATGATGACCAGCAGCACGGCGCTGACGGCGCTCAAGGTCAACAGGACTTCGCGGGATAGGTAACGGAAGACGATCAAACCAGACACTCCAGGATTGTCAGGCGAAGGCGGCCAAACAAGCAGACATATCAGGCAGCCCACAAGGCAGAGCCGCCGAAAAAGATGGCGCATTATCCTGTGATTGAGTGCACCTGTCACTGCGCAATGCGTGGGGCACCCGCAGGAGCGAGGTGCTCGCGAAGGGCGACCTCTATATCGCGCGAAGCCTGAAAGCCCGCGGCGGCCTCAAGTTCTTCGCGAGCAGGCACGCGCCTACAATCGTATGGCCGAGGGTTGTCAGGCGCCGGTAGCGAGGTTCAAACTGCGGCCTTCGTCGCCGGTCGGTACTGGCGCCTTTCTATTTAGATGCAGGCAAGCGACGCACACCTATTGTGGAGCGCGCTTGCAAGCTGACCATCAATTCAGGGACCCGGACATGGAACTGGTTGTAAAGAGCGTTAACCCGGAAACGTTGAAAACCGCCACGCTGGTGGTCGCCGTCGGTGAAGACCGTAAACTCGGTGCCGCCGCCAGGCAACTCGACGAACTCAGCGGTGGTGCGATCAGTGCCGTTCTCAAGCGTGGCGACCTGGCCGGCAAGGTGGGCCAAAGCCTCTTGCTGCACAGCCTGCCAAACCTGAAGGCCGAGCGCGTGCTGTTGGTCGGCGTGGGCAAAGATGAAGAACTGGGCGACCGCCCGTTCCGCAAGATCATCGCCGGCGTACTCAATACCCTCAAGGGCCTGGGCGGCAGCGATGCGGTCCTGGCCCTGGACGAAATCGTGGTCAAGGGCCGCGACAGCTACGGCAAGACCCGCCTGCTGGCCGAAACCCTCGTGGACGGCGAATATCAGTTCGATCAGTTCAAGAGCCAGAAAGCCGAACCGCGCGCCCTGAAGAAAGTCACCCTGCTGACCATAAAGGCCGCCCAGGCTGAAGTGCAACGCGCCGTGACCCACGCCACCGCCATTGCCAACGGCATGGCCTTCACTCGCGACTTGGGCAACTTGCCGCCAAACATCTGCCACCCGACGTTCCTTGGCGAGCAAGCGAAAAACCTCGGCAAAGAGTTCAAGGACCTGAAAGTCGAAGTCTTCGACGAGAAGAAGATCAAGGCACTGGGCATGGGCTCGTTCTATGCCGTTGGCCAGGGCAGCGCCCAGCCGCCGCGCCTGATCGTCATGCAGTACAACGGCGGCAAGAAGTCCGAGAAGCCCTACGCCCTGGTCGGCAAAGGCATCACCTTCGACACCGGCGGTATCAGCCTCAAGCCAGGCGCCGGCATGGACGAAATGAAATATGACATGGGCGGCTCTGCCAGCGTATTCGGCACCCTGCGAGCGGTGCTTGAGCTGAAATTGCCGATCAACCTGGTGTGCATCCTGGCCTGCGCCGAGAACATGCCGAGCGGCAACGCTTCGCGCCCGGGCGACATCGTCACCACCATGAGCGGCCAGACCGTGGAAATCCTCAACACTGACGCCGAAGGCCGTCTGGTGCTGTGCGACGCCCTGACCTACTCTGAGCGTTTCAAGCCACAAGCCGTCATCGATATCGCCACCCTGACCGGTGCCTGCGTGGTTGCCCTGGGCTCCCACACCTCGGGCCTGCTGGGCAACAACGATGAACTGATCGACCAACTGCTCAGCGCCGGCAAGGCAGCCGACGACCGCGCCTGGCAACTGCCGCTGTTCGATGAGTACCAGGAGCAACTCGATAGCCCGTTCGCCGACATCGCCAACATCGGCGGCCCGAAAGCCGGCACCATCACCGCAGCCTGCTTCCTGTCGCGCTTCACCAAAAACCTGAACTGGGCTCACCTGGACATCGCCGGCACCGCCTGGACCAGCGGCGGCAAGGACAAAGGCGCCACTGGCCGTCCGGTTCCCCTGCTGACCCAATACCTGCTGGACCGCGCCAAAGCCTGAAACCGATGAACCTGAGCGGCGTCGCTTTCGGGCGGCGCCGCTCTAGGCTCAGGAACCGCAATGACCAAAGTAGACTTCTACATCCTGCCCAGCGCCGATCCTTCGGCACGCCTGGATTTTGCCTGCAAGCTCACCGAAAAAGCCTGGCGCATGGGGCACCGCATTTACCTGCATTGCAGCGACGCCTCCCAGCGCGAGGATCTCGATGCACGCTTATGGGCATTCAAGGGCGAAAGTTTTGTGCCCCACGGCCCTGCCGAAAGCGAACCCGACAGCCTGATTGTCCTGGGTCTTGGCGACGACTGCGGCCAGCACCAGGATTTACTGGTCAATCTTGACCTGAAAGTGCCGGCCTTTGCCCAGCGCTTCGCCCGCGTGGCAGAAGTGGTGGTGGAAGACCCGGTGATTCGCCAGGCCGCACGCGAGAGTTTCCGTTTCTACCGCGAACAGGGCTATCCTCTGCAAGATCACCGTTTACAGCGACTCTGAGCATTCCGATGGACACTCCAAAACCGCTGCAAAAGTCCGTGCACCTGCTGGATGACCTTGAGTCGATCCGCCAACTGCTCGGCGATGACAACCTGCAACCACCACTGCTGACCGACACGGTCGATGAAGGTGAACAGGAACAGATTCCAATGCTGTTCGATACCGTCAGCGCCCCCGCGCCGATCATCGAACCGAAAGCCCCGGCGCCAGCCGCCGAACCGGCGCCGACCACCCGCAAGGGCGCCGACGCCCTGCTCTACCTCGACAACGAACTGCGCGCTGCCGCGCAATTGATCATGCAGGACGTGATCGACGACTTCGCGCCGCACATCGAAACCGAAATCAAGCGCCGCTTGAATGCGCGGATGGAGCGGTTGCTGAGCCAGTACAACGATTGATCCTGGTGAGTAGACAACCTGGTGGCTGGGGTCAGGTGCTGAGGTAGCGCCCGATCAGCGCGACCCCGCTCGCCAGCACCAACCAAGTCACCAGCCGCACGAAGGCCTCGCGAGACAGGCGCATCGTCAGCCGTCGACCGATCCATAGCCCCAGCGCCATCGCCGGCAACAAGCACAGCGCCAGTACCAACAAGGGCAGCTCGGCGTACACGCCCGCCACAATGAAGAGGCTCAACCGCACCACGGTGCTGCAACTGATCAGCGCGCTCTGCGTCGCCCGCGCCTCGTCCTTGGGCAGTCGACTGTTCAAATAAATCGCGTACAAAAAACCGCCACTGCCGAACAACGCACCGAACATCCCGCCCACCGTTCCCATCGGCAGCGCCCCCACGGCAGACAATTGCGTCGGACGGGCTTTGACCCAGAGGCTGTAGATGGCATAGGCGCTGATAAACAGCCCCATCAACAGCAGTAACAGATCGGATTTCAGGTTCAGCAAAAAAATCACGCCCAACGTGCAACCGACCGCCATGCACGGCAGCAAACGCAATAACTCCGGTTTCGCCACATCACGCCGCGAGGGCAACAGATTGCCGAATGCCGCGACAAAATCCAGCAGCACCAGCAAGGGCATGAACACAATCAGAATCGGCCCGGCCACCAGCGCGGTGCCGAACCCGGCGATGCCGAATACGATATAGGCCAGGGCG
Source organism: Pseudomonas moorei (assembly GCF_008801475.1). Taxonomy (GTDB): domain Bacteria; phylum Pseudomonadota; class Gammaproteobacteria; order Pseudomonadales; family Pseudomonadaceae; genus Aquipseudomonas; species Aquipseudomonas moorei. The sequence continues at coordinate 25,641 of NZ_VZPP01000012.1, read as the reverse complement.
ATCCCGCCCCCGATCACCAGCCATTCCATGACTCCGAACGGCCATTGGTTCAACAACTCAAGCACATTCATTCCCCCGGTCTTCCTTGATTGCCGCTGACGACTTTAACCTTGCGGGAGCGAGCTTGCTCGCGATGGCGTCTTAAAATTCACCGACGATGTCGCCTGCCGAACCGTTATCGCGAGCCAGCTCCCGCCCACAAAGGCATCAACAAGGGAATTGTGCGCACGCATGGAGATTGATCACCGAATGCCTTTAAACTGCGCCCCATGATTAAAGATCCCTTTGCAAGACTCGGCCTGGACCGTGAAGTCCTGACCGTCAGCCAGCTCAACGGCCGCGCGCGGGTGCTGCTCGAAGACGTGTTCAGCAACATCTGGGTCGAAGGCGAAATCTCCAACCTCGCCCGTCCGGCGTCCGGCCACGTGTATTTCACGCTCAAGGACAGCGGCGCCCAGGTGCGCTGCGCGCTGTTCCGGCAGAACGCTGCGCGGGTACGACAAGCGTTGAAGGACGGCCTGGCGGTGAAGGTACGCGGCAAGGTTTCGCTGTTTGAGGGGCGTGGTGATTACCAACTGATCCTCGACACCGTGGAACCGGCCGGCGACGGCGCCTTGCGGCTGGCCTTCGACGCGCTGAAGGAAAAGCTCAGCGCCGAAGGCCTGTTCAGTGCCGAACGCAAGGTACCGCTACCGGCCCATCCACAGCGGATCGGCATCATCAGTTCGCCCACCGGTGCGGTGATCCGCGACATCATCAGCGTGTTCCGCCGTCGCGCACCGCAGGTACAACTGACACTGATCCCCACAGCCGTTCAGGGCCGCGAAGCCACTGCGCAGATTGTGCGCGCGCTGAAACTGGCCGATGCCCGCGGCTTCGACGCCTTGATCCTGGCCCGTGGCGGCGGCTCGCTGGAAGACCTCTGGTGCTTCAACGAAGAAGCCGTGGCCCGCGCGGTGGATGCCTGCATAACGCCGATCGTCAGTGCCGTCGGCCATGAAACCGACGTGTCCATCAGTGACTTCGTCGCCGACGTGCGCGCCCCGACGCCATCTGCCGCCGCTGAATTGCTCGCGCCGGACTCCAGCGATCTGGTCCGTCGGGTCGAAAGCCTGCACCGACGGCTGGTGATGCGCATGCGCGACCGTTTGATGCGCGACCGTCTGCGCCTCGAAGGTATCTCCCGGCGCTTGCGTCACCCCGGCGAACGCCTGCGCCAGCAAGCGCAACGCCTGGATGATCTGGACATGCGCATGCGCCGCGCGTTCGAACGCAGTCTCAACACCCGTCGTGAACGGCTGATTCGTCTGGAAACCCGCCTGGCCGCGCAACATCCAGGCCGGCAACTGGCGATGTTGCGCCAGCGCCTCGACAGCCTCGCCGAGCGCCTGCCTCGTGCCATGCGCGAGGGCCTGAAAAACCGTCGCCTGCAGTTGCAAAGCCAAATGCAGACCCTGCATGTGGTCAGTCCCCTGGCGACGCTCGGTCGCGGCTACAGCATTTTGCTCGATGAGCGCGGCAACGCGATTCGCAACGCCGCTCAAACCCAAAACGGACAGCGTCTGAAAGCCAAATTGGGCGAAGGCGAACTGCAAGTACGGGTCGAAGACAATCACCTGACGCCTGTCACCCTTTCATTACTGGATTGACCCATGCCGCGCCTTTTAGCTTCGCTGCTGTTGCTGTGCCTGACCCTCAACGCCCATGCCGACAGCTACATCACCCGCCTGTTGAACAAACCGGTGCCAGGTGGCGTCGCGGTGGTGGATCTGGGCACTTCCGCGCAAGCACCGAAAGCCAGCTATCAGGGCAAACCGGTGCTGGTGGTCAAGGAACAGAACAATTGGCTGGCCATCGTCGGCGTGCCACTGACGACCAAGCCGGGCGCTCAGTCCATCAGCAGCGCTGGTCGTACGCTGAGCTTCACGGTGGGCCAGAAAAAATACCCTGAACAACGCATCACCTTGAAGAACACGCAGCAGGTCAATCCGGACCCGGAGAATCTCAAGCGCATCGAACGCGAGCTGGCTGAGCAGATCACCGCCTACCGCACGTTCAGCCCGAATACGCCCAGCAACCTGCTATTGGACAAGCCTGTCAACGGGCCGCTGTCGAGCAAGTTCGGGGTGCGCCGGTTCTTCAATGGTGAAGAACGCAATCCCCACGCTGGCCTGGACTTCGCGGTGCCGGCCGGTACCCCGATCAAAACCCCGGCCGATGGCAAAGTGATTCTGATCGGCAATTATTTCTTCAACGGCAACACGGTGTTTGTCGACCATGGCCAAGGCTTCATCAGCATGTTCTGCCACATGTCGAAAATCGATGTGAAGGTCGGTCAACCATTGGCTCGCGGTGACGTGGTCGGCAAGGTCGGTTCGACCGGGCGGGCGACCGGGCCACATATGCACTGGAACATCAGCCTGAACGATGCGCGCGTGGACCCGGCGATTTTCATCGGGGCGTTTCAGCCCTGAATTCGCAGTGAGGCGAGCGGCCTCTTCGCGGGCAAGCCCACTCCCACCCGATCCATTGCAGAAGCGGGCTTGTCCGCAAAGGCAGCATCACAGGCTCAACCCTGATCACTGAAAAACAACTTACTCCGCGTCCAGATCCTCAATCCCATGCACCTCCCGATCCGCCAGGCAGTGTTTGACCCACTCCTGCGTCTCCTGCGAAAAGCCGCTTAACTCTTGAGCCGTAATCAACTCCCGGGCACACAGCCCGAGCAAGTGCGAGCGGGCTTCATGACGTGAAAAACTGAAAACCCCAAAGGCCCAATACAGCTCTTTTTGACCAGCCTTGAGCAGCTCCTCGCTGGCCTCCATCCGCTCGTAAGGTGAAAGGCTTTTATCCAGCACGGTCTTTTCGACATCCGCCATGATCCGCACGCACATCCGCTCGCGGGCCATCGGACGCAGCACACAATAAAGCTTCCAATCGGACTCGTTCATCGCCGACTCCTGCTTGCCAGTCGAGGCTTAAAGCATAGCTGCGCCACCGGCCGCCCATGCTGAAAGCTTCGATTGCGCACCACTCAAACCCTGCGCAAGCAACTGAACATTCGAAGCCAATCAAAGCAATAAAATCTCGATAAATACATTGTCACGAGTATTCCTCTCAATTTTTTTCGACTGCTTGCCATCCTTTCCCCCCGCGGTTAGGGTTGAAGACATGAAAACCTCTCACACCCTCATTCAGCGTCGCCAGCACCGCAGCCTGTGCCTTGTCAGCGCACGACTGCCGGGCTGATCGCGATGCCTCGTCTCACGCGTTACCCCCAGAACATTTGATCCACCGGCAGGCCGCCTTTTTTCGGCCCACACAATAAGGATTTCCCGATGAGCATGCTCAAAGACCCGTCTTCGAAATACCGCGCGTTCCCGACCATCGACATCCCGGACCGCACCTGGCCGTCGAAAACCATCACGGCCGCGCCGATCTGGTGCAGTTCCGACCTGCGTGACGGCAACCAGTCGCTGATCGAACCGATGGACGCCGTCAAGAAGCTGCGCTTCTGGAAAACCCTGGTGCAGGTAGGCGTGAAAGAAATCGAAGCCTCGTTCCCGGCCGCTTCGCAAACCGACTTCGACTTCGTGCGCACCCTGATCGAAGGCAATCACATCCCAGACGACACCACCATCCAGGTGCTGACCCAGGGCCGTGAAGACCTGATCGAACGTACCTTCGAATCCCTGCGCGGGGCAAAGAAAGCCATCGTTCACCTGTACAACGCGACCTCCCCTTCCTTCCGCCGGATTGTCTTCAATCAGGACAAGGACGGAGTCAAGGCCATCGCCGTGAACGCCGCCAAACTGTTCGTCAAATACGCAGCCATGCAGCCGGACACCGAGTGGACCTTCGAGTACTCGCCAGAGACTTTCAGTGCCACCGAACTGGAGTTCGCCAAGGAAGTCTGCGACGCGGTGATCGAGGTATGGAACCCGACGCCCGAGCACAAGATGATTCTCAACCTGCCGGCCACCGTCGAATGCGCAACCCCGAACATCTATGCCGACCAGATCGAATGGTTCGGCCGTCACATCAACCGTCGTGACAGCGTGATCATCAGCCTGCACACCCACAACGACCGTGGCACTGGCGTTGCGGCCACTGAACTGGGCCTGATGGCCGGCGCCGACCGCGTCGAAGGCTGCCTGTTCGGCAACGGCGAGCGTACCGGTAACGTTGACCTGGTGACCGTCGCGCTGAACATGTACACCCAGGGCCTCGACCCTCAACTGGACTTCTCCGACATCGACGGCGTGCGCAAAGTCGTCGAAGAGTGCAACCAGATCCAGGTTCACCCACGTCACCCGTACGTCGGCGACCTGGTGCACACCGCGTTCTCCGGCTCCCACCAGGATGCCATCCGCAAGGGCTTCGCCCAGCAGAAACCGGACGCGCTGTGGGAAGTACCGTACTTGCCGATCGACCCTGCCGACATCGGCCGCAGCTACGAAGCGGTCATCCGCGTCAACAGCCAGTCGGGCAAGGGCGGTATCGCCTACTTGCTGGAACAGGAATACGGCATCAGCCTGCCGCGTCGCATGCAGATCGAGTTCAGCCAGGTCGTGCAGCGTGAGACCGATCGCCTGGGCCTGGAAATGACTGCCCAGCAAATCCACGCCCTGCTGCACAGCGAGTACTTGCAGGCCAACACCCCGTACGCGCTGGTCAGCCATCGCCTGCAGGAAGAAAACGGCCACAGCGCCGTCGAAGTGGAAGTCGCCAGCCAAGGTCAGGGCGAAACCAACCTGCATTGGCGCGGCAAGGGCAATGGCGCTCTGGAAGCGCTGGTGGCCGGTTTGCCAGTGCCGGTGGAAATCATGGACTACAACGAGCACGCCATCGGCGCAGGCACCAACGCCAAGGCTGCCGCCTACATTGAACTGCGAGTCAATGGTGAGCGCGCGGTGCATGGCGTCGGCATCGACGAAAACATCACCACCGCCAGCTTCAAGGCTCTGTTCAGCGCGCTGAACCGCTCCCTGAGCCAGCCTGAAGCGAAAGCCGCGTAAGCCTTCGCTGTCATGCAAAAAGGCCCCGGAGTGCGAACCTCGGGGCCTTTTTTTGCCTGCTGGTTTTGTGCTGTCTGAACCGGCCCTTTCGCGGGCAAGCCCGCTCACAGTTGACCGTTGTGAACTCAAATTTTGTTTACACCCACATACCCTGTGGGAGCGGGCTTGCCCGCGAAGAGGTCAGGTCAGGCGACGACGAACTCAGGTGAATTCGAAAGTATCCGCATCCAGATTCGCCGGAAACCGCGCGCGATACGCCGCCAGTTCCGCCGCATTGAGCAGCACCTTGAATACTCCGTCCGCCTCACCGGCACTGAGCAACGTCTCGCCCTGGAAATCCAGCACCTGACTGTCACCGGTATACGCAAAGCCTTTGCCGTCCGTCCCGATGCGGTTCACCGCCGCCACGTAACACAGGTTTTCGATCGCCCGCGCCGGCAACAAGCGGTTCCAGTGCTGGCGTCGAGCGCCCGGCCAGTTGGCGGTATACAGCAACAGGTCGGTGTCCTGGGCATCGCGACTCCAAACCGGGAAGCGCAGGTCGTAGCAGATCAACGGCCTCACGCGCCAGCCCTTGAGTTCGAACTGCACCTGACGCTCGCCCGGGGTGTAGTGATGATGCTCGCCGGCCATGCGGAACAGGTGGCGCTTGTCGTAGTGCCACAGCTCGCCGTCCGGCCGTGCCCATAACAGGCGATTGCGATGACTGCCATCGGCCGCCTGAATGATGACGCTACCAGTAATCACTGCCTCGAATTTCGCCGCCTGAACCCGCAGCCATTGGCTGGTGGGGCCGTTTTCCGGTTCCGCGAGGGTTTCGGACTCCATGGAGAAACCGGTGGTGAACATCTCCGGCAGAATGATCAGGTCTGCGCCGCGCGCCTGTTCCAGCAGCGACTCGAAATGCTCCAGGTTTGCCCGGCGGTCATGCCAGGCCAGGGACGTCTGGATCAGCGCGATGTTCAGATTCGGTAGCGCACTCAGATCACGCATAGTTTTTCCGCTGCTTCACGCAGGGTCTCCTCACGCTTGGCAAAGCACAGTCGCACCAGGCGCTGGCCTTCGGGTGGTGTCTGGTAGAACACCGAGATCGGAATACTTGCCACGCCATGTTCGCGAGTCATCCACAGGGCCATTTCGACGTCATTGAGGTCCGGACGGATTTGCGAGTAATCGACCAACTGGAAATAAGTGCCGGTCACCCGTTTGAAACTGAAACGCGATGGCGCGAGCAAATCGCAGAACAGATCACGCTTGGCCTGATAGAAATCCGGCAGTTCTTCGACGTGTTCCGGATGCTCGGCCATGTAATCGGCCAAGGCATATTGCAGTGGCGTAACACCGCAGAAACTGACGTATTGATGCACTTTGCGCAGCTCTGCCGTCAGGGCCGGCGGCGCGACGACGTAACCGGTTTTCCAGCCGGTGACGTGATAAGTCTTGCCGAAAGAGCTGACCACGAAGGCTCGCTGATACAGTTCTTCATGGGCCAGCACGCTGACGTGTGGTACGCCGTCGTACACCAGGTGTTCGTAGACCTCGTCGCTGACGATGTAGATGTCACGGTCGCGAATCAGCGCCGCCAACTGATCCAGCTCGGCGCGACTGATCAAGGCACCGCTGGGGTTGTGCGGGGAATTGAGGATGATCATTCGCGTGCGCGGACTCAACGCAGTGGCGAGCTTGTCGAAGTCGATGCTGAAATCGTCCAGGCCCAACGGTACGTGCACGCAACGACCACCCGCCAACTCAACCGAAGGCTCGTAACTGTCATACGCCGGATCGAACACGATGACTTCGTCACCATTGTGGATAACGGCCTGGATGGCGCTGAAAATCGCCTGGGTCGCGCCCGGGGTGACGGTCACTTCGTTGTCGGCATCGACGTTGACGCCATAGCTACGGGCGATCTTCGCCGCAATCTGCTGACGCAGAGCGGGCAGGCCGGTCATCGGCGAATACTGGTTGTGGCCATTGGCAATATGCCGGCCAACCGCGTCGCACAGGGCTTGCGGGGCATCGAAATCGGGAAATCCCTGAGACAGGTTTAGCGCGCCGGTCTGCGCGGCGAGCTGAGACATCTGGGTGAAGATAGTGATGCCGACATTCGGCAGCTTACTGGTGATCATCGGTGATTCCCTGCTCTACACCCGGCTCTAACGGCGGCGCGGGAGAGCCCGAGGATAGCCCAAACGGCAGGCACGAAAAAGGGCGCCATACAGGGCGCCCTTCGTCAATTGATCACCGCTGTACCTGTGGCGAGGGAGTTTGTCGGACCGCCGCACCGCCCCGTTCGGCTGCGAAGCAGTCGTAAAACCTGCACCGGGGTCTGACAGACCCCGGTGGATGGTTTCGGGCTGGCTGCGCCACCCAACGGGGGCAAGCCGCCTCACCACAACAAGCCCCCGACAAAAGAGAGTGCGAGGGCTTGGAATCAGCGTTTGTCGCGACGCTTCTTGTCGGCCTTCTTGTGGTGCGACATCAAGCGACGCTTCTTGTTGACCTGACGGTCGGTGAGCGAGTTCTTGTTGCCTTCGTACGGGTTCTCGCCGCCCTTGAACTCGATGCGGATCGGCGTACCGACCAACTTCAGCACACGACGGTAAGTGTTTTCCAGGTAACGGACGTAGGACTTCGGCACCTTTTCGATCTGGTTACCGTGAATCACGATGATCGGCGGGTTCGCGCCACCCAGGTGGGCATAACGCAGCTTGATCCGACGGTTATTGACCATTGGCGGCGCGTGCTCACCGACCGCGTCTTCCAGGATCTGGGTCAGGCGGTTGGTTGGCCAGCGGGTGACCGCAGACTTGAACGAGTTTTGTACCGACGCATAGAGATTACCTACGCCAGTGCCATGCAGCGCCGAGATGAAGTGAATGTCGGCGTAGTCAACGAAGAACAGGCGACGCTGCAACTCGACCTTCACGAAGTCGCGTTCGCTCGGGGTCATGCCGTCCCACTTGTTGATGGCGATGACCAGCGCACGACCCGACTCAATGGCGAAGCCCAGCAGGTTGAGGTCGTGATCGACCACGCCTTCGCGGGCGTCCATCACGAAGATCACCACGTTGGCGTCTTTGATCGCTTGCAGGGTTTTGACCACGGAGAACTTTTCGACTTCTTCGTGGATCTTGCCGCGCTTGCGCACACCGGCGGTGTCAATCAGCGTGTACTTCTCGTCGTTACGCTCGAACGGGATGTAGATACTGTCGCGAGTGGTGCCGGGTTGGTCATAGACGATAACCCGGTCTTCACCGAGCATGCGGTTGACCAGGGTCGACTTGCCGACGTTCGGACGGCCGATGATCGCGATCTTGATCCCGTCTTTTTCGCTCGGGCCAGGAATGCGCTTGGCTTCTTCGCCCTCGGCAACTTCCTCTTCCTCGCCTTCTTCCGGCTCTTCTTCGTCTTTCGGGAATTCGCTCAGGGCGATTTCCAGCATCTGGGTGATGCCACGGCCATGAGCACCGGCGATTGGAATCGCGTGCCCCATGCCCAACGGAGCGAATTCGGCGCGGGCCATATCAGGGTCGATGTTGTCGACCTTGTTGGCGACCACGTAGGAACGCTTGTTACGTTTGCGCAAATGCTCGGCGATCATCTGGTCGGCGGCGGTGAAACCGGCCTTGGCATCTACCAGGAACAGCACAACATCCGCTTCTTCAATGGCCAGCAGCGACTGCTCGGCCATTTTTTCGTCCATACCATGCTCGTCACCGGAGATACCGCCGGTGTCGACCAGAATGTAGGAACGCCCTTGCCACTTGGCCTCACCGTATTGGCGATCACGGGTCAGACCGGACAGGTCGCCGACAATGGCGTCGCGAGTCCTGGTCAGGCGGTTGAACAAGGTGGACTTGCCGACGTTCGGTCGGCCCACCAGGGCGATTACGGGAACCATGCGGCTCTCCACTTCGTTATTTCAGAAAATACAAAAGCCGCTGCGAGGCAGCGGCTGGTGCTCGGGGCTATCACTGTAGGAGCGAGCTTGATCGCGAAAAACGCAAAAACACTGCGTTTATTCAGACCGCAAACGTAATCGTTGGCGCCCTTCGCGAGCGAGCTCGCTCCTGCAAGTGAAGCAGCCTGGGGGGTTAACCCCAAGCATAGTCAAACCTTTACTTGATGGTCAGGGCTTCCAGTTTGCCGCTGTTGCCATACACATAAATCGTGTCACCCACCACCAGCGGACGGGCACGCAGGCCGTCGCTGTCGATACGCTCGCGGCCGACGAATCGACCATCAACCTGACTCAGCAGGTGCAGATAACCTTCCAAGTCACCCACTGCAACGTAGCTGGAAAACACTTCAGGAGCCGACAGCTGACGACGAGCCAGCGAATCGTTGCTCCACAAAGCCGTGGTGGAACGCTCGTCGACGCCTTCGACAGTGCCCGAAGACAGACTCACGTAGAGACTCCCGAAGCCCTGCGCGACACCCGCATAGCTGGAAGCATCACGCTGCCACAGCTGGCGACCGCTTTGCAGGTCAAGCGCGGCAACGCGCCCCTGGTAGCTCGCGACGTAAATCGTCTCGCCGGACAACAGCAGGCCGCCGTCGATATCGACCACACGCTCCAGCTCCGAACGACCTTGCGGGATCGCTACACGCTGTTCCCACACCGGCACGCCGTTGGAAATGTCGAGAGCGACCACTTTACCGGTCGACAGGCCAGCCACCGCGAGGTGGTTGGTCACGATCGGCGCACTGGTACCGCGCAGTGTCAGAACCGCTGGCGTGCTGTCATACAACCAGCGCTGAGTGCCGGTAGCGGCATCCAGACCGATCAGACGGTCGTCCTGGGTCTGAACCACCACCACATCGCCGTTGTTGGCCGGTGGTGCCAGAACTTCGCTGGACACGCGAGCACGCCACTTCACTTCACCGTTGCTGGTGTCCAGGGCAACGATTTCACCCTTGAGCGTACCCAACGTCAGCAGACCGTAACCCACGCCAACGGCGCCGGAAACAGGCAGTTCGAGTTTTTTCTTCCACTTGACGTCGCCGTTGCTGCGATCCAGTGCCATCACCACACCAGTCACGTCGGCAGCATAAATGGTATCGCCGTCGATCGCTGGAACCAGCATGTTGTAGGTTTCGCCCTGACCGTCACCGATCGAACGACTCCACTGCTTTTTCAGAACCACTTCTTCCTTGAAGTCGGTCAACTCGGCCGGTGGCAATTCTTTTTTGCTGTTGCTGCTGCAACCCGCGGCCAACAGGGCCAGAGCCAGCAATGCTGCATGTTTCCAACGAATCACGTCACGCATCCCCTTTGGCCAGGTCGTCCAGCTTCATTTGTAGGCCACCCACCGCCGCTTCATCCGACAGTGCAGCCTTGGCCTTTTGATAGGCCTTATACGCTTCATCGGTACGACCCAACTGCACCAGCAGGTCGCCCTTGAGCTCTTCACGAGTGGCCAGGAATGCCTTGTCGGCATCGCCTTCAAGCAGTTTCAAGGCTTCATCGGCCTTGTTCTGCGCGGCCAGCACCTGAGCCAGGCGCTGACGGGCGATTTCGCCCAGTGCCGGATTGGCCGGCTTGGCTACAATGCCTTTCAGCTCGCTGGCTGCGTCATCCAGCTTGCCACTGTCGACGGCGACTTTCGCCACGAACAGGTTGCCGTATTGCGCATAGGCGCTACCGCCGAACTCACTATTGAGTTTGGCAGCCAGGTCCGAAACACGGCCCGCATCAGGCTTGCCGTCAGGCGTCAGCGTGGTTTCCAGCAATTGCTGATAGAGCATCGAGGCGCCTTGCGACTGGTTGCTCTGATACTTGTGAAAGGCTTGCCAGCCGAACACGATGACCAGCGCCAACAGGCCGCCAGTCACCAGGGGCTTGCCGTTACGTGACCACCAGTCCTTCAAATCCGCCAGCTGTTCGTCTTCGGTACTCGACACCCCAATACTCCTTAATCGCTAAATCGGCTGTTTAGACAGCTTCAACCCTGCACGACGCAGGTGGCCAGGTGTGCAGCAAGCGCATCCCAGGCAATGCTTTGTTGTTCGCCCTGGCCACGCAGGGGTTTGAAACCTACCACTTGCTGGGCCATCTCGTCGTCACCGAGGATCAGTGCATACAGCGCACCGCTCTTGTCGGCTTTCTTGAACTGGCTTTTGAAGCTGCCGGCGCCGGCATTCACTTGCAGGCGCAGGTTGGGTAGCTGATCTCGAACGCGTTCGCTCAACGCCAGAGCGGCCAGCTCGGCGGCTTCACCGAAGGCGCAGAGGTAGACGTCGACCTGACGGGAGATCTCTTCCGGGATCTGCTCCAGGGTTTCCAGCAACAGCACCAGGCGTTCGATGCCCATCGCAAAGCCAACGCCCGCCGTCGGCTTGCCGCCCATCTGCTCGACCAGGCCGTCGTAACGACCACCCGCACACACAGTGCCCTGGGCGCCGAGTTTGTCGGTGACCCATTCGAAAACGGTCTTGCTGTAGTAATCCAGCCCGCGAACCAGCTTCGGGTTGATCACGTAAGGAATGCCAGCGGCGTCCAGGCGAGCCTTCAGGCCCTCGAAGTGCACGCGGGACTCTTCGTCGAGGTAGTCGGCCATTTTCGGCGCGTTGACCAGGATCGCTTGAGTGTCGGCGTTCTTGGTATCCAGAACCCGCAGCGGGTTGGTCTTGAGGCGGCGCTGGCTGTCTTCGTCCAGCTTGTCCAGGTGAGCGGACAGGAACTCGACCAGTGCCTCGCGATAACGACCACGGGATTCGCTGGTGCCCAGGCTGTTGAGTTCGAGCTTGACCGCATCGCGGATCCCCAGCTCGCCCCACAGGCGCCAGGTCAGCACGATCAGCTCGGCATCGATGTCCGGACCATCAAGGTTGAACACCTCGACGCCGATCTGGTGGAACTGACGATAACGGCCCTTCTGTGGACGCTCGTGGCGGAACATCGGACCGATGTACCAGAGTTTCTGTACCTGGCCACCGCCGGTGATGCCGTGCTCGAGCACGGCACGCACACAGGCTGCCGTGCCTTCCGGACGCAGCGTCAGGGAGTCGCCGTTACGGTCGTCGAAGGTGTACATCTCTTTTTCGACGATGTCGGTCACTTCACCGATGGAGCGCTTGAACAGCTCGGTGAACTCAACGATCGGCATGCGGATCTGCTTGTAGCCGTAGTTATCCAGCAGACGCGAAACGGTGCCCTCGAAATGACGCCACAGAGGGGTCTGTTCGGGCAGGATGTCGTTCATGCCACGAATGGCTTGCAGAGACTTGCTCACATTAAATCCTTAAATTCCGTTCGGCTCTTTGGTCGGGCTCAGCCGCGCGCGATGACGGCAGCGTCAGCTTCGACCTTTTCGGCCGCTTTCTCGCGGATCAAGCGTTCGAGCTCATCCACGAGATTGTCATTCGTCAGTTTCTGCGACGGCTTGCCGTCGATGTAAATCAGGTTTGGCGTGCCGCCGGTCAAGCCGATATGGGCTTCCTTGGCTTCACCGGGTCCGTTGACCACGCAACCGATGACCGCGACATCCAGCGGCACCAGCAGGTCTTCAAGGCGCCCTTCCAGTTCGTTCATGGTTTTGACCACATCGAAGTTCTGCCGCGAGCAGCTCGGGCAGGCGATGAAGTTGATGCCACGGGAACGCAAATGCAGGGATTTGAGAATGTCGTAGCCGACTTTCACTTCCTCGACCGGATCAGCCGCCAACGAGATGCGAATAGTATCGCCAATCCCCTCGGCGAGCAGCATACCGAGGCCCACAGCAGATTTCACCGTGCCGGAACGCAAACCACCCGCTTCGGTGATCCCCAGGTGCAACGGCTGGACGATTTCCTTGGCCAGCAGGCGGTAGGCTTCGACGGCCATGAACACGTCGGAGGCTTTGACGCTGACCTTGAAGTCCTGGAAATTCAGGCGCTCGAGGTGTTCGACGTGGCGCAAGGCCGACTCAACCAGTGCGGCAGGTGTCGGCTCGCCGTATTTTTTCTGCAGGTCTTTTTCCAGGGAGCCAGCGTTTACGCCGATGCGAATCGGAATGCCGCGATCACGGGCGGCATCGACCACGGCACGAACGCGATCTTCGCGCCCGATATTGCCCGGGTTGATCCGCAGGCAGTCAACGCCAAGCTCGGCGACGCGCAATGCGATGCGGTAGTCGAAATGGATATCGGCAACCAACGGCACCTTGACCAGTTGCTTGATTTTGCCGAAGGCCTCGGCGGCGTCCATGTCCGGCACCGACACCCGCACGATATCGACACCGGCTGCTTCCAGACGATTGATCTGTGCAACGGTGGCCGCGACGTCATTGGTGTCGCTATTGGTCATGCTCTGCACAGCGATTGGCGCATCACCGCCAACCGGTACGTTACCGACCCAGATCTTGCGTGATTCGCGACGTTTGATTGGAGATTCGCCGTGCATGACTTATTGACCCAACTTCAGGCGAGCAGTCTCGCCACTGGTGAAAGGAGCCACATCAACTGGCTGGCCGTTGTAGCTCACCTGAGCGCCACGGGCGTAGCCCAGGCGCACGGCGAACGGCGGCTTGCCGCTGACGGAAACGCTATCGCCTTTACGCTTGAGGCCGCTCAACAGCACCTTGCCGGTGCCATCGGTCACTTGCGTCCAGCAATCGGCCGTGAATTGCAGTTGAACCTGGCCCTGGCCGGCGACTGGAGCCGTCGTTGCTGGTGCAGGGGCGCTTGGGGCAACCGGCGCGGTCACGACCGGAGCAGGAGCGGCCGGTGCCGGCGTCGCAGGAGCAGCAACAACCGGAGCAGCGCTGTGCGCCGGGGCTGTTGGCGCAGGTGCGGCTGGTGCAGGTGCAGGTGCAGGTGCAGCCGCTTGAGCTTCGGCCGGCGCTGGCGCCGATGCATCGGCTGGCGGCAATGCAAGAGTGGTTGCGCCTTCAGTCTGGCCTTGTGCGACCGCCTGGTCTTCCGGCTCGTCCAGCGGATGAATCTGGGTGGTACCGTCAGCGCCTTCGACTTCTACGTGTTCAGGGCTCAAGCTGGTCAAGTCCTTGGTACGTAGCGAGGTCTGATCCTGCCACCAGACAAAACCGCCACCAATCACTGCGATCAGCAACAGCAGACTGACAATTCGCAAGATGGTGTGGGAAACACGGACCGGCTCTTCGATGCGCCCCAGGCTGTGAACGTTACTGCCCTTGGAGTCAGTGCCGGTGGATTGGTCGAACTGCTGGACCAGAACGGCCTGATCCATGCCCAGCAATTTGGCATAGGCGCGAATATAACCGCGGGCAAAGGTATGCCCTGGCAGCTTGTCGAAAGCGCCGGCTTCCAGATTACTCAGGGAATTGACGGTGAGGTTGAGCTTGAGGGCCACTTCGGCCAGCGACCAGCCATTGCTTTCGCGGGCCTGGCGCAGGGTCTCACCGGGGTTAACGCGATTCGCTGCTACAACTTCGGGATGCGCCGCTTTCATCATTGCTCCGACAGGTATTGCTGATATTCCGGTGTACCGGGATAGAGTCGTTTTAATTGCAGGCCCGCACTGGCGGCCTTGTCGCGATCTTCAAACACTTTTGCCAGTCGAACGCCGAGCAATAGACTACGTGCATTTTGTTCGGCGAGCAGGCTAAAACGATCGTAATAGTCACGCGCGGGCACATAATGCCTGTCTTCGTAAGACAACTCAGCCATTTCCAGCAATGCGCGAGGCTGCTGGTGGTTCAAGCGCAGGGCTTTCTCCAGTTGTTGCTGGGCCAAATCACGCTGGCCGAGCATCGAAGCCGTCATCCCAAGGTTCTCGAACACTCGCGAACGCTCAGGATACAGGGTATCGGCCGCGGCTTGCTCGAAGCGCTCGTAGGCTTGCTTGTAACGCTTCTGCTCGAATAGAAAACTGCCGTAGTTATTGAGGATTCGCGCATCGGCGGGACGGGAGGACAGCGCCTTGCGAAAATGCTGGTCGGCCAGTTCCGGTTCCATTTCAGCCTGAAATACCAGACCCAGCGCCGCGTTGGCATCGGGGTCCGCCTCATCCAGCTCCAGTGCTTTCTTCAACGGCACTTTCGCACGTTCAGTCATGCCCTGCTGCAGATACCCGATCCCGAGCTGCACGTAAGCCTCACGCGCCTCGTCGCGGCCCTTGCTGGTCTTCATCGGGTTGTAATCGCCGGAAAGAACACAGCCAGCACACAGGCTGGCCAACAGCAAAAGCAGCGCAAAGCGCAGGGACATAGAGATCCTCTCTTAGTTGTTGTTCGCGGCGTTCTGCGCCATATCGTTGTCGGCGCTCAACTCGCGCACGGCGATATAACGTTCGCTGCGACGGGTGCGATCCAGCACCTGCCCTACCAATTGACCACAGGCCGCGTCGATGTCCTCACCACGAGTGGTGCGCACAGTGACGTTGAAACCGGCGTGATGAAGCTGATCCTGGAACCGACGAATGGCGTTGTTACTCGGCCGCTCGTACCCGGAATGCGGGAACGGGTTGAACGGGATCAGGTTGATCTTGCACGGAATGTTTTTCAGCAACTCGATCATCTCGACCGCGTGCTCAACCTTGTCGTTAACGTCCTTGAGCAAGGTGTACTCGATGGTCAGCACGCGTTTTTCGCCCAGGGACGACATGTAGCGCTGGCACGACTCGAGCAGCATCTTAAGCGGATACTTCTTGTTGATCGGCACCAATTGGTTACGCAATGCGTCATTCGGTGCGTGCAGGGACAACGCCAGGGAGACGTCGATGTGCTTGGACAGCTCATCGATCATCGGCACCACGCCCGAAGTGGACAGGGTCACGCGGCGCTTGGAAATGCCATAGCCCAGGTCATCCATCATCAGATGCATGGCGGCAATGACGTTGTCGAAGTTCAGCAGCGGCTCACCCATGCCCATCATCACCACGTTGGTGATGGCACGGTCGACGGTCGCCGGGACGCTGCCAAAGGATTTGTTGGCAATCCACACCTGACCGATCACTTCGGCGGCGGTGAGGTTGCTGTTGAAGCCTTGCTTGCCGGTGGAGCAGAAACTGCAATCCAGGGCACAGCCTGCCTGGGACGAAACGCACAATGTGCCGCGCTTGCCCTGGGGAATGTACACGGTCTCGACGCAGCTGCCGGACGCCACGCGTACGACCCACTTACGGGTACCGTCGCTGGAGATGTCCTCGCTGACCACTTCCGGACCGCGAACTTCAGCAACAGCCTTGAGCTTCTCGCGCAAGGCCTTGCTGACATTCGTCATGGCGTCGAAATCATCGACGCCAAAGTGGTGAATCCATTTCATTACCTGACCGGCACGGAAACGCTTCTCCCCGATTGAGTCGAAGAATTTTTCCATTTCCTGTTGAGTCAGACCCAGCAGGTTGGTTTTAACAGTCGATGTAGTCATGGATTCACCTTCACTCTTAAGCCAATGCTTAGCGAGTGGTTACTTCAGTAGCTGCGAAGAAGTATGCGATTTCGCGAGCAGCAGCGGCTTCGGAGTCCGAACCGTGTACGGCGTTGGCGTCGATGGATTCAGCGAAGTCAGCACGGATGGTGCCGGCAGCGGCTTCTTTAGGGTTGGTAGCGCCCATCAGCTCACGGTTGCGAGCGATAGCGTTTTCACCTTCCAGAACCTGAACAACAACTGGACCGGAGGTCATGAAAGCAACCAGGTCACCGAAGAAACCGCGCTCGCTGTGCTCAGCGTAGAAGCCTTCAGCTTCGGCTTTCGACAGTTGCTTCATTTTCGAAGCTACAACGCGCAGGCCGGCTTCTTCAAAACGGGAAACGATCTTGCCGATCACGTTTTTAGCAACGGCGTCAGGCTTGATGATGGAGAAAGTACGTTGAACAGCCATGGTGTAACTCCAGAAACGGTAATTTGCGAAAAATTAAACCCGCGAATTATACGCGGGTTCTTGGGTATTGCCTAACTGCGTACGGCGCAGACTCAATCTGCTTCTTCGATCCAGGCGGCCTGAATGGCTTCAAGCACCTTCTCGCCACCGCGGGTCGGATCATCACTGAACTCCGGCAATGCCAGCACCCATTTGTGCAGATCGACGAAGTTCACGTAACGCGGATCCACTTCCGGCTTGGATTCAGCCAGCTGGATCGCGATTTCCAGCACATCAACCCATTTCAGACTCATTTCATTTCCTTGAATCAGTGCGGCGCTTCGGCCGCATGGTTGAGCGAGTATTTCGGAATTTCGATGGTCAGGTCTTCAGTCCCGACTCGGGCCTGACAGGCCAGACGCGATTGAGCTTCCAGCCCCCAGGCCTTGTCAAGGTAGTCCTCTTCCAGCTCATCGGCCTCTTCCAGAGAGTCGAAGCCTTCACGAATCAGGCAATGACAAGTGGTGCAGGCGCAGACGCCACCGCAGGCGCTTTCCATCTCGATATGGTGTTCGTGAGCCAGTTCAAGGATGGAAATACCCGGCTCAGCCTCCACAACCATGCCTTCCGGACAAAACTTTTCGTGTGGCAGAAAAATGACCTGCGGCATCGTTATTCCTCAATCTCATTCAGGTTGCGCCCCGCCAGCGCGGCTTTCACCGTCGAGTCCAGGCGGCGGGCAGCAAAGGCATCGGTCACTTGCGACAGACGCTTGGTCTGCTGCTCGATGGCATAGCCATCGGTACCTTTCATCAGTTCGGTCAATTCCTGCACCTGCGCATCGATGACCACGCGCTCTTCGGCATCGAGCAGACGGTCGCCATCAGCCTCCAGAGCCGCCTGCACCGCTTCGATCAGACGCTGCGCGTCGACCTGCTGCTCGCGCAGGACGCGGGCGACCTTGTCGTCGTTGGCGTGCTGGAACGAATCCTTGAGCATCTTGGCGATTTCGCCGTCGGTCAGCCCGTAGGAAGGCTTGACCTGGATGCTGGCCTCAACGCCCGAACCGAGCTCGCGGGCGGAAACACTCAGCAGACCGTCGGCATCGACCTGGAACGTCACGCGAATTTTCGCGGCACCGGCCACCATTGCCGGGATACCACGTAATTCGAAGCGCGCCAGGGAGCGGCAGTCACTGATCAGCTCCCGCTCACCCTGCAACACGTGGATCGCCATGGCCGACTGGCCGTCTTTATAGGTGGTGAAGTCCTGGGCGCGAGCGACGGGAATGGTGGTGTTGCGCGGAATTACCTTCTCCATCAGGCCGCCCATGGTTTCCAGCCCCAGGGACAACGGAATCACGTCGAGCAGCAGCAATTCATCGCCGTCACGCTTGTTGCCGGCCAGGGTATCGGCCTGGATCGCGGCACCGATGGCCACCACTTGATCCGGATCGATTTCAGTCAACGGCTGGCGACCGAAAGCCTCCGCGACCGCTTCGCGAACACGAGGCACGCGAGTCGAACCGCCAACCATCACCACGGCGTGCACTTCTTCCAGCTCGACGCCGGAATCACGAACGGCACGACGGCAGGCTTTGAGGCTGCGGGCAACCATTGGCTCGATCAGCGCATTAAAGGCTTCACGAGTCAGCTCAGCGTTCCAGTCACCATAAGCGACCTCAACGGACGAGGCATTGGTCAACGCTTCCTTGGCCGCACAAGCGGTTTGCAGCAAATTGCGTTGCGCGCCCGGATCAAGATCGGCAGACAAACCGGCGCTCTCGATGATCCAGCCAGCGATCGCGTGATCGAAGTCATCGCCGCCCAGGGCACTGTCGCCGCCGGTCGCCAGGACTTCGAACACACCGCCGGTCAGGCGCAGAATCGAAATATCGAAGGTGCCGCCGCCCAGGTCATAAATTGCAACCAGGCCTTCAGCATGCTGGTCCAGACCGTAGGCAACCGCCGCAGCCGTCGGCTCGTTAAGCAAACGCAGCACGTTCAGACCGGCCAGCTTGGCCGCATCCTTGGTCGCCTGACGCTGAGCATCGTCGAAATACGCAGGAACGGTAATCACCGCACCGACCAGCTCGCCACCCAGTGTCGCTTCGGCACGCTGACGCAGGACCTTGAGGATATCGGCGGAAACTTCGACCGGGCTTTTCGGGCCCTGGATCGTATCGATGAACGGCATGTGCGATTCGCCGCCGACGAAGCGGTACGGCAGTTGATCGCCCAATTGCTTGACGTCGGACAGTCCACGACCCATCAAGCGCTTGACCGACAGCACGGTGTTCAAAGGATCGGTGGCGGCAGCCAGCTTGGCCGACTCGCCAACTTCGACGCGATCGGCGTGATAGCGCACGGCGGAAGGCAGGATGACCCGCCCTTCTGCGTCAGCCAGGGGCTCGGAAAGACCACTGCGCAATGCAGCGACCAGCGAATTGGTAGTGCCCAAGTCGATCCCCACAGCCAGACGACGCTGGTGCGGTTGAGGACTTTGGCCGGGTTCGGCGATCTGCAGTAGGGCCATCGTAATCAGGACTTATCTGTATATCAGGCGTGCGACCGGAGCGGCACTGGGTTAATCGTCGAGGCGCTCTTCTAACTGGCGCACTTCGTAGGTGAGCTTGTCGAGGAACTGCATGCGCCGCATCAGGCGTTCCGCCTGTTCACGTCGCGCAGCATCGTTCCAGCAAGCTGCGAAGCTTTGGTTCAGCTCATCCTGGGCAGCCTTCAGGCGGCGCTTGAAGGCGGCGACGCCATTCAGGTCTGCACTGTCCTGCAGGTCTTCGAGCTCTTCACGCAACGCCATCTGCTGCAGAAGAAACTCCGGATCATGCACCGTGACCTCCAGCGGCAACTCGCCACCATTCAAGGCGAGCAAGTATCGCGCGCGCTTGGGTGGGCTCTTGAGCGTCTGGTAGGCCTCGTTGAGGCTCGCGGATTGCTCTAGCGCCAGCCGCTGCTCACGCTCGGAAGCGTCGGCAAAGCGGTCCGGATGAACGCCGCGCGCCAACTCACGATAGCGCGAAGCCAGCTGATCGAGATCCAGATCGAAACTCGGTTGCAGCTCGAATAATGCGAAATGACAAGGAGTACCCACGAGCAGCCTCAGATGTTGAAGCTTTCGCCGCAGCCACATTCACCGCGCACGTTGGGATTGTTGAACTTGAAGCCTTCGTTCAACCCTTCCTTGACGAAATCGAGCTCGGTGCCGTCCAGGTAAGCCAGGCTTTTCGGGTCGATGATCACTTTCTCGCCGTGACTTTCGAACACCTGATCCTCTGCCACCACCTCGTCGACAAACTCCAGCACGTAGGCAAGGCCGGAACAGCCTGTAGTGCGAACACCCAGACGAATCCCCTCACCTTTGCCGCGCCCATCGAGGGAGCGTCGCACGTGTCGAGCAGCCGCTTCTGTCATGCTGATAGCCATCGGTGACTCCTTACTCGTCGCCAAATCTTGAAAGTCAGATCAAGCCTTTCTTCTGCTTGTAGTCGCGAACGGCCGCCTTGATGGCGTCTTCAGCGAGCACGGAGCAGTGAATTTTCACTGGCGGCAGGGCCAGTTCTTCAGCCAGCTGAGTGTTCTTGATGGTCTCCGCCTCGTCCAGGGTCTTGCCCTTCATCCACTCGGTGGCGAGGGAGCTGGAAGCGATCGCCGAACCGCAACCGTAGGTCTTGAACTTGGCATCTTCGATGATGCCGGCTTCGTTGACCTTGATCTGCAGGCGCATCACGTCGCCGCACGCCGGAGCGCCGACCATGCCGGTGCCGACATCAGGATCTTCCGCGTCCATCTTGCCGACGTTGCGCGGGTTTTCGTAGTGGTCGATGACCTTTTCGCTGTAAGCCATGATTCAATCCTCACTCATCAGAGAGTCGCTCTTCAGACCCTGTAAAAACTACTGCGCTCGGTAATCCTGCGTCAAAAACAGGCTCGGACTGCTCATTTACAACCAGTAAACTCCGCGTCCTCGCCTGTTTTTTCCTTGTCTTCCCTTCGCTCGCTACGTTTTTACAGCGTCTGCTAACGGCGATTTAATTAGTGTGCCGCCCACTCGATTTTCGAAATGTCGACACCGTCTTTGTACATGTCCCACAGCGGCGACAGAGCGCGCAGCTTGGTAACGGCCTCGCAGACTTTCTGCGCGGCGTAATCGATTTCTTCTTCAGTGGTGAAACGGCCGAAGGTGAAACGGATCGAGCTGTGAGCCAGTTCGTCGTTGCGGCCCAGGGCGCGCAGCACGTACGAAGGCTCAAGGGATGCCGAGGTGCAAGCCGAACCGGACGAAACCGCCAGATCCTTGAGCGCCATGATCAGCGACTCGCCTTCAACGTAGTTGAAGCTCAGGTTCAGGTTGTGCGGAACGCGGGCGGTCAGGCTGCCGTTGACGTACAGCTCTTCCAGATGCTCGACCTGCTTGTAGAAACGGTCGCTCAAGGCCTTGATGCGCACGTTCTCGGCAGCCATGTCTTCCTTGGCCACACGGAAAGCTTCGCCCATGCCGACGATCTGGTGGGTCGCCAGGGTACCGGAACGCATGCCGCGCTCGTGACCGCCGCCGTGCATGGTCGCTTCGATGCGAACACGCGGCTTGCGGCTCACGTACAGTGCGCCGATGCCTTTAGGGCCGTAGGTTTTGTGAGCGGAGAACGACATCAGGTCAACTTTCAGCTTCTGCAGGTCGATCTCGACCTTGCCGGTGGACTGAGCGGCGTCGACGTGGAACAGGATGCCCTTGGAACGGGTCAGCTCGCCGATGGCGGCGATGTCGTTGATGGTGCCGATTTCGTTGTTCACGTGCATGACCGAAACCAGGATGGTGTCGTCACGCAGCTCGGCTTCGATCATCTCTGGAGTAACCAGACCGTCGGTGCGAGGCTCGATGTAGGTCACTTCGAAACCTTCACGCTCCAGTTGGCGCATGGTGTCGAGGACAGCCTTGTGCTCAATCTTGGTGGTGATCAGGTGCTTGCCCTTGGTGGCATAGAAATGCGCCGCACCCTTGATTGCCAGGTTGTCGGATTCGGTGGCACCGGAGGTCCAGACGATTTCGCGCGGGTCGGCGTTGACCAGGTCGGCCACCTGACGACGAGCGTTTTCGACGGACTCTTCAGCTTTCCAGCCAAACACGTGGGAACGGGACGCCGGGTTACCGAAGTTTCCGTCGACCAGCAGGCATTCACTCATTTTTTGCGCGACACGCGGATCAACCGGGGTAGTCGCAGAGTAATCAAGGTAAATCGGCAATTTCATGGACTATCTCCTAAATCAGGCTGGCTGGCGTGCCGCTAGCTCTCTGGCTGTCATTCGACGGCGGACGCTTCAATCTTGTCCAGGCGTGGCGCCTTGCTGTTGCAACGGCGTTGATCCTGGCGCTGGGCTACTTCTTGCACTTCACGGCGAGTGACAAGGTCAGCCAAGCTGATACCGCTCAGAAATTCGTGAATCTGCAGGCTCAGGTCGCACCACAAGTGGTGAGTCAGACAGGTATCGCCCGAATGGCAATCACCCTGCCCCTGGCATTTGGTGGCATCGACCGATTCGTTCACCGCATCGATCACCTGGGCAACCTGGATCCCTTGCATGTCGCGCGACAGCTGGTAGCCGCCGCCTGGACCACGGACGCTGGAAACCAGATTGCTGCGGCGCAATTTGGCAAAAAGCTGTTCGAGGTAGGACAGGGAGATGCCTTGGCGCTCGGAGATATCGGCCAGGGACACGGGCCCGTGCTGCGCGTGCAACGCCAGGTCAAGCATGGCGGTCACGGCGTATCGGCCTTTTGTAGTCAGTCGCATGGACAATTACCACGGAGTTCGGAATGGGGCGAGTATGCAATTCCCGAGTATTTAAGTCAACTATAAGACCTAGTACTTTAGTCAGGTTTACCCGCAAAAGAGCGCGCGCATCATATCAGGGTCTGCGGCCTAATGGCACACCGCTCAGCGCTGTGCCATTGCCTATCTGCGACCTGTACCGGAATCAGCCGACCTGACTCTGATCCTTGTCCTTTACACAGGCGAAGTCTTCTTCACGCAGCTCAGGCAGATCTTTCGCACAGTAATTGCTGCCCAGATCCTTCAGCGCCCCGCACATACCCTCCAACCGCCCATCAACGGCTTGCAGATGGTCGAGCAATTGATTGATGGCGCGGGCCACCGGATCCGGCATGTCTTCAGTCACGCCATAGGCATCGAAACCGATCTTCTCGGCCATCGCCTTGCGCTTGGCGTCTTGCTCTTCGTCGGACTTGACGATGATCCGCCCCGGAATACCCACCACCGTGGCGCCCGGCGGAACCGCTTTAGTCACCACGGCGTTGGAGCCGACCTTGGCGCCCGCCCCCACAGTGAACGGGCCAAGCACCTTGGCGCCGGCACCGACAACGACACCATCACCCAGCGTCGGGTGACGCTTGCCTTTGTTCCAGCTGGTGCCCCCCAGGGTCACGCCCTGATAAATGGTCACGTCATCGCCGATTTCAGCCGTTTCACCGATCACGATGCCCATGCCATGGTCAATGAAGAAACGACGCCCCACCTTGGCACCCGGGTGAATCTCGATTCCCGTCAACCAGCGACCGAAGTTCGACACCAGCCGCGCCAGCCATTTCAGATCCGCACGCCACAACACCGAAGACAGGCGATGGATCCAAATAGCGTGCATGCCCGGGTAGCAGGTCAGGACCTCAAATGCGTTACGCGCTGCCGGATCACGATGGAAAACACTCTGGATATCTTCACGCAAACGCTCGAACATCATTATTCCTTCCGTTTCAGAAGCTCGCCACGGGCCGCTTTTTGGGTCTCCGTGAGGATGCCACGCAAAATATTCATTTCCGCCCGGCTGACCGAGCTGCGTCCGTACAAGCGGCGCAGGCGCGCCATCAAGTGCCGTGGCTTTTCCGGATCGAGAAACTCGATGGCCACCAGGGTTTGCTCCAGGTGTTCATAGAATCGTTCCAGCTCATCCATGGTCGCCAGCTCAGCGCTTTTGACCGATGCCACTTCTTCCTTCTCGACCTTGGTCGGCTGACCTTGCGCAGCCAGCCAGGACATGCGCACTTCATAACTCAATACCTGCACCGCCGCCCCAAGGTTCAGCGAGCTGAACTCAGGGTCTGATGGGATGTGCACGTGATAATGACATCGCTGCAACTCTTCGTTGGTCAGGCCGGAATCTTCACGACCGAACACCAGCGCGATCTCGGCGCCTTGCGCGGCTTCCTCGACCACTTTCGCACCACATTCGCGAGGATCGAGCAGCGGCCAGGGAATACGACGATCACGGGCGCTGGTGCCCAGCACCAGATTGCAGCCGACCAGAGCCTCTTCCAAAGTGGCGACGACTTGCGCTTTTTCAAGGATGTCACCGGCACCCGAGGCACGGGCGTCGGCCTCGTGATGAGGGAACAGCCGTGGCTCAACCAGCACCAGCCGCGACAGCCCCATGTTCTTCATGGCACGCGCAGTCCCGCCGATATTGCCCGGATGACTGGTATTGACCAGCACGACACGAATGTTTTGCAGCAAGGGAGGCGCTCTCGAACACTGAATTAAGGAGCGGAATCTTACAGCTGAACCTACCGTTAAGCCATGAAAGCGAACGTCGTCCTTCACCTGTAGAAAGTTTCTGATAGAATGCCCGGCTTTCTTTAACAACCTTAGGTGACACATCCATGCAGCCCATGCTGAATATCGCGCTGCGCGCCGCCCGCAGCGCCAGTGAATTGATCTTCCGCTCCATCGAGCGCCTGGATACCATCAAGGTCGACGAAAAAGACGCCAAGGATTACGTATCCGAGGTGGACCGCGCCGCCGAACAGAAAATCATCGACGCACTGCGCAAGGCTTACCCGAATCACTCGATCATGGGTGAAGAAACCGGCCTGCACGCCGGCACCGGCATCGAAGGTGAAGAGTACCTGTGGATCATCGACCCACTGGACGGTACCACCAACTTCCTGCGCGGCATTCCTCACTTCGCCGTCAGCATCGCCTGCAAATACCGCGGTCGCCTGGAACACGCCGTTGTTCTGGACCCGGTTCGCCAGGAAGAATTCACCGCCAGCCGTGGTCGCGGCGCCCAACTGAACGGTCGTCGCCTGCGCGTCAGCGGCCGCACCAGCCTGGACGGCGCCCTGCTGGGTACCGGCTTCCCGTTCCGTGACGACCAGATGGACAACCTCGACAACTACCTGGGCATGTTCCGCGCCCTGGTAGGCCAGACTGCCGGCATCCGCCGCGCTGGTTCCGCGAGCCTGGACCTGGCCTACGTGGCTGCCGGCCGTTTCGACGCGTTCTGGGAGTCGGGCCTGTCCGAGTGGGACATGGCCGCAGGCGCCCTGCTGATTCAGGAAGCAGGCGGCCTGGTGAGCGACTTCACCGGCGGTCACGACTTCCTTGAAAAAGGCCACGTCGTTGCCGGCAACACCAAATGCTTCAAGGCAGTCCTGACGGCGATCCAGCCGCACCTGCCGGCCTCGCTGAAGCGCTAAGCGTCCAGCGACAGAAAAGCACCTTTCGGGGTGCTTTTTTTATGCCTGGAATTGGCCCTCAAAAACACCACCCCCCCTGTAGGAGCGAGCTTGCTCGCGATGGGTCGCCAACGATTACGCGGGCGCTCAGTATTAACGCGGCGTCTTTGAGTTCTTCGCGAGCAAGCTCGCTCCTACAAAGGATGCGTGACAACCCAAGAATCGCGGGCACAAAAAAGCACCCTGTACAGACTGTGTGAAAACCTAGCAATCTGCGCAGCGCTCAAAGAAAATGCTCCGTATCGAAAGATACGGAGCATTTTTCGTTATGGCCTACATCCAGGGAGAGCCCCGCAGCCAGACCAGCCTGTTCCC
>NZ_VZPP01000011.1 GCF_008801475.1 Pseudomonas moorei | reverse complement strand
AGTACTGAATCACCCCAGTGTCCTGGCAGCTGGGGCGGTCCAGCTTGTCGGCGTAGTCCTGGTTTTCGGCCATGGAGTCGTAGACGGCAATGGCCAGCGGATTGGTCTCCGCAGCGCGCAACTGGGCAGTCTTTTTCTTCACGTCGGTCGGAAGGCGCTTGCCGATATAGGCCGTAAACTTGGCCATTACATCGGTCAGCGAATCAACGGCTGAGTCTTTATCCACTTCATTTTCCTCACTGCATCTCAAGGCTTGTTTTTTTGTTTGGAGCTTTTGGTTGTGCGAAAAGGCACCGGCATGCCCAAGGCATAATTCCGTATAGAGCGTATGGTTAATGCACGAAGTTAAAGTTATCAGTTCAGCTGAAAGGATTGAATGTGGTTTTGGTTACTTCACTGTTTACTTTGAGTTACTAATTGGGGCGAAGTAACGACGCGTTTTTTATGGTTGGAAAGTCGTGTGAAATGGCTTAAACGGGACCTTTCTAGCGATGGAAGCTCATGTGAGCGAAACCGGTGAGGTGTCAGATAGGGACACTGATCGTATCGAGAAGGCTATCAAGGAAGGCAGTTACCGATCCCTCTAGGGTTCTGGATCAACTCTCTAATGGATCCCGAATCGGAGCCAGAACTTGAAGTCGATCAAAATTGATTTCGCTCAGTTTAGAATTCATATCGAGCTGGCACTCGATATGTCCGTTTTTGGCCGATTGTGTTGAAAAAGTCGGCCATGGTTTCCACAGCAGAAAAGTACGCGCTTGAGATTGAAATCTTCACCTTGATTAGAGGATTCCAGGCTCAGATTTCGCATAGCTGCGCGCAAAAAAGGCGTTTTCAGCAGTCAGTATGTGGGCAGTCTGGAAGGATCGACTTTTTCAACACAATCGGCCGATTGCTGCCTGTCACCCATCCCAGCCGGCAGTTGCGAGGGTTGTTCAATATGGCTCACAACCGGTGCTAATTTTCAACTACAGAACTTCATTTCAGAGGTTTGGGAGAGCAATCTTTTACAGTCAATGCATAATTACTCCACAGTTTACGGAAATGAAGACGGAGCTACGATTACTATGTCAATTGAGTTTTTGATTTTTTGCAAAAAAATACAGCCGAGAGTTCTCTCGCTGTTTTGTTTTTTATTGTCATTCGCAATGATATGGATGATTCGAGTCTAGGAGATGAGTTTCGTTTTGTTAGTTGAGTATAGACCCTGTTGCAATGTGAATGCCCAGCTCTTGAGCCAAATCAAAAATAAAGACCTTTAATTGCTTTATGTTGCTGGGGCTAATGCTGGTTAGACGGCTGAGGGTGTATTGTGATAAGTTTTTCCCTGTTTTTTTGTGTTCAGTCAAAGTCCATTTTATAAGGCGCTTGTAAAACATATCCTTCGATTCTGTGTGAAGCTCGGCAGCCGCAAAGGCATTTGGAAAGCGGGCGAGCATATTTTCAGAGTTGTAATTTATAGATATGTTCCCCGCAAGAAGCAATCGAGTTTTCGAAAGTTTAATGGGCCGTGTGAGCTTTGACAGCTCTTCGCGAACGGTTGTGATAATGCGCTCGGTTGCAATGCTGTCCATGCGCTCCCTCTTTGCTAAATTTACTTTAGCCAGACGAGGCCTGCCTTTGCCTCTAGGTTGTTGTTGAAGCCATTCTTTATCGTACCTCTCCAGCCACGCCACGCAGGTAGGTGACTTTTTGCGAAGTTCATTTAAGCTTGTTGAGGGATGCTGAGCGCAAAGCCGTAAATATTTCGTACGGTTAGTTGTCTGGTGGCGAGCGAACCTCGCTAAATGTCGGTTGCAGTGGAGGCTTGGATTAGCTAATTCAATTGATCTAATTGTGTATATCGAAATTTCTAATTTCTTGCTAATGTAAACTCTGTCGTAACCATTTTTTAAGAGCTCTAGTGTTGTGCCCAGCTTGTCCGCACCGATCTTTTTTATTATCTGTGCTGATATTGGTAGTGATATTTGAAAGTGGCATAATTCGCCTCTAAGTTTGGAGCTGGTTATATTTAATGATGTCGCTGTCGGTTCGATTTTGTAATGATTTTTTTTGAGTGCTTCTCGAATAACCTGCTCGGTTAAGCATGTTAAGTGGGTGCGTGGTACATACGTCAATGAAACAGTCTGAGCAGGTGAAATCATTGGTGCTGGCCGTTCCTCTAAGTCAAGGATGGAGTCCCTCGCCGCACGAGTTAATAAAAGCATCTGCATGGCGTTCGGAATGTAATTCGCAGTATTGGCTCTCGAACTCTTAGAGAACTGAAGCGTTTTCGATGATTCTTTGCTTGGGTCAGAAAACATATCTAATTCGCACAAAATGCCATACCCAAACTTATCAATGATTTCTAAATCTATTTTTTTTCTGTCGATATGCCCATTGGGCAACTGGAACCCTCGTTCGCGTAGCGCTAAATCAAGGTGGAGTTGATGATCGTCTTGCTTTGTACTCCTATCAGCCAATATGTAATCCACCTGTCTTGCCAGCCACAGCCAACTTTCGAAATCTGAGGGCGAGCACTTGTTCAGGACAGGAGGGGTATTTGGTATTTTGCAACTGCACACACCGGCCATTCGCCAGAATTCAGATGGTTTGTTTGGAAAGCAATTCACGCAGTTGGAGCTTAGGACTTGGTTGTGTATAGTGCAAATTTTGACGAATGAAGGCTGATGTTGTCGGTACGCGACCGAAAACCCGAAAATATCAAGATCGTTTTGTACGCAAATTGAGCAGTGTTTTGCATTCAAAGGTGGACGAATCGACCGGCCGGCAATTACAGATAAACCAAGCATCGAGTTAGGGCGAGATAGTTTAGAAGTAATTTCCGTGACGACTTTCTCTCGTCTGGATTTGGGCGCAAAGTAAAGACACATTGGTACTAAGGTGTTGTGATTTATTAGGTATTCAGGGTTGTCGGCCCAAGGGTGCCCGTTAGGCATTAAAGCGCACAAATTATGCGAATTATGTGGCGCGATGGTATTGGGTTGACTATGCCAAAGACTCAAGTGACGAAGATGTCGAGCCTTTGACCCTGCAGTTCTTGCTAAATGCCTGGCGATGGCTGAAGCATAAGTTTCGTTTACGACAGGCACCGGGAAATTTGGGATTTTCATTTGCTTTTAAGCACCGAAACGATATCTGATGCGCAGTCATCTAGTACTCGACTCTTTATTTGCTCTGGGGTTAGCACTTTAGTGCGAGAGACTGAGGATTTCCTTTTGCTTTTCTTTGTGTTGGAAGATGGTGGGTTAATGATTGCAGGTGGGCTTTCTATTAGATGAGGGCTCGCAGTTTCTGGAAGCTCTTTATCTGGGTAAAAGCTTTTGTACAGCCCTTCAAATTTCGTAAGTTCTAGCACGTTTCCGGCTTTCAGTGCCCGTATGGCGGGATGTAAAGGTTTCATGCGTTCATTGAAGACATTCAGTATGAGATTGGCATCTACTTGCTCGCTTCCATTATTTATTGCAACAATTTGCGCGCTAGCAAAGACGGATAGCATAATGCCTGTTATTCCTTGGCTCACCTCATAAAGGGCATCACATATTTTTTCACTGTAATCAAGCGGGTTCTGTACCCATTGATATGGCCATACAATTCGACAAAGTTGCTGCCAATCTTCGTTAGCGACCGAGGTGGGTCGCTGAAGATCGTAATATCCCCCCTCAGCTAATCGACGTGCTGTACTCAGGTTGCGCTCAAGTAGATGGAGTGCACTATAAGTGCCAACTACTAGAATAGGAATCCCTAATTCGTCACGAAGGTTCACCAACAAGGCTATAATTTTTTCGGCGCCCACCCCCATCAACGACAAATTCTGAAATTCATCAAAAACCAGAAGCCCAACATGATGGTTAGTTATTATCTTTCTGATTTCAGTTATCAGTTGATCTCTATGATCACGTCGTGCTGAAGTAAATAATCTTTCATACAGTGTGTTGCCAAGAACCCTGTCAGTGTAGTCACCAAAGGATGAACACAGAGTTTTTACTGTACAGTGCTCAGGAACGTTCCGGCGCAACCAAAGAATTTGGCACTCCGGGAAAGGCTGTTTATTGAACTCCGTATGGTGGTACACCTGCTGACCCAAGCTGGCAAGAATGCGATCAACTAAGGTTGACTTCCCCATGCCTGAATGCCCGGCAATAAAGGAGATTGTGGGTTTGTAGGATTGTTCTTTAGGTGCACCTAACAGTCTTCTCTGCCCCTCGGGGGTAAGAGGGTTGCGCTGGATATAGCCGTGGAACACTTGAGATGCAATTCCAATAAGAGCTTCGCGGTGCACTGGTTGCGCGGGCACAAAAAAATTACGAAGTCGATTAATTCGTATTCTTCGAAAAATGGAAGGCAAAAGCCTGTCTTCTACCTGGAAGTCAGGCCGTAAACCTAGCGCAATGAATGCCTCGTCGTCTGTCCCAGGTGGCAAGTTAAGATGTGCTAGTAAAGGGTTATTGTCGACCTCAGGCATTCCAATAAGTTTATAGGTTGGGTGTTGTTCAGGATCGACTGACTGCATTGACTTTCTCCCAAAGAGTGTCTCGCCCCTCATTGCAAACATTATTTTTTTCAGGTGTGGGGTGGAGCTCGGCTGACACCAAAATTTCTTTGTTGTCATTAAGGGCGCCATTCATGCTTTCTGCCCGATGCAACGCTTTTTCCTCTGCCCTGTTTGCGATTATATCTATAGCGTTTTTAGAGGAGTTTTCCTTGTCAAAATTTCTGAGTTTTATTGCTTCTCTAATCGACTTTCTTATATATGTTTGCCGTTTTTTACTGGCAATGTGCCCTTCCAGTTTGGCTTGATTTACTAGCTGCTTTTGTAATGTTCGGTATTCTTTCGCTTCGCTAAAGGACGCCTTGATTCGATAAACCTCAGGGTCGGTATTATAGGCACCACACCACTTTGACTCGTCGCGGTCGAAAAAGAAAATCTCTGCTGCAAAAAGTGGATTGTAACTTATTGCTATTTTGTATGAGCCGTCTAATGCTCGGTTAAGAAAGCCAACCTCTCTTAGCCTGTCACTAATGTAGACTTCCCCTTTGAATGCGATCCCCAGAGTTGTTACAGTACCTGTTGCTTGTGTAAGAAGGTATTCGTATGCAAAATTAGGGGGCATAAGCCGTGTAAAGCCCGCTCGGTGCTCGAGAGCCCAAGCATGTAAACCTTTTCGAGTTGCAACGGAAGCACCGAAAGGTATTGCGTCGGGAGGAATTTGTTTTGGGCGTACTGGTGAGCGATTAAGCTCCATGATTATTTCGACAAGTATTTTTTCGAATTCAAATATGTCTAACGCTGCTTGTTTTTTTCCGTCGGATTCTCGGCGTTTTAGGATTTTTGAATATTGTCCCGGCAAATTAAATCGCCCATTTTTTCTGTGTTTGATCTGGGCGTTCTTACCTTCAACTGTCCCCTTTGCGATTGGAGTCATGGATGGGGTCACTTCAACCCTGATTCCCGATCTATTAAAATGATGCCCCATGTTTGAGATAAGTTCCGCCCTGTCTGCTCTTAGCATGTTTGGGAGGTGATGACATGGCCAATCATTCTCGCTGAAGGGAAGACCAAGTCGTTCAAATATCGGTTGCTTAGGTGAGAAGCAGTTGTGTAACGCAAGCGCGGCGGTCGCCCAACTCGGGTTCTCAAGAGTTACAGAGTACCCTGCAATAATTCCATCGAATAGATCTACGATTAGGTAGACAACTGGCCTGCCGACCAACAATCCTTTGGTAATTCTTGAAACCAGTTGAATTTGAAAAAAAGTCGCATCGATTTCGAAAAAGCCGGGACCAGGCACTGATTCGCTTGCAAGACCACGCTTACCGCGAGGTAGTTCGTCACCATCAGTCACTGTATTTTTCTTTTCCTGGCGGCAGCGATACCGAAACTGGTCCCATGTAGGAAGCCTGTATTTTGAAATTATCGCTGGGTCCAGGAGGATTTCATTATTTTCTTTAAGGATTAGCTCGGGAGGTATATTGAACCGTGTGATGATCATTTCGTCGTAAGCGGACCTCCATGTCATTTTTTCTGTTTTGATAAGGCACTCATAGGTTTGCTTAATTTTCGAGGCTACTTCTGCGCCAGATACTTCACATTCCGATCCAAGGGTAGGATTTTTAGCGCCGCGTTTTCTTCCGCTAGTTTGGTCGTTATGTTGAAGTCTTGACTTTCTGGTCATAAATTTATCAACTACAGCATTACAGTTTCTCCCTGATTTTAACCAAGCGTAAAGCCATCGCTCGATAGTTTTTCTGCTTAAATTCAGGCTCGTCGCTGCTGCCGTTATTGCAGAACGCAGTGCTTTAGGTTTGACGAAAATTTCCGTTTGGGAAAAGTTTTCGGTGAATGCTATAACTTTTTTTAGGCGCTCAGTAGCTGCTGGAGGAAGGTGCGCTGACAAGAAAGATAACTGCCAGTAAGGATCGATTTGGTTAACGATTTTTTCTGAGTGAATCAAGTTAACAAAGTCATCGTATTCAAGCCATTTTGGGCCTCTATTGTATTGTGAGTCTATTTCTATAATTACAACTTTTTCTAAGTTCAGCGTTTCAATAATTCTGAAGGCGCCGTTGATGTTCTCAAGTGGCTCGGTGGGAACAAACACATCGTTTATTTCAAATGTAGTCATGTTTGTTGACCGCGCTTGGTTGAAGCTTAACAAAACCTCGGTGCGATATCACAGAATTGGCAATATCCAAACGACTTTGATGCCTCCATACGGACACGCCTAATAGTGAATGCCCTGTGGCCACGTCCAAATCCATTTGTTTTGAGGTGAGAGCCATTATTTGGTTGAACGATAGGCTGTCGGCCCAATTTTTCTCGAACTCTTTAGTGAATTCTAAGGGTGTAACTACAGAGGCGGTGACGCGCTCGTCATGAAGTGAAGCTTCAAAAAATTGAAGGTTTTCGGGCAAGTATTTTGGGGTGTTTTTCTCAGTGACTAGTGACCAACAAATACCTCGCCTTTCCCAGTAGGATCGCTCTATCAGGAGTTTTTCCAAATTTCTCGGACCAAGGTCTTTAGTGAGCTTCACACTCAGGGCAATCAGCTCTGTTCCATCGGTGCGTTGCATCGAAACCAGCAGGTCCGTTGTCATAACAATCGGAGTATTAGTGCCAGGGTAGATGGGATGTCGAATGCCTAACGACTGACTGATCAGTTGAGTTTCATTCCAGGGAAGCAGAGCGTACTGTTCTCGTATGTCTATCGTGTCCGCTTGATATTCTGTTAGCAGATGGGTCTTAAATTCTTGTTTTGAAAGGTAATGATGCGTTCGATTGGTTGTTCTACTTTTAATCATGCACGAGGTCCCAGAAGAAGGGACGTCGCGTACATAAAGAAAGGGCTTATATTTCGCACCGTCACCCTGGCCAAACCCGGCTCGGATCCATCCCTCAACGGTCTGGACGGACGGCATCCTCGATTTTGAACCGGCCATCGCACCTCCAGTTCAGAGTCCGTATCGCGCGGCGAGAGCATTACCGAGCTCGCCATTGCTGGATCTTGTCGGGTAGAGGCAAAGTCGACGGGACTCAGTTGGGCATGGTGCGGTAGACTGCACCTCTCTGGAGAGCGGCCCAAGCTGCTCGAGGAATTTGACCTACGATTTCAAAGCATAGGACAGATTTCTTTTGCCTCCACACCGCTTATCGGACATTTTTTTTCCCTCTCGGACAAAAAAAAATGCCCTCAGACACCTAGGAGAACGTAATGGCCCGTGGGGTTAACAAAGTCATATTGGTCGGCACTTGCGGCCAGGATCCTGAAGTTCGCTACCTGCCTAACGGTAACGCCGTGACCAACCTGAGTCTGGCGACCAGCGAGCAGTGGACTGACAAGCAAACCGGTCAGAAAGTCGAAAAGACCGAATGGCACCGTGTGTCGATGTTCGGCAAAGTTGCAGAGATCGCTGGCGAGTACCTGCGTAAAGGTTCGCAGGTGTACATCGAAGGCAAGCTGCAGACCCGCGAATGGGAAAAAGACGGCATCAAGCGTTACACCACCGAAATCGTCGTCGACATGCAAGGCACCATGCAGCTGTTGGGTGGCCGTCCACAGGGCGACCAACAAGGCCAGGGCGGCGGTAACAACTACCAGCAATCCGCTCCGCGCCAGCAGGCTCCACGTCCTGCACCGCAACAGCAGCCACAGCGTCCGGCACCGCAACAAGCCGCGCCGCAACCGGCTCCGGATTTCGACAGCTTTGATGATGATATTCCGTTCTGATAACCCGCTTCACCCGCTCTAAATACAAAGGCCCGGCGCTAACAGCGTCGGGCCTTTTTTGTGGGCGCTGGATTGATCAATCCGGTACCGGGTACGGCAAGCTCAGGCACTAGCCCTGGCTGGCAGACAGAAACTCGTCGGTGGAGATCACCTTCGCATACGCAAAACCCAAGGCCGACATGAAGGCCGCGTGCACCTGGGCTGCCGGAACGGTCAGGCCGTTGAACTCCAGGTCACGGGAGGCACAGGCGTCGTGGATCACCGTGACGCTATAGCCGAGGTCGTTGGCGGCACGGGTGATGCCGTCGATGCACATGTGGCTCATGCTGCCGACGACCACCAGTTCCTTGATGCCTTGTTCGTCGAGGATCGACTGCAGTTCGGTTTCACGGAATGAGTTGACGAAGTGCTTGAGCACCACTGGTTCGTCGGCATGGTTGAGGACCTTGGGGTGCAGCTTCGCGCCTTCGGAGCCCGGGGTGAAAAAGGGCGCGGCTTCGGAGGTGAACTCGTGGCGAATATGCACCACCGAATCGCCAGCATCACGGAAGGCTTTGAGCAGGCGTACAGCGTTGTCCGCCGCGGCATCGGCGCCGACCAGTGGCCACTTGCCTTGGGGGAAGTAGTCGTTTTGGATATCGACTAGGATGAGGGCTTGCTTGGCCATGACTGTTTCCTTGAAGTACGGGTTGGATGTGGAATCAAGTATTGGCCCACGCACGCCCTCCGGGGATTGGCGGCACCGACAATAGAAGGGGGAAAACTGACAATGGATGCACAAAGGGCAATCGCCGAACTGGGCGTGTTGATCTATCCCGGCGCGCAAATGGCGGCGGTGCATGGGTTGACGGACCTGTTCGGGGTGGCCAACCGGATCGCCGCCGAACATCAGGCGGCGCAGTTGCCTCTGCTGCGGGTCAGTCATTGGCAAGTGGACGGCGAGCAGGCGCCAGCGCGGGTGTACGACAGCCATCCAGGGGTGGACGGCGCCTTGGTGGCGGTCTTGATTCCGCCGTCGATTGCCGGGTTCCGCGAAGGCCAGGCATCGCAGGCGTTGATTCGCTGGATGCGCCAGCAACATGCCAATGGCGCGACCCTCGGTGGTGTCTGCGTGGGCTCGATTCTGCTGGCCGAAAGCGGACTGCTCGACGGCCGTAGCGCCACCACCCATTGGACCTCGGCCAAGGCGTTCGCCGAACGTTACCCGGCAATCAAGCTCAAGGCCGATACCCCCATCGTCGATGAC
This sequence comes from Pseudomonas moorei, assembly GCF_008801475.1. GTDB lineage: Bacteria > Pseudomonadota > Gammaproteobacteria > Pseudomonadales > Pseudomonadaceae > Aquipseudomonas > Aquipseudomonas moorei. Next base: position 274,011 of record NZ_VZPP01000011.1, on the reverse strand, counting down.
GGCGACCTGATCACGACCGCCGGGCTCATGGCCTGGTCGGAGCTGGGGCTGCGCCTGGTGAATCGCTTGTTGGGGCCGAGTATCGCCACCGGCACCGCCCGTTTTCTGGTGGTGGAGCACAGTGACAGCGCCAGCGAGTGCGGCAGCAACTTCGCGCCGATTCTCAACCATGGCGATGCGTCGATCCTCAAGGTTCAACACTGGCTGCAAAGCACCGGTGCCACCGATGTGTCGCTGACGTCCATGGCCGAGCGGGCAGGGTTGGAGGAACGCACGTTCCTGCGCCGGTTCCGTGCCGCCACCGGGCTCAAGCCCACCGAGTACTGCCAACACCTGCGGGTTGGCAAAGCGCGTGAAATGCTCGAATTCACTAATGGCACCATCGATCACATAGCCTGGACCGTGGGGTATCAGGACCCGGGCGCCTTTCGCTCGACGTTCAAGAAAATCACCGGGCTGGCGCCGAGTGATTACCGGACGCGATTTGGCGTGACGCCGAATACAGCCAATCGTGGCCAATCCTTGTAGTGCGCTCCCAAAGGTGTCACGCATCGATCATGCAAAATGCCAGAACAAGACATGCAGTCGTGCAGAATAAAACAGGCCCGATGCCACCACCTTTCGCGTAACCGGCTGATTTGAATTGCGTTTCTTTTCAGCCGCGATTGGCCTGATCTCTGCACCCCCAAAGCTACATTCATCTGGCGCCGATTGAAGGGGGACGCATGACCCCAACAAACCGCAAGAAACTGGTAGTCGCCCACTCGGTGCGTTCCGACGCGCCGTTGCACGAAGTCGAAACCAATCGCTCGCTGGCCCGCTGGTTGGCGCATATTCTCGGGCTCAAGTACGGCGGCAGTTACGACCCGACGCAGCATCTCGGTCGTGAACTTTACCTGCTGCCGACGCAAACCCTGGTCGGTGCTGCCGCCGCCCGGCAACTGGGCGTCAAGGGGCCTGAGGATTTGTGGGGCGGTTACGTCGAGCATGACTTCATCTGCACCAAAGCCATCAGTCACGGTTTGCGCCACCACCTTGCCCATGCCCCACAAGGCTGGTCACCGTTGTTTTCCGAACGGGTGCGCCATGTGGTGCTTGATGGTCTCAGCGTGTTTTCCTTCGACGATGCGCGGCCGGCGGCGGAGCACCTGCTATACACCGGCCCGATCCGCCTCAAGCCGATTCACGCGTGCGCCGGGCGAGGTCAGGAAGTCATCAGGAGCCTCGACCAGTTCGATGAAATCCTTGCCCGACCCGAGGCCAAAACCCTGTTCACCGAAGGCGTGGTGCTGGAGCAGGACCTGGACCAGGTCACTACCCACAGCGTTGGTCAGAGTTTCATCGGCGACAAAGTGCTGAGTTATTGCGGTGATCAATATTTGACCAAGGACGCCCACGGCGAAGAGGTCTATGGTGGTTCCAACCTGTTGGTGGTGCAGGGTGGATACGACGATTTACTGAAGCTGGACCTGCCCGATGACGTGCGGCTGGCCATCCAGCAGGCACAAGTGTTCGACAGCGCCGCGGATGAAGCCTACCCCGGTTTCTATGCGTCGCGGCGCAATTACGACATTGCCCAGGGCATGGCCAGCGACGGCAAGCCACGCAGCGGCGTGCTCGAGCAATCCTGGCGCATGGGCGGTGCCAGCAGTGCCGAGGTGGCGGCCTTGCAGAGCTTCGTCAACGATCCGGATATGCGCGCGATTCGTGTGTCTTCGGTGGAAACCTACATCGAACAGCCTTTGCCGGCGCACGCCATCGAGGTGTACCGCGGACCGGCGCAAGACAGTGATTTTCTCCTCAAGTACGTAACGGTCAAACCCTATGACGGCTAGAAGCGAAAGCATTCAAATCGACATCGATGACGAACAGATGAGCGGGACTTTTCTCAGCCCCAAATCCAAGGTCCCCGGCGTGTTGTTCGTGCACGGCTGGGGCGGCAGTCAGGAGCGCGACCTGGAACGGGCCAAAGGCATCGCCGGCTTGGGTTGTGTGTGCCTGACCTTCGACCTGCGCGGGCATACCGGCGGCACCGGTATTCCGTTGTCCCGGGTGACCCGTGAAGATAACTTGCGCGACCTGCTGGCGGCCTACGATCGCTTGCTCGCTCACCCGGCGCTGGATACCTCGGCGATTGCCGTGGTCGGCACCAGCTATGGCGGTTACCTGGCCGCGATCCTGACCTCGTTGCGCCCTGTACGGTGGTTGGCGCTACGGGTGCCGGCGTTGTACCGCGACGAACAGTGGCACACACCCAAGCGCGATCTGGACAAGCTCGATCTGCGCGATTATCGCAGCACCCTGGTGCGCGCCGATGGCAACCGGGCGCTGCATGCCTGTTCGCAATTTACCGGGGATGTGCTGCTGGTGCAGTCCGAGACCGATGACTACGTGCCCCACGCAACCATCATGAGTTATCGCGCGGCCTGTCAGCAGACCCACTCGCTCACGCACCGCATTATCGACGGGGCGGACCATGCCCTGAGTGATCCCGTTTCACAGCAGGCCTACACCTCGATCCTCGTGGACTGGATCACGGAAATGGTGGTGGGTGAGCGGCTGAGCATCATTCAGTCCCGGTGATAGTGGGTGTCTCGAAGAGTGGGTGTCTCGAAGAGCGCCATCGCGGGCTTGCCCGCAATGGCGTCCTTTCAGACAGCAGCAGTCACACGGGCTTTTTCGAGATCCGCAACGCCTTGGCCTTGGCTTCCACCACCAGATACATCACCAGAGTGATCAACAACGGCAGCAGAAAGTAGATCGCCCGATAAGCCAGTAGCCCCGCCACCAAGCTGCCCCGCGACACCTCATGTTGCAGCAGCGCCACGAACACTGCCTCCAGCACACCGAGCCCGGCCGGGATGTGGGTGATCACCCCGGCGATGGCGCTGATCAGCAGCACGCCAAGCACCAGCGGGTAATCCAGTTTGCTCGGCAGCAGGGTGAAAATCACCGCCGCCATCAACGACCAATTCAAGGCCCCGAGGGCCAGTTGCACGATGGCCATGCGCAGCGACGGCAGGTTGATTTCCACGCCGCGAATGGCCCATTCCCGGCGGGTTGAGTACCGGCACGCGGCCAGATAGCCCGCACTCACCAGCAGCAGTAACACACCCACCCCTTGCAGCGCGCCGCTGCTGAGTGTCCAGCCGGGCGGCATGCGCACCAGACCGCTGCTGAACACTGCGCCGGCCATCACCATGTAGCCAAACCAATTGGTGGCCAGGCTCAGACCGAGGATTTTCGCGATGTTGGCTTTGCTCACACCGAGTCGTGAGTACAGCCGATAACGCATGGCGATACCGCCGACCCAGGCACTCAGGTTGAGGTTGAAGGCGTAACTGATGATCCCGACGGGCAGGATCTGTTTCCACGTGAGGTCCTGGCGGATGTAGGTGCGACCGAGCAGGTCGAAGCAGGCGTACACCACAAAACTCGTGAGGGTCAGCCCGGACGCGATGATCAGCGTGCGCACCTTGAAGTCGGCCAGGGTATCGAACACCTCGTTCCATTCGATGCGCTGGGCGAACATCGTCAACAGCACGATCAGCGCCAGAAAAAACAGCAGCGTCAATGGTCGCTTCCAGCGGCTCCAGCGCGACTTGACCCGCTGTTCGGCGTTGCGCATCGCACGGGCTTCAGTGCGGCTCATGATGGCTCACTCCGGGTCGACGCGGTGAAGGCCTTGAGACGGGGTTTATGTGCCGGCAACCAACCGGCCCAGGCCGGGAAGTGCCGCAGGAAGTGGAAGACCAGAAAACCCACGGTCATGTGCCAGACGCGGCCGCGCGGTGCGTTGTCGACCGACATGACCTTGCAATGGTTGTCACTGAGATCTTCAAGGCGTTCGAACAGATGCCGGTTGAACCCTCGGTCGCGGATCAACACATTGGCCTCCAGGTTCATCGACAGGCTCAGGGGGTCGAGGTTGCTGGAACCGACCGTGCTCCAGTCCTCATCCACCAGCGCGACCTTGCCGTGCAGCGGGCGGTCGCAATATTCGTAGATCGCCACACCGGACTTGAGCAGGTAGTCGTAGGTCATGCGCGCCGCGAGCTTGGCCACCAGCATGTCCGGCTGACCTTGCAGAATCAGCCGCACCTCGACACCACGACGGGCTGCGTTACGAATTTCGCGCAGCAGTCGATAGCCGGGAAAGAAGTAAGCATTGGCAATCACCACGCGCCGTTGCGCTGTACGCAGTACCTGTCGGTAAACCTCTTCGATGTCGGTCCGATGCTCGCCGTTGTCGCGATACACCAGGCGCACCTGTCCATCGTGATCGCTGAACGCCAACTCCGAGCGGCGTTGTCGACGCCGTTGCCACCAGTACCTGGCGTGCACCGGGCGACCGCATTGCAGCAGGGCAAAGTGATGGATGTCGGCCACCGCCGGGCCTTGTACTTCAACCGAGTAATCCTGCTTGGCCTCCGGGCCGAAGTCGGCCAGATGGTCGGCGGAAAAGTTGATCCCGCCGAGGAACGCGAAGGTTCCGTCGACGACCACGATCTTGCGGTGCAGGCGCCGAAACCAGTTGGTGCGGATGCCCAGGTGTTTGGGCGCCGGGTCGAACATTTGCAAATGCACACCGGCGTCACTGAGGGCGGCGAGGTAACCGCTGCTCAGTTCTCCGCAACCAAATCCGTCGAAGCTGGCGGTGACACGCACGCCGCGCCGGGCCGCATCGATGAGTACGGCCTGCAGTTCTGCGCCGACCTTGTCTTCGAAGACGATGAAGGTTTCCAGGAGAATTTCGCTTTTGGCCTGACGCATGGCCTCGAACACTCGGGGGAAATAGGCTTCGCCGTTTTCCAGCAACTCGACTCGATTGTTGCCGTGCCAACGGTATTCGACATCGACGGCTGCCGGCTCGCTGACCGGGGGCGCGGGAACCGGGGCGACGGTGGTTTTATCCATCGGCGAAGCACTCATAGCTCGATCTCCACCGAAAGCGGTGCGTGGTCGGAAAGGTGTGACCAAGGGCGGTTTGTCAGTACCTGCGGGCCACTGGCCTTCAGGTTGCGTACGTAGATGCGGTCCAGGCGTAGAGCCGGCCATCGCGCGGGAAAACTGCGCGCCGGTTTGCCCTGGTGTTCGGCGAAGACTTCGCGCAAGCCGCAAGGCTTGAGCAAGGCATCGGCGCGCTGGCGCCAGTCGTTGAAATCACCGGCGATGATTACTGGTGCGTCACCGGGCAGTTGTTCCAGGCGACGGGCCAACAGCTTGAGCTGTTCAGTGCGGTGGCTTTCACGCAGGCCCAGGTGCACGCAAATGGCATGCACCTCCGGGCCTTCGCCGGGCAAGCGCAATACACAATGCAGGAGGCCGCGATTCTCGTGGCCGCTGATCGACACGTCGAGATTGTCATGGCGCACGATCTGGAATTTCGACAGCAGCGCATTACCGTGATCGCCCGCCGGGTAGACCGCGTTGCGCCCATAGGCGAACTGCGGCCAGAGGCTGTCGGCGAGGAATTCGTATTGCGGCATCGCCGGCCAATTGTCATAGCGCTTGGGGTGGTGTTCGTGGGTGCCGTGGACTTCCTGCAAAAACACCACATCAGCAGACACACTGCGCACCGCTTCGCGCAATTCCGGCAGGATGAAACGCCGGTTCAACGCGGTGAAGCCTTTGTGGGTATTGACCGTCAGGACAGTGAAGCGGTGCACCAGGGGCTCGATGAGCGCTTGCTCGTCGGTGACGCCAACCGGCTCGGGAATGCTCATGCCAGCACTCCTTCGGCTGCCGGCTCGCCGGGGGCGGTGGCCAGGTCCTTGTCGAGGTCGAAACGTTCGAGCAAGCGCCGCGCATCGAAGGGTGCACGTACCTTGATGTCATTGTCGAAATAACAGAACACCTCGCGGGACTTGCACGCCTTGGGTTTGAGCCTCGGCGCGATCAGATGCAGGTCATCCGGTTGCCGACCATGCTGCCAGGCCTCGATCCGGTCACCCCAGCGTTTCAGAGCCTGCGGGGTGTAGCCGCTGGCGTAGAGCTCTTCGGCACCGTGCAGGCGCAGGTAGACGAAGTCGCTGGTGATGTCTTCACGGTACGGCCATTTGCCGGCGGTGTCGGCGATGACCAACGCGGTGTTGTAGCGCTTGAGCAAACGCACAAACGCCGGGTCGATGAAGCTGTCATGGCGGATTTCCACGGCGTGGCGAACCGGCTTTTTCTTGTAGGCCTTCAGGCTGGCGTGGCCATTGACGTGCGCGTCGTGCTGGCGGGCGAGGGCAGCGGCTTGTTCGGTGTCGTGGGGCAATTGTTCGAGGAAGGTTTCGAACAGATCGGCATCGAATTTGAAGTTGGGCGGGAATTGCCAGAGGATCGGGCCGAGCTTTTCTTTCAGCTCCAGAACCCCCGAGGCGAAAAAATTCGCCAGGGGTTTATGAATGTCGCGCAGGCGCTTGATGTGAGTGATGAAACGTGGCGCCTTGACGCTGAAAACGAACTGCGCCGGTGTGTCGTTGTACCACTCGGCATAGCGCTCTGGCCGTTGCAGGGCGTAAAACGATCCATTGATTTCGATGCTGTTGACCGCCCGCGAAGCGAATTGCAATTCGCGCCTCCGGGCCAGGCCCTTCGGGTAGAAATCCCCCCGCCAAGGCGTGTAGCGCCAACCTGAAATCCCGATATGAATCGCCGCCATGTCGCCTCCGGTCCGAGTGCCCCTGTCTTTTGATGACTGCGGGGCAAGGGCGAAAGTTTCGACGGGACTACAGGTGGCAGGTATTTCACTGATCACCGCAAAACCTGTAGGAACCGGCTTGTCGGCGATGGGCGTCAACGATAACGCGTGTGATCTGGATAAACGCGGTGCACTGGAGTCCATCGCCAGCAGGCTGGCTCCTACGGGGGATCAGTGACCGACGACGATACGGGTCGAGGATTCGGCATACACCGGACCCAAGCGGTCAAGGCGACCGCTCCAGGCCGTCAGCGCCAGTGCCACCAGCACCACCAGGCCACCAATCCACGCCGTATGAATCAAACCCATCTGCGCGACGATCAAGCCACCTCCCCAGGCACCGCCAGCGATGCCGAGGTTGAACGCGGCGATGTTCAGGCCGGAAGCCACGTCGACCGCGTTTGGCGTGTGATGTTCGGCCTGGCGCACTACGTACACCTGCAACCCCGGCACATTGCCGAAGGCCACGGCACCCCAGACCAGCACGGTGGCCAGCGCCAGCCATGGGTTGCCGGCCGTGAAAGTCAGTACGAACAGCACGGCGGCGAGCAGGCTGAAGATGATTTTCAAGGCGCTGATCGGACCGCGTTTGTCCGCCAGTTTGCCGCCCCAGATGTTGCCCACGGCCACCGAGACACCGTAGACCAGCAGCACCAGGCTGACGGTGCTGGCGCTGAAGCCGGAAATGTCCTGGAGGATCGGTGCCAGGAAGGTGAACGCAATGAACGAACCGCCGTAACCAACCGCCGTCATGGCGTACACCAGCAGTAACCGTGGCTGCTTGAGCACCTGCAATTGCTGCAACAACGACGCGGGTTTGCTGTGGGCGATGTTTTTCGGCACGTACAGCAGGCTGCCGATGAACGCGATGACACCCAGTGCGGACACGGCGAGAAAGGTTTCACGCCAGCCGAAATGCTGGCCGATGAAGGTGCCCAACGGCACGCCAGTCACCAGCGCCACGGTCAGTCCGGTGAACATGATGGCAATCGCGCTGGCGGCTTTATCCTTGGGCACTAGACTGGTGGCGATGGTCGAGCCGATGGAGAAAAACACCCCGTGGGCCAGGCCGGTAACGATCCGCGCAATGATCAGCGATTCATAGCTCGGCGCTTTCCAGGCCAGCAGGTTACCCAGGGTGAACAGCACCATCAGCGACAACAGCAACATTTTGCGCGGTACTTTGCCGGTGAGGGCGGTCAGCACGGGGGCGCCGACCGCGACGCCCAGCGCATACAGGCTGACCAAAAGGCCGGCGGACGGCAGGCTGACACCCAGGTCGGCGCCAATGGTGGGTAACAGGCCAACGATGACGAATTCGGTCGTCCCGATGGCAAAAGCGCTGAGGGTCAGCGCGAGCAAGGCAATGGGCATGGCTGCAACTCCGGTGGGTTGATTCGATGGAGCGCAGTGTCGGGTTTTGAGGCAGGCGGAAAAATACAGGGATGAGCATTTGATATTTGCGCAGCGGTCAAATATGCCCAAGTCCCTCACCACGGAAGGGTAAACAACCCCTTCCTCCGTGAACCATCACCGAACTTAACCGGCATTTCCCGATCAGTCCCTTACAGTCTTATCCAAAGGAGCCGAAGCGTTGATCAAGCTCAAGACAGCGATATTACTGGGGGCGTTGTTGCTACTCGGCAGCGAGGAGCTGGAAGCCGCAGCGGCGATACCGGGCCTGCCGGCGGCCGCCACCGCCGCGACATCAGCGGCCCAACCTGAACCTCTGGTGCAAGGCGGGCTGTTGGGCGCCATCAGTTCCAGCATCGATGAAGTCCAGAGCAAGCTCGATCTCAACGAAGACCTGCTGAACGCGTGGCGCCTGCGCGCTGACCGTGCGGCCAATGAGGTGGATCAACTGGTCAATCGCCCATCGGCCCGTTCGGGCTGGGCCGTGTCGGGGGATTTCCTGCTGCTGACGGCGGTGTGGGCCGGGGTTTTCGGTCTGTTCTGGATACTCGGCAGGTGGTTGACCGAACGTCTGTGCCAGCATCGTGTGTTGCTCAGTCGAGAACGTGGTCAGGCGTTACTGGGCTACGTTTTGCCCTACAGCGTCCCTGCAGTGATCAGTTTGCCGCTGACGATTTATGCCAGTCAGGTGTTGCCCGTGTCGGCCGGTCGGGCACTGGCCTTGTGCTTTGCCTACGCCACCAGTGCCGGTGTCTTCGCCGCCTCCCTGGTGATGTCCCTGGCGGTGCTGTTCAATACCGGTCACAAGCGCCGTGCGGTACACATCATTCGCCAGGAAAGCCCACGGCCGCTGTTCGCGATCGGTTTTCTCGTGGCGCTGAGCGATGCCCTGACCAGTCCGCAGATCGCCCATCAATTGGGTAGCAATCTCACCAGCAGCATCGCCGTCTTTACCGGGCTGGCGGCCTCGATCGCCTTCGGCCTGTTGGTATTGCGCATGCGTCGCCCGGTCGCCCATGTGATCCGGATCCTGCCGCTGGCCCAGCGTCGGGCGCAGCCGGCCTTGCGTGAAACACTGCGGATATTTTCCGGTATCTGGTACTGGCCGATTCTGTTGATGGTACTGGTCTCGATCATCAACCTGATCGGCATTGGTGATGACAATCAGAAAGTGCTGCGCAGCGCGCTGCTCACCACCGTGTTGCTGATCGCCACGGTGTTTCTGAGCACCACACTGCATCATCTGTTCAAGTCCCACAGCGAATCCGAGGTGCGCCACATCGGGGCGTACAAAGAGCGGTTTCTGAGCTTGTCCCACGCGTTGTTGCGCATTGCCATGGCCATCGTGTTCATCGATGTTCTCGGACGCATCTGGGGCGTGTCGCTGTTCGATTTTGCCGTGAGCAACTCTTTCGGCCGTGCCATCAGCGACTCACTGAGCCACATCGGCCTGATTTTCCTGGTGACCTGGATGGTCTGGGTCGTACTGGACACGGCGATTCAGGAAGCCCTCAAACCACCGACCAACAAACGCTCGGCGCGTCAGCCGAGTACGCGGGTCAAAACCATCCTGCCGCTGCTGCGCAACGCGATCAAAATCATCCTGGTGGTGATCTGCGCCATCACCACCATGGCGAACCTGGGCATTAACGTCGCGCCGTTCCTGGCGGGCGCCGGGGTCATCGGTCTGGCGATCGGCTTTGGTTCCCAGCAACTGGTGCAGGATGTGATCACCGGTTTGTTCATCATCATCGAAGACACCCTGTCCATCGGCGACTGGGTGGTGCTCGATTCCGGGCATGCCGGCACGGTCGAAGGCCTGACCATTCGCACCTTGCGCCTGCGCGACGGCAAGGGCTTCGTGCACTCGGTGCCGTTCGGTCAGATCAAGGCCGTGACCAACCAATCGCGGCAGTTTGCCTATGCGTTCTTTTCGGTGCAGTTCACCTATGACACCGATGTCGACCAAGCCATCGGCCTGATTCGCGAGGCCGGGTATTCCATCAGCGACGACCCGTTCCTCAAGTACAACCTGCAAGGGCCGCTGGATGTTTTCGGCGTCGACAAGATGGACCTCAACGGCGTGGTGCTGACGGCGCAGTTTCGCACCGTGTCGGGCGGGCAGTACGCAGTGAGCCGGGCGTTCAACCAGCGTTTGAAAAAGCTTGTGGATAACAGCCCGTGGGTGCATTTCGCGCAGACTTATCCACAGCAGGTTTTGATGCCAAGGCAGCGCGGGGTCGAGCCGCTGCAGGATGGGGCGGCTGAACCGGAGCATTCGGCGGTGTTAATGCCCGATTCGCCGCGTCCTCAATAACACCTCAATCTGGAGCTGGCTTGCCAGCGATTGCGGTATGTCAGTCGAATCAATGTTGGATTTGCCGGCGCCATCGCTGGCAAGCCAGCTACAGGGGATTGTGCTGGATCAGCCGATTGCGCACTTCAGTCATGGCCCGTTGATCCAGTTCCAGCCAGAAATACGGTTTGCCGGCGATCTCGGCCGCGGCCGGCAAACCGTCGCGGTACACCAGTCGATTGCTCGCCAGTGCCGGTACTTTGGGGCCGGGCAGCAGGGTGCCGGCGAGGTTCAAGGGGTCGACGCCGCACACTGCGATCAAGCTGCCGTCATGGGGCCGGCGCCGGACTTCGCGCAGCAGCGCAATCGCCTCGGGCAGGGCGAATTGCTCGCCCGCCAGGCCACTGACAAAGCGTCCACCGCGAATCTCTCCCCGCGCTTCCAGTCGATGGAAGGTGCGCAGCAATTCGCGCCAGCTCGGCAACCAATCGGCCTCGCGCTCCAGCAAGCGCCAGAACACCACGCCATAACGACGCAGCAGGGTCATGGCGATGTGTTCCAGGGTCTCGGCAGGCGTGACTGACGGCCGCTTGTTATCCACAACTGGCGTGACAGCCCCGCGCCGTAACAGTGCCCAACGTCCGGCATCGTCCATACCACCGACAAACGCGCCGCGCCCGCGACGGCTGCTGCGGTTCAGGCGTTTGCTGGCCGGCGTGATCAGTGCCCGCAGGCCAGCGAAGCTGTCGGCGTTCACCAGGCCGGCGCCCACCAGCTCTTGCAAGGCGATTTCCAGCTCCGAGCGCAGCAGGTGGGCCTCGTGAATCAATTCATCGAAAAACAGTGCGCCGTGCTGACTGAGTGCGGCATGGACCTTTTGCGTTTTTGGCGACAGCTCGCTGATGGGCGTTTGCTCGGTCAAGTCGCTCCAGAGACCGACCCGATTGCGCGGCAACAACAGAATCGGCGTGCTGCGCAGTGCGGTGCCGGCGCTTTTGTGGCGCGCGTTGAGGCGGGTCCAGACCAGTTTGCCGCTGCGGCACAGATCATCCAGCCAGCTCGGTGCATAGTCCTTGAGGCGTGCCGGCAGCAGGTCGCTGTCCCAGGCTGATGCGGCGCCAGGGTAGCCCTCGAGCTGCGCGATGATCGTCGGCAACACCGCACTGCCCTGGCCCTGAGTGGCGCTGGACAAGTGCTGCCAGTCGAACAGAAACCTCATGAAATCCTGCAACGCCACCGGCTCGATTTCCCGACGCAGGCGCTTGACCGTGTAGCGATGAATCCTCGCCAGCAAATGACGCTCGCACCATTGTTCCTCGGTCGCGCCCGGCGTGAAGCGGCCGCGCAGCACATAACCTTCGCGTTCCAGCTGCGCCAGTGCCTGGGCGACCTGTGTTGCGGGCAAGCCAAGCGGATCGGCAATCGCCTTCAACGGCAACGGGCCAAAAGCACTGAGTCGGGCGCGGATGACTTCGAGCACCGCATCGTCCGCGTCCCAGTCTTCATCGAACCCCGGCAGCGCCTCCAGTGCCGGCAGCCAATCAGCCTGTGGATAAATCGCCCGCAGGCAGGTCAGCCGTTCCCGTGCCAGCCACAGCGACGAGTCGAGGCGGCAGGCGCGGCCGCTATCGGCCAGGGTGTTGAGCCAGTCGAGCCAGTTCGGGGTGGCTTTGGCTTCAGCCTCGGTGATGCACGCCAGGCTCATCAAAGCCTCATGCATCTCATCGATACCATTGGGGGCCGGCCAGGCTTCTTCGCGCACGGCGGCAATCGCTTCGGCGTCCAGCGCGCCGAGGTCGTCGGTCGATTCCGGATCGCTCCAGCGGCGGTTGAGCACCGCTTGTGTGCGGCGTTCTTCCAGCGGCGCATCGTCGAGAAAGGTGTAGGGGCGGGCGCTGAGAATCTCCGCCGCCAATGGCGAGGGCGCCGGCAGGTCGCGACTGATCAGCCGGATCTCGCCGCGCTCCATGCGTCGCAACAGTGCAAGCCAGCCTTCGCTGTCCATGGCTTCGTGCAGGCAATCGTCGAGGGTTTGTTCCACCAGCGGATGGTCGGGAATGTCCCGCTCGCCGACGAGGTTCTCCAAGCAGGCGATCTGATCGGGAAACACGCTGGCGATCAGGTCTTCGCTCTTCATCCGCTGGATCTGCGGCGGGACTTTTCGCCCGCCGGTATAGCGTGGCAACGCCAGCGCCACCCCGGCATTCCAGCGCCAGCGCACGCCGAACAGCGGCGCATCGAGGACGGCTTGAATCAGCGTGTGCTCGGCGCTGTTGCTGTGCAGGTAACGCCACACGTCATCCAGCTCAAAGCTGTGGCTGGTGGACAGCGACAGCACGATGGCGTCTTCACTGGCGGCGGCCTGCAATTCGAAGTTGAAGGTGCGGCAGAAACGCTTGCGCAGGGCCAGGCCCCAGGCGCGGTTGATGCGGCTGCCGAATGGCGTGTGGATGATCAGTTGCGTGCCGCCGGACTCGTCGAAAAACCGTTCCATCAGCAGCGTGTCTTGCGAGGGCAGGGCGCCGAAGGCCTGGCGCGCGCGGGCCAGGTATTCCACCAGTTGTTCGGCGCTGGCCAGGTTCAGGCCGAGCGTCTGCGTCAGCCAGTCGAGACTCGGCTGCAAGTTGCCCGGCGTGGCACCGAGCCGTTCATCGAGTTGCGCTTGCAGGCGCGCGACGGCAAACGACAGTTCCGCGCTGCGCCCCGGCGCTTCACCGAGCCAGAACGGTATGGTCGGCGGCTGCCCCTGGGCATCCTCGACCCGGACCTTGCCGGTCTCGACCCGCAGGATCCGGTACGACGTATTGCCCAGCTGAAAGACGTCGCCAGCGATGCTTTCCACCGCGAAGTCTTCGTTGACGCTGCCGATGTTCAACCCTTGCGGCTCCAGCAGCACGCTGTAGTCGGCGTTGTCCGGAATGGTCCCGCCGCTGGTCACGGCCGTCAGCTTGGCGCCCCGGCGACCGCGCAGGCTTCGGGTCACTGCATCGCGGTGCAGGTAAGCGCTGCGGATACCCTGGCGACCGTTGTAGCCCTCGGCGAGCATCCGCAGCAGCGCCTGATAATGTTTGTCGTCGAGCGCGGCGTAGGGCGAGGCTTGGCGGAACTGCGCCAGCAGCGCGTCCTCCGGCCATTCCTGGCAACTGACTTCGGCGATGATCTGCTGGGCCAGCACGTCCAGCGGAGCCTCGGGGATTTGCAGGGTATCGAGTTCGCCCCGGCGTACGCAGTCGAGCAGGGCGGCGCATTCGATCAGGTCGTCGCGGGTGGTGGCGAACAAACGGCCCTTGGGGGTGCCGCCGACCTGGTGCCCGGAACGACCGACCCGTTGCAGAAAAGCCGAAATCGAGCGCGGCGAGGCGATCTGGCAGACCAGGTCGACGTCGCCAATGTCGATCCCCAATTCCAGCGACGCCGTGGCGATCAGCACCTGTAACTCGCCGCGCTTGAGCCGTTGCTCGGCATCCAGGCGAAACTCCTTGGCCAGGCTGCCGTGGTGGGCGGCCACGGCGTCCTTGCCCAGGCGTTCGCTCAAGTGGCGGCTCAGACGTTCGGCCAGGCGCCGGGTGTTGACGAAAATCAGCGTGGTCCGGTGTTCGCGGGCGAGGGCGGCGAGGCGGTCGTACACCAGTTCCCAGACATCGTTGGCCATCACTGCTGACAACGGCACCGGCGGTACTTCGATATCCAGGTCCCGTGGGCGGGCGTGGCCGATGTCGATGATCTCGCACGGTCGGTCACGGCCCACCAGGAAGCGCGACACCGCTTCGATGGGTTTCTGCGTGGCGGACAGGCCGATGCGCACCAGTGGCTCGGCGCAGAGCGCTTGCAGGCGTTCCAGGCTCAGGGCCAGGTGGCTGCCGCGTTTACTGGCGGCGATGGCGTGGATCTCATCGACGATCACCGTGCGTGTGGTGCCGAGCATTTGCCGGCCCGAATCGGAACCGAGCAGCACGTAGAGCGACTCCGGGGTGGTGACCAGAATGTGCGGCGCCGTCTTGCGCATCGCCGAGCGCTCTTTTTGCGGCGTGTCGCCGGTGCGCACGGCCGTCGTGATCTGCAGTTCGGGCAAGCCCAGCACGCGCAACTGTTCGGTGATCCCGGCCAGCGGGTCTTGCAGGTTGATGCGGATATCGTTGGACAGTGCCTTGAGCGGCGAGACGTAGACCACCAGGGTTTCGTCCGGCAGGCCTTCGGACTGGGCCAGGCCACGGTGCACCAGGTCGTCGATCACGGCGAGGAACGCGGTGAGGGTCTTGCCGGAACCCGTGGGCGCGGCGATCAGGGTCGAGCGACGCTGGCGGATCAACGGCCACGCCCGGGCCTGGGCGGCGGTCACCGTCGCGAAGGTCTTGCTGAACCAGGCGCTGACGGCGGGGTGGAAGCCGTTCAGGGCACTGTCTGCGGGGATGGGCAGGTTCATGCAACAATTTATGCGGGTGGGGGGCGTAAGATGCAAGTACCGCTCAAGACCTTCGTTGAGTCTTAGGGCCTTATCGCGAGCAGGCTCGCTCCCACAATGCATTGGAGTACACCGCAAATCCCATTTGGGAGCGAGCCTGCTCGCGATGGGGCTGGCGAAGGCACCACAATTCCCGCACATCTACACTTTACGGATGACGGTTGCGCACTAAACCCGCAAAATGCAACGATTCTGGCTACTTTCAACGACACCGCTCGCGAGCGCTGTCGACAAACCCTCGTTCCAATCAGACTGGGCCTGCTGACTCTATGCGAATGCGCCTTATGTTACTGGGCGGCGGAAATGCCCTTGGGCAGGCGCTGATTCGCCTCGGTGCGGAAGAAGACATCGGTTTCCTCGCCCCCCGCCCACCGCAAGACGGCTGGGATGCCGCGAGCCTGACGCAACTGCTCGACGACACCCGCCCGGACGCGCTGATCAACCTCGCCTACTACTTCGACTGGTTTCAGGCGGAGACGGTCAGCGAGCAGCGTCTGGCCGCGCAGGAGCGGGCGATCGAGCGCCTGGCCGAACTGTGCCAGCACCACAACATCGTCCTGCTGCAACCTTCGAGCTATCGCGTGTTCGATGGCTCCCGGGCAACCGCCTATAGCGAAAAAGATGAACCGGTGCCGCTGGGCCTGCGTGGTCAGGCATTGTGGCGCATCGAACAAAGTGTGCGCGCCACGTGCCCGCAGCACGTATTGCTGCGTTTCGGCTGGCTGCTCGATGACAGCCCCGAGGGCACACTGGGGCGTTTTCTCGAGCGGGCCGAACGTCCCGAAGAGCTGTTGATGGCCGACGATCGCCGGGGCAATCCGACCCCGGTGGATGACGCCGCCCGGGTGATCATTTCCGTACTCAAACAGCTCGACTGCGCGGCGCCATTGTGGGGCACCTACCACTACGCCGGGCATGAAGCGACCACGCCGCTGGCCCTGGGCCAGGCAATTCTCACCGAAGCACGCGCCCTGCATCCGCTGGCCATCGAAGCACCGACCGCCCAGGCTCACGCCGCGCGACCGGACGCCGCCGAAGAGCCGCAACACGCGGTGCTGGCCTGCAAGAAAATTCTGCACACGTTCGGGATCAAGCCACGCGCCTGGCGTGCGGCCCTTCCGGGCCTACTCGACAGGTTCTATCGCCATGGCTGAAGGCCCCGTTTTAATCACCGGCGGTGCCGGTTTCATTGGTTCGCACCTGGCCGATGCCTTACTCGCCACCGGGCATAAGGTGCGGGTGCTCGATGACCTGTCGACCGGCAAGCGCAGCAATCTGCCACTGGATAATCCCGATATCGAGTTGATCGTCGGTGATGTCGCCGATGCCGCGCTGGTGGCCCGGGCTATGGTCGGTTGCAGCGCCGTGGCGCACCTGGCGGCAGTGGCGTCGGTGCAGGCCTCGGTGGACGACCCGGTGAAAACGCACCAGAGCAATTTCATCGGTTCGCTGAATGTCTGCGAAGCCATGCGTCAGGCGGGTGTCAAGCGAGTGCTGTTCGCCTCCAGCGCGGCGGTGTACGGCAACAATGGCGAAGGTGAGTCAATCGATGAAGACACGCCCAAGGCGCCATTGACCCCTTACGCCGCGGACAAACTGGCCAGCGAACATTACTTCGATTTCTATCGACGCCAGCACGGACTGGAGCCGGTGATTTTCCGCTTCTTCAACATCTTCGGCCCGCGTCAGGATCCGTCCTCGCCGTATTCCGGGGTGATCAGCATTTTCAGCGAGCGCGCGCAGAACGGCCTGCCGATCACGGTGTTTGGCGACGGTGAGCAGACACGTGATTTTGTCTACGTCGAGGATCTGGTCGGCCTGCTGGTGCAAAGTATCGAGAAGCCTCAGGTGGAAGTCGGGGCGGTCAATGTCGGCTGGAACCAGGCGACCAGTCTCAAGCAGATGCTGACGGCGCTCGAGACGGTGGTCGGCAAGCTGCCGCCGGTGAGCTATGGCCAGGCGCGTTCCGGTGACATCCGCCATTCACGGGCCAATAACCAGCGTCTGCTGGAGCGTTTTACCCGCCCGCAACAGACACCGTTGAGTGTCGGGCTGGCGCGGTTGTTGGGGCGCTGAGATTCTTGCGAGCACAAAAAAGGCGCCTTGGAAGGCGCCTTTTTTGTGGCCCGGATATCGCTTCTGGGGCGATGTATTTCCTGTGGCGAGGGGCGAGCCCCTTCACCACACAAGCCAGGTTCACCACCACGTGAACATCCTTTAGAACTTGTAACCCAGGCCCACCATGTAGATGAACGGGTCCACATCCACATTGACGCGGGCGCGGGTGCCCGGTGCCACGGCGTCGTTTTCCACGGTCGCGCGGGTGTCGATGTCGATGTAGCGCATCTGGGCGTTGAGCATGATGTTGTCGGTAAGCATGTAATCCGCACCGACCTGGAACGCCATGCCCCAGGAGTTATCCGCCTTGAAATTGCTGAAGCCGTTGGCCTGGGCCTGGCTGCTGACGTGCTCGTCATAGATCCAGGTGTAGTTGATACCGGCACCGACGTAAGGCTGGAATACGGACTTTGCGTCCAGCGGGTAGTACACAACGCTGAGGGTCGGTGGCAGGTGTTTCAGCGAGCCGAGTTTGCCATTCGCCGCGCCCAGGGCAGTGCCCTTGAGTTTGACGTCATGCTCGAACGGCGTCGCCGCGAGCAACTCGATCCCCCAGTTGCTGGTGAACATGTAGGCGAAGTTCAAGCCCAGTTGCGTGTCGCTGTTCATGGTCGCCTTGCCACCCAGATCGGTACCCGCCAATGGGCCTTGATCGACCTTTACGCTGGAGCTGTCGTCTTTCGGGTTAACGGTGATTGCACCGGCACGAAGGATGATGTCACCGGCTTCGTGGGCGTGGGCGAGCGGGGCGGCGAGCGCTAGGGAACACAGCGCGACGCTGAGCAAGGACTTGTTCATGGGGGCTCCAGAGGACGTTAAAAATGTTTGATGTCCAATGGTAAACAGCCGTTTGATTTCGTCTTTTGACTCAGCTCAATGAAAGTGGGGTGTGCGCAATTTTGTGGGCGATTTTGCGGGCCTCTTCGCGAGCAGGCTCGCTCCCACAGGGTTGCGCGATTCCCTGTGGGAGCGGGCTTGCCCGCGATGGCGGATGATCTGACAACGCAAAAAACAGCGGACTCACTCCGGCAATTCATACACGTAAATCTTTTCCGCCTCCATCTGATACCCGGCATCCGCCAATTCGCTGGTGGACGGTTTGACCTGCATTGCTCCTTCGATCCAGTACGGTTGGTACAACTCGTCCAGCTTTACCCCGACTTCACTTTTGACGTGCACGATCTGGTTCGATGGCGGTGGCGGCACGTGGATGCAGGCGCCGAAATACGGCACCAGCAAAAACTCCGTGGTGCGTCCTTCCTCGCTCACTTCCAGCGGCACGATGTAACCCGGCAAACGAATGCGCTGCCCATCGAGGGCTTTCACTACCGGCGCGTTGGGCATTTCCTGCTTGGCTGCGGGCGCTGATTCGGCGGACAGTGTGCTGCTCATCTGCGACAGGTCGTGCAGTGGCTTCATGTTCGGCACTTGCGCCGGGGCGTCCGGCGGGATCATTTCCGGCCAGGTCAGCTCTTTCGGCTCGGCCGCCCATAGGGGCAGGGCGACCAGCATCAACAGCGCAAGCAGGGCGCGGGGCATTTTCAACGTCCTCATAAACGGATCGACAGGCCATCGGCCAAGGATTGGCGATAAGCGCGCCAGGCCGGCACGCTGCCCATCAGCAGCGCAGCGAGCAGAATGCCACCGAGCAGCGTCCATTCATATTCGCTCGGCCAGGACAGCGGCAGAAACAGGCCGTAATTGGCTTGCACATAACCTTGGGCGGCGGCGATGCACAGGTACAGCAGCGCCACGCCGGCGACCACGCCGGACAACGCCAGGGCAAACGCCTCCAGCACCAGCAGCGTTGCAATGTGCCACGGCCGCGCGCCCACCGAACGCAGGATCGCCATCTCGCGACGACGCTCGTTGAGGCTGGTGAGAATGGCCGTGAGCATGCCGATCAATCCGGTCAGCACGACGAACAGCGACACCACGAACAAGGCTTTTTCCGCCGTGCCCATCAAGCTCCACAACTCTTGCAACGCCACGCCCGGCAGGATCGCCAGCATGGGTTCGCCGCGGAATTCGTTGATTTCACGCTGCAAGGCAAAGGTCGAAATCTTGTTGTTGAGGCCCAGCATGAACGCGGTGATCGCTTGCGGCGTCAGGTCCATGTTGCGCGCCTGATCGGCGCTGACCCGACCTTCACCCCTGGCCGGTACGCCGTTGTGCCAATCGATGTGAATGGCTTCCATACCACCAAGACTGATGTGCAGCGTGCGGTCCACCGGGGTGCCGGTGCGCTTGAGAATGCCGACCACGGTGAAGGGCTTGTCGTCGTGCTTGACCAGGCTGATCGCCGCGACGCCATGGGCCAGGACCAGTTTGTCGCCGAGTTTGTAGTGCAGTGCATCGGCCACTTCGGCCCCCAGCACCACTTCGAACGGGTCGGTGGCGAAGGCACGACCGTCGGCCAGTTCCAGGTGTTGCTGGCGGCCGTACTGGTAATGCTCGAAGTACGCCTCGGTGGTGCCCATCACCCGATAACCGCGGTGCGAGTCGCCCAGGGATATCGGGATCGCCCACTTCACTTTCGGGTTGCTGGCGAAGTGTTCGAAGCTGTCCCAACGAATGTTGTTGGTGGCGTTGCCGATGCGGAACACCGAATACAGCAACAGGTTGACCGAGCCGGAGCGCGCACCGACGATCAGGTCGGTGCCGCTGATGGTACTGGCGAAACTGGCCTTGGCTTCGGTGCGCACCCGCTCTACCGCCAACAACAGGCAGACCGACAGGGCGATGGCGAACGCAGTGAGGATCGCGGTGAAGCGGCGGTTAGCCAGGCTGGCCATGGCAAGACGAAACAAATACATCTCAGACCTCGGACGGGGTGGCGGCGCGATTGAGATCGGCCAGCGACAGGTGGCGATCGAACAGCGGCGCGAGGCTTTGATCATGGCTGACGAACAGCAGGCTCGAGCCGGCTTCGCGGCATTCGGCGAACAGCAGGCGAATGAAGTTTTCGCGGGCGTCGTAATCCAGGGCCGAGGTCGGTTCGTCGGCGATCACCAGTTCCGGCTGGCCGATCAATGCCCGTGCGGCAGCGACCCTTTGCTGTTGGCCGATGGACAGCGAATCGGCGCGGCGACTGAGGATGCTTTCGTCTTTCAAGCCCAAATGCGCAAGCAACGTGGCAGCCGCCTGATCGATGCTGCCATGGCGCTGGATTGCCCGTTGCGCGCGCAACTTGGAGAAGCGGCAAGGCAGCTCGACGTTTTCGCGCACCGAGAGAAATGGCAGCAGGTTGAACTGCTGGAAGATGTAGCCGGTGTGATCGACGCGAAAGTGATCGCGGGCACCGGCCGAGAGTTCGGTCAGTTCCTGGCCGAGCAGGCGGATACTGCCGCGATTCGGTTTCTGCACACCGCCGAGCAGGCCGAGCAGGGTAGTCTTGCCACTTCCGCTCGGGCCTTTGAGGAACAGGGTTTCCCCCGGCTCCAGGCGAAACGCCGGGATGTCCAGCAACGGTGGGTGACCGGGCCAACTGAAGCCCAGGTCGGACAGTTCGATGAGTGCTTGGGTCATGTGAAACCGGTCTGGTAGTGGGTGAACCTTGTGGGAGCGAGCCTGCTCGCGATGGTGTGTCAGTCAACATCAACGTGGCTGACACTCCTTCGCAAGCAGGCTCGCTCCTACAGGTGATCTTCAGCTAATTCAGAATTTCAGGGCCGCCGCCTTCGCCGTCACCTCAACCCCTTGCTGTCCGCTCGGGCCGATCAGTTGTACCTGAATTTTCTGGGTGGCCGGGAACGTATTGAAGATATTCGCCAGATCCAGAGTCTTCAGCGCAGCGGGAGTGGCGCAAGTGAAGCTGTAATGGGCGTGGATTTCGCTGTGCTCGTGGTGATGTTCGTCTTTGGCGTCATTGGCGTCTTCGTCGTGATCGTCGTCAGCCTTCGGTTTGTCGCCGAACAGCGGGCTTTCCAGTTCCGTGCCAGCGATCTCGCAACCGGCGGCTTTCGGCAGGGCGAACAGCGCCAAGGGTTTTTCCAACTGGGCACGGACAGCAGCAACCTTGGCCTTGTCGGCATCGGTGGTGGCGGCATGTTCGAAGCCCACCAGATTCATTGCCGGGCTTTCCAGCTCCAGCTCCAGGGTCTGACCGTCCAGTGCTGCGTTCAAGCGACCGACACCGTGTTCGTGGGCGCCGAGGCTACCGTGCTCATGGTCGTGGTCATGTTCATCAGCCGCGTGTGCGACAGCCAGCGGCAACAGGGCAAATGGCAAGGCGAGCAGCAGACGATGCATGGGCGTAACTCCGAAAGTAAAATGAAGAATTTGTTATGTAATCTTATAACGTTATGGCGGAGAGTTTGACCGTCTGCTTGGCGTTGCACAAGTCCCATGGGAGCATGCCGGACAGAAATGTGCAGGAGCTGACTCATGTTGCGAATTCGCGGAAGCATCGGCGACTGGCCGGTGGATTTGACGCTGGAGATGGACGACGCCGACTGGGCGCGGCTGGGGGCGCAGTTGACTGTTGAGAAAACCGGGGTCACTGCCGCGCCGGCTAAACCGCAGAATCAGGATGATGCGCTGTGGCAGATCGCCAGGGACCTGCTGCGCAAGGCTGGACAGTTGAGTGGGCCGGATCTGCTGGAGCAACTGGAAGGGCTGACCGGCAATGCGTCGGCGGGCAAACGACTGTTGGTGCGTTTGCGCCATAGCCCGGACGTGAAGTTGGAGAGCGGCGGGGATACGCCGCTCTATCGCTGGTTGTAGGAGCGAGCTTGCTCGCGAAGGATGTCAATCCTGACGCGGGCTACCTGCATAACTGCGGCGCCCTTATGTCCATCGCGAGCAAGCTCGCGCCTACAGGGCCGCGCTTAATAAAGCGCGGCAAACAACTTGCGACGGTAGGTGGTCACCAGCGGGTGATCGTTGCCGAGCAGTTCGAACACCTGCAGCAAGGTCTTGTGCGGCAAGCCTTCGCTGTAGCTGCGGTTGCGGATGAACAGCTTGAGCAGGCCATCCAGCGCGGCGTCGTATTGCTGGCGGGCCAGTTGCTGCACCGCCAGTTGATAGACCGCCTCATCGTCCTGCGGATTTTTTGCCAGGCGCGCCTTCAGGTCGGCGGCATCCGGCAAGTCCTTGGCCTGGCCGAGAAACTTGATCTGCGCCTTGGCACCGGCCAATGCAGCTTTGTGTTCATCAGTCTTGACCGCGTCGAGCACCGCTTGTGCCTCGCCCAGTTCACCGCGTTCGGTGAGGCAGCGGGCATAGAGGATCAGCGCCTTGGCGTTGGTGTTGTCTTCGCCCAGCAGCACTTTGAGGATGGCTTCGGCGTCGGCGAAGCGGCTGTCGTCGAACAGCGCCTGAGCCTGTACGAAAGGGTCGGCAGCGGCCGGCGGCGGCATTTGCACGTGAGGCTCGAGCAGCGCGCGCACGGCTGATTCCGGTTGGGCCCCGGCAAAACCGTCGACGGGCTGACCATCCTTGAACAGCACCACGGTTGGCAGACTGCGAATGCCGAAACGGGCGACGATGTCCTGTTCGATGTCGCAGTTGACCTTGGCCAGCAGCAACTCACCCTGGTAGCTCTCGGCAATGGTCTGCAGCATCGGCATCAGCACTTTGCACGGCGCACACCATTCGGCCCAGAAATCCACCAGCACCGGTTTGTGGAAAGAATTCTCGATCACCGACTGGTCGAAGTCGGCGGTCGTGGCGTCGAAGATGTACGGCGTTTCCTGACTCATGGGGGATCTCGTAGAAGCGTGAATGGGGCAACTATACGGCCTGGCGGGGTGTGGCCGGAAGCGGGGGCGTGAAAGGTGCGTTGCGTGACAGGCTCGCTCCTACAGTGGTTGTGTGTCGAATACAAATCCTGTGGGAGCGAGCCTGCTCGCGATGCTTTCAGGCGCGCCGCGCATGGTAGAGGCTCACATGCCGAAACTCTTCCGGCTCGGCCAGATCCGGCAGGGTCATGGCTTCAAGCATTTCGATTCGACGATACAGCGGATGGCGAAAATCCCTGACTCGCGAATCGGCCACCAGCGCTTCCTGGCCTCGACTCAAGAACTCATCGAGCAGCGGCAGGTTCGCGCGGTCGTACAGCACATCGGCGACCAGGATCAGATCAAAGCGATCGGCTTCAGCGAAAAAATCCGTCGAATAGCTGAGCTGCACGTCATTGAGTTCGGCGTTCGCCCGACAGGCGGCAATCGCCAGCGGGTCGAGGTCGCAAGCCACCACTTCCAGCGCTCCGGCCTTCACCGCCGCAATCCCGGCGACGCCGGAGCCGGCGCCGAAATCCAGGACACGCTTGCCTTTGACCCACTCGGGAAATTGCGCGAGATAACGGGCTACAGCCAAACCGCTGGCCCAGCAGAAACACCAGTAAGGCGGTTCATGCAGAATCCGTCGGGTTTCTTCCGGGGTGAAGGCGCGGTCCATGTTGTCGCCGTCGATCAACCAGAGCTTCAGGTCGGTGCCCGGCAGCTCACCGGCTACCAGGCGCGCGTCACCGAGCAATTCACCCAAGGCCTGTTGCAGGTCGAGCGGTGTACTCATGGGGCTGTGACGAATTGCAGTTGACCCAGCACCTGGGTGGTCGGTTGGGTAATCAATTGCGATGGCAGATGCAGGATCAATTGGCCGGACTGACTGGCGCGGCCACGCAGTTCGACCCGGGCGCCGGCCGGGAAGGATTCCGGATTGAAGCGCAGGTGAAACGGCAGCACCTGGTTGTTGCCGATCAGGCTCGAACTGGCGAGTAACTGTTGCGGACGGCCTTTTTCGTCGATCACCAGCAGCGCCAGTTCGACTTCGGCGCCCGCCGGCACGCCTTGCAGGGTGCCGCTCAATTCACGTTGATAGGCCGGCAGCGGACCGAGATTGGCAGACTCCCTGGCTTTCTTCTGCGCCTGCTCCGGCGCGGGGCCTGGTGTCGGTGGCTGGGGTTTGGGCGCATTGCTGCCGCAAGCCACCAGCAGGCTGAACAGGCTGAGCAAAACGAGCGGTCGTAGCGACATTGGCAGCTCCGTTAAAGGTAAATTCCATGGATCTAAAGATCATGGCGTCTGTATACCGCAAACCCTATGGCTTGTCTTGCCACGGGGATGCGCTACCATGGCCCTCCCTTTTTTTGTTGCCTGCCACCATGCACTGTCCCTTCTGCGGTGCCAACGACACCAAGGTCATCGACTCGCGTCTGGTCGCCGAGGGCGAACAGGTGCGCCGCCGGCGTGAATGCCTGGCCTGCGGCGAGCGATTCACGACGTTCGAGACCGCCGAACTGGTGTTGCCGCGCCTGATCAAAACCGACGGCAGTCGTCAGCCGTTCGACGAAGAAAAACTCCGCGCCGGCATGCAGCGCGCGCTGGAAAAGCGCCCGGTGAGTGTAGAACGCCTGGAATCATCGTTGGTGCACATCAAGCACAAACTGCGTGCCACCGGTGAGCGAGAGGTCAAATCCCTCGTGGTGGGTGAACTGGTGATGGCCGAGCTGCAGAAGCTCGACGAAGTCGCCTACATACGTTTCGCTTCGGTGTATCGCCGCTTCCAGGACCTCAACGAGTTCCGCGAAGAGATCGATCGCCTGGCCCGAGAGCCGGTGAAAGAATGAGCCTGCCCGCAGAACAAGCCATCCTCGACGCCCATTTCATGACCCGCGCCCTCGAACTGGCGCGCAAAGGTCATTACACGACCCACCCCAACCCCCGGGTCGGTTGCGTGATCGTGCGGGACGGGCAGATTGTCGGCGAAGGCTGGCACGAACGCGCCGGCGAACCCCACGCGGAAGTCCACGCCTTGCGCGCCGCCGGTGAACTCGCCCGTGGCGCCACCGCTTACGTAACCCTCGAACCCTGCAGCCACCACGGCCGGACACCACCCTGTGCCGATGCACTGGTCAATGCCGGTGTGGCGCGGGTGGTCGCGGCCATGCAGGACCCGAACCTGGAAGTCGCCGGTCGTGGCTTGCAACGCCTGGAGCAGGCCGGCATCGCCACTGAAAGCGGCGTGCTGGAAGGCGAGGCGCGCACGCTCAATCAAGGTTTCTTGAAACGCATGGAGCACGGCTTGCCGTTCGTGCGGGTCAAGCTGGCCATGAGCCTCGATGGCCGCACGGCGATGGAAAGCGGTGAAAGCCAATGGATCACCGGCCCGGCGGCGCGTTCGGCGGTGCAACGTCTGCGTGCCCAGGCCAGTGTGGTATTGACCGGTACCGACACGGTGCTGGCGGATAACGCCCGCTTGACCGTGCGTGCCGACGAGTTGGGGCTGGACGCCGGGCAAACCGCACTGGCCATGAGCCGTCCGCCGCTGCGCGTGCTGGTCGACGGTCGTCTGCGCGTGCCGCTGGATGCGCCATTCTTCAAGGCCGGTCCGGCGCTGGTGGCCACGTGCATGGCGGTGGAGGAGCAATACGCCAACGGACCAGAATGCCTGATCGTACCGGGCTACGATGGCCAGGTCGATTTGCGCCAGTTACTGGTCGAACTTGCCGCTCGCGGTGTCAACGAAGTGCTGGTCGAGGCCGGGCCGCGCCTGGCCGGGGCTTTTGCTCAGCAAGGTCTGGTCGACGAGTTTGTGATCTTCATGGCCGGCAAGTTCCTGGGCTCCTTGGCGCGTCCGCTGCTGGACTGGCCGCTTGCGCAAATGAAGGATGCGCCGTCGCTCAAAATTACCGAAATTCGCGCGGTTGGCGATGACTGGCGAATCACTGCCATTCCTTTGCCAGCAGCGAGCGTATAATTTTCGGCCATCGCTATAGCGCTGGCTTTGTTCTCGAGGAGAACCCCATGTTCACCGGCATCATCGAATCCATCGGCAGTATTCGTGCATTGACCCCAAAAGGCGGAGATGTGCGGGTCCATGTAGAAACCGGCAAGCTCGACCTGAGCGACGTCAAACTGGGCGACAGCATCGCGGTCAACGGCGTGTGCCTGACCGCCGTTGAGTTGCCGGGCAACGGCTTTGCGGCCGACGTCAGCCGCGAAACCCTCGACTGCACCGCCATGAACGACCTCAAAAGCGGCAGTCCGGTGAACCTGGAAAAAGCCCTGACCCCGACCACCCGTCTTGGCGGGCATCTGGTCAGCGGGCATGTCGATGGCGTGGGTGAAGTGGTGGCCCGCACCGAGAATGCCCGTGCCGTGGAATTCCGCATCCGCGCGCCGAAAGAACTGGCCAAGTACATCGCCCATAAAGGCTCGATCACCGTCGACGGCACCAGCCTGACGGTGAACGCGGTCGATGGCGCCGAGTTCCTGCTGACCATCATTCCGCACACCCTGAGCGAAACCATCATGGCGTCGTACCAGCCGGGTCGCCGGGTGAATCTGGAAGTGGACTTGCTGGCACGTTACCTGGAGCGCCTGTTGCTGGGCGACAAGGCCGCAGAGCCTACGGCTGGCAGCACCATTACTGAAAGCTTTCTGGCCGCCAACGGCTACCTCAAATCCTGACTCAAGGGGGTGCCTTGTGGCGCTCAATAGCATCGAAGAACTGGTTGAAGACATCCGCCAAGGCAAGATGGTCATCCTCATGGATGACGAAGACCGCGAGAACGAAGGCGACCTGATCATGGCCGCCGAGTGCTGCAAGCCCGAGCACATCAACTTCATGGCCAAGCACGCCCGTGGCCTGATCTGCATGCCGATGAGCCGCGAGCGTTGCGAGCTGCTGAAGCTGCCGCTGATGGCGCCACGCAACGGTTCCGGCTTCGGCACCAAGTTCACCGTGTCGATCGAAGCGGCCACCGGTGTGACCACCGGCATCTCCGCCGCCGACCGCGCACGCACCGTACAAGCGGCTGCCGCCCGTGATGCCAAGGCTGAAGACATCGTCAGCCCGGGCCACATCTTCCCGCTGATGGCCCAGGCCGGTGGCACCCTGGCTCGCGCCGGCCACACCGAAGCCGCCTGCGACCTGGCGCGCATGGCCGGTTTCGAGCCGAGCGGCGTGATCTGCGAAGTGATGAACGACGACGGCACCATGTCCCGTCGCGCGGAACTGGAAGCTTTCGCAGCCGAACACGACATCAAGATCGGTACCATCGCCGATCTGATTCACTACCGGATGATCCACGAACGTACCGTTCAGCGGATTGCCGAGCAGCCGCTGGACAGCGAACTGGGCCAATTCAACCTGGTGACCTATCGTGATTCGGTGGAGGGCGACGTGCACATGGCACTGACCCTGGGCAATGTCTGCGCCGAGGAACCGACCCTGGTTCGCGTGCACAACATGGACCCGCTGCGCGACTTGCTGATGGTCAAGCAACCGGGTCGCTGGAGCCTGCGCGCCGCCATGGCTGCGGTTGCCGAGGCCGGCAGCGGCGTGGTGCTGTTGCTCGGACACCCGCTCGATGGCGACGTGTTGCTGGCGCACATCCGCGAAACCGCGGACCACGCGGCCGTGAAAAAACCGACCACCTACAGCATTGTCGGTGCCGGTTCGCAGATCCTGCGTGACCTCGGTGTGCGCAAAATGCGCCTGATGTCTGCACCGATGAAATTTAATGCGATATCCGGTTTCGATCTGGAAGTTGTAGAATACGTGCCCTCCGAATAATGACCGGTTGTTTCCGGCCTTGAATTCGCGGTTCAAATATCACTGAGGGGCGCGTAGAAGACGCGTCCCGGCTCTTTAAGAGATCTAACGAATGACCCTGAAGACCATCGAAGGTACCTTCATCGCCCCTAAAGGCCGCTACGCTCTGGTAGTGGGCCGTTTCAACAGCTTCGTCGTTGAAAGCCTGGTCAGCGGTGCAGTTGATGCCCTGGTTCGCCATGGCGTGAGCGAAAGCGACATCACCATCATCCGTGCGCCTGGCGCCTTCGAAATCCCGCTGGTTGCGCAGAAAGTCGCTCAGAAGGGTGAATTCGCGGCAATCATCGCCCTGGGCGCGGTCATTCGTGGCGGTACTCCGCATTTCGAATACGTGGCAGGCGAATGCACCAAGGGCCTGGCCCAGGTGTCCATGGAGTTCGGCGTTCCGGTTGCCTTCGGCGTCCTGACCGTTGATTCCATCGAGCAAGCCATCGAACGTTCCGGCACCAAGGCCGGTAACAAAGGTGCTGAAGCTGCCCTGTCCGCTCTGGAAATGGTCAGCCTGCTGGCGCAGTTGGAGGCCAAGTGATTAGCGACGAAAGCGATCGTTTTAACCCGCGCGATCCAAAGCCTGCGGATGCCGGCAAGCCATCGAAAAGCGTCAAGCGTCGCGAAGCCCGTCAGCTCGCGACCCAGGCGCTGTACCAATGGCACATGGCCAAGCAGTCGCTGAACGAGATCGAAGCGCAGTTCCGGGTCGATAACGATTTCACCGATGTCGATGGTGCTTATTTCCGCGAGATCCTCCACGGGGTTCCGCAGTTCAAGACCGAAATCGACACCGCACTCAAGCCTTGCCTGGACCTGACCATCGAAGAGCTCGACCCGGTTGAACTGGCGGTTCTGCGCCTGTCCACCTGGGAGCTGCTCAAGCGCGTCGACGTGCCGTACCGCGTTGTGATCAACGAAGGTATCGAACTGGCCAAGGTCTTCGGTTCCACCGACGGCCACAAGTTCGTCAACGGTGTGCTCGACAAACTGGCCCCGCGTCTGCGTGAAGCTGAAGTGAAGGCGTTCAAGCGCTAACCTGCGCTTGAACTGCCATTACCATGGGTGAGTTTGAGCTGATCCGCAATTTCTTCGCCGCCGCGCCTTGTGCGCAGGGCGGCGAAGGCGTTGCCCTCGGGATCGGTGATGATTGCGCCTTGCTGGCTATTCCCACAGGGGAACAGCTGGCGATTTCTACCGATACGCTGGTGGCCGGTGTGCACTTCGCCGACCCTTGCGATCCCTTTCTGCTCGGCCAGCGCTCGCTGGCCGTGGCTGTCAGTGACCTGGCCGCCATGGGCGCCACCCCCATCGCCTTTACCCTTGCCCTGACCTTGCCGACGGTGACTACCGATTGGTTGCAGGCCTATGCCCGTGGTTTGAGCCTGATGGCGCAAAGCTGCCGCGTGGCGCTCGTCGGCGGTGACACCACCCGCGGGCCGCTGAGCATGACCATGACCGTGTTCGGGCGCGTGCCCAACGGCCTGGCCCTGACCCGCAGCGGCGCACAACCGGGCGACTTGTTGTGCGTCGGCGGTGAACTGGGCAATGGCGCTGGCGCCTTGCCGCTGGTGCTCGGTGAGCGCACCGCCGAACCTGCCATCGCCGATCCGCTGTTGGCGCACTACTGGTCGCCGCAACCGCAGTTGGCGCTGGGTCAGGCACTGCGTGGCAAGGCAACGGCGGCGCTGGACATCTCCGATGGCTTGCTCGCTGATTGTGGGCACATTGCCCTGGCATCGAAGGTCGCCGTTCAAGTCGAGTGCGATCGCTTGCCGTTGTCCAGTGCGCTGGTCGCTTTCCTCGGGAAGGCAGGGGCGCAGAACGCGGCGCTCAGCGGTGGCGATGATTACGTATTGGCTTTCACGCTACCGTCCGTCGAGTTACCGCCATTGCTGGCCGAGGGCTGGCCGATTCATGTAGTCGGGCGGATTGTGGCGGGGCAGGGCGTGACGCTGCTCGATAGCGATGGGCAAGACATCACCCCGCAAACCCGGGGTTATCAACATTTTCGGGAGTCACCGTGACAGATCATCCCAAACAGGTCCCGGGGGAGTTCGTACCGCCGTCGGTCTGGCGCAACCCGTGGCATTTCCTGGCGTTCGGCTTCGGCTCGGGCACCTTGCCAAAGGCCCCAGGCACCTGGGGTTCATTGGTGGCGCTGCCCTTTATTCCGTTGTGGCAGATGCTGCCGGACTGGGGATACTGGCTGATGCTGGGCATCACCATGCTGTTCGGCTTCTGGCTGTGCGGCAAAGTCGCGAACGATTTGCGGGTGCACGACCATGAAGGCATCGTCTGGGACGAAATGGTCGGGATGTGGATCACCCTGTGGCTGGTGCCGGAAGGCTGGCAGTGGTTGCTGGCGGGTTTCCTGATGTTCCGTTTCTTCGATATTCTCAAGCCGTGGCCGATTCGCTGGATCGACCGGCACGTGCATGGTGGCGTCGGGATCATGCTCGATGATGTTTTGGCGGGTGTGTTTGCATGGCTGGCGATGCAGGGACTGGTATGGATTTTCGCCTGACCTGACCGCAGAGGTCATGAGGCGCCAAGTGGGAGAACTAAGGATGGCTCTACGCGGGTTGATAGGGATGGTGCTTGCCGTGTTTTGCTCCCTCGCGCAGGCACAGGAGACCGGGACGCCACCGGCGGTCATTCACCTGGCCAGCGAAGACTGGGAGGATTACACCGCCGCCGACGGCCATGGACTGGGCTGGGACGTGCTGCGACAAGTCTTCGAACCGGCGGGCGTCAAGCTCGACATTCGCACTGAACCCTACCTGCGCTCGGTAGGCCTGGCCGAGCGCGGCGAGGTCGACGCCTGTGTCGGTTCCTATCGCGACGAATCCAGCGAGCTGCTTTATCCCCGCTGGAACTTCGATACCGACCACATCTACGCCTTGGGGCTGACCAGCAGCCCGGTGCCAACCCCGGAAACCCTGGGCAATTATCGGTTGGCTTGGGTGCGTGGCTACGATTACCAGCATTACCTGCCCAATGTGCAGCACTTTGCTGAAGTGCAGCGGCGTACCGGCATCGTGTCGATGCTGACCCACAAGCGTACCGACTTTTACATCGACGCCCTGACCGAGGTTGATTACGTCCTCAACCGGGCCAAGGATCCGGCGCAGCTGCGACGCACCCATATCGCCGAACTGCCCCTCTACCTGTGCTTCGCCAAAACCCCGCAGGCCCGCACGCTGATGGCCTTGTTTGACCAGCGCATGGAACAGCTGGTGAAAAGCGGCGAGCTCAAGCCCATCTTCGAACGCTGGAAACAGCCTTACCCGTTTGATGAGAACTGAAGGGCTCCCACAGGGGCGGTGTCGTCAGGGGGGGCATATCAAACTTTTTGATAGTTATCCCCGATAATTCAGCCTAAGCGCCATCCGGAACCTGCTGTTACAATGCCGGCCTGCGAATCTTCAGACTTTTAGATCAGGAGCACACAGGTGCCTGTCGTTTTTGTCGCCGCTTGCAAGCTGCCAACGCCTTTTGCGCAATTCACCATGCATGGCTTTCTTGATGAAGCCACCGGCCGTGAGCACGTTGTGCTGAGCCTGGGCGAGATTGCCGACGGTGCCCCGGTACTCGGCCGGTTGCACTCCGAATGCCTGACGGGCGATGCCTTGTTCAGCCAGCGTTGTGACTGCGGCTCGCAACTCGAGGCCGCGTTGCAGGCGATTGCCCGCGAAGGTCGCGGCGTATTGCTGTACTTGCGTCAGGAAGGCCGTGGCATTGGCCTGCTGAACAAGATCCGCGCCTATGAGCTGCAGGATGGCGGTGCCGATACCGTTGAAGCCAACGAGCGCCTGGGCTTTGCCGCTGACCAGCGCGACTACGCCATGTGCCTGCCGATGCTGGAGCACCTGGGCGTGAAATCCCTGCGTTTGATGACCAACAACCCACGCAAGGTCAAAGCCTTGACCGACATGGGCATCGTGGTTGCCGAGCGCGTACCGTTGCACACCGGTCACAATCCCCATAACAAACTCTACCTGGCGACCAAGGCCAGCAAACTTGACCACATGATGGGCAATGAGCATCAGGGCGAGGTTGACCGGGCGTGACACGCGGTCAGGTGCGGCGGCGACTGGCCGTCAACTGGTGGCAATACCTGGCGCTGGCCTTGTTGCCGCTGTTCGTGATCAACGGCGTGTTCGGCCAGAGCGAGGCGATCTTGCCGGTGCTGGCGATGCCATTGTTCGTCGGCGGTGTGGCTTCGATGTTTGTCAGCCTGAAGTTTTTCGGTGGTTACAAACACGCATTGATCGCCACCCAGAAAGCCCTCGATACCCCTGAAGAACCTGCCGCTTGGATCAGTCTGGCCGCCACACGGCGTACGGCATTTCTCGCTGCCGGCCTGCCGGCGTGGATCGGTGCCCTGGCCGTGTTCGTCGGCCTCGAAGCCGTGCCGCTGGTGCTGCTGGCACTGTCGACCACGGTGCTGTTCTACCTCTACCGCATTCCGCGTCAACTCGGCTGATGCGTGCTGCCTGGCTGGCGGTTCTGCTGCTGGCCGTCAGCGCCTCGGCAGCAGCGGTCGAGCGGGTGGTCAGCCTGGCGCCATCGCTCTCTGAAATCGTTGTCGAACTGGGTTCAGCCGACCTGCTGGTGGGGGTGCTGGATGCCGGTGAGCGTCCTGCCGAACTCAAAGACCTGCCGTCCGTTGGCCGCTACGGCCAGTTGGACATGGAGCGGCTGCTCAGCCTGAAGCCCGACTTGCTGCTGCTGTGGCCCGACAGCGTCGGCCCGGCCCAGCGTGAACAACTAAAGCACCTGAACATCCCGACCTACGTCGCCGAGCCACATGACCTGGACCAACTCGCCGCGCAAATCGAGGCGATTGCCACGCAACTCGGCCGTCCGGAGCGCGGTGTCTCACGGGCGACGGGGTTAAGGCAACGGCTGACGGAATTGCGTCAACGTTATCGCCGTGATCAACCATTAGGGGTGTTTTATCAGGTCTGGGATCGGCCGCTGTACACCATTGGGGGTGGGCAGATCATCAGTGATGCGCTCGAAGTCTGTGGGGCGCGGAATGTCTTCGGCGACCAGACGCTGGCCGCGCCGCAGATCAGTGTGGAGGCGGTGCTGCAGCGCAATCCGCAGGTGATCCTGGCCGGCGATCAGGCGCAACTTGATGCGTGGAAGGCATGGCCGCAGGTGGAGGCGGTGGCGAAGGGGCAGTTGCTGTTGGTGACGGATAAAGGCCTGGAGCGACCCAGCGGGCAAATGATCGAAGCGACCGCCAAGCTTTGCCAGTTGATCGCACCTGATCGTTGAGGCCGAGGCGTCAGCAATGACAACGCAGATCCCCTGTGTGCGAGCTTGCTCGCGATGAGGCCAGCCCGAACACCGCTCATTTCAGATCAGATCTCCGGGGTCCACGTCACCCCGAACATCCAGGTTTGACCTTCCTCTCGATACCCATACTGACTGCCTTCATGGCTATACAGTACCCGGGTGTAGTCCTTGTCCAGCAGGTTATCGACTTTTAGCTCCAGCTTGATCTCGTGATTGAGTTCCCAACTGCTGCGCAGCCCCAACAAGGCATAGCCGCCCAAGGGCTGTTGATTGTTCAGATCGTCATAGCTGCTGCTCACCGCTTGCCAGCTGGCGCCGAGGCCCAGCCGGTCGAACTGCCGATCCAGATCCAGGCTCAAGGTGCGCCGGGCACGCCGCGCCAGGGTATGGCCGGTGTCGCGATCGCGGGGATCGATGATTGCCACGCCGAGATTGCTCTGCCAGCCGAAAAGTTCTTGTTTCAACGCCGCTTCGAAGCCGTTGATCCGTGCCGAAGCCACGTTCTGCGGGCGTGAGTTGCTGCCGAAGATGATCGCGTCTTGCAAATCGGTGCGGTACAGCGAGGCTTCCAGGCGACTGTCCTCGGTCAACTGGCTGCGCCATTGCAGCTCATAGCTCTTTGACGTTTCAGGCTTCAGGTCCGGGTTGCTGAAGTCCGGGTAATACAGGTCGTTGAAGGTCGGCGCGCGGAAGCCTTCGCTGTAACTCAGCAGCACATCGTTATCCGGGTTCAACGGCAGGGTGAACGTGCCGCTCCAGCTGTTCTGGCCGCCAAACTGCTGATTGTCATCGTGACGCAGGCCCAGCTCGGTGGAGAAACTGTCCGCCTGATAGCGGTGCTGGATGAACGCCGCCCGGTTCCAGCGGCTGTCTTCGTCGAAGTCCGTGCTGCTGTTGATCCGGTCTTCGTACCAGTCGCCGCCGAGGATCAGGCTGTTGCGCTCGTTGAGCTTCAGATCGTTCTGCCAGGTCAGTGAGTCGCGGTATGTGTTGAAAACGCTGCGTTCATCGCTGAGTTTGTCGAGGGTCTTGTCGCGGTTTTCGCTGTGGCCGAATTCGACGCGGGTTTTCCAGAGGTCATTCACCCGCGCGTCGATGTAGCTGCTGACGCTGCTCACGTCGAATTCGCTGTAGGGCTGCTGCTGCACCGACTCGAAGGTAACGGGATCAAAGCGCCCGAACGGGTTGTCGAACGCGTTTTTGCCGTGGTTATCCAGCAGGTTGGCGCCGACTTCGATGTCGTCGGTGAGTGCGTGGCTCAGGCTCAGGCTCAGCGACTTGTTGCGGTATTCGTCGTGATCGCCATCACTGGGATACGACTCGCGGGTGCGGTTGATCCCGGCGGTTTCATCAAGGCTGGTGCCCAGGTTGAAACGGGTACGCTCATCGCCGCCGGACAGGCCAAGGCTGCGCTCCCAGGTCTGGTTGCTGCCAAAGCCCATGTGCAAGCGCGGTTGCAGGCCTTGCTGGTCGCCGCGACGGGTAAAGATCTGGATCACACCGCCAATCGCATCGCTGCCGTAAATCGCCGAGCGGGAGCCGCGCAGCACTTCCACGCGCTCGACCTGCTCGATGTTGATGTGTTGCAGGTTGCTGTCACCGGAGGTCGAGTTGCCGATCCGTTGGCCGTCCACCAGTACCAGGCTCTGGGCCGATTGAGTGCCGCGGATATAAACCCCGGGCAAGCTGCCACGACCACCGGTTTGCGCCACTTGCACGCCCGGCACTCGACGCAGCAGGTCTGTGACGCTGTCCGGTTGCAGGCGGTCGATGTCTTCGCGGGTGAACACGGTATTGGCGGCGCTGCTGTCGTTGCGCGCTTCGACCTGGCGGTTGGCGCTGATCAGCACGTCGGGCAGTTTCAGGGCTTGATCGCGTTCGAAAGTCTCGGCGAGGGTATTGGCGGCGGGTAGCAGAAGCAGGGGCAGGGCGACGCGGGCAAACTTCATTGATAGTCCGATGGTGCTTTGAGGCAAATACAGTTTTGAGAGCCCACAAAACACTGTGGGAGCGGGCTTGCCCGCGAAGGCGTCGGTAGCCAACATTGATGTTGGATAAGCCGGCCTCTTCGCGGGCAAGCCCGCTCCCACAGGGAAAGTGTGTTTAGCGGTTAAGCAGTTGCAGCCGTTCGCGGATCGCGGCTTCGATTCCGGCCTCGTCCAATCCACACTCGGCCAGCATTTGCGCAGGCTTGGCGTGTTCGACGTAAGTGTCCGGCAAGCCTAGATGCAGCATCGACTTGAGGATGTTTTCCCGGGCAAGGAACTCGCTGACCGCACCACCGGCGCCGCCCATGATCGCGTTCTCTTCGACGGTCACCAGCAGCTCATGGCTGGCGGCGATTTCACGTACCAGTGCTTCATCCAGTGGTTTGACGAAACGCATGTCGACCACGGTGGCATCCAGCGTCTCGGCCACTTTCATCGCCTCGGCCAGTTGCACGCCAAACACCAGCAGGGCGACTTTGCTGCCTTGACGGCGCACCACTCCCTTGCCGATTTCGATCGGTTCGAGGTTCTTCTCGATGGTCGCATTCGGGCCGGTGCCGCGCGGGTAGCGCACAGCCGCCGGGCCTTCGTACAGATGACCGGTGGTGAGCATTTTGCGCAGCTCGTTTTCGTCGCTCGGGGTCATCACCAGCATGCCGGGAATGCAGCGCAGGAACGACAGGTCGAAGCTGCCGGCGTGCGTCGGGCCGTCTTCGCCCACCAGACCTGCGCGGTCAATGGCGAACAATACGTCGAGGTTCTGCACTGCCACGTCATGGATCAGTTGGTCGTAGCCGCGCTGCAGGAAGGTCGAGTAGATCGCCACCACCGGTTTCGCGCCTTCGCAGGCCATGCCGGCGGCAAGGGTCACGGCGTGTTGCTCGGCAATCGCCACGTCGAAGTAGCGCAGCGGGAAGCGCTCGCTGAAAGCCACCAGGTCGGAGCCTTCCTTCATCGCCGGGGTAATGCCCACCAGGCGCGGGTCGGCCGCAGCCATGTCGCACAGCCACTCACCGAACACACCGGAATACTTCGGTCCGCTGGCCTTTTTCGGCGCAGCGGCAGGGGCGTCCAGCGGTTCGAGCTTGGTGATCGCATGGTAGCCGATCGGATCGACTTCAGCAGGCGCGAAGCCCTTGCCCTTCTTGGTGACGACGTGCAGGAACTGCGGGCCTTTCAGATCGCGCATGTTGCGCAGGGTGGCGATCAGGGTCGGCAGGTCGTGGCCATCGATCGGGCCGATGTAGTTCCAGCCCAGTTCTTCGAACAGGGTACCGGGCACCAGCATGCCTTTTGCGTATTCTTCGGTGCGACGGGCGATTTCCCAGGCGCCGGGCAGGCGCGACAGCACTTTCTTGCTGCCTTCGCGCATGCTGGCGTAGGTGCGGCTGGACAGGATCTTCGCCAGATAGTTGGACAAGCCGCCGACGTTGTGCGAGATCGACATGTCGTTGTCGTTGAGGATCACCAGCATGTCGGCGTTGACTTCCGGCGCGTGGTTCAGCGCTTCGAACGCCATGCCGGCGGTCAAGGCGCCGTCGCCGATCACCGCGATGGCCTTGCGATCATTGTTTTGCAGGCGCGAGGCAATTGCCATGCCCAGCGCTGCGCTGATCGAGGTACTGGAGTGACCGACGCCGAAAGTGTCGTATTCGCTCTCGGAGCGGCGCGGGAAGGCGGCGATGCCGTCCTTCTGGCGCAGGGTGCCCATGCGCTCGCGACGACCGGTTAGGATCTTGTGCGGATAAGCCTGATGACCCACGTCCCACACCAGCCGGTCGTCCGGGGTGTCGAAGACGTAATGCAACGCGATGGTCAGCTCGATCACGCCCAGGCCGGCACCGAAATGCCCACCGGTCTGACCGACCGTGTAGAGCAATTCCAGGCGCAACTCATCGGCCAGGGTTTCCAGCTCGGCTTCGCCTAACCGGCGCAGGCCGTCCGGCGTGTTCGCGCGGTCGAGCAGGGGCGTGGTTGGGCGCTTGCGGGGAATCTCATGAAACGTCGTGGGCATCAGGCGAATCGTTATAGGTATAAAAGATGCGGCAGTTTACCTGATGCATCGGTCCCTGCCCACGCGTTGGTCTTTTTTGACCGATTGGCCGTCAGCTGCGGCGCTCGACGATATAGCGGGCCAGATCGCGCAGAGGCTCTGCCGCCGCGTCAAACGGTCGCAGCGCGTGCAGTGCCTGATCGCGCAATTCCAGGGCGTAGGCCTTGGCGGCTTCGAGGCCGAGCAGGGCCGGGTAGGTCGGCTTGTCGCGGGCAATGTCGGCGCCCTGGCGTTTGCCGAGGGTTTCGGTATCGCTTTCAACGTCGAGAATGTCGTCCTGGACCTGGAATGCCAGACCAATGGCCTGTGCATAAGTCTGCAGGGACTTCAGTTCGTCCTTCTGCGCGTGACCACTGGCCAGTGCGCCGAGCTTGACGCTGACTTCGATCAGCGCACCGGTCTTGTGTCGGTGCATGTATTCAAGGGCTTTTTGATCGAGCTTCAGACCGACCGAACCCAAATCGATGGCCTGACCGCCGACCATGCCCGCCGGGCCTGCGGCCAATGCCAGGGCGCTGACCATCTGCAGGCGAATCTCTGCGTCGGCGTTGCTCAGGCGCGGGTCGAGCAGGGCGCTGAAGGCCAGGCTCTGCAAACCGTCGCCAGCGAGGATCGCGCACGCTTCATCGAATTTTTTGTGCGTGGTGGGCTGGCCGCGACGCAGGTCGTCGTCGTCCATGGCCGGCAAATCGTCGTGCACCAGCGAGTAGGCGTGGATCAGCTCCACCGCGCAGGCCGCGCCGTTGGCTTGCTCGGCCTTGCCGCCCAGGGCTTCGCACGCGGCGTAGGCCAGCAGCGGGCGCACGCGCTTGCCGCCGTTCATCACGCTGTAGCGCATGGCTTCGTACAGGCGCGCCAGCTCAGGGCCGGGTGCGGTGAACAGGGTTTCCAGAGCCGCATTGACTCGAGCCTGGCTGGTCGCTGAATACGCTGCAATCATTCTGGTTGATCCGCGTCGAAGGGTTCCTCGGCCAACTCGCCATCACGCTCGAGCAGCACCTGAACCTTTTGCTCGGCCTGGGCCAGCGCCGCCTGGCAATCGCGGGTCAGACCGATGCCTTGCTCGAAAGCGGTCAGCGAGTCTTCCAGCGACAATTCACCATTCTCCAGGCGCTCGACCAGCGTTTGCAGGTCGGCGAGAGATTGTTCGAAATCCAGTGCAGCTTTTTTGCGGGCCATGGCGGCGATTTCCGGTTGACGTTAAACCGGCGCGACACTAGCAGACATGGGGTTTATGGGCAAATGAGCGGGGCATTTGGCGGCTAAACCCTGTGGCGAGGGAGCGAGGTCACTTGCCATAGGGTGATGGAGTCGAGCCATCCGGATCACGGATTTTATAGCGGGTACTGCGCCCGCCACCCGGCAGGCGTTGCAAACAGCCTTTTTCCAACAGTTCGGCCAGATGGCGGGTTGCAGTGGCTTTGGACACTTTCGCCACGGCCTGATACTGAGCTGCGCTGATCCCGCTTTCGAAACCGCGCTCTCCGCCATCGAGCATGCGATTCAGTACTTTGGTCTGTTCGACCGACAGTTCGGATTCCCGGTGCGCCTGCCAGAAACGCGCTTTGGCCAGCACCGACTCGATCCTCGCCATTGCCTGCTGCAGGCTGCGCAGCAAGGTGTGTAAAAACCATTGCAGCCATTCGGTGATGTCCAGCGTCGCTTTCTGGCTGGTTTCCAAGACGCGGTAGTAGCCTGAGCGATCCTCGAGAATGCTCGCCGACATGGCGTAGAAACGGATTGCCTGAGCCTCGCCTTGAGCCAGCGCAAGGTCGGTGATGGTTCGCGTCAAGCGACCATTGCCATCGTCAAAAGGGTGGAGCGTGACAAACCAGAAGTGCGCGACGCCGGCACGCAACAGCGGATCGAGCGCGGCCTGATGACGGCTGCTTTCAAACCAGTCGAGGAAGGTTTCGAGTTGTTGTTCAAGGCCCCGGCGGGGCGGCGCTTCGAAGTGGACTGTGGGCTTGTCGAGACGGCCCGACACCACTTGCATCGGATCATCGCCGCGCAATGCGCCAACACGGATACTCCGTGCGGCGAGATCAGTGTCCTGATCCGGGAACAGCCATGCATGCCAATCCAGCAAGCGCTCAAGGGTCAACGGCTCGGCGAAATGCTGCGTTGCATCAAGCATCAGGCGGGCCAGGCCTTCGCTGCGTTGGCTGACGTTATCGCCACCCATCACTTCAAGTCCCAAACGCCGCGCCAGTGAAGAGCGGACCGAGCCGACATTCAGCTGTTCACCTTCGATGGCGGACGAGGTGACGATGTTTTGCAGCAATGCATCCAGCTCGCTCTGCGCACTCAGCGAACTGCCGACGGAACTGACCATGCCCATCAATCGACCTTGTGCCTGGACGCACTCGCGCAGTAACGGTGCCAAGCGCTCGGCGTGCCAAGTGAAATTCGGCCAATCAGGCTGTTGCCAGATCCAGTGAGGTGCCATGTATTTGATGCTCTGGGGTGAGTGAGCCGATTAGAAGGGCTATTCGGCTCATATACTGAGCCGAATATGACCCTTATTCGGCTCACCGTCCACTCACCTGCGTGATTTGCGCCGCATTTTCAGAGGGATGTGATTGTTAGCTGCGGCCATGGCGGCTAACCTTCGCGCCCTATACGACCCGACAGTCACGGGTCTTTCAGACGAAACGCAGTATCAACCTCTGTAACGCGCCGAGGATCGGGCGCAAGGTTTCGTCATGCATGGCAGGAGGCATCACATGCGTTCAATTCTTTTGCTGCTGTTCGGCTGGCTCTGTGCGCCTGCACTCCTGGCCGCGCCGAGTGCCGAGGTGTCGGAGCCCATTGGTGGTTGGCGCTACAACGGCCTGCTGGACCGGACGGAAAACCCGCAAGTGGCCTATCCCACGCCGCCCATCGACAGGGGCGTGCAGCGCAATCGCACGATGATCGAGGGTCAGCTCAAGGCCCTTGGCACGCAACGCGGCCCCCATACCCTGGCGGTCAACGGCAATCCGTTGAACCTGTACACCGACGATCAGGGGCGTTTCGCCCGGCCCTATGCGTTCGGCGCCGGCTCCAACAGCGTCGAAGTGCGCAGTGTCGAGGGGCAGTCGCTCAAGCGGGTTCAGTTCTATGAAGCCAACAACCTGCGCACCCCGGCGCGGATTCGGGTGGTACTCGGTTGGGACGACCCGAAAGCTGAGCTCGACCTGCACATCATTACCCCGGATGGTCAGCATGCGTTCTGGGCTCATACGGCGCTGACCAACGGCGGCGGCCTGGACCCTGATGGCGTCGATGGTCCCGGCCCGGAAATGTTCACCATGACCGCGCCGCTGCATGGCACCTATCTGGTTTACGTGAACTATTGGGGCAACTTTGGCAGTGGCGGCTATAACTTCGATGAGGCCAGCAACCAGAACGAGGTAATCACCTCGCAGATCAACCTGGTGCTCAACGAAAACACCGTCGACGAAAAACGCGAAACCTTCATCGTGCCCTTGCGTGCGATCGGCGACCTGCTGCTGGTCAAGACTTTCAACTATTAAACATCCCGCACCACGGATGAATTGGGTTTTGTGAAATGAGTGAAAACATCGTGTCCCCAGCCGCCGATGCATCGGCCGCCAAACCTTCCCGGCGCTGGCCGGCGCTATTGCTTGGGTTGGGCCTGGCCGCCGTTGTGGCGGGCGGGGTGGGGTGGTTTCTGCACAAACCCAAGGTGCCTGCGCCCGTATTGGCCAGCGACAAGCTGGGCATGAGCCGGCCGGATGGCCTGTTGGAAACCCACTCCTTGAGCCAATTGCCCAAGGATCTGCTGGCGGTGCCGTTCCTCAAGGAAACCCTCACCGAAGATTTCGTCTTCTATTACGAAACCCACGCGGATCGCCTCGGGCTGATCGGCAGTCTGCGGCGGATCATTTACGAGCATGACCTGAAGTTGCAGGACAGCCTGATCGAACAGCTCTTCGATCAACCCGCCGACGTGGCGCTGTGGCGCGGGGCCGATGGTCGGCTCAAGGATTTCCTGCTGGTGATGGATCGCGGCGGACTGGCCAAGGTGCTGGAACCACTGGCCAAGGTGGCGCTGGATGATTCACAGCTGAGCAAAATTGCCGATGTGAAGGTTGGCAGCGACGATGTCGCGCTCTATCAGCTCACCTACAACGCCAGCAAGGCGCTGGTGTTTGCCTCCCATGGCGACAAACTGGTGGTGCTGTCCAATCCATCGAAACTCTACGACCCGCAAAGTGGCCAGGCCGAGGAGCCGGGCA
This sequence comes from Pseudomonas moorei, assembly GCF_008801475.1. Classification (GTDB taxonomy): domain Bacteria; phylum Pseudomonadota; class Gammaproteobacteria; order Pseudomonadales; family Pseudomonadaceae; genus Aquipseudomonas; species Aquipseudomonas moorei. The sequence goes on along the minus strand of NZ_VZPP01000011.1, from coordinate 232,891 downwards.
GTGTCTCGACAGCCGCCATCGCCGCGCTGCTCAACGGCGACAAACTGTTCCCCGAAGCATTCGGCCTGCCGCCGCGCGCGCCTGAAGTGAAGCAACGCCTGTCGGTCAACGCCAGTGTGCTGGCGATGGGGTATCAGCGTTTCATTCCGAACTTCGCCGGGCTGCGGTTCGACATGGACGACAAGGGCTGGCACAGCTTCCTCGCCATGGATGAACTGGACGATCAGCCGGGCTTCGATTTCAAACCGATCTGGCAAGCCATGCCCATGGGTGCCAGCGCCTGCGTGGCCTTGCCGCTTGCCGCCGAACAACAGAAACCGCTGCTGGTAAAACTCGGCGCCGACGAGAAGGTGGCGCAGGCCTTGACCGAACACATGGCCGGAGCCGCGGGCCTGTGCTGGTACGCCGATTCGCGGCTGTACACGCCGCTGCTGGTGGCCGGCCTGAACGATAAGGACAGCGCCAGACTCGATGGTGATCTGGGCAAACTGTTCGGCTCGATGGTCGGCGCCTACGAAGGCAAGGTCGAAGATCACGCGTTCCCGGTGGTCGAAAAACAGGAGGGCCCGACCCATCAGTGGCAGCGCCAGGTCAGCTCAAACTTCGGTCCGTACGCGGCCAAAGACGCCGAAGACCCGGACGCGATCACCGGCAAGGCTTTCATGCGCGTCAGCCTGGCGCGTCACGGTTCGACGCTGCTGTTCTCCCTCGACGACAAACTGGTGGACAAGGCGCTCGGCACCCTCGACAAGCGCTTCCCACCGATGGCCGACGTGGTGCCGAAAGACCTGCTGATGCCGATCTACTTCGGCCCGGAGTCCATGGCCCAGCTGATGCAACAGGAAACCCTCGACAGCCTGCCCCAGGACATGGAGCCGGTGTTCTACAACGCCGCGCAAACCTACCTCATCCCGAAACTGCGCAAGCTCGGCGGTTACGGCAAGTACGCACTGACCTTGCCTGAAGGCAGCGAACCCGACGGCCACTGGCAATGGCTGCCACTGGAATGGAAAGCCCTGTGACTGGATTGATCCGAAGCCTCGGCCTGCTCGCGCTGCTGCTGAGCGCGGCTGCCCGGGCTGTCGAAACCCCGGCGCTCGACCCGCAGCAATCCCAAGTGTTCCGCGCCTGGTTCGTGCGCATCGCTCAGGAGCAATTGAGCCAGGGCCCGAGCCCGCGCTGGTATCAACAGGACTGCGCCGGGCTGGTGCGTTTCGCCGCCAATGAAGCGCTGAAAGTCCATGACGACAAATGGCTGCGCAGCAATGGCCTGTCCAATCGCTACCTGCCGCCAGAGCTGCCATTGAGTGATGCCCAGCGCGGTCTCGCCCGGCAATGGCAGCAGGGCGGCGGCAAGGTCGGGCCGTACGTCAACGCGATCAAGCTGATTCAGTTCAACAGCCATCTGGTCGGCCGTGATGTGGCCCAGGCGCGTCCCGGCGACCTGATGTTTTTCGATCAGGGCGACGACCAGCACCTGATGATCTGGATGGGTCGCTACATCGCCTATCACACCGGCACCACCACACCCACTGACAACGGCATGCGCTCCGCAAGCCTGCAACAACTCATGACATGGAAGGACACCCGATGGATACCCGATGCAGCCAACCCCAACTTCATCGGCGTTTATCGACTGAATTTTCTCTCCCAATGATCGGTGCCCGCATGTTGCGTTTTCTGCCTCTGCTGTTGCTAATGGCGCTGCCTTTTTCGGTGGTGAATGCCGAAGACACCGTTGAACCGAGTGGCTATACGCCGGTGGCCGGGGAGAGTTTCTTTCTGCTGGCCGACAGCAGTTTCGCCAGCGACGAACAGGCGATGGTGCGTCTCGAAGCACCAGGCCGCGACTATCGCCGGTTCCGCATGGAACCCTACGGCGGCGCCGACATTCGCGTGTATCGCATCGACAAGCCGCTGGATTTCCTCAAGCGCCAGAAGAACCTGCACCGGGTGGTCAGCGACGGCCAGTTCAAGGGCGAGGGCCTGTCCAATACCCTCGCGTACCTGTGGGACAACTGGTACCGCAAGTCTCGCCGGGTGATGCAGCGGGCGTTTTCCTACGAGTCGCGTAAACAAGTCACCGAGCACGTGCCGGAACTGAAGATGGGCAACGCCATGGCCGCGCCAACGCCCTACGACGCGCAGCCGCAATTCGCATTGATTCCGGGGCTGCCAGTGGTCAGTCAGTTCCGCTACCCGTTGTGGCAGGCCAAGCCGATCCAGCCACCGGAAGGGGTGAACCTCGCGGGCTCCTCCAGCGAGTTCGTCAGCGTCGCGCCGGGCAACGTCTATATCCCGTTGGGCAACCTGAAACCGGGCCTGTATCTGGTGGAAGCGCTGATCGGCAAGTACCGGGCAACCACCATGGTCTTCGTTTCCAACACCGTGGCCGTGAGCAAGATTGCCGGCGATGAATTGCTGGTGTGGGCGGCGCGCAAGCACGAAGGCAGTGCGGTGCCCAAGGTCAATGTGTTGTGGACCGACGGCCTCGGCGTGATGAGCAGCGGCGCCACTGATGCCGAGGGTCTGCTGCGCCTGAAACACGTCAGCCCCGAGCGCTCGTTCGTGATAGGCGAAGACGAAGAAGGCGGCGTATTCGTCTCGGAAAACTTCTACTACGACAGCGAAATCTACGACACCAAACTCTATGCCTTCACCGACCGGCCGCTGTACCGGCCGGGGGATTGGGTGTCGCTGAAAATCGTCGGTCGCGAGTTCAAGAACGCCCGGGATTCGGTGCCGCCAGGCGCCGCCGACATCAACATGACCGTGCTCGATGCCACCGGTACGGCCCTGCAAACCCTGGACTTGAAACTGGATTCCAAGGCCGGCACCCAGGCGCGTTTCCAGTTGCCCGACAATGCCGTGGCCGGCGGTTATGAGCTGCGTTTCAGTTACAAGGATCAAGCCTACAGCAGCGCCTTCCGGGTCGCCGAGTACATCAAGCCGCACTTCGAGATTTCACTGAACCTGTCCAGGCAGGACTACCGCACCGGCGAAGCGGTCAAGGGCAGTCTCGTGTTGCTGTATCCAGACGGCAAACCGGTAGCCAATGCCAAATTGAGCCTGAGCTTGCGTGCTCAGCAGCTGTCGATGGTCGACAACGAGCTGCAATACCTCGGTCAATTCCCGGTGGAGCTGACCAGCACCGAACTGACCACCGACGCCAAGGGCAACGCCACCCTCGAACTGCCGGCTGCGGAGAAACCGAGTCGCTACATGCTCACCGTGTTCGCCAGCGATGGCGCGGCGTATCGGGTCAAGACCACCAAGGAAATCCTCATCGATCGCGGCGCCGCGAATTTCCGCTTGAGCGCGCCGCAGCGTTTCAGCGCGGTGGGCGACAAGGTGGTATTCAGCTACGCCAATGAAAGCGAGCAGGGCCAGTCGGTCACGCCGAGCAGTTATGGCTGGGTGCGTCTGGAGGACCAGAGCACCGGCGAAGGCAAACTGACGGCCACCGACAAGGCTTTCACCCTGGCGTTCGAGCGCCCTGGTACCTACAACCTGACACTCAGGGATGACCACGGCCGAACCCTTGGCGCCACCGGTCATTCGGTCACCGGAGACGGCGTCAAAGCGGTGCCGGGCACCGTTGAAATTGTCCTCGACAAACCCGAGTACAAGGCCGGCGACGAAGCCCTGGCGTTGATGACGTTCCCCGAGCCGATCAGTGATGCACTGCTGTCGCTCGAACGTGACAAGGTCGAGGCCACCGCGTTGCTGTCCAGGGGCGGTGACTGGCTGAAGATGGAAAAACTCAGCGACACCCAATACCGCGCGCGCATTCCGGTGAAGGACAGTTTCGCACCGAACCTGACCTTCTCGGTGCTGTACACCAAGGGCGGTCAGTACAGTTTCCAGAACGCCGGCATCAAGGTGATTGCGCCGCAGATAGACGTGGCCATCGCCACCGATAAAGACACCTATCAACCCGGCGATACCGTGTCGGTGGACCTGACCACCCAGTTCGCCGGCAAGCCGATCCCGGCGCACCTGACGGTCAGCGTGGTCGACGAAATGGTCTACGCGTTGCAGCCGGAAGTCTCGCCGACCATCGACCAGTTCTTCTACCACCCACGGCGCAATAACGTGCGTACCAGCGCCAGCCTGTCGTTTATCAGCTACGACGTGGCGTTGCCGGGCAGCCCTGGTGCACCGGGCAAGGCCAACCGCAGCGAACGTGGCGTGAAGGTGCTGGAACGGCCGCGCCGCGAAGACGTCGACACCGCTGCGTGGCAGCCGGAGCTGGTGACCGATGCCAGTGGCAAGACCCGTTTCACCTTCAAGATGCCGGATTCGCTGACCCGCTGGCGCATCACCGCCCGGGCCATCGCCGATGACGGTCTGGTCGGGCAGAAAAAACAGTTCGTGCGTTCGGAGAAACCGCTGTACCTGAAATGGAGCGGGCCGAGCACATTCCGCACGGGCGATAAGCCGAATCTCGGCGTGTTCGCCTTCAGCCAGGCAGAAAACCCGGTCAAGGCCGAGCTGGTGACTCATTACGCGGGCAACGAGCAGCGCGTGCCCGTGACGCTGAGCAACGGCATCAACTACATCGCGTTGCCTGAGTTCTCCCTGGCCAGTGGCGAGTGGACCGCCGAGTTGGTGCAGGGCGGCAAAACCGCTGATGCCTTGGCCGTGCGCCTGACCGCCACCGGTGAAGGGTGGCAGGTCACAAAGAGCCAAAGCCTGGACGTGAGCGTCGGCGATACGCCGCTGACGCTGCCGGCCGACGCCACGGATATTCGCCTGCGCCTGGATGACAGCCCGCAAGCGCTGTTCCGTTCGGCACTGGATGATCTGCTGAGCTACCCCTATGGCGGCGTCGAACAAACCGCCAGTCGTTTGTTGCCACTGAGCATGGCCTATCCGACCTTGGCGTCGAACCCGCAGGTCCGCGACCGCTTGCGCCTGATCATGCAGAACAGCCGCTTGCGGCTGGTGCAAATGGCCGGGCCGTCGGCGAGTTTCACCTGGTGGGGCATGGACGGCGAGCCGGACGCGTTCCTGACCGCCTATGCCTATTACGCCGACTGGCACGCCAGCAAAGTGCTGGAGCTGAGCCTGCCGCCAGAGCACTGGCAGCGGGTGTTGGAGGTCTATTCGAAGCAGGCGAAAAACACGCCGCTGTTACAGCGCGCGCTGATTCTGTCGTTCGCCAAACAGATGCAATTGCCGGTGAACACCTTGCTCAGCGGACTGATGGATGACCTGGCAAAAGCGGGCGAGGGCAATGCCGCGAACCTGATGGACGATGGCGAAGACAGCATCGTCATGAGTGATCCGGATTCAGCGTTGGGTCTGGCCGCCGCCCGGGCGCTGACGGCGTCGTTGGCCAAGCAATCGAAGGTCACGCTGCCCGACGCTTTCAACCGGCAGCTGGCGGATGCACAGCAACGCCTGGCCGTCAGTTCTCAGCCGTTTGCCGAAGCCCTGAATCTGTCGCTGCAAGCCTTCGATCAGGCCCATGCGCAGGCGTTGCTGCAGCGCTTGCTGCCCCGGCAATCGACCCTGGAACGGGCGTTGGCGCTGACCTGGCTGCAGCGCAGCATCGAACAGGCTTCACCTGCCATTGCCCTGGCACCGGGTGAAGGCTGGAAGAAAAAATACGGTGATACCGGCGAGGTGTATTGGACCTGGCAAGGAGCTACGCCTGTGCCGACGGTATTGTCGTTAAGCGGCACCCAGGAGCGTCCATTGCGGGCTGCGTTGAGCTTCCGAAGCCAGCAACCCACCGTCGATCCGATGGCCGTGACCATCACCCGTCGCCTGTCTCGGCTGGTGCCGGGGGATGAAGCGTTCACCTTCAAACTGGAGGCGGTCGGCAACGCGCCGTTGTCCAGCGACAGCCTATACCTGGACGAAGTGATCCTCACCAGCAAAGCCGCCAAACCGCTGCGCTACGGCATGCTCGAAGTGCCGTTGCCACCGGGCGCCGATGTTGAGCGCACTACCTGGGGCATCAAGTTGATGGGCAAGGCCGGCACCGAACCCACGGCACTGGAAAAGGCCCGTTTCGAGCCGGGGCAACTGGCCTATGCCGTGCCGGTGGATGCGCTGAGCGGTGAGCTGCGCCTGCGTCATCTGGTGCGTTTCTCGCAGAAAGGCCAATTCAACCTGCCGCCGACGCGCTTCACTCAGGTGTATGCGCCAGAGCATCAGGCTCAAGAGCAGAAACCGGCGCTCGGTCAGGTCACGGTCCACTGACATGCAACGGCTTCTGGTCTGCTGGCTGTTGTGTTTGATCCCTGCGCTGGCCACGGCGCAGGACGAACCGCTGCATCTGGCGTTCAAGGGTGATTTGCTGTCCTTGAGCCGGACTCAGTTGCTGTCGCGCGAGCCGTTGCCCGATACCTTGCAGACCCCGCTGGGCAGTGTGTGGAAGTTGTTTGTCTACAGCTGGCTGGTGGACACCGACGCACGCGAACCCGCTTATGAATGTCGTGGTCAGTCGAAGGAGGAAGTCTATTGCTGCACGGCGGGCGGCAAGATCGAACGTGATCAGGCGTTGGTCAAGTCCTGCGGGTTGTATTTCGAGCCGACGCGTCTGGGCATTTCCAGCGCCGATTGGCGAGCCTATTGGCAAACGCGACAGGCGCCGTCGTGGTTGCTGAACCTGGCTTCACTGCAGCCTGACACTCGGGTTCCTGTGGCCGAGTTGTTGCGCTCCCTGGCGCTACTGCCGGCTCAGGATCAGGCGCGTCGGGTATTGCTCGATGTGGTGCTCAATGCCGCAGACGGCAATGTGGTCGGCGAACTCGGCAGCCGGTTGCGGGTGAAAACCTGGAGCTGGCGGGGGGATCGGGATCCGGCGTCGCGCCAGGGTGGATTCGCCGGTTGGACGGCGGACGGTACGCCGATTTGGGCCGGTGGGCGTGGGACCAGTCAGCGGGTCTTGCGTGAGTATGGCCCTGCGTTGGCGACAGTGCTCCCGGCGTCATGGCCGGCCGAGACCGGAAAGTGCGTCGAGGTCAGCCTGTTCTCTCGTTATCCGTTGACGCGGGTACTGTCGGGAGGCCGCGTTGCAGCGTCCGGACCTTTACAGGGCGACTACCGCGTCGAATTCGCCAGCGGCAATCAGCTCGATATCCACAGCGATGGCGAACTGTTTTTAATGAAAGACCAACTGGTGGCGCGCCTGGACCGCGAAGAATACGTCGCTCGCGTGCTGCAACGTGAAGCCACCGCCGAACCCGCCGAAGCGGCCAAAGCCCTGGCCGTGGCCATTCGCACTTACCTGCTGCAAAACGCCACGCGCAACGGCGACTGCCTGAGCATCGACGACAGCAGCCAGCGCCAACGGGTCGCACCACGTCCGGCCAGCGCCGAAGCGCGCAACATCGCCGCCTGGACCAGTGATCTGGTACTGGCCGGCAGCGCAGTGACCTACCATTCCGATCAACCCGGCCCGGACAAACTGTCCTGGCAGCAAGCCGTCGAACAAGCCAACGCCGGTCAACGCTACGACGCCATCCTGCTGCACGCTTACCCACGTGCCAGCCTCAGCCGTTGGGACAATCCCGTCGCTTCCTGCGAAGCGCTGCCCGCCGCGCAAGACTGGCTGCAAAAGCAGCGTCGCGGCTGGCGTCCACGCCTGGAAAGCGAAACCGGCTACAACGAAGTCAGCACCTTCGCCGTCTGCCGCCTGACCTTCGGCCGTCCCTATGTCGACCGCGAACGCCAGCGCATCTACGTGCGCGGCGTGCTCTCGCTGCAAGACCGTCTCGACCTGACTCACGAATACCTGCACCTGGCCTTTGAAGCACACCCTAACGGCCAGGATGAAAACTACATCGAAGGGCTCGCCCGTCATCTTTTGCTGGAATAGACCATGACACTCCGTTATCCACAGGTCTTGCTGTTGCTTTGCGCGTTGGCCATGTTATCGCCGACCATGGCCGCCGACAGCGTCAAGCTCGACACCCCCGTAGGCGGTTGGCGCACTGGTGCGGTCGAAGGCGAGGGGGAAAATTTCCGCCAGACCGTCAATTACCCGGCCTCCTCGGTGAACACCCCGCCAGGCCAGGCCAACACCGCGCGCATCACTGGACAGATCAAAGCCACGCCCAAGTCGGCCGAACCCGGTCGGCTGATTGTGAACGGTGTCAGCATGCCGCTGAAAATCGATCCGGCGGGCCGCTTTGATCGCCCGTTTTCGTTTCCCAATGGCAGCAACAGCGTCGAAGTCCGCAGCCCCGACGGCCAGCAACGTCACCGCACGCAATTTCTCAACGCCAGCGGCGGCGCCACCCCGGCCAAATTGCGTGTTTTGCTGTCATGGGACAGCGACAACACCGACCTCGACCTGCACCTGATCACCCCCGATGGCGCGCACATCTGGTACGGCGACCGTGTCGCCCCCAACGGCGCGGCACTCGATGTCGACGTGACCACCGGCTACGGCCCGGAAATCTTCGCCATGCCCGCACCGATCAAGGGGCAGTATCTGGTGTATGTGAACTACTTCGGCGGTGGCTATCGCAGTGACGAAGAGGGCCAGGAAGAAGCGGTTCAAGCACTGACCACCGCGCAGGTCACGGTGATTACCGAGGAAGGCACGCCGAGTGAGAAGATCGAGACGTTTCTGGTGCCGATGCGGGCGGTGGGGGAGTTGACGTTGGTGAAGGCGTTTAGTTATCCGTGAGTGAAACAGTCGTATCACTTTCCTGCAGGCATTAAAAAGCCGGCTTGTGGCCGGCTTCTCGGGGACTGGCTTGGTTCATTTTTGGTAAACCGCGCCAGCCTTCAAAACGTACACCCGGATCTTGCGTCCGGCTGTGGGACTCGGCGAGAAAGTCATCTGCCTTGTCGGTGCGATCGTCTCCGCAGGGCGGGTCGATGCGCAAATGTGGGGCGCAGCATACTGATTTTTTGAGGAAATTCCCAGTCCGGTGTGCGAGATAGAGCTATTGGGTGGTTCTTGTGTTGAGTCTGCCGACGCCTTCGCGGGCAAGCCCGCTCCCACAAATCTCGAGTAATCCTGTGGGAGCGTGGCTAGCCCGCGATGAAAACGTTGCGGCGCTACAGAAATGGCACCTTCGGCCTGCGTTTGTTCAGCGTCGACCACCAGAACACCCAGCCGAGTACCTGAATGTTCTGTTCTTCGATCTGAGCGGCTCTGAAAATTTCGTCCGGGTATTCGACCCTGTTGTGGCTGCGCATGCGTATTGCATTACCGGGGATGCGGTGCAGGTATTTGATTCGCAGCATGCCGTCATGTTCGATCGCGTAGATCTCGCCATCGACAATGTCCTTGAGCCCGCAATCAATGCCGAGCAGGGAGCCGTCTTCAATTCTTTCGCCCATGCTGTTGCCGATCATGCGGGCACAGATGGCGTCGGTATGTTTGATTTCCAGGGAATCGAGGTAGTTGCGAGGCAATCGGAAGGATTGCTCGGGGTCTTTGACGACGTGGGTTTTGTGGGAGCCTGGAGTAATGGCCGCTTCTTTGTAGAAAGGCAGTTCAATGTCGGTAGGTTCGATGACCGTGTAGACACCGCGGATGGACTGGGCGTCGAACGTATGGCCGGACTCGTCGAGCAGGCGCAGGTGCCTGGCATCTTTCGGGCCTTCACCCGTTTTCAGCCATTCACTGTTTACCGATAGCTTTCTGGCAACCTCTTCCATGCAGTGGGCGGGCACGCCACGGGTGTACCAGTTGTGGGCTTTTTGCGGGACCGCGTCCAGGAACTCGGCAAATCCCGTTGTGGTGATCTTGGCTTCTTCGAGGAGCGCTTTAAAGCGAGGGCCGCTAGTGTTCTTTTTCATAAACACGAGTCTAAAGACGCGGAATAAGGCTTTGAATAAACGAATCGTTCAAATTTCGAGGAAAATTAACGCTGGATGTAAGACGTTCTTGGGGAAAATTAAACAAGAAAAAACCAAAGCAGAATTAGTTAAACAATTCGTTTAAACATCGGTTTCGAGCGCCCACAAAAAACCCCGGATCGACCGGGGTTTTTCTTGAAGCTTGTCGGTGGAAGCGTGCAGCCGCTTCTTAGCCTTTGTAGGCGGCAACCGACTTGGTGATCGCGGCGCGGGCAGCGTCTGCGCCGTCCCAGCCTTCGATTTTCACCCATTTGCCTTTTTCGAGATCTTTGTAGTTCGCGAAGAAGTGCTCGATCTGCTGAATCAGCAGGGGTGGCAGGTCGGTGTATTCCTTCACGTCGACGTACAGCTGGGACAGCTTGTCGTGTGGAACGGCGATGACTTTGGCATCGCCGCCGCCGTCGTCGGTCATGTTCAGAATGCCAACCGGACGAGCGCGGATCACGGAGCCTGGAGCAACCGGGTAAGGGGTTACGACCAGCACGTCGAGGGGATCACCGTCGTCGGCCAGGGTGTTCGGGATGTAACCGTAGTTGGCCGGGTAGAACATTGGGGTGGCCATGAAACGGTCAACGAACAGGCAATCGCTGTCTTTGTCGATTTCGTACTTGATCGGCGCGTGGTTGGCCGGGATCTCGATCGCGACGTAGATGTCGTTCGGCAGGTCTTTGCCAGCCGGAATCTTGCTGTAGCTCATTGGGCGTTGCCCCCGTTAGTTGACCAGAAACACTTGGCCGGATTGACCAAAAAGTGGCGGCGATTATAGGCATATTCCTGTGTCGACGCCACGTACCAGAGGTCGTAGACCTTAGTCATGTGCCTGATAGACCGGGTCCTCGGCGAGAAGTTGCTTGAGCCTCCTCAACGGGTCCTGGCGATAGAACAGTTGCAGCTGCTCGTAGACCCGTGGATAGGCCTCGTGCAGCAAATCCGGGGCGCTGAAGAAGTACTCGCTGGTCACCGCGAAAAATTCGGCCGGGTTCTCGGCGGCGTAAGGGTCTATCGCGGTCTCGGCGTCCGGGTTGCGATCCAGTTGCCGGTCAAGATCGTCGTAGGCTTCTTGCATGACCTTGGCCCAGTCGCTGACCCGCATGTCCGCGTGCAGCGGCGGCAGGCCGTTGGCGTCACCGTTGAGCATGTCGAGTTTGTGTGCCAGCTCGTGGATCACCAGGTTGTAGCCTTCCCAGCCACCACTGGCCATGACGCCGGGCCAGGCGAGGATGATCGGCCCCTGCTGCCAGGCCTCGCCGCTGTGCTCGCCATCCCATTCGTGCTCGACACCGCTGGCGTCGCGATGGCGCTGCGGACTGAGAAAATCGTCCGGGTAGAGGATGATTTCATGAAACCCCTGATACCAGTTCAGGTCGCCCAGGTGCAGCAGCGGCAGTTGTGCCTGGGCGGCGAGCAGCAGGCGTTGCTCCTGATGGAGTTCAACGCCGGGCAGGGCGGTCAGGTGTTTGTCTTGCAGGAACAGCACACTGGCTTCACGCAGCCACTGGTCTTCGGCGGCGCTGATGCCATCCAGAAAACTCAGTTGATGGCGCACCCGTTGCCACATGTCGTCGGCAATCGGGTGCTTGGCCAGGATGCGCTGGCGTCGCCAGGCGCTCAGGGACCACATCGTGAATCAGCGTGTTTCGGCTTTGGAGTTCGAGTTGCCGAAGCGGCTGCGGATCACGCCGATGATCATCGGCAGCAGTGACAGCAGAATGATGCCGACCACCAACAGTGACAGGTTTTTCTTGATGAACGGTACGTTGCCGAAGAAGTAACCGAGGGTCACCAGGCCGCCAACCCACAAAACAGTGCCGAAGACGCTGAAAGCAAAGAAGCGTGGGTAAGGCATCTTGCCGACGCCGGCGACGAACGGTGCAAAGGTGCGGATGATGGGCAGGAAGCGCGCCAGGGTCACGGTTTTGCCACCATGCTTGTCATAGAAGTCATGGGTTTGTTGCAGATAATCGCGGCGGAAGATTTTCGAGTTCGGGTTGCTGAACAGACGTTCGCCGGCCGTTCGCCCGATGATGTAGTTGGTACTGTCGCCGAGTATCGCCGCCAGCATTAGCAGCCCGCCCAGCAATACCGGATCCATACCGCCCCCGGCGGCCACGGCGCCGGCGATAAACAGCAGCGAGTCGCCCGGCAGGAACGGCATCACCACCAGACCGGTTTCACAGAAAATCACCATAAACAGAATGGCGTAAATCCAGGCCCCGTAGTTGGTTACGAGCATGTCGAGGTAGACGTCGAGATGCAGAACGATATCGATCGGGTTGAAATCCATGGTGAGCACCTGTGATGACGGCCCGACTCGGCAGGCCTGTGCAAATGACTTCGTGTAAGACTACGAACAGGGGTAGTTTTTCTTACAAGTAGGAGAGGTCGGGATTATACGGACTGAAAAGTGAAAAGAGCGTCGAGATTGTAGCGGGGCATTTCACTCGGACCGACGGTGGGCGCGCTCTGTTTTATACGCTTGCGCGTGATGGCGGTGCCAAATGGCGCCCCGCCATCATGAGCATGCTGCGCCAGCAGATTTGGTGCGGATCAGAGCTCTTCGCTGATCGGCAACACGTAGTTCTTGAACTCGGTATCTTCCTTGAATCCGATGGATTCGTAGGTTTTCTGCGCGACTTTGTTGTTGCTGCTGGTGGAAACGCGCATGCGCACGGCATTGGTTTCCTTGGCCATTTTCTTCGCGGTGCGGATCAGGTTGTCGGCCACCAGTTGGCGGCGGGCGTCTTCGGTGACGTAGATGTCGTTGAGGATCCACACGCGTTTGAGCGATAGCGAGGAAAAGCTTGGGTATAACTGACAGAAGCCCATCAGTTTGTTGTTGTCGTCATCGGAAAGTGCCAGGTAAATCACCGATTCCTTGCGACGCAGGCGTTTTTCGAGGAACGCCCGGGACGAGTCCGGATACGGCAGGGAACCATAAAACTCGCGATATTTGACGAACAACGGGGTCAGCAGGTCCAGGTGTTCGAGGGTCGCTTGAATAATCCGCATGGTAGGTCTCGTCTTCAAGTGGCTGTCTTCACGTGCACTGACGGCAAAAGGTACTCACTGGCAGCCGTTCGTCGATCCTGCCTGAAATCCGCTCGAAAGTGCAATGCAGAAGCGGTTCAGGTAACCGGCGGGCTCAGCAGGAAATTACCCTTTGTGTCCGCGCCGACATCCGCTTCCAGTGTCTGAACCTGGGCTTCGTCCTTCAGGTTGACGCCCGAAAGTTGTCGCCGGCAGGCCTCACGCATCAAATACAGCAAACGGTGTGCCGCCATGCCGTAACTCAGCCCTTCGAGACGCACATTGGAAATGCAATTGCGGTAGGCGTCCGTCAGGCCGACCTTGGGATTGTAGGTGAAATATAAACCCAGGCTGTCTGGCGAGCTGAGGCCGGGGCGTTCGCCGATCAGGATCACTGTCATTTTGGCGCCGAGCAGTTCACCGACCTCGTCGGCCACTGCAACACGACCTTGCTCCACCAGAATCACCGGGGCCAGGGACCAGTTTTCAGCGCCCATCTGTTCTTCCAGGCGCGCCAGAAAAGGCAGTGTGTGCCTATGAACGGCCAATGCCGACAAACCATCGGCGACTACGATCGCCAGATCGACCCCGCCGGGATGGGCCGCTGCGTAATCGCGCAGGATTTGTGCGGACTCATCACTCAGCTTTCGCCCCAAATCAGGGCGCTGCAGGTAGCTGTTGCGATCGATCGCCGCACTGTGCAGCAAGAGGCTTTCGCGCCCGCGTTCAGCCAATTGCGAGCTCAGGGCCTTGTGGTCAAACGGCAAATGCACCGCGTCCCGCGCCTGGGCATGGGCGTACTGGAAATCCAGCTGTGCACGGGTGGGCATGCTGGTGCCGGTGCGGCCCAGGGCAATTCGGGCCGGTGTCAGGCGTCGCAGTTCCAGCCAGGGGTTGTGCGGATCGAAAGGTGGTTTATCCATGGAAACACTCATCCCAATTGCGCCAAGGCCTGGCGGAAGGCCGGTGGCAGGCTGTTGCCGAAGAGAATTTTCCCGTCCGCTTGAGTGAAAATGCCCATTTTCGCCAGCCACTGTTCGAATTCCGGCGCAGGCTTCAGGCCCAGGGTTTGTCGGGCATAGAGCGCGTCGTGGAAGGAAGTGGTCTGGTAGTTGAGCATGATGTCGTCGGAGCCGGGAATACCCATGATGAAGTTGATGCCGGCCACGCCCAGCAGGGTCAACAGGGTGTCCATGTCGTCCTGGTCGGCTTCGGCGTGGTTGGTGTAGCAGATGTCGCAGCCCATCGGGACGCCCAGCAGCTTGCCGCAGAAGTGGTCTTCGAGGCCGGCGCGGATAATTTGTTTACCGTTGTAGAGGTATTCCGGGCCGATGAATCCTACGACGGTGTTGACCAGAAACGGATTGAAATGCCGTGCCACGGCGTAGGCCCGGGTTTCGCACGTCTGTTGATCGACGCCATGATGGGCGTTGGCCGACAGGGCGCTGCCCTGGCCTGTTTCGAAATACATCAGGTTTTGCCCGAGGGTGCCGCGATTGAGGCTCAGTCCGGCGTCGTAACCTTCCTTCAATACATTCAGATTGATGCCGAAACTGGCGTTGGCCGCCTCGGTGCCTGCGATCGACTGGAACACCAGGTCCAGCGGGACTCCGCGATTGACGGCTTCGATCGACGTAGTGACATGCGTCAGAACGCAGGCCTGTGTCGGGATTTCGTAGCGTTGAATGATGGCGTCGAGCATTTCCAGCATCGCGCAGATCGACGCGATGCTGTCGGTAGCCGGGTTGATCCCAATCATTGCATCGCCGTTACCGTGCAGCAAACCGTCAAGGATGCTGGCGGCGATACCGGCCGGTTCGTCCGTGGGGTGATTCGGTTGCAGGCGCGTGGACAGCCGGCCGCGCAGGCCCAGGGTGCCGCGGAACTGCGTGACGACGCGGATTTTCTGTGCGACCAGCACCAGATCCTGCACGCGCATGATCTTCGACACGGCGGCGACCATTTCCGGGGTCAGGCCGGGGGCAAGGGCGCGCAGGACGTGTTCGTCGGCGGCATCACTGAGCAGCCAGTCACGAAAACCGCCCACGGTGAGGTGGCTGACCACGCTGAAGGCGTGCTTGTCGTGGGTGTCGATGATCAGTCGGGTGACTTCATCATCTTCGTAGGGAATCAGTACTTCCTGTAGGAAATGGCTCAGCGGAATGTCGGCCAAAGCCATTTGCGCGGCCACACGTTCGCCGTCATTGAGCGCGGCGACGCCGGCCAGAAAGTCCCCGGAGCGCGCCGGACTGGCTTTGGCCATCACTTCCTTGAGGTTTTCGAAGCGATAGGTCTGAGCGCCGACGGAATGGGCAAATGCGGCCATGGGGCGGTGTCCTCTGGTTCTGTACAAATCTTGATAACACAAACAGTCCCTTGTGGGAGAGCTTGCTCCCACAAGGGATTTGCATGCACTTCAATCATGCAGGCGCCAGGCCAGGAGCCCGGCGCCGGTGCAACTCAGACGCCTTCGAGCATGGCGTCTGCCGGTGCTTCGGAGCGTTGTTTGGCGGTCAATTGGAAATACAGGTAACCGGCGGCCATGAATCCGACGAAAATCAGCCCGATCAAGGTGTTGAACCAGGCCATCGCGACCAGGCACACCACGGCGAGAAACAGCGCGATGCCCGGCACGATCGGGTAACCCGGAGCACGGAAGGTGCGTTCCAGGTTCGGCTCGGTTTTACGCAGTTTGAACAGGCTCAGCATACTGATGATGTACATCACGATGGCACCGAATACCGACATGGTGATCATCGCCGCCGTCAGGGTCATGCCTTGCAGGTTGACCAGGCCGTCGCTGTAAATCGCCGCGATGCCGATCACGCCACCAACAAGAATTGCCCGGTGCGGCGTCTGGAAGCGCGACAGCTTGGCCAGGCTGCGGGGCAGGTAGCCGGCGCGGGCCAGGGCAAAGAACTGACGCGAGTAGCCCAGGATGATCCCGTGGAAGCTCGCCACCAGACCGAACAGGCCGATCCACACCAGCATGTGCATCCAGCTCGAATTGTTGCCCACCACGGCCTTCATGGCTTGGGGCAGCGGATCGTTGATGTTCGACAATTGACGCCAGTCGCCAACGCCGCCGGCCATGACCATTACGCCGATGGCCAGGAACACCAGGGTCAGAATCCCGCTGACGTAGGCCTTGGGAATCGTTCGTTTGGGATCCTTGGCTTCTTCGGCCGCCATGGCCGCGCCTTCGATGGCCAGAAAAAACCAGATCGCAAAGGGAATGGCGGCGAAAATGCCGGGAACGGCCGCCATCGTAAATTCGCTGGAGCCGGACCAGCCATTGAGCACAAAGTTACTGAAACTGAAGCCTGGCGCAACGACGCCCATGAACACCAGCAGTTCGGCGACCGCCAGCACGGTGACCACCAGTTCGAAGGTGGCCGCGATGCTGACGCCGAGGATATTCAGGGTCATGAACACGAAGTAGGCGCCTACTGCCGCGATCTTCGGGTCCAGTTCCGGGTATTGCACGTTGAGGTAGGCGCCGATGGCCATTGCGATCGCCGGTGGCGCAAAGACGAACTCGATCAGGGTGGCAATGCCGGCGATCAGGCCGCCTTTCTCGCCAAAGGCCCGCCGGCTGTAGGCAAACGGCCCGCCCGCATGGGGGATGGCGGTGGTCAATTCGGTGAAGCTGAAGATGAAGCAGGTGTACATCGTCGCCACCATCAGGGCGGTGACGAGGAAACCCAGGGTGCCTGCTGTGCCCCAGCCGTAACTCCAGCCGAAGTATTCGCCGGAAATCACCAGGCCGACGGCGATGCCCCATAAATGCAGGGTGCCGAGTGTGGGTTTGAGCTGTGTGGTAGAAGTCATAAGTCCTCGCTGTCTTTTTTATTGTTTGATCTTTTGGACTTTCGTAAGCGGCGCTTGCGTGTAATGCGGGCACGCAAGGGCCGTGCCAGAGCGGCCAGGCGTTGGGTTGTGTGTCATTGGAGGTGCCATCGCGAGCAGGGTTCTGTGTCAGGTCCCGATAGGTGGATGCACCACAAAAACCTGTGGGAGCGGGCTTGCCGGCGATGACGGTTGGGAGGGCGACACAGAAATCCTGTGCCGCCCTCCGGTTTTTAGAAGAAGCCCAACGGATTGATGTCGTAGCTCACCAGCAGGTTTTTGGTCTGCTGATAATGATCAAGCATCATCTTGTGGGTTTCACGGCCGACGCCGGACTTCTTGTAACCGCCGAACGCAGCGTGCGCCGGGTACAGGTGGTAGCAGTTGGTCCATACACGACCGGCCTTGATGGCGCGGCCCATGCGGTAGGCGCGGTTGATGTCGCGGGTCCAGAGGCCGGCGCCCAGGCCGAACTCGGTGTCGTTGGCGATGGCCAGGGCTTCGGCTTCGTCCTTGAAGGTAGTGATGCTGACTACCGGGCCAAAGATTTCTTCCTGGAACACGCGCATTTTGTTGGTGCCCTTGAGCAGCGTCGGCTGGATGTAATACCCGGTCGCCAGATTGCCCTCGAGTTTTTCCACCTTGCCGCCGGTCAGCAGTTCAGCGCCTTCGCCCTTGGCGATTTCCAGGTACGAAAGGATTTTGTCGAATTGCTGCTCGGACGCCTGGGCGCCGACCATGGTGTCGGTGTCCAGCGGGTCGCCACGTTTGATCTGCAGGACCTTCTTCATCACCACTTGCATGAATTCGTCGTAGATCGACTCTTGTACCAGCGCGCGGGAAGGGCAGGTGCAGACTTCGCCCTGATTGAAGAACGCCAGCACCAGCCCTTCGGCGGCTTTTTCGATGAAGGTCGGTTCGGCCTTCATGATGTCTTCGAAGAAGATGTTCGGCGACTTGCCGCCAAGCTCCACGGTGCTTGGGATGATGTTTTCGGCGGCGCATTTCATGATGTGCGAGCCGACCGGGGTTGAGCCGGTGAAGGCGATTTTGGCGATGCGTTTGCTGGTGGCCAGGGCTTCGCCGGCTTCTTTACCGAAACCTTGCACTATGTTCAGCACGCCGGGCGGCAGCAGGTCGCCGATCAGTTCGACCAGCACGGTGATGCCCAGTGGGGTTTGTTCGGCAGGTTTAAGCACCACGCAGTTGCCGGCGGCCAGGGCCGGGGCGAGTTTCCAGGCGGCCATCAGGATCGGGAAGTTCCACGGAATGATCTGCCCGACCACGCCCAGCGGTTCATGGATGTGATAGGCCACGGTGTTGCCGTCGATTTCGGCAGCGCTGCCTTCCTGGGCGCGGATGCAGCCGGCGAAGTAGCGGAAGTGGTCGGCGGCCAGTGGAATGTCGGCGTTGAGGGTTTCGCGCACGGCTTTGCCGTTGTCCCAGGATTCGGTGATTGCCAGCAGTTCGAGGTTCTGCTCGATGCGGTCGGCAATTTTCAGCAGCACCAGCGAGCGTGCCTGGGCGGACGTGGCGCCCCAGGCATCGGCGGCTGCGTGGGCGGCGTCCAGGGCCTTGTCGATGTCTTCGGCGGTGGAACGCGGGAATTCGGCAATCGGTTGGCCATTGACTGGCGAAGTATTGGTGAAGTACTGACCTTTGACAGGCGCGACGAACTCGCCGCCGATGTAGTTACCGTATTTGCTCTTGAACGAAACGATAGCGCCTTCAGTACCGGGGTGAGCGTAACGCATGATAGTTCTCCTTGGCTTTTGTATTTATAAGAGAGACGCGCATGTGCGCTTGCTATAAGCGTAGAGCAAGGGTCGGGCCAGTGCCTTGCAGGTCAGGTAAATCAAGGCCTTGGGCGATTTTTGTCGGACGGGCGGGCGGTGTCTGTGACGCTTTCGGTACAGTGCCTGTGACACTTTGTACCGGTTGTGGCACAGCCTGTGACTGGCGGGTCTTGCCGGCATTGCAATGCAGACTAGGCTGGAGGATGCTCGGCATCACCTCAACACGGGTCGCCGAGCCCCGGGGAGAAAAATAAGAAATGCACGACAACCATTTGAGTCGCCATGCCCAGCAAGTGCTGACTGTGACCCAGGGCAAAGCCCACCTGCACGGTCCAGGCAGCGACCCGTCCATCGCCCGCTCCTGGCTGCGCTGCCTTGAGGACTATCACCTCGATCCGGCCCTGAACATGGCGCCGACCGTGCTGGAACATGGACGCGTCCTCGAAAGCCGTGAACGCCTGCAGCAAGTGCTGCACATCGCCGGCAATGAAATGACCAGCCTGCATCAACAGCTTTCCGGTGCCGGCCACGCGGTGCTGCTGACCGATGCGCGCGGCGTGATCCTCAACTGTGTGACGGCGCCCGCCGAACGGAAGATTTTCGAGCGCGCCGGGCTCTGGCTCGGCGCCGACTGGAGTGAGGCCTGCGAAGGCACCAATGGCATCGGGACCTGCCTGGTGGAGCGTCAGTCGCTGACCATCCACCAGGACGAGCACTTCCGCGGCCGCCATACCGGCCTGACCTGCTCGGCGAGCCCCGTGTTCGACCCTCACGGTGAGCTGCTGGCGGTGCTCGACGTCTCTTCGGCACGGCATGAGGTGTCGCGTCAGAGTCAGTTCCACACCATGGCCCTGGTCAATCTTTCGGCGAAGATGATCGAGAGCTGCTATTTCCTGCGTTACTTCGATAATCAATGGCTGCTGCGTTTTCATTTGCAGGCCGAGTCCGTCGGGCTGTTCAGTGAAGGGTTGCTGGCGTTCGATGGCGAAGGGCGAATCTGTGCGGTGAATCAGAGTGCGCTGAATCTGCTGGGACTTGTTCGCGGTGGCTTGCTGGGTAAGCCGGTGGAAGCCTTTTTCGACTGCTCGCTGGATGAGTTGCTTGGCCGTGCCAGCGCCAATGCCAGCGCCAGTTGGCCGCTGCGCACCCGCGACGGACGCAAGCTGTTCGCCGTACTGCGTGGGCAGCCGCGCCGCGTGCCGGTGCCACTGGTGCCCAGTCCGGTGGTGGAGGAGCGTGCGCCGTTATCGGGCATCTGCCTGGGCGATGCCGGTTTACAGGCGGACTTCCGCAAGGCCCTACGGGTGTACGAACGGGACGTGCCATTGCTGATCAACGGTGAAACCGGCTCGGGCAAAGAAGCTTTCGCCAAAGCCGTCCATCGCGCCAGTCAACGGGCGGAAAAGGCGTTTGTCGCCCTCAACTGCGCCGCCATCCCGGAAAGCCTGATCGAGAGCGAGCTGTTCGGCTACCGCGGCGGCAGCTTCACCGGGGCGCGCAAGGAAGGCATGCGCGGCAAGTTGCAACAGGCCGATGGCGGCACGTTGTTCCTCGACGAGATCGGCGATATGCCCCTGGCGATGCAGACGCGCCTGTTGAGGGTGCTGGAGGATCGTCAGGTGGTGCCGATCGGCGGCGAGCCGGAGGCGGTCAACGTGCGGATCATCAGCGCCACGCACCGCAATCTGCTGGAGCGGGTGCAGGAAGGCAGTTTCCGTGAGGACCTGTACTACCGGCTCAACGGACTAGAGGTCGCGCTGCCGGCATTGCGCGATCGCAGCGACAAATCGCAGCTGCTGGATTTTTTGCTGGCCGAAGAGGCGGGCGCAGAATCGGTCATGATCGACGCGCCAGCCCGCCAGGCTTTGCTGGGTTTCGCCTGGCCGGGCAACGTGCGGCAGTTGCGCAATGTTCTGCGGACCTTGGCAGCGTTGTGTGAGGGCGGACGCATTGTTCTGGAAGATTTGCCGGCAATGATCCGCCAGGCCCGACCGGCGGTACTGCCGACCGTTGAAGAGCCTGCCGAACATCCGCTGGAGGATGCCGAGCGCCTGGCGCTGTTGAATGCCCTGGAGCAAACGCGCTGGCACATGACCCATACGGCCGAACAGTTGGGGGTCAGCCGCAATACGCTTTACAGAAAACTGCGCAAGCACGGTATCGCCCGCTAGAGGGCAGCACAATCTGTGGGAGCACGCCATCGCTGGCAAGCGGTGCTCCTGCAGGTTCGGCCGTAAGCGGTGGCTGAAACACAAGGTGCGAAT
This sequence comes from Pseudomonas moorei, assembly GCF_008801475.1. Classification (GTDB taxonomy): domain Bacteria; phylum Pseudomonadota; class Gammaproteobacteria; order Pseudomonadales; family Pseudomonadaceae; genus Aquipseudomonas; species Aquipseudomonas moorei. Next base: position 212,121 of record NZ_VZPP01000011.1, on the reverse strand, counting down.
TTCCCCTCCCTAAGCTAACCTGCGGCCATGTTTTACGAGGTCGACTATGCACATTCATATTCTTGGTATCTGCGGCACTTTCATGGGTTCGATGGCGGTTCTGGCCAAAGAGCTGGGCCATCACGTGACGGGCTCCGATGCCAACGTCTATCCGCCGATGAGCACTCAGCTCGAGGCTCAGGGCATCGAGTTGACCCAAGGCTATGATCCGGCGCAACTGGACCCGGCCCCCGACCTGGTGGTGATCGGCAACGCCATGTCGCGTGGCAACCCTGCCGTGGAATATGTGCTGAACAAAGGCCTGCCCTACGTCTCCGGTCCGCAATGGCTGGCGGACCACGTGCTGCAAGGCCGCTGGGTGCTGGCCGTTGCCGGTACCCACGGTAAAACCACCACCAGCAGCATGCTCGCCTGGGTGCTGGAGCATGCGGGCATGAGCCCGGGCTTCCTGATCGGCGGCGTGCCGCAGAATTTCTCGGTATCGGCGCGCCTGGGCGATACGCCGTTCTTTGTCATCGAAGCCGACGAGTACGACAGTGCGTTCTTCGACAAACGCTCCAAATTCGTGCACTACCGTCCGCGCACGGCGATTCTGAACAATCTGGAATTCGATCACGCGGACATCTTCCCCGATCTGCCGGCGATCGAGCGGCAATTCCATCACTTGGTGCGGACCATCCCGAGTGAAGGCCTGATTATTCATCCGACCACCGAGCCGGCCTTGCAACGCGTCATCGAGATGGGCTGCTGGACCCCGGTGCAAACCACGGGTGCCGGCGGTCAGTGGCAGGTCAAGTTGCTCAGTGAAGATGGCTCGAAGTTCGAAGTCATGTTCGAAGGCGATTCCCAGGGTGTGGTCGAGTGGGACATGACCGGCCAGCACAACGTCGCCAACGCACTGGCCACGCTGGCGGCGGCTCGTCACGTCGGTGTGGTGCCATCCATGGGCATTGCCGCATTGAGCGCCTTCAAGAGCGTGAAGCGCCGCATGGAAAAAGTCGCGGAAGTGCGCGGCATCAGTATCTATGACGACTTCGCTCACCATCCGACCGCCATTGCCACCACCCTAGACGGCTTGCGCAAGCGTATTGGCGATGCTCCATTGATCGCCATCATCGAGCCGCGCTCCAACTCCATGAAGCTCGGTGCGCACCGTGACGGTTTGCCGGAAAGCGTGGTCGATGCCGACCAGGTGATCTGGTACGCACCGGCCAACCTGGGTTGGGATCTGGCGGGCACCGCCGCGTTGTGCACGGTGCCGTCGATCGTCAGCGATTCGCTGGAAGGCATCATCGAGCGCGTCAAGAGCCAGGCCCAGCCCGGTACTCACGTAGTGATCATGAGCAATGGCGGCTTCGGCGGCCTGCACGGCAAACTCGCCGAGGCGCTCAAATGAACAACGGCCCCGACCGCATCACACTGGCGATGACGGGCGCTTCCGGCGCCCAGTACGGCTTGCGCCTGCTCGACTGCCTGGTGCGCGAAGAGCGGGAAGTGCACTTTCTGATTTCCAAGGCCGCGCAGCTGGTGATGGCCACCGAAACCGACGTCACGCTGCCGGCCAAGCCGCAGATGATGCAGGCCTTCCTCACCGAATACACCGGCGCTGCCGCCGGGCAGATTCGGGTGTATGGCAAGGAAGACTGGATGTCGCCGGTGGCCTCGGGCTCTGGCGCACCGGCGGCGATGGTGGTGGTGCCATGTTCCACAGGGACGTTGTCGGCCATCGCGACCGGCGCCTGCAACAACCTGATCGAACGTGCCGCCGATGTGACGCTCAAGGAGCGTCGTCAGCTGATTCTGGTGCCCCGTGAGGCGCCATATTCGAGCATTCACCTGGAGCACATGCTCAAGTTGTCGAACATGGGCGTGACGATTCTGCCGGCATCGCCAGGCTTCTATCATCAGCCGCAAACCATCGACGACCTGATCGACTTCGTCGTCGCGCGGATTCTCAACTTGCTCAACATTCCGCAAGACATGCTGCCGCGTTGGGGCGAACACCATCTGACCAGCGATGAATAAGCTGCTGACGATTGTGCTGGCCTTGCAGTTGGCCGGGTGCGCCACCGCGCGTACGCTGGATGCCGCGAAACCGGGTGCGCCCGTGGTGTATTCAGGGACCCGGCTGGATTTGTATGCGATGAACGGTGGTTGCTGCGCGATGGACCGCTTCGGTGCCGAAGCGCCGAGCTATCCTGGCGTCGACCTGCCGGCCAGTGCACTGCTCGACACCTTGCTGTTGCCCTTGTCGTTGCTGACGGTGATCGGGGTCAGTTTTCAGGCAACCGGTGGGCTGTAGGAGAACCGGCTTCTATGGCGAGGGGGCAAGCCGCCTCGCCACAAGCTGGTGGGTTTATTTGCCTAACTTGCGCAGCTCATCTGACTCGACAATCCGCACCCCATCCTGTTCTTCCAGTGCGAGCCGCCACATGGCGCGGGCCAGTTGGCAGGCTTCGATGCCGTGGTATTTGCCGGGAATCAATCGAGACAAGGGGCCGGCGACTCTCTCTGCCAGGCGCGGTTCGGTGCGCTCGCCCAGCAGCAGCGATGGACGGCAGATGGTCAGTTGCGGCCAGTCCTGCGCGCGCAAAGCCTGCTCCATCTCGCCTTTGACCCGATTGTAGAAAATCGGAGATTTCGGATCGGCGCCCAAGGCACTGATCACGATCAGATGGCGGGCGCCCATCTCCCGCGCACGTTTGGCGAAGGCCACCACCATGTCCAGATCGACGGCACGAAACGCCTGTTCCGAGCCCGCCTGCTTGATGGTGGTGCCCAGGCAGCAATAGGCGATGTCGACGCGACCGTTCAATTGCGGCAGAAATGACGACGGGTCGCCGACCGGGTTTTCAAGGTGTGGGTGCTTGGCCAATGGCCGGCGCGAGGGAGCCAGAACCCGCGTAATCGTAGGTTCGTTGAGCAGGCGATCGAGTAAGTGTTCACCGGTCAAACCGGTGGCTCCGGCAAGCAGCACGTGCTGAGGCGTCAAGTACATAGTGTCTCTCCCTTGATACTCATCAGCTTAGTTGCTCTTTGCATCCTTGCTTTCAATGGCGGCACTTTGCAATGCCTTTCGAGCCTGCTGCTTGCGTAACAGTTGCCAGTGGGACAAGACGGTCCTCGGTGCCCATATTTGCGGTTCCGAGGCTTCGAAGTTGTCCGCCAGCTCACGCTCGGCCACTGTGGCCTTGGCCAGTTTGAAGGCCTGTTCCAAGTCGTCGGTCTGGTTCAGGGCCTGGGCGAACAGGGCGTCGCCGAAGTAGGTGAAGTTGGCTTCTTCCGAACAGCCGAAGGACACGCGATCAGCCCGCGAGGCGGTCATGATCAGGGTGCGTTCGTCCTTGAGGGCAGGGATGAAACCGCCAGAGTAGCAGGATGAAATCACGATGATCTTGTCGCGGTTTTTCAGCGGGGCCAGGACCGCGGCCAGTTCGTCGGGGGGTAGGTCGGCCAGTTCCATGCGTGGCTGGTCGAGCACCAGTTCATTTTCGCTGGTGCCGTGACTGGTCAGGTAGATGAAAATCAGGTCTTCCGGCCCGCTGCGTTCAGCCAGGGTCATGGCGGCCCGGCGAAGGTTCTCCCGGGTGGCCATCGGCCGGTCGACGAGGTGGTCGCGATGGTTCACCAGGCGGATCTGGCCAAAGGCACCGAAGCGGCTGCTGAGCATGTTGGCGACGTAATCGGATTCGCGCAGGAAGACGCTCTGCTTGCCGTCGCCGCCGAGAGTCAGGGTGTACAGCTCCACGGCCGGGGTCGAGGCCGGCACGTTGTTGAGTGCGTCTTCCAGCAAGCGGCCCTGGGCCAGCAGGCCGAGCTCGAGGGGGTCGGGGAGTAACTTGCCCTCGGCATCGCGCACGCGCTGGCCGTTGACCCAGGTGCCGCTTTGTACCGTGCCGTCCGTCAGTACCAGGGTGCCACGCCCGGAATAGCTGTCGTTGTCGAACTGGCCGATGTAGAAACTGCCGTCGGGCAGGTTCAAGCGGCCCTGGCCGACAAAGCGCCAGTCGCTGAATTGACCAATGTAATGACTGCCATCGGCGCCGATCAATTCGCCCTTGCCGTTCAGCGAGCCGTCCTTGAATTGGCCCAGCCAGACATCGCCGTCGGCGTTTTCGTAGCGGCCCTTGCCATTCAGTTGGTTGTTCTTGAAGCCACCGACATAGATGTCGCCGTCGGCACTGCTGAATGTCCCGTTGCCTTCCAGCTGTCCGTCGACGAAGTGCCCGGTGAACTGATTGCCGTTGCCGTCGCTGCGCTGGCCTTCGCCGTTGGGCTTGCCATGGGCGAACTGGCCCTGATACGCGCTGCCGTCGTCGAGTTCGAGTCGGCCAAGCCCTGAATATTGATCGGCCTTGAACTCGCCGCGGTAGGTCATGCCGTTTTCTTTGAGGGTGCCTTCGCCGTCGCGTCGGCCCAGTTTGAAGCCGCCGGTGTAGCTGCTGCCGTTGGTGCTCAAGCTGCCCTGGCCGTCGAACAACCCTTGCTTGAACAGCCCGCGATAGACCTCGCCGTTGCTGCCGTGCCATTCGCCCTGGCCATGCCATTGGCCTTTGTCGAACTCGCCGGCATACCAACTGCCATTCGGGTAATCGATGCGACCCTGTCCTTGCAGCAGCCCATTGACCAGATCCCCACGATAGCGTCCGCCATCCGGCAGGCGGGCGTCAGGGGGCAGCGGCGATTCGCCGTCGCCGCAAGCGGTGAGCATCAGGGTCAAGGCAAGGAGTGCAAGTGAGCGCATAGCGGGATCCGGGCAATTAGGCGACGGAGTATGCCGTAGCTATGTGACCTTATACAGCCGGTATAAAAGGAGGTGATGCGAAACAGTGCGACCTGCTTCGCATCCGGATGGTTTACACGAAGCAGAGCGACAATGGCTCGGCGATGTACGCCGGCTTGTCCGAGCCTTCGATTTCCAGGGTGGCGGTGGCTTTGAGCAGCCATTGGCCGGGTTTTTTCTCGGTGACGTCGGTCAGATCGACTTTGAGGCGCACTTTCGAATTGACCTTGACCGGTTGAATGAAACGCACGCTGTCGAGGCCGTAGTTGACCACCATTTTCAAGCCTTCAGGCATGACGAGGATGTCTTCCATCAGTTTTGGGATCAGCGACAGCGACAGGAATCCATGGGCGATGGTACTGCCAAATGGCGTTTGCGCGGCTTTGACCGGATCGACGTGGATGAACTGATAGTCCCCTGTGGCTTCAGCGAACAGGTTGATGCGTTCCTGATCGATGGTGAGCCATTCGGAACGTCCAAGTTCCTTGCCGACATAATCTTTGAGCTCTGCAACTGGAACATAGGGCATTGAGACTCTCCTTGGGTTCATCGGTTTTATAGTGTTGAAGTGGAGGGAATTTGCCTCCCGGCTTACCACTTTAGATCAACATGGCAAAGTGCTCCGGTCAACCGACCATGCTTTTGGCGAATGCCGGTCTATAGCGCTGGCGTGCTTATAATGCCCGGGCCAATGCGGGTGACGGATTTTGCGGGAGATGAAAAATGTTGTTACGTGGCCTGACCTGGCTGGTGCTGTTCCAATTGCTCGGCACCGCGATCAACCATTTGTTTTTGCCGGTGCTGCCTGGGCCGATTGTCGGCCTGCTGTTGTTGCTGGTGTACCTGATCAGCCGTGGCCAGGTCGGTGAGCCGCTGAATCTGGCGGCCAGCAGTCTGTTGCGTTACTTGCCCCTGCTGCTGGTGCCTCCGGCCGTGGGCGTGATGGTTTACGCCAAGGACATTGCCGCGGATTTCTGGGCCATCGTCGGTGCGCTGGTGTTGTCGCTGCTGCTGTCCATGGCCTTCGCGGGCGTGTTGATGCAGCGCTTGATCAAGCGTTACGTACATACTTCCGGGGACAGCCAATGATCCTCGACTGGCACGGCGCCTGGACGTCGGTGATTCACCATCCACTGTTCGGTATCGGCATTACCCTCGGCGCCTATCAACTGGTGCTGGCAGCGTTCGAGAAAACCCGCTGGATCTTTTTGCAGCCGGTGCTGGTCTCCATGTTGCTGGTGATCGGTGTGCTGGTGGGCTGCGGGCTGACCTACGCCGAGTATCGCAAGAGCACCGAGATTCTCAGCATTCTGCTTGGTCCGGCGACGGTCGCGCTGGCCGTGCCGCTTTACCTCAACCTGCGGCGGATTCGGCAGTTGTTCTGGCCGATTTTTACTACGCTGGTGATAGGCGGCGTGGTGGCGACAGGCTTGGGTGTGCTGTTGGGCTGGTGGTTCGGCGCCGAACACATGATCCTGATGACCATGGCGCCGAAGTCGGTGACTTCACCGATCGCCATGTTGGTGGCCGAGCAAATCGGAGGCGTCGCGGCGCTGGCGGCGGTGTTCGTGCTGATCACGGGTGTGCTCGGGGCGATTTTTGGCCCGAGTCTGCTGACCCGGCTCGGTGTCCACAGCCCTGAGGCACGTGGCATGGCGCTGGGCATGACCGCCCACGCGGTTGGCACGTCGGTGGCCTTGCAGGAAAGTGAAGAGTGCGGCGCGTTCGCGGCGCTGGCGATGAGTTTGATGGGCGTAGCCACGGCGGTGTTCCTGCCGTTGGCGGTGTCGATGATGGTTTGAAGGAAATGTCTATGAGTCTGCCGCTTTTTCCGCTGAACACGGTGCTGTTCCCCGGTTGCATCCTCGACTTGCAGATTTTCGAGGCGCGCTACCTGGACATGATCGGCCGCTGCATGAAACAGGGCGGTGGATTCGGCGTTGTATGCATTCTCGACGGCGAAGAAGTCGGCATCGCTCCGGCGGGTTACGCGCTGGTCGGCTGCGAGGCGCTGATCACCGATTTCAAACAGCAGGACAACGGCCTGCTCGGGATTCGAGTCCAGGGCGGTCGGCGATTCCATGTCTTGCGCACTGAGGTTCAGCGCGATCAGTTGACCGTCGCCGAGGTCGAGTGGCTGGAGGATGAGCCCGAGCAGCCGCTGCAGGACGAGGACGCCGATCTGGTGGCCTTGCTCAAGGCGCTGGCCGAACACCCGATGGTCGAAGCGCTGAACATGGGCACGGAAGCAACGGGGCAACAATCGCTGGCCAATCAGTTGGCCTACCTGTTGCCGTTTGCCGAGGTGGACAAGATCGACCTCCTGCAGCTCGATGATCCGCAGCAACGACTGGATGCGATTCAGGCGTTGCTGGACGAGTTGCAGGGCGAGTTGTTTGCCTGAGCTTTCTTAATAGGCATACCGCAGCATCGTGTGCGGCAAATTCCGCAACACGAAGAATCCGAACAACGCCACCAGCGCCGGCAATACCAGCCACCACACCTTGGGCGGCAGGGCATTGAGCGAAGTCTGACGCTGACTCAACCCCAGGCTCACCGCGCAGACGCACGCCGCCAGCATCGCGCCGGCCAGGATATCCGTCGGCCAATGCGCGCCGAGGTAGACGCGGGAAAGGGAGATTGCCAGCGCTGGCAGGCATCCCACCAGCAGCCAGGTCAGGCGCATCCGTGGTGGCTGTCCGCGGCCGGCCAGCACGGCGAGGGTCAGGAACAGCGCGAAAGAGCCTGACGCATGGCCGCTCGGCATGCTGTAACTGGTCAACGGGTCGCTGAGCACTTCTGGGCGCAGGCGGGTGAAAAAGTGTTTGGTCAGGGTGTTGCCCAGTGCGGTGAACATCAGAGTGCTGCCGGCGAAGATCGCCTGACGCCATTGCCGGGTGACCAGCAGCAGTCCAACCAGCAAGGCACTGAACAGCAGCATGTTGCGGAATTCGCCAATCAGCGTGAAAACCACGGCGGCTTCGTCGAGCGCCGGGCTGCGGTGTTCCTGGATCAGGGTCATCACCCCCTGGTCGAGGGCCGTCAGGTGCGGGTAGCCGATAAACAATCCCACCAGTATCAGAAAACTCATGCCGGCAATGAACATCGTGGCGTTGCGGTGGCTGCGCAGGCTGCTGGTGGCGCTCAATCCCACCATGACCGCAATGCTGCCGACGACTATCCCGGTCTGTAGCCAGAAGCCCTCGGGCAATGGCAAGCGAATCGCCGCGCCGGTGGTCCAGCCCGGCAGCAGATACGCGACCGACCATCCCGCCGCCGCCAGCAGGCTGACGGCGAAGAAGCGTGGGAAGGGCATGTCGAACATCCCCGCGACCATCGGCAGCATTGGCCGCAAGGGGCCGATGAAGCGCCCGACCAGCAGGCTGGCGATGCCGTAGCGCTGAAAGTATGACTCGGCCCCGGCGATCCATTCCGGGTGATGGCGCAGCCCGGGCAGGCGCCGGATGTTCTGATGGAAATGGCGTCCCAGGAAATAGGACACGACGTCGCCCAGCACGCCAGCGAGAAATCCCAGCAACAGGGTCTCGCTCAAGGACAGCGCACCGCTGCCGGCCAGTACCGCGACGGCGAACAGTAAAACCGTGCCGGGTACGATGAGGCCGGCAATCGCCAGGCACTCCACGAACGCAACCATGAATACCGCCGCCGCCAGCCATTGCGGGTTGACCGTCAACCAGGCGGTCACGCTATCGAGCCATGGGCCCATAAAGACAACTCCATTGAATGTTCAATTGATCCTGTTGAATCCACACGTCACCGAACCCTGTGGGAGCGGGCTTGCCCGCGATAGCGGTAGGCCAGTCGACATCGATGTCGACGGGTATGGCCTCATCGCGGGCAAGCCCGCTCCCACAGCAATAGGGTCGCATCAAAAATTTGTCAGCATTCAGGACAGCACAAAATAATCGCGACCTTCGACCTGCCCCCGTCTCAGTGGGTTCCGCGTGCAATGGGCGGCATAGGCGCCGTCCACGAAGCGGTACATCAGGTGTTCGTCGCGCCCGTGCGGAATGCCCAGGCGGGTCGCCTGGATAATATGGGGGGGTGTCTGTCCGACGTCTTCCACCAGCAGCACTTCGTGATCGAAGCGTTTGGCGTCCCAGACGGGCACCTTCAGTCCCAGGGACTTGCACAGCAGCGTTTGCCCCGCGCACAGTTTCTGCGAGGGGCGTGGATGGCCTTTGGCGTCGGGGTTGTTCAGCAGCATCTGCGCCAGGCTCGCCGGTCCGCTCAATTCGTCGACCCACGGGTAGGCTGATTTGATCAGTACGGCATTGCCCGGGCCTTGCGCGCTGAAGTTCAGGGAATCGCCACCTCGGGCGTAATACATATAGATGTGGCCACCATCCAGAAACAAAGCCTTACGCTTTTCTGTGTAGCCGAGGGATGCATGGCTGCCTTTTTCTTCGCAGTAGTAGGCTTCGGTTTCGATAATCCTTGCACTGAGCCACAGGTCGCCGACCCGATGGCGGATGACTTTGCCCAGTAGATCCCGGGCCAGAATTTGGGCGTCACGATCGAAAAAAGCGTCCGGGAGGCCCTTGGGCAGGCTCTCGGCGGACTCACGAACAGTCAGATTAGTCATGATGAACGGCGTTTATCAGGGCTGATTGAGTCGTGATGATAACAATTTGCGGCTTAATCCCGGCTTAACGTCGGCAAATTGCCCTCCATTTCGACCATCCGCCCGTCACCGCTGTTAGTCAGTGGACGCGACAGCTATAATCTGCCGCTTTATTCTTTACCAAGACCTCATAAAGACCCTTCCAGACCATGACTGAGTCCGTTCTTGACTACATGACCCGCTTGGGCCGCGCCGCCCGCGAGGCTTCCCGCGTCATCGGCCGTGCCAGCACCGCGCAGAAAAACCGCGCCTTGCAGGCCGCTGCCAATGCGCTGGACGCGGCTCGCACCGAGCTGGCGGCTGCCAACGAGCTGGATTTAGCAGCTGGCCGCGCCAATGGTCTGGAACCGGCCCTGCTCGAACGCCTTGCGCTGACCCCCGCGCGCATCGATGGCATGATCGTCGGTCTGCGTCAGGTCGCGGCGCTGCCGGATCCGGTCGGTGCGATCCGTGACATGAGCTACAGACCGTCGGGGATCCAGGTCGGCAAGATGCGTGTGCCCTTGGGTGTGATCGGAATTATTTACGAGTCGCGACCGAACGTGACCATCGACGCCGCCAGCCTGTGCCTGAAGTCCGGTAACGCAACTATCCTGCGCGGCGGCTCCGAGGCCATTCACTCCAATCGTGCCATCGCCGCCTGTATCCAGCGCGGTCTGGCCGAGGCCGATCTGCCGGCTGCCGTGGTGCAAGTGGTCGAAACCACCGATCGCGCCGCCGTTGGTGCATTGATCACCATGCCGGAATACGTGGACGTCATCGTCCCCCGTGGCGGCCGTGGTCTGATCGAACGGGTCAGCCGTGATGCCCGCGTGCCGGTGATCAAGCATCTGGACGGCATTTGCCACGTTTACGTCAGTGCTCACGCCGACCTCGCCAAAGCCCAGCGTATCGCCTTCAATGCCAAGACTTACCGCTATGGCATTTGCGGTGCGATGGAGACGCTGCTGGTCGACCAAACCGTAGCCGAGGATTTCCTGCCGCCGATGGCTGGCCAGTTCCGCGAGAAAGGCGTCGAGCTGCGTGGTTGCGATCGTACGCGGGCAATTATTGATGCGTTGCCGGCCACGGAAGCAGACTGGAGCACCGAATACCTGGCGCCGATCCTGTCGATCCGCGTGGTCGATGGGCTGGAACAGGCCATCGAACACATCAACCATTACGGTTCTCACCACACCGATTCGATTGTCAGCGAACACCAGGGCGACACCCGGCGCTTCGTGGCTGAAGTCGACTCGTCGTCGGTGATGATCAACACCCCGACGTGCTTCGCCGATGGCTTCGAATATGGATTGGGTGCCGAGATCGGCATTTCTACTGATAAGCTGCACGCCCGCGGCCCGGTCGGCCTCGAAGGTTTGACCTGCGAGAAGTATGTCGTGGTCGGCGATGGACAGCTGCGCGGACAGGAGTCGGCCTGACTTGGGCGACCTCGACCCGTCAGCCCCGGCCACTGCCAGCGAGCCCAATCCTCGCCGTATTGGCGTACTGGGCGGAACCTTCGACCCGGTGCACATCGGCCATTTGCGCGGTGCACTGGAAGTCGCCGAATCGCTGGCGCTCGATGAGCTGCGTCTGACACCCAGTGCCAGGCCGCCCCATCGGGATACGCCGCAGGTGTCGGCCAAAGACCGTCTGGCGATGGTCAAGTGCGCGGTGTCCGGTGTGGCGCCGTTGGTGGTGGACGCCCGCGAATTGCAGCGGGACAAACCGTCCTACACCATCGATACCCTGGAACTGATGCGCGCCGAACTGGCCGCGGATGACCAGGTTTTTCTGCTTTTGGGCTGGGACGCTTTTTGCGGCCTGCCCACTTGGCACCGCTGGGAAGAGTTGCTCCAGCATTGCCATATCCTGGTGTTGCAACGCCCGGATGCCGACAGCGAACCGCCGGATGCCTTGCGCAACCTGCTGGCAGCGCGCTCGGTGAGCGACCCGCTGGCCCTCAAAGGGCCGAGCGGACAGATTGCATTCGTCTGGCAGACACCGCTCGCGGTATCCGCCACCCAGATCCGTCAACTGCTGGCCAGCGGTAAGTCGGTACGTTTCCTGGTGCCCGACGCGGTCCTGGCCTACATCGATGCGCACGGGCTCTACCGTGCGTCGAACTGAATAGGAGTGCCTCAAGGCACGTAGCAACAACGTGTATTGAAGCGCCCGAACATACGAGCAAAACGAGTTTTTTATGACGAACAACGACGTAAACAAAGTAAAGCGCAAAGGCACATTCAAGAGTGCTCCGCTGCCGGAAAAGGTGTTCAGCGCTGAAGCCCCCAAAGGCGAAGATCTGGTCAAGATCGCCGTAGCGGCCCTGGAAGACGTCAAGGCCCAGGACGTATTGGTCATCGATGTCCGCGACAAGCAGAGCATCACCGACTACATGATCATCGCCACCGGTACTTCCAACCGCCAGATCGGCGCGATGCTGGACAAGGTCCGCGAAGCGGTCAAGGCTCTGGGCATCAAGCCGCTGGGCGAAGAAGGCAAGGGCGACAGCGACTGGGTGCTGTTGGACATGGACGACGTGATTGTCCACATGATGACTTCCAACGCCCGTCAGTTCTACGACCTCGAGCGTCTCTGGAAAGGTGCCGAGCAGAGCCGTGCCGCCGATGGCAAACACCACAGCCCTGAAGTTGGTCACGAGCATTTCAACAAGCTCAACAAAGACCAGGAATAAGGAACGGCTGTGCGACTGCGACTGATCGCCGTCGGTTCACGCATGCCCAAATGGGTGGAAGAGGGCTGGCATGAATATGCCAAGCGTCTTCCGTCCGAGCTGGCGCTGGAACTGGTGGAAATACCGCTCAACACCCGCGGCAAGAACGCCGACGTGGCGCGCTTCATCCGTCAGGAAGGCGAAGCCATGCTGGCCAAGGTCGGGCCGAACGAGCGTGTTGTCACCCTCGAAGTCCACGGCAAGCCCTGGAGTACCGAGCAACTGGCGGTCGAACTCGATCGCTGGCGGCTGGACTCGCGCACAGTGAACTTCATGGTCGGTGGCCCTGAAGGGCTGGCGCCTGAAGTCTGTGCCCGTGCCGATCAGCGCTGGTCGCTATCGCCGTTGACGTTGCCGCACCCGCTGGTGCGAATTCTGATCGGCGAACAGCTGTATCGTGCCTGGACCGTGTTGTCCGGCCACCCTTACCACAAGTAGTTCTGCCCTCATGTCTCAGCCGATCCGCATCAAGGACCACGAAAAAGACGCCCGTCTGGTGCGTAGTCGTGTCGTGTTCGGCGCAATTGCGGTTGTGACACTGATTGGCGTGCTGATCGCGCGGCTGTATTTCCTTCAGGTGATCCAGTACGAGTACCACTCGACCCTGTCGGAAAACAACCGCGTCCATGTGCAGCCGATTCCGCCACCCCGTGGGTTGATTTACGACCGCAACGGCGTGGTCATTGCCGATAACCGGCCCAGCTTCAGCCTGAGCATGACCCGTGAGCGCTCTGGCGATTGGCAGCAAGTGCTCGATGTGATTGTCCAGGTGCTGGAGCTGACGCCCGAGGACCGGGTGATTTTCGAGAAGCGCATGCGCCAGGGGCGTCGGCCGTTCGAGCCGGTGCCGATCATGTTCGAGTTGACGGAAGAGCAGATCGCGCGAATCGCCGTGAACCAGTTCCGCCTGCCAGGGGTGGAGGTGGTCGCGCAGCTGGTTCGTCACTATCCGCAGGGCGCGCACTTTGCGCACTCGGTGGGCTACATGGGACGGATCAACGAGAAAGAGCTCAAGTCTCTGGACCCGGTGAGTTACAGCGGCACCCATCAAATCGGCAAAACCGGCATCGAGCGCTTCTACGAGCCCGAGCTGCACGGCCAGGTGGGTTATGAGGAAGTCGAGACCAACGCTCGGGGCCGCGTGTTGCGGGTGCTCAAGCGTACCGATCCGATTCCCGGCAAGGACATCGTCCTGAGCCTGGACATCAAATTGCAGGAAGCCGCCGAAGCCGCGCTCGGAGGTCGCCGTGGCGCGGTGGTGGCGCTGGACCCGAAAACCGGCGAAGTGCTGGCGATGGTCAGCCAGCCGAGTTTCGACCCGAACCTGTTCGTCACCGGCATCAGCTTCAAGGCCTATTCCGAGTTGCGCGATTCCATCGATCGGCCGCTGTTCAACCGCGTGCTGCGCGGTCTGTATCCGCCAGGCTCGACGATCAAGCCGGCGGTGGCGATTGCCGGTCTGGATTCCGGCGTGGTCACGGCCTCGACCCGGGTGTTCGATCCCGGCTACTACATGCTGCCCAACTACGACCACAAGTACCGCAACTGGAACCGTACCGGTGACGGTTATGTCGATCTCGATACGGCCATCATGCGCTCCAACGACACCTACTTTTATGACCTGGCCCACAAGCTGGGGATCGATCGTTTGTCGTCGTACCTGAGCAAGTTCGGCATCGGTCAGAAGGTCTCGCTGGACATGTTCGAAGAGTCTCCGGGCTTGATGCCTACGCGCGAGTGGAAGCGTGCAACACGCCGCCAGGCATGGTTCCCGGGTGAAACACTGATTCTCGGGATCGGCCAGGGCTACATGCAGTCGACTCCGTTGCAACTGGCCCAGGCCACCGCGCTGGTGGCCAACAAAGGCGTATGGAACCGTCCGCACCTGGCCAAGACCATCGAAGGCAAGAAACCGGTGGATCCCAACCCGATGCCGGACATCGTCCTGCGCGACCCGTCCGACTGGAGCAAGGTCAACCACGGCATGCAGCAAGTGATGCACGGCGCCCGTGGTACGGCGCGCAAGGCCTCGATCGGTGCGCAGTACCGGATTGCCGGCAAGAGTGGTACGGCCCAGGTGGTCGCGATCAAGCAGGGTGAAAAGTACGACCGCTCCAAGGTTCAGGAACGCCATCGCGACCACGCCTTGTTCGTCGGCTTTGCGCCGGCCGATGACCCGAAAATCGTGGTGTCGGTGATGGTCGAGAACGGTGAGTCCGGCTCCGGCGTCGCCGCGCCGGTGGTTCGTCAAGTCATGGACGCCTGGCTACTGGATCAGGACGGTCGACTCAAAGCCGAATACGCCAGCCCTAACAGTGCGGAGGCTACCGCCCGTGATGAATAATTTTGATCGCATGCTCTCCAGTGAGGATGTGATGCGTCGTCGTGCGACGCTGCTGCAACGTCTGCACATTGACGGCCCGCTGCTGATTCTGCTGCTGACCCTCGCCGCCGGCAGCCTGTTCGTGCTGTATTCGGCCAGTGGCAAGAGCTGGGACCTGCTGGCCAAGCAGGCGACTTCGTTCGGTATCGGCCTGGTGTCGATGATCGTCATTGCCCAGTTCGAGCCGCGCTTCATGGCCCGCTGGGTGCCGGTCGGTTATGTGCTCGGTGTGCTGTTGCTGGTGGTGGTGGACGTGATGGGCCACAACGCGATGGGCGCCACACGCTGGATCAACATCCCGGGGGTGATTCGCTTCCAGCCTTCGGAGTTCATGAAAATCCTGATGCCGGCGACCATCGCCTGGTACCTGTCCAAGCGCACGTTGCCACCGCAGCTCAAGCATGTGGGCGTCAGTCTGTTTCTGATTGGCTTGCCCTTCATTCTTATCGTGCGGCAGCCGGACCTGGGCACCTCGCTGTTGATTCTGGCTGGCGGTGCGTTCGTGCTGTTCATGGGCGGGCTGCGCTGGCGCTGGATCCTCAGCGTGCTGGCCGCCGCCGTGCCGGTGGCCGTGGCGATGTGGTTCTTCATCATGCACGACTACCAGAAGCAACGGATCCTGACCTTCCTCGACCCGGAAAGCGATCCGCTGGGCACCGGCTGGAACATCATTCAGTCCAAGGCCGCCATCGGTTCCGGCGGTGTATTCGGCAAGGGCTGGTTGCTGGGTACCCAGTCACATCTGGACTTCCTGCCGGAAAGCCACACCGACTTCATTATTGCGGTGATGGGCGAAGAATTCGGCCTGGTGGGCATCTGTGCATTGCTGCTGATCTATCTGTTGTTGATCGGTCGCGGATTGGTGATCACCGCCCAGGCCCAGACATTGTTCGGCAAATTGCTGGCGGGCAGTCTGACCATGACGTTTTTTGTATATGTTTTCGTCAACATCGGTATGGTCAGTGGCCTGTTGCCGGTGGTGGGGGTGCCGTTGCCGTTCATTAGCTACGGAGGAACTTCGCTGGTGACGCTGCTGTCAGCGTTTGGGGTTTTGATGTCGATCCATACCCATCGCAAGTGGATCGCACAGGTTTGAATAAGGTGAAGAGTTCAATGCAAGTAATGCGTGGCTGGGCGACTCGATACGCGCCATGGGTCGGCCTGGTAAGCATCCTTGGCAATGCGCAGGAAGCGTTGGCCGGCGATTATGAGGGCTCACCCCAGGTGGCCGAGTTCGTCGGCGAAATGACCCGCGACTACGGCTTTGCCGGCGAACAGTTGATGGGCGTGTTCCGTGAAGCCGAGCGCAAACAGTCGATTCTGGATGCAATCTCAAAACCCGCCGAGCGGGTCAAGCAGTGGAGCGAATATCGCCCGATGTTCATCACCGACGCGCGGATTGCCCGCGGTGTGGACTTCTGGCGTCAGCATGAGGCGGTATTGGCCCGCGCCGAACAGGAATACGGCGTACCGGCCCAGGTTATTGTGTCAATCATCGGCGTTGAGACCTTTTTCGGACGCAATACCGGCAATTACCGGGTAATTGATGCCTTGTCGACCCTGGGTTTCGACTATCCTCCCCGTGCCGAATTTTTCCGCAAGGAATTGCGTGAGTTCCTGCTGCTGGCCCGGGAAGAGCAGGTCGATCCATTGACTCTCAAGGGTTCCTACGCCGGCGCCATGGGCCTTCCGCAGTTCATGCCGAGCAGCTTTCGCGCCTATGCGGTGGATTTCGACGGTGACGGCCACATTAATATCTGGACCAATCCGGACGATGCCATCGGTAGCGTCGCCAGTTACTTCAAGCAACATGGCTGGGTGGCCGGGGAGCCGGTGGTCAGTCGTGCCGATGTCCGGGGCGATCAGGTCGACGAAGGTTTGACCGACGGCATCGAACCGACGAAAACCGTCGGAGATTTGCGGGCCTTGGGCTGGTCAAGTCATGATGCGCTGCGCGATGATATGCCGGTTACCGCATTCCGCCTGGAAGGCGATAATGGCCCCGAATACTGGATGGGCCTGAAGAATTTTTATGCAATCACGCGTTATAACCGCAGCGTGATGTACGCCATGGCCGTACATCAACTGTCAGAACAGCTGGTCCAAGCACGGGGCGTCAAGTAATGCGGGCATTGCCTATGAGTAAACCCCTGAAGCTGATGGCATTCGCCGTGTTGGCAGTGCTGGTCGCCAGTTGTTCGACCAGTCGCTCGCCGACCCAGAAGTCCTCCACCGCCGTGCGCTCCATGCCGGGGCTGGACATTAACCGTGCCCACAAGGATGGCGCGCCGTGGTGGGATGTCGATGTGTCGCGCATCCCGGATGCCACGCCGACCCTGCACACCGGTCCCTACAAGGCCAACCCGTATACCGTGTTGGGCAAAACCTATTTTCCGCTGCAGGATTCCAAGACTTACGTCGCCTCGGGTACCGCGTCCTGGTACGGCACCAAGTTCCATGGTCAGAACACCGCCAACGGCGAAGTCTATGACCTGTATGGCATGAGCGCGGCACACAAGACACTGCCGTTGCCAAGTTACGTTCGGGTGACCAACCTGGACAATAACAAGAGCGTGATCCTGCGGGTCAACGACCGTGGGCCGTTTTATTCGGACCGCATCATCGATTTGTCCTACGCGGCGGCCAAGAAGCTTGGCTATGCCGAAATCGGCACCGCCCGGGTCAAGGTTGAAGGCATCGACCCGCAACAATGGTGGGCAGCCAAAGGCCGTCCAGCGCCTTTGATGCTCAACGAGCCGCAAGTCGCGCAGAATAGCGCCCCGACGATCACGGCTTCGGCCGGCACCGTCGAGCAATGGACACCACCGCCACAGCAACACGCCGCTGCAGTTGTGCCCGTTCAGCTGGAGGCCAAAAAAAGCGCTTCTTCACCAGCCGCTGGTCAGTATCTGCAAGTGGGAGCGTTCGCCAACCCGGACGCCGCAGAACTCCTGAGGTCGAAACTCAGCGGGATGGTGAGCACTCCGGTGTTCATCAGCTCGATCGTACGCAATCAGCAGACGCTGCACCGGGTACGACTGGGGCCGATCGCTTCACAGGGTGAAATCCAGCAAGTGCAGAACAGCGTGCGCCTGGCCAACCTGGGTTCGCCGAGTGTGGTCACGGAGTAATACGTAGGACTTGTTTGAGGGTTCACTTGCAGTCGGGAGTGAACCAGGTTGTTGGCTCGTCGAGAACAAAAACCCGGCAAAGGGTGACTGGAGTGAGCAACTGAATACGCGATGACTCGTTAGAAAGTCATTTGATTAGTTTTGCCCTTGGGCAGTTTCCATTAGCGATTTCGAGAGACGGATGAACATCACCACCTTTGCCAAACGCCTGTGCCTTCTAGTCCCGCTGCTCCTCTCACCTGCCGCGTTCGCGGCCGAGATGATGCCATCGCCACCGCAACTGGCCGCCAAGGCCTATGTGCTCATGGACGCCAGCAGCGGCAACGTGCTGGTCGAGAACAATGGTGACCAGCGTCTGCCGCCAGCCAGCTTGACCAAGCTGATGACCGCCTACATCGCGACCCTGGAAATCCGTCGTGGCCAGATCGGCGAAAACGATCCGGTGACCGTCAGTGAAAACGCCTGGCGTACCGGCGGTTCGCGGATGTTCATCAAGGTCGGCTCGCAAGTCACCGTCAGCGACCTGCTGCACGGCATCATCATTCAGTCGGGCAACGACGCCAGCGTTGCGCTCTCCGAGCACATCGCCGGCAGCGAAGACGCGTTCGCCGACCTGATGAACAAAACCGTTGCCGATCTGGGCATGACCAACACCCACTTCATGAACCCGACCGGTCTGCCGAACCCTGAGCACTACTCGTCGGCTCACGACATGGCGGTGCTGGCTCGCGCGATCATTCACGAAGATCCGGCTCACTATGCGATCTACTCGCAGAAAGAGTTCTTCTGGAACGGCATCAAGCAGCCGAACCGTAACCTGCTGCTGTGGCGCGACAAGACCGTTGACGGTCTGAAAACCGGCCACACCGACGAAGCGGGCTACTGCATGGTGTCTTCGGCCGTGCGTGATGGCATGCGTCTGATCGCCGTGGTGTTCGGCACCAACAGCGAAGTGGCGCGCGCCGCCGAGACCCAGAAGCTCCTGACTTACGGCTTCCGTTTCTTCGAAACCCAGACCTTCTATCAGAAAGGCGCCGAGCTGGCTCAGGCCCCTGTCTGGAAAGGCTCCACCAACCAGGTCAAGGCCGGTCTGGCTGAAGACCTGACCATGACCCTGCCAAAAGGCCAGCTGAAGAAGCTTGCTGCCAGCATGACCATGAACCCGCAACTGGTTGCGCCAATCGCCAAGGGCGACGTGATCGGCAAGGTGGAAGTCAAACTGGACGACAAGGTTGTGCATAGCGCTGATCTGATCGCTCTGGATGCTGTCGAGGAAGGTGGTATCTTCCGCCGCATGTGGGATAGCATCCGTCTATTCTTCTACAGCCTGTTCAACTGAATTTAGTGTGCACCTGCATGGCTCCGCGCTGATCCAGCCCGGGGCCTTGCCCGTCGCCACGGCTTACGCTTACGAGGCCGTTACGCCATGACCGATACCGAAGTAAAGGCGCCAAAGATCGAATTTCCCAACGTTGATTACCCGGTTAAGGTGATCAGCGATACCGGCGTTGGCAACAAAGACAGGATCATCGAGATCGTCAAGAAACACGCGACGATCAACGATGAGCGTGTGGATGAGCGTCAAAGCACCAACGGCAAATACACCACGATTCAGTTGCACATCGTCGCCACCGACCAGGATCAGCTGTACAACATCAACAGCGAACTGCGGGCTACCGGCTTCGTGCACATGGTGCTGTGATGTCTGGCACGCTGGGCTTTCGCGAACTTGGCCAGATGGCTTACGAACCGGTCTGGCATGCCATGCAACGCTTCACCAACGAACGCGGCAGCAATGCCGCCGACGAGATCTGGCTGGTCGAGCACCCGCCGGTGTTCACCCAGGGTCAGGCTGGCAAGGCCGAACACCTGTTGCTGCCGGGAGATATTCCGGTGGTACAGGTCGACCGCGGTGGCCAGGTGACGTATCACGGTCCGGGGCAATTGGTGGCCTACCTGTTGCTGGATGTGCGCAAGCTGGGTTTCGGTGTCCGTGACCTTGTGACCCGCATGGAGACGTGCCTGATCGAACTGCTCGCCAGTTATGGCGTGACGGCTGCGGCCAAGCCCGATGCTCCGGGTGTCTACGTCGACGGGGCGAAAATTGCTTCCCTGGGTCTTCGGATCCGCCATGGTTGTTCCTTTCACGGCCTGGCCCTGAACGTGGACATGAACCTGGAACCGTTTCGACGGATTAATCCCTGCGGCTACGCCGGGCTGGCGATGACCCAGCTGAGCGATCACGCAGGACCGATTGAATTTGCCGAGGTAAGTGCCCGGCTGCGCGCGCAGCTCGTCAAACACCTCGACTATGCTGAGCAGACGACCCTAACGGGCGGAATCGACTGATATGACTACTGATGCAGTGCAAACCATGATCCCGACGCAGGATGTCACCGAGCGTCCGGCCCCGCGTGCCAAGGTTGAAGCCGGCGTAAAGCTGCGCGGCGCCGAAAAGGTTGCACGCATCCCGGTAAAAATCATTCCGACCACTGAGCTGCCGAAAAAGCCTGACTGGATTCGCGTGCGCATCCCGGTTTCTCCGGAAGTGGACCGCATCAAGGCGCTGTTGCGTAAACACAAGCTGCACAGCGTGTGCGAAGAGGCCTCCTGCCCGAACCTGGGCGAGTGCTTCTCCGGTGGCACCGCGACCTTCATGATCATGGGCGACATCTGCACCCGTCGCTGCCCGTTCTGCGATGTGGGTCACGGTCGTCCGAAACCACTGGACGTCAACGAGCCGGAAAGCCTGGCTATCGCCATCGCCGACTTGCGCCTCAAGTACGTGGTCATTACCTCGGTAGACCGTGACGACCTGCGCGACGGCGGCGCCCAGCACTTTGCCGACTGCATCCGCGAGATCCGTAAGCTGTCGCCAAACGTGCAGCTCGAGACCCTGGTTCCGGACTACCGCGGCCGCATGGATATCGCACTGGAAATCACCGCGGCCGAGCCGCCGGATGTGTTCAACCACAACCTGGAAACCGTGCCGCGCCTGTACAAGGCCGCGCGCCCGGGCTCGGACTACCAGTGGTCGCTGACCCTGCTGCAACGCTTCAAGCAGATGATGCCGCACATTCCGACCAAGTCCGGCCTGATGCTGGGGCTGGGCGAGACCGACGACGAAGTCATCGAAGTCATGAAGCGCATGCGCGAGCACGATATCGACATGTTGACCCTGGGTCAGTATCTGCAACCGTCCCGCAGCCACTTGCCGGTTCAGCGTTTCGTACACCCGGACACCTTCGCCTGGTTCGCCGAGGAAGGTTACAAGATGGGCTTCAAGAACGTCGCTTCCGGTCCGTTGGTGCGCTCTTCGTACCACGCCGACGAGCAGGCGAAACTGGTCAAGGCCGAGTTGATGTCGTCCTGATGAGCTGAAGACAGAAAAAACGCCCGCCAGGCAGTGAGCCGAGCGGGCATTTTTTTGTCTTGCCCACGACCCTCCGCGCTTTTCCTGCAACCTGCGGGGCAACGAAGCCTCTTCTGTTTGCCCCCATTCCTGACTACTGTGTATTGAGGTTTTACGCAGGGAGATATGGATGACAGTTCGACCGACCCACACGCTTTGTCCAAATGCTCCCGTTCCGGCATTGCCGATGGAAGGGCTGATTGGCGTCATTGCGCCTGCCGGTCCGGCTGCGCTGGACACCCACAAGGCCGTGCAATGGATGCGCGACCGAGGCTATTCGCTCAAAGTGTTTCCCGGCGTCTACGAAAAGGAAGGCTACCTCGCCGGTAGCGATGAGGTGCGGCTCAACGATTTGCATGCGGCGTTCGCTGATACCGAGGTCGACGCCATCATCTGCCTGCGAGGAGGGTACGGTACGCCACGCTTGCTTGACCGTATCGATTTCGACCTGCTGCGCAATAATGCCAAGCCGTTCATCGGTTACAGCGACATTACGGCGTTACACCTGGCGATCAGTCGCCATGCGGGTTTTGTGACGTTCCATGGTCCACTGCTCAATGCCGACCTGCTCGGCAAGCGGCAACAACCCACTGAGTCTTCGTTCCTCAACATGCTGCGTGGCCACTTGAAGACTGGCAGCGTGCTGGCGCATCCGGAGGCCTTCCCATTGACCACGATCGAGCCTGGCATCGCTCATGGACGCTTGCTGGGCGGGAACCTGTCGATGATTGCCGCAACCATGGGCACGCCTTACGAGATCGATGCCGAGGGTGTCATCCTGTTTATCGAAGACATCAACGAACCGCTGTATCGCATCGATCGATTGCTGACCCATCTACGGCTTGCCGGGACACTGCGCAAGCTGCGTGGCGTTCTGGTCGGGGACGTGGCAGGGGTCGATGTGCCTTCCCTGGAACGATTGCTCAAGCAGACGTTCGAGCCGTTGCGGATTCCGGTGCTGTCCGGGTGGCGCAGCGGGCATTGTGATCCGAATCTGACGTTGCCCATGGGCGCGCTGGTCAGGCTGAATGCGGGCAGGCAGGAGCTGCTGCTGGAGCAGGATGTGGTGATCAGGCGCTAGAACGGCACTGCCTGTCAGGTCGTCATCGCGGGCAAGCCGCCACCCTGAGGGTGACGGTTTGCCCGCGAAGCATTTAGCGGCTGCGAAGACCTTCCAGCAACTTGTGCGTCGGATAGCCATCCGCCGGCCAGCCAAACGACTGCTGGGCGCTGCGGATCGCCTTGCGCGTGTTGGCGCCGATGATGCCGTCCGGGGTGCCCGCATCGTAGTTCTGGGCGCTCAGCAGGTTCTGCAGTTCAATGCGCTCGGTACGGCTCAATGGCAAATCATCTTTCGGCCAGGTGCCGCTGATCAGGCCCGCGCCGTTGAAACGTTCGGCTAACAGGCTCACCGCCAGTGCGTAGGACGAAGAGTTGTTGTATTTGAGGATCGCGCGGAAGTTATCGAGCACCAGGAATGCCGGGCCGCGATAGCCGGCTGGCAGCAACAATGCGGCGGATAGCTGTTCAGTGCCTGCCGGGGCCTGGCTTCCATTGGGCAGCGTGATACCCAGTTGGCGCCATTCGGCGACACTTTTGCGAATCGTGCCGTCAGCCAGGAAGTAGTTGAAGCCGCTCGGCAATTGCACCTCGAATCCCCATGGCTGGCCTTTCTGCCATCCGGAGCTTTGCAGGTAATGCGCGGTCGACGCCAGGGCGTCGCTGGCACTGCCCCAGATATCCCTGCGACCGTCGCCATCAAAATCCACTGCGTGGGTGTTGTAGGTGGTCGGGATGAATTGGGTCTGGCCCATGGCGCCGGCCCAGGAGCCGAGCATCTTGTCCGGTTCGATGTCGCCCTGTTGCAGGATCTGCAGGGCGGCGATCAATTGCGCGTGAGCGAAGGCAGGGCGTCGGCCTTCATAGGCCAGGGTCGCCAGTGAATTGATCACCGATTTGTTGCCCTGGAACTGGCCGAAGTTACTTTCCATGCCCCATACCGCCACCAGGGCCTGGCGATCGACACCGTAACGCTGCTCGATGCTTTGCAGGATGCCGTCGTACTGGCTGACCAGTGCTTGGCCTTTGCGTACCCGCAGTGGCGACAGGGCGCCGTCGAGGTATTCCCATACCGGTCGGGCGAATTCCGGCTGGCTGCGATCGGCACGAATCACGCTGGGGTCGAAGCTGACGTTGGCGAAGGCACGGTCGAACAGGTCGGCGCGGATACCGGCGGCCAGGGCCTCCTTGCGGAAACCTGCCAGCCATTCGGCGAAGGTCTGAGTCGGCTGGATGTCGAGATTTTCGTCGCTGGGTACCACTGGCGGAACCACAGCAGGGGCGGTGGTGACGGGAAGGGTCTGAAGCGGCTGGGCGTCGGCGGCGGTGGGTTTTTCCGCGCAGGCGACTAGCAAAATGAGGCTGGAGGCAGCAATCAATTGGCGCAGGTGCCAACGACGGGAAAGACAAAGGGGCATGCACGGGTCCAGGGAAAACGGATCAGATGCAGACCTTAACATGTTGAGCCGATGCATGCCTTTCAGGCTGCCAGAAAGTAAGAAGCCTCCCAGCTATTAGACTGGAAGGCTTCGCGGCGGTAGCTGCCTTTGCCCTTGCCGGCTCGTTCCTGACGGCTGCGGAACAGTGGCTGGGCGATGATGGATTTGGCCTTGTTGGGGCCGTGTCTGGACGGCTTTTTGCTCATGATGGATGCTCGCAAGTGAGTGGTTTTTGCGGAGCAAATCATCCGCCGAAGTTGGGGTTCTGTCTATAGGGTGAGTGGTCAGTAACTACGCCGTACCCTGTAGGAGCGAGGTCACTCGGCAGGCAGCGTAAGGCGCTGGCCCGCCATCAATAACGTCAATCGGCTCAAGCTCATCCACGGCGAGCCAGCTGCCTGGCCCTTGATCTGTGCATCGATGCGCTGTGCTTCGAGCAGCAACTGCGCCCAGCGTTGCGCCGAGTAGCGCTGCAGGGCTTTGCTCATCAGGGGTTTGCGCTTGTCCCAAACGGGCGGCTTGGCCTGGCTGAAGGCTTTGTCCAGGGGCGTTCCCTGGCTGTATTGCAATGAGATATTGGCCAGCAGGCGCAGCTCCCGGGCCAGCGCCCAGAGAATGACCGGCGGTTCGACACCTTCCCCGCGCAACCCTTCGAGCATGCGCAGGGCATGGGCGGCTTCACCGTTGAGAATCGCATCAGTCAGGCCGAAGACATCGAAGCGCGCACTGTCGGCCACCGCTGCCTGCACGGTTTCGATGGTGATCTGGCCGCCTTCGGCCATCAGCTTGAGCTTTTCGATTTCCTGGGCGGCGGCCAGCAGGTTGCCTTCGACCCGTGCAGCAATCAGCTCGACCGCGTCCTGGCTGGCGGAAAGCCCGGCCTGGGACAGGCGCTGACGGATCCAGCTCGGCAGCTGGCTGACATCCACCGGCCAGATCTGCACGAACTGGGTTTGCTGACCTTCGACCAGGGCCTTGCCCCACTTGGTTTTCTGCGCGCTGCCATCCAGCTTTGGCAGGCTGATCAGAAGCAGCGTGTCTTCGGCCGGTCGCGAGCAGTACTCGATGAGTGCGGCGGCACCTTTGTCGCCAGGTTTGCCGGAGGGCAGACGCAGTTCCAACAGGCGCTTTTCGGCGAACAACGACATGCTGGCGCCGGCTTGCAGCAGCGTACCCCAGTCGAAACTGGCATCGGCGGCAAAAACCTGGCGTTCATCGAAACCTTGCTGGCGAGCGGCGGCGCGGATCGCGTCGGCGGCTTCCTGACACAGCAAGGGGTCATCGCCACTGATGACGTAGACCGGCGCGAGGGCACCTTGCAGGTGTTTGCCGAGTTGAGCGGGGGCGAGTTTCATAGGCGAGGGCAAACGGGGCGTTTGAACGCCCCGTAAGTCTTACTGCTTCGGCAGTTCAACAGGCGACTGACGCGGTGTTTCCGCTTCAGCCTTCTGCGCCGCTTCCAGCGCCGCGGCTTCAGCCTTGGCCCTGGCATTGGCAGTCTGCTGCAACTGATCGAGCTGGGCCGGGGTCAGTTGTTGCAGGCGCAGGATCATGCGCTGAATCAACTCGCGACGGGTTTCGCCCCGTGCAGTTGCAGCTTCCTGGTCAGAGCCCACCAGGTTGTTGCCGTCGTGGATGAAGATTTTCTGTACTTCAAGTTTGTCGCTCAACAGATCCAGGTTGTTCTGGCCACGGATGTCGTAATTGAGGACTGTGGTCACCTGGTACTCGCCAGTACGACCGGCACCGGCGTAACTGAGGATGCGCTGGCTTTCCTGCTCATCGGTCAGCACCAGTTTATAAGGTGCACCGGTGTAGACCTTGACGCCGCTGCTTTCCAGCACCTGGCGCAATTGCGTCACGGTTTCGCCGTACGCGTTGCGCGCGCTCAGATCGAGCTCCTTGATCGCCAGTTCTGTAGTACCGGTGCCGCGCAGCTGGAAACCGCAGGCGCTCAGCAGGACCGCAAGGCCCATCACCAGCAAATTGCGTTTGATCATTGTGTTGCTCCCCTTGAAACCACGTGGGCCGATCATGCGGCCCGAAAGGTTTTACGCGGCGCCAGGCATGACCTGGCGCCTGGTCCAATTAGCTGGCGACGATGTTGACCAGTTTCCCGGGCACCACGATCACTTTACGAATGGTCAGACCGTCGACAAAACGCAGCACATTCTCGTTGGCCCGTGCGGCAGCTTCGACTTCTTCGCGGCTGGCGCTGGCCGGCATTTCGATATGGCCACGCAGTTTGCCGTTGACCTGGATCACCAGTTGCAAACTGTCCTGCACCAGTGCGCTCTCGTCCAGTACCGGCCAGGCGGCGTCGATCACCGGGTCGGCGTGACCCAGTTGATTCCACAGCTCGTGACTGATGTGCGGGGTGATCGGAGCCAGCAACAGGGTCA
Source organism: Pseudomonas moorei (assembly GCF_008801475.1). GTDB lineage: Bacteria > Pseudomonadota > Gammaproteobacteria > Pseudomonadales > Pseudomonadaceae > Aquipseudomonas > Aquipseudomonas moorei. The sequence continues at coordinate 186,148 of NZ_VZPP01000011.1, read as the reverse complement.
CGGTTTCCAGGCCTTCCTGAACCAGTGCGCGATCCTGCTCGGTGCCTTGCGGGGCTTTTTCCAGCACGTTCATCAGCGTCATCACCTGGGCGATGGCGGTGTTGAATTTGTGGTTCTGCCCGACGTCGTGGCTGGCCTGCTTGATGGCCTGGTGGATCGAGCGGCGGACGGCTTTCTGCTCGTCGTTCAGGCTGGCGACATCCAGCTTGCCCGGCAGGCCCTGAACGACGTGCGCCTGAGCCAGACGCCAGACGCGCTTGAGGAAGCGGTGCGAGCCTTCCACGCCGGAGTCGGACCATTCCGCGCTCATGTCAGGTGGCGAGGCGAACATCATGAACAGGCGGCAGGTGTCTGCGCCGAACTGGTCAATCATCGACTGTGGGTCAACGCCGTTGTTCTTGGACTTGGCCATCTTCTCTGTGCCGCCGATTTCCACCGGCAGGCCGTCTGCGATCAGCTTGGCGCTGATGACCTTGGCCTTGCTGTCGCGTTCGAGTTCGACATCCGCCGGGTTAAACCAGGTGTAGGCACCGTTGGCTTCGCGACGATAGTAAGTCTCGGCGATCACCATGCCCTGGGTCAGCAGGTTCTTGAACGGCTCGTTGGAGCTCACCAGGCCTTCGTCGCGCATCAGCTTGTGGAAGAAGCGCGCATAGAGCAGGTGAAGAATCGCGTGTTCGATGCCGCCGATGTACTGGTCCACCGGCAACCAGTGGTCGGCAGCGGATTTTTCTACCAGGCCACCTTCAAAGTGCGGCGAAGCGTAGCGGGCGTAGTACCACGAGGACTCGACGAAGGTGTCCATGGTGTCGGTTTCACGCTTGGCAGGCTTACCGCATTTCGGGCAGCTGCACTCGTAGAACTCGGGCATGCGCGCCAGTGGCGAGCCGGCGCCATCGGGTACGACGTCTTCCGGCAGCACGACAGGCAGTTGATCTTCCGGTACAGGCACGTCACCGCAGGTGTCGCAGTGGATGATCGGGATCGGGCAGCCCCAGTAGCGCTGACGGCTGATGCCCCAGTCGCGCAGGCGGAACTGGGTGCGCGAGGCACCAAGGTTTTTCTTGATCAGCGCCACTTCGATGGCGTCGAAGGCGCCGGCGAAGTCGAGGCCGTCGAACTCGCCGGAATTGATCAGCGTGCCGTGTTCACCGTAGGCGTCCTGCCATGGTGCCGGGTTGACGTCACCGGAGCTGGTGCGCACCACGGATTTGACCGGCAGGTTGTACTTGTGGGCGAACTCGAAATCGCGTTCGTCGTGGGCTGGAACGGCCATGACCGCGCCATCGCCGTAGTGCATCAGCACGTAGTTGGCGACCCAGACCGGCAGCTTTTCACCGGTCAGCGGGTGTTCGACGAACAGGCCGGTCGGTACGCCTTTTTTCTCCTGGGTGGCGACGTCGGCTTCGGCGACGCTGCCGCCCTTGCATTCAGCGATGAACGCTTGCAGCTCAGGATTGTTCTTCGCGGCCAGGGTGGCCAGGTGGTGCTCGGCGGCCACGGCGACATAGGTCGCGCCCATCAGGGTGTCCGGACGGGTGGTGAAGACTTTCAGTGTGCCGGCTTCGCCAATGGAATCGACGTTGTACGGGAACTGCACTTCCATGCCGCGGGATTTGCCGATCCAGTTGCGCTGCATGGTCTTGACCTGTTCAGGCCAGCCAGTCAGTTCGTCGAGGCTATCCAGCAGCTCATCCGCGTAGGCGGTGATCTTGAAGTAGTACATCGGGATTTCGCGCTTCTCGATCAGCGCGCCGGAGCGCCAGCCGCGACCGTCGATCACCTGCTCGTTGGCCAGAACGGTCTGGTCGACTGGGTCCCAGTTCACGGTACCGCTCTTTTTGTAGATCACACCTTTTTCGAACAGGCGAGTGAACAGCCATTGTTCCCAGCGGTAGTAATCAGGCTTGCAGGTGGTCACTTCACGCGACCAGTCCACCGCCAGGCCCAGGCTGCGCAGCTGGCTTTTCATGTAGGCGATGTTTTCGTAGGTCCACTTGGCGGGCGCTACGTTGTTCTTCATCGCGGCGTTTTCCGCCGGCATGCCGAAGGCGTCCCAACCCATGGGTTGCAGGACGTTCTTGCCTTGCATGCGCTGATAGCGGGAGATCACGTCGCCGATGGTGTAGTTGCGCACGTGCCCCATGTGTAGCTTGCCGCTGGGGTAAGGGAACATCGACAGGCAGTAGTAGGTCTCCTTGCCTGGCTGTTCACTGACTTCAAAGGACTTTTGCTCGTCCCAGAACGACTGGGCGGCGGCTTCGATTTCACGGGGCTGATATTGTTCGTGCATGGCTACTTTTGAACTGAATAGGGGTGGCCTAATCCTCTTCAATGCGACGCTGGACGGTGAACGCGCCTAATCGGCGTTTCGGTGCCCAGACGAGCTGGAAGTGGAGTTACAGGAAGCGCCGTAGCATACATGACCGCACTCTATCGAGGGAAACCCTGATTACGGCCGCGCGTCTCGCAAAAAACGCTGCGAGGGCCGTTGGTCGCGGCGTTCAGCCGGTTTGTTCATGGAAGCTAAGCTCTAACTGGGGAGTAGGTCTTATCTTCCAATGAGGTGAGGGATGGTTGATTCACAGCAAAAAGCTACAAAACCGGAGTTATACGAAAGACTGATAGATCGTCTTGGAATGGCCCTGGACGCGGCAAAAACCGCAGGCCGTCTACGTGATGAACGTCCACTGGAGCTTGAATTGCGCGGCTTGAGCCCCGCAGAGTTTGCCCTGGTCAAGGCGTATCTGAATCGTTGTGAGCGTGAAACGCACGGATGCTTGTCCGAGGCAGTGAAGCAACTTGATGCACCGCGTTCAGCCAAGATCATCTGGCTCAAGGACAAAACACCCGGCAGAGACGCGGTAAAGGTCCGGTCTCTGCATTGCAAGTAAGGCATAGCGCCATGCACCGGGGTTTTTTGAAGCATAGCCCTTCCGTATTTATTGTCGCATTGCGTCAACCCACTTAGGCTTCGGGCATCTTCAAGGAGATGCTCGATGCCTTTTCGTTATTTCTTAAAACAACTGCTATTGCCGCCGGGCATTCTTTTGCTGCTGCTGGCGCTTGCCTGGTGGTTACGCCGCTCAAGGCCGAGGCTTGCCGGTGTGTGTTTTGCCTTGGGCCTGGGCGGTTTCTGGCTGATGAGCCTGCCCATCGTGGTGCAGTGGGGCGCCGGGCTCCTTGAGCGCGAGCCACCCTTGGCGCGCGACGAGTGGGCGACATTGGCCCGGCGTGCCGATGCGATTGTGGTATTGGGCTCGGGGCGCGAACGGGGCGATCCGGCGTGGGGTGCCGATCAACCGACAGGTATAGGTCTTGAGCGCCAGCGTTATGCGGCGCGACTGGCCAAGGCTTCGGGCTTGCCGGTCCTGACCAGTGGCGGGCTGCACTACGGCACGCCGCCGACCGAGGCCAGGATCATGGCCGATTCGCTGCACGATGATTTCGGTGTCACTGTTCGATGGCAGGAAGGGCGTAGCCGTACCACTTGGGAAAACGCGCAATTCAGCGCTGAAGTGTTGTTGCCTGAAGGCATCAAGCGCGTGGTGTTGGTGACCCAGGCCTGGCACATGCCCAGAGCCGTCTGGAGTTTCCGTAAGGCGGGGTTTGAAGTGGTGCCGGCGCCCGTGGGGTTTTTAGGCGTGGACAACGCCCGACCGCTGGGTGGCTGGATGCCGGAATTCAAATCGATCTGGCAGAGCGGGCAGTTGGTTAATGAGGCGGTGGGGCAGGTAGGTTATTCGTTGTTTTACCGATAGCGATGGCAGGTAAGCACCCTGTGGCGAGGGTGCTTGCTCCCTCGCCACAAAAAGCCCTCTGTCCAAGGCTCACAAGTCAGACCGTCTTGGCCATCCGGCTGGCAATCAACGCCCAGCCAAACAACAGCACGCACAGAATGATCAGCGGCCATGAACGCCATTGAAGATAAGGCGTCAGGTTGTGCATCGGCACCACGTCGCCATACAGGATGCCGCGTTCGAACTGCGGGATCTGCGCGGTGATCTGGCCGAACGGGTTGATCAGGCCGCTCACGCCGTTGTTGGTGGCGCGGATCATCCAGCGACCGGCCTCCAGGGCGCGCATCTGCGCCATCTGCAAGTGTTGCAGAGGACCGATCGAGGTGCCGAACCAGGTGTCGTTGCTGATGGTCAGCAGCAAATCGCTTTTGGCCGCGAGGCCGGCTGCGAACTCCGGATACACCACTTCGTAGCAGATGAATGGCGCAATCTGGTAACCCTTGGCCTGCAACATGATCTGATCGTCCGGGCCTCGGGCGAAGTCCGACATCGGCAGGTCGAAGAAGGCGATCAACCCGCGCAACAGATCCTGCAATGGAACGTATTCGCCAAACGGCACCAGTTTCTGCTTGAGGTAAGTGCCATCGCCTTCACCGACAACGGTGATGCCGTTGTAGAAGCGTTTTTCGTGATGGGCCATCTGGCGGATTGGCACGCCGGTGATCAGTGCCGATTTACGTTCTGCGGCAAAGTTTCCCATCATGTTCAGGTAGCCCTCGGCGGACTCCTTGAGCACTGGCACGGCAGTTTCCGGCCAGATCAGCAGGTCGGCGCGCTTGGAACTGAAGCTCATGTCGCGATAAAGCGCCAGTTGCGCATTGAGCTGCGCCGGGTCCCACTTCATGCTTTGTTCGATGTTGCCCTGGATCGCCGCGACACTCAGCGGTGCGCCCGAAGGGCTGGTCCAGGCGTGGTGCTTGAGAGCCATGCCGGCGACCCAGGGGCCGACCAGCAGCAGGGCGCCCGCCACGATGAAGCCCTTGCGTCCGCTGCGCACCAGGCGCATGCCGTTGTAGATCAGTGCGGCGGTCAGGGCCAGGGTGAAGGAAATCAGCCACATCCCGCCCAGGGGGGCGAGCCCGGTCAGCGGGCCATCGAGCTGGCTGTAGCCGGAGTAGAGCCATGGAAAACCGGTGAGGAACCAGCCCCGGAACGCTTCCTGGCCAACCCACAGCGCTGCAAATGCCAGCGCATCAGCCAGTGGCGCTTCGTTGCGTCTTAGCCAGCGTGCCCAGAGCCAGGCGGGCAGGGCAAAGAACCAGGCAATCGCCGCCGTGAACAGCAGCATCAGGAACCCCGCCAGCAACACCGAGGCGCCACCGAAGTTGTGAATGCTGTAGTAGATCCAGCTGGTACCGGCGCCAAACAGGCCAAAGCCGAAACACCAACCGCGACCAAGGGCCTGGCGAGGGCTCAGCTCGCGCAAGCCGGCATAGAACAGGCCGACGGCAAGCAGTGCCAGAGGCCAGATATTAAACGGCGCCAACGCCAGGGTGGTGATTGCACCGGCCGCCACGGCCAGCAGGTTACCGGGCCAGCCGGGGCGGGTTGTCCAGCGCATTTCTATCCTTAATGTTTTACCGGGCGATGGGCGTCAAGCGCAGCAGATGAATCCGACGACTGTCGGCGTTCAGGATGCGGAAGCGATAGGGGCCGATTTCGGTGATTTCGTTGCGTTTTGGCAGGTGCCCAAATGCACTCATCACCAGGCCGCCGACGGTATCGAACTCGTCGTCGGAGAACTCACTGTCGAAAAATTCGTTGAAGTTCTCGATCGGCGTCAGGGCCTTGATCAGGAAATCTCCGCTGGGCAGCGGCTTGATGTAGCTGTCTTCTTCGACGTCGTGTTCGTCTTCGATGTCGCCGACAATCTGTTCGAGCACGTCTTCAATGGTCACCAGGCCCGCCACGCCGCCGTATTCGTCAATGACGATGGCCATGTGGTTGTGGTTGGCGCGGAATTCGCGCAGCAGCACGTTCAGGCGCTTGGACTCGGGCACGAACGTGGCCGGGCGCAACAGGTCCTTGATGTTGAAGCTGTCGCCATTCTCCCGAAGGATCAACGGCAGCAAGTCCTTGGCCAGCAACACGCCCATCACGTCATCGTGGCTTTCGCCGATCACCGGGTAGCGGGAGTGGGCCGAGTCGACCACGGCAGGCAGGAACTCGCGGGGTGTCTGGGTCGCCTTGATGCTGACCATCTGCGAGCGCGGGACCATGATGTCCCGAACTTGCAGGTCAGCGACCTGGATGGCGCCTTCGACGATGGCCAGCGCTTCGCTGTCCAACAGTTTGTTTTGGTGTGCGTCGCGCAGCAGCTCCAGTAGCTCCTGGCGGTTTTTCGGCTCGTGGGCAAAAGCCTGGGTGAGCTTACCCAGCCAAGACTTCTGCCCGTTGCTCGATCGATCTTCGCTCATAGCGATTACTCTGAATCCTTTGTTGTAACGGTTGGGGATGTATCGGTTTCGTCGTCTGCATACGGATCGGGATAGCCCAATTCTGCAAGCAACGTTCGTTCCAGTGCTTCCATTTCCTCGGCTTCGTCGTCATCTATATGGTCGTAACCCAGTAGATGCAAGCAGCCGTGAATCACCAGATGGGCCCAGTGGGCCTGGAGTTCCTTGCCCTGTTCGGCGGCTTCGCGCTCGACCACAGCCACGCAGATCACAAGATCGCCCAGCAACGGGATGTCAAGAAACTCGTCGGGTACGTCGGCAGGGAATGACAAGACGTTAGTGGCGTAATCCTTTTGCCGCCAGGTGTGATTCAGTTCGCGGCCTTCGGCTTCGTCGACCAGGCGAATGGTCATCTCGGAATCGGCGCTGCGCTGGCGCAAGGCCAGCTCGCACCATTGGCGGAACTCGGCCTCGCTGGGGGCGGGCGCCTGGGTAGCCACTTGCAGATCAAGCTCAAGCATCGCGGCGGCTGTCCTTTGGCGCTTCATCGGTCACGCGGTTCTCGAAGCGCTCGTAGGCTTCGACTATGCGCTGCACCAACGGATGGCGCACAACGTCCTTGGGCATGAAATGGGTAAAGCTGATACCCGGCACGTCTTTCAGTACTTCGATCACGTGGTGCAGCCCGGATTTGGTGCCTTTAGGCAGGTCGACCTGGGTGATGTCACCGGTGATGACGGCGGTAGAGCCAAAGCCGATCCGGGTCAGGAACATTTTCATTTGCTCGACCGTGGTGTTCTGGCTTTCGTCGAGGATGATGAAGCTGTTGTTCAGCGTGCGCCCACGCATGTAAGCCAATGGCGCGACTTCGATGATCTGGCGTTCGATCAGTTTGGCGACGTATTCGAAGCCGAGCATCTCGTAGAGTGCGTCGTAAAGCGGGCGCAAATACGGGTCGATTTTCTGGGACAAATCGCCGGGCAGGAAGCCGAGTTTCTCGCCCGCTTCGACCGCTGGACGCACCAGCAGAATGCGGCGGATCTGCTCGCGTTCCAGTGCATCGACCGCGCAGGCAACCGCCAGATAAGTCTTGCCGGTACCGGCCGGGCCGATGCCGAAGTTGATGTCGTTACCGAGGATTTCCTTCACATAGCGCAACTGATTCAAGCCGCGAGGGCGAATCATGCCTTTCTTGGTGCGCAGGGCGACGGAGGCTTCAGCGGGGGAGTGATTGTCCAGTTCTTCGACGGCCGATTCCTGCAGGAACAGGTGAACCATGTCCGGCGACAGCTCGGTACCCTTGGTTTCCCGGTACAGGCGGCGCAACAGGTTTTCCGCGGAGGTGGTGTGTTTGGGTTCGCCGATCAGCTCGAACTGATTGCCGCGGTTGCGGATCTCGATGGTCAGGCGCTGTTCGATCAAGCGCAGGTGCTCGTCGAATTGCCCGCACAGATTGGCGAAGCGGCGAGCTTCAAAAGGCTCGAGGATGAAACGATGTGGTTCGATGGGTGCGTTCAAGGTCGTATTTAGCCGCCCTGGGGCAATGGTGATGAGTTCAAGGATAGCGCCAGTGGCGTGGGTGCGAAAGCTCTTAAAACAGTCTCGTGTGATTCCCTGTGGCGAGGGAGCTTGCTCCCGCTGGAGTGCGAAGCGCTCCCAAGTCTGCCAGCCTCAATCTTACTGGATGATTGAGGCGCCTGGTTTGCGTTTGCTGCGCAACCGAGTGGGAGCAAGCTCCCTCGCCACAGAGACTTTCTGATGCATCACTGTTATTGAATCAGCGAGCCCCGTAGCGAGTGCGGCTGTGCGGCATCGATGTGCACGTCGGCAAACTGACCGATCAGGGTCGGATTGTCACACTTGAAGTTGACGATACGATTATTTTCGGTCCGGCCTTGCAGCTCGCCGGGGTCTTTTTTCGAATAATCAGTGACCAGAATCCGCTGGATCGACCCGACCATTTGTCGGCTGATTTCGAAACCTTGTTGGTTCAGGCGATGTTGCAGGGCATTCAGGCGCTCTTTTTTCAGCTCTTCCGGGGTGTCGTCGGGCAAATCGGCGGCCGGTGTGCCTGGGCGCGGGCTGTAGACGAACGAATAGGAAAAGTCGAAACCGACGTCCTGGATCAGTTTCATGGTCTGTTCGAAGTCTTTCTCGGTCTCGCCGGGGAAGCCGACGATGAAGTCAGAACTGATGCAGATGCCTGGTACGGCGGCCCGCAGCTTGCGCAGTTTGGATTTGTATTCCAGCGCGGTGTGATTGCGCTTCATCGCCGCGAGGATGCGGTCCGAGCCTGACTGCACCGGCAAATGCAGGTGTTTCACCAGTTCCGGCACATCGGCGTGGGCCTGGATCAGGCTGTCGGAAAATTCCAGCGGATGCGAAGTGGTGTAGCGGATGCGGTCGATGCCATCGATGGCGGCGACCACGCGGATCAGCTCCGCCAGATCGGCCAGGCGACCGTCGTGGGTCGTGCCGCGATAACCGTTGACGTTCTGCCCAAGCAAGGTCACTTCGCGCACGCCGTTTTCGGCGAGGTGAATGATCTCGGCGATCACGTCGTCGAACGGCCGGCTCACTTCTTCGCCGCGGGTGTACGGCACCACGCAGAACGTGCAGTACTTGCTGCAGCCTTCCATCACCGACACATAAGCGCTGGGGCCGTCGATGCGCGGCTCGGGCAAGTGGTCGAATTTTTCGATTTCCGGGAATGAGACGTCGACTTGCGGCAGCTTGCTGATGCGCGCCGCGTCGATCATTTCCGGCAGGCGGTGCAGGGTCTGCGGGCCGAAGACGACGTCCACGTAGGGCGCGCGATCACGGATGGCGGCGCCTTCCTGGCTGGCCACGCAACCGCCGACGGCGATGACCATGTCCGGGTTGGCCAGTTTCAGTTCGCGCCAGCGGCCGAGCTGAGAGTAGACACGATCCTGAGCGCGTTCGCGGATCGAGCAGGTGTTGAGCAGGATCACGTCGGCGTCTTCTGCGCGAGCGGTGACTTCCAGGGCCTGGTGTTCGCCCAGCAGATCGACCATGCGCGAGCTGTCGTACTCGTTCATCTGGCAACCGTGGGTTTCGATGTAAAGCTTCTTGGCCATGGATAGAGTCATCACGTGATTCAAAGAACCGCGCATTATAGGGAACATGAACCCAGGTTCCTACCGCTATGCGTCCGGCGGCTATGCTATAGTTCGCCCCCCATTTTTTATCCCTCGATGTGTTACCCGCCCACCATGACCAAACGTGAAGCTCCAATCTACAAGGTGATTTTCCTCAACCAGGGCCAGGTGTTCGAAATGTACGCCAAGCAGATCTATCAAAGCGATCTGTGGGGCTTTCTGGAAGTGGAAGAGTTCGTCTTTGGCGAGCGCACGCAAGTGGTCGTCGATCCGAGCGAAGAGAAGCTCAAGGCTCAGTTTGAAGGCGTGGTGCGCAGTTTTGTGCCAATGCATTCGATCGTGCGCATCGACGAAGTCGAGCGCCTGGGCACGCCGAAAATCAGCGAAGCCCGAGGCACGGTCGGCAATGTCATGCCGTTTCCGATGCCGATGCCTGAGAAGTAAGCCTCTGGATCGAGTTGTCCCCATCGCGAGCCCTGCTCGCGATGGGGTCAGAAAGATCGGTACAGAATTCAAGGCAACGGCGAGAAAGGCGTACGCCCATCAGCGCTCTGCAATTCCATCAGGTATTTGCGGAAAATTTGCCCTAGCACCTGGGTAGCCACTTCCAGTTCCTGGCGGGGCATCTTTTCGGAGACTTCGTCGGCGGTGTCCAGCGCATCTTCGTCGCCATTGACCGCAGCCATTTTCAGCAGGATATAGGCCTGAACGTTATTGGCCGGTACGCCTTCACCGTGGAAAAACATGGTGCCGAGTTTGAATTGCGCCTGGGCGTGGCCTTGCAGCGAGGCTTTTTCGAAATAGCTCAGGGCTTGATTGAGGTCGCGTGGCGCGTTTTTGCCTTCGTAGTAGAACTCACCCAACTCGTATTGCGCCTGGGCATCCCCTTCATCCGACGCTTTCTGGCAGGCGGCGAGTGCCTGTGCCAGGTCTTGCGGCTGGGTATTGAGGGTGCAGCGACCCATCGCTGGGATTAACAACGAGTTACCGCCTGCTTGTGCGAGCGCGAGCAGGGGCTGAAGGAGCAACAGGCAGCCCAGTGAAAGGGCGCGGCCGGTGCGGTTCATGGGAATCGACTTACCTCTGAAGGGCGCGCGGACCCATCGAGGGGATCCAATAAGCGCGCATTATGAAATAAGCAGGGCCAACCTTACAAAGTCTTTACTCGTTTTTCTGCTGCGCGGGAAATATATCGCCCACTTTGCTGGAGATTATCGGCAGACGAGTAGGAAAAAACGCGGGAATGTAGGTGAAGGCTGACGCTGGCAATGGCCAACGTCAGCTGGATCACATTACTTCAGTGCGGCGAAGGCGCGTTCAGCGGCATCCAGAGTCAGTTTCAGCTCGGTTTCGCCGTGGGCGATCGAGGTGAAGCCGGCTTCGAAGGCGCTCGGTGCCAGGTACACACCGCCCTCGAGCATCAGGTGGAAGAAGCGACCGAACAGCGCCGCATCGCTGGCCATCACGTCATCGAAGGTCACGATGTCGTCGGCGCCGCTGAAGTACAGACCGAACATGCCGCCGGCCTGAGTGGTCACGAACGGGATGCCCGCCGCGTCGGCACGCACTTGCAGGCCATCGAGCAGGCGCGTGGTGTAGTCGGTCAGCTCCGCGTGGAAACCCGGACGGCTGATCAGGCGCAGGGTGGTCAGGCCTGCCGCCATCGCCAGCGGGTTACCCGACAGCGTACCGGCCTGGTAGACCGGGCCCAGGGGCGCGATACGCGACATGATTTCGCGTTTGCCGCCGAAGCAGCCCACCGGCATGCCGCCGCCGATGATCTTGCCGAACGTGGTCAGGTCCGGCGTTACACCGTAGTAAGCCTGGGCACCGCCCAGGGCGACGCGGAAACCGGTCATCACTTCGTCGAAAATCAGCACGACGCCGTGCCTGTCGCACAGGGTCCGCAGGCCTTCGAGGAAGCCTGGTGCCGGTGGTACGCAGTTCATGTTGCCGGCCACCGGTTCAACGATGATGCAGGCCACGTCCTGGCCGACTTCGGCGAGCATCGCTTCAACCGCGTCTATATCGTTGAATGGCAGGGTCAGGGTGTGTTTGGCGAACGCCGCCGGTACACCGGCCGAGCTCGGTACGCCTTGGGTCAGGGCACCGGAACCGGCCTTGACCAGCAGGCTATCGGAGTGACCGTGGTAGCAGCCTTCAAATTTGATGATGCTGTCGCGACCGGTGAAACCGCGAGCCAGACGAATGGCGCTCATGGTCGCTTCGGTGCCGGAGCTGACCATGCGCACCATGTCCATCGACGGCACCAGCGAGCAGACCAGATCGGCCATCTGGGTTTCCATTTCGGTCGGCGCGCCGTAGGACAGGCCGTGCTCCAGCTGTTTACGCACCGCGTCCAGCACGTCCGGGTGGCTGTGACCGAGAATCATCGGGCCCCAGGAGCCGACGTAATCCACATAACGCTTGTTGTCTTCGTCGGTGACGTAGGCGCCTTCAGCGTGTTTGAAGAACAACGGCGTGCCGCCAACGCTCTTGAACGCGCGCACCGGCGAGTTCACGCCACCGGGAATGTGTTTCTGGGCATTGGCAAACAGGGTTTCGGAACGAGACATGGGTGGACTCTCAAATCAGATTTTTAGTAATTCATTGAATGCGCGGGCGCGGCGGGTCACTTCAGCCGTGCTTTCGGCGCCAAACAGACCATGCACCACCGCCAGCAGATCGACGCCATGGGCCACCAGCGGGGCGGCGTTGTCCAGGGTGATGCCGCCGATCGCACAGATCGGCAGGTGCAGTTGCTGGCGCGCCTGGTCCAGCAGATCGAGGCTGCAGGTCGGGGCGCCGGGCTTGGTGTTGGAATTGAAGAAGCGCCCGAACGCGACGTAACTGGCGCCTTCCTTGACGGCTTGCTCGGCCAGTTCGAGTTGTGCGTGGCAGGTCGAACCGATGATGGCTTTGGAGCCGAGCAGGGCGCGGGTCGGCGACAGCGGGCCGTCGGTCTGGCCCAGGTGCACGCCCACGTTCAGGCGTGCGGCCAGTTCAGCGTCGTCATTGATGATCAACTGCGTCTTGTAGCGATCGCACAAATTGCGCAGGGTTTCGGCCTCGCGCAGGCGGCGGGCCTCATCGCTGCTCTTGTCGCGGTACTGCAAAAGGGCGACGCCGCCTTCCAGCGCCGCCTCCACGTACGAGAGAAATTTACCGGCCAGCAACTGGCTGTCGGTAATGGCGTACAGGCCACGTAGTTTCATCGGACAGGCCTCATGGCGTTACGAACAGAAGTCCAGTGGCAGGCGGCGTGGCACGAACTGCCCTTTGCCCAGCTGCTCCGCGTCACGCAGGGTGCGCCACGTGTAGTTAAGTGCAGTCTGTACGGCGCTGGCGAGGTTTTCACCCTGGGCCAGACGGCCGGCGAGGGCGCTGGCCAGGGTGCAGCCGGAACCGTGATAACTGCCGGGCAGGCGCTGACAGGTAAAGGTGTCGCGATGACCGTCGCGGCTGTAGAGGCGATTGTGGATTTCGGTTTCGTCGCCATGGCCACCGGTGATCAGCAGGTGTTTGACGAACGGCAGGAGCTTTTCAGCGCACTCGTCTGCGGTGCCTTCTGGCAGTTCGGCGAGGATGCGGGCTTCGGGAAGGTTGGGGGTGGCGATGATCGACAGGGGAAGCAGGCGTTCGCGCATGGCGTAGCCGACTTCGTCCTTGCCCAGGCGTCCGCCGCCGCCGGCGCGCAGCACCGGGTCGCAGACCACCGGCAAATGCGGGTGCGCCGAAAGCAGTTCGACCACGGTGTCGACCATTTCCAGTGAACCGAGCATGCCCAGTTTGACGGCCGCGACCTCGGAGTCGTTGAGCACGGCATTGGCCTGGGCCAACACCCACTCACGGTCAAGGACGCGGAAGTCAGTAACATTGACCGTGTCTTGCACGGTCAGGGCGGTGACGGCCGGAGCCGCATGGCAACCCTGAGCGAGCAGGGCTTCGATATCTGCCTGCAAGCCGGCGCCACCACTTGGGTCGTGGCCGGAGAGACAGAGGACAACGGGGCGAGAGCTATAGATATTCATGGTGCGCGAGCTTACCACCAAACATCTTTTTTCGGGTGCGGCGACATGCTTGTGGCGAGGGCGCTTGCTCCCGCTCGAATGCGAAGCAGTCGTAAAGTCCAATGGCCCGGCGCAACGGACAAACTGTTAGGGCCGCTTCGCTGCCCGGCGGGAGCAAGCGCCCTCGCCACAAGCACGTTGCCCGGCGATTTTTGCTGCCTGATCAGTCAAACAGCTCTATCTCAATAATCTTCGCTGGAACGCCCGTGCTAGAGCCTTTGTAGGAAAAATTTCAGTAGTGCTCAATGGCCATCAACGGCTATGCTAGAGTGGATCCAAATCAATAACAGGTAACACCGGTTTTACGTCTACTCAAAAGGAATGGGGGGCTTCCTGACAGGACCGGACAGGCCACGCTGGGGCACCAATGCGCTATTTGCTGATGTTGATCTTGTGTTTGCCCCTTTTGGCGAACGCCATCGAATTCGATGAGTCCACTCAAAGCCTTCCCCTGGGCCGATCCCTGCAGGTGTTTGAAGACGCAGGGGGGCAGGCAACCATTGCCGATGTACGCGCTCAGGCAGCCGCCGGCAACTTCAAGCCTCACGATAAAGACACCCTCAATGCCGGATACTCGCGTTCGGTGTTCTGGCTGAAAATCGATCTGCGCTACCGCCCGACCGACCCGACGGTGCAACGAACCTGGCTGCTGGAACTGGCTTATCCACCCCTCGATCACCTTGACCTCTACTTGCCTGATGCAGCCGGTAACTATCAATTGGTTCGCCGGACGGGCGATGCCTTGCCGTTCGCCAGTCGCGAGATCCGTCAGAACAACTACCTGTTCAATCTGAATTTCACCGCCGGCCAGACGCAAACCCTGTACCTGCGCCTGCAAAGCGAAGGCTCGATCCAGGCGCCGGTGACATTGTGGTCGAGCACGGCGTATCTCGAAGAACAACCGGTGCGCCTCTATGTGCTGGGGCTGATCTACGGCGTCCTGCTGGGCATGGTGGTCTACAACCTGTTCATCTACCTCAGTGTGCGCGACACCAGTTACCTCTACTACATCGTCTACATTGCCTCGTTCGGCCTGTACCAGCTCTCGGTGAACGGCGCCGCCGTGCAGTATTTCTGGCCGGACAATCCCTGGTGGGCCAACGCCGCGACGCCATTTTTCATTGGTTGCGCGGGACTGTTCGGCAGCCAGTTCGCTCGCAGTTTCTTGCAGACAGCCAACCACAGTCGTTGGCTCGATCGCTTGTTGCTGGCATTGGTGGCGTTCAGCGCGCTGGTGGTCGGGTTGTCCTTGATGACCAGCTACGCCCTGGCCCTGCGCCTGGCGACGGCGCTGGCACTGAGCTTCACCGTGGTGATTTTTTCTGCGGGGATTTTCGCCTGGCTGCGGGGCCTGCGGGTGGCGCGGTATTTCATCATTGCCTGGTCGGCTTTTTTGCTGGGCGGCATCATCAACACACTGATGGTGCTGGGTTACCTGCCGAACGTATTCCTGACCATGTACTCCAGCCAGATCGGTTCGGCCATTGAAGTGGCGCTGCTATCTCTGGCCCTGGCCGACCGCATCAACGCCATGCGCGAGCAGCAGGCGCAGACGTTGCTCGACGCCGGGCAAAAACTGGAAGTGCTCAACCAGCAACTGGCCCGCAGTAACAAGCTCAAAGACGAATTCCTCGCCACCCTGACCCACGAACTGCGAACGCCCATGAACGGGGTGATCGGTTCGCTGGAGCTGATGCAGACCGTCGAGATGGACCCCGAGCTGGAGCAATACCAGCAAACAGCCGCGGGATCGGCGCGGGAGATGATGCGCATGGTCAACGGCATTCTGACCCTGACCGAGTTGCAGGCCGGCAAACTCAAGGTCTACCCCGAGACCTTCAGTTTGCGCGGTGTGATCGAGGCATTGCGCGTGCAATTCGACGGCAATGCGTCGAGCAAGTCGCTGGACTTCAAAGTCGACGTGGCGCCCGGCGTGCCGGATCGACTGCATGG
This sequence comes from Pseudomonas moorei, assembly GCF_008801475.1. Taxonomy (GTDB): domain Bacteria; phylum Pseudomonadota; class Gammaproteobacteria; order Pseudomonadales; family Pseudomonadaceae; genus Aquipseudomonas; species Aquipseudomonas moorei. The sequence goes on along the minus strand of NZ_VZPP01000011.1, from coordinate 170,810 downwards.
CGATAGCACCAAGTTGGCGCAATGCCTTGAATGCCTGCTGGATAACGCGATCAAGTTCACCAAAGTGGGCGGGCTGGCGTTGCGGGTGACGGGGAAGGCGGTGGAGCCTGACCGGTTGGCGCTGTCTTTCGCAGTGATCGACACCGGCATCGGCTTTACCGATCTGGGGGAGGCGACCATGTATCAGCGCTTCTTCCAGCTTGACGGTTCGATGACCCGTGAATACGGCGGTTTGGGCGTGGGGCTGGCCATTTGCCGGCAGTTGGTGGAATTGCTTGGTGGACGCCTGACTCATCGCTCGGAGCCTGGACGTGGGAGTCGCTTCCAGCTCGATGTCGAGTTCGAAGTGCCGGCGCTGGAGCATTCGACAGCGCCCTCCATGGCTCGGGATTTCCCGCGCCTGCGCCTGCCGCAGGATTGCTCGGTGCTGCTGGTGGACGAAAACAGTATCAATCAGCTGGTGATGCGCGGCATGTTGCTCAAGCTCGGTTTCCGGGTCCGCACCGCTGACAGCGGCCTCACTGCACTGGAGTTGTTGCAGCGTGAAACCTTCGACGCCGTTTTGCTCGATTGTCAGTTGCCAGCGCTGGACGATGTGTCGGTCTGCTGCCAGATCCGCGCCTTGCCGGGCTGCGCCGACGTGCCGATATTCATGATCGCACTGGGTGTTGACCGGGAGCGCTGCCCGACTGGCGCAATGATCGACTACCTGAGCAAGCCGGTGAAATTCGAAGATTTGCAGGTTGCGCTCTATCGTCGGGTGCTCTGCGCGAAACAGGGTGAAAGCGCCGGAAGTTAGGCGGATATGACACTTTGTTCGTCTGAGGTGCGGTGCTTAACTGGTCTCCTTGGCTAACCAAAGGAGCCCCGTCATGAACCTGCACCAGTTCGCCGAAACCCACGAAGTCACCAACCAGCCGCCGTCCCTTGATGGCGCCAACCTGTTTCGCATCGACTTGCCGTTGCAGGAGTGGTCGCGGCGTTTCGGGGCCGGTTGGGCCGAATCGCGGATCGATGCCTACGGTGCACTGGCCGGGGGGCCGCTGATGGAGGCGGGATTCCTGGCCAATGAGAACAAGCCGGTGTTCAGCAGTCACGACCGCTATGGGCATCGTATCGACCTGGTGGAATTTCATCCGGCCTACCACCAACTGATGCGCACGGCGATCGAACATGGCCTGACCTCGTTGCCCTGGGCGCACCCGCAGGACGGCGCCCATGTCGCCCGGGCTTCCATGACTTACTTGCACAGCCAGGCCGAAGCCGGCAGTGGCTGCCCGCTGACCATGACCTTCGCCAGCGTACCGGCCCTGCGCCTGCAGCCGGATCTGGCCAGACAATGGCTGCCGAAAGTGCTCGCCACCGAATATGACCCACGCAACGTCGGCATGGCCCACAAGGCCGGGGTCACCCTCGGCATGGCCATGACCGAGAAACAGGGTGGCACCGACGTTCGCGCGAACACCACCAAGGCTTATCCGGTCGGTGCCAGCGGTCCTGGCCAGGCTTATGAACTGGTGGGGCACAAGTGGTTCTGTTCGGCGCCGATGTGCGATGCCTTCCTGACCCTGGCGCAGACGGACAAGGGCTTGACCTGTTTCCTGCTGCCGCGCCATCGCCCGGATGACACGCGCAATCAGTTCTACATCCAGCGCCTGAAAAACAAACTCGGCAATTGCTCCAACGCTTCCAGCGAAGTGGAGTTTCGTGGCGCCCTGGCCTGGATGGTCGGCGAGGAGGGGCGGGGGGTACCGGCCATCATCGAGATGGTGGCCATGACCCGCTTCGATTGCATGGTCGGCTCCAGCTCGCTGATGCGTCAGGCGCTGACCCAGGCCAGCCATCACTGTGCACACCGCTCGGTCGGCGGCAAATTACTGAGCGAACAGCCCTTGATGCAAAACGTGCTGGCGGACCTGGCACTGGAAAGCGAAGCGGCCCTGGCCTTGAGTTTGCGCATGGGCCGGGCGCTGGATCATCTGGGAGATGATCAGGAAGCAAAATTCGCGCGGTTGGTGACGGCGGTGGGCAAGTATTGGATCTGCAAGCGCGCGCCGGCCATGATCAACGAAGCCGCCGAGTGCATGGGCGGGGCCGGTTATGTCGAAGACAGCATCCTGCCGCGGCTGTACCGCGAGGCGCCGGTCAACTCGACGTGGGAAGGCTCCGGCAACGTGCAATGCCTCGACGTGCTGCGAGCGCTGTCGAAAGAGCCGGGTGCCCTCGATGCCCTGTTCACGGAGTTGGGTGATGGCCATGGCGACAAGCGCCTGGCTGCGCATATCAGTCAGTTGCAAAAGGCCTTCAAGGACACCGGCGACATTCAGTACCGTGCCCGGCAATTGACCGAAGACATTGCCTTGGGGCTGCAAGCCAAACTGCTGCTGGAGGCGGGCAATGCGGCGGTGAGCGATGCCTTCATCGCCAGCCGCCTCGGTTCTGCCGGACGCGTATATGGCGCGTTGCCACGGGGGCTGGATGTTGAAGCCATCGTCGCCCGATCGACTCCGCAGGGTTTTTGATCACGAACAATAAAAACACTGCACAACCCGTGGGAGCGGGCTTGCCCGCGATAGCGGTATCTCAGTCAACAGATAGGTCGATTGATAGGCCCTCATCGCGGGCAGGCCCACAGGGTTTTCGGTGTGTGCAATATTTTTGTATCAGCATGCCACTGTTCCCGTGAAGCGACGATGCAGGCAAGATGAAGGCCTGCAAGTCAGAACACAGGATGCTGATCGTGACCGAAGCTTTTATTGTCGTTCAAACCGCCGAGCAAGCCGTTGACCGGCTTGCGCTCTTGCACAATCGTGCAACCACCGCATTGAGCCAGGCGCTCAAGCGCTACCTCAAGGATCGCGTCGAGCCCGATGCCGAGCAGCGGGCATTGTTCCGTTATCCCGAATTGCGTCTGACCTACCATTGCCAGGGCGAAGTCCCGCAGACCACCCGCGCCTACGCCAAGGTTCAGTTACCGGGCACCTACAGCGTCACCGTGACCCACCCGTCGGCGTTCCGTAAATACCTGCTGGAACAGCTCGTACCTCTGATGCACGACTTCACCGTGACCGTAGAGGTCGGTGTCAGTCAGCAAAACATTCCTTATCCGTACGTAGTCGAGCAGGGCGATGAGCTGGCTGGCTCGGGCGTCACCGCGGCCGTGCTGGCGCGGGTGTTCCCGAGTACCGACCTGTCGGCGGCGACCGACGGCATTGCCGATGGCTTGTACGATTGGGAAAACACCGACCCGCTGCCGCTGGCGCTGTTCGATGCCGCGCGGGTGGATTTCTCCCTGCGCCGACTGGTGCATTACACCGGTAGCGACTGGCGTCATGTGCAGCCGTGGATCCTGCTGACCAACTACCACCGTTACGTTGACCAGTTCATCGTCCATGGCCTTGAACAATTGCGCAAAGACCCGCGTTTCATCCGCATGGTGCTGCCGGGCAACGTGATCATCGAAAAGAGCATGGACCACGGTGAAGCCTCGGCGATTGCCGCCGGCGTGGTCTGGCACCGCTACCAGATGCCGGCCTATCACCTGATCGCCAGCGACGGTCACGGCGTGACCCTGGTGAACATCGGCGTCGGCCCGTCCAACGCCAAGAACATCACCGATCACCTGGCGGTGCTGCGTCCGCACTGCTGGCTGATGATTGGTCACTGCGGCGGCTTGCGTCAGTCGCAGACCATTGGCGACTACGTGCTGGCGCACGCCTACATGCGCCGCGACGGGATTCTCGACCGGGTGGTACCGCCGAACATTCCGATCCCGGCCCTGGCCGAAGTGCAGATGGCCTTGCAACAAGCAGCGGCCAACATCACCGGCGAGCAAGGCGACCAACTGAAAAAGCGTCTGCGCACCGGCACCGTGCTGACCTACGACGACCGCAACTGGGAATTGCGCTGGGCCCAGGAGCGTCCACTGATCAACTTGTCTCGCGCCGTGGCGGTGGACATGGAAAGCGGCACCATCGCCGCCCAGGGCTATCGCCTGCGCGTGCCTTATGGCACGTTGCTCTGCGTGTCGGACAAGCCGCTGCACAGTGAAATCAAGCTGCCGGGTTCGGCCAACGCTTTCTATGAGCGCGCGGTCAGCCAGCATTTGAAGATCGGCATCGAGGCGGTGGACTTGCTGCGCACCGAACTCAACTCGCTGCACTCGCGCAAACTGCGCAGCTTCGACGAACCACCGTTCCGCTAAGGGTTAGTCATGGTCATTTAGCGGTCAGGGCACTAGCATTAGCAGCTCTGACCGTTAGATGTCTCTTTTGCCATGTCCCGTCCTCAACGTCCCGTTTCCCGCCGTCCTGGCGCGAAGCCATCCCCTTCGGCCCCGCGTCGTGTTGCCAAGGCGCCACCGGCCGAGCCAAAACTGATCCTGTTCAATAAACCGTTCGATGTGCTGACGCAATTCAGCGATGGCGAAGGTCGGGCGACGCTCAAGGACTTTATCGAGATCCCGGGGATTTACCCCGCCGGACGGCTGGACCGCGACAGCGAAGGCTTGCTGCTGCTGACCAACGACGGTCAGCTACAGGCGCGGATCGCCGATCCGAAACACAAACTGGCCAAGACCTACTGGGTGCAAGTGGAAGGCGAGCCGAGCGCCGAGCAGTTGCAGCGTTTGCGTGATGGCGTGGAGTTGAACGACGGCATGACCTTGCCTGCCGAGGCGCGGCAACTCGACGAGCCCGAGTTGTGGCCGCGCAATCCGCCCGTGCGTTTTCGCAAGAGTGTGCCGACCAGTTGGCTGGAGTTGGTGATTCGCGAGGGGCGTAACCGTCAGGTAAGGCGCATGACGGCGGCGGTCGGACTGCCGACGTTGCGCCTGGTGCGGGTCAGAATCGGCGACTGGACTCTCGAAGGGCTCGATCAAGGCCAGTGGAAGGAAGTGCCGGCGCGCTTATAAAGTGCCGGACTCGATCAGTCCGATCACCACGCTCTTGATGACGAACGCCGCCACGCCAAGGCCCAGTACGAAGAACAGAATGAACGAGCCGAAACGCCCGGCCTTGGACTTCTTCGCCAGATCCCAGACGATGAAACCCATGAAAATGATCAGGATGGAGACCAGGCCGGTCATCATCCACTCTTCGAAAACTGCAGGATCCATCGAACATCTCCACGCGGGCGAGGCTAAAAGGGCGCGGGGAGTATACGCCTCGCTGGTGGAGGGCAGTATTGACCTGCGGCGGTGTGTCGCAGTCATTCGTCGGCTGTGGCGGCCCCATCGCGAGCAAGCTTCGCTCCTACGGTTGATCCTGGTGCGCTGAAGATCCCTGCAGGAGCGAGCTTGCTCGCAATGGCGTCCTCAGCTTCGCAGATGAGTCAGCGGCAGCTCAGTGCTGTTGAGCACCTGATTCAACACAAAACTCGACCGCACGCTCGTCACGCCTTCAATCCGCGTCAGATGCCCCAGCAGCAGTTTCTGGTAGTGATCCATGTCCGGCACCACGACCTTGAGCTGATAGTCGGCATCCATCCCGGTCACCAGGCTGCATTCCAGGACTTGTGGCAAGGTTCGGATGGCGGCTTCGAAGTTCTCGAAGCGCTCCGGCGTATGGCGGTCCATGCCGATCAGCACATAGGCTGTCAGGCTCAGGCCGAGCATTTTGCGGTCGAGCAGGGCGACCTGGCGGGAAATGTAGCCGTCGTCCTCCAGTTGCTTGACCCGTCGTGAGCACGGCGACGGTGACAGGCCGATGCGTTCGGCCAGCTCCTGATTGGAGATGCGTGCATCACGCTGCAATTCAGCCAGAATGCTCAGGTCGTATCGGTCGAGTTTGCTCATCAATCAGGCCTTTGTCATAACTATTGCGACAGATTATCTATCCAGGGTTAAAAATTGCGCAAGTAATGTTTATTTGAGCAATCTTCGCAATCCTCTGCCGGCCCTCCGAGCCTATTCTTATCACCAGAATCACTGCTCGGACAAACAGTCCAGTGCGGCTCGCCCAATCAGGCCAGCTGCGGTCGCCACCCCCACAGGGGATGTGCCGGCCCCCGAGCTACACACTGTCCAGAAGACGGCGTGAGGTGAGCCGACGTCAAAAGCGTCGAGCACGGACGAAGTTCTCAAGGGGAGGCCGACGGGTCTCCCCTTTTTCTTGCCCGTCATTTGACGCCCGTCCTCAATAAATAAGTTGCGCGACTGATAACCTGTTGCAGAACCAGCCTGTGCATTTCCAGTCTTACGTACAAGCGCTGTTCGCTTCACTGTAGGAGCGAGCCTGCTCGCGATGGACGTTAACGATGACGCGCGTGCTTTTTGAATAAACGCATTGCGCTTGAGTTCATCGCGAGCAGGCTCGCTCCTACGCAATCCGTACCCCAGCAGTCCCCACAGTGAGGAAAAGCATGAAGTCGCGCATCTGGCGTTTGGCCGGAGTTGGTTTGCTGTGTGTCAGTGTCACTGCGCAATCGCTCGCCGACGAGCCGCAGAACCGGGGGCCCGATGGTGGGCAGCGCTGGGAGGGCGGTCATCAGGGAAACAATCAGGGTCATGGCGGCAACAATCAGCCGCACCCGCAGGAAGGTCAACCACAGAACCCGCCACGTCCGCAGAACAACGACGTCAATCGTGGCGAAAACAGCCGGCAGTTCGAACACAACGACCAGCATCAGAACCAGGGGCAGTGGCAGCGCCATACGCCGCCCGATTACAACAGCCCGGTTCGCCCGCCGCCGCCGTCACCGCAATTGCCGGCCAATGATTTGCCGATCCAGCCCCGGCCCGATGCGGTGCGCCAGACCCAGCCACCGCAGCGCGGGTATTACCAGGACGTTCCGCGTCGCAACGACAACAACCAGCACTGGGGCGGCTACACCGGTTCGCCGTCGAGTAACAATCAGTGGCAGGGTCACCCGAACGGGCACGGCAACGGTTGGGGGCCGGGGCCGCAGTATCGCCCTGGCCACGTGATCGATCGCTTCCCCGACCGCGAATACCGCGTGCCGTACCGCGGCATGGATTATTTCTACTCCGGTGGTTACTGGTATCGCCCACTGGGCCCACGCTATGTGGTGGTCGAACCACCGCGCGGAATTCGCGTCAGCTACTTGCCGGATTACGCCGAGCAGGTGTTGATCGGCGGTACGGTGCTATTTTTGGCGGCGGGCGCGTATTACGCCTATCAGGAGAGCACCCAGGACTACGTCGTGGTCGAGCCACCGGTTGGCAGCCTTCAACCGCAGCCGCAGCCACAACAGCCGCCACCACCCGTCAACAACAGTTATGACGTGGTGGCGTACCCGGCCAACGGCCAGTCCCAGGAACAGGTCAATCAGGATGGCTACGAGTGCTATCAATACGCGGTGCAGCAGAGCGGTTTCGATCCGCGAACCGCAACCTATCAACCAGACCCTTCGGTAGTGCAGACCTACCGCCAGGCTCAGGGCAATTGCCTGAGCAGTCGCGGCTATCAGGTGAGTTACTGAGCCCGGGCGGCGTTCACCGCTTCCTGCGGGTCGGCGTGCACCAGCACCTCGGCTCGCGGGTAGGCGGCGTGAATCGCATCGGCGGCCTGATCGCTGATGCCGTGGGCAACTGACAGCGTCAGGTCCCCCGGCAATTCCAGGTGCAGTTGTACGAACCACTGGTTGCCGGACACCCGCGTGCGCAGGTCATGCGCGCCCAGCACCCCCGGAATGCCGCACGCCAGCTCCAGCATGTGCTGGCTGACATCCGGCGGCAGCTCTTCATCCATCAGCACCGTGAAACTTTCCCGGGCGATCTGCACCGCGCTCCAGAGGATGTACGCGGCGATACCCAGACCGAACCAGGCGTCGACCTGATGCCAGCCAAACCCGGCCAGCACCAGCGCCAACAGTATGCTGCCGTTGAGCAGCATGTCCGAGCGGTAATGCAAGGAGTCGGCGTGTACGGCATTGGAGCCCGTGGCCTTGACCACACGATGCTGCAATATCAGCAGTGCCAGGGTCAGGACCAGCGAGAACACAATCACCCCGATGCTGATCCATGGCGCGCCCACCGGCTCTGGATGCTTGATCCGCTCGAATGCCTGCATCGCAATCAGCACCGCACTGCCGCCGATGAACAACGCTTGCGCCATGCCGGCCAGCGATTCGGCCTTGCCATGCCCGTAGCGATGATCGTCGTCGGCGGGGCGCAGGGCGTAGTGCACGGCCAGCAAGTTGAGCATCGAAGTGATGCCGTCGAGTGCCGAGTCGGTCAACCCGGCGAGCATGCTCACCGATCCGCTCAGCCACCAGGCGATGGCTTTGGCGACGATCAGCGTACAAGCCACCGCCACCGAGGCGCGGGTCGCCAGCCGAAGCAGGCGGGCGTGTTCGGAGCTGGAGATCATAAGTGCAGCCTTTCCTTGAAATGCACCGATTACGCGGCGGGTTGCAGGCCGAACATGGCCAATTGCTGGGTGCTGCCCTTGTGCTGGATCAGGCGTGGATCATCCAGCGGGAAGCTGCGGCCCAGTTCACGCTGCAGAATAGCCTGCAACTTGAGGTTATCGACCTTGCCGTCGGCGCCGATGGCTTCCTTGAGTTTTTCCGGGTCGACCTGGGCGGTTTTGCCCGGTTCGAAGTAAATCGCGCCGGTGGCGAAGTCCACGGCAAACGCGATCAGGCCCGGAATGATATAGAACAGCAGGCCAACGGCATCGAGCGCGGCAATGGCCGGGTCGATCTTGCCGTCGATCTGTCCACGGCGATCCGGATAGAAGATCGAACCGCAGGCTGTTACTTGGGTCAGCAGGGTCGCGACCAGAACACCGCCAATCAGGCGAACGGGAATACGCATATGAAATCTCCTGGGTCATTTCAAAACGAAGTGTCATCGGTATGAATTAGGACCGCAACGAACACTGGGCAGTTCGCCGTTATACTCGCCGCTCTGTTTGGGAGCCAGCATGATTTCTTTGCCGATTGATGAAGTTTTACCCGCCCTGCGTGAAGCCTTGGCTACGCGCCACGAAGCCGTGCTTGAAGCACCGCCTGGTGCCGGTAAAACCACCCGCGTGCCCTTGGCCTTGCTCAACGAGTCGTGGCTGGCCGGGCAAACCATCCTGATGCTCGAGCCGCGCCGGTTGGCGGCGCGCGCGGCAGCGGAGCGTCTGGCCAGTGAGTTGGGCGAGAAAGTCGGCGAAACCGTGGGTTATCGCATCCGGCTCGACAGCAAGGTCGGCCCCGACACCCGTATCGAAGTGGTCACCGAAGGCATCCTCACCCGACGCTTGCAGGACGATCCGGCGCTGGAAGGTGTGGGCCTGCTGATTTTCGACGAATTTCACGAACGCAGCCTCGACGCCGACCTGGCATTGGCCCTGAGCCTCAATGGCCGGGAGCTGTTCCGCGACGATCAACCGCTGAAAATCCTGCTGATGTCCGCGACCCTGGAGGGCGAACGCCTGGCCGGGCTGCTGGACGATGCGCCGATCCTGCGCAGCGAAGGGCGCATGTACCCGGTGGCGATGCGCTGGGGGCGGCCGTTCCAGGCCGGTGAATTCATCGAGCCGCGCCTGGTGCAGACCATTCTCGAAGCCTTGAACGATGAAACCGGCAGCGTGCTGGTGTTCCTGCCGGGGCAGGCGGAAATTCGACGCGTGCATCAACAACTGGCCGATGCGCTGGGCGACAACCCTCAAGTGTTGCTTTGCCCGTTGCACGGCGAACTGGACCTGGCCGCACAACGGGCGGCGATCGATCCGGCGCCGTCAGGCAAACGCAAAGTGGTGCTGGCCACCAACATCGCCGAGACCAGCCTGACCATCGACGGCGTGCGCGTCGTCATCGATGCCGGATTGGCGCGCGTACCGCGTTTCGACCCCGGCAGCGGCATGACTCGCCTCGATACCCAGCGTATCTCCAAGGCCAGTGCTACCCAGCGTGCAGGCCGCGCCGGGCGACTGGAGCCTGGCGTTTGCTATCGCCTGTGGTCGCAGGATCAACACGAACAGTTGGCGGCCTACGGCAGTGCGGAAATTCTCTCGGCGGATCTCGCCGGCCTGGCCTTGCAACTCGGCCGCTGGGGTGTGACGCCCGGGCAATTGGTCTGGCTCGATGTGCCGCCCGCCGCCGCGTACGCCCAGGCGCAGGATTTGCTCGAACGCCTGTGCGCACTGGACGGCGAAACGCTGACGCGTCACGGTCAGGCCATGGCCGAGTTGCCGGCGCATCCGCGCATCGCCCATTTGCTGTTGCGCGGCCAGGCCCTCGGTTTGGCAGACATGGCCTGTGATGTGGCGGCGCTGCTCGGCGAGCGTGACATCTTGCGTGGTGCCGGCGCGGATCTGCACAGCCGACTGGTGTTGTTGTCCGGCGAAGCGCGCGCCGCTCGCGGTGCCCTGGGCGGGGTGCAGCGGGCTCGGCAACTGGCGCGGCAATATCGAGGCTATCTGCGCGGCAAGGCCACGGAGCCGGTCAGCGATCCCGATCACCCGCGCTGGCTCGGTGCGCTGCTGGCACTGGCCTACCCCGACCGCGTCGCCCAGCAGCGCCGCGCGGGTGGCGCCGAGTATCGCCTGGCCAACGGCCGGGCAGCCTTGTTCGCCGAAGCGGACAGCCTGATGAAACAACCCTGGCTGGTGATTGCCGACCTTGGCAGTCGTCAGGGCCAGCGTGAAGAGCGGATTTATCTGGCGACGGATTTCGATCCGGCGCTGTTCGACTCGGTGCTGGCCGAGCAGGTGCGGGTGGTCGATCAACTGGATTGGGACGAACGCGAAGGCGTGTTGCGAGCCGAGCGTCAGCGCAAGGTCGGGGAACTGATCCTCAGCCGCGAACCGCTGACCGGCCTCGATGAAACCGCCCGCAGCCAGGCGCTGGTCAATCTGGTCCGCCGCAAGGGGCTGGAATTGTTGCCGTGGACGCCGGAGCTGCGTCAGTGGCAGGCGCGGGTAGCCTTGTTGCGCCAACTGGATCTGGCCAGCAAGGGCGAGAGTGAGTGGCCGGATGTCGGCGACGCTGCGTTGCTCAAAACCCTGGAGCACTGGCTGATGCCTTATCTGGGCAAGATCTCGCGGCTCAGTCACTTCGCCAACCTGGACCTGTCGAGCATCGTCCATAACCTGTTGCCCTGGCCTTTGCCGCAACGGCTCGACGAGTTGGCCCCGCATCATTTAAGCGTGCCGTCGGGTTCGTCGATCCGTCTGGATTACAGCGAACAGCCGCCGATTCTGGCGGTGCGTCTGCAGGAACTGTTTGGCCTGGCCGAGACCCCGCGCATCGCCGGTGGCCGGCAAGTGGTCAAACTGCATCTGTTGTCCCCGGCGCGGCGGCCGGTGCAGGTGACCCAGGATCTGGCGAACTTCTGGCGCAGCACCTACGCCGAGGTGAAAAAGGACTTGAAGGGGCGCTACCCGAAACACTACTGGCCGGATGACCCGCTGGTGGCCGAAGCGACCGCGCGGATCAAGCCGCGCAAGTAGGCGCTGGCAAGCCGGCTCCTACAGATGGCGTCCGCCGAACCACCACGGAACTTGTGGGAGCTGGCTTGCCAGCGAAGGCGTCCTGCAAAACACCACAGGTTCCAAACCCTTCGCCAGCAAGCCGGCGCCTACAAGGTCGGGTGTGTTTTTTCGGATTTTTCGGTGAGCTGCTCGCGACAATAATCGGCAAACATCTGCGCCGGTTTGGTCAATTGGCCACGTTTCAACCACGCCGCCACCAATCCAGACCCCGTGACATCCTCGACAATGTCCACGCACACCACTTTCTGCCCGTCATAGGTGCATTCCGAATGCGGCCGTGTGACCAGGATCGAGAAGCCAAACCCTTGCCCGACCATTCCGCGGACCATCTCGATCGACGGTGAGCTGAAAGCGATGTGCGGCGTCAGGCCCAGCTCCTCGAACAGGCTGACGAAGTAGGTCCGGCTCGGCTGTACATCCAGCAGAATCATCGGCTCCAGGCACAGGTCGCGCAGCGACACTTGCTTCAACTGGGCAAAGCGATGATCCGCCGGCAGCAAGGCATAAGGGCGCTGCGCCGGCATCAGGGGTTCGGTCTGGATGGTGGCGTCCAGGTCGTGTTCATACAGGATCGCCAGATCGAAGGTGCCCGAGGTCAGGCCTTGTACCAACTCCTGCTGCTCGCCGTCGCGGATACGGATTTTCACCCCCGGGTACAGCGCCGAAAACCCGGCAATCAGCTGGGGCAGGTAAAGCGGCGCGACGGTTTCGAAGCAACCGATGTCGATTTGCCCGGCCACCACATCGTTGTCGGCCAGAGCGTTCTGCTCGAACTCCTTGGCCATGCGCAGCAGCTCCTGGGCCTTGCGATAGAAACGCGCGCCGCTGGGTGTCAGGGAGACGCCCTGGGCGTGATGGCGGATCAGCAGTTGCACGCCGAAGCTGTCTTCCAGGCCTTTGATCGCCGTGGAGATCGCCGGTTGGGCGATGTACAACTTGCGCGAAGCCTCGGCGACGCTGCCGCAATCGACGGTGGTAATGAAGTACTTCAATTGACGCAGGTTGTAGGCAGCCACGACAAACCTCGGGACGGACGGGTAAGGCATCCAAGCAATTTGCGCACCGCCCGCATCCCGTCAGGCGAAGTTTTTGTTGTGTTTGAACAATAACCACATGCAGCGCAACCCGGGAGATTGGCTACCCAGTTTTTTCATCGTCTGCGAAGACATTTTTACTATTTTTCCTCGACACGGGCCTGGGCCACCATCAATGCACAAGAAAAGCCCATGGAGCATCTGAACGTGTTCGAGCTTGCATACTGGCAAAACAAGGCCGCTGCGCTGCGGTTACCCGACCAGGCCGTGATCGACGGCAAATCCCGTGCAGCGCAGTCGGGACAGACATTCGCGGCCATTAACCCCGCTACCGGCCAGCATCTGGCCAACGTGGCGGCCTGCGGCGAGGAGGACGTCGAGGCGGCGGTGCGCAACGCGCGGCAGGTGTTCGAAGCCGGCACTTGGGCGGCGCGTTCCCCAAGCGAGCGCAAGCAAGTGTTGTTGCGCCTGGCGGATCTGATTCTGGTCCATCGCGAAGAACTGGCGCTGCTCGATTCGCTGAACATGGGCAAACCCGTCATGGACGCCTACAACATCGACGTGCCGGGCGCCGCCGGGGTGTTCCGCTGGTACGCCGAGAGCCTCGACAAACTCTACGATCAGGTCGCCCCCAGCGCACAGAACGTGCTGGCGACCATCACCCGCGAAGCGTTGGGCGTGGTTGCGGCCGTGGTGCCCTGGAACTTTCCACTGGATATGGCCGCGTGGAAACTCGCGCCAGCCCTGGCGGCGGGCAATTCGGTGATCCTCAAACCGGCCGAACAGTCACCGTTTTCCGCGCTGCGCCTGGCTGAACTGGCGCTGGAAGCCGGACTGCCAGCCGGTGTGCTCAATGTGCTGCCGGGGCTTGGCGAACAGACCGGTAAAGCCCTCGGCCTGCACCCGGATGTCGATTGCCTGGTGTTCACCGGTTCCACCGAAGTTGGCAAATACTTCATGCAGTACTCGGCGCAATCGAACCTGAAACAGGTATGGCTGGAGTGCGGCGGCAAGAGTGCGAACCTGGTGTTCGCCGACTGTCAGGACCTTGATCTCGCGGCGCAGAAGGCGGCCTTCGGCATCTACTTCAATCAGGGTGAAGTCTGTTCCGCCAACTCGCGGTTGCTGGTGCAGCGCTCGATACACGATGAATTCGTCGAGCGCCTCAAGGCCCAGGCCGAGCGCTGGCAGCCAGGTGATCCTCTGGACCCGTCGAGCACCGCCGGCGCCATCGTCGACAGCCGCCAGACAGCCCGCATCATGAAGTTCATCCAGCAGGCCGAGCAGCAGGGCGCGACCCGCGTCTGCGGCGGCCGGCAGTCGATCTTCAACGGCTCGGACAACTTCATCCAGCCGACGATCTTTACCGGCGTGAGCCCGGACATGCCGCTGTTTCGCGACGAAGTATTCGGCCCGGTGCTGGCGGTCACGGCGTTCGATGACGAGGCCCACGCCTTGCAATTGGCCAACGACAGCGTCTACGGTCTGGCGGCATCGCTGTGGACCGACGACCTCAATCGCGCCCACCGCGTGGCGCGACAATTGCGAGCCGGGACCGTGTCGGTCAACAGCGTCGATGCGCTGGACGTGACCGTGCCTTTCGGCGGTGGCAAACAGTCCGGTTTTGGCCGTGACCTGTCGCTGCACTCATTCGATAAATATACCCAGTTGAAGACCACCTGGTTTCAATTGCGCTGATAACAAAAACGGAGAACTGGCGATGACCACCCCACGTGAAACCCGCGACTACCAGGCAGCCGACGCCGCGCACCACATCCACGCGTTCGTCGATCAAAAGGCACTCAACGACGAAGGGCCGCGGGTGATGGTCCGTGGTGAGCGCCTGCACCTGTGGGACAACGACGGTCGGCGTTACCTCGACGGCATGTCCGGGCTGTGGTGCACCAACCTCGGTTACGGGCGCAAGGACCTGGCGTTGGCGGCGAGCCAGCAGCTGGAACAGCTGCCGTACTACAACATGTTTTTCCACACGACCCACCCGCAGGTGATCGAGCTTTCCGAGCTGTTGTTCAGCCTGTTGCCGGGTCACTACAGCCACGCGATCTACACCAACTCCGGCTCCGAAGCCAACGAGGTGTTGATCCGTACCGTGCGCCGTTACTGGCAAGTGCTCGGCAAGCCCGAGAAGAAAATCATGATCGGCCGCTGGAACGGCTACCACGGTTCGACCCTGGCCGCGACGGCGCTCGGTGGCATGAAATTCATGCACGAAATGGGCGGCATGATCCCCGACATCGAGCACATCGACGAACCGTACTTCTTCGCCCACGAGGGCAACCTGACGCCGGCCGAATTCGGCCTGCGTGCAGCGCAGCAGCTGGAAGCGAAGATTCTCGAACTGGGAGCGGACAAGGTGGCCGGCTTCATCGCCGAACCGTTCCAGGGCGCGGGCGGCATGATCTTCCCGCCGGAAAGCTACTGGCCGGAAATCCAGCGCATCTGCCGCAAGTACGACGTGCTGCTGTGCGCCGACGAAGTGATTGGCGGCTTCGGTCGTACCGGCGAATGGTTCGCCCACGAGTACTTCGGTTTTGAGCCCGACACCTTGTCCATCGCCAAGGGCCTGACCTCGGGCTACATCCCGATGGGTGGTCTGGTGCTGTCGAAAAAAATGGCCCAGGTGCTGGTGGAGCAGGGCGGTGTGTTCGCCCACGGCCTGACCTATTCCGGGCACCCGGTAGCGGCGGCGGTGGCGATCGCCAACCTCAAGGCATTGCGTGATGAAGGGGTAGTGACGCGGGTCAAGGACGACATCGGCCCGTACCTGCAACAGTGCCTGCGCGAGGTGTTCGGCAATCACCCGCTGGTGGGCGATATCCAGGGCACGGGCATGGTGGCGGCACTGCAACTGGCCGAAGACAAAACCAGCCGTAAACGCTTTGCCAACGAAAACGACATCGCCTGGCGCTGCCGCACGATTGGCTTTGAAGAAGGGGTGATCATTCGTTCGACGCTGGGGCGGATGATCATGGCGCCGGCGTTGATTGCCAGCCGTGAAGAGATTGACGAGCTGGTGGGCAAGACCCTGAAAGCGGTCGATCGTACGGCGCAGGAATATGGTCGGCTCTGACACCGTCTGAAGGTCCTGCGGACCTTATCGCGGGCAGGCTCGCTCCCACAGTGAGATTGTGTCGAACCCGGTAATGGTGTCGACATCTAACCCCTGTGGGAGCGAGCCTGCTCGCGATTGTTTTTGCCCATTCAACACACACCTTTCCTTTTTTGCCCCCACCCTGTGCATCCCCGCCAAGTCCGCCCTTTTACCGCGCACGCTACCCAGTTTTTTCATCGTTCCCATCGACATATTTCCTCATTTTCCTAAGCCCTGCCTTGGGCCAACATCGACTTCGCCAGTCAGCCCCATGCTGCCCAACCCAAGGTCCATCAGAGACCGCCGGTGGCAGCTGATATCCGGGGCCGCTGGCCGTACTGCCCATCAAAACTAAATCAACAGCTTTGGGAGTGCTCCATGATCAAGTCCTTGCTTACCCGCGTTACTTATCCACTGGCGGTCACCGCCATCGCCGCGACGGTCGCCACCAGCGCCCAGGCCGGCACCCTGTCCATCGGTCACACCACCTGGGTCGGCTACGGCACCCTCTACCTCGCCCAGGACCTGGGCTACTTCAAGGAAAACGGTTTGACCGTGGAACTGCCTGTCGTCGAAGAAGCTTCGATGTACATGGCGGCGCAAGCGTCGGGCGAGTTGTCGGGCTCGGCCTCGACCATCGACGAAGTGCTGAAATACCGCCCGCAGTTTTGCTTCAAGGCGGTGGCCGCGCTGGATGACAGCCATGGCGGCGACGGCGTGCTGGTGGGCAAGGACGTCAAGAGCCTGCAGGAACTCAAGGGCAAGGCCGTGGCGGTCAACGAAGGGTCGACCTCGCAGTTCTGGTTGTCTTACTTGCTGAAAAAACACGGCATGAGCATGAGCGACATCACCGTGCAGAACATGACGGCTGACGACGCCGCCACCGCGTTCATCGCCGGTCGCGTGCCCGCCGCGGTGACCTGGGAGCCGCACCTGTCGATGGTCCGCGACAAGCAACAGGGCAAGGTGCTGATCGACAGCAGCAGCACGCCGGGGGTGATCGTCGACGTGGTGGCACTCAACTGCACCGTCATCGAAAAACAACCGCAAGACGTCAAGGCCCTGGTGGCCGGCCTGTACAAGGCGGTGCAGTACACCAAGGACCACCCGGAGCAAGCCTACAAAATCATGGCCAAGGGCGTCGGCGGCTATCTGGCCGATCCGAAGGAACTGGCCGCGGCCGCCAAAGGCGTGCGTTTCTACGATCAGGCCATGAGCGAACAACTGCTCGGCTCACCGGGCAAGCCGGGTGACAGCGAACCGTTGATCAAACTGGCCAACGAGACCGCCAGCGAGTTGCAGGGCAAGCCGTACAACGTCAGCAATGACGACCTGATCGACAACCGTTTCGTCAGCCCGCTCTAGGAGGTTTGCATGTTCAAGCGCAATTCATGGCTGAGCCGCTGCATCACGCCCAAGACCGGTTTGCCGGTGTCGGTGATCTGGAGTGCGAGCGGCCTGGCCTGGGTCTTGTTGGTCGGCCTCTGGGCCGGGTTGTCTTACGGTGGCGTGGTGCCGGGCATGTTCCTGCCGACACCCGGCGCCGTGGTCGAGGCCGCCGTGCGCCTGAGTCGCGACGGCACCCTCGGCCAGCACGTATGGGCCAGCGTCGAAGTGGTGATGGTCGGTTTTATTGTCTCGTCCCTGGTCGCCGTGCCGCTGGGGTTGCTGATGGGCAGCTTCCGCATCGTCCAGGCGTTCCTCGAGCCGATGGTCAACTTCATCCGCTACCTGCCGGTCACGTCCTTCGTGCCGCTGTTCATTCTGTGGATCGGCATCGGTCTGGAGCAGCGGGTGTCGGTGATCATCTTCGGCGTGTTCTTCCAGCAACTGGTAATGATCGCGGACGTGTCCAAGGGCATCTCCAAGGACCTGATCAACGCCTCCTACACCCTTGGCTCGAACCGCCGCGACGCGGTGCTGCATGTCATTGCTCCGGCGTCATTGCCGGGCGTGCTCGACACCCTGCGCGTGACCATGGGCTGGGCCTGGACTTACCTGGTCGTCGCCGAACTGGTCGCGGCCTCCAGTGGCCTGGGCTACCTGAGCCTCAAAGCCATGCGCGGCTTTCAGGTGGATGTGATTTTCCTGGCCATCGCCATCATCGGCCTGCTGGGCCTCGCTACCGATCAACTGTTCCGTTTCCTTCGTCTGAGGATCACCGCATGGGCTCAGTAACCGCTGCCAATCATCGATTCGCCAACTCCCAGGCCACCGCGGTGCAGGCCGCGCCACGACTGCAAGTGGACAAGGTCAGCCTGCGTTACAAAAAGCCCGATGGCGGCACGTTTACCGCGTTGGAGCAGGTCTCGTTCGAAGTGCCGGATCAGCAATTCGCCGTGCTGGTCGGCCCTTCGGGGTGCGGCAAGTCGAGCCTGCTGTACCTCACCGCCGGCCTGAACGAACCCACGTCGGGCGAGATTTATGTGGGAGGCCAGCAAGTGCAGGGGCCGGGTGCGGATCGCGGCATGGTGTTCCAGAGCTACACGCTGTTCCCGTGGCTGACCGTGCGCCAGAACGTCGAGTTCGGTCTCAAGCGCCGTGGCATGTCGGCGGCGCAACGCAAGGACATTGTCGACTACTACGTCAACGAAGTCGGCTTGAGCAACTTCGCCGACAACTACGCCAAGCAGCTCTCCGGCGGCATGATGCAGCGCGTGGCGATCGCCCGCGCGCTGGCCAACGACCCGCAGATCCTGCTGATGGACGAACCCTTCGGCGCCCTCGACAGCCAGACGCGCCTGCAAATGCAGCAGCTGTTGTTGCGGGTCTGGGGCAACAGCAAGAAGACCGTGTTGTTCGTCACCCATGACATCGACGAAGCGATTCTGCTCGGTGACCGGGTCTATGTGATGGGCGCGCGGCCGGGGCGGATCAAGCAGATTCTCGACGTGCCGATCGAGCGCCCACGCACGCTGGACATGGTCATGGAGCACTCGTTCATCGACATGAAACGCAAGATTTTCGGCTTGCTGCATGACGATCTGGAAGAGGTGCATTGAGCCTGTAATGCACCCCCTCTGTAGGCGCTACGGCGCCGCCGGCAACAGGAACCGGGCGATCACCGGCAAGTGATCGGAGATGCGCAACGTATCGTCCTGTCGCACCCTCGCTTCAACCCGTTTGATGCGCGGGCTGTAGAACAGGTAGTCGACCGTCCGGTCCGGGCCGCTCACGCCCGGATCGTTCGGGTAGTGCGTCAGCCAGCGCGCCCGGTCGATGCCACTGGCCTCGTTGTTGGTGGGGATCATCGGGTATTTGTCCCACAGCACATGCAAGGCGCTGTCGGCGGAATAGGGCGTGCGTTGCTCGCTGGGCAGGCGCTGGTATTGGCCCAGCGGCAGGAGGTTGAAATCGCCACCGATCAGCCAGGGCGTGCCACGGCTTTCGAATTTGTCGAGGACCTTGGTCACGGCCGAGATTTGCGTTTGCAGGGTGTCATCGGGTTGGGTCGCACGGTCCAGATGGGTGTTGAGGATCGCCATCTGGCCGCCGTCGCTCAACGGCAGATAGGTGAGCAGCAACGCGTCTTTCGGTTTGAACTGACGGCTGATCAGGTTGACCTGTGACACCGGCAGTTGCAGGCGCTCGGCGTGTTCGATCTCATAACGACTCAAGGTCGCCAATTGCCGGCCAACGCTGCCGAAGATGTGCGGGTCAGGGATGAAATCGGCTTTCCAGTCGAATGCGTGGGCACTGCACGGATAGAGATCGGCGACCCGTTCCTGCAAGAGTTTGAGCTGATTCTGGTAATCGCTGGCCTTGGCGCCGTCATCGAGTTCCTGCAACAACACCACGTCCGGTTGCTCGTCGCGAATCACCCGCGCCACTTCATCGAGGCTGAAGGCCATGTCGTCGGCGGTGGGGGCTTCGTCGGTGCCGGCCGCCTGGTCATTCCAGAACACGTAGCGCTTGCCCGCCAGGTACTGGACGTTCCAGGTCATCACCTTCAATGCCTGGCCAGGTGCCAGGAGGGGGGCCTGAGTACTGCAACTGACCGGCAGCACTTCCCTGGCGTCG
The DNA here is from genome assembly GCF_008801475.1 of Pseudomonas moorei. GTDB lineage: Bacteria > Pseudomonadota > Gammaproteobacteria > Pseudomonadales > Pseudomonadaceae > Aquipseudomonas > Aquipseudomonas moorei. The sequence goes on along the minus strand of NZ_VZPP01000011.1, from coordinate 151,197 downwards.
GGGCGCCAGGTCAGGCTGTAGACCATCGCGCCTGCCAGGCCGGTCACGATCAACAATCCCAGCAGGGCGTAGCGCAGTGGTCGGGTCATGGCTCGGCTTATCAGTGTTACGAAAATTGATCCCGAGCATACCCGAGTGACGAACCGTCGCCCAAGGTCAGCGTGGCCCCTCGATTTTTTCCGGTGCATCGCCGATCAGCATGAACAGGCGGAACAACACCACGCTGGTAAACAGTTGCAGGAAGCTGTGGGCGCTGTCGATCAACAGCGAGATCGCCGGGTTCTGCGGGTCGGGATACACCGCCAGCGTCGCGCCCTTGAGCACCCACAACGGCCCCATCACGCACAGAATGCACACCAGGATGCGTATGAAATGACCGCGTGTCAGGCGCAGGCTTTCCTTCATCGCCGCCAGCGGGGCCAGGCCACGCAGCACCAGCAGGTACTCGCCGAAGGCCAGGGTCACCATCAGGTAAATGCCGGGCAGGAAATACAGGGACAGGCCGAGCAGAATCAGCACGGTATTGAGGGCGGTCAGCAAGGCAAAGCGCGGCCACAGGTAGGCGGACCTTGCCAGCAGATCGCGGTTACGGGGCGATTCCCCCCGGCTGCGGGCATCGAGAAACAGAATCAGCGCGGCGGTGTACAGCGGATAGACCAGCAAACCGACGATCACGCTCACGCCGGGAAAACTGTCCGGCTCGGTGGAACGGTCGACCACTTGTTGCAGCAGGGCCTCGATGATCACCAGCGGCAGGCACAGTTGCACAATCTGGCCCAGATTGCGTTTGAAGAAATACAGGGAGTCACGCAGTACATCGAACGGATTCATCAGTCGGTATCGCAGGTTGAAAGCAGTGGCCCACTTTAACCGATGATGTGCACAAGGGCACAAACGTAAACGTTCGGTAAAGGTCATTGAAACAACTTGTTTCAGCCTCCATTAAGGTCGAGCACCTTATCCTCTGTGGATACAGGCAACGATTTTCCCGGCAATCTAAGAGGTCGCCATGAACAGCGAAGAACAAACCCTGATCGATGGACTGTTTTCCCGGCTGCAACAGGCCGAAACGAACTCAGCTCCGCGCGACGCCCTGGCCGAGGCGCGGATCAAGGAACACCTGACTCGCCAACCCGCAGCTGGCTACTTCATGACCCAGGCGATTCTGGTGCAAGAGGCGGCAATCAAGAGCCTCGACGAGCAGAACAAGCAATTGACGGCACAAGTCCAGCAATTGCAGGCCGAACTGCAACAGGCCAAGGCACAGACAGCGGCGCCGGCGCCGACCAGTGGCGGCTTCCTGTCGAGCATCTTTGGTGGCAGCTCCCGCGAGCCGCAGCCGGCGCCGAGCCAAAGCGCACCGGTATCGAGCGGTGGCGGCTGGCGTGAGCCTGGCCGTTCGTCGTTCGGTGGCCAACCGCCGCAGCAAAACTACGGTGCCCCGCCACAGAACTATCCACAGCAGGGCTATGCACCGCAGCAACAGGCTCCAGCAGCGGCCGGTAGCAGTTTCCTCGGTGGCGCGCTGAAAACCGCAGCGGGCGTGGCGGGTGGCGTAATGCTGGCAGAAGGCATCAGCAGCCTGTTCCATCACAATCAGCAGCCGCAAGAAATCGTCGAAGTCATCAAGGAAGTGCCGGCCCAGGTCAACGACCAGGGCAACAATGGCTGGGGCGACGATCAGCGCATGGCCGGTAACGATTCCTACGGCAACGACCGGGGCGGCTTTGCCGACGCCGACTACAGCGATGACAGCTCCTCGTTCTTTGGCGGCGACGACGACTCTTTCGTCTGACCCTTCTGTAGCCGCTGACCCGTGGCGAGCAAGCACGCTCGCCACGGGTGTCACTCCCCGGCGTTGCCCATTCCGCAGGTGCCATTCGTCCGGGGTGCCCGGGTGCCTCGGGCCGATTATTCGCGGAACACTCCTTCAGGCTGGCATACTGGGCGACTTTTCGGGCCTGGTGCCTGATCCTGCCTGCGCCCAAGGGGATGTGCGGTGAAAAAAATCGCAGTGTTCGCCGATGTCCAGAACCTCTACTACACCGTTCGTCAGGCTTACGGTTGTCACTTCAATTACGCCGCGCTGTGGGCTGAAATCAGCAAACAGGGGCAGATTGTCGAGGCCTACGCCTACGCCATCGATCGTGGCGACAGCAAACAGCAGCAGTTCCAGCAGATCCTGCGCAATCTCGGGTTCACCGTGAAGCTCAAGCCCTTCATCCAGCGCAGCGACGGCTCGGCCAAGGGCGACTGGGACGTGGGCATCACCCTCGACATCATGGACGCCGCCGACCATGTCGACGAAGTGGTGCTGGCCTCCGGCGACGGTGATTTCGACATGCTGCTCGAACGCATCATCAGCAAGCACGGCGTGCAGGCGGTGGCCTACGGCGTGCCGGGCCTGACCGCCAACTCGCTGATCCGCGCGGCCAGCCGCTACGTGCCGATCGAAGGCGCCTTGCTGCTCAAGAATTGATTTTTACGGAGTTCGAACAGGTTTGGAACGCATCGCAGTCATCGACTTTGAAACCACCGGGATCTCCCCGAGCAGCAGTTGCCGGGCCACGGAAATTGCCGTGGTGATCCTTGAACAGGGGCGCATCGTCGAGCGTTACCAGAGCCTGATGAATGCCGGCGTGCGCGTCCCGGCCTTCATCGAACAACTCACCGGCATCAGCAACGCCATGCTGCGCACCGCGCCATCGGCCGAGCAGGTGATGAATGAGGTCAACGAATTCGTCGGCACCACGCCCTTGCTGGCGCACAACGCCGCGTTCGACCAGAAATTCTGGGACTTCGAGCTGGGGCGAATCAAACGCACGCGATTGCAGAATTTTGCCTGTTCGCTGCTGTTGGCCCGCCGTCTGATGCCCGCCGCGCCCAACCACAAGCTCGGCACCCTCACCACCTTCGCCAACCTGCCCCACACCGGCAAGGCCCACCGGGCCATGGCCGACGCGGAAATGGCCGCCAACCTCACGGCACACCTGGCCGACGAGCTACGCCAGAAACACGGCTTGCGTGAGTTGTCCCACGATCTGCTGTGTAAGTTGCAGAAAGTGCCGGCGGCGAAAATCAATGAGCATCTCAAGCGCCATCGCAGCGCCTGACCACCAACCCCCTGTAGGAGCGAGCCGGCTCCGGGCGACTCGCTCCCACAGGTTGTTCACTTTCCATTGCCTTCGATATGCCCCAAAGGCACGCGTTTCTCAATCGCGCTTGACAACACAATCGACGTCTTGCTGAAGCCGAACGTGGCGATCCGGTTGATCAACTCTTCCAGCTCCGGCATCGAACCCACCGCCGCCTGCATGATCACGCACGGATCGCCCGTCACGCGGTGGCATTCCGTCAACTGTGGGATTTTGATCAGGTCGTCGTAGGCTTTCTGGTTGCCGTGCTGGTTCAGGCGCAGTTCGATCACGCACTGGATCGGCAGGCCCAGCTTGGCCATGTCGACTTTCGCCTGGTAACCGGTGATGACGCCGCTGGCTTCAAGCTTGGCCACGCGTTCGGCGACAGCGGGGGCGGACAGGTTGACCTTGCGCGCCAGGTCCGCGTAGGACGCGCGACCGTTTTCCAGCAGGGCGCTGAGCAGCATGCGGTCGTATTTATCCACGGGCGACTCCTGAAAAGGGCTGACTTTCGAAACAACGGTATATAGCGCTGAAGTCCGTGTTTTGAAAAGTGTACCGGCGCTTTAAAAAGGTTTTGTAACTTATTTTCCGCTGTCAGCCTTTCTAGAATAGCGGCTCACTTGTCTTGCCTGTGAGCTGCCCCCATGCCTGGCCTACGTCGTTTTCCCTTACCGCTGATCGCCGCCTTCTTCGCCTTGTATGTGATTTGGGGCTCGACCTACCTGGTGATCCGCATCGGCGTGGAGTATTGGCCGCCGCTGCTGCTGGCCGGAATTCGCTTCGTCATTGCCGGGAGCTTGATGTACGCCTTCCTGCGCTGGCGCGGAGCGCCGGCACCGACCTGGGCGCAATGGAAAGCCGCGGGCATCATCGGCGTGTTGTTGCTGGCGTGCGGCAACGGCGCGGTCAGCGTGGCCGAGCACACAGGCGTGGCCTCAGGTGTCGCGGCATTGGCGGTGGCGACGGTGCCGCTGTTTACGTTGCTCTGTGGCTACTTCTGGGGCGCGCGTAATACCCGGCTCGAATGGGCCGGGATTGTCCTCGGGCTGATCGGTATCGCCATGCTCAACCTCGGCTCCAACCTGCAATCGAGCCCGCTGGGCGCTGCGTTGCTGGTATTTGCCGCGGCCACCTGGGCCTTCGGCTCGGTGTGGAGCAAACACTTGCCGCTGCCCCAGGGGGCTATGGCCAGTGCCGTGGAAATGCTGGTGGGCGGGGTGGTGTTGCTGATCGGCAGTGCCGTGAGCGGCGAGCACCTGGAAAAGATGCCACCGATCGAAGGCTGGGCCGCGCTGGCGTACCTGACCGTGTTCGGTTCGATCATCGCCTTCAACGCCTACATGTACCTGTTGAAACACGTGCGCCCGGCGGCGGCCACCAGTTATGCCTACGTCAACCCGGCGGTGGCGGTGTTGCTCGGGATCGTGTTTGTCGGCGAGACCATTGGCATCGAAGAAGCACTGGCAATGGCTGTGATCATCAGTGCCGTGGTGTTGATTGGCTTGCCGCAGTGGCGCCGTTCGCCGCAGTTGCCGGTGGTGAAGGCGGTGCCGACAGAATCCCGTGTGAATTAGGGTAAACTGCGCGCCATTGCATCTTGTTTTGCACACTTGTTTTGCACACCCGCGCTGAATTTTCCTACGGTATTCCCATGACTTTCGCCTCCCTTGGCCTGATCGAACCCTTGCTGCGCTCCCTCGAGAAGCTTGGCTACCAGACCCCGACGCCGGTTCAGGCGCAAGCCATTCCGGCGGTGCTGGCCGGTCGCGACCTGATGGCCGCCGCCCAGACCGGCACCGGCAAGACCGCCGGTTTCGCGCTGCCGCTCCTGCAATTGCTGGCCATGGAAGGGCCGAAAGTCACGGCCAACTCGGTGCGCGCGCTGATCCTGGTGCCGACCCGCGAACTGGCCGAGCAAGTTCACGAAGCCGTGCGCCAGTACGCCGAGAACCTGCCGTTGCGCACCTACGCGGTGTACGGCGGGGTCAGCATCAACCCGCAAATGATGAAGCTGCGCAGCGGTGTCGATCTGCTGGTGGCGACCCCGGGCCGTTTGCTCGATCTGTTCCGCCAGAACGCGCTGAAGTTCAACCAGCTGCAAACCCTGGTGCTGGACGAAGCCGACCGCATGCTCGACCTGGGCTTTTCCGAGGAGCTGGCGAACATTTACCGCGCGCTGCCGAAGAAACGTCAGACGCTGCTGTTCTCCGCCACCTTCTCCGACGACATCCGCCTGCTGGCCGGGCAAATGCTCAACGACCCGCTGACCATTGAAGTCAGCCCGCGCAACGTGGCCGCCAACACCGTCAAGCAATGGGTGGTGACGGTGGACAAGAAGCGCAAGCCCGAGCTGTTCGTGCACTTGATGCGCAAGGGCAAGGGCAAGTGGAAGCAGGTGCTGGTGTTCGCCAAAACCCGTAATGGCGTGGATGCGTTGGTCGAGAAGCTGCAGGGCCTGGGCATCAATGCTGACGGCATCCATGGCGACAAACCCCAGGCGACCCGACAGCGTGCGCTGGACCGTTTCAAGCTCAGTGAAGTGCAGATCCTGGTCGCCACCGACGTCGCGGCTCGTGGTCTGGATATCGAAGACTTGCCGCTGGTGGTCAATTTCGACTTGCCGATCGTCGCCGAGGACTACATCCACCGCATCGGCCGTACCGGCCGCGCGGGTTCGACTGGCGAGGCGATTTCCCTGGTGTGTGCCGATGAAGTGAACCTGCTGTCGGCCATCGAGATGCTCACCCGTCAGACTTTGAAGCGTCAGAACGAGCCGGACTTCGAGCCTGAGCACCGGGTGCCGGACACCGATGCCAGTGGTCAGGTGATCAAGAAGCCGAAAAAGCCCAAGAAACCGAAAACGTCGGGTGGTGGCGGCAAGCGTAACCTCGGCAAGTGGGTCGACAGCGGTGAAGTCGCGCCAGCGGAACCTTCGGTCAAGCCTGTGCGCAAGGTGCCGGTGTTCAATACCGGGCCGCGTAAGCGTAAGCCTTAGTAGTTAAGGCGCCGGCCAAATCGCTATCGCGAGCAGGCTCGCTCCCACAGGGGATTTGTGAACGACACAGGTCCAATGTGGGAGCCTGCTCGCGATGGACGCGCCACGGTAATCAGCTGTTGTGCTGCAACCACTGAATGATCCCCAACCCCGCCGCCCGCCCACTGGCGAAACACGCGGTCAGCAGATAACCGCCCGTCGGTGCCTCCCAATCCAGCATTTCCCCTGCGCAGAACACGCCAGGCAACTGCTTGAGCATCAAGCGTTCATCCATCGCTTCGAACAGCACGCCGCCCGCACTGCTGATGGCTTCGTCCAATGGCCGGGTTTTCACCAGGGTCAGTGGCAATGCCTTGATCGCTTGGGCCAGCAATGCCATGTCCGCGAAGGTTTCAGCAGACGTCAGTTCGCGCAGCAGCGCAGCTTTCACCCCGTCGATGCCCAACTGGCTGTGCAGGTGTTTGGCCATCGAGCGTGAGCCGCGCGGCTTGCTCAATGCCGACTGCACTTTATCCACAGGTCGGCCGGGCAGGAGGTCGAGATGAAGGGTTGCCGAGCCGTGCCGGTTGATCGCTTCGCGGATCGGCGCCGACAGCGCGTAGATCAGGCTGCCTTCGATGCCGGTGGCGGTTATCACACATTCGCCGAGGCGCGGCACGTCGTCGTTGAGGCCGATGGCGATGTTTTTCAGCGGGCTGCCGGCGAATTTGCTGACCATCAATTCGCTCCAGGCCTGCACCTCGAAGCCACAATTGCTCGGTTGCAGCGGTGCGAGTCCTACGCCGCGTTGCGCCAGTGGCTGCATCCAGGCGCCATCCGAGCCCAGACGCGCCCAACTGCCGCCACCGAGGGCCAGCAGCGTGGCGTCGGCCTGAACGGTTTTTTCGCCCTCGGGGCTGTCGATGCGCAAACCGCCGGTTTCATTCCAGCCGAGCCAGCGATGGCGGGTGTGGATAACCACGCCGCTGTCACGCAGACGCTTGAGCCAGGCACGGAGCAGCGGCGCGGCTTTCATGTCGGTCGGAAAGACCCGGCCCGAGCTGCCGACAAAGGTGTCGATGCCCAGGTCGTGAATCCATTGGCACAGGGCTTCGGCGCCAAAGCCGCGCAGTAGCGGGGCGATCTGTGGCGCCCGTTCGGCGTAGCGCGAAAGGAATGCCGGGTAGGCTTCGGAGTGGGTGATGTTCATGCCGCCAACACCGGCCAGGAGGAATTTTCGACCAACCGAAGGCATGCCATCGTACAGATCGACCTTGATCCCTGCCTGACTCAACACTTCGGCCGCCATCAAGCCGGCGGGACCACCACCGATGATGGCGACTTGAGGGGCGGAGAGTGTCGAGGGCTGGGTCATGGGCTGCGCTGCGGTCTGGCGGAATGAAGGCAGGCATTCTAGCAGCCAAAATCCCTGTGGGAGCGGGCCTGCCCGCGATGGCGGAGTGTCAGTCACCGAAGAGGGCGAGGGTGCCGGCCTCATCGCGGGCAAGCCCGCTCCCACAGGGATTGTGTGAGGTCGGAAAAGGGTGGTTAAAAAATGATCAACGGTCTGTAGCCTGCATTCCATATGGCCTGTAGTTCCTTTCACTCAGGTTATCCACAGGCGGCTCCACAGGCATTGTGGGTAAAGCATCCACAAATCAGTGACAACCTGATGACTGCCAGACCCGATTCTGTAGGAGCGAGCTTGCTCGCGAAGGTCTTGAACGATGACGCGTGCTCAGCGGTGACGTTACGTTTTTCGCGAGCAGGCTCGCTCCTACAGGGTTATTGGTGTTTTTAAGGGTGGTTAAAAAATGATCGTCGGTCTGTAGCCCAAGCCCCGCATGGCCTGTAGTCCCTTTCACTCAGGTTATCCACAGGCGGCTCCACAGGCATTGTGGGTAAAGCATCCACAAATCAGCGACAACCTGATGACTGCCAGACCCGATTCTGTAGGAGCGAGCTTGCTCGCGAAGGTCTTGAACGATGACGCGTGCTCTGCGGTGACGTTACGTTTTTCGCGAGCAGGCTCGCTCCTACAGGGTTATTGGTGTTTTTAAGGGTGGTTAAAAAATGATCGTCGGTCTGTAGCCCACGCCCCGCATGGCCTGTAGTCCCTTTCACTCAGGTTATCCACAGGCGGCTCCACAGGCATTGTGGGTAAAGCATCCACAAATCAGCGACAACCTGATGACTGCCAGACCCGTTGCGCGCTGTGGTGGAGAATGCCGTGGCGGCGGGCCAGGGCTTCGCGGTCCTTGCTGTAGCCGCCGCCGATCACCCCGACCACCGGGATATCGCGGCCCAGGCAATGGCGCATCACGGCTTCATCGCGGGCGGCGAGGCCTTCGTCTGTCAGCTTCAGATAACCGAGGGCGTCGTCCTTGTGTACATCGACGCCGGCGTCATACAGCACCAGATCCGGCTGGTAGAGCGGCAACAGGTAGTTGAGCGCGTCATCCACCACCTTCAGGTAATCGACATCGCCCATGCCGTTGGGCAATGGAATGTCCCAGTCGCTTTCGGCCTTGCGTGCAGGAAAATTCTTCTCGCAATGCAGGGAAACGGTAATGGCTTCCGGGGTGTCCTGCAGTATGCGTGCAGTCCCGTCGCCCTGGTGCACATCGCAATCGAAGATCAGTACTCGGTTCACCCGGCCACTTTCCAGCATGAAATGGCTGATCACCGCCAGGTCGTTGAAGATGCAGAAGCCGGCCGGGTGATCATAGTGGGCGTGGTGAGTGCCGCCGGCCAAGTGACAGGCCAGGCCATGTTCGAGCGCCTGGTCGGCCGCCAACAACGAGCCGCCGACCGCCCGCACCGTGCGCCGGGCCAGGGCTTCGCTCCAGGGCAGGCCAAGGCGACGTTGATCCTCGCGAGACAACTCGCCGCCCATGTAGCGTTCGATATACGAAGGGTCATGGGCGAGGGCGAGAATCTCTGCAGGGCAGAGTTCCGGGCGCAGCAGGTCGGCGTCGCGGGTCAGGCCGCTGTCCACCAGGTGATCGCGCAGCAGGCGGAACTTGTCCATGGGGAAGCGGTGATCCGCCGGGAATTCGGGACTGTAGTCTTCGTGATAAATCAGCGGCAGCGGCATGATGCTTTCGTACAGGAATGAGTGAATGATCCTACCAGCGTTGTAGACTCGCGGCATGGAAATGGGGGGAGGAGCACGATGGAGCCGATACTGGAACTGACGAGCGCGCGGCTGCTGTTGCGGCAGTGGAGCGATGAAGACTTGCCGGAATTTGCGGCGATGTGTGCCGATCCACAGGTCATGCGTTATTTTCCGGCGCCCTTGAGCCGGCTGGAAAGTGCTTCATTGATCGGGCGAATCCGTGGTCATTTCGCTGAGCATGGTTTCGGTCTGTGGGCGCTGGAGCGCAAGGACACCGGGCAGTTCATCGGATTTACCGGGCTCGGGGTGGTGGGTTTCGATGCGCCGTTCACCCCCGCCATCGAGATCGGCTGGCGTCTGGCGCGTGAGCATTGGGGGCTGGGTTATGCCAGCGAGGCGGCGTGGACCGCTCTGCGCTGCGGGTTTGACCGTTTGGCGCTGAACGAAGTCGTGTCCTTTACCGCTGACAGCAACCTGCCGTCGCAGAAGGTCATGCAGGCGATCGGCATGCAGCATGACCCTGCCGATGACTTTGAACACCCCAGGCTTGCCGTCGATCATCCCTTGCGCCACCACGTGCTGTATCGCATCACCCGTGAACAATGGCTGCAAACCTTGCATGGATAAGCCGGCGCGGATGTTTACAATGACCCCATCGGCTTTGGCCAGAAACTGAATCGACCGCCGCAGCCCAGACTGCGCGGCATTGCGTTGTGTGAGGAGAGTCTGAATGAGCCAAGTGTTGGATGATCTGGTCGACCTGCTGACCCTGGAGCCGATTGAAGAAAACCTGTTCCGTGGCCGTAGCCAGGACTTGGGTTTTCGGCAGTTGTTCGGCGGCCAGGTACTCGGCCAGTCGCTGTCGGCGGCCAGTCAGACCGTCGAAGAGGCGCGCCACGTGCATTCGATGCATGGCTATTTCCTGCGTCCGGGCGACGCCGGGTTGCCGGTGGTGTATCAGGTTGACCGGGTGCGCGACGGCGGCAGTTTCAGCACGCGTCGGGTGACGGCGATCCAGAAGGGCCACCCGATTTTCACCTGCAGCGCCTCGTTCCAGTACGACGAAGAAGGTTTCCAGCACCAAAGCGAAATGCCGCAAGTGGTGGGGCCGGAAAACCTGCCATCGGAGCTGGAGCTGACCCAGCAGCGCGCGCACCTGATCCCCGAGAAAATGCGCGAAAAGCTACTGTGCCCCAAGCCGATCGAGTTTCGACCCATCACCGAAAAAGACCCCTACAACCCGCTGCCTTCCGACCCGATCAAGTACGTCTGGTTTCGTGCCGACGGTGCCTTGGCGGACTCCCCTGCGTTGCACAAGTACTTGCTGGCCTATGCCTCGGATTTCGGTCTGCTGACCACCTCGATGCAGCCCCACGGCAAATCGGTCTGGCACAAGGACATGCAGGTCGCCAGCCTCGATCACGCGTTGTGGTTCCACGCCGATCTGCGCGCCGATGACTGGTTGCTATACGCGATGGACAGTCCCTGGGCCGGCAACTCCCGTGGTTTTTCCCGTGGCAGCGTGTTCAACCGCGCCGGGCAACTGGTGGCCTCGGTTACGCAGGAAGGCCTGATTCGCCATCGCAAGGATTGGGCATGAGCCTGGCTGAAGTGCGTCACTGGGTGTTCGACATGGACGGCACCCTGACGGTGGCGGTGCATGATTTCGCGGCGATTCGCGTGGCGCTGGCGATTCCGGCGGAAGACGACATTCTGACCCACCTCGCTGCGCTGCCGGCCGATGAAGCCGCCGCCAAACATGCGTGGCTGCTGGAGCACGAGCGTGACCTGGCGCTCGGGTCGAAACCGGCACCGGGCGCCGTAGAGCTGGTGCGTGACCTGGCCGGGCGCGGTTATCGCCTGGGCATTCTCACGCGCAATGCCCGGGAGCTGGCGCACGTTACGCTGGAGGCGATTGGCCTGGCTGACTGCTTCGCGGTGGAGGACGTGCTCGGTCGGGATGAAGCACCGCCAAAACCGCATCCAGGTGGATTGCTGAAACTGGCCGAGGCCTGGAAGGTGCCGGCGAGCGAGATGGTAATGGTCGGTGATTACCGCTTTGATCTCGATTGCGGACGGGCGGCGGGGGCGCGGACGGTGTTGGTGAACCTGCCGGAAAATCCATGGCCGGAATTGACCGATTGGCATGCGGCCGATTGCATTGAGTTGCGGCAGATGTTGTCGGCTTGAGCGCATGGTTGCCTGATCTGAGGCTATCGCGAGCCTGCTCGCGATGGCGCCGGCCCGGCCAGCGCAAAACCTACAGCCCGAACAACGCCTTCTGCCCCTCGGGCGAAGTAAACATCCCATCCCCGTTATGCCCGACGCCGGGCACTTCGATCAGTTGCTGATTGAGCCCTTGCGGTTGCAGCCGCTTCAGATACTCAAAGTAATTGCGCCCGCGGGCCAATCGATAGGGGCCTTGGGCCTGGGCTTCACAACCCTTGTCCAGCGCCGGGTGATTCGGGTCGATGTCCTGCTGCCCCAGCAGATAAACGATGTTGCGCTTGACGTATTTTTCCTGCAATTGCGCAGGTGTTTTTCCTTCGGCGTAGGCGGGTAGATCCGTCAGCCCGTACTTCCAGCGATTGAAGTCCGGGCAGCGGGCGTGACTGAACGCCACGGGCCGGCGTTCGTCGAAGTAGGCGTAGGAAGATGGATTGGCGATCACATAGCGCACCTGCACGACAGCGGCGTCGAGGGCTGGCTGATCGTGCCCGAGCATGGCGTATCGCTGAACCACTTGAGCACCACCGGAGTGGCCGGCAATGACGATTTGCTTCACATCCGGAAACTGCTCGCGATCACCCAGGCGGGCGATGATTTCGTCCAGTGCCTCAAACGAGCTGAGACGGAACGGCGCTGTGGATTCGCCCCCCGCCATCCACTCATTGCCTTGCCAGCGCAGAACCGTTTCGGCGACGGGATGCATCGCAACGTCGGTTTCATTGAGAAATTGCGGGGCGATGACCAGCGTCGTCGCGCTTTGCCCGGCCAGTTCCGCCGCGTGTTCTGCGCTGTGCAGGTAGGTCTGTGCATTGCGCAGGCGACCATGGACGATGATCAGCACACGTTCGATCTTTGTCGGGGCCGGGCTGATGCCTACCGCCATCTCGCCTGATTTCAACAGCAGGCGTCCGGGGCTGATCTCCTCGACGCCACCCTCGGCAGCCCAAGTACTTGTGCAGTGACTCGCGCAAGTGATCAACAACGCCAACAGCCACTTCTTCATTTACAGATTTTTCGCCGCAAAGGTATCGCACTGGCCAACCTGGCCCTGGGCGAATCCGGTTTTGAACCAGCGCACTCGTTGCGCCGACGTTCCATGGGTAAACGAGTCGGGCACCACCCGCCCCTGACCCTGTTGCTGCAAACGATCATCGCCAATGGCATTGGCCGCGTTGAGCGCTTCTTCGACATCGCCCGGCTCCAGCCAGTTCAGTCGTCGTTGTGCATGGTTGGCCCAGACGCCGGCCAGGCAATCGGCTTGCAGTTCCTGACGCACCAGCAAGCCGCCATCGCCTTCCATCTGCCGGCCTTGCTGGCGCGCTGCCTGAATTTTCGCGGAAACGCCGAGCAAGGTCTGCACGTGGTGTCCGACTTCGTGAGCGATCACGTAGGCCTGGGCGAAGTCCCCCGCCGCGGAAAAGCGTTGGGACATTTCCTGGAAGAACGCCATGTCCAGATAGACCTTCTGGTCCGCCGGGCAATAGAACGGACCGGTCGCCGAGGTGGCCAGGCCGCACGCCGAGTTAACGCGATTGCTGAACAACACCAGCGTCGGGTCTTTGTATTGCTTGCCGGCCTGCTGGAAAATCTGCTGCCAGGTGTCCTCGGTATCACCCAGAATCGATCGGACGAATTCGGCCCCTTCGTCATTGGCCGGTGGTGCCTTGCGCGTCTGATTAGTGGTCGGTGCCGATTGCTGGCTCATCTGCCCGGTCAGTTGGCCGAGGATCTGCAGCGGGTCCTGGCCGGTGATCCAGCCGATCCCGACGATCAGAATGATGGCCGTCAGGCTCAGCCCCTTGCCACCGCCAAAACGCATTCCGCCGCCGCCACCGCCGACATCATCGCCACGGGCATCGACCACGTTGTCACTGCGTCGGCCTTTTTTCCATAGCATGTGGGATTCCTCTTTTGTTCCGGGTAAAGAACCGTGGGATGAGTGTTGCTGCTGTGTGGGGGAGGCGCCAGTCCGGTCGTCCGGCTTTTGTCGCGCGCGCCCGTAAGCCCGGCAACCCCTGATGGATTGCCGGGCACGTTTCAGGTTTGTATTGAACGCGGGCACCCCGACGAATTCCGTCGGGCGCCGTTTTTTTATCGGGGGGAACATCAAGCGTGCAGGAGCCGGTCTACGCGGTTACTCGTCGAACGCATCCCACACCGGGGCAAAGGGCGGGCTGACCTGACGCTCGCGCTTGGAAAGGCTGGCGATCAAGGCGCGGTCCTGATCGTCCAGTTGAACGTCCAGCGCCGCCAGGTTGGCCCGTTGATTGGCCTCGCTACTGGCCTTGGGAATGGCGGCGACGTTCGCCTGATCCAGCAGCCATTTGAGCGCGACCTGGGTGGGCAATACACCCTGTTTGGCGGCGATCTGCCGGATCTGGGGGATGTCCGACACCTTGTTGCGAGCCAGGGGCGTGTAGGCCGTCAGTGCAAGGTCATGCTGACGGGCGTAGTTCAGCAGGGCGTTTTGGCCGAGCAGCACGTGGTACTCGACCTGAATGGCTGACAGCGGAGCGCCCAGTTCCTCGACGACATTGCGCAACAGCGGCAGCGGAAAATTCGCCACGCCGATGTTGCGTGCCAGACCTTGTTCCTTGAATGACACCAGGGTTTCGATCGTGCTCGGCAGGTCCCAGTCGGTGGTGGGCCAATGGATCATGAACAGGTCGACATAATCGCTGCGCAAGGCCTTGAGGCTGCGATCCATGGAGTGACGCATGGCGTCGGGTTGCAGTTGGTCCCACCAGACCTTGGTGGTGACATGGACTTGCTCGCGGGGTGTTGGGCTGTTCGCCAGCGCCTGACCGACAGCGTCTTCGTTGTTGTAGCCCGCCGCCGTATCGATGTGCCGATAACCCAGCGCCAGGGCCTGTTCCACGGCGCGGGTGCATTCCTCGCCCAGCATCGGCCAGGTGCCGAGGCCCAGTTTTGGCATGTTCAACCCTTGGGCGTTAACGATGTGCTGCATGGTCGATCTCCTTTTCAAAAGCGGTGATACCTGCGATATGGCGCGCGGCGATGTAGCCGAAGGTCAGCGCCGGACCCAGATTGATGCCGCCGGCGGGGTAGTGTCCGCCCATGATGCTGGCCATGTCGCCACCCGCGGCATATAGCCCGGCGATGGCCTGACCCGCGTCGTCGAGGACCTGGGCGTGTGCGTTGACCTTGAGCCCGGCAAAGGTGCCGAAGCAGCCGGGCTGGACCTTCACCGCGTAGAACGGGCCTTGTTCGATCGGGGCGACGCACGGGTTGGGTTGCTGCAGCGCATCGCCCTGCTTGCGGTTATAGGGGGTAGAACCGCGTCCAAACTGCGGGTCTTCGCCGTTGCGCGCATGGCGGTTGTAGTCCGCCACGGTGTTGCGTAGACCATCCGGATCGATACCGCAGGCCGATGCCAATTCTTCAAGGGTGTTGCCGGTTTTCAGATAGCCGCTGCGGATAAAGGATGACAGTGGCACCGGAAACGGCCGAGAGATGCCCAGCCCGTAGCGACGCTGGAAACCATGGCTGCAAATCAGCCACGAAGCGACCTCTTCGCCTGGCGGGGCGGCGCTGACCATGGCCTTGACGTAGTCGTAGTAACCGTTGGCTTCGTTGACGAAACGCTGGCCGTTGCTCAGGACGCCGATGATCCCGGGCTTGCCGCGTTCAATGATGTGCGGAAAATGGCCAACGCTGCCGTCGCTGTGTCGCACCTGCGAGACCGGTGCCCAGGCGACTGGCGATGCCACATCGGTATTCACTCGAGCACCGACGCTTTCGCCCAGTCGCAGCCCGTCGCCGGACACCGCCAGCGGCGGCAAGGCCAGGTGTTCACGCCCGGTTGGTGTGCGTGGAAACAATGCCTTGCGCCGTTCGATGTCATTGGCAAAACCGCCCGCCGCGAGCACAACGGCCTTGCGCGCGCGGATGCGCACCGAGCCCTTGGCGGTGCTGATCACCGCGCCACGGACCTGATGGTGCTCATACAGTAACTCGGTGACTGGCGCCGACTCCCACAGCAATACGCCGAGGTCCTCGGCGGATTTTGCCAGGCGCGCAACCAGCGCCACACCGTTGACCAGTTGCATCGCGCGGCCATGCACGGCGAGGTCGAGCAGGTGGCGGGTGAAGCGTCGGGTGACGTGCCAGGCGGCGGGCAGCGAGCGGGTCAGGTTGAGGAACGCCGTGAGGTCAGCGCCCGCCATGATCGGCATGCCCATGAACGATGTTTCGCGCATGGTCTTGCGCAGACGCTTGAGCAGCTTGCCGACGTTTCGTGCGTCATAAGGGGCGGCGATCACCGAGCGCCCACCGGTGCCTGCGCCTGGCGTGTCGCCATGAATGTCGGCAATGGCATTGCCGTCGGCGAATTGCAGCGAGGTGTGCTGTTCGAAAAACGCGACCATCTGCGGGCCGGCTTCGAGGAAGGCATCAATCATTGCCGGGTCGAAGTGCTCGCCCAATTCGTGTTTCAAGTAGGTGCGCGGCAACGCCACGTCTTCGACGATACCGGCGCGCCGGGCCAGGGGATTGCAAGGCACCCACGCCCAGCCGCCGGACCAGGCCGTGGCCCCACCGAAGACCGCATCCTTTTCCACCACAATGACTTTCAGGCCATGCCATGCCGCTGTGACTGCGGCCGATAGCCCGGCCGCACCGGAGCCGACGATCAGCACATCGCAGTCGATGTCGGGAAGAACGTGCGGTTCGGCAGGCATTGTGAACACTCCAGCGATTTATTGTTTTGGAATTTGATTCCAGAAAATAAAAGAGGCAGACCGTGCCGGGCAAGTTCCAGGCGCACAAAACGGGCGGTAATCGGACAGTGAGTTCCAGATTTCGCATTCAGTCGGTTGTCTTCTAGAATCGAGCAAATTTTGCGTGGAAGCTCCCATGGCCGGCAGTCAGATCGAACGTGTTTTCAGTGTGCTTGAAAGCCTCACCAGCGACCCCCGTGGCCTGCCGATGCAGACACTGGCGGAGCAACTGGACATCCCCAAGAGCGCAACCCATCGCTTGCTCGCCGAGCTGATCCGCCTCGGGTATGTGCGACAGAATCCAGAGAACCTGCGCTACCACCTGTCAACCAAACTGGTGGCGATGGGTTTCCGTTATCTGTCGAGCAGTGGCGCCGATATTGTGCAGCCGGTGCTCGATCGTCTGGCCCAGGAAACCGGTGAGCTGGTGCGCCTAGGGGTCATTGAAGGTGAGCGGCAGACCTGGATCGCCAAGTCCCAGGGGGCCCGCTCCGGCTTGCGCTACGACCCCGATATGGGCCGCGATGCACCGCTGTTTTACACGGCCTCGGGGCATGCCTGGCTGGCGTGCATGAGTGATGCCGAAGCCTTGTCGCTGGTCGAGCGCCAGGCGGTGGATCGGCCATTGGATCTGGGGCCGAATGCGCCGCGTTCCAACATTGAATTGCTCGAGCGCCTGCGCCTGGCGCGGGAGCAGGGCTACACCTGTGTCGAGGAAAGTTCGGCGGTCGGCACCTCGGCGATTGCTGCGGTGGTGCGCCACCCCGGCGATGGCCGGGTGATCGGCGTACTCAGCATTGCCGGGCCGAGTGCGCGGATGCCGGGCGCACGGCTGCACGAACTGGCGCCGTTGCTGTTGAGGTTTACTGAGGAATTGTCGGCGGCGAGTCTGGCGTCGGAGTTGTTTAACTGAGGCCTGGATAAGCCCTGTGGGAGCGAGCCTGCTCGCGATTACGGTTTGTCAGTCAGCACGATGATTGGATGAACTGCCCTCATCGCGAGCAAGCTCGCTCCCACAGTTTGATCGCCGTCAATCTTGAAACCGTGCGCTGTTCGAACACTTTCATTGCACGCTTGTGTAAGAATCTGGAACCAGGTTCTAAATTGTTGGAAATCTTCCTTCCAACAATAAGCACAAGAGGACCGCGCCTTGAATTCGCCCCTTCGAATTGCCCTGATCGGCGCTGGCATCATGGGTCAGCAACATTACCGGCATCTGAAAACCCTGACTGAAGCGACGCTGTGTGCGGTGGCCGATCCCGGCCCGCAAGCGGCAACGCTCGCCGCTGAATGGGGAGTGGGGTATTTCGCCGATCACCGCCAGATGCTGGAGCAGGCGAAGCCGGACGCCGTCATCGTCGCCAACCCGAATAACCTGCACGTCAGCACCACCCTCGATTGCCTCGCCGCGGGCGTAGCGGTTCTATTGGAGAAGCCGGTCGGCGTGCACCTGGATGAGGTTCGCGAGCTGGTGAAAGCTTCAAAGGCCACTGGCGTACCGGTGCTGGTGGGCCATCATCGGCGGCACAATCCCTTGATCGTGCGTGCCCATGAACTGGTCAAGGGCGGCGCCCTGGGTCGGTTGACCACGGTCACGGCGCTCTGGCAGTTGCGCAAGCCCGACAGTTATTTCGAGACGCCCTGGCGCCGCGAGGCGGGTGCGGGGATGTTGTTGACGAACCTGATCCATGACCTTGATTTGCTGCGGCATTTGTGCGGTGAAGTGCGTCAGGTGCAGGCCATCACCAGCAACGCCATCCGCGGTTTTGCCAACGAAGATTGCGCGGCTGTGTTGCTGCAGTTCGACAGCGGTGCCCTGGGCAGCCTGACCGGGTCCGACGCGGTGGCGGCGCCCTGGAGTTGGGAGCTGGATTCCGGGGAGAACCCGGTGTATCCGCGTCAGGCTGACCAGCCCTGCTACTTGCTGGCCGGGACCGGTGGGGCGCTGAGCATTCCGCAACTCAAACGCTGGCATTACACCGAAGCCGATGGCGGATGGCATCAATCCCTGGTGCAGACGCAGGAAAGCTTCAGCGCCGATGAGGCGTTGCGCTTGCAGTTGCAGCATTTTGTGCGCGTCGTGCGCCGGGAAGTCGAGCCGCTGGTGAGCGCCGCCGATGCCGCCCGCACCCTGGCGCTGATCGAGGCCATCCGCGAAGCGGCCGAAACCGGTCGCGCTTGCACGCCTTCCCTGATTGAGGCCTGACCATGAGTGAACGAATCTTTTCCCTGGCCAGTCTGACCGTGCTGGAGCTTTCGCCACCCGACATGGTCGAAGTCGCGGCACGGGCCGGGTACAGCCATGTCGGCTTGCGCCTGGTGCCGGCGACGCCGGAGGAACACCACTTTGCCCTGGTGGCGGATGAAGGTTTGCGCCGTCAGACCCTGGCGCGTCTGCGCGATACCGGCATACGTGTACTGGATGTTGAAATCCTGCGTTTGAAGCCGGATACCGTCGTCGCCGAGTTCGAGAAGGTGCTGGCGGTCGGTGCCGAATTCGGTGCGACTGAATTGCTGGTGGCCGGTAATGATTTCGATGAGCAACGCATGACCGAAAACTTTGCCCGGCTGTGTGATCTGGCCGCGCCTTATGGACTGCATCCGCACCTGGAGTTCATGCCCTGGACCGATGCGCGCAACCTTGAGCAAGCCGTGCGCATCGTCGAGACGGCCGGGCGCGAAAATGGTGCGGTGCTGGTGGATGCGTTCCATTTCGATCGTTCCGGGTCACGGCTGGAAGATCTGGCCAGGGTGGCGCCCTCGCGGTTACGGTATGCGCAGTTGTGCGATGTGGCCGGGCCGCGTCCGGCCGACATGGCCGAGATCTTGCGTCAGGCCCGTAACGAGCGACGGTTTCCCGGCGAAGGCGATTGTGACCTGCCGGGTCTGTTGCGCGGTTTGCCGGCTAACATTCCATTGAGCCTGGAGATTCCTACCGTGCAGCTGCTGGAGCAGGGCGTGAGCGGGTTGGACCGGGCGCAGATGGCGTTGGATAAAACCCGGGAATTGTTGGCGCGGGTTTGACCTGCCGTTGTGGCGAGGTAGCTTGCTCCCGTTCGACCGCGAAGCGGTCGCGGATGTTGATTTGTGACTGCTGCGCAGTCCAGCGGGAGCAAGCTCCCTCGCCACATACCGATTTCACTCAGAGGCTTTCATGACAGTCAGCACCCCGCTTTCCGGCGTCAATCAGCCCTTCAAGGGCATCTTGCTGATCGTCGTTGCCACCTTCCTGTTTTCCAGTCATGACGCGATATCCAAATACCTTTCGGGGTTCTATCCGATTGTCATGGTGGTGTGGGCGCGTTATGTGGTGCACACCTTGTTGATGGCCGGGATTTTCCTGCCGCAATCCGGGTTGCGGGTGCTGCGCACCAAGCGCCCGTTGTTGCAGGTGGTCCGGGCGTTATGCCTGCTGGGCACCAGCCTGTTTTTCACCACGGGGTTGATGTACATCCCGCTGGCGGAGGCGACCTCGGTCAACTTCCTCGCGCCCGTGCTGGTCACGGCGTTATCGGTGCCGTTGCTCAAGGAACGCGTGACGCGCGGGCAATGGTTGGCGGTGATTTTCGGGTTCAGCGGCGTGCTGATCATCGTTCACCCTGGCGGCGAGTTGTTCACCCCGGCGGTGCTGCTGCCGTTCTGCTCGGCACTGTTTTTCTGCTTCTATCAACTGCTGACCCGCAAGCTCAGCGAGATCGACAGCCCGACCACCAGCAACTTCTTCGCCGGGCTGTGCAATACCCTGGTGATGAGTGCGTTGGTGCCGTTCTTCTGGCAGGTGCCGAGCCTGCCGCATGGCGCGTTGATGCTGGCGCTGGGCGCCTGCGGCATGACGGCTCATCTGTTTCTGACCCAGGCCTTCCGCCATGCCGCGCCAGCCTTGCTGGCGCCCTTTAGCTACTGCCAGATTGTGTTTGCCGGCCTGCTGGGCTGGTTGCTGTTTTCCCACACGCCAACCCTGACCACGGTGCTCGGGATCGCGGTGATTTGCTGCAGTGGCCTGGCGGCAGCCTGGCAGCAAAGCCGCCGTTGAGGCCGCTCAGAACCTGAAACGCACCACCAGGTTTTGCAGGCCCGCCGCCAGTTGCGACAGCTCCTGGCTGGTGGCGCTGGTGCGGGTCGAGGCGTCGGCGCTTTGCAGTGACAGGTCGCGGATGTTCAGCAGATTCCTGTCCACCTCGCGCGCCACCGCCGCTTGCTCTTCCGACGCGCTGGCAATCACCAGGTTGCGCTCATGGATCTGTTCCATGGCCCGGGTAATTTCTGCCAGCGCGATGCCAGCCTGTTCCGCGAGTGACAGGGTCTGCGCAACGCGCTGGCTGTTGCTGTGCATCGACTGCACCACACCTTCGGTGTCGCCCTGAACCCGGCCGATCATCTGTTCGATTTCCCGGGTCGACTGTTGGGTGCGATGGGCCAGTGCGCGGACTTCATCGGCCACTACCGCAAAGCCGCGCCCGGCTTCCCCGGCCCGGGCGGCTTCGATGGCCGCGTTGAGCGCCAGCAGGTTGGTCTGTTCGGCGATGGCGCGAATCACGTCCAGCACCTTGCCGATTTCCCGGGATTGCTCGGCCAGGGTCTGCACCTGTTGCAGGGCGGTGCCGGCGTCGGCGCTCATGGCCTGGATCGAGTCGAGTGTTTCAATCACCCGTGCCTGACCCTGGCTTGCCTGTTGTGTCGACTGGCGCGTGCTGTCTGACGTCGATACGGCATTGCGTGCGACTTCTTCCACGGCCACCGTCATCTCATTCACCGCCGTGGCGGCTTGTTCGATTTCGTTGTGCTGCTGTTGCAGGCGGCCGGAATCCTGATGGGTGCTCTGTTTCATCTGGTTGGCGGCAGCGGCCAGTTGGGTGGACGCCGCGCTGATCCGTTGCAGGGTCTCGCGCAGGCTGCTTTGCATGATCGATAACGCGGTCAGCAGACGCCCGGTTTCATCCGCGCCATGGCTGCGGATCGGCGTACTCAGATCGCCAGCGGCTACTTGCTCGGCCACGTCCACGGCCTGACGGATGGGCGCCACGATACTGCGAATCAACAACCAGGCGAGCAGCACCGTCAGCAGCGAGACAGCAATCAAGGCCCCGATCACCGTGACTTTTACCTGGTTGTAGAGGGCGTCGGCCTGTTGCGCCGATTGACTGACTTCGTTGGTGGTGAGGGCCACCAGCTCGGCGAACTGGTCACCGCTGAGGGTCGAGTAATCCTGGATCTTGCCGTTGAGCAGCGCGGTCATTTCTTCCAGGTGGTTTTCCTGCGACAGGGTTTCGTATTGCGCCAGGGCCTGACGGTAAGAGGTGACAGTCGCGACGAATTTTTCGTACGGCTCCCTGTTGTAGTCGCCTACGAGGGGCGTGAATTTGTTGAGGGCCTGTTCCAGCCAGCCCTGCACTTGATGCAGGCGGCTCACCGTGGCGTCGAGCACCTTGGGATCGCGGTTGAGCGCCATGCGCAGGCTGAGTACGCGAATGCTCAGGGCGTAGTCGCGGATTTCCCCCAGGTAGCGGGTGCTGGGCAGGGAAATGTTCTCGGTGTGCTGGCCGGTGGCACGCACTTGGGCGACTTGCTTGAGGGCGAACAAGCCCTGCAACAGCACCAGCAGGGCGATGAGACCGAAGCTGATCACAGCGCGTTGGGCGATGCTCAGGCGACCTGGCGACATGGATTGACCTCCTTGGCGATGAACAAAAAATCGTGGATTCATAAAACGCAGGCACAAAAAAAGCGCAGGCCCGAAATCGGGCCTGCGCCGAGGCAACATCAGTCTTCTACTTTCGGGATCTTGCGCGGTGCCATGAAGTACATCCAGATCAGTGCGATGAAGTACATCGCCGGAATCAGGGTGAACAGCACGGTGTAGTTGTTGTTGGTGGCGGTCAGGATGTGGCCGACCAACTGGGTCATGAACATCCCGCCAATCGCGGCGCACATGCCACCGAAACCGAACACCGTACTCATCATGTGCTTGGGCGTGTAGTCCATCACCAGGCTCCAGATGTTCGCGGTCCAGGCCTGGTGCGCACCGATGGCCAGGGAGATGGCGAATACAGCGACCCACAGGCTGCTGGAGCCGGCGGCCATGATCACGCCGATGATGCAGCAGGCGAACAGGAACATGGACATCAGTCGCGCCTTGATCGGGTTGATGCCGCGGCCGATCAGGAACGAGGAGAGAATCCCGCCACCGACGCTACCGAAGTCGGCAGTGAGGTAGATGATGATCAGCGGGATGCCCATCTGGGTGACGTTGATGCCCAGGTTGTATTGCTGATTGAGGAACGGTGGCAGCCAGTACAGGTAAAACCAGAACACCGGCGCGGTGATCGAGTAGGCGAGGGCGAAGGCCCAGGTGCCTCGCATGCGCAGGATTTTCGAGAACGGTACGCGCGCTTGTTCGGGTTCGACTTCCTGCTGGATGTAGTCCAGTTCCGACTGTTTGACGCGCGGGTGATCTTCGGGGTTGAAGTATTTCAGGCCCCAGCACACCAGCCAGATACCGCCCAGTGACGACATGCACAGGAACGCACCTTGCCAGCCCCAGGCGTGCAAAATCAGTGGCAGCAGCATCGGGGTGAACATCGCGCCGACGTTGGTCCCGGCGTTGAAAATGCCGGTCGCCACGGCCCGTTCACCCGCCGGGAACCAAAGGCGCGTGGTTTTCACGCAAGCCGGGTAGTTGGCGGCTTCGGTCAGCCCGAGGATGAAGCGACAGACCATGAAACCGACCGCTGAAGTGGCCAGGCCGTGGGCGCCGGTCGCCAGGCTCCAGAGCAGTACGGCGCAGAAGAACACGCGCTTGACGCCGACCCGGTCGATCAAGCGGCCTTGCAGCACGAAACCGATGGCATAACCGACCTGGAACCAGAAGTTGATGTTGGCGTAGTCCATCGCCGTCCAGCTCATTTCCTTGGCCAGGATGGGCTGCATGACGCCAAGGGCGGCACGGTCGATGTAGTTCAGGGTGGTGGCGAAAAACACCAGCGCCAGCATGCCCCAACGGGTTTTGCCAACGGCCATGGCGCCGCGGATCTTGTCGCCGATGCCAGCAGTGGCAGCGCTCATGGCCGGGGCCATGCGTGAGCTTTGTGTAGGATTCATGTGTGCCATCCGTTCAATGACTGACAAGCTAAGCTCGTCGGGACTTCAAGGGCGCGTGATCAATCGCTGGCGGCGTGCGCGTGAGGACTGATCGGCTGTTTCGTCGGCTGACGAGTTATTCAGCGAGCGGCACGGGCGTGCCAGCGGTGCGCAGTGTTCGGATGGACGCAGGGCAAGGCGTAATGACGGTGGTTCGAGGGAGCAGGGCGATGAATGAGCGCATGAGCGTATACCCGTTTTTTGAAATTTTTATGTGGTGTTCTGGGTCGTTGTTAACTGGCCCCGATGATTTGTGATCGGGACCAATGTGGTGTTGATGTTGCGCAGTGGACGAAAAATCGTCAATTCGCCAATCGCCATTGTGTTCGATAATCGCACGCAAAACTAACTGGGTAGTACACTTTAAATTGCTGTGCGGGATCGCGCAGCCAATAATTCACTCAAAGCTAAACGTGATCCTTGTAGGAGCCAGCAAGCCGGCGCCTACAAACAGCGTGCGATGTCCCTAACAAGATTGCCTCCACCACCGGGAGTCGAAGATATGCAGCGTTCCATTGCCACCGTTTCCTTGAGCGGTACCCTGCCAGAAAAGCTCGAAGCCATTGCCGCCGCCGGTTTTGACGGCGTCGAGATTTTCGAGAACGACCTTCTCTACTACGACGGCAGTCCCCGGGAAATCAAACAGATGTGCGCCGATCTCGGGATCGCCATCACCCTGTTTCAACCTTTCCGGGATTTCGAAGGCTGCCGCCGTGACCGCCTGTCGCGCAATCTGGAGCGCGCCGAGCGCAAGTTCGATCTGATGCAGGAACTGGGCACCGACCTGGTGCTGGTGTGCAGCAACGCCTCGGCCGATTCCGTCGGTGATGAACAGATTCTGGTCGACGACTTGCGTCTGCTGGCCGAACGCGCTGGCGCGCGGGGCTTGCGTATCGGTTATGAAGCCCTGGCCTGGGGCCGGCATGTGAACACGTATCAACAGGTATGGAACATCGTGCGTCAGGCCGATCATCCAAGCCTCGGCGTGTTGCTCGACAGCTTTCATACGCTGTCGCTCAAGGGCGACCCCAGCGCTATCGCCGACATCCCGGGCGACAAGATCTTCTTCGTGCAAATGGCCGACGCGCCCATCCTGGCCATGGATGTGTTGGAGTGGAGCCGGCATTTCCGCTGCTTCCCGGGCCAGGGCGAATTTGACTTGCCGGGCTTTCTCGCACCGATCATCAAGAGCGGTTACACCGGGCCGCTGTCGCTGGAGATCTTCAACGACGGCTTTCGCGCCGCGCCGCCACGGGCCAATGCCGCCGACGGTTTACGCTCGTTGCTGTACCTTGAAGAGAAAACCCGTCAGCGCCTGGAGCAGGAATCCCGACCTGCGGCCAACCTCGACATTCTGTTCGAGACGCCCAAGGCCAGCGAATACAACGGCATCGAGTTTCTTGAGTTCGCCGTGGATGAAAGCCTCGGTGCCAAGCTCTCGAATTGGCTGGAGCGGCTTGGCTTCGTCAAGGCCGGCCAGCATCGTTCCAAGAGTGTCAGCCTGTTGCGCCAGGGCGATATCAACCTGATCCTCAACTCCGAGCCGTACTCGTTCGGCCATAGTTTTTTCGAGGTGCACGGTCCATCGCTGTGTGCCACCGCCGTACGGGTCAAGGACAGTGCCAGTGCACTGGCCCGCGCCGTGGCTTACAAGGGCCAGCCTTATCGCGGGCTGGTCGGCCCCAATGAACTGGAACTGGCTGCGGTGCGAGCGCCGGACGGCAGCCTGATTTATCTGGTGGATCAGGACGCCGACGTCTACGGCACCGACTTCAACTTGCAGCCGAACGTAGTGGCCAGTGGTGGCCTCAAGCGTATTGATCACATGGCGATGGCCCTGCCGGCCGACAGCCTCGACAGTTGGGTGCTGTTCTACAAGAGCCTGCTCGATTTCGAGGCCGACGACGAAGTGGTGTTGCCTGACCCTTACGGCCTGGTGAAGAGCCGCGCGCTGCGCAGTCGGGACAGCTCGATTCGTCTGCCGCTGAACATTTCCGAGAACCGCAACACCGCGATCTCACACGCGCTGTCGAGTTATCGCGGCTCTGGCGTGCATCACATCGCGTTCGATTGCGACGATATCTTTGCCGAAGTCAGTCGGGCGAAAGCGGCGGGCGTTCCGCTGCTGGATATCCCGCTCAACTACTACGATGACCTGGCCGCGCGTTTCGACTTTGATGACGAGTTCCTCAGCGAACTGGCCTACTACAATGTGTTGTACGACCGCGATGCCCAGGGCGGCGAGCTGTTCCATGTGTACACCGAGCCGTTCGAAGGGCGGTTTTTCTTCGAAATCATCCAGCGCAAGAACGGCTATGCCGGTTATGGCGCGGCCAACGTGGCGGTGCGACTGGCGGCCATGGCCAAGTCTCGCAGTGGTGCCGTCCGTCAGGCGAAGTTGTAGGAAATTCGTAACCGCGGGAGTAATCCGTTGCCGCACGGCTTCCTTCAGTGTGCGGCTCAGCCCATAATCGCCCGCCTGTGCAGTGATGGCCGTGAGCCCGCAATGACAATGACTTCAGAACTCTCCTTAGCGTCCGACGAACCGGTTGTCGAGCCGCGCAAGAGTCGCAAAAACAATCCGGAAAAAACCCGCGAGAACATTCTTCAAGAAGCCATTGTCGAGTTCGTTCAGCAGGGGCTTTCCGGGGCTCGCGTCGATGCGATCGCCGAGCGCATCCACACTTCAAAGCGCATGATCTATTACTACTTCGGTAGTAAGGAGCAGCTCTACGTCGAGGTTCTGGAAAAGCTTTACGGCGATATTCGCAGTACCGAAAACCGACTGCACCTGACCGAACTGGCCCCGGTGGAGGCGATTCGGCGGCTGGTGGAATTCACCTTCGATCACCATGACCGCAACGTCGACTTCGTGCGCATCGTCAGCATTGAAAACATTCACAACGCCGAATACGTGAAGCGTTCCGATGCGATCAAGGCGATGAACAACACCATCCTCGACTCATTGGGCGAGATTTTGCGTCGCGGTGCCGAGGAAGGGCTGTTTCGCAAGGGGCTGGATCCGCTGGATGTGCATTTGCTGATCAGCTCGTTCTGCTTCTATCGCGTGTCGAACCGTCACACCTTTGGTGAGATTTTCCAGATTGATTTGCCGGATGAACGCATCAAGCAGCGTCATCGGGAGATGATTTGCGAGTCGGTTCTGCGCTATTTGCAGGCCTGAATCGTGGCGAGCGAGCTCGCTCGCCACAAAAGACCTTCAGCCATTCATGCTTTGAAAGTGCGCCAGCATTCGCTGGGCATCGGGCACCACGCCGCTGAACAATTCGAACGCCTTCACCGCCTGAAACACTGCCATGTTGCCGCCATCCAGGGTCCGGCAGCCCAGGGCGCGGGCGTTGCGCAGCAGTTCGGTTTCCAGCGGGAAGTAAACAATCTCCGCGACCCACAGTTGCGCGCGCAGCAATTCGACCGGCACGGGCATGCCCGGCAGTTTTTTCATGCCCATGGGCGTGGTGTTCACCAGGCCGTCGGCCTCGGCCAGGCTCCGCGCCAGATCGAGACCCGCCACGGCGCGGCCGCTGCCGAACGTTTGATTGAGGTTGTCCGCCAGGCTTTGGGCGCGGCTGATTTCCACATCGAAAATGCTCAGCTGCTGCACGCCTTCGCTCAACAGCGCGTGGGCAACGGCGGCACCCGCGCCTCCGGCACCCATTTGTACGACGTGATCAACGGCAACGCCCGGCAAGCCACGGCGAAAGCCTTCGGCAAATCCCAGGCAGTCGGTGTTGTGACCGATGCGTTTGCCATCCTTGAGCACTACGGTGTTCACCGCGCCAATGCCGCGAGCTTCCGGCGACAATTCGTCGAGCAGCGGGATGATCGCCTGTTTGCACGGGAAGGTAATGTTCAGCCCGGTGAAGTTCATGCGCTCGGCGGCACTGAGCAGGTCGGGCAGGGCATTGCTGTCGAGTTGCAGCTGATCGAGGTCGATCAGGCGATAGAGGTAACGCAGGCCCTGGGCATCGCCTTCATGCTCGTGCAGTGCCGGGGTGCGGGATGCCTGGATGCCGGCGCCGATCAGTCCGGCCAATACCGTGTGGTTCTGACTCATGATGTTCACCCCTTCAAACGCAGGCTGAAATGCTCCAGCGCCAGGCGATAGCCGTGGCTGCCGAACCCGGCCATCACCGCAGTGGCAATGGCCGAGACGAAGGAGTGGTGGCGGAAAGGCTCACGGGCGTGGACATTGGACAAGTGCACTTCAATCACGGGCAATTCGCTGGCAACCAGCGCATCGCGGATTGCCACTGAGGTGTGGGTCCAGGCGGCCGGGTTGATCACGATGCCGGCACAACGGTTGCGGGCGTTGTGAATCCAGTCGAGCAGTTCGCCTTCGTGGTTGGTCTGGCGAAACTCCACCGCCAGGCCGAATTCTTCGGCGGTACGACCGCACAACGCGGAAATGTCAGCGAGGGTTTCGTGGCCGTAGGTCTCCGGTTCACGGGTGCCGAGCAGGTTCAGATTCGGGCCGTTGAGCACCAGAATAATGGGGGGCATCGAAGTTTTCTCCACTTATTATTTTTGGCATTGGCCGAGGTTTCAGCCTGTGGAGATAAATTGTACTAACTGGTTAATTCGGTCAATTGAAGAGCGAGTCACCGGACTGTTTGTGTGCGGTGATCGGACGGTTTCGTGTTCAACGTGGCAGATGCTCAAGCAGAAAATCGATAAACGCCCGCAATCTAAGGGGGACGTGGCGACTTTGCGGATAGAGCAAGGTGAACGGTCGCGAGCGCCCGCCGTATGGCTTGAGCACTTCCAGCAGCGAGCCATCGGCCAGTTCCTTTTCGACAATGAAGCGATAGGTCTGAAACAGGCCGGCACCGTGTTTGGCCAGGGTCACGCCACCCAATACGTCGTCGGAACAGCTGAAGTTGCCCTCGGCCAGAATTTCCCGCTGCACGCCGTGGTCGTTGAACAGCCAGGCGATACGACGGCCGCTGCTGGGCAGTTCGTACTGG
Source organism: Pseudomonas moorei (assembly GCF_008801475.1). GTDB lineage: Bacteria > Pseudomonadota > Gammaproteobacteria > Pseudomonadales > Pseudomonadaceae > Aquipseudomonas > Aquipseudomonas moorei. The sequence goes on along the minus strand of NZ_VZPP01000011.1, from coordinate 122,875 downwards.
ATGCATTCGTGGTGTTGCAGGTCGTCGAGGGTTTGCGGCGTGCCGGCATGCTGGAGGTAATCGGGGCTCGCAACCATCACCAGTTCGGCGTCTTCGAGCGGCCTGGCGATCAGGCCTGAATCCGGAATGGCCCGCACACGAATGGCCATGTCATAGCCTTCGCCGACGAAATCGATATTGCGATTGCTGATGTGCGACTCGACCTTCACCGCCGGGAAACGCGCGCGAAAGGCCGGCAGCAACGGCAGGATTCGATGGTGGGCGTAGGTGGTGGGAATACTGATGCGCAAGGTCCCGGAGGGTACTTGCTGCTGGCCCATGACTTCGCGCTGGGCTTCAACCAGTTGGGCCAGCGCCTGGCGGCATTCCTCGTAGTAGCGCCGACCACTGTCGGTCAGTTTGACGCTGCGGGTGGTGCGGGCGAACAGCCGTACACCCAGGCGCTCTTCCATGCGTGACACCGAGCGACTCACGGCGGCCGGGGTGACGCCCGCCACCAGTGCGGCGGATGTGAAGCTGCCGGCCTCGGCGGCCAGGCAAAACAGCTCGATACTGCCTAGCTGAAGATCGTCGAATTGTCGCTGCATGATTGATTACACCGGGGATCAAATGAAGTGTGTGAATCAGTATTTATCAGATGCTTGCACACGGATACAGTGAGTTCCTTGTGCCGAGCCTTTCTTGATCAGCGAGCAGGAGATACAGCATGCCTTTTGTCAGCGTTCGTATTACCCGTGACGGCGTGACCCGGGAGCAGAAAGCCCAGGTCATCGCGGAGATCACCGAAACCTTGCAGCGCGTCCTCGGCAAACCGCCTGAGCTGACGCACATCGTGATCGAGGAAATTGATACCGATAACTGGGGGTATAAGGGCATCACCACCACGGAATATCGAAAGAATTTGCCGGGGTGAATCGGGTGAAAAAAGCCGTCGTCTAGACGGCTTTTTTGTGGGTGTCGGGAAAGGTTTGTTTACGTTTTTCCAAGGCTGTGGGTCGGCCACGGATGGGACTGAACGCTAGTCTCAGAAGCGCTTTGACGATTCTGTGAGTCGTGCCGGTTGTCAGATTTCCAGGGAATGTCGAGTCTTCTGACTCATTAACCTAACGGATGGGTTAGCATGAAAGTATGCAGCTACAAAGGGCTCTCAGTGGTGACCATGCTGCGCGATGAACACTGTCCACCGCATGCGCATGTGGATGGCGGAACGTGGAGTGCGAGGTTCAAGTTTTGCTTCTGGCACAACGGCGTTGAACTCTGGGATGTCATTCCGCTGTCGAGACGACCGCCATTGGCGGTGCTTGAGGGATTGCGTCAATCGCTCATGCAGCCTGCCCATCTGCAGCGCGCTCGTGGCATTTGGTGGCGAAAAATACATACGGTCTGTCTCGACAACCAGTTGTGGGACGGGCAAATCAATGAGGTCGTATGGGTGAAAGGGATTGCCGGTGCGACTTACAAGATTGGTTCTGCGTGTTATGAGCCCGAAGCGAACAAGACGCTGCTGTTTCTCAAAGGCGCACAAGAAGGTGTGGAGATCGAGTTATGAAAACCATAAAAGCCGGGACGCTGGTTGATCGACCGGTCACCGAAAGTCGCCTGGACGAAGCCATTGAAAGAGGTGAGTTACGCCGTCGTAGCGGTTTACAGGCCACGGCGGTAGCTTTTCTGGACCCGTGTCTGGCCGTCAGCTTCGAAGATGGCAGTGGTGTGTTGCTGCCGGTCAAAATTTATTCGGAATTCGACGGTTTCGAGGCCGAGGACTTCAACCGGCTGAAGGTCGGTTACGCCGGTGCTGCGCTTTGCCACGAAGGTAAGGATCTGCATGTATCCATAGCAGAGATGATATCGGCGTGCCCGCCTTTGATGGCCATGGCGACTTCGGTAGTCGCTTCACGCAATGGCCGTCAAAGCAGCTCGGCCAAGGCTGAGGCTGCACGCTCCAATGGCAAAAAAGGAGGGCGTCCGCGCAAGGTTGATGTCACCCCTTGAGGGCACAAAAAAAGCCGTCGCGGAGACGGCTTTTTCATGTCTGGCACCTGCACTCAGCGCCGGGTCAGTAACACGCCGGATTCCATGTGGTGGGTCCAGGGGAACTGGTCGAACAGCGCGCATTGGGTGATGCGGTGGGTGTCGTGCAGTTGGGCGATGTTCGCCGCCAGGGTTTCCGGATTGCAGGAAATGTAGAGGATGTTGTCGAAGCGTCGGGTCAGTTCGCAGGTGTCCGGGTCCATGCCGGCGCGCGGCGGGTCGACGAATACGCTGCCGAACTCGTAGCTCTTGAGGTCGATACCGTGCAGGCGACGGAACGGCCGCACTTCATTCAAGGCTTCGGTCAGCTCTTCGGCGGACAGACGCACCAGCGTGACGTTATCCACAGCGTTTTCGCTGAGGTTGCTCAGCGCGGCATTGACCGAGGTCTTGCTGATTTCGGTGGCCAGTACTTTACGCACGCGAGTGGCCAGCGGCAGGGTGAAGTTGCCGTTGCCGCAATACAGTTCCAGCAAGTCGTCCGGGCGATCGCCCAGTGCCTCGTACGCCCAGTTGAGCATCTTCTGGTTCACGGTGCCGTTGGGCTGCGTGAAGGCGCCTTCGGGCTGGCGATAGCTGAAGGTACGGCCGCCGACTTCCAGCTTCTCCACCACGTAATCGTGACCGATGACTTCGCGTTTGCCCTTGGAGCGGCCAATCACGCTGACGTTCAGTTGCTCCGCCAGCTTCGAGGCCGCCGCGTGCCAGTGTTCGTCCAGCGGACGGTGGTAGCACAGGGTGATCATGGCGTCGCCGGCCAGGGTGGTCAGGAATTCCACCTGAAACAGCTTGTGGCTCAGGGCGGAACTGGCTTGCCAGGCGGCCTTGAGCTGCGGCATCAACTGGTTGATGCGCTGGCTGGCGATCGGGAATTCTTCGATCAGGATCGGCGTGCGCTTGTCTTCCTGGGAAAACATCGCGTAGTGGCGCTCGCCGGCTTCGCGCCACAGGCGGAATTCGGCGCGCAGGCGGAAGTTCTGCAGCGGCGAGTCGAACACGGTCGGCTGCGGCGCATCGAAAGGCGCCAGCAGGTCACGCAGACGCGTGACCTTTTCTTCGAGCTGAGCGGCGTAGGCCTGGGAATCAAAAGTCATGCGTTGAACCAACCCAGCTTGATCACGAACAGAATCGACAGAATCACCAGCGCCGGGTTCAGCTCACGGCCACGACCGGACATCAGCTTGATGGCGGTCCACGAGATGAAGCCGAAAGCGATACCGTTGGCGATGGAGTAAGTGAACGGCATCGCCAGGGCGGTGATCACCACCGGTGCGGCAACGGTGATGTCGTCCCAGTCTATTTCGGCCAGGCCGGATGTCATCAGTACGGCGACGAACAGCAGCGCCGGGGCAGTGGCGAACGCCGGAACGCTGGAGGCCAGTGGCGAGAAGAACAGCGCCAGCAGGAACAGGATCGCCACCACGACGGCGGTCAGGCCTGTGCGGCCACCGGCACTCACGCCGGCGGCGGATTCGATGTAGCTCGTGGTGGTCGAGGTGCCCAGCAGTGAACCGGCCATGGCGGCGGTACTGTCGGCGATCAGGGCGCGGCCCATTTTCGGCATGTGGCCGTCCTTGCCCATCAGGCCGGCGCGCTTGGCGACGCCGATCAGGGTGCCGGAGTTGTCGAACAGGTCAACGAACAGGAAGGCGAAGATCACGCTGACCAGACCGATGTCCAATGCACCCTTGATGTCCAGTTGCAGGAAGGTCGGAGCCAGCGAAGGCGGCATCGACATCACGCCGCCGAACGGGCTGAAACCCATCGCGATCGAAACAATGGTCACCACCAGAATGCCGATCAGCACGGCGCCACGCACAGCCAGCGCTTCGAGGGCGACGATCAGGGCAAAGCCGAGGGTGGCGAGGATCGGTGCCGGTTGCTTCAGGTCACCGAGGCCGACCATGGTCGCCGGGTTGCTGACCACGATGCCGGCGTTGTGCAGGGCGATCAGCGCCAGGAACAGGCCGATACCGGCGGCAATCGCCGAGCGCAATGGCAATGGGATGCTGTTGATGATCCATTCACGGATGCGGAAGATCGACAGCAGGAAGAAGCACACCGCCGAAATGAACACCGCGCCCAGCGCCACTTGCCAGGTGTGACCCATGTGCAGGACCACGGTGTAGGTGAAGAACGCGTTCAGGCCCATGCCCGGAGCGAGGGCGATCGGGTAGTTGGCGATCAGCCCCATTATCGTGGAGCCGATGGCGGCAGCCAGACAGGTCGCGACAAACACCGCACCCTTGTCCATGCCGGTCTCGCCGAGGATGCTCGGGTTGACGAACAGGATGTAGGCCATGGCCAAAAAGGTGGTGACGCCCGCCAGTATCTCGGTCCGTACGTTGGTGTTGTGTGCCTTGAGTTGAAACAGCCTTTCCAGCATGTCTGCTCCCCGTGGCGCGCCCGGCGCCGTGAATGTATCGACCTCAACAGCAAAGCACAGGCCGTTGCAGGCGCCCGAGAATTTTCGCTGGGTCGGAAAAAGCCGCGCATCATACCAGTAGCGTGGGGTTATGGCTGCTTATGGCGGTGATCGTCGTCGATGTTTTGCCTTTGGCCCAAGTCAGCCATACTGCGCGCTGTTTTTTGGGAAGGGTATTGCATGAAAAAGCGTCTGTTTATCGGCATTGGCATGTTGCTGGCCCTGGGGGCACAAACGGCCTCGGCGGCCTCGGCGCCACCCTTGACTCAATTGAAAGTGCTCAAAGTCGAGTCACCGGCCTGCGGTTTTGAAAGCATTGCCGAAGGGCAAGTGGAGACGCGTTGCAATCACGCAGGGCCGAACATTCGGGTTTTCGTGCTGGAAGTCGGTTATGGGCGTGAGGCGCATGTCGCCCTGGACGGTTTTGAGGTGAACGGTACCCGCACCCCGGTCTGCGCTTTTGATAACGGCAACCTGACGGAATGCACCGTCGGCAGGAAAACCGTTGGCTATCTATACATCTTCGATCTGGCGGGCAAGCAGCAAGGCACGTTCACCTTCAGCGACACCTCGATCAATCCCCCGGGCAACACCCTATCGACGCAGCTCTACATCAAGTAAGAGGGGTTCGAACATGAGGCGGGAAAGCTGACTACGCTTTAAGGATCACTCCGTGGATTGCCCTTATGACCTTTAGAGCCTTGATTACCCTCGCCGAGGGCATCGATGACCTGCAAGCCGTGACCCTGGTCGACGTGCTGCGCCGCGCCAAAGTGGAAGTGGTGGTGGCCAGCATCGAGGGGCGACGCATGCTCACCTGCGCCCGCGGCACCCGCCTGACTTGCGATGCCATGCTGGTGGACCTGCTGGCGCAGCCATTCGACCTGATCGCCCTGCCCGGCGGCGCGGTGGGGGCGCAGCACCTGGCGAACCATCAACCCTTGCAACAGTTGATCAAGGACCAGGCCGCAGCCGGTCGCTGGTTCGCGGGCATTGCCGAGGCCCCCGCGCTGGCGCTGCAGACTTTTGGCGTGTTGCGTCAGCGGCGCATGACCTGCCTGCCTTCGGCCAGCCATCAACTGTCAGGCTGCACCTTCGTCGATCAACCGGTGGTGGTCGATGGCAACTGCATCACAGCCCAGGGTTCGGGCGCCGCGCTGCCGTTCGCCCTGGCGCTGGTGGAACAACTCTGCGGCAAGGCCACTCGAACGGTGGTGGCCGGGGAGTTGCTGGTTTAGCGTCAGACCTTCGCTCCTTCCTTCGGCACATGCATGCGATCGCGGCCGGCCAGGCTCGGGAACAGCTTGATCCAGACACCAGTCACCACCAGCGTGCCGATACCGCCCATGACCACCGCCGGCACCGTGCCAAACCAGTGGGCGGTCAGGCCGGATTCGAATTCTCCCAATTGATTCGAAGCGCCAATGAACAACCCGTTCACGGCGCTGACCCGGCCGCGCATTTCGTCCGGGGTTTCCAGTTGCACGAACGAGGCGCGGATCACCATGCTGATCATGTCCGCCGCGCCCAGGATCACCAGCACGCCCAGCGAGAACCAGAACGAGGTCGACAGGCCGAAGGCGATAGTCGCCACCCCGAATACGCCCACGGCGGTGAACATCACTCGCCCGACGTTGCGTTCCACGGCAAATCGCGCCAGGAACAATGACATCAACAGCGCACCCACCGCGGGCGCCGAACGCAGTAGACCCAGGCCCCACGGGCCGGTCAGCAGAATGTCCTTGGCAAAAACCGGCAGCAACGCCGTCGCGCCACCCAGCAGGACGGCAAACAGGTCCAGGGAGATGGCCCCGAGAATGTCCGGGCGACTGCGAATGAAGCGAATTCCGGCCAGTAACGAATCAAGGGTGGCTTTGCCCTTGTTCAGCGGCGTCTGACGGGCGGGCAGGTTGAGCATCAGCGAGCAGGCAATGAGGTAAAGGATCACCGTCGGGCCATAGACCCAGACACTGCCAAAGGCATAGAGCAAACCACCGAGGGCCGGGGCGACGATGGTTGCCGACTGCTGGGCCGATTGGGCGGCGGCGACGGCCCGTGGAAACAAGGCCCCCGGCACGATGCTCGGCAGCAAGGCCTGGGTGGTCGGCATCTCGAAGGAGCGCGCGGCGCCGAGCAGGAACGCGAGGATGAAGATCATTTCCCGGGTGACATGGTCGGTCGCGCTGCCGATCGCCAGCGACAGGGCAATCAGCGCTTGCACGGACTGGCAGATCGCCGCGACCTTGCGCCGGTCGTAGCGGTCCGCCACATGCCCGGTGTGCAGCATGAACAGCACGCGCGGCGCGAACTCCACCAGCCCGACCAGACCCAGGTCAAGCACGTTGCCGGTCAGTTGGTACAGGTTCCAGCCGATGGCCACCGTGAGCATTTGAAAGCCGCTGGCGGTAAAGATCCGGGCCAGCCAGAACGCGATGAATGGGCGGTGATGACGTAACAGCAAGGGCTCTTGGCTGGGCATCTGGAGGCAGATCTGGGTGTGGGAAAGGGAGAGATTATCATCAAGCTGTAACAGGAAGTTGCCATCTCGGGAAATTTAGTTAGCTAGACACCGATTCGTCGGGCTCGCCCCGGTGAGGCAACTTGTCACGCGGCAAAAGACCACGCGGTTCATCCCCGCAAATGGGACTACTCTTTCAACGTTGCTTGATCCAGATCAACACCCTCGAAAGGAATTGATCCTGTGACCAGAACGCCAGACTCCCTGCGTTGCGATGCTGGTAAAAAAAGAACGAATTCGAATTCGCCGCACTCCATACCCGTGGGAACCGTGGATGCAGGCTTCGCGCCGGCAGCCGTACTACCTGACAGAGGAAGACTTATGTTCGGTTTAGAGGCTCTTGATCTCGCCCGAATTCAGTTCGCGTTCACCATCTCGTTCCACATCCTGTTTCCTGCCATCACCATTGGTCTGGCGAGTTACCTGGCAGTACTCGAAGGCTTGTGGCTGAAAACCCACAACGACACCTACCGCGACCTCTACCACTTCTGGTCGAAGATCTTTGCGGTCAACTTCGGCATGGGCGTGGTTTCGGGTCTGGTCATGGCGTATCAGTTCGGCACCAACTGGAGCCGTTTCTCGGACTTCGCCGGGTCAGTGACCGGACCGTTGCTGACCTATGAAGTGCTGACGGCCTTCTTCCTTGAAGCCGGTTTCCTCGGCGTCATGCTGTTTGGCTGGAACAAGGTGGGCCGCGGTCTGCACTTCTTCGCCACGGTCATGGTCGCCATTGGCACCTTGATCTCGACCTTCTGGATTCTCGCGTCCAACAGCTGGATGCAGACCCCGCAGGGCTTCGAAATCATCAACGGCCAGGTCATTCCGACCGACTGGCTGGCGGTGATCTTCAACCCGTCGTTCCCGTATCGCCTGATGCACATGGCCACGGCGGCGTTCGTGGCAACGGCCTTCTTCGTCGGTTCCTCGGCGGCCTGGCATTTGCTGCGCGGCAAAGACAACCCGGCGATCCGCACCATGCTCTCGATGGCCATGTGGATGGCGCTGATCGTGGCGCCGATTCAGGCGGTCATCGGTGACTTCCACGGCCTCAACACGCTCGAGCATCAGCCGGCCAAAATCGCCGCGATCGAGGGCCACTGGGAAAACAAAGGTAACGAGGCAACGCCGCTGATCCTGTTCGGCTGGCCGGACATGAAAGAAGAGAAGACCAAATTCGCCGTCGAGATTCCCTACCTCGGCAGCTTGATCCTGACCCACTCCCTGGACAAACAGGTACCCGCGCTCAAGGAGTTCCCGCCTGAAGACCGGCCGAATTCGACCATCGTCTTCTGGTCGTTCCGGGTCATGGTTGGCCTGGGCTTCCTGATGATCTTCACCGGGTTGTGGAGCCTGTGGCTGCGCAAGCGCGACACGCTCTATACCTCGCGGCCGTTCCTGTACCTGGCGTTGTGGATGGGGCCGTCCGGCCTGATCGCGATTCTCGCCGGCTGGTTCACCACTGAAATCGGTCGTCAGCCTTGGGTGGTCTACGGCCTGATGCGTACGGCGGATGCGTCGTCCAACCATAGCTTCATGCAGATGAGCATCACCCTGATCCTGTTTGTCGTGGTGTATTTCGCCCTGTTCGGTGCCGGTCTGGGCTACATGATGCGCCTGGTGCGCAAAGGGCCGAAGATCGACGAAGGCAAGGAGACCAACGAAGGGGGGCCTGGCCAGAAACGCACACCGGCACGTCCGCTGTCCGCAGCCGACGATGAACACGCCGATGCCGACCGCACCGCGACCAAGGAGGTTTGAATCATGGGTATTGATCTTCCGCTGATCTGGGCCGTGATCATCATCTTCGGCATCATGATGTACGTGGTCATGGACGGCTTCGACCTGGGGATCGGGATTCTTTTCCCGTTCATCCCCGGCAAAAGTGACCGCGACGTGATGATGAACACCGTCGCTCCGGTCTGGGACGGCAATGAAACCTGGCTGGTATTGGGGGGCGCCGCGTTGTTCGGTGCATTCCCGCTGGCTTACTCGGTAGTGCTCTCGGCGTTGTACCTGCCGCTGATGTTCATGCTGATCGGTTTGATTTTCCGCGGTGTGGCCTTCGAGTTCCGCTTCAAGGCCAGGGACGACAAGCGCCACCTGTGGGACAAGGCGTTCATCGGTGGTTCGGTGGCGGCAACCTTCTTCCAGGGCGTGGCGCTGGGGGCGTTCATCGATGGCTTGCCGGTGGTCAATCGTCAGTTCGCCGGAGGGTCACTGGACTGGCTGACGCCGTTCACCCTGTTCTGCGGGGCTGCACTGGTAGTGGCCTATGCATTGCTCGGCTGCACGTGGTTGATCATGAAGACTGAGGGCAAGTTGCAGGAGCAAATGCATGACCTGGCACGACCCCTGGCGTTCGTATTGCTGGCGGTGATTGGTATCGTCAGCATCTGGACGCCACTGGCCCATGCCGAGATTGCGGCGCGCTGGTTCACGTTGCCGAACCTGTTCTGGTTCCTGCCGGTGCCGATCCTGGTATTGGTGACCTTGTACGGCCTGATCCGTGCGGTGGCCCGTAATGCGCACTACACGCCGTTCCTGCTGACGCTGGTGTTGATCTTCCTCGGTTACAGCGGCCTGGGTATCAGCCTGTGGCCGAATATCGTGCCACCGTCGATCTCGATCTGGGACGCCGCGGCACCGCCGCAGAGCCAGGGCTTCATGCTGGTGGGCACGCTGTTCATCATCCCGTTCATCCTCGGGTACACCTTCTGGAGCTATTACGTGTTTCGCGGCAAGGTCACCCATGAAGATGGTTACCACTAGGCTTTTGTTGCGCGGATTTGTGGGAGCGAGATTGTTCGCGATGGCGCCACGACAGGCGCCACCCACCTTGATTGGAGGTTTAGGCCATGAGCAACAAACATTCCCTGCACGACATCGAGCAAGCCGAAAAAAAGCCGCTGTGGCAGCGGCTCGGCTGGTTGGCCCTGATCTGGGCGGGAAGCGTCGGCGCATTGTTTATCGTCGCCAGCCTGATGCGGATGTTCATGAACGCCGCCGGCCTGACCACACACTGAATACCTGACATCCCATCCCGCAGCCTTAAGGCGCGGATTTACAACCCTCCGATGGAGGGTTTTTTTTGCGCCTGGTTATTTGCGGGCCTTGAGAATCACGAATTTCGGCGTGGCAGCCACTTGCTCGACCCCGCGGAACAACCGCGCGAGCTTGCTGTGATACCCCAGGTGACGGTTGCCGACGATGTATAACGCACCGCCTGTCACCAGGGCTTCCCGGGCCTGCTGGAACATCCGCCAGGCCAGGAAATCGCCGACCACCTGCTGCTGGTGAAACGGTGGATTGCACAACACCACGTCCAGCGATTGAGGTTCCTGCCCGGCCAGACCATCGCCCGCGCGTACAACCACATCGCGCTCGCCCAGTGCGGCGCGCCAGTTTTCGGCGGCCGATTGCACAGCCATGAACGACTCATCGACCAGGGTGTAATGGGCCTCGGGGTTTTGCAGGGCGCTGGCGATCGCCAGAACGCCGTTACCGCAACCGAGGTCGGCGACCCGTGCGCTGCCGAGGTTCTTCGGCAGGTGTGGCAGAAACGCCCGCGTGCCGATGTCCAGGCCTTCACGGCAGAACACGTTGGCGTGGTTGAGCAGTTCGATGGCCGGTGCATCGAGTCGATAGCGAGTCGGGTAGGGCGATACCACAGAGACTTTTGCTTCAGTCGTGGCGATCAGCAGCCGTGCTTTCTTCACCGCCAGGGACGCCTGCACCGGGCCGATGTAGCGCTCCAGCAGATCGCCCGCAGCACGCGGCAGGTGTTTGATCATCGCGCCCGCTATCACCTGGGTGCCCGGAGCCAATTGGCCTTGCAGGCGGATCAGTTGTTCTTCCAGTAGCGCCAGGGTCTTTGGCACCCGGATCAGTACCCGGTCAAAGGGACCCTTGAGCGCTTCACTGGCGGGGACATGGGGCACAGCATCAAATGCCAGCCCATTGCGCGCCAGGTTCTTTTCCAGGCCCAGAAAGGCCAGAAACGAGTCGCCACTGCTGGTGACATAGACCTTGCCTGCCAGGCTGGCTGCCAATGCACCGAAACTGTCGTTCAGCACCAGGACCCTCGTCTCAGCCGAGGGTTGCTGTTCGGCCAGATGATTGAGCAGGTACTCATCTGCCGCATCAAAGGCTTGCAGCGGTTCGTTCTGCTGTTCGGGTTGGCGGATCAGGTCGAGGCTGGCGAAGGGTGTTTCGAGCAAGGGCATGGGGCGGGGCTCTGGGTAATCAACGGGTTTCCCGCAGCCCAGGCTGTCTTGGCGGCGGGGCCGTCCGAGTGGAATGCGTCGTGGATAAGTCACACGTCATCACTCAGGAAGGACCGCAAATGGTACGTTTTTTTGTAGTGGATTACTCGCAGGTTTTCCGGTTAACGATGCGCATCTCTGTCGAGGTAGCCAGCCTTGGCGGCGGCGATGACGGCTGAAATCTTATTGCTCACCCCAAATTTGCGAATGGTCTCCTGGACATGGAAATTGATCGTTCGGGGGCTGAGACTAAGAATCCTGGCACTTTCGTAGGCAGTTTTGCCATCCGCGGCGAGCTTCAACACATCGATTTCCCGCAACGTCAGTTCCGGGATGGGCGGTGTGGCGAGCCTTTTGGGCAGTGTCAGCGCAACAAGCTTATGCAGGTGATGCCCAATGAACACGGAGAAACCCAGATTTTCGTACAGCTCCCAGGCGCTGACCGGGCAGTGGCTGCGCGCCAGACTCAGTATGCTGCACAGATCGCTTTCTTCGTCGTGAATGGCTTGCGACCAACCGTGTTGCAATCCCTGTTGCTCAAGCTCATTCCAGAGACATCGCGTGTTGTCGAACAGCTCTTCGGTCCAGAGGATGGGCATTGTTGATTGAAAGCAATGCGCCACTACCGGATCGATGCCTGCCAGTTTTCTGATCTCGTAACCGGCGTTCCAGTCGGATGGGTAATTGTTTAGCCGTATAGCACTCAGCCTCTCAGTATTTGAAGTGTAACTGGTTGAAAAGCCGAAGAATTTGAAGCCTATATTTTTCGCGAAACTCAGTGATATCCGGTAAGCCGTATCAAGATCAGTGGTGGATGACAGTTTTGTGAGTTGAGAAACCTTCCATCTCTCCATAATGAGACTCCTGTTTTCGATGTTGATGTATGGCGTAGAGATTGGATCCAATTGGTCGAAGTCTTGGGATTGTAGGATGAATCCTACAATGATGTTGATAATATTTTGTTTTGCTTAATTAAAAAAAGTTTGGATTATGGTTCTAACGATTTGGGTGTAAGGGGCGCATTACACTGTTCGCTTATCATATGTGCACTGTCATTTTAAGGCGTTGTAGATGGCGCGTTATTTAAACAAATTGTGTAAGTTATACGAGGAGAGTAGTTGCTCTAAAAAGACACTACAAAACATGGGTGTATGTAGAGTGCTATTTGCGAGACACTGGGCCATCTGTTGAATGGAGCGCCCCATGACCGTCAGTGACGAGAAATTCACTCGCCAGACCCTCCTCGACGTCCAGCCGTTGACACCGAACCTGTTCACGCTGCGGGCTACGCGGGATCCGGGGTTTCGCTTTCGCGCGGGGCAATTTGCCCGGCTGGGCGTGACCAAGGCTGACGGCAGCACGGTCTGGCGCGCTTATTCCATGGTGTCGTCGCCGTTTGATGAGTACCTTGAGTTCTTCTCCATTGTCGTACCGGGAGGGGAGTTCACCAGCGAGCTCAGTCGACTGGGTGTCGGCGATACGCTGCTGGTCGATCGCCCGGCTTTTGGTTATCTGACGCTCGACCGCTTCGTTGACGGGCGTGATCTGTGGCTGTTATCCACAGGCACGGGGCTGGCGCCGTTTCTGTCGATCCTGCAGGACTTCGAGGTCTGGGAAAAATTCGAGCGGATCATCCTGGTCTACAGCGTCCGTGAGTCACGGGAGCTGGCTTATCAAGACCTTATCGCGGGGCTGGCGCAGCGCGAGTACCTGGCGGAATTCGCGCACAAGCTGCAGCTCATTAACACGGTGACTCGCGAACAGCATCCGGGTGCCTTGAACGGGCGTATTACAACCCTGATCGAAAATGGAGAGTTGGAGCGGGCGGCCGGCGTGGCCCTTTCGCCCGAACACTCGCGGGTGATGCTTTGCGGCAATCCGCAGATGATCGATGACACGCGCAAATTGCTCAAGCAGCGCGGTATGCACTTGAGCCTCAGCCGGCGACCTGGCCAGGTGGCAGTGGAAAATTTCTGGTAAAAAAACGGCGCCTCAAGGGCGCCGATTTCACTCAGTGGAAGCATTCAAGGCCGGTTGTTCTGGGCCTTGAGCAGATCGCGGATCTCGCCCAGCAACACTTCTTCCTTGGTCGGAACCGGCGGCACGGTTGGCGCGACCGCCTCCTCGCGTTTCAAGTGGTTAATGGCTTTGACACCCATGAAGATCGCGAAAGCGACAATGAGGAAGTCGATCAGGCTCTGGATGAATTTACCGTAGGCCAATACCACCGCCGGGACGTTACCCTCGGCCGCCTTGAGCGTAATGGCCAGGTCACTGAAGTCCACCCCACCGATCAACAGCCCGATTGGTGGCATGATCACATCACCGACAAATGACGTGACGATCTTGCCAAAGGCGGCTCCGATGATGATACCAACGGCCATGTCGACCACATTGCCCTTGACCGCGAAGGCCTTGAACTCACTTATCACGCCCATAGGTTATTTCCTTGTTACAGATGAGGTTGGTGAACGCAGTGTAAATCAGCAAAACGCATCTTGCTCGAAACGCCTGCTTACAAGTGCTGCCTGCTGTCGACCGGATCGACGCCAAAAAGTTTGAAAATGCCATCATCGCAGCGAGAGCGAAAAGGGGTTTCCAGGCTTTTTTGCGGTCAATCTGTTGCGCTGATTTATTGTCCAGGTGTGGAAAATTGAGAGGGGGAAGCGGCGGGATTGAGCATGGAAATATGAATTAATCTTTACTTGAGGTTTGGTGGGTTTTGAAGTTTGAGCAGGCGTGTTGAAGGGGGCAGCAAAGATTAAGTAAATGGTTGGTGCATTTTTTTGTTTGGTGTGCTGCAAGAGTTTTATGTGTGTGTTGTACGTTGTTTTGGTGGTTGTAATGGGTGTGTACAAGCTTATATACGAAGTTGGCGGTTGATTTTAAAAAGTTGTATAGGTTTTTAATTAACTACATCGTTACATGTATCAACCCATTCTCAAAAGTTGTAGACGGTGACTCGGCGGACGCCAGCGCCGCACTGATGCGCGTCACCTGGGTTATCATCGCGATTTTTGCCGGGGGTTCCGATGGCCAAGGCCAAGCGCATGTATGGCTGCACCGAGTGCGGCTCAACGTTCCCCAAGTGGGCCGGCCAGTGTGGCGAGTGCGGCGCCTGGAACACGCTGACTGAAACCATGGTGGAAAGCGGCGGGGCGGCAGCGCCCAGTGGTCGTACCGGTTGGGCGGGGCAACAGGCACAGATCAAGACCCTGGCCGAAGTCAGCGTCGAGGAAATTCCGCGTTTTTCCACGGCGTCCAGTGAGCTGGATCGGGTGTTGGGCGGCGGTCTGGTGGACGGTTCGGTGGTGCTGATCGGCGGTGATCCCGGCATCGGCAAATCGACGATCCTGCTGCAAACCTTGTGCAACCTCGCCAAAAGCATGCCGGCACTTTACGTCACCGGCGAAGAATCCCAACAGCAAGTGGCCATGCGCGCCCGACGCCTTGGGTTGCCTCAGGATCGGTTACGGGTCATGACCGAGACCTGTATCGAAACCATTATCGCCACGGCTCGCCAGGAAAAGCCCAAGGTGATGGTGATCGACTCGATCCAGACGATTTTCACCGAGCAGTTGCAATCGGCTCCGGGGGGCGTGTCCCAGGTTCGCGAAAGCGCCGCGTTGCTGGTGCGTTATGCCAAGCAGAGCGGTACGGCGATTTTCCTGGTCGGCCACGTCACCAAGGAGGGTGCATTGGCGGGGCCTCGCGTTTTGGAACACATGGTCGACACCGTGCTGTATTTCGAAGGCGAATCCGATGGGCGATTGCGCCTGCTGCGGGCGGTAAAAAACCGTTTCGGTGCGGTGAACGAACTGGGCGTGTTCGGCATGACTGACAAAGGCCTGAAAGAAGTCTCCAACCCTTCGGCGATTTTTCTGACCCGTGCTCAGGAAGAAGTCCCGGGCAGTGTGGTCATGGCAACGTGGGAGGGCACCCGACCCATGCTGGTCGAAGTCCAGGCGCTGGTGGATGACAGCCATCTGGCCAACCCGCGCCGGGTAACCCTGGGACTGGATCAGAATCGTCTGGCGATGTTGTTGGCGGTGTTGCATCGTCATGGCGGAATTCCCACCCACGACCAGGATGTATTCCTTAACGTTGTCGGTGGTGTGAAAGTGTTGGAAACGGCTTCCGATCTGGCGTTGATGGCCGCGGTCATGTCCAGCTTGCGCAACCGGCCGTTGCCTCATGATCTGCTGGTATTCGGTGAGGTGGGGCTGTCCGGTGAAGTGCGTCCGGTACCGAGCGGCCAGGAGCGTCTGAAAGAAGCCGCCAAGCACGGCTTCAAGCGCGCCATCGTGCCCAAGGGCAACGCGCCGAAAGAGGCGCCGCCGGGTCTGCAGATTATTGCGGTGACCAGACTGGAGCAGGCACTGGACGCACTCTTCGAATAAGTTTCCGGGCTGGACTTGATCCCTGTGGAGCAAGCTTCGGGATGGTGTCGGTTCGTCAGATTTCGATCAGGGCACCCAACTCTCGTTCAAGTTCGGCTTCGTCAGCCAGGTTGAGCTCGATCACCCGCCGCAGGCGCTCAATGGATTCCAGGCTGATATGCCGGCAGACAAAGCCGAGCTGGCCTTTGTCTTCGTGGGTCAACTCGACATCCATGGCAATGTCGGTGTCTTCGGACAGATGAATGTCGACGAAAAAATCCTGCTGCGGATTGCCCAGCCACGGGGTGGGCCGTTCGATCAGCAAGCCCTTGAGTGACAGGTCGATCAGTTTTACCGGCCAGGTGCATTCACCCTGACGGAGCTCGGTTCGGGCATCGAACGCAATACGTTTGAAGCGGCGGCGGTCGGCAGGGTGGTTGCTCATGGCGCAATCCTCGTTAGGTTCGCTGACTATAGACCCGCCGTACGCAAGGCTGCCAGCGAGGGGAGCGGCTAGACCAATGTCGGGGTATGACCTTTGCCGTCAGGAGGTCTAAACTCGGGGTGGCTGTCTTTCTTGTCCACTCTGGCCGGAATAATAAAATGAAAAATAATAATAGCCCGCTACGCCATCTACCCTGGCTGGTGCTGGCAATCATAGGTGCGTGCGCCCTGGGTGTCGTGGCATTGCGCCGAGGGGAGGCGATCAACGCCTTGTGGATTGTGGTCGCTGCCGTGGCCATTTATCTGGTTGCGTATCGCTACTACAGTCTGTTTATCGCTAACAACGTCATGCAACTCGATGCGCGACGGGCCACTCCCGCCGTGCTCAACAACGACGGTCTGGATTACGTCCCCACCAATAAACACATCCTTTTCGGTCACCACTTCGCGGCCATTGCCGGTGCAGGTCCGCTGGTCGGTCCGGTGCTGGCGGCGCAAATGGGCTACCTGCCCGGCACGCTGTGGCTGATCGCCGGCGTGGTGCTGGCTGGCGCCGTGCAGGACTTCATGGTCCTGTTCATGTCCACCCGCCGCAACGGCCGTTCCCTGGGTGACATGGTCCGTGAAGAAATGGGCCCCATTCCCGGTACCATCGCGCTGTTCGGCTGCTTCCTGATCATGATTATCATCCTCGCGGTGCTGGCGCTGATCGTGGTCAAGGCCCTGGCCGAAAGTCCATGGGGTATTTTCACGGTGATGGCGACCATCCCGATCGCGATGTTCATGGGCATCTACATGCGTTACATCCGCCCGGGCCGCATCGGTGAAATCTCGGTGATTGGCGTGGTGCTGCTGTTGGGGTCGATCTGGCTGGGCGGGCAGATTGCCGCCGATCCGGTGTGGGCCAAGGCGTTTTCCTTCACCGGTATCCAGATCACCTGGATGCTGATCGGCTACGGTTTCGTCGCAGCGGTGCTGCCGGTGTGGCTGATCCTGGCGCCACGGGATTACCTGTCGACCTTCCTCAAGATCGGCACCATCGTCGCCCTGGCCATCGGCATCCTGATCACCATGCCCGAGCTGAAAATGCCGGCAGTGACCCAGTTCATCGACGGTACCGGACCGGTTTGGAAGGGCGGTCTGTTCCCGTTCCTGTTCATCACCATCGCCTGTGGCGCGGTGTCCGGTTTCCACGCATTGATCGCTTCGGGCACCACGCCGAAGCTGCTGGATAACGAAACCAACGCCCGCTACATCGGTTACGGCGGCATGCTGATGGAGTCTTTCGTCGCCATCATGGCCATGGTCGCCGCCTCGGTCATCGAGCCAGGCGTGTATTTCGCCATGAACAGCCCGACCGCCGTGGTCGGTGGTGAGGTCGTGGCCGTTGCGCAAACCGTCAGCAGTTGGGGCTTTGCCATCACGCCGGACGCCCTGCAAGCAGTGGCCAAGGACATCGGTGAGACCACCATCCTGGCCCGCGCCGGTGGTGCGCCGACCCTGGCGGTCGGCATCGCGCAGATCCTGCACAGCGTGCTGCCGGGTGAAAACACCATGGCGTTCTGGTACCACTTCGCGATCCTGTTCGAAGCCTTGTTCATCCTGACGGCGGTCGACGCTGGCACCCGTGCCGGGCGGTTCATGCTGCAGGACCTGCTGGGTTCCTTCGTGCCGGCGCTGCGCCGCACGGAATCCTGGACCGCCAACCTGATCGCGACCGCCGGTTGCGTGGCGATGTGGGGCTGGCTGTTGTACCAGGGCGTGATTGATCCATTGGGTGGTATCAACACCTTGTGGCCGCTGTTCGGCATCTCCAACCAGATGCTGGCCGGTATCGCGCTGATGCTTGGCACCGTCGTGCTGATCAAGATGAAACGCCAGCGCTACATTTGGGTGACCTTGTTGCCTGCGGCATGGCTGCTGGTCTGCACCACCACCGCCGGTTTCATCAAGCTGTTCGACGCCAACCCGGCGATCGGCTTCCTGTCGCTGGCGAAAAAATACAGCGATGCGCTGGCCAATGGTCAGATTCTCGCCCCGGCCAAGGACATCACGCAGATGCAGCATGTGGTTTTCAACGCCTACACCAACGCCACACTGACCGCGCTGTTCCTGTTCGTGGTGTTCAGTATCCTGTTCTACGCGCTCAAGGTCGGCATCGCGGCCTGGGGTAAAAAAGAACGCACGGATAAAGAATCGCCATTCCAGGCGCTGCCGGATGCTTGATCGAGGATTGCAGCATGTTCAATGACCTGAGTCGCCTCGGTAAATACCTCGGTCAGGCCGCGCGCCTGATGGTCGGCATGCCCGACTACGACAACTACGTCGAGCATATGCAAACCAAACACCCGGACAAACCGGTGATGAGCTACGAGGCGTTCTTCCGCGAACGCCAGGAAGCCCGTTACGGTGGCAAGGGTGGGCCGAAGTGCTGTTGATCCGGATGGCGGGTTAACGGCAAATCCTGTGGGAGCGAGCTTGCTCGCGATGGCGGACTGTCAATCAACAGTGATGTTGAATGTTAAGCCGCTATCGCGAGCAAGCTCGCTCCCACTTTTGTTTTGTGTTGTTTATCAGTTTTGTGAAACAGGAGATCAATTTTGTCCTCTCCCATCCCCGTCACGATCCTTAGTGGCTTCCTCGGCGCCGGCAAGACCACATTGCTGCGCCATCTGCTCAAAGCCGAACACGGCCTGAAAATCGCCGTGATCGAAAATGAATTCAGCGATGCCGGTATCGATACCCAACTGTTGGGCGACGAGCCGGTGCAAGTCATGACGCTGTCCAACGGCTGCGTCTGCTGCACGATCCATACTGACCTGACCAAAGCGTTGTATCTGCTGCTTGAACGCCTGGACAGCGGTGATATCGCTTTCGATCGTCTGGTGATCGAATGCACCGGACTGGCCGATCCGGCTCCGGTGGCGCAAACCTTCTTCATCGACGAAGAACTGCGCGAGCGTTACATCCTTGACGGCATCATCACCCTGGTCGACGCGGCGCATGCCGAGCTGCACCTGACTCAGACCATTGCCCAGGCGCAGATCGGTTTCGCCGATCGACTGCTGGTGAGCAAGCGTGACCTGGTGGACGAGCCGACCTTCACCGCGTTGAGCGAGCGCCTGACCCGGATCAATCGTCGCGCTCCGATTCGTGTGGTTGATCACGGCAAGATCGACCTTGCCGAGTTGCTTGATGTGCGCGGTTTCAATCTCAATGCCGACCTCGGGGGTGGCGTGAGTTTGCGGCCCGTGACCAAGGCGCCGTCCATCGACCGCATTTCCAGCCTGGTGCTGCGCACCGACAAACCCCTGGATATCGACAAGCTCAGCGAGTTCATGAACGAACTGCTGGAAGACCACGGCAAGCAATTGCTGCGCTACAAAGGCGTGTTGAACATCCTTGGCGAACCGCGACGCATGGTTTTTCAGGGCGTGCTCAAGCTTTACGGCTTCGACTGGGACACTGAATGGGCCGAGGACGAATTGCGCGAGAGCGTGATCGTATTCATTGCCGATGATTTGCCGGAAGAGAAAATCCGTGAGGGGTTTGCACGGGTGGCGGTGCAGTAAGGGCTGCCATGTTCGGTGAGGCTGATTTCGCTATCGCGAGCCGGCCTCGCTCCCGCCATTATCAAATGTGGGAGCGCGCGTGCTCGCGACGGGAATCTAACCGGCAACACGATTCTGGCGGGAGATCGTTTGTGCATTGAGCAACACCGCCTCCAGATGATCCAGGTGCTGGCTCAGCAAAAGCTCGGCTTTCCGGGTGTCCCCCAGTTCGACCGCTTGCAGAATCCCTTGATGGACCTGCCAAACGCAATAACCCTCCAACGGCGTATCAAACTGCGCAATCGCCAGTGAAGTGAGCGGCACAAGACTGCCGAGAAAATGCGCAAGTGGCGCATTGCCCGCCATTTCAGCCAACTGCAAATGAAACTCCCCGGACAAGCGAATCGCCGGGCCGCGCGCGGTGCATTGGCGCTCGCTATCGACCAGCGCACGCAGGCGCTTCAGCTGTTCTGGCAGCGGTCGCTGACAAGCCAGTCTGACCAGCGTCAGCTCGGTCAGGCGCCGTGCGTGCAGGGTTTGCCGAGTCTGCTCGGCATCGGGCGCGGCGACGCGGGGGCGATGGTTGGCTCGCAGGATGATGATTTGCTGATGGGACAGCCGCGTCAGTACGTTGCGAACTTCACTGCGTCGAACGTCGAACATCTGGCCCAGGCTGTCCTCGGTAAAGCGACTGCCAGGCGGGAGGCGCTGTTCGAGAATGGCGTCGAAGATCCGTGAATAAAGATCCTGTGCTGAGGGCTTCCCGACATTTGTTCCAGGGAAGGGCAGGGCGACGAGTGTTTGCGGTGAAGCGAAGCTGTTCATGGCCTGTCTCCAGTTCGAAGCGGTTTCAACTGCCGAAGTTGTCTTCCGGGATGTTCAATTCGATGCCCATCCGCTGGCCTTCACGAATAATGTGCCGACGCATCTCGGCGCTGGCCTGGGCGCTGTTCTTGCTGCGGATCGCGCGCACCACGGCTTCGTTCTCTTCGAGGCGTTCAGCCAGATGCTCCGGGGAGTTGCGCAGCACTTCGGCGCTTTGCTTGAGGGCGTTGCTGGTCTGCTGCACCACGCTCTGGAAGATCGGGTTGGATGTCAGCGTGAAGAGCTCTTCGTGGAACGCGATGTAGGCGTTGACCCCGGCCTCGCTGTCGTTGGCTTCCAGGGCTTCGCGCATGTCCATCAGGGTCAGGCGCAATTGCCCGACTTCCTTGCTGCTGATCGATTGCGCTACCAGGCCGACGATGAACGGCTCAAGGGTGTAGCGCAGTTGCAGCACGTCTTCCAGGCTTGCCGCAGCGACGGCGCTGTCGTGGCTTTGGCTGTCGCTGAGATTGGCCTCCAGCACCACCACGCCTTTGCCCGGCATGGAACGCACCAGACCGAGGGTTTCCAGGACGATGACCGCCTCACGCAGGCTCGGGCGACTGATGCCCAGTTGTTCGGCCAGTTCACGTTGTCCCGGCAGCATTTCGCCGGAACGCCACTGACCGCGGGCCAGCGCGGCCCGAAGTTTTTCCACGACTGAATTTACAACGGTCGACGAGGTAATCACTGTTCGCTCCATGAGCATCGAAAGTAGTAGGGGCTTACCGGCCCGGTGGACCGGCACAGCGTTCATTCAGAATTCCTGCTGATGCGCTGAAGCGGCCGGTTTTCGCGGCTGGAAGGTATAACCCACCTGGCCGGAAAGTACCTTGTTCGCCCGTTGCACATCGATGTCTTTTTCCCAGCGGGCAATGGCCACGGTTGCCACGCAGTTGCCGATCAGGTTGGTCAGCGCCCGGCCGATGCCCATGAACCAGTCCACGGCCAGCACCAGCACCAGGCCCACCACCGGTATGGCCGGGATTGCCGTCAGGGTGGCTGCCAGAATGACCAGTGCCGAACCTGGGATGCCATGCGCGCCTTTGGACGTGATCAGCGACACCAGCAGAATGGTCAGCAGGTCGGTCATGGCCAGCGGTGTGCCGGTGGCGTTGGCGATGAACACGATGGCCAGGGTCAGGTAGATCGAGAAACCGTCGAGGTTGAATGAATAGCCGGTAGGTATCACCAGCCCGACCGTCGAACTGCCAATCCCCAGGTGCTCAAGCTTGCGCATGATTTGCGGGAGCACGGCGTCGGACGAAGCAGTGCCCATGACGATCAGCAGTTCCTCGCGCAGATATTTGAGCAGCGGCCACATTCTCAGGCCGGACAAGCGCATCACCAGACCCAGGATCAACGCCACGAAGGCCGTGCAGGTCAGGTAAAACAAGCCGACCAGGCTGCCCAGGTGCTGCAGCGAATCGAGGCCATATTTGCTGGTGGTAAAGGCGATGGCGCCGAACACGCCAATCGGCGCCAGGCGCACGATCATGCCCATGATGCGAAAGATCACATGGCTGAGTTCATTGATCAGTCGCGAAATGCCCGACGCCGCTTCGCCCACCAGATTCAACGCGCTGCCGAACAGTACCGAAAACAGCAGGACTTGCAGAATGTTGTTGTCCGCAAAGGCACCGATCACCGAGGTCGGAATCAGGTCCATCAAAAACTGCGTGGTGGTGTGCATGTGCTGGCCGCGCTGGGCGATGTCACCCATGTCGGCAGCGGAAAGCTGATCCAGATGAATGTTCGCACCGCTGCCGATCCCGGTGCTGAAAGCGAACACCAGGCCAATCACCAGGGCGATGGTGGTCAGCACTTCAAAGTAGATCACCGATTTGAGGCCGATGCGCCCGACCTTCTTCAGGTCGCCGGCACCGCTGATGCCGCTGACCACCACGCAAAACACGATCAGGCCGATGAGCATTTTGATCAGCTTGATAAACCCGTCACCGAGGGGCTTGAGCTGAGCGGAGTATTCAGGGAGGGCCAGCCCGCAGACGATGCCGAGCACCAGTCCGAGAACCACTTGGAGGAAGATTGAACGCGAGCACCATCTGAGCATGGGAGGAATCCTGGTCGGTGTCCTGGCCGTCGTCCGCATGAGTCGATCGACGTCAGCACTTAATTATTGTGGTCTTACCGGTATGTCCAGTGCAGGGCCAGTCTAGGCACCAAATGCGGATGATCGCAAGTGAAAATTGAGTAATTGGCTTTACCGGTCTTACCAGTTGGGCGCAATGCTCTGGTTTTGAGCGGTTGGCAGAAAAAATCGGCAATGGCTGCCGATTTTCAGGGGGTGGTCGAGGTGGCATCGCGTGTCAGCCTCCGAATCCCATCAGTCGATGGTGCTCCAGAGGCGCTCTTTTCAAACACTGAAGGGTGTTTCAGGACGAGGTGTGAGCTACGTTTCTTTGAATAATGCTCAGGATGAAAGTTATCTTTGAACGCTCTTCGGTTTTGCCAAGATAAACATAGGGCGAGCCATTTAGTTTGAGTCCACCCCAGTAGTGTTTGTTTTTTATCTTGAGTGAAACGGCTGAGTGAGTGTGTCGCAGATTGTCCAATGTAACAGGTTCGCCTTGTTGGTTGAGGAGGGTAAAGACTGTCGGCTCATCAGTGTCAGGGTCAATGGCCCCAAAAGTATCCAGCGACTTTTCACAGATGATGTGATTGTAATATTCGCCTGTATTTTTTATTGAGAGTATGTAGCCATCGGCCGTATGCCGGAAGTGCAGCGTCAATGACTTCACCTCACCGATCTTCTCGTTGGGGCATATGCCAAGCCGGCTGGAGTGATTCTGGGTCTGCGGCTTGCCGGTAAAGAAGCCGCCGCTAAAGTGTTTAATGGTGGCCATGGCCGGTTTGCCATGGAGTTCTTCAAGTAGGTTTACTTTATGGTCAAACATTCTCAATGTGGCGATGAAAGATTTTTCGGTATTGCTATTCATTATGTAACCCGTTCATTAAGTTTGTTGGATGAGGCGGGTTTCAGGTTAAGTAGTTTTTATTGGTTTTTGGAATTGCGTGTGTTGCAAGGATTTAAATGGAGGGATATTGAAACAGGCGGTCTGAGTCGCTTGGGGGTGTTTTATTAAATGTGTTGCTTGTATTTATTCTGGCAATAAAAAACCGGCCATCTCTGGCCGGTTCTTTTACTGCGGTCTAGCGGGGCTTATCAAGCACCGTATACCGGCAGCTTCTTGCAGATGGCTTTGACTTTCTCACGAACGGCGTCGATCACCGCTTCGTTGTTCAGGTCAGCCAGGATGTCGCAGATCCAGCCAGCCAGTTCCTTGCACTCTGCTTCCTTGAAGCCACGAGTGGTCACGGCCGGAGTGCCGAAGCGCAGGCCGGAGGTCACGAACGGGGAGCGTGGGTCGTTCGGCACGGAGTTTTTGTTCACGGTGATGAACGCCTTGCCCAGAGCGGCGTCGGCGTCTTTACCGGAGATTTCCTGCTTGATCAGCGACAGCAGGAACAGGTGGTTTTCAGTGCCGCCGGACACGACGTCAAAACCGCGCTCGATGAACACGCCGGCCATGGCCTTGGCGTTTTTCACCACTTGTTGCTGGTAAGCCTTGAACTCAGGCTGCAGCGCTTCCTTGAAGCAGATCGCCTTGGCAGCGATCACGTGCTCCAGCGGACCACCCTGGGCGCCAGGAAACACGGCGGAGTTCAGCTTTTTCTCGATGTCGGCGTTGGCGCGAGCCAGGATCAGGCCGCCACGTGGACCGCGCAGGGTCTTGTGGGTGGTGGTGGTCACGACGTCAGCGAATGGAACCGGGTTCGGGTAGACGCCAGCGGCGACCAGACCGGCCACGTGGGCCATGTCGACGAACAGGTAGGCGCCCACCTTGTCGGCGATTGCACGGAAACGCGGGAAGTCCAGAACCTGCGAGTAGGCAGAGAAACCAGCCACGATCATTTTCGGCTTGTGCTCAACCGCCAGGCGCTCGACTTCGTCGTAGTCGATCAGGCCGTTGGCGTCGATGCCGTACTGGATGGCGTTGTACAGCTTGCCGGAGGACGAAACGCTGGCACCGTGGGTCAGGTGACCACCGTGGGCCAGGCTCATGCCCAGGATGGTGTCGCCAGCCGACAGCAGGGCCAGGTAAACAGCCGCGTTGGCCTGGGAGCCAGCGTGTGGCTGGACGTTGGCGTAATCGGCGCCGAACAGCTCTTTTGCACGGTCGATGGCCAGTTGCTCGACCACGTCTACGTACTCGCAACCACCGTAGTAGCGCTTGCCCGGGTAGCCTTCGGCGTACTTGTTGGTCAGTACCGAGCCTTGAGCTTCCATCACCGCAGGGCTGGTGTAGTTTTCCGAAGCGATCAGCTCAATGTGCTCTTCCTGGCGCTGAGCTTCTTGCTCCATGGCGGCAAAGAGATCGGCGTCGTACTTGGCAATAGTCAAATCACGGCTGAACATGGCGGTCCTCAAGGATCGGGGGCGGAAAAGGGGGGCATTCTAACCCAACGGGTTTTAGATGGCATATGAAACGACATCATGTCGCAGACAAGTGGGCTTCATGACGGGATCAGCGGTGAATGTGCCGGCCTTTTCGCGAGCCTGCTCGCGATAGGGCATCAGCAGCACCGAAAGACTTCAGTCAAACATGTACAGCGCATCATTGCTGAACTGCAGTTCAAACTTGTTGGCCGGCATCGGGTGGCCGAACAGGTAGCCCTGGACCTCATCGCAACCGTGCTCCCTCAGGAAATCCAGCTGCTCGTGGGTTTCCACGCCTTCGGCGATCACCGCCAGGTTGAGGCTGTGAGCCATGGCGATGATTGCCCGGGCGATCTGTGCATCTTGTTCACCCGACGGCAGGCCGTCGACGAAGGTGCGGTCGATTTTCAGCACATCGATCGGGAACTGCTTGAGGTAGTTGAGCGATGAGTAACCCGTGCCGAAGTCGTCGACCGCAATGCTCAGCCCGAGGTTTTTCAGGCCGTCGAGGATCTGCATGGCCTCGCTGACTTCGCGCATCAGGATACTCTCGGTCAGCTCCAGCTCCAGGCACGCCGGCGGCAGGCCGGTTTCCTTGAGAATGGTGGCGATCCGCGTGCCGAGCTGACCATCGGAGAACTGCCGGGCGGAAATGTTCACCGAGACCTTCGGCACACGCACCTTGGCCAGGTGCCAGTTCTTCAACTGACGGCAAGCCTCGCTGATTACCCAGTCGCCGACATCCACCACCAGGCCGAGCTTTTCGAGCACCGGAATGAAGTCCCCCGGCGGTACCAGGCCGCGTCGCGGGTGACGCCAGCGCAGCAGCGCTTCGGCTCCGGTCAGGCGCTTGCCGTCGCCGCTGAATTGCGGCTGGTAATACAGCACGAATTCGTTCTGCTCCAGGGCGTGGCGCAAATCGCTTTCCAGCTCCAGACGCTCCAGGGCACTGGCGTTCATGTCCGCCTGGTAGAACTGGAAGTTGTTCTTGCCACGTTCCTTGGCGTGGTACATCGCGGTATCGGCGTTCTTCATCAACTGGCTGAGTTCATTACCGTCCTGCGGGCTGAGGGCGATGCCGATACTGGCGGTGACGAAGAACTCCCGACCTTCGAGCACGAAGGGTTTCACCAGGCTGGCGAGAATCTGTTCGGCCACATGAATCGCCCGGTTCAAGGCGATCTGGCGATTGGCCCGCGGTTGCAGGAGCAAGGTGAACTCGTCGCCGCCCATCCGCGCCACGGTGTCGTCATCGTCGACGCAACCCAGCAGGCGCGTGGCCATTTCCTTGAGCATGCGATCGCCGGCGGCGTGGCCCAGGGAATCATTGATCGGCTTGAAGCGGTCAAGGTCGAGGAACATCAGCACCACCCAGGACTTTTGCCGTTCCGCCGCTTGCAACGCGGTGTGCAGGCGATCCTGGAATAGTGTGCGGTTGGGCAGGTGTGTCAGGGCGTCGTAATAGGCGAGGCGGTGAATCCGCTGTTCGCTGGCCTTGCGCTCGCTGATGTCGGTGAAGAAGCATACGTAACTGGCCAGGTCGCCTTCATCATCAAGCACCGCCGTGATGCCGACCCAGGCCGGATAGTGCTCACCATTGCGGCGCTTGAGCCAGACTTCACCTTCCCAGGTGCTGTGCTGGCTCAGTTGCTTGAGGACGTAACGCAGATGGGCTTCCTGTTGTTCGTCGACGGTCAGCATGTTGGGCAACTGGTCGAGTACTTGCTCCACGGCATAACCGCTGACGCGGCTGAATGCCTCGTTGGCCTGGACGATATAGCCGGCCGGGTCGGTGATCAGGATCGCCGAGGTCGAGTGTTCGAAAACCGTGGCCGCCATGCGCAGGTCTTTCTCGGCGCGGCGTTGCTGGCTGATGTCGCGACCCACCCCGAGCACACCCTCGAAAGCACCATGCTCGTCCCAGACCAGCACTAGCCGCAACTCGATGGGAATCTTGCGCCCGTCGGCCCGCAGGCAGTCGAAGAGGAACAATTGGGTTTGTACCTGGCTGCGCAACAGTGCCAGTTGATCGGGTTTATCCAGTGCTTTGCTGACCCGGTCCATGAGATTGAAGATGCCGGCCAGTTGCTGCGGGTTGGCGATGGTCGATTGCCAGCCGTTCTGGAAAATCCACTCGACGTCATAGCCCAGCACGGCGTGCACCGACGGGCTGACATAGTTGAGTACCAGGCGGCTGTCGGTGGAGAAAATCACGTCGCTGATGCTTTCGGCGAGCATCCGGTAACGCTGTTCGCTGTCGCGAAGTGACTCGCTGGCTTCGAGCTGGTCGGTGATGTCCTTGGCGACGCCGATGATCCGCGTGACCTGGTCGTACTTGTCCCGCGCCAGAGCCTGCTCGCGTATCTCAAAGCGCCGCCATTGGCCGTTGCGGTGACGGAAGCGCAACTGACACTGCATCAGCTGGCGGTAACCGGCCTGCCTTTGGGTCTGACGCGAGCGGCGGTAGAAGTCGGCGTCGTCGGGGTGCAGGAGGACTTCCCAGAAGTACTCGCCCAGCTGTTGCAGCTCGGTGCGGTTATAGCCCAGCGTCTGCCCCAGGTGGTGGTTGCTGAAGATCATCCGCTGGCTGATCACTTCCTGCACGTACAGGTGATCGGGTACGGTACGCACCACGTCGGACCAGAACCCTTCGCGCTCCAGCAGCGACAGCTCGACGAGCTTGCGGCTGGTGATGTCGGTGATGCTCAGGATCACCGCGTTATAGTCCTCGGGATTTTCCGGCAGGCGCAGCACCAGCCACAGGTGCTGGTCACGACCACCGGCGTCCTGGAGTTTGATTTCCAGTTCCAGCTGTTTCTGCTGGTTCAGGACCGCCTGGAGCACCTGATTGCCGATGGCACTGCCCTCAAGCGGATTGCCGTCGACCAGCAATTTCCAGGCTTGATCGGGCGTGGTGACGTTGAGCAGTTGCAGGGCGACCTGGTTGACCTCGGTAATGCGCAGCTCCTGCAGCAATTGCTGGCGTTGCTCCGGGACTGCCAGCCAGGCTTGCAGCTGCTCGTTGCTCTGCAATTGGGCCCTGTCGAGCAGGGACTTGAGGCCGGACATGTCGAGCACACACAACGCCACGCCGGTGCCTTCGAAAATCTCCTGATAACGTCGCCGGCCTTCATGCAACAGGCGCTGACGACGGCGCATGTTGAGCAGGGCGATAAAAGGCAGCATGGAGAAGGCCAGGCCCAACAGGCATTTGCCGATGAACGCCGGCAGCAGTTCTTCGAGCACACGCTGCCGATCGAACAGGCCGCGCATTTGCCAGTCGCTGCTGCTCAGCGGCACGGTCAGCACGCTGTTGGCCAGATCGTCCTGGGTCAGCATTCCCGGATTGATCAAAGGCAGCGCTTCATCGCGGCTGATGATCTGGTGATTGAAGCGGTTTTCCACCAGCCACTGCGGACGGCCATACGCTTCGTTCAGTTTGGTCAGGGATGAAAAAAACGTCGGTTTGAAGCGCAAGGCCCAGTAGCCACGTGTGCTGCCGCTGGCCTGGTGCAACAGCAGATGCACCACCGAGCCGTCGACGGCATTACTGAAGTAGTGGGGCTGGGCACTGCTGCGGCGTACCAGTTCACTCAGGTAATCAGCGTCTTCGCTATTGGGTGCGCTGTCAGTGAGGATGGTTCCGGACGGGCTGAGCAAGGTCAGGCTGATCAGGTCTGGCAAGGATTTCTGCAGCTTGCGCAGCAGCTCCTGCTGTTCGTCGGTGCTTTGCGGTTGTTCGACGATCGGTAGCAGATTCAGAGCGATCTGCGCGTTGAGCGCCATATTCAGACTGACCTGTGCGGCCAGGTCAGCGGTGTAATCGATGGTGTATTGACGCTGGGTTTTCTGGGTTTCGCGCAGTTGATCCAGCAGCTGCCAGAACAGCAAGGCGAGCAGCAACAGCACGAGCATCGCCAGCGCGCCTTTGAGTGTTCCGGGCAGGGTCGCGCCGGGCGCCGTTGTCGGTGCGCTGGTGGTCAGGGACGGAGGAACGTTGGACAAACTTAAATCCTGCGGTTTGGCTGGACTGGCGCGACGTGCACTATAAGCCGGACGCCCGAAGGGCGGCTAGCATGCCTTGAGTTGTGGCAAAGTGCCAGCCCCGCTCGGCTGGACGGCCATCTGTCATTGAGGTAGCTTTGCGGGTTACGCGGGAGCGTTCCAGCTCCTAAAATCAGACTTTTTTCAGCGCGCACGCCTTGGTCTCCATTAAGCGGACGACGCGCACGGTCTGGCCAGGCATCGTCTGCGCTTTAATCATTCATCTGTCACTGACCCTAGGTTCTCCATGGCTCAATACGTATTCACCATGCATCGGCTGGGCAAAGTTGTGCCACCGAAGCGGGAAATCCTGAAAAACATCTCCCTGTCCTTCTTTCCTGGCGCCAAGATCGGCGTGCTCGGCCTCAACGGTTCGGGTAAGTCCACGCTGCTGAAAATCATGGCGGGCGTCGACACCGAGTTCGACGGTGAAGCCCGTCCGATGCCGGACCTGAACATTGGCTACCTGCCGCAGGAACCGCAGCTCGATCCGACCAAGACGGTGCGCGAAGTGGTCGAGGAAGCCGTCAGCGTGATCAAGGACGCGCAAGCGCGTCTGGATGAGGTCTACGCCGCCTACGCCGATCCGGATGCCGACTTCGACAAACTGGCTGCCGAACAGGCCAAGCTCGAAGCGATCCTGCAGGCCAGCGACGGTCACAACCTGGAGCGCCAACTGGAAGTCGCCGCCGATGCGCTGCGTCTGCCGGCCTGGGATGCCAGGGTCGAACACCTGTCCGGTGGTGAAAAGCGCCGTGTGGCGCTGTGCCGCCTGCTGCTGTCCGCCCCGGACATGCTGCTGCTCGACGAACCGACCAACCACCTGGACGCCGATTCCGTCGCCTGGCTGGAGCACTTCCTGCACGACTTCCCGGGCACCGTGGTCGCGATCACGCACGACCGTTACTTCCTGGACAACGTGGCTGGCTGGATCCTCGAACTCGACCGCGGCGCGGGCATTCCTTACGAGGGCAACTATTCGGGCTGGCTGGAAGCCAAGTCCGATCGTCTGGCCCAGGAGTCCAAGCAGCAGTCGGCTCACGAAAAGGCCATGAAGGAAGAGCTGGAATGGGTGCGCAAAGGCGCCAAGGCCCGCCAGTCGAAATCCAAGGCTCGTCTGCAACGCTTCGAAGAAATGCAATCGCAGGAATTCCAGAAGCGCAGCGAAACCAACGAGATCTACATCCCGGCCGGTCCGCGCCTGGGCGACAAGGTCATCGAGTTCAAGAACGTCTCCAAGGGCTACGGCGATCGCGTGTTGATCGACAACCTGTCGTTCTCCATGCCTAAAGGCGCCATCGTTGGCGTGATCGGTGGTAACGGTGCCGGTAAATCGACGCTGTTCCGCATGCTGATGGGCAAGGAAACGCCGGATTCGGGTTCGATCGAAGTCGGCGAAACCGTGCAGCTAGCGTGCGTCGATCAGAGCCGCGAAGACCTGGACGGCAGCAAGACCGTGTTCCAGCAAATCTCCGATGGTTCCGACCAGATCCGCATCGGCAACTACGAGATCCCGTCGCGCACCTACGTCGGTCGCTTCAACTTCAAGGGTGGCGATCAGCAGAAGTTCGTCAAGGACCTGTCCGGTGGTGAGCGCGGTCGCTTGCACCTGGCCCTGACCCTGAAAGAGGGCGGCAACGTCCTGCTGCTCGACGAACCGTCCAACGACCTCGACGTTGAAACCCTGCGTTCCCTGGAAGAAGCCCTGCTGGACTTCCCGGGCGCTGCCATTGTGATCTCTCACGATCGGTGGTTCCTGGACCGCGTCGCCACTCACATCCTGGCGTACGAGGACGACTCGCAAGCAGTGTTCTTCGAAGGCAACTACACCGAGTACGAAGCCGATCGCAAAAAGCGCCTCGGCGAAGCCGCTGCCCAGCCGCATCGGGTACGCCACAAGAAGCTGGCCTGATTCGGGTCGGTGATGTGAGTTTGTTGGTCTAGTCCTGGCGACGGAACAACGACTAATGGAAAAAAATCCGATGTCTTCCAAGGCGTCGGATTTTTTTTGTCTGCCTGAAAGTGGATGGTTTGTAAGTAAAGGTTCTAGGCACGAGTAAGTTTTCGTATTCGACAGTAACAAGTTGTGAGGGTGATGTGTCTCACGAGGTTTTCTGTCATTGCGCTGTTTTCTTGCGTTGAGTCGCGCTATCAATGCATTCGTTAAGGGGCAGGTTTGATATTTCAGGACTGAGGTTTTTCAGGGGTTTATATTCTGTAATGGTTGTCGGGTTTCAATTATTGGCTGGTCAGCTATGGTGCCTCGGTGTTCTATTGGTTGGTTGAAATAACAGCCTGACGTTAAATAATAAATAAAAGACCGCTGATTCGAGTGTTTCTGATTTTAACGCTGGTTATTGGGCGGGCTGATTATTTGTATGCGTGACATCGCCTTGTGACGTGTCGCGCGATACTGCCGAAGTAGAGGGATAAAATGACAAAAAATCTAGCAAATGCTCATGGAAATGTATGGCCTGAATATATGAATGGCGTTGCTCAGCAGAACTACTTGAAAGCCGAACAGGGCATTCTTGAAGCTGCCGCCCAAGGCTATAGTCACTGGTATATCGATGGGAGTTTGCCGGGGGAGCGACCAGCGGAATGGACGACCAGTCGGATAGAAGCCCTGCAGGAAACGATGGGGAGGCTCAACGTTAAGCCTGTTTATCATGGAAACTTCAAGGCCCCTCTAGGCAGCGATGTGCCTGAATTGGGTGGCGCCGCCCTTGACTATATAAAGCGCGAAGTAGACCTGAGTGCATCTTTGGGTGGTGCACCTGTCATAGTTCATGGTGG
Organism: Pseudomonas moorei; assembly: GCF_008801475.1. Classification (GTDB taxonomy): domain Bacteria; phylum Pseudomonadota; class Gammaproteobacteria; order Pseudomonadales; family Pseudomonadaceae; genus Aquipseudomonas; species Aquipseudomonas moorei. The sequence continues at coordinate 91,102 of NZ_VZPP01000011.1, read as the reverse complement.
TGGTATCGTAGAGCCGCGTCTGGTCATTGAGGCTCGCCGCACCGGGCTGGCCATGCTTATCGATAATCTGGGTGAGTTGGTTGAATATGCACGCCAGCGTAATGTTGAAATATGGCTGGAAAACCTCAGTAACTATACGAGGTTTCATCCGTTCTACTACATATGTGTTACCGAAGATGAATATGTTGAAGTCTTGGATAACGTACCCGGGTTGAAGTTTTTTTTTGATGTGTCACATGCCCATGTCAATGACGGAAATCCGGTAGCGGTTTTCGAGCGGTTACATCAGCATGTAGTGGGTATGTCGTTCAGCGATAATAAAGGGGACCGCGATTCACACTTTCCGCTAGGCAGAGGGTCGTTGGACTATCCCGGGCTTGTCGAAGCAATAATGAAGCATGAGTGGCGAGGTCTGATCGGGTTCGAAACACGTGGCAGTACATTGTCTGAAAGCCTTGCGCATCTGAAAGCCATTGGCAGTCGCCTTGCAGGCAAAGTCGATTGATACGGGTAGTCCCTCGGGTCGTTTGGCAGCAGGCGACCTGAATCACCAAGAAATCGTGCTGATTCCCATTCGAATCAAGGAGTCCTTGTGGGCGCTTTTCAAGAAAAAATTCGTCGTAGTAAAAGTGATGCTTTTTTTAACGGTTGTATTGATTCGATTCCTGTTTGTTTAGCGTTCATGTTCATGTTTTTTTCCATCGGGGTCCTGTTGGCTTCGGCCGGGTTTTCCCTGACTCAATCCATCGTGATGACATTGGCTGTGCACGCTGCTCCCTTGCAGGTATTTATCGGGCAATCAGACGGGAATATAGGTGTTTGGACGTTGATCATGATTACGCTCGTGGTGAATTTCCGGTTCCTCATTATGTCTTCGGTGCTGTGCGAGCAATTCAAGTCGGTATCCCTGGCGAAAATGATATGGTCGGTACAATTGCTTTCCGTATCAACCTTTACATTAGCCAATTCGAAAAAAGACAACCATCATGACAGTTATCGTTACTATCTTGGGTGTGGTCTATCCAGCTTGTCAGTTGCTGTATTTGCCACGCTACTGGGTTATGTCATTCGTGCTGATCTGGGTGTCATGGCCTATGCACTGATCGCAATGATCCTGCCTATTCATTTTACTGCGCTTGTCGGGATGTCCTGGCCGAAGTGGAAGCCTGTTGCAGCTACCGCAATAGGATTTGCTGCTACGCCCGTGGTGGGTGCCTGGCTGGGTATGTATCACGTTTTCGTTGTTCCGTTGTTGCTGGGGGCGGTGTTTATTTTTGCTGACAAGGTAAGTGGTAAGAAGTCATGAGTAATTGGAGTCTGATATTGATTGCGGCAAGCGTTTCGTATGGTTTGCGTTTTCTGCCGGTGTTGATTTTTAGAAGGTTTAAAGTTAGTGGAGAAGGCAGTGTATATGTTTTCTTGAACTATGCAGCTTGCGCGGTAACTGGTGGGATTATTTACTCGATAGCATTTGGTGATGTTTTATTTGAAGATTGGTTGAAGCATTTTGAAATGGCTCAGCTTATAAAGTTGATGGTAATAGGTCTGTCATTTTTTGTTGCGGCCTATACGCGAAGTGTTATCAAGTCGTTGTTGTGTTGTGCTGTTGTGTATGCAGTTCTTTTATATGCACTTTGATCCGGTTGGGTCGTGAAACCATTTGGGGTGATCAGGGATGAATTTTTTTGCAGGGTTTGACAAGCCGCCGAGCCAGCTAACGCGTCAAGAGCTAGAGGTGTGCTATGCGCGGGTCATGGAAGCCGCGCTGGATATTAATATGACCCGAGGATTGCCCTCGCCAGCGCAGTTGCAATTGGCCAACCCCTACCTCTCGCTACCCGGAACTTCCGATTTCGTTTCCAGGAGTTTGATTGACTGGCGAAATTATGGCTGCCTGCAAGGTATGCCGGAACTGCGGGAATTAGTCGCCGAGGTGTTGCTGGGGCTACCAGCCGAGCAGATCGCAGTAGGTGAAAACTCCAGTCTGGCCTTGATGCACGAGGCGCTCGGCTACGCGTTCAGTCATGGATTCAGCACAAGTCCACGGCCTTGGATAAAGGAGCCCTCGATCAAGTTTCTTTGCCCTGTGCCGGGTTATGACCGGCATTTCGCGATGTGCGAGGAGTTCGGTATGGAAATGGTACCGGTTCCTCTTCTTGAGACGGGCCCCGACATGGATCAGGTTGAGCGGTTGGTGGCCTCAGACCCTGCAATCAAAGGCATGTGGTGCGTTCCCAAATACAGCAACCCTTCGGGTGCGATCTATTGCAATGACACCGTGGAAAGGCTCGCGAAGATGCCCACGGCAGCCAACGACTTCGTGCTGCTCTGGGATAACGCTTACGCCGTCCATCATTTGACCGACGACGAAGTACCGAATCAACCGCTGGCGAAGTTATGCGAAGAGGCCGGGCATATTGATCGACCTCTGGTATTCGCATCAACTTCGAAAATTCTGCTGCCGGGAGCCGGTCTGGCTTTTTTTGGATCATCGCGGGCAAACCTCGCCTGGTGGTTAAAACATCGCAGGAGCCGGACGATTGGCCCAGACAAAGTCAATCAGTTGCGTCATCTGCTGTTCTTTGGGAGCAGTAAGGGGCTGGTTGATCACATGAAGAAGCATCGGGTGTTGCTTGCACCAAAATTCGAGCGACTTGAGGCCGAGTTGTTGCAAGGTTTGGCCGATGTGAGGCAGGTGGCCTGGACTACGCCAAAGGGCGGGTATTTTGTCAGTCTCGATTTGCCCAAGGGATGCGCTTCCCTGGCCGTAAGGCTCGCGCTCCAGGCAGGTGTCGCGCTGACGCAAGCGGGTGCGACTCACCCCGGCGGGACGGATCCGCACGACCGCACGATTCGGCTGGCACCCACCTATCTGGACCTTGATACGCTGTCCATGGCGGCTAAGGCGTTGGTGGTATGTGTGTTGCTCGCCATTGCTCAGAACGAGTGTTCCGGTAACGGACCTTGAATCATCACCGCCCAGTAGTCGAGGCCTCCAAAACCGTGCGTCGCCGGAGTTGGAGATCCCTGTTTGGGTGCATTAAGTTGGTTTGATGCACGGAAAAATTACATCCGTGCACCATTTAAATTCATAAATGCGACATTATGCGCTGTTCTTGTGCGCAAGTCGTTTGTTACAGTCCGGCCCGATCTCTTCCAACGACAAAAAATTTGCCGAGACTTTTCCATGATCGAATCCGTCGAATCCTTCCTTGCCCGCCTCAAAAAACGCGACCCGGATCAGCCTGAATTCCACCAGGCCGTGGAGGAGGTTTTGCGTAGTTTGTGGCCGTTCCTTGAAGCCAATCCACGTTATTTGACCTCGGGCATCCTGGAGCGGATTTGCGAACCGGAACGGGCGATCGTCTTTCGGGTTTCCTGGGTCGATGATCAGGGCAAGGTCCAGGTCAATCGCGGTTTCCGTATCCAGATGAACAGCGCCATCGGCCCGTACAAAGGCGGCCTGCGTTTCCATCCGTCGGTGAATCTTGGGGTATTGAAGTTCCTGGCTTTCGAACAGACCTTCAAGAACTCGCTGACGTCATTGCCCATGGGCGGTGGCAAGGGTGGCTCGGACTTCGACCCGAAAGGTAAAAGCGATGCGGAGGTCATGCGCTTCTGCCAGGCCTTCATGAGCGAGCTGTATCGCCACATCGGTGCTGACGTCGATGTGCCGGCCGGGGACATCGGCGTCGGCGCTCGAGAAATCGGTTTCCTGTTCGGCCAGTACAAACGCCTGAGCAACCAGTTCACCAGCGTGCTGACCGGCAAAGGCCCGAGTTACGGCGGCAGCCTGATTCGCCCGGAAGCCACGGGTTTCGGTTGTGTGTACTTCGCCGAGGAAATGCTCAAGCGTCGCGGTGAAACCGTCGAAGGCAAGCGCGTGGCGATTTCGGGGTCGGGCAACGTGGCGCAGTACGCCGCGCGCAAGGTCATGGACTTGGGTGGCAAGGTGATTTCACTGTCCGATTCCGAAGGCACGCTGTACTGCGAAAGCGGTTTGACCGAAGCGCAATGGCAAGCGGTGCTGGAACTGAAAAACGTCCAGCGTGGGCGCATCAGCGAATTGGCCGGCCGTTTTGGCCTGGAGTTTCTCGCCGGCCAGCGCCCTTGGGGGCTGAGTTGCGACATCGCCTTGCCGTGCGCCACGCAAAATGAACTGGATGCCGAGGCGGCCCGTGCGCTGCTGCGCAATGGCTGCACCTGTGTGGCGGAAGGGGCGAACATGCCGACCACCCTGGAGGCGGTGGATCTGTTTATCGAAGCGGGCATTTTGTTCGCGCCGGGCAAGGCGTCGAACGCCGGTGGTGTTGCGGTGAGCGGGCTGGAGATGTCGCAGAACGCCATGCGCCTGCTGTGGACCGGTGGTGAAGTGGACAGCAAGCTGCACGCGATCATGCAATCGATCCACCATGCCTGCGTGCATTACGGGGAAGAGAACGGCCAGGTCAACTATGTCAAAGGCGCGAACATCGCCGGCTTCGTCAAAGTCGCCGATGCCATGCTCGCCCAAGGCGTGGTTTAAGCCGGTTCGATGCGGATGATTTCAATCAGTTGATCGCCGGCCGGGCGTTGCCACAGCACCTCGTCGCCGAGCTGCGCCCCGAGCAACGCCCGGCCCAGCGGCGACGCCCAGTTGATCAGGCCGACCGTCGCATCGGCCTGATCCTCGCCCACTATTTGCACCGTTTGCTCGTAGTTGTGCTCGTCCGCAAACGTCACCCGGCTGCCGATCTGCACTGTCTTCTTTGAGCTGGCGGGAGGCACCACTTGAGCGCTTTGCAGGCGCTGGCTGAAATACCTCAAGTCGCGCTGAAGATCAGCTTCGCGCTGCTTGTCGGCCAGGTCACCCTGGGCGTTCAGCTCTCCCAGCAGGGTTTGCAGTTCGGCGACTTTTTCCTGCAACTGGGTCAGGCCGGAGGGGGTGACGTAGTTGGGCTGCGCGCTGACCTGTCGTTCGACCGGCTGATCGGCTTGTGCAGCGGCATTATCTTCATTGACGAAGGCGCGACTCATGGTTTTTCTCCCGGTATAGGATTTGGGCCATGGTTGCAGGCTTTTAGTTTCGAGGGATGTCTGTCAGCGACCTGTGGCGAATGGCATCCCCGGGCGGCACGTTCATTCCGACAGGGTGACACGTTATGTTTGACTTAGTAGTGATACCACTTCACCTCCAGCATCACTTCGTTCTCGGGCGTGGCCAATTGGCTGAATTCGCGCTGGGCACTCAGGCGTAATCCCAGGTTTCGCGACAATTCCCATTGCTGGTTCAGGCTCAGGCCACGGCGCACTTCGCCGTTGGTGAAGTAATCACCCTTGGCCTCCAGGCTGAAGTTACCCAGCGGGTTTTTCCACAGCACGCCGGTGTTGAAACCTGCTGCGGGGGCAATAAAGCCGGCGAAGTCATTGTTGTGCTCCAGGCGCACGGTACCCAGGGCAAAACCCAGCGTATCGTCGCCCAGTTGCCAGGTACCACCGCCGCCGCCGTTGACGTGGCTCACCAGGGTTTGGTCGCCATGTTTGCCCGGCACCCGCTCCAGTCCACCGGTGACCTGCCACGACAGGGGCTGCAGCAACTCGTTGCGCGGGGTCAGGGAGCGGATGGTCGCCAGATCCAGTTGCTGCAACTGCCAGTCATTGCCTTCGTACTGGCGCAGTTTGAGCTGGAGGATTTCGATCTGCGCGCCGAGAGGGAAGCTTTCGGCGTTGTCGTTGAGGTCGTGATAGGCCATGCGCAAGCCGTATTCACCAAACGCCTTGTCGCCCCGGGTGCCGAGGCCGGCTTGCCAGGTGCGCGATTCGTGACCGTCTTCCGGCAGGCCGGGTTGCGGGATGTCCAGTTCCGGTGCCGGGTTCTGGTTGATCGCCCGCAGCAGCTCAAAGCTGCGCTGTGCCCGTACGGGGTCGCGCTCCTGGCCATTGGCCCGGTAACGCTCGAGTCGGTAGGCGGCATCGATGACCAGCGCCTGTCGGTCGCGGGGCTTTGCCTTGAACGCCGGATCCTGCAACTGTTCCTGGTCGGCGCTGATCTTCAGCACCCATTGTTGTTCTTCGGCTGTCAGCGGCTCGGCGCGACTCAGCAGTTCCCGTTCACGGGATGGCCGATATTGAATGGACTCCACCAGCCCGGCCTCTTTCACCGCCTTGACGGTGTCGGTCGGAATGGCCGTCAGGGGGAATTGCTCGGTCAGGCGCAGGCTCGGGCGAGCCACTTGCAGCAGCTCCAGCAGCCGATAGGAACAGTTTTCGTCGAAGAAAAAATAGTCGAACTTGATCTGTTTCAGTTCCCAGACGTGCTCGACCATGCGCGCGGTTTCTGCCTGGGTCAGGTTCAGGCGGTATTCCCACAGGTCGCGGTTTTCCAGGCTGCGGTATTCCGAGAGTTTTTCCTGGTACGGCACCAGCGCAAACAGGCCCGGATACCCGCCCATCAAGCCTTTCCACGCATAGAGGATGCTGTTGTCCGAGCCTTCGATGTAAGCACCGAAGTTGATCGCGTAGCTGAGCAGCGAAGTCTTGTCGGTCTGAACGTCAGCCTGATCGATACGCAGCAGGGTGTGGCCGAACATCGACGAAGGACTGTTCAGGTACGCAGCTGGAAAAATCATCACCGTGCTGTGGGGCGAAACGTCCTTGAACCACTGTTTGAATTCAGCGCAGTCCAGGGTCGGCAGGTCCGTCAGGTTGAGCTGTGCTTTCAGCCAGCGGGTGCGGGCCGGGTAAACGCATTGGGCATGCTGTTCGCCAGCACTGGCCGGGGCATACAGCGCTTGTACGGTGGCCGCCAGTTCGTGATCCGGATGTTCGTTGCCATCGGTGGCGAGGAAGAATTTTTTGTCACTGACGTAGCTGCGCCAGCCGCCGAGCTTGGCGGTTTCGTAATGACCCAGGGAAATCCAGAAAGGATCGTTGGCCAGTTGCTGCAAACGTTGTGGATCGACATTAGGCGCGGCGGACAGCGGGGCGCACACACAGAGCGCCAGCCAGGCAAGGCGTTTGAGCATAAGTGGCAACTTAATTCGAAAAAAAACAAAGACCCAAAGTGGTGGATGCCAATTGACCGTAGGAGCTGGCAGACCCAAGAGGGGCAGGTCCAAAAAACAAAACCCGCTTCCCTAAGGAAGCGGGGTCCCTTCGAGCTTAAGCTTGAGTCGCGTACTTGGCCAGACGAGGGTCGTTTTTCAGAACGGCCAGGGTGTTGGTATGCACATCTTCAGCGGTCACGTCGGCCTTGCTGAAGATCTGCTGGAAGTGCTCGTGAGTGACAGCGGCGAAATGCGCACGGTCTTCCGGCGCCACGCCCAGTACCACAGCGTATGTGGTCAGCGCTTCGCCCTGACCTTTAGCCATGTCTTCGGACAGCTCGTTCATCATGCCATTCATGGCAAACCAGGATTTGCCGCCATAGGTCAGCGCCGCGTTGGTCGCGCAACCGTTGGTACCGGAAGTCATGCCGAAGGTTGCGTTACCGGAGGTTCCGTTGGTGGTGGATGCCAGGAAGTGAGCCGGAGTGCCACGCTGACCTTCGAACAGCATGTTGCCCCAACCGCAATCCGGACCGCCTGGCGCCTGAGCCATGGCGTTGAGGGATGCAACGGTGAAGAGAGTACCGAGAAGAATCCGTTTCATAGCTTTGTTCTCTTTTAGATGCGTACCAATGGAAAAGGGGGTGTGGCCCGTTCCGGCGCCAGTTGGGCCGGTTATTAGTCCAGCCGCGCAGTTTGGAGTTTAGGCAGGATCACGGGGTTCCGTGATTTTTTGCAAAACAATCGACGGATTCGGTGATTTCGCGTGGCTCTGCGTCGCGGTTTCGACTTGTCTATGCTTTGGCCTGAGGCGCTCCTTGCCAGTCGGGCATGGGCAGCGCCAGAATGCCGCTATCTGCCCCGCCTGATGTAAGGAAGCCCGATGCCTGATCCTGTTGCTGCCAGCTTGCGTCTAGCGCCTGAAGCGCTGACCCGTCCGTTTTCCGCTGAACAGTTCAGCTTCTCTACCACTAATGATCTGGAGCCCTTCCGCGGTGTGCTTGGCCAGGAACGTGCGGTCGAAGCCTTGCAGTTCGGTGTGGCCATGCCACGCCCCGGTTACAACGTGTTCGTCATGGGTGAACCCGGCACCGGCCGGTTTTCGTTCGTCAAACGCTATCTGAAGGCCGAAGCCAAACGCCAGCAGACCCCGGCGGACTGGGTCTATGTCAATAATTTCGATGAGCCACGCGAGCCCCGTGCACTGGAATTGCCGTCGGGCACTGCCGGTGCCTTCATCGGCGACATCAACGGTTTGATCGACAACCTGCTGGCGACCTTTCCAGCGGTGTTCGAGCACCCGTCCTATCAACAAAAGAAAAGCGCCATCGACCGCGCATTCAACCAGCGCTACGACAAGGCGCTGGATGTCATCGAGCGCCTGGCGCTGGAGAAGGACGTCGCGCTCTATCGCGACAGCAGCAACATCGCCTTCACGCCGATGGCCGAGGGCAAGGCGCTGGACGAGGCGGAATTCGCCCAGTTGCCGGAAGCCGAGCGTGATCGCTTCCACGATGATATTTCAGCGCTGGAAGAGCGTTTGAACGAGGAACTGGCCAGTCTGCCGCAATGGAAGCGCGAGTCGAGCAATCAGCTGCGTCACCTCAATGAAGAAACCATCACCCTGGCCCTGCAGCCGTTGCTCTCTCCATTGTCGGAGAAATACGCAGAGAACGCGGCCGTGTGCGGTTACCTGCAAGCCATGCAGGTGTACCTGCTCAAAACCGTGGTCGAGCAACTGGTGGACGACAGCAAGACGGATGCCGTCGCCCGCAAACTGCTGGAAGAACAATACGCGCCGAGCCTGGTGGTCGGTCATGCCACCAGCGGCGGTGCGCCAGTGGTGTTTGAACCGCACCCGACTTACGAAAACCTGTTTGGTCGCATCGAATACAGCACTGACCAGGGCGCGCTGTACACGACTTACCGGCAGCTGCGGCCGGGTGCGTTGCACCGGGCCAACGGCGGTTTCCTGATCCTTGAAGCGGAAAAAATGCTCAGCGAGCCGTTTGTGTGGGACGCGCTGAAGCGCGCTCTGCAATCGCGCAAGCTGAAGATGGAATCGCCGCTTGGCGAACTGGGGCGCCTGGCCACCGTGACCCTGACCCCGCAAAACATTCCGTTGCAGGTCAAAGTCGTAATCATCGGTGCCCGCCAGCTCTATTACACGCTGCAGGACCTCGATCCGGACTTCCAGGAGATGTTCCGTGTCCTGGTGGATTTCGATGAAGATATCCCGATGGTCGACGAGAGCCTGGAGCAATTCGCCCAGTTGCTCAAAACCCGTACTTCGGAAGAAGGCATGGCGCCGTTGACTGCCGATGCGGTGGCGCGGCTGGCGACTTACAGCGCGCGCCTCGCTGAGCACCAGGGGCGTTTGTCGGCGCGCATCGGCGATCTGTTCCAGTTGGTCAGCGAAGCGGATTTCATCCGTCACCTGGCGGGCGACGAAATGACCGATGCCGGCCATATCGAGCGTGCGCTCAAGGCCAAGGCCACCCGTACCGGGCGTGTGTCGGCGCGGATTCTCGACGACATGCTGGCCGGGATCATCCTGATCGACACCGACGGCGCGGCCGTCGGCAAGTGCAATGGCTTGACGGTGCTGGAAGTCGGCGATTCCGCCTTTGGTGTACCGGCACGGATTTCCGCCACGGTGTATCCGGGCGGCAGCGGTATCGTCGACATCGAGCGTGAGGTCAACCTCGGTCAGCCGATTCACTCCAAAGGCGTGATGATCCTCACCGGGTACCTGGGTAGTCGCTACGCCCAGGAATTCCCGTTGGCGATTTCCGCGAGTATCGCGCTGGAACAATCCTACGGTTACGTCGACGGCGACAGTGCCTCGCTGGGTGAGGCGTGCACGCTGATCTCGGCCCTGTCGAAAACGCCGCTCAAGCAGTGTTTTGCGATCACCGGCTCCATCAACCAGTTCGGTGAAGTGCAGGCGGTGGGCGGGGTCAACGAGAAGATCGAAGGTTTCTTCCGTCTCTGCGAGGCCCGCGGATTGACTGGCGAGCAGGGCGCGATCATTCCCCATGCCAACGTCGCGACGCTGATGCTCGACGAGAAAGTGCTGGCGGCGGTGCGCGCGGGGCTGTTTCACGTTTACGCTGTGCGCCAGGCGGACGAGGCGCTGAGCCTGCTGGTCGGCGAGCCGGCGGGCGAGCCGGATGAGAACGGCGAGTTCCCTGAAGGCAGTGTCAACGCGCGGGTGGTTGAACGCTTGCGGGTCATTGCGGAAATGATCAGCGAAGATGATCTCAAGGAAGCCGAGAAAGAAGCGGCGCAGGAGGCGCTGGTCGAAGCCAAACCGGCCTGATACAAAACAATCCATGGATTAAACCGGTCCACTGCGGGAGCGAGCCTGCTCGCGATGACGGATTCACATTCAGCATGTTTGTTGACTGTCAGTCTGTTATCGCGAGCAGGCTCGTTCCCACATTTGTTTGTGCGTATCCCAAAGTGCCATCACTCTGGCGTCAATATTCACACTATGACCATTCGGCGCCTTCTGGTCTCACTTGACGTGCTAGTCAGACTTTTCTTCTATTATCTGCTCAAGGATATCGACAGTAATCACTGGATCGAGACAGCCTTCCCGTGGGGGCTGAATACCGGATCTAACGAGGGTCGCCGCCATGTCGCGCAACCTCTGCCTCACCCGTCAATGCCTGGGTCTTGTGACCCGTATCGAATGCGCCATCAAGCCGTTAGCAGGCGATACGGGCATGTGGACCTTACTCTTCGCCGCCGGAATGGCGGGCGAGCAACCATCAGCCATCAAGGCTCAAGGCCCGTTTCATGGCCCATTTGTCGCTGAGTCGATACTCGATACCATCGTTGAAAGTCTGACCCTGCACGGCTATGAACTGGCCGATGACCCGCAGATCTGGTGCCTGCATCTGCAAGCCCAGTTGCGGGAAATCAACGGTGGTCGTTGCCGTAGCGTCGGTGGCTTCGAGTTCCGGCCCGAGCACTAATCGCTATTGGACCAGATGGGACGTGTCGGCCTTGTCGAGCTTGACCTCGAAACCATATTGCACAGTGGCGAGGTCAGTTCGCTGATAGGTTTCCAGCTGCGTGGGTTGCCCGTAGAAGTAATGCACGGCAAATAATCCAGGACCTTCCGGGCTCGCATCGTGATTGACCGCCAGAATTTCCTTCAGGTAGTTGCCGGTGTCATCCTTGGCGAAAAAACGCCAGTCCTGATCGGGAAACACTTTCAGATCCACCACCAGCGCATTGCCCTTTAGCTCAAGCCCCTTGGGCAACTGATGGGCGTCGACGGTCTTTTTTTCGACCGTCGCCAGGAACAGCGGCATGGAGCCCACCACATAGGCCGGGGTTTCCGGAAACAGGTTCAGGTCGTAGGTGATCGTGCCGCGTAGCGGATCGACCTGGTAAGCCTCGGCCGGCAGTTCGATGGGCTCGTCGCGTTTGCCGCGACTGTCCTCGGTGAAGAAACTGACGGGGCTGTCGCCGGGATTGAAGGACGAGCCAAGCAGTTCATCGTTGAAACTTCTCAGGTGACTGAATTCGACCCGTGCAGCGCTGGGGTCATCCACCGATTGGCTGATGCTGACACCTTTCTTGAGCTGTTCCTCGGTCAGCGTCGCGCCTTTGAGCCAGGTCGTGGCCTGGTCGTCATACACCACCACCGGCAGGCTCAATGGCTGGATGGTTTTCTCCGTGGTGTTGCGGTCGAAGCGACGGACCGGCAGGTTCAAATCCTTGCGAGTCACGGTGGCGCCGGGAAAATCCAGCAGGCTGACTTCGAGGGTTTCGATCGGCCCATTGAAATACACCTTCGAGTAATGACGGGTCTGCTTCTTCTCAAAGGCGCGCTGTTCTTCGTCGAGCTGTTTACCGAATGCTTCGCTCCAGGTCTTCTGCTGCTGCATTTTTGCCAGCTGTTGTTGGTAGAAGGCGATTTGCGTGGGGGTTTCGTTGATCGAGCCCGAGCGCGTGAGGAACTGTCCGGTGGTGTCCCTGGCCTGGACGATCAGAGGATTGAGCGGGGTGTCGCCGATTTCCGGCGCAAGCGGCGCGCTGTTGTTGAATTCTATTTCGGCGTAGTTCTGGGCCAGTTTGAGCAGGGTGACGCTGAGGTTGTCATCGGTGCGAGTCTGGCCCACGTCCTTTTTCGTCAGGTTGAAGCTGTGGAGCCGGCGCGGCGCAATGACTTCCAGCTTGCCTTGCAGGCTTACCGGTTGCGGCTGGTTCTTGTGGTCGATGTCCAGGCCTTCGATGAACGGGTAGGTGACCGTGAGGTCATCGGGGTTGTTCAGGCTGGAGCTCGACGGGCTCAACTGAATGCCCGGATCGGTTTCCGACCATTCGGGCTGAAAGGTTACGACACGTTTGTTGCTCAGCGTGACCGACTGCCATTCCAGCCCATGGGGAAACAGAAACGCCGCCGGAGCGTTGAAGTTGAAGGGAAAGACCGGTTGCAGGTCGGTGAGGTAGTCGGAACTGGAGTCTTTGCGCAGCACAAAGAGGCCGTTGACGTAGGTGTCGACCAGGGCCTGGGGCGTTGGGTAGTGCTTGAGTACGGCGAGGGCGTCCTCACCGTATTCGGTTTCAACGGGTTTGCGGTTGAGCTTGAGTTGCGCGCGCTCTAGCAGCAATAGCGAGCCGCCCAGCTCAGCCACGGCATCCTTGAGTTTCGGGTCGGTGATGGCGTCCAGGGATTTTTCGAACTGCGCGGTCCTTTCCTCAAGACTGACCTGACGCTTTTCTTCGCCGGGTGAGCAGGCGCCCAGCAACAGGGCCAGGCAAATTCCAGCACTCGTCAAAGGTAGTCGCACATCCATTTCCACTCTTCCTGTCCGATATCACGGGGCTGTCAACAGTTTGGACACTAGCAGAAAAACTTTGATACACACGCGCAGGTGGCGGATTTCCCAACGGTTTCTGGCTGCTTTTGGGTAAAGACAGGCGACTGTTATACTCGCGGCCATTTTCAAACCACGTGTGAGATTCAATGGAACGCTTTGTCGAAAATGCAATGTATGCATCCCGCTGGCTGCTGGCGCCGATCTACTTCGGTCTGTCCCTGGGACTGTTGGCGCTGGCACTGAAATTTTTCCAGGAAGTCTTCCACGTCATTCCCAACGTCTTTTCGATGGCCGAGTCGGACCTGATCCTGGTGCTGCTGTCGTTGATCGACATGGCGCTGGTGGGCGGTTTGCTGGTGATGGTGATGATTTCCGGTTACGAGAACTTCGTTTCCCAACTGGATATCGACGACCACAAGGAAAAGCTCAACTGGCTGGGCACCATGGATTCGTCTTCGTTGAAGATGAAAGTGGCCGCTTCCATCGTGGCCATTTCCTCCATCCACTTGCTGCGGATTTTCATGGACGCCAAGAACGTCGATCCCGAGCATTTGAAGTGGTACGTGATCATTCACATGACGTTTGTGGTGTCGGCCTTTGCCATGGGTTACCTGGACAAGCTGACCAAGCACTGACACCGGGCAAGCCGCAACGAATTTCGCCAAAACAGACGGGCGGCATCGTTTGTGGCTTGTACTTTGACGCGCCGAGGCATATCCCTGTAGAGGTCTTGGCTCGCCCCTGTGTGAGGTGCTTCATGAACCTGCAAGAGTTGAATGCCTATGCCGTCGCCGGGAAGGTCGATGAGCTGAACCTGATTTCGATGGAAGGTGGAATTTACTTGCTGGAAGCGCGCATGCATGGCGCGGCGTATCCGTTGAGCGATGCTCGCGGACAGATGTTTCACCTGCGTTCGGTCGAGCATGCCCGTGAAGTGCTGCACTCCTTTCCCGAGTTGCCGTTCAACCTTGTGCACACTTCGGTTCATGATGAAATGTGCGGGTTCAGTGCCAGCGCCGAGGAAAGTCTGAAGGTGCCGATCAGCTTCCGTTCCATAAAGCAGGGCTGACGTCCCTCATCAACTCCATGGCATCTGTGCTAGTCTGCTGGCCCTTTTGATTCCGGGCGCTCCGGGACGCGCTGTGCACGCACGGCAAGTTTCCGGGCCGTCCGCACAGCGGAGCAGTGTCATGTCCGAAGTAAATCTGTCCACCGACGAAACCCGCGTCAGCTACGGTATTGGCCGTCAGCTGGGCGACCAGCTGCGTGACAACCCGCCACCGGGCGTTAGCCTGGACGCGATCCTGGCCGGTCTGACCGACGCATTCGCCGGTAAGCCAAGCCGCGTGGGTCAGGAAGAGATGTCCGCCAGCTTCAAGGTTATCCGCGAAATCATGCAAGCCGAAGCGGCAGCCAAAGCCGAAGCGGCCGCTGGCGAAGGCCTGGCCTTCCTGGCCGAAAACGCCAAGCGTGACGGTATCACCACCCTGGCTTCCGGCCTGCAGTTCGAAGTTCTGACTGCTGGCGAAGGCGCCAAGCCATCCCGTGAAGACACCGTGCGTACCCACTACCACGGCACCCTGATCGACGGCACTGTGTTCGACAGCTCCTACGAGCGTGGCCAGCCTGCAGAATTCCCGGTTGGCGGCGTGATTGCTGGCTGGACCGAAGCCCTGCAACTGATGAATGCCGGCAGCAAATGGCGTCTGTACGTGCCAAGCGAACTGGCTTACGGCGCTCAAGGCGTTGGCAGCATTCCGCCGCACAGCGTTCTGGTGTTCGACGTCGAGCTGCTCGACGTTCTGTAATACCCGCTGATTACCTGTAGGAGCGAGCCTGCTCGCGATGGACGTCAACGATAATGCGGGCTGCCTGAATGCCCGCGTTGTCAGAACAACCATCGCGAACGAGCTCGCTCCTACAGTGTTTTACGTATTTCATACTTCGATTTTTGTGTGCGGTTCACTGGTCGGGCGCAAGGCTCGGGCATAGCAGAACAGAAACAGATTACGCACCAGCTCCTTCAGTACCAGCGGCTCGCTGCAACTCAGGCCATTGAAGTCCAGGTCGCCCTGATCCTGCAGTTCGCTCAAGGCCTCTTCTTCAAGCACCGCACAGACTTCCCCGGTTTCCCGATGCAGGATTCGAAGGTAAGGGTGTGGGCGATCCAGCCACGCATCGATTAAATAAGTCATGTCTCACCTCCATTGATTGGCTTGATGAGAATAATTCTTATTAATTAAATAGCAAGCGTCTATCGACGGATTGTGGTTTTTCCCGGGCAAAGAGTGCGCAAGTCAACACGGCTGGCGTCTGGCCATTGCCAGAGAGGGCGGGACGAGGGAGGGCGAAGCACCATCCCACGCTGGGCGCGGGATGGCATACAGCGGAATCAGACTTTTCTGACGAACTCGGATTTGAGTTTCATCGGGCCGATACCGTCGATCTTGCAGTCGATGTCGTGATCGCCATCGCACAGGCGGATGTTCTTGACCTTGGTGCCGACCTTGACCACCAGGGACGTGCCCTTGACCTTGAGGTCCTTGATCACGGTGATGGTGTCGCCGTCCTGCAGGACATTGCCGACCGAATCCTTTTTGACCGTGTCATCGGACGTGGCTTCGGCTTCACCGCTGGCGGACCATTCGTGGGCGCACTCGGGGCAAATCAGCTGGGCGCCGTCTTCGTAGGTGTATTCGGAATTGCATTTCGGGCAGGGTGGCAACGTGCTCACTAAGGCTCCTTTGGATTCAGGATCGCTAAAAAGCGCACATTGTATAGGGTTTTAGGCGGGAGAGGGCACAGCGCAGGAAAACCTGTGAGGAACAAACCTGTGGGAGCGAGCTTGCTCGCGATTCGGTACTTACATTCAACATTGTTGTTGTCTGAAAGGACGCTATCGCGAGCAAGCTCGCTCACAGTGTTTTGCAGTGGTGTCAGTGCGTGCGGGCGACCGCAAACTCACTCAGCTCGACCAGGGCATCGCGGTACTCGCTGGCAGGCAGCGCCTCGAGGCATTTGATCGCGCGGGCCACGTAATCGCGGGCCAGTTGCGCGGTGTATTCCAGGGAGCCCGAGGCTTCCACCGCTTCGCGGATGCTTTCCAGGTCTTCGATACCGCCTTTCTGGATCGCCTTGCGCACGAGTGCCGCCTGTTCCGGCGTGCCTTCGCGCATGGTGTAGATCAGGGGCAGGGTCGGCTTGCCTTCGGCCAGATCGTCACCGACGTTCTTGCCCAGGGCTTCTGCATCGCCCTTGTAGTCCAGCAGGTCGTCGACCAGCTGGAAGGCTACTCCCAGGTGATCGCCGAAGGTGCGCATGGCTTCGGCCTGCTCCGGCGTGGCTCCGCACAGGGCTGCGGCGCTGTGGGTCGAGGCCTCGAAGAGCATCGCGGTCTTGCCACGGATGACTTCCATGTAGATTTCTTCGGTGGTACTGGCGTCACGGACCTTGGACAGCTGCAGCACTTCGCCTTCGGCGATGATGCGGGTGGCTTGCGAGAGGATCTTCATCACTGGCATGGAGCCCAGCTCGACCATCATTTCGAAGGAGCGCGAATACAGGAAGTCGCCCACCAGCACGCTGGGAGCATTGCCCCACATGGCGTTGGCGGTCGAGCGGCCACGGCGCATGCCGGACATGTCGACCACGTCGTCGTGCAGCAGGGTCGCGGTGTGCAGGAATTCGATGGTGGCTGCCAGCAGGCGCAGGTCATCGCCTTCGCGACCCAGGGCCTTGCCGCACAGCAGCACTAATAAAGGACGAAGGCGTTTGCCGCCGGCCGAGGTGATGTAATCGCCGATTTTCGATACCAGCGGCACTCGGGAAGTCAGCTGCTTCTTGATGATGCCGTCGACGGCGCTAAAATCGTCCGCCACCGCGCGGTAAAAAGCTTGGGGTTGCATCAGCGACAGTTGCTCCAGAAGGGTTGCGCGGCATGCTAGGACCCACGTCGGCAGGTGTCAAGGCGCGATGGACGGCCTATTGCAAGGCGCTCGTGCCTTGCGTACAATCGCGCACCCTGAACTTCCTGGGCAGCACCTGCCTTACGCAATTGCAATCGGGCCTTCCAGCCCTATGCAGCCATGCCAGCCAATACCTCTTCTTATAAAGAGCTGGGTGAGCAGGATTATCGGAGAAATACCATGTCTTATGCAGTAATCGTTACTGGCGGCAAGCAGTACAAAGTCGCCCCAGGTGAATACCTGAAGATCGAAAAACTGGAAGTCGCTACCGGCGAATCCGTTACCTTTGATCGCGTTCTGTTGGTTGCCAACGGTGACGACGTGAATATCGGCGCTCCAGTTGTTGCTGGCGCTACCGTTGTGGCTGAAGTGATCTCCCAAGGTCGTCACGATAAAGTCCGCATCATCAAGTTCCGTCGCCGTAAGCACCACATGAAGCGTATGGGCCACCGCCAGTGGTACACCGAGATCAAAATCACCGGTATTCAGGCTTAATTACAGCCTAATTCCTCACTAGGAGAATTGAACTCATGGCACACAAAAAAGCTGGTGGTAGTACCCGTAACGGTCGCGACTCAGAAGCCAAACGCCTTGGCGTGAAGATGTATGGCGGCCAGGCTATCAAAGCAGGCAACATCATCGTGCGTCAGCGCGGCACCCAATTCCACGCTGGCTACGGCGTTGGCATGGGTAAAGATCACACTCTCTTCGCTAAAGTCGAAGGCGTGATCAAGTTCGAAGTAAAAGGCGCCTTCGGTCGTCGTTACGTGAGCGTAGTCGCAGCTTAATTGCGCGATCGCTGGAAAAGCCCTGTCTCGCGACGGGGCTTTTTCGTTTGTGGGGTGAGTCTCTTGCAAAACTGTTTGTATGGGCTGCCGGCGCTGGTTTGTGCGGTCGTTGATTGAGGTCGCTGCGCTCATTTTTGCAAGAGTCTTATGTCTTAGTGTTTTTCGGCTCGTCCGTATGGCGAGAGGCGTTGTGTTATGAAGTTTGTTGATGAAGTATCGATTCGAGTAAAGGCCGGCGACGGCGGTAACGGTTGCATGAGTTTCCGGCGCGAAAAATTCATCGAAAACGGTGGTCCGAACGGTGGTGATGGTGGTGATGGCGGCTCGGTCTACATGATCGCCGACGAAAACCTCAATACCCTGGTGGATTACCGTTATACCCGGCACTTCGATGCCGAGCGTGGCTCCAACGGCGGCAGCACTGATTGCACCGGCAAGAAGGGTGAGGATCTGGTTCTGCGCGTACCGGTCGGCACCACCGTGATCGATTCCGCAACCCAGGAAGTGATTGGCGACCTGACCAAGGCTGGTCAGAAGCTGCTGGTGGCCCATGGCGGCTGGCACGGTCTGGGTAACACTCGCTTCAAGTCCAGTACCAACCGTGCGCCACGCCAGACGACGCCTGGCAAGCCGGGCGAGCAGCGTGATCTCAAGCTGGAAATGAAAGTGCTGGCGGACGTGGGGCTGCTGGGCTTGCCAAACGCAGGCAAAAGTACCTTTATCCGTTCGGTCTCGGCGGCCAAGCCGAAAGTTGCCGACTACCCGTTCACCACGCTGGTGCCAAACCTCGGTGTGGTCAGTGTTGACCGCTGGAAGAGCTTCGTGGTCGCGGACATTCCGGGTCTGATCGAAGGTGCTTCCGATGGTGCTGGTCTGGGGATTCGCTTCCTCAAGCACTTGTCGCGTACCCGTTTGTTGCTGCACCTCGTCGATATGGCGCCGCTGGATGACACCAGTGCTCCAGACGCCGCTGAAGTCATCGTCAACGAGCTGACCAAGTTCAGCCCGTCCCTGGCAGAGCGTGATCGTTGGTTGATCCTGAACAAGTGCGACCAGATTCTTGAAGAAGAGCATGATGCGCGCGTCAAAGAAATCGTTGATCGCCTGGAGTGGGCCGGTCCGGTCTATGTGATCTCGGCCATCGCCAAGCAAAACACCGAGCGCTTGTGCCACGACATCATGCGTTATCTGGAGGATCGTGCTGATCGTCTGGCTAACGATCCGGCCTACAAGGAAGAGTTGGCCGACCTCGATCAGCGCATCGAAGATGAGGCGCGTGCCCAGTTGCAAGCGCTGGACGATCAGCGTGCCCTGCGTCGCAGCGGCGTGAAGTCGGTCCACGACATCGGCGACGATGATTGGGACGAAGAAGACGTGGATGACGAAGACGGTCCGGAAATCATTTACGTGCGTGACTGATCCGTTGCGATAAACTTAAGCGCCGCTCAATTGAGCGGCGTTTTGGTATCTGGAAATCAGTGGGTCGCGAATAGCCACGAATAACGTCATGGGCAGTGCCAGGTCGCGCTGCCCTCAAGCTAAGGTTGAAGATGATGCGGAGCAAGGTGACAGGTGCGCGGCGTTGGGTCGTGAAGATCGGCAGCGCTTTGCTGACGGCGGACGGCAAGGGCCTGGATCGCGCGGCAATGGGTGTCTGGGTTGAGCAGATGGTGGCCTTGCATGAGGCTGGAGTCGAGCTGGTGCTGGTGTCCTCCGGGGCCGTGGCGGCCGGCATGAGCCGTCTGGGCTGGACGGCGCGACCCAGTGCAATGCACGAGCTACAGGCCGCCGCTGCAATCGGCCAGATGGGCCTGGTGCAGGCCTGGGAATCGAGCTTCGCCGAGCATGGCCGGCACACTGCGCAGATTCTCCTGACCCACGACGACCTGTCCGACCGCAAGCGCTACCTGAATGCCCGCAGTACCTTGCGTGCGCTGGTGGAGCTGAAGGTTATTCCGGTGATCAACGAGAACGACACCGTGGTGACCGACGAAATCCGTTTCGGTGACAACGATACGTTGGCGGCGCTGGTGGCCAACCTGGTCGAGGCGGATCTGCTGGTGATCCTGACCGATCGCGATGGCATGTTTGACGCCGACCCGCGCAACAATCCCGATGCCCAGTTGATTTACGAAGCGCGTGCCGATGATCCGGCGCTCGATGCAGTGGCGGGTGGTACCGGTGGTGCGCTGGGGCGCGGCGGCATGCAGACCAAATTGCGCGCGGCGCGTCTGGCGGCGCGTTCCGGTGCCCATACGATCATCGTTGGCGGGCGCCTTGAGCGCGTGCTGGATCGCCTGAAGGCGGGTGAGCGCATCGGTACCTTGCTCTCGCCTGAGCGCGGCATGCTGGCGGCGCGCAAGCAGTGGCTGGCCGGGCATCTGCAGACCCGTGGCACATTGGTGTTGGATGAAGGGGCGGTGACGGCTCTGTCCCAGGGCAACAAGAGCTTGCTGCCAGTCGGGGTCAAGCTGGTTCAGGGTAGCTTCCGTCGCGGCGAGATGGTGGTGTGCGTGGCGCCGGACGGTCGTGAAATCGCCCGTGGCCTAGCCAACTACAGTGCGCTGGAAGCACAAAAAATCATCGGTCAGTCGTCCGAGGCGATTGTCGGTCTATTGGGTTACATGGCGGAGCCGGAGCTGGTTCACCGCGATAACCTGATTCTGGTCTGAAGGAATACCTGAATGCGCGTGGCAAAAGGATTGTTGGGATTGTTGTTGGCGATGCCGTTATTGGCTTCGGCCGAGGAAATCGGTCAGGTGTCGACGGTGTTCAAGTTCGTAGGGCCCAATGACCGGATTGTGGTCGAGGCATTTGATGATCCCAAGGTCGATGGTGTGACCTGCTACTTGTCCCGTGCCAAGACTGGCGGTGTGAAAGGCGGCCTTGGATTGGCCGAGGATCGCGCCGAGGCTTCGATTGCGTGTCGGCAGGTCGGGCCGATCAGCTTCAAAGGTGAGTTGAAGGATGGCGATGAAGTCTTCAAGGAGCGCACTTCGCTGGTCTTCAAGACCATGCAGGTGGTGCGTTTTCTCGACAAGAAGCGCAATACGCTGGTGTATCTGGTGTACAGCGACCGCTTGATCGAGGGTAGTCCGCAGAATGCCGTCACAGCGATTCCGATTCTTCCTTGGACGCACGCCCGGTAATTCCACGCAAATCAAACTGTGGGGGCGGGCAAGCCCGCTCCCGCATTTTTTAAAGCGTCGAATTCATCAAATCGCAAACAATAAAAAACCGACCCTGAGGTCGGTTTTTTAATGAGCGTGTCGCTTAGGCAGCAGCGGCAACGTTCAGGGCCTTGACGTGGCCATTCAGGCGGCTCTTATGACGAGCAGCCTTGTTCTTGTGGATGATGCCTTTATCGGCCATGCGGTCGATAACTGGCACAGCCAGAACGTAAGCAGCTTGTGCCTTAGCAGCGTCTTTTGCGTCGATGGCCTTAACTACATTCTTGATGTAGGTACGAACCATGGAACGCAGGCTGGCGTTGTGGCTGCGACGCTTCTCAGCCTGTTTTGCACGTTTTTTGGCGGAAGGTGAGTTGGCCACCGTCGAGCTCCTCGAAAGACTTTTTAGGAAATAGCAAACAAAATAGGCCGCGAATCATGCCGATGAAGAGAAGTCTTGTCAAGGGCGCTTGAAACGTTCCGCTAAGTGGTAGGTATGAAGTGGCGGGATATTTATTTCCGGCGCTTGACCTGTAAACTCGCGAGCTTTGGCTCTGTGCTGTTGCGGCGCGGAGTATCGCATAAGTAGGCGCGTAGTTCGCCTGCTGTTTATCGACAGGCACAAACTCTTTCAATGAATCTGCTCAAATCGTTGGCCGCCGTCAGCTCTATCACGATGCTTTCCCGGATCCTGGGCTTCGTTCGTGACACCCTCATTGCGCGTATTTTTGGCGCGGGAATGGCGACCGACGCCTTCTTCATTGCCTTCAAATTGCCCAATCTGTTGCGGCGTATCTTCGCGGAGGGCGCGTTCTCCCAGGCTTTTGTGCCGATTCTTGCCGAATATAAAAGCCAGAAGGGCGAGGAGGCGACGCGAACGTTCATTGCTTACGTCTCGGGTCTGCTGACGCTGGTGCTGGCCCTGGTGACCGCGTTGGGGATGATTGCCGCGCCGTGGGTCATCTGGGTGACTGCGCCGGGTTTTACCAATACGCCAGAAAAATTCGAGCTGACTTCCAGTCTGCTGCGGGTGACCTTTCCCTATATTTTGCTGATTTCCCTGTCCTCGCTGGCGGGCGCGATCCTCAACACCTGGAACCGCTTTTCGGTGCCGGCCTTTGTACCGACCCTGCTGAACGTCAGCATGATCATCTTTGCGGTGTTCCTGACGCCGTACTTCGATCCGCCGGTGATGGCGCTCGGCTGGGCGGTACTGGCCGGGGGGCTGGCGCAGTTGCTGTATCAACTGCCGCACCTGAAAAAAATCGGAATGCTGGTGCTGCCGCGCCTGAATCTGCGTGATACCGGCGTCTGGCGAGTCATGAAACAGATGCTGCCGGCGATTCTCGGGGTGTCCGTGAGTCAGATCTCGCTGATCATCAACACCATTTTTGCTTCGTTCCTGGTCGCCGGTTCCGTGTCCTGGATGTACTACGCCGACCGTTTGATGGAGTTGCCCTCCGGTGTGCTGGGCGTTGCATTGGGTACAATTCTGCTGCCGACCCTGGCCAAGACCTACGCCAACAAGGATCGCCATGAATATTCGCGAATCCTCGACTGGGGCCTGCGCCTGTGCTTCGTGTTGGTGCTGCCTTGCTCCCTGGCGTTGGGGATTCTGGCCGAGCCATTGACGGTTTCGCTGTTCCAGTACGGTCAATTCAATGCGATTGATGCTGCCATGACCCAGCGCGCGCTGATCGCCTATTCGGTCGGGTTGCTCGGCATTATTGTGATTAAAGTGCTGGCGCCGGGCTTTTATGCGCAACAGAACATCCGCACGCCGGTAAAGATCGCAATTTTTACCCTGATCGTCACTCAGCTGTTCAACCTCATGCTGATCGGTCCGTTGGCTCACGCTGGTCTCGCGCTAGCGATCAGCGCCGGTGCCTGTATCAATGCCGGGCTGTTGTTCTATCAACTGCGCAAGCAGCAGATGTACCAGCCACAACCGGGCTGGGCCAAGTTCGGCCTGAAGCTGGTGATCGCGGTGGCGGTGATGTCAGGGGTGCTGTTGGGGGCGATGCACTTCATGCCCGCCTGGGATCAAGGGCATATGCTCGAACGGTTTCTGCGCCTGGGGGCATTGGTGGTCGCTGGTGTGGTGGCGTATTTCGGCATGTTAGTGTTGATGGGTTTCCGCTTGCGCGACTTCAATCGCAAGGCATTGAGCTGAGGCCTGGGCCTCGGTAAACATGGGCGGGCCGACGTTTTTGTCGGCTTGATCACTTTGGGATACGGTGTTGCCTGTCGTCGGCCGCCGGGTGTGGTTATAATCGACCACTTTATGAGCAAGAAGCGCGTTATGCAGCTGGTTCGAGGCCTCCACAATCTGCGCCCCCAGCATCGGGGCTGTGTCGCCACTATAGGCAACTTTGACGGTGTACATCGTGGTCACCAGGCTATCCTGGCGCGACTGCGTGAGCGTGCGCTGGAGTTGGGCGTGCCCAGCTGCGTGGTGATTTTCGAGCCGCAGCCGCGCGAGTTTTTCGCGCCGGATACGGCGCCGGCCCGTCTGGCCCGTCTGCGCGACAAACTGCAACTGCTCGCTGCCGAAGGCGTTGACCGGGTCTTGTGTCTCGCCTTCAACCAGCGTCTGAGCAAGCTCAGCGCCAGCGAGTTCGTCGATACCATTCTGGTGGATGGCCTGGGCGTGCAGCATCTTGAAGTCGGCGACGACTTCCGTTTCGGCTGTGACCGGGTAGGCGACTTCGATTTCCTGCAACAGGCCGGCGTCGCGCAGGGCTTTACCGTCGAAGCGGCGCAGACTGTCGAGCTTGACGGTATCCGCGTCAGCAGCACACAGGTGCGTAATGCGCTGGCTGCTGCTGATTTTGCCCTTGCCGAACGTCTGCTCGGTCGCCCGTACCGGATTGCCGGTCGCGTGCTGCATGGCCAGAAACTGGCGCGTCAGTTGGGTACGCCAACGGCCAACATTCAACTCAAGCGCCGTCGCGTGCCGTTTACCGGGGTCTACCTGGTCAGCGTCGACCTCGACGGCAAGACCTGGCCCGGCGTCGCCAACATCGGCGTTCGACCTACGGTCCAGGGAGATGGCAAAGCCCACCTCGAAGTACATCTTTTAGATTTTGCCGGCGATCTGTATGACCGGCGTATGACGGTGGTTTTCCACCAAAAGCTGCGTGAAGAGCAGCGTTTCGCCTCTCTGGAGGCGCTTAAGACGGCGATCAATGCGGATGTCGCCGCCGCCCGTGCCCTGTCGCACCTAGCGCCAATCGCTAATGAAGAGCCTTAAATGACCGACTATAAAGCCACGCTAAACCTTCCGGACACCGCCTTCCCAATGAAGGCCGGCCTGCCACAGCGCGAACCGCAGATTCTGCAGCGCTGGGACAGTATTGGCCTGTACGGAAAGTTGCGCGAGATTGGCAAGGATCGTCCGAAGTTCGTACTGCACGACGGTCCTCCGTACGCCAACGGCACGATTCACATCGGTCATGCGCTGAACAAGATTCTCAAGGACATGATCATCCGTTCGAAGACCCTGTCGGGCTTCGACGCGCCTTATGTTCCGGGCTGGGACTGCCACGGTCTGCCGATCGAGCACAAAGTCGAAGTGACCCACGGCAAGAACCTGGGCGCGGACAAGACCCGCGAACTCTGCCGTGCCTACGCCACTGAGCAGATCGAAGGCCAGAAATCCGAATTCATCCGTCTGGGCGTGTTGGGCGATTTCGCCAACCCGTACAAGACCATGGACTTCAAGAACGAGGCCGGTGAGATCCGCGCCCTGGCTGAAATCGTCAAGGGTGGTTTCGTGTTCAAGGGCCTCAAGCCCGTGAACTGGTGCTTCGATTGCGGCTCGGCCCTGGCCGAAGCGGAAGTCGAGTACGAGAACAAGAAGTCCTCGACCATCGACGTGGCCTTCCCGATTGCCGATGAAGCCAAGCTGGCTGCCGCGTTCGGTCTGTCATCGCTGGCCAAACCGGCTTCGATCGTGATCTGGACCACCACCCCGTGGACCATTCCGGCCAACCAGGCGCTGAACGTTCACCCGGAATTCAACTACGCCCTGGTCGACGTCGGCGACAAACTGCTGGTGCTGGCTGAAGAGCTGGTCGAGTCGTGCCTGGCGCGCTACTCGCTGGAAGGCTCGGTGATTGCCACCGCCACCGGTTCCGCCCTTGAGCTGATCAACTTCCGTCACCCGTTCTACGACCGCCTGTCGCCGGTTTATCTGGCCGAGTACGTGGAATTGGGCGCCGGCACCGGCGTGGTTCACTCCGCACCGGCCTACGGCGTCGACGACTTCGTGACCTGCAAGAAATACGGCATGGTCAACGACGACATCCTCAACCCGGTACAAAGCAACGGCGTCTACGCGACTTCGCTGGAGTTCTTCGGCGGCCAGTTCATCTGGAAGGCCAACCCGGCCATCGTCGACAAGCTGACCGAAGTCGGTGCGCTGCTGCACACCACTGTTATCGAACACAGCTACATGCACTGCTGGCGCCACAAGACTCCGCTGATCTACCGCGCCACCGCGCAGTGGTTCATCGGCATGGACAAGCAGCCGGCCACCGGCGATACCCTGCGCCAGCGCTCGCTCAAAGCCATTGAAGACACCAAGTTCGTTCCGGCCTGGGGTCAGGCGCGCCTGCACTCGATGATCGCCAACCGTCCGGACTGGTGTATCTCCCGTCAGCGCAACTGGGGCGTGCCGATCCCGTTCTTCCTGAACAAGGAAAGCGGTGAGCTGCACCCACGTACCGTCGAACTGATGGAAGAAGTCGCCAAACGCGTCGAAGTCGAAGGCATCGAGGCCTGGTTCAAGCTGGACGCCGCCGAGTTGCTCGGTGACGAAGCGCCGCAGTACGACAAGATCAGCGACACCCTGGACGTCTGGTTCGACTCGGGCACCACCCATTGGCACGTCCTGCGCGGTTCGCACCCGATGGGCCATGAAAACGGTCCACGTGCCGACCTTTACCTGGAAGGTTCGGACCAGCACCGCGGCTGGTTCCACTCGTCGTTGCTGACCGGTTGCGCCATCGATAACCACGCGCCGTACCGCGAGCTGCTGACCCACGGTTTCACCGTCGACGAGTCCGGTCGCAAAATGTCCAAGTCCCTGGGCAACGTGATCGCACCGCAGAAAGTCAATGACACCTTGGGTGCCGACATCATGCGCCTGTGGGTCGCGTCCACCGATTACTCGGGCGAAATGGCGGTTTCCGAGCAGATCCTGCAGCGCAGTGCGGACGCCTACCGGCGTATTCGTAACACCGCGCGTTTCCTGCTCTCGAACCTGACCGGCTTCAACCCGGCCACCGACCTGCTGCCAGCCGAAGAACTGCTGGCACTGGACCGTTGGGCCGTGGATCGCACCTTGCTGCTGCAGCGTGAGTTGCAAGAGCATTACGGCGAATACCGCTTCTGGAACGTCTACTCCAAGATCCACAACTTCTGCGTGCAGGAGCTGGGCGGTTTCTACCTGGACATCATCAAGGACCGCCAGTACACCACAGGCGCCGACAGCAAGGCCCGTCGTTCGTGCCAGACCGCGCTGTTCCACATCTCTGAAGCGCTGGTGCGCTGGATCGCGCCGATCCTGGCGTTCACCGCTGACGAACTGTGGCAATACCTGCCGGGCGAGCGTAACGAATCGGTGATGCTCAATACCTGGTACGAAGGCCTGAGCGAACTGCCGGAAGGTTTCGAGCTCGGTCGCGCCTACTGGGATCGCATCATGGAAGTGAAGGTTGCGGTCAACAAAGAGATGGAAATCCAGCGTGCGGCGAAAGCCGTTGGTGGCAACCTGCAGGCCGAAGTGACGCTGTTCGCCGAAGACGCACTAAGCGCTGACCTGGCCAAATTGAGCAATGAACTGCGTTTCGTGCTGATCACCTCCACCGCCAGCGTCGCACCATTCGTGCAGGCTCCGGCCGATGCCGTGGTCACCGAAGTGAGCGGCTTGAAGTTGAAAATCGTCAAGTCGGCCTTCGCCAAGTGCGCCCGTTGCTGGCACTGCCGTGAAGACGTCGGCGTGAATCCGGAGCATTCGGAGATCTGCGGTCGTTGCGTCGACAACATCAGCGGCGCTGGCGAGGTTCGCCACTATGCCTAATGCCGTTGGCCGTTTCGGACGGCTGAGCTGGCTCTGGTTGAGTTTGCTGGTCCTGGTCATCGACCAGGCCAGCAAGTTCTACTTTGAAGGCAAGCTTGCAATGTACCAGCAAATCGTGGTGATCCCCGATTACTTCAGCTGGACCTTGGCCTACAACACTGGCGCGGCGTTCAGCTTCCTGGCTGACAGCTCCGGTTGGCAGCGCTGGCTGTTTGCATTGATCGCTGTGGTAGTCAGTGCGGTGCTGGTGGTCTGGCTCAAACGCCTGGGACGTAACGAAACCTGGCTGGCAATCGCCCTGGCGCTGGTGCTCGGTGGTGCGTTGGGCAATCTGTATGACCGCATTGCCCTGGGGCATGTGATCGATTTCATCCTGGTGCATTGGCAGAACCGCTGGTATTTCCCGGCGTTCAACTTTGCCGACAGTGCAATTACCGTCGGTGCCGTGATGCTGGCACTGGATATGTTCAAAAGTAAGAAAACCGGAGAAGCCGTTCATGACTGAACAGGTATTGGCTGAGCAACGCATCGGCCAGAACACGGAAGTCACCTTGCATTTCGCATTGCGCCTGGAGAATGGCGATACGGTGGACAGCACCTTCGATAAGGCCCCGGCGACCTTCAAGGTCGGTGACGGCAACCTGTTGCCAGGTTTCGAGGCGGCATTGTTCGGTTTCAAGGCAGGCGACAAGCGTAATCTGAGCATCGAGCCGGAAAACGCCTTTGGCCAGCCCAATCCGCAAAACGTACAGGTCATTCCGCGCTCGCAGTTCCAGGACATGGAGCTGTCTCCAGGCTTGCTGGTGATCTTCAACGATGCGGCCAATACTGAATTGCCAGGTGTGGTGAAAGAGTTCGACGACACGCAAGTGACCATCGACTTCAATCACCCGCTGGCAGGCAAGACGCTGACCTTTGACGTGGAAATCATTTCCGTCAAAGCGCTGTAAACGCCTTTCTGTAGGAGCCGGCTTGCCGGCGAAGAGGCCTTGAGGCCTCGCGGTGAATCCAATGGCCTCATCGCTGGCAAGCCAGCTCCTACAGTGAGTTGTGACAATCTGAATTTTCGCGCGTAAGACACGAGGCACAGCATGCAAATCAAACTCGCCAACCCCCGTGGCTTCTGCGCCGGTGTGGACCGCGCGATCGAAATCGTTAACCGCGCACTGGAAGTCTTCGGTCCGCCGATCTACGTGCGCCACGAAGTGGTCCATAACAAGTTCGTCGTCGAAGACCTGCGCGCGCGCGGGGCGATTTTCGTCGAGGAACTGGATCAGGTGCCGGACGATGTGATCGTGATCTTCAGTGCCCATGGTGTTTCCCAAGCCGTTCGCACTGAAGCGGCCGGCCGGGGCCTGAAAGTGTTCGACGCCACCTGCCCACTGGTGACCAAGGTGCATATCGAAGTGGCGCGCTACAGCCGCGACGGTCGCGAATGCATTCTCATCGGCCACGCCGGCCACCCGGAAGTCGAAGGCACCATGGGGCAATACGACGCCAGCAATGGTGGTGCGATCTATCTGGTCGAAGATGAAAAGGACGTCGCCGAACTGCAAGTGCGCAACCCCGAGAAACTGGCATTCGTCACCCAGACGACCCTGTCCATGGACGATACCAGCCGTGTCATCGACGCT
Source organism: Pseudomonas moorei (assembly GCF_008801475.1). Classification (GTDB taxonomy): domain Bacteria; phylum Pseudomonadota; class Gammaproteobacteria; order Pseudomonadales; family Pseudomonadaceae; genus Aquipseudomonas; species Aquipseudomonas moorei. The sequence continues at coordinate 62,595 of NZ_VZPP01000011.1, read as the reverse complement.
CTGCGCAAGCGTTTCCCGGCCATCGGTGGTCCTCGCAAGGACGACATCTGCTACGCCACGCAAAACCGTCAGGATGCGGTCAAACAACTGGCCGACGAATGCGATGTCGTGTTGGTGGTTGGCAGTCCCAACAGCTCCAACTCCAATCGCCTGCGTGAACTCGCCGAACGCATGGCGACCCCGGCTTACCTGATTGACGGTGCTGAAGACCTGCAAAAAAGCTGGTTTGATGGCGTCGAGCGCATCGGCATCACGGCCGGTGCTTCTGCACCGGAAGTCCTGGTGCGTGGCGTGATCCAGCAGTTGCAAGCCTGGGGGGCTACCGGTGCTGATGAACTGGCCGGTCGCGAGGAGAACATCACGTTCTCTATGCCTAAAGAGTTGCGCGTTCGTTCCCTGCTCTGATTCCGCTCCCTCCTGCGCATAATGCCTGTTCAGCTTTTTCGCTGCGCAGGCTGACGCGGCCGCTGGACGCCAGCACCACCTGGTGCCGGCTCACCGGTTCGCGGCTGGCACAGACGTGTAATGTCCCCGATTGCAAACCTTTTTTCACTGGTTCGCCCAAATGGCTGAAGCGAATCGACGTCCTGAGATGTTGATTGCCGAACACCGGCACTCGGGTTCCGCTGCGATGCTCCATCAGTAGCGGATTACTGCTGTCTTCATGTCCCTTGCCGCTGACATCCAGAACGATTCGCCAGCCCTGGCTCCAGTCATCGTTTATGCCGTGAATGACGACAGACTGGTTTCGTGTGATCGCGGCAACTCTTGCACTACGCATGCCGCTGGCAAGTGACTTCGCTGCCTCCTCGCGATAGGCCGATTCTGACAGTGCCGCAAACGCCGGACTGACCAGGTGCAGAACAATCCCGACAATTGTCAGTCCCATGAGCAGTTCGATCAGGCTGAAACCGCGCTGATGCATGACATCTCCCTCCCTGAAGTTTTCTCACCCGAGCGATCCGTGCGCGGGCGATGGCGGTGCAACCGGGTTTTGGCGGTCGCATGCTCTGGCGAGCAATTGCAGGTATAGCCAATGGCAGCAGAGGGCACCGATGGAACATCGTTCAAATGGTTTCACGTTGTTGGAATTGCTGGTGGGGATTGCGATCTTTCTGGCCCTGATCACCCTGGCTGTACCTGCGTTTACGCGTTCGGCGCAAATCACCAGGGCCGATACCGAGATCGGTGATCTGCGACGAGTCCTGAACTTCGCGCGACTGGAGGCAATCAATCGCGGCGTGACCACTCGCGTGCGCCCGACAATGGATGGCAGCGTATGGACCGGGGAGTTGTCGGTGTATGACGGTATCGGCACGCCGGCGAATGTATTGCGGGTTGTGCCGGCAATGAGCAGTGACGCGACTCTGACGCTAACCTCGGGTGTGTCGGCCATCGATTTCAACAATCTGGGAGGGTTGGCATCACCGTCCACCGCGGTGGTGATCAGTTATGTATTGGGCAGGCAAAACAGGACGCTGAACCTGTGTTTGAACGGACGAATTCTATTGGGTGGAAGTTGCGGATGAGGCAATGGAGCAAAGCTGCACAGGAGGGCATGACGCTGATCGAAGTCCTGGTTGCCTTGTTGATTCTGAGTGTGGGTCTGTTGGGGGCGGCAGCACTGCAGTTGAATGCGCTCAAGTACACGGACAGCGCGCGCATGACCAGCCAGGCCAGTTTTATCGCCTACGACATGATGGACCGCATTCGCGCCAACGCTGCTGCCGACTACACCATTACGCCACCGACCTCGGGCAATCTGAACGTCGCCCGGGACCAGGATCTCTACGATTTCACCCGCAACATCATCAGTTTTGGCGGCGCCACTGCGACCGGCAACATCAGCCTCAATCAGGGCGTGTATACCATCACCATTAACTGGGACGACTCGCGGGCCGCCAACAACGCCGATTCCCGTCGCAGCTTCGTTCTGAGCAGCCGAGCCACTGCCGACCCGGTGGTCACGCCATGAAGGGATCCAGTCGAGGGTTCGGTCTGATCGAATTGCTCATCGCCCTGGCGTTGAGCCTGGTTGTGGTGTTGGGTGTGGTGCAGGTGTTCATCGCCGCCAAAAACACCTACGTCAGTCAGGACGCCGCCGCAGCCATGCAGGAAGATGCGCGTTTCGTGCTGAGCAAAATGATTCAGGAAATCCGTACGGTCGGCATGTTCGGCTGTCTGGAGACCATTACCGCGGACAGTTCGGCGGGTGATTTCAGTGCCAGCCGGATAACACCGATCAGTTGGGACAATGCCAGCCAAAGCCTGACGCTGGTCACGGCGGATGTCGGCAGTAACGGTGGAACGCCGACATGGACCGTGGTCTCCGATTGTCGGACCAGTGCGAAGGCTTACAGCGAGTCGCGTTCGCCTGGTCCAGGCCAACTGGCATTTCCGATCCGGCGCATAGCCTATGGCTTGAGAAATGATCAGCTGACGATTGCCGTTGGCAGTGGCGCGCAGCGCCGGCAGACGCTGGTGGATAACGTCAAAGCCTTCGACGTGAGCTTCGGCATTGCCAGCTCGGCTACTGATATCGCCGCGTCCAGCTATAGCAGCAATCCATCTGATCCGGCGCGCATTCGCAGCGTGCGGCTGAGCCTGACGTTCTTCGATCCTCACCATCGGGTGAGCGATCAAACCTTCAACGTGGTTGCCGCTCTGCGCAATCGCTTGCCATGAAAGGAAGGGCGATGATTTTTTCATCCGTGATTTCTTTTCGCCAGCGTGGCATGGCGTTGCTGGTCAGTCTGATATTCCTGTTGTTGCTGACGCTGATAGGTGTCTCTTCGATGCAGAACGCCACCTTGCAGGAAAAAATGGCCGGTAGCGTGAGCTTGCGCAATCAGTCGTTTCAAGGCGCCGAGGCTGCCTTGCGAGTGGGCGAGAGTGCTGTTCGGCGGGACAGTTATGCGCTGCCGGTTTGCAGCGGTGGCCTTCAATGCGCGCCACCGGCCGAGTCGTCGACCATTACCTCTGCGGGTTTCAACGCCACCTCCGGAGTGATGTGGGTGGCGTCGGGAAAGGGCTTTTATGGCGTGCAAAACATCGGCGTCACCCGCGACGCCGTGAATGTGCCGATCAATACACAGGCAACCTTGTATCGGATAACGGCGGTAGGCATCGCGGGGTATTCTCGCAGTGTGGTGGAGAGTATCTATGCCAAGTACTGAGCGACTTGCCAGGTTCTCGCCGCTGCTGTGCGGTGTCATCGTAGCGCTGAACCTGTCGGTGCCGGCCCAGGCCATCACGCTGCCGGATTCACCGGCACTGGACCGGCGAACCTGTCTGGCCAATGGCAACTGGTACGGTTTCTATCGCAACAATCATGGCCTGATACCCGTCTGCCTCAAGCTACCTGAGGCGATCAGCGCTAAGATGCTCGACAGCAACGACGATGGCGTGGTCGACAGCAACGATAGGCTTTCGAACGGCGTGACCTTCATCGGAGAGAGTTCGACCCCGGACGCCGATGACAATGGCGCGTCTGCGCACGAATCCACTGGCGACGACACCCCCGGGCTGGAAAAATCCGTCGGCGGCAGCCGTCGCATCATGTGGCGACAAATACAGTAAGTGAGAGTTGAGGCATGCACAGATCCAACCGCGGTTTTACCCTGATCGAAATCATGATCGTGATTGCGATCATCGGGATTGTCATGACCATTGCTGCCCCGAGTTTCACCGAATACCTGAACAAGGGCCGCCGGACCGAAATAGCCAGTCTGCTGACCGAGCAGGCACAAATCCTTGAGCGTTTCTATTCGCAAAAGAATGTCTACACCGATGCCACCGGTCTGAGCGCCGGCAACGACTACTACACCATTACCCCGACCCTGACTGATCAGACTTTCCTGCTGACGGCAGTGCGCAAGCCTGGTACGAGCATGGCTGCGGACAAGTGCGGAGATTTCACTATGACCAATACCGGTGTCCGTGGCATGGTCAACGCCACGGCCGGCCTGACCACCAAGGATTGCTGGGGTCGCTGAGTTTCCTTTTCGGACGCCCCTTTGCGTCCACTGTCTATTTATCGGTTGGATCAGAACATGACCAGGCAACAGCAAGTGGTGATTGTCGGCGGCGGGGTAATCGGTCTGCTGACGGCATTCAATCTCGCGTCCGAAGTGCAGAGCGTTGTGCTGCTGGATCGCTCGAACGTGGGCCAGGAATCATCCTGGGCAGGCGGCGGGATCGTTTCTCCGCTTTATCCTTGGCGTTATAGCCCGGCGGTCACGGCACTGGCCCATTGGTCCCAGGATTTTTATCCGCAGTTGGGTGAGCGCCTGTTTGCTGCCACCGGGGTTGATCCCGAGGTGCATATCACCGGTCTGTACTGGCTGGATCTGGATGACGAGGCCGAGGCGCTGGCCTGGGCTGCGCGGGAGAACCGTCCGTTACGGGCTGTGGATATCTCGGCGGCGCACGATGCGGTACCAGTGCTCGGTGGCGGTTTCTCACGGGCGATCTACATGGCCGATGTGGCCAACGTGCGCAATCCACGCCTGGTGAAGTCGCTCAGGGCGGCGTTGCTGGCGCTGCCGAACGTGACGATCCACGAGCAATGCGAAGTCAGCGGGTTTATCCGTGAAGGCGATACAGTCGTTGGCGTGCATACCTCGACAGGGAGTGTCCATGCGGATCAAGTGGTCCTGACGGCGGGCGCCTGGAGCGGCGACTTGCTCAAGGGCCTCGGACTGGCGTTGCCGGTCGAGCCAGTAAAGGGTCAGATGATTCTCTACAAGTGCGCGGCTGACTTTCTGCCGAGCATGGTGCTGGCCAAGGGGCGTTACGCGATTCCGCGGCGCGACGGGCACATTCTGGTTGGCAGCACCCTGGAACATGAAGGCTACGACAAGACCCCGACCGAATCGGCCCTCGAGAGCCTCAAGGCGTCGGCGGTGGAGCTGATTCCAGCGTTGGCGGATGCTGAAGTGGTGGGGCATTGGGCCGGGTTACGCCCAGGCTCGCCGGAGGGCATTCCTTACATTGGTCGGGTGCCGGGTTTTGAGGGGTTGTGGCTCAACTGCGGGCACTACCGTAACGGGCTGGTACTGGCACCGGCGTCGTGTCAGTTGTTTGCTGATGTGATGCTGGGGCGTGAGCCGATTATTGATCCTGCCCCCTATGCGCCGACCGGGCGGATCTGAGGCCAGTACAAGAGCCGCTCAATCCAGGCCGAATTTCTTCAATCGGTAGCGCATCGACCGAAACGATAAACTCAACCGCTGAGCTGCTGCCGTGCGGTTCCAGCGGGTTTCTTCCAGGGCCTGGAGAATGAGCTGGCGCTCGACGTTATCCAGGTACGCTTCCAGGTTGTCGATCTGTGTCAGGTCGCGCAAGCCCGCTTCAGCGGCGCAGTTGCCCTCGGCCAGGCGCAGGTCGCTGGCCTCGATCTGTTTGTTTTCGCACAGGGTGTGGGCTCGTTCGAGCATGTTTTCAAGTTCGCGCACATTGCCTGGAAAGCGGTAGCTTTTCAGCGCGTCGAGGGCTTGCGGGTGGAGTTTTGCCGCCGGTTGCCCGGTGTCGGCGGCCAGGCGCATGAGCACATGGCCGGCAAGTGGTTCTATGTCGTCGCGGCGCTCGCGCAGGGGCGGAACCCGCAGTTCAATGACATTCAAGCGATAGTACAAATCCTGCCGAAAGCGTTCGGCAGCGACTTCGGCAGAGAGATCCTTGTGGGTGGCGCAGAGGATGCGCACATCGACCATCTCTTCCTGTTGCCCGCCGACGCTGCGCACGGCTTTCTCCTGAATCGCGCGTAGCAGTTTGACCTGCATCGGCAACGGCAGATCAGCCACTTCGTCGAGGAACAGGGTGCCGCCGTGGGCCGCCTGGAACAGTCCGGGTTTGTCTTCAATGGCACCGCTGAAGCTGCCTTTGCGATGGCCGAAAAACTCGCTCTCCATCAGTTCCGATGGAATCGCCCCACAGTTGACTGGCACAAAGGGGCGGTGGCCCCGCGGTCCTCGCTCATGGATCAGGCGCGCGACCAATTCCTTGCCGCTGCCGGACTCGCCGCTGATGTACACCGGCGCCTGGCTGCGCGCCAGTTTGTCGATCTGCTTGCGCATGTCGCGCATGGGCAACGAATCGCCCAGCAAGCGACGATCGATGGCATTGCCTGGAACAGCAAGCAGCAAGGCGCTGGTGACCAGTTCCCGCAGGCGGCCAAGGTCCACCGGTTTGCTCAGGAAGTCGAAGGCGCCGGCCTTCAGTGCATTGATCGCCGTTTCGACATTGCCGAAGGCGGTGATCATGGCCACCGGAACTTGCGGGTAACGTTGCTGGATGTGCTGCACCAGCTCAAGACCGGTGCCGTCCGGCAAACGCATGTCGGTCAGGCACAGGTCGAACGTTTCGCGCTTGAGCAGACCCAGGGCCTCGCCAACATTGCGGGCGCCGCAGGTGTGGAGTTTCATCCGTCCCAGGGTAATTTCAAGGAGTTCGCGGATGTCCGGTTCGTCGTCGACGATCAGGACTTTTTGCCGTGGTCTCTTGTTCAACCTTGTTTCCGTCCGTGAGCAAAGGTAATGCGAAAGCAGCCGCCCTCCTGGCGTGGCTTGAAGTCCAGGCGGGCCTGATTGCTTTCGCACAGCTCACGGGACAGGTAGAGACCCAGGCCAGTGCCATTCTGATGGGTGGTGAAGAAGGGTTCGAACAGGTGTGCTTGATGATCCGAGGGCACGCCTGGACCGTCATCTACAATTTCCAGGATCGGCAACTGGCTATTTGGATCGATGAACAATTCAAGCCAGACCTGCGCCTGCTCGCGGTGCAAGCCACTGTGGCGCCAGGCGTTGCCCACCAGGTTGTCGAGAACCTGCCGCAATTGGTCGGAATCCATCAGCGTCGTGAAGTCCGCGTCAGTGCAGTGCAGATGAATCTGCTGGCGCCCGGTTGCCACCGCGCGGGTTTCGCTTACGAACTGTTCCAGCCATGGCATCAAGTCGAGTCGTTGCGGTAAGGATTGCTGGCGGCGGGACAGTTGCAGGACGTTTTCGATTACCCGATTCATTCGCTCAGAGTGGTCTTGAATAATCTGCGTCAGACGCCGATCCCCGCTGTTCAGTTCCTCCGATTCTTGCAATAGCTGCGCAGCATGACTGATGGCGCCCAGCGGGTTGCGGATTTCATGGGCGATGCCGGCGGTCAGGCGACCAAGGGCGACCAGCTTCAATTGTTGTGCCTGCTGCGTGATCTGGGCGAGATCTTCGAGAAAGACCAGGGTCCGGCGGTTCGGGCTGGTGTCCAGGGCGATGAAGCTTGGGCGCAGCTCCAGACCGCTATTGGTGATCTTCACGCTGTGGGGGCGCAGTGTCGGATTGTTGCGCCAAATGTCCAAGCGCTCGACCAGGGAAGGGCAGTGCTCGTCAATCAGATGGCCCTCCAGACCCTCGCAACCGAACAGTGCCAAGGCGCTGTGGTTGGCAAGCTGTACCCGTCTGTGCTCATCGAGCACCAGAATGCCGGTGCGCATGCGTTGCAGGATCAGTGCATTGAGGGTTTCCAGGCCGATGACTTCACTGGCTCTTTGTTCGGCGAGGTTTTCGCTGAATTCCAGGCGTCGGGTGAGTCCTTGCACCAACAAGGCCGCGGCAAAGCACAGGGCGCCGAGGGTGCCGACCTGCGCGTAATCGCTGGGACTGGCGGGATGGCTGAAGCTCAGCAGGATACTCAAGCCGACGATGCCGAGCGCACCGACCGCAGCGATCAGCAAGCCGATTCGCTCTCGCAACAGGGTGTTGCTGATGGCCACGGACACGATCAACAGGTTGCCAATGGCACTGGCCACACCGCCCGCAGCATAGAACAGAGCGCACAGCAGCAGGACGTCAACCAACGCCAGGCTGAACAATTGCGCCGGACGACGGGTGTTCTCGAAGAACACCACCAGCAGAATGTTCAGTATCAGGTACAGCCAGCTGCCGCCGCGCAGCAACGCGTCGTGGCTGGACGTCAGCAACTGATTGTCCATGTCGCTGGAAATCAACAGCACCAGGATGATGCCGACGCTCAAACGGTAGAGGTGATACAGGCGCAGGAGTCGCTGGGCCTGGTTGCTGCCGGTATGGGGTGCCTCAGCGGTCACTGGAACCGGGGCCTTGCTCCAGGTGAGCCTGGCTGCAGTACCACTTTTGTTGAAGGCTTAGCGCCCGGTCGCGGGGCAGGTGCACGCCGCAATGGGCGCAGCGGACCATGGGAGCCGCTTCCAGCTCGGCAGGGGACTTGGGAGAGGACGCCTGGCGCTTGTTCTTGCGCCAGAACCATATCGCCGCAACTATCAGGGCGATCCAGAATAATTTACCAAGCATGGTGAGCTGCTTTTTTGTTGATGAGCCGGCAGTTTAGCCCGGTACATCACGGGCGCACAGCGTAATGCTCTGCACAAAAAACGGCGTAATAAAAAAGGGAGACTCGAGAGTCTCCCTTTTGGCCCTGGCGGGGTGTCAGTCGAACACGCCGAAGGTCATGTAGCTGAACCACGAACGGTCGCTGTTGTTGCCTTCGGCTTCGTGATTCTGTTCTTTGATCACATCGCCACTGGAATCTTTGGGCTTGAGTTCGCTCGGAATCGCATCCTTGGCGTCCTGGAACTGCTTCTGCACGTCCTGGTTGGCGCGGGTTTCTCCCGGTGGCAGCGGAGGGCGGGACTCGATCAGGCCCAAGGTCGCCTTGCTCAACCACGAACGGTTGTCAGCTTCGGCTACCGACGGCACGAACTGGCCGTCGACCAGGCTAGGATGGTTCGGGTAGTTGAGCTTCAAGGTTTCGAGACTGGTGGCGGCCAGCTCATCCAGGTGCAGGCGCTGGTAGGCTTCGGTCATCACTGCCAGGCCGTCGCCGACCGAAGGCGTTTCCTGGAAGTTTTCCACCACGTAACGGCCACGGTTCGCGGCGGCCACATAGGCCTGACGGGTCAGGTAGTAGTTGGCCACGTGAATTTCATAGGCCGCCAGCAGGTTGCGCAGGTAGATCATGCGCTGCTTGGCATCCGGTGCGTAACGGCTGTTCGGGAAGCGGCTGGTCAGCTGGGCGAACTCGTTGTAGGAGTCGCGGGCGGCGCCCGGGTCACGCTTGGTCATGTCCAGGGGCAGGAAGCGTGCCAGCAGGCCGACGTCCTGGTCGAAAGAAGTCAGGCCCTTGAGGTAGTAGGCGTAATCGACGTTCGGATGTTGTGGGTGCAGGCGAATGAAACGCTCGGCGGCGGCTTTGGCAGCCTCTGGCTCGCTGTTCTTGTAGTTGGCGTAGATGAGCTCGAGTTGAGCCTGATCGGCATAACGACCGAACGGATAACGCGATTCCAGAGCCTTCAGCTTGGCAGTGGCGCTGGTGTAGCTATTGTTGTCCAGATCGGCCTGGGCCTGTTGGTACAACTCGACTTCACTCAGGTTTTCGTCTACGACTTCCTTCGATGAGCAAGCAGCGGTCAATGCGAGGATGGCGATCAGCAGCAGGTGTTTCACTTGCATGGCGGCTTGCGTCCCTATGACGGCCGCTGTCTTGGGCGTGGCCGTCCTGTTATGATGAGCGCCCCGTTGAATAGCCTCGGGGCAAAAGACGCCGTATTTAACCACAAGCGCGCAGCCGAAACCAAAGGCTGTGCCGACGCCTAGTCTGAGCATGTCCGATAAAATTGAACTTCGCGCAGAGGTGCCGTCCGAATTGGGCGGCCAACGCCTCGATCAAGTCGCCGCACAATTATTCGCTGAGCACTCGCGCTCGCGCCTTTCCGCCTGGATCAAAGACGGCCGCCTGACTGTGGATGGGGCGGTTATCCGCCCGCGAGACATCGTTCACGGCGGCGCCATTCTTGAACTCACTGCCGAGCAGGAAGCTCAGGGCGAATGGGTCGCTCAAGACATTGCCCTGGACATCGTCTATGAAGACGACGACATCCTGGTGATCAACAAGCCTGCGGGCCTGGTGGTGCACCCGGCAGCCGGTCACGCTGATGGCACTTTGCTCAACGCCTTGCTGCACCATGTGCCGGACATTATCAACGTGCCGCGCGCCGGTATCGTGCACCGTCTGGACAAGGACACCACCGGTCTGATGGTGGTGGCCAAGACCATTCAGGCGCAAACGCAACTGGTGACTCAGTTGCAGAGTCGCAGTGTCAGCCGGATCTACGAGTGCATCGTGATTGGCGTGGTGACGGCTGGCGGCAAGATCAATGCGCCGATCGGTCGTCATGGTCAGCAGCGCCAGCGCATGGCGGTGATGGAAGGGGGCAAGCAAGCCGTCAGCCATTACCGTGTGCTCGAGCGTTTCCGCTCCCACACTCACGTGCGGGTGAAGCTGGAAACCGGTCGTACGCACCAGATTCGCGTGCATATGGCGCACATCAACTTCCCGTTGGTCGGAGATCCTGCCTACGGCGGTCGTTTCCGTATTCCGCCGGCAGCCAACCCGACCATGGTCGAATCCTTGAAAAACTTCCCGCGTCAGGCGCTGCATGCGCGCTTCCTGGAACTGGATCATCCGACCACCGGTCAACGCATGAGCTGGGAATCGCCATTGCCGGAAGATTTCGTCTGGTTGCTGACCCTGCTCAAGCAAGACCGTGAGGCGTTCATCGGATGAGTGACTGGCTGATTCCTGACTGGCCCGCGCCGGCCGGGGTCAAGGCCTGTGTGACCACCCGTGCGGGCGGCGTCAGTCAGGCGCCGTTCGACAGCCTCAACCTTGGCGATCACGTCGACGACAGTCCTGAAGCTGTCGCCGAAAATCGCCGTCGCCTCACCGATCATTTCTCCATTCAACCGGCCTGGCTGCAACAGGTCCACGGCATTGTCGTGGCCCATGCCGACCCGAGCCAGGTGGTCACTGCCGACGCCAGCTGGACGGCGACGCCCGGCATCGCTTGCGCGGCCATGACTGCCGACTGCCTGCCAGCGTTGTTTTGCGACCGCGCCGGCACTCGCGTCGCGGCGGCCCATGCCGGTTGGCGCGGGTTGGCGGCTGGCGTGCTGGAAGCCACTCTCGACAGCCTGGACGTACCACCCGCCGACGTATTGGTATGGCTCGGCCCGGCCATCGGCCCGCAAGCCTTTGAAGTCGGCCCGGAAGTGCGCGAAACCTTCGTTCAGCAATTGCCGCAAGCAGCGGATGCTTTCGTGCCAAGCGTAAACGCCGGCAAATTCATGGCTGACATCTATAGGTTGGCGCGTTTGCGTTTGGCAGCCCGCGGTGTCACCGCCGTTTATGGTGGCGGTTTTTGCACCGTGACCGATCAACGCTTCTTTTCTTATCGCCGTGCGTCCCGCACCGGCCGGTTTGCCTCCCTTATCTGGCTGTAGTGCCCTGAATAAAGAGTGCTGTTACTCGTAAGGCAGGGCACCACGCTAGACTTGTCTGATCTGCATCAACATCACGACGCTTGAATCTCCCAGAATCGACCGCATCTATTGTGCTATCTGGCAGGTTTCTTCATTCAGGATGTTTTATAGGTCCGGCCTGCTCAAAAGGAAGGTGACCCATGCGTATAGACCGTTTAACCAGCAAATTGCAGTTAGCTTTGTCCGACGCCCAATCCCTGGCCGTCGGTCTCGACCATCCGGCCATTGAACCGGCGCACTTGATGCAGGCCCTGCTTGAGCAGCAGGGTGGTTCAATCAAACCTCTGTTGATGCAAACAGGCTTCGACATCAACAGCCTGCGTAAAGAGCTGACCAAAGAGCTCGACCAGCTGCCGAAAATCCAGAACCCGACTGGCGACGTCAACATGTCGCAGGATCTGGCGCGCCTGCTCAATCAGGCCGATCGGCTGGCCCAGCAGAAGGGCGACCAGTTCATCTCCAGCGAGCTGGTGCTGCTTGCCGCCATGGACGAGAACAGCAAGCTCGGCAAATTGTTGCTTGGCCAGGGCGTGAGCAAGAAGGCCCTGGAAAATGCGATCAACAACCTGCGCGGTGGCGAGGCGGTCAATGATCCTAACCACGAAGAGTCGCGTCAGGCGCTGGATAAGTACACGGTCGACCTGACCAAGCGCGCCGAAGAGGGCAAGCTGGATCCGGTGATTGGCCGTGACGACGAAATTCGCCGGACCATTCAGGTGCTGCAACGCCGCACCAAGAACAATCCGGTGTTGATCGGTGAGCCCGGGGTCGGCAAGACCGCCATCGCTGAAGGTCTGGCCCAGCGCATCATCAACGGCGAAGTGCCGGACGGCCTCAAGGGCAAGCGCCTGTTGTCCCTGGACATGGGGGCGTTGATTGCCGGCGCCAAGTATCGCGGCGAGTTCGAAGAACGCCTGAAGTCCCTGCTCAATGAACTGTCGAAGCAGGAAGGTCAGATCATTCTGTTCATCGACGAATTGCATACCATGGTCGGCGCCGGCAAGGGCGAAGGTTCGATGGATGCGGGCAACATGCTCAAACCGGCATTGGCTCGTGGTGAACTGCATTGCGTCGGCGCAACCACACTCAATGAGTACCGCCAATATATAGAGAAGGACGCCGCCCTCGAGCGACGCTTCCAGAAAGTGTTGGTGGACGAGCCGAGTGAAGAAGACACCATCGCGATCCTGCGGGGCCTGAAAGAGCGTTACGAGGTTCACCACAAGGTGGCGATCACCGACGGTGCGATTATCGCGGCGGCCAAGCTCAGCCACCGCTATATCACTGACCGCCAGTTGCCGGACAAGGCCATCGACCTGATCGATGAAGCCGCCAGCCGCATCCGCATGGAGATCGACTCCAAGCCGGAAGTGCTGGACCGCCTGGAACGTCGCTTGATTCAGTTGAAGGTGGAATCCCAGGCGCTGAAGAAAGAAAGCGATGACGCGGCGAAAAAACGTCTGGAAAAACTCCAGGAAGAAATCGTTCGCCTTGAGCGTGAGTACTCGGATCTCGAAGAAATCTGGAACTCGGAAAAGGCCGAGGTTCAGGGCTCTGCGCAGATTCAGCAGAAGATCGAACAGTCCCGTCAGGAACTGGAAACCGCGCGCCGAAAAGGCGACCTGAACCGCATGGCCGAGTTGCAGTACGGGGTGATCCCGGACCTGGAGCGCAGCCTGCAGATGGTCGACCAGCATGGCAAAAGCGAAAACCAGTTGCTGCGCAGCAAGGTGACTGAAGAAGAGATCGCGGAAGTCGTGTCGAAATGGACCGGGATTCCTGTGTCGAAAATGCTCGAAGGCGAGCGCGACAAGCTGATGAAGATGGAAAGCCTGTTGCACCAACGCGTGATCGGCCAGGACGAAGCGGTGGTCGCGGTTTCCAACGCGGTGCGACGTTCCCGTGCCGGTTTGGCCGACCCGAATCGCCCGAGTGGTTCGTTCATGTTCCTCGGCCCGACCGGTGTCGGTAAAACCGAGCTGTGCAAGGCACTGGCGGAGTTCCTCTTTGATACTGAAGAGGCGATGGTGCGCATTGATATGTCCGAGTTCATGGAGAAGCATTCCGTGGCTCGCCTGATCGGCGCTCCACCGGGCTACGTAGGCTATGAGGAGGGCGGTTACCTGACCGAGGCGGTGCGTCGCAAGCCTTACTCGGTGATCCTGCTGGACGAGGTCGAGAAGGCGCATCCGGATGTGTTCAACATCTTGCTGCAAGTGCTCGAGGATGGGCGGCTGACTGACAGCCATGGCCGCACGGTGGATTTCAAAAATACCGTGATTGTCATGACGTCCAACCTGGGCTCGGTGCAGATCCAGGAATTGGTCGGTGATCGCGAGGCCCAGCGTGCAGCGGTAATGGACGCGATTTCCTCGCACTTCCGGCCGGAGTTCATCAACCGGGTCGACGAAGTGGTGATCTTCGAGCCTTTGGCGCGGGATCAGATTGCCGGCATTACCGAGATCCAGTTGGGGCGTCTGCGCAGTCGCCTGACTGAGCGGGAACTGAAGCTGGAACTCAGCCCTGAGGCCATGGATAAGCTGATCGCGGTAGGCTACGACCCGGTTTATGGCGCTCGCCCGCTGAAACGAGCGATCCAGCGCTGGATCGAAAACCCGCTGGCTCAGTTGATTCTGTCGGGTCGTTTCATGCCCGGCGATACTGCCAAGGGCGTTGTGGAGAACGACGAAATCGTCTTCGTTTGATCCACTGCAGGAGCGAGCCAGCTCGCGATGGTCATTAACGATAACGCGTGTTATCAGGCTAAACGCGGCGCTCAAGAGTTCTTCGCGAGCAAGCTGGCTTCTACAAAAACGCGTAACTGAACAGGAGGCCTCGCATTGCGAGGCCTTTTTTTCGTTAGGCTGTTGAACTTAAAGGAAAAGGCTTGTAAAGTGCGCCCCGCAGTCAGTCACCCGCCAGGGTTTCCGCTCCCCAAGCAGGAATCCAAAATAAGTTGCAAATCATTAACTTGAAAGCAATTTAGGGGGTTGACAGAGGTGCTGAAGATTGTAGAATAGCGCGCCTCAGACACACGAACGCAGCGATGCGAACGAGTCGAAGAGAACGCAGTAAAGCTTCACCGTTGTAAATTGAAATATGTAGTTCCGTGATAGCTCAGTCGGTAGAGCAAATGACTGTTAATCATTGGGTCCCAGGTTCGAGTCCTGGTCACGGAGCCAATTTCAAACCGGGGTATAGCGCAGTCCGGTAGCGCGCCTGCTTTGGGAGCAGGATGTCAGGAGTTCGAATCCCCTTACCCCGACCATTTTTGGGTCGTTAGCTCAGTTGGTAGAGCAGTTGGCTTTTAACCAATTGGTCGTAGGTTCGAATCCCACACGACCCACCATTTTTGAAACCAGTTAAGTCTGGGATCAAATCTTAAGATCAGACGCCAAAAGCTCTGTTCGCAGAAGGCGCCTTTCAAAGGTGCCTTTTTTTTACCGGGGTATAGCGCAGTCCGGTAGCGCGCCTGCTTTGGGAGCAGGATGTCAGGAGTTCGAATCCCCTTACCCCGACCATACTAAAAATCCTCGTATCGAAAGATACGGGGATTTTTTTTGCCTGCGAAAAAGCATTTCGTTTCAAGTCATCGTACAACTTGCCGATAACGAGCTGTCGGGGCACAGCCCCCGCTCAAGCCAACAACAAGAAAGGCGCCCGCTATGTTTCTTCGACAGTTGAATATTGCCCCACGTGCTGCGTTGGGTTTCGCCTTGATTGCGGTGCTGGTGGCGCTGCTCGGAATATTTGCACTGGGGCAAATGTCGAGCATCCGCGAGAGTGAGGTGGCGGTGGAGAAACAGTGGCTGCCGAGTATTCGTGGTGGCGACGAGATCCGCGAGATCATGCTGCGCATCCGCACGATATCCCTGCGCATGGCCCTGGATCAGGACCCGAAGAACATCGCCCAATACCGCAGCCAAATGGATACCCGCGACAAGGAACTGAGCGAAAAGATTGCCGCCTATGACAAGCTGGTCACCACGGCTGAAGGCAAGGCGCTGTACGAGCAGTTCAAAAATACCTTTGCGGCCTATCGCGCTGGCATTGCCCAGTCGTTCACCCTGGCCGAACAGGGGCGTCGTGACGAATTGACCAAACTGTTGCTGGTGGACATGAAGACTGTGGTCGACGGTTCCGGCAAGCAACTCAGTGATCTGGCTGAACTGTTTACCAGACAAGTCGCGGCGGAAAGCGACAAGTCCAAAGACCACTACGAAACCTCACGCACCATCGTGAGTGTGTTCATCGCCCTGGCGGCATTGGCCACGGTTGGCCTGGCCATGTTGCTGACCCGTAGCATCGTGCGCCCCCTGAGTGACGCTGTGAGCGCTGCAGAGCACGTGGCGCAGGGCGATCTGACCCGCCCGATCGAAACCCATGGCAATGACGAAGTCAGTCGTTTGCTCAAAGCGTTGGCGACCATGCAGCAAACCCTGCGGGACACCCTGCAGGGTATCAGTGGATCAGCCACGCAATTGGCCACGGCGGCCGATGAGTTGAGTGCCGTGACCCTCGATAGCACCCAGGGCCTGCAACAGCAGAACAACGAGATTGAGCAAGCGGCTACGGCGGTCAATGAAATGACCATTGCTGTTGAAGAGGTTGCGCGCAACGCGGTCTCCACGTCCGATGCCACCCGCCAGTCCAGTGAGTCCGCGCATCAAGGGCAGGAGAGAGTCAGCGAAACCGCCAGTGCGATCAGTGCGCTGGCCGACGACGTGCAGAGTACCGGTGATTTGGTGCAATCGCTGGCCAATCAATCCCAGGATATCGGCAAGGTGCTGGATGTGATTCGCGCCATTGCCGAACAAACCAACTTGCTGGCGCTCAACGCGGCCATTGAAGCCGCACGCGCGGGCGAGAGTGGTCGCGGGTTTGCGGTGGTGGCCGATGAAGTTCGCGCGTTGGCCTATCGCACGCAGCAATCGACCCAGGAAATCGAACAGATGGTGCAGGGCATGCGCAATGGTTCGAGCCTGGCCCTGGAGGCTATGAATGCCAGCGCCTCCCGTGCCGCCAGCACGCTGGTGCTGGCCGAGAGGGCAGGTGAGGCGCTGCAAACCATCACGGCGTCGGTGCATCAGATTCACGAGCGAAACCTGGTGATCGCCAGTGCGGCCGAGGAGCAGGCCCAAGTGGCGCGTGAGGTCGATCGCAATCTGGTGAATATCCGCGACCTGTCTGTGCGTTCAGCCGCCGGGGCCGATCAGACCAGCGCATCGAGCCATGAACTGTCGCAGTTGGCGAATGCCCTGCAGGGGATGGTGCGGCGCTTCCGGGTGTAATGTTCTCGGAAAAAATGTGGGAGCGAGCAGGCTCACTCCCACAGTGGTTGTGCGGTATCAGTGCAACTTGAGCCGTGGCTCGGTGCCGCGTCCGATCTTGCTGCCCAGCATCAGCATTGCTGTGCGGAACGGCCCGTACAGCGCCATCTGGTGCATGCGGTACAGCGACACGTAAAACATCCGCGCCAGCCATCCTTCAAGCATCACGCTGCCGGTGAGATTACCCATCAAGTTACCCACGGCAGAAAACCGCGACAGCGAGATCAGCGAGCCGTAATCGGTGTACTTGTACTCAGGCAATACCTTGCCTTCAATCCGCAGTTTCAGCGACTTGGCCAGCAGCGACGCCTGTTGATGCGCAGCTTGCGCGCGCGGCGGCACGTTGCGGTCGGTGCCCGGTTGCGGGCAGGCCGCGCAGTCACCGAAGGCGAAGATATTCTCGTCACGGGTGGTTTGCAGGGTCGGCAACACTTGCAGTTGATTGATGCGGTTGGTTTCCAGGCCGTCGATGTCCTTGAGGAAGCCCGGTGCACGAATGCCGGCGGCCCAGACTTTCAGGCTGGCGTTGATGACTTTGCCATCGACGGTGATCAGGCTGTCCGCCGTCACTTCGCTAACCGCCGCATTGGTCATGACGTTGACCCCGAGCTTTTCGAGGGTTTTATGCACAGGCCCGCCAATTCGCTCCGGCAGCGCAGGCAGAACCCGTGGCCCGGCTTCGATCAGGGTGATGTGCATGTTTTCCGGCTTGATCCGGTCCAGGCCATAAGCCGCCAGTTCGTGGGCGGCATTGTGCAGTTCGGCGGCCAGTTCGACCCCGGTGGCACCGGCGCCGACGATGGCAACGCTGATCTGTTCGACCTTGTCGGTCTGCCCGGCATGCGCGCGCAGGTAGTGGTTGAGCAGCTGCTGATGGAAGCGCTCGGCCTGTTTGCGGGTGTCGAGGAACAGGCAATGTTGGGCCGCGCCCTGGGTGCCGAAATCGTTGGTCGTGCTGCCGACGGAAATCACCAGCGAGTCGTAAGCCACTTCCCGCGCCGGAACCAGCTCGAGGCCGGCTTCGTCATAAGTGGCGGCCAGCTGAATTTTCTTCTGCGTGCGATCGAGCCCGCTCATGCGCCCCAACTGGAACTCGAAATGGTTCCATTTTGCCTGGGCAACATAATTGAGTTCGTCTTCGGAAGAGTTCAGGGAACCAGCCGCCACTTCGTGCAACAGCGGTTTCCAGATGTGGGTCAGGTTCGCGTCGACCAGCATTACACTGGCGATGCCGCGTTTACTCAGAGTCTTACCCAGACGGGTAGCCAACTCCAGACCGCCGGCGCCGCCGCCAACGATGACAATACGATGAGTCATGGGGATATCTCGCAAGGCTAAAAGAAATCGGTGCAGTCAACCGAGCGAGCGCGAAGCGGCTCATAGCGTCAGGTAACTGATAAGTCGGCTCAACAGGCCCAGACCAATGGTCACGGCCAACACCAGCACAAGGAGCATCCACGGCCGGAAGGGCCGGCGCTCGACTCGGTGCTGGGACAGATGCAGGTACTCTTCGACATGCTTCTGGTCGTCGGGGTTCAGGCGGCTGGTCATATCGGGCCTCGTCAGGGGTAGACGTTGCTGAATGTGTAGAGGTTACAGATTGATTTAACGAACGTTGAACGGAGCATAGCCGCTGTCCGGAATGGGCTCGACGCTCACCGTATCGTCCAGGCGAATGATTCCACTTTGTAACACTCGGGCAGTGATTCCGCCATGTCCTCGAACGGCCTGAAAGGTCCCGGGGCCGAGGCTGTTTTGCAGGCGTGCGCAAGGCTGGCACCAGCCAGTGGTTTCGAAAATCGCCTGGCCGATTTTGAAGCGGCGCCCCTTGAGGCTGAACAAGTTGATACCGCTGATAACCAGATTGCGCCGTAACTCATCAGGCAGCACCGGTTTGTCAGGCAGACGGCCCATCAGCGAGCTGATCACTGCCAGATGCTCCCATTGGATCAACGTCACCTGCCGCGCGTTGCGTACGCCTGGCCGGGCTCTGTCACCGGTCAAGCCAGCCTCCAGTCGCGCTTCAACGGCCTCCAGTTCGATCATCGGTATGTGAGGTTGCGGGCGCACGCCAATCCAGCGTACGCGACCGATTTGCGGGACTTCGGCGATCAGTTCCTGCAATGGGCTCACAGACTGATCCCGACGTCGAAAACAATGCTGCGCCCCAGGTTGCTGCGCAGGAAATCCGGAGCATCGGGATGCGCAAACAGTACCCGGGCGAAGGTCGGCCCCACCAGTGACAGTGAGCGCCAGCCTTGGCGCAAGTATTCGGTGGGCGGCGGGAAATGGCTGTTGAGGTCCAGCACTTCGCGCTTGAGGCTGGCAAAGGCGATGATGTCCAGTTCGCCCAGATCCATGCCGCGTTCTTTGTAGTTGTGCGCTTTTTTGCGCAAGGTCGGCGCCAGTCGCAGCAAGAATTCGTTGGCCGGGATGCGCCGCGGCTTGGCCTCGCGCCGTACCAGCTGGCTCAGGGAGAACGCGCTGCGTCGACGTTGCAGCTCATCGCGCCATTCGTCGTTGAGACGCCGGCCTTCGTCGAGAACGAAGAACACCTCGAAACTGGCATCGCGAAACAACACGTCCGGCGGCTCGCCGGCCGGGGCGAATTCGTCGGCACGATAAGAAATGTTCAAGCCTTGCAGCAGGCGCTGGCAGACCCAACGCTCCCGCTCCCATTTGCGGGCATTGGACAGGAACGCGTTGGCTTGCTCGGCCGCGATGGTCAGCAGGCGTAGGTAATCTGAGTCATCCATAGGCCCAAGCTTAGCGTTCAATTGCGACAAGCAGAAAGCGTTAAGCGGTAAACAGCGTGACTGGGCACCCGGAAACGGCGGTGTAGACTGATGGCCACCACTCGTACGATCGACCAAGGGGTTGAATGTGAAATATTGGACGGTGTTGTTGCTCGGGCTTCTACCCCTCTGGGCCAATGCGCTCGAGGTCGGCGAGCATGTGGCGCCCTGGACGCTGCTTGATCAGTTCGATCAGGCCTTTACCCTCGATAATCGCACTCAGACGCTGCTGGTGGCTCGCAGCATGGAGGGGGCCAAGTTGGTCAACGCTGCGTTGCAAGACCAGCCCAAAGGCTATCTGGAGGCTCGCCATGCCGTGTTTCTCGCTGATATTCAGCGCATGCCACGGCTGATCGCCAAAATGTTCGCCGTACCGGCCATGCGCGATTACTCCTACCGGGTGATGCTGGACCGCGATGGCCGCGTTGCTCCGAGGTATCCCGGTGCCGTGGATAAAGTGCTGTGGTTACAGCTCAAGGACGGGCAGTTGGTGGCGCAGCACGAGTACGCCACGGCTGCGCAGTTGCGTGAGGCATTGGAGGCGTCTCGCCCATGATCGGCGCCGAGCTGCTGTCACCGCAAAGTCTGACAGTCGGCTGGCTGATTTATGTGCCGGTGTTGCTCTGGGCAATCTGGCGTGCGCCCTGGGTCGAGCTGTTCAGCGACAGCCGTCGTCAGCACTTGCTGTTCGGCACGGTGTTCGCGCTGTTCATGTTGTGGCTGGTGCGGCGGGATTTCGATACCGGCGTGTCCTATCACTTCATCGGCATGACGGCGGTGACGCTGTTGCTGGACTGGCCGCTGGCTATCGTCGGCGGGCTGGTGGCGCAGTTGGGGCTGGTGGCGCTCGGGCGACAGGATCTGATGGCGGTCGGGGTCAATGGCGCGTTGCTGATCCTGTTGCCGGTGCTGGTGACCGAGTGCTGCGCGATCCTGGTGGAGCGTGCTCAGCCGCGAAATCCCTTTGTGTATATCTTCGTGTCCGGTTTTTTTGCGGCGGCCCTGTCGGCGTTGCTGTGCCTGCTGTTGGCGTTGTGGCTGCTGTGGTTCGACGAGCGCTTTGAGATGCCGTACTGGCTGGAGGATTTTGTCGGGTACCTGTGGCTGCTGATTTTTCCCGAGGCTTTTATCAACGGCATGGTGGTCAGCGCATTGGTGGTGTTCTGCCCGGAATGGCTGGAGACCTTCAACCGCACACGCTACCTTTCGGCGCCGTGGAAGGACGACGATCCGAAGTCTTGACTCACATCAAACCCTGAAAACGCTGACGATCCCATGCTCGGCAAAACCTTCAGGAGTTTCGTCATGAGTGTTTACGAGTGGGCAAGGCAGGAGTTGAGGCAGAGTCTGGATTCGGCGCAAGCCGAGGGATTTGATCCCGGGTTGAGCTTGCGCGCCTTGCTCAGTGCCGTGGTGCAGCAGAGCAAGGCGGTACGCAGTGCGGAGGATTTGGCCGACGAGCTGCATTTCCTGGCGGAAAACCTCGACGACGGTCAGGACTACGGCTTCATGCGGCCCTGACGAAGGACATCAGTGACGCGGATCGAAATCGCCGCTGAACAACTCGTCCTCGGCATCGGGGGCCACGGGGATCTTGTGTTCTTCCGACGCCCAGGCGCCCAGGTCGATCAGTTTGCAACGGTCTGAACAGAACGGGCGGAATTTGCTCTCGGGACTCCATTCGACAGGGGCGCCGCAAGTCGGGCATTCGACGGTTGGGATTTGGCTCATGACTGGCCTCCACGCAAAGTAAGGTAAAAGTGATGCAGGCGTTCAACCTCGCTGTGCAGCCAGGCGAGGTCGCGGTCGTTAACCACCACCTCGTTGGCATGTCTTAAGCGATCCTGGCGGCTGGATTGGGCCTTGAGGATCGCCTGGACCTGCTGCTCGCTAGTCTGGTCACGCAGCAGTGTGCGTTCGATCTGTAGTTGTTCGGGGGCATCGATCACCAATACCCGTTGAGTCATGGCGTGCTGCCCGGACTCGATCAACAGCGGCGAAACCAGAATCGCGTAAGGCGATTTTGCCTGCGCCAGATGATGAGCGATTTCCTCGGCGATCAGCGGATGCAGTAACGCTTCGAGCCAGCGGCGTTCTTCCGGGACTTCGAAGATCAGTTTGCGCAGCGCGGCGCGGTCCAGTTGTCCGTCGGCCAGCAACACACCCGGGCCGAAATGTTCGGCGATCTTCGCCAGCGCCGGCCGCCCCGGTTCGACCACCCAACGAGCAGCATGATCGGCATCGACCACATGCACGCCGAGGTCGATGAAATGTTGGGCCGCCGCGCTTTTTCCGCTGCCGATGCCGCCGGTGAGGCCGAGAATCCAGGGTTTTTCCACAGGGGTATTCATTTCAAACCGACAAACTGCCAATAGAAGTCGGTTATTTGAACACCCCAGAGCAAGGCAATCCAGCCAGCAATGGCCAGAT
Organism: Pseudomonas moorei; assembly: GCF_008801475.1. Taxonomy (GTDB): domain Bacteria; phylum Pseudomonadota; class Gammaproteobacteria; order Pseudomonadales; family Pseudomonadaceae; genus Aquipseudomonas; species Aquipseudomonas moorei. The sequence goes on along the minus strand of NZ_VZPP01000011.1, from coordinate 40,695 downwards.
AGGGCCCGAAGGGGATCGGTGTCGAGGTTTTTGCCTTGCGCAGGCGCAAGCAAATCAAGCCAATCACGGCGCCTGCGAGGGACGAAAGCAGGATAGTGAGCGGCAATATCTGCCAGCCACCCCAGGCGCCAAACATCGCCAGCAATTTGAAATCGCCATAGCCCATGCCGTCCTTGCCGGTGATCAGTTTGAACAACCAAAACACCGACCACAGCGCCATATAGCCGGCGACCGCGCCCCAAAATGCATCCTGCAACGGCACGAACAGGCCGAGACTGTTGACGATCAGCCCCAGCCACATCAGCGGCAGCACCAGCACGTCCGGCAACAGTTGATGCCTCGCGTCGATCAGGCTCATGGCCAGCAGTCCCCAGGTCAGCAGCAGAGTCATGCAGGCTGCCCAGCCGAAGCCGAAGTGCCAGGCGATGAATGCCGACACCAGGCTGCAGGCGAGCTCAGTCAGCGGGTAACGTTTGCTGATCGGTGCCGCACAGGCCGAACAGCGTCCGCGCAGCAGAACGAAACTGAGCAGCGGAATGTTTTCCCAGGCCCGAATCCGGTGACCGCAGTGCGGGCACTGGGAGTGGGGGAGCAGCAGGTTGTAGGTCGGCAGTGGTGTTTCGCATGGAAGCCCGAGAATGTCATGGGCCTGCATGCGCCACTCGCGCTCGAGCATTTTCGGCAGGCGCCAGATCAGCACATTGAGAAAGCTGCCGACGAGCAGGCCGATCCCCCCGGCGATGACGACAAAGGCTAGCGGGTAGTGGGCAAGAATTTCGTTCAGGGGCATATCAGATCGCTGAGCCGAGTTGGAAGATGGGCAGGTACATTGCGACGACCAGGCCACCGACGATAACACCCAGCACCACCATGATGAACGGTTCCATCAGGCTGGTGAGGTTATCGACCATATGATCGACGTCGTCCTCGTAGAAACCCGCGACCTTGTCGAGCATGCCGTCCAGCGTACCGGACTCCTCGCCTATGGCGGTCATCTGGATGGCCATGTTCGGAAAGATACCGGAAGTACGCATGGCGAAATTCAGCTGCATGCCCGTCGAGACATCCTGCCTGATGCGTTGCACGGCGCGCTTGAACACGATATTGCCGGTCGCGCCAGCCACCGACTCCAGCGCTTCAACCAACGGCACGCCGGCGGCGAACGTGGTCGACAGCGTACGGGCGAAGCGGGCCACGGCGGATTTGTACATCAAGGTGCCCACCAGCGGCAGTTTCAACAACCCGGTGTCCATTCGGTCGCGAAAAGCCTGGGACGTCCTCAAGGCATGACGAATGGCGAACAACGCCACGATCGTGACCCCGAGCATCATCCACCAGCCGTCCTGCATGAACCGCGACAAACCAATGACCATCACGGTGAAGGCGGGCAACTCGGCTCCGAATCCCTGGAATACCGACTGGAATTGCGGGACCACTTTGACCAGAAGAATCCCGGTGACGATGATCGCGACGAACACCACCATCAGCGGGTAGGTCATGGCTTTCTTGATCTTGGACTTGAGGCTTTCGCTCTTTTCCTTATAAGTCGCCACCCGTTCCAACAGAGTATCCAGCGCACCGGCCTGTTCGCCGGCGTCCACCAGATTGCAGTACAGCTCATCGAAATACCGGGGCTTTTTGCGCAGGGCCGCGGCAAAGCTGTTACCCGCCGCGACGTCCTGTTTCACCTCGTCCACCAGCGTGCGCATGGCCGGGTTATCGAAGCCTTCGCCGATGATGTCGAACGACTGCAGCAGCGGCACCCCGGCTTTCATCATGGTTGCCATTTGCCGGGTGAACAGGGCGATGTCCTGGGCCTTGATGCGTTTGCCCAGGCTGAGCAGCGAGGGGGTTTTCTTGCGGACCTTACCGGGATTGATGCCTTGCTTGCGCAATTTCGCCTTGATCAGCGCCGGGTTCTGTCCGCTCAGTTCGCCGGTTATTCGGGCACCTTTGCTATCGGTGCCTTCCCAGGCATACACACTGATTTTTGCTGCTTTGACCGCCATGTTCAGTCCTTGGTGACTTGCCACTTCATGAATCCCGATTCGCCCGTTGTAGCCATCGTTGCAGTGTTCGCACCCGACTGGCTCATAGATCGTGAATGTGCCGATGCGTTCCTCGGGACAACTTCCTTGAGCCGGGCCTCGTGGGGAGTTTCCGCCGGCTGGGGCCGATTGCCTGACCAGATCGTAGAAGGCGATGCCATGCATTGAAGTACCCGGGGCGCGATCTAGAGCCTAGTCAAACGGTGGAACCAGACCACCAAGGGTGGGTGACAAAAACTGTCAGATAGTGCGGATTCTGGGAGTAGGAAAGGGTGTTGGGCCGGTCGTGCACCCCGCCAACAGGGGGCACGGTGCCTGGCATGGGCTGTGCTGTAACAGCTTCAGATCATGAGATTTCGACTCATGCATGGAGGCTGTCAATGAACCAACAAAAAGGCTTTACCCTGATCGAGCTACTGATCGTGGTCGCAATCATCGGGATTCTGGCAACGTTCGCGATTCCTGCGTATTCCAAATACCAGGCGCGGGCCAAGGTGACGGCGGGGCTGGCGGAGATTTCGGCCTTGAAGGTGCCGTTCGAAGATGTCATCAATCAAGGCGACGATCCGGATCTGAAGACGGTGGGTGGCACCCCGACCACCTCTAATTGCGCAACGACAGCGTCCGGTAAAGCGGCGGATGGCACAGGCACTATTGCCTGCACAATCGTGAATGCACCCGGCCCGGTGCTGAACAAAACCATTACCCTGACGCGTACCCTGACGGGTTGGACGTGCGCCACCACGGTCGATCAGGACTACGCGCCCAAAGGCTGTACGGGCGTTGCCCCGAAAGTCTGATCCATGACCTGATTGCCAGTACCCCCGCCTTTCGCGGGGTATTTTTTTGTCCTGTTTTTTACAAACCAGGTCTTCAGGAAAACCCGCGTTAATTCATGGCCTTAGGCCTGCGGTAAAACCCGCAACTTGCATGTAGGGAATTCCGAAGTCATGCATTTTGCATGATTCCGGAAATTTACGTTTTTTATAAGTTATTGATTTATATGTATTTATTGTTTATTTCAAAGTTGGCACAGCGTTCGCAATATCTCTGGTAACCCTGCTGAAAAGAAATCCAGCAGACTTTCCAGAAAAACAGGAGTTACTCGTATGAAGAAGTTCGCTATCGCTGCCGCTACTGTAACCGCGCTGACCCTGACCATGGCCAATGCTGCATTTGCACAGACTCAAGCCACCCAGGCACCCATGACACTGGCGGCCGGTGAAATGACTAAAGCCGAGGAAGCTACTTCCGATACCTGGATCACAACCAAAGTCAAAAGTGACCTGCTCACCGAAAAAGGCATTCCTGGCACCGACATCAAGGTTGAAACCAACAAAGGCGTCGTGTCCCTGTCATCCACCGTTGCGGTGACTGACGCTCAGAAAGCCACTGCCGTGGCGATCACCAAGAAAATCAAAGGCGTCAAAGCGGTCTCCGCTGACGGCCTCAAAGCCGAATAAGGCACGACTTCTCGCCTGGACTGGGAGAAGGCGCGGCAGGCGGGCCGAGTGATACGCCTGTCGCATCTGAGGAGTTCATGCGAACGGCCATAAGGATGTGGCCATTACAGGCCCCGGCATTCGTGTCGGGGCCTGTTCTATTGTGGCGCTGCACATTAACTGGAGATCAGTTCTCGCGTTAATTTTCCTTCACTCGGCGTCCAGATGCAGGGGCGTAACGACCTTGCCGTCCTTTTCCGCTTCGCCCAGTTGGGCATCGATAAAGTACACGCGGTCATCGGCGAGTTGGCCCTTGTCGACCAGATAATCCTTGATGCTGCTGGCGCGATCCTGCCCCAACTGGCGCAACAGCACGTCGCTGGTACTCCAGAATTTGATCACGTCAGCGCGCATTTTCGCCGTGCGTTCCTCTTTGCCCAAGTCCTTCCATTCGGCGGGTGGCTGAGTTTTCAGGCGGGTGCGATAAATCCCTTCCAGCAGCGCGCCTTTCTCGTTGTCCGGCACTACCAGCATTGAAGCCTGGGCTGGCACTTTGTCACCGCGGCGCTGGAGCATTTTGTAGTAGTTGTACTGGTATTCCCGTTCCAGTCGCTGTTCGGCGATCAACGGGCCGTCGCTGCTTTGCGCCGCCGTGCCTTCAATTTCCAGACGCAGGGCAGGACGTTCCTTGAGCGCGTTGGACAGTTTGACCAACGCCGCTTCAGCGTCCTTGCTCAGGTCGCTGGAACCAGGGGCAAAAGACACACTGCCCAGGTCCTCCGAGCCACCGCCGCTGACCAGTCCGCCAATCAGTTTGAATGGCGCCGCCGCGGCCTTCACGATCAGGTTGCGCAGGGTCTGCCAGACGATCGGCATGATGCTGAACTGCGGGTTATTGAGGTCGCCGGTGACCGGCAGCTCGATGGAAATCTTGCCATCGACGTCCTTGAGCAAGGCAATCGCCAGTTTCAGCGGCAGGCTCACGGCGTCGGGGCTGTCGACCTTTTCGCCCAGTTGCAGTTGTTCAACCACCACTTTGTTTTCGGCCTTGAGCTGGCCTTTGGTGATCAGGTAGTGCAGATCAAGATTGAGTCGGCCCTTGCGGATACGGTAACCGGCGAACTTGCCGGAGTAGGGCGTCAGCGTGGTCAGTTCCACGCGTTTGAAGCTGGTGGCGATGTCGAGGCTCGCCATCGGGTCGAACGGATTGACCGCGCCCTTGATGGTCACCGGTGCATAGCGGTCGACCTTGCCCTTGACGTCGACACTGGCGGGCTTGGCCTGGCGGCTGTCGATGGTGCCGATTTGCCCGTTGAGTTGTTGGATGGCGGTTGCAAAGTTCGGCGTCAGGCTGAAGTCGGCGAAATTGGCCGAGCCGTCATTGATGGCAATCCCGCCGATATGGATGCCCAGTGGCTTGTCCTTGCTGGCGGCGGGTTTGGCGGCGGCAGGCCTGGCACCGGAATCAGCCGGCTGCGGAATCAACAAGTCATCGATGTTGGTGGTGCGGTCATCGTTGATCATGAAGCGTACATAAGGCTGCATCAGGTTGATCTTGTCGATCGACAGGCTGTCACCGTGTTGATAGTTCAGGCCTTCGACCATGACCTGCTGCCATTTGAGAAAGTCGCGGGTTTTCAGGGTGTCGAGCGTATGCAGCTGATCGACCTGGGCGCGCCCGGTAACGCTGAACGCCAAGGGTTCAGTGCTTTTCAGATTGACCGCCAGATCGCTGCCAAGCATGCCGCTGCGCAGTTCCAGGCGTATGAAAGGAGTGATGTAGGACTGGGCGACTCGCAGGTCGATGTCCTTGGTCTGGACGTTGAGTCTGGCGCTGATCGGGGCCAGATTGACCTCACCGTCTGCCAGAAGCTTGCCTTGCTTGCCCACGCCAGTGTCGAGCTTGAGGGTAAAAGGCGAGCCGTTGAGACTGTCGAACTTCTGCAGGTCGAGGTTCAGTGGTCCCAATTCCAGCGCGACGGCCGGTTGTGCCTTGCGGTCGGCCAGATGCACCTGATAGTCGCGCAGTTGCACGTCGTTGAGCAGGACCTGCCACGGTTTGCTCGGTGGAGCAGGGGCCGGCTTGGGTGAATCGGCTGCTGCCGGCGTGCTGGCCGGTTCGGCGTTGGCCTTGGCGGCCGGTTTGGACGGCTGGCTGGCGAACAGCTTCTGCCAATCGAGTTGACCATCCGCCTCGAGGGCCGCCCAGGTTTCCAGCTTGTGGCTGCGGATTTTGCCGACCACCACCTGCTGCTTGGCCAGGTCCAGGGTGGTATCGCTGACGTCCAGCCGCTCAAGCTTCACCAGCGGCCGGCCATCCGGGGCCTTGATGGCGAAAGGTGCAACACTGACCGCGACATTGCTCAGCAGTAATTCGCTCTGCTTTGACAGGTTGAGTTTGTAGTCGGTGCTGAGATTGACCACCCCGCTTTCGAGGTCCAGGGGCACCGCGTCGCGCACGTAGGGCCAGAAGGACTTCATCTTGCCGTCAGTGATTTTCAACTTACCTTCGGAGGCAATCGGGATCAGGCTGAAGTTACCCGTCCAGTCGACCTGCCCGCCGCCCGGGCCGATGGCGACCAATGTCATGTCGGCACTGTCTTCGGGGCGGGTACTGAGGTGTTTAAGCTCGAAATCGAGTTTGTCGTAGAGAAATTCGATGGGCTCGCTGGGGCGCTCATCCTTGAAGTGCACGACACCGCCGGCCAGATTGATCCGGTCTATGCGCAACGGGAACGGTTTGGCATTGGGATCGGCAGGCGTCGGTTCGCTCTGTGGCAGTTTGAACAAGCCGAGCAGGTTGAGTTTGCCGTCCTTGCCGAAGAGGATCTCGGTCTTGGATTTTTCCAGTTCGATATCGGACAGATGCAGCGTCCTGGTCCAGAGGCTATCGAGCTGCAGGTTGGCGTACAGGCGTTCGAAGCCGACCTGCTCCTTGCCGGGCTCGCCGATACTCAAGCCCCAAAGGGTCACTTCGAGGCTGAACGGGTTGATTTCGATCCGCTGAAGGGTGGCGGGCATCGTGGTGTAGTTGGCCAGTTGTTGGTTGGCAACACGCAGGGCGATGCCCGGTAAAATCAGAAAGCCCAACAGACTGTAGAGGGCCAGAGCAGTCAACAAGGCGCCGACGGCGCGAATCAATCCTTTGTACATGTGTGGCTTCATCTGTCTGGATCGGAGTGCCTTGGAGTATGGCACGCGTTTGCGGTTCCGAAGCAAACAGCCCGTTCAGCATCTTTCAGATTTGTCTGACACGGATCAAAGCTGCAGGATCAGGGTTTTCAGCGGCGGTTGTTGATCCATGGACGGGAAATCAGCACCGGGTTTCATCACCGTCCACTCACGTACCGGCCGCCCGGCCTTCTCGGCGCAGCGCAGGACTTGTTCGCGCCAGTCGTCCATGCTGACCTTGGCCAGGTTGTTGCAGCAGATCAGCACGCCATTGTCGGCAGTGGTTAGCAATGCCGGCTTCAGCAGGCTTTGATAGTCGCGCAGCAGGTCGACGGTGCCGAAAGCACTCTTGGCCCAGGCGGGCGGATCAAGCAGGACCAGATCGTACTGGCGCTGTTCCAGGCGCTGATAGCTCGGCAGTTTCTGCCCGCGTCGCTGGCTGATCGGCAGGCCGGCCAATTGGCGGATGGCGGGGAAATAATCGGACTGAATGAACGTCATGGTCGGCAATTGCGGGTTGAGCAGGCCATTTTCACGACCGACGGCCAGATTGCCTTCGGCGAAGTCCAGGTTGCACACCTCGCTGGCGCCACCGGCCGCTGCACTGAGGCCGACCCCACAGGTGTAGGCGAACAGGTTCAACACACTTTTGTTTTTGCTGTGGTCCTTGACCCAGCCGCGCGTGTTGCGCAGGTCGAGGAACAGCAAAGGGTCTTGCCCGGCGTGGCGTCCGCGGACCCGGTAATTGAGCCCCCATTCGTGGCCGACCAGATCTTGCAGAGCCGCTTCGTCGGCGCGGTAGACGGTGTCCTCGCGATCGATACGCGAGTTGCCACGGGAGCGGTCGTTGTAGACCAGCAGCAGGTCGAGGCCCATATGTTGGTTGACGATTTCATGCAGTTGCAGCAGCGCTTCGCGTTCCAGCGACTGGTGGAAGCTTTGCACCAATAGTTGCGGGCCGTAGCGGTCAATCGTCAGGCCCCCGGCGCCTTCCTGGCTGCCATGGAACAGGCGATAGCAGTCGGTGCCTTGCTGGTGCAGTTCGGCCAGCAAGTCCTGGCGATATTCAAGGGCGGCGCGCAGCGCCTGATTCAAGGAAGACATGCTGGGCGCCTTGCAGGAGGGAATTGGGCGCGGGAGTTTAACAGTTACTGAGCTTCAAGCTTCAAGCTTGCAGCTCTGAGCATCAGGTCAACAGCCCCATGCGCCGTTTGGCGCGCTGCACCGAGCCATTACGCACCGCCCAGCGCAGCATCGGCGCACTGCGGTTGACGCTGGCGCGGATCAGTTTGCGTTGCAACGGGCTCTGGCTGACGCCGAGCATGTCACTGGCCCAGTCCGGCAGCAGGTCGATCCCGGCCTGCATCATCATCCCGCCGAAAGGCTTGGCCAGACGGCTGGGAGACGGGGCGTTCAACAGTAACCGCAACACTTCGCGACTGCGTTCGTCGCAGAGCAATTGCGGGCGGATGCGTTCAAGGTATTCGGCAACTTCCCGTCGGGAACACGGCACATCACGAGCCCCCAGGCGTTCGGCGACCAATGCGATTTCTGCGTAATAGCGATCCTGATCGACCAGGGACAGATGCGGGTTGCGATAGCGCAGGTGCGCGGCCAGGAAGTTGCTGACCTCGGCCACATGCACCCAGGTCAGCAGGTCGGGGTCGCTGGCGGCATAGGGACGACCATCGGGCGCCGTGCCGGTCACTTGCAGATGAATGGTGCGGACTTTCTCGATCAGCCAGTCGGCGTCCTGTCGCGAACCGAAGGTGGTGCCGGAAATGAACTGTCCGGTGCGGCGCAGGCGGCCGAGCATGTCCTCGCGAAAATTCGAATGGTCCCAGACACCGGCCAGGGCCAGCGGGTGCAGGGCTTGTAGCATCAGGGCGCTGATACCGCCGATCAACATGCTGCTGAAGTCGCCATGCACTTGCCAACTCACCGAGTCAGGCCCGAACAGGCCGGGATCGCCTTTGGGGTTTTCCAGGTCGAGCTTGCCCAGGGACAGGCCGCTCAGGCTCATGATTTGGCTTTCGATACGGCTGCGAATGAATTCCATGGGGGCTCAGTAAGTTTCTGCAGGAGCGAGCAAGCTCGCTCCTGCAAAGGCACGTTATTGGTTCAGGCGCTTGTCGATCAAGCCTTGCACCACGCTTGGGTCGGCCAGGGTCGAGGTATCCCCCAGGCTGTCCAGTTCGTTACAGGCGATTTTGCGCAGGATACGCCGCATGATCTTGCCCGAACGGGTTTTCGGCAAGGCGGGCGCCCACTGGATCAGATCCGGTTTGGCGAAACTGCCGATTTCCTTGCTGACGTGGGCCAGCAGTTCCTTTTTCAGTTCATCGCTGGGGTCGGTGCCGTTCATGGGGGTGACGAAGGCGTAGATGCCCTGGCCCTTGACGTCATGGGGATAACCGACCACGGCGGCTTCGGCAATGCTGTCGTGCAGCACCAGGGCGCTTTCCACCTCGGCGGTGCCGATGCGGTGCCCGGAAACGTTGATCACATCGTCGATACGCCCGGTGATCCAGTAGTCGCCATCCTCGTCGCGACGTGCGCCGTCGCCGGTGAAGTAGTAGCCGGGATAGGGTTTGAAGTAGGTGTCGACCATTCGTTGCGGGTCGCGGTAAACGCTGCGGATCTGTGCCGGCCAGCTCGACTTTATGGCCAGCACGCCGCTGCCGGCACCTTTGATTTCCTTGCCATGCTCGTCGAGCAGCACCGGTTGCACGCCGAACATCGGCTGGGTGGCGCAGCCGGGTTTGATTCGTTGCGCGCTGACCAGCGGGCTGAGCATGATGCCGCCGGTTTCGGTCTGCCACCAGGTGTCGACGATCGGGCAACGCTCTTCGCCGACCACATGGAAGTACCATTCCCAGGCTTCCGGGTTGATGGGCTCACCCACGGTGCCGAGCAGTCTGACGCTGGCGCGGGAGGTTTCCTTCAGCGGTTCTGGACCTTCACGCATCAAGGCGCGCAGGGCCGTGGGGGCGGTGTAGAAGATGTTGACTTTGTGTTTATCGATCACTTGCCAGAAGCGCGAAGTGCTCGGGTAGCTCGGCACGCCTTCGAAGATCAGCGTGGTCGCGCCGTTGGCCAGCGGGCCGTAGACGATATAGCTGTGACCGGTCACCCAGCCGACATCGGCGGTGCACCAGAAGACCTCACCATCGCGGTAGTCCAGCACGTATTTGAAGGTCATTGCCGCTTGCAGCAGGTAGCCACCGGTGGTGTGCAACACCCCCTTGGGTTTGCCAGTGCTGCCGGAGGTGTAGAGGATGAACAGTGGATCTTCGGCGTCCATCGGTTCGGGTGGACAGTCGTCGGTAACATCGCGCAACGCCTGGTGATACCAGATATCCCGGCCTTCGACCCAGTTCACCTGATTCTGTGTGCGCTCGACGACGACCACTGTGCTGACGTCAGGGCAACTTTGCAGCGCTTTGTCGACATTCTGTTTGAGTGGCACTAACTTGCCGCCGCGCACGCCCTCATCGGCGGTGATCACGGTGCGGCAATCGGCGTCGAGTATCCGGTCGCGCAACGAATCGGGGGAGAAACCGCCGAACACCACGGAGTGCACGGCACCGATTCGCGTGCAGGCAAGCATGGCGAACGCCGCTTCGGGAATCATCGGCATGTAGATGCACACCCGGTCGCCTTTTTTCACGCCACGGCTTTTGAGCACGTTGGCCAGGCGACAGACGTTGTGATGCAGTTTTTTGTAGGTGATCTGTGTGGATTCGGCGGGATCGTCGCCTTCCCAGATGATCGCGGTTTGATCACCACGCTTTTCCAGATGACGGTCGATGCAGTTGTAGCTGACGTTCAACTGGCCGCCGGCAAACCAGCTGGCCTCGCCGGTTTTCAAGTCATAGCGCTGGACGGTCTGCCACGGTGCGCTCCAGTCGAGAAAACGGTTGGCCTGTTCGGCCCAGAAAGTGCTGGGGTGTTCTATGGATTCGCGGTACAGGCGATGGTAGTCGTCCTGACTCAACTGTGCAGCCCGGCGGACGGCATCGGCTTTGGGAAACGTGCTGATATCGAACATGACGGTTCCTTATTCTTGTTTTGCGACAAAGATAAAGATGCGCCGAGAGACCAAAGGGTTCAAGAGGAGAGCTGTGCGACCCTCGCAGGAGCTGGCTTGCCAGCGAAAGCGGTGTGACAGTCAGCATTTATTTGACTGACTCACCCTCTTCGCTGGCAAGCCAGCTCCCACAGGGAATGGGGGGGCATTGTTGCCCCCCTCCATCAAATCAACCGCGGTGACGACCACGGAAGTAGTTGATCAAGCCTTGGGTGGACGCGTCGTCAGCCGGAGACTCTTCGCTGCCAACCAGACGGTTGTAGACGCCTTTGCCCAACTCCTTGCCCAGCTCCACGCCCCACTGGTCGAAGGCGTTGATGCCCCAGATCACGCTTTGTACGAAGACCTTGTGCTCGTACATCGCCACCAGTGCACCGAGGCGGCGCGGGCTGATGCGCTCGACCACCAGGGTGTTGCTCGGACGGTTGCCCGGGATCACTTTGTGGGGCGCGAGTCTTTGCACTTCGGTTTCGCTCATGCCCTTGTCACGCAGCTCGGCTTGCGCCTCGGCGAGGGTTTTGCCGAGCATCAGCGCCTGGCTTTGCGACAGGCAGTTGGCGTACAGCCACTGGTGGTGGTCGGCCACCGGGTTGAAACTGACGATCGGCACGATGAAGTCGGCCGGAATCAATTGGGTGCCCTGGTGCAGCAACTGGTGGTAAGCGTGCTGACCGTTGCAACCCACGCCGCCCCAGATCACCGGCCCGGTATCGGTCGAAACGGCGGTACCGTCCTGACGCACGCTCTTGCCGTTGGATTCCATGTCCAGCTGTTGCAAGTGCTTGGTGATGTTGCGCAGGTAATGGTCGTACGGCAGGATCGCGTGGCTCTGGGCACCCCAGAAATTGCCATACCACACGCCGAGCAAGGCCAGCAGCACTGGCATGTTCTGTTCGAACGGCGCGGTCAGGAAGTGCTGGTCCATGGTGTAGGCACCGGACAGCAGCTCCTTGAAGTTCGACATACCGATGGCCAGTGCGATCGGCAGACCAATGGCCGACCACAGCGAGTAACGTCCGCCAACCCAGTCCCACATCGGGAAGATGTTCTCTTCGCGGATACCGAACGCCACGGCGGCGGCGTTGTTGCTCGACACCGCGATGAAGTGACGATGCAGCTCGGCTTCCGAGCCACCCTGAGCCAGGTACCAGGCGCGGGCGGCCTGGGCGTTTTTCAGGGTTTCGAGGGTGTTGAAGGATTTCGACGAGACGATGAACAGCGTGGTCTCGGCGCGCAACTTCATGGCCAGTTCGTGGAACTCACTGCCGTCGATGTTCGCCAGGTAGTGGCAGCGCACGCCTTTCTGGGCGTAGGCCAGCAGTGCCTCGGACACCAGTTCGGGGCCGAGGAACGAGCCACCGATACCGATGTTTACCACGTCGGTGATTGGCTTCTCGGTGTAACCGCGCCACAGGCCGTCGTGGATACGGCCGACGAGGTCAGTGATCTGGTTCAGCACCTTGTGCACTTCCGGCATCACGTTGACGCCATTGACCGACAGCTTGTCGCCCACCGGGCGGCGCAGGGCGGTGTGCAGGGCAGGGCGGCCTTCGGAGGCGTTGACGATTTCGCCGTCGAACAGCGACTTGATCGCGCCCTTGAGGTCGACTTCGTTGGCCAGACCCACCAGCAGATTGCGGGTCTCGGCATTGATCAGGTTTTTCGAGTAATCGAGAAACAGGCCGCAGCTGCTGAGGGTGAATTGAGTAAAGCGCTGCGGGTCGGCATTGAAGGCCTCGCGCATGCTGAAATCCTGCATGGCCTGGCGGTGGTCATTCAACGCTTGCCAGGCGGGCAGAGCGGTAACGTCATGAGGGGTGCGGTAATACGCCATCGCTGCTGGTTTCCTTTTTACTTGAACTGCCTTTATGACACTGAAAGTCCCGGAATGTCCCGGCCACACTTGGGCGAGTCCGGTCAGCCTGCGTAGGCACGATTGAATAGCGCAGGCCGGTAACAGTAAACCTCGCGGGGGTGCTCTGTCTTGGCTTTGTCTGACCTGCGACCGGTACTTTTTTATACCGATACGGCAGGCCAGGGCAACAGGCGGGTTTTTCAGTGCGGAGAATAGCGGGTGGTCAGGCGACCTGAACCGGAATGGCATTGCTGGTGTGGCTCAGTTCATTGCCCGGCGCCATGTAAAGCATGCGCGGTTTGAAGTTGAGCAATTCGGCTTCGCTGTAGTGGGCGTAAGCGCAGATGATCACACGATCGCCGACCTTGGCCTTGTGCGCGGCGGCACCGTTGACCGAGATCATGCGCGACCCTTCTTCGCCACGAATGGCGTAGGTAGTGAAGCGCTCGCCGTTGTCGATGTTGTAAATCTGGATCTGTTCGTACTCACGAATGCCGGACAGGTCCAGCCATTCACCATCGATGGCGCAAGAGCCTTCGTAGTCGAGTACTGCGTGGGTGACTTCGGCGCGATGCAGCTTGGCTTTGAGCATGATGGCGTGCATGAGTGTTTCCCGGGTCGGATCGAACGGCGGGCAGTTTGCCTGATGGCGTTGGGGGCGGCAATACGGTGAGCAAAGTCACGGCCAGCCCTTGCAGGAGCCGAGCAAGTTCGGCTCCTGCAGGGTTTTGCAGTTTTTAAGCTGGCGTATCGAGATTCAGGTGCAGGTTATCGATCAACCGCGTCGTGCCCAGGAAGGCCGCCACCAGAATCACCAGGTCCCGATCCTCGGGCGTTGCCGGACGCAATGTCAGCGCATGGCGGATTTCCAGGTAATCCGGACGCAGGCCGGCGGCTTCGAGCTGCTGCAGTTTTGCCTGGATCAGGGCCGGGTAGTCGCGCTCACCCTGCTTGATCGACTCGGCGATCTCGCTCAGCGTGCGGTACACCACCGGCGCAACGGCCCGTTGTTCTTCGCTGAGGAAACCGTTGCGCGACGACAGCGCCAGGCCGTCGGCCGCTCGAACGGTCGGCTCGCCAATGATCTGGATCGGCATGTTCAGGTCGTGGACCAGCGCACGAATCACCGCCAGTTGCTGGAAGTCTTTCTGGCCGAAGATCGCCAGGTCAGGCTGGACCATGTTGAACAGTTTGCTGACTACCGTCGCCACGCCCTCGAAATGCCCCGGACGGCTGGCGCCGCATAAGCCTTCGGACAGTTGTGGGACGCTGACACGGGTCTGGCCGGCCATGCCGTCGGGGTACATCTCCTCGACGGTGGGTGCGAACAGCAAATGACAACCGGCCTGGAGCAGTTTTTCCTGATCGGCCGCGAGGGTGCGCGGGTACTTGTCGAGGTCTTCGCCGGCGCCGAACTGCAACGGGTTGACGAAAATGCTCGCCACCACGAAATCCGCCCGTTGCGAGGCTTTGGTAATCAGTGCGACATGACCGCTGTGCAGGTTACCCATGGTCGGCACAAAAGCGATGCGCTTGCCTTCGCTGCGGGCGCGAGCCACGGCGGCTCGCAGTTCGCGTACGGTTTTTACGGTGTTCATGCAGAGAATCCGTGTTCGATGCCAGGGAAGGTTGCCGCTTTGACTTCAGTGACGTAGGCACTCAAGGCTGCGTGGATGCTCTCTTGGCCGGCCATGAAGTTCTTCACGAACTTGGGCACGCGGCCGGTCATGGACAGGCCCAGCATGTCGTGCAGGACCAGCACCTGACCGTCGGTGCGATGGCCGGCGCCAATACCGATCACCGGAATTTTCACCGCCTGGGTGATTTCTTCAGCCAGTTCGCTGGGAACGCATTCGAGCAGCAGCATCGCGGCGCCGGCCTGTTCCAGCGAGATCGCATCGGCACGCATCTGCCGAGCCTGGTTTTCGTTGCGGCCCTGGACTTTGTAGCCGCCGAGGATGTTGACCGATTGCGGTGTCAGCCCCATGTGCGCGCACACCGGGATGCCGCGTTCGGCGAGCAGGCGAATCGAATCCGCCAGCCACAACGCGCCTTCGACCTTGATCATGTGCGCGCCAGCCTGCATCAGCAGCGCGCTGTTGGCCATGGCCTGTTCGGTGGTGGCATAGGCCATGAACGGCAGGTCGGCGAGGATCAACGCATCGGTGTTACCGCGTTTGACCGCAGCCACGTGATAAGCCATTTCTGCGGTGGTGACCGGCAGGGTGCTGTCGTGGCCCTGCAAAACCATGCCGAGGGAGTCGCCCACCAGCAAAACTTCAACGCCAGCCTGATTGCAGGCGTGGGCGAAGGTCGCGTCATAGCAGGTCAGCATGGTGATTTTTTCACCTTGTTGCTTAAGACCTTGCAGCGTGGTCAGGGTGATGGCTGGCATGAAAAGTTCCTCATTCAGGCGCTGTGGAAACTACTGCGAGTAACGCGCGTGATTCTTCGTTAAATACAGGCGCACGTTCTTTTGTCGTGCTTGTAAGGCCTGGATTGCGCCCTTCAACGCCGTGTTGACGGCAACGGGACGCCTATAGTCGTGAGGAGAACTCGGGAAGTCAATTGGGTGTGTTACCGCATTGTTACGTCTGGGGTGTTACCGGGGTAACTGATGCGATTCAGCAAATTCTGTAGGACCGATACCAGACCAATGTGGGAACGGGCTCGCGCCCACTAGGGTATTTCGGTCAATTCGGGGACAGGCGTTCCAGGCCGACGAACGGGCAGGCGGCGAGCAATCCGCTGAGGTCGCGACCATCGGCCAAACGCAGATCGGCTGGCGCCAACTCCGCCAGCGGATACAGGACAAAGGCCCGTTCCTGCAGGTGATAGTGCGGCACCTTGAGGCGGGGTTCATCGATCAGTCGATCGCCGAACAGCACGATATCGAGATCCAGGGTGCGCGGTCCCCAGCGTTCAAGGCGCTCGCGGCCCTGTTCGTTCTCGATGGCTTGCAATGCATCCAGCAGATCCAGCGGCGCCAAGTCGGTGTCGAGGGCGGCGACGGCGTTGGTGTAGCGCGGTTGGCCGGGGAGCAGCGAATCGCTTTGATAAAACCCCGAGACACCGACCAGCTCCGATTGCGGCAGCCGTGCCAGCGCAGCGACGGCGCTGCGCAACTGTTCGGCGGGGGCCGCCAGATTGCTGCCCATGCCGATGTAGATGCGTTCCATGGATTATTCGCCCGTGGTGCTCGAAGCGCCTGCAGCGCGTTTGCGTTTGGAACCGCCACTGCGGCGACGCTTGCGCGGTGCGCCGGTGCCTTCGTCCTTGCCGCTAAGGTCACGGATCATGTCGCGACGTTCGCTTTCATTGGCGTCCTGATAATCCGTCCACCATTCGCCCAGGCCATCGGTCTGCTCGCCCGCGCTTTCGCGCAACAGCAGGAAGTCGTAACCGGCACGGAACCGCGGGTTGTCCAGCAGCAGGTCGGCGCGTTTGCCGCTGCGCCGTGGCAGGCGCTCCTGCATGTCCCAGATTTCGCGGATCGGCATGGTGAAGCGTTTTGGAATGGCGATGCGCTGGCATTGTTCGGCGATCAACTCGTGAGCCGCTTCCTGCATCGCCGGAATAGGCGGCATGCCACGTTCCTGCAGGCGCAGTACCCGTGCCGGCAGCGCAGGCCAAAGCAGTGCTGCAAACAGGAAGGCCGGAGTTACCGGTTTGTTCTGCTTGATGCGCAGGTCGGTATTGATCAGCGCTTCGCTGATCAGGGTGTGGGTGTAGGTCGGATTGTATTCGAGCGCTTCGGCACTGGCCGGGAACAGCGGGTCGAACAGTTGCAGGTCGACCAGCATCTCGAAGGTGTCCGCGGCATGGCCGGAGAGGAACAGCTTGAGTACTTCTTCGAACAGGCGGGCCGAAGGGATTTCACGCAGCATCGGTGCCAGATCGCGGATTGGCAGGGCGCTGTGCTTTTCGATGCCGAAATTCAGCTTGGCGGCGAAACGCACGGCCCGCAGCATGCGCACCGGGTCTTCCTGGTAGCGTTGCTTCGGATCGCCGATCAGACGGATCAGGTGATTGCGAATGTCGTGCACGCCGTTGGCGTAGTCGAGGATGCGCTCGCTGACCGGATCGTAATACAGGGCGTTGATGGTGAAGTCGCGGCGTTGCGCGTCTTCTTCCAGGGTGCCATAGACGTTATCGCGCAGGATGCGCCCGCTCTCGTTGCGGGAGGACTGGTTACTGTCTTCCTCTTCATCGTTTTGCGGGTGATTGGCACGGAAGGTCGCGACTTCGATGATTTCTCGGCCGAAGTGGATATGCACCAGCTTGAACCGGCGACCGATGATCCGCGCGTTGCGAAATTCGGCCCGTACCTGTTCGGGGGTGGCACTTGTGGCAACGTCGAAGTCTTTCGGCGTGATGCCGAGCAGCATGTCGCGCACACAACCGCCGACCAGGTACGCCTGGTAGCCGGCGCCCTGCAGGCGTTCGACGATATTCACCGCATAACGGCTGAATTGAGCCTTTTGCAGCGAGTGTTGGCCGCTGTTGAGCACTTCAGGCGTGCTGCGGATGTGTTGCGTACGACGCAGGGGAGTACGGAATGACTGGAACAGCTTCTTCAGCATGGGATGCACTGTTTGAAGGAATGTTCGGCCAAAAACAAAGAATGACCGCATGATGGGCGGGGATTCTAGCATTTAGTCGGGGGATGGTGTAGGAAGCTGCGAAAGCGCTTGAAGGAGATGTCGTAGTCTGGCTTGAAGCCAGAAACTACAAGGGGAGCCGAAGCTCCCCAAGAAGTAGTTGCATGCTCTGTTTTTGTTATTGGTTTCGGGCTTTTTGTTTTTGTTAAGTGCCCTCGCCATGAAGTCTTCCTTCATGACCCTCCCAATCGGGAGCCAAGAGCAAACGGATTGCTTTGGTCGCTGTGTTGCAGTGATCTTACGATCCAACCAGTACAGGCTCTGTCTTAAGACAGTTTTTTGTTGTTCTCGGCCTGGTCGTGGGGCAAGCCCCAAATACAACGCCTCTCCAAAAGAATCAGTTAGCTGCGCCTCTCGCCGTCTTGTTTTTATTGTGCGTGAGTCGATTCGTCTTATTTTTATTGTCTTGTGCATTGCTTGTTATTGTTCTTGTACCAAACATATAGCAGGGTGCATGCCAACTTTTGCAAACCCCAGTAAAACAAGGGCTTGGCCGTACTGATGGGGTTTGTGGAGACCAAAAAAAGCCGGGGCTTCGTTACCGTAAGCCCCGGCTTCTGTTACGTGAAAAACCTGAGGTAACAGTTTTTTCACAAAATCATGTGTTACCCGCACATGAGACAGGTGGGGTTCAGCTTTCGCTGGCTACCCCGGTCTTGCGCCGTGGGATGCCCAGGCGCTGACGACGCTCCCACAGGCATTTGCGGCTGACCCCGAGTTTGCGGGCCAGCTCGGTTTCGGTCATGTGGTCCTGGTGTTCGAGGACGAAGTGCTGGAAGTAGTCTTCCAGGGACAGGTCTTCGGTCGGCTCGTGACTGTTGTTGGCCGCCGTGTTGCCTTGTTGCGGTGCCAGGCCGATGAATTCGTCGTCTTCGAGATCGCTCAACTCGATGTCGATGCCCAGCAGCTCGGCGGAAATCTCCGGGCTTTCGCACAGGATGACGGCGCGCTCGACGGCGTTTTCCAGCTCACGAACGTTGCCCGGCCATGAGTAGTGGCGAATGGCTTGCTCGGCATCCGGGGCAAACTTCAGGTCGGTGCGGTTGATCCGCGCGCTCTGCCGCGCCAGGAACGCATTGGCGATTTCGTTGACGTCGGCACCGCGCTCGCGCAGGGCCGGCAGCTTCAGGGCGATCACGTGGAGGCGGTAATACAGGTCTTCACGGAACTGACCGATTTTTGCCAGGCTCTTGAGATCGCGGTGAGTCGCAGCGATCAGGCGCACATCGACTTTCTGCGACTGTACCGAGCCCACCCGGCGAATTTCACCTTCCTGCAATACGCGCAGCAGGCGGGCCTGGGCTTCAAGCGGCAGTTCGCCGATTTCGTCGAGGAACAGGGTGCCGCCGTCCGCTGCTTCCACCAGGCCGGCACGCCCGGCGCTTGCACCGGTAAACGCGCCTTTTTCGTGGCCGAACAGTTCGGATTCGATCAGGCTTTCCGGAATGGCTGCACAGTTCACCGAAATCATCGGCGCCTTGGCGCGTTTGGACAGGTTGTGCAGGGCGCGCGCCACCAGCTCTTTACCGGTGCCGGACTCACC
Organism: Pseudomonas moorei; assembly: GCF_008801475.1. Taxonomy (GTDB): domain Bacteria; phylum Pseudomonadota; class Gammaproteobacteria; order Pseudomonadales; family Pseudomonadaceae; genus Aquipseudomonas; species Aquipseudomonas moorei. Next base: position 21,885 of record NZ_VZPP01000011.1, on the reverse strand, counting down.
CTGGATCAGGACATTGGAATCGGTAGGCGCCACTTTGCGGATCTTGCCATACAGATCCTGCATCGGCGGACACGAACCTATGATGCCTATTTCGCCGTTGCTGTTGTCGATACCCGGTTTCGCCGCGCCGTTGGCGACTTTGCCGGCAACCGGCTCACCGCTGGTCTGTGTCGATTGGCGGTCACGCAGGATGCGCGCGACGGCCTGGAGCATTTCGTCGTGATCGAAAGGCTTGGCGATGTAGTCCACCGCGCCCATCTTCATCGAGTCGACCGCCGAGCGCAGGCTGGCGTAGCTGGTCATGATCAGCACCGGAGTGCCTTGGCCGAGTTTGATCAGTTCGGTGCCAGGAGCGCCTGGCAAGCGCAGGTCACTGACGATCAGGTCGAACGTGGGAATGGTGAAGCGTTCTTGTGCTTCCTGCACTGAACCGGCTTCGCTGACCTGGTACTGGTTACGTTCCAGCAGGCGGCGCAAGGCGGAGCGGATGATGGTTTCGTCTTCGACGATCAAAATGTGCGGCATTGATTCGATACTCTCGACGGTCTCAGTTCACAGCGGACGTCGCTTCGACATGACGCGGTAATGTCACCCGGATACGGGTGCCGCGTTGGCTCTGAACATCAGCCGGGCTGTCGATGGTGATTTGTCCATAATGCTCTTCAACGATGGAATAGACCAGTGCAAGGCCCAGACCGGTACCTTCACCAGGGTCCTTGGTGGTGAAGAAGGGTTCGAACAATCGGTCCATGATGCTCGATGGTATTCCGCTGCCTTCGTCTTCCACGATCAGGTCGACCGTGTGTTCGCCGGCTTCGCTTTTGACGCGCACCGCGCTGCCCGGGGGCGAGGCATCGCGTGCGTTTGAGAGCAGGTTGATCAATACCTGGGCCAGCCGCTGCGGGTCGCCTTCGACCCAGTGGTCCGGATCGCACAGGTTGTAGAACTGCACTTCGAAATTGCGTCGGTTCAGGGCCAGCAGGCCAATGGCGTCCTGGGCGACTTCGGCCAGACAGACGGGCTCGTCGCTGTGCTGATGACTGCCGGCATGGGCGAAGCTCATCAATGACTGCACGATGCGCGACACGCGTTTGGTCTGTTCAAGGATCTGACCGCTGATTTCCTTGAGTTCGCCGTCTTCCTCGCGCTCTTCGCGCAGATTCTGCGCCAGGCAGGCGATGCCGGTGATCGGGTTGCCGATTTCATGGGCCACGCCAGCCGCGAGACGACCGATGCTGGCCAGGCGCTCCGAATGCACCAGTTTGTCTTCGAGCATCTGGGTTTCGGTGAGGTCTTCCACCAGCAGCACCAGGCCGCTGTTACCGGGCGCGAGGGGCTCGTCGATCGCCGCTTTGTGCAGGTTCAGCCAGCGGGTTTGGCCGTCGAGGGCCAAATGCTGCTTGTGCAAGTGTTCGTCCGGCACGTTGATGAAGCCTTGCAGCAATTCTCTCCATGGATCGGCAATGGTACCCAGGCGCGAACCGACCACACGTTGCGCGGCGATCCCGGTCAATTCCTCCATGGCTTTGTTCCACATGAGGATTTCCTGGTCCTTGGCCAGGGAGCACACGCCCATTGGCAATTCCTGCAGGGTCTGGCGGTGATAGCGGCGCAGGGCGTCGAGCTCGGCGGCCAGGCCGGTCAGGCGGGAGTGGTAGTCCTCGAGACGGCTTTCGATGAAGTGGATGTCTTCGGTGACGTAGTTTTCACCGCCAGCCTTGTAAGGCAGGAACGTTTCGACCATGTCCTGGGCCACGCTCGGGCCCATCAGGCCCGAGAGGTTGGCTTCGATCCGGTCACGCAAGCGGCGCAAGGCATAAGGCCGTCGCTCGTCGAATGGCAGATAGAGGTCGCGCAGGGCTTGCTCTACCTCCTTCTGCGCGGCCTTGGCGCCCAGGGGCTTGGCTAGTTGCGTGGCGAATTCCTGGGGGGAGGCAGCGTGCAGTTCGCGGCGTTGCGGGCGACGCACGTTGTCTACGGCGCAGGCCTCGGCAGCGCTGGCTTCTTCGGTGCTGGCGTTGGTGAACAGCGAGATGAGGGTGAACATCAGTACGTTGGCCGCCAGCGAGGCGATTGCGGCCATGTGCCAGCTGGTATCGTCCAGCACATAGATCATGTTCAGCAGCGGAATGTAGAAACCCTGCAGATTGCCGACCAGCGGCAACAGCATGGTCACCAGCCAGACCAGAATCCCCGCCAGCAACCCGGCGATGAAACCGCGGCGGTTGGCGGTCGGCCAGTACAGGACCGACAGTACGCCTGGCAGGAACTGCAAGGTGGCCACAAAGGCGACGATGCCAAGGTTGGCCAGGTCCTGTTCGGCGCCCAGCAGCAGGTAGAAGCCATAGCCGGCCATGATGATCGCGACGATCAGCGCCCGGCGCGTCCACTTCAGCCAGCGGTAGATATTGCCTTCGGCCGGTGGCTGATACAGCGGAAGTACCAGGTGGTTCAGCGCCATCCCTGATAGCGCCAGGGTGGTCACGATGATCAGGCCGCTGGCGGCAGACAACCCACCGACATACGCCAGCAACGCCAGGGCCTTGCTGTTGGCGGCGATGCCGATACCCAGCGTGAAATATTCCGGGTTGGTGGTGGCACCGAGTTTCAGGCCGGCCCACAGAATCAGCGGTACGGCCAGGCTCATCAGCAACAGGAACAGCGGCAGGCCCCAGCTCGCGCTGACCAGCGAGCGCGGGTTGAGGTTTTCGGTGAAGGTCATGTGGTACATGTGCGGCATCACGATCGCCGAAGCGAAGAACACCAGCAGCAGCGTGCGCCATGGGCCTTCCTGCAGCGGTGTGTGCAGGGCCGCGAGGGCGGTCTGGTTTTGCAGCAGCCACAGTTCGAGCTGTTGCGGGCCGTCGAATACGCCATAAAGCGCATACAGGCCGACGCCACCGATGGCGATCAGCTTGATCACCGATTCGAAGGCAATCGCGAACACCAGGCCTTCATGTTTCTCGCGAGTGGCAATGTGCCGGGAGCCGAAGAAAATCGTGAACAGCGTGATCAGGGCGCAAAAGCTCAGTGCCACGCGATGCTGAACCGGTTCGCGGGTGAGGATACCGATGGAGTCGGCCACCGCCTGAATCTGCAACGCCAGCAATGGCAGCACGCCGATCAGCATGAAAATCGTGGTCAGCGCACCGGCCCAGGTGCTGCGGAAGCGAAACGCGAACAGGTCCGCCAGGGACGACAGCTGATAGGTGCGGGTGATTTTCAGGATCGGATACAGCAACACCGGCGCCAGCAGAAACGCCCCGGACACCCCGAGGTAGCTGGACAGGAATCCATATCCGTACTGATAGGCCAGGCCCACGGTGCCGTAAAACGCCCAGGCACTGGCGTACACGCCCAGGGACAGGGTGTAGGTGAGCGGGTGACGAATGATCGCCCGCGGGATCATGCCTCGTTCGCTGATCCAGGCCACGCCGAACAGCACCGCCAGGTACGCGGCGCTGATCAGGATCATCTGGGTCAGGCTAAAGCTCATCGGCATCTTTTTGGCTCTGCAGGATGAAGGTCACGACGATCAGAATCAGCCAGAGCAAATAGGGGCGGTACCAGGCGCCAGTGGCGTCGATCCACCAATCCATGATGGCCGGGGAAAACAGATAAATCCCCACTACCAGGAGCAGGACCAAGCGATAGATGTACATCCCGGCCTCTCTTTTTTATGCGCGTGCCCGAAAACGTGCGGCGATGGTAACGGATGGGTGCGCCACTGCAAGCAAGTTCACTGTAGCTGTGCCTCGGGCAAGCTTAGTGTGCGCGGGATCAGCAGTGCATCCCAGTGGGTGATGCCCCAGTTCAGCACTTCCCGTGGCGTGGCATAAGCCAGTTCGTTGCCGGGGTTCTGCCCGAGTGCGCGCAAGGCGCGTAGCAACAAGGGCGTGGCCTGATCGGCCGTGAGCGGTGGCGAGCGATAGGATTTGCCCAGTTTGTTGCCATCGGGCTGGGTGATCAGCGGGATGTGCAGGTAACGCGGTTGCCGCAGGCCAAGCAACTCCTGCAGATACAGCTGGCGCGGGGTGGAGTCGAGCAGGTCGGCGCCCCGCACGATATCAGTGATGCCTTGCCAGGCATCGTCCAGCACTACGGCCAGTTGATAAGCGTAAAGCCCGTCGCGGCGGCGGATCACGAAGTCGCCGACGTCCCGGCCCAGGTGCTGGTGAAATGCTCCCTGCACCCGGTCGATGAAGTGGTAGTCCAGTTCAGGGACGCGTATCCGGATCGCCGCATCTTCAGTGCCATGCCCGGCATTACGACACAGTCCAGGATATATGCCGTGATACGGTTCCAGTTGCTTGCGCGAGCAGGTGCAGGCGTAAGCCAGACCTTGATTGAACAGGCGATTGAGCACTTCGGCGTAGGCGTCGTGACGGTCGCTCTGACGGACCATCTCGCCGTCCCACTCAAACCCGTAACTCTCCAGGGCCTTGAGGATCGCCGCCTGAGCCCCGGGCTCTTCACGGGGAGGATCGAGGTCTTCCATGCGCATCAGCCAGCGGCCGCCGACCGAGCGAGCGTCGAGATACGAGGCCAGCGCGGCGACCAGCGAACCGAAATGCAAATGGCCACTGGGCGTGGGGGCAAAGCGCCCGATGTAGGTGGGGGAGGTGATGGCGGTCATATGGGCGATGTTATTTGGTCGGGAGGGGCGCAAATCAAGCTGTAGGAGCGAGCTTGCTCGCGAAAAAACGTCTGAACACCGCGAGCGTTCAAACAGCGCGCGTTATCGTTATCGTCCATCTCGAGCAAGCTCGCTGCTACATAGAAACCAGAAACAAAAACGGAGCGTTCGCACGCTCCGTTTTTCGTTCAAGTGGCGATTACTTGCCGACTTGCTTTTCCTTGATTTCCGCCAGGGTCTTGCAGTCGATGCACAGATCAGCGGTAGGGCGTGCCTCAAGGCGCTTGACGCCGATCTCGATGCCGCAGGATTCACACCAGCCGTACTCTTCGTCTTCGATCAACTGAAGCGTCTTGTCGATCTTCTTGATCAACTTGCGCTCGCGATCGCGGGCTCGAAGTTCGAGAGCGAACTCTTCTTCCTGGCTGGCACGGTCTGCCGGGTCAGGGAAGTTGGCCGCTTCGTCCTTCATGTGGTCCACAGTCTTGTCGACACCTTCCATCAGCTCTTTTTTCCACTGATTCAGAACCTTGGTGAAGTGCTTGCGCATGGGCTCGCCCATGTACTCTTCGCCAGCTTTCTGAACATAGGGCTCGAAGCCGCTGATCGTCTGATTCGCTTGTTGCTTTGCTTGGGTGGACATGAAATAGACCGCCTCTACTCTTGTAATCCATCTGCGCAGGATTGCTCCATCACCGGCACCCGCCGGCCCTGCGGCTGCAAGCGGGCGAACTTACCAGATCAAATCAGGCCGCGCTACTCCCGGATGTCGAGCCTGCGGCCCGTGGGGCTTGCAAATACTGGCAAAGCGCTGTCTGGTGGCTCTGGAACGCTGCTCAATTAATGATTTTAGTCAAACCTGGGATACTCGTTTGAGTCGTTTTCGACCAAGGTTGTATGGGGTCTGACCGCTTTAGGTTCTCGCTCGTTCCTGCGCTTGGGTAGAATCGATTCTTTTCTCCGTTGAAGGAAGGCCAATGGCTCAGTCCTACAGTGCCCGCAGTCGCGCGATCGAACCTTTCCATGTCATGGCGTTGCTGGCGCGAGCCAATGAATTGCAAGCGGCCGGTCATGATGTGATTCACCTTGAAATCGGCGAGCCGGACTTCACCACCGCCGAGCCGATCATTCGCGCCGGCCAGGCTGCGCTGACAGCGGGCAAGACCCGTTATACCGCCGCGCGGGGCATTCCCGAATTGCGTGAGGCCATTTCAGGTTTTTACCAGCAGCGTTATGGCCTGAATATCGACCCGCGGCGGATTCTCATCACCCCCGGCGGCTCCGGCGCGCTGTTGCTGGCCAGCGCCCTGCTGGTCGATCCGGGCAAGCATTGGCTGCTGGCGGACCCGGGTTATCCGTGCAACCGGCATTTCCTGCGCTTGGTGGAAGGCGCCGCGCAGCTTGTCCCTGTAGGTCCTGAGGTGCGTTATCAACTGACTCCGGGCCTGGTCGAGCGGCATTGGGATCACGACAGCGTGGGTGCATTGGTCGCGTCGCCGGCCAACCCGACGGGGACGATCCTGACCCGTGACGAACTGGCCGCACTGTCGACTTCGATCAAGGAGCGTCATGGTCATCTGGTGGTGGATGAGATCTACCACGGTCTGACGTATGGCACCGATGCAGCCAGTGTGCTGGAAGTCGACGACAGCGCCTTTGTGCTTAATAGTTTTTCGAAATATTTCGGCATGACCGGTTGGCGCCTTGGCTGGCTGGTGGCGCCTGATGCAGCGGTCGGCGAGTTGGAAAAACTCGCCCAGAACCTCTACATCAGCGCACCGAGCATGGCGCAACACGCCGCGCTGGCCTGCTTCGAACCTGCAACCATCGCGATCCTGGAAGAGCGCCGTGCCGAATTCGGTCGTCGTCGGGATTTCCTGCTGCCTGCCTTGAGGGAATTAGGTTTCGGAATTGCCGTGGAACCGGAAGGGGCCTTCTACTTGTACGCCGATATCAGCAAGTTCGGCGGTGATGCCTTCTCGTTCTGTCGACATTTCCTGGAGACCGAACATGTGGCGTTTACGCCGGGGCTGGATTTCGGTCGCTATCAAGCCGGGCATCATGTGCGCTTTGCCTATACCCAAAGCCTGGAACGCTTGCACGAAGCGGTCGAGCGGATCGGTCGCGGTTTGCGGAGTTGGCAAGGCTGATGCGTTTTCATCCGCCCCTCGAAGAAGGTCGACTGATTCGTCGATACAAGCGTTTTCTAGCCGATATCGAGACCGTTCGCGGCGAGTTGCTGACCATTCACTGTCCCAATACCGGTTCGATGCTCAATTGCCAGGTTGAAGGCGGTCAGGTCTGGTTCAGCCGCTCCAACGATCCCAAGCGCAAGTTGCCGGGCACGTGGGAAATTGGCGAAACCCCGCACGGGCGTCAGTTTTGTGTGAATACAGCACGGGCCAACGGGCTGATCGAAGAGGCGCTTCGCGCCGGAGTCATCGCTGAGCTGGATGGCTTTACCGAGCTTAAGCGCGAAGTGGCCTACGGCCAGGAAAGCAGTCGGATCGACTTTCGCCTTGATTACCCAAGTGGGCCGGCTTACGTGGAAGTCAAAAGTGTCACCTTGGGCTTCGAGGACTCATCGGTTGCGGCGTTTCCCGATGCGGTGACGCAGCGCGGGGCCAAGCATTTGCGCGAATTGGCTCATCTGGCTCGGGACGGAATCCGGGCGGTACAGTTGTACTGCGTGAACCTGACCGGTATCGATGCCGTGCGCCCGGCTGAAGAGATCGATTCGGCTTATGCCGCGGCGTTGCGTGAGGCCGTGGCGTGTGGGGTTGAAGTGCTGGCTTACGGTGTGCGATTGACTCACGAGGAAATGGTGGTCGATCGGCGTCTTGAGGTTTTGCTCGGCATTAAAGGCTGATCCAGATGCCTTGTGCGTTCTCGCGGCAATCCACGCGGGTCAGGGATTGTCCGGCGCAAGGGCCGGACACGCATTCGCCGTCCTCGATCAGAAACAGGGCGCCGTGAGTGGCGCACTGGATCAAGCTGTTGCTGGGGTCGAGAAACTGGTCTGGGGTCCATTCCAGTCCAACACCACGGTGCGGGCAGCGATTGATATAGACGTAGACCTGACCGCTGCGGCGCACGGCAAAGAGCTTCTGGCCGTCGATTTCGAACCCGCGACTGCAGGCGTCGGCCAGTTCGGCGCCGGCACAAAGAAATTTCATGTCCATCCTCGGTTTTCGTCGTTCGTGTGCAGATATGCCCAAGCCGACGTTCAAAAATGAAAGCAACGGGTCAAGCGACGCATGTCGGTGCCGGAAGCGGTGGCCCGATGCCTAGGATACCGGGTGGTTGCTGCTTTCTCCCAGGCAAAAAAAGACCCGGCATGAGCCGGGTCAAATAACCGTGATTAGCCTGATGAGGAGATAATCCGAGAGTCCGAACCAAGGGCTTTTCAGAATATCGACCAGTCTCGCGACCAGTTGCGGTAATAATATCGATTCTCATTATCAAGTCAACTGGTCATTTCTGATTGGTTTGAGTTCCGCCAATCATTTGAGCCTTAATTTGTCGTTTTCTGTGCAGTCAACTGTGTCACCTGCTTGTTAAGCAGATCGATTCGTCGGGCCATGCTTTCGATCAGGCTCCCGGCGATTTTTGGATTGCTCTGGGCCAGGCTCATAAACTGATCCTTGGGGATGCGCATGATGGTGCTCGGCTCACTGCTGACAATGCTGGCGTTGCGTCTTTCGCCGGTGAATACCGCCATGGCACCGATAATTTCATCTTTAGGCACATCGCCGACTTTCTGTCCGTCGACAAACGCCTCGGCATGACCCTCAATGATGACAAAGACATGGTCCGCCTCGTCGCCTTGCCGGATAAGCACTTCGCCACTGGATACCCGTTGAAAGCCGTTGGTGCTGCGAAACTCCGGCTGTTTCAGGCGGGCTATGGCGTCTGACAGCAAGGCGGTCTGCCCCGCCATGTACTGCAAGAACAGTTCCGAGCGCTGAGGGTCGGCATAGATGTGCCGGAAAACCGCTGATCGCTGGTAGGGCGTCAGTGTCAGCGGGTTATCACTGCGCAAACGACAGCGCGGCAATTCCATATCCTGGCGCAAGCCAATCAGGTCGCCCTCGTGCAGATAGAACAGGGCGCGATTGTCGACGCATCCATGTAACAGCCCTTTTTGCAAAATGAACAGTTGATCGCCGGGTAATGCGGCGCCAAGGTCTTCGACAGCGGAAAATGCCAGCGATGGGCCGCAAGGGGTCAAGCCTTCGAGTAGTCGAGCGGGAATATTCTGCAATCGGTTGATCAGTGCGTCGGCGTATGCCGGTTGTTCTCCAAGTAGGTACATGGCGAGCAGACTCGTTCAGTTCTTGTGGCGTGACGAGATAGCTTCCAGCTGTTTGTTCAAGGCGTCCTTGCGTTCGGCGGGAATGTCGTTCCAGTGTACGTCCATCAAGGCGCCTTCAATCGCGTACAACAACACCTTCGACGCACGGAATCCGCGCGTACGCACGGCCCGGTAAGCGTCCACCGCCCCCAGGCGACGCAAGTCCGAAGCGCTGTGGATGCCCACGGCATGCAGCCACTGCGCCGACGTCTTGCCAAGATTCTTCAGGTGTTGCAGTTCATCATTCATCAAGCCTCCTTGCGATGGCCGAATGGTGCGTGGGCAAGCTTCTGAGGAGTGTAGCCATCAGTAGGAAAAGCGTTATGGTTTGGTCGTTTTCGACGTAAACGCTTCTAAGCGGCAAATATCTGCAAGGGCAGGAACTTCAGTGAGTCCAGCGGGAAAAGGGGCGGAACAGGCAGGAATTTCGGTTAATTAGCCCGCAGTCCAGCGCAAAGCGGGGGGCGCCGGACTTGTCAGTTTACGCAGGCGATCAGCGGGTGCGGTAGCGCAGGCGAGTCCCGAAATTCATCGACATCAGAATCTCGTCAGCACTCAGCTCTGGCGGAAAGTAGGCGCCGGAAATCTGTGCATGAGCCAGGCTCGCACCTTCAAGCGAAGCGTTACGAAAGTCGATGCCGCGCAGGTCGGCGGAGCGGAAATAGGCATCGGTAAAGTCGACGCCGTCGGCGTTCAACTCACGCAGGTCGAGGCCACGGAAGTCACCACCCACCATATCGATAGGTCCATCCTTTGGGCGTTCTTTGTTGAAGCCGATGATGTCGTCTTTGTGCAGCAGGGCATAAAGCGGGGTGTCGAGAAGCTTCGGCTGGCTCATGGCATGTCACCTGTTGGTTTTATGACGCCAGTATAGTGCCACTATTTGGCAGCCGTGAAGCCTGTGATGGCTTCACGGCTGAATTACTTTCTTACAGCCCCGGCAGGCGTTGGCGAATCTGTGCGACAACGGTGTCCAGGGTCCCGCTTTCATTGGTCTGGATACGTTTGCTGCAGAGGATTTCCGCAGGAGTCAGTGCTTCGCGACTGGCTTGTTGGGCTTCGATCACGGCCAGAGTGGCGTCAGACGGGTCGTTTTTATCTGCCTGGCGCAGGGCCAGCCAGCTTTCGATCACGGCCTGTGGTGCGTTGCAGTCGAGAATCAGGAAAGGCGTGCCAGTGGCTTCGGCGACTTTCGCTGCGCTGTCGCGTTGAGCACGCTTGAGGTACGTGGCATCGATCACTACCGGAAAGCCTGCGTGCAGGATCACATTGGCGATTTCATGCAGGCGGTTGTAGGTCGCTGCGCTTGCGTCGGCACTATAAATGCCGGCCTGCAGGTCGTTCGGTACGGTCTGTTCGCCGAACAGGCGTTTGCGTTCTACATCCGAACGCAAGCGAATCGCCCCCAGCGCTTCCACCAGGCGCATGGCCACATGGCTTTTGCCGACGGCGGAAACGCCGTGGGTGATGGCCATGAAGCGCGAAGGAATGGTGCTGTAGCTTTCCGCCAGGTTGGCGTAGTTACGGTACTGACGCAGGGTGGTAGCGCGCTGTACTGCGGTGGCGTCGGCCGGCATGCTGAACAGGGCAACCTTGGCGCGAACCAGTGCACGGTATGCTTTATAGAAGTTCAGCAGCTCAAGGCCCTGGTAATCACCTGTCAGCTCCAGGTATTGGCTGATAAAACGCCGTGCCAGGCTCTTCAGGCCCCGGTCCTCAAGGTCCATCGCCAGGAAACCGGTGTCGGCATACACGTCAGTGAAGCGGAACGGTTCATTGAATTCGATGCAGTCAAAGATCACGACGTTGCCGTCGATCACGGTGGCGTTACCCAGGTGGATATCACCGTGGCATTCACGGATGAACCCGTCGGCCTTGCGCTGGGCAAACAGCGGCTTGAGGCGTTCGAAGCTGGTTTCAGCCCAGGCTTGCAAAGCTTCCAGTTGCAGGAGGTCGGTCTTGTCGCTGAGGAATGGGCGAATTTGTTCGAAGTTTTGCCGCACCGGTGCCATGACGCTGTCTGGCGTACCCGCTTCATGTTCAGCGGGGACTTTCGGTGAGCTGAGGTGGAACCCGGCGATTTGCGCAGCCATCGCGTCGATGTGTGCCGGTGTCAGCTCGCCATTGGCTTGCAGGGTGCTGAGCAACTGGCTTTGCGGGAACTGACGCATTTTCAGGGCGTATTCGATGACCGGGCCATCGCCACCCAGTTGCGGGTCCTCGGCGCTGCCGGTGATCGGCAACACTTCAAGGTACAGATCATGGGTCAGGCGCTGGTTGAGGCGCAGCTCTTCGCCGCAGAAATGCTTGCGGGCCTCAAGGCTGGTGAAGTCGAGGAAGCCGAAATTCACCGGTTTCTTCACTTTATAGGCATAAGGGCCGGTGAGCAGTACCCAGGAAATGTGGGTCTCGATAAGCTGGAACCCCTCTACAGGATGCGGATAGAGGGCCGGGTTTTGCAGGGCGGCGATCAGGGACTGGCTCACAGGCGATCCTTCAGAGTCTGGAAAAATACAGGCCGTCATTATGGCGGCTGGCCAGCCTAACGCAATGTCGGAGGGCTCCTGTTGAGTATGAATAAAGTGCGTATAATCCGCCGCCATGACTCGTACCCGATCTCCCCGTACCCCTAAAAAACCACCCTCCAGAGGCCTGCGCCCCTGGCTGGGCTGGGCCCTTAAACTCAGCCTGGTCGGCCTTGTGGTCCTGGCCGGATTCGCGGTTTACCTCGATGCCATCGTGCAGGAGAAGTTCTCCGGCAAGCGCTGGACCATTCCGGCCAAGGTATACGCGCGTCCACTCGAGCTGTTCGTCGGACAAAAGCTGAGTCGGGATGACTTCCTCACCGAGCTCGATGCCTTGGGGTATCGTCGTGAAAGTGTGGCCAATGGCCCGGGCGCGGCCTCGGTCAACGGCAATACCGTCGATCTGAATACCCGCGGCTTCCAGTTCTATGAGGGCATGGAGCAGCCGCAACCGGTACGTGTGCGTTTTTCCGGCGATTACGTCGCCGAATTGTCTTCGACCAACGGTGCAAAATTGTCGGTGGTACGTCTTGAGCCGTTGTTGATTGGCGGCTTGTACCCGAAAAATCTTGAAGACCGGATTCTGATCAAGATCGACCAGGTTCCACCGTACTTGCTCGATACCCTGGTGGCCGTTGAGGACCGGGACTTCTATCACCACTTTGGTGTGTCGCCGAAGTCGATCGCTCGTGCGATCTGGGTCAACGGCTCGTCCGGGCGCATGCGCCAGGGCGGCAGTACCCTGACGCAACAATTGGTCAAGAACTTCTACCTGACCAACGAGCGCAGCCTGAGCCGAAAGCTGACTGAAGCCATGATGGCGATGCTGCTTGAGTTGCATTACGACAAGCGTGAAATCCTCGAGGCATACCTGAACGAGGTGTTCATCGGTCAGGACGGCCAGCGTGCCGTGCATGGCTTCGGTCTGGCGAGCCAGTTCTTCTTCAGCCAGCCGTTGTCAGAACTCAAATTGCACCAGGTGGCGTTGCTGGTGGGCATGGTCAAGGGGCCGTCGTCCTACAATCCGCGCCGCTACCCGGAACGAGCGCTTGAACGTCGCAACCTGGTGCTCGATGTCCTGCAGGAACAGGGCGTTGCCACGGCCGAGCAAGTCGAAGCCGCGAAGAAGATGCCGTTGGGCGTGACCAAGCGTGGCAGCCTCGCGGACAGCTCATTCCCCGGTTTCCTTGATCTGGTCAAGCGCCAGCTGCGTGAAGACTATCGCGACGAAGACTTGACCGAAGAAGGTCTGCGCATTTTCACCAGCTTCGACCCGATCCTGCAGATGAAAGCCGAAGCATCGGTCAATGACACCTTCAAGCGCCTGGCCGGGCGCAAGGGTTCCGATGATGTGGAGGCGGCCATGGTCGTCACCAACCCTGAAACCGGCGAAGTCCAGGCCATGATTGGCAGTCGCCAGGCCAGTTTTGCAGGTTTCAACCGTGCTCTGGATGCGGTGCGCCCTGTCGGCTCGTTGATCAAACCGGCTGTTTATCTGACAGCGCTGGAGAAACCGAGCCAGTACACCTTGACCAGTTGGCTGTCAGACGAATCCTTCTCGGTCAAAGGTGCGGACGGTCAGGTCTGGAAACCGCAGAACTATGATCGGCGTTCCCACGGTACGGTTTTCCTTTATCAGGGCCTGGCGCATTCCTACAACTTGTCGACCGCACGTCTCGGCTTGGCGGTGGGGGTGCCGAATGTACTGAAGACATTGGGGCGCCTGGGTATCAGTCGCGAATTCCCGGCATTCCCGTCGATGTTGCTGGGTGCGGGCGGCATGACGCCGATCGAAGTCGCGACCATGTACCAGACGCTGGCCAACGGAGGCTTCAATACGCCGATGCGCGGGATTCGCAGTGTTCTGACTGCCGAAGGCGAGCCGCTCAAGCGATATCCGTTCCAGATTCAGCAGCGTTTCGACCCGGGTTCCATTTACCTGATCCAGAGCGCCATGCAGCGTGTCATGCGTGAAGGCACCGGCAGCTCGGTCTACAACGTGTTGCCGAAAACCCTGACCCTTGCAGGCAAGACCGGCACCAGTAACGATTCGCGGGACAGTTGGTTTGCCGGTTTCAGCCAGGACTTGCTCGCGGTGGTGTGGTTGGGGCGCGATGACAACGGCAAGACGCCATTCACCGGTGCTACCGGTGCCTTGCAGGTCTGGACCAGTTTCATGCGCAAGGCCGATCCGCTGCCACTGGACATGCCGCAGCCGGATAACGTCGTACAAGCCTGGGTCGATTCGCGCACGGGACAAGGCTCTGATGCCAACTGCCCAGGCGCTGTACAGATGCCGTATATTCGCGGCAGCGAACCGCCTCCCGGCGCTGCTTGCGGTGGCGAAAGCCCCACTACCGGCGAAACGGTGATGGATTGGGTCAAGGGCTGGATGAATTAAGCAAAGAGGGTATCAAGTGAACAAGTGGTTGATTCCAGCGGTTGCCGCCGTGGCTTTGCTCAGCGGTTGCTCCACCGTACAACGTGGCTCGATTCCGGTAGAGGACTCTGGCACCGCCGTTTCCAACAGCGAGCGAATCTCGACCAATGGCGGTTTCCGTCAGACGACGGTGAAACGCCCTGTGCAAACCCGTCCTCAGGAAATTCCGCAAGGCGATACCGGTGTTGTCGTGATGGTGCCAGGTGGCGGTGCAACGACGTCAACGCCGATCAGCACCACACCGATTACGCCTGGCCCGATTACGCCGGGGCCGATTGATACCGCGCCGGTTCAGTCCGCGCCGATCAATCAGGGCAGTTACAGCATGCCGCCGACGCCGAGCGGGATTCCTTCGGCCAGCTCCGGTGGTTTGTCTGCCGATGAGCAACTGGACGGTCCTGTTCTGGCCCTGTTGACGACTGCGCAGCAGCAACAGTCCAGCGGTGATCTCAATGGTGCCTCGTCGAGTCTTGAACGCGCCCAGCGTGTTGCGCCGCGGGAGCCGCAAGTGCTTTATCGTCTGGCGCAAGTGCGCATGGCTCAAGGTGACGCGCCGCAGGCTGAGCAATTTGCCCGTCGTGGCCTGACCTTCGCCAATGGTCGCCCGGCACTGCAGGCAAACCTGTGGGAACTGATCGCCCAGGCCCGTGAGAAACAGGGTGACTCCGCGGGTGCCGCACTGGCGCGTCAGAAGGCCAAGGTAGCGTCGTGATGGACGAGCGTTTTCTTAAAATCGCCGATCAGTTACTGCTGATCGAGCGTGAGTTGCGGATTCAGGGCTGGTGGGACGATGTGCCGCCATCCCAGGAAGCACTTTCCAGCGTCGAGCCGTTCTCGGTCGATACGCTGGATTTCGAGCAGTGGCTGCAATGGATCTTCCTGCCGCGCATGAAAATGATTCTGGAGCAGGGGCTGCCCTTGCCGAACGCTTCGGGGATTCAGGAGATGGCCGAAATGGTCTTCGCTTCCCGTAATGTCCAGGGCAAGGACCGGCAGTTGCAGGCATTGCTCAAAGAGTTCGATTTGCTGATCACGGCTTCTCGCTGATTCCGACCCCTTTTAGCAGTCGGGTTTGCTCTCGTTGAGGGCAAGCCTGGTTCCTGCATGTCGGCTGGCAGCCTCGGGTTGCGCAATTGAAACTAACGCACGTGCAGTTTCACGGTTTTTTCTTGCTTTCTCATGTGCTTAGTTCAATAAAGCACATAGACGACTTGACTTGCAGGGGACGAAACAGAAGAATCCAAAGTCCGCTGTAGAGGGACTGCCAGAAGCAGACCCACTCGGTAGATCATGAGGCGCACATCCGCGCCGACCTGTTACACCCGCAACGCGTTACCTCGCGCTGGGTGGGAAAGGCCCGCAACACTTGGGACGATCCCAATACTTGCTCAGTCAGTGCTGACGTAGTCGGCGACCACCGTCGCTCATGCTCTGCTGGGAAGTAAACCTATTAAGACCCGTCCCATATATGTGGGCGGTATTCTGGCGTTTTAGAGGTGAACAACGTGGAGCTTTTATCTGGCGGTGAAATGATCGTCCGCTTTTTGCGTGACGAGGGCGTCAAATATATCTATGGGTACCCGGGTGGTGCCGCACTGCATATCTACGATGCATTGTTTAAAGAACCTTCCGTTCAACATATCCTCGTGCGCCATGAGCAGGCAGCCACTCACATGGCTGATGGCTATGCGCGTGCCACCGGCAAGGCTGGCGTTGTACTGGTGACCTCCGGTCCTGGCGCAACCAACGTCATTACCGGTATTGCCACGGCATACATGGACTCCATTCCGATGGTGATTCTGACCGCTCAGGTGCCAAGCACCATGGTCGGCACCGATGCATTCCAGGAAACCGACATGATCGGTATCTCCCGGCCGATCGTGAAACACAGCTTCATGATCAAGCATCCATCGGAAATTCCGGAAGTCATGAAGAAGGCCTTCTATCTGGCGCAATCCGGTCGTCCGGGCCCGGTAGTGGTCGATATCCCGAAAGACATGACCAACCCGGCCGAGAAGTTCGAATACGTCTTCCCGAAAAAAGCCAAGCTGCGTTCCTACAGCCCGGCAGTGCGTGGTCATTCGGGCCAGATCCGCAAGGCCGTGGAAATGCTGTTGGCAGCCAAGCGGCCAATCATCTATGCCGGTGGCGGCGTCATCATGGGTAATGGCTCCGCGCCGTTGACCGAGTTGGCGCAACTGCTGAACGCACCGGTGACCAATACCTTGATGGGCCTGGGTGCCTATCCGGGTAACGACCGTCAGTTCCTCGGTATGCTCGGCATGCACGGCAGCTACACCGCCAACCTGGCGATGCACCATGCTGATGTGATCCTTGCCGTCGGCGCGCGTTTCGACGATCGCGTCATCAACGGCGCGTCGAAGTTTTGCCCGAACGCCAAGATCATTCACATCGACATCGACCCGGCTTCGATCTCCAAGACCATCAAAGCCGATGTTCCTATCGTTGGTCCGGTGGAAAGCGTACTGACCGAAATGGTCGCTACCTTCAAGGAAATCGGCGAGACCCCGAACAAGGAAGCGGTCGCTACCTGGTGGAAGCAGGTTGAAGAGTGGCGTGGTGATCGCGACATGTTCCCTTACAACAAGGGCGATGGCAGCATCATCAAGCCGCAGACTGTGATCGAGACCCTGAGCGAAGTGACCCATGGCGATGCCTATGTGTCCTCCGACGTGGGTCAGCATCAGATGTACGCGGCCCAGTACTACCGCTTCAACAAGCCGAATCGCTGGATCAACTCCGGCGGCCTGGGCACGATGGGCTTCGGTTTGCCTGCGGCGATGGGTGTGAAACTGAACTTCCCGGACGCTGATGTCGCCTGTGTGACCGGTGAAGGCAGCATCCAGATGAACATTCAGGAGCTCTCGACCTGTCTGCAGCATGGCCTGCCACTGAAGATCATCCTGCTGAACAACGGCGTGCTCGGCATGGTCCGCCAATGGCAGGACATGAGCTACGGCGCACGTCATTCGCATTCCTACATGGAATCGTTGCCGGACTTCGTCAAGTTGGCTGAAGCCTACGGTCACGTTGGAATGCGCATCACGGACTTGAAGGATTTGAAGCCGATGATGGAAGAAGCGTTTGCCATGAAGGATCGCCTGGTGTTCCTTGATATCAAGGTAGATGCCAACGAGCACGTCTACCCGATGCAGATCAAAGACGGCTCCATGCGCGATATGTGGCTGAGCAAGACGGAGCGTACTTAATCATGCGGCACATTATTTCCTTGCTTCTGGAAAACGAACCCGGCGCTTTGTCTCGCGTAGTCGGCCTGTTCTCGCAGCGCAACTACAACATCGAAAGCCTGACCGTGGCGCCAACCGAAGACCCGACCCTGTCGCGTCTGACGCTGACCACTGTCGGCCACGATGAGATCATCGAGCAGATCACCAAGAACCTGAACAAGCTGATCGAAGTGGTAAAACTGGTCGACCTGTCGGAAAGTGCTCACATCGAGCGCGAACTGATGCTGGTCAAGGTCAAGGCCACCGGCGCCCAGCGTGCCGAGATCAAGCGCACTACCGATATTTACCGTGGACAGATCGTCGATGTCAGCGCCAGCGTGTATACCGTTCAATTGACCGGTACCAGCGACAAGCTCGACAGCTTCATTCAGTCCATCGGCACCGCCTCGATCCTGGAAACTGTACGCAGTGGCGTCACCGGGATTGCGCGCGGCGACAAAGTACTCAGCATCTAAACCAAATTAGCGAATGGCCTGAACGGCCTGGATATATAGGGGAAATTCATGAAAGTTTTCTACGATAAAGACTGCGACCTGTCGATCATCCAGGGCAAGAAAGTTGCCATCATCGGTTACGGTTCCCAAGGCCACGCTCAAGCGTGCAACCTGAAAGACTCCGGCGTTGACGTTACCGTTGGTCTGCGTAAAGGTTCGGCCACCGTTGCCAAAGCCGAAGCTCACGGCCTGAAAGTGACCGACGTTGCCTCCGCTGTTGCGGCGGCCGACCTGGTTATGATCCTGACCCCGGACGAGTTCCAGTCTTCCCTGTACAAGAACGAAATCGAGCCGAACATCAAGAAAGGCGCAACCCTGGCCTTCTCCCACGGCTTCGCGATCCACTACAACCAGGTTGTGCCACGTGCTGACCTCGACGTGATCATGATCGCGCCGAAGGCTCCGGGCCACACCGTACGTTCCGAGTTCGTGAAGGGCGGCGGTATCCCTGACCTGATCGCTATCTACCAGGACGCGTCGGGCAACGCCAAAAACGTTGCTCTGTCTTATGCTGCAGGCGTTGGTGGTGGTCGTACCGGCATCATCGAAACCACCTTCAAGGACGAGACCGAAACCGACCTGTTCGGCGAACAAGCCGTTCTGTGCGGCGGTACCGTTGAACTGGTCAAGGCTGGTTTCGAAACGCTGGTTGAAGCTGGTTATGCGCCAGAAATGGCCTACTTCGAATGCCTGCACGAACTGAAGCTGATCGTTGACCTCATGTACGAAGGCGGTATCGCCAACATGAACTACTCGATCTCCAACAACGCCGAATACGGCGAGTACGTGACCGGCCCGGAAGTTATCAACGCCGAATCCCGTCAGGCCATGCGCAACGCCCTGAAACGTATTCAGGACGGCGAATACGCCAAGATGTTCATCAGCGAAGGTGCTACCGGCTATCCTTCGATGACCGCCAAGCGTCGCAACAACGCCGCTCACGGTATCGAAATCATCGGCGAGCAACTGCGCTCCATGATGCCGTGGATCGGTGCCAACAAGATCGTCGACAAAGCTAAAAACTAAGTCACGCCCTTGTACGAAAAACGCGGCTCAGGCCGCGTTTTTTCGTTTGGCGGGCCTGTTCTGGTATAAAGCTGCATCGTTTGCGATGCGAACCGTTACCGCAGACGTCTGTCGAAACTTTCCACCCCGTTGCAAGGTATTGTCCATGAGCGAACGTCCCGAAGAGCCAAACCAGGCTTCTGACGCCGAAAGCCTGCTGCCCATCGATGAGCATGTTGAAGAAGGGCATGACGCTGAAGGCCGTAAAGTCCGGCATCGTGGTATCTATCTTCTGCCGAATCTGTTCACCACTGCGAATCTGTTCGCAGGGTTTTACTCCATCATCAACTCCATGAGTGCCCAGAGCGCCCTGAGTGCGGGTGATTCGATTGGAGCGAGCAAATATTTTGCTTTCGCAGCCATCGCGATTTTCGTCGCCATGGTGCTTGACGGTCTCGACGGCCGTGTTGCGCGCATGACCAATACCCAGAGTGCCTTCGGTGCCGAGTACGACTCGCTATCGGATATGGTTGCTTTCGGTGTGGCGCCGGCTTTACTGGCATTTGGTTGGGCGCTGGGCGACATGGGCAAGGTCGGATGGATGGTTGCCTTCATCTATGTAGCAGGCGCGGCATTGCGTCTGGCGCGTTTCAATACCCAGGTCGGCACCGCCGATAAGCGCTATTTCATCGGTCTGGCCAGTCCGGCTGCCGCTGGCGTGGTGGCGGGGATTGTCTGGGCGTTCAGCGACTACGGTATCCAGGGCTCCAAGATGTCCTTCCTGGTGGCGTTAATGGTCGCGGCTGCGGGTATGCTGATGGTCAGCAATATCAAGTACAACAGCTTCAAGGAGCTGGACCTGAAGGGGCGGGTGCCTTTCGTGGCAATCCTGGCTGTGGTGTTGGTATTTGCCGTGGTGTTCAGTGATCCACCGCGCATCCTGCTGCTGGTTTTCCTCGCTTACGCCGCTTCCGGTCCGGTTCAGTACTTGTTACATCTTCGTCGGCGCAAAAGCGTCGAGTGATGTAATTTCCCTCATACTCCGCAGTCTGTTGGTGCATCTGTTCTCCAATACTGCGGAGTAGCCATGCTGATCAAAATATCCAAAGCGTCTGACTGCCATGAGTCGGACGTCACGCCTGAATCCCTTTATCTCTCTCGACGCCATGTATTAGGGGCTGCCGTTGGCGGTTTGGCCCTGAGCGGACTGCCTCGCTGGGCTGGTGCCGATGAGGCGGTGCGCTATGAAGATGTCGAACCTGGCAAGGCGCCTTCCTGGTTCAGCGAAAAACTACCTTCCGTCCGCTGGGGGGCGGTCACCGTCAAGGATGAGGCGATCACGCCCTTCAAGGATGCCACCCATTACAACAACTTCTATGAGTTTGGTGCCGACAAAGGTGATCCGGCAGCCAATGCCGGCGCGTTGAAGACTGAGCCCTGGACTGTGGTGGTGGATGGTGAAGTGGGTAAGCCGGGGCGCTATGCACTGGAAGACTTCATGCGGCCTTACCAGTTGGAAGAACGAATCTACCGCCTTCGCTGTGTGGAAGCCTGGTCGATGGTCATTCCATGGATCGGCTTTCCCATCTCGGCGTTGCTCAAGCAGGTAGAGCCAACATCAAAAGCCAAATTCATTCGCTTCGAAACTCTGCAGGATCCCAAGAGCATGCCAGGGCAGCGATCCGGATTTGCGTTGATCGAATGGCCCTATGTAGAAGGGCTTCGCTTGGATGAGGCGATGAACCCGTTAGCGATTCTGGCGGTGGGGATGTACGGGCGTGAATTGCCGAGTCAGAACGGTGCGCCGTTGCGTCTGGTAGTGCCCTGGAAATACGGTTTCAAAAGCATCAAGTCGATTGTGCGGATCAGTCTGGTCGGTGAGCAGCCCAAGACGACCTGGCAGAGTATTGCTCCCGACGAATATGGCTTCTATGCGAACGTGAATCCTTCGGTTGACCATCCGCGCTGGACACAGGCTCGTGAGCGGCGCTTGCCGAGTGGTCTTTTCAAACCCAACGTGCGTGATACGCAAATGTTCAATGGCTACGCTGATGAAGTGGCGTCTCTATATAGCGGGCTCGATTTGAGGAAGAACTACTGATGCGGTATCCGCTTTGGCGTCTCGGCGTCTTTGTTGCCGCATTGGTGTGGCCCCTGTTCTGGTTGTATCAAGCCTGGACTGATGTGCTTGGCCCGGACCCGGGAAAAGTGCTGGTCGACCGTTTGGGCTTGGGGGCTCTTGTTCTTCTGCTCATTACATTAAGCATGACGCCTCTGCAGAAGTTCACCGGTTGGGCGGGATGGATTGCAGTGAGGCGACAACTCGGTTTGTGGTGTTTTGCTTATGTAGTCCTGCATTTGAGTGCTTATCTGGCATTCATCCTCGGATTTGATTGGTCGCAGTTGGGCGTCGAATTACGCAAGCGTCCATACATTATTGTCGGTGCGCTTGGATTTCTGTGCTTGTTGGTATTGGCAATGACTTCCAATCGATACAGTCAGCGGCGTCTGGGGGCGCGCTGGAAGAAATTGCATCGCCTGGTTTATGCGGTTCTTATGTTTGGATTGCTTCATATGCTCTGGATAGTGCGCGCTGATCTGAAGGAGTGGGCTATTTATGCTGCAATGGGTGCGTTGCTATTAGTGTTGCGGCTACCGCCCGTAACCCGGCGAATCCCACGTTTTATGATAAAAAAGGCCTCTTCTGCCAAAAAAGCGTAATCAGTGCTTGACGGCAGATTCTGGAAGCCTATAATTCGCCCCACTTCCGGCGCAGTCGAAACGGAAAACTCCTTGATAAACAATGAGTTACGCAGTTTTCGGCAGCGGGTTGCTTCAGGTCATCGAAGTTGAAAGGAAGTTGAAAAAGAGGTGTTGACAGCAGCGAGTAACGCTGTAGAATTCGCCTCCCGCTGACGAGAGATCGAAGGCGCAAGTGGTTGAAGTTGTTAAGGATTCCTTGAAAACTTCTGAAAATAATCACTTGACAGCAAATGAGGCTGCTGTAGAATGCGCGCCTCGGTTGAGACGAAAGCTCTTAACCAACCGCTCTTTAACAACTGAATCAAGCAATTCGTGTGGGTGCTTGTGGAGTCTGACTGCTAGTCAACAGATTATCAGCATCACAAGTTACTCCGCGAGAAATCAAAGATGTAACCAACG
>NZ_VZPP01000010.1 GCF_008801475.1 Pseudomonas moorei | reverse complement strand
CGAAAGTTCGCACCACACACAAACTATCGCATACCCAATTTGCTGAAGCGTCGAAAGACGGTTCGGTACCCGAATTTCTTGACGACCATAGAGCATTGGAACCACCTGATCCCATCCCGAACTCAGAAGTGAAACGATGCATCGCCGATGGTAGTGTGGGGTTTCCCCATGTGAGAGTAGGTCATCGTCAAGATTAAATTCCAAAACCCCTATCTGCGTATGCAGGTAGGGGTTTTGTTTTTGCCCGGCTGCAAGGGCGAGCTTGCTCGCGATGGTCGTCAACGATGACGTTAACTATCTGAGGCCACCCGCAGTCCTTCAGTTCTCCGCGAGCGAGCTCGCTCCTGCAATGAAGCAAGTTGCCTTCAATGCTAAAGTCGTCCCTCGATTTGCGCTTTCCAAGGAAGCCTTTATGCCGGACGCAACATCCCTCAGTGCTGGTTTTATGGTGGTTCACGGCAATCGCCTGGACGAGTTACGTAGCCTGGTGGTGAGCTGGATGCGGCGTTACCCGCTGGCCCCCTTGGAAAATGAAATCGCCCTGGTGCAGAGCAATGGCATTGCACAATGGCTCAAGTTGGCACTGGCTGAAGACTCTGAAGAAGACGATATGGGTGGTTGCGGGATCGCTGCGGCCATCGATGTACAGTTACCCGGCAGCTTCATGTGGCAGCTGTATCGCATGGTTCTTGGTCGTGACGAAATTCCGGTCAAATCCCTGCTTGATAAGGCTCCCTTGACCTGGCGCCTCATGCGTCTGCTCCCGCAACTGATCAATCAACCGCATTTCGAGCCCCTGCAACGCTTCCTGACCCATGACAGCGATTTGCGCAAACGCTATCAATTGGCTGAGCGGTTGGCGGATTTGTTCGACCAATATCAAGTGTACCGGGCCGACTGGCTCGAAGACTGGGCAGAAGGTCGGCATCAATTACGCAACGGCAGAGGGGAAGCCAAGCCGCTGACGCCGGCCAATTGCTGGCAGGCGGAGTTGTGGCGCGCTCTGTTGCTGGATGTCGGTGAAGAGGGCATGGCGCAAAGCCGCGCCGGCGTACACCAGCGGTTCATCGAGCGGATCAACAGTCTCGATATCGCCCCTGTCGGGCTGCCTTCCCGTGTCATTGTTTTCGGCATTTCGTCGCTACCCGCACAAGCCCTGGAAGCCTTGGCCGGGCTGGCTCGATTCAGTCAGGTTCTGTTGTGCGTGCATAACCCGTGTCGCCACCATTGGGCGGACATCGTCGCCGATAAAGACCTGTTGCGACATCAATACAAGCGACAAGCTCGCAAGAGCGGTATGCCGGTTGTGCTCGACCCGCAAACCCTTCATCAGCATGCCCACCCGTTGTTGGCCGCATGGGGCAAGCAGGGGCGGGATTACATCAACCTGCTCGACAGCTACGACGATCCAAATAGCTATCGCTCTGCGTTTCGCGACGGTCGCATCGACCTGTTCAGCGACAGCCAGCCACTGAACATGCTCAATCAGTTGCAGGACGACATCCTTGAGTTGCGTCCCCTGAACGAAACCCGCGACCGTTGGCCGGCAGTGGATCTGGAGGCAGACCAGTCGGTCCGTTTTCACATCGCTCACAGTGCCCAGCGCGAAGTCGAAATCCTTCACGATCAACTGCTCGCACGCTTCAGCGCCGATGCAGACCTGCGACCACGGGATGTGATTGTCATGGTCCCGGATATCGACAGTTACGCACCCCATATTCGGGCGGTGTTCGGCCAGCTTGAGCGCCAGGATCCGCGATTCATTCCCTTCACCCTGGCGGACCAGGGGCAGCGTGGCCGTGATCCATTACTGATCGCCGTCGAACATCTGCTCAAACTGCCGGACAGCCGTTTCCCTGTCAGCGAAATTCTCGATCTGTTGGATGTCCCGGCACTGCGCGCTCGTTTCGGTGTAGAGGAGCGCGACCTGCCGACCCTTCATCGCTGGATTGAAGGCGCGGGCATTCGCTGGGGCATGAATGCCGAGCAGCGGGCAGGACTGGGTCTGCCGCAGGCGCTGGAGCAAAACAGTTGGCGTTTTGGCCTGCGCCGGATGCTGCTGGGTTATGCCGTGGGCAGTGGCAGTGCTTGTGAAGGCATTGAACCCTATGACGAGATCGGTGGACTGGATGCCGCGCTCATCGGCCCATTGGTCGCGTTGCTCAATGCGCTGGAGATTGCCCATCACGAACTCACGCAACCGGCATCGCCCCAGCGGTGGAGTTCGCGCTTGCAGGCCTTGGTGTCGTTGTTCTTCCAGGCCAGTAACGAGCATGACGACTACCTGCTGAGCGAACTCGAAGCCTTGCGTGAAACCTGGCTCGAGAATTGTGAGTCGGTCGGTTTACAAGACGAACTGCCACTGACCGTCGTCCGCGAAGCCTGGCTGGCCGGGCTCGATCAGGGGCGCTTGTCTCAGCGTTTTCTGGCCGGTGCGGTTAACTTCTGCACCTTGATGCCCATGCGAGCGATCCCGTTCAAACTGGTCTGCCTGCTTGGCATGAATGACGGTGACTACCCGCGAGCACAACCGCCCCTGGACTTCGACCTCATGGGCAGTGACTACCGCCCCGGTGATCGATCGCGACGCGAAGATGACCGTTACTTGCTGTTGGAGGCGCTCTTGTCGGCCCGTGACCAGCTCTACATCAGTTGGGTCGGTCGCAGTATTCGCGATAACAGCGAGCGCCCGGCATCGGTACTGATCGGCCAGCTCCGTGACCACCTGGCCAGCGGCTGGCGAATGACCGACGCCGAAGAGGACCTGCTTGAGGCCATCACTCAGGAGCACCCCTTGCAGCCCTTCAGTGCCCGGTACTTCCATGAAGGCGACGCACTGTTCAGCTACGCCACGGAATGGCAGGCGCTTCATCACGCGACCGAGCACGCGATGGACATCGAAGTGCTGGATGCCCACGTTCAAGAAGAGCCGCTGGGTCTCGGCCAATTGCAGGATTTCCTGCGTAACCCTGTGCGCCATTTCTTCAGTCAGCGCTTGAAAGTGTTCTTCGAGGCCGCCGAAGTGCCCCTGGCCGATGAGGAGCCCTTTGTGCTCGACGCACTGCAACGCTATAGCCTCAGCGACAGTTTGCTCGAAGCGGCTCTGGCAGCCCCGGAAGACGTTGATCAAGCGTTGGCATTGCAGGCACGACGCCTGCAAAACAGTGGACTGCTGCCAATGGCAGGATTCGGCGAATGCCTTCAGCGGGAACTGATTGAGCCGTTACCGGACCTGCTGCAACGCTACGACCAGCTCCTGGCGTTATGGCCAACGCCGCTGACCAGTGCCCTGCCGGTGAACCTGGCGTTGCATGATCTGCGCGTCGAGGGCTGGCTCAGCGGGCTGCACCAACGCGCCGACGGTGGTTTGCTCTCGATCACAACCATCCCCAACAGCATCGGTTCGATCAAATCGCGCAAATGGCATCGCCTGACGCGACCCTGGGTCGATCATCTGGTCGCCTGTGCCAGCGGCCTGGCCATGACCACCGCATTGGTGGCCAGTGACGACAGCCTGATCCTTGAGCCGATGGAGCAGGAGTCAGCATCACGGATTCTGGGTGACCTGTTGCTGGCCTGGCAATCGGGCATGCGTCAGCCGCTGCCGATCGCGGTCAAGACGGCGTTCGCCTGGTTAGGCCAGACCGATCCGGTCAAAGCCGCAATGGCTGCGCGCAAAGCCTACGAAGGCGATGGATTGACCACGGACGGGGAGCGCCGGGAAAGCGTGGCACTGGCCCGTCAATTCGCCGATTACGATGCGCTCACCGCCGATGAAACGTTCGTCGATTGGTGCAACGCCTTGTATCGGCCGCTACTTGAGGCGCCTTGGCGCTCATTGCCCAGCGAGGAGGCACGCTCATGACCAGCAAGACACCTCTGGCCCTGGCATTCCCGCTGCGCGGCAGTCAACTGATCGAAGCCAGTGCCGGGACCGGCAAGACGTTTACCATTTCTGCCCTGTATCTGCGGCTGGTCCTTGGCCATGGCGGCGAATCGAGTGGTTTCGGGCGCGAGTTGTTGCCTCCGCAAATCCTCGTTGTGACCTTCACCGATGCCGCCACCAAAGAGCTGCGCGAACGGATTCGCACACGGCTTGCAGAAGCCGCCCGCTTTTTCCGCGATGAAACGCCCGCCCCGGACGCCCTGATCGCCGAGTTGCGTAACGAGTACCCGCCCGAGCAGTGGCCCGGTTGCGCAAACCGCCTGGACATCGCCGCCCAGTGGATGGACGAAGCCGCCGTCTCGACCATCCACAGTTGGTGTCAGCGCATGTTGCGCGAACACGCGTTCGACAGTGGCAGCCTGTTTACCCAGACCCTGGAAACCGACCACAGCGATTTGCTCGGCGAGGTCTTGCGCGATTACTGGCGGCTGTTTTGCTACCCGATGCAAGGCGATGCCCTGAACTGGGTGCGCAACAATTGGGGTGGCCCGGCCGCACTGTTGCCGCGCGTTCGCGGACTGTTCGCCAGTGAGCGTGACAGTGTTGAAGGTAAAGAGCCGGTCGAACTGATCACCGAGTGTCTGCAGCAACGACGGGCGGCCTTGCTCGAACTGAAGATGCCCTGGCGTCAGTGGGCGGACGAGTTGCTCGCCATCTGCCACGAGGGTGTCGCCAGCAAAAATGTCGATGGTCGCAAGATGCAGGCGCGTTACTTCGAGCCGTGGTTCGAGAAACTCAAAGCCTGGGCCGAGGATGAAGCCCTCGAGCAACTGGATATCGGCACCGGTTTCACGCGTCTCACGCCCGACGGTATGGCTGAAGCCTGGAAGAAGGGCGAGGTGCCCCGTCATCCTGGGCTGGACGCAATGCCCGGCCTGAAAACCGCACTTGATCAATTGCCGACGCCCGATGCCGCCGTGCTGCAACACGCCGCCCATTGGGTCGGTGCACGCTTCGAAGAAGAGAAGCGTCGACGGGCGGAAATGGGCTTTGATGACATGTTGCTGCGTCTCGATGCAGCGTTGCAATCCGATGGCGGCGAGCGCCTGGCTGCCCTGATCCGCGAGCAGTTCCCGGTAGCGCTGATCGATGAATTCCAGGACACCGACCCGGTGCAGTACCGGATCTTCGAGAGTATCTATTGCATCGAAGACAACAATCCGCAAAGCGGCCTGTTCCTGATCGGCGACCCGAAGCAGGCGATTTATGCCTTCCGTGGCGCCGACATCTATACCTACCTTCGCGCGCGTCAGGCCACTGCTGGCCGGCTGCATACCCTGGGCACCAATTTCCGTTCCAGTCATGGCATGGTCGGTGCCGTGAACCATGTCTTCGAACGCGCGGAGTCCCGAGAGTCCGGGCGTGGTGCCTTCCTTTTCCGGGAAGCGAGCGGCGACAACCCGGTACCGTTCCTGCCGGTCGAATCCCAGGGCCGCAAAGAAGTCCTGTGCATCGATGGTCAGGTCGTGCCCGCCCTGAACATCTGGCACCTGTCCACCGAGCAGCCGTTGTCCGGTGCGGTGTACCGGCAACAACTGGCCGCCGCCTGCGCCAGCGAGATCACCCGACTGCTCAATGGTGGTCAGCAAGGTCGTGCCGGGTTTACCCGCGAAGGCCAGGGTTTCAAAGGCCTGTTGCCAGCGGACATTGCGATCCTGGTCCGCGATGGCAAGGAAGCGCAGGCTGTGCGTGCCGAACTCTCGGCCCGAGGCGTGCGCAGCGTTTATTTGTCGGACAAGGACTCGGTGTTCGCCGCTCAGGAAGCACACGACGTGCTGACCTGGCTCAAGGCCTGCGCCGAACCGGATGTCGAGCGGCCGCTACGCGCCGCCTTGGCCTGCATCACGCTGGACCTGTCACTGACGGAACTGGAGCGACTGAACCAGGACGAACTGGCGTGGGAAGCGCGGGTGATGCAGTTCCGCAGTTATCGCGAGATTTGGCGCAAGCAGGGCGTGTTGCCGATGTTGCGACGTTTGCTGCATGACTTCCAATTGCCCCAGGCGTTGATGGCACGCAGCGATGGCGAGCGAGTGTTGACCAACCTGTTGCACCTCTCCGAGTTGCTGCAGCAGGCCGCTGCCGAACTGGATGGTGAGCAGGCCTTGATCCGACATTTGTCCGAACACCTGGCGTTGTCCGGGCAGGCCGGTGAAGAGCAGATCCTGCGTCTGGAAAGCGATGAACAGCTGGTCAAGGTCGTGACCATCCACAAGTCCAAGGGGCTGGAGTATCCCTTGGTGTTCCTGCCGTTCATTTGTTCGGCAAAACCGGTGGATGGCAGCCGACTGCCGTTGCATTACCACGACGCCACGGGCAAGGCCCAGGTGACCTTGAGCCCGACCGCCGAGTTGATTGCCCTGGCCGACGACGAGCGTCTGGCCGAAGATTTGCGCTTGCTCTATGTCGCGCTGACACGGGCGCAGCATGCCTGCTGGCTGGGCGTCACGGATCTCAAGCGTGGCAATAACAACAGCTCGGTACTGCACCTTTCGGCGCTGGGTTATCTGTTGGGCGGTGGCGCGGCATTGCTTGAATCGGCGGGTTTGAAGCGCTGGCTGGAAGACCTGCAACAGGGCTGCGTTGCGCTGGCTTACGGCGAAATGCCTGAAGTCACCGCCGAGCATTACCACCCGCCGCAGAACGAAGCGGCATTGCTCGCGCCATTGATTCCGAAGCGCAAGGCCAGCGAAAACTGGTGGATTGCCTCTTACAGTGCCCTGCGAATCAGCGACATCCTGAGTGTCGGCAGTGATGAGGCACCAGAGAGCCCGCAGGCACAGAAGCTCTTCGACGACGAACGCCTCGATCCGCAAGCGCCCCGTGAGATGGTCGCCGGGGGGGCCGATCTCCATCGATTCCCGCGCGGTCCGAATCCGGGCACCTTTCTTCATGGATTGCTCGAGTGGGCCGGTGACGAGGGTTTTGTGGCCACGCCGAACGCTGTGGAAGATGCCATTGCCCGCCGATGCAACCGCCGAGGCTGGGAAGGCTGGATCACTACACTGAGCGATTGGCTGCAGCATCTGCTCAAGTCGCCGTTGCCGGCAGGGGCCGGGCAGGTCCCGGTGGTCCTGGAGCAACTGACGCATTACCAGGTCGAAATGGAGTTCTGGTTCGCCAGCCACAAGGTCGACGTGCTCAAGCTCGATGCGCTGGTGTGCCAATACACGCACAAGGGCGTAGCGCGGGTGGCGGCCGAACCGGTATTGCTCAATGGCATGTTCAAGGGTTTCATCGACCTGACCTTCGAGCACGACGGTCGTTATTACGTCGCTGACTACAAATCCAACTGGCTCGGCGTCGACGACGCGGCTTACACCGAACAGGCCATGGAACAGTCGATCCTCGACAACCGCTACGACCTGCAATACGTGTTGTACCTCCTGGCCTTGCATCGACAACTCAAGGCACGGCTGGCCGATTACGACTACGACCGACATGTCGGCGGCGCGTTGTACCTGTTCTTGCGCGGCACGCGTGCATCCAGCCAGGGCGTGTACTTCGCCCGCCCTCCAAAAGAGCTGATCGAACGAATGGACCGGCTGTTCCAAGGTAAGCCAGAACCCAAGGCCGAACCCGCCTGGGAACAGGGAGTATTGCTATGAGTCGCACCTTCGCTGACCTGTTGCCCACTTCATTGGCCGACGAGAGTCTCGCCGAGCTTGCCCCCCTGAGCCGTGCTGACGACTTGTTGTTGCTGCTCACCCGCTGGGTCGAACGTGGCTGGTTGCGCGCGCTGGACAAGGCCTTCGTGACCTTCCTTCATGAACTGGCGCCGGATGACGACCCCTTGGTGCTGCTGGCCGCGGCATTGACCAGTCACCAGTTGGGCCACGGGCATGTTTGCCTCGACGTGTTCGAGACATTGAAGGAGCCGGACTTCGCCCTGTCGCTGCCACCGGAAGGTGATCTGCACAGTGGCGCGATGGTGTTGCCGTCGCAGTTGTTGGTTGCGCTGGACGGCGCCCATTGGTGCAAAGTGCTGGCCTCCAGCAGTCTGGTCGCGTTGGCGGCCGACGGGCGTGAGGCGGTGCACAGCCGTCCACTGGTGTTGTCGGGCAAGCGCCTGTACCTGCGCCGTTACTGGGCTTACGAGCGCCGTATCGATAACTCGCTGCGCCAACGCCTGGCCGAACATGAAGCAACGCCGGGCGACTTGCCCGAGCGTCTAACCGGTTTGTTCGGTGCGGCCAAGCCGGGGGACGTGATCGACTGGCAGAAACTCGCCTGCGCCCTCGCAACCCGAGGCGCCTTCAGCATCGTCACCGGCGGACCGGGAACCGGCAAGACCACCACTGTCGTGCGCTTGCTGGCGTTGCTTCAGGCGCCAGCGGTAGAGGCGGGCAAACCGCTGCGCATTCGTCTCGCTGCCCCGACCGGCAAAGCGGCAGCGCGCCTGACCGAGTCCATCAGTCAGCAAGTCAGAACGCTCAAAGTCAGCGACGCCATACGCCAGAAAATCCCTTCGGATGTCACCACCGTTCACCGTCTGCTCGGAAGCCGTCCCGGTACGCGGCATTTCCGTCACCACGCGGGCAATCGCTTGCCGCTGGACGTGTTGGTGGTGGACGAAGCCTCGATGATCGACCTGGAAATGATGGCCAACCTGCTTGATGCGCTGCCACCCCATGCGCGCCTGGTGTTGCTGGGGGACAAGGATCAACTGGCCTCGGTGGAGGCCGGTGCCGTGCTGGGCGATTTGTGTCGCGATGCCGAGGCCGGCTGGTACAACCCGCAAACACGGCAGTGGCTGGAAGCGGTCAGTGGCGAAAGCCTGGCGGCCAGTGGTTTGCAGGAAGACACCCAGGGCGTTCATCCGCTGGCCCAGCAAGTGGTGATGCTGCGTCACTCGCGGCGGTTTGGCGAGGGCAGCGGCATTGGTCAACTCGCCCGTTGGGTCAATCAACAGCAGCCCGATGAAGCCCGTAAATTGCTGGCGGCGCGAAGCCATGACGACGTGTTTTCCCTGTCCCTCAAGAACGAACAGGACCGGGCGCTGGAGCGTTTTTTGCTCGATGGCCATGGCGAAGGACCACAAGGTTATCGGCATTACCTGAGCCTGTTACGCAACCAGCGGCCGGCAATCGACCGTCCGCTCGAGGATGCGTGCTGGATGGATTGGGCGCGGGATGTCCTGAAAGCCTTCGACGCTTTCCAATTGTTGTGCGCCGTCCGCAAGGGGCCGTGGGGTGTCGAGGGCTTGAACCGGCGAGTGACCGACGCGTTGCTCAAGGCCCGCCTGATCGACAGCGACCAGCAGTGGTACGAGGGACGGCCCGTGCTGATGACCCGCAACGACTATGGTCTGGGCTTGATGAATGGCGATATCGGCATTGCGCTGAAACTCCCCGAACGGGACGGTCCGGACGCCGGCAAGCAGGTGCTTCGCGTGGCGTTCCCGCGCAACGACGGGCAGGGCGGCGTGCGCTTTGTCCTGCCCAGCCGGCTGAACGACGTCGAGACTGTGTACGCCATGACCGTGCATAAATCCCAGGGCTCGGAATTTACCCACACCGCGTTGGTTCTGCCCGATGCCCTGAACCCGGTGCTGACCAAGGAACTGATCTACACCGGGATTACCCGGGCCAAGGACTGGTTCACCTTGATCGAGCCGCGCGCCGGGGTCTTTGAAGAAGCGGTGCGGCGCAAGGTCAAACGCTTGAGCGGGCTGATGCTGGAGCTCGGCACCGATTAATCGGCAAACAGCATCTCCCGGCTTTCCCCCATCAACAGCCGCTGATTCTGCTCAGTGACCGAACGGATGTAATCCCACAACAGGGTGATTCGCTTGAGCTTGCGCAGGTCTTCGCGGCAGTACATCCAGAACTGCCGGGTGATGTTGATGTCCTCCGGCAGCACCGGCAGCAAGCGTGGGTCTTGTGCGGCGAGGAAGCACGGCAGGATCGCCAATGACCGGCCCTGCTGTGCTGCCACGAATTGCGCGATCACGCTGGTGCTGCGCAGGTTGGCACTGGCGCCGGGCAAGACGTTGGCCAGGTACAGCAGCTCCGAACTGAACGCCAGGTCGTCGACATAGCTGATGAATGAGTGCTTGCCGAGGTCGGCCGGGCGGCGGATCGCCGGGTGTTTGTCGAGGTATTCCTGTGTCGCATACAGCTGCAGGCGATAGTCCGTCAGTTTGCAGCACACGTACGGCCCGTGTTCCGGGCGCTCCAGGGCGATGACGATGTCCGCCTCGCGCTTGGACAGGCTGATGAAGTGCGGCAACGGCAGGATGTCCACCGAAATGGCCGGGTAGGCGTCGACGAAATGGCTAAGCTGAGGCGTGATGAAAAAACTGCCGAACCCTTCGGTACAGCCCATGCGCACATGCCCGGACAACGCCACCCCGGAGCCGGACACCTGCTCGCAGGCCATGTGCAGCGTGCTTTCGATCGACTCGGCGTAACCCAGCAATCGCTGGCCTTCGGCGGTCAGGACGAAACCGCTGGTCCGGGATTTCTCGAACAGCAGCGTCCCCAATGAGGCTTCCAGCGAACTGATGCGCCGCGACACGGTGGTGTAGTCGACGGCCAGGCGTTTGGCGGCGGTGCTGGCCTTGCGGGTCCGGGCGACTTCGAGGAAAAACTTGAGGTCATCCCAGTTCAGCGAACCTAAAGACGTGATGTTTTTTTGCATGATGGACCGGCTTTTATGTGCGTTCTTATTAGAAGTTTGCACATCTATACTCCAAAAACAGTCCCACAACCAATTCGCGACACACGCCTCATCGCAAGGCGACTTTTTCGCCTTGGCTCCCAAGATAAAAACAAACATCCGGAGACCCACATGAACGCTTCGCTTACGCCTAACGAAACCACGCTGCACAAGGTCAAGCTGTTGATCGATGGCGAGTGGGTCGAATCCAAGACCACTGAATGGCACGACATCATCAACCCGGCGACCCAACAGGTGCTGGCCAAGGTGCCGTTTGCCACCTCCGAAGAAGTCGACGCCGCGATCAGCGCTGCCCATCGCGCCTTCCAGACCTGGAAGCTGACGCCAATCGGCGCGCGGATGCGCATCATGCTCAAGCTGCAGGCGTTGATTCGCGAACATTCCAAACGCATCGCCGTGGTGCTCAGCAACGAACAAGGCAAAACCATTGCCGACGCCGAGGGCGACATTTTCCGTGGCCTGGAAGTGGTCGAACACGCGTGCTCCATTGGCACCCTGCAAATGGGCGAGTTCGCTGAAAACGTGGCCGGTGGGGTCGACACCTACACCCTGCGTCAACCGATCGGCGTCTGCGCCGGCATCACCCCGTTCAACTTCCCGGCGATGATTCCGCTGTGGATGTTCCCGATGGCCATCGCTTGCGGCAACACCTTCGTACTCAAGCCGTCCGAGCAGGACCCGCTGTCGACCATGCTGCTGGTGGAACTGGCGATCGAAGCCGGCGTTCCGGCGGGCGTGCTCAACGTCGTGCACGGTGGCAAGGACGTGGTGGATGCGCTCTGCACCCACAAGGATATCAAGGCGGTTTCGTTCGTCGGCTCGACCGCCGTCGGCACTCACGTCTACGACCTGGCCGGCAAGCATGGCAAACGCGTGCAATCGATGATGGGCGCCAAGAACCACGCCGTGGTGCTGCCGGATGCCAATCGCGAACAAGCGCTGAATGCGCTGGTCGGTGCCGGTTTCGGCGCGGCCGGTCAACGTTGCATGGCCACGTCGGTGGTGGTGCTGGTGGGCGCGGCCAAGCAGTGGCTGCCTGACCTCAAGGCGCTGGCGCAAAAACTCAAGGTCAATGCGGGCAGTGAGCCGGGCACCGACGTAGGGCCGGTGATCTCGAAAAAGGCCAAGGCGCGAATTCTCGATCTGATCGAAAGCGGCATCAAGGAAGGCGCGAAACTGGAGCTGGACGGTCGTGACATCAAGGTTCCCGGTTTCGAACAGGGCAACTTTGTCGGCCCGACGCTGTTCTCCGGGGTGACCACCGACATGCAGATCTACACCCAGGAAATCTTCGGCCCGGTGCTGGTGGTGCTGGAGGTCAATACCCTTGACGAGGCCATCGCCCTGGTCAACGCCAACCCGTTCGGCAACGGCACCGGCCTGTTCACCCAGAGCGGTGCGGCGGCGCGCAAATTCCAGAGCGAAATCGACGTCGGCCAGGTCGGTATCAACATCCCGATTCCGGTGCCGGTGCCGTTCTTCAGCTTCACCGGTTCCCGTGGTTCGAAACTCGGCGACCTCGGCCCGTACGGCAAGCAAGTGGTGCAGTTCTACACTCAGACCAAGACTGTCACCAGTCGCTGGTTCGATGACGACAGCGTCAACGACGGTGTGAACACCACCATCAACTTGCGTTAAGGAGCCGGACATGAAAATTGCTTTTATCGGTCTGGGCAACATGGGCGCGCCGATGGCGCGCAATCTGATCAAGGCCGGCCATGCCCTGCGCCTGGTCGACCTGAACAAAGCCGTGCTGGCGGAACTTGAACAGTTGGGCGGCAGCATCAGCGCCTCGGCCCGGGAAGCGGCGGACGGTGCAGAGCTGGTGATCACCATGCTGCCGGCGGCCGTGCATGTGCGCAGCGTCTGGCTGGGTGAAGACGGCGTTCTGGCCGGGATCGGCCAAGGTGTACCGGCTGTTGATTGCAGCACCATCGACCCGCAAACCGCGCGTGACGTGGCCGCCGCTGCCGCCAAACAGGGCGTGGCCATGGCCGATGCCCCGGTGTCCGGCGGTACGGGTGGGGCAGCCGCCGGGACGCTGACATTCATGGTCGGCGCCACCCCGGAACTGTTCGCCACCCTGCAACCGGTACTCGCACAGATGGGCCGCAACATCGTCCATTGCGGTGAGGTCGGCACCGGGCAAATCGCTAAAATCTGCAACAACCTGCTGCTGGGGATTTCCATGGTCGGCGTCAGCGAGGCCATGGCCCTGGGCGATGCCCTGGGGATCGACACCAAGGTGCTGGCGGGCATCATCAACAGCTCCACCGGGCGTTGCTGGAGTTCGGAGATGTACAACCCATGGCCGGGTATCGTCGAAACGGCGCCTGCGTCACGGGGCTATACCGGCGGTTTCGGTGCCGAACTGATGCTCAAGGATCTGGGGCTGGCCACCGAAGCGGCACGTCAGGCACACCAACCTGTGGTGCTCGGCGCGGTGGCCCAGCAGCTGTATCAGGCGATGAGTTTGCGTGGGGAAGGCGGGAACGACTTCTCGGCGATCATCAACAGCTATCGCAAACCGCAATAATCGCGCGGAAAACCTGTGGGAGCGAGCCTGCTCGCGATAGCGGTGTGACAGTCGACGAAAATGTTGAATGTGAGTCCGCCATCGCGAGCAGGCTCGCTCCCACAGGGGCAGCATGTACCTATCGACATTTACCGGGAGATCACGTCGGGTGATCCCCCGGTTTTTTTGTATCAGGCAAACACGAAATACTTGCGTACGGTTTCCACCACTTCCCACGTGCCTTTCATGCCTGGCTCGATGACGAAAATGTCACCGGCGCGCAGGTGGATCGGCGCCATGCCTTCCGGGGTGATGATGCAGTAGCCTTCCTGGAAGTGGCAGTACTCCCACTTCACGTATTCCACGTACCACTTGCCCGGCGTGCAGATCCAGGTGCCCATGATCTTGCTGCCGTCTTCGCTGGTGTAAGCGTTGAGGTTGACGGTATGCGGATCGCCTTCGAGCTTTTCCCATTTGCAGGCGTCGAGCACCGGCAGCGGGTGAGTGTCGCGAAGAACAGTAATCGGTGCGGTCATGATGACTCCGAGCGTTAGGGAGAACTGAAGTCGCACCCTATAGGGCTTGGTTATGCGTCAGTTGTCTGTGCTCGACATCGAGGTATCCAGAAACGCAGCGGCCAGCGTCCATTCGCGCAAATCCCGATGGATGAAGGCAGCTGTTTTTTGCGTTGAAATTTCCTGTCGGGAAACCATCGATTCCCGGCATTTTTTGCGAAAGCACCCGGCATTGCCGCAGGTTTTCGCAAGAACCTGCACAACCATCACTCGTATCATTGACCTCGGAAAAGGCCGAGAGCGTGGCAATGAAAAAAACAATGTCGTGGTGGGATATCAGCCCGCCCTTGAGCACTGCAACACCGACCTGGCCGGGTGATACGCCGTTTCAGGAAGAGCGCGTCTGGAGCCTGGGGCCGGAGTGCCCGGTGAATGTCGGGCGCATCACCCTGTCGCCGCACACGGGCGCCCATGTCGATGCACCGTTGCACTACAGCGCGGACGGTGCGGCCATTGGCGATGTGTCGCTCGACGTCTACATCGGACCGTGCCGCGTGTTGCACTGCCTGGACAGCGGCCGCCTGGTGCAGCCCGGGCAATTGCAGGGTCGTTTGCACAACCTGCCCGAACGCGTCCTGCTGCGCACCTATCGCCAGGCACCACTGACCACCTGGGACCCGGACTTCACCGCCGTCGGCAAAGACACCGTCGATCTGCTGGCCAGTCTCGGCGTGCGCCTGATCGGTATCGACACCCCATCGCTGGACCCGCAGCAATCCAAGACCATGGATGCGCACAACGCAGTGGCGCGCCACGGCATGGCCATTCTTGAGGGCATCGTGCTCGATGACGTCCCGGAAGGGGATTACGAGTTGATCGCGCTGCCGTTGCGCTTTGCCAACCTCGACGCCAGCCCGGTGAGGGCGATTTTGCGTCCGCTGACCCGCGAATAAAAAACGCCCCGGCATTCATGGAATACCGGGGCGTTTTTGTGTGCGGTTACTCAGCCACTGGCAAGTTCCGATGCCTGGCCATGCGTATCCGG
The DNA here is from genome assembly GCF_008801475.1 of Pseudomonas moorei. Taxonomy (GTDB): domain Bacteria; phylum Pseudomonadota; class Gammaproteobacteria; order Pseudomonadales; family Pseudomonadaceae; genus Aquipseudomonas; species Aquipseudomonas moorei. The sequence continues at coordinate 284,106 of NZ_VZPP01000010.1, read as the reverse complement.
TAGCAACCGTAGATGAACAACACCCAGACCGGCATGGCGTAAACCGACGCGCGTACTGGCGGAATCATCCAGATGACGCAGATGATCACAGCCATGAACAGCAGGCACAGGTAATTGGTGTAGGGCGACCAGAATGCCTTGAAGCCTGGCACGATGCCGCGTTGGCCCATGGCCTTGCGAAACTTCAGGTGCGTGAGACTGATCAGCGCCCAGTTGATCATCAGCGAAGCGACCACCAGTGCGAACAGCAATTCGAGCGCTTCATGCGGGGCGACATAGTTGACCAGCACCGCCAGCATGGTGATCAGGGCTGATACGCCCAGCGCCCGTACCGGAACGCCCTGCTTGTTCAATTTCATCAGCGACTTCGGTGCATCGCCCTGTTCGGCCAGGCCGTAGAGCATGCGGCTGTTGCAGTACACGCCGCTGTTATAGACCGAGAGCGCCGCGGTGAGCACCACAAAGTTGAGGATCTGCGCGGCGGTGTTGCTGCCGATCAGCGAGAAGATCTGCACGAACGGGCTGCCGCTGTAGGCATCGCCCGACGCGCCCAGCGTTTGCAGCAGTTGGTCCCACGGATACAGCGAGAGCAATACGGTGAGGGCGCCGACGTAGAAGATCAGCACGCGGTAAACCACCTGGTTGATTGCCTTGGGAATGACCTTTCGCGGCTCGCTGGCTTCAGCGGCGGTGATGCCGACCAGCTCCAGGCCACCGAAAGAGAACATGATGAACGCCATCGCCATCAGCAAACCGCTGTAGCCGTTGGGGAAGAAACCGCCATGGCTCCACAGGTTGCTCACCGCTGCCTGCGGGCCGCCCGTGCCGCTGAACAGCATGTAGCAGCCCAGGGCAATCATGCCGATGATGGCCACGACCTTGATGATCGCGAACCAGAACTCCATTTCGCCGAAGATTTTCACGTTGAGCGTGTTGATCAGGTTGACCAGCACAAAGAAGACCGCCGCGCTGACCCAGGTCGGCACCTCCGGCCACCAGAACTGGATGTATTTACCCACGGCCGTCAGTTCGGCCATGCCCACCAGCACATACAGCACCCAGTAGTTCCAGCCGGACAGGAAGCCGGCAAAACTGCCCCAGTAGTTGTGGGCAAAATGACTGAAGGAGCCGGCCACCGGCTCCTCGACAATCATTTCGCCCAGTTGGCGCATGATCAGGAAGGCGATGAAGCCGGCTATCGCATAGCCGAGGATCATCGATGGCCCGGCGGACTTGAGCACGCCGGCCGAGCCCAGGAACAGCCCGGTACCGATGGCTCCACCCAACGCGATCAGTTGAATGTGTCGATTTTTCAACCCTCGCTTGAGCGTCCCCTGTTGCAAGATTTCATCCGCCATCGCGTTCCCTTCTGGTCATTGTTGTCAGGCATGATTTGAAGGGTCAGATATTACTCTCAGTGAACTTCTCGTAATACAGGTGCACGTTGTCCAGGGCCTGCTCCTGCAGCCAGGTCTTGATCGATTCGACCATCGGTGGTGGCCCGCAGACGTACATGTCGGCCTCGCCATCGCGCAGTTCACTGGCATTGAAGTGCTCGGCGATGTAGCCGCGTTTTCCGCTCCATTGCGGTGACGGGTCGCTGACCACTTCGGTGTAGCGAAAGCCTGGAATGCGTTCGGCGTAGGCATCGATGCGTGCCCGTTCGCACAGATCGGCCGCGTCGCGCACGCCGTAGTACAGGTGCACTGGTTGTTCGCAGCCGCGCTCGGCCAATTCGTCGAGCATCCCCAGCAGTGCCGAGAGTCCGGTGCCGCCCGCGACCAGGATCAACGGTTTGGCGACGTGGCGAAGGTAGAAGGCGCCCAGTGGTGCTTCCAGGGCGATTTCGTCGCCCACCTGGCAGCGTTCGCGAATGTAGTTGCTCATGACGCCGTCGGGCAGCAGGCGGATCAGGAATTGCAACTGATTGCGGCTGCTTGGGCGGTTGGCGAACGAGTAGGAGCGCAGGCTTTCCGTGCCCGGAATCCTCAGTCTCGCGTATTGCCCCGGCAGGTAATCCAGAGCCTGGGCTGCGGTGCCGAGGTCCAGGTGCAGGATCGCCGTGCTGGCCGAAATCTGCCGCACATCCGTGACCGTGCCCTTGAGACGGTCAGGGCCGCTGGCGTTGCACAGGCTGGAGGCGAAGTCGAAATAGAACGCCGCATCAGACTTCACCCGGGTCTGGCAGGTGAGCATTTTGCGTTGCTGCAGGTCCTGACTGGAGAGCGCCTCCTCGTCCACATAATCCTGGCTGTAATCGCCCGATTCGCAGCGGCCCTGACAGGTTCCGCAGACGCCTTCGCGGCAATCGAGGGGAATGTTGATGCCGTTGCGCAGGGCGGCGTCGAGCAGGATTTCGTTGGCCTGCACGGGAAAGAACAGCGTTTTGCCGTCGGCAAAGCTGAACGCTACTTTGTGATTCATGCCTCGGTCTCCCGGGATTCAGAGGTGGTAGAAGTCGAGTACCGAGTTGATGGTGTCGTTGAGCAACAACACATGCTTGCGGCTGATCAGCCAGCTGTCGGCGTGGGGCTTGAGCCGGTAGGTCGCGCGGCCGTAGAACTGCTCCGATGTGGCCAGGCGATAGAACAGCGTGTGCCAGTTCAGGCGCACTTCCAGCTCACCGTTTTCGAGTTCGTCGATCCGCACGTTGTTGATCAGGTGCAAGGTGCGCGGCATGGGTGTCGAGGACGCAGACTTGCCCGTGCGCAGGCGGAACACGCGGTCCTCCAGGCCTGAACGGTTGGGGTAGTAGATCAGCGACATTTCGCGTTTGGGGTCGCGGGTGTAGACGTGTTCCGAATCCCATTGCGGCAGGTGGAATTCGCTCTGCTCGTCGAACAGCTTGATATAGGCGTCCCAATCCTGGGCATCGCACAGTTCGGATTTGCGATAGAAGAACTGTTCGATCTGGTACTGCAATTGCGCATTCATCATTGCACCTCACGGAGTTTCAGGGATTTCGCATCCAGGCCATCGAGCAGGAATTTCTGCCAGTTGCTGTGCTGGTTGACGTAAAGGCCTTCGTGGGTGAATTCGGTGCCGGTCATGGCCGGGGCGATGCCGATCGCCTCGCTGTTGGGCGTGGCGCCGGTAGCCCATCGGTGGCTGCCACGGGAAATGTCGCTCCAACGCTCCAGGCGTGCCTGGAAGCCGCGCTGGGCTTCGCGGAATTCCACCAGGTCATCCGGCGTGCCGAGGCCCGAGACGTTGAAGAAGTCCTCGAACTGGCGAATGCGGTTTTCGCGGTCGGCGTCAGACTCGTTTTTCACCCCCAGGCACTGGCTGATGATCTCGGTCTTGTTCCACGCCACCGGGCGGATGATGCGCAGCTGCGAGCTGATCTGGTCGAGGAAAAACAGGCTGGGGTAGATGTTCAGGTTGCGCAGGCGATGCATCATCCATTCGGCCTTTTGCTGGCCGTGTTCTTCGATCAGGCGCGGCATGATCGTCGCGTAACCCGAGCGTACGGTCGGGTTCGGCATGTCGCTGAACAACAGGCTGTGACCGTTGTTGAACGCGAACCAGCCATCATCGGTGTTGGCATCGCCGGCACCGAGTTTGCTGTAGTCGAGGGTACTGCCAGCGGCGGTGCCGTTCTCGCTGTTGACCTGCTGGCGATGCTGCACGGTAGCCACGTAGTTGTAGTGGACGGTGCTGACGTGATAACCGTCGAGGCCGTTTTCGTTCTGCAGTTTCCAGTTGCCGTCGTAGGTGTAGGCCGACTTGCCGGGCAGTACTTCCAGCTCACCGGTGGGCGACTGGGCGACCATCATGTCGAAGAACACCCTGGCGTCGCCGAGGAAGTCTTCCAGGCTGTTGTCCGCGTGCACGTCCAGGCTGATGAAGACGAAACCCTTGTAGCTCTGGATGCGGGCTTTTTTCAGGCCGCGGGTGGCCTTGTCGAAACCTTCCGGGTACTCGCCAGGCGCCTTGACCTTCACCAGGCGGCCGTCGCTTTTGTAGCACCAGGCGTGGAAAGGGCAGGTGAAGGTCGACTGGTTGCCCTTGCCGACCCGGGTCAACGTGGTGCCCCGATGCTGGCAGGCGTTGATCAGCGCGTTGAGTTGACCGTCGCCGTCGCGGGTAATGATCATCGGCTGACGGCCGGCGCGCATGGTGACGAAGTCGTGATTGTTGGCCAGCTCGCTTTCGTGGCAGGCGTAGATCCAGTTCTTCTCGAAGATCAGTTCCATCTCCAGATCGAACAACTGCGGTTCGGTGAAAATGTCCCGGGCAATGCGGAACACGCCTTCTGCCGGACGGAAATCCAGGCAGCCCTGGATAAACGCTTTCCACTGCTCGACGTTCTTTTCGCCACTCATGGGTGTGTACCTGTTTTTGTTGGGGCTAATCGGTGTGCTCATTAGAGGGAGTGGGGCGGGCAGGGGTCTATCCGGTTTGTGGGCGAAGGCAGTCCATAAAATTGGTAGCGGACGACACAGGTGCTGGCCCGTTCGGGTAACACCGTGTAACGCGTTGGGCAGGGACGACTCAAACCGCGCACCAGGCGATGAACGGCTGCACCCGTTTGCAGCAATGAGTTACTGTTTTGTCGGACGTCGAGTGCCGTTTGATAGCGTTTCCCTGCCCCTGACTCACGCCGTTATCCACTTAGTCAGGGATTGCTATCCATTCAGTTGGCCTTGGCGTTTTATGGCTTGGAACTTGCCTTTTTCCAGCCGGAGACGCGCCGTCAGAGCGCGCTAAAAGAAGCCTGCGAGTGCACCGTGATGAACAGCAAAACTGATCCGCAGTGTCGCGATATTCGTGTCGACAGCGATGACCTTGAGGCCGCGAGAAGCTGGATGTCCGGCATCTGCGGGCCCCACAGACTCGTGACTGCGACACCCGAGCGGATCCGCTTTCACCACAGCGCCAACATGTTCAAATCGATGGCCACCACCCTGGGCACCATCGAATACGGCACCGATGTCACCATCGATATCGAAGACCCCGAGCACTTCAGCAGTTACAGCCTGAGCTTGCCGTTGGTGGGCGAGCAGGAGTTGAGCAAGAACGGCAGTGTGCTCAAGTCCGATCGTGATCAAGGCGTGATCATTTCCCCGAATGAAAACCAGTTGCTGGCGATCTCCGGCGATTGCCGCAAGGTTCAGGTGGTGATCACCCGCGTCGCCATGAGCGAATCCCTGGAGGGCTTGCTGCAACGACCGCTGGATGAACCGCTGCGCTTCGAACCGGTGATGGATGCGGTCGACGGTGCATCGGCCTCCTGGTGGCGGATGGCGCGCTATTTCATCGCCGAACTGGAACGCAGCAGCGAGCTCTATGAACAAGTGGCCTTCACCCGGGACATCGAAAGCTCGTTGATCAAAGGCTTGATCCTCGCCCAGCCGAACAACTATTCAGAAGAGCTTCGGGCAGTGTTGGGCGTGAAGTTGCCGCACTATCTGGTCCGGGCCCGGCAGTACATTCACGCCAACGCCCGGGAAGCGCTGCACCTTGAGGACATCGAAGCGGCGGCCGGGGTGTCGCGCTTCAAGTTGTTCGAGGCATTCAAGAAGTACTTCGCCCTCTCGCCCATGGTCTACCTGAAAAAATACCGCCTGAACGCCGTGCGCCAGGAGATTCTCGAGCACGGTTCGGCGCGCAATATTTCCGGAATCGCCATGGGCTGGGGCTTCACCCATCTCGGGCGTTTTTCCGCCGAGTACCGCAAGCTGTTCGACGAATCCCCGAGCATGACCCTGCAGCGCAACGAAGCCCGGCGCCTGCGCGGCTTCTGAGGTCAGGCTTTGCCCCTTACTTGCGCACCACCAAATCCAGCAAATCGTCGCGCTCCTTGATTTTCTGCAGGACGATTTCCGAGCGGATGTCGGTGACCCCCGCCGTGCGGTTCAGGTGGTTGACGATGAAATCGGAGAAGTGTTTGAGGTTGCGCGCCTGCACTCGCAGCACATAGTTGCTCGCCCCGGTAATCACATAAGCCGTGACCACTTCCGGCCACAGCTGAACCTTCTTGATGAAGGTCTCGTGCCAGTCCTCGACGTCCTGTCGCAATGACACATGGACGATGGCTTCCAGCTCGATGCCCAACCGTTCGGCATTCAGCACGGCGCGATAGCCGGTGATGATTCCTTCGCTCTCCAGCAGGCGCAATCGGCGCAGACAGGCCGACGGCGACAGGGCGACTTTCTCTGCCAGTTCCTGGTTGCTGATACGGCCATCGAGCTGCAATTGATGGAGGATTCGCAAGTCTGTCGAGTCGAGATTCATTGTTCGTATAAATCCGCGCTTATTGGTGATGGATTCGAATTTTATGCGAAATAACTACGCTTTCTTCGCTCACTTTGCACGAAAATTCTCCAAAGCTTCGTTCATTATCTCTCCACGGAAAAGGGGCCGACAACGCCTGAAATAACGCTACGACCTTCCAAGAACAGGACACCCGATGACAACAAGAAACGATTGCCTGGCGCGTGATGCCCAGGACACTCTCGCGCCGCTACGCCAGCAGTTTGCCCTGCCAGAGGGAGTGATTTATCTCGATGGCAATTCGCTGGGCGCTCGACCGGTCGCCGCATTGGCGCGTGCTCAGGAGGTGGTCGCCCAAGAGTGGGGCAATGGCCTGATCCGCAGTTGGAACAGTGCCGGCTGGCGTGAGCTGTCCGAGCGTCTGGGCAATCGATTGGCCGGCCTGATTGGTGCCCGTGACGGCGAAGTGGTGGTGACCGACACCACGTCGATCAACCTGTTCAAGGTGCTCAGCGCCGCCCTTCGCGTGCAGGCTGCAAGGTCGCCGGCGCGCCGAGTGATCGTCACCGAATCCAGCAACTTCCCCACCGACCTGTACATCGCCGAAGGTCTGGCCGACATGCTGCAGCAAGGCTACACGCTGCGTCTGGTCGATAGCCCGGAAGAACTGCCGCAGGCGATTGACCAGGACACCGCCGTGGTGATGCTCACCCACGTCAATTACAAGACCGGTTACATGCACGACATGCAGGCCCTGACCGCGCTGACCCACGAATGTGGCGCGCTGGCCATCTGGGACCTGGCGCATTCCGCCGGTGCCGTGCCGGTCGATCTGCATCAGGCGCAAGCCGACTACGCGATTGGCTGCACCTACAAATACCTCAATGGCGGTCCCGGTTCGCAGGCGTTTGTCTGGGTCCATCCGCAGTTGTGTGACCTGGTGGCGCAGCCGCTGTCAGGCTGGTTCGGGCATTCGCGGCAGTTTGCCATGGAGTCCCATTACGAGCCGAGCAGCGGCATCGCGCGTTACTTGTGCGGCACTCAACCGATCACCTCATTGGCGATGGTCGAATGCGGTCTGGATATTTTCGCCCAGACCGACATGGCCACCCTGCGCCGCAAATCCCTGGCGCTGACGGACCTGTTCATCGAGCTGGTCGAGCAGCGCTGCGCCGCCCATGAGCTAACGCTGGTCACCCCGCGTGAACATGCCAGGCGCGGCAGCCATGTCAGTTTCGAGCACCCCGAAGGTTATGCGGTGATCCAGGCCCTGATCGAGCGGGGCGTGATCGGTGACTACCGCGAACCGCGGATCATGCGTTTCGGCTTCACCCCGCTGTACACAACCTTCACCGAAGTCTGGGACGCGGTACAGATTCTCGGTGAAATCCTGGACCGCAAAACCTGGTCGCAAGCGCAATTCCAGGTCCGCCACAGCGTGACCTGATACACCCCGGACGCCCTCGTCTTGCTGCCGCTTTTTCCCGGCAGCAGGCCTTCGGTCGCCTCAATAAAAGTTCTGTGCAAACACAATAATAAGGAGCACGCAGAATGAAACTGTCCCTCTGGCCCGCCTTGTCGCTCGCCGTCAGCAGTTGTCTGAGTCAATGGGCTTGCGCCGCCGACAATGGATTTGTCGAAGACAGCAGCCTGACCCTGACCAACCGTAACTTCTATTTCTACCGCAACAACCTCAACAATCCCGGTGGCCAGAATTATCGGGACGAATGGGCCCACGGGATCCTGCTCGATTATCGCTCCGGTTTTACCCAAGGCGTTGTCGGGTTCGGGGTCGATGCCCATGCGCAATTGGGTCTCAAGCTCGACAGCGGCAAGGGACGGACCGGCACCGGTTTGCTGCCGGTCGACTCCGATGGCCGTCCCGAGGATGAGTACTCCGAAGCGGGCGGTGCGTTGAAGGCGCGGATCTCCCGCACCGAACTCAAGTACGGCAACCTGGCACCGTTCAACCCGGTATTCGGCACGGGCAATGCGCGCCTGTTTACGCCATTGGCCAACGGCTTTCAGCTGACCAGTAATGAACTGAAAGCGCTGCAGCTCGACCTCGGGCACTTCACGTCCGGCAACGACGGCAATTCGACGAATAACGATGGCGCCCTCAAGGCCCTGTATGCCGGCGTGGAAACCCGCAGCGTCGACTACCTGGGCGGCAGCTACGCCCTGAGCGATCAACTGAGCGTCAGCCTCTACGGTTCACGGTTCACCGACATCTGGCGCCAGTACTACGCCAACACCAACTACACCTTTGCCCTGAGCGAAGGCCAGTCGTTGAACCTGGATTTCAATATTTACCGTACCAATGACGACGGCCAGAGCCTGGCCGGCAAGATCGACAACACCACCTGGTCGTTGGCCACCGCCTACAAATTCGGTGCCCATCGCTTGACCCTGGCGTACCAACGCGTCGATGGCGACGAGCCGTTCGACTACCTGGGGTTCGATCAGCAACCCGGTACTTCGATCTTCCTGGCCAACTCGGTGCAGGTGCTGGACTTCAACGCACCCAACGAACGCTCCTGGCAACTGCGCTACGACCTGGACATGGCCGCGTTTGGCGTACCGGGCCTGAGCTTCATGTCGCGTTACGTCAGCGGTGACCATATCGACGACAGCCATTACGACGGCGGTTCCAACGGCGCCTATGGGCGTTACGGCGATGACGGCAAGCGCTGGGAGCGCGACATCGAAGCGCGCTATGTCGTGCAGTCGGGCAAGGCCAGGGACCTGTCGGTGCGGGTGCGCCAGGCCAGCGTGCGTTCGACCGCACAAGTGGCGCGGGCCGACACCACGGACAACAACGAAATCCGCGTCATCATCGAGTATCCACTGAGTATTTTCTGATCCGTGTCCTGCTGTGCGTGGCTGATCCCCACCCGTAAAACCCACGACGTGCTCTTCAAGAAAGACAATATTCAGAGGACATAAAAATGACCGATAACGCCGGTTTTGAAACGATATCCAACCGTGAACACGGCCTGCGGCGGCAACTGACGTCGGGGCAAATGAGCATGATCGCCATTGGTGGTGCGATCGGCACCGGGCTGTTCATGGGCAGCGCCTACGCCATTGGCTATGCCGGACCGAGCGTGCTGCTCAGCTACGCCATCGGCGCGATCATCACTTTGCTGTTGATGGGCTGCCTGGCGGAAATGACCGTGGCCCATTCGACCTCGGGATCCTTCGGCGCCTACGCCGAATTCTATGTCAGCCCGTTGGCCGGTTTCCTGGTGCGCTATGCCTACTGGGCGGCGATTGTGCTGGCGGTCGGCACGGAAGTGACGGCGGTGGCGATGTACATGAAGTACTGGTTTGCCAACGTGCCGGAGTGGATATGGATCGTCTCGTTTTCCAGCATGCTGATCGTGCTCAACGCCATCAGCGTGAAGACATTCGGCACCTTTGAGTACTGGTTCTCGACCATCAAGATCGGTGCAATTGTCGGCTTCATCATCCTGGCGGTGTATGTGGTGTTCGGTTCCGGCAACCCGCAATACGGCGTGCACAACTACACCGCCCATGGCGGCTTCTTCCCCAATGGCCTGCAAGGCATGTGGGTCGCGGTGATCGTGTCGATCTTCAGCTACCTGAGCGTGGAAATGATCGCGGTGGCGGCCGGTGAAGCGCAGGACCCCGAACGCGCCGTGAAGAAAGCCTTTCGCGCGACTATCGTACGGCTGGTGGTGTTTTACCTGCTGACCCTGGCCCTGATGTTGGCCATCGTGCCGTGGGTTCAGGCCGGTCATGCCCAGAGCCCGTTCGTCACGGTCATGCAAACCATCGGCATTCCCGGCGCGACCGGGGTGATGAATTTCGTGATCCTGATAGCGGCGTTGTCGGCCATGAACAGTCAGCTCTACATCACCACACGCATGATGTTCAGCCTCTCTCGTGGCGGCTATGCACCCAAGTCCATGGGCGTGTTGAGCAAGAGCGGAATCCCGCTGAACGCCTTGTTGCTGTCGAGTTCGGGCATTGCACTGGCGACCCTGCTCAACGTGTTGTACCCGGAAAGCTCGTTCACCCTGATGATGGCGATCTCCATGTTCGGCGCCATCTTCACCTGGTTCATGATCTTCCTGACGCACTACTGTTTCCGTCGCTACCACGAGCGCAATGGCGAGCGAAAACTGTCGTTCCGCATGCGTCTGTTTCCGTACAGTACCTTGTTGGGGTTGTTGTTGATGGGCGCGGTGATGATCACCACTTACTTCACCGAGGCGTTCAAGATGACGTTGGTGTTCGGTGTGCCGTTCCTGGTGATTCTGTCGATCGTCTATGGCCTGTTTTTCAGGAAGGCCAAGCCGATCTCACTTAGCGCGCAAAGCCTCAAGCAAGGTTCTGGCATAACCGGGCAGGCCAGTGAATGAGCGGGCGCACAGCAGTAGTTTTCGTTGTGCCCAGTCTTCCTTCAGGGCGAAGCTTTTGATCGATTGACTCACTGCCTGGCGCTGGATTGCCGCCAGCGGCACGATCGCCAGCCCGGCGCCGCGCGAGACCATGCGTATCACCCCGTCGAAGCCTTCCGCACGGATGCGGATTTGCAGGCGGATACCTGCGTGCAATGCCTGTTCCTCAAGGTACACGGCCAGTGCACTGTTGCTGGCCAGACCCACAAAGTCGTGTCGCAACGTATCGTTGAAGCTCGGTGTTGCACCGTCGGCCAGCGGATGCCCGAGTGGCATGATCAGCGCCAGCGGATCGTCGCAAAAGGGCAGGGTTTCGAGGCCGTGAGTGTCCACCGCATCGGAGATCACGCCAAGGTCGGCGGCACCCTGACGCAAGGCATGGGTGATGCGGGCACTGGGCAACTCCTGCAGGTCGATATCGAGGTTGGGATGCTCGCGCAGAAAGTCCGCCAGCAGCTCGGGCAGGTATTCAGTGATCGCGGTGGTGTTGCACAACAGCCGCACCTGACCTTTGACGCCGTTGGCGTATTCGGCCAAGTCCTGTTGCATGCGTTCGGCGTGCTGCAGCAAGCGTCGGGCGTGCTGAGCCAGGGCATTTCCCGCAGGCGTGGGGGTAACACCACGTCGTCCGCGCTCGAGAAAATCGATGCCGATCGACGCTTCCATCGCACGGATTCGTGCGCTCGCTGCCGCCAGCGACAGGTGACTGCGCGCGGCACCGGCGGTGATGTTGCCGCTGTCGAGGATGTTCAGGTACAGGCGCAGGTCGGTCAGGTCGAAGTGCATTGGCGGCCTTTGGATATCAGTTGTCTGGAAGGGCCCCATCGCGGGCAAGCTCCTACAAGGGATGGGTGTCGTTCGCAGGCCCCCTGTAGGAGCGAGCCTGCTCGCGATGGACTCAAGAGCGCCGCGTTTAGCCGGTAAGCACGCGTTATCGTTAACGACCATCGCGGGCCCGCTCCCACAAGGGATGGGTGTCGTTCGCAGGCCCCCTGTAGGAGCGAGCCTGCTCGCGATGGACTCAAGAGCGCCGCGTTTAGCCAGTAAACACGCGTTATCGTTAACGACCATCGCGAGCAGGCTCGCTCCTACAGGGGACGTTGCGCCTCATTCCTCAGCCTCTTGTCAGGAGAGAGGCAGCCTCAGTATATGGCAGATTTTCAAGCGACCACGGCGGGCTCACCATGGCCCCATGAATACACTCGCCCCGTTTTACCAAAATATTGGTTTTGCCCTGTCATTGCTGGTCATGGCGACTTTCCTGCTGGCCGGCATGATCAAGGGTGTGATCGGCCTGGGTCTGCCAACCATCGCCATGGGTTTGCTCGGTCTGGCTATGGCGCCGTCGCAGGCTGCTGCGTTATTGATCATTCCCGCAACGCTGACCAACGTCTGGCAACTGGCATTCGGCGGGCATTTGCGCGGTTTGATCAAACGACTCTGGCCGATGCTGCTGGCGATTTTCGTCGGCACGGGGGCGGGGACGCTGTGGATCGGCATGGCCGGTGGACGTTGGGTGGTGCGGGGATTGGGGGCAGCGCTGTTGCTCTATGCCTTGAGCGGCTTGTTTCTGCCGACCCTGCGCATCGGTGCGCGCAATGAGCGCTGGCTCGGTCCGTCGTGCGGTGTACTGACGGGTGTGATCACCTCGGCCACCGGTGTCTTTGTGATTCCGGCGGTGCCCTACCTGCAAGCGCTGGGTTTGAACAAGGATGAGCTGGTACAGGCGCTGGGCCTGTCATTCACCGTCTCGACCCTCGCCCTGGCCGCCGGACTGTTTTGGCGCGGCGCCTTGGGCGGTGAAGAGTTGGGTGCATCGTTGCTGGCGCTGATCCCGGCGGTGTCGGGCATGCTGCTGGGGCAATGGTTGCGCCAGCGGATCAGCGCCGTGTTGTTCAAACGCGTTTTTTTCATTGGCCTCGGCGTGCTCGGCGGCCACTTGCTGATCAGCGGTTAGCAGACGACGGGCTGATCATCTCGATTTCGCGGATCTCAAAGTCTCGTTCCAGGTATTCAAAGCGCTGATCCAGAAACTGCTTCATGTGCGGCAGGTTCGAATGCACGTCGAGATGCGCCTGGGACTGCCAGATTTCGTAGAAGATAAACAGGGTCGGGTCCTGCTTGTCGCGCAGCATGTGGTACTCGATGCAGCCGGGCTCGGCGCGACTGGCTTCGACATAGCCACTGAAAAACGCTTCGAAAGCGTCGGATTTTTCCGGACGGGTCTTGGCGTGCAGGATGAAGCCTTGCAGTTCACTCATTGGAAAGTCTCCTCAAGTCAGAATGGGGGGCAGTCTAAGGCAATAATCGCTGGTTGATTCTTGCGTATGGGTCAAATGAATTTTGCGAAGGAGGCGCTTATTCCGCGCGAGGTGGATCGTTACTCTGCCGCCATTCAATTTTCTGACCTTTGCGAGACCACCCATGAAAAAAGTCCTGTTGCTCAATGGCGGCAAAAAATTCGCCCACTCCGATGGCCGCTACAACACCACCCTCCACGAAACCGCGTTGAGCGTGCTGGACCGTGGCGGCGTGGATATCAAAACCACGTTCATCGACGAGGGCTACGACATCGCGGAAGAAGTCGCCAAATTCCTCTGGGCCGACGTGATCATTTACCAGATGCCCGGCTGGTGGATGGGCGCGCCGTGGACCGTGAAGAAGTACATCGATGAGGTGTTCACCGAAGGCCATGGCAGCCTCTACGCCAGCGACGGCCGTACCCGTTCCGACGCGTCGCAGAAGTACGGCAGCGGCGGCCTGATCCAGGGCAAACAGTACATGCTGTCCCTGACCTGGAACGCACCGCAGCAAGCGTTTGATGACCCAAGCGACTTCTTCGAAGCCAAAGGTGTGGATGCGGTGTACTTTCCGTTCCACAAGGCCAACGAATTTCTCGGCATGACCAGGTTGCCGACCTTTCTCTGCGTTGACGTGATGAAGCGCCCGAACATCGAAGCCGATGTGGCGCGCTACGAGCAGCATCTGATTGAGGTGTTTGGTCTGAAGGCTTGACGCTCCGCTACTATCGATAGCAGGAGCGGGCACTGACCTGTGGCGAGGGAGCTTGCTCCCGCTCGGCGGCGAAGCCGTCGTAAGATCAGCCAGCGAGATCAACCTGAATCACAGCGTCTGCAGGGTTTGGGTTCGCTTCGCGCACCAGCGGGAGCAAGCTCCCTCGCCACAAAGGGGCGCCCACACAGCAGAGTTGTGCAGGACTATCGATAAGGAACCCACGTGAAAGCCAGATCCGATGAGTTGCAGATTTTCGTCTGCGTGATTGAATGCGGGTCGATTTCTGCGGCGGCCGAGCAGGTGGGACAAACGCCATCGGCGGTCAGCCGCACGCTGTCGCGGCTGGAGGCCAAGCTCGATACCACCTTGATCAACCGCACGACGCGGCGCATGGACCTGACCGAGGAGGGCAAGTACTTCTTCGAGCAGGCCAAGCTGATTCTCGATCAGATGGACGAGCTCGAAGAGCGCCTGTCCTCGCGCCAGCAAACGCCGTCCGGGCGTTTGCGCATCAACGCCGCGTCGCCGTTCATGCTGCACGCGATCGTGCCCTACATCGATGAGTTCCGCCGGCTCTACCCGGAGATCCAGCTGGAACTCAACAGCAACGATCTGATCATCGACCTGCTCGAGCAGAGCACCGACATCGCCATCCGCATCGGCACCCTGGCCGACTCGACCCTGCATGCCCGTTCCCTGGGCTGCAGTCCGCTGCACATCGTCGCCAGTCCGGCGTACCTGGAAAAGCACGGCACGCCAAAGGCCGTGGCCGATCTGTCCAGCCACACGCTACTCGGATTCACCCAGAACGAAGGCCTCAACCAATGGCCGCTGCGCTACGTGCACGGTGACCGCTGGCCGATCCAGGCCTCGCTCAGTGCCTCCAGCGGCGAAACCATTCGCCACCTGGCGCTGGAAGGCCAGGGCATCGCCAGCCTGTCGCATTACATGACCATCGAGGACATCCGTGCCGGACGCTTGAAAGTCTTGCTGGCCGAGTTCAACAGTGGTTATCGCCAGCCGATCAACGCGGTGTATTACCGCAACTCGCAACTGGCCCTGCGAATTCAATGCTTCCTGGATTTCATCCAGGGCAAATTGGCGCTGTACGCCACCGACGATTTCAACGACTGATTCGTGACTTCTGCGCAAGAGTGATTTGGGCCGGCAGGGATTTTCCCTCAGGGATCGCTGCTTGATACTCGTTGCATCACTTATCAACGCAGGGAGCTCCTCCATGAATGTCTTCGTCACCGGCGCCGCCGGTTTCATCGGCGGCTCGATCGCCACGGGCCTGATCCGTGCCGGCCACCAGGTCACCGGTCTGGTGCGCAGCGCCGAACAAGCGGAAGAACTGACAGCGCTAGGGATCACCCCGGTCATCGGCACTCTTGACGACAGCGCACTATTGGCCGACCAGGCCCGCGCCGCCGACGCGGTGATCAACGCCGCCAGCAGCGACCATCGTGGTGCGGCTCAAGCGCTGCTTGATGCCCTGCGCGGTACCAACAAGGTGTTCCTGCACACCAGCGGTTCGAGCATCGTCGGTGATGCGTCGGGCGGTCAGCCCAGTGATGTCATCTACTACGAAGACAACCTGCCGGAACCGACCGTCGACAAGGCTGCACGGGTGGCCATCGACAACCTGATCCTCGCGGCAGCCAGGGACGGCGTGAATTCGGCGGTCATCTGCAACACCCTGATCTACGGCCACAGCCTGGGCGTCCATCGCGACAGCGTGCAGTTGCCGCGTTTGCTGAAACAGGCGCGTAAAAGCGGCGTGGTGCGTCACGTCGGGACCGGCCAGAACATCTGGTCCAACGTGCACATCGAAGACGTGGTGGCCCTGTACCTGCTGGCGCTCACCAAAAACGTTCCCGGCACCTTCTACTTTGTCGAAAGCGGCGAAGCGTCGTTCATCGACATGACCACGGCGATGGCCGAGGCGCTGAATCTGGGCAAGCCGCAAGACTGGCCGCTTAAAGACGCCGAAGCCGAGTGGGGTTATGAGATGGCCAACTATGGCCTGGGCTCCAACAGCCGGGTTCGCGGCAAGCAGGCGCGGGAATTGCTGGGCTGGGCACCGAAGCGCACGTCGGTGGTTGAATGGATTCTTAACGAGATGGTGTGAGTTCGCTTTAAACCGCGTCATCGTTCATCGCGGGCAAGCCACGCTCCCACAGGGTTCTCCAGTGATCAGGTGGGAGCGAGCCCGCTCGCGATGGCGTTTCTGAAAGCTCATAAACTGGCCGGGCCGCCCTCGATTCCGTAACATCCGCACACTCTTTCCTGCTACTCCCTGCATGCGGTCCCCCATGAAACCAAAACACCTACGCGCCGATGCCCTGGCCGGCCTCACCACGTCTTTTGCCTTGCTGCCCGAATGCATCGCCTTTGCACTGGTGGCGCACCTCAATCCGCTGATGGGCCTGTACGGCGCGTTCATCATTTGCACCCTGACTGCGTTGTTCGGTGGTCGACCGGGTATGGTGTCCGGGGCCGCGGGTTCGATGGCGGTGGTGATTGTCGCGCTGGTGGTGCAGCACGGCGTGCAGTACTTGCTGGCCACGGTGTTGCTCGGTGGCCTGGTCATGCTGGCGTTCGGGCTGCTGCGACTTGGCAAACTGGTGCGGATGGTGCCGCACCCGGTGATGCTCGGCTTCGTCAACGGCCTGGCGATCATCATTGCCCTGGCGCAACTGGAGCATTTCAAAAGCGGTGAGGCCTGGTTGAGCGGTGCACCGTTGTACATGATGGTCGGGCTGGTCGCGGTGACGATGGTGATTGTCTATGTGCTGCCGCGCCTCACCCGCACGGTCCCGCCAGCCTTGGTGGCGATTCTGGGCGTTGGCCTGGCGGTTTATCTGCTCGGTCTGCCGACCCGTACCCTGGGTGACATGGCGCACATCGCCGGCGGCCTGCCGACGTTCGCCCTGCCGGACCTTCCCTGGAACCTGGAGACCCTGCGCATCATCGCGCCCTACGCGATCCTGATGGCGCTGGTCGGTTTGCTGGAAACCCTGCTGACCCTGAACCTCACCGATGAAATCACCGAGAGCCGTGGTTACCCCGATCGCGAATGCGTGGCGCTGGGCGCGGCCAACGTGGTGTCCGGTCTGTTCGGCGGCATGGGTGGTTGCGCGATGATCGGCCAGACCGTGATCAACCTCAGTTCCGGTGGTCGCGGTCGCTTGTCCGGTGTGGTCGCCGGTATGGCGATCCTGCTGTTCATTCTGTTTCTGTCGCCGCTGATCGAGCGCATTCCGTTGGCGGCCCTGGTCGGGGTGATGTTCGTGGTGTCGCAGCAGACCTTTGCCTGGGCCTCGCTGCGGGTGCTGAACAAGGTGCCGCTCAATGACGTGCTGGTGATCATCGCAGTGACGGTGATTACGGTGTTCACCGATCTGGCGACAGCCGTGCTGTGCGGCATCATCATTGCGGCGCTCAACTTCGCCTGGCAGCAGGCCCGTGAGCTGTATGCCGACACCCACGTCGAAGCCGACGGCAGCAAGCTGTACCTACTGCATGGCACGCTGTTCTTCGCCTCGACCACACCCTTTCTCAACCAGTTCGATCCTGCCAACGACCCGTCCGTGGTGACCATCGATTGCCGCCACCTGAGCTTCGTCGATTACTCGGCCATCGCCGCGCTCAAGACACTGCGCGAGCGCTATGAAAAGGCTGGAAAGCACCTGCGCGTGCTGCACTTGTCCGAGCGCTGCAAGAAACTGCTCAAGCGGGCACGCGTGCAACACGACTGAGACCCCGCCCCTGGCAGGCGCGATGTAAATCCGCCTGCCTGATTTTCATTACTCGCGACAAGACATGCCTTTGCGCGACACGCCTTACCTCTGCACGAAAATTACTTTCACCTCGTTTGAATATCGCGTCTCGAAATGTTTTAAGAGTTTCACAAAGCTTTCGACGTGACCCTCTCGAGGAGTACCGCATGACCCCGTCCTTCGGCTATTGGCTGCTGGTGTACGCCGCGGTCGCCATCATCGCGCTGATCGTGCTGATCGCCCGCTACCGGCTCAATCCGTTCATTGTCATCACCCTGATTTCCATAGGTCTGGCGCTGGTCGCCGGGATGCCGCCGTCCGGCGTGGTCGGCGCGTATGAGGCTGGTGTGGGCAAGACATTGGGGCACATCGCGCTGGTGGTGGCGCTGGGTACGATGCTCGGCAAGATGATGGCCGAGTCGGGTGGTGCCGAGCAGATGGCGCGCACGCTGATTGAACGCTTCGGTGAGAAAAACGCTCATTGGGCGATGGTCTGCATCGCATTCCTGGTCGGGCTGCCGCTGTTCTTCGAAGTCGGTTTCGTGTTGCTCGTGCCGATTGCGTTTACCGTGGCGCGGCGGGTGGGTGTGTCGATTCTGATGGTTGGCTTGCCCATGGTGGCCGGGCTCTCGGTGGTACATGCCCTGGTGCCTCCGCACCCGGCGGCGATGCTGGCGGTGCAGGCCTATCAGGCGTCGGTGGGGCAGACCCTGCTGTATGCCATCCTGATCGGCATCCCGACGGCGATCATCGCCGGCCCGCTCTATGCCAAATTCATCGTGCCGCGTATCCAGTTGCCGGCGCAAAACCCGTTGGAGCGGCAGTTCCTCGAACGCGAGCCGCGCGACAGCCTGCCCGGTTTCGGCATCACCATGGCGACCATTTTGCTGCCAGTGGTGCTGATGCTGATCGGTGGCTGGGCCAACCTGATTTCCACGCCGGGCAGCGGTTTCAACCAGTTCCTGCTGTTCATTGGCAACTCGGTGATCGCGCTGTTGCTGGCGACGCTGCTGAGCTTCTGGACCCTCGGTCTGGCCCAGGGCTTCAACCGTGAAGCAATCCTGAAATTCACCAACGAGTGCCTGGCGCCAACCGCCAGCATCACCTTGCTGGTCGGTGCCGGTGGCGGACTGAACCGGATTCTGGTGGACGCTGGCGTCACCGACCAGATCGTCGGCCTGGCCCACGACTTCCACCTGTCGCCGCTGCTGATGGGCTGGCTGTTCGCCGCGTTGATGCGCATCGCCACCGGTTCGGCCACCGTGGCCATGACCACCGCGTCAGGCGTGGTCGCACCCGTGGCCATTGGCTTGGGTTATCCACACCCGGAGTTGTTGGTACTGGCGACAGGCGCCGGGTCGGTGATTTTTTCCCACGTCAACGACGGCGGCTTCTGGTTGATCAAGGAATACTTCAACATGACGGTCGCCCAGACCTTCAAGACCTGGACCGTGCTTGAAACCCTGATCTCGCTCGTCGCCTTCGGTTTGACCGTGGGTCTTTCTTACCTGATTTAGCCGGAGCCGCCCGCCATGGACATCCTCTACCAGATTCGCGCTCGCCAGGATTCCTTCAGCGCCGGTGAAGGACGCATCGCCCGCCTGATGCTCGACGACGTAGGGTTTGCCGCGTCGGCCAGCCTCGACGAGCTGGCACAGCGGGCGGAAGTCAGTACCGCCACGCTGTCGCGTTTCGCCCGTACGGTCGGTTGTCGCGACTTGCGTGATCTGCGCCTGCAACTGGCCCAGGCCAGTGGCGTCGGCAGCCGTTTTCTCGATCCGGCGGGGACGCCCGAGCAGTCGGCGTTTTATGGACAGATCGTCGGCGATATCGAATCGACCCTGCGTCAGCAACTGTCGGCCTTCGACGAGTCGCGCTTTGCCGACGCGGTGAAACTGCTGGGCAAGGCGCGGATGATTCACGCCTTCGGCATGGGCGGCTGCTCGACCCTGTGCAGCGATGAGTTGCAGGTGCGCCTGGTGCGGCTCGGTTATCCGATCACAGCGTGTCATGACGCGGTGATGATGCGGGTCACCGCCGCCAGCCTCAGCGCCGAACACGTGGTCATCGTCTGTTCATTGACAGGCATCACCCCCGAATTGCTGGAAACCGTGGAACTGGCGCGCAACTACGGCGCGCGCATTCTGGCGATCACGCGGGGTGATTCGCCGCTGGCGCAACTGGCCGACATCGTGCTGCCGCTGCAAAGCGCCGAGACCTCGTTCATCTACAAACCGACCGCCGCGCGCTACGGCATGCTGCTGGCCATCGACGTACTTGCCACCGAGCTGGCACTGGCCAATCCTGAAGACAATCAAGAACGTCTGCGGCGGATCAAACTCGCCCTGGACGATTACCGCGGCGGCGATGATCACTTGCCGCTGGGAGACTGACATGATGTACGACACGCTGATTCGCAACGCGCTGATCATCGACGGCAGCAACCGCCCCGGCTACCCCGCCGACCTGGCGATTCTGAACGGACGCATCGAGCGTATCGGTGATCTGCACGACGCCCGCGCCACCGAAGAAATCGACGCTGCCGGCCGCGTTCTGGCGCCGGGTTTCATCGACGTGCACACCCATGACGACACCGTGGTGATCCGCCAGCCGCAGATGCTGCCCAAGCTCAGCCAGGGCGTGACCACAGTGATCGTCGGCAACTGTGGCATCAGCGCCTCGCCCGTGAGTTTGCGCGGCGACCCACCGGACCCGATGAACCTGCTGGGCACCCGCGCCGCCTTTGTTTATCCGACGTTCAGCGATTATCGCGCGGCCGTCGAAGCGGCGAACACGACGCTGAACGTCGCCGCGCTGGTGGGCCACACCGCGCTGCGCAGCAATCACCTCGACGATCTGTTTCGCACCGCCACGGCCGACGAAATTGCCGCGATGCGCGAGCAACTGCGCGAGAGCCTGGAGGCGGGTGCACTGGGCTTGTCCACGGGCCTGGCTTACGCCAGTGCGTTCTCGGCGTCCACCGACGAAGTGATGCAATTGACCGAAGAGCTGACGGCATTCGGCGCCGTCTACACCACCCACTTGCGCAGCGAATTCGAACCGGTGCTGGAGGCCATGGACGAGGCGTTCCAGATCGGCCGCCATGCGAAATCCCCGGTGATCATTTCCCACCTCAAATGCGCTGGCGCCGGTAACTGGGGCCGCAGCCCGCAGTTGCTGGAATCCCTTGAGCGTGCCGCACAAACCCATCCGGTGGGCTGCGATTGCTATCCCTATGCGGCGAGCTCGTCGACCCTGGACCTCAAGCAAGTCACCGACGCCCATCGCATCACCATCACCTGGTCGACGCCGCACCCGGAGATGGGCGGTCGCGACCTGATGGACATCGCTGCCGAGTGGAACCTGTCGTTGCTCGATGCCGCCCGCCAACTGCAACCGGCCGGCGCGGTGTATTACGGGATGGACGAGGCGGATGTGCGCAGAATCCTCGCGCATCCACTGTCGATGGTCGGCTCCGATGGCTTGCCCGAAGATCCATTCCCGCATCCGCGCCTATGGGGCGCGTTCCCGCGGGTGCTGGGGCATTTCAGCCGTGACGTAGGGCTGTTTGCGCTGCACACCGCCGTGCACAAAATGACCGGGCTATCCGCCGCGCGATTCGGCTTGAAGGAGCGGGGCGAGATCCGCGAAGGGCATTGGGCCGACCTGGTGTTGTTCGACCCGGCGACCATCCGCGACGTGGCGGACTTCAATGATCCGCAACGGGCCGCAGAAGGCATCGACGGCGTGTGGGTCAACGGCGTTCTGAGTTACTGCGACGGTCAGGCGAACGGACGCAGGGAAGGGCGGTTTCTGGCGCGGGAAGGGGATCTGCGAGACGGGTTCGAGTGAGGATTGGGGGTTGCGTCACAATGATGGCGCATTGACATTAAAGAATGCCATGCCCCAGCCGAATTGCTGACGTACAGCCCGACTCCACTCCGGGCCATTTCCGTCTGGGAGCAACGCGATGAGCCTCGGCAAAACCACCCCGATCCTGCGGATCTTCGATGAGATCACGGCCATGGAGTTCTACGTCGACTTCCTCGGATTCAAGGTCGACTGGCAGCATCGCTTTGAACCCGGCTTCCCGTTGTACCTGCAGGTATCGCGCGGTGAATGCGTGCTGCATCTGTCCGAACACCACGGGGACAGCACCCCGGGCTCGGCCCTGCGCATCGAGACCGATGAACTGGAAGTGTTCCAGCAGCAATTGCTGGCCAGGCAATACCCCTTCGCTCACCCGCAGATTCAGGCGATGCCGTGGGGCAGCCAGGACATGACCGTGACGGATCCGTTTGGCAATCGGTTGGTGTTTACCAATGCGATCAGTGTGTGAAGCCATCCAGCGGCCGGCAATGTTTACTGAATCATGATGTGCTAGCCTGCAATCAATGATTTCATTGATTGCAGGAGGCATCATGGCCAGCATCACTATTCGAAACCTCGACGATCAGATTAAAGAACAGCTACGCATTGCGGCGGCCCATAACGGACACTCGATGGAAGAAGAAGCTCGCCTGATTTTGGGAAGAGCATTGGCTACCATCGATCGTGCGGGAGGGCTCGGCAGTAGAATTCGTGATCGGTTCAGAGTGTGCGGCGGTGTTGAACTCGATTTGCCAGAGCGGCATGAAAAAGCGAGCGCTGTGGATTTCTCCGAATGATCGTGCTCGATACGAATGTGCTTGCAGAGTTCATGCGAGTCGAACCTGACACCCAAGTGCTTGCCTGGGTTGATGCACAACCTGCGATGGAGCTGGCAATCAGCGCCATTACCGTGGCGGAAATTCTCCACGGCATCGCCAGGCTCCCTTCCGGCAAGCGCAAACAAAAGCTCGAATCCCATGCGATGGCAATGTTTGAAGAAGACTTTGCCGGAAGGATTTTGCCCTTTGATGTTCATGCTGCGGTCGAGTACGCGACGCTCGTGGCAGGATGTGAAGCCAAGGGGCGTACTGCGTCGATGGCTGATGCGCAGATTGCCGCTATCTGCCGAATCCACAGGGCTCCGATTGCTACTCGTAATGTTCGGGACTTCGAGTTTTCCGGACTGGAAGTGATGAATCCGTGGGAAGCCTGAGTGTTTTCATTGCCCCTCAGATCGCCATCGCGAGCGGGCTCGCTCCCCAAAGGGCTCGGTGAATACCTGTGGGAGCGGGCTTGCCCGCGATTGGTCGTTGATTCAGCGCTGAGCGTACGTCAGACGCGGAAGTGGCTCACCATCGCCTGCAACTGATTCCCCAAGCGCGCCAGTTCAATACTGGATGCTGCCGTTTCGTCGCTGGCCGCAGCCGTCTGTTCGGACACATCGCGCACGTTGATGATGCTGCGGCTGATCTCTTCGGCCACGGCGCTTTGCTGTTCGGCGGCGGCTGCGATCTGCTGGTTCATCGACTGAATGTTGGACACCGTGCGGGTGATGCTTTCCAGTGAGGCGCCGGCCTTGCGGGTCAGGGCCACGCTGCTGTCGGTCAGGACACGGCTGTTGTTCATCACCATCGCCACTTGCTGGGTACCGTTCTGCAGACCCGCCACCAAACCTTCGATTTCTTCGGTGGATTTCTGTGTGCGCTGGGCCAGGCCGCGGACTTCGTCGGCCACCACGGCAAAACCACGTCCGGCTTCACCAGCACGTGCCGCTTCAATGGCGGCATTGAGTGCCAGCAGGTTGGTCTGTTCGGCGACGGCCTTGATCACGTCCATGACGCTGCCGATCTTGTCGCTTTCCTGTTGCAGCACGCTCATGGCTTCGGTGGAGCGCACCACTTCGCTGGCCAGGCGTTCGATCTGGGCAATGGCTTCGCCGACCACTTTGTCACCTTCGCGAGCTTCGCCATCGGCCGCGGCTGCCGCTTGCGAAGCATGCTCGGCATTGCGTGCGACTTCCTGCACGGTGGCGGTCATTTCGTGCATGGCGGTGGCGACCTGATCGGTTTCAACTTTCTGGCTGTTGACCCCGGCGCTGGTCTGTTCGGTCACGGCCGATAATTCCTCGGCGGCGCTGGCGATCTGGGTGACGCCATCGCGGATGCCGCTGATCAGGTCGCGCAGGGTTACGCCCATGCGCGCGATGCCTTGCTGCAACACGCCCAGTTCATCGCGGCGTGTCACCCGGACGTCGTGGGTCAAGTCGCCGCTGGCGATGCGATCGACCACGGCCAGTGTGTCGCGCAGCGGGCCAGTGATCTGCCGGGTGATGATGACGGCGGCAATGACACCGACCAACAATGCCAGCAACGTGCTGACCAGTTGCAGGGTGCGGGCCTTGGCGCTTTCGGCATCACGTCGGTCGAGTTGAATCTGGTACAGCGCATCGCTGAGGCTGACGATGGCGGCACCCTCTTCGGTCATTTCCTTGCGTGCCTGCACCACCTCGTTACTCGCGGTTTTGTAGGCTTGTAACGCGCTGCGGTAGTTGCCCAGGGCGGTTTCCAGTCGATGCAGGGCATCTGGCTCTACGTCGGCGAAATGCACGTTGAGCTGTTTCAGGCTGGCGATGGCGGCATCCAGCTGGGCGACGGCTTTTTGCTCGGTGTCGGCATTAGTGGTCGCGGTGTAGCCACGTACTTCGTAGCGGGCCAGCAAGAAGGCTTCCCTGGCAGCGGTGATGGCCTGGAACTGTTCGAAGCGCTGATCGCTCGGGGGCAGTTGTTGCACGCGGGTGTTGAGGTCGTTGATCAGCGTGTTGGCGGTTTCGGCATTGGCGGTCATGGCATCGCGGGCGCTGTTGCCGGCGCGGTAGGCGCCACGCATCTTGTTCAGGGACGTCTTGTAGGCGTCGATGACGGCGCCTTGCTCTTTGAGCAATTTGAGGTTTTCCGGGCTCTTGAACTTCACCAGCAGCGCTTGTTGTTGAGCGGAAAAGGCTTCGAGGGTGGTCTGCACGCTTTGCGCGGTGGTTTCGTCGCCGTTGGTCAGCATGTATTGCAGGCGCGCGACCCGTAGTTTGGTCAGACTGGCGTTGAGCTGGGTGATGTCGCTCATCCAGTTGCTGCGGTCAATCAAACTGCCCAGGCTGGTCCAGCCGGTGAGGGCGAGCACGCAGGTCAAGGCGAGGACCAGGCCAAAGCCCAGGCCCAGTTTCAGGTTCACGCTGATGTTGCCGAACCAGCTATTCATCAAAATTCCTCCAGGAACGTGTTGCTTCTTGATCGTCGGTTGGCTGGAAGATTGTTGTTTTTAGGGCCAGCAAGCGGTGTAGCAGGTGTTTATCGGCCGCAAACATGAGAGCTGAAAGGATTTTTCAGGGGATTCTGTAACAAGGTTTTTGCAGGGTTTTAAGCTTTTTTTCACAATCGTTTCACTTTGAGTCGACGCCCACCTCTCTACGCTCTTGCATTATTTTGAGTGGTGCATGCCGGCGAGGCGGCCTGATATGGAATTGAGACTGAGTCTTTTCGGCGTAAAGCGCTCGATCGATCTGAGCCGTCTGGCCCGTTATCGCAATGCAATCGTGGTGCTGGCCTCGGCGTTGCTGGTGATACCCCTGACAATATTGCTCCTGCGGCCCGCCGCCGTGCCGGACCTGGCCAATGGTAATGTGGCCGGTGCCCAGGCGTTGCTGGCGGGCTGGGCCAAGGGCGACATGATCGTGCTGGTACGCCATGTTGAACGTTGTGATCACTCAAGCGCCGCCTGTCTGGTGGGCAACGATGGCATAACCGACCGTTCGCGTAGTGTCGCGGTGGAGGTCGGTGCGCACTTCGAGCAGTTGGGACTGAGCAAGGCTGACATCTACAACAGCCCAATGCTGCGAACAGCACAGACAGCGGCCTACATGTTCAACAAGGTCGGCACCGGTGAGGACTGGCTGATCAGCTGCAAGGGCACTATGCTGCGCGACGCTTTGGCGCACAAAGTGGCAGGACGCAATCTGATTCTGGTGACCCACAGCGAATGCATGGAGCAGCTCGAGAAAGACCTCAAGTTGTCAGGCTCCACTTTGGGCTACGGCGCGTCGTTGTTTATTTCCGCTGAAACGCCACAGACACCTCGCATGCTGGGCTTCATCGACGCCGCGGACTGGCAATCGGTGACGGGCAAATGAATTCATCTTTTTGATCAGGACACACGATGCAGAGTACTTCCCACCGTTTTTACTGGCTGAATTTCGGCATTCCCCTGGCCTGCGCGGCCGTGGTTTTCCTGATGTTCGACATGACGTCAATCGACCTCGCGTTCAGCAATCTGTTCTTTGATCCGATTACCCAAACCTTCCCGATCGACCACATTCACTTCTTTGAAAAGCTGACCCACAAATGGGCGCGGATCATTCCCAACTGGACCGCTGAAATTGCGCTGATTGGGGCAATCCTGTCGTTTGTCTGGCCGTTGCTCAATCCGCCGAAACGTCCTCGTCTGGGCAACTTCCTGGAGCGGACCAAAGCCGCCCCTGTGCTTCGATTTGCCAGGGACCATCGTCGGGATTTTCTGTTTGTGGTGTTCGCGTTCGCGATTTGCACCGGGGTGATTCATTTCCTCAAGTCGCATACCAGCGTGTACTGCCCGATTGAAACGACGCTCTACGGTGGAAAGATCGCCCACGTCGAGTGGTACGAGAATTTCCAGCTGTTCAGGGAAGCAGGCGACGGCCGCTGCTGGCCGGGTGGCCATGCCTCCGGGGGCTTTACCATGCTGGCGCTGTATTTCGTTGCACGTCGCTACCAGTGGCGCTTTTCCAAGGCGGTGATGTACGGGTCGCTGCTGCTGGGTTTCGTCTACGGCACCACGCGAGTGCTGCAGGGCTGGCACTACATGTCCCACACCCTCTGGGCCGGGATCTTCGTATGGCTGGCGTGTTTGCTGACGGCGCTGGCGTTTTACGGCCGAGCGCGGCTGGATCAGCCGGTTCTGCAAAAGCATGAACGGCGGGCAGGAGTAGCGCAGGTTCAGACGGCCAGTTAATTTCAGGCGTCGGATAAAAAAAACCGTGATCCCCAAGGGGCACGGTTTTTTTTGTTTTCCGGGACATTATCTTCGCGAATGAGCTCACTGCCCGACAAAGAAGTATTGCTGTTGCCCGACCATCATGGATTTAAGCACTTTCAATGGTGCGGGCGGTTCTGCATCGGCAGCCATGACCGCTACGTTGGAAGGCGACGCCGTCAGGAACTCATGCAGCTGCGCCTCGGTATCCAGTCCTTTGAGCACGCGGTGGGTATAGAACACGCTGGCGCCGCCCAGGCGTTCGCTGGCCTGATACAGCGCGACGTGCTGACCGTTGGCCTGCAGGGTCCGGATCTGCTCGGTCAGTGGCAGGAACGACAATGTGCGATCGGCGTGGGGTAGCGCCCATTGTGCATCGGCGAGGTAGGTGGCAATCACCACGGACAGCGTGCCAACCGCGACGCTGCGACGATGCCGGATAATGCTGCTCACCAGGGGCGAGAAGTCTTGCCGGGCCTTCAGTTTTGCGTACAGGGCGCTCGCATACTCGGCGGCGATGACAGCCGCCGCCGGTGTCATCGACATCAGGTACACCGTGCGTTTAGTCGACGCCAGCGTCAGCATGACGAACTGGGCCAGGAGCCACAGGGTGAAGAACAGCAGGTAACGGTTGGCCATCAGGCTTTTGCGGAAATGCCACAACCCCAGGTACACCAGAATGTTCCAGGGCAAAAACGCCTGGGGCAGTTTGGCCAGATAGTAGTAGAACGGTTCGTGATGACCGGCTTCCACGAAGGAGCCACTGAAGCGTCCGACGCTGTTGGTCAGCAGCAGTTCCGTCACTGCCTGGATGCCGCCGCGCTGATACAGCAGCGCCAGCCAGATCATCAGTGGCAGCAACCCCAGCATTGTCAGCAGCCCCGGACGTAGCCAGTGCGAGAGGTACAGACGCTTGTCCATCAGGCTTTCTGCCAGCAAAAAGGCGAAGATCACCACCCCCGGCATCGCCAGCCCCAGGATGCCTTTGCTCAAGGTAGCGATGGCGATGCCCAGGGCGAACAACAGCGCATTGCCCAGGCTCGATTGTCTGTGGTCCTGGAAGAACGCCAGTAGCGTCAGCGTCACGCCGAGGGCGAGCAACGCGTCTTCGCCGACGCTGCGCACGTTACTCCAGTAACTGGCCATGGTCGCCAGCAGAAGAGCAGCAGTCCAGGCAAGGATTGTCGGCCGGCCGAACCGCCGCAGCATCGTGAACAACAGCATCACGCTGAGTAGCCCGGCGCAGGCCGAGGTCAGCCGTACCGCCCAGGGTGTGCTGCCAAATGCGCCGATTGCCTTGGCGTCGAGCCATAGACTCAGGGGCGGTTTTTCCAGGAAGGGTTCGCCGAACAGGCGAGGGGTCACCCAGTCGTTGTCCAGGTGCATTTCCATGGCAATGCCGGCGACTCGAGCCTCGGCGGAACCTTGCAACTGGTGATTGCCCAGTGCGAAGAAGAACAGCAACGCGGCAAGCAAGAACAGTGAGGAAGTGGAGCGTGACATGGATTTTTCGGCGACCGGGAAAGGAGTACGAGCGCCGAGCATACGAAGCGAATCCTTAACAAAACGTGAACGCGGTGTGAAAGCTTAGGATAACTGTCTAGACCAGCACTGATCCGGGTTTTCGTAGACCTTGCTGACCAGCGCAGTCAATACGTGATCCTGCCAATGCCCGCCGATGTTCAGGTACGCCTTGGCATAGCCTTCGCGCTCGAAACCCAGGCGCTCCAGCAGCCGGGCGCTGCGCTCGTTGTCGGGTATGTAGTTGGCCATGATCCGGTGCAGGTTCATTGTTTCGAACATGTAGCGAATGCCCGCTTGCAGGGCTTCATGCATCAAACCCTGGCCCTGGCGGGATTGGTCGATGTGATAGCCGAGGTAGCACGCCTGAAATGCCCCACGAATGATGCCGCTGAAATTGCATGCACCGATCATCTGCTCGCTGCCGCGCTCCAGCACGGCAAAGTGCACCGCGTAGCCGTCTTCAAAGGCAAAGGCCTGTTGCGCCAGGCGCGAGCGGATTTTTTCCGGGCTGTAGTAATCGTCAGGCCGAACCGGTGACCAGGGGGCAAGGTGGGCCTGGTTGCGTTGGTAGAAATCGCTTTCCAGTGGCGCCTGGCTGGGGCTGAGGATGGCCAGCGTTACGCGTTTGCACGGCAGGGTGAGGATTGTCATCGAGCGCTCCGGGTTGGGGTGGACGATGACCAATCTACAGGCAAAAAAAAGCCCGCGGGAGGGCGGGCAAACCGTAGTTTCTTGAATGAGCGAGGGAAATGTACAGGTTGCGACCAGGACCAGGGGTGAAGAAAAGTTCATTTGTCCGGCGATGGCCGGCGCCCCCGAGGCTAAGGCAAATGATCTGCCGCAAAATCCGCTTCCGACCGCGCGCGCAAGCGGCCCTTGCGACAGGCCTGCTGAAAGCGCACGAAGTCGCGTTCGTTCTGTTCGGCATAACCCTTGGCGTATCGGTGGAGTGCATCAGCCAATGCGTCTCCCTTGCCGATGTAGCCAGTGATATGCGCGGCGTAACCTGACGACTTGGCGTGGGCATTGGCCAAGGCACGACCACAGACCCTGCCGTAGGCCGCAAAGGTCTCGGCGTCGAACGTTTCGAGCTCTGCGGAGACTTTCATATCGCGCAACTGACGCACATAGAAATGACGACCGTTCGGGCCGGTGGTCCAGCCTAGGAACAGGTCGCTGGCCGATTGCATCAGGCGCTGGCCATCGACCACACGCTGTCCTTCATGCCGTGTCCGTGACTTGCTTTTGACGTAATTGGCGATCACGGATCGGCGTGCTTCCTTGAATTGCAGAAATAGCGGGAACTCTTGTTCGTCGGTCAGCAAAGCCACCAGGCATCGGGTGCCAACGCTGCCGACACCCACCACCTTGAACGCCATGTCATGAACCTGAAAGCGTGACAACAGTTCACGGCGGTCAGTCTGCAAGGTGGCGCGGTAGTCGCGCATGAACGTTTCATACAGCGGCTGCCAGTCGGAAAGGCGCAGCCAGTCATCCTCGGCATCCAGCAGGGTGGTGTTGTCGTGCAGGTGGAAGATTTCCGGCAAGTCATCACGAATGACCAGGCGACCCTGGGCGTCACGCTCGCTGATTTTCGGCAGCAGTTCGGCGTGGGTGCGACGTTCGGCTTTTTCGATGGCGCGCTCCACATGCTCAAGTGCGCTTTTGCGTGCCTGTTCGCGCAAGTCGTCATAGGAAATGGATTCGTACCAAGTCTCCAGGGTGCTTTGTTCAGCGCATTCGAGCATGGTCTGTTGATAAGCGCGCACCGCTTCATGGCAGACCGTTTCCTCGACCGAGCTGCCGTGACGCAGGTCGCGGGCGGCCACCAGAAAACTCGCCACCAGGCGTTTCAAGTCCCACTCCCAGGGCCCGGGATGCGCTTCGTCGAAGTCGTTGACGCTGAAGACCAGATTGCGCTCGGGGGTGGCAAAGCCGCCGAAATTCATCAAATGACAGTCACCACAGATCGGCGACACCAGGCCCATGTTCGGCGTGCCCGCCAGATCGTGCGCTTGCAGCAATGCATTGCCGCGAAAGAAAGTGAAGGGTGAGACCAGCATGCGCCCATAGCGCAATTCGACCAGCGACTTGACCCGCCCCTCGCTCGACGCCTTGATCAGCGGAATCGGATCACGGTTGCCTTTACCCAGCGTTGCCTGTGCGCTGCGCGAGCATTTCTTGCGAGCGTCCTTGCCTTGTTTCAAGCGATCTTTGAGGGTCGTCATTTGGGCTCTATCGGCAGGGTGTGGAATGTATGCCAAGTGAGTGTAGAAGGAGTTGAAAGCGCCGTGCCTGCTGCCTCCAGGTTAATGGCCTGAAAATGCGGGCAATCGGCAGCACTGATGCGGGGGCGCCAATCGGGCGATGCTTGGGATCGAAGGAATGGTGCGCTGGCAAAGCGCCGGAAAGGGAGGTTGCTGAAAAGGCGCTGGGATCGGCGTGAATCCGCAACTGCTCACGGCAGAATTCCAGAGTGCAGATGCAACGAAGCCCGCACTGGGCGGGCTTCGTTGGGTTTTGATTGGTGGAGCCGGGGTAATTTGAATCGGTGTTGTATCTTATTGAGTTATTTATCTAATCTTTTATGATGTTTTTAGCTGGAATACCAATCGGAATACCGTTCGGCTGAAAAGTGCATCGTTTAGTTTTTCTTCAGAATTCACGTGTACCGATGTCCTGAAGAAAACTTGGTGGAGTAAATTTTTCGCCTGTCGACCAACGGGTTTCTGCCTACCGTATCGAGCCTCGGCTGCCGGTGGCAAGAGGCCGAAACCGGCAGATACTGTTGAAAAAGTCGGATTCGATTTCCACGACAGAAAAGTACGCGTCTGAGATTGAAATCTGCATGCTGAGCAGAGGGTTCAGGGCCCAGATTTGACATGGCAGTGTTAAAAAATGGCGTTTTCACCACTCAATGCATGGCTGGCCAAGCCGGGTCGACTTTTTCAACACAATCGGCCAAAAGCAGCCGGTCATATGTGGTTAGAAAATTAGGGACGTTTCAAATAATTTCTGGCAGCAGCCCATACCTTAATCAAACTGTACCAGTACGCCCATTTCGGTTAATGCGCCCTATCAAAGTTTTCCATCCCCTGCTGGCGTATTTGCTCAATCCAATTGTCTGCCGTCTCCTTAGAGTGGCCACGGTCGATAGCAGCTTCATGCATCAAATGATGCTCCATCCGCAGAGTGGTCGGAATCAGACCAGGATCGTCCGTGTTGATCGTAACCGGCATAGATCGCTTGCGAAGACTGAATAGATTGAACCTACCGCCCGCTTCCAAATCTGCATGGTCTGGAGGATTCCAGCGATAAATCGGGTGGTCACTATGAGTTTTCAACTGACCAATGTAGACATTAGAGCTGGGATTGGTCTCGATTGATAACCCCAAGCGTGAATAGCGCTCGAGGCAAATGTCCTGTAAGGCAAGCATAAAGCGGAGGTCGTTGGGATCATCATGATCGTAAAGGCATATAACCGACTTGCTTTGCCCCCCATGTGGAGACTCAAGAGGCTGGGACTCCAATAGTTCCTGCCTGCGTGTAAGGTGGCCGTGCGGAAGCACTGTCAGGCGCACTTGAGTTACTTTCTTCTTCGTAGCAGTCGGTGAGTTGACTTCGAGAAGAGCTCGCAGAACGTAAAGCCCTTCCGATGTATCATTCGACGGTTTCTCGAGATGCTCACGAAGTCTTGAAAGCTCGGGTACCCCAACGATTAGTTCTGGTTCATCAATCCCTGTGTTGCTGATCTCGGACAGTGCCATGTGCGCACAGTTTCTACGAAGCTTCCACGCCACATACAAGCGCATTATGTCTTCTTTCGTTGGATCGGACATACCCTCCTTCCAGGGATACCAAGTCACATATCGCAACATGCGGGTGATCCGCTTTTCTAGCCTAGGCCGTACGCGTTGTGCTTCCTCCAGCGCTTTCAGCTTTCCCGCCTCTCGCCAAGCCCAAACAAGGTTGTCAACGTGCTCATCCACTGACAATAACACCTCGCCATGCCTGTCTAACCATTCGTCCGGTGCAATACCCAAGGCCAGCGCATGGCCCAGTCGATCGCCTTTTCGCATGTTGCAAAAGCGCACAGTTTCATCAACATGACGCAGTCCAGATAGCGGATGCGCATAGTCCTCTCCGGCATGAACGCTGAGATGGAGTTTCGCTTTAGGCACCAAAAAATTGTCTGGACCACCTTGGGGTGGGAGCGATTGCGTTCGAGTGCGGAGCCAACGCAGCATCGGTGCGAATCGCTCGATTGACCACTGAGTTTCGTCTCCGACAACATCGAGGCCACGGATAATCTCTGCCGGATGTACAGTGTTTCCCGGCTCAACTTCGAGAAAATCCTCGGGGGCTGCCAAGCTCCAGCGCTGCACTGAATGTAGTACACCATGCAGCGCTTTGGCTTCCTTCCAGAGTTTATGTCTAGGGGATTTTCCCGCCCGATTAAAGGTCGCGCAGATATGCCAATGACTACGCGAGTCGGCATGACCCGCGGAAGCGTCAACCAGAGCGGCCTGAGGCTTACTATTGGCGAGCTTATGTATGTGCGCACTCACGTTTTGTGCGAAGGCTGCCGTGGTATTGCATTTTCCAAGACTGCCCGCATGAAGCTTGATTTCAGTTTTGTCACCCTGTCGGGCAAAGAGCCTTCTGGCTGCCTCATACTGCGATGTATTTTTCCAAGGGCCGTGTGATGCAGCGTCAGCGCGCAGCGGAGAAAAGAACTGGGTAGTGAAGCGTCTCAGGCCACTTCCGTTCATGATCAATTGCCGGCGGAGCACCATGATGTCGGCGACCAGAAGCAGGACTGCAACACGTATCGAGGGCTTGGTTTTACCTTGATAAGTTCGCCACAGAAGGATGAACAGCCAGATCCATGCGTGCTGAAGGTTATGTTTGTCTGCATCAGCGGCCAACTGTATCAGCAGCCACCGGTCGGTAGTCGACTCGTTCGCCTCATCCACCGCAGGTAATACCGCTTGATCAGCCTCGACGTCTTTATAGAGCCCACGCAGAAGAAAGTCCCAGTCTATGGCCGGATTATTGGGTACTAGTTGAGCATCGTCGGAAACCGCGCTCAGTAGCACAATCTCTTGCTGGGTGGTTGTCCGGGCCTGATGTCCCCAGTTGTCGGTCAAGGCCATGAGCATACGGCGGATCCGACGGAGTCGGCTCACGTGCAGCTCCGACACCGCGAACTTCGTCGGCCACTGGTGACCGAGAACGAGTTGCGCCAGCACAAGCTCCTCCCCAGCAATACCATTAAGGTGCACGTGTCCTTCGGCAAAGGCGTCTGAAAAAAATCGCGGCCCAACGAACAAGGTCTTTAGTCGAATGACAGTTTCCTGAAGGGCCTGCTTCGACCACTTTTCCTGCTCTGCCCGCTGTGCCAGATATCGCGCCGCAAGGATTGTAGGGTCGAGTTCCGACAGTATTTGCGCGTAGAGCTGAACCTGCTTTTCACGAAAATGCAGGGTTTTTGTATCGCTATCCCATTCCAGCACTGCATCAATCGACTCATCTATGACCGGACTCTCCCCGTTGTCTAGGAATAGCGATTCGCAAAGGCCCTGGCTGATGCGTTGAATCTCGTTCACCCGATGGCGGTTTCCAGTTCGCGCATCTATGTCCGCCTCAATCGTGTCCTGCAGTTTTTCGCGGAGGGAATCCAGATTGATCGGCTTAGGGTTCGCGCAAGCCTGTGTCGGCCACCAATCAACCAGATGTTTATAAAGTACGTTGGCAGTCCCTTCACCGCCGAGCAGTGCACCGAGTGCTCGCTCTTGCATGGAGCGAACAAGCATCAGGATGCCCCAGCCTCCAACGTCTTCTCGTCCAGTTCGTCAATTGCTCGACGTAACGTGCTTAGCTGACTATTATCTGGATAGAGATCTGATACGCGGCCCCATATCGACTCGCCAAATTGTTTGGGAGTTACGCCTCCAGGGGCGTTGCGTTTCAGCGCCTTTTTGATAGATGGAACAGTAATTCGGCGCTGACTGGTCGAGATCCCCAATGCTTGCAACAGATAATCACGACCATCAACGGCTTCAACCTTGTTCACAGTCGTATCTTCTCGCTCTTTTGCGAACTCGAAGAGCTCCTGCAAGCGCATGCGCAGCGGGTGTTTATCCAGCGTCCAGGTAGCCGAGATTACCTGTTCTCCAGACACCGTCGCATCACCCATCTCGACCAGTGGCTTGATGTTCTGTGTGAACAAGTCATTGCGTGTGAAATCGCCTCGGCGATTAAGCAGGTTCACGTTTGAGATTTCGGAGCCAAGGTCGAATAACGGTCCTTTCTCAAAACTAGCTAGCGCGGCCCAGAATGAATTGAATGCAGAGAGACCTGACGCAGCAACATCGCTGAGCAACTCTCCCCTTGGCTGCTCATTCACTGACAAGGGACGAGTGAACATCGGCGACTGATTGAACGCCTTGTTCAGCGCACAGTAAATCAGCCATGGCGAGCGTGGCAGGCGGTCGGCCTGAACGCTCCGCCTCCACTCATTGATAGCGGTCGCAATGTTCTGGATTGCGGTATCCCGGCTTTGCAGGCCGAGGTCACCCGCACCATATCGGGTCGACGAGGCGGATTCCTCATCAGCGTCGAAGTCAGATGACTCAATCTCATCGAGCGAGAACTGCACGGCTTTGGTCGCTGCAACGCGAACAGCACTGTGAAATGGAGCGTTAGCCAGGATGCGATTGACATCACCGCTAGAAATGTCCCGGACAAGGCTAGTCACGACCAGTTCAAGCACACGACCACTGCAAATCAAAGTAGCCCGCTTGCTCGTACTGTAAAAATTACGATGCGTGATCAGATCAATTAAAACCCGTGTGCTTGCAGCAGATTGAGAATTATCAGGTTTTTCTTTTTTTTCCTCCCATGGAGCGAGTACTACGGCGCGGCCCACTTCGGGTGTAGCAAACGGAAGGATGGCTTGGTCTTTCAGTGTGTTTACCCATGAGTCGGGAAGCCGTCCACCCAAGTCCACTGTCCAGTTGAGAGTCGCTCTCGTCGCTATATACCTCAGTTCAGGACGATTGATCTGTTGCAGCGGGTGAAAAAGCGGCGTATCGAGTACAGATCCGTCTCTCACCTCATGCCAATGCCGCACTGCCAGCAACACGAGACAAACAGCACCGGCGGAAGGTTCGAACATGAAGTGATTCAGTAGCGCCGACTGCCATTGCGCTAGCAAAACCTGGTTCGGCTCCGTTGCGGGAGCGGAAGGCTCTGTCCCCTCGCTATGACCGCGAGCAGGAGTTCGACCACGTCGTCGATATGAGATACGCCGCATTAGATCCGTCTCTGGCAGTGCAGCCGTCTCGTTGAAGAACGCCTTTTCAAGTGCCGGGATATTAGTTCGCACCCGGGACAGTAGCTGCGACAGCGCCCGGATCGTCGAGATGGGAATGCGGAGTCGACTGTTCTCGTTGTTATTGACAGCCCCCGCCAATAAAGCCCTCAACCAGGACTCCAGTTCAGGTAACACGAGACGGGGTGTTCCTTCAGCACGGTTCTCGACGCCCAAAAAAACGTTGTAGTTGCCCAAGAACTCCCCGACCTCTGGCATCCTCAACCGCCGATGTAACGGTAGGATCTTACGCAGATATTCGTGTGCCAAGCTCTCCGCAAACGGCTTTGCTTGCTCATGATAGTGGGCAACGTCCACAGTCAGCCTTCGGAACGTATCGCGCCACGTTACCTCGTGATAGAGGCTCAAATCTCCGCAAACGATGGGCAACAGCACCGGGCTAACCAAATAGCGCCGCACCACCTCCAAGTTCTCGAAGGCACGATGCAATGTCGTGTCAACGTCATCGATTGGAAGCACCAGCAAGCGCTTGCCCAACAACTGTGCTGCCTTCTGGAAGAAGTCGTGAACGGCGCCCACCAGTTCCTGTGTTCCCATGAACGCCCGTAATCGGTCGAGGCCGACCCCGTCGCTCTGCGTCTCCTTCCCCAGCAGAGCACTCCCAAGCTTCTGAAGGCTCTCGTGCAGAGCTTGCCAAAGCTCGGGTTTCTCATCCCGCTGCGCCTTGACTTGTTTATCCCCAAGCACAGCCGCTACAACGACGTTGAGGAACAAGTCGTCGCCATCTTCAAGCTGCGAAGGATCGATGGGCTTAAGAACATGCACCGCCTCGGCCAACCCTTCATAGCGCTCGCGCACGCCGTCGGCCTCCAGATACTGTGGCAGGTTGACGATGACGGTTGTCTTTCCGGTACCACGGTCGCCGTCCAGAAAGATTGTCATGTGGCCGCGGTCACGGACAAAGCGCTCGCTGTCGTCGTGATCTGTTACGCCCCCAAGATCGGGCAGCGATTCCTTCAACATCTGCGCCAGGTTCTCGTACACAGCGCGGGGCAGCAACTGGCTCACCGTCATATGGCTCGCCCGTTCGCCTTGGTCGAGAGGAAAAAAGATGGGCTCGCTACTTTGCCCAGGCACTGACGACATGTCATTTCCTTATGATCATAATGTGGTTGCAATCGACATCCCAACTGAGAGCGCCAAAGCGATTTGCATGACATGAAATCAACTGGTAGGGAATCAGCGTTACATCATCATTTGCGAACTTCGCAGATGTGATTGTGCAGGTATCTTCATATGCCCTACAGTCTATATGGTTGACGACGTACGATATACCTAGAGATTCAACTGCTGCCTCCCGTGTACTGAGATTCGTAGAATCCACAGTCATCGAATGAAAGGAACTCTGCAATGGCAAAGTGAATCGCCCCTCATTTCGTAGACATTTCCGAATGACCGCTTCCGATAGCAGCCATTGATACCGTCGACGTTAACTAACCCAACTGGCCCCAGTCTCAACGCAAAGCTGGCCGTTCCCCATCCGCTTCCAGATCAGCATGGAGGTGAGCCGATAATAATATCGAGTAGCCTCTGAACGATCCCTCAGGTGCTGAGTGAGAAACCAGCGCACATGTTTGAGCTGCCAGGTCCAGGGATTATCGCGTTGCCATCGCTGTTGAATTGCCGCTTGCATGATTCTGGCTTGGCGCAGGTGTCGTTGCTGCGTGACCTTCGAGCCGGTCAGAACGCCGCTCAGGAACAGGGTCATATCGAAGGGCCTGGTCACGCTCTCCCTCCAATGTAGGCCGAAACCACATCGATCCGGTTATGCCCGAGTTCAACGCTGATCTGTTGCCGCGCCTGCTGATCAAGGTCGCGGTCAATGCGATAGCAGTGGCCACCATTGACCGGTGCGGCGTGGCCAGTGAGCTGTTCATAACGCTCGCAGGCGTAGGCCGCTCGCAGTTCATGGAAACCCTTCAGCCCGTGTTCATG
This sequence comes from Pseudomonas moorei, assembly GCF_008801475.1. GTDB lineage: Bacteria > Pseudomonadota > Gammaproteobacteria > Pseudomonadales > Pseudomonadaceae > Aquipseudomonas > Aquipseudomonas moorei. Next base: position 246,883 of record NZ_VZPP01000010.1, on the reverse strand, counting down.
CAGCGTTTCTCGGGCGGGAAGTACGGTCTGATGCAGGAACACAGCGTAGCTTTCGTCTCGGGCCAACAAGTTGCGGCTGCGGGGCGGCGATGCATGACGAGCAAGCTGCAGTGCCGCCTTCACTTCTTCATTTGCCACGACCCATCGCGGCGCTGAAGCCCCTGAGCGGCCGCCTTTGGTGCCGTCCTGGATGTTGATGCGGCCTAAGTGTTCGGCTTCGCGGTGTAAGCGTGGCAGGTCAGCCAGGATCGCTTCACGCAGGCGCATACCGGTTGTTCGGGCCAACAGGACAATCGCGGCCACCCGCTCGTGTTGCTGTTCGCCAAGTGCCTCGAGTACTCGCCGCAGCTGTTGGTGGTCTTGGCCATCCGGTGCGCGGATGCGCACGGTCGAGCGCTGCTGTCCCAACGCCTGGCTCGGGCTGGCGATCCTCACGTCCTGATCACCGCGTAGCGCAGCGAGGGTGCGGTTGACGCTGCTCAGGCGGTTCTGCGCGGTGGCGATGCAGAGTTCACCTTGCTGGATCTGCTGGCGCAGATACGCGGCGTAGTCTTGTAGCGTCTGTCTATCGATCTGGCGCGCATCGTTGTAACCGGGGCCGTTCTCTGATCGACACCAGCGCACGAACGCTTGCCAGCGATCGCTATGCGCTTTGACCGTGGCGAAGTGGCCATCGGCAAACAAATCCTTGAGCGCTTGTGAGCCGGCGTAGCTCAGCTGGCGGCCATAGCCAAAGTTGCGACCCTCACGCAGACCGACCAAGGCCATCATCATCACCGTTTTCGTTTGTTTGCAGAAAGAGCAGCAAGGCTTTCCAGTGAGGGCTGAGCCTGTCTATCTGCCGCCAGTGTGTCGGGCGGATCAGGAGGGCGTTCTCGTGGTGTTGCAGCAGTGCCCCTTCCTCACGCAGTTGCTTGATCAGCAGGGCGAGATTGGCAGGCTCAAAGGGTGGTGTGGCGACAGCGGCGACAGTGGCGACAACCCCTGTCGTTGCTGGCCTGGCGCGTGGCGACAGGGTGGCGACAGAAGCGGCGACACGCCGTGATTCAGGTTGTGATTGATGTTGCGCCAGGTAGCGGCGCACCGCGTCATTGAGGCGAAACATGGCGGACCTCGAAGGTTTTTCCGTCGCGGCTGTTCAGCCAGCGATGAGTGATCAGCACGACCAATAAAGAGGCGGTATGGTCAGCGCTCTTGCGGGCAAAACGAGGGCCGTTGCGATTGACGTCGCGAATGGTGAAGTGAGTCCAGCCTTTCTGCACCAGCCAGCGCAGCAGTCGATCCGCCTCTTCGCGTCGCCTATTGACCGGCTCCTGTTCGGTCAAGCGCTGGATCTCGGCCAGGTAGTAATCCATCAACGTGGAGGCGCGCTGGATGTGTGCTTCCTCCAACTGACTGGCCTCTTCAACCATGGCGAGCACGCCTGCGATGCGCAGCACATTCGCCGCGGCCTTGCCCGCGGCAGGCTGGACGCCGGCCAGCTCGCCGAACTCGCCAGACTGGCACTCGATGGTGTCGTGAATATCGATCCAGGCACGACGGGCACGGGGAGTCAGTTCCAGCGTGACGGGATTGAGTGATCCATCCTTGTGAAGCGACCAGGGCTTTTGCAGCAGGGCGGTGATCCGTTGTTGGTAGTGCTGGACTTTGGCATCTCTGGTCAGGTCGATTGCCTTGTAGAGTCGCTGGCCGGCCAGGCGCTCGGGCCAACTGATCAGGCAACGGCCGAGGATGCCTTGGCCATTGATCACCGGGTCTTTGAACAGCTGGTTGGCAAGGTAGGGTTGCAGCATCAGATGCAGACTGAGGCGGCGGTCATAGGCCCGCAGACTTTCTCCGGCCATGGAGCGCGCCCGGTCGATCGGGCTGCCATCCCACAGTGTCGACAAGGTGGTGATCGCCTTGAGCAGATTCTCTTTGCTCATGGTGCTGCTGCCCAAGAACTGGCCACCTTCATCATTGAACAAGCCCATGCTGGGCAAGCCATTGCACAGACTTTTGACCAGGGCCTCAATGGTGGGCTCGGCAATGATTAGTCTCGGCGGTACGGGCTCGGACAGCTCACCGCCTTTCGCCTCTGCACGCTCCGTTGAGGTTTTGGGTTTGGCCATGAGGCTGGTAGCGGCGCGATAGGCTTTGAGCTTTTCCGCATACAGGGTCCACTGCTGTCGTTCCCAGTCGCGCGCCGCCTTCAGTGCCAGATGATCCACCGCGCTTTTGCGATCACCCGAGGACGCCACCGTCAGTAGGTAGAGGGACAATGGATAGGTTCGGCCATCGAGTTCGACATTGGCATGACCCTGACTCACCAGGGCAGCGCTGGCCAGCACCGATTGCGCGGCCATGGCGCAGGGCACGCCGATCACCTCGGCCAGTCGTTCGACCGCAGGGCCCAACAATTCCCCCAGTGCTTCGACCGGGTAGGACAGTGGCGCCTGCTGATATTCCAGCAACGGTTGTGGTGGCTCGAACGCTTCGCACAGTTGCATCGCAACTCTCCTGAGATTATCGACTTCGTCCTCACTCATCCCGCCACGGTTGTTGAGTGTTATCAGGGATCTAGGCCCCTGCGACCTGTGAGGGTTGTCCACTAACGCGGGACTGGCGGCTCCTTACGACCGGGAGCTTGGGCATCTCATGATCTGGCCTCCTGGGCACTTCCGAAGAAGTGGGCGGGTGGAGGCTGCACTGGCTGACGAAACCGGTGCCGCGAGATCCTGAGTCAGGTGAAGGCAGTGAGGCGATGACTGGGGCATGCCTGACTGTCAGTCAGGTGCAGTCCATTCCGTGGGCTGCGGCACCATCATCGGCATTGCTGTGGCGAGTGAGCATTCGTTCGGTGTTTGTCACGCCGATTGTCACGAGGGGGAAAGCCGCAAAGCCCCATGCGAGCGGGGCTGCAGCAGTGGTAAGAGCGCCCGTCTCTTTAGGGGGCAAAGAGACGGGCAACAGGTTGGCGCAAGAAATGGCCAAGCGGATAAGTTGCTGCAGAGCAGCCAGGGAGAGTATGAGCTGCCGCAGTGGGCATTCTGGAAGAAGTGGCATCCATCACATCGCTGTGACCGTGCGAGCCGCCGGACGCTAATCGCACTTGAGGGTGAACCACCACGGTATGGCGTAGCCTCAAAGGTTCTGGCTACCTGGGTGCTGTCGAGGACAGCGCTGGTACGGTTCTGGTTTAGCGCTCGTTCTGCTCGCGGTCAACCGTATTTTGGGGGCGGTTGTTGCGCCAATCGGTAACGGTGGAAGACCTTGGAAACCGGTGGTTTTCCATGGCCGGGTGGTCGTTCGTCGGTTTTTAATGTGAGCCCATGCGAGTGGGAATGCGGAGCCTTCCCGCTCGCGTGGGCTTGGCCGAGAAAGCCCCGCGAGCGAGACTTGTAACGGCGACAGTCGCCACTTCTGTCGCCATGCTGCAGGCCAGGTATTACGCGGGTTGTCGCCGGTGTCGCCGCTGTCGCCAAATCAAGCATCACTCCATCTTGGGGAGTCATTCTCGGTTACTGGCGGCGTCCGGTGAGCGCTTACCGTATCGGCACGACGTTGTGGTCCCGGGTTTGATTGATCGCAGATGCCGACAGGTTGCCAGTGGCCGCTTTCTGGATGTGCTCACTCCACCAAGCCATCATCGGACGCCGGCGCTCGATGTAGTCCGCTCGGTTGTAAGCGCTTCGGACTTCGTCCTTGTCGACATGCGCCAGCGCGACTTCGATCAGCTCCGGATCCCACCCATGCTCGTTCAGGATGGTGCTGGCCATGGAGCGCATGCCGTGGCTGACCAAGCGGTCCTGAAAGCCCATGCGTTTCAACGCCATGTTGGCGGTCTGGCTATTAGCGTGGGTACGCGGGTTTCTATCTGCCGGGAACACGTATTCTCTGTGGCCGCTATGGAGCTTGAGTGTCTCCAGTAACGCGAGTGCCTGTTCAGTCAGCGGGATGGTATGCGGGCGACGCTTTTTCATGCGCTCCGGTGGGATGGTCCAAATGCGTTTGTCGAAATCGATGTCTGCCCACCGAGTGGTGGCTGCCTCGACAGGGCGGGTCATCGTGTGCAACTGCCATTCGATCAGACAGCGCGTGACTCGCTTGATGCTGGCATTCGCGATTTCCATCATGAGCTCCGGAAGCTCGTCAGGTCGTAGCGCGGCCATGTTCTCTTTCCTGGGTTTCTTGAACACCGCCCGAATGCCACTGAGGGGGTTCGCAAAGATCAGTCCTGAATTGACCCCGTAGGTCATGATCTCGTTGAGTCGTTGGCTCAGCCGCTTCACTGTTTCGAGGCTGCCTTTGGCCTCAATCGGGCGAAGGAGCTTGATCACCATAGGAGCACTGACTTCAGAAAGCGGCGTCGATTTCATGCTCGGAAAAACATGCAGCATGAGTGAACGCCAAATGTCCTCGGCATACGCTGGCGTCACTGAGTCTTTCTTCAGTTCGAACCAGGCTGTGGCTATCTTCTCGAAGGTGTGTTCGGTCTCAGCCAGTCTGGCTTGCCTTTGCTCATCGCGCTGGGCTTTGGGATCAATGCCTTGAGCAAGTAGCTCTCGCGCCTCGACTGCTTTCTTCCGAGCATTCGCTAATGAGAGGTCGGGGTATGGGCCGAGCGCCATATTAAGACGGCTTCTGGTCAACGGCTCGCGATAATTGAAATTCCACATCATCGAGCCGCTGGCGCGTACTCGAAGCTGAAGGCCGTCGCCGTCGCTGAGGACGAAGTCTTTACCAGTTGCCTTGACTGCCTTGAGCTGGCGATCGGAGAGGCGGGTTGCGTTAGTAGGCATGGGGGCTACCTCCAGCACCGTTTTGGTATCCTGAAAGTAGCATTTGGCAGCCCGGGATACCACCTGGGATACCAAAGCGCCTGGAACTCAGAAATCCTCAAAAGTCCTCGTAAGCCCTGGAAGCCGCGTATTTACTGGATTTCAGGCACAAAAAAAGACGTCCGTGGACGTCTTTAGATGATGAAGTGGTGGAGCCGGGGGGATTTGAACCCCCGTCCGCCAGTACTCCGCTGTCGGTACTACATGCGTAGCCGTGTCTATTAAGTTAACCCTCAGCGACCCGACGGGCAGGGTGCTTTGGGCGAGTTGTGTAAGTTTTAGCCGCTTCGTCCACAACGTACTGCACGGCGATTCTGTTCTATATGACAATCATTTTGGGTTTACAGACATCCCCTGATGATTGCTGGACCCGAAGGTACCAGAAGCTCAGGCTCTAAGGCTGCTTACGCAGCGATAGCGAATTCCTGGCCGTAGTTATCGTCATTGGCAACTATAAGTAGTTGCAACAGTGGATTTACGAGTTCTGTTACCAACTCGGCATGCACCTAAAGTTTCGCGACCGGCGTCGAATCCTAAACGGCCCCGAGCCTGTTACTCGGTGAATCAAAGTGAGCAACAGGCCTGCACAGTGTACGCCAACACGCTTCAGAAGGCCACCCGCAAGGTTGGCCTCGATTGATCATGGGTTGGTTCGTTGGTCAATTTGCCATAGACAATGCCTGGCTGGCCTCGGTGGCGCATTTTTTGTCATCTTTGGCGGCTTGTGACGCTTTGGCGCTGGCCAGCAGCCTTTTGATTTCGGGCGCGTTGGTGGAGGTCGCTGGCAGCGAATTCACTTTGGCTTCGAGCTCTTGCAGCTTGCTCGTACACAGGTTGTTGTCCGCGGCAAATACGGGAGAGGCCAACATGGCAGCAGAAATGAACAGGCCAGCGACTACGGTACGTTTCATGGGGATCTCCTCGAACTGATGGGCTCGGTGCTGCTGTATGGGCGGGGGCTCGGCCGAGTCTAAAAATCAGCCACGTTGATTGGGCTTATCTAAAAGACTGCGGCGCGGCAAAGTAATTCGGTCTTGGCAGAAAAGCGATGAAAAACTGCGCAACAGGCCCAATGGCACTAAAAAGGTTTACCGAGCCCCAGATGCACCAAAACCCGTAATTTGACGGGTTCTGGATTGCTTCGTACTGGATGGAGCCAGTACGGCGGTAAGGCCAACCCGAAGGTTGGCCCGGAGCTGGGTTACTTCCCGCCTTTGTTCGCGTTCTTGATGTCCTGAATGGTTTGGTTGGTCTCGGCGACGCAATCATCAATCCCTTGCTTGGTGCCTTTTGCGTGGTCTGCTTGGGCTTGCTTGACGGAATCCGCTACCTGGTCAGCCAGTTCCTCAGGAATCTGTGCCTGGGCGTCTTCGATGGTTTGCAGATTGACGGCGCATTGATCTTTTTCGGCGGCAAACGAGGGGGAGGCCAGCAGTGAGGCAGTAACGAACAGACCAAACAGTACAGAACGTTTCATGGGTATCTCCTTGAACTGAGTGGCCAGGCATCGCTGACCATCAGGACGGGCTGCCAAGTGTTGGGAAGGTCCCGCATTTGCGGGACTTGGTCAGTAGACTGCGGCGGCACATCAGGGTTCTAATTTTTTGCTGTACTGCTGTCGGTTCTGGCAAGAAACAAAAAGGCGCCTGAATGCGCCTTCCTTGAGGTCCTGCTCAGGTCACCCTAGCCTGGGTAACGCGGTCCACCAGATAGACTAGCCCGTGGTAATCAATGCCGCCATGTTGCGACAGCCCGATCTCACAGGTGCGGCTGGTCGAAATCCCCTCGCTGCACTGCTGCACCGCGTCCTTGAGCGTTCTTAACGAATGAGCGTTCAGTTCCGGCGTGGTGAAACCCTTGTCGCCGGCAAACCCGCAGCAATGAATGCCTTCAGGAATGATGACGGTTTTGCTGCACTTGCGTGCCAGATCAATCAACGCGTGGCTCTCGCCCAAGTGCTGGGTGCTGCAAGTGACGTGTACGGCAATCGGCGCCTCCTGCGGTGTGAAATCCAGGCGATCCATCAAATGCGTGCGGATGAAGCGCACCGGGTCATACAGGTCCAGCCGAACTTCGCCCAAGTCTTGAATTAGTCGTAGCGTGCAGGGGCTGGTGTCGCAATAAATCGGATCGAGCCCGCCGCGACTGGCGTGCAGCAAGGCGCCAATCAGTTCCTGTCGTTTGTGTTCGGCTTGTTCGGCATAGCCCTTGGAGGCGAATGGCTGGCCACAGCAGAGATTGTCCAGATTGTCCGGAAAGATCACTTGGTAACCGGCTTTTTCCAGCAGTCCGCGGGTTTTGTCGTACAGCGACATCTGCTCTTCATCACCTGCCGCCGGGCCCATGACCCGCGACACACACGCTGCCATGTACACCACCCGAGGGCGTTCGTCCGACACGGTCGGGCTGAAGCGAATGGCTTTTTCCGGTTGTGGCATGGCGTTGGTCCATTGCGGGACCTGCCCTTTGGACAGTTTCGTCAGCGTCGCCGACAGCTTCGCCAGGCGGGGCGCTCCCAACAGCATCCGGGCGCCGTTAGCGACGTGCAGTGTGAAACGTGCACCTTGCAGCGCCGTGGCGAAATTGCCTTCCAGCCAGTTGGCGGTTTTCTTATGCGTGGCGTGGCGTCCGCGAAGCTTTTTCACCAGCTCGCCGGTATTGATGCCTACAGGGCAACGCTGTGCACAGAGCCCGGTGGCGGCGCAGGTATCGATACCTTGATACTCGTAAGCCGCTTCGAGTTTGGTGGTGTCCATGCCCGCGCGTTTCTTCGCCTGAATGTCGCGCCAGATCACGATGCGTTGGCGAGGGCTCAGGGTCAGGCCTTTCGACGGGCAAACCGGTTCGCAGAAACCGCATTCGATACACTTGTCCACAATCTCGTCGGCGGCCGGCAAGGGCTTGAGATGCTTGAGGTGGATCTGCGGATCTTCGCTGAGCACAACGTCCGGGTTGAGAATGCCATTGGGATCGAGCAGGCGTTTGAGTTGCCACATCAACTGATAGGCATCGCTGCCCCATTCCAGTTCGACAAACGGTGCCATGTTGCGTCCGGTACCGTGTTCGGCCTTCAGCGAACCGCCAAACTCCACCGCGACCAACTGCGCCACGTCATCCATGAACGCCTGATAGCGTGCGACTTCTTCCGGGTTATTGAAGCCTTGGGTGAAGACGAAGTGCAGATTGCCCTCCAGCGCGTGTCCGAAAAGGATCGCTTCGTCGTAGTGATGTTTGTCGAACAACTCGATCAGCCGGTTCACGCCGATGGCCAGTTGTTCCACCGGGAAGGTCACATCCTCGATGATCACCGTGGTGCCGGTTTTGCGCACCGCGCCGACGGCGGGGAAGGTGTCTTTGCGGATCGCCCAGAGGCGGGCGTTTTCCAGTGGGTCCTCGGTGAAATCGACCTGTTTCTCCACCGGGAACGACGCCAGGGACGCCATGATCTGCGCCAATTGTTCATGCAGCAGTGAGGACGACGCGGCGCGGGATTCGATCAGAAGTGCGCAGGCGTTATTCGACAGCTGCTGTACGAAAGCCGGCATGCCGGGCTTGTTCTGTACCGAGCGCAAACTGCGGCGGTCCAGCAGCTCCACCGCCGACACCGGTTGGCTTTTCAGCACGGTAACCGCGTTGCAGCAGGTTTCCACATCGGGAAACACAATCAGCGCCGAGGCCTTGTTCGGGTGATCGATCACGGTGTCGTAAGTCACGGCACTGATGAAACCGAGGGTGCCTTCGGAGCCCACCAGCAAGTGGCTCAAGATATCCACAGGCTCGTCGAAATCCACCAGGGCATTGAGTGACAGGCCGGTGGTATTTTTCAGGCGGTATTTGTGGCGAATCCTTGCTGCCAGTTCGGTGTTTGCGCGTGTTTCACGGCCCAATGTCGCCAAACGCTCCAGCAGCGCTGCATGGCTCTGGCGAAACGCCGCGACGCTGGCGGCATCTTCGGTATCGAGACGACTGCCGTCGGCCAGTACCAGACGAATCCCGGCCAGTGTGTGATAGGTGTTTTGCGCCGTGCCGCAGCACATGCCGCTGGCGTTGTTGGCGACGATGCCGCCGATTTTGCAGGCATTGATCGAGGCCGGATCAGGGCCGATTTTGCGCCCGAACGGTGCCAGCCAGGCATTGGCCTGGGCGCCGATCACACCGGGTTGCAGGCGGATTTGTGTGCCCTGGCCACGGAGCTCGCGACCGTTCCAGTTATCCCCAAGCACGATCAGCACCGAATCGCTGATCGCCTGGCCAGAGAGACTGGTACCGGCAGCGCGGAACGTCACCGGCACTCGGTCACGCTGGGCCATTTTCAGCAGCGTGACGACTTCTTCTTCGGATTCGACGCGAATCACCAGCTTCGGAATCAGTCTGTAGAAACTGGCATCGGTGCCGAAGGCCAGCGTCGACAGCGGGTCGTCGAAGCGTCGTTCCCGTGGAATCAGTTGCTGTGCATCACGCAGAAAAGCGGCCGGTAGACTCATTGGTCCTCCAGGATCAATACCACCAGGTCTTTCGGGCCGTGGGCGCCGTAGGCCAGCACCTGCTCGATGTCGGCGGTTTTCGACGGGCCGGACACCAATAGAGCATTGGTCGGCATGCCCTGGGCCCATTCGAACTCTTGCTGTACCTGATAGAAGTTGTCGCGAATTGCGCTGGCCTTGAGCAGGGCGAAATGCACCGGTGGCGCCAGGCTCATCAATCGCGGCTCCTCCCGGGTCGGCCAGAGAATCAAGCTGCCTGTGGCAGCGATTGCGCCGAGGGTGGTGGTGAGACTCGCAGGTGTGTCATTGAACAGTTCGGCTTTCCATTCCTCTACCGGACGGTCGTAGGCCTTGAGTGCCGGCAGGTGCGGATTATTCGCCCAGTGTTGAGTGATGCGTTGACCATGAGCGGTGGTTGGCGCGATCAACAGGCTTGGCAACTGACGGTCCCCCAGAAGTTTTGCCAGCAGCGCTGGCCAGTCTTCGTCGGTTGTCAGATGGATTTCCGTGTGCACCGCTTCCATCAGTTTTCGCAGTTGCGCAATGCGTTGCTCAGGGGCGTAGGTGTAGGGCTGCGTCACCAGATCGACGTCGAAGTTGTCGGCAACCGGCGTAGTGCCTGTCAGGCTTTTACGCAGTTTGGCGAGGATGTTTTGCTTGGCGCTCATCAACGGTCTCCCTGTTTGGCCAGATGCTCGCGGGCCATGTCATGCAATGAGCGGGCGGCGGGTTTCGGTGCGCTGTGGTTTTGTGTCCACGGGCCGACATTGTTCGGTGTGAGGGCACGCAACCGTGTGGCGAAGAATGCGAACAGGCGATACAGCGTCGGCGAACTGTTGAGCTTCGCCCAGGCGTTCCAGATGAATCGCTCTTTGCGCGAATACTTGCTGCCCTGGCCGCGCATTACTTGATGGGGGCTGTCCGGGGCTTTGACGTTTTCCTCCCGCAGGCGACGCAGCAATGAAGGGATCGGAATCTTTACCGGGCACACTTCACCGCAAGCACCGCATAAAGAAGAGGCGCTCGGGTGGTCCGGGACTTTCGCCAGGCCGACCATGTGCGGGGTGATGATTTTTCCGATGGGGCCAGGGTAAACCTCGCCATAGGCATGGCCGCCGATTCGGGTGTAGACCGGGCAGTGATTCATGCAGGCGCCGCAGCGAATGCAGTTCAGGGTCTGGCGCAATTCGCTGTCGGCAAAGGCCTGGCTGCGACCGTTGTCGAGCAAGACCAGGTGCACTTCCTGCGGGCCGTCGAGTTCATGCGCCTTGCGAGGGCCGGAGATCATGTTGACGTAAGTGGTGATCGGAATGCCCAGGGCCGAGCGGGTCAGCAGCGACAGCAGTGGCACCACGTCGCGCAGGTTTTCCACGACTTTCTCGATACCGGTGACGGCGATATGCACCGGCGGTACCGTTGTGGTCATGCGGCCGTTGCCTTCGTTTTCCACCAGCAGCAGGGTGCCGGTTTCGGCCACGGCGAAGTTGACGCCGGAGACACCGATGTCCGCTTCGAAGAATTTCTGCCGCAGGACCCTGCGACCGATCTGAATGAGTTGGTCAACGTCCTTGGTGTATTCCACACCAAGTTTGTCGTGGAACAAGGACGCGACCTGACCGGCATTCTTGTGGATCGCCGGCATAATGATGTGTGAAGGCTTCTCGTTGTCGAGCTGGACGATGTATTCGCCCATGTCCGATTCAAGGCATTCAATGCCCTGATCAGCGAGGAAATGGTTCATCTCCATTTCTTCGCTGACCATCGATTTGCCCTTGATCACTTGCCGCCCCTCGTGAGCGCGGATGATCGAGAGGACGATGCCATTGGCTTCGTCCACCGTTTCCGCCCAGTGTACTTTCACACCATTGCGGGTCAGGTTCTGTTCAAGTTGCTCGAGCAGGTCGGGCAGCTTGGATAATGCTCGGGCACGGACAGCATTGCCCAGCGCTCGCAAATGTTCTCTTTCATGGGCATCGCTGAACGCCGCTGCCCGTTTGGTCATCAGTGAATCCATCGCCTTGCGAAAGTTGTTTCGCAATTGCGCGTCACCCAGCGCCTGGTGAGCACGGGTGCGGAAATCTTCTTCTACGGCAACCGTAGGAATAATCGTGGAAGTGCTCATTGGGCACCTCCGGTACGCTGCCAAAGGAAGCTGGCCAGGTGTTGGCCGCGTAGCGCTTCCTTTTGTTTTTCCAGCGAGCCATTGATGTTCATCAGGCAACCGCAGTCGGCACTGAGTACCTTGTGCGCACCGGATTCCTTCAACGACCGGGTCTTGTCGGCCACCATCGCGCCGGAGATGTCTGGCATACGGACGCTGAAAGTCCCACCAAAGCCACAGCATTCACTTTCGTGGCTGTGCTCGACTCGCTCCACATTGCTCAACTGCGCCAGTAACGCGCGGCCATGCAAATGGGTGTTCATTTCCCGACGTGCCGAGCACGAAGTGTGCAACGCCACTTTTACAGGCTCGCCGCTGTCCTTGAGCTGCACTTTGCAGACATGCAACAGGAATTCGGCGAGTTCGTAGGTTCTGGCAGCCAGTGCCTGAACCTGTTTCAACGTTTGCGGTTCGTCCTTGAACAAGTCGGCATAGTGTTCACGCAACATGCCCGCGCAAGAACCGGATGGCACCACCACCGGATAATCCCCGGCGAACAGCGCCAGTTGCGAGCGCGCCACGGTCCTTGCCTGCTCGGTGTAGCCCGAGGTGTAGGCCGGTTGGCCGCAGCAGCTTTGCCCTTGCGGGTACTCGACACGGATGCCTTCGCGTTCCAGCAAGTGGATCGCGTCCATTCCGGCTTCCGGGTAGAACAAATCCACTACGCAGGTCCCGAACAGGTAGACCCTTTGCGGTTTCTCGCTGGGGTATTGCCGAGGCTCGGGCAGTGGCGGGGCGACACGGGTCGCATTCGGCACAGCGTTGTAAAAGAGTTCGCTCATCAGGCGTGTCTCCGGGTGATCCCGGTTATCCGTCCGCTGAGGCTGCTGAATATAGAGAGTGATTCTTTCAGCAGCCTTACAGACCGGGTGGTGAATAGCTGACGCCGGAGTCGTGGTCCGGCGTCGGTTTTTTCCATGCCGCTTGTGGCGTTTAGTGCACCAGCATGCCGGTGAACCAGTAGGCCTGGGCCAAGGTGATCAGGCCGACGATCGTTGCAAAGAATAGGCTGTGCTTGAGGGTGAAGCGGAACAGATCCGACTCTTTGCCCACCAGGCCGGTCGCGGCGCAGGCCACGGCGATCGATTGTGGCGAGATCATCTTGCCGGTTACGCCGCCGCTGGTGTTCGCCGCGACCAGCAAGGTGTCGTTAACGCCGATCTGGTGCCCGGTGGTCGCCTGCAACGAGCTGAACAGGGCGTTGGACGAAGTGTCCGAACCGGTCAGGAACACACCGAGCCAGCCAAGGAATGGCGAGAAGAACGGGAACGCGGCGCCAGTGGCTGCCAATACCAGAGCCATGGTCGAGGACATGCCCGAGTAGTTGGTGACGAAGGCGAAGGCCAGCACCATGCCGATGGACAGGATCGGCCAGCGCAGCTCGTAGAAGGTCTCTTTCAAAGTGGTCAGACCAATTTTGATGTTGATCTTCAGAATCAGCATCGAGATCAGCGCCGAGAAGAAAATCGCCGTACCGGTCGCGGAAATCGGGTCAAGCTTGAATACCGCCGGGATAGCCGTGGGCGCTGCCACGATCGGTGCAACCTTGATCACCATTTGATCCAGGTGCGGAATGGCGAAGTTGAACACCCAGCTGTACATCGAGCCGCCGGCGGCGAACATGGCCTTGAACGGTTTCAGGGTCCAGATGGTGACCAGTACGGTCAGGATCAGGAACGGCGACCAGGCTTTGAATATTTCACCCAGGCTGTAAGGCGAAGCCACGGTGGTGCGCTTCTGGCCAAAACCACCGGTGCTGGCGGTTACCACGGACGCCGAAACGGCGCCGACGATGTGTTGGCCGGCGGCGCGCTTCGGCTGCCAGACTTTCAGAAACAGGGTTAGTGAAACCAGGGAAACCAGCGCCGAGGTGATGTCCGGCAGTTCCGGGCCGATGAAATTGGAGGTGAAGAACTGCGTGACGGCAAAGCTCAGGCCGGCCACCAGTGCGGCTGGCCAGGTCTCACGGACGCCGCGCAGGCCGTCCATCATGAACACCAGCCAGAACGGCACGAACAGCGACAGCAGGGGCAGTTGGCGGCCGGCCATGGCTCCGATCTTGAAAGCGTCGATGCCGGTCACTTGCCCGGCGACGATGATCGGGATGCCCAGTGCGCCGAACGCCACTGGAGCGGTGTTCGCGATCAGGCAAAGGCCGGCGGCGTACAGCGGATTGAAGCCCAGCCCTACCAGCAGCGCGGCGGTAATCGCGACTGGCGCGCCAAAACCGGCTGCACCCTCCAGGAAGGCACCGAAGCAGAAGCCGATCAGTAGCACTTGCAGGCGCTGGTCGTCGGTAATCGACAACACGGAGCTGCGGATGATTTCGAACTGCCCACTTTTGACCGTCAGTTTGTAGAGGAAAACGGCGGCCACGATGATCCAGGCGATCGGCCACAGACCGTAGGCGAAGCCATACCCGGCGGCGGCGAATGCCATGTCGACCGGCATCTGGAAGGCAAAGATTGCCACCAGAATCGACAAGGCCAGGGTGATGCTGCCGGCCACGTGGCCTTTGAGGCGGAAGACGGCCAGGGCCAGGAAGAAAAACACGATGGGAATAACGGCCGCGAGGGCGGACAAGCCGAGGCTGCCGAGCGGGCTGTAGAGCTGTTGCCAGGTTTGCATATGGGGTGGCCCCTAATTGTTGTTGGTCAGGCACTGATCAGCGTTCTTGGCTAATTGGTAATACCAATTTACAATCGCTGTTGGCTAGGGTAAAAGCCTTGTGGGCGGTGTGTCAATTTGCCGCTCTAAAACTTTTGTCGAATGCCTGCGTGTTCAGGTCGTCTGGTCTGTTCAAGCAATTGCTGTCTGGCAGGTGTCGGCGCTGCGCCGATAGGCCAGAATAGAGCCCCGGCGAGTCGTCGGGATCGTGGAGAAATTGAGTTATGGGGTTTGATCAGATTCGGCAGCGCCGTTTGTCTGACGATATTGTCGAGCGGCTTGAAGGCATGATCCTTGAGGGCACGCTGAAGGCGGGTGAGCGCTTGCCAGCTGAGCGCGTATTGGCCGAACAGTTCGGCGTGTCACGCCCTTCGTTGCGCGAGGCCATTCAAAAACTGGCGGCCAAGGGTTTGCTCGTCAGTCGGCAGGGTGGCGGCAATTATGTGGTGGAATCGCTGGGGACGACCTTCAGTGATCCATTGCTGCATCTGCTGGAAAGCAATCCTGAAGCGCAGCGCGATCTGTTGGAGTTTCGCCATACGCTCGAAGCGTCCTGCGCCTATTACGCTGCGTTACGCGCCACGGATGTTGATCGTGAGCGGTTGACGGCGGCGTTCAACGAATTGCAGGACTGCTATTCGCGTCACGATGACGTAAGTCGCGCGGAAGAGGGCGCGGCAGATGCGAAATTCCATCTGGCAATCGCCGAAGCCAGTCACAACGCCGTGTTGTTGCACACCATTCGTGGGCTGTTCGATCTGCTCAAGCGCAATGTGGTGACCAATATTGGCGGCATGTACAAGCAGCGCACGGAAACCCGGGACATGCTGATCACCCAGCATCGCGAGTTGTACCAGGCGATTGTCGAAGGTCGTGCGGAGCAAGCGCGGGAAGTCTCCAGTCGACACATCCTGTATGTGCAGGAAGTGCTGGAGGAAGTGCGTCAGGAAGTGCAGCGCGTGGCTCGGGCGGAGCGGCGCAAGGGGATGTAGTTGTCGTATTGAGATTCAATGTGGCGAGGGAGCTTGCTCCCGTTGGGGGGGGCGAAGCGGCCCTGGCTTTTGGCGTAGCTGTCACGAATGCATTGGCGACGGCTGCGCAGCCGGGCGGGAGCAAGCTCCCTCGCCACAAAAGCAGTGATCAGGTCGGAAGATTAATCTTCCTTGCCCTTGTTGCGCACCGCGCGCTGCAACTCGCGGCCGGCATCGCGCTCACGCTCGGTATCACGCTTGTCGTATTCCTTCTTGCCCTTGCCCAGAGCGATCTCGCACTTGACCATGTGCTTGCTCCAGTACCAGGACAGGCATACGCAGGCGTAACCCTTTTGCTGCACAGCGGCAGACAGCTTGTCCAGCTCGCGCCGGTTCAGCAGCAGCTTCCGGGTGCGGGTCGGGTCAGCGATGACGTGGGTGCTGGCGGTTGTCAGGGGCGTAATGTGACTGCCGAGCAGCCAGGCTTCGCCATCCTTGAGCAGCACGTAACTGTCGACCAGTTGCAGCTTGCTCGCCCGCAGACTTTTTACTTCCCAGCCGGCCAGGACCAGACCAGCCTCGAACCGATGTTCGATGAAGTAATCGTGCCGCGCCTTTTTATTTTGCGCGATGGTCCCTGTTGGGTGTTTCTTCTGTTTAGCCATAGGGGCGGCATTATAGGGAGTTGCACGCGAGTCGGCTACGGTGTTGCTGCGTGCTTGAGCAGGTTGATTGAATCCCGGACAATGCGCGCTCTTTTTTGAATGCTTGGTCGTAATAACGATGTCGACAGACAAGGTTTCTGTCCACGGCAGTTGGGCTAGCCGCTGGGTCTTCATACTCGCCGCGACCGGTTCGGCCGTGGGCCTGGGTAGTATCTGGAAATTCCCGTACATGGTTGGCGTCTATGGCGGCGGCGCCTTCGTGCTGATGTTCCTGGCCTGTATTGCACTGATTGGAGTGCCGGTCATGCTGGCGGAAACCCTGATCGGCCGGCGTGCCCGGCAGAGTCCGGCCAATGCGCTGAAGGTGCTGGCGCAGGAAGCCGGGCATTCGGGTAAATGGTCCTGGGGGGCCTTTGCTGGCATGATCACGGCGTTGTTGATCCTGTCTTTCTATAGTGTCGTGGGCGGCTGGTCGCTGGATTACATCGTCGACATGGGCCGGGGCGACTTCCAGGGTGTGACACCGGAACAGGTGGGCGCCTACTTCGGTAATGTAATCGCCGATCCATGGCGTCTGACACTTTGGCACACGATTTTCATGCTGCTGTCAGCCCTGGTGATTGCCAAAGGGGTGGTGGCAGGTCTTGAACGTAGTCTGCGGATCATGATGCCGCTTCTGTTTGTGATGATCCTGGTGTTGCTGGGCTACAGCATGACGACCGGGCATTTCATGGAAGGCGTGCATTTCATGTTCGACTTCCATCCGGAAAAGGTCCTCGATGGTTTGTTGCCAGCCATGGGGCATGCGTTCTTTTCCCTGAGCGTCGGTGTGGGTTCGATCATGATTTATGGCGCTTACATGCCGAAGCATTCGTCGATTTCCGGAACTGTCGTTGGCGTGGCGCTGCTCGATACCTTCGTTTCGCTGGTGGCTGGTCTGGCGTTGTTTCCGATTGTGTTCGCCGCAGGCTTGAATCCAAGCGAAGGCCCAGGCCTGATGTTTGTCAGCTTGCCATTTGCCTTTGGTAACGTAGTCTTCGGCCAATTGATGGGCGTAGTGTTTTTCGTACTGGTAGCGATTGCGGCGTGGAGTTCGGCCATTTCGCTGCTTGAGCCGATGGTGGCGTACTTGGTCGAACGGACGAAAGTCAGCCGCGCTTGGGTAACCTTCTGGCTGGCGTTCACCTGCTGGTTTGTCGGTCTCGGTACGGTGTTCTCGTTCAATATCTGGAAGCAAGCCAAGTTTTTCGTGAACGAAGGCGGTTTGTTCCACCTCTACCAATGGGGGGCCGCGGGCGGTCTGGATTTTTTTGGAGTCATCGATTTCTTCACCTCACGGATCATGTTGCCACTCGGTGGTTTGTGTTTCGTGGTGTTTGCAGGCTGGGTGATGGGGCGTGAAGCGGTGCGTGACGAGTTGTCGATCCGCAACCCTGCATTGTTCGCCCTGTCCTTGTTCTTGATGCGCTATGTGGCGCCCATCGGCATTCTCGTAGTGTTTGCCGCACAGCTGTGGAAGTGACGCTGACATGACGACACACATTTCACGTTCGGCCTTGCTGCCCTATCCGGCGCAAGCGCTTTATGACCTGGTCAACGATGTAGCGCGGTATCCGGAATTCTTGCCGTGGTGCTCAACGGCCGAAGTCCTGGAAGGCTCTCTCGAGCATATGCGTGCCAGTGTTGGAGTGGCCAAGGGTGGGCTAAGTCAGCATTTCGTGACGCGTAACACCCTGGTTCCCGGTCAGTCGATTGAAATGAATCTCGAAGAGGGGCCATTCACTCAGTTGCACGGTATCTGGGTGTTCAAGCCATTGGGCGAGAAGGCCTGCAAGATCAGTCTGGACCTGTCGTTCGACTACGCGGGGCCGATTGTTCGGGCGACTCTGGGCCCGCTGTTCAATCAGGCCGCCAACACGCTGGTGGATGCATTCTGCCAGCGGGCCAAGCAAATGTATGGATGAGGTGCTGATAGAGGTCGAGGTGGTGTATGCCGCTGTTGATCGACAACTGCTTCTGTCGGTGTCAGTGCCAACCGGAACGACCGTCAGGGCGGCATTGCTGGCATCGGGAATAGGTCTGGCTTTTCCGGAGCTGGACTTGGCCGAGTGCCCGGTGGGAATCTTTGGTAAGGCGCTAAATGATTCTGACAGTCGTCCGGTTCAACCGGGAGACCGAATCGAGATTTACCGACCATTGCTGGCGGACCCGAAAGAAGTTCGCAGGTTGCGTGCGGCCAAGGCTGCCGAGGCCAAGGCGCGGAATCAGTGAGGCACTCAAATCTCACGCAATAAAAAACCCGGCATGCCGGGTTTTTTATTGCGTTGCAGATTATTGCGGCGAAGTATCCAGAGGTTCTGGTGTCGGGACCGGAGCGGTCTCTACACCGTCGACGTCCTTCTGGATCTGGTCTAGCAACGAGCCTGGCTTGATCGGTTTTTCAGGTTTTGGTTTCGGCTTCTCGGTGTTTTCTACAGGGGCGGCCACTGTCGTGGCGGTGTCCTTGCCGAGAATCGCCTCGTCGCGGCTCATGCCCGGCATGAAGTCTCCGGAGAGGCTGACAAGCTGGTCATTTGCGTTGAAGATGACGCTAATGCGTTCTTGTTGGCGTTCACCACCACCCGGTTGCAGGCTATACAGATAATCCCAGCGATCGGCGTGGAACGTGTCGGTCAGCAGAGGGTTGCCCATGATAAACCTTACTTGCTTACGGGTCATTCCCGGGCGTAACTGGTCTATCATGTCCTGCGTGACGACATTGCCCTGCTGGATGTCGATTTTGTAAACCCCGGGGAATGAACAACCGGCGAGTGCGAGCAGTCCCACAAAGGTGAAACTGGTTAGCAAGAGCTTGGTGTTTTGCATCGGTGGGCGACTTCCACTATCTTGGCTGGGACAACGTAAACGCCGATCATACCCGCATTAAGAGAAGCTGCGAAGCAGCATCGCGAGAAAGCTGACCATGGTTGAAAATAGCGAACTACGCAAAGCCGGCCTCAAAGTGACCCTTCCACGGGTCAAAATTTTGCAAATGCTCGATTCCGCCGAGCAGCGTCATATGAGTGCTGAAGATGTCTACAAGGCACTGATGGAGGCTGGCGAGGATGTCGGTTTGGCCACGGTTTACCGTGTACTGACTCAGTTCGAGGCAGCTGGCCTTGTGGTGCGGCACAACTTCGACGGAGGCCATGCGGTCTTCGAGCTGGACGACGGCAAGCATCATGACCATATGGTTAACGTCGAGACCAGTGAAGTGATCGAGTTCTTCGACGAGGAAATCGAGCGCCTGCAGAAAGCCATCGTCGACAAATATGGCTTCGAAATGGTTGATCACAATCTTGTGTTGTATGTACGCAAGAAAAAGTAAGCAAGTCGCGCGAACCTGAGGTTCGCGAAACGAACGAAGGCGACCCAAGGGTCGCCTTCGTGCTTTCTGTCGAACTTAAATCTTCGCGGTTACGACCATTTTCCTGGCGTGAGCCAGGGATTCCTTGGTGAGATCGATGCCTCCCAGCATTCGCGCGACTTCTTCTACACGATCATTTTTACTCAGCCTGGAGACGGCGGTGTGGGTGGCGTCTTCGCCGCGCACCTTGTGGACAAACAGGTGTTGATGACCTTGTGCTGCCACTTGTGGCAAGTGGGTAACGGTCAGAACCTGTCCTCGTTCCCCTAGACGACGTAGAAGCTGGCCGACGATTTCGGCTGTCGGTCCACCGATGCCCACGTCCACTTCGTCGAATACCAGGGTGGGTACGCGGGAGGTTTGTGCGGTGATCACCTGAATGGCCAGGCTGATTCGGGACAATTCGCCGCCCGACGCTACCTTTGCCAGTGCTTTTAAGGGCTGCCCGGGGTTGGCGCTGACCAATAGCTCGACCTGTTCAAGTCCGTTGGGCAGCAGTTCGTCACCGCTATTGGGGCGTAGCTCAATGGTAAAGCGACCACCTGGCATTCCCAGTCGCTGAATTTCCTGCTCTACAGCGCTCGCCAGGCTGCTTGAGGCCTGGTGGCGCAGGTCACTCAGCTCTCGGGCTTTTTCCTGGTAGTGACGCGCATAAGCGGCCAACTCATCGCTCAGTCGTTCGATGGATTCGTCGTTGGCATTCAGCGTTTCAATCTCATCCAGTAGCTTTTGTTGCATCTCGGCGACTTCGGTCGGCTGGATTCGGTGTTTGCGCGCCAGGGTGTAGATCGAATCAAGTCGTTCTTCGAGATATTGAAGACGCGATGGGTCGGCGTCGAAATTATCAAGGAAGCGATTCAGTTCGCCGACGGCTTCTTCGACCTGGATTTGCGCACTGGTCAACAGGCTGCTGGCCTCGCCCAGAGCACCAATCGAGTTGTTCACGCTCGACAGGCGGTTGAGACTGGCGGTCAGGGCGTTCAAGACATTGCCCGAATCGCTTTCGCTGCACTGTTCGACGACTTGCCGGCAGATACCCAGCAAGGTTTCAGCGTTGGTCAGGTTCTTGTGTTCCTGCTCCAACTGCTCCAGTTCATTGTCGCCAAGGCCCAGGTTTTCAAGTTCTTCGAGTTGATAGCTGAGCAATTGATGGCGAGCTCGCTGCTCGTCGCCTGAGTTGGAAAGGCGTTCCAGTTCCTGGCGCGTTTGGCGCCAGCGTTGGGCCGCCAGCTGTACCTGGCGGGCAAGATCCGTGGCGCCGGCGTACTCGTCGAGCAGGCGACGGTGGGTATCGGTTTTGAGCAGGGATTGGTGTTCATGCTGGCTGTGGATATCGATCAGCAGCTCACCCAGTGCCTTGAGATCGCCCAGCGGGCAGGGTGTGCCATTGATGTAGCCACGCGAGCGCCCTTCGGCGGTGATCACGCGGCGCAAGATGCACGGGCCTTCATTTTCAAGGTCGCGTTCGGCAAGCCAGGTGCGTGCTTCCGGAATGTCGACCAGATCGAAGGTGGCGAGGATATCGGCCTTGTCTGCGCCGGGTCGGACCACGCCGCTGTCGGCGCGATCGCCCAGGGTCAGGCCCAGGGCGTCGAGCATGATCGATTTGCCGGCGCCGGTTTCTCCTGTGATCACGCTCATCCCGCGATCGAGTTCGAGATCGAGATGTTCAACGATGGCGTAGTTATGTACTGACAGGTGCACCAGCATGAAGGCCGCTCCCAGGCATTAGGTCTGGTTATTTATACAGTGTTTTGTTTCTGGCTGACAATGCCCCTCGTTAGCTCGATTTGCTTGATCCGACGAAATCGTTAGTGCGTCCCGGAATGACAATGCAGGTGTTTTTGTAGGGTTAATACGCGGACACCCCTTGAAGCAGGATTTTGCGGCCCCATATAGGTGGGCAGAAGCGCGAGTTAAGGCTCGCGGACGATATTGAAAGGAGAATTCTATGGCTGACGAACAGACAGTGGATACGCAAAATCTAGACGCCGATCAGGCCTCCCAAGCCTCGGGTGATGACCTGACGGCTCGTGTACAAGTGCTCGAAGAGCAACTGGCAGGTGCGCAGGATCAGGCTTTGCGTGTAGCCGCCGATCTGCAGAACGTCCGCCGTCGCGCCGAGCAGGATGTAGAAAAGGCTCACAAATTCGCGCTGGAAAAATTCGCCGGCGACCTGCTGCCGATCATCGACAGCCTGGAGCGTGGCCTGGAGTTGTCCAGCCCGGATGACGAAAGCATCCGTCCGATGCGCGAAGGCATCGAGCTCACCCTGAAAATGTTCCAGGACACCCTGAAACGTTATCAACTGGAAGCGATCGATCCGCACGGCGAACCGTTCAATGCCGTTCTTCATCAGGCAATGGCGATGCAGGAAAGCGCCGACCTTGAGCCGAACAGCGTGCTCAAGGTGTTCCAGAAGGGCTACCAGCTCAATGGACGCCTGCTGCGCCCAGCGATGGTGGTGGTCAGCAAGACGCCGGCGCCTGTTTCGCCTTCGATTGACGAGCAGGCTTGAAATTAGCCGCAAGGCCCCCATTTAGAAGTCAAGTGTTTAATTGCTACCGCAGTTAGCCATCACTGCTGCGGCAACCAAATCCAAAGTTTCGGGAGAGTGAACATGGGCAAAATTATCGGTATCGACCTGGGGACTACCAACTCCTGCGTCTCCGTACTTGAAAACGGCGTAGCCAAAGTTATCGAAAACGCCGAAGGCGCGCGTACCACGCCGTCGATCATCGCTTACGCCAACGATGGCGAGATCCTGGTTGGCCAGTCGGCCAAGCGTCAGGCAGTGACCAATCCGCACAACACCCTGTACGCGGTGAAGCGTCTGATCGGTCGCAAGTTCGACGAAGAAGTCGTACAGAAAGACATCAAGATGGTCCCGTACAAAATCGCCAAGGCTGACAACGGCGACGCCTGGGTTGAAGTGAACGGCCAGAAAATGGCTCCGCCACAAATCTCGGCTGAAATTCTGAAGAAGATGAAGAAGACCGCCGAAGACTACCTGGGCGAGTCAGTGACTGAAGCGGTGATTACCGTTCCGGCCTACTTCAACGACAGCCAGCGTCAAGCCACCAAAGACGCCGGCCGCATCGCGGGTCTGGACGTAAAACGTATCATCAACGAACCAACCGCAGCTGCGCTGGCTTACGGCATGGACAAGGCCAAGGGCGATCACACCGTGATCGTTTACGACTTGGGCGGCGGTACTTTCGACGTTTCCGTAATTGAAATCGCTGAAGTCGATGGCGAGCACCAGTTCGAAGTGTTGGCCACCAACGGTGACACCTTCCTGGGTGGTGAAGACTTCGACATTCGTCTGATCGACTACCTCGTCGACGAATTCAAGAAAGAAAGCGGCATGAACCTCAAGGGTGACCCGCTGGCGATGCAGCGCCTGAAAGAAGCTGCTGAAAAAGCCAAAATCGAGCTGTCTTCCGCTCAGTCGACCGACGTGAACCTGCCGTACATCACTGCAGATGCAACCGGTCCTAAGCACTTGAACGTGAAAATCTCGCGCGCCAAGCTGGAAGCGCTGGTTGAAGACCTGGTTCAACGCACCATCGAACCTTGCCGCATCGCTCTGAAAGACTCCGGTATCGACGTTGGCGCCATCAACGACGTGATCCTGGTGGGCGGTCAGACTCGTATGCCGCTGGTGCAGAAGCTGGTTACCGAGTTCTTCGGTAAAGAAGCTCGTAAAGATGTTAACCCGGACGAAGCGGTTGCCATGGGTGCTGCTATCCAGGGCGCGGTACTGGCCGGTGACGTGAAAGACGTTCTGCTGCTCGACGTCAGCCCGCTGACCCTGGGTATCGAAACCATGGGTGGCGTGATGACTGCGCTGATCGAGAAAAACACCACGATTCCTACCAAGAAATCGCAAGTGTTCTCGACTGCCGACGACAACCAGGGCGCCGTGACCATTCACGTGCTGCAAGGTGAGCGTAAGCAAGCGGCACAGAACAAGTCCCTGGGCAAGTTCGACCTGGCCGAGATTCCACCAGCACCACGTGGCGTGCCGCAAATCGAAGTGACCTTCGACATCGACGCCAACGGCATCCTGCACGTAGGCGCCAAAGACAAGGCCACTGGCAAGACTCAGTCGATCGTGATCAAGGCCAACTCCGGTCTGTCCGATGAAGAGATCGAGCGCATGGTGCGTGATGCCGAGGCCAACGCCGAGGAAGATCGCAAGTTCGAAGAGCTGGCTGCTGCTCGTAACCAGGGCGATGCACTGGTTCACTCGACACGCAAAATGGTGGCCGACGCTGGCGACAAAGTGAGTGCCGAAGAGAAGACTGCAATCGAAGCGGCTGTAGTTGCTTTGGAAGCCGCTGTTAAAGGCGACGACAAGGCTGCGATCGAAGCCAAGGTTGAAGAGCTGTCCAAGGTCTCCGCGCCAGTGGCTCAGAAGATGTACGCCGAGCAGGCTCAGCCAGCTGAAGGCGCTGCACCGCACGCTGAGTCGGCTGGAAAGGCTGATGACGTCGTCGATGCTGAGTTCGAAGAAGTCAAAGACCACAAGTAAGTTGTTGGTCGGCCGGTTGACTGCCTTGAGGCGGTGACTGGTAGGATGTCGCCGCGCGGGGGCTTGCTCCCGCGTTGGCGTGTCTGGAGTAAGCGAATTTTTACAGTATGCGACAACGTTCGCGTGCTGATGGTATGGCCGGGAATGCTCCTGCTTTCTGAGCCGCAAGTACCGCATCGAATCAAAGACCAGGATCGTTGAATTGACGTGAGTTGGGTCCGGGCCTTCATTGGGGCTCAACGGGTTTGGCGAGGCTCAGGAGAGGTTTGCCGAACGTCCTTAAGAGTGCAAAAGACTTATGGCAAAGCGTGACTATTACGAAGTATTGGGTGTTGAACGAGGCTCAAGCGAGGCGGACCTGAAAAAGGCCTACCGTCGCCTGGCGATGAAGCACCACCCGGACCGTAATCCCGATGACAAAGCGTCGGAAGAGAAATTCAAGGAAGCCAACGAGGCTTACGAAGTACTGTCCGATTCCAGCAAGCGTGCGGCGTACGACCAGTATGGTCATGCCGGTGTCGACCCGAGCATGGGTGGCGGCGGTGCCGGTTTTGGCGGTCAGAACTTCTCCGATATCTTTGGCGATGTCTTCAGTGACTTCTTCGGTGGCGGTCGCGGTGGTTCCCGTGGCGGCGCTCAGCGCGGCAGTGATCTGCGTTATACCCTGGAGCTGGATCTGGAAGAGGCGGTGCGCGGCACGACCGTGAATATCCGCGTTCCAACGCTGGTCAACTGCAAGCCGTGCGATGGCTCGGGTGCCAAGAAAGGCTCCTCTCCGGTAACCTGCCCGACCTGTGGCGGTATCGGCCAGGTGCGCATGCAGCAAGGTTTCTTCTCGGTGCAGCAGACCTGTCCGCGCTGCCATGGTCAGGGCAAGATCATTTCCGATCCATGCGACTCCTGCCATGGCGAAGGTCGCGTCGAAGAGTACAAGACCCTGTCGGTGAAAGTGCCGGCCGGTGTTGATACCGGTGACCGCATTCGTCTGTCTGGCGAAGGCGAGGCGGGTGCGCAAGGCGGGCCGACCGGCGACCTGTATGTCGTGATCAATGTGCGCGAACACGCGATCTTCCAGCGTGATGGTAAGCATCTGTTCTGCGAAGTGCCGATCAGCTTCGTCGATGCGGCGTTGGGTGGTGAACTGGAGATTCCGACCCTCGATGGTCGGGTCAAACTGAAGATTCCCGAAGGGACTCAGACCGGCAAGCAATTCCGCGTTCGTGGCAAGGGTGTTGCGCCTGTGCGTGGCGGCGGTGCCGGTGACTTGATGTGCCGCGTGGCGGTCGAAACCCCGGTGAATCTGAGTCGTCGTCAGCGTGAAATGCTCGAAGAGTTCCGCAGCTCGCTGGCGGATGACAACAGTCACTCGCCGAAAACCACTGGCTGGTTCGAAGGCGTGAAGCGCTTCTTCGGCGATCTGTAAGGAGTGGTCATGCGACGTATAGCTGTGATGGGCGCTGCCGGGCGCATGGGTAAGATCCTGGTCGAGGCGGTGCAGCAACGCGCGCCGCTCACCGGTCTGACAGCCGCCATCGTTCGCCCTGGCAGTACGCTGATTGGTGTGGATGCCGGTGAGCTGGCTTCGCTGGGGCGTATCGGCGTGCCGTTGTCCGGTAACCTGGATGCGGTGGCGGATGAGTTCGACGTGTTGATCGACTTCACCCTGCCGGAAGTCATGCTGAAAAACCTGGCCTTCTGCCGCAAGGCGGGTAAAGCCATGGTCATCGGCACGACGGGGCTGGACGCTGCGCAAAAGCAGTTGCTGGCCGAGGCGGGCAAAGACATCCCGATCGTGTTTGCAGCCAATTTCAGCGTGGGTGTGAACCTGTCGCTGAAATTGCTCGATATGGCGGCTCGTGTGTTGGGCGACGAGGCGGATATCGAAATCATCGAAGCTCACCACCGGCACAAGATCGACGCGCCTTCCGGCACGGCGTTGCGCATGGGTGAGGTCATCGCCAGTGCCCTGGATCGTGACCTGCAGAAGGTTGCGGTCTATGGTCGCGAGGGGCATACCGGCGCGCGCGAGCGTGAAACCATCGGTTTTGCCACTGTTCGCGGTGGTGATGTGGTGGGGGATCACACGGTGCTGTTTGCCTGTGAAGGGGAGCGCCTGGAAATCACCCATAAGGCTTCCAGTCGCATGACCTTCGCCAAGGGCGCGGTACGTGCTGCCTTGTGGCTGGATGGTCGAGAGCCTGGTCTTTACGACATGCAAGACGTGCTCGACCTGCGATAAAACGCTATTGAAACCGGGCTCGAGCAATCTGCTTGAGTCCGGTTTTACACCGCCAAGCGACGTCCTGTCGCATTCTCTGGCCTTTCGGGCTCATTGGCGGTAGACCAAAAATGCCTTTTTCTGTAAGCTACAGCTTTAGTGTGTCCACTAAAAGCGCGCAGAATAATTCAGTGAAGAAGCGGGGTGACGTGTCCATACGTCACTCCGCTTTTTTACAACCTGCGATCGCCCTTTCAGGCTTTATTTACGGGAGGTCTTCTTGACTAAGCCAGCCATACTCGCCCTTGCTGATGGCAGCATTTTTCGCGGCGAAGCCATTGGAGCCGACGGTCAAACCGTTGGTGAGGTGGTGTTCAACACCGCAATGACCGGCTATCAGGAAATCCTTACCGATCCTTCCTACGCCCAACAGATCGTTACCCTGACTTACCCGCACATCGGCAACACCGGCACCACGCCGGAAGACGCTGAGTCCAACCGCGTCTGGTCCGCTGGCCTGGTCATCCGTGACCTGCCACTGGTTGCGAGCAACTGGCGTAACACCATGTCCTTGTCCGACTACCTGAAAGCCAACAATGTTGTGGCAATCGCCGGTATCGACACCCGTCGCCTGACTCGCATCCTGCGTGAAAAAGGCGCACAGAACGGCTGCATCATGGCCGGTGACAACATTTCCGATGAGGCCGCCATTGCCGCCGCCCAGGGCTTCCCTGGCCTGAAAGGCATGGACCTGGCGAAAGTCGTCAGCACTACTGAGAATTACGAGTGGCGTTCGACGGTCTGGGATCTGAAAACCGACAGCCATGCCACCATCGAAGCCTCCGAGCTGCCGTACCACGTGGTTGCCTACGACTACGGCGTCAAGCTGAACATCCTGCGCATGTTGGTCGAGCGCGGTTGCCGCGTCACCGTGGTACCGGCTCAAACGCCTGCCGCCGATGTGCTCGCCTTGCAGCCGGACGGTGTGTTCCTGTCCAACGGCCCTGGCGATCCGGAGCCTTGCGACTACGCGATCCAGGCGATCAAGGACGTGCTGGAAACCGAAATTCCGGTATTCGGCATCTGCCTTGGTCACCAGCTGCTGGCCCTGGCCTCCGGCGCCAAGACCCTGAAAATGGGTCACGGCCACCACGGTGCCAACCACCCGGTCCAGGATCTGGATACCGGCGTAGTGATGATCACCAGCCAGAACCACGGTTTTGCCGTAGACGAAGCCACCCTGCCGGCCAACGTTCGTGCGACCCACAAATCGCTCTTCGACGGCACCCTGCAAGGGATCGAGCGTACCGACAAGAGCGCCTTCAGCTTCCAGGGTCACCCGGAAGCCAGCCCTGGCCCGAACGACGTAGCGCCTTTGTTTGATCGCTTCATCAACGAGATGGCCAAGCGACGCTGATCGCTCGCCCTGATGTTGCAAAGCTTGAGGGCGGTCCCGATACCGGCGGCCCCCTCAAGGCTTCAGAGATTGAACAAGACGGCTTGCCGACTGACCTGCGGATTTGAGTGACAAACCCATGCCAAAACGTACAGACATTAAAAGCATCCTGATTCTCGGCGCTGGCCCGATCGTGATCGGCCAGGCCTGCGAATTCGACTACTCCGGCGCCCAGGCCTGCAAAGCCCTGCGCGAAGAGGGTTACCGCGTCATCCTGGTAAACTCCAACCCGGCCACCATCATGACCGACCCGGCCATGGCCGACGCTACCTACATCGAACCGATCAAGTGGCAGACCGTCGCCAAGATCATCGAGAAAGAGCGTCCGGACGCGCTGCTGCCAACCATGGGCGGCCAGACCGCCCTGAACTGCGCCCTGGACCTGGAGCGCGAGGGCGTTCTGGAGAAGTTCGGCGTAGAGATGATCGGTGCCAACGCCGACACCATCGACAAGGCTGAAGACCGCTCGCGTTTCGACAAGGCCATGAAATCCATCGGCCTGGCGTGCCCGCGCTCCGGTATCGCTCACAGCATGGAAGAGGCCAATGCGGTTCTCGAGAAGCTTGGCTTCCCGTGCATCATCCGTCCGTCCTTCACCATGGGCGGCACCGGTGGCGGTATCGCTTACAACCGTGAAGAGTTCGAAGAAATCTGCGCCCGTGGTCTGGACCTGTCGCCGACCAAAGAGCTGCTGATCGACGAATCCCTGATCGGCTGGAAAGAATACGAAATGGAGGTTGTCCGCGATAAGAAGGACAACTGCATCATCGTCTGCTCCATCGAAAACTTCGACCCGATGGGCGTGCACACCGGTGACTCGATCACCGTGGCGCCTGCACAGACCCTGACCGACAAGGAATACCAGATCCTGCGTAACGCCTCCCTGGCGGTACTGCGCGAGATCGGCGTGGAAACCGGTGGTTCCAACGTCCAGTTCGGCATCTGCCCGAACACGGGTCGCATGGTTGTCATCGAGATGAACCCGCGTGTATCCCGTTCCTCGGCCCTGGCGTCGAAAGCCACCGGTTTCCCGATTGCCAAGGTCGCGGCCAAGCTGGCCGTGGGTTACACCCTGGATGAGTTGTCGAACGACATCACCGGCGGCAAGACCCCGGCGTCCTTCGAACCGTCCATCGACTACGTCGTGACCAAGCTGCCACGCTTCGCCTTCGAGAAGTTCTCCAAGGCAGACGCGCGCCTGACCACGCAAATGAAGTCGGTCGGCGAAGTCATGGCCATTGGCCGCACCTTCCAGGAGTCCCTGCAGAAAGCGCTGCGGGGCCTGGAAGTAGGCGTTTGCGGTCTGGACGAGAAGGTTGACCTGAACAATCCGGAAAGCATGAGCATCCTCAAGCGCGAGCTGACCGTGCCGGGTGCCGAGCGTATCTGGTACGTGGCGGACGCAATGCGCGCCGGCATGAGCGTTGAAGATATCTTCGGCATGACCATGATCGATCCTTGGTTCCTGGTGCAGATGGAAGATCTGATCAAGGACGAAGAGAAGGTCAAGACCCTGGGTCTGACCAGCATCGACCGCGATCTGATGTTCCGCCTCAAGCGCAAAGGCTTCTCCGATCAGCGCCTGGCCAAGCTGCTGGGTGTGACCGAGAAGAGCCTGCGTGCCCATCGTCACAAGCTTGAAGTGTTCCCGGTCTACAAGCGCGTCGACACGTGCGCCGCCGAGTTCGCCACCGATACCGCTTATCTGTACTCCACGTACGAAGAAGAGTGTGAAGCCGCACCATCGGGCCGTGACAAGATCATGATCCTGGGTGGCGGTCCGAACCGTATCGGCCAGGGCATCGAGTTCGACTACTGCTGCGTACACGCGGCACTGGCCCTGCGCGATGACGGGTACGAGACCATCATGGTCAACTGCAACCCGGAAACCGTATCCACCGACTACGACACTTCCGACCGTCTGTACTTCGAACCAGTGACCCTGGAAGACGTGCTGGAAATCGTCCGCGTCGAGAAACCGAAAGGCGTGATCGTCCAGTACGGCGGCCAGACCCCGCTGAAACTGGCGCGTGCCCTGGAAGCCGCCGGCGTGCCGATCATCGGCACCAGCCCTGACGCCATCGACCGTGCCGAAGACCGTGAGCGCTTCCAGCAAATGGTTCAGCGACTGAACCTGCGTCAGCCGCCGAACGCCACCGTGCGCAGCGAAGACGAAGCGATTCGTGCGGCTGCCAAGATCGGCTACCCGCTGGTGGTGCGCCCGTCCTACGTGCTGGGCGGTCGTGCGATGGAAATCGTTTACGAAGAAGAAGAACTCAAGCGCTACCTGCGTGAAGCGGTTCAAGTGTCCAACGACAGCCCGGTGCTGCTGGACCACTTCCTCAACTGCGCCATCGAAATGGACGTTGATGCGGTCTGCGACGGCAAAGACGTGGTGATCGGCGCAATCATGCAGCACATCGAGCAGGCTGGCGTTCACTCCGGTGACTCCGCATGCTCGCTGCCACCGTACTCGCTGCCTGCTCATATCCAGGACGAGATGCGTGAGCAGGTCAAGAAAATGGCCCTGGAGCTGGGTGTGGTCGGCCTGATGAACGTACAGTTGGCGCTGCAGGGCGACGATATCTACGTGATTGAAGTCAACCCGCGTGCTTCGCGTACCGTGCCTTTCGTGTCCAAGTGCATCGGTGTTTCCCTGGCAATGATCGCGGCTCGCGTCATGGCCGGTAAAACCCTGAAGGAAATCGGTTTCACCAAAGAAATCATTCCTAACTTCTACAGCGTGAAAGAGGCGGTATTCCCGTTCGCCAAATTCCCGGGAGTTGACCCGATTCTCGGCCCAGAGATGAAGTCCACCGGTGAGGTGATGGGTGTGGGCGATACCTTCGGCGAAGCGTTTGCCAAAGCCCAGATGGGTGCCAGCGAAGTGCTGCCGACCGGCGGTACTGCGTTCATCAGTGTGCGCGACGACGACAAGCCACTGGTTGCAGGCGTGGCCCGTGATCTGATCAACTTGGGCTTCGAAGTGGTCGCTACTGCCGGTACTGCCAAGCTGATCGAAGCCGCAGGCCTGAAAGTGCGCCGCGTGAACAAGGTGACCGAGGGTCGTCCACACGTGGTCGACATGATCAAGAATGACGAAGTTACCTTGATCATCAACACCACCGAGGGTCGTCAGTCGATCGCTGACTCCTATTCCATTCGTCGCAATGCCCTGCAGCACAAGATTTACTGCACCACGACCATTGCTGCTGGCGAAGCGATCTGTGAAGCGCTGAAGTTCGGTCCCGAGAAGACCGTGCGCCGCTTGCAGGATCTACACGCAGGATTGAAGGCATGAGCATAACGAAGTACCCAATGACCGTTCAGGGCGCTCGCGCCCTGGAAGAAGAACATGCTCACCTGACCAAGGTCGTTCGTCCGAAGCTCAGCCAGGACATCGGTACGGCCCGCGAGTTGGGTGACTTGAAGGAAAACGCCGAATACCACGCTGCTCGCGAGCAGCAGGGTATGGTTGAGGCGCGGATCCGTGACATCGAAGGCCGCATGCAAAATGCAGTGGTGATTGATGTCACGACCATTGCACATACTGGCAAGGTGATTTTCGGCACGACCGTTGAGATCGCCAACGTCGAGACTGATGAAAGCGTGACCTACCAGATCGTTGGTGAGGACGAGGCAGACATCAAGCTCGGCAAGATCTCTGTCGGTTCACCCATCGCCCGCGCCCTGATTGCCAAGGAAGAGGGTGACGTGGTCGCGGTCAAGACGCCGAGCGGCGTCATCGAGTACGAGATTGTCGAAGTTCGCCACATCTGAAGGTAAAAGCAGGCGCCTGCTTCGTGCGGGCGCGGTGCTTTGGCAGCTGACTCAGATGTTGTGGGTTGGCGGCCTGTGGTTGTTGCATATCGGTCTGTTGCCGGTGCTGGGGCTGATTGGCCTGGCACCGCTGCTGATCGACGAAATTGCAGGCATGCTGAGTGCATTGATGGTGGGTTTTGCCACAGTGTGTCTGGTTTTTCAGGCTTTGGTGCTGATTCAGGCCGAGGGCCTTGCCAGTCTATGGTGCGATATTCGTGGGCAGCTGTTGCTGATGGGGCTGGGCGCGTGCGCGATGCACTTCGCGGTGCGTGTCGGGTGGCCCGACGCGGTGCGTTGGCAGGTGTTCAGTTATCTTGTCCTGGGCTTTTCCGGACTGGTGCTGGTCATACAGCCGGTGCCTGGGTGGAGTGGCAGGGTGCGCGAAGCACACCCTTGACCCTTGCCATCACTTGAAGCGATGGACGTTCGACAGCTGCTTGTTGACGCTGAAGTTTTTGCGGTAAATCAGTGCCATCTTGCCGATGACCTGAACCAGGTCCGCCCTGCCGACCTTGCACAGTTCTGCAATGGACGCCAGGCGCGACTCGCGATCCAGGATGTTGAGCTTGATTTTGATCAGCTCGTGATCCGCCAAAGCGCGTTCAAATTCGGCTAAAACACCTTCAGTCAAACCATTGTCAGCCACAATCAAAACTGGTTTCAGGTGGTGGCCAATGGATTTGTACTGTTTCTTCTGCTCTTGAGTGAGCGGCATAATCTGACCCTTTCGTCTGGATTCTGTAAAATGGCGGCCATTTTACCCGAGGGTTCGTGGATCCGCCCAATTAATCACGACCCTTATCAACGAGGTGCCCAATGGCGCGTTCCAAGACAAGCCTTGGTTGGCTGAAAAGACATGTCAATGACCCCTATGTGAAGCAGGCGCAGAAGGATGGCTACCGCTCGCGTGCGAGTTACAAGCTTCTGGAGGTCCAGGAGAAATACAAGCTGATCCGTCCGGGCATGAGCGTTGTCGACCTGGGTGCGGCGCCTGGTGGCTGGTCGCAGGTCACTAGCCGGCTGATTGGGGGGCAGGGACGTCTGATCGCCTCGGACATCCTGGAAATGGACAGCATTCCGGACGTGACTTTCATCCAGGGTGACTTCACTCAGGACGAAGTGCTTGGCCGGATCCTTGAGGCTGTGGGTAATTCGCAGGTGGACCTTGTGATTTCCGATATGGCCCCCAATATGAGTGGTACGCCTGCCGTAGATATGCCCAAAGCCATGTTTCTTTGCGAGCTGGCTCTTGATCTGGCCGCTCGGATACTCAAGCCGGGTGGTAATTTCGTGATCAAGGTTTTTCAGGGTGAAGGGTTTGATGCTTACGTAAAGGATGCTCGTCAGAAATTCGACAAGGTCCAGATGATAAAACCGGACTCGTCCCGTGGCAGTTCCCGTGAGCAGTACATGCTGGCTTGGGGCTACCGCGGTCGGAGTGAATAAAGCGAGGTTTTTTTGCGGGGCAATAGGATTTTCGTATTTCGCCCTGTGGGAAATAACGAATATTGTGTAGGAAGTGTTTCACAAAGGGTTACAGACGGCGCCTGCCAAGTCGTAGGTAATGTAGTAAGTTAGGCCGGTGAATATCATGCGAAGCGCGCGCCATCAGCGGCGCTTGCTTCAGAGGGTAGTTAATTGAACGATATGGCAAAGAATCTGATCCTGTGGTTGATCATCGCGGCTGTCCTGGTGACGGTGATGAACAACTTCTCCAGCCCTAACGAGCCGCAGACCCTCAACTATTCCGACTTCATCCAGCAGGTCAAGGATGGCAAGGTCGAGCGCGTGGCGGTTGATGGCTACGTGATTACCGGCAAGCGCAACGATGGCGACAGTTTCAAGACCATTCGTCCGGCGATCCAGGACAATGGTTTGATCGGCGACCTGGTGGATAACCACGTCGTGGTCGAAGGCAAGCAGCCTGAACAGCAAAGCATCTGGACTCAACTCCTGGTCGCAAGCTTCCCGATCCTCGTGATCATTGCCGTGTTCATGTTCTTCATGCGGCAGATGCAGGGCGGCGCCGGAGGCAAGGGCGGGCCAATGAGTTTTGGCAAGAGCAAGGCGCGCCTGCTGTCTGAAGATCAGGTCAAGACCACGTTGGCTGACGTTGCCGGTTGTGACGAAGCCAAGGAAGAGGTCGGTGAGCTGGTCGAGTTCCTGCGTGATCCGGGCAAGTTCCAGCGTCTGGGCGGTCGCATTCCCCGCGGCGTGCTGATGGTTGGTCCTCCGGGTACCGGTAAAACCTTGCTGGCCAAGGCGATTGCTGGCGAAGCCAAGGTGCCATTCTTCACCATTTCCGGTTCCGATTTCGTCGAAATGTTCGTTGGTGTGGGTGCCAGCCGTGTTCGTGACATGTTCGAGCAGGCCAAAAAACACGCGCCATGCATCATCTTCATCGACGAAATCGACGCCGTCGGTCGCCATCGTGGCGCCGGCATGGGTGGCGGTCACGACGAGCGCGAGCAGACGCTCAACCAGTTGCTGGTAGAGATGGATGGCTTCGAAATGAATGACGGCATCATCGTGATTGCCGCCACCAACCGTCCAGACGTACTGGACCCTGCGCTGCTGCGCCCGGGCCGTTTCGACCGTCAGGTTGTAGTGGGTCTGCCGGATATCCGTGGCCGCGAACAGATTCTCAAGGTCCACATGCGCAAAGTGCCAATGGGTGACGACGTCGCTCCGGCCGTTATCGCTCGTGGTACGCCTGGCTTCTCCGGTGCCGACCTGGCCAACCTGGTAAACGAGGCTTCGCTGTTTGCCGCCCGTGCTGGCAAGCGCATTGTCGAAATGAAGGAATTCGAACTGGCCAAAGACAAGATCATGATGGGTGCCGAGCGCAAATCCATGGTCATGTCCGAGAAAGAAAAACAGAACACGGCTTACCACGAGGCGGGTCACGCCATTGTTGGTCGTGTCGTGCCCGAGCATGATCCGGTATACAAGGTGTCGATTATTCCGCGTGGTCGCGCCTTGGGTGTGACCATGTTCCTGCCGGAAGAAGATCGCTACAGCTTGTCCAAGCGGGCGCTGATCAGCCAGATTTGCTCGTTGTACGGTGGTCGTATCGCTGAAGAGATGACGCTGGGCTTCGATGGTGTAACCACCGGTGCCTCCAACGACATCATGCGTGCCAGCCAGATTGCGCGGAACATGGTGACCAAGTGGGGGCTTTCGGAGAAACTCGGTCCTTTGATGTACGCCGAAGAAGAAGGTGAGGTTTTCCTTGGTCGCGGCGGCGGTGGTCAGAATGCAAGTTTCTCCGGCGAGACGGCCAAGCTGATCGACTCCGAAGTGCGCAGCATTATTGATCAATGCTACGGCACAGCTAAGCAGATCCTTACGGACAACCGTGACAAGCTTGATGCAATGGCCGATGCCCTGATGAAGTACGAGACGATCGATGCTGATCAGATCGATGACATCATGGCGGGTCGTACGCCTCGCGAGCCTCGCGATTGGTCGGGTGGCACCGGCACTTCCGGAACCCCTCCGGTGGTGCAGGATGAGCGTCCTGAAACACCAATTGGCGGTCCGGCTGCTGATGTTTAAGGTTTGAAATGACTTCTGCTCAGTCCTCGACCCGGTTGCCTTGCGGCAACCGGGTTCTTGATTTGGCCCAGACTCATGTCATGGGCATTCTCAATGTCACCCCCGATTCTTTCTCTGACGGTGGTCAATACAGCCAGCTTGATGCTGCCCTAAGGCACGCAGAAGCCATGGTGGCGGCTGGCGCGACACTGATTGATGTGGGTGGTGAATCGACGCGACCAGGTGCCAGGGCGGTTTCGCCACTGGAAGAGCTGGAGCGCGTAGCGCCGATTGTCGAGCGGATCAGCCGCGAGCTGGACGTGATCATCTCGGTCGATACCTCCACGCCGGCTGTCATGCGTGAAACCGCACGACTGGGCGCCGGGTTGATCAATGACGTGCGTGCACTCCGTCGTGATGGTGCCTTGGATGCGGCGGCAGCGACCGGTCTGCCGGTCTGTCTGATGCATATGCTCGGTGAGCCGGGCGATATGCAGGACAATCCGCAGTATCAGGACGTCACGAAGGAAGTGGGTGAGTTCCTTGTCGAGCGCATGGCACAGTGCGCATCGGTAGGGATCGCGGCTGAGCGGATCATTCTTGATCCAGGCTTCGGTTTCGCCAAAACATTGCAGCACAACCTAAGCTTGTTCAAGCATATGGATGCCTTGCATGCCTTGGGGCGGCCCCTGTTAGTCGGGGTTTCGCGAAAGAGCATGATCGGGCAGGCATTGAATCGTCCGGTGGGCGAGCGCTTGTATGGCAGTCTTGCCCTTGCTGCGCTGGCTTCGCACAAGGGTGCGCGTATATTGCGCGTCCATGATGTCGCTGAAACTGTCGATGTGGTGAGGATGATCACTGCAGTGGCATCAGCCGAATAAGAATTATGGAGTGTTTATGAGCAGGAAATACTTTGGTACCGACGGCATTCGTGGTCGAGTTGGTCAATATCCGATTACTCCTGATTTCATGCTAAAGCTTGGCTGGGCTGCAGGCATGGCGTTCCGCAAGATGGGTGCCTGCAAGGTGTTGGTCGGCAAGGACACCCGGATCTCCGGTTACATGTTCGAGTCTGCGCTGGAAGCTGGACTGACGTCGGCGGGCGCCGATGTCATGTTGCTGGGGCCAATGCCAACGCCAGCCATCGCTTATCTGACGCGTACCTTTCATGCTGAAGCGGGTATCGTGATCAGTGCGTCGCACAATCCTCATGACGACAATGGCATCAAGTTTTTCTCCGGAAAGGGCACCAAGCTGCCGGATGAAGTCGAACTGATGATCGAGGAGTTGCTGGATACGCCAATGACCGTGGTTGAGTCGAGCAAGATCGGCAAGGTCACGCGAATCAACGACGCCTCGGGTCGTTACATCGAGTTCTGCAAGAGTAGCGTACCGACGGGGACCAGCTTCTCCGGCCTGAAAATCGTCATCGACTGTGCCCATGGTGCGACTTACAAGGTTGCGCCTAGCGTGTTTCGCGAGCTAGGGGCCGAGGTGGTAGTTCTTTCAGCGCAACCCAACGGATTGAACATCAACGATAATTGCGGTTCGACTCATATGGGGCAACTGCAGGCTGCTGTTCTCGCCGAGCACGCCGATCTTGGGATCGCATTTGACGGTGATGGTGATCGCGTTCTGATGGTCGATCACACCGGTACCATCGTTGATGGCGATGAGCTGCTGTACATCATTGCGCGTGACCTGCATGAGCGTGACAAGCTGCAGGGCGGTGTGGTCGGTACGCTGATGAGTAACCTGGGCCTGGAGCTGGCTCTCGCAGATCTGGCGATTCCGTTCGTGCGTGCCAATGTCGGTGACCGTTATGTCATTGCTGACCTGCTGGAGCGTAACTGGCTAGTGGGTGGTGAGAACTCGGGGCATATCGTTTGTTTCAATTACACCACTACGGGTGATGCGATCGTTGCCGCGTTGCAGGTGTTGAAGGCGCTCAAGACCCGATCGGAAGGGCTCGCCCAGGCTCGTCAGGCGTTGCGTAAATGCCCTCAGATACTGATCAATGTGCGTTTTGGTGGTGGTGCTAGTCCCCTTGATCATCCTTCCGTCAAGGAAGCCAGTGAGCGTGTGACCAAGGCTATGGCGGGTCGTGGGCGGGTGCTTTTGCGCAAGTCCGGAACAGAGCCGCTGGTGCGCGTCATGGTCGAAGGCGAAGACGAAACGCAGGTTCGTGGCTACGCCGAAGAGCTGGCAAAACTGGTTAGTGAAGTTTCTGCCTGAATTCGGCTTGCCAGCCATGATTGTGTTGGGTAACATCTGCGCCCACTTTGACCGACGAGGTACAGCATGCGTCGCCCTATGGTAGCTGGTAACTGGAAGATGCACGGTACCCGCGCCAGCGTCGCTGAGCTGATCAAAGGCCTTTGTGATTTGGCCTTGCCGAGCGGTGTTGATGTTGCGGTATTCCCGCCTTGCCTGCATATCAATCAAGTGATTGATGGCTTGAAAGGAAAGTCGATTGCAGTCGGCGCGCAGAATTCTGCGGTGGAGTCCACACAAGGTGCGTTGACTGGTGAGGTTGCTCCGAGTCAGTTGGTGGATGCGGGCTGTTCACTGGTGCTTGTCGGGCACTCCGAGCGTCGTCAGGTAATGGGCGAGCAGGACGGAATGCTGATCCGCAAGTTCGCAGCAGCTCAGGCATGTGGCTTGATTCCGGTGTTGTGCATTGGGGAAACCCTTGAGCAGCGTGAAGCTGGAAAGACTCTTGAAGTTGTCTCGCGTCAGCTTGACAGCATCATTGAGGAGCTGGGTGTTGGTGCATTTGCGAAGGCGGTAATCGCTTACGAGCCGGTCTGGGCCATTGGTACCGGGCTGACTGCTTCGCCGCAACAAGCGCAGGATGTGCATGCAGCCATCCGCGCACAGTTGGCGGCAGAGAATTCTGAAGTCGCACGAGGTGTGCGGCTTCTATACGGCGGCAGCGTGAAGGCGGCCAATGCGGTCGAACTGTTCGGCATGCCGGATATCGATGGGGGGCTCATTGGTGGAGCTTCCCTGAATGCAGATGAGTTCGGTGCGATTTGTCGCGCCGCGGGAAACTGAAAAAATGCTGGAAACAGTCGTAGTCGTTTTTCATCTGCTGGGTGCATTGGGCGTAGTTGCTCTCGTATTGCTGCAGCAGGGTAAAGGTGCGGATGCTGGCGCGTCTTTCGGAGCAGGTGCTTCAAATACTGTGTTCGGAAGCCAAGGTTCCTCTACCTTTCTTAGTAAGTTTACTGCTATACTTGCCGCAGGTTTCTTCATAACCAGCTTAGGGTTAGGTTACTTTGCTAAAGAGAAAGCTCATCAGCTGACTCAAGTAGGTTTGCCAAACCCGGCAGTGTTGGAAGTTCCAAAGCAACAACCGGCTTCTGATGATGTCCCGGTGCTTCAAGAGCAAAAGTCGGCTACTCCAGCGACTGACGTGCCTCCAGCTCAAGAGCAGAAGTAAGAAGGGTTTCAAACGTAGTATTGCCGAGGTGGTGGAATTGGTAGACACGCAACCTTGAGGTGGTTGTGCCCATAGGGTGTAGGGGTTCGAGTCCCCTTCTCGGTACCAATTAGTCAGGAGAGCCCGCTGTTGCGGGCTTTCTTGCAGGTGGAAGGTTACATTGACCCTGTCAGGGATCGGTCGTATACTTCCGCCCCAGCTTTGTCGCGGGGTGGAGCAGTCTGGTAGCTCGTCGGGCTCATAACCCGAAGGTCGTCGGTTCAAATCCGGCCCCCGCAACCAGTTTAAGGAGCCCCTTTTCAGGGGCTTTTTGTTAGCTGGACACTTTATAACGCCGCTGTTCGACGGCGTTTCAGGGATGGGCGTTTCGCCCATTTTTTTATTTTGCATAGCATGCATTTACATGCACGAGGGGGTTCAGGTGTCGAGCAAGCTAGAACAGTTGCAGGCCTTGTTGGCCCCGGTGGTCGTGGCCCTTGGCTATGAATGCTGGGGTATTGAGTTTTCGGCTCAAGGTCGCCACTCACTGTTGCGCGTTTATATCGATAAAGAAGGCGGTGTGCTGGTGGACGATTGTGCCATCGTCAGCCGTCAGATCAGCGGTGTTCTGGATGTTGAAGATCCAATTTCCGTTGAGTACACCCTTGAAGTTTCCTCGCCTGGCATGGAACGCCCTCTGTTCACTCTTGAGCAGTTTGCAAAATTTGCCGGTGAACAAGTGAAGATCAAGCTGCGCTCGCCTTTTGAAGGTCGGCGCAACTTTCAGGGCCTTCTGCGCGGTGTAGAAGAACAGGATGTCGTGGTGCAGGTAGAAGACCATGAGTTCCTGTTGCCGATCGATATGATCGACAAGGCCAACATTATTCCCAGTTTTGACTGAGACGCGGATCCCGCGGATCCAATGGCTTGCGAAAGGCGAGGCGTACGATGAGCAAAGAAGTACTGCTGGTTGTTGAGTCGGTATCCAATGAAAAGGGCGTACCGGCAAACGTAATTTTTGAAGCGCTGGAGCTGGCTCTGGCCACTGCTACCAAAAAGCGTTTCGAGGACGAAGTTGATCTGCGTGTGGAAATCAACCGCCACACCGGTGCTTACGAGACTTTCCGTCGCTGGACGGTCGTCGAAGAGGCAGACCTGGACGATCCGGCCATCGAAACCTGGCCGAGCAAGGTTGCTGAAACGCATCCAGGTGCCAAGGTGGGTGACGTCGTCGAAGAAAAAATCGAGTCGATCGAATTCGGCCGTATTGCTGCACAGACTGCCAAGCAAGTCATCGTGCAGAAAGTCCGCGAAGCCGAGCGTGCTCAGGTTGTGGACGCTTACCGCGAGCGCCTGGGTGAAATCATCTCCGGCACCGTGAAGAAAGTGACCCGCGATAACGTAATCGTCGATCTGGGTAACAACGCTGAAGCGTTGCTGGCTCGTGAAGACATCATCTCTCGCGAAACCTTCCGGGTTGGCGTGCGTCTGCGTGCGCTGCTCAAGGAAATCCGCACCGAGAACCGCGGCCCGCAGCTGATCCTGTCGCGTACCGCGCCGGAAATGCTGATCGAGTTGTTCCGCATTGAAGTGCCGGAAATCGCTGAAGGCTTGATCGAAGTGATGGCGGCATCCCGTGACCCGGGTTCGCGCGCCAAGATCGCCGTCCGCTCCAAGGACAAACGCATCGACCCGCAGGGCGCTTGCATCGGTATGCGCGGTTCGCGCGTCCAGGCAGTGTCGGGTGAGTTGGGCGGTGAGCGTGTTGATATCGTTCTGTGGGACGACAACCCGGCTCAATTCGTAATCAACGCCATGTCCCCGGCCGAGGTTGCAGCAATTATCGTTGACGAAGATGCCCACGCAATGGACATCGCCGTTGGCGCAGACAATCTGGCTCAGGCCATCGGTCGCGGTGGTCAGAACGTGCGTCTGGCGAGCCAATTGACTGGCTGGACCCTGAACGTAATGACCGAATCGGACATCCAGGCTAAGCAGCAAGCAGAAACCGGCGACATCCTGCGCAACTTCATCGACGAGCTGGAAGTCGACGAAGAACTGGCCCAGGTGCTGGTCGATGAAGGCTTCACCAGCCTGGAAGAGATTGCCTACGTACCGTTGGAAGAAATGCTCAACATCGACGGCTTTGACGAAGACATCGTCAACGAGCTTCGCGCTCGTGCCAAGGATCGTTTGTTGACCAAAGCCATCGCTACTGAGGAAAAGCTGGCAGACGCCCATCCGGCCGAAGACCTGCTCTCGCTTGAGGGTATGGACAAGGATTTGGCGATGGAACTGGCGGTGCGCGGCGTAATTACCCGCGAAGACCTGGCCGAGCAGTCTATTGACGATCTGCTCGACATCGACGGCATTGACGATGATCGTGCCGGCAAGTTGATCATGGCCGCCCGAGCCCACTGGTTCGAGTAATTAGGCGCGGCCTGAGGAGAGAAGTGCATGACGCAAGTCACGGTGAAACAACTGGCCGATGAGGTCAAAACACCGGTAGAGCGCCTGTTGCAGCAGATGCGTGAGGCAGGTCTGCCGCACACCGCCGCCGAAGAAAGTGTGACTGACAGTGAGAAGCAATCTTTGCTGACTCACTTGAAAAGCAGCCACAAGGCGAAAGTGGAAGAACCACGCAAGATTACGCTGCAGCGTAAAACCACCAGCACCCTGCGTGTTGCTGGCAGCAAAAGCATCAGCGTTGAAGTACGCAAGAAGAAAGTCTTCGTACAGCGCAGCCCGGAAGAAATCGAAGCCGAGCGCAAGCGTGAACTGGAAGAGCGTCGCGCAGTAGAAAATGCTGCTCGTCAGAAGGCTGAAGAAGAAGCCAAGCGTCGCGCCGAAGAAGAAGCGCGTCGCCAGCCTGCTGTTGCGCCGACCGCTCCAGCCGAACCTGTTGCTGCTGCACCTGTTGCCGTGGCCGAGCCTGTGCGTGAAAGCGCTCCGGTTGTAGCTGCCGCACCGGCTGCCGACACCCGCAAGCGTGACGAACAGCGCCGTCCGGACAAACCACGTGCAGACGATAACAATCGTCGCGGTGGCGGCGATGGTGAGCGCAAAAACGCTCCGCATCGTGCTTCGGTCAAGGAAAAAGCGCCTGCTCCACGCGTTGCCCCTCGTACTACCGACGAAGAAAGCGATGGCTTCCGTCGTGGTGGTCGCGGCAAGGCCAAGCTGAAGAAGCGCAACGCTCATGGTTTCCAGAGCCCAACCGGCCCTGTCGTGCGCGAAGTGAAGATCGGCGAGACCATCACTGTGGGCGATCTGGCCCAGCAGATGTCGGTCAAGGCAGCTGAAATCATCAAGTTCATGTTCAAACTGGGTACTCCAGCGACCATCAACCAGGTGCTCGATCAGGAAACTGCTCAACTGGTTGCTGAAGAGCTGGGCCACAAAGTGACCCTGGTCAGCGATACCGCCCTGGAAGATTCCCTGGCCGAGTCCCTGAAGTTTGAAGGCGAGGCTGTTGCCCGTGCGCCAGTCGTGACCGTAATGGGCCACGTTGACCACGGTAAGACTTCCCTGCTCGACTACATCCGTCGTGCGAAGGTTGCAGCTGGCGAAGCCGGCGGCATTACTCAGCACATCGGTGCCTACCACGTTGAAACTGACCGTGGCATGGTGACGTTCCTCGACACCCCGGGCCACGCCGCGTTTACCGCGATGCGTGCCCGTGGTGCCAAGGCGACCGACATCGTGATCCTCGTCGTTGCAGCGGACGACGGCGTGATGCCGCAAACCATCGAAGCTGTTCAACACGCTCAAGCCGCGGGCGTTCCGCTGGTTGTGGCGGTGAACAAGATCGACAAGCCGGGCGCCGATCTCGATCGCATCCGTAGTGAATTGTCGGTACACGGCGTGACGTCGGAAGAGTGGGGTGGTGACACGCCATTCGTACCGGTTTCGGCGAAGATGGGTACCGGTGTCGATGAATTGCTCGAAGCCGTTCTGCTGCAAGCCGAAGTTCTGGAACTGACAGCTACGCCTTCGGCTCCTGGCCGTGGTGTGGTGGTTGAATCGCGTCTCGACAAGGGCCGTGGCCCGGTGGCGACCGTTCTGGTTCAGGACGGCACCCTGCGTCAAGGCGACATGGTGCTGGTCGGTTCCAACTACGGCC
Organism: Pseudomonas moorei; assembly: GCF_008801475.1. Classification (GTDB taxonomy): domain Bacteria; phylum Pseudomonadota; class Gammaproteobacteria; order Pseudomonadales; family Pseudomonadaceae; genus Aquipseudomonas; species Aquipseudomonas moorei. Next base: position 204,592 of record NZ_VZPP01000010.1, on the reverse strand, counting down.
GTGTTCGCGCCATGCTCGACGAGAACGGCAAGGCCATCAAGGAAGCCGGTCCAGCCATCCCTGTCGAGATCCTCGGCCTGGACGGTACTCCGGACGCTGGCGATGAGATGAGCGTGGTTGCCGACGAGAAGAAAGCCCGTGAAGTGGCTCTGTTCCGTCAAGGCAAGTTCCGCGAAGTCAAACTGGCCCGTGCTCACGCAGGCAAGCTGGAAAACATCTTCGAAAGCATGGGTCAGGAAGAGAAGAAGACGCTCAACATCGTCCTCAAATCCGACGTCCGTGGTTCGCTGGAAGCGTTGAACGGTGCCTTGAACGGCCTGGGTAACGATGAAGTGCAGGTGCGTGTTGTCGGTGGCGGTGTCGGTGGTATCACCGAATCCGACGCCAACCTGGCACTGGCCTCCAACGCTGTACTGTTCGGCTTCAACGTGCGTGCCGATGCCGGCGCTCGCAAGATCGTCGAGCAGGAAGGTCTGGATATGCGTTACTACAACGTGATCTACGACATCATCGAAGACGTCAAGAAAGCCCTGACCGGTATGCTTGGCAGCGATGTTCGCGAGAACATCCTCGGTGTGGCCGAAGTGCGTGACGTGTTCCGTTCGCCGAAGTTTGGCGCAATCGCCGGTTGCATGGTGATCGAGGGTACTGTTCACCGTAACCGTCCAATCCGTGTACTGCGTGAAGACATCGTTATCTTCGAAGGCGAGCTGGAATCCCTGCGCCGCTTCAAGGATGACGCTTCCGAAGTACGTGCCGGCATGGAATGCGGTATCGGCGTGAAGAGCTACAACGACGTCAAAGTCGGTGACAAGATCGAAGTCTTCGAGAAGGTTCAGGTTGCTCGCAGCCTCTAACTCGCGCACTTCAAGAGCCGTGATGGGCAGCCGCATGCAAATGCACGGCGCATCACCCGGACTCTAAACGCAACGCCCGGTCTGGCTTCTGTCAGGCCGGGCGTTTGCCGCTTTCAGACCTCACGGGTTTCGCCGTGGGGCAGTAACAGGTAACAAGACATGGCAAAAGAATATAGCCGTACCCAACGTATCGGCGATCAGATGCAGCGCGAGCTGGCACAACTGATCCGTCGTGAAGTCAAAGACCCGCGCGTCGGCCTGGTCACCATTACCGCCGTGGAAGTCAGCCGTGACGTCGGTCACGCCAAGATTTTCATCACCGTGATGGGGCAGGACAGCGCCGAAGACATCGCACAGAGCATCAAGGTGCTCAACTCCGCCGCCGGTTTTCTGCGCATGCAGTTGGCTCGCGAGATGAAACTGCGCAGCGTCCCACAGTTGCACTTCCACTACGACGAAAGCGTCGTTCGTGGTGCGCACCTGTCGGCATTGATTGAGCGCGCAGTGGCTGAAGACAATCAGCATCCGGTTGCGGCAGAAGCCGAAGACACCAAGGAGTAATCGGTGGCTCAGGTCAAACGTATCCGTCGTAACGTCAGCGGTATCATCTTGCTCGACAAGCCGCTGGGGTTCACCTCCAACGCGGCCTTGCAGAAGGTCCGCTGGTTGCTCAACGCTGAGAAAGCCGGACACACCGGCAGTCTCGACCCGCTGGCCACCGGTGTGTTGCCGTTGTGCTTCGGTGAGGCCACCAAGTTCTCGCAATACCTGCTCGATTCCGACAAGGGTTACGAAACCCTGGCGCAACTGGGCAAAACCACGACCACGGCGGATGCCGAGGGCGAAGTTTTGCAGGAGCGTCCCGTGACCGTTGGTCGCTCCGATATCGAAGCGGTGTTGCCGAATTTTCGTGGCCAAATCAGTCAGATACCGCCGATGTACTCGGCTCTCAAGCGTGATGGTCAGCCGCTGTACAAGTTGGCTCGTGCTGGCGAAGTAGTGGAGCGCGAACCGCGTTCTGTTACTATTACGCGCTTGGAATTACTGGCTTTCGAAGGTGATACTGCGCGGCTGGCAGTGGATTGCAGCAAAGGCACCTATATCCGTACCCTGGTGGAGGATATCGGTGAGCAACTCGGTTGTGGCGCTTACGTTGCAGAACTGCGACGTACCCAGGCCGGGCCTTTCACGCTGGCCCAGACGGTCACCCTGGAAGAGCTGGAAGCGGTACATGCCGAAGGCGGCAACGAAGCAGTCGATCGCTTCCTGATGCCATCGGACAGCGGTCTGCTGGATTGGCCGCTGTTGCAGTTCTCGGAACATAGTTCGTTCTACTGGCTTAACGGCCAGCCGGTACGAGCTCCGGACGCACCGAAATTCGGTATGGTCCGGGTACAGGATCACAATGGTCGCTTCATCGGTATCGGTGAAGTGAGCGAAGACGGGCGCATCGCGCCGCGTCGACTGATTCGGTCAGAATGACCGGACGAGGGTGGCTGTCAACAGGCACGGTCACTACTCATTTTTAGATACAGGGATTTGTCCCTGGCCTGTTGAAACTGTTTTTCTGAAACAGTTTCCTGATAAAAGGATTGCCTCATGGCTCTCGACGTTCAAGAAAAAGCCCAAATCGTAGCTGACTACCAGCAAGCTGTTGGTGACACTGGTTCGCCAGAAGTGCAAGTTGCACTGCTGACCGCCAACATCAACAAACTGCAAGGTCACTTCAAGGCCAACGGTAAAGATCACCACTCCCGTCGTGGTCTGATCCGCATGGTAAACCAGCGTCGTAAGCTGCTGGACTACCTGAAAGGCAAAGACGTGAGCCGTTACAGCGCTCTGATCGGTCGCCTGGGTCTGCGTCGCTAATAAGCGATTGCGCTAGAGGTTGGTTGTCTGTCGTGCGTCCGCGGGTTTCCCGTTGGCGCATGGCAGGCTCCCAGCCTCAAGTTTTATCTGGATACACGTTTTACCCTGGACAATCGAGTCGGGCCGATTCCCGGCGTTGCCCAAGAATTTCGCAAGAAACCAGTTCCCCCAAGAGCCACAAAGAAGGTAGGACACCGTGAACCCGGTAATCAAAAAATTCCAGTTCGGTCAGTCGACCGTTACCCTCGAGACTGGCCGTATCGCCCGTCAGGCCTCCGGCGCAGTATTGGTCACCGTTGACGACGACGTCACCGTATTGGTGACCGTAGTGGGTGCCAAGCAAGCCGATCCAGGCAAGGGCTTCTTCCCTCTGTCTGTTCACTACCAGGAAAAGACTTACGCAGCCGGTAAGATCCCTGGCGGTTTCTTCAAGCGTGAAGGCCGTCCTTCCGAGAAAGAAACCCTGACTTCCCGACTGATCGACCGTCCGATCCGTCCGCTGTTCCCAGAAGGTTTCATGAACGAAGTGCAGGTTGTCTGCACCGTTGTTTCCACCAGCAAGAAGACCGATCCGGACATCGCTGCGATGATCGGTACCTCGGCCGCACTGGCCATCTCCGGCATTCCTTTCGATGGTCCGATCGGCGCTGCCCGCGTTGCGTTCCACGAAAGCACCGGCTACCTGCTGAACCCGACTTACGAACAACTGAAAGCTTCGAGCCTGGACATGGTCGTTGCCGGTACTTCGGAAGCCGTTCTGATGGTTGAATCGGAAGCCAAAGAGCTGACCGAAGACCAGATGCTGGGCGCTGTACTGTTTGCCCACGACGAATTCCAGGCCGTTATCCAGGCCGTCAAGGAGCTTGCTGCCGAAGCTGCCAAGCCAACCTGGACCTGGGCTCCGCAAGCCGAAGCCACTGAACTGCTGGGCGCTATCCGCTCCGAGTTCGGCGAAGCGATCTCCCAGGCTTACACGATCACCGTCAAGGCCGACCGTTACGCTCGCCTGGGTGAGCTGAAGGACCAGGTCGTTGCCAAGCTGTCCGGCGAAGAAGGCCAGCCCTCCGCTGCCGACGTCAAAGCTGCTTTCGGTGAAATCGAATACCGCATCGTTCGCGAAAACATCGTAAACGGCAAACCGCGTATCGATGGCCGCGACACCCGCACCGTACGTCCGCTGAACATCGAAGTCGGCGTACTGCCGAAGACTCACGGTTCGGCGCTGTTCACCCGTGGCGAAACCCAGGCTCTGGTTGTAGCAACACTGGGTACTGCCCGTGACGCACAGCTGCTGGACACCCTCGAAGGCGAGAAAAAAGACCCGTTCATGCTGCACTACAACTTCCCTCCGTTCTCGGTAGGCGAGTGTGGTCGCATGGGTGGTGCCGGTCGCCGCGAAATCGGTCACGGCCGTCTGGCCCGTCGTTCGGTTCAGGCCATGCTGCCGGCCGCTGACGTGTTCCCGTACACCATTCGGGTCGTATCGGAAATCACCGAATCCAACGGTTCGAGCTCGATGGCTTCGGTCTGCGGCGCCTCCCTCGCTCTGATGGACGCCGGCGTGCCGATGAAGGCGCCGGTTGCCGGTATCGCCATGGGTCTGGTTAAAGAAGGCGAGAAGTTCGCCGTCCTGACCGACATCCTGGGTGACGAAGACCACCTGGGCGACATGGACTTCAAAGTAGCCGGTACCGCCAAAGGCGTGACCGCGCTGCAGATGGACATCAAGATCAAGGGCATCACCGAAGAGATCATGGAAATCGCTCTGGGCCAAGCCCTGGAAGCGCGCCTGAACATTCTCGGCCAGATGAACCAGATCATTGGCCAGTCGCGTACCGAGCTGTCGGAAAACGCTCCGACCATGATCGCGATGAAGATCGACACCGACAAAATCCGTGATGTCATCGGTAAAGGCGGCGCGACCATTCGTGCGATCTGCGAGGAGACCAAAGCTTCGATCGATATCGAAGACGATGGCTCGATCAAGATCTTCGGCGAAACCAAGGAAGCAGCTGAAGCGGCACGTCAGCGCGTTCTGGGTATCACCGCAGAAGCCGAGATCGGCAAGATCTACATCGGTAAGGTTGAGCGCATCGTCGACTTCGGCGCATTCGTCAACATCCTGCCTGGCAAGGACGGCCTGGTTCACATCTCCATGCTGAGCGATGCTCGCGTTGAGAAAGTGACCGACATCCTCAAGGAAGGTCAGGAAGTGGAAGTACTGGTACTGGACGTGGATAACCGCGGCCGTATCAAGCTGTCCATCAAAGACGTGGCAGCTGCCAAGGCTTCGGGCGTTTAATCCGCTCTCCAGCCTGACCGCTTCAACGTTGTAAAAAAGACCCCGCCGTGAAAACGACGGGGTCTTTTTTTGCCTGTAAACAATCGATGCATTGGCTAAAGTTGCCGGTATGCCTTGGCGATGCTAGGTTTAGCGCACCGCCCGTGTAGCTCAGTCGGTAGAGCAGCGCACTCGTAACGCGAAGGTCGCAGGTTCGATTCCTGTCTCGGGCACCATCCCCCCTGTTGTTTCGCCTTTCTGCTCAAATCCTCGATCGTACTTTTTAGTTCGTCCCTTGCGTTGCTGTCGGCGCTTTTGCTGGAACAGCTGCCGGTATGTCCGTGGGCGAGACTGAAGGTGAGGGCGGTTTATTTGTGGATTGATGTAAAGAGTCGTGTAAATCGTCTGATAAACATCCTATATTCGGAACCTGCATGAGCTTGGCCCTGCAGTTTTCAGATGATCCCGAATGGTTCTGAAGGCCAGACAAACCGGGTTGAACACGGTTATTTGCGTCAGAGAGATCCTTGATGATCCAGATCCATCTTCCATTCCCCAGATCAGCGAGAACACCATGACCGTTAAAGAATTGAGCCAGGAAGCCCGGCACGAAGAGGCACTCAAGAAGTATTTGCTGGATTCGCCCCAGCTAGCCGAAGAGATCAAGGACTTGCCAGCCGACGATCAGAAAGACCAGATCCAGTGGGCCTTCGAGGATGAGGCTGAAGCCCAGGGCCTGCAGCCGTGGGAATTGACGCTCAAGTACACATCGAGCCCGGAAGAGTACGAGGCCGCGCGCCTGGCTCTGCACAAGGAGGCGGCTGAAGTGTTGGGCGTCGAGTGGGAAGAGTACTGCGAGATGAATAATCTGGTGGTCTGAAAAAGCGCCCGCCAGGTGCAGGAGCGAGCAAGCTCGCTCCTGCAGTTTTTCATTGCGTCTGATCAGAGACTCAGACGCATCGACAGATCGACAGCCTTCACATCCTTGGTCATTGCACCAATCGAAATGTAATCCACGCCAGTTTCAGCGATGGGCAGCAACGTGCTTTCGTTGATGCCACCACTGGCTTCCAGTTTTGCCTTGCCAGCGTTCAAACGTACGGCTTCGCGCATGTCATCCAGGCTCAGCTCATCAAGCATGATGATGTCGGCACCGGCCGCCAAAGCCTCTTTCAGCTCATCCAGGCTTTCCACTTCGATTTCGACCGGTTTGCCCGGGGCGATTTTGTGCGCGGCGGCGATGGCTTGCGGGATACCTCCGCAAGCGGCGATATGGTTTTCCTTGATCAGGAAGGCGTCATACAAGCCGATGCGGTGATTGTGACAACCGCCACAGGTCACCGCGTACTTTTGCGCGAGACGCAGGCCCGGCAGGGTTTTGCGAGTGTCGAGCAGCTTGACCTGGGTCTGGGCGACAAAGTCCGCCAGATATTGCGCGCGAGTAGCCACGCCGGACAGCAGTTGCAGGAAGTTCAAGGCACTGCGTTCACCAGTCAGCAACGAGCGTGCGGGGCCTTCGAGGTGGAACAACGCCTGATTGGGGTTGACCCGCTCGCCATCGGCAACTTGCCAGTGCACCGCAACCCGTGGGTCCAATTGGCGAAATACGGCATCGACCCAGGCGGTGCCACTGATAACGGCGGCGTCGCGGGTAATGATGGTGGCTTTGGCCAGGCGTTCGGCCGGGATCAACTGTGCGGTGATGTCGCCGCTGCCGATGTCTTCGAGTAACGCGCGGCGCACGTTGGCTTCGATTTCGGCGGTCAAATCGGCGAGACGTAGATTCGGCATAACGGACTCCACAAACAAAGTGGCCCGATTATAGGGCCATGGTGCGAGGCAACCCAAGGCATCCGAGCTGTCGCCATCGCTCAGATGCCTGCATTTGGTCGATTCCCAAGGCCTGCCTGTCTTCAAGGGAGGGGCTATTTGCGCAGAAGCTGAAGAGTCCTCTGGCGCAAGCGCTATCTTTTACAAGATAATTCGCCTTGTATTTGACGTCATGACTTTGACGAACAGGATTTTCAGGAGGCCGGATGCTCAAAGACGGGAATGTAGTGCCTTTGCGCAAGGCGACTACCGATCAGGCGACACCTTCGCCGCTCGCCCGCTTGCCTGTGATCCTGCTTCAGGTTCGCGACAAGGCCACGCAACAACTCCGGCAGGGTGTGCAGGCGCTGTTCGATAACGCCGACGACACGCTTTTCGAAATGGCCGACCGCGCTCGCACCGACGGCGAGCAGAACATTTTCTTTCAGGCGATGCGCGACTTGCGCCTCAAGCGCAAAAGTATCGAGCGGTTTTTTTTCGAACAGTTTTTCGAGGCATTCATCGGTCTTGCCCGTTACGACGCCACTCATACCTTCATGAATAGGGCATTGCCGGTTGACTCCCCTGCTGCGGTGCCGCATGACGAGCTTGAGCGTCATGTGGCGGTGGAGTCGATGGTCAACAAGGTGTTCAATCGCGACGGATTCGCCCTCGATCAACTCACCGCGCGCCTCAGTACGTTGCTGGGCCGAACGCTGATCGAGCAGCACAACCCCATGGGGCCGACGATGCTCTGCGCGTTTTTCCTGCAGGCCGCGCGCAACCTGGGGGTGGAAATCAAGGTCAAGCTGATCATACTCAAGTTGTTCGATCGCTACGTGCTCAGTGGTGCCGAACAGCTCTACGGGCAAGCCAACCAACTCTTGATCGCCGCCGGCGTGCTGCCTGATCTCAAGCCTGCCCCGACGTGTCGTTTCGCGGATCAGGCGACCGTTGGTGTCGCCCTTGAGTCCGGCGAAGTGCCAGGCGAATACGACAGCGTGCCGCAAGTATTCGCTGCTTTGCAGGAACTGCTGTCCCACGTCCGCGGCAGCATGACCCCGAACCTCGAAGCCAATACCCTGGCGCAGCCGATCTCCAGCCGCGACCTGCTGCGTCTGCTCTCGCACCTGCAGCAATCTGTGCCAACGCCAGGCGCTGACGACGACTTCGATCTGCGCACCCGCTTGGAACAGTTGGTGTCGCGCAGCAGCGTCAAAAGCGGCAAGTCGCGTGTCGTCGGTGTGGCCGATGAGGACGCGATCAATCTGACCCTCATGTTGTTCGAATGCATGCTCGACGACCGTAATTTGCCCGTCTCGCTCAAGGCAATGATGGGCCGTCTGCAGATCCCGATGGTGAAAGTAGCGGTGCTCGACAAGAGTTTCTTCAGCCGCGGCAGCCATCCGGCCCGGCGTCTGCTCAACGAAATCGCCAACGCGGCGCTGGGTTGGGGCGAGAGCGATGACCATGAACGTGACAGCCTGTACGTGCGGATCGAGCAGGTGGTGCAGCGTCTGTTGAGCGAGTTTAGGGACGATCCGGCGATATTCTCTGAATTGCTGGCCGATTTCCTGACATTCACCTGTGATGAACGTCGGCGCAGCGAATTGTTGGAACAGCGTATCCGTGACGCCGAAGAAGGTCGCGTCAGAACCGTGTTGGCCCGTCAATGTGTCGAGCAAGTGTTGAATCAGGCTTTACTGGGCAAGGTATTACCGAAAACGGTGTTTGCGTTTGTCCGGGATGCCTGGAGCAAAGTCTTGCTGTTGACCTGCCTCAAACAGGGCGATCAGTCCGCACAGTGGCACGCCGATGTGCAAACCATGGAGCAACTGATCTGGAGCGTCCAGCGCCATGACGAGCCCGACGCCCGTACTCAACTGTTGGCGTTGGTACCGGGTTTGCTCAAGGCCTTGCGCGAAGGTTTGAGCGGTTCGGCATTCGACCCGTTCGCCACCAGCGAATTTTTCAGTGAGCTGCAAAACCTGCATGTGCAGTCGTTCGAGCATCTGCCGGGCTCGCCTGCCGGCACGCCGCTGTTGATCGAAGTGCGGGAAAAAATCGTTTTGCCGAGCGCCGATGAAGGCCCTGTGGAAGGCAATTCGGTACGGTTGCCGGTGGGCGATGCAGGATTGCGTCAGGTCGATCAGTTGCGTCCGGGCTGTTGGGTCGAATTCCAGGAGGATCCGGAAAACACCCTGCGTTGCAAACTGGCGGCGATCATTGAGGGCACCGGCCAATTCATCTTCATCAACCGTACCGGCATGAAGGTACTGGAGCGCAGTCGCACGAGCCTGGCTCTGGAGTTTCGCCAGGGTTCGGTGCGCACACTCGATGACACCCTATTGTTTGATCGGGCCCTTGAGTCGGTGATCGGCCATCTGCGGCGTCTCAATCGCGGCAAGTGATCGCGTCCCGAGGGGCTATCGCGGCATACTGGTCACTCACACAGTCGTCGTTGAAGGAACCTTTATGCAGTTGGACCCCGCAAGCGGTTGGTGTCAGGACGTGCGCCTCTGCCCCTCGCCCAACTTCAACGAGCGCCCCTCGGGCGAAATTTCCCTGCTGGTGATCCACAACATCAGCCTGCCGCCAGCGCAATTTGCCACGGGCAAGGTGCAGGAGTTTTTCCAGAATCGCCTGGATGTCACGGAGCACCCTTACTTTGAAGGGATTGCCGATTTGCGGGTGTCGGCGCATTTTCTGATTGAGCGTGATGGCGCCGTCACCCAGTTTGTCTCTTGCCTTGAGCGCGCCTGGCACGCTGGCGTTTCCAATTTCGAGGGGCGCGAGACCTGTAACGATTTTTCCGTGGGCATTGAACTCGAAGGCACGGATGATCTGCCGTTCACCGACGCCCAATATGACGCGTTGACGGGGCTGACGCTTCAATTGCAAAGCGTCTTCCCGGCCATCACGGCACAGCGTATCTGCGGGCATAGCGACATTGCGCCCGGACGAAAGACCGATCCGGGACCGGCGTTTGACTGGGCACGCTACCGCGCGGCCCTGGCAAAGACTACATTGGGAAAAAAGGAGCAACGATGAGCTTTCTGGTGTTGCTGTTGGCAGTCTGGATCGAGAAATTCTCGGCCTTGCGCCACCGTGTACAGCGCGACGGTTTTTGGCTGCGTGAACTGGCCAGGCTTGAGGTCAGCACGCGTCTGGTCAATCGACCCTGGCTGATCCTGGCCGTGATGGTGCTGTTTCCGGTGGCGCTGCTCGGTTTGCTGTTGCTGGTGCTGACCCCGGTGGCCTACGGTCTGTTCGCATTGCCCGTGCACCTGCTGGTGGTGATTTACAGCCTGGGGCGCGGTGATCTGCTGGCCGGTCTCGGGCCGTTTCGCGATGCCTGGCGCCGGGAGGACCTGCAAGCCGCGGCCCTTGTCGCCAAACGCGATGTGGATATCTGCGCCGACAGCGGTGAACAACTGCTTGAGCGAGTGGAAGGGCATTTGCTGTGGGAGGCCTACCAGAGCTTTTTCGCGGTGATTTTCTGGTACTTCCTGTTGGGCCCGGTCGCGGCCCTGAGCTATCGATTGCTGGCGCTGGCCGAAGAGCACGGGCAAAACCCGGCCGTGGTCGAGCGCGCCAAACAACTGCGTCACGCCTTCGATTGGGTGCCGGTGCGCCTGCTGGCGGCGAGTTTCGCCCTGGTTGGCAACTTTGTCGCGGTCGGTCGTGTGATGTTGCACGAACTGCTGAACTGGAACATCAGCGCCGCTCAATTGATCGAGAAGGCCGGGCTGGTGGCCGGTGAAATTCCGGCGCCGGTGGTTGGACCTGAAGGCATCAACAACCTCGACCGCATCTGGGAGTTGCTTCTGCGAGCCGCAGTGCTCTGGTATGCGGGATTTGCCCTGTGGACGGTACTGCCCTGATTGGGTCCTGAAGACCCAATGTTCGCAGCCAGTGATGGCTGCGAACTTTCTCGTTAACCTTTAGTTACAAAACCTCCCGCCGATTTAAGTTATACAGAGATAGCGCCGGTTAGTGGCTATTTGCTCTCTGTCTGCGCCTGCCAATAAAAATAAGAAATCAATGGGAGACTTCCAGTGAAGAGCTTGCACTATCCCGCCGTCGCGCTTATGAATCGCCTGAGCTTTGGCATGAAGTTCAGCTTGATCAGCGTGCTGTTCCTGGTGCCGATGCTGGTGACCAACTTCTACCTGGTGCGTGACTCCTATCGCGAATTCCAGGGCACCCGTATCGAACTGCAAAGCCTCGACCTGTTGGGCAGCAGCCTGGCGTTGCGGCGCGATCTGGAAACCCTCAACAACCTGGTGCAGATCAACGTCACCCTTGGCCAGTCGGGCAAGGCGGGCAATGTCGAGTCGCAGATCAGCGCCCTGGAGCAAAGCCTTCTGACCCGCTTGCAAGGGCTGACCGCGATGAGCACGGACCCCGAACAAATCACGGTGTTCGATGCCAAGCGCGATGAAATGATCGCGGCCTTCAAGGCGCAACACAGCGAAACTTCCCTGCAAAGCAAAAGCGGGATGATCGGCAAGTTGCTGGGCAGTGCGCAGGTTTTCAGCCAGATCGTCGCCAGCCAGGCCGGACTGAGCCGCGATACCGAGAGCGACATGCGTCAGTTGAGCGAGCTCATTACCAATGTCACCCCGCCAGTCACCCAGCTTCTGGGGGAAGGCCGTGCCATGGGCTCTTTTTCCCTGGGGCAGGGCTTTCTCAATTCGGCTTCGAGTACCCGTTTCGATGAGCTGTTGGCGCAGATCGAAAAATTGCAGGGCGAATATGGCCTGAAGTTGCAGGACGCATTGGGCTCCAGCAAAGCGGCGCGGGAAACCCTGGCCGCGCAGGCTGACAGCAGCCGGGCGACATTGAAGAAGGCCAGTGAACTGTTCGAAGAACAGGTCGTGATGGCCGACACCCTCGATGCACCGTGGCAGGGTTTCTACGATCAGGTCACCGGCCTGATGGACAAGACGTATCAACTCAACGAAGCCACGCTGAAATTTCTTGGCACCCAATTGCAGCAACGCCTGGATCAGAACCGCACCCACATGGTTTTGCAGGCTGTGGCGCTGTCGGTGGTGTTTGTGCTGATTTTTTATCTCTATGGCGGCTTCTACGCCTCGACCCGCACCACCCTCAAACGCCTTGGCGGGGTGATGGATAAAGTCGCGGCCGGCGACATGACGGTGACGTTCAGCGCCAACAGCCGCGATGAACTGGGCGAGTTGGGCGAGGTGTTCAACGGCACCGTGAAGAAAATCCATGACCTGATCGAGCGCGTGGGGCAAACCGTCAGCGAGGTCGAACGCCAGGCCGGGCAAGTCGAGAATGTGTCTGCGCAAAGCAACCATGCCGTGGCTGGGCAACGCAGCCAGATCGAGCAAGTCGCCACGGCAATGAACCAGATGTCGGCCACCTCCCTCGAGGTGGCGCGCAGTGCCGCCGCGGCGGTCAGCAGTGCCCACAGTGTCAACGATGAAACCATCAGCGGGCGTGGACTGGTGGAGTCCCAGCAAGGCAGCATCGCAGCACTGGCCAGCGAAATAGATCAGTCGGTGCTGGTGATCAATCAACTGGCCAGTGATAGCCAGTCCATCAGCCGCGTGCTGGAGGTGATCAAGAGCATCGCCGAACAGACCAACCTGTTGGCGCTCAATGCTGCGATCGAAGCCGCGCGGGCTGGCGAGCAGGGGCGTGGGTTCGCGGTGGTGGCAGACGAGGTCCGGACACTGGCCAAGCGTACCCAGCAATCGACCGAAGAAATCGAACAGATGATCGCCAAGCTCCACAGTGGTGTCGGCGCCGCCGTGAAGGCGATGGGGGTGAGCCATGAAATGGCCAATGGCACGGTTGGACAATCGGAAAAGGTCCAGCAGGCGCTGGAAAACATCCTCGGTGCCGTCGGCATGATCGTCGACCAGAACCAGCAGATTGCCGCAGCCGTGGAACAGCAAACGGCGGTTGCCCACGATATCGACCAGAACATTGTCGAAATCAATCGCGCTGGCGAACGAACCGCTGAAGGTGCGCACCAGACCGAGGATGCCAGTCGCGTGTTGTCGGCTCAGGTGGTGGAACTCAAGCAGCTGATTAGCGCATTCCGGGTCTAGATAGGCCCCTGTGGGCTCGCTTGTTGGCGATGATGGCGTGATGGTCAATGTTGTCGATTGGCACCTCACTGTCGCGAGCAAGTCCAGTCTCACGGGTTCTATCAGTGGCTGAAAACGCTGTAATACCTGTCCCAAATTTCGTCAGGAACCTGCTGTTTTTCAGCATGTTCCTGTTTTTCATCTTCAATGAACGGAGTTTCATTTCAGTGCCCACATGGAGGAGGCCTTTCTATGTCTGTTGCAACACTTGGAATCCAGGGACGCTGCGCCCATTGCCAGCGCACGCTGCTACTTGAGTGCTGGCAGATCAACGCCATCGCAATCAACGAAGCCTTCAGCTGCACACACTGCCGAAAAGCCTTGCAACTGAACGACCCGAAACAGATCAAGCGCTTCAGGTCGCTTGATTCCCTGGCCATGTTGAAGGCCAGCCTGTTGATCATGGTTTGCACCGTATTGATGGTGGCGTTGTTGTTGGAGTGGCTGGGCAGGATCAGCGTTTGGGAGCAGCTCAACTGCTCGCTACTGGCGGTTTTCGTCTACTTCATCTCCGTGCGCTTTGCCCGTCAGCGTCAGCACATGACGTTGACGCTTGAGGCCGCCAAGGCTCACGCCGACTGATTACCAGTTGAACAACTCGCAGGCATTGGCCGTGCTGACAGCCGCCAGTTGCTCGGGGCTGATCGCCATGATGCCAGCCAGTGCTGCACAAATGGCAGGCAGGTGCGCCGGGCTGTTGCGTTGGCCGGGATACATGGCCGGTGCCATGTCGGGTGAGTCAGTCTCCAGAACCACCGATTCGAGCGGCAGCTCGGCGAGGACCCGGTGCATGCGCAGCGCCTGGGGCCAGGTGGCGGCACCGCCGAGGCCCAGTTTGAAGCCGAGCTTGATGTATTCGCGCGCCTCTTCCTTGCTGCCGGCGAAGGCGTGGATGATGCCGGCGCGTGGCAGGCGAAAGCGTTTGAGCGTGGCAATGACCGCCGCATGACTGCGTCGCACATGGATCAGCGCCGGCAGATTGAACTCCGCGGCCAGTTGCAGCTGTGCGTCGAACAACACTTGCTGGCGTTCGCGGTCGAGGGTTTCGATGAAGTAATCCAGGCCAATCTCACCCACTGCGCACAACTGTCGGTGACCGGCCAGACGGGTCAGCCACTCACCGAGTTCGCGTAAATCTTCGGGCCGATGATCGTCCAGATACACGGGATGCAGACCGAACGCGGCATGCAGGTCGGGATCGCTTTGCACCAGATCCCAGACGCGTTGCCAATTACCCTGATAAACCCCCAGCACCACCATCCTTCGTACCCCGAGGGCGCGACTTTGCGCCAGTAGCGCCCGACGATCCTTGTCGAAATCGGGAAAGTCCAGATGGGTGTGGCTGTCGATCAGCTCCACGGTTCAGTCCTGGCGGATACGCTGCTTGAAGGTGCGCGCGATGGCCTGCACGCCGGGTTGGTAATCGGATTGCTCGATGGCAGCCAGGGCCAGTGCGAGGGCCTTGTCGGCAATCAGCTGATGCTGCTGGGCCATGGCATTGACCGGCAGTGGCAGGAAGTCCAGCAACTGAGTGTCGCCGAACGTGCCGAGGCGCAACGGGCGGTTTTTCAGCGGGAAGTCGTGCAAGGCATCGAACACGCCCTGCAATAATACATAGGACGTGGTCACCAGTGCTTCGGGTAAATGCCCTACACGCTGGAGTAACTCTTCCATCAGTTGTTTGCCACATTCGCGGCTGAAGGATTCGCCCTGTTCGATCAGCACCTCGCCGTTAAAGCCCTTCAAGGCCTCTTTGAAACCGGCGGCGCGTTCCTGGCTGATGCTCAGTTCCGGGCGGGCACCGATCAAGGCGATCTGCTTGGGCAGCGGGTCCAGCAGGCTGCGGGTCAATTGCAAACTGGCTTCGCGGTCGTCGCTGATCACCGAGCAGAAGTGCTCTGGCTCCATGACCCGGTCGATCGCGATGATGGGAATGCCCTTGGCCTGCAACTGGCGATAGCTGTCATCGCCCGGCGGCAGGCAACTGGCAACGATCAGGGCATCGCAGCGGCGGGCGCGGAACAGTTTCAGCAATTGCCGTTCGCTGTCCGGCGCGTCGTCGGAACTGGCGATCAGCAACTGATAGCCGCGAGCGCGTGCGCCTTGTTCCAGCAGTTTGGCGATTCGTGCGTAACTGGGGTTTTCCAGATCCGGCAAAATGAACCCCAGGGTGCGGGTGTGCCGGCTGCGCAGCCCGGCGGCCTGAGGATTGGGCGTGAAGCCATGTTGTTCGACGACTGCACGTACGCGTTCTACGGTGGCGCTACTGATGCGCTGTTGTTCGGCCTTGCCATTGATGACGTAGCTGGCGGTGGTAACGGACACACCGGCCAACTGGGCAATATCACTGAGTTTCAACCCGGGATTTCCTTGTTTTTTCGAGCTTGCCTCGACATTTTTTGCCAATCCTAACCGATTCGCGCAGGCGATCCCGCCTTCGCGCAGCCGACAAGTTGGACTTCAAGGATGGGCCATTATCGAGTAACGTGCCAATCAATCTAGATTAAACGTTTCAGCAAGCGTATTTTCTACGTTATGGGCGCCTTTGGCCGGTTCTGCCACGAAACCGCTGAAGACTGTCACAGGACAAGCGCCTAAGCTGAATCAATCAAAACAATACCTGGTGCCAACAGGTGCCAAAAGGAGAAAGCATGCTCGAGCTCACCATAGAGCAGATATCCATGGGCCAGTCGGCTGTGGATAAGTCCGCAGCCTTGCAGTTGCTGGCCCGGCATCTGGTTACCGATGGTCTGGTTGCCGATGGTTATCTCGCGGGCTTGCAGGCGCGCGAAGCCCAGGGCTCGACCTTTCTCGGTCAAGGTATCGCCATCCCCCACGGCACCCCGGAAACCCGCGATCAGGTATTCACCACGGGTGTGCGCCTGATGCAGTTTCCCGATGGCGTTGACTGGGGCGACGGGCAGATCGTCTACCTGGCCATTGGCATCGCCGCCAAATCCGATGAACACCTGCGCCTGCTGCAATTGCTGACCCGCGCCCTGGGCGAGACCGATCTGGGCCAGGCCCTGCGCCGCGCCAGTTCCGCCGAGGCGCTGCTGAAACTGCTGCAAGGCGCGCCGCAGGAATTGGCGCTGGATGCGCAGATGATTGGCCTGGGTGTGGCGGCCGAAGATTTCGAAGAGCTGGTCTGGCGCGGTGCGCGTTTGTTGCGTCAGGCCGACTGCGTCAGCAACGGTTTCTCCGCCGTGTTGCAACAGGTCGAGGCGCTGCCCCTGGGCGATGGGCTGTGGTGGCTGCACAGTGAGCAAACAGTGAAACGCCCCGGGCTGGCGTTCGTGACCCCGGACAAACCGCTGCGTTACCTCGGTCAGCCGCTGCACGGGTTGTTCTGCCTGGCCAGCCTGGGTGAGGCCCATCAAGCCTTGCTGGAGCGACTGTGCGCGTTATTGATTGAAGGTCGCGGCCACGAATTGGGCCGTGCCACCAGTTGCCGCGCGGTGCTTGAAGTCCTCGGCGGTGAACTGCCGGCGGACTGGCCGAATGCTCGGATCGCCCTGGCCAATGCCCACGGTTTGCATGCGCGGCCGGCGAAGATCCTCGCGCAACTGGCAAAGAGTTTTGAAGGTGAAATTCGCATCCGCATCGTCGATGGTCAGGACAGCGCAGTATCGGTCAAGAGCCTGAGCAAGTTGCTCAGCCTCGGCGCCCGTCGTGGTCAGGTGCTGGAAATCATCGCCGAGCCGAGCATCGCCGCCGATGCCCTGCCCGCGTTGTTGGCTGCCATCGAAGAAGGCCTCGGTGAAGAAATCGAGCCGCTGCCACCCGTCAGCCAGCCGCGCGAAGAGTTTGTCGAGACCGCCCAGGTGCTGCTCGCCCCGGCGTCCGGTAGCGTGATTCAAGCCATCGCCGCCGCACCGGGTATCGCCATCGGCCCGGCGCATATTCAAGTGCTGCAAGCCATCGACTACCCGCTGCGAGGTGAATCCGCCGCCATCGAACGCGATCGTCTTAAGCAGGCGCTGGCGGATGTGCGTCGCGACATCGGTGGTTTGATCGAGCGCAGCAAGGCCAAGGCCATTCGCGAAATTTTCGTCACCCACCAGGAAATGCTCGACGACCCGGAATTGACCGATGAAGTCGACACCCGTCTCAAGCAGGGCGAAAGCGCGGAAGCGGCCTGGATGTCGGTGATCGAAGCGGCGGCCCGGCAGCAGGAAGCGCTGCAGGACGCCTTGCTGGCCGAACGCGCTGCCGATTTGCGTGATATCGGTCGTCGGGTGTTGGCGACGCTCTGCGGGATCGAAACCCCGAGCGAACCCGAGCAACCGTACATTCTGGTGATGGACGAAGTCGGTCCATCCGACGTTGCGCGTCTGGACCCGACTCGCGTGGCAGGCATCCTCACCGCTCGCGGCGGCGCTACTGCCCACAGTGCGATCGTTGCCCGGGCGCTCGGTATTCCGGCATTGGTCGGTGCCGGTCCGGCCGTGTTGCTGCTGGCGCCGGGCACGCCGTTGCTGATCGATGGCCAACGCGGTCGCCTGCATGTGGACGCCGATAGCGCAACGCTGCAACGGGCCACTGAAGAACGCGACACCCGTGAACAACGATTGAAGGTGGCCGCTGAACAGCGCCATCAACCGGCCGTGACCCGCGACGGTCATGCGGTCGAAGTGTTTGCCAACATCGGTGAAAGCGCTGGCGTGACCGGAGCGGTGGAGCAGGGGGCCGAAGGCATTGGCCTGTTGCGCACCGAACTGATTTTCATGGCGCACCCGCAAGCCCCGGACGAGGCGACCCAGGAGGTCGAATACCGGCGTGTCCTCGATGGCCTGGCAGGCCGACCCCTGGTGGTGCGCACCCTTGATGTTGGCGGCGACAAACCGCTGCCCTATTGGCCGATCGCCAAGGAAGAAAACCCGTTCCTCGGTGTTCGTGGCATTCGCCTGACCCTGCAACGGCCACACATCATGGAAGCGCAGTTGCGCGCCTTGCTGCGAGCGGCCGACAACCGTCCGCTGCGGATCATGTTCCCGATGGTCGGCAGCGTCGATGAGTGGCGCCAGGCCCGGGACATGACCGAACGCCTGCGCCTGGAAATTCCGGTCGCGGACCTGCAACTGGGGATCATGATCGAAGTGCCGTCCGCGGCATTGCTGGCGCCGGTGCTGGCCAAAGAGGTGGACTTCTTCAGCGTTGGCACCAACGACCTGACGCAATACACCCTGGCCATCGACCGTGGACATCCGACCTTGTCGGCCCAGGCCGATGGCCTGCATCCGGCGGTGTTGCAACTGATCGACATCACCGTGCGCGCCGCCCATGCCCATGGCAAGTGGGTCGGTGTCTGCGGCGAACTGGCGGCCGACCCGCTGGCGGTGCCGGTGCTGGTCGGGCTCGGTGTGGACGAGTTGAGCGTATCGGGGCGCAGCATTCCCGAGGTCAAGGCGCGGATCCGTGAACTCAGCCTGAGCCAGACGAAAACCCTTGCCCAAGCGGCGCTCGCCGTGGGCAGCGCCAACGAAGTGCGCGCATTAGTGGAGGCCCTGTAATGGCCAGGATATTAACCCTGACCCTCAACCCGGCGCTGGACCTCACCGTCCAGTTACCGCGCCTGGAACCGGGTCAGGTCAATCGCAGCGATGCGATGCACACCCACGCCGCAGGCAAAGGGTTGAACGTGGCGCAGGTATTGGCAGACCTTGGGCATCAACTCACGGTCAGCGGATTTCTCGGCGAAGACAACCTCCAGGCCTTCGAAACCCTGTTCGCCAAACGCGGCTTTGTAGACGCGTTCATCCGCGTGCCGGGCGAGACCCGCAGCAATATCAAACTGGCGGAAAGCGATGGCCGCATCACCGACATCAATGGCCCGGGGCCGCAGGTCAGCGCGAGCGCACAGCAGGCCTTGCTGGATCGTCTTGACCGGATCGCTCCGGGGCATGACGCCGTCGTCGTCGCCGGCAGCCTGCCACAGGGCGTTAGCCCGCAATGGTTGCAGGCGTTGATTCTGCGCTTGAAAAAACTCGGTTTAAAGGTCGCGCTCGACACCAGCGGCGATGCCTTGCGCGCCGCGCTCAAGGCCGGTCCATGGCTGATCAAGCCGAACACTGAAGAGCTGGCTGAAGTGCTGGGTTGCGAGGTGGTCTCTGTCACCGCCCAGGCCGAAGCGGCGAACCGCCTGCACGCGCAGGGTATCGAGCATGTGGTGATTTCCCACGGAGCCGATGGCGTGAACTGGTTCAGTGTCGGTTCGGCGCTGCATGCCACGCCACCTAAAGTCAGCGTCGCCAGCACGGTGGGCGCGGGCGACTCGTTGCTGGCGGGGATGCTCCACGGCCTGGTCAGCGCCGATCTGCCCGAGCAGACCTTGCGCAGCGCCACGGCAATTGCCGCGATGGCCGTCACCCAGATCGGTTTCGGTATCAGCGATGCAGCGCAATTGGCGCGGCTCGAACAGGGTGTGCGCGTGCGCCCCCTGACAGAACAATAAGAGGGTTGGTCATGAAATTAGCCATTGTTACTGCCTGCCCGAACGGCATGGTCACCAGTGTGCTGTGCGCCCGTCTGCTGGATGCAGCGGCCCAACGTCAGGGCTGGAGCACCAGTGTCGAAGTGAACGATGCGGCGCATCCTGAACGGCAATTGTCGGCGGCGACGATCGCGGCTGCCGAATGGGTATTGCTGGTGACCAGCGCGCCGGTGGACATGTCGCGATTCGTCGGCAAGCGAGTATTCCAGAGTACCCCGGCGCAAGCCCTGCAGGACGTCGAGGCGGTGTTGCGCCGTGGCGCCGAAGAGGCTCGGGTGTACGTCGCGCCTGAAGCCGTCGCAGAACCTGTTGCGGTAAGCAAAAACGCACCGCGCCTGGTCGCGATCACCGCTTGCCCGACCGGCGTCGCCCACACCTTCATGGCTGCCGAAGCCTTGCAGCAAGCAGCCAAGCGCCTGGGGTATGAGCTGCAAGTGGAAACCCAGGGTTCCGTCGGCGCGCGTAATCCGCTGAGTGCGCAAGCGATTGCCGAGGCTGATGTGGTGCTGCTGGCGTGCGATATCGAAGTCGCCACCGAGCGTTTCGCCGGCAAGAGAATTTATCGCTGCGGCACCGGCATTGCCCTCAAGCAGGCCGAAGCCACGCTGAACAAAGCGCTGGCCGAAGGCTCGCAGGAAAGCGTCGCGAGCGGTGCCAGCGGCCCGGTCAAGGCAGAGAAGACCGGCATCTACAAACACCTGCTCACCGGTGTCTCGTTCATGTTGCCGATGGTGGTGGCGGGCGGTCTGATGATTGCCTTGTCGTTTGTATTTGGCATCACTGCGTTCAAGGAGCCCGGCACGTTGGCGGCGGCGTTGATGCAGATCGGCGGCGAGACCGCGTTCAAGTTGATGGTGCCATTGCTGGCGGGCTATATCGCTTACTCCATCGCCGACCGTCCGGGTCTGGCGCCGGGGATGATCGGCGGTTTGCTGGCGAGCTCCCTCGGCGCCGGTTTTATCGGCGGGATCATTGCCGGTTTCCTTGCCGGCTACGCCGCCCAGGCGATCAATCGATATGCGCGGTTGCCGCAAAGCCTTGAGGCGCTCAAGCCGATTCTGATCATCCCGTTGCTGGCCAGTCTGTTCACGGGCCTGGTGATGATCTACGTGGTCGGTAAGCCCGTGGCCGGGATGCTCGAAGGGCTCACGCATTTCCTCGACAGCATGGGCACTACCAATGCGATCCTGCTCGGCGTGTTGCTGGGCGGAATGATGTGCGTCGACCTCGGCGGGCCGATCAACAAGGCCGCTTATGCGTTCTCGGTCGGGCTGCTGGCGTCGCAGAGTTATGCACCGATGGCCGCGACCATGGCGGCAGGCATGGTGCCGCCGATCGGCCTTGGCATTGCCACGTTCATCGCCCGGCGCAAGTTTGCCCAGACTGAACGCGAGGCCGGTAAAGCGGCGCTGGTGTTGGGGTTGTGCTTCATCTCCGAAGGGGCGATTCCGTTTGCCGCCAAGGACCCGCTACGGGTGATTCCGGCGAGCATCGCCGGCGGTGCGCTGACCGGTGCGCTGTCGATGTATTTCGGCTGCAAGCTGATGGCGCCCCACGGTGGATTGTTCGTGCTGGCCATCCCGAATGCGATCAACCATGCATTGCTGTATTTGCTGGCGATTGTGGCGGGGAGTTTGTTGACGGCGGTGGTGTATGCGCTGGTCAAGCGGCCTGAGGTGACGGAGTTGGCGATCGAGCCCGTCAGCGCCTGATCCCCCCTGTAGGAGCGAGCCTGCTCGCGATGGACTCAACGGCGCCGCGGGCTATCAGGTGCCCCGCGTTATCGTTGACCACCCTCGCGAGCAGGCTCGCTCCTACAAGGGAAATCTGAGGTGTCAGTAAACGTCGCGGCGGTAGCGGCCCTGTTCGATCAGACGTTCCACTTCGGCGGTGCCGAGCACATCGTTGAGCACTTGATCGACTCCCGAAGCCATACCCTGCAAGCTGCCGCAGATGTAAATCACGGCCCCTTCGGCCAACCACTTCTTCAGTTCCTTGGCTGATTCACGCAGGCGATCCTGAACGTAGATTTTCTCCGCCTGATCCCGCGAGAACGCCAGATCCAGGCGCTGCAGATCACCCGAAATCAACCACTCTTCCAGCTCGTCGCGACATAGATAGTCGTGTTCCCGATTGCGCTCGCCGAACAGCAGCCAGTGACGTTGTTGACCGTCGGCAATCCGCGCCTTGAGCAAGCTGCGCAGTCCGGCCAGCCCGGTGCCGTTACCCAGCAGGATCATCGGCACGGGGTTCGACGGCAGATGGAAACCGCTGTTGCGGCGCACACGCAGGCTGATGGTGCTGCCCACCGGCGCATGTTCGGTCAGCCAGCCGGAGCCGACGCCGAGGCTGCCATCGGGGTGCAATTCCTGGCGAACGATCAGCTCCAGCACGCCGTCGGCGGCAATCGAGGCAATGGAGTATTCGCGCATGGCCAGGGGCACCAGCGCATCCGCCAGCGCCTGGGCATGCAGACCGACCAGATGCACCCGATTCGTCGGCAGCTGGCGGCTGGCGAGTGCTTGCTCCAGCGGCTGCGCCCGGCCATCGAGTTCAATCGTGGCGCGACCGTCAATCCCCAGGCCGTCGAGGAAATGCTCGATTGCCCAGGAACCATTGCGTGGCAACACTTCCACCAGGTCGCCTGCCAGCCAACTGCTGGTGGTGGGCGGTTTGAGGCCCAGCAAGTACACGGGCGAGCCGCTGCTGTCCGGGTTGAGCAACTCGCGACGAATCAGCGGCCAGTGGTCGTAGCTCGGCGCTTGCCAGGTGTCGACCGGTGCTTGCCCGGTCAGCAGGCCCAGTTGTTGCTGCCAGTGACGCAAGGCGTAAGGGTCGCCGCTGTCGACTTCCACCGGGGCGAACAGGGTCTTGCCGCCGTGTTCGCCCAGCCAGGTGTGCAAGCGTCGGGCAAAACCGCAGAAGTGTTGATACTGCCGGTCGCCGAGACCGAGCACGGCGTAGTTCAAACGCTCCAGGCTCGACGCCCGGCCCAGCACCTTGCGTTCAAAACCACGGGCGCTGTCCGGCGCCTGGCCGTCACCGAAGGTGCTGACCACGAACAGTGCGTTGCTCGAACTACGCAGGTCCTGCTCGCTGACGGTCGCCAGCGGTTGCACCTTCACCGGCAGGCCGGCCGCCTGCAATTGACCGGCGGTCTGCCAGGCCAGTTGCTCGGCAAAGCCACTCTGACTGGCGAAGCTGATGAGCCACGCCGGCGCGTCGCTGGCGGGTTGGGCGAGGTCCTTGCGGGCGTCCTTGATCTGGCGTTTTTTGCGTCGGCGATCGAGGTACAGCAACCAGCCGGTGACGAAAAACAGCGGCATGCTCAGCGCGGTGATCGTCAGAATGATCCGCCCGACGATGCCGAAGTAGCTGCCGACATGCAGCGCATAGAGACTGGTCAGCAGTTGCCCCTTGAAGCGCTTGTCGCTGTAGCGCTCATGCCGTTTGATATCGCCGGTGACCGGATCGAGGGTGATCTGGTTCAGCGCGCGGTCGTGAGGGGAGTTTTTCAAGAGGTAGAACACGGTCGCCGGTTGACCGGCCACGGGCGGCATGCGCGTGTTGTAGAAGCTCAGGCCGGGGCCGGCAGCGCTATAGATGCTCAGCCACATGGCCGAGTAATCGGCCGTCGGCGCCGGACCATCGGGCGCCGGGCCACGACCACCGCGTACACGCTCGTTCTGCGGTGAGTCGGAGAGCAAACGGGTCAGGCCCTTGTTGTACCACTCGTAGGACCAGGACAACCCGGTCAAGGCGGCAAGGAGGTAAAACACCAGGCACCAGGTGCCGGCGACCGAGTGCAGGTCCCAGTTGAAGCTGCGACCTTTTTTCTTCCAGTCGAGGGTCAGCCAGGCACGCCAGCTTTTCCACTGGCGGGGCCAGCGCAAGTACAGGCCGGAGAGGCAGAAGAACACCAGGATCAGGGTACAGGCACCAGTGATCTGTCGACCGGTATCGCCCATGGCGAGGAAACGGTGCAATTGCAGCATCAGGCCGAAGAAATCCTGGCCAGTGGCGTCGCCCAGCAGCTCGGCGGTGTAAGGATCGAAGTAACGCATCGGTCCGCGCCGCTCGCCCGGTGGCGGGGTGAAAAACACTTTTGCGGCGATTCCGCTGTCGATGTCGACCGAAAGCCCCGTCACTTTTTTGCCCGTGGCCGTCTCGATTTTCTCCACCAGTTCGGCGGGCGGCAGCACCCCGGCGACCTGCTTCTGGACCTGCAAGACCGAGGGGTTCAGCGCATACAGGATTTCATCCTGAAACGATACCGTCGCCCCGGTGATGCCCATCAGGGCCAGGACGAGTCCGGCGCTGATGCCAAAAAACCAGTGCAACTGGAACAGGGTTTTCTTCAACACGTCGCTCGCCTTGTTCGTTCAAAAGTCATCATCACGGCGCGCATTATGCCGTGGGTTGTCGAGAAGCATTCTTTTTTACACACAAAAGCCCCGTTCATCTGGATGAACGGGGCATGGCCCTGTTTCGGCCTTCACCCTTCTGTAGGAGCGAGCCTGCTCGCGATGGTCGTCAACGATAACGCGTAAATCCTGGCACCCCGCGTCGTTCTCAAGTCCATCGCGAGCTCGCTCCTATAGAGGTTGCGATTTCACGTTTCCATCAGAAGTGGAAGTTGGTGCTCAGCAACGCAGTACGGCCCGCCGCCTGGTTGGCGAAGTGAGTCGAGAAGGCCTTGTCGTAGTAGGTTTCGTCGGTCAGGTTTTGCAGGTTCAGTTGCAGGTCGATGTTTTTGGTCAGCTTGTAGGCCGCCATGGCATCGTAACGAACGTAGGAATCGACCATGGTGGTGTTGGCCACGCTGCCGAACACGTCATCGACATAGAACGCGCCGCCACCGATGGTCAGCTTCGGCGTGACCTGATAGGTCGTCCAGAGGCTGGCGCTGTTTTTCGGCGTGTTCGGCAGTTCGTTGCCGTCGTTGACCGCGCCCAGCGGGCCGCCATCGACCTGTTCGCTGTCCATGTAGGCGTAACCGGCGAAGACCTGCCATTTGTCGGTGATGCGGCCGGTCGCCGACAGTTCGACACCTTGAACACGGGTTTTGCCGACGTTTTCATAGGACGTGGTGTTGGTCTGTACCCGAGCATTTTCTTTCTCGGTACGGAAGATATCGGCGGTCAACGACAGGCGATCGTTCATCAGGTCCCACTTGGTGCCGATTTCGTAGTTCTTGGTGGTTTCCGGCTCCATGTCGCTGCTCAGCAGATTGCCGTTGCGATCAGGCGTGCCGCCTAGCGGGTTGCCTTCCTGACCGTCGCCGAGGGTGTTGCCCGGCGGCGTGGCGGACGTGGCGTACGACGCATAGATGCTGCCGTTCTCTGCCGGTTTGTAGACCACACCGAATTGACCGGTCACGAACTCACTGACGTCGTCACCCTTGGACGTGGTGGCGCCGGCGGCGGTGTAGGTCTTGTAGCGAGTGTCGAAATGGTCGTAACGCAGGCCCATGTTCACCAGCCATTGTTCGGACAGCTCAAGTGTGTCGAACACGTACAAGGCATAGGTGTCGGCCTTGGTGTCGGTGCCGGCGTAGTTGCGCGAGATCGCTCCGTTCCACGGATCGCTTGGGGTCGGATTGGACAACGAGGTGCAGTTGTAGCCGCTCGCCGCGCCGATCAGACCCGGGTTGCAGTTGGTGGTCACCGCCGCTGTGCCCGGGGTGGTGTCGGTGTTGACGTTGTACGAGGATTTTTGATTTTCCTCGTGGGTGAACTCGATACCGGTGGCGAAACTGTTCTTGAAGCCTGCGAGATGGAAATCGCCAAACAGGTCGGTCTGGTTCGTGGTCGTTTCGGTGTTGCTCACGCGGGTGTTGGCACGACGCCAGACGCTGCCGTTGTTGACGTTGCCCTTGCTGTCGTCCGGCTGGGTCAGGATGTAGTCCTGCATGCTGGTGCCGTGGCGCAGGGTGTTCTTGACCGTCAGCGAGTCGTTCAGATCGTGCTCGATGGCGAAGGTCGCGGTGTCGGTGCGGCCCTTGCGGAAATCGCGGTTATCCAGGCCATAGAAATTGCTGCTGTCGCCGCCGTCGTTCGGCTTGTCCGGGTTGGCCTTGGTACGGGCAGCCGAGCCGGCAGCCGGGATGGAGTAGGGGATACCCGAATCCGGGGTGTCGTTGCTTTCCAGATGGTAGTAATCGAGGTTGACCCGGGTATCGGTGCCCAGGCCAAAGGCCAGCGAGGGTGCAACGCCCCAGCGATCGTAATCGACGCTGTCGCGGCCGGCGACGTTGCTTTCATGGCTCATCAGGTTCAGACGGCCGGCGGCGGTCTCGGAGAACTGGTAGTTGCCGTCCATGGTGTAGCGCTGGGTTTGGTCGGAACCCCAGGTAAAGCCGCCGTCGAACGAGTCGCCCAGGTGCGCTTTTTTGCTCACCAGGTTGATGCTGCCGCCCGCCGCGCCACGGCCACCGATGGCCGAGTTCGGTCCTTTGCTGACTTCGATCGATTCAACGGCAAAAATCTCGCGGCTCTGCGAACCGGTGTCGCGCACGCCGTCCAGGTAAGTATCGCCCTGGGCATCGAAGCCACGAATGAATGGACGGTCGCCCTGTGGGTTGCCGCCTTCACCGGCACCGAAGGTGATGCCTGGAACGGTGCGCAGGGCGTCCTGCATGTTCAGGGCGCCGGTGTCCTTGAGCACTTGCTGCGGGATCACGGTGATCGAACGCGGTGTGTCTACCAGCGGCGCGGTGTACTTGGGCGAGGAGGCTTTTTCGACATTGTAGGAAGTCTGGTCCTGTGCTTCGCCAGTGATGGCAGTCGCGCCCAGGGAAATGGTGTTGCCCGGCGCTTTTTCATCGGTCTTTTCAGCCGCGAAAACCATGTGGCCCGCGGAGCCGGCGGTGATCGCCACGCCAATTGCAGAAGCGAGTAAACGCGGTGAGCTGACAGGTAATTGTGGTTGCTGGCGTGACATTTTTATTCCCCTCCCCAAGGATTTGAGGCGGCGGAATATAGGGTAAATACGTATTCGTATCAATTGCGAAATATTGCTATTCGCATCGAATTTACATTCTTTACAATTTACCCTTACGGTTTTTACCGACTTGTTCGTCTGGCGGGTTTTACATTGGCAATAAGAATCAATACCATTAGCGCCCTTTCTCTTTCTGGTGCCATGCCTATGTTGCTGCACATCCCCGGCTTGTTCGAAAAAGAAGAAGTGCGGCGCATTCGCGAGGCTCTGGAGCAGGCCGATTGGGCGGACGGCAAGATCACTGCCGGTTATCAGTCGGCCAGGGCCAAGCACAATCTGCAATTGCCCGAAGGCCATCCGCTGGCCAAGGAGATCGGCGCGGCGATGCTGGAGCGTCTGTGGAAAAATCCGCAGTTCATGTCCGCTGCATTGCCGCACAAGGTCTTTCCTCCGTTGCTGAACTGTTACACGGCCGGTGGCAGTTTTGACTTCCATATCGACAACGCAGTGCGTCAGCCCAAGGGCAGCATTGAACGGGTGCGCACTGATCTGTCGGCAACGCTGTTTTTCAGCGAGCCTGCGGATTACGACGGCGGCGAACTGGAAATTCAGGACACCTACGGCACCCAGCGCGTGAAGCTGCCGGCCGGTGACATGGTGCTGTACCCGGGCACCAGTCTGCACAAGGTCAACGCGGTCACTCGCGGGGCCCGCTACGCCTCTTTTTTCTGGACCCAAAGCCTGGTGCGCGAAGACAGCCAGCGCGCCTTGCTGTTTGAAATGGACGGCGCGATTCGTCAATTGACCCAGGACGTGCCGGACCATCCGTCGCTGATCCGCCTGACCGGCACCTATCACAACCTGTTGCGCTGCTGGGTCGAGGTGTAAGTGGCGGATTTTCGATTGCGCCGCGAAGAAGTCCTCGACGGTGATCGGCTAAAAGCCATGCTCGACGAAAGCCCTGCGCGTGCGGCCCAGGCGATTCTGATGGCTGCCGGCGAAGGCATCCTCGATGCGCAGGCGTTGCTCGGGCAGATACTGCTGGACGGGCAGGGCATCGCCCGGGATCAGCCGTTGGCGGTGCGCTGGTTTGAGATCGCTGCACGACGTGGGCATTTGATGGCGCGCAACATGCTCGGTCGCTGCCATGAACACGGTTGGGGTTGCGCTGCCGATGCTGCCGTTGCCGCGCGGCATTACCGAATTGCAGCCGAAGCCGGGCTGGATTGGG
The DNA here is from genome assembly GCF_008801475.1 of Pseudomonas moorei. Lineage (GTDB taxonomy): Bacteria > Pseudomonadota > Gammaproteobacteria > Pseudomonadales > Pseudomonadaceae > Aquipseudomonas > Aquipseudomonas moorei. Next base: position 176,982 of record NZ_VZPP01000010.1, on the reverse strand, counting down.
CGATGTACAACTACGCCAACCTCCTGGCGACCGGACGCGGGGTCGTCGAGGATCAAGTGCAGGCACTGGAGCTGTACCGCCGCGCCGCAGCACTCGGCCATGCGAAATCGATGAACCTGCTGGGGCGTTATCTGGAAGAGGGGCGGGTTTGCCCGAGGGACCTGGTAGCCGCTCGCGACTGGTATCGACGTTCGGCCGAAGGCGGGGACTTTCGCGGACAATTCAGCTTTGCGGCGGTGTTGACCGAAGAGGGAAATATCGACGACGCATTGGTCTGGCTGCGCAAGGCACTGGCCGGAGGGAATCTGAATTTCCTGCGGGTGGCGAGTGAAGCATTGTCGGCATCGGCCGACCCAAGGGTTCGCGTGCTGGTGGCTGAATATCAGCAGCGAATTCAAGAGTTGAGCCCGGAATAAATGGATCAGCACGGCAACTGTGGCGAGGGAGCTTGCTCCCGCTGGGTCGCGCAGCGGCCCCCAAAAAATGGGACTGCTGCGCAGTCCAGCGGGAGCAAGCTCCCTCGCCACAAGGGGGAGTCGCGGATTGTGGCTCTAAGTTGAATTCCAGGCACAAAAAAGCCCATGACGCGTCATGGGCTTTTTTGTTTGTGCGTGACGTACTTACACGTAGAACGATTTCAGCGGCGGGAAGCCATTGAACTCAACGGCGCTGTAGCTGGTGGTGTAGGCACCGGTCGACAGCCAGTACAGGCGATCGCCGATGGCCAGGTTCAGCGGCAGGCCATACTTGTAGTTTTCGTACATGATGTCGGCGCTGTCGCAGGTTGGACCAGCGATGACGACTTCTTCCATCTCGCCTTTCTTTTCGGTCCAGATCGGGAACTTGATGGCTTCGTCCATGGTTTCGATCAGGCCGGAGAACTTGCCCACATCCGTGTACACCCAACGCTCTACAGCGGTACGGGATTTACGTGCGACCAATACCACTTCGCTGACCAGGATGCCGGCGTTGGCGATCAAAGAACGGCCTGGTTCCAGGATGATTTCCGGCAGGTCGTCACCGAAGTCTTCCTTGAGGAAGCGGATGATTTCTTCCGCGTAGGTTTCCAGGCTGTTGGTGCGGGTGATGTAGTTGGCCGGGAAGCCACCGCCCATGTTGATCAGCTTCAGTTGAATGCCGTCTTCTTCTTTCAGGCGCTCGAAGATCACTTTGACCTTGGCGATTGCCGCGTCCCAGACGCTGATATCGCGCTGTTGCGAGCCGACGTGGAAGGAGATGCCGTAAGGCACCAGGCCCAGGTCGCGAGCGAGGATCAGCAGGTCCATGGCCATGTCGGTCTGGCAGCCGAATTTACGGGACAGTGGCCAGTCGGCAGTGGTCGAGCCTTCGGTCAGGATGCGCACATAGACTTTCGAACCCGGTGCGGCCTTGGCGATGTTGCGCAGGTCCGCTTCGGAATCGGTTGCGTAAAGACGCACGCCCTTCTCGTAGAAGTAGCGGATGTCCTTGGATTTCTTGATGGTATTGCCGTAGCTGATCTGGTCGGCGCTGACGCCACGGCTCAGCACTTTGTCCAGCTCATAGATCGAGGCGATGTCGAAGCTCGAGCCTTTTTCCTTGAGCAGGTCGATGATTTCCACGGCCGGGTTGGCCTTGACCGCGTAGTAGACCTTGGCGAATTCGAAACCGGCGCGCAGGTCGTCATAGGCCTGGCTGATCATTGCGGTGTCGATCACTACGAACGGGGTTTCTTGCTTGTCGGCGAACGCTTTCATTTTTTGAAAGGTTTCGCGCGCGAAATAGTCTTCGACCTGGATCGACATGCTGGGAACTCCTACTGGCAAACTAAAATTATCAATGGGTGCAAATGAACGTCCTCCGTATCCCCACTTTGGTTCGCCTACTTCCCAAGGCATGTCGCCGAAAGCAAAAAGGCCATGGGTAGCGTTGCTTCCCTTGGCCTTGCTGTCTCGTCGTCAGTACTTGAGCCGGATGGATCGTTTCCAGCATGGACGTTCGGCGCGAACTTTAGGGCGTGAGGGGCTTGAGATCAACAAAAAATGTCGCGTTTTTGCACTCGTCTGTCGCACGGCAACGGCACAGTCCTTTTTAACTGACACAGATGACAGTCGGATGTTCCGGATGATTTATGAAGTGTTAAAAATACCTGCACGTTCGACGCTTTTGTGCGCCAAGTCGCTAGAAAGTGCAATGTCGTCAACTTCGGCGACGTTGGCTGCGAGAATCTGGGCTGAGAGGGAATTTGATTATTTAAGTGTGTGTTTGTGGATGGCTTTTGCAGGCTCTACTGTTGATATTTTTTTCCGGCCTGTGCATCACTCAAAAATCCCACAGAACCTGTGGGAGCCAGCCTGCTGGCGATGACAATTTCATCATCAAAACAGTGTTGACTGGTATTCCCCAATCGCTGGCAGGCTAGCTCCCACAGAGATTTGTGTTTTTTACTCGATTATCAGGCAACCACTGCCTCAGCCGGCGAGACGATATTGGTCTTCATCCCGCGCGAACGCCCCGAACTCAGGTACGCCGCAATCGACTCCTGTGTCACCTCACCCAAGAACACCCGCTCGGCATCCATCACCGGCAACCACGAACGGTTGAACTCGTACATCCGCGACAACAGGATGCGAAGATGTTCGTCGTACGCCGCAGTGGCGTTGAACTCGCGCAAGTATTGCCCGCAGGTGCCGGTCTGGCGGTGCAGGTCGCGACGACGAACATAGCCCAGCGCCTTGTTCTCGCCGTCGGTGACCACCACGTAACGCCGGTCATGCTCATCCATCAGTTCCAGCGCGTCGGCCACCGGGGTGTGCGGGCTGACCGACGGCGCGTTGTCCGCCGCATCTTCCGCTTTCACCAACAACAGGCGCTTGAGGGTGCTGTCCTGGCCGACGAAGTTGCTGACAAAGTCATCCACCGGATGGGCGAGCAGGGTGTCCGGGTGGTCGATCTGCAACAGCTTGCCGGCCCGGAAAATCGCGATCTTGTCGCCCAGCTTGATGGCTTCGTCGATGTCGTGGCTGACCATGATCACGGTCTTGTTCAGCGCCCGCTGCATCTCGAAAAACTCGTTCTGGATCATTTCACGGTTGATCGGGTCGACCGCGCCGAACGGTTCATCCATCAGCAGCAGCGGAGCATCGGCCGCCAGGGCACGAATTACCCCGATGCGTTGCTGCTGGCCACCGGACAATTCCCGAGGGTAACGATGCAGATACTGCTTGGGCTCAAGCTTGATCATGCTCATCAGTTCACGAGCGCGGTCGTGACATTTCTGTTTGTCCCAACCCAGCAGACGCGGGACCACGGTGATGTTTTCCTCGATGGTCATGTTCGGGAATAGACCGATCTGCTGGATCACATAGCCGATATTGCGGCGCAAGGTCACTTCGTCGAGAGCCGTCGTGTCTTCGCCGTTGATCAGGATCTTGCCCGAGGTCGGTTTGATCAGGCGGTTGATCATTTTCAACGTGGTGCTTTTACCGCAACCCGACGGCCCGAGGAACACGCAGATTTCGCCTTCATTGACGGTCAGGCTCACCGAATCCACGGCTTTCACATCTTTGCCGTTGCTTTGGAAGGTCTTGCTGAGGTTTTGAAGTTCGATCATTTGAGTAATCCTTTTGGGGTCAGCGAACGTTGCAGCCATTGCAGAAGCAGGTCGGCGAAGATGGCCAGCAGGCTGACCAGCACGGCGCCGACGATCAGCATCGACATGTCGCTGCGGCTGATGGAAGCGAGGATGAGCACGCCGAGGCCGCCGGCGCCGATGGTCGCGGCGATGGTCATGACACCGATGTTCATGACCACGGCGGTGCGTACGCCGGCGAGGATCACCGGCACGGCGATGGGCAGTTCGACCATGCGCAGGCGCTGGCCGAAGGTCATGCCGATACCGCGCGCGGCTTCACGAATGCCCGGTTCGACGCCGGTCAGGGCCAGGTAGGTGTTACGCATGATCGGCAGCAGCGAGTAGAGAAACACGGCGGTGATCGCCGGCATCGGGCCCAGGCCCTGGCCGAATCTGGAATAGAAGGGCAGCAGCAGGCCGAACAGGGCAATCGACGGCACGGTCAGCAGGACCGTGGCGCTGGCTTGCAAGGGACCGGCCAGCGTCGGGAAGCGGGTCATCAGGATGCCCAGTGGTACACCCACCAGTATCGCCAGGGTCACGGCGATGCCGACCAGGGTGATGTGCTGCCAGGTCAGGTGCAAAACCTGCGGCCAATCGAGATGGGAAAAGGCGTTCAAGAATTCCATGGCTTTTCCTCGTTCAGTTCAATGGATGCTGGCGCAGGAAATCGGCGGCCACGGCGGAAGGGCTTTCGTGGTCGACATCAACGCGCGCGTTGAGCTGGCGCATGGTGTTGTCGTCGAACAGTTCGGCCAGTGGCTTGAGCTGCTCAGCCAGTTGCGGGTGCGCATCGAGATACGCCTGACGCACCACCGGGGCGGCGGTGTAATCGGGGAAGTAGTGCTTGTCGTCTTCGAGCAACTTGAGTTTGAAGGCGTTCAAGCGACCGTCGGTGGTGTAGACCAGACCGGCAAATACCTGACCGTTGCGCAGCGCGGTGTAAACCAGGCCCGCGTCCATCTGGCGGATGTTTGTACGGGTCAGGTTCATGCCGTACAGCTTGACCATGCCATCGAGGCCGTCGGAACGGTTGGCGAACTCGGTGTCCAAAGCCACCAGGTGGTTGGTCTTGGCCTCGTCCCGCAGCACCTTGTTGAGATCACTGATGGTGTTGATCTGCGGGTACTCATCGGCGACGTTCTTCGGCAGCGCCAAGGCGTAGGTGTTGCTGAATTTCGACGGTGTCAGCCAGACCAGGCCTTTTTTTCCGTCGAGTTCTTTCACCCGGGCGTAGGACTGTTCGCTGTCGAGTTTTTCAGTCACATGGTTGTAGGCCACCAGCGACACGCCGGTGTATTCCCAGAGCATGTCCAGTTGACCGCTTTCGTGGGCGCTGCGGGCCAGATTACTGCCCAGGCCGCCGGTGACTTGCACGTCATAACCCTTGGTGCGCAGGTATTGGGAGGTGATTTCCGCCAGCAGGGTCTGTTCGGTGAACACGCGGGCGCCGATGCGGATCAGCGGTTTGTCCGCCGCTTGGGCAAATCCTGCGCACAGCAGTACGCAGCCTAATAAAAAGCTAGATGTCTTCATGAGAGTTCCTTTGCCGAGACTTAAGACGGGCGCAAGCCGCGTTCGAGCCAGGTTCGGCTGGCCAGCGTCACCAGACCGTCGAGCAGCAGGGCCAGCAGGGCCGTGCAGGCCGCGCCCAGTAGCAGTTGCGGCTGATTGTTCAGGGCGATGCCGGGGAAAATCAGGCTGCCGAGACTGTTGGCGCCGATCAGGAACGCCAGCGGCGCCGTGCCGACATTGATGGCCAGTGCCACGCGCACGCCACCGATGATGATCGGCACGGCGTTGGGCAATTCGACTTTCCACAGCACCTGGCGCGGGGTCATGCCGATGCCGACGGCCGCCTCCTTGAGCGAACCCTGGACGTTTTTCAGGCCTTCATAGGTGTTGCGCACGATCGGCAGCAGCGAGGCCAGGAACAGGGCGAAGATCGCGGGACCGCTGCCTATGCCGAGGATGCCCAGGGCGATGGCCAGCACGGCGAGGGGCGGGACGGTGTTGCCGATGTTGAAGACCTGCATGAAGCGTTCGGCGCGGCCGACCATGGTCGGGCGGCTGAGGAAGATGCCGGCGGGGATGCCCACGACGAGGGCGGCCAGCATGGAAGCGAGGACGAGAATCAGATGAGCTTGCAGGTAAAACAACAAATCGTCGCGGTAGTGTTCGATCGTGTTGATGCCGATCCAGTGGATCAGCAGGGCCAGAAGGGCGATGACCAGCGCGCCTCCTATCAGCCCTTTGCCATAGCGAATAGCCACAGGCGGACTCCTTTTTTCAGTCGGCGAACGCAGTCCCGTGTGGCATGCCATTCCTGGCTGCCGGGAAATCAACGTTCGCGAGAAGCAGCTCATGCCGGGCGCATTCCACTGCAGGAGCGAGCTCGCTCGCGAAAAACGTCCAGACAACGCGTACATTCAGGTACCCCGCGTTATCGTTGACGTCCATCGCGAGCAGGCTCGCTCCTACAGGCGGAACGCGTACGGCTTATCGAGCCATAAGCGCAGCCTCGTCAGGCTAACTTGCTGATTTTTCAGCCCCTGACGAAAGCCGTAACAGGGGAGTGGACGCCTCCACCTTTTAAAAGGTTCCATAATCGGCAGCCTCTGGCCACCTTTAGTGCCCTGCAGGGATCTGTTGATCACCGCAGTCGACGGGCCGAGCGGTGGTCTGTGATGGACGGTTTGCGCTATACTCGCCGCCCTTTTTTGAATCACCTGCCAGGCGATTTCCCATGACCAAACAGGCCGCCGAAGTCGCGAAACGCCGCACTTTCGCCATTATTTCCCACCCCGATGCCGGTAAAACCACCATCACCGAGAAGCTCTTGCTGATGGGCAAGGCGATTGCGGTAGCCGGCACGGTGAAATCTCGCAAATCCGACCGCCATGCCACCTCCGACTGGATGGAAATGGAAAAGCAGCGGGGTATCTCGATTACCACGTCGGTCATGCAGTTCCCGTATCGCGAGCACATGATCAACCTGCTCGACACCCCGGGTCACGAAGACTTCTCCGAAGATACCTACCGTACCCTGACCGCGGTCGACTCGGCGTTGATGGTCCTCGACGGCGGTAAGGGTGTAGAGCCACGCACCATCGCCCTGATGGACGTCTGCCGCCTGCGTGACACGCCGATCGTCAGCTTCATCAACAAACTCGACCGTGACATCCGTGACCCGATCGAACTGCTCGACGAAATCGAAGCGGTCCTCAAGATCAAGGCCGCGCCTATCACTTGGCCGATCGGTTGCTACCGCGATTTCAAAGGCGTGTATCACCTCGCCGACGACTACATCATCGTCTACACCGCCGGTCACGGCCACGAGCGCACCGAAACCAAGATCATCGAGAAACTCGATTCCGACGAAGCCCGCGCCCACCTGGGTGACGAGTACGAGCGCTTCATCGAACAGCTGGAGCTGGTGCAGGGCGCCTGCCACGAGTTCAACCAGCAGGAATTCCTCGACGGTCAACTGACCCCGGTGTTCTTCGGTACGGCGCTGGGCAACTTCGGTGTCGACCATGTACTCGACGCCGTGGTCGACTGGGCCCCGCGTCCGCTGGCACGTGTGGCCAACGAGCGCACCGTGGAGCCGGTGGAAGAGAAGTTTTCCGGCTTCATCTTCAAGATCCAGGCGAACATGGACCCGAAACACCGCGACCGCATCGCCTTCATGCGCATCTGCTCCGGCAAGTACGAAAAAGGCATGAAGATGCGCCACGTGCGTACCGGCAAAGACGTGCGGATCGGCGACGCGCTGACCTTCTTTTCCTCCGAACGTGAGCAACTGGAAGAAGCCTACGCCGGCGACATCATCGGTTTGCACAACCACGGCACCATCCAGATCGGCGACACCTTCAGCGAAGGCGAAACCCTGGGCTTCACCGGCATCCCGCACTTCGCCCCGGAACTGTTCCGCCGCGTACGCCTGAAGGACCCGCTGAAATCCAAGCAACTGCGCCAGGGCCTGCAACAACTGGCCGAAGAAGGCGCGACCCAGGTGTTCTTCCCGGAGCGCAGCAACGACATCATCCTCGGCGCCGTCGGTGTGCTGCAGTTTGATGTGGTCGCCAGCCGCCTGAAGGAGGAATACAAGGTCGAGTGTTCCTACGAGCCGATCACCGTCTACTCGGCGCGTTGGGTCGAATGCAGTGACAAGAAGAAGTTCGAGGAATTCTCCAACAAGGCTGTGGAAAACCTGGCCCTGGACGGCGGCGGTCACCTGACCTACCTCGCGCCTACGCGGGTCAACCTGGCGCTGATGGAAGAGCGCTGGCCGGACGTGAAATTCCGTGCAACGCGCGAGCATCACTAAGCGCTGAGTTGAAACACCCAAAACCCCGTTGCGAGAGCTGCGGGGTTTTTTGTTGCCTGTTGCATTCCCTGTAGGCGCGAGCCTGCTCGCGATGATTCCAGCCGCGCCGCGTTTAGTCAGGAGGTGCGCACCATCGTTGACCTCCATCGCGAGCAAGCTCGCTCCTACACAGAATGAGGGTTACCGCTGCGACGAAAGTGTTCCCTGATGGAAAACCATTTGCCATTGCTCATCCTGCTTTCGCCAGATCGAACTGCGCAAACTGCCGATGGAGCGTTGCTGGCCAAGGGTTTCGACGTGGCAGTGGTAAGTCACCAAGGCGGTGTGCTCTGACAGTGGTTTAACGGCAAACTGGCTGATGGTCCGTTGCGTGAAGTGCTCTTGGGGCAACTGCTCGACCACGTCGGCCTTGTTCCAGATGTTGCCGCTGACGCCGAACTCGATGAAGTCGGCGGCGAGCAGGTGGGAGAGCTCTTCGCCATTGCGTCGCGCTGCTGGTGAAAGGAGACGTTGTTCGAGTTGCAGAAGTGTTTGAGACAGATCCATGGCCCTGGTCCTTTTTTGAGCATTGAAGATCACAACCTTCGATAGTCTGCCGAGTGCTGTGTTCTTACGATTTTTTCGGCATAACCTTTATCGCAAACCAATCTCCACGCCAATGGCATTTCCGCCGAGTCGATACCCTCTAGTCTGGAGAACCCGGCTGATCGGAACTAGATTTTACTCAGCGCCAGCCAGGCACTTGAGTTTCACCTGCGAAAGGATGGAATCGGCTATGAACAGGTTGCTACGCGTTGTATTGCTGTTGAAGGTTTTCGTGATGCTGTCCCTCGGCAGTGCGGCGGTCTGGGCCGAGTGTGAGAACCACGCTACCCAGGCGATGAGCGGGCAGGGCGGAGACAGTGGAATGATGCTCGCCAAGTCCGAATCGGAGGCGGGTGATAAGGGCCAGGGCGGCGCGGATAACGGTGATGACTCGACCACCGACGAACCGGATTCCAGTGACGACGAGGAAGGCGATAGCCAGTCGTAAATTGCAGACAAAAGAAAACCCCTTCCAGCGGAAATGGAAGGGGTTCGGTTAACACAATCCCTGTGGGAGCGAGCCTGCTCGCGATAGCGGTGGATCAGTCGATAAAAATATTGACTGAAAGGGCGTCATCGCGAGCAGGCTCGCGCCTACAGTTTTTTATGCCGCGCCGTCGAGGAATTGCTCGGCGTAGTGGCAAGCCACCTGACGACTGTCCAGCAGGCGCAGGGCCGGCTCTTCAGTTTTGCAACGCTCGGTGGCGTATGGGCAACGCTTGTGGAATGCGCAGCCGGGCGGCGGGTTCAGCGGGTTGGGCAGTTCGCCGACGATCTTGATCTTCGGCTTGTCCGGATCCGGGTGAATGGTTGGCGTCGCCGACAATAGCGCCTGGGTGTAGGGATGCAGAGGACGGGTGTAGATGTCCTCTTTCGGGCCCATTTCCACTGGACGACCGAGGTACATCACCATCACGTGATCGGCGACGTGGCGCACCACCGCCAGGTTGTGGGAGATGAACACGTAGGCGGTGTTGAACTCTTGCTGCAGGTCCATGAACAGGTTCAGCACCTGGGCCTGGATCGATACGTCCAGCGCCGAGGTCGGTTCGTCGGCCACCAGCACTTTCGGTTGCAGCATCATGGCGCGGGCGAGGGCGATCCGCTGGCGCTGACCGCCGGAGAACATATGCGGATAGCGCTGGTAGTGTTCGGGACGCAAACCCACCTGCTTCATCATCGCCTGGACTTTCTCGCGACGTTCGGTGGCCGACAGGTTGGTGTTGATCAGCAGCGGCTCGGCCAGTTGATCACCGATTTTCTGCCGTGGGTTCAGCGAGGCGTACGGGCTCTGGAACACCATCTGCACGTCTTTGCGCAGTTGCTTGCGCTGGGCCTTGTCGGCACCGGCCACTTCCTGGCCGGCGATTTTCAAGGAGCCCGAGGACGGCTCTTCGATCAGTGTCAGGGCACGGGCCAGGGTGGATTTGCCGCAACCGGACTCGCCTACGACGGCGAGGGTCTTGCCGGCCTCCAGTTCGAACGACACACCGTTGAGGGCGCGAACGGTGGCGAGACCCTTGAACAGGCCACGGGACACTTCGTAGTGACGGGTCAGGTCGCGGGCGGTAAGAACGACGGCCATTACGCCACCTCCTGGTTCAGCGGGTAGAAGCAGCGGGCGAGGCTGTTGCTTTTCGGGTCAAGGGTCGGACGCTGCGCACGGCAGTTGTCCTGCACATACGGGCAGCGCGGCGACAGCAGGCAGCCCTGCGGACGGTCATAACGGCCGGGCACGATGCCCGGCAGGGTCGACAGGCGCGAGGCTCCCAGGCTGTGTTCCGGGATCGCCTTGAGCAGCGCTTCGCTGTACGGGTGCGCCGGGATGTCGAACAACTGGGGCACCTGGCCGACTTCGACCGCTTGACCGGCGTACATCACGCACACGCGCTGAGCGGTTTCGGCCACGACCGCGAGGTCGTGGGTGATCAGTACCAGGCCCATGTTCTGCTCTTTCTGCAACGCCAGCAGCAGGTCCATGATCTGCGCCTGAATCGTTACGTCCAAGGCTGTGGTCGGTTCGTCGGCGATCAGCAGTTTCGGTTCGCCGGCAATGGCCATGGCGATGGCAACACGCTGGCTCATACCGCCGGACAGTTGATGCGGGTAGGCGTCCATACGACTGGCAGCGCCCGGGATTTCAACTTTTTCCAGCAGTTCGATGGCACGCTTGCGCGCAGCCTTGCCGGACATTTTCAGGTGCAGGCGCAGCACTTCTTCGATCTGGAAACCGACGGTGTAGCTAGGGTTCAGCGCGGTCATCGGGTCCTGGAAGACCATGGCCAGGTCTTTGCCGACGATTTGCCGACGCTGACGGTTGCTGAGCTTGAGCATGTTTTTGCCATCGAAATTCAGGGCGTCGGCGGTGACGATCCCCGGATGCTCGATCAGGCCCATCAGCGCCATCATGGTCACGGACTTGCCGGAACCCGATTCGCCAACGATGGCCAGGACTTCGCCCTTGTCCACTTTCAGGTCGAGGCCATCGACCACGGGAACGGCGTTCTTGTCGCCAAAGCGAACGTTGAGATTCTTGATTTCTAACAGGGACATTGGAATCTCCTCAGGCGGCGTTCTTGAGTTTCGGGTCCAGCGCATCGCGCAGGCCGTCACCCATCAAGTTGATTGCCAGCACGCTGAGCAAAATGGTCAAACCAGGCAGGCTGACGACCCACCAGGCGCGTTCGATGTAGTCGCGGGCCGAGGCCAGCATGGTGCCCCACTCAGGGGTTGGCGGTTGTACGCCAAGGCCGAGGAAGCCCAGTGCGGCGGCATCGAGAATCGCCGAGGAGAAGCTCAGGGTCGCCTGAACGATCAGTGGCGCCATGCAGTTGGGCAGCACGGTCACGAACATCAGGCGCGGCAGGCCGGCACCGGCCAGGCGCGCGGCGGTCACGTAGTCGCGGTTCAGTTCGCCCATCACCGCAGCACGGGTCAGACGAACGTAGGACGGCAGGGACACCACGGCGATGGCGATCACGGTGTTGATCAGGCCTGGGCCGAGGATGGCGACGATCGCCACGGCCAGCAGCAGGGACGGCAGGGCCAGCATGATGTCCATCAGACGCATGATGGTCGGGCCGACCACGCGCGGGAAGAACCCGGCGAACAGACCCAGCAGGATCCCCGGGATCAGCGACATGACAACCGACGACAGGCCGATCAGCAAGGACAGGCGCGAACCCTGGATCAGGCGCGACAGCAGGTCACGACCCAGTTCATCGGTACCGAGCAGGAACTGCATCTGCCCACCTTCCAGCCAGGCCGGCGGGGTCAGCAGGAAGTCGCGATATTGCTCGCTCGGGTTATGCGGCGCGACCCACGGGGCGAAGATGGCGCAGAAAATCACCAGCAGCATGAACAGCAGGCCGGCAACGGCACCTTTGTTCTTGGAAAACGCTTGCCAGAATTCTTTGTACGGCGACGGGTACAGCAGGCTTTGATCCGCGGCGGAGGCGGTGGCGGCTACTGAGGAAGTTGGAGTGCTCATGGGTATTGACCTCAGCGCTGATGACGGATGCGTGGGTTGGCAAAGCCGTAGAGGATGTCCACTACGAAGTTGACCAGAATCACCAGGCAGGCGATTAACAGGATGCCGTTTTGCACAACCGGGTAGTCCCGGGCGCCAATGGCTTCGATCAGCCATTTACCGATACCCGGCCAGGAGAAGATGGTTTCAGTCAGGACCGCACCGGCCAACAGGGTGCCGACTTGCAGGCCGACCACGGTCAGCACCGGAATCAGCGCGTTACGCAGACCGTGCACGAACACCACGCGCGATGGCGACAGGCCTTTGGCGCGGGCGGTACGGATGTAGTCCTCACGCAGTACTTCGAGCATCGACGAACGGGTCATCCGAGCGATCACCGCCAGCGGGATCGTGCCGAGCACGATGGCCGGCAGAATCAGGTGATGCAGGGCGTCGAAGAAGGCGCTGACGTCATCGGCCAGCAAGGTATCGATGAGCATGAAACCGGTGCGCGGCTCGATGTCGTACAGCAGGTCGATCCGCCCGGATACCGGGGTCCAGCCCAGGGATACCGAGAAGAACATGATCAGGATCAGGCCCCACCAGAAGATCGGCATCGAGTATCCCGCGAGCGAGACACCCATGACCCCATGATCGAACAGGGACCCTCGCTTGAGTGCCGCGATCACCCCGGCCAGAAGGCCCAGGATGCCGGCGAACAACAGTGCGGCCATGGACAGCTCCAGGGTCGCGGGGAAGAGAGAGGTGAACTCGGTCCAGACGCTTTCACGGGTACGCAGGGATTCCCCGAGATCGCCGTGAGCCAGTTTGCCGATGTAATCCAGGTACTGGGCATACAGGGGTTTGTTCAGACCTAGGCGTTCCATTGCCTGAGCGTGCATTTCCGGGTCGACTCTGCGTTCGCCCATCATGACTTCCACGGGGTCGCCAGGGATCATGCGAATCAACGCGAAAGTCAGCAAGGTGATGCCGAAGAACGTGGGGATCAGTAACCCCAGTCGGCGGGCAATAAAACTAAACATCGTGTGGTGTACCTCATCAGCCGGTTAGGCGTGCCCGGCATGCCTGGGTTCAGGAATGCCGGGAGTTTCTTATCTACTTCACCTGGGTGGTGGCGAAGTTATTCGTGGTGAGCGGGCTAATGTGATAACCCTCTACGTTGTTGCGCATTGCTGTAAACATTCTAGTGTGCGCCATGCTGATCCACGGCTGGTCCTGATTAAAAATAACCTGAGCCTGCTCGTACAAGGCTGCACGCTCGGCCGGGTCGGTTTTTTCTCGGGCCTGGTCAATCAGTGCCTGGAACTTGTCATTGCACCAGCGGGCGTAGTTTTCGCCGTTCTTCGCGGCTTCGCAACTTAGCATAGGCGTCAGGAAGTTATCCGGGTCGCCGTTATCGCCCGCCCATCCGGCGGAAACCATGTCGTGTTCGCCGTTTTTGGCGCGCTTGAGCATTTCCCCCCATTCCATCACGCGGATGTCGATCTTGATCCCGACCTTGGCCAGGTCAGCCTGCATCATCTGCGCGCCGAGCATCGGGTTCGGGTTGGTCGGGCCGCCACCGTTGCGGGTGAACAGGGTGAACGTCGTGCCTTCCGGTACGCCGGCTTCCTTGAGCAGGGCGCGAGCCTTGTCCAGATCGTGGGCCGGGTTCTTCAGGCTGTGGTTGTAGCCCAGCAGGGTGTCCGGGTACGGGTTGACCGCCGCTGTCGCATTGCCTTTGCCGAACAGGGCGTTGACATAGGCTTCCTTGTCGAAGGCGATGTCGATGGCTTTACGTACGCGCACGTCACTCAGGTATTTGTGCGTGGTGTTCATGGCGACGTACGAAACGGTCATGGCGTTCAGTTCGTCGACTTTCAGGTTCGGGTCTTTCTTGATGCTCGGAATGTCATCCGGCTTCGGATACAGCGCGACCTGACACTCGTTGGCCTTGAGTTTCTGCAGGCGTACGTTGTTGTCGGTGGCGATGGCCAGGATCAGCGCCTCGGCTGGCGGCTTGCCACGGAAGTAGTCCGGGTTGGCCTTGAAGCGAACCTGGGCGTCCTTGTTGTAGCGCTGGAAGACGAACGGGCCGGTGCCCACCGGTTTGTTGTTCAGGTCGCCGGTCTTGTTGGCCTTGAGCAACTGGTCGGCGTACTCGGAGGAGTAGATCGACGAGAAGGCCATGGCGATGTCGGCCAGGAACGGCGCTTCACGGCGGGTCAGGGTGAACTTGACCGTGTTGTCGTCGATTTTCTCTACGCTTTTGAGCAGTTCCTTGAAGCCCATGCTTTCAAAGTACGGGAAGCCCACGCTCGACAGTTTGTGCCATGGGTGGTTCGGGTCCAGCTGACGCTGGAAGCTCCAGACCACGTCGTCGGCATTCATGTCGCGGGTCGGCTTGAAGTATTCGGTGGTGTGAAACTTGACGCCTTTGCGCAGGTGGAACGTGTAGTTCAGGCCGTCTTCACTGATGTCCCAGGATTCGGCCAGTGCCGGAATCACTTCGGTGGTGCCAGGCTTGAAGTCAGCCAGGCGATTGAAGATGGTTTCGGCCACTGCGTCGGCGGTGACTGCAGTTGTGTACTGGACCATGTCGAAGCCTTCGGGGCTGGCTTCGGTGCAGACGACCAGGGGTTTGGCCGACACGCCAACCGCGACACTCAGCAACGCGGCCGCGATGGCCGCACGTAGGGGAAGCATTTTCATCAAGAACCCTCTGCAATCGGTTGATCAGGAAAACCCGATGGCCGGCCCCTCACGAGCCAGCCGTCGGGTAGGCGTGTTTACAGAATGTTGAACGGAACGGTGGTCACGAGACGGAACTCGTTGATGCTGCCGTCAGCCTGGTTTTCGCTGGCACGGTGAGCGGTGTAGGTCGCGCGTACGGTGGTGGCCTTGAGCGGACCGCTTTGTACGGCGTAGGAAGCACCGATGCCGTATTCGTAATGGGTTTCGCCGTCCATCGACTGAATGCCGTCGTAACCTTTGCCCGCTACACCACCGTTGCCGGTGTAGTGAGTGCCGTCGATGCCCCAGCCGCGAGCCTGGTAGATGTTGAACTTCAGGCCTGGCACGCCGTATTCGGCCATGTTCAGACCGTAGGCAATCTGGAACGATTTTTCGTTCGGGCCGTTGAAGTCCGACAGCAGGGAGTTGGCCAGGTAGATGCCGTTGGTTTCGTGCAGGTAGTCGAAGTACTCGTTACCGTTCACTTCCTGATACGAGAAGGTCAGGCTATGGGCCTGGTGAGCGAGGCCCAAGGACAGGGAGTAGGTGTCGTTGTCGATCTTGCCGATCAGCGCCTTGCCTTCGTCCTTGGTCTTGTAGTAGTTCAGGCCGGTGGTCAGGCTCAGGACCTGGCTATCGCCCAGGACATGGTTGGCGCCGAAGTAGTACTGGTTCCAGATGTCTTCGGCCTGGGTGGCCCAGAGGCTGGTGGTCAGGCTGGCAAACGGGGTGTAGGTGAGACCTCCGGTGTAGACGTGGTCGGTTTCAACGATGCCGTTGGCGTATTCGGTGCGGAATTTACGCTGGCTTTCTTCGGTACGCGGTGAGTTGCGATCGAACGTGGCCAGGTCGAAAGCCAGGTTGTTCAGCTCTTCGCTGTGGATCGCCACACCTTCGAAACTCGAAGGCAGCGCACGGTTGCCGATTACGTCGACCATCGGGCTGCTGAAGTTCATGCGGCCTGCGGTCAGGGTGGTGTTGGAGACACGGGCCTTGACGTTGGCCAGGCCCATTTTGCTCCACTGGCCTTGAGCGTCGCCACCTTCGGTGGTCAGGGTACGGTTGTTACCCGCGCCTGGGCGAGTGCCCGGTGCGCCGCCGTTGTTGGAGGCCAGGTCCTTGCGGTCACGATCCAGTGCGATGGCGTTGTAGGCCGCCACTTCAGTGCTGAAACCGACAGTGCCTTCGGTGAAGCCCGAGTTGTACTTGACGATGGTGCCCTGAACCCAGTTGATCCGGCGGTCGGTCGGGGTCGAAACGCCGTCCTTCTTGTACTGGAACTTGCCACCGCGTTGCAGTTGCTCGTTGGCGTACCAGTTACGGGTAGTGCCGCTAATCGACTGGCCTTCAACAAAACCAGTGGCTTCGCTTTGAGCACTTTTCTCATTCACAGTAACCGGGGTGTACGCCTGGCTCTGGGTTTCTGCGTAAGCCGTGGCTGTTACGCTGCTGATGGCCAAGGCCAGTATCGCGGTGCTGCTCAGTTTCATGGGTAAAGCTCCTTACTTTCTTTTTTTATGCCGTTCTTTTTTGATGAATCGGCTATTGCTTTGGAACTCATTGCACGCATCGCAAACGTTTGCTGTACGCCTTATGGGCGAATTACGGCAACACGCTGGCGTGAGGGCGCCATGCGCCCCCGGCGTTTTCAACTACACGGTTTTATTTATCGATGCTGACACCCGAGAACACGTTGCGACCGAACGGGCTCACCTTGAACCCTTCGATTTTGGCGCTCAACGGCTGGTTGACCGTCGAGTGGGCGATAGGCGTGATCGGTACTTGCTGCTTGAGCAACTGCTGCGCCTGTTTGTAAAGCACGGTGCGCTGGCCTTGATCGGTCACGACCTTGGCCTGCTTGATCAGCTTGTCGTAAGCCGGATCGCACCACATGGAATAGTTGTTGCCGCCAATGGCATCGCAGCTGTACAGCGTGCCCAGCCAGTTGTCCGGGTCACCGTTGTCACCCGTCCAGCCGATCAGGCTGATGTCGTGCTCGCCATTCTTGGTGCGCTTGATGTACTCGCCCCACTCATAGCTGACGATCTTGACCTTGAGGCCGATCTTCGCCCAGTCAGCCTGGAGCATTTCGGCCATCAACTTGGCGTTGGGGTTGTACGGACGCTGGACCGGCATGGCCCAGAGGGTGATTTCGGTGCCTTCTTTCACACCGGCAGCCTTGAGCAATTCCTTGGCTTTTTCCGGGTTGTAGGCGACGTCCTTGATGGTGTCGTCGTAGGACCATTGGGTCGGCGGCATGGCGTTGACGGCCAGTTGCCCTGCGCCCTGGTAAACGGCGTTGAGAATGCCTTGCTTGTTGACCGCCATGTCCAGCGCCTGGCGCACTTCAAGCTGGTCGAACGGTTTGTGGCGCACGTTGTAGGCGATGTAGCCGAGGTTGAAGCCGGGCTTCTCGATCAGTTGCAGCTTCGGATCGTTTTTCAGCGCGGCGACGTCGGCAGGGCGCGGGTGCAAGGTGATCTGGCACTCGTTGGCCTTGAGCTTCTGCACGCGTACCGACGCATCGGTGTTGATGGCGAAAATCAGGTTGTCGAGCTTGACCCGGCTTGGGTCCCAGTAGTGCTTGTTGCCGGTGTAGCGGATGTTCGAGTCTTTCTGGTAGCTCTTGAACACGAACGGCCCGGTGCCGATCGGCTTCTGGTTGATGTCGCTCGGCTTGCCTTCGGCCAGCAGCTTGTCGGCGTACTCGGCGGAGAGAATAGAGGCAAAACTCATCGCGATGTTCTGAATGAACGCGGCGTCGACGCTGTTGAGCGTCATGACTACGGTCAGCGGCCCGGTCTTTTCGACCTTGGCAATGTTCTTGTTCAGGCTCATGCCGTTGAAATACGGAAATTCGGTCGGGTAAGCCTTACGGAAAGGGTGTTGCGGATCGAGCATTCGATTGAATGTGAACAACACGTCATCAGCGTTGAAGTCGCGAGTCGGTGTGAAGTACTTGGTTGTATGAAATTTCACACCAGGACGAAGGTGGAATGTGTATTTGAGGCCGTCCTCGGATATATCCCAACTGGTGGCCAGGCCCGGTACGACATTGGTCGCGCCTTTTTCAAACTCTGCCAGACGGTTGTACAGCGGCTCGGCGGCGTCATTATCGGTCGCGGTCGTGTACTGCGCGGTATCGAAGCCAGCGGGGCTGCCTTCGGAGCAGAACACCAGGCTGTTGTTGGCAGCCTGGCTCATGGAAGTGGCGGCCAACAGGCCGGTGCCCAGCAAGGCGGATAAAACCAAGGTATGGCGCATAACGCTCCCTCTCGTTCAGTGTTTTGACAATGAGCCTTCGTCCCGTCCGGGGACGTGGAGGCGTCACTGATTTCAAGCCATGACGTGCAGCCGAAAACCGATGGCCCACGCATGAACTGGTCAGATCCCGACGGTATGGGCCGTGGGTCTGGCAGTAAATGCGTAGAGCCTGAAAGACTCGTAGGAAAAGACGACGCGTCCTAACGGACTGCTGTAGTTAGCAGACGATTTGGATGTAGGCAGATTCCTGCTTTCTCGGAAGATAAAGCGATGGCGACGTCAAAAACGTCGCCATCGCCGAACCTTATTTGCTGACGCTGACACCGTAGAAGGAGTTCAAGCCAAACGGGCTGATCTTGAAGTCCTGCACTTCGGCGCGCATGGGTTGGAACACCGTCGAGTGAGCGATAGGTGTCATTGGAGTCTGATCTTTGAGGATGTGTTGCGCCTGTTTGTACAGTTCGGTGCGCTTGGCCTGATCCGAGGTGCGCTTGGCTTGCTTGACGATGTCGTCAAACGGCTTGTAGCACCACTTGGAGAAGTTGTTGCCTTCCAGCGAGTCGCAACCGAACAGCACGTTCAGCCAGTTGTCCGGATCACCATTGTCACCGCTCCAGCCAATCAGCATTGCCTGGTTCTCGCCACCTTTGGAGCGCTTGATGTACTCGCCCCACTCGTAGCTCTGGATCTTGACCTTGAGGCCGATCTTGGACCAGTCGGACTGCAGCATTTCTGCCATCAGTTTGGCGTTCGGGTTGTATGGACGCTGTACCGGCATCGCCCAGAGCACGATTTCGGTGCCCTCTTTGACGCCCGCTTCCTTGAGCAGCTCTTTGGCTTTCTCAGGATTGTACGGTGCGTCCTTGATGGTGGTGTCGTAGGACCACTGGGTTGGCGGCATGGCGTTGACGGCCAATTGACCGGCACCCTGGTACACGGAGTCGATGATCTGTTGCTTGTTGACCGCCATGTCCAGTGCTTGACGCACTTTCAGTTGAGCCAGCGGGTTTGGCTGATCACTGCCCTTGATCTTGTCCATGACGTTGTACGCGATGTAACCCAGGTTGAAACCCGCCTGGTCAGGCAGCTTCAGGGTCTTGTCTTCGCGCAGCGCCTTCAGGTCGGCCGGACGCGGGAACAGCGTGACCTGGCACTCGTTCTTCTTCAGCTTCTGAATGCGTACCGACGGGTCGGTGGTGATGGCGAAGATCAGGTTGTCGATCTTGACGTCTTCAGGCTTCCAGTAGTCCTTGTTCCCGGTGTAGCGGATGTTGGAGTCTTTCTGGTAGCTCTTGAACACGAACGGACCAGTGCCGACCGGCTTCTGGTTGATGTCGGCGGCCTTGCCTTCCTTGAGCAGCTGGGCAGCGTACTCGGCGGACTGGATCGAGGCGAAGCTCATGGCCATGTTCTGGATGAACGCGGCATCGACGTCTTTGAGGGTGAACTTGACGGTGTGGTCGTCGACTTTATCGATCTTGGTGATGTTGGTATCCATCCCCATGTCGGTGAAGTACGGGAATTCGGTCGGGTACGCTTTGCGGAACGGGTCATCCTTGTTAATCATGCGATTAAAGGTGAACAGCACGTCGTCGGCGTTGAACTCACGAGTCGGCTTGAAGTACGGGGTTGTATGGAACTTGACACCTTCACGCAGGTGGAAGGTGTAAGTCAGGCCGTCTTCGGAGACATCCCACTTGGTCGCTAGCCCAGGAACTACGGCGGTGCCGCCGCGCTCGAACTGGGTCAGACGGTTAAACATGGTTTCTGCAGAGGCGTCGAAGTCGGTTCCGGTGGTGTATTGACCCGGATCGAAACCGGCCGGGCTCCCTTCGGAGCAGAACACCAGGTTAGTCGCAGCTTGGGCGAAAGGTGCGGCAGCTAGTAAGCCGGCACCTAATAGAAACGGAATGACCGCGTGTTTAAGCATGGTGGCCTCATGATTTGTTGTCATTTTTTGATTTTGAGGACGACCTCGTGAGTCGTGCCTGCGGATACTTATGCAGGGGCCATACCCAATGCAAGATCCAGAGCGACTACAGGCGTTAAACAGTGGCACGAACGTACCTTAATGTCGCATTGGTATAAATTTTGACGCATTTGACCGTTTGCGCAGTATTTTTACCTTACAAGCCGTGCCCTTTTTCGGTGCATTTTAAATCTATGAATGCTCCCGGTTGGGGCGGGTGTTACTTATATATACCCCGGACCTGAGGTGGGTATGGCCCAAGTGCGACTGGTTATTGTTGCTCCAACGTTAGCGGATGATCTTGAGTTGTACCTCGGTGCAACCAGCGATTTCGCGCTGTTTGCCTATTCATTTATAGCTCACTTATAAAAGCTGTCCGAAAAAAAACGGCGATCACCGAAGTGGTCGCCGTTTTGCGTGCCGTTTATCGAATCAAGGCATCAGCACTTCAATCGAGCCATCGGCGGTCATGCTGACCTGGCTGGTTCCGGCTTCGACATCCGGCGTCACCGACGCCGCATCCATGGCTGCCGCTTTCATCATCATCGGTGCGCGCATATAAGGTTGCGGGTAGCCGTTGCTGTTGAGGTTCAGGTTGACGATTTTGTAGTCTTTGCCTCCCAGCGCATCGGTGGCTAATTGGGCGCGGGCCTTGAACGCAGTCACGGCTTCCTTGAGCAGGGCGTCTTCACTGGCCTTGCGGGTTGGCGTGGCGATGGCGAAGTCCATGCCGCCCATCTTCAAGTCGGTGAGCAGTTCGCCGGTGAGTTTCGACAGTGCGGCGAAGTCCGAGCTTTCCAGGCGCAGTTCGGCGCGTTCACGCCACCCAGTGATTTTTTGACCCTTGGTGTCATAGATCGGGTAGCTGTTGCGGCTGCCCTGGCGCAGGGTAATGTCTTTAACCTGCTTGGCCTGGGCCAGCGCCTTGTTCATGGTGGTGCTGACGTCGGCGGCTAGTTTAGCCGGGTCGCTGTTTTGTTCTTCGGTGTAGAGCGTCACGATCATCAGGTCGCGAGCCACTTCCTGACTGACTTCGGCGCGCAGGGAAATCTGGTTGTAATGAAGCTCGTCGGCCGCCAGGGCCGGGAGGCTGGCGATCGTGCCAATGCTCAGGGCGAGAAGGGCGGCGCTGCGGCGGAATGTGTGCATGAAAGCTCCTTGGGTGATGCGCAGGGGTGTGTTCCGGGCCTGCGTGAAACCATCAGACTCTAGCCGCTACGATCCGGTTCGCACAGTTACAACTTCTATACAGATACACATGCCCCCTGTAAGCGAGCCTGCTCGCGATGAACCTGAGAGCACCGAGGGGGGCTAGGTTTCCAGCGTCATCGTTGACGACCATCGCGAGCAGGCTCGCTCCTGCATGTGGCCGTTTGCCGCACTTTTGCCTGTCAGCCCCCGTGCTTGGTTATACTCCCTGCGATCCGCCTGGAGCGCTCATCAGGAGAGCTCATGCTCGCCCCCGTTCAAATCACCTCCGCAACTCGCCAGAATCTCTGGCGGCTGACGTTCATCCGCACTTTGGTGCTGGCCGCCCAAGCCGGCTCGGTGGGCCTGGCCTACTGGCTTCAATTGCTGCCGCTGCCCTGGTTCCAGCTGGCGGCGACCCTCGGTTGCTCAATGTTGCTGTGTACGTTCACGGCGATTCGCCTGCGTACCTCATGGCCGGTGACAGAGCTCGAATACGCCGTGCAACTGGCCTGCGACCTGTTTATCCACAGTGCCTTGCTGTACTTCTCGGGTGGCTCGACCAACCCGTTCGTGTCCTATTACCTGGTGCCACTGACCATCGCGGCGGTGACCTTGCCGTGGCGTTATTCGGTGATCCTGTCCGGTATCGCGTTGACCATGTACACCCTGTTGCTGGCGCGCTTTTATCCATTGCAAACCTTCCCGATCGCTCGGGAAAACCTGCAGGTGTACGGGATGTGGCTGAGTTTTGCCCTTGCCGCGGCGGTGATCACTTTCTTCGCCGCGCGCATGGCCGAAGAATTGCGTCGCCAGGAAGAACTGCGCGCCATTCGCCGGGAAGAAGGGCTGCGCGATCAGCAATTGCTGGCCGTGGCCACCCAGGCGGCCGGTGCCGCCCATGAACTGGGCACCCCACTGGCGACCATGAGCGTGTTGCTCAAGGAGATGCGTCAAGACCACCACGACCCGATGTTGCAGGACGACCTCAGCGTGTTGCAGGATCAGGTCAAGCTGTGCAAGGAAACCTTGCAGCAGCTTGTTCGGGCGGCGGAAGCCAATCGCCGCCTGGCGGTGGAAATGCAGGACGTGACCGACTGGCTCGACGAGGCGCTCAATCGCTGGCATCTGATGCGTCCCGAGGCCAGCTATCGCTTCCAGCGCCTGGGTCAGGGCGAAGTGCCGCGCATGGCGCCCCCCCCGGACCTGACCCAAGCCCTGCTGAATTTGCTCAACAATGCAGCGGATGCCTGCCCCGAAGGCCTGCAAGTGACGCTGGACTGGGATGCGGAAAACCTGACGATCAGCATCCGCGACCACGGCGCCGGGGTGCCGCTGGCCATTGCCGAGCAGATCGGCAAGCCGTTTTTTACCACCAAGGGCAAAGGCTTCGGCCTGGGCCTGTTTTTGAGCAAGGCCAGCGTGACACGCGCGGGCGGCTCAGTGAAACTCTACAGTCATGAGGAAGGCGGCACGCTCACCGAGCTGCGCCTGCCCCGTGTCGCCCGAGGAGACCAACATGAGTGACGAAATCCAAGTCGAAGGCGAAGAGCTGCCGCATTTGCTGCTGGTCGATGACGATGCAACATTTACCCGCGTCATGGCCCGCGCCATGGCTCGCCGTGGTTTTCGCGTCAGCACCGCCGGTTCCGCCGAAGAAGGCCTCGCGATGGCCCAGGCCGATCTGCCGGATTACGCCGCTCTGGACCTGAAAATGGACGGTGACTCGGGCCTGGTGCTGTTGCCCAAGTTGCTGGAAATGGACCCGGAAATGCGCGTGGTGATCCTCACCGGTTACTCGAGCATCGCCACCGCCGTCGAGGCGATCAAGCGCGGCGCCTGCAACTACCTGTGCAAACCGGCGGATGCCGATGACGTATTGGCGGCGCTGCTGTCCGAACACGCCGACCTCGACAGCCTGGTGCCGGAGAACCCGATGTCGGTCGACCGTCTGCAATGGGAGCACATCCAGCGCGTGTTGACCGAACACGAAGGCAACATTTCCGCCACGGCCCGCGCCCTTGGCATGCACCGTCGCACGTTGCAGCGCAAATTGCAGAAGCGCCCCGTTCGTCGCTGAACCTGTGCTGAACGAATGCCGGCCGCTCCTCGCGACAAATCGAACCGATCATCTATGATCGGTTCGAGCATGTTCTTTTCTTTATCGAGCCTTTTCCATGAATCAGAACGCTGAATATTCCGCGGTCAACGATGCGGTGCGCGGGCAGTTTTTTCGCAAAGTGTGGGCGATGACCACGCCTTACTGGCGTAGCGAGGAGAAGGGCAAGGCCTGGACGTTGCTGATCGCCGTGATTGCACTCTCGCTGATCAGCGTCGGGATCTCGGTGTGGTTCAACACCTGGTACAAGGATTTCTATAACGCCCTGCAGAAGAAGGATGAGGCGTCGTTCTGGACCCTGATTCTGTATTTCTGCGCCATTGCCGCCGTGGCGATCATCGGTGCGGTGTACCGCCTTTACCTGACCCAGATGCTGACCATTCGCTGGCGGGCCTGGCTCACCGAAAAGTATTTCGCCCGCTGGCTCGGCGACAAAAATTACTATCGGCTGGAGCAGGGCGGTTACACCGATAACCCGGACCAGCGGATATCGGAAGACCTCAATAACTTCACCTCAAACACCCTGAGCCTGGGCCTTGGGCTGATTCGTAACATCGTCAGCCTGGTGTCGTTTTCGATCATTCTGTGGGGCGTATCGGGCAGCATTGAAGTGCTCGGTTTCACCATTCCCGGCTACATGTTCTGGTGTGTGCTGGTGTATGCCGCGGTCGGCAGTTGGCTGACGCATTTGATCGGTCGTCGTTTGATCGGCCTGAACAACCAACAACAACGCTTCGAAGCCGACCTGCGTTTCTCCATGGTCCGGGTTCGTGAAAATGCCGAAAGCATTGCGTTATACAACGGCGAACCCAACGAAAACCGCCGCCTGAGCGGTCGTTTCGGGATGGTCTGGCATAACTTCTGGGACATCATGAAGGTGTCCAAGCGCCTGACGTTCTTCACTTCCGGTTACACCCAGATAGCGATCATCTTTCCGTTCATGGTTGCGGCGCCGCGTTACTTCTCCGGCAAGATCGAGCTCGGTGAACTGATGCAAATCAGCTCGGCTTTCGGCAACGTTCAGGAGAGTTTCAGCTGGTTTATCAGTGCGTACCAGGACCTCGCCTCATGGCGCGCCACCTGTGATCGTTTGTTGAGCTTCCGTCAGGCCATGGCCGACAACGAAGAGCGTGTCCCGGCCATCGACGTGCAGAATCAAGGGGACGCATTGCGGGTGCACAACCTCGGCCTTGATCTTGCTGACGGTCGCCACCTGCTGACCAATGCCGAGATGAATGTGGAGGAGGGCGAGCGTGTGATGCTCAGCGGTCGCTCCGGCAGCGGCAAGTCGACCTTGCTGCGGGCGATGGGGCATTTGTGGCCGGCGGGCCACGGCAGTATTCGCCTGCCGGCCGCGCGTTACCTATTCCTGCCGCAAAAACCCTACCTGCCGATTGGCACGTTGCGTGAGGCGCTGAGTTATCCACAGGCCGGCGATACCTACCCGAACGAGCGCTACGTGCACGTACTGGAAACTTGTCGCCTGCCCCATCTGGTCGCTCGTCTTGATGAAGCCAATCACTGGCAGCGCCTGCTGTCGCCCGGTGAGCAGCAGCGCCTGGCCTTTGCCCGCGCCCTGATTTATGCGCCGCAATGGTTGTACATGGACGAAGCGACCTCGGCGATGGATGAAGAGGATGAAGCGTCGCTGTATCAGGCCCTGATCGACGAGTTGCCGGGACTGAGCATCATCAGCGTCGGCCATCGCAGCAGTCTCAAGCGTTTCCATCCACGGCACATTCGTATCGAGAATGGCCACCTGGTGGACCAGGCAGTGACCGCATAAACACCACGCGTCCTGTAGGAGCGAGCCTGCTCGCTCCTACGCAGGGGGATGGGTGATCGTACAACCGCGTTGAGCTATGATGCGGTTTCAACCGAATTTTTCGAGACAGATGTTCACCATGGAAAACCCGAACGACGCACCACGCCTCCCTCGCAAGCGCCGCAGTCTCGCGCAGGAGCTGGTGACGGTGCTGTCCGAGCAGATCCGCGACGGTCACCTCAAGCGTGGTGACAAGTTACCCACCGAGTCGGCGATCATGGATGCCCATGGCGTCAGCCGCACGGTGGTGCGCGAGGCGATTTCCCGTCTGCAGGCGGCGGGGCAGGTGGAAACCCGTCACGGTATCGGCACCTTCGTCCTCGATACCCCGAGCCCGAGCGGTTTTCGCATTGATCCGGCGACAGTAGTGACCTTGCGTGATGTGCTGGCCATTCTGGAGCTGCGCATCAGTCTGGAGGTGGAGTCCGCCGGGCTGGCAGCACAGCGCCGTACCCCCGAGCAGTTGGCGTTGATGCGCGCGGCACTGGATGCCTTGAATGAAAGCGTCTCCCATGCCGGCGATGCGGTGGCCTCGGACTTCCAGTTCCACCTGCAAATTGCCCTGTCGACCGGCAACCGCTACTTCACGGATATCATGACCCACCTGGGCACCAGCATCAT
This sequence comes from Pseudomonas moorei, assembly GCF_008801475.1. Taxonomy (GTDB): domain Bacteria; phylum Pseudomonadota; class Gammaproteobacteria; order Pseudomonadales; family Pseudomonadaceae; genus Aquipseudomonas; species Aquipseudomonas moorei. The sequence continues at coordinate 151,266 of NZ_VZPP01000010.1, read as the reverse complement.
TCCGCGCACCCGCCTCAATTCCGCGCGACTGGCCCATGACGACCAGCAGCACTACATGAATCGCCTGAGCCGCGAGCACGAAGAAATCTACGATGCGATTGCCCGCCAGGATTCCGATGCGGCCCGTGCCGCCATGCGCCTGCACCTGACCAACAGCCGTGAACGGTTGCGTCATGCCCATGAAGAGGCTGAGGCGCAGCGGGGGTAGTTTTCAACTCCGCTTGATCGTCTGCCTGATCGACCGCTATCGCGAGCAGGCTCGCTCTCACATTTGACTTGCGGTGAACACTCGTCGTGCGCACCCAAATCCCTGTGTGGGAGCTTGCTCGCGATGGGGCCATCAGCCATTTCCCACACCCTCCAGCTTGTTTGCTCGGTCCATCAATCTTCTGACAACGTATCTCTGTCGAGGCGGCCTGCGCCCCGCTTTTCCTGCCCCCAATAACCGCAGAAACTCCTATCTCGCCTGACTCTTGTCGAACAATTTTCACCCGCAGCGATGAAATGCAGTTGACGGTTATTTTTTAAGTTGTACGATGACCTACAACTCGGCGAAAGCTGAACGGTTTTCCTCACACACAAACGTCGTTACCCAGGGTGTTCGAATAATGAATCCACAAGAACTGAAGTCCATCCTCTCCTCCGGCCTGTTGTCTTTCCCGGTCACCGATTTCAATGCTCAGGGCGACTTCCATCGCGCTGGCTACATCAAACGTCTTGAATGGCTGGCCCCATACGGCGCCTCGGCTCTGTTCGCCGCAGGCGGCACCGGTGAGTTCTTCTCTCTGGCGGCCAGCGAGTATTCGGAAATCATCAAGACGGCCGTCGACACCTGCGCCTCCAGCGTACCGATCCTGGCCGGTGTTGGCGGTTCGACCCGTCAAGCCATCGAATACGCACAAGAAGCCGAGCGCCTGGGTGCCAAAGGCTTGTTGCTGCTGCCGCACTACCTGACCGAAGCCAGCCAGGACGGTGTTGCCGCCCACGTTGAAGCCGTGTGTAAATCGGTCAACATCGGTGTCGTGGTTTACAACCGCAACGTTTGCCGCCTGAACGCGCCGCTGCTGGAACGTCTGGCCGAGCGCTGCCCGAACCTGATCGGCTACAAGGACGGCCTGGGTGATATCGAGTTGATGGTGTCGATCCGTCGCCGCCTCGGTGACCGTTTCAGCTACCTGGGCGGCTTGCCGACCGCCGAAGTCTACGCCGCTGCCTACAAGGCTTTGGGCGTGCCGGTCTACTCCTCGGCGGTATTCAACTTCATCCCGAAAACCGCGATGGACTTCTATCACGCGATCGCTCGTGACGATCACGCCACCGCTGGCAAGATCATCGACGACTTCTTCCTGCCGTACCTGGACATCCGTAACCGCAAGGCCGGTTACGCCGTGAGCATCGTCAAGGCCGGGGCAAAAATTGCCGGGTACGACGCAGGTCCGGTGCGTGCGCCGCTGACCGATCTGACGGGCGAAGAGTTCGAAATGCTCGCCGCGCTGATCGACAAGCAGGGCGCGCAGTAACACATCTGATTTAACGGGGCCGCTGAGCATTCAGCGGCCTTTTGCGTGAGATCTTTTTGTTTCGAGGGCAGTCCCGTGGCAAATGCAAAGCGTTTCGACAACTACATCAACGGCGAATGGGTCGCGGCCAGCGATTACTCGACCAACATCAACCCGTCCGAGCTGAGCGATGCCATCGGCGACTACGCCAAGGCTGACCTGGCCCAGGTCCATGCCGCCATCGATGCTGCCCGTGCCGCGTTCCCGTCGTGGTCCACTTCCGGCATTCAGGCGCGTCACGATTCCCTGGATAAAGTCGGCACGGAAATTCTCGCTCGTCGCGAAGAGCTCGGCACCCTGCTGGCTCGGGAAGAGGGCAAGACCCTGCCCGAAGCCATTGGCGAAGTGACCCGCGCCGGCAACATCTTCAAGTTCTTCGCCGGTGAATGCCTACGCCTGTCCGGCGACTACCTGCCGTCGGTGCGTCCGGGCGTCAACGTTGAAGTCACTTGCGAAGCATTGGGTGTGGTCGGCCTGATCACCCCGTGGAACTTCCCGATTGCCATTCCGTCGTGGAAAATCGCCCCGGCCCTGGCCTACGGCAACTGCGTTGTGCTCAAGCCTGCGGACCTGGTGCCCGGTTGCGCCTGGGCTCTGGCGGAAATCATCTCCCGCGCAGGCTTCCCCGCCGGCGTGTTCAACCTGGTGATGGGCAGCGGCCGCGTAGTGGGCGATGCACTGGTCCACAGCCCGAAAGTCGACGGCATCAGCTTCACCGGTTCCGTGGGTGTCGGTCGTCAGATCGCTGTCAGCTGCGTATCGCGCCAGGCCAAGGTCCAGCTGGAAATGGGCGGCAAGAACCCGCAGATCATTCTCGACGACGCCGACCTCAAGCAAGCGGTCGAGCTGTCGGTGCAGAGCGCGTTCTACTCCACCGGCCAGCGTTGCACTGCATCGAGCCGCTTCATCGTCACCGCCGGTATCCACGACAAGTTCGTCGAAGCCATGGCCGAGCGCATGAAGTCGATCAAGGTCGGCCACGCCTTGAAATCGGGAACCGACATTGGTCCGGTGGTTTCGCAAGCCCAGCTTGAACAGGACATGAAGTACATCGACATCGGCCAGTCCGAAGGTGCGCGTCTGGTCAGTGGCGGTGGTTTAGTGACCTGCGACACCGAGGGCTACTACCTCGCGCCAACCCTGTTTGCCGACAGCGAAGCCGCGATGCGCATCAGCCGTGAAGAAATCTTCGGCCCGGTGGCCAACGTGGTTCGCGTCGCTGATTATGAGGCGGCACTGGCCATGGCCAACGACACCGAATTCGGTCTGTCGGCGGGCATCGCCACCACTTCGTTGAAGTACGCCAACCACTTCAAGCGCCACTCCCAGGCCGGGATGGTGATGGTCAACCTGCCGACCGCTGGCGTGGATTACCACGTTCCGTTCGGTGGGCGTAAAGGTTCGTCCTATGGCTCGCGTGAGCAAGGGCGCTATGCGCAAGAGTTCTACACGGTCGTGAAGACCAGCTACATCGGCTCATAACGCAATACCCCTGTAGGAGCGAGCTTGCTCGCGATGGTCTCCAGGACGCGACGCACAACCTGATACCCCGCGTCATCGTTGACCACCATCGCGAGCAGGCACGTTCCTACAGGGACCGTACCCGTTTCACCCGCGCATAAAAATAATCAGTGGGAGTACATCTACATGCCATCGACCAAGCCGACTCACGTCCGCTATTTGATCTTGCTCATGCTGTTCCTGGTGACCACGATCAACTACGCCGACCGCGCTACCATCGCCATTGCCGGCTCCAGCCTGCAAAAAGACCTCGGCATCGACGCGGTCACCCTCGGCTATATCTTCTCTGCATTCGGTTGGGCCTACGTGGCCGGGCAAATTCCCGGTGGCTGGTTGCTGGACCGTTTCGGCTCGAAAAAAATCTATGCCTTGAGCATCTTCACCTGGTCGGTGTTCACCGTCCTGCAGGGCTATGTCGGTGAGTTCGGCATGTCCACGGCAATCGTGGCGCTGTTCATGCTGCGCTTCCTGGTGGGCTTGGCCGAAGCGCCATCCTTCCCTGGCAACGCTCGCATCGTGGCGGCCTGGTTCCCGACCGCTGAACGCGGTACGGCATCGGCGATCTTCAACTCCGCGCAATACTTCGCCACGGTGCTGTTCGCGCCGCTCATGGGCTGGATCGTCTACACCTTTGGCTGGCAGCACGTGTTTGTCGTGATGGGCAGCATCGGCATCGTGTTCTCGCTGATCTGGCTGAAAGTTATCCACAGCCCGCGCCAGCACCCGATGATCAACGACGCCGAGTTCAAGCACATTGCCGAGAACGGCGGCATGGTCGACATGGACCAGGACAAAGGCAAGGGCAAAAAGGTCGACGGGCCAAAGTGGGACTACATTCGCCAGTTGCTGACCAACCGCATGATGCTCGGTGTTTACCTCGGGCAATACTGCATCAACGGCATCACTTACTTCTTCCTGACCTGGTTCCCGGTGTACCTGGTGCAGGAGCGCGGCATGACCATCCTCAAGGCCGGTTTCATTGCTTCGTTGCCGGCGATCTGTGGCTTCATCGGTGGCGTGCTCGGCGGGGTGATTTCCGACTACCTGCTGCGCAAGGGCCACTCCCTGACGTTCGCCCGCAAGGCACCGATCATCGCCGGCCTGCTGGTTTCCAGCAGCATCGTGGCGTGTAACTACGTCGATATCGAATGGATGGTCGTAGGCTTCATGGCCCTGGCGTTCTTCGGCAAGGGTGTGGGCGCGCTGGGCTGGGCGGTGGTCTCCGATACTTCACCGAAACAGATCGCCGGTTTGAGCGGTGGCCTGTTCAACATGTTTGGCAACCTCGCCTCGATCACCACCCCGATCGTGATCGGTTACATCATCAGTTCGACCGGATCGTTCAAGTGGGCATTGGTGTTTGTCGGTTGCAACGCATTGGTCGCGGTGTTCAGCTATCTGGTCATCGTCGGTCCGATTAAACGCGTGGTGCTCAAAGAACCACCGATGGGCGGTCCTGAAATGAATAACAAATTGTCTCAAGCGCATTCCTGAGGAGCGGCGTCATGCAGTTGATTGAACATTCCGACTCGCCGCGCTACATCCGCCTGCACGAGCGGGACAACGTAGTGATCGTGGTCAACGATCAGGGCGTGCCGGCCGGCACCGAGTTTGCCGATGGCCTGGTCACCGTGGATTTCGTGCCACAGAGCCACAAAGTCACCCTGGTAGACATACCCGAGGGTGGCCAGGTGATTCGTTACGGCCAGACCATTGGCTACGCCTTGCAGCCGATCCCGCGCGGCAGCTGGGTCAAGGAAGACCAACTGCGCATGCCCACCGCGCCGCCGCTGGACAGCCTGCCGCTGTCCACCGAAGTGCCGGCCGCGCAAGCGCCGCTGGAGGGGTTTACCTTCGAGGGTTATCGCAACGCCGACGGTACGGTTGGCACGCGTAACATTCTCGGCATCACGACCACGGTGCAGTGTGTCACCGGCGTGCTGGACCATGCGGTCAAGCGCATCAAGGACGAACTGCTGCCCAAGTACCCGAACGTCGATGACGTGGTGGCGCTGACTCACAGTTACGGCTGTGGCGTGGCAATCACCGCCACCGACGCCTACATCCCGATTCGCACCGTGCGCAATCTGGCGCGCAACCCGAACCTGGGTGGCGAGGCGTTGGTGATAAGCCTGGGCTGCGAGAAGTTGCAGGCCGGGCAGGTGATGCACGAGAACGACAGTTCGGTGGATTTGAGCGAGCCCTGGTTGTATCGCCTGCAGGACTCCAGCCACGGTTTTACCGAGATGATCGAGCAGATCATGGCGCTGGCCGAAACCCGTTTGAAGAAGCTCGATCAGCGCCGTCGGGAAACCGTGCCGGCGTCCGAGCTGATCCTGGGCATGCAATGCGGCGGCAGTGATGCGTTCTCCGGGATCACCGCTAACCCGGCCCTGGGCTACGCCTCGGACTTGCTGCTGCGTGCGGGGGCGACGGTGATGTTCTCCGAAGTCACCGAAGTGCGCGATGCGATCTACTTGCTGACCTCGCGTGCTCAAACCAGGGAAGTCGCTCAGGAACTGGTTCGGGAAATGGACTGGTATGACCGTTACCTGGCCAAGGGGGAAGCGGATCGCAGCGCCAACACCACGCCGGGCAACAAGAAGGGCGGGTTGTCGAACATTGTCGAGAAATCCCTGGGCTCGATCGTCAAGTCTGGCAGCAGCGCCATTACCGGCGTGCTCGGCCCAGGCGAGCGCTTCAAGGACAAAGGCCTGATCTTCTGCGCAACGCCAGCCAGCGACTTTGTCTGCGGGACGTTGCAGCTGGCGGCGGGGATGAACCTGCACGTGTTCACCACCGGTCGTGGCACACCCTATGGATTGGCCATGGCACCCGTGGTGAAGGTATCGACCCGGACTGAACTGGCGCAGCGTTGGCCAGACCTGATCGACATCGACGCCGGGCGAATCGCCACCGGACGCGCCTCCATCGAAGAGCTGGGCTGGGAGTTGTTCCACTACTACCTGGACGTGGCCAGTGGCAAGAAGCAGACGTGGGCCGAAAAGCACAAGCTGCATAACGACATCACCTTGTTCAATCCGGCGCCGATTACCTGAGATCGCGTTGCCTGCATCGCTGGCAAGCCAGCTCCCACAGGAATCTTCTGCGTTGCATAAGACGTATGAACACCGAGGAGCCTGTGGGAACTGGCTTGCCAGCGATAGCGTTCTACCAGACGCCGAGGGACTTGCTGGCTTATCATTAGCCCCCTAACGACGCCCACCTCAAGGTCCACTCCGGCATGCTGGCCATTTTCCTCGAAACCCTGAATATCACCGCCCCGGTGTTCGCCATGCTGTTTCTGGGGGTGCTGCTCAAGCGCATCAATTGGATCAACGATAACTTCATCCACACTGCGTCGGCGCTGGTGTTCAACGTCAGCATGCCGGCGTTGCTGTTTCTCGGCATCCTGCATGCCGACCTGCACGCCGCGCTGCAGCCGGCGCTGCTCATCTACTTCTCCCTCGCCACCCTGGTGGGCTTTGCCATCGCCTGGGGCTGGGCGATATTCAAGTGCCCGCGCGAAGACCGCGGGATCTACACCCAGGGTGCTTTTCGCGGTAACAACGGGGTCATTGGCCTGGCGCTGGCGGCGAGCATGTACGGCGATTACGGCATTTCCCTGGGGGCGATTCTCGCGGCGCTGGTGATCCTGTTCTACAACACGCTGTCGACCATCGTGCTGGCTGTCTATAGCCCGGTGATCAAGTCCGATCCGTGGAGCATTTGCAAAAGCGTGTTCAGCAATCCGCTGATCATCAGCGTGATCTCGGCGGCACCTTTTGCCTACTTCAAGATCGGTTTGCCGGGATGGCTGGAAACCTCCGGTCAATACCTGGCGCAGACCACCCTGCCGTTGGCGTTGATCTGCATTGGCGGCACGCTGTCGCTGGCGGCAATGCGCAAGAGCGGTTCGATGGCGCTGAGTTCAAGCCTGGTGAAGATGCTCGGCCTGCCGATACTGGCAACGCTCGGCGCGTGGCTCTGGGGCTTTCGTGGTGCGGAGCTGGGGATTCTGTTCCTGTACTTCGGCAGCCCGACGGCGGCGGCCAGTTTTGTCATGGCCCGTGCGGCCAATGGCAATCATGAACTGGCGGCGGCGATCATCGTCATCACCACGCTGATGGCGGCGGTCACCACCAACATCGGGATCTTTTTGTTGCAGTGGGGTGGGTGGATCTAGTCGCTGAAGAGGCAGTGCTCTTCAGGGGCTCATCGCGAGCATGCTCCCACATTTGGAATGCATCCCCCTGTGGGAGCGGGCCTGCTCGCGATAACGGTCGATCAATCACCGCATTGTTCGCGGTTTCATTCCGGCTTCTGGTAGGTATCAATCACTTCCTGCGCCGCCCGGAACGCATCGATCGCCGCCGGCACGCCGGCATACACCGCGCAATGCAGCAGCGCTTCGCGAATTTCTTCCACGGTGCAGCCGTTGTTCAGCGCACCGCGCACATGGCCTTTCAATTCCTGCGGGCACTTCAGTGCAGTCAGGGCGGCGAGGGTAATCAGGCTGCGGGTTTTAAGCGGCAAGCCTTCGCGGCTCCAGACACTACCCCAGGCGTGTTCGTTGACGAAATCCTGCAGCGGCTGGGTGAACTCGGTGGCATTGCCCAGCGCGCGGTCGACGAAGGCGTCGCCCATCACTTGGCGGCGTACTTCAACGCCGGTCTTTTTATTCTCGGTCATGGCAATTCCCTCTTGTGGTGTTGGCGACGCCAGGCGCGCAGCGACGTGAACAGCAAAAACGCCACCAGCGCCGGCAGGACGAAAAACAGCATCAGGTGTTCAAGCTTGCCCGCCAATGGCATGCCCGTGGTGAACGACACTACGTGCAGCCCGTAAGCCAGGTACAAACCCAAAAACAGCAGGCCTTCGGCGCGGGTCACCCGGTAGCCGGAATAGAACACCGGCAGACACAGCGCGGCGACGCCGAGCATCACCGGCAAGTCAAAATCCAGGGCATTGGGCGATACCGACAGCGGTGTCGGCGCAATCAACGCCGTAAAGCCCAGGACGCCCAACAGGTTGAACAGGTTGCTGCCAATGACGTTGCCCACGGCAATTTCCCGTTCACCCCGCAACGCGGCGATCAGCGAGGTGGCGAGCTCCGGCAGGGACGTGCTGATGGCGACGATGGTCAGGCCGATGATCCGCTCCGACAGTCCCAGATCTGTGGCGACCGCTACGGCTGCGCCCAAGAGCAAATGACCGGCGTAGATCAGCATCACCAGACCGCCACCGATCATCAGCAGGCTTTTCAACCATGGCGCTTGGCCAGGGTGCTCATGAGTCGAATGCGGACGCGCCGAGTGCTTCGACTGACGCAGCAACAGGCCCAGGTACAGCAGCAAGGCTGTCAGCAGGATGATGCCATCGGCGCGGGTCAGCTCTTCATTCCAGGCCAGTACGAACACCAGCAGGCTGGCGCCGATCATCAGCGGAATATCCAGGCGCACCAGTTGCCGTGAGACCCGCAGGGGGATGATCAGCGCCGACAGGCCGAGGGTTACGAGGATATTGAAAATGCTGCTGCCGATCACGCTGCCGACGGCGATGTCGGCGTTATGCGCCAGGGTGGCTTGCAGGCTGATGGCCATCTGCGGTGCGCTGCTGCCAAGGGCGACGATGGTCAGGCCGATGATCAGCGGTCGCACATGCAGGCCCGCAGCCAGGCGCACGGCGGCACGTACCATCAGTTCGGCGCCGGCAATCAATAGCACCAGCCCGCTGAGCAATTCGATCACGCTGATCAGGGGTAAATCGGCTAATCCGAAGATGGTCAGCGCTCCGTTTGTCAGTCGTCGAGGGCTTGCACGCGAACCCGTGCGGTGCCGCTCTTGAGCATGCCCAGGCGTTCGGCGGCCTCGTGGGACAGGTCAATCAGGCGCCCACGGGTATGCGGCCCGCGATCGTTGATGCGGACCACGCAGGATTTGTCGTTATTCAGGTTGGTGACCTTCACCCGCGTGCCGAACGGCAGTTGGCGATGGGCGGCGGTCAGGGAGTTCTTGTCGAAACGCTCGCCGCTGGCGGTGCGTTTACCCTGGTGTTTGGCGCCGTAGTACGAGGCCATGCCGGTCTTATCGTAGCCGTGTGGGTCGACGATATCGTTGCTGGCGCAGCCGGCGAGGAGGGAAAGGAGGGCGCAGGCGCCGAGCAAACGTTTCATTTCAAAGGTTTCCCGAAACAACTGTAGGAGCGAGCCAGCTCGCGATGGAGGGTCAGCTACATCGGGGCCAACTGACATTCCATCGCGAGCAGGCTCGCTCCTACCAGGTTTTGAGCCAGGTTTAAAAACTGGCTCCATTTCTATCAGCCTTCGAGCTTGCTTTTCAGCAATTCGTTCACCTGTTGCGGGTTGGCCTTGCCTTTGGAGGCTTTCATGGCCTGGCCGACGAAGAAGCCGAACATCTTGCCGCGCTTGGCCTCGTCTGCCGCACGGTACTGCTCGACCTGTTCAGCGTTGGCCGCGAGCATTTCGTCGAGCACTGCCGAGATGGCGCCAGTGTCGGTCACTTGCTTCAGACCGCGCTTGTCGATGATCTCGTCCGCGCTGCCTTCGCCGTTGGCCATGGCTTCAAACACCACCTTGGCGATCTTGCCCGAGATGGTGTTGTCCTTGATCCGCAGCAGCATGCCGCCCAGTTGTTCGGCGGAAACCGGTGACGCTTCGATGTCCAGGCCTTGTTTGTTGAGCAGGCTGCCCAATTCGACCATCACCCAGTTGGCGGCCAGCTTGGCGTCGCCGCTGATGCTTGCGACTTGCTCGAAGTAGTCCGCCTGCTCGCGGCTGGTGGCCAGCACGTTGGCGTCGTATACCGACAGACCGAACTGCTCCTGGAAACGCTCGCGTTTCTGCGGGGGCAATTCCGGCAGGGTGGCGCGCACGTCGTCGAGGAACGCGTTTTCAATCACGACCGGCAGCAGGTCCGGATCGGGGAAGTAACGGTAGTCGTTGGCTTCCTCTTTGCTGCGCATCGGACGGGTCTCGTCCTTGTTCGGATCGTACAGGCGGGTTTGCTGGATCACTTTGCCGCCGTCTTCGATCAATTCGATCTGGCGCTGGATTTCGCTGTTGATCGCCTTCTCGATGAAGCGGAACGAGTTGACGTTCTTGATCTCGCAGCGAGTACCGAACTCGACCTGGCCTTTCGGACGGATCGACACGTTGCAGTCGCAACGCAGCGAGCCCTCGGCCATGTTGCCGTCGCAGATGCCCAGGTAACGCACCAGTGCGTGGATCGCCTTGACGTAGGCCACGGCTTCCTTGGCGCTGCGCATGTCCGGCTCGGAAACGATTTCCAGCAGCGGCGTGCCGGCACGGTTCAGGTCGATGCCGGTGGCACCGTTGAACTCTTCGTGCAGGCTCTTGCCGGCGTCTTCTTCCAGGTGCGCGCGGGTGATGCCGACACGTTTGACCGTGCCGTCTTCCAGGGCGATGTCCAGGTGGCCCTTGCCGACGATCGGCAGCTCCATCTGGCTGATCTGATAGCCCTTGGGCAGGTCCGGGTAGAAGTAGTTCTTGCGGGCGAACACGTTGTGCTGGCCGATCTCGGCGTCAATCGCCAGACCGAACATCACCGCCATGCGCACCGCTTCCTGGTTCAGCACCGGCAGTACGCCGGGCATGCCCAGGTCGATCAGGCTGGCCTGGGTGTTCGGCTCGGAGCCGAACGTGGTGGAACTACCGGAAAAGATTTTCGACCGGGTGGTGAGCTGGGTATGAATCTCCAGCCCGATCACGACTTCCCATTGCATGTGTGTCTCCTCAGAAGCCGGTTGGGGTGCGGGTGTGCCAGTCAGTGTGTAGCTGATACTGGTGGGCAACGTTCAACAGGCGACCTTCCTGGAAGTACGGAGCGAGCAATTGCACGCCGACCGGCAGGCCATCGACAAAACCGGCAGGCATGGACAAGCCCGGCAGGCCAGCGAGGTTGGCGGTGATGGTGTAGACGTCTTCCAGGTACGCAGCGACCGGGTCGCTGTTCTTGGCGCCAAGCTTCCAGGCCGGGTTCGGCGTGGTTGGGCCGAGGATGATGTCGACCTCGTTGAAGGCCGCCATGAAGTCGTTCTTGATCAAGCGACGGATCTTCTGCGCCTTCAAGTAATAGGCGTCGTAGTAACCGGCCGACAGTGCGTAGGCGCCGACCATGATCCGGCGCTGCACTTCCGGACCGAAGCCTTCGCCACGGGAGCGTTTGTACAGGTCCATCAGGTTGACCGGGTTTTCACAGCGGTAGCCGAAGCGCACGCCGTCGAAACGCGACAGGTTGGAAGAAGCTTCCGCCGGGGCGATCACATAGTACGCAGGGATCGCGTGCTGCATGTTCGGCAGGCTGATTTCCTTGACCACGGCACCGAGCTTTTCCAGCTCCTTGACGCTGTTGTGGATCAGGTCGGCAATGCGTGGGTCGAGACCGGCGCCGAAATACTCTTTAGGCACGCCAATGCGCAGGCCTTGCAGCGAGCCGTTGAGGCTGGCGCTGTAGTCCGGCACGGGCTCGTCGATGCTGGTGGAGTCGTTCGGGTCGAAACCGGCCATGCCTTGCAGCAAAATTGCGCAGTCTTCAGCAGTGCGCGCCAACGGGCCACCCTGATCGAGGCTCGAGGCGTAGGCGATCATGCCCCAGCGCGAAACGCGACCGTACGTCGGTTTCAGACCGGTAAGGTTGGTCAATGCGGCGGGCTGACGAATGGAACCGCCGGTGTCGGTGCCGGTGGCTGCCGGCAACAGACGAGCGGCAACGGCCGCGGCCGAACCGCCGGACGAGCCGCCAGGCACGTATTCGAGGTTCCACGGGTTTTTCACGGCGCCGTAGTAGCTCGACTCGTTGGCCGAACCCATGGCGAATTCGTCCATGTTGGTCTTGCCCAGGGTCACGGCCCCGGCGGCGGCCAGCTTGGCGACGACGGTGGCGTCGTACGGTGCTTTAAAGTTGTCGAGCATCTTCGAGCCGCAGCTGGTGCGGATGCCCTGGGTGCAGAACAGGTCTTTGTGAGCGATCGGCGCGCCGAGCAGGGCACCGCTCTCACCATTGGCCCGGCGGGCGTCAGCGGCTTTCGCCTGCGTGAGCGCCAGGTCCTCGGTGAGGCTGATGAAACTGTTGAGCTGTGGATCGAGCTGGGCGATGCGCGCCAGCAGGACTTTGGTCAGCTCTTCGGAAGAAAACTTTTTATCGGCGAGTCCGCGGGCGATCTCGGCCAGAGTCAATTGATGCATTGCAGGCTCTTTCCCTTTAGTCGATGACTTTCGGAACCAGGTACAGGCCGTTTTCGACCGCTGGTGCGATGGACTGGTAAGCCTCGCGATGGTTGGTCTCGGTCACGACGTCTGCACGCAGGCGCTGGCTGGCTTCCAGTGGGTGGGCGAGCGGTTCGATACCGTCGGTATTGACCGCCTGCATTTCGTCGACCAGCCCGAGAATACTGTTGAGGGCCGAAGTGATGTGTGGAAGATCGGCTTCATTGAGGCCCAGACAGGCCAGATGAGCGATTTTTTCCACGTCGGAGCGTTCAAGCGCCATTGGGATTCTCCAGTGGAAAACAGAACGGACGGCGTCCGTGTGTTAGATTGTCGGAACACTACCGCACTTCTACGGTCATAAGGCCGCGATTGTGGGGCTTGGTGCACAGAAAAGCGGCCAATTTAACATATTGGCGCCTTGCCCAAAATCCCTGTCGTTGTTAGAGTTTGCCGCACTTTTTTACCCACGCGTTGCCTAGGGTCCCTTTCCCATGTTCAAGAAACTGCGTGGCATGTTTTCCAGCGATCTTTCCATTGACCTGGGCACTGCCAACACCCTTATTTACGTGCGCGAGCGCGGTATCGTCCTGAATGAGCCCTCCGTTGTGGCTATTCGGACACACGGTAACCAGAAAAGTGTCGTTGCTGTCGGCACCGAAGCGAAGCGCATGTTGGGCCGTACGCCGGGCAACATTGCTGCCATTCGTCCGATGAAAGACGGCGTGATCGCCGACTTCAGCGTGTGCGAAAAGATGCTGCAGTACTTCATCAACAAGGTTCACGAAAACAGCTTCCTGCAGCCCAGCCCTCGTGTTTTGATCTGCGTTCCGTGCAAATCCACCCAGGTTGAGCGTCGTGCCATCCGTGAATCGGCCCTCGGTGCCGGTGCCCGTGAAGTGTTCCTGATCGAAGAGCCAATGGCCGCTGCGATCGGTGCCGGCCTGCCGGTTGAAGAAGCTCGCGGTTCGATGGTCGTGGATATCGGTGGTGGTACCACTGAAATCGCCCTGATCTCCCTGAACGGTGTGGTGTATGCCGAATCCGTGCGTGTGGGCGGCGACCGCTTCGACGAAGCGATCATCACTTACGTGCGTCGCAACTACGGCAGCCTGATCGGTGAATCGACTGCCGAGCGCATCAAGCAGGAAATCGGTACGGCCTACCCGGGCGGCGAAGTGCGTGAAGTCGACGTACGTGGCCGTAACCTGGCTGAAGGCGTTCCACGTGCGTTCACCCTGAACTCCAACGAAGTGCTGGAAGCTCTGCAAGAGTCCCTGGCCACCATCGTTCAGGCCGTGAAGAGCGCGCTGGAGCAATCGCCTCCGGAACTGGCTTCCGACATCGCCGAGCGTGGCCTGGTCCTGACCGGTGGTGGCGCCTTGCTGCGTGACCTCGACAAGTTGCTGGCCCAGGAAACCGGTCTGCCGGTGATCGTCGCCGAAGACCCGCTGACCTGCGTTGCTCGCGGCGGTGGCCGTGCCCTGGAAATGATGGATAAACACACCATGGACCTGCTCTCCAGCGAATAAGTCGCCGGATTGCCTCTATGCTGTTGAGCGCGCAGGCGGCACTTTGCAGTGCTGCCTGTTCGCGTTTATCTTCTGTCGTCTGCATCCAGGCCGGTTTGATGCCGTATGAGTAAAGAGAACATTTGCCTGGGAGGAGCGGCTTATTAAACCGCTTTTCTCCAAAGGTCCCTCACTGGGCGTGCGCGTGTTGGTGCTGGTCGTGCTTTCGATCGCGCTGATGGTGGTCGATGCCCGCTTCACACTGCTCAAGCCAGTGCGTAGCCAGATGTCGCTGGTGTTGATGCAGTCCTACTGGATCACCGACCTGCCGCAGCGGCTATGGCAAGGCGTGGCCAGCCAGTTTGGCAGCCGGACCGAACTCGTCGCCGAAAACGAAAAACTCAAGACCGAGAACCTGCTATTGCAGGGGCGCATGCAAAAGCTTGCCGCCCTGACCGAGCAGAACGTTCGGCTGCGCGAGTTGCTCAACTCTTCGGCGCTGGTGAACGAGAAGGTCGAGGTGGCCGAGCTGATCGGCATGGACCCCAATCCCTTTACCCATCGGATCATCATCAACAAGGGCGAGCGTGACGGCGTCGTCCTCGGCCAGCCGGTGCTCGATGCCCGCGGCCTGATGGGGCAAGTGGTCGAGTTGATGCCGTACACCTCCCGCGTCCTGTTGCTGACCGATTCCACCCACAGCATTCCGGTGCAGGTCAACCGCAACGGCCTGCGGGCGATCGCCAGCGGCACGGGCAATCCGGAGCGCCTGGAGCTGCGTCATGTGGCTGATACCGCTGACATCAAGGAAGGTGATCTGCTGGTCAGCTCCGGCCTTGGCCAGCGCTTCCCGGCCGGTTACCCGGTCGCAACGGTCAAGGAAGTGATTCACGACTCCGGCCAGCCGTTCGCCATTGTTCGCGCCGTGCCGACGGCTGCGCTGAACCGCAGCCGTTACCTGCTGCTGGTGTTCAGCGACACCCGTACCCCGGAAGAGCGTGCCAACGACGCTGCCCAGGCGCAGGAATCCCTGGATGCGCAGGGCGGTGGGCCGATCATTCCGGCGACCGTGCCCAAACCGGCCATCGTTCCGGCTCCGGCTGCCCCGGCGACCCCGGCAGCGCCAGCCACCGCGCCGGCGGCCACAGCCCCGGCCAAACCTGGGGTTAAACATCCGAAGCCGTCCGCGACGGCACCGGCGCCATCCAAGCCGCCGACGGCTCAACCCGCCGTGGTGAAGCCTGCGGCCAAACCGGCTGTCTCCGCGCCGGCTACCCCTGGGGGACGAGAATAATGGCTGGTGTCAAAGCCTCCCGAAACGGCTGGATCGTCTGGCTGACCTTCGCCATCGGCTTGCTGCTCAGTGTATCGCCGTTGCCGCAATTCATGGAAATCCTCCGTCCTCTTTGGCTGGCCTTGCTGCTGGCGTTCTGGGCATTGACCCTGCCGCAGAAAGTCGGGATGGTCACCGCGTGGTGCCTGGGCCTGACCGAGGATGTGCTCTATGGCACGCTACTGGGGCAGAATGCCTTGATCCTGACGTTAATCACCTACCTGGTGCTGGCGCTGCAACAACGCTTGCGGATGTTCCCGATGTGGCAACAAAGCCTGGTTATCCTGGTGATCTTCGGTCTCGCACAGCTGGTTCAGCTATGGCTCAGTGCCCTGACCGGCAATCGTCAACCCACGCTGGCACTGGTGTTGCCGGCACTGGTCAGCGCCTTGCTCTGGCCTTGGGTCAGCTACGGTTTGCGCGGATTGCGTCGACGCTACAAAATCAACTGATTCGGTCAGGCATTTGCCCACACCATGACAAGGGAGATGTCTTGATGAAGCCGCTGTACCTCGCCTCTGGCTCACCGCGTCGACGTGAACTGCTTACGCAGATCGGCGTACCCTTTTCCGCCGTCAGTGCGGACATCGACGAAACGCCATTACCCCACGAATCCCCATCGGCCTATGTCGAGCGCCTGGCGCGCGGCAAGGCTGCGGCCGGGCGCGCTGTCGTGCGGTCCGACCTTCCGTTCTGCGTACTAGGGGCCGATACCGCCGTGGTGCTGGACGGGAAAATTCTTGGCAAGCCGGTTGATGAAGCTGACGCTTGCGCCATGCTAATGATGTTGTCCGGGTGTGAGCATGAAGTCCTGACGGCGATCGCTTTGCTCGACGGTGAGCGTTGCGAGTCACGGGTGGTGCGTAGCGTGGTGCGCTTTCGTCTGATAGGCAGCGATGAAGCGGCGGCCTACTGGGCCAGCGGCGAGCCGAGGGACAAGGCCGGTGGTTATGGAATACAAGGACTGGGTGCGGTGTTTGTCGCCGGGCTCAATGGAAGTTACTCAGCGGTGGTTGGCTTGCCGCTGTGCGAAACCGCAGAACTGCTGGGCCATTTCGGCATACCCTGTTGGCAAACCTATAACGCGCGTTGAGCGTCGTACTGACCAGATGTGGCCATTACCGTGAACATGCCTGAACGAGACCCTGCCATGAGTGAAGAGATCCTGATCAACATCACGCCGATGGAATCGCGCGTGGCGGTGGTTGAAAACGGTGTCCTGCAAGAGGTCCACGTCGAACGTACGCAAAAGCGCGGCATCGTTGGCAATATCTATAAAGGCAAGGTCGTGCGGGTATTACCCGGTATGCAGGCCGCTTTCGTCGACATTGGCCTGGATCGTGCCGCATTCATTCATGCTTCGGAAATTTCCCTGCGCGAAGGCCCGGCGGTCGAGAGTATCAGCGCCCTGGTTCATGAAGGCCAGAGCCTGGTGGTGCAAGTCACCAAGGACCCGATCGGCTCCAAAGGCGCGCGATTGACCACCCAGCTGTCGATTCCTTCGCGCTATCTGGTCTACATGCCGCGCACGGCTCATGTCGGCATTTCACTGAAAATCGAAGATGAAGCCGAGCGTGAGCGTCTCAAGCAGGTGGTCTCCGATTGCGTCGCCAAAGAAGGCATCAAGGAGGCGGGCGGTTTCATCCTGCGTACCGCGGCGGAAGGCGCTGGTGCCGATGAAATCCTCATGGACATCCGCTACCTACGCCGACTCTGGGATCAGATCAATGCGCAGATCAAAACCATCAGCGCACCGAGTGTGATTTACGAAGATCTTGGTCTCGCGCTGCGTACCTTGCGTGACCTGGTGAGCCCGAAGATCGAAAAAATTCGCATCGACTCCCGGGAAACCTTCCAGAAAACCATGCAGTTCGTCGCCGAACTGATGCCGGAGATTGCCGATCGTCTGGAACATTATCCCGGCGAGCGGCCGATTTTTGACCTGTACGGCGTCGAAGACGAAATCCAGAAAGCACTGGAACGCAAAGTCCCGCTGAAGTCTGGTGGTTATCTGGTGGTCGACCCGGCGGAAGCCATGAGCACCATCGACGTCAACACCGGGGCGTTCGTCGGTCATCGCAATCTGGAAGAAACCATCTTCAAGACCAATCTCGAGGCCGCGACCGCGATTGCTCGGCAATTGCGCCTGCGTAATCTGGGCGGGATCATCATCATTGACTTCATCGACATGGAAGATGAAGAGCACCAGCGTCAAGTGCTGCGCACGCTCGAGAAACAATTGGAGCGTGACCACGCCAAGACCAACATCATCGGTATCACCGAGTTGGGCCTGGTGCAGATGACCCGTAAACGCACCCGTGAAAGCCTCGAACAAGTCCTGTGCGAGCCGTGCAGCAGTTGCCAGGGCCGCGGCAAGTTGAAGACCCCGGAAACCGTTTGCTACGAAATCTTCCGGGAAATTCTCCGAGAGGCTCGCGCCTATCAGGCGGAAGGCTATCGTGTATTGGCGAACCAGAAAGTTGTCGATCGTCTGCTCGATGAGGAGTCAGGCAATGTCGCCGAGCTTGAAGGGTTTATCGGCCGCACGATTCGGTTCCAGGTGGAAACCATGTATTCCCAGGAACAATACGACGTGGTGCTGCTCTGAACTGCTGTGTTTTAACTTTTCCTGAACGGCTGGCCTCAGCTTTTTGCAAAACTTTTGCCATGGGAGCCAACTGACATGGAGCGTCTGACACGCATTTTGGCCGCACTGACCCGCTGGGGTCTTGGCCTGTGCGCGTTGGCTTTGGTGTTGATGGCGTTGTACGTCAGTCTTGGCCGTGAGCTGGCGCCACTGGTGGCCGAGTACCGCGGCGAGGTTCAGGCCAGGGCCAGCGACGCCTTGGGCATGCCGCTGCAAATTGGCGAACTCGAAGGCAACTGGAGTGGCTTCGCACCCATATTGTCGGCCCATGATGTGACGGTCGGCGAGGGTGCGAATGCGCTGCACCTGGACAAAGTGCGGGCGGTGCCCGACCTCTGGGCCAGTCTGCTGGCGCGCGAAGTGCGTATTGCCCACCTGGAACTCAATGGCCTTAAGATCAGCCTCAAACAAGGCAATGATGGTCAGTGGGCGCTGGAAGGTTTGCCGGTAAAAAACGATCAGCCCCTCGACCCGGAGCAGTTGCTCAATGGGCTGCAAATGGTCCAGCAGTTGTCGGTGCTCGACAGTCAGATCACTTTGCAGCCCTGGGGTGAGTCCCCGCTGAGCCTGACTTACGTTGGTCTTAATCTGAAAACCGGTGCATACCGCCAGCGGCTCGATGTCCGCCTGACCCTGCCCGATGGTCAACCGATGGCGATGAGCCTGCGTACCCGCATTCAGGCCAGTCAATGGAAGGACGGTGAAGCGGACGTCTACCTGAGCCTGCCGCAGAGTGACTGGTCTAAATGGCTGCCCGAAAGCGTATCCCAGCAATGGAATTTCTCTCAGATCAAGGCCGGTGGCGAGCTGTGGGCGACCTGGGGCCAAGGCGCCTTGCAAAGTGCCGCCATCCGGTTGAACGCGCCTCAAATCAAAGGGGCCTATGCCGAGCGCAAGCCGGTCCAGATCAATAATCTGGCGCTCAACGGCTATTTTCAGCGCAGCAACGAAGGCATGTTGGTCACCCTGGATTCTCTGGCCATGAACCTGGGCGAGACTCGCTGGGAATCACGCTTGCAGCTCAAGCAAATCGCGGCCACCGACAAGGCGGAAGAGGCTTGGCACCTGCAAGCCGACCGCTTCGAGCTCACTCCGCTCACGCCGTTGCTCAATGCCCTGGCGCCATTACCTGAAGGCTTTGCCACGGTGGTCGAGCGACTCAAGGTGATCGGTGGCTTGCGCAACGTTCTGATTGATGTGCGGCCCAATGCCACTGACGACAGCAAGTTCAGCTTTGCCGCCAACCTCGATCGGGTAGGTTTCGATGCCTATCACGGCGCTCCGGCGGCACGGAATGTCAGCGGCAGTATCAGCGGCGACCTGGGCCACGGTGAGCTGCGCATGGACAGCAAGGATTTCATGCTCCACCTGGACCCGATTTTCGCCAAGCCCTGGCAATACATCCAGGCCAATGCCCGGTTGACCTGGAAACTCGATAAAGAAGGTTTCACCCTGATCGCGCCGTACCTGAAGGTATTGGGCGAGGAAGGCAAGATCGCCGGTGACTTCCTGATCCGGCTGCATTTCGACCACAACCAGGAAGACTACATGGACCTGCGGGTCGGCATGGTCGACGGGGATGGTCGCTATACCGCCAAGTATTTACCAGCCGTCCTCAGCCCGGCACTCGACGAATGGCTGCGTACAGCGATTCTCAAGGGGGCAGTCGATCAGGGTTTCTTCCAGTACCAGGGGTCGCTGAACCATGGTGCCGAAGATGCCGCCCGCAGCATCAGTCTGTTTTTCAAAGTGCACGATGCCGAGTTGGCGTTTCAACCGGGCTGGCCGCATGTCAGCAAGGTCACGGGGGACGTGTTCGTCGAGGACAGCGGCGTGCGGATTCTGGCCAGCAAGGGGCAGTTGCTCGACACCCAGGTCAGCGATATTTACGTCAACATTCCTCATGTTCCGGAAGGGCAGAGTATTCATCTGTTCCTCGACGGCGGGTTTGCCGGCGGCTTGGGTGATGGCCTGAAAATTCTCAAGGAAGCGCCGATCGGCACTGCCGATACTTTTGCCGGCTGGGAAGGTGAGGGTGATCTGCAAGGCAAACTTAAGCTGGATATTCCGTTGGTCAAAGGCGAGCAGCCGAAGATCATTGTCGATTTCAAAACGGCAAAGGCCCATTTGAAATTGCCCGAGCCTCCTCTTGAACTGACTCAGCTCAAAGGTGATTTTCGTTTCGACAGCAGCAAAGGGTTGAGCGGCCAGAACATCACGGCAAAAGCGTTCGACAAACCGGTGAGTGCACAGATATTTGCCGATGGTCGTGAAGGCAAGCTCAATACCCGTGTCACGGCCTTGGGACAGGTCGAAGTCAAGAAACTTGCGAACTGGCTGAGCGTCACTCAGCCGTTGCCGGCGAGCGGCGTGATCCCGTATCAATTGCAGCTGACACTCAATGGCGGCGATAGCCAGTTGATAGTCAGCTCCAATCTCAAAGGTGTCGCCGTCGATTTGCCGGCTCCCTTCGGCATGTCCGCCGAAACCGGGCGTGACACGACGTTCCGCATGACCTTGCAAGGGGCAGAGCGACGCTACTGGGTGAATTACGGCGAATTGGCGAACTTCACCTTTGCCGCACCTCCCGGAAATTTTGCCGAGGGTCGCGGTGAGTTGTTCCTCGGTAATGGCAATGCCGTATTGCCTGGTGCAAAGGGCTTGCGAGTGCGCGGCGTGTTGTCGGAGCTGGAGGTCGGCCCCTGGCAGGATCTGGTGAACAAATACGCCGGGCAAGACCCGGGCGGCAGTGCCAAGCAATTGCTCAGCAGTGCCGATTTCAAGGTCGGCAAGCTCAGCGCATTGGGAACGACCCTGGATCAGGCATCCGTGCAGTTAACGCGCAAACCGGCCGCCTGGGCTTTGCAGCTCGACAGTCAGCAGGTCAAGGGCACCGCCAGCATTCCCGATGCGAAAGCCGCGCCGATGGTCATTAATCTGCAGTACGTGCGTTTGCCGGCACCCGATCCGAAGGTCCTTGCCGACGAAAACTCGCCGGACCCGCTGGCCTCCGTGGACCCGACGAAGATCCCGGCGCTGGATATCACCATCAACCAACTGTTCCAGGGCAATGATCTGGTCGGTGCCTGGTCGCTCAAGGTTCGTCCGACTGCCAAGGGGATCGCCCTCAACTCACTGGATATGGGCCTTAAAGGCATCCTGTTGCAAGGCAGTGGTGGCTGGGAAGGCGCGCCCGGCTCCAGCACAAGCTGGTACAAGGGGCGGATCAGCGGCAAGAACCTGGCGGATGTGCTCAAGGGATGGGGCTTTGCACCGAGCGTGACCAGCCAGGAGTTCCGTATGGATGTCGATGGTCGCTGGCCCGGTTCGCCGGCCTGGCTGGCCAGCAAGCGTTTCTCCGGGACCCTCAATGCCTCAATGAGTGAGGGCCAGTTTGTTGAAGTCGAAGGAGGCGCCCAGGCATTGCGGGTGTTCGGCCTGCTCAACTTCAACTCCATTGGCCGGCGGCTGCGCCTGGATTTTTCCGACCTGTTCGGCAAAGGCTTGAGCTATGACCGGGTCAAGGGTCTGTTGGTGGCGACCAACGGCGTCTACGTGACCCGTGAGCCCATTCAGATGACCGGTCCGTCGAGCAATGTTGAACTCGACGGCACCCTGAACCTGGTGGGGGATCAGATCGATGCCAAGCTGATGGTGACGTTGCCGGTGACCAACAACCTGCCGATTGCCGCCCTGATCGTGGGCGCGCCTGCCGTCGGTGGCGCTCTGTTCCTGATCGACAAGTTGATCGGTGACCGCGTGGCCCGCTTTGCCAGTGTGAAGTACACCGTCAAGGGGCCGTGGAAAGAGCCGAAAATCACCTATGACAAGCCTTTTTGACGCTCTTTTTCAGAACCCACACTCCAAGCCTATGGAGTAGCATGGACGCCTATCCATTCAGGAGCGCGCCATGTCTGTAGCGGTGATTCAAATGGTCAGTCAGAGCGATGTGCTGGCCAACCTGGCCCAGGCCCGTCAATTGCTCGAGCAAGCTGCGGCCGGCGGTGCGGCGCTTGCCGTGCTGCCGGAAAACTTCGCGGCCATGGGGCGGCGTGACATTGCCGACATCGGCCGCGCCGAGGCGCTGGGCGAAGGCCCGATCCTGCCCTGGTTGAAACAGACCGCTCGCGACCTCAAGTTATGGATAGTGGCCGGCACCTTGCCGTTACCGCCCGTGGATCAGCCGACGGCCAAGGTGCACGCTTGTTCGTTGCTGGTCGATGATCAGGGTGAGACGGTCGCGCGTTATGACAAGCTGCATTTGTTCGATGTGGACGTGGCAGACAATCGCGGCCGTTATCGCGAATCCGATGACTATGCTTATGGCAGTGGCGTTGTGGTCGCCGACACACCGGTGGGGCGAGTGGGCCTGACGGTCTGCTATGACCTGCGCTTCCCGGAGCTGTACAGCGAATTGCGTGCTGCCGGCGCGGAGCTGATTACCGCGCCGTCCGCCTTTACTGCGGTGACCGGCGCCGCGCACTGGGACGTGTTGATTCGCGCGCGGGCCATCGAAACCCAGTGTTATGTACTCGCGGCCGCCCAGGGCGGAACCCATCCGGGACCGCGGGAAACCTGGGGGCATGCCGCCATCATCGATCCATGGGGGCGTGTGCTGGCACAAAAGGATCAGGGTGAGGCCGTGTTGCTGGCCGAACGAGACAGCAGTGAACAAGCGTCCATCAGGGCGCGGATGCCGGTGTCCAGTCACCGGCGCTTTTTCTCGCAGGGCGCTGAGCGACCTGCATCAGAACGACGAATTTAAGGCGTAAAGCATATGAGCGAGTTGTTGTCCTCAGTCAGTGATCATCTCCTGGCACCCGGTGGCGTGACGATCGAGAGCCTGCAGGGTGTGCTCGGCGACCTGGCCGGCCCGGGTATCGATGCCGCCGACCTGTATTTTCAAGGGCAGATTTCCGAGTCCTGGGCGTTGGAAGACGGCATCGTCAAGGAAGGCAGCTTCAACCTTGACCAGGGTGTGGGCGTGCGGGCGCAATCGGGTGAAAAGACCGGTTTTGCCTACAGCAACGCCATCACGCTGGAAGCCTTGGGTGCGGCGGCCCGTGCCGCCCGTTCGATCTCCCGTGCCGGGCAAAACGGCACTGTGCAGGCATTCACCACTCAGGACGTCGCGCAACTCTACGGGCCAGACAATCCTCTGGAAGTGCTGACCCGTGCCGAGAAAGTCGATCTGCTCAAGCGTATCGATGCCGCGACCCGCGCGCTCGATCCCCGCATCCAGCAAGTTACCGTGAGCATGGCCGGTGTCTGGGAGCGGATTCTGGTGGCGTCCACCGATGGCGGTCTGGCAGCAGATGTTCGGCCGCTGGTGCGTTTCAACGTCAGCGTGATCGTTGAGCAGAACGGCCGTCGTGAGCGCGGTGGTCACGGCGGTGGCGGCCGCACCGATTACCGTTATTTCCTCGCCGAAGATCGCGCCATGGGCTACGCCCGCGAAGCGCTGCGACAGGCGCTGGTCAATCTGGAAGCCATTCCGGCACCGGCCGGTACATTGCCGGTGGTGCTGGGTTCCGGTTGGTCGGGTGTGCTGCTGCACGAAGCGGTTGGCCACGGTCTGGAGGGCGACTTCAACCGTAAGGGCAGTTCGGCCTACAGCGGACGCATGGGCGAGATGGTTGCATCCAAACTCTGCACCATTGTCGATGATGGCACGCTGGCCGGACGCCGTGGCTCCTTGAGCGTTGACGACGAAGGTACGCCGACCGAGTGCACGACGCTGATCGAAAATGGCGTACTCAAAGGCTACATGCAGGACAAGCTCAACGCGCGCCTGATGGGTGTTGCCCGCACGGGTAACGGCCGTCGTGAATCCTATGCGCACCTGCCAATGCCGCGCATGACCAACACCTACATGCTCGCCGGTGAAAGCGAACCGGCGGAAATCATCGCCTCGGTGAAGCGCGGTATCTATTGCGCCAATCTTGGCGGCGGCCAGGTGGACATTACCAGCGGCAAGTTCGTGTTCTCCACCAGCGAGGCGTACCTGATCGAAGACGGCAAGATCACCGCTCCGGTCAAGGGTGCGACCCTGATCGGCAACGGGCCGGAAGCCATGAGCAAAGTGTCGATGGTCGGTAACGATCTGTCGCTGGATAGCGGTGTGGGCACGTGCGGCAAGGATGGGCAGTCGGTGCCGGTGGGTGTCGGCCAGCCAACGCTGAAGATTGATGCGATCACCGTGGGTGGCACGGGCGCGTAAGGCGTGGAGCTGCGGGTGAGCCGCCAGGCGACTCACCCGATCGGAGTCTCAGCGCAGACCGCGTTGAGTTTCGTCCAGCTCACGGATGTACTTGAAGATTTTACGGCTCGATGCCGGTGGCTTGTTGGTCGCCAATTCGTGCTGGGCCTGACGGATCAGGGAGCGCAATTGCTGGCGATCAGCCTCCGGGTAGTCGATGACGAACTTCTCCAGGACTGCATCGTCGCCGGCGATCAGGCGATCACGCCAGCGCTCCAGGTTGTGGAAGCGTTCGTTGTATTGGCGAGTGGAGGCATCGAGTTGATCGAGCAAAACCAGAATGGCGTCAGTGTCCTGATCGCGCATCAGTTTGCCGATGAACTGAAGGTGCCGTTTACGCGCGATGTTCGCAACGTGCTTGGGCGCATCGGCCAAGGCCCGGCGCAACGCGTCGGTCAAGGGCAGTTTTGCCAGCAAGTCAGGCTTGAGTGTTGTAAGGCGCTCGCCAAGGTCAACCAGAGCATGCAGCTCGCGTTTGACCTGGGATTTGCTTTTTTCTCCCGTATCGAGGGAGTCGTCGTAAGAATCAACCATGGTGGCCGTCCGCAAAGAAACGCCGCCATGATAACCAGTCGGGGGCCGCTTGTCCGGCCCGGTCGCTCGATGACCTATACCGAAAGAAGAATTTGAGTGGAGAACAGCATGAGTGCAGTTGAAAGCGTCGGCCCACAAGCGTTGCCGGCACTGCAAGAACAAGTCGAGCAAATCATCGCTGAAGCCAAGCGTCAGGGGGCCAGTGCCTGTGAAGTGGCGGTGTCCCTGGAGCAGGGCCTGTCGACCACCGTGCGCCAGCGCGAAGTTGAAACCGTCGAATTCAACCGTGATCAGGGTTTTGGCATCACCTTGTACGTTGGCCAGCGCAAGGGTTCGGCCAGCACCTCGGCCAGCGGTCCTGAGGCGATTCGTGAAACCGTGGCCGCCGCCTTGGCCATTGCCAAACACACCTCTGAAGACGAAGCGTCGGGCCTGGCGGATGCCGCTTTGATGGCTCGTGACATTCAGGATTTCGACCTGTTCCACCAATGGGATATCACGCCAGAGCAGGCAATCGAGCAGGCCCTGGCCTGTGAAGCGGCCGCGTTTGCTGCCGACAGCCGGATCAAGAATGCCGACGGCACTACGCTGAGCACCCATCAAGGTTGCCGTGTTTACGGCAACAGCCACGGGTTTGTTGGCGGTTACGCTTCGACCCGACACAGCCTGAGCTGTGTAATGATCGCCGAGGCCGATGGCCAGATGCAGCGCGATTACTGGTATGACGTGAACCGTCAGGGCAATTTGCTGGCTGATCCGGTGAGCATCGGACAGCGTGCCGCGCAACGGGCAGCGAGTCGTCTTGGGGCGCGTCCGGTGCCGACCTGCGAAGTGCCAGTGCTGTTTTCCGCGGAGTTGGCCGGTGGTTTGTTCGGTAGCTTCCTGTCGGCGATTTCCGGCGGCAGTCTTTATCGTAAATCATCGTTCCTCGAAGGCACCCTGGGGCAAAAGCTGTTTCCGGAATGGCTGACCATCGACGAGCGGCCCCACTTGATGCGAGCCATGGGCAGCGCGGCGTTCGATGGTGATGGGCTGGCAACCTACGCCAAGCCGTTCGTCGAAAAGGGCGAGCTGGTCTCTTACATCCTCGGTACTTACTCCGGTCGCAAACTCGGCATGCCGAGCACCGCGAATGCCGGCGGGGTGCACAATCTGTTCGTTACCCATGGCGACGAGGATCAGGCAGCCTTGTTGCGTCGTATGGGGCGCGGCTTGCTGGTCACGGAGTTGATGGGCCAGGGCTTGAACATGGTGACTGGCGATTACTCCCGTGGCGCGGCGGGTTACTGGGTAGAGAACGGCGAAATCCAGTTTGCCGTCCAGGAAGTCACCATCGCCGGCAACATGCGCGACATGTTCAAGCAGATCGTTGCCGTGGGTAATGACCTGGAACTGCGCAGCAACATTCGTACGGGTTCTGTGCTGATCGAGCGAATGACGGTGGCGGGCAGCTAAACCCGTTCGTCACAAAAAAGGCGCGCCACCTGATCGGGTGGTGCGCCTTTTTTTATTGGGCTGCAGAGCAGCTTTAGCCTGGATTGGCGTCTACTCGCCTTCGTCGAAATAGCGGTTGATCAAGTCTTTCAACGCGTCCAGTGCCCTTTGCGCGTCTTCGCCTTCGGTGCTGATATAGATTTTGGTTCCCTTGCCCGCAGCGAGCATCATCATGGCCATGATGCTTTTACCGTCGACCGTGGATTCCGGAGTGCGTCCTACTCTGATCGTGCAATCCTTGAACTCACCGGCGACCCCGACGAATTTTGCAGAAGCACGGGCATGCAAGCCGAGTTTGTTGATGATTTCGATTTCCAGAGCAGGCATCGCGGTGTGAATCCTTTAGCTGAGGTCGCGGTGGCGAACCTGGACGTTCTTCAGGGATTGTTGCAGCGTCTTGCCCAGGCGTTCGGTCAGGTAGACAGACCGGTGGTGCCCGCCGGTGCAGCCAATGGCAATAGTGACATAGGCACGATTGCTGGCGGCAAAGCGGGGCAACCATTTGAGCAGATATGTAGAAATGTCCTGGAACATTTCTTCCACATCCGGCTGGGCAGCAAGGTACTCGGCAACGGGTTGATCAAGCCCGGACAGCGCCCGAAGCTCGGGTTTCCAGTAGGGATTGGGCAGGCAGCGCACGTCGAACACCAGATCGGCGTCCACCGGCATGCCACGCTTGAAGCCAAAGGATTCCACCAGAAACGCCGTACCGGGTTCCGGCTGGTTCAGCAGGCGCAGCTTGATCGTATCGCGCAACTGATACAGGTTGAGGTTGGTTGTATTGACTTTGAGGTCGGCGAGGTCGGCTATGGGGCCGAGCAAGCTGGTTTCATCGTTGATCGCCTCGGCCAGCGAGCGATTGGCACTGCTCAGTGGATGACGGCGACGGGTTTCGGAAAAGCGTTTAAGCAGGGTTTCTTCATCAGCGTCCAGGTACAGCACATCGCACTGGATATGCCGGCTGCGGACTTCTTCCAGCAGCTCGGGAAACCGCGACAGGTGGCTCGGCAGGTTGCGTGCATCGATGGAGACAGCAACGAGTGGCTGTACCAGCTCGGTGTGAATCAACGCGCGTTCGGCAAGTTCCGGCAGCAACCCGGCAGGCAGGTTGTCGATGCAGTAGTAGCCGTTGTCCTCAAGCACATCGAGGGCGGTACTTTTACCCGAGCCGGAACGGCCGCTGACGATGATCAAACGCATGATTACTGACCGTTTTGCTCGTTCAGGACAACCTGATACAAGGCTTCATTGCTCGGGGCACTGCGCAGTTTTTCGCGCACTTCCTTGCGGTCGAGCATGCTGGCGATCTGGCGCAAAAGCTCAAGGTGCGCATCGGTAGCAGCTTCCGGGACCAACAGAACGAACAACAGGTCAACCGGTGCGCCATCGATGGCGTCGAAATCTATGGGGGCGTCCAGGTGCATCAAAGCGCTGATGGGCGAGGTACAACCCTTCAGGCGACAGTGGGGAATGGCGATACCGTTGCCAAAACCGGTCGAGCCGAGTTTTTCGCGGGCAATCAAAGCCTCGAAGACATCTTGCATCTCCAGATCCGGCACTTCCCGGGCGATCAGGTTGGCAATTTGCTCGAGGGCTTTCTTTTTACTGCCGCCCGGCACGTTCACCAGGGAACGGCCGGGGGTCAGGATACTTTCAAGTCGGATCATGGGTTGGGAGTGTTAACGACCCGTAGCGCCCTGAAGGAGGCTCTGGGTCTTTTCCTTATGCTTTTTGAGTTGTTTGTCCAGCTTGTCGGTCAGTGCGTCGATCGCCGCGTACATGTCGGTATGTTCCGCGTTAGCGACCACTTCATTGCCGGGAATATGCAGCGTGGCTTCGATTTTCTGCTTCAACTTTTCGACGGTCATCGTGACCTGAACGTTGGTGATCTTGTCGAAATGCCTCTCTAATCGTTCGAGTTTTTCGCCGATGTAGGTGCGAAGAGGTTCGGTCACTTCCAGTTGGTGTCCACTGATGTTGACTTGCATACAGCTTCTCCTTCGTTGCCAGTGCATAAAGCGGTAGATCAGATGATCTACCACTGGAACGCTGTGGCGTGGCTCTACATCAACCGCTTGCGTTCGCTCGAAGGCGCGATCCCCAGGGATTCGCGGTACTTGGCGACGGTGCGGCGAGCCACCTGAATGCCTTGTGCCTCCAGTAAACCAGCGATCTTGCTGTCACTCAACGGCTTTTTCTGATTTTCCGCAGCAACCAGTTTTTTGATGATCGCGCGGATCGCCGTGGACGAGCATTCGCCACCTTCGGAGGTGCTGACATGGCTGGAGAAAAAGTATTTCAGTTCATATATGCCCCGAGGGGTATGCATGAATTTCTGGGTGGTCACACGTGAAATCGTCGATTCGTGCATACCGACCGCCTCGGCGATGTCATGCAGAACCAGCGGCTTCATGGCTTCGTCGCCGTACTCCAAGAAGCCGCGTTGATGCTCGACGATCTGGGTGGCTACTTTCATCAGGGTTTCGTTGCGGCTTTGCAGGCTTTTGATGAACCAGCGGGCTTCCTGCAACTGATTGCGCATGAAGGTGTTGTCGGCGCTGGTGTCGGCGCGACGCACGAAACCGGCGTACTGGGCGTTGACCCGAAGACGTGGAACCGACTCCTGATTGAGCTCCACCAGCCAGCGTTCGTTGTCCTTGCGCACGATCACGTCGGGAACGACGTATTCGGCTTCAGTGGACTCGATCTGCGAGCCTGGGCGTGGGTTAAGGCTCTGAACCAGTTCGATCACCTGGCGCAGTTCGTCTTCCTTGAGCTTCATGCGGCGCATCAGTTGACTGTAATCGCGGCTGCCGAGCAGGTCGATGAAATCGGTGACCAGGCGCTTGGCTTCGTTCAGCCAAGGGGTTTTGGCCGGCAACTGACGTAATTGCAGCAGCAGGCATTCGCCTAGGTTGCGGGCACCAATACCGGCGGGTTCGAATTGCTGGATGCGGTGCAGAACAGCTTCGATTTCGTCCAGTTCGATGTCCAGTTCCGGATCGAAGGCTTCGAGGATTTCCTCAAGCGTCTCGTCCAGATAGCCCTGATTGTTGATGCAATCAATCAGGGTCACGGCGATCAGGCGATCGGTGTCGGACATTGGCGCCAGGTTCAATTGCCACAGCAGGTGGCTTTGCAGGCTTTCGCCGGCCGATGTGCGGGTGGTGAAATCCCACTCGTCGTCATCGTTGCTCGGCAGGCTGCTGGCACTGGTCTGGTAGACGTCTTCCCAAGCGGTGTCGACGGGCAGTTCATTGGGAATGCGCTCGTTCCAGTCGCCTTCCTCGAGGTTATCAACCGTCGGTGCGCTTTCCTGGTAGGAGGGTTCCTGAATGTCGGGGTTGGGCTTCTGTTCGACGTTGTCGGCCAGGGGGTCGGTGTTATCGAAGTCGTCGCCGTCTTCCTGGCGTTCGAGCATCGGATTGGACTCCAGGGCCTCCTGGATTTCCTGTTGCAGGTCCAGGGTCGACAATTGGAGCAGGCGGATAGCCTGTTGCAGCTGCGGTGTCATCGTCAGCTGCTGGCCCATTCTCAAGACTAGCGATGGTTTCATGGCAGGGGCTTAACACCTTATTCGCCGGCGCACATGCGCCATCCACTACAGGGCGCCGGAGCGCCAAACATAAGCAAATTATATGCCCGAAACTGAAGTGTTTGCCTAGAGCGCTGTAACAATAAAAAAATGTTGATTTTTTATCGAGACAAGCGCCCGTCGACTAGCCAGACACCTCAGTGCTTACAGGCGGAACTCATGGCCCAGATACACTTCCTTGACCAGGTCGTTGGCCAGGATGGTTTCAGCGTCGCCTTCGGCGATCAATTGGCCATCGTTGACGATGTAGGCGGTTTCGCAGATGTCCAGGGTTTCGCGGACATTGTGGTCGGTGATCAACACACCAATGCCCTTGGCCTTGAGGTGATGGATGATCTGCTTGATGTCACCCACCGAAATCGGGTCCACGCCGGCGAAGGGTTCGTCAAGCAGGATGAATTTCGGGTTGGTCGCCAGGGCACGGGCGATCTCCACGCGGCGGCGTTCGCCACCGGACAGGCTCATGCCGAGGCTGTCACGGATGTGGCTGATGTGGAACTCCTGGAGCAGGCTTTCCAGTTCCTTGCGACGACCCGCCTTATCGAGTTCCTTGCGGGTCTCGAGGATGGCCATGATGTTGTCGGCGACCGACAGTTTGCGGAAGATCGACGCTTCTTGCGGCAGATAACCGATACCGGCCTTCGCGCGGCCGTGCATGGGCTGGTGGCTGACGTCCAGATCGTCGATCAGTACCCGGCCCTGATCGGCCTGTACCAAGCCTACGATCATGTAGAAACAGGTGGTCTTGCCGGCGCCGTTAGGGCCCAGCAGGCCGACGATCTGACCGCTATCGATGGACAGGCTGACATCACGCACGACCTGGCGGCTCTTGTAGCTCTTGGCCAGATGCTGAGCTTTCAGAGTTGCCATTACTGGGCCTTTTGCTCGTCGGTTTTCTTCTTCGGCTGGATCACCATGTCGATGCGCGGACGCGATTCGGTGACCTTGTTGCCTGTTGCACGGCCAGCGCTCGCAAGCTTCTTGACGGTGTCGTAGACAATTTTCTCGCCCTGGGTGGTGTTGTTGTCCTTGTCGATGACTTTGGCGCGATCAATCAGCACCACGCGGTTTTGCGAGGCGTGGTACTGGATGGTCACACCCCAGCCCTGGACAGGCTTGGTGTCGCCCTGGGTTTGCAGCTGTTCGAAGTAGGCCAGGTTGCCCACCGACGTCACGACATCGATGTCGCCAGTCGGGGTGCGGGTGATGGTTACGGTGTTGCCCTTAACGATCATCGAGCCCTGGGTAATGATCACGTCACCTTTGTAAGTGGCAACGCCATTCTTGTCGTCCAGTTGGGCGTCGTCGGCTTGAATGCGGATAGGCTGCTCTTGATCGTTCGGCAGAGCCCAGGCGCTCACGCTTCCCAGTGCTGCGCCCAGACTGAGCAAAATAGGGAGGGTTTTAACGAGCCTCATACTGTCCTCTTACGTTCGAAAGCAGGTGTATCCTGCTTTCTTTCAAATACGCTTTCATTCCGGTACCAGTCGATACGCCGCCAGCGCCGTCGATTCTAACGGGTTGCTCGGTCTGCGCATATTGCTGCTGCGGGAACACCGTCATGCGGGTGGTGGTGATCAGCGTTCTGCGGTTTTTTTCGTCGAAACGCGTGATGCGTACCGAATCGATCAGTTCAACCTGCGTGCCGTCCGGGTTGACTTCACCCTTTTCGCTCTGGACGTGCCACGGGAACTCGGTGCCGCGGAACATGTTCAGGTCGGGGTTGGTCAGCAACGTCACCTCGGTTGCCTTCAGGTGCTCGACCTTGTCAGACGTCATTTCATATTGAAGCCTGCCATCGGGCAGGAACTGCACGCTGTGGGCGTTGGTAGCGTAATAGTCGATTTGGCTTTCGTCGACGGGTGCCACTTGCTTGTCGAGGAAGCGTTCCGGGCTGATGTTCCAGTAGCCGACAGCGGCAAAAATCGCGGCGATGCAACCAAACACCAGGATGTTGCGAATTTTTTTCAACGACATGTTTGGCTCACAGGTACGCGGCGTTTGCCGCATCGAGGCGGCCCTGGGCGCGCAGGATCAATTCGCAGAATTCTCGGGCGGCACCTTCGCCGCCGCGGGCGTGAGTCACGCCATGGGCGTGTTCGCGCACAAAGCTTGCGGCATTGGCCACAGCCATGCCCAGGCCGACGCGCCGAATTACCGGCAGGTCGGGCAGGTCGTCGCCAAGATAGGCGACCTGTTCATAGCTTAGGTTGAGTTGGCCCAGAAGCTCGTCGAGCACCACCAGTTTGTCTTCGCGCCCCTGATAGAGATGCCCAATGCCGAGGTTTTTTGCTCGTCGCTCTACTACCGGGGTCTTGCGACCGCTGATGATCGCGGTCTGCACACCGGCCGCCATCAGCATCTTGATGCCCTGGCCGTCGAGGGTGTTGAAGGTCTTGAATTCGCTACCGTCTTCGAGGAAATACAGGCGGCCGTCGGTCAGGACGCCATCGACATCGAATACGGCCAGTTTGATCTGTTGGCCGCGTTGCAGCAGGTCCGTGCTCATTACATTACTCCCGCACGCAGCAAATCGTGCATGTTCAAGGCGCCAACCGGTCGGTCTTCGCTGTCGACCACGACCAGTGCGTTGATTTTATGGTCTTCCATGATTTTCAGGGCCTCGGCGGCGAGCATCTCCGCGCGGGCGGTCTTGCCGTGGGCGGTCATGACCTGATCAATCGTGGCGCTGTGGATGTCGATACTGCGGTCGAGCGTGCGACGCAAATCACCGTCGGTGAAGATCCCGGCCAGTTTGCCATCGGCTTCGAGAATGACGGTCATGCCCAGGCCCTTGCGGGTCATCTCCATCAGCGCGTCCTTGAGCAGGGTTCCACGCTGAACCTGTGGCAAATCCTGTCCGGCGTGCATGACATTTTCCACCTTCAGCAGCAGGCGTCGACCCAGTGCGCCTCCCGGGTGGGAAAAGGCGAAGTCTTCGGCAGTAAAACCGCGGGCTTCAAGCAGTGCGACGGCCAGGGCGTCACCCATGACCAGCGCGGCGGTGGTGGAAGACGTAGGGGCCAGGTTCAACGGGCAGGCTTCGTGCTCGACGTGAACGTTCAGGTTGACCTCGGCGGCCTTTGCCAGTGGCGAGTTCGGGTTGCCGGTCATGCTGATCAACTGGATGCCCAGACGCTTGATCAGTGGCAACAGGGTGATGATTTCATGGGTGGAGCCGGAGTTCGACAGGGCCAGAATGATGTCGTCGCGGGTGATCATGCCCATGTCGCCATGGCTGGCTTCGGCCGGGTGGACGAAAAACGCCGTGGTGCCGGTGCTGGCCAGGGTAGCGGCGATCTTGTTGCCGATGTGCCCGGACTTGCCCATGCCGACCACGACTACGCGGCCTTTGCTGGCCAGAATCATCTCGCAAGCGCGCACGAAATCCGTGTCGATATGCGGCAGCAAGCCTTGTACGGCTTCGACCTCGAGGCGGATGGTGCGTTGTGCAGATTGAATCAGGTCGCTGGATTGGCTCATGTCGGAATCGTATAGCCTGATGAAAAGGTCGCGATTATAGCGGTTATGATCGAAACCCTCACGCAAGTTCGTCGCGCATTATCATTCCCGGCTCTCCAATCCCTCTAAATAAGCATTCTCACCTGTCATCTTGCTGAATAAGGCCCGGCATTGGCCTTGGGCGCGTGGCCTTTGCAGTGATATAGTTCGCCGCCAGTTCGGCCCGCCCGGGGAGATGTGCTTTTGTCAGAAGGCCAGGCGTCCGAGTGAGAGGCTGCATCGCAAGGAGTTTAGATGAGTGCCGATAACGCCTACGCGGTCGAGCTGAAGGGACTGACCTTCAAGCGCGGTGCGCGCAGCATTTTCAATAACGTCGATATCCGTATTCCCCGCGGCAAGGTCACCGGCATCATGGGGCCTTCCGGGTGTGGCAAGACCACGCTCTTGCGGTTGATGGGCGCGCAATTGCGGCCCACCATCGGCGAAGTCTGGGTCAATGGCCAGAACCTGCCAAAGCTGTCGCGCAGCGATCTGTTCGACGCCCGCAAGCACATGGGCGTGCTGTTTCAGAGCGGCGCACTGTTTACCGATCTCGATGTGTTCGAGAACGTCGCTTTTCCGCTGCGTGTCCACACCGAGCTGCCGGACGAAATGATCCGCGATATCGTCCTGCTCAAATTGCAGGCCGTCGGCCTGCGGGGCGCCATCGACCTGATGCCTGACGAGCTGTCCGGCGGCATGAAGCGCCGTGTCGCGCTGGCCCGGGCGATTGCACTCGATCCACAAATTCTCATGTATGACGAGCCTTTCGTTGGCCAGGACCCTATCGCTATGGGCGTACTGGTGCGCCTGATCCGCTTGCTCAACGATGCGCTGGGTATCACCAGTATCGTGGTTTCCCATGACCTGGCCGAAACCGCGAGCATTGCCGATTACATCTATGTGGTGGGTGACGGGCAGGTGTTGGGGCAGGGCACGCCTGACGAACTGATGAACTCTGAGGAGCCGCGTATCCGTCAATTCATGACTGGCGATCCGGACGGTCCGGTTCCCTATCACTTTCCAGCGACGGACTACCGCGCAGATCTTCTGGGGAAGCGTTGATGCGCAAGATTTCATTACTGGAACGAGTGCGCCGATTCGGCCAGGCCGGCATCGACGTGCTGGCGGTGTTCGGACGTTCGGCACTGTTTCTGTTTCACGCGCTTCTGGGGCGAGGCGGTATTGGTGGCGGTTTTGGCCTGTTGGTCAAGCAGCTGCACTCCGTGGGCGTGATGTCCCTGGTGATCATTGTGGTCTCCGGCGTGTTCATCGGCATGGTGCTGGCGCTGCAAGGTTTCAACATTCTGTCCAGCTACGGTTCGGAGCAGGCGGTCGGCCAGATGGTGGCGCTGACGCTGCTGCGCGAACTGGGTCCTGTGGTGACTGCCTTGCTGTTCGCCGGGCGTGCCGGTTCGGCGCTGACGGCGGAAATCGGTAACATGAAATCCACCGAACAGCTGTCCAGTCTGGAAATGATCGGGGTCGACCCGCTCAAGTACATCATTGCCCCGCGCCTTTGGGCCGGCTTCATTTCCCTGCCGGTGCTGGCAATGATTTTCAGCGTGGTGGGCATTTGGGGCGGTTCGTGGGTGGCCGTCGACTGGTTGGGCGTCTATGAAGGCTCCTACTGGTCGAACATGCAAAACAGCGTGACGTTCTCTGATGACGTGCTCAACGGCATCATCAAGAGCATCGTCTTCGCCTTTGTCGTGACCTGGATCGCCGTATTCCAAGGCTATGACTGCGAGCCCACTTCCGAGGGGATCAGTCGTGCCACTACCAAGACCGTGGTGTATGCCTCTTTGGCAGTGCTCGGCCTGGACTTTATTTTGACCGCCTTGATGTTTGGAGATTTCTGATGCAAAACCGCACCCTGGAAATCGGTGTCGGCCTTTTCTTGCTGGCTGGCATCCTGGCTTTGCTGTTGCTGGCGCTGCGGGTCAGTGGGCTGTCCCCAAGCCCGAGCACCGATACCTATAAACTTTATGCATACTTCGACAATATCGCCGGTTTGACGGTCAGAGCCAAAGTGACCATGGCCGGTGTCACCATCGGCAAGGTCACTGCAATCGATCTGGATCGCGACACGTTCACCGGTCGAGTGACCATGCAGCTGGAAAAGCGCGTAGATAACCTGCCGGTCGACTCCACTGCATCCATCCTGACCGCTGGCCTGTTGGGCGAGAAGTACATCGGTATCAGCGTGGGCGGGGAAGAAGCCCTGCTCAAGGATGGCGGGACCATCCATGACACTCAGTCGTCGCTGGTGCTGGAAGACCTGATCGGTAAATTCCTGCTCAATACCGTTAGCAAAGACGCCAAATGAGGAGTTGTTAAATGATCTCTATCTTGCGACGTGGTCTGTTGGTATTGCTCGCGGCGCTGCCGTTGGTAGCTAACGCCGTGGCGGCGCCTTCCGCGCACGATCTGGTACAGGACACCACCAATCGGTTGCTTGCCGACCTGGCGGCCAATAAAGAAAAGTACAAGAAGGACCCGAATGACTTTTATACGGCGCTGAACACTATCGTTGGCCCCGTGGTGGATGCCGAGGGCATCTCCAAGAGCATCATGACGGTCAAGTATTCGCGTAAAGCGACACCTGAGCAGATGAAAACCTTTGAAGAGAATTTCAAGAAAGGTCTGTTCCAGTTCTACGGCAATGCGCTGCTGGAGTACAACAACCAGGGGATCGTCGTTGACCCGGCCAAAGATGAGTCGGGCGATCGCACCAGCGTCGGCATGACCGTCAAGGGCAGCAATGGCGCGATTTATCCAGTGCAGTACACGCTCGAGAAGATCAATGGCGAGTGGAAGCTGCGCAACGTCATCATCAACGGCATCAACATCGGCAAGCTGTTCCGCGATCAGTTCGCCGATGCGATGCAGCGCAATGGCAACAACCTGGACAAGACTATCAACGGTTGGGCCGGCGAAGTCGCCAAAGCCAAGGAAACCACCGAGAAATCCTCCGGGCAGCAAGCGCAATGAGTGAGTCGGCAGTCCAGATGGACGAAGCCGGCGAGCTGAAGCTCAGTGGCGTGCTGGATTACCGCACCGGCCCTGACCTGCGCAAGCAGGGGCAGGCGCTGATCAAGTCCAGCAAGGCTGCGGCGTTGGTGGTTGACTGTTCGGCGGTAGAGAAGTCCAGCAGTGTCGGCCTGTCCTTGCTGCTGTGCTTCATGCGTGATGCCCAGGCGGCCGGCAAGGCGCTGAGCATCCGCGGGATGCCCGAAGACATGCGCGAAATTGCCCAGGTCAGTGAGCTGACCGAGCTGTTGGCGCATCCGTAACCCGCATCGATAAAGAAGCCCCCCGTCAGAGTCCTGCTTCGCGGGGTTCGCAGGCGCGGGGCTTTTTTGTATGATGTCCGACCCGCGCGCACAGGGCGCCGATTGAGGTTGAGCATGCAGGCCACCGAAGTGAAGAGCTTCCTTGAAGGAAAGTTGCCAGGAACTCAGGTAGAAGTTGAGGGCGAAGGCTGCAATTTCCAGCTGAACGTGATTAGCGATGAACTGGCGGCATTGAGCCCGGTCAAGCGTCAGCAGCAGATCTATGCCCATTTGAACCCGTGGATCACCGACGGCAGCATCCATGCGGTCACTATGAAATTTTTCAGCAGCGCGGCCTGGGCCGAGCGCACCTGAGCCCAAGGGCGTCGAGATTCTTATGGATAAATTGATTATTACTGGCGGAGCTCGTCTTGACGGCGAAATCCGCATCTCCGGGGCAAAGAACTCTGCCCTGCCGATCCTGGCAGCGACGCTTCTGTGCGATGGCCCTGTGACTGTGGCCAACCTGCCGCACCTGCACGACATCACCACCATGATCGAGCTGTTCGGTCGCATGGGCATCGAGCCGGTCATCGACGAGAAGCTGGCTGTCGAAATCGACCCGCGCACCATCAAGACCCTGATCGCTCCGTACGAACTGGTGAAAACCATGCGTGCGTCGATTCTGGTATTGGGTCCGATGGTTGCCCGTTTCGGTGAAGCCGAAGTCGCATTGCCTGGCGGTTGCGCCATCGGTTCGCGTCCGGTGGACCTGCACATCCGGGGCCTCGAAGCCATGGGCGCGGTCATCGACGTCGAAGGCGGCTACATCAAGGCCAAGGCACCGGAAGGCGGCCTGCGTGGCGCGCACTTTTTCTTCGACACCGTCAGCGTGACCGGTACCGAGAACATCATGATGGCCGCCGCTCTGGCTAATGGCCGCAGTGTACTGGCCAACGCCGCACGCGAGCCTGAGGTCGTCGACCTGGCGAACTTCCTGAACGCCATGGGCGCCAAGGTTTCCGGAGCCGGCACCGACACCATCACCATCGATGGCGTCGAGCGTTTGCACCCGACCACTTACAAAGTGATGCCTGACCGTATCGAGACCGGCACCTACCTGGTCGCCGCTGCCGTGACTGGCGGTCGCGTGAAGGTCAAGGACACCGATCCGACCATTCTCGAAGCCGTCCTGGAAAAACTCCGCGAAGCGGGCGCCGAAATCACCTGCGGCGAAGACTGGATCGAGCTGAACATGCACGGCAAGCGGCCGAAAGCCGTCAACGTGCGTACCGCACCGTATCCGGCGTTCCCGACTGACATGCAAGCGCAGTTCATCTCCCTCAACGCCATTGCCGAAGGCACGGGCGCCGTGATCGAGACGATCTTCGAAAACCGCTTCATGCACGTTTACGAACTGCACCGCATGGGCGCCAAGATCCAGGTCGAGGGCAACACCGCCATCGTGACCGGCACTGAAAAACTCAAGGGCGCGCCAGTCATGGCGACCGACCTGCGTGCTTCGGCCAGCCTGGTCATCTCGGCGCTGATCGCCGAAGGCGACACCCTGATCGATCGCATCTACCACATCGACCGTGGTTACGAATGCATCGAAGAAAAACTGCAGATGCTCGGCGCCAAGATCCGCCGCGTACCGGGCTAGTTCCTGCTGCATGGGCATAAGGACATGCCCGTTGAATTGTTGAAGTCGAGCCGGATTCCGGCTCGACGTGTGTCCGGCGCCGTTTGCGACCGGGCATGAGTACCTTGATAAGGACTGACGTTTCCCATGTTGACCATTGCACTGTCCAAGGGCCGCATCCTTGACGACACCTTGCCGCTTCTGGCCGAAGCGGGCATCGTACCGACCGAGAATCCGGACAAGAGCCGCAAGCTGATCATCCCCACGACCCAGGAAGATGTACGCCTGCTGATCGTGCGTGCCACCGACGTGCCGACTTATGTCGAGCATGGGGCCGCCGACCTGGGTGTCGCCGGCAAGGACGTGCTGATGGAATACGGCGGCCAGGGCCTGTACGAGCCACTGGACCTGCAAATTGCCCAGTGCAAGCTGATGACCGCTGGCAAGGTCGGCGCAGTCGAGCCCAAGGGTCGCCTGCGTATCGCCACCAAGTTCGTCAACGTTGCCAAGCGTTACTACGCCGAGCAGGGTCGTCAGGTCGACATCATCAAGCTATACGGTTCGATGGAGCTGGCGCCGCTGATCGGCCTGGCCGACAAGATCATCGACGTGGTCGACACCGGTAACACGCTGCGGGCCAATGGCCTGGAGCCACAGGATTTCATTGCTGCCATCAGCTCTCGGCTGATCGTCAACAAAGCTTCGATGAAGATGCAACACGCCCGTATCCAGGCGTTGATCGACACCCTGCGCAAGGCAGTGGAGTCTCGACACCGCGGCTGATTCACTTGCGCGACCTTGAGTCGCGCCGTCTATCCGCCTCATAGCCAGAATTCTCAGGTGCCCAAGCGGATCGAATGTTAGCTTCGGGCGCCTGAGTTTTTTGCCAATCCTATGAGGCTCTCGCTATGACCGCACCGACTGCAATTCGCCGACTCAACGCTGCTGACCCGGATTTCGCACATCATCTGGATCATCTGCTGAGCTGGGAAAGTGTGTCTGACGACTCGGTCAATCAGCGGGTGCTGGACATCATCAAGGCCGTGCGCGAGCGTGGCGATGCCGCGCTGGTGGAATTCACCCGTCAGTTCGATGGGCTCGATGTCGCCTCCATGGCCGATCTGATTCTGCCGCGCGAACGTCTGGAACTGGCGCTCACCCGCATCACCGTAGCGCAGCGCGAAGCCCTGGAAAAAGCCGCGGCCCGCGTGCGCAGCTACCACGAAAAGCAGAAACAGGACTCCTGGACCTACACCGAAGCCGACGGCACCGTGCTGGGCCAGAAGGTCACGCCGCTGGACCGCGCCGGCCTGTATGTGCCGGGTGGCAAGGCATCGTACCCGTCGTCAGTATTGATGAACGCCATTCCGGCCAAGGTTGCCGGTGTGACCGAAGTGGTCATGGTGGTGCCGACTCCGCGTGGCGAGATCAATGAGCTGGTGCTGGCCGCCGCCTGCATCGCTGGCGTTGACCGTGTGTTCACCATTGGCGGCGCACAAGCTGTCGCCGCGCTGGCCTACGGCACCGAAAGCGTGCCGAAGGTCGACAAAGTGGTCGGGCCGGGCAACATCTATGTCGCCACAGCCAAGCGCCACGTGTTCGGTCAGGTCGGCATCGACATGATCGCCGGGCCGTCCGAGATCCTCGTGGTGTGTGACGGTCAGACCGATCCGGACTGGATCGCCATGGACCTGTTCTCCCAGGCCGAACACGATGAAGACGCCCAGGCGATTCTGGTCAGCCCCGACGCCGAATTCCTCGACAAAGTGGCCGTCAGCATCGCCAAGCTGATGCCGACCATGGAACGCGCGCAAATCATCGAAACTTCGATCAATGGTCGGGGTGCGTTGATCAAGGTGAGCGATATGGCCCAAGCCATCGAAGTCGCCAACCGTATCGCGCCGGAGCACCTGGAGTTGTCGGTGGCCGATCCGCAAGCCTGGCTGCCGCAGATCCGTCACGCCGGTGCGATCTTCATGGGGCGTCACACCTCTGAAGCCCTGGGCGACTACTGCGCCGGCCCGAACCACGTGCTGCCGACTTCCGGCACTGCACGTTTCTCTTCGCCGCTGGGGGTGTATGACTTCCAGAAACGTTCGTCGATCATCTTCTGCTCCGAGCAGGGTGCGTCCGAGCTGGGCAAAACCGCTTCCGTGCTGGCCCGTGGCGAGTCGCTGACCGCTCACGCCCGCAGCGCCGAATACCGCATCCTTGTCGACAAGAAGGGGAACTGAGCATGAGTAAATTCTGGAGCCCGTTCGTCAAGAATCTGGTGCCGTACGTGCCGGGCGAGCAGCCGAAACTGGCAAAACTGGTGAAGCTCAACACCAACGAAAACCCTTACGGTCCATCGCCCAAAGCGCTGGCCGCCATGCAGGCGGAGCTGAACGACAATTTGCGTTTGTACCCGGATCCGAACAGCGATCTGCTCAAGAGCGCGGTCGCCCGGTATTACGGCGTGCAGACCAACCAGGTGTTCCTCGGTAACGGTTCCGATGAGGTCCTGGCGCATATTTTCCACGGTTTGCTGCAGCACGATCAGCCGTTGCTGTTCCCGGACATCAGCTACAGCTTCTATCCGGTCTACTGCGGCCTGTACGGCATCCAGTTTGATGCGGTGCCGCTGGACGAACACTTCCAGATCAATCCGGCGGACTACGCCAGGCCGAACGGCGGGATCATTTTCCCTAACCCGAACGCGCCAACCGGTTGCCTGTTGGCCCTCGATGCCATTGAACGGATCCTCAAGGCCAGCCCGGATTCGGTGGTCGTGGTGGATGAGGCTTACATCGACTTCGGCGGCGAAACGGCAATCAGCCTGGTAGATCGTTATCCAAACCTGCTGGTGACCCAGACACTGTCCAAGTCCCGTTCGCTTGCCGGTCTGCGGGTTGGCCTGGCGGTGGGGCATCCGGACCTGATCGAGGCGCTGGAGCGGATCAAGAACAGCTTCAACTCCTACCCGCTGGACCGGATGGCGAATGTCGGCGCGGCGGCTGCGTTTGAAGATCGTGAGTACTTCGACAAGACCTGCCGGCTGGTCATCGAGAATCGCGAGCAGGTGATTGCACAGTTACAGGCGAAGGGTTTTGAAGTCTTGCCGTCGGCAGCGAACTTCATTTTCGCCCGTCACCCCAATCACGATGCGGCGGGCCTGGCGGCCAAGCTGCGTGAGCAGGGTGTGATTGTGCGGCACTTCAAGCAGGAGCGGATTGCCCAGTTCCTGCGGATTTCGATCGGCACGCCAGAGCAGAATCAGGCGCTGATCGACGGCCTGGGCGAGCTCTAAACCCCCCCGCGGGAGCGTGGTTTACCCACGATGGGAACGGCGCGGTGTATCTGGTTCACCGCGTTATTGTTCCTCTCGGGCAAGTCCCGCTCCCGCAGGACTCGCCAAGACAGTATCACTCCTCTTCTTTCTCTTTGACCGGCGCCGGCGGCGGACGCAAGCCGATTTCCGCCGTGAGCTTGAGTTCCTTGCCGTTGCGTATGACCTGAACCTCGACCTTGTCGGTCGGTTTGATCCGTGCGACCTGGTTCATCGAGCGACGGCCATCGCTTGCTGGCTCGCCGTCGATGCTGAGAATCACATCGCCCAATTGCAGGCCGGCCTTCTGTGCCGGGCCGTCTCGGAAAATCCCGGCGACCACGATGCCGGGGCGTCCGGACAGACCGAAGGACTCCGCCAGCTCCTGGGTCAACGGTTGCACTTCAATACCGAGCCAGCCACGAATCACCTGGCCATGTTCGATGATCGACTTCATCACTTCCATCGCCAGTTTGATCGGGATCGCGAAGCCAATGCCCTGGGAGCCACCGGACTTGGAGAAAATCGCCGTGTTGATGCCGGTCAGGTTGCCGTTGGCGTCCACCAGCGCACCACCTGAGTTGCCGGGGTTGATCGCGGCGTCGGTCTGGATGAAGTCTTCATAGTTGTTCAGGCCCAACTGGTTACGCCCGGTCGCACTAATGATGCCCATGGTCACGGTCTGGCCGACACCGAACGGGTTGCCGATGGCCAGGGCCACGTCGCCGATGCGGATGCTGTCAGAGCGGCCTACGGTGATCGCCGGGAGGTTCTTCAAATCGATCTTCAGCACCGCGAGATCGGTTTCCGGGTCACTGCCGATCACCCGGGCCAGGGTTTCGCGACCGTCCTTTAGCGCGACCACGATCTGGTCGGCACCGCTGGTCACGTGGTTGTTGGTCAGGATGTAGCCTTCCGGGCTCATGATCACGCCCGAACCCAGGCTCGACTCCATGCGTTTCTGCTTGGGCGAGTTGTCGCCGAAGAAACGGCGGAACTGCGGGTCTTCGAACAACGGGTGGCTGGGTTTGTTGATGACTTTGGTGGTGTACAGGTTCACCACGGATGGCGCGGCAATGGTCACCGCGTCAGCATAGGACACCGGACCTTGCTGCACGCTAGTGGTTTGCGGAGCTTGCTGCAGATTGACGTCGAGGCTTGGCAGCCCGACCCACTGCGGGTAACGCTGGATTATCAAAAGAGCGACAAGCACGCCGGCCAGTAGCGGCCAGCCGGAAAAACGCAGCGCCTTGAGCATTAAGCATGTCCTGAGAGGGTTGCAGGCGGTATCGGACCGCCCATAATGACGCGCATTATACGAGGCCGCGCGTGCCTCTGAACGGGATATTTAGGAGTCTTTTATGGCCGTCGCTCTGAGCACCCTGGTCGAAGAAGCCGACCGTTACCTCAGCAGTTCGAAAATTGCCGATTACTGCCCCAACGGCCTGCAGGTCGAAGGCCGGCCGCAAGTGATGCGCATTGTCAGTGGCGTCACCGCCAGCCAGGCGTTGCTCGATGCTGCCGTGCAAGCCAACGCCGATCTGGTGCTGGTGCATCACGGCTACTTCTGGAAGGGTGAAAATCCGTGCATCACCGGCATGAAGCAACGTCGCTTGAAGACGTTGCTCAAGCACGATATCAGCCTGCTGTCCTATCACCTGCCACTGGATCTGCACCCGGACGTCGGCAACAACGTGCAGTTGGCCCGGCAGCTCGACATCACCGTCGAAGGCCCGCTGGATCCGGACAACCTGAAGATTGTCGGTCTGGTCGGCTCGTTGAGTGAACCGATGATGCCTCGGGATTTTGCCCGCAGGGTCCAGGAAGTCATGGGGCGCGAGCCATTGCTGATTGAAGGCAGCGAGATGATTCGTCGGGTCGGCTGGTGCACGGGGGGCGGTCAAGGGTACATCGATCAGGCCATTCTGGCGGGTGTCGATCTGTACCTGAGCGGCGAGGCTTCCGAGCAAACCTTCCACAGCGCACGGGAAAACGACATCAGCTTCATCGCCGCCGGTCACCATGCCACCGAGCGTTATGGCGTTCAGGCGCTGGGGGATTACCTGGCGCGACGCTTTGCCCTCGAACACATCTTCATCGATTGCCCCAATCCCATCTGACGAAACGCTATCCCTGTAGGAGCGAGCCTGATCACGATGTTCGTCAACGATAACGCCAGGGGGCCTGACACCCCGCGGTGTTCTCAGGTTCATCGCGAGCAGGCTCGCTCCTGCAAGGGAGCGCGTTCTGCCCAAACAGGCGGGCATATTCATATGCTCTTTCGATCTAGTCGGCGTCCTGATTAGAAGAGGACGCTGTGCTAGGATTCCCCGCTCGAACACGGCCCGCTGGCCGTTCATAAGAAAGCTTTCGTGAGTAGCCATGGTCGACAAACTGACGCATCTGAAACAGCTGGAGGCGGAAAGCATCCACATCATCCGCGAGGTGGCCGCCGAGTTCGACAACCCGGTGATGCTGTACTCCATCGGTAAAGACTCCGCCGTGATGCTGCACCTGGCACGCAAGGCATTTTTCCCTGGCAAGCTGCCGTTTCCGGTGATGCACGTCGACACCCGCTGGAAATTCCAGGAGATGTACGCCTTCCGCGACAAGATGGTCGCCGAGCTGGGCCTGGACCTGATCACTCATGTGAACCCGGACGGCGTGGCGCAAGGCATCAACCCGTTTACCCACGGCAGTGCCAAGCACACCGACATCATGAAGACCGAAGGCCTGAAGCAGGCGTTGGACAAATATGGTTTCGACGCCGCTTTCGGTGGTGCCCGTCGCGATGAAGAGAAATCCCGCGCCAAGGAGCGCGTGTACTCGTTCCGCGACAGCAAGCACCGCTGGGATCCGAAAAACCAGCGCCCGGAGCTGTGGAACGTCTACAACGGCAAGGTCAACAAGGGCGAATCCATTCGTGTGTTCCCGTTGTCGAACTGGACCGAACTGGACATCTGGCAGTACATCTACCTTGAAGGCATCCCGATCGTCCCGCTGTACTTCGCCGCCGAGCGTGAAGTCATCGAGAAGAACGGCACGCTGATCATGATCGACGACGAGCGCATCCTCGAACACCTGAGCGATGAAGA
Organism: Pseudomonas moorei; assembly: GCF_008801475.1. Classification (GTDB taxonomy): domain Bacteria; phylum Pseudomonadota; class Gammaproteobacteria; order Pseudomonadales; family Pseudomonadaceae; genus Aquipseudomonas; species Aquipseudomonas moorei. The sequence continues at coordinate 106,746 of NZ_VZPP01000010.1, read as the reverse complement.
CAAAGCGCGCATCGTCAAAAAGAAAGTGCGTTTCCGTACCCTTGGCTGCTACCCGTTGACGGGCGCGGTGGAGTCCGAGGCCGAAAGCCTCACGGACATCATTCAGGAAATGCTCCTGACGCGAACTTCCGAGCGCCAGGGCCGTGTCATCGACCACGATGGCGCCGGCTCGATGGAAGACAAGAAACGTCAAGGTTATTTCTAAGGGGCTGTCATGTCGCATCAATCTGATTTGATCAGCGAGGACATCCTCGCCTACCTGGGCCAGCATGAACGTAAAGAGCTGCTGCGCTTTCTGACCTGCGGTAACGTCGACGACGGCAAGAGCACCCTGATTGGGCGCCTGCTGCACGACTCCAAGATGATCTACGAAGATCACTTGGAAGCGATTACCCGCGACTCGAAAAAAGTCGGCACCACCGGCGAAGACATCGACCTGGCGTTGCTGGTCGACGGCCTGCAGGCCGAGCGTGAGCAAGGCATCACCATCGATGTCGCGTACCGCTATTTCTCCACCGCCAAGCGCAAGTTCATCATCGCCGACACTCCTGGCCATGAGCAGTACACCCGCAACATGGCCACCGGTGCGTCCACCTGTGACCTGGCGATCATCCTGGTCGACGCCCGTTACGGCGTGCAGACCCAGACCCGTCGCCACAGCTTCATCGCCTCGCTGTTGGGCATCAAGCACATCGTCGTCGCCATCAACAAGATGGACCTCAAGGACTTCGATCAGGGCGTGTTCGAGTCGATCAAGGCCGACTACCTGAAGTTCGCCGAGGGCTTGAAGATGAAGCCGACGAGCATGCACTTCGTGCCAATGTCTGCCCTCAAGGGCGACAACGTGGTGAACAAGTCCGAGCGCTCGCCGTGGTACACCGGCCAGTCGCTGATGGAAATTCTCGAAACCGTGGAAGTGGCGGGCGATCGCAACTTCACCGACCTGCGTTTCCCGGTGCAGTACGTCAACCGTCCGAACCTGAACTTCCGTGGTTTCGCCGGCACCCTGGCCAGCGGCATCGTCAAGAAAGGCGACGAAGTCGTGGTCCTGCCGTCGGGCAAGAGCAGCCGCGTGAAATCCATTGTCACCTTCGAAGGCGAGCTGGAGCACGCCGGTCCTGGTCAAGCGGTGACGCTGACCATGGAAGACGAAATCGACATCTCTCGCGGCGACCTGTTGGTTCACGCCGATAACGTGCCGCCTGTCACCGACAGCTTTGAAGCGATGCTTGTGTGGATGGCGGAAGAGCCGATGCTGCCGGGCAAGAAGTACGACATCAAACGCGCCACCAGTTACGTGCCGGGCTCCATCGCCAGCATCGTCAACAAGGTCGACGTGAACACCCTTGAAGAAGGCCCGGCCAGCGCGTTGCAGCTGAACGAAATCGGCAAGGTCAAAATCGCGCTCGATGCGCCGATTGCCCTCGACGGTTACGACAGCAACCGCACCACCGGCGCGTTCATCATCATCGACCGCCTGACCAACGGCACCGTGGGCGCCGGCATGATCGTCGCCCAGCCTCTGGCACACGGCAGCGCCACCCACCACGGCAAACTGGCCCACGTCGCCACCGAAGAGCGCGCCCAGCGCTTCGGCCAGCAACCGGCCACCGTGTTGTTCAGCGGCTTGTCGGGCGCGGGTAAAAGTACGCTGGCCTACGCCGTCGAGCGCAAGCTATTCGACATGGGCCGTGCGGTCTTTGTGCTCGATGGCCAGAATCTGCGTCACGACCTGAACAAAGGTCTGCCACAGGATCGCGCCGGGCGTACCGAAAACTGGCGTCGTGCCGCGCACGTTGCGCGTCAGTTCAACGAAGCCGGTCTGCTGACCCTGGCGGCGTTCGTTGCGCCGAGTTCCGAAGGTCGTGAACAGGCCAAGGAACTGATCGGCAAGGAGCGTCTGCTGACGGTCTACGTCCAGGCTTCGCCAGCGGTCTGTGCCGAACGCGATCCACAAGGTCTGTACGCGGCGGGCGGCGATAACATCCCTGGCGAGTCCTTCCCGTACGACGTGCCGCTGGATGCCGATCTGGTGATCGACACCCAATCGCTGTCGCTGGAGGAAAGCGTCAAGCAAGTGCTGGATCTGCTGCGCAAGCGTGGTGCGATCTAAGCTCAAAGCAGCGGCAAGCTTCTAGCTTCACGCTGCAAGAAAAAGCCCGCAGACAGGTAACTGTCTGCGGGCTTTTTTTGTGCTCGGAAAAACGCGTGAATGGCCAGCGTTATTGGTGCTTGGGAAATGGACTACAGGGATATCGGAAATCGGTAAGTTACATTTGTTTGCATAGGGAGATATTGTTGTTAGCAGAGATGAGGTTGATATCTGTTTCGGTTTCTTTTGGGCGAAAAGAAAATACAAAGCGCAGGATTTTTGAATTTTAAGCGCTCTGAAATATTAAAGTTTAAAGAATTGGATTTCTCGGCGAGAAAAATCTGAGTTTCGAGCGGTGCCAATCCCTGTCAGGTGTGAGTGTTTAATGTTGTTTTTGATAGGCGTCTGGAGGTTGGTGTGCGTGCAAAAAATTTATATATCCCTCCTTGATATATTGCCGGGGTCGGTGAGGTTGTTTTTTTTACTATTTTTGTTTGTTGGTCTGGTTGTCGCTTCTATTTTTATGTATGGGGAAATACAGGAGATTCCTCCCTTGCCGGAACGGCTGGTTATGGAAAAAGCTTATTTGTATAGAGATGTTTCGCAGTCAAGAACTACGTCATCTTTATATTTGAGGGTCGGGCTGGGTGAAGATGCCTATAACTACATTATTGAAGCTTCTGCGAGTGACATTCAGCACCTGAATTTGAGGAAGGGGAAAAAATTATGGGTTGCTGTGGATTCAGATCGGACTAAACGGTTTGTTTGGTGGATCTATGATGTTGATACCAATTTGTTGATCAGTCGTAAAGATATATTGCTTTGGATAAGGTCAAATAACATTGAATGTTATTTTGTATTGATTGGGTGGTCAATTATATTGTCTTACTTGCTGTTGATAATTGTTCGGAATGGAATTTGGAACAGGGTTGTAGCGAAAGGGAGAGCGTATGAAAATTGAGCGCATTGATAATGGAATATATGTGATTGATGACTTTTTGACGGAAAGCGAAGAAGTCGCCATAAACCTTTTGCTCAAGGGGGCTGTCTGGAGATACAACTGGCCAAATTATGAAGAGCTGCCCTTTGTCAGGCCCTGCTGGCACGTATTCATTGCGGGTAAAGGTCGCCCTGAGCGGCAGTCCTGCCTGGAAGAATTGAACGGCAATGAATCATGGCGTTTTCTGGTAAGTTTCTGGGAGCGATTTTCAGATTTACATGATTTCAATATGACGTTGTTAGGTGTTTACGCAAACGGACAGACGTTCGGGCAAGACACCATTATTCATCGTGATAACAAAACCCATCCGGGATTGACTGTTATCGTTTTCTGCAACGAGCACTGGCCCACGTCCTGGGGAGGAGAGCTCGTTTTCTATGATGATGCGAAAGAAAATGTCATTAAGGCCGTGCTTCCAAAATCTCGTCGTGTGGTGGTTTTCGAGGGGCGAATTCCACATGCGGCGAGATCACCTTCCGTCAAACGGCGCAAACCGGTGCTGTAATAGCGAGCGTGACGTCAGTCACCAAGCTGGCAGGACCTTATGTGCCGATTGTGAGCATTCCAGCCAATATGGTTGCCGGTACTATTACTTTCCTGAAAATTGGAGTGGATGTCAGGAATGGCAAAGGATTTAGTTATGGTGATGTGATCAGTCTTATCGGGAATGTTGCAGGTGTGATTGCTGTCTTTGCTGTTTTAGTCGAAGCACCATTCATAGTCATAGGTACCGCTAGTGTTGTAGGGGGGGCGCCGCTGGTTTGTACTCAATTAGTGACTCAGGCATTTTCAAGGAGGTTTTAAAGAGTGCTGCAGACTTCTTTAGAGATAATGATTTGGATAACTACCTTGATTACGTCTGTGCACCCGATATGAGGATAGTGCACAAGGAAACTCTGAGGGTGGCGTACGGTAATCAGATGCTTTCTTGTAATTGATTTTCTGCAACCGGCGAATTTTTGCCTTCTGCGATAGCTGTATTCAACGAAAATATCGGGGGAGGGGGTTCTTATGCTCCTGCGCCTTTTTGTTCCTCCACCACCGCCACCTGAAAATATCGCAACGGTAACGATCGGGCCACTTGAAATAGGTGGTAACTCTGATGATACCGGTGACGAATATGGGTGCTGTACAAGCGGTAGTGATGGTTATATTTAACAGGCTGCACTGCAAGGCTAGTGGTGTTTAAGCAAACAATCCTTGGTTTTGGATAAAAGCGCGATTGAGTGCGAGTCGATTCAAGTTCGCGTCATACTGGGGCGTGCAGCTCATTACTTATAGAGGCCAGCCTATCCGTTTATCAAGTTCTTGCCATGCAGGCAGTGAGCATTAGCCCGTAATGAAAACCCCGCCGATGAGTGATCATCGGCGGGTTTTTTTCAGATTGATTCGATCAAATGTGCGAGCTTGCTCGCGAATACGGTGTGTCATTCAACATTGATCTAGGCTGATCCGCTGCATTCGCGAGCAGGCTTGCACACAGGGGATCAGCGTTTGTCTGGATATTCCCGATGCATCTGCCCCAGCAACGCATCCTTGTCTTCCCAAAGCTGATTGATCCAGCCCTGAAACTGCAGGCGATACTCACCGTCCTGGTCGTAGTTCTTGCCGATGAACTGCGGCGGGATCTTCAGTTCCTGAAAATGCACCACCACGTCTGTAACGTTCCCGCGCAGCAAATCCCAAAAACCAGGGCGTCCGGCCGGGTAGTGGATGGTCACGTTGACGATGGATTCCAGCTGCTCACCCATGGCATCCAGCACAAAGGCAATGCCGCCGGCCTTGGGTTTGAGCAGGTATTTGAACGGTGATTGCTGCTGGGCGTGCTTGCCCTCGGTGAAGCGCGTGCCTTCGACGAAGTTGAAAATCCCCACCGGATTATTGCGGAACTTCGCACAGGTCTTGCGGGTGGTTTCCAGGTCTTTGCCTTTCTTTTCCGGGTGTTTCTCCAGATAGGCCTTGGAGTAGCGCTTCATGAACGGAAAGCCAAGGGCCCACCACGCCAGACCGATCACCGGGACCCAGATCAGCTCCTGCTTGAGAAAGAACTTCAGCGGCTGGATGCGGCGGTTGAGCACGTATTGCAGCACCAGGATGTCGACCCAGCTCTGGTGATTGCTGGTGATCAGGTACGAGTGCCGATAGTCCAGGCCTTGCAGCCCGCTGATGTGCCAGCGGGTGCGACGGACCAGGTTCATCCAGCCTTTGTTGATGCTGATCCAGGCTTCGTGGGTATGGCTCATCAACCATCCGGCGATGCGCTGGGTGAAGGCGAAAGGCAGGACCTTGATCAGCGCTACGCAGAACAGGAATGAGCACAGCAGGATTGTATTGAGTGCCAACAGTAACGAAGCAATGACGCCGCGTGCGGCGCCAGGTAGAAAAACCAGCATTTAAACATCCATAGGTCGGTTGGCTGCCTGGATCGCGGTCAACGCGATGGTGTAGACGATGTCATCGACTTGCGCACCGCGTGGCAGGTCATTCACCGGTTTGCGCAGCCCTTGCAGCATCGGACCGAGGCTGACGCAGTCGGCGCTGCGTTGCACGGCCTTGTGAGTGGTGTTGCCGGTATTCAGGTCGGGGAACACGAACACCGTGGCGCGACCAGCGACCTGACTGTTCGGTGCCAGTTGCCGGGCCACGGTTTCGTTGGCGGCGGCATCGTATTGCAACGGGCCGTCGATCAACAGCGAGTTCTGCTGCTCGTGGGCGAGCAAGGTCGCCTCGCGAACCTTTTCGACTTCTTCGCCACTGGCCGATTCACCGCTGGAGTAACTAATCATCGCCACACGGGGCGTGATGCCGAACGCTGCTGCCGAATCAGCGCTTTGCAGGGCGATCTCGGCCAGTTCACTGGCACTTGGGTGCGGGTTCATCACGCAGTCGCCGTAGACCAGCACTTCTTCCGGGAACAGCATGAAGAATACCGACGACACCAGCGTGCAGCCCGGCGCCGTTTTGATCAGCTGCAGGGCCGGGCGAATGGTGTTGGCGGTGGAGTGAATGACCCCCGACACCAGGCCGTCCACCTCATCCAGCGCCAGCATCATGGTGCCGATCACCACGGTGTCTTCCAGTTGTTGCTCGGCCATGGGCGCGTTGAGGCTTTTGCTTTTGCGCAGGGCGACCATAGGCTCGACATAGCGCTCGCGGATCAGGTCCGGGTCGAGGATTTCCAGCCCCGGTGGCAACTCGATGCCTTGGGCGCGCGCGACGGCTTCAACGTCTGCCGGTTTGGCCAGCAACACGCAACGGGCAATGCCACGGGCCTGACAGATCGCTGCGGCCTGAACGGTCAACGGCTCGCTGCCTTCAGGCAGGACGATGCGTTTGTTGGCGTTCTGCGCGCGCTGAATCAACTGATAGCGGAACACGGCCGGCGACAGGCGCATTTCCCGTGGTGTGCCACAACGCTGGTGCAGCCAGTTGGCATCCAGATGGCTGGCGACGAAATCGGTGATGATTTCCGCGCGTTCGCGGTCGTCGATCGGGATTTCCTTGTTCAGTCCGTTCAACTGGTTGGCGGTGTCGTAGGAACCGGTGCTCACTGACAACACCGGCAGGCCGGCCTGCAAGGCGCCGCGGCAGAGGTCCATGATCCGTGGGTCGGGCAGGGTGTCGCTGGTCAGCAACAGGCCGGCCAGGGGCACGCCATTTATGGCGGCGAGACTGACGGCGAGGATGATGTCGTCGCGGTCGCCGGGGGTCACCACCAGTACGCCCGGTTTGAGCAGCTCTACGGTGTTACGCATGGTGCGCGCGCAGATAATGATTTTGGTCATGCGCCGGGTTTCGTAGTCGCCGGCGTTGAGCACTTGTGCGCCCATCAGGTCGGCGACGTCGCGGGTGCGGGGGGCGTTCAGTTCCGGCTGAAACGGAATGCAGCCCAGCAGGCGGAAATCACCACTGCGCAACAGCGGCGAATGCTCCTTCAGGCGGGCGGCGAAGGCCTCCATGCTTTCGTCGGTCTTCACCTTGTTGAGGATGACGCCGAGGACTTTCGGATCTTTCGGGCCACCGAACAATTGCGCCTGCAACTCGACGCGACCGGAGAGCTCGGTCAGGACTTCGTTTTCCGGCGCCGACACCAGGATCACCTCGGCGTCGAGGCTCTTGGCCAGGTGCAGGTTGACCCGTGCGGCATAGCTGGCACTGCGGGTCGGGACCATGCCTTCGACGATCAGCACGTCCTTGCCGATGGCGGCTTGCTGGTAAAGGGTGATGATTTCTTCGAGCAACTCGTCCAGCTGGCCATCGCCCAGCATGCGCTCGACATGGGCCAGGCCCAGCGGCTTGGGTGGCTTGAGGCCGTGGGTACGGGCGACCAGTTCGGTGGAACGCTCAGGGCCGGTATCACCGGGATGCGGCTGGGCAATCGGTTTGAAAAAGCCGACTTTGAGACCGGCCCGCTCAAGGGTGCGCACCAGCCCGAGGCTGATGGAGGTCAGACCCACGCCAAAATCGGTGGGCGCAATAAAAAAAGTTTGCATGCGGATTCTCTGAGGGTGCATGTGGGCGGCCGGGGTGGCGCAAAGGCCATACGGGCCGCCAGGCGATCATCTATAACTGACGATTTACCGGAATTCAGTCGCCAAGGTTATCGCTAACCGAGCCTTGTGCGCACCAACCGCAATCAAAGGGCTGGCCTATTTTTTCCTGGCGCTGCGCAGGGTCCGTGACCCAGGCGCGGGATTGCCAGGGCGGCTGGTGCCGCAGGTGCTGTGTGTGTCCGCAGGAAAGCTCGGCCACCCAGTGCCCGTCCTCGTCTTGATGGAAGCCGGTGATCGTCGCAATCCGTCTGTCCGGGTTGTGTTCGCTTTCGGGCGATTGCTTCGCTAAACTTGGTCTTTCAATATTCTTATGCAAAAGGTCTCGCCCCATGCTGATCGCCGCCAATAAGGCTGTCTCCATCGACTATACCCTGACCAACGACGCTGGTGAGGTCATCGACAGCTCCGCCGGCGGCGCGCCGCTGGTCTACCTGCAAGGCGCAGGTAACATCATTCAGGGCCTGGAAAAGGCACTGGAAGGCAAAGCAGTCGGCGACGAGCTGACCGTAGCCGTTGAACCTGAAGATGCCTATGGCGAGTACGCTGCCGAACTGGTCAGCACCCTGAGCCGCAGCATGTTCGAAGGCGTTGACGAGCTGGAAGTGGGCATGCAGTTCCACGCTTCCGCTCCGGACGGCCAGATGCAGATCGTGACCATCCGCGATCTGGACGGCGACGACGTGACTGTCGACGGCAACCATCCGTTGGCCGGCCAGCGCCTGAATTTCCAGGTCAAGATCATCAATATCCGTGATGCCAGCCAGGAAGAAATCGCTCATGGCCACGTCCATGGCGAAGGTGGCCATCACCACTGATTTCTGCGCTAAGCTTTCGAGAACTGGAGAGGCGCCCCGAGGGCGCCTTTTTAGTCTGCGGCTGTCCCAGGCGACACCGATAAGTGGCTGTTTCGAGAAGAACACGAGAATCTGGAGTTCGTCATGAGTGCTTTTCACGACCTAAATTTGACAGCCCTTGATGGTCAGGCGCTACCGTTGGCGCCGTTCAAGGGGCACGTGGTGCTGGTGGTCAACGTGGCCTCCAAATGTGGCCTGACCCCACAGTACGCGGCGCTGGAAAACCTTTACCAGCAATACAAGGGCCAGGGTTTCAGCGTGCTGGGCTTGCCGTGCAACCAGTTTGCCGGACAGGAGCCAGGCTCCGCGCAGGAAATCCAGGCGTTTTGCAGCCTCAACTATGGCGTGACCTTTCCGTTGTCCAGCAAGCTGGAAGTCAACGGACATGAACGCCACCAGCTGTACAAACTGCTGGCGGGCGAGGGCGCGGAATTCCCGGGTGACATCACCTGGAACTTCGAAAAATTCCTCCTCGGCAAAGACGGACGTGTACTGGCGCGGTTCTCGCCACGGACACCGCCGGACGATCCAAGCGTCATTCAGGCAATTGAAAAAGCCCTGAGCTGATCTCCCCCCTGTAGGAGCGAGCCTGCTCGCGATAGTTGTGAACGATAACGCGGGAAACCTGACACCCCGCAGCGTTCTCAAGTCCATCGCGAACAAGCTCGCTCCTACAAGGTTATTCCTAGCCTTTTGCTCCTTAATCACCCAAATCAATAGTGCTATCCAGCGCGTGGGCACCTCCATATTATCGTCGTCATAAAGTCATCCTTCGTAGAGCGTCCCCATGCCTGTCAAAGCCCTGTTCAAACCGTTCCATCTCGGCAATCTCGAACTGCCGACCCGCGTCGTCATGGCACCGATGACCCGTTCTTTTTCTCCGGGTGGTGTACCCAATTCCAAAGTGATCGAGTACTACCGTCGTCGTGCGGCCGCTGGCGTTGGCCTGATCATCACCGAAGGCACCACCGTCGGTCACAAGGCTTCCAACGGCTACCCGAACGTGCCGCACTTCTACGGTGAGGCCGCACTGGCAGGCTGGAAGAAAGTCGTTGACGCCGTACACGCCGAAGGCGGCAAGATCGTTCCGCAACTGTGGCACGTGGGCAGCGTGCGTCGCATCGGCACCGAGCCGGACGCCAGCGTGCCGGGTTACGGGCCATCGGAGAAAGTGAAGGACGGTCAGGTCGTGGTTCAGGGCATGACCCGACAAGATATTCAGGACGTGATCGCCGCGTTCGCCCAGGCCGCCAAGGATGCCCGGAGCATCGGCATGGACGGCGTGGAAATCCATGGTGCCCACGGCTACCTCATCGACCAGTTCTTCTGGGAAGGCAGCAACCAGCGTACCGACGAATACGGCGGCAGCCTGGCCAACCGCTCGCGGTTCGCCATCGAGTTGATCCAGGCGGTGCGTGCAGCGGTCGGCGAAGGTTTCCCGATCATCTTCCGTTTTTCGCAGTGGAAACAGCAGGATTACACCGCGCGTCTGGTGCAAACCCCGGAGGCGCTGGGCGAATTTCTCCAGCCGCTGTCCGACGCTGGCGTGGATGTTTTCCACTGCTCGACACGCCGTTTCTGGGAGCCGGAATTTGACGGTTCCGAGCTGAACCTGGCGGGCTGGACCCGCAAGCTCACCGGCAAACCTACGATCACCGTGGGCAGTGTCGGTCTGGATGGCGAGTTCTTGCAGTTCATGGTCAACACCGACAAGGTCGCGCAACCGGCCAGCCTGGAAAAACTGCTGGAGCGTTTGAACAACGACGAGTTCGACCTGGTAGCGGTCGGTCGCGCGCTGTTGGTCGATCCGGACTGGGCGCAGAAAGTTCGCGAAGGTCGTGAACAGGACATCCTGCCGTTTAGCCGCGATGCGTTGATGACGCTGGTCTAACGGCGTCTTCAAAGCCAGCTCCTGTGGGGACTGCACAAATCCAAGGAGCTGGCTTGCCAGCGAAGCTTTTCAAGGCAACAGAGCGGCATCCGGCAATGCCTGTCGCTGTACACAAGCCCCGCGTAACTGCCCCTCGAACTGCTCGATGATGGTCGCCCAACCCTGGCGACTGGCATGCTGGCGCGCGTTGAGCCGCACATTGCGCAATGTTTCCCGCTCTTCCAGCAACCACGCTGCTGCATCGCAGAATGCGCTTTCATCCCCCGGCATCGCCAGTACACCGTTATAGCCATGGCGAATATGCTGGGCTGCCGCCGCCTGATCGTAGGCCACTACTCCCAGCCCCGAGGCCAGCGCCTCGAGCACGACATTGCCGAAGGTTTCAGTCAGGCTCGGAAACAGAAATACATCCCCCGACGCATAGTGACAGGCCAGGGCTTCACCGCGCTGAGTGCCGCAGAAAATCGCCTCGGGCATCTCGTTCTCCAGTTCCTGGCGCTGTGGGCCGTCGCCGACCACGATCAGCTTCAAGGTGCGCTGTGGATAACTGGACTTGAGGGTGTCGAAAGTGCGCTTGAGCAATCCCAGGTTTTTTTCCGGGGCCAGGCGACCGACATGAATGACCGCGATGTCTTCCTCGGCCAATCCCCATTGTTCGCGCAGGGCGTTCAAGCGTTTGGCCGGGTGAAACAATTGACTGTCGACCCCTCGGGAAAGCAAGGCCAGGCGCTCGAAGTGACGCCGTTCCAGCTCCATGCGCTGGCTGACGCTGGGTACCAGGGTCATGGTCGAACGATTGTGGAACCAGCGCAGGTAGTGGGTTAGCAGCCGCGTCAGCAGGCCGAGCCCATATTGGTTGGAGTACTGCTGGAAATTGGTGTGAAAGCCGCTGACCACCGATATCCCCAGGCGCCGTGCCGCTCGCAGTGCCGATAACCCCAATGGCCCCTCGGTGGCGATATACAGCACGTCCGGGCGATGGCGCTTCCAGCGGCGCAACAGCTTGTGCATCGACGACTGACCCCATTGCAGTCCGGGATAGCCCGGCAGCGGCCAGCCCCGGCACAGCATCAATTCATCGTCGCTACCCAGTTGCTGATCGCAGCCCTGACGTGGTCGAACCAATTCCACCTGATGCCCACGCGCGCGCAAACCGTCGCACAAGCGACCAAGGGTATTGGCCACGCCGTTGATTTCGGGAGGGAAGGTTTCGGTGATCAGGGTGATATGCAGAGCTGTCGTCATGACCTCAGTGTCGGCTGAGGCCATGTCGGCGTTATGGCGTTTGCATGATGGATTTGTGACCGTCTCAGCGCTGGGTCACCAGGTTCTCGGCCCCGCGCTCACGCACCCAGAACAGCGTCGCTCCGGCCACCGCAGCCGGCATCATCAGAATGTTGACCACCGGAATCAGCAGCACCAGATAAACGATGCCGCCGAAACTCATGCACTGCCAGCGCTTCTGCCGCAACCAGGCGAGCATTTCATTCCAGCCCAGCTTGTGGTTATCCGCCGGGTAGTCGATGTACTGGATCGCCATCATCCAGACCCCGAACAGCAGCCACAACGGCGCGGCGATGATGTTTACCACCGGGATGAACGAAAGAATGAACAAGGCGATTGCCCGGGGGAGGAAATAGCCTAGCTTGCGCATTTCCCGGGACAGGGTGCGGGGGATCATGGCGATCAGCTCGCCCCAGCTGAATGCCGGGAAGTCGTCGGTGCCGCGTACCACCACTTCGACCTTTTCCGCCAGAAAGCCGTTGAACGGTGCGGCGATGACGTTGGCGAGCAGGGTGAAGGTGAAGAACACCATCAACACCACCAGCACCACGAACAGCGGCCACAGGACATAACTGAGGAAGCTCAGCCAGTCGGGCAGTGACGGCATCAGGGTGTCGACCCACAGGCTGAATTGATGGCCGGCCAGATAGATCAATCCGACGAACAGCACCAGGTTGATCGCAAGTGGAAGTATTACAAAAAGGCGCAGGCTGGGGCTGAGAACCAGTTTCAGGCCTTCGCGCAGGTATTGCGGGCCGGACAGAACAGGGGCGGGCATAACGTGCTCCGAGCAGAGGGAAAACGCGCCGACCTTACCGGCTTTGCCTGACGGGCGAAAGCGCGGTAGCGGCATCGACATTAACTGTAACAAAGGCGTCCTGATAATCACGGTGATCGGATAGAGACCACCTATGAGCTGGATTGTTAAACCGTATTTCCTTAATCTTCGCCCCCTCGATACGCTGCACCCAATCTTTTTACAGGACTGTCGAGTTCCAGCCTTCCCCAAGGCTTTCAATGGTCCTTTTTTAATTCCCGCCGGCAAGCCGGCGTTCCGCGCCAGGTGTTCCGGGCCGGTCAACAGGAGCAGGTCATGTCTGAAGTCCGTCATTCGCGAGTGATTATTCTCGGTTCCGGCCCTGCCGGTTACAGTGCCGCGGTCTATGCCGCCCGTGCCAACCTCAAGCCGCTGCTGATCACCGGCATGCAGGCCGGCGGTCAACTGACCACCACCACCGAAGTCGACAACTGGCCGGGCGATGTCCACGGCCTGACGGGCCCGGCGCTGATGGAGCGGATGAAAGAGCACGCCGAGCGCTTTGAAACCGAGATCGTTTTCGATCACATCAACGCCGTGGACTTCGCTGCCAAGCCGTACACCCTGACCGGCGACAGCGCGACCTACACCTGCGATGCGCTGATCATCGCCACCGGTGCCAGCGCCCGCTACCTGGGCCTGCCGTCTGAAGAAGCGTTCATGGGCAAAGGCGTTTCGGCCTGTGCGACCTGCGACGGTTTCTTCTACCGCAACAAGCCAGTGGCTGTGGTCGGTGGCGGTAACACGGCGGTCGAAGAAGCGCTGTACCTGGCCAACATCGCCAGCACCGTGACCTTGATTCACCGTCGTGAAACCTTCCGCGCCGAGAAAATCCTGATCGACAAGCTCAACGCCCGCGTGGCCGAAGGCAAGATCATTCTGAAGTTGAACGCGACCCTGGACGAAGTCCTGGGCGACAACATGGGTGTGACCGGTGCCCGTCTGAAGAACAACGACGGCAGCTTCGACGAAGTGAAAGTCGACGGCGTATTCATCGCCATCGGCCACACCCCGAACACCTCGCTGTTCGAAGGTCAGTTGACGTTGAAAGACGGCTACCTGGTTGTGCAGGGCGGCCGTGATGGCAACGCCACGGCGACCAACCTCGAAGGTATCTTCGCGGCCGGTGACGTGGCTGACCACGTGTACCGTCAGGCCATCACTTCGGCTGGTGCGGGTTGCATGGCGGCACTAGATGCCGAGCGTTACTTGGACAATCTGCAGAACGCTTGATTCTGCGATCGTAAAAGAACCGGCTTCGGCCGGTTTTTTTATTGCCTCGAAGAAATCTCATTCCTGAAGGAGCGAGCACGCTCGCGATGGTGGTCAACGATGACGCTGGCAACCTGACACCCCGCGGTGCCCTGTCGTCCATCGCGAGCAGGCTCGCTCCTGCAGGGAAGGGAGGTGTTCAGACCAATTTCTTCAGACACGCTTCGAGAATATCCAACCCTTCCTCCAGCACCGCTGCCTCCGTGGTCAACGGGGCCAGCAGCCGAATGATGTGGCGCGATTTACCGCTGGGCATCAGCAGCAAACCGGCGTCCCGCGCCAGGGCCAGCAATTGCGTCAACTGCGCCGCTGCCGGCGTGCCATCGGGCGTGATCATTTCGATGCCGCGCATCGCCCCGACGCCCGTCAGTCGTCCCAGGTACGGCGACAGCTTGTTCGTGCGCCAGGATTCGTAGCGGCTGACAATCGCTTCTTCCTGCTGCGAGCCCCAGGCTTGCAGATGGGCATCGGTCATTTCATCCAGGGTCGCCAGTGCGGCAGCACAGGCGATGGGATTGCCCGAGTAGGTGCCGCCGAGTCCGCCCTTGGGCAAGTTGTCGAGCAGTGATTTGCGCCCGACCACCGCACCCAGCGGCACGCCGCCTGCGATGCTTTTGCCCAGCAGGATCAGGTCAGGCTCGATGCCCAGTCGCGAGAAGGCGAAGCGTTGGCCGGTACGGCCGAAACCGGACTGGATTTCATCGGCGATCAGCACAATGCCTTTCTCGTCGCAGAAGCGCCGTAATGCCTGGGCGAACTCAACGTCCATCGCCAGGAAACCGCCCTCGCCCTGCACGGGTTCGACAATGAAACACGCCACGTCTTCGACATCGATCTCGACGCTGAACAGCCGCTCCATCGCCTTCAGGGCCTCGGCGCAGGTCACGCCGTTGTCCTGGCTCGGAAAGGGCAGGTGATACACCGGGCCTGGCAACACACCGACTTTCTGTTTGTAGGGCGCGACTTTGCCGTTGAGGTTGAGGGTGGCCAGCGTACGACCGTGGAAGCCTCCATCGAAGGCGATCACGGCGCTGCGGCCGGTGGCGCCGCGCACGATTTTCAGGGCGTTTTCCGCCGCTTCGGCGCCGCTGTTGGTGAGCATTCCACTGACAGGGTAATCCACCGGGACAAACGCGCTCAGGCGATCCATCAAGGCGATGTAGGGTTCATGTTGCGCCGCGTTGAACGCGTAATGGGTCAGCCGGGTGGCCTGTTCACGAATGGCTCCGACGATGCGCGGATGGCAGTGGCCGAGGTTGAGTACGCCAATCCCACCGACGAAGTCGATGTAGCGTTTGCCATCGGTATCCCAGACCTCGGCGTTTTTACCGTGGCTGAGGGTGACAGGGTGAACGACGTTGATCGACTGGCTGATGCTTTCGCTGCTCATGAATGACCGGCTCGGAAGAAGGAGGACTTCCTTTTATCTAAGCCGTGAGCAGCACTGGCGGGCAAACGAAATAAAGTGGCGGGATCAATCTTAAAAGTCAGGACGTGGTTCGGGCGCCTTGAACGCTGAACTTGTAGGCGCGAGCCCGCTCGCGATGGTGGTCAACGATAACGTTGGCAACCTGACACCCCGCGGTGCCCTGTCGTCCATCGCGAGCAATCGAGCGTCGACCGACTGCTCCTGCAAGTTAAATCAGCGGCGGGTCAGGGGCTGTTGAGCGAACTTCACGCCGGCCAGACCATGGGCCATCAACGCACGGATATTGCCGTGATCGCTGCCTTCAGGCGTCGCCAGCACCGAACGGTAGTGTTCGCCGAACGCCAGCAGGGCTTCTTCATCGCTCAAGCCTTCCAGCAGTGCCAGGCCCAGCGTCTTGCACGAACCTTCGTTCTGTCCGGCGGCGTTTTCCACACCACCGTTGTTGAACGCCTGTGGCTGGTAGTCGTAACCGGCGGCGATGAACGCCAGGGTATCGGCGAAGGCGTGTTCGCCGCTTTTGAGGCTGGCGCGTAGGGTGTTCAAATCACTCATTGGGTTTTCCTTTGGCAAACGCCGCTTGTTGTTCGGCGCTGGCTTCTTGCTGAAATTGGGCTTTCCAGTCGGCGTACGGCATGCCGTAAACCACTTCACGGGCTTCGTCGAGGCTGACCTCGATCTGGCGTTCGTCGGCCGCCGCCTTGTACCACTTGGACAGGCAGTTACGGCAGAAACCCGAGAGGTTCATCAGGTCGATGTTCTGGACATCCTTGCGGCTGTCCAGGTGGGCCACCAGCCGGCGAAAGGCGGCGGCTTCGAGTTCCAGGCGTTGTTGATCGTTCATGGCGGGCTCTGTGAAATCCAGTCGTGGCGCGGGATGATAAAAGTCTGGCGGGCAATCCGCCAGACGCACTCAGCGACTCGCCGCCAGGGTGATCGACACCGACTCGGCGAATCGCAGGGCGTGGGGCTTGTCCACTTCGACCTCGGCATACAGTACCGACTCGTTGGCCATGACCAGATCGAGAATCTCCTGAGTCAGGCGTTCAAGCAGGGCGAAGCGATTGCCCTCGACGTGGGCGATGATGGCCTTGGTGATGGTCCGGTAGTTCAGCGCGTGGTCGATGTCATTGTCACGCACGGCTTCCTGGGCCGCGTAGAGGATGGTCAGGTTGATCAACACATCCTGCTTGTTGAGGATTTCGTCCTCGTTGATGCCGATGAAGGTGCGCAGGCACAGGTCCTTGACCCGGATGCGTGCCATGCCTGGTTGAAGTTGTGGCATTACTACTTGCTCCGTCCAATCAATTGCAGGAACTCCTGGCGGGTGTTGCTCGACTCGCGGAAGGCGCCGAGCATCACCGAGGTGTTCATGGTCGAATTCTGTTTCTCGACGCCGCGCATCATCATGCACATGTGCTGGGCTTCGATGACCACCGCCACGCCCGCCGCGCCGGTCACTTGCTGCACCGCGTCGGCGATTTGCCGGGTGAGGTTTTCCTGGATTTGCAGGCGTCGGGCGAACATGTCCACCAGCCGTGCGATTTTCGACAGGCCCAGCACCTTGCCCGTGGGAATATAAGCCACATGCGCCTTGCCAATGAAGGGCAGCAGGTGATGTTCACAAAGCGAGTAGAGCTCGATGTTGTCGACGATGACCATTTCATCATTGTCGGACGCGAACAACGCACCGTTGACGATTTCTTCGACACTCTGGTCGTAACCGTGGCAAAGGTATCGCATGGCCTTGGCCGCGCGCACCGGCGTGTCGAGCAGACCTTCGCGGTCGGGGTCTTCACCGAGACCGATGAGGATCTCGCGATAGCTCTGAGACAAAGCGTTCTGAGGCAGGGATAACGTCATGGAAAATCCTCGCGGGACACTTATTTGATGTGCCTTCCGCCGTTGACGGTCAGGGTCGTGCCGGTGACATAAGGGTTGTCGAGCAAATAGCGCAGGCTCTGGTAGATCACTTCGCTGCCGGGTTCGATACCCAGCGCGGATTTGGCCAACGCCTTGGCGCGGTAGGCCGCGTCGTCATCAGGATTGAACAGTAGCAGGGCCGGGGCGATCCCGTTGACCTTGATGCCCGGCGCGTATTTTGCGGCGAATGACAGCGTCAGGCTGTCGAGCCCGGCTTTGCTGGCGCAGTAGCCAATGTGCCTGCTGCTGCCCTTGCGGGTCACGTCATCGCTGATATGCACGATGTCGGCTGGGCTCGAGCGTTCGAGCAACGTGGCGCAATGCAGGTTGATCAGGTAGGGCGCCAGCATGTGCACGCTGAACATGCGGGTGAAGGCTTCGCCTTCGGTCTCCGGGGTTTCGGCCAGCCATTCGGAGGCGTTATGCACGATCGCCCGCAGGCTGTCGGTATGGGTTTTCAGCTCGCTGATGAAGGCTAGGATTCCGCCTTCGCTGGCGAAATCGGCGAACAGCGCCGTCGCCCCCAGATCGCGCAGGGTTTGCACGCCGGGGCGTTCACTGCGGTAGCTGAAAATCACGCGATGGCCGTCTTCGAGCAGGCGCTGCGCGCAATGCAGGCCGACACGCTGGCCGGCGCCGGTGATGAGGATTGGGGCTGCGCAAGAGGTCATGAACGGCTCGCTTTGCGGTAAGAGCAAAACTATAACAGCGCAATGCGGCGTTCACCTACGCCCCCGGTAGGAGCAGCCGGTCGACGCTCGACTGCTCGCGATGGTTGTGAACGATAACGCTGGAAGCCTGATACCCCGCAGCGTTCTCGGGCTCATCGCGAGCTGGCTCGCTCCTACAGGAGGAGATCAGCGGCTTTGAGGGCTTGGCTCGGCGGACAACCGGCGCACAGGTTTGCCATTGAGCCAACCCGCCAGCAGCCGGGTCGACAGTGGAATGAAGCAGTAGACCATCAACGGCGTCAGGCACAGCGTGCTGACCAATATCCGCGGCAGCAGGCTCATTTCGCCCAACAACGGTCCGAGAGCAAAGTTGAACAGCAGCGACACCGGAAAGAACGCCAGCCAGATCGCCACCGCCTGTTTCCAGCGCGGCGGACGTTGGCCGGCTGCGCCGAACCAGCCTTCGATGCCACTGACCCGATGCTCTGTCGGATGGGCGAACAGGTCGCTGCCGCGCGCCAACCAGGCAGTCCGCGAGGCGGAGTGCTCCCAGGTGTGCAGGGTCTGTTCGTCGGCGAAGCGGAAAATAATCTGGAATTCGTCATCCTCGGGCGGCGGAGCGAGCACGCCGGAGCCGAGGTAACCGGGGAAGTCGGTGGCCAGTTGTTCGCCTTCGCGCAGCCAGGCAATCAGATCCTGATAGCGCCCATCGGCGACGCGACGCGCCACCATCAGCGTGACGGGTGAGGTAGACATTGTGTATCTCCATTAAGACTTTGCGTCGTTCCGGATAGGAACTTCGCCAAACGCAGTGCCGGGGTAGAGGGCTGCGTATCGGGTCAAGCAAGGATTGTTCCGTATTCCAACTGTTTTCGTATTTGTTGTTTTTCGATCACACATCGCTTGAATGGGGATGGGGAAGGGGAGTTAGAATGAGGTCCGAACCACACATGGACGTCGAACTCCAGATGCCCGTACTCACTGATGTTGCTTCAGGCGTACCGCAGGCTGTATCTCTTGAGCAGCAAGAGCTTTTCCCCATTCGCGAAGTGTCGCGCCTGACCGGCGTCAATCCGGTCACGCTACGTGCGTGGGAACGCCGCTACGGTCTGATCGTGCCAACGCGCACCGAAAGTGGGCATCGCCTGTATTCGATGACCGATATCGAGCGTGTCCGCAGCATTCTCGGCTGGATCGAACGCGGTGTCGCGGTCAGCAAGATTGGCAAGATTCTGGCCAGGTCCGAGCCGCTGCAGGCGTTGTCCCACATTATCCCCAACGACCTCGTACAAGCGGATTACGCGCAATGGCAGCAACAGGTCCAGGCCGCCGTCAGTGCGTTTGATGACGTTCAACTCGAACAGGTCTATGGACAGATCTATTCCAGCTACAGCCAGCCGGTCGTGTTTCAGGACATCCTTCTCCCGCTCTGGAAGCAATTGCTGCAACGCCAGGATTCATTCGGCCGGACCAGCGAGTGGCTGTTCCTGGACGGCTTTCTGCGCTCTCGGGTATTGCAGCGGCTGATGTTGATCCGTGACAAGCAGCCAAGGCGAGTCATCGTCAGCGCCCTGGATGGCCAATGCCGGGAACTGGAATTGCTGGTAGCGGCCTTGTTCCTGAGCAGTGGGCAAACCGGCGTGCGTGTGTTGACCATCGGCCAGCCGTTCGACGAGTTGACCCTGGTGTGCGAAAGGATCAAGCCCCAGGCGCTGGTGCTTTTTTCCAATCACGTACCAGCCCCTGAATTGCCACGGCGCTTGAATCGCCTGGCTATGAGCCTGGAGTGTCCGTTGTTGTTGGCCGGTGATGCGTCCGACCTGGCACAGGAAAGCCTGGCCGGATCGTCGATCGGTTGCCTGGGGAACGAGGGTGTGGTGATGCGCCAGCGTCTGAAACAGTTCCTGGCGGGCGATCTGGATACTTGAGTTCAGAGATGCAGCGCAGGATGAGTCAACCGATGTTGCTGCAGGATGTATTGGCGCAGGCGCTCGGTTTCATCGGTGTCGCTCTGGCTCAACTGATAAGCGTAGAAGCCATTTTCGGTTTCTTTCTCCAAGGTGCCGCGCAGCGCAATTCGCTCGTAGCCTGAAGGGCTGAACCACAGCGCGAAATGCTTCGGTGCCTTGGTCTTGTTGCGGACCTCCAGCAAAACCCCCTTGAACGAGACTTCGTGCACCCACATCGTGCCGGGTTGTCCCTGAGAGTTCTCCAGCGCCACCGGTTCGTCGAGCACCAGTCGCCAAGGGCGAACCAAGGGGCCGTCCTCATAAATGCTGGGGACGCCAAGACGTAAATGCAACGCATGAAACTCGTCTTCCACCAGGTGCAGCGGGAAAGTTATTTGCTGGTTTTCGAAGTTGGCTTGAATGGTGACTTGTTCGTGTGCGGCAAGGCGCGTGAGCAAGTCACGGATTTGCGAACCGCCATTGACAAGCAGACTCGACGTCGCGTCCCGCACATTGAGCTGCGGGTTGTGTTGCATGGTCTGGATAAAATCCAGCTCATCCTGGGTGAGGAGCGCGTCGCGTTGCATGGCAGGCTCGAAAGAATTAGTTACAAAGCGTTCGGTGATTGTAGTTAAAGACAATTGGTTCGCTGTTTTGTTTTAACCGTTCGTCGCTTTGAGCGCTGCCAGTTCGGCCTGAACCTCGGCCAACTGCGCTTCAAGCTGCACAATCCGCTGCTGGGCCTTGACCTGCACCGTCACGTCTTTCTGCACACCGATGAAATAAACCAGTCCGTTGCTCGGGTTTTTCACCGTCGAAATGGACAGCTCATTCCAGAACGGTGTGCCGTCCTTGCGGTAATTGCGCAGGATTTCCCGGCACGATCCTTCGTTGTTCAATGCATCACGGATCTTTGACAACGCTGGCTGATCGCGATCACCTGATTGCAGGAAGCGGCAATCCTGATAGAGGATTTCTTCGCTGGTGTAACCGGTCAGGCGTTCGAAGGCAGGGTTGACGTAAATCAGGATCTTGTCTTGATCGCCTTCTTTTTCGGCAATCACGATGCCGTCGTTGGAGGCGTTGATCACCAGTTGCAGCAGTTTCGCGTTGATCATGGGCGGAACCCTTCCTTGTCGGTTGTCCGGGGATTCTAAAAGAACAATAAAGACCGTGCTGTTAAGATCCCGGTCTTTTACTCAGGTTCAGGATCAGATTGATGAAAGTCGCCATCATTTCCGGCTCGGTGTACGGCACGGCTGAAGAGGTTGCCCGTCACGCCGCCAGCCTTTTGCAAGCCGCTGGTTTCGAAACCTTTCACAACGCCCGTGCAAGTCTGGCCGATGTCCAGGCCTTTGGCCCGCAGGCCTTCCTGGCAGTGACCTCGACCACCGGCATGGGTGAGTTACCCGATAACCTGCAACCGCTGTATTTCGCGATCCGTGACCAATTGCCGGCAGCCTGGCGTGGGTTGCCGGGCGCGGTGATCGGCTTGGGCGATGCGAGCTATGGCGATACCTTCTGCGGCGGTGGCGAGCTGATGCGCGAGTTGTTCGGTGAGCTCGGCATTCGCGAAGTCCTGCCAATATTGCGCCTGGACGCCAGTGAAAGCGTCACGCCGGAAACGGACGCCGAGCCCTGGCTGGCTGAGCTGGTCGGCGCTCTGCGAGGCTGACCAGGCACCGCTCGACGCTTGTAAACATCGATTGTCAGGACGCTGACGGGGCGGCAGACAGGGGCCGCCTCGTCTTCTCTGGCGGCGGTACTTTGACGTGGCTCCCATTTCATGGGGCGACTGACTCGCTCGGCCATCAAGCTGGCTGCTAATGCAACTACGCGAACCTTTGGGGGTGTCTAGACTCGGTAGTCATTGGAAACACTCCATAATAAAAACAGAGGTTCCTTGCCGTGAGCGTAGCCCCCGTCCAATCCTCCAACAGCGTCAAAGACCAGGTCAGTGCCGCCGAGTGGCAGACCCGGGTCGATCTGGCGGCCTGTTACCGCCTGGTTGCCCTGCACGGCTGGGACGATCTGATTTTCACCCACATCTCGGCCAAGGTACCCGGCACCGAAGACTTCCTGATCAACCCGTTCGGGATGATGTTTCACGAAATCACCGCCTCAAGCCTGGTCAAGGTCGATCAGGCCGGCAACAAGCTGATGGACAGCCCCTACGAGATCAATCCGGCCGGCTATACCATCCACAGCGCGGTGCACGAGGTTCGTCATGATGTCGTCTGCGTGCTGCACACCCACACTGCCTCGGGTGTTGCGGTCTCGGCGCAGAAACAAGGCATTTTGCCGATCAGCCAACAGTCGTTGTTTGTCCTTTCCAGCCTGGCGTATCACGCCTACGAAGGTGTTGCGCTGAACCACGAAGAGAAGGCGCGACTGCAAGCCGACCTCGGGGAAAACAATTTCCTGATGCTGCACAACCACGGATTGCTGACCTGCGGCAGCACCATCGCCGACACCTTCCTGATGATGTTTACCTTCCAGCGCGCCTGCGATATCCAGGTCATGGCGCAGGGCGGTGGCGCCGAACTGATCGCCATCGAACCGCAGATTCTGGCGGGTGCCAAGGCGATGATCGCCGGTGTCACCAAAAGTGCTCAAGGCATGGGCGGAGCGTTGGCCTGGCCAGCGCTGCTGCGCAAACTCGATAAACAAGACCCGGGTTATAAACTCTAATGGCACTCGCTGAGATTCCGCTGTGTATCTGGCGCAAGCGCAGCCAGACGTTCGTCTTCCGTGGCCAGACCATTCGTTACTGGACGGCAGGGCAGGGTGAGCCGTTGCTGCTCATCCATGGCTTCCCGAGCGCCAGTTGGGATTGGCATTACCTGTGGCAGCCGCTGGCTCAGCGCTATCGGGTGATAGCCTGCGACATGCTCGGTTTCGGAGACTCGGCCAAACCGGTCAACCACTCGTACAGTTTGCTGGAGCAGGCTGATCTGCAACAGGCGCTGCTGGCCCAACTGGGTGTCGAGCAGCCCGTGCACCTGCTGGCGCATGATTACGGCGACAGCGTGGCTCAGGAGTTGCTGGCCCGGCATTATGAAGCCCGTATTCACGTCGCCAGTTGCGTGTTCCTCAACGGCGGCCTGTTCCCGGAAACCCACCGTCCGGTGCTGATGCAAAAACTCCTGCTCAGCCCCTTGGGCTGGATGATTGGCCGCGCGTTCAGTCGTGATGGCCTGGTGAAGAGTTTCCGCCAGATCTTCGGCCCGCAGACCCGTCCCACTGAAAGCCAAATGGATGACTTCTGGAGCCTGATCGACAGCAATCACGGGCCGCGAGTCATGCACAAGCTGATCGGTTACATCCCTGAACGGCGAGTGCAGCGCGATCGGTGGGTCGCCGCCATGCAGCGCGGTGAAGTGCCGTTGCGAGTGATTGATGGCGAGGTCGATCCGATCTCCGGCGCGCACATGGTCGCGCGCTATCGGGAGCTGATCCCCAACCCGGATACGGTGCTCCTGACCGACATCGGTCATTACCCGCAGATCGAGGCGCCGTGCGAGGTGCTCAAGCACTATCTGGCGTTTCGCGATCAGCAGGTGCTGCCGCCCCTCAAGGTGGCGTGTTCCTGAGTCCGGCTGAACGCTGAACACCTTGTGGCGAGGGAGCTTGCTCCCGCTCAGTTGCGCAGCAGTCGCCTATCCCGAATATATTAAGGTCCGCTTCGCGGCCCAGCGGGAGCAAGCGCCCTCGCCACAAAGTCCTAGTTGTCTGACGTTCATCATCCCCCAGCCTTATCGCGCACCATTCAGCCTCCCCTCAGTTCATTGTGACCCGCTGCGCCGTGCCTGAAACTCCAAGGCAATGTCCCTGGCCTGTTGGAGTTCTCCCATGAATGAATCTGTGCGCTTCGAAGATAAAGTCGTGATCATCACCGGTGCAGGTGGCGGCCTGGGACGGGCGCATGCGCTGTTGTTCGCTCAACAGGGTGCCAAGGTGCTGGTCAACGACCTCGGCGGTTCGACCCAGGGTGAAGGCGCCAATGCGTCGGCCGCCGACCGTGTGGTCGCGCAAATCCGTGACGCCGGTGGCACCGCCGTGGCCAACCACGACTCGGTCACCGATGGCGACAAACTCGTTCAACATGCCCTCGACGTCTTCGGTCGTGTCGATGTGGTGGTCAATAACGCTGGCATCCTGCGTGATAAAACCTTCCACAAAATGGAAGACGCCGACTGGGACCTGGTGTACCGCGTCCACGTCGAAGGCGCCTACAAAGTTACCCGCGCCGTATGGCCACACATGCGCGAGCAAAACTATGGCCGGGTGATTTTCACGGCGTCCACCTCGGGCATCTACGGCAACTTCGGCCAATCCAACTACGGCATGGCCAAGCTCGGCCTCTACGGCCTGACCCGCACCCTGGCCATCGAAGGCCGCAAGAACAACATCCTGGTCAACGCCATCGCCCCCACCGGCGGTACGCGCATGACCGAAGGCTTGATCCCGCCGCAAGTGTTCGAACAACTCAAACCGGAACTGGTCAGCCCGCTGGTGGTGTACCTGGCCAGCGAAAACTGCCAGGAAACTTCCGGCCTGTTCGAAGTCGGCGGCGGCTGGATGGGCAAGGTGCGCTGGGAGCGCAGCCTGGGCGCCGGGTTCGACCCGCGGGTGGGGTTCTCCCCGGAAGACGTGGCGGCGCACTGGCAGCAGATTTGTGATTTCGAGGGCGCGGCGCATCCGAAGGACAACATTGAAGCGCTGAAGGAAATGATGGGGAATTTGCAGAAGTATTCGTTGTAACGCAGCAGGCAAGGTCATGTTGAATGACCTTGCCGATTGTGTTTATGGGCTATCGAGGAAAGTACTTGGATACCAGCGCCGCCAGGGTTGCGGCTGTTTGCGCATCCATGACCCCATCGTAACGCTCCGGGCGAAAATGCATCTGAAAGGCCCGGACCAGTTGTTTAAAACCTTGCTCGGTCTCAGCGCCTGAGATGTCATATCCATAGGACTTGAATAGCGCCAACAACTCGCTGCGCGATGGAATGGCGCTGGCGTTGAATCGCTGTAGAAAGTCGTCCCGGGTGGCCTCATCGAACCAGGCGCCGATGCCTTTGAGGTAAAGCGCATGCCAGGGAAACACAGGTCCCGGGTCGCTTTTTCGTCCAACCGCGATGTCCGAGTGCCCCAATACTTGTGTCGGGGTGATGTCCGGGTAGCGTTTGAGGATATTCAGCGCCAGTTCTTCAATGGCAGCGATCTGTTCGGGATGATAGGGCGGGAAAGTGAAATCGCCGTTGTTATCCGTCGCAAGATTGATGATTTCAATGCCAATGGAGGTGTCGTTAAGATTGCTGCGACTGCCCCACTGGCTGACGCCCGCATGCCAGGCCCGATGGGACTCATCCACCAGGTTGAAGACTTCCTGTGCGGTAAAACCTTCGCTCAGGTAACTTGGATCAGTGATGTTCGGAACCAGGTAGTGGGCGCTGACGCTCGGCCCTGTCAGAATCTTCACCGAGCTGGAGAAGTTGCCGGCTGTGTAGTGGAAGATAAGAAAGCGTATTCGGCTGTTGTAACTTTTACTTGAACGGTATTTGTTGTAACTGATGGGTTTCATAAAAGCGCTCGCAATAAATCGGGAAGAGGTCAGCTGATTGTGGGAAGTGTCTGACCTGCGATTTAGCTTAATCGCTGGAGTGCTCCGGATAGTTACAAAGTTCCGTAGGTGTTTTCTGAGCTTGATGTAGGTTGAAAGCTGTTTATTGGCTAATGCGCGCTTGAGTGTCAGGGGTGTTTTTTAATTTAAAAGTTACTAAAGATTAAAATAATAAAGGAGGAAGGTGTGTCGTTTATGTGTAGTTATTAGTGGGGCGGCGAAATGGTTGTATGAAATATATCTTTGCGTAAAAAAATATTGCTTATGCAATATCAGGAAGTCTATCTGTCGACCGTGGTTCAAGTGGATCCAGTCGGCTTTAAAAAAACGGCGCCCATAAAAAAGGCCGCTGCAAACGCAGCGGCCAAGGTAAGACGTTGGATCAGGAGCTACAAATCAACGTCAGTGAACACAGAGCGATGAGTCGAAACCGTCAATCTCATCTGAAAACTGTCATGAACGGGATGGTCGGATCACACACCGTTGCTTCGTGCTTCCAGGTGGGTTCCCGTGAAAGCCAGGCCAGAATAAGTGTTTGCTGGCAAAGGAAAAACAGCGATTCGCGACATGCAGTGTTACAGCCCGCGCAACAGTGCCGTTTTTGCCCCTCCCATTCAGACCCCCACGATATGCGCATGGATGATGGTCCTGCATCCAGCTCATCCATGCCTCGCGCAAAACGCCCTGCCATGCGGCCTGTCATCCCTTAGAGGTACATCACGAATACCTCCTTGGTGCGCTTATCGCCCCTGGCGGGCGGCAGTAGGGTGAGGCCTTCTGTCACTCACCGGGGAAGACGCATGACAAAAACAACAATGCGCGCCATCTTCACACCGCAGGCGCTGGCTGCTGCGGTGGTCTTGGGTTGCTGCGCCCAGGCGCAGGCCATTTCATTCAACATCGGCGAGATCGAGGGGACGTTTGACTCGTCACTGTCAGTGGGCGCGAGCTGGGGCATGCGCGATGCCGATGATTCGTTGGTGGGCACGGTCAATGGCGGTTCCGGACAGTCCTCGACCGGCGATGACGGGCGGTTGAACTTCAAGAAGGGCGAGACGTTCTCGAAGATCTTCAAAGGCATCCATGACCTCGAGCTCAAGTACGGCGACACCGGTGTGTTCGTCCGTGGAAAATATTGGTACGACTTCGAACTGAAGGACGAAAACCGCGAGTTCAAGCCCATCAGCGACGAGGGCCGCCAGGAGGGTGCAAAGTCTTCCGGTGGACAGATCCTCGATGCCTTCGTCTATCACAACTACGCCATCGCCGACCTGCCGGGCACGGTGCGTGCGGGCAAGCAGGTGGTCAGTTGGGGCGAAAGCACGTTCATCGGCAACTCGATCAACAGCATCAACCCGGTGGACGTGTCCGCCTTCCGCCGTCCCGGTGCCGAGATCAAGGAAGGCCTGATTCCGGTGAACATGCTGTTCGCTTCCCAGGGCCTGACGGACAAATTGACCGTCGAAGGCTTCTACCAGCTGGAATGGGACCAGACCGTCCTCGACAACTGCGGGACCTTCTTCGGCGTCGATGTGGCAGCGGACGGTTGCAACAAGAACTACACCGTCGCCAGTCCGGCGATCGCCCCGTTGCAACCGATAGCTGCCGCGTTTGGCCAGGGGTTTGAAGTCAGCAAGGAGGGCGTGATCGTGCCCCGTGGCAGTGACCGTGATGCCCGCGATTCCGGGCAATGGGGGACGGCGCTGCGCTGGCTTGGCGACGATACCGAGTACGGCCTGTACTTCATGAACTACCACAGTCGCACGCCGACGGTGGGCACCGTCACCGCGGGTGCCAGCACGCTGGCGAGCATTCCGGGGATCGTGGCCACGGCCAACCGGATTGCGCCCGGCAGTGGCTCGGGGCTCGCGCAAAGTGTGATGCTCGGGCGCGGTCAGTACTACCTCGATTACCCGGAAGACATTCGCCTGTACGGCGCAAGTTTCTCCACCACCTTGCCCACCGGTACCGCATGGACCGGCGAGATCAGCTATCGGCCCAACGCGCCGGTGCAGGTCAACACCAACGACCTGACGCTGGCCATGCTCAACCCGATTGCCGGCGGCGCGGCATCGCCCATTGCGTCCAGTCCGGGTACCGATAACAAGGGCTATCGGCGCAAGGAGATCACCCAGGTCCAAAGCACCCTGACGCACTTCGTCGATCAGGTGATGGGCGCTGATCGCCTGACCCTGGTGGGCGAGGCCGCGGTGGTTCACGTCGGTGGCCTGGAAGCCCGCAGCAAGCTGCGCTACGGCCGCGACTCGGTGTACGGGCAGTATGGTTTCGGCGGCGATACCGATGGTTTCGTGACCTCGACCTCCTGGGGTTATCGCGCACGGGCCATCCTCGATTACAACAACCTCATCGCCGGCATCAACATCAAACCCAACCTGTCGTGGTCCCACGACGTCAGCGGTTACGGCCCCAACGGGCTGTTCAACGAAGGTGCCAAGGCCATCAGCCTCGGCGTCGATGCCGACTATCGCAATACCTACACCGCAAGCCTCAGTTACACCGATTTTTTCGGGGGTGACTACAACACCCTCGAAGACCGCGACTTCATGGCGTTGAGCTTTGGCGTGAACTTCTGATCTGGCTGAGAAGGATGATTTCCATGCGCAAGATGATTCTGCAATGCGGTGCCCTGGCCCTCGGTCTGCTGGCCGCCAACGTGATGGCGGCGGTGACGCCGGAAGAAGCCAACAAACTCGGCACCAGCCTTACACCGCTCGGTGCGGAGAAGGCCGGCAACGCCGACGGTTCGATTCCACCCTGGACCGGCGGCCTCCCGAAAAACGCCGGTGCGGTGGACAGCAAGGGGTTCCTGGCCGATCCATTCGCCAATGAAAAGCCCTTGTTCGTCATCACGGCCGCGACGGTCGACAAGTACAAGGACAAGCTGTCCGATGGGCAGATTGCGATGTTTAAACGCTATCCCGAGACTTACAGAATCCCGGTATATCCGACGCACCGCACCGCGGCCCTGCCACCGGAAATCTACGAGTCGGCCAAGCGCAGCGCGCTCAATGTAACGCCGATCAACGACGGTAACGGTCTGGCCAACTTCACCGGCAATCGCTATTACGCGTTCCCGATTCCAAAGAACGGAGTCGAGGTGATCTGGAACCACATCACCCGTTATCACGGCGGTAATCTGCGACGCACCATTACCCAGGCAACGCCGCAATCGAATGGTGATTTCACCGTCATTCGCTTCAAGGACGAGGTGGCCGTACCGTCCCTGCTAGGGGATTACAAACCGGGCAGCGATGAGAACGTGCTCAGCTATTTCAAGCAGGAGGTGACCGCACCGGCGCGGCTGGCGGGCAACGTGTTGCTGGTTCACGAGACCCTCGATCAGGTCCAGGAGCCGCGCAAGGCGTGGATCTACAACGCCGGCCAGCGTCGCGTACGGCGTGCACCGCAAGTGGCCTATGACGGCGTCGGCACCTCATCGGACGGGTTACGCACCACCGACAACTTCGACATGTTTTCCGGAGCGCCTGATCGCTACGACTGGAAACTGATCGGCAAGAAAGAAATGTACATCCCGTACAACAGCTACAAGCTCGATTCGCCTGACCTGAAGTACACCGATGTGATCAAGGCCGGGCACATCAATCAGGACCTGACCCGCTATGAGTTGCACCGGGTCTGGGAGGTTGTCGCCACGGTCAAGCCCAACGAGCGGCACATATACGCCAAGCGCCACATGTACCTCGACGAAGACACCTGGCAAGTGGCCCTGGCCGATCACTACGACGGTCGCGGACAGCTCTGGCGTGTGGCCGAGGGGCATGCCCAGTTCTACTACGATCATCAGGTTCCGGCCTATACCGTCGAAGCGCTGTATGACTTGATTGCCGGTCGTTACATCGCCCTGGGGATGAAAAACGAAGAGAAGCGCAGCTTCGAATTCAACATCGCGGCAAAAGCCGGGGACTACACGCCTGCAGCCTTGAGGAGTACAGGTGTGAAGTAGTCTTCCTACAGGCTCTTACACAAAAAGGTGACCTCGCGGTCACCTTTTTTATGGGTGTAAATCAGTCTGCTGAATACTTCTTCAACAAGCGTTCGGGAGAGGTCTAGGGTGGCGCCACAACTATAAAAAGGCGCCTCACTATGACTGCCATGACCCTGAGTCTGGACCGTCCTGGACCTCTGCCTCGTTTGTCTGCTCATCACCTGTCTCGCGACCGGTTGACCGCGCCGTTGCTGGCCTCGTCGGCGCGGGTGAAGTTGCTTTGCGCCCCGGCCGGCAGCGGCAAGACCGCACTGCTCACCGAGTGTCTGCTGCGAGCACCAACGCACTGTCGCGTGTATTGGCTGTCGTTGGCGGGGGCGTCCTTGAGTGTCGTCGAGTTCCAGCAACGGCTGGCCTGCGCACTGGGGCTGGCTGCCGCGGACGAGCCCGCTTTGCTGGAGGCTCTGGCCCGGTTGCAGACGCCGACCTGGCTGTTTCTCGATGATTACTGTCGCGTGCCCAATCCTGAGCTCGACCGCTTGCTGGACCGTTTACTGGCTGTCAGAAATCCACTGTTGAACTGGTGGTTGGGTTCGCGCCGGCGTCCATCATGCAACTGGCCACGCTTGTTGCTCGACGATGAGTTGTACGAATGCGAGGCGCGCGCCCTGGCATTCAACGAATCGGACATCGAACAATTGATCGTCCATGTCGTGCCGCCGCAGTCAGCCAATACGGCAAGGAGGATCATCCAGCGTAGCGGTGGCTGGTGCGCCGGCGTGCGCATCGCCTTGCTCGACGGTTGTCAGTGGGCGACCGGGGAGGGCAGGCAGGGGCGATCGGCGACGTTGCTCGATTACCTGCAACATGAACTGTTCAACACCTTGCCGCCAGAACTGGTGGAAGCCTGGCAAGTGCTGGCGCACCTGCCGCGCTTCAATGCCAGCCTGTGCGAGCATCTGTTTGGCGCCGGTGAGGGCGCGCAGTGGTTGCACGCCTTGCAGGACATGGGATGTTTCATCGAACCCTGGGAGGACTCGCCCGACTGGTTGCGGGTGTTCGTGCCATTGGCCCGGGCCATGCGCGAGGAACAAGGTTCGGCAGGGCGCTCCTGGCACCGGCGCGCCTGCCAGTGGTTCACCGCCGAGGAGGACTGGCAGGGCGCGTTCGAGCAGGCATTGTTGGCCGAAGAGTTCGAGGTGGCGGTCAGCCTGTTGCAGCACTTCAGCTTTGAGCATTTGTTCCGCCGGGAGAATGTGCGTCTGTTGCTCAGTCTGCATGAGCGCCAAGGTGAAGAATTGACCCTTGGTACGCCGCAATTGGTGGGTTTGATCACCGCGGCGTTGTTGTTTGCCGGGCGCTTCGATCAGGCCGCGTCGTGCATCGAGCAACTGGTGCGGTTCACGCCTCAGCCGACGGCTGCCCTGCAACGGCAACTGCTGGCGCGCTGGCAGGCTCAGCAGGGCTGGTTGCTGCATTTGCAGGGGCGGATGGAAGCGGCGCGCACGCACTTTATCGAGGCGCTGGCCGAGTTGGACTCCGACGCTTGGGCCGCGCGCTTGTTATGCCTGTCCGGGCTGACCCAGCAAGCGCTGCTGACCGCCGACCTCGATGGCGCACAGGCCTTCAATCGTGAGGCGCTTTGTCTGGCGCGGGCGCAGGGTTCGCTGCTCTTTGAAGGCTTGCTCGAACTCGATCATGCCCAGTGGCTGGAGCAGCGCGGTGCTCCCCAGCGAGCCGAAAGCTTGTTGGCGGATATCCATGAATTACTGTGTCGGCAGGCCGATCGCCCGACGCCGCTGCTGGGGCGGATTGCCTTGCGACGCGGACGTCTGGCGCTCTGCCAGGGGCAGGATGGCCTGGCATCCCGGTTCTTCCAGTCCGGTCTGCAGGACTGCCTGCACAGTCAGGACAAACGCGCGTTGTATGGTTTTCTCGGGTTGGCACAGGTGGCCGCCAATCAGCGCGATTACGCACAGGCGTTTGACCGGTTACGTGATGCCGAACGGTTGATGCAGCAGCGGCAGATTCCCGACACGGTTTATCGCAGCGCACTGCTGCAGATCAGCAGTCACTTCTGGTTGCAGCAAGGTCGCACGACATTGGCTTGTGAAGCGTTGACCCGAGTCCTGCGGCACTACCGTGGACCTCAGGCCCGCCAGGCACCTCCGGCCACCATCGAACTGATCGCGCGGATCGAATACCAGCTGGTGATCGCCGAGACGTATCTGCAACAGGCGAAGCACCCCCTGGAGCGGCTCAAGGCGTTGCTTGATCAAGCGCAACGTGATGCCAGGCTGGCGCTTGAAGCGGAGTTGCAATTGGCGATTTGCGAAGTGGCCGATCTGATGGGCGAGACTGCACTGGCGAAGTCGGCCTTGCAGGCCGGGCTGGAACTGGTGAAACGCTGCCATTTGCAACAAGCCTTGTGCGAACTGCGCCTGCGACAGCCGACATTGCTCAGTCGCTTGGGTGAGGAGGAGCCCCTGGCGCCGTCAACGCTGGACGCCAATCCATTGAGCGTACGAGAACTGGAGGTGCTGAGCCTGATCGCCCAAGGCAACTCCAATCAACAGATTGCCGAACAGTTGTTTATTTCCTTGCATACCGTGAAGACCCATGCACGGCGAATACACAGCAAATTGGGTGTCGAGCGTCGTACCCAAGCCGTGGCCACTGCGAAGAAGTTAGGGCTCATATCGTCAGGATGAAACGGGTGCTCTTAAAGTGGGTTGAGTATTACCTGCAAGATAGCGAAACATTCTACTGCGTGCGTGGTGTGTGAATTTGCCTAGTATGCTTTCCGGCAACAACTAACGAAGATTCATTAATTGGCAAACAAGGAAGTTAAATCATGGAAGAGCTGAATATTGAACGGGTGCGTGCCATGTTGCATGCAAGACTCAGCGGGCGTGGTATCAATGTCGATAAAGTGTATGTGAATGGCATTAATAAACTTGACGAACCGTTGGTGACTTATTCCCAAACACTGGTGTGGGCGTTCCTTCTGCAGTTGCAGGATCGCGAGACTCCCTACTTTGAAGGAGAGCACCTGGGGTTGTTTTCCGAGCCTTACACATTCGACCCGGACTTTCGTTTCAAAGGTCTCGATTTTGACGAGCTAAACAGAATGGGCGTAGACATCGCCCAGGTTTTTCTGGGTGGCTCCGTAAACGGTTGAAAGCAGTGATACCCGCGGCAGTGGGTATGAATGTTATTTGCGTGCTCCCTCCAGCACCTCTGAGCGGGCGGGACTCTCGTATCCCATGCGCCAACTGACGGCCCGCGATGCCGCGAGTAATCGCTGCGCCGCCGGGCCGTTTTCGTCGGCGTGAAACAGCGATGCCGGGCCCACCACCGTCAGCACGGCCACCACTTTCCCCATCGCATTGAACACCGGCGCCGACAAGGCATCCACACCGGGCATCAACAAACCATGCACATGATGCAGGCCGCGTGCGCGGATCTGTTCGCACATGGCGGCATAGGTTGGGTCATCCGCCAGGGCGTGGGCTGATTGGCCCCGCAATTCCTGCTCGCGCAGGTCCGCGGTCTCGCGCTTGGGCAGGTAGGCGCCAAAGACCAGTCCCGTCGACGAACTGAGCAACGGCAGCACCGAGCCCAATTGCGTCACAACCGTCACCGCACGCACCGCCGGCTCGATGTGCACCACGGTTGCCCCCTGGTTGCCCCATACCGCCAGGAAGCAGGTTTCGTTCAAGTCGTCGCGCAACTCGGCCAAGGGCAGGGCGGCGACTTTCAGCACGTCCATACTATTGAGTGCGGCCAGCCCGACGCGCAAGGCTTCGCGGCCCAGGCCGTAATGGTTGGTGACGCTGTTCTGTTCGGCAAAACCGCTGGCGATCAGCGCCTGCAGATAGCGGTGAACTTTGCTCGCCGGCATCTGCACGTGCTCGGCCAGGCGCGAGAGCGAAGTCGAGGGGGACAACTGCGCCAGGGCCTTGAGGATGTCGGTACCCACCTCGGCCGAGCGTACTTTCTGTTTACCGTTGCTGTCTGGCTTTTCCATGGAGGCGGTGTGATCCCGGGACGAATGGGCGTCTTTATAGCTTGACGGTCAATACCAATCAAATTACGTTAAGCGTAATTGAATTACGATAAAAATAACCCCGGCGTGTCCCAGACCTCTGCAATGGAGCGACAGGCCACTGCCCACTCCCTGTTCAGGAGGCTCCATGAACCTCGATTCAACGGCGCCAGCGCTGGCTTACCAGTCAGGCTTCGGCAACGAATTCAGCAGTGAGGCATTGCCCGGTGCGCTGCCGGTCGGCCAGAACGCGCCGCAAAAAGCCCCGTACGGCCTCTACACCGAACTGTTCTCCGGCACCGCGTTCACCATGGCCCGCAGTGAAGCGCGGCGTACGTGGATGTACCGCATCCAGCCATCGGCCAATCATCCGGCATTCGTCAAGCTCGAGCGGCAACTGGCCGGTGGCCCATTGGGTGAAGTGACCCCTAATCGGCTGCGCTGGAACCCGCTGGATATTCCCGCCGAACCGACGGACTTCATCGACGGCCTGGTGAGCATGGCCGCCAACGCCAGCGCCGACAAACCGGCCGGGATCAGCATCTATAGCTACCGCGCCAACCGCTCCATGGAACGGGTGTTCTTCAACGCCGACGGCGAATGGCTGCTGGTGCCGGAGCAGGGCCGTCTGCGCATTGCCACGGAACTGGGCGTGCTCGAACTCGAGCCACTGGAAATCGCCGTGCTACCGCGCGGTTTGAAATTCCGCATCGAACTGCTCGACCCGCAAGCCCGTGGCTACATCGCCGAGAACCATGGCGCGCCGCTTCGCCTGCCGGATCTGGGGCCGATCGGCAGCAACGGCCTGGCCAATCCGCGGGACTTCCTGACCCCGGTGGCCCATTACGAAAACCTCAAGCAGCCGACCACGCTGGTGCAGAAATTCCTCGGTCAGCTGTGGGGCTGCGAGCTCGATCATTCACCGCTGAACGTGGTCGCCTGGCACGGCAACAACGTGCCGTACAAATATGACCTGCGCCGGTTCAACACCATCGGCACCGTCAGCTTCGATCACCCCGACCCGTCGATTTTCACCGTATTGACCTCGCCGACCAGCGTCCACGGCCTGGCCAATCTCGACTTCGTGATCTTCCCGCCACGCTGGATGGTGGCCGAGAACACCTTCCGTCCACCATGGTTCCACCGTAACCTGATGAACGAATTCATGGGCCTGATCAAAGGCGAGTACGACGCCAAGGCTGAAGGCTTTGTGCCCGGCGGTGCTTCCTTGCACAGCTGCATGAGCGCGCACGGCCCGGATGGCGAAACCTGCACCAAAGCCATCAACGCTGACCTCAAGCCGGTGAAAATCGACAACACCATGGCCTTCATGTTCGAGACCAGCCAGGTGCTGCGTCCAAGCCGGTTCGCCCTCGATTGCCCGCAACTGCAAACCAACTACGATGCCTGCTGGGCCACATTGCCCGCGACTTTCGACCCGACACGGAGATAACCCATGACGCAAACTTCCATCCCTCGCAGTTGGGTTGCTTCCGCCAACGGCCATACGGATTTCCCTTTGCAAAACCTGCCGCTGGGCGTCTTCAGCGTGAAGGGTTCGGCGCCACGCAGTGGCGTGGCCATCGGTGAGTATATCTTCGATCTGGAGGCCGCACTCGAGGCCGGCCTGTTCGATGGCGCAGCAAAAGCCGCCGTCGAAGCCACCCGTGGTGGTCAGTTGAATGCGTTCTTCGAACTCGGTCGTGAAGCCCGCGTGGCCTTGCGTGAACGTTTGATCGAGTTGCTCGAAGAAGGCAGCAGCCTGCGCGGCAAGATCGAAGCCCAGGGCGCAAAACTCCTGCCACTGGCGGCGGATTGCGTGATGCACCTGCCGGCGAAAATCAACGACTACACCGACTTCTATGTCGGTATCGAACACGCGCAGAACGTCGGCAAACTGTTCCGCCCGGACAACCCGTTGCTGCCGAACTACAAGTACGTGCCGATCGGATACCACGGCCGCGCCTCGACCATTCGCCCCTCCGGCACTGACGTGCGTCGCCCGAAAGGCCAGACCTTGCCGGCCGGTCAGAGCGAACCGACTTTCGGCCCTTGCGCGCGCCTGGACTACGAACTGGAACTGGGCATCTGGATCGGTCAGGGCAACGAGATGGGCGACTCCATCGCCATTGGCGACGCCGCCGATCACATCGCCGGTTTCTGCCTGCTCAACGACTGGTCGGCACGGGATATCCAGGCGTGGGAATACCAGCCGCTGGGGCCGTTCCTGTCGAAGAGCTTCATCACCAGCATCTCGCCGTGGGTCGTCACCGCCGAAGCGCTAGAGCCGTTCCGTCGCGCCCAGCCCGCGCGTCCTGAAGGCGATCCGCAGCCGCTGCCGTACCTGTTCGACAAGCGTGATCAGGCCGCTGGCGCCTTCGACATCGAGCTGGAAGTGCTGCTGCTGACCGAAGCCATGCGCGAGCAGAACCTGCCAGCCCATCGCCTGACCCTGAGCAACACACAACACATGTACTGGACCGTGGCGCAAATGGTCGCGCACCACAGCGTCAACGGCTGCCAGTTGCAAGCCGGCGACCTGTTCGGATCGGGCACCTTGTCCGGGCCGGAAAATGGTCAGTTCGGCAGCCTGCTGGAAATCACCGAGGGCGGTAAAAAGCCGATCGAACTGGCATCGGGCGAAGTGCGCAAATTCCTCGAAGACGGCGATGAAATCATTCTTCGTGGCCGTTGCCGCCGTGAAGGTTTTGCGTCCATCGGTTTCGGCGAATGCCGCGGCAAAGTGTTGCCGGCGCGCTAAGGGGAACGGGTCATGCAGCTCTATACCTATTACCGTTCGACCTCGTCGTATCGGGTGCGCATCGCTTTGGCGCTCAAAGGCCTGGATTACCAGGCGCTGCCGGTCAACCTGATCGCGCCGCCGGGTGGCGAGCACCGCCAGCCGCCGTATCTGGCCATCAACCCGCAGGGCCGCGTGCCGGCCTTGCGAACCGATGAAGGCGAGCTGCTGATCCAGTCACCGGCGATCATCGAGTACCTGGAAGAGCGTTATCCACACGCGCCGCTGCTGTCGAAAGACCTCGCGGCCCGCGCCCATGAACGTGGCGTAGCGGCGGTGATCGGCTGCGATGTGCATCCATTGCACAACGTCAGCGTGCTCAACAGGCTGCGCCAGTTGGGCCACGACGAGCCGCAGGTGGTGGAGTGGATCGGGCACTGGATAAGCCAGGGGCTGGCGACGGTGGAGCAGTTGATCGGCGATGAGGGTTACTGCTTCGGGCCTGAGCCAGGTCTGGCCGACGTCTACCTGATCCCGCAGCTGTATGCGGCCGAACGCTTCAATATTGCGCTTGAGGCCTATCCACGCATCCGTCGCGTGGCGGCGCTGGCGGCGACACATCCGGCGTTCATCAAAGCGCATCCGGCGAATCAGCCTGATACGCCTTGAATCCCGACACAAATCCCCCTGCGGGAGCGGGCGATCAATGGACGACGGAATTGGGCGGCAAATGCCCCAGTCGTTCAGTGAGGCGAATTCGCTGGATCGGATCATCACTGAGCAACAGTGCATGTTCCAGGTCGAAGCGTTCGGCGTTCGGGCAGTCCAGCCTTTGGTAGAGGCTGGCGCGGGCCAGATAGTCGGCGGCATTGCCATTGCCCAGTTCCAGCACACGTTCGGCGTCGATCAAGGCGCCGATGTAATCGTCGTGGGAAAGGTGCAGTTGACGCAGGTTGCGCGACAGGCGTTGCAGCATCTGCACGGGATCGGCGGTGACCAGGTGTTCGGCGCTGAGTTTCATGTTCGGGCCGTACTGGCGTTGCAGCAATTCCCGGCAATCGTTGGGGTATAGCCGACGGCCGCCACACGGGTCGAGCAAGTGATCGGCCCCCGGCACGCGCAACAGGAAATGCCCCGGGAAGTTAACCCCGACCAAGGGGATTTCCAGGCCCCTGGCCAGTTCCAGGGCAATCAGCCCCAGGGAAAGCGGTTGCCCGCGGCGCAATGCCAGCACTTTGTTGAGCAAGGCCACCTGTGGGCGCAATGGGCTGAAGTCGTCCTGGGCGAATCCCAGGTCATTCATGCGGCGTAACAAGGGTTGCGCCAGCTCGTTGACCGGCAACATCGGCAAGCCGTAACTCACACGCTGTTGCAACTCATGGAAATCCTGGAGCAACGCCTCGGGGTTTACCTCGCTGTCATGTTCGGCCGCAATCCATAGCGCCGCCTCGAACAGCGCGGGCGGTGAACGTTGCAGACAGGCGAAAAACGATTGGCGCGGTGTCATCAGAATCTCCGGGCAATGCCTCGTTTTAGCCCCGTCGCCAGCATTCGTCCAGTGTCGTGCAGAGGCTGAAACAGGTTATTTCCGAAAGCTTGCATCAAGCCTTCGCTTATTCCGGTGCGCTTCTGCAATTTTTGGGCGCAAGCCTATACTGGCGACTACAAGAAGTGATTCGGGAGCCTTACGATGTTCGCTCTCATGCAAAGCACTCGCCTTGAATCGCTGCATCTGAGCGTCGACCCGGTCACCGGGTTGAAGGCGGTCATTGCCATTCATAACAGCCGATTGGGACCTGCCCTGGGTGGTTGTCGTTACCTTGCCTACCCCAGCGACGAATCCGCGGTCGAGGATGCGGCGCGCCTGGCCAAAGGCATGAGCTACAAAGCCGCATTGGCCGGCCTGGCCCAGGGCGGTGGCGTCGCGGTGATCATTCGGCCGGCCCATGTGGCCAACCGCGCGGCGCTGTTCGAGGCCTTTGGGCGCTGCATCGAGCAGCTCGACGGCCGTTACATCACCGCCATCGACAGCGGCACGTCGGTAGCGGATATGGATTGCATCGCCCAGCAGACCCAACATGTCACCAGCACCACCTCGGCGGGCGACCCTGCGCCCCATGCGGCGATGGGCGTTTTTACCGGCATCCGCAGCACCGCGATGGCGCGACTGGGCAGCGATAACCTCGAGGGTTTACGGGTGGCCATCCAAGGCCTGGGCAATGTCGGGTTTGCGCTGGCCGAACAACTGCACGCCGCGGGTGCAGAACTGTTGGTCAGCGACATCGACCACGGCAAGGTGCAACTGGCCATGGAGCAACTCGGCGCGCACCCGATCGCCAACGATGCATTGCTCAGCACCCCATGCGACATACTCGCCCCGTGCGGTCTGGGCGGTGTGCTCAACAGCCACAGCGTGACGCAACTGCGCTGCTCGGCCGTGGCCGGTTCGGCGAATAATCAGTTGACTCATCTGGATGTCGCCGATCAGTTGGAGCGGCGGGGCATTCTGTATGCGCCGGATTACGTGATCAATGCCGGCGGGCTGATTTACGTTTCACTCAAACACCGTGGTGAAGAGCTTCCGACCATCACGGCCCACCTGTCAAAAATCAGCTCGCGCCTGACGGAGGTCTTCGCCCATGCCCAGGCGGAAAAACGTTCGCCGGCCCGGGTGGCGGATGAATTGGCGGAGAAAGTCTTGTATCGCTGAGTGGATTTCCTGGCATGAAAAAGGCCCTGACTCCATCGGACTCAGGGCCTGTTCAATTCGGGCGTTGCTTACTTTGCGGCTTTGGCAACCTTGGCTGGCTTCGCCGGGGCGATCGGCTCGGCAACTGGCTCCTCGACGGGCGTCGCCACTTCAACCGGTTCCGCGACTTCGACAGGCGCGCTGAGCAATTCGGACAAAGCGTCCGGCTGGCTCTTGAATGCCTTGGCAAACACATCGCGATTCTTCGCCATGTAGATCCCGGCTTCTTCCACTTGCTGCTCGGTCAGGGACGGAACGGCTTTTTGCAACACTTCCGCCAGCAACTCGGCCAGTTCGAGCATTTTGTCATGACGGTCAGCTTCGGCTTTATCCATGAACAAGCGCTCCAGATCTCGGCTGCTGCGGTATACCACTTCGACGGCCATTCACCACCTCACATGCCTTCACATTTGGTTGTCTGATTCGACTACTGTATCTATATACAGCTAAAAGGATAAGCGAAACCCCGGGGTTTGGGTAGTGGCTTTTTAATCTAGACCGAAAACAGGGTTTGTCAGGCCCTGACAAGACAGGTGGGTGCGACCAAACGCCACGGAGCGCGTTCCAGAGCGCCCGGCCATCATGGCGTGGCCTTGTTTCTGCATGCAGAACAATCGTCATGTCCAACCCGCATTATCCGGTCGAGCCGACCTAAGGAAGCATCATCGTGAAAATCAACTGGGCAGAAAACCTGCGGCAGAACGTGCATGAACTGGCCGAGTCCTTGGGCAACCTGTTCGTCGAAACCTTCCACTACATGGCGCTGTTCGCCATTGGTGCGGTGACCGCATGGGCCGCGGTGATGGAATTTCTTGGGATGATCGAACAGGGGCACATCAAGATCGATGACATCTTGCTGCTGTTCATCTACCTGGAACTGGGGGCGATGGTCGGGATTTACTTCAAGACCAACCACATGCCGGTGCGTTTCCTGATCTACGTGGCGATCACCGCGCTGACGCGGTTGCTGATTTCCAACGTCTCGCACCACAACCCGCCGGACATCGGGATCATCTACCTGTGCGGCGGGATTCTGCTGCTGGCGTTTTCGATTCTGGTGGTGCGTTACGCTTCGTCGCAATTCCCGTCGGTGAAAATTGAAAACCCGCACCGCAAGACCGGCGCGGGTTCCAGTGAACACCCGGAAGTGGAGAAGGGCGAGCTTTAAAACCTCATGGCGGGTCGAGGCCGGCCTTTGGCGGGTGGAGGTGGCAGGTTGCGGGTGTTGCCATCGGTCATGGCTTCGAGGATTGCCACGGCGCTGTGGCCCTGTTCGATGGCGATACCGAATTGAATGCTTTGCACCAGGCGTTTGAGGCGTTCAGGGTCGTTGCGCTGGTCAGCACTGATCATGCGTTTGGCCACCACATGGCCGCTATTGGACAGGGTCAGCATGATGCTGCCATCGAGTCCCTGAATGCTCAGGTTGATCTGA
Source organism: Pseudomonas moorei (assembly GCF_008801475.1). GTDB lineage: Bacteria > Pseudomonadota > Gammaproteobacteria > Pseudomonadales > Pseudomonadaceae > Aquipseudomonas > Aquipseudomonas moorei. The sequence continues at coordinate 66,452 of NZ_VZPP01000010.1, read as the reverse complement.
TAATCCGCTGAAAAAGCATCGGTAATGAGCTGGAAAGGGTTGTCCATGATGCGTCACCGCCTGATTGAACGTGCAGTTGTTGACCGGTCGATATCGGGATTAGTTCGCAACACCGGACCATCGGCCTTCATGGCCACATCGCCATCAATGCTTGCAACAGGGGGTGTAGCAAGGGGCATGCCGTAAAGATTGTCGGACAATATTTACAGCATGCAGGAGCGAGCCCTGCTCGCGATGGACGTGAATGATCACGCGTCTAACCAGCTGTTTCGCGGTGCTGGTGGGGTTTTCGCGAGCGAGCTCGCTGCTACAGGGACCGTGTTTATTTTTCTGCCCGTTTCAGGGCAATAAATCCGGGTATGCCTCCAAAGCGGTCAGCATTCGACCCAATTCACCGCAAGGCCGCCCCGTGACGTTTCCTTGTATTTATCGTGCATGTCGGCACCGGTATCGCGCATGGTGCGGATCACCCGATCCAGGGAAATGAAGTGCTTGCCGTCACCGCGCAGGGCCATTTGCGTGGCGTTGATCGCCTTCACGGCGGCAATCGCGTTGCGCTCGATGCACGGCACTTGCACCAGCCCGCCGACCGGGTCGCAGGTCAGGCCCAGATTGTGTTCCAGGCCAATTTCGGCGGCGTTTTCCAGTTGCTCCGGCGTGGCGCCCAGCACCTCGGCCAGGCCGGCGGCGGCCATGGCGCAGGCCGAACCCACTTCGCCCTGACAGCCGACTTCGGCGCCGGAGATCGAGGCGTTTTTCTTGCACAGAATGCCAACCGCTGCCGCGCCCAGAAAGAACGAAACCACGTCATCGTCCGACGCATCCGGATTGAATTTCATGTAGTAGTGCAGGACCGCCGGGATGATCCCCGCCGCGCCGTTGGTCGGCGCCGTGACCATGCGCCCGCCTGCCGCATTCTCTTCGTTCACGGCGAGGGCGAACAGGTTCACCCATTCCATGGCCGACAGGGTCGAGGTGATGACGTTCGGCTTGCCGATTTCCAACAGGCTGCGGTGCAATTTCGCGGCGCGGCGCGGAACATTCAGACCGCCGGGCAGGATCCCTTCATGTTCCAGTCCTTGCTCGACGCACTCACGCATTACCGACCAGATGTGCAGCAGTCCCTGACGAATGTCGGCGTCACTGCGCCAGGCCCGTTCGTTGGCCATCATCAATTCGGAAACCCGCAAGCCATGCTCGTTACAGAGCTTGAGCAATTCGACGGCGCTGGAAAAATCGTACGGCAGCACCACATCGCTGGCGGGCGCAATACCCGACTCGGCTTCGGCCGCTTCGATGATGAAACCGCCGCCGACCGAGTAGTACGTCTGCTCGAACAGCTCACCGGTTTCGCCGAAGGCGGTCAAGGACATGGCGTTTGGGTGGTAGGGCAAGCTTTCGTCGAGCAGCAGGAGATCGCGCGACCAATTGAAGGCGATGGTCACTTGCCCTGCCAGCAGCAGTTCGCCAGTATTGCGCAGGGTCTGGATTCGGCTGTCGATGGTGGCGGGATCGATTCGGTCAGGCCATTCGCCCATCAGGCCCATGACACAGGCGCGGTCAGTGGCGTGGCCGACGCCGGTCGCCGACAGAGAGCCGTAGAGACGTATTTCCACACGTCGAACGTCCGGCAGAAAAGCTTGGTCGACCAACGCCTGGGCGAAGGTCGCGGCGGCGCGCATCGGACCGACGGTATGGGAACTGGATGGGCCGATACCGACTTTGAAGAGATCAAAAACACTGATAGCCATGCTAAAGCCTATTCCTGCAATGGAAGATAAATCGCTGCCATTTTTGTAGGACAAGCGCACTTTCAGCGATACTGCCTCCCTCGGTCCTACGTGACCAACGAAACTTCCTAAGACAGCCTTTAGCGGGACTAAACGATGAGCCGACAATTGCATGCACAGACTTACGTGTGGTTGCAGGTGTTTTCCTGCGCGGCCCGGCACTTGTCGTTCACCCGTTGCGCCGAAGAACTGCACATCACGCCAGGGGCGGTCAGCCAGCAGATCCGCCAATTGGAGGAGCGCCTGGGTTTTCGCCTGTTTCACCGGCGTGCCCGGGGTGTGGAGTTGAGCGCCGAAGGTCAGCGACTGGCCATCACCGTCAATGAGGCCTATGGCAGCATCGATGCGGAATTGCGTCGACTGGACGCCGGCATGATCAGCGGAACGTTGCGGGTACGTTCGATTCCATCGTTCCTGAGCAAATGGCTGACCCCACGCCTGCCGCGATTGCAGCAACGTTTTCCGGACATTCAATTGCGCCTGGTGGCCGAGGACAGCAGCGTGCCACTGCACGAGGGCGACTTCGATCTGGCCATCGACCTGAACGATGGCAGCTATCCCGGGCTGTTATCCACAGCCTTGCTCGACGAACAGATTTTTCCGGTGTGTGCGCCGGGCTTGTTGCGCGGACGCCCACCCCTGCATGGTCCGGCGGACCTGATGCATTTTCCGCTGTTGCACGACATCACCGCCTGGCGGGGCAGCTACGAATATGCGGAATGGGAGTTCTATCTCAATGCCATCGGCTTCGAAGGCGCGGATGTCCGGCGCGGGCACACCTTCAATCGCAATCATTTGACCATTGAGGCGGCGATCGCCGGGATGGGCGTGGCGATTGCGCGGCGCACATTGCTCAACGACGAGCTGGAGCGCGGCGCATTGATCGTGCCGTTCGGCCTCGCGGTGCCCAATCACAAGCGTTACATGCTGCTCTATGCACCAGGTGCGCTGAGCCATCCGGGCGTGCGGGCGGTACATGACTGGCTGGTGGAGGAGGCGGGGATTTTTCGCAGCCTGCACCCACTGGCGGATCAGCAGATGTGAGCAAATATGACAAAGGCGCGGGGCGACTCAACTCCCGACATTAACAGCGCTTTTGCCCATTGTCCGGCTTTTTTTGCGATTAAAACTTTATCTTTTTTTAGGGGTTGAATTGTTCAGCGTACAGACCGATTGTGTAATCAAGAGGTCACGGTGATGACGCCCAAGGGCTTAGCTGACCGGCCTCTCGCGAGCTAGCTGAAATAAGGGATGAACTATGCAAATCCAAGTCAATAGCGATAACCATATTCAAAGCAGCATCCGACTGGAGGAGTGGGTACGTACTACCATTGAGAGCACGCTCGAACGTTATGAGGAGAACCTGACCCGAGTGGAGGTTCACCTGCGGGACGAGAACGGCGACAAGCCCGGTCCCCACGATCTACGCTGCCAGCTGGAAGCGCGGCCAAAAGGCCACCAACCGATTTCCGTTACCCATAAAGCCGCCAGCCTGGAACTGGCGATCGACGGAGCCGCCGAGAAACTCGAGCACGCGCTGGAACACCTGTTCGGCAAATTGCGAGGCAAACCCCGCGCCGCCGTCGTGCCGTTCGAGCGCAGGGCTCACGCGGATGAGTTGCTGGAGGAAGAGTTTCTTGAAAACGAACAGGCAGCGCAAAACGGCTGAAGCCTGATCCACTTTTTAACTTCCCACTTGAACGGGCCTGCATTGCAGGCCCGTTTCGTTTTCAGCGTTGTCGACATTGGAGTGCGGTCTTAACCATTATTTTTGCGTATGAGAATATTTATCATTAGTATTGGCGGCCTTGCAGGCCCGTGACGTTCACGCGGCTTCATCGGTTTTCAGGTCGCGACATGAAGGGCAACATCAGCACGTTCTCCCGCTTCACCGTTGATGCTCGGCGCCGTGCTGCTGTTGTTGATGCCGTATCGCCGGCGTCCGGCCGCGATGAGGCGGCTGGTCAGGCCAAAGGACGCATTGGCGCAGCATTGGCTCGATGATCACTCCTCCTCCCAAACCCCATGAAATCCAACGTGATGACCTGCGCGGCGACCGTGCGCATTTTCTTCATGTGTTCCTTTCGCAACGGTCGCAAATGGAAGCGCTGGTCAGTCGCCGGGTCGGTTGCCGGGCGACGGCCGCGGACCTGGTGCAGGACTTGTTCCTGCGGTTCTGGCGACGGCCGCTGGTGCAGGTCGAAGAACTCGGCACCTACCTGCTGCGCTGCGCCGGCAACATTGCCATCGACCATCTGCGCAGTGAGGCCACGCGGGTCCGGGCCAGTGAAGGCTTGATGGCGGAACCGTCGGACGGCGTGGACAGTGAGCCACAAGCGGCGCTGGAGGCGGGCAATGATTTGCGCCATGTCGAGGCAGCGTTACGCGCATTGCCTGAACGTACGCGGCAGATTTTCTTGCTCAATCGCATCCATGGCCGCAAGTACGCCGAGATCGCCAAAGCGATGGGGCTGTCCCAAAGTGCGGTTGAAAAACACATGATGCGTGCGCTCGAGGCCTGCAAGGCCAGCCTGCGCGAGCCTCAACTGCGCGCGCCGGGGCACGCCAAGTGAAAGACTGCAAACGCGCGATCCCCACGCTCGCTCAGGAACAGGCGGCGCTGGCCTGGTTGAGTCTCCTGCGTGACCAGCCCGACAGCGCTGATCAGGCTGCTTTCAGCCGGTGGTTGCAGGCCGATCAGGCGCATGTCGAGGCCTATGCCCGAGCGCAGGTGGTCTGGGAGTTGAGCGAAGTCCCGGCACGGACCCTGGCGGATGAAGAGGCAGTGGCCCTGCAAGGTTATCTCGACGCCATGAACCGCCCACGCCGCAGCAGTCTTCGGAGCGGGTCCGGGGCGTTGGCCATGGCGGCGTGCCTGTTGCTGATGATCAGCCTCGGCGCGGGCTGGCAACCATCGCGCTGGATCGACGACCTGGGTGCCGATTACGTATCGGCGCCGGGGGAAATTCGCACCATCACACTGGCCGATCAGTCGCAGGTCACCCTCGATGCCGACAGTGCCATCGCGGTGGATTTCAGTCGTGGCGAGCGGCGGGTGCAGTTGCGGCGCGGTGCCGGTTTTTTCAGCGTGACCCACACCGGCGAGCCGTTCGTGGTGGACGCCGAGAAGGGCCAGGCTCGGGTCCTGGGCACGCAGTTCGAGGTGCGCCTGCAACCCCATGGCGCGCAGGTCACGGTGTTGTCCGGTCGCGTTGGCGTGTTGGCGGACAAGAGTGCCGCACAGCAGATACTCACCGCCGGCCAGCAAGTGGCATACGGCGAAGGCGTGGGGCAGAAATTCCACGCGGTGGACAGTGAAGCGCAGTTGGCGTGGCGCCAGGGTTGGCTCAATTACTACAAGGCGCCGTTGGCCGATGTGGTGCGGGATCTCGGGCGTTATTACCCCGGTAGAATCGTGCTGCTCAACAATGAACTGGCGAAGCGCCGGGTCAGTGGCAGCTTTCCGAGCAAGGACCCGCAGGCGGTGTTGAGTTCGTTGCAGGGCGTGTTGGGATTTGAACAGCACCAGCTTTCGGGGCATTTGATTATTTTGCGCTGACCTTTATGACGTCTTCGCTGACAAGCCAGTTCATGCGGTAAAACGCGATCTCAGGCACCCAATCACCCTCACTAAGATTATTTTCAAAATTCTACTGAGGTAAAACCGAATGCCATCCGTGTAGTGGCTGAAACTGCGAGTCATTCGCATCCGTTGCGGTTCTACACAGGTCATGAGTCATGAAGTCCAGGGCAAAATCGGGTTCGGTCAAACAATGGTTAGGTGTTTCTGCGTTGAGCTTTTCGGCCTTGGCGTTGCTGCCGCTGAGTGCTGCAAGGGCCGCAGACATCGGTGCCCGGCAATACGCGCCGTTCAGTTTTTCGATGGACGCCAAACCGCTTCCCCAGGCCCTGAGCGATTTCAGCCGTGTCACCGGCATCAGCGTGGTCTACACCGATGAAGCGCCCTACGGCTTCAATGCCCCGGCGATCAACGGTCAGATGACTGCTGAACAGGCCCTGCAGCGTTTGCTCAGTGGTTCAGGTTTCACCTTCCGTCGCGCCGACGATCACACCATCGCACTGGAACCGCAGCCCACGGAGGGGGCCTTGAACCTGGGTGCGACCACCATTACTTCGGAGATGGATCAATCCACCAGCTACCAGCCGCCCCCCACCAGTTCAGTCATGCGCACCTCCGCGCCGATTCAGGAGATCCCGCAGACCGTCAACGTGGTTGCGGCCCAGGTCATTCGCGATCAGGCACCCCGTAATCTGGATGACGCACTGGCCAATGTCAGCGGCATTACCCAAGGCAATACGCTGGGCAGTACTCAGGATTCAGTCATGACCCGCGGCTTCGGCGACAACCGCAACGGCTCGATCATGCGCGATGGCATGCCGCTGGTGCAGGGTCGTGGCATGAACGCCACGGTGGATCGGGTTGAAGTGCTCAAAGGGCCGGCTTCGTTGCTCTACGGGATTCAGGACCCCGGCGGTGTGGTGAACATGGTCAGCAAAAAACCAGAGCTTGAGCAGTACAACGCCTTGACCCTGCGTGGCTCGACTTACGGCGACGGCAAGAACGGCAGCGGCGGCACCTTCGACAGCACCGGAGCCCTGGGTACTTCCGGGCTGGCCTATCGCATGGTGCTGGACCACGAAGACGAAGATTACTGGCGCAACTATGGCGTGCATCGCGAGACACTGGTGGCGCCGTCGCTGGCCTGGTTCGGCGAGCGCACCAAGTTGCTGCTGGCCTATGAGCACCGTGAATTTCTCACCCCGTTCGACCGTGGCACGGTGATTGATCCACGCACTAACCATCCGCTGGACATTTCGCGCAATGAGCGCCTCGACGAGCCGTTCAACGACATGGAAGGGCGCTCGGACCTCTATCACTTCGAGGCCGATCACGAACTCGACGACAACTGGAGCGCCCACTTCGGCTATAGCTGGAACCGCGAAACCTACGACGCCAGTCAAGTGCGTGTCACCGCCATCGACACCAGCAAGGGCAGCCTGACCCGCAGCATGGACGGCACGCAGAATGCGATCAGCGCCGACCGGTTCGCCACGGCCAGTCTTGAAGGCAAGGTCGATGTTGCGGGCATGCGCCACGACCTGTTGATCGGTATTGATGACGAGTACCGCAAGATCTATCGCGCCGACCTGATCCGCCAGAAAAGCCTGAGCACGTTCAGCTACCTCAACCCGATCTATGGTCGTGAAGTCGAAGGCAGCACGGTGAGCCCGGCCGACAGCGCCCAGACCGATTTGCTGCGCAGTGATTCGGTGTTTGTGCAGGACTCGATCCACCTCACCGACCAGTGGATTCTTGTAGCGGGCGGGCGTTTCCAGACGTACGACCAGTACGCCGGCAAAGGTGTGCCGTTCAAGGCCAACACCGACAGCAACGGCCAGAAATGGGTGCCGCGCGCCGGCCTCGTCTATCGCTACACCGATGAGCTGTCGTTCTACGGCAGCTACACCGAATCCTTCAAACCCAACTCGACCATCGCCCCCCTGAGCGGCAGCAGCACCGTGCTCGATGGCAGCGTTGCGCCGGAACAAGCCAAGTCCTGGGAGATCGGTGCCAAGCTCGACATGCCGGGGCGGATAACGGGCAATATCGCCCTGTTCGATATCAAGAAACGCAACGTGCTGGTGGCTAATTCCGAAGGCCCGGTCACGATCTACAGTGCGGCCGGCGAAGTGCGTTCCCGTGGTCTTGAATTGGACCTGAGCGGTCAACTGAGTGACCGCTGGAGCATGATCGGCAGTTACGCCTACACCGATGCCGAAGTGACCGAGGACCCGGACTACGAGGGCAAGAAACTGCAAAACGTGGCCCGTAACAGCGGTTCGCTATCGGCGGTGTACGATTTCGGCAGTGTCATCGGTGGCGATCAACTGCGGGTCGGCGCGGGGGCGCGTTATGTCGGTGAACGAGAGGGCAACGCGGTGAATGATTTCGAGCTGCCGGGCTACACGGTTGCCGATGCGTTCGCCACCTACGACACGCAACTCGATGGGCAAAAGGTCAAGTTTCAGCTCAATGTGAAGAACCTGTTTGACCGCACTTACTACACCTCGGCGGCGAGCCGGTTCTTTGTGTCGATGGGCGATTCGCGGCAGGTGACCTTGTCCAGTACGCTGGAGTTCTAACGGAAGACCGCGTCATCGTTCTTCGCGAGCAAGCTCGCTTCCCAAGGGGCCGCGTACTTTCACGAGAATGCGATCAAATGTGGGAGCGGGCTTGCCCGCGATGGCGGCCTGTCAGGCACCGAAATCTGCAAACTAGCGCAAAAACGCCTGCCGATACTCGCCAGGCGTCCCACCCAATACCTGGCGAAACCGATTGGTGAAGTGACTGGCACTGGCAAACCCGCAGGCCAGCGCGATGTCCCCCAGCGGCTGCGACGTGGAGCGCAACAGCTCCCGCGCCCGGCCCAGTCGCCGTGCCAGCACATATTGATGCGGCGGCAGGCCGAAGCTTTCGCGGAACATCCGCGCAAAGTGGTATTCCGACAAGGCGCACAGCGCTGCCAGTTGTCCCAGGCTGATGGCTTCGGCCAACTGACTGTCGATGTACTCCACCAGTTGACGACGCTGATGCGCCGCTAACCCGCCCTTGAGTCGCAACCCGTCGCGCAGGCCGACCTGACCGAGCAGGGCATGACTGAGCATTTCGTGGGCCAGGCTGCTGGTGAGCAGGCGTTCGCCGGGTTCATCCCAATTGAGCGTGATCATCTGCCGAAAGCGTCGGGCTTGCAGTGGATCGTCGAGGAACGTGCCTTCACGCAGTTGCACTTCACGAGGTTCGCGGTCCAGCAGCGTGACGCAGCCGAGGGCGAATTGTTCGGGGCTGAAATAGAGATGGGCCAGGCGAATATCACCGTTGATCACCCAGCCGGACTGATGATCGGCCGGCAGGATGCACAGTTTGTCCGGGCCTCCCTTGTTGCCGGGCTGATCACGGCGAAAGGTGCCCGTGCCGCCGGCGATATAGCAGGACAGCGTGTGGTGGCTCGGCGCCTCGTAATCCTGGGCGTCATGATGATTGCTCCACAAGGCTGCAGCCATGCCGTCACCGAGCTCGGCGCTGTGCTCGAGGCGAGCATTGGGCGAGCGGTTGAGGGCTTGAAAGACTTGCAGGGTTTCCAGTGCGGGCATGATCAGTTCTCTCCAACGCCTTGCATCCTACTCCGTAGGCGTTCGCCTGCCAGCCAGTGGCGCGACAAAAGCGCAAGTTTATGCAAGTGCGCCACGGCGCGAAGCCGGACACTGGGCACCTATCGAGGAGCCTTTGTCATGAACCTTTCATTGTATTTGCTGACCGTGCTGATCTGGGGCACCACCTGGATTGCCCTGAAATGGCAGTTGGGCGTGGTGGCGATTCCCGTGTCGATCGTTTACCGCTTTGGGCTCGCCGCGCTGGTGCTGTTCGTGATGTTGCTGCTCAGCCGGCGGTTACAGGTGATGAACCGTCGTGGGCATTTGATATGCCTGGCCCAAGGTCTGTGCCTGTTTTGCGTTAACTTCATGTGCTTCCTGACGGCCAGCCAGTGGATTCCCAGTGGTCTGGTCGCCGTGGTGTTCTCCACCGCGACGCTGTGGAATGCCTTGAATGCTCGGGTGTTCTTCGGCCAGAAAATCGCCCGCAACGTGCTGATGGGTGGTGCGTTGGGCTTGTCCGGCCTGGGCCTGTTGTTCTGGCCGGAACTGGTCGGCCATACCGCCAGTCCGCAAACCCTGCTGGGTCTGGGCCTGGCCCTGTGCGGCACCCTGTGTTTCTCGGCGGGCAACATGCTATCGAGCTTGCAACAGAAAGCCGGGCTCAAGCCTCTGACCACCAACGCCTGGGGCATGGCCTATGGCGCGGCGATGCTGTCAGTGTGGTGCCTGGTCAAAGGGATTCCATTCGATGTGGAATGGAGTGCCCGCTACATCGGTTCGTTGCTGTACCTGGTCATTCCGGGGTCGGTGATTGGTTTCACGGCTTACCTGACGCTGGTCGGGCGCATGGGGCCGGAGCGCGCCGCCTATTGCACGGTGCTGTTCCCGGTGGTGGCACTGAATGTATCGGCGTTCGCCGAGGGTTACCAATGGACGTTGCCGGCCCTGGTGGGTCTGGTGCTGGTGATGCTGGGCAACGTCCTGGTGTTCCGTAAACCCAAGGCGCCAATCCTGCAGGGCACTGGCAAGTTGGCTTGAAGTCGCATCAGGATCGAGTGCGTTTTCAGCGCTCGATCCTGATCGCCACGTATAGCAGCGAAGGCAAGATGAAGTCGACGATGTGCTGGGCCCAGTCTTTATAGTTCCATTGATGCGACTCGTCCATGTTGAACCACTCGGTGCCGATGACCTGGAAACAGAGGTAATAAAGAAAGAGTGCAATCAATAAGCCAATGATCGCGAACTTCTTCGCTTCGTGGAATTTCTTGCCGTTGGAATTGATGTTCTTATATAAAAGGTAGGTGCCCATGATGCAGAAGGCTGTATACATGACTTCAAGGGTAATGATCATCCAATAGATCCGGTGCTGGAGTATCGGCGAAGTGATTGCCCGATCGCGGTACCTGAAACCCTCGTGTGTGGTGTCCATGCTGAGGATGTGTGACAGATACTCGTAGTTGGCGGCGTAGTCGGTAATGTTGCTGTATATCACCAGCAAGCCGAAGAAACTTACGAATAACATCAGCGTGGCTTTGCTGAACTTTATGGCGTGGTTGGTTGTGATTTGGTTCAAGGCCTATGTTCTCCAAAACTAACTGTCGGGGTGTTTTAGTCTGGAGTTTATACGGCGAATTATTTATTCGGCCGTGAACTGAATTGCAGGATATGTATCGGTAAGTTGGATGCGTGGGTATTAATGTGAACGGGCAGGCGACTGTAACGCCTGCCCGTTTTCATTCAGCCTTTCCAGACTTGCGGGTTGACCAGATCCTGTGGGCGTTCACCCAGCAGGGCGCTACGCAGGTTGGTCAGGGCACGATTGGCCATGGCTTCGCGGGTTTCATGGGTGGCCGAGCCAATGTGCGGGAGGGTCACCGCGTTTTTCAGTTGAAACAATGGCGACTCGGCCAGCGGTTCTTTTTCGTACACATCCAGCCCGGCACCGCGAATGCGGTTGTTCTGCAGGGCTTCGATGAGCGCCGGCTCGTCGACCACCGGGCCGCGAGCAATGTTTACCAGGATTGCGCTCGGCTTCATCAGCGCCAGTTCGCGATGGCTGATCAGGTGTCTGGTTTTCTCGCTGAGTGGGACTACCAGGCAGACAAAATCGGCTTCGGCCAACAGTTCGTCCAGGCTGCGAAATTGTGCGCCGAGTTCCTGTTCCAGCGCGGTCTTGCGGCTGTTACCGCTGTAGAGGATTGGCATGTTGAAACCCAGGCGCCCACGGCGAGCGATGGCCGCGCCGATGTTGCCCATGCCGACGATGCCCAGAGTCTTGCCATGCACATCGCAACCGAACAGCGGTGCGCCAACAGTGGCTTGCCATTGACCGGCCTTGGTCCAGGCATCCAGTTCAGCGACACGACGGGCACTGCTCATCAGTAGCGCGAACGCCAAGTCGGCGGTGCTTTCGGTGAGCACGTCCGGCGTGTTGGTGAGCATGATCCCGCGCTCATTGAGATAGGCGACGTCGTAGTTGTCGTAGCCCACCGAAACGCTGGACACCACTTCCAGTTTGGCGGCGTTCTCCAGTTGGGCGCGTCCCAGTTTACGACCGACACCGATCAGGCCGTGGGCATGGGGCAAGGCTTCGTTGAACTGGGCATTGATGTCGCCGTTTTTCGGGTTCGGCACGATCACGTCGAAGTCTTGTTGCAGGCGTTCGACCATTTCAGGCGTGACGCGGCTGAAGGCGAGGACGGTCTTTTTCATGGGCGCAGGGCTCGTCTGGGCGGTTGAGAATGCTGAGCACGCTAACATTCTTCCCGGGATTTGTGCGAGTCGCTTAACAGCAGCTTGCAGCGCTTCATCCAGTTATACTGCCGCCTTTCGTGGCTCGTTGACTGGGCCCGACACTTTACGCACCACCCGGAGCTTTCATGACTTCCCCGAAACAACCGCCGGTCGCCGACACCTTGGGCGACGAGCAGGCAGAGCTGCCAGACAGCGTCGACTCCAGCGCCGACAGCGAAACCAAAGCCGCCATCCCCGCGTTCAAGTTCCCGTTCAAGCCAGGAGAACTGGCCGGCGCCAAGAACGCCAATCAGCCGTGGTACAAGAACGGCGCCAAGAATGGCCACACCAAGACCCCGGGCATGGCACCGCCGGGGACTCGGCGTTCGATGGGCAAGCGCTAGGTTTCAGGCTTTGCGGTGTCAGGCCTGCCGTCATCGCGAGCAGGCGACACATTTTCCAGACTCAAGCCACCCGCAACGAAATAAACGAGTAGTTCGCCGGCGCCTGTGTGACCACTTGCCCGCCGGCATCCACGACCTGTCTGGCGATATCCTCACCGGACACATGGAACAGCCACTCGCTGTCCCACTGCGGCAGCGTCTGCCCGGCCAGGTCATCGATGATCGTGACAAACTCGGCCATGTCCGGCAGATAGGCGGTAAATCCATCCCCCTTCAGCGCCGTCGTGCGAATGCCCAATAGCGCGCAAATCGCATCCTTCATCTGAATATCATCGCGATCTGCCTGACGGGAGCGTTGAATCAGCGCCATGAGCTCACGGTCGACCAACTCACCGCCGACGATCAGGTCCGGTCCTTTTTCCCACGATTCGGGCGGGCATTCCTTGATCGCCGGGTTTAGGGGAATGTGCGGATTGATTTCCATCGGATAAATGCGGCACACCAGCGGCCGGCGCTCGTAGATGCGGCAGAGGTTGTCCTCGTCAAGATTCCGACAGGGACCGACGTTGTAGGCGGCAAAGGTGATAGCGACGAACGCCTTGGATTCGCCACTGTGAACCACTGCCGAGCGGCGTTCGGCGTGGTCGCGTTGCTGTGCGGGCAGGCCCAGGCCGTTGCCCAGGAACGCCTCCACCAGCACGATCACCTGCCCGCCATCGGCCGCCCACATCCGGGCTTCGGCCAGGGTCAGGGGCACATGGTGATCGTTGCAGCATTTACCACAGCCTACGCAGGAAAACGTCGTATTCATTGGGCGCTCGGTCGCGTCGAGGGAAGCGGCGACAGAATGTCACCGTGAAGTGCGCTGCCGAAGCAAGTTATGCGCCACTCACTGTGCCTGGACGGCGGGGCGAATCGAATCCCATTCGGTGACATACGCGGTTTTGCTTTTTTTGTTGTAGAGGCACAGTTCGGTGCCTTGTGCGCCTTTCATGTGTTTTTGCGGGTACTGACCTTGCAGCAGAAGCGCGCTGTAACCGACCCGGTCATCGAACTGCGCGGCGTTGCCGACGGGTTTGGCATTCTTCAGCCCACTGGCCTTGGTGCAACTGACGAGTACGGTTTTGTCGTAGGCAGCCCAGGCGTCGGGGCTGGAAGCGTGGGCCTGGGTGGCGAGGGCGGTGAGGCAGAGCAGGGTCAGGGCTGCGTTTTTCATGGGCCGGAAATCCTTTTGGAGGGCGAAGGACCGGATTATGCCTGAATGATTGAGAGTGATCGTCAGGCTGGAACCGCTTCCCGGCGCACCACATACATCCCGACGCTTTCATACAACCGCTGCGCGCGCAGGTTGTCCTCCAGCACTTTCAAATCCACAAAGCCCTCGCGGCGTTGCTGGAACACCGTGAACGCATGCAGCAGCAAGGCGCGTCCCAACCCTTGTCGTCGAGCCCGTGGATGCACCACCAGGTCTTTGATGTAGGCACTGGTCCAGCACTGGCACACGGCAACCACGCCTTCGGCATCTTGGGCAATAAAGCACAGCTCGGGATCGTATTCGGGGTCGGTTTCAAATTGCCGTTGCCAGCGCTCCAGTTCCGGTACGCGACCACCGCCCTCGCGGTAACCCAGCGCCATCAGCTGGTGGACGGTTTCGGCGAGTTCAGGACGGTAGCGGGTCAATTGAAGATCGCTTGGCCAAGGGATGGCCAGCACAGCCTCGGCGAGGTTGCGCCGCATCAAAAAGCAAAAGTCCTCGGCCAAGACTCAATGACCCTGTTCAGCCACGGCCTTGGCAGCCGTGATCAGGCACTGGGTCAGTTCTGGCGAGGAGAACTTGGTCAGCACCGCATTGGCACCGGCCAGGCGCGCCTTTTCACTGTTCATCGCACTGTCCAGTGAGGTGTGCAGCAGCACATAGAGGTGGGCAAAGTCCGGGGTTTCGCGCAGGGTTCGGGTGAAGGCGTAGCCATCCATTTCAGACATTTCGATGTCGGAGACAATCAGGTTGATCTGTTGGGCGGTGCCTTGCAGATCCAGCAGGCAGTCGATGGCTTCCTTGGCGCTGCGGGCCGTATGGCATTGCAGGCCGAGATTGCGCAATGTGTGCACCGATTGCTGCAGGGCCACCTGACTGTCATCCACCACCAGAATCCGTGCGTTGCCCAACAACTCAGCGTCTTCCATGCTCAGTTCGGTTGGTGCCGATTCGATCTGCACCGGGGCGATGCCGTGGATGACTTTTTCGATGTCCAGTACCTGCACCAGGGTGCCATCGACCGAGGTCACGCCGGTGATGTACGAGCGCACGCCGCCAGAGCCGAAGGGCGGCGGACGGATATCGGTGGTCAGGCAGTGAACGATCTTGCTCACCGCCTGAACGTGCAGGCCCTGCTTGGAGCGACTGACGTCGGTGACGATCAGGCAGCCGCCGTTCGGGTCTTCCAGCGGTCGTTCGCCGATGGCCCGGCTAAGGTCGATCACCGACAGCGACGCGCCACGCAGCGTGGCGATGCCTTTGACGTGAGGGTGCGACTCCGGCAGCTTGGTCAGCGGCGGGCAGGGGATGATTTCACTGACTTTGAGCAGGTTGATTGCCATCAACTTGCCGCTGCGCAAGGTAAACAGCAGAAGCGAAAGTGAATCTGCGCGGGCTTTGGTGGAAGACATAAGTACCTTCTTGGGAAAAGGTGATGGGCGATCGCGAGGACCGCCAACAACTTCGATGCCGGGTTATCGACTTGTTGCGGGCAGGCTTTAGGGCCAATACCAATCCATTGGTTTTAGCACGACTCCTGCGGTGAGGTGGCAAGCCCGGCGTTACTTCATGCCGAGCCTTTTGGCCATGCGCCCAAGATTCGCCCGATCCAGGCCCAGTTCACGCGCGGCACTCGCCCAGTTGTTGTGATGCCGCTCCAGGCACGCGCCGATCAACTGGCGCTGATAGTTTTCGGTGGCCTCGCGCAAATCCCCCGTGACTAGCGTCACGGCGGCCGGGGCCGTTGGCGCGACGGGTGCTTCAGCATTGGCATTGGGCAGATCCAGGTCCGCCGCGCTCAAGCTGAGAATCTTGGGTCGTTCCTTGCAGTTACCCAAGGCTTTCAGGGCGCTGCGGCCGATCAAGTGTTCCAGTTCACGCACGTTGCCCGGCCAGTCGTAAGCCAGTAACGCGGCCTGGGCATCGGTGCTCAAGCGCAAGCTGTTGAGTCCCATGCGCGAGCGGTTCTGTTCCAGAAAGTAGCCGCTGAGCAACAGAACGTCCCGCCCGCGATCACGCAGGGCCGGTACTAATAGTGGGTAAACGCTGAGGCGGTGATAGAAGTCGGCGCGGTAACGGCCACTGCGCACTTCCTCTGCCAGGTCGCGGTTGGTCGCCGCGATCAGGCGCACGTCGACCTGATGCTCCTTGTCCGATCCCAGTCGCTGCAGCTGTCCGCTTTGCAAGACCCGCAGCAACTTGGCCTGTACGGTCAGCGACAACTCGCCGACTTCATCGAGAAACAGGGTGCCGCCATTGGCCAGTTCAAATTTGCCGCGCCGATCATTCAACGCCCCGGTAAAGGCACCGCGCACATGGCCGAACAGTTCGCTCTCCACCAGTGTGTCGGGCAAGGCGGCGCAGTTGAGGCTGATGATCGGTTTGTCGGCGCGGGCCGAGGCGGCGTGAATGGCCTGCGCCACCAGTTCCTTGCCAACCCCGGTCTCCCCGGTGATCAGCACGGTCAGGTCGCTGCCGCCCACCAGGTTGATTTCTTCCACCAGGCGTTTGTGCGCCTTGCTCTGGCCGATCATCTCGCGGTTCTGCTGGCCGCTGGCCTGGCGGTAGACCTCGGCCCGCTGGTGTTCATCCTCGACGCGATTGTTCAGGCGTTCGATGCGCTCGGCGGCATTGACCGTGGCGGCGGCGAGGCTGGCGAAGGCTTCCAGTGAATCGAGTTCGATCGGCTGAAACTGTTCCGGATCAAGGGCATCGAGGGTCAGCAGGCCCCACGGGCGCTCGTCGATAAACAGCGGGCAGCCCATGCAGTCATGGACTTCCAGGTGGTCATCGAGGCCCTCGACCAGGCCGTCGTAAGGGTCGGGCAGGTTGCTGTCGGCGGCGAACCGGGTCGGCCCGGAACCGCTGAGCAAGGCTGCGAAACGCGGGTGTTCACTGACCTTGAAGCGGCGGCCGAGGGTGTCGGTACTCAAGCCGTCGACGGCCAGCGGCACCAGCCATTCGCCATCGAGGCGCAGCAGGGCGGCCGCATCGCAGGGGAGCAGGGCGCGCATGGCTTCCAGCAAGCGCCGATAGCGCTCGCCTTCGGGCAGTTCGCGGGACAGGTCCGAGACCAGTGGTAGCAGGGCGGTCAGCAGGGATTTTGCAGTCATAGTGACTCCATGTAGTCGGTATGACTATAAAGCAGGTCGTGTCGATATGACTATCTATAATTTAAGTTGTTGATTTATAACGAAATAAATATTGGCATGGAAACTGATAGGCATAGGGCAAACGTTGAAAAAACCTTGTTGCCCAGGAGTCACTTTATGCTTAGCGCCCAAGACCGTGCCATCGTCAAATCCACTGTGCCGCTGCTGGAAAGCGGTGGCGAGGCATTGATCACTCACTTCTACCGCATGATGCTCTCCGAATATCCAGAAGTGCGCCCGCTGTTCAATCAGGCCCACCAGGCCAGCGGTGACCAGCCACGCGCCCTGGCTAACGGAGTACTGATGTACGCCCGTCACATCGACCAGCTCGACCAGTTGGGCGACCTGGTGGCCAAGATCATCAACAAGCACGTGGCCCTGCAAATCCTGCCGGAACACTACCCGATCGTCGGCACCTGCCTGCTGCGCGCGATCGCTGAAGTGCTGGGTGAGGAAATCGCCACCCCTCAAGTGATTGCGGCGTGGGGGGCGGCTTACGGTCAACTGGCGGACATCCTGATCGGTGCTGAAACCAGCATCTACGATCAGAAAGAGCAGGCACCGGGCGGCTGGCGCGGGGCGCGGGAATTCATCGTGGCGGCCAAGGTCGAGGAAAGCGCGGAAATCATCTCGTTCTACTTCGAACCGGCGGACAAAGGCCCGATCCTGGCGGCAGAGCCAGGCCAGTACATCGGCATGAAACTGATCCTCGATGGCGAAGAAATTCGTCGTAACTATTCGCTGTCGGCCCTGGCGAACAAAGGTCAGTACCGCATCAGCGTCAAGCGGGAAACCGGCGGTCGCGCTTCCAACCACCTGCACGATCAATTGCACGTTGGCGCGAGCATCCAGCTGTTCCCGCCATCGGGCGAGTTCACCCTGACTGCCAGTGACAAACCGCTGGTGTTGATCAGCGGTGGCGTCGGCATCACCCCGACCCTGGCGATGCTCGAAGCGGCGCTGGAGACCGAGCGCCCGGTGCACTTCATTCATTGCGCCCGCAACGGCAGCGTTCACGCGTTCCGTGACTGGATCGACGGTCTGGCCGAGCGTCACCCGCAACTCAAGCGCTTCTATTGCTACGACGAAGACGATGGCGTAAGCCCGGCAGCGCACAAGGTCGGGTTGTTGAGCCAGGAGCAGTTGGCCGCGTGGTTGCCGCAAGAGCGCGACGTGGATGCTTACTTCCTGGGCCCCAAAGGTTTCATGGCGGCGGTCAAGCGCCACCTCAAGGCCTTGGGTGTGCCGGAGAAGCAAAGCCGTTATGAGTTCTTCGGGCCGGCTGCGGCGCTGGAGTAAGTCCCAGGCGCGGTGAGTCAGTCTCACCGCGTCGTCTTCATCGCGGGCAGCCACGCTCCCACAGGATCTGCGTCGATCCAATTTGGTGTGTACGACGCGAACCCTGTGGGAGCGTGGCTTGCCCGCGATGGCTACACCTCGGTCCTGAACTGAAAAAAGACCGAAAGTTAATCCCTTCTTAACCCGCTTATCGTCTATTCCCCCGACATCCCTCCGGATCGCGCCAGGCTCTCAAAAACCAGGGCAGCGTGTAGACTGGCGGGCAATCGAAACCTTCAAGGGAAACGCGATGAGCGAGGAAACGATGCGGTTGGGCCGTGAACGACGCTACCTGGTGTTGCTGGGCATCATCTGCCTGGCGCTGATCGGCGGCGCTCTGTACATGCAAATCGTGCTGGGTGAAGCGCCGTGCCCATTGTGCATCCTGCAACGCTATGCGCTGCTGTTGATCGCGCTCTTCGCCTTCATTGGCGCTGCCATGAGCACGCGCCGCAGCATCACCCTTTTTGAAACCCTGGTCGTGATCTGCGCATTGGCAGGCGTCGGGGTGGCGGGGCATCACGTCTACACGCAGTTTTATCCGGCAGTCAGTTGCGGCATCGATGTGTTGCAGCCGATTGTGGACGGTCTGCCGCTGGCGAAGATCTTCCCCCTGGGCTTCCAGGTCGACGGATTCTGCTCTACACCCTACCCGCCGATCCTCGGTCTGTCCCTGGCGCAGTGGGCGCTGGTGGCCTTCGTGCTGGTCGTCGTGCTGGTGCCGCTGCTGACCGTGCGTAACCGCAAAAGCCTGCGCTGAGTTCTGCGGCGCATTCACCGCGATGCATGAAAACGCCCCGGCCCTCAATGAGGGCGCCGGGGCTTTTTTTGTCTTGCAGCGTGCACTTCAGTGGGCCTGTAAAAAGGCCGTGATGTGTGGCAAGGAGGGGTGCGATACGTGTGCGACATGTTGTCACATCTTGAGTGTCGCAGCGGTCGCCAGGGCGTCGGATTGGTTCGTCGTCACGCAACGAAACTGGCCCGATTTGCGGGCTGGCGGTTTTGCATCGGCGAGGCCGGAACAGGCAGTTTTAACAGACCCTGGCAATTTGCCAGAGCCCTTGTCATATCGGGGCTGGGGCCAGGTCGGCGGCGTCTTGAGAGGCGCCGATACTGTCTGAATCGCGGGTGGTAGCCCTACTTTTTTTGGTGTTTTTTGTTGAGAATCAATTTCGATAAGATGCGCCACTTTTGCGAAAACCGGTAAGGATTGTTGCTGGTTTGGATAAAAATTATTTCGGGATGAGACATGGTTTATAAAACGCTACATATCTACAATCGCCCGCACTGAATTCCCGACTCTGCTCGCCCTGGCTCAGGTGGATGAGCAGAAACCGGGTGTCGAGAGGCCGGGTGGCTTCATGCGACCCCCTGGTGTCGGTGCCTCCAATTATCCGCACCAAATGGAATTGGTCTGTAACAAGGCCTTTGACCACGAATTCGAATAAGAACTCAACGCTAGCTCAGGATTTGTCGAAACGCGTCTGACGCACGACGGGCCAGCCCTTATTCAATCCAAGAAAAATGCCAACCCTTGGCAGGGTGAAGTGTTGGCGATCAAAACCCAACTGCATTGCGCAAGCTGCTTTAGAGGTCGTGAGATGAGTAAAAACAGGTACCCCAGACTACTAGGCTTATTGCCGCTGATTGGCACGTTGTTGCTGTCAGGCTGCAACATGACCTTGCTCAATCCCAAGGGCCAGGTCGGTCTGGACGAGCGAAACCTGATCATCACCGCAACGCTGCTGATGCTGTTGGTCGTGGTTCCGGTCATCGTCATGACCTTCCTGTTCGCCTGGAAATACCGCGCGTCCAACGCTAACGCCACCTACACCCCGAAATGGAACCACTCCACCAAGATCGAGATCGCGGTGTGGGCGGTTCCAATTCTGATCATCATTGCCCTGGGTTATGTCACCTACAAGTCGACCCACGCCCTTGACCCGTACAAGCCGCTGGAATCGGACGTCAAGCCTGTGACCATCGAAGTGGTCGCGCTGGACTGGAAGTGGCTGTTCATCTACCCGGAACAAGGCATCGCCACGGTCAACAAGATCGTGTTCCCGGCGCACACGCCGATCAACTTCAAGATCACTTCCGACGCCGTGATGAACTCGTTCTTCATCCCTGCTCTGGGCGGCCAGATCTACGCGATGGCGGGCATGCAGACCAAACTGCACCTGATCGCCAACCAGAACGCTGAAATGGACGGTATCTCCGCCAACTACAGCGGCGCGGGTTTCACCGGTATGAAATTCAAAGCGATCGCAACTTCCCAGGAAGATTTCGACGCCTGGGTAAGTGAAGTCAAAAAGGCACCTAAACAGCTTGAACAAGCTGAATACGCAGCCCTTTCCAAGCCAAGCCAGAACAACCCAGTCGAGCTCTACGCCTCGGTGACCCCAAACCTGTTCCAGACCATCGTCGACAAGTACGAAGGCATGAAACCGGGCCCTAAGGTCAAGCACGAGAAAGAAGAGAAAGAAGTGGCCCAAATGGAAGGGATGGACTCGAGTTCGCATTCAGCTGCCGGGGCAGAGGAGTAAACGATGTTTGGTAAATTAAGTTGGGAAGCGATCCCGTTCCACGAGCCGATTGTCATGGTGACCATCTCCATGATCGCGCTCGGTGGTCTGGCGTTGTTCGCTGCAATCACCTACTTCAAGAAGTGGACCTACCTGTGGACCGAGTGGCTGACGTCGGTCGACCACAAGAAAATCGGCGTGATGTACATCATCGTCGCCATGGTCATGCTGCTGCGCGGTTTTGCCGACGCCATCATGATGCGTACCCAGTTGGCCATGGCCACCGAGGGTTCGCCGGGCTACCTGCCACCTGAACACTATGACCAGATCTTCACCGCTCACGGTGTGATCATGATCATCTTCATGGCGATGCCATTCTTCACCGGCCTGATGAACCTTGCAGTGCCGCTGCAGATCGGCGCGCGTGACGTTGCCTTCCCGTTCCTGAACTCCCTGAGCTTCTGGCTGCTGGTTTCCGGCGTGGTGCTGATCAACCTGTCCCTGGGCGTCGGCGAATTCGCCAAGACCGGTTGGGTTGCCTATCCGCCGCTGTCGGGTCTGCAGTACAGCCCTGGCGTGGGGATGGATTACTACATCTGGGCGCTACAGCTATCGGGTCTGGGGACAACGCTAACGGGGGTCAACTTCCTGGCCACCGTGCTGAAAATGCGTACCCCTGGCATGAAGCTGATGGACATGCCGATCTTCACCTGGACCTGCACCTGGGCCAACGTCCTGATCGTGGCTTCGTTCCCGATCCTGACCGCTACCCTGGCACTGCTGACGCTTGACCGTTACATGGATTTCCACATTTTCACCAATGAACTTGGTGGCAATCCGATGATGTACGTCAACCTGTTCTGGGCTTGGGGTCACCCTGAGGTGTACATCCTGATCCTGCCGGCGTTCGGTATCTTCTCCGAAGTCATCTCGACCTTCACCGGCAAGAAACTGTTCGGCCACCACTCGATGATCTACGCATCGGGCGCGATCTCGATCCTGGGCTTCATGGTTTGGCTGCACCACTTCTTCACCATGGGTTCGGGTGCCAGCGTCAACGCCTTCTTCGGTCTGGCGACGATGCTGATTTCCATCCCGACGGGTGTGAAACTGTTTAACTGGCTGTTCACCATCTACCAGGGCCGTCTGCGCTTCACCAGCCAGGTGCTGTGGACCCTGGGCTTCATGGTGACCTTCGCCATCGGCGGCATGACCGGCGTACTGCTGGCCATCCCGGGTGCTGACTTCGTTCTGCACAACAGCCTGTTCGTGATCGCGCACTTCCACAACGTGATCATCGGCGGCGCGGTATTCGGTTACATCGCCGGCTTCGGCTTCTACTTCCCTAAAGCGTTCGGCTTCAAGCTGCACGAAGGTTGGGGCAAGGCAGCGTTCTGGTTCTGGATCAGCGGCTTCTTCGTCGCTTTCATGCCGCTCTATGCACTGGGCTTCATGGGCATGACCCGTCGTCTGAACGCCACCACCAACCCTGAGTGGGTGCCGTACCTGTACGTCGCCATGTTCGGTGCGGTGATGATCGCCGTGGGTATCGCTTGCCAGTTGATCCAGCTGTACGTCAGCGTGCGTGACCGCAACAAGCCGGAAAACATGTGCGACCACGGCGACCCGTGGAATGCACACACCCTGGAATGGTCGACCTCGTCGCCACCTCCGTTCTACAACTTCGCCGTGCTGCCGAAGGCTGACGTTGTCGATCCGTTCACCGAAGCCAAGGAAAACGGCACTGCGTACAAGGTTACGGCCAAGTACGAGCCGATCCACATGCCAAACAACACCGCCACCGGTGTGGTCATGGGCGCTCTGTTGACCGTGTTCGGTTTCGCGATGATCTGGCACATCTGGTGGCTGGCCATCGCTAGCCTGGCCGGCACCGTGATCTACTTCGCGATCCACGCCGCTCGTGATGATCAAGGCTACTACGTGCCGGTCGACGTGATCGAACGCATCGAAGCCGAGCAGCACAAGCGTCTGGTAGCGGCAGGGAAAATCCCGGCCACCGCCACCCGTGTTGAAACCTCGTTGGAACAGGCTTAAACCATGTCGAACTTAGTGACCAATGTTGGACACGCCCATGGTCATGACCATGGGCACGATGACCACCACCACGACTCGGGCGAGATGACCGTATTCGGTTTCTGGCTCTACCTGATGACCGACTGCATTCTGTTTGCGTCGATCTTCGCAGCGTACGCGGTACTGGTTAACAACGTAGCGGGTGGCCCGTCGGGCCACGACATCTTCGAACTGCCATACGTGCTGGGCGAAACCGCTCTGCTGTTGTTCAGTTCGATCACCTACGGCTTCGCCATGCTGGCGTTCTTCCGTGGCAACAAGAAGCAGGTCCTGGGCTGGCTGGCCATGACCTTCCTGTTCGGTGCCGGCTTCATCGGCATGGAGATCAACGAGTTCCACATGCTGATCTCCGAGGGCTACGGCCCTAACCGTTCGGGCTTCCTGTCCGGGTTCTTCACTCTGGTCGGCACCCACGGTCTGCACGTGACCAGCGGTCTGATCTGGATGGCGATCATGATGTATCAGGTGCAGAAAAACGGCCTGACGGCGACCAACAAGACCCGTCTGAGCTGCCTGAGCCTGTTCTGGCACTTCCTGGACGTGGTGTGGATCTGCGTATTCACGGTTGTTTATCTGATGGGGACTATGTAAATGGCTAACGCAGCTCATTCCCACAATGGTCACGACGACGCCGGTCACGGCAGCGTCAAGTCCTACGGCATCGGCTTCATCCTGTCGGTGATCCTGACCCTGATCCCGTTCGGTCTGGTCATGTTCCCGACGCTGCCGAAGTCGATCACCCTGATGATCGTCGTCGCCATGGCCGTCATCCAGGTGCTGGTGCACCTGGTGTACTTCCTGCACCTGGACCGTTCGGCCGCGCAGCGTAACAACGTGATTGCGTTTGTTTTTGCCGCGATCGTGATTGTCCTGCTGGTAGGTCTGTCGCTGTGGATCATGTTCAGCATCCACACGTTCATGATGGCGAAGTGAGGTGAGTCCGGATGTCCTTTAAGCACTTTATCCAAATCACCAAACCGGGGATCATTTTCGGTAACGTGCTTTCTGTGGCAGGCGGATTTTTCCTGGCCTCCAAAGGGCATGTCGATCTGGCCATCTTCCTGGCCGCCATGATCGGCACGTCCCTGGTGGTCGCCTCCGGTTGCGTGTTCAACAACTGCATCGACCGCGACATCGACCTGAAGATGGAACGCACCAAGAACCGGGTGCTGGTCCAGGGCCTGATCTCCCTGAAACTGGCCCTGATCTACGCGACCGTCCTGGGTGTCGCCGGCGTTGCGCTGTTGTACAAGGTGGCCAACCCGTTGGCCGCGCTGTTTGCGGTAATCGGTTTCGTCATCTACGTCGGCTTCTACAGCCTGTACCTCAAGCGCAAGTCGGTTCACGGCACGCTGGTGGGCAGTCTGTCGGGCGCCATGCCGCCGGTAATCGGTTACGTGGCCGTGAGCAACACCTTCGACATGGCTGCGCTGACCCTGCTGGTGATGTTCAGCCTGTGGCAGATGCCGCATTCCTATGCCATCGCGATCTTCCGCTTCAACGATTACCTGGCTGCATCGATCCCGGTGCTGCCGGTCAAGCGCGGAATCGAAGTGGCCAAGAAGCACATCCTGATCTACATCCTGGCCTTCCTCGTGGCGACCTTGATGTTGACCTTCAGCGGCTACGCCGGCATGAGCTACCTCGCCGTCGCCGCGGCCATGGGCATGTACTGGCTGTACATGGCCTGGACCGGCTACAAGGCAGTGGATGACACGGTCTGGGCACGCAAGCTGTTCGTGTTCTCGATCTTCACCATTACCGCGCTGAGCGTGATGATGTCCCTGGACTTCAAAGTGCCGACCGAGCTGTTGCTGACGTACGCGCCTTAAGCGTCGAATGCTGAATTGAAAAGCCCCGCCTTCGAGAGAAGTGCGGGGCTTTTTGTTGGGTTGCTGTCTGTCGGTCAAGACTGTCGGCAAGTTCATCAAGAGATGGCTCATTGTATTGCGCGACTATAGGCAAATTGCCTATAGTTGCGCGATGCGAACCGTATTCTTCGAAATCACATCCTTTACCGCCACCGTTGGCAATTATCTGACGGACGATGAGTATCGTGCGCTACAAAGCCACATGCAGCTGAATCCGCACGCGGGCGATGTGATGCCTCATACGGGAGGTTTCCGAAAGCTACGCTGGGCCGATGAGCGCCGGGGGAAAGGCAAGCGAGGTGGCTTGCGGGTTATCTATTATTGGCTTATGAATGATGGCCAGTTCTGGATGTTTGCAATTTATGACAAAGATGAGCTTGAGAATTTGACCGCTGACCAAGAGAAGGCGCTCAAGAAAGCCATAGAGACAGAGTTGAAAGTACGAGGTACCCCATGAAAAAGCGCGACCTGTTTGCAGAGTTGATGCAAGGCGTTGACGAGATGGCGGCTCAACGCGAAGGCAAGATTACGTTGCGCAATACGACTGTGGAGGACATTCCGGCTCCAGAGGTGGGAGCGCAGGAAATCGTTGCACTAAGGGAAAAGTTACACATGTCCCAAGCCGTTTTCGCCAAGCGAATTCGCACTAGCCCCAGTACCTTGAGAAACTGGGAGCAGGAAAAATCAAAGCCTAACGCTCAGGCGGCCTTGTTGATTAGACTGGTTGAGAAATTCCCGGATATGGTAGATCGACTGGCAGTGGTTTGATCGAGACAACGAATAGCTGAAAGCCCCGCATTCAAAAGAATCGCGGGGCTTTTTCATTTATGCGCGGTTGTTGCACGGTGCATCGAGCACCTTCACCACGTCATCGATGATGGCCTTGCTCATGTCCTGCAAGAAGTGCGAGGCCCAGGCGTGTCGGTCGGAGTCGCGGACCATGGTGGCGTCTGAGGCGAGGAGTTTGGCGAGGTGGAGCAGGTCGGAAGCGTGGGAGAGGGCGGCGATTACCGGGACGCCGGCGTTGATGCGGAACAGCGGGGCGTTGGCGTGGTAGGAGAAGGGGGTGAGGCCGATGGTTTTCAGGTCTTGTGGAATGGTCATTGGGATTCACCTCCTGTTGGGTTGGAGGCGATGGATGACGTTCGAAGCAGACAGACCAATAGCGTTCATGAGTAAAGCTCCCGTTTAAAGTTGAGAGCTGCCACGTTCGTTATCAGGCGAATGGGTGGCAGCTGTGCGCAGGCTGATAAACCGGAGATACGGGATTCCGGCAGACCCGAAGGTCTCCCACGCACAGCCGCCATTGCACGAGTGTGCAGGCATAAAAAAGCGCCGGCAATCGTGATTGGTGGCGCTTGTGCGCCCGTATCTTACCCGGGTTATCAGGCCCGGTCGCTGAATTGGCAGCGACGGGCAAAGTTAGTCAGTCAGGATGAGGTCGGCAATCGTGGCGATCTGGTGGCCGGGGATCTTATTGCACACCGAACCCCCTGTGGGAGCGGGCCTGCCCGCGATGGCGGTGGGTCAGGCGACATTGAAACTGAATGTGACGGCCCTTTCGCGGGCAAGCCCGCTCCCACAGGATCGAAGACAGTCAGTTATTTGTGCGGCATGTCCAACAACCGGAAAAATCGCTCCCGCACCTGCACATGATCACTGTGTGCCACGTTGAAGCGCAGAAACTGATTGGCATCCGCGGCTTTGCTGAGCATGGTTCCCGGTGCTAGTACCAGGTCAATTTCCAGACCCTTTCTGGCCAGGCACTCGGCTTTGAATCCTTCCGGCAATCGGGTCCAGATGTACAACCCTTCCCCCGGCAGCGACGACACCGAACACCCGGCTTCGCCCAGCCATGCCGCCACCCGGCTGTTCGACTCGTAGAGCCGGTCCACGGTGCGGCGCATGTGTTTGGCGTAGCTGCCATCGCTGAGCATGGTGCAGATGATCTGCTCGGCCATTTCCGAAGTCATGCCGCCGCAGGCCATTTTCAGCGTCACCATCCGCGCCGCCAGTTGCGGTGACAGCACCGCGAAGCTGACGCGGCTATTGGCGGTCAGGGTCTTGGAAAACCCGGAGACGTAAGAGACATTGTCCAGCCCGCTCGCGGCCAGGCGCGGCGTTCGGCGTTGCTGCATGTCGCAGTACAAATCGTCTTCGAGGATGTGGAAGTTGTAGCGATGGCTCAGCTCCACCAGGCGGTAAACCTGGGCCGAGGTGAACGAGTGCCCGGTCGGGTTATGCAGGGCATTGTTGGTCATGTAGAGCACGGGACGATGGGTGATCAGCAATTGCTCGAACGCGTCCAGGTCCATGCCGTCGCACTCGCGGCGGATGGTAATGACCTTCACGCCATGCCAGGCCAGATTGGTGTGCATCGTGAAGTAACACGGGTCGTCGAGGAGCACCGTGTCGCCGGGTTTGACCAGCAGGCGCATCAGCATGTCGATGGCCTGGACGGTGTTGGCGGTGGTGATGATCTGCTCCACCGGCGCCTCAATGCCCAAGGTCGACATCTTGACCCGCAAGGCCTGGCGCAATGGCAGGTAACCGCTGGCGTTGCCGTATTCGCCCATGCGCAAGCTGGTCGCGCGCAGCGTTCCGCGCACGGCCTTGAGCAATTCTTCGGCAGGCAACCACGAGGACGGCAGAAAACCGGCCCCCGGGCGCAGCTTGCCATTGTCCAGTAGCACCGCACGGCGGACCACGCTGAGGGTGTCTTGCGGGAGCAGGTCCGGCCCGGCGTTGGCTGGCAGGGTGCTGCTGGAACGGTGCACGTAGTGCCCGGAACCCTGGCGGGAAACCACCAGGCCCTTGGCCCGCAAGCGGTCCAGGGCGTCGACCACCGTGGACTTGCCCACGTGCATCAAGTCGGAGAGTTCGCGAATCGGCGGCAGCCTGGAGCCGTGGGGCAGGCCGCCCTGACTGATCGCCACGGTTAGTTGATCGACGATTTGCTGGACCAGCGGCACACCTGGCTGGAACTCGATAGCGGCGATCACTGCTCGCTGAGCCTGCATTTTACTGGTCTCTCCGGCAGTAAAGTTCGTTTGATTCTATACGAACTTGCTCTGATCAAGACAAGCATCTCTTTCTACCATCGCTTTGGAGAGTTTTCGGATTGTCGACCTGTTGCCGGTCGTTCAGTCGCCAAGGTTTGTGAGGTGCTGCATGAGTTTGGAAACAACCGTTGTCGTGGCGAAACCGGTGATCAACCTGCGGTTGTTCACCATTCGAATCATCACGGCCGTTGCGCTGTTCGCGGTGTTGGGCAAGGCCAACGTCTGGCTCGACACCGCCACCAACAGCATTCTGGCCCTGGGGTATCGGGCCTTGTTGCTGCTGCTGCCGTTGACGTTACTGGTGCTCGGTCGCCGCTCCCTGAGCGTCACGCTGTTGTGCGCTGCCGCCGGCCTGGTGCTGTTGGCCGT
This sequence comes from Pseudomonas moorei, assembly GCF_008801475.1. Taxonomy (GTDB): domain Bacteria; phylum Pseudomonadota; class Gammaproteobacteria; order Pseudomonadales; family Pseudomonadaceae; genus Aquipseudomonas; species Aquipseudomonas moorei. The sequence continues at coordinate 38,683 of NZ_VZPP01000010.1, read as the reverse complement.
CACCCACAACCAGGGCGTGGTCATGTTTGCCGCGGCGTTGTTTGCCTACGGCATTGCCATTGCCGGTTACCTGATCAAGAGCGAAGCGGCACAGACCAAGGAAGGCGCGGCCTATAACCGGGTTGCCATGAACATGGGCAGCCTGCTGGCAGGGCTGATCCTGCTGTCGCCACTGCTGACCCCGGCCATGTTTTTCCTCGGCGCCGCCGGTTTTGTCCTGCTTTGCCTTCCCATCGCCATGGGGGCGACCTTCACCTGCGACCCCGTGGTTGCCCGTCCCGCCGGCCAAGAAGGCAGCGGCTGGCGCAACAAACTGCCGTGGGTCATCGCCGGCGTCATCATGGGCATCAAGCTTTTTGGCGTGTTCTCGATCCTGCCGCAAGCGATCCTGCTCAAGACCGGCGAACTGCCGGGCTGGTACGGGCTGATGCTGATCCTCAACAGCGCCGTGGTGGTGTTCGCGCAAGTGCCGGTCATGAAACTGATCGAGCGCACCGGACGCTTCAAGGTGCTGACAGTGATCGCCATCATCGTCATCGGTTTCGCGGTGCTGTCTTCACCGGCGGCGTTCCACGTCGAAACCCTGGTCGGCGCGCTGGTCTGGGTGGCGGTGCTGTCCATCGCCGAGTGTGCGTTCAGTCACCTCGACTACTTCTCGGTCAAGCAGAACAACATGTTCGTCAAGGAAGTGTCCCTGGGTGTCGGTGCCGGGTTGACCGTGTTGATCATGCGGGTCATGCCGCCGCCCTACAACGCGCTGGTGCTGGCGGCCATCGGCGCGGGCGGGATTCTGGTCTGGTACTGGCTCAACCGTAAATCAATCGCGTCGCTGCATGACTGAGTCATCGCCGTTTCGGTTTTCATTTTGCAAGTCGGGGATTTTATGAATACGACTTCATGCGTAGTAGTGGTCGGGTACAACGGCAGTCGGGTCCACGATATCCCGAAGCTGCGCGAGCTGTGCAAGTCGTTGTACAACGCGCGGCTCATCCTGCTGGTCGAGAAGATCCAGCCCGGAGACGATCAGGTCGCCGATCACGTGTGCAGTACATCGCTGGCCGAGAAAGACGTTCCGGCCTCTCTCGAACTGGTGGTCGGTTGCCTGAATGCCGATCGCTGGAAACTCATCGGCGTGCTGCCGTTTTCCGATCGCGGTGTACTACTCGGTGCGGCGCTGGCCAGTCATTTCGGTCTGCCCGGTATCACCCCGGCCGAGGCGCGGGCGGGCCTGGACAAACAGATCTTCCGCCAGCTCGAAGCGACTGCCGCGGCGGCGCCCGAGGATTATCGGCCGATCGTTTCCACCCGGATCACAAGCCTTCCGGAACTGCGTCAGCGCGTGATCGAAATGGGCGGCAAGGCGTTCATCAAGCCTGCCTGTGAAGGAGCCAGCCGCGGCTGCCGGGTCATTCGGCACCCGTCCGAGTGCGACGAGGCATGGCAGGCCCTCAAGCCCTATCGCGAGGGCGGCATCGTGCTCGAAGAGTTGATCCAGAACGCCCGGGAATACAGCTGGGACCATGTCGCGGGAAGTACCTGGATCACCGAGAAAACCACCACCGACGGCGCCTACCGCGCCGAGATCCAGCAAGTGGTGCCCGCGCCTTTGCCGGCGGACGCGCAGGCTCGGCTGATGGCCGCCGGGCGGCACATGGCCGGGTTGGTATCGCAGCACAACGGGGCCTGGCACAACGAAGTCTTCCACAGGGCCAATCACCGCACCTCGGCCGTGGAAACCAACATGCGCCCGGGGGGCATGCACATCTGGGACCTGGCACGTAAGGCGTTCATCGATTTCGACCCGTGGGAACGCTGGGTCCGCTGGGCCGTGGAAGGCCACCTCGACAGCCATGATCCCGTGCCGCGCGGCTACTGCGGCATACGCCTGTTGCGAGCGAACGCTGGCGGCATCCTGCGGGATGTTCCGGACATCCAGTCGCTGGCCCGGTCGCTGAACATCGAACTGGTGGAAGCGGTGCTGACCAAGCGCATCGGTGATTCGGTCAGTGCACTGGTGAAAGACAACTTCTCGTTCATCGGCCACATCGTGTTGTTCAACGAGCAGTACGAGCACCTCAGCCTGGACCTGTCACGTCTGGCCGAGGCCATTGAATCAAGTGTTGGGATCACCGGCCTGGCAGCGCCGACAAGGGCTGTGGGTTGAGTCCTGGATCAAGCAGCAGCGATCGATGTTTTTTGCAGTATTGATCAAGAGGGTTACGTCAATGAGTGAACACATGACCTGTGATGAGCGCTTCATCGCTCTGGCACGGGAATTCGACTACGACATCTATGGCGAGAACACCGCAGGCGGGCATTACGCACCGCTGATTCGTCATCACGATGAACTGTATATCAGCGGTCTGGTGCCGCGCATGAACGGCAAAATCCACTACCCGGGACGGGTCGGACTGGAGCTCAACATGGCGGATGCGCAAGCGGCCGCGAGCATCAGTGCAATGCGGGGATTGGCGCTGATCGTGGATGCCATTGGTTCGCTGGACAAGATCAAATCCTTGATCCGGATAACAGTGTATGTGAAGTCCACGGCCGATTTTGTCGACCTCAGTGAAGTCGCCAACGGTGCGTCGGATGTGTTCAGTCATGTACTGGGTGATGCGGGGAAACATACGCGCACCACAGTCGGTGTTTATCAATTGCCGAAAAATGCGGCCATTGAAGTTGATATGATCGTGGCGCTGCGCCCGTCGGCGTTATAAATGAAGTTGTCCGGCTTTACACTGTTGAAGGGTTGGCCTAAGGTCGGGTGACTCAATTCGGCAGAATAAGTTGGAAACAGCTAATGAATAACGTTCAGGGTGCGTTTTTTTCATATAAGAACTTTCGCCAAAGTCTGGATCGGCAGCCGATCAAACCTCGTGTGTGGAAAAGTGCTGAACTTGGCGATATGCGTCAGGCCCTTGAGGCCAGCGACGTCGATATTGTTGCGCTGGCCCACGATAACACTGTCGAAGGTTGCCAACTGACACCCGGCATGGCGGTGTCCATGCAATGGCTGGTGCCGGGTTCGACGCTCGATGGCCATGTCCATGCCTGGTGGCATCTTTTTATCATCCAGTCCGGCAGCGGCGCCTTGTCCCTGGGGGATGCAGAGGAGGTAAACATCGGTCCCGGGGATGTATTGCTGGTGCCGGCATGGACCCGTCACGGCTTCGTCAACACCAGCACCACCGAGCCGCTGGCCATGCTCAACCTCAGCAACATGCCGCAGATGGCATTGCTATCCAATCACGCTGCCAACGTTGGCCTGACACCTCGCCCGCTGTAATTTCTTCTCAGTTGCACACCAGGGAGTCCGCCTACGCTGACTCCCTTTTTTGTTTGTACACCTCAAAAATGCTCTTTGGCGATTGATGTGCGCTGATTTCTGTATCGATAAAAACAGGTAATTTCTGTATCTGTTCAGCACTTAATCAACTTACTACGATCGCTTCAAATGCAACGGATTAATGTGTTTGGTGCAAGGGAGCGTTCTATGGAAAGTACGAAGTTAAAGCTGTATCTGGGTGCGGATTATGTCAGCGCTTTTGCCATGTCGGCGTTTGTGGCTTTAAAGGAGAAGCAACTTTCATTTGACTTGATCACGCTGGATTTAAAGGCGCGTGAAAACTATCTCGAAAGTTATAGAAATCTTTCTCTTACTTGCAAAATCCCAGTGCTGGTTCATGAAGGTTTTGCGCTTTCGGAATCTTCAGCCATTGCCGAATATCTGGAGGAGCTCGCTCCAGGTTCAAAAAGAATTTATCCGCAAGACATCAAGCAACGCGCCCGGGCCCGTCAACTGCAGGCCTGGTTGCGCAGCGATCTGCTCGTGGTGCGCAGGGAGCGCCCGTTCGATCTTGTGTACTTCGGCAAAAAAGACAATCCGCTGTCCGACGAGGCCCGGGCCGCGGTCGACCGTTTGTTCTTTGTGGCGGACCGCTTGCTGGAGGAGGGTGCCGATCACCTGTTTGGCGACTGGAGCATTGCCGACACCGACCTGGCGATCATGCTCAACCGACTGGTTGCCAATGGTGATCCGGTCCCGGCGCGCCTGGCGGCGTATGTGCAGCGCCAATGGGATCGCGACAGCGTCCGGGCCTGGATGGACATAGAGCGCAAAGCGCCAGCCATCCCGTAACCACCGCCAGCACAGACCAGGAGCGCTGCCATGCAAGGACTGTCGGAGCACGAAAGATACAAACCCTATAACTCCCGCACCATCCGCGACACGCCTTACTGGCAGCGGCTGACGCCGGCGTTGCAGGAGGCCATGACCGTGGTGGCCCGGGTCATGCCGTTTCGCACCAACGAATACGTGCTGGGAACACTGATCGACTGGAACAACATTCCGGACGATCCGATTTTCCGCATGACCTTTCCCCACAAGGACATGCTGCTGCCAGACGAGTACCAATCGCTCAAGCAGTTGATCGAGCAGGACGACAGCGCGGCCATCAAGCGAAGGATCGAGGCGATCTGGCTGCGCATGAACCCGCACCCGGCAGGGCAACTGACGCACAACGGCGTCACCCTCGACGGAAAAGTCCTGCCAGGCATTCAGCACAAGTACCGCGAGACCGTGCTGTTTTTCCCCGGTGCCGGTCAGACGTGTCATGCGTACTGCACCTTCTGTTTCCGTTGGGCGCAGTTCATCGGCGAAGAAGAACTCAAGTTCAATGCGCGCGAATCCCAGGAACTGGTGAGTTACCTGCGAGTGCACACCGAGGTCACCGACGTGCTGATCACCGGCGGCGACCCGCTGATCATGAACAGCCGATCCCTGGCCGGGTACATCGAGCCACTGCTGGAACTGCCCCACCTGAAAAGCATCCGCATCGGTACCAAGTCGGTGGCCTATTGGCCGCAACGATTCGTCAGCGACAAGGACGCGCCGCAGCTGCTGACGCTGTTCAAACGGATCGTCGCGGCCGGGAAAAACCTGTCGATCATGGGCCACTACAACCACCCGGTGGAGATCCGCCAGGACATCGCCCGTCAGGCTGTCGAACGCATCCGCTCCACGGGCGCCACCCTGCGCATGCAGGCGCCGGTGATCCGCCATATCAATGAAAACCCTGCCGATTGGGCGGCGCTATGGACCGAAGGCGTTCGGCTCGGGGCGGTGCCTTATTACATGTTCGTCGAGCGCGACACCGGCCCCAGCCATTACTTCGCGATGCCGCTGGCCCGGGCATTCGAAATCTTCCAGGCCGCGTACCGCACGGTGTCGGGCCTGGCGCGCACGGTGCGCGGGCCGTCCATGAGCACCTTCTACGGCAAGGTGCTGATCAATGGCATCGAGACCGTCGCCGGGGAAAAAGTCTTTGTCCTGCAGTTCCTCCAGGCCCGCGATCCGCAATGGGTGTTGCGCACCTTTTACGCGCGCTTCGACCCGCAGGTGACCTGGTTCGATGACTTGCAGCCCGCCTTTGGCGAGCGAAGGTTTTTCTTTCAGAACGAGCCTGAGCGGTTGCTTGAGTCAGCGCCCGAATTGATACCGGTCCTGCTGCAAACGGCGTAGGACGAATCTTGAACACAGGGGAGACAAGGACATGAGTGGTATCCCGTTTGATCAACGCGAAGGATGGATCTGGCTCGACGGCGAGTTCGTCGAGTGGTCGCAAGCGCGCCTGCATGTGCTCAGTCACGGCTTGCATTACGCGAGCACGGTGTATGAAGGGGAGCGCGTCTACAACGGCAAGATCTTCAAGCTGCGCGAACACAGTGAGCGTCTGTATCGCTCGGCGCAATTGATGGATTTCGCCATTCCGTTCGAACTGGCCGAACTGGAAGCGGCCAGCCATGAACTGCTGCAACGCAACAACGTCAGCGACGGTTACCTGCGACCCGTGGCCTGGCGCGGCAGCGAGATGATTTCCACCTCGGCGCGCTTCAACCGTGTGCATGTGGCCATCGCTTGCTGGCAATGGCCGAGCTATTTCGATCCGGCGGCGCGCATGGCCGGTATCCGGTTGAAGACCGCCACCTGGCGACGTCCACCGCCGAGCAGCAGTCCTTTTGAGGCCAAGGCGTCCGGGCATTACCAGATCGCCACACTGAGCAAGCACGACGCGGAAAACAGCGGTTACCACGACGCCTTGATGCTCGACTGGCGCGGCCACGTCGCCGAAGCCACCAGCGCCAACGTGTTCTTCGTCAAAGGCCGGACGCTGTACACGCCGGTGCCCGACTGTTTCCTCAACGGCATTACCCGGCAGACCGTGATCGAGCTGGCCAGGGCCCTGGATTACCAGGTGGTCGAAGCGACGATTCTGCCTGCGCAACTGGGCGACTTCGATGAGTGTTTTCTCACCGGCACCGCCGCCGAAATCACCCCCGTGCAAAGCATCGATGAGCAGCACTATCGACCGGGTGATGCCTGTCGCCAGTTCATTGCCGCGTACACCTCAACCGTAAACGCCTGATCAACCGCCAGGAATCACACCATGCCAAATCAAGGGATTGTTGCGTCCAAACCTTACGTCTCACTCGATCATCGCCATGAAGAATTGTCGACCCGTGGCTGGACTGTCCTGACCCCCGGCGAGTTCGCCCATGACGTGACCGGCACATTGCATGAGTTCGGCCCGGTCATTCCGCAGTTCAACGGGCAAGTGGCCTTTGCCATTACCCGCAAGCCGGGCTACGAAGACTTGCCGTACTCCCAGAGCATGAACGGCATCGGCCCGCATACCGAAGCGCCGGTATACGGACCGCCACCGCGTTACCTGGCTCTGCATTGTCACAAGCAGGCGACCTGCGGTGGCGGGCACACCGGGCTGGTGGACGGTTACGAATTCCTGAGGTCCCTGGAACGCAGTGAACCGGAGTTGCGCGAGTGGTTGAATGACACGCCGGTGGAGTTCGTCGCCACCGCCAAACCTGGCGAACCCGCGCAGTGCCGGGTCAAGGAGTACATCCTGACGCCGACAGAAGAGGGCGACATTTTCCGCTTCAGTTACAACCAGTTTCACTACGGCGATGTGAATCCTTCCAAGGAAGCCTTGCAGCAATCCCGGGTCGTCAACAGCACCTCGCCCCTGGCCCGGTTTGCAGCACTCGGCGAGGCGTATTTCGTTGAGCACAACATTCCGGTGCTGATTCCCGACGGGTGCATGCTGATTTGGGACAACTGGCGGATGATCCACGCCCGCAGCCGTTACACTGACCCGGCGCGCCACCTGACCCGCTATTGGCTGGCCTGATTTTTCCGTCGCCCTTCATTCTTTTGGCGTACCCCTTGTGGGTACGCGTCTTACAGGTATCGCATCATGCAAACAGCAATCGAGATCGCCAAGGTCGATCATCAACTGATCGTGCGGCTCAATCAGGCCTGGACCCGGCGCGCCACCGTCTGCTCGCCGGACAAGTGGTCGGTCGATGAAGTGTTCGACCCGGCGCGCCCGGATTACCCCGAGGGCATGGTGCCGTTTTTCCATCACCCCAAATTCCAGGCCTTGAGCGAAGCGCTCAAGAGCCGCGTGGTGACCTGGGGCTGGATCGGCTACAACCTGCGCACCGTCACCGCCGAAGAACACGTCGTGAATCCGGCACTGAGCGTCATTGCCAACCAGTACCTGGGCAAGGACGACTGGCATTTCCGCGAGGCGATGCAGCAAACCCTGATCGACGAGCATTACCACACGCTGATGCACCTGCGGGCCATCGAACGGACCAGGCTGGAGCGGGCGCTGGATCAGGATCTGGACTTGCCGCCGTCCGTCACTTATCTGCGCCTGCTGGCCCTGCGTGAAACGCTGACCGAGCAATGGCAGAAGGATCTGGCGGCGATCACCTTTGCGGTGGTGGCCGAGATCAGCGTCAACGCCTATCTGGACCTGCTGGCTGACGACCAGACCATCCAGCCGCAGAACCGTCGCGTGGCCGAACAGCACAATCGCGACGAGTACGCCCACAGCAAGGTGCTGGCCGAAGTGGCCAAGGTGATGTACGGCAACATGCAGCCGCCTCAGCGGGCATTTTTCGCTCGTACTTTGTCGCAAGCGCTGAGTGCCTTTATCGCCCAGGACTACTCGATGTGGGAGGCGATTCTGACGCAGCTTGGGGTCGAAGACGCCGCGCAGATCATTGCCGACACCCGCGAGAGCAACAAGAACGCCACCATCATGCGCGACTACAGCGGTCTGCATCGTCTGGCGCAGGATCTGGGCATCAGCGAGCAGATCGATTTCGATTTTCGTCCGACCCTCAAAACCACCGCAGCGGCCTGAACCCGGAGGCGCCCATGTCAGTTCCTGTGTACGAAGTGTTCGCCATCCGTGTCGGCGCCAATGCCCAGCGCACCGCACGGGAGAATTTCCTTTACGACGCCTGCTGTGGTGATCCCAATGCGCCGATGCCGCTGGATTACTACTTCTGGGTCATCCGCAACGAGCAGCAGGTGATCGTGGTCGACACCTGTTTTCAACCGGCCACGGCGGATCGGCGCAATCGTCAGATGTATCGCCTGCCGGAAGAATCCCTGCGGCAACTGGACATCGATCCGGCGCAGGTCGAGCACCTGATCCTGACGCATCTGCACTGGGACCATGCCGGCAATCTCGCCCTGTTTCCCAAGGCCACGGTGCATCTGCAGGAAGCGGAACTGCGCTTCTGCACCGGGCCGAAAATGGCTCATCGCACGGTGAATAAAACCTACGAGGTCGACGATGTGATGTCGGCGCTGCCGCCGTTGTTCGAAGGGCGGATGCGCTTGCACAGCGGTACGGTCGAGGTGATGCCCGGTGTGACGCTGCACCCCGTGGGAGGGCATACGCCCGGCAGTCAGGTGGTGCGGGTCAATACCGCGCGAGGATGGATCGTGCTGGCCTCGGACGCCGCGCATTTGTGGGTCAACATCCGTGAGCGCAGCCCGTTCCCGATCCTCGACGACCTGGCGCAGACCCTTGAAGCCTTCAGCGAAATCGACCGCCTGGCCGACAGCGAAGACCACGTGATTCCCGGTCACGACCCACTGATCGCCGAACGCTTCCCGCACTGGAACGACGACCCGCACATCATCAGCCTGCACCAGTCCCCGACCTGAAGAAAACCCAAACCAGTAGGAGCGAGCTTGCTCGCGATGGCGGCGGCACATTCACCATCGATGTGACTGACACGACGCCATCGCCGGCAAGCCAGCCCCCCCAGTTGATGGTGGTCGTGCTCGAATCCTGTGTTCAGTGACAATCCCCTGTGGGTTAGCCATGGTTCTTCAGGATACGGCCCAAGGTCTGCAGCGCCTCGTCGATTTTTGCTGAATACGGCGCTCCGCAGCCAATGCGCACGAAGTGATTGAAACGCCTGGCATTGGAAAAGATATCCCCAGGGGAAATCTGGATGCCGACCTTCAGCGCCTCATGGAAAAACGCCATGGCCGAGTGCTCGCGCGGCAGTTCCACCCACAGCAACGTACCGCCTTGCGGGTGGGTCACGCCGGTGCCTTCGGGAAAGTAGCGGGTGATGGCTGCGCTCATCTGCTGGCGCTGTTGTGTCAGGGTTTTGCGCAAACGCCGCAGGTAACGCTCATAGGACGGTGTCCCCATGAAGGCACTGACCGCCAGTTGCGACAACGCCTCGCAACAGCGGGTTTGGGTATGTTTGAGCATCTCCACGCGGTCGTGCCATCTCCCGGCGCTGATCCAGCCCAGGCGCAGGCCCGGCGCCAGGGTTTTGTTCAGTGAGGCGCAATAGATCAGGTTGCCGGTGCTATCCCAGTGCTTGAGCGTGGACAACGGCTGCTCGGTGTCCACCAGATCACCGTAGGTGTCGTCCTCGATCAGTACGGTGTTGTGTTCGGTGCACAACTGAACCAGCCGCGCCTTGTTGGCATCGGGCATGACGCTGCCCAGCGGGTTGTGCAGGTTGGGCATGACGATCAGCGCCTTGATCGGTTCCGGGCCTTGCAGCAGTTGTTCGAGGGCCAGCAGATTGATCCCGCTGTGGGGCGTGGCCGGGACTTCCAGCACCCGCAGATTCAGGCTTTCGAGAATTTGCAGCAGGCCGTAAAAGGTTGGCGATTCCACGGCCACGGTGTCGCCGGGCCGGGTCACGGCGCGCAATGCCAGATTGATCGCTTCGGTGGCACCGTTGGTGATCACGATGCGATCGGCCGTGAGGTTGGTCTTGGTGGTCAGCGCCCGGCGGGCCAGGATGTTGCGCAATGCGCTGTTGCCGCAGGTCGAGCCGGCGGCACCGAGCAAATGCTGATCGTGACGCAGCGCCTTGATCATGTTGTCTTGCAGGGTCTTGATCGGGTACAGCTCCGGTGCGCAGTAGGCACTGGCGAAATTGACCTTGATCGTCGCCCGCTGACTGGCCTTGAGCACCGAGGACACCTGTTCATGAATGCCGACATAGATCCCGGTGTCCAGAGGTGGTGGCGGGGCGGCGGGCGCGGGCTTGACCGGTGTGTCGGGCTGGCGGATGTAGTTGCCGGAACGTGGCCGTGCTTCCAGCACCCCGTAGTCTTCCAGCTCGCGGCACACCTGCACCGCGGTTGACAGGCTGACGGCGTGCTTTTCCATCATCAGCCGAATCGAGGGAAATCGTTCACCGGTTTTCAGGGTGCCGCTGCGGATGGCATCCAGGTAATGGTGGGCTAACTGACGATACAAGGGCGTCGTGTTCATGATGACCTCAGCAATCGCACCACTGAGGTCTTGAGCTGGAAAGTGAGTTGACGCCTTCCCGCAGGCGGACCCGTGGTGCTCAAGGGTTAAGGGAAGGTGGTTCTGGCGTCGATTCTGGAAGAGTAATCGCGGATTGCGAGGAATCACGGGCAATAAAAAGCCCCGCGCTGGGGCGGGGCTCTTAAATGAGGCGATGAGGTCTTGTGGCGAGGGGCTTGCCCCCTTGCTACAGGGCAAGCCGAGGGTGTATCGGATTACTGCGCGGCGATGCTGTAACCGTCGAACGCGGTTTGCTGCTGCAGGGCGGTGATGATGTTTTTGCGGTTGACCGCTTGTTCCGCGCCCGTGCTGTCCAGGAACGTTTCGCTTTCCAGCTCCGCTTCATCGCCTTCGCCAACGAAGGTAAAGCCCAGGAACTCCAGGGCTTCACGGTCAAGGTTCAAGCGCGAACGCGGGGTGCGCAGCGGCAGGGTCACGCTCATGCCGTCCTTGCTGATGGTGAACACTTCGACGTCTTTCTTGGCCCGCGCCGCCTTGCTCTTGCCGCTGCTCGGGTTGCTGATGGCCTGGTGCGTCTGGTTCAACACCTTCAACGCCAGCCCGTAAACGATCTCCTGAAACGCCGGGTCGTCCTTGAAGCTGGAGAGAATGCGGCTGATCGGGAACTTGCTGCTCAGGTCTTCCAGGGCTGCGATGTCGGCCGCTTCGGCGTCCTTGAGCTGCTTGAGCTGGCCCATCAGCTCGTAAGCCTTGTCATCGTCGAAGCTGTCGTGGGCCTGGCGAATCGCGGCGCGCAGCTCACGGATCTGATCGCTTTCACGGCTCGATTGAAAAGCGTCCAGGACCATCTCACTGATGGTTTTCGCCTGAGGCACGTGTTGTGAAAGATTGATGGAGTTTTCGTATTCCGCTTTGGACGACAAGGTGACTACGGATTCAGCGGTGTTGGAATCGGACATTGAAAATTCACTACTTCTTTTAACTTGAATAGAGGCGAGAAAGCACGGGGGCCTTTTCAGGCCGACTAATCTATTGGACCGGGGCGGCGTTGTCACGGATCAACAGGCGGCTGGTCATTTTTTGCACTTCTGTAGGCGCGAGCCTCGCGATGGAAGTCAACGATTACGCGCTCAAGCGGGATAAACGCGGTGCCCTGTAGGAGCGAGCCTGCTCGCGATGGACGTCAACGATTACACGTTCATGTTGGATGAACGCGTTGCCCGTGAGGCCATCGCGAGCAGGCTCGCTCCTACAGGGGCGGCGCAAATGCAAAAAGCCCCGGGTTCATAACGAAGCGGGGCCTTTGGTTTCGGTTGCGACATGTTTACCGATGCAACAGCTTCTGCGCCCGTTTGTCCGCCAGATGCTGCACCACCAACCGCCCGATCAGCACCAGCAGGGTCAGCGAGATCAACAACACCGAAATCGCCGCGACACTCGGGTCGACGTTATCGCGCAAGCCGCTCCAGATACGTTTGGGCAGGGTGTCGACGTTGACGCTGGTGATGAACAGCGTCACCGCCACCTCTTCCCACGACAGGGCGAACCCCAGCAGCGCGGTGGAGGCCAGGCCCAGTTTCAGGTTGGGCAGGATCACCATGAAGGTGGTCTGCATCAGGCTGGCGCCGAGGTTGCGCGAGGCCAGTTCGATGCGCCGGTCAATCTGGCTGAGGGCCACCAGCATGGTCACTACGCCGTATGGGACGACCATGATCACATGGGCAATCACCACGCCGGTCGGGGTGTCATAACCGATCCCCGGTGCGTAGCTGCCGAGTTTGGTTTCCATAAAGTACAGCACCAACGCGGAGATCACCGGCGGAATCGCCATCGGCAACAGCACCAGGCCGATCAGCGCCGTGGCCAGTTTCGAGCGCATGTACCAGATACCGAGGCTGAAGCTGGCAGCCAGCAACGTGGCGATGATGCTGGTGGCAAACGCGATGCTCAGGCTCTGGCTGATGGCATGGAACCAGTCAGGGTTGCTGACCAGCGCCTCGTAGTGGCGCAGCGACCAGTTGCCCTCGGGCATCGACAGGAAGCGTTTGCTGGTGAAGGACACCGGAATGACCGTCAGCAGCGGGAACAGCATGAAGGCCATGGCGATCACGGCCAGCAGCCGCGTACTCAGGCTTGTGCGATGGGTATTCATAGTGATCTCAGCCTACCAGTCGGTTCACGCGGGTCATTTTCAGCAACACCCAGATCAACGCGCTGACCAGGGCCAGCAGCACCACGCTCAGTGTCGCCCCCAGGCCCCAATTGCTGGTCTGGAACATTTGCAGGAACACGTATTCGGCGATCATTACCGTTTGCCCGCCGCCCAACAGCACCGGGGTGATGAAGAAGCCCAGGCAGAACACGAAGACCATGATGAAGGCACCCAGTATCCCCGGCAGGGTCTGCGGCAGCAGCACCTGCCAGAAGGTACGCAGGGCACCGGCACCCAGGCCGCGCGAGGCCATGAGCACCCGTTGATCCAGCTGGCGCATGGTCGACAGCAGCGGGAACACTGCGTACGGGATCATCACGTGCAGCATGCCGATGACCACCCCTATTTCATTGCGGCTCAGTTGCAGTGGCTGATCGATCAATCCCATGCCCATCAGGCCGTTGTTGAGTACGCCGTTGCTGCGCAGGGCGATCAACCAGCCAAAGGCCCGCACCAGCACGGAAATCCAGAACGGAATGAAGATGCAGATCTCCACCACCCGTTGCCAGAACGGCGGGCTGAACACCCAGCAGTACGCCAGCAGATAACCGATCACCAGGGCCAGGCAACTGACTGTCATGCACAGGCGCAGGGTGCGCCAGAGCATTTCGTGAATCGCCGGGTCGGTGGCGATGCGCTGGTATTGCTCGATGCCCGGCGTCGGCAGCGAGAAGCTCCAGCCGACCACACCGAGAAATGGCAGCACGTAGAAAATCAGCAGCAACACCGGCAGCGGAAACAGCAGCAAACCGCGCTCCAGGCCCGGCGAACTGAACCGGGGCTTGGGTTTGCTCAAGGTGGACGTCAGGGTCATGGTCATGATCGATGGCTCACTTGGACAGCCGCGTCAGGTACTCTTCCAGGGCTTTGGAGTAGTTGTCGGCGTACCACTGGGCGTTGAGGGCGATCTGTTTTTTCAGGTTGGCTTCGGAGGCGCAGTTGGCTTCCAGTTGCTTGGCCGTCATCATTTTTTCCGTGGCGCTGTTCGACGGTCCGTTGCCCAGCAGTTCAAAGAGTTTGAGCTGGCCTTCGGGTTGCAACGCTTGCTGGATGAACTGCATCGTCGGTTGCGTGCCGGCCGGGTTGCCGGAAAGCACCGCCCAACTGCTGGAGTTGATGAAGCCGTTGTCGAAGCTCCAGCGCACGCGGTTGTCGGTGTCTTCGCTGAGCAGCTTGGCGCGGGTGTGCCAGATCGCGCCGACCGACACTTCGCCGTCGACCATCAGTTGCTGGCTCTCGGCGCCCGAGCTCCAGAACGACAGCACGTGAGGTTTGATCTCGTCGATCTTCTTCATGGCCCGTGGCACGTCCAGCGGGTACAGCTGATCGGCCGGTACGCCGTCGGCGAGCAGCGCCGCTTCGAGCATCCCGTTCATCCACTTGTACAGGGTGCGTTTGCCGGGGAATTTCTTCACGTCCCAGAAATCGGCCCAGGTCTTGGGGCCGTTGTCGCCAAATTTGGCGCTGTCCCAAGCCATCACGTAGCTGAACTGGTAGCTGGCGATGCCGAAATCCGAGGCGAGCGCCGGGGCCACCTGGTCGCGCTTGATCAGGTTGTAGTCCAGCGGTTGCAGGATTTTTTCGCGGCCCAGCACGAGAGCGCTGTAGCTCTCGACGTCGACCACGTCCCAGCTCGGTTGGCCGCTGGCCAGTTGCGAGCGGATCGCGCCCTCGGTCGGGCCGGCGCCGTCGATGCGCACTTGAATGCCGGTGTTTTTGGTGAAGGTGTCGGTCCATGCCGAACGGAATGCATTCAGGGCATCGCCGCCCCAGTTGACCACCACCAGCGGCTTGTCGGCCGACCAGCTGATGCCGCTGCGCAGTGCCAGGGGCACCGCTGCCAGCAGGCCCATGGCCTGGATGAAGGTGCGACGGTTGATCTGGCCGTCACGGGCCTTTTCGATAAGCACTTCGATGCAGTCTTGTTGGTGATCCTGGCGCATGGACAAGTCCTCAGTCGGCGGGCACCTGCGTGGGCACCGGCCTTTTTGTTGTCGTTGGAAGAGAGCTTTGTGACGCAAATTTTTTCGGTGTCAGGCCTGTAGCAGGAAGCTTTGCTGCACCGGCCAGCTCAACCACACGGGCGCACCGCTGGGCATCGATGCGCCAGGGTGGTTGCCGGGCACGGAGAGGTTGATCGGCAAGGTATCGCCGCCGACCTTCAAGGCCAGGTGAGTGCTGGAGCCTTGATAGACCTTGTCGGTGAGCTGTGCAGGCATGACGTTGTAGCCGTCGCGGGTCGGGCACTCGCTGTGCAGTTCCATGTGCTCGGGGCGCACGGCCAGCACGATGGGCTCTTTGCTCAGGGGGGCCGGGGCGAGGGCATGGAGGATGCTGGTGCCGCAGCGGCCGCTGGCGGTGGGGCCGTTGCGGGACATGTCGGCCAGGGGGAACAGGTTCATCTTGCCAAGGAATTCGGCGACGAAACGGCTTTCGGGGCGGTTGTAGATGTTTTCCGGGGTGTCGACCTGCGTCAGCTTGCCATGGTTGAAAATCGCGATGCGCGACGACAGGGCCAGGGCTTCGTTCTGGTCGTGGGTGACGAAGACGAAACTGGTCCCGACCTGACGGTGGATGCGCTGCAATTCGGTTTGCAGCTGTTCGCGCAGGTTCTTGTCCAGTGCCGACAGTGGCTCGTCGAGCAGCAGCAGTTCCGGTTCGAACACCAGCGCCCGGGCAATCGCCACACGCTGTTGCTGACCGCCGGACATTTCAGCGGGTTTCTTGTGCATGTGCGCACCGAGGCCGACCACATCAAGAATGTGCTTGACCCGACGCTGGCGTTCTTCGGCCGCGACTTTGCGGATGCGCAACGGATAGGCGACGTTGTCCGCCACGGTCATGTGCGGGAACAGCGCATAACCCTGGAACACCATGCCGTAGTTCCGCTTCTCGGCCGAGCGCTTGATGATGTCGACGCCTTGCTCCATCAGCTTGCCCGATGTCGGGCTGAGAAAGCCGGCCAGGATCATCAGCAAGGTGGTTTTGCCCGAGCCGGAAGGACCCAGCAGGGTAAGAAATTCGCCTTGGCGAACGTCAAGATCGACGTTATCCAGCGCCGCGAAACGACCGTAATACTGGCTGATACCTTGTGCGCTGAGCTGAATCGCTGAACGGCTGGACACGATGAGGTTCCTCTTTTTATTGCCCATAAGACGTACGAGGACGGATGCGAATCCGAAATGGGCTTTGGGCTTATTATTGTTAAAAATATCGCTACATCAATGGAATTATTTTGCGCCTATTGGTTAGTTTTATTACTCAATTGCGGCGTGTTTTTGCGCCAGGAAAGTCGACCCTTACAGGAGCGGGCTTGCCCGCGATGGGGCCGGCACATTCAGCATCAATGCCGCCTGACACACCGCCATCGCTGGCAAGCCAGCTCCCACAGAATTTGGGGCGTTCACGGACTCGGCGTACATCCACGAACACTGTGGGAGCGGGCTTGCCCGCGATGGGGCCGGCACATTCAGCATCAATGCCGCCTGACACACCGCCATCGCTGGCAAGCCAGCTCCCACAGAATTTGGGGCGTTCACGGACTCGGCGTACATCCACGAACACTGTGAGAGCGTGGCTTGCCCGCGATGGGGCCAGCCCATTCAACATGGCCAGCGCCTGACACACCGCGTGGTTCCTACAGGGTGTCCTGCCAGGTCTGGTGCGAGGATTGAAGCTGGGTCTTGACCCAGTTGCTGAAGGCCTGGACCGCTGCGCGGTCGGCTTTTTGCGGGTCGGCGGCCAGGTAGTAGCCACGGTGCAGGTCGATGGTGATGTCGAATGGGCGCACCAGCAGCCCCTTGGACAAGGCATCGCCGCTGATCAGGTTGTCACCGATGGCGATGCCCTGGCCGGCAATGCAGGCGGACTGCGCGCAGTGTGCGTCGGAGAACAGAATGCCGCTGACCGCGTTGACCCCTGAGGCCCCGGCGGCGGTCAGCCAGACGCGCCAGTCGGAGTAGTCGGTCATGTGCAACAACGGGTAATTGCTCAGTTCCTGCGGGCTTTTGAGCCCGCCCAATGCGTTGATCAGCCGTGGGCTGCACACCGGGAAGAAGCGCAAGGCCACGATTTCTTCAACGATCATTTCCGGCCAGTCGCCAATCCCGTAGGCAATGAACAGATCGACATTCGGATTATGAGTGTCGTCCGGGGTGCGCGGTGAAATCAGCTGCAATTGCACTTGCGGGTACTGCCGCAAAAACGCGCCGATGTGGTGGCACAGCCAATAGGTGGCGAATCCCGGTGCGCAACTGATGCACAGCCGACCGGAGACTTCCTGGTCGCCGACCAACTGACCGGCATCGAGCAGGTTCAACAGAATCCCGTGCACCTCCCGGGCATAACGTTCGCCTTGCCAGGTCAGGCCGATGCCCCGGCCAATGCGCTCGGTCAGGGCAAAACCGACGCATTCCTCCAGCTTGCTGATCTGGTGGCTGATGGCGCTTCGAGTCAGGTTCAGTTCACGGGCCGCGACCGACACGCTGCCGAGGCGGGCAACCGCGTCCAGGGCGCGCAGGGCTGTCATCGATGGAAAACGCATAAATCATCCCGCTCAATAGTTAAAAAAACCAAATACGACACGCCCCCCCTGTGGCGAGGGAGCTTGCTCCCGCCGGGTCGCGCAGCGGCCCCCATTGCATCGGTCAGCCGAGCCATCCACCTGCGGCACAGTCCAGCTTCCCACCACAAAGGTCAGAGCTATATGGTGACGTAAATTGAACAGTCAGGCCAAAAAAAATCGATTGTTGTATTGGTTGGTTCAACAATACTAGCCCAACTTGTCATCGGGTCGCTCTGGCCCATCATCAAAGAGGTGCTGCATGACCCGTTGTGCCGAGGCGCTCGTTCAGTTGCTGGAAGGCTATGGCGTGGAACACGTCTTCGGCATTCCCGGCGTGCACACCGTCGAGCTTTATCGTGGCTTGCACGGCAGCCGTTTGAAGCACATCAGCCCGCGTCACGAACAGGGCGCCGGCTTCATGGCCGATGGTTACGCACGGGCCAGTGGCAAGCCAGGGGTGTGCTTCATCATCACCGGCCCCGGCATGACCAATATCCTCACCGCCATGGGCCAGGCCTACGCGGACTCGGTGCCGATGCTGGTCATTTCCACCTGCAATCGCCGCGAACACCTGCGCCTGGGCCATGGCCACCTGCATGAACTGCCGGACCAGCGTACGTTGGTCGCTGGCGTTTGTGCCTTCAGTCACACGTTGCAGCACCCGGACCAATTGCCCGAAGTGCTGGCGCGGGCCTTTGCCTTGTTTGGCTGCACCCGGCCGCGTCCGGTGCACATCGAGATACCGCTGGACGTGCTGGAAATGTCCGCCGACGGCCTGGACCTGCGCCCGCGTCCATTGCCCGCGGCACCGGCCCCGGCCCCCGAAGCCATCGAGGCCGCGGTCAGCTTGCTCAGCCACGCACAACGACCCTTGATCCTCGCCGGTGGTGGCGCGCGTCGTTCCAGCGAAACCCTGACCTTGCTCGCCGAACGGTTGCAGGCGCCGGTCGCGCTGACCACCAACGCTCGCGGTCTGCTGGCCCCCGACCATCCCTTGCTGCTCGACGGCGTGCAGTCCTCGGCCCATGGCCGCGAGCTGTTCGCCGAGGCGGACGTGGTGCTGGCCGTCGGCACCGAACTGGGGGAAACCGACTATGACTTTTTCGGCCTCGGCCCCTTGGCGTTCAAGGCGCCGCTGATCCGCCTGGACATCGACCCCCTGCAAGTGCTCGGCGTGCAAGCGGCGGCGGTGGGGCTGCTGGGGGATGCCGAACAAGGCCTGCGCGCGTTGTTGGCGCGATTGCCGCAACGCCAGGCTGACCCCGCGTGGGCCGGTGATCGGGTGACGCGAGTCAATGCCGTCGAACACGCTGGCTGGAGTGCCAAACAGTGTCGTCTGCAAGCACTGCTCGATACCGTCCGTGATGCGCTGCCGCAACCCTTGATCGTCGGCGACTCGACTCAACCGGTGTATCAGGGAGCCTTGGGCTACCGGGCACCGACGCCCAACAGTTGGTTCAACGCCGGCAGCGGCTACGGCACCCTGGGCTACGGCTTGCCCGCGGCCATCGGCGCCAAGCTGGCCCAGCCGTTGCGTCCGGTGGTGGCATTGGTGGGGGACGGTGGCCTGCAGTTTTCCAGCGCCGAACTGATCGCCGCCAAAGAGGCCGGCGCAGGGGTGACCCTGCTGCTGTGGAACAACACCAGCTATGCGGAAATCCGCGACTACATGAACGCCCGCGAGGTGCCGTTGCTGGGGGTCGACATCCTCACGCCGGACTTTGCCGCACTGGCGCAAAGCTGCCATGTCGTCCATCACCGGGCGGGCAATCTCGCCGGTTTGCGAGCGCTGCTTGGCCAACTCGGCGATACCCGCGAACCGCTGATGATCGAGGTCGACGCCACGACTTTCCTGGCGGATTGAACGCTGGCTAAAACAACAACAATTTTTCAGGTCCCCGACATGCCAAGCGCACGGTGGATCTTCCTACTGCCCTGAACTCAAAGGTGGCTTACATGGCTGAGTCCGACAACTTCTCTTCTACCCATTCCGTACAAGGGACCTACGCCGACCTGATCCTCGCCAACGGTCGAATCTACACCCAGGACCCGGCCAACCCCTGGGCCGAGGCGCTGGCGATCCGCGACGGTAAGTTGATCGGCGTCGCCAGCCTCGGCGCGCTTGAAGCCTTCAAAGGGCCGAACACCCGGGTGCACGATCTGCAAGGCGCCTTTTGCATGCCCGGCCTGCACGACATGCACACCCACCCCGACCTCGCACTGGCACCGCGCTACAGCGACGACCTCGACGTCGGTATCGAAGACCCGACGCCAGAGCAACTGCGCGAAAGCATCCTCGCCTATGCCGACAGCCATCCGGGCGATGGCTGGATCTACGGTCAGTACTGGGTGCGCTACACCTTTCGCGAGGCCGGTTTGACCCCGGGCCGCGCCTGGCTCGACAGCGTCATGCCGGACCGTCCCGTGGCGCTGCTCGACCGCATGTGGGGCACCATGATGGTCAACTCCAAGGCCCTGGAACTGGCCGGGATCGACCGCCATACCGCCGACCCGCGCAACGGTTATTTCGAACGTGATGACCTGACCGGCGAACCCACCGGCCTGATGATCGACGGTGCCTACGCGATGATCCACGCCGCCATGCCACCGACCCCGGTCAGCGTGCTGCGCCGCGCCTATCGCGATGGCGTGCATTTCCAGAGTTCGCGCGGCGTTACGGCGAGCAAGTACGTGCACGTCTGCGAACAGCGCTTGCAGGCCCTGAAGGAACTGGATGACAGCGGTGAACTGACCGTGCGCATCGAAGCCGCGATCAGTTGGCAGGACGACATTTTCCCGGTGCGCCGTCGCTGGGAACTGCTGGCGGGCGAACGTCACTACTACCGCAGCGCGCGCCTGAGTGCCAACGCGGTGAAGTTCCACTTCGACGGCACGGTCGAGCCGAAATCCTCGTACCTGCTGACGCCATGGCCGCAAGAGTCGAGCTGGCGCGGCAAGCTCAACCTGACCCCCGAGCACATCACCGACATGGTGGTGGACATGGACCGCAAGGGCATCCGCGTGATCGCCCACTGCACCGGTGACGGCGCGTCGGACGTGTTCCTCGACGCCGTGGCCGAGGCCCGCCGTCGCAACGGTTTCAGTGGCGTGCGCCACCAGTGCGCCCACAGCACCTTGCTGCACCCCGGCAACCTGCCGCGCTTCAAGGAACTGAACGTCATCGCCGAATTTTCCCCGGCGGCCTGGTACCCGACGCCATTCGCCAGCGGCGCGCGTTCCGGTTACGGCCAGGAACGCCTCAAGCGCATCTACGACTTCAAAGGCGTGCTTGAAGCCGGCGGCACGGCGGTCATGGGCACCGACTGGCCGGTGGCGTCCATCGACCCATGGCTGGCGCTGGAAACCATGGTCACCCGGCAGAACCCATGGAACGACGACCCGGCGTGCTTCGGCGATCCGATCAGTCTTGAGCAGGCGTTGAACGTGATCACCCGCAACGGTGCCGTGGCCATGGGCCTGGAAAAAACCACCGGCAGCCTGGAAGTCGGCAAGTCAGCGGACCTGATCGTGATCGACCGTGACCTGTTCGCCGAACCGGCGCGCAACTACATCCACCAGACTCAGGTGCTGCTGACCTTCGTCGACGGGCAACTGGTCTACGACCGTCATTCGACGCTGCAAGCGCTGGGGCTCAAAGCGGTCTGGCAGGGCGAGCCTCCCGTGCTGGAGGGCAAGGCGTGATGGATGCACAACGTATTGCCGTGACCGTGGTGTCGGGGTTTCTCGGCGCCGGTAAAACCACCTTGCTCAACCGCATGGTGCGCCGTGCGCAGGGCAGTCGCCTGGCCGTCATCGTCAACGATTTCGGTGAGTTGAACATCGATGCGGCCATCGTTTCCGAAGTCACGGATGCCGTGTACAGCCTGCAAAACGGCTGCATCTGCTGCACCGTGCAGGAAGACTTGCTGGCGCAGCTCGGCAGCCTGGCGCAACTGGAGCCGCGGCTGGAGCGCATCGTCATCGAATGCAGCGGCGTGTCCGACCCGCAGCGCATCGTGCAAACCCTGGCCTACCCGCAACTGCGCAGTCAGATGCAACTGGACATGGTCATCACCGTGGTCGACGCCACCCGTCACCTGCAACTCGAAGGTGAATATGCGCGACTGGCTCGGGCGCAGGTGGCGGCCGCCGATTTGTTGCTGTTGAACAAGACCGATCTGGTCGACGAACAACAATTGCAGGCGTTGCGTGAAGCCCTGGGGCAGAGGACTCGGGTGCACGAAAGCGTGCAGTCGCAGTTGCCGGATGCACTGTGGCTGGACACCGAACTGGAGCTTGAGCCTCGGACGCTCAAGCCGCTGACGCGGGTGTCGGACGACGATCACGGTGAAATGTTCAGCAGCTGGTTGTGGCAGAGCGATGCGGCACTGGATGTCGAGGGCTTGCGCGGCTGGTTGCAGGCGTTGCCCAGCGACGTTTTTCGGGTCAAGGGACTGGTGGTGCTGGCGCAGGGCAACAAGGCTCATTGGTTGCAGCATGTTGGCACCCGCAGTCAGTTTCTGCCGGCTACCGATGAGGCCCAGGCCCGCGTGACGCGTCTGGTGTTCATCGCTCGCCGTGGCTTCGACGGCTGGGACGCGTTGGGGCAAGGGCTGGACGCTTGCAAGGTGGTGCGCCCATGAGCCCGATAGAGCAACGTTTACGCGAGGAACTGGCCGCCTGTTATCGATTGGTGGCGCACTTTCGCATGACCGATCTGATTTTTACCCATATCTCGGTACGTATCCCCGGGCCGGAGCATCATTTTCTGATCAATCCGTATGGGTTGATGTTCGATGAGATCACCGCGTCCAATCTGGTGAAAATCGATTTGAACGGGCAGGCCGTGGAGCCGTCGCCGTTCCCGGTGAACCCGGCCGGGTTTGTGATTCACAGCGCGATTCATGGCGCCCGTGAGGATGCGCAATGCGTACTGCATACCCACACCAAATCCGGCTGCGCGGTGGCCGCGTTGAAGTGCGGCTTGCTGCCGGTGAATCAGATTTCCATGGAGTTCTATGGTCGGGTTGCTTATCACGACTACGAAGGCGTGGCGCTGGATTTGAGCGAGCAGGAGCGGCTGGTGGCAGACATGGGGGACAAGCCGGTGCTGATGCTGCGCAACCATGGTTTGTTAACCGTCGGCGAAACCGTGGGGCAGGCGTTCATGCGCATGTACTACCTGGAAAAAGCCTGCGACATCCAACTGGCCGCGCAGGCCGCCGGCGAGTTGGTACTGCCACCGGCTGAAGTCTGTGAGCACACCGAGCGCCAGTTCAATGACCCTGGCCGAGCGCTGGATGAAGGTGAACTGAACGACCCGGATGCGATGCAGTTGGCCTGGGCGGCGTTGTTGCGCTTGCTGGAGCGGGTGGCTCCGGGGTATCGGGATTGATCCGGATCTTCAGTTGTCAGGGATGACGCCATCGCGGGCAAGCCGCGCTCCCACAGGGTTTGTGGGTGTAGCCGGAATGGGTGAGCGGCCTAGAACCACAGTGTGAGCGAGCCTGCTCGCGATGGCGGTGTGTCAGGCAACGTAGAGATTGAATGTGCCGACGCCATCGCCGGCAAGCCAGCTCCCACAGGATTTGTGGGTGTAGCCGGAATGGGTGAACGACCGAGATCCCTGTGGGAGCGAGCTTGCTCGCGATGGCGGTCCGTCAGGCTTTTCCCGGTGTGTTGAGGTTCATCGACCGCTCTGCCAACGCCGACGCAGTGGCTTCATCCACCGCCAGCGAAAAGCGGAACGTTGCGCCGCGCCCTGGCACATCGATCAACTGAATATCGCGGCCATGCAACTGCAGGATGCGATGCACGATTCGCAGTCCCAACCCGCCATCACGCCGTGCCCCACCGATATTGAACGGCCGCAAGAACAGGCCTTCACGCAGTTCGGGGGCGATGCCGGGGCCGGTGTCGCTGACGGTCACTTCAATAAATGCCCCCTGTGGCCGCAAGCCGAGTTCGATCTCGCCTCCCGGCGGGGTATGGCGTAACGCATTGTCGAACAGGTTGGTCAGCACCCGCTCGATCAACCCCAGATCAGCGCAGGCCGCCGAAACGTTAGAGGCAAACGTGGCCTTCAGTTCGACCTGGCGCGCCTCGGCCGTCAGTTCGAATTTCTGGAAGATGTCCTGGGCCAGGTCGGTCAGGGAGAAGCGCTCCAGCACCGGTTGCACGAAGCCATGTTCCAGCCGCACCAGCTCCAGCAACGATTGCGCCAGGCCACCGACCTTGCGGCTCTGGTCCAGCGCGATGCCCAGGTAACGACGACGGTCGGCGGGGGGCAGGGTGGCGTCCTTGAGCGACAGGGTTTCCAGGTAGCCATGCAGCGACGCGAGCGGTGTGCGCAGGTCGTGGGAAATGTTCGCCACCAGTTCACGGCGCTCCTGATCCTGGCGGGTCAAGGTGCGCCATTGCTCACCCAGACGCGCCTGCATCTGCCGGAACGTGGCGTCGAGTATGGCGATTTCGTCATGGCTGGCGGCTTTCTCCGTCGGGGCCGCTGTGGGCGGCGTGACCGGAACGCCGTCGATGTCGAACTGGCTGACGGTTTCAGTCAGGCGGCGCAATGGCCGGGTGATCAGGGCGAACGCCGTGAGACCGGCAATCAGGCACAGCAACGCCACCAAGCCGATGGACAGCAGCGCCGTATTCAGCGCCGCACTGGTCGCACCGCGTTCGGCGAGGCGATCGTGGTCTTCGCCGAGCAACACCACATAGAGATAACCGGCCGGTTTGCCATCGACCTTGAGCGGCGCGGCGCTGAACACCTTGCGACCGTCGACACTGCGTGGGTCGTCGCCGGGAATCGGCAAGGGGTCGCCCCGGAGCAGGCGCTGGATCGGCGCCAGGTCGACCCGCTCGCGGCGTATCCGACCCTCTGGCGCGGCGCTGCCGACAATCTTGCCCTCGGTGTCGAGCAGGTACACCTCGACACTCGGGTTGACCAGCATCAACTGGCTGAACAGATCGCGCACGGCACCGGGCATCAAGCCCTTGGTGTCCATCAGCACCGTGTCGCTGGCGATGTGTTGCGCCAGGTCCCGGGACAAGCCTTGCACCACTTCCTGCTCGTGCATCTGGTTGGAGCGCACCTGCATCCACGCCGACGTGCCGCAGCACACCAGCAGCAACACGGCGAACACTAGCGACAGGCGTTGTGTCAGGGTCAACCTCATGGCTGCTCCTCCCCGGTCGCGAATTTGTAGCCGCGCCCCCACACCGTCAGGATGCGTACCGGTTGCGCCGGGTCGGTCTCGATCTTGGCGCGCAGGCGGTTGATGTGGGTGTTGACCGTGTGTTCGTAGCCTTCGTGGCTATAGCCCCATACGGCATTGAGCAGGTCCATGCGCGAAAACACCTTGCCGGGCTGGCGGGCGAAGAAATACAGCAAGTCGAATTCTCGCGGGGTGAGGTCCAGGCGCCGACCGTCGAGGGACACTTCGCGGGTGATCGGGTCGATGGCCAGGCCGTCGAGGATCAGGCTGCCGGCATCCATTTTCAGGTTGCGCGCCATGGCGTCGACCCGGCGCAGCAGCGCTTTGACCCGGGCCACCAGTTCAAGCATGGAAAACGGCTTGGCCAGGTAATCGTCGGCCCCCAGTTCCAGACCGAGAATCCGGTGCACTTCGCTGGAACGGGCGCTGGTGATGATGATCGGCGTGTAGCGCGCCATGGCACGGGCGCGGCGGCAGATTTCCAGGCCGTCGACACCGGGCAGCATCAGGTCGAGGATCAGCGCATCCCAACTGCCTTGCTGCAGCAGGCGCATGCCTTCGTTGCCATCGGCGCAGTGCACCACCTCGAGCTGCTCATCGCGCAGGTGCAGGCAGATAAGGTCGGCGATATGCAAATCGTCCTCGACCACGAGGACACGTTTGGTCTGTTCCATCCAGCTCAATCCTTCGGCGCAATGAATGCATTGTGCGAAATGCTGCTCGTTGTGGGAGCGAGCCTGCTCGCGAGGGTGTGTCAGGCGACACCAGCGTACCTGACACACCCTCGCGAGCAGACTCGCTCCCACCATTGAAATACACGGGCATTGTGCGGCTTTTCCGCGGCCGGAGTTATCACGAATTGTTTAACTCCCCGTGAGGATTTGGCGATCACCCCAAGCCTAGGCTGAGTTCAATGAAAACGGCCCAGGATTTTTGGAGGCGGCGATGGATTCAAGACGATTTTCGCGGCGGCAATTTCTCGCAGTGAGCGGCGGACTGGGGGTGGCAGCCCTGGCCATCGGCCTGTTACCCAAATTTTCCGCGAGTACTGCGCTGATCAGCCAGGCGGACGCGGCGGAGGTGTTCGAAGTGACCCACAGCGACAGTGAATGGCACGCGATCCTGAGCGACGAACAGTACGAAATCCTCCGTGAAGAGGGCACCGAACGGGCCTACAGCAGCCCGCTCAACAATGAGCACCGCGACGGTACGTTTGCCTGTGCCGGTTGCGACCTGCCGCTGTTCTCCTCGGCGACCAAGTTCGACAGCCATACCGGTTGGCCGAGTTTCTGGATGCCGCTGGACAAGGCCGTGGCCACCCGTCAGGACCACTCCTTTGGCGTGCTGCGCGAAGAGGTGCACTGCCGGCGTTGCGGCGGGCATCTGGGTCATGTCTTTGATGACGGTCCCAAACCCACCGGGCTGCGCTACTGCATGAACGGCCTGGCGATGAAGTTCCAACCCAAGACAGCCTGATTCCCACCCCTCATTTTTTTGCAGGTAATCGCCATGTGGCTACTGCTCCTTGCTTACCTCGGTGGTGTGCTGACCATTGTCAGCCCGTGCATTCTGCCGGTCCTGCCGTTCGTTTTTGCCCGCACCGGACAGCCGTTCATCAAAAGCGGTTTGCCGCTGCTGGCCGGGATGGCGCTGACCTTCGCGCTCGTGGCCACCCTGGCGGCGGTCGGCGGGGGTTGGGTGGTGCAACTCAATCAGTACGGGCGCTGGTTGGCGCTGGTGTTCGTGGCGCTGTTCGGCCTGACGCTGTTGTTGCCCCAACTGGCTGAGCGCCTGACCCGCCCGCTGGTGGCGGCCGGCAGTCGCCTGTCGGAAGTGGCCGGCGCCGATGCACGGCCGCGTCCCGGCGCTTCGTTCCTGATCGGCGTTGCCACAGGCCTGCTGTGGGCGCCTTGCGCCGGGCCGATTCTCGGGTTGTTGCTGACCGGGGCGGCGCTGCAAGGTGCGAGTATCCAGACCACCTTGTTGCTGTTGGCCTATGCCGCCGGTGCCGCGACTTCCCTGGCCGTGGCGTTGCTGCTGGGCGGTAAGGTCTTCGCTGCGATGAAGCGTTCGATCGGTGCCGGGGAGTGGCTGCGTCGCGGCCTCGGCGCGGCGATGCTGGTTGGGGTGGCGGCGATTGCCCTGGGGCTCGATACCGGGATTCTGGCGCGGTTCTCCACGGCCTCGACCGGCGGAATCGAGCAGGCGCTGGTCGGACGCCTGGCCGGCAAGTCACCCCGTGACAGTGCGGCGATGACGGCGCAAAACCCGGTGTCTGAAGAAGGTGCGCTGCCAGTGGCTGACAAAGCCCCGGGCAGCTTGCCGGTCGAAGGCAACCTGCCACCGCTGAGCGGCGCGGTGCAGTGGCTCAACTCGCCACCGCTCGATGCCCAGGCCTTGAAGGGCAAAGTGGTGCTGGTGGATTTCTGGACCTACTCCTGCATCAACTGCCTGCGTACGCTGCCCTATGTCAAAGCCTGGGCCGAGAAGTATCGCGACCAGGGCCTGGTGGTGATTGGCGTGCATGCCCCGGAGTTCGCCTTCGAACGCGACGTTAAAAATGTCACCCAGGCCATGAAGGACCTGGGAATCAACTACCCGGTGGCCATCGATAACGAGTTCAAGATCTGGCGCGCCTTCAACAACGAATACTGGCCGGCGCACTATTTCGCCGACGCCCAGGGGCGTATCCGCTATCACCACTTTGGCGAAGGCGAGTACGCCGAATCGGAGCGGGTCATCCAGCAATTGCTGCGTGAAGCAGGCGCGACCAAGGTATCGGACGGGCTGATCAACGCCAAGGCCGATGGCGTACAGATGGCCCCGGACAACAACGAAGTGCAGTCGCCGGAAACCTACGTCGGCTATCAGCGTGCCGAGCATTTCGTGCCGGAGACCTCGCTGGTGCCGGACAAAGTGGCGACCTACAGCCCGCCGAAGCAGTTGGCCCTCAACGACTGGAGCCTGGGTGGCCAATGGCATGTCGGATCGGAACGGGCCACCGCTAGCGCCCCGGAAAGCCGCATCGTCTATCGCTTCCACGCCCGTGATTTGCACCTGGTGCTCGGCCCCGGCGCGGATGGCAAACCGGTGCGCTTCAAAGTGCTGATCGATGGCAAGGCTCCGGGCGATGCCCACGGCATGGACGTGGCGCCCGATGGCAGTGGCCGCGTAACGGAACAGCGTTTGTATCAACTGGTGCGTCAGAACGGCGGGGTGAGTGACCGCACGTTCAGCATCGAGTTTCTGGATCCGGGCGCATCGGCCTACGCCTTTACTTTCGGCTGATCGACCTCAATTCTTCAGGAGTCAACGTCATGAAAAACCTGTTCACCTGGCGCCGAACCTTATTGGGACTGGCGGCCGCTGGCATCATCAGTCAATGCTCGGCGTTCTCTTTCGGCAGCGCTGAAGAGGCTGTCCTCCTGCCACCTCCGGCCCTGGATGAAAACACGCAGGCCCACAGCGAAACCGCCGTGTTTGCCGGTGGTTGCTTCTGGGGCGTTCAAGGGGTGTTCCAGCATGTCAAAGGCGTGAAAAACGCCGTGTCGGGGTACGCCGGTGGCGCGGCCAACACGGCCCGGTACGAGCGCGTCAGCGGTGGCAACACCGGGCATGCGGAGTCGGTCGAAGTGACCTTCGACCCGAGTCAGGTCAGCTATGGCACCTTGCTGCAAATCTACTTCTCGGTGGCGCACAACCCGACCGAACTCAACCGTCAGGGGCCAGACACCGGCACCCAGTATCGCTCGGCCATTTTCACTAAAAGCAGCGATCAGCAACGGGTGGCCCAGGCCTACATCAGCCAGCTCGACGCCGCTCATGCGTTCGATAAACCGATTGTGACCAAGCTGGAAAGCTACAACGGTTTTTACCCGGCGGAAGAAGAGCATCAGGACTTTCTGACCGAGCACCCGACCTATCCCTACATCGTGATCAACGACTTGCCGAAAGTGGCTCAACTCAAGCAGTTGTACCCGGATCGCTATCAGGAAAAACCGGTGCTGGTGAAGGCGGGGATGTGAGGGCCGGGGGCGGCTGTTACACGGAGATCATGTCCTTGCCGGCGATTTTCGAGCGATACAGCGCCTGATCGGCCCGCGCCTTCAGGCCGGTCTGCTGCTCTTCGTCAAAGCGCTGAACCACACCGAAACTCATGGTGATGTGAAAATCGCCGACAGGCTGTAACCCGGCGAGGCGATCACGGATGTTTTCGGCCAGGCGTCGCGCTTCGGCCAGCGGCGTATCGGGAAGGATGATGATGAATTCGTCGCCGCCCCAGCGCGCCAGCAGATGATTGTCGGCGACGCAGTGCTTCACGTTGTCGACCACCTGCACCAGGGCGGCGTCGCCCAGGGCATGGCCATAGTGATCGTTGATGTTCTTGAAATCATCGATGTCCATGGCGATCAGCGACAGCGGCTGGCGAAAACGCTGGGCGCGCTCGCAGGCCTCGGGCAGGGCTTTTTCCAGGCGATAACGATTGGCGATCGAGGTCAGGACGTCGGTTTCCGCCAGTTTGCGGTTCTCTTCGAGTTGAAGCTGCAGTTGCTGATTGACCCGCGACAACTCACGGGTGCGCTCCTCAACCATGGCTTCGAGGGAGTGGTTGCGCCGTTCGAGGGCTTCGAGCAGGCGCTTCTTGTCTTCGATGCTGCGGTGCGCGCCGACCATCCGCGCCACGGAGCCGTCGGCGTTGCGCGCCAGTATGTAGCCGCGATCTTCGATCCAGGTGTAGCTGCCATCCTGCATGCGGCAGCGATACTCGCACTGATAGCCAGGCACGCGTTGCGTCACGTAGGCATCGAACTGCGCCATGACCCGTGGGTAATCATCGGGGTGGATCAGGCTTTCCCAGGTCAACACGCTGTTGTCCAGGGAATGGGGTGCATAGCCGAGCATGGCGTACCAGCCCGGGTTGCGGTAAACGAAACCGGTGTTGGCGTTCCACTCCCAGATGCCGTCGCTGACCAGTTCCAGGATGGTGGGCAGCAGGTCGTCGTTCAAATCCGATGCGCTGAACTTCAATGGTTCGATGTTGGATGCCTCACCCATCGCTGCTCTCCCTGGCGCCCTGATATCAATATGAACGGCCCGTCGCGCAGATTAGTGCAAGGCACCTCGGCCGGGCTAGTGTTTGCCCCACATCTGCACGGCGAAGTCGACGAAACGACGCAGTTTCGGCAGGCGATGTCGATCCTGGGCATAAACCAGGTGCATCGGCCGGCTCGGCAGTTGATAGCTCGGCATCAGGGCGACCAGTTTGCCGTCGCGCAGGTCCTGCTCCACCAGTGCATCGGGCACCATCACAATGCCCATGCCGGTGCGCGCCGCCTGATGCAACCCCGCCGAACTGTTGATCAGCATCGGACCGCTGACCGCCACCTCGACGTCGCCTTCCGGACCGTGCAGGCGCCATTGCCTGGCCACTGATTGCCAGTCATCACCGGCCGGGTAGGCGAACGCCAGGCAGTCGTGGTGTTGCAGGTCTTCGGGTTTTTCCGGGGTGCCGCGACGTGCCAGGTATTCCCTGGAGGCGCACATGGTCAGGGTGTAGTCGATCAGCGGGCGGGCGATCAGGTTCGACGGCTCGAGTGCGCCCAGGCGGAAGGCCACGTCAAAGCCATTGTCGAGCAAGTCCGGGCGTCGATTGGTGAGCACCACGTCCAGTTTCACCCGCGGGTTTAGCAAGCTGAACTCGCTCAAGGCCGGCGCCAGGCGCTCAGTGCCGAAGGTCAAGGGTGCGGTGATGCGCAGGGTGCCGCTCGGTTCATCGAGGGTCTGCTCTGCCAGACGCTCGGAATCGGCCACCAGCCCCAGCACTTCGAGGCAGCGCTGATAGTACGCCGTGCCGAATTCCGTCAGGCGCTGGCGCCGGGTCGTACGGTTAAGCAGGCGCACCCCCAGGCGCTGCTCCAGGGCCTTGAGATGATTGCCGACCATGGTGGTGGACATCTCACATTGCTGGGCGGCAGCGGTCATGCTGCCGGCTTCCACCACCTTCACGTAAACGCTCATTGCCTGGAACAGATCCATTATCAAGTCTGGCTTTAAAATGATTGAAGTTTTGCCGGGTTTATCCAGCTCTGGTGGCTAACCATACTGCAAAAACACCAACCATAGAGGGAGCTTGATGCCATGACCGCCGCCTGCCTGATGAGCACTTACCAACCCCTGGCCTTGAGTTTCATCAAAGGCCTTGGCACACGCCTGTGGGATCAGGCCGGTCGTGAGTACCTGGACGCGGTCGCTGGCGTGGCGGTGACCAACGTCGGCCACTCTCACCCGAAAATCGTCTCGGCCATCAGTGAACAGGCCGGTTTGCTGCTGCACACCTCGAACCTGTACAGCATCGATTGGCAGCAGCAACTGGCGCAGAAATTGACGCACCTGGCCGGCATGGAGCGGGCGTTTTTCAACAACTCCGGTGCCGAGGCCAACGAGACGGCGCTGAAAATCGCCCGGCTGCATGGCTGGCACAAAGGCATCGAGCAACCGTTGGTGGTGGTCATGGAGAACGCCTTTCATGGCCGGACCCTTGGCACCCTGTCTGCCAGCGACGGCCCGGCCGTGCGCCTGGGCTTCAACAAGTTGCCGGGGGATTTCGTCAAGGTGCCGTTCGGCGATTTCAAGGCACTGGATCAGGTGCAACAGGCCCATGGCTCACGCATCGTCGCCATCCTGATGGAGCCGATCCAGGGCGAAAGCGGCGTGCAACTGGCGCCACCGGGCTATCTCAAAGCCGTGCGCGAACTGTGCCAGCGGCGCGGGTGGTTGATGATGCTCGATGAAATCCAGACCGGCATCGGCCGCACCGGCCAGTGGTTTGCGTTCCAGCACGAAGGCATCGTGCCGGACGTCATGACCCTGGCCAAAGGCCTGGGCAACGGCATCCCGATCGGCGCTTGCCTGGCCCGTGGCAAAGCCGCCGAGCTCTTTACCCCCGGCAGCCACGGCAGCACCTTCGGTGGCAATCCGTTGGCGTGTCGGGTCGCGTGCACCGTGCTGGACATCATCGAAGAACAGCAACTGCGGGAAAACGCGCGGATACAGGGCGAACGCCTGCTTGAAAGATTGCGCGTGGAACTGGCGGACCACCCGAACGTATTGGCGATACGCGGCCAGGGCTTGATGATCGGCATCGAACTCAAGCAACCGATCCGCGACCTGTCCCTGATCGCCGCACGGGATCACGGCCTGCTGATCAACGTGACCCGCGGCCAGATCATCCGCCTGCTGCCGCCGCTGACGATTGATGAGCGGGAGGTGGAGATGATTGTCAGGGGGGTTGCTTTGTCGATAAAAGCTGCCTGAACCGGGCTATCGTGCAGGAGCCGCTAGTGGCGACTCCTACACAGGCGGAGTCTGTGAGGCGAAGTGGGTGATTTGCGCCCGATTCGCCAGCTGAATGCGCGAGCCAGTGAAATCCTCGAACAACCGCTGATGCGCAGCAAACCCACTGGACCCCTCACGCTGGCGATAGCTGCCGGCCCAGTCCAGCAAGGCGATCAGCAACGGGTCATTTTCGTCGCGCCCGGCCTCGCGCTGGCGAATGTTGGCCACGCAGCCCTCATCTTCAACACTCAACCAGACCAACGCGGTGGCGCGGGGCAGGAGTTCGCTGGCGATCCAGCCATAAACGCCTTCGATGACCCAGCGTTCTTCACTGGCCGCCACCCGTGCCATGGCCAACGCTTCGTTGCGGGGACGGGCGATGCTGTGTTCGTCAGAAATCCAGTGAAGGCGATCAAGGTCGGTGCATGGCGCGTGCAACTGCTGCGCCAGCCGTTCAGCCAGCCAGCTCTTGCCGGAACCTGAGTTGCCGATGATCAGGGTTCGAGTGAGGTCCAATGGGCATCGCCTCCATGAGTGACACGATCCATTGTAGGAGCGAGCCTGCTCGCGATGGTCGTCAACGATAACGCGTGTGGCCTGGTTAAACGCGGCGCACCCGGGTTCATCGCCAGCAGGCTGGCTCTACAGGTTTGCGGTCATGATCACGAACGGCTGTCATCCCTTCAGTCCTCATTGGCAGGTGGCACCATGCGCGTCTTCGGCGCACCACTGGCGTTGTGCTGATAGATATCCTGCGGCTGACCCTGGTCATTGAAAAACACCTGGCCGATCCCCGCCGAATTCCATAACCGTTCACCGGCCTCGGCATGCTCGGGGACGTGCGGCACGATGCGCAGGCGTCGACGTTTGGTCAGCCAGTTGAGCGGCGAGCGCGGCGAGTACAGCCAGCGGTTGAGGCGATCGAACCACTCGAGCAGGGCGCGGGGGAATTCGTTCTTGATGCCGCTGCTGGTGATCTGCCAGATATGCGGCCCGGCCTTGCGGTGTCGGATCAGCACTTCGTAGACGAAGGAATAATGCACATCCCCCGACAGCACCACGTAATTAGCCGGCGTACGTGAGTGTCGGAAAATGTTCAGGATCACCTGCGCCGCACCGCGATGGGCCATCCAGTTTTCCGCGTCCACCAGCAGTGGATAACCGCACCCACTGAACACCCGCTGCACGGTCTCGATCAGTTTCACGCCGAAGATCGGCGCAGGCGAAACGATGATCGCGCACGGGTGGTCGAGCAGTGCCTGTTGCAGTTCGCTCAAGGCTTCCCAGTCGAGCAGGCCCGAGGGTTGCTTGAGGTTCATTTCGCTGCGCCAGCGCCGGGTGCGGGTGTCGATCACCACCATGGCCGGCTGGGTAGGCAGCACGTAGTGCCAGTTCTGAAACTTCAGCAATTGGTCGATCAAGTCATCTTGCACAGGGCTGTCGAGGTAACGGTCTTGCCCGGTCGCACTCAACAGCCGCGCTTTTTCCACGACGCCGCTGAAGGCATCCGGGTTGTTGCCCCAGCCCTGGCACAGCATGTAGGCCAGCAGGGCGTTGCCGATGATGCGCCTGGAAAACGGATGGCCGTAGGCCGTTTCCTCCCATTGCGCGGAAAGGTTCCAGTCATCGGTAATATCGTGGTCATCGAAAATCATCAGCGTCGGCAAGTGCGCCAGCGCCCGGGCGACTTGGCCGAGCCCGGCCTTGAAACCATCGATGCGGGTTTGTTCCAGCGCATAACGTTGAGCCCTGTCCGGCGTCAGGGCCGGCGGCTGCGGGGCGATCAAGGTCCAGGGCGTCGGCGACCAGACCAGCACATACATGGCCATGACTTCGGCGAAGGTCACCAGATGGTTGTCGGCATTGCTGCTGGTGAAAATCGGCTTGCGCGCCCCGCCGAAAAATCGCTCGCGCAGGGTCTCGTTGCTCTCAAGCGCCGGTAACAAATCCGCACGGTGGTAGTAGCTGGCGGGATGCTCGTAGAGTTTGGCGCTGTCGCTGACCACGGCGCCTTCCAGGTGCTCGCCGAACAACCCCAGTCGCTCGATCAAGGCATGAATGGCCCGCAGCATCGGCCCGGCGACATCGTCGGCGTACACCTGATCGCCGCTCATCATCAACAGCGCCGGGCGCTCCCGGGCTTCATGAGGTTGCGCCAGCAAGGCATCGACACACAGCAAACCGTCGGCCGACGGGTGATGGGGCTTGCGGCAGGAGCCGTGCAGCAACTGATCGATGCGTGAGCGCAGAACGAAATTCGGACGCCGGGCATCGCCATACAACAGATGGGGCGCCCAGTCGGCGATGCCTGTTTGTGCGTCGTCGATCAGCAGGTCGTACTCGATCAACGTGTCCCAGGGCAGGGCGGTCTCCAGCGGCACGTCGATCAAATGCACGAAGGCCTGCGTGCCCACCTGGATGACCGTGCATTGCCCGGCATCCAGGCGAATATCGGCGATGCCCTGCACGCGCAGCGTCAACGCCAGCGTCCGCGAGCCCACCAGCCACATCACCAGCCGCGTCGGTTCCAGACGCCGTAACAACGGGCCGACCAGGACCGGGGGCATTGAATGATGATCAGCAGGCAAAGGCAGGGTGGCAGACATCCGGGTTCAAGGCTCTAGGGTGCGCAGGCGGGCGATGATAGCGCAGGTCTTCGTGGCGACCTGTTAAGGCTTGTGAGCAGCCCTCGCGGGTGACGATGCATGAAATTCACTGGACTTGGGATAAACAGTGGGTCATTTGAGTCAAAAGCACCAACCACAGTGAACCTGCCACGCAATTTGCCAGCCTTCGAGAAGACCCTGACCACACGAGTAGACCTATGAAAAGGATCATCCTGCCAGCACTGGCCATGTTGATCGGGGTGCAAACCCCTGCACATGCCATCAACGACAAGTACCGCCAGCAACTTGAGCAATCCGGCTGCACCCAGATGAGCGAGCTGGAAGGCTGCGATATCCACAAGTCCCAGGCGGAAAATGCCAAGGCCGGGTTCAGTAATCCACAAGCGCCAGCCGCGACGGACAGTGCAACCACACCGACCCCGTATGCCGGGCAATGGGTGGCCAAAAGCGATTCGGGGGCGACCGTTGCCACCATTCGCATCGATGCCAAGGAGCAGGTCTGGGTTAATGGCAAGCGGGTCAACGCCAAGCGCACCGATGGCACGCTGCAATTTCGTCAGGGCAAGATCACCTTCACGATTCAGGGTGATCGTCGGTTGACGGGGGAGGATTACTGGACCGACAGCGATGCCGGGACCAAAGGGCCCATTGAAATCGAATGAGGGCAGGGAGCGTCAGCCCGGCTATAAGCCCCTTAGGGTTCGACCTTCAAAATCCTCTGCGTGTGCCAAGCTGATGGGGTGCTGACAACCCAGGAAACCTGTGCCATGAGCCTCTCTCACGCAGCCCACGTGCGTCATGAGTTTTACAAAACCGTCTGGTTCTACTTCCGGGTGGTCTGGCCGA
The DNA here is from genome assembly GCF_008801475.1 of Pseudomonas moorei. Lineage (GTDB taxonomy): Bacteria > Pseudomonadota > Gammaproteobacteria > Pseudomonadales > Pseudomonadaceae > Aquipseudomonas > Aquipseudomonas moorei. Next base: position 3,245 of record NZ_VZPP01000010.1, on the reverse strand, counting down.
TCTTCTCCATCCTGATCTTCGTGATCGTGCTGTTCGGCCTGATCATCGGCTACCTGGAAGGCTGGAAACCGTTCGACGGCATCTACTTCGCCTTCGTGACCGGCCTGACCATCGGCTACGGCGACCTGGCGCCCAAACTGGCGGTGTCGCGGGTGTTGGCGATCATGCTGGGTTTCAACGGCGTGCTGATGACCGCGATCTTTGCCGCGATCAGTATTCGGGCGATTGAAGTGACCGTAAAGGCGATGGAGCACGGGGAGTAGGGCGTCGAAGCTGAAGCCAAACCATCGAAAGCCCCGAATAAAATCGGGGCTGATCCCTACCCCCGCCAACACACAAAAACCTGTGGGAGCTGGCTTGCCAGCGATGAGGCCATCCAATTCAACAGAGAAGTTGACTGACAGACCGCCATCGCCAGCAAGCTTGCCCCCACAACGCTCAACCACTACCCCCCAGACTTGGCCCCCGCCCGCTTCGGCATGGACACCGACGTCCGATCCCGCGTCAGAACCTTCACCGCATCATCCACCACCGCCTTGCTCATCGCCGTCAAATAATGCGCCGCCCAGGCCTGATAGTCCGTGTCCTTGGCATACGCCGCGTCCTGGGTCAGCGCCTTGGCCAGAAACAAAAAATCGGAAGCCATGGCCAATGCATCACCGAGGGGAACGTCGCGCGTGACATGGAACAGCGCTTGGTCCGCGCAGTAGAGGGCGGGGGTCAGGCCGATGGTTTTGAGTTCGGGTTGGTGGGTCATTGGCCACCTCCGATGAGGGAGAGGTGGTGGGGGAGGGTGTTGCGGGATTGGGGGTTGCGTAGAGGGGAAAGCCGAATTTCAAACGGATTTATATTGTTCATGGTCAACATCCTTGATTTGAGGAGTTGCCACGAGCCTTCTCACGGGCTTGGGTGACAGCCGTGCGTGGGGTGAGAAACCGGCAATCAAGGCAACCGGTAGACCCGAAGGTCTCCCACGCACAGCCGCCATAAAGCCATATCGCAGACGAAAAAAAACGCCACGATAGGTTTTGGGGCGCTTTGCGCCTTGATTATTTCGGGCTCTCACACCCGGTCGCTGAATTGGCAGCGACGGTGGGGAGGGTATCGTGCAGATCCTTTTCCTGCAACCTCGACGACAATGAGCTTTCCGTCGAATGTAGCTGGGTCGAAAACATATTCAACTGTGGGCTATCAAGCACTAATCAACTTTGCGTGAGTAAGTGATCTCGGTTGAGTCGCTGATAGACTGAGTTTACCGCAGCCACTTGGGCTGCCCATTAGCCTGGTCGTTAAGATGAATATCAAAGAGTTTTGCCACGCTCATGAATTCGATTTGAGCAAATGTGCAGTAAATTTAGGTGGTGGCAGCTTTACGTTGGAGGAGCTAAAAACTTCGCCTGCTGAGTTCCTCAGCTTGGCAGAAGACGATTTTGAACGAGGTGGTCTGTCTGCGCTTATCAACGCAACGACTAATGCAAAGAGGGCAATTGTCTGTCAGCTTGATCAGTTGCTGATTTCTTTTGGTTATCAGTCGTTCGAATTGAATGTACCGAAAAAAATAGAGCGATTGCGTGCGCTAGGCTTATTGGCGCCAAGCCTTTTGCGCAAAGTAGTTAAGATGCGGAATGTTCTTGAACACGAATACAACACTCCTGACCTGCATTCTGTAGAAGAGTCGCTGGATATCGCGGGTCTCTTCGTGATGTCAGCTTCCGCTATGTTCATTCCGTTCGATGACGTATTGGAGTTCTCACTGCCGGAGTCAAATGTTAGGGATCACTCGGTTACGCACATAACTGTCGGATTGTGCCGAGAGCCTCGTGGTGTTTTTTACACTGTCTATGCATATGAACCTGACGATTCTTACGGTCGATGCGTTGGACAGTGTGAGATTCCATCGGGGCATATTCTGTTCGAGGCGATGGTAAAGCTTTCCGCGTCTCTGATGCTTCGATACAAGGTTGACCAAGCTTTAGATAACTTTGAGAAGGCATACACACAGCTTTGAAGCGGAATTCATCCTCTTCATCTGGCCCCTTTTACTTATAAAACATCTTTCAAGTAATTCTTGATAGCGAAAAGTGGTGCACCCAATTGGTCCATCGATTGCGCACCACTGAAATCAGCCGCTAATTTATTCAATTCACGCCCCAAAGGTTTATCCACTCCGCCTAAGGCCTCCAGCGCCAACCCAACACACTCACCCACCTTCACCTGAATCGCCTCAACATCCCCCCGCCGCACCAGCAACTCAAACACATCCCGCTGGTAATCACCCATGACCAGGTCGTCACGCAAAATCGGGCTTGAATCTTCCGATTCGTAAGCCAGCTTGAGGGAGAAGAGGGCGACGGTTTCCAGGTGTTGTTCCATGGGGGGAATCCTTGAGAGGGGTCGTACCGACCGAGGATGCGAGAAATTTAAGAGCTTCGCTGGCAAGCCAGCTCCAGGTGGGTGGGGGGGCGAGGGCTTTTCTGCAGGCGAAAAAAAAGGCCTTGCTAAGCAAGACCTTTCTTAATTTTGGTGCCCGAGGGAGACTCGAAACTAACATTAATGACTTGATTAGTATAGATTAAATTGGATGTACATCTTTTTGTGTACATGAATTTATACTTGGCGTGTATTTTGACGCGAGCAGGCGGGCGGGGGGAAGTTTATGATTCCCCGCCTTTTGAGTTTCCGACGAGATGCATGTTGTGTGGGTCATTGTGGGAACAAAGCAATCAGATTCGGCGGAGTCTGGCCTGCTGCTATAGGCAACTGAGGACCCAAACCGGTCAGTCGTGACAGCCAGAAAACGGCCAAAAAGCGGTCAGTCTGCGTCCTCGAAATAAGGGGCGATTCAGTGACGACGTGGTCTGGGTTCTCTGCTGCCCTGATGCTTTGTACGGACCTTGGATGTTTTTATAGTGGCAACCGAGGCTCTTTGGTAAGGAAAAAGAATTTCTAGGCGGGGGTTGACGGCCTATTTTAATGCTGTAGTATTCGCCTCCCGCTAACGAGCAGCTTGAAGCTGATTTTGGCCTAAGTAGTTGATTTTATTAATAAAATCAGAGCTTTTAAGGGTGATGCATAAGGGGTGGTGCATGTAAGTGCGCGCCTCGGTTGAGACGAAAGATCTTAACCAACCGCTCTTTAACAACTGAATCAAGCAATTCGTGTGGGTGCTTGTGGAGTCAGACTGCTAGTCAACAGATTATCAGCATCACAAGTTACTCCGCGAGAAATCAAAGATGTAACCAACG
>NZ_VZPP01000009.1 GCF_008801475.1 Pseudomonas moorei | reverse complement strand
GGGAACAGGCTGGTCTGGCTGCGGGGCTCTCCCTGGATGTAGGCCATAACGAAAAATGCTCCGTATCTTTCGATACGGAGCATTTTCTTTGAGCGCTGCGCAGATTGCTAGGTTTTCACACAGTCTGACAAGGGCCTCTTTTTATTGCGCCGTTACTTAGTCCGGCTTGCCGTCGACCACACCGGCGGTGTTGTCGAGCAGGCTCTTGGTGGCGGTCTGAAGGAACGACTCAAGCTTGAGTTTCAGTGCCGCTTCATCGGACGACTCCGGCATCAGCTCGCCTTTAGGGTTCGCGCCCAGTTCATACCGGTAGAGTTTCGGCGACATTTCCTTCGGCAATACCAGCACGCGGTCGGCAGTGAGCAAGGCGACGGTCTGATCGCTACCCGATGGCTTGATCACGCCAAAACCCTTGTCACCTTCCGGCAGGTTCAGCAGGTCACGTCCCCAGCATTGGTGCACCACATCACCACCTACACGACCCATGATGGTCGGTACGATATCGATCTGGGTACCCACTGTGTGGTCACGCTGGCCGAATTTTTCCTGGATGCCCGGTGCGATCATCAGCATCGGAACGTTGAAACGCCCCAGATCCATTTCGGTGATCTGCTGTTCGTTGCCGAACCCATGGTCACCGACGATCACAAACAGGGTTTCCTTGAAGTAAGGCTCCTTGCGCGCCTTCTCAAAGAACTGACCCAGCGCCCAGTCGGAGTAGCGCATGGCCGTCAGGTGCTCATTGAGGGTGCCACGGTCAGTGACCCGGTCAACCGGCAATGGAGTCGGCAGCGCGTAGGGCGTGTGGTTGGACAGGGTTTGCAGCAAGGCATAGAACGGCTTCTTGTCCTTGCCGTCGCGGGCTTTCAGTTCTTCCAGGCCACGATTGAACATGTCCTGGTCGGAAACACCCCAGGTCGGATCGGAGAACACCGGGTCAACGAAATCGTTACGCCCGATGAAGTTGGTCATCCCCTGGTTGCTGAAGAAGCCCGACTGGTTGTCCCAGGCGAAGTCGCCGTTGTAGACGTAAACATCGTCGTATTGACGGGCGCTGAGCAACTGCGGCAGCCCAGACAGCTTGTGGCTGCCTTCCGGGGTCTGCATCAGGTATTCGAAACCCGGCAGGTTCGGGAAGCAGGCCATGGTGGCGAACATACCCTGGTGGGTATGGGTGCCGTTGGAGAAGAAACGGTCGAACAACAGGCCTTCTTTGGACAGTTTATCGAAGTACGGCGTGATGTTGCCCGGACGCCCCAGCGCACCCACCGAGTGACCGGCGAAGCTTTCCATCAGAATCACGACGACGTTTTTGATCGGCAGGGTCTTGTCGGCGTTTGGTGTGTAATTACGACGAACGGCGGCGGTATCGGCGTCCACCAGTTTATCGCTTGGTGTCAGCAGCATGTCGCGCACGGTCTGCTGGGCCAATGGCTGGTCAATGGTGGCTTTCCAGATGTTGCTGCGCTCGTTGGACATCCGGCTCTGGGCCGCGGCAACCAGTTGCAGGGTACCGTTGAGGCCCAACTGGTTGGCGAAGTTCGACTCGGTGGTATAGACGTCACCCCAACGCAGTGGCGGGCCTTGACGCAAGGTGCCGCGGGCAGCGACCACGCAGAGCAGCAGGCAGACCATGAACACGGCGAAGCGCGCGTACCACGGGGCCACCTGGCGAGTACCGATGCTGCCGCCGCTGAAGGGGCCGCGAGGACGGGTCGCACGATCGGCGCCTTTGAACGCCAGGCTGAGGATCCAGGTACCTACGGCCCAGGCAAGCAGGTAGCGAACGACCGGAAAACCGTACCAGAGCATGCTCATCACGGTTTTCGGATCTTCTTTCACATACTGGAAAACCAGGCCGTTGAGGCGCTGGTGGAACTCACGGTAGAAATCCATCTCCATGAGGCCCAGAAACAGCGCGATGCTCGAGGCAACCGTCAGCCAGAAGCGGAACAGCCCGCGCGCCGCCATGGCACGGGCGCTGAATAACGCAATCAGCAACGGAATGCAGAGATAAACCACCAGGCGCAAGTCGAAACGCAGGCCATTGGCGAAGGCTTCGAGGAATGTCGAGGCCGGTGTGTCGAGGATCATCGAGCGGTTGTAGACCAGCAGCGCGACGCGCAACAAGGAGAACATCACCATCATGACCAAAGCGCACAAAAGCGTATACGCCAGATGCGATTTGACGGTCGGTTGCAGCAGGCGACTTGAAGCTCGCTGCTGATTCAGGGCGTCCGGAATTGCCATGTCGTATTAGGACCCATTGGAAGTTGAAGTTTAAAAAATACAGCTGCGCCCTGCCCTCTGCTGGCCAAATCCTGGCCCGGGGTTTGCGCGATGCGCAAATGTTGCACGATCAACCGCATCATTGCCATTGATTACTGTTCGTTGATGCAGACGCGCGCGGATTGTCTTGGAGGCGTTGTGAAAATTTCGTGCAACGAATATCTGGAAACACAAAAAAGCCCTGCCCTGTAAAAACGGCAACGCCCCGAACCGGTCGGGGCGTTGCGCAGGCCTTGCTCAACAGGGCAACAGGATTACTTCTCAGCGCGGGCCTTGAGGTTTTTCAACGTATTAAATGGCGCATCGACCACGAATTTGTTGGCCACCATCGACGGAACACTGCCACCCGGCTCGGTGTGCACCTGATAGGTCACTTCGATCTGATCGCCCTTGGGGATGAACTTCCAGAATCCCTCGACCTTGGCGACCCGGACAAAGCCTTTTTCTTCAGGCAAGTATTTCGGCACCCCTTCGAGCTTGCGGGTCAGACTGCCATCAGCGCCTTCGATAACGGTAACGTGCATCACCGAATCACGCGGGGTGACTGGCCAGGGGGTATTGAACTGGGTGTAAGTCCAGAGCTGATTGCCTTCCTGCTTGAGCAACTTCTGGGTCTTGCATTCGTGAATCCATGTGCAGGCACCGGGGACGTCGTCCTGCAGGGCGCGCAGTTTGGCCATGGTGGTCTTCATCAGGGTGACGCCCTGGTAGGCCTTGTAATCGGAACCAGGCACTTCACTCAGGGAGACCTTGATGCCGTCTTCGTTCTTGGCAACCTTCCAGTCTTCGGCCTGGGCGGCCGAGGTGGCCAATACAGCCGTCAAACCACACAGCAGAGCAATACGATGCAGCGAACCCATAGTCTTATTCCTTATTGTTGAAGTTCCGTTCGGAGGTGCAAGCCCACACATCACGCAGCCGTCATTTGCTCCCACCAGCCAAGCAGCCTGATCGCTTCTTCACGGCTGTCGCCGCACACCTCGAAATCAGCCTCGAACGCCGAACAGACAGCCGGACGCTCTGGCTGGCCGAAAATAGAGCACAGGTTTTCGGCAGACAATTGCAGGCAACGTTCCCCGGCGGCTTTGCCATTGGGCATACCGGGAATCGGTGAACTGATGGATGGGGCAATGCAACAGGCGCCACAGCCTTCACGGCATTTCATGACGACGAGCTCCTCGCAACGGGCAATGTGTTAAAGGACGTGGCACAGAGTAACCGCTAAAACAGTTGTTTTAAATTGGCGAACCATGGGTTTTTGTCTGCAATCGGGCGTGACCGGTCAGTCTCCGACAAAGCGTCTGGCTGGCGGGTCATGAAGGGGGAAGCATTAATGCTTGAATTCGAATTCCAGCGCCGCGCCTTCAACGTCACGACGCTCTTCATTGCGCCGTTGTAGCTGCATTTCGTTGCTGATCAACCTTCCGTTGAGCTGGAAATCACTGCTTTTGTCACCGAACATTTCCGGCAACACCGGCTCGCGCTTGGGTAATGGCACTGTGCCGACCGGCTTCAGCTCGTCAACCATGCCCTTGGGCAAACTCAAATCCAGGTCAACGGAAGGCAGCGGGGTTTTCGCCACCTCGCTGGCCGACATCGACTTGGCCGCGACCGGAGGACGTTTTTTGACCGGCACGGTTTTCTTTTTGACCGGCGCGGCTTTCGTGGCGGGAGCGTTTTTCTTCGAGGGAGTGCTTGCTGCCGGTTTTTCCTGAACAGAAGCGGCCATCACGGACAGCGGCTGAGTGCTTAACAACAGGCAAATCATCAGCCAGGTGGCGGGAAAAATCGGTTTCATGGACCCAACGGCGCGAACGGCGCTAACGACAGAGGGGCCATATGCTCGCTTGTTGCAGGCCACATGACAAGCGTGGGCAGGAAATACCTGCCCGCCTCCATCACAGACCGCTGGCCATTTCCTGGCAGAGCTGGGTGGCGAGCATGCCGAGAGTCATCAAGGCACGCTCGGCTTCGCGATTCCAGGGGATGCCGCAATTCAAGCGGATGCAATGATTGAATTGCTCGGTGTTACTGAAAATCAAACCCGGTGCGATGCTGATGCCCTGCTGCAGGGCTCGCACATGCAGCTCCTGGGTGTTGACCCGTCCCGGCAAACTCACCCACAGGATGAAACCGCCGGTTGGCCGTGTCATCTGGGTGCCTTCAGGGAAGTACTGCTGCACCGCCAGCTGAAAGGCGCTGAGGTTCTTGCGATATTCCTGACGGATGTACCGCAAATGCCGATCGTAACCACCGTTCTCCAGATAAGCCGCAATGCCCATTTGCGTGACGCTGCACGCGGAATGGGTGCTGAACGTCTGCAAACGCTGGATTTCCTGCTGGTACTTGCCGGCAATCATCCAGCCGATCCGCACACCCGGCGACAGGGTCTTGGAGAAGCTTGAGCAATAGATCACCCGGTCCAGGCGGTCATAGGCCTTGAGCGATTTGGTGCGCCCCTGCTCAAACATCAATTCGCCGTAAATATCGTCCTCGACAATCTGGATATCGAAGTCGGATGCCAGGCGCAGCAGTTGTTTCTGCCGCTCTTCGGGCATGGTGCCACCCAATGGGTTACTCAAACGAGTGGTCAGCACCAAGGCTTTGATCGACCACTGGTTAGCGGCCAATTGCAGGGCTTCCAGGCTCATGCCGGTGGACGGATCGCTGGGAATCTCGATGACTTTGAGACCCAGCAGATCGGCCAGTTGAAGCAAGCCATAGTACGTCGGCGACTCGGCCGCGATCAGGTCACCGGGCCGTGTCAGCACCCGCAGGGACATTTGCAAGGCATCGACGCAGCCGTGGGTGATTACCACTTCCGACGGATCGACCACTACGCCGGCATCACGCATGCGGATCGCCACTTGTCGGCGCAACGGCTCGAAACCGGGGCTGAACATGTAGCTGAACGCACGCGGACTGTGAAAACGGGTGACTTTGGCCAGTTGCTGGTGCAGCGCCCGCACCGGCAGATAATCGACACTGGGCACCGCGGCGCCCAACGGGAAGACGCCTTCGCGGCGGGACTCGACCAATACCTGCTGGATGATGCTGCTGCGAGTGACCAGGCCAGGACGCTCGACCCGGGCGATATCCGGTGTCGGCGCGGTCAGGGCCGGCGTCTGGTGCACGTAGTAACCCGACTGCGGCCGGGCACGGATCAGCCCCTGATCCTCAAGGTTGGCATACGCCTGCAGCACAGTCGCATGGCTGACATTGAGCTGCGAGCTCATCTTGCGCACCGAAGGCACACGCTCGCCGGGTTGATAGACACCACGACGGATATCTTCGGCCAGTTGCTGAGCAATACGTTGGTAGAGCAGGAGATTGGTCATGACGCAGCACTCGATTTCACGGGCATTTTATTCTTGTGTGAAACAATACCGGAACAGTTTAGAAGTGTACTGGGACAGTTGCCACAATAGTCGACAGTACAGTGCAGTGTCAGCAAGAACTGTACTGTTTTGAGAGGTATTTGGCAGGCATAAAAAAACCCGGCGCTGACTGGCAGGCCGGGTTTTCCAGTGACGCCACCCTTAGCGGGCGGCGCCCAGCTGGCCTTTTTCGTCGGAGAACACAATTTCCACCCGACGGTTCTGGGCGCGACCACGCTCGGACGCGTTCGCGTCCACAGGGTATTCGTCGCCGTAGCCTTCAACCTGAATGCGTTTGTCGTCGATCCCCAGATCCATCAAGACGTCCGCCACCGATTGCGCACGATCGAGGGACAGCTTGAGGTTTTCCTGTTTGCCACCGGTGCTGTCGGTGTAGCCCTCGATCCGCACCACGCGCTTGGGATTGAGCTGCAGGAACTGGACGATTTTCAGCACGACGCGGTTCGCCGAGTTTTTCAACTCCGCTTCACCGGTATCGAACAGCACATCGCCCAGGGTCATGACCAAACCACGGTCCGTCTGGGTGGTGGCCATCGCAACAATCTGTTCTTCGAGCCACTTGCCCTGCTGCTGCACGCTGAGCAGTTTGGATTCCCGCAAGGCCAGTTGCAGGCGCTGCCGCTCCAGTTCGAGCTTCGCCGCGCGCTCTTCGTTAAGCACCTTGTTGGTGTGCTCCCGAGCGATCTCGCTGTAGCGCTGGCTCAGATAAGCGTAATGCGCCACGTCCGACCCGCTACCCCAGTAGCTGGACAACCGATCGGCGCGAGCCAGGGATTCACCGGCGCGGATCACGTCCTTGGGCGCGATTCGCAGCACATTGGAATCTTCCTTGACCTTCTGGAAGTCGGCACCGGCCTGCTGCAATGCCGCTTCGCTGTGCTGACCGGCGCAGCCGTAGAGGCTTGCACAGCCGGCCAGGATCAAACTGCCGAGGGCCTTGGTCTTGAGGCTCATTGGGAGTCTCCCACTTGCTTGCGCAGACGGGCAATGCGGGTATTGAGCACGTTCAACTGCTCCTCGCTCTTGAGGGTCAGGACCCGCGCTTCAGCCAGACGCGCATCCAGCTCGGCCTGTTCCGACCGCATGCGAGCGTTCTTGAAGGATTGGTCGGCCATGTTGCCCTTGGCACGGTTGAACTTGTCTTCGGCCAATTTCATTTCAGGCACTTCATCGGCAGTGGCACCAACAGCCTTGGCTTGTTCAAGTGCCTGTGCAGTCAGGCGCATTTGTTCGTTCGGCGCCGGATCGGCTGCACAACCCGCCAGAGCCAGAACGGCCAGGGCAGCGAAAAGAGGTCGGATACTCACTAAAAATCCCTACTGTTTTGAGGTACTGACTGGTTGCTTCTGCCGTTGAGAAAGTTGAGCATTCCAGCGCTCGATATTGCGTTGCAGCACGGCCTCCGTCAGTCCGGACGCGGGCAATTCTGTCATCTTTTTGGCCAACTGTCCGCGCAACCACGGATCGTTGCAGGCCGAGTCATGGGAAACAGCCAGAAACAGCCCCGGCCTGTCTACCGGTTGCACGCGAGCCACGAGGTCATTGGACATACCCAATGTCTGCGCCATCGCCATGCCCGAATAACGTCCGGCCAGGACATATTCCACCTCGCCCAAGAGCAATTTCTGCAAGGCCTGGGTCAGGTTGGACGTACGCGTGAGGGTCAACTGCTGCTCAGCGAAAGTACCGAATGCCGGGGTCAGCCGGGACTTTTCGGACAAGGCACCGGTATGCCCCTGCAAGTCCTGCACATTGCTGTAGACCAGTGACGAATCCTTGCGGGTCCAGACCAGATAGTCGTTTTCCAGCAACGGCGGGTGAATGTAATCCAGGGTTTCCAGTTCGCTGACCGTCAACGAGGCATCGGCCAGCAAGTCCATGCGCCCACTGCGCACTTCGTCCAGGGCCTGAGAGCGTGTTCCGGCGTACAACAGTTCAACCTTGATCCCCAACTGCCCCGCCACTTGCTGCAATAAATCGGCGCTGGCGCCAATCAGATGCCTGGGATCTTGCGGGTCTTGCCACAGATACGGTGGCGCATCCGGGCTGCCAGTCGCCACCAGGCGCTCGCACTTGCCTGCTGCGATGGACAACGCAGGAAATAGCGTCAACCCAAGAAGCAATGACCAGCCATACACGCGGCGCAAATCCATGGCGAAACACTCCGTTGAGACTGTTTATAACCTTGTAGGAGCGAGCTCGCTCCGGGCGGCGTTCCGACGATGGTCTCAAGGGCAGCGCGTTTATTCAGGATCCCCCGCGTCATCGTTGACGTCCATCGCGAGCCGGCTCGCTCCTACAAAAAAAAGCAAAAAAAAAGCCCGACCAAAAGGTCGGGCTCTTTATAAGTGAAGCCGCCGGATTAGACCAGCTTCTCCAGCTCAGGGATGGCTTCGAACAAGTCCGCCACCAGGCCGTAATCGGCCACCTGGAAGATCGGCGCTTCTTCGTCCTTGTTGATCGCAACGATCACTTTGGAGTCTTTCATGCCGGCCAAGTGCTGGATCGCGCCGGAGATACCGACGGCGATGTACAGCTGTGGCGCAACGATCTTGCCGGTCTGACCGACCTGCATGTCGTTCGGTACGAAACCTGCGTCGACCGCGGCGCGCGAAGCACCGACGGCAGCGCCCAGCTTGTCGGCCAGGGCGTACAGGTGTTTGAAGTTGTCACCGTTCTGCATGCCACGGCCGCCGGAAACGACGATTTTGGCAGCGGTCAGTTCCGGACGATCGGACTTGGCCAGCTCTTCGCCGACGAAGCTGGAGATGCCAGCGTCGTGGGCAGCGCCAACGGATTCAACCGAAGCCGAACCACCTTCAGCGGCAACCGGGTCGAAACCGGTGGCACGCACGGTGATCACTTTCACGGAAGCGTTCGACTGGACGGTAGCGATGGCGTTACCGGCATAGATCGGACGCTTGAAGGTGTCAGTGCTTTCGACCGAGATGATCTCGGAGATCTGGTCAACGTCCAGTGCAGCGGCGACGCGCGGCAGGATGTTTTTGCCGTTGGAAGTGGCGGCAGCCAGGATGTGGCTGTAGCCCTTGCCCAGCTCGGCAACCAGAGGAGCAACGTTTTCCGGCAGCTGGTGAGCGTAGGCAGCGTTATCGGCTACCAGCACTTTAGCTACGCCTGCGACTTTCGCAGCGGCTTCAGCCACGGCGCCAGCGCCCTGGCCTGCAACCAGCACGTGGATGTCGCCGCCGATTTTGGCAGCGGCAGCAACGGTGTTCAGCGTGGCCGGGGCCAGCACTTTGTTGTCGTGTTCAGCAATAACCAAGATAGTCATTTAGATTACCTTCGCTTCGTTTTTCAGTTTCTCGACCAGTTCAGCCACCGACTTGACCTTGATACCCGCGCTGCGTGCAGCAGGCGCTTCGACTTTCACGGTCTTGTTGGTGGAGGCGGTGGAAACGCCCAAAGCGTCCGGAGTCAGCACTTCGAGAGGCTTCTTCTTGGCTTTCATGATGTTTGGCAGGGACGCGTAGCGCGGCTCGTTCAAACGCAGGTCGGTGGTGACGATGGCCGGCAGTTTCAGGGAAACGGTCTGCGCGCCGCCGTCGATTTCGCGGGTGACAGCTACGCTGTCGCCGCTGATTTCGACTTTGGAAGCGAAGGTGCCCTGACCGTAACCGCTCAACGCAGCAAGCATTTGGCCAGTCTGGTTGTTGTCGCTGTCGATGGCTTGTTTGCCAAGGATCACCAGCTGAGGCTGTTCCTTGTCGACAACCGCTTTCAACAGTTTGGCAACGGCCAGGGAAGTCAGATCTTCGGCGGATTCGACGAGGATGGCGCGGTCGGCACCCAGAGCCAGCGCGGTGCGCAGTTGCTCTTGAGCGGTGGACGGGCCGACGGAGACGACGACGATTTCAGTCGCAACGCCTTTCTCTTTCAGGCGTACGGCTTCTTCCACTGCGATTTCGCAGAACGGGTTCATCGACATCTTGACGTTGGCGAGGTCGACGCCGGAATTGTCCGCCTTGACGCGGACCTTGACGTTGTAATCCACAACGCGTTTGACAGCTACAAGAACCTTCATGGATTCCTCGTTACTCTCCGGTGAAAAGAAAGTCGCCTAGGCGAACCTGGCGGTTGATGCTCATCGGGCGCAAGGGCACCTCTAAAAACGCCGGCAAACGTGTCAAGTGACCATCGCTCATGATGTTGATGACCGTTCGTCAGTCGTGACTCGCGAGTCATTCAATATCGCAGCGTGTAAACTCCGCGCCAAAGCTGCGCGGCACTTCACTTTCAACGGCCATCGCCCTGTCTTTAGAGGTGCTCTTGAAACCTACAGTCAGCCTACGGCGAGCGCAAAACCGCCCGTATCTTGACCGGAACACCTATTCCGGTCAATACGCCAAAATGGCCGTTCATAAGCCGCGTGACTTTGATTTATCTGGCTTTGAGCCATTTCAAACAAACGTTTGTATTGGACGCTGAGAGTGGTGTAGATATAATGCGCCACCCAAAGAGAAAGGTGGTTAATCGATTGTCCTCTCCCGGCGTTGCGCAGGGATTCAAGGATGCGACACCAAACCTCCCAAATTAGAAAAAAAACTGTTGAGCCTTGAGTAGGAGATAACCTGTGGAACGCGAATACATGGAATTCGACGTGGTCATCGTCGGTGCCGGCCCCGCTGGTCTTTCCGCTGCCTGCCGATTGAAGCAGAAGGCCGCCGAAGCCGGTAAGGAAATCAGCGTCTGCGTGGTCGAAAAAGGCTCCGAAGTCGGTGCTCACATCTTGTCCGGTGCCGTGTTCGAACCACGGGCCCTGAACGAACTGTTCCCGGACTGGAAAGCACTCGGCGCCCCGCTGAACACGCCCGTCACCCGCGATGACATCTTCGTGCTCAAGAACGCCGAAAGCGCGCAGAAAATTCCAGACTTCTTTGTGCCCAAGACCATGCACAACGAAGGCAACTACATCATCTCCCTGGGCAACCTGTGCCGCTGGCTGGCCCAGCAGGCCGAGAACCTGGGCGTGGAAATCTACCCGGGCTTCGCTGCCCAGGAAGCCCTGTTCGACGAAAACGGCGTGGTGCGCGGGATCATCACCGGCGACCTGGGCGTTGACCGCGAAGGTCACCCGAAAGAAGGCCTGTACACCCCGGGTATGGAACTGCGCGGCAAGTACACGCTGTTCGCCGAAGGTTGCCGCGGCCACATCGGCAAGCAACTGATCAAGCGCTTCAACCTCGACAGCGATGCCGACGCCCAGCACTACGGCATCGGCCTGAAAGAAATCTGGGAAGTCGACCCGGCCAAGCACCAGCCCGGCCTGGTGGTCCACACTGCCGGTTGGCCGATGGACATCATGGGCACCGAGAACACCGGTGGCTCGTTCCTCTATCACCTGGAAAACAACCAGGTGGTGGTCGGCCTTATCGTCGATCTGTCCTACAGCAACACTTACCTGTCGCCGTTCGACGAGTTCCAGCGCCTCAAGCATCACCCGGTGCTCAAGCAGTACCTGGAAGGCGGCAAGCGCATCAGCTACGGCGCTCGCGCCATCTGCAAGGGCGGCCTGAACTCGCTGCCGAAAATGGTCTTCAAAGGCGGCGCGCTGATCGGTTGCGACCTCGGCACCCTGAACTTCGCCAAGATCAAAGGCAGCCACACCGCGATGAAATCCGGCATGCTGGCCGCCGAATCCGTGGCTGACGCGCTGTTCGCTGACCTGGACGGCACTGCAGAGCTGACCACTTACGTCGACGCGTTCAAGAAGAGCTGGCTCTACGAAGAACTGTTCGCCAGCCGCAACTTCGGCCCGGCGATCCACAAGTTCGGCGCCATCGTCGGTGGCGGTTTCAACTGGCTCGACCAGAACATCTTCGGCGGCAAACTGCCGTTCACCCTGCACGACACCAAGCCGGATTACGCTTGCCTGAAGCTGGCGGCCGACTGCAAGAAGATCGACTACCCGAAACCGGACGGCAAGATCAGCTTCGACAAACTCAGCTCGGTGTTCATCTCCGGTACCAACCATGAAGAAGAACAGCCGTGCCACCTGAAGCTGACCGACCCGAGCATCCCGATCAACAAAAACCTGCCGCTGTACGATGAGCCAGCCCAGCGTTACTGCCCGGCCGGCGTGTACGAAGTGATTACCAAGGAAGATGGCGAGAAGCGCTTCCAGATCAACGCCCAGAACTGCGTGCACTGCAAGACCTGCGACATCAAGGACCCTTCGCAGAACATCACCTGGGTGACACCGGAAGGCGCTGGCGGCCCGACTTACCCGAACATGTAAGCCGAACGCTGAACAACGAGGCTCCCGAATGGGGGCCTTTTTGTTGCCCACGATTTTACTGGCGGCACAAAAAACCAATGTGGAGCTTGCTCGCGATGAGGGCAGCACATCCACCACTGATGCGACTGACAATCCGCCATCGCGAGCACGCTCGCGCCCACATTCAATCCGATCAACTTCAGATTTTGGCGCCCAGCTCCGCCGACAGGCGCGCCGTCACACCCTTGATCAACGGAATCAACTCGGCCATTTTTTCCAGTGGCATATACGGCACGGTGCTGGCGATGCTGATACCGGCGACAATGCGCTTGCTGGCATCACGAATCGGCGCCGCCACGCACCGGATCGACGGTTCGTTGTCCTCCAGATCGAAAGCGTAACCACCGGCCACGTACTCGATCATGCGCTGATGAAACTGCTCCCAGGACTGCTCCGGGTGCTGCGGCCAGAACTGATTTTTCCCACCCGCCGGAAGACTGACTTCATACAGCCGCTGCCACTCTTGCGGGGTGTCGTCGAGCATCAGTGCCTTACCGATGCCGGTACGCGCCAACGGCATGCGATGGCCGACCCGCGAGCGCATTTCCGGGCCGTTGCGCCCCGGATTCTTGTGCAGGTACAACACTTCGTCGCCTTCACGGATCGCCAGGTGAATGGTGTCACCGGTCAACGCCGACAACTCATCCAGGTACGGCCCGGCCAGGGTGACCAACGGCAGTTCTTCACGCGCCTGAAATCCCAATTCGATCAGCTTCGGCCCGAGCAGATAACCGACTTGCGGTACCACTCGCAGATAACGTTCATCGACCAGGCAACTGGCCAGTCGATGAGTGGTGCTGCGCGTGGTGCCGATCAACCGGGCGATTTCCTTGAGATCACGGGCGCCGCTGGCCACGGCCTGAACCACACCCAGGCCACGAAGCAGTGTCTGGGTGCCGGTCGGCGCGGCGTCCTTGGCGTTTTTTGGGGCGTCTTCCTGCATATCCAGCCTTTACCGTTGGGCGAGTGAACGGGCGGCATTATGGTCGCCCGAACGCCGCGACTACAACTTGATACGCTCGACTTTCCCCACCAGCAAGATGTAGGAAAGCGCCCCCATCAACGCCAGTACCGAGATGTAGGTGATTGCCGGAGCAAACGAATCACCGGTCGCGAGGAAGCCGATGACAATCGGGGTGGCGATGGCCGACAGGTTGCCGATGAAATTGAACACCCCGCCGGTCAGGCCGAGCAACCGGGCCGGTGCCAGCGTGGAAACCAGTGACCAGGTGATCGACGCCAGACCGTTGCCGAAGAATGCCAGGGCGAGGAAGGCAATCACCAGCGGCGTCGACTCGACAAAGTTGGCGCCGATGATCGATGTGGAAATCAGCAGGCCACTGATGATCGGCAACTTGCGAGCGAAACCCACGGTGTAACCGCGACGGATCAAGAAATCCGAAAAGAATCCGGAACACAACACTCCAACGAACGCGGCGAGAAACGGCAGCGATGCCAGCAAGCCGGATTTGATGAAGTCCATCCCGCGGTATTTCACCAGATAGGTCGGGAACCACGTCAGGAAAAACCACAGCGTCGAGTTGAGGCAGAACTGGCCCAGGTAGATACCCCAGAGTTTGCGCTTGCTCAGGACGATCCCCAGGTCCGTCCAGCTGAATTTGGCTTTGCCCCTGGCTTGCTCGGCCTGGATGTCCACCAGCCCGCCGCCTTCGCGGATCAGGTCGATTTCGGCCTCGTTTGCTCCTTTGAAGTCACGCGGTTCGCGATACACCGTGTACCAGATCACCGCCCAGAGAATGCCTACCGCGCCTGTGGTGACAAACACCATATGCCAGCCGAATTCGTGCTGAAGCCAGGCCAACACCGGCGTCAGGAACGCCAGACCGACAAACTGTCCAGAGGTGTAGAAACCGATGGCCGTGGCGCGCTCGCGCTCGGGGAACCACGTGGTGACAACGCGGCTGTTGATCGGATAGGCCGGTGCTTCGAGGGCACCGACGGCCATGCGCAATACGAACAGCGCGATGAAACTGGCGGCAAAGCCGAGCATCACCGTGGCCATCGACCACAGCAGCAGCGCGACGGTGTAAAGAATGCGCGGTGGCACCCGATCCACCAGCCAGCCACCGGGGATCTGCATGGCGGCGTAGGTCCAGCCGAAGGCCGAGAAAATCAGGCCGACGTGAATCGGATCGATACCCAGGTCGCTGGTCAGCGCCGGGGCAGCGATCGACAGGTTGCTGCGGTCCAGGTAATTGATCACCACGGTGATGAACAGCAGGACCATGATGAAAAAACGCTTGCGGCTGGGCGTCACCAACGTCGCCTGCCCGGCGAGGGTTTGCGGTTGCATGAGGGGTGCCTCTTCTTGTGTTTATTGAGGACGATCTAAGCCTTGCACGAAACCCTGTGGGGGTGGCTTGCCAGCGATGGCAAGGGCACATCCGGCATTGATGTGAGCAACAGGACGCTATCGCGGGCAAGCCCGCTCCCACAGGTTATGTGTCAGGAGGAACTCACCACTCGGCAAAACTGCCATCGGCATGACGCCAGATCGGGTTGCGCCAGCGGTGGCCGACGGCTGCGCGTTCGATCACGTACTCCTCGTTGATCTCGATACCCAGGCCCGGACCGTTGGGGATTTTCACGAAGCCTTTGTCGTAGTCGAACACCCGCGGATCCTTGACGTAATCCAGCAGATCGTTGCTCTCGTTGTAATGAATGCCCAGGCTCTGTTCCTGAATGAACGCGTTGTAGCAGGCCGCATCCAGTTGCAGGCAGGCGGCCAGCGCAATCGGACCCAGCGGACAATGCAGCGCCAGCGCCACGTCATAGGCTTCGGCCATGTTGGCGATCTTGCGGGTTTCGGTGATGCCGCCGGCGTGGGACGCATCGGGCTGGATGATGTCGACGTAGCCTTCGCTGAGCACGCGTTTGAAATCCCAACGGGAAAACAGGCGCTCACCCAGGGCTATCGGCGTGCTGGTCAGTGACGCCAATTCCTTCAATGCTTCGTAGTTTTCGCTGAGCACCGGCTCTTCAATGAACATCAATTTGTACGGGTCAAGCTCCTTCATTAGCACCTTGGCCATGGGCTTGTGTACCCGACCATGGAAATCAACGCCGATGCCGACGTTCGGGCCCACCGCGTCACGCACGGCCGCGACGTTGGCCAGGGCCAGGTCGACTTTCTCGAAGGTGTCGAGGAACTGCAGCTCTTCGGTGCCGTTCATTTTCACGGCGGTGAAACCGCGCCCCACCGCTTCCTTTGCCGCCCGCGCGGTATCCGCCGGACGGTCGCCGCCGATCCACGAATAGACACGAATCTTGTCGCGTACCTGGCCGCCGAGCAGATCGCTGACCGAAACACCCAGCGCCTTGCCCTTGATGTCCCACAACGCCTGGTCAATGCCGGCCAGTGCGCTCATGTGGATCGCACCGCCCCGGTAGAAGCCGCCGCGATAAAGCACGGTCCAGATGTCTTCGATGTTGCGTGGGTCTTTGCCGATCAGGTAGTCGGACAATTCTTCGACGGCGGCCGCCACGGTGTGAGCGCGGCCTTCGACCACGGGCTCGCCCCAACCGGTCACGCCCTCGTCGGTTTCGACCTTGAGGAAGCACCAGCGCGGCGGAACGATGAAGGTGGTCAGTTTGGTGATTTTCATCTTCTTGTCTCTCTTATTCAGATGCAGCGCACGCAGCGCCAAACGTCTTAGCGAAGGGATTTCCAGGCAGCGACATAGGCCTTGGCATTGGCCGCCACTTGCGCAGGAGTCATGCCTGGTTTGAACAACCCGGAGCCGAGGCCAAAGCCTTTGACGCCGGCATCGATGAACACCTGCATGTTGTCCGGGGTGATGCCACCGACCGGTGCCAGAATCGTTCCCGCCGGCAACACCGCGAGCCACGCCTTGACGACCGCCGGCCCCATCTGTTCGGCCGGAAACATCTTCAGGATGTCTGCGCCTTCGGCCAGTGCCGCGAAGGCTTCGGTCGGCGTGGCGACACCCGGCGACAGGTACAGCCCCGCTGCCTTCGCGGCGCGCAATACCTTGGGATCGCTGTGGGGCATGACGATCACCTGACCGCCCGCCGCTTTCACTTGTTCGACCTGTTCCGGCGTCAGCACCGTGCCCGCACCGATCAGGCAATCGGCGGGCAAGGTGCTGCGCAGGATACGGATGCTTTCGTAGGGTTCGGGGGAATTGAGCGGCACTTCGATGACGCGAAATCCGGCGGCGTACAGGACTTCGCCGATGGCCGCAGCTTCTTGCGGACGCAGGCCACGCAAAATCGCGATCAGACCGTTTTGCGCCAGTGCTTGTTTGAGCATGTCAGAGCTCCAGTCAGGTTTATCGGGATGGGTTGGGCGTGACCAGTCCGGCGGCCAGCGCCAGTTGCCACAACCCGCGTTCGGTGGCCTGCTCGGCCTGGGTCACCCGGGCGAAACCGCAAGCGTCGAGGGCTCGGCTGTAACGCGCACAGAGTTGGGAATTGCCGATGAGGATGATCGACGGCAGGTGCACCGTGTTGCGCCGACGGCGCTGAAGACTGGCCAGCGCCGAGAGCTCATGACCGATCAGCAGCCCGGACAGGTAATCGGCTTGTGCGGTGGCGCTCAGTTCACCCGTCAGCCCCAGGCTGCGAGCGCTGAACACTGTAGAAAGCACGCCAATCTCGCCGTCGCCCGACAACGCCACCTGCACGCCGCGATCGAAAGCTTCGCCATCGAACGATCCGCCACGTTGCTGGGTGCGCCCCAGAATGCTGTGTTCGCTGAGCACAGCGAAGATCTCGCCGGTCATGAAGGTATCGAAATGGATGATGCAGCCGTTGGCCACTTCTACCCATTTCGAATGACTGCCCGGCAGGCCGATCAACAGATCGGTGCCCGCCTCGTCCGGCAGCGTTTGCAGCACACCGAGCACCTGGGTTTCTTCGCCGCGCATCACGTTGGGCAAGCGCGTGCGCTGGATCACACCCGGCACGATGTGCACGTCGACACCGCGAAGACTGCGTACGGTTTGCAGGGCGGTGCCGAGGGTCGCGACGTTTGCCGGCGTATCGCGGTAGGCCGCTTCGCGCCAGCCCTGGGCGCTGCCGACCATGCCGCAGGCAATCACCGGCAGGCCGGGCTGTTCGTCGAGCCAGTCACCGCAGGCCTGGTCAAAGGCCAGTTCAAAGCCGTCGGCGCATTCCCGGCCGGCGATGACGCGCGGCGCCTTGGGCAATTGCATGATCCCCGACGACAGCGACCGCTGTTCGAGCACCTGGCCACCTTCGGCCAGTTTGTAAGCACGTAATGAGGTTGTCCCCCAATCGAGCGCGATCAATTGCGCCAGCATCGCTTCACCTGTTTTGGTTTTTGGCAGTGAGTGAGCTGGACTATAAACCCGGACGCGGAACAATCTCAATATATAAATATCAATCCCATATATTGAGAAAAGACAAAAAAAACATCGCAGCGTTCGCTAGCTCCTCGGAATGCATTCCCCTGAAGGAGCTAGCTGGCTAGCGATGGTCGTCAACGATAACGCGTGAAGCCTGACACCCTGCGGTGCTTTCGATTTCTTCGCGAGCAGGCTCGCTCCGACAGGGGTGGGCGTTTAATTTCCTTCGGCGAACTCACGGAGTACTTTGCCGTCCATCCGGTAGCGAACCCACTCTTCCTGCGGCTGAGCGCCCAGGGATTTGTAGAAATCGATGGCCGGGGTGTTCCACTCCAGAACGCTCCATTCGAAGCGCCCGCAGTCGTTGGCACAGGCAATTTTCGCCAAATGCCGCAGCAGGGTTTTGCCCGCCCCGCCGCCGCGTTGTTCCGGAGTGATGTAGAGGTCTTCCAGGTACAGGCAGTTACTGCCCAACCAGGTGGAATAGCTGAAGAAGAACACCGCGAAACCGATCGGCAAACCGTCGCGCAGGCAGATCAGGCCATGGGCGGTCGCCCCCTCACTGAACAGGCTGCGCTCGATGTCGGCAACACTGGCAATCACTTCATGGCGGGCACGTTCGTAGTCGGCCAATTCAGTGATGAACGCGAGGATTTGCGGTGCGTCACTGGGGGTCGCCGGGCGGATTTCGATCGTCATGGACGTGCCTTGTCATAAGTGGAAAACGCCATACTAAGGCGGCGCGCGATTTGTGGCGAGGGAGCTTGCTCCCTCGCCACGGAACGTCCTGGCTACAGGTCATTACTCCGGCTTTGGCTAACCCTTGCATCGCGAACCTCGCACCCAACATAGACGCCTTGCGTGATAGATAGATGACCTCGTATTTATCGGGTCAAGGAACCGCGTCATGTCTACCGCAACACCCCCTGTCTCCAGCAAGTTGTTCGGCCTGTTTTGCCTGGCCAGCTATCTGCTGTCGCTGTCTTACGGTTCGACCTTTTTGCTGTCGCTGTTGATCGGCTCTCGCGGTGGCAATGAGCAGGATGCCGGCAGCGTGATTTCGGCAGCGATGCTCAGCACCTTTGCCGCGGTCATTGTCTCCGGCCACTTGTCCGACTGGCTCGGCGCGGCCCGCTCGGTGGCGCTGTTCGGCCTCTTGCTGGTAGCCGCCAGTCTGGGCTTTGCCCTGACGCCCGGCTTCGGCCATCTGCTGCTGCTTTTCGGGCTGTTGCTGGGATTGGGCTGGGGCGTTTTCTATACCCTGGGGCCGATCATCGTCGCGAGCCTGGTGACGCCGGCGCAGCGCGCCAAATATTTCGCCCTGCTGTCGGGCAGCATGATGACCGGCATCGGCAGCGGTCCGTTGCTCGGTCGCGCCGCGAGTGCCCTCGGCTATCCGGTAACGGCGGCGTTTTACCTGGCGGCGCTGGCCAGCTTCATGGGGGTGCTGCTGTTCTGGCGTCTGGATCGACAGCTGAAAACGGCCCCGGCGCAATCGACCGTCGTATCGCGGATTTCCTGGCACGCCGCAGCCCGGGTGCTGTCGTCCAGAGCAGTGTTCCCGATCATCATGGTCGGCCTCGGCGGCTGCGTGTTCGGTGGGCTGTCGAGTTTTCAAACCAGCTACGCGGCGCAGCGCTCGCTCGACTATTCGCTGTTCTTTCTCGGTTTCATGAGCGCGGCGATCAGCGGCCGCCTGCTGATCGCCGGATTCGTGGTCAAGCGCGATCCGCTGCGTGCGTCCTGCCTGCTTTCGGGATTGATGCTGGGTTCGATCCTGATGTTCGGATTCATGGTCAACGATGGCTTCAGCTACGTGCTCGCCGCCGTGATGCTGGGGATCGGTTACGGCCTGACCTATTCAGTGATCAACGGCCTGGCCGCCAATGAAGCGCCGAGCGGCACCACCGCGCAATCCTTGCTGCTGTTCAGCCTGTCGTACTTCATCGGCGTGTTCGGTTTTCCACTGCTGGCCGGGAAAATCATCGTCGAACACGGCATGGCCACGCTGCTGCTCACCGTGATGGGGGTTGCATCGCTCAATTGGTTGATTACCGTCGGGCGCCTGACCTGGCGCCGAATCACCGCGGTCAAGGCGTTGCAGCGCGCCTGAGCCGTTCGTCGCCAAGGAGGCACCCATTGAGATCCGGGGCGGACTAATCAGGCAGGACTCTATTTATTGGAGACAACACCATGAGCCTGTCCCGGTTGACCGCCCTCGCCCTTTCCGCGCTGCTGTCCTCTGCCGCCTTCGCCGGGGCCACTGGCCCCACTAACCCAGTGGAAAAACCCAAGGCCCCGGCCATCCAGAGCGCCCCCGGCATGAACACCGACGGTACGGCAATCGACAACCGCCTGCCGCCTTCCACCGGGACCGATCCACGCACCCAGGGCAACGACCCCGGACGCCAGGGCGGATTAGACTTGCCGGACACCGAAACACCCGATAACACCGGCGGCGGCCTGGGCTCGAGCACCAGCGGTAACTCGGGCAAAGTCGGCGGAATCAGCCAATAGTTGCCCCCTGAAAGCAGGAGAAATCCCATGCCTCGTGGAAGCAAAGACAAATACACCGCCGAGCAGAAGCGCAAGGCCGAGCACATCGAAGACAGTTATGAAAGCAAAGGCGTGTCCAGGGAGGAAGCCGAAGCTCGCGCCTGGGCCACGGTGAACAAACAATCCGGCGGCGGCGAACGCGCCGGAGGATCCGCACGCAAGAAGCCCGCCAGCGCCAAGTCCGAGGATCGCAAGGAATCGGCCCGGCGAGCCGTGGCCAGTCGTGAGGGGCATTCGCGCAACAGCAAGGCCTCCCGCGATACGCAGACCGTGGACAGTTTGATGAAGGAAGCGCGGGCCAAGAAAATTCCGGGTCGATCCAGCATGCGCAAGCAAGAGTTGATTGAGGCGTTGCGCAAGGCTGGCTAGAGTCCGAATCATGCGGTGGATCGGAGGGTGTCATTGCGGGCAAGCCCGCTCCCACAGGGTTTCAATGTGTTCACAAATCAAGTGTTCACCACTGTCCCTTGAGGGAGCTGGCTTGCCAGCGAAGGCGTCCGTTCAGCCGTTGAATGACTGCCTGACCAATGCATCAACCTCGGCTGTGCCCGGCGAAGTGGCGGGTCCCCAGCGAGTCACCGCCAAAGCCGCCGCCGCATTCGCCCGCCGCGCCGCATCAAACGCCGACAACCCTTGGGCCAGGCCCGCCACGAACACCCCGGCATGGGCATCGCCCGCACCGTTGCTGTCCACGGCGTCGACCTTGAAGCCCGGCACATGCCGACACTCAGCGCCCTGGCTGATCCAGCAGCCTTGCGGGCCGTCGCGCACCACCATTAACACCGTGGGCGGCAGATGGTCGGTCAGGCGCGTCAGCGCGTCGGCGAGGTCCGACGCCCCGGTGAATTTCAGCGCCTCGACCGCATTGCTGGTCCACAGGTCGATGCGTGGCAATAAAGCCTGCATCAGCGGCGCCTCCGGCGAATCCACCAACGGCCCCGGATCGAACACCACCTTGATTGCGCTCGGCAACGCCAGCACCCAGTCCACCAGCGCCTGGGCCTTGCCGACGTGCAGCAGGCTGTAGCCACTGACATAGACATAGTCCCCCGCCTCGACCGACACGCTCGCCAGGTCTTCGGCAGTCAGTTCACCCTCGGCACCGATGTAGGACACGAAACTGCGCTCGGCCGAAGCGTCCGTGATGGCGACACACAATCCGGTGTCGCGCTCGGCGCGGTGAGTGATGCCGATCCGGATGCCCTCCGCATCCATCGCCGCGCGCGCCAGATCACCAAAGCGCCCGGTGCCATGACGGCCGAGATAGACCACCGGCAAACCGTTGCGCCGGGCGGCGGCCATCACATTGAAGCCACCTCCGGCTTCGAAACTGGCGGACTGCGCCAGCACGTCGCCACCGGCTTGCGGCAATTTATCCACGGCCATGACCAGGTCGATGATGACCTGGCCGGTGTGCAACAACTTAGGCATGCGCACTCCCGGTCAACGCAGCGCGACGATCCTTCGCCCCGCCGAGTACAAAATAAATCCCGCCCGCCACCACAAAGGTCACGATCCAGCCCAGGCCGTTATGGCCCAGCCACGAGTCGGAGAGGAAGCCCTTGAACCAGACGTTTTCTGCGGTGGTGCCGATGGTGGTGAAACTGAAACCAAGCACAATCGCAATCGCCCAGGCCCCGAAAGCACGCCACTCGATGCCGCCGCGATACCAGTAGGCGCTGCTCGGACTGACATCCAGCAAGTCCTTGGGGCTGTAGTAGTGACGGTGGATCAGGTCGACCACAAAGATCCCAACCCACGCGGTGATCGGCACCGCCAGCAGGGAAATGAAGGTGATGAACGGGCCGTAGAAACTGTCGGCGATCAGCATGAAGTAGATCGAACCGGCGAAGATCGCGACGATGTCGACCACGACCGCATAGACACGCTTGACCTTCAAGCCGAGGGTCAGCGTGGTCAGGCCGGCGGAATACACCGAGAGATTGTTCGACAGCAGCAACCCGCCGAATGCGGTGATCAGGTACGGCACCGCCATCCAGGTCGGCAGCATGTCGCGGATCGCGATGATCGGATCAGTGGCCTGGGCCAGGTCGCTATTGCCCACCGACAGCAGGCCGCCGAGGGTGATCAACAGCACCAGCGGAATGCCCGCGCCGAATGCCGCTGACGCCACCAGGCGCACAGCCTTGACGCTGCGGTGCTGGTAGCGCGACATGTCGGCACCGGCATTGGCCCAACCGATACCGGTGCCCGCCGCCATGGTGCCGACGCCGATGATCATGGCGCTCAGTGGCGCAGGCGTGGCGTTGAACACCGCGCTCCAGTCGATGGTGGCGCAGAGGAAACCGCCCACCAGAATGTTCAGCGCGCCGAACACGTAGGTCGCCCACTTCTGGATCACCAACAGCGTGGCGTGACCGAGGCCCGACACCGACAGGGTCAGCAACACGAAAATCGCGATGAACAGCAACGTCAACAGCGGTGCGCTTTTCGCTTCCACCGGCGAGCCGAACAGGATCGAGCACAGCGACAACAGCACGAACGCGGCGGTGGTGGTGTTGACCGTTTCCCACCCCAGGCGCGACATCAGCGAAACCAGGGTCGGGCCGATGTTGCCGCGCACACCGAAGATAGCGCGCGACAAAGTCAGGCTCGGGGCCCGGCCACGACGACCGGCGATGGAAATGATCCCGACCACCGCGAAGGAGCCCGCGGCACCAAGGATCGCGACGATGATCGCCTGCCAGATCGCCAGGCCGCGAAACGCCACGAGGGTCGCGCCCAAAGGCAGGCCGAGGATGGAAATGTTGGCGGCGAACCAGACCCAGAACAGCTGCAGGGGATGACCGTTGCACTCGGCTTCCGGCACAGGTTCGATGCCCCGGGTTTCCAGCTGTCCGGCGTTCTGCCCGACGTTTGATGAACTCATGAAAAATACTCCTGCTGCCTTTGTTGTGGTTGTGGGCAAATACGGAAGTCGACACAACGTCTCGGCTTTCCTGGCCGTGCTCGTGCGATCCATTGCGGGTTATCAAATCCAATGTGCAGCGTGGCTATCGCGAGCAGGCTCGCTCCCACAGGGTCACTGCGAGCCTGAAGGAACACGCTGTACCTGTGGGAGCGGGCTTGCCCGCGATGGCTTCAGTCCAATCAACGCAACGCCAATAGCCCCTGCACCAGTGGCTCCAGCTCCAAATGATTGACGGCCTTGACCGTCTCGACCATCGCCACCGGCCAACTCTCAAGGCCCAGGCAAGCCCCGAGCATTGCGCCGAGAATCGCCGCGATGGTGTCGGTGTCGCCGCCCAGGCTGGCGGCCATGCACAGTGCGTCGAAGGCATTCATCTCGCCGATGGCCACTTGCTGCGCCAGGGCAAACGACACCACCACCGATTCCTGTGACGCCACCGAAGTGCCAATCACGTCGTACAGCAGATCGGCCAGCAACGCCTTGTCGCTGTCGACGCTGATGCTGCACGCCCAACTGATGCGCGAGGCAATGCGTCCGCCGGCAACCCAGTGACCATGGCTTTCGGCTTGTTGGGCGATTCGCTGGCCAAGGCTCAACGCCTCCCCCAGCGCCATGCCGTTGATCCCGGCCGAGACCACCGCCGCCACCGCCGCCGCGCTCGAAATACCCAGCGTGGTGTTATGGGTGACTTGGCAGGCCTGCACCACGGCGTCGATAAAACCCTCGGGATCGCCGACGTCCGCCGCAATACCGACCGGGGTGATGCGCATCGCCGCACCGTTGGTAGTGCCGTAACGCCCCGCCTCTTCCGGCGAATGGCCGGTCAGGATCATTTCGATCGCACGCTTGGTCGATGGCCCGAGCAAATCCTGCGAGCCCTTGGCCTGCATCCCGGCTTCCCATTCGATCAAGCGCCGGGCGAGCAGCGCCGGTTCGATCTTGCCCTTGCCGTCGATCAACAACTGGCCGACCAGGATCGCCTGTTCGGTATCGTCGGTGATCGAGCCCTTGGGCATGTTGGCGGCAATCGGTTGCAAGGGGCCGGCGTCTTGCAAGTCGGTGATTTCGCCGAAGCGCGCCTTGATCTCGGCGCGGCTCAGGGATTGGGTCGGCATGCCCAGGGCATCGCCCAGGGCCAGGCCATAGAACGCACCCAAGGCATGATTGAGTGCGGTCATTTACTGTTTCCAAATTGCAGGTGCAGGCGGAAGTGGATGGGGTCCAGCAGGCTTTCCACCTGTTCCATGAAACGGTTTTGCCGGTCGTACGTCGTACGCAAGGCTTTGAGGAATACCGTGCCGACCGGTCGTCCCAGCAGTTCGGCATCTTCGGCGTTCAGTGGTTCGGCACCGATCCATTGATCGCCGCGTTCGCCGATATAGCCGTAGGCAGCCAGAGTGATGGTCAGGGAATTGTCGATCAAACCGACGCGCGGCAAGCTTTCCAGGCCTCCGGTGGCGGGCATCAAGGAGCGTTCGAGGGAGACCAGGGTGCCGTCGTTGGAGCGGCGGCGCCGGTCGAGGGTAATGAACTGGTCGGTGCCGAAACGCGACAGCAAGTCAGGACGGGTCACCGCCTCCAGCCGCAGCACTTCGGTATTGATCAGCGCGCCACTATCGGCAAGAGCCTGGGCCCAGCCACTGCGCTGGTCGAGCACTACACCATCGAAAGTGACGATGGAGCCCACCCCGCTTTGCGTCGCGATGTAGTTGCGCCGTTTCAACTCGGCCAGGGCTTCACGCAAAGTACCTCGGCTGACTTTGAATTCTTGAGCCAACTGATGCTCACCCGGCAGATGAAAGCCGTCCTCCATGAGGCCGCTTTCGATGCGCCGTATAAGCTCGTCGACCACCCGTTGTTTCTTGTCAAATCGTACCTGTCTAATCATGTACAAATTGATACCCGAAACGGGTTGGGGCGGGCAAGGAATATTTAAGGGAGGTGACAGAAGGATGCGATTGTTCGTGAGAGCGGGAGTGATTCAGTTATGCCGCCATCGCGGGCAAGCCACGCTCCCACAGGTTTCGCAAAAACCTGCGGGAGCGTGGCTTGCCCGCGATGGCGCCCGTAAGAGCAGCGAAAATCTCAGCGCTGTTTCAGACGATCAATCACCACCGCCAACAGCAAAATCGACCCACGAATCACGTACTGGTAAAACGTATCGATGTTCTTCAGGTTCATCGCGTTTTCGATGATCGCCAGAATCAGCACCCCGGCAATCACGTGCCGGATCATGCCGATCCCGCCGCTCAGCGATACCCCGCCCAGCACGCATGCCGAGATCACCGTCAGCTCGAAGCCCTGGCCGATCATCGGCTGACCCGAGGTCATGCGCGAAGCCAGGATCACCCCGGCCAGCGCGCCGATCACGCCGTGCACGGCGAAGATGATGATCTTGGTCCGGTCAACGTTAACCCCGGCCAACAGCGCCGCTTCCTGGTTGCCGCCGATGGCCATGGTATTGCGGCCATAGGTGGTGTAGTTGAGCAGCCAGCCGAAGAACAGAAAGCAGACGATGGTGATCAGAATTGGCACCGGTACGCCGAACAACTGGCCGTTGCCGAAGACAAAAAACTGTTCCTGGGACACCCCCACCGCTTTGCCATTGGCGAAGATGTAAGCCAGGCCGCGCACGATCTGCATGGTGGCCAGCGTCGTGATCAACGCGTTGACCCGCAGCTTGGCGATCACGATCCCGTTGATCAGCCCGACAATCAGCCCCATGACCAGCGCCGCACAGACACCGAGAAACACGCTGTTGGTGTCGCGCATCACCACGGCCGCGACGACCCCGGCACAGGCGATCACCGAGCCCACCGACAAGTCGAAATGCCCGGACGCCAGGCAGTACAACATGGTGCAGGCGGCAATCCCGGTGGTGGAAATCGCCAGGCCCAGGCCACGCATGTTCAGCGGCGAAAGGAAATTGTCGATCAGCAAGGTGCAGAGCACGAAGATCCCCACAGCCGCCAGCAGCATGACCCAGTCATCGAGAAAGCGCCGCAGGTCCAGAGGTTTGCGCGGAGTCGGCAGGGCATTGTTTTGGATTGTCATCATAATCACCTCTCAGTTCGCCACGCCGTCAGCGCGTTGGCGCGGCAAAGCCAGTTGCAGCAGGTTGGTTTCGTTGGCCTGTTCGCGGCTCAGTTCGCCACGCATGGCGCCTTCGCACAGCACCAGGATGCGGTCGGAAATGCCCATCACTTCCATCAGGTCGCTGGACACCACGATCACCGAAATACCGTCGGCGGCCAGGTTATGGATGATCTGGTAGATCTCGGCCTTGGCGCCGATGTCGATACCGCGCGTGGGCTCGTCGAGCAGCAGCACTTTCATTGGCATCGATAGCCAACGACCGAGGATGGCTTTCTGCTGGTTGCCGCCGGATAGAAACTTGATCTGCTGTCCGGCATGCGGCGTCTTCACTTTCAGCGCCTTGATCTGCTTGTCGGCATTGCCCTTCTCCCACAGGCCACGCAACAGACAACCGAAGGTGGAATGGGCACCGCGAGCGCTGATGTTGATGTTTTCGGCGACGCTGGAGAGCGGCATGATGCCCTCCTTCTTGCGATCCTCCGGGCACAACAGAATCCCGGCGGCAATGGCGTCACGGGGTGAACGCAATTTCAGCTCGTGGCCGCGCAATTCAAGGCGTCCGGCGGTGTTGCGCTGCAAACCGCTGAGCATGCGAAACAGCTCGGTACGACCGGCCCCCACCAAACCGAACAGCCCGAGAATCTCGCCTTTATGGGCTTCGAAACTCACCGGCTCGCGCAAGCCTGGCCCGAGCAGCCCGTCGACTTTAAGCGCCACCGCACCGCGCTGACGAGGGCGGTAATCGTAGATGTCCTGGATGTCGCGGCCGACCATGCAGGTGACCAATTGATCGTGGGTCAACTGGCTCATGTCCTCGAAGGTGCGCACGTAGCGACCGTCCTTGAACACCGTCACCGCGTTGCAGATGCGGAACACTTCTTCCATTCGATGGGAGACGTAGAGCACCACTTTGCCCTCATCGCGCAGGCGAGCGATGATCGCCATCAAACGATCGATCTCCCGCGCCGAAAGGCTGCTGGTGGGCTCGTCAAACGCAATCACATGCGCACCACGGGACAGGGCCTTGGCGATTTCCACCAGTTGCCGCTGGCCGAGGGACAAGCGCCCGACTTTCTCCTGCGGGTCGATTTCATCAGCCAGGCCCTTGAGACAGGCCAATGCCTGGTGGCGAAGGGTGCGACCGTTGATCAGGCCGAAGCTCGCCGGCAGATGCCCGAGAAACAGGTTTTCCGCCACGGTCATTTCCGGCACCAGGTGCAGCTCCTGGTGGATCACCGCGACGCCGTTGCCGAT
This sequence comes from Pseudomonas moorei, assembly GCF_008801475.1. Classification (GTDB taxonomy): domain Bacteria; phylum Pseudomonadota; class Gammaproteobacteria; order Pseudomonadales; family Pseudomonadaceae; genus Aquipseudomonas; species Aquipseudomonas moorei. Next base: position 308,134 of record NZ_VZPP01000009.1, on the reverse strand, counting down.
GCTGTCGGCGGTGGACCTGAAGACCATCGTCTGCTCGCCGATCTGCAGGTCGCCACTGCTCGGTATATACGCGCCACCGAGGATTTTCAGCAGGGTCGATTTACCGGCACCGTTTTCCCCCATCAAGGCATGAACCTGCCCCGGATGGGCAACGAAGCTGATGCCATCGAGCGCCTTCACCCCGGGAAAGGTTTTACCGATCCCGTTGAAGCGCAAGCTGCCACTGCCCCTGAAAGCACCGCCAGTGCGTTGTTGTACTTGTGTTTGCGCCATAACCACCTCGTCACACGGATCAGGCAACCCCATCATCAGGGCTGCCGATGAAATCAACCGGCCCTCAGTTCCACAGGCCGATCTTTTCCAGCTCCTGCTTGAAGTTGTCGCGGGTGATCAGCGTCACATCGTCCATGGCGGTGTACTTCGCCGGTTCCGTGCCGGTGGTGACCCACTCGTACATCATCGCGGCAGTGTTGTAGCCCTCGATGTGCGGGCTTGGCAGCATCGAGCCATAGAAACCACTGTCGGGTTTCTTCAACTCACCGATCGCATCGGTACCGTTGATGCCGATGCCGATCACATTCTTCGCGGCGAAGCCGGCGCTTTCGGTGGCGCGCACCCCGCCCAGCACGGTGTTGTCGTTCATGCCGCCGATGATCAGGTTTTTCGCCGCGCCCGGCAGTTTCACCAGCGCCGAGTTGGTGGCGTCCATGCTGCCCGGTACGTCGAGGGTTTTCAGGGCCGCGAACAGAATGTGGTCCTTCGGCATGCCGGCATCTTCCAGCGCCTTGACCGAACCGTCGGTGCGCTTTTTGCCGGTGTCGAGTTCGTTGTAGGTGTTGATCACGGCGTAGGTGTCTTTCCACTCCCAACCGCGTTTTTTCGCTTCGGTGGCCATGGCATGGCCCTGTTTCTGGCCGACTTCGAACGCCGCCATGCCGAGGTAGGGAACGTCTTCCATGAACTTGCCGCCGGCGTCGACGAAACGGTCATCCACAGCGATCACTTTCAAACCATTGAGCTTGGCTTTGGCCATGATCGCCGGGCCGAGGGACACATCCGGCGGGCAAATCACAAAGCCCTTGGCGCCGTTGGCCGCGAGGCTGTCGATGGCCGACAGGGTTTTCTCGCCGTCCGGCACGGCGATCTTGATCAAGGTAAAGCCCTTCTCCTTGCCGGCCTTTTCAGCGAAGGCCCATTCGGTCTGGAACCAGGGCTCTTCGGCTTGTTTGACCAGGAAACCGATTTTCACTTCCTCGGCCGCCAGCAGCGTGCTGCTCAGGCTGACCGCGGTGACCGCCAAAGCGGCACAGCACAGGGAACGGATTGCACGACGACGATTCATAAGCTGACTCCTTGTTATTTTTTTTTGAGCGTTCTTTGAAAGCGTTCTTGTAAACCAATGGGCGTTGAACCCGTGCTGCCAATAGTCATATCGTATGATGATTGAATTTCAGGCGTAGTCATGCGTCTGAAATCCCGTAGGCTCAGTCGTGGTACATCACCGAGCGCCCACCATCGATGGTGATGCACGACGCGTTGATGAACGGCGCTTCATCGCTCGCCAGGAAAACCGCCGTCATGGCCACTTCGATCGGCTGGCCGATCCGTTTTGGCGGGTGCAGGTCAAAGGCGCGCTGACGCTCGGCGTGAGGATCGGCAAAGCCGTTCCAGTAGTCGACGTTCAATTGGGTTTCGATGTAACCGGGTGCAATGGCGTTGACGCGAATGCCCTTGGGCGCATATTCGATGCCCAGGGCGCGGGTCAGGCCGAGCAAACCGTGCTTGGCCACCGGGTACGGAAAACAGCCTGGAATGATGTGGGTGGAATGGGTCGAGGCAATGTTGATGATGCTGCCGATGCCCTGCTCGATCATCTGCGGCAACACCGCCTTGCAGCCATACCAGGCGCCGTCGAGGTCGATGGCGAAGCAGCGATGCCAGTCTTCTTCGGTCATTTCCAGAGGGTCGCGGAACACGTTGACCCCGGCGCAGTTGACCAACACGTCGATTCGGCCATGACGTTCGACCGCCAATTTGGCCATGGCGTGCAGATCCTGTTGGCGCGATACGTCGGCCTTGATCGCCACCACATCGGCGCCTTGTTCCCGCCAGTGCGCCGCGACTTTTTCGACTTTCTCGGCCTGGATATCGCTGATGATCAGCCTGGCTTGCTGGGACGCGAAGGTCGCGACGATGGCCTCGCCAATGCCTTGGGCGGCACCGGTGAGCAGCACGACTTTGTTTTTCAGGCGCTCACCCTTCGGCGGCTCGGGTACCGGTGGCAAGGAAAGAGGTTCAGCCATGGATCAAGACTCCTGTTCGAAAGCACGACAAAAACCGGGCATCCGTGGATGTCCGGTCAAAAGACGTTGAGGAAAAACAGGCGAGCGCAAAAACGCTTCAGCATGGATCGGATCTGAAGCACTGACTCCGCAAGGGAGTGCGGTGGAAAATCGCTGCATCACTTCACCTGTTTTGTTTTTTTAAGTGTGAGTGCATGTCACTGGTGAGGCCGACTATAAACCCGGCCCGCAACAAATCTCAATATATATATTTGCATCCCATATTTTGGGATTTAACCAGCGAATCGAGTGCAGCTCTTTCCGGGCACGTCGACACGCATCGACAACACCGCCCCGTCCAGCGAATGCCCGAGCGGGCTGGCTGCACTGGTGATGTACAGGGTTTTCAGGTCGGCATCGCCGAACACGCAACTGGTGGGACGACTGACCGGCAGGTCGATGACCCGATCGACTGTGCCGTCCGGGGCAAGCCTGAGCAGGCAACTGCCATCCCATCGGGCGTTCCAGATAAAACCTTCGGCATCCATCGCCGATCCGTCCGGACCGCCTCGCCCATGTCCTTCGAACCAGATCTGCGCCGGTTCGAGGTTGCCATCGGTGCGAATGACATGCTGATACAGCGTGCCGTCGAGGCTATCGCCGAAATACAGGGTGGTAATGTCCTCGCTCCACAACAACGTATTGGGAATGCCCAGGCCGCGAAGCAGTGGCGTTACCCGGGCATCGCGATCAATGCGAAAAAGCCCGCCGGTACGCCGCGTGACGGGCAGGTCTTCACCTTGCTCGCCGATGTTGTTTTGCATGGTGCCGAGCCAGAGCCGCCCCAGGGCATCACAGCGCGCTTCGTTGGCACGATTTCCCGGTTGCGGATCGGCGACACAGAGCAATGTCAGGCGCGGCTCCAGGCCTGGTGAATCCAGATCGAGTCGATAGACGCCACTGCTCAGGGTCACCAACGCATCGCCGCTTTCGCAGGGGATGAAAGCCGACACATGTTCCGGCATCTGCCAGATCTGCACGTTGGCGCCTATCAGACGCAGCGCTTGCTTGCCAGCGATGTCCACCCAGTACAGTGCCTGGGTCGGCGCATCCCAGAACGGGCCTTCGCCGAGTTGCGCCCGGTGTTCGGTAACCGCAGTCCACGTCATGCAACCTCCTGCTGTTGTTCTTGTTTTTAGGTAGGAGCCGGCTTGCCAGCGATCGCGACTTTAAGAGCACCATCGCCGGCAAGCCGGCTCCTACAGGTGCTTCGTTCTCAACTGGCTTTTCTGTCGGCCATGACCTGCGGGTAATAGCGCTTGATCGCCAGGTCAGCGTTGTCGATCAGGGTCATGCAGGCCCAGACACCCCGCGCGGCATCCCGAGCCGCGATGGCGTCGGCCATGTCTTTATGAATCGGCAAGGTGCGACGCAATTCGTCGGGGTCGGCGGCGGACACCTCGAAACACACTGCCAACAACGCGCCGAGGGCCGGGACCATTTGTTCGATGAATTGATTGTGACTGGCGGCGAGGATGGATTCGTGGAAAAGCTGGTCGGCGCGGTTGTAATCGACGCCGCTGTCCACGGCGCGTTCGAGCGCATTGCAGGCCAATAAAATCGCTTCTATCTGCTCGACACTCGCCCGCTCACAGGCCCAACGCACGGCCATCGGTTCGATGGTGCGGCGCAGATCGAGCAAGTCATCAACGAAGTTTTCCGGCAAACCGCTGCGCGACAGCCAGCCGACGACTTGTGGGTCGAACAGGTTCCAGCGCCGCACCGGCAACACCCGCGTGCCGACCTTGGGCCCGACTTCGAGCATGCCTTTGGCGACCAGGGTCTTGATGGCTTCACGGATGACGGTGCGACTGACGCCGAGCTGCTCACCCAGATCCGCCTCGACCTTGAGAGACTCCCCCGGCTTGACCTGCCCGGTGGCGATCCAGCAGCCCAGCCAATCGACCGTTGATGCATGGAAACTGCTGGACATGGACACCTCAAAGCTGATTGCGATGGAAGATCACGCTAATCATCATACGATTGGGTGTCAATTTGATTTTTTGGTTACAGGCAGGAATTCAACGCAGGTGCGAGCTTGCTCGCGAAAAGCTCGAGGCCTGCCGCCTTCGCGAGCAAGCCTGCTCCTACAAAGTGATGAGTTATGGCTCCAGACCTATCGGGAAGAACTCACCGCCACTCCATACACCCAACCAACGCTGCCCGTCGATTTCGCGACTCACCGCCAGCTCCACCAATTGATAGAACACATTGCGATGGATCAGGGCTTCGAGATTGGTGCGCACATGGACGTAAGGCGCCGGCTCCTGGGTGAGCGGGTCGATCAACACGCGGATCGGATGCTCTGCGCCGGCATCAGCGGTTTCGTCAACGTTGGTGGTGAAGCGCAAGACCTGCGCCTCGCCCTCGCCTTCCACATCCACGGCAATGGCCACGAAGGGCGCATCATCGACCTTGATGCCGACCTTCTCGACCGGAGTAATGAGGAAATAGTCATCGCCATCGCGGCGAAGGATGGTCGAGAAAAGTTTGACCATCGGCTTGCGCCCTATCGGCGTGCCCAGGTAGTACCAGGTGCCGTCGCGGGCGATGCGCATATCGATGTCGCCGCAGAAGTCGGGGTTCCACAGATGGACCGGCGGCAAGCCTTTGGTTTTGGGGATTTGCCCCAGCAGGTCGTTGGCTTTTTGCGGGCCACTCATGGCGATCTCCTTTCGATTACTGGTCGCTGAGCCCCAGCAGGCTACGAGCATATTGCTCCAGCGGCGGGCCCATCAGGTCTTCTGGCTTTTTGTCGTGGAACGTCAGTAAACCGCCACGACTCTTGATACGTGCAGTATCAATCAAATACTGGGTGCTGGTCTCGATCAACATGATCTGAATGACACCGCTGTCGATGCCCAGGCGATCGACTGCTTCTTGATCCAGCCATTCGTCCGAGTTGCCAATGCGGTCATCCGACTTGGCGAAACGGGTGTAGAGCAGGTAATGGGCGCCGACGGCACGGGCTTCGCTCATCGCCTGGTCAAGCCCTTCCGGCGCACGAGCGCGGCGGACCATCGGGAAATATTCGACAAAGCCATCGAAGGCGACTTCAGCGATCACGTTGGGTCGCGGGTAAACGGCACTGCCCGGCGGGGCGAACGCGCCTTGGGCAATGTAGACGAAAGAGTCCGGTTGAATGCGCAGGTTATTTACACGGCGGCTGTCGCTATGGTCCAGTAAACCGGCGTCGCTCATATGGTAGCGAGTCCCTTCGGCCATATCGCTGACATTCATGCAGCCGCCAAGCGCCAAAACGGCCAGCAGCAAAACCAGGCTACGCATCCTATCCTCCAGAGGCCGGTGTCGGAAAACCGGCGAATGGCCGTGGGATGCAGCTTTTGCGCCACCTCACGGACATCGTCACCTGATCCAACGCAATCGCGGGCAAGCCACGCTAACCACAAGGTTTTACGCAGATCCTTGTGGGAGCGTGGCTTGCCCGCGATGAGGCCGGTTCAGCCGCCAATAATCTTCATGACCGTGGCACCACCGGAAAACGCTACTTCCTGCTTGTCGCCCAAGGCTTTCACCAAGAGCCGCTGGAGCGCCGGCAGCGCTTGATGACGCGGTTTGTCCAACAGATCGCCGACGAAGTGACGATTACTCGATGACAAACAGCCATGCAACCAGCCGGTGGAGGACAGACGCAGCCTGGAACAGGTGCGGCAGAACGGAACGCTTTCGTTGGCGATTACACCGAAGTGGCCCATGCCCGGGATTTCGTAGCGCACCGCAGTCGCGTCGACCGGGGCATCGGCCTGGAGATACTCGTAGCGTTCGCCGATCAGGTCCAACAACTGTTGAAGACTGACAAATTGCTGCAGGAAAGCGTTGGAGTCGCTGGCCAGGTGACCCATTCGCATCAATTCGATGAAGCGCAATTCATAGCCGCGCTCCAGGCAGTACTCCAGCAGAGGCATTACCTGATCGAGGTTCTGGCCACGCAACGGCACCATGTTGACCTTGATCTTCATGCCAGCGGCGCTGGCTTGGTCCATGCCGTCGAGCACGGTCGCCAGATCGCCGCCACGGGCAATGCCGCGAAAGGCGCTGGCGTCCAGGGTATCGAGGGAAACGTTGATGCGGCGAATGCCGGCATTGACCAGCAACGGCAGCTTTTTCGCCAGCAGTTGACCATTGGTGGTCAGGCTGATGTCTTCCAGGCCCATCTGGCCGACGGCGGTCATGAAGGCTTCGAGTTTCGGGCTGACCAGCGGCTCGCCGCCGGTGATGCGCAAGCGCTCGATGCCTGCCGCTTCAATCAGATAGGCCACGCCGCGCGCCATGGCCTCGGCCGACAATTCATCCTGCGCAGCCACCAGCCGCTTGCCGTTAGGCACGCAGTAGGTACAAGCGTAATTGCAGGCTGAGGTCAGACTGATTCGCAAATTACGAAAACGCCTGCCTTGACGGTCAACGATCATGGATCACTCCGGCGAAAGAAAATCGAACCGCTAAAACTTGACTCAAAAATCAAGTTTTAGCAAGCCCTATGCCTGAGTATATTCCTGCGGTACTGCGCCATGTAGCGAATTCATGGCGTCATAAGGCAACTGAATGGCTCAGCTGCTCGGGGTGTCGGAGTCGCGCTTGCGTTTGTTGCCCATGCGAACGCCGATGTCCATCAGGAACTGGAAGAAGCCTTCCTGATCTTCCAGCACATTGCTCCAGAACGGCGAGTGATACAGCGCCACGGCACCGTGCACCAGCGCCCAGGACGCGCAGTAATGGAAGTAAGGTGGCACATCTTCCAGCTTGCCTTCGCTGATCCGGCCCTTGATCAACAAGGTCAGGCGTTCGAAGTTCGAGGCGCGGATCTTGTGCAGTTCCTCGATCATCTCCGGCACCTGGTTGCCCTTGACCACCTTTTCTTCCAGGCGATCGAACAGCCGATAACGCTGCGGGTCACGCATGCGGAATTCGAAATAGGCGCGCGACAGGGCTTCCTTGTCCTTGTCGACGTCGGCCGAATGCAGCAGTTCGTTCAGATCGCGCTCATAGTCGAGCATCAGGCGCAGATAGATCTCGGCCTTGGATTTGAAATGCTTATAGATCGTGCCTTTGCCGATACCGACGGCATCAGCAATCATCTCGACGGTGACACTGTCTTCACCTTGTTCGAGGAACAGCTTGAGCGCGGTATCGAGAATTTCTTGCTCGCGGCGACGAAACTCACGGACCTTACGAGGTTCTTTATGCATAAGAAAAGGTCTGTAGGGGTCAAAATTCGAAGCCGCGTATTATGCCTAAATTACGCAAAAATGCACGGATCATCCGACCATGTCTGTGTTTCTTGATGAATTCGGACAGGGTCCGCGGCTGATGAGAACGCTTCCGAAGCGGGCGTATTCCAAAATTGTTTAAAAACTGTGTTCGGTAAACTGGACTCGGCGCAATAGTGATCAATACTTGAACTGTCGGCGGGGCATCTCCCCCAAGTGTCACGCCGATATTGGTACCAACGGACCGCGTGCCATTGTTTTACTCCTAATGGTCTTAACCCGGATTCACCCCCCAGAACCCGGGTTTTTTTTGCCTGCGATTTAACCTTTCACATGCGCCAGCGGGAACAGTCGCTTGAAGTTCTCGGTGGTTTGCCCGGCAAATCGTTCGTAAGGTTCACCACGCAACATGGCCAGGAACTCTGCCACTTCTAGTACATACTGCGGCAAGTTGGGTTTGCCACGATGAGGAATCGGCGCCAGGTATGGCGAGTCGGTTTCCACCAGCAATCGATCGGCCGGGACTTTGCTGGCCACGTCTCGTAACGCGTCGGCATTGCGGAAAGTGACAATACCGGACAGGGAGATGTAATAGCCCATGTCCAGGGCAGCCTTGGCCATGTCCCAGTCTTCGGTAAAGCAATGCAGCACGCCCGCCTGGGGCAGGTCCGCCTCACGCAGCATCTGCAGGGTATCTGCGCGAGCGCCACGGGTGTGGATGATCACCGGCTTGCCAGTTTGCTGCGCCGCTTGCAGGTGCAGGCGGAAAGACGCCTGCTGCAACGCTGCCGCTTCGGGCTCGTAGTGATAGTCCAGGCCGGTTTCACCAATCGCCACCACGCGCGGGTGATTGAGTTCCTGCAACAGCCAGTCCAGCGCAGGGGCGGCGCCCGGCTGCACGTCCAGCGGATGCACGCCAACCGAGCAATCGACGTCGTCATAACGCTCGGCCAGGGCTTTGACATCGGCGGCATTGTCGGCACTGACACCGATACACAGAAAGTGCCCCACCCCGCGTTGACGGGCAGCATCGAGAGCAGCGTCCAGAGATCCGTCGTGGGCGGTGAGGTCAAGGCGATCGAGGTGGCAATGGGAATCTACGAGCATAAAAGGGCTGCAACTTACATCGTATGAGTGGGATGGTCGGACTCAAGCACTCCGGCCAGATGGTTTTCGAATCGAACGCGGGCTGTGTTGTCACTTCGTTGAACTGTACGCCAACCCCGGTGGCCCGGAAACGTTTCACTGCTGACAGGTCGCGCCCGGATTACCTCTGGGCAGGCAGCGACGCCCATTGCACCAGCAGGGCCTCCAGCAGCAGCACCCGGTTAAGGTTGGCTTTGCCGAGTACTTTCTGGCGTTGGGCAAGAATCCAGTCCTGGATATTCAGGACTTTGTCCTGCGCGGCCTTCTGCGCCAGGTATTGAATCACCTTGCGCATGTCCATCAGCCCCAACCCCTCTTCATCCTGGGTCAACTGATAGCGCAGGATCAGGCTCGACCAGTCGCAGAACCAGTCGAACAACAGCAGCAACGGGATTGCATTCCAACCTTCGGCCAGTTGGGTCGGCGATTGCTGTTGCTTGAGCAGCTTCTTCACGCCATCGACCACTTGCGCACGCTGTTCGCGCACACCCTGAGCCTGCAGGTTGACCGCGGCCAACGGCGAACCGGCCGCCAGGGTCAGCAGTTCAATACGTTCTTCTTCCGAGCAATCGGGCAACGCTTTCGCCAGCCAGGCCAGACTCATGGTTTCGCTCGGCAACGGGCAAGCCTGCTGCACGCAGCGACTCTTGATGGTCGGCAGCAAACGGCTCGGCTGGTGGCTGACCAGCAGCAATACCGTGTCGCCGGACGGCTCTTCAAGGCTTTTGAGCAAGGCGTTGGCGGCGTTGATGTTCATCGACTCGACGGGTTCGATCAGCACCACTTTGCGCCCGCCCAACTGCGCGGTCTGGACCACGAAGCTGACCAGGTCACGCACCTGATCGACCTTGATGGCCTTATCGGCTTCTTCCGGCTCGAGAATGTAGTTGTCCGGGTGACTGCCGGCCTTGAGCAACAGGCAGGATTTGCATTCACCGCAAGCGCCCTGGGCGGTAGGACGCTGACACAACAGACTGGCCATCAGGCGCTCGGCCAGCGCTCGCTTGCCGATCCCGACAGGGCCATGCAGCAGATAGGCGTGGGCGTGGTGCGTACGACCGGCCAACTGTTGCCAGAGGCTGTCCTGCCACGGATAGGCTTCAGCCACGGGTCAGCTCCAGCAGACGCGGCAGCAAGGTATCGAGGGACTGCTGAACCTGCGCCAGCGGTTGCGCGGCGTCGACCAGCACATAGCGTCCCGGCTCCGCTGCGGCGCGCTTGAGGAAAGCGCTGCGCACGGCATCGAAAAAGGTTCGGCCCTCGAGTTCGAAACGGTCGAGGCGACCCCGTGCACTGGCACGGGCCAGACCTACTTCAACCGGCAAATCGAAAATCAGCGTCAGATCGGGACGCAGATCACCTTGCACGAAAGTTTCCAGCGTCGCGATACGCTCCAGGGACAAGCCGCGGCCGCCACCCTGATAGGCGTAGGTCGAATCGGTAAAACGATCACACAGCACCACGGCTCCCCGCGCCAGCGCCGGGCGGATCACCTGGGCCAGATGCTGGGCGCGCGCTGCGAAGACCAGCAGCAATTCGGTATCCGGATTCATCTCTTCATCAACCGGAGCCAGCAACACCTCGCGAATTCGTTCGGCCAGTGGCGTACCGCCCGGTTCGCGGGTCAACACGACCTCGATACCCGCGGCGCGCAGGCGCTCGGCAAGGTATTCGCGATTGGTGCTCTTGCCGGCGCCTTCCGGGCCTTCCAGCGTAATAAACAAGCCAGTCACAGGCAGTCCTTAGTCAGAGTCATTGCGGGCTTTGCGGGGCGGCTGCATCCGGTACGGGCGCAGGTGCGGGCTCTTGCGCCGGCACTTGCGGCAGGGCTTGCGGGGCCGGATCAGGTGAAGCCGCCGGAATCGGTGCCTGGGCTTCCGGAGCCGGGGCATCCTGCGTGTCAGGGGCGGTGGCGGGCGCCGGACTGGAGCGGTAATCGGCACGACGCTTAAGCTGGAACTCCCGCACGGCGCTGTTGTGTGCATCCAGATCGTCGGAGAACACGTGGCTGCCGTCGCCGCGAGCGACAAAGTACAGGCTGTTGCCGGCTACCGGATTCAACGCCGCATGGATCGCTTCACGACCGACCATGGCAATCGGGGTTGGCGGCAAGCCGGCAATCACATAGGTGTTGTACGGTGTCGGCTCCTTGAGATGGGCACGGGTCAATTTGCCGCTGTAACGATCACCAAGGCCGTAGATCACCGTCGGGTCGGTCTGCAGCAACATGCCCATCGCCATCCGCCGCACAAACACGCCCGCGATCTGCCCGCGTTCCTGGGGCACACCGGTTTCCTTTTCCACCAGCGAGGCCATGATCAGGGCCTGATAGGGTTCGGTGTAGGGCGCATCAGGGGCACGCTGCTCCCATTCCTTGGCCAACACCTCATTGAGACGGTCGTAGGCTATTTTCAATAGCTCAACGTCAGTCATGCCGCGCACGAAGCGATAGGTATCAGGGAAGAATCGTCCTTCCGGGAAAATCCCGCCATGACCGAGCTTTTCCATGACCTGGGTATCGCTCAGCCCCTCCAGAGTGTGATCGAGCTTTTCTTCCTTGGCCAAGGCGGCGCGGACCTGGCGGAAATTCCAGCCTTCGACCAGGGTTACGCTGTACTGCACCATCTCGCCCCGCTTCCACAGGTCGATCAGACCCTCGACGGTCATACCGGGCAACATGCGGTACTCGCCACTATGCAAGGGTTGTTTCGATAGATTGAAACGCCAATACAGGCGAAGCCAGAACGCGTCCTTGATGACGCCATCGGCTTCGAGTCGATAGAAGGTGCGGGTCGGGGTGGTGCCTTTTGGCACCTCCAGCAGTTCTTCCTGAGCGATGTTCAGCGGCTGTACCAGCGCCGAATGAATCTTCCAGGCGGAAGCGCCCAACATCAGCCCCGCCAGAACCAGTCCGGTTTCCAGCAGCAGCAAGAATTTACGTCTCACGTATCAAGCATCCAGTAGCGCGCGGGCAATGGTTTGGAGTTTACGGGTGAGCGGCCCAACCGGCCAGCTCAGTGCGGCATAGGCATGCACCGGCCAAATACCATACACGCTGTTGCAGACAAAGACTTCGTCAGCCCATTGCAGCTGTTCGAGGGTTATATCGGTGATTTGCGTGGGAATGCCCAACGACTTGGCTTGAAACAATAACTCGGCACGCATCACCCCTTCCACGCCACAGCGTTTCAGATCAGCCGTGATCAACACGCCATCGCGCACAAGGAACAGGTTGCTGAACACACCTTCGATCACGCGTCCCGCCTGATCAAGCATCAGGCCTTCGGCATGTTCGGTGTCTCGCCATTCCGCGCGGGCAATCACCTGTTCGAGGCGGTTCAAGTGCTTGAGACCGGCAAGCAGTGGCTGAATGGACAGTCGCGTCGTGCAGGGAAACAGGCGAACGCCCTGCTCGGCATGGGCAGCCGGATAAACCGCGGGAGGATTACCGGACAGGATACGTCGGGCCTGTGCAGAAGGATCGAAAGCGTAGCCACGCAGGCTGTCGCCACGCGTTACGATCAGCTTGAGCACCCCCTCGTCCAGCTCCCGGGCGTAGGCCAACAGCTCCGAAAGCATTACGTCATGATCAAGGTTGATTGCCAAGCGCTGGCACCCCTTGACCAGGCGCTGCAAATGGCGATCCAGCAACACCGGGAGACCACCCTGCACGGCAATGGTCTCGAATAGACCATCACCGTAAGCCAGGCCGCGATCCTTCAGCGACAAAGCGTCAGCCGGCTGACCGTCGACCCAGCTGTCCATCAGCCTGCGAACCGGCGGAATACCAGCGAGCCGTTGGTACCGCCAAACCCGAAAGAGTTGGACAGGACCACATCGATATCCATGTTGCGCGCGGTGTGCGGCACAAAATCGAGATCGCAGCCTTCGTCCGCTTCATCGAGGTTGATGGTCGGCGGGGCTACCTGACTGTTGATTGCCAGTACGCTGAAGATCGCCTCGACCGCGCCCGCCGCACCCAGCAGGTGACCGGTCATGGACTTGGTCGAACTGACCGCCAGCTTGTAGGCGTGCTCTCCGAACACCGACTTGATCGCATTGACTTCCGCAAGGTCGCCGGCAGGTGTCGAAGTACCGTGGGCGTTGACGTATTGCACCTGATCGCCATTGATCCTGGCATCGCGCAAGGCATTGGTGATGCAGCGCGCAGCACCGGCACCATCCGCTGGAGGCGAGGTCATGTGAAAGGCATCGCCACTGGTGCCGAAACCGATCAGTTCGGCATAGATGGTCGCGCCGCGGGCCTTGGCGTGTTCGAGTTCTTCCAGAACCAGCGCACCGGCACCATCGGACAGCACGAAGCCATCACGGCCCTTGTCCCATGGGCGACTGGCGCGGGTCGGCTCGTCATTGCGGGTCGACAATGCGCGAGAGGCACCAAAGCCACCCATGCCCAGGCCACAGGCCGCCATTTCGGAGCCGCCGGCGATCATCACGTCAGCTTCGTCGTACATGATGTTGCGCGCAGCCATACCGATGCAGTGCGTACCCGTGGTACAGGCGGTGGCAATGGCGTAGTTGGGTCCCTGTGCGCCCAAGTGGATCGACAGGAAACCGGAAATCATATTGATGATCGAGCCGGGCACGAAAAACGGAGAAATCCGTCGTGGGCCGGAATCATGCAGCGTACGGCTGGTTTCTTCGATATTGGTCAGTCCGCCAATGCCCGAGCCCATGGCGACGCCAATGCGTTCACGGTTGGCGTCGGTGACTTCCAGACCGGCATTGCGTACCGCCTGAAAACCTGCGGCCAGGCCGTACTGAATGAACAAGTCGAGTTTGCGGGCTTCCTTGACCGACAGGTATTCCTCGACATTGAAACCCTTTACCGAGCCGCCAAAACGGGTGGAATAGGCAGAAAGGTCGGTGTGTTCGATCAGACCAATGCCACTGCGGCCAGCCAGAATGCCCTGCCAGCTGCTTGGCACATCCGTGCCCAGTGGCGACAACATACCCATACCGGTGACTACGACGCGTCTACGCGACACAGCACTCTCCTTTTTTGAAATGACGACTTTGCATCAGGCCTAAAGAAAAAACCGCACGCCGTGATAGCAGTGCGGTTTTTCCATGACAGCAAGCAACGATTACAAACTATTACGCCTGGTGGCTAGTAACGTAGTCGATTGCAGCTTGTACAGTAGTGATCTTCTCAGCTTCTTCGTCAGGGATTTCGGTCTCGAATTCCTCTTCCAGAGCCATCACCAGCTCAACGGTGTCAAGGGAGTCAGCACCCAGGTCTTCAACGAAGGAAGCGGTGTTGACCACTTCTTCTTCTTTAACGCCCAGTTGCTCGGCAACGATTTTCTTGACGCGCTCTTCGATGGTGCTCATACCTTGTTTTCACTCCTAATGGACAAATTCAGGCAGCTGGCCAGTGGGTAAGTGTATAGAAAGACTTTTCAGCTTTTCAACTGAAAGCTTCACTCCTCAAACCCTGCGGCCCTCTGCCTATAAATAGATTGCAGCTTTATAACGGATTTTAGACAGCTCGTATGACATTTTTTTGAAGCAATCCGTCACATTTAACTCATGTACATCCCGCCGTTCACCGGGATTGTAGCCCCGGTAACGTATGCCGCACCGTCGGACGCAAGAAAAGCGACCACAGACGCGATCTCTTGTGCTTGCCCCAGACGACCCAGCGGAATCTGCGCCTGCAAGGCTTCACGCTGTGCTTCCGGCAGTTCACGGGTCATATCGGTGTCGATGAACCCTGGGGCCACCGAGTTTACCGTAATCGAACGCGAACCGACTTCACGCGCCAGTGCACGACTGAAACCTTCCAGACCGGCCTTGGCGGCAGCGTAGTTTACTTGGCCTGCGTTGCCCATGGCACCCACAACCGAGCCAATACTGATAATTCGTCCCCAACGGGCTTTGGTCATGCCGCGCAAAACGCCCTTGGACAGGCGGAACAGACTGTTCAGGTTGGTATCGACAACGTCATGCCACTCGTCGTCTTTCATGCGCATCATCAGGTTATCGCGGGTGATACCAGCATTGTTGACCAGGATCGCCGGCGCACCGAACTGCTCCTGAATGCTCGCCAGGACGGCCGCCACGGACTCGTCGCTGGTGACATTGAGCTCAAGGCCAGTGCCCTGAATACCGTGTTCCTTCAGGGTGGCGGCAATGCGCTCGGCACCGGAAGCGGAGGTCGCGGTGCCCACAACGATGGCGCCCTGACGACCCAGTTCCAGGGCGATAGCCTGGCCGATACCGCGGCTTGCACCCGTGACCAGTGCAACTTTACCTTGCAGACTCATGCAAGCTTCTCCTGATTCAGGCCAGCGCTGCGCGAGCGGCAGCGAAAGCGTCTGGGGTATTGAGGTTGGAAGTCGACACGCCTTCGGCGCAGCGTTTGTTCAGACCGGCCAGCACTTTGCCCGGGCCGCATTCGACCAATTGGGTTGCCCCCTTGGCCGCCAGTGCCTGGACCGATTCGACCCAGCGCACAGGCTTGTAGAGCTGTTCAAGCAGATCACGCTTGAGGGTTTGCAAATCGGCAGGCACATCGGCACTGACGTTCTGCACCACCGGAATCTGCGGCGTCTGCCAGTCGATCGCAGCGATCGACTCGGCGAAACGCTCGGCCGCCGGGCGCATCAGCCCGCAATGGGACGGTACGCTGACCGGCAGAGGCATGGCGCGCTTGGCGCCACGTGCCTTGCAGCCTTCAATGGCGCGCTCGACCGCAGCCTTGGCACCAGCGATAACCACTTGGCCAGGCGAGTTGAAGTTGACCGCGCTGACCACTTCGCCTTGCGCCGCTTCGGCACAGGCCGCCAGCACGTCAGCATCGTCCAGACCCAGGATGGCGGCCATGCCGCCCTGCCCGGCCGGAACGGCTTCCTGCATCAGTTGGCCACGACGCTCGACGAGCTTCACTGCATCGCCCAGGCTGAGGCTGCCCGCCGCGACCAGCGCGCTGTACTCACCCAGGCTGTGACCGGCGACATAGGCCGGACGCGCACCACCTTCCGCCAGCCACAGACGCCACAGGGCGATCGAGGCGGTCAGAATGGCCGGTTGGGTTTTATCGGTTTGATTGAGTTGTTCTTCCGGCCCTTGCTGGGTCAGTGCCCACAGGTCGTAACCCAGAGCATCGGAAGCTTCTTTGAATGTTTCGAGGACAACCGGATGTTGCGCGCCCAACTCGGCCAGCATGCCGAGGGACTGTGAACCCTGTCCCGGAAAGACGAATGCGAGGGAAGCAGACATGAAACAAGCCCCTAATGATCTTGTCGTCGGAGAATTGACGTCCCTCTTGGGGGACGCAAGAAACTGACAGTTGGATGGCCAATTGAACTGAGCGGTCACATTTAAGCATTGTCCGACGAAAACGCCTAAGGCAACAAATCCTCCAGACGACCGTGAAGCCGCTCCGGCAGGTTTTCCTGAATCTCGATAAGAGCACGCTGGATGGCGCTCTGAAAGCCCTGCACCCCTGCAGAACCGTGACTTTTCACCACAATCCCCTGCAACCCCAGAAAGCTTGCACCGTTATGCCGCGCCGGAGCCAGATCCGCCTGCAGGCGCTTCATCAATGGCAGCGCCAATGCACCGACCATTCGCGAAGCCAGGTTTTTCTTGAACAATGCCTCGATACGCGCGGCTATCATGGTGGCCAGGCCTTCGCTGGATTTGAGCAGGATATTGCCGACAAAGCCGTCACACACCACGACATCCGCCTCTCCACGGTACAAACCGTCACCCTCGATAAAACCGATGTAATTGATGCCACGAGCATTCTGCAACAAGGTAGCCGCCAGCTTGACCTGCTGGTTGCCCTTGATGTCTTCAGTGCCGATATTCAGCAGTGCCACGCGCGGACGAACGATACCGAGGGTTTCCGCCGCGACAGACCCCATCACTGCGAATTGCAGCAAGTGCTCGGCACTGCAATCGACATTGGCACCCAGGTCGAGCAATTGACAGTAGCCTTTCTGCGTCGGAATCGCCGCGACCATGGCGGGCCGATC
The DNA here is from genome assembly GCF_008801475.1 of Pseudomonas moorei. Classification (GTDB taxonomy): domain Bacteria; phylum Pseudomonadota; class Gammaproteobacteria; order Pseudomonadales; family Pseudomonadaceae; genus Aquipseudomonas; species Aquipseudomonas moorei. The sequence continues at coordinate 291,412 of NZ_VZPP01000009.1, read as the reverse complement.
AATGCCGGGCAGGGTCTTGAGCACAAACCGTGACAACGCCATCAGCGCACCGGTATTGCCGGCACTCACACAGGCCTGGACTTTGCCATCCCTTAACAACTCAAGCGCCACGCGCATCGAGGAGTCGGGCTTGCCGCGCAGGGCCTGGGCCGGTTTTTCGTCCATGGTGATGACTTCGGACGCAGGGGTAATCGACAGACGAGCGCGATCCATAGCCGAATGGCCGGCGATCAATTCTTCAAGGAGGGAGGCTTGACCGACGAGGGTCAGGTGTAGCGAGGGAGTAGCAGACAGGCAAGCAAGACTGGCCTGGACAATGCTGCGGGGACCGAAGTCCCCGCCCATTGCGTCAATCGCGATGACTTGAGCGGACAAGTGATTACTCGTCAGCGCCCTTGTCGATCACTTTACGACCACGGTATACGCCTTCTGGCGATACGTGGTGACGCAGGTGAACTTCACCAGTGGTTTTTTCTACAGACAGGGTGCTAGCCTCGAGAGCGTCGTGCGAACGGCGCATGTCACGGGCAGAGCGGGATTTTTTGTTCTGCTGAACAGCCATAATTGATTAACTCCTAAACGTTTGGGTCACGCTTTAACTGCGCCAATACACTGAACGGGTTGGACCGCGTTACCTCGTCCTCGCTCGGTTCGGGCTCATCTGCTCCCGCCGGCTGCTGGCATTCTTCCGGATGATGAGCAGGCACAATGGGCAAGGCGAGCAGAAGCTCCTCCTCGATCAGTGACTGCAGATCCAAAGGATCTTCGCCCAGTTCCAGCACGTCATAACCTTTCGGCAACGACTGGGTATTCGCACCCTCCTTCACCACAGCGTAACTGCATTCGCTATGGATCGGCAGGGTGACCAGCTCAAGACAACGCTGGCAAACCATTTTGACTTCAGTGTCGATAAAGCTGTGGATGACCACAGATTTACGTTCATCTCGTTCAAAAACGAATTTAGCCTGCACCGTACCGACATTGTCGGAAAGCGGGTCGCAGAGTCTCTCCAAATCGGCCAGCAGCATTTCACCTTGAAGGGTGGTGCCACGATCAGCCAATTTGCGCGGGTCAACGTGAGGTGGAATCGGGTCATTCAACATAGGCGCAGCATTATAGGGATGCCCCCGCCCATGTCAAAGGAAATTCAGCCCTATCCGTCACTTGGGAGCCCCGCTAGAATTCTCGCCTGCCTTTTGGAGTTGCCCATGCTGCCTTTATTACTCGCTTCCAGCTCGGTCTATCGCCGGGAATTGCTGGCTCGCCTGCAACTGCCGTTCACCTGCAGCTCGCCGGATATCGACGAAAGCCATCGCCCCGGCGAAACCGCCGTTGATCTGGTCAAGCGCCTCGCCGAGGAAAAAGCCCGCGCACTGACCGGCAGTCACAGCGCTCACTTGATCATTGGCTCCGACCAGGTTGCCGTACTCGGGGACAGGATCATCGGCAAGCCCCACACCTTCGAAAAGGCCCGCGAACAACTGCTGGCCGCCAGCGGCACCAGCGTCACCTTCCTGACAGGCCTGGCACTGCTCAACAGCCAGACCGGCCGCTGCCAGGTCGAGTGCGTACCTTTCACCGTACACATGCGTGCACTCGACAGCGCCCGCATCGAGCGCTATCTGCGTACCGAACAACCCTACGACTGCGCTGGCAGCTTCAAGGCCGAAGGCTTGGGCGTGAGCCTGTTTCAACGCACCGAGGGCCCGGACGCCACCAGCCTGATCGGCTTACCGCTGATCCGCCTTGTCGACATGCTGTTGACGGAAGGCGTGCAAATCCCCTGAACCACAAAAAACCGGCCAAACAGACCGGTTTTTTTGAGCGCCCAAAAGATCAACGCAGCGATGGACCGTTGAAACCCATCCACATCGCTAAATGCTCAGCCACGCTGGCACCGAGCTTTTTCGAGAAGCGGTCGAACGGCGACTCCTGAATCGTGAAGTCCACCAGCTCTTTTTCGCCGATCACATCCCGAGCAACCGAACTGGCATTACCCAGACCATCGATCAGCCCCAGTGGCAACGCCTGCTCCCCGGACCACACCAGACCAGAGAACAGCTCCGGATGCTCCTTGTCCTTCAGGCGATCACCACGCCCCTGCTTGACGCTGCTGATGAACTGATTGTGCGTGGTATCGAGTACGCCCTGCCAAAACGCCGTCTCTTCCGGCTTTTGCGGCTGGAACGGATCAAGGAACGACTTGTGCTCGCCAGAAGTATAGGTACGACGCTCGACCCCCAGCTTCTCCATGGTGCCAACAAAACCGTAACCGGCTGCCGTCACACCGATGGAGCCCACCAGGCTCGCCTTGTCGGCGTAGATCTGATCGGCCGCACTGGCAATGTAGTAGGCCCCGGAAGCACCCAGATCCGAAATCACCGCGTAGACCTTGGTATCCGGATGCAGGCCGCGCAGACGACGAATTTCGTCATAAACGTAACCCGATTGCACCGGACTGCCGCCCGGACTATTGATACGCAGGATGACACCCTTGACCTTATCGTCCTCGAAGGCCGCACGCAGACTGCCAACAATATTGTCGGCGCTGGCCGGCTCCTTGTCGGCAATCATACCGGTCACGTCGATCAATGCCGTGTAATGGGCACTGCGGGTGGCGGCTTTTTCCATGTCCATCAGCGGCGTGAACAAGGCCAGCGCGCCAAACAGGTACACAAACGTCAGCAACTTGAAGAAAATCCCCCAGCGCCGGGACCGACGCTGTTCCTGCACACTGGCCAGCAGCGTCTTTTCCAGCAGCTTCCAGCTTTTCTCGTCACCGCTCTCCGCGCTCGACTTGGCGGGCGCTTTCCATTCGTCGGTCATGCCATCTACCCCAGCAACAACGTATTAAGCCCGCTGACTCAGCCAGGCATGCAATTCTGAAAAACGATCGACCGCCAGCCGCGGCTCGAACAATTTCAGCGCCTCGATCGACTGGGCACCGTAGCTGACCGCCACCGAATCCATTCCGGCATTACGCGCCATCTGCAGATCGAACGACGAGTCGCCGACCATCAGCGCTTGCGCGGGAGCCACATTGCAATGCGCCAGGATCTGCTCAAGCATCAGTGGATGCGGCTTGCTGGCGGTCTCGTCAGCCGCACGGGTGATGTCGAAATAATTTTCCCAGCCGTGGGATTTCAGCACCCGGTCCAGCCCGCGCCGGGCCTTGCCGGTCGCCACAGCCAGATGATAACCCTCGGCACGAAACGCCTCGAGCGACTCGACCACACCTTCAAACAACGGCGAAGGCACCGCCTCCGATGCGATGTAGTGATCCGCATAATGCTGACGGAAGGCTATCAGGTCGGTATCGCCGATTTCGGGATACAAAGTGCGGATCGCTTCCGGCAGACCCAGCCCGATAATGCCCTTGACGGCGAAATCATCGCGCAGTGGAAAACCGGTTCGCTCCGACGCCACATGCATCGCTTCGACAATCCGACCAATGGAATCGGCGAGCGTGCCGTCCCAATCGAATATCAGCAGCTTGTAATCAGATGGGCGCACTCAATCGCTCCACGGTCTTGGCCCACATCTCATCGACCGGCGCCTGCAACTTGAGTTCACCACCATCGGGCAGCGGCACGGTCAGCATGTAGGCGTGCAGGAACAGGCGCTTACCGCCCAGATCACGGATTTCCTTGCTGAAATCGTCATCGCCGTACTTGGTGTCGCCGGCAATGCAGTGCCCGGCGTGCAACGTGTGGACGCGGATCTGGTGCGTGCGGCCGGTGATCGGCTTGGCTTCGATCAGGGTGGCAAAGTCACCAAAGCGACGCAGGACCTTGAACACGGTCACAGACTCCTTGCCCTCCTCCTCGTCGACCTCGACCATGCGCTCGCCGGAGCGCAGATTGCTCTTGCCGAGTGCCGCACGGACTTGCTTGATCGAGCTCGCCCAGTTGCCGCGAACCAGTGCCATGTAGCGCTTATCGACACCATCACCGCGCAATGCGGTGTGCAGGTGACGCAACATGCTGCGCTTCTTGGCGATCATCAGCAGCCCGGAGGTATCACGGTCAAGACGGTGGACCAGCTCCAGCTCCTTGGCATCGGGGCGCAACTGACGAAAGGCTTCGATGACGCCGTAATTCAAACCGCTGCCACCATGAACGGCGATCCCGGCAGGTTTGTTGATCACGATCAACGCCTTATCTTCGTAGACAATCGACGCCTCGAGTCGCTGCAGCAGACCTTGAGCCAGCGGCACCGGCTCGTCGCGCTCAGGCACGCGAACCGGCGGCACGCGCACGATATCGCCCGCCTGCAGCTTGTATTCGGGCTTGATCCGCCCCTTGTTCACCCGCACTTCGCCCTTGCGCAAAATGCGATAAATCAAGGTCTTGGGCACGCCTTTGAGCCGAGCGAGAAGGAAATTATCAATACGTTGGCCGGCATATTCCGGCGAGACCTCAAGCAGTTGTACGCCTGGGGTCGAGGGGGCTGTAGTCGTCATGCCGCGGATGATAACAATTTTTTATGGAATTGAAGCACTTAATCATTGCTGCTATAGTCGCGAACGCCGCCAAAAGCGGCCTGGACAGCGGACCAACGGTCAAAAACCGACCCTGACCAACGCAATTCACCAGGACGCGAGGCCGTCCTACGGGGCTTTCGCTACGTAACGGTGGAGTTTGCAGTTGTAACAAGCGCAGGTGACATGAGGCCTGAATCAAACCGCAAAGCAGAGTTTTCACTCGTTTTGCGAGCCAATATTCACGGCCAGTTCACAAAGTGCAGTCAGCTGCGAATGACCCCGAGCGAACGCTTCGGAAACAACGCCTAAATTAGCCATGATGCGTGACCTCCCCTTTCGGAGCTCACGGTAAATGCCAACCCGCTGCGGATTCTGCGCGCGGCAGCACCCGAATTATCAGGGATACGTGTAGGGTGGAGATGCACAACCGCTGGACTGTGTAGCAATAGGCTTTATCAAGACGCTTCATCTCGTCCACAGCCGCTGGTTGATTCCTCCTCCTGACTGAGTGCTTAAGTAGCCACAGCAAGCAGGACGCGTACGTCGCGACACCGGCCCAATTGGTCGGGGTTCGCTAGACACTGGAGTGTCCAACCACTCCTGACGCACCTGACACCGACCGTGAGAAGTCGTGTGTGCCGAACGCCGTTTCCGGCAGCCCGGAAACCGACGGTACTACATGAAAAGAATGCTGATTAACGCAACTCAACCCGAAGAGTTGCGTGTTGCACTGGTAGATGGCCAGCGCCTCTACGACCTGGACATCGAATCCGGTGCACGCGAGCAGAAGAAGGCCAACATCTATAAAGGCCGGATTACTCGCATCGAACCAAGCCTTGAGGCTGCCTTTGTCGATTTCGGCTCCGAGCGCCACGGCTTCCTGCCACTCAAAGAAATCTCCCGCGAATACTTCAAGAAAGCCCCTGAAGGCCGCGTCAACATCAAGGACGTCCTGAGCGAAGGCCAGGAAGTCATCGTTCAGGTCGAAAAAGAAGAACGTGGCAACAAGGGCGCCGCCCTGACCACTTTCATCAGCCTGGCCGGTCGTTACCTGGTACTGATGCCGAACAACCCGCGTGCCGGTGGCATCTCCCGTCGCATCGAAGGTGAAGAGCGCAACGAACTGCGCGAAGCCCTGAACGGCCTGGTTGCCCCGGCCGACATGGGCCTGATCGTGCGCACTGCCGGCCTGGGCCGCAGCAGTGAAGAAATGCAGTGGGACCTCGACTACCTGCTGCAACTCTGGACCGCCATCAAAGAAGCCTCGCTGGATCGCTCCGCGCCATTCCTGATCTATCAGGAAAGCAACGTGATCATCCGCGCCATCCGTGACTACCTGCGCCAGGACATCGGCGAAGTGCTGATCGACAGCGTCGAAGCCCAGGACGAAGCCCTGACCTTCATCCGTCAGGTGATGCCGCAGTACGCCAGCAAGATCAAGCTGTACGAAGACAGCGTTCCGCTGTTCAACCGCTTCCAGATCGAAAGCCAGATCGAAACCGCGTTCCAGCGCGTCGTCGAACTGCCTTCCGGCGGCTCCATCGTTATCGATCCGACCGAAGCCCTGGTGTCCATCGACATCAACTCGGCGCGTGCCACCAAAGGCAGCGACATCGAAGAAACCGCCCTGCAGACTAACCTTGAAGCCGCGGAAGAAATCGCCCGTCAGTTGCGCCTGCGCGACATTGGCGGCCTGATCGTCATCGACTTCATCGACATGACCCCTGCCAAGAACCAGCGCGCCGTGGAAGAGAAAGTCCGCGAATGCCTGGAAGCCGACCGCGCTCGCGTGCAAGTCGGTCGCATCTCGCGCTTCGGCCTGCTGGAAATGTCCCGTCAGCGCCTGCGTCCTTCCCTGGGCGAAAGCAGCGGCATCGTCTGCCCGCGCTGCAACGGCACCGGCATCATCCGTGATGTTGAATCGTTGTCGCTGGCGATCCTGCGCCTGATCGAAGAAGAAGCACTGAAAGACCGCACCGCCGAAGTTCGCGCCCAGGTGCCGATCCCGGTCGCCGCGTTCCTGCTCAACGAAAAGCGTAATTCGATCACCAAGATCGAACTGCGCACCCGTGCCCGCATCGTGATTCTGCCGAACGATCATCTCGAAACGCCGCACTTCGAAGTACAGCGTCTGCGTGATGACAGCCCTGAAGCGGCGATCAACCAGTCCAGCTACGAAATCGCTGCTGCCGCTGCCGAAGTGGAAGAAGTCCAGCCAGCTGCGGCCACCCGTACCCTGGTTCGCCAGGAAGCGGCGGTCAAGACTGCGCCAGCCCGTGCCAACGCTCCGGTTCCGACTGAAGTCGTCGCCGCTCCGGTTGCCGCCCCTGTCGCCGCTCCAGAGCCAAGCCTGTTCAAGGGCCTGGTGAAGTCGCTGGTCAGCCTGTTCGCCTCCAAGGAAGAGCCTGCTGCCCCGGCCGTGGTCGAAAAACCGGCTGCCACCGAGCGTCCGGCTCGCAGCAATGAAGAACAACGTCGCAACGGTCGCCAGCAGAGCCGCAACCGTAACGGTCGCCGCGATGAAGAACGCAAGCCGCGCGAAGAACGTGCACCGCGTGAAGAGCGCGCACCACGTGAGCCACGCGAAGAGCGTCAACCACGCGAAGCCCGTGAAGAGACACCAGCCGTAGCACGTGAAGAACGCGCGCCGCGCGCTCCACGAGAAGAACGTGCACCTCGCGCACCGCGTGAAGACCGTAAGCCACGTGGCGAACGCGAAGAGCGCGTTCGTGAACTGCGTGAGCCTCTGGATGCTGCTCCGGCCGTTGCTGCTGCTGCGACCGCTGAAGAGCGCCCGGCCCGCCAGCCACGCGAAGAGCGCGCTCCACGCCCACCGCGTGAAGAACGTCAACCACGTGCCGAGCAAGCCGCTGCCGTCGCCGAAGAAGAGCTGACCACCAACGAAGAGCAACTGCAGGAAGAAGGTCAGGACGGCGCCGAAGGCGATCGCCCACGCCGCCGTTCCCGTGGCCAGCGTCGTCGCAGCAACCGTCGCGAGCGTCAACGCGATGCCAACGGCAATGTGATCGAAGGTTCGGAAGAATCCGAATCCGGCGAAAACAACGAAGCGCCAAGCACCGCCGATCTGGCCGCCGGCCTGGCGGTTACCGCAGCCGTTGCCAGCACCGTGATCAGCGCCCCGGCCGAAGCACAGGCCAACGAGCAAGCCGAACGCGCCACTGCCGCCACCCTGGAAACTGCACCAGTCGAAGCGCCAGTCGTTGAAGCGACTACTCCGGTTGAAGTGACCGCATCGCCGGAAATCGAAGTAGCACCGGCTCAGCCAGTGGTTGAAGCTGTCGCAGAACCTGTTGTGATCGCAGAACCGGTTGCCGAAACCGTCACTGAAACCGTGACCGAAGCCGTTCGTGAAGTTCGCGAAGAGCAAACCGCGTTCAACTGGGTTGCCGAGCCAGCCGTCACCGAAACTCCAGCGCCAGTCGTTGAAGCGCCGTCCGTTGAAGCTCCTGTTGCCGATGCCGTGACCTCCGAGCCGGTCGTCGCTGCTGCCGAGCCCGCTCCTGTCGTGGAAGCGCCAGTCGTTGCCGAAGCGCCTGCACCCGTGGTTGCAGCCGCTCCTGTCAGCGCCCTGACGCCAAGCGGCCGCGCACCAAACGACCCGCGTGAAGTGCGTCGTCGCAAGCGTGAGGAAGAGCGCCTGCAGAAGGAAGCCGAATTGGCGGCCGCTGCGGCTCAGGCTGAAGCCGTTGTTGCAGTCGAACCAGCGCCGATTGTTGCTGAAGTGGCCGAGGCAGCGCCTGCCCCGACTGCAGAAGTCGCTGCAGAGCCTGCTCAATCCGCCATCCACGAAGCACCACGCTCCGTTCAGGAAGCGGTAGAGCAACACGAAAAAGCTCTGGAAAAAGAACACGAGCCTAAACCTCTCGTCTGATTCCATCGGCTAATGAAAAGCCCCGCCTGGTGACCCAGGCGGGGCTTTTTTATATCCAAAACAACTGTACCGATTCCCTGTGGGAGCCAGCTTGCTCACGATGATGGCTTAACATTCGGAAATTGATGCTGGCTGATCCACCGCTCTCGCGAGCAAGCTCGCTCCCACAAGGGATCAGCGATTACTTGAAGACCAACTTCTCCGGCACATCCACATCCCACAACACCCCGGGATCATCCACTGCCACCTCAACAACGCGCCCCTTGGCAAATAGCGGTTTGGCGCCACGATCCCCCGACAACGCCATCAATCCCGCCGCGAAATCCCGTCCGAACCCGACCGGATGCCCATACTCCCCGTCCTGCACCGGCACGCTGACGCTGTCGCTGCGCATACCTGCCAGAACTTTTTCAATGCTGGACGGCAGGATGAATGGCATATCCCCCAAAACCATCAACCAGCCATCGAGTTGCGCACAGGCAGAAACTCCTGCAGCAATGCTGTCACCCATGCCGACGGACTCGATCAACACAATTTCGCAGCCGTAGGCCTGAGCCATGCGAATCACTTGGGGTCGATCAGCGGTAGTCACCAGGACGCGCTTGCCCGCATTGGCCGGCAGATTCACCAGCACATGCTCGATCACCGAGCGAGCCGCGCCATCGCGACCGCTGCAATCGGCCAGTAACTTGTCCTTGTCGGTACCGGCGACCTGACGAAACCGACTGCCCTGCCCCGCTGCCAACACAATGACGCCGATGGACTCGCTCATACGCGCTCCTGTGACGGCTTCTTCTGTTTCAGTTCCACGCCATTTTTGATCGCCACGATTTCAGCCATCAACGACAAGGCGATTTCCGCCGGGCTATGACTGCCGATATGCAAACCGATCGGGCCGTGGAGCCGATCAATGGCCTGTTGCGACAAGCCCAGTTGCGCCAGATTTTCCCGGCGCTTCTGGCTGTTGACCCGTGATCCCAGCGCTCCGACGTAAAACGCCCTGGAGTCGAGGGCCGTCAGCAGGGCCATATCATCCAGGCGCGGGTCGTGGGTCAGTGCAACGATGGCCGTGCGTTCGTCTGTCTGGATACTCAGCACCGCCTCGTCGGGCATGCCGGAGACGAAACGACCATGCTGCTCTTCCCAGCCATAGACGAACTCGGTACGCGGATCACAAATCAGCACTTCGAAATCCAGCAGCCGCGCCATTTCGGCAACGTAACGAGACAATTGCCCCGCGCCGATCAACAACAAGCGCCAGCGGGGGCCGTAAATGGCACGCAAGGTCTGCTCATCGAACGCCAGTACATCCGTTTTGCTGGCGGGCTGTAAGACCACTTCTCCGGTCGCAACATCAAGGCAGCGCGCCACGATTTCATGGGCTTCGCAGCGAGCCAGCAGTTCAGCGACCCACGCAGGATCGCCGACGCGCTCCTCGGTCAATCGCAAGGTGCCGCCGCACGGCAAGCCAAAGCGTGCTGCCTCTTCGCGGGTCACGCCGTAGGTGATCAATTGCACGGGCGGCCCCTCGGCCGGAATCCGACCATCATGCAACCGGGCTATCAGGTCATCCTCGACACAACCACCCGACACCGAACCAATCACCACGCCGTCTTCACGCAAGGCCAGCATGGCCCCAGGTGCCCGGGGCGCGGTGCCCCAGGTCTGGACCACGCTGTACAAAACCACCCGCTGACCGGCTCGGCGCCACTCCAGTACGCTGCGCAGGACATTCAGATCGGCGCTGTCCATCAGGCTTTGGCCTTTTGCCAGTCCTGCAACTGATAGCGAATCGGCAGGCTGCGAATGCGTTTGCCGGTGGCGGCAAAGATTGCGTTACACAGCGCCGGCGCAATCGGCGGCACGCCGGGTTCGCCAACGCCACCCAAAGGGACATTGCCTGGCGGCGTGACCAGATGCACGGCGACTTCCTTCGGTGCCAGGGACATGCGCGCCACTTCGTACATATGGAAGTTGTCCTGCTGGACCTTGCCATCCTTGAAGCTGATTTCACCCAGCACTGCGTTGCCCAAGCCCATGACGCAAGCGCCTTCGAACTGTGCGCGAATCCGCTCGGGATTGATCTGCGGCCCGCAATCCACGGCAATGTCAGCCTTGTGCACAATCAACGTGCCGTCGTCTTTGACCTCGACCTCGATCACCGCCGCCACGTAGGTGACGAAACTGTAATGCACCGCCAGGCCCAAGCCACGCCCCCTCGGCAACTCGCGCCCCCAACCGGCGGCTTTGGCGGCAGTTTCCAGCACCGTGCGCAAACGCCCGGTGTCGATCGGGTAACGTTCCGGCGATTCACCGTAGTTCCACTCTTCACTCAAGGTACGCGGATCGATCTGACGATCCGGGCCGAGCAATTTGATTTGGTACTTGAGCGGATCCTGCCCGGCCTTGTGCGCCAGTTCATCGACGAAACTCTGGATGGCAAAGCCATGGGGGATGTTCGACACCGAGCGATACCAACCAACCCGGGTGTGCACCGTCGCCTCGGGGTTCTCCAGGCGCACGTTGGGGATCGCGTAGGCCATGTTGGTGAAACCCATGCCCAGCTCGAATGCCCCTTCGTGATTCATGCCCGGTGCGAACAATGCGGTGATGCTGGGTGCCACGGTGCGGTGCAACCAGCCGGAAGGCAGGCCATCCTTGTTCAGGCTGGCCTTGAGGTACTCGGCGGACACGGTGTGGAAATAGGAGCAGTGGATGTCGTCTTCACGGGTCCATTGCACACGCACGGCCTTGCCAGGGAACTCCTTGGCAAGAATCGCCGCTTCGATGATGAAGTCGGGTTTGGACTTGCGGCCGAAACCGCCGCCCAGCAGGGTGACGTTGACGGTAACATTGTCGAACGGCAGGCCGAGACGCTCGCTGATCCGCTCACGGGTGACCTGTGGCGCCTGGCTCGGCCCCCAGGCCTCGCATACGCCGTCCTTGTAGCGGGCGATGGCGACCATTGGCTCCATCGGCGACTGTGATAGATGCGGCAAGTAGTAAGAGGCTTCCAGCGTGCTGTTGGCGCCGCTCATGGCTTTATCGATGTTGCCCGTGTTGCGTACCACTTTGCCGGGTTTGAGCGAAGCGGCCTCCAGCTCCTTGCGGTAGGCGATCGAGTCGTAACTGGCGTTGGCGCCGTCATCCCATTCGATTTTCAGCGCTTCACGCCCCTTGATCGCTGCCCAGGTATTGCTGGCCACCACCGCCACACCACCCAGCGGCTGAAACTCCGATGGCAGTGGACGGCTTTCGATCTGCACGACCTTGAGCACACCGGGGACTTTCATCGCGGCGCTGGCATCGAAGGTCTTGACCTTGCCACCGTACACCGCGGGTCGGGCGATGGTGGCGAACAGCATGCCGTCGACATGCACGTCGGCACCATATACCGCGCGACCGTTGACGATGTCGTCACCGTCGATAGCCCTGGTGCCTTCCTTGCCGATGTAGCGGAATTCCGAAGGTTGCTTGAGGCGCAGACTGTCACGCGCCGGCACGGCCAGGGCGCCCGCAGCGGTGGCCAGGGCGCCATAGTCCAGTTCGCGACCGGAAGGCTTGTGGATCACTTTATGCAGTTGCGCATGACATTCACCGACCGGCACTTTCCACTGCTCGGCAGCCGCCTGCTCCAGCATGGTCCTCGCGGCGGCACCGCAGCGGCGCATTGGCTCGTACCAGTGGCGCATGCTGCGCGAACCGTCGGTATCCTGGTTACCGAAACGCACTTCGTCGCCCGGTGCCTGCTTGACTTTGACCCGTGCCCAATCCGCTTCCAGTTCGTCGGCCACGACCATGGTCAGGCTGGTGCGCACACCCTGACCCATTTCCGAACGGTTGCAGACGACTGTCACCGTGCCGTCGGCTGCGATGCTGATGTAAACCTTGGGATCGTCGACCCAGCCGTGGGGCATGCCATCGGCGCCGAACTTCTTCTCCTTCTCTTCGGCAAACGCGTCTTGCCAGCCCCAACTGGCGGCCACCACCAGTGCACCCGTAGCGCCCACGCCTTTGAGGAAACCACGCCGACTGAGGTTGCTCAGGGCGAAATCATTCGGTAACCGGCTCATGCCTTGGCCTCCTTGAGGTGAGTGGATGCCTGGCGGATGGCGGTCTTGATGCGGTTGTAGGTGCCGCAGCGGCAAATGTTGCCGACCATCGCCTCTTCGATCTGCTCGTCGCTCGGGTTCGGATTGGTTTTAAGCAATGCGGTGGCAGACATGATTTGCCCGCCCTGACAGTAACCGCACTGGGCCACGGCCGTGTCGAGCCAGGCTTGCTGCACGACTTTGCCGACGGGGTCGGCATGCAGATTGTCGATCGTGGTGACGTTCTGCCCCACGACCGAGCCGATTGGCGTGATGCAACTGCGTGCCGGAGCGCCTTCGATGTGAATGGTGCAGGCGCCGCACAGGCCCATGCCGCAGCCGAATTTGGTGCCGTTGTAACCGGCCACGTCGCGGATCGCCCAGAGCAGCGGCATGTCTTCGGTGACGTCGAGTTGATGGTCTTGACCATTGAGTTTCAGGGTAATCATGGGCACGCCCGCATAGTATGGGGTTATGGGGTCGAGCAATCTGCCGCTTTAGCCAAGCGGTTCGGTTATCACAGATCGACTCAGGCTGATGGGCTCTTTTGTGCAGACGAGCACGTCTGCGCCGGGCCTTTGATGAAGCAAATGCTGGTATCGTTAGGTGGCTAAGTTAACCCAGCATTAACAAAAAAGCCCTGCACAATGGAAGTTGTGCAGGGCTTTGAGATCAGTCTGGAAAGCTTAGCTTCAATACTGATTGGGCTCCATTTCCAGATCGACATGAAAACGTTCTGAAATGTCTTTCTGGATGCGCTGTGCCAGGTCGAGCAATTGCAGTCCGGTGGCATTGCCATAGTTGACCAACACCAAGGCCTGCAATTTATGCACGCCTGCATCGTTCTCGCGAAATCCTTTCCACCCTGCCCGCTCGATCAGCCAGCCAGCGGCCAGCTTCATCTGACCGTCCGGCTGTGCGTAGGCCACCAGATCCGGGAACTCACCCTTGAGCCGGGCAACCATCGCCGCCGACACCAACGGGTTCTTGAAGAAACTGCCGGCGTTGCCGAGTACGGCCGGGTCCGGGAGCTTTTCGTTGCGGATACTGCAAATGGCCTGGCTGACGTCAGTGGCGGTCGGATGATCGATGCCTTGCTCGGTCAGGCGCTGACGCACCGGGCCGTAATCCAGATGCAGATGCGCAGTGCGGTCGAGCGTGAAACGCACCCGAAGGATCAACCAGCGCCCCGGCTCCTGCTTGAAGAGGCTGTCACGGTAAGCGAAGTTGCATTCTTCCAGGCTGAAGTCGCGCAATTCACCACTGTGGCGATCAAGCGCCGTCAGGCCGGCAAACACGTCCTTGATCTCGACCCCATAGGCACCGATGTTCTGCATCGGTGCGGCACCCACGGTGCCGGGAATCAGGCTCAGGTTTTCCAGGCCGGACAGGCCTTGCATCAATGTATGCTGCACAAACGGATGCCAGGGTTCGCCAGCCTCGGCTTCGACCACGACCTTGCTACCGTCATCGCTCAACATGCGAATCCCGCGCGTGGCCATGCGCAGTACCAGCGACGACACATCGCCCGTCAGCAACAGGTTGCTGCCACCGCCGATCACCAGCAGGGGCACGTCATGTTCCCGGGCATAGGCCAGTGCTTCGCGCACGTCGGCGTCGCTGTGGGCCTCGGCAAACAGACGGGCCTGAACATCCACGCCAAAGCTGTTGTAGGGCTTGAGCGAGACCTGTTGCCGCAGCTGCAGACTCATAGCCGTCCCTTCAATTCGATCACCAGCAGATCACTGGCACGCTCGATCAGATCCAGCACCCGCTCGAACCCTTGCTCACAGTCGTGATAAGGGTCCGGCACTTCATCGAGTTCCGACTGATAGCGGCGCAGGAACAGATCCAGCTCGGCTCTACCCTTGACCGGTTGCAGCGCCTCGAGACTGCGCAGGTTGCTTTTATCCATCGCCAGGATCAGGTCGTAGGTGGCGAAATCGGCGCGGGTCACTTGCTGCGCACGCTGGTTCGACAGGTCATAACCGCGCAGTTTCGCAGCCGCCTGACTGCGCTTGTCCGGTGGATGGCCGACATGCCAGTCACCGGTGCCGGCGGAGGCAACTTCGACTTGATCGGCCAGCCCTGCCTCACGCAGCTTATGCCGTAGCACGCCCTCTGCCGTGGGTGAACGACAGATATTGCCCAGGCAGACAAACAGAACCCGCATCAGGCCTCCAGCAGGCGACGAACGCGCTCAAGGTCTTCAACGGTATCGACGCCGGCCGGCGGTGCAATCAGCGCATCGGCAACGTGAATCCGCACCCCGTGCCACAGCGCTCGCAGCTGTTCGAGGCACTCGGTATCTTCAAGCCAGCACGGACCCCAGCTGACGAAGTCCTGCAGGAAACCGGCGCGATAGGCATAGATACCGATATGGCGACGGTACGGCACGCCTTGCGGCAGCTGTTCGCGGCTCTTGGCGAAAGCGTCGCGCGCCCATGGCAACGTGGCGCGACTGAACGTCAGGGCCAGGCCATTGAGGTCACTGACGACCTTGACCACATTGGGATTGAACAGGGTTTCGACATCTTCGATCGGCTCGGCCAGGGTGGCCATGCGCGCTTCGGTGTGGGCGGCGAGGTTGACGGCGACCTGATCGATCACGCTCGGCGGGATCAGGGGTTCATCACCCTGGACGTTGACGACAATGGCATCGGGCGCCAGACCCAGTTTCGCCGCGACTTCCGCCAGACGATCGGTGCCGGAGTTGTGATCTTCGCGGGTCATGACCACTTCGGCGCCAAAGCCCTGGCAAACCTCAACGATGCGCACGTCGTCGGTGGCAACCACCACACGCTGGGCGCTGCTTTTGCTCGCCTGCTCCCAGACGTGCTGAATCATCGGCTTGCCGGCAATCAACAGCAACGGTTTGCCCGGCAGACGCGTGGAGGCATAACGCGATGGAATGACAACGGTAAAGGCTGTAGTCATTTATCCAGACGCTCATCAGTGGTCAGGGTACGGGCTTCGGATTCGAGCATCACCGGGATACCGTCGCGAATCGGGTACGCCAGGCCGGCGCCCTTGCTGATCAGCTCGGTCTTGTCGGCGCTGAGCTTGAGTGGGCCTTTGCAGACCGGGCAAGCGAGGATGTCGAGCAGTTTGGTGTCCATGATCATTCCCTGGATAAAACGGTTTAAGGCAAAAGTCGAGCCGGCAACAGACGCATCAGCTGGGTATCGAACCAGGCCACGAAAGCCGGTGACGGCACAGCGTCCACTGCCAGATACCACCAATCGGCGGCGGCGAAGGCACGGCACTTCACCGCGTCCTTTTCGGTCATCACCAACGGCAATGACGGCGTGAAATTCAAGGCCTGCACGCTGTATTCGGCGTGATCGGCGAAGGCATGCGGCACTGGCTGCCAGTGTAGCGTTTCGAGGGTCGTGAAGAAACGCTGCGGATTGCCGATTCCAGCCACCGCATGCAGCGCCTGGCCTTTGGGAAAGTGATCGAGGGGAAGGCGTTGACCACTTTGCAGATTGACCAGCGCGGTCGGTTGCAACTGAAAGGCAAAACCACCGTCGCGGTCAGCCGTGGCGCCGTTGTACAGCACCGCATCGACGCTTTGCAGGCGTTCGACCGGTTCGCGCAATGGCCCGGCGGGCAGGCATCTCTGGTTGCCAAGGCCCCGGGCGGCATCGATCAGCACCAGTTCGAGGTCCCGGGCCAGTCGGTAATGCTGCATGCCGTCATCGGACAAAATCAGGTCCAGCGGCTCACTCGCCAACAAGGCCTTGACGGCCCGACTGCGGTCCGGGTCGATCATCAATGGCACGCCGGTACGCTGGACGATCAATAGCGGTTCGTCGCCGGCGATGTCCGCGCCTTGATCCGCCTCGACCCGCCAGGGCAACTGCGCCGGTTTGGCACCGTAGCCACGACTGACCACGCCGACCCGCAAGCCACGGCGCTGGCAATGCTGGATCATCCACAGGATTAAAGGTGTCTTGCCGGTACCGCCCACGGTGATATTGCCCACCACGATCAGCGGGACGGGCGGCTGATAGATCTCGCCCTCGCCTGCCAGAAAGCGTTTGCGCTTGTTGTTGACCACGCGTCGGTACAACCACTCCAGCGGCTGCAATAACTTGAGTGCCGGATGACCTCGGTACCAGGCGGCGAGCAGGCGATCGGACATGGCCATCAGGGCGCGGGCGCCGCCTCGACGGTGGTCATGCGCAAGTGACTGAAGCCAAGCTTGCCGGCGGCGTCCATGGCCGTGATCACCGATTGATGCTGGGTTTTGCCGTCGGCGCTGATGGACAGCGGACGATTGGTATCACCCTTGGCCTCTTTTTGCAGCGCGTCCATCAGGGTCGCCAGGTCGCTTTTTGGCAGGATCTGGTTGTTCACCGAGAACACGCCGTCTGCACTGATGGCGATATCCAGCTGTTTGGATTGATCTTCGGCAGGCGAGCCGCTGACCGCTTCCGGCAGGTCGACGCGCAACTGGGTTTCACGGGTAAAGGTCGTGGTCACCACGAAAAACAGCAGCAGGACAAACACCACGTCGATCAGCGACACGAGGTTGATGTCCACGTTCTCCCGTTGCTTGCGGCGGAACTTCACGCTTTGCCCTCAGCCAGATCAACGTCGCGGTCACCTTGCACCACCTCAACCAGCTTGATGGATTCCTGCTCCATGCCCACGACGAGTTCATCGATACGCCGTTGCAGGAAACGATGGAAGAACACCGACGGGATACCTACGATCAAACCCGACGCCGTGGTGATCAAGGCTTTGGAAATACCTCCGGCCAACACCGCCGGGTTGGTCGCCATGCCCGTGCCCATGAACGAGCTGAAGATATCGATCATGCCCAGCACCGTACCCAGCAGGCCCAGCAATGGCGCCATGGCGGCGATGGTACCGAGAGCATTGATGTAGCGTTCCAGTTCATGGATGACCCGGGCGGCGGCTTCTTCGATGCACTCTTTCATGATCTCGCGACCATGCTTGGAGTTCGCCAGGCCGGCGGCCAGGATCTCGCCCAACGGAGAGTTGGCGCGCAGTTCCTTGAGCTTTTCTTTATTGAGTTGCTTGTCCTTGATCCAGACCCAGACCTGACCGAGCAAATGCTCCGGGGTCACACGACTGGCCCGCAGGGTCCAGAGACGCTCGGCAACGATCGCCATGGCCACGATGGAACTCAGAATGATCGGCAGCATCATCCAGCCGCCGGATTTTACCAATTCCCACACAGTGAAAGTCCCCTCGAAAAAGTGCGCCACTCTAACATAGGGGGTCGACGCACCGAAGACCGTGATGTCGCATCCGGTCGGGCTGTAATAACTCCCGGTTATTTGTTTACGGGCGGTGGATCGCGCCAGAAGCGCCGTTCCAGACGCATTGAACGCGGCGCCTCGTAACGCCCGAGTTGCAGATGAATGGCACCCTGCTCCGCACTGTCGTAGATCGCCATGCCGAGCTTTTTATAGCGTGCCAGGACGGTCCGGTGCGGATGGCCGAACGAATTGCCCTGGCCACGGGAGATCAGCACCGCCTTGGGCTGCAAGGCGTTGAGCAGCACCATGGACGACGAACTGCGACTGCCGTGGTGCGGCGATTGCAGCCAATCGGTGGTTACGGCCAATGGACTGTCGAGCAAGGCGCGCTCGGCGGCCGTGTCGATGTCGCCGGTCAGCAGCATTCGCTCGCCGTTGGCTTCGATCTGCAGAACGCAGGATTTCGGATTGCTTTCGCGGGCATGCGCCCATTGCCACAGTTCAAAGTTCACGCCGTCCCAGGTCCATCGCCGACCGTTCTCGCAGCCCCGCGCTTTCAGTTCGCCCGGCAACTCTGCCGGTTCACCACCGAGTACATGCCTCACCGGAAGCCCCTGGGCGATAGCCCGCGCTCCGCCGGCATGATCGGCGTGGGCGTGGCTGATCAACATCAGGTCGATACCGTCCACGCCCAATTTGCGTATCGTTGGCAAAACCACGCGCTCGCCGAGATCGTTGTCACCGAACCGAGGACCCGCGTCATACAGCAGCGTGTGATGGCGAGTGCGTACCAGGATCGCCAGGCCCTGGCCGACATCCAGCTGCCAGACCTCGGCAATTCCTTCCGGTATTTCGGCGCGCGGCGGAAAAACCAGCAACAGCAGCATTGGCCATCCGAGCGGGCGCATCGGCACACCCCGCGGCAGCAAAAGGAGAAAGGCTCCCAAGGTACCGATGGCCCAGACCCATGGTGGAATCGCTGCGGGCACCCACGCCGGAACCTGGCCCGCCACCCACCCCAGCCCCCAGAACAACCCATCGATCAGACCACCCGTGATCCACAACAGGCCCTCGCCCACATAAGGCACGGGCAACAACAGCGTCCCGAGCAATGCCGGTGGCAGTACCACCAGACTGATCCACGGCACCGCCAACAGGTTGACCAGCGGCCCACTGACACTGATCGGCAAACCCAATACCAGCAACAACGGGCCCAGGCCGATTGCGATCAGCCATTGCGCGCGGCTCCAGGTTTGCCACCAAAGCCAAGGCCCCAAGCGACCGCCGAAGGTGAAGATCAGCACGGCCACCGCTGCGAAAGACAACCAGAACCCCGGTTGCAGACTGGCCAGCGGATCCAATAGCAAAACGCCATTGAGCGCCAGCAGCAACGGCCACCACGCGCCAAGGTGTCGAAAACGCAGGCGCCATAACAGCACCAGACCGATCATCAAACAGGCACGCCGCACCGGCACATCAAAACCGGCCAATAGCCCGTAACCAAGCGCTGCAGCGAAGGCCAGACCACAGGCCCAGGGCAACCATGGCAGACGGTTCGACCACAGGCCATAGCGGGCGAGCCCGGCAATCAGCAGATACACCACCCCCGCCAGCAGACCAATGTGCTGCCCGGAAATCACCAATAAATGCACGGTGCCGGTGTCTTGCAACACCTGCCAATCCTGGCGGCTGAGTCCACCACCATCACCCAGAACCAAAGCGGCCAGCACGCCCGTACGGCCTTGGGCGTCCACGGTCTGCAAGCGCTGACGAATACCATCGCGCCAGG
The DNA here is from genome assembly GCF_008801475.1 of Pseudomonas moorei. Taxonomy (GTDB): domain Bacteria; phylum Pseudomonadota; class Gammaproteobacteria; order Pseudomonadales; family Pseudomonadaceae; genus Aquipseudomonas; species Aquipseudomonas moorei. The sequence goes on along the minus strand of NZ_VZPP01000009.1, from coordinate 271,923 downwards.
CCCATTGCGCCTCGCGCAAACGCTCGCCGTCCTTGACGGTCCCCGTTGCCCCGATGCGTTGCGCCAACAGCCAGGCGTCGTAATCGAAGGCATGGGGATTGAGCAGCCCGGCGGGACGCTTCAACTTGACCGCCAAGCGCCAGCGCTCGCCGCTGTTCACCGGTGGCCCTTCATACCAGGCCAGTCGCATGAGTTGTGGCACTTTGCCGTGTCGCGACCGGGCATCCGCCAGCTCAAAACGGATTACGCCTTCGTTGTTCTGGGGCAGCCCCACCACCCGCCCTTCGACCCAGCGCGTTTCGCCATCGAGGCTCGCTGGCAAACGATCATCCAGTGCCCATTGCGCCTGTGCGCAGGCCCAACTCAAGCCAAACAGGAAAAACGCCACCGGGTAGGTCCTGAATGGCAACACCATCAAACCCACAACCGGCATCAACAGCCACAACCCGACCGGCGGCAATACCGGTAAAAAGCGCAAGGTCAGCAGACCCAACGCCAGCGCCATCATCCCTGTGCGCATAAGCCCGTCCTTGAGAGTCCCGTCCCTAGGCATAGCGGGCGTATCGCACGGTCGTCGTTATCAATTGTCACAAAGTCTGAATGGGCGACGCCTAGAATCGAGACATACTTGCCGCCTTAACCGACCGAGAAGCCTTATGCCCCGGCGCTTGTTCAAACGCTACATGCCAGACCCGACCAGCATCAGGGAACACAAATCCTTACGCTTTCTCGGCACCCTGCTGCATGACCCCAACCTCTGGCACCTCAATCGCCACTCCGTAGCCCGGGCAATGGCGGTTGGCCTGTTCGCGGCGTTCCTGCCGATCCCTTTGCAAATGCTGTTGGCCGCCGTACTCGCGATCATCGTGCGCGGCAACATGCCGATTGCCGTCAGCCTGGTCTGGCTGACCAACCCGATCACCATGCCTGCGGTGTTCTACTGCACTTACCAGGCCGGCGCCTGGCTGATGGACGTTCCTCCCCGCCAATTGCCGGATGCGTTGACCTGGGAATGGATCAGCGGCGAGTTATCGACCTTGTGGCAGCCGTTTTTGCTGGGCTCGGTGGTGACGGGTTTGGCTCTCGGGGCGCTCGCCTACTGCCTGGTGATGATGTATTGGCGCTGGTGGGTGGCGCGGCAATGGAAGCGCCGCAAGAAAAGCCGAATGTGAGAAAGCAAAACGGCCTCCGTATGGAGGCCGTTCTTTTTTGCGGTGTCTGTGATGACACTATCGCTTATGTGCGCATCCCGCGACCGCTGACCAGCAATCGCGCGCAACCGATATACAGCACGACAGTCGCCACCAACATGAAGGTGATCGCAATGCTGATGCGGATATCCGACACACCAAGGATGCCGTAACGGAAGGCGTTGACCATGTGCAGCACCGGGTTGGCCAGGGACACGGTCTGCCAGAACGGCGGCAGCAACGAAATCGAGTAGAACACCCCGCCCAGGTACGTCAGTGGTGTCAGCACGAAGGTCGGAATGATCGAAATGTCATCGAAGTTGCGCGCAAACACGGCGTTGATAAAGCCCAGCAGCGAGAAGATAGTCGCCGTCAGCACCACCACCAGAAGGGTCACCCCAAGGTGATGCACCTGCAAATGGGTGAAAAACAGCGACAGCAGCGTCACGATGATGCCAACCATCAGCCCGCGCAGTACACCGCCCAGGGTAAAGCCAATCAGAATGGTGTGGGGCGAGACCGGCGACACCATCAGTTCTTCAATGGAACGCTGAAACTTGCTGCCGAAAAAGCTCGACACCACGTTACCGTAGGAGTTGGTGATCACCGACATCATGATCAGCCCCGGCACGATGTACTCCATATAGGTGAAACCACCCATGTCGCCGATTTGCCGGCCGATCAGATTGCCGAAGATCACGAAGTACAGAACCATTGTGATGGCCGGCGGCAGCAGGGTCTGCGGCCAGATCCGGGTAAAACGCCGGACCTCACGGTAAACGATGGTGTTCAGGGCGACGAGGTTGGGCTGCAGCTCGGAACTCATACCGCCACCTTCGACAGATTTTTCTCCACCAGGGACACGAACAACTCCTCAAGGCGATTGGTTTTGTTACGCAGGCTCAGCACTTCGATGTTCTGCTGTGCCAGCTGAGTGAACAGCGCAGTGATGCCCATGCTCTTGTCCACCTGGACTTCCAGGGTATGGGCATCGATCAACCGCGACGGATAGCCGATCAGCTGCGGCGGTGCGCTCACACTGTATTTCAGATCCAGCAAGAAAGTTTCGACATGCAACTGGCTGAGCAACTGCTTCATGCTGGTATTTTCGACGATGGTGCCGTGGTCGATGATGCCGATGTTGCGGCACAACTGCTCAGCCTCTTCCAGATAGTGCGTGGTGAGGATGATGGTGATGCCTTTTTTGTTCAGCTCGGTGAGAAAGGTCCACATCGAGCGACGCAGTTCGATGTCCACGCCGGCGGTCGGTTCGTCGAGGATCAACAGGCGTGGCTCGTGGACCAGCGCCCGGGCAATCATCAGTCGACGCTTCATGCCACCGGACAGCGAACGCGACGGCACATCGCGCTTGTCCCATAGCCCGAGCTGGGTCAAATACTGCTCGGCGCGCTCCTTGGCGATTTTCGCCGGAATGCCGTAGTAACCGGCCTGGGTCACGACAATGTCGAAGGTCTTTTCAAACTGGTTGAAGTTGAACTCCTGGGGTACGACGCCGATGGAGCGCTTGAGCCCCGCCGGGTCCTTGTCCAGGTCGTGACCAAAGATATTCACCGTGCCGCTGGTTTTGTTCACCAGGGTCGAGAGAATGCCGATGGTCGTGGATTTGCCGGCGCCGTTGGGGCCGAGCAGGGCGAAAAAGTCACCTTCGGCGACATCCAGATCGATACCACTCAAGGCCTGGAAACCGTTGCCGTAGGTTTTGGTTAGCTGCCGGATGGACAGAGCGGAACTCATATCGGATTCATGCACCAAGAAGGAAGGAAAGGAATAAATGGGGGCGGGCGGCGGACAACTCAACCACGACGCACCGGCACAATGGTGCTTGTCGCCGCCACACAAGTACAGTCAAGTGTGTCGATAGTGAGTATTAAGTCAACGCGGTCATCACCGCCTTTTGATAAGCCGGACGCTGTTTCAGCCTTGCGTACCAGGCCTCCAGGTGAGGCATGGGCGCACGCTCGATCGGCATTTCGAACCAGGCATAAATGAAACTGCCCAGGGGAATGTCGCCCATGCCGATCTCGTCACCGGACAGGTATGGCCGGGTTGCCAATGCCTGATCGGCCATCATCAGCAGCGCTTCACATTCCTTGATTGCCGCCTTGATGGCGGGCCAGTCCTGCTGGTCTGCGCGGGTGCGCAAGACGCCCCAGAACACGGTACGGAACGGTCCGGCAAAACTGGAAGTGGTCCAGTCCATCCACTTGTCGGCTGTTGCGCGAGCTTGCAGATCCGCCGGATACCAGGCGCTGCCTTCGGCGTGACGGGCCATCAGGTAACGGACGATGGCATTGGATTCCCACAACACGAAGCCATCATCTTCAATCACCGGGACTCGGCCGTTAGGATTCATCGCGCGGTACTGCGGCGTGTCGACGACACCAAAAGCACCACCGGCATCGATGGCTTCATAGGCCAAGCCCAGCTCTTCGGCGGCCCACAATGGCTTTCTGACATTCGATGAATTTTTCCGACCCCAGATCTTCAGCATGACCGCCTCTCAATGGATGAATGCGCAGGCAGCATACGCCGGATCAGGCGCGACTCAAATCGCTCTGCATGTGCCCCAACAGCCCTGGCAGTTGCTCGCCGAACAAGTGCGGATAACACTTTTCAAGGTGCGCGAAGAAAAACGTTTCCGGCACGTCGCTGAACTGGCCATGATCAATCAGATACTCCATCAGCTTCTCGCCATCGCGATTGAATGGATGGAAAACACTGTCGTTGATCCCGTCGAATTCCAGCGGCGCGACATTGAACAGCTGACACAGACCCTGGTTGAAGGCCGGGGTGGCTTTGACCCAGCGGCCGTTCAGGTAAAGCTCGGTGTAGCCATGCATGGCAAACACGTCGCTCTTGAGCAATTCGAGCAGACGCGGCGTCGATAAATGATTGCGTACATCCGCCAGACCAATCCGCGCGGGAATTGCGCAATGCCGCGCGCACCCGGCCAACAGCGTGGCCTTGGGCACGCAGTAACTCTCACCGGTCGCCAGTGCATGACTGCCGCGCAAGGTCTGTGGATCACGACTGAACGTGTAAGGGTTGTAGCGCACGGCTTCACGGACGGCGTAATAGAGGTTGATCGCCTGCTCGAGCGGGTCGCGACGGCTGCCGCGATGTTGTTCGGCGAACTCCATCACCGAGGGATGGTCACTATCGATGAAGCGGCCGGGACTCAGGTACTCGTGCATGAGAGCAATCTCCTTGGGAAGCTCCGAGTCTAGCGAGAGGTTCAGCACAGAGATAACGACGTTTCGGCCAAACATGGGCGCTATATCGCTCGTTCAATGAACGATTTTTCACGGCCTGGCGTTCATCAGGCCTACAAAATCAACCACTGTTTCCCACGTTTTCAATCACAACGCTGCGACCACCCTGTTTTGCGGATGCCGTCTAAGCTCTGAGGGTTGGCTCGCCCTGGTTTCACGGAGGATTAAATATGCTGCTGTTGTGGATACTGGTTCTGCTTGTCGGGATAGCTTACTTGGCCCACCGCCGGATTTCGCCGCTGCCTGCACTGGGTATCGTGGCTGTCTACCTGCTGGCAATGGGCGTATTCAGCCACGCACCAGGCTGGCTGCTACTGATTTTCTGGGGGCTGGTTGCCGTCGTGGCGACCCCCTTGCTGCTACCCGACCTGCGCCGTAAATGCTTCAGTGCGCCGCTGTTCAACTGGTTCCAGAAAACTCTGCCGCCCATGTCGCAAACCGAGCGCGAAGCCATCGAGGCCGGCACGGTATGGTGGGATGGCGAATTGTTCAGCGGCCGTCCGGACTGGAACAAACTGCTGGCCTATCCAAAAGCGCAGTTGAGTGAGGAGGAACAGGCCTTCATCGATGGTCCGACCGAAGAACTCTGCGCCATGGTCAGCGACTGGCAGCTCGGTCAAACCATGGACCTGCCGGCCGAGGCCTGGGCATTCATCAAGGAAAACGGCTTCTTCGCCCTGATCATTCCCAAGGAATTTGGCGGCAAGGGGTTTTCGGCCTATGCCCACTCCCAGGTCGCGATGAAACTGGCGTCCCACAGCGGCGACCTTGCCTCCACCGTGATGGTCCCCAACTCCCTCGGCCCGGCCGAACTGCTGCTGCATTACGGCACCGACGAACAACGCAACCATTACCTGCCACGCCTGGCGCGCGGCGAAGAAATCCCCTGCTTCGCCCTGACCGGGCCGTTGGCCGGCTCCGATGCGGGCGGAATGCCAGACACCGGGGTGATCTGCAAAGGTCAATGGGAAGGCAAGGAAACCCTCGGCCTGCGACTGAACTGGGAAAAGCGCTACATCACACTGGGCCCGGTGGCCACCCTGCTCGGCCTGGCGTTCAAGGCCTACGACCCGGATCACTTGTTGGGCGAGCAGGAAGACCTGGGCATCAGCCTGGCACTGATACCGACTGACACCGCGGGAGTGGAAATCGGCCGCCGTCACCTGCCGCTCGGTGCGGCGTTCATGAATGGCCCCAACTCCGGCAAGGATGTGTTCGTGCCGCTGGAATACCTCATCGGCGGTCAGGAAATGCTCGGCAAGGGCTGGATGATGCTGATGAATTGCCTGTCAGTCGGGCGCTCGATCTCCCTGCCAGCGGTCGGTACCGGCATGGCCAAGTTCAGCAGCCTTGTGACCGGCCAATACGCCCGGATTCGCGAGCAGTTCAACGTACCGATTGCCGCCTTCGAAGGCATTCAGGAAGCCATGGGACGCATCGCCGGCAACGCCTGGATGATGGACGCGGCGCGCATGCTGACGACCAATGCGGTGGATCTGGGCGAGAAGCCGTCGGTCCTGTCGGCGATTCTCAAGTACCACCTCACCGAACGCGGCCGCGAGTGCATCACCCACGCCATGGATGTTCACGGCGGCAAGGCGATCATCATGGGGCCGAAAAACTATCTCGGACGGATCTGGAACGGCGCGCCGATCTGCATCACCGTGGAAGGGGCGAACATTCTCTCGCGCAACCTGATGATCTTTGGCCAGGGCGCGATTCGTTGCCATCCGTTCGTCCTCAAGGAAATGGCCCTCGCCAGCCGCGAAGACAAGGATCAGGCCCTGACCGAGTTCGACGGCCTGCTGCTCAAGCACATCGGTTTTGCCGTGAGCAACGCAGCCAGCACCCTGGTGCTGAACCTTGGTTTCGGGCATCTGGAACACCTGCCGGGCGACAGGCTCAGCCAGGGTTATTTCCGCGCGCTCAACCGTCAGGCCGCCTCGTTCGCCCTGCTCGCCGATCTGAGCATGATGCTGCTGGGCGGTGAATTGAAACGCCGCGAACGCCTCTCGGCACGGTTGGGCGATGTACTGAGCAACCTGTACCTGGCCAGCGCCGCACTCAAGCGTTACAGCGACCTCGACTCACCGGAACACATGACGCCGCTGTTTACCTGGGCCATGGAAGAAAGCCTGGGCCTGGCCGAGCGGGCCATGGACGAACTGTTGAGCAACTTCCCGAACAGGATACTGGGCTGCTTGTTGCGGGTGATCGTGTTCCCGTTCGGCCGCCGCCACAAAGGGCCTTCGGACAGACTCGGCGCGGAAGTGGCGGCAGTGATCGGCCGTGCCAAAGGCGATCCGACTCTGGAAGAGTTGCTCTTGGGCTGCTATCGCCCGCAATCGGCCGAAGACCCGGTCGGCGCACTGCAACACGCCAGCGATCTGTTGAACGCAGCGCAACCTCTGCAAAAGAAACTGCATGTGGCACTCAAAAGCGGTCAGGTCAAACCGATCGCCGGGGAACACATCATTGATACGGCACTTGAAGCTGGCGTATTGCAACCCGTGGAGGCACATGCTCTGCGTGAAGCCGAAGCGGCGCGACGCAAGGTGATCAATGTCGATGACTTCGACAAGGACGAGCTGGCGCTGGCCGCAGGGAAGGTCCGATGATCCAGCAGTCCCTCTCTTCCAAGTGAAAAAAGGGCGCAGGAGCTTTATACTCCTGCGCCCGTTTTGCTCTTGAGGACTTATCTCGTGTCCAACATCGTTGCCGATCATCTCGTTCTGCTCGACCACCTGCGCAGCATCCTGGTCGCCGTAGGTGAGGCCGACCAGGTTCCCGAAGAAAGCCATGCCTTGTTCCTGGAGCGCTTTGACGAATTGCGTGCATTGCTGCCGGTCGATCCGATCGAAAGCCAATACCTGGGCCAGGACATTCTGTGCCAGGTGATTACCCGCTACCCACAAATCGCCCACCTGGTCCCGCGCGACCTGCTGTGGTACTTCGCCGGCGATTGCCTGCATTACATGCCCGACGATGAAATCGACCTTTACCAGGCCCTGGAAGAGCGTCGTTTCGAAGCCGAACAGAACGACGAACCTTTCGACTGGAACCAGGAAAAACAGCTGCTGGCGTTGTCGAATGAGGACAGCAAGCACTGATCCGCGTTCAGCAACACAAAGGCCCGCATGTTCAACCATGCGGGCCTTTTTAATGCCCTAAAACAAACCGTCACTCTCGGGCAACTCATACTCCGATACCGCCGTAGCCAGTTTGCCCGGCTTCCCTGGTTTGCCCAAGGTCGGCTCTTTCTCCATGCACTCCACGAGGTAATCGATCAACACCCGCAGCTTGGGAGGCAGGTAGCGGGTGGGCGAATGCAGCAACCAGGCACCGCCGTGGTAGGACGCCAGAAAAACCCAGTCCGGCAGCACCTGCACCATCAATCCCTTCTCCAAGGCACGGCGCGCCGTAAAGTACGGCAGGCTGCCTATGCCGATGTGCTGCAATACCGCGCCAAAACGCACACCCGTGTGGTTGGCGGCGTATCGCCCGCGCACGCCCACAGTCACGGATTTGTTGCCTTTCTTGAATTTCCAGCGCGCATCGCTCGGCGTTTCACCCAGGTAGATGCAGCTGTGGTTGAGCAAATCATGGGGATGAGTCGGGGTTCCGTGTTCAGCCAGATACTGCGGCGTCGCGCAAAGCAAATGGTCAATCGTCAGTAACTGCCGCCCCACCAGGCCCGCAGGGGGTCGGTCGGTGATGCGAATCGCCAGGTCGACGTGATCGTCGATCAGATCCACCTGCCGATCCTCAAGCAACAGCTCCACATCCACTTTGGGATAGCGACGTAAAAACTCCGGCATATGCGGGTGAATCACGATCCGCCCCACCGCTTTCGGCACACTGAGACGCACCACACCCTCGGGTTCATCCGTGAACTGACCACTGATTTCCATGACTGACCGAGCGGCATTGACCATCTCCTGGCAGCGCTTGAAGACTTCCTCGCCACCATCGCTCAATCGCAACTTGCGTGTGGTCCGTTGCAGCAGGCGAGTGGCCAGTGCCTTTTCCAGACGCGAAATGCTGCGGCTCACCGCCGAAGGTGAAGAGCCCAGCTGCCGGGCCGCCTCGGAGAAGCTGCCGGTCTCGACGACCTTGACGAAAATCGCCATTTCACCGAGCAACGGCAGTGGAAGATTTATGCTCACAACGCAACAGTCCTTTGATGTTTGAACGGATTATCACGTAATTCCAGGCTCCATATAATGAAAAATGGAAACATTCATACGAGCATGGAATATGACGCTTCGCCTCTTTTTCCATAGTGATGACCTCAAGGCCAATGTGGAAGTCCTGGATTGCACGCCCCACGAGAACGAATTCGCCGTGGTGCTGCGCGCAACGTTGTTTCACCCTCAGGGTGGCGGGCAACCCTGCGACACCGGATGGATCGGCGAAAGCCAGGTATTACGCGTGGTTCAGGATCCCGATCGGATCATTCACTTTGTCGACCAGCCGATCAAACCCGGCATGACTCAGATCCGGGTGGACGAACAACGTCGTCGGTTCAACACGCGCATGCATACCGCCGGCCACCTGATCGGCCACTTTGTTCAAGCCATGGGCTGGATGCCTACCAAGGCCCATCATTGGCCAGGCGAAGGACGTGTGCAGTTCAAACCCACGGAATCGGCAAAAGACGTTGATGCCCCTGCAGTTCAGCACGGCATCGAACAATGGATCGCCCGCGACCTGCCGCGCCTGACATCGCTACGCGAGGGCGCCCGGGAAATCGGTTTCGGTGAACTGCCCGCCTATGGCTGCGGCGGCACCCACGTACGCAGCCTGAAGGATCTGGGCGCAGTCACAATCGCTTCCCTTTCGCAGAAGAAAGGGATCCTGTCGGTTCACTACCACGTGGACTGAGGATTCGGACGATGACGCCAATGTCATCGCCTGACGCCGGGGGAGCCTGCATTCGCGGGCTTCGTTGACTCTCTGATAGATGGACCTAAGACATGATGCTTGAAGTCGAGCGTCTCGATGAGGCGTGCATAAAAAAACTGGCCAATGAAGAAGTCCTTGCCGTCCGTTTCAAAGGCTGGCTGCCCCGGTCGCTGGCGATCCAGATTGGCGACAAGATCCTCGCGCCAGGTTTCGAAGGCTATATCAACGCGCCGAGCATCGGCCGCATCGGCATGGCGTTCTACGAAGCGGAAAACCAGCCAGTACTGATAGAGGACTACTTCGACCGCGCCACCCGTAACATCGCCGAGTTACGCAACCGCTGTGCCCCCTACTCCTGCCCGGTCGACACCCTGCGCTGCATGCTCGACGAATCCTGGCCAGCCGGCGCACACCTGGAAAGCCTTTACGGCCGCAAGATGTACGTTGGCCTGTCACGAGTGGTGAAGCCAGACGTGTGCTTCCTGGCTCATCACGACATTTTCGCCAAGGACGCCCCCGACAGTTTCCAGGCCAGAAGCCTGGAAGCGCAGTTCGCCTGCAATGTTTACCTGAACATGCCCAGTGAGGGTGGCGCGCTGCAGATATGGGACCAAGACATTTCCCCGGAACAGTTCGACGAAATGCGTGGCGACAGTTACGGCATCGACCCGGCCCTGCTGGGCACTCCAACCCTGGAGATAAGCCCTGAACCAGGGGACTTCATCATGTTCAATTCGCGGCGCATGCACGCAGTGACGCCAGGTGTGGCCGATCCGCGCTTGAGTCTTTCATTCTTTGTCGGCTATCGCGGCAACGCTTCCCCCCTGACCTTCTGGAGTTGAGATGCTTTCAAATTACCTGGGCGAATTTCTGGCTTTGGCCACGATTCACTTTCTGGCGGTGGTCGCTCCCGGGCCAGACTTCGCCGTGACGATTCGCCAGAGTGTGCGTTTCGGCCGAGTGATCGGGATTTGCACGGCACTGGGGATCGGTGCGGGGATTTCCGTACACGTGCTGTACACCTTGTTGGGCGTCGGCGCACTGATGCACACCGCGCCCTGGCTGTTGACGGTAGCCAAGGTCGTGGGCGGCGCCTACATTCTGTACCTCGGTGTCAGCCTGCTGCGCAGCAAACCGAAAACCGTGCCGGAAGGCGGCCACAGCGCAGACGAACCGGTCGTCGAGCAAACGCTGCTGAAAGCCTTTACCACGGGCTTTCTGACCAACGCCACCAACCCCAAGGCCACACTGTTTTTCCTGGCGATCTTCACCACCCTCATCAGCGCCACGACCCCACTGAAAATTCAGGCGCTGTACGGTATCTGGATGTGTTTCGTAAACGCATTGTGGTTCGTCATCGTTGCGCTGTTCTTTTCCAGCGCACGGGTGCGAGTATTGTTCATGCGCATGGGGCACTGGTTCGAACGCACCATGGGGCTGATCCTGATCCTGTTTGCTGGCCGGTTGATTCTGTCGATGTAAGATCCCGCCCCTGCAAAAAGGCCCGCGCAGTCAGACTGGCGGGCCTTTTTTCTGTTTCGCAGATAAATCACGCGCAAACAAAAACGCCGCTCAATGAGCGGCGTTTTCGTTAAATATGGAGCGGGAAACGAGACTCGAACTCGCGACCCCGACCTTGGCAAGGTCGTGCTCTACCAACTGAGCTATTCCCGCAAATGGCGTCCCCTAGGGGACTCGAACCCCTGTTACCGCCGTGAAAGGGCGGTGTCCTAGGCCACTAGACGAAGGGGACACGCTGCCCGGAACACATGGTGTGTGTTTCGGTGCCCAGATCCGCGTCCGAAGACTTGGTTCTGGTTTCACTCAGCCTTGCCCGAAAGCAACGCTGTTTAAAATTGGAGCGGGAAACGAGACTCGAACTCGCGACCCCGACCTTGGCAAGGTCGTGCTCTACCAACTGAGCTATTCCCGCTTTGGCGTCCCCTAGGGGACTCGAACCCCTGTTACCGCCGTGAAAGGGCGGTGTCCTAGGCCACTAGACGAAGGGGACACACTACAACATTCACTCCCTGCTTCGTTTCGCTGTGTGCTTTACGCTGCAAGTGGCGCGCATTCTATGGATGGATTGGAAGGTCGTCAACCCCCTGATATAAATTTATTTAAATCAATGACTTCGCCCTGCTTTTCGGCCCCAATCCGGATTTTCCGCCGCCCGGTGTTTGGCGCCTATATTCTGACACTCGCCAAGACGCTATAGTCCACGACATGAATGATGGCAATCTGCTCAGGAGGTGCCAGTATTCATATAAGCAAGGACTGACCGATAAAGGTTGAGCCACGCCGATTCAACTCGTCGAGCGGCGCTAGGCGCTTAAATGCCTGGCCACTAAACTCGGACGCGAACCCAATAAAGAGGTCTTACCGGTGACACCACTCATGATCACCCTGCTCGTCGTAGCCGGGATCGCACTCTTGATCGCCATTGGCTACATCAACCATGTGGTGGAAAACAATAAGGTGGAAAGGGCCCGCACCAAGGTTGAACTCAACGATCGCCTGCGCCGTTGCGGCGAAATCACAGAGACCTTCCCTGGCCAGTTGATGACACCGGCGCTCAAGCTGCTGTTGACTCGCCTGGAACTGAACGTCTGCCAGCGCCTGCTGAACCTGGAAAAAACCAGTTCCAACCTCAAGGCGCGGATTGCCGAGCTGGAGGTACTGACAGCCTTGGGCGAAGGGATGCCGGTCAACAACCCGCCGGCACCGATCCAGACCGAAGCCAAGGCCAAGGACGTACGCTTTCTGCTCGAAGCCCTGCACGGCCAGATCACCCGCGCAGCGCAGGACGGCTTTCTTCAGCCCACCGAAGCCAAGCGCTGGATCCGGGAAGTGCGCCATATCCTGGTCTTGCTGCACATTGAGTTCTTCAACAACCTCGGTCAGCACTCCCTGCAACAAAACCAGCCTGGTCAGGCGCGCCTTGCGTTCGAACGTGGCGTGCAATACCTACGCAAACAGCAGGAACCACAGCTCTACGCCGAACAACTGGAATATCTGGAAAAGCTCCTGGCCCGCGCAAACGACCAGGTCATGGACCGCATTGCGCCGGTAGAAGGCGAAGTGAACCAATTGACCGAAGGCCTCAAAGATGTCGAGGCAGATGCGGACTGGAAGAAAAAAGTGATTTACGACTGATCACCGACCAAACGCAAAAAAGCCACCGTGACAGGTGGCTTTTTTTTGGTTCACGTCCCGGTGAACATGCATACCCTGTAGCAGCTGGCTTGCAGCGATGGCATCGAGTGCGCCGTGTTTATCCTATTCATACGCGTTATCGTTTACGACCATCGCTGCGGTGCAGAGACCCGACAACCCAGCTACAGGGAATCGCTTACAACCGCCAAACAGCGCAGGGCGCAACCGCGCGCGCAACGGTCGGTTGCCAGGCCACCCTCAGAGCCTGAAATGCCCCACCATCCCCTTCAACTCAACCCCCAACTGCGCCAGCTCGATACTGGACGCGGCATTCCCCTGCATCGCCAACGAAGACTGATCCGCACTGGCACGAATACTCGTAACACTGCGGTTGATCTCCTCGGCCACTGAACTCTGCTCCTCGGCAGCCGCAGCGATCTGCTGGTTCATCTGCTGAATCAAGGACACCGCCGACGCTATGCTGCCGAGCGCACTCTCGGTCTGCAGCGCATCGCTCACCGCCAGTTTCACCAGCTCGCCACTGCTCTGAATCTGCTGTACCGACCTCTGCGCCGCCGTGCGCAAGGCACTGACCAGCCGTTCGATCTCCTCCGTCGATTGCTGGGTGCGCTTGGCCAGCGCGCGCACTTCATCGGCCACCACCGCAAAGCCCCTGCCCTGTTCCCCGGCCCGCGCCGCCTCGATGGCGGCGTTGAGCGCCAGCAGGTTGGTCTGCTCGGCCACGCTCTTGATGACGCCAAGCACAGTGCCGATGTTCTGGATTTCCGCACTCAGGCTTTCGATGCTCGAACTGGCCGAAGTGGCCGAATCCGCCAATTGCTCGATCCGCGCCATGCTCTGGCGCACCACCTGTTGCCCACTTTCGACCTTGCCATCCGCCGTTTGCGCGGCTTGAGCAGCCTCCTCGGCGTTGCGTGCGACGTCGTGCACGGTAGCGGTCATCTGATTCATGGCCGTGGCGACCTGCTCGGTTTCTTCCTTCTGGCTGCTGACTTCGAGGTTGGTCTGCTCAGTCACGGCGGACAACGATTGCGCTGACGTTGCCAGTTGCTCGATACCGGCCTGCAAACCGCTGACGATATGACTCAGCCCTGCCCCCATCTGCTGCATGGCCTGCATCAATTGACCGATCTCGTCGCGACGAGTCACCTCGACCGTGCCGCTCAGATCCCCCGAGGCGATCTGCTGCGCCACACGAATCACACTGCGCAACGGCGCCACGATCAAGCGGGTAATGACCCAGGCCGCGACCAGTCCCACCAGCAATGCCAATGCCGAGGAACCGATGATCAGCAATGAATTCTCTTTCAGTTCGGTCTGCATCGACTGATCTTCGGCTACATAGGCCTGATCCACCCGCGCCACCACTTGATCGGCCCGTTGATGCAGCTGCTGATACACCGTCTTTTCCTGCTCCAGCAGGCCGGTGTACTCGGCGAGCTTGTCACTGAAACTGGAGATATGACCGGTCACTTCGTTGAGCACGGTCTGGTAGCCCTCATCCTTGACCGTGGTTTTAAGTTGCTCGGCCTGGGTCAGTGCCTGGCTGGCCTGTTCGATCTTGCCCTGCCCCGCGCTGTCGTCACCCTTGCGACTCTGATCCAGACGTACACGGGCTTCGTTCATGGCTTGCAGCATCAAGCGCGACACCTGGCTGACCTGATTGGCTTGCTCGATGAACTGCGCACCGTCCTTGCCCTCGGAGCTCTTCAAGGTATAGGTGCCGTCATCGGCGAGACCGGACTGCAGCACGTCGAGGTTGTTGGCCACGCTGGACACCGACCAACTGGCCATTTCCAGCGCCAGGTCCTTGGCCTGACTGAGCGAGACGAACTCGTCAAACGCCTTGCGATAAGCCCCCAGGGACTGCTCGACGTCCGTCATGACCGGCACATTGGCCGCCGACTGCGCCTTGAGCTGGGTCGCCAGGGCGACCAGGCCGTCAAGCCCTTCATGCAGGGCGTCGGCGGTTTTCGGGTTACCGTGCAAGGCGTATTCCTGCTCCAGCAGCCGCACCTTCAGCAAACCGCTGTTGAGCGACGACATCTGCTTGAGCCCGTCGAAACGATGACTGATGGTTTGCAGGGACCAGACACCGATACCCGCAACCAGAGCGGTCAATAACAGCACCAGCACAAACCCGATACCCAGTTTTTTTGCCATACCGAGGTTGGCAAAACGTCCTTGCACGGCCGAAATCATTGCACTTAGTCCCCTGCCATAATCAATAGACGCAGATTCGCAACGGGTCTGTAGCAACACAAGTCTCTGGCGTCGGAATAATGGCAAAAAGCTACGCCAACGTCGTTTTCAGAACGCTTGAGGTCGATCCGGAGCGGTGGCCTGAAAAAACGCCCGGGCTCTCGGATCACAGGCATAGGCCACATTGATCCGCTGCCAGTCATTGGCCACACCGCCGGGGCTGAAGGCCGTCGTTGAAGAGAGCAAGACACCGAAGCGTTGCGCCTGGGTCCGCACGCCAGCGTAGTCGGTCATCCGGGATCGCGCCCAGATGAACAAGCCGCCTAGGGGTTTGCCGAACACTTCCCAATCGGCGTCTTCGAGCAACTGCAATGCTGCCATTCTGTCGCTGTTCAAGCGTTGGCGCTGACGTTGCACCAGTTTGCGGTAGGCGCCATTGGCCAACAAACAGGCCAGCACCGACTCGCAAAACCGCGATGCGCCCATGCTGCTGATCATCTTGACCTGCGCCAGACGCGCAATCTGCTCGGCACCGGCCACCACAAAGCCGACCCGCAAGGAGCTGCTGAGGGTCTTGGAGTAACTGCTGACGTAGATCACGCTGTCATCCAGCGCAGCAAGCCGCGTACCGGGACTGCCGTGCAGATCCGCATAGACGTCGTCTTCGATGATCAGAACGCCATGGGTTTTCGCCAGCTGCAACACCCGCTGAGCCACTGTCAGCGTCAGACTGCTACCCGTCGGATTTTGATAGAAGCTATTGATGAACAATCCACGCGGCTGGTGTTTCAGCAGCAGCGCTTGCAGTGCGATGACGTCTGGCCCGCACGGGGTTCGCGGCACTTCAAGCATCCTGATCCCGTGCAGCCTGAGCAAATCGAACAGCAAGGGATAACCAGGGCTTTCCACCACCACACAATCGCCCGGTTTGAACAGGGTTCGCACGATCAGGTCCAGCCCCTGGCTGGCCCCTGCGGTGGTGAGGACACGGCTATCGTCCGCTTTGATATCGAGCTGTTGCAGGCGTTTGAGGATTTGTAGACGCAAGGCGGGCAAGCCCAGCGGCGTGCTGTAATTGAACAATCCGGCCATGTCGGTACGACTGACTTCACGGATCGCGTAGCTCAGGTCGTCTGTCTCGCGCCAGCTTTCAGGCAGTCCGCCACATCCCAGTTTCAACTCGCACAAACGCGGGCCTTGCTTGATTTGCGCCCCTTCAAACCACGAAGTGTCCGGCTGCGTCTGAGTCATTGGCTGCGCAGCGGCCACAAAAAAACCGCTGCCATGGCGCGACACCAGCACCCCTTGCGCCACCAGACGTTCGCAGGCCTCGATGACAGTGGCCTGACTGAGCAAATTGATCCGCGCGATTTGTCGGACCGAGGGCAACCGCGCTCCCGGAGATACCTCATTGCAACGCAGCCAGCAGTTCAGTGCGTCGACGATTTGCTGCACCACAGGCACCAATGCCTGTCGATCGATTCTCAACTCCATGAGCAAGCCAACTCCTGTAGGTTTCGCGGGAAACAGTTAATCACAGGAGTGTTCGATGGAATGTGCGACAACGCCACCAAAACCCTCGGCTCTAACCATTTGAAACACATTGCACGCCGTTGACTGAGCCTGAGACAAATGAAAAACCTGTGGGAGTGGACGTGCTGGCGATCGTGGTGTGTCCAGGCAACAAAAATGTCGACTGACACGCCCTCACCCCCCACAGGTTTGGTGTTGTCTGTTGACAGGTATCCGGCTTCAGAACGCCGTGACACCTCCGTCCACCGCCAACGAATGCCCGGTAGTGAACGCTGCGCCATCGCTGCACAGATACAACACGGCACTGGCGATTTCCTCGACCTTGCCGATGCGGCCGACCGGGTGCATGGCATTGGCAAACTCGCCTTTCTTTGGATCGGCCTCATAAGCGCGACGGAACATGTCGGTGTCGATTACCGCCGGGCATACCGCGTTGACCCGGATCTTTTTCTTGGCGTACTCGATGGCCGCCGATTTAGTCAGGCCGATCACCGCGTGCTTCGATGCCGCGTAGATGCTCATCTTCGGCGCCGCCCCGAGGCCGGCCACCGACGCCGTGTTGACGATGGCGCCGCCCCCCTGGGCCAGCAGCAACGGCAACTGGTATTTCATGCATAACCAGACGCCTTTGACGTTGACACCCATGATCGCGTCGAACTCGTCAACCGTGCCTTCGGCCAGCTTGCCCTTCTCGATCTCGATACCGGCATTGTTGAAGGCATAGTCGAGACGGCCGTAGGTATTGATCACCTCTTCCATCAGGCTTTTCACATCGCTTTCCACGGTGACGTTGCAGCGCACGAACGTCGCGTCGCCACCCGCCGTACGAATCAGTGCCACAGTGCCCTCGCCGCCCGCCGTGTCCAGATCGGCTACCACCACCTTCAAGCCTTCCGCGGCGAATGCCTGGGCGGTCGCGCGGCCAATACCATTGGCCGCGCCTGTGACGACGGCGACCTTGCCGGAAAAGGTCATGCTCATTGTTGTGTCCTCTTAGAGATGCGGGAGATGGTGTCTGCCCAGTCTAGCCATGGCGGTCCCGGGCACGGCAGCACTATCAAGAGGCCGGTTGCCAGCCCATGAGTTGCAGTGATGGAACGACCGTACTAACTATCACTACATTGGATCGACCTGCATTCGCCGCATCAGCCCAACTTGCGGCAATGGTCATGAGGGGCTATCAACAAGGCTTCATTCATCTTGAGTGCCTGTCATGACTACCCAGACCAATCGCCAGTTCCTGCTCGCCAAACGCCCAGTTGGCCCGGCAACCCGCGAGACGTTCACCTATCAAGAAATACCGGTCGGCGAACCGGCTGCGGGTCAGATCCTGGTCAAAAACGAATATCTGTCCCTCGACCCGGCCATGCGTGGCTGGATGAACGAAGGCAAGTCCTACATCCCGCCAGTAGGACTGGGTGAAGTCATGCGCGCCCTGGGTGTAGGCAAGGTCGTTGCCTCGAACAATCCCGGATTCGCGGTCGGGGACTACGTCAACGGTGCACTGGGTGTGCAGGATTATTTCCTCGGCGAGCCACGCGGTTTCTACAAGGTCGATCCGAAACTGGCGCCACTGCCGCGTTATCTGTCCGCCCTGGGCATGACCGGCATGACCGCTTACTTCGCCCTGCTCGACGTCGGTGCGCCCAAGGCCGGTGACACCGTGGTGCTTTCAGGCGCGGCCGGCGCGGTGGGCAGCATTGCCGGGCAAATCGCCAAGATCAAAGGGTGCCGGGTGGTCGGCATCGCTGGCGGCGCGGACAAATGCCGGTTCCTGATCGATGAACTGGGATTCGACGGTGCGATCGACTACAAGAACGAAGACGTCATCGCCGGGCTCAAACGTGAATGTCCGAAAGGCGTCGACGTGTATTTCGATAACGTCGGCGGCGATATTCTCGATGCGGTGCTGAGCCGCTTGAACCTCAAGGCGCGGGTGGTGATCTGCGGCGCCATCAGCCAATACAACAACAAGGAAGCGGTCAAAGGCCCGGCGAACTACCTGTCGCTACTGGTCAACCGCGCCCGCATGGAAGGCTTTGTGGTGATGGACTACGCCGCGCAATTCGCGGCCGCCGGGCAGGAAATGGCCGGCTGGATGGCCAAGGGGCAGCTCAAGAGCAAGGAAGACATCGTGGAAGGCCTGGAAACCTTCCCGGAGACGCTGATGAAGTTGTTCAGCGGGGAGAATTTCGGGAAGTTGGTGCTGAAGGTTTAACCCAGCCCTGGAAATGATCTCAAAACACCCGCGGGAGCGAGCTGGCTCGCTCCCGCGGGTTTGCAATCTTCAGGCGAGTTCGGCCACCACATCGGCCAACGCCTTGGCAGGATCAGCCGCCTGGCTGATCGGACGGCCGATTACCAGGTAGTCGGAACCGGCATCCAGGGCCTGACGCGGGGTCAGGATGCGGCGCTGATCGTCCTGGGCGCTGCCCGCCGGACGAATACCCGGCGTCACCAATTGCAGGGACGGATGCGCCGACTTCAGGGCCCGGGCTTCCAGCGCCGAGCACACCAGACCGTCCATCCCGGCTTTTTCCGCCAGTGCAGCCAGGCGCAGCACCTGTTCCTGCGGCTCGATATCCAGGCCGATACCCGCCAGGTCCTCACGCTCCATGCTGGTCAGCACGGTCACGCCGATCAACAGCGGCTTTGGCCCGGTGCGCTTGTCCAGCACTTCACGGCAGGCCGCCATCATGCGCAGGCCGCCGGAGCAATGCACGTTGACCATCCACACGCCCATCTCCGCAGCAGCCTTGACGGCCATGGCGGTGGTGTTGGGAATATCGTGGAACTTGAGGTCCAGGAACACTTCGAAACCCTTGTCGCGCAGGGTACCGACGATTTCCGACGCGCAGCTGGTGAACAGCTCTTTACCGACTTTGACCCGGCACAGTTTCGGGTCCAACTGATCGGCCAGCTTCAGTGCGGCGTCACGGGTAGGGAAATCCAGGGCGACGATGATAGGAGTCTGGCAGGCGGACATGAGTGGGCTCTCAGGCAAGTCGAAATCGGCGCGCATTGTAGCGGAACCAGCGCCACTGCGGGACCCGATGATCGGTAAATCGTCGAGAACGCTCCGGCAAGCCTAGCCGCTGGGCCAATTGTGTCGAGCCCGGTACATACACGACACGTCCACAACACCCTTGCCCGCTACCCTCGCCAGCCGCAACACGTCCTTACAGCACTTCCCGCCTCCGGGCCGGACGCCTATGCTGAAGCCACAACCTCGCCGCCTAACTCTGTGGTTGGCAGCCTACCTGGCAGATGAACGCACGCATGCACAGCACCCAAGCCCCCTTGAACGACGATCAAAAAGCGCCCGGCGACGACAAACGCTGGAGCATTCGCGCCCTGATCGTCGACGATGACGTCCCGATCCGCGAACTGATGATCGACTACCTGGCCCGCTTCAACATCCACGCCAGCGGCGTCACCGATGGCGCCGCCATGCGCCTGGCGATGCAGGCGGAGCATTTTGATGTGGTGGTGCTCGACCTGATGCTGCCCGGCGAAGACGGTCTGTCGCTGTGCCGCTGGCTGCGCGCCGAGTCGGACATCCCGATCCTGATGCTCACCGCCCGCTGCGAACCCACCGACCGGATCATCGGCCTGGAACTGGGCGCCGACGACTACATGGCCAAACCGTTCGAACCCCGGGAACTGGTGGCGCGCATCCAGACCATCCTGCGCCGGGTGCGCGACGACCGTACCGAACAACGGGCCAATATCCGTTTCGATAACTGGCGCTTGAACAGCGTGCTGCGCCAATTGATCGCCGCCGATGGCCTGGTGGTGCCGCTGTCCAACGCCGAGTTCCGTTTGTTATGGGTGTTCATCGAACGCCCGCGCCGGGTCCTGAGCCGTGAACAACTGCTGGATGCCGCTCGCGGCCGTTCGATCGAAGCCTTCGATCGCAGCATCGATCTGCTGGTGTCGCGACTGCGGCAAAAACTCGGCGATGACCCTAAAGCGCCGCAGCTGATCAAGACCGTGCGCGGCGAGGGTTATCTGTTCGACGCCAGAGACATCGGCTGATGCGCGGGCGCTTCGATACGCTGTTCGGCCGCCTGTTCGGCGTGCTGTTGGTGGCGATCATCCTGGCGCACCTGCTCGCGTTTGCCTGGTTTCACTACTACAGTCCGCCGCCCCCGCCGCCACCTCCGGCCTTTTCCGAAGATATCGGCGGACAACGTCCGGCACCGGACCCGCGCTTCGAGAAACGGCCACCTCGGCCGTGGTTCGGCGGGCCGTTGGTGCCGCTGACCTTTCAGTTGATCTCGCTGATCATTGCCGCCTGGTATGGCGCCAAATTGTTGAGCCGCCCCATCCAGCGCCTGAGTGATGCGGCCGAACGCTTGAGCGAGAACCTCGACAGCCCGCCACTGGAAGAGTCCGGCCCCCTGGAAGCGCGCCAGGCGGCGCAGACTTTCAACAAGATGCAACGGCGCATCATCGAGCAAGTGAAGCAGCGTTCGCGAATGCTCGGCGCCGTCTCCCACGACCTGCGCACCCCGCTGTCACGCCTCAAGCTGCGACTGGAACAGATCGACGACGACAAGCTGCAAGGCCAGATGCGTCAGGACCTGGACGACATGATCAGCATGCTCGACGCCACCCTCACCTACCTGCACGAACAACGCACCAGCGAAGCACCACAATGGATGGACGTGCAGGCGCTGATTGAATCCCTGAGCGAAAACGCCCAGGACCAGGGCGCCGACGTCCAGGCCAGCGGTCACTGCGCGCCGCTGCAGGTGCAGCCGATGGCCTTGCGTTCGTGCATCAACAACCTGATGGACAACGCCCTGCGTTACGCCGGGCAAGCGCTGATCAGCCTTGAGGACCACCGCGAACAGCTGATCATCCGGGTCATCGACCATGGGCCGGGAATCGCGGCGGAGCAACGCGAAGCGGTGTTCGAACCCTTCTTTCGCCTGGAAGGTTCACGCAATCGCAATTCCGGCGGCGTGGGCCTGGGCATGACCATCGCCCGCGAGGCCGCAGAACGGCTGGGCGGGCAGCTAAGCCTGGAAGAGACCCCAGGCGGCGGCCTGACGGCAGTCATTCGCCTGCCGCGCCCCTGAAAATCACACCATCGCCCCTGTGGTGCGAGCCTGCTCGCGATAGCGGTGTATCAAACAACATTGATGTCGACTGACACTGCCTCATCGCGAGCAGGCTCGCTCCCACAGGTGTTCAATGTTGGCCTAAAGCTTGTGCATGTGTACTGACCGCTACAAACCCCACATACCCACGACAACTTGTCCCTTGAGGCTGCATAAGCCGGTGCACCCACCGGTTTTCCATTCCAAGGAGTGAGCCCAATGATTGGTAGCGTCAGCAACTACACGAGCTACACCGGCACCACCACCACCACCAGCACCAGCAGCGCGCGCTCGCAACAGTTCCAGAAAGAACTGCTCGCCAAGCTCGACACCAACAGTGACGGCTCGGTGGATCAGGATGAACTCAAGAGCGCTTTGTCGCAGAAAAGCGACGACGGTCTGCTGGTCAACCTGAGCAAGAATTTTGCCGACCTGGACAGCGACAACAGTGGCAACCTGAGCGGTGAAGAGATGGCCGCCATGGCCCCTCCACCGCCCCCGCAAGGGGATCAGGCACCCAATACCGAACTGGCTGACGCGATGATCAGTGCGCTGGATGCCAACGGCGACGGTTCCATCAGCAGCGACGAACTGAGCAACGGCCTGACCAATGCCGGCAGCAGCGCCGACAGCAGCCAGATTTTCTCGGCCCTGGACAAGGATCAGGACGGCTCCGTCAGCAAGGACGAACTGGCCGCCAGCCTGGCGCCACCTCCGCCGCCATCGCAACAAGTGTCCAGCGATGAACTGTTCAGCAGCCTTGATGCCGACAGCGATGGCAGCATCAGCTCCAGCGAACTTAGCAGTGCACTGCAGGCCGGCAATTCATCGACCAGCACCGACACCAGCGCCGCCTTGCTCAAGGCATTGGACAGCGACAGCAGCGGCGGCGTCAGCAGCGATAAGCTTAAGGCCGCCCTGCAAGCCGGCCGCGAGCAACCCAGCGACAGCACCACGGCTCAATCGGCTACGAGTGAAGCCCTGAGCAAAATGATCGCCAACCTGAGCAAGCAGTATTCCCTCGACGCTGTGGCGAGCGTAGGCAAACACCTGAACGTTGCGACCTGAAACGGGCGGGTAGAAACACCTGTGGGAGCGAGCCTGCTCGCGATGGCGGTGGCTCAGACAACATTTCTGTTGAATGTGCCAGCCTCTTCGCGGGCAGGCCCGCTCCCACAGGGGGTGCGAAACCGCTGGACTCAGCGCTTGCGCAGAATCACGCTGCCGATCGAGTAACCAGCACCGAACGAGCTGAGCACCGCCAGCGAACCGGCGGGCAGGTCGTCCTGGTTCTTGTGAAACGCAATCACGGAACCTGCGGAGCTGGTATTGGCGTAAGTATCCAGAATCACCGGCGCTTCCTGTTCGGTCGCGTCACGACCGAGCAACTTCTTGACGATCAAGTGGTTCATGCTCAGGTTGGCCTGGTGCAGCCAGAAGCGCTTCACATCGCTGACGTTCAGTGCATTCTCTTCCAGGTGGGTCGCAACCAGCTCGGCCACCATCGGGCAAACATCACGGAACACCTTGCGACCTTCCTGGACGAACAATTTGTCCCTGGCACCAATGCCCTCTTCCGCAGCGCGGTTGAGGAAACCGAAGTTGTTGCGGATGTTGTTGGAGAACTTGGTCAGCAGCTTGGTGCTGACAATGTCGAACTGGTACTTGGAAGTCGCCAGGTCGGCACGCTCGATGATCACGGCGGTCGCGGCGTCGCCGAAGATGAAGTGGCTGTCGCGGTCACGGAAATTGAGGTGACCGGTGCAGACTTCCGGGTTGACCATCAGGATCGCCCGGGCCTGGCCCACCTGGATGCTGTTGGCGGCGGTCTGGATACCGAAGGTCGCCGAAGAACACGCCACGTTCATGTCGAAACCGAAGCCCTGGATGCCCAGCGCTTCCTGGACTTCGATGGCAATCGCCGGGTAAGCGCGTTGCAGGTTGGAGCAGGCGACGATCACGCCGTCGATGTCTGCAGCGGTTTTACCCGCACGTTGCAACGCTTGTTCAGCGGCGCCGATGGCCATCTGGCACAGCACCGACCATTCGTCGTTCGAGCGTTCCGGCAGGCGTGGTGCCATGCGTTGTGGATCGAGGATGCCTTCCTTGTCCATGACAAAGCGGCTTTTGATGCCTGAAGCTTTTTCGATAAACGCTGCGCTGGACTCGGTCAATGCTTCGACTTCACCACGCGCGATGGCGTCGGCGTTGTCGGCGTTGAATTGCGCCACGTAGGTATTGAAAGACTGCACCAGCTCTTCGTTGGAGATGCTGTTGGCCGGGGTGTACAGGCCGGTGCCGCTGATGACGACGTTATGCATGGTCGTGTCTCTATCTGTTCAGGCAGAAAGTATTGGTACCGCCGTACCAATACACAAAGGGATTGTTCCGGTCACAGGAAGCAAACCTGGCATCGCTTTATTCC
Source organism: Pseudomonas moorei (assembly GCF_008801475.1). GTDB lineage: Bacteria > Pseudomonadota > Gammaproteobacteria > Pseudomonadales > Pseudomonadaceae > Aquipseudomonas > Aquipseudomonas moorei. The sequence continues at coordinate 248,090 of NZ_VZPP01000009.1, read as the reverse complement.
GTACCGCCTGAACCTGAAGGCTCAAAACCGCGGGGCCGGCGTTTATAGGCGCGAAGTTTGCCATAAACCTTGGGTTTTGGCGTCACTGGCGAGAGTAAAGGTGCCTCTTGTGGGAGCGAGCCTGCTCCCACAGGGGGTGGGGGGTCAGGGCTCGACCTGACTCCACTGCTTGTTCAAGCGTTTGTCGGAAATCGGCACCTTGGTTCCCAACTGCTGGGCGAACAGCGAAACCCGGTATTCCTCCAGCCACCAGCGATACAGCTCCAGTTGCGGATCGCGCTTGCCCTCCTGGGCGTGCTTGCTGGCACGGGTCTGGTATTGCGTCCAGAGGCCGGACAATTCGCCGCTCCAGACCCGATCCCGCTGCACCTGAGCGCCGATTTTCTCGAAACGCTGCTCGACCGCTTTCAGATAACGCGGCAACTCCTTGAGCCATTGCATCGGCGTTTCCCGGACAAACCCCGGATACACCAGATGGCTGAGCTGCTGCTTGATGTCGTTGAGGGCCACGGCTTGCGCCAGGTCGATCTTGCCCTTGAAGCGCTTTTGCAGGCCATGCCAGAGCTTGAGAATTTCCAGGGTCAGCTTCGCCAGGCGCTCGGCGTGCTCGGTCCAGGCCCCACGCTTGCGCTCGGCCAGTGACGCGAGCGCGGCGCCATCCCGGGGCAATGGGTCTTCGCCTTCGAGGATGCAGCTGTCGAGACTGGCCAGCAGGATGTCTTCCACCAGGCTGTCGACACGCCCCATGTCGCGGTACATCAACCCCAGTTCGGTCAGCCCCGGCAACTTGCCGCGCAGGAACTTCGCAGGTTCCGCCAGTTGCTGCATCAGTAGACGCTGCAAGGCCCGACGATGCTGGAACTCGGCTTCGGCCGGCGTCGAGAAGCGCCCTTCCTTGACCGTGCCCGCCTCTTCCACCAGCGCCGGATACACCGTCATCGACAGCCCGGCGATCTTCTGCTGGGTTTTCTCGGCGACCGCGGCAAACACCTTGGGCTCGACCGGTTGCTGGCTTTTCGCGGTTTGCGGTACGGCCAACGCGGCCTGGCTGGCCTCGGCAAAACGCGCGGTAAGCTCAGCCAGATCACGGCCTTCACCGAGGAACTTGCCCTGGGCGTCGACGATTTCCAGGTTCATGCGCAAATGGCTTTCGACCTGCTGCGCCGCCTCGGCCCAGGCTTCATCACTGACCCGGGCACCGGTCATGCGCAACAGCTCGCGGCCCAACGCCTGGGGCAACGAGCCCTCGGCGAAGGTCATGCGCTGCAAGGCCGCCTTGATGAAGTCCGGCACCGGCACGAAATTCTTGCGTAACGCCTTGGGCAGGTTACGCACCAGGGCAATGCATTTAGCTTCGATCACACCCGGCACCAGCCACTCCAGGCGTTCCGGTGGCAGCATCGGCAACAGTGGCGCCGGCACGCGCAGGGTCACGCCGTCGCGCGGATGGTTCGGCTCGAAGTGGTAACTCAGCGCCAGCTCCAGATCACCGATGTGCAGGGTGTCCGGATAGTGCTGGGCGGTGACTTCACTGGCCTCGCGGGCCAGCACGTCCTCTTCGCGCATGATCAGCAGCTGCGGGTTTTTCTGGCTGTTGATGCGGTACCAGCTGTCGAAGGTCGCGGTTTGATGGATCTCCGCCGGCAGTCGCGCGTCATAGAACGCGAACAGGGTTTCTTCATCGGCGAGGATATCGCGACGGCGGGCCTTGGCTTCCAGTTCGTCGAGCTGTTCCAGCAACTGCTTGTTCGCTGTCAGGCACTTGGCCCTGGACTGAATCTCGCCGCGCACCAGCGCTTCACGGATAAACAGTTCACGGGACACCACCGGGTCGACCGGGCCGTAATGCACCGGCCGGCGACCGACCACGATCAGCCCGAACAGGGTGATCTGTTCGAACGCCACGACCTGTCCGCGCTTCTTCTCCCAATGGGGTTCGAAGTGGTTTTTCTTGATCAGGTGTCCGGCCAGCGGCTCGATCCAGTCGGCGTCGATCTTGGCCACCATGCGCGCGTAGAGCTTGGTGGTTTCCACCAGTTCGGCGGTCATCAGCCATTGCGGGCGCTTCTTGCCGATACCCGACGACGGGTGAATCCAGAAGCGTCGCTGGCGGGCGCCCAGGTAGTCGCCGTCTTCGGTTTTCTGGCCGATCTGGCTGAGCAGGCCCACCAGCACGGCTTTGTGCAGTTTCGGGTAATCCGCCGGCTCTTTGTTGAGGCTCAGCTGCATGTCGCGGCAGATCAGACTCAACTGGCGATGGGAATCACGCCATTCACGCAAGCGCAGGTAATTCAGGAAATTCTTGCGACACCAGTTACGCAGCGGGCTGGCGGTCAGTGCCTGGCGCTGTTCTTCGAAACCACGCCACAGATTGACCAGCCCGGCGAAGTCCGAGTCGGCGTCTTTCCATTGCGCGTGGGCCTGATCCGCAGCCTGCTGACGCTCCGGCGGACGTTCGCGCGGGTCCTGGATCGACATGGCGCTGGCAACGATCAGCACTTCCTGCAAGCTGCCGAGCTTGGCCGCCTCGAGCAACATGCGCCCCATGCGCGGGTCCACCGGCAATCGTGCCAACTGGCGACCAAGCGGGGTCAGCTGGCTGTTGCGGTCCACCGCCGAGAGTTCTTGCAGCAGGTTGTAACCGTCGCTGATGGCCTTGCCGTCGGGCGGCTCGATAAACGGAAACGCGGTGACCTCGCCGAGGCGCAGATGCAGCATCTGCAAAATGACCGCCGCGAGGTTGGTCCGCAGGATCTCCGGATCGGTGAACTCCGGGCGCCCGAGAAAATCCTCTTCGCTGTACAGACGCACGCAAATGCCCGGCTCGACCCGACCGCAACGGCCCTTGCGCTGGTTGGCGCTGGCCTGGGAAATGGCTTCGATGGGCAGGCGCTGGACCTTGGCACGGTAGCTGTAGCGGCTGATGCGCGCGGTGCCGCTGTCGATCACGTAGCGAATGCCCGGCACCGTCAGCGAGGTTTCCGCGACGTTGGTGGCCAGGACCACGCGACGGCCGGGGTGCGACTGGAAAATCCGCTGCTGCTCGGCCGGTGACAGGCGTGCGTACAGCGGCAGAATCTCGGTGTGCTTGAGCTGGGCCTTGCGCAGCATGTCGGCGGCGTCGCGAATTTCCCGCTCGCCGGGCAAGAACACCAGCACGTCGCCAGGACTGCGGCGTTCGCTGCGTTCGTAGGCGGCGATTTCATCGAGGGTGGCGAGGATCGCCTGATCGACGGTCAAGTCGTCCTCGACACGGTTGCCCTCTTCGTCCTGCTCCAGAGTCAGCGGGCGATACCAGGTGTCCACCGGGAAGGTGCGACCGGACACTTCGACAATCGGCGCATCGTCGAAGTGCCTGGAAAAGCGCTCCAGGTCGATGGTCGCCGAGGTGATGATGACTTTCAGGTCCGGGCGACGCGGCAGCAGGGTTTTCAGGTAACCGAGCAGGAAGTCGATGTTGAGACTGCGTTCGTGGGCTTCGTCGACGATGATCGTGTCGTAGCGTTCCAGATAACGGTCGTTCTGGGTTTCCGCCAGCAGGATGCCGTCAGTCATCAGTTTGATCAGGGTATTGGCATCGCTCTGATCCTCGAACCGCACCTGATAACCAACCAGCGCCCCCAATGGCGTGCCCAATTCCTCGGCGACGCGGCTGGCCACGCTGCGCGCGGCGATTCGGCGCGGTTGGGTGTGGCCGATCAAACCGTGCTGGCCGCGACCGATTTCCAGGCAGATCTTCGGCAACTGGGTGGTTTTGCCCGAGCCGGTTTCGCCGGCAATGATCAGCACCTGATGCTTGAGCAACGCTTCCTTGATTTCATCGCGCTTGGCGGCGATCGGCAGGCTGTCGTCGTAACGAATCACCGGCAGGCTGGCCTTGCGCGCCAGCACCTGATCACAGGACGCCTGCATGCGGGTCACCCACTGGGCCAGCTTGGCCTCGTCGGGTTTCTTGCGCAGTTCAAGCAACTGCCGCCGCAACCGGTGGCGGTCGGCGAGCATGGCGTGATCGAGGTTTTTCAGCAATTTGTCGATGGAGGGCGATTCGTCGGTCATCGGGTACGCAATTCAGTCGTCTAGTGGCGCAGGGCGGGGATTGTCGCAGATTTAAAGGTTGAACGAGATCCCTTGTAGGAGCGGCAAGCCGGCTCCTACAGAATTTCGCGTCTGATGGAGGGTTATTCGTTATCCAGGCCTTTACGTCGATATGGAAACACATCAATCACTTTGCCCGCCCGAATCGCCTCTTGCAGCCCCTTCCAGTAATCGGCGTTGTACAGCTCACCATGCAGTTGATTGAACAACTTGCGCTGCCCCGAATCGGCGAACAAAAACGGCGGAAACTCTTCAGGGAACACGTCCAGCGGTCCGATGGAATACCAGGGTTCGGAGGCCATTTCGTCCTCGGGAGTGCGCGGCGCCGGAATATGGCGGAAGTTGGCTTCAGTCAGGAAACAGATCTCGTCGTAATCGTAAAACACCACCCGACCGTGTCGGGTGACGCCGAAGTTTTTCAGCAGCATGTCCCCGGGAAAAATGTTGGCCGCCGCCAGTTGTTTGATCGCCAGGCCGTAATCTTCCAGGGCTTCGCGCACCTGGGCCTCGTTGGCGTTTTCCAGGTACAGGTTCAGCGGGGTCATGCGCCGTTCGGTCCAGCAGTGGCGGATCAGCACCGTGTCACCTTCCACCGACACCGTTGACGGCGCGACCTCCAGCAGTTCTTCCAGGCACGCCGGCTCAAACTTGCTCAAAGGGAAACGGAAGTCGGCGAACTCCTGGGTATCGGCCATGCGCCCGACGCGGTCGACGCTTTTCACCAGCCGGTACTTCTCGATCACCGTGGCGCGGTCGACGTTTTTCGACGGCGAGAACCGGTCCTTGATGATCTTGAACACCGTGTTGAAGCCCGGCAGGGTGAACACGCTCATGACCATGCCGCGCACGCCCGGGGCCATGATGAACTGGTCGTCGGTGTTGGCCAGGTGGTTGATCAATGCCCGATAGAACTCGGACTTGCCGTGCTTGTAGAAACCGATCGAGGTGTACAGCTCGGCAATGTGCTTGCCCGGCAGGATGCGCTTGAGGAAGCCGATGAACTCCGCCGGCACCGGTACATCGACCATGAAATACGAACGGGTGAACGAGAAGATGATCGACACGTCCGCCTCGTCGGTGATCAGCGCATCGATCTGGATACCATGGCCCTCGCGATGCAGCAGCGGAATTGCCAATGGCCATTGTTCATCGGCGGTGTAGATGCGTCCCACCAGGTACGCGCCTTTATTGCGGTAAAGCACCGAGGAAAACAGCTCGACGCTCAACTCCGGGTCCTTGCAGACCCAGTCCGGCAGGTTCTCGCGCAGTTGCGCCTCGAGTCGGCGCAGGTCGCCGGGCAAATCGGCGTATTCCTCGCTGAAGCGATAGTCGGCAAAGATGCTCGCCAGCATGCCCGACAACTGACCATGGGGTTTGTAGGTACGGGTTTGCGCGGCGCGGGCCCGGCGCAGGCTCGGCCGGGTGGTGTGGATGAACATGCAACCGTCGCTGATCAGGTCATGGCTGAACAGCCCGCAGAAAATCGAGTTGTACCAGGTCTCGGACAGCTCATCGTCGAAGCGCAGGTCGATCAGGCTGATGTAGGCGCTTTTCACCAGCGGCCAGCAACTGACGTCGAGCGTGTCGGTATCGAACGCCGTGCGCAGGCGTTCCACCGTTTCGCTGACTTTTTCTTCGTACAGATTGATCCGCGCCGCCGAGGCAATTTGCGTCTCCTGCCATTGGGCCTGCTCGAAACGGGCCCTGGCGCCATCGGTGATCTGGCGGAAATGCTCGCGGTAATCGTCAAAGCCATCGAGGATCAAACGGGCGATGTCGGCGGCTGGCCATTGCTGCGGCATGGTGAGACCTCTGCGGGAATTCGGGAAGCCTGAGCTTAGCCAGTGAAGCGGGTACAGGAGAAGCGTAATTTTCGCGGTCGCGTGATCGTCCCCCTTGAAAGTTGCATGCCCGTTTTTCGGTTGCCATCGATCGGGCGCTCGGCAACACTCTCGTCCCGATTCAAGAAGGAGAGCGCCGTGAACCCCGTCGATACATTTCGTTTGCTGTCACTGGCAGCCATTTGGGGTGCGAGCTTTCTGTTCATGCGCATCATCGCCCCGGTGATCGGCAGCATTCCTACCGCTTTTTTCCGTGTATCGATCGCCGCTGCCGGACTGCTGGTGATTCTCGGCCTGATGCGCATCAGCTGGGATTTCAAAGGCAAGCTCAAGACCGTGATGCTGCTCGGGGTGATCAACTCCGGGATTCCGGCGACACTCTACTCGGTGGCCGCGCAGGTGCTGCCGGCCGGCTATTCGTCGATTTTCAATGCCACCACGCCCTTGATGGGCGTACTGATCGGCGGCCTGTTTTTCCATGAAAGGCTCACTGGCGCCAAGCTCGGCGGCGTGTTCCTGGGGCTGTTCGGTGTCGGCGTGCTGACCCGTGCCGGTCCGGTGGCGTTCGATATGGAACTGCTGATGGGCGCCGTCGCCTGCCTGCTCGCGACCACTTGCTACGGATTTGCCGGATTCCTGGCCCGCCGCTGGCTCGATCACGCGGGCGGTCTCGACAGCCGCTTGTCGGCACTGGGCAGCATGCTCGGCGCGACGTTGTTCCTGCTGCCGCTGTTCGGTTATAGCGTGATCAGCCACCCACCGGCGAGCTGGGGTGGCTGGAGTGTCTGGCTGTCCTTGCTGGGGTTAGGCCTGGGCTGCACGGCGTTTGCGTACATTATTTACTTCCGCTTGCTGAGTTCGATCGGCCCGGTGAAATCGATGACCACGACCTTCCTGATTCCGCTGTTCGGTGTGTTGTGGGGTGCGCTGTTCCTCGATGAGCCGCTGTCGATGGCGCATGTTTATGGCGGGGTGTTGATTGCGGCAGCGTTGTGGTTGGTGTTGAAGCGGGCCAGGCTGGTTGCCCGGTGATTTTTGTGGCTGCCGAGTAAGCCATTGCGAGCAAGCTCGCTCCCACCGTGATTGATGTCGCACACAAATGTTGTGCTCAACGCCAAACCCTGCGGGAGATTGCTCGCGATGACAGCGGCTCAGCCATCGAAAATCACAGCGCTGTAGCGCTCACCTCCCCATCTACCAACCGCTGAATCCCCATCGGGTTGGCGTTCTGCAACGCTTCGGGCAGTAATGCATCCGGATAATTCTGGAAGCACACCGGCCGCAGGAAGCGGTCAATCGCCAAACTGCCGACCGACGTCCCCCGCGAATCCGAAGTCGCCGGATAGGGCCCGCCATGCACCATGGCTTCGCAGACCTCGACACCGGTCGGATAACCATTGAGCAGAATCCGCCCGACTTTCTCCTGCAACAACTCGCCCAGCCAGCGATACTCCTGCAACTCGTCAGCCTCGCCGATCAGCGTCGCGGTCAATTGCCCGCGCAGGCCGTGCAACGCCGCCGCCAACTGCGCCCGATCCTCGACTTCGATGATGATGGTGGTTGGCCCGAACACTTCTTCCTGAAGCAATTGGTCGCCCTTGAGCAGCAGGCTGACATCGGCCTTGAACACTTGCGGCTGCGCCTGATTGCCCTGCTGCGGTTTACCCGCCAGGTGGGTCAGCCCCGGATGTTCATGCAACTCGGCAAGTCCTCGGCTGTAACTGCTCAAGGCGCCGGCGTTGAGCATGGTCTGCGCCGGTTGCTGATTCATGTTCGCGCAAAACGTTTGCACGAAGCTGCTGAACTGCGGCGAGCGCAGGCCAATGACCAGTCCGGGATTGGTGCAGAACTGACCACAGCCCAAGGTCACCGAACCGGCCAGTTGCGCAGCGATCTGCTCGCCACGCACCGTCAACGCTTCGGGCAGCAGGAACACCGGGTTGATGCTCGACATCTCGGCGAACACCGGGATCGGCTGTGGTCGGGTCGCCGCCATGTGACTCAAGGCATTGCCGCCCTTGAGCGAGCCGGTGAAACCCACGGCCTGAATGGCCGGGTGCTTGACCAGCCATTCCCCCACCCCGCCACCGTAAATCATGTTGAACACACCGGCCGGCATCTCGGTGCGCTCGGCGGCGCGGATGATCGCGTCCGCCACCCATTCGGCGGTTGCCATGTGCCCGCTGTGGGCCTTGAACACCACCGGGCAACCGGCGGCCAGCGCCGAAGCGGTATCCCCCCCGGCGGTGGAAAACGCCAATGGAAAATTGCTGGCACCAAACACCGCCACCGGCCCGAGGCCAATGCGGTACTGACGCAGATCCGGGCGCGGCAGCGGCTGGCGATCCGGCAACGCCCGATCAATGCGGGCCCCATAAAAATCACCCCGGCGCAGCACCTTGGCGAACAAACGCATCTGCCCGCTGGTGCGACCGCGCTCCCCCTGTATGCGCCCCGCCGGTAATGCGGTTTCACGGCACACGGTGGCGACGAATTCATCGCCCCAGGCATCGATCTCATCAGCGATGGCATCGAGGAACGTGGCGCGTTTTTCAGCACTCAGGTTGCGGTAGATCGGGTAAGCCGCAGCGGCGGCCTTGGCAGCGGCATCCACTTCGGCTTCCGACGCCTGAAAGAAGGTGCCGGGCAACGGCTCGCCAGTAGTGGCGTCAAGGCTGTGCAGTTGCAGGGTGCCGTTGGCGCTACGGCGACCGCCGATGTAGTTGTGTCCGAGTATCGTGGTCATTTCGGATTCCTTGATCGATTGCAGACCTGCTGGGGTCAGAGCGTGCGGACCTGGCCGATGGCCAACGGCTTGGCACTTTCGCCAATACCGTTTTCCAGGGGCGCGCCGAACGCGTCGAGGCTGATCTGGAAGCGATCCCCCGGCTGGGTTTTCACCCCGTCGGCAAACGACAGCGTGGCCGTGCCGAAGTAATGCACATGAACATCGCCGGGGCGCAAAAACTGGGCGTATTTGAAGTGGTGGAACTCGAGGTTGGCGAGGCTGTGGCACATGTTGTCCTCGCCACTGAGAAACTCTTGCTCCCAAATCGTTTCGCCGTTGCGCGTGATGCGACTGGTGCCAGCCAGATGCCTGGGCAACTCGCCGACCCGCAGTTCCGGCCCATAGGCGCAGAAACGCAGTTTCGAGTGGGCGAGATACAGGTAGTTGCGGCGCTCCATGACATGGTCGGAAAACTCGTTGCCCAAGGCATAGCCGAGGCGATACGGCTGGCCATCGTCGCCGATCACGTAGAGCCCGGTCAGTTCCGGCTCTTCGCCGGCATCCTCAGCGAACGGCGGCACGGGGAAGTCCGCACCGGGACGCACGACGATGCTGCCGTCGCCCTTGTAGAACCATTCCGGTTGCGCACCGACCTGCCCTGCTGCCGGCTTTCCGCCTTCCAGCCCCCATTTGAAGATACGCATGGTGTCGGTCATACCGGCTTCGACGGCACCGTCGTGCTGGTGCATCTTGTCCCGCGCCGAAGCGCTGCCCAGGTGGGTCAGGCCAGTACCGCTGACGAGGCAATGGGCCGGGTCTTCGTGGTCCAGCGGCGGCAGCACTTTGCCCTGCTGCAACAGTTGCGCGTAGTCAGGGCCCGGCTCGGTGCCGCGCCGGGCGACTTCTTCTTGCAGGCTGCGCTGCGCGCGGATCGCCGCCAATGCCAGTTCACGGGTATTGCGGGTGTCTTTCAACACCTGGACGTGCGAGCCATCGATGACGCCGACCTGGCGCTCACCGAGGGCGTTTTCAAATTGAATCAGGCGCATATCCGGCCTCCAGAAAGTCGTGGACGGCGCCGCCCGTGAGCGGCGCCTTTGAATCATTCGATGATGTTGAAGTCGCTCAGGTACTCATCGGAGATTTCCAGGCCCAGGCCCGGTTTGTGGTCGTCGAGCTGGATGTAGCCGTTGACCGGTTGTGGCTCGCCCTTGAACACGTAATAGAAGAGTTCGTTGCCGACCTCGACGTCGAACACCGGGAAGAACTCGGCCATTGGCGAGGCGGTGGTGGACATGGTCAGGTGGTAGTTGTGCATTTGCCCGGCGTGCGGAATCACCGGCACCGACCAGGCTTCGGCCATGGCGTTGATCTTGCGCGCGGCGGTGATGCCGCCGACGCGGTTGGTGTCGTACTGGATCACGTCGACGGCGCGGCGTTCCAGCAGGTCCTTGAAGCCGTAGGACGTGAACTCGTGTTCGCCGCCGGAGATCGGCATGATCCCCATTTTCTTCAGCTCGATGTAACCCTCGATGTCGTCGGCGATCACCGGCTCCTCGAGCCAGCGCGGTTCGAACTCGGCAAGCTTGGGCAACATGCGGCGGGCGTATTCCAGGGTCCAGCCCATGTAGCATTCGAGCATGATGTCGACGTCAGGGCCGGCCAGCTCACGCAGGGCGCGCACTTGTTCGATGTTGCGACGCATGCCTGCCGGGCCGTCTTTCGGGCCGTAGCCGAAGCGCATTTTCAGCGCGGTGAAACCCTGGCTCAGATAGCCCTGGGCTTCTTCGAGGAACAGGTCGAGATTGTCATTGGCGTAGAGCTTGGAGGCGTAGGTCCAGATCTTTTCCTTGGTGCGACCGCCGAGCAACTTGAACACCGGCTTGTTCACCGCTTTGCCCATGATGTCCCAGATCGCGATGTCGATCGCCGAGATCGCCGCCATGCCGATGCCTTTGCGGCCCCAGGCGTGGCTCTGGCGGTACATTTTCTGCCAGATGTACTCGTTGTCGAACGGGTCTTCGCCAATGGCAATCGGCGCGAGGTAAGTGTCGATGATTTCCTTGGCCACACGTGGTGCCAGGGCGCAGTTACCGATGCCGACAAGACCGGTGTCGGTCTCGACTTCCACCACCAGCCAGCCGTGGAAACGGAACGAGCCCATGGCGTCGCCGCGTTCGAACAGGATGTCGCTGGCGTTGGTGCAGAAGTGCGCTTGTGGCGGGACGACTTTGCCTTTCCACTCGAAAACGCGGGTACGGATCGCTTTGATTTTCATGAATACAGTTCCTTGTTAACGCGGTGATCAGCCAACCTGAGCCGGTGTGAGCTGCGAGGGGGATTTTGGTGTGTGGGTGGTGCGAAGCCGGGACAGCAGGATGGCGCCGAAAATGCCGACCAGGGCCAGGGCGAACATGCCGGCACGAGGGTCTGCAAACGAGGTTTCCATCACGGTTTTCAGGTTCGGCGCGACGAAGCCACCGAGGTTGCCCAGAGAATTGATCAGGGCGATCCCGCCGGCTGCGGCGGCACCGCTGAGGTAGCTGGTGGGAATGGTCCAGAACAGCGGCTGCACCGAGACGAAACCGGCAGCGGCAAAGCAGAACGCAAGGACCACTGGCACCATGCTGGTGCCCAGCGCCGAAGCGGCGATACCCAGGGCGGCCATCGTCAGCATGCACACGGCGAGGCGACGGTGCTGGCCGGTGCGGTCGGCGTAACGGGTGACGATGCGGGTCACGATCAGGGCGCAGATCCACGGGATCGCAGTGATCAGGCCGACGTTCAAACCGACGTGCCCGTCGAGCAACCCGGCGATCCGCGTTGGCAGGTAGAACACCACGCCATACACACTCATCTGGATGGTGAAATAGGCCACGCAGAATTGCAGTACCCGAGGGTTGCGCAAGGCACTGAGGAACCCGTGGGGGCTGCTGTCTTTTTTCTGTGCGTCTTCGTCGGCCAGGGCTTTCTCCAGCGCGAGCTTTTCTTCCACGCTCAACCAGGTGGCCTGGGCCGGACGGTTGACCAGATAGAAGTACGCAGCGATGCCGATCACCGATGCCATCAGGCCTTCGACCACGAACAGCCACTGCCAGTTGGTCAGGCCGAACACGCCATGGAAGTCAAGCAACCAGCCCGACAACGGACTGCCCAGCACCAGTGCCAGTGGCAGGCCGAAGTAGAACAGCCCCAGCGCCTGACCGCGGCTCTGCGCCGGGAACCAGTAGGTGAGATAGAGGATGATCCCGGGGAAGAAGCCCGCCTCGGCCACACCGAGCAGGAAGCGCAAGACGTAGAAGGTTTGAGCGTTGTGAGCGAACATCATCGCCGCCGACACCAGGCCCCAGGTGACCATGATCCGGCACAGCCAGACCTTGGCGCCGAGACGGTGCAGCATGTAGTTGCTCGGCACTTCGAAGAACGCGTAACCGATGAAAAAGATACTCGCACCGAAGGCAAACGCGGCGTCACCCAGCCCGGTGTCCGCCTGCAGGGCCGCTTTGGCGAAGCCGACGTTGGAGCGATCGATGAACGCCAGGATGTACATCAGGATCAGGAACGGCAGCAAGCGCAGCCGGCTTTTGGAGATGGCTCTGGTCAGAGCCAGGGCGGAGTCTGGACGGGTCATGGGCGTGTTCCTTTGCTGCCGGTATGTGCCTTGCGGAAGTGACAAGGCAGGCTTTTTGTAATTGTCATTCGCCTGAATGCAGTGGCCGGAAAGTGACCGGTTGCGTTCATTCGATGGAGCGACTTTAGCCAGCACAAAGGGATGCGGATAATCACTTATGCGTATCCGGCGATAACCTGAGGTGATCGATTCAGGCTGTTTTTGCCAGGATAGGGTTATCAGGCACACACAAAAAACTGTGGGAGCGAGCCTGCTCGCGATGGCGGCCTGACAGTCACATCAAAGACGTCTGTCAGACCGCCATCGCTGGCAAGCCAGCTCCCACAAGTCCGAAGGTATTACTTGATTTTGTGATCGATCCAAAGACCTGTGGGAGCGGGCTTGCCCGCGATGGCGATCTGTCAGGCGGCATAAATATCGACTGACATGCCCTCTTCGCGAGCAGGCTCCACAGGGAAATTGCATTGGGTCAGTAGCGGTTGCCGCCCATCCGGCAGGCAATTTCGAACGCCTGGCGGGTCGCGCCGACGTTGGCCTTGCCCTGCCCTGCGATATCGAACGCGGTGCCATGGGCCGGAGTGGTGATCGGGATCGGCAAGCCACCCTGCACCGTGACGCCACGGGAGAAACCCATCAGCTTGATCGCGATCTGCCCCTGGTCGTGATACATCGTGACGACCGCGTCGAAGGCGTTGGCATCGCCCTGGACCTTGAGGAAAATCGTGTCGCCCGGATACGGGCCTTCCGCCGCGATTCCCTGCGCCTGGGCCGAGCGTACAGCCGGGCCGATGATGTCCAGCTCTTCGCGGCCGAACGAGCCGTTGTCGCCGTTATGCGGGTTCAGCCCGCACACGCCGATGCGCGGTTTTTCCAGGCCGTTGCGCTTGAGTGCGGTATCGATCAGTCGGATCGCTTCCACCACCCGCTCCTGGCTGAGCATGCCCGGGACTTCGGACAGGGCCACATGAGAGGTCACCCGCGAGGTCCAGAGGTTGTCGAGCACGTTGAATTCGCAGAACGGTCCGTGGAAGTCCAGCAACTCGGCGAACCAGTGCAGCTCGTCGTTATGGGCCATGCCGGCCATGTGCAGCGACGTCTTGTTCAGCGGCCCGAACAGCACCGCGTTGGTGGTCCCGGCCTCGGTCAGGCGCAGGGCGATTTCCAGGGTGTCGAGGCTGTAGCGACCGCCGATGACGCTGGCCTCGCAACGTGGAAATTCACCGATGGTGTCCCCGCGAAAATCGTAGAACAGCGGCGTGTCATCGTTGAACTCCAACCGATCCAGAGATTCGACGCGACGATAAGGAAACTCAACCCCGGCAATGCGCATGCCGCGACGCATTTCCGCTTCATCGGCGATCAGTATCACATTGGCCTGGCGACGCACTTCGGGCTCGCCGAGCAAACGTGCGATCAGTTCCGGGCCGATGCCCGCCGGGTCGCCCAGGACCATGGCGATGGTTGTCTTGTTCATGCTTCACTCCTCAAGGGTTCAGTCCACGCCCGGTCAATGGCGCAAGGCTCGCAGCGATAGATGCGCTGCGCGTTGCTGTAGAACAGTCGCTCCTGATCGGCCGTCGGCAGATCGGCGACGATGGATTTGAAACCGCTGTAGATGTCGTCGAACGAGCCACACAGGCTATCGACCGGAAAGTTGCTGGCGAACATCGCCCGATCTGTGCCGAACATGGCGATGATTTCGCGCACGATCCAGGCGTTGTCCTTGGCGCGCCACTTTTGCCCGCCCTGCCCCAACCCGGAAATCTTGACCTGCACGTTGGGCCATTGGGCCAGCCGCGCCATCGCCAGGCGCCAGCCCGCCAGGCCTTCGGCGCTGCGGTCGCTAGGTAAACCGGCATGGTTGAGGATCAGCGTAATGCCGGGAAAATCCCGGGCCAGCCGTTCGGCCTCGTGCAGGTTCCACCAGGGGGTCTGCAAATCGAAATGCAAACCCAAGCCTTCGAGCGCGGCGTAACTGCGGCGCCAGTACTCATCGCTCATCAGGCTGCGCTGATGCCCGACCTGTTCCGGCGACGTTGGTCCGCCGGGCTTGTGCCGCACACTGCGCACGCATTTGAAGGCGGCCTGTTCGGTCAGCACGGCGATGGCGTCGGGCCGGTCCAGCCAGGCTTGCGCGACGATCGCGTTGGGCACGCCGTAGCGAGCCGCCAGTTGCTCGATGAATCGGGTTTCGCCAATCGGGTCCTGCGGGTTCCATTCGGTCTCGACATAGACCGTTTGCACCACCCGGTGAGTACCGGCATCGGCGAAATAATCCTCGGGGAAGTAGCGGCGCTTGATCGCGCTGTAATCGCCGTAGCGGAACGGAATATTGGCCTCTGGCGCCAACCAAGGGTGGTCATTGATCGAAGGGTCCCAAAAGTGATGATGGGCATCGATGATCGGACCGTCCCACAACTTAGTCATGACGCACCTCGTCAAGGCTGATGAACAAGGTAGCCAGCACGAATACCGCCGAACACGCCGCGAAGAAGCCGAGCACCGGGGCAAAGCCGCCGGCCATTTGCACAATCACCCCGACCAGAATCGGCACCGCGATACCGCCGGTACTGCCGGCCATGTTCATCACGCCGCCGATCAGGCCGACCCGCGCCGGTGCCGCCAGCAGCGCCGGGAAGCTCCAGTAGAGACTGCCCCACATCAAGAAAAACGCGGTCATGGCCAACAGCGCCACCGCCGCAAAAGGATTACTCAAGGTCGGCAGCAGCAGGAACGCGCCGAGGGCCACCAGACCGGAAAACGCCAGCAGGCTCTTGACCGCCACACCACGACTGACGCCTCTGCGGATCAAGCCATCGCAGAGAAAACCACCGGTCAACGAACCCAGAGCCCCGCAGATGAAGATCACAAAGGTCGCCGCGCCAATGCCCTTGATATCGAAGCCGCGAGCCTGGGACAGATAACTTGGCCCCCAGGTCAGCAGACCGAAATACACCATTGCCCAACTGGCCCGACCAATCAGCAAACCGCTCAGGGAACGAGCGGCGATGCCCAGGCCCTTGACCGGCGCACGGGCCGCTTCGGCGGCCGGCGTGGCGCGCCCGGCGTTGATCTTCTCGAGCTCCCGGGCATTGACCTGCGGGTGACTGGCCGGGTCATCGCGCAGATAACGCCGCGCCAGCCAGGCCAGTACCAACGTTGCGATGCCGGCGATGACGAATGCCAGGCGCCACGAATCCAGCGAAGCAATCAGATAGGCAATGATCAACCCGCCCAGCGCCACACCAAGCGGGCTGCCGCTGTCCATCAGCACCGCGCCGCGGCTGCGTTCGCTCGGCGCCAGCCACAAGGAAATCAGTTTGCCGCCGGACGGAAACAACGGCGCCTCCGATGCCCCCAGCGCCACACGGGCAAACAGCAGTGACAGTCCACCGGTGGCAAACGCCGCCAACACCTGGAACGTTCCCCACAAACCGGTCGACCAACTGATGACCCGATGCGGCCCGAAGCGATCGATCATCCAGCCACCTGGAATCTGCAGCAGGGCGTAGGCCAGAAAAAACTGCTGAGGATCAGCCCCTGCATGCTGGGCGACAAAGAAAATTCATGGGCAATGGTCGGCATCGCGATCGACAGCGACACCCGATCGATCAGGTTGACCATGGTCAAGGCGAAGATGATCGCGAAAATCCGCCAGCGCACATTGCTGGCCTTGGCGACACCGGTCAGGGGTGCTGTCGCTGACACTGGCTGGACATCTGCGCCGGGCAGATGCAGGGAAGCACTGGGACGAGCCATGGTGCGTACCTCTCATTTATTATTTTTGTGGAGATGCAGACGTTGTGCCGCGTTTGTTGGTGAGCACTATCGAAGGCCCAGCGATAACCGTCTAATCAAAACTTGAAATCGGGCGATAGCCTCGAGTTATGTCATGACCTGCTTTCAACGACCTTTCAACGCTGCCACGCATGCTTTTTTGTAGGAGCGAGCCTGCTCGCGATGGACGTTAACGATAACGCGGGCTTGCTGACGTGACGCGTTGCCCTTGAGTCCATCGTCAAATCGCCGCCCGGAGCCGGCTTGCTCCTACAAAGATCCTGCTTCGTTTGCCGACCTATAACCCCAGGCTATCGGTATATGTATTGTTTTGACTAGACGCGGCGGCGATGGCTTCCCACACTCAGGCCAGGCTTGCGGCTTTACCGCTCAGACAAGCCACTCATAACAACTACAAAAACGAGGCCCTTCCATGCGAAATGCATTCGTCCGTCGCACATCCCGTCTGTTTCTTGGCTGCACACTGATCGCCGCCGGCGCACTCCCCGCTCTCGCTCACGCCGCCTGGCAACCGGACAAGAACGTCGAAATCGTCGTCGCTGGCGGGCCCGGTGGCGGCACCGACCAGCTCGGTCGCCTGATCCAGTCGATCATCACCACCCACAAGCTGCTCGATGTGAATACCATCGTCCTGAACAAGGGCGGCGGCAATGGCGCCGAAGCCTTTCTCGACATGAAGATGAACAAGGGCGATGCCGAAAAACTGGTGATCGGCACCAACAACATCTACCTGTTGCCGCTGGTTTCCAAGCTCGGCTATCAATGGCAAGAGCTGACGCCGATTGCCGCCGTGGCCGAGGATGACTTCATTCTCTGGAGCTACAAAGACGCACCGTGGAAGGACGCCAAAGGCTTCTATGAAGCGGTCAAGGCCGACCCATCAAACCTGCGCATGGGCGGCAGCCAGTCCAAGGACGTCGACCAGACCCTGACCCTGCTGCTCAACCAGACCAACAACAGCAAACTGGTATACATCCCGTTCAAGAGCGGCAGTGAAGCCGCGACTCAACTGGCCGGCAAACACATCGCCGCCAACGTCAACAACCCCAGCGAAAGCATCAGCCAATGGCGCGGCGACCAGGTCGAACCGCTCTGCGTATTCAGTAAGGAGCGCATGAGCTACACCGAGAAAGTCGCTGGCGATAAATCCTGGGCCGACGTGCCGACCTGCCACGAACAGGGCCTTGGCATCGACCAGTACCGCTTCCCGCGCACCGTGTTCATGCCGGGCGACATCACCGCCGAGCAACGCGCCTTCTATGTCGAACTGATGCGCAAAGTCACCCAGACCGATGAGTTCAAGGCGTACGTGAAGCAGAACGCGCTGGTGCCGACCTTCCTCGAAGGTGAGCCACTGACCGCCTACATCGAAAAAGACACCGCCCGCGTCACGCCGGTATTCAAAGAAGCCGGCTGGCTGAAAAACTAAAGTTGTCACGGCCGTTCGCCTGCGGGCGGCCGTCATCTGCTGGAGGTGTGTTCATGTCTCATTCTTCGAATTCACCGGCGCTGGTCGGCACCCGCTGGGTCGAACTCGGCCTGGCGGTGTTCACCGCCCTGATCGGCGCGGTGGTGATGTTCGGCAGCGTCGAACAAGGTATCGGCTGGGGCGATGCCGGCCCCGAGCCGGGTTACTTTCCGTTCTACATCGGCCTGATGCTGAGCGCCGCGAGCGTGGCCAACGGCGTGTTGACCCTGGTGCGCTGGCAAGCCCTGAGCATTGCATTCGTCAGCCGCAGCGCGTTCAAGCAAGTGCTGTCGGTGTTCGTGCCCATCGCCCTGTTCGTTGGCGCGATGCCGTTCACGGGTATTTATGTCGCTTCGGCCTGTTTCATCGCTTGGTTCATGTGGCGTGACAAG
Organism: Pseudomonas moorei; assembly: GCF_008801475.1. GTDB lineage: Bacteria > Pseudomonadota > Gammaproteobacteria > Pseudomonadales > Pseudomonadaceae > Aquipseudomonas > Aquipseudomonas moorei. Next base: position 230,137 of record NZ_VZPP01000009.1, on the reverse strand, counting down.
GTCCGCGCCAAGCCTTACGGCAAGTGGATGATCGGCACGGTTTCCCTGGGCGCGGTGCTGGCCAGCTACCTGATTTTCGCACTGTGGTTCAAGGTGCCCCTGGATGCCGGTCCCATGGGCGACTGGATTGCCCTGGCCGGGAGAAATTTCAAATGAGCGAATTCGATTCCCTGCTGCAAGGCATGAACCTGATCCTGACCCCGGGCCATATCGGCCTGATGGTGATCGGCGTGTTGCTGGGCATTCTGGTCGGCGTGTTGCCCGGTCTCGGCGCCCCCAATGGCGTGGCGCTGTTGTTGCCACTGACGTTCACCATGTCGCCGGTGTCGGCGATCATTTTGCTGTCGTGCATGTATTGGGGCGCGTTGTTCGGTGGCTCGATCACCTCGATCCTGTTCAACATTCCCGGCGAGCCCTCATCGGTGGCGACCACCTTCGACGGCTACCCGATGGCCCGTGAAGGTCGCGCCGCCGAAGCCTTGACCGCCGCGTTCAGCTCGGCCCTGATCGGTGCCCTGTGCGGGGTGTTGCTGCTGACCTTCCTCTCGACCAGGATCGCCGCGTTCGCCATGTCGTTCAGTTCGCCGGAGTTCTTCGCGGTGTACCTGTTGGCGTTCTGTACCTTCATCGGCATGAGCAAGAACCCACCGCTGAAAACCGTGGTGGCGATGATGATCGGCTTCGCCATGGCGGCGGTCGGCATGGACACCGTGTCCGGCAACCTGCGCCTGACGTTCGATCAGCCGATTTTGATGACCGGCATCAGCTTCGAAGTCGCGGTGATCGGCCTGTTCGGCATCGGTGAAATTCTCTGCACCGTGGAAGAGGGCCTGGTGTTCCGTGGCGAACACGCGCGCATCACGCCGATGGTGATCCTGCGCACCTGGGCCAAGTTGCCCCGCTACTGGTGGACCATTGTGCGCAGCACCCTGGTCGGTTGCTGGATGGGCATCACGCCTGGCGGACCGACAGCCGCCTCGTTCATGAGCTACAGCCTGGCGCGGCGCTTCTCGAAGAACCGCGACAACTTCGGCAAAGGCGAAATCGAAGGCGTGATCGCCCCGGAGACCGCCGACCATGCCGCCGGCACCAGCGCCCTGCTGCCGATGCTGACCCTGGGCATTCCCGGTTCGGCGACCGCGGCGGTGATGCTTGGCGGCTTGATGATCTGGGGCCTGCACCCCGGCCCGACGCTGTTCGTCGAGCAGCACGATTTTGTCTGGGGCCTGATCGCCAGCATGTACCTGGGCAACGTGGTGAGCCTGATCGTGGTGCTGGCCACTGTGCCGCTGTTCGCCTCGATCCTGCGCATTCCGTTTTCGATCATTGCGCCGATCATCATCATGGTCTGCGCCATCGGTGCCTACTCGGTGCACAACTCGTTCTTCGACGTGGTGCTGATGCTGGGCTTCGGCGCACTGGGGTATCTGTTCAAGAAACTCGGCTACCCGATCGCACCGCTGGTGCTGGCGGCGGTACTGGGCGACAAGGCTGAAGATGCATTCCGTCAGTCGATGCTGTTCTCAGACGGCCACCTGGGGATTTTCTGGTCCAACCCGCTGGTGGGCAGCCTGACCACGGCAGCGCTGTTGATGCTGTTCTGGCCGCTGATTTCCAAGGCATTCGGAACCCTGATGGGCCTGCGCAAAACCCATGTCGCCAAAGCAAAATCGGTGCTGTGACACAGCAATGCTGGCAACGCCTGACATTTGTTGTCAGGCTTGCCGCAGTCTTTTTTGCGAGTGCGGCCCATGACCCGAATTCCTGATGCCAATGTAATCCACAGTCGTCTGCGTCTGCGCCAACTGCGGCTGATGCTGGCGTTGCAGGAATTCGGTTCGTTGCGCCGCGCCGCCGATCACATCGGCATGACTCAACCGGCAGCGACCAAAATGCTGCACGAAGCCGAAGACCTGCTCGGCGTCGAACTCTTCGAGCGTTTGCCCCGGGGCATGCGCTCTACCCCGTTCGGAGAAACCGTCATCTACTACGCGCGCATGGTGTTCGCCGAGCTCAGCGGCATGCGCGAAGAACTGGTCGCGCTCGAATCCGGCAACCTGGGCCGCGTCGCGGTCGGCGCCATTCCGGCACTGGCCTCGGGACTCTTGACCCGCACCATCGCGACCCTGAAACAAAGCCACCCCCGGTTGTCCATGAGCATCCAGGTCGACACCAGCGACGTACTGGTGCAGGCGTTGTTGCAGGATCAACTGGACATCGTGCTGGGGCGGATTCCGGCCGGAGCGCGGGCTGAAGAGTTGCTGTTCGACAGCCTCGGCGAAGAGGCCTTGTGCGTGATCTCCGGTGCGCAGAATCCACTGGCGAAAGCCACGCAACTGAGCTGGGCCGAACTGCAAAACATGACATGGGTGCTGCAACAACACCCAAGCCCGATGCGCGCAATCATCAATCAAGTGTTCCACAACGCCCGGGTCGACATTCCCAGCAGCATCGTCGAAACCACCTCGATCATGACGTTGCTGTCCCTGATCCAGCAGACCGACATGCTCGGCGTCACGCCGGTGTCCGTGGTCGAAGACTATCCCGGCCGCGATCTGCTGGCAGTGCTGCCGATCAAGTTCGAGGCGCGGCTGCCACCCTATGGATTGATCACCCGACGGCATCGCATTCAGTCATCGGCGATGCAGGCGTTCATGAATTCGGTGCGGGCGGAGCATGCGCTGGCCAAATGAAAAAGGCCCGGAGCAACACTCCGGGCCTGCTCATATTTACGCCGTCTTACGGAACACAAACACCAAACCGACAATGATCAGCAACATGCCGAGCATGCTCAGCGGTGCCAGGCGGTTACCGAAAAACAGATAGTCCATCACCGCCGTCACCGCCGGCACCAGGTAAAACAAACTAGTGACGTTCACCAGATTGCCCCGGGCGATCAAGCGGTAGAGCAGCAACGTTGCCAATACCGAGACCACCAGGCCCATCCACAACACTGGCACGATGAACCCGCTGCTGTGCTCGAAGTGGAACGGCTGGAACGGCACAAAGACCCCGCAGAGCAGTAATCCGGCGAGGTACTGCACCGGCAGCGTGCCGAGGGGATTATCGGTGATGCGCTTTTGCATGATCGAGCCGAAGGTCATGCTCACCAGCGCCAGCAACCCGAAGAGCATCCCGGCCAGCGACATGCCGGCCAGGCCGATGCCCTGGTAGACCACCATGATCAACCCGGCGAGACCAAGCGACAGGCCGAACATCCGGCTGGCCGAGCGCTGACGCTCCATGATCACTACGGTGAGAATGGGTTGCACGCCCATGATGGTCGCCATCACCCCTGGGGTGACTTTCAAGTCCAGAGCCAGCAGATAGAAAATCTGATAAGCCCCCAACAACACCACCCCGGTGGCCATGGCATACAGCATCGGCTTGCCGCCCTTGGGCAACTTCAGTTGGAGCAAGGGCACCAGCAGGATCAAGCCGCACAAGGCAATGACAAAGCGCATGAACAGAAAGGCAAAGGGCGATGCGTGAGCCAACCCCCATTTGGAGAAGATCGCCCCGCTGCTCCACAGCAGGACGAACAGACTCGTGGAAACCGCCGCGAGCGCGGACTTTTTCGAAAGGACAAACATGAATACCACCTGTAGTCAGGCAAAAAGCCAATTCAGCCGTAGCTGAAATTCAGTTGTTTTTTTCAGGCAGGCACAGGGGAGCAGCAGAAAACGCTGATCAGCCCGAAATGCCAACACCTGGCGGCGAGACCACCGCGCACACTGGCGTGCGACTGACAGGAGGGGGGTAATGACTGATCTGCCCCGGCTGCTGATTCCCGCACGGCACGACGCCAGCGTTGACCGCTGAATCGACTACCGCGTTGATGAGGGATGCAGGCATGGGCCGATCTTTTCTTGAGGGGTGAACATGTGAGTGCTGAAACTCACGGTGCGCCGACTATAACCAGCGCGAGACATCAATTGCAATAAGTTGCGTTGAAGGTAAAGCGTCGAGGTTGTCGTCCGAACCTCTTGGATTTTTCCACTTGGTATTGGTGAAACGAGCGATCCCTGCAGGAGCCGATTTGCCGGCTCCTGCAGGATTATTCAACCAAACAGCCAATACCCCAACAATGTCAGCACCACCACCGCCAATACCGGGCGCAGTACTCGGTAGGCCTTGGGGTTGCGGCGCTTCCACTGCTTAACCGCACCGCTGAATTTGTCACTGAAGTTCTTGCTCCAGGCGTAGGCCTGGTTGATCCCGCCGACGCGCTCGTCGTCAAGGTTCTGCGGCGCGGTTGCCCGCCCCAGCAAGCCGCTGACCGAACGGTTGATACGGGTCATCAGACGGTTGCTCAGCGGTCGTTCGATGTCGCAGAACAGGATGACGCGAGTCTTCTCGGTTTCGTTCTTGACCCAGTGCACGTAGGTTTCATCGAACATCACGTCTTCACCGTCGCGCCAGGCGTACACCTGACCGTCAACAAAAATGCGGCAATCGTCGGAGTTCGGCGTGGACAGGCCGAGGTGATAACGCAGGGAACCGGCGAACGGGTCGCGATGCGGATTGAGGTGACTGCCGCCCGGCAACAGCGCAAACATCGCGCCCTTGACGTTGGGAATGCGACTGACCAGCTCCACGGTTTTCGGACACAGGAGTTCGGCCGACGGCAATGGCTTGTCGTACCACTTGAGGTAGAAACGCTTCCAGCCTTTTTTGAAGAACGAACCGAAACCGGCGTCGTTGTTCTTCTCGGCGGCACGAATGTAGCCCTCGTCGAACAGGTGCATCGCTTCGTCGCGAATGACTTCCCAGTTGTCCTTGAGCACATCCAGTTCAGGGAACTTGCTGCGATCCAGGTAAGGTTTCGACGGCACGCCGGAGAACAGGTACATCAGGGCGTTGTAGGGTGCGAACAGCGCCGAATGATTGACGAACTGACGCAACACCGGCAACCGTGCCTTGCCACGCAAATGCACATAGAGGGTGCTACCCAGAAACAGCAGCAACAATGACGCTTTCGCGGCAAAGGAAAAGGTCATCAACAACTCCTTGGAAATAGACACTTTTGCACAACGCCCTTCACCCGGCGCGGCAGTCGGCATGATAAACATTACCGACCTCGGTAAACACCCGCGGGATTCGACATTCAGTGTTTAGGATTGCGCAATAAATGCCTTATTTAGCACAAGCCACTTGAACATTCGCTGACCTGAATCAGCCTCCCGCGATGTCAGGAAGCGCGTCCCTGCGGCACAACCATCCGGCGCCAGGCTGTTACTGCTGATTTTCCTGCTCGGTGAACAGATCGCTGAACAGCATGCTCGACAGGTAACGCTCACCGGAATCCGGCAGGATCACCACAATGGTCTTGCCCTGCATTTCCGGGGTTTCGGCCAACCGGACGGCCACCGCCATCGCGGCTCCGCAGGAAATTCCGCACAAAATCCCTTCTTCCTGCATCAAGCGCAGGGCCATGGCCTTGGATTCCTCATCGCTGACCAACTCCACCCGGTCGACCATTGACAGGTCCAGGTTCTTCGGCACAAAACCGGCACCAATGCCCTGGATCTTGTGCGGGCTCGGCTTGATCTCTTCACCGGCCAGCGCCTGGCTGATCACCGGCGACACCACCGGCTCAACCGCGACCGAGATGATCGGTTTGCCCTGGGTATTCTTGATGTACCGCGAAACGCCGGTGATGGTTCCACCGGTTCCGACGCCTGCCACCAACACATCGACAGCGCCGTCGGTATCGTTCCAGATTTCCGGGCCGGTGGTTTTTTCATGGATGGCCGGGTTGGCCGGGTTTTCGAACTGCGCCGGCATGAAATATTTCGACGGATCGCTAGCCACTATTTCGCCAGCTTTCTCGATGGCGCCTTTCATGCCCTTGGCGGGCTCGGTCAGCACCAGTTCGGCACCCAGCGCCTTGAGCACCTTGCGACGCTCGATACTCATGGACGCCGGCATGGTCAGCATCAATTTATAGCCACGGGCCGCGGCAACGAAGGCCAGGCCAATGCCGGTGTTACCGGAGGTCGGTTCGACGATGGTCATGCCAGGCTTGAGTTTGCCGGTGCTTTCGGCGTCCCAGATCATGTTCGCGCCAATGCGGCACTTGACCGAATAACCGGGGTTGCGCCCTTCGATCTTGGCCAGAATGGTCACACCGCGCGGGGCGATACGGTTGATCTGTACCAGCGGCGTATTGCCGATGGAATGGGCGTTGTCAGCGAAAATGCGGCTCATGACTGGGTCCTTACTACAGCATTTGGATAAGCGCACAAAGGTATGCCTGTTGGTCGTGGGCGTCCAGTCAGGCGAACGTCCGCGGGCCACCGCAGTCAATCGCTATAGATCGCCAGAGAATTGCCATCATGAAACGTCGATACAGCTGGCCCTTGTGGACCTTCGCAGGCCTTGTCGTGCTGCTGGTTGCCCTGCACATCGCCCTGCCCTACCTGGTGCGCGATTACCTCAATGACAAGTTGGCGGACATGGGCGATTACCGCGGTCAGATCACTGACGTCGACCTGGCCTTATGGCGGGGCGCCTACAAAATCAACGGGCTGAAAATCGTCAAAGTCGACGGCAAGGTGCCGGTGCCGTTCGTCAATGCACCGTTGATCGACCTTGCGGTCAGTTGGCATTCGCTCTGGTACGACCATGCGGTGGTCGCACGGGTGCAGTTCATCAACCCTGAGGTGAACTTCGTCGATGGCGGAGCCAACAAGCAGAACTCACAAACGGGTCGAGGCACCGACTGGCGCGCCCAACTGGGCAAACTGCTGCCGATCACATTGAACGAAGTGCGAATTGACGATGGCAAGATCAGCTTCCGCAACTTCAATTCCAAGCCACCGGTGAACATGGATGCCACCAAGGTCAATGCCAGCATCTACAACCTGACCAACGTGGTGGATACCAAAGGCAAACGCGACGCCCGCTTCGAAGGAAAAGCCCTGTTGCTGGGGCAAGCGCCACTGGAAACCAGCGCAACCTTCGACCCCTTGAGCAATTTCGAAAACTTCGAATTTCGCCTGCGGGCCAAGGACATCGAACTCAGACGCATGAACGACTTCGCTTCGGCCTACGGCAAGTTCGATTTCAACGCCGGCCATGGCGATGTGGTCATCGAAGCGCAGGCCAAAAACGCCAAATTGACGGGCTATATCAAACCGCTGCTCAGGGATGTCGACGTGTTCAACTGGCAGCAAGATGTGGAAAACAAGGACAAAGGGATTTTTCGCTCCATTTGGGAGGCCATTGTCGGTGGTTCCGAGACCGTGCTGAAAAACCAGGGCAAGAACCAGTTTGCCACCCGGGTTGAACTCAGTGGCAACGTACATCAGCAAGATGTCAGTGCGTTTCAGGCTTTTTTGCAGATTTTACGCAATGGATTCATTCAGGCATTCAACGCCCGCTATGAAAGACCCAAGCCGGACGCCGGTTGATAGCCAGAACTCGACAGTGAATAGACGTTGCCCGGCAACCGCCGCGACCAGGTCAAGATGTGACGCTCCATTCAGAGACTGAATAAGCCGTCTGCGTTCACAGTTGACCGGGCACCGCGTTATAGTCGGGGCTGACCATTTATTGCGCCCCGCCCTGCCTCGTTCAGGTCGGCGTTACCGTTCGAGGATTAGCAGATGAAGTTCGAAGGCACCCAGGCCTACGTCGCCACCGATGACCTGAAGCTGGCGGTCAATGCCGCCATCACCCTGGAGCGGCCGTTGCTGGTCAAGGGCGAACCGGGCACCGGCAAGACCATGCTCGCCGAACAATTGGCCGAATCCTTTGGCGCCAAGCTGATTACCTGGCACATCAAGTCCACCACCAAGGCTCATCAGGGCCTCTACGAGTACGACGCGGTCAGCCGCCTGCGTGATTCGCAACTGGGCGTAGACAAGGTCCACGACGTGCGCAACTACCTGAAAAAGGGCAAGCTCTGGGAAGCCTTCGAATCCGAAGAGCGGGTGATCCTGCTGATCGACGAAATCGACAAGGCCGACATCGAGTTCCCTAACGACCTGCTGCAAGAACTCGACAAGATGGAGTTCTACGTTTACGAGATCGACGAGACGATCAAGGCCAAGAAACGCCCGATCATCATCATTACCTCCAACAACGAAAAAGAACTGCCGGACGCCTTCCTGCGCCGCTGCTTCTTCCACTACATCGCCTTCCCTGACCGCGTCACGCTGCAGAAAATCGTTGATGTGCACTACCCGGACATCAAGAAAGACCTGGTCAGCGAAGCGCTCGACGTGTTCTTCGACGTGCGCAAGGTGCCAGGCCTGAAGAAGAAGCCATCGACCTCCGAACTGGTGGATTGGCTGAAACTGCTGATGGCCGACAATATCGGTGAAGCCGTGCTGCGTGAACGCGATCCGACCAAGGCCATCCCGCCGCTGGCCGGTGCCTTGGTGAAAAACGAACAGGACGTGCAACTGCTTGAGCGCCTGGCGTTCATGAGCCGTCGCGGCAGTCGTTGATCATCTGGGGCAAATGCCATGCTGCTCAATCTGTTCAATGAAATGCGCGCAGCCAAGGTCCCGGTCTCGGTGCGCGAACTGCTGGACCTGATCAACGCGCTGAAACAGCGCGTGACCTTCGCCGACATGGACGAGTTCTATTACTTGTCCCGGGCGATCCTGGTGAAGGACGAAAAGCATTTCGACAAGTTCGACCGGGCCTTCGGGGCGTACTTCAACGGCCTGGAAAAACTCGACGACCATTTGCAGGCCCTGATCCCCGAAGACTGGCTACGCAAGGAATTCGAACGATCGCTGACCGATGAAGAGCGGGCGGCGATTCAGTCCCTCGGCGGTCTGGACAAGCTGATCGAAGAATTCAAGAAGCGCCTGGAAGAACAGAAGGAACGCCATGCCGGCGGCAACAAGTGGATCGGCACTGGCGGCACCAGCCCGTTCGGCTCAGGCGGGTTCAACCCGGAAGGGATCCGGGTCGGCGATGCCGGCAAGCGCCAGGGCAAGGCGGTCAAGGTCTGGGATCAACGCGAATACAAGAACCTCGACGATTCGGTGGAACTGGGCACGCGCAACATCAAGGTCGCCCTGCGCCGCCTGCGCAAGTTCGCCCGTCAGGGTGCAGCGGAAGAACTGGACATCGATGGCACCATCGATCACACCGCCAAGGACGCCGGCCTGCTGAACATCCAGATGCGTCCAGAGCGGCGCAATACAGTGAAGTTGTTGCTGCTGTTCGACATCGGCGGTTCGATGGACGCCCATGTGAAAGTCTGCGAGGAGCTGTTCTCGGCCTGCAAGACCGAGTTCAAGCATCTGGAGTACTACTACTTCCACAACTTCATTTATGAATCGGTGTGGAAGAACAACATGCGCCGCACTTCCGAGCGCACTTCGACCCAGGACGTGCTGCACAAGTACGGCGCCGACTACAAAGTAATCTTCATCGGTGACGCTGCCATGGCGCCCTACGAAATCACCCAGCCCGGCGGCAGTGTCGAGCACTGGAACGAAGAAGCCGGCTACGTGTGGATGCAGCGGTTCAAGGAGAAGTTCAAGAAGCTCATCTGGATCAACCCGTATCCGAAAGACACCTGGGGCTACACCTCCTCGACCAACATTGTGCGGGACTTGATCGAGGACCAGATGTATCCCCTGACCCTTCGCGGGTTGGAGGAAGGGATGCGGTTTCTGTCCAAGTAATCCGGTTGTTCTGCAGGAGCTGGCTTGCCAGCTCCTGCAAGGGTCAACTGAACCGGCTCAAATACTCGACCTGCTCGCGATGCGCCACGTCCTGCACCACCGGCCGCAACCGCACCTTCGCCCCCGGCAGACACTGTGCCAGCCGCGCCAGTGCCAATGGCGTCAACGCCCCCAATCGTGGATAGCCGCCAATGGTCTGCCGATCATTGAGCAGCACGATCGGCTGCCCGTCCGGTGGCACCTGAACGGCGCCCAGCGGGATGCCTTCGGAAATCATTGGCTTGCCCTGATACTGCAACGGCGTGCCCAACAGGCGAATGCCCATCCGGTCGGCGCGACTGTCGAGGTGCCATGGGTTGTTGAACGCATCGAACAGGCTCTGGCCACTGAACTCGCCGATTTGCGCCCCCAGCACCAGGTCCAGCGGCGCATCCAGCTGCAGATCCGGACGCTGATCCGCCGACAACTCCCGCAGCAGCATCACCGAGTTTCCCGAATAGCTCAGCGACTGACCCTTGCCCAACGGCCGGCCCATGCCATCCAGTCCACCGAGCGCTTCGCGCACCACCGTCGCGCTGCTGCCCAACACCTTCGGCGCATCAAACCCGCCCGGCGCGGCCAGATAGGCCCGGGCACCGAGCAACGGCTGGGTGAATTGCAGTCGTTGACCTTTGTGCAGCCTGAAGCTGCGCCACGGCGCCAGCGCCTCACCGTCCAGCTGCGCGCCAAGATCGGCACCCGCCAGCGCCAGCACGCAATCATCCTCGGCCACCACTGTGAACCCGCCGAGGGTGATTTCGATCACCGGTGCATCCAGCCTGTTGCCCAGCAGCCAATTGGCCCAGGACAGCGAACGCCAATCCAGCCCGCCGCCCTGGGTCACGCCCAGGTGTCGCACGCCAAAGCGCCCGGCATCCTGCAACAGGCACAGCGGCGTACTGGCTTCAATCTTCAGACGGCTCATGCCTGGCCCTCCAGTGGCGTGTCATCACCGCCCAGGTTGATGAACTCGGCGTGCCCCACCGCTTCGAAACGCACGGTGTCGCCCGGCTGCATCAGGCTGTAGCCGTCGCGGTGACGGTCGAACAGCTTGGCCGGCGTGCGACCGATCAGGTTCCAGCCCCCTGGCGACACCACCGGATAGGCCGCCGTTTGCCGTTCAGCGATGCCAACACTGCCAGCGGCGACCTTTTTGCGTGGTGTGTTCAGACGTGGCGCGGCCAGCACCTCCTCCACCAGTCCCATGAAGGCGAAGCCCGGTGCGAAACCCAGGGCGAACACCTGATATTCACGCTCGCTGTGCCGACGGATCACCTCTGCCACTGTCAACCCGCTGCGCTGTGACAACAGGCTCAGCTCCGGGCCGACGCTCAAGTCGTACCAGACGGGCAGGACATGACAGGTGCCGTGGGTTCGCGCGTTGGGCGACAGATCGATCAAGGCCTCGGCAATCAACTCCCGTGCCTGGGCCGGACTCATCGCGACAAGGTCGTAATGCACCATCAACGTGGTGTACGACGGCACCAGATCGATCAGATGTTCACCGAAAGCGCGGCGCAGACCTTCGCTGGCAGCGAGCATCCACGGCATGTTGGCTTCGGCGATTTCATCGAACAAACGCACCATCAAACAATCCAGCGCGACCACTTCCACCCGCAGTTTCATGACGCGCTCTGCTGATTCAAGGCCTCGCGAATGCGCTGCACGGCGGCCACCGAACTGGCGTTGTCGCCGTGCACGCACAGGGTGTTGGCTTGCAAATGCAAGGCGCTGCCGTCGCTGGCGGTGAGGGGATCGCCGCAGGCAATGATCAACGCCTGTTCGATGATCTTCTCCGGATCGTGGTGCACCGCGCCCGGCAGTTGCCGTGATACCAACATGCCGGCGCTGTCGTAAGCGCGATCGGCAAAGGCTTCGAACCACAGGGTCACGCCGTATTCATCGCCCATCCGCTGCGCGGCGCTGTTGTCGCGGGTGGCCATCAACATCAACGGCAAGCTGCGGTCATAAGCGGCCACGGTCTGCAACACCGCACGCAATTGCGCCGGGTTGGCCATCATGTCGTTGTACATCGCGCCGTGGGGTTTGACGTAACTGACCCGACCACCCTGCGCCCGGCAAATGCCGTCGAGGGCGCCGATCTGGTAATGCAGGATGTCCTGGAGTTCCTGAGCAGCGTAGGCCATGGAGCGGCGGCCGAAGCCCACCAGGTCCTGATAGGCGGGATGGGCGCCAATCTGTACGCCATGGCTGAGGGCCAGGCTGACGGTCTTGCGCATGATGCTCGGGTCGCCGGCATGGAAGCCGCAGGCGATGTTGGCGCAATCGATAAAGGGCATGACCTCGGCGTCCAGACCCATGGTCCAGTTGCCGAAACTCTCGCCGATGTCGCAGTTCAATAGCAGGCGGCTCACGGTGAACACTCCTGTAGGCATTATTCTTTTTAGCTGCGGGACAAATCTGTAAGACAGGCCCGCAGATTATCAGTTACCGGGCGTCGAGTTGCTTGCCACGGGTTTCCGGCAAACTCAGGGCCGCGAGGATCACCACGCCGTAGGAAACCGCCGCGAAGGCGCCGATTCCCACACTCAGCGGCACTTTCTGGCTGAGCAAACCGATCAGCAGCGGGAACAACGCCGCCAGCGCCCGGCCGATGTTGTAGCAAAAGCCCTGGCCTGAACCGCGAATCCGCGTCGGGAACAATTCGGTCAGGAACGCGCCCATGCCGCTGAAGATGCCTGAGGCAAAGAAACCCAGCGGGAAGCCCAGCCAGAGCATCACACCGTTGCTGACCGGCAGTTGGGTGTAGAGCAACACAATGGTGAAGGAGCCGACCGCGAACAGGATGAAATTCTTTTTGCGGCCGAGGATGTCGGTCAAGTAGGCACTGATGACGTACCCCACGTAGGACCCGACGATCACCATCGCCAGATAACCGCTCGTATTGAGTACGCTCAAACCGCGTTCGTTCTTTAGAAAGGTCGGCAACCAGGACGTGATCGCGTAGTAGCCACCCAACGCCCCGGTGGTCAGCAGTGAAGCGCGAATCGTGGTGAAGAGCATGCCGGGAGCGAAGATCTCGTAAAACTTCGACGGATTGCTCGGCTCCTGCCTGGCTTTGGCTTCGCGGTAGATTTCCGGGTCCTTGACCAGACGACGGACGAAGATCACGAAAATCGCCGGCACGATGCCAAGAATGAACAGCGCACGCCAGGCATCTTCGGCAGGCAACACCGAGAACAGCAGCGCATAGAGGATTGCCGTCAGCCCCCAACCCAGCGCCCAGCCGGATTGCACCATGCCGACGGCCTTGCCGCGATCCTGGGCGCGGATGACCTCACCCATCAGGACCGCGCCAGCCGTCCACTCACCACCGAAACCGAAGCCCATCAGGGTGCGAGCAATCAACAGCTGTTCGTAGTTCTGGGCAAAACCGCAGAGGAAGGTAAAGAAGGCAAACCACAACACCGTCAATTGCAAGGTACGCACGCGGCCGATGCGGTCGGAGAGAATGCCGGCCACCCATCCACCGATGGCCGAAGCGATCAAGGTGCTGGTGTGAATCAGCCCGGCCTGCCCGGTGGTGATGCCCCACATGGCAATCAGGGTCGGCACCACGAAGCTGAGCATCTGGGTGTCCATGCCGTCCAGGCCATAGCCGATCTTGCAGCTCCAGAAGGTGCGACGTTCTTGCTGATTGATGTTGCGATACCAATCGAAAGGTCCCGGACGCGCCGTGGCTTTCGCGATGAAGGGGGTGTCTGGCGCACTCATGGCAAATCTCCGCGCTGATTTTATTGGTATTGTTCTGAGCCCCGACGACGCCTATCGTGGGAACCGGATGCGTCGATTTTTGGGCTGCTTGCCCTGTGGCGTCCAACTAATAAAAACCCGCCCTAGACATAAGAAATCTTTATCCCCCCGAGCCAATCCCATGAACCTGAAGTTTCTCGAGACCTTCGTCTGGGTCGCCCGACTCAAGAGCTTTCGCCTGACCGCCGACAAACTCTTCACCACCCAGGCGTCAATCTCCAGCCGCATCGCCGTGCTCGAAGGCGAGCTTGGGGTAAAGCTGTTTCTGCGAGATTCCCGTGGCGTGAGCCTGACGCCGGAAGGCTTGAAGGTGCTCGATTATGCCGAGCAGATGATGGACACCATGCAGGCGTTGCGGCAGTCGATCGAGAACCGTTCGAGCAAGGCCGGACGCGTGCGCATCGGTGTGATGGACACGGTCATCCACACCTGGCTCAGCCCGTTGGTGGCCCAAATGACCGATCACTATCCACTGGTGGAGATCGAGCTGGTGGCCGATACCTCGCTGAACCTCTGCGATCAGCTGCAAACAGGCTTTCTCGATGTGATCCTGCAAACCGACCTGTTGCGCCAGGAAAGCGTCCGCAGCCTGGAACTGGCCAGCCATCCCATGGGCTGGATCGTCGCCAGTAATTCCCTCTATAACCGTGAGTATTCAGGCGTCGCCGATCTGGCGAATGAACGGATCATCACCTACTCGAAAAACTCTCATCCGCACCAGGAAGTGCTCGCGCTGATGCAGGCCAATGGCGTCATGGCGCCACGGCTCAACTGCGTTAACTCGGTATCGGCGATTACCCGATTGTTGCGCGATGGTTTCGGGATTGGTGCATTGCCGCCAGTGCTGGTGGCCGAGGAACTGGCGCGCGGGGAATTGACCTTGCTGGCCATCGACCAGCGCCCGCCGAACCTGCAGGTGGTGGTGTCGTGGCGGGTCGGGGTGGAGTGGGTCGAAGAGATTGTGGCGTTGTGTCAGCAGGTGCTGGAGGGGTATGCGCGCAGGGTGGGAGAAAGCTACATCGTATTGGCGGTCTAACAAATCTTGTGGCGAGGTCGCTTGCTTCCCCGCCACAAAGGCCGTGTTTACAACCCGCGCAAATCCCGTTCCTCGATCGGCCGACTCTGGCGCAGGCGCTTGCCGCCCAGCACCACCCAGTCAATCAGTCGGAACAGGCATTCCAGGCCGAACGACAGCAACATCGCGCCGCTCATGCCCCAGATCATCGCTTCCGGCGTCAACAGGATCTGGTAGCCGTAGCCATTCCAGGTTTCCTTGCGAATATCCGGATCGGCGGCCAGTACCACTTGCAGGAACCGGATGTACCAGGGGCCCTGCATCGCCTGGAACTGCTTGTCCAACGCCAGCTGACGGGTCAGCAGGTTGCTCAGGCTGTCGGCGTCGCTGCGGAAAATCGGGTCTTCGCTGGCACGATAATGGGCCACCAGGGCCTGCATATCGCCCTTGAAGAACTGATTGGCCGTGCCCTGAAAGCCGCTCAGGCTGGCCTGAGCTTCAATCAGATGGGCCTCCACCCGCTTGGCGTAATCATTGATGAACCCCGGCACCTGGACACCGATCAACAGGCCTGCCGCGAACAACACCAGCCGTAGATAACTGAGCAACATGGGGAAGAATCCTTATTCGGTCCTGCCCTGGCTGACGCATTCGCCGCGTCGCCACAGGCTCCATTGGCCCGGTTCGTAGCGGGTCCAGGTTTCGTTTTCGGTCAAGGGTTCGGTGGCGATCACCGTCACCACGTCGTTGGGGGTGGTTTCGGCCTGGAAGTCGACGATGACGTCGACGTCCTTCAGGCGCGCCGGGCCGAACGGGGCACGACGGGTGATCTGCGCCAATTTGGTCGAGCAATAGCAGAACAGCCAATCGCCGTCGCTGAGCAGGCAGTTGAACACGCCTTTGCTGCGGTATTCGGCACACGCGGCCACCAGGTCGGGCAGCAGTTCCTCGACCTCGACCGG
This sequence comes from Pseudomonas moorei, assembly GCF_008801475.1. Taxonomy (GTDB): domain Bacteria; phylum Pseudomonadota; class Gammaproteobacteria; order Pseudomonadales; family Pseudomonadaceae; genus Aquipseudomonas; species Aquipseudomonas moorei. The sequence goes on along the minus strand of NZ_VZPP01000009.1, from coordinate 214,694 downwards.
CTCGGGGAACGCCGCCCGAACACGGTTGAGCAAATCGCAGAACGCCGCTTCGCTGTCGGTATCGCCCACCGGACGATAGAAACTGGCGCCCGGTTGAAAGTCCGCCAGTTGGCCGTTATGGGCAAAACACCAGTTACGGCCCCACAGCTCGCGCACGAAAGGATGGGTATTGGAGAGGCAGACCTTGCCGACGTTGGCCTGGCGGATGTGCCCGATCACCACCTCGCTCTTGATCGGATAGCGCTGAACCAGGTTCGCGACTTCCGATTCGCAGCTCGCCGCCGGGTCCTGGAACAAGCGCAAGCCCCGGCCTTCATAGAAGGCGATGCCCCAGCCGTCGCGATGCGGACCGGTACGGCCGCCACGCTGCATCAGCCCGGTAAAGCTGAACACGATATCGGTCGGCACATTGGCGCTCATGCCCAATAACTCACACATGCTCGGACTCTCGCTTCAGGCCAGGGGCGACGTTACAGACGGGGTTCGACCCGCATCCGCTGGGGATTGCTCGGCACAGGGGGACGCCCATAGCGATCGTCGCCGGCGCCGCCGAAGGCGCGTTCTTCTTCCGGCTCCTCGGCAAGCGCCGCGGCTTTGGCGGCTTCGGCCTTTTCCTTGCGTGCATTGGAGGCACGCTCGATCGGGAAGCGGATCGCCACGAACACCAGGTAAATGCCGAACGCGATCATGCCGTACATGAACAGATCGGAAATCGCCCGCCACGCGTTGTTGCCGACCTTGAACAACAGATCAAGGGCCGTAATGGCGATGGCCGGGGCGACCTTTTCCTTTACAGGGTCGATGATGGTCGGGGAAAACAGCAGCACCGCCACCAGCAGCCGTAGCGGCTCACGCAGCCAACGCCACATCCAGCGGGTGATGCGCATCCACACCAACAGGCAGCCCAAAGCGGCAAAGGCGTAGAGGCCCCAAGCGATCAGATAGTCGTTCTCGGTCATGGTGTCCATGGCAAGGCAGGCAAAGAGGCGCTTATGATAACGACTTTTCGTCCGTCAGGCTGCATCAATGGCAGCCGCTCGGGAGACAGTACCTGTGTGCGAGCTTGCTCGCGATGAGGCCAGCACATTCAGCATCCATACTGACTGTCAGAACGCTATCGTCGGAACGCCGCCCGGAGCAAACTCGCCCCCACAGGTTCAAAACCCCATTCCGTATACAGTTCGAGAGCCCTCCATGCCGCTATCCGCCACCCTTTACGACGCTCCGGTTGCCCACAAGGCCGAAGGTTCCGACCCGTATGCCTGGCTGCAAGAGCGCGATACCGATGCAGTGCTCGACTACCTCAAGGCTGAAAACAGCTATCAGGAGGCGCAAACCGCCGACCAGGCCGGGCTGCGTGAAACCCTGTTCGAAGAGATCAAGGGCCGGATTCTCGAGACCGACCTGTCCCTGCCCTCCCCGTGGGGACCTTACCTGTATTACACGCGCACCACGGCGGGTGACGAGTACGCCCGCCACTATCGCTGCCCGCGACCGGCCGACGACAGCCTGCAACTCGATGAAAGCCGGGAACAACTGCTGCTTGACCCGAACTTGTTGGCCAATGGCGGCTTTTTCTCCCTGGGTGCGTTCAGCATCAGCCCGGACCACCAGCGCCTGGCCTACAGCATCGACTCGACAGGCGATGAGATTTACACGCTGTTCGTGAAGGAATTATCCGACGGACGCGTCAGCGAACTGGAGTTCCAGAACTGCGACGGCAGCATGACCTGGGCCAACGACAGCCTGACCCTGTTTTTCGGCGAACTGGACGACACCCATCGTCCGCACAAACTGTACCGCTATCGCCTCGACGGCACGGCGGCCGAAGAAGTGTTTCATGAGCCGGACGGCCGGTTCTTCATGCATTGCTACCGCTCGAGTTCCGAGCAGCAATTGCTGCTGTCCCTGGGCAGCAAGACCACCAGCGAAGTCTGGGTACTGGACGCCAACCAGCCGCAACAAGCCTTCAGCTGCATCGCGCCACGGGTCGAGGATCACGAGTACGATGTCGACCACGGCGCGCGCAATGGCCAATGGACCTGGTTCATCCGCAGCAACCGCGATGGCATCAACTTCGCGTTGTATACGGCGATTGACCGTGGTGTGGCGCCGAACGAAGCCGATTGGCAGATACTGATTCCCCATAGCGACACCGTGATGATCGACGGCATGAGCCTGAATGCCGGGGCCATGACGCTCAGCCTGCGTGAAGGCGGCTTGCCGATCATCGAAGTTCACCCGCAAGACCTGCCGAGCTACCGGGTGCAACTGCCGGACGCGGCCTACAGCCTGCATGTGCAAAACAGCCTGGAGTTCGTCAGCGAGCGGATTCGGCTGCGCTACGAAGCGTTGAACCGTCCGGCGCAAATCCGCCAGTTGGAACTGAACACAGGCGATCAAAAAGTCCTCAAGCAAACCCCGGTGCTCGGCCCGTTCGACGCCGACGCCTATGTCAGCCAACGCCTGTGGGCCACCGCGCCGGACGGTACGCAGGTGCCGATCAGCCTGGTGGTCAAACGCGAAGCGCTCGGCAAACCGGTGCCGCTGTATTTGTACGGCTACGGTGCCTATGGCGAAAGTCTCGACCCGTGGTTCTCCCACGCACGCCTGAGCCTGCTCGATCGCGGCATGGCGTTTGCCATCGCTCACGTGCGCGGCGGTGGCGAACTGGGTGAAGCCTGGTATCGCGCCGGCAAGCAGGAACATAAACACAACACGTTCAGCGACTTCATCGCCTGCGCCGAACATTTGATCGCCAATGGCTTCACCAGCGCTGCGCAACTGGCGATCAGCGGTGGCAGCGCCGGTGGCCTGCTGATCGGTGCGGTGCTCAACCAGCGACCGGAATTGTTCGGCGCGGCGATTGCCGAAGTGCCGTTCGTCGACGTGCTCAACACCATGCTCGACCCGGACCTGCCGCTGACCGTCACTGAATACGATGAATGGGGCAATCCTGAGGAACCGGACGTCTATGATCGGATCAAGGCCTACGCCCCGTACGAAAACGTCTCTGCGCAAGCCTATCCGGCGACCCTGGTGATCGCCGGCTACAACGACAGCCGTGTGCAGTACTGGGAAGCGGCCAAGTGGGTGGCCAAGTTGCGCGCGACCAAAACCGACACCAACCCCCTGCTGCTCAAGACCGAACTGGGCGCCGGGCATGGCGGGATGAGTGGTCGATACCAGGGATTGCGTGACGCAGCGCTCGAATACGCATTTTTGTTCAAGGTTCTGGGGATTGCCTGAGGAACCTGGCCCGACGAACCGGTCTTAAGACCAGCACATCGTGCCCGATACAACGATAGATCCCTGTGGGAGCGAGCTTGCTCGCTGCCACAGGAGATTGGGGAAATCCGAACCTGGACACAACAAAAAAGACCGCACGACATGTCAGAACCGACCTTGCTCAACAACGAAATCCGCGACTGGCTGATGGATTGCGGCCTGTTCAACCAACTGCTGCCAGCGGACTTTGCCGCGGCCTCGGGCTACTTCAGCATCAGCACCATTGCCCAGGGCGAAGAAATTTTCCATGAAGGCGACGCCGGCAGCTTCATGTGCATCATCCATACCGGACAAGTGGCGGTACAGAAAACCACCAGCGACGGGCAACGGGTGACCATCGCCACCCTGCGCAGCGGCCGCTCCTTCGGCGAAATGGCCGTGCTCGATGGCGAACGTCGCTCGGCCAGCTGCGTGGCCGCGAGCAACTGCCAGTTGCTCAACCTGGGCAAGGACTCTCTGGAAAAGATGCTCAACGACGCGCCGAAAATCGCCGCCAAGATCATCCGCGCCCTCGCCGTTTCGCTCTCCAAACGCTTGCGCATGGCCGACGGGCAACTGCTTCTACAGCAGGTCTAACCTCCGGGCGATTTGGCTTTCGGCGGGTTGGGCTCAATCCCCGGCACCGGCTGATCCTTGGTCGGCGGGCTGGGCATCTCGATCGGCACCAAAGGCGGACCACTGCTGCCGGGGCCGACTTTCGGCACGGGCGCGGGGCTGATTTGCGGATAGGGCGTGGGCGTCGCGGTCCCCGGCGAGCCGGGCTGCGGCGCGGGCGTGACGGGAGTGGTTTGCTGCTGTTGGGCCTGCACTGCAGTAATCGAGAGCGCGGCCAGGGCAATGACCGTTAGAATGGTGCGCTTCATCAATGGCTCCGTTGGCCTTGTTGTCCTGTGCAGGCTACTCCCAACTGCGCCCGTTTGCCCTCCCCGTCTTGCCAATTCTTCTCAAGAGAGCCCCATGAAACGTTTCGTTCTGCTCGACACCGCGCCAATCCCTGAAAATGGCGGAGCCCTGTGCCTGTTCGAGTACGGCGAGGATTTCGTCATCAAGATCCAGGGGGGTGACGGCGGGCAACTCATGAACACGCGCATGCACGGCTCCGAGGATGCGCTGGCCGAAATCCCCTGCCGCAAGGTCGCCGGACGCCCGAATTCACGGGTGCTGATCGGTGGCCTGGGCATGGGTTTTACCCTGGCCTCGGCGCTCAAGCATCTGGGCAAGACCGCTGAAGTGGTGGTCGCGGAACTGGTGCCCGGCGTGGTCGAGTGGAATCGCGGGCCGTTGGGCGAAAAGTCCGGCAACCCGCTGCTCGACCCGCGCACGGTCATCCGCATGGAAGACGTGGCCAAAGTGCTGCAAGCCGAACCGCAGGGCTTCGATGCGATCATGCTCGATGTCGATAATGGTCCCGAAGGCCTGACCCAGAAAGCCAACAGCTGGCTGTACTCCGCCGGCGGCCTGAGTGCCTGCGCCAAGGCTCTGCGGCCCAAAGGCGTGCTGGCGGTCTGGTCGGCCAGCGCGGATCGGCAGTTTTCCGACAAACTGAAAAAAGCCGGGTTCAAGGCCGAGGAAGTGCAAGTCTTCGCCCATGGCAACAAGGGCACCCGGCACACCATCTGGATTGCCGAAAAGCTCAAGGGCTGAGCTAAACTGGCTGCATAACCGTCATTAGTCTTTTACAAAGGTGAACCCATGAGTTCGTCCACACCGACCAATACCTCGAAGCTGGATCGCATCCTCGCCGACAACCAGCGCGACAAGGAAATGGGTTACCGCGACAAGGCCCTGAAGATGTACCCGCACGTCTGCGGCCGCTGCGCCCGTGAATTCTCCGGCAAGCGCTTGAGCGAACTGACCGTGCACCACCGCGACCATAACCACGACAACAACCCTCAGGACGGTTCGAACTGGGAATTGTTGTGCCTGTATTGCCACGATAACGAACATTCGCGCTACACCGACCAACAGTATTTCGACGAAGGCTCGCTGAGCACGCCGAAAATCGCCAAGGCCACGCATAACCCGTTTGCCGCTCTGGCGGGCCTGATGAAAAAAGAAGATTGAAAATCACCGGCAGGAGCGAATCGCTTGCTCCTGCCGGGATCGTGTCAACAACCCGGCAAAACCTGCCAACTGCCGGCGACAATCTGCCGCTACCGGCAAAAACATCCTGCCCGTCTCTCAGGCTGTAACGTGTCCAAACCGTTACAAACCGCCCTCTCCATGGCCATCATCCGCTGATGGCACTGTTCTTGCGATGTATCAGCCTCAATACATTGAGCACTGCTCATGTCGCCTCTGAACCGCGTCATACATGGACAGACCCGTTTTATGAATGTGACCTCTACCTTCAATAGCACCGCCATCCTGGCCTACAACAACACGACCGAGGCGAAGGCCGGATCCATCGCCCGTGACAGCGAGCAGGCGGCCGGTAAAAGCAAAAACGACGATTCGCTCAGCCTCTCTAAAACAGCCGCCGACTACAGCGGTTCGATTGCCGGCAACGCGCCGTTTTTTCCGGTGCGCCCAGGCATGAATGCGGATGCCCTGGTACTGGGTGTCACCCAGCCGGGCGCGGTTTCCAGCTCAACCGGTAAAACCTTTGACGAAGTGGCCATCGATGCTCGCAAACGGATGGATCAGAAATACGCGCAGATGAAGACCGGCGACATGCCCTACACCGGCAGCGCCGAAGACCGCAATGCACTGATGGGCGATCTGGATCGACGCTCGCTCAACGCCGTCGCGAGGAACCAGGGCGGACAGTTTTCGAAGGACGAGCAGGACGCAGCGAAAGCGTTGATGCAGCAACAGGCTCGACTGGCGTCAGGCTATTTCAGCGGCCCGGACGATCAAAAGAAATACTGGAAAGACCCCTTCGCCAATGACCCGGTCGGTCGGGCCAAGGCAGCGCTGAACTTCCTCGATAAGATGAGCCCCGAAGAGAAGAACACGCCGCAGTGGCTGTCCCAACACCTAACGTTGGCGAACGCATTGAATCAGTACGCCAATGGCAGCAAGGACTCCACAGACACGGGGAAACAAACCGGTCACTTCCATAATCTTGCCGAAATCCTGGCGGGCGTCGATACCGACCCGGGAGCCAGCAAAAACCCGCAGTACGAACAGATCAACAATGCCGGGAATGCCATGATGGACAGGATCAAGGCGCTCATGCCGGCAACGCAGTGAGCCTGTCGCCGAATCAGCGGCCTGCCGCCAAACCCCGTATAATCGCGCTTTTTTCCTGAAAGGCGCTTCGCTCGTGGCAGACAAACGGTACAGCTGCATTGGTTTGTATAACCCTAAATCACCGGAGAACGTCGGTTCGGTGATGCGCGCCGCTGGCTGTTATGGCGTGGCGTCGGTGTTCTACACCGGCAAGCGCTATGAGCGCGCCGCCGACTTCGTCACCGATACCAAGCGCGTTCACTACGACATCCCGCTGATCGGCATCGACGACCTGAAAAAAATCCTGCCCCTCAATTGTGTTCCCGTCGCCGTGGAATTGGTGGAAGGCGCTCGTCCGCTGCCCGAATACACGCACCCGGACCGTGCGCTGTACATCTTCGGTCCGGAAGACGGCTCGCTGGATAAAGAGATTCGCGACTGGTGCGAAGACGTGGTCTATATCCCGACCACCGGTTGCATGAACCTGGCCGCCACGGTCAACGTTGTGCTCTACGACCGCATGGCCAAGGGGCTCAACACCCGTTCGGGGCCAAAATTCCGCTGAATCGTCGTACATCCGATGGAACGAGCTGCCCGCCCCGGCAGTCAGCTTAACTATCCATTCCCGATCCTGCCTGGAGACAGATCATGAGCGAACTCAAACGCGTTGAGCGTATCGAATCCACCCCGTTCCAGACCAACACCGAGCAGAATGTGCAGGGCTGGGAGCGCATCGGTTCCCTGGCCGGTGGTGTGGTGATGGTGGGCAAGGGCCTGCGTCGTGGCGGCATCTTCGGTTTGATTCAAGTGGCGATCGGCGGCGTTGCCCTGGCTCGCGGCATCACCGGCCATAGCTCGGCGAAAAGCCTGCTGGAAAAAAGCCGTCAGGATATGGATAACGTACGGGCAAAAATCCAGCGGGCTGGCGAGGACTTGAGTCGGCTGAAGGCGAATGCCGAAGCGGCGACCAAAACGGCGACCGTGACCGGGAATGACTCCTTGAAGTCGCCGAAAACCGGGGTTTGATCCGAGACAGGCGGTGAGGCTTATGGCCGCTTCGCTGGCAAGCCAGCTCCAACAGTTGATCGGTTTCGCTCACAAGGGGTGTGACTGACAAGAATCCGATGCAGGAGCTGGCTTGCCAGCGATGGCGGATTTACTGGATCAGCGCGGTATCCAGTACTTTGGAAGACTCGCCCAGCACGCTCTCGCTGAGCTGCACGAACGCCTTGGTGTCAACGCTCTGCAAGCGCATCGCCCCGCGCAACACATCATCCAGCGAACGCTTGTTGCGTGTCTTCAGGCGGATTTCGCGATCCAGTTCCTGTAGCAGCACCACCGCCTTTGAAACCTGCGCCGGGCTGAGCTGTTCACCACGCAAAGTGCTGACGTTCTGACTGTTCTTGCTCAACCGCTCCTGCAGGCTCTGATACCGCTCGTCACTCATGCCACCGGCACGGCGTATCAGCTCGATGGCGTAATACTCGGCAAACCCTTCGCTGATCCAGTCACTGCGCTGCGTATCGTTGATCCGTCCGAAGACCTGGGCCAACTCACGCACCAAGGCACTGGTGCCGCTTTCGCTGACCAGTGGCAGGCGGCTGTTCAGGTAGATCGACTCGTGCGCCGCCAGGCTGCCGCGCCACATCGGATCGTTGGCGCCGACAATCAGCAGTTTGGCGGGATGACGAGGGAACACGGCTTGCACTTGCGGCCAGACAAAGGTCAGCAGCGTCAGCACATCCATGCGGCGCATGCCCTGGCCCCGGGGCGAGGCCACGGTGACTTCGGTTTCACCCAGTCGGGTGCGACGACTGCCAAGGTGCCCGGCGAGCATCCAGCCGGTCGGCCGGTCAAACAGTCGCGACACGTTGTCGATGCGGAACTTGTTCTTGCCGATCCGCGGCCAGGCGGTTTCAACGCTTTTCCAGCCGCTGGGCAATTCGAATTCAAGGCGCGAAATCAGCTCGATGCCATCCTGCTGATCGAGTTTGGCGGCAGGCACCAGATCGTCGCCACGCATCAATGCCCAGGTGGGGGTCATGCGCGTGTCGAAGCTGCCACTCTTACGCCCATGGCTGATGCGTACGCGGTAGGTCAGGCTGGCCTTGTCGGCGGCCGGGCGCCAGACACCACGGGCCTGTTTGCCAGGGGTGAGCTGCCATTGGCCGTCGGCCTTGAAATCGCTGTAGTGGCTGCCATCGCCGAGGTCGAAGTCCAGGCTGCGTACCGCCGAGCCCTGGGCCAGCGTCAGCCGTACCTCGGCCTGATCACTTTGCGGCAACAGGCGCACGTGATAATCCAGATCGACTTTCTTCCCCGCCGCCCACGCGGGCGAACTCAGGGTCAGCAACCCTATGACCAACGCCCGCCGCCATCCCACAGCCATACACCCTCCTAGTGTGGCGAGCGAGCTTGCTCGCGCCGGGCTGCGAAACAGCCCCGTTTTTCTGTAATCACTGTCAATTTTGTGAGCACTATGCACTCAAGCGCGAGCAAGCTCCCTCGCCACCATCAACCCGCGCGAAAAATCAGATGATCTTCCCAATCATCCTCGGCCACGCTGCCTTCGGCGAGCATGCGTCCGGACTGGGAAATGCGTTCATGGTGCACCGCGTCACGGTCCCCGCAAACAAGGTGATGCCACAGCGGCAAATCCTTGCCCTCGCTGACCAGGCGATAACCGCAAGTCGGCGGCAGCCATTTGAACTCGTCGGCCTTGCCCGGGGTGAGCTGGATGCAGTCCGGCACGAAGTCACGACGGTTGGGATAGTTGGTGCACTGGCAGGTTTTCAGGTCCAGCAGTTTGCAGGCGATGCGCGTGTAATAGACGCTGTTGTCGTCTTCATCTTCGAGCTTTTGCAGGCAGCACAGGCCACAGCCGTCGCACAGCGATTCCCATTCCTCTTGATCCAGTTGATCGAGGGTTTTTCGTATCCAGAACGGTTCGACTTTGGCGGCCATGGCTCAAGCATCTACATCAGGTGATGAAAAGGCCGCCAGTCTAGTGCCGCGAGGCTCGTCGGCCAAGCGTTGGCGACTGTCGGTAGAACGCGCTTGTCAGTCTTTGCGCCGCCGAGTAGGGTTCTGCGTCGCCTTACACTTTAAAACTTAGCAAGGAATCTGTTGATGAGTGCCAACCCACGCGTTGCCGACTATGCCATCCACCCTCAATTCACCGATCGCTGGTCGCCGCGCGCCTTCACCGGCGAAGCCATTCCCGAAGAAACGCTGCTGAGCTTTTTCGAAGCCGCGCGCTGGGCACCGTCGGCGTACAACTCGCAACCCTGGCGCTTTCTCTACGCACGTCGCGATACGCCGAACTGGGAGCGTTACCTGGGCCTGCTCAACGAGTTCAACCGCAGTTGGGCGCAACACGCCTCGGCCCTGGTGATCGTGGTATCGAAGACCACCTTCACCGCGCCAGGCGCCACCGAAGAAACCCCCGCCCTGTGGCACACCTTCGACACGGGTTCGGCCTGGGGCCACCTGGCGCTGCAAGCGAGTATCAGCGGCTGGCATACCCACGGCATGGCCGGTTTCGATCAGGCGCTGACCCGCAAGGAGCTGAACATTCCGGAAGGCTACGCGCTGCACGCGGCCGTGGCGATTGGCAAGCTGGGGGACAAGGCGACACTGGCGGACTACCTGCAAGCCCGCGAAGAGCCGAGCCCGCGCCGTCCTTTGAGCGAGCTGGCGGCTGAAGGTGATTTCACCCTCTAAGAACAGCAACCCCCTGTGGGAGCAAGCTCGCTCTCACAGGTTTTGGCCAATATTCAAGTATGCGGCGGGTTCAATACCCGCGATTGAAATCCACTTCCCCGCGCAACGCCTCTCCGGCCTGATAAGCCCGCAAGTTCTCGACAAACAGCTTCACCATCAATGATGGCGAGGTCGGTGCCGAGCTGTGGCCGGTCAGCAACAGGCCCCAGGCCGTCCAGAATGGGTGGCGCTGTGGCAATGGCTCCTGACGGCAGACATCGATCACGGCGCCCACCAGATGCCCTTCTTTCAACGCTTCCACCAGGTCCGCATCGACCACCGCTACACCACGCCCGACGTTGATGAACAAACCGGTCGGCTTGAACTGTTTGAACAACGCGGCGTTGTAAATATCGTGGGTACTGGGTGTATTGGGCAGCAGGTTGATCACGTAATCGACTTCGCCGACCAGACGCGGCAAATCGTCGAGCGAACCGACCTCGATAAACGGTGCCTGCTCGCGGGCTGAGCTGGCGATGCCGTACAGCTCGACACCAAACGGCAGCAGGAACTGCGCCACGGTCTGGCCGATATCACCGGTGCCGACGATCAACACCTTGCGTCCCGCCAGGCTTTGGCCATGGCGACTGTCCCACTTACGCTCGACCTGACTGACCAATCGCGCCAGCACCTCCCGCTCGTGACCGAGCATGTAGGTGAGCACGTACTCAGCCATGACCTGGCCGAAAATCCCCACCGCACGCGTCAGGCGATAATGCCGAGGCAAGCCGTCGGCCAACAACGGCGTGATACCCGCCCAGGTCGATTGCAGCCATTGCGGCTGATGACCTTGACGCAGCAGCGTCGCCAGCAGATCGGGTTGTCCGAGCCAGACTGGACAGTCGGCAGCCTGGCGGGCCAGTTCGGCGGAATCGCCGCTGGTCATCACTTCCAGATCGGGCGCCGCTTCGCGCAGCAGTCGGGCGTACACAGGGTGGTCGTGTTCAGCAATCAGAACGCGCATGCTTCAACCTTTCAAAAAAACGCTGCCGACGACCGCCGACAGGTTTTCGCTGCGTCGACGCGGCCATCGCCAAAATCATTCCAGTGTTTCAAAAGGCTCTGAACAGAGCCTGTCTGCCGATTAAATTGGGTCGTTGCGGCGCAGCAACTCTTCGGGCAAGTGCTCGATGTACTCGTCTTCGGCTGGCGGCATTTGCAGGTGATAGCCCTGCTTTTCGAGGTTTTCCAGCACCACGGTGATGTCCTCGCGCGACAGTTTGCGCTCCGGGGTCAGCACCAGGTCGAAGGCGTGGATGGCTTTGCCAAAGGCAATCATCAACGGCTCGGGCACGCGCTCCAGAGCATCGCTCTTGAGCACATACAGGTACATTTCGTTTCTTTTCGAGCTGCGGTAGATGGAGCAAATACGTTTCAAGGCTGTTCTCCGGCGGTGGCCAGGCTGTCAAGCAGCGCCTGGCCCATCAATTCGCGGCGCCAGCCACGCAGCGAATCAGGCAATTGGTAGGGACCATTGGGGAAGCCGCTCTTGAGCAGCGCTTCCAGGGTTTTCTTGCGCAGCATCAGCTCCGGCGCGATGCCGAGGCGCTCGGCCTCGGCCTGGCCGATGGCTTTCATCTGTTTGAGCAACGCGGCGGCATCCACTGGCAGCGGCTCCGGCACGGCGGGCGGCCATTGATCTGGCGACACACTGCCAGAGCGCTTGATCAGATCAAGCAGAAATTCGCCGTCCTGACGCACGGTACGCGGGTGCATGTCTTCGATCTTTGCCAGCGCGCCGAGGTTGTCCGGCTGGGTACGCGCCAGCGGCCATAGCGAATGCTCGCGGATAATGCGGTTGCGCGGCAGGTCACGGGCACGGGCTTCTTTCTCGCGCCAGGCGCAGAGCTCACGCAGTACGGCCAGTTGTGCGCGGGACAGCTTCCAGGCCAGTTTGGCGTCGCGATAGACCTCATACGGATCGATCTCGCGGCGCAGGTTGGCCACCAGTTCGGCACCGTCTTCCAGGACCCAGGCGTATTTGTCGTCGGAAAGTTTCGGACGAAGCTTCACGAACACTTCGGCCAGGTGCACGGCGTCTTCGGCGGCATAGCTGATCTGGGTATCGGAAAGCGGACGTTGCAACCAGTCGGAACGGGTCTCGCCCTTGGGCAGGTCGATGCCGAGCACTTCCTGCACCAAACGCGAATAACCCATGGAGAAACCCAGGTTCAGGTAAGCGGCAGCCAGCTGGGTATCGAACAATGGCGTCGGCAGGCTGCCGGTCAGCCGCAGCAGGACTTCGAGGTCTTCACTGCAGGCGTGCACGACCTTGAGCACCGCCGGGTTCTCCAGCAGTGCGGCCAGGGGCTGCCAGTTATCGATGGTCAGCGGATCTATCAGGTAAGCGCGTACGCCATCGCCCACCTGCAGCAGGCCCGCGATGGGATAGAAGGTGTCGACCCGCATGAATTCGGTGTCGAGGGCAACGTATGGCAACTGCTGCCACTCGGTGCAAAACCGACCGAGGCTATCGTTGTCGCGAATCCAGTGAATATCGATGGCCACACGGCTCTCCCTTGAAGAATGGCGCGCAGTATATATCGCCCCCGGCGATTTCCGCGCATCCACTGAACAAGAGCATTAGCGAAAATACCTGCCGGATAGAAAGAATAGTCCGACAAAGGTGGGCTAGCCGGCCTTGCGCAGTACATAAACCCGCATCGGCGCGAAGCCTGGCAGGAAGTCCTGATGACTGAGTATGCAAAAACCCGCTTGCTTGAACTCGGCTTCAACTTCGGCCTTGCTGACCAGCAGACGGGCTGCAAGCCCCTCCTCGTCTGTAGGGTGGCCCTTGAAGCGGCCACTGACCCGCACGGCGACAATCACGGTATCGCGCCCGACCCGGTGAAACTCGCGCAACAGCACCAGACGATGCTCGGAGCAGGCAATATGCTGAAACAGATGCATGCAACAAATGCAGTCGACCGCATTCTCCGGCAAGCCAATGTTGAACGCCGAACTTTGAAACGTTCTTATCCGCTTCAGCAGGCTCTGCGGATGGTGGGTGCGGGCATGATCGAGAATGTCCTGGGACGGATCGGCGGCGAGGATCACCCGATTCGCGTGCTCGGCCAGCACCGACCAGAAGCGCCCGACACCGCAAGCCACGTCAAGGATCAGGCCAGGCTCGCCAGCGACCTTGAGCGCATTGCGGACCAGTCGCTCTTCACGCCAGAATCCCAGGCGCCCGGCCAAGCCCTGCGCCCGCGGCTGCAGACAGGCGCGGGCGTGTTCCTGGTCGTAGCGCCGGGCGAACTCGAGTTCGATGGCGGTTGGGGGCTGAGCGGACATTTGCAATGGCTCTTGATCGTGGTTTTACCGGCCACTGTTCAGCGGCCGCTGCATGAAAAAAGGTCTTGCTACTTTTTGGCCAACACGCCGTCTTTCACCGCGCCACGGCATCCGGCAAACATATCCAGATCCGGGTCATAAGTCTTGCTGTTGACCTGCAGCAGACCCAACATTGAATGGAACAGGTTGTCCTGGCTCAGAGGTTTATCACGACCCTGTTGCAGGCAATGGGTGTCTACCGAAAACGACTTCTGATAGCTATCGGAGAACCAGGCCAGCATCGCGACATGTTTCTGTTGTTCCGGCGCCAACATGTAAGGCGTGCCATGGAGGAACAAGTTGTATTCGCCCAGGGATTCGCCGTGGTCCGACAGATAAAGCATGGCGGTATCCACTTTCTGCTGGTTGCTGCGCAACAGATCGATCAAGGTCGACAACACATGGTCGGTATACACCAGCGTGTTGTCATAGCCATTGACGATACTTTCGCGACTGCAGTTGTTCAGCGCATTGCTTTCACAGACAGGCGTGAAGCGTTCGAACTCTTTCGGGTAACGCTTGAAGTATTCCGGACCATGGCTACCCATCTGGTGCAAAACCAACACCGTGTCTTTGCTCAAGGTGTCGATGAAGTGCTGCAGGCCTTGCAACAGGATTTCATCTCGACATTCGCTGTTGGCGCACAGCACCGGGTCTTTCAGGTCACTCACATCGTCGAGCGTGACCCGATCGCAAGTACCCTTACAGCCAGACTGATTGTCGCGCCAGATCACATCCAGACCCGCCCGCTTGAGCACGTCCAGCAGGCCTTCCTGGTTCTTCGCCTTGCTGGCGTTGTAATTATCGCGCCCCATGTTGGAGAACATGCAAGGCACCGACACAGCGGTTTCAGTGCCGCAGGAATGCACATCGGTAAATGCAATCAGACCCGCCTCCTTGTTGAGCTTGGGGGTCGTGTCGCGGTTATAACCAAGAATGCCGAAGTTTTCCGCCCGGGCACTTTCGCCCACCACCAGCACAGTCAGCGATTTACGGTCATGGGTTTGCCAGGCCGGATTTCGCTGGGCATCTTCAGCGATTTTGACAAAGGGTTGCTGGACAGACGCAACCTGCTCACGCATGTAACCGAACGAAGCACCAATGTAGTTGCTTGGCACTACCATCAGGCGCAACTCATGGTGGTTGCGAAACAACGATGACAGGCCTTGATAGTTGACCAGCGCAACGCCGCCGATAACCGCTACCGACGCCGCACTCACCAACACCTTACTGAGAAGCTCGCGGTGCCAGCGGCGGTAGCTGACAGGGGTTTTCCACAAGAGGAACGAGGGCAAAACACCCAGCAGCAGGATGTAAACCAGCAATTTTATCGACAGTAAGTCACGCACTTCCGTGGCATTCGTCTCGGCGAAATTACGAAACATGCCGGCATCGATCAGGACGCCATACTGACTCATGAAATAAGCCACGCCTGCACTGACCATGAACAGCAGGGTCAGAATCGGTTTGAGGACGGGGCGGAAAGCCAACAGGGTCAGGACAATGTTGAAGGCTGCGAGGATCATCGCCCCGAAGGCAACGCGCATGACGATGCCCTTGCCATCAGCTGCGGTGATGTCGAACAGGTGTTGCCACAAAACAAAATTGAAGGCTACTAATAAAAAGGCACTGGCAATCAATGTCACCCACTCAGGGCGCACGGCTTTAATCTTCAACATGGGGTCGGCTGTTCCTGGAAAGAAAGGCCTCGGCAAATGCGAAAATCTTCCATTCACCGCGACGGCGTAAATCTTAGACTGTCATCCATCAATTTTTTGTGAAATGAAGCTAATTAACGGTTGGCTTCAGGTATCCGACAGAAACCCTTGACTTATTTGAGAGTCGTTCAGCTTTTATTCAGCTGCGTTCAGACCTGGGTCAAACACCACCGCCTGTCATCCTCGCCGGTTGCGCCGATGAACTGTCGGCATCGAAGGCCGCTCAGCATTATTTGATTTTTAGATATCTCACCGGACTTTCTGATTTGCGGCCTGCTGTTCACTCGCGCCTAATCATCGTGTTGCTTATCAAGGCCTGCTCAGGGAAAACCTTCGCTCAACCTCCCTTCCCTCCCTATCAGGGTGCCGGCGGCCAGACTACGTTCGTGCAAGACACTTGGTATTTGATCGCCGGGCTCTCGCCGTTGATGGTCCGGCGCTTCAATCCTCTGCGTGACGGTTGACACATTCAATGACTTGGAGCCCCCCATGAATCGCACCGGATTCGCTATCGCCCACGCCGGCATGCTGCTTTGGGCATTATTGATCGCTGCGTCGTTTTCCGCTGCGGCGCAGGTCAGCCAGACCATAGACCCTATCCTGCTCACCGGTTTGCGCCTGCTGTTTTGTGCGCTGGTATTTTTCCCCTTGCTGCTGTTCAAGGGCGATAGCGCCATGACCGCCCGCGGGCTGCTTGGTCACGGCGTACTCGGCTTGCTGCTCGCTGTGTATTTCGGTTCGCTGTTCGAGGCGCTGCGTTATACCTCGGCCGTCAACACCGGAACGATGTTCACCCTGGTGCCGCTGCTGACCCTGGGGTTCGAGGCGGTGCTCATGCCCGACAGCCACCTGAAACAACGACTATGGCCGATGCTGATCGCCGCTGCCGGAGCCGCGCTCCTGGTGATGAAAGGCATGGGCCCCGATGAGCTGCCGTCGCTGTACGCGCTGTCGGTATACGGCGTCGGTTGCCTGGCAATGGCGCTCTACTCGCCCCTCAGCCAGCGACTCAAAACCGGTAGCCTAAAGGGACGTGGCCCCGTGGCCATGACCTTCTGGAACATGCTGTTCGGCGCAGCGTTCCTGTTGACGTTCTGTGGGTTCAGCGGCGGCTGGCGTTCGACGTCATTGCTGACAGTGACGGATGTCTACTGGCTCGTGTACCTGGCACTATTTGCCACCCTGGCGACATTCTGGTTGTTGCATCGGGCCATTGGGGTGATCGCGCCGTCCTCCGTCATTTCCTACATTTACCTGAGCACACTGTTCATCACCCTGTTCCACTGGCTCTGGGGGCGTCAGACGCCGTTGCCACTGGAAGCACTGGGCGCCGTCATGGTCGGGGCCGGCATGCTTGCGCTGTTAAGGTCCAGCCGACGCGCGACACTTGTGAGCGTTGGCCGTTGAATACCTGCAGGACATTCTCCTTGCACCTTCATTGCGCTAGGATCGCTCGCACAGGTTTACGCACCAGCAGTGCCAGACGAGCCGCAAGAGGCAAGGAATGCTCAACAGCAACGTGCTAAGAAAGCTCGACATGCAGGACCTCATGGTGTTCGTTGCCGTGTACGAGCAAAACAGCGTCACCGGGGTTTCCGAGGCATTGTGCGTCAGCCAGTCCACCGTGAGTTATTGCCTGAAGAAACTGCGCAGCGGGTTCACCGACGAGCTGTTCATCAATACCCGCAGCGGCATGCGCCCCACATTCAAGGCCAGCACCATGTACCCCCACGTGCTGAAGATTCTCGAAAGCATCAATCTGTGTCACGCCGGGGCACCCGCGTTCAATCCAGCCTTGCATCCGGCGACCTTCAACATTTGCGCGCCGGAATACTTCGAACAGTTGATCCTGCCGAATCTGCTGAAGAATTTCGCTTTCGCTGACCTCGCGGTGATGATCAACATGCACAAGCTCGAAACCGACATCCCAGCCGAGGCACTGCGCGACGGCAGCCTTGATCTGGTGATGGGTTTCGGCCCGAACTTTCATCGCAACCACGGCGACTTCAATACGCGAACGCTACTGGAAGACGATCTGGTCTGTGTCTTCGATAAATGCGCTACGCCGGCAGAGCCGCGCCTGAGCCTGCAAGCCTTCGTCGAACGCCGGCATGTGTTCCCGACACCATGGACTTCGACCACCAACATGGTCGACGGCTGGCTGTCACAGCAGGCGCGCCAACGGCACATTGTGGCGCGGGCCAATAGTTACAGCGCGGCGCTGAAAATGATCACCGGCACCGACTTCGTCCTGACGTTGCCCCGGCGCATCCAGCGATTGCTGGCCGATGAAGCAGCCTTCAATCACCGTGAAGCGCCGGAGGGCCTGCCGGGCTTCACGCTCGACATGCACTGGAGTCAAAAGGTCGATCAGGACAGCGCCAACACCTGGTTGCGCGAACAAGTGCTCATGGCCTGCACCAATCCGCAACGGGTCTGAAACTCAGACGCCGATGGCAGTTTTCGCGTAGGAGTCGCGGTCGATGTCGAGGATTTCCACACATAACTGGACTTCGACGCCCGCCGGCCATTCACATAAATCTTTCACCACCGCCAGCAGGCTTTCGGACAACTGCTGCTTGATCTGAGGCGAACGCCCGCTCAGCACCGCCAGCTTCACATGCACGAACGCCCGCTCGGCCATTGCGGTACCGACCTTGAATGTCTCGACCTT
Source organism: Pseudomonas moorei (assembly GCF_008801475.1). Lineage (GTDB taxonomy): Bacteria > Pseudomonadota > Gammaproteobacteria > Pseudomonadales > Pseudomonadaceae > Aquipseudomonas > Aquipseudomonas moorei. Next base: position 196,745 of record NZ_VZPP01000009.1, on the reverse strand, counting down.
CACCGCGCGACTCTTGATGTCGAACTCGGCAGCAAACTGACCCGAACCCACCAGCGTGTTGTTGAGCCGTATCAATGCCACATCGGCGTTCAGCTCGGGGAGGTTGGCGGTGTATTCCAGGTGCAGGTGAGGCATGGCGTTACTCCTGTAAGTTAGCGCAAAAATCATACATATAACACAGAGCTGTCCCGCTCAATGAGGTAGCGATTGCAGATTGCGCTGCCCCATGAACGACTCCAGACGGGAACGCAACCAGCGTTCAGCAGGGTCGCTGTCGGCATGACTGAGCCAGACCATGGACAGGTCAAGGGTCGGCGTCTTGAACGGAAAGGGTTCCTTGAACAACTGCCCGGTCGCGGCCATGGCCTCGGCGGCGTAATCCGGCAGGCTGGCAATCAGATCGGTCCCGGCAAGCAACGCCGGCAACGAACTGTACTGCGGCACCGAAAGCACCACTTGGCGCGTACGACCAATCTGCGCCAGCCACTCATCGGCGAAACCGCTGACGTTGGCGATGTGGGACACCAGCACATGCGGGCGAGAGCAATATTCATCGAGGGTCAGCGGCGTATCGGAGGCATCGGCACGTAGCACACAAGGCTGGATGTGTCGCAGCAGCTTGCGTTTGGCATTGGCCGGCAGATCACGCGTCTGGGTGATGCCGACCGTGACATCGCCGGACGCCAGCAAGTCGGGAATCCGCCAGTAATCGACATTCTGCACCACGAACACCACATTCGGCGCTTCCTGGCGCAATGCACGCAGCAGCGGCGGCAACAGACCGAACTCGACGTCGTCCGACATGCCGATTCGAAAGGTCATGGTGCTGCTGCCGGGGTCAAAATCGTGTGTCAGGCTCAGCGCCACCGACAATGAATCAAGCGCCGGCGACAAGTGCCGAAAGATTTCTCCGGCTCGCGCCGTCGGCTCCATGCGATGCCCGACGCGAATGAACAACGGATCGTTGAACATCGTACGCAAGCGATTGAGCGCCGAACTGATGGTTGGCTGGCCGAGAAACAACTTCTTCGCCACCTTGGTGACATTGCGCTCGATCATCAGCGCCTCGAACACCACCATCAGGTTGATGTCGGCCTTGCGTAGTTCGTTGCGATTCATCCATTGACCCCGCGCCCATTCACTGTTGACAGTTTAGGGAGGTGTCGTAAGCGGCGTCTATGCGACTGATGAGAATCACCTGGCTACTTTGCGTTAATTGCAAATGCGCAGGGGGTAACAACAATCGGGCTCGATAACTTTTCAGACGTCTCAAGACCGAGGAGAAATGCCCCGACTCACCGGTCAGTGCTCACTCATCACCTCAAAGGAGTACCGGTTTCTACCCGCACTCTTTGCTTTATACATCGCATGATCGGCATGCTGGATCAGAGCGCCAATGTCGTTGCCGTCCCGTGGAAACATGCTCACGCCCATGCTGGCATGGATGTTCACCCCTCTTCCGTCGATCAACAGCGGCAGCTGAAAACAGACATGCAGTTTCTCCAGCAAAGCGACTATTTTGCGAGGATCCTGCACATCCTCAAAGAACATCACGAATTCATCGCCCCCCAGGCGGGCTACGTTATCGCGGGCCTCACTGGCTGAACTGAGCAGCTTGGCCACCGCTTGCAGCACCAGGTCACCAAAGCGGTGGCCCCACTGATCATTCACCTCCTTGAAATGATCCAGATCGACAAACAGCAAAGCCATTTTCTGACCGCTCTGTCGTGCGCTGATCAGGGCCTGTTCCAGTCGCTCGAAGCACATCCGTCGATTGGGCAGCCCAGTCAGCGAATCGTGGCGAGCCAGATGTTCGAACGCAGCACGACTGTGGGTGAGATCCTTGAGCTGGGTCAGAATTTCCTCTTTCATCGCACGAAAGCTGCGTGCCAGTACGCCCAGTTCGTCTTGCCGAGGTGTCAGCTCGCTGATTTTCCGCTCCCGGGAAAACAACTCGACCGCTTCGGTCATGTTGCGCAGGGGACGAATCAGCGCGCGGGACGCAATAAACGCCACCAGCAATGCCAACAGGCTGAAGAACACTGCAATTTGTGCAATATAGCCACCGGCTCGCGATGCTTGCGCCAGCACATGACTTTGCAGCTGCCCAAGGCCAAGAATGACAAACGGCTCGGATGTTTCGGAGTTATTGGCAAGCCGCACAAAAGCCGCGACCAGACCATCCTGTTGATTTTGCTCGACGCTGCGACTGATCAAGCTGTTCGGGCCGCTCGGATCGAGGAGTCGGGACACCTCGGAAAACTCATCTTGAAGAAACAGTCGGCGGCCCTGATCGAAACCGAAGGTCCGCCGATGATCTGGATGAATCAACAAGTCGCCCCAACGATTACTGAGATAAACCTGATATTCATCCGGCAGATCGCTTTGCAGTTGGCTGAACAACTGATCGAGATCGACGTTGATGACCAGCAGCGCGAATACTTTTCCGTTAGCGTCGGCCACGGGCGTTGAAACGTGCAGCGTCGGCTTGCCCAGCCCGGAATGCGCACCTTGCTCGTGATTGATGACAATCGGCGAAATGCGCACATCGCCCGGAGCCAGCTTCAACGCCTCGAACACATAGGCAAAATGCCCCTTCTCTTGCAGATCAGCGCCACTGACCCTGACGATACGATCGCCGTCCCGATCCTGGCGAACCCATTCCAGCCCATGGTCAGAGGCGCTGATCAAGCGAATCTGCATGTAGTCGGGATGCGCCAGCAACATCGCACGGAACAATGCGGCCAGATCATCCTGCACATGACTACGTTGCGCGGGGTCGTTGATATTTGCCAGTTGCTGTACGTGCGCACCGTTAGTCAACACGGCGGCATCCAGAGAAATATTGCGCAAACTGCTTTGCAGATTACGCCCGAGCACCTGAACCGCGGTTTGCAAATCGCGCTCGGCAGCCTGAAGCAGTAACTCGCGACTGCTGTTATAGATGTAGTACCCCGCAAGAGCCGTTGGCAACATGCCAAACACGGCCATCAAGCAGCCCAGTTTGAAGGCGATGCCGAACCTCATTGCTGCACCAACGGCGGACGCTCGCCGGAAACGATACGTTGCCAAAGTTCGGTGCGGCGTTTGTCGTCTTCAACGGGGCGCAGCCAGATCAAACGGTTCGACGGCCCACCCTCATTCGGCTCTTGCAGCGTGTTAGGCAGCCCCTGACGCTCAGTTAGAAGGTTACTGACCCCGGGCTCGAGCATGTAATTGATCCAGACGTTGGCCAGTACCGGATCACGCGCGCCACGACTGATTGCCCAGCAATCAAGCCATGCCAGCGCGCCTTCGCGGGGGATCACATAACCCACGTCGATTCCCGCGTCCCGCAACTGCTTGAGTTGCTGGCGTCCATAGTTGGCAAACAGAAGCGCCACGTTATGCCGTCGAAACAACTCCGCGGCTTCCTCCGGTAGCGAGTAGAACGTCAACACGTTACGGCGCAGTGCAATCAATTGCTCGGATACACGCGGAAAATCGGCTGCCTCTATCCGAAATGGATCGCCGCCCAACGACAGGCTGGCCAAGGAAAAATTATGGTTGCTGGTATTGAACGCCAACACGCTGCCCCGAAATTTCGGGTCCCACATGCTGGTGATGGACTCGGGCGGCTGACTGAACTGCTTGCGATCATAGATCAGCCCCATGTCCGACCAGACGTAGGGAATGGCATAGATGCGACCGTCGACCACCACATCGGGGATTCTTGAATAATCGCGAAACCGTGGGAGCTGACGCGAAGTGTTGGCAATGCGTTCGGGGCGAAGCGGCTGCAGTAACCCTTGATCGGCGTAGTAGTGGACTTCCGCCGTATTGGCGGCGATCACATCGAAATTACCGCCCTGGTTTTCCGTCATCTTGCTTCGAAGCACTTCATCGCTACCGACCATGGTGACTTCGACTTTAACGTTGAAGCGTTTCTCGAAGCCAGCGACTACGTCACTGTCGGCATACCCGGGCCAGGCGAGCACACGCAAAGTTTGCTCGTCGGCCTGCACCGGCAGTGATAGAAAAAAGATGAGAGGCATGACCCACAACGGGCACCGGTAACTCATGAAGACTGCCCACAGGATGCAATATTGCCACTATACATAGGGCAGTGAGCCGGTGTTTGGCAACCTTTTCGAGCAGGCAGCGCCTTCGGTCGAAAACGCTGTGCTGATCAAGACTGTCCAATCAGCTTGAAACGAGATCGCAGCCTGTCTGCGGAACGAAATGTCAGAAACGAAAAAGCCCCTGAAATGTTTGACCATTTCAGGGGCTTAATCTTGTTCAATAATGGCGGAGAGATAGGGATTCGAACCCTAGGTACCGGTGAAGGTACAACGGATTTCGAATCCGTCCCATTCGGCCACTCTGGCATCTCTCCAACGGCGCGCATCATAACAACACTTTTGCCGGAAGCGAACCCCCTAAGCGAAATTTTTCCGTGCTATCAGATGCTTGCGTCGGTTAAAGCGGTACGCCCAGACGATTGGCGACTTCTTCGTAGGCTTCGATAACGTCACCGAGGCCCTGACGGAAGCGGTCCTTGTCCATTTTCTTGCCAGTCGCCTTGTCCCACAGACGGCAACCGTCCGGGCTGAATTCGTCACCCAGAACGATGGAACCGTCGTGGAACACGCCGAATTCGAGTTTGAAGTCGACCAGCAGCAGGCCGGCGTCATCAAACAATTTGCTCAGGACTTCGTTGACCTTGAGCGACAGTTCTTTCATGCGAACCAGTTGCTCGGCCGTGCCCCAGCCGAATGCCACGACGTGGGATTCGTTGATGAACGGGTCGCCCTTGGCGTCGTCCTTCAGGAACAGTTCGAAGGTGTAAGGGTTGAGCTTCATGCCTTCTTCGACACCCAGGCGCTTGACCAGGCTGCCGGCGGCGTAGTTACGCACGACGCACTCGACCGGGATCATGTCCAGCTTCTTAACCAGGCACTCGTTATCGCCCAGGAGCTTGTCGAACTGGGTCGGCACGCCGGCGGCTTCGAGTTTCTGCATGATGAAGGCGTTGAACTTGTTGTTCACCATGCCTTTGCGGTCGAGCTGTTCGATGCGCTTGCCGTCGAACGCCGAGGTGTCGTTACGAAACAACAGGATCAAACGGTTAGCGTCGTCGGTCTTGTAAACCGACTTGGCTTTGCCGCGGTAGAGTTCTTCACGTTTTTCCATGATGGGCTCCGCTTGCTAAGTAGATGGGCTAGGCGATGTGTCGCCAGTCGAGCCCTGAATCTTGATCGGCCAATTGCAGCCAGTCCGGGTCGCACCCTAGGGTGTCGACAAAACATTGCCGGGCCAGCTGCGGCAGGTTGTTCTTGCTGCTCAGATGGGCCAGGACCAGGTGTTGCAGGCCTTGCCAGCCCAACTCGGCCACCAGGAATGCCGCCTGATGGTTGTTCAAATGTCCCAGTTCGCCGCCCACCCGCTGCTTCAGAAAGTACGGGTAATGACCGCGAGCCAGCATGTCACGGCAATGGTTGGCCTCGATCATCAATGCATCGAGATCCCGATAACCGTCCAGCACCCTGTTGCAGTATGACCCCAGGTCGGTCAACAGGCCGAATCGCCGTTCACCGTCACTGAAGACGTACTGCGTCGGTTCCTGTGCATCGTGGGCCACGGCAATGACACCAATGCTCAAGTCGCCGATCTGCAGTTGCTCGCCGCCCGCCAGAAAGCCCGCGGGTTCAATCGGCTTGCGCATCCCGCGCAAGGTCCCGCGACTCAGGTAGACAGGCAGATTGTAGCGCCGAGACAGCAAACCCACGCCATGCACGTGGTCGGCATGTTCGTGGGTCACGAGTATCGCGCTCAGCTGCGCAGGGTGCACACCCAGACGCAGCAGGCGTTTTTCGGTTTCCCGCAGGGAGAAACCACAATCCACCAGCACGTATGTATCAGCACTGGCTACCAGCGTGCCGTTCCCCTGGCTACCGCTGCCGAGAACGGCAAAACGCATGTGATCAGCCCAAGTTGTCCTGAATCACGCTCAACACTTTGCGCGCCACATCAGCAGGCGCCACGGTGTTGATGTTTTTCTCGACGGTGACCTGAACGCTTTCACCCACCTTGCTTAGGCGAACCTGATAACGCTCGGCACGGGCTTCAACTTCTTCCTTGCTCGACTTGCCGCCGAACAGTCCGCTGAAGAACCCTGGCTTGTCGTCTTTCTTCTCGGCTTTTTCAGCCAGGTTGATGTAGTACAGGCCCAGGCTGCGGTTGATGTCTTCCACGCGCCATTCGCCGTGCTCCAAGGCGCGGCCGACGCTTGACCAGGCACGATCCAGGTCGGAACCAACGTTCAGGACAGGGTTGCCGCTGCCGTCCACATTCAGGCTGACACGACCAGGTGCGTCGAAGTCACGGGAGGCCAGCATGGACACCGAACCACCCTTCTCCGAGATGCGGCTCATGCTCGCGAGCATGTCATCGACCAAAGCCGCGTCCAGACCGGTATTGACCGAACGGTTGGTGAAGGCGACGTCGGCGGCACTGCCGGCAGGACGCTCGGCGGTTACCACATAGACTTCACTGGTGTTGCGCTGTACGCCCGGCTCGATCCGTACCCGGGCACGGATTTCGCTGTCAGAAGCGACACCGGCTGCATTCAGGCGCTTGGCCATGGCCGCGGAAAGTTCGTCGGAATGCTGCCAGGTGGTGGTGAACTCACCGGTTTGCGGACGCTGCTCGTCCAGGCGGAAACCGTTGTCCTGGAAGAATTGCACAGCCGCTGGCCAGGCTTCGGCCGGCTGGTTTTGCGCGAGGATCCAGCGCGAGTCACCACTCTTTTGCAGGGAGTAGGCACTGGCGTCGGCAGCGACCGATAGCGGTTGTGGACGAGGAACGACGTACTCGCCCTTGACGGTTTCATCAGCCACGTTACGCGGGATCGGCAACAGCGGGTCAAGGCGCTTGGCGGTGCTGATATCCGGCGGCATTTGCATCGGTGCAGTCTGTTGCGCGCCCAGGTAATCGCTACCACGGTCACGGAAATAACCTTCCGGGCCCCAGACCCATCCGCAGCCACTGGTGCTGGAGATAATCAAGGCAAGTGCGGAAAGTCCGGCCATTCGCTTCATGCGTTGTACTTCCTCAATTAAACCAGGACGCCGGACTGGCGCATGGCCTGCCGCAGCGGTTCGTGACATTCGGCGCTGAGCCAGGTGAGCGGCAGACGGATACCGTCCGGCATCAGGCCCATTTCATGCAGCGCCCATTTCACGGGAATAGGGTTGGATTCGATAAACAGGGTTTTATTGAGCGGCATCAGCTTTTCATGGATGGCCCGGGCTTTCTCGGCCTCACCATTCAGAGCAGCGATGCACAGGTCGGCCATGTCGCGCGGAGCGACGTTGGCGGTCACCGAAATATTGCCCTTGCCGCCCAGCAGGATCAGCTCGACCGCGGTGGCATCGTCACCGGAGATCACCAGGAAATCGCTGCTGACACCGTCGATGATGGCTTTGGCACGCTTGAGGTCGCCGGTGGCTTCCTTGATGCCGATGATGTTCTTGACGGTCGACAGGCGGATCACGGTTTCAGCCTGCATGTCGCAAGCGGTGCGACCCGGCACGTTATAGAGGATCTGCGGGATGTCGACGGCTTCGGCAATCGCCTTGAAGTGCTGGTACAGGCCTTCCTGGGTCGGCTTGTTGTAGTACGGCGTGACCAGCAGGCAGGCATCGGCGCCGGCGGTCTTCGCATTGGTGGTCAGCTCGATGGCTTCGCGGGTCGAGTTGGCACCGGTACCGGCGATCACCGGAATGCGGCCATTGACCTGCTTCACTACGCGACGGATGACTTCGATGTGTTCGTTCACATCAAGAGTGGCCGATTCACCTGTTGTGCCAACCGCCACGATGGCGTGGGTGCCGTTTTGCAGGTGAAAGTCCACCAGTTTGCTCAGACTGTCCCAGTCGAGACGACCCTGCGCATCCATGGGTGTGACCAGTGCCACCATACTGCCCGCAATCATGCAACCGCTCCTGCCGGAAAAAGAGAGCGGTAATGGTACTGGCGCCAAGATGCTTGTACAAGCGAAGTACTGCGCTGCCGCCATTCCCCTTGGCGCTGCTTTTCGCTACCCTTCAGACTTTGATCGATACTGACAAGCTCGTACGTCGGGTTTCTGCCTCGATTTTCGGCATCACAAGCCCTGATCCAGCGTCGCCGCCCCTCGCTCCTGCCATTGAGGAGCACGTTGCAAGCTGCGCCTCGGGTTTTCCGAATACGCCTGCGCAGGCTAGCCTCGACAAAACAAGCCGACAGAAGTATCGACCGCTCATCGCTTTAGGAATGCTGCATGTCCACCCCCACAGTTCGCGAACAATTCCTTGTCATCAGTGCCCTTGGCGCCAACCCCATGGAGCTGACTAACGTCCTGTGCCGCGCCAGCCATGAAAACCGCTGCGCCGTGGTCACCTCTCGCCTGACACGCCACGGCGAGTGCAGTGCGCTGGTCCTTGAAGTCTCCGGCAGCTGGGACGCCCTGGCACGCCTGGAAGGCAGCCTGCCCGTGCTGGCCAAACGGCACGCCTTCACCGTCAATGTTGTGCGCAGCGCAGCCCTGGAGAATCGTCCGCAGGCCCTGCCCTACGTCGCCTACGTCAGTTCGGCCTATCGCTCGGACATCGTCAACGAGTTGTGCCAGTTCTTCATGGATCACAACGTTGAGCTGGAGAACCTGACCTGCGACACCTATCAGGCTCCGCAGACCGGCGGCACCATGCTCAATGCCACGTTTACCGTGACCTTGCCGGCCGGCGTGCAAATCAGTTGGCTACGCGATCAGTTCCTGGATTTTGCAGACGCGCTGAACCTGGACGCCCTGATCGAACCGTGGCGCCCACAAAACCCAATGTAAGGAAGCTTTCATGGCCGTTGCTATCGACCAACCGGTTGCCGATTTCGAAGCACCCGCCACCAGCGGGCAGACCGTCAGCCTCGCTGCGCTCAAAGGCAAGCAAGTGGTGATCTACTTCTATCCGAAGGACAGCACGCCAGGCTGCACTACCCAGGGTCAGGGCTTTCGCGATCAGCTCGAAGCCTTTAAAGCCGCCAACACCGAAGTGTTCGGCGTATCGCGCGACAGCCTGAAGTCCCACGAAAACTTCAAGGCCAAGCAGGCATTCACCTTCGAGCTGATCAGCGACAAGGAAGAAGCGCTATGCCAGCAGTTCGACGTGATCAAGCTGAAAAAGCTCTACGGCAAGGAATACATGGGCGTGGATCGCAGCACGTTCCTGATCGATAAGGACGGCGTGCTGCGTCAGGAATGGCGTGGCGTGAAGGTGCCGGGGCATGTTGATGCAGTGTTGGCTGCCGCTCAGGCCCTCAACAAAGCCTGATTTCCCCCGCGTCTGTTCGGATGCCTTCGCGGGCGAGCCCGCTCCCACATGAGACTGTGTCAGCCTTTACAACTCGGTCAACTGTAGGAGCGGGCATGCCCGCGAAGAGCTTATCAACCCCGAATCAAGGCCGAGCGTTATAACAATGGTGCCACCTCGGGCTCCTTGCGCGGCCAGGCATCCAGCACAGCCTTGAACAGCGTCGCCAGTGGTATCGCAAAAAACACCCCCCAAAAGCCCCACAAGCCACCGAACAACAACACCGCGCAAATGATCGCCACCGGGTGCAGGTTGACCGCTTCCGAGAACAACAACGGCACCAGCACGTTTCCGTCCAGGACCTGGATGATGCCGTAAACCGCCATCAGATAGATGAACTGGTCGCTCCAGCCCCACTGGAACAGCGCAATCAACAGCACCGGCACGGTCACCACCACGGCACCGACGTAGGGCACCACCACCGAGATGCCCACCAGCAGCGCCAGCAGCGCCGCGTAGTTGAGCCCCAACACGACGAAACCGATGTAGGTCGCGCCACCGCAGATGAAGATCTCGATGACCTTGCCGCGAATGTAGTTGGCGATCTGTCGGTTCATCACATGCGCGACGCGGGTAATCAGCGCCCGTTCACGGGGCAAATAACCGCGCACCCACCGACCAATCATTTCGCGGTCCTTGAGGAAGAAAAACACCAGAATCGGCACCAGCACCAGATAGATCATGATGTTCACCAACAGCGGCAGACTCGACAGCGAGAACGTCAGCGCCCACTGGCCGAACTTGCCAATCTCGCCCCGCGCCACGTCGATGGCCTGCAGCACCTGCTCGTCTGAGACCAGATGGGGATAGCGTTCCGGTAACAGCAGCAACAGCGACTGCCACTTCGCGAGCATTCCCGGCAGCTCGTTGAACAACGTGATCAACTGATGCCAGAGCAACGGCACCACGACCACGATAAATACCAGCAACACTCCCATGAACAACGCAAAGACCAACCCCACAGCGACTCCGCCAGGTATACGCAGGCGTTCGAGGGTAACCACCAATCCCTGCATCAGATACGCCAGCACCATCCCGGCCAGCACGGGCGCAAGCATGCCGCCCAATGTGAGCACGGCGGTGAACGCCAGGAACAACAGGACGGCGAGAACCACGGCCTCTTCATCGGAGAAGTAGCGCTGAATCCAGTCGCGTAACACCTTGAACATTAATAATCCTTAAGAACAAACGCCGCAGGTTTCAGGCTTTTTTCAACCAGTACTGGTAAACGCCCGCTTCATCCTCTTCGCGGAGCAGCGTATGACCGGCCAATCGGGCAAAGGTGCGGAAATCGCGCTGTGACCCCGCATCAGTGGCAATCACCTTGAGCACGGCACCGCTGGCCATCCGGTTGAGCTCCATCTTGGCCTTGAGCAACGGCAACGGGCAATTCAAGCCACTGGCGTCCAGTTCAACGTCATGGGCTACAGCGTCGGTCATTGCGTTACTCCGGATCAGGTAGTTGAGTCGCCTAGAATATCTGGTCGCAGCGCCAGTGTCCGGCTACAGTAAGGTCTTTGTCGACTAAGGCTTTGTGCATGACATTTTTGCGCCCTACCCTGCTGACGCTCGCTTGCCTGCTTGCCTCGCCAGGCTTCGCCGACGACCTGCCGTCACTCGGTGATGCCAGCTCTGCCATTGTCTCGCCACAGCAGGAATACCAGTTGGGTCGTGCATGGCTGGCGCTTTTGCGTAGCCAGGTATCGCAGCTCAATGACCCGCAGCTCAAGGACTACGTCGAATCCAGCGTCTACCGACTGGTCGAGACCAGCCAGGTCAATGATCGGCGCCTGGAGTTCATCCTGATCAACAGCCCCCAGCTCAACGCCTTCGCAGCCCCGGGCGGGATTGTCGGGGTGAACGGCGGCCTGTTCCTCAACGCCCAGACCGAAGGTGAATACGCCTCCGTACTGGCTCACGAATTGGCTCACTTGTCGCAACGTCACTTTGCCCGTGGTGTTGAAGCCCAGCAACGCATGCAAGTTCCCATGATGGCCGCCCTGCTGGCAGGTATCGTGATTGCCGCGGCCGGTGCCGGCGACGCAGGTATCGCGGCCATCGCAGGTACGCAGGCCGCCGCGATTCAGGAACAGCGACGGTTCTCCCGCCAGAACGAGCAGGAAGCCGACCGTATCGGCATCCTCAATCTTGAAAAAGCCGGTTACGACCCACGCTCGATGCCCACCATGTTCGAGCGTTTGGGCCGTCAGTACCGTTATGACGCCAAGCCACCGGAATTCCTGCTGACTCACCCGGTCACCGAATCACGGATCGCCGACACCCGCAACCGTGCCGAACAGGCGCCGAAAGGTGGTATCGAAGACAGCCTGCGCTATCAACTGATTCGAGCACGGGTCCAGTTGTTCTACGAAGAAACCCCTGGCCTGGGTGCCAAGCGATTCCGCGCCGAACTGGATGAAAACCCGAAAAGCGATGTCGCTCGCTACGGCCTGGCCATCGCCCAGATCAAGGGTGGCCAGCTGAACGAAGCCCGGGAAAATCTCAAACCACTGTTGGCCAAGTCGCCGAACGAGATCATTTATAACCTCGCTCAGATCGATCTGGACATCACCAACAATCGATTGCCGGATGCGCAAGCACGGGTTGACCGGTTACTGACGCAGTACCCCGGCAATTACCCGCTGAATCAGGTGCGCGTCGACTTGCTACTGAAGCAGAACCGTACCGCCGACGCCGAAAAGGCACTCGAAGGCCTGCTCAAGTCACGCCCGAACGACCCAGACGTGTGGTATCAGGTTGCCGAGACGCGCGGCCTGTCAGGCAACATCATCGGCCTGCACCAGGCGCGCGCCGAGTACTTCGCGCTGGTGGGCGACTATCGGCAAGCCATTCAGCAACTGGATTTTGCCAAGCGCAAGGCTGGCAACAACTTCCCGCTGTCGTCACGAATCGATGCACGTCAACGCGAGCTGATGGAGCAGGAACGCATGATCAAGGACATGATGGGCTAAGGACTCAAAAAACGTCGGACACAAAAAAACCGCCTCTTTCGAGGCGGTTTTTTATTCAGCCAACAACCGGATTATTCAGCCAGTTTGAAGGTGATGAAGCTGGCACGCCCCTGACGCAGAACCCGCATCGACACCGAACGGTTCTTCGGCAACGATTTGGCGATCTCCGTGAATTGCTTGGTCGATTCGATGGCCTGATTGTTCAGGTGAGTAATGACGTCTCCTGGCTGCAAGCCGATCATCGAAGCAGGACCGTCCTGGACTTCCTTGATCACCACACCGCCTTTGAGGTCGTAGGTTTTTTTCTGCTCATCGGTCAGCTCGACCACAGAAACACCCAGGCGATTGCTGCTACGCTCAACGCCGGATTTAGACAAGCTGTCCAACTCTTTGCCTTCCTCCGGAATGGCACCGACAGTCAGCTCGACGTTCTGGCGCTTACCGTCGCGGATCACCTCCAGCTTAGCCTTGGAGCCAGCTTTCAACGCGCCCACAAGGTGCGGCAGATCGGCAGACATGACGATCGGTTGACCGTTCATGCTCAGGATAACGTCGCCGACTTGCAGGCCACCCTTGGCAGCCGGGCCGTCATCCTGGATCTGGGCAACCAGCGCACCGGCCGGCTTCTCCAGACCGAACGATTCGGCCAGATCCTTGTTCACTTCCTGAATCACGACACCCAACCAGCCGCGGCTGACTTTGCCGCCGCTTTTCAGCTGATTGGACACATCCATGGCCACATCGATGGGAATGGCGAACGAAACGCCCATGAAGCCACCGGAGCGGGTATAGATCTGCGAGTTGATCCCGACCACTTCACCATTGAGGTTGAACAGCGGACCACCGGAGTTACCCGGGTTGATCGGCACGTCGGTCTGAATGAATGGCACATAATTTTCGTTCGGCAGGCTACGGCCGACGGCACTGACGATGCCTTGGGTCACGGTGTGGTCAAAGCCGAATGGCGAACCGATTGCCACGACCCACTGCCCGGCTTTCAAGTCCTGGGATTTGCCCAGCTTCAAGACCGGCAGATCCTTGCCTTCAACTTTCAGCAGCGCCACGTCGGAACGTGGGTCGGTACCGATCAGTTTGGCCTTCATTTCGCTGCGATCGGCGAGACGCACGACAATTTCGTCAGCATCGGCGATCACATGATTGTTGGTGAGGATGTAGCCATCAGGCGAAATGATGAAACCCGAACCCAGGGATTGGGCTTCACGCTGCCGATCGCCCCGCGGAGAACGCGGCTGCTGCGGCATACCTCGCTCGAAAAACTCGCGAAGCGCCGGCGGCAAGCCTTCCAGGTCAGGCATATCCTGGATCGACACTTTGCGGTCCGGCAGTTTTTGCGTGGTACTGATGTTGACCACCGCAGGCGAGGCCTGTTCGACCAGTTGCGTGAAATCAGGCAATTCGACCGCTTGAGCGGCGACCGCCTGACCGAGCACCAGCACGGTGGCAATAATGGAGAGGTAAGACTTCAAGCGTGGTATCGACATACGGCTCCCGTTACGACGAGCATGGTTAAGCGATATGGATCAAGGAACACCGAGAAAGATACGCCGGTATCTTTGTTCCGGGAACAACAAACAAGGCCAGAGCCGAGGGCTCTGACTTAAGAAAAATTCACTGGATTTTGCAAATTGAAATGTTCACGAAACATTTCGATCTCAGCTTACTGCTTGGTTGTGGCAGCGTCAGCGCGCATGGAAAGCGCAATCCGTTCAGCTGTGCCTATCGGAATTTCGCCCACTACCGTGACCATCATCTCGCCTTGTGCAGTGGTCAGACGTCGGGACACAGCAACGGTTGGCCCCAGCTGAATACGGGTGTCGGTGACGACAGCGCCATTCAAAGGCTCCAAAAACACCGAAAAGCGAGCCAGACCATCGTCATACATCAGGCTGCTGACCTGTGTCTTGGTCTCAGGATCCTTGCGCGCCGAACTGCTGGTCAGTTCAAAACCGGGTGGCAACCAATCCGAATGCCAGGTTTGAGCCGCCTTGACCGCGGAGGACTTGTCACTCTCGAGGTTGACCGCCTTGCAATCAGCGCCAGGCTGCAGGTCACTCTCTGACGGGACAGTGGCGGTATCGAGTCGCGTAAACTGGAATCGCTCGAGCAACTGCCCTTTGTCATTGAGCAGCAACGATTTGAGCGGCAGCCCGGTTTCCTTGTCCAGATGCAGTTCAAAACCGTAGCGATGCTGATCGCGAGGCGTCAGCGAAACAATCACGGCCGATCGCCCGGCCACGCGCGATTTGCCGATAACGGCAAGGTCGTACCAATTCTTGAGCTTTTGTGGATCGATTACGCGGGCGGCGGAGTTGGGGGTATCCCCAAGCCCTGCGATCAGGGTGCCGCTTACGCATTGCGTATGCCCGTCAACGCGCACAACCTCCTGCGCGGAGCCATCGAGCTGAAGCAGACGCTCGTGGACCTTGCCCTCCTGGACGCGGTGCCAGATGTTGTGGGTAGAAAAACTACCGTTACGCTCGTAGACAAAAGTACCTTGAAAGCTTTGCTGCTGCTCGGCCTGACCAAGACGGGTCAACCAGTCCTGGGCTTCATCGGCATGGGCTGGAACAACGAACCAGCCACCCAGCAGAAGCGTAAGTAAAGGTATGGCGCGCATGATCCTCCTTAACGGTTTTCCAGGCTCGCTGCACGAGCGTAAGGCAGAGCGCTCTCGGTACCTTTCAGTGCAGCCTGTTGAGCATGTTGGCGCAAGTAGCCCGGCAGACGTTGATCGTGCCAGCCTGGCTGACCTTGCAGTACGCCATTGGCCATGGGACCGGTGGCATCCGAACTCTCATTGTAGCCTGCCAAAACAGCCGGGCCTTTTACTTGCGGAGCAACCAGGCTTTGTTGGCTGGATTGCTGAGCGAGTTCTACCCCGGCGATCTCGTCCTGATTGTAAAGACGAACACCCGCCAGTACGGCAAGGGTCACCGAAGCGGCTACTGCCAGACGACCCAGGCTGCGCCATGGACCACGGGAGACTTTTACCGGTACGGCTTCGTCAGCCAGAGCAGCAGATACCGCCGCAGCGATGTCCAGACGTGGAAGCAGCAGGTCCTTGTGCATCACTGCCCGAGCGATCTGATAACGAGCCCAGGTTTCACGGGTTTCGACATCGTCACAGGCATTCAATACCCGACGTAACTCCAGCTCGTCCGCTTCGTTATCCATCACTGCGGACAGCGATTCCTGCAGGGCTTCACGACTCATGGCGTTCCTCTCTTGGCTGTCGCCGCTGTCTTTAGTTTTCCTGCAACAAAGGCTGCAGGGCTTTATCGATGGCCTCCCGAGCGCGGAAAATCCGGGAGCGCACGGTGCCTACCGGACACTGCATGACGCTCGCAATGTCCTCGTAACTCAGACCATCAAATTCACGTAAAGTTAACGCCGTACGCAAATCTTCTGGCAGTTGCTGAATGGTTCGATGGACGGTGCCTTCGATCTCATCCCGCAGCAAAGCTCGTTCTGGCGACTCGAGATCCTTGAGGCCATGATCGCCATCGTAGAACTCTGCATCCTCGGAACTGACATCGCTATCCGGCGGCCGACGGCCGCGTGAAACCAGATAGTTTTTCGCCGTGTTGATGGCGATGCGGTAAAGCCACGTGTAAAACGCGCTGTCTCCGCGAAAATTTCCAAGCGCACGGTACGCCTTGATAAAGGCTTCCTGTGCCACATCCTGGGCTTCATGGGTGTCGTGCACAAAACGCACGATCAACCCGAGAATTTTGTGCTGGTATTTCAGCACTAACAGATCGAATGCACGCTTGTCGCCGCGCTGAACGCGTTCGACCAGCTGCTGATCCTCTTCCTGGGTTAGCATGAACACTCCTCGATAAGCTTGGAGGAGGCTTGCAAAACTAAACGACCGGACTTGCAAACATAGACTCGGGCTTTTCGCAAAAGTTCTCCCCCTCCAGGCAAGTTTCCTGCGGGCACTGATTCGGCACGCACGAAAAGCGCAGCGCGAGATGACCCGGCTGCGCAAATAATCTTGTCATCGGATTCGCTGGCAAGGATCCAACTGCTGACCCTGCGCGGACGCCGACACTGTCCCTTGATTCAGGCAACCGTCTATTGATATTGGGCCTTTGGCAAAAGTTCCAAATATTTATAGCCGTGCCAAACCGACATTGTGCAACCGTGAAGAGAAAAAGACTGTTAAATCCACGATACAGTCCACATGTTGGCGAATCGTCAGAAAAAACATCCGACGAAGCGACAGGTCTTTTCTGTCACGGTAGTTTCACAATGCCATATCGGCTCGGGTATTGTGCCGCTCCCCCCCTCTATATACTAGTGGGCTGTGCGGTTGCCTGACTCACCTGTCCAGATGTCTGGCGCCTACCCCGACCCGGGTCGCTTTGAGCGGAATCCTGAAATGAGCCAACAGTTTCAACACGATGTTCTGGTAATTGGCAGCGGTGCTGCCGGTTTGAGCCTTGCGCTGACCTTGCCCGGTCATTTGCGCATCGCCGTACTGAGCAAAGGCGACCTCGCCAACGGCTCGACATTCTGGGCGCAGGGCGGCGTGGCTGCCGTCCTCGACGACACCGACACCATCGAATCCCACGTCGATGACACCCTGAACGCTGGCGGTGGCCTGTGCCACGAAGACGCCGTGCGCTTTACCGTCGAACACAGTAAAGAAGCCATTCAATGGCTGATCGACCAGGGCGTGCCATTTACCCGTGATGAACAGTCCGGCACAGAAGATGGCGGATTTGAATTTCACCTGACTCGCGAAGGCGGGCACAGCCACCGGCGCATCATCCATGCTGCCGATGCCACGGGCGCTGCCATTTTCCGGACGCTGCTCGCCCAGGCCAAGCAACGACCGAACATCGAGTTGCTCGAGCAACGCGTAGCCGTCGATCTGATCACGGAAAAACGCCTGGGTCTTGAAGGCGATCGCTGCCTGGGCGCCTATGTGCTCAATCGCGCCACCGGGGAAGTCGACACCTACGGCGCGCGCTTCGTGATTCTTGCATCCGGCGGAGCGGCCAAGGTTTACCTCTATACCAGCAACCCTGATGGTGCCTGCGGCGACGGCATCGCTATGGCCTGGCGTTCAGGATGCCGGGTGGCGAATCTGGAATTCAATCAGTTCCACCCGACTTGCCTTTATCACCCACAGGCCAAGAGTTTCCTGATCACCGAAGCACTGCGTGGCGAAGGTGCACACCTGAAACTGCCCAACGGCGAACGCTTCATGCAGCGTTTCGACCCTCGTGCCGAACTGGCCCCAAGGGACATCGTGGCCCGGGCCATCGACCATGAGATGAAGCGACTCGGTATCGACTGCGTCTATCTGGACATCAGCCACAAGTCCGAAGACTTCATCAAAACGCATTTCCCGACCGTGTACGAGCGCTGCCTCGAATTTTCCATCGACATCACCAAGCAACCGATTCCGGTCGTTCCGGCGGCGCATTACACCTGCGGCGGCGTGATGGTCGACCAGCAAGGTCGCACCGATGTGCCGGGGCTCTACGCGATTGGCGAAACCAGCTTTACGGGCCTGCATGGCGCCAACCGAATGGCCAGCAATTCGTTGCTGGAGTGCTTTGTGTATGCGCGCTCAGCCGCGGCGGACATCCTGGAACAACTGCCGAACGTTTCGGCGCCCACCGCCCTGCCCATCTGGGACGCGAGCCAGGTGACCGACTCCGATGAAGACGTGATCATTGCGCACAACTGGGATGAACTGCGGCGATTCATGTGGGACTACGTGGGCATCGTGCGCACCAACAAACGCCTGCAACGGGCCCAGCACCGGGTGCGCCTGCTGCTGGACGAGATCGACGAGTTCTACAGCAACTACAAAGTCAGCCGGGATTTGATCGAGTTGCGCAACCTGGCCCAGGTGGCCGAACTGATGATTCGCTCAGCCATGGAGCGCAAGGAAAGTCGCGGCCTGCATTACACCCTCGACTATCCGAAGATGCTGCCAGTCGCGCTGGACACTATTCTGGTGCCGTCCACCTACGTCGACTGAACTTGAGCCGTACCCGCAGGCGTCGGTGCAGATCCGCCGCCTGCGAATCCCGAGGCACGCAAACGGAGCGGACACGCCGCTCGCCCTGCAGACGAACCCGCAGCAGCACCACCAACGGCAGCGCGATGCTGTCCGGACGAAGCTGCACCGCTTGCCATCCCGCCGCCCGACTCCATAACTGCCAGCCATCGGCATCGCGACGCAAGCCGCAGAAGGCCCGGGCGTGGGTCAGCAGAATCTGGCGTGGCAATGCCCAAACGGCGTGCAGCAGACAGCAAAAGGCGCCGAGTAAGCCTGCCCAAAGCGGAATAGCGAGAAGCCATAGCGAACCCAGCGCGAACAGCTGGGCCAACAGATATGCCGCCAGCAACTGCCGTGAGGCATGCCAGCGGCATTCGAAACCATTACTTGGGCTGAACACGGTCCAGAATCATGCGAACCATGCGCTGAAGCTCAGGGTCTTCTGATTCGGCGCGTTCCATGAACCAGCCGAACATGTCCTGATCTTCGCATTCGAGCAACCTGACGTAACAGGCGCGATCAACCTCGTTGAGGTGCGGATAAACCTCTTTCACAAACGGCACCAGCAACACGTCAAGCTCAAGCATGCCGCGGCGGCTGTGCCAGTAGAGGCGATTCAGTTCAACATCTTCGACCATGGAGCGCTCCTCAAATAGGCCGCAAGTATACAGCCCCGCGCCCGGTCGAACAGTCGGCTTTGGTCGGGCACCGACGATCCTTTGTGAACTACCCATTTCAAGAGCGCCCCCTTATCATGTCCGCCAGACTCTTTACCCTGCGATGACCCATGGCCGATTCTGCTTTTTTCTGCACGCTGTCTCATGAAGGTGTTCTGGCGGTCCGCGGCGCGGACGCCGGCAAGTTCCTGCAAGGCCAATTGACCTGCAACCTCAATTACCTGAGCGATACCCAGGCCAGTCTCGGTGCGCGCTGCACGCAGAAAGGCCGGATGCAATCGAGCTTCCGCATCCTGCTCGAAGGTGACGGCGTGCTCATGGCCATGGCCAGCGAGTTGCTCGAACCGCAACTGGCAGACCTGAAAAAATACGCTGTTTTTTCCAAGTCCAAACTGACGGACGAAAGCGCTGCCTGGGTCCGCTTTGGCGTCGATCATGGCGATGCCGCGCTCAAAAGTCTCGGCCTCGAACTGCCCGCTGAAACCGACCAGGTCGTGCGCAATGATGGCCTGATCGCCCTTCGCGTGTCCCCTGATCGCGCCGAACTCTGGGTCAGTGCCGATCAAGCCGACGCGGTCAAGGGCAAGCTGTCCGCCCTACTCGCCGAAGGCGAACTGAATCAATGGCTGCTGGGCCAGATCCGCGCCGGGATCGGCCAGGTGATGCCGGGCACCCGCGAGCTGTTCATCCCGCAGATGCTCAACCTGCAGGCGGTCGGGGGCGTGAGCTTCAAGAAAGGTTGCTACACCGGCCAGGAGATCGTTGCGCGGATGCAGTATCTGGGCAAGCTCAAGCGCCGCCTGTATCGCCTGAGCCTGGACGCCAGCGAACTGCCTGAGCCTGGCACCCAGCTGTTTTCCCCAAGCCATGGCAGTTCAATCGGCGAAGTGGTACTGGCCGCCCAGGGCGAACAACAGATTGAACTGCTGGCGGTGCTGCAAGCCGATGCGGCAGAGGCCGGCGACATTCACGTCGGTGCGCTCGACGGCCCCGCCCTGCACTTGCTCGACCTGCCTTATGAACTGGACCGCGACCGCGAAATCCAGCGTTAACAGCAGTACTTTTTGGCGACACCTAGAGAACAGAAATGAGTGAGCTGGCGGAAAAGGTCCAACAGGATTTGGTTGAGGCCATCGATAACGATGACCTGGTTCTGCCAACATTGCCGGAAGTGGCGCTGCAGATTCGCAAGGCAGCCGAAGACCCTGACGTCAGTATCAGCGCCCTGAGCAAAGTGATCGGCCGCGACGCGGCGCTGTCGGCGCGGCTGATCAAAGTGGTCAACAGCCCGCTGCTGCGCGCGACCCAGGAAGTCACCGAGTTGCACACGGCCGTCACTCGCCTGGGGATCAACTACAGCAGCAACCTGGCCATCGGCCTGGTCATGGAACAGATTTTCCATGCCCGCTCCGAGGTGGTGGAACAGAAAATGCGCGATGTCTGGCGCAAAAGCCTGGAAATCGCCGGTGTCAGCTATGCACTGTGCCGCAACTACACCCAGCTCAAACCCGATCAGGCGGCCCTTGGCGGGCTGGTACACCAGATCGGCGTACTGCCCATCCTGACTTATGCCGAAGATCACTATGACCTGCTGTCCGACCCGGTCAGCCTCAACCACGTGATCGACCATATCCATCCGCTGCTGGGCGATAAATTGCTCAGGGTCTGGGAATTTCCGGACATGCTGGTGCAGGTACCGCGGCTGTACCTGAACTTCAAGCGACAGTCGGCTCAAATCGATTACGTCGATCTGGTGCAGGTAGCCAGTCTGTATTGCCACCAAGATACAGATCACCCGATCTCGCGCATCGACCCCTTCAGCGTGCCCGCCTTCAACAAGCTCGGGATCGACCCTGAGGACAAGGCAATGTGCGCCGACCTGGAAGAAACCCGGACGATGTTTTATTAAGCATGAATGCAATTCCTGTGGCGAGGGAGCTAGCTCCCTCGCCACAAATGCTCTACTCACTCCCCCGCAATAAAACTGACCCGCACTTTCAACCCCGCGTGCTCGCCATCATGCAGGCTGATCTGCGCCAGGTGCGCGCGGCAGATCTCGCCGACAATCGCCAGGCCCAACCCGGATCCGGCCACCTGCTGGTTGCGTCGGTAAAAACGTTCGAACACGCGATCGCGCTCATCCAGAGGAATACCCGGTCCGTCATCCTCAACCTCCAGCACCGCAGGGGCCGAGACACGCAAAATCACGTTGCCGCCCGGTGGCGTATGAGCCAGCGCGTTGTCCACCAGGTTGCTCAACAGTTCGTTGAGCAAGGTCGGCTCACCCCGCATCCACACCGGTTCGTCCGCTTCCAGCGCCAGCGCCACACCGCGCTTGTGGGCCAGCGGCGCCATGGCCATGCCCAGGTCACGCGCCAGTTGACTGAGATCGAGCAACTGCGCGCCACCCTCGGCAATCGCCCGGGCGCCGTTTTCGACCCGTGCCAGGGAGAGCAATTGATTGGCCAGATGGGTCAAGCGATCGGTGCCCTGGGCAGCGGTTTCCAGGGTACTGCGCCAGGTTTGCGGTTCGCTTGAACGCAGACCCAGTTCCAGCCGTGCCTTCAGCGCCGCCAAGGGGGTGCGCAGTTCGTGGGCGGCATCGGCGATGAACTGCGCCTGACGCTCGAACTGACCGCGCAGGCGCTCGGTAAAGTGATTGAGCGCACGCACCAGTGGCCACAACTCATGCTGCACTTCCACCAACGGCAATGGCCGCAGGTCATCCGGCTGACGCTCCTCCACCGCCGAGCGCAAGCGCTCCAGCGGACGCAGTGCGGCACTGACCGCAAACCACACAATCAGCAGCGCGCCGATCGCCAGCATGCCCAGGCGCAGCAGGGTATCCGCCGCCAGGCTACGGGCCATCCTGACACGTGCCTCATCGGTCTCGGCGACGCGAATTTCCGCCATGCCATTCATGTTCGGTTCGCTGACCGGTTTGAGCAGGCTCACCACCCGCACGTTCTGCCCCCGATAGGTCGCGTTGTAAAAGCGTGCCAGCGCCGGATAGTCATCGGTGCGCGGCGTCCCCGGGGGTGGCGGTGGCAGGTTTTCGTAGCCGGAGATCAGCTTCTGATTGATGTCGTTGACCAGGTAGAAAATCCGCCCGGCGCTGTCGTAGGCGAACGTATCGAGGGCCACATAAGGCACATCCGCACTCAGCGTTCCGTCGCGCTGGGAAACACCGGCGGCAATGGTCCGCGCCGACGCGAGCAAGGTGCGGTCATACGCGGTGTCGGCCGCTTCGCGACCATTCCAGTAAGCACTCAAGCCACTGGCCAGCATCAGCACCACCAGCAACAGCGCCAGGTTCCACAGCAACCGCCAGCGCAGACTGCTGGGCTTATGCATCGCGACTTTCCAGCAGGTAACCGAGGCCGCGGAAGGTCACGATGGCGACCGGCTGGCCATCGAGTTTCTTGCGCAGGCGGTGCACGTAGATTTCGATGGCGTCGGGGCTGGCCTCCTCGTCGAGACCGAACACTTGCGACGCCAATTGCTCCTTGCTCATCACCCGGCCGGGACGGGCGATCAGGGCTTCGAGCACAGCCTGTTCACGGGAGGTCAGGGTCAGCAATTCTTCGCCGAGGGTGAAGCGCCGGGTTTCCAGGTCATAGGCCAGCACCCCGCAACGCTGGATGCGTTCACCGCCCAGCACGCTGCGGCGCAGCAAGGCTTTGACCCGGGCTTCGAGTTCGGTGAGTTCGAAAGGTTTGGCCAGGTAATCATCGGCGCCGAGGTTCAGGCCGTGGACCCGATCCTTGACGTCGCTGCGGGCAGTCAGCATCAACACCGGCAGGTTCTTGCCCCGTGCGCGCAAACGCGCCAACACCTCGAAACCATCCATGCGCGGCAGGCCCACATCGAGAATCGCCATTGCGTATTCCTCGCTGCCCAGTGCCAGGTCGGCCGCCACGCCGTCGTGCAGCACATCCACGGTCAAGCCGGTGCTCTTGAGCGCCTGGGCGACACTTTCGGCGAGCTGCAGATGGTCTTCGACGAGCAGGACACGCATGGATTTTTACCTCGTTCAGGGATGGTCGACGCCATTCTTTGGCGCGGAGTTTACAGCGGCATCCGCCACTGTGAAGCCCGAAAAAACGTGAAAGCCAGCTGAAAGGTTAACGAAAGGTTAGCCCGTTACAGTCCAGCCACGGACAGTTTCGGCTGCCGTCGCTGCTGCCATACAGCGATACGAAAAACGCCTCGAAGCGTTTTCGACAAATAAGAACAATAAACGGAGTCAGTCATCCATGCAGTCCTTGCAGACCCAGGCTATTGCGCCTGCCCGCTTCTCCCGTCTCAGCCACACTGCGCTTGCCAGCGCTGCCGCCCTTGCCAGTTTTTCACCGTTGAGCCAGGCCGCCTTCATCGAAGACAGCTCGGCCACTTTCGAAACCCGCAACATGTACTTCAACCGCGATTTTCGCGACGGTACCAGTGCCCAACAGTCCAAGCGTGACGAGTGGGCCCAGGGTTTCATGCTCAATCTGAAATCAGGTTACACCGATGGCACCGTGGGGTTCGGTGTCGATGCGCTGGGCATGATGGGGGTCAAGCTCGACTCAAGCCCGGACCGTACGGGGACCGGCCTGTTGCCGACCGACGATGGGCGAGCCGTCGACGAATACTCCAAGCTCGGCCTGACCGGCAAGGTGAAAATCTCCGCCAGCGAGCTGAAAGTCGGCACCCTGATTCCGGAACTGCCGATCCTCAAGCCCAATGACGGGCGCATCCTGCCGCAGACCTTCGAAGGCGGCATGCTGACCTCCAAGGAGATCAAGAACCTGACCTTCACCGGCGGGCGCCTGGACAAGGCCAAGGATCGCGACAGCACCGACTTCGAGGACATTGCCCTCAACAACAAGAACGGCCGCTTCGCCGGAACGGTAGCCGGCAAACACTTCGACTTTGGCGGCCTGGACTACAAGTTCACCGACAAGATCACCGGCAGCTACCACTTCGCGCAGCTCGATGAAGTCTACAACCAGCACTTTCTCGGGCTGGTCGCTTCGCAGCCGCTGGGCCCCGGCACCTTTGCCAGCGACCTGCGGTTTGCCATCAGTGATGACCAGGGCCAGGCCCGTGGCGGCAAGATCGACAACAAGTCCCTCAACGGACTGGTGAGCTACGCCTTGAGCGGGCACAAGTTCAGCGCCGGCTACCAGCACATGTCCGGCGACAGCGCGTTCCCGTATGTAGATGGCAGCGATCCGTACCTGGTCAACTTCGTGCAGATCAACGACTTTGCCGGCGCTGAAGAACGCTCCTGGCAGGCGCGTTATGACTTCGACTTTGTCACCCTCGGCATCCCTGGCCTGAGCTTCATGAGCCGTTACGTGAGCGGTGACAACATCAAGCTCAAGAACGGTGACGAAGGCAAAGAGTGGGAGCGCAACTCCGAGATCAAATATGTAGTACAAAGCGGCGCGCTCAAGGACGTCGCCGTTCGCCTGCGCAATGCCACCTACCGCTCCAATTACTCTGCTCGCGATGCCGATGAAGTGCGTCTGCTGGTGAGCTATAGCGTTGCCCTTTGGTAATTCAGTACGTCCATAACAACAACTCCCAAGGAGACTTGAATGAACCTGTCAATGCGTAAAATTGCCCTCGCCGCCAGCGTCCTGCTGTTCACCGGCCAAGCGCTTGCCGACGAGCCCAAACGACCGGAATGCATCGCCCCGGCCTCGCCAGGTGGTGGTTTCGACCTGACCTGCAAACTGGCGCAAAGCGCGCTGGTCAACGAAAAGCTGCTGACCAAACCCATGCGCGTGACCTACATGCCCGGTGGCGTCGGCGCGGTCGCGTACAACGCGGTCGTCGCCCAGCGTCCGGCCGATGCCGGCACCCTGGTGGCCTGGTCCAGCGGTTCGCTATTGAACCTGGCCCAGGGCAAGTTCGGGCGTTTCGATGAAACCAACGTGCGCTGGCTCGCCGCCGTTGGCACCAGCTACGGCGCCATCGCTGTGAAAAGCGATTCGCCCTACAAGACCCTGGACGACCTGGTGCAGGCGTTGAAGAAAGATCCGAGCAAAGTGGTGATCGGTTCCGGCGGCACAGTCGGCAGCCAGGACTGGATGCAAACCGCGCTGATCGCCAAGGCCGCCGGGATCAACCCGCGCGACCTGCGTTACGTCGCCCTCGAGGGTGGCGGTGAAATCGCTACGGCCCTGCTAGGCGGCCACATCCAGGTCGGCAGCACTGACATTTCCGACTCCATGCCGCACATCCTCAGCGGCGACATGCGCTTGCTGGCGGTGTTCGCCGACAAGCGTCTTGACGAGCCGGAAATGAAAGACATCCCGACCGCCAGGGAACAAGGCTACGACATTGTCTGGCCGGTGGTTCGCGGTTTCTACCTCGGCCCGAAAGTCAGCGATGAAGATTACGCCTGGTGGAAAGCGGCCTTTGACAAACTGCTGGCTTCCGAAGACTTCGCCAAGTTGCGCGATCAGCGGGAACTGTTCCCGTTCGCCATGACCGGCCCCGAGCTGGACACCTACGTGAAGAAGCAGGTGGCGGACTACAAAGTGCTGGCCAGAGAGTTCGGCCTGATTCAGTGATCGCCTCCGTCCAGCTAGCGGCTACGGCTCCCGTTTGCGGGGGTCGTGGCACAGGAGTTCCCCATGCTCTTACAACGCATTTTTGCATCGGTGCTGTTGCTGGCCTGTATTGGCCTGGCGCTGATGGCATGGCCGTATCAAGCGGCTTTTTCCTACGAACCGGTAGGGCCTCGCGCCTTTCCGCTGTTAATGCTCGGCCTGATGGGCGCGGCGCTGCTGTACATGGTTTTTCGCCCGGCACCGATCAAGCACAGCGCTGACGAACCGCCACTGGACCGTGCCACCCTGAACAAGATCGGCTTCTGCGTGGTGCTGTTGCTGGTGTTCGCCGGCGCCTTCGAACCCCTCGGTTTCATCGTCGCCAGCATCCTCACCGGCGTGCCGATGGCGCGCCTGTATGGCGGCCGCTGGTTGCCCAGTGTCGTGATCATCAGCCTGATGGCCGTCGGCCTCTACCTGCTGTTCGACAAGTTGATGGACGTGCCGCTGCCGCTTGGCGTGCTCGACGTTCTGGAGAACTGATATGGATACTCTTGGCTATTTGGGTCAGGGTTTCGGCGTTGCGCTGAGCCCGTACAACCTGGTGACTGCCCTCTGCGGCACCCTGATCGGCACGGTCGTGGGCCTGTTGCCAGGCCTGGGGCCGATCAATGGCGTGGCGCTGTTGATCCCGATCGCATTCGCCCTCGGCCTGCCACCGGAGTCGGCACTGATCCTGTTGGCGGCGGTGTACCTGGGCTGCGAGTACGGCGGCCGGATCAGCTCGATCCTTCTGAACATCCCTGGCGAAGCCTCCACCGTGATGACCACCCTCGACGGCTATCCGATGGCCCGCAAAGGCCTGGCCGGCGTGGCTTTGTCGCTCTCGGCGTGGAGCTCGTTCATCGGCGCCTTCATCGCGACTTGCGGCATGGTGCTGTTCGCCCCGCTGCTGGCGAAATGGGCGATTGCCTTCGGACCGGCGGAATATTTCGTGCTGATGGTATTCGCCATTGTCTGTCTCGGCGGCATGGCCGGTGATCGTCCGCTCAAGACCTTCATCGCGGCGCTGATCGGCCTGTTCCTGTCGACCGTCGGCATCGACGCCAACAGCGGTGTGTACCGTTTTACCGGCGATAACATCCACCTGACCGACGGCATTCAGTTCGTCGTGCTGGTGCTGGGCCTGTTCTCCATCAGCGAAATCCTCCTGCTGCTGGAAAAAACCCATCACGGTCAGGAAGCCGTGAAAGCCACCGGGCGGATGATGTTCAACGTCAAGGAAGCGGCATCGGTGTTCGTGGTGAACATTCGTTGCGGCGTACTCGGTTTCATCATGGGTGTGTTGCCGGGTGCCGGTGCGACCCTGGCCAGTGCCGTCGCCTACATGACCGAGAAACGCATCGCCGGTGCGAAGGGCACGTTCGGCCAGGGTGACATGCGTGGCCTGGCCGCACCGGAAACCGCCATTGGCGGCGCGGCCTGCGGTGCGCTGGTGCCGATGCTGACCCTGGGTGTGCCTGGCTCGGGCACCACGGCAGTGATGATCGGCGCACTCTCGCTGTACAACATCACGCCGGGACCGCTGTTGTTCCAGCAGCAACCCGACATCGTCTGGGGCCTGATTGCCTCGTTGTTCATCGCCAACGTCATGCTGGTCATCCTCAACATCCCGATGATCCGCATTTTCACGCGCATCCTCGCCGTGCCGAACTGGGCACTGGTACCGGTGATCGCCATCATTACCGGGATCGGCGTCTACGCGGTGCACGCGACAACGTTCGACCTGTTCCTGATGATCGGCATCGGCATCTTCGGCTACATCCTGCGCAAGCTGGACTTCCCGTTGTCGCCCCTGCTGCTGGGCTTCATCCTCGGAGGCTTGATGGAGCAGAACCTGCGTCGTGCCCTGTCGATTTCCAACGGAGCGCTGGAGATCCTCTGGTCGAGCCCGATCACCTTCGGTTGCTGGATCCTGACGGCGATCATGCTGCTGATGCCGATCATCCGTATCTGGCGTAAACGTTCGGCCGCGCAACGCGCCATCGCCGATGTCTGATCGGTCACCCTTCAAACTCTGGTGGGGAACCCCGCTGGTCGGCCTGATGGGCGGCTACCTCGCCAGCCAGGTCGGCTGGCCGCTGCCATGGATGGTCGGCTCGTTGCTGGCGATCATCCTGGTGCGCTGCCTGACCCCCTGGCAATTGGCGGAAATCCCTGGCGGCCGCAAGTGCGGCCAGTGGATCGTCGGTATCGGCATCGGCCTGCACTTCACCCCGGTGGTGATGGAGCAGGTGCTGAGTCATTTCGGTCTGATTTTCTTTGGCGCATTGGTCACCAGCCTGTCCGCCGTGGTCGGGGTCTGGTTGATGCGGCGCACCGGCGAGGATCGCGCCACCGCATTCTTCTCCAGCATGCCCGGTGGCTCCGGGGAGATGGTCAACCTCGGCGCCCGCAATGACGCGGTGCTCAGCCGCGTTGCCGCCGGGCAAAGTCTGCGGGTACTGGTCGTCGTGCTGTGTGTACCGGCGGCGTTCAAGTATTTGTTGGGCGACGGGGCGCCGGTCTCCCATGCCACCGCCGTGGACTGGCGCTGGCTGGCCCTGCTGTTCCCGG
The DNA here is from genome assembly GCF_008801475.1 of Pseudomonas moorei. GTDB lineage: Bacteria > Pseudomonadota > Gammaproteobacteria > Pseudomonadales > Pseudomonadaceae > Aquipseudomonas > Aquipseudomonas moorei. The sequence goes on along the minus strand of NZ_VZPP01000009.1, from coordinate 168,506 downwards.
CCGGCGCGCTGGCGGCCTGGATCTGGGAGCGTTTGCGTCAACCCAACCCGTGGCTGTTCGGCCCGTTGCTGGTGAGCGCGGCGGTGAGCATTGGCTGGGATTTGCACATCGGTTTGCCCCAGGGCGGCAGCCAGATCGGCCAGTGGCTGATCGGCAGCGGCCTGGGCTGTCACTTCAACCGGCAGTTTTTCCGACGCGCGCCCTCGTTCATGGGGCGCACCCTGATCGGGACCGTGCTGACCATGCTGATCGCCACGGCGGCGGCATTGGGCTTGAGCGCGCTGACCCACCTGGATCTGCGTTCGCTGACCCTGGGCATGATGCCCGGCGGGATTGCCGAGATGAGCCTGACGGCGGAAACCCTGCAACTGTCGGTGCCGCTGGTGACGGCGATGCAGGTGATGCGGCTGTTGTTTGTGTTGTTTCTGGCGGAGCCGTTGTTCCAGTATTGGAACCGCAAACCCGAGTGATATCGAGTCACTGTGGCGAGGGAACTTGCTCCCTCGCCACCGCAAACCCTCAGCCTGCCTGAACCGGCGGCAAACGCCACTCGATCGGCGTCTCGCCATTCTGTTCCAGGAACTTGTTGGTACGGCTGAAGTGCCCGCAACCCAGGAAGCCACGATAAGCCGACAACGGCGAAGGGTGTACCGAGGTCAGGACCAAATGCTTGGTCGCATCGATCAGCTTCTGTTTGCTCTGGGCATGGGCGCCCCACAGCATAAACACCAGATGCGGTTGCTGCTGGCTGACGACTTCAATGATCCGGTCGGTGAAAAACTGCCAGCCCTTGTCCTTGTGCGCATTGGCATTGGCGCGCTCGACCGTCATGGTGGTGTTGAGCATCAACACGCCCTGATCGGCCCAGCTCTGCAGATAGCCATGGTTGGGGATGTCGATGTTCAGGTCACGTTTCAACTCTTTATAGATGTTCACCAGCGAGGGCGGCGCCGGGACACCCGGTTGGACCGAAAAGCACAAACCGTGCGCCTGGCCCGGACCGTGGTACGGGTCCTGGCCAAGGATGACGACCTTGACCTTGTCCAGCGGCGTGGAGTTGAGCGCGTTGAAAATCATCGGCCCCGGTGGATAGATTTCCTTGCCGGCCGCCCGCTCCTCTTGCAGGAATTTTCGCAACTCCGCCATGTAGGGCTGGTCGAATTCGGCACGCAGCGCCTCCTTCCAGCCCGGTTCGAGTTTGATACGGTCGTCAGCAGTCATGGTCATATCCGGTAAAAACAATGGGGCGAACCCTAAGAAGGCCCACCACGCTTGTCAATTGATCTGACGCAGATCCGGCACTTTCCCGCACAACGATCATACTTAACCCTCAAATTCCCGATCGAGGTCACGATGAATCTGCACTTCGAAGAACTCACCGGCACCGACGGCGCGCGTATCGGCATCGCCAGCCTGGATGCCGAAAAGTCGCTGAACGCCCTGTCATTGCCGATGATCAAGGCCTTGCGCGCTCAACTGGACGCCTGGGCCAAGGAGCCGCAAATCGTCTGTGTATTGTTGCGCGGTAACGGCGCCAAGGCTTTTTGCGCCGGCGGCGAAGTGCGCAGCCTGGTCGAAGCCTGTCGCGCCCATCCCGGCGAAGTGCCGCCCCTGGCCGCGCAGTTCTTCGCCGCGGAATATCGCCTGGACTTCAGCCTGCACACCTACCCCAAACCCTTGATCTGCTGGGGCCATGGCTATGTGCTTGGCGGCGGCATGGGCCTGCTGCAAGGGGCGAGCATTCGCATTGTCACGCCGAGCAGTCGCCTGGCGATGCCGGAGATCAGCATCGGCCTGTACCCGGACGTCGGGGCCAGTTGGTTCCTGTCACGCCTGCCCGGCAAGCTCGGATTGTTCCTTGGCCTGACCGGCGCCCACATGAACGCTCGCGATGCGATCGATCTGGACCTGGCCGACCGTTTCCTGCTCGATGAGCAGCAAGAAGCCCTGATCGAAGGCCTGTTGCAGTTGAACTGGCAGGAACAGACCCCGAGGCAGCTCAACAGTCTGCTGAAGGCCTTGCAGCAGGAAGCCGTCGCGCACATGCCCGAATCCCAATGGTTGCCGCGGCGCCAGCGCATTGATGAGCTGCTGGACGTCAGTGATGTGGTTTGCGCCTGGAAGGCCATCAGTGCGCTGCGCGATCACCCGGATCTGCTGCTCAGCCGCGCCGCGCGAACCCTGAGCGAAGGTTCGCCGCTGACCGCGCACCTGGTGTGGGAACAGATCAACCGCGCGCGGCATATGTCGCTGGCGCAAGTCTTCCAGATGGAATACACCCTGAGCCTCAATTGCTGCCGTCATCCGGAGTTCAGCGAAGGCGTGCGTGCACGGTTGATCGACAAGGATCAAAAGCCCCATTGGCACTGGCCCGATATCAACAACGTGCCGGACGCCGTGGTGGAGGCGCATTTCCAAAAGGTTTGGGAGGGTCGCCATCCATTGGCGGACCTGTTGGAGTATTAAACAAAACTGTGGGGGCGAGCTTGCGATCGAGGCTGTGTCAGTCAACACAGCGGTGGCTGAACCACCCTCGCGAGCAGGCTCGCTCCTACAGGAGAATTTCGTTTAAGTCGGCTTAACGGTGGTCACCCCGGCCGTCGTGATTGCCCCGACCGTTACGGTCGCCCCGGTCGTCGTGATTGTGGTCACGTCCGCCACCACGGTGGTCATTGTCCCAATTGCCGCGGTTACGGCCGTCCCAGCCATGATTCTCATACGCCCGGTAATCTGCACGTGCCGGGTAGTAACGCGGGGCCGGCTGATAGACCCGCGGTTGCGGGTAATAACGCGGGGTTGGCTGGTAATACCGAGCAGGCGGCACGTAATAGCGCGCCGGTGGCGAGTAGTAACCGCCGCCATTGGAATAGTACGCACCACCGGCGTAATAGGCCGGCGCTGGCGAGGTGTAGACCTCGGAACGGTAGTAACCGTCTCCTCCATCCGGATAAGCCACGCATCCACCCACGGACAATCCCAACACAGCAATCAGTAGAATTCGACGCAGCTTTTTTTGATAGAGCATGGCGGCCTCCTGGACCGCGGGTGAGCCACACCAGCGACGCTGGCAGGCGACAGTCAATGATTCGGTGACTGTCGAAACATCTGACATCAAATTCCGGATCTGGTGCGATTCAGTAACAACTTGAAACATCTCGTGAATTAAAAGTTTTTCATCCATTCAGCCGCTGATTAGTGGTGACCACCGTGGTATCCACCGCGGTAATAACGCGAGCCGTGCCCGCCCCAGTAGTAATAGCGATAGCCACCATAGAAACGGGGACCTGCGTAGTAGTAACCGGGGCCGTAATAGTAGGAATAAGGCGCGTAGCCTGGATAGTAATAAGGCGCGTAGCCAGGGTAGTAATAAGGCGCCGAATACACATCGTAGGAGCCGGCGTAGTAATAACAGCCGCAAAGCCCCAGACCGAGCACAACGACCAGCAACACTCGACGAAACATGGCGGCCTCCTGAAAGACCCGCCGTCGGGACAAACCGACTGACACCTGTTTTGACTCGCAATCCGCGACCGAGTGCAGCGCCCTGCTGGCCTTCGGATCAGTGGCCGGCACGTCCCATTGCGGTGCGCGCACGCACCATCACAAGGCAACACGCCCCCTGCTTTACCGGGTATCTGTCGCCTGACCCGCATGCCAGAGCGCTTCAAGCGACTTGGCACGGCTCTCGCTTTAACAAAGGCGTGCAGGAGTCACCACAGGTTCGCGGCACCACAATTTGCAATGGCTGACTAGGGTTCCGGCTCGCAATCGCGAGTGACTGGTCCGAGAGTTGGCGACCTCCAGTTGAGGTTACACGGCGGGACAAAAGCCCGGGAGACAAGCCACCGTTCACGGTGCCGCGTTGCCTCCTGTCCGCCCTTGATCAACTGGAGAACCATCATGTCCCAGCTTCGTTTACCCGCCTTGCTCGCCGCTGCCTTCGCTGCCCTCGTGAGCCTTTCTTCCCACGCCGCGCAAAAAGACCACTTCAGCGTCTGCTGGACCATCTATGCCGGCTGGATGCCCTGGGAATACGCCGGCAGCCAAGGCATCGTCGACAAATGGGCCAAGAAGTACGGCATCAAGATCGATGTGGTGCAGCTCAATGACTATGTCGAATCGATCAACCAGTACACCGCCGGCCAGTTCGATGGCTGCACCATGACCAACATGGACGCCCTGACCATCCCCGCCGCCGGTGGCGTAGATAGCACGGCGCTGATCGTCAGCGACTTCTCCAACGGCAATGACGGCATCGTGCTCAAGGGCGAAGGCAAGAAAGTCGCCGACCTCAAGGGCATGGACGTCAACCTCGTCGAACTGTCGGTGTCCCACTACCTGCTGGCCCGCGCCCTGGATTCGGTGGACCTCACCGAGAAAGACCTGAAAGTGGTCAACACCTCCGACGCCGATATTTCGGCGGCCTTCAACACCGATCAGGTCAACGCCGTGACCACCTGGAACCCGATGCTCTCGGACATCAAGGCCAAGCCTGCGGTGACCGAAGTGTTCAACTCCAGCCAGATCCCCGGCGAAATCATGGACATGATGGTGGTCAACTCCCAGACCCTCAAAGACAACCCGGCCCTTGGCAAAGCCCTGACCGGCGCCTGGTTCGAAGTCGTCGAACTGATGAACGAAAAAAACACCGCGAGCAAGGCCGCACTGGAGCACATGGCCAAAGCCTCGGGCACTGACCTGGCCGGTTTCCAGGCGCAACTGGACACCACCAAACTGTTCGCCACCCCCCAGGAAGCCCTGGCGTTTTCCACCAGCAAGCAATTGCCGGAAACCATGCGCCGGGTCGCCGAATTCTCATTCCAGCACGGCTTGCTGGGTGAAGGCGCCAAGGACACCAGCGCGGTCGGCATGGCCTTCGCCAACGGCGTGACCAGTGGCGACAAGGGCAACCTCAAGCTGCGCTTCGATCCGAGTTACGTGCAGATGGCCGCCGACGCCAAGCTGTAAGAAGAGGACCTGGCCATGCGCCTGATCAATCGTCATCCGGATCACCCGAGTCGCCTGCTGTTGGTGATCCTGCCGTTCGCTCTGGTGCTGTTCGCCTACTTCATGGGCTCGGCCGAGCGACTGACGGACAACCCCAACGACAAGTTGCTGCCCAGCGCCGTGCAGATGACCGACGCGGTCAAACGCCTGGCCTTCGTCGCCGACAGCCGCACCGGCGAGTACGTACTGTGGCAGGACACCGCCTCCAGCCTGCGTCGCCTGGGCATCGGCCTGGGCATCAGCGCGCTCGCCGGGCTGTGCCTGGGCATGGCCGCTGGCACCCTGCCGTTGTTCGGCGCGCCGTTGTCACCACTGCTGACGGTGCTGTCGATGGTGCCGCCGCTGGCAATCCTGCCGATCCTGTTCATCGTCTTCGGCCTGGGAGAATTGTCGAAGGTGATGCTGATCGTGATCGGCATTACCCCCGCCCTGGCCCGTGACCTGGAACAGCGCGCCCGGGAAATTCCCGTGGAGTTGCTGATCAAGGCCCAGACCCTGGGTGCCTCGACCTGGACCCTGATGCTGCGTGTGGTGCTGCCGCAATTGCTGCCGCGCCTGTTGATCTCGCTGCGCCTGATGCTCGGTTCGGCGTGGCTGTTCCTGATTGCCGCCGAAGCCATCGCCTCCACCGACGGCCTCGGTTACCGGATCTTCCTGGTGCGCCGCTACCTGGCCATGGATGTGATTCTGCCCTACGTGGTGTGGATCACCCTGCTCGCCTGGCTGATGGATTGGGGGCTCAAATACCTGACCCGTCGCGCGTTTCCCTGGTACGAGGGGGCCGCCAAATGAGCTACATCACGGTGAAAAACGTCTGGCAGCAATACGCCGATCAGGTGGTGCTCGAAGGCCTGAACCTGAACATCAATGAGGGTGAGTTCTGCACCCTGGTCGGGGCGTCCGGTTGCGGCAAGTCGACCTTCCTGCGCCTGTTGCTGGGCCAGGAGCGCGCCAGTCGCGGCGAAATCCTGCTCGACGGCCAGCCCCTGGCCGGTGAACCGGACGCCAGCCGTGGCGTGGTGTTCCAGCGCTATTCGGTGTTCCCGCACCTGAGCGTACTGGACAACGTCGCCCTGGGCCTCGAACTGCCGCGCTCGCCGTTGCTCGGGCGCCTGTTCGGCAGCGCCAAGCGTGAGGCGCGGGAACAGGCTGCGGTGCTGCTGCACAAAGTCGGTCTCGGGCACTCGCTGGACAAGTACCCGGCGCAGCTTTCCGGCGGCATGCAGCAACGGCTGGCCATTGCCCAGGCACTGATCATGAAGCCGCGGGTGTTGTTGCTCGACGAACCGTTCGGTGCCCTCGATCCGGGCATCCGCAAAGACATGCACGCCTTGCTGCTGGAGCTGTGGCGCGAAACCCGACTGACGGTGTTCATGGTCACCCATGACCTGTCCGAAGGCTTCAGCCTCGGCACGCGCCTGCTGGTGTTCGACAAGGTCCGCGTCGACCCGCACGCCCCCGGTGCCTATGGCGCGCGCATCACCTACGACATCCCTTTGAACAGCGACCGCCGCGCCCAACGTGCCGCCGTCGACGCCCTGCCGGCCACGCTGGCAGGCACGCTTCGCATCGCTTAGAGGAATTTTGAAAATGACCGATTCGACTCAACTGTTCCCACCGTTCGCCGAAGAAATGCTCCCTGGCGGCGGCCATCGCTCTTTCGTCTTGAAGCGCGGCCAACTGCTGCGCCTGACCGACCTGCGCGGCGGCGCCAACGTCAGCCTGACACTGCTCAACGCCAATGAAAAAACCGAACGCCTGAACCTGCCCGACAGCCTCAAATGCCAGCACACTGCCAAGCTCACCGCCGGTCATTGCCTGTACTCGGACATGGGTCGCGTACTGGCCGCCATCACCGCCGACACCTGTGGCTGGAGCGACAGCCTCGGCGGCGTTCTCTGCGCTGAAGAAGTCGCGCAAAAGTATGGCGCCGGCCGCTATCAGGAACTGCGCAACGGCTTCTTCCGCAACGGCACCGACAACCTGCTGGTGGAACTGGGCAAGTGGGGGCTGGGCCTGTCGGACCTGCTGATGACCCTCAATCTGTTCAGCCGGGTGAACGTCGACGATGCCGGGCGTTTCCACTTCGTCGAAGGCAACTCGAAGGATGGCGATTACATCGAGCTGTACGCGCCGATGGACACCCTGGTGGTGCTCACCGCCCTGCAACACCCGATGGACCCATCGCCAGACTATGCGCCGAAACCGCTGAAGCTCAGCTGGATGAACGCCGACGCCAGCGTCGCCGAACACTGCCGCACCTCGCGCCCGGAAAACGAGCGCGGCTTCATCAACACCGACCGTCTGTTCGCCTGAGGATCGCCGCCATGTCACTCGCTATCGCCACCGCCGCTACCCCAAACCGGCAGCCAGAAACCGCGATCTACCGCGCCACCATCCCCGCCGGCGAACCCTGGCTGATGGAGGTCAAGGCCGGCCAGACCTTGCGCATCCTCGATCTGGAAGGCAACCAGGCCGTCGACACCCTGTTCTACAGCGTCGCCAACCCGAAAGAACGCTACGACGTGCAACGCACCTTGCGTCGGCAGAACAGCGTGTACCTGAGCACCGGCAGCGTGCTGTTCTCCAACCTCGGCAAGCCGATGCTGACCATCGTCGCCGACACCTGCGGCCGTCACGACACCCTCGGCGGCGCCTGCGCCCAAGAGAGCAACACCGTGCGTTACGCCCTGGAAAAACGCTACATGCACAGCTGCCGCGACAACTACCTGCGCGCCTGCGTGCACGACGGGCGCCTGGGCAAGGGCGACATCGGGCCGAACATCAACTTCTTCATGAACGTGCCGGTCACCGCTGACGGTGGCCTGACCTTCGAGGACGGCATTTCCGCGCCGGGCAAATACGTCGACCTGCGCGCCGAGATGGACGTGATCGTGCTGATCTCCAACTGCCCGCAACTGAACAACCCGTGCAACGCCTACAACCCGACGCCTGCGGAGCTGCTGGTATGGAACTGAACCTCAGCCGTTTGCGCCGCTGGTTGTTTGCCCTGTGCCAGGCCCGATCCGGGCAGTGCCTCAAACCTAAAGAGCACCACCAGCCACTGTAGGAGCGAGCCTGCTCGCGAAAAACCAGAAGCCACCGCTGGGCATCTGGTGCTACGCGTAATCGTTCACGTCCATCGCGAGCATGCTCGCTCCTACAGGGGTCAGCGTTGAAGAAAAAAGATTTTTCCGTCGGGGACGACCCCGGCGCTCATCGAAAAACTGCGGGACGGCCCGCATCCCCTTCAGGGGCTATGCCATGTTCGAAAAAGTCCTGATTGCCAACCGTGGCGCCATTGCCTGCCGCATCCTGCGTACCCTGCGCGACCTGCAAGTCCAGGGCGTTGCCGTTTACTCCGAAGCCGATGCCGCGAGCCTGCACATCCTGCAGGCCGATGAAGCCCACAGCCTCGGTGAAGGCGCCGCGGCCGGCACCTACCTGGCGGTGGAAAAAATCCTCGCCATCGCCCACGCCACTGGCGCCACGGCGATTCATCCCGGCTATGGGTTTCTGTCGGAAAACGCCGCGTTCGCCGAAGCCTGCGAAACCGCCGGCATAGCGTTTATCGGCCCGACGCCAGAACAACTGCGCGTATTCGGTCTCAAGCACACCGCCCGCGCCCTGGCCAAGCAGCACGGCGTGCCGATGCTTGAAGGCACCGAGTTGCTCGACAGCCTCGACGCGGCACTGGTCGCTGGCGAGCACGTCGGCTATCCGGTCATGCTCAAAAGCACCGCCGGCGGTGGTGGCATCGGCATGCGCGTGTGCCGCAGCGCGGCCGAGTTGAGCGAATCCTTCGAGGCCGTGAAGCGCCTCGGGCAGAACAACTTCAGTGACGCTGGCGTGTTCATCGAGAAGTACATCCAGCGCGCCCGGCACCTGGAAGTGCAGGTGTTCGGCGATGGCCGTGGCGAGGTCATCGCCCTCGGTGTGCGCGACTGCTCGGTACAGCGGCGCAACCAGAAAGTCCTCGAAGAAACCCCGGCGCCGAACCTGCCCGACGGCATGGCCGATGAGCTCTGCGCAGCGGCAATCAAACTGGCCAAAGCGGTGAATTACCGCAGCGCCGGCACCGTCGAGTTCGTGTTCGACAGCGATGCCCAGCGCTTCTATTTCCTTGAAGTGAACACCCGTCTGCAGGTGGAGCACGGCGTTACCGAGCAGGTGTGGGGTGTGGATCTGGTGCGCTGGATGGTGCAACTGGCGGCCGGTGATTTGCCGCCGCTGCAAGCTTTGTGTCAGGGATTGCAGCCGGAAGGTCATGCGATTCAGGCGCGCTTGTATGCGGAAGATCCGGGCCGGGATTTTCAACCCAGTCCAGGCTTGCTGACGGCGGTGAATTTTCCCGTCGCCAACGGTGTACAACTGCGCATCGACACCTGGGTCGAGGCCGGTTGCGAGATCCCGCCGTACTTTGATCCGATGATCGCCAAGGTCATCAGTTGGGCACCGACACGCGAACAGGCCCGCGCCGATCTGCATCAAGCCTTGGGCGACAGCCTGCTCTACGGTGTGGAAACCAACCGCGATTACCTGCGGCAGATTCTGCTCGATGCGCCATTCGCCAGCGGCCAACCGTGGACCCGCTGCCTGGAAGGCCTGGTGTATCAGGCCAACACCTTCGAAGTGTTGAGTGCCGGCACCCAGACCAGCATTCAAGACTACCCGGGGCGCCTCGGCTATTGGGCAGTGGGCGTACCGCCATCGGGGCCGATGGACAGTCGCGCGCTGCGCCTGGGCAACCGCCTGCTCGGTAACGATGAGGGGGCGGCAGCGCTGGAGATCACCATGAGCGGGCCGTTGCTGCGCTTCAATTGCGACGCGGTGGTCGCGGTGACCGGGGCGGTGATTCCGCTGACGCTGAACGGTGAATCGGTACCGATGAACACGGCGCTGCTGGTGCCGGCCGGCGCTGCCTTGAGTCTGGGCACTATCGCCGGCACCGGCGCACGCAGCTATCTATGCCTGCGTGGCGGCTTGCAGGTTCCGGATTACCTGGGCAGCAAAAGCACCTTCACCCTCGGCCAGTTTGGCGGTCATGGCGGTCGTGCCTTGCGGGCGGGTGATGTGTTGCATGTACCGGCGTTGAATGACCGCAGTGTCGGCGCGCAACTGCCTGAACATCAGGTCACCGAGATGCCTGTCGTGCGGCAGATCCGCGTGATCTACGGTCCCCATGGCGCCCCGGAATACTTCACCGAACACTACATCGGCACCTTCTTCGCAACGCAGTGGGAAGTGCATTTCAACTCCAGCCGAACCGGCGTTCGCCTGATCGGGCCCAAACCCGAGTGGGTGCGTGCGGATGGCGGTGAAGCCGGCCTGCATCCCTCGAACATCCATGACAATCCGTATGCCATCGGCGCCGTGGATTTCACCGGAGACATGCCGGTGATCCTCGGCCCCGATGGCCCGAGCCTTGGTGGTTTTGTGTGCCCGGTGACGGTGATCGAGGCGGATCTGTGGCAGCTGGGGCAGCTCAAGGCCGGGGACAAGGTGCAGTTTGTGCCGGTCGATATCAAAACCGCCCGCCACCTCGTGTTGAAATGGGATCAATGTGGGAGCGAGCTTGCTCGCGATAGCGGTGTATCAGACAGATCAATCCTGAATGACATGCCGTCATCGCGAGCAGGCTCGCTCCCACAGGGGGTTGTGTCGCCTGTGGTTTTGGACATTGGGCAGGACGATACGCGGTTGGTGGCGCGCCTATCCGGTGATACTCACCTGCTGCTGGAAATCGGCGCCGCCGAACTAGACCTCGTCCTGCGCTTCCGCGCCCACGCCCTCATGCAGGCGCTGGAAAGCAAACAGCTGCAAGGCGTGATCGACCTGACACCGGGTATCCGCTCGCTGCAAGTGCACTACCAGCCCGAGCAACTGCCGCTGGCCGATCTGCTGGGCATCGTCGCCGGCGAATGGGACGCCGTGTGCGCGGCCAAAGACTTGCAAGTGCCGTCGCGCATCGTCCACTTGCCCCTGTCCTGGGACGACCCAGCGTGCCAGTTGGCGATCGAGAAATACATGACCACCGTGCGCAAGGACGCCCCCTGGTGCCCGAGCAATCTGGAGTTCATCCGGCGCATCAACGACCTGCCGAACCTCGATGAAGTGCAGCGCACGGTGTTCGACGCCAGCTATCTGGTGATGGGCCTGGGCGATGTGTACCTCGGCGCACCAGTCGCCACCCCGCTCGATCCGCGCCATCGCCTGGTGACCACCAAGTACAACCCGGCCCGTACCTGGACCGCCGAGAACTCGGTGGGCATCGGTGGCGCCTACATGTGCGTGTACGGCATGGAAGGCCCCGGCGGCTATCAGTTCGTCGGGCGCACGTTGCAGATGTGGAATCGCTACCGCGAAGTCGCCGCGTTCGATGGCAAACCGTGGTTGCTGCGGTTCTTCGACCAGATCCGTTTCTACCCGGTGAGCGCCGATGAACTGCTGCGCATCCGTCGGGATTTCCCCCTCGGGCGTTTCGACCTGAACATCGAGCACAGTCAGTTGAACCTCGCCGACTACCAGGCGTTTCTGGCCCGGGAAGCCGAGACCATCGAGGCGTTTCGCAGCCAGCAACAGGGCGCTTTCAACGCCGAGCGCGAACGCTGGATCGCCAGCGGCCAGGCGCATTTCGACAGTGAGGACCTGGTCGCGGAAACGACCGAAGACGCACCGCTGGCCAGCGGTCAGCAGAGCGTCGACAGCCACATCGCCGGCAACCTCTGGCAGGTCCAGGTGGAAACCGGCACGCGGGTCGAGGCCGGTGACGTGCTGGTGATTCTGGAGTCGATGAAGATGGAAATCCCGCTGCTCGCGCCCATGGCCGGCGTGGTGCGGGAGATTCGCGTGCAGCCGGGTTCGGCGGTGCGTGCCGGACAACGCGTCGTGGTGCTGGAACTCGACTGAACCCATTTGGAAAAGGACGAACGTCATGAACATCGATCTGCAACTCGACGCCCTGCGCAACGCTTACCGCGACGGCAGCACCACGCCCCGGCAATTGTTGCTGAGCCTGCGAGACAAAGCCGCGGCGCTGAACCCGGACTATCACCTGTTCATTCACTTGCTCAGTGTCGAAGAACTGGAACCTTACCTCGCCGCCCTCGACGGTCGCGATATCGACAGCCTGCCGCTGTACGGCGTGCCGTTCGCGATCAAGGACAACATCGATCTGGCGGGCATTGCGACCACGGCGGCCTGCCCGGCTTTCGCTTATGTGCCGCAGCGCTCGGCGACCATCGTCGAGCAACTGCTGGCGCTGGGCGCGGTGCCACTGGGCAAGACCAACCTTGACCAATTCGCCACCGGCCTCAATGGCAGTCGCTCGCCCTATGGCGCGTGCCCGAACAGCGTGTTGCCGGAGTATCCATCGGGCGGCTCCAGCGCCGGTTCGTCGCTGGCCGTGGCCCTCGGTGTGACGAGTTTTGCTCTGGGCACCGACACCGCGGGATCGGGGCGCGTGCCGGCAGCACTGAACAATCTGGTGGGGCTCAAAGCGACCAAGGGGCTGATCTCCACCGCCGGGGTAGTGCCGGCCTGTCGCACCCTCGATTGCGTGACCACCTTCACCGCCACCGCGCGCGAAGCCAGTCAGCTGCTGGCGCTCACTGCGCACCTCGACCCACGGGACGAGTACAGCCGCAGCAACCCGTTGTGGAATGACGGCTCGGCCTTCGGCGCACTGCGTCCATTTCGTTTCGGCGTGCCGCGATCCCAGGACCTGGAATTCTTCGGCTGCACTGAAGGCCCGCTGTTGTTCGCCAAGGCCGTCGAGCAACTCAAGGCCCTGGGCGGTGAAGCCGTGGAACTGGATCTGTCGCCGTTCCTCGAAGCCGCGCGTCTACTGTACGAAGGCCCGTGGGTGGCCGAGCGCTACAGCGTGGCCGGCGAACTGATGGAGCAGAATCCCGAGGCCGTGCTGCCGGTGATCCGCGCTGTGTTGGCCAAGGCCCCGGCGGTCAGCGGGGTGCAAACCTTCCGCGCCCAGTATCGGTTGCAAGCGCTCAAAGCCCTGTGTGACAAGGCACTGGAGGGTCTTGATTGCGTGCTCACACCTACCATCGGCCGCCCCGTCACGCTGGCAGAGCTTGAAGCCGAACCGGTGCTGCGCAATTCGGAACTCGGTTACTACACCAACTTCATGAACCTGCTCGATTACGCCGCCGTCGCAGTGCCCAGCGGTTTCATGGGCAATGGCCTGCCGTGGGGCGTGACGCTGTTCGGGCGGGCGTTCACCGATCAATACCTGTTGAGCGTGGCGGCTGGCTTGCAGCGCCAGCAAGGTACAACCGCGCCGGCACCGACGACAGCGGCACGCCACGACCGCGCGCGGCTGGTGGTCTGCGGCGCGCACCTCGATGGCCTGGCACTGAACTGGCAACTGAAGCGTCGTGGGGCTCGGCTGGTCGAAACCACCCAGAGTTCGCCTGACTATCAACTGCACGCCCTGGCCGGCGGCCCGCCGTTTCGTCCGGGCATGGTTCGGGTGAAGGAAGGCGGCGTGGCGATTGCCGTGGAGGTGTGGGAATTGCCGAGCAGTGAATTGGGCTCGTTCCTGACCGGCATTCCGGCACCGCTGGGCCTGGGCAAGGTGCAACTGGCGGACGGTCGCTGGGAGAGCGGCTTTATCTGCGAGGCGTACGGGTTGGAGGGTGCAGTGGACATCAGTTATTTCGGCGGGTGGCGGGCCTATCTGAAAAGCCTCGTTTGACAGTGAACCTGCAGGAGCGAGCTGGCTCGCTCATGCAAGGTCCGGGCAGGATTGACGACCATTCGTGGCACACATGGAGCAGTTATTTCCCCGCCGTGCCATTAGAATGCTTGCCATCGGACCACTGCCAACGGAATTGTCATGTCGCCCCGCTCGCCGCTGTATTCTCAACGCTCGTTGATTCTCACACTGATTGCGTTGCTGGGCGCAGGCTTCCTGGCCACTTCCTTTCTCAGTTATTACGCTTCGCGAACGTCGATCCGCGACAACATCGTCAACACCGAATTGCCGCTGACGTCGGACACGGTCTACTCGGAAATCCAGAAAGACCTGGTCCGACCGATCCTGATTTCCTCGATGATGTCCCGCGATACCTTTATGCGCGACTGGGTGGTCAACGGCGAACGCGACCCCGACCAGATGACCCGTTACCTCGACGAAGTCATGACCCATTACGGCGCCTACACGGCGTTTTTCGTCTCCGACACCAGTCTGACCTACTACCACGCCAAGGGCGTATTGAAGCAGGTCAAGGCCACCGAACCCCGCGATGCCTGGTACTTCCGGGTGCGTGACATGAAGGATCCCTACGAGATCAATGTCGATCCGGACCTGGCCAACAAAGACAACCTGACCGTTTTCATCAACTACAAGGTCTACGACTACAACAACCGCTTCATCGGTGCCGCCGGTGTCGGCCTGACCGTCGATGCGGTGATCAAGCTGATCGACAAGTACCAGCAGCACTACCAGCGCAGCGTGTATTTCGTCGACACTTTCGGACGCCTGGTACTGACCGGTGCCGAGGGTGGCCCGCAAGGCGCCCGGGTCGGCCAACCGCTGAGCGAAATCGCCAGCATGAAAAACCTCGTCAGTCAGTTGCCCAAACCCCACAGCGGCAGCTACGAATATTCCGGTCAGGGCCAGGGGCATTTCCTCAATGTGCGGTTCATTCCGGAGCTGAACTGGTATTTGTTCGTCGACAAACTCGAAGACGGCGACCTCAGTGACATCCGTCGCTCGTTGTACCTCAACCTGCTGATCTGCCTGATCGTCACGCTGACCGTGCTCGCACTGCTCAACCGTGTGATCAAACGTTATCAGGACAAGATCCAGGCCCAGGCCACCCTCGACAGCCTGACCGAATTGCCCAACCGCCGCGGCTTCGACCTGCTCGCCGCACAAGCGATGCACGAAGCCCAGCGCGAACCCAAGCCGCTGAGCGCGCTGCTGCTGGACCTGGACCACTTCAAGGCGTTGAACGACACCTACGGCCACCTGGCCGGCGACAAGGTGCTGATCGGCTTCGCCCGGGACCTGGAGAGCTGCCTGCGCCACTCCGACATTGTCTGCCGCTGGGGCGGTGAAGAATTCATCGTGCTGCTCAAGGACACCGACGGTGAGACCGGCCTGATGATCGCCGAAAAAATCCGCCAGCATGTGGCACAGCAGCGCTATGCCTACAACGGCAGTAGCCTGCACCTGACGGTCAGCATCGGCCTGACCACCCTGCAGGACGACGACACCTTGCACACCCTGCTGTCGCGGGCCGATCATGCGATGTATCGGGCCAAACAATCCGGCCGCAATCGTACCTGCGTGGAAATACCTCAATCAGCCTATGCCTGACAACTCATGAATCAGCCAGACCTCTGCCCGGCCTGCGGTGCGCCCAATGACTGCACCCTGGCGGACCCGCGAACCGCTGACCGCGCGTGTTGGTGCTACGGCGTCAGCATCGATCCGGCGGTACTCGAAGCATTGCCGCCCGAACTGCGCAACGCGTCGTGTCTGTGCCCGCGTTGCGCCGCCGTCGAGGCGCAGTTGCAAGCAGCGCCCCGGCCAATCGAGTAAGATGCGCGGCCCCTTTTTCGCCGATCCTTAGCCATGCGCGTCGACCGCTTCCTCAGCAACCTACCCTGCTTCAACCGTAAGCAGGTGCGCCTGTTGCTGGTAGAAAAGCGCGTTCGGATTGACGGAAAAATCACCAGCGACCCGCATGCCGAAGTCCGTGAGTTCAGCCGCGTCGAGGTCGACGAGCACGTGCTGCAGGCCGGCAAGCCGCTTCGCCACTTCATGCTGCACAAACCCGCCGGTTGCGTCAGCGCCACCCGTGACCCGCAGCACCCGACGGTGCTCGACCTGATCCACGAGCCGGACAAGGACGAACTGCACATCGCCGGTCGGCTGGACTTCAATACCACCGGCCTGATGCTCATCACCAACGATGGCAGTTGGTCGCGGCGCCTGACTCAACCGCAGACCAAACTGCCAAAGGTCTATTACGTCGAAACCGAACAGGAAATCGGCCCCGAGTACGCGCTCAAATTCAGCGAAGGCCTGTACTTCGCCTTCGAAGACCTCACCACCCAACCCGCCGGACTGGAGCTGCTGGGGCCAAAATCGGCGCGACTGAGCATCGTCGAAGGCCGTTATCACCAGGTCAAGCGCATGTTCGGTCACTTCGACAACAAAGTCCTGCGCCTGCATCGCGAACGCATGGGCCCTCTGGTGCTTGATGAGGCGCTGAAACCGGGCGAATACCGCCCGCTGAGCGTTGATGAGTTCGAAAGGATCTAAGCCGCCTACCGCTGAGCAGAAGTTGTCGAACAATTTACCAACGGCACTTGCGTGATCGCGTCTCCCCTGCTTGAATCAGGTCGTCAGCCGAAATGTGACTGACGAGTCACAACATACTTCTAAGAAACTTTTTGCCGGTAGAGAACCTTCAGGTTCCGCCTCCCCGGCAAACTGCCCGCCAATAATAATACCCGTCGACCTGCCGTAACGGATCGACATGGGCCTCTCAAATTCCAGGCGTATGCCTACCTGTCACAAAGCTCGTGCAATCTCTTTTGCGCGCATACCCGCTTGCCAGGAGTCTTATGACATGAGGCCAGAAATCGCTGTGCTGGATATACAGGGTCAGTATCGGGTTTACACGGAGTTCTATCGCGCAGACGCCGCAGAGAAGACCATTATTCTGGTCAACGGCTCGATGGCCACGACTGCGTCGTTTGCACAAACCGTGAAAAACCTCCACCCGCAGTTCAATGTGGTCTGCTACGACCAGCCCTACGCGGGCAAGTCAAAAGCCCACAACCTGCATGAGAAATTGCTGACCAAGGAAGTCGAAGGGCAGATCCTCCTGGAGCTGATCGACCACTTCGCCGCCGAACACGTGCTGTCGTTTTCCTGGGGGGGCGCCGCGACACTGGTCGCACTCGCCCACCAGCCTCGGCGCATCGAAAAAGCGGTGATCAGCTCGTTCTCGCCGGAGATCAACGCGCACATGCTCGATTACCTCGAGCGCGGTGTGGATTACCTCGGCTGCCGCGACGGCGACCGGGTCGGCAACCTGGTGAACAGCACCATCGGCAAACACTTGCCGACGCTGTTCAAGCGCTTCAACTACCGGCACGTGAGCAGCCTGGCCGATCACGAATATGGGCAGATGCATTTCCACATCAGCGACCTGCTGCACAGTGATCGCCAGTGCTTCTTCAAGGCCGCGCAGAAAATCAACGTGCCGGTGCTGTTCATGAATGGCGAATGGGACGAATACACTGCCGCCGAAGGCGCCCGGTTATTCGCCGACCACGTGCAACACGCCACCTTCACGACGCTGGAAGCCACCGGCCACTTTCTCGACATGGAGCACAAAGCCGCCTGCCGGGACAGCCGCAACGCACTGCTTGGGTTCCTGAAACCGGCACAGCACGAAAGCCGACCGCGTTACCACTACGTCCAGGACCACCATGCATTGGCAATCTGAAACAGAGTCATCGCGAGCAAGCTTCGCCCCGCAGCGTTAATTGCATTCCTGCACGTGCGAGGCTTGCCCGCGATAGACCGCCACAGGGTCTGTCTGCGTTAAACCCGCCCCACGCAAAGAAAAACTTCAAATCCCCAGCCGTATCTGGTACAAAGTCACCGCTCTGAGCGGGTGTCGTATAATGGCATTACTCCAGCTTCCCAAGCTGATAACGAGGGTTCGATTCCCTTCACCCGCTCCACATCAAATTTGGGTCTCACGTTAAGAAGGTTTTGACGGGGGATGTTGAGACAGAAAAAACCGGTCCTTCGTGACCGGTTTTTTTATGCCTGGAATTCGGGCGACGTTGCTCACGAAAAAACCTCGCAATACCACAGACCACATAAATTCAGACTGACCCAAAGCCGTTGCCGCAGCTCCCTCCTAGACTCGATTTCTATCGCCATTCCACCAAGCCAGGAAGATTTGGTAGGTATAGTGTTGATTACACAAGTTCAGTAGGTATAGTAACCACAAGCACACCACACGGAGGTGATGTGAACAGCCGATTTTTGATAAGCCAAATCATGGCGGACGGTTGGTATCTGGTACGTATCAGAGGCAGCCATCATCACTTCAAGCATCCGACCAAGCCGGGCTTGGTGACGGTCCCTCATCCGAAAAAAGATCTGCTGAAGAAAACGGCCATCAGTATTTTGCAACAGGCGCTGCTTTAACGAGCCCGACGCGCTGAGTCCTCGGAGGACAATGAACATGCTGTACCCAATTGCGATATCAATGGGCGACGACGAGCACGCCTGGGGCGTGGAAGTCCCTGACATTCCGGGATGCTTTTCCGCCGGGGACGATCTGGATGACGCAATGGCCATGGCCCGGGAAGCCATTGAAGGCCATTTTGAGATTCTGGCCGAGGACGGTTCACCCATTCCGCCTGCCAACAAAGTCACTCTGCACGCAGCCAATCCGAAATATGCGGGCTGTACGTGGGCATTGGTGGACATCGACGTTACCAAATACCTGGGCAAGGCCCAGAAACTGAACATCACATTGCCTGGCTACCTGCTCAACCGAATCGATGAGTACGTACTGCACCATCCGGAAGAGAAGAGCCGTTCGGGCTTTCTGGCGTCAGCGGCGCTCAAGGTGTTACAGCAGAGTTGATGGTTTTTTTCAGAGATTTCGACCGGCCCTCGCGGCCGGTTTTTTATGCGTGCGAATGGGTGATTGACATGCGGACAACTACTGGCGATTGCGTCTCTTTAGAGTGACGACTAATATCTCCCAAAACGGGAGGAGAATGTAGGTGCGAGTGATTGCAAAAGGGACTTTGCGGGAATTCTGGGAAAGCAGCTCAGCTTACTCAGACTCCGAAATACCGCTTGTCGAATGGTATCGACATATGGAAAAGGCGATTTATCGCACGCCGCAAGAGGTCAAAGCGGAGCTCAGAACGGTCAGCATTCTCAAGGGTGGTAGGGTTGTATTTAACATTGGTGGCAATAAGTACCGAGTGATCATGGCAATTGATTATCAGCGCCAACTCGGTTTCATACGATTCGTTGGCACCCACGCCCAGTACGATCAGATCAACGCGGAGACCGTATGATGGACATTAAACCTATTCGCAGCCAAGAAGACCTGACCGCTGCATTTGCTCGCGTTGAGCAGTTGTGGGGCTCGGAAGTCGGCTCTCCGGAAGGCGATGAGCTGGAAATTCTTGCGCTGCTCATTGAAAAGTACGAAGACGAGCATTATCCCATGCCGCCCTCCGATCCGATTGAGGCAATCAAGTTCCGCATGGACCAACAAGGCCTGACGCCTCGTGATCTGGAACCTTTCATCGGTACGAGCGGACGTGTGTCCGAAGTGCTCAATCGCAAGCGTAAATTGAGTCTGTCGATGATCAAGCGCCTGCACGATGGGCTACGCATCCCTTATGAAAGTTTGCTTGCGGGTGTTGCCTGACAGGAGATGCAGAGACTTAAAAGCCAGTCCAAGTGGCTAATGCCGATCAGTTAAGAGATAGAGCGAGCAATCAGTAACCTGTGGCGAGCGAGCTTGCTCGCCACAGGTACAGTGTTCGTCCTTAACTGACTGGCATTAGTCCAAGTGACCGGTTTTTTTATGGGTGGAGATTAGAGAAACACCCGCCAAAGTGGACGCACATCCAAGTTTTAAAAACCATGACCAAGGCGAATTATCAAAAAAAGCAACGTCCTACACGACACTCGGAAATATCCGTACACTTGCGCGTTGCTGTGCTTTTGCCACGAGGCCTATAGTCCGAGCGCGCCCAAAATGGCGTATCGGGTTTGGCGACCTGAAGTGGAATGCAAAAGCGCACTGGCTTGCTTGCAGGCGTTTTCGCATCTGTAGAGTTGTCGTTTTTTGGCGACTGTACGCGGGAGATCTTCGGATCTGCCGGCTTCCACTCCGGTTCGCCAACCTGCGTACAGTTGCCACCCTTTCGTTTGGCGACGATCGGCTGGTAAACCTCAACTAAGTGGAACCTTTACGCATGAAAGAATTTATGGCTTTAACCAGCAACGCCGACGACCTCCCCTCCCTCTACGTCAACACCACCCAACCCCTGCACTCACTGCTCACCACCGCCCGCTACAGAATTGGCGCTGTGACGCAGATCCTCGAAAACTTCGCGATGCGGGGAGATATCACCAGTGACTCGGTCATCCTCAGCGACTTCGCATTGTTGTGCTGCATACCTTTGCGTGATGGTTGCGACGTACTGGATGTCATCGCTCGGCGCATGGATGGAGAATCGTCCTGACCTAACCTGTAGGAACGGGCTTGGTCGCGATAGCGGACGGACGGGTAGGCTACTCAGTCGTTGAACGTGCAACCGTCATCGCGAGCAGGCTCGCTCCCACAAGTCTTTCGGCGTTCAAATGCCTGTCGAACGACCTCAAAAAGAGCATCCCCACCATGACTCAAAACATCTACGACGACCCCGGTTTCTTCCAAGGCTACAGCCAGATGGCCCGCTCGATCAGTGGTCTCGACGCCGCGCCGGAATGGCCTGCCTTGAAATCGATGCTGCCGCCGATGCAGGGCCTGAACGTGGTCGACCTCGGTTGCGGTTATGGCTGGTTCTGCCGCTGGGCGAGCGAGCAAGGCGCCGACAAGGTGCTGGGCCTGGATGTGTCGGAGAAAATGCTGGAGCATGCGCGCAAGACCACGTCGGTGTCCAACATCCGTTACGAACGCGCCGACCTGGAACACCTTGACCTGCCGGTCGCCCGTTTCGACCTGGCCTACAGTTCTCTGGCCCTGCACTACATCAAGGACCTGCCGGGGTTGTTCGCGACTGTCCACGCGGCCCTCAAGCCCGGCTCGCGTTTCGTGTTCTCCATCGAGCATCCGATCTTCATGGCGCCGCGTAATCCGGGCTGGATCACCGATGCCGAGGGCCGCAAGAGCTGGCCGGTGGATGGCTATCAGAGGGAAGGCGAGCGCGTGACCAATTGGCTGGCCGAGGGTGTGATCAAGCAACATCGCACCCTTGGTACTTTGCTTAACGCGCTGATCGCCGCGGGCTTCAGCATCCAGCACATCAACGAATGGGGCCCCACGGATGCCGAGGTGGCAGCGCAACCCGCGCTGGCCGAAGAACGCGAACGGCCGATGATGTTGCTGGTTGGTGTTCAACGCTGAACGGGCACTCGTATTGTTTGCGTATAGATCCACGCACGCCCGTAAAGAAGCAATAGCGCTGCGTTGAGCCCGATGGCAGATGCCTTATGCTCCAGGCTCACCTTTCGCCAAGAGATCAACATGGCCAATTCAGAGTTGGGGATCATGATCATTTCATTGATCGGGTTGTTCGGCTTTGCCTCGTTTGCATTTGAATACCTGAGCGCCCGTCGCTCGAAAAAGAACAAGCCGCAGCAATGATTCGGACGGGCAAGAAAAGGGACAGATGACGCTCAAGGTCATTTGTCCCTTTTTTCACATCAGCGCGTCGCCACCAGAAACAACCGCGGAAACGGCAACAGCACCGAACCATCGGCCTGCGCCGGATAAGCCTGTTCGATGGCGGCGTGATACTGCTTCAGGTATTCAGCACGTTCGGCCTCATCCAGTGGCTCAAGGAACGGCCGCAAACCGCTGCCCTTGAACCACTCGACCACGCCCGACGCACCGCCTGCGAGTGGATGATGGTAAGTGGTACGCCACACATCGACCCGAGTGCAGTGTGGTTTGAGCATGGAGTAGTAGCCGCTGGCATCGTCCATCTGCGTGCGTTGCCCGGCAGCGCCAGACAGTTTGGCGGCCCAGGGCCCGTCAGCCGCTACTTCACGCATCAAGCGATGGGAGGGTTCATTGAGATTGTCCGGCATCTGGATCGCCAGGCTGCCACCAGGTGCAAGTTTGTTCACCAGCGAAGGCAGCAACGTGGCGTGATCCGGCAGCCACTGCAACACCGCATTGGCGAAAATCACATCGAATGGGCCGGTTTCGTTCCAGCGGTCAATGTCCGCGATATCGAACTGCACCTGCGGCAATCGCTTGCGGGCGGCCTCGATCATGTCGGTTGAACTGTCCAGCCCGCGCACCGTGGCGTTGGCAAAGCGTTCCACCAGCAACTCGGTCGAGTTGCCGGGACCACATCCGATATCGATCGCCGAGCGCACATCACCGGCGGGAATGGCCGCCAGCAGATCACGGGCGGGACGGGTGCGTTCATCTTCAAAAGCGACGTACTGTTTGGCGGACCAACTCATTGCGTTCTCCTGTCGGTGCGTTGTCCTCGGACCGCTACGATACCGCGACAGGCACGCCCAAAGGTTTCAGAAAATGCCCTTTGAGGCGCACCGCCACGCCCATCGAATTTTCATCCCGCCCTGACTGTCTGAAATTCAAGCGCTCTCAGATGAGGAACACGGCCATGAAATTCGCAAAAATCGCACAGAAACTTGCCCTGTGGGCCGGTAGCCCCAGGACCTTCCTGGGGGCGATCATTCTGATTTTCCTGTGGGGGCTGAGCGGGCCGATCTTCCATTTCAACGATACCTGGCAACTGATCATCAACACCTCGACCACCATCATCACCTTCCTGATGGTGTTCCTGATCCAGAACACGCAAAACCGCGATACGGACATTCTGCATTTGAAAGTCGATGAACTGTTGCGAGTAACGAAAGAGGCACAGAACGCGATGCTGGGTCTCGAAGCACTGGATCTCAAGGAGCTGGAAGCACTGAGAAAGCGGTATCGGCAACTTGGCGAAGGCGAAACGATTTCCCTTGATGGCACGGTCGTCGAAGAGAACAACAAACAGGATTTGAACAAGTGCTGAAGGTCACTGCGCGGGCGGCAACCAGCCGCCCGCGTGATTATCCTAACGACTGGCTTGCAACGCCCTGGCCATCTGCAGGTGATTTTGCAGCTTGGGCAACGTCTCTTCAGCGAACGCCTTGATCTCAGGCACATCCGTGGTTTGCGCTTCCTGCTGAAGCTGCGCGATGGCTTCTTCGGTCGACTGCACCTGACTGGCCGCATAGGCCTCATCGAAGTTCGCGCCTTCCATGACTTGCGGCATCAAGGCCTTGGCTTTGTCGACCACTTGTTCACGCGGGGCCACCGGCAGATTCAGCTGTTTGGCAATTTTCGCCAGGTGCTGGTTGGCGGTGGTGCGGTCGTTGATCACGACGATGGTGTAGTCCTTGACCGCTTTGGATTCGGACTTCTGGTGTGCCAGGCGACTGGCTTCGATATCGGCCATGCCCTGGGCCGATGCATCGTTGATGAATTCGGCGGGGGACTGGGCAAAGGCCGTGCTGGCACACAGGCCCAGTAACGTGGCGAAACCGGTGTTGCGTATTCGGGTGGCCATCCACTTCATGGTCGCGCCCTCCTCAGTAAATTCAAACGGGAGCTTTCGCCCCCGCTTCTCAATCAAAACCACCTTCATCCACTACTTGGATTTTTGTCCGGGTTTGCGGCCCATGTCGGGTTTCGCTGGCTCTTTATCGACGGTCGTGGTGGTGGTTTTCCCACCCTTGCGACCGGCTTCAGACGCCTTGGTTCGATCGTTGGCGAAACTTCCCGAGTTCGAGTTTCTTGAGTTAGGCATGATTCTCTACCTCTTGGTGATGATCGCGGCGAGCTGACGCCCGCATAGAATCTGAATTAGCGCGATGCAAAAGGTTTAGAAAAAAATGTGGATGCCACGACGAACGGTGCACGCGAATCAGACCAGCCGCAGGTGATGCTCGCGCTTGGCGGTGTACATCGCTTCATCGGCGTGCCTGAACAGCTGTTTTTCTTCCGTGCCGTGTTCGGGGTATTGGGCAACGCCAATGCTGGGTTGAATGTTGAGACTGTGGCCGTCCAGGCGCAGGGGTTGAGCCAGGACCTGACGGATTTTCACAGCGACGCAATCGGCATCTCCCGAGGCGTGAATACTGTGCAACAACACCACAAACTCATCGCCGCCAATGCGCGCCACCGTGTCGGTTTCACGCACGCAGCCTTTAAGGCGATTGGCCACGGTTTGCAGCAACATGTCACCAACCGCATGCCCGTGGGTGTCGTTGACCTCCTTGAAGCGGTCAAGATCGACATACAGCAACGCCATGCGCCCGCGATCCTCACGCGCCGCTTCCAGTGCAACCTTGAGCCGGTCGCGCAGCAATTCGCGATTGGGCAGTTGGGTCAGTTGGTCGTACTGGGCCATGCGTTGCAGGCGCGCGTGCAGTTGCTTGCGTTCGATCGCGGTCGCGACCTGCGCGCAGACGTACTGCAACAACTCCTTGTCCTGCTCGGTATAGCGCTCACTACCCGGCATGCTTTTGACGATCAGTGCACCGATGGTGCCGTTTTGCGAGTTCAGCGGCACGCCGAGCCAGCACGGCGAATTCTGTCCGCTCCCTTGCCTCTCGAACCCCGCAGGTCGATCGTCCTGATCCGGGGTCAGCAGGATCGGCTGGCCGCTGCGGACCACCTCGGCACACAGGCGCCCGGTCATCGTGCCGGGCTGCCCGGTTTCGGGTTCGTGGACATCAACGTGATAGGGGAAACTCAGCTCGGTACAGTGTTCGTCATACAGCGCCACGGAAAAATTCAGCGCAGGCAGCCATTCGCCAATGATCAGGTGAATACGCTTGAACAGCGCCAAGAGATCTTCCGCTGCATGCGCCGCCTCGGAAATCGCATACAGCGCGGCTTGCCGGGACTCGGCTTGCTTGCGCTCGGTAATGTCACGAGCGACGGCGATGCGCAGTTGATCGACCTCCGACCAGCGTGCAGACCAGAGAATGTGCACCACCCGGCCATCCTTGCGCAGGTAGCGGTTCTCGAAATTGAGCTTGGGCTCACCGCCCATGATTTCCTGGGCGGCGTCGAGGGTGCGCTGGCGATCGGCCGGGTGCACCAGTTCAATCATCGGTTGTCCGATCAACTCGTCAGGGCTGTAGCCGAAAATGCGCTCGCAGGCCGCACTGACAAATACGAAGCGACCTTGCTTGTCGACCGCGCAAACGGCGTCCAGCAAGAGGTCGATGTAGCTCGCCAACGGCGCGGAATTTCTGGTGGTCATGGTGCTGAAAGCATGTCCTGACAATGCAGCAATAAAGAACCGTCCCTGACCGTTGAAACCTGTGTAACCGAGGCATCCCTGCGCCGGGCTTCAAGCCTTGTTCGTCACCAGCCCCGGCAGTGCATGCACCAGGGCGTTGATGGCGAAACCGATAAACATTACCCCGCAAAGCCGGGTGATGGCCAATTCATGGCGCTGATACAAGGTGCGCACCCGCCGCGCACCGACGATGCCGATGAGGATAGCGTAGGCGATCAGGCCGCCGACGAAACTCAGCAGGATCAGCCACGGCAACATCGACCAATGCAGCAGTTCTGCACGGCTGGACAGCAGCGCGGTGAATGTCGCCACCGCCACCGGATAAGCCTTGGGATTGGTCAGGCCAAACAGGATGCCGTGCCAGAACGGCTGACGTGCCGGCCCTTGTGGCGCCTGGGCACTGCTGCGACGCGCCCGCACCGCCCGCAGCCCGAGCCAGAACAGGTAAAGCCCGCTGAGCACACCCAGTACATCGAACGCGGTACTGCCGATTTCCCGCGCCCCGACAATCGCCACCAGCGCGGTGCCGCACCAGACCACGTCCCCCAGCAAATGCCCGCAGAGAAACCC
The DNA here is from genome assembly GCF_008801475.1 of Pseudomonas moorei. Lineage (GTDB taxonomy): Bacteria > Pseudomonadota > Gammaproteobacteria > Pseudomonadales > Pseudomonadaceae > Aquipseudomonas > Aquipseudomonas moorei. The sequence goes on along the minus strand of NZ_VZPP01000009.1, from coordinate 142,844 downwards.
CGCCCCGGCCCGTCTTCCATGGGCCGCGCCTATGCCGAATACGGCCAGCACGCCGGGGCCTGGCGTAATCCCGTAAATAAAGCCCGAGGCGAGAACGGCCATTAGCAGCGACGGGGTCATGGGAAATCCTTTTGAACCGTTTGGTGAGTGGGCGCCAGTCTATATCAGCTCATTGGGCATTGATTGACTGATCGTCGAAGAACTTCATCAGCGCTTTATCCCCTCGCCGATGCGTTGTTTCAGCCAGTTCAACGCCTGATCCCCGCCCCGCCGCTGGTGCCACGCCAACACAAAGGTAAACGACGGAATATGAAAGGGTGGAGGCACGACGATCAGTGACGCCTCGTCGATGTCGCGCACGCCGCGGGAGGCGACGGTCAGAATCAAATCCGTGCCACTGATCAACTGCGGGGCGACATTCCAGTGCGGCAGGCTGACCGCCACGCGACGCCGTTCATGCAGCGCCGTCAGGGCGCGCTCGATTTCCGGCGTGCCACTGCCGCGCATTTCCAGCAAGACGTGGGGACGCGCCAGGTAGGCCGGCAGGTCGAGGGTGGCGTCGGCCGGCAAACTGTCGCGATCCACCAGGCACACGTAGTGCTCTTCGAACAGCAGGGTGCTGCGTAGTTCGTTGGGCATTTCCGGGAACACGCCGACGGCGATGTCGATATCACCGTTGAGTATCCCGTCGAGCATGCCTTCGCGGCTGGCGTGACTGATTTGCAGATCGATGCCCGGTGCTTCACTGCGCAAGCTGCGGATCAGACCGGGCAGAACGATGGCGGCGCCATAATCGGACATGGCCAGGCGAAAGGTGCGCTGGGTGGTCGCCGGATCAAAGGCATTGGGCGCCAGCAGCGATTGCACCTGGGCCAGGGCTTCGGCCAACGGCGCCATAAGTTCAAGCGCCCGCGAAGTCGGCACCAGACTGGCGCCCGCCCGCACCAACAGCGGATCGCCCAGCAGGTCGCGCAAACGCGCCAGGGCATGGCTGACGGCCGGCTGACTCAGGTGCAAACGTTCAGCCGCCCGGGTGACGTGTTGCTCGCTGAGCAAGGCGTCGAGAATCACCAGTAGATTGAGATCGATACGGCGCAGATCATTCATTTGATGCATGTTCTGGATAGCAAAGCGGAATTTAAATCTGCGCGACGAATACTCTAGAGTCCAGCAAAACCTGCTGGAGAATGAACATGAGTACGTTGCATGGGGTCGGCCTGTTGTTGCTGGCCGTGATTGCCGGGGCGGTGGTGCCTTTTCAGAGTGCGATCAACGCTAACCTTGGACGAGGCCTGGGGCATCCGTTGTGGGCCACATTGGCCTCGTTGCTGGTGAGTATCCTGGTGCTGTTGCCGATCATGCTGGCGCTGCGCGTGCCGTTGCCTTCAATGGCGTTCATCAGCAGAGCGCCACTCTGGATGTGGGCGGGTGGCGCATTCGGAGTCTGCTTCATTTCCCTGGCCCTGGTACTGCTGCCCAAGCTCGGGGCCTCTGGGTTCATGGCCTTGGCGCTGGCCGGGCAAGTGGTCGCGTCATTGGTGCTGGATCACTTTGGGTGGTTCGGGTTGGTGCAGCGGCAGGTGAGCTTGCCACGGGTGTTGGGCGTCGTGATGCTGATTGCGGGTGTGATACTGATTCAGTTCAGTGGGGCTCATGACAAGGCACTGGCGACCGTGGGCTAAAGGGAGGCCACCCGGTCATACTGGCCTTGGGCGCGATGCTCGCGCCCGGCCGTCAAAACGTCTAGAACGCGCTGCGGAAAATTTCCTCGATCTGCCGCTGATCCGCTGCCCGGGGGTTGGTCACGCCGCATGCATCTTTCAGGGCGTTGCTGGCCAGGGTCGGGATGTCGTTGAGGCGCACGCCAAGTTCACGCAAACCGGCGGGGATGTCCACATCGCGGGCAAGGCGGCGGATGGCGTCGATGGCTGCCTGGGCGCCCTCTTCCGGGCTGAATCCGCGAATGTCGGCGCCCATGGCATGGGCCACGTCGGTCAGGCGCACCGCGCAGACCTGGGCATTGAAGCTTTGCACGTGGGGCAACAGCACTGCGTTGCACACACCATGGGGCAAATCGTAGAAGCCACCCAACTGGTGGGCCATGGCATGCACGAAGCCCAGGGACGCATTGTTGAACGCCATGCCCGCCAGAAACTGCGCGTACGCCATATTCTCCCGCGCCCCGAGGTCTTCCCCGTCCTGTACCACCCAGCGCAGGTTATCGCTGATCAGGGTGATGGCCTTGAGGGCGCAGGCATCGGTGATCGGGGTGGCCGCGGTGGACACGTAGGCTTCGATGGCGTGGGTCAGGGCATCCATGCCGGTGGCGGCCGTCAGGCCCTTGGGCATGGCGGTCATCAGCTCCGGATCGTTGACCGACAGCAGCGGCGTGACGTTGCGATCGACAATGGCCATTTTCACGTGCCGCGACTCGTCGGTGATGATGCAGAACCGGGTCATCTCGCTGGCCGTGCCGGCAGTGGTGTTGATGGCAATCAACGGCAGTTGCGGTTTAGTGGATCGATCGACGCCTTCGTAGTCGCGAATTTGCCCGCCATTGGTCGCGCACAAGGCAATCCCCTTGGCGCAGTCGTGGGGCGAGCCACCGCCCAGGGACACCACGAAGTCACAGCGGGTCTCCTTGAGCAGACCCAGGCCATGCTCGACGTTGGCGACGCTGGGGTTGGGCTTGGCACCGTCGAAAATCACCGAGTCGATGTCCTGCAGCGCCAGCTTCCCGGCAACCATGCTTGCCACGCCGGCCTTGGCCAGTCCGGCGTCGGTGACGATGAACGCCTTGCGAAAACCGTATTGGCGGATGGCGTCCATGGCTTCGTCCAGGCAACCGATGCCCATGATGTTCACAGCGGGGATAAAAAACGTACTACTCATGCACGAGTCTCCTGGCGAACTTCAGACCGGCAGCGCCGATCCACTGAATGCTCAGGATCGACCCGTCGCCAACGCCGCATGTTGATCTGGCTCAACGTCTGGTCGTGATAAAGTCGCCGCCCATCAGACCTTTTGCTTCGAGACGACAAACGCAATGACCGATTTACAGGATGTCGACGCCCAACTTGAAGACTGGAACGCCTTGCGCTCAAGCGCCGCGTTCGCCGGCTTGCTGGTGGGCAACGGCGCCAGCCGCGCCGTGTGGGACGATTTCGGCTACGACTCGCTGTTCGAGAACGCCCGCACCGTCGAAGAAAAGCCCCTGAGCCAATCGGAATTGAGTGTGTTCGATGCGCTGCAAACGCGCAGTTTCGAACAAGTGCTCGGCGCGCTGAAAACCACCAGCCGGGTCAACAAGGCCCTGGCCGTCAGCTCCGCCGCCCCGCGCAATCGTTACTACGCGATCAAGGAAGCCTTGATCAACACCGTGCACGCGGTGCATATCCCGTGGCGTCTGGTCCAGGCTTCGACCCTGGCGTCGATCAATCAGGAACTGACCAGCTACCGCACGGTATTCACCACCAACTACGACCTGCTCAATTACTGGGCGATCCAGCACTCGCCGCAGGCGATCACCGATCTGTTCCAGGGCGACGAGCCCGGCTTCGACCTCAGCGCCACCGCCACGGACAAAACCCGCTTGCTGTACCTGCACGGCGGTTTGCATCTGGTACGCAATCAGGACGGCACGGCGCGCAAGCTGATGTCGACCGAGGGCACATTGCTGGGTAATTTCGCGATCAACAACACGATCAAGACCCTCGACGACGTGCCGCTGTTCGTCAACGAAGGCCCGAGCGCGGACAAGCTCAAGACCATTCGCAGCTCGGATTATTTGTCGTTCTGCTACGACCAGCTGCTGGAGCATGGCGAAGGCTTGTGCATTTTTGGTCATGCACTGGGCGAACAGGACAGTCATGTCGTGCACGCCTTGCGTCAGGCGAAACCGCAGGTGGTGGCGATTTCGATCTATCCGCGCAGCAAGGCGTTTATCCAGCATCAGAAGCGCTATTACGCGAAGGTGTTCGAGGGGACGGGTGTTGAGTTGCGTTTTTTTGATTCCAAGACCCATGCACTGGGTAGCCCGAAGCTGGCGGTGCCGGTCGAGGTTTAGTGCAGCTGGATCTGGCGTCTTCCCGAAACCGATGTGGGAGCGAGCTTGCTCCCACAATTGCCTCAAAGCACCGGCAATGTCTTGTCCTTGATCACCTTGGTCGGCCCGTTGGCCTTGACGCTGGCGATGCCTTTTTCCAGAGCGATGGCGGACGAATAAGCTTCACTGCTGCCGATAATCTCGTGATTAGCGGCCTTGAGGTTGAAATAAGGGTGGCCATCCCTGGTGGTTTTCTTCTCGTAGCGCTCACCCAGCGGGCTGTTGGCCTGCACCGCCGCGATGCCTTTATCGGCCGCGGCGCGCGTGGTGTAGTGCTCGCTGGTCAGAATGGTTTCGGCATTGGCCGCCTTCAGCACAAACCTGAATTGGCCGCTGATGCTTTTGCTCACTTCGTACCATCCGGACATGCTCTTTCTCCTGGGCGATTGAGAGGTTGCGCGCTTCAGAGTAAAGATCAGGCCAGGTCGTTTGTCGCCTGTACCGGCCCGCGAGGGGCCGGCAGGATCGATGCACGCCTATCTATTTCACCGCCGTTCGCACCACCGACAACTCCGGAGCAGCCACTCGCCGCTGACTCAAATACCGCGTGCAACTCACCCGCAGGAACGAGGCGAAATTCACCACCTCGCCGCGGTAGTCCATCACCTCTTCATACAGCTTGGCGATCAACTGATTGGTGGTCATGCCGTCGACCTCGGCGATTTCGCTGAGGATGTCCCAGAACTGATTCTCCAGTCGCAGCGTGGTGACCACCCCGCAGATGCGCAGCGAGCGGGAGCGCGATTCGTAGAGGATCGGGTCAGCTTTGACGTAGAGCTCGCACATGGTGACGTTCCTCGTTACAGCGTGATTTTGGTGCCCAGCAAGCCGAGGAAACCCGCCAGCCACTTCGGATGGGCAGGCCAGGCCGGCGCGGTGGCCAGATTGCCTTGAACGTGGCCGTCCGTCACCGGGATATCGATATAGGTACCGCCAGCCAGGCGCACTTCCGGCGCGCAGGCCGGGTAAGCGCTGCACTCGCGGCCTTCGAGAATTCCTGCCGCCGCCAGCAACTGCGCACCGTGGCACACAGCGGCAATCGGTTTGCCGGCCTTGTCGAAATCCCGTACCAGCTCCAGGACTTTTTCGTTCAGCCGCAGATATTCCGGTGCACGACCGCCAGGGATCAGCAGCGCGTCGTAGTCCGCTGCCGCGACCTTGGCGAAGTCGAAGTTCAGGGCAAACAGGTGACCGGGTTTTTCGCTGTAGGTCTGGTCGCCTTCGAAGTCATGGATCGCGGTGCGCACAGTCTGGCCGGCGGTTTTGTCCGGGCACACCGCGTGTACCGTGTGACCGACCATCAGCAGCGCCTGGAACGGCACCATCACTTCATAGTCTTCGACGTAATCGCCGACCAGCATCAGAATTTTTTTAGCGGCCATGGGGAGGACTCCTCTGGAAAACGTAGGCAGGCAGGAGTATTCAAGGTAGTCCTTATCCGGCGGGTCGGGTAATAACCAGCTACTACCTGATGGACTGCGAAGGCGTCCTCAAACTGTACGGATAACTCTGCACCTAGCTGTAACAGCGCCAAACCCGGCATTTATGGCTAGATGAAGGCATCTCTCATCACCCTCGATTCTGGTTGCCATCATGTCCTCCCGCGAAAACACCGGCATGGCCCTGGGCCTGCTCGGCGTTGTGATCTTCAGCCTCACCCTGCCCTTCACGCGAATCGTCGTGCAGGAACTCCATCCACTGCTCAACGGCTTGGGCCGGGCCCTGTTCGCGGCGATTCCCGCGGCACTGCTGTTGCTCTGGCGTCGTGAAAAATGGCCGACCTGGAAGCAGGTCAAGGGCCTGACCCTGGTGATTGCCGGGGTGATTCTGGGTTTCCCGGTGCTGTCGGCCTGGGCCATGCAAACCTTGCCGGCGTCCCATGGCGCCCTGGTCAATGGCCTGCAGCCCCTGTGCGTGGCGCTGTACGCCGCATGGTTGTCCCATGAACGTCCGTCGAAAGCGTTCTGGGCCTGCGCCGCACTGGGCAGTGCGCTGGTGCTCGGGTATGCGCTGATCAGCGGTGCCGGCAGCATTCAGGCCGGCGATTTGTTGATGCTCGGAGCGATTGCCGTGGGCGGCCTGGGGTATGCCGAAGGCGGTCGCCTGGCCAAGGAAATGGGCGGCTGGCAGGTGATCTGCTGGGCGCTGGTGCTGTCGACGCCCGTGCTGATCGGGCCGGTGGTGTATCTGGCGCTGCAACATCAAGGCGAGATTTCGGCGAAAACCTGGTGGGCTTTCGGTTATGTCTCACTGTTTTCGCAGTTCATCGGGTTCTTTGCCTGGTACGCCGGGCTGGCCATGGGCGGTATTGCGCGGGTCAGCCAGATCCAGTTGCTGCAGATCTTCTTCACCATCGCCTTCTCGGCGTTGTTCTTCGGCGAACACGTCGAGCCGATCACCTGGCTGTTTGCCGCCGGGGTGATCGTGACGGTGATGCTGGGACGCAAGACCGCCATCAAACCCGCGCGAATTGCCACCGCATAAATCCTGTGGGAGCCAGCTTGCTGGCGATGGCGTCCTCAGGATCGCCATCGCCAGCAAGCGGATCACAGGTAACCGTCGGCCCGTAGCAGCGTTTCCAGGCAATGCTCACTGATGTGATAGAAATCCTTCAGCTCCTGGATCTTCACCAACAGTTGGGCCGGGTCCACCGGCTCGGCGCGTTTGACCGCCAGGATCATCTTGTTCTTGTTGGTATGGTCCAGTGAGATGAACTCGAACACCTTGGTCTCGTAACCACAGGCTTCGAGGAACAGTGCACGCAGACTGTCGGTCACCATCTCTGCCTGCTGGCCCAGGTGCAAGCCGTATTGCAGCATCGGCTTGAGCAATGCCGGGCTCTGGATTTGCAGGCGAATCTGTTTGTGGCAGCACGGCGAGCACATGATGATCGACGCGCCGGAACGGATGCCGGTGTGAATCGCGTAGTCGGTGGCGATGTCGCAGGCATGCAGCGCGATCATCACCTCCAGTTCGCTCGGCGCCACGCTACGCACGTCACCACATTTGAAGACCAGCCCCGGATGCTCGAGCCTGGCCGCTGCGGCATTGCAGAGGGTGACCATGTCCTCGCGCAACTCGACGCCCGTCACTTCGCCTTCAGCGTTCAAGGTATTGCGCAGGTAATCGTGAATGGCAAAGGTCAGGTAACCCTTGCCCGAACCGAAGTCCGCCACACGCACCGGCTTGTCCAGCGCCAAGGGAGACGAGGTCAGGGCATGGCTGAACACTTCGATGAACTTGTTGATCTGCTTCCATTTGCGCGACATCGCAGGAATCAGCTCATGCTGCTTGTTGGTCACGCCAAGGTCGGCGAGAAACGGTCGGCTCAAGTCAAGGAAGCGGTTTTTCTCACGGTTGTGCTCGGCGGACGGCACTTCACGCAGTTGCTGGGGTTTGCTCCTGAACAGCGAAGACTTGCCCTTTTTGCTGTATTCGAGCTGGGCTTCATCGGTCAGCGACAGTAAATGTGCATTTTTGAACGACGCGGGGAGCAGCTCGGCAACGCTTGCGACACCTTCGGCCAGCGGCAGGTTCTTGGTGATGTCGCGGGTTTTGTAGCGATAGACGAAGGACAGGCACGGCTGCGACTTGACGGTCACCGGCTTGATGATGACCCGCTGCAGCTCCGCTTCTTCGCCGACGTATTTGGCCAGCACCAGTTTGATGAAGGCATTGTGATCGAGGCTCGATTGCAGCAGCTCGATGAACTGCGCGTGTTGATCCGGCGCGAGGCTGGCGGGAGTGGCGGTGACAGACATGGAAAAACGGCCTCGGGCAATACGAATCGGGAGAATGCCGGGTATTTTAGGGGGGCCGAGGGTTTTGGGCACGGGGTTATTTTGTGGCAGGTCTTGGTCACGCCACCCAAGACCTGAATTAACGCCTTTAAAGCATCACGGCTCAACCAGTCGCAGCCTGCGGTTACTCGGCGAGTTGATCACGTATTTGACGATCAACCCGACCGGTACCGCCCAGGTAAGACCGTTGAGCGGGTCAGTCACCACGGCGACGGTTTCAGAGCTCGCGGCGATGTCCAGACGCCGACGATCATGGCTCGACTTGAGCTCCCCATAGGCATGGCTGACCAGTCTTTCCGCCACGTGCATGGGCACATCGACACTTTGCAAATGCTTGACGGCACGACAGAACAACACCTGGTCATCAAGCAATCCTTCGCTTTCATGACGAACCAGAAAAGCCCGGGCCATCGCCAGCAGATCCTCATTCAATTCTGGGTTTTCATCGACTTCGTTCATGTTCACGACTCCTGTTGCAGGTCCGTCGAAGCATCGCTGACCGCAACAGGGCGGGCGGCACGGCGCAAGTCCGGCCCGGCGCAAGGTAAACGAACCGCCGGGTTGGGCATTCCACTGGGGGAAAGTTCATGGGTCATTTCGAACTCGGCGCGAACCGACCAGCCGCAAGCTTCCGACGTACATTGCAAATAGGCGACCCGCAGAAAAATATGACGGCCCTCGCTGGTTCGAATGCGCATCCGGTTCAAGCAGTGCGGACACACCATTTTGTAAGTGCTCATGCCTGCTTCCCGATGGTCGTCTGGTGGTAATCGACATTGTCAAACGCAATACTGCTGGAAGCATTGCTCGCCAAGATCCGCCCTTGCGAATGGCGCCTGCCGGACAAAAGGAAGTGCAATGGGCAGAAGCGTCTTGGGTAAGAACTAAACCCGTAGGAAATCACCTTGCTACCATTAGGAAGTTTCGACATCGTATTCTTCTGATTCATAGTTGACGATTGATTACTCACAAGAAAAAACGTACTCATTACGCATAAATTAGGCACTCAAAAAGCATATGTCAAAAGGAAGAGGCTCAAATTGCGTAGCAAAAAATCACAAGCTGTTCTGACGCGCTTAAAGCAAATCACCGGTACTACAAGCGATGCATCACTATCCTCCGCGCTAAAGATCAGTCCGCAAACCCTCAGCAGCTGGAAAGGTCGCGACAGCACACCGTACTCATTATGCGTAGATATCGCACAAGCGCGTGGCATCTCTCTTGACTGGTTACTGCTCGGTGAAGGGCCGGTATTACGGTCTGCTCCTGCGCAGTCAGCCGAGGAAAATCAGGACAATGCGACGCGAGAAAATACAATTCTCGCGTTGTGGCGTTTACTCAATGAAGAGGATCGCCGCGCCATTCAACATGCACTGGAGGAAAAGCGACGCCTGCGAGACATGGAACTTCAACTATCGGAAATGGCCGCCATTCTTGCGACACTTCAACAGTCGAAAGAAACATGAAGTCATATATAGCCCGAAGAGCGTTTACTTCAAGGCGCGCCATAGCACAATGATATTTCCTTCATTTCGTACTATCAGTACGCATAACAGCACGCTCACGACTGAATGCCATGGACTCACCGGTACAGAGGCTATAAGTACATCCATCCCGGCCACGCAAAACAGCCCGCCACACAGGCTGGTCAACAGTCCGTCACGCCAACGGTGTCGCACCTCATCACGCTGATAACAGGCCAGCCTGAATGCACTCAACAAATGAGCAATACCGGTAATGAAGACAAGTACAACGGCGTCATCACTCATCATCCTCGCCCTCTCAAATGCCGAACGATTTCACCCAGGGCGGCACCGTCAATCCACTGCATGAGCTTGATACTGATGGGAATGACGACCAGCGCACACAGAAATGCCGTCACGCCCGCCGTCAGGAAAGGGATCAACGGAAGGGCCACGGGCGTGAAGAGATAACCGACGCCCGCCGACAGCATCCAGGAGCCGATGCGTTGCCAGGCCTTGAAGTTGGCACGCGTCGTGGTTACCAGCCACGCCCCGAGCGATGCGCCGAACAACACCTCGCCGTCGATCACGGGCAATGTCGCGATGCCCAAGCCCAACAGGAGTCCACCCACACTGTTGTAGGCCGAGTCAGTCAGGCTCATGGGCGCCTCGCGATTCAACCTCACTCACGCGGATGGCACCGGACTCAATGGCTTTGAGCAGGGCGGCACTGCGAGACCTGACCGCAAACTTGCGGCGAATATTGGAGAAGTGGAAGTTGACCGTGGATTCCGAACAATTCTGAATCCTGGCGATTTCCCACGAAGTTTTACCTTTGAAGCACCACATTAGGGTTTGCGTCTCTTTGGCCGTCAGTTGCACCGGCAGGGAATGTGCGCCGCCGCAGGCACCAGCCAAAGAGTCGAGTGTTTGATGCATAGACATAAGAACTCTCTCTCATCAGAACGCCTGTCGCAGGGCGTTCGCTATTGGAGAGAGATGTTGAAGACAAGCCGGAACCCGCACAATCAACGGGCATTGTCCCTGGGAGCGCTACAAAAGTTCCCGATCAAAAGGCCTAGCCCAGTATCACCAGGCGATTCGGCAACTCATTGCGCACATGGGTGACCGGTACATGCACCTTGAGCAACTCGCCGCATGCTTCGATGCAGCTGACGAACCCCTGCAACGTCTGCCCCTGGCGTACCTGCCGGGTGAACGTCGCGACAATCGCGTCCCAGTTTTTGTTGTCCAGCCGACTGGAAATGCCTTCATCCACCAGGATTTCCACATAACGCTCGGCTTCACAGACGAAAATCAGCATGCCCGTGCGGCCCACCGTGTGATGCAGGTTTTGCTCCAGGAACTGCCGCCGCGCCAGGTTGGAAGCACGCCAGTGCCGCATCGCGCGCGGAATGAGGTGGGTGGTGATTTTCGGCAGGCGGAACACCAGACACAGGACGATGAAACTGATCCATTGCACCAGCAGCAGGCTGTGCAGGGTCAACCACCCTGTCAGGTAATGCACGATACCCGGCACCACCAGCGCCAGCAGACTGGCCCAGAGCAGCGGGATGTATGCATAGTCGTCGGCGCGGGCCGCGAGCACGGTCACCAGCTCCGCGTCGGTGTCGCGCTCGACCCGGGCAATGGCTTCGGCCACTTTGCGTTGTTCGTGTTCAGTGAGTAATGCCATGTCTTGAAGATGCCTGTTCGCTATTGTTTTTATCACCAGCCGCCCGACGAACCACCGCCCCCGAAACTGCCCCCGCCGCCGCTGAAGCCACCGCCTCCACCGCCGCCAAAACCTCCACCGCCGAAACCGCCTCCCGAGCCGCCCGAACCACCGCGGCCGGCGGGAAGGATACCGAGCATCTGGCAGACAAAAACAGTCAGGATGAACAGCAGCACCAAAAACACGAAGACACCCGGATGCCGCGAGACGAAATCGTCACCCGGATCGCCTCTGGAGTCATAAACGGTCGATGGCTCGTCCAGGGCGTTGCCACCCAGCACCACCAACATGGCCGCCACCCCGTCGCTGATGCCTTTGCTGAAGTTGCCGGCCTTGAATGCCGGGGTGATGACCTGATTGATGATCACCGAGCTCTGCGCATCGGTCAGGCGATCTTCCAGGCCGTAACCGACTTCAATGCGCAGTTTGCGCTCGTCACGGGCGACGATCAGTAGCGCGCCGTTGTTCTTGTCCTTCTGCCCGATGCCCCAATAACGCCCCAGTTGATAACCGAAGTCGGCGATGTCGGTGCCTTGCAAGTTCGCCAGAGTGACCACCACCAACTGCTCGCCGGTGGCCTTTTCGTGGGCCTGGAGTTGCTGGGTCAGTTGCTCGCGCACGGCCGGCTCGATCATCTGGGCGTTATCCACCACCCGCCCGGTCAGCTCGGGGAACTTCAATTGCGCCTGGGCCGCCAGGGACAACGCCCAGAGCAACAGCACCAGGCCCATTTTCAAGATGCGCATGGGCAACCTCTTGGGCGATGACGCACCCACCTTGTGATGCTGGCGGGTCCTTCAGTGTTCAGAACTTGACCTCGGGCGCCTTCTCCGAACCTGGCGTGGCCTCGAAGGTCTCGCGAATCGGCAGATTGCTGTACAGCACGCTGTGCCACAGGCGACCGGGGAACGTGCGGATTTCGGTGTTGTACTTCTGCACCGCGAGAATGAAGTCGCGCCGGGCGACGGCGATGCGGTTCTCGGTGCCTTCGAGTTGCGATTGCAGGGCCAGGAAGTTCTGGTTGGCCTTGAGGTCCGGATAGCGCTCGGACACCACCATCAACCGGCTCAGGGCGCCACTGAGTTGATCCTGGGCCTGTTGGTACTGTTTGAGCTTTTCCGGGTTGTCCAGGGTGGAGGCGTCGACCTGGATCGACGTGGCCTTGGCCCGGGCCTCGATCACGGCGGTCAGGGTCGCTTCCTCATGCTTGGCGTAGCCCTTGACGGTTTCCACCAGATTGGGGATCAGGTCGGCGCGGCGCTGATACTGGTTCTGCACCTGACCCCAGGCGGCCTTGGCCTGTTCATCCAGGGTCGGGATGTTGTTGATGCCGCAAGCGGTCAGCAATGTGGCCAGCACCAGCAGGGTGGCGACCTGCAGGCGAGAACGGTAGGTAGGACTGACATTCATCAGGATGATGCTCCCTTTGTACACTTCATGAAATAAACCACCGTGAAACCTCCTGAGCCGGCTCTTGGGGCATAATCGCCCGCGCCTCTGGATTGCAACGGGCCGATGGGCTAAAAAGACGCCCTGCGCAAAAACGCTTTCGGCATTCGATCGTCGTCTTGCGGCTGCCCGTTTTGAGTCTGCACCCGAACAACAATAGTCGCTCCCTAAATTTTGGCTGGCCGGCGTGTACATCGCCGTTTGGGCCCTTGAGAAAAACATTCATGAAGAAGCTGTGTTTGCTGGGCCTGCTCGTCAGCCTGGCCAGTCATAACGTATTGGCCGCCACGACGCCCGCACCTCTGGAGAACAAGGACGCCTTCATCAGCAAACTGATGAAGCAAATGACCCTCGATGAAAAGATCGGCCAGTTGCGCCTGATCAGCATCGGCCCGGAAATGCCCCGGGAGCTGATCCGCAAGGAAATTGCAGCCGGCAACATCGGTGGTACGTTCAACTCGATCACCCGCCCGGAAAACCGTCCGATGCAGGACGCGGCGATGCGCAGCCGGCTGAAGATCCCGATGTTCTTCGCCTATGACGTGATCCACGGCCACCGCACCATTTTCCCGATCCCGCTGGCCCTGGCCTCGAGCTGGGACATGGACGCCATCGGCCTGTCCGGGCGCATCGCCGCCAAGGAAGCCGCGGCTGACAGCCTCGATATCACCTTCGCCCCGATGGTCGACATCTCCCGCGACCCGCGCTGGGGTCGTACGTCCGAAGGTTTCGGCGAAGACACTTATCTGGTTTCGCGAATTGCCGGCGTGATGGTCAAGGCGTTCCAGGGCACCGGCGCGAACGCCGCCGACAGCATCATGGCCAGCGTCAAGCACTTCGCCTTGTACGGCGCCGTCGAGGGCGGTCGCGACTACAACGTGGTCGACATGAGTCCGGTCAAGATGTACCAGGACTACCTGCCACCCTACCGCGCGGCGATCGATGCCGGCGCCGGCGGGGTGATGGTCGCGCTGAACTCGATCAACGGCGTACCGGCCACCGCCAACACCTGGCTGATGAACGACCTGCTGCGCAAGGACTGGGGCTTCAAGGGCCTGGCGGTCAGTGACCACGGCGCGATTTTCGAACTGATCAAGCACGGCGTGGCCGCTGACGGTCGCGAAGCGGCGAAGCTGGCGATCAAGGCCGGCATCCACATGAGCATGAACGACACCCTCTATGGCAAAGAGCTGCCGGGGCTGTTGAAGTCTGGCGAGATCAAGCAAAGCGATATCGACAACGCCGTGCGTGCCGTATTGGGCGCCAAGTACGACATGGGCCTGTTCAAGGACCCGTACCTGCGTATCGGCAAGGCCGAGGACGACCCGGCCGACACCTATGCCGACAGCCGCCTGCACCGCGCCGAAGCCCGCGATGTGGCACGCCGTAGCCTGGTGTTGTTGAAGAACCAGAACGAAACCCTGCCGCTGAAGAAAACCGCGAAAATCGCGCTGGTCGGTCCGCTGGTCAAGGCGCCGATCGACATGATGGGCAGCTGGGCCGCCGCCGGCAAACCTGCGCAATCGGTGACCCTGTTCGACGGCATGAACGCCGCCGTCGCCGACAAGGCAACGCTGATCTACGCCCGTGGCGCCAACATCACCGAGGACAAGAAAATCCTCGATTACCTGAACTTCCTCAACTTCGATGCACCGGAAGTGGTCAATGACCCGCGCCCGGCCAATGTGCTGATCGACGAAGCGGTCAAGGCCGCCAAGGATGCCGACGTGGTGGTGGCCGCCGTGGGTGAGTCCCGTGGCATGTCCCACGAATCCTCCAGCCGCACCGACATCAATATCCCGGAAAACCAGCGCGAGCTGATCCGTGCCTTGAAAGCCACTGGCAAACCGCTGGTGCTGGTGTTGATGAACGGCCGTCCGCTGACGATTCTTGAAGAGAAGGAACAGGCTGACGCAATTCTGGAAACCTGGTTCAGCGGCACCGAAGGCGGCAACGCCATTGCCGATGTGCTGTTCGGCGACTACAACCCGTCGGGCAAATTGCCGATCACCTTCCCGCGTTCGGTGGGGCAGATCCCGACCTACTACAACCACCTGACCATTGGCCGGCCGTTCACGCCAGGCAAGCCGGGCAACTACACCTCGCAGTACTTCGATGACACCACGGGTCCCCTGTACCCGTTCGGCTACGGCCTGAGCTACACCGACTTCAGCCTGAGCGACATGGCCCTGTCGTCGACCACGCTGAACAAGACCGGCAAGCTCGACGCCAGCGTCACGGTCAAGAACACCGGCAAGCGTGACGGCGAAACCGTGGTGCAGTTGTACATCCAGGACGTGGCCGGTTCGATGATCCGCCCGATCAAGGAACTGAAGAACTTCCAGAAAGTGATGCTCAAGGCCGGCGAACAGAAAGTCGTGCACTTCACCATCACCGAGGACGACCTGAAGTTCTTCAACACCCAGCTCAAGTACGCGGCGGAACCGGGCAAGTTCAACGTGCAGATCGGCCTGGATTCCCAGGACGTGACGCAGCAGAGTTTTGAACTGCTGTAATTCTTAAAGCTGCATGAAGTACCTGTGGGAGCGAGCTTGCTTGCGATGAGGTCATAACATTCAACATCACTGTTGACTGTCGGGCCGCCATCGCGAGCAGGCTCGCTCCCACAGTGTTTTAGGGTGTAGCGCCTATCCCCGCCGATCCAGCAGATTCACCACCAGCCGATCCACCCATCCCCATACCCTCTGCTTGACCCGCCGCCACAGCGGTCGGCGTTTCCATGACTCCAGGCTGACTTCCTGGCTCAGGGCGAAGTCGTTTTCGAAGCTCGCCGTCACCGCCCGGGTCAATCCCGGGTCGAGCGCTTCCAGGTTGGCCTCCAGATTGAAACGCAAATTCCAGTGATCGAAATTGCACGAGCCGATGCTCACCCAGTCATCGATCAGGACCATTTTCAAATGCAGGAAGCACGGCTGGTACTCGAAAACCCTCACCCCGGACTTGAGCAGGCGCGGGTAGTAGCGATGCCCGGCATAGCGCACGGAAGGGTGATCGGTGCGCGGTCCGGTCAGCAGCAGTCGCACATCGACACCGCGGCCGGCCGCCCGACGCAATGACCGCCGGACCCTCCAGGTCGGTAGAAAGTAGGGGGTGGCGAGCCAGATTTGCTTTTGTCCGCTGTTCAAGGCACGAACCAGCGAATGCAGGATGTCCCGATGCTGACGGGCGTCGGCATAGGCGACCCGGCCCATGCCCTCGCCCACGGGTGGCACACGGGGCAGGCGCGGCAGGCCGAAATGCGAGGCGGGTTTCCAGGCGCGGCGATGGCGGTTGGCGATCCATTGCCGATCGAACAGCAACTGCCAGTCCAGGACCAGCGGCCCGGTGATTTCCACCATCACCTCGTGCCAGTCGCTGACGTCCTTGCCCGGTGTCCAGAACTCATCGGTGACACCGGTGCCGCCGACCACCGCCAGGCTCTGGTCCACCAGCAACAGCTTGCGGTGATCGCGGTAGAAGTTACCGACCCAGCGCCGCCAGCTCAGGCGATTGTAGAACCGCAGCTCGACCCCGGCGGCCATCAGCCGCTGACGCAGGTGCAAGGTGAACGCCAGGCTGCCGTAATCATCGAACAGGCAACGCACCCGCACGCCGCGCTCGGCAGCCTGGACCAGCGCCTGAACCATGGCCTCGGCGCAGGCACCCGCCTCCACCAGGTACAACTCCAGTTCGACTTGCTCTTCGGCACGGGCAATCGCCACCAACATGCGCGGGAAAAACTGCGGGCCATCAATCAACAGTTCGAAGTGGTTGCCTTCACGCCAGGGAAAGACGGGGCCGGCCATGTCAGCGCGCCGCGAAAATCAGCACGGCACCCACGGGCACCGACAGGCTGATCGCCGACAGCCCGGCGAGCTTGCGCAACGCTTCCAGGCCGGGTGCCAGGTCGAAGTCCTCGGCATTGATCACCACCGGTTCGAGCGTCACCACCTGAAAGCGCCGGTCATCGAGACGGGTCGCCAGCAGCTCGGTGGTGTAGGTGTGTTGCTTGCCATGCAGATTGACGGTCAGCGGCAAGCGCAGCTCGAGTTGCGCACCGGGGGCCAGATCGTTGATCGGACGCAGATCGATCCGGGTGGTGATCAGCGCTTCGGGAAACCTGTCGATTTCGAACAGTTCCTTGCGCATGCGCTCGTCGCGCAACGGAATACCGCTGTTGATCGATTCAAGCTCGACCTCCACCTCCGCCACCCCTTCGGGATCGACCTTGCCGTGCAACACCAGAAAGCGCTGCACTTCGGAAACATTGGCGTTTTTGGTGCTGACAAACGACAGTCGCGACGATTCGCCGTCCAGGTACCAATTGGCCCGGGCCGACAGCGAAGCGCCGGCCAATAGCAGGACGGTGAGCGTTTTGATGATGGAGCGCTTGAACATAGTGACTCGTGAGGCAAATAAACCTGTGCTGAACCTTAACCGGCCTGACACAGGTTGCAAACTTTGTGTTGCCTTGAGTCGTTAAACCGCCAAAGGTTCCACTCAGGCCATCGCCTGCTGCACATCGCCGATGGTCGCCGCCAGGCTGTTGAGGTGCAGGCTCAGCACCCGCTCCACCGGCGCCTGATCCATCGGCCAGTGCAACGCCATGCTGCCGACCAAGCGGCCGTCGCTATGGATCGGCAAGGCCACCGCGCGAATCAGGAACGGCAGGCGTACCGGGTATTCCCAATAACCTTCGGTGCGCTGGCCGAAGCCTTGATGCAAGGCCTGCTGCGTGGCGCTGAACAGGTTTTCATCGGTCAGCCGCTCACGATCGGCCAGACGCTCCACTTCAGCGCTGTGCAACTCGGCGAGGCAAGCCCGGCCCATGGCCGAATGAAACAGGCTGGCATGCTGGCCGACGATCTGGCAGTTGTTCGGATAGCGCTTGCGCAGCACCGTGGGAACCGCACTTTCCATGACTTCCACACGTTCGCCGTCGAAACACGACAGGTCCGCCACCAGCCCGGTACGTTCACTCAACTCCAGCAACAGTGGCGCGGCGTTTTCCACCAGGCGCCGCTTGAAGCGCTGCTGACTGTCGCCAAACAGGCGCTTGGCGCACAGGCGATAACGCCGGTCGCTCAGCCCGCGATAGACCCAGCCTTGCTCCTGCAGCGTCAGCAACATGCGCGAGACCGTGGCCTTGGGCAGGCGGGTAAGGTAGTGCAACTCCTCCAGACCCAGCGCCTGATGCTCGCCCAGCAACTCGACGATGGCCAGGGCGCGCTCGACGGAACGCACGCTGCCGGTTTCTGTCTTGCTGTCCATGTGTTCGACCTCCCTTTGCCCGGAATGGATGATCGTGTGCTCTTGTTACAAAGTACAGCAAGATGCGCGCCCGTCCGGCGCGCTCAGGCGTTTGACAGACAACCGGGCGGGCGTCGCTTGACCCACTGGGTCAACTGCTCATGGGCATAAGCCAGTTGCAGCACCGCGCGGTCGGCCTGGGCCGGGCCAATGATTTGCAGGCCCATGGGCAAGCCTGCCGGGTTGAAGCCCACCGGTACGTTCATGCTCGGCAAGCCGGCTAGGGTCGGGCCGATGACCACTTCCATCCAGCGGTGATAGGTGTCCATGCTCTGCCCGCCAACGACCCGGGGCCAGTGGGTGTGTGCATCAAAAGGGAACACTTGGGCGGTGGGCAGCAACAGAAAATCGTAACGCTCGAACAATTCGTTCAAGGCGCGGTACCAGTCACTGCGGCCGACCGATGCCTGATACACATCCGCCGCCGTCAAACGCAGCCCACCCTCGATTTCCCATTGCGCTTCAGGCTTGAGTTGCTCGCGTTTCTTCGGGTCGGCATACAGCGCGCCGAGACTGCCCTGCACCAGCCAGTGCCGATGTACCAGCCAGGTCTGCCACAGGCGCTCCATGGAAAAATCCGGCTGGCAGGCTTCGACCTTGCAACCCAGCGCCGCGAAATCCTGCAGCGCCGATTCGCACAGGCTCATCACGCCGGGGTCCATCGGCAAGTAGCCGTTGTAGTCACCCAGCCATCCCACACGAACCTCGCTGAAATCCTGCGCCAGGGACTGATGGAAAATCTCCGGGTCCTGCGTCAGCGACAACGGCACGCGCGGGTCGTACCCGGCCTGGGTGCCGAGCAATCGGGCGACATCGGTGACGGTACGGCCCATCGGCCCTTCGGTGGCCAGTTGCTGGACAAACACCTCCGGCTGCGGACCGTGGGGCACGCGCCCCTGGGACGGGCGAAAACCGAATACGTTGTTGAACGCCGCCGGGTTGCGCAGCGAGCCCATCATGTCGCTGCCATCGGCCACCGGCAGCATGCGCAACGCCAGTGCCACCGCCGCCCCGCCGCTGCTGCCACCGGCCACCCGGCTCGGGTCGTAAGCGTTGGTGGTGGTGCCGAACACCGTGTTGTATGTCTGCGAACCAAGGCCGAACTCCGGCACGTTGGTCTTGCCGATAATGATGGCGCCACTGTCGCGAACCCGCGCCACGCTGATGGCGTCGTGATGCGGGATTTGCTCGGCGAACAGCGGCGAGCCCATGGTGGTGCGTAACCCGGCGGTGGCCGCCAGGTCCTTGATCGCTTGCGGCATGCCGTGCATCCAGCCGCGGGATTGCCCCTGCTCCAGTTGCCGATCGCAGGTGTCGGCCTCGGCCAGCAACTCTTCGGCCGGGCGCAGCGACACCAGCGCATTGACCTGCGGATTGAAGCGCTCGATCTGCGCCAGATACGCCTGCATCACTTCACGGCAGGACACCTGTCGCCCGTGAATGGCGCGGGACAACAAATCGGCGTCCATTTCAACAATCGGATGGATGCTCAAGATTTCACCTCAAGGTTAAGTGCGACGGATCGCTTTGCACGCGACGCCTCCTGCATGCAGTAAGTACCCAGCAGCGTCAGCAGGCAAGCGAACAATACGTAGAAGGACGGCGCCACCGGCGTGGCCAGAACCTTGCTCAGCCAGGTGACGATCAGTGGCGCGAAACCACCGAAGACCATGACCGCGACGTTGTACGCCACCGACACGCCGGTGGAACGCACTTCGATTGGAAACTGCTCGGCCAGTGCCGTCGGTGCCGGGCCGAAAAATCCGCCGATCGCGCTGCACAGCAACAGCTGCATCACCAGCAGCCGCTCCACCGACGGCGCCGCCGCCACCCATACATACAGCGGATACACCATCAGAAAAAACGCTAGGGTGAAGGCCATCAGCACCGGGCGGCGGCCAAGTCGATCCGACAATGCGCCGGACAGCGGAATCACCACGGTCATCACGGCGACTGCAATCATCTGCACCAGCAACACCTGATCCAGCGGCAGACCGAGGTTTTTGTGGGCAAAGGTCGGCATGTTCACCAGCACCACGTAGAACGACACCGTTGCGCCGCACGCCAGGCCCATGGACACCAGAATGGCGCGACGGTGTTCGCGGATCACGTGCAGCAGCCCCGGGCTCTCGCCTTTGGCCTGCTTGCGCGCCTGGAGAAATTCTTCTGGCTCCTCCATGTGCTTGCGAATCCACAGGCCCACCGGGCCGATCAACAGGCCGATCATGAACGGAATCCGCCAGCCCCAGCTGTCCAGTGCTTCAGGGCTCAACAGATGGGTGAACAAGGCCACCATGCCCGCGCCAGCAAACACCGCCAGGCATTGCCCGACCAACTGCCACGAGCCATACAAGCCCTTGCGATGTGCCGGTGCGCTTTCCACCAGGAACGCGGTGGCGCTGGCATATTCACCGCCGGTGGCGAAGCCCTGGAGCATCCGCGCGATCACGATCAACAACGGTGCGCCCATGCCGATGGCGGCGTAATCGGGCGCGAAAGCGATCAGCGCGATGGAGACCGTCATCAGGCGGATGATCATCTGCATCGCTGCTTTTCGCCCTTTGCGATCCGAATACATGCCCAACAAAATGCCGCCCACCGGGCGCATGAAAAAGCCGACGCCAAAGGTCGCCAGGGCCATCAGCAACGACGCGTACTCGTCCTCGGACGGGAAAAACTGCCGGGCGATGATGCTCGCCAGAAAGCCGTAAACGATGAAGTCATACCATTCCAGGGCATTGCCGATCACGGCGGCGATCACCTGCCGGGTCCGCGAAACACCTGCGCTCGAAGTCTGCATGGGGAACTCTCCAAAAACCTGTGGGTGATGGCGGGCACGACGGCGCGCGCCCGGTCCAGCGGCAGTAGAAAGAGAGGAAATCAGGCCGACTTGAGCCAGCGCTCGGTCAGCGCGCCCCAATACGCCCCGCCGGTCAGCAGGATGTCGTCGTTAAAGTCATAGGCCGGGTTGTGCACCATCGGCCGCGATACGCCGTTGCCGATGAACAGGTAGGCGCCGGGGCAGCGTTGCAGCATCCAGGCAAAGTCTTCACTGCCCATGAGCTTGGGCGTGTTGCCGTCCACCGCATCGGCGCCGACCAGCTCGACGCCCACTTGCCGGGCGAACTCGGTTTCGGCGGCATGATTGACCAGTACCGGGTACGCCGGGCGGTGCTCGACCTTCGAACTGCAACCGAAACTCCTGGCCTGGGATTCAATGATCGCTTGCACCCGCTCCAGGGTTTGCTCGCGCACCTGGGCGTTCAGCGCGCGCAGGCTCAGGCGCAGGATCGCTTGCTGCGGAATGACGTTGGCCGCCTCCCCGGCCTGCAATGCCCCGACCGTGACCACTGCCGCCTGTTGCGCATCGATGTTGCGTGCCACCACGGTCTGCAACGCCATGACTACGCTGGCCGCCGCCACCAGCGGATCGACCGCCAGATGCGGCATCGAGCCGTGGCCGCCGACGCCTTCGATCGTCACTGTCAGTAAATCTTGCGAGGCCATCATCGGCCCTTCGCGAAAGCCCAGGTGTCCGGCCGGCAAGCCCGGCATGTTGTGCATGCCGAACAGCGCGTCGCAGGGAAAACGCTCGAGCAAGCCATCGGCGAGCATGGCTTCGGCGCCGCCCTGACCTTCTTCGGCGGGCTGGAAGATCAGGGTCAGGGTGCCGTCGAACTGACGGGTTGCCGCCAGGTATCGCGCCGCGCCCAGCAACATCGTGGTGTGACCGTCATGCCCGCAGGCGTGCATGCAGCCCTGATGCTGGCTGGAATAAGTCGCACCGGTGTTCTCGATGATCGGCAGCGCATCCATGTCCGCCCGAATGCCGAGTTTGCGCGGGCTGCTGCCGTTGCGCAGGACGCCGACCACGCCGGTCTTGCCGATCCCGGTGTGCACCTCGTACCCCCACTCCTTCAGAGATCGGGCCACCAGCGCCGACGTGCGGTTTTCCTCGAAGCCGAGTTCCGGGTGGGCGTGGATGTCCTGGCGGGTGGCGTGCAGATCGCTGGCCACGTCGCTGAGCCAGGCAAGAATGTGCTGATGTCGGGTCATGACGATTGTCCTCGGGCCGGGTGTATTCCCGTTCTTTTTGTTCGCTGTGATTTCGCGACACATCAAGGCAGGTCGCGCTCACCGCCAGATAACCGCGAGTCGCGCGCGAGGACAATCGAATGTGGTTCCACCAGATGGAACCTGTCGGTCAGGGGTTCAAGCGGCAACCCTGGCGCTCGCCGATCCACACGGCGCTGTTGCTGCGCCCCAAACCGCTGACGGTGACGCTTTTGCTGGCGGCGTCATCGGTAAAGCCGCTGATGGGCACCCACTGTTTCACGTAGCCACGGCAGTACTCGGCGCCATTGTTCATCACGTAGCGGCACGAGCAATATTCCTTGGCGGTGTAGGCGCTGATGATGTCCGGGAACGCCTCCAGTGCCACCCGCTCACGCCAGATCCAGCCGCACAGGACGATCAGCAGAATCAACAGCAGGGTGCTGAACGGTCGGCGACGCACAAAGCTGCGGCGGTTCATGGCTGCACCTTCCCGCCAAAGGCCTTGAGCGCGAGCTTGAGTAACTGGTTGTGTTGGTAACTGTCGTCGCGGTCATCGCCGTAGCGCACGATCACCAGGTTTTCGCTGGGGATCACATACAGCGCCTGCCCCCAGTGTCCGAGCGCGGCAAAGGTGTCCGCGGGTGCGTCGGGCCAGGGCCGGGGCGCGCCCTCCACGGCGCGGTTGAGCCACCAGTGGCCGCCGGGCACGGCGTCATCCTGGTTGGCGTGATAACGGGCAAAGGGTTCCAGGTTGAAAGTGACCCAATCCTTGGGCAGCAATTGGCGCTCGCCCCAGCGGCCGTCACGGGCCATCAACAGACCGATCCGCGCCAGATCCCGCGCGGTGAGGTAGGCGTAAGACGAGGCGACGAAGATACCCGTGGCGTCGGTTTCCCAGGTGGCATGGTGAATGCCCAGGGGTTCAAACAGCGCGGTCCACGGGTAGTCCGCATAGCGGGCCGGGCCGACGATGCCCTTCAATGCAGCGGATAACAGACCGCTATCACCGCTGGAGTAACGAAACACCTGACCCGGTGCGGCGTACGCGTCCTGATCGACAGTAAACGCCGCCATGTCGCGGTGCCCCCGGGTGTAGAGCATCGCCACCACCGAGGATTTCAATGGTGCGTATTCGTAGTCTTCCTGCCAGTCCAGGCCCGAGGCCCAGTGCAGCAGGTCGGCCATGGTCATGCCTGGGTATTTTTTCAGTGGCGGATAGAACTTCGCCACCGGGTCCTGCAGATTGAACCGGCCTTCGCCGTAGGCCACGCCCAGCACCGTGGCCAGCAGGCTCTTGCTGATGGACCAGGTCAGGTGTGGCGTTGTGGCGGTGGTCGGGCCAGCGTAGCGCTCGAAGATCAACTGACCGTCGCGGATCACCAGCAAGGCATCGGTGCGGATGCCTCGGCGAGTGGTGTCGTTGCGCGGTGGGAAGGCGTACCCCTCAAACGCCCGAAGTGCCGGCCCGGTGATGCTCGGGCCCGGTGACCATTGCTCGCCAGGCCAGTTTTCAGCGTGGGCCGCGAGACTGAACAGCAGCACAACAAACAACGACAGGCCTTTGGGCATGGCGGGTGCTCGTGGGGATTAACCTTCTGAGCCTAGTTGAGGTTGATGACAGTTTTGAAAATTGTATTGCCGGAAAGATGGCTATCGCGAGCCAGCTCGCTCCCATAGGGCAATGCGCTTCAAAAAGTGGGAGCGAGCCTGCTCGCGAAGGGGTCAGTCAAATCGCCGCCAACGCCTTGGCCAATCGCTTGCCCCGTGCCCCCGCCGCCAGATCCATCACCGCTTGATCACGCTGCCACATCGCCGCCCACTGCTGCGGCCCTTCGGCCAGCGCTTGATTGATTTCGCCCTTGAGCCCTTCGAACTGCGCAAACAGCCCACCGAGCAATACATGCCCGCACGGGTTGTTCGGTGCCTGGCGGCTGACTTCCGCGCACCCGGCCAGCAGCGCCAGCAGGCGTAGTTGAAGGGCTTGCGGCCAATCGCTGTCCTGGCCGACGCCATACAGCCACGCCGTCATGGCGCTCAACACATAAATGTCTTCCAGGGTACGGAACGGTTTGACGTAAGCATCCCAACCGTCCCCGGCCAGCAATTCGCACAAAGCGTTGTCCAGAAACACCCGACCATGGCTGATGTCCGGCATCAACGGGATCGGAGCCAGCTTTTCCACGCGCACGCCCGGCTCATCGGGATAGACCACCCCCAGGCTCAGGCACGGATCGTCGCCCGGCGCCTCGCTGCGCGCAGCGATCAACAGCCAGTCGGCGGCATCGCCAGCGGTGACAAAATCCTTGCGCCCGCTCAAGCGCAAGTCGTGCAGACGGGTCTGCATGTCCGCCACCCGCAGGCTGCGTTGCTCAGTGGCGCACAACGCACCGAGGCTCGGCGGCGCGCTCGGCCACAACATGCGCAAGGCCGCTTGATACCCCACCAGAAATGCCAGCCCCGGCGTCGCCATCATCCGCCCCCCCGCCACCGCCAAATCAAAGGGCATGACCGTGCCCAAGTGGTGCAACAAGGTCGCGTAGCCCTCACCCAGGTCCGGATTGGCGGGCAGGCGTTCACGGCGAATCAACAGGTTTTGCCAGGGCATAAGAGGCTCCTTGTGGGCTGTCATATAAGCATCACCAAAGCTTAACGGCGATGACACCGGCGCTACATAGCCTGACTTTGCACAACACGGCTGCATAAAGAAAGTCGATCGGCTGCACCCAAAGACGAGTGAACAGCCCGCACGGAGATTCGCCATGACTCAGATCGCCCGCATCAGCGACACCGGCAACGAACGCCGCCTGCAAGCCGAACGCCTGGTGGGCGCCGAGGCCTTGCAGGAAGCCCAAGCCTTGCGCTTCAACGTGTTCAGCGGCGAATTCAACGCCAAACTCAAGGGCGCGGAACGGGGTCTGGACATGGACGACTACGATGTTCACTGCGCCCACATCGGCGTGCGCGACCTCAACACCGGGCGCCTGGTGGCCACCACTCGATTGCTCGATCACACCGCCGCCAGCAGCCTGGGCAGGTTTTACAGCGAAGAAGAATTCAGCCTGCACGGCCTGATCCATCTGCAAGGCCCGATCCTGGAAATCGGCCGTACCTGCGTCGACCCGGCCTACCGCAACGGCGGCACCATCGCCGTGCTCTGGGGCGAGCTGGCCGAAGTGCTGAACCAGGGTGGCTACAGCTACTTGATGGGTTGCGCGAGCATTCCGATGCAGGACGGCGGGGTCCAGGCCCACGCGATCATGCAGCGCCTGCGCGAGCGCTACCTGTGCACCGAACACCTGCGGGCCGAGCCAAAGAAGCCGCTGCCGACCCTGGATATTCCATCGAACGTGATCGCCGAAATGCCGCCGCTGCTCAAGGCCTACATGCGTCTGGGCGCGAAAATCTGCGGCGAGCCGTGCTGGGACGAAGACTTCCAGGTCGCCGACGTGTTCATCCTGCTCAAGCGCGACGAGCTTTGCCCGCGTTACGCCAAACACTTCAAGGCGGCTGTGTGATGCGTCGGTTGCGCGTGTACGCGCGAATCGCGCGGGTGCTGCTGGTGGTCGCGCTTGGCCTGGGCATGGCCACCGTGTTCGGCGTATTCGAACGCCTGGGCATGGCCCATTCGATGGAGCGTCGCCAACGCTGGTCGCGCTTTTTCATGGCGCGCCTGAGCAACGCCCTGCCCTTCGACGTGACGATCAAGGGTGAACTGCCGAAGACCTCGATGCTCTGGGTCAGCAACCATGTGTCCTGGACTGACATTCCGTTGCTGGGGATGCTCACGCCGATGTCGTTCCTGTCCAAGGCCGAAGTGCGCACCTGGCCGGTGGCGGGCTGGCTCGCGGCCAAGGCCGGCAGCCTGTTTATCCGTCGCGGTTCGGGCGACAGCCAGTTGATCCGCAAACAAATGACTCGCCACCTGGAGCAGGCGCACCCGCTGCTGATGTTCCCGGAAGGCACCACCACCGATGGCCGTTCGCTGCGTACCTTTCATGGCCGTTTGTTGTCGGCGGCCATCGATTCTGAAGTCGCGCTGCAACCGGTAGCGATTCGTTATGTGCGCGACGGCGAGCCTTGCCTGCTGGCCCCGTTCATTGGCGACGATGATTTGCTCTCGCACCTGATGCGCCTGTTTGCCAATGACCGGGGCCAGGTGGAAATTCATTTGCTCAAGCCGATCGCTTGCGAAGGTCGCGAACGCGCCGCACTGGCGTTCGAGGCGCAGCAGGCGGTGCAGAAGGTGTTGTTTGGGGCGATCCCGGAAAAACAGCAAGTCCCATTGCGCCCTGCCATCGCAGCCTGAACACATCCCCCCCCTGTGGGAGCTGGCTTGCCAGCGATAGCGGTGGGTCAGCCAATGTAGATGTTGGATGATCCGGACTTATCGCTGGCAAGCCAGCTCCCACAGTGATCTATGTCGTTGGATGGCTCTGCGCAAAATCCTGAAGCAGCGGATAGAACAACCGAAAGTCCTCGCTCAACGGCTCGTACAACACCCGCAATTCCTGCATCGCGGCGGCCAGTTCCTCGGGCCGGGTCAAGCGCCGGGCAATCCCGCGCAGCACCTGCTCCAGCACCTCAAACTCCCGGTAAGACCCCAACCAGTCATTGGCCACCATGTGCGGTGCGATTTTCGCCAGCCGTTCGGGCAACTGCCGTTCACTGGACAACACCCGGTACACGTCCGAAGTGAAATGCGCCAACGGCTGATCGGCGTACTGCGCCCAGTCCCGCGCCAGGCAGTGGTCGAAAAAAACGTCGAGAACGATGCCGGCATAGCGCCTGCGTGTCAGGGAAAAGCGCGACAACGAAGCGTCCACCAACGGGTGACGATCGGTGAACACGTCGATGCTGCGATGCAGCTGGATGGCCGCTTCGATCTCCGGATCGAACTGCCCTTGCAGCCGTCCCTTGACGAAATCGCCATACAGACTGCCGAGCAGTTGACCGGGACGCTGGCCACCGAGGTGAAGATGTGCGAGATAGTTCATGGGCGCAGCTTAGCACTGCCCCTTGTATCTACACATCAACGTATCGTTATAACTCGATATACCGAAATGTGAGCTGGTCAGAGCCAAATCATATTTGTATATCGCGAAATACCGATTTAAAGTTCGCCCCATCGCGATATAGCGTTTTAATCATCACGAGCCCACACCCATGACCCTCAATCTCGACGAAATAATAAAAGCCCTGGCGCACCCGGTACGGCGAGAAATCCTGCACTGGCTCAAAGACCCGGACGTCGAATTTCCAGACCAGTCCCACAGCAATGAGCACGGCGTTTGCGCCGGGCAGATCGATCAACGTTGCGGCTTGTCGCAGTCCACGGTGTCCGCGCACCTGGCGACGCTGCAACGCGCCGGCCTGATCAGCAGCCGCAAAGTCGGCCAGTGGCATTTTTTCAAGCGCAACGAGGAAACCATCCAGGAGTTCCTCAAAACCTTCAGCAAAGAGCTCTGACCCTTAACGTCAGCCAGCCGAAAAGGAATTAAACCAATGCCCCTCTCGCTACTCATCCTGGCCTTGAGCGCCTTCGCCATCGGCACCACGGAGTTCGTCATCATGGGCTTGCTGCCTAACGTGGCGGCCGACCTTGGTGTATCGATTCCTGGCGCCGGCTGGCTGGTGACCGGTTACGCCCTGGGCGTGGCCATCGGTGCGCCGTTCATGGCGCTGGCCACTGCGAAACTGCCGCGCAAAGCTGCGCTGGTGGCGTTGATGGGCATCTTCATTATCGGCAACCTGCTGTGTGCGGTGGCCAGTGACTACAACGTGCTGATGCTCGCCCGTGTGGTGACAGCCCTTTGCCACGGTGCCTTCTTCGGGATTGGCTCGGTGGTCGCGGCGGGCCTGGTGCCGGCGAACAAACGTGCATCGGCCGTGGCCTTGATGTTCACCGGCCTGACCCTGGCCAACGTCCTCGGCGTGCCACTGGGCACCGCGCTCGGCCAGGAAGCCGGCTGGCGCTCGACCTTCTGGGCAGTGACAGTGATCGGTGTGATCGCGCTGATCGGCCTGATCCGTTTCCTGCCGGCCAAGCGCGATGAAGAAAAACTCGACATGCGCGCCGAACTGCGCGCCCTCAAAGGTGCCGGCATCTGGTTGTCCCTGAGCATGACCGTGCTGTTCGCCGCCTCGGTGTTCACCTTGTTTACCTACGTCGCACCGTTGCTGGGCGAAGTCACCGGCGTCTCGCCCCGTGGTGTGACCTGGAGCCTGATGCTCATCGGCCTGGGCCTGACCGTCGGCAACATCATCGGCGGCAAGCTGGCGGACAAAGGCCTGGCCGCGACGCTGATCGGCGTCTTCATCGCCATGGCCGTGGTCTCCACCGTGCTGACCTGGACCAGCGTGGCGCTGATCCCCACCGAAATCACCCTGTTCCTCTGGGCCACCGCCTGTTTCGCCGCCGTGCCGGCCCTGCAAGTCAACGTGGTGACCTATGGCCAGGCAGCGCCGAACCTGGTGTCGACCCTGAACATCGGCGCATTCAACGTCGGCAACGCACTCGGCGCCTGGGTGGGCGGCAGCGTGATTGCCCATGGTTTCGGCCTGACCAGCGTGCCACTCGCCGCCGCGGCACTGGCGGTGCTCGCCCTGCTGGCAACCCTGATCACTTTCCGCCAGAGCGGCAATCCCGAACTGGCTCCTGCGACTAACTGATTGACCATTACCTCACGAGGGTTTTAACGAATGACGACTATTTTCGATCCGATCAAACTGGGCGACCTCGAGCTGTCCAACCGCATCATCATGGCCCCGTTGACCCGCTGCCGCGCCGACGAAGGCCGTGTGCCGAACGCGCTGATGGCCGAGTACTACGTACAACGCGCCTCCGCCGGCCTGATCCTCAGCGAGGCCACCTCGGTCACGCCGATGGGCGTCGGCTACCCGGACACCCCGGGCATCTGGTCCAACGATCAGGTACGCGGCTGGACCAACGTCACCAAGGCCATCCACGGCGCGGGCGGCAAGATCTTCCTGCAACTGTGGCACGTCGGCCGGGTCTCCCATGAGTCGTACCTGAACGGCGAAAAGCCGGTCGCACCGAGCGCCATCCAGCCTAAGGGCCACGTCAGCCTGGTTCGCCCGTTGTCCGACTACCCGACCCCGCGCGCCCTGGAAACCGCTGAAATCGCCGACATCGTCGACGCCTACCGCGTCGGTGCCGAGAACGCCAAGGCCGCCGGTTTCGACGGCGTGGAAATCCACGGCGCCAACGGCTACCTGCTCGACCAGTTCCTGCAAAGCAGCACCAACCAGCGCACCGACATCTACGGCGGCTCCCTGGAAAACCGTGCGCGCCTGTTGCTGGAAGTGACCGACGCCGCCATCGAAGTCTGGGGCGCAGGCCGTGTGGGTGTGCACCTGTCGCCACGTGCCGATTCCCATGACATGGGCGACGACAACCTGGCCGAGACCTTCACCTACGTGGCCCGTGAACTGGGCAAGCGCGGCATCGCCTTTATCTGCTCGCGCGAGAAAGAAGGTGCCGACAGCTTGGGCCCACAAATCAAGGAAGCCTTCGGCGGCCCGTACATCATCAACGAACGCTTCACCAAGGACAGCGCCAACGCCTGGCTGGCCGCCGGCAAGGCTGATGCCGTCGCTTTCGGCGTACCGTTCATTGCCAACCCGGACCTGCCAGCACGCCTGAAGGCCGATGCGCCGCTGAACGAGGCTCATCCGGAAACCTTCTACGGCAAAGGCCCGGTCGGCTACATCGACTACCCGACGCTGTAAGCCTCAGCGCCTGAAACGCAAAAGCCCCGACTTGTAAGAGTTGGGGCTTTTTGTTGCCCTTGACAGCGACCCGACCCGGATGCTCAAGGTGTCCTCAGTCCCAGGACAGCGGACACCTTGCCGCTGCCCCCTCTTGCGCCAGTGCGCTTTTTGTTTGGTTTCGTTTAATTACGAAATCGCATTACCGGATGACGCCGTAGGACCTTGTAGGCAAACTCCGAATCTTGCGTTTGGGCACTTTGGTGCCTTGTTGCGCTTTTCTTTGACGGGATAGTCTCCGGACGTCGCTGACCCATTCAGCGATCGGGCTTGGAAACCCGTCGAAATTGAACGCTACAGTTTGCCCGTCACGATCTTGAGTCATGGCGGCTGTGCGCGGGACGCCTTCGGGCGTGCCGGTTTCCTAATTTCCCGGTTTTCCAACCTGCGCACAGCTGCCACCCATTCGCTTGGAAACGAATGTGGCAGCCCTTCAAATTAGGAGCTTCACCATGGCTAAAACCAATCCAATCGATCCCTCAGAACTCAAAACCATCGGCTTCACCCCTTTCATCTACTGCTCAAACCAGGCGCTGTTTCATGTCAGCCGCGGCGTGCCCCTCGCCGACGCGTTAGCCCAGGCCTCCAATCTGCTTTTCCTGGTCAAGGAGCTCGCCGTCGACGCCGCCTACGCCAAAGACACCGACCGCCACGCCTGGGCCGCCCATTACCTGACAGCGATGAGCAAAGCGGTGATCGATGATGTGGCGAAGGTGCTGGATCGAGAGGCAGATCGTGAGCGCACGGTAACGCCATAGGAACGGCTCATGGGCGTAAAAAAGCCGCGTACGAACGCGGCTTTTTTCACTGCGAAATTGCGCTCCATTTGACTATCCGTTTGCATCCGACCTGACCAGTCACTTGCATTGGTTCTGACCGACGATTTCATCGGATTTGACCAGCACGCGCTACAACCATGATCGGCAGAGAACGGCCAGAAGCGGTCGATCTTTGTATCAAGCAGGACCAATTCAGGAACCGATCCGTGCCTCAGCACAGGCCTGACCTCCACCCTTTCACGACCAGCGCCACTCTGGTTCCGATAGGTGCTCGGCAAAGAAATCCGACAGCGCCTTGATCTTTACCGACCTGGTGCGTGCCGATGGTGTAACGAAGTAAAGCCCACCCCGCGCCATGCTCCACTCAGGCAAAAGCACGACCAATCGACCATCGGCAAGGTATTCACTCGCGATGAATTCAGGGAGTTCGGCGATAGCCAACCCTTCAAGCAAGGCGGGCAGCAAAGCGTCCGAATTGGTTACTCTCAGTTGGCCGCTGGGTACCACATCTTCCTCGACCCCATTCTCATGGGTAAAGCGCCACACCTGGCTGCGAGCCCGATATGCATAACTGAGGCATGACCGGGCGGCCAACTCACGCGGATGCTTGGGCCAACCGTGCGCTTCCAGATAGCCCGGAGACGCGACCAGGTATTGTGTGACTGCACACAGTCGGCGAGCCACCAGAGACGAGTCGGGCAAAACCGCAATGCGCAGCGCCGCATCAAAGCCGTCGGCGATAAGGTCAACGGACGCATCTGAAAGGTGCAGATCGATAGACAGTTCAGGGTACCGTCGCATCAATTCTGGCATCAGGGGCGCGACCCAGCGCAAACCGAACGACATGGGTATGGCCAGTCGAACCTGGCCACGGGGTTGAATCGCTAATTCCTGGGCCTCGCTCTCGACCTCTTCGGCCTGCCGATAGATCTCCCCTGCTTTCGCCGCCATGCTCGCACCAAACTCGGTAAGCGCCAGCTGCCGTGAGGTGCGATTGAACAATCGCCCGCCCAATCGCTCCTCCAGCCGGGCCACGGACCGCGATACGGTGGGCACCGAAACACTCATGACACGCGCTGCGGCGGCGAACGAACCCTCTTCGGCCACTTTGGCAAACATGGCCAACCCTTCAAAATCCGGAAGTTTGCTCATTTCATTTCTGCAACGATAGGTTTCAGACAATTCTATTTTGAAATGAAACCGCCGTCGATATGCTTCTCCCACACCGCAACTTACTCAACCGAAAAACGGGAGAAACACCATGACTGACAAACTCAAAGGCAAAATTGCACTGGTTACCGGCGGCACCACCGGTATCGGCCTGGCTACTGCGAAACGCTTCGCTGAAGAAGGTGCCCACGTGTACATCACCGGTCGCCGCCAGGTTGAATTGGACGCCGCGGTAGCCGCAGTCGGCAACGCCACCGGCGTGCAGGTCGACTCCACCCGGCTTGACCAACTCGACGCGCTTTACAGCCAGATCGGCGCTGCCCACGGTCGTATCGACGTGCTCTTCGCCAACGCCGGTGGCGGTTCGATGCTGGCGCTCGGAGAAATCACCGAACAGCACTACGACGACACCTTCGACCGCAACGTCAAAGGGGTGCTGTTCACGGTACAAAAAGCCTTGCCGCTGCTTGCCAAAAACGCTTCGGTGATTCTCACCGGTTCAACCGCTGGCAGCTCCGGTACCGCCGCGTTCAGCGTTTACGCCGCCTCCAAGGCTGCCGTACGGTCGTTTGCTCGCAACTGGATACTCGACCTGAAAGATCGCCACGTGCGGGTCAACACCATCAGCCCCGGTGCGACGCGCACCCCTGGCCTGGTCGATCTGGCTGGCCCGGATGCCGCTCAGCAGCAGGGGTTGCTGGACTATCTGGCCTCGCAGATCCCCATGGGTCGTGTGGGTGAAGCGCAAGAAATTGCCAGCGCCGCTCTATTCCTGGCGTCGGATGATGCCAGTTTCGTCAACGGCATTGAGTTGTTCGTCGACGGCGGCCAGGCACAAGTCTGATGACTCTATCGGGCGGCTGCAAAAGCCGCCCCGTTAACCGGCTTAAGGAAGGCCATTCAATGAACACGCTGAAACGGCTAGGGCTCGCAGTCGGCGTGTCACCCTCGGCGTCGCGGCACAGGCAGCGACCACCACGGCCGAGCGCGCTCCGGCCATGAACTCATCCGCCCCGCTTCACGTTTCGACCATCGACCATGTGAGCACGAAACGACATTTATCCATAGGATGGACCTATATAAAGGATTGCATATCGGTCTTGGACGCTATCAAACAAGCGGCGGAAGATTGCTTCACACCTAAGCACCACCAAGTGAGCAATACCAACGAAGCAAACTTGATAGAAGAAACCTCCTCAACATCTAGGAGCCAGCATGTCCAGACAAACAACAATGGATGCAGAGACCGCCACTTCTCAGCCCGATGGGTTGCCCGAAAACGCCCGTCGCCTCGCGATATTTTCGTTGGCGATCGGTGTCGCCATGGCATCACTCGACACCGCAATAGCCAATGTCGCTTTACCTGCAATAGCGACTCAATTGCACACAACACCTGCATCATCGGTTTGGATCATCAACGTCTATCAGTTAGCGATGGTCGCAACGCTCCTCCCGTTCGCTGCATTGGGTGAAATCATCTCTTACCGGCGGGTTCTGATTTTCGGACTGTTCTTATTCACATTGGCATCACTTGCCTGTGCGCTGGCGTGGTCATTGCCTTCACTGGTCATAGCTCGGCTGTTACAAGGAATTGGCGCTAGCGCCGTTATGGGTGTGAATACAGCCATGCTTAAAGCCATTTACCCGACGCGTATGCTAGGACGTGGTTATGGGACCAACGCCTTGGTGGTTGCAGTCGCTTTTGCGATCGGACCGACCATGTCATCCCTTATTTTGTCAGTCGCCAGTTGGTCGTGGTTATTCGCAATCAACGTTCCACTCGGCCTGGTCGCACTTTTCCTGGGGCGCAAAGTATTGCCTGATACCCGCCGGGCGACCCACAAGTTTGATGGTCTGACTGCCCTCTACAACATAGTCGCGTTCAGCTTTTTGATTTTGTTGTTCGGCGATGCAGCCCACCAGGAAAAATTCACTACCCTTGCAATGGAATTGGCGGGCACGGCCTTGTTCTTCGCACTGCTCATACATCGGCAGGCAGGTCATAAGGCGCCCATGCTGCCGATTGATTTGCTCCGTCGACCCATGTTTGCGCTTTCTGTCGTGACGTCCGTATGTACCTTCGCAGCACAAGGGCTGGCGTTCGTAGCCTTGCCGTTTTATTTCTTTGTGACGCTTGGCAAATCGCCAGTAGAGGCGGGTTTCTTATTGACGCCATGGGCTGTCATGGTAGCGATAATGGCCCCAATTGCCGGTCGTTTGAGTGATCACTATTCTCCCGGCGCACTAGGTGGAGTCGGTCTTTCGATACTGGCCCTTGGGTTGGTAGCTCTAGTACTTATGCCTGATGATCCGTCGACTTTGAATATAGGCTGGCGCATGGGCATGTCAGGCATTGGGTTTGGTTTTTTCCAAGCACCTAACCTCAAAGGTTTTATGGGTAGCGCGCCACCGACACGTGCCGGCAGTGCAAGCGGCATGGTTGCTACGTCAAGGTTGGTTGGACAGGCAACTGGTGCAGCGCTGGTTGCTTATTGCTTCATGTTATCGAGCGAGCACGGAGCAACGTTCGCGCTATGGGGGGCAGTCGCATTCGCAACCATTGCAAGCATTGCAAGCTTTGCCCGAGTCGTTGCTGTCCGAACTTGAGCTGGCAAACGCCATGAACTGAATCGCGCCACGTTCTGTAAATACTCTTAATGACCGCTCAGCCGATTGCCGGCCTTGAACATAGGCAATAATCGGCCAATTCCGGACCTTGGTCCTTTCGCTTCAAAGAAGACGCTCGCACCCACTCAAGCATTACAGCGCTGGTTTATCACTGCGCGCCTCGAGATTGGCTTTGAGCTGTTCGCTCATCGGCATGTTCAGATTCATTCCTTTTGGAGGAATCGGTGATTGAAACCACTTGGTGTATAGCCTTGCGAATTCGCCCGACTTCATGAGACGGGTTATGGTGCCATCGACCAATTCCTTGAATTCAGGATCATCTTTGCGAAGCATGCAGCCGTAGGGTTCGACTTGCAGCGCATCACCCACGACTTCGAGCGAATCGGGATTTTTGGAGTTTGCCATGAGGCCAAACAGCAGAATATCGTCCATGGCAAACGCCACGGCACGATCATCTTCAACCAGCGCCAAGGCGTCGTCATAGTCTTTGCCCAAGACGACCTGTACGTCCAGATTGTTGTCGGCACTGTATTGGCGGAGGACCTTCTCGTTCGTGCTGCCGACGGTGCTGGCGACAGTCTTCTTTGCGAGATCGGCGTAGTTCTTTATGCCGGAGGTCTTCTTAGTCAGAAGACGCGTGCCGGTGTAGAAATGGCTAATTGCAAAAGCCACGTCCTTGCCACGCGCAGCGTTGTTGGTGGTGGAACCGCACTCCAGATCGTAGGTGCCGTTGACCAGCAACGGAATGCGGGTTTGCGAAGACACAGGAATGTAAGCCACTTCCAAGTTCGGCTTCTCGAGCTTCCTGCGCACATCATCAACGATGGCATCGGTTAAATCGACTGAGAAACCCACGGCTTTGGTGGGACTGATCAAGTAGCTGAAAGGTACCGATGCCTCGCGGTAAGACACTGTGATTTTATTACTATCGGCAACTTTCTCGAGTGTCTGCGAGTTAGCGTGAGATGCGATGGCAGACAAGCCTGCGGCGAGGATTGTCGCAGCTACGAAATATGAGGTTTTCATGGGACTCCCTTGAAAGCATGAAAAAGACAAAAAAATATCAAAAACACACTGACAAACGTAAAGGCCCCAATTTCCTGCGTGTCTACGAAACATTATTGAAAAATGTACGCCCAGAGACGGTAAATACTTTGCGCCAGATCAAAAAAATGAGTCATGTTGCGAAATCGCACGAATTCCATCGCGATGTCCGGGCGGCAGATTAGTAATTTTCATTAAATTTATACCGCTCGGACCGCCGGTTTCACTAGCACTGCTACGACTGAACTAACTGCTCGTGCCTCCTCACGGAGGAGCCTGATCGGCGCGTCCTGCTTCCGCGCGTCAGCTTCAGAGCCACGCTGCGATTGGAGAATTTGGGGTTGCGGAATCGAGGGAAGATTTTTCGCTGACACTTAGGTGCATCTAAAGCCTGGGATTAACGTATCGATCAACATGGACGCCGGGCGACGAGGCCGCGTAGCAGTGGGCTATGTCAGACCTTGAATGTCTGCTTCCCAAGCCGGCCACTTCCGCTTTGGGTCGATCTCTGCCGCTCACATCCACGCATCGTGCTGGTCAAATCCGATGCAAATGACTGGTCAGGTCGAATGCAAATGGGTGGGCAAGTCCGTGCAATTACCCATTAGCTGAACGACAGTCTGAGGTCGGTGATCACCGTCAATTTTCGGTCGATTGACCCACTGCCATCGCGAGCAGGCTCACTCCTACAGAGTGCGGTGTTTTGCTTGGGATTTATGCCAAGTGCCCACACCGCCCACAGAATCTACACAAAATTCCTACAAATTACGTAGCTCACTACCTGTCATCCGGGCGTACGTACGTATATAAAAGCTCCCCATTACGGCAAAGCGCGTGAATAACTGTTCATCTACCGCTTCAGCGGTTGACACACGCGGAACCGATTAAGCATTTTGTTTCACTTACGCAGGCTGGGGCTCAGGCGCAGCATGTCCAACCCTGTATCGACCCAGCGCTCGGCTTCGGTGTGCAGTTCGAAGCTGTCGGGGGCCAATAGCCACTGATACAGGATGCCATCGATATAGGCGTGCAAACTGATGGCCGCCCGGGCGGTGTCGAGGTTTTCCGGCAACTGCCCACGATTCACTGCATTGCTCAGCGCCAGGCCGATCCGCACATTGCAGTCGAGGATGGCTGACACGCGCTGCTGACGCAGGTCGCACATTTCGTCGGTGAATTCGCACTTATGAAACAGAATTTCGTTGATGCGCCGGGTTTTCGGGTCCAGTGCAATTTGATGGAACAAATGAATCAACAGTTTGCGCATGCAGCCCAGCGGATCAGGTTCGTCCTCGTTTTCGCTGGCTTTGGCCATTTCGTCCAGTGGCTCCTGCAAGGTATCGAGCATGGCCTGAACCAGGTCCGCCTTGTTGCTGAAATGCCAATAGATAGCCCCGCGCGTGACGCCGGCCAGGGTCGCGATGTCGGCCAGCGTCGTGCGCGCCACGCCCCTTTCAAAAAAGGCTTTTTCGGCCGCTTCGAGTATCTGGCTGCGCGTTTCTTGAGCTTCCTCTTTGGTACGACGGACCATGGCAGTACAACCTCAATCAGGATGCTTCAGCGATGTTTGAGTATCAGCTGAATAAAAGGGGGACGAGCCCTTTCGGGTGTCGTCCCCGGACCAACAATTCGGACCTTTAAGCGGCTTCTGTAACGGTGTGGGTACAGTGCCAAGGTGTTTACAAACAACCATGAATGTAAGTATATTCCTTAGCAAGCTACTTATCCACCCGGCACCCATTTTTTAACCTTCCATCTTTTCTTGTGCGTGTATTGCGCGCCTGACCCGAGGATTTTCATGCAATTCAAGCCAGCTGTTACCGCTCTGGTCGCCGCCGTCGCCCTGGCATCGCTGCTCAGCGGATGTAAAAAGGAAGAGGCAGCCCCGGCCGCACCACCGCCTCAGGTCGGCGTCGTTACCCTGCAACCGCAAACGTTTACGTTGACGTCCGAACTGCCGGGCCGCACCAGTGCGTTCCGCATCGCTGAAGTCCGTCCCCAGGTCAACGGCATCATTCTCAAGCGCCTGTTCAAGGAAGGCGCCGATGTCAAAGCCGGCCAGCAGCTGTATCAGATCGATCCGTCGGTCTATGAAGCGACGCTCAAAAGTGCCGAAGCCAACCTGCGTTCGACCAAATCGATCTCCGACCGCTACAAGCAACTGGTCGATGAGCAGGCCGTGAGCCGTCAGGAATACGACACCGCCGTGGCCAACCGCCTGCAATCGGAAGCCGCGCTGCAAAGCGCCCAGATCAATGTGCGCTACACCAAGGTCTACGCGCCGTTGACCGGCCGTATCGGTCGTTCTTCGGTGACCGAAGGTGCGCTGGTCAGCAACGGCCAGGTCGAAGCAATGGCCGTGATTCAGCAACTGGACCCGATCTATGTCGATGTGACCCAGTCCTC
Organism: Pseudomonas moorei; assembly: GCF_008801475.1. Taxonomy (GTDB): domain Bacteria; phylum Pseudomonadota; class Gammaproteobacteria; order Pseudomonadales; family Pseudomonadaceae; genus Aquipseudomonas; species Aquipseudomonas moorei. Next base: position 105,111 of record NZ_VZPP01000009.1, on the reverse strand, counting down.
GGTCGAGCTGCTTGAACTGCGCCGCGAACTGGAAAGCGGTCGCCTGCAAAAGGCTGGCGACAACGCCGCCAAGGTCAAGCTGACCCTCGAGGACGGCAGCCAGTACAAACTGGACGGCAAGCTGGAATTCTCCGAGGTCTCGGTAGACCAGACCACCGGCTCCGTGACCCTGCGCGCGGTGTTCCCCAACCCTGACCATACGCTGCTGCCGGGCATGTTCGTGCATGCCCAGCTGCAGGCCGGCGTGAACAGCGCGGCGATTCTGGCTCCGCAGCAGGGCGTGACCCGCGACCTCAAAGGCAGCCCGACCGCACTGGTCGTAGGTCCCGACAACAAGGTCGAACTGCGCCAGCTCAAGGCCAGCCGCACCGTCGGCAACCAGTGGCTGATCGAAGACGGCCTGAAGGCTGGCGATCGGTTGATCACCGAAGGACTGCAATTCGTCAAACCTGGCATCGAAGTCAAAGCCAGTGAAGCGACCAACGTTGGCGCAAAGAACCCGGCACCCGCTCAGGCAGCTAATAAAGCCGCTGGCGGTAAAGGGGAGTAAACCATGTCAAAATTCTTCATCGACCGTCCGATTTTCGCCTGGGTAATTGCCCTGGTGATCATGCTGGTCGGGGCACTCTCGATCCTCAAGCTACCGATCAACCAGTACCCGAGCATTGCGCCTCCGGCGATCGCCATTTCCGTGACCTACCCGGGCGCTTCCGCGCAAACCGTGCAGGACACTGTTGTGCAAGTGATCGAGCAACAGCTAAACGGTATCGACAACCTGCGTTATGTGTCTTCGGAAAGTAACTCCGACGGCACCATGACCATCACCGCGACCTTCGAGCAAGGCACCAACTCCGATACCGCGCAGGTTCAGGTCCAGAACAAGCTAAACCTGGCCACCCCGCTGCTGCCCCAAGAAGTGCAGCAGCAGGGTATCCGCGTGACCAAGGCGGTGAAGAACTTCCTGCTGGTGATCGGCGTGGTATCGCGCGACGGCAGCATGACCAAGGACGACCTGTCCAACTACATCGTATCGAACATGCAGGACCCGATCTCCCGGACTGCCGGTGTCGGTGACTTCCAGGTATTCGGTTCGCAATACGCCATGCGTATCTGGCTCGATCCGGCCAAGTTGAACAACTACAACCTGACTCCGGTGGACGTCAAAACCGCCGTCGCGGCGCAAAACGTGCAGATTTCGTCCGGCCAGCTCGGCGGCCTGCCCGCCTTGCCCAACACGCAGTTGAACGCAACGATCATCGGCAAGACCCGCCTGCAGACCGCCGAGCAATTCGACAAGATCCTGCTCAAGGTCAACAAGGACGGTTCCCAGGTTCGCCTCAAGGATGTCGCCGAAATCGGCCTGGGCGGTGAGAACTACAGCATCAACGCCCAGTTCAACGGTGCTCCGGCTTCCGGCCTGGCGGTGAAACTGGCCAACGGTGCCAACGCCCTCGATACGGCAAAAGCCCTGCGCAAGACCATCGACAACCTCAAGCCGTTCTTCCCGCAAGGGATGGAAGTGGTGTTCCCGTACGACACCACCCCGGTGGTGACCGAGTCGATCAAGGGTGTGGTTGAAACCCTGGTCGAAGCAATCGTGCTGGTGTTCCTGGTGATGTTCCTGTTCCTGCAAAACTTCCGCGCCACCGTCATCACCACGATGACTGTGCCGGTGGTATTGCTCGGTACGTTCGGAATCCTCGCGGCGGCCGGTTTCAGCATCAACACCCTGACCATGTTCGGTATGGTCCTGGCCATTGGCTTGCTGGTGGACGATGCCATCGTCGTGGTCGAAAACGTCGAACGGGTCATGAGCGAAGAAGGCCTGTCGCCCAAGGAAGCCACCAAGAAATCCATGGGGCAGATCCAGGGCGCCCTGGTCGGTATCGCCCTGGTATTGTCGGCGGTACTGCTGCCGATGGCGTTCTTCAGCGGCTCCACCGGTGTGATCTACAAGCAGTTCTCGATCACCATCGTCTCGGCCATGGCCCTGTCGGTAATGGTGGCCCTGATCTTCACCCCGGCGCTGTGCGCCACCATGCTCAAGGCGATTCCCAAAGGCGACCACGGCACGCCCAAACGCGGTTTCTTCGGCTGGTTCAACCGCAACTTCGACCGTGGCGTACGTAGTTACGAGCGCGGAGTGGGCAGTATGCTCGCGAACAAGGCCCCGTACCTGCTGGCTTACCTGCTGATCGTGGTCGGCATGATCTGGCTGTTCACCCGTATTCCAACGGCGTTCCTGCCCGAAGAAGACCAGGGCGTGTTGTTCGCCCAGGTGCAGACGCCTGCCGGCTCGACCGCCCAGCGCACTCAGGTGGTCGTGGACGAGATGCGTGAATTCCTGCTGCGCCCCGGCAAGGATGGTGGTGAAGGGGATGCGGTGAACTCGGTGTTTACCGTGACCGGTTTCAACTTCGCCGGTCGTGGCCAGAGTTCGGGTATGGCATTCATCATGCTCAGGCCCTGGCATGAACGTAACGCCGACAACAACGTGTTCAAAGTCGCGGCCCGCGCCCAGCAGCACTTCTTCACCTTCCGCGACGCCATGGTGTTCGCCTTCGCGCCACCGGCCGTACTGGAACTGGGTAACGCCACCGGTTTTGACGTGTTCCTGCAAGACCGCGCTGGCATCGGTCACGAAAAGCTGATGGCAGCCCGTAACCAGTTCCTCGGTATGGCGGCGCAGAGCAAGGTGCTGTCGCAAGTCCGTCCGAACGGACTGAACGATGAACCGCAGTACCAGTTGGAAATCGATGACGAGAAGGCCAGTGCCCTGGGCATTACCATCGCCGAAATCAACAACACCCTGTCCATCGCCCTGGGCAGTAGCTACGTCAACGACTTCATCGACCGCGGTCGGGTGAAGAAGGTGTACATACAAGGCCAGCCCGGCGCGCGCATGAGCCCGGAAGATCTGAAGAAGTGGTACGTGCGTAACACCACCGGCACCATGGTTCCGTTCTCGGCGTTCGCCAAGGGCGAGTGGATCTACGGCTCGCCGAAACTGGCCCGTTACAACGGCGTGGAAGCAATGGAAATCCTCGGTGCTCCGGCGCCAGGTTATTCCACCGGTGAAGCCATGGCCGAAGTCGAAGCCATTGCCCAGAAACTGCCGGCGGGTGTCGGTATTTCCTGGACTGGTCTGTCGTACGAGGAACGTTTGTCCGGTTCGCAAGCGCCAGCGCTGTACGCGTTGTCGCTGCTGATGGTGTTCCTGTGCCTGGCAGCGCTGTATGAAAGCTGGTCGATCCCGATCGCGGTCATGTTGGTGGTGCCGCTGGGGATCATTGGTGCGCTGATGGCCACCAGCCTGCGTGGTCTGTCCAACGACGTGTACTTCCAGGTGGGCTTGTTGACGACCATCGGCCTGGCGGCGAAAAACGCCATTCTGATCGTCGAGTTCGCCAAGGAGTTGCACGAGCAAGGACGCAGTCTGCGCGATGCCGCCATCGAAGCCTGCCGCATGCGTCTGCGACCGATCATCATGACCTCGCTCGCCTTCGTCCTCGGCGTGGTACCACTGGCTATTTCCACCGGTGCAGGCTCGGGCAGCCAGCATGCAATCGGTACCGGGGTAATCGGCGGTATGATCACTGCAACCGTACTGGCGATCTTCTGGGTCCCACTGTTCTTCGTCACCGTGTCGGCCATGGGTCAGCGTAAAATCGTCGACCAGGAAGACGCCACTGAAACTCCTAAAGAGGCTGGCTAATGAGCAAGTCGCTACTCTCCCTGGCAGTCGCCGCCTTCGTACTCGGTGGCTGCTCGCTGATACCAGATTATCAGCAGCCGCAAGCACCGGTGGCGGATCAATACCCGCAGGGGCCGGCGTATTCGCCGGCCCCTGCGCCCGCCCAAGCCGCCGCGGAACAAGGCTGGAAGCAGTTTTTCCATGATCCTGCGCTGCAGCAGTTGATCCAGGTCGCCCTGGAAAACAACCGTGACCTGCGCGTCGCGGCCCTGAATATCGATGCGTTCGCGGCTCAATACCGCATCCAGCGCGCCGACCTGTTCCCGGCCGTTTCGGCCAATGGCACCGGTAGCCGTCAACGCGTTCCGGCCGACTCCTCGCAAACCGGTCAGGCCGGCATCAACAGCTCCTACTCGGCGACAGTCGGTATCAGCGCTTACGAGCTCGACCTGTTTGGTCGGGTACGCAGCCTGAGCGAAGAAGCCTTGCAGAAGTACTTCGCCACCGAAGAAGGCCGTCGCAGCACGCAGATCAGTCTGGTGGCCAGCGTGGCCAATGCCTACCTGACCTGGCAAGCCGACAAGGAACTGCTGAAAGTCACCCAGGACACCCTCGCCGCGTTCGAGGAGAGCTACAGGCTCACCGCCCGCAGCAACGAAGTGGGGGTCGCCTCGGCCCTGGACCTGGCGCAGTCGCGTACCTCGGTGGAAAACGCCCGCGCGCAATTGGCCAAGTACACCCGTCAGGTCGCCCAGGATGAAAACAGCCTGGTGCTGCTGCTCGGCACGGGCGTGCCGGCCAACCTGCCCGCCGCCAGACCGTTGTCTGACGAACTGTTGGCCGATGTACCGCCAGGCCTGCCGTCGGACTTGCTGCAACGTCGTCCGGACATCCTCCAGGCCGAATACAACCTCAAGGCTGCCAACGCCAACATCGGTGCCGCACGGGCCGCGTTCTTCCCGAGCATCAGCCTGACGGCCAACGCCGGCACCCTGAGCCCGGATCTGTCCGGTCTGTTCAAGGGCGGTTCGGGCACTTGGCTGTTCCAGCCGCAGATCAACCTGCCGATCTTTAACGCCGGCAGCCTGCGCGCCAGCCTGGACTACTCGAAGATCCAGAAAGACATCGGCGTGGCGAACTACGAGAAGTCCATTCAAACGGCCTTCCAGGAAGTCGCCGATGGCCTGGCCGCGCGCCAGACCTACGTCCAGCAGTTGCAGGCACAGCAAGACTTCGTCAGTGCCAACCAGGACTACTACCGTCTGGCCGAGCGCCGCTACCGCATCGGTGTCGACAGCAACCTGACCTTCCTCGATGCCCAGCGTCAGCTGTTCAGCGCCCAACAAGCGCTGGTCACCGATCGTCTGGCGCAACTGGTCAGCCAGGTCAATCTGTACAAGGCACTGGGTGGTGGCTGGAACGAGCAGACGGCGAAGAACGAGCCGTTGAAGGAAGAAGCGCCGAAGATGAAGTATTTCTGATAGCGCTGTGAAACATAAGAAGCCCACCGATTGGTGGGCTTCTTTATCAAAACAACTCCCTGCCATACGATAAAGCACTTTCAAACTGACTCACCACAAACTCAAACACATCATCCGTTATTGCTCTCAGCAAAAAACTCCTTTGCCTCTACTCTTACCAATTCCTTATTTCGATCAAGAAAAGTAAACTCAAATACACCTTTAATATATTTTCTCGCGGGCCCGTCGAGAACCTCAGAGACGACAAACTTTCCTTGCCCAAAATTATCACCTTGCAAATTTTCATCTGGCCTTCCCTTGCCAAATAACGCAGCCACCTTCCAAGGTTTATTTCCAAATGGATCCCTTATCTCGTAACTTCCCTTCGCCATTTTAATGATGGTCATCAAACCGACCGTTTCCACCAGATGACCGGTATCCTCCCCAAAATACGCTTCGAATGCGAAACTCGTCTGCCCCATTGCGAAGCTGATCCAATTAGTTTCGATCGATACCGGAGCGCCATCACCTCTTGTAACTTCAAGCCTGATAAAGCCCTGAGCGACTTTTGGTTTTTCATACAGTGGATGCGCAACGTCAATAGTAGTAAATGAACGCTTTTCAGCATCTAGATTGAACATGTCATTTCCTCCAAATATATAAATTGCTACGAAAAACTTACTTACTGAACCATCCGAGACAAAACACTACTCCCCAAAAAACGACTAATCCACTGTCAGAAATACCAGTTACAAAGGGAAGGCGACAATTTAGAGTTGAATATTTTTACGAAATATACCGGCACATAAACGCGAATCGTAATCTCTGCTTTTATCGATAATATTGGTGGGCAAGCCTACTCGTGAAAAAGCCCGTTACGCCGCGCTTAACCATTGTCCAATCTTTCGTTCGATAATCGCCCAAAATCCGCTCCCAGCAATTGAACCATCTAGTACATTCCCCGCACCATCCGCTCCACAAGACCAATAACAACAGGTTCGACACCATGCCCCCGCGCCCTGCCCTGTCCGGCTGACCCCAAGGTTTCATCCCCCGAATTAACCCGTTTTTTGTCTGCACCCATCGGGTAGCGGCATGCCCCCGTTCACCCCCAAGAATTAGAGAGACCCGAGCCCATGAAGCCTTCCACCGCGCCGTATTTCGTTCCCAGCCTGATCGCCATTGCCCTGGCGAGCGCAACCCTCCCTGCCCAGGCCGAGGAGTCGGGCTTTGTCGAAGGCGCCAAGGTCAACCTGAACCTGCGCAACTTCTACATCAACCGCAACTTCACCAACCCGACCAAGGCTCAAGGCAAGGCTGAGGAGTGGACGCAGAGTTTCATCCTCGATGCCAAATCCGGATTTACCCAAGGCACCGTCGGCTTCGGCATGGATGTATTGGGGCTGTACTCGGTGAAACTCGACGGCGGCAAAGGTACCGGTGGTACACAGTTACTGCCGCTGGATCACGATGGCCGTCCGGCGGACAACTTCGGTCGCACCAACGTGGCGTTCAAAGCCAAGCTGTCGCAGACCGAAGCGAAGGTGGGAGACTGGATGCCGGTGCTGCCGATCCTTCGTTCGGACGACGGCCGCTCCCTGCCGCAAACCTTCCGCGGCGGCCAGATCACGTCGAAGGAAATCGACGGCCTGACGCTCTACGGCGGCCAATTCCGGCAGAACAGCCCGCGTGACGACAGCAGCATGAGCGACATGTCGATGACCGGCAAAGCGGCATTCACCTCTGACCGTTTCAACTTCCAGGGCGGCGAATACCTGTTCAACGAAAAACGCACCCAGATCGGTGTGTGGAACGCTGAACTCAAGGACATCTACAGCCAGCAATTCATCAACCTGGTGCACACCCAGCCATTGGGCGACTGGACCCTGGGCGCCAACCTCGGCTTCTTCTACGGCAAGGATGACGGCAGCGCCCGCGCCGGTGAGCTGGACAACAAAACCATGTACGGCCTGTTCTCGGCCAAGTACGGCGGCAGCACCTTCTACGTCGGCCTGCAGAAGCTCACCGGCGACAGTCCGTGGATGCGGGTCAACGGCACCAGCGGCGGCACCCTGGCCAACGACAGTTACAACTCCAGCTATGACAACGCCCGGGAAAAATCCTGGCAGGTGCGTCACGACTACAACTTCGTCGCCCTCGGCGTGCCGGGCCTGACCCTGATGAACCGCTACATCAGCGGCGACAACGTGCATACTGGCAACATCACCGACGGCAAGGAATGGGGTCGTGAAAGTGAACTGGGCTACACCGTGCAGAGCGGTGCGCTGAAAGACCTGAACGTGAAATGGCGCAATTCGACCATGCGCCGGGATTACAGCAATAACGAATTCGATGAGAACCGCTTGATCATTAGTTACCCGATCAGCCTGTTGTAAATACAAAACAAATGTGGGAGCGAGCTTGCTCGCTCCCACAGGTTGTTCACCGTTACCGCTTACCCCCGCGACTCAACCCCCAACTCATCCCACACCGACTCAGCCCGGTGGAACGTCGCGTGGGTCGCCGGGTTGCAGCTGTAAAGTTGCCCAGTGCATGTTAATGCCATGCTTTTCACAACGAACCTTTACTAACTTTACGACATATCGCCTTTAATCCAAAAGTCTTTCACCACCACCGTCATAAACCCACTCCCGGACGTATCTTCACACTCAAAATTGAACGAACCCTTAATATAAGGCTCAGGTGGTTGCATTAGAATTTTTTCAACATCCAGAATTCCTGTACCGAAGGAATCATGATAATTATCAACAAACCATACATACAGTTCTGCGCCGCTGTGAGGATAGAACTTGTAGCTCTTCCCCGCTTCCAGCTTTTTATAACAGTCCAATTTAACTTTACGACCATCTGCTTTATCGTCAAAGTGCGCGTAAATTAGAGCCCTATTCTCACCCGCCCCCATATAAAAACTGGTAGCTACAAGTTTTTCAACATTAGCACCCCTAATGAGCTCCAACTTCATTTCCCCAGTAGCTGCTTTCAAACTGGGAAAATCCTTATCAGCCTCAGCCGAAGCTAAATCCGAATTCAACTTAAAAAATTCTTCGCTCATTACAGTGACCTCGATAGCAGAACTTGAAAGATATTTACCTACAAAATCTTAATACAAAAGCACGTAAATACTACTGTCAGAACTGCTAGGAGCATGAGGCACGCAAAACTAGTAGACTTTAATATTTTTCACTCAACAAGCTGATTCCACACTGAACTATCAGTGTGAAATAGCGCAACTTGACCATGCGCCGGGATTACAGTAATAACGAGTTCGATGAGAACCGCCTGATCATCAGCTATCCGATCAGCCGGCTGTAAGCAGAAATCAAATGTGGGAGATTCTATGTTTGGGGGTTCCCCCCAAACATAGAATCTCCCACAGGTTTGCATTCTTGCCGCTTAATCCCGCGATTCAATCCCCAACTCATCCCACACCGACTCAGCCAGGTGGAACGTCGCGTTGGCCGCCGGGATGCCGCAGTAAATCGCGCTCTGCATGATCACTTCCTTGATCTCACCCCGGCTCACGCCATTGTTGGCGGCGGCGCGCAGGTGCAGTTTGAGCTCGCCCTCGCGGTTCATGCCGATCAGCATGGCGATGGTGATCAGGCTGCGGGTGTGGCGCGGCAGCCCTGGGCGGGTCCAGATGTCGCCCCAGGCGTGGCGGGTGATCATTTCCTGAAACTCCGAGTTGAACTCGGTCAATGCGTTCAGGCTGCGATCGACGTGGGCGTCGCCCAGTACGGCGCGACGGACTTTCATGCCCTCGTCGTAACGTTGCTTCTCGTCCACGACAGATCCCCTTAATGAGCCAACAAAAACGCCAGCACACGCTCACTGAACGCGGCGCCGGCCTGAACATTGGACAAGTGCGCCGCATAGAACTCGGCGTACTCGGCGCCCGACACATGCTCCTGAATGAAGTGCCCGCCGGACGGCGGCGTCACCGCATCTTCGGTGCCGGCAATCACCAGCAGCGGCACCTTGATCGAGGCCAATTGATCACGGAAATCGGCATCGCGCACTGCGGCGCAGTTGGCTGCATAGCCTTCAGGCGAAGTGGCCGCCAGCATGTCGGTGATCTGCTTGGCCGCCGCCGGGTTGGCGGCAGAGAAGTCCGGGGTGAACCAGCGCGCAATCGACGCATCGCGCAATGCAACCATGGCCGCCGCACCGTCACGCAGAACGGTTTCGATGCGCGGATTCCACACCGACGGATCGCCGATCTTCGCCGCGGTGTTACACACCACCAACGAATTCAGGCGCTCGCCGGCATTGATTCCCAGCCACTGGCCGATCAAGCCGCCCATGGACAGGCCGCAGAAATGCGCTCGCTCAATGTGCAAGGCATCCAGCAGTGCCAGCACGTCGCGACCCAATTGCTCGATGCTATAAGGCCCCGGCGTTACCAGCGACTGGCCGTGGCCACGGGTGTCGAAACGCAATACGCGAAAATGCTCGGTGAAGGCCGCCATTTGCGCGTCCCACATGTGCAGGTCGGTGCCCAGGGAGTTGGACAGCACCAGCACCGGCGCATTGGCCGGGCCGTCGAGTTGGTAATGCAGTTCGCCCTCGGCGAGTTGTACGAAAGCCACAGCAATCTCCTTCAGGCAGTCAACGCAGAATGTTCAGCCACCGCTCGCTCGACCCAGGTACGGGCCTGACCGAGGTAATGGGCGGGGTCCAACAGATGATCGAGTTCAGCCGCCGACAGCTCGGCGGTCACTTGCGGCTCGTCGCCGAGCACCGCGCGCAGGTGCCGGTGTTCGGCCACCGCGCGTTTGCAGCATTGCTCCAACAGATGATGCGCTGTATCGCGCCCCACCCGTTGGGCGAGAACGATGCTCACCGCTTCGGCAAGCACCAGGCCCTGGGTCAGGTCGAGGTTGCGCGCCATGCGATCGGCGTCCACTTCCAGGCCCTGGGTCACCAACAGCGCTTGTTTGAGGCTGCCGGACACCAGGCAGCAAATCTCCGGCAGAGTTTCCCATTCGGCATGCCACAGCCCCAGGCTGCGCTCGTGTTCCTGCGGCATGGCACTGAACAGCGTCGAGAGCAGGCCCGGCACGCGAGTCGCCGCGCCGATCAGCACCGCCGCGCCCACCGGGTTGCGTTTATGCGGCATGGTCGAGGAACCACCCTTGCCCGGTGCCGAAGGCTCGAACACTTCAGCGGCTTCGGTCTGCATCAACAGGCTGATGTCGCGCCCGAGCTTGCCGAGGCTGCCGGCGATCAAACCCAGCACCGAACCGAATTCCACCAGACGATCACGCTGGGTGTGCCAGGGTTGATCGGGCAAGGTCAGGTGCAGTTCTTCGGCCAAGGCCTGGCCAATCGGCATTGCCTGCTCACCGAGTGCCGCGAGGGTGCCCGAGGCGCCACCGAACTGCAGCACCAGCAAACGCGGTTTGAGTTCGAGCAAACGCTGGCGGCTGCGGGTGACTGCACCCAACCAGCCGGCGATCTTCATGCCGAGGGTGACCGGCGTCGCGTGTTGCAACCAGGTTCGACCGGCCAGCGGTGTGGCCGCATAGCGTTGGGCTTGGGTGGCGAGGGTCTGGCCCAGTTGCGCCAGATCGCTGTCGATCAGTTCCAGCGCCCGGCGCAGTTGCAGCACCAGGCCGCTGTCCATCACGTCCTGACTGGTGGCGCCCAGGTGCACATAGCGCTCGGCTTCGGCATCGTTCGCCGCGATCTGTTTGCCCAAGGCCTTGACCAACGGAATCGCCGAATTACCCGCCGTGGCAATGGCTTCGCCCAGAGCGGCAAAATCGTAATGCCCGGCCTGGCACGCCGCTTCGATCGGTGCCACCGCCGTCTGCGGAATCAGCCCGACCCGCGCCTCGGCCCGGGCCAACGCCGCTTCGAAATCGAGCATGGCCTGAACCCGGCCCTGATCGCAGAACACTTCACGCATATCGCGGGCAGTGAAATAGGCATCGAACAATTGATTGCCCGGTCGCTCGTTCATAAACAGTCCCTGAAGGCGCGGGCCGCTCGGGCCCGCGGGTATGGTTCAAAGGTCGTGATGCAGGTACTTCGCTTGCTTGGGCAGGCGCAGGCTGAACAGGAGCGCGATCGCCATCATCACGGTCACGTACCAGTAGAAAGAGTTTTCCATGCCTCCCGCTTTAAGGCTCAAGGCCACATATTCCGCCGAACCGCCGAAGATCGCATTCGCGACCGCATAAGCCAGGCCCACGCCCAGTGCCCGGACTTCCGGCGGGAACATCTCGGCTTTCACCAGACCGCTGATCGAGGTGTAGAAACTGACGATCGCCAGCGCCACGGTAATCAGCATGAAGGCGAGGAACGGACTGCTGATACTTTTCAGGCTAAGCAGAATCGGCACGGTGAACAGCGTACCGAGGGCGCCGAACCAGAGCATCGAGTTACGGCGGCCGATCTTGTCGGCGAGCATGCCGAACAATGGCTGCATGCACATATAAAGGAAGAGTGCGCCCGTCATGATGTAACTGGCGGTCTTGGCGGGCATGCCGGCAGTGTTCACCAGGTACTTCTGCATGTAGGTGGTGAAGGTGTAGAAAATCAGCGAGCCGCCGGCGGTGTAGCCGAGCACGGTGATGAACGCGGCTTTATGGTCGCGGAACAGCGCGCCGATGCTGCCGGCGTCCTTGTTTTCACGCATTTCCTTGCTGGTGGTTTCTTTGAGCGTACGACGCAGGAACAACGAAATCAGCGCTGCCACCGCACCGACCACGAACGGGATCCGCCAGCCGTAAGCACGTAATTCGTCCTCATTGAGGAACTGTTGCAGGATCACCACCAGGGAAACGGCCAGCAACTGCCCGCCAATCAACGTCACGTACTGGAAAGAAGCAAAGAAGCCACGCTGCCCCTTGAGCGCGACTTCGCTCATATAGGTGGCGGTGGTGCCGTATTCGCCACCCACCGAAAGCCCTTGGAGCAAACGGGCGAACAGCAACATGATCGGTGCCCAGACGCCGATGCTGTGGTAGGTCGGCAGGCAAGCGATGAGCAATGAGCCGAAGCACATCATCAGAATCGAGATCAGCATCGAATTCTTGCGCCCGTGCTTGTCCGCGACTCGGCCAAAGATCCATCCGCCAATCGGCCGCATCAGGAACCCGGCGGCAAACACACCCGCCGTGTTGACCAGCTGTACCGTAGGGTTATCGGACGGAAAAAAGGCAGGCGCGAAATAGATCGCACAGAAGGCGTATACGTAGAAATCGAACCATTCAACCAGGTTGCCGGACGAGGCGCCGACAATGGCGAAGATCCTTTTGTTACGTTCTTCGCCGGTGTATAGAGGTTCTGTAACGGTGTTGGTTGTCATTGTTTTTCACTCAAGGGGGACAGTGAGAGTCTAGACACACTTTGCAACAGCCCCGTTCCGCAGATGCATCAATCCCCTGTAGGAGCTGGCTTGCCAGCCCCTACAGGGGATGCATTGTTCACTCAATAATCAAAAAACACCGTCTCGGCATCGGTACCCTGCAGAACAACGTTCCACTGATAAACACCGGACGCATCCTGCTTCGCCAGCAAGGTGCCACGGCGTTCGGCCGGCACGCACTCGAGCAGCGGGTCCGACACATTGGCCGGTTCGCCGTCGAAGTAAATCCGCGTCAGCAAGTGCTTCACCAAACCGCGCGCAAACACCAGCACCACCAGATGCGGCGCCTGGGTCGTACCCTTGAGGCCTTCCACCGTGCCTGGCTTGATGGTGGTGAAACGGAAACGCCCTTCGGCATCCACGGGTATACGACCAAAGCCTTCGAAGTGCGGGTCCAGGGGTTTGTCCTGGTCGTCTTCCGGATGGTCGTATTTGCCGGCAGCATTGGCCTGCCAGACTTCCAGCATCGCATCGTTGACAACGTCACCGTTGCCATCGAGCACCTGCCCGGTGATGGCCACGCGCTCGCCCAGGGTTTTTTCGACCGTCAGGTTTTCGCGGTTCAACCAGGTCAAACCGATGTGGTAGTACGGTCCAACGGTGTGGGACGTGGTCGCAGTCAGCGTCATCTTATTTCTCCATCGGCGTGGCATCGCGGCCGCGCAACACGATGTCCCAGCGATAACCGAGGGCGTAGGAAGGGATGGTTTTTTCCAGATCGAAACTGGCGATCAAGCGTTCCTTGGCGCGGGTGTCGGGCACGCAGTTGTAGATCGGGTCGTACGCCAACAGCGGGTCGCCCGGGAAGTACATTTGCGTGACCAGGCGCGTCAGGATGCTCGGCCCGAACAGAGAGAAATGGATATGCGCCGGGCGCCAGGCATTGTGGTGGTTGCCCCACGGATAGGCGCCGGGCTTGATGGTCTGAAACTGGTACCAGCCATCGGCGTCAGTGACGGTGCGGCCGGTGCCGGTGAAATTTGGGTCCAGGGGCGCGTCGTGCAGATCGCGAGCATGGTTGTAGCGACCGGCAGCATTGGCCTGCCAGATTTCCACCAGAATCCCCGGCACCGGCAGACCGTTCTCGTCCAGCACGCGGCCGTGGATGATGATGCGCTCACCCAACGGCTCGCCCTTATGCTGAGCCGTCAGGTCATTGTCCTGCTCGTGGATGCGCTCGGCGCCAATGGTCGGCCCGGTAATTTCCGACAGCGAATGGGGCAAGAACACCAGAGGCTTGGACGGCGAGCGCAGGTTGGTGGATTGATAAGTCGGGTGCAGGTAAGGCGGCTGAGTGCCTTCCTGCGGACGACGGTAACCAGGCTTGTCAGTCATGAAGCATTCCTCTGTTGTTCTTTTCTTCGAAGCGTGTCAGACGCGTTCGATTGCCAACGCCAGCCCTTGGCCAACGCCGACGCACATGGTCGCCAGACCTTTCTTGCCACCGGTTTTTTCCAGCTGGTGCAAAGCAGTCAAGACCAGCCGAGCACCGCTCATGCCCAATGGATGACCCAAGGCAATGGCGCCACCGTTCGGGTTGACCTGCGGCGCGTCGTCCGCGATCCCCAACTCGCGCAGCACCGCCAACCCCTGGCTGGCGAAGGCTTCGTTGAGTTCGATGACGTCGAAATCACTCACCGCCACGCCCAGGCGCTCGGTCAGTTTGCGCACCGCCGGCACCGGGCCAATGCCCATCACCCGTGGTGCAACACCGGCGCTGGCCATGCCCAGCACCTTGGCGCGAGCGGTCAGGCCGTGTTTTTTCACCGCTTCAGCCGAGGCCAGGATCAGCGCCGCCGCACCATCGTTCACGCCGGAAGCGTTGCCAGCGGTCACGGTTTTGTCAGGACCGTTGACCGGCTTGAGTTTGGTCAGGGCTTCGAGGGTGGTGTCGGCGCGAGGATGCTCGTCCTGGCTGACCACGGTTTCACCCTTCTTGTGGGCAATGCGTACTTCGACGATTTCTTCGGCGAAAAAGCCGGCAGCCTGGGCGACGGCGGTGCGTTGCTGGCTGCGCAGGGCGAAGGCGTCCTGATCGGCGCGGGAGACTTTGTAATCGTCAGCCACGTTGTCGGCGGTCTGCGGCATCGCATCCACACCATACTGGGCTTTCATCAACGGGTTGATGAAACGCCAGCCAATGGTGGTGTCTTCGAGCTTCATGTTGCGCGAGAACGCGGCATCGGCCTTGCCCATCACGAACGGCGCGCGGGACATCGACTCGACGCCACCGGCAATCGCCAGCTCCATTTCACCGCTGGCAATCGCCCGGAATGCGGTGCCGATCGCATCCATACCCGAAGCGCAAAGGCGATTGAGGGTCACGCCCGGAATGGTTTCCGGGAGCCCCGCCAGCAGCAGCGCCATACGCGCCACGTTGCGGTTGTCTTCACCGGCCTGGTTGGCGCAGCCGAGGAACACCTCGTCCACCGCGTTCCAGTCCACCGACGGGTTACGCGCCATCAGCGCCTTGATCGGCACGGCGGCCAGGTCGTCGGCGCGAACACCCGACAGACCACCGCCGAAACGGCCGATGGGGGTACGAATCGCGTCGCAGATATAAACGTCACGCATCACGCTTCTCCGGGGGCTTGGCCATGGGCCGCTGCAGTGCGGGCTTCGAGGTCACGCAATGCCGTCAGTTCGACCTCGGTCGGTTCGGCAGTGGTTTCGACGTGATCGGCAAAACGGATCGGCCAACCGGTGGCAGCAACCACTTGCTCACGGGTCACGCCCGAATGCAGCGCGGTCACCACGAACTCGTTGGTACCCGCCTCCGGCTCCATGATGCACAGGTCGGTAATGATGCCGACCGGACCGGCGCCTGGCAGACCCAGACGCTTGCGCGAATCGCCGCCCTCACCGTGGCCGACCGAGGTGATGAAGTCGAGCTTGTCGACGAACGAACGGGACGACTGCTTGAGGATGATCAGTACGCTTTTGGCCGAACCAGCAATCTCCGGAGCCCCACCGGCACCCGGCAGACGCACTTTCGGCGCGTGGTAATCACCGACCACGGTGGTGTTGATGTTGCCGAAACGGTCGACCTGCGCGGCACCGAGGAAACCGACGTCAATGCGCCCGCCCTGCAGCCAATAGCGGAAAATCTCACCGGTCGGCACCACGGTGTCAGCGGTTTCCGCCAGTTCACCGTCACCAATCGACAGTGGCAGTACGCTCGGTTTGGCACCGATCGGACCCGACTCGTAGATCAGCACGACATCCGGCGAGGACGTCAGGCGCGCCAGGTTGGCCGCTTTCGATGGCAGGCCGATACCGACGAAACACACCGAACCGTTCTTCAGACGGCGAGCGGCGGCGACGGTCATCATTTCATTGGTGGTGTAAGTCATTACTTAGCCTCCGAAGCGGCGGCCAGTTTGGCCTGGAACTCGCTGAAGTCAGCGCTGCCATGGATGTACTCGTTGATCCAGGCGGTAAAGGTTTCACGGTCGCGGGCAATCGGGTCCCAGGCCTGGTAGAAACGGTTATCGCGCTCGTTGTAGCCGTGCGCGTAGGAAGGATGCGCGCCGCCGGGTACGTGGCAGACCGCACTCAAGGCCCAGGTCGGCAGGACACAGGCATTCATCGGCGCGTAGAGGTCGTCGACGATTTCCTCAACGGTCACGATGCAGCGCTTGGCGGCCAGGGCGGCCTCTTTCTGCACGCCGAGGATGCCCCACAGCAATACGTTGCCTTTGCGGTCGGCTTTCTGCGCGTGGATCACGGTGATGTCCGGACGCACCGAAGGCACGGCGGCCAGCACTTCGCCAGTGAACGGGCAGGTGACGGATTTGAT
Organism: Pseudomonas moorei; assembly: GCF_008801475.1. GTDB lineage: Bacteria > Pseudomonadota > Gammaproteobacteria > Pseudomonadales > Pseudomonadaceae > Aquipseudomonas > Aquipseudomonas moorei. The sequence goes on along the minus strand of NZ_VZPP01000009.1, from coordinate 88,762 downwards.
CAGCGGGTTGACCTTCGGCAAGTCGGAACCGGCGTAGGCGCGCAGTACCGCAAACGGCAGGCCGGAAGCCCCCGCGACGTAGGCATTGGCCAGGTCGGCGTGGCTGTGTTCTTCGATTTCCAGCGCATGCGGCCACTGTTTTTCGACGGCGTCGCGCAGGCGGTGCAGAGAACCGACACCCGGGTTGCCGCCCCAGGAGAAAATCAGCTTGCGGGCACAACCGGCACCGATCAACTGGTCGTAGATCAAGTCAGGGGTCATTCGCACCAGGGTCAGGTCTTTCTTGCCCTGGCGAATGATTTCGTGACCCGCCGCCGTCGGGATCAGGTGAGTGAAGCCTTCGAGCGCGACCGTATCGCCGTCGTTTACGAATTGCTTCACCGCGTCGTGCAGCGAAAGAATTTCAGCCATTGGGGCAGGCTCCCGTTTGTTATTAACCGACAGTGGAAGAAGGCGCCGATGCGCGGCGCCGGAATGACTGAAGATTAAGCCCCTGAAAAACGCCAAACAATCCGATAATCGACTGAGTGTTCGTTTATCGAACACATTGTTGTCTAACTACCGATCGTCGATCAGGTCGCATCCGCATGGCTGACCAGGCCCTTGATCACCACCGCCGTAGTGGCCAGAGCCGCCGGAATCACCAGCGCAGTCAGCACCTGTTCGAAGTTCCAGCCCAGGCCCAACAGCGTTGCGCCCATCCACGCACCAAGGATGGCGCCGAAGCGGCCAATACCGAGCATCCACGACACCCCGGTGGCACGCCCCTGGGTCGGATAGAACCGCGCAGCCAGCGAAGGCATTGCCGATTGCGCACCGTTGACGCACATCCCGGCGATCAGCACCAGGGTCGCCAATATCGTGATGTTGCCCAGGCTCTGCCCCACCGCGTAGGCAAACACCCCGGCCAACAGGTAGAAAGTGCCGATGACCTTGTGCGGATTGAACCGGTCCATCGCCCAACCCACACCCACGGCGCTCAACACCCCGCCGAACTGGAACAGGGCTCCGATGAAGGCTGCCTGTTCCATGCTCGCGCCACTGTCACGCATCAGGGTCGGCAACCAACTGGTCAGCAAGTACACGATCACCAGCCCCATGAAGTAGGTCAGCCACAACAACAAAGTGCCGACGCTGTAGGTGCCGGAAAAGATCACCGCGAACACGTTGCGCGCCTTCACGGTTTTCTGTTCCGGCACGCTGAAACTGGAAGCCTGGGCCACCACTGTCGGGTCAATCGGCGCCAGCGCCTTGCGCACTTTGTCGGTGCCACGGTTGCGCACGACGAGATAGCGCGCCGATTCCGGCAGCCACAGCAGCAACACGACACCGAGGATCAAGGGCAGGATCCCACCGATCAGCAACAGGCTGTGCCAGCCGAACGTCGGTATCAACTTGGCGGAGATGAATCCGCCCCCGGCCATACCAAGGTTGAAACCGCAGAACATGCTGGTCACCAGCAAGGATTTCTTGCGCTCCGGGGTGTATTCCGACAGCAGCGTCGTGGCGTTGGGCATACCCGCCCCCAGTCCCAGGCCGGTCAGGAAACGCAGCACGAGCAACTGGTCGACATTAGTGCTGTAGGCCGAGGCCAGGCTGAACGCACCGAACAACAGCACCGCCCCCACCAATACGACTTTTCGCCCGAAGCGGTCAGCCAAGGGACCGGAGCCCAGTGCTCCGAAGACCATGCCGATCAGTGCCGCACTCATCACCGGTCCAAGGCTGGCCCGATCAATGCCCCAATCCTGGGACAGGGCCGGCGCGATAAACCCCATGGCGGCCGTGTCGAGGCCATCGAGGAAGACAATCAGGAAACACAGGATCACCACGCGCCACTGATAGCGCGAAATGGGTTGAGCGTTGATGAAGGACTGCACATCAAGGCAGTGACCTACAGCAGACTGAGGCTGGTTCATTGTTTTTATTCCACGCAAAAAACGCAGTCGAACAGCTGCCAGCCGCGGCTGACGCTGTTACTGGGAAAGGGGTGTCGGGATCAGGCGATCCAGGTCTGGCAAGAAAAACAACGGGAACGCCAGCAGGTGGGGAACATGCGCATAGGGGGGCCTCTTCTCATTATTATGGGGTCGTCGTCCGTCGCCGAATCGGCATCGACAGCGCCGGGTGACGCTGCCGCGACATTAATGAGCCTGAGGAAAGAGCGTCAATTCGCCAAACGCGACTCTGTGCGTTTATCGAACAGCTTAGGTGAACAGCTGGGAACTGAGGTCGCGGCTGGCACTCAGCAGGCCGGGCAGGAAGCGCTGCTCCAGTTCGTTGCGACTGACTCGCCCGGCGTGGGTGCTGACGTTCAGGGCCGCGACGACCTGGCCGGACGCGTCGTACACCGGAACGGCAATCGAGCGCAGCCCCTGTTCCAGCTCCTGATCGACGATGCACCAGCCCTGTTGCCGCACTTCTTGCAGGCACTCCAGCAGTGCTTCGGGGGTGTGGATGGTTCGACTGGTCTTGGCTTGCAGGTCGGCGTGGTCGAGATATTCACCCAGCGACGTGTCGTCCAGCGCAGCGAGCAGGATCCTGCCCATCGACGTGCAATAGGCCGGCAAGCGCCCGCCCACCGAGAGATCAACGGAAATCAGACGCTGAGTGGTCGCCGAACGGGCGATGTACAAAATGTCATCACCTTCCAGGGTCGCCATGTTGCAGGCCTCATGCAGTTGCTCGCTCATGCGGTCCAGATACGGCTGGGCAGAGACTGCCAGCGGCGTGGAAGAGACATAGGCGTGCCCGAGGGTCAGCACTTTGGGTAGCAGGGAATAGGTGCGCCCGTCGGTGGTGGCGTAGCCGAGTTTGATCAGCGTGTGCAGGCAACGGCGCACGGCGGCGCGGGGAATTTCCGTGCGATGACTGATCTGGGCGATGGTCAGGTGCCGCTTGCGCTCCTGGAATGCTTGCACGACGGCCAATCCACGCGCCAGGGAGGTCATGAAATCCGGATCGCCGGTCAGGGCCTGGATCCGCTTGGCTGGCGAGGCAACGATCGGCGGTGCCACTGAAGCGAAGGAGTTACGCATTTGATCGTTCATTTAAGGTCCTTTTCCCACACGGATCAGCGACTATTACAAGCGGCTATCGACCTGCTATACAAGCCCGCACCGCCAACATTGGGCGATTATCGAACCATCGACCGATAATCGCAATTGACGCAGTCCGTGAACCGTACGCTCACTGACCGGGTCGTGCTGTCTTCCTTAATACGCTTTTACCCAGGCGCCAATGCGGACTTCAGGCTTCGCTATAGTTGCCTTACTTGTTCGACTTAATGGCGCCAGAAAGGCATCGCTGCAAAGTGATACCGGCCAACGATCTAGTTCACACTAAAAGTTGCCTGCAACAACACAATCACACATCAATATCTACTTTTACTGAGTTGGCGATAGTGTTCTGTGATTCGCTCGCTATAATACAAACAGTAGCCAAGCGGCATTTTATTCGCCGAACACGCTACCCGGTGGCGCGATGTTCCATCGCTGCTGCCCCCGGCAAGTGCCCGACGCTGACCGCACAAGGTTCGCCATCGCGCTCGCCGAAATAGGATACTGATGCTACGTCAGCTGTTTATCTCTGGTGCCGTAGCCGCCTGCAAAACGGAAGTATCGATCACACAACCGAAAACGATGGTTTTCGAGCCTCGTTGGTTCGACGAGTGTGGTCAATACATTGAACGCAGCGCGATTCACCAGAATTCATCTCAACTCAATCAGGTAGCACTGTGACGAAAGACGAACTGCGCGCGGAACTTGAGCGCCAGGAACAACGTTACAAGGAAGTTTACGGCGGGGAAGTCACCACCTACGCCGCCCAGCCCGAGCCGGAACGCAAACCCTGGCGTAAACGCGCCACCGTTCAGGATCAGGCTTTCATTCAGGAATTGCAGAAAATGGAAAAGGAACTCAAAGCCGAAGAGCCATGACTGCTTCGGCCTGAATCCTTTCAAGGGTCTGCATTTGCCCCGTTAAAAGCGGGATGTACTGATGTTGCCTTTTACGCCCGCCACGAGCGGGCTGAAGCTATCTTGTCCATCGGACGAGGTAAAAGGCTCATATCTGACCCTCATTTCAGAATTTTCACACAAGTACTCAGCCCCGCCTGCCGGTGAGGGAAACCCTTGTGGCGCAAGGCTTTCCAAATAAATTCAACGACTTGTGAAACCCGAAAATTCACTGACGCTTCGGGTATGGATACAAAATAATTCGTTGAAGAATGTTACCGATGAGCAGCAAGTGCATCGATTCACAGTCTTTTCTGGCATAATCGCGCCCCCTTATGACCGGGTCAGAAAACCTTCATGATCGATTTATTCAGCGGACTGGATGCTTGGGTGCTTGTGAGCCTCTTGCTCGCCCTGGCTTTTGTCCTCGCCTTCGAGTTCATCAATGGATTTCATGACACCGCTAACGCGGTCGCCACTGTTATCTACACCAAAGCAATGCCGCCCCATCTGGCCGTGTTTTTTTCCGGTGTGTTCAATTTCCTCGGCGTATTGCTGGGCGGCGTTGGCGTGGCGTATGCCATCGTTCACCTGCTGCCGGTGGAGCTGCTGATCAATGTGAATACCGGCCACGGCCTGGCAATGGTGTTCTCGTTGCTCGCCGCCGCCATCGCCTGGAACCTGGGCACCTGGTATTTCGGTATCCCCGCCTCCAGCTCCCACACCCTGATCGGCTCGATCCTCGGCGTCGGTCTGGCCAACGCCCTGATCAACGACATTCCGTTGGCCGACGGGGTGAACTGGCAGAAAGCGATTGATATCGGCGCATCGCTGGTGTTCTCGCCGATGGCGGGTTTCCTGATCGCCGCATTGATCCTGATCGGTCTCAAATGGTGGCGTCCGCTGTCGAAGATGCACAAGACACCGGAAGAGCGCCGCAAGATCGACGACAAGAAACATCCGCCATTCTGGAACCGCCTGGTGCTGGTGATTTCGGCAATGGCCGTGAGCTTCGTGCACGGTTCCAACGATGGCCAGAAAGGTATTGGCCTGATCATGCTGGTATTGATCGGTATCGTGCCGGCGCAGTTCGTGCTTGACCTGAACAGCACCACTTACCAGATCGAGCGCACCCGCGACGCGACCCTGCACCTGAGTCAGTTCTACCAGCGCAACCACGAAACCCTGGGTGAGTTCCTGGCCCTGGGCAAGAGCGTGGAAGGCGATCTTCCGGAGAAATTCCGTTGCAACCCGCAACAGACCGAACCGACCATTACCGCCCTGCTTGGCACGCTCAAGGGCGTAGCCGACTACCACTCGCTGACGTCGGAACACCGCATCGAAGTTCGTCGCTACCTGCTCTGCCTGGACGACACGGCGAAGAAAGTCAGCAAGTTGCCTGGCCTGGCAGCACGAGAAAAAGCTGACCTGGACAAGCTGCGCAAAGACCTGACCACCACCACCGAATACGCCCCGTTCTGGGTGATTCTGGCGGTCGCACTGGCCCTCGGCCTGGGCACCATGGTCGGCTGGAAACGCGTGGTACTGACCATCGGCGAGAAGATCGGCAAGCAGGGCATGACCTATTCCCAGGGCATGTCGGCACAGATCACCACCGCGAGCCTGATCGGCATGGCCAACATCTTCAGCCTGCCGGTGTCCACGACTCACGTCCTGTCCTCGGGTGTGGCCGGTACCATGGTCGCCAACAAAAGCGGACTGCAAGGCGGCACCGTCAGAAACATCCTGCTGGCCTGGGTCCTGACCCTGCCAGCCACGGTGGGCCTGTCGGCCGGTCTGTTCTGGCTGGCCTCGAAGGCACTCGGCAGCTGATACGCAGCCAAACGGAAAAGGCGCGCTCCGCAAGGACCGCGCCTTTTTTATTGCTGCAATTCTGCAGAAACAGCAATCCTCCTGTGTACGAGCCCTGCATTGTCGGTCAGTTTTTCGCAGACAAAAAAAAGGGCAACCGAAGTTGCCCAAAATGCCTTGCGTGCCCATTACATCGAGAAAGACTTACGGTTTTTTCCGCTTGTGCGAGTCCTTCCAGATAAACAATCCGAATCCTGCAAAAAAAACAAACATGAGGCTGACGGTCAGCACTCCAGCGATCACCACGTTGTCGAAAAACATGACGCGTCTCCTGCAGTTGCCTTGTTGCGATGGGATTAAGTTAACCAAACAGGCAGGAGAAAATATTGACCGGGGTCAATGTCGCCCGATAACGGGGATAAAGGAGGGGAAAAACTGACCTACATCAATTAGCGCTACGGGTTTAACGCTTTTTCGGTTTGTTTTTTGGCTTTTTCTTGGCTTTGCCCAAAGGCATCGCTTGCTCGAACGCCTGGCGCACTTCATTCAGGCGTTTGTCATTAAGGTCATGGATACGCTTGGCGCGTTCGGCGTTGAGGTCGATCAGCTTGTCGTCTTGGCTCATGGCGTTAAGTGCATCGCTTGAATTGAGGGTGCGCTGCCGCATCGGTTGGCAGGATTTTGCCAATAATGCGGTCTGACGACGGCGCTGACCAGCCGCCAACTCAAATCTCGATATCCACCCACAAACCTTGACGGGGCTGATCCTCCATCAGTGGCGCCACCGGCACGGTGTTATCGGCGTTAAGTTCATCGCCCGGAATCGCCAAGTGCGCTTCGGGGTCATCATCGGCTTCCCGACGGCGGCGCCGGCGTTCCTGCTGCCGACGCTGCTCCTCACGCAACAGCAAGGTAGCTTCGTCAGAATCGCGATGTTTCAGGTCGATCGTGCTGTCGCTGGAACTCTCCTGCGCAGGAACCACGGGCGCGATGTCAGGGCGCGGACGGACCGGGTCATGCTGTGAGGTGATTGGTACGGCACTCAAGGGGAGCATCGGTGGCAGCATATTTATCAGTCTCCTGTGAGCAGGCTGTCGGCCGCGCAGAGGGCGACTTGAGCCATCGGTCGCAAACTGTGACCCAATTGGCACGAAAGAGTGCCCTTCCCCGCACACCTGACGTGGGTGGGCTAACGTAAGACTCAGAGTTTTTATGAGAGTCTTTTGGCCCTCAAGCCCTCATTCCGTTAAGATAGCCCGCTTTTTCAAGGTGGGAGTCAGGCAGCATGGCGCAGCAGTATCAACCGGGGCAACGCTGGATCAGTGACAGCGAAGCCGAGCTGGGTTTAGGCACCGTTCTGGCACAGGACGGCCGCTTGTTGACCGTGCTCTACCCGGCCACTGGCGACACCCGCCAGTACGCGCTTCGGAATGCGCCCCTCACCCGCGTGCGGTTCTCGCCGGGTGACACCATCACTCACTTCGAAGGCTGGAAGCTGATCGTTCGCGAAGTCGACGACATCGATGGGTTGCTGGTCTATCACGGCCTCAACGCACAGAACGAAGTGGTCACCCTGCCGGAAACCCAACTGTCGAATTTCATCCAGTTCCGCCTGGCCAGCGACCGCCTGTTCGCCGGGCAGATCGACCCGCTTCCCTGGTTCTCCCTGCGCTATCACACCCTGGAACACACCAGCCGCCAATTGCAATCCGCGCTCTGGGGCCTGGGTGGCGTGCGTGCGCAACCGATCGCGCACCAGCTGCACATCGCCCGTGAAGTCGCCGACCGTATCGCTCCACGGGTTCTGCTGGCCGACGAAGTGGGTCTGGGCAAGACCATCGAAGCCGGTCTGGTGATCCATCGCCAATTGCTGTCGGGGCGCGCCAATCGCGTGCTGATCCTGGTGCCGGAGAACCTTCAGCACCAGTGGCTGGTGGAAATGCGTCGCCGTTTCAACCTGCAGGTCGCGCTGTTCGACGAAGAACGCTTCATCGAAAGCGATGCCGGCAACCCGTTCGAAGACACTCAGCTCGCGCTGGTGGCACTCGAATGGCTGGTGGAAGATGAAAAAGCCCAGGACGCGCTGTTCGCAGCCGGTTGGGACTTGCTGGTTGTCGACGAAGCGCATCACCTAGTGTGGCACGAAGATCAGGTCAGCCCCGAGTACTCGCTGGTCGAGCAACTTGCCGAAACCATCCCCGGCGTGCTGCTGCTGACCGCGACCCCAGAACAACTGGGCCAGGACAGCCACTTCGCCCGTCTGCGCCTGCTCGATCCAAACCGTTTCCATGATCTGCACGCCTTCCGCGCCGAGAGCGAAAACTATCGCCCGGTGGCAGAGGCCGTTCAGGAATTGCTGGACCAGGGGCGTCTGTCGCCTGAAGCGCACAAGACCATCCATGGCTTCCTCGGTAACGAAGGCGAAGCCCTGCTGAGCGCAGTCAACGATGGCGATACCGAAGCCAGCGCCCGTCTCGTGCGCGAACTGCTGGACCGTCACGGCACTGGCCGCGTGCTGTTCCGTAACACCCGCGCGGCCGTGCAGGGTTTCCCGGAGCGCAAACTGCATCCGTACCCGCTGCCGTGCCCGGACGAATACCTCGAGCTGCCATTGGGCGATCACGCCGAGCTCTACCCGGAAGTCAGCTTTCAGGCGCAACCGGACGCCAACGAAGAAGAGCGCTGGTGGAAATTCGACCCGCGCGTCGAGTGGCTGATCGACACCCTGAAGATGCTCAAGCGCACCAAGGTGCTGGTGATCTGCGCCCACGCCGAAACCGCCATGGACCTGGAAGACGCCCTGCGCGTGCGCTCGGGAATTCCGGCCACGGTGTTCCACGAGGGCATGAACATCCTCGAACGTGACCGCGCCGCTGCTTACTTCGCCGACGAGGAATTTGGCGCGCAAGTGCTGATCTGCTCGGAAATCGGCAGCGAAGGTCGCAACTTCCAGTTCTCCCATCACCTGGTGCTGTTCGATCTGCCGTCGCATCCGGACCTGCTGGAACAACGTATCGGTCGCCTGGACCGTATCGGTCAGAAGCACGTCATCGAATTGCATGTGCCATACCTGGAAACCAGCCCCCAAGAGCGCCTGTTCCAGTGGTACCACGAAGCGCTGAACGCGTTCCTCAATACTTGCCCGACCGGCAACGCTCTGCAGCATCAATTCGGCCCGCGTCTGCTGCCGCTGCTGGAAGAAGCCGACGACGCTGAATGGCAAGCGCTGATCGACGAAGCCCGCACCGAGCGCGAGCGCCTGGAAGCCGAGTTGCACACCGGCCGCGACCGCTTGCTGGAACTCAATTCCGGTGGCGCTGGCGAAGGCGATGCACTGGTCGAAGCCATCCTCGAGCAAGACGACCAGTTCACCCTGCCGATCTACATGGAAACCCTGTTCGATGCATTTGGCATCGACAGCGAAGACCATTCGGAAAACGCCCTGATCCTCAAGCCGAGCGAGAAAATGCTTGACGCCAGCTTCCCGCTGGGCGACGACGAAGGCGTGACCATCACCTACGACCGCAACCAGGCGCTGTCCCGCGAGGACATGCAGTTCATCACCTGGGAACACCCGATGGTTCAGGGCGGTATGGATTTGGTGCTGTCCGGCTCCATGGGTAACACCGCCGTGGCACTGATCAAGAACAAGGCGTTAAAACCCGGCACGGTGTTGCTCGAATTGCTCTATGTCAGCGAAGTGGTTGCCCCGCGTTCGCTGCAACTGGGCCGCTACCTGCCACCGGCCGCCCTGCGCTGCCTGCTCGACCCGAACGGTAACGACCTGTCGGCCCGGGTGTCGTTCGAGACCTTGAACGATCAGCTGGAAAGCGTACCGCGCGCCAGCGCCAACAAATTCATCCAGGCCCAGCGCGATCAGCTGACGCCACGGATCAATGCTGGCGAAGACAAGATCTACCCGCGTCACGCCGAGCGTGTGGCCGAGGCGCAACGTCGTCTGGCGGCCGATACCGATGAAGAACTGGCTCGCCTGACCGCCTTGCAAGCGGTCAACCCGACCGTACGTGACAGCGAACTGGTTGCCCTGCGCAAACAACGCGAGCAAGGCCTGGCCATGCTCGACAAGGCCGCGCTACGACTGGAAGCGATCCGGGTGTTGGTGGCGGGTTAAGTCCCCTGCTCCACCGCTATAAATGAAAAGGCCCGCAGCGATGCGGGCCTTTTTTTGTTACCTGAATTTCATCGGCTGCTGCTGATGGCCTCTTCGCGAGCAAGCCAGCTCCTACGGTGTTCGAGTCGTGCATAGCATCTGTAAATACCTCAACACCCCTGGGAGCGATCTTGCTCGCGAAAGCGATTATGCAGTCGCGGCAACCCCGTCTGGCTCAACCACAGCAATCAACCCCTCCTTCATCCGCTTGGCATCGCGCACAAAACACCGCGAAGCCAGGAACAGAAACACCATGGTGAAAAACAGCGCCACCGGGATCAGGTACATCGCATCATGCAGGCCGACGGCCTTGAACGCCTCGGTCATCTGTTCGGCACCGGCGGCAAGCATCGCTGTATGGGCGAAGTGATCAGACAACGCGCCCACCACCACCGGACCCAGTCCACCGCCCAGCAGGTACAACCCGGCAAAAAACAGCGCCATGGCCGTCGCTCGCAGGCGCGGTTCGACCACGTCCTGAATCGCCGTGTACACGCAGGTGTAAAAGTTATAGGCAAACAACCAGCCCAGACTGAACACCGCCACGAATACGCCAATATCGATTCGCCCCGCATGCAGCGCCCAGGCCGTGCACAGGGTCGAAATAATCAGGCTCACCGCGGCAAACAGCAGACGTCCGTTGGCGACGCGCTGATGAATCTTGTCCGCGACCCAGCCACCCAGCGTCAAGCCGACCAACCCGGTCACACCGACAATCACACCGGTCGCCACCGCCGCCTCCTGCAACGGCATCAGGAAGTAACGCTGCAGCATCGGCACCAGAAACGAGTTGCAGGCATAGGTCGCGAAGTTGAAGCAGAGACCGGCCAACACCAGCCACAGGAAAGTCGGCACCGCCAGCACCCGGCGAATTGGTCGGTCTACGCGCTCCTGCGAGACCTGTACGCTCTCGGCAGCGCCCCGTTTCGGCTCTTTGATGAAGAACATGAAGACCGCCAGGATCAGTCCCGGCACGGCAGCGATGAAGAACGGTGCGCGCCAGCTGTCGAATGCCTTGACCATCGCACCGATGGTGAAGAACGCCAGCAACAGCCCCAAAGGCAGGCCAAGCATGAAGATACCCATGGCCCGCGCCCGCCGGTGAGCTGGAAACAAATCACCGATCAACGAGTTGGCGGCGGGCGCGTAACTGGCCTCACCGATGCCGATGCCCATGCGCACGACCAGAAAACTCCAGAAACTGCCGACCATGCCGTTGATTGCGGTCAACCCGCTCCACACGGCCAGCCCCCAGCCCATCAACTTGCTGCGCGAACCGGTATCGGCCATCCGCCCCAATGGCAGGCCGGCGATGGCGTAGACGAGGGTGAAGGCAGTGCCGATGATCCCCAGCTGAAAGTCGCTGAGGTGCCATTCCATGCGGATCGGCTCAATGATGATGGCCGGGATGGTGCGGTCGAAAAAGTTGAACAGGTTGGCCAGGAACAGCAGGAACAGAATGCGCCAGGCATTCGCCGCTTGGGTCGAGTTCTGCATGGGTCCATCTCTTTTATTGTTATGGGGCTTCACTGCCAGCGCATCCGAGCCCGGAGTTTGCAATCTAGTCAGCCCCTCCAATGCTGTCTGTCATTATTCGCAAGACTGATACCCAACCATGGGGACGGGCGCAGCCCATGCAACAATTTATTTCCAAACGCTCTAAACCTAATTCCAAAAAGGTTGGGTTCAATTAGCCACTACGGCTTGCGCTTCGCACATGGCTTCTATACTCCAATGCATTCGCCAGCGCCGATTGCGCGGGCCGGGATGATCTTGATGGGGCATGCTATGGAGTGGCTTGGTTTGCATTTCATTACCGAGCTATCGGAAAGCGGGCAAGTCATACTCAATTGCATGCACGACCCATTTCTGGTGTTACTGGCCTATCTCGTCGCCTGTGCTGGCAGTTTTGCCACACTGGACATGGCCGAGCGGGTTGCTCATGCAGAAAATCCCTCCTCCCAACGCCTTTGGCGCTGGGTCGGTGCCGGATGCCTGGCAGGCGGTATCTGGGCCATGCATTTCATTGGCATGCTCGCGTTCAAAGTGCCGGTGGATGTTCATTTCCAACTGCCCGTTACTTTGTTGTCCCTGTTGATCGCCCTGCTCACCTCCTGGCTGGTGATGTACACCCTCAGCCGTCCCGCCCTGAGCTTTTGGCGATGCCTTAAAGCCTCGGTCTGGATCGGCATGGGCATCTCGACCATGCATTACGTGGGCATGGGCGCCATGAAGTCGCAGGCAATGGTCTACTACCAGCCAGTGTTGTTCGCACTCTCCATACTGGTCGCGATAGGCGCCAGTCTGGCGGCACTGTTACTGGCTCGCCATTTGCGCAACGGCACCGGGATGTTTCATCAGCTGCTCAAGTACAGCGCGAGCCTGGTGCTCGGAGCCGGCATCATCAGCATGCACTTCACGGGAATGGCGGCCTTCAATCTGGCGCTGCCAAGCGGCACCCCCTTGCCGCAGCCGGGGGAACACAACCACCTGCAGCTGGGGGTGACTGTCGCGATCATGACGCTGCTCATCATTGGCAGCTGCATCAGCGCAGCCCTGGCGGACAAGAAACTGCAAATCAAGGATCACGATTTGCAACGGGTGAACTCGTTGCTCAGCCAACTCGACCAGGCTCGAGTATCCCTGCAACAGGTCGCGCATTACGATGCCTTGACCAGCCTGATCAACCGACGCGGCTTCAACCAGATCTTCGCCGAGAAGCTCATCGAGAAAACCCACGAAGGCGGCATGCTAGCGGTCCTGTTCCTCGACATCGACCATTTCAAGAGGATCAACGACAGCCTTGGCCATGACGCTGGAGACGAACTGCTCAAGGTACTGGCCAGCCACATCAAGGCCTCGGTGCGCAGCCACGAAGATGTGGTTGCGCGCTTCGGTGGCGACGAGTTCTGCATCCTCATCGATCTGCACGATCGCGACGAGGCCCGGCAGATGGCCCAGCGCATCATGCAGAAAATGAAAGACCCCATCGAACTGGCCGGAAGGCGCATGGTGATGACCACCAGCATCGGCATCAGCGTGTTCCCGGAGGACGGCAAGACTTGCGAGGAGCTGCTGAAGAATGCCGACCTGGCGCTGTATCAGTCCAAGGGTAGCGGGCGTAACGGCTTGAATTTTTTCAGCGCCAATCTCAAGGCCCGGGCCACGCTGGAGCTGCAACTGGAAGAAGAGCTGCGCCACGCCTTGCGAGAAGATGCCGGCCTGATGCTCTATTACCAACCCATCTACAACCTGAAGACCGGGCAAGTCAGCAAGCTTGAAGCGCTGATTCGCTGGCAGCATCCGATCCACGGATTTCTCGCACCGGACCGCTTCATTCCCATCGCCGAGGCCAATGGCCTGATCACCGAACTCGACAAGTGGGTGCTGCGCAAGGCCTGCGAGGACCTCGGCGAGCTATCGCGCCAGGGCCGCGAAAGCCTGAAGATCGCCGTGAATTGCTCCCCCCTGACCCTCGTGCGCGAAGAGTTGCCCAGTGAAATCGAGCAGGCGCTGCGCAGTGCCGGGGTCGCACCGCAACGGCTGGAGCTGGAGGTGACCGAGCATGCCCTGATGGGCAAAATCGCCGATACGCTGGTGTTGCTGCAGCAGATTCGCGCCCTGGGCGTGTCGCTGTCGATCGATGACTTTGGCACCGGCTACTCGTCCCTCGCGTACCTCAAGCGCTTGCCACTCAACACATTGAAGATCGATCGCTCGTTCATTGTCGACATCCCCAGGTCCGCCCAGGACATGGAAATCGTCCAGGCCATTATTGTGATGGCCCACACCCTGCACCTGGAGGTGGTCACCGAGGGCGTCGAGACTTTCGAGCAGTACCAGCTTCTCGAACACCACGGCTGCGACTACGTCCAGGGCTACCTGCTCAGCCGCCCGATACCACTGGCTGGCTTACGTCCGGTGCTGGATGAAATCAACCAGCGCAGGCACACCTTCAGCGTTACGCCCCTGAGCCTGGTTCACGGTACAACTGCACTAATGTAGCGGGATCTTTTTCCAGGAAACCCTGACTGCCATGCAATCGCATCAACTGTGCAGCCAGGCCACTGATCGGGGTTGCCGAGCCTTGCTCGCGGGAAAACTTCACCGCTGTATCCAGATCCTTGAGCAGGGTTCGCACGTGCCATTTGACCGGTTCGAAACGGCTGTCAGCCATTTGCGGGCCGAGGATCTGCAAGGGTTTCGAGTCGGCAAAGCCACCGGCCAGCGCCTCGGCGATCAGACTCGCATCGACACCGGAGCGCTCAGCCAGCGCCACCACTTCGGCAATCACCAGGGCGTTGCACGCCACGATCATCTGGTTGCAGGCCTTGGTCACCTGCCCCGCGCCGACTGCGCCCATGTGCGTCACTCGCTGACCCAGGCTCAATAAAACAGGTTTGACCCGCTCAAGGTTTGCCGCATCGCCACCGACCATGATCGCCAGACTGCCGGCCTCGGCACCGACCACGCCGCCGGATACCGGCGCATCCAGCCAGCCCATACCGGTTTTACTGACAAGCTCCGAAGCCATTTCCCGCGTTGCGGTAGGCTCCAGGCTGGAAAAATCCACCAGCAACTGGCCCTTTTTCGCGCCCTCGACAACCCCTGCCACACCAAAAACCACCTCACGTACCACCGAGGTGTCAGCCAGGCACAGCATCACCACATCGGCGTGCCGGCACAGCTCGGCGGGCGTCGCGACCTGGCGAGCGCCGGCTTCGACCAGTGATGCGCACTTGGCCGGATGACGGTTCCACACCGTCAGCGGATAACCCGCCGCGAGCAGGCGCCGGCACATCGGCAACCCCATCAAACCGATACCGGCGAACCCCAACGAAGGTAGCGTTGACATCATTTGGCCTCCTTTTGATTAAAGATCGCTGAATAGTGGCCGATTCATCATGACTTAGGAAAGGATTCTCCCGAGCGACGTTCAGGCCACGGCCACTGACGCTTGGACCCAATACGCGCTGAAAAAAGACGCGAGTTCTCATTCCGTGACGGTCGACGACAGTGAGTCGCCCGACCATCCTGCCCAGGTACATGGCGAACAATGACTTCTAAAAACAATCCGGCCACTGCGGTATCCGACCTGACCTTGAGCCCCGCAGCGAACGCGCCTGCCCTTGCTCCGTCAAAGCCTCTGCTGCCGTCACGCCCGCTGGGGACTCAGCAATACCTGTACTTCACGGAAACCAATACCGACCGCATCCTCGATAACCTCGATGGACTGCGCGACATGGTGTTCCCGCGCCCACCGCATCTGGAAGGCGACAACGAACAGCACAACGATCAGGAATTCCCGTCGGTGTGCCTGATCGGCCTGGGTCGTTGCGGCTCGAACATCGCCCTGGACGTCGCGGAGCTGGTGTACAACGCCCGCAAGTTCTACCTCAACGAATTCAATAACGAAGATCGTTTGTCGCCGGACAAACGCTTTGCCGAAAAGGGCTACAGCCCGGCACAGTGGATTCGCAACAATCTGCGCCTGGGGCCGAACAAGGCCACCAAACCGGTGTTCCTGGTAGAGCCGCTGGTCATGCTCGGAGACCTGGACAAAGACATCGCCGGCCGTATTCGCTTCTCGCGCAAGGGCGAAAAGAGCGGATTCCTGCGCGACTACAGCAAGATGAAAATCATGGACTTGTCGGAAGTCCACGCCGGAGGTGCCGGTAACGCGCCGATCCTGGGTCAGTACCTGGCCAAGATCATCCTTAACAAGGACACCCAGCGTTTCTCCAGCCCTGACTGGAAAATGATTCACTCGTACCTGATCGACAGCTGCGGCATCAAAGCCAACCAGTCGCGTCTTTACTTCTCTATCTTCAGTGCCGGTGGCGGTACCGGTTCGGGCATGGCTTCGGAGTTCGGCCTGGCCCAACAGCACTCGTACATGAACAAGACGTTCGACACCAAGCCGATGGATGAGCATGACGGCAAGAGTGGTCATTCCTTCGTCTTCGAGCCGATCTTCACCAGCGGCATCTGCGTGCTGCCGAACATTTCCGATCACCGCAGCGAAATGTCCGAAGCGTTGCATATCAACGCCGGTCGCCTGTTGTGCAAATACCTGTCGGAAGAGTGGGACTTCTCCTACAACTTCGCCAATGAAGACAGCAGCGAAGCCAGCGTCATGGGCCGTATCCGCCCATGGAACGCCATGATGCTGATCTCCAACGACATCATGCGTTACGCCGAAGAGAGCGACGACGGCAACATCCAGAACATTGATGTCAATGCCATGGAAAAGCATGCCAACCAATACATCTCGCAGCAGATCTTCAACATTCTGACGGCGCAAGCGGTCACCACCGACTACGACCAGAATTATTTCCGTCGCGCGGGCATCGACATCGGCGAGACCATTCGTCTCGATGCCAACGACCTGTTCATGAGTCTGGCCGGCCCGGTGGCCATTGCCTACGCCGAATCCGTCGTACCGGAAACCCCGCCGCCGACCAGCGACAAGTTCAAGGTGTTCGAGAAAGAGCCGCAGCGCCTGAACATCGACGACCTGTTCTTCCGCTCCATCGACCTGCCGCACTTCAACAAGGTCACCCAGGCCATCGAGGGCATCAGCCTGCTGCCCATCGAGTCCAAGCGTTATCGGGCGTCGCTGGAGCAGTACAAGAATTCAGGGTATGACGCGGCCGCATTGCACGACCTGCACTTCTTCAAGAACTGCTCGTCGGTGGTGTCGATCGTCTCCCTGCCGAAGGACTACAAACTGTCCTACATGGATCTGAACCGGCTCAAGACCCACCTCAACAGCCTGTTCCCCAACACCACGCTCAAGCGCTATGCACTGGTGATCGGCGCCTCGGCCAACCTGTCCCTGACCACGCTGATCGCCAAGAGCCCATGCCTGTCGGACGACTTCCTGACGCTGATCGTGGCGTTCATCAAGCGTTGCTTTGCGAAAACTCCGTACCGCTTCGATGACACCCTCGACAACTCGATCCTGGACTTCATCATTAATGAACAGTTCGACGAGGACCTGATTGACGACCTGCTCAACGAGTTCGAAAACCCGGCCAAGATCCTCGACACCAACTGGTATGCGATCAAGCCGATGTACGAGAAAAAGTATCGCGAACTGATCAACGACAAGGAGAAGTTTGTCTCGATCAACGACATTCGCCTGTCCCGGGACTGTGTGAAGAAAGCGATCAAGTACCTGCGCGAGATCTACCGTCACCGCATTGGCAAAACCAAGGTTATTTCGCTGAATAACCATACGGGTAAAACCGCTTACTGACACCGACGCCATACCGCGTCTTGGCCAATCGCGAGCGAGCTCGCTCGCGATGACGGCCTCGCAAACCATACAAATCTCAACATCCAGAAACAATTAAGCAGCCCTCAGGCTACTCTCTTAACTGTTCCCGTTACGTTTACGTCACCGTGAGGCTGTGGTCTTTCTCTACGGCAACGTGCCATCACGCTACTCGCCTACACACTTTTAATCGTCAGCACGGCGCACCAAACAAGTGCAGACATTTACGCCCTTGCTCTTTCCTGGATCATTATCCACGGCGAAACGACCACCGCCCACAGCTCGGGATCACGTTCAAAAAGATCCAGCGCCCGCGTTTCAGAGAGCTTGGCGACCTTATCGGCAGCCAACCAGGCAGCCACTTTCTCGCTCTCATCAGTGGCCACAGCCTCGGCGGCGGCGATCAAATCCAGACCAGGGTCGACCCACAATAGGGCACCCTTGGCGAAGAACGGCTCCAACTCCTTCCAGGTAATAGATGCAGTTTCTCCAAGCAGCTTGGCATAGAGGGTGCTAGGTTCTTGAGTCATGGGTCCTGTCCGGAAAAGAAATCGACGCAATGATAACGTCGGTCATCTGGCAGAAAAACCCAGATACACGTGGAGTCACCGAATGAAAAGAGCAGGAATGCCAAGGAATGCACGGAATCTGGCTATTAGCCCTCCAAAGACCCGCCGCAATTCTGTCTTTTTCTTTCAAAAAAGCGACACCCCCGAGTTTTGCCCCCCGCCGCCAGCTTCCCAGGCTGACAATCGGCGCTCTACACTGTACCGGTACAGTTGCCGGGGGGCTTTTCCGGGGGATGTCGTGGATATCTGACCCGGTTCTTGCTGCCAACGGCGCCAGGACTATAAAAAATACAACAGTAAGAGTGGAGCACTATGACTAAGGCTACTAAGCAGATTTCCAAACTGTTTGCCGCTATGGTTCTGGCCGGGGTTGCCAGCCATTCGTTCGCAGCTGACACCATCAAGATCGGCATCGCCGGCCCTAAAACCGGCCCTGTAGCCCAATACGGCGACATGCAGTTCAGTGGCGCCAAAATGGCCATCGAGCAAATCAACGCCAAGGGCGGCGTCGACGGCAAGAAACTCGAAGCCGTTGAATACGATGACGCCTGTGATCCAAAACAAGCGGTCGCGGTCGCGAACAAAGTCGTCAACGACGGCGTGAAATTCGTGGTTGGCCACCTGTGCTCCAGCTCCACTCAACCGGCTTCGGACATCTACGAAGACGAAGGCGTGATCATGATCACCCCGGCTGCCACCAGCCCGGACATCACCAACCGTGGTTACAAAATGGTGTTCCGCACCATCGGCCTGGACAGCGCCCAGGGCCCTGCCGCCGGTAACTACATTGCCGATCACGTAAAACCGAAAATCGTTGCTGTGCTGCACGACAAACAGCAATACGGTGAAGGCATCGCCACCGCCGTGAAGAAAACCCTGGAAAGCAAAGGCGTCAAGGTTGCCGTATTCGAAGGCATCAACGCTGGCGACAAAGACTTCTCCTCGATGATCTCCAAGCTCAAGCAAGCCAACGTCGACTT
This sequence comes from Pseudomonas moorei, assembly GCF_008801475.1. Lineage (GTDB taxonomy): Bacteria > Pseudomonadota > Gammaproteobacteria > Pseudomonadales > Pseudomonadaceae > Aquipseudomonas > Aquipseudomonas moorei. Next base: position 69,996 of record NZ_VZPP01000009.1, on the reverse strand, counting down.
CGTCTACTACGGCGGCTACCACCCGGAGCTGGGTCTGATCCTGCGTCAATCCCAGGAAAAAGGCCTGAAAGCCAAGTTCATGGGTCCGGAAGGCGTGGGTAACGACTCCATTTCGCAGATCGCCAAGGACGCTTCCGAAGGCCTGCTGGTGACCCTGCCGAAATCCTTCGACCAGGATCCGGCCAACGTCGCCCTGGCTGATGCGTTCAAAGCCAAGAAAGAAGACCCAAGCGGTCCGTTCGTGTTCCCGGCCTACTCGGCTGTTGAAGTCATTGCCGGTGGTATCACCGCCGCCAAGAGCGAAGACCCTGCCAAAGTGGCTGCTGCCATCCACGCCGGTACCTTCAAGACTCCAACTGGCGACCTGAGCTTCGACGCCAAGGGCGACCTGAAAGACTTCAAATTCGTGGTTTACGAGTGGCACTTCGGCAAACCTAAAACTGAAGTTTCGCCTCAGTAAGGCCTTGCCTGACTGACTGCCAACAAAGCCCACGGCGTGCCGTGGGCTTTGTTTTACGAACGTATTGGGCCGCGCTGGCGTGATCCGCTAGTCTCCCCACCTGAAAATCTCAAAACCGTCATCAGCGGTTCGCTGGCAAACCTCGAATTCGAAGTGGATGCAGATCCATGGGGCTCGAGCGGGAAAATGACTCCACCAGTGAAATGCGTATCAGGTTTTTAGGAGCGCTGTAATGCCTGACATCTATCACTTTTTCCAACAGCTGGTTAATGGTCTGACCATTGGCAGCACGTATGCCCTGATCGCCATCGGCTATACGATGGTTTACGGCATCATTGGAATGATCAACTTCGCCCACGGCGAGGTGTACATGATCGGTTCCTACGTGGCGTTCATCGCCATCGCCGGACTGTCCATGCTGGGACTCGACAGTGTTCCACTGTTGATGACCGCCGCTTTTCTCGCCACCATCGTGGTAACCAGTGCCTACGGTTACAGCATCGAACGGATCGCCTACCGCCCACTTCGCGGCAGCAACCGTCTGATCCCGCTGATTTCCGCCATCGGCATGTCGATCTTCCTGCAGAACACGGTTCTGCTGGCGCAAGACTCCAAGGACAAATCCATTCCCAACCTGATTCCGGGCAACTTTTCCATCGGGCCAGGTGGCGCACATGAAGTGCTGATTTCCTACATGCAAATCGTGGTGTTCGTGGTGACCCTGGTCGCCATGCTCGGCCTCACGCTGTTCATCTCCCGCTCTCGCCTGGGTCGCGCCTGCCGCGCCTGCGCCGAAGACATCAAGATGGCCAACCTGCTGGGTATCAACACCAACAACATCATCGCCCTGACCTTCGTCATCGGTGCCGCGCTGGCGGCCATCGCTGCCGTGCTGCTGAGCATGCAATACGGCGTGATCAACCCGAACGCCGGATTCCTGGTCGGCCTCAAGGCCTTCACCGCTGCGGTATTGGGCGGTATCGGCAGCATTCCGGGCGCCATGCTCGGCGGGCTGGTACTTGGCGTGGCGGAAGCCTTCGGTGCCGATATTTTCGGCGACCAGTACAAGGACGTCGTGGCGTTCGGCCTATTGGTTCTGGTGTTGTTGTTCCGGCCAACCGGCCTGCTGGGCCGTCCGGAGGTTGAGAAAGTATGACTAGGAATCTTAAACAGGCGTTGTTCAGCGCCTTGCTGGTGTGGGCCGTGGCCTACCCGGTACTCGGTCTGAAGCTGACCATCGTCGGCATCAACCTCGAAGTCCATGGCACCAGCAACGCCACGCTGATCACCATCGCCGTGTGCTCGGTGCTGATGTTCCTGCGTGTGATCTTCGACCGGCAGATCAGCTCGGCCTGGCGCTCCTCGCCCGGCGTGCCGCTGATTCCGGCCAAGGCCAGTAACTTCCTGACCCTGCCGACCACCCAGCGCTGGATCATCATTGCGCTGATCGCCGGTGCGCTGGTCTGGCCGTTCTTCGGCTCGCGCGGCGCGGTGGACATCGCGACCCTGGTGCTGATCTACGTGATGCTCGGCCTCGGCCTGAACATCGTGGTCGGCCTGGCCGGCCTGCTCGACCTCGGTTACGTCGGCTTCTACGCCGTCGGCGCCTACAGCTACGCGCTGCTGTCGCACTACTACGGTCTGAGCTTCTGGATCTGCCTGCCAATCGCCGGCCTGATGTCCGCCACCTTCGGCTTCCTGCTCGGTTTCCCGGTACTGCGTCTGCGCGGTGACTACCTGGCGATCGTGACCCTGGGTTTTGGTGAGATCATCCGTCTGTTCCTGCGTAACCTGACCGGCCTCACTGGCGGTCCGAACGGTATCAGCAACATCGAGAAACCGACGTTCTTCGGCCTGACATTCGAACGTAAAGCCGCTGAAGGGATGCAGACCTTCCACGAGTACTTCGGCCTGGAATACAACTCGATCAACAAGGTGATCTTCCTTTACCTGGTTGCGTTGCTCCTGGCTCTGGGTGCGCTGTTCGTCATCAACCGCTTGCTGCGCATGCCGCTGGGCCGCGCGTGGGAAGCATTGCGTGAAGACGAAATCGCCTGCCGCGCACTGGGTCTGAACCCGACCGTCATCAAGCTTTCGGCCTTTACCCTGGGTGCCAGCTTCGCCGGTTTTGCCGGCAGCTTCTTCGCTGCCCGTCAGGGCCTGGTGACGCCAGAGTCCTTCACCTTCATCGAGTCGGCGATCATTCTCGCCATCGTCGTGCTGGGTGGCATGGGCTCGCAGCTGGGTGTGATCCTCGCGGCCGTGGTGATGATCCTGTTGCCGGAAATGATGCGTGAGTTCAGTGAGTACCGCATGTTGATGTTCGGTGCCTTGATGGTACTGATGATGATCTGGCGCCCTCAGGGTCTGCTGCCCATGCAACGTCCTCACATGGAGCTGCGCAAATGAGCCGCGAGATCCTGAAAGTAGAAAACCTGAGCATGCGCTTCGGCGGCTTGCTGGCGGTCAACGGCGTAGCCTTGAGCGTGAAAGAGAAACAAGTGGTTGCCCTGATCGGCCCCAACGGTGCCGGCAAGACCACCGTATTCAACTGCCTGACCGGCTTCTACAAGCCAAGCGGCGGCATCATCCTGCTGGACGGCGAGCCGATCGAAGGCCTGCCTGGCCACAAGATCGCCCTCAAAGGCGTAGTGCGCACCTTCCAGAACGTGCGGTTGTTCAAGGACATGACCGCGGTCGAGAACCTCTTGATCGCCCAGCATCGTCACCTGAACACCAACTTCCTGTCCGGCCTGTTCAAGACTCCGTCGTTTCGCAAAAGCGAACGCGAGGCCATGGAGTTCGCCGAATACTGGCTGGAAAAGGTTCATCTCAAGGAGTTCGCCAACCGTCCGGCCGGCACCCTGGCCTACGGTCAGCAGCGTCGCCTGGAAATCGCCCGCTGCATGATGACCCGCCCGCGGATCCTCATGCTCGACGAGCCCGCAGCCGGCCTGAACCCGAAGGAAACCGAAGACCTCAAGGCGCTGATCAGCGTGCTGCGCGAAGAACACAACGTCACCGTGCTGTTGATCGAACACGACATGAAACTGGTCATGAGCATTTCCGACCACATCGTCGTGATCAACCAGGGCACGCCGTTGGCCGACGGTACGCCGGAACAGATCCGCGACAATCCTGAAGTGATCAAAGCCTACCTGGGGGAAGCGTAAATGCTGCAGTTCGAAAACGTTTCCACCTTCTATGGCAAGATCCAGGCCCTGCACAGCGTCAACGTGGAAATCCGCCAGGGCGAAATCGTGACGCTGATCGGCGCCAATGGCGCGGGCAAATCCACCCTGCTGATGACCCTCTGCGGCTCGCCGCAGGCTCACAGCGGCAGCATCCGTTACATGGGTGAAGAGCTGGTGGGGCAGACCTCGGCACAGATCATGCGCAAGAGTATTGCCGTGGTTCCGGAAGGCCGTCGGGTGTTCTCGCGCCTGACCGTGGAAGAAAACCTCTCCATGGGTGGTTTCTTCACCGCAAAGGGCGATTATCAGGAGCAAATGGACAAGGTCCTCGGACTTTTCCCACGCCTGAAAGAGCGCTTTAACCAACGCGGCGGCACCATGTCCGGCGGTGAACAGCAAATGCTTGCCATCGGCCGTGCGCTGATGAGCAAACCCAAGCTGCTGCTGCTCGACGAGCCATCGCTGGGCCTGGCACCGATCATCATCCAGCAGATCTTCGACATCATCGAACAACTGCGCAAGGACGGTGTGACGGTGTTCCTGGTAGAGCAAAACGCCAACCAGGCGCTGAAAATCGCCGACCGTGCCTACGTGCTGGAAAACGGTCGTGTGGTGATGCAAGGCACCGGTGAAGCACTGCTGACCGATCCGAAAGTGCGCGAAGCGTACCTCGGCGGCTAAGGCTTTACGGCAGACAAGAAACGGCCTTCGGGCCGTTTTTTTATGCCCGCCACCTCTATAGCCATACAGATCCTTTGTAGGAGCGAGCTTGCTCGCGAAGAACCTGAGAGCGCCGCGTTCATCAAGGCCGTCCTCGTTAGCGTTGACGACCATCGTCGGACCCGCCCGGAGCAAGCTTGCTCCTACAGCCGATCCAGCGCCTCCCCACTGCGTTTGAACCAGCCAATCAGATAATCCGACAACACTTGCGTACGCTTGGGCAGCCCACCCTGATACGGATGCACCAGGTACATCGGCATGCTCCGGGTCTGATAATCGCGCAGGAGCCAGCGCAAACGTCCGTCAGCCAATTCCGCGGGCAGCAAGTAGGACGGCAAACGCGCAATACCCGCGCCGGCCAGGGCGGCCTTCTTCAACAGGTTGTAATGGTTGCTGGCAAAGGGCCCGGACACGCGCACCCGCAACAATTCATGTTGCTGGTGATACAGCCATTCTTCCCGACCGCTGTAGTGGCTGTTGAGCAGGCAGCGATGGTCGGCCAATGCCTGAGGCGTCAGCGGCTCGCCGTATTGCTCGAGATACGCCGGGCTGGCGCAGGTCATTTCGTGCCACGCCAGCAACGGGCGCGCCACCAGGCGCTGGTCATTGGCCACATCCGAGCGAACCGCGAGGTCATAGCCATCACGGGATAAATCACGATAGTTGTTGCTCAGGTCCAATTCGACCTGCACCTGTGGGTACCGGCTCGAGAACTCCAGCAGCAAGCCATCGAAAAAGGTCTCTCCCAGCGAAACCGGGACTGTCATTCGCACCGGGCCGGCCATGTCGTCCTTCAGTCGTGCCAAGGCCTGACGCGCCCGATCGACCTGCACCACCAGCGCCTGCGCCTGCGGCAGCATGGCAGCGCCAGCGGCCGTCAGGCTCAAGCGCCGTGTGGTGCGCTGCAGCAAGACCACGGAAAACTGCGCTTCCAACTGACTGATCCGCTTGGACAGTTGCCCCTTGCTGCAACCCAATTGTTGCGCCGCCAGGGTAAAACTCCCCGCCTCGACCAGCACCGCGAACGCCGCGAGATCATCCATTTCGCTCATGGATTGTTTCCAATAGAAAACCAAAGGTTGCCTATTAGCGCGCTTATCAACGTAAAAAACCACTCTAAACTGAAGCCTCATTCCACCCACTCGAGGATCAGCACCATGAAAATTCTTTTGATCGGCGCAGGCGGCACCATCGGTTCAGCGGTCGACAAGGAGCTGTCTCAACGCCACGAAATCGTCCGCATCGGCCGCAAGAGCGGTGATTTTCAAGTGGACATCAGCGACAGCGGGTCGATTCGCAAGCTGTTCGAGCAAACCGGAAAATTCGATGCGCTGATCTGCGCCGCCGGTAACGTGACCTTCGCACCGCTGGCCGAAATGACGGAGGAGAGTTTCGCCCTGGGCCTCAAAGACAAACTGATGGGCCAGGTCAACCTGCTGCTGATCGGTCGCGAGTTCGCCAATGACGGCGCTTCGTTCACTTTCACCACCGGCGTACTCAGCCACGACCCGATCCGTAGCGGTGCCTCGGCAGCGTTGGTCAACGGTGCACTGGACAGTTTCGTCCGCGCCGCCGCCATCGAACTGCCACGTGGCCTGCGAGTGAACTCGATCAGCCCGAACGTGCTGGCTGAAGCCATGGGCAAATACGCGCCGTACTTCCGTGGTTTCAAACCGGTTCCTGCGGCGGATGTCGCACTGGCCTACGCCAAAAGCGTGGAAGGCCTGCAGACAGGCCAGACCATTCACGTGGGCTAAAGCCTTGTGATGAACGGTCAGGCTGAGTAACGTGGCGGCACTTGTCAGGAGACCCCAAGATGCGTGCCGCCCGTTCCTTAGTCCTCGTTGCCCTGCTTCCGTTGTTCGCCGCCTGCCAGTTAGTCGACGGCTCGCGTGAAAGCGCCTCCCATGTCGGCCAGACCCGCCTGCAAGGCCAGTTGAGCGCAGCCGATGGCAAGCTGTTGTTCCAGCCTTGCGGCGAACAGCGTCGTTATGTGGTCAACGACACAGGCGGCACCAGCGTCCTGCAACAGGCGGCCAGCCTGGCCGATACCCGGGGAACGCTGTTTGCCGACGTGCGCGGGCGGATCGTTTCCGGCAGCGGCGACGGTCAGTTCGACCTGGAAACGCTGTACCGCGTCGAGCGCTCGGGCACGGCCTGTGACGATCCCAACTTCAAATTGCTGATCCTGCGCGCCGCCGGCCATTCCCCGGAGTGGAACGTCAAAGTCAGCGGCAAGGGCATGGTCATCGACCGTGCCGGCCAGCCTCCCCTCGCCGTCCCGTATGTCGAAGAACAACTGGGCGATGGCCGCTTCAACCTCAGCACCGAAGCCAACAATCAGCACATCGAACTGTGGGTCGCGCCGCAACGCTGCGTCGACGGCAGCACCGGCAGTATTCAGCACATGAGTGCCGAGTTGCGCATCGATGGGCAGGTACAGCGTGGCTGCGGGTATTTCGGCGGTTCGCGCAACGACTGATCGTTTTTGCCTCACGGGACCGGGCGTTTGAGGCTTATAATCGCCGGCTTCAAACGCCCTGGCGCAGTTGTGCGCCCCGCGAACCGGATCCCGTCATGTTACGAATCACCGAACTCAAGTTGCCGATCGACCATCCCGATGATGACCTGCGCCCTGCCATTGTGCAGCGCCTGGGCATTGCCAGTGATGACCTGCTCGACTTCACCCTGTTCAAGCGCAGCTACGATGCGCGCAAGAAATCTTCCGAGCTGTGCTTCATCTACACCATCGACCTCACCGTGCGCGATGAGGTCTCGGTTCTGCACAAGTTCGCCGATGACCGTAACGTCAACGTGGCACCGGATGTCAGTTACAAAATGGTCGGCCAGGCGCCGGCTGACCTGAGCGTCCGCCCGATCGTCGTCGGCTTCGGCCCCTGCGGGATCTTTGCCGGGCTGCTGCTGGCTCAGATGGGTTTCAAGCCGATCATCCTCGAACGCGGTACCGAAGTGCGCCAGCGCACCAAGGACACCTGGGGCCTGTGGCGCAAAAGCGTGCTCAATCCCGAGTCCAATGTGCAGTTCGGTGAAGGCGGCGCCGGGACATTCTCCGACGGCAAGCTTTACAGCCAGATCAAGGATCCGAAATTCCTCGGTCGCAAAGTCCTGCATGAGTTCGTCAAGGCCGGTGCGCCGGAAGAAATCCTCTACGTCAGCAAACCGCACATCGGTACGTTCCGACTGACTGGCGTTGTGGAAAACATGCGTGAGCAGATTCGCGCCCTGGGCGGCGAAGTACGCTTCCAGCAGCGGGTTACCGATGTGTTGATCGAAGACGGTCAACTGGTTGGTGTCGAACTCAATGGTGGCGAGCAAATCCACTCCAGGCATGTGATTCTGGCCCTCGGCCACAGTGCCCGCGACACCTTCCGCATGCTGCATGGCCGCGGCGTGTTCATGGAAGCCAAGCCGTTCTCGGTGGGCTTCCGCATCGAGCACCCGCAATCGCTGATCGACCGCGCACGCCTTGGCAAATACGCCGGGCACCCGAAACTCGGCGCCGCCGACTACAAACTGGTGCACCACGCCAAGAACGGTCGCTCGGTGTACAGCTTCTGCATGTGCCCAGGCGGCACGGTGGTGGCGGCGACCTCCGAACCGAATCGCGTCGTTACCAACGGCATGAGCCAGTACTCGCGCAACGAGCGCAACGCCAACTCCGGGATCGTCGTCGGCATTACCCCGGAAGTCGATTACCCGGGCGGTCCACTGGCGGGTATCGAGTTGCAGGAACGCCTGGAGTCCCACGCCTTTGTGCTGGGCGGCAGCAACTATGAAGCCCCGGCGCAGCTGGTCGGCGACTTCATTGCCGGCAAGCCGTCCACCGAACTGGGCACTGTCGAGCCGTCCTACAAACCGGGCGTTGCCTTGGGTGACCTGGCCCTGGCCCTGCCGGCATTCGCCATCGAAGCGATTCGCGAAGCCTTGCCGGCGTTCGAGAAACAGATCCGTGGTTATTCGCTGCATGATGCGGTGTTGACCGGTATCGAAACCCGTACTTCGTCGCCGCTACGCATTACCCGTAACGAGTCGTTGCAAAGCCTGAACGTGAAGGGCTTGTTCCCGGCCGGTGAAGGCGCGGGTTATGCGGGTGGGATTCTGTCGGCGGGTGTCGATGGCATTCGCATTGCCGAAGCCGTGGCACGGGATATTCTCGGCCTGCAAGCCTGATACAAATCAAAGGTGGGAGCGGGCTTGCTCGCGAATGCGGTTGATCAGTCAATATCTCTATTGAATGTGACCCGGTATTCGCGAGCAAGCCCGCTCTCACATTGGTTTTCGGTGTGTCAGATATTGGCGCGCAGAATGCTGGCCGGCAGGGGCTCGCCGCGCTCGACCGTTGCCGCAACCGATTCGATCAACCCGCTCAACGCGTACCCCTCGGCCTTGAGCCAATCCTGATCGTAGTAAGTCGTGGCATAGCGCTCACCGCCATCGCACAAAATCGCCACGATCGACCCTGTCTCTCCCGCCGCGGCCATCTGCTGTGCCGCCATCAATGCCCCGATCAGATTGGTCCCGCTTGATCCGCCCACATGACGACCCAGACGCTCGGCCAGGTAATGCATGGCCGCCAGTGACAATGCATCCGGCACCTTGACCATCGCGTCGATCACCTTGGGCAGAAACGATGCCTCTACCCGTGGCCGGCCTATGCCCTCAATGCGTGAGCCATGAGGCAGGCGCAAGCTGGCGTCGCCGCTCTGGTAATAATCAAAAAACACCGAACGCTCGGCATCGGCACACAGCACGCGGGTGCAATGCTGGCGATAACGCACATAGCGCCCCAGGGTCGCCGTGGTGCCGCCGGTGCCAGGGCTGGAAATCAGCCAGCTCGGCTCTGGGTGCTGCTCGAAACGCATCTGCTGGAAAATTGATTCGGCGATGTTGTTGTTCGCCCGCCAGTCGGTGGCGCGTTCGGCGTATGTGAACTGATCGATGAAATGCCCATCGTGTTCACGGGCCAGGCGCTCGGACTCGGCATAGATCTGTGTCGGATCATCCACCAAATGACTCTGGCCGCCATAGAAAGCGATCTGTGCGATTTTTTCCCTGGAGGTGGTTGCCGGCATAACGGCAATGAACGGCAAGCCCAGCATGCGGGCGAAGTACGCCTCGGAAATCGCCGTCGAGCCGCTGGACGCCTCGATCACCGGCGCGCCGGGCTTGAGCCAGCCGTTACACAGGGCATAAAGGAATAATGAACGGGCCAGACGGTGCTTGAGGCTGCCAGTGGGATGGCTTGATTCATCCTTGAAGTACAACTCGATGCCCGGAAAACCCGGCAGCGGCAAAGGGATCAGGTGGGTGTCGGCGCTGCGCTGGAAGTCGGCTTCAATGATCCGGATGGCTTCGCGGGCCCACTGTCGGTTGTCGCTCATGATGGTTTTCTCGTGAAATCGGGCAGGAGTCGGCCTTGTCGCAAGCCTCAGCCATCAAGCTTAGGAAAAATCCTACATCACGCACAGGTACAGCTGAGCTTCAATACGCCCGGCAACTGCTAGGCTCATGACCTTGCAGGACGATCGCGTTGTAACGACATATAACAAAAAAGAATATAACTTTTGTTTTAACAACTAACCGTACGGGTTAGGGTGTCCCACCTTTTTAATTCATCGATGGAGAGCAACCTTGCCTCTGCGTAGCACTTTCACGCGTTTCTTTCAGTTGGAAGCTGCCAGCGGTCTGTTACTGATCGCTGCGGCTGCCCTCGCTTTAGTCATCAACAACTCGCCGCTGTCATGGCTGTACAGCAGCTTTCTGGATACTCCGGTGGTGGCGCAGATCGGTGCGCTGCAAATCGCCAAACCGGCGCTACTCTGGATCAACGACGGCTTGATGGCCCTGTTCTTCCTGCTGATCGGCCTGGAGGTGAAGCGCGAGGTCCTCGACGGTCAGTTATCGAAACCTTCGCAGGTCGTCCTGCCCGGTGCCGCAGCAATTGGCGGCATGGTCGTGCCGGCTCTGGTCTACTGGTTTTTCAACCGTGACAACCCCGCCGCGCTCAGTGGTTGGGCCATTCCAATGGCGACTGATATCGCCTTCGCCCTTGGTGTCCTTGCACTGCTGGGCAAGCGCGTGCCGGTATCACTGAAACTGTTTTTGATGACCCTGGCCATCATTGATGACCTGGGCGCGATCATCGTCATCGCGATCTTCTACTCGGGAACCCTGTCGACCCTTTCACTGGCACTCGCCGGGACGTGCATTGTTGCATTGATCGCGATGAACCGGCTCGGCGTGGTCAAGCTCGGTCCTTACATGATCATCGGTTTGATCCTGTGGGTATGCGTTCTCAAGAGTGGTGTCCACGCGACGCTGGCCGGCGTCACTCTGGCGTTCTGCATCCCGTTGCGCACGAAAAACGCCGAACCCTCACCACTGCTGAACCTGGAGCATGCCCTCCACCCATGGGTGGCCTACGGCATCCTGCCACTGTTCGCCTTCGCCAACGCCGGCCTGTCCCTAAGCGGCGTCACCGTCGAGAGCTTCACCCACCACGTGCCAATGGGCATCGCGGTCGGCCTGTTGCTGGGCAAGACCCTCGGCGTATTCGGCCTGACCTGGCTCGCGGTAAAAATCGGCATCGCCGCCCTGCCCCAAGGTGCCAACTGGGGTCAGGTGCTGGGTGTAGCGGTCCTCTGTGGGATCGGATTCACCATGAGCCTGTTTGTCGGCTCCCTGGCCTTCGAACCGGGTGTCAGCGACTATGCGGGTATGGATCGGATGGGGATTTTGACCGGTTCGATACTGGCTGCGTTGATCGGTTATGCGGTGACGGCGATGTCGAGTCGCAAGCACGCTGCGTTGCCATCCTGAGAATCAGAGGCCACTTTTAAGGTCGTCAAAGAGCCAACCGGAAGCCACAAGGTAGCCCGGCTCAGCCAGAACAACCGCTTCACCAACAAAAAACCCCGACCAGTTCACCTGATCGGGGTTTTCTTTAACGCTTATTCTGGCTTAGTGCGAAACGCGGCTGGTCCCGCCAACGGTGGAAATGCGTACACGCTCACCCACGCGGAACACTTCGTTCGGCTGAACTTCCTGGACATAGGCGCGCATGCTGCCGTCGTCTTCGCGTACGGTGATCTCGACACCTTGGGTACGAGTCAGGCCTTCTTCGGCTGCCGAACCCACCAGGCCGCCGGCGACTGCGCCGATGACCGCAGCGACGATGCTGCCCTTGCCGCCACCGATGGCGCTACCGCCAACGCCGCCAACGACTGCACCGGCAGCGCCGCCGATTGGGGTCTTGGTACCTTCGATTTTCACCGGACGCAGGGATTCGATGGTGCCCATGCGAACGGTCTGCACGCGACGCGCTTCGTCACGGGAGTAGGAGTCACCGGTCAGGCTCGATTGGCAGCCGGCGAGCAACATCGCCATCGTGGAAAAGGAAGCAACCAGCAAAACAGACTTACGCATAGCATCAACTCCAAAGGACAAGTAATCATTTAACTCCGAGGCTTGACGCCTGTCACGGCATCGCCCGGATAAAAATGTTTTGATTCAGGACATGTACAGGCACTTTCACGAATTTCATCACACGGTAGCGGGAAATTCTTCGATCTGCGCGACTGACCCAGGATTTTCATGGATTACTTTATCATTGTCGTCACTACGGTTGCCGGTTTGTACTTCCATGGGTGGTTGTACGTGCGGATCAAACGCTGGATGGACCGCGATCTGGCTCTGGCACTGGCCGGAAAGGACGAGCGGAAAAAAGCGTTCATGCTCCAGCAACTGGCGAACGCTCAAGCGCAAAAGATCAAGCGTCGAGACCTGCCGCAATGGCTGGAAGCCGCTGCGGCAGACTATCCCGATCAGTAGACTGCTTAGGGCGCCAGACGCTCAAGCGTCCAGTCGGCGCCCTGCAAGCGATAGTTCAGGCGGTCGTGCAAGCGACTAGGACGACCTTGCCAGAACTCGATGCGCTCCGGCAGCAGACGGTAACCGCCCCAATGTTCCGGGCAGTGCGGCTGGGTGTCGCTGAAACGTTGTTCGGTGTCCTTGAGCAGCGCTTCCAGTTCGGCGCGGTCGGCAATCACCCGGCTCTGGGGCGAAGCCCAGGCACCGAGGCGGCTGCCCAACGGGCGAACCTGATAGTAAGCATCGGACTCTTCAGGCGTGACCTTCTCCACCCGCCCCTCGATGCGCACCTGGCGCTCCAGGGTTGGCCAGAAAAAGGTCATGGCCGCGAACGGATTCGCAACCAGATGCTGGCCCTTGGCACTGTCGTAATTGGTGAAAAAGGTAAAACCCTGCGCATCCAGCCCCTTGAGCAAGAGGATACGGCAGTGCGGTCGACCGTCCTGATCGACCGTGGCCAAGGTCATGGCGTTTGCCTCCACCGGCGCCTGTTCGGTTTTCACCGCCTCGGCGAACCATTGGTGGAACAGCGCAAACGGCTCGGCCGGGGCTTGCGCCTCGGTCAAGCCATCACGGGTGTAATCGCGACGCATATCAACCAGGGCCTTGGTCATGGCATTTTCCTTTTGGTTAACGAATCACTGCTTAGTGGTATCGGCGTCGGCGGCTTTTTTCGTGTCTGCAGCAGCTTTGGCCGGTGCAGTCTTTTTCGCTGGAGTCGCGGTTTTAGCCGGAGTCTTCTTGGCGGTGGCTTTCTTGGCCGGCGCTTTTTTCTTCGCTGAAGCCGTAGCTTTCTTGGCCGCCGGTGCCGGGGTCACTGGCTTGGCAGCTGGCTTGACGTCTTGCGCGGCAACCATCGTCACCGGCGCCGGGGCCGGCATGTTGTACTTGCTCAGCAATGCAACCATGGTGTTCTGCGGAGTGACCAGCAACTCTACACGACGGTTCAAGGCACGGCCTTCAGCGCTGTCGTTGGCGGCACGCGGGGCATCACCGCCCATGCCGCGCAGCATCAGGCGATCACGCTGCAGACCGCTGAGACGGAAAATCGCGGCCACCGCTTGCGCGCGCTCCTGACTCAACGTTACGTTGGCCGCTGCGGCTCCCGAGGTATCACTGTGGCCCAGCACCAGTACAGCAGTCTTCGGATCGACTTCGAGGACTTTCGCGACGCGGGTGAACGGGCCAAGGGTCACGGGCAGCAGCATCGCCGGGCGAGCCGGGTTGAACGAGCCTTCGACCGGTGCCGTCACCACCAGCACGTTTTCACGACGCTCAAGTTGCAGGTTGCTGCCCTTGATCGCTTCGCGCAGGCGCGGTTCGTAGTCGTCGAGCCAGGCCTGGGTCACTTTAGGGTCCGGCATCGGCACGGCCTTGGCGGTGCCCTGCTCCTTGGTGGTGCTCTGCTCCTTGCCACCGAACGGCCACCACCACTTGGTACCGGCATCGGCATCGGCCTTGGCAACCGGAGCGGCAACGGCAGGTTTCAGCGGGGCAGGCGCCGGGGCTTTGGCTGCGACTTTGTCGGATGAACCAAACGGCCACCAACTGCCGCCATCTGCATCATTTTTAGGAGTCTGTGCACAACCGGTAATAGCGAAGCACAGTGCCAAAGCGAGGGTTGGTTTGGATGACATTGGATATCCACAAAAATGAAGTCATAAAAATCAGGCCGGATTGGCCCGCTAAAACAGACGGTTGGAAACTTAAAAGGCTTTCGGGTTCCAGCTCCGAAACCCGAAAGCCTGATTTACAGACAAGTGGCCAATACCCGCACAAGCTTTTGCGCGCGCGGATCCATTAAGACGTACGGGCCCAGTGTATTTGTCACAAAACCGAAAGCTACATCGTGCTCCGGGTCAGCAAAACCGATGGAACCGCCCGCGCCCGGATGTCCGAACGCTCGCGGGCCCAGGCCGAACGTAGCGTTGGGCACATCCGGCTGATCGAGCATGCAACCCAGACCGAATCGGGTCCGGGTCAGTAAAGTCTTATCCTCGCCGAGGCTGTGCTCGCGGGTCAGTTCGTCGAGCATTTCGCCTTCGAGCAAGCTGCCATCGAGCAGGCCGGCGTAGAACCCGGCCAGGCTACGGGCGTTACCGTGGCCGTTGGCCGCAGGTTGCTGCATGCGCCGCCACTCCGGCTTGTTGGTGCTGGTCAGCACTGACGGAGGGTTGGTAAACGCCCGGGTGGTCATGGCCGCTGGTTCGCGCATCGTCACTTGCAGCAGCCGCTGGGCCGCTGCATCACCGACGTTGCCCTTGCCACGGGCGATATGCGCCACCCGATGAAACTCTTCGTCGGCCAGGCCGACGTGGAAATCCAGTCCCAAAGGCTTCGCTACCCGTGCCACGATGGACTCACCCGGCCCGCGCCCATCGGCACGACGCAACAGCTCACCGACCAGCCAGCCATAGGTGATTGCCGCATACCCGTGCCCCTGCCCCGGCGTCCACCACGGAGTTTCGGCAGCCAGGGCATCGACCATGGTTTGCCAGTCGTAAAGTGCTTCGGGCGCCAGCAACTCCCGTAGCGCCGGCAAACCGGCCTGGTGACAGAGCAATTGGCGCAACGTCACAGACTCTTTGCCGGCTGCGGCGAATTCCGGCCAGTACCGGGCAACCGGTGCATCCAGTTGCAGCTTTCCTTCGGCGACCAATTGCAGGGCCGTAACGGCAGCGAAGGTTTTGGTGCAAGAAAACAGGTTGGCGATGGTGTCGCTGTGCCAGGCTTGCGCGCCGTCCTTGTCGGAAGTACCGGCCCAGAGATCGACGACGGTTTCGCCACCGATCCGGATGCACAACGCCGCGCCACGCTCCTGAGCATCGTCGAACAGCGCCGCGAACGCCTCGCGTACCGCTTCGAACTTGAGCTCGTAATAACCCTGAATCTGCACCCGCTACTCTCCGGATAAGCGTTCTACAAAATGCCCCGCATTGTTCCAGCCTTTGAGGGATTTGGGAACAGGGCCAGGCCGGGCGGTCAGCTGCCCCTGGAAGTGATCAAATTGTTTCTGGCGTCCGTACAGACGTCATCGCGAGCAGGCTCGCACACACTGGATTTCAATCGATTCATAGGTTCCTGTGGGGCGAGCCTGCTCGCGATATACGATAACGCGGTCCGTCTGGACTCAGTGCCCCTTGCCGGAATGCCCGCCAGTGGCCTTGCCTGGCCCTTGGCCAGCTTCGCCTTTGCGCCCGCCCTCGGTGTCATGGTTGGCTTTATTGGCCTCGGTACTGGCCTTCTGCGCCTCTTTGCCCAACTGTTCAATGGCTGCCAGGTTGCTTTTGCGCACACTGTCGACAAAGCCCTGGAATGGCAGATCGGTAATACCGACCAGGCCAAAATGACCGTTTTCGCCATCCAGCAGTCGCCCGGTTACCGGTTGGTCGAGGTATTGGAACCAGTGCACCCCGACAATCGACGGCTCGCTCAGTGCTTGCTTGAGGAAATTCGCGTAGGCCGGCCCACGGTCCTCTTCCTTCGCCAATTGAGTCACGCCGCCCCAGTATGGCCCGCGATCCGTCGAACCGAAGTTGAACTCAGTGATCAGCACCGGTTTGTCGAGGCTTTTCAGTTGGGCGAAGTCATAGCCGTCCTGGGGTTGCAGGGTGTACATGTTGAAACTCAGTACGTCGCAATACTGGGCACAGGACTCCACGGCTTCTGGCGTACTGATGGCAAAACGGCCACCGAGCAACAACTGGTTTGGCGCGTGCCACTTGAGCGAATCGGAAATGGTCTTGAAGTAAGTGTCGGCGAAGACCTTCTGGAAGTATTTGAAGTCGGCCTCGATTTCCGGGTGGTCAGCGCTTGGCAGCGGCGGCACGAAACCGGGGTCTTCCATTAATTCCCAGGCCGGCAGATCAATGC
This sequence comes from Pseudomonas moorei, assembly GCF_008801475.1. Classification (GTDB taxonomy): domain Bacteria; phylum Pseudomonadota; class Gammaproteobacteria; order Pseudomonadales; family Pseudomonadaceae; genus Aquipseudomonas; species Aquipseudomonas moorei. The sequence goes on along the minus strand of NZ_VZPP01000009.1, from coordinate 53,859 downwards.
CCCAGGCTTTCGACAGCCCTGCCTGATTGCGGTACTTGTCGCGCAATTGCTTAAGGAACGCTCGTTTGGCCGGCACGTCGGTGGTCATTTTCAACGTGCCGTAGGCCAGGGCGTAGCGGGCTTTCGGGTCGTCGCCCGGGCCAGCCCAGGCCAGTTCATTATCGGCGTAGTAACCGATCAGCCAAGGGTCATCACGATGATCGCGGGCCGCAATGGCCACCGCGCGCTCGGTGGCCATGGCGAAACGCGGATCGAACGGGTCTGGCATGCCGCCCCACCAGTCGGTCCCCGTGCTGATGCTGGCGTAATCGCCGACGATTGACAGCGGTAAGGTGTAGGGTACCCGTTCAGCATCACCCAGCACCGGCGCGCTCCAGTTGCCGATGGTGTTGAAACCCCAGGCTTGCAGTCGATCAAGGGTGTGTCGGGTCCAGCGCGGCTCATCGATCGTCGTTTTGCAGGGGCAAGAAGGGGTTGTCTCAGCCACTTTCGCTGCCGTGGCATCGACGGCGCCGGTCTTGGCGGCTTCGGCGATACCGGCTTCGGCGGTTGAAGGAACCACCGGTTGCTCGGCAGCCTCCTCGGTCGTCGCCTCTACCGCTTCGGCCTTGGCCGCTTCAGCCACGCCAGACTTGGTATCGCGATCCAAAACGCAAGGGTCGCCGTACAAACGCTGCAGATTCGCGCCGTAGAAGTCATACCATTGGCCAAAATTGAAGCCCCGGCCCAGGTCGACGCCGTTACCGCCACGGTTGTCGCCTTCACCGAAGTGATGAGCCAGTGCCTCATCAGCCTTGGGCAGGGACTCGAACATCCATTCGCGACCGGCGGTGTAGGTCTGATTGACGTCCGGGGTAACGGTGTTGACCCCCAGCGAATAGAACGGGTGCCCTTGTGGCGTGACCAGGTACCAGCGACCGTCGCGTTTCTCCGTGCGGAAGAAACCGCTGGCCTTGAATGACGGGCCTTTGGTCCAGCCACCGAATTTGTCCAGCGAAGACTTCTCGCGCTCGGCCAGCCAGGTTTTCAGCTGTTGCTGTTCCTTGGCCGCAGCGCTTTTCAGTTGTTCGTCGCTGCTGACCTTTTCCGGCCATTTGGCCCGGGTCGATTGACCGTAGGCATCCACCAATCCGCCATACACGGCCTGGGTCACGGCCTCGGCATTCTGCACACCGAAGCGCTCCAGCAGAATACTCTGGGCGACTTTCGGCTGATCCATCGACACGCTCACCGACACGACCTGGCCGCGATCCAGATCACCAGCGCTGCTGGCCAGAAGGATGCGCTGCCCCTCGACCGTCATCGGCATGGGCGGCCCGGCTTTCATGCCCATGCTCAACGGCGACGTCGGCTGCAACGGCACCAACAGGGTCTGCGCCGGGCCGGCCGGCAGATCGACACGGCTGACCAGCGTCTTGCCATCGTTGCTCTGGATGGCCACGTACAGGGTCAGCGCCCAATCCATGGCGTTTTGCACGCGCAAGCTCATGAAGCCTGACTGAGACCAGTCCCAGGCCCCGTTCTGGGGACTCAAACGCAAGGTTGGCCGGGCGACCGGATTGAATGTCACCCGGCGCAGCACTTCACCTTCGGCGGTTTGCTCGGCGTTGGATTGCGGCAGGCTCGCATCCTGGGTCGCTACCTGGACCACATCGGCGGGACGCACAAAGTTGAACAGCGTCTGCTGGTTGGCAGTAGCCGCCAGCAAAGGCGATGCAAACAACAGGGCAAAAACGGCAGGTAACGATTGACGCAACGAACGGCGAATCATGAGAACGGAATTCTCCCTAGCGACCCGGATGGGCCAGTGGAAAAGCAATGACAGAGAGATAGACAACACGGTGGGCTGATTTGCCCACCGATGTGTCAGGAAATTTCACGACGGAATGGCGGCAACGCATTGAGGATCGCCTTGCCATAGCGCTGGGTGACCAGGCGCCGGTCAAGCAAGGTGATGGTGCCGCGGTCTTCTTCGGTGCGCAGCAAGCGGCCGCAAGCCTGTACCAGCTTCAGCGAAGCGTCGGGCACGGAGATTTCCATGAAGGGATTGCCGCCACGGGCTTCGATCCATTCGGCCAGCGCCGCCTCGACCGGGTCATCCGGCACCGAGAACGGAATCTTGGCGATCACCACGTGCTCGCAATAGGCGCCGGGCAGGTCGACCCCTTCAGCGAAACTGGCCAGGCCGAACAGCACGCTGGAATCGCCGCCATCAACCCGCGCCTTGTGCTTGTTCAGGGTTTCCTGCTTCGACAGGTTGCCCTGAATGAACACTTGCTTGCGCCAATCGCGATCCAGGCCGTCGAACACGTCCTGCATCTGCTTGCGCGAGGAAAACAGCACCAGGGTGCCACGAGAGCCTTCTACCAGTTCCGGCAGATCGCGGATGATCGCGGCCGTGTGCGCCGCCGCATCCCGCGGGTCAGCATTCAGATTCGGCACCCGCAGCACTCCGGCATCGGCGTGATGGAACGGGCTGGGCACCACGGCGGTCACCGCTTTTTTCGGCAGACCGGCGCGCATGCGGAAGCGGTCGAAGGTGCCGAGGGCGGTCAATGTGGCTGAGGTCACCAGCGCACCGTAGGCTACGTTCCACAAGTTGCGTCGCAGCATTTCCGCCGCGAGGATCGGGCTGGCGTTAACTTCAATGTCGAACAGCGAGCCGCTCTCGGCCAGGGTCAGCCAGCGCGCCATGGGCGGGTTGTCTTCCGGATCTTCGACGGTGAAGGCGGTCCACAACTCCCAGTTGCCCGAAGAACGCGACAACAGGCTGCCGAACAGCGGATACCACTCTTCGGCCTGATTGCTGGCAATACCGATGTTGACCTCACCGTCCATGCCTTCCTTGAGCAAATCGGTGAGGCGCGTGAACAGGTCGGTCAGGCGCGCGAAGCCTTTTTTCAGCTCGATGCCCATTTCGCGCATGTGCTCGGGGATGACCCCGCCGACGAACCGGTGGCGCGGCCGCTCGCGACCTTCGACATCTTCGCCGGGTTTGAACTCAGCGACCTGCTCGCAGGCAGTAAACATGAACTGCTGCTGGGTCTTGATCTCCCGCGCCAGCTCCGGCACCTGCTCGATCAACTTGCCCAGATCGCCGGGCAACGGGTGTTGTGCCAGCAACTTGGTGAGGTTCTTGGCCGTGGTTTCCAGCCAATCGGCGGTGGAGCGCAGGCGCGTGTAGTGGGCGAAATGGCCGATGGCCTTGTCCGGCAGGTGATGGCCTTCGTCGAATACGTAAATAGTGTCTCGCGGGTCCGGCAGCACGGCGCCGCCGCCCAGGGCCAGGTCAGCCAGGACCATGTCGTGGTTGGTGACGATGACGTCGACCTTGCCCATGCCTTCGCGGGCCTTATAGAAGGCGCACTGGCCGAAGTTCGGGCAATGTCGGTTGGTGCACTGGCTGTGATCGGTGGTCAGGCGCGCCCAGTCGGCGTCTTCCAGCGCGGTGGACCAGCTGTCACGATCGCCGTCCCATTTATTGCCGGCGAGTTTTTCGATCATGCTGGTGAACAGCTTCTGGCTAGCCTCATCGACCTCGATCTTGAAGCCTTCCTCTTCGAACAACTGTGCCGTGGCGGTCTGTGCATGACCTTCCTGGAGCAACATGTCGAGTTTGGACAGGCACATATAGCGCCCGCGCCCCTTGGCCAACGCAAAGCTGAAATTCAACCCGCTGTTGCGCATCAAGTCAGGCAAGTCCTTGTAGACGATCTGCTCTTGCAGGGCGACGGTGGCCGTGGCGATCACCAGGCGTTTGCCGGCCGCTTTCGCCGTCGGGATGGCGGCCAGGCTGTAGGCGACGGTCTTGCCGGTACCGGTGCCGGCTTCCACCGCGACAATCGCGGGCTCGCCGCTGCGCCGGCCTTCGTCATCGGTGTCGATATCCCCGAGGACCTTGGCCACTTCGGCAATCATCAGGCGTTGGCCGTAGCGCGGCTTGAGGCTCTTGGCTTCGAGAAAACGCGAATAGGCGCCCTGGATCGTGGTTTTGAGTTCAGTGCTGATCATGGATTGTCGGGCGCAAAAAACGCTGGATAAATTTTCAGTGGTTCGGAACGACGGCTATCATACCCCGCTAATTAATCCCGCGCAGAACGGAGTACCCCAATGACCGCTTTTAGCCTTGTCTATAGCCTGCATGTCCTCGCCGCACTGGTGTGGGTGGGCGGCATGTTTTTCGCCTGGATGGTCTTGCGCCCCGCGGCTGTGAAGGCCCTTGAGGGCCCTGCCCGACTGAAGTTATGGGTAGAAGTGTTTCAAGGTTTTTTCCGCTGGGTCTGGGTCGCCGTCGTACTGCTGCCCGTCAGCGGCGTAGGCATGTTGCATATGCACTTCAACGGTTTTGAAACCGCCCCGCGATATGTGCAGGTGATGATGGGCTTGTATGTGGTGATGACGGCGCTGTTCATCCGGATTCAGGCGCTGATGCTGCCTGAGTTACGCACGGCGGTCACCGCACAGGACTGGCCGGTCGGGGCGGCGGTGCTCGGGAAGATTCGGCGCCTGGTGGGGATCAATCTGATTGTCGGCTTGCTGCTGGTGGCGATTGCCGCAGCGCGTCCGATGTTTTGATGAATACATAAGTTCTGTGGCGAGGGAGCTTGCTCCCGTTCGGCTGCATAGCAGTCGTAATCCAGCGACCCTGTACATTCTGGAAAAACACGATTGCCGATGTCGGGGCCGCTGCGCAGCCCAGCGGGAGCAAGCTCCCTCGCCACCAGGGTTGTCGGTTGTTCTTACAGCCGCTGAACCGTCACTGCCCCTGCCGCACCGGCCGGCCCTGGCTGACCATCGGCGCCAGGTTTTCCGCTTTTGCCGCCATCGGCCTCGTAGATGAAGCAACCCTTGGCTTTGCCGCCCGCGCCTGGCTTGCCGCCAGGGCCGGCCAAGCCACCGGCTCCACCGGCCACCTGAACCTTGATTTGCTGCGCAGGGTAATCGCGCGGCACTGCCAGCTTGACCAAAGCCCCCGGCGCACCTGGCTGACCATTACTGCCATCGCTGCCATCAGCACCGCGACCGGCCTGCCCCCAGGCGCAGCCCGGCGCCTGGCCATTGGCCCCGTCAAGGCCGACAAATCCCGGCGCTCCCGCGCCACCACGAGCATCCACCAATAATTGCGGCGCCTTCAGTGCCTTGATCTGCAAATTCAGATTACGCCCGGAGCGGGCCGCCTTCTGGTAAGTGCCGGGTGCACCGCGAGCGGTGATCTGGCTGCCCTCGGACAACTCCGCACGACTGACCTTCAACTCCAGCGCCTGTTCACTGGGCACGATAGCAATCCGCGCATCACGGCCCAGGTGCAATTCACCGACGGTGACCTCGGTGACATTCGACGGGATCAGCAATGTGCCGTAATCGGCCACGTCCAGACGTTCCAGCTGCAAGGTGCTGGCGGAGTTGGGCAGGCGCATCAGCGAGTTGGTTTCAACACTCACTACCTGCGCGCAGGCCAGAGGGCTGATGAGTACGGCGAGCAGACAGAGTTTACGCATGAGAAGCCTTCGGTGCGGTCGGAGCGGGAATGGTTTGCAGGTGGAAAACGCCGAAAAAGAGGATTTTCAAGCGATCACGCCAGGGATGGTCGCGGCCCCTGAGGCTGCGGAAGCTGAAGACGGCCTCCAGCAGATGGAGCCCTGCCAGCAGGCTGCCGGCCAGGTTGACCAACAGATGCAGCGGATGGATGAACGGCGTGAGCAGATTGACCAGCACCACTAACCAGAACAGCAGGGACAACAGCTTCCCCAGCCCCCATATCACCTTCATACGCTCCCCCGGTGAGAATTATTATTTGCACGCACAGTAACGGCTTCCGCTCGGGATAAGCCAGAGGGCAAACAAAAATTCTTCAAGAAGACCGCCGAATGGCTGCCGGAACGCCGCAAAAAAAGCCCGACAGCTCTATTCCGTGGTTTAGCGATTGATATGCAATTCCACCCGACGGTTTTTCGCGCGTCCTGCATCGGTTTCGTTATCGGCCACGGGCTGACTTTCGCCCTTGCCCTCGCTGGTGAGTTTGTTCGGCGCCACGCCCTGGCTCAACAGGTATTGCGCGACACTGCTGGCGCGCCGCTCCGAGAGTGCCTGGTTATAGGTATCGGACCCGACGCTGTCGGTGAAGCCAACCACCTTGATGCTGACCACATCGGCGTCCTCGAGCTTGCCCATGATCGCGTCCAGCTGACTCTTCGCGGCGGGCGTCAGCTCGGACTGATTAAAGGCAAACAGGACATCGCCGGCATCGCTCAGGGTGATGACCTCCGATTGCACCGGTTCGGCTGGCTTCACGCTGGCCGGATACTGCGGCAAAGGGCAACCATGATGATCGACAGGGGTATTGGCCGGTGTGTCAGGGCAGCGATCACGACGGTCGAAAACGCCATCGCCGTCCTCGTCGCCATCCTGGGCATAACAAATCAAACCACCGGTCAAAATACCGAGCGCCGCTCCGCCGGCCGCCCATCCACCACTTTCGAATGCGCCCAGGCCTCCACCGACCAGTCCGCCAATGACGCTGCAGATCGGCCAGGTACGTTGATTGAGGGGGGCAGTACCATCACTGTGAGTGGCGCAACCGGTCAACAGGCTGCCAAGCAGCAGAACCGGCAAGACGGTCCGTGTGAGTCTGGTCATTTTCAGAAGCTCCTGTGTCACCGGCCAGTGCCGGTTACACAGGAGTAAAGACCCGCATCCGCGACTGCACAAGGCGCGGATGCGAGGGGCTTAGCGCTCGATTTTGATTTCCGTGCGACGGTTCTGCGCACGGCCGTCGGCGGTTTTGTTATCGGCAACCGGCTGGCTTTCACCGGCACCGGAAACAGACACGAAGTTGCTACGCGGCACACCTTGCTGGATGAGGTAATCAACCACCGAGTGGGCGCGTTTATCCGACAGTTTCTGGTTGTAGGTGGCACTGCCCACGCTGTCGGTATGACCCACAACGGTCATCCGTGCGGTAGGGGCTTCGGCTTTCAAGCGAGTGGCGATCTTATCGAGCACCTGCTTGTCCGACGCGGTGAGTGTCGCTTTGTCGAACTGGAAGTGAACATCGCGGATGACAATCGTTTCTTCCTTGACCACCACGGCCTCTTCGACCACTGGTGCAGGTGCCGGTGGTGGGCAACCATTGGCATCGACCTTCACGCCATGAGGCGTGCCTGGGCACTTGTCGCGGCTGTCCGGCACACCATCGCCGTCTTCGTCGCCATCGCCGTGAACCCAGCAATAGGCTGCTGCCGTACCACCGACAAGCAGCGCGCCATAACCCGCCCAGGACGAACTCTCGGTTGCGCCGAGACCCGCACCTACGACACCGCCGACGGCCGCACAGGTCGGCCAGTCGGTTTTTTGCAAACCTGCGCAACCAGTCAACACACTGGTAAGCAGAACCAGGGGTAATGCTGTCCGAACTATGCTCATCTAGTTTTCTCCTGAAGGATCGGCTTAGAACCGATTCAGGGAGTAAAGACCGGAGTTTTAATCTCCGCCAGCAATAGGCCATTGCTGTTTTGTCCAGTGTTCAGGACCAATCGCCACTTTTGCGTCAAAGCCGCTCTAGGCTCGGACTCGCAGGCAAGCTAGTCTTGGCAGATCTGATTGAGGATCTTTGATGATTGCAGGTAACTCTTCGCGCACGCCGCAGCAAGCGCTGGCCGCTTTGCTGGATCTTTACGCCCCTTCGCGCCTGTTGCTGATCGGCGCCAGCGAATTCCCCGCGCTTGAAGCTTTCAAGCTCGCCCATCCGGACACCTGCGTGGCGCACGCGGCACCAGGGCCATTGCCGGCCGAACTGGCGGCGCGCCGATTTGACCTGGCACTGGTGGTCGATTGCCTCGAGCACTTGCCCAAGCGTGACGGCCTGAATTTGCTCGGCGGTATCCGCAACCTCAATGCCAGCCGCATCGCGGTGCTGGCAGACCTGCCCGCCAGCGGCTGGCAAGAAACGGACTTTTTCTCCCTGGCCCTGCAAGCCAGCGAACGTTTCCAGCGTGACGATCAAGTGCTGACACTGTTCACCTATGATCTGCTTGACTACAAGCAAGTCCCCGACTGGCTCAACTCGCGGTTCTGGGCCAATCCGGAAAACTTCGGGAAATATTGGTGGTAACGCAATGAGTACATCCATTTGCCCTTGCGGCAGCGGCACTCTGCTCGATGCTTGCTGCGGTCATTACCATGCCGGGCACCCGGCCCCTTGCGCCGAAGCTCTGATGCGCTCGCGCTACAGCGCTTACGTGCTGGGCCTGATCGATTATCTGGTGGCGACGACCCTGCCCGCGCAGCAGGCCGGCCTTGATCGGCAATCGATCAGCAACTGGAGCGCCCAGAGCACCTGGCTGGGTCTTGAGGTGGAAAGCTCCGAAGTCCTCGGCGGTCAACCGGAACACGCCTTCGTGACCTTCACCGCACGCTGGCACGATGGCAGCGGCGAACACAGTCATCGTGAGCGTTCGTCATTCGTACAGAACGCCGGTCGCTGGTATTTCATCGACCCCACCGTGCCCCTCGACATCGGGCGTAACGACGCCTGCCCCTGCGCCAGCGGGCAAAAGTTCAAGAAGTGCTGCTCAGGTTATTTCGCCCGTTGAGGTAAATCCAGGGAGCTAGACTGGGCATCAAAGGAGTCCCGCCATGCTCAGTCGACGACGCACACTTCAATCCCTCATCCTGCTGGTGTTTCTTGGGCTCGGCGGTTGTGCGTCGTGGTTCAGCGATGAGGAACCGGACCCCGAGGTCCATCTGGTCAGGGTCGAAGTCGTGCGGGCCAAGTTGCTGGAGCAGCGGTTTGTGCTGCATTTCCGGATCGATAATCCCAACGACAGCGACCTGACGGTGCGAGGGCTGGAGTATCGCATTCATCTTGGCGACCTCCTGCTGGCCGAAGGCGAGCATGAACACTGGATCACCGTCGGGCCCAAAAGCAGCGGTTTTTACAAAGTACCGATCCGCACCAACCTGTGGTCGAAAGTGAGGGATTTGGTCAAGCAACTGAAAAGCCCCAGACAACCCGTCCCCTATCGGCTGGAAGGTGAAATGGAAACCGGTTTATTCATCGCCCACTACGTGCACCTGGCGCGTAATGGCGTGATAATCCCCGCCGATCTAATTCCGGAGTAACCCCGATGACCCAGCAACCCCATGTACATGGCCCAGACTGCAACCACGATCATGACCACCATGATCACGACCACGGCCATGTCCACGGCCCGAACTGCGGCCATGCTCACCAGGAACCGGTGCGCAACGCCCTGAAAGATGTTGGCCGCAATGACCCGTGCCCATGCGGCAATGGCAAGAAGTTCAAGAAGTGCCACGGCGCTTGATGGGTTAGACCCATTTCCCTGTGGAACCGGCTTGCTGGCGATCAATGCGACGCGTTTTGTCATACGCACCGCTTCGCCGGCAAGCCAGCTCCCTCAGGTTTTCAGTCGGCCATCAAGATCTGTGCGGTACTGACGACCGTCGCATACTCGCCATGCAGATTCCCCAGCGACATCCCGTGTACATCCTCGGCGGAACGGGCCTTACCGAAAAAGTCAGGCTTGTCGAAGGTAAAGCACGCATCCTCCACCACCCACGCATCGAACCCCAGATTGCCCGCGGTACGCGCAGTGGACTCCACGGAGTTGTGGGTCGCCACGCCGACGATGATCAATTGTTCGATCCCCGATTCACGCAAACGCGCTTCCAGCCCCGTCGAACAAAACGCATCCGGCACTTGTTTTTGAATCAACTGCTCGCCAGGCAATGGCTGAAAGCGCTCCTGAAACTCCACGCCCGATTGCTGCGGCCAGAACACCGAATCCTGCGAGCGGGACAGGTGTTGCACGTGAATGATCGGCCGCCCGCTGCGACGCCAGTGGGCTAACAGCTCCAACATGCGATCTTCGGCCCGAGGATTGTTGCGCCGGCCGAGTCTGGGGTGAAGGATGCCTTTTTGTTGATCGATGATGATCAGTGCCGCGTTCTTCTCAAGCTCCATGCTCGCTCTTCTCACGCCAGGTCAGTTGATTCGCTGCACTTCAACATCGGCCCCGGCCGGTGGCAAGCCATCGAATGCAAACCGGATCCCGGACAAATCCTGAAATAACCTCGCCACCTGCTTGCGCGGCCACCTCCTGCTCACTAACGTAGCGCCTTTACTGACGTTACCGCCCCGCAGGAGCTTTGCCATGGCCTCGCCAGCCCTTACACATTTTCTACCCCGGTTCGGCGTTGCCGCAGCAGTTGCAGGTGTTTTGAGCCTGACCGGCTGTCAGAACTTCAACGCACAGGACACCGTTCCGCCGACTTCCGGCGTACAGCCGCTCAAAGGTCTGGCGCAGAACGTTTCGGTACGCCGCAATGCCATGGGCATGCCGCTGATCGAAAGCAGCAGCTTCCATGACGCCCTGTTCACCCTCGGCTACGTGCACGCCAGCGACCGCATCACGCAGATGGTCACCTTGCGCTTGCTGGCACAGGGCCGTCTGGCCGAGATGCGCGGTTCGGACCTGCTCGATGCCGACCGCTACATGCGCGCAGTCAACCTGAAGAAAAGCGCAGGAGAGCTATACAAGGCGTCTTCGCCACGCCTCAAGCGTTTCTTTGAGGTCTATGCCCGCGGGGTCAACGCTTACCTGTTCCGCTACCGCGACAAGCTGCCGGCCGATCTCGCCGCCAGCGGCTACAAACCTGAATACTGGCAACCGGAAGATTCGGCGCTGATTTTCTGCCTGCTCAACTTCAGCCAGTCAGCCAACCTGCCCGAAGAAATCTCCGAGCTGGTGCTGGCCCAAACGGTGTCTACCGACAAACTGCCGTGGCTGACCCCTTCCGCCCCCGATGAACAATTGCCAGTGGCCGAAAGCGAAAAGCTGCAAGGCATCAAACTCAACGGACAAGTACCGGGGCTGGCGGAAATCAGCAAAGCCACGAGCCAGCTCGCCGAGCTGAATCTGCTCGGTGCCACTTCATCGAACAACTGGGCCATCGCCCCGCAACGCAGCCGTAGCGGCAAGAGCCTGCTGGCCAGCGACAGCCATGGGCCGATGGGCGTGCCGTCGTTGTTCAGCTACGTGCAGATTCGCGCACCGAAATACCAGGCGTCCGGCGTGACCATTGCCGGGTTGCCAATGGTGCTCGGCGGGTTCAACGGCAAAGTCGCGTGGAGCACGACCAGCGTCATGGGCGACAACCAGGACCTGTTCCTGGAAAAAATCAAACGCCAGGGCAACGGCCTGGCCTACGAAAGCGGCGGCAAGTGGCAGCCGGCAATCGTGCGTAACGAAACCTACTTCATCAAAGGCCAGCGGCCGATTCGCGAAGCGGTGTACGAAACCCGCCACGGCCCTCTGCTCAACAGCGCCCAGGGTCTTGCCCAGGGCAGCGGCTTCGGCCTGGCCTTGCAGACGCCGAGCTTCACCGATGACAAAACCCTGGATGCTTTTTTTGACCTGTCCCGCGCACAGAATGTCGAGAAGGCGTCGGACGCCAGCCGCGAGATCCGCGCCATTGCACTGAATCTGGTGTTTGCCGATGCCAGCAACATTGGCTGGCAAGTCACCGGTCGCTACCCGAACCGTCGCGAGGGTGAAGGCCTGCTGCCGTCGCCGGGTTGGGAAGGTCGCTACGATTGGGACGGCTATGCCGACCCGATGCTGCACCCCTACGATCAAGACCCGGCACAGGGCTGGCTCGGCACCGCAAACCAGCGGGTCATCCCCCATGGCTATGGCATGCAGCTGTCCAATTCCTGGTCGGCACCGGAACGTGGCGAGCGCCTGGCTGAACTGGCCGGCGTGGGCAAGCATGACACCCGAAGCCTTATCGCGATGCAGTATGACCAGACCACCACCTTCGCCACCAAACTGAAAAAAATGTTCGAAGCGCCGGGCATGTCGCAACCGCTCAAACAAGCCATCGCGGCATTGCCCGCAGCGGATGGAGCCAAGGCACGAGAGGCACTGAGCCGCTTGATGGCATTCGATGGCAAGCTCAGCCCGACCTCCACCGACGCGGCGATCTACGAGCTGTTCCTGCAGGAAAGCGCCAAGCAGATTTTCCTCGACGAACTGGGACCGGAAAGCAGCCCGGCGTGGAAGGCCTTTGTCGCCAACGGCAAGTTGTCCTACTCCGCCCAGGCCGATCACCTGTTGGGTCGTGAAGACAGTCCATTCTGGGATGACGTGCGCACCGCGCAAAAAGAAGACAAACCGGCGATTCTCGCCCGCAGCCTGGCAGCGGCGATCAGCGCCGGGGACAATCAGCTGGGTGGCGACCACAAAGCCTGGCAGTGGGGCAAACTGCACCGCTACGAATGGAAGAATGCCAGTGGCCAGACCGTGCGCGGTCCGCTGCCGGCCGGCGGCGATCACACCACGCTCAACACCGCTGCGTTCGCCTGGGGCCAGGACTTCAACACCACGCTGGCGCCTGCCATGCGCTTTATCGTCGACTTCGGCCTGGCCGAACCGCTGATGGGGCAGAACGCCACCGGCCAGTCCGGCAACCCGGCCAGTGCGAATTACCTGAACAGTATCGACCCATGGCTGAAAGGCCAGTACATGAGCCTGCCGATGCAGCCGCAGAACTTTGACAAGGTCTACGGAACCCAGCGTCTGACCCTGACGCCGGGCAAATAAGGACCGACACCCATACCCGGTGGGAACGAGCCTGCTCGCGATGAGGCCATGCCAGTCAACTCAAGTGGTGACTGACATGCCGCCATCGCGAGCAGGCTCCCACATCGGTACAGCGCCACCCCATCAAATCCCGATAGAACTTCTCGCTCCACGCCAGCCTCCTGGCTAACAAGCCATCCATTCCGGTCACCATCGTGGATCTTGTTATCGCGCGTCCCGAAGGTTTGTACTGCCCCGCCAACGAGTGGCAAGTGGAATGGAAGTGGGATGGCATCCGCGCCCAACTGATCAAACGCGATGGTCGGCTATGGGTCTGTTCGCGGGGGGAGGAACTGGTGACCGAGTGCCTCCCTGAGTTCGAGAGCCTGATTCACTGCCTGCCCGCCGGCACGGTGGTCGATGGCGAAATCGTCGTCTGGAAAACTGCTCAAGCCGAGACCGCGGATGCCTTCGATCCACAGTTACCGGCAGCACCCGCCGTGCAACCGTTCGCCCTTCTGCAGCAGCGGATTGGCCGTAAAACCTTGGCAGAAAAATACTCAATGACGTGCCGGTAGTGAACCTTGCCTACGTTTTGCTGGAGTGGAAAGGCCAGGGCTGGCGCAACCAGCCTCAGGCCCGGCGGCGCAGTCAGCTGGAACAGGTCATCGTCCGAAGCAACAACCCGGTATTGCTCGCCTCGCCACTGCTGACCGGCAACGACTGGTTCGACCTGGCCCGGCAGCGCGAAGCGTCGCGCAGCCTGGGCGTCGAAGGCATGATGCTCAAGGCCCGGGAGGCGTTGTATGGCGTTGGTCGCACCAAGGACATGGGGGTGTGGTGGAAATGGAAAGTCGACCCGTTCAGCATCGACGCGGTGCTCATTTACGCGCAACGCGGTCATGGCCGCCGGGCAAGCCTCTACAGCGACTACACTTTCGCCGTCTGGGACGGCCCGCCCGATGCCAGAGAGCGCTCGCTGGTGCCCTTCGCCAAGGCTTACTCGGGGCTGACCGACGAGGCTGACCATCTCGGCACGTTGCAGGACTTACTCAGTTAACCAGCCCCTGTGAACACCAGTCCCCTGTGGCGAGGGAGCTTGCTCCGCTCGGCTACGAAACAGCCGTAATCGCGCCTCATCAGGGCCGACTACAGAATTGCGTACACAGGTTTTGCGGTCGCTTCGCAACCCAGCGGGAGCAAGCGCCCTCGCCACAGGCATTGGCAGCAAGTCGAACCGAAATAGTGCAGGCTTCCCACGCCGCCCATTTTCGTGCACTAATCCCATCCGGCAATTTCCTGAACACCTTTTAAAACGCTTGTTCGGCACTCTGGTTCGGAAATTGCTACTTTCAGTAGGTCTTACGCTTACCAGTAACAATAAATCTGCGCCACAAGCGCTCATATTGGTTCTTAGGGATTGAATAATGAAAAAAGCATTGCTGACCCTTTCTGCACTGGCATTGTGCGTAGCTGCTGGCTCCGCGCTGGCAAAGGAATACAAAGAGTTGCGTTTTGGCGTTGACCCTTCCTACGCACCGTTCGAGTCGAAAGCGGCCGACGGCAGCCTGGTAGGTTTCGACATCGATCTGGGGAACGCAATCTGTGCCGAACTGAAGGTCAAGTGCAAATGGGTCGAAAGCGATTTCGACGGCATGATTCCTGGCCTGAAGGCCAATAAATTCGACGGCGTGATCTCTTCGATGACCGTCACCCCGGCCCGCGAAAAAGTCATCGACTTCTCCAGCGAGCTGTTCTCCGGCCCGACTGCCTACGTGTCCAAGAAAGGTTCTGGCATCACCGCAGACGTCGCTTCGCTCAAAGGCAAAACCGTCGGCTACGAGCAAGGCACCATTCAGGAAGCCTATGCCAAAGCCGTTCTGGACAAGGCTGGCGTGAAAACCCAGGCCTATCAAAACCAGGACCAGGTGTATTCCGACCTGACTTCCGGTCGTCTCGACGCCGGTATCCAGGACATGCTGCAAGCCGAACTGGGCTTCCTGAAGTCGCCAAACGGTGCCAATTTCGAAATCAGCAAGCCGGTCGATAACGAACTGCTGCCGGCTAAAACAGCGGTCGGTATTAAGAAAGGTAACACTGAGCTGAAAGCACTTTTGGATAAAGGTATCAAAGCGTTACACGATGATGGCACCTACGCCACCATTCAGAAGAAACACTTTGGCGATCTGAATCTGTATAGCGGCAAATAATGCCCGGCGCCCATCTCGCGATGGGCGCTTTTTTCTTCCGATCTGGTTGCTGATTTTATGTTTGAAAACCTCCTGCAAAATCTGGGGCTCGCAGCCTTCAGCCTCAAGGGTTTCGGCCCGTTGCTGATGGAAGGCACCTGGATGACCATCAAATTATCGGCGATGTCGCTGCTGGTGGCCGTGTTGCTCGGCCTGCTCGGCGCCAGTGCCAAACTGTCAAAAGTCAAATTGCTGCGCTTGCCTGCCCAGTGCTACACAACGCTGATTCGCGGCGTGCCGGATCTGGTACTGATGCTCTTGATCTTCTACAGCCTGCAAACCTGGCTGACGTCGTTCACCGACTACATGGAATGGGAATACATCGAGATCAACCCGTTCAGCGCCGGGGTCATTACCCTGGGTTTCATTTATGGCGCGTATTTCACCGAAACCTTCCGTGGCGCGATTCTCGCAGTACCGCGGGGTCAGGTCGAAGCCGCCACCGCCTATGGCCTCAAACGCGGCCAGCGCTTCTGGATCGTGGTGTTTCCGCAGATGATGCGTTTTGCCCTGCCGGGTATCGGCAACAACTGGATGGTCATGCTCAAGGCCACCGCGCTGGTATCGATCATTGGCCTGGCCGACTTGGTCAAGGCTGCGCAGGACGCCGGTAAAAGCAGCTATCAGCTGTTCTATTTCCTGGTACTCGCCGCCTTGATCTACCTGGCGATCACCAGTGCCTCCAACTTCATTCTGCGCAGGCTGGAACGCCGGTACTCCGCCGGTACACGGGAGGCCGTGCGATGATCGAACTCTTGCAGGAATACTGGAAAGCCTTCCTCTACACAGACGGTCAGAACATCACCGGCCTGGCCATGACTCTGTGGCTGCTCAGCGCGTCGATCTTCTTCGGCTTCCTGGTGTCGATCCCACTGTCCATCGCCCGGGTCTCGCCGCAGCTCTACATTCGCTGGCCGGTGCAGTTCTACACCTACCTGTTCCGTGGTACGCCGCTCTATATCCAGCTACTGATCTGCTACACCGGGATCTACAGCCTGGCCGCCGTGCGCGCGCAGCCGCTGCTCGACAGTTTTTTCCGCGATGCGATGAACTGCACCATCCTGGCCTTCGCCCTGAACACCTGCGCCTACACCACGGAGATCTTCGCCGGGGCGATTCGCAGCATGAACCACGGTGAAGTCGAAGCGGCCAAGGCTTACGGCCTGACCGGCTGGAAGCTGTATGCCTACGTGATCATGCCGTCGGCCCTGCGTCGCTCGTTGCCGTACTACAGCAACGAAGTGATTCTGATGCTGCACTCGACCACCGTGGCGTTCACCGCGACCATCCCGGACATTCTGAAAGTCGCTCGGGACGCCAACTCGGCGACCTTCCTGACCTTCCAGTCGTTCGGCATCGCCGCGCTGATCTACCTGACCGTCACCTTTGCGCTGGTCGGCCTGTTCCGTCTCGCCGAACGCCGATGGCTGGCCTTCCTCGGGCCGACCCACTAGGACTTCTCGCACATGCGCCACCAGATACATGACTTGCTGTCCCCGCTGCCGGGGACCGCACGACAGATCCACAGTTTTCACTTCGGGCCGCAACCGGCCAAAGGCAAGATCTACATCCAGTCATCCCTTCACGCCGATGAATTGCCCGGCATGCTGGTGGCCTGGCACCTCAAGCAACGCCTGGCGGAGCTGGAAGCCGCCGGCCGCCTGCGCAGCGAAATCGTTCTGGTGCCGGTGGCCAATCCGGTCGGCCTGGAGCAAGTGCTTATGGACGTGCCGCTGGGCCGCTACGAACTGGAAAGCGGTCAGAACTTCAACCGCTGGTTCGTCGATCTGAGCGAAGAGGTCGGCAACGAGATCGAAGGCCAACTGGGCGACGACCCGCAGCGCAATCTCGAACTGATCCGCATCAGCCTGCGCCACGCACTTGCCCGGCAGACCGCCAGCACCCAACTGCAATCCCAACGCCTGACTCTGCAACGACTGGCCTGCGATGCCGACATGGTGCTGGACCTGCATTGCGATTTCGAAGCCGTCGCGCACCTGTACACCACGCCGGATGCCTGGCCGCAGGTCGAGCCACTGGCCCGTTATATCGGCGCCGAGGCCAGCCTGTTGGCCACCGACTCCGGCGGTCAGTCGTTCGACGAATGCTTCACCTTGCTCTGGTGGCAGTTGAAAGAACGCTTCGGCGAACAGTTCGAGATTCCGCCCGGCAGCTTTTCCGTCACCGTCGAACTGCGCGGTCAGGGCGACGTCAACCACCCGCTGGCCAGCCTGGACAGCCAGGCACTGATCGATTACCTGATTCATTTCGGAGCGATCGCCGGCGAACCGGCGTCCCTGCCCGAACTGCCCTACCCGGCCACTCCACTGGCCGGTGTCGAACCTGTGGCCACGCCTGTCGGCGGGCTGCTGGTGTTCGCCGCGCTGCCAGGAGAGTACCTGGAAGCCGGGCAATTGATCGCTGAAATCATTGATCCGATCGCTGATCGCGTCACTCCTGTTCATTGCACCGCCGCCGGGTTGATGTACGCCCGCTCGCTGCGCCGCATGGCCACTGCCGGCATGGTGATCGCCCATGTCGCGGGCACCGAAGCCTATCGCAGCGGTTACCTACTTTCGCCTTGAGGATGTCTGTTCCATGTACAAACTGACCATCGAAGACCTGCATAAAAGCTATGGCGATCATCAGGTGCTCAAAGGCGTTTCCCTCAAGGCCAACACCGGCGACGTCATCAGTCTGATCGGCGCCAGCGGCTCGGGCAAAAGTACCTTTCTGCGCTGCATCAATTTTCTCGAACAACCCAACGACGGCGCCATGAGCCTCGATGGCCAGGCGATCCGCATGATCAAGGATCGACACGGCATGCATGTCGCCGATCCGGATGAACTGCAACGGATCCGTACCCGCCTGGCCATGGTGTTCCAGCATTTCAACCTGTGGAGCCACATGACCGTGCTGGAGAACATCACCATGGCTCCGCGCCGGGTGCTGGGTTGCAGCAAGCAGGAAGCCGAAGACCGCGCGCGCCGCTATCTGGACAAGGTTGGCCTGGCGGCGCGCGTGGCGGACCAATATCCGGCGTTCCTGTCCGGCGGTCAGCAACAGCGGGTGGCCATAGCCAGGGCGCTGGCCATGGAGCCGGAGGTCATGCTGTTCGATGAGCCCACATCGGCGCTGGACCCGGAACTGGTGGGTGAGGTGCTACGCGTGATCCAGGGCCTGGCCGAAGAAGGCCGGACCATGATCATGGTGACCCACGAAATGAGCTTCGCCCGCAAGGTCTCGAGCCAGGTGCTGTTCCTGCATCAGGGTCTAGTGGAAGAGGAAGGCGCGCCGGAAGACGTACTGGGCAATCCGAAGAGTGAGCGGTTGAAGCAATTCCTCAGCGGTAACCTGAAATAAACGCCGAGCGAAAAAAGGGGGAGCCGTATTCCCGGCTCCCCCCCACTCAAACGTCAAACAGTCGCTTCGTGCTCAAGCCTGAAACGGCCATTGGTCACTTCCAGACCGTCAGCATCCATACCACTGAAGCTCCCGGCAAACTTTGCTCCCCCGCCCACGGTCAACTCAAGCACGCCTCGATACAAATCCGCTTCGGAGGTGCCTGTCACGTGGATAATCATCGGGGAGCTTTCAGTAAGCCCCAAATTGAAACTGCCGCTCTGGATGCCAACCGGCAGATAGACATAAAACGCCGTCCCTTGCCCGTTATCAGCCTCGATACAATGGATACCTGGCCGATCATAGAAGTAGAGTCCATGCGTCACGCGAAACGGCTGGGGACCGCCGGCCGTGTCCACATCGGCACTTAAATGCCCTGCTCGATTTGTACTCATTTGAATGTCCTTTTCATAGACATGGATAACTGCTCGATGCCGACCCTTTCCAAAAGGTCGCAGAACGAGTAACTCCGGGATAAGAACATGGCAGGATCACCAAGTGGTTTCGACGGCGATTACAGTTATTGCCGGATATGAATCGATCAACACGGGAGCGAGCCTCGCCCGTACCGAAGCACAAGCAGCACTCTCGGCATTACGCAGGGTGGTGGTCGATAAATGGCACGAATTGCCCGGCAACAAGCGTGGCGTGCAACTGTAGTGGGCTATGGCCCGATGCGTTTACTGGTGGCTATGAAGTCCGCCGGGGCGACAACTGTAGAGCGGTGTCATCGGCGACAACGAAATATGGCCAGTCAGCTGAAGTCTTCGCAGACCTCATCTGACTGGCCATTCATTTTTCTGCGCAGGGAATCAGACCACGGGCGTGGGAGGCGGCTCATCCGGCAGGGTGGGCTCACCAGGCTCGTTGGGTTGTTCGTTGGGCGTATCGGGATCGGGTTGACCGGGGATGCCCCCTGCCATGTTGATCGGCGGGTGTGCCAACAAGGACCAGGCCAAGACGCCAACCTGATTGGGCTCCAGCCTTGCCAGTTCGGCACTTATTCGCGGGTCGATCTTCATAAAGCACTCCTGAGCGATGGCCCGATCCGCCTTGCGCGAATCGGAGCGTACACTCCATAGAGTGTACGCTCACTCAAGAATTCCCACGGTTTGTCAGACGGCTGACTCAGGTCCGCGGCAAGGTCACGCCACGCTGGCCCTGGTACTTGCCGCCGCGATCCTTGTAGGAAACTTCACACTCTTCGTCAGACTCGAGGAACAGCATCTGCGCCACGCCTTCATTGGCGTAGATTTTCGCCGGCAGATTGGTGGTGTTGGAGAACTCCAGGGTCACGTGGCCTTCCCACTCAGGCTCCAGCGGCGTGACGTTGACGATGATGCCGCAGCGCGCGTAGGTGCTTTTACCCAGGCAGATGGTCAACACATTACGCGGAATGCGGAAGTATTCGACGGTACTGGCCAGGGCGAAGGAGTTGGGCGGAATGATGCACACGTCGCTGTGGATATCGACGAAGCTGCCTGCATCGAAGTTCTTCGGGTCGACGATTGCCGAATTGATGTTGGTGAACACCTTGAAATGATTAGTGCAACGCACATCGTAGCCGTAGCTCGAAACACCGTAGGAGATCACCCGGCTATCGTCGCTGCCGCGCACCTGGCGCTCTACGAAGGGCTCGATCATGCCGTGCTCTTGCGCCATGCGGCGAATCCACTTGTCCGATTTGATGCTCATGGCGGGTGTCCTGAATAACGTGGTGGAAAAAATCTGTCCGGCATCTTACCGGGGCGCGCCGCCGGGTTCAAAGCGCGAGGCACAATTCTCGACGATCCTGCCGGATTTACGGACCTTCGAAGCAATACCCCGCACCGTCAGTCATGAAAACAGAGAAACCTTCGCAAGAAACATTGGCACGTTCCGGAAAAAGGGTTAAGGTGACGTCACTGTGCTGCTTGTGTCACTGAGAATCTCTACACGATATGTTGAATTTCGATCCAACCATCTACAAGAATTTTTCCTGCTCTTTGCACTCAGTCTCGGCCAGGGTTCTTCCTGAGTCGCAGTTATCTTTGTTCAAGGAGTTACACCATGTCTAATCGCCAAACCGGTACCGTTAAGTGGTTCAACGATGAAAAAGGCTTCGGCTTCATCACTCCACAATCCGGTGACGACCTGTTCGTTCACTTCAAAGCTATCCAATCCGACGGCTTCAAAAGCCTGAAAGAAGGCCAACAGGTTTCTTTCATCGCTACCCGCGGTCAGAAAGGCATGCAAGCTGAAGAAGTTCAAGTTATCTAACTTGTACTTGCTTTAGTAAAAAGCCCCGCCCTCAACAGCGGGGCTTTTTTGTGCCTGCGTGCTTTTTTCCAGTCATGAAAAAACGCAGCCCAAACTGCGTTTTCAGCATTTACCAAGTAACGCCAAACCCTGCGGTGTAACGGGTCTTGCTCAAGTCAGCCTCATCGGAACCACTGACGATATCCCTCTCCGCCTTCAGGTTCAGCGACGCCCAGTCGGTCACTTTGTAGCGCAAGCCCATCTCGGCATCCAGCGCGTAGTCGGCCACGCCCGACAACGGCTTGCCCACCTCGCCATTGGTGAAGAACTCTACCTTCTTGCCTATCAGGTAACGGTTGTAATCCCACTTCATGGCCAAAGAATAGAAATTCTCCTGGCTGCCATCGCGGTACTCGTAATCGGTGCGGTTGACCAGCGACCCCAGGGAAAAGGCACCCAATTCGTCATCCCAGAACTGATAGCCGGGACCAGTACCCACAGTACGCTGACGAGACAGGTCTTCTACCTTGTCGCGCTTGTAAACCAGGCGACCTTCCCAGAACCATTTGTCGGTGATAAAGCCGTCGAGGGAGTATTCGGCCCGCCAGTTATCCGTGGTGACGACGCCATCCTGGAACTCGCGGTTGTATTCGCCTTCCGCGATATGCCGCCAACGACCATGGCGCGCAGTGGTCTTGAAGTCGATGTCGTAATCATCGGTATCTTTGTCCGCACGCTGGTAATCCAGGGCCGCGTCGATATTGCCCTTCCATACCAGATCCTCGACCACCGGCTTGGGCTTGAGGATCTGCTGGACACTGGCCAGCTCTACCGTCTTGGGTGCCTCACCGTTAGCCAAAGTGACTTTGCCCTCATCAGCCGCCTGCAGCGACTTGGCCTTCTCACCCGTGTAGGCGTCCTGCTTGACCAACAACTCCTGATCACTTGCCAGGGTTTTGACCTGCTTCCAGTCAATCGGCACCGCGCCGGCATACTCGGTCTGGATCAACAGCTTGCCACCGTCGAACAGAATGATCTTGCCACTCAACTTGTCACCGTTCTTCAACCAGACGGTATCCGCGAGCACGGGGGTGGAAGCACTGACGATGGCGAGGCACAGCAAGGTTTTGGAGAACATAAGCAAACAAAGGCTCAGGTACGCGAAAAAAGTCGGCATTATCCGCTGGAATAAGCCCCTAGCAAGGACTGACCCCGACGCTATCTGCTGAGTTCATTTCTAAATGGGCGATCGAGGATTTACTCTACAGACAGTACTGCGAATTTTTTTCAGGAAGCCCGGACGTGATCGACCCCACCACTGCCCCCGAGAGCGCGGCACAAATCCGACGCACGGCACTCTACCTGACACTCGCGCAAGTGCCAGAAGGCAAAGTAGTGAGTTATGGCCAATTGGCCGAACTGGCCGGATTGGGTCGCGCCGCCCGTTGGGTCGGACGAACACTTAGCCAATTACCTGGCGACAGTAAACTACCCTGGCACCGCGTTCTCGCAGCCGGAGGGCGCATCAGCCTGCCTGCGGGCAGTCCATCCGGGGATGAACAACGCGCCCGATTGCGCATGGAGGGCATCAGTATCCTGAACAATCGTGTTGATATTCAGCGCCATGGCTGGCGTCCAGTAGAGCACAGCGGTTAGAGTGCGCGCTTTGTTTCCGTATTTCTTGAGGCAGACTCCAGCCCATGCCCCGTAAAACCTGGCGCGCCGCGCTCGCCGCTTATGCCAGCCCCTCGACGCTCGTACTGTTGTTGTTGGGTTTCGCCGCCGGCCTGCCCTACATGTTGGTGTTTTCGACCCTTTCAGTCTGGCTGCGCGAAGCCGGCGTGGCTCGCGAAACCATCGGTTATGCAAGCCTGATCGGTCTGGCCTACGCCTTCAAATGGGTCTGGTCGCCACTGCTCGACCAATGGCGCCTGCCCCTGCTGGGCAAGCTCGGTCGACGCCGCTCCTGGCTGGTGTTGTCCCAATCCCTGGTAATACTGGGACTGATCGGGATGGGTTTCTGCGACCCGCAAAAACATCTGTCCTGGCTGATCGCCATCGCAGTCGTTGTCGCATTCGCCTCGGCGACGCAAGACATCGCCGTGGACGCGTACCGCCTGGAAATCGCCGAAGACAGTCGCCAGGCCGCGCTGGCCGCCAGTTACATGTCCGGTTATCGGATTGCCGCTTTGCTGGCTACGGCAGGCGCGCTGTTCTTCGCTGAAGGTTTTGGCTCAACCGGCTTCAACTACAAGCACTCCGCCTGGACCGGCACCTACGTACTGTTCGGCGTCCTGATGATCCCGGCGCTGCTGACCTCCTTCTTCATGCGCGAACCACCGGTCCCGCTGCGCACCCAACTGCAGGCCGGGCGTTACAGCTTCGCGCATCAGCTGGCTTCCGTGTTCGTGCTGATTGTACTGCTGGTGTCCGTCCCGGCCATGTTCACCCAGCTGTACAACACCGACTTTGCCAGCGTGCTGTTCAAAGGCGTGAGCCTGCTCGACCTTCTGCTGGAGGACCGCGCATTTCTGCGGGCAATCCTCTACACCACGCTGACCGCGCTGTGCCTGTCGACCATGGGTCGCCGTGGGTTGGCGCCAGTGCTGACGCCGGTCAACGACTTTATTATTCGTTACCGCTGGCAAGCCTTGCTGCTGCTTGGGCTGATCGCCACCTATCGGATGTCCGATACGGTCATGGGGGTGATGGCCAACGTTTTCTACATCGACCAGGGCTTCACCAAGGATCAGATTGCCGGTGTCAGTAAGATTTTCGGCCTGATCATGACCCTGGTCGGCGCGGGCATGGGTGGCCTGCTGATCGTGCGTTTCGGCATTCTGCCAATCCTGTTCATCGGTGGCGCCGCATCGGCAGCGACCAACCTGCTGTTCCTGATGCTCGCGGACATGGGCCCCAACCTGAACATGCTGATCGTGACCATTTCACTGGATAACTTCAGTTCAGGCATGGCGACTTCAGCCTTCGTTGCTTACTTGTCGAGCCTGACCAACCTCAAATTCTCCGCGACCCAATATGCCCTGCTCAGCTCGATCATGCTTTTGCTACCACGCCTGATTGGCGGCTACTCGGGCGTCATGGTGGAGAAATTCGGCTACCACAACTTCTTCCTGATCACCGCCCTGCTGGGCGTTCCGACTCTGGTATTGATCGCCCTGCACTGGTTCCAGGAAAGCCGCCGCGCTGGACCGACACCGACGCCGGAACCGGTTCCGACCCAGGTCGCGGAAGAATCGTAGGAAACATCCGCAGGAAACCTTGCAGAGGGCGCTGAGATTCCCGCCCTCCTGCCATACCGCCGACCGCACTCCTGTACGACAGCGGATCTCGCCCGTACAATGCTCCGTCATTTCTCGTCATCAGCAACCGACAACGGCCAACCATGCGCACCAGTCAATTTTTGCTCGCCACACAGAAAGAAACGCCTTCCGATGCGGTCGTGATCAGCCACCAGCTGATGCTGCGCGCCGGCATGATCCGCAAACTCGCCTCGGGCCTGTACACCTGGCTGCCGATGGGCTTGCGAGTAATGCGCAAGGTCGAAGCCGTCGTTCGTGAAGAAATGAACGCCGCCGGCTCGCTTGAAGTGTTGATGCCGAGCACTCAACCGGCAGAGCTGTGGCAGGAATCCGGTCGCTGGGAAGAGTACGGTCCTGAATTGCTGCGCTTCAAGGATCGCCACGGTCGCGATTTCTGCGCCGGCCCGACCCACGAAGAAGTCATCACCGATCTGATGCGCAACGAATTGAGCAGCTACAAACAGCTGCCGATCAACCTTTACCAGATCCAGACCAAGTTCCGTGACGAAATCCGCCCACGTTTCGGTTTGATGCGCGGTCGCGAATTCATCATGAAGGACGCCTATTCGTTCCACGCTGACCAGCCATCGCTGCAAGTCACCTACGACCGCATGCATCAGGCGTACTGCAACGTGTTCACCCGCCTGGGCCTGAAATTCCGCCCGGTTGAAGCCGACAACGGCTCCATCGGCGGTGCCGGCTCCCACGAGTTCCACGTACTGGCCGAGTCCGGTGAAGACGATATCGTCTTCAGCAACGGTTCCGACTACGCCGCGAACATCGAGAAAGCCGAAGCCGTGCCGCGCGAAACCTCTCGAGCAGCGCCGACCGAAGAACTGCGCCTGGTCGACACGCCGAACGCCAAGACCATCGCGCAACTGGTCGAAGGCTTCAACCTGCCGATCGAGAAAACCATCAAGACCCTCGTGGTTCACGCTGAAGAGAAAGGCAAGCTGATTGCCCTGATCATCCGTGGCGACCACGAATTGAACGAAATCAAGGCCGCCAACCAGCCTGGCGTTGCCAGCCCGCTGGTCATGGCCTCCGAAAACGAACTGCGCGACGCCATCGGCGCTGGCGCCGGCTCCCTCGGCCCGCTGAACCTGCCACTGCCAATCATTATCGACCGCTCGGTCGAACTGATGAGCGACTTCGGCATTGGGGCAAACATCGACGACAAGCACTACTTCGGCGTGAACTGGGAACGCGACCTGCCGGTTCCGACCGTTGCCGACCTGCGTAACGTTGTCAGCGGCGACCCAAGCCCAGATGGCAAGGGCACCCTGGAAATCAAACGCGGCATCGAAGTCGGGCACATCTTCCAGCTGGGCAACAAGTACAGCAAAGCAATGAAGTGTGAAGTGCTGGGCGAGAACGGCAAGCCGATCACCCTGGAAATGGGCTGCTACGGCATTGGCGTTTCCCGTGTGGTTGCAGCTGCCATCGAGCAGAACAACGACGAAAAAGGGATTATCTGGAGTGACGCGCTCGCACCGTTCCAGATCGCCCTGGTGCCACTGCGCTACGAAACCGATCTGGTTCGCGAAGCCACCGACAAGCTGTATGCAGAACTGACTGCAGCCGGCTTCGAAGTGCTGCTGGATGATCGCGACAAGAAAACCAGCCCGGGCATCAAGTTCGCGGACATGGAGCTTATCGGCATTCCTCACCGGATCGTGGTCAGCGACCGCGGCCTTGCCGAAGGCAACCTGGAATACAAGAGTCGTACCGAGGCCGAGCCCCAAGCGCTCCCGGTCGCTGACGTACTGTCTTTCCTGCAGGCCCGTATCCGCCGCTGAAACCAGATAGAGACGTCATGTTCAAGCGAAACACCTTAGGCCTCGGTGGTGCCGCCCTGTGCGGCACCCTGTTGGTCAGCGGCTGTGCCAATCACATGTCACAGCGGAGCGAGCACGAGGAACGGGTCGAGCGCAAATTGCTCGACCACAGTCTGCAGATCGATGTCGGTGAGCCCAAGGTACTTGAGCTGCCGCAACGCCGGGTGAAAATCCACGAGCAGAAGACCTTCGAAGTCACCGAGTTCGACGTCACCCGTCATTATGATCGCTACACCCCATACCAACCCTGGCGGAAGATCTACGAGATCCCGCTCGGCGCGGTAGCTGTGGTGGGTGGTGCCTGTGCGAACGTGGTCAACGTCTTTGCCTTCGGCAACCTGCCCGACAGCATGACCAAGGACTGGCTCAGCTACGGTTTCGCCGGACTCAATCCGTTCATGAACATGCAATCCAACGGTCGCGCGCAGCAGAACCTGGCTGGCATCGACGAAGTCCAGCGCGACAAGCGCATGGAATACTCGAGCCTGCCTTGGAGCGAGCGTCCGGTCGAAGTCAAGGCCGGCAAGGAAACCTTCGAGCTGACCACCGACAAGAACGGCGTGCTCCGCCTGAATCTGCTGGACAGTCCGTTCGCCGAATATGACCTCAATCATCTGGGCAAGCTGCAGATCAGTGTCAGTGACTCAAAGGGCGATGTGC
This sequence comes from Pseudomonas moorei, assembly GCF_008801475.1. GTDB lineage: Bacteria > Pseudomonadota > Gammaproteobacteria > Pseudomonadales > Pseudomonadaceae > Aquipseudomonas > Aquipseudomonas moorei. The sequence goes on along the minus strand of NZ_VZPP01000009.1, from coordinate 27,547 downwards.
ATACCGACTCGTCCCTTGTGCTCAGCAGCACCCTGCGCGGCAAATTGCTCGAAGCTCACAGTCTGATTTACGACGACCTCGAAGACGACGAAGTGAGCCAGTGGGTACACCGGGTCAAACGCCTGTCGGAGCTGGGTCTCGAAGAAGAAGCCAGCGAACTGGAACAGAGCCTGGTCGAGTTGACCCGCAACGATCCTGAGCTGCAGACCGAATTCCTCAAGTCCCTGACCAAGAATGCCGGACGCCTGGTGGCGGATCCAGGGCCGAACTAACGCTCAAAGCTTCGCGGGCAAGTCGAATCGCCCGCGAAGCGGCCTCACAGGCACCGCATAACTACCGCTCAAACAACTCCATCTGCTCAAACCCGCCCCGCAAATCCTCCAGCCTTACTCCCACGCCCAATAATCGCACCGGCTTGCCACCTCGATTGAACGCCTGCGTCAGCATCAACTGGTAACTGCCCAAGTCCCGCCCTGCCCCTGCCTGCTCAAGTGTGGTCTGGGTAAAATCATGGAACTTCACTTTGACGAACGGCTTGCCCGGTCGATAGCTGCTGTCGATTCGATCCATGCGGGTTCTGAGGGTTTCCAGTAACTCCGGCAGCTTATCCAGACAACTGCGCAGATCCGGCAAATCGACATCGTAAGTATTTTCGACGCTGATCGACTGCCGACGACTGTCGTTATGCACCAGACGGTCATCGATCCCGCGGGCCAGACTCCAGAGCCGCTCGCCAAAACTGCCGAATTCGCGCACCAGCGCCAACTTGTCCCACTCACGCAGTTGCAAACAGTCGACAATCCCGAACTTGGCCAGCTTGTCGGCAGTCACTTTGCCAACGCCATGCAGCTTATTGACCGTCAAGCCACTGACAAAGTCCTCGACCTGATCCGGCGTGATGACAAACAACCCATTGGGCTTTTTCCAGTCGCTCGCGATCTTGGCGAGAAACTTGTTTGGCGCCACGCCCGCCGAAACGGTGATATGCAACTGATTGGAGACCCTTCGACGGATGTCCTGGGCAATTCGGGTGGCACTTCCACCGAAATGCGCGCTGTCCGACACATCCAGGTAGGCCTCATCCAGGGAAAGTGGCTCGATGATGTCGGTGTAATCGCGAAAGATCGTATGAATTTCCTTCGATGCTTCTCTATAGGCGTCCATTCGCGGCTTGACGATGGTCAGGTCCGGGCACATCTTCAACGCGTGCCCGGACGACATCGCGGACCTCACACCATAGGCCCGCGCCTCGTAATTGCAGGTGGCGATCACTCCACGCCGATCCGCTGACCCACCCACCGCCAGCGGCTTGCCGGCCAGGCGCGGATCGTCACGCATCTCGATGGCGGCGTAGAAGCAGTCACAGTCGACGTGGATGATTTTTCGCTGAGTCATATCAACGCGGTGTTCATGAAGAGGAAATGCCGTCTTGCCGTGTCGGACATTCAGTATCTCACTGACACCTGTATATAGCACCAGTACTCAGAATGTTCTTTTCCAATTGTGGGAAAGCTCCCAGTAAATTTATTTTCTTAATCGAAAGGCGTGCACCAATAGAGCTGAAACCCTTGCCACGCCTGCCTCACAGCGATACTAGACCACCTTCAAATCAAGCTAAGCGTTTGAACAGGAACAGGTTTTATCGAAATTGGTGATTGACACCCCGGCGTATCTCTATAGAATGCCGATCCACAGACGCGGGATGGAGCAGTCTGGTAGCTCGTCGGGCTCATAACCCGAAGGTCGTCGGTTCAAATCCGGCTCCCGCAACCAAACATCAAAAAAGGCTACTCGAAAGAGTGGCCTTTTTTGTGCGCGCCTGTTTTGTTCAGAAGGTGCGACATTAGCGCAGGCACCCGCGCCACAGAAATCAGAAGTCGTTCTGGTTCCGAATCTTAAGCCGCTCCCCGCGACCGTTTGCCGCTCTTTTACGTTTATTTGACCGGGTTCAGGATTAACGGTTGACACTCAGGCGTATCTCTATAGAATGCCGCCACACAGACGCGGGATGGAGCAGTCTGGTAGCTCGTCGGGCTCATAACCCGAAGGTCGTCGGTTCAAATCCGGCTCCCGCAACCAAACATCAAAAAAGGCTACTCGAAAGAGTGGCCTTTTTTGTATCTGTTGAAAAAGCCCTTTCGCAACAATGATCTGTCACTGTGTAGTGAGCCGTCCGGGGTCACCGAAGCGCTGAGTTCCGACTATGCTCAAACGCACACTTTCCCCCCACGACTGATGACATGCCGTCGCCGAGAGCCGGTGATAGCGTTAATATTTGTGATTATTTTTTTCTACAGGGATTGGTAACTTGGCTGGATACCCCCATCCTGTCGCGCACAATCCAAGAGGTGATTGATGCGCGCCAACTCGTCTGATTCACAAGACACCGTCACAGCGACACATCCGATCAAGGCGGAGCGCTTGCGCCTGCTCGATCTGATCAGCAAATACCGACAGCCCATCGGCTTGGCGGTCACTCTGCTGCTGTTCGCGATTGCGCTGATTGCCTGTCGTCACCTGTTGAGCGAGCTCGATCTGGATGCTCTGCACGACTCGATCCTCGACGTTCCGAAACCCGCATTGCTGGGCGCCCTGGGCGCAACCGTAGCGGGCTTCATCATTTTGCTGGGGTACGAATGGTCAGCCAGTCGCTATGCCGGCGCGAACCTGGCACCACGAACCCTGGCCCTGGGAGGCTTCACCGCTTTCGCCATCGGTAATGCCATCGGTCTTTCGATGCTGTCAGGCGGCTCGGTTCGCTACCGTCTGTATGCACGTCATGGTCTGGGGGCCGCTGAGGTCGCCCACATGACATTGTTCGCCAGCCTCTCCCTAGGCTGCGCCTTGCCACCGCTCGCCGCACTGGCAACGCTCAGCGACCTGCCAGCAGCCTCCGTTGCACTGGGTCTGTCCGAAGTCCTGCTGGGTTCGGTAGCCACGGCTGTATTACTGCTGTTTTCGGTACTGGCCATCGGCATCTACCGCCGCCGCCTGCCGGAACAACCCTACCCGGACAACCTGATGGTCAAGGTCGGCCGTCGTACCTTGCGCCTGCCGGGACGCCGCCTGACCTTCCTGCAACTGATCATTACCGCGCTGGACGTGGCCGCCGCCGCGACCGTGCTTTACCTGTTACTGCCGGAAGCACCGCCGTTCGGTGCGTTCCTGCTGGTCTATCTGCTGGCCTTGGCTGCTGGCGTTCTCAGCCATGTTCCGGGCGGTGTCGGCGTATTCGAAGCGATTTTGCTGGCGGCCTTCTCCGACAAACTCGGCGCCGCCCCACTGGCCGCTGCCCTGCTGCTGTATCGCCTGATCTACGTCGTCCTGCCGATGCTGGTGGCCTGCCTGTTGTTGCTGATCAACGAAGGTCAGCGCATCTTCCAGACCCGCCAGTCCTTGCGTGCAGCATCGGGCATGGCCGCACCGATTCTGGCTGTGCTGGTGTTTCTCTCCGGCGTGGTCCTGCTGTTCTCCGGCGCGACACCGGAAATCGACACTCGCCTGGAACACATCGGCTTTCTCATTCCCCATCGACTGGTTGATGCTTCGCACTTTGGTGCCAGCCTGATTGGCGTACTGTGCCTGCTACTGGCCCAGGGCCTGCGTCGTCGACTGTCGGCTGCCTGGATGCTGACCACCATTCTGTTGCTGGTGGGCGCCCTGCTCTCGCTGCTCAAGGGCTTCGACTGGGAAGAAGCCTGCCTGATGACCTTGACCGCAGCTTTGCTGGGGGTTTTCCGGCGTTCGTTCTATCGCCCCAGCCGCCTGACAGAAGTGCCTTTCTCGCCACTCTATCTGGTGTCGAGCCTGTGCGTGCTTGGCGCCTCCATGTGGCTGCTTCTGTTCGCCTATCAGGATGTTCCGTACAGCCATCAACTCTGGTGGCAATTCACCCTCGACGCCGATGCCCCACGTGGCTTGCGTTCGCTGCTCGGTGCCGCCGTGTTGCTGGTGGTGGTTTCCCTGACCTGGCTGCTGCGTACCGCCCGTCCGGTCATCCATCTGCCGACCCCGGACGAACTGGAGCGCGCGAGCAAGATCCTGATGGCCTCGTCGCAACCGGATGGCGGCCTGGCCCTGACCGGCGACAAGGCACTGCTGTTTCACCCCAACGATCAAGCGTTCCTGATGTACGCCCGCCGCGGCCGCAGCCTGGTAGCGCTGTATGACCCGATCGGTCCGAGCCAGCAACGGGCGGAAATGATCTGGCAGTTCCGCGATCTGTGCGATATCCACCATGCGCGCCCCGTGTTCTATCAAGTGCGCGCGGAAAACCTGCCGTACTACATGGACATCGGCCTGACGGCGATCAAACTCGGCGAAGAAGCCAGGGTCGACCTGCACCGCTTTGATCTCGACGCCAAGGGCAAAGAGATGAAGGACCTGCGCTACACCTGGAACCGCGGCACACGGGATGGCCTGTCGCTGGAGATCTTCGAGCCGGGCCAGGCGCCGATGGACGAGCTGAAGGTGATTTCCGATGCCTGGCTGACCGGCAAGAACGTACGCGAAAAAGGCTTCTCCCTCGGCCGCTTCAGTGATGACTACCTCAAGCACTTCCGCATTGCGGTCATCCGCTTCGAAGGCCGTCCGGTGGCGTTCGCCAACCTGCTCGAGACCTACAGCCACGACCTGGCCAGCCTCGACCTGATGCGCGCCCACCCGGACGCCCCCAAGCTGACCATGGAATTCATGATGGTCGGCCTGATTCAACATTATAAAAATCATGGTTACGCGCGCTTCAGCCTGGGCATGGTGCCTTTGTCGGGGTTGCAGCCCCGTCGCGGCGCCCCCTTGACCCAGCGTCTGGGCTCGATGGTTTTCCGCCGTGGTGAGCAGCTCTACAACTTCCAAGGCTTGCGCCGCTTCAAAGACAAATTCCAGCCTGACTGGGAACCCCGTTATATGGCCGTGCCCGCCGGACTCGATCCGCTGGTTGCCCTGGCCGATACTGCTGCCCTGATCGCGGGCGGCTTGACTGGATTGGTGAAACGCTGATGATTCGACGCTCCTTGCGGTACGTTCTGGGCACACTGGTGGTGCTGGCCCTGATTCTCGGTGGTGGCTACTGGTACCTGAAACGCCCGGCACCGGAACCGACCCTCGAACAGCTGACCCCGGCCGACGGCACGGCCATGACCCGTGTGATCCCGGGCAACACGCCTCGCGCCCAGGTGTTGGTGGCGGTCACTGAGGAACAGAAGCTCAGCGACAATCAATTGATGACCCTGAGTCGCAGCGGTTCGGCGCAGATTGTCCAGGTAATCCTGCCCCAGGACTGTCTGCTGCAAAGCCGCGCCTTGCAATCGGGCTTGAGGGAACTCAAAGGCCCGGCAACCCTGGTCAGCGGTATCGGCCCAGGTGCGGTACTCGCCTGGCGCTGGTTGTCCGAGCAGAAAAATGACAACGCCCAAGCCGTCTCGGTCGACCTGGCCCTGGAAAAGGGTGGCTGCACTCACCTGCTACCCAAAAGCGCTTCTCACGGCCATTGGCTGGTGGCGTGGAACGACAACCCGGATGACACCAGTGCCGGCTTCGTGCGCGACCAACCCAACGCCGAAACCAGTATCAGTGACTACGACATCAACCTGCCGCAAGTGTTGAACAATGAACTGCGCAAGCTCCTGGTCGGTGGCGACAAGGCCTCCGGCGGGCTGCAGATTCCCGTGGTTGAAGTGCCGGCCGGCCAGGCCAAGGACACCGTGACCCTGTTCCTGTCCGGTGACGGTGGCTGGCGTGACCTCGACCGCGACGTGGCGGGCGAAATGGCGAAGATCGGCTACCCGGTGGTCGGCATCGACACCCTGCGCTACTACTGGCAGCACAAGAGCCCCGAGCAAAGCGCGCTGGACCTTGCCGAACTGATGCAGCACTACCGGCAAAAATGGGGCACCAAGCGCTTCATCCTCACCGGCTACTCGTTTGGCGCCGATGTGTTGCCTGCGATCTACAACCGCCTCGCAGAGTCCGAGCAGCAGCGTATCGACGCGATCATCCTGCTGGCCTTCGCCCGCACCGGCAGCTTCGAAATCGAAGTCGAAGGCTGGCTTGGCAACGCCGGCAAAGAAGCCGCCACCGGCCCGGAAATGGCCAAGCTGCCCGCCGCCAAAGTGGTGTGCATCTACGGTGAAGAAGAAGTCAATGAAAGTGGCTGCACCGACAAGACCGCCGTGGGCGAAGCTATCAAGCTGCCTGGGGGTCACCACTTCGACGAGAACTACCCGGCCCTGGCCAAGCGCCTGGTGGACATCATCATAAAACGCCAGGCCAAGGACGAGGCGACAGCGCAGGAGTGATGTGAGCCGCGCAAACAAAAAAGCCCCTACCGCTACATAAGCGTGGGGGCTTTTTCATTTCAGCAAGTACTGCATATCCAGTGTGTGCGAGCCTGCTCGCGAAAGCGATGGGTCAGTCAACATAGAAGTTAAATGTCAGTCCGCCTTCGCGAGCACGCTTGCACACAGCGGTATCCGCGCAAGGTTCATTCAATTGCCAGGCAACAAAAAGCCCCCGATACCGCGAGGCATCGGGGGCTGTTGATTCAAGCTTACATCTCGACCTGAGTACCCAGCTCAATCACCCGGTTCAGCGGCAGATTGAAGAAGCGCAGATTGCTGTTGGCGTTTTTCAACATGAAAGCGAACAGCGCCTCACGCCAGCGGGCCATGCCTTCGATTTTAGAGGCGATGACCGTCTCACGACTGAGGAAGTAGGTCGTGCGCATCGGACTGAAGTCCAGTTCATCCAGATGGCACAGCTTCAGCGCTTGCGGCACATCTGGCTCGTCGGTGAAACCGAAGTGCAGGATCACCCGGAAGAAACCCTCACCGTAGGAGTCGACCTCGAACCGGCGTGACGGCGGCACACGCGGGATATCCTCGTACACCACCGTCAATAGCACCACTTGCTCGTGCAACACCTGGTTATGCAACAGATTGTGCAGCAGGGCATGAGGCACGGCATCTGGCCGTGCGGTGAGGAATACAGCGGTACCCTGAACACGATGCGGCGGTTGTACGGCGATACTGCTGATGAAAATCGGCAGCGGTAAGCCACCTTCGTCCAGACGCTCCACCAGCAGCTCCTTACCGCGCTTCCAGGTGGTCATAAGAATGAAGAGTACGATCCCCGCCAGCACCGGGAACGCACCGCCTTGAATGATCTTCGGCACGTTGGCCGCAAAGAACAGTCCATCGACCAAAATGAAGCCGATCAGAATCGGCACTGCCAGCAATGGCGGCCACTTCCAGAGCAGGAGTATCACCGCCGCCACCAGAAAACTGGTAATCAGCATGGTGCCGGTCACCGCTACGCCATAGGCCGAAGCCAGCGCCCCGGAGGACTCAAAGCCGATGACAAGCAGAATTACACCGACCATCAGCGCCCAGTTCACCGCCCCGATGTAAATCTGTCCCTGCTCGGCGCTGGAAGTGTGCTGGATGTGCATGCGTGGAATGTAGCCCAGCTGAATGGCCTGTCGAGTCAACGAGAAAGCACCGGAAATCACCGCTTGCGAAGCAATGACCGTTGCCAGAGTGGCCAGCACCACTAATGGCACCAACGCCCAATTAGGCGCCAACAGATAGAACGGGTTACGCGCCGCCTCAGGATTCTCCAGCAACAAAGCGCCCTGACCGAAGTAGTTCAGCACCAGGGCCGGCAGCACCAGCGCCAGCCAGGCGCGGGCAATCGGCTTGCGTCCGAAGTGGCCCATGTCGGCGTAAAGAGCTTCGGCACCGGTCAATGCCAGCACGACTGCGCCCAGGATTGCCACGCCCATGCCAGGATGCACGATAAAGAAACGCACGCCCCACATCGGGTTCAGCGCACTCAATACCTCTGGGTGCTTGATGATGCCGCTGATACCGAGAATGGCCAGCACCAGAAACCACGCCACCATGACGGGACCGAACAACTTGCCGATACGATCGGTGCCATGTTTCTGGATCAGGAACAACGCGACCAAAACCACCAGCGACATGGGCACGACCCAGCGCTCTAGTCCGTCGAACGCCAGTTCCAGACCTTCAACCGCTGACAATACAGAAATGGCAGGTGTGATCATGCTGTCGCCGTAGAACAGCGCCGCACCAATCAGCCCCAGAATCACCAGCACTGCACGCAACTTCGGGTAAGCGTGTGCGGCACGCCGGGCCAGCGCCGTCAGCGCCATGATCCCGCCCTCTCCCTGGTTGTCGGCACGTAATACGAACAGTACGTACTTGATCGTGACCACCCAGACCAACGACCAGAAAATCAATGCAAGAATCCCGAAGACCCCGTCCTGATTGACCGGTACTCCGTAATGCTCGGAAAAAACCTCTTTAAGGGTATACAACGGGCTTGTGCCGATGTCGCCGTAAACCACCCCGACTGCCGCGACCAGCATGCTCAACGGTCTTGCTACCGAATGTCCGGCATCTGCCGTCTGACTACTTGCCTGCCCCATCCAACACTCCCTACTTCTCAGACCCGGCTTCTTTGAATGAAGCACTATGCTTTGTCGTGCAGCATGCGCTGTTTTACTTCAAGTTACAGACGATTTGTTGACTGTAAAAATTCGGTAAAGCCCAACGGCGCGAAGCATAGCGCAGCACTCGTCGTATTTCCCTGCATAAAGCTGGTCAAGTGCGCTTCCCATCGATAGAATTGCGCACTTTTTGATCAGAGGCGCGATAGAGCGTCCTTCTGTCGCCTTGCCGATTATGGCTGGAGGCGTCACAAAATACCGAGGTTAGACATGTCCACCACTCCTGCGCTGGCCAATCCAAAGGTTGGCTTCGTATCCCTGGGTTGCCCGAAAGCACTGGTCGACTCCGAGCGCATCCTCACCCAACTGCGGATGGAAGGCTATGACGTCGTGTCCACTTATCAGGACGCTGACGTAGTGGTGGTCAACACCTGCGGCTTCATCGATTCGGCCAAGGCGGAATCCCTGGAAGTAATCGGCGAAGCCATCAAGGAAAACGGCAAGGTCATCGTGACCGGCTGCATGGGCGTCGAAGAAGGCAACATCCGCAACGTGCACCCGAGCGTGCTGGCCGTGACTGGCCCGCAGCAGTACGAGCAAGTGGTCAACGCCGTGCATGAAGTCGTGCCGCCGCGTCAGGATCACAACCCGCTGATCGACCTGGTGCCGCCACAAGGCATCAAACTGACCCCGCGCCACTACGCCTACCTGAAGATTTCCGAGGGCTGCAACCACAGCTGCAGCTTCTGCATCATCCCGTCGATGCGCGGCAAGCTGGTCAGCCGCCCGGTCGGTGACGTGCTCGACGAGGCCCAGCGCCTGGTCAAATCCGGCGTAAAAGAGCTATTGGTGATCTCCCAGGACACCAGCGCCTACGGCGTCGACGTGAAATACCGCACCGGTTTCTGGAACGGCGCGCCAGTGAAAACCCGCATGACAGAACTCTGCGAGGCCCTCAGCACCCTGGGCGTCTGGGTTCGTCTGCACTACGTCTACCCGTACCCGCACGTTGACGAACTGATCCCGCTGATGGCCGCCGGCAAGATCCTGCCGTACCTGGACATCCCGTTCCAGCACGCCAGCCCGAAAGTGCTCAAGGCGATGAAACGCCCGGCCTTCGAAGACAAGACCCTGGCGCGCATCAAGAACTGGCGCGAGATCTGCCCGGACCTGATTATCCGTTCGACCTTCATCGTCGGCTTCCCGGGCGAAACCGAGGAAGACTTCCAGTACTTGCTGAACTGGCTGACCGAAGCGCAACTCGACCGCGTCGGCTGCTTCCAGTATTCGCCGGTTGAAGGCGCTCCAGCCAACGACCTGGATCTGGAAGTCGTTCCGGACGAGGTCAAACAGGACCGCTGGGAGCGCTTCATGGCGCACCAGCAGGCGATCAGCTCGGCGCGCCTGCAACTGCGCATCGGCCGTGAAATCGAAGTGCTGGTCGATGAAGTCGACGAGCAAGGCGCCGTTGGCCGTTGCTTCTTCGATGCCCCGGAAATTGACGGCAACGTGTTCATCGACAATGGCAGCAATTTGAAGCCGGGCGACAAAGTCTGGTGCAAAGTGACCGACGCCGACGAATACGACCTGTGGGCTGAACAGATCTAAACGCCCAAAATACGAAAAGCCCCGCTCTCTTGACGAGATGCGGGGCTTTTTTACGGCTATCGTTTGATAAAGAACGGATTCTCATCCCTTTACAGTCGGTTGGAAAAAAGAAGGAGCAGTCAGGCATGCGCCAACATTCGGTCATCCATACGCCGAAACAGAGCGACTACGAAGAGCTGACACGGGTTTGGGAAGCTTCAGTACGCGCGACCCACGACTTTCTGCCAGAGAGTTACATCGAATTGTTGAAGAACCTGGTACTGACCCGTTACCTCGACGCGGTCATGCTGATCTGCACCAAAGACCCACGCCAGCGCATTACCGGATTTGCCGGGGTAGCGGCTGGCAAGATCGAAATGCTGTTCATCGACCCGGCGCATCGCGGTCAGGGCCTGGGCAAGCAGTTGTTGCGCTATGCCATGGAAAACCTCAACGCCGATGAACTGGACGTCAACGAACAGAACCCGCAAGCCATCGGCTTTTACTTCAAACAGGGCTTCGAAGTCATTGGTCGCTCAGAAGTCGACGGCATGGGGCAGCCGTATCCGTTGCTGCATATGCGGATGCGCCAAAACCACACACGTTCGCAGCACGGCTGACACAGCACAAAACAACTGTAGGAGCTGGCTTGCCAGCGAAGAGACCCGAGAGCCTTGCAGCGACCAATCGGCCGCCTTGGTTGGCAAGCCAAATCCTACAAAAAGCCCCTGCGGCAAAATGGATCCGGGATTAACCGGCGCCAGGCAGGTACAATGCCCACCCCTTTTTTCTTGCGGCCCTGTCATGACTGACCCGATTCGACTCTCCAAACGCCTCATCGAACTCGTCGGCTGCTCCCGTCGGGAGGCTGAGCTGTTCATCGAGGGCGGCTGGGTGACCGTCGACGGCGAAGTCATCGATGAACCGCAGTTCAAGGTCGGCGACCAGAAAGTCGAGCTGGACAAGGACGCCAAGGCTACCGCGCCGGAGCCGGTGACCATCCTGCTCAATGTGCCCGCCGGCATGGACGCGGACACTGCCATGGCGACCATCAGCGCCGAAACCCTGAGCGAAGAACACCGCTACGGCAAACGCCCGCTCAAGGGTCACTTCCTGCGCCTGACCGCCAGCACCGACCTGCAGGCCAACGCGAGCGGCTTGCTGGTGTTCACCCAGGACTGGAAGATCCTGCGCAAACTCACCGCCGACGCGAGCAAGATCGAGCAGGAATACGTGGTCGAAGTCGAGGGCGACATGGTTGAGCACGGCCTCAATCGCTTGCAGCACGGCCTGACCTACAAGGGCAAGGAGCTGCCGCCTGTGAAGGCCAGCTGGCAAAACGAAAACCGCCTGCGGTTTGCCATGAAGAACCCGCAACCGGGCGTGATCGCCCTGTTCTGCCAGGCCGTCGGCCTGAAGGTCGTGGGCATCCGCCGCATCCGCATCGGCGGCGTGTCCATCGGCAAAGTGCCCCTGGGGCAATGGCGCTACCTGACCGGCAAAGAGAAGTTCTAAGACGCTCGCGCCGCTACACATTTCGGCGTCGCTGTTTTCTGCGACGCCCATAGCTGAATTATCAGGATTGCTCACATGATTCATAACGACGTACTGCGCAGCGTGCGCTACATGCTCGACATCAGCGACAAGAAAGTCATCGAGATCATCAAGCTCGGTGGCATGGACGTGCCCTTGGCCGATCTGGTGAGCTACCTCGACAAAAAAGAGGAAGACGAAGAAGGCTTCGTACGCTGCCCCGATGAAGTCATGGCGCATTTCCTCGACGGCCTGGTGATCTTCAAGCGCGGCAAGGACGAAAGCCGTCCACCGCAGCCGATCGAAGTGCCGGTGACCAACAACATCATCCTGAAAAAGCTGCGCGTAGCCTTCGAACTGAAAGAAGACGACATGCACGCGATCCTCAAGGCCGCCGAGTTCCCGGTGTCCAAACCCGAGTTGAGCGCCCTGTTCCGCAAGTTCGGCCACACCAACTATCGCCCGTGCGGCGACCAGTTGCTGCGCAACTTCCTCAAGGGCCTGACCCTGCGCGTACGCCCGCAGTAACTGCTCCGCCTGGAGCTGGCTTGCCAGCGAAGCCTTCAATAACGCCGCGTCGATCCAGTCGATACGCGTTATCGTTAGCGACCTTCGCTGGCAAACCAGCTCAAGGCCGAATGGCCCTCCATTCCGCTTGAAAATAGTGGCTCCGCTTCCAGCAGCTGACGACTAGGGTGTTAAGACCCTCAGCTCTCAGGACTCGCCATGCACCCCTACTTTTCCCTGCAAGGCCGCACCGCTCTGGTGACCGGCGGCACTCGTGGTATCGGCAAAATGATCGCCAAGGCGTACGTCGAGGCGGGCGCGACCGTGTACGTCTGCGCTCGCGATGTCGAAGCCTGCCGGCAAACGTCTGATGAACTCGGCGCACTTGGACGCTGCCACGCAGTCGCCGCCAACCTGGCCACGGAAGAAGGCGTGCAGCAATTGGCCATCCGCCTGAGCGAGCAGATCAGCCACCTCGATATTCTGGTGAACAACGCAGGCACCACCTGGGGTGCGCCATTGGAGAGTTACCCGGTCAAAGGCTGGGAAAAGGTCATGCAGATCAATGTGACGTCAGTGTTCAACTGCATCCAGCAATTCCTGCCACTGCTGCGCAAGGCCGGCTCACCGGCGAATCCGGCACGGATCATCAACATTGGCTCAGTGGCGGGGATTTCCTCTTTCGGCGAACAGGCTTATGCCTATGGACCGAGCAAGGCGGCCCTGCATCAACTGTCGCGCATTCTGGCGCGGGAACTGGTGAGCCAGCACATCAACGTCAATGTGATCGCGCCGGGACGTTTTCCGAGCAAGATGACCCAGCACATCGGCAACGATGAGCAGGCATTGGCCGAAGATACGGCGTTGATTCCAATGAAGCGCTGGGGTCGGGAGGAAGAGATGGCGGCCCTGGCGATCAGTCTGGCAAGTACGGCGGGGGCTTACATGACCGGGAATATCATTCCGCTGGATGGGGGATTCAGTCTTTGAAATGAGCGATGCGGCCATCGCGGGCAAGCCCGCTCCCACAGGTTGTCTGTCGTATCCGAACCCTGCGACTGAAACAAAACCTTGTGGGAGCGGGCTTGCCCGCGATGGCGAGTTGACAGTCACCACCGATACAAAGGTTGATCGGGTTATCATGCCTGCCCGCTCCCCGCCTCGATTTCAAACCATGACCTACAGCGTTTCTCCCATCGGCTTCGTGCGCTCCTGCTTCAAGGAGAAGTTCGCCATTCCGCGCCAACCCCAACTGGCCCCGGCCGCACGCGGCGTGCTGGAACTGGTGGCGCCATTCGATCAGGGCGACGCAGTGCAGGGTCTGGAGCAGGTCAGTCACGTCTGGCTGTTGTTCCTGTTTCATCAAGCCCTGGAAGACAAGCCACGGCTGAAGGTCCGCCCCCCGCGCCTCGGCGGCAACAAATCCATGGGGGTGTTTGCCACTCGCGCTACACACCGGCCCAATGGCATTGGCCAGTCCGTGGTCAAGCTGGACAAGGTCGAAGCCAATCGCTTGTGGATATCCGGCATCGACCTGTTGGACGGCACGCCGATTCTCGACATCAAGCCCTACGTGCCTTACGCCGATATCATCGACAGCGCCACCAACACCATCGCCAGCGCCGCGCCCCGGTTGATTGCCGTGCAATGGACGGACACCGCGCTGCAACAGGCTCATGGGCATGCTCAGCGCCTTCAGGAGCCACTGATCGAGCTAATCGAGCAATGCCTGGCGCAAGATCCTCGCCCGGCCTACCAGACGCCTGTACCGGAACGGGAGTACGGCGCGCAGTTCTGGGACCTGGATGTGCGTTGGCATTACCCGACACCGGAGCTGATCCGTGTGCTGGAAGTCATTCCTGCAAAGGGCTGAATGCCAGAAACGAAAAAGCCCGCATGACCTCACCAGGCCATGCGGGCTTTTCAGATACGCTGCAAAACGACTGTAGGAGCGAGCCCGCTCGCGAAAAACCTGAGGACGCCGCGGGGCATCATGCTTCCCGCGTTATCGTTGACCTCCATCGCGAGCTGGCTCGCTCCTACGGGTGACCTACGGGTGACCTACGGTCACTTCTCGACGAACGCACGCTCGATCAGGTAATCACCCGGCTCACGCATCCGTGGCGATACTTTCAGGCCAAAGCTGTTCAGTACTTCGCTGGTCTCGTCGAGCATGCTCGGGCTGCCGCACAGCATGGCGCGGTCGTCCTGCGGGTTGATCGGTGGCAGACCGATGTCGCTGAACAGCTTGCCACTGCGCATCAGGTCGGTCAGGCGGCCTTCGTTTTCGAACGGCTCACGGGTCACGGTCGGGTAGTAGATCAACTTGTCACGCAGCGCTTCGCCGAAGAACTCGTTCTGCGGCAGGTGCTCGGTGATGAACTCGCGGTAGGCGACTTCGTTGACGTAGCGTACGCCGTGGCACAGGATCACTTTTTCGAAGCGCTCGTAGGTTTCCGGATCCTGGATGACGCTCATGAACGGCGCCAGGCCGGTGCCGGTGCTGAGCAGGTACAAATGTTTGCCAGGCTTCAAGTCATCCAGTACCAGCGTCCCGGTAGGCTTCTTGCTGATGATGATCTCGTCGCCTTCTTTCAAGTGTTGCAACTGCGAAGTCAGCGGACCATCAGGTACCTTGATGCTGAAGAACTCGAGATGCTCTTCCCAGTTCGGGCTGGCAATCGAGTAAGCGCGCATAAGCGGGCGGCCATTGGGCTGTTGCAGGCCGATCATCACGAACTGACCGTTCTCGAAGCGCAGGCCCGGATCACGGGTGCACTTGAAGCTGAACAGAGTGTCATTCCAGTGATGAACACTGAGGACACGCTCGTGGTTCATGTTGCTCATGTACGGGGACTCCTGGAGATTTGTCTGCGCGCCCTGCGAAAAATAGCTGGCTTCGCACAATTGCATCGCATTCTAAAGGCAGCGACAATATCTGTTAAATGGATTATTAAGATAAGGGTTATCGGTTATATCGATATGCGATTTACTCTCCGTCAACTGCAAGTATTTGTCGCCGTCGCCCAGCAGGAAAGCGTGTCCCGTGCCGCGGGCCTGCTTAACCTCTCGCAATCGGCGGCGAGTACCTCGATCACCGAGCTGGAACGCCAGTCGAGCTGCCAATTGTTCGACCGCGCTGGCAAGCGGCTGAGCCTCAACGCCCTTGGTAAACAGCTGCTGCCGCAAGCGGTGGCCATGCTCGACCAGGCCAAGGAAATCGAAGACCTGCTCAATGGCAAGTCCGGTTTCGGCTCATTGGCGGTAGGCGCAACCCTGACCATTGGCAATTACCTGGCAACCCTGCTGATCGGCGGCTTCATGCAACGCCACCCGGAAAGCCAAGTGAAGCTGCATGTGCAGAACACTGCCAACATCGTGCATCAAGTGGCCCACTATGAAATTGATCTGGGTCTGATCGAAGGCGATTGCAGCCATCCGGACATCGAAGTGCAAAGCTGGGTCGAGGATGAACTGGTGGTGTTCTGCGCGCCCCAGCATGCATTGGCCAAACGCGGCACGGCGACCATGGATGAGTTGAGCCACGAAGCCTGGATTTTGCGCGAGCAGGGTTCGGGCACGCGACTGACCTTCGATCAGGCCATGCGCCATCACCGAAGCGCGCTGAACATCCGCCTGGAGCTGGAGCACACCGAAGCGATCAAACGCGCCGTGGAGTCCGGACTGGGGATCGGTTGTATCTCGCGGCTGGCGCTACGGGATGCGTTCCGGCGCGGTAGTCTCGTACCGGTGGAGACACCGGATCTGGACCTGGCGCGACAGTTTTATTTCATCTGGCACAAACAGAAGTATCAGACATCGGCAATGCGTGAGTTCCTCGATCTGTGCCGCGCCTTCACCGCCGGGGTTCAGCGCAGCGACGAGATCGTACTGCCGACGATTGCTTAAAGCAGAATGACTGCCCACACCAGCGCGATCATGCTCAATGCCACGAGTTGCGCGGCACTGCCCATGTCCTTGGCGTTTTTCGACAATGGGTGCAATTCAAGGGAGATACGGTCGATGGCCGCTTCCACCGCCGAATTGAGCAACTCGACGATCAAGGCCAGCAGACAGACTGCAATCAACAACGCCCGCTCGACACGGCTTACGCTCAGGAAAAAAGACAGCGGAATCAGGATAACGTTGAGCAGTACCAGTTGCCGAAAAGCCGCTTCGCCGGTGAAGGCTGCGCGTAGACCGTCCAGAGAATAACCAGAGGCGTTGAGAATGCGTTTCAGGCCGGTCTGGCCTTTGAAAGGTGACATAGGGTATGCAACTGACCAAAAAAGAAGTGGGAAAGCTAGATTAGCCACAGTAAAAAAAGCGTGAAGACGCTATTCCTTAATGGCTCGAAATTGACTCAAGTTGTTGCAGAAGCAGTGCGGCCTGGGTTCGGGTCCGGACATTCAGTTTACGGAAAATCGCGGTTACGTGGGCTTTGATCGTCGCCTCGGAAACACTCAGCTCGTAAGCGATCTGCTTGTTCAGCAGCCCTTCACAGACCATGGTCAACACGCGAAACTGCTGCGGCGTCAGGCTCGCAAGGCCCTCACTGGCCGCCTTTGCCTCATCGGAAACACTGACGGCCTCGAACGCTTGCGGTGGCCAGTAAACATCGCCATCCAGGACCGCTCGCACGGCTTTCTGAATCACACTCAGGTCGCTGGACTTGGGGATGAAGCCACTGGCGCCAAATTCACGGGACTTGACCATGATCGTGGCTTCTTCCTGAGCCGAGACCATGACCACCGGAATTTGCGGATACTGACCGCGCAACAATACCAGCCCGGAAAAACCGTAAGCACCCGGCATGTTCAGATCCAGCAACACCAGATCCCAATCAGCCTTTTCTGTCAGACGGGTTTCCAGCTCGGCAATGCTCGCCACTTCGACAAGACGGACATCCGGGCCAAGACCTAGCGTCAACGCTTGATGCAAGGCCGAACGAAAAAGCGGGTGGTCATCGGCAATCAGGATTTCGTATGTGGCCATTTTCAAATGATCCTGTTCTTCAAACACTCAAGGTGCAGCCACGGAGCCGCACCAGCAGGGCACGTTCAACGCCAATCACGTGGCTCTCACGTTAAAGAAACGGCGTATCAAACCTTGGCCGCGCCCCAATCGGCGCCAAGCATGCCCAGCGTAGCCGGGGTGGTCAAGGTGCATGGCCCGGACAGTTCTTTGCAGTATGGGCGACAATCAGTTCATTGAGGCGGCACTACCCTGCACGAACGGCATCAACTCGGCGTGCGCCGGTGTTTCAACGTTCATTTCAAGCTGACGCTTGGCATCAAGGTAATGCTGGCTGAACACGTCGAAATAAGCGTCCAGTGCCCATGCAGCCTGCGCATCGCCTGCAAGATCGAGGCACAACGCCGCGACTTCCGCGGTGCACAGGTGCTCGCTTCGGGTAGAGCGGCGCAATTGATAGCGGGAGAGTTTTTCCGGCAGCAGGCTGAGGATCGGCAATGCGTCGAAGTAGGGGCTTTTGCGAAAAATCTTGCGCGCTTCGGTCCAGGTCGCGTCGAGCAATATGAACAGCGGCCGCTTGGTGCTATCAAGCGTCACGCTGTGGGTCACCCGCTCAGGCGCGACGTATTCGCCCGGGAACACCAGGTAAGGCTGCCATTGCGGGTCGGACAGCAATGCCAAAAGCTTTGGGTCGACCTCGGTGCGCGACCAGATGAACGCGTGATTGTCACGGACCACATCGGCGATTAACCAGCCGGTATTGCTCGGCTTGAACACTTCCTTGTTCGTCATGATCAGGCACACACCCGAGCGGGTTTCCACCAGCGGACGCCACGCGCACAAGCAATGGCTCTCGATCACACGACAGGCACGGCAACGGGTCGCCCGCCAGCCACGGGCCTGAATCGGCTTGATGCCTTCTTCTTCGCGCTGATCGCGCAAGCGGGCTACGGCGTTAGGAGCATGGCTCATCGCGTGCAACGCCGAAAAAATGGGGAAATCGACACGTACAATTCTCGGCAAGGCAATAAAAGTCGGCAGTTTAACAGAGCGATGAGCGCAATCCTGTACCGTCCCGACCACCTCCCCTATAATTCACCGCCACTGAACGCACAGTCACGTGACTGGTCGAAGCACTCAGTCACTGAATCAGGAGAGTTTCATGCTGCGCTTTATCGTTCCCACCGCTGCCATTTTGCTGGCGGCGTCCTTCAATGCCCAGGCTGCGTCCCTGAGTGAACAGAATCTGAACAAAGAGCTGCAGAACGTCGCCACCCAAAGCAGTGTTGGCACTCCACGGGCGATCAATGAAGACATTCTCGATCAGGGCTATACCGTCGAGGGAACGACGCTGATTAACCATCTGAGCGTACAAAGCAGCCACGCCAACAAGATGCGCGCCGATCCAAAAGCCGTGTATTTCCAACTCGGTGCCGCGGTATGCAACAACCCGTCGTACCGCAAGCTGATGGCCAAAGGTGCAACCATGCGTTACGACTTCACCGAAGTGAAGACCAATCGCGCGGTCGGCTCTGCCAGCTACCAGGAATCGGATTGCCCGAAAGCCCCTCAGAAGAAAAAGTAATCAGTGAGACTTGGCGCGCCGCTGTTCATCTTCGGCGCGCAATTCCGCCACCAACGCCTGCAAGTAACGTGAACGCCGCTCCGCGCCCATAAGACGCCGGCAGCACTCCTCCTCAAGACTTAGATGATTGGTCTCGGCTGATGACTTCAGCAATCGATACAGTTGCGTATCGATCTCTATTTCCAGAATGACTCTGGCCATGGCTCCCGCCTCCTTGCTCCTCGCTCTTTTGAGCGACAAATCCTTAAACCGCTCGTACCGTGCGCCTACCCTTGACGCCAAGTTGTCGTGATACACCTGTAGGTTAGTTAATCAGAATGCTGCTCCTTGGGCGTGCCTTCAGACGAGTGGTGAAACCACCTCGCAAATCGTCAATAGCGGTTGCCAGGAAAGACTTTGCGGCGCAATGATCAAGGCAGCGAAAATTTCCGCGAGGGTCTAAATTTCAACGTATCCACAATCACTTTTTCAGGGCAGGAAAGAGGCCGCCCGTAACGTGTTGCGTTGTGCGAACGTTTCTTCCATCCAAGGAAAAACAGAACCTCTATGGATGACCCGCCAATCATTCGGGTCATGTGGATCGCCCAGGCATGGGCTTGGGCAGACAACGACACAAGAGGTGTCGTGGTAGCGACGAACGAATTCGTCGCTACCGAAGGTTCTGTGCA
Source organism: Pseudomonas moorei (assembly GCF_008801475.1). GTDB lineage: Bacteria > Pseudomonadota > Gammaproteobacteria > Pseudomonadales > Pseudomonadaceae > Aquipseudomonas > Aquipseudomonas moorei. The sequence continues at coordinate 8,223 of NZ_VZPP01000009.1, read as the reverse complement.
GAAGGAGAAGTTGAATGCCTTACCAACCGAATGACCTCTTGAGCCGTCATTTTGAACAAAGCGGCCACGACCTCATCAACAAGGTCGAAGAACAACTCAACCTGGTCTCACCCAACAGCCCGAATATTCCGATTTACCGCGACATGATCCTGACCGTGCTGCGCATGGCCCAGGAAGACCACAACCGCTGGAATGCCAAAATCACCCTTCAAACCCTGCGCGAACTGGAGCAGGCCTTCCGCGTACTGGAGCAATTCAAAGGACGGCGTAAAGTCACTGTTTTCGGCTCGGCCCGTACGCCTATAGAGCATCCGCTGTACGGAATGGCCCGTGAACTCGGAGCCGCTCTGGCCCGCTCAGACCTGATGGTTATCACCGGTGCCGGTGGCGGTATCATGGCTGCAGCCCATGAAGGGGCTGGCCTGACACACAGCCTGGGCTTCAACATCACTCTGCCCTTCGAACAACACGCCAACCCGACCGTCAACGGCACCACCAACCTGCTGCCCTTCCACTTTTTCTTTACGCGCAAACTGTTCTTCGTCAAGGAAGCCGACGCGCTGGTGCTATGCCCAGGTGGCTTTGGCACGCTGGATGAAGCACTGGAAGTACTGACGCTGATCCAGACCGGAAAAACGCCATTGGTGCCGGTCGTGCTGCTGGACGCTCCCGGCGGCAAATTCTGGCAGGTCGCGTTAGACTTCATTCACCAGCAATTGGTGGAAAACCGCTACATCCTGCCCACTGATATGAAACTGGTGAAACTGGTCTACTGCGTCGATGAAGCGGTAGAGCACATCAACCAGTTCTACAGCAACTTCCACTCCAGCCGCTGGCTCAAGCATCAATTCCTGATTCGCATGAATCACACACTCAGTGACCGGGCGCTCGAACACATGCAAGTGGCGTTCGCCGATCTTTGCCTGAGCGATCATTTCCATCAACACGTCTACAGCAGCGAGGAACATGACGAAGCCGAGTTCAGTCATCTGGCAAGACTGGCATTTAACTTCAATGCCCGTGATCATGGCCGGCTGCGAGAACTGGTGGATTTCATCAATCTGCCGGAAAACTGGGCGCAGTCCCAACCTCAGGTGCAACAGCACACTCGTGAAACGTCAAAGGTTATCTGAGGCATGAAAAAACGGCCCGCTATGCAATAGCGAGCCGTTTCAGTCAATCATCCATCCCTCGGCCACTGAACAAGCGGCTGATCATTTCCATGGAGTACCCCCGATACGCCAGGAACCTGCCTTGTTTGGCACGCTCCCGGGTGTCGATTGGCAAATGCCCGGAAAACTTGCGCCGCCAGGTGTCTTCCAGATGTTCCTGCCAGTCGATTCCGCTCTCACGCAACGCGAGGTCGATGTCGCTGCGCTGCAGGCCACGCTGGCTCAACTCTTCGCGAATGCGCATGGGACCGTAACCGGAACGAGCTCGGTAGGAAACGAAGCTTTCGAGATAACGGGATTCAGATAACAGCCCCTCTTCCGTCAATCGGTCGAGTGCTGTTTCGATCATTTCGGGGAGAGCGCCGCGCTGACGCAGCTTGCGCGTCAACTCGACTCGACCATGCTCGCGACGTGCGAGCAGGTCCATCGCGGTTCGCCGCACCGCGACGAGGGTATCGAGTACGGCGGTCATCGGCTCTATCAGATATCAGCGTCAGCCAGGTCATCTTCAGTCTCTTTGACTGGCGAAGCCTTGACGTCCGGCGCTGGGGTCAGCAGCTTGTCGCGAAGTTGTTTCTCAAGGGCCGCAGCAACTTCCGGGTTATCCGCCAGGAACTTGGCCGAGTTGGCTTTACCCTGACCGATCTTGGTGCCGTTGTAGGCATACCATGCACCGGATTTTTCAACGAAACCGTGCAGAACACCCAGGTCGATCATCTCGCCATTGAGGTAGATGCCCTTGCCGTAAAGAATCTGGAACTCGGCCTGCCGGAACGGCGAAGCCACCTTGTTCTTCACAACCTTGACGCGGGTCTCGCTACCAACGACTTCGTCACCTTCTTTCACTGCGCCAGTACGGCGGATATCCAGACGAACCGAAGCATAGAATTTCAGCGCGTTACCACCCGTGGTAGTTTCCGGGCTGCCGAACATCACGCCGATTTTCATACGGATCTGGTTGATGAAGATCACCAGGCAGTTGGCGTTCTTGATGTTACCAGTGATCTTACGCAGCGCCTGGGACATCAGACGGGCTTGCAAGCCCACGTGCATGTCACCCATTTCGCCTTCGATTTCTGCTTTTGGCACCAGCGCCGCCACGGAGTCGACGATGATCACGTCAACGGCATTGGAACGCACCAGCATGTCGGTGATTTCCAGTGCTTGCTCGCCGGTGTCCGGCTGGGAAACCAGCAGGTCGTCGACGTTGACGCCCAGTTTGCCGGCATATTCAGGATCGAGGGCGTGTTCAGCATCGACGAATGCGCACGTCGCGCCAGCTTTTTGAGCCTGGGCGATCACGGACAAGGTCAGTGTGGTTTTACCGGAAGATTCAGGACCGTAGATTTCAACAATACGGCCTTTTGGCAGACCGCCAATGCCCAGTGCGATATCCAGACCCAAAGAGCCGGTGGAGATGGATGGGATCGCCTGACGGTCCTGATCGCCCATACGCATTACGGCACCCTTGCCGAATTGACGTTCGATCTGACCCAGGGCCGCAGCCAAGGCTTTCTTCTTGTTGTCGTCCATTAAAGTCCTCACGTAATCAATAAGGCCTGACGGCCAACACCTGTATAAGTAGACAGTATTATTCCACAGCGTTCGAGGATCGCCTACCCCTGATTTGAGATTTCTCCGGCGGCATGTCGCAGCAGCCCCTCTAGCGCGGCCTTCACCGTTTGTCGGCGAACTTCGTCGCGGTTGCCCGGGAAGTGTTGCAACTCACTGAACACTTGCTCGCCCACGCCCCAGGCCAGCCATACGGTGCCCACTGGTTTGCCTGGCGAGCCGCCGTCCGGCCCGGCGATGCCGCTGACCGCCACGGCAAAACGCGCATGGCTTTTTTCCTGTGCGCCACGGACCATGGCTTCGACGACCTCGCGACTGACCGCCCCCACTGTTGAAAATAACTCGGCAGGGACATTCAACTGCTGGGTCTTCTGGCGGTTGGAGTAAGTAACGTAACCCGCCTCGAACCATGCCGAACTGCCCGGGATCCGGGTTATCGCTTCGGAAATTCCGCCGCCCGTACAGGACTCTGCTGCGGTGACATGGGCGTTGAGAACCTGCAAGCGTCTGCCGAGTTCGGCGGCCAGTTGTGTGATTTCTTTCACAGTCATCTCCTGATCGGGCGGAATGAAACCTACCGTACACGAGCGAACCATGCTTGCAAGTTACGGAGTCGATCGAAATGTTAGCGAGCACGCGCTCTGAGATAGGTACGACTCATGACCGACCTGCGCAAGAAACGCAGTCACGCGTTTGGGTGTATCGACGGGATTCATTGTTGGTCCGGACGAGAATCTCGGGGCGGCATTTCACAAATGCCAATCCGCCTGGCCGCCCAACGCTCATAAAGACCGATCGCCACGTCCGCACCAGCCATCGCGGTGAGGCACCCGAAGACGCCTGCGACCCAGATCGACAGGCCGGCGGCATACAACAGCATGATCGCCGAGACCCCGCCGACCATACAGGCCCCGGAGCGCAGGACCAGCCGTCGCAGCAGCGTCCAGCCACGAGCGCCATCCTTGTCGGCGCGCCACATTTCACCTGACAGCCCACCCACTAAGGCAAGCACGATGACCAGCCAGATTGGCATGTCCAACAACGCTTGTTGCTCAATTGTCATGTCACGCCTCCTGGGGTAATTGATGGGCGATGTGCAAGTGCACTTAACCATTACGCAGCCTTACTTTAGATACGCAGAGAACTTCGGTTAGATCTGCTTTATAGAACGCCTTGACAGCAAATTTATGCATCAATGCATACTCAGTCAATGGCTAAATGCATTTGCTCATACATTAAAAATGCACCAGCGCACAAAAATGCCCATAAACAGGGATGCCGGGCCTTTTGGCAGGCGAAAAAAAAACCCGCCTGATGACGGGTTCATCTGACAGTGACAAGATTATCGGGCGTACATGCCCCACCAGAAGACATGACCGAGGATGACGATTTGCTCCTCCTGGATTTCCTGGAAGGTGTAGTCCTCGTCCGGGTGCTCTTCGCGATTGAAGCTGCGCAGGCGAATTCCGGTAGGCAGGCGATAAAGCTGTTTCACCCGCAGTTGACCGTTGTGGTTGATGGCATAGAGGTCGCCATCGACGATGTCGCCAATCCCGCACTTGCCGGCATTGACCCCGACCGTGGCGCCGTCGCGCAGCACAGGCAGCATGCTATTGCCACGCACGGTCACGCATTTGGCCTGGTCGAATTGCACACCGTTATGGCGCAAGCTGCGCTTGCCGAAGCGCAGACTAGAGCGCTCACTCTCTTCGATGACGAATCTTCCCGATCCCGCAGCCAATTCAACTTCTCGAAGAAAGGGGACCGACACCTCGTCGTCATCGACAGGGGTATCGTCGTCCCACAGACTGATGTCCTTGAGTTCAGGATGCAATTCATCGCGTCTCCCATGGTAGGCCGACGCGACATCTGCACGACCGCGCAACTGATCGGTGCTCACAGCGAAGTACTCGGCGATCTTCGAGATGTGCTTATCCGACGGATCGACGATCTTCCCGCTGAGGATCCGCGAGAGAGTGGATTGGGGCACGCCAGTGCGACGGTGGAGCTCCGTGGGGGAAATCCCGTGCTGGTCGAGCAGTGCTCTTAAGACGGTAGAAACGTTGCGTTTTTGCATACCACACATAGTGCTCGTTCTATTCCCGGAAGACAAATGCCGATTAGCATAAACAATGCATAAATCAGTAGAAGCAAGCCGCGTGGCGTTCATGCCTGCGTCCGGCGGACCGCCCATGTTAATCTTGCGCCCATTGCGGAAAAGCCCGGCGATTGCCCCGCTTTTGCCCCACACCTTTCAATGAGTTTTCCGATTCCCGATGAATAAAGCCCTTTCCGACCTGTCCTCCCACACGCCGATGATGCAGCAGTACTGGCGCCTGAAGAACCAGCACCCTGATCAGTTGATGTTCTACCGCATGGGCGACTTCTACGAGATCTTCTATGAAGACGCGAAGAAGGCCGCCAAGCTGCTGGACATCACCCTGACCGCCCGCGGGCAGTCAGCCGGGCAAGCGATTCCGATGTGCGGGATTCCTTACCACGCCGCCGAAGGTTATTTGGCGAAATTGGTGAAGCTTGGCGAGTCGGTGGTGATCTGTGAACAGGTTGGCGACCCGGCGACCAGCAAAGGGCCGGTGGATCGCCAGGTGGTGCGGATCATCACGCCGGGGACAGTCAGCGACGAAGCGCTGCTGGATGAGCGTCGGGACAACCTGATCGCCGCGGTACTGGGTGACGAACGTCTGTTCGGTCTGGCGGTGCTGGACATCACCAGCGGCAACTTCAGTGTGCTGGAAATCAAAGGTTGGGAAAACCTGCTGGCGGAACTGGAGCGGGTCAATCCGGTGGAGCTTTTGATACCGGATGACTGGCCGAAAGACCTTCCGGCGGAAAAACGTCGTGGGGTGCGTCGCCGTGCGCCGTGGGATTTCGAGCGTGATTCAGCGCTGAAAAGTCTTTGCCAGCAATTCGCTACCCAGGATCTGAAAGGCTTCGGTTGCGAAAACCTGACCCTGGCCATCGGCGCTGCCGGTTGCCTGCTGGCTTACGCGAAAGAAACCCAGCGCACCGCCCTCCCACACCTGCGCAGCTTGCGTCATGAACGCCTGGACGACACCGTCGTACTCGACGGCGCAAGCCGGCGCAACCTGGAGCTGGATACCAACCTGGCCGGCGGTCGTGATAACACCCTGCAGTCGGTGGTCGACCGTTGCCAGACGGCCATGGGCAGTCGGCTTCTGACCCGTTGGCTGAACCGTCCGCTGCGTGATCTGACGGTATTGCTGGCCCGCCAGACGTCGATCACCTGCCTGCTCGACGGCTATCGTTTCGAGAAGCTGCAACCGCAGCTCAAGGAAATTGGCGACATCGAGCGAATTCTCGCGCGAATCGGCCTGCGCAACGCTCGCCCGCGCGACCTTGCGCGGTTGCGCGATGCCCTCGGCGCACTGCCGCAACTGCAAGTGGCGATGACTGAGCTCGAAGCTCCACACATTATCCAACTGGCCAATACCACCAGTACCTACCCGGAACTGGCGGCATTGCTGAAAAAAGCCATCATCGACAATCCGCCAGCAGTGATTCGCGATGGCGGTGTATTGAAGACCGGTTACGACAGTGAACTCGACGAACTGCAATCACTCAGCGAAAACGCCGGGCAGTTCCTGATTGACCTCGAAGCACGAGAAAAGGCCCGCACCGGCCTCTCGCACCTGAAAGTTGGCTACAACCGCATTCACGGTTACTTCATCGAACTGCCAAGCAAGCAGGCCGAATCAGCACCGGCTGACTACATCCGCCGCCAGACGCTCAAAGGCGCCGAACGCTTCATTACACCGGAACTAAAAGCCTTCGAAGACAAGGCGCTTTCGGCCAAGAGCCGTGCCTTGGCGCGGGAAAAAATGCTCTACGAAGCGCTGCTCGAAGACCTGATCACACAGTTGCCACCGCTGCAGGATACCGCTTCGGCGCTAGCCGAGCTGGACGTGCTGAGCAACCTGGCCGAGCGCGCATTGAACCTCGACCTGAACTGCCCGCGCTTCGTCAGCGAGCCGTGCATGCGCATTACCCAGGGGCGCCACCCGGTAGTTGAGCAGGTTCTGACCACACCATTTGTCGCCAACGACCTGAGCCTGGACGATAACACTCGGATGCTGGTGATTACCGGTCCGAACATGGGCGGTAAATCCACCTATATGCGGCAAACCGCGCTTATCGTGCTGCTGGCACACATCGGCAGCTTCGTGCCGGCGGCCAGTTGTGAGCTGTCCCTGGTCGACCGCATATTCACCCGGATCGGCTCCAGTGACGATCTGGCGGGCGGACGCTCGACTTTCATGGTCGAAATGAGCGAAACCGCCAACATCCTGCACAACGCCACCGAGCGCAGCCTGGTGCTGATGGATGAAGTCGGGCGTGGCACCAGTACTTTCGATGGTCTCTCCCTGGCGTGGGCGGCAGCGGAGCGCCTGGCGCACCTGCGGGCCTATACCCTGTTCGCCACCCACTACTTTGAACTGACGGTCCTGCCGGAAGCCCAGCCGTTGGTGGCCAACGTGCACCTCAATGCCACCGAGCACAATGAACGTATCGTGTTCCTGCACCACGTCCTGCCGGGGCCTGCCAGCCAAAGCTATGGCCTGGCGGTTGCGCAACTGGCCGGCGTGCCGAGTGAAGTGATCCTGCGTGCCCGAGAGCATTTGAGCCGCCTGGAAGATACCGCTCTGCCGCATGAGGCGCCCAAGCCCGCCAAAGGCAAGCCGGCCACGCCGCAACAAAGCGATATGTTCGCCAGCCTGCCCCATCCGGTACTGGATGAACTGGCAAAACTCGACCTGGATGACATGACACCTCGGCGCGCGCTCGAAATGCTCTATACACTAAAGACACGGATCTAACGCATAAGCTTGCAAGCTGTTAGAATCTCGCGCGGTTTGGGATGCTGCAGGTTATAGCCTGGCCTGCAGACTATCGCTCTCGAACCTGGCGACCCCAACGTGAAGGGGCTCCGCTGCCGCCGCCTGAGGAGAAAATTAGAAATGACCTTCGTCGTCACCGACAACTGCATCAAGTGCAAGTACACCGACTGCGTAGAAGTGTGTCCGGTGGACTGCTTTTACGAAGGCCCGAATTTCCTGGTGATTCACCCGGATGAGTGCATCGACTGCGCACTGTGCGAACCCGAATGCCCTGCCGTGGCCATCTTCTCCGAAGATGAAGTCCCGGAAGAGATGCAGGAATTCATTCAGCTCAACGTTGAGCTGGCTGAAATCTGGCCTAACATCACCGAGAAGAAAGAATCGTTGCCCGATGCCGAAGAGTGGGATGGCGTCAAAGGCAAGATCAAAGATCTCGAACGCTGATTACCCCCGCGTTCACGAAAAGGCCCCTTGTCAGACTGTGTGAAAACACACTGAAGGCCAGCCCAACAAACGCCCCGACTTGTTCGGGGCGTTTGTTTTTTGTGCGGGCAACAGACGAAAAAAGGCCTTTCAGCCCATTAGCGCCATCAGCTGGCGGG
>NZ_VZPP01000008.1 GCF_008801475.1 Pseudomonas moorei | reverse complement strand
GAGAGCAGGGTCGTGGTTTTGCGGTGGTCGCCGACGAAGTGCGCAATCTGGCTTCGCGCACAAGCCAGGCCACCATCAAGATTGTCGAGGTGGTGCAGCACAATCGTGAATTGGCCAAGGGGGCCGTGACCAGGATGGAGGCGAGTAAAGACAAGGCGGAACAAGGCGTCAAATTAGCCGGCGAAGCGGGTCAAGTGATTCTGGATATTCAGGATAGTGCTCGACAAGTCGTACACGCGATCAGCCATTTCTCGTCGGCATTGGCACGATAATTCAGCCTTGCAGCCCTGTGCAAAGTCGCGGCTTGATCGACACATTAATAGTCATTGAAAAACGGGTTTTGAATGAACGAAAAAACACGACCAGTCCCTCCTTGCAGTGCCTGCAGGGATGGTAAAGAACTGGATTTTGAGTTCAGCATGGCTTTCCAGCCAATCGTCGATCTGCGCGACAACAGTATCTTTGCCTACGAGGCTTTGGTACGTGGTTGCGATGGCAGTGGTGCCGCAGCCATTCTTGGTCAGGTGAACGAACAGAATCGTTACGCCTTTGACCAAGCCTGTCGGGTCAAGGCTGTTGAGCTTGCTTCACGTTTGCAAATCCCCTGCTTTGTCAGCATCAACTTCTTGCCCAATGCGGTATATCAAGCAGCCACGTGCATTCGCGCGACGCTTGAAGCTGCCCGCAGGTTTGGATTTCCCACAGAAAGGCTGATCTTTGAGATCACCGAAAACGAAGAACTGGTGGACAAGCAACATCTGAAAAGCATCATTCGAGAATATCGTCTTAAAGGCTTCAAGACAGCGATAGATGATTTCGGTGCCGGGTACTCGGGGCTCAATTTGCTGGCAGAGTTTCAACCCGACATCATCAAACTGGACATGGCCTTGGTGCGTAGCATCTGCACGGATCCGGTGCGACAGGCAATCGTCCAAGGCATTCTCGGTGTATGCAAGGCACTCAATATTGAAGTGATTGCAGAGGGCGTAGAGACCAATGCTGAATTACAGCAGTTACTGGCCCTGGGCATTCACTACTATCAAGGCTATCTGTTTGCAAAGCCCGAATATGAAACCCTGCCACACGTGAAATGGCCGATACCGAATATCGATTAACCCGCCCGACAAAAACGCGCTACGCGCATGAGACATGGAATTCTCAGGATCCGCCCCCTGCCTTGCCTCTTGCAGCGTATGCCGCCAGTACGGCAGCAGCCTGGAAGGACCGACCTTTTCAACACGATCGGCCAAAAGCTGACGGTAAGATCCTGGCTGAGTGTGTGCTCACGCCCCACTGCGTCCCCCTTCACGCTCACGCTTGATCCATAGTCTCGACCACTCCCTTATCCTCGCCCAGGAACCCTCCGCTCTGATGCTGCCACAGCCGCGCATAGACGCCGTTCTTGCCAAGCAATTCGGTGTGGGTGCCCTGCTCGATGATGCGTCCCTCATCCATGACGATGAGCCGGTCCATGGCCGCAATCGTGGACAGTCGATGGGCAATCGCGATCACGGTCTTGCCCTGCATCATTTCATCGAGGCTTTCCTGAATGGCCACTTCGACTTCCGAGTCCAGTGCGCTGGTGGCCTCGTCAAGCAGCAGGATCGGGGCGTTCTTGAGCATCACCCGGGCAATCGCGACCCGTTGGCGCTGGCCGCCCGACAGCTTGATGCCCCGCTCACCCACAAGGGTGTCGTAGCCGGTGTGACCTTGCCGGTCGCTCAGTTGGCTTATGAACTCATCGGCCTGGGCATTGGCCGCGGCCCTGCGGATTTGCGCGTCGGTCGCGTCGGGACGTCCGTAGGCAATGTTGTCGCGAATGGAACGGTGCAGCAGGGAAGTATCCTGCGTGACCATGCCGATGGCGCCGCGCAGGCTGTCCTGCGTCACTGTTGCGATGTTTTGGCCGTCGATGCGAATCTCCCCGCTGTCGACGTCGTAAAAGCGCAGCAGCAAGTTGATCAGTGTGGACTTGCCGGCGCCAGAGCGGCCGACCAGGCCGATTTTTTCGCCCGGACGGATGTTCAGGCTCAGGCCATCGAGCACCTGGCGTTCGCCATTGTAATTGAAGCTCACCTTATCGAAGGTGACCGCGCCGCCGGAGGTCACCAGCACGCTTGCGTCCGGTGCATCTTGCACCTTTGGGCCACGGGTAAGGGTCGCCATGCCATCCTGCACGGTGCCGATGCTCTCGAACAGCGAGGTCATTTGCCACATGATCCAGTTCGACATGCCATTGATACGCAATGCCATGGCGGTGATCGCCGCCACGGCACCTGCGCCGATCTCACCCTGGTGCCATAGCCACAGCGCATAACCACCCGCTGCCATGATCAACGCCACCACCAATGCCTGGTTGACGATTTCGAACTGACTGACCAGGCGCATCTGGCGAAAGCCGGTTTGCTTGAAGTCCTCCATCGCCGCACGCGCAAAGTGCGCTTCACGATTGGAGTGGGAAAACAGCTTCACCGTCGTGATGTTGGTGTAGGCGTCCGAGATGCGCCCGGTCATCATCGACCGCGCATTGGCCTGTTCCTGCCCGACTTTCCCCAGACGGGGCACGAAGTACCACATGGCCAGCGCGAACAACACGACCCAGGCAACGAAAGGCAGCATCAGTTTCAGGGCGAAGCCACCGGCCAGTGCAATGATCGCAATGAAATACACCCCGATCCCGGGTGCGATCTCGATCAGGGTGAATAGCACGTCGCGCACCGCTAGCGCAGTCTGCATCACCTTGGTAGTGACCCGGCCGGAAAACTCATCGGAAAAAAACGAAAGGCTTTGCCGCAGCATCAGGCGATGGAAGTCCCAGCGCAGCCGCAACGGCAAGTTAATCGCCAATATCTGGTGCTGCACCATCGTGCGCAACGCCACCAGCCCGACACTGGCCACCATGACGATGCCCATCCCCCACAACACACGACGTTCCTGCGCAGCCGCTTCTGCGCCGGCCTGCCAGGTCGAAAGCAGGTCCACGACCTGCCCAAGGAAGGAAAACAGCCAGGCTTCGTAAATGGACACGCCGGCACTGAGCAGCGCAAGCGCAAGGACGTAACCGCGTGCACCCCGCGTACAGGCCCACAGGAAGCGAGCCAGACCGTCGGGTGGCGGTGGTACCTCGTCAGGAGGAAAGGGATCGAGCCTTCGTTCAAACACACGAAGCATCATGTTCTCCAAATCGTTCAAGTTGCGCAGATTCTGACATCGAACGATTGCTTTGAGGGTTTTGCGAAGCCGGGGCCCGCTCCCACAGGTTTTTGGATCGTTCACACAATCAAGTAATGCCATCGGACTTGTGGGAGCTGGCTTGCCAGCGATGACGGCCTGACAGACGCCTTTGAAGTGACTGCCACTCCGCTATCGCGGGCCCCTTCAAATACATCAACGACCGCTGGGGTCATCAGTGTGGGGATAACGTGCTGAAGTCGCTGTGCACACGAATACGTTCGGCAACATGCAAAACCGATCTGCTGGCGATCAGCCGTTGACTACGGCCGAAGCCAATATCGCCGAGCTGACTGAACAGGCCCAAGCCTTTGCCGGGCAATCGCTGGTGATTCTCAAGGCGTTGAACATCGTTTAACCGGAAGATGTGGCGCGGGGCAGCTACCGGACTGGAGCCTGCCCCCGCTCGCCCATGATCATCTCTCTCATCAGACACGTTTTATAGAAACCTCCCTGCCTTAATACAAAGCCAATCACCACCCTACCCACTCAGCGTCACAGCCGAACCCGACCAACGCTTGAGACGCATCCACCAGCAACGACCGCATAAGCCGACAGCTCTCGTCCGGCCACGTCGAAAAATACGGCAGCCCTGACCGAAGCCCCACCCCGGCCGCCCTGCCCGCGGAATTGGTCGGTCTGTCATCAATAGCCAAGGGGCTGTCGTCAAATGAAAAGCGTCCCCTTTCCAGGGGTTCTTTAATGTCAGCCATAAAAGGAGTTGGCGATTGAGCCCGTCGGGTGCCCACAAGGCAAAAACGACCAGACGGGAGAATTGAAAGCCGGCGCAACGCAATGGTTCAGCGCGTCCGTTTGAGTGCACTGCCAGCCCGATGGCTGAGTGCCCAACGTACTGCCTTGAACCGACGGATGCGACCGCTGCGCCTGAGTCACGAGTTGCCTGGTACGCCAGGCCGGAGAATAACAATATGAAATTCGTGAAAAAGCTTCTGGCTGTCTCTTTGTTCATGGCGCTGACCATTGATGCAAAGGCCTATGTCTCAAGTCAGCAAGCCGCCGAACTGGGCACCCGCCTCACACCGGTGGGTGCTGAGAAAGCCGGTAATGCCGATGGTTCGATTCCGCCCTACAGCGGTGGCCTGACCCATGCCCCTTCCGGCTTCAAGACCGGTGACAGCATGCGTCCGGACCCCTACGCCGACGAGAAACCGCTGCTGGTGATCAATGGCAAAAACGTCGACCAGTACAAGGGCATGCTGACCGCCACCACCGTCGCGCTGGCCCGGCGCTACCCCGACTACCGTATCGACGTCTACCCGACCCACCGTACCGCAGCACTGCCCCAGGCGGTACTGGACAATAGCCGCAAGAACGCCACCGGCGCCCGTTCCCTCAACGGCGGGATCGCTTTTGAGAATGTATTGCCCGGTGTACCGTTCCCGATCCCGCAGTCGGGCGCCGAAGCGATGTGGAATTTCCTGCTGCGCTTCCAGGGCGTCAACATCCACTCCAAATACGACTCCTGGAGCGTCGACTCGGCGGGAGTAGCAAGCCTGGCGGTCAGCGGCGAGGCATTTGTCTCCTTCCCGATTTACGAGAACATGTCCAAGCCCATCAACAACTCCGACATCTACTACCAGATGAAACTGTCCTATACCGGACCTGCGCGGCGTGCCGGCGAGTCGATCATGCTCAAGAACGCCACCAACCCGCTGCAGCGCCCTGGCCGCGCCTGGCAGTACATGCCGGCCCAACGCCGGGTCAAACAGATTTCGATCCTGGCTTATGACACGCCGAATCCCGGTACCGCCCGTGCACTGGAACTGTACGACTGGACACTGGTGGGCAAGCAAGAAATGATCGTGCCCTATAACACCTACAAACTGACCTATGCCCATGACGCCAAGTCGTTGACCACCCCCAACTTCATTGCCCCGGCTTTCGTGCGCTGGGAAAAGCACCGCGTCTACGTCGTCGAGGGCAACCTCAAGCCCGGTGCAAAGCACATCTACCAGAAGCGGCGCTTTTACCTGGATGAAGACACCTGGGCCGCCGTGGCCTCCGATCAGTACGACACCAGTGGCCAGCTTTACCGTGGCTCCTTCGCCTTCCTCAGCCAGAGCTACGACGAGCAAGTCCCGGATGCCACCCCGTTCATGACCTACGATCTGTCGCTCGGCACCTACAACATCAATGGCGTAGTAGGTCCTCATGGCGGGATTCGCTACATCGAGCCGCTATCGACGGCGCAGTGGGTGCCCGAGTCCATGGCGGGTGCCGGTATTCGCTAGGGCCGGGTGATCCGCCGCGAAATCGCCGATGACCGAAAAATCCCGGCGATTGCGCTTGAGCTTTCAGGGACGGACAACAGGCTGCGATGGAAACCAGTGCATATGGATTTGCTTGAGCACGCCATTGGCCTCGATGCGCCGGTAGCCTTCGTCATACATCTTCAGCGCCCGCAATCCGTCCGGGTGGGTCAGGCTAAAGCCTATGGTTGCAGCGGACAGCCCACAATTGAAGGCGAACCGGACGACATCTTCGGTACCTGCCTGTCTGGCCTTCTGTTCCTTGGCTTCCAGGTCATTGGTCACGATCAGGGCAGCCGACAAGCGCCGGGCGGCGAGTTTGCGAAGGTTCTGCACATCGGAGTCAGCATTCTCGAACACCACGCCGGCGGATTGCAGCGCGGTGGCCTGTGGCGAATATTCGTAGCCTCTGACGGTGCCCACTACCGTGCCGGGCGGCAAGGTGCAGGGGCTTTTGGGCGACTTCGGCAAGGGGGCGTTGATCGATTCGAACATGTCATTGTTGACCGTGTAGATGGGTTGCGAGGCCATTTTGATCCTGCCCTCGAATTCGGGCAGCCAACTCATGTTGAAACAGGCCACGCTCGTGCCATTGAGCACCATGTATTTGCAACGGGCATAGGGCACGACTTTGAGCTGCACGTCGACCGCCATCTCCTTGAAGGCGGCGACCACCACGTCGTTGGCGTAACCTGTGCCGTCACGCTTCGACCAGGGGGCGGCCGCATCCTCGACCATGATCGTCATTGTTTCGTGCACCTGCGGTGCAGCGACCACACTCGTAGCCAGCAGGTAGAGTGTGCACATCAGCAATATCGGTTCGAACTGCCACATTCTGTGGTTAGTTTTTAGTTGATGCATGTTCCCTCATTCAACCGTCGCCTCCAGTAGCAATAGGTCGACCTATCAAGCAGATACCCAAGAGGAACCAGCCCGTCAGGCTGTGCAGATACAGGGTCGAGATTTTGGCCGGCGCCATGATCGCACAACTGGGCAATGCGCGTGATCTGTGGATTGAAATCTTCGAGTACGTCGCCCGCCAATGCGTGTCCTCGCTGAATGTTCGCTGATTGATCTAAATCAGACGATTGACCGGCAAAAAAAAACCAATGTGTTGTCTCCAGCTTCCGGTTTTGGAGCCATGTCATGTTGGCGCCTTCATTTTTCTGTTCAGAACGCCAAAAGCCATCTTCAATGTAGTTGGCGACAGAACTGTTCGATGGGCACTTTCCGGACCTTGAGTACGACTATCGGCACCAGGGTCAACGCGTAGGGCAGATCAAGGAGTTTTCGATGGCCGACTCAAGCAAAAAAATGAGCCTCGTGGGGCTTACCACACTGGTGACAGTGAACATGATGGGCTCGGGCATCATCCTGCTGCCGACGAGCATGGCCCAACTCGGTGCTGTTTCGTTGCTGTCATGGCTGGTCACCGCCGTTGGCTCCATGTCCATCGCCTATTGCTTTTCCCAGTGCGGCATCTACTGCCTGCGCTCAGGCGGGCTGTCGGCCTACACCGAAGAGGCGCATGCCAAATCGGGTTTTTTCCTCTGTTCGTATCTGTACTTTCTCTCCCTGGGCATCGCCAACGTGGCCGTCGCGATCTCGGCGGTGGGTTACATGACATCGTTCGTGCCCTGGCTTGGCAGTGGCGCGATTCCCCTGTTCATCGGCACGGTCGCCCTGCTCTGGCTCACCACCATCGCCAACTTCGGCGGCCCCGGCATCACCGGCAGGATCGGTACGATTACCGTTTGGGGTGTCATCATCCCGGTGGCCGGCTTGAGCATCATCGGCTGGTACTGGTTCAAGACCGACATGCTGGTCGCCGCCTGGAACCCGAACAACCTGCCGATCTCCGAGGCCATCAGTAAAGCCATTCCCTTGACCCTGTGGGCTTTCCTGGGCATGGAGTCGGCGGCCCAGGCTTCCGATGCGGTGGAAGATCCCAAGCGCAACGTACCGCTGGCGTGCCTGTTCGGCACGCTGGGTGCAGCAGTGGTCTACATCCTGTCGACAACAGTGATCCAGGGGATGATACCCAACGCCGAACTGGCCAACTCGTCCGCGCCCTTCGCCCTCGTCTATGCCCACATGTTCAACCCCACGGTCGGCAACATCGTCATGGCGCTGGCCGTGATGGCCTGTGTCGGATCGCTGCTGGGCTGGCAATTCACCCTGGCGCAGACGGCCAAGATGACCGCGGACCAAGGCATGTTCCCGAAATTTTTCAGCAAGGTCACCTCCCGGGATGCGCCGATCATCGGCATGCTGGTCTGCGGCGTCTTGCAGACCCTGATGGCGCTGTCGACCATTTCACCCAATGCCAGCGCCCAGTTCGGCAAGCTCGTCAGCCTGGCGGCCGTGACCAATCTCATCCCCTACGTCACAGCCGCCACGGGCCTGCTGGTCATGATGTACAAGGCCAGGGTCAGTGCCGGGATCTATACGCGCAATACCGCGCTCTTACTGATCGCCGTGGCCTATTCGTTGTACGCCCTTTATGCCTGCGGCAAGGATGCGGTATTCGGTGGCCTCATTGTCCTTACCTTCGGCTACCTGCTCTACGGCTTCCTCTCCAAGCGTTTTGTCGCTCCGACTCCCGCGGCTCAGACCAGTGCCGGCAATCCTCAGCTGTAACTACCAGGCAACACAGACATTCGAATGCGGGGCGCCAGGATATGAATGTACAACGGATCAAAGCCACCCACTTGCTACTTGCAAGCCTGCTCGCCGTGGGGCCGGTAGTGGCCGATGCCAGTACCCTTGAACGGGTGCGCACGAGCAACACCTTCACCCTCGGCTACCTGCCGGACCTGGCCCCGTTCAGTGCCCAGGCCGGCGACAAGGCCAGCGGTTATGCGATCGAGCTTTGTCTGAAAATCGCTGACCACGTCAAAGCCGAGTTAGGCTTGCCCGACATGCAGGTGCGTTACCAACCGGTCTCCGTCGACGACGAGATGACGGCCGTCAGCACGGGCAAGGTCGACATCCTCTGTACGCCCACCCCGCCCACGCTGGCGCGACGCAAGCATGTGAGTTACTCGATACCGGTCTACACCGCCGGCCTTTCAGTGGTGGTGCGCAAGGATGCACCCGAGACCCTGCTCAATGTCCTCAACGGCAATGTTGCCCGTACCGGGCCGACCTGGCGTGCGACGGTCAACCATGGGTTGTCCGATCAAACCTATGCCACCATCGCCGGCGGAATCACCGAGGCATGGATTCGCCAGCAAATGCGCTTGCTCGGCGTGGTGGCGACCCTGATCACCGCCAAGAACATTGAGGCAGGCGTCAACCTGGTCGCCGAAGGCAAGGCCGATGCCTTCTTCGCCGAACGCATGCTGCTGAGCAACCTCCTGGTCACGCACCCATCCACTGCAAAACTGGTCCTGCTGGATCGGGTTTTCGAGTATTCGCCGACTGCGATGGCAGTGGATCGAGACGATGAAAACTTCCGTTTGCTGGTCGATACCGCTCTCAGCGAAATGTACAAGTCGGGCGAGATCGAACAGGCCTGCAACACCTACCTGGGAGGCATCAGTGACATGGCGAAAAAACTGTTCAAGCTCTACGCGATTCCTTAGAAGCGATCCGCAAAAATAAGGCGACCCCGTCAGTGGAAGAAATAATCCCGCTTCTCTACCGGCCACGCCTTGATCAAGCTTGGGAACTGCTACGCTGAAACAATATTCTTAGGCACTTTTCAGGAAACCGGCACACGCACTTTCTGTGGGCTGATGGAGCAGTCGCATTACCAGATCCGGTGCCCAAGCGAGTCTGACTTCGTTGAGCAAAGGAGTGGACATGCCTCCCCGCAAAAAAAGCTCTGCCCACAGCAAGAAAGGACACTCGGAAGACCGCTGGGACGAGTTGGTCTTCCACTCGCGCAAGGAGCGTCTGTACGCAGGTGAACAAATACGCGAACACGTGCCCCATGCCGATCACGCCGTATGGAAACCGCCGCGCAAACACCGAGACCCCATCGAACTCCTCGAAATCTCCAATCGCCATCGACTGCCCAATCTGGTGCCGGTGCGTTACGGCCGCATGGTGCGCAGTCCCTTCACGTTTCTGCGTGGCTCTGCGGGCTTGATGGCGCATGACCTGGCCACGACCCCGACTACCGGCATTCAGGTGCAGGCCTGCGGCGATTGTCACCTGATGAACTTCGGTTTGTTCGCCACACCTGAGCGCAATCTGATATTCGACATCAACGATTTCGACGAAACCCTGCCCGCCCCCTGGGAGTGGGATGTCAAACGCCTGGCGATCAGTTTTGCCGTGGCCGCTCGGGATAACCGCCTCAGCGATAAAGACGCGCGGGCCATCGCCGTCGAGAGTGTTCGTGCCTACCGAGAACGGCTGCGCAAACTCTCCAGGATGAGTCCACTGGATGTCTGGTATGACCGAATGGATGCCCAATCGATTGTCGATATGGCGCCCAATTCAGAAACCAGGAAATTTCGCGAGCAAATAATCTCCAAGGCCAGGCTGCGTGTCGGCGATTACCTCTATCCCAAGATCAGCAGCGAAGTCGGTGGACGGCGGCGCCTGATCGATCAACCCCCGGTACTTTTTCATGTGCATGAAAAAGGCTTCATGCGAAACGTGCGCCTGGCCCTGCAGGATTATCGATTGTCGCTGCCCCATGAACGGCGCGTGCTTTTCGATCGCTATCGCCTCGAAGATGTTGCCGTCAAGGCCGTCGGGATCGGGAGCGTCGGGACCTATTGTTTCGTCGGCCTGTTCTTTTCCGCGGAAAATCACCCGTTGCTCCTGCAATTCAAGGAAGCCTGTCCCTCGGTGCTGGCGCCCCATGCGGGCAAGAGCGAGTACGAGAATCAGGGCCAGCGCGTCGTCACCGGGCAGCGCCTGATGCAGTCGTCCAGCGATATCTTCCTGGGCTGGACACGCGGCCAGAACGGTCGCTACTTCTTTGTCCGTCAGTTGCGTGACATGAAAATGTCAGCGCCCATCGAGAACATATCCACCGTGCGAATGAAGTTGTACGCCGAATTGTGCGGCCTGACCCTGGCCCGTGCCCACGCCAAATCAGGGGATGCCGCGCTCATCAGCGGCTACCTGGGCAAGACGGATTCCTTCGACCAGGCCATCGGCAAATTTGCCCTCGCTTATGCCGATCAGAATGCCAAAGACCACGCCAAGCTGCTGGCCGCAGAGAAATCGGGGCGGATCAATGTGTTGAGAGAAGAAGAGTGATGAAGCCGACTTAAGCGGTGCCGCCGCAAACGCCCGTCGGCTTGCCCGTGAGGATGTCCGGCTTGAGCTTACGTTTGCCTGACAATATCGACCGAGATCTCACACGCCGCGACTGTTCCCCTGTTCTCAAGCCAGTGAGTGGTGTTCCGGTCTTCGGGCCAACCCACTCCCGGACCATAGTCCGTGGCCGTTCCATTGCGATGGTCAGTGATCGTTCCTTGCAATATGTAGACGATGCCCGGCCGATCGATATGGTTGTGCACCGGCCCGAACACGCCTCCAGGCTCGATGGTCACCATCCGCATTCTAAGCTGGCGCCCGGCCATGCCCTCGATCTCGGGCCCCAGGTCGATCGTTGCGAGTAACTGCACCGCAACCCCCTTCGTTTCAGGTGCCATCTGTTCGTTGCTCATCATGCGCTCCTCTCTGTATCTGCAGGCCCTGATAAGCAGTAGACACCTTAAAAGGCCTGAGCAGTGGAGAGGCGACCAAGGGTCGATTTCGTCGAGTCGTGAAAGGCGAGGCTTGAATCAAGCCTCGCCCCGAAGCTTACCAGGCAGGTTTGAAGCAATACGCCGCCAGCTTATTGCCGTCGAGGTCGCGGGCATAAGCCGCATAGGCATTCGGTGCCCAGCCACGAGGACCCGGTGCACCTTCGTCGGTGCCGCCATTGGCCAGCGCGGCGGCGTGGAAGGCATCGATCGCGGCGCGATCCGGCGCTTCAAAGCTGACCGTGACACCGTTGCCCACGCTGGCCGGGGCGCCGTTGGCCGGTTTCAGCACGAAGAAGGACGGCGCGTCCTGGCCCCAGATCGAGCCATTGTCCTCCAGGTCGGCGAGGCGCTTCTGGCCCAGGGCGCCGAGTACTTTGTCGTAAAAGTCGCGGGCTTTTTGCAGATCGTTGGTGCCGACAGTGACATGGGTAAAGATGCTCATTGTGATGCTCTCTCGGGTAAAAACACGGTGGGTGGGTAGTGCGTTTGTCGACCGGGCGCCGTCAGTCCAGGACCCGCGCCAGGCCGGTTGAATCAGCGATCGAAATGAATGACGGTGCGGATGCTGCGGCCTTCATGCATCAGGTCGAAGGCCCGGTTGATGTCTTCCAGGCCCATGGTGTGGGTGATGAAGGTCTCCAGCGGGATTTCGCCCGTCCGGGACTTCTCGACATAGCTGGGCAGTTCGCTGCGCCCTTTAACGCCGCCAAAAGCCGAACCGCGCCAGACGCGACCGGTCACCAACTGGAACGGACGGGTACTGATTTCCTGACCGGCACCGGCGACGCCGATAATCACCGACTCACCCCATCCCTTGTGGCAGCACTCAAGCGCCGCCCGCATCAACTGGACGTTGCCGATGCACTCGAAGGAGTAATCGACGCCACCTTCGGTCATCTCGACGATCACTTCCTGGATGGGCCTGGCGTGATCCTTGGGGTTGATGAAGTCGGTGGCGCCCAGTTGCCTGGCGATCTCGAATTTAGCCGGGTTGATATCGATGGCGATGATGCGGCCGGCCTTGGCCATGGTGGCGCCGATGATCGCCGCCAGGCCGATGCCACCCAGGCCGAAGATGGCCACGCTGGCGCCCTCTTGCACCTTGGCGGTGTTGAGCACCGCACCGATGCCGGTGGTCACGCCGCAACCGAGCAGGCAGACCTTGTCCAGTGGCGCATCCTTGGGGATTTTCGCCAGGGAGATTTCCGGCAACACGGTGTATTCGGAAAAGGTCGAAGTGCCCATGTAGTGAAAAATGGGTTGGCCCTGGTAGGAAAAGCGACTGGTGCCATCCGGCATCAGGCCTTTGCCCTGCGTGGCACGGATCTTCTGGCAGAGGTTGGTCTTGCCGGATCTACAAAACTTGCACTCGCCGCATTCCGGGGTGTACAGCGGGATCACATGATCGCCCACCGCCAGGGAGGTCACACCCTCACCGACGGCTTCGACGATACCGCCGCCTTCATGACCGAGAATCACCGGAAAGAGCCCTTCCGGATCGGCACCGGACAGGGTAAAGGCATCGGTATGGCAGACACCGCTTGCCACGATCCGGACCCGCACCTCTCCAGCCTGCGGAGGTGCCACATCGACTTCGACAATTTGCAGGGGCTGGTTCGCCGCGAAGGCCACAGCCGCTCGTGATTTGATCTTGTTCATAAAATTCCGCACGCAAAAAAAGACCGCCTCTGGCAACAGAAGCGAGAAAACGCAGTAGTGATGGGTGTTTGCAAGAACGTTAAAGGCGCCGGGCATCCTTGCCCTCATTGCCGATTAAAGCGCTGCCTGGATTTTGCTGGCGACGGCTTCATCCACCCAGGCGTGCCACACCTCAGGGTGTTCCTTGAGGAAGATTCTGGCCAGTTTGGGCGACTCGATGCGTTCCTTGGTCATCCTCGCCAGGTTCTGATTCAATAGTTCGATGGGAATATTGACCTTCTCCAACACCGCAACCAGCTCGGGGGCCTGCTCATTGAAGGCTTTGGAAATGCCGACTTTGGTCACCACGTTTTTGTCGACACCCGGCTTTTCTTCCAGCCGTATCGCATCGATCTGTCCCATCAGTGGCGTCGGCGACCAGTAGTAGAACAGCACCGGTTCACCACGCTTGTAGCTGGACAGTACCGCGGCATCCAGGGCAGCACCGGTTCCAGGGCGGAAGTTGATGAAGGTGTTTTCAAGACCGTAGTCTTTCAACATCTCCGTGTTTTCCTGCTCACAGATCCAACCCGCCGGGCAGTTGTAGAAGCGGCCTTTGGACGGTTCTTCCGCGTCACGGAAAACCTCGGGGTATTTGCTCAGGTCGGCGACCGTCTTCAAGTCTGGCGCCCGCGCCGGCTTGTTGCGTTTCGCGTCGCCTTCGACCACATAACGCGGCACGTACCAGCCCTGGACCGCACCGATGATCGGCGAACCAATCGCAATGACCTTGCCGGCCGCCGCCGCCTTTTTCCAGACCTCACTGCGCTCCATCCACTCTTCGCCGAATACCTGGATGTCGTTGCTGGCCAGAGCGGTCTCAAGAATGATGGTATTGCCGACCAACTCGTCGGTTGCACAGCCGTAACCTTCCTTGAGCACAATCTTCATGATGTCGGTGAGCAGCATCCCGCTCTCCCAGTTCAGACCGGCAAACTTCACCGGCTTGCCCGAGTCACACCACCCTGCCGCCTGGCTTGAAGCACTGGCAACGAGCACGCCAAGAGTGAGTAACGAGGCCAGCAAATTCTTCCTGTATTTCATGATCAGACGCTCCGAAATTATTATTGGGGGCAGCGAGCTGTTGCGTGCGGCACAAACGGCAAACGAGACCACCGATCGAAGGTGGCAAGTGCCTGTGCAAACACGTGAAGCGAAGAAGTGAATCGATTGTTTTTATTGTAAGGGGTGCCGAACCTATACCAGCGGCTCTACCGACGTACGTCCGTAGAACAATTTGCGCGCATAGTCGCTGAACTCGACATTGGGCTGATCCACGTAGGCAAATACCGCGTTGAGCCTGAGCCTATCCCCCACCACCGGCGTCACTCGGTGCAGCGAGTAACGACCACGGAACAATGTCAGGGTCCCGGGCACCTGCGGCAGAACTTCTATTTTCTGTGTGGCCGGGTTGTCGAGGAATTGCCCGACCGCGTCATAGCAATCGTCGTTCTCGTTACGCAGCATGCGTACATATTCAAAGTCGCCACCGGCAGTCGCCGCCTGCAGAGACAGCGTCACGCTGAAGTCGGAACGATCAAAGTGCCAGCCAAGCTGTTGCCCCGCCGTAAAGCCCTGCAGGTTAAGTGCGGCCAACGGATCCGCATGGCGATAGAGCACGTCCAGATTCAGTACATCGCGAATGAACGAAAGCACTTCGTCCGACTGGTAAATCTGCCGGATCAGATGGTCTGTCGGGATATCGGCGTAGGCGACCGTATCTTTCTCGGTGCTCATCAACCGCCGCAGTGGATGCGCCGGGTCAACGCTTTCGTCCTGGGGCTTGAAATAAACCGTGTGGTTTTCACGGAAATGGAACATTCGCGGGTGCAGCGCCAGGGTCTGATCCGCCAGGGTGCCGACCACATCATCACGGACAAACCCCGGGAAGATCGCAACGCCTTCCTCGCCGAGCAACGATTGGCTGCGGGTGACCAGTTGCTGATACGCCGGATGGCTTCGATCGGTGATGGGATAACGCTCAAGGTCGACAATATCGCCCAGAGCGACTGCAGGGGTGAAGGCAAGCGTTGTCATGTTTGTTGTTCTCCGGTGGGCTGTTGTTGCTGAAACCAGATTGCACCGGAGCAAAAAACAAGTCACGCTCATTATTTTACGCAAATTTGTGAATTATTTTCAGGTCGCGCCCACCTATGAGACTTACCCTGGATCACCTCGTGATGCTGCAAACCCTGTCGGAAGTCGATTCAGTGACCGCCGTTGCCGAACGCTTATGGCTGACCCCTTCCGCCGTCAGTCACCGTATGCGCGAGGCGGAGCGGCGCATCGGCGTGAGCCTGACAGAACGTTCGGGAGGCAAACTGAGGCTCAGCCCCGCAGGCGTGCGCCTGGAGCGCGCCGCCAGAGACATCATCGCGATTCTCAACGAGGCCGAGTCCGAAGCTCGATCCATGGCCGGCGGTGTCACCGCTTTCGTGCGCATGGGCGTCACCTCCTACGGCCCGTTCCGCTGGATCCCCAAGTTCATCAAGCATTATTCGAACTTGCGTCCGGACATCGAAATCACCCTGGTGACCGTGCCGCGCAACGACGTTTACGCGAGCTTGATGCAGGGCCGGCTGGATGTATCCATCATTGATGACGGCATGGTGCCCAGCGGTGTCGCCAAGTTGCCGCTGTTTCGCGACGACTTGATTGCGATCATGGCCACCGATCATCCTCTGGCAGGAAGAAAGAATATTTATGCCGAAGACTTCAAGACCTACAACCTGGTGACCTATTCGACCGATCGCGCCAGTGGCTGGGAATATGATCGCTTCTTCGCCCCCGCCAGCATCTTGCCGCGGCGCATGATCACCGTGGAGTTGATCGAAGCCATCGTCGAACTGGTTCGCTCAGGGTACGGAATCAGCATCTTGCAACGGGATTTGGTGACCCCCAGCCTGGAGCGCGGGGAACTGGCCTGGGCCGCCCTGAATGACGGTCTGGACATTGCCTGGAACGCAATTATTCGCCCTTCGGAACAGCAAGACAGCGAGGTCAACAAGATGGTCAAGGAACTGGATACCTGGATCAAACAGGTACAAAACCCCGACACAGCGGCAGCTGTCTCCACACTTGATCTTTAATCGGCCGGCGCCAAAACCGACACTTTTCGTCAGCCCGATGTTTGCCGTCCCCTGCGCGACGGGGTGAATCATTAACCGAAGTTGTAGCACTCGGTAACACCCGGCCCCGTTGCGGTGCATTTTCTCAGCGCTTTTTCCATGACCTGCCCTGCTCCACAAGGCCAACGCCGCCATGGCGTACTTTGTGCATCTTGTCGCGATCCACCCCTGCCTGAAGTCACCATGCGCCCCAAGGAACTGAAACTCTGGACCACCGGTGTCGCCCACTTGCTGGACCTGCCCGCCGGGCATGCGCGGCTGTCGGGCCTTAGCCACTGGTTGCGGCAAGTATGCCCGGTCGATCATTTCGTCTTGTTCGTCTACGAAGGCAATCACCGACCCTTGGCGTTGTTCGACACCTTCTCGGCGGACAAGCGCGCGGTGTATGTCGACGACTATCAGTGCGGGCCGTATTTGCTTGATCCGTTCTACCTGGCCTGTACGCGTGGGCAGGCGCCCGGGTTGTGGCGATTGCGCCAGTTTGCGCCCGACCACTTTTACCTCGGCGAGTATTACCTGACCTACTACCAGCAAACCGGTCTGGCAGAGGAAGTGGCGTTTTTCGTCGACCTCGGGGCCGGTGCGACGGCGGTGCTGTCGTTGATGCGCTCCTCGGCCAGTTGCGCATTCAGCCGTGACGAAATGCAGTTGGTCGAGTGCGCGCAAGCGGTGGTCGAGCAGGTCATCAATGAAGCCTGGCGCCTGCGTCAGGCCCAGCAACCGCGACCTGCGCAGGATCTGGACTTCAAGATCCGCGAAGCCTTCGACCAGTTCGGCGCGCACATCCTCACCGGGCGCGAGCAGGAGATTGTGCAATTGCTGTTGCGCGGTCACTCCAGCGCCTCGGTCGCCGAACAACTGAACATCAGCCCGGGCACGGTGAAAATCCATCGCAAGAATATCTACGCCAAGCTCGGCATCGGCAGCCAGTCGGAATTGCTCGGGCTGTTTATCCGCGACCTCACTGGCCAGGAACTGGTCGTCGACGTCTGACACCTGAAAACGACTCTATCCCCCAAGGGATATATACGCCGCAAAACCCTCATTGTTAGTTTGGCCCCCGACGCAATGATTCATCACTGCAAGGGAGCCCGCCTCGTGAACGACAACCTGCCAAGCGATATCGAATTCTGCAATGTGGTCAAACGCTATGGCCAGGTGCAGGCCGTCAATGGTTTGAATTTCGCCGTGCGGCGCGGTTCGTTCCATTCCTTCCTCGGCGGCTCGGGCTGCGGCAAAACCACCACCTTGCGCATGATCGCCGGTTTCGAACAGCCCACCAGCGGTGAAGTGCGCCTGGCGGGCAAGAGCGTGGCCGGCGTGCCGGCCTTCGAGCGGCCGGTGAACATGGTGTTCCAGCATTACGCGCTGTTTCCGCACCTGACCGTGGCGCAGAACATTGCCTATGGCCTGCGTTATCGCACGCCGCGCCCCGACAAAAAACAACAGCTGCGCATGGCCGATGAAGCCCTGGAAATGGTGCGCCTCAGCGGCTTCGGCCAGCGCAAGCCGAGTGAGCTTTCAGGCGGTCAACAACAGCGCGTGGCCCTGGCCCGGGCGCTTGTCAACAAGCCCACCGTGTTGCTGCTCGACGAGCCACTGGCGGCGCTTGACCGCAAGCTGCGCAAGGAGATGCAGTCGGAATTGCTGCGCCTGCAACGCGAAGTGGGCATCACCTTCGTGCTGGTCACTCACGACCAGGAAGAAGCCCTGTCCATGAGCGACAGCATCAGCGTGATGCACAACGGCTCGATCATCCAGACCGCCACCCCGGAACAGCTGTATGAGGCACCGGCCAGCCGCTACGTGGCTGACTTCATCGGCGAGTCCAACCTGTTCAACGGCACCGTCCGCCATCTGAACGGCAGCTCGGTGGTTCTGCGCACCGAGCAGGGTCTGGAACTGTCCAGCCCGCTGACGCCCACCGGCAAGGCGCTGAGCGCGAATTCTGAAGGCTGCATCGCCGTGCGTCCGGAACTGATCAGCATCGCCGGTGCCAGCGCCGACATGGCGCGGGAAGTGACCCTGCACGGCTGTGTGGAGGACCGCATTTACCTGGGCAACACCACCGAATACCGCGTGCGCACCCAGGCCTTCGGCGTGGTCTGTGTGCGCGTGCCGCGCCAGCAGGACCACGGCACCAATGCATTCGAACACGGCGCGGCAGTGCGCGTCGGCTGGGATCACGCCAATGGCCTGGCCATGGCGTTGTAAGTCGTCGATTCGTTTCATCAACCGGATGGGGAGCGTGCTATGGACCAGAAGACCTTTATCAAAACCCTGCGCAGCTGGCAGAACGGCTCGATCAGTCGCCGCGACTTTCTTGGCCGCACCGGCCTCGGAATCGCCGCGGCGGTGGTCGCCACCCACATGCCCGGCCTGCTGACCTCCTCAGCCGAGGCCGCCGAGCAAGGCAAGCTCGGGGATCGCCTGTCGCTGGCGACCTGGCCGAACTACCACAGTCAGGAAAACCTCGACGCGTTCGCCAAGACCACGGGGGCACGGGTGTCGATGAGCGTGTTCGGCTCCAACGAAGAAATGCTCGCCAAGTTGCAGGCCGGCGGCAGTGGCTGGGACGTGCTGGTGCCGACCAACTACACCATCAGCACCTACGTCGGCCTGGGTCTGATCGAACCGCTGGACCTGTCGCGCATTCCCAATTTCGATGCCTCGGCGTTCCAGCAGAAGTTCATGGCCCAGGGCACGGTCGACGGCAAGGTTTATGCGGTGCCGAAGAACTGGGGCACCACCGGCATGCTCTACGACACCGGCAAGCTGAAGAACGGCCCGACCAGCTGGAAAGAATTCTGGGCCGCCGCCCAAGGCCCCGCCAGCGGCCGCACCATGGTCCACGACTATCAACTCACCGCCATCGGCAACGCCCTGAAAAGCTTCGGCTACAGCTTCAACTCCCTGGACCCGAAAGAACTGGCCGATGCCGAAAAACTGCTGATCGAAGTCAAGCCACACCTGTTCGCCATCAACTCAGACATCCAGCCGTCGATGCGCAGCGGCGATGCCTGGCTGGCCATGTCGTGGACCGGTGACGCCTCGCAGCTGCATCGCGACAACGCGCAGATGCAGTTCGAGCTGGGCAAGGAAGGCGGTGAGCTGTGGAGCGACTTCTTCGCCATTCCGAAAAACTCGGAGCACAAGGACGCCGCCTACGCCTTCATCAACTACCTGCTCGACCCGCAGCACAACAAGCTCGAAGTGCTGAGCCACGGCTACCCGAGCGGTGACAAGCGGGTCGATGCGCTGCTGCCGACGGCCATGCTCAATGATCCGATCATGTACCCGGCCGCCGAAGCCCTCAGCCCACTGGAATTCGGTGCGGCAGCGACGCTCACCAGCCCGGCCCGCGCCGAACTGATGGCCCGTTTCAAATCCGCCTGATCATTTGCCATGGCCAACGAGGAGTCGCCCATGAACGCCGCCGCCCACCCGCAAACGGTGCAGCCAGGCAGTGCCCTGTCAGTCGAGGTGCGCCCAAGGCACAACCTCGGCCGGCGGATCACCCTGCTGATGCTCTTGCCTTCGACCCTGTGGTTCCTGCTGCTGTTACTGATGCCGCTGGTGATCATCCTGGTCTTCAGTTTCGGCGAGCGCAGCGCCGTGGGCGGGTATGCCGGGGGCTTCACACTGGCCAACTACCTGAACCTCGGTTCGCGGGCGGCGGCGTTCGGCAACACGCTGGTGTTGGCGCCACTGGGCACCCTGGTGTGCCTGGTGGCGGCCTACCCGCTGGCGTACTTCCTCGCCGTCAAGGTCAGCAAAAACCGTTCGCTGTTGCTGACGCTGGTGATCGTACCGTTCTGGACCAGTTTCCTGATCCGCACCTACGCGTGGATTTTCATCCTCAGCGGCAAGGGCATTCCGGCGTTGCTGGCCAGCCTTGGCCTGGAAGATGTACGACTGATCAACACGCCCTGGGCCGTGCTGATCGGCATCGTCTACGGCTACCTGCCGCTGATGGTGTTCCCGATCTACGTCAGCCTGGAGAAACTCGACAAGCGCCTGCTCGAGGCCTCGGCGGACCTGGGCGCCAGTGCCTTCGAAAGCTTTCGCAGGATCACCCTGCCCCTCTCTGCGCCGGGGATCATCACCGGGGTGATGCTGGTGTTTATCCTGCTGATGGGCGAGTTCCTGATCCCGGCCATTCTCGGTGGCGGCAAGGTGTTCTTCGTCGGCAACGCGCTGGTCGACCTGTTCCTGCAGTCGCGCAACTGGCCATTCGGCAGCGCGCTGGCAATGACCCTGGTGGCGATGATGTTGCTGATCATCGGCCTGTATTTGAAGCTCGTGGCGCGCTACGGCGGCCGCCCTGCCGACGGAGGCCTGTGACATGTGGCTGCGCAGCTATTCGACTTCGCTGTACCTGTTTCTCTACGCGCCGATTGCCCTGATCATCCTGTTCAGTTTCAACGCCGGGCGCAGCGGCCTGGCCTTCGAGTGCTGCTCGGTGCAATGGTTTGGCCGCGCCTTCGACAACCCGTTCATCATGGAAGCCCTCGGTCACAGCGCCTTCATTGCCCTGTGCTCGGCGGTGATGGCGACGCTGTTCGGCACCCTCGCGGTGTTCGGTCTGCAGCGTGCCGGACGCAAGGTTCGCCTGCTGTTCGATGCCCTGACCTACTGCGCGATCATCGTCCCGGGCATCGTCATCGGCATCTCCACGCTGATCGCCTTCATCAGCCTGTTCGACCTGATCAACCCGCTGCTGGCGAGCTGGATGCCCAGCGTGCCACGGTTGAACATGGGCTTCTTCACTGTGATCGCCGCGCACTCGCTGTTCACCATGGCACTGGTCATGGTGATCGTGCGCAGCCGTGTCGACTCTCTGGACAAGGCGCTGCTGGAAGCCTCCGCCGACCTGTACGCCCCGCCCATGCAAACCTTCTGGCGGGTGACCCTGCCGCAAATCAGCCCCGCGATCATGGCCGGGTTCCTGCTGGCGTTCACCTTCAGCTTCGACGACTTCATCATCGCCTTCTTCGTCGCCGGTTCCGAGACGACGTTGCCGATCTACATTTTCTCTTCCATCCGCCGCGGCGTGACCCCTGAGATCAACGCGATCTCGACGGTGATCATCTGTCTGTCCCTGGCACTGTTATTCACTTCCCGCTCTCTGCAAAACCGCCAGACCGGCGTCCAGGAGTCGCACCATGCGTGATCAGCTATACATCAACGGCGAGTGGGTCAGCCCGGACCTGGGCGGCTATCTGGAGGTCGTCGATCCGGCCACCGAGCAAACATTCCACCGCGTGGCGGCCGGCACTGAAGAAGACGTCGACCACGCCGTGCGCGCGGCCAGGCGCGCCTTCGACAATGGCTGGAGCCAAACCAGCGGTGCCGAGCGAGCGCAGTGGCTGGAGGCCCTGGCCGATGAACTGGAAAGTGGCCAGTCAGCGCTGGCGGAACTGGAGGTGCGCGACAACGGTAAACCGTTGCCCGAAGCGCAATGGGACATCGGCGATGCGATTGGCTGTTTTCGCTATTACGCCGGTCTGGCCCGTGAACTCGACGAACAGCAGGACCAGCCACTGGCCCTGCCGGACGCCCGTTTCCGCTGCCGTATTCGCCACGAACCGATTGGCGTGGCCGGGCAGATCATCCCGTGGAATTACCCGCTGCTGATGGCCGCCTGGAAAGTGGCTCCGGCCCTGGCGGCGGGGGCCACGTTGGTGTTGAAGCCGTCCGAGCTGACGCCATTGACGGCGCTGGAACTGGCCGCCGCCGCCGACCGCATCGGCCTGCCAGCGGGTGTCCTGAACGTGGTCACCGGGCTCGGCACCGAGGCTGGCAGTCCGCTTACCGAGCACCCCGGCGTGGACAAACTGGCCTTCACCGGCAGCGTGCCCACCGGGGCTAAAATCATGTCGGCGGCGGCCCGCGACATCAAGAACATCAGCCTCGAACTGGGCGGCAAGTCAGCGTTCATTGTCTTCGACGACGCGGATGTCGAAGCCGCCGTGGAGTGGATTCTGTTCGGGATCTTCTGGAACCAGGGCCAGGTGTGCAGCGCCACCTCGCGTCTGTTGGTGCAGGACAGCATCGCCCCGAGGTTGATCGAACGCCTGGTCGAAGCAACCCGCAAGATCACCATCGGCCCCGGTCTTGAGCCTGGCGTGCTGCTGGGGCCACTGGTCAGCCAGGGCCAGTACGACAAGGTGCTCGGCTTTGTCGATCAAGGCCTGGCCAGTGGCGCGCGCCTGCTCACCGGAGGCCGGCGGCCGGCGCATTTGCCGGAGGGTTACTTCATCGAGCCGGCGATCTTCGACGAACCGGGACACAGCAGCATCCTCTGGCGCGAGGAAGTCTTCGGCCCGGTGCTGTGCATCAAGCGTTTCAACACCGAAGAACAAGCGGTGCAAATGGCCAACGCCAGCCGCTTCGGCCTCGCCGCCGCGGTGATGAGCGCCGACTTGCAACGCAGCGCACGGGTCGCCAACCAGTTACGCGCCGGGATTGTCTGGGTCAACTGCTCGCAACCGACCTTCGTCGAAGCGCCCTGGGGCGGCATGAAACACAGCGGGATCGGCCGTGAGCTCGGGCAATGGGGGCTGCACAATTATCTGGAGGTCAAACAGATCACCGAGTACGTCAGTGAGCAACCCTGGGGCTGGTACCTGAAGTAAACAGGCCAGGTACTTCGCGAGCAGGCTCAGCCCCACAGTTTGATCTTCAGCGGCCTCAAAAACCGGGCCCGGCTACGGTCCTTGTGGGAGCTGGCTTGCCAGCGAAGACGCCATCGCGAGCAGGCTCGCTCCCACAGCTTGATCTTCAGCGACCTCAATTCATCACTCACGCAAACAGACCCTGCATAAAACCTTCGGCGTTTCCCTGACGAGTTCGTCCATCAATTCCCGCGCATTGTCGTGACGAATCAGCACGACGGATTGCCCGGTAGACAACGAACCGAAATCCTCGCGGCCCTGCCCGACCGCCAGCTTCGCGAGGCTGCCCATGAACCAGGCCTGGACAGGATAAGGCGCGATGTGCGAGTCGCCGTGATTCATCTCGCGGGTCATCCGGTTCGTCAGGCTTCTGGCCAGGCGACCGGTGAAAGCTTTGGTCAAGGTCGTCGATGCTGCATAAATACGGACGCAGCAACGCGCCTGCCTGGCGAGCATCGGCGGGACTTGGCGCTGACTCCTGCGCATTGGACATCCAAAGGTTGATCGCAAAGGGTTTGCTCGTGGCCTGACGGATCTGCCGCACCACTTCAATCATCTGGTGCGGCTCCAGTGATTGCATGCCAAACGAACCCAAGCCGCCGGCATTGGAGACACTACTGACCAGTTCCACGGATGAAGGACCGCCACCGGGCGCTTCCACCGTGCCCGGCAACATGAACATGCACCTCGAGCAACAACACCTGGTCATGCAAAGCGCGTTCGCCTAGGGAGTGCTCGCGTCCCCTCTTATCGCCATACCGGCATCGAGAGGGGACCTCCCGGCTTGTCGCCGCCGCTGATCAACGCGTAAGTTGAGTGGACTGAATGCCCCATCAGGCAGGAGTTGATCAATGCGCATTGCCTTGTTGTCCGACGTTCACCTCTCCGTCAACGCCATACCGTTCCCCCAGGTGGAGGCCGATATCGTGGTCCTCGCCGGGGATATCGCCCGGCCGGCAGCGGCGATCGAGTGGGCCAGATCCTGCCCTGCTCCGATCGTTTACGTGGCAGGCAACCATGAGTTTTATGGCAGCGATCTGGTCTCCACCTACGAGCACTTGAACCGATTGACCTACGGCACAAGGATTCACGTGCTGGAACGCTCGGAATATGTCCACGAAGGCGTGCGGTTCCTGGGTTGTACCCTGTGGTCCGATTATCGGTTGTTCGACAAGCCGGAGGATCGGGCACAGGGTATCGAGATGGCGACGAAGCTCATCCGCGACTTCAGCCACATCAAGGTATCCCCCGACTTCCCGGATCTGTTTACGCCCGCCATCTCCCAGCTGGTGTTCCTGCAGACGGTCGCCTGGCTGGAGGAATGCTTCAGCCGCGACAGCCACCTCCCGACGGTGGTGGTGTCGCATTTCGCCCCGACACGGTCGAGCATCAGCCCGGCGTTTACCAATTCGCCGATCAACTCGAGTTTTGTCTCGGATCTAGAAGCGCGGATCAAGGTCTGGCAGCCGGCGCTCTGGCTCCACGGCCATACCCATGGGAGCTTCGATTATCGGGTGGGCAACACCCGGGTCATTTGCAACGCCCGCGGTTATGCAAAGGGCGGTATCAATGAAAACCCGGATTTTGATGAGGCCTGCGTGATTGAATTGAATGGCTTGCAGGACATACAAGCCACGCAATACCTGTAGGAGCCAGCCTGCTGGCGATGGGCGCAAGTGCGCCGCGGTTAACCAGGTTACACGCGTTACCCTTGACGACCATCGCTGCGATGCGGCGACCCGACGAGCCAGCTCCCAAAGGGCGCTATCAAATGGACAAAGCCGTCACATTGGCCCGCGCCATGTGCAGCTTTTTGTAGCTGTCGATCAGCTTCAAGTGGCGGTCGAGGCCTTCGAGCTTCATGCTCGTAGGCGTCAAGCCGTAGAAGCGCACGCTGCCGTCCACCGAGCCGATCGCCGCGTCCATCCGTTCGTTGCCAAACATCCGGCGGAAGTTGACCTCGTAATCGCCAAGCTCCAGGTCGTCGTCCAGTTCCACTTCCAGCACCACGTTGAGGGCCTGATAAAACAGCCCGCGCTCGACGGTGTTGTCGTTGTACTGCAGGAAGGCCTCCACCAGATCCTTGGCCTGGTCGAATTTCTTCAAGGCGAGATAAATCAGCAGCTTCAGTTCCAGGATCGTCAACTGACCCCAGGCGGTATTGTCGTCAAACTCGACGCCGATCAACGTGGTGATGTCGGTGTAGTCATCCAGTTCACTGTCTTCCAGGCGCTTGGCCAGCGTTCGCAGGCCGACTTTGCTCAGGTTATGCAGGTTCAGGATGTCGGCGCGGAACAACAACGCTTTGTTGGTGTTGTCCCAGATCAGATCGTCGACCGGGTAGATTTCCGAATAATCCGGTACCAGGATGCGGCAGGCCGTCGCGCCGATGTGCTCATACACCGCCATGTACACTTCCTTGCCCATGTCTTCGAGAATGCCGAACAAGGTCGCGGCTTCCTCGGCATTGGAGTTTTCACCCTGGCCGGAGAAGTCCCACTCGACAAACTCGAAATCCGCCTTGGCACTGAAGAAGCGCCACGACACCACACCGCTGGAATCGATGAAGTGTTCGACAAAGTTGTTCGGCTCGGTCACC
This sequence comes from Pseudomonas moorei, assembly GCF_008801475.1. GTDB lineage: Bacteria > Pseudomonadota > Gammaproteobacteria > Pseudomonadales > Pseudomonadaceae > Aquipseudomonas > Aquipseudomonas moorei. Next base: position 324,517 of record NZ_VZPP01000008.1, on the reverse strand, counting down.
GCTTGACCTTCAAAGGTCGGCTGGGGCAGATCGTTCAGGCCTTCGAAACTACGGCCCTGGAGCAATTCCGTCAGACTGCGCTCCAGCGCCACCTCCAGGCTTGGGTGGGCACCGAACGAAGCAAACACGCCGCCGGTACGCGGGTTCATCAGGGTGACGCACATCACCGGGAACTCCCCGCCCAGCGACGCATCTTTCACCAGCACCGGGAAGCCCTGGGCTTCCAGGCCCTGAATCCCGGCCAGGATGCCAGGGTATTTCGCCAGCACTTCTTGCGGCACATCAGGCAGTGCGAGCTCACCTTCGAGAATTTCGCGTTTTACCGCGCGCTCGAAAATTTCCGACAAGCATTGCACCTGAGCTTCGGCCAGCGTGTTACCCGCACTCATGCCATTGCTGAGGAACAGGTTTTCGATCAGGTTGGACGGGAAATACACCACCTCGCCATCCGACTGGCGCACAAATGGCAGCGAGCAGATGCCACGCTGCGTGTTGCCGGAGTTGGTGTCATACAGATGCGAGCCCAGCAACTCGCCATCCGGGTTGTAAATCTCCAGGCAGTATTCGTCGAGGATTTCCGGCGGCAGCGCATCTTTCGGGCCGGGCTTGAACCAGCGCTCATCCGGGTAGTGCACAAACGCCGCGTTGGCGATGTCTTCTCCCCAGAACTGATCGTTGTAGAAGAAATTGCAGTTGAGGCGTTCGATGAATTCGCCCAACGCCGACGCCAGCGCGCTTTCCTTGGTCGCGCCCTTGCCATTGGTAAAGCACATCGGCGAGTGCGCATCACGGATATGCAGCGACCACACGTTGGGAACGATGTTGCGCCACGAAGCGATTTCGATCTTCATGCCCAACTCGGCCAGGATGCCCGACATGTTGGCGATGGTCTGCTCCAGCGGCAGGTCCTTGCCGACAATATAGGTGCCGGCCTGCTCAGCCGAACCAGGCATCAGCAACGCCTGGGCATCGGCATCGAGGTTTTCCACTTCCTCGATCACAAACTCCGGCCCGGTTTGCACCACTTTTTTCACCGTGCAACGGTCGATGGAACGCAGAATGCCCAGGCGGTCCTTGGCGGAAATATCCGCCGGCAACTCGACCTGAATCTTGAAAATCTGGTTGTAGCGGTTTTCCGGATCGACAATGTTGTTCTGTGAGAGACGAATGTTGTCGGTGGGAATGTTGCGGGTTTCGCAGTACAACTTCACAAAGTAAGCCGCACACAACGCCGACGAAGCCAGAAAGTAATCGAACGGACCCGGTGCCGAACCGTCGCCCTTGTAGCGAATGGGCTGATCGGCCACCACCGTGAAGTCATCGAACTTGGCTTCAAGTCGAAGGTTGTCGAGAAAATTGACCTTGATTTCCATGTGCGATTACCAGAATAACGAGCTAAACAATTTGGCCGCCATTATCCGGCTTTTCAGCGGGAAGTCTTGTGCTTCTGTCTGTTGTCTTTAACTTGCAGTGGCGGGTTTCGGCCAGACGGCACCGGCATCGCATCAAGGACCGGGAGTACCGTATGCTGCCGGCTGAAGCGGTTACGACCTACCGGCACAGCCGTCCTGTCGGGAGGCTTACGGTCGGAAATCCAGTGATCACAGGCAACCCTCCATGGAGTGCAATTCGTGAGTAAAGCGTCCTATGTTCCTCCCAAAGTCTGGAAACACACCGCCCCGTCTGGCGGCCAGTTCGCCAGCATCAACCGCCCGACGGCCGGGCCCACCCATGACAAGACGCTGCCGACAGGAAAGCATCCGTTGCAGCTTTACTCGCTGGCGACGCCCAATGGCGTGAAGGTGACCATCCTGCTGGAGGAGCTGCTGGCGCTTGGGCACACCGGTGCCGAGTACGATGCCTGGCTGATCCGCATCAACGAGGGTGAGCAGTTTTCCAGCGGTTTTGTCGAGATCAACCCGAATTCGAAGATCCCGGCGCTGCTGGACCGCAGCGTGGAGCCGCCGATCCGCGTCTTTGAATCCGGTTCGATCCTGCTGTACCTGGCGGAAAAATTCGGAGCCTTCCTGCCCACCGATCCCGCCGGTCGCACCGAAACCCTGAACTGGCTGTTCTGGCAAATGGGCGCGGCCCCTTACCTCGGCGGCGGCTTCGGCCATTTCTATGCCTATGCGCCGGAGAAGCTCGAATACCCGATCAACCGCTTTACGATGGAAACCAAGCGTCAGCTGGATGTGCTCGACCGCCGCCTGGCCGAAAGCCCCTACCTGGCCGGCGAGCGCTACACCATCGCCGACATTGCGGTCTGGCCCTGGTACGGCCAGTTGGTGCGCAACAACGTGTACTCCGCCGCCGAATTTCTGAACGCGCAGCAATACACCCATGTACAGCGCTGGGCCGAGGAAATAGCCAAACGGCCAGCGGTCATTCGTGGCCAGCGAGTGAATCGGACGTGGGGGGATGAAGCAAGCCAGGTGCCTGAACGGCATCAGGCGCAGGATCTGGACTGACGAGAGTGTTACGCCCTGCCCCTGGCGACATGACGAACGGCCGCGCGCGGCAATGAACAACGTATCAGCAGAGACAAGGATGTCTCGCCCAACCCCGCCAATGTGGCTGTCGGTGACACTGGTCCGTGAATTCAACCAGTCGCTGCAACACCCTCTAAACTGAGGGGAGCGTGGTCACACACGCCTCTGGCCAATTTGCAGGTGAACACCCATGACAGTAATAACCGCACGCCAATGCGCGTCATGCGCCCTGCTCTCCCTGCTGGCCATCAACCTTGCGTTGACCGGGTGTGCGGGCAAAGCAGGCACCTCTCGCCATGCCACTTCAAGCACGGGTTCAAACTGCTACGCCAAAGCCCTGCCCACGGCCGGCGAGGGCGGCCTGGCCTGGGGCGACACCTTGAACATCGCTCGCCAGAAATCCATGGACAATTGCATTCGCTATGCCAGCCACTCCGGCGGCACGCCGAACACCTGCCAAGTGGTGTTGGCCGAGTGCAGGCACTGACCACACGCCCTCAAGTCGCGCCGGTCATAACGCGCCAGACAACGAACCGCTGTTGGGCAGCGCAGCCCCGCTCTTCGTTGACTGTCACTTTTAATGGTTTCCATTCCAATAACTGATCGCGAAAAAAAAAAGCGACTATCGTTGTAAGTGTCGGTCACCCAGACCTGAAGCGTACTGATGGAGTTCTTATGAAAAGGACCATTCTTACTGCTGTTGTCACTTCTCTTCTTGCCGCAACCACCCCCAACTTCTCCAGTGCCGCCCCGCCTACAGATCCGATATTTTCCTTTGGCTTACTGGGAAGCTACAGCGTTCTCGAATTCGACGGGCAGAAAAGCTCGAGCACCGAACACATGCCCGAAGGAGGATTGTTTCTCAACTATGGCAACAAGATGACCGCTCAGACCGGCTTTGTTTATCTGGCAGAAATCACTGGCCAGTACTCTGAAAAGCAGAACCAGAAAGTGAAGGATGGCCAGGTGGACCTGGATCTTGGCTGGCGCACGGCACTGGATGCGCACAATTTTTTAGATGTCTTGCTGGGCGCGGGATACAAGTGGAACCGGTTCAGTCCGGACAACAGAAAATACGACGTTGATCTGACCAGCCGCACTTCTTTCGCTAAAGCCGCGGCGGGCTACAACCACCAGTTCAGCACCGCAACCCTGCGTCTTGAGGCAGGGGTTCGACGGCTGATAAGCGGTGATTCGCAACTCAAACTCCATGGCGTCAGCAGCGAGACGCTGGACTTGAAAGACAACACCAATCCTTATGTCGAGCTGAGCCTCCTGTTTAATCAACAAGGAACGATTCCGCTCATGGCATCCCTCTACTACAACCGCTTCAATTACGACCTGGACGGTCGATTTGCGGTGACCGACCTCGACAAACAGACCCGGGATGAGTACGGCATAAAAATTGGCGTGGCCTTTTAACGCGGTCATCAACTTTTCAGGATCGACAACCGTTGATGTTTGTACCTGCAGCCGTGATGGATAGCGCTTCAGTCAAGCCATCGCCAAGGCTTGACGATAGTCAGGCTGCAGGGTGCGCGGTTCAACACACCCTCGGCGGTACTGCCGATGAAACGGTCGATCCCGCCTTCGTAGAGCGTGCCCAGCACGACCATGTCGAAGGCGTTTTGTCGGGCGAACCGCGTAATCACCTGATGAGGAATGCCCGTCAGCAGATGGCGGCGCCTTTCGCCAATGCCATAACGTTCGGCAAGCACATCAAAAGCTTCTTCCTGGGCATCGTTGAGCGCGTCTCGCAAACTGTCATCCAGACTCATTGTCGGCACGCTTCTCACGGCATCGCCCAGCACTGACCAGTGGCTCACGTTGAGCAAATGCAGGGCGGCGCCACAGGAAGCGGCCAGGGTCGAGGCGACGTCGAGGATCCGGTCATTCAAGCCTTGGGTCAGGTCTTCGAGATGGGACAGGTCGACAGTCGCGAGAATTTTCAGCGGCTTTGGATGGTTGCCGTCGGTCACCAGGTGCAGATTCGCGGGGCAGTCGCGCAGCAATAGCGAGTCCAGTGGACGATGAAACACGCGGTTAAGTGCAGGCACATGATGAACGTCCTTGATCACCAGATCCGGACGGAAGTCATTCACGTACTCAAGCACATGCGCCAGGCTGGCCGGGGCCCACACCACTTCCGTAGTGACTTGCGAGCCCGTGCAGCGCTGTAGCCGGGCTTGCTGCTCCAGCCACTGCCGATGCACCTGCAGATAGCCCTCCCGGGCCTGGTACATCGCGTCATGATCAAACAAGCCGGCCACCGCCAGCGTCTGAACATAATTGAACGCGACGATGTGCAACAACGCACCGGTTGCACTGGCCAAGGCGTTCGCCCGATCAAACGCCGGGGTGCGGCTCATTTCGTTGGGTGCTATCAACAGGATGCGTTTGAGTTTCAGCATGACATACCTCGTCCTGGAAGCGCGTTATCTGCCTGGTCACAAGCCCTTGATCCATTGGGCTTCATTCAACCGCCCGTGACTTGGAGTCCCCTTCCCCGCCGTCCCGGCGCTGCGGACATTCATCTCATCGGCAGTCCGTTGCGCAGCTCGCCTCTAACGCAGGAACAGCATCGGACGATGGTTCAAGTATCCGGCGCTGGCATGTGAGGATTCTGATATAGGTCAACCAAGTGCCCTCTGGTTATTGAGCACAATGGTCCTGGCTCACAGAGGCGTTGTTGATATAGCTCAAGGCCGCCGTATTGCGCTGGCGTAAAAACAATCGAGGATCACCCCTGCTGCGAGAGGTTCGCCATGCTGGCCGTCACGCTGATCAATACACTGGTGGTCGTCCTTGCCGTAGTGATCCACTACGAATGCCTGTTGCGCCTGAACGACTGGCTGCCACGCCTCAAGCTCTGGAGCCGGTTCAGGATTGTCGTCGGCGTATTCGGCGCCCTGATGGCCCACGCCGTTGAAGTCTGGTGCTTCGCGCTGGTCTATTACCTGATGGCTCGCGCCGGTGAATGGGGAAGCCTGATCGGCAACTTCGACGGTTCATTCATGGACTGCGTTTATTTTTCCTTCACCACGTACACCACCATTGGCTTTGGCGATATTTCCCCCGTGGGCAACTTGAAGTATTTGACCGGATTGCAGGCACTCACCGGCCTGGTGTTGATTTCCTGGACCGCGTCATTTCTGTTCCTTGAAATGCAGAAATACTGGAAGAGCAAATAGCACTCGGGTCGGCAGCGTTAAAGCAGCTGCATCTCAACATCGTAAAATTGACAGGAAAACTTGTACAAAACAGTCCATTCGTCGACTAACCCGCAGTCACTTGCCCCTGTCACCGACTCGTTAACTTGCAGGCACTATCCTGAATGTTCAGACAGAGGACCGGATGAAATGCCTGAAGCCCCCCCCCTATCAAGCTCATCAACTGAAAACGGCCTGCTCCAGTTGCAGCGTTGTCGAGTTGTGCCTGCCCATTGGTTTGACGGGCTCGGAAGTCGAACGTCTCGATACGCTGATTGCGCAACGTTTCAAGGTCAAAAAAGGCGCAGCCCTCTACCGTGCCGGTGACCCCTTGCGCTCGCTGTACGCGGTGCGCATCGGTTCCTTCAAGACCAGCGTGCTCTCGGTCGATGGCCGGGAACAGGTCACCGGGTTCCAGATGCCCGGCGAGATGCTTGGTCTGGACGCGATCAGCACCGACTTGCATGCCTGCAACGCGATCGCGCTGGAGGACAGCGAAGTTTGCCCCATCCATTTCGCGCATCTCGAGAAACTGGCCGGGGAACTGCCGTCGCTGCAGCACAACCTGAACAAAATCCTCAGCCGGGAAATCGTGCGTGATCACGACATGCTGATGGTACTGGGCAACATGAACTCGGATGAGCGCCTGGCGGCCTTTCTGCTGAACCTGTCGCAACGCTTGAGTATGCGAGGTTTCTCGCCCAGGAACTTCGTCCTGAAAATGCGCCGCGAGGAAATCGGCTCCTACCTGGGGTTGCGGCTGGAAACCATCTGCCGAGGCATCGCCCATCTGCGTGATCAGGGCCTGGCGGAAATCAACGGGCGCGAGGTCAGGATTCAAAACCTGGATGGACTCAAACAACTGGTCGTGGGCTGTCATCGCCCGCTGCAATAGCACCGCACACCGGGAAAGTCATCATGCGCGCCATGGTTCTGCATACGCCCGGCCAGCCGCTGCAACGGGAAGAGCGCCCGATTCCGACCCCCGCTGCATTCCAGCTATTAATCAAAGTGCTGGCGTGCGGCGTGTGCCGCACTGATCTGCACCTGGTCGATGGCGAATTGCCGCAAGCGGTGTTGCCCCGGGTCCCGGGCCATGAAATCGTCGGTGAAGTGGTGGCGCTGGGCCCGGACGTCGCACCCGAGTGGATCGGCCAGCGAGTGGGCGTGCCCTGGCTGGGCTGGACATGCGGTGAATGCGACTTCTGCCGCGCGGGCCAGGAGAACCTTTGCGACCAAGCCCGCTTCACCGGTTGTCATCTGGACGGCGGCTACGCCGAGTACACGGTGGCCGACCAGCGCTTCTGCTTCCCCATCCCGAAGGCGCTCTCCGACACCCAGGCCGCCCCGCTCCTGTGTGCCGGGCTGATCGGCTTTCGGGCCCTGCAAATGGCCAGGGGCGCCCGGCACCTGGGCCTTTATGGCTTCGGCGCCGCCGCCCACCTGGCCATTCAAGTGGCGCGCGGGCGCGGGCAGCAGGTGTATGCCTTCACTCGCCCGGACGACAGCAGTGGCCAGGCCTATGCACGATCGCTGGGCGCCGAGTGGGCCGGTCCTTCAGACCAGCCTCCCCCGCATTTGCTCGATGCCAGCCTGATTTTCGCTCCCGTCGGTGCGCTGGTGCCCATGGCACTGTCCGTCACCACCAAGGGTGGCTGCGTGATCTGCGCCGGCATTCACATGAGCGACATTCCGACGTTCCCCTATCGGTTGTTGTGGGGCGAACGCAGCATTCGCTCGGTGGCCAACCTGACCCGTGAGGACGGCCTGGCGTTCTTCAAGGAATTGCAGCACACGCCGGTGCACAGTGATGTCACCTATTTTGCCCTGGACGATGCCAATCAGGCACTGGCGTTCCTCAGGGCCGGTCAATTCAATGGCGCCATCGTGCTTACGCCTTGACTGACTGCCTGACCGCCAGAATGCTGCCCGGCACCGAATACAGGGCGCGCTCGGTGTTGCTGCCGATCAGCCGGTCGATTCCCACTCGATGCACCGTCCCCATGACGACCACATCGACCAGGTACTCCTCGACAAACTCGCTGATCACCGGCACCGGCAGGCCCATCACGAAATGCCGCCGTTCGGGCGGGATACCGTAGCGATCCGCCAGGGTGACAAAGGCCAGGTGCAGGGATTCGCGCAACTCCTCGACGAAATCCACGCCCCACCCACCACTGACCAGCGGCGCATCGCCATTGAACGCCGGCGTCAGGTCATAGGCGTAAAGCAGGTGCAGTGGCGCGTCGCACGCCAGGGCCAGTGCATGGGCGGTTTGAATGATCGTGTCGTTCAGGCCATTGATTTGCGTGGAAGGATCGAATGGGTCCACTGCTGCCAGCACCCGGTGCGGCAACCCGTAACGGATCTGATTGACCAAGTGCACAGGGACCGGGCAATCGCGCAGCAGGTGACAATCGAGCGGTGTGATGAACACTCGCTTGAGTACCGGTTCCAGGCTGACATCCTTGATTAACATGTCCGGCTTGAGCTCCTCGACGGCCCTCAAGATGTCTGGCAACGGATGGGTGGTGAAGACCACTTCAACCGTCGCCTCCAGGCCCTGGCCACTGAGCCGCTCGACTTCGTCGGCTATCCAGCGGCGCACCCGGCGCAAATAGCGTTGATAGGTGGCATCGTCGACTTTCTCTTCCCACAAATGGACCACCGGCGCCGGTTCGACAAAGGCCCGGACATCCAGCGCGGCGCCGCTCGCCTTGGCCAACGCCACGGCACGCAACAAGGCGGGAGACGAATGCAGGGTTTGGTCGGCGATCAGCAGCAAACGTTGATATTGACCCATCACACACCTCGGCTCGACACCGGTCGCAATACGCCGGCACAGTCCAAGACTGCTCGTTGTCGCCCGCCTGTGCTTGATCTACATCAGACACCGATCAAAGAAGGCCTGCCGACACAAGTCTCTGATCCAGATCAGTTCCACGCACCATCAGCGGCGTACAAAGGAATCAACCGCTTGGTTCGCCACGGCGCGCCAATCTCGCCAACCCGCTGGAGGATCCCACCATGCTTACGGTCAAAGACCACAATGATCGGGCGGCGGCCGCCTACGCCGCAGTCACTGGAAAATACTGGATCGAAGCCCTCAAGGACGGGCGCCACGTGCTGATCCGGCCACTGGCGGAAAAGGACCGCGACCGTGAATACGCCTTTATCAAACGCTTGTCGCCCGAGTCCCGGCACATGCGTTTTCTTGCGCAGGTCAACGAACCCGGGACCGCCATGCTTGATCAACTGATGGACACCGATAACAAGCATCGCGTGGCGTACATCGCCATGGTCCACGAGGACGGCAAACTGATCGAGATCGGCGTCAGCCGCTATTGCGCCACGGGCGAACATGAATGCGAATGCGCAGTGACGGTCGCCGATGAATGGACGCACCTGGGCCTGGGGACCTTATTGATGGAGCATCTGATCAAGGCCGCGCGCAGGAACGGTTATCACCAGATGTACTCGGTGGACAGCGCCAGTAATTCGCCGATGCGCGACCTGGCCAAGGCACTGGGTTTCGAGACGCAAAATGATCCCGATGACAGCCGTCAGGTCATTCACCGTCTTCAATTGTAAAAAATCGCCCCGTGATGGACCGGCCAACGGTTCATCACGGGGCGATTCAATGTTCGGGATTTACTCAACCGCACAGACAGCCCGGCTACCCTGGGTCGATGCAGTGAATGTCTTGTGGCCGGTGGTGCTGGGCCAGACATGCGGCGCATCGATACGGGCCTTCAGTTGGGCGACGAACGCCTGCGCCTCTTCCAGGCTGTTGAAATTCACTTCCAGGGCGTCCAGTTGCACAGTCCAGCCGCGGCTTACCGGCTTTTCGGACACTTCAATGATCATGGTCTCCTCCGTCAATCTCGAGCGCGTCCGGCGTGCCAACAAGGTGCCATTGCCACCTTCATGACGCCGTCCCGCTGCATTTGGCTTGCTCCCAAGACTGCGCCGCCGTGAGGGGTTAAAGATTGATCAGGGTCAACTTTTGCTGGATGGAAACCGTGGCGGACCGACCGGGCGTCGGACAGCCTTTTCGCGCCGCGCAAGCGTTTGACAAAGATCAACCCGGCCCTCGGGACCACGCGCAGGATAAGCACAAGGCTTCACCGTTCTGCTCGTCCGCTTGGGAGATTTGTCATGTCTGAACAATCACGTTTCATGCTGGTCGTTTCACCCCTGATGGAAAACAGTCCTGCTTTCGACCGGGCGGCAGCATTGGCCAAGGCTTCGGACGCGGCACTGCACATCGTGGCCTTCGATTACCTGGAAGGCCTGGCGACCGCCGGCATGGTCAACGAACAGGCGCGGGAGCAAATGCGCATCGGCTATGTCGAGCGCCATCGCCAATGGCTCGAAGACCAGGCCCGCCCCCTGCGCAAGATCGGGGTGCACGTCACCACCGAAGTGGTCTGGGTCGAAAAACCCTTGCAGGAAATCCTTGTTCACCTCAAGGAGCAACCCATGGCGGCCTTGATCAAGGCCCTGCATCACGAATCGCGGCTGTCACGCCTGCTGTTCACGCCCCTTGATGTCCACCTGCTGCGCGAGTGCCCGGTGCCTTTGCATTTTGTCAGTCATATGCTTCATGCATTGCCACGCAAGATTGTCGCGGCGGTCGACCCTTTCCACCGCGATGGCCAATACAAGGATTTCAACGACCGGATTCTGCGCGAGGCAGCAAAACTGGCGAGCACCTGCAACGCCCAGCTCGATGTGATTTATGCCCACGACCTGTCCACCATCAGCGCGGATGAACTGGGTTTTGCCGATGGCTCGGGGTTCTTCTCCTCACGCAAGGCCAAGACCCTGTACGACGCGCAAGGCGAAGCCTTCCGCGAGCTGAGCGAACGCAACGGCATCCCGCCAGAGAATCAACACATGATCATGGGGAACCCGGCGAAGGTGCTTGCCAGCTTCGCCGATGCCTATGACATTGACGTGATCGTCATGGGCCGAGTGGGTCACCATGGCCTCGGCCGGTTGATCGGCAGCACAGTGGAGGAGCTTCTGTACAAAATGCCCTGCAGCGTGTGGGTGATTTCGCCCGAAGAACTGGCTGACTGAAAAACCGATCCCTCTGTCGATCCCGGCCTGTCCGAATGCAGGGGCCGGGAACGCCAGTCTTGGCGCGCACCCGCGCGGTTCGGCAATACGCCTTTTCGGCCATCATTGAAGTCACGCGCTGGATCTTGTCCGTACGCGCGTCTGTACTCGGACTCTACATATACGTATATTCGAATATTCATATTTACACATAAGATGCGACATTCCATGAGCCTGTCCCCCCCTGCTGTCTTCAAGTGCCTGGGCGATGAGACCCGCGCCCGGATCATGCTGATGCTGTGCGCCGAGGGTGAGCTGTGCGTGTGTGAACTCATCTGGGCCCTGGATGACAGTCAGCCCAAGGTGTCCCGCCATCTCGCACAGTTGCGCGCCTGCGGTCTGCTTGAGGATCGCCGCCAGGGCCAGTGGGTTTACTACCGCCTACACCCGCAATTGCCGCAGTGGGTTCAGGACGTTCTCCAAGTGACTCTCAAGGCCAATCCGGCCTGGGCCGGGCGCGACACCGAGCGACTCGCTTCCATGGAAGGCCGGCCGGTTCGCCAGGCCTGCTGCTGACCCTAACCGCAAAGGCCCCGCGACTGAGCGTCCACGCCTGGGAGAAATAATGAAAGTCCTGTTCATGTGTACCGCCAATAGCTGCCGCAGTGTGCTCAGCGAAGGCCTGTTCAATCACCTGGCTCCGGACGGGATGACGGCCGTGAGCGCCGGCAGCTTCCCGAGCGGGCGCCTTAACCCACGCGCGGTGAGCACCTTGCAAGGTCTGGGCGTGGACACCTCGGCGCTCTACAGCAAAGACTCTTCCAGCTTCACCGACAGTCCGCCCGACATCGTGATCACGGTCTGCGACAAGGCCGCCGGCGAGCCCTGCCCGGTGTACTTCGGGCCATCGGTCAAGAGTCATTGGGGCCTGGCCGACCCCTCTGAAGTAGAAGGCAGCGACGAACAAATCCAGGCCGCATTTGACGCGACGGTTGCGCAAATCCGCCGTCGCTTCGCAGCCTTCTTCGCCCTCGATTTCGACACCCTCGCCCCAACGGAACTCAAGCCGGCGCTGGACCGCATCGGAGAAATGCAATGAACGAATACCCCCCGCAAACCCCGGACGACTTTCCCAGTCTGGACCTGTCGCTGTTCGACACACCCAGCGCCGAGCAGCTCGCGCAACATGAGCAACCCGGGCACAGGCCACGCATCCTGCTGTTGTATGGATCGACCCGCGAACGCTCCTTCAGCCGCTTGCTGACGCAAGAGGCGGCACGCATCCTGACGCTCATGGGCGCAGAGACCATCATCTTCGATCCCTCCGGCCTGCCGCTGCCCGACGATGCGCCCTCCGATCATCCCAAGGTGCAGGAGTTGCGCGACTTGATGACGTGGTCGGAAGGCCAGGTGTGGTGCTCGCCGGAGCGCCACGGCGCCATGTCGGCGGTGTTCAAGGCACAGATTGACTGGGTGCCGCTGGCAATGGGCGCCATTCGTCCGACTCAGGGCAAAACCCTGGCCGTCATGCAGGTCTCTGGCGGCTCGCAATCCTTCAACGTGGTCAACCAGTTGCGCGTGCTGGGGCGCTGGATGCGGATGTTCACCATTCCCAATCAATCCTCCGTGCCCAAGGCCTTTCTGGAGTTCGACGCAGACAACCGCATGAAACCGTCGGCGCTGTATGACCGGGTGGTAGACGTCATGGAGGAACTGATGAAGTTCACCCTGCTGCTGCGCAATCGCCCGGAGCTGGTCGATCGCTACTCGGAGCGCAAGGAGTCGGCACTAGAACTGACTCAGCGAGTGAATCAGCGGGCCATTTGATCACGCAGCGACCTGCTTGCTGCCCTGAAGGAGCAAGCCAGTCCGCTGCCGGTTCAGGGGCAATGGCAAGGTTCGCGGGACAAACGAAGCCTCTCGTCGCCTCCCTGGCATGGCGCGCACGTTTTCCAATCCGCTGACATGCTTTTCACGAAACGCTCACATCAGCGAGCGCAAATTGAGTTCACAAAAGGATTTGACCCCAAAAAGAGAGCCCGCCCCCCAGCGGGCTTTTTTGTTTTTCCCCCGCCCTGCGTCTACGCTTTCCACTGGCTGGAATGGCGTCGCGCCACGTCCGGCCGCAACTCATGACAAATCAGATTAAAAGTCAAATGCAACTCATTGTTATATATGAGTTTTATTCAGTTTATTGACTCAATTTTTGCGACTGACTGCCGATGGCCTGTCTACAGGAACCAAGGAGTCATCGGAATGAGAAATAATCAGCCGGTCACGCAACGCGAGATCCCCCTCGCGCCTCAGCAAAAACTGATCTCGACGACCAATGTTCGCGGGGTCATCACCTACTGCAATGACGCCTTCGTCGAAATCAGTGGCTTTGATCGAGCCGACCTGATCGGCGCGCCGCAGAACATCGTCCGCCACCCCGATGTCCCCCCCGCCGTGTTCGCTCACATGTGGGGCACTATCAAGCAAGGCCAGCCCTGGATGGGGATCGTCAAGAACCGCTCCAGAAATGGCGATCACTATTGGGTTAACGCGTACGTCACGCCCATTTTCGAGGGCATCGAAGTGACCGGCTTCGAGTCGGTCAGGGTCAAGCCCACAGCGGATCAGATCCGTCGCGCCGAAGCCTTGTACAAGCGCATCAGCCAGGGCAAACCGGCCATCGCGCACCGGGACACCTGGCAACCGCTGCTAGTGGATTACCTGCCGTTCCTGGCCATGGGACTGGCGAGCACCCTGGGCGGCCTGTTCTTCAGTGCACCCGTGGCGATTGCGCTGACCGCAGGCCTGGCCGTGCCCATCAGCCTGCTCGCCGCACACCGGCACAAGCAAGGAGCACAGCGTTTGTTGCAGATGGTTGAACCGTCGACCTCCGATGCCTTGATCGCCCAGATGTACAGCGGCGAGCGTGGGCTCCAGGCGCGCCTGGAAACCGCTTTCGTCAGCCAGACGGCTCGCCTGAAGACCTGTCTGACGCGCCTGCAGGATTCAGCCGAGCAACTCAGTGCGCTGGCCGGACAATCCGACCTGCTGGCCACTGACAGCTCAAGGGGCCTCGACCGCCAACGTGTCGAAACCGAGCAGGTGTCGACCGCGATCAACCAGATGGCCGCGACCACCCAGGAAGTCGCCAGCCACGTCCAGCGCACGGCCGATGCCACCCAACAAGCCAACTTGCTGACCAGCCGCGGCCGCGAAGTCGCCAGGGACACCCGCGAAGCCATCGAACGCCTTTCCGCTGTCGTCGGCGAAACCGGCCAGACCGTGGCGCAACTGGCCAGGGACAGCAACGAAATCGGCACCGTGGTCGACGTGATCAAAGGCATCGCCGACCAGACCAACCTGCTGGCACTCAACGCCGCCATCGAAGCGGCACGGGCCGGCGACATGGGCCGGGGCTTCGCCGTCGTGGCCGATGAGGTACGCCAGCTGGCACAGCGAACCTCGCAATCGACCACCCAGATCCATGACCTGATCACCAAGCTCCAGACCTCGTCCAACAATGCCGTGCAGATCATGGAGTCCGGTCACCGGCAGGCCGAGGAAGGCGTGGCCAGGGTGCTTGAGGCCGACCAGGCCCTGGTCGGAATCAGCGAAGCGGTCGCCCATATCACCGACATGGCCAGCCAGATTGCCGCCGCCACGGAAGAACAATCCGCCGTCGCCGAAGAGATCAGTCGCAACATCAGCACCATCGCCCAATTGGCCGATCAGACCTCGGGGCAAGCGCATCAATCGACGGACCTGAGCAAGGAACTGACCCGGACCGCGTCCACCCAATACTCGCTGGTCGAGCGCTTCAATCGATAACCGGCTTCATCTGGATCAATCCTCGTCACTGGCCCGGCAACTGTCGGATCGGTGACGCAGGATCATCGTCCCCACCACTTCACTCCATGACAAAAGACAGGGCCGCCAACCGCAATCATCCGGCGCCACAGGCCTCTTACCATCCGGGTTCTTCATCCAAAAACAAGAGAAGAACCATGGCCGCCATCCTCCCGAAACAGGGCAACAGCAACGACTTTTCGGTCACCGCCGTTGCCGACACACACCGCATGAGTAAACGCTCGCTGACGATGGCCTGGTGGGGCATTTGCAGCGCGATGTTCTGGCTTGTCGTTTCTGCCACGCTGGCAATGACCTTCGGCACTCAAAACGCGATCGTCGGCCTGCTGTTGTCGGTCGTCACCTACGCGGCCATCAACGGCGTGATATCGCGTTATGCGATCAAGACCGGACTGTCGGTCGCGTTGTTTTCGCGGGTGCTGTTCGGGCGCAAGGGCGCGGTCCTCGCCACCTTGATCTTCTTCGCCACCGCGACCTATTACAGCGTGTTTGAAGGCTCGGTGATTGCCATTGCGATCCACCAGTATGTGCCCTCGCTGTCGATCAATCAGGCGTACCTGTTGGTGGTGCTGTACAGCGTGCCGTTGATTGTAGGCAGCGTGCAAAACTGGATGGACAAGCTCAACGGCGTACTGCTGCCCTTCTATCTGATCGGTCTGGTCGCGCTGGTGGGGGTGACCATCGGGCAATACGGCTACAGCGCGGCCTGGTTGCAAATGGGCCCGGCGAGCGGTCCGGTAGTGAACGGCTGGTGGGACTGCTTCTGCTACTTCATGGGCGTGTGGATCCTGATGATGTACACCTGGGACTACGCACGTTTCGGCCGCAAGGAAGACGCCACCTACCATGGCCGCTTCAACTTCGGCCTGCCCTTCTACACCTTTACCTTTTTGATCAATGGCCTGGTCGGGATCTTCCTCACCGGGACCATTCCCACCCCCGGTGGCCTGAGCGAGGTGTCGGTGGTGATGGCGATCATCGAGCTGATGGGGATTTGGGGCCTGATCTTCGTCTGGGTCAGCCAGACGCGCATCAACTCGGCAAATTTCTACCTCGCGGCCACCAACATGCAGGCCTTCTTTGGCGGCATCGGTCTGGCGAAAGTGCCTTACATCGCCTGGACGATTGCCGTCGGGGCTCTGGTTTACACACTGATGCGCCTGAACGTTTTCGACTACATCCTGCAGGCCCTGTCGTACCAGAGCATCTTCGTGGTGGCCTGGGTGGCGATCGCCCTGGCGCACATTTTCTCGCCACGCTACAGCCAGCTGTTCCAGGACCGGATCGAATACCAGGTGGATCGGGTCAGTGCCTTCAATCCCTGCGGTCTCGGGGCCTGGTTTCTTGCCGCCGCCCTGGGCATTGCGCTGCTCAATTGTGGCCATCCGACACTGGCTACCTGGTCGGCCCCCGTGACCTTCATCAGTGCCTTCAGTACTTACTGGTTACTGCTCAACAACGCCCGGCGCAGCTGGTTCGTGCGCGCCAGTTGTGGCTGATCCCTACGTTCTCTAATAACCATCTTCAGGCGAACACAAACCAACCAACAGTGCACGGGCAATCAATTTCCAGTGCACTTTGCGCCAAGCCGACCACCGGTTCGAGCGCGTAGTTTGATGTCGTGGGTTAGACATTCGTCCTGACCTTCACCTGGATAACAACAAGATTTCTGGTGACCCATGAGTACAGTAGATCCGATCACCCTGGCCGTCGTGCGAGGCGCGCTGGAAACCGCGCAGCGCGAAATGACCATCACCCTTGAGAAAACCGGTCGTTCGAGCGTTTTCAACCTGGCTCACGACTATTCGAACGCACTGTTCGACCACCTTCCGGAAATGATCCTGCAAGGCCAGGACATCCCGATTCACCTCGGTTCGCTGATTCCGGCGATGAAATGCGTCGCCGGATTCTTCGGTGACGAGGTCGAGGAAGGCGATGTGATCTACCACAACGATCCCGCCTACATGGGCAGCCACATCCTCGACTGCTGCATGTACAAACCGGTGTTCTACCAGGGCGAGCTGGTGTTCTGGGCCGTCTGCAAAGGTCATCTGACCGACATCGGCGGCCCGGTGCCCGCCGGCTACAACCCCGACGCCAGGGAAATCTACGCCGAAGGCTTGCGCATCCCGCCGGTGAAACTGTGGTCACGGGGCAAGCGCCGCGAGGACGTGATCAACCTGCTGCTGACCAACATGCGCGCCCGTGCCTATCAGGAAGGCGATCTCAACGCCCAATACGGCGCCTGCAACGTCGGCGAACGGCACTTGCTCGAACTGCTCGATCGCTACGGCGTGGAGCAGGTGCGCGCGTGCATCGCCGAGTTGAAAGACATGGCGGACCGGCACATGCGTGCCCTGCTGCGTGATGTGCCGGACGGCTTTTACACCGGCACCGCAGTGCTGGAAGACTCGGGCCATGGGCTGGGTGAATTGTCGATCACCGCGCAGGTGGAGATTCGCGGCGACGAGGCGCACATCCTCATCGAAAGCCCGCCCCAGGTGCCCTACTTCATCAACTCGTACGCCGGCAACTCGGTGTCCGGGGTTTACCTGGGGCTGATGATGTTCGCCCAGGTGCCACCGCCCTACAACGAAGGGCTGTACCGCTGCGTGTCCGTTGATCTGGGCCCACCGGGCACCCTGTGCAACGCCCGGGAACCGGCGCCCCACGTCAACAGCACCACCACGCCGATGGAAACCCTGGCCGATGCGGTGCGCCAGGCCCTGGAGCAAGCCGCGCCCGACCGTGTGACCGCCTCCTGGGGCCACGCCAGCGGGATCAACATCGCCGGCCACGACCCGCGCAATGGCAACGACGAGTACGTGACCATGGTGCTCGCTTCGATCATCTCCGGTGCCGGTGCGAACAAGGCCATGGACGGTTGGCCGGCGTGCGGTCCGCTGTGCTGTTTCGGCGCACTGATGTCCGGTGACATCGAGTTGCTGGAGTACGCCTACCCGATCCTCATCCATCGCTACAGCCTGATGACCGACAGCGGCGGTGCCGGCGAATTTCGCGGTGGCTCGGGCACGCGCATCGAAATCGAACCGCTGAACCATGCGATGACGGTGGTGGGCTTTGGCGAGGGCCGGCAACTGCCGACGTCGGGTGCTGCGGGCGCGAACAACGTCCTGCTCGAACCGAAATTGGGGCGGCTGATCCACCGCAAGGCCGACGGTGAGGAACAGTCTTTCATCTACAACGCGCAACTCACCGCGCAGCCGGGCGAACGGGTGATCAACGTCAACCCCGGCGGCGGTGGCTACGGCAATCCGCTGCGCCGCCCGGTGGCCAGCGTGGTCAACGATGTGCGCAACGGCCTGGTGTCCCGCGACGGCGCCCGGCTGGAATACGGCGTGGTGATCGACAGCAACGGCCAGGTCGATGACGCCGCGACCAGCGCCTGCCGTGCGGCGAACTAATCGAGCCCGGCCCCTTTGAGCAATCTGGAATCCCTCATCATGAGCAAGCAACAATATCGTCTGGGCATCGACGCCGGCGGCACCTTCACCGATTTCATCCTCGCCGACCGCAGCGGCAACGTGCAGCTGTTCAAGGCGCCCTCCACGCCCCAGGACGGCACAATCGCGATCCGCAACGGCCTGGCGCAGATCGCCGACGCCATCGGCCGCACGCCGGCCGAGATCATTGGCGACTGTGACCTGTGCATCAACGGCACCACCGTGGCCCTCAACGCACTGATCGAAAAGACCGGAGTGAAGGTTGGCCTGCTGTGCACCGACGGCCATGAAGACAGCCTGGAAATCCGCCTGGGCCACAAGGAAGACGGGCATCGCTACGACGCCAGCTACCCGCCGGCGTTCATGCTGGTGCCGCGCCACCTGCGCCGGCCCATCGGCGGGCGAATGCTCAGCGATGGCAGCGAACACGCCGCGCTGGATGAAGACGCGATTCGCCAGGCCATCGAGTATTTCCGCGAACAAGACGTGAAAGCGGTAGCCATTTCCTTCGTCTGGTCAGTGCGCAACCCGGACCATGAATTGCGCACCGCCGCAATGGTGCGCGCGGCATTGCCGGGGGTATTCGTCTGCACCGGCAGCGAAGTGTTCCCGCAGATCCGCGAATACACCCGCACCTCGACCGCGGTGGTCAACGCCTACCTGAGCCCGGTCATGGGCCGCTACATCGAACGGATCGACGCGCTGTTCGAAGAGCTTGGCGCGCAACAACCGACGCGCTACTTCCAGTCCAACGGCGGCCTGGCGCCGGGCGTGGTGATGCGAGAGCGTGCGGTGAATGCCATCAACTCCGGCCCGGCCTCCGCGCCGCAAGCGGGGTTGTGTGTCGCGCAGCCATTCGGCATCGATAACGTGATCACCGTGGACATGGGTGGCACGTCGTTCGACATCACCCTGAGCAAATCCGGGCGCACCAACTTCAGCAAGGACACCGATTTCCTGCGCTATCGCATCGGTGTGCCAATGATCCAAGTGGAAACCCTCGGCGCCGGTGGCGGCTCGATTGCCTACCTCGATGACTTCGGCATGCTCCAGGTCGGCCCGCGCAGTGCGGGTGCCAACCCCGGACCGGTGTGCTACGGCAAGGGCGGCACCGAGCCCACCGTGACCGACGCCAACCTCGCCCTGGGCTACCTGGCCGACGGCGCGCTGTTGGGCGGCAGTATCCGCCTCAATCGCAAGGCGGCCATCGACGCGATCCGCAGCAAAATCGCCGATCATTTGGGCATCAGCGTCGAACGTGCGGCCATCGGCATCATCACTCTGGTCAATCTGAACATGGTCAGCGGCATTCGCCGGGTCTCGGTAGAGCGCGGTTACGACCCGCGGGACTTCGCCCTGATTGGCGCCGGCGGTGCGGCGGGCATGCACGTCATGCGTCTGGCCGAGGAAATCGGCAGCCAGGTGGTGCTGATTCCGAAAGTGGCTTCGGGGCTGTGCGCTTACGGTCAGATTCTCTCGGACATCCGATACGACCAGTTGGCCACCCTGCCGATGCGCCTGGACGACGATCTGGTTGACCTGCCGTTACTCAATCAGACGCTGCGCGACCTGCGCGAGCGCGGCATGACCGACCTGCGAGACGATGGTTTCGGCGCCGACGACAACGTGGAGTGCCTGTATAACCTGGAGATCCGCTACCTCGGCCAGATTCACGAATGCAGCGTCGAGCTGACCTGCGATCAGCTGGATCCGTCGAGTCTGGTGGCCTTACGGGAAGCGTTTCATACGCGGCACAAAGCGCTGTTTTCCTACAGTGAGCCTGAAAGTCCCGCCGAGCTGGTCAACCTCGAATGCTCGGTGATTGCGCGCCTGCAACGCCCACCGATGCCGGAGTTGCCGCTGCCCGGCGAAAACGTCGCGCCCCAGGCGAGCGGCTACCGCCCGATGCTGTTCAGCGCCCAGTCGAGCTGGCAGGAAACCCCGGTGTACAACGGCGATCGCCTGCAATCGGGGCAAACCGTGCAAGGCCCTTGTGTGATCGAGGAGACGACCACCAACATCGTCGTCCCCCCGGGCTGGCAGGCGACGCTGGCACCCTCGGCCACCTACCGGCTGACACCTGGTGATTGACCGCCCGTAAGCATTGGCAAATGATGGCAAACCAGCGGTGCCGAGGGTTCGTTACCTCGGCACCGTCCTCATAATAAAAAGATACGAGGGCCGCCATGGCGTACAAACTTTCCACCCGTTCCTGGCCCGACAGTCAACGCCAGCCGCTCTGGTCCCAGGCCATCGGCAACGCTTATTTCCCTTTATCCCTGGAGTTCGCCCCCAGCAGCGCCTTCAGTGGCAGCCTGCAGATCTGGGAAACCGGCAGCACCCCGCTGACCCTGTCACGCTTGCGCTCCAGTCAGCTGGGCTATTCACGCAGCAAAGCCCAGGTCAGTGAAGATCGCGAAGCCTGCTACCTGGTCACCGTACCGCGTCGCAGCGAAGTGCATTTCGAACAGGACGGCCGCGCCCTGCATTGCCAGCCCGGGGGGTTTATCTTCGAACGGGGCGATGCGCCCTACCGCTTTCATTACGCCAGCGACAACGACCTCTGGGTGTTCAAGCTCCCCGAGCGCGCCTTGCATGGGCAACTGCGCGGGGCCGAGCGCTACACCCGCTTCTGCTTCGATGCCAAGCGCGCACTCGGGCGAATCTTCGTCGATCAACTGGCGATGTGCGCCGCCCGCTTCGACGAATGCGACGAACCCGCCCGCCACATGCTGCTGGAGCAGGCACTTTCAACCTTGCTAATGGCCTTGCGCGACGATGAGCGAGTGCTCAACAGTGAAAGTTCGAACCTGGCGGCCATGCATTTGCAACGCATCGAGCAATACGTCGAGAAGCAGCTGGGCAACCCGGACCTGGCGCCACAAGTCATCGCGGATGCTTGCGGACTGTCCGTGCGCTATTTGCACAAACTCTTCAACAGCACGCCCTACAGCCTCGGGGAATGGATTCGTCTGCGCCGTCTCGAAGCGGTCCACCGAGGCCTGCACGACCCCAATTGCCACCTGTCGATCGGTGAACTGGCCATGCGTTGGGGATTCAGTGATCAGGCGCAATTCACCCGAAGCTTCCGCCAGCACTTCGGCTGCACCGCCAGGGAAGTGCGCAGCGGTGCCACGCGAACCCCGGGTGCATCGACGTCGAATGTTTGAGCCGGGATTCAAATCCCGGCCCGTGTCATTCAAGGATCGACCTGCCCCATCAGTTCAGCCACCGACTCCTGGCGATTAGCGTAGCGCTGCGCCAGGACCGCACACACCATCAGTTGAATCTGATGGAACAACATCAGCGGCAGGATCAACACACCAATGGTGCTGCCGGCGAACAGCACTTGCGCCATCGGCACCCCGGTGGCCAAGCTCTTTTTCGAGCCGCAAAAGAGAATGGTGATGCGGTCTTCCTGATTGAAGCCAAAGGCCTTGCCCAGCACGGTAGACGCCGCCAGTACCAGCCCCAGCACCACGCAGCAGGCGACCACCAACCCGGCCAGGTCCCGCAACGGAATCTGATGCCAGATGCCTTCGTTTACCGCCTCGCTGAAAGCCCCGTAGACCACCAGCAGAATCGAGCCCTGATCGACGAACTTCAGCCAGCTCTTGTTGCGCCCGACCCAGGCGCCGATCCAGCGTCGTGCGATCTGCCCGGCAACGAACGGCAGCAACAGTTGCACGCTGATCTTCACGATCGCATCAACGGTCGAGCCGCCGTCGCCGTGCACGTTCAACAGCAGCGTCACCAGCAATGGCGTGAGGAAAATCCCGAACAGGCTGGACGCCGCCGCGCTGCAAATCGCCGCCGGAATGTTGCCGCGTGCCAGGGAAGTAAAGGCAATCGCCGACTGCACCGTGGCCGGCAGCGCGCAGAGGTAGAGCATGCCCATGTACAGGTCGTCACCGATCAACGGCGACAGGACAGGCTTGAGCGCCAGGCCGAGCAGCGGAAACAGCACGAAGGTCAGGCCGAACACCAGCAAATGCAAGCGCCAGTGACCGGCACCGGCGATGATCGATTCGCGGGACAATTTGGCGCCATGCAGGAAAAACAGCAGGGCAATGGCGATATTGGTCAACCAGCCAAAGCCCACCGCCACTTGGCCACTGGCAGGCAGCAAGCTGGCGAGCAGGACCACGCCGACCAGGGTCAGGGTGAAGTTGTCGGGTAAAAAGCGCGGGCGCGTCATCGGGATCATCCGGTTTTGCCAGGAAGGTATCGGCGACTCTAACCCGCTGATGGATTACCGACTAACGCTAACAAGCCAGCCTGTGTCGGCTAAAGGACATGCCACTGGTCCGGGTGGGTTTATTTCAGGTGTGTCGCCGCCCGACGGCGCGATGCACCAGGAAACGGCGCCCGATCACTGACCGGGCGCCGCTTCATAACCGACTTGGCTTTTTTGTTTATGAAGCGTTCATGGTTTTGTGGGTATCGATCAGGTGCTGCACCACACTTGGATCGGCCAGGGTGGAGATGTCCCCCAATCCCTCGTATTCGGCCGCCGCAATCTTGCGCAGGATCCGCCGCATGATCTTGCCCGAACGGGTTTTCGGCAGACCCGGCGCCCATTGGATGACGTCCGGCGAGGCAATCGGACCGATCTCTTTACGCACCCAGTTCTTCAGTTCAACAAGCAGTTTGTCGTCCGCCTCTTCGCCGCGATTGATCGTGACGTAGACATAAATCCCCTGCCCCTTGATGTCATGCGGCACACCAACCACCGCCGCCTCGGCGACTTTCGGGTGGGCGACCATGGCGCTTTCGATCTCGGCGGTGCCCATGCGGTGGCCGGAGACGTTGAGCACGTCGTCCACGCGACCGGTGATCCAGTAGTAGCCGTCGGCATCGCGACGGGCGCCGTCACCGGTGAAGTACATGCCACGGAAGGTCTTGAAGTAGGTGTCGACGAAGCGGTCGTGATCGCCGTACAGCGTACGTGCCTGGCCTGGCCACGAATCGAGAATCACCAGGTTGCCCTCGGCCTCGCCTTCGCTGATGTTGCCCAGGTTGTCCACCAGCGCCGGCACCACGCCGAAGAACGGACGGGCCGCCGAACCCGGCTTGAGGGCGTGGGCGCCCGGCAGCGGGCTCATCATGTTGCCGCCGGTTTCGGTCTGCCACCAGGTGTCGACGATCGGGCAGCGGGACTTACCGACATTCTTGTAGTACCAGTCCCAGGCTTCCGGGTTGATCGGCTCGCCGACCGAACCGAGCAGGCGCAGGCTGCTGCCGTCGGCGCCTTCCACGGCAGCGGTGCCCGAGGCCATCATGGCGCGAATGGCGGTCGGGGCGGTGTAGAGGATGTTGACCTTGTGCTTGTCGACGATCTTCGCCACCCGGGTGATGTCCGGGTAGTTCGGCACGCCTTCGAACAGCAGCGTGGTCGCGCCGTTGGCCAGCGGGCCGTAGACGATATAGGAGTGCCCGGTGACCCAGCCGACGTCGGCGGTGCACCAGTAGACTTCACCCGGGCGGTAGTCGAACACGCGCTCGTGGGTCATGGCCGCGTACAACAGGTAGCCGCCGGTGGTGTGCTGCACGCCCTTGGGCTTGCCGGTGGAACCGGAGGTGTAGAGGATGAACAGCGCTTCTTCGGCGCCCATTTCCTTCGGCGCGCACACGGTGCCCGCCACTTTCATCAGGTCTTCGTACCAGATGTCGCGGTGCTGGTTCCACTTGATGTTGCCGCCGGTGCGCTGGCACACGATGACTTTCTGGATGCTGCTGGTTTCCGGGTTGGTCAGCGCGTCGTCGACGTTGGCCTTGAGCGGGATCTTCTTGCCGGCACGAATGCCTTCGTCGGCGGTGATCACCACTTTCGACTTGCAGTCGATGATGCGCCCGGCCAGGGCTTCGGGCGAGAAACCGCCGAACACCACCGAGTGAATCGCGCCGATCCGGGTGCAGGCCAGCATGGCAACCACGGCTTCGGGGATCATCGGCATGTAGATCGTCACAACGTCGCCGCGGTGCACGTCCTGGCCGCGCAGGGCGTTGGCGAATTTGCAGACTTGTTCGTGCAGTTCGCGGTAGGTGATGTTGCGGCTCTCCGCCGGGTCATCGCCTTCCCAGATGATCGCGACTTGATCACCGCGCTCGGCCAGATGACGGTCGAGGCAGTTGTAGGAAACGTTGAGGGTGCCGTCGGCGAACCACTTGATGTCGACATGGTGATCGTCGAAGGACGTCTGCTTCACCGTGGTGAACGGCTTGATCCAGTCGAGGCGCTTGGCTTGCTCGCGCCAGAAGCCGTCGGGGTTGACGACCGACTGCTGGTACATGGCCTTGTAGGTCGCCTCGTCGGTCAGCGTGTTGGCCAGAACCTCGGGACGAACGGGATACAGGGAAGCCGCACTCATCTTTCTTACCTCGGTGGAATAGTTGTTTTTGTGGTCTGTCGCGGGGTTGCAACCCAAGCATTCGGGCGATGGCAAAACTCAAATCCGGAAGCGACTGAGCAGCTCGTCTTGCTGGCCGACGTGGTCTACCATCGCTGAGCATTGGCGAACCTGTTTGTCCGCATTGCCGGAGACTTCGATACTGATATCGCGGATGTTCGTGGTGTTGCGATTGATTTCCTCGGTCGTGACGCTTTGCTCTTCAGCCGCCGCGGCAATCTGCAGGTTCATGTCATTGATGCGATAGATGGCCGCACGTATGCGCTCAAGGGTGTCATTGGCTGCATCGGCATCCCCGGCAGTCTTGCTGGCCGTGTCGCGGCTCTGCTGCATTCGCACCTGGGCGTGCCTTACGCCCGTCTGCAACTGGTCGATCATCTCGCGTATTTCCTGGGTCGATTGCTGGGTTCGCGAGGCCAGTGAGCGCACCTCATCAGCCACCACCGCAAACCCGCGTCCCGATTCGCCGGCCCGTGCCGCCTCGATGGCCGCATTGAGTGCGAGAAGGTTGGTCTGGTCGGCGATGCTGGTGATGACCGCGACAATGGAGCCAATGCTTTGACTGAGCGTGGACAGCTCATTGATCGCATGACCCGTGGCGTCCATCTCTTCGGCCAGACGCTTGATGGCCCCCGTAGACCTGGAAACCAGAGCGACCCCGCCTGCTGTTTCTTCGTTAGCCGCGATGGCCGCTTCGGCAGCGGTTTGCGCGTTACGCGCGACATCTTCGGCGGTCGAGGCCATCTCGGTCATGGCGGTGGCCAATTGATCCAGTTCCTGCAGTTGAACTTGCACGCGATTGGCGGCCTGATCGGCTTCGCAGGACGTCGCGGCAGTGCTCTCTCGAACGTGTCGCGAGCTGTTTTTCACATCGCCGATGAGCGCTTTCAGGTTCTGCAGGAACTGGTTGAACTCCCCGGCGACCAGCGCAATTTCATCATGACCAACCACGGGTAGTTGCCGGGTCAGGTCACCCTCGCCCCGATTGATGTCTGCCAACGAATCCTTGAGTTGATCCAGAGGCCGCAGCAGCCGCCTTACCAACAGGCCCAACACCAACAGGCTAAGCAGCACGCCCAGGCCTGTACCGATCACGGCGCGCCAACTCAGGGTATGGGCTGCGGCCATGACGATGTCCTGATCCAGTACCACACCGATGTACCAATCCATGCCCTTGAGATCGGACAGCGGAATGAACGACACCAGCAGCGACTTTCCATCGCTGCTGACCTCCTGAAGCTGACTGTCGAGGGGCAGGACGTTGCCTGCGAAAAGCTGGCTAAAGGGCTTGCCGTTCAGTTCCGCGTTCGGATGCGAAATGATGTTGCCACTTTTACTGAGCAGGAACGCGTAACCGGCCCCACCGAAATCCAGGGTATTGATGGCGTCGGCAACCGTAGTCAGGCGAATGTCACCGCCAAACACCCCGAGCAATTGCCCCGCGTCGCTGATCCGCGCGACAGCCGAGATCAGGATTTCACCGGTGGTGGAATCCTTGTAGGGTTCGGTTAAAACGGCTTGGCTACTGGCCTTTCCAGTCGCGTACCAAGGGCGGATGCGACCGTCATAATCAGGTTTTGGATTCCAGGCCGCCGTGTTCTTGATGGGTTTGCCATCAGACTCCAGGGCACCGAACACCAACTTGAATTCGTCTTTCAGAGTGGGCGAATCAATGATTCGTTGAGTCGTTTGCACACTGTACTGGCGGTCGATCGCCTGGGACGCCAGATCCATCAGACGCAGTTTGCCGTTCAGCCAGTTTTCGATCTGACGTGCCACCGCATTGCTCGACTCCGAGATGCTCGCCTCGACCTGGTGACGCAAAATCGTACGTATCTGCCTGACCTGAACCAGCGATAGAAGGCTTGTCGTCACCAACAGCACACCGGCAGCCACAAGGCTCACCTTGTAACGGATTTTCATCGCAGACTCCAAAGGATCAATCAAGGCCAACAGCGCAAGTACCGGAGCATCCAGCCCTGGCGGATGCCTTCGCTGCATCGCAGCGAAGGACTCACCTCATTTCAAGAGGGGTTAGAAGAAGCCCAGCGGATTGATGTCGTAGCTCACCAGCAGGTTTTTCGTCTGCTGGTAATGGTCGAGCATCATCTTGTGGGTTTCACGGCCGACGCCAGACTTCTTGTAACCACCGAACGCGGCATGGGCCGGGTACAGGTGGTAGCAGTTGGTCCACACGCGACCGGCCTGGATGCCGCGCCCCATGCGGTAGGCGCGATTGATGTCGCGGGTCCAGAGGCCGGCGCCCAGGCCGAACTCGGTGTCGTTGGCGATGGCCAGGGCTTCGGCCTCATCCTTGAAGGTGGTGACGCCCACCACGGGCCCGAAGATTTCTTCCTGGAACACCCGCATCTTGTTATGGCCTTTGAGCAGGGTCGGTTGAATGTAGTAGCCGCTGGCGAGGCCACCCTCCAGCTTCTCCGCCGCGCCGCCGGTGAGGACTTGCGCACCTTCCTGCTGGGCGATTTCCAGGTACGAAAGGATCTTGTCGAACTGCTGCTCGGACGCCTGGGCGCCGACCATGGTGTCGGTGTCCAGTGGGTCGCCGCGTTTGATTTGCGCCACCTTCTTCATCACCACCTGCATGAATTCGTCGTAGATCGACTCTTGCACCAGCGCACGGGACGGACAGGTGCAGACTTCGCCCTGGTTGAAGAACGCCAGGACCAGGCCTTCGGCGGCCTTTTCGATGAAGCTTGGTTCGGCCTGCATGATGTCTTCGAAGAAGATGTTCGGCGACTTGCCACCCAGCTCCACGGTGGACGGAATGATGTTTTCGGCGGCGCATTTCATGATGTGCGAGCCGACCGGGGTCGAGCCGGTAAACGCAATCTTGGCGATGCGTTTGCTGGTGGCCAGGGCTTCACCGGCTTCGCGACCAAAACCTTGCACCACGTTGAGCACGCCCGGTGGCAGCAGATCGCCAATCAGCTCGACCAGCACGGTGATGCCCAGCGGAGTCTGTTCGGCAGGCTTGAGCACCACGCAGTTGCCGGCGGCCAGGGCCGGGGCGAGTTTCCAGGCGGCCATCAGGATCGGGAAGTTCCACGGGATGATCTGACCGACCACGCCCAGCGGTTCATGAATGTGATAGGCCACGGTGTTGCCGTCGATTTCGGCAGCGCTGCCTTCCTGGGCGCGCAGGCAACCGGCGAAGTAGCGGAAATGGTCGGCGGCCAGGGGGATGTCGGCGTTGAGGGTCTCGCGGATGGCCTTGCCGTTGTCCCAGGTTTCGGTGAGTGCCAGGGCTTCCAGGTTCTGTTCGATCCGGTCAGCGATTTTCAACAGGATCAGTGAGCGCGCCTGCACCGAGGTGGCGCCCCACCCGGCTGCAGCGGCATGGGCGGCGTCCAGCGCCTTGTCGATATCCTCGGCTGAGGAACGCGGGAATTCGGCGATGACCTGGCCGTTGACCGGCGAGGTCGTGGTGAAGTACTGACCATTGACCGGCGCGACGAACTCGCCGCCGATGAAGTTACCGTAACGAGGCTTGAACGACACGACAGCACCGGGGGTGCCAGGTTGGGCGTATATCATGATGGGTCTCACTTGTTGTTATCAGTTGGCTGCTCGTTTGCGCCGCTATAACCGGCCGCGTGGCGGCGACCGGTCACAGTCAGGTGCGATCAGAACGTTTGTGGCGACTCGCCACGCGCCAGGCGCGCGTTGATGTCTTCAACCACCCAGGGAAGGTCGGTGATGGTGTCGATGAAGTAATGCGGGCGTGAGCCTTCGAACATCGCGATGATGCGTGCGCGCTCGATGGCCAGCTTGTCCGAAGGCAACGCCACGAACTCGTCGTAGGTCAGTCCCAGGGCATTGCCGGAGCAGGTCAACGCGACCGTCCACATCCCTGCGCTGCGGCCTTCGAGGATGCCCGGCCAGGTGTCATCGACCTTGACGCAGGCCGCGACGTCATCAATGCCCAGGGCGATGACGTTGGCCAGTGCCTGGGCGGGATGCGGGCGCCCGTTAGGCACTTCATCGGTGGCCACGACGTGATCGGTCACGTAGCCATTTTCCCGGGCCAGCTCCACGACCTTTTCCATCACCACGGCCGGATAACCCGAGCAGGAACCGATCTTCAGTCCCTCGTGGCGCAAGATCTCGATGGCTTCCAGCGCACCCGGAATCAGCGCCGAGTGCAAGGCGATCTTCTCGATTTGCAGCGGCATGAATCGCTCGTACAGGGCCGTCACGTCATCGTCGGTCGGCAGGCGGCCGAAGGCGGTATGGAAACGCTCGGCAATCTGCGGCTCATTACACAGCGTGCGGATGTGATCCCACTTGCCCATGCCCATCGGGCCCCGCGCTTCTTCCAGGGAAACCTTCACGCCGAACTCGGCAAAGGCTTCAACGAAAATCTGGGTGGGTGCGAAGGAGCCGAAGTCAACGACGGTACCGGCCCAGTCGAGTACGACGGCTTGCAGCTTGGTAGGTTTCTTGTAGTTCATGGCGATGTCTCCAGTAGGTGGAACATTGAAAATGAGGCGCTGGAATCAGGCCTTGGCGCCGACGACCGCCGGTTGCCCGACCGATTGAAAGCTGTCCAGGACTTCCAGGGTTTTCGGGCGACTGTTCCAGAACGGAATCAGCATCACGCTGGCCACCAGCGCCGCGCCGGTGAACACCAGGAACACCGTGATGGTGTCGAAATAACCCGGCAGCAGACCGCCGAGAATGGCGCCCACCGAGCCACAGCCGTTGACGAAGCCGGCCGCGGAAGCCGCGCCGTCCTTGCTGCCGAAATCGATCGCCGCCGAGCCGCTGATCATCGAGTCGGGCCCATAAAGCGTCATGCCCATCATGAACAGCAGGCCGACCACCATGTACAGGCTGCCGCTTTGCATCGAAGGCACGAACAGCGCCAGGCACACCGTGAGCAGCGCGAGACTGATGACACAGGCAGGCATGCGACGGGCACCGAACAGTTTGTCCGAGGCATAACCAATGAGGATTGGACCGACCAGACCGGCCAACTCAAAGGCTGTTGGCACGATGGCGGAGGCCACTTTGCCGATCGCTGGCATGCGATCGTAGATAATCACCGGTCCCCAGAGCAGGATGGCGTAGCGCGCGGGTTTAAGCAGGAAGTAGGCAACGCCCAGCACCAGCACGGTGCGGTTCTTCACTGCACTGCGAAGCCCTGCCAGAAGGCTTTCACGGGGCACGTCGGCACCGCTGTCAGGCACGATTTCAACGGGCGGCAAACCGACGTCTTGTGGCGTGTTGCGTTGCAGCAGGAAGAACAGCACGGCCACGACCATGACCACGGCAGCGCTGCTGATGAACGCCATACGCCAGTCGTGGGAGTATGAATAGGCCCACCAGCCTGCAAAGGGCGTTGCGACCAGGCCACCGAATGCGTAGCAAGTCGACCAGTAGCCCAGCACGCGACCACGTTCAGTGGTGGTGAAGAAGCTGCCGATATTCTTGCAAAGGCCTGACCATCCGGTGGACTGGGCAAGACCCTGGATCAGGGTGCAGGTGACGAAGATCGGGATGGTGGCGTAGGTCCCCATGACCAGGGCCGCCAGGGCCGATATCACCAGGCCGCCGCAGACGACGACACGTGGACCGAAGCGGTCGGAGAAGTTGCCCCAGAGGAACTGCCCCACGGCATAGGCCGCTAGGTACAGCGCATCGAGGTTGGCCATGGTGGCCTTTTCCAGCATGAAAGTCGGGTCTTCGCCGATGCCGAGCTTGGCGACGGAAAAGGCTTTACGCGTGAAGTAGAAGGCGGCGTAGGCCACCCAGGTAATGAGGAAAATCTGTACACGCCAGCGCTGGATTGATTTCCAGCCGCTCGCTGAAGCGCCTGTGATGTTGTTCATGGTCTTCTGATCCCGTATGGGTTGCCGTACAGCGCAAAAAGTTGTTTTTGTTTTTGTTTTGGGTGCCGCAACCCGTCCCGGCGAACTGCTTGAATGGCAGCAGGCGAGGTTCAGGGTTGGTGGCTTCTGGCTTCAGACGTCAGATTATGGGTAGGCGATATCGCTGGCTCCTGCTCGGCACTGCCGGCTGTGAATGACCAGATCCATGGAAAAAAGAGGTCGCCGTAAAGAAGGTGCGATCCCAACACCCGCCCCGACACACCCAGAGTGGCGGCGACCCGAAAGGGGGAAGTGGGTTAAGCCGCTTCCAGTTCCACACCCATCGCAAGAAGGCTGTCAGCGATGGCGCGCAGGAGCTGGTGGACGATGTGTTCATCGATCTGACCGATGCAGCCGATGCGGAAACTGTCAGCCACGGTCAACTTGCCTGGGTAGATGATGAATTGACGCGCTTTCAATTCTTCGTAGAAGCGCTTGAATTCAAAGTTGACATGCTCCGGGCTGAAGAAGGTGGTGATGATCGGCGACAGCCAGCGATCTTCCAGCAACGTCTTGAAGCCCAGCTTGCGCATCCCGGCGACCAGCACGTCGCGGTTGCGGGTGTAGCGTGCGAGACGACCCTGCACGCCACCTTCAGCCTGGTGTTGCTCCAGGGCTTTGTGAAAGGCAACGACACTGTGGGTCGGTGGGGTGAAGCGCCATTGACCGGTACGCTCCATGTAGACCCACTGCTCGTAGAGATCGAGGCTCAGCGAATTGGCGCGGCCTTTGGCGGCCTCCAGCACAGCGCGGCGGATGATCACGAAGCCGAAACCGGGAATACCCTCGATGCACTTGTTCGCCGAGGACACCAGCACGTCAAAGCGAATGTCGTCGACGCTCAGGGGGACTGCGCCAAACGAACTCATCGCATCAATGATCAGGCTCTTGCCGTGGGTTTCGACCACTTCTGCGATTTCACGCAGGGGATTGAGGATGCCCGAGCTGGTTTCGCAATGGACGATGAACACGTTGGTCACGTCGGGGTTGGCGTTGAGCAGCGCATCCACTTCTTCTGGCTGCGGCGGCAGATAATCGCCCTTGTCCAGGGTGATGTAGTCGCGCCCCAGGTACTCAAGCGTCTTGGTCGCCCGTTGGCCGTAAGCACCATTCATCAACACCAGGGCTTTACCGTCACGGGGAATGGCGCTCGCCAGGGCGGCTTCCACCGAATAGCTGCCGCTGCCCTGTAGAGGCACGCAGGCGAAACTGTCGTCCTCGACGCCAGCCATGCTCAGCAGTTGCTTGCGAACTTGTGCAGTGAGCGTATTGAAGGCGCCATCCCATGAGCCCCAATCCCGGAGCATGGCTTCTTTGGTGGCCTTTGAAGTGGTCAGGGGGCCTGGTGTCAGCAGGTAGGGTTCACCCAATGCCGGAACGGCCAATGGTTGATGTTGGGAGGGAAATTCGGCTTTGGTCATGATCTTCTCCTGCGTTGTTTTTGTAAGGGAATGATTCATGGGCCGATGAAAACAACTTCCAACAAATAATCAAAATCGATTTGTTGTATTTCAAATATAAGTTGAGCTTATTTGTAAAAATTTGTATTGATTATCAATGGGTTGGATTTTTTATGAGTGCCGTTTTGGCCAATACATCGTTCGATTTGGTCAGGCGGAGAGTGGTGATGAAAGGCGGCGCGATCGTGCCGCCTGATGGGCAGCACGGTCTGTAAGCATTGCGCTCACAGCCAAGATCCAATGGAAGACAGCTGCTGTCTTCCATTGACTGGATGGGCTAGATACCGATGGCCGGGTATTCATCGCTGTGATCGGGCCAGGCCGACAACACCTGGAAGCCATCGTCGGTGACCGCCACCATGTGCTCCCACTGGGCCGATAGCGAGTAATCCTTGGTGATCACTGTCCAGCCATCCGCCAGGGTTTTCACATGGCGCTTTCCGGCGTTCAGCATTGGCTCGATGGTGAAAATCATCCCGGCCTTCAACTTCAGCCCCTGGCCCGGATAGCCGTAATGCAGGACTTGCGGTTCATCGTGGTAGACCTTGCCGATACCGTGCCCGCAGTATTCGCGAACGACACTGAAACCATCCCTTTCCGCGACCGCCTGAATCGCATGCCCGATATCGCCCAGCGTCGCCCCGGGGCGCACGACTCGAATGCCGGCGCACATGGCTTCATAGGTGGTCTTGACCAACCGTCGAGCCTGCGCGCTGGGCTCGCCGACGAAGTACATGCGGCTGGTGTCGCCATACCAACCGTCCTTGATGACCGCGATGTCGATATTGACGATGTCGCCATCCTTCAACGGCTTGTTCGAAGGGATGCCGTGGCAAACCACTTCGTTGACGGAGGCGCACACGGTTTTCGGGAAGCCGTGATAGCCGACATTGCCCGGTATGGCTTGTTGCACGTTGACGATGTAGTCGTGGCAGATCCGATCGAGTTCGTCGGTGGTCACTCCCGCTTTCACATGGGGGGTAATCATGGCCAGTACCTCGGCGGCCAGCGCGCCTGCAGCGCGTGACTTGGCGATGTCGGCGGGCGTGTTGATCTTGACGTTCGCCTTCATGGCTTGGCTCCGCAGGTTGCAAGGGATGGCGAGCCTTGCGAGACATCCGCCAGCGCACAGAGTTGTTTTACATCCAGGCCGCCGGCCAGTTCGGCACGAATCAGCAGGCGCGAGATTTCGCTGTGGTCAAGATTTGGATGTAACTCCGAGAGCATTCCGATGCGCATCCAGTGCTCAGCTTGAGCATTGATCGAGCGACTCAGCGCATCGCTGGCGACGCGCAGGTTTTCGTGCATGTCTTCTGAAATTTTTACGATACCCATGATATTCACTATATGAAATGCATATGGATCGTATATTAATCGCTTTGCGCCTGAATTCAAATGGCCGCCATGACATGCAAACGCCCCGGTCAAGGGGCGCCATGACCGATGTGTCGGTCTGCTTTGGGTCATTTCTTTGAGCCAGTTAAATCGAAAGAACGAATCGGCATTCGTCCCCGGCCTGGTCGTCAGGCCCTGATTGATCAGGCAAGAACCCGCAGCGATCCAGGACTTTTCGGGAGCCCAGGTTCTCTTCGTACACATAAGCAATCAACTGGTTGAGATCCCAGCGCACCTTTGCCTGCTCGATCAGATGCCTCAGCGCCAGGGTCGCCAGCCCCTTTCCGCAGGCCTGCTGATCGATCCGGTAGCCTACCTGCGCAGAACGCTGCGACAAGTCGATGCATTTCAAATTGGCCCGGCCCACGATGCATTCGCTGGAATCCTCGATCACAAACGGGTGCCAGGCGCCCATAGCAAAGTCGGACAAATAGCTCTCGATGTGCTCGGCGACGCCTTGCAATGAATAAAACGAAGGGTCACGCGCATCAATTTGAGATTCGAACCAGGCACGGTTGCGCATTTCAAATGCCAGCAATGCCTCAGTGTCCATACTTTTCAGCTCGCGAACGGTGAATGATTTCCTCAAGCCCTTCTTCTGTGCCCCAGGCCGAAAGCGGACAAGAATGCCCAGCGCCTCCAGACTTGAGAGCGGTCGTTTAGCGGTTGATCCCTATGCGCCAGGCACACCCTGAGGGGATGCCTGCCGACCGTCGCCCACCTTCACGCAAAGCCCCCGACCAAGTCAACGAGCTGCCCTCTCCCGCAGGTGCACCGGTAACCGCTGCAGCGGGCCTGATCGCCTCAATGCCCTTTAACTTTCCTGATGCGAAGCACGATCAACGCAAGGATGCCGATTGCCAACGGCGTCATGGCCAGCATGGCCTCGCGCGGCGCCACGGCGACACCGAGCAGGTGCAGCCCCGAGTAGCCCAACTTGAGCAGATTCAGCAAGTAGTAGGTAATGGCGATGATCGACAGGCCTTCCACGGCGCGCTGGATCTTGATCTGCGCATCGGCGCGGGCGTTGAGGCTTTTGAGAATTTCCGAATTCTGTTCTTCCATTTCGACCTGGACCCGTGCCTGAAGCAGATCACCCAGGTTGGCCACGCTTTCGGCCAAGTGCTCCAGGCGCTGTTCAGTGGCGGTGCAGTACCTGACGGTGGGTTTGAAGCGGCGATCGATAAACACACCAAGACGCTGGCAGTCGCCGACGTGAGTTTCGCGCAACTCACCCAAACGCTCGAACACCAGTTGCGCATAGGCCTGTGTGGCACTGAAGCGGTGACGGGTCTTCGCGGTACTGCTGACCACTTGCGCCGACAGGTTGGAAATATCCGCCAGCAGCGCCTTTGCATTACTGCCATGGGGATCGGCGTTGCGTTCCGAGAGCGTGACCAGGGTCTTGTCAAACTCATCGAGCTGCGCGCTCAGGGTCTTGGCCATGGTCAGGGATAACGAGGCCATCATCCGGTAGGTCTCGATCTCCAGCAGGCGGCGAATCATTCGGCCCTGGCGGTAAGCGTTGAGGCGCCGGTTGACGAACAACAGGTGGTTGGCGCCGTCCTCGCTGATACGAAAATCGCTCCACACCACCGCATCGCCACCGCCCACGCAGGAACCGCAAGGGTCCTTGAAGCCATAGCGGGACAGGTCCAGCCCGGCTTCACCCCGCACCACGATCTGCACCGAGTTGATCAGCGCCGGCAAATGCGCTTCGACCTTGCACGCCAACAACTCGGGCAAGGTTGTCCAGGTCAGGTCATCGCGGGAGGAAGTGACCACCAGGGTCAGGGTGAAGAACTCGGCATGGCGCTCCCATTTCAGCGCGTGGCCTTCCAGCCGGGTAATGCCCTGGGCGGCATTCAGGTCGAGGGCGTCAAGGCCGCAGCTTTGCAGGAAGGCATTGCATGCCTGTTCGTTGCCGAGGAAGGCCAGATGAAATACATGGGCCGGCTCATCGAAATACAGTGACGGGCGCGCGTGCAGTTCGTTGTGCAGGCTTTGTCGTAACGGGTGCATGTGGTGTGGCCATGTTGGAGTTGTTTTTGGCGCTTACGATCAATGCGTATCTGAAGCACGGCATCATCGACTGCTGTTGTGAGTGGGACTGGCCAAAGAACCCATGAGTCACGCCAATGACAATCAACCCGGCCACCGGAACTGAATGAAGCCCCCAAAGGTTGCAGCCAACCTTTGGGGGGCAGCCCATCAAGCCGTCACGTACGCCCTACCGAACCCGAGACCGGCAGATTGCCCAGCAAGTTGAGCCCGGTGCTCTTGACGAAAGCGTCATAGTCCATCGGCCGCTCGATACGGGTTTCGGCATTGGGCAGCACGTAAGCCCAGGCACGTTTGGACGATGCGTCATAAACCAGCTTGAACAGGCGGGTCGGTACCCACACCTTGTTGTCGCCGACGGTGGCATGGCCTGAATCAAACAGCGGGCCGGTAAAGACATAGACATCACCATTGGCTCGCTGGGCGAACTTTCTGACATCAGACTTGAGGGCCTGGCTAAGTTGCATGAAGTATTCGCCCAGGCGTTTGCGAAGGCAGGCTTGTCTGGCAGGGAGGCGCTTGTATTTGAGCAATCCATGACCACTGGATTTGGACAGTCCTGCAGGGTTATGTGCTACTCCGCTATCTCGGATACCCTCGCGACAAAATCAAGATTCTGCATGGCGGCTACAGCCCTTGGCGCAACGCAGGACTTCCCAGTACCAGTGAAACTTCCGCGCCTGTCCCTGCCACGTTTCCTTCTGCCAATGGAGAACGCAGCCTCTTCGTCGACCTGGGCGAAATGAAACGGATAGTTGCTACCCCAACTTAGTGAAACTCGACGTACTGGGTTGATGAATGGATCGGCGAAAGCTCATCGCCCTTGGAAAAGATATCTGCCCGCGTAAGGGCCACATTCCTGGCTCTGTCTGGCTGGAGTGGTTCCGGATGATGAAGCCGACCGCTCAGGGGCTGATGTTCAAATCGTCAGCGAGATTCTCGCGGAGTGCGCTACGCTAGGAATCGCCCCCGATACACCTGTGGTTGTTTTTGCTTCAAAGGCCTACGTGCTGCCAATACCGTTGTGGCATTGGAAGAAGCCGGAATCAGGAACGTTCGACTCTACCTCGGCTCCTGGAACGAATGGTCCCGAGACTTGGCGCTACCCATTGAGGAAGGCCTACCCTATTAGAAACACTTGCAGCCAGCGAGGGCTGGCTGCCCAGCACGAAACAACTCTATTACGTCCAGTCAGTCAGGTTCGCGGCCGAATGGTATCGTCACACCAGTAAACCAGTGTTCCCTTTGAGGAGATGCCAATGTCTGCATGGTTGCTGTTTGTATTGATCGGAACCGCCAGCGGCATCGCGGCCGGGATATTCGGTGTGGGCGGCGGGCTGATCGTCGTGCCAGCACTCATCTACTGCGCCGGGTTTACCCAGCACATGGCGACAGGGACATCTCTTGCCGTATTGCTGCCGCCCATTGGTTTCGCCGCTGCGTTCGAGTACTACCGCAACGGCAACGTGAATGTGCCGGCGGCTATCATCATCGCCATTACCATGTTTCTGGGCGCATGGTTTGGCGCTCGCCTGGCGAGTCATATCAGCGGGCCACACTTGCGCTTGTTGTTCGGCCTCTTCGTGTGTTGCTTGGGCATCTACCTTGTCTTTGGCGCATACGAGCATATGCGGTGATATCTGCAAATGCCCAAGGTTTCAGCCATATCAACCAGGTGCAGGACTGCGGGGACATGTTTGCTGTGTTGCTTGCTCTTGTAATAGATGCCAAAGAATGGCTATTTCTGGCCACTTTTTTAAAAAGTCGAACCTCCCAAATTGCCCGTTAACGCCTATGCCGAATGGACCCGGTTGCCGAAATGTCACTGATCCAGTCTGTTCCTCGCGAACCATTGCGTTTAGTGAATTTGTAAGGTTTGGAGATGGGTCAGTCTTGAGTTAGCACGTAGGTCAATTCGGCGTTGGCGTCGATACATTACTGCCCAAAAGAAGTTACAAGATCCTCCTATGTTACGACTAACCTAATTACTCAAAACGCCTGTTATGAAAATAACAATGAGGTTAGTCGATGAAAATCTCGCGATGGGCATTAGTTTGTATTTTATCCGGTGCATTTACGGAACCCGCTTTTGCAGTGGACCCACAACAAATATTCTCCCAAGGAGGGCCTAATCCAGGGGTCATAGCCTGTTCAACCTGTCATGGTGCAGACGGTCTAGGTATGCCTGCGGCAGGTTTTCCAAGACTTGCAGGCCTGCCTGCTGATTACCTGACGAAGCAAATCTCTGATTTCCGCTCAGGCACTAGAGGCAATCCAATCATGCAGCCAATCGCTCAGGCATTGAGCGAAGACGACTCAAAAGCCCTCGCAGTGATGCTCGCCAAGATGCCGAGTCCAGCGGTAAAACCAGTGACTCGCGCGCACGCAGCAAAAGGCCCCGGAGAAATCCTGGCCTTGAGAGGCGCATGGGATCGAAATATTCCCGAGTGCGTAGCTTGTCATGGTCCAAGTGGCATCGGTGTCGGTGCCACCTTTCCGCCGCTCTCCGGCCAGTCGGCTCAGTACCTCAAATCACAACTGAATACCTGGCGGCAGCAAACTCGAAAAAATGATCAAGACGATCTCATGGGTCACATTGCGCGCTCACTCACCGATACCGAGGTCGAGGCTGTTTCCCAATATTTTGCTGATCTCAGTAAATAGAGGCCTGGCCATGAAACCCATCATCGCTGCACTTATTACTTTCAACATCATATCAATGGCTTGTGCTACTGAAATTGTAGAACCAACCGCGCCACCCAAAAGCCCTAATCCAACTCAGAATAAGGCTCCCAGATTTTCCCCTCCCGCGGAGGAGACACTACCTGACAATGCTTTTGGTCGATTAGTCCAGCAAGGCCACGCAATCTTTGTAGATACGAAAGCCAATGCATCCGAGTTCGTAGGAAACGGATTAAATTGCACCAACTGCCATTTAGAACAGGGAAGAAAAGCTGACTCTGCGCCTCTTTGGGGGGCTTACACAATGTACCCGGCCTATCGAAAAAAGAACGACAAGGTCAATACCTACGCTGAGCGCTTGCAAGGGTGTTTTCAGTTCAGCATGAACGGAAAACCGCCTCCAGCGGACAGTCAAGTCATCGCTGCTCTTACCGCATACTCATACTGGCTCGCAACGGGTGCCCCTACAGGACAACAACTGCCCGGACGTTCTTATCCCGAGATTCCTGAACCAGCCGGAGGCTTCGATCTCGCCAAGGGAAAGGCTATCTACGCCAAGCAGTGTTCTGTATGCCACGGAGCTGAAGGTGAAGGCCAGAGAGCAGGAAGCGACTATGTGTTTCCACCACTTTGGGGTAAAGATTCATTCAACTGGGGGGCGGGAATGCATCGAATCAATACCGCTGCCGGCTTCATAAAATCGAATATGCCATTAGGTAAGGGTGGAACACTCTCCTCCGATGAGGCGTGGCACGTTGCAGCCTATATGAACAGCCACGAACGACCAAAAGACCCAAGGATGATTGCCGGCTCTGTCGAGCAGACCCGATTAAAATTTCATGAGAATGATGGGGTCAATCTCTACGGGCAAAAGGTGAACGGAGTGATACTCGGCCAAGGTACTGAATGAGCCAGTTCAGACGAAACCAAGCTATCACTGACTGCGCGAGCGCCATCAAGTTATAGCTTGGTAGTGCTGCTTCTCCTGTCGTCAATCCTCAATGTAGAAACTTTAACCAACCAGCAACTGCAAGCGAAAAAACAGGTCCAGCCTGGAAAAGCCAACGCCAGATGAGCATCTGCGGAACAAAACCCGCACCTCTCACAAAGGCTACATGGCTGTGAACAATGCCGTAGCCAGAGCATGGTCAGGCTTTCCATTAGAGGCAGCCATCATTGGGGGATAGAGCGTACAAGCGAGCATGATCGCTAAAGCGATAACCAAACTCAGCAGATGAATGTGTGAGGTTGGTTGAGGGTTAGCGACACACGGCATCTTGACAGTGTCTCGTCATTGTCGTTCAACGCTCGGCCAGCTTCGTTCTCGCCCCACATCGCATTCAATATCGCCAGTAGCAATGCAAAACCGACCCCAAGCATCCAGGCGAAATACCACATGTTCATTACTCCTTTGCCGTCACTAGTAGGCGGAATGTTCGTTGGCTTTGATTTTCGCGATGGTTACCTTCGTTAATTGATGTCCCCCCAGCGACTCGGAGCGCTGAATCCGTCTGAATGCCTCCAATAACTCGTAGAAACGTGGATCTGCAGCACGGAAACGTGAGGGAGGTGTGGATCGGTTATAGACACCGTTAACTGCACTGTTGGTCAATTGCAGGACGCAATCGATGGGATACCTCTCACGATTGGTTGGCTGTATTTGTGAAGTTATTTTGAGGATGCAACAGAACCTCGACTAACGAATTGGCGATTTCTTTCAGCCGCTCTGCGTCTTGGTAGAGTCGTTCGATTACCACGATGCCCCGCGTCAGGGTGATGACCAGGCGTGCCGCTGCCGTTGGCTCCAAGGCTAGGCACTCGGAGGCCTGATCCATTGCGAAACGCTCCATCAGCAAGGCCTCTAAGCCATCAAGCAAATCGCGTAACGCTTGGCGAATTGGCTCGCTATTAGCCGTTTCGTCAATAGCCGTCTTGGTTGTCAGACAGCCTCTAGAGGGATTGCCTTGCGTCATGGAGGCAATGGTATAGGCGAAAAAATCCTTTAGTGCTCGTTCCAGGTTCGGTTCCTCCAGCGCTTGGCGCGCGGACGCCAGAAATCGCGCCTGATAGCGAGCAAATACTTCGAGGAACAGCGCCTGCTTGTCGCCGTAGGCGTTGTACAGCGAACCCCGCAACACGCCTGTAGCTTCTGACAGCTGAGGCATTGATGTCGCTCCGAATCCCTGTCGCCAGAACAACTCCATGGCCAGGTCGAGGGTTTGATCTTCGTTGAACTGACGTATTCCAACCATGGTGAATCTCCCGTGTGAACTCGCATGGAAGGATCTTGACACTCCTGTCAAACATGTCAACACTGTCAAACATGACATGACTGTCAAACATGAATCACAGATCTCAACCTATTGCTTCCTGTGCGTGAAACTGGAGCGTCCAATGCGCCGTACTCAACCCCACCCGTTGCACGCTGTTCTCGCTGGACTGTGCGCCAGTCTTGTAGGCATTGGCCTCGCGCGTTTTGCCTATACCCCGTTAGTTCCGGCGCTGATAGACGCGCATTGGTTCGGCGCCAATGAGGTGTTTTGTCTCGGGGCGGCGAATCTGGTCGGCTATCTGGTCGGTGCATTCTGCGGTCGCCCACTGGCTCGCTTGCTTTCAGCAAAGCGCAACCTCCGATGGATGATGTTGCTGGTCGCGGCTTCTTTTTTCGCTTGTGCAATCCCGTTGTCGATCGTTTGGTTTTTCGCATGGCGCTTTGTATCCGGTTTGGCCGGAGGGGTGATCATGGTGTTGGCCGCTGGCGCCGTACTGCCGTATTTGTCCGGAGCACGTAAAGGACTGGCCAGCGGTGCGATCTTCCTGGGGCTGGGATTGGGTATTGCCGCTTCGGGTACTTTGGTACCGCTGTTGCTGGGGTTGGGCCTACGTCAGACCTGGATGGGCTTAGGCATGATTGCCTTGCTGCTGACCGCTCTCAGTTGGTCAGGCTGGCCTTCAATCACTTTGACGGATGCCCCAATCACTTCAGATAAGAATCCTCGTACGTCGGAGTTGGGACTGGTTTATGTGCAGTACGCCCTGATGGCTGTGGCGCTGGTTCCAACGATGATTTTCCTGGTTGATTACATTGCTCGGGGGATCGGATGGGGCACTCACGCCGCCGCTACATTTTGGGTGGTCTACGGCCTCGGCGCCATCGTCGGTCCTGTTGCTTATGGTGCATTGGCTGATCGTATCGGGCTGGCCGCAAGCAATCGAACGGCGTTGATGGGCCAACTGCTCGCCATCATGGTTCTAGTGCTTTCCAGCCAAACGATGTTCTTGCTTCTGGCGATTTTGGTCATTGGCAGTTTTCCACCGGGCATCGTGCCGATCACGTTTGGTCGGGTGCAGCAGCAACTGACCGGCGATCCCGTCGCACAAGGTGCCGCCTGGAGCCGGGCCACCATCATCTTTGCGCTGTTCCAGGCGCTCGCCGGCTACGCCTATTCCTTTTTGTTCGCCAACACCCATGGAAACCATGTGCTGCTGTTCTGTATCGGCGGTGCCGCGATTGTTTTAGCCCTGTTGAGCGAAGCGTTATGGCTTGCGATGCAAGCGTTCCTGCGCCCTGCGACTTTCGACTGACTTTTCCCACTATGCCCCTTAAGGAGGCTTACCATGCAACAACGTACTTTTCTCATCACCGGCGCCAGCAAAGGCATAGGACGTGCTCTCTCCGAGCGCTTGGCCGCTGCGGGCCATCACGTGGTCGGTCTAGCCCGTCGAGCCGATGATCCGAGCTTTCCAGGCACTCTGATTTCGGTCGACCTCAGCGATCGCCATGCCACCGATCAAGTCTTGACGGAACTGACTCAACGCTTTGCATTCGACGGCGTGGTCAATAATGTTGGCTTCATTCGTCTTGGAAAGTTGGGCGAGATTGATCTGGACGATCTCGAAGATGCATTGGCCCTGAACTTGCGGCCTGCGGTTCAGACCGTACAGGCGGCGCTCCCAGGTATGCGTGCCCGCGGTTGGGGGCGAGTGGTCAATCTGTCTAGTCTCGTTGTGCTCGGGGTCGCCGAACGCAGCACCTACGCGGCGGCGAAAAGCGCGATGATAAGCTTCACCCGCACGTGGGCCCTGGAGCTTGCACGTACCGGCATTACGGTCAACGCGATTGCCCCCGGTCCTGTGGAGACCGAAATGTTTCGCGAGAACACCGCTGCCGGTAGCGAGGCAGAAAAGCGTTTTCTGGCGATGGTACCCATGAACCGACTGGGGAAACCGGATGAACTGGCCGCGAGTATTGCCTTTCTGTTATCGGAAGAGGCCAGCTTTATCACCGGGCAAACCTTGTTCGTCGACGGCGGGGCGTCAATTGGCCGCGCACCGCTTTGATAAAAATGGGCGACTGACCTCCCTACTAGTTGGTCAGTCGCCCACTGCTACTGATGGATGGCTCTACAACATCCCAAATGGAAGGCTTGCCCTGACTTGGTTAGATATTTTTCGTAAGGCTCAAAGGAGCCTCACACACTTCAAAAATCGCATTCGAGGAAAGATCAATGCACTTCGCGCCAATAGTTGTTTGCAGCGGCGATCACTGCAAATTCGGTGGCGACGATCTGTGCCACCTGCAGCAGCATTGCCGGATCTTCGGCATAGACCGGCCGCAGTCTCGAGCGAACGGCGTCATCAGGCTGGGTGGTCTTAATCGTCAATCGAGCCATTTTCACGGCTAACTGACGACCCGCTTCCGCGGTAGGAACAATCAAGCTACCACCAGGTACAAGTTCGATATTGCTCATAAAATCTTCCTTATCAAGAAATCGACACGGTTTGAGGCAAGCGAAGTCAGCCTTTTTACTTATGGCTTCTGGTGAAACGGAAAAAGTATAGGGCAACGGCAATGTGGAAAAAGGCCACTACCGTGTGGTCTCCCAGCATTTCGCACTATTGGTCTTTTGATCCAATCGGGTTCATTTGTATGGTTCTGCTTTTTGACGCGCGGTCGTTGGGGGATTTGGAATGAATTTCATTTGGCGCAAAAAAGCGCTTGCAGACAGCGTCGCGCCCATAACTGAGCCGGTGCCAGCGATGGTCGATGAAGGACTACTTGCGATCCGTGCGAATGAACTGCGCGACCGTGATTTTTTTCGTGGCCTGGCACAGCACTTGTTAACTTGTGGCAACTCGCTGGAGCCGGTCAGCGAGTCGTTCTCGATGCTCAACCAGCGCCTCAAACTCAATTACAAGCGTGCCGAAGCGGTAGCCAGCGCGGCCATCGATAACCGCGAGCAAGTCGATCATTTGCAGGACCAGTCTCGGGTCATGGCCGCCGGCCTCCAAGCGCTCGAAGGGGTAATAACTCATCTGGTCGGTCGTGCCAGCGAGATCGATCGAATCGTTGACCTCATAAGTGACATTGCGCGCAAGACAAACCTGCTGGCACTCAATGCCGCCATTGAGGCAGCCCGCGCGGGGGATACCGGCCGTGGCTTCGCGGTGGTGGCCGGTGAGGTGCGCTTGCTGGCGGAAAAAACGGCTGAAGCCACCCGTGAAATCGTCAAGGAAACCTCGGCGATTCAGGAGGAAATTGGCCGGGCGAAACAGGCCATTTCGCAGCAGAGCAAAGTTTCTAATGATTTCAGTGCAGTCATTGAGAAGACCGCTGAAACCATGACCGGTATGTATGGACAAGCGCAACAGATGCAGCGAGAGATTGATCAGTCGCACTTATTGTCCGACATAGAACTGGCTAACCTGCAAGAGCTGACGCTAAAAGTCACGGTTTACGACCGCTTGCTCAATCCAAAACCCCACGCGCCACTGACGTTGCCGGATGAAACCCAATGCCTGTTCGGTCAGTGGTACTACGGCGAACAGAATCAGGGACAGCAACGCGACGTCGGCTTCCGGCGCATGGAGGTTTCTCATCGACAGGTGCATAGCAGCGGTCAGGCCGCACTGGAAGCACATGATCGTGGGGAACTGGAAGAGGCGCTCAAGCAGGTCGGATACATGGAAGAAGCCAACGCCGTCGTAATGCGAACAGTTAAGGGCCTGCTGCAAGCTCGAC
Organism: Pseudomonas moorei; assembly: GCF_008801475.1. Lineage (GTDB taxonomy): Bacteria > Pseudomonadota > Gammaproteobacteria > Pseudomonadales > Pseudomonadaceae > Aquipseudomonas > Aquipseudomonas moorei. The sequence goes on along the minus strand of NZ_VZPP01000008.1, from coordinate 280,506 downwards.
TACAATCGCCGGCCTGAGGTGAAAAACGGGGAGAACATTTCTGGACATTTTTCTGACGCCCCACAAGCAAATTGATGTGCTGACTGTGCTGTTTTGATGAAGGCACACTGACCCGCGTGAGCACCCGCCTTTTCCGGTATTGCCGCTAACACCAAGGATTGTGAAGCCACAACCAGAAAAGGTTCTTCGCGGTACTCGTCGCAGGTCAGCCTGCTCGTCATCTCATTAATGAGGCGCAACCAGGTAACAAATCAGCCGTCAGGTACGCCCTACCGAACCCGAGACCGGCAGATTGCCCAGCAAGTTGAGCCCGGTGCTCTTGACGAACGCGTCATAGTCCATCGGCCGCTCGATACGGGTTTCGGCATTGGGCAGCACGTAGGCCCAGGCACGTTTGGACGATGCGTCGTAGACCAGCTTGAACAGGCGGGTCGGTACCCACACCTTGTTGTCGCCTACGGTGGCGTGGCCTGAATCAAAGAGCGGGCCGGTAAAGACATAGACATCACCATTGGCTCGCTGGGCGAACTTCCTGACATCAGACTCGACCTTGCTCCAGATCTTGCGGTTGTTGGTGGGGTCTTGCGGCACCATGTTCGACAGCGCAAAGGACTGCGCCATTGCATTGGGGTTCGGTGCATCGGCGGCCGGGGATTGATGGCCACGGTCCACCGCCGGATGCTGGCTACGGTAGTCGCTCAACTCGGCCCGCCCGCTCTTGGGAATGCGTGGGTCCGGATAGAACTGATTGGTGCGCTCCTCCCCTTTGGCGTCCTGCAGCTGCGCGGCGTTAAGGCGCTCGACCACGATCAGCGGCGTCTTGCTGGTTTGCGAGTACAGCACCGCAAAGTTGTCGGAGCACAGGGCCAGGGGTTTCATCGTTGCCGACACAGTGGCCATGCTGAGCGGTTTCGCCGCCGGGAACAGATCGGCGCAGCCGTCAAACGATGCCTGCTTCTGCTTGTTGGAATAAAGGTCCAGGGCCGCGGCCTGGCTGATCGACCCCGAGCGCGATGTCGATTCCTGATGCTGGGTGGGCAGCTTGATGAAATCCATCAGACCGCGGGCTTGTGCCCCGGACGAGAGCAAAACAAGGGCCGACAGCCCAACTGCAATTTTGCGTAGGTACATGCGTTAAATCTTCGATGTGGATGGAGGGGCAAACGAACGCGAGTCCCGATTCACGGAACCCGGTGAAGGCGGTGCGGATTATATGGCGGCGAGCATGTTTTCACTGTCCTTGATCAAAATACCGAGGCGAACGCGGTCGGCGTCGAGCCATGCGACCGATGAGGATCGGTGCGGGCTTTATTGACCATGGCAAATCATATTAGTGCCGGGCCCACACACTGGCTCCCAGGGTTTTGGGTGGTTTCAAGGTGGGCGGTCAGGGTCGAGAGTGCAGGCCGTGTTGTAGCGCGTCCTCCACTGACGGAACTCAATCAACCTGAGGGAGCGAGCTTGCTCGCGATAGCGGCGTGTCAGTCGACAAAGAGACTGAATCAATGGCCCCCTATCGTCGGAGCGCCGCCCGGAACAAGCTCGCGCCTGGTGGGACAAGTGGCGTGCCGTTGCAATCAGGTCAGGAGTGCCTTCAGGTCGTTGTACAGGGCCTCGGGAATCTGCACCCCCTCCACCACACTGCGCGCTCGCGCCGCATAACGGCGCTGCGACGGCAAACGCGCGCCCTGCCCTTCAATGCCCTGAAACAACGCTTCGGCCCTGGCCAGATGCTCCTGCGTCGAGTCGCCCAGAAAGCGTCGGGGATCCAGTGCGATGATGAGTTCGCCATGGTACGGCGAAGACTTGCTGCCAGCGTCGTAAGCCAGCGATTCGGCGCTGGTCAGGTCACCGATCAACGGCCCGGCGATCAACTCGACCATGGCCGCCAGCGCCGAGCCCTTGTGCCCGCCAAACGTCAGCATCGCGCCGCTGTCGAGCACCACGTTGGCGTCGGTTGTCGGCTGGCCCTGCGCGTCCACGCCCCAGCCTTCGGGGATCGCCTTGCCGGCGCGGCGGTGCAGTTCGATGTCGCCGCGGGCGATGGCGCTGGTGGCAAAGTCGAACACAAAGGGATCCTGTTCCCCACGCGGCCAGCCAAAGGCAATGGGATTGGTGCCGAACACCGGCACGCGCCCCCCGGCCGGCGCTACCCAGGCATGGCTCGGGTTGCACGCCAGCGCGACCAGCCCCTCTGCAGTCAGTTGCTCGATCTCCACCCATAGCGCGGAAAAATGCACGCAGTGGTTGATCGCCAGAGCGGCAATGCCATTGGCTCGGGTTTTCTGCGCCAGCAACGGCAACCCCGCCTGGAACGCCAATTGCGAGAAGCCACCCCCGGCATCCACCCGCACGATCGACGGCGCCTGGTCGATCACCTGCGGCTCGGCCGTGGCCGACACCTTGCCGGCCCGCAGGGAATTCACACACCCCAGAACCCGGTACAAGCCATGGGAGGCGCAGCCATCTCGCTCGCCGGCGATCACCGTCGCCGCCACCGCTTGCGCATGGGCCAGATTAAAACCGTTGTGCAACAGGATCGATTCGGCCAGCTCTCGGGCTTCGATCAGGCTCAGTTGAATCATGGTCATCTCCTTGAACAGACCGCTCAGGATGGTCTGTTCAAGGCTGGCTGGCTTGATGGCTTTGGCCGCGGAGGATGACGAAATCGGCACAGCGCTGTTGCGCAAAATCGCGGGTATCGAGGCGCCGATTCGACAGGCTCGTTCGCGCTGATTCAGGAGCGGGTTTTATTTGACGAGGCGCTTTTCCTTCGACGGCCGGTAACCGAAGTAGGCGCTGTAGCACTTGCTGAAATGGCTGGGTGAAACGAATCCGCAGGCCACCAGCACATCGACCTGGGACAGCTCGGTGTGCTGCAGCAGCCGGCGCGCCTCCGTGATACGCAGCTCCATGTAATAGCGTTGCGGCGTCGTGCCCAGTTGTTCGCGGAACAAACGCTCCAGTTGTCGTCGCGAACGCCCCGCGTAGACCGCCAGTTGTTCCAGCTCCAGCGGCTCTTCGAGGTTGGCATCCATCAACTTGACCACCTCGCGCAATGGCGCGCTGACACAGATGTTCTCGGTGGGTTTGATGCGTCGGTAACGAGACTCCTCGAACGCCAGGATATCCTCGATGCCCTCGACGAGCGCCTTGTCGTGCAGGCCTTTGATCCAGTCCAGCGCCATGTGGAACGCCCCGGAAGGACTGGACGCCGTGAGCCGGTCCCGATCGATGATATAGGGCTCACTGCTGACCTGCGTGGCCTTGCAGAACTCCGCGAGCGCCGGGCGATGCTCGGGGTGAATGGCGCAGCGGTAACCCTCGAGCAAACCGGCCTTGCCCAGGAACCATGCACCGTTCCACAAGCCAGCCAGACTGACGCCCTGCTCCGATGCGGTTCTGAGCAGGGTGACAAACCCGTCACTGGCCTTCAGTTCCGTCCGATAGCCACCGCAAATGACCAGCAGGTCCAGCGCTTTGATCTCTGCACAGTCGAGCCGGGCATCGGGCCGGATCACCAACCCCAGATCGCTGACCACTTCGCCGTCGTTCAGGCCAAAGGTTCGCGAAGCAAAAGCCCCCGGGCGCAGCAGATTCGCCGTGACAAAGGTATCCAGCGCCTGGGTAAACGCAGGCAACGAGAAATGTTCAAGCAACAGGAATCCTGTTCGAACCGTTCGCAGGTCGCCTGTGTGCTCATTGAGATAGCGAAGGTTCTTGCCCTTCATGCCTCCGCTGAATTGCCGTCGTTCGATCAATGCCCGACCCACTCCGTAATCTGTTGGTGAAACGCGATGCCAGGCAGTTGGGACTAGGGTGCCACCTCGTCCATCACATCTTGCGCCCAACTGATGGCGGCCACGACAGTAGGGAAACCGATCGTGCTGGTCAATGCGATCAGCGCGTGGCGGATTTCCTCCGGCGTTGCTCCCGCTTGCGCGGCCCGCCGGGCATGACTGTGGACGGCGCCTTCGGAATGGATGGCCGCCGCGGCGCCAAGCTGGATCAACTGGACCGCTTTCTCCTCCAGCGGCCCCGCCTCACGCACGGCCGCACCCAACGCCTCCACGGCGTCCAGGTACTGCGGGTATTGCTGTTTGAGGTGACGGTAGGTGTTGTGCTCGTTCTTCTTTGCCATTTCTTTTCTCCTCGCGAACCCGCGCCGGCCTGCACCGAAGGGTCCATTCCCGGCAGTGTTCAAGCCAATTTATAAGGCTTTGATCAGCGAAACTTGCGAAAAGCGACAGTAGGCTAAGCTTAGTGCAGCTTATTGCTCACGATGCTCGCATCTGCAGGTTTTGGGTTTTTCTGGAGAGCGTCTGCAACAGCTAACTCAGACAGGCCCAACACCATTTGCGCAGGACTTGCCGTGATGACCGAGCCTCTCCTCAGCTTTGATGAACTCAAGCGTGCTGCCGCCTCTGGCGAAATCGATACCGTCCTGGTGTGCATGGTCGACATGCAGGGGCGACTGGTCGGCAAGCGCTTTCAGGTCGAGTTTTTCATCGACAGCGGCCATGAAGAAACCCACTGCTGCAATTACCTGCTGGCCGACGACATCGACATGGAGCCGGTGCCCGGTTATGCCGCCGCCAGCTGGAGCAAAGGCTACGGCGACTTTGTGCTCAAGCCAGACATGCGCACCCTGCGCAAAGTGCCCTGGCTTGAATGCACGGCGCTGGTGCTCTGCGATGTGCTTGACCATCACCATCGACGGGACCTGCCGCACAGCCCCCGGGCGATCCTGAAAAAACAGGTCGAGCGTCTGCGTGAGCGCGGCTACACCGGCATGTTCGCCTCGGAGCTGGAGTTCTACCTGTTCGACGAAAGTTACGAAGCCATCCACAAGCGCAACTACCACAAGCCGAAAACCGCGGGTCACTACATCGAAGACTACAACATCCTGCAGACCACCCGCGAAGAGCCGGTGCTGAGGGCGATTCGCAAGCACCTGCAGGCGTCCGGCATTCCCGTGGAAAACTCCAAGGGCGAATGGGGACCGGGCCAGGAAGAAATCAACATCCGTTATGCCGATGCCATGACCATGGCCGACCATCACGTCATCATCAAGCATGCCTGCAAGGAGATCGCGCAACTGCAGGGCAAGGCGATTACATTCATGGCCAAGTGGCGCTATGACGCCGCCGGTTCCAGCAGCCACATCCACAATTCGCTGTGGGACAAGAACGCCAAAAAACCTCTTTTTTACGACGCCAAGGCCGAGTTCGGCATGTCGAAACTGATGCGCTCCTGGGTGGCCGGGCAGCTCAAATACGCCAACGACATCACCTGTTTTCTCGCGCCCTACATCAATTCCTACAAGCGCTTTCAGGCCGGCACCTTCGCCCCGACCCGAGCGGTGTGGAGCCGCGACAACCGCACCGCCGGCTTTCGCCTGTGCGCCGAGGGCAGCAAATCCATCCGCATCGAATGTCGCATTGGCGGCGCCGACCTCAATCCCTACCTGGCCTTCGCCGCGTTGATCGCTGCCGGGCTGGCGGGGATCGACGAGAAACTCGACCTCGCCCCACCCTTCGAGGGTGATGCCTATCTCGACGAGCAACTGCCCGAAGTCTCCAAGACCTTGCGCGAGGCCAGTGCCGCCCTCCAGGGTTCGAGCATGTTGCGCGAAGCCTTCGGTGATGAAGTGGTCGACCACTACGTGCACACCGCCGAATGGGAACAGAAAGAGTACGACCGGCGGGTGACCGATTGGGAATTGCAGCGCGGCTTCGAGCGCTATTGAGACCGACATGTCTTCGACTATTCAGCTTATTTCGCCGGTGGATGGCCGGGTTTACGCCGAGCGCCAATATGCCGAGGCGCCGCAGATCGAACAGGCCTTGGCGGCGGCCAAGGTCGCCCAGGCGCAATGGAAACGCCGGCCACTGAGCGAGCGCGCGGCTTTTTGCAGCGCGGCGGTGGACGCGATGCTGGCCATGAAAGACGAGATCATCCCGGAGCTGGCCTGGCAAATGGGCCGTCCGGTGCGTTTTGGCGCGGGCGAGCTGCGGGGTTTCGAGGAACGCGCGCGTTACATGATCGCCATTGCGCCGCAGGCCCTGGCAGCGGTTGAACCCACGCCCATCGCCGGTTTTCGCCGGCTGATCAAACGTGAACCGCTGGGCACGGTGCTGGTGATTGCTCCGTGGAACTACCCCTACCTGACCGCCGTCAACACGATTATCCCGGCGTTGATGGCCGGCAACGCGGTGATCCTCAAACACGCTTCACAAACCCTGCTGGTGGGCGAACGGTTTGCCGCCGCCATGCATCGCGCCCAACTGCCGCGCGGTTTGTTCCAGAACCTGTTGCTCGACCATGACCAGACCGCCGCGATCATTGCCGGCGGACAGGTACAACAGGTTAATTTCACCGGGTCGGTGGACGCCGGCCGGGCCATGGAAAGCGCGGCCACGGGACGCTTCCTCGGCATGGGCCTGGAACTCGGCGGCAAAGACCCGGCCTACGTGCGGGCCGACGCCCACCTCGAACATGCGGTAGAAAACCTGGTGGACGGCAGCTTCTTCAATTCCGGGCAAAGCTGCTGCGCCGTCGAACGCATTTATGTCGATCAAAAAATCTATCTGCCCTTTATCGAGCGCTTCGCCAACCTGACCCGTCAGTACGTGCTGGGCAATCCACTGGACCCGGCCACCACGCTCGGGCCGCTGGTGACGCCCGGCGCGGCGGTCTTCGTGCGCGCCCAGATCGCCGAGGCCCTGGCCCAGGGCGCCAAGGCGCTGATCGATCCGATGGCCTTCCCCATCGATGTGCCGGGCAGTGCTTATCTGGCGCCGCAGGTGCTGGTCGATGTCACCCATCACATGTCCGTCATGCGCGATGAAAGCTTCGGTCCGGTGGTCGGCATCATACCGGTGAGCGGCGACGACGAGGCGCTCGCCTTGATGAACGACAGCGAGTTCGGGCTCAGCGCCTCGATATGGACCCAGGACCTCGCCGCCGCCGAACGCCTGGGCGACGAGATCGACACCGGCACTCTGTTCATGAATCGCTGCGATTACCTGGACCCGGCCCTGGCCTGGACCGGCGTGAAGAACAGCGGGCGCGGCGTGACCTTATCGCGGCTGGGCTATGAACACCTGACCCGTGCCAAATCCTTCCATCTGCGCCACGAGATCTGAGCCATGAGCCTGACCGGAAACTGGAATTACCCCACGAGCATTCGCTTCGGTGTCGGCCGCATCACCGAGCTGGCCGAGGTCTGTCGCAGCCAGGGGATCCAGCGACCGTTACTGGTCACCGACAGTGGCCTGGCACGGGCCCCGATCACCACGGCGGCCCTCGATGCCCTGCGCGCCGCCGGTCTGGGCGTCGCGCTGTTCTGCGACCTCAAGCCCAACCCGGTCGAAGCCAACCTGGCCGGCGGACTCGACGCCTGGCGCGCCGGCCAACACGACGGGGTGATCGCCTTCGGCGGCGGCAGCGGCCTGGACATGGGCAAGCTCGTTGCGTTCATGAGCGGCCAGACCCGCCCGGTCTGGGATTTCGAAGACATCGGCGACTACTGGACCCGCGCTGATGAAAGCCGCATCGCCCCGGTCATCGCAGTGCCGACCACGGCGGGTACGGGCTCTGAAGTGGGCCGTGCGGCGGTGATCATCGACGAGGCGAGCCACTCCAAACGCATCATCTTCCACCCGAAAATGATGCCCCGCGTGGTCATCAGCGACCCGGCCCTGACCGTCGGCATGCCGGCCAAAGTCACCGCCGGCACGGGCATGGATGCCTTGGCGCACTGCCTGGAGGCGTACTGTGCGCCGGGATTCCACCCCATGGCCGATGGCATTGCGGTCGAAGGCATGCGCCTGGTGACCAACGCACTGGTGCGGGCGGTGCACACCCCTTCGGACCTCGACGCGCGCGGGCAAATGCTCGCGGCCGCGGCGATGGGAGCCACCGCCTTCCAGAAAGGCCTGGGCGGCATGCACGCCCTCGCCCATCCGATTGGTGCGTTGTACGACACCCACCACGGCATGACCAACGCCACCCTGATGCCCTACGTGCTGAAATTCAATCGCCCGGCCATTGAAGAACGCATCACCCGCCTGGCCGCTTATTTGCGCTTGCCTTCCCCGGGCTTCGACAGCTTTCTGGCCTTCGTCCTCAAATTGCGCAAGGACATCGGCGTGCCCCACACCCTGTTTGAACTGGGGGTGGACGACAAACAGGCCGGCCTGATCGCGGACATGGCCGTTGTCGATCCGTCGGCCGGCGGCAACCCGCTGCCGATCACCCGGGCCGGCGCGGCGGAAATTTTCGACGCGGCGTTCCACGGCCGTCTGCTGTAGGAGCGCAATGCTGTTCAGTTAAGGACGAATACTGCATCTGTGGCGAGCGAGCTTGCTCGCGTTGGGGCGCGAAGCGCCCCCAAAAATGGGACTGCTGCGCAGTCCAGCGGGAGCAAGCTCCCTCGCCACAGGTTTTTGATTGCTCGCTCTATCTCTTAACTGAACAGTATTGCCTGTAGGAGCGGGCCTTGACCGAACGACCATCGCTCTGTACGTTCGCCCTCCTCTCGTTCCGATTCGTCTACCCTCACAAAGCGCCCGGCAGCAATTGGCTGGCAATGGGCGCATCGTCATTTTTCCGTAAATGCACCGGAGAACCTCCATGCTCAAGCGTACCCTGGCATTGGCCGTCGGCTTGACCCTGTCTGTTTGCACCCTGCTGACCCACGCCGCCGACACCTTGAAAGTCAGCGCGATTCCTGATGAAGCTCCGACCGAACTGCTGCGCAAGTTCAAGCCACTGGGCGCCTACCTGGAGCAGCAGCTGGGGATGAAGGTCGAGTTCGTACCGGTCAGCGACTATCCGGCGGTGGTCGAGGCGCTGGCCACCGATCGCATCGATCTGGCCTGGCTCGGAGGCTTCACATTCGTGCAGGCGCGCCTGAAAACCGGCAATGCCATCCCATTGGTACAGCGTGAACAGGACGCCCAGTTCACCAGCAAATTCATCACCGCCGACCCGGCCGTCAAATCCCTGGCCGATCTCAAGGGCAAAAGCTTTGCCTTCGGTTCGGTGTCCTCGACCTCGGGCAGCCTGATGCCGCGCTATTTCATGCTCAAGGATGGCATCAAGCCGGAAACCTATTTCAGTCGCGTCGGCTACTCCGGCGCCCATGACGCCACGGTGGCCTGGGTCCAGGCCGGCAAGGTCGACGCCGGGGTGTTGAACGCCAGCGTCTGGGAAAAACTGGTGGCGGCCGGCAAGGTCGACACCACCAAGGTCAAGGTGTTTGCCACCACCCCGGCCTACTTCGACTACAACTGGACCGTGCGCGGAACCCTGGATCCGGCCCTCGCGGCGAAGATCAAGACCGCCTTCCTCGCCCTCGATCCGGCGAAACCGGCGGACAAGGAGATTCTGGACCTGCAAGCCGCCAGCCGCTTCATCGAAACCAACCCCGAGAACTACAAGGGTATCGAGGAAGCCGCGCGCGCCGCCGACCTGCTCAAATGACATTGCACTTGAATGGCGTCAGCCTCACCCACAGTAACGGTGTCCATGCGTTGCAGGGCCTGGACCTGCACATCGGCGCCAACGAACAGGTGGCCATCATCGGCCCGTCCGGTGCCGGCAAGTCGAGCCTGCTCAACCTGCTGGCCACCGCCCTGCGACCCAGCAGCGGTGAACTGCAGGTGCTGGGCGAGCGGGCCTGGCAGCTGTCTGCCCGGCAGCGTCAGCGCCTGCGCGCGCGGATCGGCCTGGTGCATCAGGCACCACCGCTTCCGCCCCGCCAACGCGTGGTCACGGCGGTGCTGGCCGGGAAGATCGGTCAGTGGGGGCTGGGCAAAAGCCTGCTGAACCTGGTGCATCCGCTGGACATTCCGGGCGCTCGCGCGGCGTTGACCCGATTGGACCTGAGCGACAAGTTGTTCGCGCAGTGCCAGCAATTGTCCGGTGGTCAATTGCAGCGCGTGGGCATTGCCCGCGTGCTGTATCAAGCGCCCGAGGTGCTGCTGGCCGATGAGCCGGTGTCAGCCATGGACCCGGTGCTGGCCGAGCACACGCTGTCGGTCCTTTGCCACCACGCCCGCGAACACAACGTCACCCTGGTCGCCAGCCTGCATGCGGTGGAACTGGCGTTGGCGCATTTTTCGCGGATCATCGGCTTGCGCGACGGACAGATCCTGTTTGACCTGCCGGCCAGCCAGGTCGACCGCGACCTGCTCGACAAGCTCTACGCCAACGAGCAACTGCAATTCTCCCCGGTTGCTCCGCCGCCCTTGAGCGTGCAGATACCCCGATGCTGACGCGAGACAACCGCGACCCCGCCGCCCTGCCCCGCCTGCTGCTCAGCCTGCTGGCGATTGCCCTGTTGTGGCCAGGCATCCATTTCAGCGAGCTGGACCTGAGCGTGCTGCTGGCCGGTGACAGTCAAAGCGAGATAGGCCGTTTCGTCTCCGCCTTCTGGCCTCCGGCCCACGGCGAAGAATTCCTTCAACTGTTGGTGCAAGCGACCTTGCAGACACTGGCGATCGCCACGGCGGGCATGGCCCTGGCGTTGTTGTTGGCCGTCCCCGCCAGCCTGCTGGCCAGCCGGGCGCTGTCGCTGTCGGCGGCGTCCCGTGCCGGACGCCCGGGTCCCTGGGCACAACTGCTGCGCTGGCCGGTGCGCGGGTTATTGATCTTCCTGCGCAGCGTGCCGGAAATCGTCTGGGCCCTGCTGTTCGTGCGTGCGGTCGGCCTCGGTCCGACGGCCGGGGTGCTGGCCATCGCCATCACCTACAGCGGCATGTTGGGCAAGGTCTATGCAGAGATTTTCGAGTCGGTCGACCAGCGCCCGACCCACGCGTTGCTGCAAGCGGGCAGTGGCCGGCTCGCGGCGTTTGCCTACGGGATCTTGCCCAATGTCGCGGCAGAGCTGCTGTCGTACACGGTGTATCGCTGGGAATGCGCGATTCGCGCCTCCGTGGTGATGGGGTTCGTCGGGGCCGGTGGCCTGGGCCAGCAGATGGACCTGTCGCTGCGCATGTTCGCCAGCGGTGAAGTCGCCAGCCTGTTGCTGACGTTCCTCGTGCTGGTACTGCTCGCCGATCAACTCAGCCGCCTGCTGCGCTGGAGGCTGGCATGAATCGCCTGATCAATCTGGTGCTGCTGCTTGGCATCGGTGTCGCCATCGTCGCTTCATTCAGCTACCTGGGCATCGACCTCGGCGAATTGGGCGCCAGCGGCAATCTGAAACAGATGGGCGCCTATGCGCAGCGATTTCTCAGCCCGGACCTGAGCGCGGGTCATCTACAAGCCATCGGCCGTGGCGCCCTGGAAACCATCGCCATGTCGGCCTTGGGTACCCTGCTCGCGGCGGTGTTCGGCCTGCTGTTGGCACTGCCCGCCGCCGGGCGCTTCGGCTGGCCCTTCAAAAGCGCTTCGCGCCTGCTGCTCAATGCCTTGCGCGCGGTGCCGGAACTGGTATGGGCGGCGCTGATGGTGCTGGCCGCCGGGCTCGGTCCCAACGCGGGGACCCTGGCGTTGGCGCTGCACACCACCGGCGTGCTCGGTCGCCTGTTCGCCGAAGCCCTGGAAAACACCCCGCCGCAACCGGCCGAAGCGATTCGCCTGCAAGGCGGCAACGCGTTGTGGGCGTTCTGTTACGGCACCCTGCCCAACCTGCTGCCGCAACTGCTGGCTTACGTCCTGTACCGCTGGGAGAACAACATCCGCATGGCCAGTGTGCTGGGTTTCGTCGGTGCGGGCGGCCTGGGTCAAATGCTGTATGTCAGCCTCAGCCTGTTCCAGGAAGCGCAAGCCAGCACGGTGATTCTGGCCATGTTGTTGCTGGTGTTCGCCGTCGATTCGCTGAGCAGCTGGAGCCGCCAACGCTGGGTCAAGGCCTGAGTTCAGGCTTCGCTGATTTTGCTGACGCTGGTGATGTGCCGGTTCCAGACCATCTCGTAATGGGCGGTCTGGATAATCGATAACACCGGCCTGGGGGTCATCAGCGCCCAGCAGTGACTGCCGGGCATCCGCACGGAATGGTAGCGAAGGCCCGGACAGCCTGCGTCCTTGATGGCCCTGCCAAAGCGATGGGAATCGGTGTAGTCGTCCGGCGCATACAGCGGATCGGTCATCGGGATGGATGTTGCGTCTTTCATCGCCGCATCGACGAAAGAACAGGACAAACCACGAAATACAAAGCGCTCGTAGTTGAGGTTGTGCACCTTCGACCAGTACAGGCTCTGGTGATGCTGCACTTCGGCGAGCGCCGCGTCGATGGAATCGGCCAGGTACAACACGCCAAAACGGCCATCGCTGAAGCGCGAGCCCGCCGGATTCACATGGGTAAAGGGCGCTGTCGCGTAGGAACAGCCAGGGATGCCGAACGGTATTTCCGCCCTGGGTATCAACTCAAGGTGGCCCACCTCGTTTTTCAGCCGCGGATTGGTCAGTGCCTGGATCTGGTACAGCACGTCAAACTCATCGGCGTCGGCGACGTCATCGAATATCGCAATCGGCGGAAACTTCGAATTGACCAGCCGCCAGGCTTGCAGTTGTTCGCCGGCAAACGCCGGCAACTGCTCCACCCTCACCATTGCGCGCCCCGCAACGCATCGATCCGCCGAAACGTCTCGTACAGCGAAATCATGTCGCCCTGGGACATCACATCGAGCGGGGTCCGGCCATTGAAGAACTCGTTGTCGTTGGCCATCGCCGGGAAGCCGTAGACGTTTTCCGGGTTATCAAAGATCAGCCGCAGCGCGGCGTGGATGTTGAGCACAAAACTGATGCGCTGCATCTGGTCGGCATCCAGCGCCACCGACCAATCCGGGTCACGCTGTTTGGCGCGAGTGTAGGTACTGCGGGAAATACGCAGGATGCGGCAGGCCTGCTCGCTGGACGCGGCCCATTTTTCCAGGATGCCGACAGCGGCCCGCAAACCGGTCACGCACTGGCTTTTGTCGAATCCCTGGGTCTGCACGGCGACGGACATGTCGGATACTCTTCTTGACTCTACAGACTCAAAAATAGTCCTTATGCGCCTATAGATCAATGTCGTATTGACCAATGGCAGCAATCGAAACCCGATCGGCTTCGACTGCCGTCAAGGGCTACTCAGCCACCGCGACCTGGTTGCGCCCACGGGCCTTGGCGCGGTACAGGGCTTTATCGGCGTTGCACATCAAGCTGTGCAAATCATTGTCGCCGGGCGCCATGGCCGCGACACCAACACTGGCCGTTATGCAGTGAACCGGGCCGGTCATCAGTCCGGAAATGGACTGGATAAGGTCCTCGGCAATGGCCTGGGCGGTCTCGATGGAGGTATTGGGCAGCAAGACCGCGAACTCCTCCCCGCCCAATCGACCGTGGACGTCGCTCTCGCGAAAGGATTGACCGATCACCACGCCCATTTGCCGCAGGACCTGGTCACCGATCTGATGCCCGTAGGTGTCGTTGATGTGTTTGAAGTGATCCATGTCCAGCATCACCGCGCAAAGCGGCAACTGGTAGTTTCGGCAATGGCTGTAGAGATGCTGGGCGTGTTCGAAAAAAGCCCGCCGGTTTTTCAGACCGGTGAGTTCATCGGTTTGCGCCGCGCGCGTGGAAATGCTGTGGGCCAGTTCCATTTCCCGGGTCAGCCGAAAGGCGGTTTCCACCGCATTGGCCAGGCTGCTGGTGGCCCTGAACACGAATGAGGCGAACACCATGACCGCCACGGCCACCCCGGTTTGCAGGGTTGACGGCTGGAACAGCAGCCACAGGGTGCAAGGCATCAGCACCAGGGAAATCGACACCACCGTCATGTAGCGGTAGGCCGAGTAGCAGGACACCGCACTGACCGACATGCCGACGGTAAACAGCATGACCAGCACTTGGGCCAACAGGTCGTCCCTGGGCATGACCGCCAGGGCTCCAGCGCCCCAGATGCTGGCGGACAATATCAGCGTCAGCCAGTACCTGCGTTCCCAGCGCTGCGGCGTGCGCTGCGCTGGCGGGCTGTGAAAATAGACTGCGAACATCAGCAGGCGTAATAACGTCGCCCCCGTCAGCAGGGCTATCCACCAGAAAACCACGTTGTGATCAAACCGCTCCCAACACAGCCAGCACAACATGATCACGGCCAGAAAACTGCCGAAAACCGCTGAAACCGATTGGCGAAACAGCTGATGCAATCGATCCGTTTGCACCTGCTGCGCAATGTAGCGATCCTGCTCGTGCCGAAAACCAAGGCCGTCCATTCATTCCGCCTGATCGTGATGCCGTAACGAACAACTATTGTGGCACATTGCCCGGCGGCGCCTGCAACAGTCTGTGAAGGGCTGAGAGATTGCGCCTATCACCTGCCAATACTGCGACTATTAGCTGACTCGCCAACGGGCGACTAGCATTAGCTTCTGCCGGTGCACTCTGGCCGGCGGAGACCTGTATCGAGACAAGAATGAGTCAGAAACCGACCAGGCGTACCGTGGGTGATCTGTTGGCACATCGACTGCCGCTGTCATGAATACCCGCGTAGCCCCGACGATCCGTTGATCGACCTGCCGGGCCCGCCGCCTGAGTCATTGATTTCACTTGCCGTTTTCCTGCCCACACCGGGCCGGATGGCGGCATGGACACGACCGAGGGTAGCGCACACATGGCAACTGAATCGAAATGCCCGTTCAATCATGCCGCCGGCGGTGGCACAACGAACCGCGACTGGTGGCCCAACCAACTGAACCTGAGGATCCTGCACCAGCACTCGCCCCTGTCCGACCCCATGGGCGAGGGTTTCAACTATGCCGAGGCCTTCAAGAGCCTGGACTTTGTGGCGCTCAAACATGACTTGAACGCGCTGATGACGGACTCGCAGGACTGGTGGCCGGCCGACTTCGGCCACTATGGCCCCCTGTTCATTCGCATGGCCTGGCACGCCGCCGGTACTTACCGCACCGGTGACGGTCGAGGCGGCGCCGGCTCCGGCCAGCAGCGCTTTGCCCCACTCAACAGCTGGCCGGACAACGTCAGCCTGGACAAGGCGCGCCGGCTGCTCTGGCCGATCAAGCAAAAATATGGCCGCAATATTTCCTGGGCCGACCTGATCGTACTGACTGGCAACGTCGCCCTGGAATCCATGGGCTTCAAGACCTTCGGTTTTTCCGGCGGCCGTGCGGACGTCTGGGAACCGGATGAAGACGTCTACTGGGGCTCGGAAAACAAATGGTTGGGCGGCGACACGCGCTACGGCAAAGATGACAACAAGCCGGTGCAAGCACCCGGCGATGTGCCACTCGTCGCAGAACCGGGAAAAAACGAAGCCAGCCGTACCGAGGACGGGCGTCATCTGGAGAATCCCCTCGCCGCCGTGCAAATGGGCCTGATCTACGTCAACCCGGAAGGCCCGGAAGGCCAACCGGACCCGGTCGCTTCAGCGCTGGACATCCGTGAAACCTTTGGCCGCATGGCCATGAATGACGAAGAAACCGTGGCGCTGATCGCGGGCGGCCACGCCTTCGGCAAAACCCACGGCGCCGGCCCTGCCGACAACGTCGGGCCCGAGCCCGAAGCGGCCGGCCTGGAGCAACAGGGCCTGGGCTGGAAAAACAGCTTCGGCACCGGCAAAGGGGCCGACACCATCACCAGCGGCCTGGAAGTCACCTGGACCACCACCCCGACGAAATGGAGCAACAACTATCTGGAGAACCTGTTCGGCTTCGAGTGGGAACTGACCAAGAGTCCCGCTGGCGCGCACCAGTGGAAACCGAAAAACGGCGCGGGCGCCGGCATCATTCCCGATGCCCATGACCCGTCCAAGCGGCGTGATCCGACCATGCTCACCTCGGACCTGGCCCTGCGCTTCGATCCGATCTACGAACCCATTGCCCGTCGCTTCCTGGCCAATCCCGACCAGTTGGCCGACGCCTTCGCCCGCGCCTGGTACAAGCTGATCCACCGCGACATGGGGCCGCTTTCGCGCTACCTCGGCCCGGAAATGCCGGACGAAGAGCTGCTCTGGCAAGACCCGATCCCTGCGCTCGACCATGAACTGATCAACGACGGCGACATCGCCGCGCTCAAGAGCAAGGTGCTGGCCTCGGGCTTGACCGTGTCAGAGCTGGTCTCCACGGCCTGGGCGGCGGCTTCTACCTTCCGCGGCTCCGACAAACGCGGCGGTGCCAACGGCGGGCGCCTGCGCCTGGAGCCACAGAAGTCCTGGCAGGCCAATCAGCCGGAACAACTGGCGAAGGTGCTGGCGAAACTCGAAAGCATCCAGAAGGAGTTCAACACAGGTGGCAAGAAAGTGTCGCTGGCCGACCTGATCGTGCTGGCCGGCGGTGCCGGTGTCGAACAAGCCGCGCGAACCGCCGGGCACAACGTCACGGTGCCTTTCAGGCCAGGGCGCATGGACGCCAGCCAGGAACAGACCGATGTCGAGTCGTTCGGCTTCCTCGAACCGATTGCCGACGGTTTCCGTAACTTCCTCAAGACCCGCTACCGCGTACCGGCCGAGCAGTTGCTGATCGACAAGGCGCAACTGTTGACCCTCACTGCACCGGAAATGACCGCGCTGATCGGTGGCCTGCGCGTGCTCAACACCAACGTCGGAAAAACCGCCCACGGCGTCTTCACTACGCGGCCGGAAGCGCTGACCAACGACTTCTTCACCCACCTGCTGGACATGGGGGTGGAATGGAAACCGGTCTCGGAGGCCAATGAGGAGTTCGAAGGTCGCGACCGCAAGACCGGCCAGCCAAAGTGGACCGCCACTCGTGTCGATCTGGTATTTGGTTCCAACGCGCAGCTGCGGGCGCTGGCAGAGGTCTATGCCACCGCCGGGGCGCAAGAGAAGTTCGTCCATGACTTCGTGGCGGCGTGGACCAAGGTGATGAACCTGGATCGCTTCGACCTGAAGTGAAACGCAGGTAGAGGATGGGTTGCTTCGGCTTGTGCCGCAGTGGCCCGTCACTTGAACAGGGGCGGCGCAATGCCGCCCCTGCCGTTTTGACTCTCGCGTGACCTGGGGGCTCTACTCACGCGGATCGATCTGATCCAGCACCCGGTCAGGGTTTCGGCCGTGGCCTCGGGGTCGACGCTGAACAGGGTGCAGGGTGTGCGCGGCGTGGCCTTGATGTCGGCCATCGAGGTGACGTGAAGGTCGAGGGTAAACATGCGTTGCCTCGATTCTCTCCTTGAACCTGGCAGCGTCGCCAAGTCGTCATCCAAAGGTCAAAAATGGATTTCAGCGGTCTTGAGGCCCAAGTCTCGAAGCTCGGCAATCAAGTCATCCAGATGTCCGAAAGACTCGACCTCTTCATTGTCATCAACCAAAAAATAACTCCTCCCGGCGTCCTTTTTGAAGAACACGATCCACTCCTTGGGATTGGTCGGGTTTGCGATCAAATGGGTGTCAAAGGTCACGCCTTCGGCATGCTTGCTTTTCACATCTTTGCGATTCATGTCTGTCACCACGCTAAGCGCGTTCTCAAAATTCTCTATATGCAGTGTATGCCCACTCAGTTCCGTCCGAGCTTTACAGGCAATATCTCCAGCCGTACGAAGCAGTGGTTCCAAGGTATTTAAATTATCACTGCATGTTAATATTATGCACATGCATGCACTGAGGAGCTAGCCGTGATTGCGATAGGTGAGGCATGGAAGGCGGGGTTGTTGGGTCGAAAGCACTGGCTGCGCAATCTGGTGTCTGGCGTGATCGTCGGGATCGTGGCGCTCCCCTTGGCCATGGCGTTTGCCATTGCATCTGGCGTCAAGCCTGAGCAAGGCATCTACACCGCAATCATTGGCGGCCTGCTGGTTTCGCTCTTTGGGGGGAGCCGCTTACAGATTGCTGGGCCAACAGGTGCGTTCATCGTGATTCTGGCGGGCGTCACGACCAAGCATGGGGTTGACGGCCTGCAAATCGCTACGATGATGGCGGGCGCCATGCTGTTATTGCTCGGGGTCGCCCGGCTTGGTGCAATCATCAAGTTTATCCCCGATCCAGTGATCGTCGGATTTACCGCCGGCATCGGCGTGATCATCTGGGTCGGGCAATGGAGAGACTTTTTCGGCTTACCGACGATCAGTGGAGAGCACTTCCATGAAAAGCTCTGGCATTTGCTACAGGCGCTCCCGGATCTTCATATCGCCACCACCCTGCTGGCTGCACTCAGTCTTTTTCTGGTAATCACCGCGGCCAAAATACCCGGCCTCAAACGGGTGCCTGGCCCGCTGGTCGCAATGACGGTAGCTACGGCGATACAGTCAACCTTTCATTTCGAGGGGGTAGCCACGATTGGCAGCGCATTTGGCGGCATACCTCAAGGTCTTCCAGCGTTTGGCCTGCCTGAAATCACGCTGTCTCGGGTCATCGATTTGATTGGTCCGGCTTTCACTATCGCCATGCTTGGAGCAATCGAATCGCTTCTGTCTGCAATGGTGGCCGATGGCATGGCGGGCACCAAGCATGACTCCAATCAGGAGCTGATCGGTCAGGGAGTGGCTAATCTGGTCACGCCTCTGTTTGGCGGCTTCGCCGCTACCGGAGCCATTGCCCGCACCGCAACCAATATCCGTAACGGCGGCACAAGCCCGCTGGCCGGCATTACGCACGCGATCACCTTGGTGCTTATTATTCTGTTTCTGGCACCTTTAGCCTCGAACATCCCACTGTGCGCCCTGGCCGCCATTCTATTCGTGGTCGCGTACAACATGAGCGAGTTGAGACACTTCAAGCGCATGGTCCAGCGAGCCCCGCGCGCAGACGTGTCGATTCTGCTCATCACCTTCAGCCTCACAGTGTTCAGTGACTTGGTTATCGCCGTGAATATCGGTGTCATTCTTGCCATGTTGCAGTTCATGCGTCGCATGGCTTCATCCGTGGAGGTGCAACAGGTCGTCGAGCACGAGCTTGAAGTAGAGCTGAGAGCCAATGGCCATGCACACTTGCCGCCGGGGATACTGATTTATACGATTGAAGGGCCACTGTTCTTTGGCGCGGCCGAGACTTTCGAGCGTGTCCTGGCACAGACCCATACAGACCCACGCCTGCTGATTATCCGCCTGAAACGCGTACCGTTTATGGATATCACGGGCCTGCAAGTGCTGGAGGAGGTCATTCAGCAGCTGCACAAGCGCAATATCGTGGTAAAGCTCTGCGAAGCGAATAAGAAGGTGCTCAGCAAGCTAGACAGGGTGGGTATCCTGCAAGAAATTGGCCCGGAGCATTACCACGCCGACTTCAACACCGCACTGGCCAAAGCTGTCAGTCACGTAGAAGGTACATCGACCCTCTAGAGACTAACGGCCAGTGTTGGCTCATGACTTGGTGCTGACGGCATGCTTGCTCTTGGTCGTATAGCTGGCGCCGTGAGTGGCCAGATAGTCACGAATCAGTTGCCGGACAACCTGCGAAGACGTCAGGTCTTGTGCTGCACAGAGTTCCTCGAACGCTTTTTTCTTGACGGGATCTATGAGCACCGTGAGGCGCGCAGTCTTGCTTTCCATGGGGTAGTCAATCGCTCAAATCGCGGGATGTTAATCAAATTGTAATTGCCTTGTTCTGTGCTGTCACGGTACTGGCTGCCTGTTGCCTGGCACCTCGACGTTACTCACAAGAAAAAACTTGGCTCTCACGGCCGTTTGCTGCCCTTCACTTGAACAGGGGCGGCGCAATGCCGCCCCTGTCTTACACCGGAATTCACGCCTGATCATCTCCAAGATAGGCCGAGAGGAATTCGTCTGAAGCCACGTAATCAGCTGCGGCCCGGAGTGAAGCAGCCGAATCACGGCCGAGTACCTCCTCCACGCGGTCATTGGCGGTGGCCCAATACACAATTGCCTCATGCAAAAGCTCGAGTCCTGATGGCGTCAACACTGCACGTTTTGCACGCTTATCTTGCTCATCAATCCTCAGCTCAACCAAACCGTCTCGCACTAGAGGCTTAAGGGCGTGGGTAAGCGCTGAAATCTGGATTGCAAGCTTGAGCGCCAGATCCTGCAGCGTGGGCGCCTGGCCCTCGTTTGCGGACGCCATCCTGGTGATTTCCGTCAAAAGCGAAACCTGTGTTGATTTCAGTCCCAAGGGCGCCAGAGCGTCGTCGTACAGATTCCCCAAGCGTCGGGCTGCACGCCTGAGCGCGGTGTTGGTGCACACGAGGTCCACAAAGGCCAGTTTTTCTTCGGCCCTGTTATCTGGGGCGGTAGTCGTTGCGGTTGATTTACTGGAGATTTTTTTCATCCCCAAATAATGGTTGAGCACAACACTATTGACAAGCCCCGCCCTCCCCAACATAAACTTGAGCCCTCAATCAATTGCTTGAGCACTCAACGTTAGAGGTTAAAATATGTCTTCGTCTAAAAAAACTGCTGTTGTAACAGGCGCATCTTCTGGCATTGGCGCCGTCTACGCCGACCGCCTGGCTGCTCGCGGTTACGACCTTGTTCTGGTCGCCCGCCGTGCTGATCGCTTGGCAGCCTTGGCTGAAAAACTGTCCAAAAAGCACGGCGTCAGCGTCCAGAGCCTGGTTGCCGACCTGGAAAAAGAAGCCGACGTGGCCAAGGTGGAAAAAGTACTTGCCAGCGATGACAGCGTACGACTGCTCGTCAACAATGCTGGTGTCGCACGTTTCAGCACTCTGGCGGATACGCCGGTTGAGGTTTCGCTGTCGCAAATTGCACTGAACATCATTTCGCTGACACGGCTGACTCAAGCAGTGCTGCCGGCTTTCAAAGCGCGCAACCAAGGGACCATCATCAACGTAGCATCGGTATTGTCGGTCCACTCCTGGGAAGTCAGCTCTGTTTACAGTGGCACCAAGTCTTTCGTGCTGGCCTTCAGCAGGGGCATTCAGGATGAGCTGGCCAAAGCCAAGTCGAACGTCAGGCTCCAGGTCGTCCTGCCGGCATCGACTGCTACAGAAATCTGGACTGAAGGCGTCTCGGGCATACCACTGTCCGCCCTTGGACAAGACACCATCATGAGTGCAGAGGATTGCGTGGATGCTGCACTGGCGGGCCTGGATAAAGGCGAGGCCATCACCTTCCCGTCCGTCGAAGACGCGTCCCTGTGGAGCACCTACGACACTGCTCGCGGTGCACTTTTCGCGGCGACCCAAACAGGTACACCTGCCTCCCGCTACCGTTAGGCCCATCTCCCGGCAAGAACGGATACAAGCTTAAGAGTCTTGAACAGATTGTCTGAGTGCTCATCACAGTGCATCCAGGCCCATGGCTCTATACACCCTCAGCAAGTCAAGTCGACTTGCGGGGGGTTGTAAGGGGCGAGCTGGATTTTCAGTCAGGCAGGACTCGATGTTTCAGGAGCGGTCGGATCGGTGGCCGGGGGATTGGGTGAAGGCTTTATCGTATTCGGTCTCCGAAAACGTGGAGCCTTCAGCACTCGCACTAGACCCGATCACTGATAGGCAGTGACGCGAATCAAATTACCGAGCAGCCCCGAGGCTGCACAAGCCGGCGGATTCTAGCGTAACCGTAGGCCCCCGATATGCGGTCGCGATTGACCATCCATCCCCTTGTTCGCCCGTCTATCCGTTTACTGATATGGATCAGATTCTCCACCCTGTCGGCTCCTATGCTCAAATCGACCCCTTGGTGTCGAGATGAACTCAAATGAACAAATCAAGCCTGATCGGCCGATGTGTGTTGGCAGGCATCATCCTGCTGGCGACCAGTCTCGCCTTGCCGACCAATGCCGAGGCCCATGGCGGTGGACATGGCGGTCACGGCGGGGATGCCGGATGGTGGGGTCTGGGCATTGGTTTGGGCCTGGGCTGGGAAGCCGCGCACGTCTTCAACCCGTATTACTACCCCGCCTATCCGGTTTATTACTATCCGGCCCCGCCGGTGTACTACTACCAGGCCAGCCCACCTCCAGTGATGGTTGCCCCACCTCCCGGGACTACGGCTTCAGCGCCAACCGCCCCTCCTCCCGCCGCCAATTGGTACTACTGCGATTCCGCCCGAGGCTACTACCCGAATGTGCGCCAGTGCCCCGAAGGGTGGCGCATGATTCCAGCAGTGCCGCCTGGGCCGATACGCTGAGTGAGGGATTGATCCGGTAAGTGGGTGTGCATGGGTCTCATCGAGCCCTTTGCGTGGCTGATCAAAAAGTCGCTGATGGTCGCCGACACCCAAGTCCCGCTGTTGCGAGCGTGACAGCTGGACTGAAGCGCCGGCATCGCTAGACGCCCTGCCCCTGTTGGAGAAAGACCATGCTAAAAACCGCCATCGCCTCAACAGTGCTCTGGGCGCTTGCCGCAAACCTTCACGCTCAGCCCGTGGAGCATTCGGACGTCGACGCACAACGGCAAGCCGAGGTGGCGGGTCGCGGCCAGGATGTCATGCCGTTCAGCCTCGCAGCGACAACCCATGTCTTCACCAAGACCGCTGAAGGCGGCATTCAGCAAGTGGTCGCCAAGCCGCCCGGAGATGCTGCCCAAGTCCAGTTGATTCGCCAGCATCTCCAGGCAATTCACGAGCGTTTTCTCAAGGGAGACTTTTCAGGCCCGGCGCACATCCATGGCCAGGACATGCCTGGCCTGGCTGACCTGAAAGCCGCCAAGCCTGGACAGATTGCGATCGAGTACACAGACATCGAAGGCGGCGCCCAATTGCTCTTCAAGACCTCGAATCCAGCCTTGATAGCGGCGCTTCACCAGTGGTTTGACGCCCAGCTTTCCGACCATGGCAAGGACGCGATGGAGGGCGATATGCATCATGGCGAGATGATGAACCGGTGAGGGATGGATGGCGGGTAGCAATTGGCCAGGAGCGTTCGCAGCAGACCCTAATCGGCTAATTTCAGCCAATGCTGACCGCCAGCTTCGGTTCGGCTGCCACCCTTCTTAACGGATGATGCCAACCGCTCGACAGAAGTCGCCATTCAATCACGAGCAATCTTGTCATTTGCCAAGGCTTGGGGCAGGGTCAATACCACTGAGATTTCTGCCAAAGGAGTTACTCCATGTCAAAGCTATATCCCAGTATCGATCCCGAGGGGCTGGTCGAGTACTCAGTGGTCTACACCGACCGCTCGCTCAACCACATGTCGCAGTCATTTCAAGGCGTGATGAAGAACATTTCCAGGACCCTGAAACAGGTCTACAACGCCCAGGCTGTTGCGGTGGTCCCGGGCAGCGGCACGTTCGGCATGGAAGCGGTGGCGCGACAGTTTGCCACCGACCAGCAATGCCTGGTGATACGCAATGGCTGGTTCAGTTATCGCTGGAGCCAGATCCTTGAGATGGGCAACATCCCGGCAGCCACCACGGTGCTGAAAGCCCGACCGGTCGACACGGGTCGCCAGGCTGCCTACGCCCCTCCCCCCCTGGACGAAGTGCTCGCAGCCATTGAGGCGCAGAAGCCGCAGATTGTCTTCGCCCCCCACGTTGAAACCTCATCAGGGATCATGCTGCCCGACGACTACCTGCGAGCCGTCGGCGACGCCGTGCATGCGGTGGGTGGCCTGTTCGTGCTGGACTGCATCGCCTCAGGCACGATTTGGGTTGATATGCACAAATGCGCAGTCGACCTGCTGATCAGCGCACCGCAGAAAGGCTGGAGCGCCTCCCCTTGCTGCGCCCTGGTGATGTTCAGTGCTTTGGCCCTCGAGCGCATCGAGCAGACGCAGAGCAGCAGCTTCGCCTGCGACCTGAAAAAGTGGCTTCAGATCATGCAGGCCTACGAACAGGGCGGACATGCCTACCATGCGACCATGCCCAGCGATTCCCTCGCGCGGTTCAACGAAGTGATGAAAGAGACGCAAGCCTACGGTTTCGACAAGGTCCGCGGCGAACAACAGGCGCTGGGCGATCGGGTGCGCGCCATGTTGACTGGTAAAGGCATCAAAAGCGTGGCCGCAGCCGGCTTTCAGGCCCCAGGCGTCGTGGTGAGCTACACCGATGATGCCGACATCAAGAGCGGCAAGAAATTTGCCAACCACGGCCTGCAGATCGCCGCCGGAGTGCCGTTGCAATGCGACGAGCCGGCCGACTTCCAGACCTTCCGCATCGGTCTGTTCGGACTCGAAAAGCTGCACAATATCGAACGCACGGTCAGCACCCTCGAGCAGGCACTGGACGAGGTGATGGTTAACTAAGGCCTCATCTTGCCCTGGGCACTGCCGGCCAAGGCGTTGATCTGCGACGAATATGACGCTGGTCGCCCGAATGCCGTGTTAGAACCGTAAGGGAAAACCGTGCACGCGTCTTACTGACACGTGCACCCTTCAGCGCTATCAAAAAAGGTTTCCAACGAAGCCTTTCAGGGGGCGTGATGATTGGCGACGGTATGACTTGGATCGCCCCCTCTTCTCCCGAATGTGCGCCAGGGCCCTGAAGCGTGGCGCATGATTCCAGCGATCCCGCTTGGGCCGATATACGTTGAGTCAGGGATTGATTCGTCGCAAATCGCTTCCCCGGATCCGCCAGAACACCCTATTGGCTAGTCTTTCGAGCGATTACGTCATTGTCCGACGAGTGCAGAAATCCGCGAGCCAGTTGCTGATACAGCTCGGGCCCCATTCGTGCGCTGACCGCTTTGGCTATCAATGCCACCGCCATGAGGCTGATGACCATCCCGTGACTGTCGATCATCTCCATCACGATGATGGCCGAGGTGATCGGGGACTGTGTGACCGCGGCCAGAAAACCGACCATGCACAATGCAATGATCGGCTGCGTCGCCAGGCCAAAGAAGTCCGCGACGTTAGCACCCACGGCAGCACCCACGGCCAGGGACGGGGCAAAAATGCCGCCTGGGATACCGGAGAAGTACGTCACTACTGTCGCGAGAAAACGGGTGATCGGTGCATGCCATGGCAAGCCGACATCGGACACGATGATCTGGGACGTGATTCCGTATCCACTGCCAAATGACATGCCGCCACTCCACCAGCCCAATATCGCCACGATCATTCCACACGCGCCGGCGAACCAGACGGGATGCACGCGACGCCATTCCCAGAGAACGAATCGATGATGGCGCTGGGGCCATAACAACATCCGGCTGAACAATCCGCCCAACAGCCCGCAACCAATCCCGGTCAACACCACCGGGACGATGATATCCAGACCAATCTCGTGAATATCGAAGTGACCGAAGTAGTTGTAGTTACCTTGCAAAGCGATAGCCACCATCCCCGACAGGATAATCGTGCTGAGCAAGACCCCGCTTGTACGGGTTTCCAGCTTGCGCCCCAGCTCCTCTACGGCAAAGGCCACACCGGCCAACGGCGTATTGAATGCTGCCGCGATGCCTGCGGCCCCTCCGGCCAGAATGAGGTCCTCGCTGCGGATGATTCGCGCGTTGGGCAGGTAACGGTGGAAAAAATGCATGATCGAAGCCGCGACCTGCACCGACGGACCTTCGCGCCCAGCGGAAAAACCACCGGTCAGCGCTAGCGTGCCAAGGCCTATCTTGGCGAAGGCAATCCGAAGCGACACCAGTTTGTCCAAGGGTTTGCCTTGGTGCGCCAAGCGCGTAGCGGCGATCACCTGGGGAATGCCACTGCCTTGGGAGCCGACAAAAAAGCGGGTGGTCAACCACACCACCAACATGCCGACCAAGGGCGTATAAATAAATGGCAACCAAGGTCGTTCGGCGGTCTGTTGCGCAAACTGCGTCAGTGCCAGGTCGGCCAGCCGGGCAAACATCACGACGAGTAGCCCCGCCAGGGTGGCGGCAGCCCAGAGCGTCACCCGTGTGCGCCAGCGTATGGAGGTGAAACGGCGACGCAGTAGCACTATTGGTTTGATCACCCGAGTGAGTTCCCGTTGAGTTTCAGCACTGTGGTGCTGGCAAGACTAACCGGATATGCGGTGTGGTCCAATGGCTCTGGATTCAGCCCTGACAAACTTCCGTCACTACGCCTTTATCAAGACCTACTCCTTGGCGAGTGGATTGAGTCCGCCGCTGTCCGCGTCTGATCGACTACCGTGGAATCACACTTGAGTGGTTTCTGCGCACCCCGCGATCGCCCTTGTCATGAAATGAAAATTCGCTGTCGTGCGATGCGAAATGACCACCCCCGTTGCCCCCTAGAGTCGGTGCAAAACAACAAGACCTGACACGAGGGCCGCCATGAGCAGATCCACCCGAACGAGCGAGACCGCTACCCCCTCCCAGCGCCCTCCGGCGACCGGCCGAAAGCGTCACGCGCGCAAGGATAGCGATCTCCCGGACGACACCCGGCAACAAGAACTGATCGGCACAGCTGCCAACCAGACCCTGGCAGGCAATCCGCTGGTCAGCGTACGCGCGGCGGATCTGGCCGGCTCGGCTGGTTACCTGCTCAAGGCCGTGGCCAATTCGCCGCTCAAGGCTGGCGCGCATCTGGGTGGCTACCTGAAGGAACTGCGCGGCATCGTCGGCGGCAATTCCAGCATCGCGCCGGACCCGAAGGACAAGCGCTTCGCCGATCCGGCCTGGCAATCCAACGCCTTCCTGCGCGCACTGCTGCAGAGCTACCTGGCCGGTCAAAGTGAGCTGACCCGTTTCATCGAATCCACCGACCTGGCCCCGCTGGAAAAGAGCCAGGCCCGGTTCGTGGCAACGCTCCTGGCCGATGCAGTGGCACCGAGCAACTCGCCGCTGACCAATCCGGTGGCGCTGCGCAAGCTGGTGGACACTGGAGGCATGAGCCTGGCCAGGGGCATCCGCCAGTTCGGCGAGGATATGCTGACCAACCGCGGGCTCCCGAGACAGGTGGACAGTACGCCGTTCAAGGTGGGGGAAAACATTGCCACGGCCAAGGGCGCCGTGGTGTTTCGCAACGAGATGTTCGAGCTGTTGCAGTTCGCGCCCACCACCGCAAATATCTACGCCCGGCCCCTGGTGATGTCGCCGCCGCAAATCAACAAGTACTACGCCATCGACCTGTCCCCGGAGAAAAGCCTGATCCAGTGGATCCAGGACAGCGGTGTGAACCTCTTCATCATCAGCTGGCGCAATCCCACCCGTGAGCACCGTGACTGGGGCTTGTCCGATTACGCGCTGTGCCTCGACCAGGCGGTGGACGTGGCGCGCAGGATCACCGGTAGCCCGGATGTGAACATGTGGGGCTCCTGCTCGGGCGGCATCACGCTGGCGGCCTATCTGGGCTGGCTGGCGGCCCGTGGCGAAGGCCACAAGGTGGCCAATACCAGCTGGGCGGTGTGCGTGCTCGACATGCCCTCGGCGCTGGATGACACCACCCTGGGGCTGTTCACCACCCCGTCCGCCCTGCGCGCGGCCAAAGCCAGCTCCCGGCGCAAGGGCGTGCTGAGCGGCCAGGGCATGGCCCGCATGTTCGCCTGGATGCGGCCCAACGACCTGATCTGGAACTACTGGGTCAACAACTACTTGCTGGGCAATAAGCCACCGGCCTTCGACATCCTCGCCTGGAACAACGACACCACGCGCCTGCCCGCCCAACTGCACGCGGACTACCTCGACCTGATCCAGCAGAACCCTTACAGCAATCCCGGCACCCTGGAGATTGCCGGCGAGTCGATCGACATGACCCAGGTGCAGGTGGGCGCCTACGTGGTGGGCGGTACCACCGATCACATCACCCCCTGGCAGGGTTGCTACGGCACTGCCCGGCTGTTTGGCGAGGACACAATCTACGTGCTGTCCAACGCCGGCCACCTGCAAAGCCTGGTGAACCCGCCGGGCAACCCCAAGTCGTTCTACTACGCCGCGCCTGCCGCCGCCGAGACCCCGGAAACCTGGCTGCAGAACGCCGGGGAGCGTCAGTCAGGCAGCTGGTGGCCGCACTGGCGCGAATGGATCGGGCAGCGCTCGGGCGACAGCCGGCCGGCGCCGAAGAAGCTCGGCTCGCGCAAGTACCCGCCCCTCTGCCCTGCACCCGGCACCTATGTCATGGAGCGATAACGCCTATCTGCTGCAGGAACGTCAGGTTGTCCTCCAGGTGCCAGTTTTCGGCGATCCTGCCGTCGGCGATGCGGTAGATGTCGGTGGCAATGAAATTCACCGCCTGACCCTGGCCTTTCACGCCGTTGAACGTGCCGGTGAAGTGCCCGGTGAAGCGCAGGAACGACACCACCCGATCGCCGCTGACGATCATCTGCCGGACTTCGCAGTTCAGGTCGGGCACCGCCGCATGGAACGCGGTAGACGCCGCCAGCGGCCCGGCGATGCCCTGTGCCCGTCCCGGCGGCAAGGCGCGATCCATGAAGTCGGGCGCCAGTGCCTGGCGGGCCAGCGCCGGATCGCCGGACGACCAGAACGTGGCGTAACGCCGTGCCGCGAGGGTCTGCGCCTGGACCTGTTCAGGTTTGGCGCCGGGATCGGCAATCAGCACCTCGGGGGTGATCAGCGTGGGTTCTGCGGCGGCTGCCTGTTGGCCCAGAACCGAAGCAGTGACAGCGGCGGCCAACAGGCCAGTGATCAGCAAGCGCATGGGGTTTCTTCCGTGGTGATGGCGGGGTAATCGCTGTAGCCCTTGGCCGTGCCGCCGAACAGCGTGGCGGGATCAAGCGGGGCCAAAGGCAGGTCCTGCGCCAGACGCAGGGGCAAATCCGGATTGGCCACAAAGGGTCTGCCGAACGCCACGAGGTCTGCGTAGCCCTTGCCGATGACCCACTCGGCGCGAGCCAGGTCGTAGTTGCCGGCGACGATGATCGGGCGAGTGAAACGCTGGCGAATCGCCTGACGAAACGACTCGGTGAACACCGGTGCATCGTCCCAGTCCGCTTCGACCAGATGCAGATAGCCGATGCCTTTGGCCTGCAGGTACTCGGCCGCTTCGAGTATGGTCGGGAGGATGTCCGGGCAAGCCATGCCACGGGCGGTCAGAAAGGGGGCCAGGCGGATCGCCGTGCGTTCGGCCCCGACTTCATCGCTGACCGCGTCGACCACTTCCTTGAGAAAACGCAGGCGGTTGCTGCGCGAGCCACCGTATTCATCGGTCCGCGTATTGGACGTGGTGCGCAGGAACTGATCCACCAGATAGCCATTGGCGCCATGGATCTCCACGCCATCGAAACCGGCCCGTATCGCCCGGCGCGCGGCCTGACGAAAGTCGTCGACGATCTGTGCGATCTCAGCCTTGGTCAGCGCGCGAGGCGTCGGGCTATCGAACATGCCGCCCTCCCCCGTGACCGGATCGACTTTCCAGATCTGTCCTTCAAAGGGTTCGGCGGACGGCGCCACTGGCAGTGCGCCCTGATGGAAGTCCGGATGGGACAAGCGCCCCACGTGCCACAGCTGCAGGAAGATGCGACCGCCCTCGGCATGCACCGCCTCGGTCACGCCCTGCCAGCCTTGCACCTGCGCTTCGGTGTGGATGCCGGGGGTAAAGGAATAACCCTTGCCCTGCGGGGATATCTGCGCCGCCTCGGTCACGATCAAGGCCGCCGATGCACGCTGGGCGTAGTACTGCGCGTTGAGGCTATTGGGGATGTCACCGGGCTGGCTGCTGCGCGCCCGGGTCATGGGTGCCATCACGACCCGGTGAGGGGCATTGAGGCCGGCGAAGGCGATGGGTTCAAACAACGTTGAAGGGGTCGTCATGGTGAGCGTTCCTGAGCCAAATGAAGTGGATGGACTCAGTCTGCGACTACTGATCAGATTTGATAATTAGGCTAGTCTTTGATGGTTTTTCAAAAATACTGGAACAATGATGGACAACCTCGAAGCCATCCGCCTGTTTGTCGAAGCGGCCCAACTGGGCGGGCTCTCAGCTGCGGGGCGCAAGCTGGGGCTGTCGCCAGCGGCCGCCAGCGCCCGTTTGCTCAAGCTCGAAGCTTCGCTGGCCACTCGCCTGTTCGAGCGCACTACCCGCCAGCTGCGGCTGACCGATGAGGGGCGGATTTACCTGCAACATTGCCGCCAGGCGTTGCAGGCGCTGGACGATGCGCGAGCGGCGCTGTCGGCGGAGAAAAAGGAAATCCGCGGCAAGATCCGGGTGTCCGCCACCTCGGATTTCGGCCGACATGTGCTGAATCCCTGGCTCGATGAATTCACCGCCCGCTATCCCCAGGTCGTGCCGGCGCTGCTGCTGTCCGACTCGCTGTCGCACCTGATCGCGGACGATGTCGACCTGGTGATCCGCTTTGGCGTGCCGCCGGACAGCTCATTGATCGCCCGCCCCCTGGCCACCAATCGCCGCATCCTGTGCGCCGCGCCGAGCTATCTGCAACGCAAGGGCACGCCTGAGCATCCTCAGCAGTTGGCCGAGTTCGATCACATTGTCGCCGGCCAGTCGGGCTGGTCCAGCGAATGGCGCCTGCACCGTGGCGAGGAAGTGATGCTGTTCAAGGTGCCTCTGGAAGCTGCGCGCGAGACCAACGACGGCGCGTTGGCCCGCCAATGGGCGATCGACGGCCACGGCATCGTCCTCAAATCAATCTGGGACGTGAGCGCGGACCTGGCGGCGGGACGCTTGAGTCTGGTGCTGCCGCAATGGCAATCGGACGAAGCCCCCGTGTACGCGCTCTACCCCCGCAGCCGCTACCTGGCGCCACGGGTACGGGCATTGCTGGATTTCTTGTGCGAACGGTTCGAACAAGCCGCGCGTGCGACTGCTTTGTAAAGGACTGGGATTGTGTCCGTGGATATTTCCCCCAGTTCATTTCTTCGGTCACGGTTCCCATGCCTGCCGCCTGGGCCACTGTGGAAAGACCGCTGTTGTCTGCCTCGACCTGGTCGACGACCGACAATTTAAAAGCCAGCGTGTAATTTCGCTGACTGCGCTTCGTGCCAGGATCTATTGCACCTTCCTGAAAAGAAGTCAGAAGGTGTAAACCTTATTCGGGGCGGGACAAAAAACGAAAAAAGCCGCTCAGTGAGCGGCTTTTTTTTGGAGCGGGCAATGAGGCTCACAGGCTAAGTGAACTTCAGGCGTTCCAGGGACGGTCTCCATTCTCGTCCTTGATGCGGGTCGGGAGGCCCATCATGTCCAGTGCCGTGAGGAACGGCTCAGCCGACAGCTCCTCGACGTTGACCATACGTTGCACGTCCCACTCGCCTCGGGCGACCAGCAGCGCTGCGGCCACCGGCGGCACGCCAGCCGTATAGGAAATGCCCTGGCTGTCGGTTTCCGCAAAGGCGTCTTCATGATCGGCCACGTTGTAGATGAACACCTCGCGCGGTTGTCCATCCTTGGTGCCCTTGACCAGATCGCCGATGCAGGTCTTGCCGGTGTAGCCGGGTGCCAGCGAGCTCGGGTCAGGCAGCACGGCCTTGACCACTTTGAGCGGCACAACTTCCAGGCCTTCGGCGGTCTTGACCGGTTGCTCCGAGAGCAGGCCGAGGTTCCTGAGCACGGTGAACACATTGATGTAGTGCTCGCCGAAACTCATCCAGAAACGCACGTTGGGCACGTCGAGGTTTTTCGACAGCGAGTGCACTTCATCGTGGCCGGTCAGGTACAGGTTCTGCGCCCCTACGACCGGCAGGTCGTCGGTGCGTTTGACTTCGAACATGGTGTTGCTGGTCCACTGGCTGTTCTGCCAGCTCCAGACCTGTCCGGTGAATTCGCGGAAATTGATTTCCGGGTCGAAATTGGTGGCGAAATACTTGCCGTGGGAACCGGCATTGACGTCGAGAATGTCGATCGAATCAATGCGGTCGAAATACTGTTGTTGCGCCAGCGCGGCGTATGCGTTGACCACACCCGGGTCGAAACCCACACCCAGAATGGCGGTGATGTTCTTCTGATTGCACTCTTCGAGGTGGTTCCACTCGTAGTTGCCATACCAGGGCGGCGTCTCGCAGACCTTGCCCGGCTCTTCGTGAATGGCGGTGTCCAGGTAGGCCACGCCGGTATCGATGCAGGCACGCAGCACCGACATGTTGAGGAACGCGGAACCGACGTTGATGACGATTTGCGATCCGGTTTCGCGGATCAGCGACTTGGTCGCTTCGACATCCAGGGCGTTCAGCGCGAAAGCCTTGATGTCAGCAGGCTGTTTGAGGCTGCCCTTTGCCTTGATGCTGTCGATGATGGCCTGGCATTTGGAGATGTTGCGCGACGCGATGGCAATACGACCGAGTTCGTCGTTGTGCTGCGCGCACTTGTGGGCCACCACCTTGGCGACACCTCCTGCACCAATGATAAGAACGTTCTTTTTCAATTGCGTTATCTCTCCTTTATCTGTCCGATTTACGAAAGGCTGGACAGGTAGTCTTCATAACCAAATTCGCGAACCACTTCGACTGTACCGTCGAGTTGTTTCACAACGATGGATGGCATTTTCAGGCCGTTGAACCAGTTCTTCTTGACCATGGTGTAACCCGCAGTGTCGATGAACGACAGTCGATCGCCGATGGCCAGCGGACGATCAAATTGGTACTCGCCGAAGATGTCCCCGGCCAGGCACGACTTGCCGCACACCATGTAGGTGTGATCACCCTCGCTCGGCGCCAGCTTGGCGTTGAGGCGATAAATCAGCAGGTCAAGCAGATGGGCTTCGATGGAGCTGTCCACCACCGCCAGGTGCTTGCCGTTGTAGAGGGTGTCGAGCACGGTCACTTCCAGCGAGGCGCTGTTGGTGATCGCCGCTTCGCCCGGCTCCAGGTAGACCTGCACGCCGTACTTTTGCGAGAACGCCTTGAGCCGCGCGCAGAACGCGTCCAGCGCATAGCCTTCACCGGTGAAGTGAATGCCGCCGCCCAGACTGACCCAGTCGACCTTGTGCAGCAGCTCGCCGAAGCGCTCTTCGATGGTGCACAGCATTTGGTCGAACAGGCCGAAGTCGCTGTTCTCGCAGTTGTTGTGGAACATGAAACCGGAGATCTGGTCGATGACACCTTCGATCTTCACCGGGTCCCACTCGCCCAGACGGCTGAACGGGCGCGCCGGGTCGGCCAGCAGATAATCGGAGCTGCTTACTTGCGGGTTGACCCGCAGGCCGCGGATTTTGCCTTCTGAACGCTTGGCAAAACGTTGCAGCTGGCTGATGGAATTGAAGATGATCTTGTCGCAGTTCTCGAGCATCTCCTCGATCTCGTCGTCGGCCCAGGCCACGCTGTAGGCATGGGTCTCGCCTTCGAACTTCTGCCGACCGAGTTTGAGCTCGTACAGCGAAGACGACGTGGTGCCGTCCATGTATTGCTGCATCAAGTCGAACACTGACCAGGTCGCGAAGCACTTGAGCGCCAGCAAGGCCTTGGCTCCGGACTGTTCGCGCACGTAGGCGATCTTCTGCATGTTGACCAGAAGCTTCTGCTTATCGATGAGGTAATAGGGTGTTTTGATCATTTTCAGAGCCTCCGGCGGGGCCTGCCAAAAAAGGACACGCATTGTGCCTTCACCGACCACATATCGAAAGAGCGAAAAGTGCAGTTCACGCACTGAGTCATTTTAGAGGCATGCACTCATTCAGTCTTTCAATGCCCGCCCATCCGTGTGCGTTGCAGTCACGGTAGAGATATCGGATTGAGCAGCCGTATTAGTTTGCCCCTTCCAGAACGTTCAAGAGCTCAACGAACCGGCCCGTATCAAATCACCTTGAAACGCCCGATATAGAGCCTTCGATACATTTTGAATCATCTAAAAAGTGCGCTAACCTCCGCCACTTCGACAGCAAAGGGTTTGCAAATGAAAATCACTATTGAGACCAATGAGCAAGGAAGCGCCTGCAAAGTCTGGCTTGGCGAGACGGCTGTTTCATTCCCCAGCCTGGAGGACGCCAAAGCCTACATTGCCCAACTCGAAGAACGGATAGAGGCGGCCGCACATACTTTTGCCTTGGATGCTGGAAATCCGCAGGTCAGATAAGCCTTTCATCAGCGGGCGCTGAGGCACCAAACGCCCCGTCAGTCACTTCAACTCGACGTTGCGCTCGGTCCTCGCAGCGGATTTTCTTCTGCAACGTAATCGTCCTGGCACGCCCGCAGCCATGTAACCTGGAAAGCAGAAAGCCCGCGTATGCGGGCTTTCTGGTCAACTGCCAAGGTCCAGCTATCGCTATCACCTCACACCGGTAACGGCCTACGCCTATCAGGCGTTAACCGTACACTTCTTCCACTTGGCGGGCTTTTGCGGCGAAGGCCACCAGGACTACCAAGACCGCGGCAAGTACCAACGAGGATCCTACGGTGCCAAAGTCCAGACCACCTTTTTCATGGGGCTTGGTCAGGAAGTCGCCAAGGGTTGCACCGAAGGGCCGGGTGAGAACAAATGCCACCCAGAACAACAGCACGCCGGAAATACGGGTGTAAAACTTCGCCAGCACGACGGCGATAATCGCCGAGCCGATCAACAGTGCACCACCGGCAAAGCCCAGGCCCGAGTCATCCGCCAGATAGTCACCCAGCGCCGTACCCAAGGTGTTGGAAATCAGAATGGCCGTCCAGTAGAACAGCTCACCCTTGGTGGTGTGGATGCTGTCCACTGACAGGCTTTTTTCGCCCAGGCGCCAGACGGCAAAAATCGTGATCAGCAGGCTGATGAGAATCAGCGAGCCCGAGGCATAGCCCAAGCCGAGGGTGCGGTCCATAAAGTCCGACATTGTCGTACCCGCGGTACTGGTGGAAAGAATCACGATCCAGTACAGCACCGGATTATGACGCCTGGAAAACAGCTGCAAGCCAAGCGTCACCACAAAGGCGCTAATCAGGATCAGCGAACTCATGGCGTAGCCCACATTCAGGGTCATGGACAGCAGATCACCGGCGGTTTCGCCGAGGGTGGTGGCACAGATTTTCATAACCCAGAAAGCCAGGGTTATTTCCGGCAGCTTGTTCAGATTGATATGGGTACTCATTAAGAAAACACGTTCCTGATCAGATAAGGGTATTTGGGTATCACGCTGAATAAACAGCCATGAGTCATGTAGGGAGACAACCCGCAGCAGTACCGCAATGACGGGCGGGCGCAGGTTGCACAGCGAAAGGTCAAAAAACAGTTAAACCAAAATAAAAACTCTATTTAGCAGGAGTCGCTCCTGGAGCCGAGTTCACACGATCATTGAATTGAAGTTTGAGTATAAAAACGCATAGCCTTTTACTCATCGCATCACTTCGTCATGGAACCATGCGTTGTCCCCCGGTTTTTTGATCGGGACAAGCGATGCTGAACTTGCGCGAAAGAAAAGATACAAGGCAATACTTAGCTGAGACTGAGGAATACCGACGTATCTGCCCAAGGTGCCATTTCGGGGACAACTGCGAAGTTGCAATCCACATGACCACCTGTTTGCTTCGCCCCAGTCATCTGCATTCGTTATGACCACCGGCTGCATCGGAAGCTGTATGCACGGACGCTTCTCGTCCGAGCGGCGTGATTTTCAGTCAACAAGCGGTGGCCGATAAGCGCGCAATTCCGAAATCGCTGGCGTATCAGAAGGAACCGTTAACTCGATAACGTGATGTGTATTGGGAAGGCCGGTTGCCAGTACATGACGCTGCTGCACCGAGCCATTTGCCAGGGCAGTCGGCAGCTCGTCTGCGCAGACGAAGCGTCGCTCCCATTGAAAGCTTTGTTCCTCCTCGAGTCCTTTCCCGGAGATTGCCTTGGCATAGGAAAGGTTCCAGGCGCCCGGCTGTATGGTGACGTTTCCCGAGCGCGACGTGAAAACATCCTTGCCCGAGCCGCTTCCCTCTTCCCCTGTACGAGCGCTTTGGACGTCAAAGTCGAAATTTTCTTGCGAACTGTCGAGATTCCGTACCCGAAGCGTCCAGATATCCGCTTCTCGATAAGACAGGCGGACGTCGACTTTTGTCAGGGCCGGCCAATCCGGAACATTCGTCAAACGCGTCACGCGGCTGGTCTGCCAGCAGCCGTCCAGATCGCGCGGGTCCTTTCCGTCGATTGTGAGACTCACTTTTCCGTCCAGGGGCCCCGCGGCAATGAGCTCGGCGCGGTTCCCATAAAACTCATAACGGGTCTTTTCGCCAGGGACCGGCGGATTAAAACTCCGAACCTGGCCGGAAGTGCTCCAGCCATTATTTTGAAAACGATCCCCGAGTTCCTCGACCCAAGAGGTGAACAGGTTAGCCATGAGGGTCCACCCCTCGGCGTTGGGGTGCGGGGGATCGGCGAGAAGATCGGCTATTTGAAGATTATGTTCCTGCAAATAGCTATTCCAGCGCTGTCGGCGCGGTTCCAGTGCAAGGTCATATTTCGCCGCCAGGGCGGGTTCCCAGACACCCGACATGAACTCCTCCCAGTTCCTTTGCTTGAACCAGAAATGGCCCACACAGCCCTCGGGCGGCGACCATTGAAGATGGAAGCCAGCGTCACACACGGGTTCAAGCGGATTTACGACGTGGTCGGTTTGAATGATGATGTCAGCCGCCGTCTTTGAGCGAAGGGTCCGTATGATTCGTTCGTAGGCCCGGTGATCGCCGTAAGCGTGGAAAACGATCAGATCGGGATAGACTTCCTCCACATCGCGAGCAACCGCCTGCTCCAAGAGAACGGCGCCCCACCCCCCCAGTGCGAGGTTGCGGTAATCGAAGGCCACGTCGGGATATTTGGCTCGCAACGTCGCAATAGCCTGGTCGGTCCATTTCGGCGTACTGATCGACTGCCCGTAAAAAAGAATTTTCAGGACCTGCGGCTGCTCTGGTGTTGCTGAACGAATAATTGACAACGAACGGCCAATCGCCTGACCAGGATCGGGAGGCGCCGGCTCTGCGGATACGGGTAGAAAGCAGCTTGTAAGCATTAGACTTAAAATGACGACACGATCAACTTTCCGCCACATCAAAACCCCACATGTAAATAGCTAATCGGACGCACAACCTGGGTTCTGTAAGAAATGCTGTCACAGGAGTGTATCGGACATTACTGCTAGCGCCATGTAGCTGTGAGTGAAAGGTGAGTTGGCTGGACGCCTACGAAAGCTTCTCCCTCATATATGAACTAAAGCGCCCACCTCGAAGGCGTCAGCCTTTCTTGTGGTTGAATCTGAACCTGATCAAGGAAGCTTGACGAGTGCATATATGAATCTTCTTGAAAGACGGCTTTCGGCCGATTGCGTTGAAAAAGCCGGTGCTTCCAGGCTGCCTCGTACTGACTGCTGACAATGCATTTTTTGCGTGCAGCTACGCGAAATCCGAGCCTGGAATCCAATTAGCAGGTACTAACTTTCCCCATGCATGGGTTCCTCGAATTGCCCTTGGTTCCGAAGATACAACTGACCGGCAGCCATGGGTCGATCCCTGCCCTCCCCTAACAGGCAAAAATCGACCCCTTGCATCCCTCCGTCCCCTGATGCTCAAGCCTGCCTCAAGGCGCCTTCGAATGCCGGCGTCAGCCCTGACACCGCCAGCTGGCGGACAAAGGCGCCAAGACGCTGCTGTTTGTAGGCGTCCACGTCCAGGTCATGGTAATCGTAGAAACCCTGGCCATCGCGCAAGCCATTGCGGCCGTTTTGCATATTGTCCGCAATCACCTGTGGCGACTCGAAGCGCGGTGCCAGCGCTCCACTCAGGTAACGCGAGGCGTAGTAGAGAATGTCGCCTCCCCCCCAGTCGATGAACTCAAGCAGGCCCAGCACCGAGAAACGCAAACCGAAGCCGACGCGTACCGCCGTGTCGATATCTTCGGCGCTGGCCACGCCCTCTTCCACCATCCGGGCGGCTTCGTTCATCGCCAGTGCCTGGATGCGCGGCACTATGTAGCCCGCCACTGGGTTGCACACCACGGGCACTTTGCCGATCCGCTTGAGCAATTGCAGTAGCCGTTCGACCACCTGCGGGCAGGTCGCTTCGCTGCGGCTGACTTCCACCAGCGGCATCAGGTACGCGGGATTGAGCCAGTGCGCGTTCACGAAACGCTGCGGTTCGCTGACCATTTCGCTCAACTCGGTGACCAGAAAGGTCGAGGTGGTCGACGCGATGATGGTCGACGCCGGTACATGCTCGCTGACCCAGGCGAAAGTCTGCTGCTTGACTTCGACGACTTCCGGCACCGCTTCGAACACCAGATCGCACAGGCGCAATGCCTCTGCGGCCTCGGATCGCGATTGCAGCGACAATCGGGATATCGCGATGTCCGCCTGATCCGTCTGGAGCATACCGAGGCGTACCAGCATCTGCAGTTCGCTGCGGATGTTGTCGCGCACACGCTCGAAGTAGCCGTGCCGCTCATCCTCGGCACGATCCTTGATGTCGATGAGGGTGACCGGCAGGCCTGCATGGATGAAGGCCAGGGCGATGCCCTCGCCCATCCGGCCAGCGCCGACCACGCTGACATGGGGCAACACAGCGTTCATCAGTTGTAGCCCCTGGTCAGAAGCTCGGTCATTTGCACCCGGTCAAGCCTGGCCAGGCCGAGGTTTTCCAGGGTGCGGCCCTCGGCGTACAGATCACGACCGGCGACGACCGAGGCAATGCTCAGCAGGCCCTGCGCCACCGGCGTCGGCACACCGGCCCAGCGGCCGACGGAAACCAGGAAGGACAGGCCCAGGCGCGTGTCTTCGAGCATGTAGCGATGTGTGCGCAGGTCGATTTCTTCGCGCCAGTCGCCGCTGTCGGTCAACTTGCCGTGGGCACCGCGACCGTACATCCACTCGTCGCCTTCGGTGGTGTTGTAGTGATCGGCCAGGGGAAAGTGCGGCGCGCCGTAGGTCAGCGCTTCGCGCACGGCCATGCGTTCGGCATCGAGCTGGTTGGTCACACGACGAATCGACGGTTGGGTGCCTTCGTTGTGAATGTCCCAGGCCTCGAAATGTTCCAGGGGACCGGCGTTCATCATGATCAGCGGCGGGTGAATGACGGGACCGGCGTTCATCAGCGCACCGCTCAGGGCGTCCGCAATCGGTTCGACACTCGGGTAGGCCTGGCGCAACACCGAGAAGGCGTGCCCGGACAGCTTGCTGGGGAATACGCCAGTCGGCAGGCGTGTGGCGTAGCCGCTGATCACCAAGTCACTGGCGCCATGCTTGCGCACCAAGTACGGCAGCGTACCGGTTTCAGCGAACGCGACCTTGCTCTGGTTGCCGGCATCGGCCATGGCCTTAGCGAATACATAGCTGCCGAAAGTGCCCGGTGGCAGGAACACCACCTGACCGTCGTGCAGGTGCGGTGCCACGTGTCTGGCCAAATCTTCGTGGGAGGTCGACGGCAACGGGATAATGATCAGTTGCGCGTCGCCCAGGGCCTCGGCCAGGTTGTCGGTCAGCGACAGCTTGTCGCCTGGCTTGCCGACGGACAGTTGGCGAGTGCCCTGGTAGTCCTTGATGGTCAGGCTACCGATGGTCAACAGTTCCTTGAGCGCTGCGCCGTCACGACGCCACAGGCGGGTCTGATGCCCCTTTTCAGCCATTTCAACAGCAGCGGCGTAACAGCCGTGTCCACCACCCAGCACCGTAATATTCATGGAGTCACTCCTCTTGTAAGAGACTCGATGCTATCGGGCTGTACCGACTGCGACTTATCGGATTGCGCAACCGATCGACGGATTGCGCAGAAGTCTCAATGCTTCTGTCGGCGCAGGGTGTCCGACGGCAGGCAGCCATAGCGTTGCCGATAGGCACTGGAAAAATGCCCGAAGCTGTTGATGCCGTGACGCAACAGAATGTCGGTGACGGTTTCCCCAGCGCGGCCCTGCTTCAGCGATTCATGGATCACCGCCAGGCGACGCTCACGGATGTACTCGACCGGCGCTTGCTGGAGAAACTGGTTGAAGCCGTTTTGCAAGGTACGGACCGACACGCCGCATAACTCGCTCAGCGTCGCCAGGCTGATCGGCTCGTCGAGGTGCTCCTCGATGTAGTCGCGGGCTTTTTTCACGTGGTGCGGCAGCGGCGCGCGCGAGTCCATCAACAGATCGGCGGAGTAGTTATGCGGCAGTTGAGTGAGCAGCAGTTGCATCAGGTATTCGGACAGGCCACTGGCCAGACGCGAACCGTCGACACCGCTGCCGTAGAGCCGGCAGATGTAGTCCAGGGTGTGATAGAGACTGACAGCGCCGGCGCTCAGGTGGTCGACGCTGACATCAAAGATCACCGACTGCCGCAGGCTGCGGCCGAGCAGTCGTTGCAGTTGCGCCTCCAGGGCATCACGGTCGACGCGCAGGATCAGGTTGCGGCATTTGCCATCGGTCACGATGCGGCTTTGCGCGAACGGCGAGGAAACACTCAGGTAACCCGTCTGCATCGCCGCGCTACGGCGCCCATGAGCCACCTCGCAATGCCCCTGCAAGGTAATGCGAAACAGATACTGATCGGCAATATCGCCGATGCTGATCTCCACCGGCGCGCCATAGCACAAGTCGAGCAGCGCCGATTCGCCGAAGAATACGCCGTTGAGCCGGGTGTGGATCGGCTCGTCACGCAGTACGTTAAAGCTGTGCGGGCACAGATAATGGCTGACCTTGTCCTTGATCTCACGGTAATCGGCCGAGCTGAGCAGGCTGTGCCGTTCCAGCAGGTGTACGTCATTCAACATCAAGGGTTCTCCCGATCCGGAGCGTAGCGGCCCCGCTCCCTATAGAAAGGAGCGAGGCCGAAGTGCCGATCATGGACTATGACCAATCAAGCCCCGGCCGGATACTCCCGGGCATAACTTTCTCGAAAACGGCGGCAACCACGCCAGAGCAGCAGCACGGTCAATGCCGACGCGCCGGCGATCACCAGCGACATCGATGACCCCACTGCCGCGGGCGATCCGAAGTAGCGGTCGGTCAACAGCGCCACCAGCGTCGTGCCCAGGCCCAATCCCAGCAGATTGCTTATCAGCAGAAACACGGCCGAGACCTGTGCGCGCACCTGGTTCGGCGCGAGGATCTGCATCGCCGCCGTGGAGGCCGGCATCGGGAACGAAGCGAAGAACATCGGCGGCACCAACAGACTCACCGACAGCCACAATTGGTCCACTTGCGGGAACAGGATGGCTGGCACCACCATGCCGAGGGCACCGATGACGCCGGTGCGCATGGCGGCGTCCTGATGACCTTTTTTGGACAGGTAGTCGGTGAGCCATCCACCGAACAACACCCCGGCGGTGTTGGCCAGCAACAGCACGGTGCCGAGCATGTAGCCCGCCTCCATTGGCGACAGGCCGAACTTGCGGATATACAGCGCCGGGCTCCAGCTCATCATGCAGAACAGCACCATGGCGTAAAACGAAAAGCCCAGGTAATGGCAAGCGAAGGTGGCACGGTGGCGGCCGAGAAAACGCAAGCCATCGCTCAGCGCGACCTTCTTCGCCCGCCCCTGCGCATCGACCTGCAAGCCCTTGCGTGCCGGGTCGCGCACGGTGAGCCAGATCAACAAGCCAACCACCATGCCGGGCAGCCCGACAATGAAGAACGCCAGTTGCCAGGCCTTCATCGCGCCGAGAAAGGCGACTTCGATGGTGTTCATGTCCTTGAGCATGGCGATCACATAGCCGCCGACCAGGAAGGCCAGGCCACCCCCCACGAACGAACCGATCGAGTAGATGCCCACGGCACGACCCAGCTTCTCCTTGGGGAACATGTCGCTGAACATCGAGTAGGCCGAAGGCGACAGGGCAGCTTCGCCGACGCCGACACCAATGCGGGCGAGGAACATGTGCAGGAAGTTCTTGCTCGTACCGCAGGCGGCAGTCGCCAGGCTCCAGAACACTACGCCGACGGCAATGATCTTCGGACGCGAGAAGCGGTCGGCCAGATAAGCGATGGGCATGCCCATGAAGGCGTAGAACAACGAAAAGGCCAGCCCGTGAAGCAGGCTGAACTGGGTGTCGCTGATCTGCAGGTCGGCTTTGATCGGTTCGATCATCAGTGCCAGGATCTGCCGATCCACAAATGAAAAGATGTAGGCGACCATGCACAGGCCCACCACGTACCACTCGTAGATGTAGGTTTTCTTCTGTTGCAGGACCGCGTTATCGACCTGGATATTCATCAGCATTTGCTCCTCTTGGAATCCGCTCATGAGCGCAGCACGGCGGGTGACGGTGCACAGGACACCGACTGGGAAGTTGGGGGGCAGATGCAAAGGACAATGGATTGGAACATGGTCAGGCCTCTTATTGTTATGGGGTCGATCGCCGGTTGTTCCGGGCTTACCAGAACTTCCAGGTGTAGGTCGTGGCGACACGGAACTC
Source organism: Pseudomonas moorei (assembly GCF_008801475.1). Lineage (GTDB taxonomy): Bacteria > Pseudomonadota > Gammaproteobacteria > Pseudomonadales > Pseudomonadaceae > Aquipseudomonas > Aquipseudomonas moorei. The sequence continues at coordinate 238,551 of NZ_VZPP01000008.1, read as the reverse complement.
GTTGTAGTCGTAGCCGTACTTCTGTTTCACATCGATGTTGCGCAGGTCCAGCCCGAGGCCTTGCAGCGCCCCGCTCTGCACCACGTAGTTGAGCCCCAGATAGCGCTCGCTTTCCTGGTTGTCGCTCAGGTTGCCGCCGCGATCCCAATTAGTGCCCTTGATGTAGCGGGTGTAGAACTTCAGGCCCGGCATGCCCATCCCGGCAAAGTCATAGCTGTAGCGCGCCCCCCAGGACCTTTCCTCCGGACGGACGAACCCGAGGGACGACCAGTGCACCAGATAGGGTTGCGGGATATAACCATTCATGGTCGGGAATACGCTGTCACCCAGCATGCGCTGGTAACTGACACCCAACATGTGAGCGCCTTTGAGCAAGGTGAACAAGGCACCGTAGGAGCGGTTATCGATCGCCCCGTCTAACGCACGACCATCTTCATTGTTATTGAAGTAACGCAAGTCGGTTTTAAGTTTGTAGCCATTACCCAACTCAGCCATGTGCATCAGGCCAAAATAGTGCTGCTTATAAATATCGTGCAAGACACCATAGAAATAACTGACTTGCAGGTTCCTGGTAATGTCGTAAGTGGCCCCGCCAAAGTCCAGGCCGTCACTGTCAAGATTATCGGTGGAGCCAAACTTATACAGTTTCTCGTGATTGGAAGATTCCCGTGTCACGGCCGACCAGAAACGGCCGCCGGTCAGCGCCAACCCCTCGACTTCCCTGGACTCGACCACGGCTCCCTGGTAGATGGTGTCCAGCTGCCGACTGGTGTCATCGAACGCCACCGGCAACTGCGGGCGCAGATCGCCGACCTTCAACTCGGTCTTGCTGTAGCGCATTTTGAAGGTCGCACCGGCGCGACTGTAGTCATCGGCCGTCTGCTGGTCACTGACGCTGTAGGGCAGCGAACCGTCGTTGCCCGATGAGTCCAGGCGCAAGGCGTATTGCGCATCCACATCAAGACCGATGGCCAGGGCCGTGTCGGTGTAACCGGAGGTAAACTGCGCATCGAAACCCTGAGACCAACTATCCACTTCAGAAACCGGCGCATTGGTATTGGTGTAGTTGCGATACAGGTAGAAGTTACGGGTATCTACTTTTAAGCGACTGTCATCAATAACATCGGCATGGGCTGCCAATGGCGAACAGATAATTCCCAACACGCAGACAATACCGAGCCCACAGCAAGATTGCTTCACCTGATACATCTGACATCTCCACATCTGTATGTGCCTGGGCACTGTATTTATAGGAGCAGGATCAAACTAAAAACGAAAAACATTGGCTTTTTGTTATGGGGTAAAACGCCAGGCGAGATCCATGGAACAGTCCGCTGCGAGGACACGACACTTGGGTACGCAAGGTAAGCCAGCAGGCGTCGCGCCGATATCAAGACGAACAGCATCCACCGGGGGGAAATCTTCAACCTGGCTAAAGGTTTCCCTTAGTCGACTCTAAAGCGGTGGCCCTCAGGCCGGCGCGGCGGGCCGGGTTCGGGCAGTGGAGCAACCTGGGCGAGAGCAACCGCCACTGGCTGGATTGCACGGAGCACACAGAGGGGGTCAGCAAGCCTGTGTTGCATAAGCCTTCCTATAGCAAGGTCTTGTTTTTGGATGTGCCCTAAACTAGCGATTGCACCGCCTGCCAACCTCCCCGATTGCGCAAGCGACTCTCAAATTGCGCAGCCTGATGCAAACAACCGAGCAACGCCGTCAGGTGCATGGGTCACCGAGGAAACAGCAGGGATTCTCAGTGCACTATGCTCAAGAGCGTCAGCCCAACAGTTGGTCAGTCAAGGTCTCTCGCGTTGACCCGCCAATTGGATGCTCTTCGCCGGAGTATCTGCGAGGGCTGTAATCGATCCATGTCACAGCCTCCATGAGGAACGCCGATGCCTTCAATTATCTTCTTCGCATGGGCGCTGGCGGCCATCACCGTGGTGGTGCATGCAATCGGCCTGGCTTTGATACTGAAGGCTCTGGCGCGGTTGGAAACGCTGCATATACACCGCCTCTGGGCCATCATTAATAGACTGGTATGGGTGGCCTGCTACCTGATTCTGCTCCATATGTCAGAGATCTCGATCTGGGGGATGTTCTATCTGTGGCAAAAATGCCTGCCCGATATTGAAACGGCGTTCTACTTCTCTGGGGTGACTTACGCGACGATTGGTTACGGCGACGTGACGCTCGCGAAACCGTGGCGGTTGTTCGGGCCGACCGAGGGCTTGATCGGCATACTCATGTGCGGCTTATCCACGGGCTTCTTCTTCGCAGTTGTTAATCACATTTATCAGATAGTTCACTCGAAAGCTGAAAACGATCACAAGTCCTGATGCACGCTCATCCTGCAGGGTAAAGGCATTGGACCCGAGGTCGGGTGGAACTCAGGCAGGGAGCTTATTGCGGGTCACCGCCTGGCTGGTCGTGCAATTCAGCGGGTGAGCTTGTTTGTGCATGTTTCAGAACCGCCTAGACTGACATTCGGGGACTAGAAAGCCAGCAATTCCTGAACCGGGAATATGGATCGCAAAATGGCCGACGCTGATAAACACAAAAGCTTTCACCTACCCGTCCTGCAAGGTCTGCTGCCATTGAGCCTGAAGCAGATTCCCGCGGAAGTTATCGCCGGTCTCACCTTGGCCGCGCTCGCGATTCCCGAGGTGATGGGGTATACGAAGATCGCCGGCACCCCAGTGGTGACCGGGCTCTATACCCTGCTCATCCCTACGATATTGTTCGCCCTCTTCGGGTCATCGCGACATCTGGTGGTTGGCGCCGACTCGGCGACAGCCGCCATTCTTTCAGCGGCTCTGGTAGGGCTCGCGGCTACCGGATCGGACGAATACCTGGCCCTTGCCGAATTGCTCGCGCTGATGGCTGCCGGGCTGCTGATTCTCGCCCGCCTGGCGGGCTTGGGTTTCATGGCGGACTTCCTCTCACGCACCGTGCTTGTCGGCTTTCTCACCGGCGTGGGGATTCAAGTGGCACTGGGGCAGCTGGATGGCATGCTCGGTTTGCCGGGAGATGGCCATGGCGTGCTCGGTAAGCTCTGGTCGACGTTGCAGCGACTGAATCAGGTCAACGGGTATGCCTTGGGTGTGGCTCTATTGGTGCTGATTGTGATCGTCGGAAGCCGGAAGCTGTCGCACAAGATTCCGGGAGCCCTCATTGCCGTGGTGGGTGCAATCGCTCTGAGCTGGGCGCTTGATTTTGGCGCATACATGCAGGTTCTCGGTTCTGTGCCGAGCGGGTTGCCCCACTTCGCTCTGCCCAACGTGCAATGGAGCCTGGAATTGCTCAGCCGGTTAATGCCAACGGCCTTTGCCATGTTCGTGGTTATTCTCGCCCAGAGTGCCGCCACCTCTCGCGCCTACGCCAGTCGCTACAACGAGTCCTTCAGTGAAAATACCGATCTGATCGGCTTGGCAATCGCCAATGTCGGTGCCGCGCTGTCGGGGACTTTCGTAGTCAATGGCAGTCCGACCAAGACCCAGATGGTCGATAGTGCCGGGGGGCGAAGCCAACTGTCACTGCTGGTGACAGCACTGATCGTGCTGATCGTGCTGCTGTTCCTCACCGCCCCCCTGGCTTACATGCCGGAGGCCGTTCTGGCTGCCGTCGTGTTCATGATCGGTATCGAACTGACGGATTTCAAAAGCCTGAAGAGCATTTACGTGCAGCGCCGAAACGAGTTCTGGGTCGCACTGATCACCCTGTTGACCGTGGTGTTCGTGGGGGTAAAGGAAGGCATCATTCTGGCGATGGTGCTGTCGATCATCGACCATCTGCGCAGAGGCTATCACCCGAAGAACGTTCTGCTGGCCTTTTCCGAGTCAGGCAAGTTGCATCCAGTAGTACTGACCAGCGGTGCCCAGGCAAGACCCGGCCTGCTGATTTACCGCTTCACCCACAGCATGTACTACGCCAACTCCCGCCAGCTGAGCGAAGAAGTCAACCATCTGGTCGAGCAGGCCATGCCCGGCTTGCGGTGGTTCTGTATCGACTGTTCGGCGATCGATGATGTCGATTACTCGGCCGCGGAAACCATCCGCAACCTGGCCACCACCTTGAAGGCCCGGGGCGTACGCCTGCTGATAGTCAACGTCATGCCGGATGTGGCGGCTCATTCGCGTTACAACTTCAAGCAGTTGCTGGGCGAGAGCGCGATTTTCCCGGTGCTAGACGATCTGTTCAGCGCCTATGAACGCCAGGCCAAGGAGCCCCAGTAAGGCGGCTGGCGTGACGTCGGCGTGGAAGTATCAGGGCTTGCGGGTTCTGTCGGCGCATAGACTGCCCGCTCTCTCCAGCAAGCGGGCTCCATTGACCAGAACGGGTTACTCATTGATCTGCGCTTGAATCCGTCCGGCGCGTACAGCTTCGACCAGGGCCGCATGATCGCGCTCGGTCTGATCCGCATAGGATTGGGCAAACGTCGCCAGAGCCAGCTCAAATGCATCGCCCCCACCCAGATATCCGCTGATGCTCGCTGCGTCTCCGGACTTGGCATGTGCCCGGGCCAGTGTCCATCCGCACACCTGCGCGTAGCGTTTGAGCTGCGCGGCCGAGAATTTTTCCACCGGAGCGGTGTACTTCATGTCGCGTAACTGGCGTACGAAAAAATCATGCTGCTGCCGACCGCGCACCCACCCCAGAAAGATGTCGCTGGCAGACTGCATCAGCCGCTGGCCGACGACGATTCTCTGGCCCTGCAGTTGATATTGGCTCTTGCCGCAATAGGGTTCCAGGACGGAGCGGCAGGCTTCCTTGAATTGCAGCAACAGCGGATGACCGTCCTTGTCCACGAGCAGCACGATATAGCACCGGGTTCCGACGCTGCCAATGCCTACCACCTTCATGGCGAAATCTTCCAGGCGGTAACGATCCAACAGCACCCGACGCTCATCAGGCAGCGATTGTCGGTAGTCGGCAAGCCGATCATGAACGTGCGCTTCGAATTGCGCTTCAGCGACATGGAAAAGGGTCGGTCGATGTTCAATGAAGCGATAGTGACCACTTTCCTCGCAGACAATTTTCGGAAACAGATGCTCTGCTACATGTGCGTGGGCCTTTTCGGCGATCTCCTCGCGATTCTTTCTGGTTTGTCCTTTTGGAGCCATGGCCGTGATGGTTTCCACATCCTGGCGGGCGTACCAGACCTCCATAGGACTCATCCGGGAGTATTCGCGCAGGCGTTGCCGATAGGCGCAAACGCACTCGAGAACGGAGTCCCGGGCCTCGGCGGCGGACAGGTGAATATCGCGTGCAGCCAAGACAAAGCTGACGGCCAGTCGTTTGCAATCCCACTCCCAGGGCCCGGGCAAGGTTTCGTCGAAGTCGTTGATGTCAAAGACCAGGTTGCGCTCGGGGGTGGCGAACAAACCGAAGTTCAGCAGGTGACAGTCGCCACAGGCCTGGACCCGGATGCCGATGCTGGGCGTGGTCGCGAGGTCGTGGGCCATGAGTGCCGCCGAGCCCCTCATAAAGGTAAACGGACTGTGCAGCATGCGGCCATAGCGAATGGGCAGCAGCTCTGGCAAGCGACCCTTGCTCGATTGTTCGAGTATCGCGATGGGGTCGCGGCGTTTGGCCGGTTGCAACCAGGAGGCATGACTGCTTCGCGGCACGCGTTCGCGCAGCGCTTGACCCTCTGCGACTCGCTCGGCCCGTGATCGAAGCTCGGGAAGCAGGCCGACATCGGTGTCGCTCGACTTGGCTGTCGAAGGTTTCCTGGTCAGCGCCACCATAATTTTCACCCTGTTTTCGCCATTCCCGAGTGGAGAGGAAAACGCCAGCAAGCGCCGGGAGATGCCCGCCCCGGAAACACAGCACGTGCAGCGAAAGTGAACACGGAATATCTTCGATGACGTGCTTCGCTCTAGCATAGTCGGACTATCGACGCGTCTTGTGCAAATCAGCTTGATTCGGATCAAACGCCCCTCAGCCCCCCCGCCCTCGCGCAACAGGCGCCGTATCCATCGGGATATTTCAGGCTATTAACCAATGGGTACGCGTGCTGCCAGGGCTGTGCTTGATGACATCCAGCGGTTGTAGATGGCGATAGTGAATGTCCGCAATCGGTCCAGGCTTCGTTAGCTCACGCGAAAAACTTGCCACTTTTACGCACATCGCCGCTGCCAGGCTCTCACTGTCATAAGTGTCTTTACTTGATCTGTATCAAGCCTATCGCTTACTCGGGAGCTAGGGTGTTGGATCCGACACTTGAGTACACCGCCGAAAGACGACTCTTGTATCTGCCTGAAAATCAGGAGCGATCCAGTCCTGATTTTTTACAGAGCGGCAAAACCCGTCAAACAAGCCGGCCAGTATTCATCGAAATACCTAACATTCGTCATTTCAGTGCGAGAGAGCCAACAATGAAGCTGACAGCGAAAGCGATTGGATGCGCCTTACTGACCTTGGTTGTCACGCACTCGTTGGAGGCGCAGGCGCAGGCTGGGGCGAATGCCACTGCCGATACCATCTACACAGGCGGTGACATCATCACCGTCAATGAGCTTCAGCCGCAGGCTGAGGCAATTGCAGTCAAGGACGGCCGCATTCTCGCCGTCGGATATCGCGACGAGGTCATGAAGTACAAGGGCCCCGAGACTCAGCTGGTCGACTTGGCTGGCAACACCCTGGTGCCCGGCTTCATCGATCCGCATGGCCATGTGTTCAATACCGGCATTCAGGCGATCTCCGCCAATCTGTTGCCGCGTCCGGACGGTGGTGTGAACGACATTGCCCAATTGCAGGCTGCGCTAAAGGCCTGGGCCGAGCAGAACCAGAAGCTCACCGCCGAGTACGGCTGGATTGTCGGGTTTGGCTATGACGATGCACAACTCAAAGAACAGCGCCATCCAACACGCGACGATCTGGACCAAGTCTCGACCACGTTACCGGTGGTGATCGTGCACCAATCCGGTCATCTGGGGGCCATGAACAGTAAAGCCCTGGCGATCCTTGGGCTTGATGCGGGCACAGAAAACCCTCCCGGCGGCGTCATTCGGCGCAAGAAAGGCAGCCAGGAACCTGATGGGGTGCTCGAAGAGAACGCTTTTTTTAGCCAGCTCTTCGGCCTGATGGGCAAACTCAGTCCGGATGCCAACAAGGCGCTATTCGCAGCAGGCGTCAATCTATACAAGCGCTTCGGCTACACCACTGCACAGGAAGGCAAAGCATCGCTCGCTTCGGTGACCACCATGGAAGCGGTGGCCAACAGTGGCAAGCTGGACATCGACGTAGTGGCTTATCCCGATATTACCGTGGGCGCGGAGGCAATGAAGGCGCCCTGGCTGTCACGCACCTATTCAGGTCACTTCCGTCTCGGAGGGATCAAGCTCACGCTTGACGGTTCGCCGCAGGGTAAAACCGCATGGCTCACTCAACCTTATTACAAAGTGCCAGCCGGACAGCCACCGGATTATCACGGCTACCCTGCGTTCACTGACCAGCAGGTCAACGGCTTCGTAGATCAAGCTTTCAACAATAACTGGCAAGTTCTGGCGCATGTGAACGGCGATGCCGCCATCGACCAATTCATCAACGCTGTGCGTGCGGCTGAAAAGAAATATGGCATGGCTGATCGCCGCCCGGTCGCCATACATGCGCAGACCGCGCGCCTGGATCAGGTCGAATCATTCAAGGCGCTGGGCATCATTCCGTCTTTTTTCCCGATGCACACCTATTACTGGGGTGACTGGCATCGAGACTCGGTATTGGGCCCTGATCGTGCGCCCAACATCTCACCGACGGGCTGGGCCATCGAGCGGGGCATGATTTTCACCTCGCACCATGATGCGCCGGTGGCGATGCCTGATGCGCTGCGGGTTATTTCTTCAACGGTCAATCGCGTGACTCGTAGCGGCCAGGTGCTTGGTCCCGAACATCGAACCACTCCATTGGTGGCGCTAAAAGCCCATACGCTCTGGTCGGCCTATCAGTACTTCGAAGAGAAATCGAAGGGCTCGCTCGAGGCAGGAAAGCTCGCTGACTTTGCAGTGCTTGACGGTAATTTGCTCACTGTAAATCCGCTGAAAATTGCCGAAATCAAGGTGCTTGAGACGATCAAGGAAGGCAAGACCGTTTACCGACGCGATACCGCTCTGAAGGCAGACGCGATAACCGGGTGTGTCGAGTCGGATGCTTGCTTCATGGTCGCAAGTCGGGCGCTTGGTCTGGCAGGGCTTATACATACTCATGCGCATTGAAAGTGACCATTGCGCAAACTCGGGTATGTAACGCGAGCACGCGTCCCTCGGCTGTCCCGCAAAGGAAATGCATCAATGAAACCGACCCTTGAATCGACCCTGTGCGCGTTGGTGGCCGTGATGGCGGTCAGCACCGTCATGGCGCAAGAAGATCCAGGCGCGATTACCGTCTTCACCGCGAAAAAGATTGTCACGATGGACCCGACACGACCAAACGCGACTGCCGTCGCCGTGCGCGACGGGATGATCCTCAGCGTCGGCTCTCTGCAAGACCTCGCCCCCTGGTTGAAGGGTAAACCGTACAAGGTCGACTCCCAGTTCAAGGACAAGGTATTGATGCCTGGCTTGATTGACCCGCACATGCATCCGATGCTTGGAGCAATCGCCTTTCAGACCGTCTGGATCACCCCCGAACCCTGGAACGTGATGGGCCATAAGACGCCCGCCACCCTTGGTGAGAAAGCCTATCGGGCAGCCCTTGAAACAGCATTTGCCGAGCGCAACAAAGACGCGCCGATATTCATGACCTGGGGTTTCAGCGCAGACACCCACGGTGAGCTGTCGCGCGAAGTATTGGACGGCATCTCCAGGGATGTACCCATCATGGTGCTGCAACGCTCCATGCACGAGGTGTACTTCAATACCCCCATGATGGCGTTGCTAAGGTCCAGGGGGCTGGACGAAGACAAGTACAAGGATCACCCACAGATCAATTGGAAGGACAGCCATTTCTGGGAAGACGGCATGTTCAGCGTGGTCTTGCCTTATCTGGCAGGCAGTCTGCTCGACCCCGTTTCAGTTGACCCGGCCTACTTAAAGACGCGTGACTACCTGACCTACAATGGCGTGACGACAGTGGCAGACCTGTCCACCGGCAGCACGAATTGGGACATGGAAATGGCCGCCCTCAAGCGCACCATGGATACCGCGGACTCGCCGATTCGGGTGCGCCTGACACCCGATGTCTACAAGCTCAGCCTCGCCCTGAAGAGCCCCGACGCGGCGATGAAACTGGTCGGCCAGTTGAAGGATCAGAACACGCGCCATCTGGTCTTCAACAATGCCATCAAGCTGTTTGCCGATGGTGCAATGTTCTCGCAGGCCATGCAGATCGGCGATCCGGGTTATATCGATGGACACAAAGGCGAGTGGATTACCCAGCCTGACGCATTTGCCGAATTTGCCCGCAGCTACTGGAACGCCGGTTACCAGATCCATGTGCACACCAATGGCGACGGTGGCGCCAAAATGGTGCTCGACACATTGCAGGCCCTGGAGGACGAAAAACCGCGCGCAGATCATCGTTTCACTATCGAGCATTACGGTTATGCCGACGACGGCACGTCGCGACGCATAGCCAGGCTGGGCGCCCAGGTCTCGGCCAACCCCTTCTATCTCTATGACCTGGGTGACCGCTATGCCGAGACGGGCCTCGGCTTTGATCGCGCCGCGCGCATTGCGCCATTGGGCGGTTTGGCAAGGCGTAATGTGCCGGTAGCACTGCACTCGGACTTCCCCATGGCACCCGCAGAACCGCTGTTCCTGGCCTGGACCGCCGCGTCCCGTGAAACCCTGAGCGCAAAAGTGTTTGCCCCCACCGAGCGACTGACACTGGATCAGGCCATCCGCGCCATCACCATCGACGCCGCTTATGTGATCGGCATGGAAAACGAGATTGGGAGTATTGAATCAGGCAAGCTCGCCGACTTTGCCGTACTCGATAAAGACCCCTATGACGTTGGCGTGAAAGGGCTTCGCGACATCAAGGTGTGGGGCACAGTGTTCGAGGGCCAGGCACACTCCGCCACATCGAGCACACCGAAGAGATAGTCGGCGTCCTTGGTGAACAAGCGAATGACGAATCATCTGCGCAGCTGTCCTCAGCGGCTGCCACCAACCCGAGTGCTTATTAAGGGGTGCGACCCGCTCCGATCCTGACTGGCGACTCAAGTCATTCGCTCTGCTGCCTGTGAATGCGAGCCCAGGCGTTCGTGAATGACTGCAATGGGTGGACTCACCCTTCACAGCAGGCAGAAAACGGCCAGGAGCTGACGCACGACTCCAACAATAAATTCCCCCCTTTGCTCGTGAAACTTGTGTTGAGGCCCACAGTCTTAGCCCAGCTTTGGAATCCATTTGCGAGCCAATACAGCGAAACGCTCTTCGGTCATTCCTCAGCCCACTATCGCCATTACCGTCGTCATCCCATCAGAGCTGCCCGCCTCATGCACCAGACCGTTCGCACCTCCTGCGTTTTCTCGCTCTGCCTTATTCCTTTGCTCCCCCTGTTCGCCAGTCCCGCCCATGCCGGCGAGGAAAGGCAACTGGTGGAGGACATCAACGACTACCGCGCCGAACCGCAGCGCTGCGCGGGGCGCACGGTCCAAGCCTTGACGCCGCTGGCTCTGAAGTCGAGCCTGGCCTTGCCGATCGGCTATGGAGGCGTTACCCGGGAAACGTTGAAGGATTCCGGCTATCAGGCGGTGTCTGTGCGGACGATCCGTCTGGAAGACGCTGAAGATGCCGAGGAGGCCTTTGACATGCTCCAGAGCCGCTACTGTGGGGCCCTGCTCGATACCCGGTTCACCGATATTGGCGTGCATCGCGACGAGAGTGAATGGCAGGTGGTGCTGGCGCAGCCCTTGCTCGATGGGCAAGTGGACGACCCGCGAGCGGCGGGCAAGACGTTGCTGGCACAAGTCAACGCGGCACGGGCGAAACCGCGCCTGTGTGGTCGTCAGCGCTTCGCCGCTGCACCGCCGCTGACCTGGAATGCCGCCCTGGGGACTGCGGCGCAGGGGCACAGCCGGGCGATGGCCAACGACAATTACTTCGCGCACCAGGACCCCAACGGTGATATGCCGTGGGACCGAGCGAAGGCCGCCGGCTACGGTGGCCGGCAGATCGGAGAGAACATCGCCGCCGGGCAGCGTTCGCCGGGCAAGGCTATGGAAGGCTGGCTGGCCAGCCCCGGGCATTGCGCCATTCTGATGAACCCGATGTTTACCCAGGTTGGCGCGGCCTATGCCGCGAACTCGCGTAGCGACAACGGCATCTATTGGACGATGCTGTTCGGCGCGAAATGAGGAAATGGGGGACTCCCGTTAGCCGGTCCTGCGTCAAGATCCAAAGCCTGCCCACGAAGACTACGCTGCTGAAGTGGCATGGGGTGCAGCTTTGCGGACGAAGGGCCGTTCTGGAGTCGATTGCTGCCCATCGCGACAGGCAACAACCGGCCAGATGCGGTCATAGGGTGTTTATAAATACCGCGGCAATTCACCACCTTTCCGCCCAGTGAAAGACAAATGGCAGCTGCCAAGGTGCTTCGCACATCCTCCGCGTGAGTCTCGGCTCGGAGTCCACCGCTGATCGAGTACAGCAAATTGCGCTTGAGGTCTGCGATACTAATGGCCACGGTGGCACGAGTACGTGCCTTCATTCGGCACTTGGGTTTGGAGATTTCCATGCGTGACATTATTGACGGCTTTCTGCGTTTTCAGCGCGATGTCTATCCGCAACGCGTCGAGCTTTTTAAACAGCTCGCGACGACACAAAATCCGAAAGCGTTATTCGTCACCTGCTCGGACAGTCGTGTTGTGCCTGAACTCCTTACACAGCGCGAACCGGGCGAGCTGTTCGTGATTCGCAACGCCGGCAACATCGTGCCGTCGTATGGTCCCGAACCGGGCGGCGTATCGGCTACCGTCGAATATGCGGTCGCAGTGCTCGGCGTACAGGACATCGTGATCTGTGGCCACTCGGACTGCGGAGCGATGGGCGCGATTTCACGCTGCACGTGTCTGGACCATCTTCCGGCTGTCGCTAACTGGCTACGTCACTCGGACGCCGCGAAAGCGATTAACGCGGCGCATCAGTTCGACTCGCCTCGCGCGAAGCTCGATGGCCTCGTGCGCGAAAACGTCATCGCGCAACTGGCGAATCTGCGTACACACCCATCGGTGGCACTCGCGCTTGAGCAGGGGCGAATGAATCTGCACGGCTGGGTCTACGACATTGAGGCAGGTTGCATCGATGCGCTTGATGGCGCGACACGACAATTCGTTTCACTTGCTGATTCCCCGACCACCGTAGCGGTTGCTGCGCGCAACGACAGACAGATGTAATGGCGAAAGGCATGTCAGGGAGGTCGCATTACTCCCTGAACATTTCCACCCCCGCTAAAGCCAGTGAAGTTGCATTGTCTATCGAACAGGTCCGAGGAGTACGCACTTCGATTTTTGGGCGGTGTTTTTAAACCGCCTGGCCCCAAAGCGGTCGGTCACGAATGCAGCAACGGCAAAACGCGCATCGTCGCATCTGTCCAGCGTCAGCAGGATTCGGTCATCGATGACATAAATGGATGTGTATATGGAAAGCATACCGAGACTGGAAATTGAACGCGTTGCGTATCAAGAGTTTTTAACTCTTTGGGAACGCATCGATGCGTTTATTGGGAATGTTTGATTTTACTCAAGTCTATAGCACGAATTCGGCACAGACTCCGATGCATGACGATGCCATCCTGCACAACGATCCTCCCGAACAAGTTGACCCAGTTAGCTGAGGAGCACCGGATTAACCGGGTGCTTTTCATATGTTGGTAGCAGCGATTGGGAAACTCATGTTTGCCGGCTTTGAATTTGCGCAGGATGCTTGAACCTACCACTCTGAAGTCACAGCCTGGAGGAGAGGAAAAATCATGCGGATTTCAATAGGGTGTGTGGTGTTGATGCTTTTGGCGGGGTGTATGGCGCCGACAGTGAATGAGGTGCGTAACGAAGGTCCGCGCAAGGTTCTGTATTCAAAAAAGACCGATGAAGTCCTCGCAAAATGCGTCGAGTCCAAATGGCAGAGCCAAAAGGAAATCGGAGGAGAGCTGGGAGCGTCGCAGCAACCAGGCAAGGATAGGGGCTACACGGTGTTCACCGCTCACTCGGCGTACTTTGTCGATATTCAGCCAGAGGCATCAGGTTCGGTCGCCAAGTACTACGCTCTGGTGGACAACAACTGGTTTTACGAAAAACACCTGAACGCGTTACAGAGCTGTCTGTAATTTTTAGCGGTATCGAAGCTCACTTCGGCGTGAAGTTTTTTGTTTCCGCAAAAGGCGTTTCCGAGGAGAGAGAACGTGAAGGTTAACCAAGAGCATGAGCTGATCAAAGGTCCGCGTTGCACCGGCCTTTCAAACAAGCTTGCGAGTCAGTCCCGCCTCAGCGCGAATGCCAAGCGTCTTTGGGCGTTCTAGGCAACAGACCCCATCAGGAGCGGCCGTGTGAAACTGCATCTGAAAGCCTCAAACACAGCTCACTCTGACAAGGCGTCACTTCGCCTCAACGTCGTATCAGGTCTCACGGCCGCGGCTGTCGTACTGCCCAAGGCAATGGCCTATGCGACAGTCGCCGGCTTGCCTGTTGCCGTCGGTCTGTATACGGCCCTCGTCCCGATGTTGATTTACGCATTCCTGGGCTCGTCGCGGGTGCTCAGCGTTAGCACCACCGCCACGCTGGGGATTCTGGCTGGTGCACAGATCGGCCTGGCGGTCCCCGATGGGGACCCCGGGAAACTGATCACGGCAACGGCAACACTGACCGCGCTGGTGGGCGCCATGCTGCTGTTGGCGCGGCTGATACGCCTGGGATTTCTTGCGAACTTCATTTCCTCCCCGGTGTTGAGCGGCTTCAAAGCAGGTGTCGGCCTTGTGATCGTGTTGGATCAAGTACCAAAACTCCTCGGCATCCACATTGCCAAACAAGGTTTTTTTCTCGATCTCCTCAACATTGTGCATCACGTGCCCGGGAGCTCTCTGATCACGCTCGTGGTTACTGCAGCGGCGTTCCTGATCCTCATCGCAATGGGACGCCTGTGGTCACATTCGCCAGCGCCGCTTGTTGTGGTGGCAGGGAGTATCGCCGCCTCATGGTACTTCGGCCTACAGGCTCTCGGCGTTTCGACAGTCGGCTTGATTCCCGAAGGGTTACCCCCATTCACGCTGCCCGATCTCACATTGGTTGAACAAATGGCACCGGGTGCGCTCGGGATCGCGCTGATGAGCTTTACCGAAACGATTGCGGCAGGTCGTGCCTTTGTCCGGCCAGGCGACCCCCCGATCAATGCGAACCGCGAGTTGATCGCTACCGGACTGGGTAACCTCGGGGGCGCACTGCTGGGCGCGATGCCCGCTGGGGGAGGTACTTCGCAGACGGCGGTTGTACGCGCCACGGGAGGACAGTCTCAACTGGTCTCGATTGTCACTGCCGGCATGGCTTTCGCCACGATGCTGCTGCTTTCCGGAATTCTCGGGTATCTGCCTCACGCCACATTGGCGGCTATCGTCATCTACTACTCGGTCGGGCTGATTCAACCACGAGAATTCCTGGCTATTCGCAAGGTGCGCCCGATGGAGTTCCACTGGGCGCTCGTCGCCACGTTGGGTGTGCTGTTGTTTGGCACGCTGCAGGGCATCACGGTGGCAATCGTCGTATCACTGGTCAGTTTGGCCTATCAGACTGCGCGCCCGCATGTGTACGTCCTTGGTCGCAAACGCGGCACCGACGTGCTGCGGCCGTTATCGGATGAACACCCCGATGACGAGACTTTCCCGGGGCTGCTGATCGTGCGACCGGAGGGACGTCTGTTTTTTCTTAACGCGGACTATGTGAGGGAGCAGGTCATCGCGCTGGAGGCGCAGTATCATCCACATGTGGTTGTCTGGGACATGAGCGCCGTTCCCGACATCGAATACTCGGCACTGCAGGCACTGATTGAAGGCGAAAAAAACTTGGGCGAACTCGGTGCCAGTCTCTGGCTGGCGGGATTGAACCCTGGTGTACTTGAAATGGTACGACGTGCCGGGCTCGACGAAAAACTTGGGGGGGAGCGTATGTTGTTCACCGCCCACGCAGCGATCGAGCGCTATCAAGCTAATGAGCCAACCCTGATCAGGGCCACATAGTAGCCACGCCCTGGGCCGCAGTACCTTAGGGTTTTTCGCCACCGTCGATGTTTGTATGAATCAATTGGTAAATATGATTGACCTCGGCGAAAAACACACCCGTGGATAAGCCGCACATGATGATGCCCGTCAACCCCTCCATCAGCCCAAACAGACGCCAGGGTTTCACCAGCACCACATCACCGTAGCCGATGGTCGCGTAGGTCACTCCAGAGAAGTAAAACGCCGTTTCGAAATCAGGCAGAGATCCCTGCCACACATAGAATGTCCCCCAGATCGAGATGGCGATCACATGCAGCATGATCATGTAGCAGACAATCCATACCAACCGCGTGCTAATAGCGCCTAGTTGCCTTAAAAGTACATTTTTTCTGCGGGACAGAAACCTTAGCATCAAGGCCAGACCGACGGCATGTACGACCACGGTAATGGCCGTCAGCCCCCATGCGAAAAAGATGCTCGAATACATCAGTGCTCCTTCCGGACGTTAGCCCGACAGGTAGACATCCAGTCTTGAGAGGGTATGACCCATATACTGCCTTTCGGGAAACAGGTCTAACCTGCTACGAATCGCTATTGCTCAAGCAACGCTTCTATTCGACCGGAGTTGACAGCATCAGTCAGGGTCAAAAAATCCCGAGGTTGTTCGGTTTTTAGTGGATGCCAAACCGTGTATCTACGGGTTGATCTTCTCTGTATGCCCCGACGCCCTTGGGTAAAGAGTTTCGACGAACGTAGGTAGGCGGACTTGATAAATATCAAGTACCCCCTTCGTACCTGCTGGGGGTGCGCCCACCCATTAACTGTCCTTATGAGGTGCATTGAAACTCGACGGTATGAACACGGGATTGAAATCCACGTCTTCTCGCGGCGGTGGGATGGTGCGTCAAGCGCAATGGAATCCAATGCTAATCCCATCCGGCTGCTGCATGTTGATCGATGGGACGTTCCCTACCAGGAAAACAAGACGCTTAGGTTGCTGTCGTAAAAAAGGAAATAAATCTTCGATTGTGGAAAGGCCTCGAATCATTGGCTAGCCTCTCAGGACTACGAGTGGCCAATTCGGGACTCGCATTTCTTGAAATGCCGAGAGGAGATTGTTCCATGTACTTACCCCGACAGACTGGCTTGCTTGGGTTGCTTTCACTGTCAGTTTTTGCGGTGCACGCTGCAGATAAGAAGCCCAATATCTTGGTCATCAGGGGTGATGATATTGGTCGTTTTAATATCAGCGCCCACAACATGTGGATGATGAGCTACAGACACCGAGTATCGACGGCATCGCCTATTGGCAAAGCGGCGAATCAATTCAAGGTTGGGACTTAAACTTACAGACTGCTGCAGGGCTATGTTAACCAAAGAGGCCAACCCATGCCGATTATCCGTTTCTTGCCTGTGTTAATGAGTTTGGCTCTTGTGTTTCCGCCAGGTTATGTATTGGCTGAAGAATCACAAGCTGAACTGGCAAAAAAACTGAACAACCCAGTAGCAAACTTGATCAGCGTTCCCATACAGTACAATCACGATAGTGGTCTGGGACCCAATAATGCCGGACGCAATATCACCAATATTCAACCCGTATTCCCGATTGAGCTGGATGCGGATACGAATATTATCTCTCGCACTATCTTGCCCGTAGTCAATTACCAATCAGTCATGCCTGGCGACAATGGGGCATCGGGAATTGGTGACACCCTGCAAAGTTTTTTTTACTCGCCCAAAGCACCCTCGGCAAATGGCTGGATCTGGGGGGCAGGTGTCGCTGTGCTGATACCCACGGCTAATAAAGAAGAGCTTGGTTCGGGAAAATGGAGTGCGGGGCCAACGGCCATTTTGCTCAGACAGCAAAATGGCTGGACGTACGGCGCCCTGGTTAACCACCTCGATTCTTTTGCCGGGCAATCTGGTCGCCAGTATGTCGACTCTACCTATTTGCAGCCGTTCCTCTCCTTTACGACCAGTACCCATACCACCTATGCCATCAACAGTGAATCTACTTATGACGGTCAAATCAACGAATGGACAGTGCCGCTGAATTTTATGGTTTCCCAACTTGTTAAAATTGGTAGCCGTCCTGTGCAGTTTCAAGTGGGCTATCGTAAATACGTCACCAACCCCACCGATACACCAGATCATGGCATACGCGCCGCAGCAACATTCCTGTTCCCTAAATAGAGGGATCGATAGTTCAACAAAAGGCCGATAGCTACTGCAAATGAAGGACAGCCAAGGGTCGATGCTGTTGAAAAAGCCGGATTTTCAGATCACATGAACTCAGACACGGCCTTTAGCGGAGAACCTGCTCACCACATTGAGTGGTTTCCCGGCCAACAGAACCGGTCGACGGCTCCCCTTCCAAACAGGCTCAAATCGGCCAGAAGCGGACAGCCTCCCCCGCCGCTTCTCGTCGTGATGAATGAACACAGATAGCAAAAGATCAGAAACCCGCTATTACGTTAGTAATTGCCACTTCATTCATCGCAGGTCGTCACAGGTGCGCCCCACCATGGGAAATCCACTTAAGCATTCGAGCGTTCGTTTTGGCTTTTTACTGGGTGTTATCTCAATGGGACTGACCGCTTGCAGCAGTCACGAGACTGCACCCAATAAAGCTATGACCCGACCACCTATCGATGACAGCGCGACTTCGTCCGTGCGAGTCACTACCAGTTGGCTACAACACTCACTTAGCCAAACGGGATGCCTGGAACACGCCACGGCGGCTCTTACAAAAGCGAGATATTTTGTTGAGGCAGGAGACCGATCCGTCTATGGGTTGCGCGAAGGCATGACTTTTGCGATTCGCTGCGACTACGAAGGCGTTGCTTTTTTCGCAGTCGCTTATCGCCACAGGCCAGATACTCAAACCCAGGATCGGGTCTTGAATGAAATCACCAGGCTATTTTAAGAACTACGGGTGAGAGATATAGGGGCTCGCCCGCAGATAAGCCAATACCGGTCCTCTTCTCTCCCGGCGATGACGCCAAAATGTCCGCCAGGCCCTTCAGCGCCTGTCCAGATAGCGGAACAGTTCCTCCTCCTGGTCGAAGTGCAACTGCACCAGGGTATCCAGGCGAATTAACTGATGCTGAATCTCTTCGGCGGGCACAGTGGTCGGGTCGGCGCTGAAGTCGTTGCTCATGCGCGTCAGCAAATGGATGCAGCGAAAAATCTCGCGGTGTCCGTAGCTCAGTGCCGACAAGGGGTCTTCGCCCGGCATGCTCAGGGTCAGCAGCGGGTATAGCGTGTTCTCATCGTCCCGTTCATGGCTGGCGAGCGAGGCTTGCAGTTTGTCGACCAGTTCCAGCAGATCGGTCTGCGCTTGTTCAAGCGGTCGCCGGGCGAAATTGCCGGCCAACTGGTGCAGATCACTCAGCACTTTGTTGAGTTGGCGGTGTTCATCCTGCAGTCGATCAATGTGTTCGCCGGCCAGTCGCCGCAGGCCCGGTCCTGGCGACGCCCCCAATGCACGCAAAGCATTGAAGATGATGACCACGTCTATGACTTCCTGAACCACGGCGCCGGCGAGCGGTGGCAGGTAACCGAGGGCGGCCACCGTCATGGCCAGCAACGACAGTCCCATGCCGGCCAGCACGCCTTGCACAGCGATATGGCGTGTACGGCGGGCAATCTGCAGTGCCTCGACCAGACGATCCAGACGGTCCACCAGCAGCACAACACCCGCCGCTTCCGCGGAGGCAGTGGCACCACTGGCCCCCATGGCCACGCCGACGGTGGCCGCCGCCAGCGCGGGTGCGTCGTTGATGCCGTCGCCGACCATCAGCGTGCTGGCGCGCGTGCAGCCCTCCTGCACGGCACGCACCTTTTCTTCCGGGGTCAACCCGGCACGCAGTTCGTCGATGCCGGCGGACAGCGCAATCATTTCGGCCGTTTCCAGGCGATCCCCCGTGAGCATGACGATCCGCTCGATGCCGTTGTTGCGCAGCCGGCGAAGGGTTTGTGGGGTTTCCCGACGCAGGCTGTCCGAGAAAACCAGCAGGCCGGCAAGGGCCCCATCCACTTCAACGAAGCTGCCACCGCAGGCCAGGTAGTCCATATGGCGCAACATGGCTGTGGCCCAATCGCTGACCGACGCCTCGGTTTGAGCAAAAGACAGCGTGCCGAGACGCACTCGCTGGCCCTCTATCAATCCGCAAAGACCGGAACCCGGGCTTTCTGCCACCTCTTGCGGGGCGCTGAGTGGCAATCGGCGCTGACGCGCGGCTTCGACGATGGCCTGGGAGATGGGGTGCACCGAGGCCTGCGCCAGCGAAGCGGCCAGGCCCAGCAGATGCAGTGGATCGACCTGGCCATTGACCTCAACCGACTGCAGGCGGGCGTGGCCACTGGTGAGGGTGCCGGTCTTGTCGAGAAACAGCTGTTTGGCCCCTGCCAGCGCTTCCAGGGTGGAGCCGTCCTTGACGAGGATGCCGCGCCGCGCCGCCCTGGAGATACCGGACATGATCGCGATCGGCACCGCCAGGATCAAAGGACAGGGCGTGGCCACCACCAGCACCGCCAGCGCCCGCAAAGGATCGCCACTCCAAAGCCAGGCCAGTCCGGCCATCAGCAGCGTCAGCGGAACAAAGAGCAAGGCATAACGGTCGGCCAGGCGCACGAAAGGCGCGCGCGAGCGTCGTGCGGCCTCGGCCAGCCGCACGACCCCGGCGTAAGTACTCTGCGCTGCCGTCTGCGTCGCCATTAACTGGATCGGCGCGCCGGCATTGGCAACGCCACTGCGCAACGGCTCGCCTTCCCGACGGGTGACCGGCAACGACTCACCAGTGAGTGCAGACTCGTCCAGCGTTGCCGTGGGGCTCAGTAGACGGCCGTCGACGGGGACCACCTCGCCCAGACGTACAAGCAACGTCTGACCCGGCTGGATCTGCTCGACCGGTATCTGGCGCAAGTCGTTCAGCTCCTGCAACCAGGCAAAGCGTGGCGCCCGATCGACCAGTGCACGTAGCTCACGCTCGGCGCGTTGCGCAGTGAAGAATTCCAGGGTACGCCCGGAAGCCAGCATCAAGGCAATGACCGCCGCCACCAGCATCTGCTCAAACACCAGGGCCGCACCGATCGACAGCAGAGCGATCAAGTCCACACCGGCCTCGCGCCGGGCCAGGCGCCTGACGATCTCCACCAGCAGCACCAGGGCCATGACCAGGCTTCCCGAGAGCCAGCACATCGCCGCCCACTCAGGCCTCTGAGCAAATTGCGCAATGCCACCCGCCAGCAGTGACAGGGTAGTCAGCAGCAATAGCGCCGGATCCAGCCACTTGTTGAACATCGTTGTGGGTTCCTCAAAAGGGATCGCGCGTTGCAAAGAACCTGCCGCACGTCGGCGTGCCTGGTCACTGCGTCCCCTTGATTCTAGTGACTTCGCAGCAATCGTTTTTTTTAATGCCGTCGCCATGAGTCACCCGCCACCGCTGAGCAAGGTGCCATCCCCTCGTCGCGCTACTGATACGGTCGCAGATTCGCTACTATGTTTGCCCGCCTTACCCGTCTGCGGATTTCTTCATTCTGGAGCCCGAATGCCAAGTCAAAAGGACATCGCCGCTGAAAGCGCCGCACCGATGATCCCTGAACAGCGTCGTGAATCGATGCTGCGACAGTTGCGCAAGCATCAGGTGCTGAGCGTTCATCAATTGATGGAAATGTTCGACTGTTCGCACATGACCATACGCCGCGACATTGCGTTGCTGGAGCAGGAAGGTCGTGCTTATTCGGTAACGGGTGGCGTGCGGATCGCCAGCCAGCTCCACAGCGAGCCCAGCCATCAGCTCAAGGCGGTGGTGGAATTGCCGCAGAAGCAGGCCATGGCCAGACTGGCCTCGCGCCTGTTGCACGCCGACATGGCGATTTACCTGGATGCGGGCACCAGCACGCTGGAAATTGTCCCTTACATCAAGGCGCTGTCCGGCATGACGGTGGTGACCAACGATTTCGGCATTGTCCAGGCACTGATCGATGCGCCCCATGTCACGGTGATTCATACCGGCGGGCAACTGGATCACTCCAATCAATCGTGCGTGGGTAGCCTGGCGGTTGCCACATTGCGTCAGGTCGTCACCGACATCGCGTTCATCTCGACCAGCTCATGGGATTTGCGTCGCGGACTGACCACACCTTCGGCGCTGAAGGTGGAGGTCAAACAAGCCGCGATGCAATCGGCTTCGCAAGTGGTGCTGGTGGCCAGCAGCTCGAAATACGGCACCTTCAGCATGTACAAGATCGCCGGGCTCGAGCAGTTCGACATGATCATCAGCGATGACGCATTGACCCCTGCGGCGGCCGATGGCATTCGCAAGCAGGGTGTCGAACTGCTACTGCCGTCCGAGAATATTTCGGCTTAAAAAAAACGGGCTCTTGCATCCGCCAGAGCCCGTGATCGATCTTCGCTGTTACGCCTGGCGCGCCTTCCAGTCGCGCAACCACTGCAAGCCGGCAGACGTGTTGCCACGCGGCCGGTACTCGCACCCTACCCAACCGTCATAACCCAGCTGATCGATCAGCTCGAACAGATAGGGATAGTTGACTTCCCCCAGGTCCGGTTCATGCCGGTCCGGCACGCCGGCGATCTGGATGTGACCGATACCCTCGAAGTCACGACGCAACTTGGTGGCCAGGTCGCCCTCGACGATTTGGCAGTGGTAGCAGTCGAACTGAACCTTCAGGTTACTGGCCCCCACTTCCTTGCAGATGGCCAGGGCCTGATCTTGCCGATTCAGAAAAAAACCCGGCATGTCCCGCGTATTGATCGGTTCGAGTAATACGGTGACGCCGGCCTTGGCGGCCTGGGCGGCGGCGTAGGCAAGGTTTTCCAGGTACACGCCGTGATGCCGCGCCCGGTCACTCTCGGAGGGCAATAGCCCCGCCATGACATGGATGCGTGAATTGCCCAGCACGCTGGCGTAATCCAGGGCGCGATCAAAACCGCTACGAAATTCAACCTCCCGGCCCGGCAACGACACCGTGCCCCGCTCCCCCGCCGCCCAGTCACCGGGCGGTGCATTGAATAGCGCCTGTACCAGGCCGTTATCGCTCAAGCGTTGCTTGAGTTCTTCAGCGCTGTAGTCGTACGGGAACAGGTATTCCACCGCTTCGAAGCCATCGGCAGCCGCGGCGGCGAAACGATCCAGAAACTCATGTTCCGGGTAGAGCATGCTGAGGTTGGCAGCAAAACGAGGCATGGTAGCTCCTGAAATTAAGCGTCAGACAAAAGGCCAGATCAGCAGGGTAATACAGAAACCCAGGGTGCCGAGCAACGTGGTCAGTACCGTCCAGGTGCGCAGGCCGTCACCCACGTTCAGCCCGGAAAGCTTGGTGAAGATCCAGTAACCGGCATCGTTGATATGGGACATGGCCAACCCGCCACCGCCCATGGCCAGGCACAGCAGGGCCATGTGGTTCGGGGTGAGGTTTAGGGTCGCAATCAGCGGGCTGATGATACCGGCCGTGGTCACCAGCGCCACCGTGGTCGAACCCTGTACCGCACGCAACAGCATGGTCAGCAAAAAGCCCAGCGCCAGCACCGGCAGACCGGTAGTTCGCAGCAAATCGGAAACCACGGCGCCGATACCGGTGTCCACCAATACCTTGCCGAACACACCACCGGCACCGGCAATCAGAATCACCATGGCAACACCGGGCAAGGCCGAACCGATCACGTCAGACACTTGGGTACGGCTCCAGCCCCGACGCGAACCCAGCAGCCAGGCACAGAGCAAAGTGTCGATCAGCAGCGCTACCAGCGGAGCGCCGAGCACCGTCATGATGCCGCGCAGCGTCGATTCGGCAGGCAGCAACGAGGTGGACAGCGTCCCCAGCAGAATCAGAATGATGGGCAGCAGGATCAGGCTGACGATCAGACCAAAACCCGGTGCGGGGGCCGGCGGCAATCTGGAAACGATGCTGCTGGTCGACTCTTCCAGGCCCATGTGCGATACGGCTTCAGCCGCTCGCTCAGGGTTCCTGTCGTTGCCATTGGTCCAGGCGGCCAGGTCTTCGTTGGTGACATGCGGGCCATAGACCTCGGCACGAATATCGTCGGTCATCGGGTACACCCGGCGGGTCATGCGCCCGGCCACGCGGTAGCCGACATAGCAAAGCAGCGCGGTGATCGGCAACCCGAACATCAGCACGCGACCCAGGTCCGCGCCCAACTGACTGGCAGCGGCCACGGCACCGGGGTGCGGTGGCAGAAAAGCGTGTACGGTCAACAAGGCCGCGCACATCGGCAGCGCGAACATCAACAGCGGCTTGCGCGCGCGCCGGGCAATGCCATAGGCCAGCGGCATGAGGATGATCACGCCAACCTCGAAGAACACCGGCACCCCGACCATGAAGCCGGCAATCGTCAACGCCAGGGGCGTGCGCCGGTTGCCGAATCGGGTAATCAGCGTCTTGGCCAGCGCTTCGGCGCCGCCGGAGAGTTCGATGATCCGCCCGATCATCGCGCCCAGGGCAATGATGATCGCGATATGCCCCAGGGTCTTGCCCATGCCGCCTTCGATGGTGGCGACCAGATCGGCCGGTTTCACCCCGGCCACCAGCGCCACCAGAATGCTCACCAGCATCAGGGCGACGAAGGGCTGGAACTTGTACTTGAGGACCAGGAACAACAACAGCGCAATGCCTGCCCCTGCGGTCATCATCAGGATTAACGGGCTCATTTCACCCACCCTCCCCGCCGGGTCAATGAAACGCTACTGCCAATGGATCTGGACATGCCGCAGTGAAGGTGAGTCATGCTTGGATTTCCTGTTGTTATTGTTTTTTCAGGCAAGCCGGGGCCGTCAGGAGTCGCTGTGCGTCTCCCGGGCGGAGCCTGCGTTATCGATCTATCGTGTCAAGCCAACGCTTTACCAGCGCGCACCAAAGGTTGCTTGCAGCTCATCCAGCGCCGCCTGATCGAGCGGTTCGGGCTTGGGATGGCTCATCAGCCAGAGCCGCGCGGTTTCCTCGAGTTCTTCCAGGGCGTAGCTGGCCTTGGATACCGAGCTCTCCCAGACCACCGGGCCCAACCGTTCGAGCATCACGCCGCGAACGCTGTTGGCCAGCCGCGCGACCTGCTCGGCCACATTCGGCGAACCGGGGCGCTGGTAGCCAATCAACGGGATATGCCCGACTTTCATGACCTGATACGGCGTCAGAGGCGGCAGAATGTCGTCCGCCTGCCAGACACCGGCCAGCGTCAACGCCACCAGATGGGTGGAGTGGGTATGCACCACGCCGCCGACATTCGGGTTGCGGTCGTAGACCTGGCGATGCAACGCCAGGGTCTTTGAAGGCTTGTCACCGGACACCCATTCGCCTGCCAGGTTGACCTTGGCGATGGTTGCCGGATCGAGGCGTCCGAGGCAGACGTCGGTCGGCGTGATCAACCAACCGTCGTCCAGGCGCGCGCTGATGTTGCCGGCGCTGCCAACGGTGTAACCGCGCTGGTAGAGGCTGCGGCCCACTTCGCAGATTTCGTCGCGCAGGGCGTTTTCGTGACTCACTGCACCACTCATTGCGAACCTCCGGCCTGGGCGAGTTGGTTCAAGGCTTTACTGAAGAAGTCGCGGCCACCGAAGTTGCCCGATTTAAGTGCCAGCGCCAAAGGTTCGTCGGTACTGCTGACGGTCGCCGGTACACCCGGATCAATCTGCGCGCCGATCTGCAGCAACTGCACACCCAGTGCCTGGACCACGGCACCCGAGGTTTCGCCACCGGCGATCACGAAACGGCGTACGCCGCTCTGGCGCAGACCCTGGGCAATTTCACCAAAGGCGTTTTCCACCAGGCTACCGGCCTGCTCGACGCCCAGTTGCTGCTGTACCGACTTGACGTCTTCCGGTGAGCTGGTGGCGTAGATCAATACGGTTTGATCGTGATCCCGGGCAAAGCTCAAGGCTTGCGCCACCACCGGTTCACCCGCCGCCAGGGCTAATGGGTCAATCCGCAAAGCGGGACGACCGGCTTCAAGCCAGGCTGCCACTTGTCCATTGGTGGCGATCGAAGCACTGCCGGCCAGGACCACTTCCCCGCCGGGCACGGCCGGCAGCTTCGAGGCGTCGAGGTCGCGCAACTTGCCGGCACGCCGGAAGTTTTCCGGCAGTCCCAAGGCCAGCCCCGAACCACCGGTCAACAATGGCAAGTCAGCACAGGCGGTACCCAGGGTGTACAGATCGCTGTCCGACAACGCATCGGCGATGGCCATGCCGACACCTTGAGCCCTCAGCTCGGAGATGCGCGCCCGCACCTGTTCAGCGCCACGGGCAACGGTGTCGTAGCGCAACAGGCCGACATTCAGACGGGTCTGCGATTGCAGCACCCGAACCAGGTTGGCATCGGTCATCGGCGTCAGCGGGTGATTCTGCATGCCCGACTCGTTGAGCAGTTGATCCTGCACAAACAAATGACCGCGAAAGATCGTCCGGCCATTTTCCGGGAACGCCGGGCAGGCCAGGGTAAAGTCGCTACCCAGTGCGGCCAGCAGCGCTTCGCTGACCTGGCCGATATTGCCGGCCGTGGTGGAGTCGAACGTCGAGCAATACTTGAAAAAGATCTGCTCGCAGCCTTGCTCGCGTAGCCAGGCCAGCGCCGCGAGGGATTGCTCGACGGCTTCGGCGACCGGCGTGGTACGCGATTTCAGGGCAATTACGATCGCATCGGCGTCAAGCCCGGCGGCCACTTCCGCGCTCGGGATGCCGATACTTTGTACGGTGCGCATGCCGCCGCGTACCAGCATGTTGGCCAGGTCCGTGGCACCGGTGAAATCGTCGGCGATGCAGCCCAGCAACGGGCGTGCGGTGGAGTTAGTCATGGGTGTTCCTCAAACGGACTCAGGCTTGGCAGTCGGCAATTCGATGCCCGGGAAAATCTTGATCACCGCCGAGTCGTCCTCACGGCCGAAGCCGGCACTGGATGCCTGCATGAACATCTGGTGAGCGGTGGCCGACAGCGGCAGCGGGAATTTGCTGGCCCGGGCGGTATCGAGCACCAGGCCCAGGTCCTTGACGAAAATATCCACCGCGGACAATGGCGTGTAATCGGCCTTGAGAATGTGCGGTACGCGGTTTTCAAACATCCAGGAGTTACCGGCGCTGTGGGTGATCACCTCATACAAGGCATCGGCATCGACCCCTTCACGCAGGCCCAGCGCCATGGCTTCGGCAGAAGCGGCAATATGCACCCCGGCGAGGAGCTGGTTGATGATCTTGACCTTTGAACCCAGGCCGTGGACGTCACCCAGGCGATACACCTTGCCGGCCATGCCCGCCAGGATCGACTCAGCCTTGGCATAGGCGTCGGCCGGGCCCGAGGTCATCATGGTCATCTCGCCAGCGGCGGCCTTGGCCGCGCCGCCGGAAATCGGCGCATCCAGGTACAGCAAGCCCAACGCAGCCAGACGCTGCCCCAGATCCACGGCGTAAGTCGGAGCGACCGTGGCGCAGCCGATCACCAGGCTGCCCGGCCGCAGAGAGGCCACGGCACCACCCTCACCAAACAATACGGTCTCGGTCTGCTCGGCGTTGACCACCACGGTAATGATCACATCACACTCAGCGGCCATGTGCGACGGCGACGGACACGCCACGCCGCCCTCCCCGGCAAACTGCTCGGTTACGGCAGTACGCACATCACAGGCATGCACATTGAAACCGCTGCGCAACAACGAGCGGGCAATGCCCAGCCCCATCGCGCCCAGACCGACAACACCGACATTCTTGTTATTCATGGGGTACTCCAGAGGAAAGCAGCGACTGCATTAACGCCTGCAAGGCGCAGACGTTGGCCGCGTTGCAGACAGGGCTTAGGCAGACAGGATCAGCACCAGTCGAATAGGTCAGATAATCCACCAATGAACAGATTATGTGAAGTATTTTTTCAAAATAACATTTATTAACATCGACCTCCGGTCGGAGCACTTCAATGTCGGTGGTCCCCGGCTTCCTGAATCGGGCTTGAAAATCGATAAACCGTTACGCGCTGGCAAGCATCGCCCTGGTCCATGACTGCCCGGCCAGCTCCGCCGGGGTGGTTTTGTCACACCTCAAGTTGATATGTTTTTTTTCAGTAATGTTGATTATGGATTTTTTATGTGTCATTTATAGCCTCGCCGATCACAGGACTGATCCACCGCGCCAACCCGGATGGCGGGCACCCGTCCCCCAAATGCCCCCCAAGGAGTCAACAAGATGAACAAGACAGAACTTCTAGGTGCTCTGGCGCTGTGCGCTTTCAGCTTCCTGGCACATGCCGGCGAAGACAGCCTGCGTATCGGTATCGAAGCCGCCTACCCGCCCTTTTCCTTCAAGACACCAGAGGGCAACGTCAGCGGATTCGACTACGACATCGGCAACGCTCTGTGCGAAGAAATGAAGGTCAAATGCGAGTGGGTCATTCAGGAGTTCGACGGCATGATCCCGTCGCTCAAGGTGCGCAAGATTGATGCCGTGCTGTCGTCGATGTCGATCACCGAAGACCGGATGAAGTCGGTCGACTTCAGTAAGAAGTACTACCACACGCCGGGCAAGTTCGCGATGAAGGCCGGCAACGTGATCAATGACCCTTTGGTGGACCTCAAGGGCAAGAAAGTCGGCGTGCAACGTTCTTCGACCTACGACCGGTTCGCCACCGAGCAACTGGAAAAAGCCGGCGTCGTCGTGGTGCGTTACGGCTCACAGAATGAGGCTTTCCTCGACCTGGCCTCGGGCCGTCTGGACGCCACCCTCGCCGACATCGTCGCCACCGACGAGAGCTTCATCAAGACACCGGCGGGCCAGGGCTTCGCGCTGGTCGGGCCGGACATCAACGACCCCAAATACTTCGGCCGAGGCGCCGGGATCGCCGTGCGCAAGGGCGACACCGCCAACGTTGCGCGCCTGAGCGCCGCGATTGATGCCATTCGCGCCAATGGCAAGTACCAGCAAGTGATGGCCAAGTACTTCGCGTTCGATATCTACGGCGAGTAAGCCCTACCCCAGCCCCGACGCCTGCACATTGCGGGCGTTTTTCGGGGCATGTCTTGCGCGCCTCGCGGCGCTCGCTTGAGGAACTTCATCATGCTCCACGGCTATGGATCGAGCATTCTCGATGGCGCCTGGCTGACCATAAACCTGGCCTTGACGTCCATGTCCCTGGCGATTGCCCTGGGCCTGATCGGCGCGGCCTTTCGCCTGTCACCGCTCAAATGGCTGGCCATGCTCGGGGAAAGCTACACCACCCTGATCCGCGGTATTCCTGACCTGGTGTTGATCCTGCTGATCTTCTATGGCGGCCAGGATCTGGTGAACCGCATGGCATTGGGATTGGGCTACACCCACTACATCGACATCAACCCTTTCATC
Organism: Pseudomonas moorei; assembly: GCF_008801475.1. Lineage (GTDB taxonomy): Bacteria > Pseudomonadota > Gammaproteobacteria > Pseudomonadales > Pseudomonadaceae > Aquipseudomonas > Aquipseudomonas moorei. Next base: position 210,049 of record NZ_VZPP01000008.1, on the reverse strand, counting down.
GCGGGCGTTTGCACCATGGGTTTCATCTTTGGTGCCTACCTCTCGGAAACCTTTCGCGGTGCCTTCATGGCAATTCCCAAGGGTCAGGCCGAAGCCGGCCTGGCCTACGGCATGAGCGGCGTGCAGGTGTTCTGGCGGATTCAGGTGCCGCAGATGATCCGTTTCGCGATTCCCGGCTTCACCAACAATTGGCTGGTGCTGACCAAATCCACCGCCCTGATCTCGGTGATCGGCTTGCAGGACATGATGTTCAAAGCCAAGAACGCCGCAGACGCCACCCATGAGCCGTTCACGTTTTTTATCGTCGTCGCGGCGTTGTATCTCATGCTCACCAGCCTGTCCTTGCTGGGACTGCGCTCACTGGAAAAACACTACTCGGCCGGCTTCAAAGCCGCCGAATTGTGAGGGGAACCGGCCCATGCTGCTCGACTACAACCTGATCTGGGAAAACCTGCCGCTGTATTTCAACGGCGCCTTGTTGACCCTCAAAGTCCTGCTGATTTCCCTGGCCCTGGGCCTGGTCCTGGCGGTTCCACTGGCGCTGATGCGGGTGTCGCGTTCACCGCTGATCAACTTCCCGGCCTGGCTCTACACCTACGTGATTCGCGGCACGCCTATGCTGGTGCAATTGTTCCTGATCTATTACGGCCTGGCGCAATTCGAAGCCGTGCGTCAAAGCGCGCTCTGGCCTTACCTCTCCAGCGCGACCTTTTGCGCCTGCCTGGCCTTCGCGATCAACACCAGCGCCTACAGCGCAGAGCTGCTGGCCGGCAGTTTGAAATCCACCCCGCAGGGCGAGATCGAAGCCGCCCGGGCCATGGGCATGTCACGCCTGACCCTGTATCAGCGCATTCTCCTGCCGTCGGCCTTGCGCCGGGCATTGCCGCAATACAGCAACGAAGTGTTGATGATGCTGCAAACCACCAGCCTGGCTTCCATCGTCACCCTCGTGGACATCACCGGCGCCGCCCGCACGGTCAGCTCACGTTTCTATCTGCCCTTCGAGGCGTTTATCACCGCCGGGCTTATCTACCTCGCCCTGACCTTCATTCTGGTGCGTCTGTTCAAGCTGGCCGAGCGCCGCTGGCTGGCGTATCTGGCACCGCGCAAGCACTAAGGAGCTGCTATGGAGCACATTCAATACCTGTTGCCGTGGAGTGCCTCGGGCACCGAACGAACGCTGTCGCTGTTGCGCTTCGGCAGCGGACCGCGCAAGGCCTACATCCAGGCCTCGCTGCATGCCGATGAACTGCCGGGCATGCGCGTCGCCGTCGAACTCAAGCGCCGCCTGCTGGAGCTGGAAGCACAGGGTCGCCTGACCGGGGTGATCGAACTGGTGCCAATGGCCAACCCCATCGGTATCGCCCAGATGTTCCAGGCCACCCATCAGGGGCGCTTTGAGTTCTCCAGCGGCAAGAACTTCAATCGCGACTTTCCGGAATTGGTCGATGCCGTTGCACCGTTGCTCGAAGGTCGATTGGGCGACGATGCCGACGCCAACGTCGCCTTGATCCGCCGCGCCATGACGGATGTCCTCAACGACCTGCCGACAGCGACCTCGGAACTCGACGGTCTGCGGCGAGTGTTGCTGCAACACGCCTGTGATGCCGATGTGGTGCTGGACCTGCACTGCGATTTCGAGTCGATCATGCTGCTTTACACCATGCCGCAACACTGGCCGCGCTTGCAGTCACTGGCTGCGCGCCTGGGAGCCGGGGTCACGCTGCTGGCCGAGGGTGCGGGTGGCAATGCTTTCGACGAGGCGTGCGCGATTCCATGGTTACACCTGAGCGAACGGTTCCCTGATGCCAACATTCCCCTGGCGTGTGCCGCCACCACCATCGAATTGCGTGGCATGGCGGACACCGAACGCGAGCAATGCGTCGAAAACGCCGAGGCCATTCTCGGTTATCTCGCCGAGCAAGGCCTGATCAGTGGTGAATGGCCGGCAGCGCCACCGTCCCGGTGTGAGGCGATGCCCTTCGCCGGCGCGCAGTACGCCTATGCGCCACATCCGGGCGTGGTGAGCTTCCTGCAACCGCTGGGCGCGCGGGTCAAGGTCGGCGATCCACTGTTCGAAGTCATCGATCCGCTGAACGACCGCCATAGCGTGGTGCGTGCCAGCACCGACGGCATCCTCTATGCCCGCGAGCGCCTGCGTTTTGCCCAGCCCGGTTTGTGGCTGGCCAAGGTCGCCGGTTCCACCCCTATTCGCCAAGGCCGCTTGCTCAGCGACTGATGCCAGAGAGTTCCAACCATGTACAAACTTGAAATTCAGGACCTGCACAAAAGCTACGGCGCCCACCAGGTGCTCAAGGGTGTGTCCCTGCAAGCCCGGGCCGGAGACGTGACCAGCATCATCGGCTCCAGCGGCTCGGGAAAAAGCACCTTCCTGCGCTGCATCAACCTGCTGGAGCAACCCGACGCCGGCAACATTGTGCTCGATGGCGAACCGCTGAAACTGGTGACCAACAAGCTCGGCGGGCTGAAGGCGGCCGAACCCAGGCAATTGCAACGCATGCGTTCACGACTGTCGATGGTGTTTCAACACTTCAACCTGTGGTCACACATGAGCGCCCTGGAAAACGTCATGGAAGCCCCGGTGCACGTGTTGGGTCTGGGCAAGAAAGAAGCACGGGAGAAGGCCGAGCACTACCTGAACAAAGTCGGTGTGGCCCACCGCAGTAACGCCTGGCCGGCGCATATGTCCGGTGGCGAGCAGCAGCGCGTGGCCATTGCCCGCGCACTGGCGATGGAACCGCAAGTGATGTTGTTCGATGAGCCGACCTCGGCCCTCGACCCCGAACTGGTGGGCGAAGTGCTTAAAGTCATGCAGGACCTGGCGCAGGAAGGCCGCACCATGGTGGTGGTGACTCACGAAATGGGCTTTGCCCGTGAGGTTTCGAACCAGTTGGTGTTCCTGCACAAGGGCGTTGTCGAGGAACGCGGCGATCCGCGTGAAGTGCTGGTCAACCCGCAGTCCGAACGCCTCCAGCAGTTTCTGGCCGGGAGTTTGAAGTAAGGCCGGCGCCCACCCACTGATCGGCGCTGCCCCGACAGGGTTTGCTTCGGATACACTCAAGCCAACCTTGTCAGGGCATCAGGCACAGCCCTTCTCCCACCTTCAGGAACCGTTGAGCTGGATATGCCCACCCCATCGAAAGACACCACGGTCTATGCCGCGCCAGTCATGCGCAAACTGACGGAAATCGTTTCCGAGCTGCCGCCGTCATTACGCAAGGTGGCGGACTTCATCCTGCGTCACCCACTCAAAGCCGCGACCTTGACCATCGAGGAAATGGCCCACGAAACATTGACCTCACCGGCTGCCGTCAACCGCCTGGCCAAGGCACTGAACCTCGGTGGCTACAGCGGAATGAAAGCCGAACTGGTCACCACCTTGCAGCAGATGGTGTCGCCGGTCGACAAACTGCGCAACGAACTGGCCCTTCGCCCGGGCGGCGTGTTCGGCCTGCACGAACAACTCCAGAGCGCCGGCAGCAACCTGGCCACGGCGGCGTCCAACAACCACGCCGACACCTTCGAAGCCTTCATCACGCGCCTGACCACAGCGCGCAAAATCTACATCCTGGGCTTCGGCAACAGTGTTTACTTCGCCGGCCTCGCCGCCTCGACCCTGATGCCCTTCTGTGCCGACGCCACGGCCATCAGCATGGAAGGTGGCAACGAAAATGCCGCGTACCGACTGGCCGCGATCGATGAACAGGACGTGTTGCTGGCGATCTCCCTGCCGCGCTACTCCATCGACACTTTGCAACTGGCACGCTTCGCCAATGAACGTGGCGCATCGGTGCTGGCCATTACCGACTCACCTGCCTCGCCGCTCACCGGCATTGCCGAACACACGCTGTTTGCGCCTTGCGATCACCCGGTGCTGACCAGTTCCAACATCGCCGTGCTGGCCCTGATCGAAGGCCTGGTCGCCGGCGTGATGGCGCGCAATAAAGAAGCGGTCAAACTGGCAACCGAACTGACTGAAAGCGTCATGTCGTACCTGCACACCCCTGCCAGCCGTAAACCTGCGAAAAAGTGATGCCGTTGCGGTATTTGCCTGACTGGCGGGACTGGCCTGCAGGGGTGATCTTCGTCTGTTCAGGCTGATTGCTTGCGCCAGGTTCCGGGGGATGTGCCGAACTGGCGTTTGAAGGCGCGACTGAACGCGGCTTCGGATTCGTAGCCAACGGCAAAGCCGATTTGCGCCACATTACCGTGACCTTCGCGCAACTGTTGCGCCGCCAGGTGCATCCGCCAGAGGGTCAGATATTGCATCGGCGGCTGTCCGACCAATGCCGTGAAGCGCTCCGCGAATACCGAGCGCGACATGCCCACTTCGAGGGCCAGCGCTTCTGCCGTCCAGCCCTCGACCGGACGCGCATGGAGCAGCGCCAGTGCACGCCCGATATGCGGATCGCGCAAACCCGCCAGCCACCCGCGCCGCTCGGCCGGGAGGCTCGCGACATACTGGCTGACGGCTTCGACGAACAGCAATTCCGATAGTTTGGCAATGACCGTTGTCGAGCCGACGCGCCCTGCCGCGATCTCACTGACGGCAAAACGGAATGAGCTTTCGATCCAGGCGCCGGAAGCCGTCGCGCGCAGGTCCAGTTTCAACAAGGATGGCAGCGACGAAAGCAGCGGGCTGAAGGCTGTTTCGGAACCGAGGAATCCGCATAACAACTGCGTCGCCTCGCCGCCACCACCGTACTTGATTCGAGAAATGCTGCCGGCTTCTGGCGGTTGAATGATTTCGCCCGCAGGCATGGGTGCCATGCTCAGGTCACTGCCAAAGGTATGAGCGTCATTGCGCGCCAGCAGAATGAGTTCGCCTGCCCGCACGTCGATGGTGTCATCACCGTCGATCCGCAATTGCATGTGCCCCGAGACGACAAAGTGCGAAGCAATGATATGTCGAGGTGCCGTCAGGAACGGCTTGCAGGCGTCGGCAGAGATTCGACCGTTGATGCACCAGGGCGCCGTGAATTCCGACTCGAGGAAGACCCCGCCAGACAGGCGAATCACACGCAAGACATCAGAAAACGCATCCAGCAATTGCCTGCCCTCCTTTCCGGAGTCCCGAGCAAGTAATCAGGCGGACTGATCATTAACCGCCTGGACCGCGAGGCCTAGATTAGCACCAACGCGGACTCAGTGATCGAGACGATCCCCCAGGTGTTTCACCCTTGATCACGAGCTGCGTGAGCAACCGTTTTGCCCCATTCCAATTCGACGATGGCAGCAGGAGATCTGTATGAATACCGTCGCTACCCTACCCGGCGCAGAGTCGGGCAACGCCGCCCGTTATGCGCAAATGGTCAAGTCATCGAAAAAAGCCGAATGGCAGATCGATCGCGATTTGCTGCAGGACCGGCGTTTCGACTTTTCGCGCAAATTCTTGCCCGACAGGCTGTCGCGGGTCGACCGCCTGACCTTTCTCGCCGCGGACGAGGCGCGCCTGCTCAGCCAGATTCAGGGCCGAACCTATGCGTACCTGTTTGGCCTGGTCGAACGCTTTATCAGCGCCAAAATGCTCGATCAAGGTCGCGCCCATGTCTTTGACGATCAGTTGGCACTCGAAGCGCTGGTGCGTTTTTCCAACGACGAAATCAAGCACCAGGAGCTGTTCCGGCGCATCGAAACGATGATGGGTTCGCAATTGCCTGCCGGGTATCGTCAAGTGGCCGATCCCAACGAAGTGGCGCGCGCGGTACTGGCGGCCAGCACCTGGTCGGTGCTGGCGCTGACCTGTCATATCGAGCTGTTCGTTCAAACCCACTACGCGCAAAGCATCGCCCCGCGCGAGGAGTTGTGCCCGCTGTTCAAGGACGTCTTCAAGTTTCACTGGATGGATGAAAGCCGGCACGTGGTACTCGATGAACTGGAATGGAAGGCCGAGCACGCGAAGCTCTCCCCGGCCGAATGTGACCAGGCAGTGAACGATCTGATTGCGCTGGTGGCGGCTGTCGACGCAATCCTGCAGGCACAATCGGCAGCCGACGCCGACTACTTCACTGGACAGCTTTCACGATCGCTCAGTGACGATCAGACAGCGCAAATCAAAGCCTGCGTGCTGAGCGCCTATCGCTGGCAATACATCATCTCTGGCGTGCAGCACCCGCACTTCGGCCGGCTGCTGACGCACATGACGACGCCGGCACAGATGGCCAGGATCCAGACCGCCCTGGCCCCCATTATGAGCCATTGATCGACCGCGCGCGGCCGGCAGCCCGCCGGTCACGGGCGGCGGGCTGATGCGTTGAAATGACCCACTGAGGATGGCTGCCATGACGATACCGATGTGGATGCTGCTCGGCTTTGCGGCCTGGACGTTGCTGCTGTTGATGGCAACCGTCGGGGTGTATCGCTGGGTCGCCATCCTGTTCTCGAATGTTCCCATCGCCTCGTTCCGCAGCGATCAACTCGAAGGCCAGGATTGGTACCGACGCGGGACAAGGGCACACGCCAACTGTGTGGAAAACCTGCCCGTCTTTGCCGTGATTGTGTTCGTGATTTCAGCCCTGGGTCTCAATGGCCCGGCGGTGAACGGCTTGTCCATACTCGTCCTGATCGCCCGCGTGTTTCAGTCTCTGGTGCACGTGTCCCATGTGCAGACCAACAGGTTCGTGGCGGTGCGATTTACCTTCTTCAGCATTCAGCTGGCCTGTTTTCTCGCGCTGATGGTCATAGTGGCTTGTCACGGCGCTTGAGTGCCGGATGAAAAGCGCTTTCGATAATCACTCGGCCCGACCCCGAGACGCCGCATGAACGCCCTTCTGAATCCGTCCGTATTGGCATAGCCCACGTTATCGGCCAGACGTTTGAGTGACACATCCGAATCCTCGATCATCCGTCTGGCCGCATCGATGCGGGCCAGCTCGACGAACTCGGCCGGCGTCGAGCCGGTTTCAGCCTTGAAGGTGCGAGCAAAGTTGCGCTCGCTCATGCCGGCGCGTGCGGCCAGGGTGGGCACGCTCAAGTCGGCCTTCAGGTGTTCGACAACATAGTCCTGAACATTTCGGATGACACTGCGCTCGGCGGTTTGCGCGGCCAGTTGCGCACTGAATTGCGATTGGCCGCCAGGTCGCTTGAAGAACATCACCATCTCACGGGCGACGCTCAGCGCCAGCTCCCTGCCGTGATCCTCTTCCACCAGTGCCAGCGCCAGGTCCATGCCGGCGGTGACACCCGCCGAGGTGTAGACATTGCCGTCCTTGATGAAAATGCTGTCGGGGTCGACGTGGGTTTGCGGGTGTTCCCTGGCAAGTTTCGCGCTGGAATTCCAGTGCGTCGTGACATGGCGTCCATCGAGCAGGCCAGCGGCGGCCAGCAGGAAAGCACCGCTACAGACCGAGCCGATACGCCGCACGGTTTTCGCCTGCCGGCACAGCCATCGCTGCAACTCGGGGTTCAAGGCGATTTCCTCGATGTGCGGGCTGCCGGCCACAAGCAAGGTGTCGATCCTGCCTTTATAGGTTTCGAATGTCTCGTCGATGCTGAGCTTCAAACCGCTGGAGCCCTTGATCACCCCTTTGTGGGTGCCGATCACTTCGACCCGGTAGGCCCGTGGATTGCCCAGCTGTTTAGCCGCCTCGGCGAAGACATCTGCTGGGCCCACCACGTCCAGCAGCTGTACACGAGGGAATGCCAGCAGGGTGATGCGCATGATGTCTGTCCTCGTCGAATCATTGGCTGAATATGTCGCTATGCGACTATTTCAGCCACAACCTGTTTGGCTGAAAATAGCTCCAACAGCAAATTCAGTCAAACGGGAGACTGCCATGAATACTGCATACACCCCTACCATCGCTGCAACTCAATCGGTCACGCGTGGCACGACATCCATCAAAAACCTGCCCATCAATCTGTTCGGTTCAGTCATGGGCCTGGCAGGCCTGGGTCTGGCCTGGCGCTTGAGCGGTCAGTTCTACGGCGTTGGTGGCCTGTTGGGTGAAGCGATTGGTGCGTTTGCCGGCCTTGCATTCGTGCTGCTGACCCTGGGTTACCTGACCAAGTGGTGGAAGCACCCTGAAGCGGTACGGGCCGAATTCAATCACCCCATCGCCAGCAACTTTTTCGGCACCGTTACCATCGCACTGCTCCTGCTTTCCGCCGTAGCAGCACCCCACAGCCAATGGCTCGGACAGGCATTGTGGATACTGGGCAGCGTATTGACTGTGTTGCTCGCCGGCCTGGTGGCTTCACGCTTGTTGTCGGGTGGCCAGGATCCATCGAATGCAGTACCCGCCTGGCTGATCCCTGGCGTTGCCACCCTCGACATCGCCGTAACCGGTGCGCACATGCCCATGGCCTGGGCTGCGGAGTTCAACCTGTTTGCCCTCGCCGTGGGTGTGGTGCTGGCACTGGTTTTCTACACCCGGATCTTTTCGCGGCTGGTGCATCAAGCCGCCCTGGCCAAAGGCATGGTGCCGTCCCTGATGGTGCTGATTGCGCCCTTTGAAGTCGGCTTCCTGGCGTACACCAACGTGTTCGGCGAGATCGACCGGTTTGCCAGTGTGTTGTTCTACTTCGGGTTGTTCCTGTTCGTGGTGTTGAGCTTCAAAGTGTTCCGTCGCGATGTGCCCTTTGCCCCTTCGTGGTGGGCCATCAGCTTTCCCATCGCGGCCCTGAGCAATGCGGCACTGAAATATGCCCATGCCCAGGACAACACCGCACTGATGGTCATCGCGGCTGCGATCCTGCTGTTCCTCACTGCGGCACTGAGCGTGCTGACCGTGAAAACCCTGGCCAGTCTGTTCAAGGGCAAATTGTTGGCCAACTAACGTTTACCTCCCTTTGGCGAGCCTTCATCGGCTCGCTTTTTTTTTGCCACCACGGGTCTTGTCGAATGACTTACACCTCTTCCTGGTTACTCTTGATCGCCGCCGGATTCCTGGAAATCGCCTTTGCCATCGGCTTGAAATCCGCAAATGGCCTGGAACGACCCTGGCTGCTCGCCGCAACCTTCGTGGTGCTGGCTGGTAGTTTGTATTTATTGACGATGGCATTGCGGGTTCTGCCGGTAGGCACCGCCTATGCCGTCTGGACCGGCATCGGCGCTGCCGGCACAGCCATCGTTGGCATGTATTGGCTGGGTGACGGAGTGTCGTTCTGGCGATTTTTCTGGATCGGTTCGATCCTGCTGAGTGTCGCTGGGCTGCGCTGGGCGGCCTGATCGGAGCGGTTAGCTGATTTGTGGCTTGGTTGAATCGATGACAGGAAGCAGCCAACAGCGGTCACTGACAAACGGCTTCCAACACGCCCAACGCACAAGCAGAGCGAACGGTGAGCGACAAAGTCGACGAATGACTCCAAAACGCCATACCAGAAGATTCCATTCGTACTAGGCTTCGACGTTAACCCTGAATAGTGTGCGGGAATTTCTATTTCGACGTTAGCGAGTCTCCAGAACTGTCCAGGCTGTTGATTGGGTGGTCCCTCGCAGGGTCCTTGGCTTGCACTCATCGCATTGTTGGGTGAGCAAAGGATCGACTTTTGAGAAAGGAAACCAGACATGAAAAGGCATCTAAATCGCCCCGGATTTTACGTTATGTGTTCGTTGCTGATGGCGCTGAATGGCTTTGCCCAGGCCGCACAAAACGAAAAACCAAACATCCTGTTCATCGTCTCCGACGATACCGGCTACGGTGACCTGGGCCCTTATGGCGGGGGTGTAGGTCGAGGCATGCCGACGCCCAACATTGATGAACTCGCCGCCGAAGGCACCACCTTCTTCTCCTTCTATGCGCAACCCAGTTGCACACCAGGCCGGGCCGCCATGCAAACCGGGCGCATCCCCAACCGCAGCGGCATGACCACGGTGGCCTTTCAGGGTCAGGGTGGTGGCTTGCCAGCGGCGGAATGGACACTGGCCTCGGTACTCAAAACCGGTGGTTACGACACCTATTTCACCGGCAAGTGGCACTTGGGCGAAGATGATTACGCCCTGCCCAATGCTCAAGGTTACGACGTGATGAAATACGTCGGCCTGTATCACCTGAACGCCTACACCTACGCGGACCCTACATGGTTCCCGGACATGGATGATGAAACCCGCGCGATGTTTGCCAAAGTGACACGGGGCGCACTGTCGGGAAAAGCCGGTGAAAAAGCGGTAGAGGAGTTCAAGATCAACGGTCAGTACGTCGACACACCGGTTGTAGATGGCAAACCCGGTGTGGTCGGCATTCCGTTCTTCGACAACTATGTGGAAAAAGCCACGATGGAGTTTCTCGATACGGCGGCCAAATCCAATAAACCCTTCTTCATCAACGTCAACTTCATGAAGGTGCACCAGCCGAACATGCCGGCGCCGGAGTTCGTTCACAAATCGATCTCCAAGTCGAAATACGCCGACTCCGTGGTTGAGCTCGATACCCGCATCGGCCGCATCATGGACAAGCTGAAGGCACTGGGACTGGATAAAAACACCCTGGTGGTTTACACGACCGATAACGGTGCGTGGCAGGATGTGTACCCGGACGCTGGCTACACGCCTTTCCGTGGCACCAAGGGTACGGTGCGCGAGGGTGGCAACCGGGTTCCGGCCATCATGGCCTGGCCGGGAAAAATCAAACCGAACACCAAAAATCACGACATCATCGGTGGCCTCGATTTGATGGCGACCTTCGCTTCTGTGGCCGGCATCAAGCTGCCGGAGAAAGACCGCGAAGGTAAACCGATCATCTTCGACAGTTACGATATGACCCCGGTGCTGCTCGGCACCGGCCCTGACCCGCGTAAAGAGTGGTTCTATTTCACCGAGAACGAGCTGTCGCCCGGTGCCGCGCGTGTCGGTAACTACAAGGCAGTGTTCAACCTGCGTGGCGACGATGGCGCCGTGACAGGCGGGCTGGCCGTCGACACCAACCAGGGCTGGAAAGGCCCGACCAAATACGTGGCGACGGTGCCGCAGGTGTTTGACCTGCTGCAGGATCCTCAGGAGCGCTACGACATTTTCATGAACAACTACACTGAGCGCACCTGGACCCTGGTACCCATCAGCTCAGCCATCGCCAAGTTGATGAAAACCTATGTTCAGTATCCCCCACGGAAAATACAAAGCATGACCTACGACGGCCCGATCGAAATTTCCAAGTACCAGAAATTCCAGTCGGTACGGGAGGACCTGGAGAAGGAAGGCATCACCATACCCATGCCTAACTAGCGACACCGCGGCAGCCTGATCCAGGCTGCCGCTCCCCTTCCTTCCGGAGCCGCCCCCTGATCACTGGGCGCGGCCTCTATCTTGAGAGCCGCACCGATGAAAACCCTAGGTGTACAAACGATTCTGGCCGCCCTGGTGACTTGTATGCTGGCGTTTACCGCGATCGGCGCGCCGTCCAGGGTCACCGCCATCGACATCCTCCTGGAGCCCGACAGCACGATGCTCAAGCACTCCGACGCCAATAACGCCCGACTGCTCGCCGTGTTTCCGAAAGGTTTCGCCCTGGATGCCGAACACCGGCCGCACATCACGCTGGTTCAGCGTTTCGTCCGCACGGAGGATCTGGACAAGGTCTATGCCGCTGCGGAAAAGGTTCTCCTGAGCGCCCATGTGAGCGCCATGAAACTGGAGGCGTTCAAATACTATTACGCGCCCGCTGGAGCGCTCGGGGTCGCCGGCATTTGCGCGAGGCCAACGCCGGAAATCATCAAGTTGCAAGAGGACATCATTGCCGCGGTTGAGCCTTTCACCGTAGAAACCGGCCCGATTGAAGCGTTCACCGCGGCGCACGACGATCCCGGCAATGACGCGGCGCTCATCCAGTACGTATCGACATTCGTCCCGAAAATGTCTGGCGAGCATTTCAATCCCCATGTGAGCACGGGAGTTGCTCCACGTGACTATCTCGACAAAATGAATGCCGAGCCATTCCAATCATTTGTCTTCTCACCCGTCGGCGCGGCCGTTTACCAACTGGGGCCTTTCGGAACCGCTGCAAAAAAACTCAAGGCATGGGATCTGAAACCTCAAAGCGCTGAAAGGTAGCCGTAGCTAGAATCCACCATGGGTCATGACCTCTCAGGGAAACCGGTATGACAGATTCGCAGGATAAAGCCGAAACCGACGCGGACCTGGCTCAGTTGCTGATAGGGCAAGGGCCCTGCACCTATCTATTGCTGCTCTTACTGGGATTGATCCTGCTGTTTCCCTTTCTTGAGGAGGGCATATTTGCGCGCACGTTGCTCGGCATTGTGTCTTCAATCGTGCTGCTCGTGGGTGCCTTCGCGGCCGGGCAGACTCGGCGGGGAGTCATCCTCAAACTGGGCCTGGCGTTGCTTGGGGTCGGTCTTCTATGGGCAGCGTTGTGGACTGAAAGCATCAAGATTCTTGATCTTGCCGGGATCGCTTATACGGTGTCTCTTACCGTCTCGTTCAGCAGCGTGATTCGCTATGTTCTCAGGCGCGGGCCCATAACCGCCGACAAGCTGCATGGCGCGCTTGCGGGTTACATCATGCTGGCCTTCGTCTGGTCCTTCATCTATGCCCTGGTCGAGATATCCAGCGCGGGTTCATTCGGCCCTGGCCGCCTCGACTTCATGCAGCCCGGTACGTTCTTCAAACTGATCTATTTCAGCTTCACGACGCTCACGACCACCGGTTACGGAGATGTCCTCCCATTGACCAACCACGCTCGTTCATTGGTGATGGTCGAAGAGTTTTCAGGCGTTTTTTACGTGGGCGTCGTGATTGCGCGACTTGCCGGTCTTTATCCATCGAATCAGGTCAAATGAAGCTCGATTTGCCTGACGATCAGTGGGAGGCGGGTCGGCTGTCGGTTCACGACTCGCCGCCAACCCGTCTCACTCTGTGGCAGTCAGACGGGCCGAGCTTCTGACCGTCTGCTGAGCGGACATCAATCGGCATCAGAGGCTGTCCGGTCGCTTTGTCAATCAGCACGGAACGCGTCTCCTGCGGCTTGAACAGGTAACGTTCGCCCCATTGCCGCAGGCTGACCACCACCGGAAAGATTTCCCGTCCTTTTTCCGTAAGGACGTACTCCTTGTAGGCGCTGCCATCGGACGCCGGTCGCACATCGAAAACCCCGACCTCAACCAACGTCTTGAGTCTCGATGCCAGGATATTTTTGGCCACGCCCAGGCTCTTTTGAAATTCGCTGAAGCGGCGAATGTCATCAAAAGCGTCGCGGATGATCATGAGCGACCAACGATCCCCGATGGCCTCCAGTGCTCTGGCTACCGGGCATTCGCTGATCTGTGGTGCGGCGTCTTCTTCCATCTTATTGACCTTGAACAATGTGGTTGCAATTAAAAACCAGATGCCGCAACAATGGAATCCAGTTTTTAATTGAAACCAGTTTAACGCCATGGAGGTGTACATGACAGCAGATGCCGACTCAGCCACCAAACGGTTCTCCACACAGCCTGCGCGATTGCCGCCTTCGGATACCGGCGACAGCAGCAGGTCCGACCGGTATCCAGGGCTTTCGCCGTCGCTCACGTTATTGTTTTCTGTCACCTGCGCACTGGCAGTCGCCAACGTTTACTTCGCACAACCGTTACTCGACTCCATGGCCCGGAGCCTGAACGTGGCCTCATCGATGATCGGAGTCGTGGTGACGGCCACTCAAGTCGGTTACGCGTTGGGGTTGCTGTTCATAGTCCCGCTGGGCGATTTGGTAAACCGTAAACGGCTGATTCTGACGCAGGTACTGCTGTCGGCGGTGGCGCTCGCGGCGGTCGGTGCAGCACAGCAATGGCTGGCCCTGTTGGGTGCCATGATCATGATGGGCCTGTTGGCAGTGGTCGTTCAGGTATTGGTGGCCTACGCCGCCGTGCTGGCAACCCCCTCACAACGCGGGCAGGCAGTCGGGACGGTAACCAGTGGAATTGTCCTGGGCATTCTTCTGGCGCGGTTTACCTCCGGCCTGATTGCGGATATGGCGGGCTGGCGCGCCGTTTACTTCGTGTCCTCGGGATTGATGCTGACCATCGCGGCGGTGCTGTGGAAAGTGGCGCCTTTCACTGCGCCGCCAAAGCGCCAGGACACCTACCTGGCGCTCATGCGTTCACTCTTCAAACTGTTCATCACCGAACGCACTTTACGCGTCAGGGGCCTTCTGGCCTTGCTGATCTTTGCCGCTTTTTCCGTGCTATGGACATCCATGGTGCTGCCATTGAGCGCCCCGCCGCTGTCGCTTTCACACACTGCCATCGGCCTGTTTGGACTGGCCGGCGTCGCCGGTGCCCTTGCCGCCAGTAGAGCCGGTCGCTGGGCCGACCAAGGCCTGGGGCAACGAGTGACCGGTATTTCGCTGGGGCTCCTGACGCTGTCCTGGTTGCCCATTACGTTTGCCCAGACGTCCCTGATCGCGCTGGTCTGCGGCGTCGTGTTGCTCGACTTCGCGGTGCAAGCGGTTCACGTCACCAACCAGAGCCTGATTTTTGCTGCACGACCCGACGCCCAAAGTCGCATGGTCGGCGCCTACATGTGCTTCTACTCGGTCGGTAGCGCGCTGGGAGCCGCCGCCGCGACCCAGGTTTATGCGCTATGGGGCTGGATGGCGGTAAGCCTGCTGGGCGCCTTGATCAGCGCTACCGCCCTGATTCTGTGGTTTCTCACGTTTTATTTTTCAACGCGTGATGTAACGGCCAATTAACCATGCTGTCGACGAGCCTGGAAGGCTGCATCGGTTGTGGCTGTTTAACCGCGGGAGAGTATCCAGTGTTTAATCCAAAAAAATGTGTTGGGGCAAAACCCACTCAGGCCCGATGATCTTTGATCAAGTGGTTTAGAAAACACTGAAAACATAGCCCCCCTCTTGGCGCAGTGACGACTCACATGCCAGTCGTTATTCGCTGGGTCTACGAACCGTCACCAGCGTCGCCTCTGCATTGGCTTCACGGCTACTATGCGCAGCAAAATACCGACCTAACTGGCGACCATAGCGGATACAGGGCTTTTCAATTACGAACCAGGAAATACTGGCCAACGCGAGAGATGCAGCGATCGTAACAACCTGATTTGCATGAACGCCGAAATTCGGGAAAACAGCGGCCATGACCTGTTGTATTGGCCATCCGAAGACGTAAACACCATACGAAAAGTCGCCTGGAAGCCGCAATGCCTTGATTGGCTCGGTGGTCATCAGCCAAAGCGCCGTTATCAAAAATGCCGGATAAAACACAAACTGGAACGCCGACCCATGCCGGCAGATCCAGGCAAAGAGAATTAAACCGGAAACGATACGGATATTGATACTTGCCTGATCTTTGTAAAGCGCAAGAAGAGCGCCAAAGGCAAAGAAGGCCGGGAGGCGACCGCCAATATTGACGTTCATCAGGCCAATCATTTCAACTTCTTCCGGGAAAAACATTGAAATGGCAAGTATTGAGATTAGAACCACCGTTGCGAAGAGCTTATGACGGAATACTCCGCAGAGCCCTGCGGCCAGCAACATGGCGTACATAATGAGTTCATATCGGATCGTCCAGATAGATCCATTGGTCAGCGGGTTATTGCTATGTTCAAACACGCCGGGCAAAGAATATTCGACATAGGGGTGGCGAAATATTGCTGTAAAAACGGTGCTATTAGAAAAATAACTATTCAGCGGCAGTGTGGTGAGCATCGGCCCAAGCAGTAACACGCAAGCGGCCGCGCTGACAAGGACGGCCGGGAACACCCGAAAAAACCGAGCCAATATAAAATTAAGGGGTGAACTATTGTTTATCCAGCTATTCGTTACAAGAATACCGCTCAAGAAAAAAAAGAATTCAACGGCCAGCGATCCCGAATAGTCAAATCCAAGTAACTGCCCAATAGGCTCTGTCGTCGTAGACCCTGGAACCAGCGCGTAAGCATGCCCCCAGATAACGGCGCATGCCGCTATAAGACGCAGTAAATCCGCATTGTTATTATCCCTGTGCAGAGCGTCATTCAGTTTCATTGAACTGCTCTCGGAGTGTATGCGCAGTGGCAGGACCCGATAACTATCACCGCAACTTGCCGGTTGCGGCAGGTGTGTCTTATAGGGTCTGAGTGTAGACGGCGCTTCAACGCGACTGCTGAACATGAAGAAAAAGTCATGTTGCCTGTTCGGGTCATTGTGTATGTCCAACACCATGCCGTCATACACGCTTTGCCTCTGTTTCTTACCCCCCGGCACCCTTCCCAAAACCAGGACAAAGGAATGCCAGGGCAGCACTGGTCTGCCGCCCTGACGCTGCTGTCGAGCCTTTATGAGCACGTTGACCCGCTCATTTCTTGATGGGGGTGACCAGCGTCTGTTCGCCGGTGTCGAGAACGAACACGGCCAACAGGCGTGCAAGATCGGTGTCGCTGGCGTTGGCGCTGACTTCGTGCACGGAGCCCGGCTCCTCTACGAAGTTTTCGCCGACGTGGTAGATCTTTTCCGGCTGGCCTTTGACTTTGATGCGAAACGCCCCCTCCAGCACCGTGGCATAGATGAAGGCCGTTTTCGGATGGGTGTGGGATGGCGATGCGGCGCCCGGCCCATACTCGACGACCACACCCTTCATGCTCTTGCCGGGGATGTTGGGAATGGGACGGTCAAACACGACGGTCACCTTGCCGGGGGGCGGCTCAGTGGCCGACGCTGTGCCGATCGACAGTGCTGCGAAAGCCGCAGCCAATAGATATCGGGTAACCATGGCAAAACTCCTTCGTGGATAGGTGTGATGACGGCGCGCCCCATGATCGGGGCGACGCCTTCCTGAGCTGTTGCTGGAGGCTTCAGCGGCTTGCTTGCGCCATTGACTGGTTGAGCCAGTCTTCGAAACGGATCGTCCCCAGGCGCGGGTTGTGGCCGGGGGTCAGCGATTGATCGTCAAGCACGGCGCCGTAATAGCGCGCGTGTACGTCCGGTACGACCCGGCGAGTATCCCGAGTGGCCCGCAGAAAACGCCTGATCAGCTCGTCAATCGGCATGGCCTCGGGCCCCGCGACTTCGACGGTGCCATTGAGCGGCGCGGCCAGCACGACGTCGGTGAGTGCCGCCACCACGTCGTCGGACGCCAACGGCTGGATCAGCGCTGGCGAAACGCAAAGTTCTTCGCCGACGGTAAACGAATCGGCAATGCCGCCGACGAATTCGAAGAACTGCGTGGCACGCAGAATGGAGTAAGGAATGCCGGATGCCTTGATCAGGTTCTCCTGTGCGACCTTGGCCCGGAAATAGCCGTTTTCTGGCAGCCGCTCGGTCCCGACAATCGACAGCGCGACGTGATGCCGGACCCCGGCAGCCGCTTCGGCGGCCAGCAGGTTACGGCTCGATGTCTGGAAAAACTCAAGGACGGCCTGGTCCTCCCACGACGGCGCGTTCGCCACGTCGACGACGATATCGGCCCCGTCCATCGCCTCGGCCAGGCCCTCGCGGGTGATGCTGTTGACGCCCGTGCTGGGGCTCGCTGCGAGCACGTCATGGCCGCGCTCGCGCAGGTTCTTCACAAGTTTTGATCCGATGAGGCCGGAGCCTCCGATGACGACGATCTTCATGGGCTTTCTCCACGTGTCGACTGCAACCATTGCGTCGGTGTAAGAGAAGGTTGCCTGCGTGGGTGAACGAAGTCCTTGTGCCAGCTGTGGGTTTCCCTCCACTGAGCCTTGGTTTTTCGTCCAAAGACGCCACAGTCCGAGCTTGCCTCGGCCGCAGACAGTGCGGCGGGTTTTGCGCTGCCGTATCATCAATATCCACTACTAATCGTCAGCCGCCTGGGACACGGAGTTGAGGGCGCTTCGCCAGGGGATCCCCACTTTGCCATTCGTGTTTGAAGACTACCTGCTCGATGAGGAGCGTCGGGAACTCACCTTGCGCGGGCAAGTCGTGACCGTCGGGCCGCAGGTGTTCGATCTGTTGCTGCTGTTCGTCAACAACCCCGATCGCGTTCTCAGCAAAGACGACCTGCTCAAGGCGGTATGGAACGGCCGGATCGTCTCGGAGTCGACGATCACCAGTCACATCAATGCGGTGCGCAAGGCCATTGACGATACCGGTGAGGAACAGCGCCTGCTGCGCACCGTCGCCCGCAAGGGCTACCGCTTCGTCGGCCAGATCAGGGTCGGCGGGAACGGTGAAGCGCGGCAGTCTGACCGGCCTGCCATCGACGAATACTCGCCCACAACGCCGAAGGAAATGCCCTCCTCGCTCGTCCTCCCGGACAAACCTTCGATTACCGTCTTGCCCTTCCAGAATCTGAGCGGCGATCCGGAGCAGGAGTATTTTGCCGACGGCATCGTGGAAGACCTCATCGCTGCCCTGTCGCGTATCCGCTGGCTGTTCGTCATCGCGCGCAATTCGAGCTTCACCTACAAGGGGCAGACGGTGGACGCCAAGGGCATCAGCCAGGCACTGGGCGTTCGCTACCTGCTCGAAGGCAGCGTGCGCAAGTGCGGAAACAGGGTACGCATCACCGGGCAACTCATCGATGCGACGAGCGGGACGCATATCTGGGCGGAGCGTTTCGAAGGCGCGCTCAATGACCTCTTCGAGCTGCAGGATCAAATCACCCAAAGCGTCGTCGGTGCCATTGCACCGCAACTCGAACGGGCAGAAATCGAACGCGCCAAACGCAAACCGACGGAAAGCCTGGACGCCTACGACTACTATTTGCGCGCCATGGCAAAACTGCACAACGGCACCCGGGAAGCCCTCGACGAGGCGCTGCCGTTGTTCTACAAGGCCATCGAGCTCGATGGGGAATTTGCCTCGGCCTATGGCATGGCCGCCTGGTGCCACTTCTGGCGCAAGATCAATGGCTGGATGACCGATCAGGCGCAAGAGATCGCTGAGGGGGTACGGCTTGCGCGTCTGGCGGTGACGCTTGGCCGGGATGATGCGGTCGCGTTGACCCGAGGCGGTCATGCATTGAGCCATCTCACCGGAGATGTGGACGGCGGAATTGCCTTGCTCGACAGGGCACGCCTGCTCAATCCCAACCTCGCCCCGGCCTGGTTCCTGGGCGGCATCCTGCGCGCACTGCGTGGTGAAACAGACGCCGCCATCGAGCACCTGACCCATGCTGTCCGCTTGAGTCCGCTGGACCCGGAAATGTTCAGGATGCAGGTCGGGATGGCCCTGGCGCACTTCTTCGCCGGACGCCTGGATCTCGCGACGGATTGGGCGGAAAAGGGCTTGGGCAACCTGCCCAGTTTCCTGCCCCCGGTGGCCCTGCTGGCGGCCAGTCATGCCCTCAGTGGACGAATGGATAAAGCGAGGTTGGCAATGCAGCGGCTACGGGAGCTGGATCCCGCCTTGCGCCTTTGCAACCTGAAAGGCTGGTTGCCGATCCAGCGTCCCGAGGATTTTGCACGCTTCGCCGATGGACTGCGCCTGGCCGGGTTGCCTGAGTGACCGTGGATCGCGTCCATGCGTTCGAAATCCCCGGGAATATTCAGCCAGCGAACGGCTGGTCGCCGCGCTTAGATATGCAGCCAGGCCATCGAACCCAACAAAACGCCAACGCCGGCGGCACCAAACGAGACCCGCTTGAGCCATTCCTTACGCGTCAGCAAAGTAATGGCCGCCAGCGAAATGGCGATTTGAATCGCCGTCATTGCCTGGGCCCAGCGGTGATGCTGATGCAGCACCTGCTCTGACTTCTCGTCCCACTCGCGTGCCGCTTGTTCGAGTGTCTCGGCCTTCTTGCGCGCCTCTTCTTTCTGTTCCCCATACCGCCGCGCCTCAGCGGCATAGTGGGCGGAATCCAGCCCCGGGAGATGGCTCGCCAGGTCCGACAGGTTCTGCCGGCTGGACTTGGCCTGGTAGTAATTCCACTCGTTGGCGGCTTCGGTCTTCTGGATGGCGGCGTTGTTTTTGTCCATGGCCGCCTCACTCTCCGTTGAGCCGGCCTGGTAGCTCATCAAGGCACCGACGGTCGCCATGATGGCTGTCATCACCGCAATCTTGCTGGCAAAGCCGTCGCCTTGTGCATGCGCATGATGGGTGGTGTGCTCAATATGCTGCTCATGTGGGCTGGGAACTTCGAACTCTTCAGGCATGGGTGTCGATCTTGGAGGAATGAGTGGTGGTAGACAGGCAGTATGAATTGCCCTTGATCCTGTAGACACAGATCAATGGCAGTCAGGGTTCGATTTTATTGAAAAAGCGGCCCTTCTGTCTGGCCTGGGGCAACAATCTTCATGTGGGCCAGCAGGGAAGCAGGATGGGACGGGGTGCAGCCCATTGCATCGGGTGCCGGTTGATCAAGCGGCGCCATTGTATCTGTCAATGCGGAGGTCTGGGTGGTCAGGACGAACCTGGTTAGCCCACCCGATCCTCTTTGCTTGCGCACCTTGATCCTGATGCGCAGACAGGCTAATTACGGTGGTATTCCTCACCGCCCCGCTCGCCACCATAGTAGCGACCATGATCATGGCCGTGGCCATCATGATCATGCCAGTAAGGCCAGCAGCCACCGAGCAGCAAGGTGGTTGATAACGCCAGAATCAATGCCGTTGTACGTTTCATTTGATCCTCTCCTGACAGGCAAAACCTGACACTGTATGGGTACGATTGCGCCTGATTTGAGAGAGTTCAAACGGTCTGATCATCGGCTGCGAAGTGCGCTCCACTTGCCGCCTGCTTGCTTTGCTTCTGATCCGCGACTGCATCGGATTTGACCGACACGCGTTGTAACCATGATTGGCCGTGCACGGCTGGTCACTGCCTCTCACCTCCCTGTTCAGACTGTTTTACACGTCAACCAGGCACTCCAGAACAGGCTGCTGAAAAAACGGGTAGCGTCCCCGAACCCCGCGTCATGCAACAGCTTTTGAACCGCCGCCTCAGAATGTGGAGGGTCGGCGCCTTGAAGAATTTTCCCCAGTTTGACTTTCACTTCATCCGGGCTGGCTCCGTGCTGCCGCCAGCGTTGCCCCCAGGCAGCGAGGAGTAATGGCTGGCTGGCATAGGCATATTGATTGCCTGCGACGATCAGCGGAGCCCCTGGTTTCAGACGAGCTTGAATGGATCGTAAAACTTGTCCTTTGGCATCATCGCCATCGAGATGATGGAGCACACCGATCAAAGTGGCTGCGTCGTAGGACTCATCTGCCGCCAAATCTTCAACGTGCCCAAGATGCAGATCCGTTCTTTCCAGCAGGTTGTTTGCGGCCAACTGCTGTTTCGCGGCTTCAAGCATCGGCCCGGATGGATCAACGGCGGTGAAGCGCCACCCCGGCTCAAGCCCGGCCATTGCAATGATCTCTTGCGCCGTACCGCCAGCGCCGACAACCAGTATTTTTGCAGAGCCCCTACTGCCAAGGCTTGCCGCGAGCATGCACGCCGCCAAGTCCTGACAGGCGTCATAACCTGCCAGTGCGATACGGCTCTGTCGTCCGTACTCATTGGCCCGTGTGTTATCAAACTTTTCGGCTGAGTTGAGTGGTAGTGATTTCAAGGCGGTTCTCCATGTCCTTGAATCAACTTAGGTCATGAAAAGCGATAATAAAAATTCATTAATTTTATACATTGCATTCCTGTCGAGAATCCAAGCCTGCTCGGAGTTCTTGCTGCCGCGGCGCTACCGCCTGCCCCCGTTCCCGTTAAATAAAAAAGCGTCGGGCAGGTGACCAAACCTGCCCAACGCCCTACGACCTGACCAGACCTTTCTGAATCGTCTAACCCAAGGTGTTCAAACACACCACCTTGGGCTGGGTCATTTCCTCATAGGCAAAACGCACCCCTTCCCGGCCCAGGCTGCCGTACTTCGAACCGCCAAACGGCATCGCATCGAAGCGGTAATCGGAAGAGTCGTTGATCATCACCCCGCCGGCTTCGATCCTCCGTGCGGCGCTCATCGCCGTCGCCAGATCATTGGTGAATATCCCCGCATGCAAGCTGTATTCGGGTTCATTGGCCAAATCGATGGCTTCGTCGAACGATTCAAAGCACTGCAGGACCACCACCGGAGCGAACACTTCATTGCGCCATAGCCGGCTGGAATGATCGACGTTTTCCAGCACAGTCGCGGCGTAGCACGATCCCTGGCGCCGGTGGCCGCAAAGCAAAGTCGCGCCCGCTTGCAACGCCTCGTTCACGACTTGCTCGGCATTCTGTGCCGCTTGCGTCGTAATCATCGGCCCGATATCGGTATCGGCCAGCAAGGGGTCGCCAACCACCAGCGCTCGGGCCTTGCTGACGAAACGCTCTCGAAAGGCTTCATAAATCGATGCCTGAATCAGCAAGCGCTGAGTGCCTACGCAGTTCTGCCCCGCCGCCCAGAAGGCGCCGGACAGGCAACTCTCGACGGCAGCCTCCAGGTCGCAGTCCCCCATGACGATCACCGGCGCATTGCCGCCCAGGTCCATGGCCAGTTTCTTCAATCCGGCCGTGCGGGCGATCTGCTCCCCGGTGACGAAGCCGCCGGTAAAGGAAATCATCCGCACGTCACGGGAAGCGACCAACGCCTTGCCCAGCTCCGCACCACCGGTGGCGACCGTCACCACTGTTTCCGGCAAGCCCGCCGCGACCAGACAGGACACCAGCTTGATGGCCGACAACGGCGCGAGCTCCGACGGTTTGAGAATCACCGCATTACCGCCCGCGATGGCCGGACCGAGCTTGTGCGCCACCAGATTCAACGGATCGTTGTATGGCGTGATCGCGACGACCAGGCCCAACGGCTCGCGAGAAAACCAGCCCTGACGCGATTCGGACCCTTCATACGCATCGAACGGCACCACCTCGCCGGCATTGCGCTTGGCTTCCTCGGCCGACAACTTCAGGGTGTTGATGCAGCGCTTGACCTCTTTTTCCGCCTGTTTAAGAGTCTTTCCGGCCTCGGCGACGATCAGCCTGGCAAACGCGCCGGCCTCATGCTCGATGTTGATCGCCGCTTGCTCGAGAATGCGCGCCCGACGATGACGCGCCAGCGCGGCGCAAGCCCGGGCACCCCGACGCCCGGTCTCCAGCAACTGTGGAACCTGCGACGCGCAGACATTGGTAACGCTGCCGATGACGGAGCCGTCAAACGGGTTCAAGACTTCAATGGGCGGCTCCACGATATCCAGAGCCAGGCGCGATAGTTTCACAGGCTTACTCCTGGTTGTGTGCACGGGATTGATGGATGCTGATGATGTCCGACAGCAACGCGAACGCTGTTTCCGTGCGCCCGGCCCCCGGCCCCGAAACCGTCACGGCGCCGAGCAGCCCGGTGCTAAAAGACACGGCATTGGTCGCGCCACAAACACTGGCCAACGGATGATCGTTACTCAAAAGACGCGGCTCGACACTGGCACTGATCGAACCGTCGGCTTGGCGTTTCGCCGCGCCGATCAGCTTCCAGCGAGCGCCGTCCTGCCGGGCCTGTTCGATGTCGCCAAGGCTGAGGGACGAAATGCCGCTGCAGGTGACGTCGCTGACAGTGAGCTTGGCGTCCAGCAGTTCGTTGGCCAGGATCACCACCTTGAGGCGCACGTCATGCCCCTCGACATCGGCGGTCGGGTCGGCTTCGGCGTAACCCAGCTCCTGCGCCTTGGCCACGGCCTCCGCAAACCCGAGACCACCTTCCATGGAAGTCAGAACGAAGTTGGACGTGCCGTTGAGAATCCCTTCGAAACCACCTATGGAACTACCCGCCAGCGCCTGCCTGGCCAGGCGAATGACTGGCGTGCCACTCATCACCGAACCTTCGTATTCGAAGGCGACGTTGTTACGTCGGGCCAATGCCTTGAGCTCGCTACCGTGCAAGGCAATGGGCCCCTTGTTGGTGGTGACGACATGCTTGCCGCCCTCCAGCGCCCAACGGCAGAACGACGTCGCCGGCTCACCGTCTACCGGGTTCGTGAAGGTGGCTTCAACAATGATGTCCGCTCCCGAGTCCTTGATCACCGCTTCATTGAGGGCTGTCGCTTCACCCCCCGGTAGCTGCGCCAAAGCGCCCTTGGCGGCCGGCAATCGGGTCAGCACGCCGGCGTCCAATCCTTCACGGCCAATGATCGAGCCGAGAAACAAGTCGGTCACGCCAACAATTTTCAGGGTGAAGCCCAGCTCGGTTTTCCACTGTTCGTTGCGTTCGGCAATCAGTTGAGCCAACGCCCGGTTAACACCGCCAAAGCCAACCAGCGCCAATTTGTATTCAGTCATTTTGTTATGCCCCCTGATCCGGGTGATGGGTTGTTGAGCACTAGGTTAGGGGTCAGGCCAGGGCAGTGAAATAGGCCAATTTGCTCTATTTTGTGGGCGTTTTGACCAGCGCCGGAGCAAAGTTTCAGGCATCAAAAAAGATCCTCGCGCAATCCCGGGAAACACCGATAACGCAATCCCTGTAGGAGCGAGCCTGCTCGCGATGAACTCAAATACGCCGCGTTTAACCAGGCCACCCGCGTCATCGTTAACGACCATCGCCAGCAGGCTGGCTCCTACACAGGAATGTAGCCACGCGCAGGTAACGCAAAACCCGTAGGAGCGAGCCTGCTCGCGATGGACTCCAGTGCGCCGCGTTTAACCAGGCCACCCGCGTCATCGTTAACGACCATCGCCAGCAGGCTGGCTCCTACACAGGAATCTACTCACGCACAGGTAACGCAAAACCTGTAGGAGCGAGCCTGCTCGCGATGGACTCCAGTGCGCCGCGTTTAACCAGGCCACCCGCCTCATCGTTAACGACCATCGCCAGCAGGCTGGCTCCTACCCGGGAATGTACCCGCGCGCAGGTAACGCAATCCCTGAACTGCAAATCATTGAAGGCATAAAAAAAGCCAACACAGGTTGG
This sequence comes from Pseudomonas moorei, assembly GCF_008801475.1. Taxonomy (GTDB): domain Bacteria; phylum Pseudomonadota; class Gammaproteobacteria; order Pseudomonadales; family Pseudomonadaceae; genus Aquipseudomonas; species Aquipseudomonas moorei. Next base: position 185,335 of record NZ_VZPP01000008.1, on the reverse strand, counting down.
CTTTTGGCAGCACGGAAAACGGGCTATACGACAGACGACAATACGAAGGACGTCACGGTGTTTTCCACCCCTGGCAATGCGGCGATTTCAGTCCAGACCTTGTGCACCCGCTGCGGGCTCGCCGCGCCGACCCGCAGCATCAAGTCGAACTCGCCGCTCATCACATCGCACTGGAGGACTTCCGGAATTGCCCGCAGCGCCTGCAGTACTTCCTGGCCGCGCATCCGGTCGTAGCGGTACACGAAAATCACCGCGTTAATGTCCGAAGCGGCCTGGCGCCCCTCCCCGGTTTTTACCGTATATCCCTGTATGACACCGTCACGTTCAAGTCGCTCGATGCGCTGGCGCACCGCATTGCGCGACAGGTTGACCTTGGCCGCCAACTCGGCGTGCGCGGCCCTGGCATTGAGCCGTAGCTGCGCGATGATGTGTTCGTCGAGAGGGTCCAGAATTCGCTTCACTTGGCCTCCTGTTGCCGTGTCTTCACAGCGCGTTCAGCAGCGCATGGATGGTATCGAGATCGTCCGGCTCAATCCGGTAAAGCTGCGCCTGCCCTTGGGCCGCGACCTCGCGTTGCGGCATCGGCAGGCTGATGCCCAGTTCACCCAGCAGCGCCGCTGACTTGACCGGTGAGATTTCCCCCAGGGTCACCATGGGCGCGACCAGGCTTCGACGATACAACCTGGCCGCCAGGACGCCGGTGGCGGTATGCGGGTCGATGACGTAACCGGTGTCGCGATACAGCGAAGTGATTTCCTTCAGCGTCTGCTCATCACTGACCGCATAGGAGTCAATGATCATCCGTGCCTGCAACCACGACTCGTTGGCGATGACCATCTCGCCGTTGGACTCGAAACCTGCCATCAGGGCATTCACCGCCTGATCGTCATGCCCGTAGAGCTCCCAGACAAACCGTTCCAGATTGGCAAAAATCGACAGATCCATGGCCGGCGACAACGTCTTGTTGGCCCGCGACCGGCTGTAGTGGTTCTTCTGAAACAACTGATGCAGTGCGTCATTCTGGTTGGTCGCCACGATCAACTGGGTGATCGGCAAACCCATTTTTTGCGCGATGTAGCCGGCATACACCTCGGCAAAACTCGCGGCTGGCACGCTGAAACCGATTGGTCGTTGACCGCCTCCCAGCTGCAACACCGCATGGAAATAAAACACCAGTTGCGCCAGCACACTGACCCAGTTGCTGGAGTTGAAACTGATCGCCTCGTGCTGCGCATATGACCACTGCCGCAACAGCCGGGTGACGATGGTCTGGCACTCGTCGAAGCTGCCATTGACGGCAAACCGATGAACCCTCGGGTGGGCCACGGCCTGCAGATCCCGGAGCTGGTCCTGAGGCACGCCCGCCTCCGGGTAAAACACCATCACGGTGGTTTCTTCGCAGTGCTTGAACGCTTCGATGGCCGCCAGCCCGGTATCGCCGTTGGTGGCACCGATCACCACCCCGCTACGCCCGCGCTGACGCAGAAAGTGCTGCACCAGCCGTGCTTGCAACTGAGCCGCGAAATCCTTCGAGGAGCGGGTCGGCCCATGGAACAACTCCAGCACCCACTCGTTACGGTCGACCTGGTGCAACGGTGCAAGGGAGCGATGACGGAATTGGCCGCCGGCCTCTTTGAGCAGGCGCTTGAGGTCGGCTTCGGCGATCGCCTCACCCACAAACGGGCTTATCACTCTGTAGGCCAGTTCGTCATAGGACAGGGTCGACCAATTGGCAATGTCCTGTGATTCAAACAGCGGCAATTGGAGCGGTACGAACAGCCCGCCTTCCTCGGCGACTCCCGACAACACGACCTTTTCGAAATCGACCTGCACGGCCGAATTTCGGGTGCTTACATAACGCATGGTTGGCTCCGGCCATTCATTTGAAACGATGTGCCTGCTCGACCAGCCAGGTGGAAAATATCGCCGCGTCAGGGTGCTGTTCGGCCCCGGAATCGCGTACGAGGTAAAAAGACTCGCTGGCTTCGATCCGCTGGGTAAAGGGCTCGACCAATCGTCCATCGCGAAGCATGTCATCGACCATCGAGGAGCGCGCCAGGGCGATCCCCTGCCCTAACTCGGCCATGCGCAACGTGGAGATCAACGTGTCGAATTGCATGCCGGTCGAAAAGTCGACGCCGTGTGCACCGACCATGTTCAACCAGTAACCCCAACCCTCTTCGTAACCCAGCACATGCAGCAATGGATGGTTCGATACATCCGCAGGGACGGTCAGCGGCGACTTCGCCATCAGCCCCGGCGAACAGACCGGGAACAGCGTGTCCCAGGTCAGGCGTTGCGACACCAGGCCAGGCCATTGACCGTGGCCCCAGCGAATTTCCATGTCGTCCTCGCCATCCAGCTCCTTGACCCAGATATTGCTGATGTAACGGATATCCACATGGGGATGAGCCTGGCTGAACGCCTGCAGTTTGGGCGCCAGCCAGTGCACGAAGAACGCCAGGCTGCCGCGCACCTTGATCGGCCGACGTTTGTGCTGACCGAAAATTTCGTTGGTCCCCACGGCCAGTCGGGTGATTGCGTCCTGCACCACCGGCAGATACGCCTGGCCTTCCTCCGACAGTCCCAGGCCACGGGGCAGGCGCTTGAAGAGCGCCACCCCAAGATGGCTTTCCAGTTGGCGGATCTGCTGGCTGACGGCGCCCTGGGTTAAACACAGTTCTTCGGCAGCATGGGTGAAGTTCAAACAGCGGGCAGACACCTCGAATGCCCGCAGCCAGTTCAATGGGGGTAGCGTCTTTTGTTTCATGGCTTGAACCTCTTGGACGCCCCCTCCACCGAGCACGCTTGCCCATCCCGTCGGCGCTGACTAGAACGCATCGGACGGTTGTGCCAAGGGGGCAACCGACAAGCGTCGCTCGCGGCTTTTGCGCGTAATGTAATACACGAAGTAGCACCAGGCGATGAAGGGCAAACCGAAGTACAACGCCACCCGTTGCTCAGGATCGAAGGCAATCCCGACACAGGCCAGAGTGCAGCAGACCAGCGCTCCCAGCGGCACCCACGGATAGCCCCGGACACGGAATTTCAAGTCGCGGATATCACCGCCATTGGCCACATAGTGACGGCGGAACGCAATCTGGCTCGCCGCGATACTCATCCACACCACCACGACCGCCAACCCGGAGATCGACACCAGCGCCAGATAGATGGTATCGGCAGCAAACACGCTACTGAGCAACGACGCTGCGCCACCCGCCATGCTGACGATAATCGCGTTGAGCGGCGTGCCCATGCGAGTCAGGGCCGAGAACTGCTTGGGCAGGTGCCCTTGGTCACTCAACGTCCAGAGCATCCGTGACGCGGCATACAACCCGGAGTTGGCGGCCGACAGCAAGGCACTGATGATCACGAAGTTCATGATGTCGGCCGAGTATGGAATCCCGATGTAGGTGAACACCGTCACGAAGGGACTCTCGACCAGACCGGCCTGTTCACGAGGCAACAGGGTCGCCAGAACGAAAATGGTCCCCACGAAAAAGATCGCCAGGCGCAGCACGGTCGTGCGAATGGCACGCGGCACGTTGCGTTGTGGATCTTTGGTTTCGCCTGCGGCAATACCAATCAATTCAGTGCCGGAGAACGCAAAGGATACGGCCAGCAACGTCATTGCAATCGGCAAGAATCCGGTCGGAAAAAGCCCTTCACGGGTGAAGTTGCTCAAGCCGATGCTGTGGCTTTGCTCGATGTGCAGCAGACCGAGAATCGCGCCGCCGCCAATCATCAAGAACACGATCACGGTCACCACTTTAACCAGCGACAACCAGAACTCGGTCTCGGCGAACAGGCGCACCGAAATCACATTGGTTAGAAACACCAGACCGGCAAACAACGCACTCCAGATCCACACGGGCGTTTCCGGGAACCAGCGCACCATTAAAATGCCGGCGGCGGTGAATTCAGAACCGATGGCCACTGTCCAGGTCAGCCAATACAACCAGGCCACCGTATACCCGGTACCAGGCCCGAGAAACCGGGTGGCATACGTACTGAACGAGCCGGTTTCCGGCATCTGCACCGCCAACTCACCCAGGCACATCATCACCATGTAAACCATGAGTGCGCCGATGATGTAAGCGATCACCGCGCCCAGGGGGCCGGCCTGGTTGACCGTATAACCGGACGTGAGAAACAGCCCGGTACCAATGACGCCACCTAATGCCAACATGACAATATGGCGCGTCTGCATTTCCTGTTTAAAACCCGAGCGAGTATCAAGTTGTTGTTCTTTTATGGACATGGTTGTTCTCATGAAAGTTATCAGGGCACGAATTAGCGTCTGCGATAATTGACTGGGCAGAGTTAAAATAAGGCGCCATCAGGTTTTATTATTATTCCACTTCATGAACTCCCCACTTAAATCCTTGCAGTGAGGTATTAACGTTAAATCTTCAACCTGCTATCCCTGCACACGTTTCATTAATTGAAAGTTGTGTGTTTTCCAGTACCGCTGAGTTGCCCGAACTTCTGACAAAAGCGAAGGCCTGTTTGAGGTCGTCGAGCAGGTCGTCGGTGTCTTCGATACCGACGGAAATCCGCACCAGCCCTTCGGAGATGCCCAGGGCCAGTCGCTCCTCCAGCGTGTTCTCGACATGGCTGGTGGTCCGGGCCGGGCCATAAATGGTTTCCACCGCACCGAGATTGCCCGCGCAGTGGGCGAAACGCAGGCGTGGCAAGAGCACCTTGACCGTGTCCATGCCGCCGCTCACTACAAAACTGACGATTGCACCAAAACCGGACATTTGCGCGCACGCCACCGCGTGATTCGGGTGGCCGGGCAAGCCGGGATAATTGACCGACTCCACCAAGGGTTCGGTGCACAGGTACTCTGCCAGAGCGCGGGCACTGCGTTGCTGCTGACGCATGCGCAACACCAGGGTTTTCATGCCACGAATGATCATGTAGGCGGAGAACGGGTCAAGCGCTGCGCCGTTGATTTCCCGGTAATGACGCACCTTGGCCATCAACACTTCGCTGCCGCACACCAGGCCGCCCAGCACGTCACCGTGCCCGCTGAGAAACTTGGTCGCACTGTGAATGACCACGTCCACACCCAGCGCCAGCGGGTTCTGGTTCAACGGCGTGGCGAACGTGTTATCAGCCACCACCACCGCACCGACACGCTTGGCGGCGGCGACCAGACGCTGGATATCCAAGACCTTGAGGGTCGGGTTGGTGGGCGTTTCCAGGTACACCAGTTGGCAACCCTTGGCGATTTCACGTTCGATTTCTTCGTGATCGAACGTCTCGCACAATGTCACGCTCACCCCGGTGCGCGGCAGGAACTCTTCGAAAATCTTGTTGGTGCCGCCATAGCTGTCCTTGGTCGACACCACCCGATCGCCATGGGCCAGGAAGGTATAAAGCACACTGCTGATCGCCGCCATGCCGCTGCTGAAAGCCACGGCAGACTCGGCCAGTTCCAGCTCGCGAATTTTTGCCTCGAGGGTCTCGACGGTCGGGTTGCCCATGCGGCTGTAGATGAAGCCTGGTGCCTTGCCCAGAGCGACGTCGTACCAGACGTCGATGTCGTCGTAACCATAGGCGGCACTGACGACAATCGGGGTTTGAGTGGCATTGTAGGGATGCCTGACTTGTTCTCCGCCCCAAACTGCCCGGGTCCCCGAACCCGCATTGACCAACGCTGCGCTGCCTGGTTTTTTATTCATGAAGACTACTCGCACTGAGGGCGGCGAGTGTTGAGTCACTCACCGGATCTGGCGGCCAATATATTGAAAAGCCGTGCCCCCGAGAAACGATGTTATCGGTGCCTGAGGGCTGCTTTTTTTAATGGCTCACGTGATGTGGGGACAGGTCGATCCGGTGGTCAGACAGCCCCCCAGCCCTTCAGTCGGTCCCTTTGCGCACCGCGCGCCTGACCTCAGCCTGAATCGCATACGCCGGCGCCTCCACGACATTGAAATCCTGTGTGTAGCGCTGGGCGAATCCATCGACGCCCCACTCCTGATACTGCTGCACATGCTTGAGTTCGTGCGCCCACAGCGCGAAGTTCTGTTCGGCGTCTTGAGCGTCGCGGAAGAGGATGATGTCAATCAGCGTCACGGCGCCGACATCGGGGTTTTGCAGCATGGCGTTGGCGGCGTTCAATTGTTCACTGTCGCTGACCGTGTAGCGCGCGGCATCGAGGACGCCGGGGTCGTACCAGCGCAGCAGTTTCTCGCGGATGTTCGGTGGAATGGGTTGGGTGCCGGCCTTGGCGGCTTCAGTGCGAGCCTGGGTCAGCCACAGTGCCAGGGCAGGTGCGGCGATCTGGACGACGCCATCTGGCACCGGGCCAATCAGTTGTTCCAGGTCTGGCAGGCAGGTGCAGCCATCCAGGCACACTTGTTTCTCGCCGTCGGGGCAGACATTGCTCTGGGCTGCCACTTCAAGCGTCAGGCACAGAACCAAAAGCGCCACCAGGCGCGTGGTGATGGATGACATTAGGCGCTCCCGGGACGGATGCAAGGCGAGCGTGGGTCCCCCATGAACGACGATCCGCCATTTTCAGCGTAGTCGCGAACCAGAGATTCCCGAGCTGATTGGCGTGGTCCGCTGTCGCTTGGGACTCTTCAAAATGATGCCTCAACAGTGGCACTTTGCACCAATAGCGAGCGTAGACACCTGCTCATCGACAAAATGTCGCCTGAAAATCGTGGTCATTAGCTAGCTATTTGTTGACGAAACTCTGAAGTATTCATTTGAACTTTCAGATTCTTTCGCGCCGCCGCCTGTGCCTAACATCGGCCCCACAGCGAACAGGCCACGGCAGCGCTGAGTGGGAGCCATCACGCAGAGACCCGACTCGAAGATCCTCTGTCGTTGCCGGCCCTTGATTGCCGTCCGGCTCCGCTGAAGTGCAGTTGCAGCAGGCCCAGGATTTTTGAGGATCACCAATGAAGCTGGAAATTTTCCGCACGCTGTGGGGCTACACCGCCAGCAAGGCCCAGGCGCTTGAAGAGCTGCTGCAGGCCGGCTTTGACGGAATGGAAGCACGCCTGCCACTGGACGCCCGGGAACGGGCCGAGTTCGCCGCTTTCCTCCAGGCCAATCGCGTCGGCTACATCAGCACCGTCTTTACCGCGTACGACGTACTGCCGGACCAATCGGCGACGCCGGCCGTTCACCTCAATGACCTTGAGCAGAAACTCGCCTGGGCCGCCGAGCTCAGCCCACGTTTCGTCAACGTGCTGGCAGGCAATGATCGCTGGTCCCTGGCACAACAAGTGGAGTTCTTCGGTCAGGCACTGGAACTGGCGCGCAAGCACGGCCAGGTCTGCAGTTTCGAAACCCACCGCTCGCGCTCGCTGTTCAACCCTTGGGTGACCCTGGAGTTGATCCGGCAACTGCCCGAGCTGTTGTTCACCAGCGACATCAGCCATTGGGTGGTCACTTGCGAGCGCCTGTTGAATGACCCGGCTGATGATCTGAGCGCCTTCATCGAGCGGGTTCACCACATCCAGGCCCGGGTCGGCTATGACCAGGGCCCGCAAGTCCCGCACCCGGCGGCGCCGGAATATGCCAAAGAACTGGCCTTTCATCAGCAGCACTGGGAAAGCATCTGGCGCTCGCAACAAGCCCGCGGTTACCGGGTCAGCACCCTGACCCCGGAATTCGGCGCCGACGGCTACCTGCATCACTTGCCCTTCACCAACGTACCGGTCGCCGATCTGTGGTCGTTGAACGTGTGGATGGGCAAGACCGAGCGTGAACACTTCAGCCGTTTCAGCCACTCAAGCCATCCTTAGGGAGCCGATGCGTCATGCCTGACAATAAAAACAACAGCGTTAGCACTGACACACAGACAGCCAATTTCAAGCAGATCCCGGTGGTCAATATCGCCGGTCTGTTCAGCTTTGAGCTGGAACACCGCCTGGCCGTGGCCGAACAATTGGGGCGCGCCGCCAGCGACGTCGGGTTCCTCTACATCACCGATCACGGTGTCGATCCGCAGCTGATCACCAACCTGCGCAAGGCGGCCAAGGACTTCTTCGCCCAGCCCTTCGACACCAAGATGCAGCACTACATCGGCACCTCGAAAACCCACAAGGGCTTTGTCCCCGAAGGCGAAGAGGTCTATTCCAAGGGCAAGCCGGACCACAAGGAAGCCTTCGACGTCGGCTTCGAAGTCCCGGCCGATGACCCGCTGGTGCTGGCCAGGACCCCGTTGCTGGGGCCCAACGACTGGCCAGAGCTGCCAGGCTTCAAGGCGGCGGTACAGGCCTACTATGAAGCGATCTTCGCCTTGGGTCGGCGTCTGTTCGGCGGCTTCGCCCTGGCCCTGGGCCTGGAAGAAAACTATTTCGACAGCCTGGTCACCCGCCCGCCGTCCAAGCTGCGCCTGATCCACTACCCCTTCGACGGGGCCGCCCATGACGCACCGGGCATTGGTGCACACACCGATTACGAGTGTTTCACCATCCTCCTGGCCGACAAGCCAGGCCTTGAGGTGATGAACAATCTTGGCCAGTGGATCGATGCGCCACCGATTGCCGATGCCTTTGTGGTCAACATCGGCGACATGCTTGAAGTGATGACGGCCGGCGCATTCGTGGCGACGGCGCACCGGGTACGCAGCGTGAGCGAAGAACGTTATTCCTTCCCGCTGTTTTATGCTTGCGACTATCACACCCAGATCAAGCCACTGCCCGCCTTCGCCCAGGCCGGCCAGGAGTACGAAGAAATCACGATAGGCGAACACATGTATGGCCAGGCGCTGCAGACTTATCAGTACCTGCGCCAGAGGGTGGCCAATGGAGAAGTACAAATGCCAGAGAAGGCACGCAAACCCGCCAGTTTCGGACATTTAAAAAATCAGGCCCAACCGTCCTGATCAACCTTTCCAGCCACACCCTTACCTACGCCGGAGTCTGTAAACAATGACAAATAATAAAAACACCCTGTTGCGCATGACCGTATTGGCAGCCGGCATGCTCAGTGCTTCGTTGAGCATGGCAGCAACAGACACCTTCAAGGTCGGCATGGAAATCACCTACCCACCGTTCGAATCCTACGACAAGGACAAAAACGTGGTGGGCTCGGACCCGGAACTGGCCACCGCCCTGGCCAAGCACCTGAATGCCAAGGTGGAGTTCGTCGACACCAAGTTCCCAAGCCTGATCCTGGGCCTGAACTCCGGCAAGTACGACGCCATCATTTCCGGCATGTACATCACCCCGGAGCGCCAGACTCAGGCCCAGACCATCGCCTATGCCAACACGGGCGCCGCGGTGATGGTGCCCAAGGGCAGCGAAATCAATGCGAAAAAGCCTGAAGACCTGTGCGGCTTGAAACTGGGCCTGGAACAGGGCACCACCTGGGTCAAGGAATTCAAGAAGCTCTCCGATGAGTACTGCGTGCCGAACAACAAAGGCGCCATCACCGTCAGCGAGTACCCTTCTGCGCCGGAAGTGACCCAGGCCCTGTTGTCGAAGAACATTCAGGCCCAGGTTGAAATCGCTGGCGCGGCAAAAATGATCGCGGAAAAAACCAATGGTCGCGTGGTGATCACCACCGAGCACCCGATCTATCAGCAGACCCTGGGCATCTTCGTCAAGAAAGGTAACGACGAAACCTTCCAGGCGGTGCAAAAAGCGTTCGAAGAAACGAAAAAAAGCGGCGAATACGCCGCTATTCTGAAGAAATATGGCTTGGAAGAACCGACTGCCAACTAAGTACGTGTCCTTGTAGTCCGGTCATCTGCCGCCCGCGCATTCGGGCGGCAGATTGAGGTGCCCTATGCAATTCGATTGGTCGTATTTTTTCTCCCTGTTCTCCCTGCCGGACTTCTGGAAGGCCTGCGTCACGGTCATCCAGCTCAGTGCCCTGGCCTGGTTCATCGGCATGCTGCTGGGCTTTCTCCTGGCGACGGCGAAGCTGTCACAGTCGCCCTTGGTGCGCGCTCCCGCGGCGGCCTACATCTGGTTCTTCCGCAGCATCCCGTTGCTGGTGCTGGTGGTCTTCGTCTACAACTTGCCGCAATTGTTTCCCGGTAGCGGCCCGATTCTGTCCGACCCGTTCTACTCCGGCTTGCTGGCCCTGGTGGTCACGGAAGCGGCGTACATGGCCGAAATCCACCGTGGCGGCCTGATCTCCGTGGCCAAGGGCCAGAAGGAAGCCGGGCGCGCGCTGGGTGTCGGCCTGTTCGGCATGCAGCGCTTGATCGTGATCCCCCAGGCATTCCGTATCTCGCTGCCGACGCTGATCAATGAATACATCACGGTGGTCAAGCTGACGTCGCTGGTCTCGGTCATCTCCCTCACCGAGATTCTCACGGTCGGCCAACGCCTCTACGCGACCAACTTCCTGGTCATGGAAACCCTGGCGGCGGTCGGGGTGTATTACGTGCTGATCGTCACCGTGTTCGGCTATTTCCTGCAGCGTCTGGAACGCTACCTGGACCTGAACTTCCGCAAGCCGCACACCCTCGACGCGGCCGCCGTGGCCAAGCTCAAGGCCTGCGCCGAAGCCTTGCCCGACAACGCGCCCAAAGTGGCCGGCAGCAACAACACGCCGATCCTGCAACTCAAGAACATCCAGAAGAGCTACGGCACGCACAAAGTGCTGCTGGGTATCGACCTGAATGTCGAATACGGCCAAGTGGTTTCGATCATTGGCCCGTCCGGTTCCGGCAAGACGTCGCTGATCCGCACGGTCAACGGCCTAGAAAGCATCGATACCGGCGACATTCTGTTGTTCGGTGAAAAATTCATCGAGCCGTCGGACAAGCCCAACAGCGCCCGCCTGCGCAAAGGCGTGCGGCACATCGGCATGGTGTTCCAGAATTTCAATCTGTTCCCCCACCGCACCATTCTCGACAACGTCACGCTGGCGCCGCGTTACCACGGCATCCCGGGCGAGCTGAGCGAACACCGTGCCTATGCGCTGCTGGACAAGGTCGGCCTGCTGGCCCATGCCCACAAGTACCCGCACCAGCTCTCCGGCGGGCAGCAACAACGCGTGGCGATCGCCCGCGCCCTGGCAATGGAACCGCAGATCATGCTGTTCGACGAACCGACCTCGGCCCTCGACCCGGAACTGGTCAACGACGTGCTGAACGTGATTCGCGACCTGGCCAAAGAAGGCATGACCATGGTGATTGTCACCCACGAAATGGACTTCGCCATGTCGATATCCGACCGTGTGGTGTTCATGGAGAACGGCAAGGTCCAACTGGATGCTGCACCTGAAACCATTCGATGCGATCCTGAAGGAGAGCGAGTGCGGCGCTTCATGGGCATCAGTGCCCAAACGCCAAACCTGGCTGCCGCCGTGAATCATGCGTAGGCAATCACTTACTTTGAGCTTCCTTCTTTCAGGAAAACACCTATGAATCTTGGAATAGCCGGACGCTGGGCCCTGGTATGCGCGGCCAGCAAAGGACTGGGCAAGGCCTGCGCACAGGCACTCGTCAACGAAGGCGTGAACGTGGTGATCACTGCCCGAGGCGAACAGACGCTGAATGAAACCGCCCGTCAGCTCAGGGCCAGCAATCCTGACGTGACGGTCATCGCCGTGGCCGGTGACATTTCAACGCCCGAAGGCCGGGCGGCCGCGCTGCAGGCCCATGCGCATTTCGATATTTTGATCAACAACGCGGGCGGCCCGCCTCCCGGGGATTTCCGCGAGTGGAACCGTGACGTCTGGCTCAAGGCGCTGGATGCCAACATGCTGACCCCTATCGAGTTGATCAAGGCCACGGTAGACGGTATGGCCGCACGCGGGTTTGGCCGCATCGTCAACATCACCTCGAGCGCGGTGAAGTCCCCCATCGAAAGCCTGGGTCTGTCCAATGGCGCACGCAGTGGCCTGACCGGGTTCATCGCAGGACTGGCCCGGCAGGACACCATTGCCAGTCGCAATGTGACGATCAACAACCTGCAACCGGGCTCATTCGACACCGATCGGCTGCGTGACAACCTGGTCGCGGCGGCCGATGAGTCGGGGCAGGACAGTGAGGCATTCCTCGATGAATGCCGCAGCGAAATTCCTGCCAGGCGCTTTGGCTCACCCGAGGAGTTCGGCGCGCTGTGCGCCTTCGTCTGCAGCAGCCATGCCGGCTACCTGACGGGGCAGAACCTGTTGATTGACGGCGGGGCCGTTCGTTCCAGCCAGTAACAATGGCCGACAACACAGCGATGCCGGCGAAGGACTTGATCACGCCGGCATCGACTGCGTAGCGGCATGCTTGAGATCGTTGTTGACACAATGCCTTCGCCGACAAGCCGGTTCCTCAAGAGATCCAGGGGTTTCTGCACCTTTTCGGAGTATTTGTTGAACGACCCCAGAGCCCTGAATGTCACTCCTGAATGGTGACTCTAAATAAAAAGGGCTCTTGAAGTCGCGGAGGATCTCCGATGGACAGGTCGCAAGCTGTCGATACTCCCTTGCAAACCCTGCTGCTGCAACGCAACGGTTGGGTGCCGAACAACCCTCGCCTGCCGGTGCTGATTTACATCAAGGCGATTGCCGCTGAAGGCAGTGACCCGACGGCCTTGTTCGAGGAAATATTCAACGCCAATGGCTGGCCGCCGCAATGGCGCGACGGGATCTACGATTACCACCACTACCACACCCAGGGCCATGAAGTGCTGGGCATCGCCAGCGGCTACGCTCACGTGATGCTCGGCGGCCCGGAAGGTCGGGTATTGGAAGTCAGCGCCGGCGATGTCTTACTGTTGCCCGCCGGCACCGGCCACTGCAATCTGAGGGCCAGTGATGACTTTCTGGTGGTTGGAGCTTACCCACCAGGCCAGCACGCCGATATCTGTCGCAAAGCACCGAGCCCCGAGCAACTGCGAAACATTGAGCAATTGACGTTTCCGGAGCAGGATCCAGTGCCGGGCCAACCGGGCGCGGTCAGGCGTTATTGGATGTAAGCTGCGCGCACAGGTAATCCCCTTGCTTGTGCGCGTCATTGAAGAGGCGACTACAGTTTCAACGGACGCGCCGTCAGCCCAGACGCCGCCAGCCCGGCGCGGACAGGGCAACGTCGCCTCACCCGCCCTTTCACCATCAACTGCTTCGGACAACGAAATGCCCGCCCCGGAATCCACTCTGCTGCAAAGCTGGAACCACAACGCCCAAGCCTGGATCGAAGCGATCCGCACCGGCGCCATCGAAAGCCGCCTCAATGTCACCAACCAGGCCATCGTGCTGGCGGTGCTCGGCCGCCAACCCGAACGCGTGCTCGACCTGGGCTGCGGTGAGGGCTGGCTGTTGCGCGAGCTGGAAAAACGCGGCATCGACGCGGTCGGCGTGGACGGTGATGCGACGCTGGTCGAGGCGGCACGAGCAGCGGGCACTGCGCAGGTGCATCGGGCGACCTATGAAGAATTGGTGCAAGCCAGGGTAGACATCGGTCGCGACTACGACCTGATCTGCGCCAACTTCGCCCTGCTGCATCAGGACATTATCCCCCTGCTGAGCGCCATGAACGCCCTGCTCGCCCCTGGCGGCGCGTTGGTGATCCAGACGCTGCACCCCTGGGCCGTGGCCGCCGGCGACTATCAGGACGGCTGGCGGGAAGAGACTTTCGCCAGTTTCAAAGGGCCGTGGCAACCCATGCCGTGGTACTTCCGCACCTTGTCCAGCTGGCTCAATGCGCTGGACATGGCCGGCTATCGCCTGGCCAGCCTGCAGGAGCCGCAACACCCGCAAAGTCCGGTGCCGCAGTCGTTGCTATTGGTGGCCGAACAGCGGCAGTGAGCTGCCTCCTGACATCCCGGCACAGTGACTGTCCCGACAAGTCACCGAGGGCCTGCCAACCGCTGGCTTAGTTGTCATAAATTGTCTCAGTTAAGCCAAATGAAAGGATTGAATTAGTTACAACCTGGCGTTATTGATTAGTTTCAAACAACTACAAGGAAGTCATCATGTCAGGCGCAAAACGAAAGGCACTCACCGCTGGCCGGGCCCTGAACGCCAAGGCTGGCCAACGTCTTATCGCTGTAACTGCGGACATCGAATTGATTGCGGCGCGTGGCCCGAGTCCGGCAGATCTGTACCTTGAAGAAGAATTCAACAACCTTTCGAAATACAATTCCCAGAACCGTGCAACCGGCAGTCAGTAATTCAGGCGGCGTTCCGCCGATGGTCGTTAACGATAACGCGTGCTGACCGCTAAACGACGCAGCACTTCATCTGCGCCACCAGCCAATTCACCAATGCCGCAGCAGGCATTTCGCGAGCCAGTGGCGCACCCTGCCCGGCCCATTGCACGGCAAAGTCCGTGTTGCCCCTGGCGTTTGCCGCCGCATTGAGGGCTTTGTTGGCGTCGTAGGTCAGCGGATAGTCCGGCAGCACCGTGGCACTGGCCTCCAGCGACGTGAAGTTGCGATTGACCATCCCCCGGGCCGGCCGTCCGGAAATGACGCTGGTGACCCGCGTCTGATGGGCCCTCGGACCTTTCAAGGCCTCTCGATAAGCGCTGTTGGCGGCAGACTCGGGGCAGAGAATGAACGCTGTCCCCAACTGCGCGGCACTGGCACCCAATTGCATCACCGCATTGATGCCAGCGCCGTCCATGATGCCGCCCGCGGCGATGATCGGCAGTTCGCAGGCGCCACTCAGCAGCCGCACCAGGGCAAAGGTTCCCATCTCGCTGTCCTCCCGCGGGTCGAACACCCCGCGATGCCCGCCGGCTTCGTAGCCTTGCGCCACCAGCGCATGCACACCGGCGCGCTCTGCCATCTGCGCCTCGGCCAGACAGGTCACGGAACACAGCAGAATGATGCCGGCCTCCTTGAGCGCATCGATGGCCGGTTGCGGCGGCAAGCCGAAATGGAAGCTGACCACCCTCGGTTTTTCTTCCAGCAGCATCTGCAACATGTCCGAGTCTTCGACGAACGAGGTGTAGATCTCACGCAGCGCCGTCGGTGCAGCCGCATCGAATTCACTAAAAAAAGGTGCAAGAACGCCCAGCCACTGCGACTCCCGAACAGGGTCATGCTCGGCAGGTCGATGGCAGAACAGGTTCACGTTAAACGGCTTATCCGTCAGAGCAGCCGTCTCGCGCAACATGTCGCGTGCCTGCCCGACGCTGCTTGCCCCGATACCAATGGAACCCAATCCACCCGCATTCGATACTGCCGCCGCGAGCCTGGGCGTGGAGACACCGACCATGGGCGACTGGAGGATGGGCCGTTCAATGTTCAGCAGGGACAACAGTGAATTGGACATAGTGCGTACCTTGGAAAAAATCGGGAGCGAGGAGTTCGCCCCCCGGGACAACGGACGGCGTGCAAGCCCGCGCCTACACGCCCTCCAACCCAAAAACGTCAATCCTTACCTGGAGGTCGGCATGGCGAACTCGGCGCCCTTGGCGATGCTGTTCGGCCAGCGCTGCATGATCGATTTCTGCTTGGTGTAGAAGCGCACCCCCTCTTCGCCATAGGCATGGGTATCGCCGAACAGCGAGCGCTTCCAACCGCCGAAACCGTGCCAGGCCATGGGCACAGGGATCGGCACGTTGATGCCGACCATGCCCACCTGAATGCGGCTGGCGAATTCGCGGGCGATGTGGCCGTCACGGGTGTAGCACGCGGTGCCGTTGCCGAATTCGTGGGCATTGACCAGGTCGATCGCTTCGGCAAAGTCCTTGACGCGCATGCAGGCCAGTACCGGACCGAAGATTTCCTCCTGGTAGATCTTCATGTCGGCGGTGACATGGTCGAACACCGTGCCGCCGAGCCAGAACCCTTCGGCGCAATTCGCACCGGCCTGGGCGCCGTCAAAACCACGACCGTCGACCAGCAACTCAGCCCCTTCCCGAATACCCTGCTCGATGTAGCCGGTAATGCGCTGGTGCGCCGCTTTCGAGACAATCGGGCCCATCTCGGCCGCGAGGTTCATGCCCTCGAGGATCTTCAGCGTGCGGGTTCGCTCCACCAGTTTCGGCATGACTTTGTCGGCAACGTCACCGACGAACACCGCCACCGAGATCGCCATGCAACGCTCCCCAGCGGAGCCGAAAGCCGCGCCGATCAGTGCATCGACCACCTGGTCGATATCGGCGTCGGGCATCACCACCATGTGGTTCTTCGCCCCGCCCAGCGCCTGCACGCGCTTGCCGTGGCGGGCACCGGTCTCGTAGATGTGGTTGGCGATCGGCGTCGATCCGACAAAGCTCACGGCCTTCACATCCGGATGTTCGAGCAGCGCATCGACCGCTTCTTTATCACCCTGCACCACGTTGAACACGCCATCGGGCAACCCGGCTTCCTTGAACAGCTCGGCGATCAACAGCGAGGGCGAAGGGTCGATCGGACTCGGCTTGAGCACGAAGGTGTTGCCGCAGGCGATGGCCACCGGGAACATCCACATCGGCACCATCACCGGGAAGTTGAACGGGGTGATGCCGGCGACCACCCCCAGCGCCTGGCGCATGGTCCAGTTGTCGATGTTGGTCGAGACCTGCTCGGTGTAGTCACCCTTGAGCAACTGCGGAATGCCGCAGGCGAATTCGACCACTTCGATACCGCGCGTCACTTCACCCTGGGCGTCAGTGAAAACCTTGCCGTGTTCGCGGGTGATCATCCGCGCCAGGGTGTCGCGATGCTCGTTGAGCAACGCCAGGAACTTGAACAGGATGCGGGCGCGGCGTAGCGGCGGCGTTGCCGACCAGGCCGCAAATGCAGCCGCTGCCGACTGCACCGCGGCGTCGACTTCCGAGACATTGGCCAGGGCCACCTTGCCGATGACCGAACCGGTGGCGGGGTTGGTGACGTCCTGGGTGCGACCGGAGTGACCTGGTGTCGTGCGGCCGTGAATGTAGTGGGCGATCTCTGCTGGCTGGTTGCTCATGGCGGGTGTCCCCTGGTGATGGATAAAAGCCATCTCTTGTTGTTGTCAGGTGCCAGGCGGGCGGTCTGCGTGTCTGGCAGGGCCAAGGTAGGCCCGCCAGTGAATCATGTAAAATGATGATTAATGATCTTATGAATCACTAATTGTGAGAGCTTTTCCGCAGCCAGTTCGCCCGCTGTGTCAGGCGCCGCTGCCAGTCGTCCGCCAGGCCAGGGGTTGCCGCCAATGCCAGCAGATCGTCGATCACCGGCCGATGCGACAACTGCACTTGCCAGAACTGGTCGATGGAAAAGCGTTCGGTGTGCCTTTCCAGCAGTTCGAACCGGTCCCCTGCTTCGATGAAACCCGGCTGGAGAACCCGGTAATACCACCCGGTGATTCGCTCCCTGGCGACGAACATCGACATGTGCTCGGCATCAAAACGGTGATTGATCTTCCAGCACGGACTGCGCGGCTGGGACACCTGCACCAGGCTGCTGCCGATCCGGAATACGTCACCGATATGCACGCTGTATTCGCTGAGCCCAAGGGCCGAAATATTCTCGCCCAGACTGCCCGCCACCAGTTGCCCGGCGCTGTGGGCAAAGGCTTGCGCCAGTCGCTCGTAATGCTGCGCCGCATAGTGATGCAGCGCTTTTTCCGGGCCGCCGTGCACCCTCGTATCACCGTGCTGGTCGCCGACAATGCCGTGCAACTCCACACGGGCCGGGCCTGTGATTCGGCGTTTGAAAAGGCCTGTGCGTTGACCTTCGGGCTGCAACACTTCCAGCCCTCCGGCAAAGACATGGTCGATTCTGGAAGTCAGTGTCATTGTCATCGTCGAACCAGGCTCATCAGTTGGTTTCGCGCACTTTACTAACCGTCGTAAACGGCCGTAAAGTGATCGATAAGCATGCACTCAATCACTTTTTATGATGCCTGGAGACGTTCATGGAAATGCGCCAACTGAAAATTTTCTGCGCCGTGGCTGAACTGGGCAGCTTCACCGCCGCGGCGGTGCAGGTGAATACGGTGCAGTCCAACGTCACCATGCGCGTGAAAGAGCTGGAGGCCGAACTGAACCGGGAACTGTTCATCCGCAAGAAGTCCGGGGTGGTGCTGACCTCGGCGGGTGAGACGTTTCTCGGCTATGCGCGGCGCATCCTGCAACTGACCGATGAAAGTCGCAGCGCGCTGATGGACACCGGCAGCCCGACCGGTTTGCTGCGCCTGGGCTCGATGGAAACCACCGCCGCCATCCGTTTGCCGCAGGTGCTGACCAAGTACCGCGAGCAATATCCTGACGTCCAGTTGTCGCTGCTGACCGGCACGACGGTCGAGCTGATCAAGGCGATTGAAGCCCATCGCCTCGATGGCGCCTTCGTCGGTGGCTTCCACCAGAATTCGGCGCTGGCCCAGGAAGAAGTGTTTTCAGAAGAACTGGTGCTGGTCAGCAGCAATCACTTCGAAACGCTACCCGCGCTGATCGAGAAAATGCCCCAGCAAACCGTGCTGGTGTTCCGCACGGGCTGCTTCTATCGCTCGACCCTGGAAAACTGGTTCTATCAGGTCGGCCTGGTGCCGAACCAGATCATGGAGCTGGGCACCCTCGACGGCATACTCTCCTGTGTCGCCGCCGGCATGGGCGTGACCCTGTTGCCCAAGGCCATTGCGGAAAGTTGCAGCGTGCGCCATGCGATTCGCTGCCACACGCTGCCGCCAGAGTTCGCCAAGGTCTCCACCGTATTCATCCGCCGCAACGACTCGATGATCACCTCGGCCATGAGCGCCTTCATCGGCCTGGCACAACAGCAAATAGCCCGACCGGCTGTGGTGTAAATCGGCCCTGTATAGCGGCCTCAACAAATAACCCCTGCAGGAGCCAGCCTGCTGGCGATGAACTCCAGTGCGCCGCGCTTATCCAGATCACACGCGTTATCGTTGACGACCATCGCTGCGATGCGCCGACCCGACAAGCCAGCGCCCACAGTGGGATCAGCTATGCATCCGGAGTTCCGGCTCGACCAATGACCAGGGATGCACCGGGTTTGTCGTCACCGGCAATCCGAGCACCAGCTCCGCCACGCGCTCGGCAGCGGGCACGACACTATGGATCTTGCCCACCCCCTGCCCCGCGTACAACGACAGCTTTTTTGCCATCCGCGGCTTGTCGATGGCGCGGGCGCCGCCGCCGATGAAGCGCAGCAGGTTCCACTTGTCGCGGTTGGGTATTACCCGGTGCGGCGTGCCCCAGGTCCAGCCGAACGAGTAGCCGGTGCGGTACTCGGTGTCATCGGTGGTCGCCTCGACGATCTTCTGTTTGTACAGCGGATGGGCATTTGACTCCTCGGTGGCGATGAACGCCGTGCCCACCACCACCCCGCCAGCGCCGAGCGACATCAATGCGCGGACATCCTCGCCGTTGACGATACCGCCAGCCGCCAGTACCGGCCGGCCCTCGCAGATGGCCAGGATCGACGTCACCAACGGCATGATGCCAATCGTGCCGCGATTCAAGTGCCCGCCACTCTCACTGCCCTGGGCCACGATGATGTCTGCGCCCTGAGCGATGGCAATGTGGGCCAGCTCCACCGACCCCGCTTGCACCATGACCACCAGCCCGGCGTCTTTGGCCCGGGCAATCATGTCGGCGGCATACTTCTCGGCGTAGAACAGGGACAGCAGTTTGGGCTTCTCCTTGAGGATCACCTGAAACTGCGCCTCGAACACATCCGGCCCGCCGAACTGCGGCACCAGGTTGACGCCAAAGGGCTGATCGGTGAGCGCGCGGGTTTCCTGGATCCAGCGGCGCAAGGCCAACGGTGGCAAGCGCAAGCCGCCAATCACGCCCATGCCCCCGGCATTGGCCACCGCAGCGACCAGTGGCGGGCCGGAAATCGCCGCCATCCCGCCGAGGAAAATCGGGTACTTCACGCCGCAGAGCCGGGTGATGGCGTTACCGGCAAAATCGAATCTGGCTTCGTTCATGACTCACAGCTCCACATGTTTTCCAAGCATCCGCTTGAGCGTGTTGTTCTTCAGGAGAAAGTGATTCTTGACCGCACCGAACACATGCAGGGCAAGGCCGGCGAGGAAGGCTGACGCACCGATGTTGAACAGCAGGTCGACGACGTCCTTCAACACCGCGTTGACCGGCAGCAATGTCGGCATCGACCATCCGCCCGGCAGCGTCACCCCCTCCCCGGCAGCGGCCCGCGAAGCCCACACGGCCACCGGCAGCAGCACCATGGCCAGGGCGAGTGCCACCGCCACCGAGCGGCTGATGATCACTTCGATGGGATTGGGCGTGCCCACGGGCAGTGGATGGTAAGCGGTGATCCGGGCCCAGAAGCGGTAGATCGAGACGAGGAACAACATCAGGCCCAAGAGGTTTTGCACCCGAGTGAGCTCTGTCCGCAGTGCCTCGCCGGAGGCGTGACCGATGGCCAGTTGCAGGCCGAGAATCCCCAGCAGCGCGAACGCGACGACCCAGTGCAGGGCGACGGTGACAGGGGAAAATCTCAGGCCATTGTCTTTTAGTTGCATGGCTGACTCCGTTTGCAAAATGCGCAAAACAGCAAAGGTATGGGTTGGGCGAATACGCCTCAGTGGCTGACCGCTTGCGACGCGCCGAGCCCGGTCCGGGCGCGGATCAACTGATCATCGAAACGCGCTCGCTCAAGCGCTGCGCCGTGACTGCGATCGGTCACCGACCCCAGCCAGGTGAAGAAGAACGCCACGTTCATCGAGATGATGGCCGGGTAGTCGTACGGGAAAATCGCCTCGGGATTGCCCAGTACCTTGACCCACACAGCGGGCGAGAGAATGACCAGACTGACCGCGCTCACCAGGCCGGCGACGCCGCCGATCAATGCGCCGCGTGTGGTGAGCCCTTTCCAGTACATCGAGAGAACGAGGATCGGAAAGTTGACCGAAGCCGCCACGCCAAAGGTCAGCGCCACCAGAAAAGCGATGTTCTGATCCTTGAACAGAATCCCCAGCACCACGGCGACGATGCCGATGCCCACCGAAGCGATGCGCGACACACGACGTTCATCCCCGGCATCGGCACGGCCCTTTCTGATGACCATCACATAGAGGTCATGGGAAATCGCCGAGGTGCCCGCCATGGTCAATCCGGACACCACCGCCAGAATTGTCGCGAAGGCGACTGCGGAGATGAAACCGAGCAGCAGATCCCCGCCCACGGCTTTGGCCAGGTGCATCACCGGCATGTTGCCGCCGCCGATCAGCTTGCCGCCGACAATCCCCGACTCGTAGAAGGCCGGGTCCTGGCCGACGATGACGATGGCGGCCAGGCCCAGCACGGCCACGATCAGGTAGAAAAAACCGATGAAGCCCGTGGCGACGAATACCGACTTGCGCGCCTGCTTGGCGTCCGGAACGGTGAAGAAACGCATGAGGATGTGTGGCAGCCCCGCCGTGCCGAAGACCAGGCCCAAGGACAGCGAGATCAGCGACAGCGGGTCGGCCACCAGTTTGCTCGGCAGCAGAATCCGCTCGCCATCGTGGTGCGCGGCCACCGCTTTCTCGAACAACAGATCGAAGGAAAAGCCGAACTTGCTCAACGCCAGAAACGCCAGCAAGGTGCCGCCCAGCAACAGCAAGCCGGCCTTGATGATCTGCACCCAGGTGGTCGCGACCATGCCGCCAAAGGTCACATAGACCGCCATCAACAGCCCCACCGCGATGACCGCATAGTTGTAGGGCAGGCCGAACAACAGCTGGATCAACTGCCCTGCCCCGACCATCTGCACCACCAGGTAGAAGCACACCACCGTCAACGAACCAAAGGCTGTCATGGTGCGAATGCGGTTCTGATCGAGTCGGAACGAGGCGATGTCCGAAATGGTAATGCGCCCCAGATTGCGGATGCGTTCGGCAAACAGAAACAGCAGCAACGGCCAGGCCACAAAGAAGCTGATGGAATACAGCACCCCATCGAAGCCATTGAAGAAGATCATGCTGGTAACACCCAGCAGTGCCGCTGCCGACATGTAGTCGCCCGCCAGCGCCAGACCATTCTGGAACCCGGTGATGCCACCGCCCGCGTTGTAGAAGTCATCCATCGATTTGGTCTTGGAGGCGGCCCAGTAGGTGATGCCCAGGGTCGTCACGACGAAGACCAGGAACATGCTGATCGCCGTGATGTTGATCGGCTGCTTTTCGACGTTCTGCAAAACATCGGCGGCCATGGCGCGAGCCGCGAATGCGCTGAGCAGGACAGGAAGGACCAGGTTGCGAAGGAGGTGTTTCATACGATCACCCCCGCGCGGATTTCTGCGGTCAGCTCATCGAACTCACCATTGGCCCGAAGGATGTAGAGCCCGGTGAACAACCAGGCTCCGATGATGAACGCCAGGCCCAGCGGCCAACCGATGTTGATGATGCTGGTGGCGGAAAGCTTCGTCGCCAGAAGGCTGGGCGCAAAGGCCGCGACGAGGATAAACGTGAAGTACGGCACAAGGGTGGCGGCGGTCAGGCCAGCGACGAACCGTCGCTGCCTTGAGACCAAATCCTTGTACCGGGGGTGGTTGCGGATTCTGGCTGATTCAGATGCATGGTTCACGTTGACTCCGTGGAGCAGTGGTTGCGTTATTGTTGTTCCACAGCCTCAGATTCGAAGACTCGATCCGCCACTGGCTGCGGTGTCTGTGCACCCTCAACCTATGCCCGCCTAATGATCATGTAAAATGATCAATTGTGAATCTCGTGATCGCTTTTGGTGAACCAACTAAACCGCGATGCCTCCTCCTTCCGGCCTTCGAGCGCCTGCCCCGTCCAGGCTACCTTTGGGCGGGCGTTTGTTGCGTGACAGCGGGCGAGGCCTTCACCCAACCGTTGATTCCGGCACACAGCACCAACAGGGCGCCCGTCACCAGAAACACGTGATGCAAACCGAAGTGCGCGCCGATCTGGCCACCGATCAGGGGTCCGATGACCTGTCCAGAGAACTGTGCCGACTGCAGATAACCCAGGACTTTGCCGGTGTTGTGCTCCGCCACCGAATGCCGGATCAGCTTGGCAATGGCCGGCAGCAGCCCGGCAATGCTCATGCCCATCACGCCGCGCAAAATCGCCAGTTGCCACCATTGCGTGACGAACGCCTGGGGCACCATGACCACGCCCGTCACCAGCAAACAGCCGATGATGACGTTCCAGCTGCCGACGCGGTCGGCCAGCGCCCCCAGGCGAGCAGCGGTCAAGATGCTGCCCAATGCGGAACAGGCCATGATCACGCCGGCAATCCGCGCCTGGTCATCCAGTGCGACGCCAAGGTGACCGATATAGACCGTGATGATCGGTTCGATCGACATGTTGGCCAGCAACACCATCATCGCGGTCATCAGCAGTGCAGCGATGATCGGCCAGCGTGAGCTGACACCTGGCGCCTGAGTTTCTTTGCCCCGGCGAGCACCGTCCGTGGCGCGATCGAAGTCCTCGCGAATGAGCACAATCGTGGTAATCGCCGCCACCGCGATCATCGCGCCACCGACGAAAAACGTGCCGCGGATGCCGACCAACCCGGGCAGGAATCCCCCCACCAGCGGCCCGATCAGGTTGCCCGACAACGCCCCCGTCGACAGCACGCCCAAGGCCCAACCGGCCTTTTCCTTTGGCACCTGGGAGCCGATCATCACGATGGAAGCCGAGGCGTAGCCACCGATGAGCCCCGCGATCAGGCGCAGCAGCACCAGATCGGTCACGTTGCGCGCCAGCCCGATCATCGACATCACCACCGCCATGCCAATGGCCGCCCGGATCAGCATCGGTTTTCGCCCATACCGATCGGCCAGTCGTCCCCAGAGAGGCGCGGTGATCGCCGTGCCGAAAAACGTCGCCCCGAATGCCACGGCCGACCATTGCACCACGTCGGCCTGGGAAGTGACGCCCAGCTGTTGCACATAAAGCGGCAGGAACGGCAGCAACATGCTCAGGCTGACCAGCGTGGTAAAGGAGCCAAAGACACAGACGGCCAGGTTGCGACGCCAATATGAAAGGTTGCGATCGGCATAGTTCACGAAGGGCACTCCGGTGTCGTACTTGAATTGAAATTTCGGTTCAAGCGGACACTACCCGCGCCCAAGCATCTTAAAAAACGAATTAATTTGATCTGATCTATCGGTATGAGTGATATGCAGAGCCGGCGCGGGCTGCAGCGCTAATTACACGGTGTATCAACTGAAATTCCACGGCACGCATTTATCTTCGCAGGAGGGCTTAATACAGTGACAGACCCCCTCCGTTCCTTCATTTCACGAGCGAACCCGCATGCCCCATGACTTGAGCCACCTCGACACCGCACTCGCGGCCTACCCCCGGGCGACGCTGCTCGAAGGTCCGACACCGATTCAGAAACTGTCTCGATTGAGCCGTCTGCCCGACATGAACGGCTGCAATATCTACGTCAAGCGAGATGACCTGACAGGCCTCGGCGGCGGCGGAAACAAGCTGCGCAAACTGGAGTTTCTGCTCGGCGAAGCACTGGCCGAAGGGGCCGACACGCTCGTGACCTGGGGCGGTTTTCAGTCCAATCATGCGCGCCTGACGGCGGCCGTCGCCGCCCAGCAGGGACTGGCCTGCGAACTGATCCTGACGCCGTCGGCGGTGCGCAGCGACGAGGACTTTTGCCACAACGGCAATGTCGTGCTGGACGCTCTGTTTGGCGCAATGGTTCACCGACTTGCCCCCGGCGCCGCGCCCGATGTCTTTGCGGCGCAGCGGGTCGAAAAGCTCAGGCAGCAGGGGAAAAAACCCTTTGTCATGCCGTTGGGCGGGTCCAGCCCCATAGGAAGCCTGGGTTACAGCGCCTGCGCGGCCGAGATCCTGCGCCAGGCCGATGCGCTCGATGTGCATTTCGACCGGATCATCGTGCCCAATGGCAGCGCCGGAACCCATTCGGGCCTGTTGGCCGGCGTTACCCTCGCCCATTCATCAACGCAAATCGCCGGCTATACCGTCCTCGCCAACGAAGACCAGGCGGCGACCACGACCCTGGAAAAAACCCGCCAGGTTCTACAACTGCTCGACCCCGGCGCCACACTGGCCGACAGCTCCGTCAGCGTGAACGGCAGCCAGCGCGGCGACGCCTATGGCGCACCCACCGATGCCATGCTGGAGGCGGTGCGACTGCTGGCGTCCCACGAAGGCCTGCTGACTGATCCCGTCTACGGCGGCAAGTCCTTCGCCGGATTGCTGGCGGCCGTTCGCGCCGGCGAATATCCGGCGGGAAGCCACCTGCTATTTGTGATGACCGGCGGCCTGCCCGGCATTTTCGCCTACCGCAGCGCCTTCGAATAACCGGGCGTCTGTAGGCGCCAGCTTGCTGACGATGGACTCATGTGCGTCGCATTCAACCGGTCTGAACGCGTTTACGTTAACGACCATTGCCAGCAAGGCACTGCCGAGAGGGATGCTGAATAGGCTGACGCCTTCGCTGGCCGGGCGGTTTTTGATCGTCCGAGCTGTTCGTCAGCCAGCCGCGCGAGTTTGCGGACCCTGGCCAATACTGCAGGGGTCGCCCTGCAAGCCGGAGCTCAAAGATGCCGCTGACTCTTTACTACCATCCGCTGTCGTCCTACTGCCACAAAGTGCTGGTCGCGCTCTACGAACAGGCCATCGAATTCGAAAAGAAGATCATCGATCTCACCAGCGAGGCAGATCGATCAGTGCTCCAGGCGCTCTGGCCTCCGTGCAAATTCCCGGTCATCCGCGATCACGCGCGCCAGCGCAACCTGGCGGAGTCGAGTGTCATCATCGAGTACCTGGACCACTTCCATGCAGGCCAACACCCGCTGATTCCCGGTGATTGGGACACCGCGCTGGAGGTGCGCCTGTGGGACCGTTTCTTCGACCTTCATGTGCAGACCCCGATGCAGCAGATCGTTGCCGATCGCCTGCGTGCGGCCCATGGCGACCTGACCCGCGAGCGCGCTGCGCTGATGACCGCCTACGGCATGCTCGAGCGCCAGTTGGCTGGTCGCACCTGGGTCGCCAGCCCGGACTTCAGCCTGGCCGATTGCGCTGCCTGCCCGGCCCTTTTTTATGCCAGCACCCTGCTGCCGTTTCCCGAGGATTGTCGGCACTTGCAAGCGTATTTCGAACGGTTGACCCAGCGACCATCGTTCCAGCGGGTCATCGACGAAGCCCGGCCTTACTTTTCGCTCTATCCGTTTGAGGAGGCCATATCGCAGCGATTTCGCTAGGCACTCACTCCCGCCCGAGCGACGATCCCCCTCCCCCCAAAAGCCGCCCAAATACAGGGAATTCCCCCACCGTCGGGGGCCTTCGGTATTGGCAGACGGCATGACCGACTGGCCGTCTCAGGTTGCGGCTCAGGCAATCCCGGCCTAAGGTCCAAACGAAGATTTGCCGCGAATGGCGCGATGGCGCGCCGCTGGTTTCTGCCTTTCCAGTGCGAATTTCCACAGGAGGTGACGACATGCCAAACGACTCCCGCCCCGCCGTACTCGAACTGATCGGTAATACGCCCCTGGTGCGTGTCAGCCGTTTCGATACAGGCCCGTGCACCCTGTTCCTCAAGCTTGAATCGCAGAACCCCGGTGGGTCGATCAAGGACCGTATCGGCCTGGCGATGATCGATACCGCCGAGCGCGATGGCCGCCTGCGGCCCGGGGGCACCATCGTTGAAGCCACCGCCGGCAATACCGGCCTCGGCCTGGCCCTGGTCGGTCGCGCCAAGGGTTACCGGGTGGTGCTGGTGGTGCCGGACAAAATGTCCACGGAAAAAGTCCTGCACCTCAAGGCCATGGGCGCCGAAGTGCACATCACCCGCTCCGATGTCGGCAAGGGCCATCCCGAGTACTACCAGGACGTCGCTGCGCGGCTGGCAAAGGACATTCCCGACGCGTTCTTCGCCGACCAGTTCAACAACCCGGCCAACCCGCTGGCCCACGAATGCAGCACCGCCCCGGAGATCTGGGCACAGACCCAGCATGATCTGGACGCCATCGTGGTCGGCGTCGGTTCGGCCGGCACCCTGACCGGGCTGACGCGTTTTTTCAAACGGGTGCAGCCCGACCTGGAGATGGTACTGGCTGACCCGGTCGGCTCAGTGATGGCCCAATACAGCCGCGACGGCACCCTGCCGACGCCCGGGTCATGGGCGGTGGAAGGCATCGGCGAAGACTTCATTCCATCGATTTCCGACCTTTCCAGCGTGCGCCACGCCTATTCGATCAGCGACGAGGAAAGCTTCGATCATGCCCGGCAACTGCTGCGCGCCGAAGGCATCCTCGGTGGCTCCTCGACCGGCACCTTGCTGGCCGCGGCGCTACGTTACTGCCGCGAGCAGACCAAGCCGAAACGGGTGGTCAGCTTCGTCTGTGACACCGGCACCCGCTACCTGTCGAAGATCTACAACGACCAGTGGATGTCCGATCAGGGCCTGCTGCAGAGCAAGCGCTACGGCGACCTGCGCGACGTCATCGCGCGGCGTTTCGAAGATGGCCGGGTGATCAGCGTCGGTCCCGATGACACCCTGCTCACCGCCTTCCAGCGCATGCGCCTGGCGGATGTGTCGCAACTGCCGGTGCTGGTCGATGGCCAGCGGCTGATCGGGGTGATCGACGAGTCCGACATTCTGCTGCGTGTGCACCAGGACGCTTCGCACTTTCGCGTGACCGTGGCCAGCGCGATGACCGACAAACTGCAAACCCTGCCACCCGGCGCCAGCCTGGCCGAACTGCAGGCCGAGCTCGACCGCGGCCTGGTGGCCATCATCGCCGACGCCTCGGGCTTTCATGGCCTGATTACCCGGTTCGACATGCTCAATCACTTACGGAGATCCCTTGCATGAGTCAGCACGATAAAGACGCCGCACCACAGGGCTTCGCCACCCGGGTGATCCACGCGGGACAGACGCCGGACCCTTCCACCGGGGCGCTGATGCCGCCCATTTATGCCAACTCCACCTATTTGCAGCAAAGCCCCGGCGTCCACAAAGGCCTCGACTACGGACGCTCGCACAACCCGACGCGCTGGGCACTGGAACGTTGCGTGGCCGATCTCGAAGGAGGCACCCAGGCCTTCGCCTTCGCTTCCGGGCTGGCGACGATCTCCACCGTGCTGGAGCTGCTCGATGCCGGCTCGCACGTGGTCTCGGGCAATGACTTGTACGGCGGGACGTTCCGCCTGTTCGACAAAGTGCGCCAGCGCAGCGCCGGGCATCGTTTCAGCTTCGTCGACTTGACCGACCTGGCGGCGTTCGAGGCGGCACTGCAACACGACACCCGGATGGTCATGGTCGAGACACCGAGCAATCCCCTGCTGCGCCTGTCCGACCTCGCCGCCATCGCCCGCATCTGCCGTGCCCGCGGCATCATCTGCGTGGCCGACAACACCTTTGCCAGCCCCTATATCCAGCGTCCGCTGGAGCTGGGCTTCGACATCGTGCTGCACTCGACGACCAAGTACCTCAACGGCCACTCCGACGTGATCGGCGGCATCGCGGTGGTCGGGCAGAACCCTGAACTGGCCGAGCGCCTGGGCTTCTTGCAAAACGCGGTGGGTGCGATTGCCGGCCCGTTCGACGCCTTCCTCACCCTGCGCGGGGTCAAGACCCTGGCGCTGCGCATGGAGCGTCACTGCAGCAATGCGCTGGAGCTGGCGCAATGGCTGGAACGCCAGCCCCAGGTCGCGCGCGTCTACTATCCGGGCCTGGCGTCGCACCCGCAGCACGAACTGGCGCGGCAGCAAATGCGCGGTTACGGCGGAATGATCTCCCTCGACCTCAAGACCGACCTGGCCGGCTCCAGGCGTTTCCTCGAAAACGTCCGGATCTTTGCCCTGGCCGAAAGCCTGGGGGGTGTGGAAAGCCTGATTGAGCACCCGGCGATCATGACCCACGCCACCATCCCCGCTGACACCCGTGCGCAGTTGGGTATCGGTGATGCGCTGGTGCGCTTGTCCGTGGGGGTCGAGGATGTCGAGGACCTGCGCGCGGATCTGGCCCAGGCACTGGCGCGGATCTGACCGATATGAAATAACAGGCACCACTTTTGTGGGAGCGAGCCTGCTCGCGATAGCCGGTGCAAGTCATGCGCTGAGCGCCGGAACAACCCGCTATCGCGAGTACGCTCACTCCCGCAGGTTTTACCGTTTTCATTTCCGGAAGATCGATCCATGCCCAAGCTCGACCTCTCACTGCAAGACACCGCCGCGCCCGAGGGCGTTTGTTTCGGTTGCGGCAGCAGCAATCCCCACGGGCTGCACATCAAGAGCCATTGGCATGAGGATGGCGTGCATGTGATGGCCGAACACCTGCCCGATGCCATGTATTGCGGCTGGCCGGATCTGGTCTACGGCGGCCTGATCGCGATGCTGGTGGACTGCCATTCAAACTGGACGGTGATGGCTTATCACTACCGTGAGGAACAGCGTGAAGTGGCCAGCCTGCCGCGCATCAATTGCGTCACGGGCAACCTAGGCATCAAGTTCATCAAACCGACGCCCATGGGTGTACCGCTGACCCTGCGGGCCAAAGTGGATGGCGAAGTCGGGCGCAAGACCCGGGTTATCTGTGAGGTCTATGCCGGGGACGTGCTCACCGCCATTGGCGATTCGATTTTTGTCCGGGTCGATACCGGGCAACTGGCCGCCGCTGCCCACGGGCAACAGGCGAGCCAATAGACGCACTCCCCCGCGCTTGCGCCCTGTTGCAGTCGCTCAGGACGGCTCAGGCGCAACGATCTTCAGCCAGGGCCAGCGAGTCTGATAACTCTTGGCCTTCTGCACGAACAACTCTGGCTGGGGATTCTTGGGATTGATGCGTAGCAGACCGTGCTCGGTATCGGCCAGGCCATGGGGCGCATAGACCTCGCCGGTTTCAACATCCAGGCCGATGCAGGTCCCGGCGACCAGGTAGCGATCAACCCCGTCCCTGGCCGATTGAAGCTGCGGATAAGCCCCGCCAAACCGCTGGCTGTACCAAAGATGGACCCGCGCCTGATTCTTCATCTCGACGTTGGCTTCCAGGTCGCGGAACAGATGCTGCGCAGCAAGGATGACCTCATTTTCGGCCTCCCACGACAGGTCCTCATCGAAGTAAAAAACGTCGTAGTCTTTCACTCCCCACGCGGCCGGACGCTGCGCCTGCCGGTTCCACACGGCCTGGAACAGGCAGCCGGCGGTAAGCAGGCATTGATTCAAACCCAGTGAAGGCAAACGTGAGGTGATTTCAGCGTTGATCGGATTGGTCATGGCGATGCTGACCAGGCTTTCGACAGTCAATGTCATGTGCTTCGTCCCTTGGAAATCGCTTCAGTGGCGGCCAGCGACAATAGCGCAATTTCCCGGGACGCAGGTTCACTCGACGGTCAAATCAGCAAATCCTCGTAGAACGCGCCGAAGGGACGCTCGGGGTGGGCGATCTGGATCTCCAGAATCCACAGGCCGGTGGTCGGGCATTGATCCAGATCTCCCAGATCACCGCCCCGGTATATCGCATGGGGAAAATCGCTGACCCGATGACCCTTGATGTCCAGATTGAGCGTCCAGCCCATGGCCTTGGCTTGAGCGGTGGCATAGTCATACAGCGCCACGCCGGACACCCGCTCGCTGCGCCAAAAGCTCTCGACCCGGTCAAACAGGTCCTTGGCGGCCGAAGCACAGGCGATCATTTGCGGGTCGGAGCCGGTGGTGAATGTCGCGCCGGCATCCCCTTCGTGGCCCTGCCAGACCACCCCCATGTCGATGAAGAAAATGTCCTCTTCACCCAGTTGCGGGTCGCCGTCGGAGCGTTGCTTGAACGTCTTGAGCGTATTGGCGCCGAAGCGCACCAGCAGTGGATGCCAGATTCGATCCATACCCATTTCGGACAGGACCTGCTTGCCGCGCAACTGCGCCTCGGACTCGCGCATGCCCGGCGTGATGACACTGGCAATCTGCTCAATGGCCTTCCAGGTCATCTGCTGCGCGTGGCGCATCGATTCCAGTTCGTAACGTTCGCCTACTGCTTCTTTACCGCTCAGGGCCATGGTCATGAGTCATTCCTTGTTTAAGACCGCGCATGTGATCGCTGTATATCTTTTTATATTGCGATATTCAAGATCAAACAGGCAGGCATGGCTCGGGCGATCCCCGACCACACCTTGCAGCCCTCAATGCGCGGTCATGACATTGACTTGCCTCAGGCCGGTGAAATCGTTGCCAGCACGCCGATCAGGATAGTCAGCACCAGAAAACCACCGAGAAAAATCGCCATCTTGCCCATAAGGTCACCTCCGTTTCGAATATGCGGTGCAACCACTGCTGCGACTGCGGACCGTGCCGTTATTGTGGGGCGCAGGCCGAGTGCATTACAGAGGCAGAAAGCGCAGAAAAATACGGATCAGATCAAGGAGCCTTGCAAACGCACAACCTGAGCCGGCTTGCTGTCGATCGGCTCCAGTACGCCGCGTTTAACCAGGCTACACGCGCCATCGTTGACGACCATCGCTGGCAAGCCGGTTGCTACCGCGCTTGAGGTGAACACACGCCCCGGAAAATGATTATCCGCACCACACCGGGGTGAATGATCACCCTCAGGGAACTCCTGACAACCGCCGTGCATCCTAAAATATGAGGGACTTCCTTTTTGCTTCACGCTTTGAGAGGACACCGTCATGCGCCGTCTGATTATCGTTTCGTCTCTGTTGCTGTGTTTACCCTTCGGCTCTGCAATGGCCAAGGTGGACGCAGGCGATGTCGCCACCTCAGCCGGGGTTTCCGCATCGCTGTACTCGACGTTCAAGGACCACAAACTCATGATTCCTGCCCGGGATGACGCCTCCAGCTTCGTGGCCAGTGGCGGTGCGATTCGCGGCGCTTATCTGGAATCGGTTCTCAAACAGCTCCGGCAGGAGCACCCCGACCTCAACAACGCAAGCGACGAAGACCTGGCTCGCGCCATTCTCGTCCAGGAAGGCATTCCAGCCGATAAATAACAATGGCCAACCTCAGCGGTGGGGCTCGTGAAACCTGGACAGCGTTTCCGGCCCTGCCTTGCTTTCATGACTGAGCTCAAGAGAGCCGAGCCCAACCGGCCACCAGTGCCGCGCTGATGCTGACCCCGCCGCACACCACAACCACCACGTCCCGGGCTTCGGCAATCGCCGGATGATCCAGGTAGGCAATGGCCAGCGACACGCCACACGCCGGCTCCACCAACTGCCGCAAATCACTGGCGTAACGCACCACGCCCATGATCGCTTCCTCGTCTTCCAGCACCACGCACTCATGGGGGAAAGCGAGGATGTGCTGCACCGGCCACGCCGCCACTTGAGCGGCGCCGAGCGAGGTGGCGACCGTGTCGATCCGTGGCAAACGCACGGGATGCCCCGCCGCCATGGCCGCGGCGAACGATGCCGCGCCCCTGGTTTCGCAGGCGATGATCCGGCAATCGGTGCGCCGATGGCGGATCAACCCGGTGAGAATGCCCGCGAGCAAACCGCCGCCGCCCACCGAGGTCACCACGGCGTCGACCTGCGGACAGTCTTCGAGGATTTCATCGATCATCGTGCTGTGCCCTTGCCACAACACCGGATGGTCGAATGCCGGCACGTACTCGCTGTCCGCGCCCTGAGCGAGTTCCTTGGCCCGTTGATTGGCCTCGTCCCAGACTTTGCCGTGGACGATCACCTCGGCACCGGTTTTACGGATCCGTGCGCGGGTGCTTTCAGGAGTCGTGTGCGGCACCACGATGCAGGCTTTCAACCCCAGGCTGGCGGCGGCCACGGCAGTGGCGAATCCGGCATTGCCCCCGGACGGACACACGACTCTGGTTTTGCCCTGAGCCGCGGCCTGACTGCACAACAGCCCCATGCCGCGTAGTTTGAATGAACCACTCGGTTGCAGGTTTTCCAGTTTGAGCCAGATGCGGCGGGTCGTGGTCGAGAGGCCAGGATGCAGAATCAACGGCGTTCTGATGTGAAGCATGGCGGCTCCTGTTACGCGCCGCCCACTCGTCGAAGGGTCCACGGGGCAGCGGTGAACGATCCTTATCCAAGCTTAGTTCACCCTGACCCGAGGCTGGCTTTTCAGCGATAACGTGGCGCCGCCCTGACGTTGCCGAACAACCCGGAAAGCACCTGGCGCTGGCGATGGTCGAAAAGGACCATGCGAGGCGCACCGATGCCGCAGGCGCTATTCCCGGCAAGCCAGCTCCTACACTGAAAGAAGGGACGTTACCCTCAGTGGAGCCGCCAATGAAAATTTCCGCCAGACTGGCGTTTTTCGCCATTGTGTCCACCCTCGCCTACCTCGGGCTGGCAATAGGCGGGCTGGGTGGTTTCGCCGCGTTTTTCTCCCATCCCTCGCTGGTGCTGGTGGCGCTTGCCACGCTGGTCATGGTCATCGCTTCGCTGTTCACCGAGGTCAACCTGAGCTCCGGCGAACGCGAGGATCGGGCCAACCGCTGGGTACTCCCGGCATTCGGGGTCATTGGCTTGTTGAGTGGTTATCTGCCGGCCTACAACGACCGCATCGACTTCTGGACGTTCGGTGGCGAGGGCGTGCGCTGGCTGGGGGCCTTGCTGTTCATCCTCGGCGGCGCCCTGCGAATGTGGCCGGTGTTCGTGCTCGGCAAACGCTTCAGTGGGCTGGTGGCGATTCAGCCTGGGCATCGGCTGGTCACCGACGGGATTTATCGCAACCTGCGCAACCCCAGTTACCTGGGCATGTTGATCATTGCCGTGGGCTGGGCACTGGCGTTCCGTTCGGGGCTGGGCCTGCTCCTGGCGGCGCTGACGCTGATCCCGTTGATTGCGCGGATACAGGCGGAAGAGGCCCTGCTGCGGGCGCAATTCGGGGCTGAATACGAGGCTTATTGCGCGCGCAGCTGGCGGTTGATACCAGGGGTCTACTGAAGCGACTCGCAATACCACCTTCGCTGGCAAGCCCGCGCACAAGGGACCGTGCCCGGACATTGTCAACGCAACACCGTCAGGAGCGAGCTTGCTGGCGATGGACCCGAGTACGCCGCGTTGACCCAGATCATGCGCGTTATCGTTAACGACCATCGCTGCGCTGCGGCGACCCGACAAGCCAGCTCATGGGACCGAGGTGATCAGTGTCTGGACATCAGCCCATGCAGCACACCAAACCTCAACCCGGGTTCGGACGGCGTCATGTGGGAGACACCAAACACCTTGAACGCCGCCAGCATGAGCACCAGGCCGCCCGGCAGGATGCTCAGGCGATGAGCCTGCAAGCCCGCCAGCTTGAGCTGTTTGACATGCCCCACTTCCAGCAGGCGCACCGACAGGCGCAAGAGGCCGCCATAGGTCACGCCGCTTTGACCGTAGTCGTTCAACCCGTTGGCCTTGAGCACCTTGGCCAGCATCCGCGCCGTGCCTGATGAGCCGATGACTTGCTGCCAGCCCTGGGCACGATAACGGCGCGCAACCCTTTCGAACTGCAACGTGGCGACTCGCTCGGCTTCCAGCAGCGCCTTCGCGCTGATGGTGCCGCCCGGAAAGTAATGCGCCCCCACGGTGCCGCTGCCAACGGCAATGCTCTCGGTGAGTAACGGCTGTGCGCCCTTGCCCAGGATCAGCTCGGTCGAACCGCCGCCGATATCCACCACCAGGCGCATGCGCTGGGTATCAGGGAGGGTATGGGCGACGCCGGCATACACCAGTTGGGCCTCTTCTTGCCCGGAAATGACATCGATGCGAAACCCCAGGTGCCGCTCGGCACTGGCCAGAAACAAGGGTGCGTTGTCCGCCTGGCGAACTGCGCTGGTCGCCACCGCCCGCACTCGCCCCGCCTCGAAGCCCCGCAATTTTTTGCCGAAGCGCGCAAGCGCCTGCCAGCCTCGATCCAGCGCCAGTTCATCCAGCGCCCCACCCTGAAAACCCTCGGCCAAACGGACGGGTTCACGCAGGGTTTTCACTTCCTGGATCATGAACTGCTGATTGCGCTTGACCGACTGGCCGATCATCAGGCGAAACGCATTGGAGCCCAGATCAATAGCGGCAAAGAGTGAGGCGTCGCCTTTCATGGTGGGGATTCCTGGCAAATCCGACAGCCCTTGGACCGCTCAACGCGGATCGCGAGGATGTTGCCACGGGCTCGGTGACAGCCAGATGACACCGGGATTATTTTCTGCTGAATGTCATTGTCACCAGGCCGTCACCTCTTCGGGGCAAGCGATCAGCCACGGAGGGCGTTACAGATCCTCGTTCAGCCCCCTGAATCAGCACACACCCCATCACAGCGATTGCCCTCCCCCCGACTTGGTGCAAAATACAGCGCTCAGCCATAAAAACAGACCGCGTCGCGGAACGCCGTGCAACGAGAACCGATATGAACACCCATTTTCAGAAAAGCGATGTCGCTGTGCCCAAGACCCGGTGTGATGGCCGCCATCACTGTGTCGCCCATCAGCAAGCGGCGGTGGCAGCATGATCGAGGTCACTGAAGTTTCCATCGCCCAACTGCGCGCTGCGCTGGAGTCCGGCCAGACCACGGCTGTTGAGCTGGTCCAGGCTTACCTCGCCCGGATTGATGCATACGACGGCACCGACACGCCCACCGCCCTCAATGCGGTCGTGGTGCGCAACCCCGAAGCGCTCGCTGAAGCGCACGCCTCCGACGCCCGTCGAGCCAAAGGCCAGACGCTGGGGCCGCTCGACGGCATTCCCTACACGGCCAAGGACAGTTATCTGGTCAAGGGACTGACGGCGGCTTCGGGCAGCCCGGCCTTCAAGGACCTGATTGCCTATCGCGACGCGTTCACCATCGAGCGTCTGCGCGCTGCCGGGGCGATCTGCCTGGGCAAGACCAACATGCCACCGATGGCCAATGGCGGCATGCAGCGTGGCGTCTATGGCCGTGCCGAGAGCCCGTACAACGCCGACTACCTCACGGCCCCTTTCGCCTCGGGCTCGTCGAACGGCGCCGGCACCGCCACCGCGGCCAGCTTCGCGGCCTTCGGCCTCGCCGAAGAAACCTGGTCAAGTGGCCGTGGTCCGGCGTCGAACAACGGTTTGTGTGCCTATACGCCTTCACGCGGGGTGATTTCGGTGCGCGGCAACTGGCCGTTGACGCCGACCATGGACGTGGTCGTGCCGTTCGCCAGAACCATGGCCGACCTGCTTGAGGTCCTCGACGTGGTGGTGGCGGAAGATCCCGACACCCGTGGCGACCTGTGGCGCCTGCAACCCTGGGTGCCGATTCCGAGCGTTGCTTCGGTGCGTCCGGCCTCCTATCAGGAACTTGCCGTGAAGTCCGACTCACTGGCAGGCAAGCGTTTCGGCGTTCCGCGCATGTACATCAATGCCGATGCCGAAGCCGGCACTAGCGATGCACCGGGTATCGGCGGGCCGACCGGGCAACGCATCATCACCCGTGACTCGGTCATCGAGCTGTGGCAACAAGCGCGCAAGGCCCTCGAAGCCGCTGGCGCTGAAGTGCTCGAAGTCGATTTCCCGCTGGTCTCCAATTGCGAAGGTGATCGTCCCGGTGCGCCGACCGTGTTCAACCGTGGCATCGTCTCCAAGGAGTTCCTGCACCACGAGCTGTGGGACCTGACGGCCTGGGCCTTCGATGATTTCCTGCAAGCCAACGGCGATCCGAAACTCAACCGGCTGGTCGACGTCGACGGGCCACTGATTTTCCCGCACGACCCGGGCACACTGCCCAATCGTGAGGGCGACCTGGCCGCCGGCATGGACGAATACGTGAGGATGGCCGAGCGTGGCATCACCCCGTGGGACCAGATCAGCACGGTGCCTGACGGCCTGCGGGGTCTTGAACAGACCCGGCGCATCGACCTCGAAGAATGGATGGATCGCCTGGGCCTCGACGCGGTGCTGTTCCCGACCGTCGCCGACGTGGCGCCGGCCAATGCCGATGTCGACCCGCAGTCAGCGGATATCGCCTGGAGCAACGGCATCTGGGTGGCCAACGGCAACCTCGCCATCCGGCACCTGGGCGTGCCGACGGTCACCGTACCGATGGGTGTGATGCCCGACATCGGCATGCCGGTCGGCCTGACCTTCGCCGGTCGCGCCTATGACGATTCGGCCCTGCTGCGTTTTGCTTCGGCGTTCGAGTCGACCGGGTCCAAGCGCCTGATCCCGCCGCGCACCCCGCCGCTGTCCGCAGAAAAATAAAGTATGGGATCGTTCACCACATGTGTGAACACCCAGGATCCAAATGTGGGAGCGAGCCTGCTCGCGATGGCGTAACGTCAGTCGATGATGCCTGTCGGCCATGCAAGCGTCATCGCGAGCGGGCTCGCTCCCACAGGGATGTGACCTGTCAGAACGGCACGGTCAGCTTCATCCAGTACGCATTGCCCTGCGCCCGGTTGCGCACTTCGGTTTCCTGCTCCCATTTCCCCGTGATAAACCAGCCCTCCTTGCTGGTGTATTTGATTGACGGCCCGATGGCCAGCGCCCGGCCCTTGTTGTCTTCGATCGTCTCGCCGCTCTGGCGGTCATCGGTGGTCTGTCGGTAGTAGTAGCCACCCACGCCCAGCACCCAACCATTACCCAGGCCCCAGCCGACGGCATAGTCGACGTGAAACTCCTGCCCCGAACGGTAGTTGGTCGCCGGGTTCTCGCGGTTGAAGTCGTACATCACCTTGGCATCGAGGTTGGGCCCGCTCGGGTCGACGTAGGACATGGCGTAGACCGGTTCAATCACCCAGTAGTTACGCCCGGTGTTGGCCAGGTCACCACGGTCATAGCTCCCGGTGGGGGCGATCATGTCCAGGGCGAGGATGCTGTGGAATTTATCGCTGTGGTGAAAGCCCAGTGCCGGCCCGAAGATCACGTCCCCCAGGCCTTTTTTGCTTTGCGACTGACCGTTGAGATCGACCTTGAGGTCCACCAGCGGGACGATCGCGTGCAGCGCCACGCTGGCGCCGAACAAGGTGTAATCGCTGACCCAGATCAGCCGTGGCGTGATGGCGTTGGCGCGCACGCGAAAATCCAACGGGAGTTTCTTGCCGTCGTTGCCACGCAGGTTATCGGCCTCATAGTGATTGACGAAAAGTTGTCCGTAGAAGCCCGGTGGCGGCATCGCCCCGGACATGTAGTTTTCCGCGCCCAAAGGGTAGGACGTGCCTCCGCCTTCGGTGGCGTGCACCGGGACAGAGAGCGCCGCGCTGACGCTGGCCAGGGTGGAGATCACGAGCAGCTTGTTTGTTCTGCGAGTCATTCGTTTCAACCTTATTGTTGTTATCGGTCGGGCACGCCCTGCCCGCTCGTAGAGTGTCGAGAAGGCAGGTTCCATTACTGGTTGGAGCAAGCAGGCTCGCTCCCACAGTGGATCGGGGGGCGGTCTCAGATGCGTTTGAACAATGCCGAACGCTGGGTTTGTTCACTGCCGTCGGCGGCGCTGTAGAAGCGTTCCATAAAGATGTCGCGTTCGAACAACCGCCCCTGCATCAGGCAGGTGATGGCCGAGTCGATCATCACCGGCGGCCCGCACAGATAAGCCTTGCGGTTGTTGAAGCGTCCGTCGAAATGCTGCTTCGCCGCGTCATGCACGTAGCCCTTGAACCCCGTCCAGTCGGAGTCCTCGTCCGCCTGGCTGAGCGCCGGCACATAGGTGAAGTTGGCGTATTCCCGTGCCAGCGCCTCGAACAGTTCGCGGTTATAGAGTTCGGCGCGGTTGCGCGCGCCCTGGAACAGCACGATCTGGCGGCTGTCGCCGGCTTCCAGCAGGTCGAGGATCATCGACTGCGGGCTCGATAAACCGGAGCCCCCGGCGATGAAGATCAGGTCGCCACGCTGTGAGGTGCGCACAAAAAACTGGCCGTACGGCCCGGACAGATCCACCGTATCGCCGACCTTCAAGTCGTCGTGAATCTTGCCCGTGGCCAGGCCACCGTCGACCCGCCGAATATGAAGTTCAACTTCATCGGCACGGCTCGGTGGATTGGCCAGGGAAAAGGCCCGCGTGCCTTCGATGCCGGGCAATTGCAGGTTGATGTACTGCCCCGCCTGAAAGGCCATGGACCGGTCCAGCTTGAGGTGCACGCCCTTGATGGTCGGCGACAGGTCGACCAGCGCGCTGACCACCGCGCGGTAGTCCTCGACCGGATGCCCGAGGAAATCCGGGTCGGCATCGATATCGGCCTCGATCACCATGTCGCTTTGCGGGATGGCACAGCACGCCAATACCTTGCCCTCATCGCGCTCCATATCCATCAGCGCAAAAGACGAAGCCGCGCCGAGGTCCGCCTCGCCTTCCAGCACCTGGACCTTGCAGGTGGCGCAGGTGCCATGACCGCAGGCAAACGGCAACCAGACGCCCTGGCGCAAGGCGGCCTGCAGGATGGTCTGGCCCTCTTCCACTTCGATCTGCTCACCGGTGGGTTCGATGGTTACTTGGTAGCTCATCGCCGTGTCCTCAGTTAAAGCTGCCGGCAAGGCCGTTCAAGCCAGGGGTATCGAGGTGCAGCAGGCTCTTGTGATCGATGCCATTGGCGATCAGGCTCGCCCCAAGATCCGGCGTGAACGGCCGGTCGTTGAGGCGCCACAGGGCCTGGGTGAAGTCGACCCGAGGCGCATCCGGGTGCCGGGCAATCGAAGGCTTGACCACCTGCTCGAGGAAGTCGCTGAACGGCATCGCCGGGGGCAGCGGAAAGGTAAACGGGGCGCAGAACATCAGGTGTCTTTCCCAGCACAGGTACACCAGCTGCAGTCCATGGAAATTTTCCTGGCGGTCCAGGGGTTGGGCGTCGTAGGCGCCGATGGCAGTCACAGGCATGATCTTGTCCTTCTTGTTATCGGTTAACTGCAGGAGCCGGCTTGCCGGCGAAGCGATCTAACGGCCACCGAAACAGGTGAATGCTCCGGCGCCATCGCGAGCAGGCTCGCTCCCGCAAGGGTTAGGGTTTCGAGGTGGCCGGCGCGCTATTGCGATCGTTCGGGTGCCAGTCCTGCCAGCGCCGATGCTCGGTGGAACCCAGGTATTCGAAGTTGTCCTGGCCGGGATTGATGTTGTAGTAATCGCGCACCACCGATTCGACGTCGGCGCCACCGCAGTTGCCCTGCAGAATCTGATGCACCGGCAACCAGGCCTGGATGTACTTGGTCGGCTCGTATTCGAAGATGTCGCAGCAACCCTGGGAGCAGAAGTGATAGCGCTCGCCTTCGTGCACGGCACTGCGGTGGCTGAGGGTGGTCTGGTCATCCGGCTCGCCGAACGACAGCGGGATCTGGCAGATCTGACAGAGCATCGGCAAGGTCGGGTTGTAGAAGCGCTCGCCCTTTTCCTGCAGCGCGCGCCAGTGTTCAAAGCGTGGGCGGTAGATCTTGTCGAAGGTGTCCGGGTACTTTTCCGAGAGCCAGTCCAGTTCCTCGTCGGTCGGCATCCAGGTGTGGAAGTTGGTCGCCTGGCTGTACTGGTAGAAGATCGACCAGGCCTGATGGCTGACGTGATCCTTGGCGATGTTGGCCTCTTCGACGTGCTTGGGTGGACGGATGCCATAGCGCTCCAGGTCCTTGAACAGCGCGCCGCCGGCCTCTTCGAAATACACGCCCCAGGCTTCGGACCAGGACATGACTTTGTTCGGCAACATGTAGTCCATCATCATCCCCACCAGTGTCAGCAGGCGGTAGCCACGCCAGAACCACTTGTCGATCCAGCGCTGGATGATCGGCACGTTGTCTTCATGTTGCTCGAGCAGGAACTTGATCACTTCCAGGCCCAGGGTCATGTGCCGGGCTTCGTCGGACTGCGCGGAGAAGCCGAAGGTCACCGTGGCCATGTCGCCGTTGAACGCCGCGCCGGACATGAACGGCACGAACAGCAGGTTGGTCAGCACGTACTCGAACGAAAACGAAATCGCCGTGAGGAACTCGAACGGCCCGGCGGTGCGTGCATCTTCGAAGAACGATTTGGGCACCGAGAGGAACCACACGCGGTCGTGCATGTGCGCGAAGTCATGCAGGCCGTTGAAGTGCTTGTTGTAGTGGCTCATGGCGTGGATCTGGGTCTGTACGTGGCGCAGTTCGTCGATGGCCTGCATCTGGCAGGCGATGCGCGCACCGGCGCCGCTGAACTGCCGGCCGACCCGGGCGAAACCTTGATAGGCCTGGTATTCCAGCGGCGTGACACCGGACAGGAACAGCTTCAGCGCGTTGACGTAACGGGCGTCCGACAGCGTGGTATGGCCGTTGTTTTGCGAGAACGCATCGAAGATCGCGTAGAGCTTTTTCTCTTTCTCGGCCTGGTACTTCCAGTAGGTGTCCATGGTCAGGCGGAACGGGTCTTCCCACTTGTCCCAGTCGGTGATCTTGATTCCTTCGAAACGCTCATGGGGGTAGATGTCCTCGTGGGTCTGGTAGCTCGGCTCCCAGTCCAAGTCACGAGTCATGCAGCGGTATTTTTCTTTGGCATTAAGACGTTTTTTCACGGCCATGATGGCGCTCCCGAATTCTTGTGATGGATCAAACGGCTGTCGACGATGGATCAGCTGTTCCAGTACAGGGAAAAACTGTCGTCCTCTTCCACGACGTTGCCGCCCAGGGTGATCACGTACATCAGCATTTCCTGGATGTCCCAGACGCTGCCGGTCAGCGCCTCGACCGTGTCACGGCGGATATCCAGCCGGCCCTGGGCCTCGATGCGGATCATCGAAGGCTGGTGCTGGACCTCGGCATGGGGGTTGTCCTGGACGATGGCGTCGACGATCGAGCGCGCGTAGTCGGTGTCCTGCAGGTTCATGTAAACGAGGGAAGTCATGCTTGGGCTCCTGTCAGGCCGAGTTTTTTCAGGCGCGAGTCGAATTCGCTGCACACCGCATCCAGTGCCGATGGATCGAGGCCAAGGGCCGCCAGCGCTTGCAGCGCCTCGACCGCACGCGGGCTCCAGTGATCGATCCAGCCTTGCACCAGCGCCTTGTTGGCCGCGCTTTCGTTGACCACGGTCTTGAGCAGCGCATCGACCCAGCGCTGGCTTTCGGCGAACCACAGGCGCATGAATTCGGTCAGCATGCCGACCTG
Organism: Pseudomonas moorei; assembly: GCF_008801475.1. Lineage (GTDB taxonomy): Bacteria > Pseudomonadota > Gammaproteobacteria > Pseudomonadales > Pseudomonadaceae > Aquipseudomonas > Aquipseudomonas moorei. The sequence goes on along the minus strand of NZ_VZPP01000008.1, from coordinate 143,546 downwards.
GCCGGCGCCGTTGGCCGTCAGTTGTTCATCGAGTTTGTGGAACAGCAGCGGGTAGACCAGGCCGTCGCTGACCAGGTTTTGCGCCACGGTCAATTCGAACCAGTCACGCACCACCAGGGTGTCCTCGACGTAGCGGCGCATACCCTGCCATGCCGGGTCGTTCAGCCATTGCTGCTTGGCCTGGGCCAGCAGCAGGACATCGCCATCGTCGAGCATCAGGCCGATGCGCGACAGGTACTGGGCGATGCCCAGGCGGTCCATGGCCTGGAACATGTGCATCTGCGTCACACTGGTACCAAAGCCATCGGCGGCGATGTTGCTGTTGTTCATGTTGGCGCCCATCTCGGCGTGGCGCAGCGGCAACAACAGCTTGCTGATCAGCTCGACATGGGTGCTGGACAGGCCGGCGAGCATGTCGCGCTTTTCGCAGAACGCGTAATCGTGCTCGGCGTTTTCCTGCATCTTGGCCCGGGCCTGGACGTAGGCGCCGTAGTAGTACTGGCGCGGGTCGCTGACGGCGTACCAGTCGGCCATGACCACTGCCGTGCGGGTGGCGTCGTTGAGCAACTTGTCCGGCTGCCACAGCGGCCGGTAATGAAAATTGGTCGCCGACTCCAGGTCGAAACTGGCTTCCTGATACCGGCTGGCCACCTTGTCGCCAAAGCGGCGACGGGTGTGGCTGAAGGTGTTGCGGATCGTCTCGACGGTCGTCGTCTTGATCTCGACACTCATGGAGTGGACTCCTGTGGTTTTTGTTGTGTTGGATGGTCGGCGACCGGCTCAGCGTCGCGGGTTTCGCCGTAGCGCCACTTCTGCGCATCGGCGTCGAGGGCCTCGGACATCTGCGCGTCCATGTGCTGCACCCGGTTGTTTTCGCAAAACTGCCGGAACGCCTGACGCGGCAGCACCAACTCGACGAACAGGTCCGGAAAACCGATGGCGAAGTCGAATTCGACGAAGGTGGCGTCAGGCTCGCTGCGTACACGGATGTAACGCGGCATCTGATCGAAGGTACTGCCAGGTTGGCTCATGCTCGGGTACTCCCTTGTTATGGTCGGGGTACGGAGCAACAAGGGTGCCAGCGACGAAAAAACGCTCGAAATTGATTTTTTATTTGTTTAAAAACAGATAGTTATCAGCAACCCTCCACCAACGAACAGCGTTCAAGACCGGCTGCCGGGCAAGACTTCGGCAGCGGCAAATTGATCATTTGATCAATCGTCCCCGCCCCCTTCGAGCAAATGAGCAATCATCCGGCGATTGACTTTTGGTCCGCTTTCAGGCCGCTTAGAAAAAGAAAAAACGACCTTGCCTTGCCTGAAAAACCACGGTCGCTACGATGCCTGGAACAATCCGCCAATAGCCTGAGCGGAACGCATCACCACCCCAATAACTACAAATCAGGGGCGCACTGAATGATCACCACGTACAAGGCTTCCCAGCACCCGCCGTCGCTCAAGGATCTGAGCGACCAGGTTCGATTTCTCGGAAGCGAAGGGAAAATCTGGCTGGACGAACAACGCATGTTGTTGATCCAGGTGTCGATGATGGCGTCGTGCAGACGCGAGTTGATCGAGATGCTCGGCGTCGAGCGCGCCAAGGGATTTTTCATGCGCCTAGGCTATCAGTCCGGGCTCAAGGACGCTGAACTGGCGCGCAAGTTGCGGCCCCAGGGCAGTGATGTGGAAATGTTCTTCACCGGCCCGCAACTGCACTCGCTCAAGGGCATGGTCAACGTGCGCCCGCAGACCATCGACATCGATCTGGAGAACGGCCAGTTCTACGCCGATATCGAATGGCAGGACTCCTTCGAAGTGGAAAACTGCCAGACCGAAAACCTGCATTCCGATCAGCCGGTGTGCTGGATGCTGCTCGGTTATGCCATCAGCTACAGCTCGTTTTTCCTCGGTCGGCAGATCATCTACAAGGAGGTCAGTTGCCGCGGTTGCGGCGACGCGCACTGCCGGATCATCGGCAAGCCCGCCGAACAGTGGGACGACGCCGAAGAGGTCATGCGCTACTTCCAGAGCGACCCGATCATCGATGAACTGCAAGCGCTTCAGGTGCAAGTGGCCAATATGCGCCAGCGCTTGCAGATCGAGGCCGGCAAGTTCTACGGCATCGGCCAGTCGGCGGTGTACCGCAGAACCTGTGCACTGATCGACAAGGTTGCCTTGGGCAAGGCCTCGGTATTGCTGCTGGGTGAGACCGGCGTGGGCAAGGAAGTGATCGCCCGGAGCCTGCACCTGCGCAGCGAACGAGCCGGCGGGCCCTTTGTCGCGCTGAACTGCGCTGCCATCCCGCCAGACCTGATCGAAGCGGAGCTGTTCGGCGTGGAAAAAGGCGCCTACACCGGTGCCCAGCAATCGCGCATGGGCCGTTTCGAGCGGGCCAATGGCGGTTCGTTGTTCCTCGATGAAATCGTCGAGTTGACCCCGCGCGCGCAAGCCACGCTGCTGCGGGTCTTGCAGGAAGAGGAACTGGAGCGAGTCGGCGACTCGCAGACCCGCAAGGTCGACGTGCGGGTCATCACCGCGACCCACGAAGACCTGGAAAACGCGGTCAAGCAAGGGCGTTTCCGGGCGGACCTGTTCTACCGTCTGAATGTGTTTCCGGTGCGCATTCCGGCCTTGCGCGAACGCCGCGAAGACATCCCGCTGCTGATCGAACACTTCCTGGAAAAACTGCACGCCAGCTACAAGAAAAAAACCCTGGGCCTGTCGGACCGGGCGCTGCAGGTGTGCCTGCACTACGACTGGCCCGGCAATATCCGCGAGCTGGAAAACCTGATGGAGCGCGGCGTGATCATCACCGATGAGAACCAGAGCATCACCGTCGACGCCCTCTTCCCGCATTCACCGCAACTGGCTGAAAGCATTGGCCTGGCCAGCGATGGACGCCTGGTCAAATCGACGCTCGCCAGTGGCCAGGACTGGATCGACACCATCATCGATAGCGGTATTGGCCTGGATGGCGTGGAAGATGCGTTGATTCAGGCGGCCATGGAACGCAGCCAGCAAAACGTCTCGGAGGCGGCACGCTTGCTGGGGATGACCCGACCCGCGCTGGCCTACCGCCTGAAAAAATCTCCCTAGCAGGCGATCGGGTCTGTGAGCCTTGCGCCACTGACAAGATCGCCTTCGCTGCAATGCGGCGATCCGACAACCCAGCCCCTGCAAAAGCCCCTACCTGCAAACCAGAAAACCTCCCTCGGGGCGACCCCGGGGAGGTTGAAACGGCGCGATGAAATCAGTCCCGGGCCTGGCTCATTTTGGTGAACAGTTCGGTCGGCACCTTCTTGCCATTGGAGACGTACTGGTTTGTACGGTACTTGTAGACCTCGGCCTCGGAAAGGTATCCGTCGTGGTTGGTGTCCATCGCCTTGAACTCTTCACCACCGTTCGGCGCAACGGCCAGTAGTTCCTTGAGCGACACGCGGCCGTCGTGATCGGTGTCGGTGCGCGCGAAGGAGGCGTCACCGCACTTGCCTTCACCGCATTTGCCTTCACCGGCCTTGGTCACTTTGGCGCCGGTTTCGCTGGCACCACATTTACCTTCGCCACACTTGCCTTCGCCGCTCTTTTGCGCTGCAGCGACTTGGTAGCCTTGCGGCAACGCTTCAGCGGCAAAGGCGGACGATGCGAGGTTCAGGCTGCCGGCCAGTGCAACAGCGATCAGGCCAATACGGGATTTGTTCGACATACGGGACATGGTGATTCTCCGGGTACGGTGTGCGGCCAAGCCGCTTGGGTCATTGCCACCAGGGCGATAAGCCGTTGTGCGAGAGCGTTCTGCTTTCTCGCTAAGGCAGGGCTATTTGACGGCAACCGTGTATCCCGGATGTATCAGGATCGAGGGGCATTTGTAAGCCAGTCTGCGTACACCGGGTTCGGATACACAGCGATACACAGCCCCCTCAGGCCTGATGTCACTTTTTAAACATCTGGCCGGCGACGCTCCGGCCTTCATCACTGCGAAACCGCCCGTCAATGGTCCGACTGGGCGATATTTTTTTGATCGGTGCCTGGAAGCAAACAGCCCTTGGCCATCCACGGGCAGTTTCTGGCCCAGCGATAGTCGGACTCCAGTTCACCCTGATCGTTGTAATACGCCAGCCGCAACTGATCGGCTTTCAGGTCGAGCTTGGCAAAGCCTGCCCGCGAGGCAGCGAACGCACTGTCTGCCGGGGAGATACTCAGGGTGTCGAGCGTCTGGCCCCCACCGCCGGAGATGACCCACGCGGGTTCCCCGGCGCGCAGCAGCAGTTGCTGATTGTGATCATGTCCCGACAGGAGCATATCGACCTTGTTGCGTTGCAACACAGGCAGGAGCCGGGTGACCAGATCCGACTCTTCACCATGACCGCCCTGATTGCGCACCGGATGATGGGACGCTGCGATTCGCCACACCGGAGCCGGGCCGGGTGCCTGGAACGCCTGATCGATCCAGTCGATTTGCTGTTGCAGGCTTTCACGTGGCGCCGCAGTGTCGAGGAACACTATTCGCACCAACGGACGTCCATCGACGCTGCCGAAATCCTTGGTGTAGAAGTTCATTGGCATTTGCCAGCGACCCGAACCCACGTGTTGTTGGCCGTATTCGATTTCAAACGGTTGCGACACCGGGTAATCGTGATTGCCCAGCACCGCGTAGAACGGCACGTGACTGAGCCAATGCCCCAAATACACCTTTTCGAATCGGGTTTGCCAGCTCAGGTCGCGGGTACTGGTCAATGGCCTGCCGTAGAAGTTGTCGCCCAGCAGCACGACCATGTCCAGGCGTCCTTCCCTGGCCGCGACCTTTTCCATCGCTTGCCCTACGCGCCACTGCTGCATGTTGGCGCTGCCTTGATCGCCCAGCGCAATCATCGACACAGTGGAAGGTTCCAGACCTGACACCGGAACAAAGGGCGACGGCGGCGTGTACAGCCAATAACCGCCGCACGCCAGCAAGAGCACGGTGGCGATGCCTGCGCAGCGCGCAATCCTTCGAAGTACCAAGCGTTTCGCAGACAGCGACGGGGAAGTTGTGCCTTTCAATCAGGAACTCACTGGCCAGGGTCAATCGGGGGGTTAGTGAAACTCGAACCGCCGTCCTAATAAATCACAGCAGTTGTTCACACTTTGTTAAAAAGTGGTTGCTCTACACCCTTCCAATGGCCTTTTTTTCACTCCCCCCCCCCTTAAATAGTTGAAGGCTCAGCCCGCAATCGAACGAAAGTGCCGGTTAACGACGAACCCGGCCCCTGTACGGTGGTCACAACAAGTGATGGCATCGCGACTGGTCAAGGCCTGGGCCCCTGCTACGCTCAACCGCGACGCTTGCAATTCACAAACTTTAGGGTGCGCCGGATACTTTCAGTGGGTGCTGTTCCTGTCTGAGGCAGGGGCTGACCGCTGCTCCCGTCCATTGCTCCCTTTTCGGAGTAAGGAAATGACTCAATCTATGCGTTTCTTCCTGTCGATGGTCCTGGTGACAGCCTCATTAGCCTCGGCGAGTTTTCTGAACACTGCAGGAGCGGCCACCGCCGAAGATCTCAACGCCGACTCCCGGCAAGCCTTGCAATCGCTGTACAAGTCCCATCCGTTAGCTGAAACCATGTCGCACAACGCCAAGGCAGTGCTGGTCTTCCCGAAAATCATCAAGGCAGGCCTGGTGTTCGGCGGCAGCTATGGCGAAGGCGTGTTAATGAAAGGCTCGAAAGTCGTGGATTACTACAACTCCGTCGGCGGCTCGTGGGGACTACAGGCGGGCGCACAATCCTATGGCTATGCGGTTTTTCTGATGACCGACAAAGCCCTGAAATATGTCACTGAAACCAAGGGCTGGGAAATCGGTGTAGGCCCGACCGTGGTGGTCGTTGACGAAGGGGCGGCGAAGAACCTGTCCAGCTCGACGCTGAAAGACGATGCCTATGCGTTCATCTTCAACCAGCAAGGTTTAATGGCCGGGGTCAGCATCGAAGGAACGAAGATTTCCCTGATCAAACGCTAGAAAAACCTGCCTGATTGGGCACCCGACCGGTGAAGCCGATGGGGTGCCCAATCACGTCAGGCACTGCGTTCCATTGAGCAATTCGCTGATCCACCGGGCCTGCCGGGCGATGTCCCGCACCTTTTCCTCGGGGACCGACTGGCGCGCCCGGGCGACGTGTTCCAGGGTCTTGTGCTTGAGACGCAGCAGGCGCTGCCACTTGAGCAGGAACGCCGGGCTGCGGGCCTGCATCTGCAGCGGGCCAAAGTACAACTCCTCGGCGCTATACATCACCGGCCCGTCGCGCTCGGCGACGATGATTTCGTAGTCGAAGCGGTTTTCCCGCAGCACTTCCTCGTACAGGATGCGGTAATCATGGTTCATCAGCCATTCACGCAACGGTTGCTCGCCGCCATTGGGTTGCAGGATCAGGCGCTCCTGGCCATTCAGACGCGCCTTGCCACTGTCGAGGATGTCGCGGATCGTCTCGCCGCCCATGCCGCAGAGACTGATTGCCGTGATCCGGTCTCCGGGCTCGATCGCCGCCAGGCCATCGGCCAGGCGCACGGTGATCCGTTGGTCCAGGCCGCTCTCGCGCACCGTGCGTTCGGCCGAACAGAACGGCGTCAGTGCCACCTCGCCGGCCACCGCCGCCGTGATGACGCCACGGCGCATCAACGCCACCGGCAGGTAGCCGTGATCCGAGCCGATGTCGGCCAGGCGCGCACCGGCCGGTACCTGCGCGGCCACGCGTTCCAGGCGCATGGACAATGTCTGTTCGTTCAACGGCAACCCCTTTTCAGCACAAACGTCCGGCACCTGTGGCCGGGTCGGGACGCATTCTGTCGAGCAATGCCGTGCATTTCAAATTCCGGCGACCACGACCATGGTTCGCCTCGCCCTCGCGCGCGTGAATCTGGCCGCTGCGCGCCCTGGCCAGGGGCCGCTGCAGGCCGACAAACAGCACGGCTGTGACGGGGCGAACGCTCTGCCAACAGCAGACATCCGCCCGGGTTTACCGGCCAACCGCTACGTAAGATTGACGCAGGTCGCTGGCCCAACCATCGAGTACGGCCTTGAGGTTGTCGGCGGTCATGACCTGCTTGTCGTCGTCCAGTGGCACGCCTGTGCCCTTGCGGACCACCTCAGCCACGACAAACCCGGTCACACCATCCTCGAATGACACTTCAGTGGCGATCTGGCTGTCCTGATCGCGGATGCCGGTGGCGGTGCTCACCCCGGCCGCGACCAGGGTGACCGGTAGCCATTCATAAAACCGCAAGCCCTGCGTGCTGCTGGCGACCTGGGTGATGGCAGGCTTCACCACCAGCGTATTCGGGCCCGGTTGCGAGACCACGGGTACCACCTTTTCCAGTTCGTGCCTGAGGGCGGCATCGTAGTATCGGGTCACCTCGGAGAGGGTACTTTGCGGGATCCGTTCGGTCGGTTGCGACCGTGGGTAAAACTGGCTCGGCGCCAGGTAGACCTGGGTGTACCGGCCTTTCGCCAAGGCGGGGCTGACCCAGCTGAGGACAGTCTGCCCCGAGGGCGACTGGTGCTCCGTCAGCACGCTGTAGTCGTTCAAAAACCCCGAATACATCTCGGGTTCGACTTTTTTGCTGCTGCAGGCCGACAGGCCCAGGGTGGCGGCCAGCAACAACGGCAGCGAGTGCTTGCTTTTCATCAATGCGATATTCCTTGTACGGCTTGATGGTCCGCGCCGTTCAGGCGTGGACGTGGGTTTGCGGGGTATTTTCCGAGCACTCGATGCGCAGCCGGCCCTGGGTCATGATCCAGTGGATGAATTCGGCAGTCGAAACGCTGTGGATGTACTCCACCCAGTGGTCACTGGTCGGGCTGTAACGCTCGAAGTAGCGGCGCATGACGATCTGGCTCTGATCGCTTGCCAGTTCCAGGCACGTCTGCTGGAAAAGGATCGACGTATCGTGTCCCGGTGCGGTGGTGCGCTGGGTGAGGATCAGGGAACGCGTGGCGTCGTCGCCCTCGGCGCTATAGCTGCTGTTCGTAACCTTCATGGAAGCCCCCCTCTGGAATGGAATGCTCGCAGGGTGCCCGAGGGTTTTTGCCCGACGATGTCCGATTGATGTCCGGCGGGAAGAAATATTGCTCGATTGAAATAAATGACCCCGGCATCGAAATGGTTTTAGATGCCTTCTTTTTTTGGCCCATGGATCCTGTGAACGTGAGCAAACTGCTGATCGTCGACGACGATGCGGAAATTCTGTCCTTGCTGAAGAAATTCTTCGTTCAGCATGGCTATGAGGTGGACGTCGCCGCGGATGGCCAGGCCATGTGGGCGGCGATCGCGCACGGGCGACCGGACACCATCATCCTCGACCTGATGCTGCCCGGTGAGGGTGGCCTGAGCCTGTGCCAGAAAGTGCGGGCACAGATGGGCATCCCGATCATCATGCTGACGGCCATGGCCGAGCTGAGCGATCGCATCGTCGGCCTGGAACTGGGTGCCGACGACTACCTGACCAAGCCTTTCGCGCCCCAGGAATTGCTGGCTCGCATACGCGCCCTGCAACGTCGCACAGGCGAACAGAAAAGCCACAGTGTCGAACCATCGAGGCCGGTGATTGCCTTCGCCGGTTGGCACCTGGACATCACCTGTCGCGAGCTGCGCTCGCCCGAAGACGTGATGATTCCGCTGTCCGGCGGTGAATTCGACTTGCTGGTGGTGTTCCTCGAGCACCCGCAGCGCATCCTCACCCGCGAGCAACTGATCGACCTGACGCACGGCCAGGGCCATGAGGCCTTCGACCGCAGCATCGATGTGCAGGTCAGCCGGCTGCGACGCAAGATCGAACCGGACAGCAAGCGCCCGGATCTGATCCGCACCGTACGCAATGGGGGTTATATGTTCACGGCCAAGGTCAACCGCTCATGATCTTCCGGATCTTGCACCGCGACACCCTCAGGCGCCGGATTGCCCTGACCATAGTCGCCGCAATGCTGGCTTCGCTAACCCTCAATGCCCTGTTCGTCCAGGTCGCGGGCACCTGGGCGCGTCCGCCGATCGAACGGACCGGTCTGCTGGAACAGATTGCCGCGACCACGCGAGTGATCGAGGCGGCACCGGCGCCGCTGCGCCCACAGTTGGCGAACGCGGCGAGCAACCCGATGCTGGATGTCTCGTGGAGCGCGAACCGCGATTCCTTCGATCTGCCTGCCCGAGGCGCGCAGGTCGAAGCCGGCAAGGTGCCGGTGCTGCAGCAATTGCTCGGTGATGACCGAGGGATGGAAGTGTTCCACCCCGATGACTGGCCGAAGGACAGTTCGCAGGCGCGTTATGTCGCACTGGTGCATCTGGGCGATGGCAGCTGGCTGTCGTTCACGCCCCCCGAACGCAGCTGGGGCCTGAACACCGGTACGCGGATTGCGGTGATCATCGCTTTGGGGCTGGTCGCCACCTTGCTGGTCGCCTGGATTGCCACGCGCCAACTGGCCAATCCACTCCAGCGCTTCGCCAGCGCCGCGAGGCGCTTTGGCGGCGACCTGAGCGCACCGCCGATCAACATCGAAGGCCCCCACGAGATACGCCAGGCCATCATCGCGTTCAACACCATGCAGGCGCAGATCCAGCATTTCATCGGCGAACGCACGCACATGCTCGCGGCCATCTCCCATGACTTGCGCGCCCCGCTGACCCGGATGCGCCTGCGCAGCGAATTCATGGAAGATCTGGACCATCAACGCAAACTGATTCGCGATGTCGAAGAGATGCAGTCGATGATCAACGCCGCCCTGGCGTTTTTCCGCGATGACACTCACCTGGAGCAATCCACCGCGTTCGATCTGTCGGAGCTGCTGCAAACCATCATCGACGACTACCGCGACCAGGGCATCGCCATCGGTTTCAGCGGCCCGGCGCACCTGGTGTATGTCGGCCGGCCGCTAGGGATCAAGCGCGTGATCGTCAACCTGCTGGAAAACGCCGTGAAGTACGGGCAGCGCCCGCGCGCCACACTGGGCCGGGACGACGATTCGGTGTGCATCGACGTCAGCGACAGAGGCCCGGGTATCCCCGACGCGGCCTTGCAACGGGTATTCGATCCGTTCTTCCGCCTCGAAACCTCGCGCAACCGAGACACCGGCGGGGTTGGCCTGGGGCTCTCGGCTGCACGAGCGATCGTTCGCGAACAGGGCGGGGAACTGTCGTTGAGCAATCGCGAGGGTGGAGGATTGCTGGCACGGGTGGAGTTGCCGGTGAATGGTTAGGGTCCGCTGGGAGCGAACCCCGTATTTCAATCCCTGAATTGCGTCAGTTGCTGACTCAGGGAGCCGGCCTGATCGCGCAATTGCACTGACTGTTCAAGCAAGCTGCGAATCGCATGATCGTTCTGCTCGGAGATGCGGCTGACGCCCTGGATGGCAACGGACAGCTGCTCGCCGGTGGCGGCCTGGCTTTGAGTCTGACGCGCCACTTCGCTGATGCGCGTCAGAATGTCCTGGGCGTGCTGGCGGATCTGATCGACCCCCTGGGCCGAGGTCGTCAATTGCGTGACGCCTTGACGCACGGCCTCGCCGACCTGCTGGACGTTGGCCACGGTGTTGCGCACGTCCGAACCGATGGCACCGATCATCTCGCCGATTTCACCGGTCGAACGGCTGGTCCGTTCCGCCAGTTGCCGCACTTCGTCGGCCACCACGGCAAAGCCACGTCCCTGCTCCCCTGCCCGCGCCGCTTCGATCGCCGCGTTCAGTGCCAACAGGTTGGTCTGATCGGCAATGCTGCGGATCACCGCGATGATCCCGGCGATCTGTTGCGAGCGTTTTTCCAGATCACCCACCGCGCCGGCCACCACGTCCATGGTCTGGTCGATGTGGGTGATGCCGGCCAGGGTCTGGCTCATGTCCCCGGAAATATGCTTGGTCAATACCTCGGTGTTGCGCGCCAGTTGCTCCACGTCCTCGGCTTGCTGGGACATCTCGGTCACCGAATGCGCCAGCGCCGTGACACCGCTGGCCATTTCCTCGGTCGCCGTGTGCTGGGAAGTCGCCCGCTCGGCGACGGCCTGGGTGGTATCGCCCAGGTGATTGGAGATCTGCATCAGCGTGGTGCTGCTATGGCGAATCGACCCCACCAGATCCCCCAGGCGCTGGATGAACTGGTTGAATGCGCCGGCCAGTTTGCCGGTTTCGTCGCCGCTGCGCTGTTCGAAACGCAGACCCAGCTCGCCTTCCCAGGCCTGGATTCCGACGGTCAAACCCGACAACGGACGAATCTGCCACGCCAGCAAATGCCACAGCACGATAGCCAGGACCAGCAGCGCCACCAGACCGATGACCACGGCGGTGTAGAGGAAATGATTGATCCCGGCCATGGCTTCGGCGAGCGGGTACGCCACCATCAGCGCCCAATTGTTCGGCGCCTTGCCGATGTGCACCGGTTGCAGCACATAGCCCCAGCCATCGCGCTGGAAGCTGTAGGGTTGGCCCGCCTTGATGGCGTCCCTGGCTGCGGCCGGCAATTCATCCGCCGGTTTGCTCAAGCGCCTGGCATCGGGGTGGCTGGCGTACAGGCCGTCGCTGGAAACCAGCGCGCCGTAGCCTTTGAATGCATCGATGGTCGAGAGCTGGTGGTTGATTCTTTCCAGCGGGATATCGACCCCCGCCACCCCCAGGGCTTTGCCGCCCTGCAACAGCGGCACCATGATCGACACCATCATCACCGACTGGCCACTGCCAGTGCTGTAGGCGAACGGTTCGGAAGCCCACGGCTGGCGGGTATGCAGCGGTCGGTAGTAATACTGGTTGTCGGCGTTTTCCGGGGTGTAACCGGTCAACACCTCGGACTTGAGCGCGCCACCGGCACGGTTCCAGTACGTCAGGTAGCGACCACTGGCATCGTGATTCGGCTGGTTGGCGTAGTCGCTGTCCTTGCCGTCGAATGCGTTCGCTTCCCAGTACTGCCCAAGCCCCAGCAAGTTCGGATTGGCCTCGAACAATTGGCGGGTCATGGCATCGGCCGTCTTGCGGTCGACCTGCTGTTGCTGCATCGCGGTGGCGACACTGGCCAGGGATTCGGCCACGGTAAAACCGGCGCCGAGTTCGACTTCCACTTCCTTGGCATTGGCCTTGACGATGGTGTCGACCAGGGCAAAGGTTTCCTTGATGGATGACCCATAGGCGATATAGGCAATGGAACCCAGGAGCAGCGCCATGACGACGACGGTTCCGGTCAGCGCCGTCCAGAACAGCTTGAAGTGCAGTGAGCGATTAGGCATTGAGCATTCTCGAAGGAGCGATACGTCAGCCAGCACAGCCCGCGCAAAAATGAGAGTGCAGCAGCCCTGCTGGCAAGTGATTTATAATTGATATTATTTGGCCACTATATCGAGGCGCGAGGGGCTGATGCAACCTAAATGAACAACTGCTCAGCAAGAAAAACCGGCCTGAAAAGTCTGGCCGATCATTGCGCTCAGACGCGCCGGGCAGAGCGCGCCGAGGTCATGGAAACCGAACAACCGGGATGTCACTCAAAGGCATTCCTGCGCGGCGCGCTCGAGCCGCGAAGGCCCGAAGGTCGACGCCAACAACGCACGCTCGTACAAAAACACTTTGCCACCATTGGAAGCCTTGTCCTTGTAGGCCTCGAGCACATCGTCCGCCGCGACCTTGCTGGACACGACAATCCGGTAGCTGCGCTGGGTCTCGGTCACGGTGGTTTTCAGCGAGCCATCCTGCAGTTTCGGCAGCACGCAATGGGCGTAGTCGGCGGGTGCTTTGCGGGTCTGCAAGGTCAACGTCGGGTCGTTCGGGGCTGAAGCACAGCCCGACAACAGCAAGGATGCGACAAGCGCCTGCCGGGTCAACATTTTCATCGCGCAAGTTCCTTGGAAAGCATGTTGGATGCGCGGGATTTTCCTTGTTTACTGCCAACAACAGAACTTGAGATCAATGATGTTCACTATTGCCAGAAGCGATAGTCATCAGCAGCGCCGGTGTTTATCCGGCTTTGTCGCCCACGGCTTCGGGCGTTGCGCGATGGCCCTTGAACGCATCACGCCGCGCCTGTCGCTCCAGGGCATAGGCGGCACTCGGCTCGCTGATCAGTTCTTCGCGGCGCAACAGCTCGCCGCAATGCTCACACAGCGGCCCCAGCCCGGCCGGATGACCGCAGGTCTGGTGGGTATAACGCACGGCTAACGTCTCCCCTTCTGACTTGCACCAGGTTTCGCCCCAGGCACGCAGGGCGAGAATCACCGGGTAAAAGGCCTGGCCTTTTTCCGTGAGGTGGTACTCGTGGCGCAGCGGTCGCTCACTGTAGGCCCGACGCTCGATCAGCCCGTCGGTCTCCAGGCTTTTCAGGCGTGCCGCGACCATCTGCGGGGTGCCTCCGGTCTGCGCCTGGATCTCGTCGAACCGATGGCTGCGCATGAACAATTCGCGCAATACCAGCACGGTCCAGCGATCTCCGACGACTGACTCGGCCCGTGAAATCGGGCACAAGGTTTCAGGACTATTCTGTTTAACCGCCATACGGTCTTGCCTCTTTCATACTTACTATGATTATCATATCTACACCGTGCCACAGCAAGCCCAAGGCACAGATCCACCTGCATGCGAGGAAAATCCGTCATGTCGAACACTGCCTACCCCCTTGATCGCACCGCTTACCTGCTGGTCGATCCTTACAACGACTTTCTGTCCGAGGGCGGCAAAGTCTTCCCGCTGATCAAGCCGATCGCCGAGCAAGTCGGCCTGCTCGATAACCTGCGCGCCCTCGATCGCACGGTCCGTGACCTCGACATTCCGGTGGTTATCGTACCGCACCGTCGCTGGGAAAAAGGCGACTACGAAAACTGGGATCACCCAAGCCCCTCCCAATGCAAGATCCAGCACATGCACCACTTCGCACGGGGCGAATGGGGCGGGGAATGGCACCCGGATTTCGCGCCGAAAGCCGGTGACGTCGTGGTTTCCGAGCACTGGGGCTCGAGCGGTTTTGCCAACACCGACCTGGATTTTCGCCTCAAGCAACGGGGCATCACCCACGTGATCATCGTCGGTTTGCTGGCCAATACCTGCATCGAGGCCACCGCCCGGTACGCCCAGGAACTCGGCTACCACGTCACCCTGGTGCGAGATGCCACCGCGGCATTCAAGCCGGAAATGATGCACGCCGCCCACGAACTGAACGGCCCGACTTTCGCCCACGCGATTGTCACGACAGATGAACTCATCGCCACTCTGGCGCAGTGAGGCGCACACCATGAAACTGACCGGAAACCTGCTGATCGGCGCCCATGAAATCCCTGCCACCGAAGGGACCCTGAAGGCGCTCAACCCCGCGACCAACCAGTTCATCGAGCCGGATTTCGCCCTGGGCGGCGTCGCGCAAGTGGACCAGGCCGCAATCCTGGCCGACGAGGCGTTTGACGCCTACAGCCATACTTCGCTCGCCGAGCGTTCGGCCTTCCTGGAACGCATCGCCGACAATCTCGACGCGGCCAGCACAGCGCTGGCGGCACGGGCATCGCTGGAAACCGGCCTGCCCGAGGCGCAACTGCAGGGTGAAGCCGCAAAGGCCGCCACCCAGTTCCGCCAGTTCGCCGATGTCGTGCGCAAAGGACGTTTCCTGCAACTGGCCATCGATCCGGCACAGCCTGAGCGTCAGCCACGCCCCCGCATGGATCATCGCTTGCAGAAAATCGCCATCGGCCCGGTGGCGATCTTCGGCGCGAGCAACTTCCCCATCAGTTATTCAGTGGCCGGCGGCGACACCGCCTCGGCCCTGGCGGCGGGCGCAACGGTGGTGCTCAAGGCCCATAACGCCCATCCAGGCGCCTCGGAAATTCAGGCCCGGGCCATTCGCCAGGCGGTGCAGGACAGTGGTTTGCCTGAAGGGGTGTTCTCGATGGTGCGCGGCAGCGGCAACGCAATTGGCGAAGCCCTGGTCGACCATCCGTTGATCAAGGCCGTGACCTTCACCGGTTCTGAACAGGGTGGCATGGCGCTCTATCGGCGTGCGCAACTGCGCCCGGAACCGATTCCGGTGTTTACCGAGATGACCAGCGTCAACCCCACCTTCATCCTGCCCCTGGCGCTGGCCGAACGGGGTGCTTCAATCGGTGACGGTTTTGCCGAACGCATGTTGGTCAATGTCGGCCAGGCCTGCCTCAAACCGGCCATCCTGATCGCCATCGAAGGGCCAGGCTTTACCGCCTTGCGCGCCGCCATGATCAAGCGCGTCACCGAGGCGGCAGCACGTCCGATGCTGACGCCGGGGATTCACGCCGCCTACGTCAGCGGTCTGGATCACCTGCAAAATGTCGGCGCCACGCAGGTGGCCGCAGGCCTGGCCGCCCATGGCGACCTGGACGGTCAATCCGCGTTGCTGGAAGTCGACGGCCAGCGTTTCCTCAGCGAGACCGCACTGGCCCACGAAGTGTTCGGGCCGGCGGCGCTGCTGGTCAAGGTCAGGGATGAGGCAGAAATGCTGGCGGTCGCACGGACGCTTCGCGGTCAGCTCAGCGCGGCCATGCACCTTGAAGCGGGAGATCTGGGACTGGCGCAACGTTTGTTGCCGGTACTGGAGCGGCGCACCGGGCGGATTGTGGTCAATGCCTTTGCCCATCCGCAGGAGGTGTCCTTCGCCACCATCCATGGCGGACCGTTCCCGGCGTCCTCGGACAGCCGCTTCACCTCGGTGGGCATGACGTCAATCGAGCGCTTCTTGCGCCCGGTGTCGTATCAGGGCTTTCCCGATGCGCTGTTGCCCGAGGCCCTGCGCGAGAGCAATCCCCTGGGCGTTCCGCGTAGCGTGGACGGCCAGTAAGCGTCAATCATGACCCGGCATTCAGGGGTTCACTGCTCGAATGCCGGTTCTTTTCCATGGCTTGCACCTGGTTGCGCCCATTGCGCTTGGCCTGGTACAGCCCGTCATCGGCGCGGGTCAGCAGGCTTTCCAGGGTGTCACCGGGCTCAGCGAAGGCGACCCCGAAGGACGCGGTAATGGTATCGAGCACGGTGTCGGTGCCGCGCGCCTTGATCCGCAATGCCTGGACTTTCAGCCTCAGCTGCTCGGCGTAGGCCTTGGCCGCGGTGAGATCGGCGCATTGTTCGAGCACCACGCAGAATTCCTCACCGCCATAGCGGGCGGCAAACCCGTTGGCTGGAAGCGCACCGCGCAGTACCTGGCCCACGTGCTGAAGCACCCGGTCGCCCAGCGGATGGCCGTACAGATCGTTGAATTGCTTGAAATGGTCGATATCCAGCATGACCAGGGCCACGCCCCGGGAAGCATTGCCCAGTGCCTGTTCGAGCAAGCGTGTGAAGGCCGAACGGTTGAGCAGTTCGGTCAGGCCATCCATTGTCGCGGCCCGTTGCGCACGCTCCAGTTTGTCGCGCAGGCTTTTGATTTCGCTTTGCGCCGACTGCAACTGGGCGAGGAAGTGTTCCTGCTGGCTCTGCATCAGCCGGGTGCTCTGCTGCAATTCGCTCAAGATGTCCGGCAGGCGCGCGTCGACCGGTTCTTCGAGCATCTCCATGCACTGGCCAAGACGGTTCTGAAACGTCAGATTGCCCTTTACGCTGCGCGAGACGTCCCGCTCCATGCCATCGACCAGGCTGATGACCTGCTGCTGCTCGGCGCGGACATCCTCCAGTTCGTCACGGATGATGTACTCGCGAAACAGCTTGGTGGCGGATTCCGGCGGAAAGTAGTCGAAGTCTCTGAGCACCCGGTCCAGGTGGCGATTGAGCTCCGGGTCCTGGCCCTTGCTGTAGGTGTACCAGAGTGCGTAATGCACAGGATTGGGCGGAATGTTGTGGCGGACCATCAGGGGCACGGCCTGCTTGAGCAAAGCCGCCGCCTCCCGAGTGTCTTCCGGGTACAGCGCTAAAACATTCGCACGCGATTCTGATTGGCTCATGGCATCACTGTGGTTGTTTATCTTTGGCATTCGGACAGTGCGGGGGAGCATACCGATACGCCCGACAAACGGCTATCCAAAACTAGCGGATTTCTGCCAGTGAACAGGGTTCGATGAACCCGCAACCGAGGATTTCGTCCAGGCGTTTACGATCGCTCATTCGGCGAAACAGCCCTGGCGTGCGCCACGGCGCGTGACCGTCAACGTTGGGCGCGCCCACCCCGGCCCGTACGTCGTCGATCAGCAGGGAGCGGGTTTCAAACGAAATGCGCGTCAATCCGGTGCAGTTACCCACGCCGGCATGGGCATGCGCCCCGGAAAAAGCAATCAGGCTCCCCGGTGCGAGTTCAACGGCAATCCCCTGCTGCGGGTCAATGGCTTCCAGCAGATGCGGGATGGCCTCGTCGGCATCCACTGCATTACGACCGTCGCGATGGGAGCGCTCAAGGATCGCCCGCATATCGAAATCGGCGCTGGAATTGCGCAGCGCTCGCTGCCACAGGTGCGGATACAAGGCAAAAGTCCGACCCGCCGTGATCGGATAGATCGGCGCCCACCAGTTGGTTTGCGCATAGAGATTGGAGCCCCAGGTATCGCGGTGAAAGGCGATGGTAGCCGTGGTTCGGGCGCGCGGCGTCGATTGCCGGGGTTCTCGGTGGGGCTGAAAACGCAGGTGCAAACGGTCACAGGCCAGGGCATCGGCGGCCATCCCCAGGCTTTCCAGCACGGCCTGCCAACTCTGGCGGATCTCGGTCGCGCCGGCGAAAGCGCTCTGACATTGGGCAAAACGTAGCGTCTGCTCGCGGTGGCTCAGATAACGATGGATCTCCTGCGGCGCCCAGGGATGCAGCGCATCTTCCAGCAACGCTCGGGTCAATGCCACCAGCGCTGACATGGCTGACAACTCAGTCACGCGAATGATCTCGCCGGCATAGATCCGATCATGAAACTGCCGGGCGCTGCCCGGTATTGCCAGCGAGCTGTACATGAACTGATCTCCCCTGACGTTGCGCGCTTGACTGTAGCGGCAAGCCGATTGCGCCGGGAAGCACCAGATGGGGTGGAAAAAGGCGGATCAGTTCAAAGGCAACCCGTCCGGCACAGCCTGCCGAGTGAAACGAAAAAAGCCCTGCACGCGCAAACATGCAGGGCTTGTTGGTCAGGCTGAACTTCTCGTTCAACCGGCCTGACCGGCCGGTTTTTCATTCGCTCAACAACACTTCGGTCCAGCCTTGCTGCCGTAACGGGCTTCCTGGCGTTCGCGGAAGAACGCCTCGTAGTCCATCACCGGTTGGTCCGGGTGTTTGTTTTGCATGTGCTCGACGTAGTTTTCGTAGTCGGGCATGCCGACCATCAGGCGTGCGGCCTGACCGAGGTATTTACCAAGGCGACTCAGGTCATTGAACATGGTGCAATCCTCGTTTACGCCTCCGGCAGGGCCTGGAATGGCGCTTCTTTGTCCGTACGCTCTTTTGTACCCCAGGCCGCGACACCGACCTTGAGCGCAAAGAACAGGATGCTGAACACCACGAACAGGAACAGCGCGGTCAGTGTGGCGTTGGTGTAGGCGTTGAAAATCACATGCTGCATCTGGTCAATGTTCTTGGCCGGAGCCAGCACCTGACCTTTGGCCAGCGCATCGCTGTATTTTTTCGCCAGTGACAGGAAGCCGATCGCCGGGTTGGCGTCGAACAGCTTGATGAAACCGGCCGTGGTGGTGCAGATCAGCAACCACACCGCAGGCAACAGCGTGACCCAGACGTAGCGCTGGCGTTTCATCTTGATCAGCACGACGGTGCCAAGCATCAGCGCGATACCGGCCAGCATCTGGTTGGAAATACCGAACAGCGGCCACAGGGTATTGATGCCACCCAGCGGATCGATCACGCCCTGGTACAGCAGGTAACCCCACATCGCCACGCACCCGGCGGTCGCGATCAGGTTGGCGGTCCAGGAGTCGGTACGGCGCAGCGCCGGCACGAAGGAACCGAGCAGGTCCTGCAGCATGAACCGCCCGGCACGGGTACCGGCGTCGACCGCCGTCAGGATGAACAGGGCTTCGAACAGGATCGCGAAGTGGTACCAGAACGCCATGGTGTTTTCACCCGGCAGGACGTGGTGCAGGATCTGCGCGATGCCGACCGCCAGGGTCGGCGCACCACCGGCACGGGCCAGGATGGTGGTCTCACCGATGTCCCTGGCAACCGCTTGCAGGGCGTCCGGGGTGATGGCGAAGCCCCAGCTGCTGACGGTTTGCGCGACGCTCACGGCATCGGCACCGACCACGGCGGCCGGGCTGTTCATGGCGAAATACACGCCTGGATCGATCACCGAGGCGGCGACCATGGCCATGATGGCGACGAAGGATTCCATCAGCATGCCGCCGTAACCGATGTAACGGGCATGACCTTCACTGGCGAGCAGCTTCGGCGTGGTGCCCGAAGCGATCAGCGCGTGGAAACCGGACACCGCGCCACAGGCGATGGTGATGAACAGGAACGGGAACAGCCCGCCCTTCCACACCGGCCCGGTGCCGTCGATGAACTGGGTCAGCGCCGGCATTTTCAGCTCGGGCATGGTCACCAGGATGCCGATGGCCAGGGCGACGATGGTGCCGATCTTGAGGAAGGTCGACAGATAATCCCGTGGCGCCAGGATCAGCCACACCGGCAGAACGGCTGCGACGAAGCCGTAGCCAATCAGCATCCAGGTGATCTGGATACCGGTGAAGGTAAAGACCTTGGCCCACGCCGGATCGGCGGCAATCTGCCCGCCCAGCCAGATCGAACCCAGCAACAGCACCACGCCGATCACCGAGATTTCACCGATGCGGCCCGGACGGATGTAGCGCATGTAGATGCCCATGAACATCGCGATCGGGATGGTCGCCATGACCGTGAACATGCCCCACGGGCTGTCCGCCAGAGCCTTGACCACGATCAGCGCCAGCACCGCGAGGATGATGATCATGATCAGGAAGCAGCCGAACAGCGCGATGGTTCCGGGAATGCGGCCCATTTCTTCACGGACCATGTCGCCCAGGGAGCGGCCATTGCGGCGGGTGGACATGAACAGGACCATGAAGTCCTGCACGGCGCCAGCCAGCACCACGCCGGCGATCAGCCACAGCGTGCCGGGCAGGTAGCCCATTTGCGCCGCCAACACCGGACCGACCAGCGGACCCGCGCCGGCGATGGCCGCGAAGTGGTGACCGAAGAGCACGTGTTTGTTGGTCGGTACGTAGTCCAGACCATCGTTGTTGAGCACAGCCGGTGTGGCTCGATTGGGGTCGAGCTGCATCACTTTATTGGCGATGAACAGGCTGTAGTAACGGTAGGCAACCAGGTAGATAGCGACGGCTGCGACGACGATCCACAGGGCGTTGATCGCTTCGCCGCGGCGCAGGGCCACGACACTCAGCGCAATCGCTCCCAGGACAGCCACGGCAAACCAGGCGAGGTGTTTAGCCAGACGGGGCATAGAATGTCTCCTGCCGACAGCCGGTGGACTGCGGCGGTAATTTTTATAATTGTGTCCGCATTGCGGAGCTGGCCCAATATCCGCGCATGCCGTCCACAAATAAATCCGCGTTACTACGTATGCGATTTCTACGTAGTTCTACGTAGACGACCGCCAATCCCCTGTAGGAGCGAGCCTGCTCGCGATGGACGTCAGGGCAACGCGGGCATTCAGACAACCCGCGTCATCGTTGACGACCATCGCGAGCAGGAGATCTGCATCGACCAGCGGACCTTTGGCTATCTCCTACAAGGTGCCTGTTTGGCATATGATCCCGAGCCTTCGCGGGGGCAGGAGTCAAGATGCAGCTCAAACACAAAATCGTCGCGCTCGGAATTCTGCCGTTGGTGCTGGCCATCGCTGTCATCTGCGCGCTGGTGATTTCCCTCAATCGCCAACTGGGCGACCAACAGGCACAGCTGATCGAAGACAGCATTCTGGCGAGCAAGCGGGCCGAACTGAAAAACTACGTGGAAATGGCGCAAAGTCTGATCGCGCCGCTGTACGACGACGGTCACGGGGACGCGCATGCCCAGCAACAGGTGCTCGAAGAACTGCGCAAGCTGAGCTTCGGCATCAACGGCTACTTCTTTGTCTATGACCACGAAGGCCGCAGCCTGATGCACGCGCGGCAGTCGGAGCTGGTGGGCAAATACCTGTGGGACATGAAAGACCCCCACGGTTTGCCGGTGATCCAGGCGTTGCTCAAAAGCGCGCAATCGGGCGAAGGCTTTCAACGCTACGCCTGGAACAAACCCTCGTCCGGCCAGGTGACCGACAAACTCGCCTATGTGGTGATGCTCGACCGTTGGGGCTGGATGCTCGGCACCGGCATCTACCTCGAAGACGTCGAACGCGCCACCCAGCAGGCCCGCGCCGAAGTCGCCCAGGGCATCCGCAAAACCATGATGGCGATTGCCGTGGTCGCACTGGTGGCGGTGTTGTTCGTGTTCGCCACCGGCATGACCCTCAATGTCAGCGAGCATCGTCTGGCGGATAAAAAACTGCAGCGCCTGACCCAGCGTATTGTCAGCCTGCAGGAAGAAGAACGATCACGGGTTTCCCGCGAACTGCATGACGGCATCAGTCAGGTGCTGGTGTCGATCAAGTTTCAGTTCGAACTGGCCAGCCATGTTCTGGAAAACGGACAGGACAAGGGCCTGGGCATCTTGAGAGACGCCACCGAACGCCTGGGCGAAGCGATTGGCGAAGTGCGCAGCCTCTCCCACGACCTGCGCTCGTCCTTGCTCGACACCCTGGGCCTGCCGGCCGCCATTGGCCAGCTGGCCGCCGAATTCGAGCAGCGCAGCGGGCTGACGGTGACTTACAACGACAACGAATTCGACTGCCAGTTAGTCGATGGCGCCGCCGTTTCGCTGTTTCGTATCGTGCAGGAAGGCCTGACCAACATCGAACGCCACGCCCAGGCCAAAAACGTCTCCATCACCTTGCATGGATCTGAAGAAAACGTGCGCCTGACCGTGGTCGATGACGGCGTCGGTTTCAACGTCGCTCAGGTCGAGCGTCGTCACGCGGGCATTGGCTTGCGTAATATCCGCGAACGGGTCGAACATTTTGGCGGCCGCGTCGAGTTGATTTCGATGCCGGGAAAAAGCTCGCTGGACGTTCTGCTTCCCATGAAACCCTCAGGCAGCCAACGCTGACCGTGCCCAAGAACAACATGAGTGAATGCCTACGATGACCCTGCCCTCCCCGATCCGCGTCGCCCTGGTTGACGATCACTCCCTGGTCCGTGACGGGATCAAGGCGCTGCTGGCCGTGATGGCGCCCCTGGAAGTGGTGGGAGAAGCCGAGAGCGGCGCCGAGGCCATCGAGATGGTCGGGCGCTGTCAGCCGGACCTGTTGCTGGTCGATATCAGCCTGCGGGACATGAACGGCCTTGAACTGACCCGCGTCCTGCGCAGCCAGCACCCTGCACTCAAGGTGCTGGTGCTGAGCATGTACGATAACTATGAGTATGTGAGTGAGTCGGTGCGCTCCGGCGCCAGCGGCTACGTGCTGAAAAACGCCCCGTCACGGGAAATCATCGCCGCCATCGAGGCCATCACCAGCGGCGGCACCTTCTACAGCGCCGAGATTGCCCAGCGGCTCATCGCCGATAAAAACACTGACAACGAGCTGACCCCCCGCGAAAGCCAGGTGTTGTACAAAATGGCCCAGGGCCTGAACAACAAGGAAATGGCGCGAGAGCTGGACATCAGCGTGCGCACGGTGGAAACCCATCGCCTGAGCATCCGCCGCAAGCTCAACATCGACAAGCCCGCGGCGCTGGTCAAATACGCGATCGACCACGGGATCATTTCGCGCTAAGGCATATCGGCCCTTCGTGATCGATCTGGGTTCATTTCCGAGAAAAACCTGCAGGAGCCGACAAGCCGGCTCCAGAGATCGTGCATGACAACTCCACCTGCTTAAACAAGGCCGGGAGGCTGAATTGCAGGCAAAAAAAATCCCAGGCAGCTGATGGACGCCTGGGATTTAAAAATGCATAAACCGTGGTGGTGAACGCGGCGCGGATATTACGGAATATTTCGCCGTGTAACAAGATATTTTAATTAACCATGCAGTTACTAAACGTTCTAACCCTCTAAATATCCTGACATTTTTTATGGCTAAGGTAGAAACCGCCTTAACTTTGTCTTGCCCGGACTCAGGCAATCGGGATCAGAGGGTCCGCTGCCGCCCATGCAATGGCGCGGTCTGCCGCTGGCGGATAGATCCACACCGTATTGATCTGGGTTTTGAGCGACTTGCCTTCCTGCTTGATCAGCTTGACCTGACGATCCCAACCTTCGGTGTAAACCGCACCCCAGGCGCCCAGGTCCAGGCAGGTCACGTATTTCGGCTGGCTGTACGGCGTCGGGTCCACGCCGAGGATCTGCGCAGCGACGTTATGACCGGCATGGCGACCCAGGACAATGGCGTGCTGGCAGGTCATCAATGCGTGGTTGCCGATGTCGTCGGAGGCCGCATAAGCGACGTCGCCGGTCGCGTAGATGTCGTCCTGGCCAATGACTTTCAAGTGGGCATCGACGTGCAGGCGGCCGAGGTGATCGCGTTCGGCGGGGATCTGTTCGGTCAGTGAACTGGCACGTACGCCAGTCGTCCAGACCACCGTCCTCGCGTCGATGCGCTGGCCATCGGACAAGGTCACACCCTGTTCGTCGACGGCAACCACCGAGGCGTTCAAATGCCATTTCACGCCGGTTTCAAGGCTGGCTTCGACGATTTTTTCAGCGATTTCAGGCCCCATTGACCCGCCAATCTTGCTGCCACGGTCAACGATGATCACGTTGATGTCCGCACGATCTCCCAGGATGGCGCGCAGACGCGTTGGCATTTCAGTCGCCGTTTCGATCCCGGTGAAACCACCACCGGCAACGACCACTGTGTTGCGAGCGTCGCTCTCTGGCTGGCTGGCCAGGGATTTGAGGTGATTCTCCAGGCGCACGGCTTGCTCGATCTGATCGACGTCGAATGCATGCTCGGTAACGCCCGGGGTGTCTGAGGCGGCCAGACGGCTGCCGGTGGCCAGAACGAGTTTGTCGTAGATGCAGACTTGCCGGTTACCCGACTCATCGATGTACCCCACGCGTTTTTGCGCAACGTCGATGGTCTGGGCAGCACCCTTGATGAAATTGACGCCGACGGCATCGAACAGCTCGCCGAGGGGAGCGGCCAGCAGATGGGCGTTCGGCTCGTAGAAACGCGGACGCACACGCAGTTCGGCCTGAGGCGCCAGCACCGTCACTTCGAAGTCCTTGTGACCGTGCATATCAAACAGACGCGTGGCGCTCAAAGCCGTCCACATGCCACCGAAACCTGCGCCGATGACCAAGATGTGCTGCTTCATTTTTATCTCCAGGGAAAAACCAGGCATTGAAATTCATTAATCGGCCAGGTGGTCGGCGTTCGTTCGCTCTCGATGAACGCCAGTCACCGTCGACCTGACAACGGCGACTATATGAGTCGTAGTTACATGCCGCAATGGATTTTTTTCAATGCTTGCCATCGATCAAATCGATACGCCTTGAAATACATTCAGAAGCCCCAACCCAAAAGCCTGGTCGAGCCATGGATAAATCCCCGCCGTTCGTTGTCCTGTTCGCGGTCAACTGTTAATATTTGCGACAATTTTAGTCGGAGATCGAAATGTCTCTTTACAGCGCAGGCGTCGAATACGGTATTCACTGCCTGATTTTCCTGGTGGGTAACGGCGGCGAAACACGCGAAGCGAGCGTGCGCGACCTGGCTGAACTGCAAGGCGTGCCTCTGGACTATCTGGCGAAGATTTTCACCAAACTGGCCAAGGCAAAACTGGTGGTCGCCACCGAGGGTGTGCGCGGAGGGTTCAAGCTGGCGCGGCCGGCCGACGAAATCACGCTGCTGGATATCGTCAACGCCATCGACGGGCGCAAGTCCATTTTCGAATGCCGGGAGATTCGCGGCCGCTGTGCACTGTTCGAAGGCGAAGCCCCCGACTGGGCGCTCGACGGTCCCTGTTCGGTACATGGCGCAATGATGACGGCGCAGAAGCGCATGGAAGACGCCCTCGCCCAGCAGACCATCCTGGACATCGCCCGAAAGGTCGGACGCAAGGCTCCGGCAGCGTTCAATGCGCAGGTAGACAGCTGGATGAATGATCGTCGGGAAAAGAAAGGCACCAACAGTGCCCAAGCCAGCGACGATCAGCTCATCCAGATCACTGATATTTCAAGCTGAACGCTACAGACAGTCACGCACTGCCTTTTGCAGTGCGCCTGACTTTGCCCAAGGTGGCCCCTGATAAAGCGACACGCGGCTGCCATCCTTGTACTTCACGATGTCCAGAATTTCATCGGCGGTGACGATGCTGGGCGCGGTAATCCTGTAGCCATTGGAAATCGAGGTCTGGGTGGTATGGGATACTTCTTTCTGCCACGCCGGCAACACACACGCCGCCACTTCTTTCGGCACTTTCGCACTGTATTTGCTGACATTCGGCTCGCCTGGAACCAATGAAGCCGGCAACGAGCAACCCGCCAGTAACGCCAACACGGCTCCCCCCATCAACATCCGACTCTGCATAAAGTGCCCTTGATCTGAAAACGTGAAATGTAGCGTGTCGCAGTCCTTACATCCATTTCTTACATCCATTCCTGAAAAAAATCTCAGCAGTTGGCAGGGTCATCCGTGGTGCCGGGATAGGAACGCGTATTGAGATAGGTCATCCATCGCTCATAGGCCTCATGCTGCCATCGCGTGACCCGCTCCCATTCCGGCCCGCTGAGCTGATGCGCGGAAATCAGACTCATCATTTCGCTGGTAGCCGCGTCCAGGTCGGCGATCAGCGCGTGTGCCTGCGCCCTGAAGTCATCGGTCGTCGTCATTTGAAGGTCCCCCCAGCCGGAAAAATCGATACATCAATACGACCGCGAATTTTCCTGTTCACGCAAACTTCCCGACCAAAGGAAGCCGCGCAGTATCAGACGAACACAACACCCGGGCCGGGAAATGGGTCTAAAATTTCCTAGCGCAGACATTCAGGAGGTCATCATGTGGCTTAACGAGTCGGAACAAGAACTTCGCCGCGACTTGCAGAGCGTTGCGTCGGACCTCAGATGGTCCGCCGTCGAACTGCTGCGCATCGCCGAACAGTTGCGTCAGGCCGGCAATGATGTGGACGCGCAGGCCGCCCTCAGGCTTTGCGATGTCTTCCAGAGCGATGAAGGACGATTGGCCGGTTACGCCGAAGAAGTCAAAGCCAGGGCCATCAGTCGAACCACCCGGGCAAACTGAGCGGAGCGCTGCCATGAACAGCCCCCTGTGCACGCTGGTCGCACTGCTGACGGCGTTGAGTGGCTGCAATACCGACTCTCAAGTCTTCCGCAATCAACCGCTGGTGGCCAAAGTCGAAACCGGCATGAGCAAGGAACAAGTCCAGCAAATCGGCGGCCCGCCGCTGTCGATCACGGACCGCAGCGTTGAACCCGGCACCTGCTTTGATTACCGGCTGACCCAGTCTGGTCAACAGCAGCCATACAACGTCAGCTTCGACAGCCGGGGCAAGGTCGACCACACCAGCTTCATGACCTGTGCCGAATGGAGTCGCGCACAGCAAAAAGCCAGGGAGCCCTCCCATTCCAGTGGCGGCGGCTACTGAGCACCACGCCAACATCAAAAGCCCCGGCATGCCGGGGCTTTAACGTTACTGACTTTGCGCCTGCCTGTTCGACTGCGCCTTGTAACCTGGAAGCGACGCTGCAAAGGCCAGTGCTTCTTCACGGCTGCCAAAGGAGGCCAGTCGATCGCCTTTGGTGCATACCCGCCAGGGGCCGTTGTTCACGCTCAGTACGTCGTAGCCGTTCATGTGCATTTTGTTCAACATCGGAACGCTCATGGTCGTCTCCTTTTCGGCAGTGATATCCAGGGTTGACGTGCCTACCTTACACCCACCTTTTATCCGAATGCCGACCAGACGTCGTATCACCACGACCCCGTTCGATGGCACTTTCAGGTATTTCTCATATCGAACTTCCCAACCACCGGTAAAACGGGACACGGCGCGAATATTGCATTTTTGTTACAGTTACATGACAACAGGCGATCAGTTTATCCATGAAAGTACGCGCAACCGTCATTTGCGAGCAGGACCGGCACATCCTCCTGGTGCGCAAGCTCAGGTGTCGCTGGGCGCTGCCTGGTGGAAAAGTCGAGCCCGGCGAAACCAGGGCCGATGCCGCCATACGCGAACTGCAGGAAGAAACCGGCCTTTATGCCGACGAGATGCTGTACCTGATGGAACTGGAGTCCGGCGACACCCGACACCACGTCTACGAAGCATCTGTGGTGAATCTGCATCAAGTCCGGGCGCAAAATGAAATTGTCGACTTCATCTGGTTCCCGCTGGATACCGTACAAAACCTGAGCACCAGCGACGCGACGCTGCGCATTATCAGAGCGTTTCAGCGTCGCTTGTAAGGTCAGTCATTCCCCGGCCAGGGTCGTTGCAGCTTTATTGATGAACGCCGCGACTTCCACGGGCATCGAGGCCAGGGACGCATGGCTGGCGTTCAGGGTCAGGATCTCTCTGGCGTTCAAACGCCCGGCCATCCATTGCTGATTCTGCGGCGCGATCATTCGGTCCTCGGTCGAAACCTGATACCACGACGGTTTTTTCTTCCACGCAACGCTACCGATGGTGTCGCCGAAGGTACTGGCCAGCGGTGCCTTCTGGATCAGGCCCATGACCAGCCCTTCAACTGCCGGCAGATCCTGGCAGAAGCTTTCATGGTAGAGCTGCGGCTTGACCCATAGATAACCGTCGCTATCAGGCGTCAGGTTCGCCGCAGCGACAGGCGGATGCCGTTGCGTGATGCCGCCGGGGCTTTCACCGGCATCCGGGGCGAACGCGGCGATGTACACCAGCCCCACGACGTTTGGTTGGTCTCCCGCCTCGGTGATCACCGCGCCGCCATAGGAGTGCCCCACCAACAACACGGGCCCTGCCACTTGCGCAATCATCTTGCGCGTGCGCTCGGCATCGTCCGCCAACGACGTCAGCGGCATCTCGACCGCGCGGATACGGCTGTAGCCTTGACGCAAAAGCTCGACGATGACCTTGTTCCAATGGGCCGCACCGCCCCAAAAACCATGCACCAGCACAATTGTCGGTTTCTCGCTCATCACGATGACTCCGTGTGTGATCAGAGTTTGTTTGCCAGTAGCGTCAACCCTGATCACCGCCGCCCACGGGCATGACCATGCCGGTGATATAGGAGGCTTCGTCGCTGGCCAGAAACAGAATAGCCCCGGCCTGCTCATCCAGCGTGCCGTAGCGCTTCATCAAACTGCTGTCGAGGGTTTGATCGACGATCTGCTGGTACCAGATTTTCTCCTGCGCGCTTTGCTCGGCGCTGTTACGCGGGATGACTCGCGGCGGCGCTTCGGTGCCGCCCGGCGCGGTGGCATTGACCCGCACGCCGCGCCCGGCGGTTTCGAATGCCAGGCAAGCGGTCAGTGCATTCACGCCACCCTTTGCCGCGCCATAGGGCACGCGGTTGACACTGCGGGTGGCGATGGACGAGACGTTGACGATCGCCCCACTGCCCTGTTCCAGCATGAACGGCAAGGCGGCATGGCAGCACCACAGCGTCGGAAACAGTGAACGGCGGACTTCGGCTTCGATCTGCGAGGCCTCGTAGTGCTCGAACGGCTTGGCCCAGATCGTGCCGCCCACGTTGTTGATCAGCACGTCGAGCCGATCAAAGCGTTCGACGGCGGTGTGCATCACCCGGTTGCACTCATCGTATTGCTCAAGGTCGGCCGTCAGGGCCAGGACCTGACAGGTCGGCGCCAACGCCTTCTGCACCTCGAACACCAGGTCGGAGCGATCGACCAGGATCAGCTTCGCGCCTTCGGCGGCCATGCGTTCGGCCACCCGGCGCCCGATGCCCTGGGCCGCTCCGGTGATCAGCGCGACTTTATCGTGAAATCTGTTCATGTGTACCCCATGACTAAGGATGCAGGTCAATGAAGAAGTACCGGACAAAACACGCTTCTATGGGAGCGAGCCTGCTCGCGATAGCCGGCTCACAAGGCGACATCGATGTCGAATGTTCTGCCCTCATCGCGAGCAGGCTCGCTCCCACATTGGTTCAGTGTCGTGCACGGGATTTGCGCGCAACTCAGGCCGCGCTGGCGGCGAATTTTTCGTAGTAGAAGTTCGCCGGCTTGATGCCCTGCTCGCCGATGTACTTGCTCACCGCTTCCACCATCGGCGGCGGGCCGCACAGGTAGACATCGACGTCGCCATCGTTCAAATGCTTCGGTTCGATGTGCTGGGTCACGTAGCCCTTGAGCGGGTGCCGGCTGTCAGGACTGGCCACACAGGCGCTGTAGCTGAAGTTCGGGATACGCGCGGCAAAGGCTTCCAGGCGATCGAGTTCCACCAGGTCGAAATCGTGGGTCACGCCGTAGATCAAATGCAGGGGATGCTCACTGCCCTGCTCGGCGATTTTCTCCAGCATCGCGGTGAACGGCGCCAGGCCGGTGCCGCCGGCCAGCAACAACAACGGCCGACGGATGTCGCGCAGGTAAAAACTGCCCAAGGGACCGGCCAGGCTCATGCTGTCGCCAGCCTTGGCCATGCCGGTGAGGAAGCTGCTCATCAAGCCGCCGGGCACGTTGCGAATCAGGAAACTGACTTCGCCGTCGCGCTGCAACGAGCTGAACGAATAGGCGCGAGTCTGCCCGCTGCCGGGAATCCCCAGGTTCACGTATTGCCCCGGCAGGAACGCCAGTTTGTTCAAAGCCTCGCCCTTGATCGACAGCGCGATGGTGCTGTCGGACAACTGGCGCACAGCGCTGATGGTGGCGTCATAGCTGGCTTGCTGGGTGCGGCAGACCTCCGACGACACCGGCACCCGCACCACGCAATCGCTCTGAGCGCGCATCTGGCAGGTCAGTACAAAGCCCTGCTCGGCTTCATCGGCGCTGAGGGCGTCTTCGATGTACTCCTCGCCCAAGTCGTAGCGACCGGCCTCGGCAAAACACTTGCAGGTGCCGCAGGCACCGTCGCGGCAGTCCAGCGGAATATTGATGCCCTGACGGTACGCGGCATCGGCCACGGTTTCGCCGGCATCGGCGTCGATGAACCGGGTGACGCCGTCTTCGAAGTTGAACGCAATGGAATGGGTCATGACGGCCGCCTCACAGGTGATAGACATCGATGACCTGACGAACGTAGTCGTTCTTCAGGATCACTTTCTTGGCCTTGATCAGCGGGTTTTCACCGCGCACATCGAGGGTGTAGAAACTGCTGCCGAAATAGCTGTCGACGGTCTTGTAGCGAAAGCTCAGGGTGTGCCAGTTGAAGCGCACCTTGCACAGTCCGTCGGCCTGTTCGAGCAACTCGATGTTGCTGATGTTGTGCGAGGTACGGGTGTCCGGAATGCTCGCACTGGAACGCTCGGTCTTGATCCGGAAGACGCGGTCTTCCAGGCCGGTGCGGTTGCCGTACCAGATCAGCGAGATTTCCCGCTGCGGGTCTTCGGTCAACTCATCGTTGTCGTCCCACGACGGCATCCAGAATGTGGCGTCCGGGGCGTACAACTCCAGCCACTCATCCCATTGCCGGTCATCGAGGTAACGCGCTTCGCGGTAGAGAAAATCGCGCACGCTGTCATAGGTGATGGTCATTGCACGGTCTCCACGGCAATCAGCCCGGACTGTTCGTCCGCCAGGGCCTTGAGCATGGTCTGCTGCCAATACTTGTGTTGCAGCACGAACAGGCCTTCGTCTTCGGTGCGCACGCCGCTGAGCAGCGGGTGCAGGTCGATCTCTTTGGCTGCTTCGTCGGCACCTTCGATCCAGTGCTCGGCACCGCGGGACATGTCATTCCAGGTGGTGACGCTGCCCTGGTAGCTGGTCTGGCAGGAGCGGAACTCCTCCAGGTCATCCGGGGTGGCCATGCCGCTGACGTTGAAGAAATCTTCGTACTGGCGAATCCGGCTCGAACGCGCAGCGTCGCTCTCGCCCTTGGGGGCGATGCAGTAGATGGTGATTTCCGTGCGGTTGACCGAGATCGGCCGGGCAATGCGGATCTGCGAGCTGAACTGATCCATCAGGTACACGTTCGGGTACAGGCACAGGTTGCGCGAGTTCTCGATCATCCAGTCGGCGCGGGCCTTGCCGAAGTCCTGGGCGAGTTCGTCGCGACGCTCGTACAACGGACGGTCCTCGGGGTTGGCCCAGCGGGTCCAGAGCAGCATGTGGCCCTTGTCGAAGGAATAGAAACCACCGCCCTGCTTGGCCCAGCTGCCCGCGCTCATGGTCGGGTTGGTATCACCGGCCTCGCGCTGTTTGCGCTGGTTCTGGGTCGCCGCGTAGTTCCAGTGCACGGAGCTGACGTGGTAACCGTCGGCACCGTTTTCGGCAGTGAGTTTCCAGTTGCCTTCATAGATGTAGCTGGAAGAGCCGCGCAGCACTTCCAGGCCATCGGGCGACTGATCGACGATCATGTCGATGATCTTCGCCGACTCGCCCAGGTGCTCCACCAGGGGCACCACATCGGCCTTGAGGCTGCCGAACAGGAAACCGCGATAGGACTCGAAACGCGCGACTTTGGTCAGGTCGTGGGAGCCTTCGCAGTTGAAGCTCGCCGGGTAGCCGGCATTGGCCGGGTCCTTGACCTTGAGCAGCTTGCCCGAGTTGTTGAACGTCCAGCCATGGAACGGGCAGGTATAGGAACTCTTGTTGCCGGACTTGTGCCGGCACAGGGTCGCGCCGCGATGACTGCAGGCGTTGAGGAAAGCGTTGAGCACACCGTCCTTGTTGCGCGCGATGAAGATCGACTGGCGCCCCATGGTCGTGGTGTAGAAATCATTGATATTGGGGATCTGGCTTTCATGGGCCAGGTACAGCCAGTTGCCTTCGAAGATGTGTTGCATCTCCAGATCGAACAGGCGCGGGTCGGTGAACATCTCGCGCTTGCAGCGATAGAGGCCTTGGGCAGGGTCGTCTTCAAGCAGGGAGTGAAGATATTCGGGTCGCAGGGTCATGGCCGCCGCCTCCGTTGTTATTGTTCAGGCAGGGTCATGCTAGGACGGAGGGGTATGACGGACTATCCGCGGGGTGCAGACCTTTATCCGTTTTGTGCAACAGATGAAGGGGATTCTGGCGGCAACTTCCCCGAACAACACCAGAAAACAAAAATGCCCGGCCAAAGGCCGGGCATTCCAGACAAACACCAAACATCAATCAGTCAGTAAAACCAAACCGCGCCACCCCGCTCAACCGAGCCTGCCCACGGGTCGCCAGGCAGTAATACAGTGGACACGTCACCACCAACCCCACCAGCCACGACAGATCTGCACCCTCAACCAGATTGGCGTAAGGCCCGACATACAGCGACGTATTGGCAAACGGCAATTGCACGATGATCCCGATGAAATACGCCACGATCGCATGCAGATTGAAGCGCCCATAGATCCCGCCGTCGGCACGGAAGATCGAAGCAATGTCGTAGCAGCCACGTTTGATCACATAGAAATCAATCAGGTTGATCGAAGCCCACGGCACCAGCACCAACAACAGCGCCAGAATCAGCCCGATGAACTGCGAGATGAAATTCGCCGAAGCGCCGAGCGCCACCACGCAGCAACCCGCCAGCACCACGCTCGACAACACCACGCGCACCTTGATGCTCGGTGTCCACTGACTGGCGAAGGTCTGGATCGAAGTGATGATCGACAGCACCGCGCCGTACAGATTCAAGGCGTTGTGACTGATGATGTTGAGCAGGAACAGCACCATCAGAATCGGCCCCAGCCACCCGGTGGATTGCTTCACCGCGGCCATTGCTTCAGTGCCTTCCGGGGTCGCCAGGACCGCCACCGCGCCGAAGGTAAATGACAGGATCGTGCCCAGGGTCGCGCCCAGGTAAGTGGCGAAGAACGGACGAGTGATGCCGATATCCGCCGGCAGGTAGCGCGAGTAGTCCGACACGTAAGGCGAGAAGCTGATCTGCCAGATGATCCCCAGGGACACCGTGGCCAGCCAGCCGGACAGGTTGAAACCGCCGCGGGTGAAGAAGTCCACCGGCAAGTCATGGGCGAAGATATAGAGGAAACCGGCGAGCAGCGCGCTGCCCATCACCCAGGTGCCGATGCGGTTGAGGGTATGGATGAAGCGGTAACCGATCACCCCGATGGCGGTGGCGCTGAGGGCGCCGATCAGGATGCTGGCGGGCACCGGGACCGAAGGCACGATGCCGACGATCGACTTGCCGGCCAACACGATGTTGGAAATGAAGAAACCGACGTAGATCAGGGCGGCAAAGAACACGATCAGCAGCGCGCCATATCGGCCGAACTGCCCCCGGCTCTGGACCATTTGCGGAATGCCCATGCACGGGCCCTGGGCCGATGCAAGGGCAATCACCAGCCCGCCGACCATGTGCCCCAGGGCAATCGCCAGCAGCCCCCAGAACAAGTTGAGATGGAACACTTGAACCACCATGGCACCGGTGACGATGGGCAGTGGTGCAATGTTGGTGCTGAACCATAGGGTGAAAAGATCGCGGGCCTTCCCGTGGCGCTCTGCGAGTGGAACGTAGTCGACCGTGTGATTCTCGATCAACGGGTCTTGCCGGGACATCTGGGACATATGCATGAACTCGAGTTTGTCTGTTCTTATCTTTGTATGAAGCCAAACCGGGGGGACTCTCTGGCCGCCCCTCAGATGCGCACCATATTATGGTATTCCAAACTTTTCACAAGACTGATCCGGTCTTTGCGAGCCCATCTGATGCGCAATCCTGCCGCAAAACCCTACCCTCTGCCTAGCTGAAAGCCCCGTATTCATTGACCTCAAGAGCAAAGATGTACGTTTATCGGCCAGCAGAAAAAGCCCTTGCAAACGATGTATTACGGTATACCATCAGACCTACAAACTCATAAAAACCACGCTTCACACCCGAGATCAGTCCAATGATCGATGCCGCCATCTACAAACAAGTCATGGGCTCGTTCCCGTCCGGCGTAACCGTGATCACCACGCTCGACGACGACGGGCAGATCGTCGGCCTGACGGCCAGTGCGTTCAGCTCGCTGTCCATGGACCCGGCCCTGGTGCTGTTTTGCCCCAACTACAGCTCCGATTCCTACCCGGTACTGATCAAGAACAAACGCTTTGCCATCCACGTGCTGTCCGGTGGGCAGCAGAGCGAAGCCTATGCCTTCGCGCGCAAGGGCAAAGACAAGGCGCAAGGCATCGAGTGGACATTGAGCGAGCTGGGCAACCCGATCCTGGCCAACGCCACGGCGGTCATCGAATGCGAACTGTGGCGCGAATATGAAGGGGGCGACCACGCGATCATGGTCGGCGCGGTGAAGAACCTGATCGTGCCCCGGCACAACGCCGGACCACTGGTGTATTGCCATGGCAAGATGGGCGCCCTGCCCGTTATCGCCTGATTTCAAAAGATTCCGCCGTCGCTCCTACCGTTTTGATCGGGCTATCAGACCCGCAAGCCTCGTGCCCGCAGGCTCCACGCAAATCCCTGTGGGAGCGGGCCTGCCCGTGATGGACGTCAACGATAACGCTGGCTGTCTGAACTCCCGTGGTGTCCGGGCGTTTTTCGCGAGCAGGCTCGCTCCTACCGTTTTGATCGGGCTATCAGACCCGCAACCCTCGCGCCCGCAGGCTCCACGCAAATCCTTGTGGGAGCGGGCTTGCCCGCGATGGACGTCAACGATAACGCTGGCTGTCTGAATGCCCGCGTTGTCCGCGCGTTTTTCGTGAGCAGGCTCGCTCCTGCAGGGGCCACGCCTTAGGTACGGAACCGATTGACCAGGCCATTCAACGTCTGCGACAGCTGCGTCAGGTTCTGCGCGTCCTGGCGCGTGGCATCGGCCAGGCTGGCGACCAGTTGCGCATCACCGTGGATCTGGCTGATGTGCCGGTTGATATCCTCGGCCACCTGATGCTGTTCTTCCGCCGCGGTGGCGATTTGCGTGTTCATGTCGCGGATCACGTCCACCGACTCGCGAATCAACCCGAAACTCTCCCGCGCTTCATTGATCGACAACACCGTCTCCTGGGACACCTCCAGGCTGGCATGCATCTGCTTGCCCATCTGATGGGTGCGCCGCGCCAGATTGCCGAGCAAGCCATCGATTTCACTGGTCGAGTCCGATGTGCGCTTGGCCAACGCCCGCACTTCGTCGGCCACCACCGCAAAACCACGCCCCTGCTCGCCCGCTCGCGCGGCTTCGATGGCGGCGTTCAACGCCAACAGGTTGGTCTGCTCGGCAATCGAGCGAATGGTGCCGAGGATCGACTGAATGTCATTGCTGTCCTGCTCCAGCTGTTGCATCGCCTCGGCGGAGTGGCTGATTTCCTCGCTCAGGCGCCCGACGTTGGTCACCGCCGCGTCGATCTGCTGTTGCCCGGTGCGCGCCTGGCGCTGGCCGTTATCCGCCGAGTCGGCGGCCTGGCTGCAAGAGCGCGCCACCTCATTGGAGGTGGCCACCATTTCATGGAATGCCGTAGAGACCATGTCCACGGCTTCGCGTTGGCGTGCAGCGACATCGGCCATTTCCGCCGAAACTTCGGTGGCGCTTCCCGAACTGCTGTGGATCTGCCCCGACGCCAGACCAATGCGCTGGATCAGGGTGCGGATGGCTTCGAGAAACTGATTGAACCAGCCGGCCAACTGCGCCGTTTCGTCCCGACCACGCACGGTCAGGCGCGCGGTCAAATCGCCTTCGCCCTGGGCAATGCCTTCCAGGCCGCTGGCGACGCCGCGAATGGGCTTGACGATCAGACCGGCAAACCAGGCGCCGGCCATGGCGAAGAGTGCGGCGCTGACCAGCGCGATGAGGGCAATCACCCAAGTCAGGCGCGTGGCCGCGGCCATGACTTCACTTTCCCGGACCACGCCGACAAAACGCCAGCCCAACGATGCCGACGGCCAGACGAAAGCCATGTAGCGCTCCCCCGCCAGTTCGACCTCGACCAGGCCCTTGCCGGCCTCGCCCAACTGACGATAACCATCGCCCAGATCAGCGAGCTTCTTGAAGTTGTGGCTCGGGTCATGGGGATCGACCAGCACCGTGTTGTTGCCTTCCATCAGCATCAGGTAACCACTCTCGCCCAGCTTGATCTGCTTGATCAGGTCAGTCAGTTGCTTGAGCGACACATCGATGTTCACCACCCCGCCGTTGCTGCCCAGGCGATTGCTGAAGCTGCGCACGGTGCTGACCAGCACCACATCGTCGGCCGCCCAGTAATAGGCCTCGGTGCGCAGGGTCTTGCCGGGCTGGGCCATCGCCGTCTTGTACCAGGGACGGGTACGCGGGTCATAACCGGCAAGTTTCGGATCGCCCGGCCAGAACACATACCCGCCCTCCTGCGTGCCCAGGGACAGATAGGCGTACGCCGAGTGACTCCTGGCCAGCCCGGCGAACAGATCAAACAGCCGCTGATCCTGCTCGCCCATTGCCACTTGCGCCGCGTCGCTGGACAGATAGCGCTTGAGATGGGCGTCGATATTTTGCAGCTGTGGGTGTTCGGCGAGGTAGGCGACGTTCTGGCTGATGCCTTCGAAAAACAGCTGCATGGCGTTTTCCACCTGGCGGATCTCCCGCCCGCTGCTGTCGATGAAGGTCTCGCGCGCCTCGTTGCGCACATTAAGGATGATCCACACCGCTACCAGCAGCACCGGCAGGCTGGCGATCAGCGCAAAAGCCATGATCAGTTTTTGTTTTATGTTCATCGAGCTCGCCTTCCTTGTGAGGTGAGAATGTGACCGTCGGAGAGAAATATTTTGCGGATATTCCATATTATGGTATACCAATAACCCATCAGCCGAACAGCCGTCCTCAGGAACGCGCTTTACACTGGCGAGAACAACGGGGAGCCCCGCGCTCATTCCAGGCAACAGGCCCGCAGTCGACAGGCCGACAACAAAAGATCCGAGGTAAGCGTCATGAAATTTTCCCTGTTCGTACACATGGAACGTTGGGACGAAAGCATCAGCCACCGCCAGCTGTTCGAAGACTTGACCGAGCTGACCCTGATGGCCGAAGCCGGCGGTTTCAGCACCGTCTGGATCGGTGAACACCACGCCATGGAATACACCATCTCGCCGAGCCCGATGCCGCTGCTGGCCTACCTGGCCGCCAAGACCACCACCATCCACCTGGGCGCCGGCACCATCATCGCGCCGTTCTGGCACCCGATCCGGGTTGCTGGCGAATGCGCATTGCTGGACGTGATCAGCAACGGGCGCATGGAAGTGGGCCTGGCCCGTGGCGCTTATCAGGTTGAATTCGACCGCATGGCCGGTGGCATGCCCGCATCAAGCGGCGGCCAGGCATTGCGGGAAATGGTTCCGGTGGTCCGCGCGCTGTGGCAAGGCGACTACGCCCATGACGGCGACATCTGGAAATTCCCGACCTCCACCAGCGTGCCCAAGCCGATCCAGAAGCCGAACCCGCCGATGTGGATCGCCGCCCGTGACCCGGACTCGCACAATTTCGCCGTGGCCAATGGCTGCAACGTCATGGTGACGCCATTGATGAAAGGCGACGAAGAAGTCCTGGACCTGAAGAACAAGTTCCAGACTGCCTTGGACAACAACCCGAACGTGCCGCGCCCGCAACTGATGGTGCTGCGTCACACCCATGTGCACTCGGTTGACGATCCTGAAGGCTGGAAAGTCGGGGCCAAGGCGATCGCCAAGTTCTATCGCACTTTCGATGCCTGGTTCGGCAACAAGGAAACCCCGGTCAACGGCTTCCTGGCGCCAAGCCCGGAAGAGAAATTCGCCGGCCGTCCGGAGTTCGAACTGGACAGCCTGCACAAGACCGCCATGATCGGCACCCCGGAAGAGATCATTCCGCGCATCAAGTACTATCAGGAATTGGGTGTCGACGAGTTCAGCTTCTGGTGCGACAACAGCCTGCCGCACGCCGAGAAGAAGAAATCCCTGGAGCTGTTTATCAAACACGTGGTCCCGGCGTTCCGCTGAGTCCTCGGCGTTGCTGTCTGTAGGAGCGAGCTTGCTCGCGATGTTCGTCAACGATAACGCTGGGGGTCAGACACCCCGCGGTGTTCTCAGGTTTTTCGCGAGCAGGCTCGCTCCTACAGGGTTGATTCCCATGTTCAATGGTCGTCTCCAATCACTCGCCCTACCCTCCGGCGCCGCGCGGGCTTACCTGCGCGGTGAATGGACCGCTTCGCACCTGCATTTCAAGCGTCTGCGCGCCAGTGTTTCGGCCAAGCAGAACGGCTTCTGGCAAATAGTTCACTAAGCACTCCCCAACAGGAATCCACGTACCTCGGCGTCGGGCGGTAGCCTCGCGTTTGCGGTGCATTGTGCTTCGGCCCGGTGTTTATCGGGCTGGCTGGACGCAACAGTGTCCGGCCCATGATCAGGTTTGCTCTATGAACAATAAAAACGCACTGTTGATCATCGACATGCAACAGGAGGACGGTTTCGTCCTCGAACACTTCGATTCGGTGCTGGCCAACACCGCCACACTGCTCGAAAGCGCCCGCCAGCAGCGGGTCCCCGTTATCTATACCCGCCATATCAACCAGGCCGACGGCAGTGATCTGCCACGCGGCGAACCCCGCGCGGCCGACGGCGGCCCAAGCGGTTATCGCGCCGGCACACGGCAAGTGCAGATCATCCGGAGCCTCGCCCCGCGTCCCGGTGAAGCCATCGTCGACAAAGGCCGCTACAGCGCCTTCCACCGTACCGACCTCGATGCCCGGCTCAAGGCACTGGACGTCGACACGCTGATCATCGGCGGCGTGCTCACCGATGTCTGCGTGCTGACCACGGTGTTCGATGCCTTTGCCCTCGGCTATCACATTCGCCTGGTCAGCGATGCCTGCACCACGACCACTCAGGCCGGGCATTATTCGGCGCTGTTGATCATGGCTAACTGGGTCTACTCCCTCGAAATCCTCAGCACCGGCGAATGCCGGCGTGCCCTGGAAAACCGTGACTACGTGAGCCTCAATCCCGAGCACCCGGACCAGTTCGCCCATCAGCCCCATGAACTGCAAAGCACCATCGCCCGACTGCAAACCCACCTCGTCCGGACTCAGGAGTGATCGCCATGCACGTTGAAAAAAGAAGCATCGATTTCATCCCCGAAGCCGAACGTCATGGCCAGCCGGGCTCACTGTTCTTCATCTGGTTCGGCGCCAACATGAACATCACCACCATCGCCTCGGGTGTGCTGCCGGTGGTGATGGGGCTCAACCTGTTCTGGAGCGCCCTGGCGATCATCATCGGCTCGTTGGTCGGGGCGATATTCATGGCCTCGCACTCCGCCCAGGGACCGAAACTGGGCATCCCGCAGATGATCCAGAGCCGGGCCCAGTTCGGCGTGCTCGGCGCGGTGCTGCCGCTGCTGTTCGTGATGCTGATCTATCTGGGGTTCTTCGTCAGCAACACCCTGCTCGCCGCCCAGGCGATGGAGTCGGTCAGCCCGTTGCCCGCCAATGGCAACATCTGCCTGATCGGCGCCTTGTGCTTCGTCGTCGCGCTCTATGGCTACCGTTTGATTCACCGCTTGCAGAAGCTGCTGTCGATTCTTTCGCTGCTGGTGTTCGTCGTCGCCACGCTGTTCGCCCTGCAACTGTCGATTCCGGCCGAGCAATGGCTGCCGACCGGGTTCTCGCTGTCGAAGTTTTTGGTGGCCGTGAGCATTGCCGTTACTTGGCAGCTGTCGTATGCGCCGTATGTCGCCGACTACTCGCGTTACCTGCCCAGCCAAACGCCGACCGCCAAGGTGTTCTGGTACAGCTACGCCGGCACGGTCAGCGGCGGTGCGTGGATGATGATTCTCGGG
Organism: Pseudomonas moorei; assembly: GCF_008801475.1. Taxonomy (GTDB): domain Bacteria; phylum Pseudomonadota; class Gammaproteobacteria; order Pseudomonadales; family Pseudomonadaceae; genus Aquipseudomonas; species Aquipseudomonas moorei. The sequence continues at coordinate 103,777 of NZ_VZPP01000008.1, read as the reverse complement.
GCGATCCTGAGTGTCGGCATCGGCGACTTCTCCAGTAACGTCGGCGGCCATGTCGCCGGGCTGTTCGGCAGTGGTGCCCTGCTGCTGTTCGCCTTCATCGTCTACGGCCAGGTGTCGATCAACGTCTTCAACCTGTATGGCGCCTTCATGTCGACCATCACCGTGATCGAACCCTTCGCCCGCCTGAAAGTGACACCGCGGGTGCGCGGTCTGTTCATGCTGGTGATCAGCCTGGTGGCCACCGCCCTGTGCACCATCAGTCAGGACGACTTCATCACTTTCTTCCTCAACTTCATTTTCTTCATGAGCTACTTCCTGATCCCGTGGACGGCGATCAATCTGGTGGACTACTACTGCCTGCGCAAAGGTCAGTACCGGATCGATGACATCTTCGACCTCAACGGGATCTATGGCCGGGTCAACTGGATCGCCTGTGGCAGTTTTGTGCTGGCGATCGCCCTGGAAATTCCGTTCATGAACACCACGCTCTATGTCGGTCCGGTGGCCACGGCGCTCGACGGCGTCGACCTGGCCTGGCTGGTGGGGCTGCTGGTGCCCGCGTTGAGCTACTTCTGGCTGATGAAGCTCGGCAAACGTGCGCCGGTGCTCAAGCAAGCGTCGTAATCATTAATCTGTGGCGAGGGAGCTTGCTCCCTCGCCACATGTCAGTGTTCGACCTTGAGTGGACAGCATTGCAGTCCCGGGACAGCGATTAATGAGCTATACCCCTTAATCACCCATTGCGGTTCTTCTGTGCAGGAGGTTGGCAATGAAATTCAGACACTCACTTGCAGCGCTCGTGGCCACGGCCAGTCTGTTCGGCTGCACCACCTCATCCAACCAGAGCGCGTCCGTCACGCTGGTGGCCACCCGGCAGAACACCGGCCAGATTGGCAATGTCGCCTTGTCCGACTGGGGCAAGCAGACCGGCCTCAGCTTCTTCATCAGTGGCGTTCCCAACGGAGCTTCGCTGCCCCTGCGCCTCTATTCCTTCATCAATAAGGGTAGTTGCGAAAAACCCGGGCCCGTCGCCTATGCCATGAACGACAAGGTCAACACCGAACGCCAGGCCGTACGCGGCTGGTCGTTCTCCAGGAGCGCACCGGTCCCGCTGTCTACCCTGCTTGCCGGCGATTACTCCATCGTCGTGCGGACGGCGGCGACCGATGGCAACGTCGATATTTTCTGCGGAGATATCAAGCCGGCAGCGGCGGCGAAGTAGCCACCACCCGTTGGTCTTTCTGCGGTTTCGCCACGCAAGTCATCCGGATACTGCCGCCAGGTCCGGGCATCCCGACGCCTGCACGTTGTTGGCCACACACCACGATTCAAGGGTATCGTTGTGCTGTCGGCTGACGTTCGCCGACGTGAGGCACACCTTTGCGGATACTCCCATGGATCGAGAGACACCACTCCCAGCGTCCGACTGGGTCCTGCGCAATACCCAACCCGGACGAGTGGAAAGAATCGAAGCCTGGTTCGGCGGTCATGGCTATGATCCGCATCGTCACGACACCTATTCCATCGGACGAACCCTCTCGGGCGTGCAGAGCTTCCATTACAGGAAGTCCCTGCGCCATGGCCTGCCGGGAAATACCCTCGTCCTGCATCCCGACGAACTGCATGACGGCATGGCCGGCACCGAAGCCGGCTTTCGCTATCGCATGGCCTATGTCGATCCAGCCCTGATTCAGCAAGTGCTCGGCGGAGAACCGTTGCCGTACATCGCCGGCGGGCTGTCGAACGATCCACGCCTGTACCAGGCCAGCGAAACGTTCGTACAGGCAATGGATCATCCGCTCGAAGCGCTGGAAGAACAGGACGCGCTGTTCGACCTGGCAATGGCCCTGAGGGCCGTCGCCGGCAAGCCCCGCGGGCGCAAGCGGCTGGATTACCGGGCCGCCGAACGCGCCAGGGATTTCATCCTGGCGCACCTGCACCAGGGCATCACCCTGGAAATGCTCGAACATGCCAGCGGGCGCGAGCGCTGGAGCCTGTCGCGGGATTTCAGGGTCCTGTATGGCACCAGCCCCTATCGATTCGTGACCCTGCGCCGCCTGGATCAATTCCGTGCGCTGATCCTGGATGGATTCACCCTGGTGGATGCCGCGCTGGCAGCCGGTTTCCATGACCAGGCCCACATGACCCGCCACTTCACCCGCTGTTACGGCGTACCGCCCTCGCGCTGGCTCGAACGCCTGCGCACGCACGGCCAACTTGCAGGATCGTACAAGCGTCGCTGACCCGCATTCCGCTAGCCTGAGGACTCTCATTTGATCGAGGATCCGACATGTCCAATCTGCCGAACGTTGCGCCTTTGCAAGCCATCAACCTGGCGCACAAGGCTGCGCTGATCGACCAACAATGGAGCCCACGGGTCGTCGCCGAAATGAACGACTACCAGTTCAAGGTCGTGCGTATCGAAGGCGAGTTCATCTGGCATTCCCACCCGGAAACCGACGAGGCCTTCCTGGTGCTAGAGGGCGTACTGCGCATCGACCTGCCCCATGGCAGCGTGTTCGTCGGCCCGGGCGAACTGTATGTAGTACCTCGCGGCATGGAACACAGGACGGCCGCGGAGGGTGAAGCCAGGCTGATGATGATCGAGCCACGGGGCGTTCTGAATACCGGCCACGAAGGTGGCGAGCGCACCGCCACGAATGATGTGTGGATCTGAACAAGGCTTTTACACACGCTACAAGAGCGTCATGGAGCACTGGCCCGATTGTCTGCACTAAATATAGCGCTCCAGTGGAGCGCTATACCTGTGACGGCGCAGCCGGTGAGATCTGCTGTGTACGGAACGTTTCCAGAGCAGTACTCGTGGCTGCGCCTTCTTTAAGCACCTAGGGGGTCATTATTTCGACTCCTCACCCAAGGTGCCGGTGTAGTGAGCCAGGCGTTTCTCGACGTCGGCTTTTTCCTGCAGCCCAAGCTCCATCAGCTGTTTGATGCGGGCTTGCGCCGCTGGACGTTTCACCGAGCCGATGAAACCTTCCCATTCAGCCGCGATGGCCTCCTTGGGCGGAAGGCTGGCGGCGTCGACCAGGTGCTTGATGTCCGTAATCGACTGTTTGTCGAACCGGGCGATACGACGGGCCATGGTGTCGACGAATTTATCCAGCTCTGCGTCGGGCAGCGCGCGGTTGACATAGCCGTACAGCTCGGCAAGTTCGCCGTTGATGTCATTGCCGGTCAACAGCACCTCCAATGCCCGACCACGTCCCATGAGCCTTGGCAGACGGGCCATGGGGCCACCACCGGGCACGAGTGCGGCGCCGATTTCCCATTGCGAGAGGATGGCCTTCTCGCGACTGGCAAAGCGCATATCGCTGGCCAGGGCCAGTTCGCTGCCGACACCGGTGGCGCGACCGCGAATCGAGACGATCGACACCACTGGTGCCTTGCTCAACCGCACCAGCATGTCGGGCAGCGGTGGCAGGCCGGTCGGGCCGTTGGGCAGACTGGTGGTGTCAGTCAGCGGGGGGACGAAGTCATAGTGGGTGAGGAAGAAGTCCGGCACGTCGCTGTCGAACACCACGACCACCAGCTTCGGATCGGACTCGATGGCGGTGACCACCTCGTTCAACTGCGGCATGGTTTCCGGACCATAGATGTTGTACGGCGGGTTGTGGAACGTGACCCGCCAGTATTCGGGCGTGATACGTGTGAGCTTGATTTGCTGTTGATGTCTCATGGCAGCTTCTCCAGAGAATGCCTGAGGACATGCGAATTCCCGTTTGAGCCGTCGTTGTGGCCTGCCAATGATTGATGAGGTCGTGAAAAATCACGCCCGTTGCTCCGTTCCTTCTCGGGTCAACACATGTGCATGGGTTTTGAGCGCAGACCGCAATGTGGCCTGGCACGGTCGGCAGCAGCGGCGGCTGAAAATGGAAGGTGGCGTGATGGGCCCAGGATCAGCGGGATCCGGGGAGCGAAACATGTCGCCTTGCGCGGACAGCTCCGACCGATTAAGCGTAGCAGCGAAAGGTGGGCTCGCAAGTCAGGTAACCCGATGAGATGACCGACAGCCCCCCTCGATGGCCCCATCAACAGGAGACAAAACTTGATTCGACAGCAGTTTTGACTTTGAGACACTGCCTCGTTGGCTGGGTGATAATTTTGTGAGTCCGGGCTGACAGCAAAAACCAGTCGTTGGGACGTCATTTCCCGCCACCACGCGTAGCCACTGGAGTAGAGCGCCCCATGGAAGCCAACCGATTCGGTGACATCGCTGCGTTTGTCTCGGCTGTGAAGGCTGGAAGTTTTACCTCGGCAGCCGCTTCACTCGGTCTGACCCGATCGGCGGTAGGTAAAAGTATCGTTCGTCTTGAAGGTCGAATGGGAGCACGGCTTCTCAATCGCACGACGCGCAAGCTGAGCCTGACCGACGAGGGGCGGGTTGCCTATGAACGCTGGAAGCAAATTCTCGAGGATCTCGATGAGGTGGAAGCAACCATGGCCTTGCGCCGTGGGCGGCCGACCGGCACTTTCAAACTCACCGCCCCCCTTTCCTTCGGTCAGCGCCATATCCTGCCGATTCTGGATGCTTATCTGAAACAGTGGCCTGAACTTCGCGCAGACGTCTGGTTTACCGATCGCTTTGTCGACCTTGTCGAAGAAGGTGTCGACATCGCAATCCGCATTGGCGCGCCAAAAGATGATTCACAACTGTTAACCCGAACCGTGGCTTGGCAGCAGTTCGCAACCTGTGCCTCGCCGTCTTATCTGGCCCGTTGCGGCGTACCGCACACGCCTGCTGATCTTGTCGGGCATGACACCATAGCGTTCATCAGTGGCCAGGCCAGTGTCTGGCGTTACCAGACGCCCTCCGGACTTTATTTATACGAACAGCCAGGGCGGCTGAACATCGACAGTTCTGAAGCCATGCGCGAAGCGGCGTTGACTGGCATTGGCCTGATCCACTTGCCGACCTACATCACCGGTAACGACCTGCGCGACGGAACCCTGGTGGAAGTACTCAAACCCTACCGTGCGTCGCCCGACCCCATCCGGATCGTCTACCCGAGCAAGCGTCAGTTGTCCCCGCGTGTCCGCGCCTTTATTGATCTGTTGATTGAGCGCTGGGAACCAGGCGTGCCTTGGGAGACCTGAAATCATTAGGGACTCAGCGGACCAGGTAATGGTCTTTAACTGCTGTTTATCCGAATTGAGGATTCAATAAAGATGTCAGTCATCGCCACTCACCGAGACTGCCATCATGACTATCGCCACCCAACCCTCGCCGCGCGTGCAACCTGCCGCCCTGCCGACCGCTCATCCCTCGCTTGAGCGCCACCCTGGTTTTCAGCGTCTGTTCAAACCACAGGCACTGACGGTTGGCCTGATTTTGCCCCTCGAAACCCACGCCGGCCGAGCAGCACCGACCATGCGTGACCACGTGGAAATGGCGCAACGCGCCGAGGCGCTGGGTTTTGGCGCGCTGTGGATGCGGGACATTCCTTTCTACGACCCGGATTACAACGATGTGGCACACATCTTCGAACCCCTGGTTTACATCGGCTTCCTGGCCGCAGCCACACGCAGCATCGTCCTGGGAACCACCGGTATCGTGCTGCCTACCCACGAGCCCATGTATCTGGCCAAGCAAGCAACGTCCCTGGATCAGTTGAGCGAAGGGCGCTTGGTGTTGGGGCTGTCCTCTGGCGATCGATTCAGCGACTACCCGATGCTGGGTATCGACTATGAGACCCGTGGTGATCGTTACCGTGATGCCTTTTCGGTGTTTCGCACCCTGATTGAGCAGGACTTTCCGCGTTTTCGCTCCGAGCGATTCGGTCATTCATTCGGAAACCTCGACCTGGTGCCGAAAGCGCCCTATGGCCGCGTCCCTTCAATCGCAGTCGGCCAGGCGCAGCAGAGCATTGAATGGTTGGCCGAACACCTCGATGGCTATCTGGCCGGCGTGCAAAGCCCCGAGCGATTGGCTTCGATGGGCGAGAGCTGGCACGCCAAAGTACGTGAGATCGAAGGCCGAAATGCTTTCAAACCGTTAGGCCTGGGTGGCTATTTCGACCTCAGCGACAACCCGGACCAGCCATTCCAACGCATTCAGGGAGGCTTCCGGGCGGGGCGCAACGGCCTGCGCAATTACCTGGAGCAAGCGCAGGCTGCCGGTATTTCGCACATCGCGCTTAATCCCAAGGTCAGCCGCCAACCCTACGCAGAGATACTCGACGAGCTCAGCGAGCACATCTTGCCGCACTTCCCGTCGCACGTTTGAGGTCTGGCGCGTTTTTGGAGGATCAGCACATGTCATCTCTTTTCGACACTTACAATCTGGCCGGTCAGCAGCTGTCCAATCGCATCGTCATGGCGCCGATGACCCGCGCCCGCGTCAAGGACACCGTGCCGTCTGCGGACATGGCGACCTATTACGCCCAGCGCGCGGGAGCGGGTCTGATCATCACCGAAAGCGCTCAGGTGTCCGGGCAGGGGCGTGGCTATCTCTATACCCCGGGGATTCACACACCAGCGCAGATTGAAGGCTGGAAACGCGTGACTGACGCGGTTCATCAAGCCGGAGGGCGGATTGTCATCCAGCTGTGGCATGTAGGGCGGATCTCGCACTCATCCTTGCTGGAGGGACGAGCACCGGTCGCGCCAGTGGCCGTGCCCGCTGCGCAAACCTTGGTGCACGCTTATGACAGCGACGGCCAACCCGCGCAGGTACCGGTGAGCGCGCCTGTTGCTTTGGATGCCGAGGGTATTCGACAGGTCATCGCAGACTTTCGACAGGCCGCGAAAAATGCCATGACGGCGGGTTTTGACGGCGTTGAAATTCATGCGGGTAACGGCTACCTGTTTGAACAGTTCATCAACGGCAGCTTCAACACCCGTGAAGACCGTTACGGTGGCCCCACGATTGCCAATCGCCTGCGTTTATTACTTGAGACGGTCGATGCCGTGAGTGCGCAGATCGGCCGCACGAAGGTCGGAGTACGCGTGTCGCCTTTTGCGCGACTGGCTGATCTGCACGCGTTCGATGAAGAAGAGGCGACGTGGCTCGCACTCGCCGGAGCCCTGTCCCAACGCGAGATTGCCTATCTGCACGCCAGCCATTTGGGCACGCCAGACTTTCAAAGAGCCATCCGCGCGGCCTACTGCGGCACCCTGATCCTGTCGGGCGGTTACACCCATGAAACAGCGCAGCAGGCGATCGATGAAGGGGTGGCGGACCTGGCGGTTTTTGGCCGGCCGTTCATAGCCAACCCCGATCTGGTCAATCGCTTGCGGCATGGCTGGCCGCTGGCCGAAGCAGGACGTGAAGCGTTTTATGGCGGTGGCGCACAAGGCTATATCGATTATCCCGTCTACTCGGCGCAAGACTCGCAAAGGGCCTATACCTCTGTGCGATTTTCGTAACCCCCCGGCGGCCCACGTGGCAGCATTTACGAGTTGCACCGTTGCCAGTTTTTGAAGGTTTACGACAAGCCTGTTTTTGCAAAAACTGGCGCTGTAATACCTTGAAGGCCGCGAAGTTCAGGGGCGTCGGGTAATCATTGTTGACGCTCCGTGACCAGGCGATTTTCACGCTCTTCACAGCACGGCATTGGGAACACTAAGACCGGTATTGAGCGTACGTTTCGAAAAAACGGCTTCGCATTACAGTCAATGCTGAAAGCTTTAAGCCAGGTCCAATCGCCCCTGATGGCCGCCGTTGTTCGTTAGTTGATGTTCCATTGCAAAAACCCGTCAAACCGAGGCTTTTAAATCCACGCCCAGTGCCCGGGTAAATGCCTTCACCAACGGGCTGCGGACAGTGTTATGGCGCAGGATCAGACTGAACGGCGTGACGATATGGATCAGGTCCGGACACACCGCGCGAAACTCTCCCCGCTCCACCATCGGTGCGGCGTAATGTTGGGGCAGGAACCCCACAAAACGACCCGTCTTGATCAGCAGCGCAACAGCCTCCACCTGGGTGGCCGAGGCGGAAAAACTGTCGTAGCGGGCATAGTTGAGTTTGTCACGGTGGATCGCGTAGCGATGGTTGATGCACTCGTAATCCTTGAGCACATTTGCACCCATCTCAGCCTCTGCCATGGAGAACAGAGGGTGACCGACTGCGCAATAAACTTCCGAGCGTTCTTCGTATAGCGCGTAGTAATCGAACTCTTCGCGCTTTTGATAAACCGGAACAATTCCCGCCACTAACCGCCCCTCTACAACGCCCCTTTCCACTTCATCAAGTTGCGTCGCCTGAAGTTGAAATCGAACCTTGGGAGACTGTTCGTTTATTATTCTAATCGCTGAAACCAACGGTGAATTGGCATCAGAGATTGTATTGTCTATTACCCCCACACCAAGATCACCGACAAGTTCGTTTTGAGCTGAACTAAGGCGATCGCGAAAGTTGTCGACCGAGGCAAATAAGTCTATTGACGCCTGATACACCAGACGCCCCTCTTCCGTCAGGTGAAAGCCCTCTCGCCCCCGGGTGCAAAGGCGCATGCCGATGCGGATTTCCAGGTCGGAAATCTGTTTGCTGATGGCTGCCAGCCCCACGTTCAGCTCGTTTTGCGCGGCACTGAAGCCTCCGGCCTCGACCACGGCCTTGAACACTTTGAGCAGTTTGAAGTCCAGCCCACTGAGGGCCAACGGTGCCCGTTGCAGCGTTTTCGGTGGCGGGTTTCCGGAATTGGAAAGTGGGGTTTCCATCATGACTATTTACCTCTGGCGCCGTATTCAACAATCTGTGCCCAACAACAAAAACATAGCTGGCCTAATAATAATGAACACAGAAAACCAGACTTTGCAATCGTCAAAAAAATCCCGAACGTCAGTGCCAAATCACTGATCTCAAAACATTAAAAGCTGACACTTCGATCAGCTCTCGCCTTTTTGAAACTGCCCTCTTAAAAACTGCTCTGGCCTGATTCAGCCCGCTGTTAACGGCTCAATAGCGCAGCGGTGATTGCGGCTTGGCCGCTTCGATTTCAGTTCACGTTACCGACGAGGAAAACAACAATGTCTCAAACTACCGACCGTCTCTGGGGTGCTCGCTTCAAAAGCGGTCCGTCCGAAGCCTTGGCCGCTTTGTCCCGTTGCCCTGAACGCTACTTTCGCCTGACCCCGTACGACCTCGCCGGTTCCAAGGCCCACGCCCGGGAACTGCAGCGCGCCGGTCTTTTGAGCGAGCAAGAAACCCAAACCATGCTCGACGCCCTGGAGCGAATCGGCGCTGACTTCCGCGCCGGCAGCATTGCGCCAACGCTCGACGACGAAGACGTGCACACCTTCATCGAACGCCTGCTGACCGAGCGCCTTGGCGCGCTGGGCGGCAAGCTGCGTGCCGGTCGCTCACGGAATGACCAGACTGCCAATGACCTGCGGTTATTCCTGCGCGACCACGTACGCACCCTGGCCGTTGAAGTGCTGGCCTTGCAGCAGGCGCTGGTCGAACAGGCCGAGCAACACATCGAGAGCATTTGCCCCGGCTTCACTCACTTGCAGCAAGCGCAGCCGATCGTGTTTGCCCATCATCTGCTGGCTCACTCGCAATCGATGCTGCGTGACGTGCAGCGCCTCGTGGATTGGGACGCGCGCACCTCGCTGTCGCCACTGGGCGCCGCCGCCATGGCCGGCTCTGCCATCGCTCGCCAGCCCCAGCAATCAGCCAAAGAAATGGGTTACAGCGGAGTGTGCGAAAACTCCATCGACGCCGTCGCCAGCCGCGATCACGTCGCCGAATTCCTGTTCATTGCCAGCATGCTCGGCATCAACATCTCGCGTCTCGCCGAAGAGTTTTGCCTGTGGTCTTCGCGGCAGTTCCGCTGGGTCGCGCTGGACGATGCCTACGCCACCGGCAGTTCGATCATGCCGCAGAAGAAAAACCCGGACATCGCCGAACTGGCGCGGGGCAAGGCCGGACGCCTGATCGGCAACCTGACGGGTTTGCTGTCCACCCTCAAATCCTTGCCACTGTCCTACAACCGCGATTTGAGCGAAGACAAGAACGGCGTGCTCGACAGCGTCGACACCCTGCTGCTGGTGCTGCCGGCCATGGCTGGAATGGTCGCGACCATAAAGGTCAACGTCGAAGAGCTGCGTCGCCAGGCGCCGTTGGGCTTCACCCTCGCCACCGAAGTCGCCGACTGGCTGGCAGTACGCGGCGTGCCGTTCAAGGAAGCCCATGAAATCACCGGTGCGCTGGTGCAGGCCTGCGAAAAACACGACATCGAATTGTGGGAAGCCTCTGCGGCGCTGTTGGCCGAGGTGGACCCACGCCTGACCCCCGAGGTCCGCGACAGCCTGACCCTGGAAGCCGCCATCGCTGCTCGCAGCGGCTGGGGTGGCACCGCGCCGCAGCAGGTACGCGAACAGATCGGCCGCCTGAAAACCGCTCTGGCCACCCAGCAGGCGTGGACCGAGAACTATCAGGGCTTCCGCCTCTGAGCCAAACGCAAACCCTTGCAGGAGCGAGCTTGTTCGCGATGAACCCGAGAGCACCACGGGGTGTCAGGTTGCCAGCGTTATCGTTGACCACCATCGCCAGCAGGCTCGCTCCCACAGTGGGTCTGTGTTTGAGCCGAAATAACGTGTACGGAGAACCAACATGAGTCAGACACAAGCAGAGCGACTCCAGGCGGAGCGCAAACTGGCGGAAAACCAGTTCGACATCACCCAGTACCAACATGTACCACGCCGCTACTACGGGCGCATTTTCTTCGCCACGGTGATTGTCATTGCAATCCTGGGTCTGGTGCGGGCCTTCGCAGAAGGCAAGATCGAATGGTCGTACATCGGCCAGTTCCTCACGTCCCAGGCGATCATGTGGGGCTTGCTCAACACCATCGTCATGGCGGTGCTGGCCATGGCGCTGGGCATCGTGTTCGGGGTGATCACCGCGATCATGCGCATGTCGGCCAACCCGATCCTGCGCTATGTGGCAGTGACCTACACCTGGCTGTTTCGCGGCACGCCGCTGATCCTGCAACTGCTGTTGTGGTTCAACCTGGCACTGATCTTCCCCACCATCGGCATCCCCGGCCTGTTCGAACTGGACACCGTGAGCCTGATGACGCCGTTCGTGGCCGCCCTGCTCGGCTTGAGCATCAACCAGGGCGCCTACACCGCCGAGGTGGTGCGCGCCGGTCTTCTCTCCGTGGACACCGGGCAGTACGAGGCCGCCAAGTCGATCGGCATGCCGCGCCTGCAAGCGTTGCGCCGGATCATCCTGCCGCAGGCCATGCGGATCATCATTCCACCCGTGGGCAACGAGTTCATCGGCATGGTGAAAATGACCTCGCTGGCGAGCGTCATCCAGTACTCGGAGCTGCTCTACAACGCCCAGAACATCTACTACGCCAACGCCCGCGTGATGGAGCTGCTGATTGTCGCGGGTATCTGGTACCTGGCCACCGTCACCGTCCTGTCCTTTGGTCAAAGCCGTCTGGAGCGTCGTTTCGCCCGCGGCGCCGGCAAGCGCTCTTGAGGAACCCGACATGAGAAGCATCGTCAAGGCCGTGAGCCTGAACAAATATTACGACCAGTACCACGCGCTCAAGGACATCAACATCGAAGTCGAGCAAGGCGAAGTACTGTGCATCATCGGCCCGTCCGGCTCCGGCAAAAGCACCTTGCTGCGTTGCGTCAACCAGCTGGAAAAGATCGACAAGGGCGGCCTCTGGGTCGACGGCGAACTGGTCGGCTACCGGGTCGTCGGCAACAAGCTGCATGAACTCAACGAAACGCAGATCGCCCGTCAGCGCCTGTCGACCGGCATGGTGTTCCAGCGTTTCAACCTGTTCCCGCACATGACCGTGCTGCAAAACATCATCGAAGGGCCGTGCCAGGTGCTCAAGCGTTCGCCCAAGGAGGCGCACGAAGAAGCCGTGGAACTGCTCGCCCGTGTCGGCCTGGCCGACAAACGCAACAGCTACCCGATCGAACTTTCGGGTGGTCAGCAACAACGTGTCGCCATTGCTCGTGCCTTGGCCATGCGCCCCAAGCTGATGCTATTCGATGAACCCACTTCGGCACTCGACCCGGAACTGGTCGGTGAGGTGCTGTCGGTGATGCGCGATCTGGCGCAGACCGGCATGACCATGATCGTCGTCACCCATGAACTGGGCTTCGCTCGCGAAGTATCCAACCGCATGGTGTTCATGGACGGCGGACAGATCGTGGAGGCTGGAAGCCCCGAAGAAATACTAATAAGTCCGCAAAACCCTCGCACCCAAAGCTTCATTTCTGCCGTTCGAACCTAAGTGCCCCTTGGCGCTCACAACACTCATAAGAGAACGACCATGAAGAAAATCGTTATCCCAGCAGTACTCGCCAGTGTCATGGCCTCCGGCTTCACCTTCGCCGCCGAATTACCGGCCAGCATCAAGGACAAGGGCGAGATCGTCGTCGCGATCATGCCGAACTACCCGCCGATGGATTTCAAGGACCCGGCCACCAACACCCTCACCGGCCTCGACTACGACCTGGGCAATGCGCTGGCCCAGCGTTTGGGGGTGAAGATCAAATGGCAGGAAACCGGTTTTGAGCAAATGATCAATGCGCTGACCACCGACCGCGTGGACATGGTGTTGTCAGGCATGACCGACACCGCCGAGCGTCAGGCCAGCGTGACCTTCGTCGACTACTTCACCAGCGGCCCGCAGTTCTACACCTTGCAGAAAAACGCAGCCACCAACGAAATCATCGACCTGTGCGGCAAGAAAGTCGGCACCAGCCGCCGTACGACCTTCCCGGCGGAAATCGCCGAGTGGAGCAAGGCCAACTGCGAAGCCGCCGGCAAACCGGCGATCAACGTGATCGGCACCGAAGGCTCGGCCGACGCCCGCGCTCAGTTGCGTCAGAGCCGCATTGACGCCGCCATGCAGGGCAGCGAAACCCTGCCGTACCTGAAAACCCAGGAAAAGGACATGTACAAGACCGTTGGCCTGCCGATTTCCAAGCAGTTCACCGGCCTGGGCGTGAGCAAGAAAAAGCCTGAGCTGAGCGAAGCGGTGAAAGTCGCATTGCAGAGCATGGTGGATGACGGCAGCTACCAGGCGATCCTGAAGAAGTGGGATCTGGAACTGGGTGCGATCCAGACCGTGACCGTCAACGCCGGCAAATAAGGACCTGTCCTTTGTGGGGGCGAACTCGCTCCCACAAAGGTCTGGTTCGATCACAATTTTGTGGCCGACCGACATACCTGTGGGAGCGAGCTTGCCCGCGAGGGCGATTTGTCAGCTGATCGAGGGTTGAATGTGTCGGCCTCATCGCAGGCAAGCCCGCTCCCACAGGGTCCGGTGTTTACTTATAAATAGTTGGAGCATCACCGATGTCCTCCTCACCCCCAGCCACCTGGCCCGCCCCCCACAAAGCCTGCCTCGCCCTGGCCTTCGACCTCGACGGCCCGACTGGCGATGCCATGCTCAACGGTTCGATCTGGCGCAAGCCGGAATACTTCGGTTTCGGCGGTTATGGCCCCTACCGGGCATTGCCGCGATTGCTCGATCTGCTCGACGACTTCCGCATCCCGACGACGTTCTTTGTCCCGGCCTGGGTCGTGGAGAACTGGCCAAGACAGTGCCAGGCCATTGTCGAACGCGGGCATGAAGTGGCTTACCACGGCTACAAACACGAATCGTTTTACGCCCTGACGCTGGAGCAGCAAAAGGACGTCATGAAGCTGTCCCGTGAAGTGTTCTGGAAACACCTGAACATTCGCGCCGAAGGCTTTCGCACGCCTTCAGGCGACTGGCGCGCCGAAACCCCGGCGGTGCTGGTGGAGGCTGGCGTGACGTACTCCAGCAGCATGCGCGGCGATGACCGGCCGTACCTGGTCAACGTACCCGGCCACACCACGCCACTGGTGGAGATCCCCGGTCGTTGGGAAATGGACGACTACGCCTCCCTCGCCTACACCCGTGCGCCGGACTTCCCTTCGGGGCTGGACCGTACCGCCAGCTATGAGCTGACCCTCGACAACTGGTGCCGCGAATACGACGGCGCAATGAATGAAGGGTTATGCCTGACGACCCTGTTCCACCCCAAGATCACCGGCAAACCGGGCCGCATCCTGTTGCTGGAAAAACTCTTCGAACACATGCGTCAGCGCGACGACGTCTGGTTCGCCACCTGCCGCGATGTCGCCCAGTGGTGGCTCAAGGAGCATCACCATGGTTGATTCCGCTGTCTGGCCCCAAGGCTATCGCTGCGCTGTGGTACTGACCGTCGATTACAACGACATCCACGGCATCCTCACGCAAGCCCCGGAAGTCGCCGGGCGCGACAAGACATTGTCGGTCTGGCGCTACGGCACACAACGGGGCGTGGAGCGTTTGCTCGGCCTTTTCAAGGAACTCGGTGTGTCCAGCACCTGGTTTGTCCCCGGTATCGTCGCCGAAGAAAACCCCGGCCATATTCGGGCGATCCAGGCCGACGGCCATGAGATCGCCTGCGCCGGCTATCGTCATCAGAACTACGACACCCTGGACCTGGCCGCGCAAAGCGACGACATCGCCAAGGGCTGTGAGACCTTGGCGGAGCTGACCGGCCAACGTCCAGCCGGTTTTCGCATCCCGACGGGCAATGGTGCGCCGGGGTTCATCGAGGCTTTGAAGGATCAGGGCATTCGCTGGTCCTCGTCGTGGCGCGGCGATGACTTGCCATTCGCTCACCCGACTGCACCTGAGGTCATTGAACTGCCTCTGCATTATGAACTGGAGGACGAGCCTTACTTCGCCTTCAACCTCAGCCCGGCAGTGCCTCCGGCGCAATCGCGGATCGCGTCCTACAGCCACACCCTGGGCAACCTGCAAATGGACTTCGCCGGATTTCACCGTTTTGGCCTTTGCTACGTGCTGCGCCTGCACCCGGAAATCATCGCCACGCCGGGACGCATCGGCGTATTGCGCGAATTGATCGAAGGCATTCAACAGCACGATGACGTGTGGATCGCCACGGGTGCCGAGGTCGCACAGTGGTGGGCAGACACCGCAGCGCCGGTCGCCGAGGATCACCCGGCGTCAGTTTATGAGCGGCATTATCGGGATTACGTGTCATGAGCGAACGCCTGCAACGTCTGGCGCAATTCTGTGTTGAGTTGCGGTTTGAAGATCTACCGCCTGCGCTGGTGACACAGGCCAAGCGGCACATCCTCGATACCTTCGGTGCAACGCTGGCCGGAGCCGCTGGCGGTGTCGCGGAACAGGCGCGCAAGGTGTTTGCCAGTGAAACCGGTGACGTGCCGGTTTGGGGCACGGACCTGCAGGTTGGCCCGGCTCAGGCAGCGATGCTTAACGGCGTCGCCGCCCATGCTCTGGAGCTGGACGACACCGGCGGCTGCGATCACTCCGGTGCCGTCGTCCTGCCGGCGGTGATGGCGGCGGTTTCAATGCTCCCACAGCCGGTGAGTGGTCGTGAGTTCATCACTGCCGTAGTGATCGGCTACGAAGTCGGTCGCCGGGTGCTCGAAGCCTGCGGTGGCTATTCAGCCCACAACGGCGCCGGTTGGCATTCCACTGCGACCTGCGGGGTGTTCGGCGCAGCGGCGGCCAGTGCTCGCATCCTTGGCCTGGATGCGCGGCAAACCCTGGCGGCGCTGGGCATCGCCGGCAGCTTCAGCGGTGGCCTGTGGGCCTTCATCCACGATGGTTCGCAAAGCAAGAAACTGCACAGCGGGCGCGCCGCCGAAGGGGGACTGCTGGCGGCGCGGTTTGCGCAACAGGGCATCAGCGGGCCGACGCAGTTGTTCGAGGAAGTCTGGGGTGGTTTTCTGAAAACCCTCGCTCCAGCGACCGCGACGCCCGAAGCGCTGGATGCGGACCTCGGTGTGGTTTGGAAGCTCGCCCGCTGCTCGATCAAACCCTATGCCTCCTGTCGCGGCACCCATTCGGCCATCGACGCCCTTGGTTTGCTGCTGGATCAACTGAATGTGGCGGTCGACCAGGTCGAAGACGTGCGGGTTTCCCTGTGCGGGTTTCTTCAGGACATGTGTGGCGGTCAGGACGTCAGCAGCCTCGCAGCCGCACAGATGAGCCTGCCATATGCCTTGGCCGCGCGGCTGGTGCAGGGGCATTGCCGGTTGCAGGCCTATGACGACGACCAACGCAGCGCCCCGCGCATGACCCAATGGCTATCGCGCATCCATCTGGAAGTGGACCCGCAACGGCCAGAGGATGGCGAGCCCGTGGTGACGCTGCGGACCGTGGATGGTCGGCAGGCAAGCCTGTGCGTTGAAGTGCCATTGGGCGCGCCAGGCAATCCACTGAGTGACGTGGCGCTGGAGGAGAAGTTTTTCAGCTTGACGATGCGGGTGCTACCGCGACAACAGGCTGAAGGCTTGCTGGGGCAGTTGTGGCGAATTGAGGAATTGGAATCGGTGCGCACGCTTGAGCGGTGGCTGATTTGAGTACTGCGTCGTGCGCCGGACCTCATCGCGAACCTGCTCGCGATGAGGTCCGGCGACTGGTCGAACACCAAAAACCTGAATAAGGACATTTGCACCACCGTGGCCACTTACTCGCTTGTTATTCGCCGCTTGATGATCGTTTCACTGACCATCGTGGTCAGTCGCGCCATTACCAGCCCCTTGCTCACGCTGTTCCTGAGCCACAAGCTGGGCCTCAACCAACAGGACGTCGGTTTGCTGCTCGGTATCGCGGTGTTCATCGCCACGCTGCTGGCGCTGTATGGCGGTTATGTCATCGACCGCCTGGAAAAGCGCCGATTGCTGATCCTGGCGATGCTCTCCAGCGCCATCGGTTTCGTACTGCTGACCTTTGCCCAAAATCTCTATCTGACCACCATGAGCCTGGTGGTCACCGAAACCGCGTCAGCGCTGTTTCTCATCGGTTCAAAAGCGATCCTCAGCGAAAACCTGCCCATGGGCCAGCGTGCCAAGGCGTTTTCCCTGCGCTACACCCTGACCAACATCGGCTATGCCACCGGCCCCATGCTCGGCGTGGTGATCGCCGGGGTCTATCCGATTGCGCCGTTCCTGATCGCCGCCGGCATCGCGTTTTTCAGCATTTTCCTGATGGTAGGCATCCCCAGCGATGCCGCGCAGACACCGGCCATTGGTAAACCGCAAAGCTTCTTCAAGACGCTGGTCACCCTGAAAAACGACCGCACCCTGATCATGTTCACTGGCGGCTGCCTGCTCAGTACGGTGGTGCACGGGCGCTACACCCTCTACTTGTCGCAATACCTGCTGGTGACCCACGACTCCAAACGTGCCCTGGAAATCATGGCCGCCCTGCTCGCCTGCAACGCCATCAGCGTGATCCTGTTGCAGTACCAGATCGGCCGGTTCCTCAATCGCGAAAAGCTGCGCTACTGGATTGCCGGAGGCACCAGCCTGTTCATCTGCGGCCTGATCGGCTTCAGCCTGGCTGACAACATGCTGAGTTGGTGCGTGGCGATGTTCGTTTTCACGCTGGGTGAAATGATCATCTACCCGGCCGAATTCCTCTTCGTCGACACCCTGGCCCCGGAAGAGCTGCGCGGCAGCTACTACGGTGCCCAAAACTTGGCGGCTTTCGGTGGTGCCCTGAGTCCGGTAATTTGTGGCTTCCTGCTGATGCACACTGCGGCGCCCACAATGTTCTATGCCTTAAGCGCACTGACTGCGATGGGTGGTTCCCTGTGCTTCATGAGCGGTCGGCGGATGGCCAGAGTGCAAAAATAATGCACTGAAACCCCTTGGGCATGAGGCACACAGCGCGACGTTGCTCCCCCCTGCCCGACTCACTACATTGATTAGGCTCTCGGCCCTTCGTTGATCCCGGCGTAGACTCGTCGGCACGGCTCCTAAAGAAGTTTCGCGCGCCCCCCCTGCATAAAAATGTGAATTTTTTAACCTTCAAAAATTACGTTTTTTTCATCTCTTGTAACAATTTGATCCGTATACTTTTCTCTGGAAAGCGATGAGTTGACAGCCGGCCCCAGGTGCCAGCCACTCACAAATTGACAGTTGGGCGGCGTTAGAGTCGAAGGACTATCATTTCGCTTATCCAGCCTGCCTATCCATATCAACCCACCACAGGAGTATCCGACCATGGACCCTGCCCATTCTCGGTGGGTCATGTACACAGAAGCCAAGCTGAATCGAGCCGTGTGAAGGATTTATCCAGCAATTTTCCTTGCTGATGAAACGTGCGGTTTCTGTTCCTGCCTTCAGCGTTTGTTTGCGTGACCTCTCTCAGCTGTTTTACCAACCTTCAAGCGTATGTTGTGCTTAGACTGCCTATGAGCAGATTCAGGCGCGTGTGCTCGAGAACGTGTTGGCTGATGGTCATGAACCTCACATACAACGCTGTTGGAATCACTGAATATGAACAAAGTATTCCGTCATTACATTCCGGCCACGGCCTTGCGACTGCTGCCCAACCGCTGGGATCTGGTCGCCCTGCCGCTGGTGATCGGTTTCTTGCTGTTTTTCTCGATAGCAGCACGGGAAACCTGGGCGCCGATGTCCACCTTGCAGGGTGAAGTCATTTCACTCGACCCGACCAACCTTCCCGAATATGCAATGCGCACGACCTTGCGCATGCTCGCGGCGATGGCCGCGTCCCTGGTGTTCACCCTGCTGTACGGAACCCTGGCCGCCAAAAGCCGACGGGCCGAAAAACTGCTGGTGCCGGTGCTGGATATCCTGCAATCGGTGCCCGTACTGGGCTACATCTCGTTCACCGTGACGTTCTTCCTGCTGCTGTTTCCAGGGCGGGTGCTCGGCGCTGAATTCGCCGCCATTTTTGCCATCTTTACCAGTCAGGCATGGAACATGACGTTCAGCTTCTACCAGTCACTGCGCATGCTGCCGCGAGACCTGGAAGAAGTGTCCAGCAACCTTCAATTGTCCGGCTGGCAAAAGTTCTGGAAGCTCGACGTGCCTTTCGCCATTCCGGGGCTGGTCTGGAACATGATGATGAGCATGTCCGGTGGCTGGTTCTTCGTGGTGGCCTCCGAAGCCATCACCGTCGGCGACAAGACCGTGATGCTGCCTGGCGTGGGTTCATACCTGGCGGTCGCCATCCAGCAGCAAAACCTGCACGCCGTGGGCTACGTCATTCTGGCGATGATCGCGGTCATCCTGATTTACGACCAGTTTCTGTTCCGGCCGCTGGTGGCCTGGGCCGATAAATTCCGCATGGAAAACACCGCGTCCCAGGCAGGTTCGCCGGAATCATGGGTGCTGAAGCTGATCCAGCGCACGCGCGTGGTCCAGCGCGTGCTGCGTCCCATCACCCGAACCATCGGCCGAATCGGCAATCGACGTTTCAGCCTGCCGCGCTCGAACCGCACCGCCGTGTCTTCGAGCCCGGCCACCTCACGCCTGATCGATTGGCTCTGGGGCGCGCTGATTGCCGCGCTGACCCTCTACACGCTGTACCACATCGCCCTCTACATGAGCAGCGAAGTGACACTCGGTGAAGTCGGGCATGTGCTCGGCATGGGGCTGATTACCCTGGTTCGGGTGGCGTTGTTGATTGCCGTGGCCTCGCTGATTTGGGTGCCGCTGGGGGTGATGATCGGTTTGCGTCCGCACCTGGCGGAAAAAATCCAGCCACTGGCGCAGTTCCTCGCAGCCTTTCCTGCGAACCTGTTGTTCCCGGTGTTTGTCATCGTGATCCTGCGCTACCAGTTGAACCCGGACATCTGGCTGAGTCCGCTGATCGTGCTGGGCACGCAGTGGTACATCCTGTTCAACGTTATTGCCGGCGCCAGCGCATTCCCCAATGACTTCCGCGAGGCCGCAACCAACTTCCGCATTCGCGGCTGGTTGTGGTGGCGCAAAGTGATGCTGCCGGGCATCTTCCCGTATTACGTGACCGGAGCGATTACAGCCTCGGGCGGCGCGTGGAACGCCAGTATCGTGTCCGAATTCGTTTCATGGGGACAGGACAAGGTCGTGGCACATGGCCTGGGCGCCTACATTGCCGAGAACACGGCGGCCGGTGACTTCCCTAAAATCGCCTTGGGCGTGGTGGTGATGTCGCTCTTCGTCGTGGCCTTCAATCGCGCAGTATGGCGGCCGATGTACGCCATTGCTGAAAACAAACTCCGTCTCAACTAACGGGATTCGATGTCATGAATACCTTTACAGAACACACACAGGCATCC
Source organism: Pseudomonas moorei (assembly GCF_008801475.1). GTDB lineage: Bacteria > Pseudomonadota > Gammaproteobacteria > Pseudomonadales > Pseudomonadaceae > Aquipseudomonas > Aquipseudomonas moorei. Next base: position 83,686 of record NZ_VZPP01000008.1, on the reverse strand, counting down.
CCCGAAATCTATGCGCTGAACAACGTGAGCCGGGCGTTTGGCAAGGGCAAGGACGAGTTGCAAGTGCTCAGCGATGTCGACCTGACCCTGCGAGAAGGCGAGATCGTCGGCATGCTGGGCCGCTCGGGTTCCGGCAAATCCACCTTGCTGCGCATCATTGCCGGCCTGATAGCGCCGTCGTCGGGGGAAGTTCGCTACAACGGTGACTTGCTCACCGGGCCGGCCGAAGGTGTCGCGATGGTCTTTCAGACCTTTGCGCTGTTCCCTTGGCTGACGGTCCTCGAAAACGTGGAAGCCGGTCTTCAGGCGCTCCAGGTCGAACGCAAGGCTGCCCGCAAGCGCGCACTGGCGGCGATTGACCTGATCGGCCTCGACGGGTTCGAAAACGCCTACCCCCGGGAGTTGTCCGGTGGCATGCGCCAACGGGTCGGATTTGCCCGCGCCCTGGTGGTGAACCCCACCCTGCTGTTAATGGATGAGCCCTTTTCCGCACTGGACGTGCTGACCGCCGAGACCCTACGCACTGACCTGCTGGACTTGTGGAGCGGCAAGCAACTGCCGATCAAATCCATCCTGATCGTGACCCACAACATCGAAGAAGCGGTTTTGATGTGCGACCGCATTCTGGTCCTGTCATCAAACCCAGGGCGTGTGGTCGCCGAAATCAAAGTGCCTTTCGAGCATCCGCGCAACCGCCTGGACCCGACCTTTCGGCAAATGGTCGACGACATCTATGCCTTGATGACAGACCGCCGCAGCGCCGATGCCAGCACCGGCAAAGCCGAACTGAAAATGGGCAGCCCGCTGCCGGAAGTTTCCACCAACCTCATCGCCGGCCTGATCGAAACGCTGGCGGCCGAGCCGTATAACGGTGAAGCAGGCCTGCCCGACGTCGCAGAACGGCGCTTGCTGGAGGTGGACGACCTGTTCCCGGTCGCAGAAATGCTGGAGCACCTGGGCTTTGCCGAACTCAAGGGCGCGGACATCACCCTCACCGAGGCCGGCAAGCTATTCGCTGACTACGGAACCCAGGAACGCAAAGCCCTGTTTGCCGAACACCTGGTCAAACACGTGCCACTGGCCGCGCGCATTCGCCAGGTCTTGCAGGAACGAAACGGCCACCGCGCGCCGCGGGTGCGTTTTGAGCAGGAACTGGAGGATTCACTGACCGATGCGTTTGTGGAGAAAACATTGGAGAGCGTGATCACCTGGGGGCGTTACGCTGAAATCTTCTCCTATGATGACCACACCGAGACCTTCAGCCTGGACGATGTAGAAGGCAGCGTATAGCCCTTTCCACGCCATAGGGTCGGCCGTCCACACAGGGTGCATTCTGTCTGCCAGACGCCCTGGGACCGCCGATCCCTTCACCAGCGCCATAGATAAAGCGCCCGGTTTTGCCTACTTGCGCAAGTGTCCAGCCACCAACCTGCGTGATTAACGGGTTGATCGGCAGGTGCTAGAATCCGCTGCCCCACGTCTGACGCTGATACCCGTGCGGTGCACGGGCACGGTGGAACGCCAAACCTAGAATCGCCAGACAGCCGCAATGGTGCACCCATGTTTCCAAGCCTTGAAGTTCGACGCTACGAGGGGGAAAACCCTCACCACCACCATGACTTTGCACAATGGGTACTGCCGCTGTGTGGTCGGATGGAAATAGACGTGGACGGTCGCGGGGGCTGCATCGATCCGTCGCTGGCGGCGCTCGTAGCGCCTGGCTCAGTGCACTCGCAGCTCGCTCAGGCTGATAGCCGTTTTCTGGTGTTGGACTGTGCAGCGACGACGCTGGAAACGCTCCAGATGGAGCGTCTGGCCCGGCAAATATACGTGCCAATCCCCCCGGCGACCCGGCGTCTGATCGAATTCGCCGAGTTGATCGGTAAAGAGCAACTGTCCATCGGTGCCTCCCAACTGGCCCCCCTGCTGCTGTCATCGCTCGGCTCGGATACCGCCTTTTCGTCGCCCATGGAGCAGTTGATCGCCCGTCTGCGCGCAAACCCTGGCGCCAACTGGAGCAACGAGGCCATGGCTCAAGCAGCCAACATGAGCATGAGCCAGCTCCACCAGCGATTCCGGCAATTGTTCGCGATGAGCCCTCAAGCCTGGTTGACGCAGTTGCGCATTCACGAAGCTCAACGATGGTTGCGTGGCACCGCATTACCAATAGCGGACATCGCCTTGCGTGCCGGTTTTTCCGATCAGGCGGCGCTGACCCGTGCCATGCAGCGTGTGAGCGCTACAACCCCGGCGGTTTATCGCAAGGCTCAAAAACAGCCTGGGTAAAAAAGCCAGGAGTTATCGACAATATTTCCCGGATCAATCGCTCCAGACTGCAGGCTTTGCGGTGTGGGGGCGCGGGTGAAATGTTTGCTGATCGATCACTGTTGAAGGGCGCCGGCTACGGGGTGTGCGCGGGCCTGTGTTGGGGGGTGATTTTCCTCGGCCCACAGCTGACGCCGGGGTTGAGCGGCTTGCAGTTCGCGGTCCTGAGGTTCCTGTGCTACGGCGCCCTCTCGGCCGTCCTGCTCATGCCGCGCTGGAGGCGTGTCTGCGCCAGTCTCACCGTCGCCGACTGGAAATCGCTCTTCTGGCTGAGCCTGATCGGCAACCTCGTTTACTACGCACTGGTGGGCACCGGTGTCCAGTTGGTGGGCATCGCTACCACGTCCCTGATCGTCGGGCTCATTCCGGTGCTCGTCACCCTGGCCGGGCGTCATGACGCCAACGCCGTTTCCTTGCGAAAGCTCTTCCCTTCGCTTTGCTGCGCTGTCGCGGGGGTCGTGCTGATCAGCTGGCACGCACTGATCAATGGCGACAGGCACGATACATCGACGAACATCGCCGGGATTTTATGCGCGTCAGGCGCATTGCTGACCTGGAGTTGGTTCGCGGTCAGCAATACCCGGCGGTTAGTGCAAGTGGCCGGCGTCTCCTCCCCTGACTGGGCACTGTTGACCGGGGTAGTGACCGGTGCTCAATCACTGCTGTTGGCGGTACCGGTATTCGGTTTTCAGGCAGACACACCGGGTACGTCCGAGGGTCTGCATTGGCTCATGGTGGCCGGTGGCGTGGCACTTTTGTCGTCGGTGGTGGGAGGGGCATGCTGGAACCAGGCCAGCCGGCTCCTGCCGTTGGCACTCAGTGGGCAAGTGCTCGTGATCGAAACGTTGGCGGCGCTCGTTTTTGGTTTTTTATGGGAGCAACGGCTACCCGACGGGTATGAGCTGGCCGCCATCGCACTGCTGGTGACAGGCGTCGTTTGGTGCCTGAATTGTCATCGCGCGCCGCAACCTTCCATGGCCACTTAGCGCGGATTTTCTGCGACTTGATCGATCGGCCACACGTGCGCCTGCTGCCGGTTTTCAACTAATCCTGTGAGCCGGCTTGCTGGCGATAGCGATCTCATGGACGCCTTCACCGGCAAGCCAGCGAAGGCGGTCTCAAGGCTGCCGACTGCTGACCCTCTGCTCGCTGCCCTCGAACATCGCTTCGAAGCGCGACTTGTTGGCGGCGTAGTAGTCGGCGACGACCTTGTCGGGAGAACTCTGCCGCGACTGCATCATCAGCGCTTCCAGGTCGGCCCTGGGAATCGAGTAGTGAGCGAAGAAGTACACCACTTCCGGGTACTCCTGGCTGAAACCCTTGCGGGCCATGGCGTGGATCTGCTCGGCGCCACCGAAGATTTGCTTGGGGTCATCCAGGTAACGCAGCGACCATTTGGAGAACATCCAGTGCGGGCTCCAGGCATTGACCAACGACCATTTGTCCCGCTTGAGGTTGCGATCGAGCTCGTTGAGCATGCCGGTTTCCGAGGACGCCACCAGTTTGTAGCCGTCGAGCTTGTATTCGTCGATGGCTTTGACCGTGAGCTTGTACTGGCCATTGCCCACCTCTGAGGTGAGGATCTTGCCGTCGAACTTCGCCCTGACTTCGGGCTTGTTCAGGTCCTCGACGCTGGCCACCTCGCTGACCGGTATCGAGGTGGGCACGGCCATGCCGATCCGCCCTTCATAGAGCACGCCGAGGTCTTCGAGTCTGTCCTTGTACTTGTCGTAGAAGGCCTTGTGGGTGCTCGGCAGCCAGACCATCGGGATCAGGTCGATATTGCCGTTGGCCAACGCCTGGAACTGGATGCCGATGTCGGCCATGACCAGTTTCACCGGCTGCTTGAGATGGTCCTCCAGGGCCGTGGTGGCCAGCTTGACGGTGATCTCGGTGTCCGACCAGTTGACCCAGCCTATACGCACCGGCGCGGGTTCCGCGGCTTGCGCCAGCGCAGCGCCGGCGGCGAGCGCAACACTGATCAATCCGGCACAGATTGTTTTTCGATACGGCGAATGAGCGTTCATCAAGCGTCTTCCTGTTTTGGTTGTTATTGGCAGGTTTGTCTTAATTTGAACGGCCTTACGGTCGTGAAAAATGCAGCCTTGCGCGGCAGGTCGGTTTGACCGATCCCTTCTCCTTGTGCGCCGATCTTATCCACGACTTTTATCCCGCGCAAGTAAAATGTACACCTGTGTCATGAAGGATTGACACACATGTACAGTTATCCTAATTTCAAGTCGCCGAGCCTGATGAAGCCCACTTTGGAGCGCACCACCATGTCCAGCGATCCCTTGCTGCAGCCGTACACGATCAAGCACCTGACCCTCAGAAACCGCATCATCACCACCTCCCACGAACCGGCCTATCCGGTGGACGGCATGCCCAAGGACCTGTATCGCGCCTATCACGTCGAACGTGCCAAGGCCGGTGTTGCCCTGACCATGACCGCCGGCTCCGCGGCGGTCTCGCGCGACAGTCCGCCGGTGTTCAACAACGTACTGGCCTACAAGGACGAAGTGGTCGGATGGCTCAAGGACCTGACCGACGAATGCCATGAACACGGCGCGGCGGTGATGATCCAGTTGACGCACCTGGGCCGGCGCACCCGCTGGGACAAGGCCGACTGGCTGCCCGTGGTGTCGCCTTCCCACCACCGCGAGGCCGCGCACCGGTCCTTCCCGAAAAAAATGGAAGACTGGGACATCGAGCGAATCATCAAGGACTACGTGGACGCGGCCGAACGCATGAAGGCGGCCGGCATGGATGGCCTGGAACTGCAGGCCTACGGGCATTTGATGGACCAGTTCTGGTCACCGCTGACCAACGAACTCGACGGCCCCTACGGCGGTCCGCTGGAAAACCGCATGCGTTTTACCTTCGACATCCTGCGGGGCATTCGCCAGCGGGTGGGCGAAGACTTCCTGCTCGGCGTGCGTTACACCGGTGACGAGCAACTGCCGGGGGGCTTCAATGCCAGCGAAGGCATGCAGGTTTCGCACATGCTCAAGGACAGCGGGCTGGTGGACTTCCTCAATGTGGTGCGCGGCCACATCGATACCGACGCCGGTTTGACCGATGTCATCCCGATCCAGGGCATGCGCAATTCACCGCACCTGGATTTCGCCGGCGAAATTCGCTCGGCCACCGGTTTCCCGACCTTCCACGCCGCGAAGATTCCGGACGTGGCCACTGCGCGCTACGCGATTGCCTCGGGCAAGGTCGACATGGTGGGCATGACCCGGGCGCACATGACCGACCCGCACATCGTGCGCAAGATCATCGAAAAGCGTGAGGAAGACATTCGCCCTTGCGTGGGCGCCAACTACTGCCTGGACCGCATCTATCAGGGCGGCGCGGCCTATTGCATCCACAACCCGGCGACCGGCCGGGAAACCACCATGCCTCACGAGATTCCCAAGGCTGCCGTCAAGCGCAAAGTCCTGGTGATCGGCAGCGGCCCTGCGGGCCTGGAAGCGGCGCGGGTCGCGGGTGAACGCGGGCACGATGTGACGGTGCTGGAGGCCGCCGATCAACCCGGAGGGCAAATCCGTCTGACGGCCCTCAATGAGCGACGCCGCGAAATGATCGGCATCATCGACTGGCGCATGGCCCAGTGCGAGCGCCTGGGGGTCAAGTTCCACTTCAACACCTGGGCCGAAGCCGACACGGTATTGGCCCACGAACCGGACGTGGTGATTGTCGCCACCGGCGGCCTGCCCCACACTGAGATGCTGACCCAGGGCAACGAGTTGGTGGTGTCGACCTGGGACATCATTTCCGGTGACATCAAGCCCGGCCGCCATGTATTGATCTTCGACGATGCCGGTGACCATGCCGCGTTGCAGGCGGCCGAAGTCATCGCCAAAAGCGGCGCGACCGTGGAGATCGTGACGCCTGACCGTTCGTTCGCACCGGAAGTCATGGCCATGAACCTGGTGCCCTACATGCGCAGCCTGCAGGATCTGGACGTCACCTTCACCGTGACTTACCGCGTCGAGACGGTCGAGAAACGCGATGGTCGCCTGCTCGCGACCTTCGGCAGCGATTACGGCCAGGTGCACAAGCAGCGGATCGTCGATCAGGTGGTGGTCAACCACGGCACCCTGCCCCTGGACGATCTGTACTTCGAGCTTCGCCCGCATTCGAGCAACGGCGGCGCGGTGGAACAGCACGACCTCATCGCCGGCAAGGCGCAAAACATCGTCACCAATCCCCAGGGGCAATTCCAGCTGTTCCGGATTGGTGACGCCGTGGCCGCGCGCAACACCCATGCGGCGATCTACGATGCGTTGCGGCTGGTGAAAGATCTCTGATCCTGCGATTCACTTGTGGCGAGGGAGCAAGCTCCCTCGCCACAGAGCCTTTATCGGAATTCGCTACATCCCCCGCCGCGCAACCTCCGCGCCGGCCTGCAAGGCCCGACCGACGATGGCATCAATGCCCTGTTCGCTCATCGACTGCAAGGCCGCCGCCGTCACACCACGGTAAGCCATCAGCGCTTCGATCATTTGCAGCGGATCACGACTGGCAAGCATCTGCCCGCCTCCGACCACCACGCCTCGGGCGGCACGCTGGGCAATGTCATGGGGAATGCCCGCCGCCACCGCCTGACTCGCCAGCGCCTGGTGCAGCAAGGCGGGGAACGCCGGCCCGGTGCCGGACAACGCACTGAGGTAATCAATGCAGTCTTCGTTCGGCACTTCATCCGCCGCGCCCACGCATTCGAACAACTGCTGCAGCCACTGACGATCCATGTCGCCAAGCGCGCCGGTGCTGTACCACGGGGTGTACGACTGCCTGATCTCCACGGCCGCATTCGGCATGGCCCGCACCACCGTTTGCGCACCGGTGGCGGCGCTGATGACGGCGGCCGGGATCCCGGCCATGAGGGAAATCACCTGTTTGCCGCTGGCGTCGATCCGCAGTTCACGAAACTGCTCCGGCCGAATCGACAGCACCAGCACATCGCTGAGCGCCACCAACTGTTGGTTATCGGCCAGCACCCGCACGTCCGGTCGCAACGTGCTGCGGCCCGAGCGGTTGGAAATGAGCAGCGCGGCAGGCTCGATGAAACCGCTGTCGAGCAGCGCCTCGGCGATCGCGCGGCCCAGCCAGCCGGTACCGCCAATGATGCCCAGGGTTCTATTGTTCATCGGCTGCCGGCTCCTCGATGGTTTCAACCAGCGGACCGAACACGCCGGGTTCTTTTTCCGCGTAACCGAACTTGCCGAAGAAACGATCCAGTTCACGCCGCTTCGGTGCCTTGCCGGTAAACACGGTGACGTACTGCGGGATGCGGCGAAAACGCACCACGATGTCCTCGCTGGTTTTCATCGAGATGTAGCCGATCTGCGTCAGGTAGATCGTCCTGGCCCTCGCGTCGGCGGCCTCGGCTTCGTAGCCGAACCGGCGAAACATCGCGGTCAGGGCATTGATGCGCGCCTCATCGGCCAGGGCAATTTCGGCGGTGACCTCCGCCGATTGCAGCGCCCAGCTGCGCACGGCGAATTCGAATTGCGAGTCGAACAGCTCGGGGTTCAACCAGCACTCGAAGACGTTGAGGATCGCTTCGCAAATACTCTCGGCATAACTCTCGCACTGCCCGACCAGGCCGCCACTGTTCTTGTCCCGCCAGCGGGCCAGCAGTGCCGCCAGCAATTGCTCGCGATCTTCGTAGAACCAATAGAAGCTGGTGCGCGACAAATTCAGGCGCTTGGCCAGCGGCATCACCCGCACCGCATCGACACCGGATTCCTTCAACGCATCGTAGGCGGCGTCCAGCCAGCCATCGACCGAACCCCGCCATCCTGCATCCTGAGCCTTGGTTTTGCCCTTTCCTGTCTGCGACATCTTGGCTGGCGCCTTTACCTGAGAATTGCGCTCAACTGTACACCTCGGAATCCATGGCGTACACGACCTGTACATAGGCGTACATTTTCAGGACAGCGGGATGCTGTGTGCAGATAGAGGCACTCGGGCTTGATGATCTTTTCCCAGGATCACCAAGCCCGACTCGTAGACGAAAATATCAGGAAGGCCGGCGCACCACCCTCACCTTCCCGCTCATGCCACCGCCGCAAAAGAACCGCTCGCCACCATCGGACTCAAGCCCCGACACGCCGATACCGGCCGGCATCTTCAGGCTTTCGAGGACTTCGCCCGAATGCGGATCGACGCGGCGCAGTTCGCTCTCTTCGGCTTCCCAGGTGCCATGCCACAGGTCGCCTTCAACCCAGGTCACTCCAGTGACGAACCGGTTGGACTCGATGGTGCGCAGAATCGCGCCGTTCTCGGGGTCGATCTGATGGATTTTCCGCGCCTGATACTGCCCCACCCACAGGGTGCCTTCGGCCCAGGTCAGGCCTGAGTCATTGCCGCCACCGGGGGCCGGGATGGTGCCGAGTATCCGGCCGGTATGCGGGTCGATTTTCTGGATGCGGTCCTCGGCAATCTGGAACAGGTGCTCACCATCGAAGGCGGTGCCGGCGTGGGCGGCAACGTCGATCGAGCGCAGGGTCTTGCCGGTGTCGGGGTCGAGGGCATTGATTTTTTCTCCGCTGGCAAACCATACCTGCCGGCCGTCCCAGGTCAGGCCGTGCACCTTATCGACATCGGCAAAGGGACCATATTCACGGAGGATTTCGGCGGCTGACTGTTTCATGAGGGTGTTCCTCGCTAGGGGTTGTGGCGTTCATCCTAGCCACCGGGCGGCGGTCCGGGGAGTAACAAGGTCGTCGCGAAACCGGGCACCGGCGCAGTCACCCAGCGCCGTGCCCGGCCGTGACCAAACGACTGCACCTTGCCCGCCGTCGCCAGTGTGTCGAGTGCCCGTTGCACGCTGCGCTGGCTGTTGCCCAACGCCAGTGCCAGTGCCGAGCTCGACCAGGCCTCACCGTCGGCGAGCAAGGCGAACACCGCGGCATGTCGCGCTTCGACCGCTGGCATGAGCAACACCACATCGGTTGAAACCTGGGGGACCAGGGCAAATCCGCGTTTGCTGGCGGTCACGCTGGCGAGGGGTTTCAGTGCCGCGCGCAGGCGGCCGATTTCCACGCGCAAACGGGCCCGGTGGGATTCATCGCTGAGCTTCAGGCGAAAGGCCTTGGCGATCAGTGTTTCCCGCGACACGTCCGCCGGCCAGGCTTCGGCAAGGGTTCGCAGCAGGGTGAAGAGGATCGGACGCGTGGCCAGGGAAACCGACATGCCCGCGCTGCGCACGACAGAGCGGCAGCCGTCGACCACCAACGATGTCGAGGCCAGCAGCGCTTGCACTTCGTCGAGCAACAGGGGTCGTGGTTCGCCTTGGGAGATTAAGCACGCGGCGGGACTGTTGAGCAAAAGTGCCGCGCTGTCGACTTCAGCGCACAGCGCGGGAATGCCCGACTGGCGGGCGGCGAGTTCGGCCCTGACGAGCGCCGCCCGTGCCGCTTGGGAACGCAGACAGCGCATCGCAATTCCCGCCACCACCAGTTCATGGGTGGCCCGCAATGCGGGAGGCAGGATTGCCGGATCGAGGTCCGCGAGCAATGCCTGCGCCTCATCGAGCTGTCCGATCAGCAGCAAGCGGCGGATCTGCAGATAGCGCGCATGGGCCGCGTTGACGGAATCGCCGTGGGCCACCAGCGTGACCCGCGCGGCGTCGAGCGCCTTCACCGGCCAGCCAAGCTCCCGCGAGGCCAGCGCGATCTCCGCCTCAGCGACCACGCAGCGCGCCCGCGCCACCGCCTCTTTCGGCCCGAAGGCCCGCGCCGCCCTGCGCACCAGTGCCCTGGCCCGCGCCAGATCGCCCAGTTGCGCCATGGCGATACCACGCAGCGCCAGCGCCGGTGCATCCTCGCGCAACGCCACCCGGTCCAGCGCACCAAGCGGGTCACCCGCCGCCAGCGCTTGCGCCGCAGCGGTGATCAGCGAATCCATTGCAATCCTGCCACGCGTGTCACTCCTGCGTTCAGAAGACCCGGGGTGAGTCTATCTCACGGCACAGTCCTGTAGGAGCCAGCCCGCTGGCGATGGACTTCAGTACGCCGCGTTTTTCCAGACCACACGCGTTATCGTTACTGACTCGCCCTGTCTATGCTCAATCGAACCGCTGCGTTGCCAGGAGAATCGACATGAACGAATACCAGCCCATGAGTTGCGACCTCTATGACTATCTCGAAATCGCCTGCATGCGCGGTTATCGACTGGACATCGAGTTGAAGGACGGCGCACGCCTGGTGGCCAAGGCACTGACCACGCGCACCTCGAGCGAGAAGGAAGAGTTCATCCTGCTGCAGACGGATGACGCTCAACAGGAGATTCGCCTGGACCAATTGCTGGCCATCACCCCCCTGGATGCGAATGCGCAGTTTGGCCGGGTGGTGTTTTCCGATGCCGTCTGCACGTTCTAGGGTCGGGTTGCCGCAAGCGACGGGCCGAGGTGGGAGCGCCCCGCCCCGCTCCCACCGTGGATCGGCTACTTGTCCGACTTGATGCTGGTCCAGACCCGGGTGCGCACCCGCTCCAGCTTCTGCGGCAACGGCTGCACGACATAGAGGGTCTTCAGGGCGTCGGGGGTCGGCGTCAGGTCGGGGTTGCCGGTGATGTCCTTGTTGATCAGGGCAAGCGAATCCTTGTTGGCGTTCGGATACCCCAGGAAGTCACTGATGGGGGCGATGACTTTCGGGTCCAGCAAATTGTTGAGAAACGCGTGGGCTTCTTCGACGTTCTTCGCGCTTTTGGGAATGGCGAAGGTATCGAACCAGATTGGCGCCCCCTCCTTCGGCAGGCGCCAATCCACGACCACGCCGTTGCCCGCTTCTTTGGCGCGATTGCCGAACTGGTAGAAGCTGCCGGAGTACCCGATGGCCACGCAAATGTCGCCGTTGGCGATGTCGGTCATGTATTTGGCGGAGTTGAAGTAGGTGACGTAAGGCCGAATCTTCAGCATCAGTGCCTTGGCTTTTTCGTAGTCGTCCGGGTTCTGGCTGTTCGGGTCCAGCCCCAGGTAATGAAGGGCCAGGGGCAGGATTTCCGACGGCGAGTCGAGCATGGCCACGCCGCAGGACTTGAGCTTTTCCATGTTCTCGGGCTTGAACACCAGATCCCAGCTGTCCACGGGTGCGTTCTCACCCAACGCAGCCTTGACCTTGGCCGGGTTGAAGCCGATCAACACGGTGCCGTACATATAGGGCACGCCGTACTGGTTGCCGGGGTCGTTCTTGTCCAGCAACTTGAGCAGTGCCGGGTCCTGGTGCTTCCAGTTGGGCAGCCTGGACTTGTCCAGCTTCTGGAACACGCCAGCCTTGATCTGGGTTTCGATGAACTGGTTCGACGGCACCACCAGGTCGTACCCGGAGTTGCCGGTCAGCAGCTTGGCTTCCAGGGACTCGTTGGTGTCAAAGGTGTCCCAGGTGACTTTGATGCCGCTTTGCGCGGCGAAGTCCTTGGGCACGGACGGCAGGATGTAGTCCGCCCAGTTGTACACCCTCAACTCGCGCTGTTCGGCGTGCACGGCGCTGGCCAGCAACGTCAGCCCACACACCGTGGCGCCCAAAATGCGTTTCATAGTGTCCATGGATCAGTTCCCCAATGTCAGCTCTGGTTTTTATGTTTTGAGACGGCAGCGGCCCGCAAACAGCCAAGGGCAAGGAAGATCAAAGATTCTAGTTATGGATTCGAGGGGCGCCGGGTCGGCAGCCTGGTTCCGATTTTTGCTGACAGACTGCACGCTTCATAGCGTGGCGTTGGCCAAAAGGGGATCGTAATGGCCATTATCGGTGGCCGCGGGAGGGGACGAAGGATGGGCAACGGAGGGTTTTATCGCGGACAAAAAAAACGCCAGACCGATTCGGACTGGCGTTTTTTCATGATCATTCTCAAGCTGCCGACTGAGTTGCAACTGAATGAACATCAGGAATATGGCAGGGGCGGCTGGATTCGAACCAACGCATGGCAGGATCAAAACCTGCTGCCTTACCGCTTGGCGACGCCCCTGTATCTGCGACTTAAAGCCCCGTGAGGCCCTGTGCGAGAGTGGGCGGAAATTTATCAACTTTCGTTGCACCTGTGAAGCCCAAACAGAAAATATTTGTTTGAAAACAGCCAGTTATTATTAAACAAGGATAAACGCAACACCTTCGGCGGCGTTTTTTGCCGTTCCACACCGAATGACCCGACGCGTACGTTGCGCTCGCCCGCGGGCAGGCGCAGATTGATACGGCTGTGCTGAATGCCCCCTGGGTCGTCATCAAAGCGTCGATTCCCCCTGCAGATGACTGAACCCGGGCGCACCTGTTCATTTATCAATAGGACCCGATCATGATCCTCAAGCGCGTAGGCTCGCAGCCCTCGATAAAAGCCCCTGAAGCCTGCTTCACCGGCAGCGTGCGCATGGACCCGCTCAACGCCCCACCGCCACCCGCCCGGGTTTCCGTGGTCAGCGTCACCTTTGAACCCGGCGCCCGCAGCGCCTGGCATACCCATCCGCTGGGGCAAACGCTGATTGTCACCGCAGGCTGCGGCTGGACCCAGTGTGAAGGCGAACCGATCGTGGAAATCCGTGCCGGCGATGTCATCTGGTGCCCGCCTGACCACAAACACTGGCACGGTGCCAGCGCCACCACCTCGATGACCCACATCGGCGTCCAGGAAGCGCTGGACGGTGTGAGTGTGGTCTGGATGGAAAAAGTCACGGACGAGGAATACAACGTCGGTCCGCCCGTGGCGTGATGTATCACAGTGTATCCGGATGACATCGCGATACATCCGCTTGCATCTGGCCTGCGCACCGGACACAGGCCAGATACATCGCCGCGTTCCAATGCAGGCAAGGTTTGAAGGGGATCATCCAGAACTCCTGACCAACGGCTTGCAAGGGAGACATCCACATGACGATGGCACTGCAGAACCACGAAACCGGGAAAACCCGCCGTCACCTGTTCGGCGCGTCGATCCTCGCCCTCAGCCTGTTCGGCGCGCTCGGCACGGCCCACGCGCAATCGACCGCCGCCGCTCAGCCAGCCGCGACCGAGGCCAGCGCTACCTACGCGGCGCCCTCGCCGTTCGGCCCGCTCAAGCACGTCAACGCCGGGCTGTTGAACGTCGCGTACGCTGAAACGGGCCCGGCCGACGGACCGGTGGTGATTCTCCTGCACGGCTGGCCGTACGACATCCACAGCTACGACGCGGTCGCCCCTTTGCTGGCCGCCAAGGGCTATCGCGTGTTGATGCCCTATGCGCGGGGTTATGGCGATACGCATTTCCTGTCCGATAAAACCCTGCGCAATGGTCAACCGGCTGCGCTGGCCAGCGACGTCATCGACTTCATGGATGCATTGAAGATCAAGCAAGCCGTGCTCGGTGGCTACGATTGGGGTGCGCGCTCGGCTGACATTGTCTCGGCGCTGTGGCCGGAACGGGTCAAGGCGTTGGTGTCTGTCAGTGGCTATCTGATCGGTAACCAGGCGGCCGGCAAGAACCCGCTACCGCCCAAGGCTGAATTGCAGTGGTGGTACCAGTTTTACTTCGCCACCGACCGCGGTCGTGCCGGTTACGAGAAAAACACCCACGATTTCGCCAAGTTGATCTGGCAAACGGCGTCGCCGAAATGGGCGTTCGATGACGCCACGTTCGACCGCAGCGCCAAGGCGCTGGAAAACCCCGACCACGTCGACATCACCGTGTTCAACTACCGCTGGCGCCTGGGCCTGGTTCAGGGTGAATCCCGCTACGAAGCCCTGGAGCAGAAGCTGGCCACCGCGCCGTCCATTGGCGTGCCGACCATCACCCTGGAAGGCGATGCCAACGGCGCGCCGCACCCGGCCCCCGAGGATTACGCCAAGCGCTTTACCGGCAAGTACGAGTTCCGTCTGATCAACGGCGGCATCGGCCACAACCTGCCCCAGGAAGATCCACAGGCGTTCGCCAAGGCAGTGATTGATGCCGATCATCTTTGATGAACGAGCCGGTATAGGCGAGGTTGTGTAACGTGCAGGAGCCAGCTTGCTGGCGATGGACTCAGGTGCGCCGCGTTTATCCGGGCGGCGTTCCGACAAGCCAGCGCCTGCAACCCCGTCAGCGTGTGCGCAGGCGAATCAGACTGGCGGCATCCACAGAAACGGCCACCACGTCATAACCGGCCAAGGTCGGGTGCTGGATGTCGATCGGTTGTTCATGGGTGGCCGTGATGATCAGCAAATCCGCCCCTGCCGCTTCGGCGGCGAGAATCCCCACCGTGGCATCTTCGAACACCAGGCACTCGGTGATCTCGACCCCCAACCGCCGGGCCGCCAAGCGATAACCCGCCGGATCTGGTTTGCCCGCGCTGACGTCCTCGGCCGTGACCATCACCTGTGGCTCGGGGATCCCGGCTGCGGCCATTCGGCGCAAGGCCAGCGCCCTCGGCGCGGACGTGACAATGGCCCATTGCTGCGCCGGCAAAGACTGGAGAAACAACGCCGCGCCGACCACCTCTTCCACCCCGTCGACATCCTCGAGTTCCGCCTGGGTGATCCACGCCGCTTCGGCTTCGGCATCGACACCGGGTAACGCCAGGCGCTTGATCGTGTCGATGGCACGGGCACCGTGGATGGTGGGCAGGAAGGTCTCGACATCGACGCCGTGACGCTCGGCCCAGGTCGCCCAGACGCGCTCGGCGGCCGCGATGGAAGTCAGTACGGTGCCGTCCATATCGAACAGAAAGGCGCGGTACGGGTTATGGAAAACAGAGGATTGAGCGGACAAGGCGGTCCTTCCTGTCTAAAGGATCTGGCGGGTGTGACGGCCAATGTACAGGATCAATGCAACGGAGGATTACCCTGCAATGCGTTTTGTACACAGTCCAGCAACTGTCCCAGCGCCCAGGGTTTCTTGATGAACGAAACCGCGTGCCGCACGCCCGAGCTTTCGGGGGTTTCATAGCCGGACATGATCATGATCGGTTTGCCCGGCCAGCGATCGCCGAACAGGTTGGCCAGGTCCGCGCCATTGAGCTTGCCTGGCATGGTGATATCCGTCAGCAGCATCCGCACATTCTGCGCATGCTGTTCCAGGTACCGGGATGCAGCGTCCGCACTGGTCTGCGGCTGCACCACAAAGCCTTCGTCCTGCAGGACTTCACAGAGAAACTCCAGAATCAGCGGGTCATCCTCGACCACCAGGATCAACCCGCCAGGAAGGTGTTCGCCCGCTGTCGGTACTCGACTCATGACCGTGCCGCTCCCTGATTGTCTCAATGAATGTGCGGGCTCAATTCCGCTGCCTACAGGTAGGAGCAGCGGAAACGGCGGAAATTCATTTTTGATACAGGTAAACGCTAAAGTCAGGCGTCCTGCAGGATCAGATCAGCGCCCTTCTCCGCCACCATCAGCACGGCGGCATGGGTGTTGCCGGAGGTTACGTTGGGGAAAATCGACGCATCGACGATCCGCAGGCCATCGAGGCCATGCACCTTCAGGCGCTTGTCCACCACCGACGTCTGAGTGTCCGCCCCCATGGCGCAGGAACCGCACAGGTGATAAATCGAGCCGCTGTTGTCGCGGAAGTACTGCAGCATCTGCTCGTCGGTTTCAACCGCCGGGCCTGGCAACACTTCTTCGACCGTGATGCCCTTGAGGGCTGGTGCCTGCATGATCTTGCGCATCAGCCGACTGCCCTGGATCACCTCGTCGATGTCCTTTTGCGTGCTCAGGTAGTTGGGGTCGATCAACGCCGCATCCCGAGGGTTTTTCGAGGCAATCTCGATATGCCCGCGACTGGTTGGCCGGCACGGATTGAAGCACAACAGGAAGCCGGAATACGGCTCGGGCTTGAGGCTGGCCTTGTTGTTTTTCGGGATCTGGTACGACAGCGGGTTGAAGTACAACTGCAGGTTGGGATTGGCCTGCTGCTCATCGCCACGGAAGAAACCGCCGGCCTGATTGACGCTCATCGCCAGGGCGCCCTTGCGGGTGAACAGGTATTGCAGGCCGAGCTTGAACTGGCCGAACAGCGAACTGAGCTCATCGTTGAGCGTCGGGATATTGGCCTTGTAGTAATAGCTGGCGCACAGGTGGTCTTGCAGGTTCTGCCCGACCGCCGGCAGATGCTTGACCAAGGGGATGTTGTGCCTGGCCAGCAGCGCCTGATCGGCCACACCGGACAATTGCAGAATCTTCGGTGTGTCCACGGCGCCGGCGCAGAGGATCACTTCCTTGTTGGCGATAAAGGTCCGGGTCACGCCGTGCTGGGTGACGGAAACTCCCGTCGCACGGCCGTTCTCGAACAACACCCGATCGACCAGGGCGTAATGCTCGATGGTCAGGTTCGGCCGGCTCAATGCCGGATGCAGATGCGCAAAGCTGCTGGAGCAACGCTGGCCGTCGCGGGTGTTGACGTCATAGATCCCCGCGCCTTCGAACTTCGGCCCGTTGAAATCGTCGCTGTGCGGGTAACCCAGCTCCTTGCAGCCCTCGAGGAACACGTCGCAGATCGGGTGGGTCTGGCCCTTCATCGGGGTGATGCTGATCGGGCCGCTGCCGCCGTGGTACTCGCTGTCGCCCAGCGGATGATTTTCCAGTTTGCGGAAGTACGGCAGCACGTCCTTGAAGCCCCAGCCGTCGTTACCGTTGGCCGCCCAATCGTCGAAATCGTGGGCCTGGCCGCGCACGTAGATCATCGCGTTGATCGAGCCCGAACCACCCTGCACCTTGCCGCGCGGGGCGTAGATTTCGCGGTTACCCAACTGTTTTTGCGGCTTGCTGTAGTACATCCAGTTGAAGGTCGGGTTGTAATACATTTTGGCGAAGCCGACCGGGATCTTGAACCACAGGGAACTGTCCTTTCCGCCCGCTTCCAGCAGCAGTACCGTGTGTTTCCCGGAGGCCGAGAGGCGATTGGCCAACACGCAGCCTGCGGCGCCAGCGCCAGCGATGATGTAGTCGTATGTCATGCACGGTTACCGCGTAAGTCGTTATTCAAAAAAACGGTTCTTTGTTGGAGCGCGCTTGCTCGCGATGGGGGTCAACGATAACGCGGCGCATCTGACGCCCCGCGGCGTTCTCGGATCCATCGCGAGCAAGCTCGCTCCTACAGAAGGTCCCCGTCAGCCCTTGGCCGGCGATGTGTCCTTGACGTCAGCCGGGGTCGGCGCCATCTGCAGGTGCAAGCGCTCGCCGGTGTACGGCGAATGCTTGCGCACCACATCCATGTTCAGCTCCACGCCAAGGCCCGGCTCGGTGGACGGGATGATGTAGCCGTCCTCCCACTGCAACGGTTTGGTCAGGACTTCGGCATGGAAGCCGCCCCAGGTCATGATGCTTTCCTGGATCAGGAAGTTCGGCGTGCAGGTCGCCAGCTGGAAACTCGCGGCGGCGCCAATCGGCCCGTTGTAGAGATGCGGGGCGATCTGTGCGTAATAGGCCTCGGCCATGCTGGCGATCTTCTTCGCTTCCAGCAGACCGCCGCAGCGAGCGACGTTCATCTGCAGGATCGACGCACCGCCCGCCTGCAGCAGCTTGAAGAATTCGTACTTGGTGGTCAGGCGCTCACCGGTGGCAATCGGGATGCTGGTCTTGGCCGCGACTTGCGCCATGGCCTCTTCCTGGCCCGGTGGCACGGGTTCTTCGAACCACAGCGGGTCGTACTTCTCCAGGCGCTTGGCCAGGCGGATCGCCGAGGACGGCACCATTTGCCCGTGGGTGCCGAACAGCAGGTCGCACTTGTCACCCACCGCTTCGCGGATCTTGCGGCAGAAGGTTTCGCAGCGCTCCAGCACTTCCAGGGAAATCTGATGCCCGGAGTACGCGGTGTACGGCCCGGCCGGATCGAATTTCAAGGCGGTGAAGCCTTTGTTCATGTTCTCGATGGCGCACTCGGCGGCCAGGTCCGGGTCGTCGTAGTCGTACTCGCCCTGGCTGTTGACCGGGTACAGATAGGTGTAGGACCGCAGGCGTTCGTGAACCTTGCCGCCGAGCAACTCGTACACCGGCTTGTTCGCCGCTTTGCCGATGATGTCCCAGCAGGCCATCTCCAGGCCGCTGACCACGCCCATCATGGTCAGGTCCGGACGCTGGGTGAAACCGCTGGAGTACGCCTGGCGGAAGAAGCGCTCGATGTGGTGCGGGTCCTGGTTGAGCAGGTAGCGTTCGAACACGTCTTCGATGATGGGCAGCATGGCCTTGGGGCCGAAGGTCGCGGCGTAGATTTCACCCACGCCTTCGATGCCGCAGTCGGTCTTGATCTTGACGAACAGCCAGTACATGCCGCCAACGTGCGGTGGTGGTACGGCAACAATGTGGGTTTCAAGGGCGACGATTTTCATCTCAGGCACCTGTTTTCAAAGATTGACGATGGATACGTGCACGCAGGGTCAGGGCCGCCAGGGTCCCGAGCAGGCCGACGAACGCGATGTAGCCGAAATACAGCTTGTAACCAAAGGCACCGGGGAAATGTTCGGTGAGGTAGCCATTGATCAACGGAATGAAGGCATCCGGCAGGTAACCCACCACCGAGACAATGCCGATGGCCAGGCCGGTGATGCGCAGCGGAATGTTGCAGGTGTCGAGGATCGCCCAGTACAGGCCGCGAATGGCGTAGGTCATCAGGCCGATGAAGATCACCGTGCCGATCAGCAGGCCCATGCTGTTGAGCGCCGGGAACACGATCAGGCCGACCATCGCCAGCGTGGCCAGCAACAGCGCCACGACCAGCACCGAAATGTTCGAGAACTTGTCACCCAGCCAGCCCCCGCCGATGCCGCCGATGGGACGCATCCACAGCTTGATGGTGGTGATGGTGCCGGCCATGACCGCGGTCATGCCGCCGCCCTGCAGGTAGTCGGAGAAGCTGTAGGTGGCCCAGAAGATGTGGTAACCGCAGAACACGATGGCGGTGACCAGCCACAGCTCGGGGATTTTCACCAGCGTGGCCAGGTCGCTGAGCAGGTTGAACTTGCCCTTCTCCACCGCCGCGGTGTCCTCCATCGACTTCGGGTCCTTGATCAGCACCAGCACACAGCCGATGGCGATACAGGTGAAGGCATAGAGGTAGACCACGTGCTTGAAGCCTTCGGCTGCCGACTCGCCACGGGTTTCGGTGGCAAAGGCGAACAAGCCCAGGGCAACGGTTGCCAGCAAGGCTTCCACCAGGCCGCGACCGCCGTCGAGGATGCCGAAGAAACGGCCCTGCTCGGAGTGATGGGCAATCATCTTCACCCGCTTGAGCACCGAGGCCCAGAAGGTCAGGCCGGTGGTCAGCCCCCAGCAACCGAAGATGATCATCAGGCCGGTCATCGATGGCGCCGTGGAGTACCACAGGCCCAAGGCTCCGGTGGCGACCAGCGAGAAGAAAATCAGGAAGCGCGGCGCAACACGGTCGGCCAGCCAGCCACTGGGCAAGTAGCTGAGCAGGAAGATCGTGCCGAGCATCGAGTACAGGTAACCCAGCTCGCTGTGGTTGATGTGGAACACGTCGAGCATGGTGGTCTGGTAGACCTGGCGCAGGTACAGGATCGGGTAGATCGCACCGGCGGCCAGTACCAGCAGCATCAGTTGGACATAGCGACTTCCCTTGTCACTGTGGCTTTTTGAACCCGCGTTCGAACCCTGAACAGCGGCAGCAGTAGGTGCATGCTTGGACATCGAGTAAACCTCGGGCGCCCGGTGGGTCCGGGCGTCCCTGTTAATTGTTTTTATAGAGACAGCGTGAGGCGTGTTACGGGTGAATCAGTACTTCATCACCACCAGACGGGTCTGGGTGAATTCGAGCATGCCGTGCTTGCCGTCATCACCGCCCAGGCCGGAACGTTTCCAGCCGGCATGGAAGCCCTGGTACGGATCGGCCGGGGTGCGATTGATGTACAGCTCGCCCGCCTCAATGGCGTTGGCGACTTTCATGGTGGTGCGGTAGTTCTCGGTATAAAGCACCGAGGCCAGGCCAAACTGGTGGTCGTTGGCCATGGCCAGGGCTTCGTCGATGTCGCGGTACTTGAGCACCGGCAGCACCGGACCGAAGATTTCTTCCTGGATGATTTCCATGTCCTGGCGGCAGTGGCTGAGCAGGGTCGGCGGGTAGAAATGGCCCTTGCCTTCAGGCAATACGCCACCGGTTTCCAGCACCGCACCGTCGGCGATGGCGCGCTGGACCATGGCATGAATGTTCTGTTGCGAGCTGGCGTTGACCAGTGGCCCCATGAAGCCTGGCTCCTTGGCCCGGTCGCCGAATGCCACGGCACTGATTTTTGCCTTGAGCAAGGCGAGGAATTGGTCGTGGACGCTTTCCTGCACGTAGACCCGCTCTACCGCCGTGCACAACTGGCCGCAGTGGGTGGTCTTGGAGGCGACGATCGCCGTGGCGGCCGCTTCGAGGTCGGCGTCGGCTTCGATGATGGCCGGGGTCTTGCCGCCCAGTTCCAGGGACGGCTTGGCGATATTGGCCTTGCAGTAGTCGAGCACGATGCGACCGGCGTTGACGCTGCCGGTCAAGGTGATCAGCCCCACGGCCTTATGGGTACAAACCACGGCGGCGGTGGCGTGATCCATGGTCAGGATGTTGACCACGCCCGCAGGCATTCCGGATTGCTGCACCGCCCTGGCGATTTCGAAGGCCGAGATCGGTGTGTTGTTGCTCGGGCGCACGACCACGGTGTTGCCGGCAATCAGCGCCGGGGCGATTTTGCGCAGCAGGGTATAGACCGGGTAGTTGAACGGAATCAGGCACGCGACCACGCCAATCGGTTCGCGGTGCAGGAACAGGTTTTCGTCGGGGGTGTCGCTGGGAATGATCTCGCCTTCGATGCGGCGCGCCCATTCGGCGTGATAGCGGGTGATCTGTGCCGCGTAGCGCGCTTCGTTGCTGGCGTCGGCCAGGCTCTTGCCGGACTCGGCGGCCAGGGCTTCGCCGATGCTTTCGGCGCGGGTTTCAAGAGCGTCGGCAAAGGAGCGCAGGTGTTCGGCGCGTTCGATGCTGGTCAGTTGGCCCCAGCTTTTCTGCGCGGCGGCCGCCGCTTCGACGGCCAATGTGGCTTCATCGGCGGTGGCAGCCGAGACCTGACCGACCTGTTCTTCGGTCGCCGGGTCGTAGACCGCAATCAGCGAAGCGCTGGCCGGCTCAATGAATTGACCATTAATAAAGTTTCGCTCGAGTCGCATGTGAATCGCCCATCGTTGTTTTTATCCAGTTCGAGCAGTTTTGGCATACGGCTCGTGTTGAACAAACGATTTATTGAGCGGTGTAACATTCTAAAAATGCAGGTTACTCCACAAACGATGGAGATCCCTTGTGGGAGCGAGCCTGCTCGCTCCCACAAGGGATTGGTGGTGTTTCAAATGGCGGCGGTTGAGGGCTCCAACTGCCGCTGCGCCAACCAGATTTCCTCCTGCAACCACTGGCTGAACGCCTGCAATTGCGGCATCTGCGTCTGCTCCGGCCGGGTCACCAGCCAATAGGACTGGTGCCCGTCGACATGCACGTTGAGCACCTGGGTCAACTGACCGGCCGCCAGTTCCGAAGCCACCATGTGCCAGTCGGCAATGGTGATGCCCAGGCCATCGACGGCCGCGCGGATCGCCAGGTCCAGCAAATCGAATTCATAACCGCCCTGGGTGTCGACGCCGGTGATGCGGGCGGCGTCCAGCCAGTGCTTCCAGGTCAGGTAGCGCTGGTCTTCCCGGGCCAGCACGTGCAGCAGCGTCAAGCGGTTGAGGTCGATGCCCTGCTCGGTCCACTCCCGCGCATACAGCGATGGCGTGCAGACCGCGATGTGGCGTTCCTGGAACAGCAGCGAACTGTCCAGGCCATCCCACTCGCCATCGCCAAAACGGATCGCGCAATCCAGGGTGCTGGTTTCCGCCAGGCTGTCCTGCAACCGCGTGGTGATGCTCAATTCCAGGTCCGGGTGCTGCTCGCGCAGCCTGCCCAGGCGCGGCATCAGCCAGCGATGGGTGAAGGTCGGCGGCGCATTGATGTGCAGGCGATTGGCATGGGTTTTCTGCTGGATGCTGCGCACCGTCAACTCGATCTTGTCGAAGGACTGATGCAACGCCCGCAGCAGAATCCGCCCGGCGCTGGTCAATTCGAGGTGATGGTGACGACGCTCCAGCAGGTGCTCGCCCAACTGTTCTTCGAGCTGACGCACCTGCCGGCTGACCGCGCTCTGGGTGACATTGAGCAACTCGGCGGCCCGGGTGAAGCTGCCCGTGCTACCGGCCACTTCGAAGGCTTTGAGGGCATTCAGGCCGGGCATTTTGCGTTTCATGAAAAAGGCACTCGTGGAAGGCTGACCAGGGGCAAAGCATCCCATGCCTTGGAGAAAATTTCCCGAGCAACATGCGTTTTTGTGTTGTGTCGGACAATTTCCACATCCCGCAGATGGCTTGTCTGTGGAAGCGAGCCTGCTCGCGAAAGCGGAGTATCTGACACATAAAAGTCGATTGGCACAGCGCAATCGCGAGCAAACTCACTCCCACAGGGGCTGTCTTTCACCCGTCTATTTCAGGCGCTGACCTAGCGTTGCGCCAGTAACATGCGTTTATCGAACGTTTGCTCGCTGAATTAATCGTTTGTCGATCTTTTCCCCGGTGACAAAACTGATGGCATCTCTAATAAAAACAACATGAGAACTGCCCCAATGCCTTACCTCACCTGCTCCCTCCTCCCCCTTGTTCCGCCGGCTTCACGCCCGCCTCGCCTGCGCCTGCCCGGTGCCCGGCGCTGACTCTTTCGCTGACTTGATCCCCCGAGTTCCAGACTGCCTGCCCTCGCTGCGGCCAGTCGAAAAACGCACTTTGCTACGTATCGGAGAGGCTTTATGAACGAGCTCAAGACACTGGACGGCGCCGCGCCGCACCCAGCCGTGGAAGACCTGTGCTCACAGGTAACGAATGGCCAGATCAACCGTCGACAATTCCTGCGTACCGCCGTCCTGTTGGGCGTCACCGTCGCCAGCGCCAGCACCTTCGTCGGTTCGGCATTACTGAGCGACCCGGCGTTCGCCGCCGAGCAACAGCCGCCGCGCCAAGGTGGCAGCCTGCGCTTTGCCTGCGCCATCCAGGAAATCCAAGACCCGATGCTGATCACCTGGATCGAAGCCTCGAACCTGCTGCGCAACTCCCTGGAGTTCCTGACCTGGGTCGACGCCGACAACATCACCCATCCGTACCTGGCCGAGAGCTGGAGCCCGTCCGAAGACCTCAAGGTCTGGACCTTCAACCTGCGCCAGGGCGTCAAGTGGAGCAACGGCGACGAGTTCACCAGCGACGATGTCGAACACAACATCCATCGCTGGATCGCCGCCGACTCCAAGTCGGTCAACCGCACGGCCTTCCAGGACATCGATTCCTTCGAGAAAACCGGTCCGTACCAGTTCCGCCTGGTGCTCAAGCGTCCGATCCTGGCCATCCCGGAAATGCTCAGCGCCTTCACCTGTACCCTCGTGCACCGCAGCTTCAAGGCCGGTGACGACTGGACGAAAAACCCGATCGGCACCGGCCCGTTCAAACTGGTGTCGTTTGCCGTCAACAAACAGGCGACCTTCGCCAAACGGGCAGACTACTGGCGCAAACCGGCCAACCTCGACGAGCTGCGTTACGTCGACATGGGCACCGACATTTCGACCCATCTGGCGGCCTTGCAGGCCGGTCAGGTCGATGTGCTCTATCGGGTCACAGTGGCCGAGCTGGACCTGGCCAAGCGCTTGCCGGGCGCGCAGTTGCTCAGCTGCAAGTCGGCGCAAACCGTGGTCATGCGCATGGCTTGCGACCAGAAGCCGTTCACCGATGTGCGTATCCGCAAAGCCGTGGCGCTGTGCGCCGACAACGCGCAGATGCTGAAAATCGCCTATCGCGGCATGGGCACCCTTGGCGAAAACCACCATGTCGCGCCGTCACACCCGGAATACGCGCCGCTGCCCAAACGCGAACGGGACGTGGCCGGGGCGAAAAAGCTGCTGGCCGACGCCGGTTACCCCAATGGCATCGACATCGACCTGATCGTCGGCAACACCCAGGGCCGCTACGAGCAGGACTGCGCGCAGATCCTGCAACAGAACTGCCTGGAGGCCGGAATCCGCATCAACCTCAAAGTGATTCCGGCCACCCAGTACTGGCCGATCTGGGACAAGGCGGCGTTCAGCCTGACCTATTGGGCACACCGTCCGCTGGGCGTGATGTCCCTGGAACTGGCCTACCGCAGCGGCGCCGCCTGGAACGAAAGCCATTACAGCGACCCGGCGTTCGACGCCGCGCTGGACAAGGCCATGGGCATCATCGATCCGAAGCAGCGCGCCCTCGCCATGCAGGACGTCGAACGCATCCTCCAGGAGGCCAGCGTGATGGTGCAGCCGTTCTGGGCCGACAAGTTCACCGCCACCAGCAAGAAGGTCCAGGGGTTCAAGGTTCACCCTTCGGACTTCTACCCAATGGATGAAGTCTGGTTGAGCGCCTGACGCGCAGCCCCCTACGCGCTCGCCCACCCCAGGGTGCGGCGGGCCGGCATCCCTTGATTAGCTGGAGCCTGCAAGCATGGCTGAATTTCTGTTACGCAAATTACTGGCGTTGATCGCGACCCTTTTGTCGGTGTCGCTGATCGTGTTCGTCGCCCTAGAGTTGAACATCGAGGACGTGGCGATCAACGTCCTCGGCCCCTACTCCGCCGCCGACCAACGCGCCGCGTGGCTGGTGGAACATGGCTACAACCAGCCCTTCCTGTGGCGCTACCTGGTTTGGCTGAAGGATTTTGTCAGTGGCGACTGGGGCACGTCCGTGCACTTTCGCGAGCCGGTGATCAACCTGCTGCTGCCGAACCTGGGGCAGACCCTGACCCTCGCCGGACTGGCGCTGCTGGTGATGGTGCCGGTGGCCTTGACCCTGGGTATTCTGGCCGGCATCCGCCAGGGCTCTTTCGTTGATCGCCTGGTGTCGTTCCTGTCGATCGTCACCACCTCGATTCCGGACTTCGCCAGTGCGGTGTTCGTCTCGGCGATTTTCGTGTTCTGGCTCAATTGGCTGCCGGGCGTGAGCAGCATGAGCGACGGTTTCAACGCCGCCGAACTGGCCCTGCCGCTGATGGTGCTGTGCCTGTTCGGCATCGGTTACCTGGCCCGCATCACCCGCGCGTCGATGGTCGAAGTGATGCAGGCGCCGTACATCCGCACCGCTCGCCTCAAAGGCGCCTCGACCTCGCGCATCGTATTGCGCCACGCCCTGCGCAATGTACTCATCGCGCCAATCACGGTGATCATGCTGTACATCCCGTGGCTGCTGTCGAACGTGATCGTGGTCGAGGTGTTCTTCGCCTACAAGGGCTTCGGTTCGTTGCTGTACACCGCCTCGCTGAACCACGACGTCTACCTGATCGAAGCCTGCGCGATGATCAGTGGCGCGGTGGTCGGCGCGACCAAAATCTTTTCCGACCTGGCCTACACCTGGCTCAACCCGCGCATCACCTTGCGCAGTCTTGGCGGAGGTGGCCAATGAGCTTCCTGCAATCGTTCAAACATCCCCTGGCCCTGCTTGGTTTGCTGCTGGTCGGTGGCTGGGTGCTGATCGCGGCGTTTGCCCCGTGGCTGGCCCCCCATGACCCGCTGGAAAGCTTCAGCCCGTTGCTGACCCCAATGACCGCCTACGGCTCGGGTCAAAGCTTCCTGCTGGGCACCGACCTGATTGGCCGGGACATTCTTTCGCGACTGATCTGGGGGACGCGCACCGTACTGTTCTGGTCGATCCTGGCGACGCTGACGGCCTTCGCCGTGGGCATCGCCATGGGCCTGTGCGCCGGCTACTTCAATGGCAAGGTCGACGGGTTCCTGTCCTACGTCGCCGACACCGTGCTGTCGTTCCCGGTTTTGGTGCTGTACATCGTGATCATCATCGCCCTCGGTGCTTCGGCACTGAACATCCTGATCGCGGTGACCTTCACCAGCGCCCCGGCGATCTTCCGCATCATGCGCGCCCTGACCATCGATATCCGTTCCCGGGACTACGTACTCAGTGCGATCACCCAGGGCGAGGGTTCGCTGCGCATCATGCTGGTGGAAATCCTGCCCAACTGCGGCGGCCCACTGATCGTCGATTTCTGCCTGCGCATCGGCTACACCGCGATCATGATCGGCGCCCTCGGCTTCCTCGGCCTCGGCCTGCCACCGCCCACCCCGGACTGGGGCGGCATGATCAACGAAGGTCGCAGCATGGCCATCGCGTTCCCGCACCTGGTGATCTTCCCGTGCATTGCCATCTCCACCCTGATGCTGGGCCTGAGCCTGCTGGCGGACGGTCTGGACGAACACGCCCAGAAAGGCACAAGGAGCTGAGCATGAGCCCACATCAAAATCTGCAACAAGTGCTGCGGGTGGAGAACCTCTCCATCGAACTGCCTGCCGGCGCCGACCGCACCCACGCCGTGCAAGGCATTAACCTGGATGTGCGCAAAGGCGAAATTCTCTGCGTGATCGGCGAGTCCGGTTCAGGCAAATCGGTGCTCTCGGCCGCCATCATGGGCGACTACGCCAAAGGCTTGCGGCACAGCGAAGGAGTCATCGATTTTCTCGGCGGCGACATCTGCCGCATGGACGAACACTCCTTGCGCCGGTTGCGCGGCAATCGCATCGCGATGATTTTCCAGGAGCCCATGGCGGCGTTGAACCCGGCCATCCGCATCGGTCAGCAAGTCGAGGAAATCTTCGACATTCATGCACCGCAGATGCCCGCCGCCGAGCGCCGGGAACGCATGCTCGCCCTGCTCGACTCGACGCATTTGCCCGACCCGCCACGGATCGCCAACAGCTTTCCCCACCAGTTGTCCGGCGGCCAATGCCAACGCGTGGTGATTGCCATGGCCCTGGCGATGAGCCCGGACCTGCTGATCGCCGACGAGCCGACCACGGCCCTCGACGTCACCACCCAGGCACAAGTGCTGAAACTGGTGCGTGAATTGCGTGGACGCGGTCAGCACGGGATTCTGTTCATCACCCACGACTTTGGCGTGGTCGCGGAAATCGCCGATCGCATCGCGGTGATGGAAGGTGGCCGCCTGGTGGAAATCGGTGAGCGCGATCAGGTGCTCAACGCCCCCGTGCATCCGTACACGCGCAAATTGATCGCCGCCGTCCCGGCGCTGCACCCGGAACTGCACGTGCCCAGCGCCGACGGAGAGCTGGCACTGCGCATCGAACACCTGACCAAGACCTACAACGTCGGCGGTCGATCGGTGGCGGCCCTGCGGGATGTCTCGCTGCAACTGCCACGGGGCAAGACCCTGGCCATCGTCGGCGAGTCCGGTTCGGGCAAGAGCACCCTGGTCAAGGCGGCCATTCGCCTGGTGGACAGCGACAGCGGTCACGTCTGGGTCGGTGACACCGATTTCCTGGCCCTGCGCGGCTCGGCATTGGCCGCCAACCGGCGACGCATCCAGATGATTTTCCAGGACCCTTACGGCTCGCTCAATCCACGTCACCGGGTCGGCGACATCATCGCCCGCGCCGCACAACTGCGCGGCTTGTCGGCCGGGGATGCGTGGGCCGAGGCCGGTGATTTGCTGGAACAGGTGGGGCTCAAGCGTGACGCCCTCAAACGCAAACCCCGGCAGTTTTCCGGCGGCCAGCGCCAACGCATCGGCATCGCCCGGGCACTGGCCATGCGCCCCGAAGTGCTGATCGCCGATGAAAGCGTCTCGGCGCTGGATGTCTCGGTGCAGAAGCAGGTGCTGGAGTTGCTGGCCGAACTGCAACAGCGACTGAACCTGAGCATTTTGTTCATCACCCACGACCTGCGGGTGGCCGCGCAAATCAGCGATTACATCGCGGTGATGCGCCAGGGTGAAGTCGTCGAATACGGCACCGCCGAACAGGTGCTGCTGCGACCGCAAAACAGCTACACCCAGACGCTGCTCGCGGCCGCGCCCGGTGCATCGGCGATACCCGCCGTGCCGGTGGATGGCCCGGCGTTGAGATTGATCAGGCCTTAGGCCCGGCGAAGCCAAAACCCTTTGCCCCGTGCTGCGGCGCTCGCCGCGGCCGGGGTTGCTGTTGCCCATAAAAATCAGAAATCGGGAGTAAGACCGTGCGCACAATCACCCCACGCGCTATCCGTTCCATTGCTTTAATTCCTGTCCTCGGCGCTTTGGCGGCACCGGCCATGGCCGTGCAAGTCACCGACAACCTCGACCTCGGCGGCGCGGTGCGTGCCCGATGGGACTATGACCCGGATCGCGACATTCAGAAGTTCGGCCTGGACACGGTGTTCCTCAGCGCCAAATACAACTCCGACACCTGGATCGGTGAAGCCCAGTACCGCTTCTACGGGCGTTCCTATCCCTACCAGTACACCAAGAACTACGGCGACATCCAATTCGCCAAGTACGCCTGGGCCGGCTACAAGTTCAACCCCGACCAGCAGGTGCAAGTGGGCCTGAACACCGTGCCGTTCGGTTTGCAGCCGTATTTCGGCAGCACCTTCTACGAAACCCTGGGCAACGTCATCGGCCTGGAAGACGTGCAACAGGTCGGCGCCAAGTACATCCAGCAATCGGGTGACTGGAACGTCCAGGCCGGTTACTACCTGCGTCCGGCGTGGCAAGGCAAAGGCACCAGCAACGGGGTTACCTACTCCAGCGTGGTGTCCGAAGCCGACAGCTATGTCGCCGATGGCAGCCACAACCAGGAACGCAACACCGTGGTGCTGCGGGTGGCCAAGGCCCTGGACCTGGGGCCATGGAAATCCGAAGTCGGCCTCTCCGGCCTGACCTCGACGCTGGAGAACAAGGACACCGACAACAACGGCCGACGCAACGTCGTGGGCGTGCACTACATGGGCAAGAATGGTCCGTGGGGCGTGCAATTGCAGGCGGCGCGCCAGCAGATGTCACCCCGCAACCTCGGCTCCGATGAACTGGTGACCCTCGGCGGTTACGACGGCACCTACAACGTTGCCAGCCGCGGCAATCTGTATGTGGCCGACGTCAGCTACGACGTGGCCGGCAAGTACCTGTTCGACCAGATCAGCGGCGTCAAGCTCTACGCCAACTACAGCGCCTTCGACAAATCCGCCAGCGACTTCGAGACCTCGCAACGGATGATCCTTGGTACGTCGTTTTCGCTGAACAAACTGTGGATCGCCACCGAATGGCTGTTCGGCAAAAACGATCCGTACATTGGCGGCAGCAGCTACACCCAGAGCCTGGGTGCCGGGGGCACGAACCAGTGGGAGAATCAGCTGTACATGAACATCGGGTATTACTTCTGATCCGGCGTATTTGGCGTTCGTGAGAACGCCTTCGCGGCGATGCGGCGACCCGACAAGCCCGTTCCCACAGGTCAGGTGATCCCTGTGGGAGCGGGCTTGCCCGCGATGGCGTCAGCCCAATCAACACTTGCATCGGCCCCTTGCTAACCGTCATATAGGCACCCAGAACATCAGCCATGTCGGCGTCAGGTACGGAGCCCCTTCTTCCATGCGTCAACTGCCCTCGCTCAACATGCTGCGCGTCTTCGAAGAGGTCGCGCGGCATCGCAGTTTCAGCCAGGCCGCCCTGGGCCTGAATGTCACCCAGGGCGCGGTCAGCCGGCAGATCAAGCAGCTTGAAGACTACCTCGGGGTGGCGTTGTTCATTCGCACGCCCCAGGGCCTGTCCCTGACCGAGGCCGGCATCGCCCTCTCGCCGCACCTGAGCGACGCCTTCGACCACATCGAGCGTGCCCTGCAGGCGGTGCGCGTGCCCAACCTGCGTCAGCGCCTGCGCATCGTCGCCCCGCCGACCTGGGCCACTCGCTGGCTATCGGCGCACTTGCGCGCCTTCTGCCAGCGCTACCCGGACATCAGCCTGAGCGTCACCCATCAGGCCAGTCACGACAGCCTCGCCGAAATCGACTGCCACATCCGCTTCGGCCTCGAAGCCGCCCCCCAATGCCACAGCCAGTTGCTGGTGATGGAACGGCACATCGCCGTGGCCAGCCCGGAGCTGTTCATCGATGGCCAGGCACCGGACCTGCAGCAATTTCCGCTGCTGCACATCCTGCACAACGGCAAGCGCTTGAAGGTCTGGGAGAACTGGTTGGCGGCGATGGGCCGGGAAGATGTCGATGCCGGGCAAGGCCTGGAATTCAGCACCCTGGATCAGGTGATCCATACCGCACTGGCCGGTGGCGGCCTGGCGGTGATCGACCGGCAGATGATCGAAAAGGAACTGGCCAACGGCAGCCTGTTGCCCATCACCCCGGTGGAAGTAGTCGGGCCGTACGGCTATTGGCTGGACGTGGCGAACGACAAACGGGGCTTGTCGAAGGTGCGGTTGTTTACCGAGTGGCTGGAACTGGTCAGTAATCCCTAGGGCAACGATGCCCCCCTTGTGGGAGCGAACCTGCTCGCGATGATCGTTAACGATAACGCGGGGAGCCTGGCACCCCGCGGTGTTCTCCAGTCCATCGCGAGCCGGCTCGCTCCTACAGGGGGTGTGCGTCCTTAGAGACCACCCATCAACAGGTATTTGATTTCCAGGTAGTCATCCAGACCGTACCTGGAACCCTCGCGACCCAGGCCCGATTCCTTGATGCCACCGAACGGCGCCACCTCCGTGGAGATGATCCCCTCGTTGATCCCGACCATGCCCGCTTCCAGGCCTTCGGCCATGCGCCACACGCGGCCGATGTCACGGCTGTAGAAGTAGGCCGACAAACCGTACGGTGTGTCGTTGGCCCGTTGCAGCACTTCAGCCTCGTCCTTGAAGCGGAAGCAGGCGGCCACCGGGCCGAAGGTTTCGTCCTGGGCGATCAGCATGTCGCTGTTGGCTTCGGCAAGGATGGTCGGTTCGTAGAACGTGCCACCCAAGGCATGTCGACGGCCGCCGCACAAGACCTTGGCGCCCTTCTCCAGCGCGTCGCTGACGTGCAGTTCGACCTTGGCCAGCGCTGCGCTGTTGATCAACGGACCTTGTTCGGTTTCACCTTCCAGGGCGTTGCCGACACGCATGGCGGCCACGGCTTCGGCGAGCTTGCCGGTGAAGGCTTCGTAGACACCGTCCTGAATGAAGAAGCGGTTCACGCAGACGCAGGTTTGCCCGGTGTTGCGGAATTTCGAGGCCATCGCGCCTTTGACCGCCGCGTCGATATCGGCGTCGTCGAAGACGATGAACGGCGCGTTGCCGCCCAGTTCCAGCGAGACCTTTTTCAAGGTGTCGGCGGCCTGGCGCATCAGCAATTTGCCGGTTCGGGTGGAGCCGGTGAACGACAGTTTGCGCACAATGCCGGAGGCTTGCAGCGCGCCGCCAATGGCGACGGCATCACCGGACACCACGTTGAACACACCGGCCGGAATGCCCGCCTGCTCGGCCAGTACCGCCAACGCGAACGCCGACAACGGGGTTTCTTCCGACGGCTTGAGAATCATCGTGCAACCAGCCGCCAGCGCCGGGCCGACCTTGCGGGTGACCATGGCCAACGGGAAATTCCACGGGGTGATCGCGGCGACCACACCGATGGCTTCCTTGACCACGATGATCCGCGCATCGGCCTTGTGGCTCGGGATCACGTCGCCGTAGGCACGCTTGGCTTCCTCGGCGAACCACTCGAGGAAACTCGCGGCGTAGACCACTTCGCCCATGGCTTCGGCCAATGGCTTGCCCTGTTCGCGGCTGAGCAGTGTCGCCAACTCCTTCTGGTTGCTCAGCATCAATTCGCCCCAGCGCTTGATGCGCTGGCTGCGTTCCTTGGCGGTCAGCTTGCGCCACGCCGGCAGCGCGCGGTTGGCGGCGGCAATGGCCAGGTTGGTTTCTTCGGCACCGGCCTTTTGTACGTCGGCAATCAACTCGCCCGTGGCCGGGTTCAATACCGGGTAAGTCGGGCCACCGCTGGACCATTGGCCATCGATGAAGTTGCCGTGACGGATCAATGCGCTCATGCCACCGCCTCGGTCAGGTTGAAGCGTTCCAGGCCCGGACGGGCGGTACGCAAGATACGTTTGCCGGCGGTGTAATCGTTGATCACGTCGCACGGCGTGTAGTTGCGCTCCAGCTCATGCAATTCTTCGGCGTCGAGCTTGGTCTCCAGGGCCGCCAGGGCACTGTCGAATTGCTCGGTGGTGTCGGCGCCGACGAGCATGCAATCCACACCCGGGTGGTTGGCGACCCAGGCCTGGGCGATCTGCGCGTTGGACACGCCGCGAGCGCGGGCTACGCGCTGCACCGAACGGGCGATCTCGAACGAGGCTTCGTCGCTGTACATCTGCTGGGTGAAAAAGTCGGTCTGGTTGCGGGTCGACTGCACGTCACCGGTCAACAAGCCACGGGCCAGCGGACTGAACACCGAAACGCCCAGGCCCTGGTCGCGGCAGAACGGGATCATCTCGCGCTCTTCTTCGCGGTAGGCGCAGTTCAGTTGCAGCTGCATGTTGATCGGCTTGACCCAACCGTTACGCTCGCAGGCCATGAGGATTTTCGCCAGCTGCCCGGTGAGCATGGTCGACACGCCGATGTAACGGGCCTTGCCGGAGCGCACGATGTCGTTCAGGGCGCCCATGGTCTCTTCGACCGGGGTGTTCACGTCGAAGTAATGCAGCATGAAGACGTCGACGTAATCCATGTCCAGGCGTTTGAGCGAGGCATCGATGCTGTCCATGATGTGCTTGCGCGAATGGCCGCTGGCGTTGATCCCGGTGCGGGTGCCGTAGCCGACCTTGGTGGTGATCACCAGGTCGTCGCGACGGGCCAGGCGCTTGACGATGCGCCCTACCACTTCTTCGCCGACACCGGCGGAATAGAAGTCCGCCAGGTCGATGAAGTTCACGCCGTTGTCCAGGGCGTGCTTGACGATCGGCTCGCTTTTCTTCTCATCGAAGATCCACGGTTTCCAGTCCGGGGTACCCATGTTCATGGTGCCCAGGCACAGGCGGGAGACTTGCAGGCCGGAGTTGCCCAAACGGATGTATTGCATGGCGCGGACCTCAGGCTTTTGGTGTGTAGAAAGGGTTGCTGATGTGATTGACCACGTCGGCCAGTTGCGCGGTTTCCGGCTGGCCGGTCAGCGCGGCACGGATCGCCGTGCGGCAGGCGTTGTAGTTGTTCAGGTACACCGCATCAAGGTCATCGCAGGCCGGGTTGACCCAGTTGGCGGTGACGATGGCCCACTCGTCTTCGGCCTCCGGCGGCAGGGTGCCGTCGAGCAACGCTTCGAGCACGGCCTTGGCGATACCGGCCTGGGACGCGCCCCAGGTGGCGTTGCCGTGCAGATCGCTGCCGATCGCGGCTTTGTTGACGTACAGGGTCATCGGCTTGACCGGGATGTTCGGCTGGGCGATCACCATGAACGGGCAATGACCCTGGCTTGGGGATGCCAGGCTATTGGCGAACGCTTGCCCTGCCGGGCCGTTGCGCGGGCCGATCAGGATGTTGATGTGCGCGGCGTTCACGCCAGGGCCTTCGAAGCCTTCACCGATGTACAGGTCGAGTTCTTTCATGGGTCGATTCTCTATTCAGGACGCAGAGGGATTTGTTTGGGGGTGGTCAGCAGCGCACGCCGGCGTGGGCCATGGCGTGGCAAAGGGTCGGGATCGAAGAGCGCAGCAGGTCGCTGGCGAAGACGCGGCAGTGATGATGAGTCATGGTTGCAAACGCTCTTTTTTGTTGTTGATGAGCTGGTTTGCGATTTTTTAACACTGGGGGTTTGCGGGGCTGTAACCATTAAAAATCATGGGGGCATGACTTCAAGTCATACCCCCGCCAAGACGAGCGAAAGACTTGTAGGAGCGAGCCTGCTCGCGATGGACGTCAAAGAAAACGCGGGGTGTCTGACACCCCGCGGTGTTCTCAAATCCATCGCGAGCAGGCTCGCTCCTACAGGGTCTATAGCTATCCGGGCTTACTGCGACATGTTGTCTTTTTTCATCGTGTCCTTGCTCATGCTGTCCTTGGACATGTTGTCTTTTTTCATCGTGTCCTTGGACATGGCGTCCTTGGACATCGTGTCTTTTTTCATCGTGTCCTTGGACATCGCGTCTTTTTTCATCGTGTCCTTGGACATGGCGTCCTTGGACATCGAGTCTTTGCTCATGCTGTCATTGCTCATCGTATCGGCAGCAAACACGCTGGCAGCGCCGACAGCCAGGCACATGGACAGAACAACGGTGGTCAGCTTTTTCATGATGAAACTCCTTGATGCGTGGGGTGTGTACAAAGGAAATGGCCGGGCGCCCGTCAGCTGCCACCGAACCAGTTGTAGCCCTGGTCTTCCCAGTAGCCACCGCTGTAGGTGTTGCTGACGAAAATCGCCTGGATGTGTTTGGGGTTCTTGTAGCCGAGCTTGGTGGGCATGCGCAGCTTCATCGGGAAGCCGTACTCGCGTGGCAACACCGCGCCGTCGTAGGTCAGCGTCAGCAAGGTTTGTGCATGCAGTGCCGTGGCCATGTCGATGCTGGTGTAGTAGTCGTCGGCGCATTTGAAGCCGACGTATTTGGCATCGGTGTCGGCGCCCACGCGCTTGAGGAAATCGCTGAAGCGCACACCACCCCAGCGGCCGATCGCGCTCCAGCCTTCGACGCATATGTGCCGGGTGATCTGGTCGGTCTGCGCCATCGCGCGCAGCTCTTCGAGGCGCCAGCTGCGCTTGTCGGCGACCAGGCCGGTCACTTCCAGGCGATAACTCTCCTCGTCCACCGTCGGTGCCTCGTCGATGCCATAGAAGGCATTGAAGGGAAACGGCCGGGTAATCATCGATTCCGGATAGGTCGGCGCCATGGCGTTGGGGTTGAACAGCCAACCCTGCACCCGATCGTTGAAGCGCGACATCGACGACAAGGCGGTGTTGACGCTTTCGTTGTCGGTGAGGTTGCAGCCGGACAACATCGCCACGCCACCGAGGGTCAGGCCGCGCAGCAGGAACGAACGGCGCGAGCGGTCTTCGATTTGCGGGGCGAGGATCTTCCGGGCGTCGGTCAGGATGGACGACTCATCCAGACCCGATCCTTGAATGCGCTTTTTCATACGTGCTCCTTACGTCCAACGATCATGGCCACCAGCGTTTTTGGCACCAGTGCGACCATCACCAGATGCACCGCCACGAACGCGACCAACAGCGCCATGGCGAAGAAGTGCACGCGGCGCGCGCCTTCGTAGCCCCACATCAGTTCACGCAGCAGCGGGAACTGCACGGACTTCCACAGCACCAGCCCGGAGAGCACCAGTAGCGTGATGTCGACCATCACGAACAGGTAGGCCACGCGCTGTACCTGGTTGTAATGACTAAGGTCGGCATGACCGAGTTTGCCCCGCAACGCGGCCCACAGGTCCTGCAACACGCCTTTGGGCGAGACCGGGAAAAAGCGTCGTTTCAGACGACCGCTGAACAGGTTGAACGCCAGGTAGACAAGGCCGTTGATCGCCAGGAACCACATGGCGGCGAAGTGCCATTGCAGCGCACCACCGAGCCAGCCACCGAGGGTGATCGACTTGGGAAAGCTGAAATCGAAGATCGGCGAGGCGTTGTAGATGCGCCAACCGCTGGTGACCATGACCAGCACCGCCAGGGCGTTGAGCCAGTGGGTCAGCCTTAGCCATCGAGGATGGCTGGCTCTGGGTGAGGCAGGTAGCGGCGACATGACGGGCTCCCGGCTGTTGTTGTTCGTTGGGGCCGAGTATGGGAGGCACAAGGTCGCCAAATCCTCACGTAAAGTTAAATAAATCGTGATAACTGCCTACCCGATCCCTTGTAGGAGCGAGCCGCCCGGAGCCGGCTCGCTCCTACAGGGTTTGGGTGATCCGCCCGTGCCGCAACTATGGTTAAATGCCGCCCCCTTCAAATGACCGACCTGACCCGATGAACCCTGAAGCCCTCGCCACCCTCCGCGAACATTTGCTGACCGCCCTGGCGGCTGCCCCCGCCGAAACCCGCCGCCTGTTCCACGGCCGTGGCCGCTGCTGGCCGGGGCTGGAGCAGTTGACCGTCGACTGGCTGCAGGGCGTGGTGCTGGTGGCGTTGTTCAAGGAGCCGGAAGCGGCGCAGTTGGAGGCGTTGAAACAGCTTCTGCTGGCACTCACGCAGTCGGACGTCTGGGCGCAATCCGGCGCGCATACCCTGCTGCTGCAACATCGCTACCTGCTGCAAAGCACCACCGAATGGTTGCTCGGGGAAGAAATCGACGAGCTGACGATTGTCGAGGGCGGTCTGAAGTACCGGGTGGACCTGGGACGCAAACAGAACACCGGCCTGTTTCTGGACATGCGCTACGGCCGCGACTGGGTACGGGCCAACGCCGAGGGCAAACGGGTGCTGAACCTGTTCGCCTACACCTGCGGCTTCTCTGTCGCAGCCATCGAAGGCGGCGCGACCCACGTGGTCAACCTCGACATGTCCAGCCCGGCCCTGAGCCGTGGTCGCGACAATCACCGGCTCAACGGCCATGACCTGGGCAAGGTGACGTTCCTAGGCCACGACCTGTTCAAGTCCTGGGGCAAAGTCATTGGCAAAGGCCCGTACGACCTGGTGATCATCGACCCGCCGTCGTTCCAGAAAGGCAGCTTCCTGCTGACCAAGGACTACCAGCGCGTGCTGCGCCGCCTGCCGGAATTGCTCGCTGAAAACGGCACTGTTCTGGCCTGCATGAACGACCCGGCCTTCGGTGCCGACTTCCTGATCGACGGCGTGACCCGCGAAGCGCCGAGCCTGCAATTCATAGAGCGGCTGGACAATCCGCCGGAGTTTCCGGATGCCGACATCGAATGCGGGTTGAAGGCGCTGGTGTTCAAATTGCAAAGCTGAAACACCACCGCCCCATGGTTGTACGCGGCCCCTGCAAAAACTAACGCGTCAGCGCGGCCGCAACACCAGCGCAAACAGCTCGCCATGGCCGTTCACATTGAGCTTGTGATAGAGGTTGCGTCGATGCACTTTCACCGTCTCCGGCGAGATGCCCATTTGCTGGGCGATGGCCTTGCTGGAGAAGCCCTGGAGAATCAGGCGCGCGGTTTCGATTTCCCGTGCCGACAGGCGTGCATCGAAGCGGTCCAGCAAGGTCGCCAGATCGCCGGCCACCGCCTCGGCCGCCGGCCCTTGCGGCGGCAGCAATTGCGAATGTCGACGCATCGCGGCCAGCACCCAATCGCGCACGCACAGCAGGCGGCCCTGCTCTTCGAGGCTGAAGCGTGTCGAACGCCCCAGTGATAAACCGAGCACGGCGCCGTCGACGTTGAGCATGAACTGCAACTCGTCGCCGCCGACCACGGAGCGGAAATAACTCAGGTAGTACTCGCTCTGCTGGAACTGGTCGGGCGCCACCGAGTCGAGGCTGTGCAAGCCATCGGCGATGCCCGCGCACACCGCCAGGTAAAACGGATCGAGCAGGTACATCCCGGCGCAGTAATCCGCCAGCTCTTCATGCTCGTCGGCAGCGCCCCGGGAGTCGAAATCGATCAGCAGGCCGGGCACCCTTCCCGCCTGCATCACCGCGACCAGCGCGTTGTCCAGCGGCACCAGCAAACGCAGGGTGTCCACCAGCGCCCGCCAGAACCCGTCCTGGCCCACCGAACCGAATACCCGCGCCAGCCCCTGGTGCAGCGGTAACTCTTTCAACAACGCGTCCACGCACTACCCCTTTCGAGTAACCCATGATGGGAATGGGTGACGGCCACCCCGGTCGATACGCTGCAGACTCCTGATTATCACCGGCCTGCAGCAGGCCAGGAGTGCCGCATCATGAGTGGTCACCGCTCGTATTTCAATCTGGGGTTTAGCGCCTGTCTGGCGATCTCGTTGTCGGCGGTCGCCGCCGATGGCGAGACCGTGCACGTGTACAACTGGTACGACTACATCGGCCCGAACACACTGCATGACTTCAAGCGTGACACCGGTATCCAGCCGGTCTACGACACCTTCGACAGCGCCGAAGTCCTGGAAGGAAAACTGCTGACCAGCCGCAGCGGCTACGACGTGGTGGTGGCCAGTAACTTCAGCCTGCCGACCCTGATCAAGGCCGGCGCCCTCGCCCCGCTGCCCCATGCCCAGATGCCGGATTTCACCAACATGGACGCGGATCTGATGGCGAAACTGGCCCACAACGATCCGGGCAACCAGTACGCCGTGCCGTACCTGTGGGGCACCAACGGCATCGGCTACAACGTCGACAAGGTCCGTGCGGCCCTGGGTGACAAGGCACCGGTGGATTCCTGGGACCTGGTGTTCAAGGAGGAGAACCTGGCCAAGCTCGGCCAGTGCGGCGTGGCGATGCTTGATTCGCCCTCGGAAATGTTGCCGGTCGCCTTGCACTATCTGGGCCTGCCGCCCAACAGCACCAACCCCGAGGACTACAAGAAGGCCGAAGCGTTGCTGCTCAAGCTGCGGCCGCATATCGCCTACTTCAACTCGTCGAAATTCATCAGCGATCTGTCCAACGGCAATATCTGCGTCGCGGTGGGCTGGTCCGGCGCGATGCTGGAAGCCAAGGCCACCGCCGAGCAGGCCGGCAATGGCGTGAAGATCGCCTACAGCCTGCCCAAGGAAGGCGCACCGGTGTGGTTCGACACCTTGGTATTGCTCAAGGATGCTCCGCATCCGCAACAAGGGCTGGCCTTTATCGACTACCTGATGCGTGCCGATGTCATTGCCCCGGTCAGCAATCACCTCAACTACCCCAACGGCAACCGCAACGCGACGGCCCTGGTGGCCGAGGCGACCCGTAACAACCCTGCGGTCTACCCGTCGGCCGAAGCCCTGGCCACCCTGTTCACCCTGCAACCCTTGCCACCGGCTACCGAACGGGTGCGGACGCGGGTGTGGAGCAAGGTCAAGAACGGCGAATGACACACCACGGCCCCTGTGAGAGCGGGCTTGCCCGCGAAGGCTTAGGGTCAGTCGACATCACTTCACCTGATACGCCGCATTCGCGAGCAAGCTCGCTCCCACAAGTGGATCAGCGCTGTTAGTCAGACACTTTCAACCCACGAATTCGAAGATGAGTAAACCGATGAAACCACGTGCCCGCGACCTCAATATCCAGATTGGCCAACTGCAACCCGGCCCGCTCAATGCCATCACCGATGTCCCCGGTGTGCGCGTCGGCCACAGCAATGTACGCGGCCGCAGCGCCAAGGGTCGTGACATCCTCACCGGTGTCACCGTGATCGAACCCCGTGCCGGTTCGACCAGCCTGCAACCGTGCTTTGCCGGCGTCCATGTGCTCAATGGCAATGGCGACGCGACCGGTCTGGAATGGATTCGCGAAGCGGGTCTGTTGACCAGTCCGATCGCCTTTACCAACACCCACAGCCTGGGGGTGGTGCGTGATGCGCTGATCGTGCTGGACCGTGAACAGCAACCGGACGACGGCCGGCTCTACTGGAACATGCCGGTGGTGCTGGAAACCTTCGACGGTTTGCTCAATGACATCAACGGCTTCCATGTGCAGGTCGAGCACGTCGCCCAAGCCCTGCGAACGGCAGAAAGCGGCCCGGTGGCCGAGGGTAATGTCGGCGGTGGCAGCGGCATGATCTGCCATGAATTCAAGGGCGGCATCGGCACCGCTTCGCGACGGCTGGACAGTGCTCAGGGCGGCTGGACGGTCGGCGCCATCGTTCAGGCCAACCACGGCATTCGCGGTGAGTTGCGCGTCGATGGCTACCCGGTCGGGCGCTACATGGAACAGGTGGATTCGCCGTTCCTCAAGGCGTCGCTGCCGCATCCGGGCATGGGTTCGATCGTGGTGTGCCTGGCCACCGACGCGCCGTTGCTGCCACACCAATGCACACGCCTGGCGCAACGAGCCAGCCTCGGCCTGGCCCGCACCGGCGGTGGCAACGAAGACCACAGCGGTGACATCTTTATCGCCTTTTCCACCGGCAACGCGCACGTGCCGCCCGCCGCCTACGAGAGCAAACGTGCGCCCACCACGGGCAATCTGAGCATGGTCAATAACGATCACATCAGCGAATTGTTCCTGGCGGCCACCGAAGCGGTGGAGGAAGCCATCATCAACGCCCTGCTGGCCGCCGACAGCGCCGAAGGCAATGGGCATGCCGTACCGGGACTGGATGCCCCGACGCTGCTCGACGCCTTGCAGCAGGCCGGTTGGCCGGGTGCGCGGCAGGGTAAAAGCTGACAATTATGGGGGTGATTCGACTAGCGGTACTTGAGGTCGAACCCCCAACTTTCTACGATGATTCTGCGCAGCCGCTTGCTTGCTCAAGCCGTTGCGCAGGTGGTGAGTGTACTGAACCCCTATCAAGCTCACCGCCTGCATCACGCGCATATTGAGCCTCAATGGCTCCACTTCCTCCCCATCAAAGAGCTTTGAGGCTCTTTTTTAACTGCGCGACTTCCAGACCAGAAAAAGCCCGGCATATGGCCGGGCTTTGTGCTGCCTGACATCCGCACCCTGTAGGAGCGGGCTTGCCCGCGGTGGACGTCAACGATAACGCCGGCTGTCTGAATGCCCGTGGTGTCCGGGCGTTTTTCGCGAGCAGGCTCGCTCCTGCAGTTTTGATCGGGTTATCAGACCAGGCGCAAGCGCGGGCCGGTGGCTGGCACGGCGTCTTCCCCCAACCGATCGCGCACGAACTCGCTGGCCTTGCGCGTCAATTGGTCCAGATGCCGGTCACGCTGTTTTTCCGCGTCGAGCATGGCGCGCTTGCCGTGCTTTTGCAGCAGATAGGTATGAATCTGCCGCACCTCCAGGGAGCTGTAGATCGACGCCACATCCAGCAGCGCCATCAGGCCGTCGGTGCCGTGGTCGCGGGTGTTCATCAGCACCTGGGTCGCGCGCGTACCCACGACCTGAAAGCCCATCGCTTCGAAGTACGGCACCTTGGCCACCGCGCAGGTCAGCTCGGCATGGGGATAGCGACCGACCATCTCCCGCAGCATTTTGCGCGCAACGCCCTGGCGCCGATGGCTGGCATCCACCGCCATATAGGCGACGCCGCAGGCCTCGGGATCATCCTTGACCGGCAGGTACAGCAAAAAACCGATGACCTTGTCCGGATCGTCCAGATCGGTGGCGACCAGCAACTCCACATCGATCCCTTTCGCCCCGTTCAACGCCTCCAGATACAGGTGCACCTCATAGCCGATCGCATACTGGTAGACGTTGTACAACAGGTTGCTGGGCGGGATCGCGACCATGCTGATGTCGGTCAGGTTATCGACCACCATCTGCAGGATCTGGCTGTTGATGTGCTCGGGGCACGGGGTTTTGAAGTGGCTGATCTGGGGCATTGCGCGGGCTGACTCCGGGGGCTGGGGTAAAGCGTTGATCGCGGGGCTGCCTATCATAACGTGCCCGGGCGCATTACTGGCCTGCGTTGGTCGATCCACGGGAGGCGTTGCGGTATGGGGCTGACATGCTCAGTCAGCCGCACGCCGCCCCCCGGTTCCATCGCCACACTGGATCAACTGATCTTGTTCACCGGCCGGTAATCGCCTGATAAAAACACACCCACCGGATTTTTCGGGCGATACGTGCCAACGGTGGTTACGCGCTGCTGCACGCTGTCATCAATGCATTCCTGACCGAACGTTTTGGTGCCGACGGGCCGGAAATACCGGGCATTGAGCAAACGGTAGGTTCCACCGAGAAAATCACTGTAGGAATCCGTGATATCAGGCAGCGTTTTGGGTTGCCGGGGAATTTTCATCGGGTCCAGCTCCAACCCGCAGTCCATGGCCTTATCGGCCATCCAGCGCAGGGGGATGTCCGACAGGTTGTTATCGGTATAGCCGCCTCCGACATTGGCATGGGCCCCACAGAACCAAAGCTGTTCCATGACTTGATTGGGCTTGGCAATCGGGTCCCACAGTGTGCATTCGTAATTTTCCCGATGCTCATCGATGGCCACGGCATGGAAGGCATTGCGCACAATCCCGCTGAGCTCGGTATCGTGAAACTCGTAATATTTGTGGTTGAACCACTCGGCCGATTTGAACGGAACACCCAACGCACCGACCGTGTCCCAGACGCCCAGGAAGTGGATCTCGATTTCCCGCGAGTAACTTTGCCGAAAATACTGGGCGTTTTCGGTGTCGGCACTGGAATCTCGGGTGCGGTACAGGCTGTAGGCTTCGTCGATACGATTGAGGTGTTTTTTGGTCAGCAGCCCGACGTTTCGAATCAGCCCCACCAGGCTGCGCGCCGAATAGGCGCCGCGACTGAAGCCGATGATGTACACCTGATCACCGTCTTCGTAGCTCTTGGCCAGGGCCAGGTAACCCTCCTTGATCTTCTTGGACAGGCCCACCCCGAAGGCGCCGCCTTCCAGTTTGTCGTACCAATCGGTGCCCACACCGGGGATATACACCGCCAGTTGGACCGTGCCGTCCTTGTGCGCCGGCAGGATCGCGTCATGTAACTTAACGACGTTGGTGCTGGAATCGCCGTCGATTTCCGGCGCCTGATCCGGCAGGTTCCAGGTGCCATCAAATGCAATGATGATTTTTTTTGGCATGACTATCTCCCTTCAGTAACGGGCAATGCATGATCGCTGCGTTGGGGCGCGACCATGCGAAACCGGATGTTGATGTCGTCGGAAACCATACCGCTGGCGAACTCCCCTTCGCCGATGCTGAAGTCGCTGCGTTTAAGCGTTAACTGACCGTCGAAAATGCCGATGGCGTTCTCCGCCTTCAGCAGAACCGGCACCACCACCTCCCGTGTTTTGCCCCTGAGCGTGAGGTTACCGG
Organism: Pseudomonas moorei; assembly: GCF_008801475.1. Taxonomy (GTDB): domain Bacteria; phylum Pseudomonadota; class Gammaproteobacteria; order Pseudomonadales; family Pseudomonadaceae; genus Aquipseudomonas; species Aquipseudomonas moorei. Next base: position 40,761 of record NZ_VZPP01000008.1, on the reverse strand, counting down.
TGATCTGATAGCGGTTATTGCCAAGGTCCTTGACACCGGTCGACTCGAAAATCGCCTGCGGATAAGCCGCGGTATCAAACCAGGCGGTCTTCTTCAATTCACTGTTCGCGTCGCTGCTGCCCGCGTCGATGCTGTCGAGTTCGATGATCAATCTGGCGTGGGCCGACTCGGGCCTGACCGTGTCGAAATAGAGGCTGCCCTGGAACCTGGAGAAGGTGCCATACACACTCGACCCCATCTGGTCATAGGTAAAGCTGATGGTACTGGCCGTGGTGTTCACATCGGCGTATTCCACCGCCTCGGCGACGGGCAGGATACCCGCCGCGAAGAGGGCCGCCACAGCGGTGAGACGAGTGAATCGAACGTTCATGGAGCTCTCCGGGCCAGGGCTTCCTCAGGGGTTGAGGTGTCAATCGCATGCCAGCCGGCAGTAGAAGGACTAAAGCAAAGAACGGCGGCTAAATCCACCTGAAACCCGTTGCAGCGGATCGCCCTCATTCGCGCCGCAACACCCCCCAGGCGGATTCCGACAGAACTACACCAACCGCTCAATCTTCTGATGCTTCCACACCAGGTTGTAATACAGCGTCTGCAACGCCAGCATCCCCAAGTATGACAGCGGAAACGCCATCCACACCCCTTGCAGCCCGAACCGCGCATCCAGCAGGTACGCCGCCGGCAACTGCACGCCGACCACGCACACAATGGAAATCGCCACCGGCACCATCACCGTGCCGCTGGCGCGCATGATGCCGCCGATGATCGCCTGGAAGCCGAACACCAGCAGGCTCCAGAGCATGATGTGCAACAGGTGTTCAGCCATGCTTCGCGTCGCCTCTTCGGTGAGGAACAAGCCCAGCAACCAGTGCGACAGCCCGTAACCCAACACCACCAGGCCACCGGTCAGGCACAAGTTGATCATCAGCCCGGTACGCAAGATCGAGCCGATTCGCTCGATGCGCCCTGCCCCGATCGCCTGCGCGCCGAGGATCGATGCCGTGATCGCAATCGACAGCGCCGGGAACTGCACGTAATTGACGATCTGCGTCACCGCGCCATAAGCCGCCGTCGCCTGGGAACCGTGCTGGTTGACCAGCGCCAGAATCACCAGCTCCGAGAGCGACAACACCACCATCTGCAAGCCGGTCGGCAAACCGATGCGCAGTACCTTGCCGAGAATCGCCATGTCCAGCTTCATGGCCGCGAAAAACTCCCGGTCCGGCGCCAGCGGATGCCCGTTACGAATCAAGCGCCACGCCAGCCAGCCCATCGCCGCCAGGTTGCCCGCCAACCCGGCAAACGCCGCACTCTGAATCCCCATCGGCGGCAACCCCAGCCAGCCGCGAATCAACGCCGGCGTCAGCGCCAGTCCGATACAGGTCGAGACCACCAGCGCCAGCAGCGGCGACAAGGTATCGCTCACCCCGCGCAGCAACTGGGTGAACAACACGAACACCAGCAGCGTCGGCATGAACCACAACATCACATGGGCATACGCCACCGCATCGTCCAGCACATCACCCGGCGTCCCCAGCCCCACCAGCGACGACCGCGCAAACACACTCCCCACCACCGCCGCCACCAAACCGATCAACAGGCCCAACAACAGCGTCGAGCCGGCGATGGCCTTCACCAGATGCGTCTGCCGCGAACCCCAGGCCTGCCCGATCAACACCCCTGCCCCCGCGCCAAGGCCGATGACCAGGGCGATGAAGAAGAACACGATGGGGAACATGCCGGACACGGCCGCCAGGGCCTGGGTGCCGAGCATTTGGCCGATGTAGATGCTGTTGACGGTGCCGGACATGGACTGAAGGAAGTTCGACAGGACCATGGGGGCGAGGAACAGGAGGTAGGTTTTCCAGAGCGGGCGCAGGGGTTGGGTGGGGGTTTGCATGGGGTGGAGGTCCATCTCGACGACGTGAGGGCTGATGAGGATAGCTTCGGTGAGTTACGAGCCTGGGGCAATGAACATTTGAGGGTTGGGTCGGGATTTCTGGCATGGGGGGAAAAGTCCGAGGTTTTGTCGTCATGGGTCCTACAAAAAGCTCGGAATGACTCACCTACCGCACGGATTCCATGCCGCTTATAGTCTGCGCCGTCGCCCAAATGGCGATTCGGGTTTGGCGACCTGACAACAGAGAATGACCAATTGACGGCCTTGAGCCAATCAGACAGAGATCATTCAGAATGAATCGATACATGCCTCTCACCGGAATCGACATGATTCCCGCCTCGCTGTTCATTGATACCCAAGCCCCACTCGACGTTCTGCAAGCCATGGCCGATTACCGTATTCGCACGGTGACGCAGGTGCTGGAGAACATTGCCTTTCGCGCCGAGATCGGTTGCGACACGGTGGTGTTGTCGGATTTTTCCAGATTGCTGGCCATTCCGCTGCGGGATGGGTGTGATTTGATGGATGTGATTGGGCGGCGATTGCGGGCGCAGGCGGCGGAGTGAGTGGGAAACGGGCGCTGACCGCGCCCGTTTGTTTTGTCGGACGAGGCATTTTTTGTTCTTCACGGAATCCCGGGATACAACGCTAACGCAATACTTGTGGAGCCAGCTTGCTGTCGATGCCCTGGAGTGCGCCGCGTTTTTCCAGTCCACCGGCTTTATTGTTAACGACCATCGCTGCGATACGGCGACCCGCCAAGCCAGCTCCTGAAATGGACGGCGCCCACGTTGCAATGCCCCTTTTTTCTCGAGCGTTTTTTTATTCGACATCGGTCAATTGCAGCCATCTATGACCATCAGCAATCGGCCAATTTCTGTCTGTCGCCAGCCTCACCGGGTCATTTCCGGTCGCTTAAGACTTTGGTATCGGGTTAGTCCGGTGCCATGCAAATAATTGTTCAGGTCGAACGCATATCAGCAGACAGTTGAGGTGCGACTTTGCAGATTATCGATCACACCTTGACTTTGGCTCGGACCGATCCGGTTCTTTGTACAAGACCCTCTACCAAGAAATAGCGTCGTTGGCACAAGAATTTGAAGCAACGCACTGGAAGGCAGGAACAAAAACTGTCGGGTGGTAAATCTCTAAACGAGGGAATTACGAAGCCACCCTCGGGCTTGGACTTAATGTGCGGGTGTCAGCTTCCGACACATAAGTTTGCAGCGTGTCGGAATAGACGGTGGTGCTGGAGCCGAAGCAGATCGACCCACAGCACCTACGACCCGACTTGCCCGGAGCGACCGCTCAGGATTACTTCAGTTTCGCCAGCATCGCCACGGCGACTGCCTTGGCCGATTGAGGGTTCTGGCCGGAAATGACTTCGCGGTCTTCGATCACGTTCTCGCTCCACGGCTTGGCTTCGGAGAAGTTAGCACCGGCTGCCGTCAGGCCATCTTGCGGGAACAGTTTCATATGGCCGCCGCCGAGGAAACCTTTGGCCTGCTCCTCTTCCGCGTCGGTGAAGGCGGTGACTTTGTAGCCCTTGTAAATCCAGTTGGCTGGCGCTGCCGGCTGTTTGCCCGATTCCAGCGCGGAGACAAAACCGTGCGCGTCCGGGATCGCCGACAACATGGCTATGGTGCCATGGCAGGTGAAGCCGGTGATCTTGCCTTTTTCATGGAAGTTGGTCAGCAGTTGGCCCAGTTGCTTGTCCTTCAGCAGATCCTGCATCGGGATATGGCCGCCAGGCACGAATACGGCATCGAACTTGTCGTAGCCGATTTTCTGAACCTGCGCGAAGCTGATTGCCGGCGAGCCGCTCTTCGAGGTCAGCTTCAGCGTATCCAGCAGCGCGAGACTTTCCTGACGGGCCTTTTCATCGCCGCCCCAGAAGCTCACATCATTGGACTTCTGGTCCGCGGTTGGCGCCTTGCCGCTAGGGGTGGCAAATACGACGGTTTGACCCGCCGCGATGAAGGTCTGCACCGGTTGCATTAACTCATTCAGGAAGAAACCTGTTTGCATGACCTTGCCGTCCTTCAGGTCCAGTTGAGCCTGATCCGACAGTACAACCAATACCGTGCCGGCGTTGGCATAGTTAGCGGCGGCAGCCAGCAGTACGGCAATAATGGTTTTTTTCACGCGATTCTCCAGTAGGGATGGTTTGATGGAGGCATCTTATTACTAGAGCAAAAAGCGATAGAGCCCATGAATTGAATTTCACTTATTACACTGAGTAATCAATAGGCAGGACTTACTGTCGCTGAGGTGCTTGGCCCGCCGCCAGAATTTTCTCGGTGCAAACTCCGGGACATAGCTGACGCAGGCCGTCCTGCTTACCATCCCGCGATCCTTCCTGCGGGATGGGTGTGACTTGATGGATGTGATCGGGCGGCGACTGCGGGCGCAGGGGGCGCAGTGAGTGAAAACGGGCGCTGAAGGCGCCCGTTTTTTTGTCGGATGAGAAGGACTGCAGGCTTTGTTCTCAGACGTTAATGTCTTGAGTTTACGCCTGGGGCCCATTACGCAGTGGTATTGATGCGGGTACCCACAGATCCTGAGGTAGCTTTTGGCAGCTCGACTTCGCCCGGTTTACTCCCGTCATGATCGCCGTCGCTATCTATCTGCACAGTTGGGGGCTTTTCGAGTTTGATGGCGGCGGCTTGAGGCAGGGTGATATGGGTCGAAGTGCTTATTGCCGATGTCATGTTAATCCCCTTAAGGAGCAGTAGTTTGAGTTGATACTATCGGCGTCATTGTTTAAATATTCAGGGCATTTAGTACGGTATCCACTCATTTAAAACAACTGAGATCCGCTCCCAGTCACAAGCCCGGCTGTATATTTCAGGCATTGCAAGACGTGAAAAAAATGTGATGCGTGCGTGAATAATCAAGGTTTTATTGTAATGACCTTAATACAAACTCTTGCGTGATAACCCTACCGTCACTCTTCAGAGATGTATTGCAAATGATCAATGATCGAGGTCCGGGCGATGCCAAGGGTCAACGTGCGTCATCAGGTTCAAAACGCGGTGCCTTTGCATCACGTTCTCCCTGGCCGCCACGGCGATGGCATGACCATGCTCAACAGTAATTGAGGCATCCACCTCGATATGAGCGTCCACCATGATCATGTCGCCCATTTTTCGAGTACGTAGATCATGGACACCTTTGATACCTGGTGTTTGTTGGAGCGTTTCGCGGATCGCTGCGATCTCTTGCTCATCAGCCGCACGGTCCATCAGGTCGTGCAATGAATCCCAAGTGAAGGTCCAGCCCATTTTGGCAATCATGCCACCGACCACCAGCGCAGCAATGGGGTCAAGAATCGGGTATCCCGCCAGGTTACCGACAATGCCTATGCCCACCACCAAGGAGGAAGCGGCGTCGGAGCGCGCGTGCCAGGCGTTGGCAACCAACAAGCTGGACTTAACTTTTTTGGCGACCCTCAGCATAAAGCGAAATAACAACTCTTTGGCGACCAACGCTCCCAAGGCAACCCACAACGCGACCGCGTGCACCGTCGGAATTGATTCGGGGGTTTCAAGCTTCAGCACCGCGGAGCCAATCATGCCAACACCCACGATCAACAACAGTATTCCCAATACCATGGACGCGGCGGTCTCAAAACGCAGATGCCCATAGGGATGACCTTCGTCGGCCTCCTGCTTGCTTTTGTGGCTGGCGAACAACACGACAAAGTCAGCGATCAGATCGGATAATGAATGAATGCCATCGGCTACAAGCCCTTGGGATTTCGATAGCAGTCCAACGGCAATCTGGGTCAGCGAAAGCGCGATATTAACGATGACACTCACCCACGTGCAGCGGGAGGCTGCCGCTGCACGCGCAAGTTGACTGAAGCCTTCGTCTTCAGGCTCGTCAGAGAACTCTTCATAACTCATTTTTTATTCCTGTCATTGAAACTGATACTCGCTACGCAACATGAGCGATGGATGTGCCCGGCGGAATTTCTATTTTTAAATGGCCTTAAAGTGTAAGGCTTGAAATTACGCCGGCGCAATGTTGACGGCATTAATCATGCCGCGCACGAAAGATGGTTTTCGACAACTGAGCATGATGGTGTAAATACTAATATTTCGCGTAATTCAAACTTTCTGGAACTCAGCAAAATTGATGTTTTAAAGCGGGATGAGTCACCCGGCTCGGCAGTGATAGTGATTGCCAGATTTTGGGTCGATTGTTGCCTGTCGCGATCAGTCGGACATTGTTTTCTGTGCCTTGCCCTGTCGGGCTAACAGGACATTGCCATCCCAATCCCCGTTTGCCGTTCCTTCGGTTCGTGGCAGGAGCCGTTCGTTGTTAAAAGCGGCAGCCAGAGTACCCCGTGGTGCATTCACATCGGGCTGTGTCGAAGCCAACGTGACGAGGGATAGCGGATGATAGAGGCGCTCCTCCACAACTGAACCCATCCACAGCGCTGAAGAATGCTCGTTCGTGAGCTCGAAATCGACGGCCCATACTCGAAGTACGAGGCGCGAGCTGGTACAGCCCGATTGGGCGTCCATCGATTGATCCTGAGTTGATGATCCGCATGGCTGATCGTGGGCTATTGCTACGGCATTCGCTCAGAGCGGCGGTTGTGCGAAGAGGCCCATTTGAACCTGGCGTATCGCTGGTGCTGCCGTTTGAGCCTTGAAGATGAAGTCCCTAATCACTCGATCTTTTCCAAAAATCGACACGGCCGTTTTCGGGACAGCGAGCTCTTTCGCTGGTTGTTCAACGAGGTGCTGCGTCGTTGCATGGACGCCGGGTTGGTCACTCGTCTGGCTGGCAACGCGTGAACATGGGTCGGCGGATGCTCACGTTTGATGCACGTTCGTCAGAGCACCAGCGATGCTCGGCTGCTGACCCGTGAAAACATGAGATTCCTGCTCCGCACCTCAGCAGTCGCCGGACCCGATTTGCATGATCACCCAGGAATGACGCTGACCGTGTTGGCGACGCCGTCTTCACTAGAAGACCGTTCGACGCCCAGTGGAACGGGACGTCGGTCGCGCAGATAGCGATAGCTGTTGCGGCTCTCTTCAATCCGCCCGCGGTCCAGCGTGACACGGACAGGATGTCCGTCGGTGGCCTCGACCAGCACGTTTCCGAACGGATCGACGGCGACACTCTCGCCAGGAAATGACAGGCCCTTGCCTTCACCAATCCGGTTCACCATAACGACGAAGCATTGGTTTTCCATGGCGCGGGTGATCACGGCGCGCCGGTGTACGGGGCCGTAGGGGTCCATGTTGCCGTCCAGTACGAGGATGAGGTCGGCGTCCAACAGGGCCAGCGAGCGGGCGGTCTCCGGAAACTCGATGTCGTAGCAGATGAGCATGCCCACGCGTAACGAGGCGATTTCACACACCGCGTACTGCGAGCCGGCATCGAAAACGCCCCAGTCCGTATCGGGCCAAAGATGAGTCTTGCGGTATTTGAGGGCAATGCGCCCCGATCCATTGATCAACATCGCGGTGTTATACGCCCGCCCGTCAGCCACTTCGCAAAAACCGAAAGCGATGGCGGTATTGCTTTTGCGTGCCGCCTCCTGAAGGAGTCGGATGGGCTTGCTACGGGTGGTCAGTCCAGTGCTATCAATCTCGTCCCTGGTTGGAAAACCTGAGAGTGTCGTTTCGGGAAACACGATCAAATCCGTATCGAGCGGGGCATTGCGGATTATCGACAGCATGTTGCTCAGGTTGATCTCGACGTGTGCGTCCGCGATGGGCAATTGCGCCAGCAAAATGTTCATGGGGGCCTCCATAAAAAAGGGCACCGCACCTGGGTCGATGGGAGCGGCACCCTGAAACGTCAAACAGTGCGCCTAGCGATCAGAACCAGAAAACCGGGGTCGTTGTCAGCAACTCGATTCCGGTCCGGGTGACGATGAAGTTCTGCTCCCACCCCACGCTGCCGACACCTTTTCGCGTCATGAAGGATTCCCCGGAGGCGACCATCCCCTCTTCGAAAATATCGTCTGCCGTGACCGAATCCCGGTTGATGATCGGGTGTTCCCACATGGAGCCATTGCCGTGACCAAAGTACGGCCATTGCTTGGCGGCCAGGTCCTCTTCTTCGGCCACCCGTGCCTGCACACGCTCGGCCTCGCCCACCACGTCGAGCACGCGGGCTCCGTGCTTCACGGAGTTCATCACCGCCTCGGTGATGGCGTAGGAGTCGACCAGCAGCGAGCGCTGCTCCGGAGTGGGCTTGCCGCCGCAGACCAACGAGCGTCCGGGGTCGAGCCAGTACCCCTGATGGGTGGGCCCATAGATCCAGGTCCGGACCATATCGCCTTTGCTCGGCGCGCCCATGGAGTACCCGTACATGGGATCACGTTCGAAGAACTGACTGTCCTCGTCGTTGCCGAAGTTAACCGGAATCCGCAGCCAGCCTCCCCCACGACGTGTCAGCTCATAAGCGCCCTCTGCCGCCGCCTCGGCCGCAGTCTTGCCCGCGTAAAGGCTGTCGCACACGCGGTACAAGGCGCTGGAGACCATTTGCCCCGCTTCGCGGAACATGTCCAGCTCTCGCGGGCTCTTGATCCGGCGGCAACGGCGGATCAGGTTATCGTCATACTCGAACTCGATGCCGGGCGTCTGCTCCGCGAGCTGCCTGGCGTATTTCATCGGCAGATTGTCGGACCCGACGAACACGACGCTGCGACGTGGCTTGCGCGCGTTCAGTGCCTTGGCGACGCTGCTGATCGGGTCGTCACTGAAGAAATAATCGCCACAACGCACCATACGACGACGCACTGTCGCCACGTCGGCATGCAGTTCCGGTTCCTTTCCGAGTTCCAGTATCACGCAGCAGAAACCTCGCGCGTTCCAGATTGGGGAATCCGGTTCCTGGCCAGAGTGTTCCGACCAGAAGTTGGTCAACCAAAGTGTTTCCATGGCCCGCTCATAATGGCCAGCTGTCTTGCCCCAGACAATGGCCAGTTCATAACCCTGCCGGCGCATTTCATCTTCCACTTTTTTCCAGCGACCCTGATATTCATCCACTGGAAAATAACCGTCGGGGTAATTCATTCTTTCGATCGTCATTACGATTACCTCAGTCGTTGTTTTTATAAATAAGCGCGTCAAATACTGATCAGCGTTCGAGCGCCATAGCCGTCATATTCAACCCATGACGGGAGAATTCAAATACTGCAAATCTGCACTATTGCTATCGTTATTAAATGAAAGAAGGAACGAAAGTTCGTATCGCTAGAGGTCGCGCTCCACGACAACATGTGCAAGTTGTCGAAGTGCATCAGCTTCCGGGCCAAATGCCTCCAATGCCGTTAACGCCCCCTGCAGAAGTTGCCAGGCATAATGCCGCGCCCCCTCCAGTCCCAATGAAGAAACTGCCGTGGACTTATCGGCAGGCTGGTCCGCGTGAACCGCTTTCCCCAAGGCCACCGGATCGGCGACGACATCCAGAATGTCGTCGCGCACCTGAAAGGCCCGGCCGATTTGTTCGGCGTATTTTCTCAGGGCCACGAAATGGCTCGTTTCCACGTTTGCGCCACTCGCCATCGCGCCCATCACCACACTGGCCTCGATCAAAGCCCCGGTTTTCAAACGCTGCATTTCAGCGATTTGTTCCGGGGTCGGTCGGGCACCGGCCAGCGTGATGTCGAGAAACTGGCCACCTGCAAGACCGGCGGGGCCGACCGCCCTGGCCATGACCGCCACCATTTGCAGCCGAATCCCGACACTGACCGTCGATGGTTGCGCCAGCGATTCGAACGCCAGTGCCTGCAAGGCATCCCCTGCAATCAAGGCCGTGCTTTCGCCGTAGGCCACATGCAACGCCGGCTTCCCTCGACGAACAAGCGCGTCGTCCAGCGCAGGAAGGTCGTCGTGTATCAAGGAATAGGCGTGCATCAGCTCCACCGCGCAAGCGACACCGTCCGCAGCGTCAAGCGGCCCTCCCATGGCTTCACACGCACTGTATGCGAGTATTGGCCGCAAACATTTACCCGGTTCAAATACGCCGTAAGCCATGGCGTTATACAGTTTCTCCAGTGAAGGACTGGAGTGTGTCAGTCGTTTCCGTAATCCATTGTCCAGTCGTGCACGAAGTGTCAGGTATCTTTCGCTGTTCACGGTTTCATGTATTTGCATCACCGGCTCGCCAGATTTATTCGTTATCCGCGACGGCGCGTAACATAGAGTGCGCATAAGAAGGCGAGGCCCATTTCGAATAAATAACCCAACCCGCCATCGCCAGGAAAACAATCATGATCGGTACCGCCCAGTTTTCGTACCAGGCAAGTTCCGGATAACGAGGCCATGAAATATTGACCGCTTCAAATAGGGTCCAACCGGTGGCCGCGAAGATGGCGGGAATACTCAAAAGACCCAGAGAGAACGGCCCTTCTCGCCAGTCGCCTTTCAATACGCTGATACAAGCGCCCACCAGCGGGAATGCAAAGGCTAGATAAAACCCGGCAATACTGAACGCCAGTAACAGCGGATAAATATTGGTGAAAGACAACATGAACAACAGTGCCGATAACCCGCCGGTCAACAGAAAAGCGCGCGTTGGCAATTTGTCGTCCCCACTCAACTGTCGGAGGAAATCCGAGCAGGGAATGGTTCTGTCCCGAGCGAACGCCCAAATGACCCGGGATACCGACGCCTGAATGCCCAGCATGCACGCCAGAAATCCGATGATGAACAGCACCAGCATGCCCTTGTAAGCGATCTGCCCCAGATGGGTGATCAGCGTCACCGTGACAGGGTCGCTTCCCGCGGGGAATTCCAGGGTGGGCAACGCCAAGATCAGCGAAAACGCCGAAAATGCCACCACCGCGCCAACCGACAGCAGGCAAAACAGCATCGCCTTGGGCACCGCTCGCTCAGGATCCTTGACTTCCTCAGCGACGGCACCGGCGCTTTCAAAACCCACGAATGCCCAACCGCAGTAAGCAATGGCGAGCGCTACTTTCGACGAGAAAAAGCCGGAGATACCTGGTTCCGGCCAGGCAAACACCTGAGCGTCGGGAATCAGGATGGACAGCGCGTTGACTTTGAACTCCACCAGCAACAGCACGCCGATGCCGACCGAACCGATCACTTCGGCTGCAATGCACAGCCAGACGATGGTCGAGAAAATCTTTCGGCCTTGAGTATTACCCCACGTGGCGAATGCAATGAGAAACAGCGCAATCGGCACACTGATCATCTTGTCGGTCGCATCGATGCCGAACAGCTGCGCCACGAATCCCGCGCCACCAAGGGCTACCGTTGCAATGGTGATCGGCAGCGTGCAGATGTAAGTCCAGCCTGCAAACCAGCCAAAGCGACTGCCGAGCAGGTACTTGGACCACTGATAAATACTGCCCTCATATGGAAATCTCGATACCAGCATGGCGAAGACCAACGCCACTAGCAGCTGCCCTGCCATGGCTACCACCAAACCCCACCAGAAGGCAGGGCCGACCGTTAAAATGCCGATTCCGAAGATGGAGTAAAGCGCCACAATGGGCGATATGAAGGCAAAGGCCAGGGAAAATGTGGAGGAAAAGTTCAGTTCACGTTGGAGGTGATGACCTTTTTCCTGACAATAGTCCCTGCCAACCGGTGTGCTGTTCATGGGCATACTCCCGCCGCTCGCGTAATCCGCGAGTCTTCAAGTTCATATTGTTATCGTTGTAGGCCGGCCGCTGAATGACCGTTGTTGCGGGGCTGCGTGCCGAGCCTTGAGGGCGATGTTATCCCCCGTCACCGACTGCACCAATAGTGCTAATCTGCACTAGCTGCCGTTATGACTGCCCGAACATGTGCATCATGAATAAAGAAAATATTTCCCGTTCGCTGGTGATGTCGAGTTTGGCGTACAACCGCTGTTTATAATTCCTGACCGTTCCCAGACTAAGGTCCAGTTTTTCCGCGATCACGGGCATCGAATACCCGCGTAAGGTTTTTTCGACCAGTTGTCGCTCGCGCGGACTGAGGTGATAAGCATCATAGAATTGTTCGAAGAACTCTTTGACATCCGTTTGTATATACCCTTCGCTTTTTTGTTCGAGAAATACTGCTCTGACGTTCGTCGTAGAAGCGGATACATTTCTGGAATATTCCCAGTGGGCAATCAAGCCCTCAACATGAACCGCAATCAGTTCAGGCTGACTCAATATGAATTCCAGCGTTTCGTTTCCGAATGCATGACCGGTCAAAGCGTGCCATGCGGGGTTTTGATAGAGGATCCTGTTATCACTGCCCAACGTGAGAACGCCGACCTTTCCATTCCCGAACAGGGCGCCGAGCCCCTCCAGAAACTCCGTTCGCATGTGCGCGGAATGCGCAGCGACGATGATGGGGTAAAGGGCGGTGAACAAGGCGATTTCATCCTCATTGAACAGGGTGTACTCGCGGTCGAAACAGAAACCCAGATAGCCGCCTCCGATGACAGGCAGCATCAGCGTCAGCTCGTCCAGAATCTGCCCCGACTTGAAAATTTCATCGTAATAAACGTTGGAATCATCCTCACTTTGCATGAGTGAAAACGTTACAACAGAGGGCACACGCTCTTCTGTCACTAGCCGAAGCAAAGGGTCGATCCTGTAGAGGTGACTCATATATTGATCAACCGCCTCGTGGCTCAAAGAGGTGTTGACAATGAACTCGGGGGCAGAAAACCTGCTGTACTTGATAGCCAGCCAACGCTCACAGTCAATATATTGTCCCAGCGTCTCCAGCACGATGGCATAAAAGTCCTGGCGCCCCACAGCGTCGACAACGGCCGCTATTGCTGCCGCCACACGCGTGTGATCACGAAAGACTTCATTCATGAGGATCTCCGATTTTGCAAATGCCTTATCGCGTCAAGCATAGCCCTTTCACAGTGCAGCATGCGCACCAAACGATGCACATAACCGATGGCTTCAACACGATACATTGATGTTATTTCTGGCAATGCATTAACGCGTCAGCTAACGACAACCGGTTACGCGCACTCAATCAGCAATGACTATGCCACGTTAATTTACAGAGCGAGATCCGCAATAGTGCAACATGACACCATTGACTTTTTATCAAGAGGCGACGCAGTACAGCCGCTTAAAAACTTCAGCTCTTAAATCGGTTAAATAACCTGCAAATTTCACATATTGCTCTAGATATGGACTACATCAAATCGAAACTCTCAGCACCATACAAACAAAACAACTGAAACAAACCTGGAACCCTGCTTACACAGTTGAGTAAGCATCAATAAACTCAATCTGGACAAAGCATAAAATCATCACGACCAAGAAAACCGTCAAACGAAATTCAGTTAAGGGGCTGACCCAATGTCCGCAGTAGGTCGACTATAGCCCTTCGAGACCGGCAGCAATTGGCCAAGCGCATTCCTTCAACCTCTACAAAACCAGTGGGCGATACAAAGCGACCGTCAGCTCAGGGCCGTGTCCGATACACAGGTAGCCAGATCGAGAGCTACGCTAATGCCTGGTAAGGCCCGGTCCATCCAAATCAGCGGTGGCGCACGAACATGGTTTTCTCTTTATTGATGGCGTTGGTATTAGCGTTTCTGATTGGCTGGGTTTCGCAGCGCATGGGCATGTGCCTTGTCAAAGCGAGCGAACAATTGCTGGCGGGGCGTCCGACATTGTTTGTGGCACTGACATCGTGTGGATTGTTCGGGTTGCTGCTGGCCCCGCTCTATCGTTTCTCCGAGGTCAGCCTGCCGCTGTACTCGCCGGGTATTTCCTATCCTTTACTGGTTTCGGGAGGCTTGTTGTTCGGGGTGGCATCGGTGTTGAACAACGGTTGCAGCGTAGGTACGCTGACCCGGTTTGCCTGTGGCAATGTCAATAAGCTGTTCACCGTGATCGGCTGGGTCCTGGGCATCGTGCTCTGGTATTACATGCGCATGATGCCCGAACAGAAGACCCTCCTGATGCCGGAAATTTCCAACCGCCATTACTGGCTATTGATCGGTGTTGTGGCGCTGGTGCTGATTTTTCTGGTCGCCATACAGGGTAATAAACACCTGGTTTTCTCCAGCATGCTGCTGGGTGCGTTGACGAGTGCGCTCTATGCGTTTGAGCCGCTATGGACACCGAGTGTGTTCTTTTACGATGTTTCGCGGATGTTCTGGCAAGCCGATATGGCAATCAGCGCCCGGCGTATTGCAGTGTTTGTCATGTTGTTGGCCGGCATGCTGAGTTTTACCGTATACCGGAAAAATTTCCGTTTCGAGGCCTTTACCCCATCAAAGGCTGGCGTTCATTTGTTGGCGGGTATTTTGATGGGGATTGGGGCTTCGATGATGCTCGGCGGTAACGACTCGCAAATACTGTTGGTGTTTCCAACACTGAGCGTTGCTTCAAGCATTCCAATGGTGTCGATCGCCACAGGCATTCTGGTGTCATTGTGGTGCAAAAAGCGCTTTACGAATTGAACACCCTCCAGAGGGTTCCGCTGTCGACTCAACAGTACCTGCCGCCCCCTCCGTCAAGGGCAAGGAACGGCCAATCCTTCAGCCCCCTCATTCCAACAACGAAACCAATCGCGGCTCAATAGACCCCTTCTCCACTTCCAGCAACACCAATGTCACCGGCAACTTGAACCGCCGGGGCCCCGCGCTGCCTGGATTGAGGAATAGTCGTTCGTCACGCCATTCAATGCGTGGCTGATGGGAATGTCCGGTGATCACCAGCCTTGTGCCGGCTTCCAGCGCTGCCGGGACGTCGGCCAGGTCGTGGACCAGCAAGGTACGCCAGCCATTGAGGTCGAAAGACAGATGGTCGGCGATGTGTGCTGCCCACGGGGCCGTCTGGTCATTGTTGCCGCGCACGACGTGCAGGGGCGCGATCGACGCGAGTTGTTCGAGAACTTCCGGTTTGCCGATGTCACCGGCGTGGATGATCCGTTCACAGCCCCGCAACGCCGCCAGGGCTTCGGGGCGGAGCAAGCCGTGGGTATCGGAGATCACGCCAACTTTCATGCAAGGCTCCCGGCCAGTTTCAAAAATGAATACAGGGTATCAGCCGTGGGTGAACGCTCGGATACTCCCCTGCCCCGGCGTTTGGATGATCCGGGGGCCGATGCTTGATACAACCCGATATATACGCAACGGTATGGATGTTCACCTGCACTCCCTTGGTCTCGCCGTTGAATGGATTGACATGAAAACAATACCTGCGCCGACCTTGGGTTTTTCACGAGCAGGCTCGCTCCTACAGGGGTATTGGTGTGGGTACGGTTTTGTCACTTCGACGCGTTGCGCGGATCGTCATGGCTATCGATGTATTCAAGCCCCAGCGGCCCCGTTCCGTAGACTTGCGAGATGTACTCGCCTGATTTCGCCCAGTGAAAGTGCGGTGTATTGGCCGGGAGTATCACTACGCTGCCCGGACCATAAGCCACCAGTTTGTCTGGATCGAAAACAGTACCGAAGCCGATGTAGAACACACCGGACATGACGGTATAGATACGATCTTCCGGATGAGTATGGGGCATAAGTTTGGTGCCGCTGGGCACTTTGACTCGCACTACATAAGGCGCAGGTTTACCGGGATCGCCGGCGATAACGGCGAGTTTCACTTCTTTCGGGAAAGCCGGAAAGCTGCGCCATTCCACGTCTTCGTTATGCAAGGCACCGACTTTATCGATTGGCAAGGGTTGAGCCTGGGCGAGCGGGATTGCCGCGCTTGCGACAAGGAGTGCGGCCAGACCCGCTGTTTTGATCATGCTCTGAATCATGGAAGGCACCTTAACTACGCAGTAAACGAAATCGTCAGGCGGACTCTATTTCCCCTGGGCATTGCTGATAATGGCGTGATCGCGAATTACAGTTGATACCCAATGTAATCAATGCGCTGCCGCACAGGTGCGCCACTTCATCACGCCCACAAGCAGTGTGCTGTTCGCCTTATCAATCCCGTCGATGCTCACCATCACGTCAATGAAGTTCTCCTAAAAAATCCGCGGCGTAACATGAGCTCCATACCAAACAAACAACACCCCGGAGCACACGATCATGAAACGCCAAACCCTCCTCAGCATCGCTTTTTCGATCTTTGCAGTGAACGCTTTTGCCGCTACTTCTGCTCAACCTGTAATCGCTGAAGGCGGCTCGGATCATCTGATTGAAAGCCGTGTGGCTGAAGGTGGTTCTGACCGCCTGATCGAAAACCGCGTCGCCGCCGATGGTTCGGACCATCTGCAAGGCAACACCGTCGCTGCCGATGGCTCCGATCACCTGCAAGGCAACACTGTCGCCGAAGGTGGTTCCGATCGCCTGATCGAGAACCGCGCTGCCTAAGCCATTCGCTCCGCACTACCCCGCAAAGCCCGGCCTGATCAGCCGGGCTTTTTCGTGTTCGCATTAGTTTCACCCTGATTGTCCAACCTGTGTCCGACTTGAGCCCTGGCAGCGAGTTTAGCGGTCCCTTGTCATGGCAAATTTGCAACCTTGCCTATACTGCTTGCGGATTCGCAAACCCGCCCGGTTTGCCGTCATCACCCGACAAAGCCTCCCTGACAAAAAGGAGTTTGCCTAATGACCGAAGACTCAAAAATCAAAGGGCCGGCGTCTTACTTCCCCTCCATTGAAAAAAAGTACGGGCACCCCGTCACTCACTGGCTGAATCTGCTCGAATCAGTCAGTGGCAAGAAGCATATGGAGTTGGTGGCCTTACTCAAATCCGAACACGGCATCGGCCATGGTCATGCCAACGCATTAGTTGCCTACTATTTGGCTTCAGCTAAAAGCAACTGACCACACGGCGTCATCGCAGCGTTCTCGGCGCTGCGAAGGGGCCAATCAAGCCAAATCCACCGCCCCTCCCCGTTCTAGCGGACTTACATGAACAACTGTTTATGCAGTTATTCACAGTCCTGCATTAATACATGTGTTAACTGCATTTGAATCGCAACTAATGATTTATTCGCGATCTACTGACAATTCCATCACATTTCAACCGATAGCCTTGAAGATCCAGCCGCTTCTCCGACGTCACGGCGAGCGCAAAGTGCGAAACTCTCATGAAAAAAACGTTAGTCAGTTTTCTCAAAAGTGAACAGGGTGCGCTGATACTTCTGCTGGGCGTGTCCGCACTCTTGATGCTTTTCGGGTTAGGTGCCAGAGAGCTTTGGGGCCCGGAAACCCGCTGGGCAAACATCGCCCTGCAGATGTTGCAAACTGGCGATTAT
Source organism: Pseudomonas moorei (assembly GCF_008801475.1). Taxonomy (GTDB): domain Bacteria; phylum Pseudomonadota; class Gammaproteobacteria; order Pseudomonadales; family Pseudomonadaceae; genus Aquipseudomonas; species Aquipseudomonas moorei. The sequence continues at coordinate 23,694 of NZ_VZPP01000008.1, read as the reverse complement.
TTCGACCCTTATCTCAAGGGCACGCCCTATTATGACAAGCCACTGCCTTCCTATTGGTTGATTACCGCCACTGCCCATTTGATGGGTGGCCTTGGGAATTGGTCGCTGCGTCTGCCCTCAGTCTTGTCGGCGTGGGTGAGTGTCTGGCTGGTCTACCTGATCGGTGAACAGTTGTATCGCAAAGGCACCGGCCTGATCGCTGGCTGGTTTCTGGCGACGACGTTCTTTTTCGTGTTCTGGGCCCGGGTCGCCACGGCGGATATCCTCACGGTTTGCGGTGTCCTGGGCGCGGTCTGGTGGTATTGGCGCGGTCCGAACGATACGCGCCTGAGTCGCTACATCGTGTTTTTCCTGATACTGGCGCTGACCTCATTGTTCAAGGGCTTGATCGGGTTCATTCTTCCCGGGCTGATCCTGCTGCCGCACTTGCTGGGCGAAGGGCGCTGGAAAAACCATCTCAATCCCCGCCTGTGCCTGGCGCTCCTGGTGGCAGGCGCGTTCTACATGCTTCCGTTCCTGCTGTCGCATCGCTACGGCACGCCAAGCTACGAACAGAGCGGGCTTGATCTGGTCTTTCGGGAAAACGTGGTCCGATTCTTTAAGCCTTTCGACCAATTTGGGCCGATTTACACCTATCTGCTTTATCTGCCGGTCTACACCCTGCCCTGGGCTCCCTGCTGGATACTCGGCCTGTGGGTGGCCGTGCGCAGCTGGAAGCACACCGAGCCCAACGTTCGCTGGCTGATTGGCGGCCTGGGGCTGCTGTTCCTGTTCTTTACCGCCAGCGGCAGTCGACGCAGCTATTACGTATTGCCACTGGTGCCGTTTGCCCAATTGCTGGCGGCCTGGTGGGTTACCCGGCGCATGGCCGAGCGAGAGGCTGCCGGTAAAGTCAGCGGCCCAGGCTGGACCAAGGGCATTGCCGGCGCGGCTGTTTTTTTGTTGTTGATTCTGGGGATCGTCTATCCCTGGACCAACGGCGGAGACGGCGGGGTCATGCAGTTCAGCAAGGATGTGCGTGCCGAAGCCAGCAAAACGGCGCCGTGGAACGAATGGCGCCTGGTGTTGGTGGACGTCGACAACAAGTTGCCCATGTACCTGCAAAACCATAGCTCACCGTTTTATTACGTTCAGCCGGATTCGGACATTCCGCACAGCGGTGACAGCGCGGCACTCATGGCGTGGCTGGAAAAGAAAAGTGGCGAGCGCTGGAATCCCGAACGCACGATCATTGTCGAGCCGTACGAGGACATCAATCGATTGCCCCTGGGCTATCTGACTGCCGATCATCAGTTGATCACCACCAGGCCAAACAACGGCGCCCGCTTGACTCACTCCCATGAAGCCGGCAGTGCTGCGTACATTCCCAAGGTGAAAACGGGCGACTGAGGTCCCTCTTTTCCGCGTGCATAACCTTCGTGGATTTTCGGGGGTGGTCGACCGACCACCCCCATCAGGCATACACATCCTTACCGCGTAGTCATTCGCTCCCCTCACTGAACCGCCGATTCAGTGGCAGACATTTTTTGTTTGCTACTATTACTGCACGGCATCGAGGTCGTGGCTTGCAAAGTCAGTTGTCACCTCCCTGGCATGGATTCACTCCTTTCAAATCTGCCAGACCAAAGGGAGCTGCGATGCGCCTTCCATTTCTTTATGCGTTGTCCACGCTCGTTTTTTTGAGCGGCGCCCCTTGCTTTGCGCAGGCAGCGGATGCCGCCACCACCGACCCAGCCGCCAGTGCACCGGCCCCGGCGCCCGTTAAAGATGCCGTGTTTACCCAAGAGCAGCTGGATCAAATGCTGGCGCCGATTGCGCTTTACCCGGACCCGCTGCTGGCACAGGTACTGATGGCTACGACCTACCCTGGTGAAGTGACCGAAGCGGTCACCTGGTCCAAAGCCAATCCGGACGCCAAGGGCGATGACGCGGTCAAGCAAGTGGCGAACCAACCATGGGACCCCAGCGTGCAGGCGCTGGTCGCCTTCCCCCAGGTGCTGGCGACGCTGGGACAGGACCCCGTGTGGGTACAGCGCTTGGGTGATGCCTTCCTGGCGCAACCGGACGATGTCATGGAGGGCGTGCAACGCTTGCGTCGCCAGGCGCAAGCCGCCGGCAACCTGCAGAGCAACCAGTATCAGAACGTGACCATCCAGAATGTGGCGGCTCCCGCCCCGGCACCGGCACCCGCCGCGACGAGTTCGGCCCCCGCTCCGGCCCCTGCCAGCAGCAGCTCCACCATCATCATTCAGCCCGCCGATCCGCAGGTGGTGTACGTCCCCACCTATAATCCGACCACCACCTACGGCACCTGGCCCTATCCGGCGTCGCCGCCGGCTTACTACCCACCGCCGCCGGCCTATTACCCCGGCCAGGCGTTGATGGCCGGGCTGGCGTTCGGGACCGGGGTGGCAATCGTCGGCGCGTTGTGGGGTGAATGCGACTGGGGCAATAACGACGTCGATATCAACGTCAATCGCTACAACAACATCAATGGCAACAACCGAATCACCAATAACAGCTGGCAGCACAACCCCGTGCATCGCAATGGCGTGCCCTACCGGGACACCAGAAGCCGCGAACAGTACGGCCGTCAACTGGACGGCGCCAATCAGCGTCAGGCCTACCGGGGGGAAGATGCCCAGCGCGCTCAGGCGCGTGAAAAGGCCCGTAGCTCAATGGACAAGCACGGCATCGAACGGCCCGCCACCAGCAACCTCGAAGCCCGGGATCGTGCGCGCGAAGCCCAGGCGCGAGACTCGGGCAATCGGTTACAAGCCGGTGCAGACAAATCCAGGGCATCAGACAGAGCCAACGCCACAGACAGACCGAAAGCGACTGACAGAAGCCAGGGCACGGCCAGGAATACCCGGGACAATCAGCAGCCCAGGAAAGAGACGGCGCAAGGCAATCAACGCGCACAGGACAATGCAAAGGCACGCCAGACCACGCAAAACCGGCCGGCCGCGAAGCCCGCCAGCCGGGGCAGCGCCCCCGACAATGCCTTCGCTGGCGCGCGCTCACCGTCCCAGGCCAACCTGCAAGCCAGTCGTGGCCGGGCCAGTCAGGCATCCGTTCAGCGCCCCAGCGCCTCGCGTTCAGCCGGCCAGCAGATCAGTCGGCCTTCCACTCCACCAGCGCGTCAAAGGGGGGGCCGCCGTTGAATAACCATCCTCGAGTACCGGCTCTCAAAGGCCTGCTTGGTAGTGCCCTGGCGATCACGGCCGGTTTGGCCTGGTCCTGCATGGTCATGGCACAGCAGGCGTTTCCCACCCCTGAAAAGGCCGCCCAGGCGTTCGTCGAAGCACTGGGCACAAAACACGCCGATCAGAAACGCCTGACCGAGTTACTGGGCAACGAATGGCGCACCTACATCCCCCGCGAAGGCGCGGAGCGCAAAGACGTGGATGCGTTTTTGAAGCAATACCGCGAGCAACACGTCATTGAAAAAACCAGTGATGGCAAGGCCATTCTGTCGGTGGGCAGTGACCACTGGACACTGCCCATTCCCATGGTCAAAAGCGCACAAGGTTGGCGCTTCGACATCAAGGCCGGCAGTGCCGAGATCCGTGCCCGTCAAATTGGCCGCAACGAACTCGCCGCCGTGCAGTCGGCACTGGCCTATCACGACGCCCAGATGGACTACGCGTCAGTGGATCGTGACGGTGACGGTGCACTTGAATACGCGCAGAAAATCTTCAGCACCCCGGGCAAGCACGACGGGCTCTACTGGGCGGACGACAACAGTGGTCAGATTAGCCCGCTGGGCCCCGAGTTCGGCAAGACCATTGACGGCCAGGACTGGCATGGTTACCACTTCCGCATCCTCGATGGCCAGGGCCCTTCGGCACCGGGCGGCGCCTATAGCTACCTGATCGGCGACAAGATGAGTCGGGGCTTTGCACTGATCGCCTGGCCGGCACAATACGGCGAGAGTGGCGTGATGAGTTTCATGATCAGCCATGACGGTCAGGTATTCGAGAAAGACCTGGGGCCTGACGGCGAGAAGCTGGCGCAGTCGATGAAGCTGTTTGATCCGGATGACAGTTGGAAAGTGGTGCCTGCGGATGACGAGCGGCCGGATTGACTATGGACGGCGGCTAGCCGGTTTGCCCGGCCAGCCGCGATGGCGATTGAAGACTCAACAGCCACTGACTCAATAGGACTTTTTCGTTCCCGACGTGCCGGCGCGGCTCAAGCCTTTTGTGTTGTGGTCCCCTGGAGTCGAGGTCGAAATAGCCGAGGCTTTGGTTACGCCGCGGGTATCTTTGGAATGGGCGATGCCCGAGGTGGTCGCGCCATGACCACGATCGTGATTGCGATCACTGCCATAGTGGTTGCCGCTTATCCCGTGGTCACGAACCGCCTTGCCGGCATGATCGCTGCTCAGCCCATGGCCACCACCATCACCGCCATGGCCACCACCATCACCGCCATGGCCACCACCATCACCGCCATGACCACCACCGTCACCGCCATGGCCACCACCACCACCACCACCACCACCACCACCACCATCCTTCGCGTAGGCGGCGTTCATGATCGACAGATCAGCAGGGAGTAACGGAGCGGCTGCCAGCATCAGGGCGCAGGACATTACAGCAATGAGACTCTTGTTCTTCAAAAGCATGGTTGCTTCCATAGGGTTGATATCGCGAACTGTATGACGCGATAAATCAACGCCGGTTCAAATCCTGCGACAGACGGAATGCCGGTCGCTGCCTGAGTCACTTCGGATCATCACGCACGCGAAGGGTAAGTCGATTCCCCTATCAATCCCGTCGATGTTCACCATCACATCAATGAAGTTCTCTTAAAAAACCGGCGGCGTAACATGAGCTCCATACCCAACAAACAACACCCCCGGAGCACACGATCATGAAACGCCAAACTCTCCTCAGCATCGCTTTTTCGGTCTTTGCAATGAACGCTTTTGCCGCTACCTCTGTTCAGCCTGTTGTCGCTGAAGGCGGCTCGGATCGTCTGATTGAAAGCCGTGTGGCTGAAGGAGGTTCTGACCGCCTGATCGAAAACCGCGTCGCTGCCGATGGTTCCGATCATCTGCAAGGCAACACCGTCGCTGCCGATGGTTCGGACCATCTGCAAGGCAACACCGTCGCTGCCGATGGCTCCGATCACCTGCAAGGCAACACCGTCGCTGCCGATGGTTCCGATCATCTGCAAGGCAACACCGTCGCTGCCGATGGGTCCGATCACCTGCAAGGCAACACCGTCGCCGCCGATGGTTCCGACCACCTGAAAGGCAACACCGTCGCCGAAGGTGGTTCCGATCGCCTGATCGAGAACCGCGCTGCCTGAGCCATTCGCCCTGGCGCAATACCCCGCAAAAAGCCCGGCCTGATCAGCCGGGCTTTTTCTTGGGCGCCCGTTTTGTGCTTGATCGATTATCCTGTGGCACCCCACTCCACCCTGCCATGCATCTATCGGAGACACCTGTGCCCCCCTTGACCGCTCGCGAGGTTTATCAGCAATTGCGTGACGTCGCCCAAGGCATACGCACGCTAAAGCGCCTGAACGAACAAGCCGTGGCCGGCCAGGTGCTGGTCGACATCGAGGGTTGGCGCCTGATGCTTGAGGTCGAGGCGCATCAGCTGCGCCACTGCCTGCATTGCCTGAGCACGGACGGTCGTGCGCTCGCCGGTTGGCAGCGTTACGGCACCGACCCGGTGAGTCTGCTCAGCACTTGGGAGCTAGCGCAGATTGAGCGGCGGCTGGCCGCGCCTGAGTCCGCTTGATTGCGCCGCGACCACTCGTCCCCTCGTCGTGCCTGTGCTACATAACACCCCTGTGTGAACTCCGCTCCCGATGAGGTCTGCTTATGCTCCACTTCCCACGCCTTTCGCCGTTGCTGACGGGCGCCCTGCTCGGCGTTCTCGCCAGCGGCACCCAGGCCGGCGCTGCCACCCCGGCACCCGATACGCTGCAACCGTTGCTGGCCACGATCAATGAGCGCTTGAATCTTGCAGATCAGGTGGCGTTGACCAAATGGGACAGTGGCAAGCCGATCCAGGATACCGCCCGGGAGACGCTGGTCATCGCCAATGCCCGCAGGCAGGCAATCGAACACAAACTGGACCCGGACGACGCCGCCGAGTTGGTCGCCGCCCAGATCGAAGCCAACAAGCTGGTGCAGTACGGGTTGCTGGCGCAGTGGCAAGCGGCGAGCAAGGCGCCTGACGAGCCACGGCCAGACCTCAATAAAATCAGGCCCCAACTGGACGAGTTGCAAAACCGTCTGTTACAGCAATACGCCGATTTCATGCCTTATCGCGTGGATCCGGACTGCCCGGCCTGGTTGGCCGCCCAGCGTTCCAGCCTGATCAAGGATGCGTTGCATGGCCAGGCGCTGATACGCGCCACCGGGGAGCTGTGTATCACTGAACAATGAGGCCAGCGGTATTCGCGGTTGTCGATGGCGTCCTTGAGAGGGCCTTCGCCGGCAAGCCGGCTCCTACATAAAGCCAGCGGTACAGTCATTGACTGCGTCGATAGTCACCATTGACTCAATGAAGTTCTCTTAAAAAATCCGCGGCGTAACATGAGCTCCATACCAGACAAACAACACCCCCGGAGCACACGATCATGAAACGCCAAACCCTCCTCAGCATCGCTTTTTCGATCTTTGCAGTGAACGCTTTTGCCGCTACCTCTGCTCAACCTGTCGTCGCTGAAGGCGGCTCGGATCGTCTGATTGAAAGCCGTGTGGCTGAAGGGGGTTCTGACCGCCTGATCGAAAACCGCGTCGCTGCCGATGGTTCTGACCATTTGCAAGGCAACACCGTCGCCGCCGATGGCTCCGACCACCTGCAAGGCAACACTGTCGCCGCCGATGGTTCCGACCACCTGAAAGGAAACACCGTCGCTGCCGATGGCTCCGATCATCTGCAAGGCAACACCGTAGCCGCCGATGGCTCCGACCATCTGCAAGGCAACACTGTCGCCGAAGGTGGTTCCGATCGCCTGATCGAGAATCGCGCTGCCTAAGCCGCTCGCTCTACCGTAGCACCCCGCAAAAGCCCGGCCTGATCAGCCGGGCTTTTTCGTGGGCGATATTTAAGCGAATCTATGGCTCCCCTCACAGGATCCTCTCCATGAGCAAGACTGAAACGCTGGCCAAAATCGTGCTCGGTCCCGTGTTGCTCATGCAGGGTATGTACACCCGGCGGGTCACGCCGAAATTGCCGGAAGCCGAGGGCGAACGCGAAGGTGTGTCTGGCGTCGGCGAGGAGCTGCGTGTGCTGATACTCGGTGACAGCGCCGCAGCCGGAGTGGGTGCATCGACCCAGGCCGAAGCGTTGAGCGGCCAGTTGGTCAGCCGCCTGGCCACGGATCATCAGGTGTTCTGGAAGCTCTGGGCGCGCTCCGGGCTGGACTCCCAGGCGCTGCTGGATCTGCTCGCACAGCGTGCGCCGGAACGCTTCGACGTGGCGCTGCTGTCCATTGGTGTCAACGATGTCACGAGTCAATTGTCGGCCGAGCAGTGGATCGCCCTGCAACAGCGATTGATGGACGTGCTGCGCGACCAATTCGCGGTGAAGCAGATCATCCTGTCCCCGCTCCCGCCCATGCACCTGTTTCCCGCCTTGCCGCAACCGCTACGCTGGTACCTGGGCAACCGGGCGGCGCGCTTCAACACTCGGCTCGCCGGGCTGGCCGCGGGCAACGATCACTGTACGATGCTGACGACCCGGCTGGCGCCCGTGGCCGGTTCGATGGCGCGGGACGGTTTTCATCCAGGCCCGGCGATCTACAGTGTGTGGGCCGACGATGCCGCCCGGGCCATTGCCCGGCGCTGTCGAGCCAGCGCATCAGACAAGGTTTGAACCACAACAATAAACAGGAGTTGAAAATGTCCGGACTGAAACTGCATCCCAATGCCGCAGCGTCCTTGAACCAGTGGCACGAGATGATCCGCAGCGGCGACCTCAATGCCCTGCCCGGTTTGCTCGACCCCAACGCGGTGTTCCGCTCGCCCATGGCGCACACGCCGTATCCCGGCGCGCCGGTGGTCTCGATGATTCTCAACACAGTGTTCAACGTCTTCCGGGACTTTGCCTACCACCGCGAATTGGCCACGGACGACGGCTTGAATGTGGTGCTGGAGTTCAGCGCCATGGTTGGCGAAAAACAACTCAAAGGCATCGACATGATCCGTTTCAACGAAGAAGGAAAAATCGTCGATTTCGAGGTGATGGTCCGTCCGTTGAGTGGCTTGCAGGCACTGGGCGAGGAAATGGGACGACGCTTGGGCGCTTATCTGGCCGCCAGCAAAGCCTGATCTTCTCTGCAATCAGCAAACTGTGGCGCCGCTGAGCTTGCAGCCGGGACCAGGACGCGGAGCCTTGGCGTGTGCGCAAACCGGGCGTCGGTGGCATCATCTCCGGCTACCAAGGCTTCGATGCCTTAGCACCCACCGTCAATGTCTCTGATCGACCAAGGAAGTCCCTGATGCCTATCAAACCCCTTCTGCTCTGCGCCAATGCGTGCCTGGCCCAGACTGCCGGGGGCCAGCGATGACGGCGGTTATCCGGCCGCGCCCGTTGCTGACAGGCCTCGGCCTGTTGCTGCTGTTGGTGTTCTGGATGTCCCTGGCCCTCGGGCCGGTCAGCTTGCCGCTGGGTGATACCTTGCTGGCCGGGTTTCGGCTACTCGGATTGCCACTGAACGGAGGCGACACCCAACAAGCGGAGCTGATCCTCGGCCAGATCCGCCTGCCACGCAGCTTGCTCGGCATCACGGTCGGTTCGGTGCTGGCGCTGTCGGGTGTGGCCATGCAGGGGTTGTTCCGCAACCCGCTGGCCGACCCGGGGCTGGTCGGCGTGTCCGGTGGTGCGGCGCTGGGTGCGGCCCTCGCCATCGTCGGCGGCAGCCTGCTCGGTGGTCTGCCGCCGATCATCGAGCCGTACCTGCTGTCGGTCTGCGCCTTCGCCGGCGGCCTGATCGTCACAGCGATCGTTTATCGCTTCGGGCGTCGCAATGGCCAGACCGACGTCGCGACCATGTTGCTGGCGGGTGTGGCCATGACGGCCATGGCCGGTGCCGGGGTCGGGCTGTTCACCTATCTGGCCGATGACGCCACGCTGCGCACCCTGACGTTCTGGAACCTGGGCAGCCTCAATGGCGCCAGCTACCCGCGCTTGTGGCCGTTGCTGATCGTCGCGATCGGCGTGGCGTTGTGGTTGCCGCGTCGCGCGGCGGCACTCAATGCGCTGCTGTTGGGCGAATCGGAAGCCCGTCACCTGGGTTTCAACGTCGAGCGGATCAAACTGGAGCTGGTGCTGTGCACCGCGCTGGGCGTCGGTGCGGCGGTGGCGGCCGCGGGCCTGATCGGTTTTATCGGCCTGGTGGTGCCCCACCTGATGCGCCTGCTGGTCGGCCCCGATCACCGCGTCTTGTTGCCGGCGTCCTTGCTCGCCGGGGCCAGCCTGTTGTTGCTGGCCGATCTGGTCGCGCGCCTGCTGCTGGCGCCGGCCGAGTTGCCGATTGGCATCGTCACCGCCCTCATCGGTGCTCCCTTCTTCCTTTACTTGCTGGTACGGGGGCGCTCCTGATGCTGCGGGCAAACAACCTGGCGGTACAGCGCGGCCGTCGCACCGTGCTGGCGGGCATCGATATCCAGTTGCAGGCGGGGCACGTCCTCGGCGTCCTGGGGCCCAACGGCGCCGGCAAGAGTACCCTGCTCGCGGCCTTGTGCGATGAGCTGCCCGCCAGCGAAGGTACAGTCAGCCTCGACGGACAACCGCTGGCCGGCTGGCCAGGTCAGGAGCGGGCCAGACGCCTGGCGGTACTGCCGCAGAGTTCGAGCCTGAACTTTGCTTTTACGGTCAATCAAGTGGTGGGCATGGGTCGCTTGCCCCACGCCAGTGGTCGCGTGCGCGATGGCGAAATCGTCGCCGAGGCGCTCCGTGCCGCCGACGCCTTGCACCTGGCCGAACGCAGTTATCTGGCCCTGTCCGGGGGTGAGCGCCAGCGTGTGCACCTGGCCCGCGTGCTGGCGCAATTGTGGCCCGGTGCCGAGGGACAGATTCTGTTGCTCGACGAACCGACCTCGATGCTCGACCCGCTGCACCAGCACACCATCCTGCAAACCGTGCGCGATTTCGCCGGGCGCGGTGTGGCCGTCCTGGTGATCCTGCACGACCTCAACCTGGCGGCACGTTATTGCGATCACCTGCTGCTGTTGCAAGACGGTCGCCCCCGCGCCTACGGTACTCCGGACGCAGTCCTGACGGCCGAAACCCTGGAAGCGGTGTATGGCCTGCAAGTGCTGATTCAGCGGCACCCGGAACGTGGCCATCCATTGATTATCGCGCGCTGACCTGCCTGTGTCCGTTGTGCGCGAGGCAACCATCGACTCACAAGGACATCCCATGCGCATTCTGTTGCTCTGCCTGTTCAGCCTGCTGGTGGCCTGCCAATCCCGTCTCGTGGCACCGACGCCGCCACCGATGGCCCCGCAAGGGCGGGATCACGCCGACTTCGGGGTCATCCGCGAACTCGCCAGCGGTCGCAGCCTCACGCCGCAGCAACTGGTCGATCGCCTGGCCAACGCGCCGCGGGTGCTGGTCGGCGAACAACACGACAACCCCGACCACCACGCCCTGCAACTCTGGCTGCTGCGCGAACTGGCGGCACAACGTCCCCAGGGCAGCCTGCTGATGGAAATGCTCAACCCCGACCAACAGGCCAGGGTCGATGCCGCGCAGGCCGCCAGCCGTGCCGGTCAACCACCGACCGATCCCTATCAGGCGCTGGCCTGGCAAGCCAATTGGGATTGGGGCGTTTACGGGGCCGTGGTCAACTATGCGTTGCGTCAACCGTACCCGCTGTTGTCAGCCAACCTCGACCGCTCGCAGATCCTGCAGATCTACCAACAGCCCCCGACCCTGAGTGGTGCAGCGTCCAACACGCCGCAGGTTCAAGCCACCTTGCTGGACGACCTGCGCGCGTCCCACTGCGGGTTGCTGCCTGAAACGCTGCTGCCGGCCATGCTCGCGGTCCAGCAGCAGCGCGACCGGCGCATGGCCGAGCGCCTGCTGGCGGCGCCAACCCCTGCCCTGTTACTGGCCGGGGCGTTCCATGTGCGCAAGGACCTGGGCGTGCCTTTGCATTTGAAGGATCTCGGCGCCAGCCAGGACAGCCTGGTGTTGATCCTAGCCGAAGCCGGCAAGACCGTGAGCGCCGAGAGCGCTGATTACGTGTGGTATACGGCGGGACAAGCGGAACAGGATCACTGTGCGCAATTGCGTCAGTGAGTGGAAATGCTAAAGGGATGGCCGTGCGTCATTGCATGGACTTGACCAACCTGGAAGATTTTGCCCCATGCAAACACGATGTCGCTCATGTGGCCGTTGGTCGATAGTCCAGGATTTTTGTGTCGTCGGCACAGACGCCAAAGCGAAGGGACTTGCAACGAGAAAACAGTCAATATACGCGCCCCCCGGTGAGTCGATGAGGCTCGGGGAGAGTGACTTGATACCCACGTAACGACCGGATGAGGTCGAGTGCTACGTAGTAGCTGAATTTCAAGGTTTACGATGAGTTCCAATTAATGCCATTGACGCTTTATTTCCTGCCACTGGTCGTCTGACAGCCACTTGTCTGCCACCGGAAAGAAAATATTTTCCTCCGCATCCATGTGATCGTAATATTTTTTGATGAAGTCATCGACAGTGTCAGCAATCACTCTCGTTTCCTGGGTTGTGCCCTCCAACATTTTCAGCTGTCCAGCAATACGCCCAAATGCCAGATGGTCTCGCTCGATATCCTTGACCCGTTGATGAATCGGTGCCTCAGTCGCTAGCAAGGCCAGCCGAATAAGCTCTTCATTTTCATGGTGGTGTCGCTCTGCATCGCCGTGCAAGGTTTCCAACATCTTGAACAACAGCTTGCAGTCATCAGCACCATCGGTGTCATGTCTCAGCTTCCTCAGTAACTCTTTGATCTGAGTAATTTTCATGGCCACTTCATGATGATAGGCATGAAGTTCTTTCAACAGGACGTTCATATCAAATCCTCGTCACGACACCAAACCACCACAGAAAAACACTATTAACAAGCAACCTGCCTTGCTACCGCCGCTTTTAAATTTTCATATTTTTCAATAGCTTGAAACATGCACTCACCCATACTGTTCAATCTTTCAGTATAGGCGAGCAAAGCGCTCTCACCCCACGAAATATGCCGCTCTTTGAAGAAACTGAAAAATGAAGTGGATGTTCACATGGACTATTCAGACTGCTGGATGCGCGCCAGCGAATCTGGAAGGAAAAGGCAGCGTTCATGATTGACGCGATTCATACGTGGGTCAGGTTGAATGCAACGGGGTGTTCAAATGGGGGCCATTTCGCAGGCCGATCACTGCGCCGGAAAAGTCTGAAGATAGGCCAGCAGATCGTCGATTTTTTCCTGATCGCTGATGCCCCAGAAGATCATCCGTGTACCGGAGACCACGGCTTTGGGATCTTCGATGTACGCGGCGAGCTTTTCCCGGGTCCAGACCACGCCCGAGGACTTCATGGCGTCGGAGTACTGGTAATCGGTGGTGCTTCCGGCCGTGCGCCCGATGATGCCGTTGAGTTGCGGGCCAAAGAAGGCTCGCGCTGACTCGCCGATCTGATGGCAGCCCCCACACACACGCTTGAACAGTTTGCCGCCCGCCTCGGCATCACCGGCCGCAAAGGCTTGCGTACCCGACAAACCTGCCTGAAGCAGCAAGAAGAAGGTCAGCACCGCAGCTTTGTTCATGTACAGCTCCAGATCAGTAATGACGCACGGCAGAAAGGGGCGGCCATTTCATCATGTCCAGCGCCTTTATCGAAGGGATTGTTGCGGGTTCATGGGCGAAACGCCTTGCACGCCACCCTGCCTATGAGGGCGAGCTTTTGCTCCCGGCTTCTTGAGCGCAAATCGCTGATGGCAGTCTGATACAGGCCTTGGCAGACTAGTGCCCCTTGTACCCCGGCCTGCACTTTTATAAGGAGAGAAAACTGATGGTCACTTGCTACCTGAAATACGTGCTCGACCCCTACAAGCTCGACGCATTCGAGCACTACGGCAAGCTGTGGATTCCCCTGGTGGAGAAGTTCGGTGGCCAGCATCACGGCTACTTCCTGCCCTCCGAGGGTGCCAACAACATTGCCCTGGCGATGTTCACCTTCCCCAGTCTGGCGGCTTACGAAACCTATCGCCAAGAGTCGATGAACGACCCGGCGTGCATCGCCGCGTTCAAGTATGCCGAAGAAACCCGCTGCATCCTCAGCTATGAGCGCAGTTTCTTCCGGCCGGTGTTCGGTTAAGGGCCATCCGCGATTTGAAGCGCCGGGCTCAGCCCTGCTTCAAATCCAGGCAGTAGGTGTAGTAGCCCGGGTCGCGCACATACCCCAAAGACTCATACAAGCGCTGCGCCGTGTGGTTGTCGGTGGCAGTTTCCAGGGTCATGCCCTTGGCGCCGCTCAACCGTGCGAAGTCGCGGGCGGTGTTCATCAACAGGGTGCCAACGCCTTTGCCGCGAGCGGCGGGCGCGCTGAACAGGTCGCCGAGCAACCAGGTGCGGTGCGCGTCGATGGAGGAAAAGGTCGGGAACATCTGCACGAAACCCAGGGTTTCGCCGCTGGTGTCCTCGGCATAAAAGATCACCGATTCGTCACGGGCGATGCGCTCGGCGATGAAGTCACGGGATTGCGGCAGGTTCGATGGCTGACCGTAGAAGCCGCGATAGGCGTCGAATAACGGGGCGATCTTGTCGATGTGCGAGGCGTCGGCGCGCAGGGCCTGGATAGCCATGAGGGTGCTCCATTGCGGTCTCAAGGATCTACAGACTAGCAATGGAGGCTCAATCGAGAGGTAATATTTTCCTGAAAACAACACGACCCTATGTGGTAGCGGACTTGCTCGCGAAGCGGCCGTGTCAGTCGACATGAATGTTGAATGAAGCACCGCCTTCTCGAGCAAGCCCGCTACCACCTTGGGTTGCAGTGCCTTCAGACCCGCACGTTACGCCCCGGCAGGGTCGAACGCTGGCTGTTTTCCCAGTTTTCGACCAGCCCCACCGGCACATCCGACGCCGGCAGCATCTTGCGTCCGCGCACCAGGTCCGATGCCCGTTCGGCGAGCATGATGGTCGGCGCGTTGAGATTGCCGTTCGGTTCGGTCGGGAACACCGAGGAATCGATCACCCGCAGCCCGGCGATGCCATGCACGCGCAACTCGGAGTCCACCACGGCCAATTCGTCCTCGCCCATGCGGCACGAACCGCAAGGGTGATAGGTGCTCTCCAGGTTGTCCCGCACGAACGCATCAAGGTCTTCATCGCTGGTCAGGTGCGCGCCGGGGGCGATTTCGCCATCGCGGAAGCGGTCCATGGCTTTCTGGCCGATGATCTCGCGGGTCAGGCGGATGCAGCGGCGGAAACCTTCGCGGTCCTCTTCGCGCTCCAGGTAGTTGAAACGGATTTCCGGATGCTCGTAAGGGTCGGCGGAGCGCACGCGCACGTAGCCGCGGCTCTTCGGTTTGTTCGGCCCGGTCAGCACCATGAAACCGTGGCCCTTGATCGGCTTGTTGCCGTCGTAACGCATGGCCGCCGGCAGAAAGTGGAACTGAATGTCCGGCCAGCGCAAGCCCTTGTCGGAGCGGATGAAACCGCCGGCCTCGAAGTGGTTGGTGGCCCCCAGGCCATCCTTGAACAGCAGCCAGCGCAAACCGATCATCAGTTTGCTCAGCGGGTCCATCTTGCTGTTGAGCGTCACCGGTTCCTTGCAGCCAAACTGGATGTACACCTCGGCGTGATCCTGCAGGTTCTCCCCTACCCCCGGCAGGTCATGACGCACATTGATCCCGGCCTTGCGCAGGACCTCGGCCGGGCCGATGCCGGAACGTTGCAGCAGGTGCGGCGAGCCGATGGGCCCGGACGAAATCAGCACTTCCTTGTTGCAATAGACCTGGTGGGTCTGGCCACCGTGGTCATAGATGATGCCCACGGCGCGCTTGCCTTCGAGGATGACCTGGCGGGTCATCGCGTGGGTGATCACCGTCAGGTTCGAACGGTCCATGGCCGGGCGCAGATAGGCGTTGGCGGTGGAACAGCGCACGCCGTTTTTCACGGTCATGTGCATCGCGCCGAAACCTTCCTGCATGTAGCCGTTGCAGTCATCGGTCTTGATGTAGCCCGCTTCTGCGCCGGCTTCGACCCAGGCCCCGTACAGCGGGTTTTTCATGTGGTTGCCATTGGTGGTGTGCAACGGTCCGGTTTGCCCGCGATAGCTGTCACCGCCGGACTCGTAGCTCTCGGCGCGCTTGAAGTACGGCAGGCAGTTTTTATAGCCCCACCCCTGGGCGCCGAGGGATTCCCACTCGTCGAAGTCATAGGCATGACCGCGGATGTACACCAGGCCGTTGATCGACGACGAGCCCCCCAGCACCTTGCCCCGTGGGCAGTGAATGCGACGGCCGTTGAGGTAGGTTTCCGGCTCGGTTTCATAGCGCCAGTTGTACTTCTTGGTGTTCATCGGGATCGAGAACGCACTGGGCATCTGGATCACTACACTCTTGTCGCTGCCACCGAATTCCAGGACCAGCACCGAGGTGGCCGGGTCTTCGCTCAGGCGGTTGGCCAACACACAACCTGCCGAGCCTGCGCCGATGATGATGTAGTCGTATTTTTGCGTAGCCATGATTTATCTCCGGACCGTCGATTCGTTGAAAACGGGCTTCGACGGCTTGGTCAATTTGTCGCCAGTGGTGAATTGCGGGGACGTTTTCTCGATGTGCTGGATGACCGCTTCTTCGCGCTTGAGATCGATCGAGCGGCTCAGCCAGTAGTAGGCCACCCCCGATACGATCAGCCCGACCAGCCAGGCGATGTCGATGCTGCCCAGGGCCTTGGCGAGTGGGCCGACATACACTTCGCGCTGTTCGACGCCGTCGAAGATGTAGAAGAACGGAATCATCGAGACGAAGCCGATGGCGTAAGCGGCGATGCCACGCAGGCCCCAGCTGCCGTAGATGTTGCCGTGGGGCATGAAGAAGTGCGGGATGGCGTAGCGGCCCTTGCGCACGAAGAAGTAGTCGGTGAGGTTGACCGAGGTCCAGGGCACCAGGAAGTACAGCATCACCACCAGGTAGATGCCGAGCACCGACAGGCCTTTGCCGGAACTCTGGATGCTCAGGGCCACGCCCAGTTGCAACAGGATCACAAAGGCGATGGCCAGGATCCGCGCCTTGCGGGTCGGTTCGATGTGCTTGATCGAGTCGACGCAGGTCAGGGTGGTCAGCTTGGCGCTGTAGATGTTCATCGCGATCACCGGCAGGAACGCCAGGATGGTGATCACCACAACGGCCGTGCCCATCAGCGGCGACACGGTGTTGCCGACTTGCCCGAGGGCCACCAGCACGTCAGTGGAGTGCAGGTGATCGGCCAGCCAGCCACCCACGGAAATCATCCAGGCACCGGACAACGAAGCGCCCAGGAACACCACCGCGATCAGCTTGCCGCTGGAGGTGTTCTTCGGCAGGTAACGCGAGTAGTCCGATACGTACGGGGCGTAAGCGATGTTGTAGCTCGCCGCGGCCGCGAATTGCGCGATGAAACCGGTCCAGTTGAAACCCAACGGTGCCGGGGCCACTTCTCCGGCGCCGAGCGCCGGCAACACCGCATCCGGCACCCAGCCCATCAACACCGCCAGGGTCACCAGGCCGTACAGTGGCAACGACAGGTACAGTGCCCATTTGAAGCTGCGGTGCATCCAGTCATGCCCGAGGATCGCCAGCACCGCCGCCGGTATTGTCACCGCCACTGCAATCGCGGCGGGGTTGAAGCCGAATAGCGTGTGCAGTCCCTGCATCATCAGCACGAGGTTGACGATGTTGAAGCCGGCGAACACGAACAGTGTCGCCAACAGCACCAGAATCACCCCGCGATAACCGAACTGCGCGCGGGACTGGATCATCTGTGGCAGACCCAGGTGTGGGCCCTGGGATCCATGAAAGGCCATGAACAGCGTGCCGAACATGATGCCCAGCGTACCGGCCAGCGTGGTCCAGAGCGCGGTCAGGCCGACGCTTGGGCCGACGAAGCCGATGGTCATGGTGAAAAAGGTGAAGTTACCGAGAAACCAGAACGGGCCCTGGCTCGACAGTTTGTCGGTGCGCTCGTTCTCGGGGATGAAGTCAATCGAATGGCTTTCGACGACGATTTTGTCATCGAGGACCGACACGCTCGGGGCGGACTTGGCGTTTGTGTTCATGATGGACTCTTATTGTTGGAAGATCATGACGAAAAAACCGCATTTTTTCGGGTCCTGTGGCGAGGGAGCTTGCTCCCTCGCCACAGGTGTCCCCTTTGCCTGCCTGGCATTGTCCTTGGTGCCCGGCAGGCAGGAATGGCTCAGGGCAGCGTGATCCAGACCGCCTTGGTCTCGAGCAGGTAGTCCAGCTGCTCGGCGCCCAGGTCCTTGCCGAACCCGGACTGCTTGTAGCCGCCGAACGGCATCGACGGGTCGAGGGTGCCGTGGGCGTTGACGTAGACCGAGCCTGCCTTCAGACGCGGAATCAGGCTGTGCACCTTGCCCAGGTCATTGGAATACAGGGCCGCCGCCAGGCCATAGGGCGAGTCATTGGCCAGTGCCAGTGCCTGTTCCTCATCGTCGAAGGGTGCGGTGACCAGCACCGGACCGAAAATCTCCTCCTGGACGATGCGCATGTCGTTACGGCAATGGGCGAAAATGGTCGGCTCGACGAAGAAGCCAGGGCCCTCGACCGGCTGGCCGCCGTAGACCAACTGGGCGCCCTCCTGCTTGCCGGTTTCGATGTACTCGGTCACGCGCTGCTTTTGCAGGGCCGAGACCAGCGGGCCGATGAAGCAGTCCGGGTCCATCCCCGGCGCGATCTTCAGGGTGCGGGTATAGGCGATCAACTCGCGCAGGAATTGGTCATAGACACTGCTGTGAATATAGGCCCGTGTGCCCGCGTCGCATACCTGTCCCGAGTTGAAAAACACCCCGTTGGCGACCGCCTGCGCCGCCGCCGGAATGTCGGCGTCGGCGAACACGATGACCGGTGATTTGCCACCCAGTTCCAGGGTCAGGCGCTTCATGTCGTCCAGCGCGGCGCGCCCCACGGTACGGCCGACCGGGGTCGAGCCGGTGAAGGTCAGTTTGTCGATGCCAGGGTGGGTGGCCATGGCTGCGCCGACCACGCTGCCGCGCCCGGTGACGATGTTGATCACCCCGTCCGGGATGCCCGCTTCCTGTACCAGCTCGGCAAAACGCAGGGCCGACAGCGAAGTCAGCTCAGCCGGTTTGACTACCACTGTGCAACCGGTGGCCAGGGCCGCGCCAAGCTTCCAGGCCATGGTTTGCAGCGGGAAGTTCCACGGCACGATGGCACCGACCACGCCCACCGCTTCCTTGCGGGTGTAGGCCAGGTAATTGCCCGGCAACGACGGCTCGACGGTACGCCCGTGCAGCTTGGTGGCCCAGCCGGCGAAGTAGCGCAGGGTATCGACGGTACCCTGGATATCGACGTCCTTGGCGAAGGCGACCGACTTGCCCATGTCGATCGATTCGATTTCCGCCAGCTCGGCGGCGTTCTGTTCGATCAGGTCGGCCAGGCGTTGCATCAGCCGTTCACGTTCGGCCGGTTTGGCCTGGCGCCAGGCACCGCCGTCGAACTGGGCTCGGGCGGCTTGCACGGCACGGTCCAGATCAGCGGTGGTGCCCATGGGAATGCGCGTGATCAGGCCTTCAGTCGACGGCTCGATGACTTCGGACGTCTGGCCATCGCTGGCCTCGACCCAGGCACCGCCGATGAACATTTTCTGGACCTTGCCGAGGAAGGTCTGGGTGGCCTCGGAGACGCCGAATTTTTGCAGGTAACTTTTGACGATCGTGTCCATTTTTATTCTCTCTGCCCGGCAGTCGGGTCCTGCCGGGTTTAGTGGTTTCGATATCAGGCTGGGGTGGCTTCGCTCTGGGCCGCACGCACCTTGCCCCGCTCGTGGAAGATGAAACCGATGCTGTTGAGCAGCAGTTGCGCGGCGAGAATCGAGGTCATGCCGGTCGGGTCGTAGACTGGTGCAACCTCCACCAGGTCCATGCCGACGATGTTGCCTTTGCTGCGCTTGGCCAGGGCCTGGATGATTTCCAGCACTTCGTAGTAGAGGAAGCCGCCGTGGCTCGGGGTGCCGGTGCCGGGGGCGATGGACGGGTCGAAACCGTCGATGTCGATGGTGATGTAGTAGTTGATGTTCTGCGGAATCAGCGCCAGCACGCCTTCGACGCCGAGTCGGCGCACATCGCGCACCGAAAGGATTTTCGAACCGGCTTCATGGGCCGCTTCGTAGTCGTCGCGGTTGGACGACGAGACGTTGCGGATGCCCATCTGGGTCATACCGACGATGTGGTTCATTTCCGATGCGCGGCGCAGCGGATTGCCGTGGCCGTAACGCACGCCGTGACGCTCGTCGACGAAATCCAGGTGCGCATCGAAGTGGATGATGTGGATCGGGCCGCGGCCTTCAAACGCCTTGATGACCGGGGCGTGCACCGAGTGATCACCACCGAGCACCACCGGCATGACACCGGCATCGAGAATCTTGCGCACGGCGTATTCGGTGTTCTTGTTGCTGGTTTCCATATCGGTGTGGACGATGTCGGCATCACCGACGTCGACCATGCGCACGTCGGCGGCGGTCAGGTACATCACGTCGTCTTCGTGGTCGTAGGCACCGGCATGGCCGAAGGAAAACAGCGTCGATGCCTCACGAATCCCGCGTGGTCCGAAGCGTGCGCCGGAGCGCCACTGGGTGCCCATGTCATTGGGCACGCCGAGCACCGCGACGTCGGCATCCAGGGCATCCCAGTCGGTGCACACCGGGGACTTGCCAAAGGTGCAATGACCCACGAATGGCAGGTTCAGGCGACCGGATTCATAACCATTGTTCGACATTTCTAGCCTCTCCACTTCTTGTTATCGGCCTGGCGGACTGCAAGGCGACCGCCGTTGGAGTGACTATGGGCGCAGCTTTTCGTGGAAAAAATGCTAAACATCAGATACTCATATCGGCATTGCCGATGCATCCACAGGCGGGAGGTCCCAGGTGATTCAACTGCACGATGTCGACCTGAAGTTACTCAGGGTCTTTGCCACCATTGTCCGCTGCGGCGGGTTTTCCGCTGCGCAGGCGGCGTTGAACGCCGGCCAGTCGACCATCAGCGAACAGATGACCCATCTGGAAACCCGGCTTGGGGTCAAACTCTGCCAGCGCGGGCGCAGCGGCTTTCGCCTGACCGAGCAAGGCGTGGCGATTCATGAAGCCACCCAGCGCCTGCTCTCGGCGGTGGAAAATTTCTGCATGGACGCTGACGTGCTCAAGCAGCACATCAGCGGCAAGCTCAACCTGGGGATCATCGACACCACCATCACCGACCCCGACTCGCCGATCCCGCGCACCACTCAGCGCTTCGTCTCCCGTGGCCACGATGTGCACCTGAACGTGTACGTCGGCACCCCCGCCGAACTGGAAGAGCGCGTGCTCGACGGGCGACTGCACCTGGCCATCGGGCACTTCCCGATCTACGTGCCGGGCCTGCTGCATTCGCCGCTGTACCAGGAAGCGCTGGGGCTGTATTGCGGGCGGCGGCATCCGCTGTTTGGCAGCAAGGCCGAGGGTGACGAACTGCTCGAAGAGATTGCCGCCAGCCGCATCGTCGTGCGCGGCTACATGCAGCAATACGACCTGGAACACCTGGGCGTGAGCAAGGCGGCGGCGACCGTGGACAACATCGAGGCCCTGGCGATCCTGATCATCTCCGGCGCTTACCTGGGCTTTCTGCCGGCGCATTTTGCCGCGCAGTGGATCAAGACCGGCGAGATGCACCAACTGGCGCCCGCCAGTTTGCAGCTGATGTCGCCGTTCGACGTGATCACCCGTCGCGGCACGGCGCCACCGCCGATCCTGCAGGCGTTTCTCGAAGACCTGGCGGCCTGTTCCCGCCAAACGCCAGCCCCCGAGAAGCATTGACGGCTCGCCAAATTCAAACGGCGCCCGCCATACTCATCGACGCAACGTTTCGCTTCATCACCGGTCAAGGCCACCTATGCGCATCCACGTCACCTTCATCGACCGCGTCGGCATTACCCAGGAAGTCCTGGCCCTGCTGGGCGGTCGCAGCTTCAACCTCGACGCCGTGGAAATGGTGCCGCCAAACGTCTACATCGATGCCCCGACCCTCGGCGCCGAAGTGCTGGAGGAGTTGCGCGAAGCGCTGTTCGGCGTGCGCGGGGTACAAGCGGTGACCCTGGTCGACATCCTTCCGGGACAACGCCGGCGCCTGCAACTGGATGCCTTGCTCGCCGCCAGTTCCGACCCGGTGCTGGCGGTGGATGATCGCGGTCATGTGCTGCTGGCCAACCCGGCCTTGATCGCCTTGTGCGGTCGCGAACCGGCCGGTGAATCCCTGGGCACGCTGTTCGATGATCCCGACTTGCAACCGACGCTGATCGCCCACGGCTTTCGTCTGCCCATGCGCGAAGTCAGCCTCGGCGGCCACACCTTGCTGCTCGACGCCATGCCGATCACCGATGCCGGCGCCCTGCTCACTCTCTATCAACCGAACCGCATCGGCGAACGCCTGTCGGCGCTGCACCACGATCACGCCGAAGGCTTCGATGCGCTGCTGGGCGAATCGCCGCCGATCCGTGCGCTGAAAGCCCGGGCCCAACGGGTCGCGGCCCTCGATGCACCGCTGCTGATCCAGGGCGAAACCGGCACTGGCAAGGAACTGGTGGCCCGCGCCTGCCACGCCATCAGCGGTCGTCGTGACAAGCCGTTCCTGGCCCTCAATTGCGCGGCACTGCCGGAGAGCCTGGCCGAAAGCGAGCTGTTCGGCTACGCCCCCGGCGCCTTCACCGGTGCCCAACGGGGCGGCAAACTCGGGCTGCTGGAGCTGGCCGATCAGGGCACGGTGTTCCTCGACGAAGTGGGGGAAATGTCGCCGTACCTGCAGGCCAAGTTATTGCGCTTTTTGAGCGATGGTTGCTTCCGCCGCGTGGGCGGTGATCGCGAGGTCAAAGTCAACGTGCGGATCCTCAGCGCGACCCACCGCGACCTGGAAAAAATGGTCAGCGAAGGGCACTTTCGCGAAGACCTGTTCTACCGCCTCAACGTGCTCAACCTGCAAGTGCCGCCGCTGCGCGAACGCGGCCATGACATCCTGCTGATGGCCCAGCACTTCATGCAGCAAGCGTGCGCGCAGATCCAGCGGCCGGTCTGCCGCCTGGCGCCGAGCACCTTTCCCGCCCTGCTCGGCAACCGCTGGCCGGGCAATGTGCGGCAACTGCAAAACGTGATCTTCCGCGCGGCGGCGATTTGCGAAAACCCCTTGGTCGACCTCGACGACCTCGACATTGCCAGGACCGCTGTGGAGCGCCGGAACGATGGCGAGGTGGGCAGCCTGGAAGAGGCTGTCGAAGGTTTTGAAAAGGACCTGCTTGAGCAGTTGTATCGCAGCTATCCGTCCAGTCGATTGCTCGCGGCACGCTT
Organism: Pseudomonas moorei; assembly: GCF_008801475.1. Taxonomy (GTDB): domain Bacteria; phylum Pseudomonadota; class Gammaproteobacteria; order Pseudomonadales; family Pseudomonadaceae; genus Aquipseudomonas; species Aquipseudomonas moorei. Next base: position 1,133 of record NZ_VZPP01000008.1, on the reverse strand, counting down.
GCAGACCTCCCATAGCGCCATCGCCGTTCGCTTGCGCAAGTACGGGATTCCCAACAAGGCCTGACAGCCGGTTTCAGCAACACTGAAAATCCCTGTGGGAGCGGGCTTGCCCGCGATGAGGCCATGTCAGTCACCATTTTCGTTACCTGACACACCGAAATCGCTGCGATGCGGCGACCCGACAAGCCCGCTCCCATAGGGTTCGAGTGCCGCCCAACAATGTATGCAAATCGATACGGCGTATCGAATCCAAGACAAAACCACCTCAACCCGTCTGGCCCGGACTCCGCCCCCTGTTGCTGGTCTGCCTGTATTGATTTCAATACACGAGCAAACCGCAAAACAGCCAAATCCATCATCAAGTCATTGATTTATAACAATAAATCAAAATTGGCACCGCCCTTGCTACGACTCCTTCAGCCACGCTCGCCACCCAACCGAGCCTGCCCATCGTCATTCGCCACTTGCAGCGAATGAGTCAGAACAATGAGGAGTAGATATGAGCGAATTGCGTTTTACCGTCGACCACGAATGGCTGCGCACCGAAGCTGACGGCACGGTGACCGTTGGCATCACGGCGTTTGCCCAACAGGCACTGGGGGATGTGGTGTTTGTCCAGGTGCCTGAACTGGGCGGCTTCGACGCTGGCACCGAAGTGTCGGTGCTGGAGTCGGTGAAGGCCGCCAGCAGCATCGGCATGCCACTGGACGGTGAGGTGGTGGAAGTGAATTCGGCGCTCGACGCGAACCCTGAGCTGGTCAACGAAGATCCGCTGGGCGAAGGCTGGTTCTTCCGCTTCCAGCCTGCTGACGCGTCGGCGATTTCCCGCTTGCTCGATCAAGCCGCTTACGAACGCCTGATCCAAGACCAGACCGACGCGTGAGGATTCTGTATGACCACCCTCCTCGACACCCGTAACGAATTCATCGCCCGCCACATCGGCCCGCGCGCCGGTGACGAGCAAGCCATGCTCAACAGCCTCGGCTTCGATTCCCTCGAAGCCCTCAGCGCCAGCGTGATTCCCGACAGCATCAAGGGCACCAGCGTGCTGGGCCTGGAAGATGGCCTGAGCGAAGCCGATGCATTGGCGATGATCAAATCCATCGCCGCCAAGAACCAGCTGTTCAAGACCT
>NZ_VZPP01000007.1 GCF_008801475.1 Pseudomonas moorei | reverse complement strand
TTAATGTACTGCTCGGCGGTTTCGGCAATACAGCCGACGCCGGTCCCGCAGGCGCCAAGGAAGCCCGTCCGGTGAAATCCGGTTCGGCTGACGACGCGACCTTCCTGCTGACCAACGCCGACACCGTGATCATCGTTCCGGGCTACGGCCTGGCGGTGGCCCGTGCTCAGCATGCGCTGAAGGAACTGACCGAGAAGCTGACCCATCGCGGCGTGACCGTGAAATATGCGATCCACCCGGTGGCCGGTCGTATGCCTGGCCACATGAACGTACTGCTGGCCGAGGCCGAAGTGCCTTACGACCAGGTGTTCGAGATGGAAGACATCAACTCCGAGTTCGGTCAGGCCGACGTGGTGCTGGTGTTGGGCGCCAACGACGTGGTCAACCCGGCCGCCAAGAACGATCCGAAATCGCCGATTGCCGGCATGCCGATTCTCGAAGCGTTCAAGGCCAAGACCATCATCGTCAACAAGCGCTCGATGGCCAGCGGCTATGCCGGTCTGGACAACGAACTGTTCTACCTGGACAAAACCATGATGGTGTTCGGCGACGCTAAAAAGGTCATCGAGGACATGGTCAAGGCTGTCGAGTGAGTCCTGCCTCAGCGCAACACTAAAATGAAGCGCCGTCCCCTATCCTGCGAACGTTACGCTTTTGCAGGATAGGGGTGAAAATTTATAGACGAACACTGGCAAAGGTGGATTCGTTGCGTGCCTGGCTCAATGCCGACAATGGCCCGGACAACGGCGACAGCACCAGCGCTTGCGGCAGCGGTATCATCGCGACCTGTTGCGTGGTGTTGGAGCCTACACGTTCGTCACGCGGTGGAATGCCGAAGTATTCGCGGTAGCACTTGGAGAAGTGTGGCGTGGACACGAAGCCACAGATCGTCGCTACTTCGATGATCGACACCGGCGTTTGCTTGAGCAGCTGCCGCGCGCGGATCAAGCGCAGCTTGAGGTAGTACCGCGATGGCGAACAGTGCAAGTATTTCTGAAACAGGCGTTCTAGCTGACGACGGGACACCGAGACATACACAGCCAGTTCGTCCAGGTCGATCGGCTCTTCGAGATTGGCCTCCATCAGCGCGACAATTTCCTGCAATTTCGGCTGGTTGGTGCCGAGCATGTGCTTGAGCGGCACGCGCTGGTGATCCTGTTCGTTGCGGATGCGTTCGTAGACGAACATCTCCGAAATCGCAGCCGACAGTTCGCGACCGTGATCGCGGCTGATCAGGTGCAGCATCATGTCCAGCGGCGCGGTGCCGCCGGAGCTGGTGAAACGGTTACGGTCGAGGGTGAATAGCCGGGTGCTCATGACCACACGCGGAAACGCTTCCTGCATCGCCGCCAGACATTCCCAGTGCACGCTGCAATCGAATCCGTCCAGCAGGCCGGCGCACGCCAGGGCCCAGCTGCCAGTGCACACCGCGCCAAGACGCCGGTGCTGACGTGCCTGGCTCTGCAGCCATGACACGTGTTCGCGGGTAACGGTGCGCTGGATACCGACGCCACCGCAAACGACGATCGCGTCCATTGGTGGAGCTTTATGCATGGAGGCGTCAGGAGTGATTTGCAGGCCATCACTGGCCCAGACCTGGCCGCCATCGACGGTGAGGGTCGTCCAGCGATACAGCTCACGACCGGACAACTGGTTGGCCATTCGCAGAGGCTCCACGGCGGAGGCCAGAGAAATCAACGTGAAGTTGTCCAGCAGCAAAAAACCGATCGATTGAGGTGCAGAGTTTTGGGGTTTCGCCCCGGAATTGAACGTCGTCATCAAGGTACTCCACAGGTAACGCGGGTGAACGGCCTCAGGCAAAGGCTCTTTTTATTCGTCCATCCAAAACTGGGTGGATTTGTATGTATTCAACCTGCAAAGGTCATACCCAATTACATAAGTTTGAACAGATCAAAAAACGACATCATCCAATGTCTCTAGGCTGAGGTATTGCAGGGCGGGAGCCATAAGGAAAACGCTAGGGTTTGTGCCAGCGTTCATCAACCTTGTGCACATTGGTAGCACATGCGCGAGACCTGTCTAAAAACGCCAACTTGTTTGTCACCGACGCCTACATGTCGGTTTTTGAATGCAATGATGAGCAATGCCAAACTCGGTGACGCGCTTGCTGACCGCTGACACTGCGAGGGCTTGATGCGGGAGGCACGGGCCAGGTTTCGCTCATCGGCGACCGAGATGAAAAGATCCAGGCTGGCAATGTCATATCGCCCCCCCGAGCTTCCTTGTTAAGTGTTTGAACGTGCGCCTACATTCGAAGACGCCGCGTGGAATCGGATTGATCCACTTATTCTATGAATGTAACCAACCAATGCAAAATGTAACAACTGAGTTCCAACCCATGGCTGACTCAGCCAACCCCAGCCTTTATCCTTGTCGCCCCTGCCGTACCGAGTGAATGGAGTTTCGTCATGCCCCATGAAGGCAATCTGTTGCAAGCCGCTGTCGTGTTTCTGTTCGCGGCGGTGCTCACCGTGCCACTGGCCAAGCGGCTGCAACTGGGGGCGGTGCTGGGTTATCTGTTTGCCGGGGTGATCATCGGGCCTTCGGTGCTGGGCCTGATCGGCAATCCGCAGAGTGTCAGCCATATCTCGGAACTCGGCGTGGTGTTGCTGCTGTTCATCATCGGCCTTGAATTGTCGCCGCGCCGCTTGTGGGTGATGCGCAAATCGGTGTTTGGCGTCGGCCTGGCGCAGGTGTTGTTGACCGGCTCGGTGATCGGTGTGGTGGCGCTGTTTTTGTTCGGCCAGCCGCTCAACAGCGCCATCGTGCTGGGCCTGGGCCTGGCCTTGTCATCCACCGCGTTTGGCCTGCAAAGCCTGGCCGAGCGCAAGGAACTGACCAGCCCCCACGGGCGCCTGGCGTTTGCCATCCTGCTGTTCCAGGACATCGCCGCGATCCCGCTGATCGCCATGGTGCCGTTGCTGGCCGGCGTCGATCACAACGCCAGTGCCGCCGACGATGTCAATCACGGTTTGCGGGTACTGGGCAGCATTGCCGTGGTGGTGATCGGCGGACGTTATCTGCTGCGACCGGTATTCCGGGTGGTGGCGAAAACCGGTTTGCCGGAGGTGTCCACCGCCACCGCACTGCTGGTGGTCATCGGCACGGCATGGTTGATGGACCTGGTGGGCGTGTCGATGGCCCTTGGTGCCTTCCTCGCCGGCCTGCTGCTGGCAGACTCCGAATACCGTCATGAACTGGAGGCGCAAATCGAACCGTTCAAGGGGCTGCTGCTGGGGCTGTTTTTCATCAGCGTCGGCATGGGCGCGAACCTGAGTCTGCTGCTGAGCGCGCCCGCCGTGGTGCTGGGCCTGACCCTGCTGCTGATTGCCATCAAGCTGCCGTTGCTGTTTGTCGTGGGGCGGCTGGCCGGCGGCCTGGGCAAGGTCAGCGCGATTCGCCTCGGCATCGTGCTGGCGGCGGGCGGTGAATTCGCCTTCGTGGTGTTCAAGATCGGCCGCGATCAAGGGCTGTTCGAACCGCACCTGTATGATTTGCTGGTGCTGACCATCACCCTGTCCATGGCGCTCACGCCGTTGCTGTTACTGGGGTGCGCCCGCCTGGTCAGCCCCAAGGTGCAACCGGTGGTGGTCCCCGAGCAATTTCGCGAGATCGACACTGAAGCGCCCCGGGTGGTCATTGCCGGCATGGGCCGCATGGGGCAAATCGTTGCGCGTATCCTGCGGGCCCAGAACATCAAGTTCGTGGCCCTCGACACCTCGGTGGAAACCATCGAGCTGTCCCGCAGCTTCGGCGGTGTACCGGTGTTCTACGGCGACCCGATGCGTCCGGAAATTCTCAAGGCCGCGAAAGTCGGCGAAGCGGAGTTCTTTGTGATTGCCACCGACGACCCGGACACCAACATCAAGACCGCCGAGCTGGTGCGCAAGCTCTATCCGGAGATGAAAATCATCGCCCGCGCCCGTAACCGTCAGCATGTGCATCGGCTGATGGACGTCGACGCCCTGGCGGTGCGCGAGACCTTTTATTCCAGCCTGGAAATGAGCCGCCAGACCCTGATCGGGCTGGGATTGACCCAGGCCCAGGCGGATGCGCGGATCAAGCGTTTCAAACACCACGACGAACAGGTGCTCGAAGCCCAGCATGCGGTGTACGACGATGCGGCGAAAGTCATGCAGACGGCCCAGGAAGCACGGGCGGAACTGGCGCGGCTGTTTGAGTCGGATCAGCTGGAAGAGCAAGCGGCCAGGAAATGAAGTGACTTCAAGGGCCTCTTCGCGAGCAGGCTCGCTCCCACATTGAACAGGTGTCGTTGGCAAGCGCCTTGTGGAAGCGAGCCTGCTCGCGAAGAACGATTACCCGATGTATTGGGTAAACAACAAATACAAAGGAACCCACAATGGCTGCTGACTCATCCTCCCCCGCCCTCAAGGAAATCTTCAACAGCGAACGCCTCCAGCACATCGCCACCGAGATGACCGCGGTCTATCCCCGGTTCGATGCCAGGGCCTTCCTGAAGCTGGCCAAAAGCGGTCTGGCGGACCTGTCGGTGATGCAGCGCATGGCCCGCGTCAGCGAATGCCTGCACGCGGTGCTGGCGCTGGACTTCGAGGCCTCGCTGCCATTATTGCGCGCCCTCGCCCCGCGCCTGAACAGCGGTTTCGTCAGCATGTGCCTGCCGCATTACGTGGCGACCTACGGCGCCGAGCGATTCGACCTGTCCATGGACGCGCTCAAGTACTTCACCGCCTTCGGCTCCTCGGAGTTCGCCATCCGACACTTCCTGCGTCGCGATCTGGAGCGGTCCCTCAAACTGATGCATGACTGGTCGCTGGATGCCAGCGAACACGTCCGACGCCTGGCCAGTGAAGGCTGCCGGCCACGCTTGCCGTGGTCGTTTCGCCTGGAGTCGATCCAGGCCGAGCCACGGCTGGCCGCCGCCATTCTCGACAACCTCAAGGCCGACCCCAGCCTGTATGTCCGCAAGTCCGTGGCCAACCACCTCAACGACATCACCAAGGATCACCCGCAGTGGGTGCTGGACCTGATCGAAGGCTGGTCGCTGGATAACAAACACACGGCGTGGATCGCCAGGCACGCGCTGCGCAGCCTGATCAAACAGGGCAATCAGAGGGCGCTGGCGATCATCGGCGCCAGCGGCAAGCCTGAAGTCGAGATCCTCGACGTACAGGTCAATCCGCCGGTGATAGGCCTGGGGGAAAAAATCACCCTGTCCTTTGCCGTCAGATCCACGGTGGAGGCCAGCCAGCGCCTGGTGATCGACTACGCCATCGATTACGTCAAGGCCAACGGCAGCACGTCGACCAAGGTCTTCAAGCTCAAGGCCCTGACCTTGCCCGGCAAGGCCACCGAATCCATTGCCCGGGGCCAGCACATCAAGGAACTGACCACCCGTCGGCACTACGCGGGCCGGCATGCGGTGCATGTGCTGATCAATGGCGAACGGCTGGCGAGTACGGCCTTCGAAATTACTGTTGACGCTGATTGAGCGAATCCCGCGAACGGCCTGGCAGCATGCGCGTCAGGGTGTTGTCCTGGACCCAATAGTGGTGGAACAAACCAGCCGCCGCGTGCAAGCCGATCAACCAGTAGCCGGCGTTTCCGAGTTGCTCGTGCCAGTGCTTGAACTGTTTGGCCAGGTCGGGATCGACCGCCACCGGTGCCGGCAAGGCAAACTCAAAATAGGGCATCGGCTTGTCGCCAGCGGCCAGCATCAGCCAGGCCAGTACCGGCGTGGCAATCATCAGCACATACAGCGCCAGGTGCATCAAGTGGGAAACACCGGTCTGCCAGGTGGGCGGTGCCGGCATGATGGGTGGGCGCGGGGACAGCCGCCCAAGCAAACGGATCCAGACCAGGGCAAAAATACTCAAACCGAATAAACCGTGCAGCCCGAGAAAAAAACTCCTCCCGGTACCACCACGGGGCAAGAACCCCTTGATTTCGATGCAGGCATAGACGCCGACAAACAGCGCCAGCATTAACCAGTGCATGGCTATCGACAGTTTTCCGTAACGTTGTGTTGTTGAATCGCGGGTCATGGTGGGCCTCGTGAAGTTCAGTGCAGGCCGCCGACTCGTTCGTACAACCTGATCGGGTGCCACCCTGCCAGCGCAATCTTAAGCGAACCTGAAGACGACGCTATTTAACTTTTTTCTCACCTTCAGACTCCGTTAAGAAATGCTTCCGATACTCCTCCCATACTTTCCCGGGAGGCGCCATTCAATGCCCCACTTCGACTGGAACATCCCTTTGCCTCTGCAGTTCGGCCAAGCGGAAACGCCGCCGATGAGTCTGGCCAGAGCGCTGCCGGATGACCCCCAGCGCGAATGCTTCGAAACCTATATCCAACAACGTTTCCGCAAGGCCCACGGCGCCGATATCCGCCATTTCATGCCGGAACTGTTCGGCATGAGCAATGACGCCGGAGAGCTCTGCGCCGTGGCCGGCGTACGCCTGGCCGATGACGGGGAGTTGTTTCTGGAGCGTTATCTGGATGAACCGATCGACCCGCTGATCAGCGCCGCCGCTGATCGCCCGGTGGAACGGACCGGTATCGTCGAAGTGGGCAATCTGGCGGCCAGTGACACCGGCAGCGCACGAATGAGCATCATCGCCATCACATACCTGCTGGCCATGGGTGGCCTGGAATGGGTGGCATTCACTGGCAACATCGGTCTGGTCAACAGCTTCCACCGGCTCGGTTTGAAACCGGTGACCCTGTGCGCCGCCGACCCGGCGCGGCTGGGCGACGACCGGTACAGCTGGGGCAGCTATTACGAGAGCAAGCCCTGGGTGCACGTGGGCAATATCCGCGCAGGGTTCATTCATTTGCGCAATATCGGCCTGTTCGGTCGCCTGGGTTTGCCGACGTCCATGGAGGGGTTCATCCATGTCGCCTGAAATGGAACGTTTCAACCGGATCCTGCGCCGCCATGCCGAAGAAAAGCCCCACGCCATCGCCTTGTGGGGCGATCAGTCGATGCTGGACTACGCCACGCTGTACACCGAGGTGATGGCCCGGCGGCAGCGCCTGCGCGATGGGAATATCAAGGTGGTCGCATTGGCGTTGGACAATGGCGTCGAAGCGATGCTCTGGGACCTGGCCGCATTGTTTGAAGGCCTGACGTGCCTGACGTTGCCGCCGTTCTTCAGCGCCGCACAACGCAGCCATTGCCTGGAGCAGAGCCAGGCCGAGGTCGTGATCGCCTTCCCGGAGCTGGAAAGCGAGCTGCAAGCGAGCGGCTATGCGCACACCGGCGAATTCTGGCGCCGCACCTTCAAGGGCCCCAACCGGATGCCCGAAGGCACTGCCAAGCTGACTTTCACCTCCGGCACCACCGGCACGCCGAAAGGCGTCTGCCTCAGTGCCGAGAGCATTCTGCAGGTGGCCCGCGAACTGGAGCTGGCCAGCCGGCCCAGCCATCCGCAGCATCATCTGGCACTGCTGCCGCTGGCCATTCTGCTGGAAAACATCGGTTGTTATGCGGCGTTGTACGCCGGGGCGACCCTGAGCCTGCCCAGCCAGAAAACCCTGGGCATTCAAGGCGCCAGCGGCGTCGATGTGCCACGCCTGCTGGGATTCCTGGCCAGCCGTACCCCGCAGAGTCTGATTCTGGTACCGCAACTGTTGTTGATGTTGGTCAGCGCTGCGGAGCAGAAAGGCTTCAACCCGCAACACCTGCGCTTTGCCGCCGTGGGTGGCGCGCGGGTTGCCGAAGATTTGCTGCACCGGGCGCAACGGGTGGGCCTGCCGGTCTTCGAAGGCTATGGCCTGTCGGAGTGCGCGTCGGTGGTTTGCCTCAACCGGCCCCAGGCCTGCCGGCCCGGCAGCGTCGGTCGTCCTCTGCCCCATGTGCAGATTCGCCTGGCCGACGATGGTGAAGTGCTGATCAAGGGTTCGACCCTGCTCGGCTACCTGGGGGACGCGCCGCACACCGATCAATGGTGGCCCAGCGGCGATCTCGGCGAATTCGACGCCGAGGGCTACCTCTACCTCAAGGGGCGCAAGAAGCATCAGTTCGTCACCAGTTTCGGACGCAATGTGAACCCCGAATGGGTCGAGGCCGAGCTGACTCAACGGCGGCATATCGCCCAGGCCTTCGTCTACGGCGAAGCCATGCCACACAACCATGCACTGCTCTGGCCCCATCGCCCCGACTGCCCGGACGAGCAACTGGCCGCCGCCGTGGCCAAGGCCAACGAGGCCTTGCCTGACTACGCCCAGGTCCATCGCTGGACCCGGCTGGATCAACCCTTCACCCCGGCCAATGGCCTGCTGACCGCCAATGGCCGCCCCCGTCGCGACGCCATCGTCGAGCAGTACCGGGCGCAACTGAGCGAATCTGCGTTTCCAGAGGACACCGCATCATGAGTTTTTTCGACACCCTGCAAGAAGCCACCCACCAGGAACGCCACGAACTGTTCAACCTCCCGGTCATTCGCGATGCCCTGGAGGGCAAGGTCAGCCTGGAAAGCTACCGGGCCTTCCTGACGCAAGCCTATTACCACGTACGTCACACGGTGCCATTGATGATGGCCTGCGGCGCGCGCCTGCCCTCACGCCTGGAATGGCTGCGGCAGGCCGTGTGCGAGTACATCGAGGATGAGTACGGCCACGAACAATGGGTGCTCAACGACATCGAAGCCTGCGGCGGCGACAAATCCGCGGTCCGCGACGGTCGCCCTTCCCTCCCCATCGAATTGATGGTGGGGTTTCTCTACGACCTGATTGCCCGAGACAACCCGGTCGGTCTGTTCGGCATGGTCAACGTGCTGGAAGGCACCAGCATCGCCCTGGCCACCCATGCCGCCGGCAGCATTCGCCAGCGCCTGGATTTGCCGGAAAGCGCTTTCAGCTACCTCAGTTCCCACGGCGCCCTGGATATCGAACACATGCAGACCTACCGTCGCTTGATGAACAAGCTGGAAGACCCGGACGATCAGGCCGCGGTCATTCATGCTTCCAAAGTGGTGTACACGCTCTACGCCGACATGTTCCGCGGTTTGCCGCGTGACGGGGAGAACGTCCATGCGCCTGTCTGAAGCTCGCGTGGTATTGACCGGTGCCAGCGGCGGCATCGGCCTGGCCATCGCCACGGCCTTGTGCGCCAGCGGTGCCCGGGTATTGGCCGTGGCTCGGCATCGGCAACCCTTGGAGTCGCTGCTTGAGCGGTATCCCGATAACCTGTGCTGGATTGCGGCGGACCTGACGTCGGCGGCGGACCGTAGTGAAGTGCTGGCCGAGGCCGAAAGCATCGGTGGCATCAACCTGTTGATCAACGCCGCCGGGGTCAATCATTTCGCCATGCTCGAACAACTGGAGGACAGCGAGATCAACGCGATGCTCGCGCTGAATGTCGGTGCACCGATCTGCCTGACGAAAATCCTCCTGCCCCTGCTCAAGCAGGCCCCCAGCGCCATGGTGGTCAACGTCGGCTCCACCTACGGGTCCATCGGCTACCCCGGCTACGCCAGCTATTGCGCTACCAAGTTCGCGTTGCGCGGGTTTTCCGAAGCCCTGCGCCGGGAACTGGCGGACACCCGGGTCAGCGTGCTCTACGTCGCCCCGCGTGCCACCCGCACCAGCATGAACAGCCCGGCGGCCCAGGCGCTCAACGATGCCCTGAAGTCCAGCGTCGACGACCCGCAAACCGTGGCCGCTGCCGTGATTCACGCCATTGCCGGCGACCGTCGCGATCTGTACCTGGGCTGGCCGGAACGCTTCTTCGTGCGCCTCAACAGTCTGCTGCCCAACCTGGTGGACCGAGGCCTGCGCAAACAATTGCCGCTGATCCGTCACTTGAGTCAGAAACCCGACAAGGAGAATCTCGAACCATGAACAAGATAGCCGCCTACCTGCTGCTGGGGGCCTTGAGCCAGAGCGCCTGGGCGCTGGACGCCGTTGACGAACAGCGGCTGGTGAGTATTCAGCAGAACTGGGCGCACATTCAGTACGAACTGCCGGAGGGGCAACGCACCACGGCGTTCGAAAAACTCGCCGCCCAGACCGCGACCTTCACCCAGGAGCGCCAGAACGTGGCGGAGGCCTGGATCTGGTCCGGGATCGTCAACAGCAGTTGGGCCGGTGCCCAGGGCGGGCTTGGCGCGCTGAGCAAGGTCAAGGCGGCGAAAGCCGATCTGGAAAAGGCCCTGGCCCTGGACCCCAAGGCGCTGCAAGGTTCGGCCTACACCAGCCTTGGCGCGCTGTACGACCGCGTACCCGGCTGGCCCATCGGTTTCGGCGACGCGGACAAGGCCGAGCAATTGCTTAAAACAGCGTTGCAACTCAACCCCAATGGCAACGACAGCCTGTACTTCTGGGGCGATCACCTTTACCGTCAAAAGCGTTACACCGAAGCCAGGGCAGCCTTGCAAAAAGCCCTGCAAGCGGCGCCCAGACCGGGCCGCGAAACCGCTGATGCGGGTCGGCGCAAGGAAATCGAAGCCTTACTGGTGGACGTCAATAAAAAACTCGGCTGACAGGAGTCCGTGTGCGCTTATTACTGGTTGAAGATGACGTGGCCCTGGGCGAAGGCATCCATCAGGCCCTGAGCCGTGAGGGCTACACGGTGGATTGGTTGCAGGACGGCAACAGCGCCTTGCATGCGCTGCTCAGTGAATCCTTTGACCTGGCGGTGCTCGACCTTGGCCTGCCGCGCATGGACGGCCTCGAAGTGCTGCGACGGCTGCGTGACAGCGGCTCGAACCTGCCGGTGCTGATCCTCACCGCCCGCGACGCCACCGAAGACCGCATTGCCGGGCTGGATGCCGGGGCCGACGATTACCTGATCAAGCCCTTTGACCTGGCCGAGCTCAAGGCCCGCCTGCGGGCGTTGTTGCGGCGCAGCGCCGGCCGCGCCCAGGTGCTGATCGAGCACGCTGGTATCAGCCTGAACCCTGGCACCCAGCAAGTCAGCTACAACGGCGAGCCGGTGGCCCTGACGCCCAAGGAATACCAGCTGCTGCACGAACTGCTCTCGCCACCCGGCCGGGTGATCACCCGCGATCACCTGATGCAATTGCTGTACGGCTGGAACGAAGAAGCCGAGAGCAACACCCTGGAAGTGCACATCCATCACCTGCGCAAGAAGTTCTCCACCGATCTGATCCGCACCATTCGTGGTGTCGGTTATCTGGTGGAGGAGCGTCGATGACTTCGATCCGGCGTCGCACCCTGACGCTGATCATTGGCCTGATGCTCACCGGTATCGCCGTGATCAGCGTGCTCAACCTGCATGATAGCAACCATGAAATCGCCGAAGTCTATGACGCGCAACTGGCCCAGAACGCGCGGTTGCTGCAAGGCGTAATGCGCATGCCACTGGCCAGCAAGCAGCACGCCGAACTGTATCAGGCGTTCAACCAGGCCCTGGGCGCAGCCGAGCCAAAGGTCGATGGTCATCCCTATGAAACCAAGATTGCCTTTCAAGTCTGGAACCGCAAGGGCGAAGTGCTGGTGCACACCGCCAGTGCTCCTTCATTCACTGCGCCGCCCTCCACACCAGGCTTCAGCGATGTGGTGGACCTGAACAACCGCCAATGGCGCGCATTTCTGCTCGAAGACAAACAGAACGAGTTGCGGATCTGGGTCGGTGAGCGCGACGACGTGCGCGCGGATCTGGTGGATCGCATCGTGAGTCATACCTTGTGGCCGAACATAGTGGGCAGCCTGGTGCTGGCGGCGATGGTCTGGCTGGCCATTGGTTGGGGCCTCAAACCCTTGGCCGATATGGCGCAGACCCTGCGGGCTCGTCACAGTGGCTCGCTGGAGCCGTTGCACCTGACCCCCCTGCCGAGCGAACTCGAACCAATGCAGGCGGCCCTCAACCGCATGCTGGCGCAGATTCAGGAAGTACTCGGACGAGAGCGGCGCTTCATTGCCGATGCCGCCCATGAAATGCGCACGCCCCTGGCGATCTTGCGGGTGCACGCGCAGAACCTGATGGAAGCCAGAACCGAAGACGAGCGCCGTGAATCCCTGGCATTCCTGATCGCCGGCGTCGACCGGACCAGCCGACTGGTCAACCAGTTACTGACCATGGCCCGCCTCGAACCCCAAGCCCAGACGCCGGCGCTGAAGGCTATCGACCTGACCGAAAGCGTGCGCGACAGCCTGGTCGAGCTCACGCCCTGGTTGCTGAGCAAACATCTGGAACTGGCCTTCGAAGCCAGTGACCGCCCCTGCAAAGTCTTCGCCGACGCCGCCGCCATCGATATCGCGTTGAACAACCTGATCACCAACGCCGCGAACTTTTCCCCCGAGCACGGCGTCATCACCGTGCAATTGAGTCAGGCGGATGGTTTCTATGCCCTGAGTGTCCTGGATCAGGGACCGGGCATCGACGAAGCGGACCACGCACGGGTGTTCGAACGCTTCTACAGTCGCGGAAACACCCATGGCGCGGGACTGGGGCTGACGATCGTCAACACCATTGCCCATCGGCTGGGCGGACGCATCACCCTGGCCAATCGGGCTGAAGGCGGATTGCGCGCGACCCTGACGATTCCAGATACCCGGCCACTCAGCGCTTCCTAGCGAACGTCTTGCGGGCCGACTACGCGGGGGCGCGGACGGCCCCCTGCAACAGGTCCTGCTCCCGCTCACACATTTCCACCACGTAATCCCACAACACGCGCAACCGCACGGATTTGTGCAGTTCGCGGCGGGTGCTGATCCAGTAGCTGCGCTGGATGCTCTCGTCCGGCAGCAACGGCACCAGGCCGGGGTCGGCGCTGGCCATGTAACACGGCAGCACCGCGATCCCCAGGCCTGCGCGCGCAGCCTGATGCTGGGCGATGACGCTGGTGCTGTGGAAGACCACACGCGGATTACGGCAGAAGCTGTTGAGGAACATCAGTTCCTGGCTGAACAGCAAGTCGTCGACATAACCGATCCACGCATGCCGGCCCAGGTCTTCGCGGCTGTGCAGCGCGGGCGAACGGTCGAGGTAATCCTGGCTGGCGTACAGCGCCAGTCGATAGTCGGTGAGTTTGCGCGTGACCAGCATGTCGGCGGCCGGGCGTTCGAGGTGAATACTGATTTCCGCCTCGCGGTTGAGGATGCTGACAAAGCGCGGCACCGCCACCAGTTCGACCTCCAGCCCCGGATAGCGCTCGAACAGGCCATTCATGCGGCTGGCCAGGAACATGATGCCCAGGCCCTCGGTCACGCCCACGCGAATCTTGCCCAGCGGCGCCGTGGATTGGGTGATTTCTTCCTGGGCCAGCAGCGCGACGTTCTCCATGGCTTCGGCGTGCTTGAGCAGCGCTTCGCCGGCCGGCGTCAACTCATAGCCCTGCGCATGCTGGACGAACAACGCGGTGCCGAGGCTTTTTTCGATGGCCTCGATGTGCCGCGCAACGGTGGCGTGGGTGGTGTTCAAGCGCCGGGCAGCGGTCAGCAAACGTCCGCTACGCTGCAATTCGAGAAAAAACCGCACGTCATTCCAGTCGAACATGAATCATCCTTGTTTACAGGTGTTTAAAAACGAACAGCAGCTGCGCAAAAACTAACATTCTTTTGACGAAAGCTAACAACTAGGATGGATCCCAACAAGAACAACAACATGAGGTCAGGGATGCAGACTTCCCTTGATGAGTACGACTACATCGTGGTCGGGGCCGGCCCGGCCGGTTGTTTGCTGGCCAATCGCTTGTCGGCCAACCCGCAGCACCGTGTACTGCTGCTCGAAGCCGGCGGCCGCGATAACTATGCGTGGATTCACATCCCCGTGGGCTATCTGTTCTGCATCGGCAACCCGCGCACCGACTGGTGCTTCAAGACCGAAGCCCAACCCGGTCTGCAAGGCCGTGCCCTGAGCTATCCGCGCGGCAAAGTGCTCGGGGGCTGCAGCTCGATCAACGGCATGATCTACATGCGCGGCCAGGCGGCCGACTACGACAGCTGGGCTGCCGAGGGTAATCCCGGCTGGAGCTGGCAAGACGTCCTGCCGCTGTTCAAGAAGAGCGAAAACCACTTTGCCGGCGACTCGGCGTTTCACAGCGGTGCCGGCGAGTGGCGGGTCGAACGCCAGCGTCTGTCGTGGCCGATTCTCGATGCCTTCCGCAGAGCCGCCGAGCAAAGCGGCATCGCCAGCATTGATGACTTCAACCAGGGCGACAACGAAGGCTGCGGCTACTTCCAAGTCAATCAGAAGGCCGGCATCCGCTGGAATGCGGCCAAGGCGTTTCTCAAGCCGATCCGCAACCGCCCCAACCTGACCGTACTGACCGGCGTGGAGGTCGACCGCGTGCTGCTGGAAAGCGGCCGTGCCAGTGCCATCAGCGCCCGTTGGCAGGATCAGGCCAGGACCTTCAAGGCCCGCAAGGAAATCATCCTGTGCGCTGGCTCCGTCGGCTCACCGAGCATCCTCCAGCGCTCCGGGATCGGCCCTCGCCCGCTCCTGCAACGCTTGGGCATCGGCGTCGCGCATGAACTGGCCGGCGTGGGTGGCAACCTGCAGGACCACCTGCAACTGCGCCTGATCTACAAACTGCAAAATGCCCGTACCCTGAACCAGATCGCCGGCAGCCTGTGGGGCAAGATGGGCATGGGCCTGCGCTACCTGTATGACCGCAGCGGCCCGCTGTCCATGGCGCCCAGTCAGCTCGGCGCCTTCGCTCGCTCGGGGCCGGAACAGACGTCGGCGAACCTCGAATACCACGTGCAACCGCTGTCCCTGGAGCGCTTCGGTGAACCGCTGCATGCGTTCCCGGCCTTTACCGCATCAGTCTGCGACTTGCGTCCGCAGAGCCGTGGCCGGGTCGAAATCCGCTCCGCCAACCCGCAAGAGGCACCACTGATTCAACCCAATTACCTGAGCAATCCAGAGGATTTGCGCGTGGCGGCCGACGCCATTCGCCTGACCCGGCGCATTGTCGCCGCACCAGCGCTGAAGGCGTTCAATCCGGTCGAATACCTGCCCGGCGACAGCCTGCAAAGCGAAGAGCAATTGCACGAAGCCGCCGCCCGGATCGGCACCACGATTTTCCACCCGGTCGGCACCTGCCGGATGGGCAACGACACGCACGCCGTGGTCGATGCCGAACTGCGTGTGCACGGCATCCCCGGCCTGCGCATCGCCGACGCCTCGATCATGCCGCGCATCACTTCGGGCAATACCTGTTCACCCACGTTGATGATCGCCGAGAAAGCCGCACAACTGATCCTCAGCCCCCACACAAGGAGCATCACCGAGACAAAGGAACGGGTCACACACTCGTGAATCCACACGAACACTGTAGGAGCGAGCCTGCTCGCGATGGTCGTCAACGATAACGCTGACAACCTGACACCCATGTGCGCTCTGAAGTTCATCGTCGGAACGCCGCCCGGAGCAAGCTCGCTCCTGCGCAAACGCGTACATCCGATACATCGAAGTAGCGGCACCAGCCCACAAGGACGGCGCCGACAGTGGAACAACAAAAACAATCACTGTGAGGGATACCGATATGTCAGAACACGTTCAGCCCCTGGAAAGCTTGCGCAGCGCGCGTACCAGCCAGGACACCCAGAAAGTCATCTTCGCCTCGTCGCTCGGAACCGTTTTCGAGTGGTATGACTTTTTCCTCTATGGCGCCCTCGCGGCGGTGATCAGCAAGCAGTTCTTCGCCGGGGTCAACGACACCACGGCGTTCATCTTCGCCCTGATGGCCTTCGCCGCCGGTTTCATCGTGAGGCCGTTCGGCGCCCTGGTGTTCGGCCGGTTGGGGGACATGATCGGACGCAAATACACCTTCCTCGCCACCATCATCCTCATGGGCCTGGCGACCTTCTGCGTCGGCCTGCTGCCCAATTACGCCAGCATCGGCATCGCCGCGCCGATCATTCTCGTGGCGCTGCGCATGCTTCAGGGCCTGGCCCTGGGCGGCGAATACGGCGGCGCCGCGACCTACGTCGCAGAGCACGCGCCCATCGGCAAACGCGGCTTTCACACCAGCTGGATTCAGTCGACTGCCACCCTTGGCCTGCTGTTATCGCTGCTGGTGGTGCTCGGTTGCCGCTACTTCACGGGCGATCAGTTCGAAGTCTGGGGCTGGCGCATCCCGTTCCTGTTTTCGATCATTTTGCTGGGCATCTCGACCTGGATTCGCCTGAGCCTGCATGAGTCACCGGCCTTCGTGAAAATGAAAGAAGAAGGAAAACTCTGCCAATCGCCGATCCGCGACTCCTTCGGCAAATGGGAAAACCTCAAGGTCGTGCTCATCGCCCTGTTCAGCATCAACGCCGGGCAAGCGGTGACCTTCTACGCCGCGCAGTTCTATGTGCTGTTCTTCCTCACCCAATTCCTGAAAATGGACCCTGCCGTCGCCAACGGCCTGCTGATTGTCAGCGTGACCCTTGGTGCGCCGTTCTTCATCTTCTTCGGCTGGCTGTCGGACAAGGTCGGGCGCAAGCCGGTGCTGATGATCGGCCTGCTGCTGGCCACCGCGCTGTACTTCCCGATCTTCAAATCCCTGGCTCACTACGCCAATCCGGCCATCGACCAGGCCAGCCGTCAGGCACCGATCACCGTGCTGGCCGACCCGGCCACCTGCACCTTTCAGTTCGACCCGGTCGGCAAGGCGAAATTTGACAGCCCGTGCGACAAGGTCAAAACCTTCCTGGTCAAACAGGGCTTGCCCTACTCCAGCGCAGTGGCACCGGCCGGCAGCACGGTGCAAGTGAGCGTTGGCGACGTGAAGATCGACGGATTTGACGAAGCGGCATTGCGCGGTGCCGTGACCCTTGCCGGCTATCCACAGCAAGCCGACATGCAGCAGATCAACAAACCGATGATCGTCGCGCTGATCGTGGCGCTGATCATCATTTCCGCGATGTGCTACGGGCCGCTGGCAGCGCTGATGGTCGAGCTGTTCCCGACACGCATTCGCTACACCTCGATGTCCCTGCCCTACCACATCGGCAATGGCTGGTTCGGCGGGTTTCTGCCGACGGTGTCGTTTGCGTTGGTGGTGTACACCGGCGATATCTTCTACGGGCTGTGGTACCCGGTGGTGATCACCGGCGTCAGCCTGGTGGTGGGAATGATCTGTTTGCGCGAGACCCGCAACGTGGACCTGCACAAAAATTAAGGGAAGACCTGTAGGAGCGAGCCTGCTCGCGATGGAGTATCAGTTGTCATCGCGTTGACTGACACACCATCGCTAGCAGGCTCGCTCCTACAGGTATTGTGAAAGTCAGCGTGAATATCACTCTTCGATTTCAAGCAACTCGAACGTCACCTGATCCGGGTAAAACGCCACGTAGTTTTCAATCTGCCTGACAGACACCTTGGGATTCTCATAGCTCCACACCGCATTGGCGCCCTCATGCCCCGGCACCTGCAGGCTGAAATAGCTGGCATCGCCCTTGTACGGGCAATAGCTGGTGTGATCGGTGCGGGCGTAATATTTCTCGTCGATGTCCTCTCGCGGAACGTAGTACACCGGAGGGTAATTGGCCTCCAGCATCACCAGGGCGCGCGAGGAGGCGGCCACCTGGATTCCGTGAAATTTCACCAGCAGGCAACCGGGCTGCTCGGCGATGGTGATGACAGGGCTGGGACCGGAGCTTTTCATGGAATGCGTTCCTCACGACGATGAATGACCCTGTGGGAGCGTGGCTTGCCCGCGACGGGCTGCGCAGCAGCCCCATGACCCGAGACCACGATTTATCAGGTATAACCCAGATTCGGCAGGCATGACCGCCTTGCAGCCGAACGGCCCAGGCAAATTATCGCAATGCACTAACTGTACATCCATACAGATAAAGATTGCCCCCGAGTCCATATCCCGCCATTCTGTGCACCTCTCCGGACACTGATCGACGACGATGGTTATGCGGCTGTACCTCTGTGAAAAACCTTCCCAGGCCAAAGACATTGCGGCCGTGCTCGGCGCGCGGCGCCGCGGCGATGGCTGCTGGCTGGGAACAGACGTCACCGTGACCTGGTGCATTGGCCACCTGCTGGAAACCGCGCCGCCGGACGCCTATGACGCGCGCTACAAGCGCTGGGTGCTGGCGGACCTGCCGATCATTCCGGACAAATGGAAAATGACCGTCAAACCGCGCACGGCCAGCCAGTACAAAGCCGTCAAACGCCTGCTCGGCGAGGCCGACGAACTGATCATCGCCACCGACGCCGACCGCGAAGGCGAGATGATCGCCCGGGAACTGGTGGAGCATTGCCGTTATCGTGGGCCGATCCGCCGCTTGTGGCTGTCGGCACTGGACGACGCCTCGATCCGCAAGGCCCTCGCCGCCCTCAAGCCGGGCGCCGAAACCTTCAGCCTTTACCATTCGGCGCTGGGGCGTTCCCGGGCCGACTGGCTGATCGGCATGAACATGAGTCGGCTGTTCACCCTGCTGGGTCGCCAGTCCGGCTATCAGGGCGTATTGCCGGTCGGTCGCGTACAAACGCCGACCTTGCGCCTGGTGGTGGATCGCGATCGCAGCATCGCCAACTTCGTACCGGTCGCTTACTGGGCCATCGATGTACAGCTGCTGCATGACGGCACCCCATTCACCGCGCAATGGCGGGCCGCCTCGGAGGTTTGCGACGATCAGGAGCGCTGCCTGAATCAGGCACTGGCCCAACAAGCCGCAGCTGCGATGACAGGCGCCGCGAGCGCCCGGGTGATCAAGCTGCGCACCGAGCGCATGCGCGAGGTGGCGCCGCTGCCGTTCGACCTCGGCACCTTGCAGGAAGTCTGCTCGAAGAAACTCGGGCTCGGCGCCCAGGAAACCCTCGACATCGCCCAGGCGCTCTACGAAACCCATAAAGTCATCACCTACCCGCGCAGTGACTGCGGCTATTTGCCCCTCAGCCAGCACAGCGAAGCGCCGGGCATACTGGCGGCGCTGCGTCAGGCCGATCCGGCGCTGAACGCGTTGCACGATTACCTCGAACCGCAACGGCGCTCCAGGGCCTGGAACGATGCCAAGGTCAGCGCGCACCACGGCATCATCCCCACCGCCGCCGCAAAGAACCTGGAAAAACTGGCGGGCAAACAACGGGCGGTCTACACCCTGATCCGCGCACGCTACCTCGCCCAATTCCTGCCCAATCATGAATACGACCGTACCCAGGCCGACTTCGACTGCGCCGGTGAAGCCTTGCGTGCCGTTGGCAAGCAGATCGTCGAGCCCGGCTGGAAACGTGCACTGCCCGAAGCACTTGCCCCGGCCAGGGGCCGTGAAGCACCGGCCCCGCAAACGCTGCCCAACCTCATGGAAGGCATTGAGTGCGCGGTGGCCAACGTGCAGCTCAAGGACCTCTGGACCCAACCGCCCAAACCTTTCACCGAAGGCGATCTGATCAAGGCGATGAAGAACGTTGCCAAACTGGTGGAAGATCCGCTGCTCAAGCAAAAGCTCAAGGACACCACCGGCATCGGCACCGAAGCGACCCGCGCCTCGATCATCCAGGGCCTGCTCGACCGTGGGTACCTGGTCAAGAACGGCAAGGCGCTGGCCGCCACACCTGCCGCTTTCAGCCTGATCGATGCAGTGCCGCGGGCGATTGCCGATCCTGGTACCACGGCGATCTGGGAGCAGGCGCTGGACATGGTGCAGAGCGGCGAAATGAGTCTTGAAGAATTCGTCACCAAACAGGCGGCGTGGATGAGCAAGCAAGTGGCCCGTTGCGCCGGCCTGAGCCTGACCATCAGCGGCCCGGCCAGCCCTGCCGGACGTGGCGCGACGCCCTGGAAAAACAAGCGTAAACCGGCCAAGCGCAAGACATCGCCCGTCAACAAACGCACGGCCCCCAAAGCCTGACACTTACCCCTGTGGCGAGGGAGCTTGCTCCCTCGCGACAAATCCCCCCCACAAGCCATTCACCGTTCCGTCTATCCTTGACTGACTGATGCCAGGAGCCGCAGGTAATGTCCTCGATAGCACTGCACGCCGCACAGCGCGATGACCTGGAAACCATCGAATGCCTGATGCAGTTCTATACCTACGACTTCAGTGAGTGGATGCCACTGAAACTCGCTGAACACGGCCTTTTCAACATCTTGCCCCTGACCGACTACTGGCGAAAACCCTCGACCCGAGCGTTTCTGATCAGGGTGGACGGGGAATTGGCTGGTTTTGTAACAGTGGACGACGAAACCCACCTGCCCGGTGCCGAGCACAACATTGGTTACTTGTTCGTCGCTCGGCGCTTTCGTGGCCGGGGTGTCGCGAAGTTTGTCGTTTCCACCCTCTTGAGCCGATTCCCCGGTCAATGGCAGATTTTCCACATCGAAGTGAATCAACCCGCGCGGCTGTTCTGGGCCGCCGTCATGCCCGATCTCGTGGCAGAGGGCTTCACCCGACATTCCCTGACGGTAAAGGGTTATCCCTGCACCTTTTACCGCTTCGAAGCTTTGCTGCCGTCGTCCTGACCCGCACACCCGGTTACGTTTTTTAATTCCAGACAGCTTTGTCCGACAATATGTAGTGACTAAAAATATTCACTACAAAACCGTTGACGCCTTCGATTTGCCCTTGCATGATGCAGACGTCTCCCCGATCGGGAGTACACGCAACACGCTTGAGCAAGCTCGTCTGACCGCCGAGCTGTTTTTTCCGGATACACGCTGCCCACAAGGCAGATTGAAGAAGCTGACCTGGCCTGAACGTCCAGTACAAGGGCGAGAAATGCTAGCGATCCATCCTCATGAAGCTTGTGCCCGACCCTGAAAACGTCGGTAGTGGCCTGAAGGTTATCGCTGCTTCTCTTCGTTGTGACGCTAACGCGTAGCAGTTATTCAACACGACTACATGCAACAGACGCAGGGCCCCGCCGAATTTGGCGGACGACTGCTGACGTCCTGGTTTCGGTGCCAGGGATCAACTAACCGATGGGCTACTTGTATTAGCGAATCAACTTTGAAAGATCACCAAATGGTCAAGGGGTTTTAAGATGAATTTGAACAATCAACCAACTATCGAAGAACTGGCCCGTATGTTCGCTGCGCAAAAAGACAGCCACGACAGCCATATCCTCTGGATCAGCAAGACCGGCCAGGTTCATATCGACTGCCTGTCCCCGCATGCCCATGAAGCGGAGTTTGATCAGAACAACCAGAACCTGCTCGCCCGACTGAAAATGTACCGTCGCGGCCAGGGCTACGTCGGCAAGAAAGCCGCGGCTGACAAGGACTTCATCGGTAATGTTCTGCAAACCCTGAAACAGGCCTGGGCATCGATGCAGAACCAGAACGAAGTTCGGGTGATTGACCGGTTCTACTGATTAAACTGACTCAACTATAAAAAGGGCCTGCTCCCAACAAGAGCAGGCCCTTTTTAGTTTTGAAGCCCATGCAACAATATTTGCTGATCAAGATATATCGGCACCCAACACCAACTGCACAAACGCCAACGACGCCGCACTGTGGTAGTTGTTTTTACGCCGCAGCAAAGCCGCTCCGCGCCGGGGCGCCTCCCCCGCCAACGGGATCCTGCGCAACGCGCGATCGCTGGTTGCAATAGGCTCCGGAAGGATGGTCGCCATCGCCGTGTGCCGAATGACTTCCAGCAAGGTATTGACCGAGTTGACTTCGATGGCCACCTTGGGCGTGATCTGTCCTTGGGCGAAGTACTCGTCGATGCGCGTACGGGTGACGAAGTCCGCGGTCAGCAACGCAAACTCCAGTTGCGCCACTGCCTCATTGGTGAGCGCGCCTTCGCTTTCATACAGCGGGTGAGCCCGACCGACCATCAAGCCCAGTGTCTCGGTAAACGCCGGGATCGATTCGATGTCGGCGTTGCGCACCTGGTCAAACGCAATCGCGATATCCAGCGAATCCTCCGCCAGCCCCGATTCGATGTCGTCCATCGACAACTCGAAAATCTCCAGATGGATGTTCGGGAACCGCGCCACGTAGTCGCGCACCAGAGGCCCCACCAGATACGCCATGAATGTCGGCGTCATGGCCAGCCGCAGAGAGCCGCGCGACAAGTCTTTCACGTCATGCAGCGCTCGCTTGCCCGCCTCCAGTTCCACCAGCACCCGACGAGCGCATTCGATGTAGGCCTGGCCGGCGTCGGTCGGCTTGACCGTGCGCGAGGTGCGGTCGAACAGGCTGACGCCCAGGGCTTCTTCCAGCTGCCGGATCTGTTGCGACAGGGTCGGCTGGGATACGTGCAGCGCCTCGGCGGCGCGGGTGAAACCGCCGTGATCAGCCACGGCCAGCAAATAACGCAAATGACGCAGCAACATGGGCTCACCATCTATAGGCAGTACTTATGCCTTGCATTGTATATCGATCTTGGACGCTATGGATAAATCGGCAGAAGATGGCTTCACACCGAAACACAACCCACTGCGACAGGAGAAACACCATGCAACAGTCCCACGCTTACAACGACCCGAGCCTGGCCCTGACCACCGAAATCCTCGATGCCAAGGCGCGCAAGAACCTGTCCTGGCAGGACCTGGCTGACGGCACCGGCCTTGGCCTGGCATACGTCACCGCCGCCCTGCTCGGCCAGCATCCATTGCCGGAAAGTGCCGCCAAAGTGATTGGCGAAAAACTCGAACTGGACGCCGACTCGGTAGCCCGCCTGCAGATCATCCCGCTGCGCGGCAGTCTTTCGGGTGTCCCGACCGACCCGACCATCTACCGCTTCTACGAAATGATCCAGATCTACGGCACCACGTTGAAAGCCCTGGTTCATGAGCAATTCGGCGACGGCATCATCAGCGCGATCAACTTCAAGCTCGACATGAAGAAAGTCGAAGACCCGGAAGGCGGCTCCCGCGCAGTGATTACCCTCGACGGCAAGTTCCTGCCCCTGCGTCCTTTCTGAGTGGCGACCGGCCCGCGCTCCGGTGCGGGCCCAACCCGGTCAAAACCCGGTCAAAACCCGACAAAACCCGACAAAACCCGACAAAACCCGACAACGGTCTAGCACTCACCACTCTGCTCTGGAGGATGCCCCATGAAAAAAATTCTGCTGGTTCTTTCGCTGATAGCGGGCGTGTCCGCTCAGGTTCAAGCCCGGGAAGCCGTCGTGCCTTATCAATACGGCATGACACTGGATATCGCGCAGGTCGTGAACATCACGCCACCGGCGGACATCTGCGGCGTTGTCCCCGTTGAAATGACGTACCAGGACTCCAAAGGCGCGACCCACATTCTGCAATACAGCGTGTTCGGCACCGGTTGTTCCAACTGATCCCCAACTACTGAACTGAAAGGAAATGCCCCCATGAAAGCGCTCATAGACGGTTTTTTGAAGTTCCAGAAAGAAGTCTTTCCGCAACGCACCGACCTGTTCAAGCACCTGGCCACCACGCAACACCCGGGCACGCTGTTCATCACCTGTTCCGACAGTCGCGTCGTGCCGGAACTGCTGACCCAGCAAGAACCCGGTGAGCTGTTCGTGATCCGTAACGCCGGCAACATCGTGCCGTCCTACAGCCCCCATCCGGGTGGTGTGTCGGCTACCGTCGAATACGCCGTCGCGGTGCTGGGTGTCACCGATATCGTCATCTGCGGCCATTCCGACTGCGGCGCCATGACCGCCGTCGCCAAATGCACATGCATGGACCACCTGCCCGCTGTCAGTGGCTGGTTGCAACACGCCGAGTCGGCGAAAGTCATCAACGAATCCCGGCCCCACACCGATGACGCGGCCAAAGTCAGTTCGATGGTGCGCGAGAATGTCATCGCCCAACTGGCCAACATCCAGACTCACCCGAGCGTGCGCCTGGCCCAGGAAAAAGGCCTGCTGAACCTGCATGGCTGGGTCTACGACATCGAGACCGGTTCGATCGATGCCCTGGATGCCGGCAGCCGCACCTTCGTGTCGCTGGCCGAACACCCAGGCACCTGCGCCGTCTACGGTAAAGCCGTTGAAGCGGCCTGAGCCGATCGCAGCGACCGCCGAGGCAGCCGCTGCGCCATTTTCTAGCGCTTGACCGACAGATCCGTCTGCGTCATGCGGCTACGGATGGTGAACACACCATCACCGGAGAGAATCGCACTGCGCGCAAACAGGCGACCGCTCTCCCAGTTCGACAGGCCCAGTTCCGGCTTGTTGAGCGCGTACTGACCGTCGACCCAACGGGTAATCCCGTTGCCGACAAAGGGCGCATTGACCGCGTTGTAGAAACGCTCCTGGGTCGCTGCGTCTTCACTGAGCAGCGACACCGTGAACTGCGGGCTGTAGCGATTGAACAAGGCGATGGCGCTGTCCAGGTCGTCGACGATCTTCAGGCTCACTTCAGGGGTTTCTTCCCATTCCCACTCACGGCCCAACTGATCTTCCGGCAGCGGTTCGGCCAGTGCTTCGGTGCGGTAGCCTTCGGCGCGATAGACCTCGACGGTCGCGCTTTGCCACTGCGCTGGAAGATAGGTTTCGCTGCCTTCGACGATGTGCAACTTGCAGCCCTGGCCCCGAGCCTTGCCAGCCTGTTGCAGCGCCTCCAGGAACAGCGGCACCAGTTCGACGGCGCGGTCGCGGTGGATCAGGCAGACATTGAGGGTATTGCAGACCTTGCGGTCGAGGGAGTTGCGCACCACTGCGGCGAAACGTGTGGCGTCGGCGTCGCTGTGGGCAATCAGCCAGGCCCCGCCGGTGCCGTGCAGGCTGACGGCGGTACCAGCCTGTTGCGCAATGCTGCCCAACTGGCTGACGGCGCGCCCCGAACCCCGGGCCACCGCCAGCGACAGACGCCGGTCGGCGAACATCGCCCAACCGGCGGCATGATTGACGCTTTCCACCAGCGACACCGCGCCGGTTGGCAAACCGGCGTCGGCCAGGGCCGGATTCAAGGCGTGAGTGACGATGGCCTGGGCGGTGCTCAAGGCATCACTGCCAATGCGCAGCACGGCGGTGTTGCCTGTGCGCAATACACCGGCGGCGTCGGCGAAGACATTCGGCCGGCCTTCGAAGACGAACGCGACAATGCCCAGCGGCGACACCACCTGCTCGACTTTCCAGCCGTCATGCTCGACGCAGCTGACCACCTTGCCCCGTGTCGCCGGGGCATCGCGCCAGGCGCGCAGGCCGGCAATCATGTCGCGGCGCATGCGCTCATCGGCCAGCAAACGCGTGGTCGAACGACCGCGAGCCTTGGCCCGCTCGATGTCCGCCAGGTTGGCCGCCTCGATCAAGGCCCAGCAGCCCGGGGTTTCCAGACGTTGTGCAAACAGGTCGAAGAAGGTGCTGATCGCCTGATCCGACACCGCCGCCAACGCGGTAAACGCCGCTTCGGCACGGGCAATCGCAACCGACGCCGCCTGCTGGTCAGCCACCGGAATCAACAGCAGTTCACCGCTGACCTGCTCCACCAACAGGTGGTCGCCGGGCTGAAAGCGTGCTGCCAGTTCGGGGCTGACCACGGTGACACGATTACCGGCGAAAGGGATCGGCGTGCCAGCGACTAGACGTTCGAGCGCGAGAGACATGAAGCGGTTTCACCATGCAATGGGCGGGCGGAAAATGTATAGCAAAAGTCCCTGAGCGTCATCCGCCGTTGCCTTGCGCCGATGATCGCAAAACCGCCGGCACAGGCCCGGCCCGCCTACGCTTAAACCGTACACCGGTATTTGCTGTTTCGAAGGAGGCCGCCATGAGCGATGAATTCACCAGCCATGGCGCGGCGCTTGACGACGAAGGAATGGAAAATGCCCTGGATCTGGCCAAAGTCAGTGCTGCGCAACTCTGGGCTGTGCTAGCAGTAGAAACCTCCGGCAACGGATTCTTTTCCGACCGCCGCCCGAAAATTCTTTTTGAGCGTCACGTCTTCAGCCGCTTGACCCAACAGGCGTTTGACGCCCAATACCCGGATATCAGCAGCAAGACCCCTGGCAACTATGGCGCATCGGGGGCGCATCAATATGATCGGCTGAATCAGGCCATCAGCCTGAACCGCAACGCAGCGCTGCAAAGCACCTCCTGGGGACTGGGCCAGACAATGGGCTTCAATTTCGCCACCACGGGCTCGGCGGATGTCGAGGCGATGGTCAAGCGCATGGTCGCATCCGAGAACGAACAACTGCTGTGCACCGTGGGCGAGCTGATCGGCGGGGGTTCGGTGGCGGCGCTGCGGGCCAAGGACTGGGCCAATTTCGCCCGTCGCTACAATGGCCCCAACTACGCCATCAACAACTATGACTTGCGCCTCAGTGCCGCGTATCAAAAGTTTTCTTATGGCGGGACACCCGATCTGCGGATTCGCATGGCGCAAACCTGCCTGACGTACCTCGGCTGGCACCCTGGTGATATCGACGGCATCCTCGGCAAGCAGACCCGGGACGCGATGAACCTGTTCCAGGCCAAAGAAGGGCTTGACCTGACCACGGTCCTCAACGACGAAACCCTGGACCACTTGCGCAGCCGGGTCCTGGCGTTATCGGACTGACTCGAACCCCATGCAAACGGCCCCGGACACGCTCTGGGGCATGAGGCCTCAGACCGCCGATTGCAGGCGTTCAAGGCTCTAGCTCGCTCGCGATAGCGGTGGGTCAGCCACTTTCAATGTTGGATGTGCAACCGTCATCGCGGGCAAGCCCGCTCCCACAGGAAGGTGGCGATGACTTGAGACGGCCATGTATCAAAGTGTGTACAGCCCGGCTCTCGACACATCATGCCTTCAACCCCCCGCACCCGCGACACACCGCAGATACACCCGGTTGATCAAATACGCCTGTCGATTGGCCACGCCGATCCTTGCGCTAACGGGCAAACACATCGCCCGACACCCCTGATTTGAAGGAGATCAACGCCCATGAATGCCTCTATTTCCTCTGCCGTGAAAGGCCTGCACCTGAACCTTGACCGTGCCGGCAGCTGGATAGCGCCCCTGACCCTGCGCGTGTTCCTCGCCTGGGAATTCTTCGAGTCCGGCCTGGAGAAATTCAATGGCGAAAACTGGTTTGCCGACATCCAGGACCGCTTCCTGTTTCCGTTCAACCACCTGCCGGCCACGCTGAACTGGGAACTGTCGATGTGGGTGGAATTGATCTGCGCCCTCGCCCTGCTGGTGGGACTGGCCACGCGCTTTTCGGCGATCAGCCTGATCGTGGTGACCATCGTCGCCACCGCCGCTGTTCACTGGCCTGCCGATTGGTCGACCTTGAGCGACCTGGCCCAGGGCTATTCGATCACCAATAAAGGCTACGGCAACTTCAAACTGCCGTTGATCTACCTCGCCGCGCTGGTACCGCTGGTGCTGTCAGGCCCAGGCAAGTTCAGTCTCGATGCGCTGCTGGCCCGATGCTTCTGGCGCCGAAGCCCTGTCTGAATCAACACCTGTAGGTGCTCGCTCGCGAAGCACTCCTCGGTACCGCGTATATCCAGATGTACGCGTTATCGTTGACGTCCATCGCGAGCGAGCTCCTACAACGGTCAGTCAGCGGCAAATCGGGCAAATAATCGTCCATTCAGGCCAAACCCCTTGGTTGTTTGGGTCTATACATAACTGTACGCAGTTGGCCGACAACAAGAGGCACAGGCCGTGGACAGCAAGGGTTCGGGCACGAACCTGGCCTTTTGGTTGCCAGGCAGTGCAGTCATCCTGAGTCTGGTGGTATCGATGTTCGCCCTCAACCGCGAACCCTTCCTTGAGCCGCGCCCCATCGGCGCACAATTCCAGGCGCAACTGCCAATCGAAGCACGGCTCTGGCAGGACCCTTTCGACGCGGTGGAGCGCTATCGCAAAAAGCTCGGCGACAGCAAAAACCCGGACGCCGCGAACGTTTGCAGCCCTGCGCTATCACCGCTGTCCGGTGCTAAACCGCTGCCCGACATCATGGTCGCGCTGGTCGAGGGCGGCCCCTACGCCGATGAGGTCGAGCGACGCCGGCGGATTCGCTACGCCTTGCTGGCCGGCTTCAAGAACTCCCATCGGGTGCCGGATCAGGAGCAGTACATTCACTGCCTGAGACTCGCCGACACTCTGTCCCCCGATGCGCCGCAGGCAAGCGCTTTCGTCGACGCGCCCTATGAAGTGTTCATCTCCAACTCCTTCGATCCGCCGACAGCGCTTGAAGGCGCATCACCACCACCCGACCGCACGATCGTTTTCTGGTTGAAACAGGACGCACTTGGCCCGACGCCGTTGCAAAGCCTGGAAACCCTGCGCCAGACCCTGAACCAGAAAGTCGCTGCGGCGTGCGCCCCCACAGCCTGCGCCGAACCGCCCGGGCAGGCCGTGCTGAAGGTCATCGGCCCCTCGACCTCAACCGTGCTGCGGGACATGTTCCAGGATCAGGACATCGGCAAGGCCACGCCGAATGTCGAGATCTACTCGCCGCTGGCCACCGCCGATAACGAAACCCTGGATCGCGGCTACCAGCCGTTGTCACCGCCGCTGGCCAATCGGCCACCCATGAAGTTGCTGCGCACCGTCAGCGACGACGGCACCATGACCCAATTGATGCTCGAAGAGTTGCAGTTGCGCCGCGTCGACCCGGCCATCGGCGTGCGTTGCGGCGAAGGCACGCAGCGCAGGACCGATTCACCCTGCACGCGCACGCTGCGGCGCAGCGACAACCGCATCGCCTTGATTTCCGAATGGGACAGTTTCTACAGTCGCGCGCTGATCGAAAGCTTCAAGATGCAAGTGGCCCGGGAAGCGCACCTGAATGACAGCGAAAAGAACCAGCGCGAAGCGGTCGACCAATGGATTTTGCGCTTCAGCTATTTACGCGGACTGGACGGGCGTCTGCCGGAGGAATCGGCGAGTACCGACAAGACCGCCAGCACCGATGCCAGCAAAAACACGGCGGGGTCCACTCAAATCGACCTCAGCCCGCTGGAAAAAGCCGACGGCAATTCTCAGCTCGACTACCTGCGACGCCTGGCCGACCACATCGCCAGCGAAGACGCGACTTATCACCGCAACGGCCAGAGCGGCATTGGCGCCATCGGCATACTGGGCGTGGATGCCTACGACAAGCTGCTGGTGTTGCAGGCACTCAAGAGCCGGATGCCCTACAAACTGTACTTTTCCACCGACCTCGATGCCCGCATGCTGCAACGGGGCCAGGCGCAGACCACCCGCAACCTGATCCTCGCCGCCCCCTACGGGCTCACGCTGACCCGCGCCCTGCAACAAGATGTGCCGCCGTTTCGCGACAGCCTGCAAAGTGCCGTATTTGTCTCGGTGCTGGCGGCGCTGGCGCCGCAGTCATTCGAGGTCAAGCGTGCGAAATTCGACTATTCAAAATCGGAGCTGCTTTCGCCGGGCATTTATGAAGTCGGCATCAGTGGCTTCATTCCCCTGGCGACCCGGCTTAGCGCCTCGCGCCCGGTCAATTGCCAGGCGCCGACGCAGTCGCAATCCGATCGCGGCATTCGCCCCCACGACCTCATGGCCCTGCGCTGCCTGCAGGATCCCTCGCCACCGCCCTACCCTGAACCGTCACCATCGATCCGCGAGCGTTTCAAACAAACCCAGTCCTTTTTCTGGGCCGGGCCGCTCACGTTCTCCTTGCTGATGATTGCCGGTTTTATCCTCTGGTGGCGGATCGAAGGTCCGCGGGATGACCATGACGCGCGGCTGGCCTGGGTGCGCGGCGTGCCGATCAGCCTGTTCATGGTCGCGGCGGTGTGCGCCTTCATCGCCACACGCTTCTGGCATGCGGAGTTTCTCTGGTTCACCTTCGTGTTGATCCTGCTGGGCATCCTGTCGTTGAACCTGACCCGGCGTTCCACCCGAAAACTGGCGCTGGCCGAGGATCCGATGGCCAGCCCCGTCCCGGCCTCCGATGACGCCTGGGTGTGGTACATCGTGGTCCCGCTGGTGATGTTCATCCTCGCGCTGATGCTGGCCTACCAGATGCGCAGCAGCCTGACCGACAACGGCCTGGGCGAGCCGATGTTTCTGTTCGAAGGCATCAGCGCCTGGCCGACCGTGGCGTTGCGCTTGCTGGCGGTGCTGATATCAATTTCGGCATTGACCTGGGGTTGGCGCAAGTTGCGCATCAACCGCGCGGAGATCGAAACCACCTTCCATTTGCGCCTGCACATGCGCAAATACGAGATGACGCTATGGGGCCAGGTCCGACGTTTGCTGCGCCGAGGCAAAGGCTGGAGCTTGCGGCGCTGGTGCAATGAACTGGGGCACTGGTTGCTGCTGATATTTTTCCCGTTGATGAGCGCCAGCGAGGACTGGTCAAAACCCTGTGCGTCGGCTCAAGTCAATTGCACCGACGGGCGCAAAATGATCTCCATTGCCCGCTTCTGGGGTGAGCATTGCATCTGTGGTTCGTTCGGTGCGCGCATGCTGCGAACGGCACTCGCCACCTGGCTTTACGTCGTCGTCACCAGTGTGCTGTTTGTCGTCTGGCCCATGGAGGGCATGCCCGTTCGCGGCCAATCGATCTGGTGGATGGTGAGCTGGCTGATCCCAACCCTGACTTTCCAGGTGTTGGTGTTCTGGGTCATGGACGCCAATCTGCTGCTGACGCGATTTATCCGCCATCTGAGCGAGCATCACGCGATCTGGCCGGGGTCGTTGCAGGCCGAGCACAAGAAAATCTTCGGAATGCTCAAGCACCCCTGCATCGATGAGTGGGTGGATTTGCAACTGATCGCCAAGCGCACCTCGGCCGTCAACCGGCTGATCTACGCGCCGACAGTGGTCATGTTGATCCTGGTGGCTTCGCGCAGCAGCCTGTTCGACAACTGGCCGACACCGCCCGGCCTGGTCATCTCGTACCTGGTGACGGCGCTGTTGCTGCTCGGTTCCGCGCTGTCATTGCGACGCGCCGCCGAAAAGGCCCGTACCCGGGCCTTGCAACGACTCGACGCCTACCTGCTCGAAACCCAGGAAACAGCGCCTTGCTATGGCAAGTTCAAGATGATCCGCGAGCGGGTGGCGACCCTCAACACCGGCTCTTTCTCGCGCTATGCCGAAGACCCGCTGATCAAGGCGCTGCTGTTGTCGCTGACCGGGATTGGCGGCTCGGCGATTGTCGATGCGTTGAATTTTGCCAAGTTCTAAAGGGTTAGCCCCTGGGACCGGAAGCCTTGCGATTGCTGTTGAACATCAATCGCAAGGTGCATGCCCCTGACTACTTCACGACGACTGGCGTCCATTCGAACCGATAGAACTTGGGGGATGGTCCTGGCTGGCATTGACCGTTATCGGCATCGGCGCCGACGAGCGACCAATGTGCACGGGAGTTTTCGCCCAGTTCATGAGCGGCCTCGGGCTTGAAGCACCGGGTCAGGACATCGGCCGGCACCAGGGCATAGGCCTGCGGGTGTTCCCGCAGCCATTGGGCGGCCTTTTCGACCGAGGAGTTGTCCATGCCGAAATGCACGATTGGCTGGCGGGCGAACAACCAGTGCCCCTCCTCCCAGTTGACCAGCACCAGGTCCGCGCCGTGGCTCATGGTCGCGGCCTGGGCCATGACGGCCCGATCCGGATTGGCGCCTTCGGCGAACGGTTCGATAAACCCGCGGGCGAACCACAGCACGAACCAGGCCGCCACCAGGGCCGGAAATACCCGGCGCAAGCGCGGACGCTGCTTGAACCAGCGTTGCAGCAACCAGGGGATCAGGGGTGCAGCCACCAGCACCAGCCCCGGCAGCGCCGGGTAGATGTACAACTTGCGCTTGCCGGCACTGATGCAAAAGAACAACAGCACCAGTGCGACCCAACCGAGCAATACCAGCACCCGGCCGTCACGTTTTTTCAACTGACGGCGCCAGGCCGGCACCAGCCATGGCAAGGCCAGCACCAAAGGCAGCCAGTATTGCGGAATGACGTTGGTGAAGAAGTACCAGAACGGTTCGCGGTGATGCCATGAGTTGGCGTAGCGCCCGGCGGTCTGGCGCAGGAGGATTTCCCGGGCATAGGCCACCTCGTCAGCGGTGCCATTGAATACGATGGACAACGCCATGGGTAACAGCCAGACCGCAATCGCCGCCAGCATCACCAGCAACCCGAGCCACCATTTGCGCGCCTGGCCCGGCATGGCCACCACGCCCGACCAATCCTTGCGTACCGCATAGGCATAAGGGATCAGCATCAGCGCCGGCAGAAAGCCCACGCCTTTGGTGATCACCCCGATGCCCATGGCGGCGCAACCCACATAGAACCAGCGCCACGCCGGGCCCAGCAACAGATGGCGGGCCAGGCCATACAGGCCCAGCGTGGTGAACAAAATCAGAAAGCTGTCGATCTGCCCGGTGCGCAGGATGCTGTAGGTCTGGTAGGTCGCCAGGTACAACAACGCAGCAATGCGCCCGATGCGCTGGTTCCACAGCCGGCGGCCCAGGTCATAAACCATCGCCGTGACGGTCACCGCGGAAAACACCCCCGGAAGGTACAACGCGAGGTTGGGTTTGCCGGTGAGCCAGGTGAAGAACGCCACTGTCCACATGAAAATCGGCGGTTTGTCGCCGTAGATTTCTGCTGCGCGGTGTGGGATCAGCCACGAGCCGTTTTGCAGCATCTCCAGGGCCACGCCGAGAAAACGTTCTTCATCGACGTTCTGCGCCTGGCGCAGTCCAAGGCCTGCACCGATCAATAACAGGGCCAACAGCATCAGGCCCAGGCATTCGACGCGGGGCGATAGGGTTCGACGCATAGCTTATTCCTTGAGGTTTTTGCTTTGGGCAATCAACTGCAGATCGCGCAAGTACACGATAAAGCCAAAGGCCTGGCCGGCGATAAACACCGGTTCCTGTCGGCAGATGGATTGCGCGCATGAAGTTACTACTGCATGGCCCGGACATGAAGCTTATAAATCAGAAATATTCAGGTTTCGGTGGTTCGGATAATTTTTTTTCAGAGCGCGTTCCTGATCGTGCCTGCTTACTTGGCATCCCCGTCACGGGGTTTATAGAACCTGAACAAGCCGATATCCGCGGTTTTGACGTATTTGTCCGCCCAATCGGGCTTGACCGTGCGGTCATGGAAATACAAGGCGCCGCCGGTGTGATCCGGCAGCTGCTTGTTCAGTGCCTTGCGCGCGATTTCCTTGGCCATGGCATAGGGCGCCTCCTCCTGAACCGTGTCGGACTTGCCGTCACACCACCAGGAGAACTGGCAACTCTTGGTTTCCGAGCCTTGTTTGACCACACCGCAGACGGTATCGGGAAAGCCTTCGTGGCCCAGGCGGTTCATGACCACATTGGCGACGGCCTCCATGTCGGTGGATTCCTTGCCCTTGGCTTCCCAGTAGATGGAACGGGCCAGGCAAGTGATGGCGTCATCCAGCGGCGCCTTGCCCGCCGGGTCCACGGCCTGGGCTTCAGGCTGGGTAATGGCTTCAGCCTTGGGTACCGGTGCCGGGTTGCTGTCTTGCGTAGCCTTTTGTTCCAGCACCTCGGCCTTCTCTTTGGCAACTTGTTGTTTTTGCTCCTGATCGGTGGCCAATGCCGGGCCGGCGAGCAGCATTATTGCGAGGCAGGTTGCAATCCAGTCGAAGCGCATGGTCGGCAAGACTCAGTGGGCAGTAGCGCTAAAGTGTAGTAGTGAAATGTTTGCACGCTCGCCGCAACATTCTGGAAAATCCGTTGCCCTTGACGGGGTAACTTCGCGCATCATGGGCGCAGTCAGCTCAAGGGGGATTTCCATGCGTTCACTATCATCCGCAATGCGCTTTGCCGGGTTGTCACTGGGTCTGCTGTTTGCCGCCAGCGCGATGGCGAGCGAAGAGTCACAGCTGATCGAATCGATCAACGTCTACCGCAGCCAGTTGCAGCGTTGCGCCGGTCAGGTGTCGTCGGAGCTGCCGCCGCTGTCGGCCGACCCGCGCCTGGTGCTGTCCGCCACCAGCATCGGCAATTTGCAGCAGGCCATGGCGACCGCCGGTTACCCCATGAAGAATGTGCAGGCGATCAGCCTGTCCGGGCCCCGTGATGCGGCCTCGGCGATGAAAGCGATACAGGAGAGTTTTTGCCAGATCGTGCTGGACCCGCAATTCGTCGATGTCGGTGTCAGCCATCAGGACCGTGACTGGCGCATCGTCGTCGCCCGTCCGTTGCTCAGCGCACGCCTGGGCGACTGGCAGACCGAAGGCCAGAAACTGCTGGCCGAACTCAACATCGCTCGCAGCAAAGCA
Organism: Pseudomonas moorei; assembly: GCF_008801475.1. GTDB lineage: Bacteria > Pseudomonadota > Gammaproteobacteria > Pseudomonadales > Pseudomonadaceae > Aquipseudomonas > Aquipseudomonas moorei. The sequence goes on along the minus strand of NZ_VZPP01000007.1, from coordinate 347,187 downwards.
CGCCAGTGCGGCACGCAGTCCTTTGCCGCTACCACGCCGCTGGCCTGGAACGCCACGCTGGCGACCGCCGCCGAAGCGCATTCGCGCAACATGGCCAATAAAAACTTCTTCGACCACAAGGACCAGGATGGCCGCACGCCGGGCGACCGGGCGGAACTGGCGGGCTACAACTTCCAGGAGATCGGCGAGACCATCGCCGCCGGGCAAGACACTGTGCGCAAGGTGGTCGATGGTTGGATGGCCAGCCCCGGTCATTGCGCCAACGTGATGAACCCGCTGTTTCGTGACCTGGGGGCGGCCTACGCGACCGATCCGAAGAGCGATGCGGGGATTTACTGGACCGTGATGTTCGGGGCGCAGTAGGGACCTGACCTGAGACGACCTCTGTGGCGAGGGGGCTTGTCGGAGCGTAATCGCCGACCAGCCCGCCCACCGCGATTCATGCGCCGGACGTTGACCTTGACCTGATTGAGGTCATCAATCGTTTACGGTGAAAAGAACAAGAATGCGCGTTTAATGTCGCCTTTTCGCTCGTTGCGCCCTCTCTATCGACGATAACCACCAAGATTTTTATCGTTATTTATCAATAATTTAAAAAAAAAAGCCAATTCTCAAATAAAACAGCTCTTCATAGATGCCGTCGATCAACCGGTTACTCATAGTGATTGGACGTTCTCCCTAGTTGCCCTTAGCCTCCTCTCAACAATCCGCACATCACGTCATTCGTAAGGGTAGGAGCGAGCTTGTTCCTACGGGTTTTGCGGATACTCATTCAATGCGTATGAGGAATTCATGTCAGAGCGAGTCTTGGTCGATGGGTTCTCCCGGCGCGTGGATTACCTGCGCATGTCGGTCACCGATCGCTGCGATTTCCGTTGCGTGTACTGCATGGCCGAGGACATGCAGTTCCTGCCCCGGCAGCGAGTGCTGACCCTGGAAGAGATCTATCAGGTGGCCCAAAGCTTCGTCGCACTGGGCACCCGCAAGATCCGCCTGACCGGCGGCGAGCCGCTGATCCGCCCGGGCGTAGTGCAACTGTGCCAGCAGATCGCCGCCCTGCCCGGCCTGCGCGAACTGTGCATGACCACCAACGGTTCGCAGTTGGCCAGACTGGCTGACCCGTTGTTCGAAGCCGGGGTCAAGCGCCTCAACATCAGCCTCGACTGCCTCGACCCGCAACGCTTTCGCGAACTGACCCGCACCGGTGAACTGGCGCAGGTCATCAAGGGCATCGACGCCGCCAACAAGGCCGGATTTCGCAACACCAAGCTCAACTGCGTGGTGATGAAGGGCCGCAACGATCACGAAATCAATGACCTGGTGAGCTTTGCCATCGACCGCAACCTGGACATTTCCTTCATCGAAGAAATGCCCTTGGGCACCATCCACGAACACAGCCGCGCCGAGGCGTTTTTCTCCAGCGCCCAGGTACGTGAAAAAATCGCCGAACGCTACACTTTGATTGAATCCGCCGAGTCGACCCAGGGCCCTTCGCGCTACTGGCGCCTGGCCGAAGCGCCGCACATTCGCCTGGGGTTCATTTCGCCCCACAGCCACAATTTTTGCGGCACCTGCAACCGGGTGCGACTGACCGTGGAGGGGCGCCTGCTGCTGTGCCTGGGCAACGAACACGCCGTCGACCTCAAGGCTGTATTGCGCAGCCACCCCGGCCAGCCCGAACGTCTGGAACACGCCATCATCGAGGCGATGAAACTCAAACCTTATCGGCACCATTTCGAAGTGAACGACGATGTCCAGGTTGTGCGCTTCATGAACATGACAGGCGGCTGAAAGACCATGATCGTCAGACCCAAACCCAACCTGATCGGTGTCCTGACTTCACTCAAAGGTTCGATCGCCAAGCGCATTGCCCTGCGCAGCCTGATGGTGACGTTGCTGGCCTCGGCCATCGTGTTCATCGAAACGCTGCACCCCAGCTACTTTTCCAAGGTCAGTGCGACGCCCTTCACCCTGCTGGGTTTGTCGCTGTCGATCTTCATGAGCTTTCGCAACAATGCCTGTTATGACCGCTGGTATGAAGCGCGCAAGGCGTGGGGCGACATCATCGTGGAAGTCCGGTCGATGATTCGCGAAACCCGGATCATAAAGGACGCCCGTGAGCGACACGCGATTCTCAGTAACCTCTGCGGCTTCGCCCATGCGTTAAACGCCCGATTGCGCAAGGAGAACGAACTGGCCGCCAGCGGTGACTGGTTGCAGCCGATTCCCAAGGGCGGCACCCAGGACATCAGCGGGCAAGTACTGATGCAGGTTGGCCAACAGTGCTCGGCACTCAGCGAGTCGGGCGCCATCAATGAATGGCGCTACACAATCATTGCCGGTCACCTGACCAACCTGACCCGCGCCCAGGCGATCTGTGAACGGATCAAAAACACCCCGCTGCCGTTCCCCTACACCTTGCTGCTGCACCGGACCATCTATCTCTTCTGCATCCTGCTGCCGTTCGCCATGGCCGAACCCCTGGGCTGGCTGACACCGGTTTTCACCGCGATCGTCAGCTACACCTTTTTCGGGCTGGATGCGATTGCCGATGAACTGGAAGACCCGTTCGGCCGCGACGAAAACGACCTCCCCACCGACGCCATCGTGCGCAACATCGAGCGCGACGTCCTGGACGCACTGGGCGTGACGGAACTGCCGCCACAACTGGAACCGGTGGACTTTGTCCTGAACTGAAAAAACACAGGGGGGCGGCTAGCGATGGCGGCCTGTCAGTCGACATCCAAGCCGGATGTGCCGCCGCCCTCGCTCGCAGCCAGCTCCCACAGCGGTCGGGTAAAACCGACTGTTCAAACCCCCGCTTGATGGCTACAGTCAGCGGCTCAAAGCGCCCCCGCACAAGGAACATTCGCTTGAGCCTCACGCCCTCCCCAAACAGCCCCGCCGAACTGACAAAGCCGGCGCCAATCAGCCTCGGTGAAGCGTTCCGATTCTGGCTCAAGCTCGGCTTCATCAGCTTCGGCGGGCCGGCCGGACAGATTTCGATCATGCACCAGGAACTGGTCGAACGCCGCCGCTGGATCTCCGAGCGGCGCTTCCTGCATGCCCTCAACTACTGCATGTTGCTGCCCGGCCCCGAGGCCCAGCAACTGGCGACCTACCTCGGCTGGCTGATGCACCGTACCTGGGGTGGCGTGATCGCCGGTGTGCTGTTTGTGCTGCCATCGCTGTTCATCCTGATCGCCCTGTCCTGGGTGTACATCGCCTTCGGTGAAGTGCCGGTGGTGGCCGGGCTGTTTTACGGGATCAAGCCGGCGGTGACCGCGATTGTGCTGCAAGCCGCGCACCGGATCGGCTCCCGTGCGCTGAAGAACGGCTGGATGTGGGCGATCGCCGCAGCGTCATTCGCCGCGATCTTCCTCGGCAACGTGCCGTTTCCGCTGATCGTGCTGGGCGCGGCCATCATCGGTTACTTCGGCGGACGCCTGGCCCCGGATAAATTCACCACGGGCGGCCACGGCACCGCGAAAAAATCCTTCGGCCCGGCACTGATCGACGACGACACGCCGCCCCCCGACCATGCCCGTTTCAGTCGCTGGAAACTGCTGCGCCTGGCGCTGATCGGCGCGGCGTTGTGGACATTGCCGATGGCGACCCTCACCGCCCTGTTCGGCTGGGAAGGCACGCTGACGCAAATGAGCTGGTTCTTTACCAAAGCGGCCCTGCTGACCTTCGGCGGCGCCTACGCGGTGCTGCCCTATGTGTATCAGGGCGCGGTCGGCCACTATGGCTGGCTGACGCCGACGCAGATGATCGACGGCCTGGCGCTGGGCGAAACCACGCCGGGGCCGCTGATCATGATCGTGGCCTTCGTCGGTTTTATCGGCGCCTATGTCCATCCTGTGTTCGGCCCCGATCAGGCTTTTGTCGCCGGCGCCCTCGCGGCCACGCTGGTGACCTGGTTCACTTTCCTGCCTTCGTTCCTGTTCATCCTCGCCGGCGGGCCACTGGTGGAGTCCACCCATAACGAACTGAAATTCACCGCGCCACTGACGGCGATCACTGCCGCGGTGGTCGGCGTGATTCTTAACCTGGCGTGCTTTTTTGGTTATCACGTGCTGTGGCCCAAGGGCTTCGCCGGACAGCTGGACTGGCCTTCATTGCTGATCGCCATCGCGGCCGCCATTGCCCTGCTTCGGTTCAAGCGCGGAGTCATCGAAGTGTTGCTCGGTTGTGGCCTGATCGGACTGGGCGTGCACCTGCTGCACTGAATCAAAGATTTACATGTGCCACTTTCACCCCTAGTATCCAGCCATCCCCGGATGGCTGTTTACCGGCCACCGACGTTTTCCTCCTGGAAACATGAGTCATGCGCACTTCGCCGTCAGAGCACCCCTTGCTGGATGTCTCGATCCTGACCACCTCGCTGCTGGTCGCGGACGGCATTGCCTGATGAAACGCATCGTCAATCTCCCCATGGCCCTGCGCCGCTCAAAACTGCGTCACTCCGCACGCCCGCCGGATAGCTGCCTGCTCGCCTGATTGCGTCTTCGACGCATCGAGCCCCCAGACTTTTTGCTATCGCTGCCAGCACGCATCGGATCTTTGTCCGTGGTCGTGCCGCGGCCCGAATCCGTGCGTCCGCGGGACGCCAACGTGAGTGACGAACAATGAAATTCGCAGCCCTTGAAGATGCCCAACGCTTTCTGGCGAACAACCCCGATATCGACATGATCGAGCTGTTCATTCTCGATGCCAACGGCGTGCCACGGGGCAAACTGTTGCACCGCGAAGAACTGCTGGCGGTGTACGAAAGCGGTCGTCCGCTGCCCAGCACCATCCTCGGCCTGACCTTGCAGGGCGAAGACGTCGAGAACTCCGGGCTGGTGTGGGACGTCGGCGACATCGACTGCCGCGCCTACCCGCTCGAAGGCAGCCTGGTGCGTTTGCCGTGGCGGCAGATTCCGACGGCGGCGGTGCAGGTCAGCATGCACCCGCAAGAAGGCATGCCCGCGAGCATCGCCGACCCGCGTCACCTGTTGATCAAGGTCATCGATGGCCTCAAAGCCGAGGGTTACCACCCGGTGATGGCCTGCGAGCTGGAGTTCTATCTGCTGGACAGCAAACGCGATCACAACGGTCGCCCGCAACCGGCGCTGGACGCTGACGGCGGTCGTCCACGGCACACTCAGGTCTATGGACTGCGCGAGCTGGAACAGATCGAACCGTTCCTCGCCGACCTCTATGCCGCCTGCAAACTGCACGACATTCCGGCACGCACGGCCATTTCCGAATACGCCCCGGGCCAGGTGGAAATCACCCTGGAACACGGCGATGCCTTGCTGGCGATGGACCAGGCCGTGCGTTACAAACGGCTGGTGAAAGCGGTCGCCCACAAGCACGGCATGCAGGCGACGTTCATGGCCAAACCGTTCGACGACCTGGCCGGTACCGGCATGCACATGCACGTCAGCATTGCCGATGCCGAAGGTCGCAACCTGTTCGCCTCCGAGCACCCGGCCGGCACCCCTCTGCTGCGTACCGCCATCGGCGGCATGCTCGCCTCGCTGCTCGATTCGTTGTTGTTGTTTTGCCCCAACGCCAACTCCTACCGGCGTTTCCAGGCCAACAGCTATGCGCCCCTGGCTCCAACCTGGGGCGTCGATAACCGCACGGTGAGCCTGCGCGTGCCGGGTGGCCCGGCCAACAGCCGGCACATCGAACACCGCATCTGCGGCGCCGACGCCAACCCGTATCTGGCGGCGGCGGCAATTCTGGCCGGCATCCATCGCGGCATCCGCGAAAACCTCGATCCGGGCGAGCCGGTGCAAGGCAACGGTTATGCGCAAGCCACGCAATTGCTGCCCACTGACTGGCTGACATCCCTGACGGCACTGGAGAACTCGGCCTGGGCGCGGGATGCACTGGGTCAGGAATTTCTTGGGGTTTATCTGGCGGTCAAGCGTGCCGAGTATCGGCAGTTCATGGGCGAAGTGGGTGAGCAGGACTGGCGCTGGTATCTGACTGAGGCGTGAGCTGACTAATCGGTCCACTCAACCCTGTGGGAGCGTGGCTTGCCCGCGATTGCGCTGTGTCATTCGGCATTTACATCGACTGATGCGACCTCATCGCGGGCAAGCCCGCTCCCACAGGGGTTTGCGCCAACTTCTCCAGCTCTTTTTTCCGGGACATGAACATGACTGAACGCTGCAATTCCTACTACACCGCCACCCTCAACCAGGACACCGATTACCCGACCCTGCAAGGCCAACACCGGGTTGACGTGGTGATCATCGGCGGCGGCTTCACCGGCGTCGCCACGGCGGTCGAACTGGCTGAAAAAGGCCTCAAAGTCGCGATCGTCGAAAGCCACAAGATCGGCTGGGGCGCCACGGGGCGAAACGGCGGCCAGGTCACCGGCAGCCTTTCGGGCGACGAAGCCATGCGCAAGCAGATGCGCCGCACCCTCGGCGAAGAGGTCGACGATTTCATCTGGCACCTGCGCTGGCGCGGGCACCAGATCATCCGGCAGCGGGTGGAAAAATACGGCATCGCCTGCGACCTCAAGCACGGTCATCTGCACGCGGCTTACAAGCCAGGTCACATGGAGGGTTTGCGCAAGGATTACGACGAAGCCGTGCGCCGTGGCATGGGCGACGAGGTCAGCCTGCTCGACCGCAGCCAGGTGCGCGACCTGCTGCAAAGCGACCTCTACCACGGAGCAATCAAGAACACCCGCAACATGCACCTGCACCCGCTGAACCTGTGCATCGGCGAAGCCCGCGCGGCCGAGAGCCTGGGCGCGCTGATCTTCGAAAACAGCGAAGTGCTGGAGATCATTCACGGCGATGGCCCGCACAAGAGCCCTGGCGTGCGCACCGCCCACGGTCGCATCGACGCCAACCAGGTGCTGCTGGCCGGCGACGTCTACCACAAACTGGAACCCGGCAAGCTCAAGGGCAAGATCTTCCCGGCCATGGGCGGCATCGTCACCACCGCGCCGCTGGGCGACCTGGCCAAACAGATCAACCCCGAAGACCTGGCCGTCTACGACTGCCGCTTCGTCCTCGACTACTACCGCCTGACGGCCGACGGTCGCCTGCTGTTCGGTGGCGGCGCCAATTACAGCGGCAAGGATTCACGGGACATCGCCGCCGAGTTGCGCCCTTGCATCGAGCAAACGTTCCCGGCGCTCAAGGGCGTGACCATCGATTATCAGTGGAGCTGCGCGATGGGCATCGTGATCAACCGCATCCCGCAGCTGGGCAAGCTTTCGGACAACGTCTGGTACTGCCAGGGCTACTCCGGACATGGCATCGCCACCACCCACATCATGGGCGAAATCATGGGCCGCGCGATCACCGGACAACTGGAGCACTTCGACACCTTCGCCGCCTGCCAGCACATCCGCGTCCCCATGGGCGACCTGCTCGGCAATCCGATGCTCGCCGCCGGCATGTGGTACTACCAAATGCTTGAACGCCTGCGCTGAGGCATCCACGGGATAAGCCCGAATCACCTGTGGGAGCAAGCGTGCCCCCACAGGGTTTTGTGTGCCTCTAGAATGACGAGGAAGTTAATTTGCCGTGGCGGTCTTGAACTTGGTCCAGGTTCGCATGCGCGCCCGCATGTCCGCCTGGGGAATGTCCTTGCCCGGAATCAGCCGCTCGTAGGTGGCCTCGTCGAGGTAAATGTCCGGGTTGTTGCGCATGCTTGCATCAACGCCCGGACGCGCCTTGGCATTCGAGGTGGGGTAGCCGGTGAAATTACTGATGGCTGCCATGTTCTGGGGACGCATGACGAAGTTGATGAACGCATAGGCGTACTCCGGGTGCCTGGCGTCGACAGGAATCGCCATTGTGTCCATCCACACCGTGGTGCCTTCGCGGGGAATGCGGTACTGGAACGAGGTTTTCTTGCCCGCGGCGTCCGAGGTCCGTTGCGCCTGGGTCATGTCACCGCTGTAACCGAGTGACAGGCACAGGTTGCCGTTGACCAGATCCGTCACCGGCTGCGACTGGAACTTGCGAATGTATGGCCGCAACTTGAGCAGCAGGTCACTCGCCGCGGCCAGGTCCTCCGGCCTGGCACTGCGCGGTTCCCGACCGAGATAGTTGAGCACCACGGCCAGCACTTCGTCCGGGGAATCAATCATCGAGATTCCGCAATCGGCGAATTTACTCGCCAGTTCCGGCTTGAACAGCATGTCCAGGCTGTTGACCGGAGCATTGGGCAAGCGCTGCCTTATCTGCTCGTCATTGTAGGTCAGGCCGATGGTGCCCCAGGTATAAGGGACCGTGGCCTGGCTCGAATGCTCGTAATGCCCATGCAGCTTCTGCAAACCGGGTTCGATATCGGCCAGGGCGGTGAGCTTTGAGCGATCCAGCGGCAGCAGGCTGCCGGCGCGCATCAGGCGCTCGGCCACGGTGTCACCGGGAAAGATCAGGTCGTACCCGCTGCCACCGGCGAGCATCTTGGCTTCCAGCGTCTCGCTGCCATCCATGACGTCGTAGATCACCTTGATCCCGGTTTCAGCGGTGAATCGACTCAGGGTGTCCTCGGCAAAATAATCGGCCCAGTTGTACAGCCGCAGGGTTTTCTCCTCGGCGTGCAGCGAGGGCAAGGCACCGCTCAGTGCCAGGCCGAGGGCACCGCTCAACAGCGTGTTGGATAAGCGCATGTCATACCCCTTGAGTGTTCCAGCGTGCGTTGATGTGACGACCGTCCTGACTCAACAGTGCCCCGTACATGTCCGGGCGACGGTCACGGTAGATGCCCCAACTCAAGCGCTCTTCGCGCATGGCGGCCAGGTCCAGGCTGTGCACCAGCACGGCGGTGCTGTCGCGGTCGGCCTCGGCGAGCAATTTGCCCTTGTGGTTACAGATAAAGGACGAGCCGTAGAAACTCATCTGCAAGTCAGGGTCGGTGGTCGCGGCTTCACGGCCGACGCGGTTAGCCGCCACCACCGGAAGGATGTTGGCGGCTGCATGGCCACGCATGGTCATTTGCCAGTGGTCCCGTGAGTCCAGGGACGTGCAGCCGGGCTCCGAACCGATGGCCGTGGGAAACAGCAACACCTCGGCGCCCATCAACGCCAGGCAGCGCGCGGTCTCGGGGAACCATTGATCTCAGCAGATGCCCACGCCGATGCGTCCGTATGCTGTGTCCCAGACACGAAAGCCGGTATCGCCGGGGCTGAAATATTCCTTCTCCTGATAACCGATGGCATTGGGGATATGGGTCTTGCGGTACACGCTGAGCAAGCGCCCATCGGCATCGGCCACACTCAGCGAATTGAAACAGGCGTTACCGGCCCTTTCAAACCAGCTCAGGGGCAGCACCACGCCCAACTCCCTGGCCAGCGCGGCAAAGCGCTGGAGTACATGACTGTCACGAAACTCTTCGGCCAGCGCGAGGTGTCGGTGGCTTTGCTCGATGCAAAAGTACGGGGTGGCAAACAGCTCCTGCAGCAAGATGAGCCGGGCACCCTGTGCCGCAGCGTCGCGCACCAGTTGCTCTGCCTGATCGAGGTTTTTTTGCAAGTCCCAGGTGCAAGGCATCTGGGTCGTGGCAATGGTCAACACAGTCATGAGATCAACCCTCCACCGGCCAGGCAGGCTGTTGCTGGGTAATGCAATGCACACCCCCACCGCCATGGGCCAGATGATTGATCCGCACCGGTACCACTTCGCGCCCCGGAAAGGCCTTGGCCAGGACTTCAGCAGCCACGTTATCGGCATCGATGCCGTAAGCCGGCATGATGATCGCGTCGTTGGCGATGTAGAAATTGGTGTAGGAGGCACAGAACACTTCTGCCTCGCTGTCCACGGCATCAGTGGCTTCATACAGTTCGATCAGTTCGAACCGACGGCCCTGGGCATCAGTCGCCAGTTCCAGCGCACGCCGGTTTTCGCGGACCACTTCGGCGTACACCGATTGCTTGTCATGGGTGGCATCCACCAGCAACACACCGGGGCGCGCGAATGCGCACACTCCATCGACATGGCCGTCAGTCATGTCGCCGGTCACATGGTCCGGGTCACCCGGCAGCCAGATCGTCTTCTTCACGCCCAGCAGCCGGGCGAAGATTTCCTCCATTTCAGCCTTGCCCATGCCCGGATTGCGATTGCGGTTGAGCAGCACTGATTCGGTGGTGATCAGCGTGCCCTCGCCGTCCACGTGAATGGCGCCGCCTTCGTTGCTCAAAGGTGTGCCGAAGCACTCCACGCCCAGATGATTGAGTGCGCGTCGCGCCAGGCTTTCATCCAGATCATGGGCCGACTTGCCGCCCCAGGCGTTGAAGCGCCAGCTCACCCCGGCCAGACCCAACTGCGGGTGACAGACAAAGCTCGGGCCGGAGTCGCGGCACCAACTGTCGTTTACCGCCAGCTCGATCAATTCGATGTTGGGCCCGCACAGGGCTTTGGCACGGGTCAGCGCCGACGGATCGACCACCATCTTCACCGGTTCGAAACGGGCAATGGCGTTGGCCACGCCAGCGAAGTCTTCCTGTACCTGGGCCAGGGTGACGCCCCAACCCGACTCCCAGAGTGCCTTGTTGTGCGGCCACACCATCCACGTCGCGGCGTGCCTGGCCCACTCTGCCGGCATCATCCAACCGGTGCTTCGAAGTTCATTGTGCTGCATGATAAAAAGCCCTTTAGTTAAGCCATTGTGTTCAACAAAAACCGTCCTGGCGGTCCTGTCTTCCATGCTACGGCTGCAAAAACGGGCTAACAAACGATGGATTTTGCCGACAACTGATTAGGAAAACTTATCGATATGCTCAAGCACTGGCCACCCCTCAGCACCCTTCGCGGCTTTGAAGCGGCTGCCCGACTGGGCAGCTTTCACAAGGCCGCAGAGGAGTTGCACCTCACCCAGTCAGCCATCAGCCAGCAGATACGCAGCCTGGAGGCCTACCTTGAACAACCTCTGTTCTTTCGCAGCGGGCGCAGCGTCAGCCTGACCGACGCCGGCCACGATCTGCTCAGCACCACCCAGGCACTGCTGCAACAATTGGCCGTTGGCATTCGACGCCTGGGGCAATACCAGAAACCCAATCAACTGGTGCTCAACACCACCCCGGCGTTCGCCCGCCACTGGCTGCTGCCGCGCCTGGGGGATTTTCGCCGCCAGCATCCGGACGTTGACCTGTGGATTTTCAGCACCGATGAAGTTCCGGATATGGCCAGCCAGACCATCGACATTGCCGTGCGCGATGACATCAGTTCCCAGGCCGAGTGCAGCTTCAAAGTGCTGCACGCCGACCGCCTCTACCCGGCCTGCCACCCGAACCTGTTGGCGCTGCCCGGTGACCAGCGCACCACCTTGCACGGCGAGCGGGAAATGGATTGGAGTCATTGGGCGGTGGAGTCGGGGATTGATGTCGGTCAGCAAGACCAGGGGCTGAACTTCTCCGATCCCGGACTGCTGCTCGATGCCGCATGCGCGGGCCTGGGCATTGCCCTGGTCAGCGAATTGCTCAGCCAGCAGGCCCGGGCCAATGGCTTGTTGCAACCGCTGGTCGAGCAAACCATCCGCGGTCCGAACTGGGCCCTGCTGACCCATCGCGACAGTGAGAACAATGCCCGCAGCTTTTGCGAGTGGCTGGCGAACAACCTGTAAGCCCCGAGCCAGACTGATCGCTGCGGGGCGTCGGCAACGTTCCGCACACACGGCGCATTTTCTCGAAAATTTAGATAGCAGCCTAATTACAAGCTCAACTATGATGAGCTAACTCCTCCCTGAAGATTTCACCATGACCGACATCCTGACCCTTGGTTTCGCCCTGCACGACAGCGCCCGTTTAATGCGCAAGCGTTTTGAACAACGTGCGCGGCACGTCGGGCTCACGCGCTCGCAATGGCAGGTGCTGGCCATGTTGTCGATCAACGAGGGGATTCATCAAAAAGGCCTTGCGGACTTGCTGGAGCTGGAGTCGATCACCCTGGTGCGCCTGCTGGACAAAATGGCCGAGCGCGGGTTGATCGAGCGGCGCCGCCACCCGACCGATCGCCGCCTGTCCCTGCTGTTTCTGACCGAACAAGCCCATCCGCTGCTGGAACTGATGCGCAGCATGGGGCAGCAGACACGCGAGGAAGCCACGGCCGGGTTCTCGGAGGAAGAGAGCCAACTGCTGCTGCAGATGATGAAGCGGGTCAGGGCAAACCTGATCGAGGCCTGCAGCCGCCCCATCGACGAGGAGGAGGTGCGCCCTCATGACTGATCAACGCCTGAAGTCGCCGCCGGAGTCACCGCTGCGGCCCACCGCCCCACGAATGGAAAGCCCCTCGTCAATCGAGGCGCCCAAACCGGACCTCGGCCAGGCTCAGGGCCGGCAGAACGACGTTTCCCCTGATCGCCCGAAACGCCAGCGTACGCGAACCGCGCTGTTCGCATTGCTGCCCCTCATGCTGCTGTTGGGTGGCTACCTGTATGTCACCGGCGGGCAGATCATCTCGACCGACAACGCCTATATCCAGGCCGATCATGTGGGCGTCTCCACCGATGTCTCGGGCCTGGTGGCCTCGGTGGACGTCAAGGACAACCAGCGGGTCGTCCAGGGCCAGGTGTTGTTCACCCTCAAGCCCGAGCCCTTTGAAATTGCCTTGGCCAGCGCCAGGGCGCAACTGGGCAACGTGCGCAATCAGGTCCTCAATCTCAAGGCCAGCTACAACCAGGCGCTGGCCGAAATCGACCAGGCTCAAATCGACCTTCCGTACTACCAGGCCAGCTTCCAGCGCCAGGAGACCCTGCTCAAGGTTTCCGCGGTGTCCAAGACCAACTACGACGACGCCAAGCACGCCCTGGACAGCACCCGACAGAAAATCACTGTCGCCAAGGCCACGGCGCAGATGGTACTGGCGCAATTGGGTGGGCGCATCGATACCCCGGTCGAACAGCAACCCACCTACATGCAGGCCCAGGCCGCCGTCGACGAAGCCCAGCGCAACCTGACCAACTCGGTGGTCAGGGCGCCATTCGACGGCATCGTGACCAACGTTGACTCGCTGCAAGTCGGCGCCTACCTGCAACCGCCGCAATCGGGCATCAGCCTGGTGTCGGCCGACCATCTGTGGGTCGCCGCATCACCCAAGGAAACCGAACTGACCCATGTGAAACCCGGCCAGCCCGTCGATATCAGCGTCGACAGTTACCCCGGCGTGCAATGGCACGGCACCGTCGAAAGCATCAGCCCCGCCTCGGGCTCCAGCTTTTCGCTGCTGCCGGCGCAGAACACCACGGGCAACTGGGTCAAAGTCGTGCAACGGATTCCCGTGCGCATCAGCATCGACGATGCCGGACAAAAACCCTCCCTGCGCACCGGCATGAGCGTGGAGGCCCGGATCAATACCGGCAAGGCGCGCGGGCTGCCGGAAATGTTCTCGGGGTCGCTTGCCAGTCAGGCCCCGGGCCATGAATGAGTCGGCCGCGACGCAACCGGTAGCCCATCGCGGGATGATCACCGCCTGCGTGGTGCTGGCGGTGATCATGCAAGCGCTGGACACGACCATCGCCAACGTCGCCCTGCCCTACATGCAAGGCAGCATCTCGGCCAGTTCGGACCAGATCAACTGGGTACTGACCTCCTACATCGTCGCTGCCGCGATCATGACCCCGCCTTCTGCCTTTCTGGCCCGGCGCTTCGGGCGCAAACGCGTGCTGCTGTGGGCGATCATCGGCTTCGTCGTCTCCTCGATTCTTTGCGGCCTGGCGCAATCACTGGAAGAAATCATCCTGTTCCGCTTGCTCCAGGGCCTTGCGGGCGCCGCGCTGGTGCCGCTGTCCCAGGGCATTCTGCTGGACATCTACAGCCTCAAGGAACGCGGTTCAGCCATGGCCCTGTTTGGCGTGTCGGTCATGGTCGGCCCCGTGCTGGGCCCGATGCTGGGCGGCTGGCTGACGGATAACTTCAGCTGGCGATGGGTGTTCTTCATCAACTTGCCCATTGGGTTGCTGGCGCTGGCCGGCATCGTCTACTACGTGAGCGAAACACCCACCGACACTGAAACGCGCCTGGACTGGCTCGGCTTCGGGTCGCTGAGCGTGGCGATCATGGCCTTGCAACTGTTCCTCGATCGAGGTGAACAGATGGGCTGGTTCTCTTCCATTGAAATCCTGATCGAAGCCGTGGTGGCCGCCGCCGCGAGCTACGTGTTCCTGGTCCACACCTTCACGGCCGACAATCCCTTCATCAGCCCGAAGCTGTTCAAGGACCGCAATTTTTCGATCAGCGTGATCTTCATCTTTATCGTCGGCATCACCTACCTGGCTTCGCTGGCGTTGATGACCCCTTACCTGCAAAACCTGATGGGCTACCCGGTGCTGACCGCCGGCATGGTGATGGGCCCTCGCGGCCTGGGCACGATGCTGACCATGTTCCTCGCCGGTCGCTTGCTGGGCAAAGTCGATACGCGTCTGTTGCTGTTGACCGGTCTGGGCTTGTCGGCACTGTCCATGTGGCTGATGACCGGCTGGACGCCCAATGTGTCGATACAAACCATCATCGTGGTCGGCTTCATTCAAGGCACCAGCCTGGGCATGCTCTTTGTGCCGCTGACCACCGTTGCCTTCGCGACACTGCCCGTCAACCTGCGGGCCGAAGGGACCGGGCTGTATAGCCTGTCGCGAAATGTCGGCTCCAGCGTCGGGATTTCCATCGTCACCGTACTGCTGGCGCAGAACATCCAGGTCAACCATGCCGAAATCGGCGCCTACGTCACCCCGTTCAACCGGGCTTTCGATGCCTGGGCGATCAAGAGCTACCTGGACCCGATGGTCGCCTCCGGTCGCGCCACGCTGGACGCCATGATCACGGTGCAAGCCAGCTGGGTGGCCTACCTGGATGACTTCAAGCTGTTGATGCTGTTGTCGCTGGCGGTCATGCCGCTGCTGTTGATCATCAAGCCGGCGAAGAACCCGCCGAGTGCCGACCCGGTCGCGGCGATGGAGTAGTGGCGGGGGCCGACGGCGGCCCTCGAAACCCTGTCGAGCGCTACCGGCATCACGGCGAACGCGCCCTTAAGCTCAATAAATGACCAACACATTACAAGCCCTGCATTTCGCTGTGTCTGGGTGTTTATCCACAGGAATACCCACGACTTTTGTGGATAGCTTTGACCGCCCTTCCGCCCCATTTCCTGCATAGGCGTATCCTCGGCGACAGAGTAAACTTCGCTCCAGGCCTATCGGAGCAATTCATTTTTTAATCAGGAATTACTGTGTCCAAACCTGTTGAGGATAATGCATCCCTCGAGTCCTTTTCGCTCGAAAGCCCCTCCCCCCTGTATGCCCGGGTCAAGCAAATCATCATGCAGAAGATTCGCTCCGGCGCATGGTTGCCCAACTCCAAGCTACCCTCGGAAAGCGAATTGCTGAATTTGCTGGGGGTCAGTCGCATGACCATCAACCGGGCCCTGCGTGAACTGACGATCGAGGGATCGCTGGTGCGCATGCAGGGTGTCGGCACTTTTGTCGCCGAGCCCAAGGGCCACGCCGCGCTGTTCGAGATCCACAATATCGCCGAAGAAATTGCCGCCCGAGGGCATGAGCATCGCTGCGAAGTGATCGTGCTTGAAGAAATGCCGGAACGCGCGCGGGCTTCGATGCCGTTCCCGCTCGAAGGTGTCAGCCGGATATTTCACTCGGTGGTGGTGCATCACGAGAATGGCGTACCGGTGCAAATCGAAGAGCGCTTCGTCAATGCCGAAGTGGCCCCCGCCTATTTGCAGCAGGACTTCAGCAAGGTCACGCCGTACGCCTATCTGATCCAGTTGGCACCACTGACCGAAGGCGAGCATGTCGTCGAGTCGATCCACGCCAAAGCCGCCGAGTGCAAACTGCTGCAGATCAAACGCTATGAGCCTTGCCTGTTGATCCGCCGTCGTACATGGGCGGCAAAAGGTCAGGTCGGTTGTGCTCGCCTGGTCTATCCGGGTTCGCGTTATCGCCTGGAAGGCAAATTCGGCAACTGAATCACCGTTCGAGCGGCCCCCGCCGGTCGCTCGACGCCCCCGCCTGCACAAACTTCCCCTGAAGCTGTTACCACTGCCGCACCGATCGGCAAAAGGGTGACACCTCCCCTCAAAACGCGCACAAAAGTGTTACAAAACGCGCACACCCTTCACGTAACAATCGCAATGTTGCAACAGAATTTGCAGCCATCTCTCTGCGATCGATATTTTTATCATTTATTTAACTATTTGATTTAAAACATTTTTATTGATTTTTTGGTTTTTACCCATTCCAAAAAACCAGATTTTGGCCCCTCACTTGCATTCACTTGTACATACAGGTTGGTATAAGCGTATATGTACATGCGGTAACGCTAGCGCCAGCCCGCTGACCATTGAATGAGGAGATGACCATGACTGCCAAAACCACTCGCCTGCGTGACGTCGTAATCCGCGCTGCCCGCGGTAACCAGCTGACCGCCAGAAGCTGGCTGACCGAAGCGCCGCTGCGCATGCTGATGAACAACCTCGACCCGGAAGTGGCCGAGAACCCGAAAGAACTGGTGGTTTACGGTGGCATCGGTCGTGCGGCGCGTAACTGGGAGTGCTACGACAAGATCGTCGAAAGCCTGACCAACCTGAACGACGACGAGACCCTGCTGGTGCAATCCGGCAAGCCGGTCGGCGTGTTCAAGACCCACACCAACGCCCCGCGCGTACTGATCGCCAACTCCAACCTGGTGCCGCACTGGGCGAACTGGGAACACTTCAACGAACTGGACGCCAAAGGCCTGGCCATGTACGGCCAGATGACCGCCGGCAGCTGGATCTACATCGGCAGCCAGGGCATCGTCCAGGGCACCTACGAAACCTTCGTCGAAGCCGGTCGCCAGCACTACAACGACAACCTCAAAGGCAAGTGGGTCCTGACCGCCGGCCTCGGTGGCATGGGCGGCGCCCAGCCTCTGGCCGCCACCCTGGCCGGTGCCTGCTCGCTGAACATCGAATGCCAGCAGGTGAGCATCGATTTCCGCCTGAAAAGCCGCTACGTCGACGAGCAAGCCAAAGACCTCGACGACGCACTGGCCCGTATCGCCAAGTACACCGCCGAAGGCAAGGCGATCTCCGTCGCGCTGCTGGGCAACGCGGCTGAAATCCTCCCGGAACTGGTCCGTCGCGGTGTGCGCCCGGACATGGTCACCGACCAGACCAGCGCCCACGATCCACTGAACGGTTACCTGCCAGCCGGCTGGACCTGGGAGCAATACCGCGCCCGCGCCAAGACCGAACCTGCCGCCGTGATCAAAGCCGCCAAGCAGTCGATGGCCGTGCACGTCAAAGCCATGCTCGACTTCCAGAAGCAAGGCATCCCGACCTTCGACTACGGCAACAACATCCGTCAGATGGCCCAGGAAGAAGGCGTGGAAAACGCGTTCGATTTCCCGGGCTTCGTGCCGGCCTACATCCGTCCGCTGTTCTGCCGTGGCATCGGCCCGTTCCGTTGGGCGGCCCTGTCGGGCGACCCGCAAGACATCTACAAGACCGACGCCAAGGTCAAGGAACTGATCCCGGACGACGCGCACCTGCACAACTGGCTGGACATGGCGCGCGAGCGCATCAGCTTCCAGGGTCTGCCGGCCCGTATCTGCTGGGTCGGCCTGGGCCTGCGCGCCAAGTTGGGCCTGGCGTTCAACGAAATGGTGCGCAGCGGTGAATTGTCCGCGCCAATCGTCATCGGTCGCGACCACCTGGACTCCGGTTCGGTGGCCAGCCCGAACCGCGAAACCGAATCGATGCAGGACGGCTCCGACGCCGTGTCCGACTGGCCACTGCTCAACGCCCTGCTCAACACCGCAAGCGGCGCGACCTGGGTGTCCCTGCACCACGGCGGCGGCGTCGGCATGGGCTTCTCCCAGCACTCGGGCATGGTGATTGTCTGCGACGGTACCGACGAAGCGGCCGAGCGTATCGCCCGCGTGCTGCACAACGACCCGGCCACCGGTGTCATGCGTCACGCCGATGCCGGTTACCAGATCGCCATCGACTGCGCCAAGGAACAGGGCCTGAACCTGCCGATGATCACCGGTCAATAACGCAAAACCGCTTTATGTGGGAGCGAGCCTGCTCGCGATGGCGTGTCAGTCGACACAGCGGTGAATGACACACCATCGCGAGCGGGCTCGCTCCTACAAAAAAACAGCCGTCCTTCATCGAGGAACCTGCCATGAGCAGCATCCCGTTTACCCAACAACTTCAGGGCGTGCGCGTGCTCGACCTGAGCCGCGTGCTGGCCGGTCCGCATTGCACCGCCATGCTCGCGGACCTGGGCGCCGACGTCATCAAATTCGAAGTCCCGGGGCACGGTGACGACAGTCGCCACCTGGGCCCGTTCAAGGATGGCGAGAGCGTCTATTTCGGCCTGATCAATCGCGGCAAACGCAGCGTCGAGATGGACTTCAAGTCCACCGCGGATCGCGCCCGGCTGTACGAGCTGGTACGCGACGCCGACGTTGTCGTGGAAAATTTTCGTCCCGGCGTGACCCAGCGCCTGGGCATCGATTTCGACACCCTCAAGCAATACAACCCCCAACTGATCTACGCGAGCATTTCCGGCTTTGGCCAGCACGGCCCGCTGTCGGGCAATCCAGCCTATGACATCGTCGCCCAGGCGATGTCGGGGCTGATGAGCGTCACCGGTTTCGCCGAGACCGGCCCCACCCGTAGCGGTGAAGCCATCGGCGATCTGTGCGCCGGGGTGTATGCCGCGTGGGCCATCAGCAGCGCGCTGTTCGCCCGGGAGCGGCATGCACCCGGCGCGCAATACATCGACGTCGCCATGTTCGATGTGCTGTTCAGCCTGCAAATGACCGGCCTGTCCAACCTCTTCGCCCATGGCGTGGCACCTGGCCTGGTCGGCAACCGCCATCCGGTCTCGACGCCCTTCGATACCTACCGCGCCGCCGATGGCCAGGTGGTGATTGCCGTGGCCAGCAACAAGCTGTTCCAGCGCCTGTGCGACTGCCTGGGTAAACCCGGGCTGGGCACCGACCCACGCTTTGCCGATGACCCGCAACGCACCCTCAACGAGCCGCTGCTACGCGCCGAAATCGAAGCCTGGACCCGCCAGCTGAGCGTCGATCAGGTCTGCGACATCCTGCTCGACGCAGGCGTGCCGTCCTCGCCGGTATGGAACCTCGCCCAGGCGGCCGCCAGCGAACAGGCGCAAGTGCGTCAACTGCTGGTGCACCCACAGGGCTCTGCACAGCCGCTGGTGCCGCAACCGGTTTTCTTCAACGGTCACAAACCCCATGCCGTCACCCACGCGCCCCATCTGGGCGCCGACAACCAGGCATTTGGACTGAACAAACAGGAGCTTTCCCATGAACTTTGAATTGGATCAGGTCGAACTGGCCGTCATCGAAACCGCCGAAAAAGTGGCTCGCGAGGTGATCCAGCCACTCGCCCAACATTACGACGAAAGCGAAACCTTCTGCGCCGAGAGCCTCAAGGCACTGGCCGAGCTGGGTGGCATGGGCATCAACCTGCCAGAGGAGTACGGAGGCCTGGGCATTGGCAGTTTGGCCATGAGCCGCGTGGTGGAAGCCGTCGCGGGTGCCTGTGCCTCCACGGCATCGGCATTGACCGCGCACTTCCTGGCGACCGACTCGATTCTGCTCGGCGGCACCGAAGCACAGAAACAGCAGTGGCTGCCCCGGGCCGCCAGCGGCGAATTACTCGGCGCCTTTGCCCTGACAGAGCCGGCGGCCGGTTCCAACCCGGCCGACATGCGTTGCCGTGCCCAACGCGAAGACGGCGGCTGGCGGGTGCGCGGCAGCAAGCACTACATCACCAACGCCCGCGAGGCCGATTTTATCGTGCTCTATGCCAAGACCGATGCCGAGGCCGGCCACAAGGGCATTAGCGCCTTCATGATTGCCAAGGGCACCGAAGGGATCAGTTTCTCCAGCCCGGAAAAAACCATGGGGCTGCGCGGCAGCACGATCTATGAACTGGCCCTGGACTGCTGGCTACCCGATTCGGCGCTGCTGGGCGTCGAAGGTGCCGGCTTCAACACCGCCATGGCCGTGCTGGACCGGGGTCGCGTGGAAGTCGCCGCGATGTCGTTGGGTATTGCCAATGCGGCCCTGCAAGCGAGCCTGAACTGGGTCCGCGAACGGCAGATCGGGCCCAAACCGCTGGCGGCCTATCAAGGCACCCAATGGCGCCTGGCCGACATGTACGCGCAGCTGGAAAGTGCGCGCATGCTCACCTGGAAAGCGGCCGCCCGGCGCGACAGCGGTGAACGCTTCAGCCTCGATTCGGCGACCGCCAAACTGGTCGCCGCCGAGTGTGCCGGTTTCGTCACCGACGCCGCGCTGCAGCTGCATGGCGGCTATGGCTACATTCGTGATCTGCCGCTGGAGCGCTATGTGCGTGACGCGCGGATCCTGCGCATTTTCGAAGGCACATCCGAAGTGCAGAAAATCATCATTTCGCGAAGTCTGCTCGACGCCCAACGCTAACCGAGCGAAACAACCGGGCCTGTCCTGCAGGCCCTCCTCCTGAGTATTTCAACCACGAGAAGGCTGTCGTATCGAACGACACCCGAGAGGAACCGCCATGTCCGCCTCCAAAGAAAGTGCGCAGCGCAAGACGTATATAGAACGGCGATCCATCGATTACATACCCGAGTCGGAGCGCCACGGCCGACTGCTCAGTCAATTCACCCTCTGGTTCGGCGCCAACCTGCAAGTGACCGCGATTGTCACCGGGGCCCTGGCTGTCGTGCTCGGCGGCGATGTGTTCTGGTCCCTGGTCGGCCTGTTGCTCGGGCAATTGCTGGGCGGCGCGATCATGGCACTGCATGCCGCCCAGGGCCCGCAACTGGGCCTACCCCAGATGATCTCCAGTCGCGTGCAATTTGGCGTCTATGGCGCTGTCATACCGATCGTTCTGGTGTGCCTGATGTACGTGGGCTTTTCCGCCAGTGGCTCGGTGCTGGCGGGTCAGGCGATCAGCCAGTTGATCAATGTCAGCGACGCCTCCGGCATCCTGATTTTCGCCGCGATGATCGTCGTACTGACGGTGCTGGGCTACCGCACCATCCACTTGATCGGCCGCTTGTCGAGCCTGATCGGCGTGGTGTCGTTCTTCTATCTGTTCTACCGCCTGCTGTCGGTGCATGACATCGGCGAGCTGCTCGGCAATCGGCATTTTTCCCTCAGCAGCTTTCTGCTGGCGATCTCACTCTCGGCTTCCTGGCAGATCGCCTTCGGTCCCTATGTCGCCGACTACTCGCGCTACCTGCCGAGAACCACCTCAGCC
The DNA here is from genome assembly GCF_008801475.1 of Pseudomonas moorei. Lineage (GTDB taxonomy): Bacteria > Pseudomonadota > Gammaproteobacteria > Pseudomonadales > Pseudomonadaceae > Aquipseudomonas > Aquipseudomonas moorei. The sequence continues at coordinate 325,945 of NZ_VZPP01000007.1, read as the reverse complement.
TGGAAAACCTTCCTTGCCGTGGGCTTGGGCTCTGTCATCGGCACGCAGATTTCCATGGTCTTCGGCGTGTTCGTAGCCGCCCTGGCGGGCGACCAGTTTGCCGGTCACGAGGTGGCCTACATCGTTGGCATGGGCGCCAGCGGCGTTGTCGCTTCACTGCTGTTTTTCAGCATCGTGTTTGGCAAGGTGACCATTACCACCCTCAATGCCTACGGCAGCTTCATGTCGCTGGCCACCATCATCAGCGGCTTTCGCGGCAACCGGGACATCTCCAGGACCGTACGCCTGATCTACATCCTGGTCATGGTCGGGTTTGCCACGGCCCTGGCATTGCTGGGCAGGCATTCCTTCCTGCACGATTTCTCGGCTTTCATTCTGTTCCTGCTGGCGTTTTTCACCCCCTGGAGCGCCATCAACCTGGTGGACTACTACCTGGTCACCAAGGAACGCTACGACATCCCCGCCCTCAGCGACCCGGATGGCCGCTATGGACGCTGGAACGTCACGGGCATCGCGGTGTATGCCCTCGGCGTGGTGATCCAGTTGCCGTTCATCGCCACCAGCTTTTACACCGGGCCTCTGGTTGAACCCTTGGGCGGTACCGATATTTCATGGCTGATCGGACTGACCGTGCCGGCGCTGATTTACTACCTGGCGGCACGTCACTCGTTGCATCGGGTTCCCGCGCAACTGATTCTTCCGCAAGACGCCAGCCCGGTTTGATCCACCGTCACCGCAGGGCGGCCCGAGCGGGCCGCCACTGCCCCCTTTCACCACACAGCGCCCGGGTTTCCCATGCTCGCCATTGCCTCCTCGCCTCCCGCCACCCGTGCCCGCGACCGACTGCTGGACGCCGCCATCGAACTGTTTGCCCGCCACGGTTTTCAGGCCATCGGCCTGCGCGACCTGGCGAGCTACCTGGGGCTGCACGCCGGGTCGCTGTACCACCACATCGAAAACAAACAATGCTTGCTGTTCGAACTCATTGAGACGGCACTGTCGGATTTGTTGCTCGACACCAAGCGCCGGATGAGAGGCGCGAAGACTCCACGGGAACGCCTGCGCCGTTTCGTCCAGGCCTTCGTCGCGTTCAATCGGCGAGAGAAGCAGCGGCTGGTGCTGGTCACCCGTGAGTTCGTCAATCTCGACGAAGAACACCAGCGCCAGGCCAACCAGTTGAAAGACGCTTACCGCGCCCTGTTGCGCACGATCATCGCCGACGAATACAAGGACCGCGGCCATCACGAGCAAGAGGCCGGCCTGATCACCCACGCGGTGATGGGCCTGCTGTACGGCCAGTCACTGTGGATCGAGGTCGACGTCAGTGAGCAGCAATTGGCAGACCTGTTCACACACTGCGTCACGGGCATGATCGCCGGTGGCACTGCCGGTTTAACCCCGCCTGCCCGGCCGCCGAAGCGAACGCACCGGGCAGATCGAGGGCCGTCTGGCCTCACAGATACCAGCGATATTCCCGGGCGCTGATTTCCTGCATGAACGCCAGATGATCCTGACGTTTGTTCTCGCAATACACATCCACGAATTCCGCCCCCAGGCCTTCGCGCAGTTGCGGTTGATGCTGCATCGCGCGCACGGCTTCGAGCATTTCCAGCGGGAAGTCGATGCCGCTGTTGCGGTCTTCGTTGAGTGGCGGAATCGGCTCCTTGCCGGCTTGCAGGCCATGTTCGAGCCCTACCAGAATCGCCGCCAACACCAGATAAGGGTTGGCATCGGCACCGGCCAGGCGATATTCGATGCGCAGGTTTTTCGCGTCCGACTCGGGAATGCGCAGGCACGCATCGCGATCTTCAAAGCCCCAGCTCGCATGGGTGGCCACGTTTGTCGTGCCGCCCAGACGGCGATAGGCGTTCTGGTTCGGCGCGAAGATCGGCATGCTGTGCGGCAGCAATTCCAGGCAACCGGCCACGGCATGGCGCAGGGGTTGCTGCTGGTTGGCGGCCAGCAGGTTTTTACCCTCGTCATCGTACAGGCTGACATGCACATGCATGCCACTGCCCGGGTGCTGCAAGTAAGGCTTGGCCATGAAGCTGGCGCGGTAGCCGTGCTTGAGCGCGACGCCACGGGTGCTGCGGCAGAACAGAGCAGCCCAGTCGGCCGCACGCAGACCGTCGTCGAGATGGCCGAAATTGATCTCGAACTGACCCGGTCCCAGTTCCGCCGTTATCACTGTGGCATCGATGCCCTGGGCTCGCGTCGCCTCGACCATTTCATCCAGCACCGGCGCAAAGCGCGACAGGCGCTCGATGTGCATGTTCGGTTGATCGTCGGCATCGTCAGTCAAGTCATCGCGGGGGAACTGCGGCAAGCCGTCACGCAGTTTTTTATCGAACAGGTAAAACTCCAGTTCGAACGCCACCACCGGATGAATGCCTTTGCGCGCCAGCCGGTCCAGCACTTGTGCCAGCACCTCGCGCGGCTCGAAGACGATCGGCTTTTCGGTGCCGTCGGAAGTAATCAGCATCTGCCCCAGCGGCTGCGCTTCCCAGGTCACGGGTTTAAGCGTGCCAGGCACCAGCCGCCGCAACGCGTCCGGGTCACCGTCGTTGAAGCAGTAGTCACCGATCTTGAACAACCCGCCCTGCACGCCCAGCAACACGCAGTTTTGCGGCAGCTTGAGGACGCTGCCGGCCGCGACTTTTTCCAGCATCTCTACGGGATAACGCTTGCCGTAAAAGTGCCCCGGAATGTCCAGGGAAATCAGGTCGACATACCGCACCTCGGGGTAGCGTTGGCGAAAGGCACGCACTTCGGCGAGCAAATCAGAGCAGGCAGCATCCATCGTGGTTGTTCCTTGGTTATTGTCAGGTGTAGACCCAGAGCACGCGCGCGGGCTGCTCGGTCAGGTTGCCGTAACGGCAACGGGTGTGACTGTCGAATTGAAAACTGTCGCCGGCGCGCAAGGTGACCGGCTCGTCGTCGCCCAGCCATAACGTCAACTCGCCTTCGAGCACGTAGCCGCCCTGCTCCGAGCTGTCGGTCAGGTGCCGGTCGCCACTACTGGCGCCGGCTTCCAGATGACTTTCGAGCATCGAGAACGACGAGCGCATCTTCGGCGAGACCAGGATGTCGGTAATCCCGTTGGCGTAATACAAGGTGCGGCGCTCGTCAGGCCGGGTTACCCAGGGCAGGACCTTGGGTTTGGGCAAACTGTAGAAATAGGTGGTCGGCACGCCCAGGGTTTCACTGATCGCCGTCAGATCGGCCACCGTTGGCCGGGATAAGCCACGCTCGACCTGGGACAAAAAACCCACCGAACGACCGATCCGGTCCGCCAGTTCCTTCAAGGTGAACTTCTTGTGCTTGCGCAAATCGTGAATAAGGATCGCCAACGCGGCGATTTCTTCTTGCTTGTTCATGACCGGGATTCCGCTGAATGACTCATCAAATGCTGTCGCGCAGTCGATACCAGGCTTTGCCGATCGCTTCCAGCGGCGCGGCCAGGTACTTGCCGCCGGGGAAACTGCCATTACTCAAGCCTTGATACAACGCCAACTCATCCGTCTGGCCGAGAATTGCATCCGACACCGCGCGCGCCGCCGCCAGGGTCGGCAGCACGCCGTGGCCCGAGTAACCCTGTAGCCAGTAGCGATTGCCCTGACGGCCGACATCCGGTGTGCGGTTCAGGGTGAGGTCGATGTGGCCGCCCCAGGCGAAGTCCACCTTGACCCCTTTGAGCTGAGGAAACACGCGCTCCAGGAACGGCCGGGTGGCCGCGGCGATGTCCTTCGGCATGCCGCCCAGATAGGTGCAGCCGCCGCCAAACAGCAAGCGGTTGTCCGGGGTGCGCCGGAAGTAATCAAGGACGAACTGGTTATCGGTGACGCAGGCATTGGTCGGCAGCAGCGCCGTGGCCTGCTCGGGCGTCAGGGGGGCGGTGGCGACCTGATAAGTCCCGACCGGCAACACACAACTGGCCAGTTTCGGGTCGAGGCGATCCAGATAAGCGTTGCACGCCAGGACCAGCACATCGGCCCGGACCGAACCACGCTCGGTCTGGACCCGGAACCCAGCGCCCTCTTCCCGATAACTCAACGCCTTGCTCTGTTCATGGATGCGCCCACCCGCGCGCTCGATGGCGGCGGCCAGGCCCAGCGCCAGTTTCAGCGGGTTGAGGTGAGCGCCTTCGGGATCAAAGAGACCGGCCTGATAGCGATCGCTGGCCACCCAATCGGGCAACTGCTCGCGGGGGATGAACTGCAGGCCGTCGTGGCCCCACTTGTGACTGGCTTCGTGTTGCCATTCGGTCAACAGGCTGACCCGGCGCGGCATGACCGAAGTCCATAGATGGCCGGATCGATAATCGCAGTCGAAGCCGTGACGCCCCGGCAGTTCACGCAACTCCGTGGCGGCCCAACGCATGCCGTCCCACAGCCGGCGGGCACGTTCATAACCCAGCGCGGCCTCCAGCGGCGGCATGTCACATGACCAGCCGAGAATCGCCTGCCCGCCGTTGCGCCCCGAAGCCGCCCAGGCCACCCGACTGGCTTCCAGCAGCGTCACCCGTTTGCCGGCCAAAGCCAGACGCAGCGCGGTGTGCAGACCACTGAAGCCAGCGCCGATGATCACCACATCGGTGTCATGGTCGCCCCTCAGCGCCGGCCGGGAGGTCAGGCGATCGGCACAACTGTGGGCGTAAAAACTGGCGACATGCTGGGTGGACTGCTGAAACATACGGGCCTCATGAAATTTATTTCTTATAATTTCATGAAAAAATACACCGTTAATTTCACGAAGGCAACGCGGATTTTAGCGTTCGCCATCCAGACAAGGCCGCACTCGCGATGGAGCCCTACAGAAATCGTGAAATATTCGCCATCGCGCGCGTCACGTAGTCGTCCTTCTCGCCCACCGGGGCGACGTAATGAATCGCGCTGCGTGCAGCCTCGACGCCCTCCAGACGGGCAATGAACCAGGCGGCCAGGTATTGCGACGACAGGCAGCCGCCAGCGGTGGCAACATTCCCCTTGGCCACGAACGGCTGATTGAGCACTGCCACACCCGCCTCCTCGACCCACGGTCTGGTGGTCAGGTCGGTGCAGGCCGGAACATCGTTCAGCAGCCCCAGCCTGGCCATGACAAGCGTGCCCGAGCACTGAGCACCGAGCAGCTGCCGGGTCGGGTCGAGTGCAAGCCGGGACATCAACGCGGCGTCAGCGACAACGTCCCGGGTCTTTCTCCCGCTGCCCACCAATACCGCGTCCGCATCGCAGGCGTCCTCCAGCGTCGCCTGCGCCTCGATCAACAGGCCATTCATCGACCGCACTTGCTGCGTGGGACTGGCAATGGATACCCGCCAACCCGGCCGCTGCACCCGGTTGAGGATACCGAGCGCGATCAGCGAGTCGAGTTCGTTGAAACCGTCGAAAGTCAGGATGGCGATGTGCATGGGAAGCCTCGGGCAGGTGGAGACGTTGTGTGACACCATCCTAAAACCCGGCTACCAAGGCATTCAAAAAATTGTCATGGATACATTTCGCCTGACCCGCCGATGTCCTAATGCGGCGCAAACACGACACCTACCTGCCCGGCATATTTCAACCAGGCGGCTTTGAGCCGCTGCACCGTTTCCGGCTGGCTGGTGGCCAGGTCAGTGGTTTCGCCCCGGTCCTGCGCCACATCGAACAATTGCCACTGCAGCGGCTGCGCGTTGTCACCAAAGCCGGCCTGGGGGCGCATGCCCAGCAGCTTGAGGTTGCCCTCGCGATAATAGGCATTGCCGAACAGCTCCCCGGCCAGGCTGTCGTTACGGTGCGGGCTGCCATTTCCAGCGAGCATCGGCAGCATGGATTGACCGGTGATAGGGTGTTTACTCGTGTTGGATGGCGCCTCGCTCGGCACGGGTATACCCGCCAGGTCGAGGAAGGTTGGCGCCAGGTCATCGACCCTCGCGACACCGCGCTCCAGTCCCTGGCGACGCTGTGCCTTGGGCATCTGAATGATCGCCGGCACGCTGATGCCGCCTTCTGCGGTAGTGCCTTTGAACAAGTGGAACGGTGCCGCGCTGACCTCGGCCCAGCGCAAGCCATAGTCGATCTGTGAACCCTTGCGACCGAGGTTGGCATAACTATTGTCGGTGCTCGCCCCAGGCGGATAGAACCGGGCGTGGTTCTCCCCTGCCGCGCCGTTGTCCGACATGAACACGATCAGGGTGTTGTCGTACTGGCCGCTCTTGCGCAGGTAATCCAGCAACCGGCCGATGTTATGGTCGAGGTTATCGACCATGGCGGCGTAGATCTCCATCTTCCGCGCCTCGACACGTTGTTGTTCCGGGCTCAACTGCTGCCAGCCCGGCAGTTTTGGATTGACCGGGAGCGGGTTGGCCGGCCGGGCGTCGCTGGCCATGAGGCCATGGCTTTTCATCCGTTCGATGCGCGCCAGGCGCACGCTGTCATAGCCCTGATCGAATCGCCCTTTGTACTTATCCAGGTATTCCGCGGGGGCTTGCAGGGGCCAGTGCGGAGCGGTGTAGGCGGCATAGGCAAAAAACGGCTTGCCGTCCTTCTTGCTGTTTTGCAGGTAGCTGATCAGCTTGTCGGTATAAAAATCCGTGGAGTAGAAATCGTCCGGTAACTCCACGGCCTTGCCGTTCTCACGGTAATGCACTTGCTCGAGTATTGTCGGCTCGACACTCGAAGGCTTGAAGTGTGCGGCGCCGCCTTCGAGCAGCGTGAACGACTGCTCGAATCCACGCTGATCCGGTCCTTGATCAGGTTCCAGCCCCAAGTGCCATTTACCCACCATGAGCGTGTTGTAACCGCCCTCTTTCAACAACTGGGCAATCGAGTAGGAACGTCGATTCAGGTAGCCCTCATAACCAGGTTTGTCCCTCTGAAAGGGCTGCAAGGCTTCGGCCATGGTGCCAAGCCCGGCGAGGTGATTGTCGGTGCCGGACATCAGCATCGATCGCGTGATCGAACAGGTGGGTGCAGCGTACATGCTGGTGAACTGCATGCCTTCACGGGCCAGTCCATCCAGAGTTGGCGTGCTGATTTCACCGCCATAACTGCCCAGGTCTGAATAGCCCAGATCGTCGGCGACAATCAGAAGAATATTGGGCTGCGCCGGATCGGCACTCGCCGCCATGGCCAGGCTACTGCTCAGTGCCAGCGCCCCCATCAGCAAGGTTAAAGGCATACGCAAACGAGGCATGTTTTCTCTCTTATTGTGTTCATCGAGGAGCGTTGATTTCGTTACTTGCCCAGCGCAGCGCTTACGCTTCGAATATCGCCACCGCGCGAACAAAACCTGCCGACGCATGCTTGATTTTGTAAGGGAAGCAGGACACCAGGAATCCGCTCGCCGGCAACACGTCGAGGTTGGCGAGTTTTTCCATTTGCCCATAACCGATATCGCGCCCGGCCTTGTGCCCTTCCCAAATGATCGAGGCATCACCGTCAGCGGCAAAACGTTCGCGGGTGTATTTGAACGGCGCGTCCCAGCTCCAGGCATCGGTGCCCACGACCCGCACACCGCGTTCCAACAGATACAGGGTGGCTTGCCGGCCAATACCGACGCCGGCATCCAGATAGCCCGGCTGACCAAACAGGGCGCCGGCACGGGTGTTGATCAGCACGATCTCCAGCGGCTGCAAGACATGATCAATGCGCGCCAGTTCGGCTTCGATCTCATCGGCCGTCACCACATGCCCGTCCGGCAAATGCCGAAAGTCCAGCTTCACCCCCGGTTGCAGGCACCAATCCAGCGGCAACTCGTCAATGCCAAACGCAGGCTGCCCGCCATCGGTAGTCGAGGCGTAATGCCAGGGCGCGTCCATGTGCGTCCCGCTGTGGGTGGTGATCTGCAATCGCTCGGCCGCCCACGACTCCTTGCCCGGCATCTGTTCCAGTTGCAAGCCGGGGAACATGGCAGCCATTTCCGGCCATCCCTGCTGGTGGTCCATGTAATCGATCTTCGGCAACAGCGGTGGTGGGTCCGTGTAGGGGTTGTTGTCCAGGGTGACCGAAAGATCCACCAGGCGACGTTTAGTCTGGGTTGGTTGCGACATACAGGCTGTCTCCAGTGAGCGACAAGTGTCGTGGGGTGGCGGGATTCAGAGCGTTGCGGATCAGCGCTGCGGCATTGCCGTCATGGCTGAAGCCGGCAGCGCGCGCCAGCGGGGTTTTCAGGGGTGGCAGACGCCCGAAGAGCGCTTCCAGGTGGGCGTCCGGGGCATAGCTGACAAGGCTGCGGCGCTCCTGCCCATAACTCGCCGCCAATGCATCGACCACCTGGGCAATGGACAGATGCAGCACCGGCAACTGCCAGACACGCTGCGATCCAGGCTCGACGCCATTGAGTTCGGCGGCATGAATCAGGTTGTTCACACAGCAGCGTGCCGACATCCACCAGGCCGTTGCCTGCTCCGAAACCGGGCAACGATAAGCCTCGCCCTCGGCAAATGAACGCAACAAGTCGCTCATGAAGGCCGAGCGCAAGCCATTGGGTTCACGTGGGCGCGCAACGATGCCCGGCAGACGCAACACGCGGCCGTCCACTTCCGCGCGCCGGCCGAGGTCGATCACCGCACGCTCGACCATGGCTTTGTGCGTGCCATAGGACAGTTCCGGGCGCAGCTCGGCGTGTTCGGTCATTTTCGTCGGCAAATCGCCGCCGTACACCGCCACGCTGCTGGCGTACACCAGCACCGGCGGCAGCGTTTTGTTGCGCAGCTGGTTGAGTAACTCCAGGCTGGCCAGCAGATTGACCTGGTAACCCAGTTCGTAGTGCTCCTCCGCCGCGCCACCGGCAATGCTCACCAGGTGGAACACGACATCGATGCCATCGGCCAGAACGCGGCGGATCAAGGCCGCATCGGTAATGCTGCCGCAATGTCGGCGTAAACGCGGATCCTGGGGCACGCCTTGCAGTTCGGTATCGAGCAATAACAACGAGTCGATGACCTGACCACGCAGGCGGCCCCGCGCCAGCAGGCAGCGCACCAATTCGCGCCCGACAAAACCGTTGGCACCGGTAATCAACACACGCATAGGCCGCTCCTTAGCACCCGGCCTTGACGACACGTTGATTGATTGCACCAAACAACGACTGCCCGTCGTTACCCAGCACCTCCATGTGCACACGGTCACCAAAACGCATGTAGCCGGTTTTGGCGACGCCATGCTCGATCATCTCGATAGCGCGACGCTCGGCAATGCAGGCCGATCCGGCCTCGCGTTCGGCGTTCGAGACCGTACCCGAGCCAATCAGCGTGCCGGCGCGCAACCGGCGGGTCAGCGCGGCATGGGCAATCAACTGGCCAAAACCGAAGGTCATCTGCCCGCCATGGGGATGACCGAACCACTCGCCGTTCCAATGCACCTGCAAGGGCAAATGCACGCGACCGTCGCGCCAGGCATCGCCCAGTTCGTCCGGTGTAATGGCCAGCGGGGCGAAGCTGGATGAGGGCTTGGCTTGCAGAAAGCCAAATCCGGTGGTCATTTCCCGTGGGGCCAGGGCCCGCAGACTCACATCGTTGACTTGCAGAATCAGCTTGATGTGTTGAAGCGCCTGCCCGGCTGTACAGCCCATGGGCACGTCATCGACCAACACCCCATACTCACCTTCGAAGTCGATGCCCTGGCTTTCGCTGGGCAGCGGGATATCGTCGTTTGCACCGATGAAATCATCACCCGCGCCCTGGTACATCAGCGGTGTGTGCTCGGCACCTTCGATGGGGTCAAGGTTGAAAGCCTTTTGCATCAGCGCACCATGGCTGAGGAATGCCGAGCCATCGCACCACTGATAGGCACGCGGCAACGGCGCCATCGCCTGGGCCGGGTCAAAGGTAAACGCCTCTTGTGCCTCCTGCGCATTCAGCCGGGCAGCCAGTGCCTGCAAGCGCGGCTCGGCGCTGTCCCAGTTTTCAATGGCCTGTTGCAAGGTCAGCGCGACCGGGCTGGCGTCCAGCGCCCACTTCAGGTCCCGCGAGACGATCACCAGCCGGCCATCACGGCTGCCGTTTTTCAGAGTGGCGAGTTTCATGCCTTGGCTCCCCGATCAGTGCCCAGCTCAGGGGCGAAGCGCCCGTCAAGAAGAATGAAGACCATGCGCGCCATGGCCTCGGTGCGATTGCTCCAGGCATGGTTGGTGCCGCGTTGCACCACCACGTCACCGCGTTTGAGGTGCACTTCCTCCTCATCCAGCACCAGCCACACTTCGCCCTCGGTGACGATCCCGTAGTCGAGGGTTTCGGTGCGGTGCATCAGTTTGTGCCGGGCGTTGGCCTGGCCCGTACCGGCGTGGGATTCACCGATTTCAGCAAACACTGCCGCGGCACTTTCATCGCTGACCTGGTTCTGCACGCTGTCCGGTGGAATGTCCACCACACGAATCACGCTGCCCTGCGGTCCGGGGCTCAGTTGCAAGGGTTTGCTGCCGGGATCACTGGCGTTATCCAGCACAGCCGGGCTGGTGCTGCTGTTCCACAGCTCATGAAAGACCGTGCCGGGCACGGCCAACAGAGGGAACACATTCGGCGTCGGCCCGTTGCTGGCGACGATCGCCTGGCCTTGTGCGTTGTGGCCGGTGACCACGCGTTTGAATTCAGGAAGCGCTTGCATGAAAAATCCTCGTTCAGTTTCCATTGCCGGTGGGGGTGCCACCGACCACAACGTTGGCATCGACCAACCGTCCACCGAGCCTGGGCACCGCCAGACAAAACACCGCCACCAGCAATTGCAGCCCGCCGACGATTGCCAACGCATGCGGCAGCGCCATGGCAACGCCCTGGGTGATGCCCAGCACGACCAGCGGGCTGATGAATTCACCGGCGAAGATGGCGGCGGTGAAGCAACCCGAAGCCCTTCCGCGCTGGTGGAAATTGACTTGCGCCATGATCCAGGTGATCAACGTGGGCAGCATCAAGCCGATGCCCAGGCCATTGATCAGCACGGCAACCACCACTTGCACATGGCTCAAGGCGTCGGACATCAACAAGCCGCCAACCCCCGCCAGCGCATAGGCAATCAACAGCACGTGTGGCCTACGCAGGCCGCTGAACAAACGGAAGCCCAGCGCACCGACAAGCACGCCCAGCTGATTGGCGCCCATGGTCATACCGATTTGCTGCGGAGCATCCACGCGCAACAAGTTGAGGAGATAACCGGCCTGCACCGGCACGATGAACAGACTCAAACCCGCCAGCAGCGCCAATGCGTACAGGGGTGTGAGCGCGCGCCAAGGAAATGCTCCGGGCGCCAAGGGCGGCACCGGTTGCGCAGCCGCCGCGCGGGCCTGGGGTTCCCAAAGCTGCCAGGCCATCAGTGGCAGGAAGATCAGACCCACTGCATACAACGCAAAAGGCGTGCGCCAGTCGTTCTGGCCGAGAAAGCCACCTACCGCGATAAACACCGCAGCGGACAGCGACGTCGCGACCATCTGCAAGGCGAACAACCGTTCACGCCTGCGACCGCTGTAATAGTCGCCCATCAGCGTGGTGCAGCAGGTCATGATGCCCGCCTCGGCCAGGCCGATCCCGGCCCGGCTAAGGACGATGGCCTGAAGCGAATCAAGCCACAGCGGCAGCACCCCGCAGAGGACGTACAGACACATGCTCGCCAGCAACAGCGGCTTGCGACCGAGGCGATCAGCGATCATCCCGGCAAAAGGCGCCAACAGCGCGATCACCAACGCCGGCAAGGTCAGCACAACCGGAACCAGCACGGCGCTGCCGGCGACATCGCTGAAATGCGCCTGCATGCGCGGCAACACCGGCGCCAGCAATACCGCGCCCAATACCGGCAGGCAACTTCCCAGCAGCAGCAACAGCGATTGCGCCATCCCCGCTTGCCGTCCGGCTAATTGGGCAGTGCCTTCAACAACGGGCTCAACGGACATGGCAACTCTCCTTGATGCACAGGTGAGGAACGTCAGCCGCCACCGGACTGGCAAGCTCTGACACATTGATCACATTCACGGGTGCCACGGCACCGGCCGCCGAGCGGCGGGCCGGCAGCAGGAAGTACGCCAGTGCCGGCAGCAACACCAGGGCACCGACCATGTTCCAGACAAACATGAAGGCCAGCAGCACGCCCATGTCGGCCTGAAATTTGATCGGTGAAAAAATCCAGGTGGCCACGCCAATGGCCAGGGTGATGCCCGTCAGCATCACCACCTTGCCGGTCGATACCAGCGCCCGGTAATAGGCTTCAGACAGGCTCGCACCCTGGCGCAGATGACCGAGCAGAATGCTCATCACGTACAGCGCGTAGTCGACACCGATGCCCACGCCCAGGGCGATGACCGGCAGCGTGGCGACCTTCACGCCAATGTTCAGCCAGACCATCAGCGCTTCGCAGAGAATCGACGTGACCATCAGCGGAATCACCGCACACAGCGTGGCGCGCCAGGAGCGAAAGGTGATCAGGCACAGCAGGATCACCGCGCCATACACCCAGAACAGCATCTCGCGGTTGGCTTGCTTGACCACGATGTTGGTGGCGGCCTCGATACCGGCATTGCCCGCCGCCAGCAGGAACTGGACTTCATCGGTGTTGTTGGCCGCGGCAAACTGCTCAACGTGCTCGACCAGACGTGTCAGGGTCTCGGCCTTGTGGTCGGTGAGATAGGCGTACAGCGTCAGCAGGCTGCAATCTTCGTTGTACAAGCCACGGGGCGCGCTGGCGGTGATCATGTTGAGCATCGCCTGGTTGTTCTGCAGCTCGTACCACTTGGCGTTGCCTTCGCTGAGGCCGACCAGCATGCGCCGGTTCAGCAGCGCCAGGGAGTTGGTCGAATCCACGCCCGGCAAGGCGCGCAGTTGCCAGTCCAGAGCATCCACCTTGGCCAGGATGTCGTACCGCGCGCAGCTGCTGGCCGGGGTTTTGACCATCACTGCAAACAGATCGCTGCTGGCACCGTAATGACGGGTGAGGAACGCATCATCCAGGTTGTAGCGCGAGTCTGCGCGCAACTCCGGCGCACCGGCGTCGAGATCGCCGATTTTCAGTTGCAGGCTGACCGCAAAGCCGACGGCCGCCAGGGCCAGGCTGATGGCGATACACACGCTGGCCCAACGACGCCGGGTAAACAGATCGAGGAACCGCCAGAAGGCATGACGACGCTGGCCGGCCTGTTCGGTTTGTTCGCTTTTGAGGCTCAGTTGCGCTGCACGGGGCGTTACGCCGATGTAGGAAAGCAGCACGGGAAGCAGGATCAGATTGGTGAAGATCAGCACCGCCACGCCAATACTGGCGATCACCGCGAGGTCTTGTATGACCTGGATCTTGATCAGCATCAGCACCGCGAACCCCACGGCATCACACAGCAGCGCCGTCAGCCCGGCCAGGAACAAGCGTCGGAACGTGAAGCGCGCCGCCACCACCCGATGCATGCCACGGCCAATGTCCTGCATGATGCCGTTCATTTTTTGCGCGCCGTGGCTCATGCCGATGGCGAACACCAAAAACGGCACCAGCACCGAGTACGGGTCCAGTTGATAGTTGAGCAATGGCAGTAAACCGAGCTGCCAGACCACCGCCACCAGGGAACAGAACACCACCAGCAAGGTGCTGCGCAGGCAGCGGGTGTACCAAAAGAGCACCGCCGTGGTAATCACGATCGCCACGGCAAAGAACAACAGAATCTGTTTCAAACCAGCGATCAGGTCGCCGACTTTTTTCGCAAAACCGGTGATGTGAATGTCGATCCTGTCGTTTTGATAGGTATTGCGAAGCGCCTCCAGTTGATCCGAGAGGGTCGAATAGTTCAGCGGTTGGCCATCGGCCGTGTTGGCCAGCAGCGGCACGTAAATGATGCTTGAGGTCTGGTCATACGCCACCAGTTGCCCCAGCTCGTTGGAGCGCTGCACATTTCGCCGCAACGCTTCAAGGTTGGCCGGGGTGCCGCTGTAGTCATCGGGAATCACCGGGCCGCCATCCAGGCCATCTTCAGTCACCGCCACCCAGCGCGTCGCCGGCGTCCATAAGGACTTCATGTACGCACGGTCTACGCCGGGCAACAGGTACAGCTTATCGCTCATGGCTTGCAGGGTTTTCAGGTACTCGGCGTCGTAGATATCGCCATGCCGGTTGGCCACCACAATGCGCAAGGCATTGCCCAGGCCGCTCAGCTGTTGCTGGTGCTCAAGGTAATTGGCGATGTAGGGCTGTTGGGTCGGAATCATCTTCTCGAAGCTGGCGTTCAGCTCGATACGCGTCGCTTGATAACCCAACACCAGGGTGGTCAGAACACAGACCAGCAGCACCCACAGGCGATGATTGAACAGCGTGCGCTCCACCACCGAGCCCGAACGTGGATCAAAATTCGCCAGGCTGGCCGTGGCGTTGTCGAATGGCGTCATAACCTCACTCCGAAGCAATAGCGGTGGGCGGCGAAACCCGCGCCAAACCGGTGAAACCCGCCAGCACCAGACTGCCGTCCGCGGCCTCGACCACGCTGGCGACCGGTATGCCGAGTGGTTGGCCGTAAGGCTTCAGAAACGCACCCGACTGGCCACTGGTGCGAAACAACGCGCCGCTCTGATTGACCAGCAGCAGTTGGCCGTCGTCGGTGCGAATGGCATCGCTGAAGGAAACGGGCAGTGCAACCGGTGCGGGCTGGAAGCTTTCGCCCAAGTCGTTGGAGACAAACGCGTTGCCCTTCAGACCCGCCGCCAGCAATGTCCCGTCGTCGCGGATCTGCAGGGCAAAGAAGCTGCCGGCATAGGGGCTCTGGAGCGCCATGAACGACTGGCCGGCATCGTCGGAACGGGCCAGATAACCCTGCTCGCCCGCGACAAACCAGTGCTCGCCCTGCCGCGCAATGGCATACAGATGAGCCCCCATCGGATTGTCGATTCGGCCCATCAACGACTGCCAGGTGCGGCCACCATCGTCCGTGTGGAATGCCAGGCCGTAGGCACCGACAATCAGGCCGTGCAGCTCATCGACGAACTTGAGTGCGAGGAAGGGTTTGTCCTGGCCTTCGCTGACGAACCGCTCAGCCGTCTGCACGCGTGCGGCGGCTGCGTCGGGATCGCTCGCGGTGGACAGTTGCTGCCTGGCGGCTTGCAACTCAAGTTGCGCCGCACGGTTTCCGTCCAGTTGCAAGCGCCAGTGTTCACCCCCATCGCGGGAGACGAGCACGACACCGGCATGACCGACCGCCCAGCCCGTATCGGCATCGATAAACTGCACCGCCGTCAGACTCACCGACACCGGCACCTCGGCCTGACGCCAGCTTTTGCCATTGTCATCGGAAAGCAGCACGATGCCCCGCTCCCCCACCGCCACCAATCGCGTCCCCGCACGAGCCAGGTCCAGCAGCACTGCATGCTGTGCCTGCGGCGCCCGCATCGCCGGGGTGTTCAGCGCGTCCGTCACCGCCGCGCCATGGGCGAGGCTCAACGGCATCGCCAACGGCAGGGCCACCAGCCACATCAGCCGACCCACTACCTGACAGATTCTGTTCATTACCGACCTCGAAACCTGTGAGCCGGATCACGATCCTTGAACCGTGATCCGGTCTGACTCAACGAACCCCGGCACCCGCCATCGCCGCCGGCGAAAACTCGGAGGCCTTGTAGCGATCCACCATGCCGTACTGTTCGGGCAGGCCCGTGTAGACGTTCTGGATGAACCAGGCGCCGGAGGTCAGGTCGTAAAAGCCCGAAGACAATTGCGCCTGTGCGGGCAGGTCCGGCAGGACCGCCGGCAACGACCACAGGGTCTTGGCCAACTGGCCGTTGGCGTCCCAGCGGTCGCCCAGCATGGCCTGCCAGGTGTCCTCGTCCAGGTAGTAACGGCCCTTCGGCAACTGGTGACGTTTGCCCGGTGCCAGGTCCGCCTCGACCACCCACACCCGGTGCAATTCCCAGCGCACGTAATCCGGATTCATGTGATGCGCGAGGAACAGGTCTTCAGGCTTGGCGGCGGTTTGCACCTTGTTGGTGTTGTAGGGGATATACATCTCCTGCTTGCCCACCAGTTTCCAGTTGAAGCGGTCCATGCGTCCCTGGAACACGCTCAACTCGTCGAACGACATGACCCCGGCAGTCGCCGGTGTCGGCGTATCGCAGCAGGCGTTGGGCAGCTTGCGCACGCGGCGCTGGCCGGTCAGGTAAACGTGCGCCTGGGACAGGTCGCCATTGATGTTGGTGCGCCCCATGATTTGCTCTCCGGCCCGCAGCGGTGGCCCGATATTGAGCAGACGGAACAGCCAGTAGTCGCCTGCAAACGACTCCGGCGAACCGTCCTGGTAGTAATACGGCATCTCCTGGATGGCCTGGCCGTCAGTGGTCAACACCTGCTTGCCATCGGCGGTCATCAAGTAGTGACGAAAATGCATCGACACCGAGGTGCCGCGCCAGTTAAGCAGGTGGTTCCACATGGCTTCGGCCCCGTTGTGCGGGACCGGAAACGGGATACCGCCATACGCGCCCTGGGGCACCGGACCGGCGCTGCTGTCGACCAGTTTGGCGCGGGTGGCGTTTTTCAGCGTGTTGTCATACACCCACTGCGGCGCCGCGGCGCTACGACGGGTTGGGTAGACATCGATGCGATAGGTCTCCGGGAAACGCTTGAACATTTCCAGGGTGCCGGCGCTGAGCTTGCCGGCGTATTGCGCAAGATTTTTCGAGGTAATGCTGAACAGCGGCTTGTCCGCGGCAAACGGATCGGAACGTTTTCCGCCTTCCTTGTACGAAGGGTCGACCTTGGTGTAACCACCGTCCCAGGCAGGAATGGTGCCGTCGGCATTGCCGGCGCGTTCGGCTCCTAGAGGCGTGAGGTTTTTGGACAGTTTGCTCGCTTCCTCAGCCGTGGCAGCCATCGTCAGTTGGCTGCAAATGGCCAGGCCGCCGAGCAGTGCAAGGCAAAGGGCTTTGAGCTTGAAGGCTCCGGTTTTCTTGTTATGGATCATGCGCAAGTCCTCTTAAAACGTGGTCTTGACGGAGAAAGCCAGGTAATCCCGGTCTTTCAGCGATTGCTCGTAATTGAACTGGCTGGCCGCGTCGAGGTTGGTGTTCTCGGGGCCGTAGTAGTGCGTGTACGTCAGGCCCGCGGTAATGCGGTCCAGGTAGGTGGCGGTAATGCCGATGTTCATATCGCCGCCGTTGTCTGGCCCGAAAGAGCTGACAACCGCCGATTTACCCATCGGGAAATAGCTCAGGCCAACCGGAATGCTGATATCGATGCCGGGGAAGAACTGGCGGTAGGTCGGCGTGTAAACCATCTTCATGCCGAGGCCGTCGCGGGTGGCATTGGGGTCGAGGGCGTCGTGGTTTTTGGTCACGCTGAGCAGACGGTTCCAGGCGACCTCACCGACAAAGGCGGACTCCTGGGCAAGGAAGTTCGGCCCGAACGAAGCCAGCACATTGAGGTTGACGTGAGCCGTACGGCCGACGGCGTACAGCGGATGGCTGTCGTTGTCAGCCTCCACACCCGGCAGGACGGTGACACCGTTGGACACCAGCGGCATGTTCCAGCGCATCGACGCTTCACCGGCAAAGCTGTATTCATCGACAGTCGTCGAGAAACTGGTACCCAAGGCGCGGATGTCTTCCGGGTAGACCCAGTAGTAGTCGCCGATTTGTCCGGTGCTGAAGTTCGGCGTACCGGTGGACGGTTTCAGGTACAGCTTGGGGGTTTTGTCGTGGTACTGGATCGCATACAGGCCGTATTCAACGGTCTCTGCGTTGTACTTCAACTGCAAGCCGCCCTGCCCGGTGTTGCGCGCGTCTTCGTCCTTGCCGTGGAAGAACGCCGCCGGGCTGTCGGGATTGCCCCCCAGGAAGGTGGGAAAGGGTGCGCCCACGATCAGGCGTTCATTGCCTTCACCAATGGTGTCACTGTTGGAGAAATAACTGCCGGCACCCGGCAGGCGTGTCTCTTCCCATTCGAACTGGTAGAACGCGCCGAGCGACACGTCATCGGTCAGTTGGAAGGTGCCCGAGAGTTGATTGACCGGCCGGGTGATCTCCTTGAACTGGGTGTTGGGCACCGACTGCGCCTTGACCACGTCGACCGGCGCCATGCCTCCGGCAATGCCGTTGTTGCCGAAGAACAGGCTTTCGCCCCAGATCAAGCCGTGGCGGCCGGCACGCACGGACGTCGCGCGGTCGGCCACTTCGCCGTTCCAGTACACAAAGGCATCGAGCAATTCACCGTTACCGCCATGCAGCTGGCGGGTGTCATCGGTGAATTGGTCGTAGGCCACGGAGCGTGCGTTGGCGCGTGTTGGATCGTTGTTATCGTTGTCTTGCTGGTATTCGGTGTCGTACCAGGCCGCACCACTGAGGCGCGCGCCGACGTTTTTGAACGACATATCCAGCTCGGAAAGGATGTCCATGCGGTTGGAGATCAGGCCTTTTTTGAAGGCGCGATCACCGTCGTCCTGATTGAGTGCCACCTGCCCCTGGGTCAGTTTGCTGCTGGGATTCTCGGTTCGCCAAGCGGCGCTGTACTTCACCGTGTTATCCCAACGCAGGCTGAAATCCGGATTGCCGGTATCCACCTGAAAGGCATGGGCCGCCTGGCTGAACAGAACCAGGGCCGCGGCCAAACTGAAACCAAAGGGTGCAGACGTGCTGACCGGGCGGCGCGCAAGCGTCGCAGTCGTGGAGCTGACCATCGCGTTAACCTCTTGTTTTTATAGTGGTAACTGCTGTGGAGGTGCTGCAGATTCGAATCAGATGGGCTCCGCCGTGCGAGCGAGCATCTGCTTGACCAGGCCAATGCGGTCGAACTCGCGGTCGTGCTGCATTTCCTTGTCGCCAGCGAGGATCGAGCTTTCGCTGATGTACTTGCAGCGCTCGAAACGGCGCGCCATGAAGCGCTGGAGCTGTTGTTCAACACCGCCGTCGCCCGTCAGTTCTTCACTGAGCACGATGGCGTCTTCGATCGCCATGCCGGCGCCCTGGCCCAGGTGCGGCGTGGTGGCGTGGGCGGCGTCACCGATCAACAGCACGCGCCCGCGATACCAGGGCTCGTCGACGAACACCACTTCCATCGGCTTGTACACCACCTGGCTGCTGTCGCTGATCTGGTCGCGCAGTTCACCGATCAGGCCGGTAAAACCCTGCAAGCGCTGACGCATTTGCTCGGCCAGCGTCGCGGGGTCCATCCAGGGGTTGGACGGTTCATGGGACGTCAGGAACAGGTACATCAGGTCACCCGCCAGCGGCACCAGGCCGGCATTGCCCTCGGCGCTCTGATAGTTGGCCAGGTGATCGATTTGCGGCGCACGAGGGAAGTTGTAGCGCCATACCGCTTGGCCAGTGAAGCGCGGTGTGTAGCTGTCGCCGAACAGCAGATGGCGGACCCTGGAGAACAGACCGTCTGCGCCGACCACCAGGTCGTAGTCACCGCGACTGCCATCGGTAAACAGCACATCCACACTGTCGCCCTGGTCCGCCAGGGACTCCACACTGAGCCCCAGGCGAACCCTGGCGCCCAGCTCAAGGGCGGTTTCACTGAGGACCTTGTGCAAGGCCAGACGCGAGATGCCCACGTTCGCCGGATACTCGGGCCCGGCCAGTCGCTGCCCCGGGATGCGCGCCAGTTGCTGGCCGGCCGGGCCATAAATGGCGACGTCTTCAAAGGCGTACGCGGCATCGAGATAACCGTCGAGCACGCCCAGCCTGGCCATTTCGCGAACCACGTTGCTTTGCTGGATGATGCCGACGCCGTAAACGGTCCACTCTGACTTGAGTTCGATCAGATCGACCTCAATGCCCTTGCGCCGCAGCGCGATGGCCGCACACAAGCCACCGATACCACCGCCCACAATCAGAACTTTGTTCACTGCACTCATGGTTCTCTCACTTTTTATTCTTGTGATTCGATGCAGCGCCGGGCACTGCGTCGTTGGGTTCAGCTTCCGGTCAAAGCAGGGATTTGACTAATCGCGATCAGGGATGCGATGTATCGTCAAACGCGATACCTCGACGTGGGGCGGCGCGACCTCCTTGCCGCGCATTTGCAGCACCAGCCAGCCCTCTTCCACACGCCACGGCAACGCCTCCAGCTTCTGGCCCAGACAAGGGCCGTAGACACATTCGCCGGTGCCAGGCAGAAACTGCGCACCGTGCGCATAACAGACAATCAACTGGCCGTCGGCGGACAGAAAACGGTCTTTGCGGTACTCCAGGCGGACGTCCAGATGCGGGCAACTATTGCGATAAATCCGCAGCTGTCCTTCATGCACCAGGGCAAAAACACTGTCCCTGCCGCGTTGCAATGGATCGAATCCGCGCGCCTGCCCTTCCACCAGTTCGTCCACCCGGCACAGCGGGAAATCGCTGTGGTTCATGACAGAAACCTCGATAGGAGCGAGCTTGCTCCTACAAGTGTTTGGGTGGTGGGCCGCCGGGTGCCCATTTTTCTTTCGAATTGAACAGGAACAGTTGCGAGTTATCCGCCGACAGCGGTGCGCGACGCGCCTCCCAGGCGTCATCGTGCTTGTCCATGTCGGCGTCGTATTCGATGTGGCAACCCAGTGGACTGTTGAAGTACCAGAACCAGTTGGAACCAAAGAGATGGCGGCCCGGGCCCCAGAAACTGGTCCAGCCTTTTTGCTCGAATCGCGTGCCGGCCAACAGCACCTCGGTGCCGCTGCCCATGTGGAAGGTGAAGTGCTCGCACCCCTTCATGTGCGGCGGGGTCTGGATCATGAACAGGCAATGGTGATCATCTGAGCCCGCGGGGCGCATGAACGGCCCGGCGCCGATGAATGTGTCCGTGGTCCTGAAACCCAGGCGTTCGGCGTAGAACGCCTCGGCCCTGGCGGCATCCGGCACGAAATAAACCACGTGGGACAAGGTACGCGGCACAGCACTCATGTCGAGGGTAATGCCCGGCTGATTCAGCGGGCGCTGCGGTGCGTTGCCAGCGGCATTGGTCAAATCGTCCGGGGCGCTGTAGGCCTTGCGCACAGTGACTTGAAAGGCGATTGCAAAGCCCATGTCGTCAACACTGTGCAGCACGCCGTTGTCGTCACGGATGACCTGGCGATCCCGCGCCAGTTCGTCTTCGATCGCATCCAGATCCGCTGGGCTGGCAACGCCGTAGATGGTTTCGCGAATCGACGGGGCCGGGCCGATAGCAACTGGCAGGGTCGGATCGTCCGCCCGGCGAATGATCACGGCAGTGCCGTCCAACGCTTCAAAACGCCCGCCATTGTCGTCGACGGCAACGGGCCCAAGGCCATAGTCACGCAGACAGGCCGTACAGGCTTGGATGTCATCGACGCCAAAGATCAGGGCATCAAGGCCAATGATGTTCATGGCTACCACTCCATTGAAATTAGAATCCGGAGACCGCTGCCGCCGACTCGACCATGTCGATCGACGATGCAGGGAACCCGGTGGTGGTGTCGGCAAGAAGTCCGACTGCGGCGAAGATTGACCTGCGCTTTGGCAACTGACTAATCGAGTGTCGGGATGCGACCTATCGGCAAACGCGATACCTGATTGCAGGGGATGAGGCTGCATGGACGGGTTGACGCGGCGATGTATTCATCCGAATGTATCGCGAAAATAAATACAAAGACGGACCTGCCCGATGCGTTTCAACCACCTGGATTTGAACCTCTTGGTCGCCCTCGATGTGTTGCTCGAGGAGCAGAACATCACCCGCGCCGCCGAACGCCTGCACATGACGCAGTCCGCCACCAGCGGAGTTCTGGGGCGCCTGCGGACCTATTTCGAAGATGAATTGCTGGTGCAGGTCGGGCGCAAAATGCAGCCGACCCCCTTTGCCCTGGAACTGGTCCACCCGGTGCGCGAAGTGCTGCTGACGATCAAGTCCTCGATTACCGCCAAACCGGTGTTCGCCCCCACCACCAGCAAGCGGCACTTCCGCCTCGTGACCTCGGATTACCTGATCAGCGTCCTGTTTGCCCAAGTGATTCAGAAGATTCACCAAGAAGCACCGAACATCACCTTCGAGATGCTCGGCCCTGGCGACAATTCCGGTGAGTTGCTGATTCGCGGAGAGGTCGATCTGATGATCGTGCCTGAGCGCTACATCATCGAAGGCCACCCTTCCAAATTGCTCTTTGAAGAAGAACACGTCTGCGTGGTGTGGCAAGGCAATACCCTGGTCGGCGACAGCCTGACCCTCGAGCAGTACATGGACATGGGCCACGTTTCCGTCGGGTTCGGTCGCAGCCGGCACATGAGCATCGAAGAATGGTTCATGAACCAGTACGGCTTCAACCGCCGACTCGAGGTCATCACCAACGACTTCAATACGCTGCCGCAGCTGGTCGTCGGCACCCAACGCATCGCCACCATGCACCAGCGTCTGGCGCGCCTGTACGCGGAGTACCTGCCACTGCGCATCCTGCCGCCGCCGGTCAGGATTCCGGTGATGCGCGAGTTCATGCTCTGGCACCGCAGCGTGGACGGCGACCCGATGCACCGCTGGCTGCGCGAGCGCATCAGTGAGTTCATCCAGCATCTGGAACAGGATCATATCGCCGCTCGCGATACCTCCCATCCCGAGTCACGATTGGCCAAATAGCTGGTTCGTCCTTAACGTGCCTTGCACACTTCATGGCAAACACAAGGACAACAATAATCATGTTCCGCTATTTCCCAACCAACTATGTGTGGAATCTCTCGGTCGACCTGGCCATCGAAATGGGCGCCCGCATTGGCGAAATCGAAGAGATGTGCGCGCCACTGCAAGAAGCCGCCAAACAACCTGATGCTGCCGGGACCCAGGCGTTCCGCGAAACCTGGTCGAAGATGGCCGACAAACTCTGCGGTCTGGCCGAAGAAGACGAAAGCAATGGCCGGCTGTTGTCCGCCGGTGAAAAGTACAACCGCGCCGCGACCTACTACCTTACGTGTGAACGCCTGCAAGCCCATGGCGCAGCAGGCCGTACCGAGTTGTACCAACGCTTTTTGCAGACCTTCAAACGCGGCATCGAACTGTCCCGGGAAAACTGCGAGCGGGTTGAAATCCCCTACGAGGGCAAACACATTTCCGGCCTGCTGGTACGTGCCGAAGGCGTAAACGGCCCGGCACCGCTGCTGGTGCAGGTCAATGGCCTGGACTCCACCAAAGAGATGAAATACCGCGTCGGCCTGCCTGCCTGGCTGGCCAGGCGTGGCGTGTCATCCCTGATCATCGATCAGCCCGGCACGGGCGAAGCGCTGCGCCTGCACAACCTGATTGCCCGTTACGACAGTGAGCACTGGGCCAGCCGTGTGGTCGACTGGCTGGAGACCCGTAGCGATGTGGATGCCAAACGCATTGGCCTGGAAGGGGTCTCACTGGGCGGTTACTACTGCCCGCGCGCAGTGGCCTTTGAGCCGCGTTTCGCATGCGGCGTGGTGTGGGGCGCCAACCACGACTGGCGCGATGTGCAAAAGCGTCGCCTGGAAAAAGAAGGCAGCTTCCCCGTTCCACACTATTGGTCGCACGTGTGCTGGGTATGGGGGGCAAAGGATGTCGAGGAATTCATGACCATCGCCGAAAACGTTCATCTGGACGGCGTGCTCGATCGCATCAAGGTGCCATTCCTGGTGACCCACGGTGAAAAGGATTCGCAGATCCCACTGAAATGGGCGCAGCGCACCTACGAACAATTGGTCAACAGCCCGAAACGCGCGCTGAAGATCTTCACCGAGCGCGAAGGCGGCGTGCAGCATTCCAGCTTCGATAACAGCATCAACGCCGGGCAGTACATCGCCGACTGGGTTGCCGAAATCCTGGGTGGCCACACCGCCTGACTTGCCGGCGAAAGCGTCGGCACATTCAACATCACTGGCGCCTGACATGCCGCCATCGCGAGCAGGCTCGCTCCCACAAGGGATTGGCGGTGTATGCATAGGCCGGGTTCGCCACACATCTGTGGGAGCTGGCTTGCCAGCGATCCGTGCACAAGGCTGCAAAACGCCGGATAGCCTTGGGGGCTTTCCGGCGTTTTGCATTGACGGGAAATCGAGGTCAGTTGGGGGCTCGGGTGCCGTGGAATGAACTGATCTGCCAGCCCTTGTCACCGAGCGTCCAGACCTGCGTGGCAAACCCGTCACCGCGCATCGACTGGTCGCCGCCGCGCTTGCGTAAGGTGTTGCATTGCGTACCGGTCATGACCGCCAGATGCTCGCCGTAGAAACGGATCAGCAACTCGCCCCGCTCAATGTCCAGATACTGCACGGCGCTTTTTGCATACTCCAGGTAATCCGCCTTGCCTTGCACCAATCCCGTGGTGTGCACATACACCAGGTCATCGGCGAACAACTCGGCGACGCGCGGGAAATCTTCCTCAACCAATGCCCGGCGGCGTTCCTGCTCAAGTGCCAGGAGTTGGTTTCTTACAGTTGCGGTGCTCATGGGAATGACTCTCTGTGGTTGACGAGCGCGCACCATAGATCGACGATCCGCCCCATAAAAAATCGCCGATCACGATGCCAGCCATCGTCACTCGCAATACCCGCTCATTGCGCTCTGCCACTGGCGCAACACCCCCGCTCCTGCTGGCGCTCCGCACCTATTGATCCCATCAATACCCGGGCATCGATGCAATCTGTTGGTGGTGGCTTTGGCAGCGCCCTAGCCTCGCTTCGCATAACAACAGCCAAAGCGAAAACACCATGACCGCCCTGCACCTGAAATGCCAGACACTGTTCGACGGCACTGGCCTGGAAACACGCCAGCAGCAAACACTGGTCGTAGAAAACGGCCTGCTCAGTTACGTCGGTCCGACGGCGACCGCGCCCCAGCCGCAGCCCGGTGATACCCAGGTGGACGCGGGCGACAACTTTGTCATGCCGGGGCTGGTGGATGTGCACACCCACCTGGCGTTCGGTAACGCACAAAGTGAAGAAGACATCGATCTGTGGACCAGCGACGAATTCCGCGCGTTGCGCGGCATGTTCTTCGCGCAACACGTGCTGGCGGCAGGCGTCACCAGCATGGTCTGCCCCGGCGACAGCGGTCAGCTCAGTATCGCGGTGCGCAATGCCATTACCGCCGGTTTGTTCGAAGGGCCGCGCATTGCTGCCAGCAGCCGGGTGATCACCAATCGACAGAGTCTCAACGACTGGTTCCCGAGCCGGGTCGGCGCTCCTGAGTACTTCACCGCGCAACTGGTCACCAGCCGCAGCGATGCGCTGGCGGAAATCCGCAAGCAGGCCAAGGACGGCGTTGACCTGATCAAGATCGCCATGGACGGCACCCACCGCCGCCCGAACGGCGACATCATCGCCGCCTTCACCGCCGATGAAACCCGCGAGATGGTCGAAGAAGCCCATCGCCTGGGCTGCAAAGTGGCCACCCACGCCTATGGTCGCGAAGCCGTGATGTACGCGGCCCGCGCCGGGGTTGATCTGGTGTTCCATGCCTTCTATATGGACGATGCGTGCATTGAGGCCTTGCTCGACGCCGGCAGCATCCTCGCGCCGACCATGACCTTCCCGCAAAACACCGTGGACTTCTGCCAGCCTCACGATCCGGCCATCAGCACCGGATACGCCGGCTACTGCGCACGCACCCTGGAAGTCGGCTCGGCAGTGCTCAAGCGTGCCAAGGCCGCCGGTGTGCCGTTCGCTTGTGGCAGTGACAGCGGTTTCGCCGTGACGCCCTACGGCGAGTGGCACGCCCGTGAACTGGAACTGCTGGTCACTCGCCTCGGCTTCACTCCGGCAGAAGCGCTGTATGCCGCTACCGCCGTCGGCGCGCGCTGCATGCCACGGGGGGAGACCCTCGGCAGCCTCGAAGCGGGCAAGCCGGCAGACTTCCTCTTGCTCGACGGATCGCCCTTGCACGACATCCGCATTCTGCAGGACCGTTCGCGCCTCAAGGCCGTGTACAAGGCCGGCCAGCCGGTGCGCATGGACCGTAGCCCCTACAACCCCAAGCAAGTGTCCGATTTCAATTCGCTGAAATGGACCGACCTTTACACCCGCGACCGCGTTGCCCAGCT
The DNA here is from genome assembly GCF_008801475.1 of Pseudomonas moorei. Lineage (GTDB taxonomy): Bacteria > Pseudomonadota > Gammaproteobacteria > Pseudomonadales > Pseudomonadaceae > Aquipseudomonas > Aquipseudomonas moorei. Next base: position 300,052 of record NZ_VZPP01000007.1, on the reverse strand, counting down.
GGGCAAGTGGGCCCTGTGAGGACCGACACCATGCAACGACTCGATTTGCTCACCGCCACCCGGATCGCCAGCCACGCCATCGGCCATGCCCGAGAAACCGGGTTCAAACCCCTGGCTGTCGCCGTCCTGGACGCCGCCGGTCATCCGCTGGCGGTCTTGCGCGACGAACACGCCAGCTTCCTTCGCCCACAAATCGCCACCGGCAAGGCACGCGGATGCCTGGGCATGGGTTTTGGCGGGCGGGAGTTGGCGCGACGCGCGCAGGTGATGCCAGCGTTTTTCGACGCCATAAACAGCCTGACCGGCGGTGAAGTCATTCCCGTAGCCGGCGGTGTCCTGATTCGCAATGCCGAGGGCTGGATCCTCGGCGCGATCGGCATCAGCGGCGACACGTCGGACAATGACGAACGGTGCGCCTTGCGGGCAATCGACCAGGCCGGGCTGGTGGCGGATCACGGGGATCAGCCGGCAGGCTGATCCACTTGGTCATGATCAAGCCGCGCGGCCTGCTCCAGCAAGAGGCCGCGAAACCACAGCATGGCCGGATCGCGTTCTTGATAGGGGTGCCATTGCAGCACTTGCACGGCGTCGGGAAAAGCCAGCGGTGCGGGGTGGATACGCAGCCCATAGTGCTCGGCAAAACGCCGGGCCTGGCGGCGAAACACGGTAGCGATCCGCGCGGTGCCGACGATAAATTCCGGCATCAACACGAAGCTTTCCAGGGCCACCGCCACTCGTCGTTGAATACCCAGCTCGTGCAGGTGCACCGCGTCCATCGCCAGATTCTGGCCATCGGCAAACTCACGCACCACATGCTCCGCCTCGCAATAGCTGGCCAGGCTCAGGCCGTCGGCGAACCGCGCCTGACGCGCGCAGACGATGCAGCAAAGCTGGTCACTCATTAACGGTACATGGGGGTAAGCCGGGTTCAACCGGCGCTGCGGCACGATCACACAATCACTGCGCCGGTAATCGAGTGCTTCGCTGACCACATCGCCGTCACGCGGCACCGGCAGGTCCCGCAGCGTCAGGCGCACGCCAGGGGCGATGCGTGCCAGCTCAAGACTGACCGCCGGCAGCAGCACCCCCGCCACGTAATCGGAGGCCACTAATGTGAAGTGCCGCGCACAACGGGCCGGATCAAAGTTGACCGGCGCATCGACAATCTCCCGGGTCAATGCCAGCGCTTCGCGCACTTTGGGCAGCAGCTCCAACCCTAATGCAGTGGGTTCCAGACGCCGCCCGACCTGAACCAGCAACGGATCATTGAAATGCTCACGCAAACGTCCTAGCGCCGAGCTCGTTGCCGACTGGCCCAGGCACAAACGTTCCGCGGCCCGGCTGACGCTGCACTCGCTGAGCAAGGCATCCAGGGCAACCAGCAGGTTAAGGTCGAGACGTCGATACCGCATGCGGTTCCCGTTACAGGTTGAATTTGAGGGGCAAGTTGCAACCTTAACGAGTCGGGCATGGGTGCACCAATCGCGTCAGTCGTTGCCAGATATCGCCAATCGAGATACCCGCTGGCGCCATAGCGCGGTGCAGCATCGGCGCTCTCTGAAAAATCCCCCCAAACGCTTACAATCGCCCCCTTCACCGCAAATCAGCAGGCAACAAGGTTATGGCGCTCGACCCACCTACGATGTTGACACTCTCGATCGCCCTCGCCGCGGCCGCCGCCCTGTATCTGGCGGTCGAGTGGCGCAGCATCCGTGAATCTTCGCTGCTGTTCTGGAGCGCGGGCTTCGCCACGATCAGCGTGGGATCGACGCTCGCCTTGCTGCGCATGAGTGGCCTTTTGTTGATTGGCATCTGGTTTGCCAACGGCCTGCTGGTCATGGCCCACTGGCTGTTCCTGCTGGGCGTCGCGCGCTTCACCCGGATACGTCTGTCCCGCGCCTGGTGGCTGATCGTCGTCGCCTGGTTTGCGCTGCTGGCACTGCCGGACGACCCCTCGTGGTCGAAGATCATGCTGGTGGCCAATTCGTTGCTGGTGGCGCTGCCGACGCTTCGCGCCAGTTTGCTCCTGCGCCCCCATGGCAAGTCACTGAGCGTGGGCGCAGTGCAGCTGCGCTATGTGCTGCTGGTCCACGGTTTGTTCTATCTGGCCAAGGCCATCTCGGTGGTTATTCCGGGCACGCTGATCGATCTTGCGTCTCTGCGTGGCGAGATCATTCAGATTTCACTGGTCGAAGGCGCCATGGCGATCATGCTGATCGCCCTCTCGATGACCGGGACCGAGCGCCATCGACGCGAGGAGCAGATTGCACGGCTGGCCGCCCATGATCCCTTGACCGCCCTGTACAACCGTCGCGCCCTCGAAGTGCGCGCACCGCGCCTGTTGGCAGAAGTCTCGAGCACTCGCCCGGGCGCCCTGCTGCTGATCGATATCGACAACTTCAAGCTGGTCAACGACCTCTACGGTCATACCGCGGGCGACCGCCTGCTCGTCGCCTTGAGCGAGATGATTCGTGCGGTATTGCCGCAGGGGGCACTGGCGGCCCGGCTGGGTGGAGACGAGTTCGTCATCCTGCTGAACAACGCGTCGAATGAGCGCATCGTGGAGTTGGGCAATACCCTGCGCGACCGCTTTCACAGCACGGCCTCACAAACCTTCGCCACGCCCGAAGCGGTGACCCTGAGCATTGGCGCCGACCTGTTCGACCATCCGCCCTCCAGCCTGGCGGCCTTGATCGAACAAGGCGATGCGGCGCTCTACGAGTCCAAGCGCGGCGGACGCGACAGCATCCGCCTGGTGGATCGAACCCTGCCGGTCACGAGCCCGGCAGCAGGCCCTTGACGGCCGGGCTCAGGCCACTTGCATCAGCTTCGCATAAGCCTGCAGGTGGTGATCATCGTCACCGAACTGGCGAGCAACCATCAGCAGATGCTTGGCATGGTGCGACAACATGTACTCCCAGGTCAGGCCGATCCCGCCATGCAACTGGATGCCCTGGTCCGCGACAAAACGACTGGCGCGGCTGACGATGAACTTGGCCGCCGCGAGGAGGCGGCTGCGCTCGTGACTGTCCTCCTGATCCGCCACGCAGGCGGCCAGTAGCGTCATGGACGTGGCCTGATCCAGCTCCATGCGCATGTCGACCATCCGGTGTTGCAACACCTGGAACTTGCCGATCGGCTGGCCAAATTGCTGACGGGTTTTCAGGTAGTCGAGGGTCAAGGCGCACGCAGCCTCCATACTGCCCACGGCTTCTGCGCATTGCGCCGCGATGCAACGACCCTGCTGGTAACGAAGCGCCGGCAGGGCCTGCCCCACTGAACCCAAAACCGCGTCGCACTTGACGAACACCTCATCGAGGTACAGCTCACAGGCCTTGCGTCCGTCCATGGTAGCGAACGTACGGCGGCGCACGCCGTTGTGCTGTGGATCGACCAGAAACAGGCTGATGCCCTGCTCGTCACGGGTGCCGTGGCCAGTACGCGCCGAGACCAGGATCAAACCGGCGCTCTGGCCGCCAATGACGACCGACTTGCGACCGCTGAGCTTCCAGCCTCCCGTCACCGCCACGGCAGTGGTCTGCACGTCATGCAACTGGTAATGACTCTGGGGTTCATCCACGGCGACAGCCATCTGTAAGCTGGCGCTGCCCAGTTGCGCGAGCAGCCTTTCTTTCTGCGCCTCAGTGCCCAATTGGCTGATCAGGCCACCGGCGAAAATCACCGAATGCAGATAGGGTTCCAGGCACAGGCCACGGCCCAGTTCGGTCATGACCAGCATGTTTTCCACGCCACTGCCGCCAAAGCCGCCATACGCCTCGGCGAAGGGCACGGCACAAAGGCCCAGGTCTCCCAGTTGCTGCATGAACGCGCGGCTGAAACCGGGCTCGCTCTGGCTGAATGCTTCGCGCTGTTCGAAACCGTAGGTGTCACGCACCAGCCTGGCGGCGGTGTCTTGCAGCATCAGCTGCTCTTCTGTCAGTTGGAAATCCATGGTGGCCCCTTACAGTTCGAGAATCATTTTCGCGATGATGTTCTTCTGGATCTCGTTGGCCCCACCGTAGATCGAGGCCTTGCGCGCATCCAGATACTGATAGGTGGCCGCGCTGCTGTAGTCGGTGTACAGCAACGCCTCGCTGCCGTAACCCAGCTCATCCTCGATGAACGGCAAGGCATAGGGCCCTACTGCTTTGCTGATCAACCAGGTGATCGCCTGACGAATCTCGGTGCCCTTGATCTTCAGGAACGAACTCTCCGCGCCCGGTACGCCGCCATCGCGAACCGCCGACAGGGTCCGCAGGCTGCTCATTTCAGCGGCCATCAACTGCATTTCGACTTCGGCGACCTGTGCCCGAAACAGTGGGTCGTCGATCAATGGCCGACCATCGCGCCGTTCTTCGCTGGACATGCGTTTGAGACGGCTGAGCAGCGCCTTGTTGTGCGCAATACCGCCAATGCTGGTGCGTTCATGGGTCAGCAAATACTTGGCGCAGGTCCAGCCCTGATTTTCCTCGCCGACCAGGTTGGCCACCGGCACCCGCACGTTATCGAAGAACACTTCGTTGACTTCATGCTCGCCGTCGAGGGTGATGATCGGCCGCACGGTGATGCCCGGGGTCTTCATATCCAGCAGCAAAAAGGAAATACCGCGCTGCTGCCGGGCATCCGGGTCGGTGCGTACCAGACAGAACATCCAGTCGGCATAGTGCGCATACGTGGTCCAGGTCTTCTGCCCGTTGACCACATAGTGATCGCCCTCGCGCACCGCGCGGGTTTTCAACGACGACAGATCGGAGCCCGCGCCCGGCTCGGAGTAACCCTGGCACCACCAGTCATCACAGGTAAGGATGCGCGGCAGAAACCTTGCTTTCTGCTCGGCCGTGCCGAATTTGATGATGACCGGAGCGACCATCTTCAGCCCAAACGACACCACTTTCGGCGCGCCGGCGGCAAAGCATTCCTCGTCGAAAATATGCTTTTGCACATCGTTCCAACCGGTACCACCGAACTCGACAGGCCAGCCTGGGGCCAGCCAGCCTTGCCGGTTGAGTGTGCGCATCCATTGCACTTGATGCTCTTTACTCAAGCGTTTGCCCTGGGAAATGCGCTCGGCGAATTCGCTTGGCAAGTTGTCGCGCAGCCAGCCACGAACATCCTCGCGAAAGGCGCGCTCGTCCGCTGTGAAATCAATGTCCATCAATGAACTCCAAAAACGCAAGGGTGAGCAGGTACTCGAATACTGCTGAAACCCTGTAGGAGCGAGCTTGCTCTCGAAAAACCCGAGAACGCTGCGCAGTGTCAGGCTGCCAGCGTTTTCGTTGACAACCATCGCGAGCGAGCTCGCTCCTACAAGGGCCGTTAAGGGGCTTACTCGTCGAAGATGATCACCGAGCGCGCCAGCTCGCCACGACGCAGCTCATCGAACGCATCGTTGATCTGCTCCAGCTTGATGCGCTGGGAAATCATTTCGTCGAGCTTGAGCTTGCCGGCCATGTAGAAGTCCACCAGGCGCGGCATGTCTACCGGGAAGCGGTTGGAGCCCATCAGCGAGCCCTGGATACGGCGTTCGTGCAGCAGTTGCAGCGGGTCCAGCTCGATTTTCAGGCCGGGCTTGAGCATGCCGATCACGGTGGCGGTGCCGCCGCGCGCCAGCATGGCGAACGCTTGCTCGGCGGTTTGCTTGAGGCCGATGCATTCGAAAGCGTGGTGCACACCGCCACGGGTCAGTTCCATCACTTGTTTGGCGGCATCGCCATCCTTGCCATTGATCAGGTCGGTGGCACCGAACTGCCTGGCCAATTCCAGTTTCGAATCGAGCATGTCGATGGCGATGATCCGCCCTGCCCCGCCCAGCGCCGCGCCGTTGATGGCCGCCAGGCCGATACCGCCGCAACCAATGACCGCCACGGTTTCGCCCGGGCGCACTTTGGCAGTGTTGAATACCGCACCGGTACCGGTCGTCACAGCGCAACCGAGCAGCGCCGCCCGGTCCAGCGGCATGTCGCGACGGATCGCAACGCAGGCGTTTTCGTGCACCAGCATCTGCTCGGCAAAGCCGGACAGGTTGACGAACTGAGGGATCGGCTTTTGCACGTAGGTCAGGCGCGATTCCTCGTCCTTGCCACGCTTGGTTTCCGGCGACACGCAGCGCGCCAGATGGCCGGTCACACAGTGATCGCAGTGGCCGCAGAACACCGTCAGGCAGGTGACCACATGATCGCCCGGCTTGACCGAGCGCACTTCGGAACCGACCTGTTCGACCACGCCGGCCGCTTCATGGCCCAGTACCAGCGGCCCCGGGTACGGGAACGAACCGTCGATGACATGCAGGTCAGAATGGCAGACACCGACCGCTTTGGTGCGGATCAGCACTTCACGGGGGCCGGGTTTGCTGATGCCCACTTCTTCAATGACCAGCGGGGCTCCAACCTGGTGGAATACGGCAGCTTTCATGGCAGTTCTCTCAAGAATGAATGGGGGTTCAGGCCGGATTGGGCAAGTTGCGCAGCACGGCTTTGGCGTGGCTGAAGGTGCGGAAGCCATCGATGCCGTGATAGGCACCCATGCCGCTCTGGCCGACGCCGCCGAACGGCAGGCCTTCGGTACTGGCATGGCTCAATACGCCGTTAAGGGTCACGCCGCCGGAACAGGTACGGGTCAGCACCAAAGCTTCTTCGGCGGCATCGTTGCCGAAGTAGTACAGGGCCAACGGGCGCGGCCGCGCGTTGATCAGGGCGATCACCTCGGCGATGGTGTCGTAGGGTTTGATTGGCAGCAGCGGGCCGAAAATCTCGTCCTGCATCACTTGCAGATCGTTGCCAGGGTCGCGCAGCAGGGTCGGCACAATCTTGTTGAGCTTGCCGTCGCTGAAATCCTCCGCGGCCGCGTTCAGTTCGATCAGCTCGACACCGGCCTCGCGCGCTTCGCTCAGGTAACCCAGCAAGCGTTCGTAGTGACGGCTGTTGATGATCGAGGTGTAGTCGGGATTGTCCTTGAGCGTCGGCAGGAAGCCGGCGACCACCGCCTTGGCGATGGCGATGAAGGTATCGACCGACTCCCGCGGCACGAACACGTAGTCCGGCGCGACGCACAGCTGACCGGCGTTGAGCAGCTTGCCGACGACCGTCTTGGCCACCGCATCCTTGAAGTCCGCGGAGCGGGAAATGATGGTCGGCGACTTGCCGCCCAGCTCCAGGGTCACCGGCACCAGGTTTTCCGCCGCCGCGCGCAACACGTGCTTGCCGATGCTGGTGGCGCCGGTAAATAGAAGGTGATCGAACGGCTGGCCGCAAAACGCCTGGCCGACGTCTGCACCGCCCAGCACCACCGCTACTTCATCTTCGGCATAGACCGAGCGGATCAGCCGCGCGATCAGGGCCGAGGTATGCGGGGTGAATTCCGAGGGTTTGATCATCACCCGGTTGCCGGCGGCCAGGGCACCGGCAAGGCCGCTGAACACCATGTAGCCAGGGACGTTCCAGGCGGTCACGATACCGACCACACCGAGCGGCTGGTATTGAACCCAGGCTTCACCGGCCCTGGCCTGACGTTTTTCCGGGCGCATCCACTCGGCCAGTTCGGCCTTGGTCTGCTTGAGGGTGGCCAGCGGCGACAGCACCTCACTGCCCTTCGAGAATCCAGGGCTGCGATGGCCGAAGTCCGCCGTCAGGGCGTCGATGATTTCCTGTTCGTGGTTGACCAGCAAGCTGATCGCCCGATCGAGCAGCTCACCGCGTTGCCCGGCCGTCCAGGGCTCATTGGCCAGGAAGGCCGCCCGCTGTTTTTCCAGAACCGTGCGGATGTCCGTGCTCGTCCAACTCTCGATGGCGCTCATCTATACCTCTCTTGTTGTTGTCTGGACGCCACCGCGATTGCGCAGCACTGCGTCAGGGCTGCCTGCATGGTTGATCATCGGTCGCGCCGCGCCGCCACCCGGATCAGGTGGGTGGCGTTTTCAGCCGATCGGTTCAGGCCAGGATGCCCATCGCCTTGGCACTGTTGATGGCCTGGGTTCGACGGCAGGCGCCGAGCTTGACGTTGATGTTCTTGGCGTGGGTCTTGACGGTATTGACCGAAATGAACAGGCGATGGCCGACTTCGCGCACCGACATGCCTTCGGCCAGCAACTTGAGTACCGACACTTCGCGGGGTGTCAGGCCGTCCTGGTAATCCGGCACGCCACTGACATGCGCCACCGGGGATTTGTCGCTGTCGGCCTCGCATTCCCGGGACAGGTTGCGGGCTTTTTGCAGGGCGATCGGACGCTGGTAACACGCACGGTCGATCTTGCCCCAGTGCATGCGCCGCTCGGCCTCGTGCAGCAACAGATGCGCCTTTTCGACCTCATCGTTGCGCGAAGCGATCTCGGACAACAGCAGGTAGGCGTTGAGCACGAACGGCGCACAACAGTCGCGTACGTGCAAAAGCCCGTCCTGCACTACTTGCCGGGCTTCTTCGATTTGACCTTGCTGTAACAGCAGCTCGCCTTGCAGGAACATCAGGCGACCGAGCAGTGGATAAGGCTGAGTCCTGCTACCCGTCAGTTGCAAAAGCTCGGTTCGCAACAGCGATTGGGCCAATCCCGACTGCCCTTGAAGCAGCATCAAGCGCACTCGATCAGTGTTCACCAGTACCTCGGCCTCCCGACTGCCCTGGCGCCGCGCCAGCTCCAGGGAATGCTCCAGCAGCACTTGGGCTTCGTTCAGCTCGCCGGTGTTCATGGCGATACGCGCCAGGGTGCAGTGGCACAGCAGCACCGACAGCCAGTCTTGTGCGGTCAGGTAACGCAGGGCGGCATGGCAATGCAGACGCGCCTGTTCGGCATGGCCGCGCAACGCCTGCAAGGTCCCATACAATGCCTGCCAGTTCGCCAGCAAACGCTGACTGCGGTGAGGGTCGGGCAGCGGCAGGAAGTGCCCGAGGCGTTGCAGACACTCCTCGGCTTCATCCAGGCGCCCACTGAACAGCAACGCCTTGGCGCACAAATAGATCAACCGCGAACTGCTCCGGAGCAATTGCGGTTCGATGCGTTCGCGCCAGTCCAGGAAGCGGTCCAGATGCCGCTCGCTCAGAATCCAGCTCAGCCACAACCGCTCCATGTAGTTCGCGGCCACCTCAGGCTGATCGGCACTGAGCGCCTGCTCGACCGCATCATCGACTTGCCCCAGCACACTGAGCAACTGGCAGGCGCGCAAGCGCAGCCGATTCAACGGCGCGCCGCTCAAGCGGTCTTGCAGCGACTGCGCCACCGCCGGCAACACGCGAAACCAGCCGGGCTGATGATCGATCGGAACCAGAAACGCCTGGGCGTCGAGCAGGCTCTTGAACACCCGGGCGCCCTGCTGTTCTTCCCAGAGTTGCTCGCAAAGGTCGGCGCTGGCCTTGGACAAATGGGCCAGGCCGAAGAGGACCTCACACTGTTCTTCGCTCAGGCGCGACAACAGTTCACGTTCGAGGTAGGGGCCGAGTAATGCCGTGGGCAGCAAACGAACCCCGGCGCACCAGCCGGCCGTTTGATGCCACAACTTTTCCCGCGAGGCAGTGTCCGCAGCAGGCGCCAGCAGATTGACCAGCGACTCGAATTCATCAGGGCGCAGGGCCAGTTGCCGGGCATCCAGCTCGAGCAATTCGCCTCTGAGCATCAGCTGCGGCAGGTTCCATTCGGGGCGCTGGCGGCAGGTGACCAGCACTTGCAATTGCGGGTTGTCGAGGGACAGGAGCTGGTCGAACCAGTGGTTCAGGTCGCCCGGCATCTCAGGGGGCAAATCATCGAAGACCAGGCGAAGCGGGCCGGCAGTTACAGATTCATTGCCAGGAAAGGCCTCATCGCGGGCAAGCCCGCTCCCGCAAGGGAATGCGGCCGACCGGGGGAGCGGCGATGGGCCAGTCACCCAATCCCTTGTGTCTATCAATGTCAGAAAGGCATCGGGTGCTGTATCAGGTGCCAGGCCTAGGGCATCAGCCAGCATCAAGCACAAGGATTCCAGCGTCTGCGCTTGGCCGCCAAGACTCACCCAGACCACCCGCCCGGGCGCGGCCAAGTCCCGCAAATACTCGCGCAATAACGCTGTTTTTCCGTAACCGACAGGGGCGCAAAGCAGTTGCAAGCGGCGCTGCTCGCGCTTGAGTACGTCGCACAGATGCGGCCGTGGCACAAACATGGCGGACCTCGCTGATGGTGTGTGGATGCCATCATTGGGCGAGACCGCCGCCAGCGCGCCACCCGCATCAGGTGGTAGCCGACGGAACGCACAACGCCCTGCGAACAGGGCGTTGGGTCAAGCGGGGACAAAGGCTCAGCGGATGCCGGCGTTACGCAGCGCCGATGGCGTGAAGTCGGTCATCTTCGCCGTCATGCCATAGGTGGTTGCATGCTTGGCCTCGTTGGTCATTGCCAGCACGTTGTAGCGACCGGCGATCAAGTCGTAGATGCCGAGCATGGCGAAGTTGGAGGCGCCGCGCTCGTAGTCGTTGAGCGCATAGCCCTCCGCCACACGCCACAGCTGACCACGGCCGTCGTAGTGATCGACCTCGGCCAGTTGCCAGGTGTCTTCGTCGAAGTACATGTCACGCTTGGCATACACGTGACGCTGGCCCGGCTTCAAGGTCGCCTCGACGTGCCACACGCGGTGCAGCTCATAACGGGTCAGGTCCTGGTTGATGTGCCCCGGCTTGATGATGTCGTCGTACTTGAGCTTCGGCGACTGCAACCGATAGTTGTTGTACGGGATCAACAGCTCCTTTTTGCCGACCAGTTTCCAGTCATAGCGATCCGGCGCGCCGTTCATCATGTCGGTGTTGTCGGCGGTCCGCATGCCGTCGGAACCGTTGCCCGGGCCATCGTAGGCCACTTGCGGTGCGCGGCGCACGCGGCGTTGACCGGCGTTATAGACCCACGCCAGGCGCGGTTCCTTGACCTGGTCGATGGTCTCGTGGATCAGGATCACACTGCCGGCCATGCGCGAAGGCGCGGTGATTTCCTGTTTGTAGTAGTACAGAACGTTGTCGCCCTGCCCGGCTTCGACGCCTTCCATCAGCTGCGGGAACGCCAGCTTGTCGTCGTACTCGACGATGGAATACGAGCCGTTGGTCTGCGGTGCCGCCTGCGCCGCCTGGCGCTCCATGTTGCCGCCGCGATAACGGTTGGTGTGGTTCCAGTAAACCTCGACGCCGTTCTTCGGAATCGGGAAAGGGTAGTAGCGGGTTTGCGCGAAGTTCAGCAGGCCATTGCCGTCAGGGGTCAGTTCAGTGGTCACCGCACTTTTCTTGGCGATGTCATAGATGTTCTGTGGCGAAGCTGCCGTGCGATGGGTCTTGTACACCGGGATCTTGTAGCTGTCCGGGTAGCGCTTGAACATCGCCAGTTGACCCGGTGTCAGCTTGTCCTTGTACTGCTCGGCATTGGCCGCGGTGATCACGACCTCTGGCTTCTCGCCGGCAAACGGATCGCCCAGAAAGCCATTGTCGAGCGGTGCCGCACCCGGCTTCAGACCACCGGTCCAGGCCGGGATGCTGCCGTTGGCATTGCCCTCTTTCTGAGCGCCCAGGGGCGTCAGCGTGGTGCCCAACTGAGCGGCCTCCTGGGGCGTGACGGCAGCCATGACGCCGCTGGCCAGCAGCGAGAGACTCAGTGCGCCAGCGCGCAGGATAAAACGTGCGTTCATGTTCAGGATCCTCTGGCAACGTTGCATCAGAAATTCACGCCGAAGCTGAGCGCGACGTAGTCGCGGTCGACGTTGGTGTTGAAATCGCCACCGAAGTAATTGGTGTAACTCAGGCTGGCGGTGTAGGTGTTCTGGTAATCGGCGTCGACACCCAGGCTGACGGCTTTTGAGCCTTCATCGAAGTTCGGGCCATATCCCTCGACGTCATGGGACCAGGCGATGTTGGGCGACAGGTTGATGCCGGCGAACACGTTCGGGTAATCCAGCTTGCCGCGCAGGCGATAGCCCCAGCTGTTGCTGGTGTAGAAACCATCGTCGTTGCATTCCTGCGCCGGGTTGCTCGCCGTCGGCGTGCCCGCAGCGGTACCACGACAGGTGGCTGCACCGGCAACGCCCGGCAGTTCACCGGAGCCGAACGCAGGGCTGCGACCGAAGCGCAGGTCCGTGCCATCCGCCTTGCCCAGGCCACTGATGTGGTTGTAACCGACCTCGCCCACCAGGGTCAGACGACTGGCGCCGAGCACCTGATCGAAGAACTGGGTGGCGGTCACTTGCGCCTGGGTCACCGGCATACGCTTGTAGCCGTTGACCTCGGCGCCCAGGTTGCGTCCGGCGAAGCCGGTGGTGATCAGCGGCGAGGTCGCGCCGAAGGTCGCGGCGGACAATAGGTCAGCCGTGTTCAGCTGCAGCGGCATGTTCGGTCGGTAGCTGACTTCGCCACCCAGTGCCACGCCCTCGACGTTGGTCTGGAAGCTCAGCCCGTACAGATGAATGTCTTCCGGATAATCGATGAAGTAACGGGCACTGCGCGCCGAGGCCACGCCACCGGCCGGGTTGCTCATCTGCGTGATGCTCAGGTAAGGGTTGCGGCTGTGGTAGTTCATCGCGTAGGCGCCGAACTCGGTGTCGTTGGCCTCCGGCACATACCAGCGCAGCGCCAGGCCATACTGACCGCTGTTGCGCGCATCGTTGTCGTTCAGGCGCGGGATGAAGGCGTCATCGGTACCGGCTGCGATGGCGGCCAGACCGCCCGTGTTTTTCGCGGCACCCGGCGGCAGGTCCTGACCGGCGATGACCAGACGGTCATCACAACCTTGGGCTATGCCGTCGCTGCCGAAGAACGTGCCGCAGTTATCGACGACTGATTTATCCCACTGCAGCTGATAAAAACCTTCTGCCGTGATGTTGTCCGCCAGCCCCTGGGACACGTAGAGCAAGTTGACCGGAATCAGGCCTTCCTTCACTTCCGCGCCAGGACGACGCAAGGCGGCGACGTCGACCGGGTTGATGCTGTTGATCGAGTTGCCAATAAACGTACTCTCGCCCCAGCTCACCACTTGCTTGCCCAGGCGCACGTTGCCGACCTGATCGCCGATGGTGTAGTTGTGGTACACGAAGCTGTCGAGGAACATCGCCCCGGACGATCTCGCCGCGCGATCACGACCGCTGTCATTGATGTCGTAGAACGGACGGCTCTCGTCCATCAACTCGAAGTCATACCAATACTTGCCGCGCACGAAGGCACCGCTGTCGCCGTACTTCAGCTCCAGGTCATGCACACCCTTGAAGATCTTCGAGAAGGTTTCACCTTTCTTGAAGTTCAATCGGTTGTCATCGGTGGTGCGCGAAGCGGACTCGCCCCCGGTTACGCCCTGGGAGTTGAAGTTGGAAATGAACTGTTTGTCCGGGTTTGCCGCGGACCAACTGGCACCGATCGACAGCGACGAGTCAAACTTCCCTTCAATTTCCCCGATATTGAAATCGACTGCGTGAGCCTGGTTGCTCGCACAAGTCGCAATGATTACAGCTACGGCCAGCAGACTTGGCTGGAAGACTCCGCGCATTGTTGTTTTTGTCATGCGGTTTCCCCGGTTAAGGATGACGTGGTGAGAGCCCATGCTAGCGAGGCTCCCGGGATGCCCTCACACCCGAATGGGTGATTTGGAGGGCGTGTTTTTTTTCGGTTTTTGTTGCGGTGTAACAGCCCGATCAGAGAGGCGCTCAACGGGCGTTACGCGTGGTGACACTTACCCTGTGAAAGTCGCGGGTCGCTTCTCGATGAACGCCGCCACGGCTTCGCGGTGATCCGCGGTCTGGTGCGACAGCACCTGAAAAGTCGCGGACATTTCCAGCAGCGTGTCGAGTCGCGTGTGCAAGGCTTCGCGCAACAGGCGCTTGGCCAGACGCACGGCATGGGGCGGGTTGGCCGCAATCGCCGCGGCGATTTCCCGGGCACTGTCCAGCAGCTGTTCGGCCGGTACGACGCGGGACACCAGGTTCCATTGCTCGGCCTGGCGGGCGTCGATCATTTGTCCGGTCAGGGTCAATTCGGTAGCCCGCGACAAACCGATGATGCGCGGTAACAACCACGCCCCACCGTCGCCGGGAATGATCCCCAGCTTGACGAAGCTTTCGGCAAACTTCGCCTGCTCGGAGGCCACGCGGATATCGCACATGCAGGCCAGGTCGAGACCGGCACCGATGGCCGCGCCATTGACGGCCGCGATGACCGGCACCTCCAGATTGAACAGCGCCAGCGGCAAACGCTGAATGCCGGTGCGGTACTCCTGACGTAACGCCATGCCCGACATCTGCGCGTAGCGGTCCATGTCGCGCACGTTGCCACCGGAGCAGAACGCGCTGCCGGCACCGGTGATGATGACGGCGCGAACACTGCTGTCGCGCTCGATCCGTTCGATGGCTTCAAGGAACTCGGGCACGGCGCTGTTGCCGGTCAGCGGGTTGCGCCGCTCGGGGTCGTTCATCGTCAGCGTGACGACATGCCCCTCTTGTTCGTACTTCAAAAAGTTGCTCATGGAAGGCGTCCTCAAGCGGGTTGTGACGGGATGACATTGCGCACGAATTCACTGGCGCCAACCTGTGGCTGCGCCAACAGCGCCTGACCAACGAGACCGTTCCAGTGCGTTTCCGAACCTTCGCTGACGCGCCACTCCTGCAGGCGTCGGGTGAACAGTTGCAGATCCAGCTCCTCCGTCACGCCGATGGCACCGAACAATGCGTGCGCAGTGGCGGTGACTTGCGGCACCGCCATGCTGGTGCGCGCCTTGGCGATGGCTGTCGCAAGCGCGTCGGGAACCGTAGCGTTGGAGGCGAAGGCCAGCTCGGCAGCGATGCGCGAAGCCGCCACCTGCTCAGCCATCACGCTGAGCTGATGCTGCACCGCCTGAAACTTGCCGATGGCCTTGCCGAACTGAACCCGGTCATTGCAGTACTCGAGGGTCATGTCGAGCGCCTTTTCCATCGCCCCGGCAATGGCCGCGGCATGAATGGCGGCGCTGAACAGACGAACCTCAGAACCATTGCTGCCCAGGGAAATCCCCTCGGCATCCTGCGGCCAATACAGCGTGGCGCACTGGCTGCCGTGGACACCGCTGCGCACGCGCTGCGCCTGACTGCAATCGAGCAACAGCAGCTCACCGCCCAGATTCACCAACGCGAAGTCGGCCAGGGCGCCATAGGCCATGCGCGGAGCGCACAAACGGCCATCGGCTTCCCGGTAAGCCGTGCCGGCCAGGCTCAGCATGCCGGTCGGTGGCGCATGCGGGCAGTCACGCATCAACGCCCGGGCGGCAATGCTCTGGGCGACCGGAAGCGGCAGGGCATGGCGTCCAAAGGCGAGGAAAATCGGGAACACCGCTGCCAGCGACAGCCCCGCTCCGTCGGCCACTTCCGGCGTCAGCAGCTCCAGAAAACCGCCGTCCTCCAGCTCACGCCACAACGCGCTGGCGCAGTCACCGTTTTCAACCGCGCGGACCTGTGCCGGAGTGCACAAGTCGGTCAGTATTTTCTCTATGGCTTCAGTGAACATGACGATCTTTTCCTATTCGATATCAACGCAGGCCCAGGCCACGGGCGATCATGCCGCGCAGGATTTCCCGGGTGCCGCCGCGCAACGAGAAGGTCGGTGCAACCTGATTCAGGTAGGCGACGGTGCGGTACAACTCCTCGTCGACCGGAGCATCCGGATCAGCACTGATCGATGCGGCGATCGCCGCCGGAATCGCCTGTTCGAATTCGGTGCCGATGTCCTTGACCAACGCGGCCTCCACCACCGGGCTTTCGCCCTTCGCGAGCAACGCCGTCAACGCCAGCGACAGGTTGCGCAGGCTGGTCAGTTGCGTGATGAAACTGCCGAGCAATGCCGTTTCGGCGGCGCTGGCACCGTTGCGACGCAGGGTGTCAGCCCAGAGGTCCAGCAACACCACACTGGAGTAGAAACGCTCCGGCCCGCTGCGCTCGAAAGCAAGTTCGGCGTTGACTTGTTTCCAGCCGCTGCCCTCTTCGCCCACCAAGGCGTCTTCGCCGAGCAGCACATCGTCGAATGCCACTTCGGAGAAATGCGCATCACCGGCGAGGTCGACAATCGGGCGAATGCTGATTCCCGGTTGCTTGAGATCGATGATGAATTGCGACAGTCCGCTCTGGCGGTCTTCGGGCGCACCGCTGGTGCGCACCAGGGCGATCATGTAGTCGGCGTGATGCGCGTTGGTGGTCCAGATCTTGCGCCCGCTCAGGCGCCACCCGCCTTCGCACCGCGTGGCGCGACTGCGCACGCTGGCCAGGTCCGAACCCGAGTTGGGTTCGCTCATGCCAATGCAGAAGAACGCCTGACCGGCGCAGATGCGCGGCAGGTAGAAATCTTTCTGTGCATCACTGCCAAATTTCAGGATCAGCGGCCCGCTCTGGCGATCCGCGATCCAGTGCGCAGCGACCGGGGCACCGGCCGAGAGCAATTCCTCGACCAGTACAAAGCGGCTGAACGCATCCAGCCCGGCGCCGCCATAGGCTTGCGGCAAGGTCAGGCCGACCCAGCCACGCCGGGCCAGTTCGCGGCTGAATGCGGCGTCGAATCCGGTCCAGCTGCGCGCCCGCACATCGGCCGAAACCCGTGGCAGATGCGCAGCCAGAAAATGTTTGACCTCAGCGCGAAAGGCTTCCGCGTGTTCCGGCAGCGCGGTCAAACGGAAGGCGTCGAGCAGGCTGCTCACTGGCCACCTCCGACTTTGCCGTAGAGCGTCACCACACACGCGCCGCCCAGTCCCAGGTTGTGCGCCATCGCCAGGCGTGCGCCCTCGACCTGGCGCTGATCGGCGTTGCCGCGCAGTTGCTGGGTCAGCTCGTAGCATTGCGCCAGGCCGGTAGCACCCAGCGGATGCCCCTTCGACAGCAGGCCACCGGACGGGTTGATGACAATTTGTCCGCCGTAGGTGTTGTCCCCGTCCAGAACGAATTTTTCCGCGCCGCCCTCGGGGCACAAGCCCAGCGACTCGTAGCAGATCACTTCGTTCTGGGCGAAACAGTCGTGCAGTTCGCAGACGTCGATGTCTTGCGGGCCGACGCCGGCCTTCTCGTAGACCTGGCCGACGGCGGCCTGGGTCATGTGCGTGCCGACCCAATCAAGCATCGACGGCTTTTCGAAGTTGAAGGACTCGGGAGTGTCGGTGGTCATTGCCTGAGCAACGATTTCCACGTCACGGCGCAGGCCATGCTTCCTGGCAAAACGCTCGGAAACCAGGATCGCCGCGGCACCGCCACAGGTGGGCGGGCAGGCCATCAGGCGGGTCATGACGCCCGGCAGAATCACCGGGTCGTTCATCACGTCTTCGACGCTGAGCACCTTGCGGAACAATGCGAGCGGGTTGTTGGCAGCATGACGGCTGGCCTTGGCGCGCACGGCGGCGAAGGTTTCCATTTTCATGCCGTACTTCTGGATGTACTCGCGCCCGGCACCACCAAAGGTACGGATGGCCTGAGCCATGCCATCCATATCGGCGGTGAGACCGCGCAGGATCGGCAGGAAACGCTCGCGGGTCGGCGGACGGTCATCCCAATGGGATTTCAGCGCGCCGGCCTGCATTTGCTCGAAACCCACCGCCAGGACGCAATCGACCGAACCGGATTCGATGGCCTTGCGCGCCAGGTACAGCGCGGTGGAACCGGTGGAGCAGTTGTTGTTGACGTTGACCACCGGAATCCCGGTCATGCCCACTTCGTACAACACGGTCTGGCCGCAGGTTGAATCGCCATAGACATAACCGGCGTACGCCTCTTGCACCAGCTTGTAATCGATACCCGCATCGGCCAGGGCGCGACGCACCGCTTCGGCACCCATCTGCACGTAGGTCGGGCTCTCGCTCGGCTTGCGGAACGGGATCATGCCGACACCGGCTACCAGTACTTTTTTGCTCATGCTGTCACCTGAAAAAATGAGGGGGAAAGGATCACAACTGGCGCGCGATCAGTTCGCGCAGCACTTCGCTGGTGCCACCGAAGACACGCGTCACACGCATGTCGACGAAGGCGCGGGCGATCGGGTACTCCATCATGTAGCCGTAGCCGCCATGCAGCTGGACCATGTCGTCAATGCACTTCCACAGGGTTTCGGTGGCGAAGAGCTTGGCGATGGCCGACTCCTGCACCGTGAGGCGACGACGCATGTGCTCGCCGATGTAGTGGTCGATGGTCAGGCGCACGGCCGTGGCCTGGGCCTTGATGTCGGCCAGCTTGAATTTGGTGTTCTGGAAGTCCCAGACGGTCTGGTTGAACGCCTTGCGGTCCTTCACGTACTCGACGGTCTGCTCCAGCAAACGCTCGAGTTTGGCCGCGCTGTACAGCGCGATCACCAGGCGCTCTTGCGGCAGCTCTTCCATCAGGTGCATGAAGCCTTTGTTTTCTTCACCGAGCAGGTTGCCCACCGGCACGCGCACGTTGTCAAAGAACAGCTCGGCGGTGTCGGCGGCGTGCTGGCCGACCTTTTCCAGCTTGCGCCCGCGACGGAAACCTTCACGGTCGCACTCGACCACGATCAGGCTGCAGCCCTTGGCGCCGGCACTCGGGTCGGTCTTGCAGACGACCACCACCATGTCGCAGGTCAGGCCGTTGCTGATGAAGGTCTTGCTGCCGTTGATCACCCACTCGTCACCGTCACGCACAGCGGTGGTGCGGATCGCCTTGAGGTCCGAACCGGTGCCAGGCTCGGTCATCGCCACGGCCAGTACGGTTTCGCCGGTGCAGATTTTCGGCAGCCATTTTTGTTTTTGCTCTTCGGTGCCCAGACGCACGATGTACGGCGCAACGATGTCGGAGTGCACACCCAGGCTCCAGCCCGAGACCCCGGCGCGGTACAACTCTTCGATCAGTACCGCCGAGTGCCCGAAGTCACCGCCACCACCGCCGTACTCGGTCGGCACGGTGAGGCACAGCAGGTTATGGCGACCGGCCTTGAGCCAGGTCTCCCGGTCGACCTGGCCAGCGGCGTCCCACTGCGCCTGCTTGGGCAGGCATTCACGCTCGAAGAAACGGCGCGCGGTTTCACGCAGCATTTCGTGGTCTTCACGGTAGACAGTACGGTTGATGTGCATCGGGATCTCCAGTGGGTTGCCAGGCAAGGCTTGCGCCTGGTTCGTGAGTCCACTGTATTGACGCGGGTGGGTGGTGAAGCCACCCGGATCGGGTAGCGAATGCCTGGAGGAAAACGATCTGAAGCACTGGCGCAAAAACGGTGGGCGCGAGCCTGCTCGCGAAAAGGTCGTCACATTCAACATTCATGTTGACTGGCATACCGTCTTCGCGAGCAGGCTCGCTCCCACAGGGGGATGTGGTGTGGTTATGAACGCAATTCGCGCTTGAGGACTTTACCGGCGGCCGAAAGCGGCAACTCGTCGCGGAACTCCACGCTCTTCGGGCATTTGTAGCCGGCGATGAACTCCCGGCAATACAGGCGCAATTGCTCGGCATCGACCTGGGCGCCGGGCTTGCGCACCACCACCGCGTGCACCGCCTCGCCCCATTGCTCATGGGGCACGCCAATCACCGCCGCCAGCGCCACGGCCGGGTGGCGGGCGAGGACGTTTTCGACTTCCGCCGAGTAAACATTCTCGCCACCGCTGACGATCATGTCCTTGAGGCGGTCGACGATGAACAGGTACCCCTGCTCGTCCATGTACGCGGCATCACCGGTGTACAACCAGCCATCGCGCAATGCCCGGGCGGTTTCTTCAGGCTTGTTCCAATAGCCCTGCATGATGTTCGGCCCGCGCACGATGATCTCGCCGACCGTGCCACGTGGAACTTCCCGGCCTTGCGGGTCGACGATCTTCACATTGACCCCCAACCCGCCCCGCCCGACCGAACGCGACAAACCGCTCCGGCGCGCTTGCGCCGTGTGATTGCACGGCAGATTGCTCGACACCACCGGGCAGGCTTCAGTCAGCCCGTAGGAATGAGAAAGCTCGAGGTCCGGAAGCCGGGCCAACACCTGCTCCACCATTTCGCCCGCGCTGGGTGACGCACCATAGGTCAGGCGTTTGAGGCTACTGAGGTCATGGCGATCAAATTCCGGATGGGCCAGCAACGCGAGGATCATGGTCGGCACCAGCAGCGTCTCGGTGATCCGTTCCCGCTCGATCACCCGCAACACCTCAGCCGCGTCGAAACCCGACAGCAGCACATGGCTTTCACCGGCCATGAACTGGATCAACGCGCGGGCCATGCCGGCGACGTGGAACAGCGGTGCGACGTGCAATAACCGGCCATCGCGTATCGGCGGCATGTCAACCATGCGCGGCATGCACGCCGACCACAGGTTCAGATGAGACTGCATAACGCCCTTGGGAAAACCGGTGGTGCCGCCGGTGTACATGATGCAGGCAAGGTCTTCCCCGCCGCGTCCTGCATCCTCGACCGGCGTTGCCTGGGCCAGCAACTGCTCATAACCGAGCATGTCCGGCGGCACTTCACCGTCCCCGGCGTAGATAAACCGTGGCGCCTGGCGGGCGGTCTTGCGGATACCTTCGGCCATCGCCGCGAAGTGCTCATCGACAATCAGGAAGCCGGTGGCGCAATCGTCCAGCGAATAGACAATCTCCGGCACGCTCCAGCGAATGTTGACCGGGTTGAGCACCCCGCCGCCCCACCAGACCCCCATGATGTACTCAAGGTAACGGTCGCAATTGAGCGCCAGCATGCCAACCCGGTCTCCCGCCGCCATCCCCAGGTTCTGCAAGGCGCCCGCCAGGCGAGCGACACGTTCACCAAACTGGCGATAGGTCTGGCGGCGATCGCCAAAGATCGTCGCCAAGTGCTCCGGATTTTGCTGCAAGGTGCGTTGCAGACACTGGGTCATGTACATGGTGTCTTGCCTTTCCAGGTGGTGAAGACACCGTTGGCCCGCAACACCAGGCGCTCGCCGACCTTCAACAGGCAGCTGGCGTTGATGAAGGTGCCGCCGGTCTTGAGCACTTCCACATGCGCCTCCAGCCACTCGCCTTCACGCACCGGACCGATGTAGTCGACGTTCAGGTTGACCGTCAGCGCAACCGATGGCGGCTGCAGATGGCGCCGTAAAACGATGCCGAAGGCGCTGTCCGCGACCGTGGCGAGGAAACCGCCATGGGCGATGTGCACATAGTTGAGGTGGTGCGACTGCAGACGCACGGCCACGATCGGCCGTTCATCATGAAGGAAGAAGTCACCGCAATTGCGCAGGAAACCCGAGAGGCTTTCCAGCGCTGTGAATCCCTCGGGAATCGTTGCCGCTTCCTTGTCCAGCGCCATCAGCTGACACTCCGGTCCTTGCCGGCCCAGTAAGGTTCGCGCAGGTCGCGCTTGAGCACCTTGCCGGCACCGGACAGCGGCAACGCGCTGCGGAACTCGACCGACTTCGGTGTCTTGTAGCCGGCGATCTGCCGACGGCAATGTTCGATGATGTCCGCGCCGGCTGCTTCGAGATCAGGTTTGAGCACAATCACCGCGTGTACCGCTTCGCCCCACTGTGCGCACGGAATGCCGATCACTGCGCAGGCGGCGACGGCCGGGTGGCTGGAAATCGCGCTTTCGACTTCACCCGAATAAACGTTTTCGCCACCACTGACGATCATGTCCTTGAAGCGATCGACGATGTAGATGTAACCCTCGTCGTCCATGTAGGCGCCATCGCCCGTGTGCATCCAGCCGCCGCGCAGGGCCTGGGCGGTTTCTTCGGGTTTGTTCCAGTAGCCGAGCATGATGTTCGGCCCACGCACCACCACTTCGCCGACCGTTCCGCGCGGGACTTCGTTGTCATGTTCGTCGACGATGCGCACCGTCACGCCCAGCCCTGGACGCCCGGCCGAGCGCAGCCGGCCATTGGCAATGCCTTCGGGACCATGGTTCTGCGGGCCGTTGGCGGAAATCGGCGGCGCGGCTTCGGTCATGCCGTAGCCTTGGGTGAACTCGACGTTCGGCAGGGCTTTCAAGGCAAGTTGCAGCAAGGGCACGGCAATCGGCGAGGCGCCGTAGGTCAGGCTGCGCAGGCTGCTGAGGTCATAGTTGGCGAACTCCGGATGCATGATCAACGCCTGGATCATGGTCGGCACGATCAGGATGTCGGTGATGCGCTCGCGTTCGATGGTTTGCATCACGTTCAGCGGGTCGAAGGCCGGGACGAAGATGCTCGGCGAGCCCAGCAACGAGATCAGGATCACCCGCGACAGCGCGGCCAGGTGGAACATCGGAGCAATGTGCAAGGTCAGCGCGTCGGCCGGCACCGGAACATCGGCGGCACGGGCCACGGCGGCGCTCCACAGGTTCATGTGCGACTGCATCACGCCTTTTGGCAAGCCGGTGGTGCCACCGGTGTACATGATGCTGGCCAGGTCGTCACCGCCACGAAAGGCATCATCGACCGGCTCGGCGTCGCGAATCAGTTGCTCGTAAGACAACATGCCTTCGGGCGTCGGCCCTTCGCCGATGTGGATCAACAGCGGCCGCACTTTGGCGGTGCCGGCAATGCTGTCGGCCATCGACAGGAAGGTGTCGTCGATCATCAGGATGCGCGTGTCGCAATCGTCCAGCGAATAGACGATTTCCGCCACGCTCCAGCGAATATTGACCGGGTTGACCACACCACCGCCCCACCAGGTGGCCAGGTAGTACTCGAGAAAACGATCGGAATTCAGGCCGAGCAGGCCCACGCGGTCACCGGTCTGCATGCCCAGTTGCTGCAAGGCACCGGCCAGGCGGGCTACGCGGTCGGCCAGTTGTGCATAGGTGTGGCGCCGGTCGCGGAAAACCGTCGCCAGGGCATGAGGGCGCTGCTGCAAAACACGGTGCAGTCCTTGGGTGAGATACATGATGGTTTCCTGTGAATTATTGTTGTCAGGTAAGAACGCATACAGTCACTGGGCGGTGCGTCACGCACCGATGTATTTGGGCGTCCTTTGCTCGGCCAGCGCCACGCGCCCTTCGGCGTGATCCTGGCTGTCGCGCAGCAACCCCCAGTGCAAGTGGGCTTGAATCACAAAGTCGCGGGGCGTCAGGTGTGCCGTCTGCACCGCCAACTGCTTGATCGACTGCACCGCCAGGGGGCCATTGGCGGCTATGCGTTCGGCCAGGTTCAGGGCGGCGGCCATCAACCGTTCTTGTGGCAGCAGGTCGATGACCAGTCCGATGCGCAAGGCTTCCTGAGCGTTGATCGGCTCACCGGTCAGCGCCATTTTCATGGCGTGGGCGGCGGGCACCGCGCGCAGCAGGTATTGCACGCCACCGGCCGCCGGAATGGTCGCATCGCGCACTTCGGGCAAGCCGAACGCGGCGCTTTCGGCCGCAATGCGCAGGTCGCATTGCAGGGCCAGTTCAAAACCACCGGCCAGACAAGCGCCATTGATGGCGGCGATGACCGGCTTCCAGATCTCCAGATCGCTGAGGTCGAACAGACGCGCATAGCCGCCCTCCTCAGCCTCGGTCTCGCGGCTTTTCAGTGCGCCAGCGACAAAACCGGACAGTCCGCGCGAAGGATCGCGCGGGCTCGCGCCGCAACAGAATGCCCGCTCACCGGCACCGGTCAGCACGATGACCCGCACCTGCTCGTCATCCTGGCAAGCCACCAGCGTCTTGCGCAGGTGCATCAAGTCGCTGATGGACAGCGCATTGTTCGACAGTTGCGCATCGAGCGTAATGACTGCCACGTGATCGATGATCTTGAACTGTATGGCCATGGACTAACCTCTATGGTTTTTATGGGAGGGAGGTCAGGCCTTGAAGCCCAGGCCCAGCGAATGCAACCGCTCGATGGCGACGCTGTCGAAACCCCAGTCGCGCAACGCCTCTTGACCGTGCTCGCCGCGTTGCGGTGCCGTTCGTGGCTGCGCCGAAGGCGTGCCGAGAAAACGCGGTGCCGGGACGGGCTGGACCACGCCATCGACTTTGATAAAACTGCCGCGGGCCACGCTGTGGGGATGTTCGGCCGCTTCAGCGAGGCCCAGCACCGGCACCACGCAGGCGTCGCTGCTGGCAAACGCGTCGGCCCACTCTGCCCGGGTGCGACTGAGAAAGGCCGCGGTAAAAGCCTCACGCAAGCGCGGCCAGCCAGCCCGGTCGTGTTGACGCGGCAGGTCGGCGCCTGCCAACCCGAGAATGTCCAGCATTTGCGCGTAGAAACGCGACTCGATCGGACCGATCGACATGTACTGCCCGTCGCGGGTTTCATAGGTGTCGTACCACGGCGCACCGCCATCGAGCAGGTTGCTGCCGCGCTGTTCGGTCCAGTGACCGCCGGCCAACAGGCCCCAGACCACCGAACCCAACTGCGCCGCGCCTTCGGTCATGGCCGCATCGACCACTTGTCCGGCCCCGCCACGCTGCACGTTCACCAGCGCCGCCAGCACGCCCATCGCCATCAACATGCCTCCACCGCCGTAATCGCCCACCAGGTTCAGTGGCGGGACCGGTCGCCCACCGGCCGGGCCAATGGTCGACAGCACGCCGGACAAGGCGATGTAGTTCAGGTCATGGCCGGCACGGTCAGCCATCGGCCCGGTCTGGCCCCAACCGGTCATGCGTGCATAAACCAGCCGTGGATTGCGCGCCAGCGCCACTTCCGGGCCAAGGCCCAGACGCTCCATGGTGCCAGGGCGAAAGCCTTCGATCAGCACATCGGCTCGTTCGATCAATTCCAGCGCGGCGGCGACGCTTTGCGGACATTTCAGGTCCAGAGTGACCGAACGCCGATTGCGCCCTGTAATGTCGGCGCGCTTGCCTTCAAACTTCGGACCCAGGTCGCTCGCAGCCACCGGACGGTCGATCCGCACCACGTCGGCCCCCATGTCCGCCAGCAGCATCGTGCCAAAAGGCGCCGGGCCGATTGCCTCAAATTCCACCACTCGAATGCCGCTCAGTACACCCATTGCCGCCGCTCCATTGTTCTGACGGAGCGCCTTGCAGCACCCCTATTTTGTGGCGTCCAGTTAATCAATCCCTTATTCGCCGACCACCACCCGCATCGGGTGGCGAATGCCAAACACAGGGCCATGACTGGCTGGCGGTGCGTTACACTCCTCTGGATTCAGTGCCTTCCCAAAACAAAAAAGATTCGGACAGCCCCATGGATAAACCCCGCAAGTCCACAGCCTCGGACACGCCTTCCAGCCCGGTCTTGAATCCGACCCAGTCGCCGATCGTCAGTACCAAACTGATCCCGCCACGCAGTGCCGGGCGCCTGATTTCCCGCGAACTGCTCCAGGAACAAATGCTCAAGGCGCGTCGTCAGCGCTGCATCGTGCTCAAGGGGCCCGCGGGATGCGGCAAGACTTCGACGCTGATTGCCTGGCGCCAGGCGCTGTTGCCGTTGGGCTTCGACGTGGCCTGGCTGACGCTGTCTGCCGATGACAACGAACTGACCCGCTTCCTGGACTACTTGCTGGCCAGCCTCGGCCAGGTCGACCCGGATCTGGTACACGAAGCCACCCAGCTGGAAGGTCGTGGTATCGACAGCGAGGCGGTAGAACGCACCGTCATCACCCTGGTGCGCAGTATTGCCAGCCGTGGCCGCGAACTGGTGCTGGTCCTCGATGACCTGCACCACCTGACCGACGTCGGGATTCATCAGGCCCTGCAATGGCTGATCGACTACGCACCGGCCAATCTGCATCTGGCACTGGTCTCACGCAGTGCCGTGCCTTTGTCCCTGGCGCGGCTGCGCAGCCAGGAACTGGTGCTGGAACTGAACCTGCGCGATTTGCGCTTCACACCCGGCGAGTCCGAACGCTTTCTCAAGGCTCAACTGGGCGACATCAGCGCCCGCGATGCCAAGCTGATGCATGAACTGACCGATGGCTGGGTGGCCGGACTGCAATTGCTGGCCGTCAGCCGCAAGAAAAATCGACCGCTCGTTGCCGCAACCGACCAGACACAGGTGCGGGACGATCAGGCGTTCGCGAAGTTTTTCGAAATCGAAGTGCTGTCCCATCTGTCGCCGACGGACCTGGACTTGATGCTGCTCATGGCCGTCTGCAACCGCTTCTGCGCCTCGCTATGCGCCGCCCTCAGCGGCAACCCGGACGCGGTCCGCGACGCCAATGCCCTGCTGGCACGCCTGGAACGGGACAACCTGTTCCTGATCCCGGTGGACAGCGCCCAGCGCGAAACCTGGTACCGCCTGCATCCTCTGCTGCGCGAGACATTGCTCAAATACTTCGATTCGCGCAGCAAGGCCGAACAACAGGCAGTGCACGCGCGGGCCTGGGCCTGGTTCCGGGACCACCAGCATCTGGATGAAGCGGTGCACCATGCCGTGATGGCGGGCGACCCGGATGCCGCTGCCGACCTGGTGCAGCAAAACGCCGAGACGCTGTATGCCCACGGCGACTTGCGCATGTTGATCGAGTTGGTCCGGCTGCTGCCGGTCGAGCAAGTGCAGGCGCGGGTCAAGCTGCGCATCCTCAAGGCCAGGATGCAGCTCTATGCCCGGGATTTCGCGGCTTGCGCCAACAGCCTCGATCAACTGTTCCAGGACGTCCCTGAAAGCGACGTCCATGATCGCTTCATGATTGCGATACTGCGTGCCTCTCTGGCGCTGCAGCGTGACGACACCGACGCGGCGATGACGGTGCTGCCGCAATTGCTCAATCCGCCGCCGGACAGCAACAGTGTGGCCATCGGTTCATGCGCCAACATCCTTTCGTGGCTCTACATGCACCGGGGCGAATACGAAAAGGCGCGCCAGATACAACTCGACCGCCCCCTGCTGCTGATCAATGGCGAACCCCTTGTGGGGACCACCGCCGGCAGTCTGCAGGGGCGCTGCATGATTGGCTTGAGCCACGCCCTCGAAGGCCAGATGAAGCAGGCCGAACGGGTCTATCGGGATGTGATGCATGAAGCCGCCCAGTGCGGCAAGGCCGGTGCCGACGCCACTTACCTCTCCGCCGCGCTGCTGGGCGAGGTGCTGTACGAAACCAATGACGTCGATGCGGCATTCAAACTGCTTTCGGGCTGGATCGATATCCTGGAACGCATCTCGATTCCGGATTCGGTGCTGCGCGTGATGCAGGTGCTGTGGAATGTGCAATGGCTGGCGGGCAATCATCAGGAAGCCCTGGCCTATGTCGAGCGGCTCGACGAGTACGCGATCAAACTCGGTCTGGAGCGCCTGCAAGCCTACTGCCTGACCTGGCAGGTGCGCTGGCTGATGATTCTCGGTGAGCATGGGCAGGCCCAGGCCAAACTGGCGCGCCTGGAAGCCATCGACGCGCGCCACCCGGATGCCGGGCAAAGCGCCCTCAAGGAAATCCATATCCTGGCCGAGAACGCGCGGGCACGCTGGCAGATTCAACAAGGCGACCTGGACGGCGCCTTGAAGCGGATCGAACAACTGATCGAAACCTGTGAACGGCACCGCCGCCAGCTCGGTTCAGTACGGCTGCTGGTGCTCAGTGGTGTGATCGAGTCCCAGCGCGGCAATCCCGATGCCGCACGGGATCACGTCATGGAGGCGCTGCGGCGCGGGCAACGCTTCGGCTTGTTGCGCAGCCTGCTCGACGCCCACCCGGACGCACTGAAACTGATCTCTGCCATCGCGAACGAGGAAACCCTGGACCCGGTGCTGGCGTTCTACGTCGAGCGCCTGCAAGCAGCCGATGTGACGGTGCCCGCCGCGCCAACCGGCAAACCCTCCCCGGCCTCGGCAGGCAAGCCCCTCGCCGCCGGCATGGAGCCGTTGAGTGAGCGGGAAATCGAAGTCGTGCGCCTGCTGGCCCAGGCCCTGCCCAACAAAAAAATCGCCCGCGCCCTGGGGCTGTCCCCGGAAACCGTGAAATGGCACCTGAGCCACATCTACAGCAAGCTTGGCGTCAACAGCCGCGATGAGGCGGTGGCACGGGTGCGTGACCTGGAGTCGCAGGGTAATCCCGCCCCGCAATAACAGACCTGCAAGACTCTGTGGGAGCGAGCCTGCTCGCGAAGAGGACGGCACCTATAACATCAAAGTTGACTGACACACCGCCATCGCGAGCAGGCTCGCTCCCACAGTTGATTGATTTTTGTCTCGCCACCCGCCTCGGGTGGCGTTCACACCAGCCCCCACCCCTATCGTAACCCTCAGTTCAAAGGCGCACGTCGCGCCTTGCATCAGCGCCTGGCCCAAGCAAGCCGGCCCGTGATCATTGAGGAGTCTTGCGTGCATATCGCCCGAACCGTTTTCCGCGACGACCATGAGATGTTCCGCACCACCGCGCGCCGTTTTTTCGAGCGCGAATGCGTACCGCGTCAGGCTGCCTGGGACAAAGCCGGCCAAGTCGACCGCGAGACCTGGCTCAAGGCCGGCCGCGAAGGCTTGCTCGGCATCACCCTGCCCACCGAATACGGTGGTGGTGGCGGCGACTTCGGTCACAGCGCGGTGTTCAACGAGGAGTTCGCCCGGGCCGGCGTGAGTGGCGCCTACTTCGGCATGCACTCCGACGTCATCGCCCCGTACATCAATCGCTGCGGCAGCGAAGAACAGAAACAGAAGTGGCTGCCGGGCATCTGCTCCGGCGAGACCATCCTGGCCATCGCCATGACCGAACCCGGCACCGGCAGCGACCTCAAGGCCGTGCGCACCACCGCCGTGCGCGATGGCGACGAATACGTGATCAACGGCAGCAAGACCTTCATCAGCAACGGCCTGACCGCCGACCTGGTCATCGTCGTGTGCAAGACCGACCCGGCCGCCGGCGCCAAAGGCATCAGCCTGATCGCCGTGGAAGCTACCCGTGCCGGCTTCAAGCGCGGGCGCAAGCTGGAGAAAGTCGGCCAGGCCGCCGCCGACACCGCCGAGCTGTTCTTCGACAACGTGCGCGTACCGGTCGGCAACCGCCTCGGCGAGGAAGGTCTGGGCTTTGCCTACCTGATGGGCGAACTGCCCCAGGAGCGCTTCTCGATCGCGGTGTCCGCCGCCGCGAAACTGGAGCGCCTGCTCGAGCAGACCCTGGAATACGTGAAGGACCGCAAAGCCTTCAACCAGACCGTCTGGGACTTCCAGAACAGCAAATTCAAGCTCGCCGACATCAAGGCCCAGGCCACGGCCATGCGGGTGATGGTCGACTACTACCTGGGCGAGCACATGCGCCGCCGCCTGACCCTGGAAGAAGCGGCGATCGCCAAGCTCTACACCACCGAAACCCTGTGGAAATGCATCGACGACATGGTCCAGCTGCACGGTGGCTACGGCTACATGATGGAGTACCCGATCGCCCGCGCGTTCGTCGACTCGCGCGTCAATCGCATCTACGGCGGCACCAGTGAAGTCATGCGCGAAATGATCGCGCGCAAGCTCTGACCCTCAAAAACAAAAAAGGAAACACACGATGAGCAATAAGGTATTCGTTGCTGGCGTCGGCATGATCCAGTTCAAGAAACCGGGGACCAACGAGCCCTACGACGTCATGGGCGAACAAGCGATCCGCCAGGCCCTGGCCGATTCGGGTGTGGATTTCAATGACATCCAGCAGGCCTACGCCGGTTACGTCTACGGCGATTCGACCTGCGGCCAGAAAGCCCTGTACCGCGTGGGCATGACCGGCATCCCGCTGATCAACGTCAACAACAACTGCGCCACCGGTTCCAGCGCCCTGTTCCTCGCTCGCCAGGCCGTACAAAGCGGCGCGGTGGACTGCGCCCTGGCGTTTGGCTTCGAGCACATGAACCCGGGTGCCTTGAAATCCGCCTGGACCGATCGCGCACCGGCCACCGAACGCGCCCTGGTGCTGGCCAACGAACTGATCGGCATGCCTGACCTGCCCAACGCCATCCGCCAGTTCGGCGGTGCCGGCTACGCGCACATGCAGAAATACGGCACCCCACTGGAAACCTTCGCCAGGATCCGCGCCAAGGCCAGCCGTCACGCGGCCAATAACCCGCTGGCGGTGTTCCGCAACGTGGTCAGCACCGAAGAAGTCATGGCCGCCCCGATGTTGTGGGAAGGCGTGATGACGCGTCTGATGGCCTGCCCGCCGACCTGTGGCGCTGCCGCGGCCATCGTGGTGTCCGAGGCGTTCGCGAAGAAGCACGGTCTGCGCACCGACGTGCTGATGGCCGGCCAGGCGCTGACCACCGACCTGCCAAGTACCTATGACGCCAGGGACATGATCCGCGTGGTCGGTTTCGACATGACGCGCATGGCCGCTGACATTGCCTACAACCAGGCCGGTATCGGCCCGAAAGATGTCGACGTCATCGAGCTGCACGACTGCTTCGCCCAGAACGAACTGCTGACCTACGAAGGCCTGGGCCTGTGTGCCGAGGGCGAAGGCGCGCGACTGGTCAACGACGGCGACAACACCTATGGCGGCCAATGGGTCACCAACCCGTCCGGCGGCCTGCTCTCCAAGGGCCACCCGCTGGGCGCCACCGGCCTGGCCCAGTGCTATGAGCTGACCCACCAATTGCGCGGCACCGCCGAACAACGCCAGGTGCAGGACGCACGCATTGCCGTGCAGCACAACCTCGGCCTGGGCGGCGCCTGCGTGGTGACCGTGTACCAGAAAAACTGACGCGCCCGCTCAGCAAAGGAGCCATTCAGATGATCGACAAGAAACACATCGGCAGACAACTGCCCACGTTCCTCGTGACCGCCGAAGCCGGGCAACTGCGCTTTTTCGCCAAGGCCACCGGGGAAACCAACCCGATTTACTTTGACGAACAAGCCGCGCGCGATGCCGGGCATCCCAACCTGCCGCTGCCGCCGACCTTCCTGTTCTCGCTGGAATTCCAGATTCCTTCGAACGCCTGGCGCGACGAACTGGGCATCGTCACCGCGCGCATTTTGCACGGCGAAGAATCCTTCCGTTATCACCGCATGGCCTATGCCGGCGACACGTTGCGCTTCGATGTGCGCATCGCCGACATCTACGACAAGAAAGGTGGCGCCCTGGAATTCGTGGTGCGCGAAACCCGAGTCACCAATCAGCACGGTGAGCATGTTGCGGACCTGCGCAGCGTGCTTGTGCAGCGCAACAGCTGAAGCGGAGAACACAGATGAACGCGATAAGCCTGGAAAAAATCAACATCGGCGACACCCTGCCGCCATTGGCCCTGCCGCCGATCAACCGCACCACCCTGGCCTTGTTCGCCGGTGCGTCGGGGGATCACAACGCCATCCACATCGACACCGATTACGCCCGCCGGGCCGGCATGCCCGATGTGTTTGCCCACGGCATGCTGTCGATGGCGTACCTCGGTCGCCTGCTGACGCAGTGGGTCGATCAGCGCCAATTGCGCGAGTTCGGCGTGCGTTTTCTCGGCATCACCCACCTGGGCCACCAGATCACCTGCACCGGTGCCGTCGTCGACCGCTTTGAAGTCGACGGCGAGCAACGCATCAAGGTTGAAGTGCGCACCACCAATCAATACGGCGAGACCAAGATCGTTGGTGACGCCGTGATCGCTCTGTAAACAACACTGATCACTGAGGAGCAACACCCCATGGCAAAACTCGAAGGCAAAGTCGCACTGGTCACTGGTTCCGGTCGCGGCATCGGTCAGCAGATCGCCCTGAAACTGGCGAGCGAAGGCGCGCGCATCGTGATCAACGACCTGGACGCCGATCCGGCCCACGAGACCGCTGAAATGATCCGCAAGCTGGGTGGCGAAGCCGCTGTCTGCCACGGCAACGTCAGCGCCCCTGACTTCGGTGACCGCTACATCAAGACCGCGATGGACAACTTCGGCAGCATTGACGTCATCGTCAACAACGCCGGCTACACCTGGGACGACGTGATCCAGAAGATGAGCGACGAGCAGTGGTACGCGATTCTCGACTGCCACATGACCGCGCCTTTCCGCATCCTGCGTGCGGCCTACCCGATCATCAAGGCCCAGGCCCAGGCCGATGCGGCGGCAGAGCGCGAAGTGTTCCGCAAAGTGGTGAACATTTCTTCGGTGTCGGCCCTGAACGGCAACGCCGGGCAAATGAACTATTCGTCGGCCAAGGCCGGCGTGATCGGCATGACCCGTGCGCTGGCGCGTGAATGGGGTCGTTTCAAGGTCAACGTCAACGCCGTGGCTTTCGGTTTCATCGAAACCCGCATGACCAAGGCCGACGCCCACGCAGGCGCCACGGTGAACATCGAAGGCCGTGACATTCGTGTCGGCATCAGCCCGGAAGCGGCCAAGTCGTTCGCCCAGCGCAACCCGCTGGGTCGTCCGGGCACCGTGCAGGAAGCGGCGGACGCGGTGTACCTGTTCTGCTCGCCGGAGTCGAACTACATCACCGCCCAGACCATCGCTGTCGCCGGCAATCTGCAATAAGTCTCTGTGGCGAGGGCGCTTGCTCCCTCGCCACAATCGCTGTGTTCAAGTTTTGATGACCGCAGGATCACACCATGAACATGACTGAAAACAACATCCGCCTGGCCGCCATCAAACTGATCTCGCGTAACGGCTACGGCTCGATGAGCCTGCGTCAGCTCGCCACTGAAGCAGGCATCAACGCCTCGACGCTGTATCTGTACTACAAAGGCAAAAACGAACTGCTGGTGGAACTGATCCTCGAGTACTTCCAGGGATTGTCCCGGGAGTGGACGCGTCGCCGGCCGAAAAAGGCTGTCACCGCCGATGTAAAACTGCTCGCCTTTATCGCCTGCCACGTGCGCTATCACCTCGAACACCAGGACGAGGCGATGCTCGGCAACCTGGAATTCAGAAGCCTCGCCGAAGAGGATCTGGAGCAGGTCCGCCAGGCCCGGCGCCTGTACCTCAAAGCGTTGCAGGAAGTTCTGGAGCAAGGGGTCAAGGAAGGTTCGCTCAGTTGCGCCGAACCGAAACTGATGGCCCGTACCCTGTTCAACATGCTCACCCACGCCTGCGTCTGGTACCAGGACAATGGTCGCTGGGGGATCGATGACGTTATTCGGCATTACTCGGAACTGGTGCTGAAGATGCTCGGTGCCACGCCCATCACTTCACCGCGGGTCGCTGTGCCGCGAGCCGTACTGACCCGGCGCGCCGTGCCAATGGAGGTACGCCCGTGAGCAATTTCATGCAACCGTTTTCCATGGCCGGCAAGACCGTTCTGGTGGCCGATGCCACCACCCGGCTGGGCGCGCATTTCGCCCGTCTGACCAGCCTTGCCGGAGCCCGGGTGGCCCTCGGCGCAAAGCATCCTTCGCAACTGGAGCAATTGGCCGCCGACCTGCGCTGGGAAGGTGGCGAAGTGTTGATCGTCAGCCTCGACAGCGCCCGCCGCCCCAGTATCGAAGCCGCGCTGGACGCCGTGCAGGAGCGTTTCGGCAGTGTCGACGTGCTGATCAATAACAGCGCCGAATGCGAACACGTTGCCCTGAACAATCATGTCGTTCACTGCACCAGCCTGCATATGATCAGGGCCGAACGCGGTGGCAGCATCGTCAATATCGAGCCGCCGCCGCGCCCCATCAGCGAGCCGAACCCCTGCCTGCGCACCGACAGCAGCCTCATTCGGATGAGCCGCGCCATGGCCCAGTCGCTGACGCCGCACCGCATACGCGTCAACGTCATCGCCGCCGGTCAAAGCAAGAGCGCCGGCCTGCAAGAACTGAATGGTCCGCTGCTGTTGCTGGCCAGCGGTGCCGGTGCCAGCGTCACCGGTGCCGTGCTGCATATCGACAATGCAGGCCTCTGACGGCCTGCCCGGTTTCCGGCCCCACCCGCGCCAGGTATGTAGCCGGAGTTCCCGTTCGATCAACGGCCACTGCAGGAGCGAGCTTGCTCGCAATGGCGCCGGCTCTGCCGGCATTGATGCTGGATGGACTGGCGCCATCGCTGGCCAGCCCCCTCCAACCACCTGATTCGGGTGGCGTGTCGTCCCTGGTGACGCTTGAACATGCTGGCTGGTCGCCCTGCGCGACGCCCGTCAACAAGGAGCCAGTCAGATGACTCGCATAAAAAAGTGGCTGCCGAAACTCGCCCTGATGGCGACTACGGTCATGGCGCTGTCGGCAACGGCCGGCGCCGCGGAAAAACCCAACATTCTGGTGATCTTCGGTGATGACATCGGCCAGACCAACATCAGCGCCTATTCCATGGGCGTGGTCGGCTACAAGACCCCCAACATCGACCGCATTGCCCACGAAGGCATGCTGTTCACCGACTATTACGCGGAGAACAGCTGCACCGCCGGGCGCTCGTCGTTCATCACCGGGCAGTCGCCGCTGCGCACCGGCCTGACCAAAGTCGGTGTACCGGGTGCGCCGATCGGTATTCAGAAGCGCGACATCACCATCGCCCAGGCGCTCAAGGGCCTTGGCTATGCCACCGGCCAGTTCGGCAAGAACCACCTGGGCGACAAGGACGAATTCCTGCCGACCAACCACGGCTTCGACGAGTTCTTCGGCAACCTCTATCACCTCAACGCCGAGGAAGAGCCCGAGCGCCCCTACTGGCCCAAGGATGACCCGGACTTCGTCAAGTCCCGCACGCCACGCGGGGTGATTCACAGCTTCGCCGACGGCAAGATCGAAGACACCGGCGCGCTGACCACCAAGCGCATGGAAACCATCGACGACGAAACCACCGCCGCCGCCCAGGCGTTCATGGAGAAGCAGGCCAAGGCGGACAAACCGTTCTTCGTCTGGATGAACACCACGCGCATGCACGTGTTCACCCACGTACGCGATTCGATGAAGGGCCAGAGCGGCATGCCCGGCAACGAATATGCAGACGGCATGCTCGAACACGACGGCGACGTCGGCAAACTGCTGAAGACCCTCGATGACCTGAAAATCGCCGACAACACCATCGTCGTCTACACCACCGACAACGGCCCGAACCAGTTCTCCTGGCCGGACGCGGCGACCACGCCGTTCCGCAACGAGAAGAACTCCAACTGGGAAGGCGCGTATCGCGTGCCGGCGATCGTTCGCTGGCCGGGCAAGATCAAGGCCGGTGAAGTGTCCAACGAGATGTTCTCGGGCATGGACTGGTTCCCTACGCTGCTTGCAGCGGCGGGTGAAACGGACGTTAAAAACAAGCTGCTCAAAGGCTGGGCACCCACCTCGGGCGGCACCAGCTTCAAGGTGCACCTGGACGGCTACAACCAGTTGCCCTACCTGACCGGCCAGCAGCCCAAGGGCGAACGTCGCGAGTTCTACTACTTCAACGATGACGGCGTGTTGGTGTCGATGCGCTACGACAACTGGAAAGTGGTCTTCGCCGAGCAACGCGAACCCGGTGGTTTCGCGGTATGGAGCAGCCCGTTCGTGCCGTTGCGCGTGCCCAAGCTGTTCAACTTGCGGATGGACCCTTATGAGCGGGCAGATGTTGTGTCTGACCAGTACAACGACTGGATGGTGAAAAACTCTTACCTGCTGGCAGCGGGCGTGGCCAAAGCCGCGAGATTCCTGCAGACCTTCATCGAGTACCCACCCAGCCAGAAACCGGCCAGCTTCAGCATCGACCAGATTCGTGCGGCGGTAGACGCGAAGATCGAAGAGAAAAGCAAGGCACCGGCCAAGCCTTGATGTCAGGCCGCTGTCCACAGGCGAGTGGATGGCGGCCTTTTTTTTGCGGCTGTAACTGGTTTGTGAAACACAGTCCCTTGTAGGAGCTGGCTTGCCAGCGATGGTCTCAATTGCCCCGCGTTTAACCCGCTTATACGCGTTACCGTTAACGATCATCGCCAGCAGGCTGGCTACAGGTATTGCGTAAGATCCCTTTTTTCACCCAATCACTCTGGCATACACCGCACGATCCACATTCCCGCCCGACAACACCACGCCGACCTTTTTCCCCGCCATCGCCTCACGCTCCTGCATCAGCGCCGCCAGGGCCGCCGCACCGGCGCCTTCTGCGAGGTTGTGGGTATCGGTGTAATACACGCGCATGGCCTCGGCGATCTCATCCTCGCTGACCGATACGATTCGCGCCGCGGCCGCCCCGTAGATATCAAAGGCGGCGGGCACCGGTTTGCGCACGGCCAAGCCGTCGGCGAAGGTATTGGCCGTGGCGGTTTCGAGGATTTCGCCCGCTTCAAAGGATAATTTGGCCGCCGCTGCCTCGGTGGACACCACGCCCACCACCCGGGTGTTCAGGCCCAATGCGTCACGGGCAGCGATCACCCCGCAGATCCCCGAGCCACAGCCAATCGGCACGTAGACCGTATCCAGGTCCGGCGCGGCCTTGAACAGTTCCAGCGCATAGGTGGCCACGCCCTTGACCAACTCGGCATGGAACGGCGGCACCAGATACAAGCCATGCGCTTGCGCCAGGCGCGCGGCCTCTTCGCGAGCCTCGTCAAAATCGCGGCCATACTCGACCACTTCGCCGCCAAAGCCGCGCATGGCGTTGTTCTTCTCCAGCGAATTGCCCTGTGGCACGACAATCAACGCCCGCAAACCCAGAGCGCTGGCCGCCAGCGCCAGGCTCTGGCCGTGGTTACCGCGAGTGGCGCTGACAATCCCCCGGACGTCAGGGTGCGTAGCCTTGAGCCAGTGCATGAAGGTGATGCCGCCACGCACCTTGAACGCCCCGGTCGGCGTGTGATTTTCGTGCTTGACCCACACCGTGCAGCCCAGGCGCTCGGCCAGCAAGGGCCAGGCGTATTGGGCGGTGGCCGGCATGACCTGGTACACGTGGCGTGCGGCCTGTTCGATATCGTCGCGAGTCAGTCTGTGCATGAGGGTCTCCCTGAGGTTTTGCCCAGTCTAGACAGGGCTCGATCACCCCGGCTTTCAGAAAACTGACCTGACTTTTGCGCGGCCTGTTCATTACTATGGTGGGCATGAGCCATCGAAACCGCCAACCATCCCCGCTCCCATCTGAACCGGCCCGTCGTGTCGAGGCCGGGCCCTGGGCGATCGAGTTGCTACCTGGCGCCGCTTATGCGACCCGATATGTGGCCACCCAATCGGCGATCGGCTTTGCCTTCGACAGCCAGCGAGGCCTGCACGCCATCGGCAGCGACCGGGTCCTGCCCTTCGACGCCATGCCCAATGGCCTGGCCTTCGTCCCCGCCGGGTGCGATGTGCTGTCCGAGTCGCCCAAGGGCGGTGAATACCTGCGGGTCATGCGCACCGATGGTGTGCCATTGGTGGGGGACCGCGCGTTCAACAATCGCATCGATCAGCAGGCCATAACCCTGGCGCTGCGAATGCGCGCGGCGTTGTTACAGGCTTCTGCCCTGGACGATTGGGAAGCCTGGGCACTCGCCCTCGCTGAACGGACCAACGACCATCAGGCAAAGTCCGCGCCCGCCCTGGGCGCCATCACCGCCAGCCGGATGCGGCTGCTCGACGAGTTCATCGACGCAGGCCTCGACGGTCCGCTGGGTGTACAAGCGATGGCGGACTTGCTGGGATTGTCCGAGGGCTATTTCATTCGCGCCTTCAAGCACGCAACGGGCCAAAGCCCGCACAGTTACCTGATCGACCGCCGTGTGGCCAAGGCCCGTGCACTGATGCGCGACTCAACCGCCACCCTGGCGCAGATCGCCCACACTTGTGGTTTCAACTCCCAGGCGCACATGGCGACTACGTTCAGGCAACGCCTTGGTGTGAGTCCGGTGCAGTTGCGCAGGTAGACGAGGTCTCTGCATCCTCTGCAACGTTACGTCGCACGCTCATCCCGACGCCCGCTCCCTTTTACCGGAGCAGGCTTTCGCAGGCCGAATCTCAGCCCCCCTAATCCGCCAATTGCAACCGCAACCGGCTACGACGGGACAACCCCGCCTGCAAGGCGAACGCCACTATCACGGTCGCGGGTGCGGAAAAGCTGCTCAAGCCAGGGCCGGAAAACATCAGTGCCAGTCCCAATCCCGTGGCGCCAAACCAGGCACTCAAGCCCGCCGAATTGAACGCTGTCACCCGTTCGAGCGCGGCCACGTCACTGCGGCCGCAGAGAATCTGCGCCAACGCCACGCCGACCCAGGCCACAACGAAAATGCCTTGGTAAGCCAGGGCCTTGAGCAGGTAGGCAAACACGTCGGCGAGCATCAGGCCGTAGACGATCACCCCGACCGCCAGCGCCCACGCCAGGTACGAACCGCGCACGCCAAAACGCGCAAAGAACGCCTGCATGTTCATCGTCGCCAGGTAGTAGTTGGCGGTGTTGATCCGGGTTTGCGTGGCCCAGACGAACAACAATCCCCACAGCCCCATCAATTGCAGGATCGCCATGACCACCGACACTTCGTTCAGTGCGCCTTCATGGGGAATGCTGCTGACCAGATAGATGCCCGCCGCGCCGTTGAGCACAAAGGTCACCGCGTAGAACGGCATGCCGAAGTTCCAGCGGCCGTGGTACTCGGCGTCCTCGGGCTTGCCGAAACGGGCGTAGTCGAAGGTGAACAGCATCAGCACCCAAACGCCCATGTAGGCGACGAAGCAGTCCCACCACCCGAAGGCACTGGGGGTTGCCGGGCCGAAATCCAGCCATTGCGGCTGGTAGCCATAACGACTGATCGACAGCCCCACCGCCACCAGCAAACCACCCAGGTACACCGGCAGCAACACGCCGTTGAGCTTGTCCAGCCAGTGCTGCACGCTGCCCAGGATCATCGGCACGCTGTACAGCACCACCAGCAACGCCGCCAGCGGGAAGATCAGCTGCGGGTACAGGTGGTTGAGCGCCACGGCGATCACCGAGCCTTCGAAAACCGCGTAATAGATGGCCGTCGAGAAGAAGATCAAAGTCGCCAGGCAGGCCCCGGTGCTGCCGAACAGCAACCGTGAAAACAACGCCACCGACAACCCGCTGCGGATGGCAAAACGACTGAGCACCGTGTTGACCAGGCCGTAGCTGATCACTGACAGCAGCATGCCGATCAGGGCATTGCGGGCGCCGTACGACAAAGCCAGCGATGCGCCGACCACGATGTAGAACATCGCACTGCAGACCGCCCACCAGGCCATGGTCAGGGACAGTCGGCCCATGCGCGCGTCGGCGGGAACGGGGTGATTGGCCGGGTCTTGCCCGGTTTGACTCGATTGCGATAAAGCAGCCATATGCGTGAACTCCAGAACCAGTCAAAGGTTGAAGCGCGGGCAGCCGTCACCGCA
Source organism: Pseudomonas moorei (assembly GCF_008801475.1). Taxonomy (GTDB): domain Bacteria; phylum Pseudomonadota; class Gammaproteobacteria; order Pseudomonadales; family Pseudomonadaceae; genus Aquipseudomonas; species Aquipseudomonas moorei. Next base: position 261,147 of record NZ_VZPP01000007.1, on the reverse strand, counting down.
CCGAAGTGCGGCGTTGGCTTACCGTTTGGCATGACCCGCGCCGTGCGGCGGGCAGAATCAGGAAGGGAACAGCTTGCTCAGGCAGCTGAGTTTTTTCTTATGGGAGCGTCGTGCTTCCAGTGCTTCTTCCAGGGTGACCGCTTTGAAACGGGCCTTCTGGTTGGGCTGCATCTGGCCGATCAAATCGAGGTCGGCACTGATCACGGTGCCGATCATCGCGTAGCCACCACCGGACACCGCATCGCGGTGCAACACGATGGGTTCAAGCCCGGCGGGCACCTGGATCGAGCCGATCGGGTAGCAACTGTCGACGATGTTCGAGGGATCGGAACCGGCGCCGAAGGGTTGCTCACGCGGCTGGAAGGTCAGCGCGCTGCCGCCCTTGAAGCGATAGCCGATGCGGTCCGCTTCGGAACCGACGGTCCAGGCTTCGGCGAAAAAGCTGTCCGCCGCCGCTGGCGTCAAGCGCTCGTAGTACAGCCCCGGCACGACGCGCAGGGTGATTTCGCCTCCCAGCGACTGCCGCAATGCCATGGGCAGACTGGCCCCGGCGCGGCCCTTGCCACTGGCAATCCCCACCGGCAAGACGTCCCCAGCCACCAGGCGCCGCCCCTGGAAACCGCCAAGCGCACCCAGGGCATACGTTGAACGGCTGCCGAGCACCAGCGGTACGTCGATGCCGCCGGCCACCGCCAGATAGGCACGCGCGCCGGCCTTGGGAAAATCGAAACGCAACACTTGCCCGGCCTTCACCGGGAACGCCGTGTCGTGATGCATCTCCACGCCATCGACCCTCGGCGTCATGTGCGCCCCACACACTGCCACCAGTGCGTCCTGCTGGAATTCCAGCTCCGGGCCCAGCAACGTGCATTCAAGCGCCGCCGCCCCGGCCGGGTTGCCGACCAACTGGTTGGCGGCGCTCAAGGCGTATTGGTCGAGCGCGCCGGAAGGCGGAATGCCCAGGTGGTAGTAACCTTCGCGCCCCAGGTCCTGTACCGACGTGGCGAGGCCGGGTTTGAGTACCTTGATCATGCCAGCACCTCCTGCAGCGACTTGGGATAGCCGACGGGATCGGCCAGAAAGGCATCCAGTGAAAACTCCACCGAGCGGATCCGCAGATCGAAGCGCCCGGCTTCCACGTCGGCCACCGCCTGGTCATAGGCCTCACGGTCCATCGGCTTGAATTGCACGATGTCACCCGGCCGGAAGAACACCATGTGCTCCTTGAGGTACGCCAGGTTCTGCTGCGGGTCGTAGATCGGTGCCGGCGTGACGCCGAACATCTGGTAGCCGCCGGCACCGCGCACCGAGTAGATGCAGCCAAAGCAACCGCCATGCCCCAGGGTCAACTTCGGCGTGTCGGTGCGCGGTCGCAGGTATTTGGGCACCTGCAACTGACGCTCGCGCTCGACCATCTGGAACATGAACGGCAAGCCGGCGACGAAGCCGACCATCGAGACAAACCACGGCGCACCGCTGTGGGCGGCGATGAATGCCTCGACGTCCGCCAGGCCGTTGATCCGCGCGGCGTACTCCAGGTCCGTGGCGCTCGGGTCCTGGTGACGGTCGCGAAAGCGCATCAGGGTTTCGTGGGTCCATGGATCGTTATAGAGCACCGGGATCTCGATGATCCGGGTCTGCAAGGTGCGTTCGGCGACCGCCTCGGCCTCGGCCCCCTGCACGGCTTCGAGCAAGGTGTGCGGTGCGATGCGGTCCGGGTCGAAGCGAATCTGGAACGAGGCATTGGCCAGGCACACATCGAGCACGCCATCCAGCGCCAGGCGCTCCACCGCGCGGGTGACCGCCATGCCCTTGAAGAATGCTTCAAGGGACATGCTGTCGCTGACTTCGGCAAATAAATGCTCGTCGGCGCCAAAACTGTAGCGGATGGGAGTGCTCATGCTTGACCTCCAGTGCGGCGCTCGGCCAGCCAGGTTTCCAGGGTGCCGGTATGGAAGTCGGCGCTGTGCAGCCAGGGTTGCTGCAACAATTGGCCGTGCAGCGACAAGGTGCTGGCCATGCCGGTGAGCGTGGTTTGCTCCACGGCAATACGGGCACGGGCCAGGGCTTCGGCACGGTCGCGACCATGGACGATCAGCTTGGCCAACAGCGAGTCATAGTAAGGCGGCACGCGATAGCCTTGATAGAGATGGCTGTCGACCCGAACGCCCTCGCCTCGCGGCCAGACCAGGGACTTGACCAGGCCCGGGCTGGGGAAGAAATCCCGTGCCGGGTCTTCGGCGTTCAGGCGCATTTGCAGCGCCGCGCCATTGAGCCGGATATCGCTTTGCCTGACGCCCAGCGGTTCGCCGCCGGCAATGCGCAACATGGCCTGAACCAGGTCGATGCCGGTGATCAACTCGCTGACCGGATGTTCCACCTGAATCCGCGTGTTCATCTCGATAAAGAAAAACTCGCCGGTAGCGTCGTCATACAGGTATTCCAGGGTCCCCGCGCCCTTGTAGCCCAGGGACTCGGTGAGGCGCACGGCGCTGGCGCAGAGCGTCTCGCGCTGCTGCGGGTTGAGCGCCGGCGATGGCGCTTCCTCGAAAATCTTCTGCCGCCGACGTTGCAAAGAGCACTCGCGCTCGAACAAATGCACCGCGTGCTGACCGTCGCCCAACACCTGCACTTCAATGTGCCGTGCCCGGCTGATGAAGCGCTCCAGGTACACCGCGCCATTGCCGAACGCAGCCTGGGCTTCGCGCTGGGACCGGGGGAACTCTTCAGCCAGTTGTTCGGCGTTTTCCGCCAGGCGAATACCCCGCCCGCCACCGCCGGCCGAGGCCTTGATCAACAGTGGGAAGCCAACGGCTTCGGCAGCCTTGAGCGCCGAATCGACATCGAACAGTTCACCGGGCGAACCGGGTACCACGGGTACGCCCGCTTTCTGCGCGGTGCGCCGGGCTTCGGCCTTGTCGCCCATGCGCCGGATCGTCTCCGGGCTCGGGCCGACAAAAATGGCCCCGGCCGCCAGCACCGCCTCGGCGAAGTCGGCGTTTTCCGAGAGGAAGCCATAACCGGGATGGACCGCATTGGCGCCCGTGGCGTTCAAGGCGCCGAGCAACGCCTCGACGTTCAGGTAACTCTTGTCAGCGCGTGCCGGGCCGAGAAGGTGCACCTCGTCGGCCATGCGCGCCGCCTGGGAATCGACGTCCGCTTCGCTGCACGCGGCAACGGTGGGAATCCCCAGTGCCTGGGCGGCGCGGATAATCCGCACCGCGATTTCGCCACGGTTGGCGATCAGTAATTTACGAATACCTTGAGTCATGATCGTGCCCCTCACTCGTCGTCGAGTGTTGCGACAACCTGACCCGGCTCCACCGGATCACCGTCTTCGACCAGGAATGCGCTGAGGCGACCGGCCGTCCCGGCGGTCAGTTCGGAAAACTGCTTCATGACCTCGATCAGGCCAATCACCGTGTCGGCGCTGACCTGAGCGCCGACCTCGACGTAGTTCGCCGATTCGGGCGTGGCTTTGCGATAGAAGGTCCCTGGCAATGGGGTGATGACAGTGTGTTCGGCCATGTCTGTTCCTTTTGGAATAGTAGTTGTAGAAAGGCAGGCAAAAAAATGAATCGTCATTCAATCCCGGGCGTCTGTGTGCCCGGTGACTCGTGCTGATTCAGCGCGGAGCGCGAACCGTGATGCCGGCGTTATCGAGTGCGCTGCGGGTGGCTTCGACCAACGCCAGGGCACCGGGGGTGTCGCTGTGCAGGCAGATGGAATCGAATTCGATCGCCAGGTCTTCACCCTCGACCGTGCGCACCACGCCTTCCTGGCAGGCCCGCAGCACCCGCGCGGCCACCTGGGTCGGGTCATAGGCGCGTACGTTGCGGGTAAAGACGATGGAGCCGCTGAGGTCGTACTCACGGTCGGCGTAGAACTCGCGAATCACCGGCTGGCCGAGCTCTTTGGCGACGCGCCAGATCACCGAATCGGGCATGCAATACAGCAGCAAATCGGGCTCCAGGCGCTGGAGGTTTTCCACCAGCAAACGCGCGGCTTGCTCGTCCCGGGCCAGGTGCATGTACAGCGCGCCGTGGGGCTTGATGTGTTGCAAGGCCACGCCCTGGACCCGGGCGAGTTCACGCAGGGCACCCAACTGGTAAAGCATGTCGTCGACCAGCTCCTGAGCCGGGGCATTGATGTGCCGGCGGCCAAACCCGACCAGATCGCGAAAGCCCGGATGCGCACCCACAGCCACACCCAGGGCCTTGGCCCGTTCGACCGTGCGGCGCATGGTGCCAGGGTCGCCGGCATGGAAACCGGTGGCGACGTTGGCCGAGCTGATGAACGCCATCAGTTCGTTGTCGACGCCATCGCCGATGGTCCACGGGCCGAAGCCTTCGCCCATGTCCGAGTTGAAATCTACTGCTTGCATGACGCTTGCTCCTGACGCTTGTGACTTCATGCAGGCCAAGTTAAATTCCCGCCACCCCCTTGGGAAGATCTATTATCAGAGGGGGCATGTTCTGAAAAACAGATAGCTCTGAAAATCAGATCCCCCGTCACCCGGAGTGCCCATGTCACTGACCCTGCGCCAGGTCCGCTACTTCGTCGCCACCGCCGAGATCGGGCAGATTTCCCAGGCGGCGATTCATTTGAATATTTCCCAGTCGGCGGTGACCACCGCGATCAAGGAACTGGAGGGAATGCTCGGCACGCTGTTGTTCCAGCGCTCGGCCCAGGGCATGAGCCTGACCGATGCCGGGCGACACTTTCTCAATCGCGCCTACGTGATTTTGCGCAGCGTCGATGACGCATTGAACAGCCCGCTGCCGGACGTCCGCGCCAGCGGCCTGTTGCGATTGGCGGCGAGCTACACGGTGATCGGCTACTTCCTGCCGCATCATCTGCAACGGCTTGAGCACTGGCATCCGGACGTGGCCATCGAAGTTCACGAACAAGAGCGCACGGCCATCGAACAAGGCTTGCTGGAGGGCCGCTTCGACATGGCGGTGGTGCTCACGGCGAACCTGACTCACCCGGACATCGTTTCGGAGATTCTCTTCAACTCCGAACGCCGACTCTGGCTGCCCAGCCACCATCCACTGTGTGAACGCTCGGCCGTCAGCCTTGCCGACGTGGCGAAGGAACCCTACATCCTGTTGACCGTCGACGAGGCCGAACAAAGCGCCATGCGTTACTGGGAACATGCGCACCAGCAGCCGAACGTGCGGGTGCGGACCAGCTCGGTGGAAGCGGTACGCAGCATGGTCGCCAATGGCAGCGGCGTGGCGATCCTCTCGGACCTGGTGCACCGCCCCTGGTCGCTGGAAGGCAAACGCATCGAAACCCTGACCGTCACCGACAAGGTCACGCCCATGAGCGTGGGTCTGGCCTGGCACCGTGAACGGGAATTCAGCCCGGCGATGCAGGCCTTTCGTAACTACTTCCACGACGCTTTTCTGGCGCCACAACAGCTCTCCGCACGCCGCTAAAAAGCCCCCGGCATCGAGAAGTTAGCGTCTAGACTTGATCGAAGGCAGTTTGCAGCCAGGCTCCGCACCTATAACAAAAAGCCACCCGTCTTCCAGGGAGCGCCGACTTTGAAAATGTCATCCATCTGCGCCATGGGTTGCCTGTTGGTGGCGTTCGGGGCCTCTGCCACCGGGGTGATGCCGGTCTTCGACCTGGACTTCACCCGGTCAGCGAACGAGACCCTGAAAAAACTGGGTATCAATGACGCCTGCATTATCAGAGCGCAGAATCCTGTCGCTTTCACCTATTGCCGTGAAGGATCGTCAACGCTGTGGAAGTATCAGGACCTGGACCTGGCGCAACTGGCGGCGGTCAAAAATGACGGAAAACTGCCTTTGACGGCCTATCAGCGCATCAGCGTCGTGGAATTCAATAGCGCGATCTGCCAACAGGAGACCGCTGTCCCCGTTGCCCAATCCACTGTGGCGCGTTCGCTGGTCTTCGGCCTGCTGGCCCTCTCCGTGCTGCTGGGCTTGCGCTACACCTGGCAGGTGATCCTGCCCCATCGCCGCGATCTCAACGCCTTGTCGATGCCCGGTTTGCCGCCGATGAGCCAGACCCCGCCCCGGGTCAACTCCTCGAAAAAGGCTGCGGCCGCGTTTGGCATCGCCGTTGCGGTGGCCTTCGTCTGCTTCGGCTGCCTGGGGTTCTGAAGATTCAACAAGGAGGTGCAGCCTGCAACGATTCACCAGGGGGTTTCTCTAAAAGTGAACAACACCCTTTCAATTATTCATTTTTGCAAACCGGCATTGCGCACTACCGTGGTGCCCGCAGGTCGATGACCCTGGATCCTGCCTGCAACCACCCCCATCGAATATTCTTTAGTCCCCTGAGGTAAGCCCCATGTCCGAACAAACCCTGACGGTGCACGCCCCCTACAACGGTGCCGTGATCGGCCAGGTGGCGGTGTCCACCGAGGCGGATGTCGAGCAGGCGCTGAGCGTCGCCCACGGCATTTTTCGCGACCGGACCCAGTGGCTGTCCAAGCCGCAACGCATTGAAATCCTGCAGCGCGCCGCCGAGCTGATCGCCGCGCGCAAGGTCGAGATCGCGACCCAGGCGGCCAGCGAAGGCGGCAAGCCGCTGAAGGACTCGATCACCGAAGTCGAGCGCGGCATCGATGGCATCCTGAACTGCATCGAGGTGCTGCGTACCGAGGGCGGGCACGTGATCCCGATGGGACTCAACGCCACTTCGCAGAACCGCGTGGCCTTTACCCAATACGAGCCGATCGGTGTGGTCGCGGCCGTCTCGGCGTTCAACCATCCCTTCAATCTGATCGTGCATCAGGTGGTGCCGGCCATCGCCGTCAGCGCCCCGGTGATCGTCAAGCCGGCAGCCAATACCCCACTCAGTTGCCGCACGCTCCTGCACATCCTGGCCGAAGCCGGCCTGCCGACAGGCTGGGCGCAGATGGTGCTGCCAACCGATAACGCCGTCACCGGCAAGCTGGTCGCGGACCCGCGCGTGGGCTTCTTCAGCTTCATCGGTTCGGCGCCGGTCGGCTGGATGCTGCGCTCGACCCTGGCACCGGGCACTCGCTGCGCGCTGGAACATGGCGGCGTGGCGCCGGTGATCGTTGCTGCGGATGCCGACCTCGACGACGCCCTGCCGCGCATCGCCCGTGGCGGCTTCTGGCATGCCGGCCAGGCCTGCGTCAGCGTGCAACGGATTTTCTGCGAGCGCAGCATTGCTGAACAAGTCGCCCTGCGCCTGGGCCAATTGGGCGATGCCATGGTGGTCGGGGATCCGACCGATATCCGTACCGATGTCGGCCCGCTGATTTCCGCCCGTGAAGTGCATCGCGTCGACCAATGGGTCAATGAAGCCGTCGCCGGCGGTGCCCGTTTGATCTCGGGTGGCCGCGTGCTGGACCACAACGGCTATGCACCCACCGTACTGCTCAACCCGCCCATCGATTCGAATGTGATGCAAAAGGAAGTGTTCGGCCCGGTGGTGGCGGTTTACGCCTATGACGATCTGGCCGAAGCGATCCAGCTGGCCAACGCCCTGCCCTACGCTTTCCAGGCCGCGGTGTTCACCCGCGATCTGGACACCGCAATGCAGTGCTACCAGGAACTGGATGCCACGGCGGTGATGGTCAACGAGAACACGCTGTTCCGCGTCGACTGGATGCCGTTCGCCGGCGCGCGCCTGTCCGGGCATGGTGTGGGCGGCATTCCACACACCATGAAAGAGATGCAGATCGAAAAAATGATGGTCTGGCGCTCCCGGGCGGTTCGCGGCTGATTGAGCCTAGCCAGCCCGGGATTGTCTCTGGTCCGCCCATTCCCGGGCGGACCTGCGGGACGCTTGCAGGCGGGAGCCCGTCGCCGCCAGGCAAGATCAGCGAACGAATTTCGTATACCCTGTCGCTATCTCTTTTCTCCGAACGACCGCCGCCGTGAACCTACCCAAATTCAACGCTCCCGACCTTGGTAACACGCCTTCGACGTCGGAAATCATCACCCGTCATCTGCGAGACGCGATCGTCGCCGGGCATTTTGCCGAGGATGAGCCGATTCGCCAGGACGACATTGCCCGCCAGTTCAACGTCAGCAAGATCCCGGTGCGCGAGGCGCTCAAGCGGCTGGAGGCCGAAGGGCTGGTGATGTTCCAGCGCAATCGCGGGGCGATGGTCACGCGCATTTCCGATGCGGAACTGGCGCAGATGTTCGAAGTGCGCATGTTGCTTGAGGACAAGGTGTTGCGCCTGGCGATTCCCAACATGACTGAAGAAACCTTCGCCCGTGCCGAGCGTATCTGCCAGGAGTTCGTCGGCGAGGACGACGTGGGGCGCTGGGCCGAACTCAATTGGGAACTGCACGCCGGCCTCTATGAACCGGCGCAACGGCCATTCCTGGTCAGCCTGATTCGTTCGGTCAACGACAAACTGGAGCGTTACCTGCGCATGCAGATGAGCCTGTCGGCGGGCAAGGAACGCGCCGATCACGAGCACCGCGAGATCCTCGCGGCGTGCCGTGCGGGGGACGTCGACCTGGCGGTGAAGCTGCTGGACGAACACATCGCCGGGGTCTGCGAGACCCTGTTCAAGCACCTGCCCCACGCTCACTGACTGCGGCAATGACTGTGCCGATTTCGTCATCGGCACTGCTTAAATCCATCAAGCCGGCACCTCGCTGCACAGGCCACTCTTTCGGTCACTCAACCGAATGGACGTGGCCCTCCGATGAAACGCATCTCCGTGATCGACTCCCACACCGGCGGCGAACCGACCCGCCTGGTGACCGCCGGTTTTCCTGATCTGGGCACCGGCAGCATGGCCGAACGACGCCAACGCCTGGCCGAGCAGCACGACCAGTGGCGTGCGGCCTGTGTGCTGGAACCACGGGGCAGCGACGTGCTGGTAGGCGCCCTGCTCTGCGAACCCGTGGACCCGAGCGCCTGTGCCGGCGTGATTTTCTTCAACAACAGCGGCTACCTGGGCATGTGCGGCCACGGCACCATCGGCCTCGTCGCCTCGCTGGCCCACCTGGGCAAAATCGGCCCCGGCGTGCACAGCATCGAGACGCCGGTCGGCACGGTGCAGGCCACCCTGCACGATGACCATTCGGTGAGTGTGCGCAACGTGCCGGCGTACCGTTATCGCAAGGCACTGCAAGTGCAGGTGCCGGGCATCGGTCAGGTGACCGGCGACATCGCCTGGGGCGGCAACTGGTTTTTCCTCATCGCCGATCACGGGCTGCGGGTGGCGGGCGACAACCTTGAGGCCCTGACCGCTTACACCTACGCCGTTCAACAAGCGCTGCAAGACCAGGGTATTCGTGGCGAAGACGGCGGCCTGATCGACCATGTCGAACTGTTCGCCGCTGACGATCATGCAGACAGCCGCAACTTCGTGCTCTGCCCCGGCAAGGCCTACGACCGTTCACCCTGTGGCACCGGCACCAGCGCCAAACTGGCGTGCCTGGCGGCCGACGACAAGTTGCAGCCCGGACAGATCTGGCGCCAGGCGAGTGTGATCGGCAGCGAGTTCGAAGGCTCTTTCGAATGGCAAGGCGAGCGCATCGTGCCGACCATTCGAGGCCGCGCCTTCATCAGTGCAGAAGCCAGCCTGATCATCGAACAGGACGACCCGTTCGCCTGGGGCATCCGTCCGTGAATCGCAGCCATGCGGCCGATGTGATCGTGATCGGTGCGGGCGTCATCGGCGCGGCCTGCGCCCAGGCACTGGCGCGGCGTGGCTTGCAGGTACTGGTGCTCGACGCCGGGCTGCATGGCGCGACGGCGGCGGGCATGGGCCACCTGTTGGTGCTCGACGACAACCCGGCGGAACTGGCGCTGAGCAATCATTCCTTGCGGCGCTGGCGCGAGCAGGCAGCGGATCTGCCCGAGGCCTGCGCGTACCGCAGCAACGGCACCCTGTGGCTGGCGGCCAATGCCGAAGAAATGGCGGTGGCCCACAGTAAATTCCAGAACCTGCAAGCCCAGGGCGTGGCCTGTGAACTGGTCGGCGCCAGTGCCTTGCGCCAGCGTGAGCCGGAGCTCTCCAAGGGCCTTGAAGGGGGCCTGCTGATCAACGGCGATGGCATTCTGTACGCGCCCGCGACGGCCAGCTGGATGCTCGACACGCCGAACATCCGTCAGCGCCGGGCACGGGTCATCGAGGTCGATGGCAACCGGGTGCGACTCGATGACGGTCAGTGGCTGAGCGCCGAAGCGGTGGTGCTGGCCAACGGTATCCAGGCCAATGAGCTGTGCCCGGAGCTGCCCATCGAGCCGAAAAAAGGCCACTTGCTGATCACTGATCGCTACCCCGCCACCGTCACCCATACTCTGGTGGAGCTCGGTTACGTCACCAGCGCCCATAACGCCAAGGGGCCCTCGACGGCCTGCAATATTCAGCCGCGTCCGACCGGGCAATTGTTCATCGGCGCCTCGCGGCAATTCGGCACCACCGATCCGCAGGTCGAAGGCTGGATGCTGGCGAAAATGCTCAAGCGCGCGGCCCAATATATGCCGGGGTTGGCGCAACTCAATGGCATCCGAGCCTGGACCGGCTTTCGCGCCGCCAGCCCCGATGGCCTGCCCCTGGTGGGTCAGCACCCGCAACGCCAGGGCTTGTGGCTGGCGGTCGGTCACGAAGGTTTGGGGGTTACCACCGCTCCCGGCACCGCTGATTTGCTGGTCGCGCAACTGTTCAACGAAACCCCGCCATTGGCCGCACAACCCTACCTGCCCCAACGTTTCCTCGGAGAACCCGCCTATGCCTGAATTGATGCTCGACGGCCATGCCCTGAGAGTCGCCGAGGGCACCAGCGTCGCCGCGGCCCTGGCGTTGGGCGGCGACGGCTGCACACGCACCTCGGTCAGTGGCCGGCGCCGCGCACCGCTGTGCGGCATGGGCATCTGCCAGGAATGCCGGGTGACCATCGACGGTCGACGACGCCTGGCCTGCCAGACCCTTTGCCGTGACGGCATGCAGGTGGAGACGCGCCCATGAATGAATATGCCGATCTGTTGATCGTCGGCGCCGGTCCCGCCGGCATGGCCGCCGCGCTGGCTGCCGCACCCAGTGGCGCCCGCATTGTCATGCTCGACGACAATCCGCTTGCAGGCGGGCAAATCTGGCGCGACGGTCCACAGGCCAGCGTGCCGGTCCAGGCCCGTCAGTTGCGCGAGCGCTTGCAGTCGCACCGCAACATCCGCCATCACCCCGGCACCCGGGTGATCGCCAATCCCGGCCCGAAACAACTGCTGGTCGAAGACGACGAGCACGGCTGGCTGATCAGCTACGACAAACTGATTCTGTGCACCGGCGCCCGTGAATTGCTGCTGCCCTTCCCCGGCTGGACGCTGCCGGGGGTCACCGGGGCCGGTGGTTTGCAGGCGCTGATCAAGGCCGGGCTGTCGGTGCAGGACCAGCGCGTGGTCATCGCCGGCAGCGGACCGCTGTTACTGGCCAGTGCCGCCACCGCGAAAAAACACGGGGCCAACATGCAATGCATCGCCGAACAAGCCTCGCTCAAGGCGGTGGCTGGCTTCGCGACGCAACTGCCGCGCTGGCCGAACAAACTGCTGCAATCGTTCACGCTGTTCGACCGTCACTACCGAACCGGCACCCACGTCCTGGCAGCCCTTGGCAGCGATCGACTCGAAGCTGTGCGCCTGCACCAGCAAGGCAAGATCGTCGAACTGGCGTGTGATCGGTTGGCCTGTGGTTTTGGTCTGATCCCCAACGTTCAATTGGGTCAGGCACTGGGTTACGCCCTCGAAGGCCAGGCGTTGGCAGTGGATGCCTGGCAAGCCAGCCGCGTCGATCACTACGCGGCCGGTGAATGCACCGGATTCGGCGGCAGTGAACTGGCCCTGGTCGAAGGCGCGATTGCCGGCCACGCCGCCGTGGGTGACTTCGAAGCGGCCCGGCAATTGTGGCCACGCCGGGCACGCTGGCAGGGGTTCGCCAAAGCGCTGAATCGGGCCTTCGCCCTCGACCCGCGACTCAAGTCGCTGGCCCGTCCCGACACCCTGGTCTGCCGCTGTGAAGACGTGCCCCATGGTGCATTGGCCGGGCACACCAATTGGCGCTCGGCCAAGCTGGCCAGCCGCTGCGGCATGGGCGCCTGCCAGGGGCGCGTGTGTGGCGGCGCGGTACAGCATCTGTTTGGCTGGCAACCCTCGGCGCCGCGCCCACCGTTTTGCCCGGCGCGCATCGAGACCTTGATGTCCCTGGACGATACCCCGCCAGCGCCATGACCGCGCCAGGGGTTTCGGCCACGCGGCCGAGCCACTATGATCCCGGGGGTCGCCATCAGGCCCCCAACGCCATGTACCCCTCGCTCACCAGCTTCAAGCCCTGCGATTTGCCGACGCTGCTGAACAGTCTCCAGCCGATCGCGCCGCTCCTCGATACCCTTTCCGATGTGGTGTTTTTCATCAAGGATCGCGAGGCCCGCTACGCCTTCGTCAACCAGACCCTGGCCCGGCGCTGTGGGTTCAAGCACCGCGAGGATCTGCTGGGACGCACCGCCGACATGGTCTTCCCGGAGCACTTCGGCCCGCTGTACACCGAACAGGACCGACGCGTGCTCTCCAGCGGCCGGGTACTGGCCGATCAACTGGAACTGCACCTGTATTTCGGCAATCAGCCGATCTGGTGCCTGACCCACAAACTCGCCCTGTACGATGAACACGGGCACATCGTCGGCCTGGCCGGCATTTCCCGCGACCTGCAATCGCCGCAGTCCAATCATCCGGCCTATCAGAAGCTTGCCGCGGTGGATTTGCACATCCGCAATCACTTCGCCCAGCCCATCAGCCTCGCCGAATTGACCGCCATTGCCGGCTATTCCGTGGCGCAACTGGAGCGTCATTGCAAGCGAGTGTTCCAGCTCACGCCACGGCAGATGATTCACAAGGCGCGCCTGGAAGAGGGATCGCGGTTGTTGCTGCACACCGACCTGCCGATCACCGAGATTGCCTTGCGCTGCGGGTATACCGACCACAGTGCGTTCAGCCGGCAGTTTCGGGCGTTGACCAGTTTGTCGCCGAGTCAGTATCGGGGGGATCGGGGTTAGAGGGTTTTGGGGTTGGGGTCGTGGGCAAATCCGTTTCTGCGGTGATAGCGACTATTGGTTCCGCCTTGACGGCGGGTCACTTTCGAAGAGCGCGAAAGTAACCAAAGCGCTCTGCCCCTTTCGTTCGGTGCCTCACTGTGGCCCGGCATGCCAACCCTGCAATCAGGTCGGCTGGTCAGGCCGCCTCGCTTTTGCTTTTGATCTTCTTGCCCCCTCGAGAGGCTGAGCGCAGGTTTTGCGCAGTGGGCAACCCGGCATGGATGCCGGGTTAGCCGCCCCCGGCCATGGATGGCCGATGGCGGCGGGCCCACGGAGCAGGACCGGAGCGAAGGCATGCCGAGCCTGGGCGAGGCACCGAACGAAAGGGGCAAGAGCCCTTGGTTACTTGGGGCTTTTCCAAGTGACTCGCCGTCAGGGCGAAACCGCCAGCAGCCGTTACCGCAGAAACGGATATGTACTCCCATGTTTCTTAACGGGGCGTCAGTGCAACCGGTGCTCCCATATGTAACACCGCCCAGTGCAGCAACGGCGCAACCCATCCAATCGCAACGCCCCTGAAACGCCTCTAACCCAAGGCCCAAAAACAATTTCACGGCCAAAACTGGAAACAGGCACATTGATTGCTATTGTTAATATCGTATACGAAATCCCCAATACGATATTCAACAGCACATCACACTCACGAGGCCTCTATGAAAAACCCCGCATTTGCCGTAGCCCTCAGCGCTGTTCTCAGTACTTCTTTCATCGCCACCGCACAGGCCGACAAGCTCGACGACATCATCGGCTCGGGCAAGCTGCGCTGTGCCGTGACCCTGGACTTCCCGCCCATGGGGTTCCGCGATGCGGGCAACAACCCGGCCGGGTTCGACGTGGACTACTGCCATGACCTGGCGAAGATCCTCGGGGTCGAGGCCGAAGTGGTCGAGACACCGTTCCCGGACCGTATCCCGGCGCTGGTCTCGGGGCGAGCCGATGTGATCGTCGCCTCCACGTCCGACACCCTCGAACGCGCCAAGACCGTCGGCCTCACCGTGCCGTACTTCGCCTTCCAGATGGTGGTGCTGACCCGCGACGATACCGGCATCAACGGCTTTGACGACCTCAAGGGCAAAGCGGTGGGCAATACCAGCGGCACCTATGAGGCCATTGCCCTGGAGAAAGACGTGAAGAACTGGGGCACCGGCAGTTTCCGTGCTTACCAGTCGCAGAACGACACCTTGCTGGCCGTCGCCCAAGGCCACATCGACGCGACCGTGGTCACCAACACCGTCGCCGCTGCCACGCTCAAGTCGGGCAAATACAAAAACCTCAAAGTCGCCGGTAACGCCCCTTACGTGATCGACTACGTGTCCCTCGGCGCCAAGCGCAACGAGTATGGCCTGATCAACTACCTCAACCTGTTCGTCAACCAGCAAGTGCGCACCGGGCGTTACAAGGAGCTGTTCGTCAAATGGGTCGGCACCGATATCGCGCCGACCAACCTGACCGTGCCACAGGTCTACTACTAAGGTGTCCGGTATGCCCAGGTCCACTTTTCTGACCGGTCGCAGTCTGGTCGCGGGCGCTGCCCAAGGCGCCCTGTTGTTCGCCGATGTCGGCCTGAGTTTCTGGGGCGGGGTGGATTCCGCCACTGGCGAGGTCATCGATCGCCACCACCCCCTCAGCGGCGAATACCTGGCCGGTCGTGTGCTGGCGATTCCCAGCGGCCGTGGCTCGTGCACCGGCAGCAGCGTGTTGATGGAACTGATCAGCAACGGCCATGCACCGGCGGCATTGGTGCTGGCCGAACCCGACGAGATCCTGACCCTGGGTGTGCTGGTGGCTCAGACCATTTTCGAGCGTTCCCTGCCGGTGCTGTGCATCGGCCAGGAGGCCTTCGCCGCCTTGCGCGGCGGGGCTTTCGCCCGGGTCGAAGACACCACGGTGAGCCTGTTCGATCAGCCGCCGGGCGATGCCTGGCAGGCCATCGACAGCCCGTTGCGGACAGACGCAACACACATCTCAATCGAACTGACCGAACGCGACCAGGCCCTGCTCGGCGGCGAGCACGGCAAAGCCGCCCAGGTGGCCATGCAGATCGTCCTGCGCATGGCCGAACTGCAAGGTGCCCGTAGCCTGGTGGATGTCACCCAGGCGCACATTGACGGCTGCATCTACACCGGACCGGCGAGCCTGCGCTTTGCCCGACAGTTAGTGCAATGGGGCGCGAAAGTCCGGGTGCCCACCACCCTCAATTCGATCTCCGTGGACCAGCGCCGTTGGCGCGAATTGGGCGTCGACCCGGCCCTCGGCGAGCCCGCCAGTGCCCTGGGCGATGCCTACATGGCGATGGGCGCACAGCTCAGCTACACCTGTGCGCCCTACTTGCTCGACACGGCGCCCAAGGCGGGCGAGCAGATTGTCTGGGCCGAATCCAACGCCGTGGTCTATGCCAACAGCGTGTTGGGCGCGCGCACCCTGAAGTATCCGGACTACCTCGACATCTGCATCGCCCTGACCGGCCGCGCCCCGCTGATCGGCTGCCATCTGGACGCGCAACGCAAGGCGCGGTTGCAGATCGAGTTGCCGGCCCTTGGTGAACTGGACGATGCCTTTTACCCGCTGCTCGGTTATCACATCGGCGCACTGGCCGGCAGCCGCGTGCCCCTCGTACTCGGCCTGGAAAAGCGCAAGCCGAGCCTGGACGACCTGAAAGCCTTCGGTGCGGCCTTCGCCACCACCTCGGCGGCGCCGCTGTTTCATATCGCCGGAGTGACCCCGGAGGCCATCGACCCGGCACAG
The DNA here is from genome assembly GCF_008801475.1 of Pseudomonas moorei. Classification (GTDB taxonomy): domain Bacteria; phylum Pseudomonadota; class Gammaproteobacteria; order Pseudomonadales; family Pseudomonadaceae; genus Aquipseudomonas; species Aquipseudomonas moorei. The sequence continues at coordinate 245,341 of NZ_VZPP01000007.1, read as the reverse complement.
GTGCTGGAAGCCGGCGCACGCATTGCCGTGGAAAAAATCCGCCTGCAGGACCTGATGCTCAGTTGGCGCGAGCTCAACAGCGCCCGTGACCCGCGGGTGGATGTGGTGTCGCTGGGCAACCCGCATTTTTCCCTCGGCGAATTCGCTCACCTGGCGCGGCTGTGCCGGGGTCGGAACAAGCACCCGGACGTGGTGCTCGCCATCACCTGCGGTCGCGCGGTACTGGAACAGGCGCGCGAGGCCGGGCATCTCGCGGTGATCGAGGCCTTCGGCGCCACCCTGGTCACCGACACCTGCTGGTGCATGCTCGGTGAGCCGGTGATTCCGCCGGCCGCGACCACCCTGATGACCAACTCCGGCAAGTACGCCCATTACGCCCCTGGCCTGGTGGGGCGCAAGGTACATTTCGCCAGCCTGGCCGAATGCGTCGATGCCGCGTGCAGCGCCACGGCCAGCGGGCGACTGCCGGCCTGGCTGCAACCTGCTGCCCAACTGGAGAGCCCCGCGCATGTTTGATTACACCTTCCAATGGCGCTCGGCCCTGCGCGCCCTGCCCGATATGCTCACCGGCGCCCTGGTCACCTTCGAGACCGCCGCCCTGTCGATGATCTTCGGCGTGCTGATCGCCCTGGCCCTGACGGTCATGCGTGAAGCCAAAAATCCACTGTTGCGCGGCATTGGCAATGGCTGGGTCTCGATTGCCCGCAACACCCCGTCGCTGTTCCAGATCTATGTCCTGTACTTCGGCCTCGGCTCCCTGGGCTTGCATGTCAGTTCGTGGCTCGCGCTGCTGGCCGGGATCACCTTCAACAACGCCGGCTACCTGGCGGAAAACTTTCGCGGCGGGCTCAAGGCCGTGCCCCACACCCAGGTGCGTGCCGCACGTTCGCTGGGCATGAGCGCCTTCCAGACCTACCGCATGATCATCGTTCCGCAGTTGCTGCGCATCGTCTTCTACCCGCTGACCAATCAGATGGTCTGGGCGGTGCTGATGACGTCGCTGGGGGTGATCGTCGGGCTGAACAATGACCTGACCGGCGTGACCCAGGAATACAACGTCAAAACCTTCCGCACCTTCGAGTACTTCGCCATCGCGGCGGTGCTGTATTACGCGATTGCCAAGGCGATCGTCGCGACAGCCCGGCTGATGGCCTGGCGGTTGTTCCGTTACTGAGGAGCTGTCCATGTTTGCCACCGATTTTTCCTCGAATGACCTGCTGTTCCTGCTCAACGGCGCCTGGGTCACGCTGCAGCTGACGTTCTGGTCGATCATCCTCGGTTCCCTGGCGGGCCTGTTGTTCGGTCTGCTGCGGGCGCTGTTGCCACGGGCCAGCCTGCCGCTGGCCTGGGTGCTGGATGTGTTCCGCAGCGTGCCGCTGCTCATCCAGTTCGTGCTGTTCAACTCACTCAAAAGCATCGTCGGCCTGAACATAAGTGCCTTCAGCGTCGGGTGCATCGTGCTGGGGGTCTACACCGCCGCGTACTTCACCGAAATCGTACGGGGTGGCGTGTTGGCCGTGCCGTTCACGGTGCGCCGGGCCAGTCGTTCATTGGGCCTGAGTTTTCTCCAGGACCTGCGCTGGATCGTCCTGCCGATGGCCACGCGGGTGGCCTTCCCCGGCTGGCTGAACCTGGTGCTCGGGGTGATGAAAGACACCGCGCTGGTGATGTGGATTGGCATCGTCGAACTGCTGCGCGCCTCGCAAACCATCGTGACCCGCATCCAGGAACCGCTGCTGGTGCTGTGCATCGCGGGCCTTATCTACTACGTCATGAGCCTGGTGGTCGCCCGCCTCGGCGCTCGTCTGGAAAGAAGGTGGCAAGAAAATGATTGAGATCGACAACGTACATAAATCCTTCGGCAACCTCGAAGTGGTCAAGGGCGTGAACCTGACGGTGAACAAGGGCGAGGTGGTGTCGATCATCGGCGGCTCCGGCTCCGGCAAATCGACCCTGCTGATGTGCATCAACGGCCTGGAACCGATCCAGAAAGGCAACATCCGCGTCGACGGTGTCGAGGTCCATCACAGCGCCACCGACCTCAACCGCCTGCGGCAGAAAATCGGCATCGTGTTCCAGCAGTGGAACGCCTTCCCGCATTTGACGGTGCTGGAAAACGTCATGCTGGCGCCGCGCAAGGTACTGGGCAAGAGCAAGGCCGAAGCGGAAGAACTGGCGGTCAAGCAGCTGACCCATGTGGGCCTGGGCGACAAGCTCAAGACCTTCCCCGGCAAGCTGTCCGGCGGTCAGCAACAACGCATGGCCATCGCCCGGGCCCTGGCGATGTCGCCGGACTACATGCTGTTCGACGAAGCCACCTCGGCCCTCGACCCGCAATTGGTGGGCGAGGTGCTGGACACCATGCGCATGCTCGCCGAAGACGGCATGACCATGGTCCTGGTGACCCACGAGATCCGCTTCGCCCGCGACGTGTCCGACCGCGTGGCGTTCTTTCGCAATGGCCTGGTGCACGAGATCGGCTCGCCGGACCAGGTCATCGGTAATCCGGTGCATGCGGAGACGGCGGCGTTTCTCAAATCAGTGAAGTAATTGATGACCGCATCGCGGGCACGCCCGCGATGAGGCCTGACAGGCGAAACAAGGAGCAAAGCAATGCGTTCATCAAAAGTCATCCACGTCGTCAGTTGCCACGCCGAAGGCGAGGTCGGCGACGTGATTGTCGGCGGTGTCGCGCCGCCGCCCGGCGCCACCGTGTGGGAGCAGTCGCGCTGGATCGCCAGGGATGAAACCCTGCGCAACTTCGTGCTCAACGAGCCACGCGGCGGGGTATTCCGTCACGTCAACCTGCTGGTGCCGGCCAAGGACCCGCGGGCGCAGATGGCCTGGATCATCATGGAACCGGCCGACACACCGCCGATGTCCGGCTCGAACTCATTGTGCGTGGCCACGGTGTTACTCGACAGCGGCATCCTGCCGATGACCGAGCCGCAAACCCGCCTGGTGCTGGAAGCCCCCGGTGGATTGATCGAGGCCGTGGCCGACTGCCGAGACGGCAAGGTCGAACGGGTGGAAATCAAGAATGTGCCCTCCTTCGCCGATCGCCTGGATGCCTGGATTGAAGTCGAGGGCATCGGTTCGCTGCAGGTCGATACGGCTTACGGCGGCGACAGTTTCGTCATCGCCGACGCCAAGGGCCTGGGCTTTTCCATCCGCCCGGACGAGGCCGCCGATCTGGTGGCGGTCGGGCTGAAGATCACCCGGGCAGCCAACGAACAACTGGGCTTCGTCCATCCACTGAACCCCGACTGGTCGCACATCTCGTTCTGCCAGATTGCCGCGCCCGTCGTCCATGAAAACGGCATCGCCACCGGCGCCAATGCGGTGGTGATTCAACCGGGCAAAATCGACCGCTCGCCCACCGGCACCGGTTGCTCGGCACGCATGGCGGTGTTGCAGGCCAAGGGTTTGATGCAAGTGGGCGAGCGGTTTATCGGGCGCTCGATCATCGGCTCCGAGTTCCACTGCCGCATTGATTCGCTGACTGAAGTGGCCGGCCGCGCCGCCATCTACCCGTGCATTTCCGGGCGAGCCTGGATCACCGGCACCCACCAACTGCTGCTCGACCCGAGCGATCCGTGGCCACAGGGCTATCGCCTTTCGGATACCTGGCCCGGAGCCTGATACCCATACAAAGCCTTTGTGGCGAGGGAGCTTGCTCCCGCTGGGCTGCGTAGCGGCCCCCATTGCTGTGTGTCTGATTGAGCGAGTTGTCTGGATTGACGACTGCTGCGCAGTCGAGCGGGAGCGAGCTCCCTCGCCACAGAGCCATCACCAGACCAACGGCCGGATAAACCCGAAAAAACCTGAAAAAAGCACTAGCCGAACGCTTTCACTTTAAATATCGTATACGAAATACTTTTAACGAACCGGAGGCAACAATGAGCAAGCGAATCAACTGGAGTGGCGTCTTCCCCGCGGTGACCACGCAATTCAACGATGACTTCACCATCAACCTGGACAAAACCCACCAAGTGATTTCCAACGTCATCCGTGATGGCGTGTCGGGCCTGGTGGTCTGTGGTTCGGTCGGCGAAAACACCTCGCTGACCGCCGAAGAGAAAATCGCCGTGACTGAAGTGGCCGTGGACGCTTCTCGCGGCCGCGTACCGGTGATCTGCGGCGTCGCCGAATTCACCAGCGTGCAAGCGGCCAAGGTTGCCAACGCCGTGCGCAAGGTCGGGGTCGACGGTGTGATGCTGATGCCGGCGCTGGTCTACGGCTCCAAGCCGTTCGAGACCGCCGAGCACTACCGCTACGTGGCGAAAAACGCCGACGTGCCCTTGATGGTCTACAACAACCCGCCGATCTATAAAAACGACGTCACCCCGGACATCCTGATTTCTCTGGCCGACTGCGACAACGTGGTGTGCTTCAAGGATTCCTCGGGCGATACCCGTCGTTTCATCGACGTGCGCAATGAGGTCGGTGATCGTTTCGTGCTGTTCGCCGGTCTCGATGACGTGGTGCTGGAAAGCATCGCCGTCGGTGCCGAGGGTTGGGTGTCGGGCATGTCCAACGTGTTCCCGAAAGAAGGTGAAACCATCTTCCGCCTGGCCAAGGCCGGACGCTTCGCCGAAGCCATGCCGATCTACGAATGGCTGATGCCGATCCTGCACCTCGATGCCCGCGCCGACCTGGTGCAGTGCATCAAGCTGTGTGAAGCCATCGCCGGTCGCGGCAGCGCCCTGACCCGTCCACCGCGCCTGGCTTTGCCGGAAGCCGACCGGGTGTTCGTCGAGCAGATCATGGCCAAGGCCCTGGCCAACCGTCCGCAGCTGCCGGACGTCGGTCTCTGAGTGATTGCCGGGCGGGCCCTGGCGGGTCCGGCCCGGCTGCCTGTTTTTTTGCGCCTCTACAGGGAACGTCAGCATGTCCAACGCTCAACACATTCAAAGCGCAACCACACCCTCGGGACTCAAGCGCGTCGTAGCCGCGGCCATGGCCGGCACTGTCGCCGAGTGGTATGAATTCTTTCTCTACGGTACGGCGTCGGCACTGGTGTTCGGCCAGTTGTTCTTTCGCCAGACCGACAGCCCCATCGACGGCATCATTGCCGCCTTCGCCCTCTATGCCGTGGGTTTTCTCGCCCGACCGCTGGGTGGCCTGGTGTTCGGTCACTACGGTGACAAGTTCGGTCGCAAACGCCTGCTGCAACTGAGCCTGGTGGTGGTTGGCATCACCACGTTCCTGATGGGTTGCCTGCCCGGTTTCGACCAGATCGGCTACGCCGCGCCGGTATTGCTGGTGCTACTGCGCCTGATCCAGGGCTTCGCCTTTGGCGGCGAATGGGGCGGTGCGATTCTGCTGGTGTCGGAACACTGCCCGGACAATCGCCGTGGCTTCTGGGCCAGTTGGCCGCAAGCCGGCGTACCTGCCGGCAACCTGGTGGCGACGGTGGCCCTGCTGCTGTTGTCGTCGAACCTCTCGGAGCAGCAATTCCTCGCCTGGGGCTGGCGCGTGGCGTTCTGGTTCTCGGCGGTGGTGGTGCTGATCGGTTACTGGATTCGCACCAGTGTCGATGACGCGCCGATCTTCAAGGAAGCCCAGGCCCGCCAGGCACAGACCCGCCAGCAACAACTGGGGGTGGTGGAAGTGCTGCGCCACCACTGGCGTTCGGTGCTGGTGGGCATCGGCGCGCGTTTCGCCGAAAACATCCTCTACTACACCGTCGTGACGTTCTCGATCACCTACCTGAAGCTGGTGGTGCACAAGGACACCTCGCAGATCCTGCTGCTGATGTTCGGCGCTCACCTTTTGCACTTTTTCCTGATTCCGCTGATGGGCTACCTGTCGGACCTGGTCGGGCGTAAACCGGTGTACCTGGTCGGCGCAGTGCTCACCGCTTTCTGGGGCTTCGTCGGTTTCCCGATGATGGACACGGGCAACAACTGGCTGATCATGGCGGCCATTACCCTGGGCCTGGCCATCGAGTCGATGACCTACGCACCCTACTCGGCGCTGATGGCCGAAATGTTCCCGACTCACGTGCGCTACACCGCGTTGTCGCTGTGCTACCAGGTGGCGCCGATCTTTGCCGGCTCCCTGGCCCCACTGATCGCCATCACCCTGCTCAACAAGTACCACAGCTCGACGCCGATCGCCTGGTACCTGGTCGGCGCCGCGCTGATTTCCATCGTCGCCGTCGGCCTGACCCGCGAGACCCGTGGCAAGTCGCTACGCTCGGTGGATGCCGAGTCGGCGGCGCGCATTGCCGCGCGGGATCCGGCCTCGACCACCCCGCGTCGGGCTGATTCGCTGGCGTGAGCTCTTTACCCGCAGGAGCTCGCTCCTGCAGGGGTTCCATTCCTCATTTGCGACAGGAGTACTCAATGTCCGGGATCCTCGGTCACCACTACATCGGCGGTGCGCGCAGTGCCGCTGGCAGCATCACCTTGCAAAGCCGTGACGCCAGCACCGGCGAAGCGCTGCCCTACTCGTTCATGCAGGCCACCGTGGAGGAAGTGGACGCCGCCGCCCAGGCTGCGGCGGCCGCTTACCCGGTCTTTCGCAATCTGCCAGCCGTACGTCGGGCGGATTTCCTCGACGCCATTGCCGCGCAACTGGATGCACTGGATGACCGGTTCGTCGCCCTGGTCACTCGCGAAACCGCGTTGCCGGGCGCACGCATTCAGGGTGAGCGCGCACGCACCAGTGGCCAGATGCGCCTGTTCGCCCAGGTCCTGCGTCGCGGCGACTTCTACGGTGCGCGCATCGACCGCGCCCTGCCCGACCGTCAACCGTTGCCACGGGTCGACCTGCGCCAGTACCGGATCGGTGTCGGCCCGGTCGCGGTGTTCGGCGCGAGCAATTTCCCGCTGGCCTTCTCCACGGCCGGGGGCGATACCGCCGCAGCCCTGGCCGCCGGGTGCCCGGTGGTGTTCAAGGCCCACAGCGGCCACATGGCGACCGCCGACATCGTCGCCGATGCAATCATTCGCGCCGCCGAACAGACCGGCATGCCCAAAGGCGTGTTCAACATGATCTACGGGGCCGGCGTTGGCGAAGCGCTGGTCAAGCATCCGGCGATTCAAGCGGTCGGCTTCACCGGTTCGCTCAAGGGCGGCCGTGCACTATGCGACATGGCCGCTGCACGCCCACAGCCGATTCCGGTGTTCGCCGAAATGAGCAGCATCAACCCGGTGGTGGTATTGCCTGAAGCTCTGCGGCTGCGCGGTGAAAGCATTGCCGGCGCACTGGTCGCCTCGGTGGTCCAGGGCTGCGGTCAGTTCTGTACCAATCCGGGGTTGGTGATCGGCATCCGTTCCCCGCAGTTCAGCGCGTTCAGCGCACGGCTCGCGACCCTGATGGTCGAGCAACCCGCACAAACCATGCTCAATGCCGGCACCCTCGCCAGCTATGAGAAAGGCGTGCAGGCGTTGCTCTGCCATTCAGGGGTGACGCACCTGGCCGGTCATGAGCAACACGGTAATCAGGCGCGGCCGCAACTGTTCAAGGCCGATGTCAGCCTGTTGCTGCGGGGTGATCCACTGCTGCAGGAGGAAGTGTTCGGCCCGACCACCCTGCTGGTCGAAGTGGCCGACGAGGCTGAACTGCAACAGGCCCTGAACAGCCTGCACGGACAACTCACCGCGACCCTGATCGGCGAAGCACAGGATCTGCAGGCGCACGGGCAATTGCTTGGGCTGCTGGAGCAAAAGGTTGGCCGGGTGTTGTTCAACGGCTACCCCACCGGGGTCGAAGTCTGTGATGCGATGGTGCATGGCGGTCCATACCCGGCCACCTCCGATGCCCGTGGCACGTCGGTCGGCAGCCTGGCCATCGAGCGGTTCCTGCGCCCGGTCTGCTACCAGAACTGCCCGGATGCGCTGCTGCCCGACGCCCTGAAAAACGCCAACCCGCTGGGCATTGCCCGACTGGTCGACGGCAACAGCCACCGCGACCCGATCTGAAAAACCCCACTACCCCTGTAGAAGCCAGTCTGCTCCTGCAGGGCTCACACTGATTATTGGATCGTTCACACAATCAAGTAATGCCTTCGGACTTGTGGGAGATTCTATGTTTGGGTGTTGCCCCCAAACATAGAATCTCCCACGGTTTGTTCTTCAGTCATTCAATGCATTGCCGCTCAAACCTCCACCTGCACCACCTCGATGCCCAGCTTGCGGTAATCCTCGATATTGCCCGTCGCCACATGGCGTTCGGTGATCAAGGTGTGCACCCGTGAACAGGGCGCCACCACGAATGGTTCCACCGCCCCGAGTTTGTCCGCCGTGGTCACCGCGATCACCTGCGAGGCGCTGTCGATCAGGGCCTGTTTCACCGGCACCTCGTCGAAATGCAGCGAGCTGATGCCCACCTCGGGATGAATCGCGCAGACCCCGGTGAACAGCAGGTCAGCCTTGATTCCCTGCAGCAAGCGAAGGGTCTCGTGGCCGCTGACGGACAGGGTCGCCAGGTTGAGTTGCCCGCCCGCGAGAATGACCTTGATGCCTTTGTATTCAGCCAGGCTGATGGCGGTCATCGGCGAAGTCGTGATGGCGGTGATGGAAATATCCGAGGGCAACGAGCGCGCGATCTGCAGCGTGGTCGTGCCCGAATCGAACATCACGATCTGACCGTCCTCCACCCTTTGGGCGGCGAGCTGCGCCAGTCGGGTTTTCACCTCATCGGTTTCGCTGATGCGGGTGAAGTAATCCTTGCCCGTGTCCTTGGGTCGCGGCAACGCGCCGCCGTGTACCCGCTGAACCAGGCCGGCGTTGTCCAGCTCTGCGAGATCGCGGCGGATGGTGTCTTCCGACACGGCGAAGTGCTGGCTCAACCCGGACGCCATGACCTTGCCGTCACGTTCGAGGATCAAGAGGATTTTCTGCCGGCGCAGATGCGGGAGTTCGGCCGAGGAATGCTGATCGTGCATGTTTTTGCCTGTTTATGCGCTGATATGCGTGTTTGTGCGAGGTTAGCCAAACAGCGCCAGAAACACAAACCGGGCGAGGCCAATCATCAATTGTTTCGATCTTTCAAATCACGAAGGCGAATTTTTTATTTGCGCGTGACCTGTTCAAGATGAGCGCCATCACAAAAAGCACCGGATGGACATCTCATGAATCTCAATTTCGCCTTCGCCTGCATGATCGTGGTCTCGTTTGCCATTGCGCTGGGCCACGCCTGATTCAAAACGCCCGGCCTTGCTCGATCTTGCCCTTGCTCAGTCCCAGCTAAGTTTCAGTCGGTAGCCTTTCTCTTGCGCAACTAACAGCGCTGCCCAGGAGAATCGATCGACATGAACCCGACACCCGCCGGCTGGCTCAACAAGGTGCCCGAAGTGACGCTGTCATTTTGGGTCATCAAGATCATGTCCACCACCGTCGGTGAAACCGGCGCCGACTTTCTGGCCGTCAACGCCGGCCTGGGGGCGGGCTGGACCAGTATCGGCATGGCGGCCCTGCTGGCCATCGCGCTGACCTGCCAACTGCGCACCAAAGCCTACACCCCCTGGATCTACTGGCTCACCGTTGTGTTGGTGAGCATCGTCGGCACGCAGATCACCGACATCCTCACCGACATGCTGGACGTGAGCCTGTACACCAGCACGGCGGTCTTTTCCGTACTGCTGGCGGTCAATTTCCTGGTCTGGTACCGGACCGAACACAACCTCTCCATCCGCGAAATCGTCACGCCACGGCGCGAGTTGTTCTATTGGGCGACCGTGCTCTGCACCTTTGCCCTGGGCACCGCGGCGGGCGACCTGGCCACTGAAGCACTGGGCCTGGGCTTCACCCTTGGCGCGGTGATATTCGGTGTATTGATTGCCGCGACCCTCGTCGCCTGGCGCCTGGGCGGCAATGTCGTGCTGACCTTCTGGATCGCCTACATCCTGACCCGCCCCTTCGGCGCGTCCCTCGGTGACCTGCTGACGCAAGCCAAAACCTACGGCGGCCTGGGCATGGGCGCGACCTGGACCAGCGCGCTGTTCCTGTGCGTCATCGTCATTCTGGTGGCCGTCGCGCAAATGAGCGTCGGCAACCGCAAGCACATCACTCAGTAATTCTTCAAAAGCCATTCAGGGAACCGTCATGCGCCACGTTCAAAACGCCATCCGCCACCTTGCCATTGTTGGCGCCATTGCCTTGCTCGGCATCGCAACCGGCTGCTCGAAACCGGCGGACAAACCCAATGCCGCAGCCCCTTCAGGCGCGGTCAGCAACCCGGTCAGCGCGGGGTCCAGACTGGGCGACTTGTCCGCGTTCCGCAGCATTGCCGCCGACGTCGCCGGGCTGGTGGACAAAAGTGACCTGCCTGCGGCAAAAGCGCGGATCAAGGACCTGGAAACCTCCTGGGACGAAGCCGAAGCCGGCATCAAGCCCCGTGCCGCCAGCGACTGGCATGTGGTCGACAAGGCCATCGACCGCGCACTGTCTGCGCTGCGCGAGAGCAGCCCGGTCCAGAGTGACTGCAAAATCGCCATGGATGACCTGCTCAAGGCCTTCGACGCCATGAAAGCCACCCCATAACCGATGGCGGCGTCCGGCGCAGAGGCCGCAGCGGACAATTCCGGGCGCAGGTGTTTCAATACAGGCGCGACGGCCAGCACCGTCGCGTCTTCTTTGGCGGAGGGAACATGCGGATACTGCTGGTCGAAGATGACCCGATGATCGGTGACGCGATCCAGAGCGCCCTCACGGATGCCAGTTACGCCGCCGACTGGGTCAAGAACGGCCTTCTGGCCCTGGCCGCGTTGCACACCCAGCACTACGATCTGGTGCTGCTGGACCTCGGTCTGCCCGGCAAGGACGGCCTCGATGTGCTCGACCGTATTCGCGGCGAGAACAACCCCGTGCCGCTGCTGATCATCACCGCCCGGGACAACCTCGATGATCGCCTGCGCGGGCTCGACGGCGGCGCTGACGATTTCCTGCTCAAACCCTTTGAAATGGCCGAGCTGCTGGCGCGCATGCGTGCGGTGCTGCGCCGTCACGGAGGCAGCGCCCTGTCGCGTCTCGACAACGGCGTGGTGGCCCTGGACCTGATCTCCAAGGAAGCCAGCACTGAAGAAAACCCCGGCGTTCTGCTCTCCAGTCGCGAGTTCGCCTTGCTACAGGCGCTGTTGATCCGGCCGGGGGCCATTCTGTCGCGCAGCGAACTCGAAGACCGTCTGTATGGCTGGGGCAATGAAGTGGAAAGCAATGCGGTGGAGTTCCTGATTCATGCGCTGCGCCGCAAGCTGGGAAGCCATGTCATCAAAAACGTCAGGGGAATGGGATGGATGGTTTCAAAAAACGTTTAGGCGAGTCGGTCCAGCTGCGGTTGAGCGTGGCGCTGTCGCTGGCCATCCTGACGGTCGCCCTTCTGGCCGGGGTCTTCGCTTACGTGTCGGCCTTCGATGAAGCCCACGACATGCAGGACGACACCTTGCGCCAGATGGCCAAGCTGTTCGACCGCCAGCACATGACTCTCCAATACCCGGAGAACGGCGCGGCGGATGACGACGAGGCGCGCATCATTCTTCAGTACCTGGCCGACGGCAGCAAAGCCTCGGGGGACGATGATGCCGGCACGCCGCTGCCCTTCCCCACGACCCTGCCCGACGGCCTGTCCACCGTGCCCATCGCCGGCGAAGCCTTTCGCGTCCTGGTCAAGACCACCGCCCGGGGCGAGCGCATCGCCGTCGCCCAGGAAACCGGCGCCCGCGACAAGGACGCCCGTGCCAGTGCCTGGCGCAGTGTCCTGCCATTCCTCGTTCTGCTGCCCATCCTGCTGCTGGTGGTCAGTGATCTGGTGCGCAAACTGTTCCGGCCCATCGCCACGCTGTCGTCTGAAATCGACCGTCGCGATGAGCAGGAACTGCATCCGATCGACGAATACCACCTGCCCCTGGAAATCCGCCCCTTCGTCGTGGCGATCAATCGGCTGCTCAACCGTGTCGCGCAGTCCATGGAGAGCCAGCGCCGCTTCGTCGCCGATGCTGCCCACGAACTGCGCTCGCCGCTGACCGCCCTGTCCCTGCAGGCCGAGCGACTGGCCGCCGTCGACATGCCGGAACCGGCCCGCGCGCGGCTCGTGCCCTTGCGGCGGGGCATCGAGCGCGGCAGACAGTTGATTGACCAGCTGCTGACCCTGGCCAAGGCACAGTCCACTGCGAGCAGCGAGGCATCGACGACCTCCGTGCACGAGGTCTATCGCCACGTGCTGGAAGATCTGTGGCCACTGGCCGAACGCAAACACCTCGACATCGGTGTCGAGATCGAACAGGACGTACGGGTGGGCATCAACGAAATCGACCTGACGGCCGTGGTGAAAAACCTGGTGGACAACGCCATTCGCTACACCCCGGCCCATGGCCGTGTAGACCTGACGCTGAAAATGGACAACGGCCAGGCTCTGTTGCAGATCAGGGACTCGGGGCCTGGTATAGCAGTGGAAGAACAGGAGCGGGTGTTCGACCCGTTCTATCGCAGCCTGGGCACCGATGAATCCGGCTCGGGGCTGGGATTGTCGATCGTCAAGGCGATCATGGACCGCTGTGGGGCGCGGGTGCGATTGGGTTTCACGAATGAACGGGCCAGAAGCGGCCTGTGTGTGTCGCTGTGGTTGCGCGTCAGCACCTGATCACGCCTTGACGGCCGATGCACCGGCCGTCAGTTGCTGGCCACGTGATCCATGTTGCCAGTCGTCACCAGCGCCTTGAGCGAGGCATCGAACTGTTTCAGCGCATGCTCCTGCAACTCGGTCTGCTGATTGATTTGTGCAGCAATCTGCGGGGCGGGTTTGCCATGCACCCACACCGACGGCATTTGCTTGGCGCGTGAGCCTTCGGCCTGGCCGATGTATTGCAGGTTCGAATCGTAGAACCTGGCGACAAACCGTGCTTCGACCTGGTTGTTGCGCTTGGACACCAGGCGGCTGTAGGTGTCGAGCATCACCACCACATCGGGATGCGCCTGAACGGCGGCGTCGAGGTTGTCATAGACGGTCACCGAGGCGAACTGTTTCTGCAGCGACGCCATCAGCCAGTTGAGTGCACGCAGCGGATCGGAACTGTCGACGAACGCCTTGGCGATTTGCGGATCCATCTGCGGGTTCTTCGCGCCATTGACCGCAACAGCGTGGTAGCTCTCAAGGTATTGCTGGGTGTTGACGGTGTTCTCGCTGTAAAGCACCACCACCGATTGCGCGTTGCGCAGGCTGAGGGCGCTGTCGGCGATCGGCGGGAAATGACAGGACTGATCGGCCGCGACGGCCGGTACGGTGGCGGCCACGCTGCCGGTGAGTACAGCGACAAAAGCCAACAGGGTTGAGATTCTCATCGCGCTGATTCCTTCAAAGGCGAGATCGGTACAACGCTATCCTCCTCCTATGACAGAAAAACAGAACTTGCATTCTTTAATGATGAGTATCGATCAAATGAATGGTCGCTATCAGGGGCTCAATATGTCACTCACATGTTTAGAGTCATTGAACAGCGTGGATTTGAAGTGCCAAAGGGGCCGTGATCAGGTTTCCGTGATGGAAAACCTGCATCGCAGTGGTCTTTTTTGATGTCTGCTCAGTTATTGATTCCTTTCAAGCGGTCTACGCTATGCCAGAGACAATTCCCCCACACGTCTGGAGACCGCGCCATGCTTCGCATCCTGCTGACCGCTCTCGCACTCCTCACCCTAAGCCTTGCGGCACAGGCCGCGGTGACGCCATTCCCCAAAACCTTCCGTACCCAGGACATCCCGCTCGATGGCGTCACCCTGCACGTGCGCGTCGGCGGCAAAGGCCCGGCCGTGGTGCTGTTGCATGGTTTTGGCGATACGGGTGACATGTGGGCACCGCTGGCGGCCGATCTGGCCAGGGACCACACGGTCGTGGTGCCGGATTTGCGTGGCATGGGTTTGTCGTCGATTCCAAAAAGCGGCTATGACAAAAAGACTCAAGCAGGCGATATCCGCGGGGTATTGGCGAAGTTGGGTATCGAACACTCGGTGGTCATCGGCCACGACATCGGCACCATGGTTGCCTTCGCGTACGCCTCGCGTTACCCGCAGCAGACTGATCGCCTGGTGGTGATGGACGCCCCAGTACCGGGCATCCCACCGTGGAACGACATCGTTCGCTCACCGATGCTGTGGCACTTCGACTTCGGCGGAGCGGACATGGAACGCCTGGTGGCCGGTCGTGAGCGGATTTACCTGGACCGCTTTTGGAACGAATTCGCGGGCGATCCGGCGAAAATCGATGAAAAGATCCGCCAGCATTACGCCGCGCTCTACGCCCGCCCCGGCAACATGCGCGCTGCCTTCGCCCAATTCCGCAGCATTCGTCAGGATGAAGCCGACAACAAAGCGTCGATGGCGACGCGCCTGACCATGCCGGTGCTGGCCGTTGGCGGGGAGAAATCCTTCGCAAATAATGAAGCGATCGTGATGCGCAATGCGGCGGACAATGTCACCGAACTGGTGGTGCCAGGGGCCGGGCATTGGTTGATGGAAGAGGCGCCGACGCAGACGATCAAGGCAATTCGGGACTTTATCGGGCAATGAAACACGGGGCTGAGGTGCACAACTTCGTCGAATCGCACAATTGCCATGAATACGAACGCACGCACTGGAAGGCCAGGTAGCGCTGGCGCCCCCAAGGCTGCGGGGCCAAAGGCGCTGCATCAGTTATTTATACTCAAATGCCAGCTTAATAATATTTTACCGATATCAGGGTGATCCCTAGTCTTGACCCCAAGAGATGGCAGGCCACATACGGTTTGAATCCAACTTCAAAGGGTATTGAGATGACCACTGAAAAAATAAAAACAGATACGCTGATTGTGGGTGCCGGCCAGGCTGGCGTGGCCATGAGCGAGCACCTGAGCAAACTCGGTGTGCCGCACCTGGTGCTGGAGCGTAACCGTATCGCCGAACGCTGGCGCACCGGCCGCTGGGATTCGCTGGTAGCCAATGGCCCGGCCTGGCACGACCGCTTTCCCGGCCTTGAATTCGACGACCTGAGCCCTGACAGCTTTGCCCCGAAAGAGCGGGTGGCCGATTACTTCGAAGCCTACGCGAAAAAATTCAACGCCCCGATCCGCACTGGCGTCGATGTACTGAAGGTCGAGCGCAATGTCGGTCGCCCCGGCTTCACCATCGAAACCTCCGAAGGCGTGATCGAGGCCGCCCGCGTGGTCGCCGCCACCGGGCCTTTCCAGCGCCCGGTCATCCCGCCGATCGCACCGAAAGATCAACCATTGCTACAGATCCACTCGGCTGACTACCGCAACCCGGGACAATTGCCTGAAGGCGCCGTGCTGGTCGTCGGTGCCGGCTCGTCAGGGGTGCAGATTGCCGACGAATTGCAGCGTGCGGGCAAGAAAGTCTACCTCTCGGTCGGTGCCCACGATCGCCCGCCTCGCGCCTACCGCAACCGTGACTTCTGCTGGTGGCTGGGTGTGCTGGGCGAATGGGACCAGGCGGCGATGAAGCCGGGCCGGGAACACGTGACCATCGCGGTCAGTGGCGCCCACGGCGGGCGCACTGTGGACTTCCGCGGGCTTGCCCATCGCGGCATGACCCTGGTCGGCCTGACCCAATCGTTCAACGGCAGCGTGGCGACTTTCCAGCCGAACCTGGCCGACAACCTGGCCCGGGGCGATGAGAACTATTTGGCGCTGCTCGATGCCGCCGACGCCTACATCGAACGCAACGGCCTGGACCTGCCGCAAGAACCGGAAGCGCGGATAACCTTCCCTGATCCGGAGTGCGTGACCCACCCGATCCTGCAGCTCGACCTGGCCGAGGCCGGCGTGACCTCGATCATCTGGGCCACCGGTTTTGCCACCGACTACAGCTGGTTGAAGGTCAACGCTTTCGACGCCAACGGCAAACCGCAGCACCAGCGCGGCGTGTCGACTGAGCCCGGGGTGTATTTCCTCGGTCTGCCGTGGCAGTCGCGGCGCGGTTCGTCGTTTATCTGGGGCGTGTGGCACGACGCCAAGTACGTGGCTGACCAGATCGCCATCCAGCGCTCATACCTTGAATACCGTGACCTCGAGCAACGCGAGGCGCAAACCGCCCCGCTCGCCCATAAAACCACGGTCAGTGCCTAAGCCTTTTTCTGTCAGGAGCTTCAAATGTCCACGCCTACCCATACCCGTATTCGCATGTTCAACACCAAGCAGACCTACCCGAACCAGAGCCTGGACAACGACCTGTGTCAGGCCGTCCGGGCCGGCAACACCGTTTATGTGCGCGGCCAGGTCGGCACTGATTTCGAAGGCAACCTGGTGGGCCTGGGTGACCCTCGCGCGCAAGCCGAGCAAGCCATGCGCAACGTCAAACAGTTGCTGGAAGAAGCCGGCAGCGACCTGAGCCACATCGTGAAAACCACCACCTACCTGATCGATCCGCGTTACCGCGAGCCGGTCTATCAGGAAGTGGGCAAGTGGCTCAAAGGCATGTTCCCGATTTCCACCGGGCTGGTGGTGTCGGCCCTGGGGCAGCCACAGTGGTTGATGGAGATTGATGTGATTGCGGTGATTCCCGAGTAGACCGAGTCGCGGCCATCGCGAGCAGGCTCGCTCCCACAGTTGATCGGCGCTGAACACGACCTTGTGACCACTGAAGATCCCTGTGGGAGCGAGCCTGCTCGCGATGGCGTCCGCCCAGACACCCCATTCGCCAAGGCACACCAAGGAGCACACCCATGACCTTTTCCATCGCCGCACGCTGCCCCGAAACCGGTCAGTTCGGCATCGCGATCAGTTCCTCGAGCATCGCCGTCGGCGCCCGCTGCCCCTGGCTGCTGCCCGGTGTCGGCGCGGTGTCCACGCAAAACATCACCCTGCCGTCCCTCGGCCCGGAAGTCCTCGCCCTCATGGAACAAGGCCTCGCGCCGGCGGAGGCGCTGGATAAAGCGCTGACCCGCCATGGCTACAGCCAGTATCGGCAAGTCACGGCCATTGACCACCTCGGCCGCACCGCGCACTTCAGCGGCGCGCAAACCCTGGGTAACCACAACGCGGTGTCGGGCGAACAATGCGTGGCGGCCGGCAACATGCTGGCCGATCGTGCGGTGATCGAGGCCATGGTCGTGGCGTTCGAACACGGCGAAGGTCAACTCGCCGACCGCCTGCTCGCCGCGATGAAAGCGGCCATTGCCGCCGGTGGCGAAGCCGGGCCGGTGCATTCGGCGGCGATGGTGGTGGTGGGTGAACTGACCTGGCCGATCATCAACCTGCGGGTCGACTGGGCCGACGAAGACCCGATCGGTCAGTTGGAAAAACTCTGGGACGCCTATCGCCCCCAGGTTCAGGACTACATCGACCGCGCCCTCGCCCCCGACAAGTCGCCGGGCTACGGGGTGGCCGGAGACGACCGATGAGCCGCAGCCGCGATTTGCTGCAAACCCTGGTGGCCTTCGACACCACGAGTCGCGAATCCAACCTGCAGTTGATCGAGTTTGTCCGCGACTACCTCGCACGCTTCGATGTGCCTTGCGAACTGATCTACAACGAGCAGCGCAGCAAGGCCAATCTGTTCGCGACCCTCGGCCCGGCGGATCGTCCGGGCATCGTGCTGTCGGGGCATACCGATGTGGTGCCCGTGGACGGCCAGCCGTGGACCGTCGCGCCGTTCGAACTCACCGAGCGCGACGGCAAACTCTACGGTCGCGGCACGGCGGACATGAAAGGCTACATCGCCTGCGTGCTGGCGCTGGTGCCGGCGCTGGTGAAGGCCGACCTGCGGCTGCCGGTGCACATCGCGCTGTCCTACGATGAAGAAGTCGGCTGCCTTGGCGTACGGTCCTTGCTCAAAGCCCTGGAGCAGCGCCCGATCAAACCGATGCTCTGCATCATTGGCGAGCCCACCGAGCTCAAACCTGTGCTTGGCCACAAGGGCAAACTGGCGATGCGCTGCGACATTCACGGCCAAGCCTGCCACTCGGCGTACGCGCCACTGGGGGTCAACGCGATCGAATACGCCGCCGAACTGATCGGCGAACTGGGGCGCATTGGCCAGCGGCTCAAAGCCCCCGAGCATCACGACGCGCGCTTCGACCCACCGTTCAGCACCGTACAGACCGGCGTCATTTCCGGTGGCAAGGCCCTGAACATCGTCCCCGCCGATTGCCGCTTCGATTTTGAAATCCGCGCCCTGCCCTCACACGACCCGAATGAGGTGGCGCAGGAATTGAAGACCTATGCCGAGCAGCAGGTATTACCGCGCATGCGTGCCGTGAGTGAGCAGAGCGAGATTCGCTTCAGCGAGTTGTCGGCGTATCCCGGCCTGGCGACCGATGCCCACAGCGAAGCCGCCGAGCTGATCGCCGCGTTTTCCGGTTCCCGAGCGTTCGGCACCGTAGCCTTCGGCACCGAGGGCGGGCTATTCGATGCCGCAGGAATACCCACCGTCGTGTGCGGCCCCGGCAGCATGGACCAGGGGCATAAGCCGGATGAGTTTGTCAGCCTGGAGCAGTTGAACGGCTGCGATGAAATGCTGCAAAGGATGCTGCTGTCGATCAGTTGAATCACACCCATCACACCCCCCAAAAAACCCTGTGGGAGCGGGCTTGCCCGCGATGAGGGCCTGACAGCCAATGATGATGCGGCTGACCGGCCGCCATCGCGGGCAAGCCCGCTCCCACAGGTTTTTCACCCCTCGGCTGGCATACATTTTTTAACGTCTATACCCACAATCTTACTAATTTATCTATCCCGCCCCACCGCACATCATCACTCCAACAAGAAAAGCGTCGTTCGCGCGGCGCTCACTGAAGTACGTCCACGTACTCATCTTTGCCCTGGAGTTCGTCATGGTCACCGCAACAACAACCTCCGCGCCACTCATTGAAAAACACACGATCGGCTACGTGCCCCCCGAAGACCGTCACGGCAAAGTCCGGGACCTGTTCACCCTCTGGTTCGGCGGCAACATCGCGCCGTTGCCCATCGTCACCGGCGCCCTGGGCGTGCAGCTGTTTCACCTGAACCTGGTGTGGGGCATCGTCGCCATTCTGGTCGGGCATCTGGTCGGCGGCGTGCTGATGGCCCTGCACTCGGCGCAGGGCCCGCAAATGGGCATCCCGCAAATGATCCAGAGCCGCGCCCAGTTCGGCTCCCTCGGCGCACTGCTGGTGGTGCTGATCGCCGGCATCATGTACATCGGCTTTTTCGCGTCCAACATCGTCCTTGCCGGCAAGTCATTGCACGGCGTGGTCGACAGCGTGCCGGTGCCGGTGGGCATCGTCATCGGCGCCCTCGGTTCGGGCATCATCGGCATCATTGGCTACCGCTTCATCCATGTGCTCAACCGTATCGGCACCTGGGTGCTGGGCATCGGCATCGTGCTGGGCTTCGGCTACATCCTGACGCACGTGCAGACCGCCGACTTCCTGACCCGCGGCAGCTTCAACATTTCCGGCTGGCTGGCCACCGTGTCCCTGGCCGCGCTGTGGCAGATCGCGTTTGCACCCTACGTGTCCGACTACTCGCGCTACCTGCCCAAGGATGTGCCCGTCGCCGCGACGTTCTGGACCACCTACCTGGGCTCGGCGCTGGGCTCCAGCCTGTCCTTCATCTTCGGCGCCGTCGCGGTCCTGGCAACGCCCGTGGGCATGGACACCATGGACGCCGTCAAACTCGCCACCGGCTCCATCGGCCCGCTGATGCTGGTGCTGTTCCTGCTCAGCGTCATCAGCCACAACGCCCTCAACCTGTACGGTGCCGTGCTGTCGCTGATCACCCTGGTGCAAACCTTCGCCCACCGCTGGATCCCGACCGCCAAGAGCCGCGCCCTCCTCTCGCTGATCGTCCTGGGTGCCTGCTGCTTCGCCGCCGTCGGTGCTTCGGCAGACTTCATCGGCCACTTCGTCGACATGGTGCTGGTGCTGCTGGTGGTCCTGGTGCCGTGGACCGCGATCAACCTGATCGACTTCTACGCCATTCACAAAGGCCAGTACGACATCAACTCGATCTTCCAGGTCGATGGCGGCATCTATGGCCGGTACAACCCACAGGCGCTGCTGGCCTATGCGATTGGCATCGTGGTGCAGATTCCGTTCATGAACACGCCGCTGTACGTCGGGCCGATTTCCGAGCACATCAACGGCGCGGACCTGTCCTGGCTGGTGGGCTTGCTGGTGACGTCTCCGCTGTATTTCTGGCTGGCCAACCGTGACAGCGCGTACAAGCGCCGCCTTTCGAGCGGGAAACTGGCCAACGCGATCTGACTACCCCCCAAAAAACCTGTGGGAGCGGGCTTGCCCGCGAAGAGGCCACGGCGGTCAAAATAAATTTGATTGCCAGAACCGCATCGCCAGCGAACCCGCCCTGCAAAATTTAATGAACCCTGCCCAGCACCACTCACCTAACTGAATGACTATCAGGAGGTGACCCATGCACATCGAAACAATCTGGATCGTATTCGCAGCCGTGCTTCTGCTGATTGAGCTGTGGGCGATCAACCGGGTGCGAAAAGCCGAAGGGAAATCCAGTACCAAGGGGGTGTGGATGGTGGTGATCGTGTTTGTGCCGCTGTTCGGGCTGATTGCCTGGGCACTGGCCGGCCCCAAGCACGTGGCGCAAAATCCGCATTCATCACAGGCTTGAGAGTGATGCTGGATGCATAGCGATCACTCTCTGGACATTGCACGGTTTGAAAGACACAGCCCCGGTGATTCGGGGCTTTGTCGTTTCAAGCAACCTGATCCGCAGGGAAGCTGCCAGAGACCCGGGCCGCGTTCGGATGACCTTTTGATTTTGGACTTCCGAAAATCCTGTAGGAAATTACCTTTTGAGGCGAGGGGACTTGCCCCCGTTGGGCCGCGAAGTGGCCCCAATCCCTGCCCCCGATTTCCCATGGCTCTGCGCACGGCCCGAAATACCGCGAAAGCCCGTAGACAGTGGCTATCCACCTTGCCAAAACGACCGCCAGAGCGTCCTACAGCGCGGTTGTGAGCATGAAAATGGGCGCCTATATTCGCCCCTCGTTGACCGTAGTTAGCGATTGGGTTTCGCAGCCCTTGAGAAGTGGACACACCGCCAAATAACAACTGTGGCAAACTTTGCCGCCGTTACGCTCTATGGCGGCTGTGTGCGGGAGACCTTCGGGTCTGCCGGTTTCAGTCTCTTCTCCGGTCTGCGAACCCGCACATGGCTGCCACCTTTCTGGTTCGCAGCAGAAAGGTGGATTCACAATCCCTTGAAGAGCTCAACGATCATGACAACGAACAATCCGCCGCGCCGCTTCACCCCCATGTCCCAATTCGCCACCCACTACCCCGTCCTGCTCATCGACAGCGACGCTCCACTTCGCGAACTGCACAACTGCGTCAGCGAACGCCTCAACGCCGTCCTGCAATACCTGCACCTCATGGCCTGCACCAGCCTCCCCGACTACGCCGAAAACGACATCAACACCGTCACCAACATCGCCCGGATCATGATCCAGGATGTGAGCGATGTGTTTCGGGTGATTGAGCAGCGTGGGTTTGAGGTGCCGAAGGGGCAGTGAGCAAAATTCAGTCGTAAAAAACCCGCATTAATGCGGGTTTTCCATTACTTGAGCGCACTCAGCTTTACTCAAGGGTATTCATTAACAAAGATTGTTTAAGCAGTTCCGTCCATTGTCCCACTCCGTCGCAACGGCAATTGTTATCAGGCACATACCACTAACAGGTCCTCTTTCAACTCCAATCGCCTATTACTGATCAACTGCTCAATTCTCTCCTTCAGCAGCGCTGTTACCTTGGCAGTGGCGCGTCCAAAGCCAAGGAGTCTCAAGGCTCCGGAGATCGCGTCGTCATGACTCATGGAGAACCCCGATGTGATGATTTCTATCAGGGCCTGGTCTAGTTCTTCAGGCGCAATCCATTCCAACTTGCGCTCGGTGGCTTCCCAATGCGCCCGGCTGCGGATGACAACGGGTCGATTATCGGTAAGGTGGAGAAACTCGCCACGACGCAAGAAATGCCTCTGCTTGACGCCAATACCAATAGCTTTCTCAACAGCAGCCGTAATTCTTGATCCTTGCCTTGTCACCCCGAAAGCATCCATCAGTCGTCGGGTAACCTCGACCGCATGGACCGGAGACTCGATATCAACGACTGTCCGGATCAGCTGTAGCAGCTGTTCAGGCTGGTGTTGATGCAGTTCCAATTGGTTATTTACCGCAGCGAGCCGAGCCTTCTCATAAGGGGGGCTGGCGACCGGCTCTACTTCCTCAACACTTTCATCTCGTAAAATTTCGTGCAGAGGCTCGATCAAGGTCTCCGAAACCGAGACATTACGACGATTGGCTATACGCTCTCGCGCCGACTCGATCGCCGCAACGACGCGGCTAATTTCTTGCTTGGGATTGCGGAACCAATCGGTACTCCAGATACGATGGAAGTTCCAACCCAGGCCCTCAAGTACTCCTTGGCGTAACCGATCGCGATCACGCGCAGAACGCGAGCTGTGATAGGCAGCGCCATCGCATTCAACGGCCAGAACGTAACGGCCAGGGAATTCGGGGTCTCTCACTGCGAGGTCGATAAAGTAACCAGCGGTGCCGACTTGCGGCTCAACCTGATAATCAAGATCACGCAAGGCCCGGATAACCTCGTCCTCAAAGGGCGAATCCGTAGCTTTGCCGGTCTCCTTGGTCACTTCGAGTTCACCCGTTTCCGCGTACTTGAGGAAGTTCTTCAAGGCCCGTACGCCGTGCTTGGCAGTGGCGTCAATGTCCAACTCGTCGCCCCGGAAGTTACAAAACACCCGCATCGCCAATTTGGCCCGCGTAATCAAAACGTTCAGCCGACGATGCCCACCATCTTTATTCAGCGGACCAAATTCACGGGCGATGCGGCCGGATTCATTTCGGCCATAACCAATGCTGATGAAGATCACGTCGCGCTCATCACCTTGAATGTTTTCAAGGTTTTTTACGAAGAACGGTTCGCTTCCTTGTGCGGTGAAAAATGCTTCTGCCTGAGGAGTCTTGCGCCGCAACAACTCGACTTCAACATTAATCAAATCCCGCTGAGGCACACTAAATGCTGCTACCCCCAAGGAAAGTTCCGGTGTCTCCAACGCATGTTTCATTACCGCATGGGCGACTGCTTTGGCCTCTTCCTTGTTGGTTCGAGTGCGTCCTCGGTCATACAGCGCGTGGGGCAGATAATCGAAGCTCACACCCTTGGCGTGGAGATGCTGGCCGGCAGATGGAAACACCACCAGTTTGCTTTCATAGAACTCAACGTTTGAAACGGCGATCAGTGATTCGTGCCGGCTGCGGTAGTGCCAACGCAGGTAGCGTTCCTGGCTGCCCGCGGCCTTAAACAGACTGAGGATGCTTTCGATGTCTGCGGTGGCATCATTCTCGTCCTCAGGTGCGATGTCGCGGCTAAACAGATCACTGGGTGGCATCTGTCGTGTGTCGCCCACTACCACCACTTGCTTGCCGCGCAGTATCGCGCCGAACGCATCCACGGCTTTGACTTGAGAGGCTTCGTCGAACACCACTACGTCGAATTCCAGTTTGCCTGGAGGCAAAAAATTGGCGATCGACATTGGGCTCATCATGAATACCGGTTTGATTTGCTGAATCGCCCGACCAGCCTTGTCGATCAGCTGGCGTATTGGAATGTGTCGGCGCTTCTTGTTCAGCTCTGCACGCAACGTTGCCATCTCACCCGGTTGGTTCACATTGGGCATGTGCTCCCATACCTGGCGCGCCAAATATGTTTGAGCATGGTTCAACGACGCTGCATCGAGTGCTTTAAACCTGGCGATCTGATGCTCGTGCTTGATGCGATCAAATTGCTGTAGAGCCGGTTTTTCGGCGTAAGCCTTTTGCACAAGCCCCGAATACCAGGAAAAGTCGAGGATGGCGGGTATCCGATCTGGCGTTTCAGTGCGCAGGCCAATGTTCAACAACTCGTCCAGATTAGCCTGCTGCATTTCGCCTGACAGCACATTGAGACGGGCCATTTGGTAAAGCGCGCTCAGGCTGGCTTGCCACAATTGCAAGCGAGTACCCAAGGCAAACAGATCCAGGCTGCGCAGCGATTGGGCGATATCATCGGGCATGCCGATGACTTCCAGCCCCGCTAGCAATGCGTGGTCAAGGCCCGCGAGATGCGCCTCGATGTCACTGACCGTGTCCCCAAGCCCACTGGCATCCGTATGCCCGGCGAGAAACGCAATAATCCCTTGTGGTACATGGCCATTACCGAGGTCTTCGTAGAGCTGAACTACCCAGGCACTGACGCGCTCGAGTACTGCCCAATCGGACTGCTGTCGCTGCCATTGAGCACCGAAGAGCGCACTGCCCAAGCCCTCGTGTCGGTCATAAACCTTCTGGCTTTGTTGATAGCTCAGAACCGAATCAACCAGACTCAATTGTTCGGCATTGCTACCAGGCAGTGTGTTCTGCACAAGCCCTTGCAATCGAGCCTTTGAAGCGCGATAGCGCCCTGAAAATACCTTCCACCATTTGTCACCATAGGCCAGCAAATTCTGCCGAACATCCAACAGATCTTGGTCCCAAGCAGCCTCGATCAACTGAGCGCCATGGTTGGCTTTGCACATACTCATGCGCTGGCCTGCATCAAGCAGTTCACGAATGGCATCGCGGCGCAGCTGCCAATCTCCGGTACTCAGCTCTATACCGTGCAACCGAGGCGCTTCGGCCGCCCGCCGTGCGGCGCGGCAGATGACTGCAACGTCCGCGAGAGTTGCTGGCTGAGTCAACATCAGTCGAATCGACAGTGCCTTGGCGGCAGCGTCCAAAGCGGTTAAGTGCGCACTTGCTTGTTGCAACGCATCGTTCGCATTGTTTTGTTCAATGGGTGAGAAGAAAGTGCGCTTGCTTCCCCAGAACGGATTTTGGTCAGGGCGGCCCATTTCCTTTAGATGAAGCGTTAGTTCTTCCACCAGTTCGCGACGTTTCAACTGGTCAGCCTGAGTCCACGACACCATGGGCGCGAAACTGATCGTGGGCAATACACCGTAGCTGTGCTTGAGTTTTAGGTATCGCCCCAATACCTCGACAAAGTCCATGCCGCTGGCACCCACAGGTGCACTTACTGCGGAGCAGTAACGGTTCAAGTTGCCTTGAAGTTCAGCCAACTTGGCCAAATCATCCTCGCCCACCTTGGTCAGTGGCCGGCCTTGTTCAAGCGTACGTCCGAGTTCCTTGAGCACCGATGTTTTAGTCGACTTATGGCTATGCAACTCGAGTACTGCATCGCCCAAGTGACATTCATCGAGTCGACGTTTAACCACTTCAAGCGCGGCCATTTTTTCGGCCACGAACAACACAGTTTTTTTCTGGGCAATCAGTTCCGCGATAATGTTCGTGATGGTCTGCGACTTACCGGTACCCGGTGGCCCCTGGATAACCAGATTGGCGCCTTCTCGAACTTCTAGAATCGCTTCAGTCTGGCTACTGTCTGCATCCTTGACGAATCGCACTTCCCCAGGTTGCAGCACCGAGTCGATGTTCACATCTTCGGCATAGGCGGGATGCTGGTCGCCAAACCCCGGACCCAAGAGCCGATTGATGACTGGATGGGCGTCAGGCTGCTGGTCTTGCGGCCAACTCTTCGGGTCCAGATCCTTAAACATCAGGAACTTGCCGAAGGAAAAGAACCCGAGAGCTGCCTCGTTGATTGAAACTTTCCAACGTGGTTGCTTGCTTATCAGGTCGGTGACTTCGGCATAAAAGCTGTCAAGACTGCCCTCCGTAGCATCGAAGCGCTCCTCACTGAACTCACAGGCCGCAAGGTCAAGGCCGAAATCAGTCTTGAGCTTGGCGATCAAAGACAAGTTGGGCATTAACTCGTCACCGGAATACTTCAGCTTGAATGCATCCTTTGCGCCGCTGCGTTCGAGCGTCACTGGCAATAACATCAAGGGAGCTTTGCGAAGGTTCTCTGAACTATCCGCTTCATACCAATGAAGGAAACCCAGTGCCAGAAACAGGGTATTAACGCCTTGTTCCTCGATAAAGGCTCGTGCCTCACTGTGAATCCTCAACAACTGCAGGAAAAGGCGCTCCTCATCCAGTGCGGTTTGCAGACGAGTATCCGTATGCCGACGCGCTCGACCAGACTCGTCCAGCTCATCGTCGATAAAACCCGAGTCGCCCAAGCTGTCGAGTTCATTTAATAGCAACTCATCAGTCACAGCGTCCTGGGAGTCTTCCCCTTCGATCTGATTGGTTTTCGCCAACGCCGCCAACTTCTGGCGTGCCATCGGTGAAAAGCTCATAGCCTTCTCCTGCCGATAAAGCAGGTGGAACACTGACTCTGAAAGCTCATCGACCACGGCCAACGTCTTGGCTGACGCGCGGAAGTTCAGCATGGTATTACGAAGGCCGATATCGAGCAGTTCCTTGCGGCTACCCTGCAGCTTTTGACTTATCCCTGAACTCATGAGGACTCTCTTGAAACGTGGTCGAGGCTGGAAACAATGAGCAACAGATTACCGTGGGTTAACGGCAGCCGCTTGGATCATGAACGACGATCATCGCCACCACAACGAGCGAGCGGCGACGTAGGCCAATTTTTCGTTGAACATTGCCGATGTTGAAAAGAAAGCCGTGGCTGAAGCCCTTTTACCGTTAGCCAATAATTGACGGGCCAATAAAAAGCCCCGTTCATTTCTGGCGGGGCTTTGGGTAACCAGGTCAATCTCTATAACGCATGGACTCACAGCCCGCCAAAGGCGGTCATGAAGGCGCACATCATGCTCATGCTGTGTAGGTCATAGGTTGAACATGTTTGGGATGATCCAGGTTGCCAGATATCAGAAGTTCGCCGGCGTATTCGCACTGATAATCTCCGCCTCATCCGCCCCGATATTGCGGAACCGATGGGGCAAAGTTGTCGGGAAGTAATAGCCATCCCCGGCGTTCAACACACTGACCTGCCCATCGACCGTCAACTCAACCGTTCCCCGCGTCACCAACCCGCACTCTTCGCCTTCGGCGTGCACGATCGGTTCTTCCCCGGAACTGGCGCCCGGTGCGTATTGCTCGCGCAGCAAGCGCATCTGGCGGCTTGGCACGGAGGCGCCGATCAGCAGCAGGCGCAGGCCGTGGCGGCCCAGGTCTGGCTGTTCGTTGGCGCGGAAGACGTATTGATGCTCGCGCGGGGGTTGATCGAAGGTGAAGAAGTCCGCCAGGGACATGGGAATGCCTTCGAGCAGCTTTTTCAGCGAGCTGACGGAAGGACTGACGCGATTCTGTTCGATCAGGGAGATGGTGGCATTGGTGACGCCGCTACGCCGGGCCAGCTCGCGCTGGGACAGTTTGTAGCTTTCGCGTACTAATTTGAGTCGAGAACCCGTATCCATGACAGCCTTATGTAAGAACGACTTAAGGGTAATGGGGGTGGAAAACAGGCACAGATCCTGCCGTTTCCCCTGTCCCTGAACCGTGAAAGGCGGCTATTAAATCACGTTTGTTGGTGTTGCTCAGCAGGTTCGATAAATGGTGGAAAAAAACAGCCTGTAGGAGCGAGCCTGCTCGCGATGGCGGTGTATCAGGGGGCATCCATTTTGGCTGATATGGCCTCATCGCCAGCAAGCTGGCTCCTACAGGGCGCGGCGGTGTTTCAGGTATTAAAAAGCCGGCGACACCTTTTGGGGTGGTCGCCGGCGAGGTAAAGCCTAGATACCGAAACGGTCGCGCAGCGAGTAATACGCGGCGCCCATCGCGGTGAGCGGCGCCGAAAAGGTGCGCCCGCCGATCATTGGCATGTGTGGCAACGAGGCGAACGCGTTGAAGCGTTCGGCGTCGCCACGGATCATTTCCGAGATCAGTTTGCCGGCCAGGTGCGAACAGGTGACGCCGTGGCCACTGTAGCCCTGCATGTAGTAGGCGTTTTTCTCGATGCGGCCGAACTGCGGCATACGCGACATGGTCAGCAGGAAATTGCCGGTCCAGCGGTAGTCGATCTTCACGTCCTTCAATTGCGGGAAAGTCTTGAGGATTTTCGGGCGGATCAGTTGCTCGATGTCATTCGGCTCGCGAGCGCCGTAAACCACGCCACCGCCGTAGAGCAAGCGGTTGTCGGCGGTCAGGCGGTAGTAGTCGAGCAGGTAGTTGCAGTCTTCGACGCAGTAGTTGTTCTTGATCAGGCTGCGCGCCTGTTGCTCCGACAACGGCTCGGTCACGACGATTTGCGAACCGCACGGCATGCTCTTGCTGGTGACGCGGTTGTCCAGGCCTTGGGGCAAATAGGCGTTACCGGCGATCAGCAGGTACTTGGCACGGACCACGCCTTTGGCGGTGCGCACGGTGATCGGTTCGCCGTAGGTGATTTCCACCGCGGCCGATTGTTCGAAGATCTTGCCGCCCAGGCCAATGATCGCCGAAGCCTCGCCGAGGGCCAGGTTCAGCGGGTGAATATGGCCGCCCTGCATGTCCAGCAGGCCGCCGACGTAAGCGTTGGAACCCACTTCGCGCTTGATGTCGGCCGCGTCGAGCATTTTCAGGTTCTTGTTGCCGTAGCGTTCCCAGCTTTTCTTCTGCTCGGCCAGGCCTTTGAGTTGCTTCTTGTTCATCGCCGCGAAGATGCCGCCCGGGCGGTAGTCGCACTGGATGTCGTAGTGCTGTATGCGCTGACGGATGATGTCGGCGCCTTCGAAAATCATGCTGCCCAGGACTTCGGCCGTCCTGTCGCCATAGCGCTCTTCGATGACATCGACATCACGGCTGTAGGAGTTGACCAGTTGACCGCCGTTGCGACCGCTGGCGCCGAAGCCGACCTTGGCGGCTTCCAGCACGGTGACGCTGTAGCCCGCTTCGGCGAGGAACAGCGCCGAGGACAGGCCGGTGTAGCCGGCGCCGATCACGCAGACATCGCACTCCACCAGTTCTTCAAGCACCGGGAAGTCGCCGGTGAAGTTACGAGTGGCGGCGTAGTAGCTGTTTACATGTGTCTGTTTCATAGGTTTCTCCGAGGGTCGCCAGCAACGTGCCGGCGACCGCCGCTTAAAAGGTCTTAGAGCTTGATCCAGGTCGCTTTGAGTTCGGTGTACTTGTCGAACGCATGCAGCGATTTGTCCCGACCGTTACCCGACTGCTTGAACCCGCCGAACGGCGCGGTCATGTCGCCGCCGTCGTACTGGTTGACCCAGACGCTGCCGGCGCGCAGGCCACGGGCGAAGGTGTGGGCCTTGCTCAGGTTGCTGGTCCAGACCCCGGCCGCCAGGCCGAAGATGCTGTCGTTGGCAATCGCCAGCGCTTCTTCGGCGGTGTCGAAGGTGATCAGCGACAGCACCGGGCCGAAAATTTCTTCACGGGCGATGGTCATGGCGTTGGTCACGCCGTCGAAAATCGCCGGTTCCACATACAGGCCGCCGGTCTCTTCGAGGGTGCGGCTGCCGCCGGCGATCAGTTGAGCGCCCTGCTCCTGGCCGATGCCGATGTAGCGCAGCACGTTGTCCAGTTGACGTTGATCGACCACGGCGCCGACGGTGGTCGCAGGGTCGAGTGCATGCCCCGGTTTCCAGGCCTGCAGGGCTTCGACCAACAGCGGGATGAACTGATCGCGGATCGAGCGCTCCACCAGCAGGCGCGAGCCCGCGGTGCAGACTTCGCCCTGGTTGAAGGCGATACCGCTGGCGGCCGCCTGGGCGGCTGCGCGCAGGTCCGGTGCGTCGGCAAACACCACGTTCGGGCTCTTGCCGCCGGCTTCCAGCCAGACGCGTTTCATGTTGCTCTGCCCGGCGTAGATCATCAGTTGCTTGGCGATCGCCGTGGAGCCGGTGAAGGCCAGCACGTCGACGTCCATGTGCAACGCCAGGGCTTTGCCGACGGTGTGACCGAAGCCCGGCAGGACGTTGAACACGCCTTTGGGGATGCCCGCCTCCAGCGCCAGCTGCGCGATGCGGATCGCCGTCAATGGCGACTTTTCCGAAGGCTTGAGGATGAACGAGTTGCCCGCCGCCAGGGCCGGGGCGAATTTCCAGCTGGCCATGATCAGCGGGAAGTTCCACGGCACGATGGCCGCGACCACACCCGCCGGTTCACGGGTGACCAGGCCAAGTTGATCGTGGGGCGTGGCGGCGACTTCGTCGTAGATCTTGTCGATGGCTTCGGCGGTCCAGCGGATCGCGTTGGCGGTCGCCGGGATGTCGATGCTCATGGAGTCGCTGATCGGCTTGCCCATGTCGAGGGTTTCGAGCAACGCCAGTTCTTCCTGGTGGGCCAGGATCAGATCGGCGAAACGGATCAGGACGCGCTTGCGCTCGACCGGGGCCAGTCTGGACCAGACACCGGACTCGAAGGTACGGCGGGCAACGGCGACGGCGGCGTTGGCATCGGCTTCGTCGGTGCTGGCAACGTTCGCCAGAAAGCGGCCGTCCACCGGGCTGATGCATTCGAACGTGGCGCCACTGGCGGCCGCGCAGTACTGGCCGTCGATGAAGGCGCGGCTTTCAATGGTTAGGGACTGGAAGCGTTGCTCCCAGTCGCTGCGAGTAATTGTCATTGTTGTGACTCGACGCAGGGGAATAGATGGTCTCGGGCTGAATGCCCGCCAATCAAGGTATTGAAATGCAGTCCCCTGTGGGAGCGAGCCTGCTCGCGATGGGGAGTGTCAGACGACATTAATGCTGACTGATCCGCCGCTATCGCGAGCAGGCTCGCTCCCACAGGTGTTGCATTGGGTTCTGCCCGTTAAACGGTATGCAGGTACCAGTTGTACTCAAGGTCGGAGATGGAGTTCTCGAACTCGGCCAGCTCGCTTTCCTTGCACGCCACGAACACGTCGATGTACATCGGGTCGATGTATTTGGCCATGACTTCGCTGTCGTCCAGCTCGCGCAGTGCATCGCGCAGGTTGTTCGGCAGGCTCTGTTCGTTTTGCTCGTAGCTGTTGCCTTCCACCGGGGCGCCCGGCTCGATCTGATTGGTCAGACCGTGGTGCACGCCCGCCAGGACCGAAGCCATCAGCAGGTACGGGTTGGCGTCGGCACCGGCCACGCGGTGTTCGATGCGCACGGCGTCCGGCGAACCGGTCGGCACGCGTACCGCCACGGTACGGTTGTCGATGCCCCAGCTTGGCGAGTTCGGCACGTAGAACTGTGCGCCGAAACGACGGTAGGAGTTGACGTTCGGGCAGAGGAACGCCATCTGTGCCGGCAGGGTCTCGAGCACACCGCCGATCGCGTGTCGCAGCGCGGCGTTCTGCTCGGGATCCTCGCTGGCAAAGATGTTCTTGCCGTCTTTGTCGAGCACCGAAATGTGGACGTGCAGACCGTTGCCCGCCTGGCCCGGATACGGCTTGGCCATGAAGGTGGTGTCCATCTCGTGGTCGTAGGCGATGTTCTTCACCAGACGCTTGAGCAGGACCGCGTAGTCGCACGCCTTGATCGGATCGGCCACGTGATGCAGGTTGACTTCGAACTGCGCCGGGGCGCTTTCCTTGACGATGGCGTCAGCCGGGATGCCCTGCTCTTTCGCGCCTTCGAGGATGTCTTGCAGGCAGTCGACGTATTCGTCGAGGTCGTCAATCAGATACACCTGGGTCGACATCGGACGCTTGCCGGAGACCGGCGAACGTGGCGACTGCGGACGACCGTTCACGTTGTCCTGGTCGATCAGGTAGAACTCCAGTTCGAACGCGGCGCAGATGGTCAGGCCCATGTCATCGAACTTGCGCACGATATTGGCCAGCACCTCACGCGGGTCAGCGAAGAACGGCTCGCCTTCCAGCTCGTGCATGGTCATTAACAGTTGCGCGGTCGGGCGCTTCTGCCAGGGCTCGATGCTGAGGGTGCCAGGGATGGGGTAGCAGATACGGTCGGAGTCGCCGATGTCCAGACCCAGGCCGGTGCTTTCCACCGTCGAGCCGTTGATGTCCAGAGCAAACAGAGACGCCGGCAGGTTGATGCCTTTCTCGTAAACCTTATGAAGACTGGTGCGTTCGATGCGCTTGCCGCGCACCACACCGTTCATATCCGCAATCAGAAGGTCGACGTACAAAACCTCAGGATATTTCTTAAGGAATGCGTTTGCTTCGTTGAGTTGAACGGTACGCAGAGGGACCGACATGATGCACCTATTTTTTACTGTTAATTATTATGTTCACCGCCCTTTCACGAGCCCAGTCAATCCGAAAGGCAAAGTGAAGTCAATAGCGAACACTGAGCCTTTCAGCGTTTATTTTTGGGCCTCTCAGAAGCACGAGAGTGCCAGACACCCCCTCAAACACGCGTAAATCCTGATCTTCAGACGTGCGGCGTTTAGAATTTTTTACATGAGAGTTGTTAATTAAAATCAACAAGGCTAAGCTCCGGAAAAGCTCGTTCAAGTGTGAAACTTCGAGGTGATAAAAATGGCATTCAAGCCATTGATCGGCGTTACTGCATGCGTCAAACAGATTGGCCTGCATCCCTACCACGTCAGCGGCGACAAGTACTTGCGTGCTGTCAGCGTTGCCGCACTGGGGCTGCCTGTCGTCATTCCTTCCCTGGCTGAACTGACCGAAATCGAGGACCTGCTGCCGCAGCTCGACGGTCTGTTGCTGACCGGCTCGCCTTCGAACGTGGAACCTTTCCACTATCAAGGCCCGGACAGCGCTCCCGGCACGGAACACGATCCCCAGCGGGATCGCACCACCCTTCCCCTGATCCGTGCGGCCATTGCGGCCGGCGTCCCGGTGCTCGGCATCTGCCGCGGCTTTCAGGAGATGAACGTGGCGTTCGGTGGCAGCCTGCATCAGAAGGTCCATGAATTGCCCGGCTTCCTTGATCATCGTGAAGCCAACCACCCTGACCTGGCGGTGCAATACGCACCGGCGCACACCGTCGACGTGCAACCGGGCGGCGTGTTCCAGGCACTGGACCTGCCCACGCAATTCCAGGTCAATTCGATTCACAGCCAGGGCATCGACCGACTCGCCCCCGGCCTGCGCGCCGAAGCGCTCGCGCCGGACGGCCTGATCGAAGCGGTCTCGGTCGAGCACAGCAAGGCCTTCGCCCTCGGCGTGCAATGGCACCCGGAATGGCAGGTCCTGTCGAATCCTCCTTATTTGAGAATTTTCCAGGCGTTTGGTGAGGCGTGCCGGCAACGGGCGGCGCTGCGTCATGGGCGCTGACTGACGACCTCAAACACGATTCAACGATTTCACTGCCCCCGTGAGTCAGGCGGGCGCGCTTGTGCGCGTCGGTCCCTCACGACAACAACACACTGCAATAACAACAAGTACTACCAGGCAGCCAGGACGGCGGCGCCGAATAAACCCGAGCGTGCGGGCCAGTGAGTCAAACGCGAGACCCTGTGGGACCAGCGTTTCGACTGACTGACACCGCCCGGCAAGGGTTTGCAATCAACTATTAAGTCAGGCCGCGTTGGCCCGACGACTGAAACCTGTTGGGAGTTTCAAATGGCAAACGCCTCCAGCATCTACCGGAAGGCTCTTGAAGGTCACCAGGCACCGAAAAAGGTGTTGGTGAAAGTCGACCGCGTCACCAAGAAATTCGACGAAACCACCGCCGTGGACGATGTGTCCCTGGAAATCCATCAAGGCGAAATCTTTGCCCTGCTCGGTGGCTCCGGCTCCGGCAAATCGACGCTGCTGCGCATGCTCGCCGGCTTCGAACGGCCGACCGAAGGCCGGATCCTGCTCGACGGTGTCGACATCACCGACATGCCGCCCTACGAGCGGCCGATCAACATGATGTTCCAGTCCTACGCATTGTTCCCGCACATGACCGTGGCGCAGAACATCGCCTTCGGCCTCAAGCAGGACCGTTTGCCTGCCGCGGAAATCGAAGCCCGCGTGGAAGAAATGCTGCGTCTGGTGCACATGACCCAGTACGCCAAGCGCAAACCCCACCAGTTGTCCGGCGGCCAGCGTCAGCGCGTGGCCCTGGCCCGCTCCCTGGCCAAGCGTCCGAAGCTGCTGTTGCTCGACGAACCGATGGGCGCACTGGATAAAAAGCTGCGTTCGCAGATGCAGCTGGAACTGGTGGAAATCATTGAGCGCGTGGGCGTGACCTGCGTGATGGTGACCCACGACCAGGAAGAGGCCATGACCATGGCCCAGCGCATCGCCATCATGCACCTGGGCTGGATCGCCCAGATCGGCAGCCCCGTCGACATCTATGAAGCACCGGTCAGCCGCATGGTCTGCGAGTTCATCGGCAACGTGAACGCCTTCGAAGGCACCGTCGTCGAAGACCTGGAAGGCTACGCGATCATTCACAGCCCGGACCTGGAACAGAAGATCTACGTCGGTCACGGCGTCAGCACTTCGGTGCAGGACAAGTCGATCACCTACGCCATCCGCCCGGAAAAACTGCTGGTCAGCACCACCAAGCCAGAGGCCCGCTACAACTGGTCCAGCGGCAAGGTGCACGACATCGCCTACCTCGGCGGTCACTCGGTGTTCTACGTGGAGTTGCCTGGCGGCAAAGTCGTGCAGTCGTTCATGGCCAACGCCGAACGCCGTGGCGCACGTCCGACCTGGGACGATCAGGTCTACGTGTGGTGGGAAGACGACAGCGGCGTGGTACTGCGCGCATGAGAACCTTCAATCAGCAATTCCTGCGCCTGGTGCCCAGTGGACGAAAATTCGTCATCGGGATTCCCTTCCTGTGGCTGTGCCTGTTTTTCCTGTTGCCGTTCTTCCTGGTGATGAAGATCAGCTTCTCGGAAGCGGCCCTGGCCATTCCGCCCTACTCGGAGATCTACACCTACGCCGAGCAGAAATTCCAGTTGATGCTCAACATCGGCAACTACACCTTGCTGGGCGAAGATGAGCTGTACCTCTCCGCCTACCTGGGTTCGTTGAAGGTCGCGCTGTTCAGCACAATGATGTGCCTGGTGATCGGTTTTCCGATGGCCTACGCCATTACCAAGGCGAGCAAGGAAGCGCAAAACGTCCTGATGCTGCTGATCATGATGCCGACCTGGACCGCGATCCTGATCCGCGTCTACGCGTGGATGGGCATCCTCAGCAACAACGGTTTGCTCAATGCGTTCCTGCTGTGGACCGGGCTGATCGATCACCCGATCGAGATCCTCAACACCAACACCGCCGTTTATATCGGCGTGGTGTATGCGTATCTGCCGTTCATGATCCTGCCGCTGTACGCCAACCTGGTGAAGCACGATCAGAGCCTGCTGGAAGCCGCATCGGACCTGGGTTCGAGCACCTTCAACAGCTTCTGGAAAATCACCGTGCCACTGGCCAAGAACGGCATCATCGCCGGTTGCATGCTGGTGTTCATTCCAGTGGTCGGTGAGTTCGTGATCCCGGAACTGCTCGGTGGCCCGGAGACCCTGATGATCGGTCGCGTGCTGTGGCAAGAGTTCTTCAATAACCGCGACTGGCCGGTGGCGTCCGCCCTGGCGGTGGTGATGCTGTTGATCCTGATTGTGCCGATCCTGCTGTTCAACCGCAGTCAGGCCAAAGAAATGGAGGCACGAGGATGAAACGTTTCGGCTTTTCAAAAATGATGCTGGTGCTCGGCCTGTCGTTTATCTACCTGCCGATGCTGATTCTGGTGATCTACTCGTTCAACGCCTCGAAACTGGTGACGGTATGGGGTGGCTGGTCGTTCAAGTGGTACGCCGGCCTGCTCGACAACACCCAGTTGATGGGGTCGGTGGTGCGCTCGCTGGAAATCGCGTGCTACACCGCGCTGGCGGCCGTGGCCCTGGGAACACTGGCGGCGTTCGTCCTGACCCGCGTGACCCGCTTCAAGGGTCGCACGCTGTTCGGCGGCCTGGTCACCGCACCGCTGGTGATGCCGGAAGTGATCACCGGTCTGTCGCTGTTGCTGCTGTTCGTGGCCATGGCGCAGTTGATTGGCTGGCCGATGGAACGCGGCATCGTGACCATCTGGATCGCCCACACCACGTTTTGTGCCGCCTATGTGGCAGTGGTAGTCTCCGCGCGCCTTCGCGAGCTGGACCTGTCCATCGAAGAAGCGGCCATGGACCTGGGTGCGAAGCCGTTCAAGGTGTTCTTCCTGATCACCATTCCAATGATCGCGCCCTCCCTCGCCGCCGGCGGCATGATGTCGTTCGCCCTGTCGCTGGATGACCTGGTACTGGCGAGCTTCGTCTCCGGCCCGGGTTCCACGACCCTGCCGATGGAAGTGTTCTCGGCGGTGCGTCTGGGCGTGAAGCCGGAGATCAACGCCGTGGCCAGCCTGATCCTGTTGGCGGTCTCGATCGTGACCTTCATGGTCTGGTATTTCAGTCGCCGTGCCGAAGCCACCCGCAAGCGGGCGATCCAGGAAGCGATGGACCAGACTGCCAGCGAATCGTGGCAGCAACCTAAAAAGCAAATGGTAGAAGCGACGGCCTAGTGCCGCCGACCTGTAGGAGCGAGTTTGCTCGCGATGGCCCCAAGGACGCCGCGTTAATTCAGGCAGCCCACGTCATCGTTGACGTCCATCGCGAGCAAGCTCGCTCCTACAGGGCACACAAGCGCCACCGCATTTTTGTTTTGTGTATTTGAATAAGAAAAGAAATGGAGTTGTACCGATGAAAATGTTTGGCAGGACTCTGCTGACACTGTCCTTATTGGGCGCGATTGCCACCGGCGCCCAGGCCAATGACAAGGTACTGCGCGTCTACAACTGGTCGGATTACATTGCCCCGGATACCGTCAAGAAGTTCGAAGACGAGACTGGCATCCAGGTGACCTACGATGTGTTCGACAGTAACGAAACCCTTGAAGCACGCCTGCTGGCGGGCAAATCCGGCTACGACATCGTCGTCCCTTCCAACAGTTTCCTGGCCAAGCAGATCAAGGCCGGGGTCTATCAGGAACTGGATAAATCCAAGCTGCCGAACTGGAAAAACCTCAATCCGGTCCTGCTGAAAAACGCCTCCGCCAGTGATCCCGGTAACAGCCATGCCTTCCCGTACATGTGGGGTTCGATCGGCATCGGCTTCAACCCGGACAAGGTCAGGGAAGTGCTCGGCGCCAATGCCCCGACCAATTCCTGGGACCTGCTGTTCAAACCGGAGAACGCGGAAAAACTCAAAGCCTGCGGCATCAGTTTCCTCGATTCGCCGACCGAGATGCTCCCGGCCGCCCTGCATTACCTGGGCTACCCGGTGAACGATCAGGACAAGCAACACATCGCGCAAGCCGAAGCGCTGTTCATGAAGATTCGCCCGTCGGTGGCGTACTTCCACTCCTCGAAGTACATCTCGGACCTGGCCAACGGCAACATCTGCGTGGCGGTCGGTTACTCCGGCGACGTGCTGCAAGCCAAGGCCCGCGCCCTGGAAGCCGGCGACAAAGTGAAGATCGACTACAGCATCCCCAAAGAAGGGGCCGGCAGTTTCTACGACATGGTCGCCATCCCGCGTGATGCCGCCAACGTCGAGAACGCCCACCTGTTCATGAATTTCCTGATGCGCCCGGACATCATCGCCGAGATCACCAACAACGTCGGCTACAGCAATGCCAACGCGGCCGCCACGCCGCTGGTGGATGAGTCGATTCGCAACGATCCGGGTTCGTATCCACCCCAGGAAGTGATGGCGACCCTGTATGCCATTCCCGACATGCCGATCGGTGTGCAGCGGGTGATGACCCGGGGCTGGACCAAGGTGAAGCTGGGTAAGTAACACATCACCCTGTGGGTGTGCCGGTTGAAATTTGATTGTCCGATTTACGTTCATGCAGCGCCTTACCACCGCTGCATCACTCACCTGGCTCCTCGGTTAAGGTGAATGTTGGCGCCCTCGGGCGCCTTTTTTTTCTGGTTCTTCACGGAATCCCGGCATACAAAACCAACCCAATACCTGTAGGAGCGAGCCCGCTCGCGATAGACCCAAGGGCACCGCGTTTAGCCTGAAAGCACACGCCACAATGCCCCTTTCATTCCTTTTGTCTGCTGAAGGGACCTACGCCACCCCCAGCGGCCAATCGGCCAGCGCCCGGTAGCGGCCCTTGTGGGATTCGAACAGGGTGAAACGGTCGGCGCGCAGGAAAAACTCCGGCGGCGAGGTCGACTCGGGCACCGGCGCCCGATAGTCGCGGGCCAGGGTCAGGTGCGGACGAAACTCCCGTGGTGCGTCCTCCAGCCCAAACGGCAACAAGGCCTGCTCCAGGTCATACACCAGGCGCAGCAGCGCCGGCGGTGCCTGCTCCGGCGCCAATACCAACACCCCTGCCCTGCGCCAGACATCCAGCCGATCAAGGGCCACGGTCAATCGCGCGCCGGGGGTGCGTACAGACGCGACCGCCGTGCAAATGTCCGCAATCTGCCCTACCGCCACCGAGCCGAGAAACTTCAGGGTCAGATGGAAGTTCTCCACCGGCACCGGGCGTCCGCTACGCAGTTGCAGCGCGCCGCGCCACTGGGCGATGGCCTTGCGTTGCGCGGGGGCGCAACCCAGGGCAAAAAACAGCCGTTTGAACGGCTCGCGGGATTCGTCATTCATGCAGGGCACCTCGGCGGGGACACCGCCTGAGTGTACAACCTGTGGCAAGGGCGCTGGGTCAGCGAAGGCAACGATGCGGCGTCAATGAAAACGCCTTCGCCGGCAAGCCGGCTCCCACAGAGATCTCCGGCGGGAGCAAGCGCCCTCGCCACAGGTCTATAGTTGAGGCTGGCGATTCAACCGGAGGGGGCCATGCGACAGATCATCAGCAAGGAACCATGGTGGGCCGAGCCACCCAGGCCCGGCCAGGATGAGTTCGAACTGGAATGGGGCTGGCTGGTGCACTACAGCGAAGGCGAGCCGCGTTTCGAATTCGTCAGGGTACGGCCGACCGATGACGAAATCCGCCATCGCAAGAGCTGCAGGATCACCCCGACGTCAGAGTGACCCTGCGAGCGGGCTCAAGCCTTGACGAGCAGCTCGAAACCGCCGAACACCATGCGCTGGCCATCGAACGGAATCGGACTGACGTCCGGCTGCGTGCGCGGGTCTTTCATCATTTTCTCCATCCCGGCATTGCGGGTGGCCTTGTCCGGCCAGATGATCCAGCCAAACACCACGGTCTCGTCTTCCTTGAGTTTTACCGCCATCGGGAACGAAGTGACCTTGCCTTCCGGTACGTCTTCACCCCAGCACTCGGCCAGGCTCAATGCGCCGTTTTCCTTGAAGATCGCCGCAGCGATTTCGGCGTGTTTCTTGAATTTTTCACGATTGGCGGTGGGCACCGCCGCGATAAAACCATCTACATAAGACATGGGTGTTCTCCTTCAGTCATGGGTTGAGCTACTGATTAGTCGAATCAGTCGGGCTCCAATCGACAGTCCCCACGCCTATACCGACCGGCGGTTCAGCACTCTGGGCCAGGCTGCCTTCGATTTGCGCGGCCATGTACAAAGTCCCGGCCATGACACCGGTGTTCGGGTCCTGCACCAGCTTGATCCAGGCTTTGTCGAAGGTGTTGCCCAGGCTGCTGCGAATCAACGCTTCGCTGTCCGGCCGGTCAGCGGCCTGAATCAATGCGCGAACCCCCGCCACCCCCACGGTAATCAACCCGCCAGCGAGTTTGCCGGCGGCCGCCGCCACCGCACTGGCCGCCCCGCGCGGGGCCATTTCGGCTTCCATCCGTTGGCTTGCGCGCTTGGCCACCGGCGCCATGGCGGTGTCCGTTGAGCCAACGCCTTTAGTGCCGCCGGCCTTGTGGATCTTGTCGACCAACGCGGAGTAGGCCGGCAAGGCGTTCAAATCGGTGTAAACGACCTGATAAAGCGAGGCGTCCCGGGCCGGTGGTGGCCCAAGGGCAATGGCCGGGATTTTCTGGATACGGCCATTGAGTTGCGCCATCGGCACGTCATGGCGCTGGGAAATTTTCTGCAGTTCTTCCTTGAGAATGTCCACGTAGAAGGCCGCCGCCAGGCTGAGAATCGCGTTCGGGTCGATCTCCACCGCCACCGGCGCCAGAACCTTTTCCTGATACTGCTCCAGCAGATAAGCGGCCAGACGCCTTTCCGTGGCGTCCTGCTCGCCCTTGGCGCTGATGGTGTACCAGCTGACCTTCATCGACAGCCATTCCTGGGTCCAGTAGTTGCTGAACCAGGGGATGAAATTCTGCTCGGTCAGCTCGTAGACCCGGGTGCGCCAGTAGTCCATGGCGCCCTGCGCGTAGATTTTTGTCTGTTCGGTCGCCGATTGCGACGCCTGGATGATCTCCCGATCCACTTGTTGCCAGGTGCTGGGAGGTATCACCACTTGCGGCGCTTCCACCGGCGCGCGCGGCGACATGGCGCACCCGGCCAACACCACCAGCACGGCGACGATCAACCAGCGCAGGTTCAAGATCACGGTTCCTAAAGTCGGCTCCGAACGGAATGTTCGGTGTTCAAGAGCCCCTCAATTGAGTATAGGTGGCGGCCATTGTCGGCTGAGCGTGGATCGTGGCCCTCAGAAAGCCCGCAAAAAAAACCGACCATCACTTGCGTCGATATTCACCATCGCCACGAATGCCTTCCGCCCCGCCACCGTCAGCGTAGGATCGATTCCAACCCAACACGAAACCCTGTAGCGGAGGGCCGTACCATGCTGATCCATCTCCTAACCTGTCTGGCCCTGACGGCCTTCACGTTGAGTGTATTGGGCTGGTTCGTCCTCTCCGAGGAGCGCACGTCATGATCAACGAAGTCACCCTGTCCGTGAGCTTCCCGGTGTTCGGCAGCAACTATTA
Source organism: Pseudomonas moorei (assembly GCF_008801475.1). Taxonomy (GTDB): domain Bacteria; phylum Pseudomonadota; class Gammaproteobacteria; order Pseudomonadales; family Pseudomonadaceae; genus Aquipseudomonas; species Aquipseudomonas moorei. Next base: position 204,760 of record NZ_VZPP01000007.1, on the reverse strand, counting down.
CTCGCAACCTTTCGAGTCTCGTAAAGTGTTGACCCTGGTATTCGACAAAAAATTCGAAGCCTTGCTGATTCCGGCCGCCGCCAATCACTTCAACAACGAAGTGGTGGGGCTCAACGATCAGTTCCGGTTCTTGAACGATGTGCTGGCCGAGCATTTGCTGGCGACCGAAGTCGCCGCGACGGCGCGCCGCCATCAGTACATCTGAGGGGCCGACCCAGACGACGCGGCCATCAGGTCGGCGATGATTGATCGCAGGTGATCCTTCAACGGCTTTCCTGGGCGGTCGCCGTTGCCCGACCAATGGCAAAGAGATCCCCCACTTGCTCGATGAGCTCACGGCTGTCGGCGAACATCTGTTGCCAGTCGGTGGGGAACCGCACATTCAACGGCAGTTGATCGATTCGCCATTTCGCCGGCAGCGGGTGATCAAACCGGGCGGCGACCTGCAAACCCATTTCGCTGGCCGTGAATGGTCCTCGCAACACCGTGGGTGTACGCCCGGCACTGTCCACAGCCTGGACAACATGGGCATCCAGCCAGTCCCCATTGGGCATGCGAACGCGCAGCGCCTGGCCAATCGCGGCGTAGCTGATGTTCTGCGGCTCCAGGTAAATCCACAACAACGGGTCTTCCTGTCGCTCGATGCGCATCAGCAAGGTGCCGGCTCCGACGTTTTCACCGGGGTTGACCATGACTTCCGCCACTCGCCCGCCCTGCGGGGCCTTGATCGGCAGCGCGGCCAGGCGCGTCTTCAGCCACTGCTGCTCGGCGTTCTGTTGAATGACATCTCGCTCGACGCTCAACGGCGCCTGATTGGCCAGTTGCTCGCGGCGCTCGAACGCCAACAGATCGGCCCTGAAGCCATCCAGCTCAGACTTGGCCGTCAACACCTCCCCCGGCGAGACGGCACCTCGATCCACCAGGTCCTCCAGCACCTTCACACGCTCCTGCGCCCTCCCTATGCGGGTATTGAGCAACTGTCGCTCGCTGCCGCCCAATTTGGTATTGCGTGCCGGCGTCGTGTTAGTCGGCATGGCCGCCAGTTGCGATAGCCGGGCCCGCCATTCGGGGTTGTCGAGATTGATCAGGGGTTGATTGACGCCGATCTGGTCGCCGGCCTTGACGAACAGTTGCTCGACCCGACCGGTATCCCGTGCGCGCACCTCGATGATCGGCAAGCGCAACTGAGCCGGCGCGTCGATCATCAGCATCCCGTAGGCCAGTTTGCCGCCCAGCCAGATCAACGGGCTGGCGACCAGGAACAGGATCAAATACCAGCGCACGCGAAACGCCGTGCGTTTGCCCGGGGCATAGAGCACGCTCAAACCCTGCTCCTGAGTCGGGCTCAGTTCCTTGCGACTATCAAAACGAATCTTCATGAGGGTTCACCGTTTTGGAAAGTCTCGCCAGGCTTGCCAGTCAATGCCGGCAATCCCGAGAGGTTGCAGTTGTTCACGCCAGGCGCTGCTCTGGTGTTGCAACTGTTCGGTCGAAGCGCCGGCCCAGGACTCCGTGGCGTCCAGTTGCGGCTCCGTGCTTTGTGCCAGGCGAAATTGCAGGTCGGGCCAGCGCCTGGCGATTTGCTCTGCCATTCGCGCGCTGTTGTTAGGATTGCGCGTGTAAATCATCAGGCTGACCTGACGCACGCCCGCATCGGGAAGCGCACAGGGCACGCAGGGGTGTCCGGGTTTGGGATCAGCGAACCAGCGATGGTGGCTGGAAATCTCGACCGGCCATGGGCTCACTGAAGAGGCTGTACGCAAGGTTTCGAGCCAGTCTGTAAGGCGCTGATCCGGGACGGGCATGCCCAGTTGCTCGACCTCCAGGTCCAGGTGCAGGCTGATGAAGGCAAGCCCTTTGAGTTTGTCCAGCAGATCGGTGAGCTGATGGCGTTCCGGCGGCTCGATCCAGCTCGGATCGCCCAGTAACAGGCTGACTTGTACCCCCTTGTCCGCCGCGTCCCGCAGCAGTTGTTCCAGGCGTTGGCGGGTCGCACCCAGGTCTCTGATCTGCGCGGCCTTGAGGCCCAGGTAAATCTTGTCCATTCCGGCGTTGCGCAGTGCCTGGAGTTCAGCCGGCCGCTGCCCGGGATCGAGCAAGGCTTCGCTGTCCCAGACATAACTGGCCTGGGACCATCTTTGCGCTTGCGCCGCCTGAGCCATCAACGGCTGGGCCACCAGCAGGGGCAAGCACAGGGCCAGAAGGATTGATCGCATATCAAAACCTCGTGGCGCGTTTGAGCACCCACCACGGCGCCATCGAGCTTTCTTCATGCCCGCGACGGAACATTTCGTTGAGCATGGCGACCACGCTCCAGCAACGCAGGAGCAACATGAACATCGGGAAAAAAGGCACCAGCAAGCCCAGGGTCATGTCTTGCCGAGGGCGGTCGGACACCATCAACAGCATGGCGCCGAACATCAGCACGGTGATCGTCAGGTACAACAGATAGATCAGCGAAAACAGAAACAGCAGGGTCATGCCCGGCAGGATGAAGATCGCCAGCAAGGTGTAGCTGAAGATGATGAACGGCAGCACCAGCTGGAAAAAGAAGCCGGTCACCAGGATCATCAAGAAGCTTTTCCAGCCTAATAATTTCGGGCTGATGTTGCGGTTGTGCTTTCTGATGTACAGAAAGAACAGGTCGCCGTCCCAACGCAATCGCTGCATCAGGAATTGACTGAGTGTCGCAGGCGCGTCGGTGTGACCGATCGCTTCAGGCTCGAACGGGATTCTCAGGTCATGGCGCTTGAAGTAGCTCTTGATGCGCAGCGTCAGGTCAAGGTCTTCGGCCGTGTGGGTGTTCCAGCCGCCGATTTTCACCAGGAAGCTACGGCGGAAGGCGCCAAAGGCCCCGGACACGTTGTTGACCAGATTCCATTCGGCCAGGCCGATTTTCGACATGTGGATCGACAGCAGGTACTCCAGCGACTGCATCGCCGTGACCCAGGAGCCCCAGACATTGCGTACCCGCAGGCTACCGGCCACCGCGGGCACCATGGGGTCTTCGAAATGCCGCACGATGGCGCTGACCATGTTGTTGTCGAAGGACGTATCGCCATCGAGCGCCATCACGATTTCGCCGCTGGCCAGCGACAGGCCGGCGTTCAATGACGACACCCGTCCGCCCCGCTGCCATTTGGCGATCGGGCGCAAATGGCGCCGGGGGTACAACTGCGGGTCCACGTTGAAGCTGCGCACGGCGGCCAGCGTCGCCTGGTTCACGGTGGCGCCGTCCACCACCGGAATCATCTCGATGTGGCCGCCATACGTCTGCTCGCACAGGCTCAGGAGCGTGGCCTGCACGTCCATGCCTTCGCTGTAGCAGGTGATGATGCACGAGACCCTGGGCTGATAAACGCTGATCTTCGGCACGCGGGAACGCCGACGGGCGAACCAGCGCAGCACGCCCAGCATCACCAGGATCATCATTGGCAATTCAAAAATCAGAAACGATGGAAAGAGCATGTAGAACAACCGGCTCAGACCATCCGCCCCGGCAAGCCCGCCCAGCGCGTTGTAGAGTTGTTCCATCAACGGGTTCATGGGTGTCACACCAACTCGCCGGCCAAACGGGCCAACAGTAATTGACCATCTTCCTGATCAAGAAGGTCGTCCGGCGCCGTGATGCTGACGACACGCAGGGAGAGGTCGCTGACCTCCGGCGCCGAAAACAGCTCGGCAATCCGGCTCAAGCGTTGTTTGACGCATTCCAGACCCTTGCCGTCGGTATGGGGCAGCATGATCCAGAAGAACTCTTCGGTGCTTCGCGAGCAGCGGTCCGTTTCCCGCACGGTTTCCTTCAAACGATCGGCCACGCTATCGATGAAGGCATGACCGCGTTGTTCCCCCAGTTGCGACAAGGTCCCGCTCAGGTTGACGAAGCGCAGACCGATCAGGGAAAAGGTCGGCACCGGATAGCGGCGCACAATCTGGATCTGCCAGCTCAGCAGATCATAGAAATCCTTGCCGCCCAGCAGGTTGAGCCGACCAAAGCCGGGGACCGATCGCTCGCTGAACTCCTGGCGGCAGCGGAACCGTCCGGCTTCGGTCAGGCGGAAATCCCTGACCTCGCGGACACGCAATTTGTCCGGCGTATGCGACAAGCCGCAATCCAGGCAACGCGCCTGCACTTCGGCATCGACAAAAAACGCCTGGCATGAGCGGCAGCGATAGTTTTCCATCGGACGGTCGTAATCGGTACCGATGTGACGCAGCCGGCACAAACAGTTGGGGCACAGCAGCACGCCGTCTTTGAGAAAGGATTCCTGCGGGCCCACATGCCCACAGGTAAAGCAGTGCAAGGAAGGTTGTCGCGAAATGTCCAGGGCCTGACACTCGGCGCACACGTCGATGTAATTGAGCCGGCCCGAACCGCATTCCGAACAGAGGCGAACGCGATCGACCAGCACCCCCTCTTCCAGCCAGCCTTGCTGCACCATCAAGCCCAGCCAGACAAAGGCATTGATCTGCTCGTTGTCAGCCAGCGCTTCCAGCAGCGGGTAGCGGTAATGCTGGGGCACCTCCGGGTCGCGCAACGCATACACATAGGTGTTGCCGCGTAACCACAGCCAGGACAACACCCGGCTTTCAAATCGCTCGGGCGCGGCGCCCTGTTCAAGCAACCTGAAGCGCTCTTGCCAGGCGACCCAAAGCTGCTTGATCTCGCTGGCATCGACCGGGCACGCACCATCACCCAAGGCCTCACACCAGCCATCCTGGTCGCGGCAACAGTAAATGAGGGTGTAGCGATACGGCGGGATAGAGCGCAGCTTTCGCAGCACTTTCCCCGCATAAGCGGCGGGCATGTCCAGAAGTACCACATCAAATGCGCGGGCAGCCAACAGGCTGCCCAAGTCGGAAAAGTGTTCAAGTTCGGGAAGGTTCAAACTTGGCACTCTATTACCGAGTATCGCGATTCGAGGATTTGGAATCGACATGACGCACGTCCTCTACAGAACGACAAGTGCGGTTTATTGAAGTGACCAACACTAGCACCACTGAAGAAAAGCGTTCGATTTATTTTGATTTCTTTCCAGATACACGGCAACAGCACTTCGTCAGCCAATTTCCCCGATTACCCGGCTTCTGCTTAGCAACAACAACAATCATGACTCAGATAATACAAACTAATTTATCGATATCAATCAATAGGTTAGCCAATATATCAGAGCAAATTATTGTATATATCCGCAGTACTAGTAAATCGCCACATTGATAGCGTTGCGCCAGTCACCACACTTGCGAACCCTTCTCTTTAGACATTTATAATTATTGAGCCTGCCGCATACCTCACCCAACAACATAAGTTCAAAGTATTTTTATATGATTTTCTTCGCTCACATAACAAAAGACTTACACATACAAAATCAGTAACAACAGCTTAACACCAGCACTCAATATACTGACTAAGTTGCCACGGATTTAAACTTACTGTTTCTCCAGTTACTTCCTATTCCGAACAAACCACTCGAAGACATTCACGTAACCAGCGATGCACGGGATCGGCATCCATTCGCGGGTGCCAGAGCATGGCCACGGTGAAAGAAGGCAACGACAAAGGAAGCTCGAAACTGTGCATGCCTTGTCGCAGGTCTGCGGTGTGGCGCTCCGGCACGCTGACGATCAAATCGCTGGCCCGTGCGAGCGATAGAGCCGTGGAAAAACCCGCGACGATGGTGGCGACCTGGCGCTCCAGCCCGAGCAATTCAAGGGCATCATCAATCGGCCCCTTGTCCAGGCCGCGCCGGGACACACTGATGTGACTGCCTGCGGCGAAACGTGCGGCACTCATCGGGCCCTGACTCAACGGATGCCCCGAACGCACCACGCCGATCAAGCGGTCACGAAACAGCCCCTGGGTACGCAACTCCGGACCGGCGCCCTTGCCCACCACCCCCGTTTCCAGATCCACCGTGCCGTCACGCAGTGACGTGCTGTCCTTGTCCGGTTTATGCACGAAACGCAGGCGCACACCGGGCGCTTGTCCGGCGATGCGCGCAATCAGCCTGGCGCCAAAATTTTCGACGAAACCTTCGCTGGTGCGCAGCGTGAACGTGCGAACCAATTGCGCGAGGTCCGGTTGCTCGGCCGGACGCAATACCGCTTCAACCTCCTGCACCAATTGACTGACCCGCTCCCGCAACTCCAGTGCCCGAGGCGTGGGCACCAGACCGCGTCCGGCCCTGACCAGCAGCGGATCGCCAGTGGTTTCGCGCAATCGCGCCAGCGCCCGGCTCATCGCCGAAGGGCTCAGGCGCAAGCGCTTGGCGGCGCGGGCCACGCTGCCTTCTGCCAGCAGCACATCTAGGGTGATCAGCAAGTTGAAATCGGCGCTGGACATAGGATGCCTCGTGGCGGGCTTATAGGGCGTTGAACGCACGTATTAAATGCAAAGGGTGCGTCTTCCGCCATGTTAGGCGCAGGCGTAGTTTTGCGATAGCTCCAATCGGGAGTGGCCACGACAGGGGGACCCCATGAATTCCGCAACGGCAATGACAGAGGACGCGCAACGAACCGGATCCGTCAGGTGGGCACTGGCCAGCCTGTCAATGTCGATGCTGCTGTCCGCCCTCGGCACCAGCATCGCCAACGTGGGCTTGCCGACGCTGGCTGAGGTGTTCGAGGCTTCCTTCCAGCAGGTGCAGTGGGTCGTCCTCGCGTATCTGCTGGCCATCACCACGCTGATCGTCAGTGTCGGACGGCTCGGCGACCTGGTCGGGCGGCGGCGCCTGCTCTTGAGCGGGATCGGTCTGTTCACCCTGGCTTCGGCTTTGTGCGGCCTGGCACCGACCCTCGGCCTGCTGATCGGCGCGAGGGCCGTGCAAGGCCTCGGCGCAGCGATCATGATGGCCCTGACCCTGGCCTTCGTCAGCGAGACGGTGCCAAAGGAGAAAACCGGCAGCGCCATGGGCTTGCTCGGGACGATGTCAGCGATTGGCACCGCGATGGGGCCTTCTCTCGGTGGGCTGTTGATCGGCGGATTCGGCTGGCGGGCGATGTTCCTGATGATGCTGCCGTTGGGTCTGGTGACGCTGCTGCTTGCTTGTCGCCATTTGCCGGCCGATCAGCGCAAAGCGAACACCGTACGCAGCGGTTTCGACCCGCTCGGCAGCCTGCTGTTGGCCGTGACCCTGGGCGCTTATGCATTGGCCATGACCCTTGGTCGCGGCCACTTTGGTCCGTTGAACATCGCCTTGTTGCTGGCGGCGTGCGTGGGCGTCGGCCTGTTCATTCGGGTGCAGGCACGCGTCGCGGCGCCGCTGATTCGACTGGCGATGTTCCGCGATCCGCAGTTGAGCGCCAGCCTGGCCATGAGCCTGCTGGTGACGACGGTGATGATGGCAACGCTGGTGGTCGGGCCCTTCTATCTGTCGCGGGCGCTCGGGCTGGATGCGGTCGGGGTCGGGTTGGTGTTGTCCGTCGGGCCGCTGGTGGCGGCACTGTCCGGCGTGCCCGCCGGGCGCATGGCCGACCGCTTCGGGGCGCGGCGCATGACCCTGGCCGGGCTCATCGCCATTGCGCTGGGCTGTTTCACCTTGTCAATGCTGCCAAGAACGTTCGGCATCGGCGGCTACCTCGCGCCCATGGTCATCATCACCCTGGGTTACGCGGTGTTCCAGACTGCCAACAACACCGTTGTCATGAATGATGTGGCGCCGGACCGGCGGGGCGTGGTGTCCGCCTTGCTCAATCTGTCGCGCAATCTCGGCCTGATCACCGGGGCCTCTGTACTGGGCGCGGTGTTTGCCCTGGCATCGAACTCGGTCGACATCAATACCGCGCATCCCGAGGCGGTTGCCCGCGGCATGCGCGTGACGTTCATGGTTGCGTGGGGGCTGATCGGTATCGCTTGCCTGATCGCCCTGGTCAGCCGCCGCCGTGAACACGCCTGAACCGCTGATTCAGGCGGCTGCCGTCTACGGCTGCAACACCACCAGTGGCGTGTCCTTTTTGACGATGTAGGTCGCCAGCTCCGAGCCTTTGCCCTGGCCGATGTTCTTCGCCACATGGGCGATGCCCGCCGGAATGTACAGCGAATCACCGGCCTTGAGCGTGACCGGTGGTTGCCCTTCGAGTTGATATTCAAAGGTGCCGTCAATCACATAGGCGATTTCGACGCCGGGATGGGAATGCTTGGGCGACGTCACGCCGGCATCGAAATCGACCCGGACCTGAATGACTTCACGCCCATCGACATCGAGGTCACGACGGACCAGATCGGTACGCGAGAGCCCGGCCTGCCAGTTTTTCGCCGGGGCCTTGCTCTCCTGCGCCTGAGCGAGGCCGGTAAAGGTGCCGAGTGTCGCGGTGACCAGCGCAACGCCAAGCCAGCCAGCAGCGTAACGGGTGTTGATTCGGGACATAGCCATTCTCCAGTGAGTGCAGGGTAAAAGCGCGGGTGCCGTTGTGGGGCAGCGCCATTAGGCGTTCACCGTGTATCGCGCATGTGTCGCGCTGGGCCCTGTTTTGTATGCGTACGTCACTGTTGCGGCTGAAGATAAGTTGAAATACAAACCGATCGCGCTCGCCTCTTTGCGGATCAGTCCGGCCCGCACGTTGAGCCGAGCAAAAGGATCAAGCCCCGAAGATGATTCGGGGCTTGATGAGGATCACGGGGCATTAAGCTTTACGTCCTCCGCCGCCGCTGCGATCCCCGCCTGTGCGTCCAGCTTGAGAGCCTTTATCCATGTCATCGGCTACGTTGCTACCACGACCGCTTCCCTGCCCGCCGCTGGTCGATCGATTGGCATCGCCTGATTGGCGTCCACCGGAGGCCTGACCGCCTTTCTGTCCTGGTTTGGTCATGTCTTGCTTGTCGTCGGCAAACTCACCGCCACGGTGGGTTCCCTGTCCACCGCCAGACATGCGATCAGCGTCGCGCGATCTTTGGCCGCCCGAAGCCTGGCCACCTTTTTGGCCCATCTCAGATGCTCGCTGTGGATCGTTGGCATGGTTGCCACCGGAAGCCCCTGCGCCTTTCTTGCCCGCATCAGAAGCCTTGTCCCGGTCATTGCCAAAATTGCCGGGGTTGTTGTTTCCTGTATTGGCCATTTCTGTTCACCTCTTGGGTCGTTTGCTTGCGAGCGTGTGCTCGTACAATTCGGAGGGCGCAGAAAATCGAAAGTTTGAACGAAAACCTCCGGCTCGCGACGAGTGGGTTTTGACCGTTAGTTCCATCGAAATGAGGCCCATTCGACTGGCGGACGCAGCCGCGCAAGCGCGCACCGTACGCCGCTTTTTCAAGAGTCGATGGTCAATGTTGACTAGACTGGATAACGCGCTGAACGTCCTCCAGGCTGCGGACTCGGAAGGTCAATCAATGACAGAACACATCGTGCATTTTCACTGCCAGATCGATCAGGCCACGACCGAGCGATTCAGGGATTGTTGCCTCGAGGCCATCGATCTGGGGGCCACTTCGCTGCTGTTGAATCTGTCGACCACCGGCGGCAGTACCAACTTTGGCTTTACCCTCTATACCTTCTTGAAATCATTGCCAGTGCCACTCTGTGCGATCAATGCCGGCAACATCGAATCGATGGGCATCATCATGTTCCTGGCGGCGGGTCTTCGCATTACATCGCCCCACTCGCGATTCTTGATTCACCCGATGAACTGGTACTTCAGCCAGAAATCGGTCGACCACCAACGGCTGCGAGAATACCTGTCGAGTCTCGATAACGACCTTGCACGCTACGTGCAGATTTTCGCACTGGAAACCGCGGAGGCCGCGACCCGGCTGGACATTTTCCACTGCCTGTCGGCGGAGGAAAAAGTCATCGCCGCGCACGAATCACTGGCCTACGGTATTGCCCACGAGATGCGACAGATCGTGTTCGCCGATGACGTCAAACACTGGAAAGTCAGTGGTGGATGAGGCCGGGCAGGCAAACGCGACGCCGTGGCGTCGCGCTCGCCCGTCACTCAGTGAGGTGCGCGAGGGATGGTCTTGAGCAGGTCTTCAGGGCTGATGTGGCCGACCACCGACTGAGCGCTGCCCGGTTGCGGCAGGTCCAGGATGTGGCCCTTCATCTTGCCGATCACGTGCATTTCGCACGGTTTGCAGTCGAACTTCAGCGTCAGCACTTCATCGCCGTGCACCAGCTGCATCGGCGCCACCTTGGTGCGCACGCCGGTCACGCCCTTGGCCTGTTTCGGGCACAGGTTGAAGGAGAACCGCAGGCAGTGCTTGGTGATCATCACCGGCACCTCTCCGGCCTCTTCGTGAGCCTCGTAGGCCGCGTCGATCAGCTTGACGCCGTGACGGTGATAGAAATCACGGGCCTTCTGGTTGTAGACGTTGGCCAGGAACGACAGGTGCGATTCCGGGTACACCGGCGGCGGGTTGGTCTCGGCTTTGCGACCGCCCCGTGGATGTGCGGCGATGCGCGCCACGGTCAGTGCTTCAATCACTTCGCGGCGCAAAGCCTTGAGCTGCGAGTTGGGAATGAACCAGGCCTGGGGAGCGTCGAGCTTGATGTTCGTGGCGTGGTACTCGGTGGTGCCCAACTGGCCCAGCAGATCGTGGAGTTGTTCCAGGGCCTGTTCCGGCTTGTTGGCCACACCGAACGGACCGTCGAGGGCAACGCTGGCGCTGATGCCCTCTTCACTGGTGGCGGTCAGTTCCAGGCGCTCTTCACGCAGGCGCGCGACCCACGAAAGGCCGATCCGGCGCTCGGCGGACGTCTTTTGCAGCGCCTGGGCCCAGTTGTGATCCAGGTTGCGGCTGAGCGGGTGATTGGGGCGCAACTGGTGCAAGCCTTTTGGCATCTCGTTGGGCTCGACGCGGTAGCGATAACGCTTCTCGCCGTCCTCTTCGAACTCGCCCTTGGGCTCGGCGATGTTGGTGCGCCAGCCCACCACTTCACGCTTGACCAGCACATTGAGGCCGTCGCCGTTGGACAGCGGCTCGTGGGTGACCACCAGCAGATCACGCTTGCCGACTTTTTCCACGACGCCTACCGGCAGGCCGGTGAAGGTCGGCGAGTCGAAGGCGCCGATGTCGATCTTGCGTTCGCTGACGAAGTAGTCGGTGCTGCCGCGGTGGAAGGTCTTGTCCGGATCGGGCAGGAAGAAATGCGCGGTACGGCCGCTGGAGGCACGGGCCAGGTCCGGGCGGTCTTCGAGCACAGCATCCAGGCGCTGGCGGTAATAGGCGGTGATGTTCTTCACATAGCCCATGTCCTTGTAGCGCCCTTCGATCTTGAACGAGCGCACGCCGGCTTCGACCAGGGCGCGGATGTTGGCGCTCTGGTTGTTGTCCTTCATCGACAGCAGGTGCTTCTCGTAGGCGATGACCCCGCCCTTTTCGTCTTTCAGGGTGTACGGCAGACGGCAGGCCTGGGAGCAGTCGCCCCGGTTGGCGCTGCGGCCGGTCTGCGCGTGGGAAATGTTGCACTGGCCGGAAAATGCCACGCACAGCGCGCCGTGGATGAAGAACTCGATCGCCGCGTCGGTCTCGTCGGCGATGGCGCGGATTTCCTGCAGGTTCAGCTCACGGGCCAGCACCAGTTGCGAGAAACCGGCCTGATCGAGGAATTTGGCCCGCGCCAGGGTACGGATGTCGGTCTGGGTACTGGCGTGCAGTTCGATCGGCGGGATATCCAGTTCCATCACGCCCAGGTCCTGGACGATCAGTGCGTCGACCCCGGCATCATAGAGTTCGTGGATCAGCTTGCGCGCCGGCTCCAGCTCGTTGTCGTGCAGGATGGTGTTGATGGTGGTGAACACCCGGGCGTGGTAGCGATGGGCAAACTCCACCAGTTGGGCGATATCGCTCACTTCGTTGCAGGCATTGTGGCGGGCGCCGAAGCTTGGGCCGCCCAGGTACACGGCGTCGGCGCCATGCAAAATGGCCTCGCGGGCGATGGCTACGTCGCGGGCGGGGCTGAGCAATTCGAGGTGATGCTTGGGTAGGGACATGTGTTTTTAGTCTGGCCTGTCACGATCAAGGCACGCATTGTAGCGGCGAAACCCTTGACCGGCACCCACAGGCTGCCCGATGGCGCCTGCCTGAACGAATTGGCCTGAGCTTTTTGTGGGAGCGAGCCTGCTCGCGATGGCTGCGTGCCAGTCGGCAGCAGCGTTGACGGTCATACCGCTATCGCGAGCAGGCTCGCTCCCACATGGGGTGTTTTCAGCCCTTGGCAGCCATCGCGGTGACTTCCACGCGCATGCCTTCGACCGCCAGCGCGGCTACGCCAACGGCGGCGCGTACCGGCCAGGGCTTGGCGAAAAAGCGTTGGTAAACCTCGTTGAAGGCGGCGCGGTCGGCCATGTCGGTGAGGTAGATGGTCAGGTGCAGAACCCGGTCCATGGAACTGCCGGCGCGCTCCAGCGCCACCTTCAGCGCCTGCAGGGTGCATTCGCTCTGCAGGGTGATGTCGCCCAGCTCCAGGCTGCCGTCGGCGCGGGTCGGGATCTGGGTGGAGACCAACAGGCCGCCAAAACCGGCGACGTCGGAGGAGATGGAATCGGCATCGGGGTCCGGAACAAAGGTGATGTCTTGATTGGCCATGGGCAACTCTTGCTTGAATGGGTAAAGGGTCGGTCGAAACCGGGCGGCCAGTTTACAGTGCCATCGTCAGGCCGTCCCTGAATCAGCTCGAAATCCCCAGCCCCAGGCAGAGCGGCCCTGCCCCGTTGCACACGGCCCCGCCCGCGTTTGCCAGATCAATGAGTGGCGCGAAGGCCTGGGCAGGCAGCGGGACCGAGAAGAAATTGCCCTGGCCGATCTCATAGCCCTGGGCCTTGAGGATGTCGCGCTGGACGGCGGACTCAATCCCTTCCGCCACCACGGTCAACGACAGACTCCTGCCGATGCCGATGACCGACTCGCTCAGGGCCCGGCAAGACCTGTCGTGTTCCAGGTCGTCGACAAAACTCTTGTCCAGCTTCAGCTCGCTGATCGGCAGGTGCCGCAGATAGCCCAGACTGGAATAGCCCGTGCCGAAATCATCGATGGCCAGCCGCACCCCCAGCGCATGCAGATCGCGGATGGTTTTATGGGTGCCTGGACTGTTGCAAAGCACCACGCTCTCGGTCACTTCCACGCACAAGTCAGCGGGTTGCAAGCCGTATCGCTGCAATTGGCCGGCAATCAGCTCGGCCAGGTCGAGGTTGTGAAAGTTGATCGGCGACAGGTTGATCGAGAGCGACGCAATCGCCAATCCTTGTCGCCGCCACGCGGCCAGTTGCTCACACGCCGCTTGCAGCACCCATTGACTCAGTTCATTGATCAGCCCGCACTCCTCGGCCAGCGGTATGAATTGCCTTGGCGAGATGTCGCCCAGTATCGGATGCGCCCAGCGCGCCAACGCCTCTACACCCACCAGCCTGCCGTTGTTGAGATCGATCTGTGGCTGGTAGAACAGCTCAAGGCTGTCGTTGGCCATGGCGTTGCGCAACGCTGTCTCCATGACCAATCGGTCTTGAGCGTTCCGGGTCATCTCTTCGACAAAGAAGCTGAAGCTGCCGCGTTCGATGCGTTTGGCCTGATACATCGCAATGTCGGCACGGTGCAACAGGTTCTCCATGTCCCGCCCGTCACCGGGAAACAGGCTGATGCCAATGCTGGCCGAAACGACCACAGATATGCCGGCAATCGTGGTCGGGCGACTCAGGAGCAGCATCAGCCGCTCGAGAAAAGTCGCGACCTGTGTGGCGTTCATGCGTGGCAGCACCAGGACGAACTCGTCTCCGGACAGACGCCCGACCAGGTCGGACTCTCGCAACACGCTGCGCAGCCGGTGCGCCATGACGCGCAACAACTCGTCACCCGAGGCATGGCCCAACGCATCGTTGATTTGCTTGAAACGATCCAGATCGACAAACAGCACGGCCAGCTCCGCCTGCTCACGCGCCATTGCGACCAGGGTGCGCTGCGCCTGGGCGAGCAGGAAACTGCGATTGGGCAGGCCGGTCAGGCCGTCGTAAAAGGCCATTTTTCGAATGGACTGGCGGGCTTGCTCGCGTTCGAGCGCCAACATGCACAGATGGGTGCCCGCTTTGACCAGATGGCCGTGCAAGGGGTCAGGCCCGCGGCTTTCGCGGAAATACAGAGCAAAGGTCGCGGCGATGCGCCCGGCACCGTTGCGCACCGGCATCGACCAGCAAGCCTGCAAGCCAGACTGTTGAGCCAGGTGCTTGTAGTCCGCCCACAGCGGGTCGTTATTGATGTCGGTCACCAGCACCGGCTCGCCCCGGTAGGCGGCGGTACCGCAGGACCCTGCCACGGGGCCGATGGCCAGGCCTTCGATGGCCCTGGAGTATTCGGTCGGCAAACCGGGGCTGGCCAGGGGATGCAGAATCCCTTGGGGGTCGACACTGAGGATCGAAACGATGACTTCGGGGGCGATGCGTTCGATTTCATGGCACAACAGTGTCAGCACGCTCTCCAGCGACTCTTCCTTGAGCAATGCGCCGATGACTTTGTTTTGCAGCACCTCATGCAGCTTTGACTGGGTAATATCCGTCAGCACGATCACCACGTGCTCGACCTGGTCCCGAGCGTCGAACACAGGCGTCGAGGACACATGCACCCACAGGCGCTGGCCGCTGCGTTTGCTGACAAGCGCGCTGAACTCATGAGGCTGGCCGCAGAGAACGGCTTCCAGCTCGGGCTCCGCGTGGGTTTCGGCCCGCGCGTCGGGCACGAAGAACAGCATCGGTGATTGCCCGATCACCTCTTCACGGGAATAGCCCAGCAAGCGGATCAGCCCGTCATTGACGTAGATAAGCTGGCGATGGGCGTCGACGATGCAGGTCGCCGAATGCGCGGCATTGATCGACATCGACAGCAGCCGGTGTTCGAGGTCTTGCTCGCGCAGGTGCGTGACATCCTTGAGGAACGCCGCATGCAGGGTCTGGTCATGCAGGGCGATTTTCGAGATGGACATCACACCCCAGCGCTCCTGACCATCGCGGCGCAGGATCCGCACATCCAGAGCGCTGTGCGCGCGGGAAGAATCGTCCGGGGTCAGGCTCATCCCCCGCGGGATCAGGGCACTGACTGCACTGCCCAGCACGTCCATGCGCGAGCAGCCCCAAAAGCGCTCGGCAGCGGCGTTGAAAAACACCACGAGGTCGAGCTCATTCACGACCACCACGGCGTCGATAGCCTGCTCCAGCGTTTGCACGAACAAGCCTTGCGCCGCGTCGTCAGTTGCCAGCTCGACCCTTGTGTTCATCGCTGCCACTTCTATCCGTGCAACCACCGCCTTTCATCCAGGAAAGCCCGTGGGACGCTGCAAGACCCTGTCCTTGCCGGAAGGGACCCATCATCCAGACAACCGTTGATTCCGGTTAACGACGCGCAACAGCATCAAACGCATGAAAAACAGGATAGCCGTGAAGTGGCGACCTGACGAAAACACCGACGTCAGGCCACCCGTTCAATCTTTTGCGAACGGCGCTTCTTCTCTGCACCGTTCAAGCGCATCAAAACGATTCGAACGAACTTGTTCCAGGCATAACCGACCAGGATCCCGCCAAGGATGGCGATAATCACCGCCAGTACAGGGCTGTCATTGAGGCGATGGGCCAAGGACTGGAATTGAAAGTGCGTCAGATAAATGTACAGCGTTGACGCGGCGATGGCGGCAAGCCCCCGCGCGATCAGGCCGGGTACGGGCACGGAACGGATCCAGATCACCGCAAGCACCGCTGGCACCGCCACATCGATGTATTCGCTCATGCCAACCGCCGGCAAGCCATGTCCGTAGAACTCCAGTACGTCCCGCCCACCGAGCACAATCACCGCCACCGCACTGGCCAGCCATTTGCGCCGGGTGGAGTCGGCATAGTGAATGGCCATGCCCAGCACCATGATCGCCAGGTAATGCTGCGGCACCCGGTTATTGAGCGCTGATGCGTCAAACACATAGGCACTGATCAACAGGTCAGCCACCGCCAGCAGACAAGACGCCATGAGCAAATAACGGAACGGATTGGAAAGGATGATTTTCCTGACGCGCTCGAACGACAACACGATCCCGATGATCACGATCATCTGCAACAGCACCTCAATGTACCAATAGGTGAAGTTGCCGATTTCTCTGGGTGGAAACCAGTTGGAAATCATCAAGACTGACGGCCAGTGAACCCTGTCGAAAAGCACCTGGGTCAACACCGTATACAGGACCGTGGGCACCGCGATACTGGCCATGGACTTGAGGAGCGTACTGGCGTTACCGCGTTCATTGATGGCTTGAACCTGGAACCTCGCCAGGCTGAGACCGGACACGGCGAACAACACGGCCGTCTCGCCGAAAAACGCCCAATCGGAAAACAGATGAAAATGCCCGACCACAATCATCACGATGGACATGACCCGCAGCAACACGGGAACTTCCATCGCCCGAATGGCCAGCCTCGACGGTTTGGCCGTGTTGGCCAGCTCACCCAGATCACGGACCGGCAGCATTTCCCATCGATCCGGCAGGTGCCCGATCAACTGCTCAAGGACCATTGAAGCCTGGACAAACGACAGCGAATCGCCGCCCAGTTCCACGAACGACAGGTTGGCATCGATAGACGGGACTTCGAGGATTTCAGACCAGGCATCCGCCAGCTTGAGCGTGAGCGGCGACAGGTTCTGGTTCGAGCCAGGGGACGCCGCATCCGTTGAGGCACCCACCGCAGCCAGTGCCCGCTTATCAATCTTGCCGTTCGGTGTCAGAGGAATGGCGTCCAGGAAGACGAACTGCGCCGGCACCATGTAGTCGGGCAGCTCCTTACTGACATGCTCACGCAATTGAACCGAGGAAACAGGGTCGGTTGAAACGCAATAGGCCACCAGCCTCACGTTCGAACGATCGTTCGCCGCCAGCACAACGCACTGTTTGACGCGGGGATGGCGCGAAAGGGTGCCTTCGATTTCGGTCAGTTCGATTCGGTGCCCGCGAATCTTGACCTGACTGTCACCGCGCCCCAGAAACATGACACTGCCATCTGGCAGATAGGTGCCAAGGTCGCCGGTCTTGTAGCAAATATCGTCCGGGGCATGGGTAAAGGGATTGGCCACAAAACTGTCGCGGGTCTTTGCCGCGTCGCCCCAGTAACCCAATGACAAATAGGGACTGCGAATCAGGATCTCCCCGACCTCTCCGGTGCCGGCCAACTGACCGGCCTCATTCACCAGCAGCAGTTGTGCGCCGTCAATGCCTTTGCCCAGGGGTATCCGCGCATTGTCGGCGGCGGGATCGAGCGGGTGAAACGCCATGGCTTGCGGCGTTTCCGTCGTGCCGTAAAAGTTCACGCTCTTTGCATCGGGTGCAATGCCGCGCATCTGTTCGTACAAGGTATCGCTCAGGGCATCGCCGCCCCAGAACAGATAGCGCAGATCGTTGAATCTGGAGCCATTGATCTTTGCCCCCGCTTCAATGAGCTTGCCCAGGGGCGGCGTCAGGTGAATCACCGAAACGGCATGCTTATGCAGCCATGTGGCCAAAGCCGATGGGTCGATCACGAGCGATTGCTCGGGGATCACCACTTTCGCGCCGATCGACAACGGGGTGAAGACGTCCCTGTAGACGGGGTCATGCCCCAGTCCGGACAGCAGGGAAAAACAATCGCTTTCCGACAGCGAATGGTGCCGGGTATGCCACTCGATGAAATGAACCAGCGGCGCATGGTGGGTGACAATCCCCTTCGGTTCACCGGTACTGCCCGATGTGAAGGTGATGTAGGCCGGATGTGCCGGGTCGACTACCGGCAAATCCTCTGGATCAACGGCATGGGCATGCAGTGATTCGCTGGGCGATTCGGCAATCTTCACCACCCGTGGAGGAGCAACCCCTGGCTGGGATTGCCCATGCCCCGGGTCGAAGGTCGCCCCGCCGCAGAGCAACACAAATGAAGGTTGCAGTATGCGAATGATCTGCTCGATGCGCGCCGCGGGATAGGCCATGTCGGCGACGCTGAACGTCAGCCCGGCGCGTGAGGCGCCGAGCATGGCGTAGACCAGGCCGGCACAGCGGTTCGACACGATCACCACCCGGTCCGATGCGCTGGCGCCCTGTTCAATCAGCAAACCGGCTATGCGCCGGCTGGTCTCTTCCAGTTGACGATAAGTGCACGTTACATCGTGGGCGATGACTGCCGTTGCATCGGGCGTGCGTCTGGCCTGCTGCAAGAAATCCATGAATATCGGACGTTCGACACAATATTCCAGGGGCTGCGTTGGGTTGGGGCGAACATCCTGCATTTATTGATCCTGCTCCGCATGAAGTCGATTGCGACCCGGTACCCATGACCGCAATCGAATTGACGCCGTCATTCCTTGGTCAGTGCTCCGGGCAAGGTAGCGCCCTGCTGGAAAATCACCGTTTGTGCTGGCATCGGCGCCGGGAAGCCGGCCTCGCCGAGGGCATCCTTGATGATGCGGTTGGTGTCGAAATACACCTGCCAGTAGTTTTCGTTATGGCAGTAAGGTCGCACCGCCAGCACCGGCCCCACCAGGTTGAACTCGAGAATCTCCACATCCACCGCCGGCTCGGCGAGCACGTTGGGGATGGTCGCGATTTTCTCCTTGAGCAAGGCCGCTGCCGCCTTCCAGTCGGCCGCTCCGGACAGCTGTGCCTTGAGTTCAACACGGCGGAACGGATTGTGGGTGAAATTCTGGATGTTGTCGCTGAAGATCTTGTTGTTGCCCACCAGGGTCAGCACGTTGTCCGGGGTGTTGATCGCCGTGGCGAACAGGCCGATTTCGGTCACCGTGCCGGTCACCCCGCCCGCGCAGATGAAATCGCCCACCTTGAACGGGCGCAGGACAATGATGAAGGCACCGGCCGCCAGGTTGGCCAGCAGCCCGGACCAGGCCATGCCGATCGCCAGACCGACCGCGGCGAGCAGCGCGGCGAAGGTGGTGGTCTGCATCCCGAGGTAACCGAGGATGCCGATCACCAGGATGATGTTCAGCGTCACCGTGATCGCCGAGCCCACGTAACGCAGCACAGTCGGGTCCACCCGCTGCTTGCCCAGGGCTTTCTGCACCATATGGACGGCAAAGCCGATCAGCCAGCGCCCGACGATCCAGAACGCTATAGCGGTCAGAATCTTGACTGCGAACGCGGCTCCGTAGGCCTGCACGATGGCGATGAGGGCGTTGAATTTGGCAGTGGTGACATTAACGATGGACTCGTCCATGGGGGGAGCTCGCAAATGAGGGTCGACCTCAAGACGCTAGCACAGCCGGCGAACCCCGCCAGTCGATCGAACAAGACGCCCGCCCCGGCTGTATCACCGCCTGCCGTTGCCGGATCAAACAAGCGAGTGCTGGTCGCTGTCGCGATCGAGGGATTTGTATCGCTCTGTAGGGACAAGCGGCGAACCTACACAGCGATACACAACCCCGGATTCAAGACACATGCGGCGTACATGAAGGTGAAAAAGTGGGCCCGTCGCTACCCGTGGTGTCCGTCGCTGCTTCGCGCGACATCACGGCTCAAGCCCCCCAAAAACCTTTGCAGGAAGAACCATGATCAATCAAATCGATACCGTGCTTTACACCGGCAAGACCGTCACCACCGGCGGCCGTCAAGGCGAGTCGCGCAGCGACGATGGGCGCCTGGACATCAAGCTGACCCCGCCTGGCGCTGCCGGGAACGGCACCAATCCGGAACAACTGCTCGGCGCCGGTTGGTCGGCCTGCTTCATCGGCGCCATGGGCAAGGCGGCTGCAGCCTTGAAGATCAATCTGCCCGCCGACGTCAGCGTTGCGACCGAAGTGGATCTGGGCAAGACGGACAACGCCTTTTTCCTTCAGGCTCGCCTGAACGTCAGCCTGCCGGGCCTGGAACCCGTCCTGGCGCGGGCCCTGGTGGACGCCGCCCACCAGACCTGCCCGTATTCCAAGGCGACCCGTGGCAACATCGACGTAACCATCAACCTGGTGTAGCCGCATACGCCAGCACGGGCACGGTCCTTGTAGGAGCCAGCTTGCTGGCGAAGGTCGTTAACGATGACGCGCATGTCCTGGTTAAACGCGGCGCATTCGGGTCCATCGCCAGCAGGCTGGCTCCTACAGGAGCACTGCTCGGGATTTTGTGAACTCCATTAAAAAGCCCGCTCAAGGCGGGCTTCGAAGATCAAGTAGGTGGCCAGCGCTGGTCTCTGGCTTACAAGGTTTATCAGGCCTCCCACAGAACAGTCATGGAACCATCTTGTAGCTAAAAGTACTGTCCTGCTTCACACGGCATAAGGGCTGGATCTCAGCGCGGAGATCTTTCTAACCGTGTACCCTTCGGAGCGCGCCCCACGCCTCCTCGCTATCCGCTTGCGCATCAGTCTGCGTCATCACCTACACCTTCAGAGTAGCAAAGCCCTCGGCGCCCGGACCGGTGTTTTTAGACCGATTTCATCCTGCCAAACAGGTGGCAGGACGGAAAAATGCTATTGCCCGCCTACCTTGATTTCGTCACTCATCGGATAGATTCCGCCTGCCCTGGCATTGCCCTTAAACTCGACTCAAGTGCTGCGCAAATGCACACATATCTGCAAAACTGCAGCACCCTTCGAGAAGCGGTCTCTCCCCTATGCCCTGTTTTGTGGCTGTCGAGATTGGCATGCGAAATGCCCCGTCTTTCTCCACCCCTTAGCCGAATCGAGCCGATCCACCGATGGATATCCTGAATTTGCTGGCCAGAAAAGCCCAGCCTCTTGCAAGCACCGTCAGTGCCGACGGGGAACTGCTCAACCTGTCCGCCAGCCTGAGCGATCAATTGGGTTATGCGCTTGAAGAGCTGCTGTCTCAACCGATCGAACGCATTTTCAGTGTCGAGTCGGTGCGCACCGTACAAGCATTGTTTGCCAACCCGCCAGCGGACGAACAGATCCACAGCCTGGAGCTCACCCTGATTCGTCACAACGGTGGCCTGCTGCACGTGATCGCCAGTGGATTGCTGGAGTGGCGCTCGGTACAGCCGGCGCGCCTGCACTTGCTGAAAATCCCCCTCGGATCCCTGGGCCATCGGCTGCGGGAAATGCACAACGCCAATGAAGTGATGAGCCAGATGCTGCAGAGCGCGAAGGTGGCGTACTGGTGCATCGAGTTCGCCGAAGCAGTGGACATCCACAATTCCCCGGATGAAATAGTCCGCCAGGTGTTCGAAAACGACTCCCACTGGCGCTTGTGCAACCGTGCCATGGCCGAGGTCTATGAAATGCCGTCGGATGTCGACTTCAACCAGCAGCCGGTGCGCCTTTACTGGCCGCGCAGCCCGGCCAACGAAGAGTTCGTGCGGCGCTTGATCGAGTCCGGTTTCAGCGTCGACTGCGCGCTCTCGGTGGATCGCCGCCACGATGGCTCGCCGGCCTATGTCGAGAACGATGTACGGGCGACCATCGTCAACGGCCAACTGCTGCGGATGTGGGGCAGTATTCGCGACGTCAGCCAGGAACTGCGCATGCAGCATGACGCCGAGCAGCGCATCGATGCCTTGCGCCGGGTGTTCGATGCGGTGCCCGACGCCGTGCTGGTGATCGATGAACACTTGCAACCGCAATGGCGTAACGCGGCTTTTGAAGACACCTTCGGCATTTCCCATGGCGCCGGTATCGCGCGCTTGCTGCTGGACATGGCCTTGCCGGAACGCACCTGGCACAACCTGCCCCTGCCGGACCTGCGCGGACGCGAGCGCCATTTCAACGTGCATTGCTCGCGCATTCTGGTTCGCGAGGGCGTGGCATGGCGGGTCGCGGTCTTTCGCGAAAGCCAGGGCGTTCGCCGCGTCGAAGAGTTGCACCCATGAAAGACTCGAACCTGCCACCCTCGTTGCAAATGGGTATGCGCTCTTCGGTCAATGCCAGCAGCGAGGTGCTGGGTGCCTTGCTGGAAACCCCGGCGTTGCACGCGTTGCTCGACAGCTTCAGTGAAGCCTTGATCGTCACCGACGGTGAAGGCCGGGTGCGCTTTCTCAACCTTGCCGCCGAGCGCGTCAACCGCCTGTCGAAGCAGCAAGCGATCGGCTTGCCCGAGACTGAATTTTTCCAGCGTTCGGCCTTGAATTACGACGACTTGCTGACCGCCCTCAATCGCGGTGGCAACAGCGCCCTGACCCGCTCCCGGGAAGGACGCGTGCTACTCAGCAGCACCCACGCGATTCCCACCGGCGCCTACGAAAAACCGTTCCGGATGCTGACCCAGAAGGACTTCGACGGCAGCCAGCCGCCGCGCCGGGCAGCGCTCGGCAGCCGCCCCCTGGAGCCGCAAGGCCTGCGCGACCCACAGGACAGCGCCCTGCACCTCTCACCGCAGCTGTCGAGCATCGCCGACACCGGCGTGCGTGCCTTCCGCCGACGCGCGCGGCTGTTGCTCCTGGGTGAGCCCGGCGTCGGCAAGACGGCGATTGCCCGCCACATTCACCGAGCCGCTGGTTGGGGCGATCGGCCATTCATTCACGTCAACTGCGGGAGCATTCCCGAAAGCCTGTTCGAGTCGGAAATGTTCGGCTATGAGCGCGGCGCGTTTACCGGTGCGTTGCAAGGCGGCAAGCAAGGCTATATCGAGGCGGCATCCGGCGGGACACTGTTCCTCGACGAAATCGGCGAGATTCCGCTGCATGTGCAGGCCAAACTGCTGAAGTTTCTCGAAGACAGCACCATTCAGTCAGTCGGCTCGCCCCTGAGCAAAACCGTGCAGGTGCAAGTGATTGCCGCCACCAACAAGGACCTGCGCCATCTGGTAAGCACCGGTGAATTTCGTGCCGATCTCTACTATCGCCTGGCCGTGTTGCCCGTGGAAATTCCCCCCCTGCGCCAGCATCGTGATGACTTGCCGTTCCTCATCGACATCCTGCTCAGCCGCATCAACGGAGATCGCGAACCTTCCTTGAGCCTGTCGGCCGGTTGCCGCAAGCGCCTGATGGGTTATGACTTCCCGGGCAATATTCGCGAACTGGTGAATATTTTCGAACGCCTGGCGGTCCTCGCCGACGATGAGGCGCAGGAGCATCATTTGCCGGCTGAACTGTTGCACCCGGCACCTTTGCAGCAGCGTTTCAAACCCGCAGAGGCGGAGAACGGCCCGGATCAAAGCCTCGAGCAGAACCTCAAGCTTCAGGTCCAGCAGTTCGAACGCCAGGTCATCCTCCAGGCCGTGGAGCTGTGCGGGAGCAAACGCAAGGCGGCGCAGCATCTGGGTATCGACATCGGCACGCTGATTCGCAAATTGCAGCGTGACTGACCTCAAAGGCTGTAAACACCGTCCTGCAGGCGCTGGCTTGCCAGCGCCTGCAGGGAGGTTCCTTGCTGCATCGACGTGCTGCAAAAACGCCTACAAATCCAGTTACTTTTGCCTGTACCCCACCGAAAAACAATCAATAAACCCTTTAAATTCAACACCTTAAATAACTGGCACGCCCTGTGCTCCTGCTATCGCAACCCACCGTCGTTGGGCTTTGCATCACAGCCGGCTTTCAACAGCCGAGCCGATAGTCAGGAGGAATAACAAGAATGCTGATCACCGGGATCAAAAGCCGGCCAGTCTATGACCGGCTGCAACCGCTGCCGGGCGGTACGCGGCACATCATTGCAGGGCAAGGCAGTGGCGGGCGCGCCATGTTGCGCCTGCTCGACGAGATGGCCGGGCTGGACCGGCCCATTACCTTGCTGTACACCCGGGAGTCCTTTTCCGGCCAGGACTTTCTCGCCCGGTTACAGCAGCACCCAGGCCATCAATTGGAGCTGTTCGCCAGCAACCAGGCGTTGATCGACGCCCTGAACGACCTGCTCTTCGATGCGCGCATGGGCACTCGACTTTACCTGGCCGGGTCCGAAAGTTTCCTCGGCAGCGCCATGCAAGTGGCCACTCGCTTTGACCTAAATCGAGACGAAGTACTGCGCGAACACTCCGGCACGCTGGTGCGCCGGGTCTGGTGCGTGCACTGCGATACCTACACCGAAAACGTCACCCAACGCGTCTACGACTGCCCTGGTTGCAGTCTGACGCTGGTGGTGCGCGACCACTATTCCCGGCGGCTGGCCGCGTTTCAGGCGGTCAAGGCCGATGCCGAAGTACCGGGCGAACTGCCGCCCGCCGAGGAGCTCGACACATGAGCCAGAACACTGGGACTTTGAATCTGCGCGTGGCCCGAATCGAAGCGGTGACCCCGGAAATCAAGCGCTTCACCCTGGTCTCACCGACCGGCGAGCACCTGCCGGCGTTCTCCGGTGGCAGTCATGTGGTGGTGCTGATCGCCAATGGCCGCAACACCTTGCGCAACCCTTACTCGCTGCTGAGTTCGCCCTACGACACCAGCAGCTACCAGATTGCCGTGCGTCGGGTAGAGAGCGGTCGCGGCGGCTCGGTGGCCCTGCACGACAGCGTCAAGGAAGGCGATCTGATCGAAGTCACGCCGCCGGTCAACCTGTTCCCGCTGATCAAACAGGCACGCCTGCATCTGTTCATCGCTGGTGGCGTCGGCATTACCCCGGTGATTTCCCAACTGGAAGAGCTGCGCCTGAGCAAGGTGCCGTTCGAGCTGCACTACGCAGTGCGCGGCGAAGAACATGCGCGGCTCGGCAAAGAGTTGCGGGCGACCTATGGCGAGCGGGTGCACCTGTACCGCAAAGGCATCGAAGCGCGCATGGACATCGGCCAGGTACTGGCTGATCGCACGCTCGGCAGCCACGTTTACGCGTGCGGCCCGGACAGCATGATCGATGCCACCCTGGCCGTTGCCCGTGACCTGGGCTGGACCGACAGCCACGTGCACTTCGAACGATTCCTGGAGCAGAGCAGCGGCGGCGAGGCCTTCAGTTTCACCCTCGGCCGCAGCGGCGCGACCATCGAGGTTTCGCCCGACCAGACCATGCTCGAAGCCGTGGAAGCGGCCGGGTACAGCATGCCCTACCTGTGCCGCGGCGGTGCCTGTGGCCACTGCGAAACCGAGGTGCTGGAACTCGACGGCGAGCTGCTGCACACCGATGACTGGCTGTCCGACGAGGACAAAACCAGCTGCAAGAAAATCATGCCCTGCGTATCTCGCGCCAAGTGCAATCGCCTGGTCATCGACCTCTGATCGACGGAGAAAAAACAATGAATATCCAATTCAATCCCGACGAAACCTACCGCGACGACTACACCTTCGCCAACAGCCCGGAAACCATCGCCCGCGCGCCCTTCCCGTTCCCCGATGACGACTACATGTACTCGATGAACCTCGAGCCCCATGTCTCGGTGGGGGACGGTGCATTCCGCGCCGCATTCGATATCGACGAGCACTACATCAGCGAATGCCGTGACCGGGCGATCACCCTGGAGAAAGACCCCGGCATGCATTACGTCTCGGCGCCGCACATGATGGAAGCGCAGTGGGACTTGCTGGAACTGATCATGGAATCCTACGCCCGGGACTACCCGCAGTACTTCAGCCTGGAGCGTGAAGGCCGCCAGTGGCACTGGACCAACCGCCTGCTGGACATCGACGACCGCTTCACCTTCGGCGATCCGGCCACCCTGCCCTACGAGCCGATGGAGTACGTGACCCGCCAGGCCCAGGGCGACTGGGTATTGCAGGAGGAGCGCGACGGCACGCTGTACTGGGGCGCGGGCATCGCTACCCAGCGCGCCGATTATTCCCTGCGTTTCAACCTCGGCATGAGCTGGGAAGAGTTCCACGGCCCGGTGCCGCTGGTGAAGGAAATCGGCATGCTCGACCGGGCGCTGAAGTTCCTGTTGCGCCTGCGCACCGGGCATCCGGTTCGCCGCCTGAACTGGTCGCTGACGGTCAACCCGCGCCTCGAAGTCTCGGCCGAAAGCCTGCCGGAATGGGCGCCGGACCGGACCCTCGTGACCGCGCAGAACGCCGGCAAGCTGGTTTACCTGCGCATCGAGTTGCAGCCCCTGCATCGCTTGCCGCGCAGCAACGCCATCGTCTTCCCGATCCGCACCTACCTGCTCAGCCTCGAAGACATCGCCACCAACCCGGCCTGGGCCCGACGCATGCATCGGGTGCTGCGCGACCTGAACCAGCAACTGGTCGACTACAAGGGCTTCAGTCGCTACCGCGACGCGGCGGTCGAGTGGCTTTCGCAGTACGACGACGGGCGCGACAGCGAAGTGAAGCAGCAGGCTTGAATCGCAACCGCCCTTCGCAGGAGCCCGGCTTGCCGGCGAAGGCGTCCATGAAAACGCCATCGCTGGCAAGCCGGCTCCCACGGGTCGGATGTGCAGCGAACAGAACAACAAGCTCCACAGGAGCAAGAGCGGCCCAGCCCGCCAGCCTTAATCACTGCCATTGATAATGAGGAAATAACATGAGTGGCTCACCTAACGCGCGTGCAAGCGTCAGCGCCGATCAGGATGCGGAACAGCTCCGCGCCCTCGGCTACAGTTCGGACTTCAATCGCAGCATGAGCCTGTGGGAGAACTTTTCCCTGGGTTTTACCTACCTGTCGCCGGTCGTCGGCGTCTATACCCTGTTCGGTTTGTGCCTGGCCGCTGGTGGCCCGCCAATGTTCTGGTCCTACCTGCTGATCGGTGCCGGACAGATGCTGGTGTGCTTGATCTTCGGTGAGGTGGTGTCGCAATTCCCGATTTCCGGGGGGGTGTACCCCTGGGCCCGCCGGTTGGTGGGCAAACGCTGGGCGTGGATGGTCGGCTGGGTGTATGCCTGGGCCTTGTGCGCGACCATCGCCGGGGTCGCGGTGGGTGCCGGGCCGTATCTGGCTATCCTGCTCGGTTTCAAGCCCGGTCCCGAGGCCAACATCCTCATCGCCCTGGCGATCATCCTGCTCTCCACCGCATTGAACCTGGTGGGCACCAAACTGTTGGCGCGGGTGGCGATGTTCGGCTTTATGTGCGAGTTGGTCGGCGCGATTCTGGTCGGCGGCTACCTGCTGATCTTCGAGCGTCATCAGCCGCTCAGCGTGCTGTTCAACACCTTCAACCTCGAGGTGAATGGTTCGTACCTGCCGGCGTTCCTCGCGGCGTCGTTGGCCGGCCTGTTCCAGTACTACGGCTTCGAGGCCTGCGGCGATGTCGCCGAAGAAACGCCCAACCCGGGCAAGCGCATTCCCAAAGCCATGCGCATGACCATCTACATCGGTGGTGCGGCGGCGATGTTCGCCTGCCTGGCGCTGATCCTCTCGGTGCCGGACATGGCCAAGGTCCTGGCCGGTGAAGACACCGACCCGGTCGCCACCATTCTGGCCAACGCCTTCGGTCCGGTCGGATCGCGCCTGGTCATGGCCGTGGTGATGGTGTCGTTCATTTCCTGCGTGTTGAGCCTGCAAGCGGCGGCCAGCCGGCTGTTGTTCGCCTACGCCCGCGACGAAATGATCGTCGGCAGTTCGCTGTTCAAGCGCCTGTCGGCCAACCATGTGCCGTCGTTCGCCCTTCTGGTCAGCGGCCTGGTGCCCGCGGCGATTGTCTGCCTGGGTTTGTTCATGGCCGATGCCGTGGCCACCATCGTCGGCTTCGCGGCCATTGGTATCTACGTGGCCTTCCAGTTGATCGTGGTCGCCGCGTTGATCGCCCGGGCCAAGGGCTGGCGCCCGAACGGTCAATTCACCCTCGGCGCCCGGGGCCTGTGGGTGAACCTGGCCGCGCTGGTCTACGGTGTGTGCGCCATCATCAACATGGTCTGGCCGCGCTCGCCCGACGCGGCGTGGTACATCAACTACTCGATGATCCTGACCACGCTGGTGGTGATGGGCGCCGGGCTGGTCTACATGCTGCTGGGCAAGCCTTACGACAAGGGCACGGCGCCGGCGGGTGATGCGTGGAAGTTCTCCAAACCCAAGGCCAACGCGACGGGAGTGACCGGCGCAACGCTGCAACAGCCTTGAGGCCATCGCCCCTCAACGACCTGTAGGAGCTGGCTTGCCGGCGAAGCTTTTGGCGTCATTGAATGCCCCTTCGCTGGCAAGCCTGCTCCTACGGGCTTTGTGTCCTACGCAATTGTGCGGCCCCCCTACAACGTCCGCTGACTATTGCCAATGCCCTTGGCAATATCGATACCCCAATCCATCGCCGCCTCCATGTCCATCATGTGCGGTTTGGGATCATGGTTCTCGTCAATGACCGTGCCGTCCGGCCGGTAAACACCGATGAACATCCCCAGCGAGCCGTCCCGGAGGATTTCGGCCTTGACCTCGATGCTGCATCCATTGGACAGCGTTTCCTTGTGGACCAGATGGCGTTCAGTCATTGCGGCATTCCTCCCCGTACTGGATTTGGACCCTATTGGCCATGCTAGCTCAGCCCCGGCAAACAGCGCTGATTCACAGGACCAGAGGCGCACCCTGACAGCGGCGTAATGCCACCTATACTACAAGCCACCTCCCCTCAGGGGTCTGCACGTCCAACAATAATAAGCAGAGGTGGAACATGGTCTGGCAGCAAGTCTACGATCCGTTCAACAACCCGGTGCTTTCAACGCTCATGGCGGCCGTGCCGGTGGTGGTGATGCTGGCCTCCCTGGCGTTCTTCCACGTCAAGGCGCACCTGGCGGCGCTGCTCGCCCTCACCTCCGCCTTGCTGATCGCCATCTTCGCTTTCGGCATGCCCGCCAACATGGCCGGGTCGGCGGCGTTGTACGGCGCCGCCAATGGTCTGCTGCCGATTGGCTGGATTGTGCTGAACATCATCTTCCTGCACCGGCTGACCACCGAGAACGGCTCGTTCAAAGTGCTGCAGGATTCCCTGGCGAGAATCACCGACGACCGTCGCCTGCAATTGTTGCTGATCGCCTTCTGCTTCGGCGCGTTCTTCGAGGGGGCGGCCGGCTTCGGGACGCCCGTGGCGGTGACAGGCGCGATTCTGATCGGCCTGGGCTTCTCACCGCTGGCCGCCTCTGGTCTGGCGCTGATCGCCAACACCGCGCCGGTGGCCTTCGGCGCCCTGGGCACGCCGATCATCACCCTGGCCAAGGTCACCGGGCTGGATGAAATGGAACTGTCGATGATGGTCGGCCGGCAACTGCCGTTCTTCTCGGTGATCGTGCCGTTCTGGCTGATCTGGGCCTTCGCCGGTTGGCGCAAGATGCTGGAGATCTGGCCGGCGATCCTGGTGGCCGGGGTCACCTTTGCCGTGCCGCAGTTCCTGGTGTCCAACTATCACGGGCCCATGCTGGTGGATGTGATCGCCGCGCTGATTTCCATGGCCTGCCTGACCGCGTTCCTCAAGGTCTGGAAACCGGCCACGGTGCATACCTCTGCTGCCCTTTCCGGACGGGTCGACCATTCGAAAATCGATACCGAGCATGAGAGCAAAGCCGAGCCGAACGCGACCTTTGCCAACGATGCCAAGCCTGCGGTGATGCGCGCGTGGATGCCATGGATCATCCTGACCATCTTCGTCTTCGCCTGGGGCACGCAGGGCTTCAAGAACCTGTTCGACACGCGCCCGGCGATCGATCCGGCCACCCATTCGGCCAGGCTCGACCCGCAGGGCAAACCATTGTCTGAGGCCAATCCGATATTCGCGCCGATCCTGACCTTTACCACCATCCATCAGCAGATCGAGAAGGTGCCGCCGGTGGTGCCGGCACCGAAAACCGAGGATGCGGTGTACAAGTTCACCTGGTTCACCGCCACGGGCAGCGGCATCCTGCTCTCGGCGATTCTCGGCGGATTGCTGATGGGGTACTCCATCCCGCAGCTGATCAGCCAATACCTGCGAACACTGTGGGTGGTGCGTTATTCGCTGATCACCATCACCGCCATGCTCGCCCTCGGCTTTCTCACGCGCTATTCAGGACTGGACGCCACCATGGGCCTGGCGTTCGCCGCGACGGGGATTTTCTATCCGATGTTCGGCACCTTGCTCGGCTGGCTCGGCGTTGCCCTGACCGGCTCGGACACGGCGTCCAACGTGCTGTTCGGCGGCTTGCAACGGGTCACGTCCGAGCAACTGGGCCTCAGCCCGGTGTTGATGGCCGCTGCCAACAGTTCCGGCGGGGTCATGGGCAAGATGGTCGATGCCCAGTCGATCGTGGTCGCCTCCACCGCCACCCGCTGGTACGGCCATGAAGGGGAAATCCTGCGCTACGTGTTCTTCCACTCGATCATCCTGGCGATTCTGGTTGGCGGGCTGGTCACGCTGCAGGCCTATGTAGCGCCGTTCAGCCACCTGGTGGTGGGCGGCCATTGATCGCCCCAGGTCCTGGCCAGCCTCGAAATGCCCGGGCAATCGTCCGGGCTTTTCACGAAGGGAGTATCGTAAAGCGACCATGAACATTCTCTACGATGAACGCGTCGACGGCGTGCTGCCGGACGTGGACAAGGCCGGGTTGTTGCAGGCTCTGCGCACGCAGTGGCCGGACCTGGAAGTGCTGCATCAGCAGGAAGAACTCAAACCGTACGAATGCGACGGGCTGTCGGCCTACCGCACGACGCCGATGCTGGTGGTGTTGCCCCGAGACAATGCGCAAGTTCAAGGCGTGCTGCGCCTGTGTCATGAGCGTCAGGTGCCGGTGGTCGCCCGTGGTGCCGGCACGGGTTTGTCCGGAGGCGCCTTGCCACTGGAAAAGGGCGTGCTGCTGGTGATGGCGCGCTTCAATCAGATTCTGCACATCGACCCCGCTGCGCGCACCGCGCGGGTCCAGCCCGGTGTGCGCAACCTGGCCATCTCCCAGGCTGCCGCGCCCTACGGCCTGTACTACGCGCCGGACCCTTCCTCGCAAATCGCCTGTTCGATCGGCGGTAACGTCGCCGAAAACGCGGGCGGCGTGCATTGCCTGAAATACGGCCTGACCGTGCACAACGTGCTGAAGGTCGACATCCTTACCGTCGACGGCGAATACCTGAGCCTGGGCTCGAACGCGCTGGACTCGCCCGGTCTTGATCTGCTGGCCCTGTTCACCGGTTCCGAAGGCATGCTCGGGGTGATCACCGAAGTCACGGTCAAACTGCTGCCCAAACCCCAAACCGCGAAAGTGCTGCTGGCCGCGTTCGATTCCGTTGAGAAAGCCGGCCGCGCCGTCGGCGACATCATTGCCGCCGGCATCATCCCCGGTGGCCTGGAGATGATGGACAACCTGGCCATCCGCGCCGCCGAGGACTTCATCCACGCCGGCTACCCGGTCGATGCCCAGGCCATCCTGCTGTGCGAACTCGACGGCGTTGAGGCCGACGTCCACGACGACTGCAATCGTGTGCGTGAAGTGCTGGAACAAGCCGGTGCCACCGAAGTACGCCAGGCCAGGGACGAAGCCGAGCGCGTGCGTTTCTGGGCCGGGCGCAAGAATGCCTTCCCGGCGGTGGGTCGCCTGTCGCCGGATTATTACTGCATGGACGGGACGATTCCCCGCCGCGAACTGCCTGGCGTGTTGCACGCCATCGCCGCGCTATCGACGGAGTATGGCCTGCGGGTGGCCAATGTGTTCCATGCCGGCGACGGCAACATGCACCCGCTGATCCTGTTCGATGCCAATCAACCGGGCGAACTCGATCGCGCCGAGGCGCTGGGTGGCAAGATTCTGGAGCTGTGCGTGAAGGTCGGCGGCAGCATCACCGGGGAACACGGTGTCGGTCGCGAGAAAATCAATCAGATGTGCGTGCAGTTCAACAGCGATGAACTGACCCTGTTTCATGCAATCAAAAAAGCATTCGACCCCAGCGGCCTGCTCAACCCCGGCAAGAATATTCCGACCCTGCACCGCTGCGCCGAATTCGGTGCCATGCACGTGCATGGCGGACAGTTGCCCTTCCCCGACCTGGAGCGCTTCTGATGCAAGGCGCGGGCGATTTCGATGACAGCGGCCTGCTGCTGGAGCAGGTCAATCAGGCGCTGCAAAACGCCACGCCCCTGCGCATCCAGGGTTCCAACAGCAAAGCCTTTCTGGGACGGGTGACCGCGGGTGAAATACTCGACACCCGCTCGCACCGGGGCATCGTCAGTTACGACCCGACCGAACTGGTGATCACCGCTCGCGGCGGCACGCCATTGGCCGAACTGTCGCAAGTACTGGATGCCGCGCAGCAGATGTTGCCATGCGAGCCTCCCGCCTTTGGCGATGGCGCCACCGTGGGCGGCATGATTGCCTGTGGCCTGTCGGGGCCACGTCGGCCCTGGTCCGGTTCGGTGAGGGATTTCGTGCTCGGTACCCGGGTGATCACCGGCCACGGCAAGCATTTGCGCTTTGGCGGCGAAGTCATGAAAAACGTCGCCGGTTACGACCTGTCGCGCCTGATGGCCGGCAGCTACGGCACCTTGGGCGTGATTACCGAAGTCTCG
Source organism: Pseudomonas moorei (assembly GCF_008801475.1). GTDB lineage: Bacteria > Pseudomonadota > Gammaproteobacteria > Pseudomonadales > Pseudomonadaceae > Aquipseudomonas > Aquipseudomonas moorei. The sequence continues at coordinate 172,578 of NZ_VZPP01000007.1, read as the reverse complement.
CTCAAAGTCCTGCCCAAACCCCGAAAAGCCTTGAGCATCAGCCTGGAAATGGACAGCGACCGCGCCCTGATGCGCCTCGGGGAATGGGGCCAGCAACCGTTGCCGATCAGTGCCGCGTGCCATGACGGCCAGCGCTTGCACTTGCGGCTTGAGGGTGGCGAAGGGTCGGTGGCGGCGGCCCACGACCGCTTGGGCGGGGAGTTGCTGGACGCCTCGTATTGGGCCGACCTCAATGAACAGCGCTTGAGTTTCTTCGATGAAGACCAGCCCCTGTGGCGCCTGTCGCTGCCGAACAACACGCCGAAACTGTCGTTGCCCGGCCGCCAGTTGATCGATTGGGGCGGCGCCCAGCGCTGGCTCAAGTCCGACGCCGACGCGGCGTTCATTCGCCAGGTCGTCGCTGAGGTGGGCGGCCATGTCACCTGCTACAGCCACGGGCTCACCGACAGCCCCTTCCAGCCGCTGCCCGGCGCCTTGATGCGCTTGCATCAGAACCTCAAGCAGCAACTTGATCCCCGGGGCATCTTCAACCCCGGTCGCCTGTACGCGGAGCTTTGAGCCATGCAGACCACGTTGAGCGACAGCGCCCGCCAACTGCCACGAGCCGAAGAAGCCGACGGCATCCTGCGCACCTGTGTGCACTGCGGCTTCTGCAATGCCACCTGCCCGACCTATCAACTGCTCGGTGATGAACTGGATGGCCCACGCGGGCGCATCTACCTGATCAAACAGGTGCTGGAGGGCAATGAGGTCACGCAAAAGACCCAGCAACACCTGGACCGTTGCCTGTCGTGCCGTAATTGCGAAACCACCTGCCCATCCGGTGTCGACTACCACAACCTGCTGGACATTGGCCGCGCCGTGGTCGACGCGGCGGTGCCGCGCCCGGTCGGCCAGCGCTTGCTGCGCGAGGGTTTGCGCACGCTGGTGCCCCATGCGCACCTGTTCAAGGGCGTGGTCAGCGGCGGCCAGGTGTTTCGCGCGCTGCTGCCCGGCACTCTGCAAAGCAAACTGCCGCGCAGCACTGCGCCGAGCAAACCGCGCCCTATCACCCGCCATGCGCGGCAGGTGCTGATGCTCGAAGGCTGCGTCCAACCGAGTCTCTCGCCCAACACCAACGTGGCCGCCGCGAGGGTCCTGGATCGCTTGGGAATCAGCGTCACGCCGAGCCGCGAGGCCGGTTGCTGCGGTGCCGTGGACTATCACCTCGACGCGCAGGCCGCAGGCCTGGATCGCGCACGGCACAACATCGACGCCTGGTGGCCGAGCATCGAAAAAGGCGCCGAGGCCATCGTGCAAACCGCCAGCGGCTGCGGTGCGTTTATCAAGGACTACGGCCATCTGCTGCGCAGCGACCCGGTCTATGCCGAGAAGGCCAGAACCGTCAGCGCGCTGGCCAGGGACCTGATTGAAGTGTTGCGTGACGAACCCCTTGAGCAACTGGGGATACACAGCGCCCAGCGCCTGGCCTTCCATTGCCCGTGCACGTTGCAACACGCGCAAAAGCTCGGTGGCGCGGTGGAAGCGCTGCTGATACGCCTGGGTTTCAATTTGACGACCGTGCCCGACGGCCACTTGTGCTGCGGCTCGGCGGGTACTTACTCGCTGACCCAACCGGAACTGGCGCGGCAACTGCGCGATAACAAGATGAATGCATTGGAAAGCGGTTATCCCGAGGTGATCGTCACTGCCAACATCGGCTGTCAGTCGCACCTTGATGGCGCCGGTCGCACCCCTGTCCGGCACTGGATCGAACTGGTCGAAGCCGCCCTGCCTTAATGAGCCCTGGAGAACCCCATGAAAAGCAAAGCCATGCTGAGTCAGGTCGAAGTCGGCCAGATCCTCGCTGCCGCCCGGCAGGAGGCGCAGAACAACCAATGGCCGGTGACCATTGCGGTAGTCGATGACGGCGGCCATCCGCTGGCCCTCGAACGCCTCGACGGCGCCTCGCCCATCAGCGCCTACATCGCCACCGAAAAAGCCCGCACCTCGGCCTTGGGCCGGCGCGAATCCAAGGGCTATGAAGACATGGTCAACGGCGGGCGCCATGCCTTCCTCTCGGCGCCCTTGCTGACGTCCCTGGAGGGCGGCGTGCCGATCATGGTCGACGGCCAGGTGATTGGCGCCGTCGGGGTGTCCGGGGTCAAGGCCGAACAGGATGCGCAGGTGGCGAAAGTCGGGGCACAGTGTCTGAAATGAACGCGCCACTTTCGCCGCACGCATTGTGGGCGCGGGCTTGCCCGCGATAGCGGCATGCCTGCCACGTCGATGCCGGATGTGCCGCCATCATCGCGGGCAAGTCCGCTCCCACAGGGTTCGCGTCTCCTGCAATGGCCATGTTTGCCGCCTCATTAAGTCTGTACCCACCAGCACGCCCCAGCGGGAGCGAGCTCCCTCGCCACAGGTTACTGATTGCTCGCTCTATCTCTTAAATGAACAGCATTACGGCAAGGTCGGGAGTGTGGTGGTGGCGCATGAGAATCGCGGGCTCAATCCCTAACCGCTATCTGGTCCAGGCGTTGTCGCAGCGATAAGGATCAGGGGTAAGTCAGGGTCACCACGTAATTGCCCGAGGTCAGCGCCCGGCCATTGCCGTCCACCAAGGCGTACTGCTGACGGAGCACGCCACCCTCTTCCCTGTTTTCGCCGATCAGCTTGACCTGGGCGGTCGAACCGTCGATTGAGCGCACAGATTGCAGTGGCTGCACCTTGCGTACACTGCCGTCCTGGCCAGCGGCCCCGAAAGAACAACCGTGCAAGGCGAGCCCTTCGGCCGACGTCGAAACCGGGCAAGGCGGCTCCACAATGGCTCCGCGGAAGGCGATAACCCCTGTCGAGGCGAAACAGGTTCCACTCAGGCTGACCAGCAGCCCCATGGCGATGCAACTACGCAATTGGCTCATCTTCATGCTCCCTTCGAAAAAGCTCATGTCCTTGAGGCTGTATCGACCGGATAGCCGGTTTCTGAAGAGCGTGTCGAGAGAGGTCGTACCGACCATCGGTCACCCCGAAGACCCGCTTCGGGGTGACGCTGCTGTCGAGTCGGTTACTTCGGTTGCGCCACGGTGCGCAAATAAGGCTTCAGGGTTTTGAAACCGTCCGGGTATTTCTTCTTAGCATCCTCGTCGGATACCGATGTGGGGATGATCACGTCTTCACCCGGACGCCAGTTCACCGGGGTGGCCACGGTGTGCTTGGCATTGAGTTGCAGCGCGTCGAGCAGCCGCAGCACTTCGTCGAAATTGCGCCCGGCGCTCATCGGGTAGACCAGCATGGCCTTGACCTTCTTGTCCGGGCCGACAATGAACACCGAACGCACCGTGGCGTTGTCCACCGCCGTGCGCGAACCGCCACTGGCGTTCGGGTGGATCATGTCGTAGAGCTTGGCCACCACGAGGTTTTCGTCTCCGATCAACGGATAGTTGACGGCAGTGCCCTGGGTTTCCTCGATGTCACCGACCCACTTGTTGTGGTCGCTCACCGGGTCGATGCTCAGTCCAAGGACCTTGGTGTTGCGCTTGTCGAACTCCGGCTTGAGCTTGGCCAGGTAGCCCAGCTCGGTGGTGCAGACCGGGGTGAAATCCTTCGGATGGGAAAACAGGATGGCCCAGCCATTGCCAATCCATTGGTGGAAGTTGATCGTGCCTTCGGTGGTTTCGGCGGTGAAATCCGGTGCTTCGTCGCCAATGCGGATGGACATTTTCGAACTCCTTGCAGTGTTGGATGGAGAAGCCGTCAGAGGGTCGACTGCGGTTCCAACGGCATGGGGAAGACGGTTGACGCGAACAGTATAGGAGAGGTTCGAGGGCGCGCCGCCCGCTACTCCACCAGGGCTATCAACTGATGACGCTGCGCATCGGTGAGTGTCGGACCGAAACCGGCCCCGGCGTTTTCGGCCATGTACCGCGGGTTGCCGGTGCCGGGGATGACGCAGGTCACCGCCGAATGGGACAACAGGAACTTCAGCGCCAGTTGCGGCCAGCTCTTGACCCCGACTTGCGCGGCCCAACCAGGCAAGGGTCTGTCTTTGAGCCGGTTGAGCAGGTTCCCGCCACCGAACGGCCGATTGCAGATCACCGCCACCCCGCGTTCGCGACACAGCGGCAGGATGCGTTTCTCGACGCCGCGATCGTCCAGTGCATAGTTGATCTGCAGGAAATCCAGTGGCTCGGCCTTCAGCACGGCCTCCACTTCGTCATACGCCGACGGGGTGTAATGGGTGATGCCGATATAACGAATGCGCCCTTGTTCCTTCCAGTGCCGCAAGGTCGGCAGGTGGATTTGCCAGTCCAGCAGGTTGTGGATCTGCATCAGGTCGATGCGGTCGGTCTGCAACAACGCAAAGGACTGCTCCATCTGCGCGATGCCCTCTTCGCGGCCACGGGTCCATACCTTGGTCGCCAGGAACGCCGGTGAACGGGGTTCGTGAATCGACAGCAACTCGCCCGTGGTCTGTTCAGCGCGACCGTACATCGGCGAGGTGTCGATCAGCGTCCCGCCCTTCTCGAACAGTGCACGCAGCACCGCGGGCAGTTGCTTGTAGGCGGCATCGGCCGGGGCAACGTCAAAGCCGCGATAAGTGCCCAGCCCGACGATGGGCAGTGCTTCGGCGCTCGAAGGAATGGCACGGGTCTGCATGGTCTTGCCTCCTGTTCCCGTCGACGGCGCTGAGGGCGCGGCGGCCGGACCGAACGTGAAGACCGCCGAGGCTCCGGCAGCCAGCGTGAGTATTTTCCTGCGGGTGAACCCCTCGGGTTGGTGCATTGAGCATGACCTCGGCAGACGGCCGGCGTGCCCCGCTGGTGATTGACTACACTCTGGCAGCGATCCAGCGTAGCCGTGTTCACCCCCGAGCCATCGATGCCGTCCACTAACGTTAGTCGAATGTCACACAACCTGATGCTGCTTGTCGTCGTCCTGGCCGTGTTGTACCTGATGCTCTGCGCGGCGCTGTATGTGTTTCAACGCGCGCTGATCTACTACCCGCAACCCCGCGCCGTCGGGACCGCCGCCTCACTGCTCACCCTGCCCGTCGACGACGCGCAGTTGCAGGTCTCCGTCCGGCCTCACGACGGCCCCAACGCGCTGATCTATTTTGGCGGCAACGCCGAGGACGTCTCGCGCAGCCTGCCGGAGTTCAGCCAGGCGTTCCCCGATTACGCCCTGTATTTGCTGCATTACCGAGGCTACGGCGGCAGCACCGGCTCGCCCTCGGAAGAAGCCATCGCCCGCGACGCCCTGGCCTTGTTCGACAACGTGCACGCCACCCATGGGCATGTCGCGGTGGTCGGGCGCAGCCTCGGTTCGGGGGTGGCCGTGCGCCTGGCCAGCCAACGCCCGGCAGCGCGCCTGGTGTTGATCACGCCTTACAACAGCCTTGAGGGCCTCGCCGCCCGCCAGTTCCGCTGGTTTCCGGTGAAGTGGCTGTTGAAGGACAAATTCGAATCCTGGCGCTATGCCGAGCGCATAAAGGTGCCAACGCGGCTGATCGCGGCCGAGCACGACGAAGTGGTGCCAGGCCCGAGCACCCGGCGGCTCTACAGCCATTTCGCCCAGGGCGTGGCGTCAATGCAGGTGATTGCCGGCACGGGGCACAATTCGATCAGCGACAGCCCGGAGTACCTCAAGGCATTGGGAGAGGGTTTGTAGCGACTGAAGGTTTAACGACCGTTGATCCGAGGTTTCACCTTGGCCCAATAAAAACATATTTTTATGTCTATATTGATATTGTCAACCGATCCCACCACACGAGGGTGCCGTCATGAATATCAAAATCCTGGCTTTGCTCCTGCTGGCTTTCTGCGCGCAACCGGCGTGGAGCCAGACGCCTGCAGCCTCGGCTACCGCTGTCGACAGCCCTGCGCTGACCACGCGCCTGGCCCTGCGCGACCTGTGGGTCGAGCATATTTTCTGGATCAGGAACTACGCGCTCGCCAATCAGGCCGCCGACCACGCACAAGCCAAAATCGCGGCTGACCAGGTCGTCGATAACGCGAGCAAAATCGCCAACAGCATTGCCCCACTCTATGGCCAGCCGGCCGCCGATCAACTGCTCAAGCTGCTTGCCGGTCATTGGGACGCGGTGAAACACTACAGCGACGCCACGGTGGGCAAAGACACCAAGGGCAAGCAGGCCGCCGTGGCCGAGTTGACCAGCAATGCCAGGGCCATCGCGGCGTTCCTGGCGTCCGCCAACCCCAATCTGCCCGAAGCCACGCTGGTGAATATGCTGTCTGCCCATGGCGGGCACCACATCGCCCAGATCGATGAGTTCGCCGCGCACGATTACGCCGGCGAAGCGCGGACCTGGCAGATGATGCGCAGCCATATCCTGGCGTTGGCCGACGCGTTGACCGCTGCACTGGTCAAGCAATTCCCGGACAAGTTCTGACACTGCGCGAGGACACACCATGCTGGAAGGACTGGGCCGAACACAGCAGGACCTGCTCAATGCGCTGCTGCACCATGGGGACGGCATGAGCATTGACGAGCTGGCTGAGCATCTGGCGGTCACCCGTACGGCGATACGCCAACACCTGGCGGCGCTGGAACGTGATGGCCTGGTGCTGCGCGGTGCCACCCGCCCGACGGGACGGCGCCCCGAGCAGCTGTATCGGCTCACCGACTATGCCAAAGAGCAATTCCCCCGCCAGTACCAGATGCTGGCCAGCGTGCTGATCGATGAAGTGGCCGACCTCATCGGCCCCGAGGCTCTGGCTGCGTTGATGCGCAGCCTGGGCCACAAACTGGCCCGGGACCGTGAGCAGCACGTGGTTGATGAATCAACGATCGTGCAGCACATGAACCAGGCGGGTTATGAAGCCGAGGTGTTTTTTCGCTCATCCGGCGAACAGGAAATCGTCGCGCATAACTGCGTATTCCATCGGTTGGCCGCTGCACACCCGGTCGTTTGCGAGCTGGACCTGGCCTTGATCGGAGCGCTGGGCGGAGGCGAAGTCGAGCACAGCGAATGCATGGTCCGAGGCGGTCATGTCTGCCGCTTCAAGCTCAGACCAACCGGAACTGCGCAAAACCCCGACACCCAGGCTGGCTGATCCCCGTACAGGCAAAAAAGCATCATTCGCTACGACCGTCGGGTGCTCCTCCCCCAGCGCAAAAATGCTCTCCTGCCCCGTGAACCAAGGGCGCAGGACAATGCCGCCCGCGCGAAACACGGATGCCTTCGCCGGCAAGGCGGCGCCTACAGAAATCGCGGGGTTTCCGCACCAACGATTTCCCATCCGGCCGAGTTCGGCGCTGTCAATCAAAGCGCCGCACCGTTCAAGTACATCTTTACAAGATCTTTATTCTTCGCCTCCCGATCTTTCTGACAACTTACCAGGCATCGCTCTAGGCTTTCCTCATCGCGGGAGGAAAAGCCATGGACTTCATTTATCTGCTACTCGGTGCGGTGTTTTTCATCATTCTGGTCGGCCTGGCTTACGGCTGTGCGGCGCTCGACAGGAGACGGTCATGACAGGCTTCTATCTGTTCGGCGGCATCATTGCGGCCGGGTTGCTGGTGTACCTGATTGCGGCGCTGTTGTTTCCGGAGGACTTCCTATGACGACTCAAGCCTGGGTCCTGCTCGCGGTCTTCCTGCTGGTGCTGGCGCTGTTGGCCTGGCCGATCGGGCGTTGGTTGACCACCGTGATGGAGGGCCGGTTTGCCTTTGGCGCGCGCATAGAGTCACCGCTGTATCGACTGGCCGGGGTCACGCCTGAGACGCAGATGGGATGGCTGCAGTACGCGCTCGCCTTGATCCTGTTCAACACGTTGGGGTTCCTGGCCGTTTATGCCTTGCAACGGTTGCAAGGCATTCTGCCGTTCAACCCCCAGGGGTTTGCCGCCGTTACACCGGACTCTTCGTTCAATACCGCCGCCAGTTTCGTCACCAATACCAACTGGCAAGCCTATAGCGGCGAATCGACGATGAGCTACCTGACCCAGATGCTCGCGCTGACGGTGCAGAACTTCTTCTCGGCCGCCACCGGCATCGTGGTCGCCGTGGCCCTGATTCGCGGATTCGCCCGGCACAGCGCGGCCAGCATCGGCAACGCCTGGGCCGACCTCACCCGCATCACCCTGTGGGTACTGCTGCCACTGTCGTTGATCTTCGCACTGTTCCTTGTCAGCCAAGGGTCGATCCAGAATCTCGACCCGTACAAGGACGTCTCGACCCTGGAAGTCATGCAGTACCAGGCCCCGGTACTCAATGACGCCGGTCAGCCCAAGCTTGATGCCCAGGGCAGCCCGGTCACCGTGGCCGCCAGCACCGACAAGCAAACCATCGCCATGGGCCCCGTTGCCTCGCAAGAGGCGATCAAGATGCTCGGCACCAACGGTGGCGGCTTCTTCAACGCCAACTCGGCGCACCCTTATGAAAACCCGACCGCACTGACGAACTTCTTCCAACTGATCGCGATCTTCCTGATCCCGACCGCACTGTGTTTCGTCTTCGGCCACATCGTCGGTGACATTCGCCAGGGCTGGGCGCTGTTGGCGGCAATGACGATCATCTTTGTGATCGCCGTGGTGGCCGTCACCCATTACGAACAACTGGGCAACCCGCAGTTCTCGACACTGGGCATCGACACGGCGGCGGGCAACATGGAGGGCAAGGAACTGCGCTTCGGCATCAGTGCATCCAGCTTGTTTGCGGCGGTGACCACGGCGGCGTCCTGCGGCGCGGTTATCTCAATGCATGATTCGTTCACGCCGCTGGGCGGCGCGGTGCCGCTGATACTCATGCAACTGGGCGAAGTGGTGTTCGGCGGCACCGGCTCAGGCCTGTACGGCATGCTGATATTCGCCCTCCTCGCCGTGTTCATCGCCGGTCTGATGATCGGTCGGACACCCGAGTACCTGGGCAAGAAGATCGAAGCCTACGAGATGAAAATGGTCGCCATCGCGATTCTGGTCACGCCCTTGCTGGTGCTGTTCGGCACCGCCATCGCGGTCATGGCCGACGCCGGCAAGCTGGGCATCGCCAACCCCGGCGCCCACGGCTTCTCGGAAATCCTCTACGCCTTCACCTCAGCAGCCAACAACAATGGCAGCGCCTTCGCCGGGCTGTCCGCCAACACCCCGTTCTACAACATCATGCTGGCCATCGGCTGCTGGTTCGGGCGCTTCGGCGTGATCGTCCCGGTGCTCGCTGTCGCCGGCAGCCTGGCCGCGAAAAAACGCTTGCCGGTCACCGGCGGCACGATGCCCACCCACGGGATGCTGTTCGTGGTGCTGCTGATCGGTACGGTGTTGCTGGTCGGGTTGCTGAACTACGTGCCGGCGCTCGCGCTGGGCCCCGTCGTCGAACACCTCATATTGATCAAGTGAGACCACGAACATGACACGCAAAGCGTTCACCTTGTTCGACCCGAAACTGATTGGCCCGGCCATGGTCGATTCCGTGCACAAACTCGATCCGAGGATCCAGTGGCGCAATCCGGTGATGTTTGTCGTCTACATCGGCGCGCTCATCACCAGCGCCCTGTGGGTCCAGGCCCTGCGTGGCCAGGGTGAGGCCAGCGCCGGGTTCATTCTCGCGATTGCCTTGTGGCTGTGGTTCACCGTGCTGTTCGCCAACTTTGCCGAAGCCCTGGCCGAAGGCCGCAGCAAGGCTCAAGCGGCCTCGCTGCGGGACCTGAAAAAGGAAACCTGGGCCAAGAAACTGCGTGAACCGCACTACGGTGCCGAGTGGCAATTGGCGCAATCGAGTGACCTGTGCAAAGGCGATGTGGTGGTGGTCGAGGCCGGCGACCTCGCGAACTCGTTGATCCCCGCCGATGGCGAGGTCATCGAAGGTGCTGCCTCGGTGGACGAATCGGCCATCACCGGTGAGTCGGCCCCGGTGATTCGGGAATGTGGGGGTGATTTCTCATCGGTAACAGGCGGGACTCGGGTCCTGTCGGACTGGATTGTCATTCGCGTCACCACCAACCCTGGCGAAACCTTCGTCGACCGCATGATCGCCATGGTGGAGAACGCCAAGCGGCAAAAGACGCCGAATGAAATCGCCCTGTCGATCCTGTTGGTGGCGTTGACGATCGTGTTCCTGGGGGTGACGGTGACGCTGCTGCCCTTCTCGCTGTTCGGCGTGGCGGTGGCACAGTCCGGCACACCGGTCTCGATCACCGTCCTGATCTCGTTGCTGGTGTGCCTGATCCCCACCACCATTGCCGGTTTGCTTTCGGCGGTCGGGGTGGCGGGCATGAGCCGCATGATGGAAGCCAACGTGATCGCGACGTCCGGCCGTGCGGTGGAAGCGGCCGGTGATGTGGATGTCTTGCTGCTCGACAAAACCGGGACCATCACCCTGGGCAACCGTCACGCCTCGGCATTCCTGCCGGCGCCTGGAGTCAAGGAAGCAGAGTTGGTGGACGTGGCGCAACTCGCCTCCCTGTCCGACGAAACCCCCGAAGGCCGCAGCATCGTGGTACTGGCCAAACAACGCTTCAACCTGCGTGAACGCGACATTGCCGCGCTCGACGCGCACTTCGTGCACTTCTCCGCACAGACCCGCATGAGCGGTGTCGACATGGGCAGCCGGCAACTGCGCAAGGGCGCCGGCGAAGCGATCCTGCGGCACGTCCAGTCCCAGGGCGGGCATTTTCCGGACGCCGTGCAAACCATCATCGACGAGGTGGCCCGCCGGGGCAGCACGCCGCTGGTGGTGGCGGACGACGCCAAAGTGCTGGGCGTGATCGAACTCAAGGACATCGTCAAAGGCGGCATCAAGGAGCGTTTCCTCGAATTGCGGCGCATGGGGATCAAGACCGTCATGGTCACCGGCGACAACCGGGTCACCGCCGCCGCCATCGCCGCCGAGGCGGGTGTCGACGACTTCCTGGCCGAAGCCACGCCGGAGCAAAAACTCGAGCTGATCCGCCGCTACCAGGCCGAAGGTCGGCTGGTGGCCATGACTGGCGACGGCACCAACGACGCCCCGGCGCTGGCACAGGCCGATGTCGCGGTGGCCATGAACTCGGGCACCCAAGCGGCCAAGGAGGCCGGCAACATGGTCGATCTGGACAGCAACCCGACGAAGCTGATCGAGGTGGTGGAAACCGGCAAACAGATGCTGATGACCCGTGGCTCGCTGACCACCTTCTCGATTGCCAACGACATCGCCAAGTATTTCGCCATCGTGCCCGCAGCCTTCGTCACCACGTACCCGCAGCTCGCCGCGCTCAACATCATGGGCCTGACGAGCCCGAACTCCGCCGTGCTGTCGGCGGTGATTTTCAACGCGCTGATTATCATTTTCCTGATTCCCCTGGCGCTCAGAGGCGTGAAGTACCGCCCGGTCGGTGCGGCCCTGCTGTTGCGGCGCAACCTGTTGATCTACGGACTGGGTGGGGTGATCGTTCCATTCATTGGTATCAAAGTGATCGACATGGCGTTGTCCGCTGTCGGTCTGACTTGAGGGAGTACGGCCATGTTATCTCTGCTCCGTCCCGCGATGATTCTGTTCATTGCTCTGTCACTGCTCACCGGACTGGCCTATCCACTGGTCACCACCGGGATTGCCCGGCTGGTCTTTCCCCATCAGGCCGCCGGCAGCCTGATCGAACGGGACGGCAAAACCGTGGGCTCGCTGTTGATCGGTCAGGGTTTCAGCGATCCGAAGTACTTCTGGAGCCGCCCTTCCGCCACCAGCCCCATGCCCTATAACCCGCTGGCCTCGGGCGGATCGAACCTGGGCCCGTTGAATCCGGCATTGATGGACGCGGTCAAGGGGCGGATTGCCGCCCTGCGCGCGGCAGATCCAGGCAATACCGCCACGGTGCCCGCCGACCTGGTCTACAGTTCCGCCAGTGGTCTTGATCCACATATCAGTGTGGCGGCCGCGATGTACCAGGCCGGCCGGGTATCACGGGTGCGCAACCTGCCGCTCGAACAGGTACGCCAACTGATCGACAAGAACGCGCAAGGCACGCTGCTCGGGTTCCTCGGCGAACCCCGGGTCAACGTGCTGGCACTGAACCTGGCGCTTGACGCCACACACTGAGCGCAAGCTCATTCACGGTGAGCGTGATGGCCGAACAACGTCCCGACCCGGACCAGCTCCTGGCCCTGATTCGCCAAGAGGACGAGCAAGCCAAACGCGGTCGGCTGAAAATTTTCTTCGGCGCCAGCGCCGGGGTCGGCAAGACCTACGCCATGCTGTCGGCCGCCCACACGGCAAAACTGCAGGGCATCGATGTATTGATCGGCGTGGTCGAAACCCACGGCCGCGCCGAAACCCAAGCGCTGATCGACGGCCTGGAGTCGCTGCCCCTCAAACGCATCGTCGACAAAAACCGTACCGTCACCGAATTCGACCTGGACGCCGCGCTCGCCCGTGCGCCCGGCTTGATCCTTATCGATGAACTGGCCCATTCCAATGTCGTCGGTTCGCGGCACCCAAAGCGCTGGCAGGACGTGGAGGAACTGCTCAGTGCCGGTATCGACGTCTGGTCCACGATGAACGTCCAGCATCTTGAGAGCCTGAACGACATTGTGGGCGGCATCACCGGCATCCGGGTCTGGGAGACCGTACCCGACCATGTATTCGACACGGCCGACGAAGTGGTCATCGTCGACCTGCCCCCCGACGACCTGTTGCAGCGCCTGAAAGAAGGCAAGGTCTACCTGGCGCAACAGGCCGAGCGTGCGGTGCAGAATTTCTTTCGCAAGGGCAACCTGATTGCCCTGCGGGAACTGGCCCTGCGGCGCACCGCCGACCGGGTCGACAGTGACATGTTGCAGTACCGCCAGAACAGTTCGGTCAAACCGGTGTGGGGCACTCGCGATTCCCTGCTCGCCTGCGTCGGCCCCCACGACCAGGCGGAAAAGACCGTGCGTTCAACGGCTCGCCTGGCCGTCCAGCTGAATGTGCCGTGGCACGCCGTGTATGTCGAAACCCCGTCCCTGCAACGCCTGGCCGATGCCAAGCGGCGACGGGTGCTGGCGGCCTTGAAACTGGCTCAGGACATGGGCGCACAGATCGCGACGCTGGCGGGTCAGGACGTTGCCGAAACGCTGGTCAAATACGCCCGGCAACACAACCTGTCGAAAGTCGTTTTGGGCCGGGACATGCTGGCGCGGCCGCGTTTCTGGCGCCAGGTGCTGGCGGACAAGATCGGCATGTTGGGCGCTGATCTGGATGTGATTCAAATCTCGCTGCCGGCCAGCAGTCCACGCCCGGCAGCCACGCCTGAAACTCGCGACAATCCAATCCCCTGGCCCGCCTATCTGTGGAGCGCCGTGCTGTGCGCGGGCACGACGCTGGTTGCCCTGCCGCTGGCAGACATACTCGAGCAAGCCAACATCGTCATGCTCTTTTTGCTGGGGGTGGTTGCCGTCGCGGTGCGCTTCGGTCGCGGCCCGGCGGTGATGGCGTCTTTCGTGTCGGTCGGTGCCTTCGATTTTTTCTTTGTCTCGCCGCGCTATTCCTTCGCCTTTGCCGATATTCAATACCTGGTGACGTTCATGGTCATGCTGGTGGTGGCTCTGGTGATTGGCCAGATGACCGCCGGCCTCAAGTACCAGGCGCGGGTCTCGCAACGGCGCGAAGATCGCATGCGCGCGCTCTATGAGATGTCGCGCCTGTTGTCCGCCACGCTGATGACCGAACAGGTGGCCACTATCAGTGCGCAGTTTCTGACGGCCGAATTTGGTGCCCGATCGGCCTTGCTGGTGGCCGATGACAACAACAAACTCCAGGCTCCGCTGATCACGGGCGACGCACCGCAAGTTGACCCCGCCATTGCCCAGTGGGCATTCGACAAGGCCGAACCGGCCGGCTATGGCACCGACACCCTGCCCTCCAGCTCCACGCTGTATTTGCCCTTGTCGGCGCCGATGCGGGTGCGCGGGATACTGGCGGTGCAGCCGCGCGATACCACCCGGCTGGTGGTGCCGGAACAGCGGCGCCTGCTCGACACTTGCGCCTCGTTGCTGGCCATCTCCCTGGAGCGGATTCACTACATCAACGTGGCTCAGGACACGACGGTTCACATGGAATCCGAGCGCTTACGCAACTTGCTGCTCTCGGCCATCTCCCACGACCTGCGAACCCCGCTGTCGGTCATGGTCGGGCTCGCCGAAGCGCTGAAACTGACCAAGCCACCCTTGACCGGCGAAGCCGCCGAAATCGCCAGCGCCGTGGGCGAATCAGCATTGCGCATGAACACGCTGGTCAACAACTTGCTGGACATGGCGCGCCTGGAATCCGGCAAGGTGGAATTGAATCGTCAGTGGCAGCCGATCGAGGACGTGGTGGGTAGCGCCCTGCGAACTGTCCAGCCGATTCTGAACGGGCGTTCGGTTCGCGTCGCGCTGGATGACGACTTGCCACCGGTGCGTATCGATGCGGTGCTGATCGAGCGCATCCTCATCAACCTGATCGAAAACGCGATCAAATACACCCCACCCGACACCGCGATCAGCGTTGGCGCCAACGCCACGCCGGAGGCCGTCGAATTGTGGGTCGCCGACGAAGGGCATGGCCTGCCACCGGGACAGGAAGAGGCCATCTTCAACAAATTCATGCGTGGCAAAAAGGAAAGTTCAATCCCCGGCGTCGGCCTGGGCCTGGCCATCTGCCGGGCGATTGCCCGGGCGCATGACGGGACCATCGTCGGCGTCACACGGCCCCAGGGTGGTGCTTGTTTCACCTTGCGCCTGCCCCGCGAAACCCCACCCGTGATCGAACCCTTTACCCAGCAAACGGACGAGGAGCCGTCATGAACGAACCCGTGCCCCATGTCCTGATCGTTGAGGACGAAAAGGAAATACGCCGTTTCGTGCGCATGGCACTGCAAGCCGAAGGCCTGGAAGTGCATGAGGCCGATACGTTTCACCGAGGCATCATCGACGCCGGCACGCGCCGCCCCGACCTGATCGTGCTCGACCTGGGCCTGCCCGACGGCGACGGCATCGAGCTGATCCGTGATGTCCGCAGCTGGTCGCCCGTGCCCATCATCGTGTTATCGGCCCGGGGTGCCGAATCGGACAAAATCCTCGCCCTGGACAGCGGCGCCGATGACTATCTGGTCAAGCCTTTCGGCACCGGAGAGCTGCTCGCCCGGGTCCGCGCACTGCTGCGCCGACAGGCAAAGGACGCCGATAACAATTCAGTGCTGAGTTTTGGCGAGGTGCGCATCGATGTCGATCGTCGCGTGGTCGAGCGTGGTGGTGAACCCTTGCATCTGACGCCGCTGGAATATCGATTGCTGGTGCATCTTTGCTCGCACCCGAATCGGGTATTGACGCATCTGCAACTGTTGAAAGCAGTCTGGGGCCCCTCCCACACCACCGATACGCCGTACCTTCGGGTGTTCATGGGCGGGTTGAGGAAGAAGGTCGAGGTGGACCCTTCACAGCCACGGCACCTGGTGACCGAGACGGGTGTTGGCTATCGGTTCATTCCTTGAGGCCGTTGGTGGCGCCTACAACAGCGTGGCATGGCGCGCAGGCGTGGCAACTCGACACGAGCGCCACGCCATCCGCCGAGTCCTCCATCAGGCTGCCGCAAGCCCTCCATCAATCAGGTAGATCGCCGCCGAGAACGTCACGATCGACAACACGGTGCTGACCAGAATGGAGGTCGCGGCCTCACTCTGATAGGCGCCGGTCTGGTTGGCGAACATCGCCGGGATGGTCGCCGACGGAAGCGCGCAAAGCAGGATCATCTGTTGTGCGTAAAGCCCGTGGGTGCCCAGTACGACAGTGGCGGCGAACATCAATACCGGGTGAATGAACAGCTTGAGCCCGAGGTTGCCCCAGACTTCACCCGACATCTTCAGTTTCTCGGATGACATGATCAATCCCAGGCACAGCAGGGATACGCCAGGCGTCGCCTTGCCCAGAAGCGTGAGGGACTCCGCGGCAATCGGCGGCATCTTGACCTGCAGCAGCGAGATCAGAATGCCCAGGGCCGGCGCCCACATCAGCGGACGACGCACCGCTCCCGACAGGCTCGACACGAACGCCTGGGTACCACTGCCCTTTCCATCGGCGATGGTGAGCAACATGGTTGTCAGCGGGATCATGACCAGGCTCGCGACCAGGTTCAGCACGAGCACCGAATAAATGCTGCCGGCGCCGTACATCGTGGCGAGGATGGGAATACCCATGAAGGCCGCGTCCGGATAACCATTCACGAAGCCCTTGAGCGTCGCGACCTTGAGATTGCGCGTGGTGAACCAGCCGATCGCCAGCGCAATCGTGTACATGCCCATGATGCCGATAAACGTGGCCGCGACGAACTTGAAATCAAGGAGCTGTTCACGCGGCGTGCTCGCCATCCCGACAAACAGCAGCGCCGGGAATATCCAGCCGAGTACCAGCCGGCTGATCAGCAGGCTGTCCGAATGGGTAAGCCGTCCGCGCTTGCCGGCGATATAGCCCAGCGCGATCACAAAGGCGACGGGCAAGATGGGCCCTACGATTCTGTCTAACATGTCCGCAATCCTCGTATTTATTTTTATCAAGAATGTCGCCATCGCCGATCGCGGCCGACGGCTGTTGCGTCGGCAGGGATCACCCGGCAAAGGCCGGGTGGCTTGGGCGGTCAGGGTTTGAAGCGGTAGTCGCGGATGACGTCCTGGTCCGGCTCGAGACCGAGTCCCGGCCCTTGCGGCACTTCGATGCGGCCGTTACGCGGAATGATCGCGTCGCCATAGAGCTGCGCTTCGAGATCGAAGTAACGCCATTCGACCAGGGACTTCGCACCACCCAGGGCGGCACTGCCATGCACGGCGGCCAGCAGGCCGGGGCCGTCATAAAAGGCGTGAACCATCACGGTGACGTTGTGGGCGTTGGCCAGTGCATAGACTTTTTGCAGCTCGGTGATGCCACCCATTTTTGCCGGACTGGGTTGAATGAAATCGACCGCACCGGCTTCAAGCAGGTGCTGGAAGTCCATCAAGGTCGAGGCGTTTTCGCCGGCCGCAACGGGAATGCCGCCCTGCTTGCGCACTGTCGCCAGCCCCGAATAGTTTTCCGGTGGCCATACCGGCTCTTCGATCCAGCGCAGGTTCAACGGGCGAAGTTTTTCGGTCATGTCCAGCGCTTCGCGCACCGTCCAGGGGGCATTGACGTCGAGGGTGATTTCCACGCCGGGGCCCGCGGCTTCGCACGCGGCGCGGATGACCTCGACGTCAACCTCGTGCAGCTTGAGGTGGCGGAAACCGCTGTTGACCGCGCGTTGCACGTTGACGCGGATGAGTTCGGGGTCGGCATAGCGGATCAGGCTTGCATAGGCCGCCAGCGAAGTGGCTTCACTGCCGCCAAGCAGTTGGTAGATCGGTCTGCCGGCCGCTTTGCCAGCGATATCCCACAGCGCGATATCAATCGCCGACAGGCCGAAGATGAACGCGCCGCTGCGACCGAAGACGTGAAACTTCTTCTGCAGATCGCCCTGCAATTTCTCGCGCCGCGTGACATCGCTACCGATCAATTCGGGCGCGAGGATCGTGTCGATCACCACTTTCACCGCCGGTATCGCGGTGAAGCCGAAGGTTTCGCCCCAGCCGACGATTCCGTCATCCGTGGTGATCTTGACCACGAGGGAGTCGACCATCTGCAGGTCTTTCGGCCCCCATACCCCGCCGGCCGACCGCCCTCCTGTGGTGAAGGGAATCCGCAACGGAATGGTTTCAATACTGGCAATTTTCATAAGACGACGCCTCAAGCAGGTTGCAACGGTGGCGCGGCGACTTTCGGATTTCGCCCGTGCCAGGTTGAGGACAACATACAAGACATCCTGTTGTTCCTCAACTGAACAACTACTGACCCATGGCAGACTTTGATCTAAATCATCATTAAACTATTGTTTTTATTGACTTATTTTATTGATGTCGACAATGAAATTCAGTTATGACTGTCAGGAACAAGTCTTCTGATGTAGATTAAGTAGACAAGTGAGAGGGATGAATCCGCATGAGTGAAATGAATGTGCAACCCGTGGCGCGGCGACCTCATCTGGCCGAGCACATCGCCCGCTCGTTGAGCGATGAGATTGCCTCCGGACGACTGCGGCCGGGTGACCGCCTGCCGACCGAACAGTTTCTCTCGCAAAATTTCGGCGTCAGCCGGAATGTCGTTCGCGAAGGCATCGCGACGCTTCGGGCCCAGGGACTGATCCAGTCCCGCCAGGGTGTGGGCGTGTTCGTCGCTGCCGCGCCCCCCTCGCCGGAACCGTCCCCAGCGCGCGCGAGTGCGCCCTTGCTCGATGGCGACAATACGATCCGCAACATGTTCGAAGTGCGGGCCGTACTGGAGAGCCAGGCCGCTGCGCTGGCGGCGACGCACATGACGCCGCACAAACTCAAAGCCATACAGGCAGCGGTCCTGAGAATGCAATACGAAGGTGAACCGACGCTGGAAACCGTCAACGCTGACCTCGACTTTCATCGCGCCGTGGCCGCCGCGTCGGGCAACGATTATCTCGAGACAATGATCCGCACGGTGCTCGAGCCGATGCGTGCCCTGATCAGCATGACCTTCGCGCGGCGAGGCCCGGTGTTCAGCAATATTCCGCATGCGGCACGCGGGGAACATGAAGACCTGGTGCAGGCTTTCAGCGAAAGGAATGCGGCGGCGGCGCGGCAGATCATGGGGCAGCATATCGTCGCAGCCGCCTCGCGATTTGGTTACGAGATCAAGTTTTTCTGACCTCGTACGCTGGAGGCTGGTTGTATTGTTGTTCTACAAATGAATGAAGGTCGTGATCTGCGACCTTGAAGGCGCCTCATTGGGGCGCCAGTTTTTTCCCAAAGCTTTCAATCGGACAGCCATTGACCCCAATGAGCTGGCCTCGATGACGTGTCTCAGCCGTTGCCGTGAGGTGTCGATTCCCGACTGAAAGCGTCCAGCTCCTGCACCAGGCCCTTGGCCGCCATCATCACCAGTGCATGACCTTTTTCCGGCGTTGCCTGAGCCGGGTCCGAGCCCATGCGACCATCCGGATGGCGCGCGCGGAAGTCTTGTGCTTCGCGGATGGGCCCCCACGCGGCGATCTGGGGCGAATACCCGGCCGACTTGATCGAGTCCGGGTACGCCCATTGGGTCACGGCAATTTCGGACGGGGTGGCATGCACACCATGGCCGGTTGGAAACTGCTCTCGCGCCAGCTCGCCAATGCCTTCGAGGTCCCACCAGTTGCACAGCTTCAGCGCAAACCCCGCCGGACGTCGGGCGAAGCTCGCCTCGGCGTAAAGCTCCGAGAACGCTGCTTCAATCGAGGCGACATTACCGCCGTGACCATTGAGGAACAGGATTTTCTCGAACCCGTGCGCAGCCAGCGACCGCACCCAGTCGCCAATGGCGGCGATGAAAGTTGAGGGACGCAGTGAAATGGTTCCCGGAAAACCCAGGTGGTGTTGGGCCATGCCAATGTTGAAAGTCGGAGAAATCAAGATGTCTGCTGATTTCTGGGCTTCGTGGGCAATGATTTCCGGGCACATCCAGTCGGTGCCCAAAAGACCGGTAGGCCCGTGTTGTTCATTCGAACCGATCGGGACAACGATGGTCCGACTGCGTTGCAGGAATTCTCCGATTTCGGCCCAGGTCGACAGGTGTAAAAGCATCTAAGTTATCTCCATTGCAAGGTTCCTTGCGGAACACGACGATTCAGTTGAAGTTGCCGGTATCTGATCACACAGAGCTGTATTGAGGTGCAGCGTGTTCACCCGATAGCGATCGGCTGCGAGTGATGACCATTGCCGCGCAAAGTGATGCACAGCCAACGGCGACGATGCCCAGGTTCATGTTACCGGTGGCCGTTTTCGCCCACCCAATGACCGCAGGCCCCCAGAAGCCACCGCAAAGACCGATGGTATTGATGAAGGCGATACCGCCCGCCGCGGCTTCGCCCTTGATGTGTTCGGAGGGCATGGCCCAGAACACGGTGTAAGCCATGAAAATCGTGGTGGTGGCCCCGGTCAGCAGCCCCAGCGATACCCACCAGTGCCCTTCTGCAAACGGAAACGCCAGCAGCAGAACCGCCCCGATGCCCGCGGGCACTGCACAGTGGTAGCGCCTTTCACCGACGCGGTCGGATCGGCGCCCTATCAGGTACATGCCGATTGCGGCCCCGATATACGGAATAGAGGAATACCAACCCAATTGCAGCGTGTCATCGACACCCTGGGCCCTGAGGATGGCCGGCAGCCAGAAGCTCATGGCGTAGATCGAGAAAATGATGCAGAAGTAAGCCGATGCCAGGACGTAGGTTTTCGGGTCGCGCAAAACAGCCCTGAACGAATGGGTTTGTCCCGCTGATGTACCCACTTCTGCCTCCAGCAATTGCTTTTCTTCAGCACTCAGCCAATGGGCGTCCGAGGGCCGATTGGACAGCACAAAAAAGGTCAGGATACCGAGGAACACGCAGGGAAGACCTTCAATCAGAAACATCCACTGCCACCCAGCCAAACCGCCGATGCCGGAAAGCGTGGTCATCAGCCAGGCGGAAAGCGGACCACCGACTATGCCGCCAATGGGCCCGGCGATGAACACGATGGCAATGGCGCGGGCCATGCGTGTCGGACCGTACCAGCAAGACAGGTAATAGATCATCCCCGGCGCGAAACCGGCTTCGAATACACCCAGCAGAAAACGCATCAGGTAGAACGTCGGCACGTCGCGGACAAAGAGCATGCAGGCGGAGGTTATGCCCCACAACACCAGAATGCGACTGAATGTCTTGCGCGCCCCCACCCGGGGAAGCATCAGGTTGCTGGGCAGTTCAAACAACACGTACCCCAGAAAAAAGATACCGGCCCCTGCGCCATAAGCCGCGTCGGAAAGCCCGAGATCACTTTGCATCTGCAGTTTGGCAAAACCGACGTTGATGCGGTCCAGATAGGCGAAGACATAGCAAATGAACAGCAGCGGCAGCAGCCGCCCATTGAGCTTGCGGTAAAGGGCAGACAGGGCGCCACTTCGTGCCGTCGGTACAAAGGCTGACATAGGGGTCTCCGTTTTATTCTTGTTGGCCGGTGGGGGGGGGTGCCAAAGGATGGTGCCCCGACGACAAAAACCCAGCAAGAGCAACTAAGTTCGCGTACCGTTGCTCTATAGGCAACGCAGCTTTCAGGGATACCCGACATGCGCGAGATCAACCAGCAACGGCTTCGGTATTTTCATGAGGTGCTCGTCCACGGCTCGATTCGAGGCGCCGCAGACAGCATCAACACCTCCCCCTCGGTGATCACCCGGCAGATCAAGTTGCTGGAACAGGAGTTAGGGGCGAGGCTTTTCGAACGGCAGGCGCGCGGTGTCCAGCCGACCGAGGCCGCCGCGCATTTACTGGAGTTCTGGCGCGGGTACCGGTCTCACCAGGAAAAGCTCGAAGACCAGTTACAAGCGATCAAGGGCCTGCAGCAAGGTCATGTGCGTGTGGTGATCAGTGAGGGTTATGTCGATGCCCTGGTCGACAACGTGCTCGCGCCGTTCTGCAAACAGTACCCGAAGCTCGATGTCACCCTGGACATCCTTCCCGTCGATGACGTGATGAACGAAGTGGCAGAAAACCGTGCGCATATCGGTCTTGCCTATAATCCGCCGCTGCACGCGCAGATCGACTTTCGTGCAACCTCATCGCAGCCCGTCATGCTGCTGGTGCGCCCGGATCATCCACTGGCCTTGAACGGTCGTGCGGCCACCGTCGAAGACCTGCTCGCCTGCCAACTGGTCTTGACGCCCACCACGTTCGGCATCGGCCATGCGATAAAAATGCTCGAGTATGCGGAGAAAATCGAGATCCGCCCGGCGCTGGTCAGCAACTCCCTGGCAGCCCTCAAGCGCCTGATCGCTGCCGGGGATTTCGCTTCGTTGCTGGGAGAATTCGCGGCCTATCGGGAAATCGCCCAGGGCAGCCTGGCGGCCGTCCCCATCGACCACCCGATCTTTCTCGGCGTCGAGGCGAAACTGCTGGTCAAGTCCGGCCGTCCCCTGGCCGCCCCCGCCCAAGAGCTGCTCAACTGGATGCTGCAGCGCTTGCCGATGTTTGAGCCGGGTGAAGAAATGTGATCGGCGCGCCTCTCAGTGCGCTGGTCAACCAGGACCGGGTGAT
Source organism: Pseudomonas moorei (assembly GCF_008801475.1). Taxonomy (GTDB): domain Bacteria; phylum Pseudomonadota; class Gammaproteobacteria; order Pseudomonadales; family Pseudomonadaceae; genus Aquipseudomonas; species Aquipseudomonas moorei. Next base: position 150,516 of record NZ_VZPP01000007.1, on the reverse strand, counting down.
CGCGAAAGCTTGAGCCAGCCGCTCGGGGGCGCCAGTTGCGGCGCTTGGGATTTCCACGCTCCAGTGCACCTGAGGCGGTAGCGCATCGAACAAATCGGCCAAGGGCAGTTGGCCCTGACCAGGCGGCAAGCGTCCCTCGCGGGCTTCGCGGATGATGCCCTCTTCCGCAGGAGCCAGCGCCGGCGCATCGCACCATTGCACACCATGGATGTAACGTCGGTCCAACCGGGCCACGGCCGTGGCGTCGCCGCCGGAGCGAAACAGGTGCAAGGCATCCAGCAGCACGCCGCCGTTGACCTGGCCCGCCGCCGCGATCAACGCGACGGCCTGTTGCAGGTTGGCTATGTGGCGCCAGCGCATGAACTCCAGATCGATACGCAAGCCATAACCAGCCGCCAACTGGCACACCGCCGCGAAATTATCCGTGAGCCGGGAAGGCTCTGGATCGTCGCCCGACACCGTAAGGCAACGCGCCCCCAGCTGCGCCCCGGACTCCAGCAATGACGCAAGTCCAGCGACATCCACTTGCGGCGTCAACTCGACGAACTCGATCTCATTGACCACCATGCCTTCGGCATCCAGCGTAGATTTCAACTGCCGCAGTGCCTGGCTGCCGGGTACCAACGGGTAAGCGATGCCACCGGCCATGGCAGGGTGCAGTCGCAGCCCGACCGAGCTGAAACCCGCACGCGCCGCCTCGCGGACCAGCACGGCGGGCGCAAGCTCAAGTGCGGTGAGATGCGCTACACCCAGGCCGCTCAATAGGTTGCCCTCCCGCCGCTGAGGTCGAACACAAAGCCCGTGGTGAAGCTGCATTCGGGCCCGGCGATCCAGGTGACCATGTTGGCGATCTCCTCGATTTGCAGAAAACGCCCCATGGGAATCTTGGCCTTGCTCGCGGCAATGTGCTCGGGGGTCATTTCCGCCATCAGCCCGGTTTCCACCATGGCCGGCGCGATGCAATTAAGCAGTACGCCGTCCTGGGCCAATTCCTTGGCCGCCGCCTTGGTGAACGCGATGACACCGGCCTTCGCCGCCGAATAGCCGGAGATGTATTGCACGCCATCCTTGCCCGCCATCGAGGCGACATTGACGATGCGCCCGTAGCCGCGCTCGCGCATGTGCGGGATGACCGTGCGGCAGCAATAGAACACGCCCGTCAGGTCGATGGCGATAACCTGGTCCCAGGCAGCTGGCGGGTACTCCCAGCAAGGGGTTACCGGCCCATTGATACCGGCATTGTTGACCAGGATATCGACGCGCCCCTGTTGGGCGACGACCTCCTTGAACCCCGCCTCCACGGACGCCAGAGAAGCGACGTTGACGGCTTGGCGCATCACCGGTTCAAAGCCGTTGGCGACGCTGTCCCAGCCATCGACCGCCAGGTCCCAGATGACTATCTGTGCGCCCGCGCTGTGCAAGCGCCGGGCAATGCCCAGGCCTATGCCACGCATGCCGCCGGTGACGATGGCCGTCTGGCCTTCCAGGTATCGAGTCATCAAATTGCTCCTTGTTGAACGGATTGGATATCAGGCAGGCGGCGCAGATCGCGCACCATGAACAGGTAACACAGCGCACCCATTACGGTGATCGAGGACACGAAAGCCAGGGCCCAGACGAACGAGCCGGTGGTGCTGACAATGACGCCGATAGTCAACGGGGTAACGATGCCGGCCGCATTGGCGAACAGGTTGAACACGCCGCCGCTCAAACCGAGCAGACCTTTGGGTGCAATGTCGGACACGATCATCCAGGCCAGCGCCGACATGCCCTGGGCGAAATAGGCCACGCACAGAATGGCGATCACCAGCGCGTCGGAGTCGACGTAGTTGGCCAGCACGATCACCGATGCAGTCAAAAGGCCTGCGATCACTGGCAATTTGCGGGCGACATTCAGCGAGTAGCCGCGACGCAGCAAGGCGTCCGATAACCAGCCACCGGCCAGGGTCCCGAGGGAAGCCGCGATAAACGGCAGCACCGCCACCCAGCCCACCTTGAGCCAGGGCATGTGCCGCTCGGTGACCAAATAGGTGGGAAACCAGGTGAGGAAGAACACGTTCGTCGAGTTACAGGCAAACTGCCCCAGGCAGATCCCCAGCATGTTGCGATGCTTGAGCAACGCCGGGATCTGCGACCAGCAGAACCGCGTGGCCTTCTGTCCCCCATCAATCACCCCGCCACCTTCGGCAATGTAGTCAAGCTCGGCCTGGTTGGCCGTGGTCGACTCATGGGGTTCGTGATACTTGCGCCACCACACCAGGCCATACAGAACACCCAGGATCCCCACGGCCATCAGCAGTACGCGCCAGCCATGGGCATGCAACACCCAGAACAGCAGCGGCGTGAGAAATGCCAGCCCGACGTACTCGGCGAAGGTATAGATACCGGTCGCCCGGGCCCGCTCACTCTGTGGGAACCAGGTCGCTACCACCCGACTGTTGGTGGGAAAGCACGGTGCTTCGCTGGCGCCCACCAGCAAGCGAAAGCCCAGCAGCGAAAGAAAGCCTTGGGCGAGGCCTTGCAGGCCGGTGAACAGCGACCATAAGGTCAGCGCCAGCCAGTAGGTGAACTTCGTGCCCAACCGATCGATCAGGATGCCCCCGGGAATCTGCGCGGCCGCGTAGGTCCAGGAAAATGCAGAAAAGATCAGCCCCATCATGACGGCATTCAGGCCCAGGTCGGCACTGATGCTGGGCGCGGCGATGCCCATGACGCTGCGGTCCAGATAGTTGATCATGGTGCCCCCGGAAATCAGGGCCAGGATCATGAATCTCGTGCGTGTTCTGGCGGTTTGCGTCGCCGGACAGGCGAGCGTCGACGCTGCGAATCGATTGTCGGTCGTCATCGTTTTGTTCCTTGTTATTATCGGAGGGTATTACCGGCAGCCCCCAGCCCGGGGCTGGTTCAACGTTCGCCAAAGCCGAACAGTCGGCGTGGCGTGTCCCACATCACCTTCCTGCGTTCACTGAAATCGGGGATCAATCGCTCTGCCAGCTTGAGCAATGGTCCGTAGTCCACCCGAGATTGCTCGCGAATGAACGGCCAGTCCGAGCCCCATACGCAGGCATCCGGGCCAAACGCCTGGAGCAACGCCCCCACGTACGCACCGGCTTGTTCGTCGAGATGATCGTGGGCGGCAAATTTCTGCATACCGGAAATTTTCACCCAGGCCCGCCCGCTCCCGGCCAGATCCAGCAGCGCCCGGAACCCCGGTTGGCCGAGACCTGCGCGGACCTCGGGGCGCCCACAGTGATCGATGAGCAACCGCGGCGCTGTCGACTCGATCAAGCCCAGCAACCCGAGCAGTTGGTCGCCTTGCACCTGGATCTGGGCGAACAGGTCCAGTTCGGCGAGCCGCCCGAAAAGCCCGGCCGCGTCATCCATGACGGCCACGCCTTCCAGTGCTGGATTGAAGGCGACGCCGACCACGCCCTGCTCCTTAAGCCCGGCCAGTTCGTCCAGGCGGGCGTCATGGTCAACAACGGCGATACCCTTGAAACGGCCCTCGCCCTGCGCCAGCGCATGCAGCAGGCAACGATTATCGGTGCGGTAACCACTGCTCGGCCCCACGAGCAACGCGTGCTGTACGCCATAGGCATCCATGACCCGAACGAACTGTTCCAGGGGCGCGACTTCCTGCCCGGCGGGTGCGTAGATTGTGTCGGCGCGATAGGCAAACCGCGCCGGGTCAAACAAATGGTTATGGCAATCGATCTTGGGTTCGTCGTAGATGCTCAAGGCTGCTCCCGCCAAGCGTCACTGCGCTTGCTAACTGATCTTTGTTATTGTTCGCCGCGCTGGGCGATGCAGTTGCAGTGAAGATACGACCCGGCCGCTAACAGCGCTCATACAGAGATCGCTCGAACAATAACCAAAGGTTAATGACCCATGCCCAACGGCGAAGCCCCCTACGCCAACACGATGGTGTTCAAGCTGCGGCACATGGAAGTGTTCCGGGCGGTGATGCTGACGGGCTCGATCAGCGGAGCAGCAAAAATGCTCTACGTGTCGCAGCCTGCAGTCAGCAAGCTGATCGCTTATATCGAGAGCCGGCTGGTCTACCGCTTGTTTCAGCGCATCAATAATCGCCTGGTGCCCACGGCCGAAGCCGTGATCCTTTACCGGGAAGTCGAGCGGGTTTACCAGGCCGCGCTGGCCGTCAACGACTGTGCGCTGGCCCTGGCCAGCGGCCCCAATCGACAGTTGCGCATCTGCTGCAGCGCTTCACTGTCGACGGTGGTCATCCCGTTCGCCCTGGCCCAGCTCAAGCGAGAACTGCCATCGCTGAATATCGAATGGCAAACAACGCTGATGGGCGATATGCCCAATCAAATCCTTTCGAAGAAAGTCGACCTGGCGATCTCGGCACTGCCGCTGATCCATGACCATCTGCACTCACAGGCTTTCATGCGTGCACGCATGGTCTGCGTGATGCCGGCTGATCACCCTTTTGCCCAGCGACCTTCCTTGTCGCTACACGACCTGGTCGATCAGCCGTTGTTGCTGTTTCGCCCCGACATGCCTTTTGGCCGACTGCTGGCCGAGGAGATCGAACGCCAGAGCCTGAACCTACGCTCCATGCTGAATTTCACCAATGCCAACGAAGCGGTGGCCCTGGTCAAGCAAGGCATGGGGTTGACCATCATCGATGAATTCGTGGCCCAGGACAGCGGCCTGACGGTCGTCCCCTTGGATGAGGCGATTGAGTTTGAAATAAGCTTTGTCTACTCACGGTTCGAACCGCTTTCCGAATCGGCCACCCAACTCATGCAGGTGCTGTATCGCCAGGCCGTCAAACTGGGAAGGCTGATCCCTGGCTTCGAACTACTGAACGTCGGCCGATAACCGCCTATCATCAGCAGCAGGCACCCGCAAGAGTGCTTGCCACACCACCAAGGCAGAACACCTGATTGAACATCGATACCCGAATCAAATTCCGTCATCTGGTGTGCTTTCTCGAAGTGGCGCGCCAGGGCAGCCTGGCACGTGCCGCCGACAAGTTGGCGATCAGCCAGCCGGCGCTTTCCAAGACCCTCAAGGAACTGGAAACCCTGCTGGAGGCCACCCTGTTTGAACGGGGCAAAAAGGGTTCGACGCTGACCGAGGCCGGTGCCGCCTTCCTGCGCTACGCCGGGCCGAGCGTGCAATCGCTGCGCGAAGGGGTCAACAGTCTGCGCTCCGGCGTGCATGAACCGGTTACCGTGCAGCTTGGTGTGCTGTCCACCGTCGAAAGCCTGCTGGTTCCTGAAGTGGTTCGCCGCCTGCATGACCGACACCCTGCCCTGGTGGTCAGTGTCATGACCGGGCCCAGCGCTTATCTGCTGTCGCAACTGCGGGTCGGCGAACTGGACCTGGTGGTCGGTCGGATGACCGATAGCCCGTTGATCTCCGGTCTGACGTTCGAGCACCTCTACAGCGAGTCGATGACCCTGGTGGTGCGCGCTGGCCACCCGGCCCTCTGCGATCCGCAGGGGCATAAAAACCTCGAGGACTATCCGCTAGTCTTGCCGTCGGCGGGGACGACGATCCGCAAATTCGCCGACAGCCTGTTTGTACAGCACGGGATAACGCCATCACGCCAACGCCTGGAAACCCTGTCGATCGCCCTGAGTCGGCGCTACGTGCAATGCAGTCAGGCCATCTGGGTGGCGCCCTATGACGCTGTCAGGCAGGACTTGAGGCAAGGTGAGTTGGTGGAGCTGGACCTGGGGATGCGCGAACCCGGCGGTTCGGTGGGGGTGTGCAGCAATCCTGCATTGCCGGTGACGCCAGCGGCGCAGTGGTGCGTGGAAGCCCTGCGCGAGATCGGGCAGGAATATCGCGAAGGACAATATCCATAACCATCTGGATATGGATAGGGTCGTTTTTTTCAGTTTTGCATCCGGTCGCGCAGGAGGAAACTGGGGTCACGTGTCGCTGCCAACGCAGTGCCCGCCTCCGTCCAACCATAACAACAGGAAAAACGACATGTCTGATGCGCACGACAGCCGCTTCGTCATTCGTGACCGTAACTGGCATCCAAAAGCCCTGACCCCCGACTACAAGACGTCGATCCTGCGCTCCCCGCGCCAGGCACTGGTGAGCATTCCCCAATCCCTGTCCGAAACCAGCGGCCCGGACTTTTCCCACCTGAAGATGGGTCAGCACGATAACGATCTGCTGTTGAACTTCAATCACGGTGGCCTGCCGATCGGCGAACGCATCATTGTCGCCGGTCGCGTGTGTGATCAGCACGGCAAGCCGATTCCCCATACCCTGGTGGAGATGTGGCAAGCCAACGCCGGTGGCCGTTACCGGCACAAGAAGGACAGCTATCTGGCCCCGCTCGACCCGAATTTCGGCGGTGTCGGCCGCGCACTGACCGACCGCGATGGCAACTACAGCTTCCGTACCGTCAAGCCCGGTCCCTACCCTTGGCGCAACGGCCCCAACGATTGGCGCCCGGCCCATATCCATGTCTCCATCAGTGGCCCGTCCATTGCGACACGCTTGATTACCCAGCTGTATTTCGAAGGTGATCCGCTGATCCCCATGTGCCCGATCGTCAAGTCGATCTCGAACCAGGAAGCGGTGCAAAGCCTGATCGCCAGACTGGATATGAGCATGGCCAATCCGATGGATTGCCTGGCTTATCGTTTTGACATCGTCCTGCGCGGCCAGCGCAAGACCCACTTCGAAAACTGCTGAGGAGGCCTGCGCATGCCCGTTCAACTTCTGCCTGAAACCCCGTCGCAAACGGCCGGCCCCTATGTGCATATCGGCCTGGCACTGGAAGCTGCCGGCAATCCGCCGCGCGAACAGGAAATCTGGAACCAGATGGCCAAGCCTGGCGCGCCTGGTGAGCACATTGTGTTGCTGGGCCACGTGTATGACGGCAACGGCCACTTGATTCGCGACGCGTTTCTGGAGTTCTGGCAAGCCAATCACGATGGCGTCTACGACAGCGGCTACGACCTGGAAAAACCGTTCAACTGTTTTGGCCGCACCGCCACGACTGATGTCGGTGAATGGACGATCAACACCGTGAAGCCGGGCGTGGTGAAAAACGCCGCGGGCGTTGCCATGGCCGCGCATGTCAACGTGTCGCTGTTTGCCCGGGGCATCAACATCCACTTGCAGACCCGACTGTATTTCGACGACGAACCCCAGGCGAATGCCGTGGACCCCGTGTTGAATCTGATCGAACAACCCCATCGGCGCGAATCCCTGATTGCCCGGCGCTGCACGGTTGACGGGAAATTGGCCTACCGGTTCGACATTCACGTTCAAGGTGAAGCGGAAACCGTGTTCTTCGACTTCTGACGTCGCAGGCACTATCGAGACGGCCTCCCCTTTGCCGGGAGGCCATCTGCGCCTGGAGAGGCCCTGCCCTGCCAGGCTCGCTGCAACACGGACTCGCCGGCCTTCGGTGGCAATCGCAGGTTGTCCAGCAAAGCAATCGCCGCAATCACGGCCACGCACAGAAACGTCAGCTGAAAGTCCACCGTCTGCGCCTGTTCGGCATGGCCATGAATGCTCATGGACAGCCGTAGCAGCAACGCCCCCGTTGCCACACCCATCGCCATGCTCAGTTGGAAAAACATGCTGAACAAGGACGATGCATCGCTCATCTGCGCGTTGGGCACATCGGCAAAACCCAAGGTGTTGAACGCGGTGAACTGCATGGATCGTGACAGGCCATCGACGAACAGAATGAACAGCACCAGCGCCCAACTCATGCGCTCATCCAGCAACGCACAGGCCGCTATCGCCAGTACGCCGAGTAAGCCGTTGATCAGCAGTACGGGGCGAAATCCCCATCGTTCCATCACCCGCGTGGTGAACGGTTTCATGGCCAGGTTGCCGGCGAAGACAGCCAATACCAGCACCCCCGAATCCAGCGCGGAAAGACCGAAAGCCAGTTGAAACATCAGCGGCAGCAGAAACGGCAAGGTGCTGATGGCGATCCGAAAAATCGACCCGCCACACAGGCAGGCGCTGAAGGTACGGATGGCCAAAACGTCCAGCGCCAGTAACGGTTGCTCCCTGCGCCGCATATGTCGCCAGGCCAACACCGCGAGCATCAACCCGGCACCACCGAGTGCCAGTGCCTGTACCCCATGGTCCCGACTCTGCCCCAGCATCTCGACGCCAAACAGGGCACTCAGAAATTCAACCGTGCACCAGGTAAGCCCCTGAGGGAACCCGATACCGCAGCTTCTTGCATTTACCGGGTCGGGGCTGATGTCCCGGCGGACGATCGGGAAACCAAATTCGGCATTTGCCCGGGGGCGGCATATGGCCGCGGGGAATCTCAACGTCGGCGTCAGCACGCTCTGGCTCGACATTAGCCATTTGCAATGTTCCAGCCGTCGGTGCATCCGAAAACCGAACCGCCTCTGCACCAGCGACGTTGGCAGCATCGCGCCCCGTGTCAGGAGTGGATTGCTCAATCATCGCCATTTCGGCTTCGCGGCGCCTTTGGACCTCCCCTTCAAGCCCCTTCTGTATGGCGACCTGGTTCTCTTTGGCATTGGGTGGGGGACTTGAAGACTGGGCCCGCTGCGCCGCCTGGATCAATTGGAAGTTGCGGTTGCGCAACTCAATGTTGCGACCAACCCGCATGTTCGAGCGCGCCGCCAGGGTTTCAGCCTGCTGGTACTGCCCCTGCTGAAGGCGTAACACACCGAGGTAATGCAGCGTCGCGGGATTGTTCGGCTGGATATGCAGGGCACGCTCCAGCGTCGCGGCGGCCTGGTCCAGCTGGCCATTTCCATACTGCCGCGAGGCTGTTTCGATCAGGGTGGTTGAGGCGCTGTTGCTCTGCGCGGGCACTCTTCGCTCGGCAGCCACAGAACAAAACGACGCGACGGCGCAGAACACCAGAATGAGGCCCGGCAGAAAACTCTTGGTTGGCATCAGGGGGCGGACTCGACTGAACTCGGACGGCACTGCCGTAAAAAGACCAAAGCGCTGCCGGGCATTTCCGATACAGGGCCGCTATTGACCAGGCCAATACCCTGAAGTTCCTGCTGCAACAGCCGTCGCAACCAGTCCCCTTTTTTAACCCCCCTACAGTTTAAACTGTTGGCTATTTAGCAACGGGTCTCTAGAACTTTTCCCTGTTTATCGGTCTATGTGGATAGGCACATTCGCTCGGTAAGCACGCCCCCTCGCAGGCTTCCCGCGGTCAGATGGCCACGCGTCCCATTGCCAATCAGAGGTTGTCTTCGCTCATGAAATTCCATGTCCCACGGAGGGTGCTCTTCGGCCTGTTCGCGTTCGCGGCAGTGAGCTCGGCATCCGCCACACAAATGAAGTCCTCAACCCCTGTTTTCGCACCTGAAGTTGCCGACGTTCAGGCACCTGTCCAGGCCGCCGACACCCCTTGGCCGACCTTGGCCAGTATGGCCGGCAAGCAGCCGGGGCCATTGCTTGCCCATGACGACCGATACTGGCATGACGGCCGCTGGTACGATCATAGAGACGATTGGCGCCGAGACGAATGGCGCAGAGAGAATTGGCGCAGAGAGCAAGCCCGTCGGGAAGCTGAACGCCGTCGTGATTGGGAGCGCCACGAGGACCGGGCCATGCGGCACCGTTACGAGGAGGATCACCGCTACTATCGTCGCTAGGGCGACGGCACCGAACAATCTGCGTGCAATCCGACCGTCTGCAATAGCTCAAAACTGGCCGATGGTCGTCGCATTTAGCTCGTCGCCGGCGTTTGGCTAAGCTGTATACATCAGGACGAACTCAATCTTGAGTGACAGCGGCTACGAGCGGATCTGGATTGGCGTCAACGCAGTAGCCCCGGGAGACCACTATGTACGCGGTGATAAGAACCTACTTGGGCACTGGAGCAAAGCAGCTTTTCGAGCTTTTGGAAGAGCGCAGCGCCGACGTCGAAGCGACCCTTCGGACAGTGCCTGGCCTCGTCAGTTACACACTGCTCAATACCGGTGATGGCGGTACCGCGGTGACCGTTTGCACGGACAAGGCCAGCACCGATGCAAGCCTGAAAGTCGCGCGTGACTGGATTCAGAAAAACGCCTCGAATATCCGGGCGAACCCGCCGATCGTGACGGAAGGGCCGGTCATTGTGCAGATCAAATAGCCCTTCCCGTTGATCTCACCCCACCGACATCTTCTCGGTCAGGTTCTGTTGCAGGTACGCCAGGAAGCGTCGTCGGAACAGCATCGTATGTTCGTGCGCGGCCTTCTCTGCTTCGTCAGGATCACGCGCCTCTATGGCGTCGACGATTTCATCGTGGTCGCGGCCGAGAGAGGTTGAGCTGGTGGCCGTACTGACGATGTAGTCGAAGTGCAGGTGCAGCAGGCGCTGACCTTCGCCCAACAGCTTCTCGTAGTAACTGATGAAGTACGGATTCTTTCCGGCCTCGGCAATCGCCATGTGCAATGCCTTGTTGGTTTCAGACATTGCCTGGAAATCCCCGGCACTGACGGCGTCCAGATAGGCCGCGTCGGCGGCACGGATACGCACCAGGTCTTCATCGGTTCGGTGCTGCGCCGCGAGGCGGGTCACCGCGCGCTGGATCAGGTCCAGGGCGGAAATGTAGTTGGGGAATTCTTCGATTTCGAAGGGGGTCACCAACAGCGTGCGGTTCGGCAGGATGGTGACCAGGCCTTCGCTGATCAGACGGGCAAGCGCATCACGCACTGGCGAGCGGGACAGACCGAACTGAGCGGCCAGGGACACTTCGTCCAGCGGCACGCCCGGCTTGAGCTTCAGCGTCAGGATCTGCTTGCGCAATTCTTCGTAGATGTAGCGACCGCCATGGCGTTTGGCACCACTGGTCGCTTCAGTCGTTTCTTTGCTCATAGGGTCATGCTCTCGACAATGCAGGCCAGTCATCCGGCCAGCCCGCCACTTTAACATTTGCCAGGGGAGAGTTAGAAACCCTCACCCCAGGTATCACTCAGCATAAAACCGGCCGCCAACGGGTCGTCCGGATCGACGCCGATCTGGTGCAGCCCATAGATCCAAGCCCGCCCGGTGACTCTGGGCAACACCGCCGGTTTTCCGCCCACGTTCGTCAGCCCCAGCAGCTCGACCTGAAATTCGCCGCCAATGGTCGAACGCGAGGTGAGTGTATCCCCCACTTCGACCAGGTTGCGGGCGCTCAGGGTCGCCAGGTTCGCCGAACTGCCCGTGCCGCAGGGCGAGCGGTCGACCCGCCCCGGCGGCAGCGTGGTACAGGTCTGGTAGGTATGCGAGTCCACGCGATGGCGGAACATCACATAAGCCACGTCGTCGAGTGCCTTGAACAACGGGTGGCGCACCTTGACCTGCCGATTGATCAGGCCTTTGAGACGCACGCCTTGAGTAGCCAGTTCACGGGCGTTCTCGGGGGCAATCGTGAGGCCGATCTGGTCAACGTCCACCAGCGCGTAATAGACACCACCGAAGGCAATGTCGGCCTTGATCACACCAAAATCCGCGGTCTCGATCGGCACATCCAGTTGCTCGACAAAGGACGGCACCATGTCCAGCGAAACGCTCTGACACCGCCCGTCCGCGCAGCGGGCACGGGCGGTCACCAGGCCCGCCGGGGTGTCCAGCACCACCGTGGTCACGGGCTCGACCATCTCCAGCATCCCCAACTCCAGCAAGGCGGTGACCACACAAATACAGTTGCTGCCGGACATGGGGTGAGCCTTGTCCGCCTGCAGCACGATGAACCCGGCCTGGGCTTCGGGCCGGGTCGGCGGCAACAGCAGGTTCACCGACATCTGCAGGCAACCGCGCGGCTCCAGCATCACCAGGCGCCGCAGGCTGTCGTCGACGTCGTTGATGTAGTTCATCTTGTCGAGCAGGGTCTTGCCGGGGATATCGATGACTCCGCCGGTGATGACCTTGCCAATCTCGCCTTCACAATGCACATCAGCCATTTGCAGCGTCTTTTTCCAGCGCATGTCCGGGTCCTTTACTTGATGTACCAGCCCCAGGGCTGCTCGCTGTCGTAGCGGGTGATCTGCTTGGTTTCCAGGTAATTGTTCAAGCCCCACTCACCCAGCTCACGCCCGATACCGCTTTGCTTGTAGCCGCCCCAAGGGGCCTCGGTGAAGGTCGGTTGGGAGCAATTGACCCAGACGATGCCCGCGCGCAGCCGGCGGGCGACGCGTTCGGCACGGGCACTGTCCCGGGACATCACGGCAGCCGCGAGGCCGAAGCGCGAGTCGTTGGCGCTGCGCACGGCATCGGCTTCGTCATCGAAAGGTCGTACACACACCACCGGGCCGAAGATTTCTTCTTTCCAGATCCAGCTGTCCTGCGGCACGTCGGCAAAAATCGCCGGTGTCAGGAAGTAGCCTTTCTCGCAATGGGCCGGACGCGTACCGCCGGTGAGCAGCGTCGCGCCCTCCTCCCGGCCACGGGCGATGGCCGCCAGGACCTTGTCGTACTGGCCACGACTGACCAACGGGCCAAGCAGCACACCGTCATCCATACCGTTGCCGATGCTCACGCGCCGGGTCTGCTCCACCAGACGCTTGAGCAGTGGTTCGTAAAGTTCGCGCTGGACCAGCACCCTTGAAGTCGCCGAACACACCTGCCCCTGGTTCCAGAAAATGCCGAACATGATCCATTCGACTGCGGCTTCGATATCGCTGTCGTCGAAGATGATGAACGGCGACTTGCCCCCCAGTTCCAGGCTGATGTTTTTGATGTCGCGGGCGGCGGCCTGCATGATCCGCGTTCCGGTTGGCACGCTGCCGGTAAAGGCCAGCTTGTCGATACCGGGATGCTCGCTCAGGGGGGCGCCGGCATCCGGGCCGAGGCCGGTGACCACGTTGAGTACACCGGCAGGCAAGCCGGCCTGATGGGCGATGTCCGCCAGAACCAGGGCGGTCAGCGGCGTGAGTTCCGACGGCTTGAGCACCATGCAGCAGCCAGCGGCCAGTGCCGGTGCAACTTTCCAGGCGGCCATCAGCATCGGGAAGTTCCAGGGAATGATCGCCCCGGCAACGCCCACCGGCTCCTTGCGTGCAATGGAAGTGAAGCGCTCATCGGCCAGCGCAATGTGCTGCTCACGACGACCGTCCAGGCCTTCGGCCAGATCAGCATAAAAGTCAAAGCAGCCCGCGGTATCGGCAATGTCCCACTGGGCTTCGGGCAACGGCTTGCCGTTGTCGCGCACCTCAAGCCCGGCCAGTTCGTCCTGGCGCTGGCGGATGCCGTTGGCGATGGCCCGCAGAATCGTCGCGCGCTCGGCCCCGGTCATTTGTGGCCAGGGACCGTCATCAAATGCCCGGCGTGCGGCGCTGACGGCCAGGTCGATGTCTTCTGCGGTGGCCGCCGCGACTTGAGTGATCACCGACTCATCGCTCGGATCAATCGTGTCAAAGGTGCCGCCATTTTTGGGGCGAACCCACTGGCCGTCGATATAGAGCTGGTCAAAGGATTTCATGCATGGCCTCCAACAAGGGCAAAGCGCTGGGCGCTGAAAGGGGTCAGGTCCTGGGCCGGCTTTCGCCCGACAACCAGGTCAGTGATGAGTCGTCCCGTGGTTGCACCCAGCGTCAGGCCGAGCTGGCCGTGGCCGAACGCCAGGAACACGTTCGACAGCCGGCTGCTGCGATCAATGACCGGCTTGGTGTCGGGCAGAAACGGGCGATAGCCGACACCGTACTCGACCTTGTCCAGTTGCAACCGGGGAAGAATTTTTCGGGCTTTCTCGAGAATGATGTCGGCGCGCTTGAAATTCGGCTCGGCGTTCGGGCCGGCGAATTCGATGGTGCCGCCAATCTGCAAACCACGGGACATCGGGCTGAAGCAGAACCCGCCATCGGCATAAATCACCGAATGGCGAATCTCCACGCCGGGGGTGGGCAACAACACCTGATAGCCGGCGATGCCGGCCAGCGGCACCTGCGCACCGATCTGCTCGAAAAACTGTCGCGAGCCCGTGCCAGCGGCGATCACCACCTGATCGGCCGCATAGCGCTGGCCATCGGCGAGGGTGACGCCACTGGCTCGGTCAGCCACTTCATCGATGCGCTTGACCTGGCCACGCACGCGGACGCCGCCCTGATCGAGAAAGCTCTGTGTCAATGCGGCAATAAAGCCTTTGGTATCGCTGACCGCGCGCCAGTCTGAAAACAGCAGGCCATGGCTGAACCTGCCGGCCAACGACGGCTCGAGATCGGAGATGGCCGCCGCGTCCAGCACTTCGGATTTGAAACCCAGTGCCTGGCGCAACGCCAGATGCTCACGCTCATGTTCCAGGCCTGCCGGTGTATCGAACACTTCGATGATCGGCCGTTGCCCCATCAGGGTCTTGTCCGGGCATGCCGCCAGCAAAGGCGCATAGTCCTCGTAGACCTGATGCGTCAGGGTCGCCATGTCTTCGGCGATCTCGACAATCTTCGAATGCCGGGCACAGGCCAGAAAGCGCAGGAACCACGGCAAGATACCGGGCAAGGCGCCGGGCCTGAGCGCCAGCGGTCCCTTCTGGTCGAGCAGCCAGCCGGGGATTTTTTTCAGGATGCCGGGCTTGGACAGCGGAATCACTTCGCTGACCGCCATTTGCCCGCAACTCCATTTGGCGGTGCTGTCGCCCGCCGCAGCCGGGTCGATCAGCGTCACGGCATAGCCTTCGCGTTGCAGGTAAAGGGCACAACAGACGCCGACGATGCCACCGCCGACCACCACAGCTTTCTCTGCGGGAAAGGGTGCTTGTGCAACGGGCTGTGCAGGTGTCATAGGGAAGTCCCTTGAGCAGAGGCTGGAGCGGCATAATCTTCCAGACTGAAGCCGTCCCACCAGGGTTGGGTGTCGTCGACAATAAACTCGGCACGCCCGGTGATCCATGCCCTTCCTTCAATGCTGGGGCGAATCGCGGCAGTGCCGTCTTCCAATTGCAGGGCCCGGGCCACGCGGCCGACGAAAAAACTGCCGATCAGGCTTTCATGACGATAGGCACCCTCTTCAGCCAGCCAGCCACGGGCAAAACGCTGGGCGACCCGGGCCGAACTGCCGGTGCCGCAGGGCGAACGATCGATCAGGCTCGCCCCGGCAATCACCACGGCCCGGCCCTGGGATTGTGCGGACAACGGCGCGCCGGTCCACATGCAGTGCTTGACGCCCCTGATGGCCGGGTTTTCCGGATGAACCACGTCAATTGTCCGGTTGACCAGATCCTGCATCTCCCTGCCCCATTCCAGCAGTTGCTGCGGGCTGAAATGCTCGCAGCCCGGAAAGTTGGGTTGCACCTCGATAATCGGGTAGAAGTTACCGCCATAGGCAATGTCGACCTTCAGCAACCCCAGGGGCGGGAAGTCGAGAAGCAGATCACGGTGCAGCAAGAACGATGGAACGTTGGTGAAACGCACCGCGCTGACCTTGTCGCCGTCGCGTACATAAGTCGCATGGATCTGCCCCGCCGGCACATCCACCACCACCGTGCCCGGGACTTTCGGCTCGATCAGACCGGCCTCCAGGGCAAAGGTAATCGAGCCCAGCGTGGCGTGACCGCACATGGGCAAACAGCCGGACGTCTCGATGAACAACAGGCTGAAGTCGCTGTCGGCACGCAGCGGCGGGTAGAAAATCGTGCCCGACATGTGCGAGTGACCGCGCGGTTCAAGCATCAGGCTACGGCGAATCCAGTCGAAATCGGCCATGAAGTGTTCCCGTCGCTCGCTCATGGTCCTGCCTTTGAGGGCCGGCGCTCCGGCGATCACCATGCGTACGGGCATGCCTTCGGTATGGCCTTCGATACTGTTGAAAACGTGTCGGGTCATCTCATTCACTCCGTCGTGCCGCATCGGCCGGACGTGGCGACCGATGCGGCCAGTGCCATTAACCCTGGGCCACTTCGAAAGCCTTGCGGAAACTGGCCTTCTCGTCGCTGGTCAGTGGTTGCAGCGGCATGCGCGCGGCGCCGGCATCGAAACCTGCCAGCTCACAGCCGTACTTGACCTTCTGGATGAACTTGCCCGACTCCATGTCCGCCAGTACCGGGAACAGCGAGCGGACGATGTCTTGGGCGCCGGTCAGGTCGCCACTCGTATATTTGTTGTAAAAATCACAGACCTGCTGCGTCAGGCAGTTGGCCGGGCCACAGATCCAGCTGCTGGCGCCCCACAGGAAGAAGTCCAGCGCCTGGTCGTCGGAACCGCACGACAGTTGATAGTTGTCTTTGTAGGTGTTGCCGATCTCAATCGCACGCAGCAGGTTTCCGCTGCTTTCCTTGATCGCGATCACACGGTCGTTGTCCTTGAAAGCGTCCAGCACGGTAAAGCCGACTTCGACGTTGGTCCGCACCGGGTAGTTGTACAGCACCACATTGATGTCCGGTGCAGCGTCGAGAATCGCCTGGTAGTGACCGATCAGCTCGTCCTGGGACGGCAGTGCGTAGTAAGGCGGCGCGATCAGCAGGTTGGTGTAGCCGGCGTCGCGGGTCTGCTTCACCTGCTCGATCACCTCGCGGGTGCAGGCGCCGTTGGCACCGGCGATCAACACCCCACGGTCCCCCACCACTTCGCGCACGGTGGCCAGAATCTGCCGCCGCTCCTGATTGGTCAGTGCGTAGTACTCACCGGTGGAACCCAGCGGCACGAAACCGGTGACGCCCGCCTTGAGTTGAAACTCGATGATGTTGCCCAGCATGTCGTAATTGACGTTGCCAGCCTTGTCGAACGGTGTGACCAGAGCAGGCAGGATGCCTTTGAGTTGAGTCATTGCAGACACTCCACGGATTTGAGTACGAGGGTTGGGGTTAGTACGCATAACGACGCAGCATCCGCGTCTCGACCACGCCGACCAGCCGGGTCAACGGGAACGCTACGAGGAAATAGATGACCGCCACCGCCGAGAGGAACTCGACCGGCCGGGCCGTGCTGTTGGAGATGTTCTGGCCGACGAACATCAGGTCGGCGATGCCCACCGAGGAAATCAGCGCACTTTCCTTGAACAGTGAAACCACGTTGGAAAGCAGCGGCGGAATGCCTCGCAGCAAAG
Organism: Pseudomonas moorei; assembly: GCF_008801475.1. Lineage (GTDB taxonomy): Bacteria > Pseudomonadota > Gammaproteobacteria > Pseudomonadales > Pseudomonadaceae > Aquipseudomonas > Aquipseudomonas moorei. The sequence continues at coordinate 133,553 of NZ_VZPP01000007.1, read as the reverse complement.
CCTGGGGGAACACCACGAAAACCGTTTTATTCCACGAGGCCAGGCCCAGTGCGACGCAGGCGTCATGCTGTTCGCCGGGTATCGACTTGAGTGCGCCCCGGAAGGTCTCGCTGGTGATCGCGGTCATGTACAGGGTCAGTGCCAGCAACACCGACACGTAGGGCGCGATGTCGATCCCGAACACCACCGGAAAACAGAAAAACACCCAGAACAGCTGGATCAGCAGTGGCGTGCCGCGGAACAACTCCACATACAGGCCGGCCGGAACACTCAACCAGCGACGGCGCGAGGCCCGCAACAGGCTCAGCAGAAACCCGCACAGGCTGCCCATGATTGCGCACCCGACGGTGAACACCAGGGTCAACGCGAGCCCTTGCAGCAAGGCCTGCCAATACGAAAACACCACAGTGAAATCAAGATTCATGACGACCTCCTCAGCGCGCGAGCGCGGTGTCCTGACGGCGTTCCAGCCATTGCACGAACTGAGCGATGGGCAACGACAGCGCGAAGTAGATGAGCGCGATCAGCGAATAGGTTTCCAGCGGGCGGTAGGCTTCGGTGGCGATGCTTTTGCCGACGTACATCAGGTCGCCCACCGCGACGATCGCCACCAGTGCACTTTGCTGAAGAATCGAGATGCCATTGGTCATCAACACCGGAATGGCGGTGCGCAGCGCCTGCGGGAGAATCACGTAGAGCGTGCGTTGCCAGGGGCGCAGGCCCAGGGCCACGCTGGCATCGAGGTGTTCATGGGGCACCGCCTGCACGCCGGCCCGATAGGCTTCGGCGTTGAATGCGGTGAGGTTCAGCCCCAGGGCGAGCACGCCCATGGTGATTGGGTCGATGAACACGTTGAACAGCATCGGCACGCAATAGAAAAACCAGACGATCTGCAACAGAACCGGCGTGCAACGGAAGAACTCGATGAACATCTGCGCCGGCCAGCGCAGGAAAAACCAGCGACTCAAGGTCAGCAGACACAGGCCGAAACCGAGCACCAGGCCGACGATGTTCGACACCAGCGCCAGTTGCAGGGTGACTTTGAGCCCGTCCCACAGCAGGCCGACATTGCCCTGGAGAAAGTTGAAATCGAATTGATAATTCATGATCAGGCTCCTCAATCCAGGTGCAGCACTTTTTCCAGGAACTCGCGGGTGCGCGGTTCCCTGGGCTGAGTGAACAACTGGTCGGGATGGCCTTGCTCGACCACCTTGCCGTTGGCGCAAAACACCACGCGGGTGGCGATATGGCGGGCGAAGTGCATGTCGTGGGTGACGATGATCATCGCCATCTTCTGTTCGGCCAGTTGCAGCATGACGTTCTGCACTTCGATGACCATTTCGGGGTCAAGCGCCGAGGTGACTTCGTCGAACAGCATCAGCTTGGGTTCCAGCATCAGCGCCCGGGCGATCGCTACGCGCTGCTTCTGGCCGCCGGACAACTGGCTGGGATAGACGTTGAGCTTGCTTTCCAGGCCGAGCCGCGCCAGCAACGCCCGGGCCTTTTCGGTGGCCTGGGTCCGGGACAGGCCATGCACCTTCATCGGCGCCAGAATCAGATTGCCCAACACCGACAGGTGCGGAAACAAGGTGTAGTGCTGGAACACCATGCCCACCTGGGTTTGCAGCGAGCAGTCCATCGGCTTGCCTTTGCCCCGGGCATTGCCGTCGATGTAAGGCTTGCCCTGAAAGCGGATGGTCCCGCCTTGAATGCTTTCAAGCCCCATCATGACGCGCAGCAAAGAGCTTTTGCCGCTGCCGCTTGGACCAATGATCACCAGGCGATCGTCGGCCCGCATATCCAGGTCCAGGTGATCCATGACCACCAGGTTTTCGCCGTAGGACTTGTAGACATCGCGCAGCTGGATGAACTCGCTGCTCTTCGTTTCGCAGGCGTGCAGAGGCCGTGACGGCACCGCCGCCAGATTGGAAGCTTTCATCGGACGTTCTCCGGGAACGCGCAGCCCGCTGCGCGCTCGCCATCGGCGGGATTTACTGAGGGGTTTTGTCAGCGTTGGCCAGTTGCGAAGCCTTGTCGACCAAGGCGTCGATTTCACCGGTCTCGCGGCGCTGGGCCAGGTAGATGTTCAGCGTCTGCAAATCGGCAGCGCTCACATCCCGGCGCACACCAAACGCCACGCCTTGTTTGGCCAGTGCCGGTTTGGGCAGCACTTCCTTGGTCCAGCCAGGGTTGGCCACGGCGAAGAGGTGGTTAGTGTCGCTGGCATCGACCAGCACGTCGGCACGCTTGGACATCACCGCCATGCGCACTTCATCCATCCCCGGCAGGCGCATGATCTTGCCCTGCTTGATCACCGCCGAAATGGCCTTGTCCTGAGCGGTGCCGGACATCACGGCAAAGGTCACATCAGGTTTGTCGAAGTCGCCGATGGTGTTGCCGGCACTGGCCAGCTTCGGGTTGTCCTTGTTGATCAGCAGCGAGACCTGATAGTCCGTGGCCGGCACTGAAAAACTCACCGCCAGTGCGCGCTCAGGCGTCTGGTTGAGCGCCATGGCCATGTCCCACTTGCCCCCTTGCAACCCCGCCACGAGGTTGTCCCAGTTGGTGTCGACGAACTCGACTTTGACCTTCAGCACCCTCTCGCCAAAGTCACGGCACAGGTCCACGAAGTAGCCGCTGTATTCGCCGGAACGCGCATCGCGCATCACGTAAGGCGCGGCAACCGCGGCCCCGCAGCGCAGGACACCGGCTTTCTGTATGTCTTTCCACAGTGAAACGTCAGCCGCCTGGGCCGGGACCTGGGTGAGCAGCGCGCCGATAGCGGATGCACAAACGAGCATGTTGCGGATGGTGCGAGGAAGGAACCGAGCCATTTTGACCTCTCCGATATTTCGTTCTTGTAGGCAGGAAGGTACAAATCTACATCGATGTGCGCCACTATGTGTGCAGCGCTGTATGCAGATTAGAATCGAACGAATTGAGCTGTCAACACGAGACGGAAAAAATTATCGGGAAGGTGCCAGCGCAGCCGTTGGTGGCTGTTGGCGCACAGGTTGGAGAAAGTGATCGGAAATGGGCGAAGCGGTGGGCACAGAGAGGAGCAGGTCAAAGACCTGCAAGGCACAACCCGTTGATTGGCCGATCTGCAGGCACCGTTACGGCTAATGCCTGCTCAGTTGCGGAAACGCGAGCCGGAACCGCAAAGCAGTTTCGGCGTGAATGAATGGTCAGGCCGCGTCCTCGCGGCACTTGCCATTGAACTGCATAGCCCGATCAAACCCGGAATTTCCGGTGGGCCTCAAGCGATAGGGATCAGCTTTCAGAGGAAGTGCTTGAGTCGACACTGGCTTCGGCAGCCAGCTTCAAGCGGTCGGCTTTACTGATGTATTTGTTCTTTTTTACCGGTGCCAGTTTGGCGCTCGCCTTTTTGGCCTTGGCCTTGAATAACTGCTTTAGTTTCTTTTGACGATTCATGATTTCTACTCGGTTTACAGTTGCCGAATGATATCAGCTAAAGACCCTCAGCCAGCTCGCTGTGTAACCCACCAACACAGGCGCCCAACCGGGAGCCCCCCGCTACGCTAATCACGCAGGATTGCCTCACCGGTCCGCGGGTTGGTGAGGGTCACGTTCTCAAGCGCTCTGATGCGCCAGGTTTCGCCCTGCTTCGTCAGCACCGCAAGAATCAACGTATCGACCAAATGTGGTCCGGCCGGATGGGCGGCGCCAGCGGCCAGGCGACTCCAGAAATGTACGACGGCCACCCCGTCGGCGATCGGCGTGACATCGATCAGTTCGTTCTGGAGCGTAGAGTCGCGATAGATCGTTTCGTGAATGGGAACGTGCAGCGCCACAATCGCCTCAATGCTCCGCACATAGTGTCCGAAACGATTGACGAACGTCGCGTCTGGATCAAACAGGCTGCCGAGAGCAACCATGTCGTGGCCGTTCCAGGCCGCCTGGAAGGCACCGGGTAGATCTTCTGGTTTTGTCATCTTGGTCATGGGGTTGGGCCGTATATGTGCTGGATTCCCAGGCGCCTCAAGTTGAAGTCAGGTGGTGGCGGTATGAGTGTTGAACGGCGTCGAGAATGATGGAACGCAAAGGATGTGTCGACTTTGGTGACAGGTTGAGCGAGGGCGTTTTGAGGGTTGAACCAGCGCCTTCGAGCGACCCTGCCATCGCTCGAAGGCGCTCCGGTTACTTCAGGTTGCCGCTGAGGAATTGCTGCAGGCGCTCACTTTTTGGGTTACCCAATACGTCCTCAGGCGCACCCTGCTCTTCGACCCGCCCCTGGTGCAGGAACAGCACCTGGTTCGACACTTTGCGCGCAAAGCTCATTTCGTGGGTCACCATGATCATGGTGCGGCCTTCTTCGGCCAGCCCCTGGATCACCTTGAGGACTTCTCCCACCAGCTCCGGGTCCAGGGCCGAAGTCGGCTCGTCGAACAGCATGATCTCCGGTTCCATGCTCAGGGCACGCGCGATGGCGACCCGTTGCTGCTGACCACCCGAGAGAAACGCCGGGTATTGATCGGCAACCCGCGCCGGCAAACCGACCTTGTCCAGGTAGCGCCGGGCGCGATCCTCTGCATCCTTTTTGCTGACGCCCAGCACCCGACGTGGGGCCATGGTGATGTTTTCCAGCACGGTCATGTGGCTCCACAGGTTGAAGTGCTGGAACACCATCGCCAGGCGAGTGCGGATGCGTTGCAGTTCATTGGCGTCGGCCACGCGCATGCCGTGGCGATCATGGACCATTTGAATTGGCTGGTTGTCCAGGCTCATGGCGCCGTCATTGGGCGTTTCCAGGAAGTTGATGCAACGCAGAAAAGTGCTCTTGCCCGAACCACTGGCGCCAATCAGGCTGATCACATCGCCGGTCCTGGCATTGAGCGAAACGCCCTTGAGGACTTCATGGTTGCCATAACTTTTGTGCAGGTTTTCAACGGTCAGTTTGTACATGAACAAGCATCCTGAATTAGTGAGCCGGGCCGAGGAAAGACAACCAACGGCGTTCAGCCAGGCGGAACAGGCCGACCAGGGAGAAGGTGACTGCCAGGTAGATCAACGCGGCAATGCCGAACGACTGGAAGGTCAGGAAGGTCGCCGAGTTGGCGTCCCGAGCGACTTTCAGAATGTCCGGGATGGTCGCGGTGAACGCCACGGTGGTCGAGTGCAGCATCAGAATCACTTCGTTGCTGTAGTACGGCAACGAGCGACGCAGGGCCGACGGCATGATCACGTAGGCATATAGCTTCCAGCCGGTCAGGCCGTAAGCCTTGGCCGCTTCGACTTCACCGTGGTTCATGCTGCGAATGGCCCCGGCGAAAATCTCCGTGGTGTAGGCGCAGGTGTTCAGGGCGAAGGCCAGGATGGTGCAGTTCATCGCATCGCGAAAGAACGCATCCAGGACTGGTTGAGCGCGCACGGCGGCCAGGCTGTAAATGCCGGTGTAGCAAATCAGCAACTGGATATACAGCGGCGTACCGCGAAACAGGTAGGTGTAGAACTGCACCGGCCAGCGCACCCAGACGTTGGTCGAGACCCGGGCAATCGATAACGGAATCGACATCACGAAGCCGAAGAAGATCGAGGCACTGAGCAGCCAGAGCGTCATGGCCAGCCCGGTGATGTGACTGCCGTCCTGGAAAAGGAAGGGACGCCAGTATTCCTGCAGTAGCTCGATCATCGCACGGCCTCCCGGGCACCTGCAGCGTAGAAGATTTCCATCCGGCGCAAGACGTAGTTCGAAACGGTGGTTATCACCAGATAGATCAAGGCAGCCAGGATCAGGAAGAAGAACAGCTGATAGGAGCTCTTGCCCGCGTCCTGGGCCACCTTGACCAGATCGGCCAGTCCAATGATCGAGACCAGCGCGGTGGCCTTGAGGATCACCATCCAGTTATTACTGATGCCCGGCAGGGCAAAGCGCATCATTTGCGGGAACACCACGAAGCGGAAGCGCTGGGCGCGGGTCAGGCCGTAGGCGGTAGCGGCTTCCATCTGCCCGCGGGGCACGGCGAGGATCGCGCCACGGAAGGTTTCGGTGAAATAAGCCCCGTAGATGAAGCCCAGGGTAATGACCCCGGCGCTAAAGGGGTTGATTTCGATATAGTCCCAGCCCAGTGCTTCGGTCAGGCTGGTGAGCCAGGTTTGCAGGCTGTAGAAAATCAACAGCATCAGCACCAGGTCCGGCACGCCGCGAATCAGCGTCGTGTAGAGCTGGGCCGGAACCCGCAGCAGTTTGACGTTTGACAGTTTGGCGCTGGCGCCGATCAGGCCCAGGCCAACGCTGACCAGCAAGGACAGAAAGGACAATTTGACCGTCATCCAGGAGCCTTCCAGCAACAGTGGGCCGAAGCCCTTGAGGCTGAAGCCTGACAGTCCGAGATTCTGCAATAGGATTTCTAGCATTGAGCAGCCCTACATCAATCAAAAAAGTGCCCATCCGCAGATGGGCGCAGGGTCATTATTTGCCGCTGTAGAGATTCAGATCGCCAAAACGCAACGCCTTGTACTCCTTGGCCGGCGCGGAACCGGCAGCCCTACACAAAGCCAATGCAGAAACGGTGAGAAATGTTTTTTTCATTGTTTTATTCCCAAGGACCATCGAAAGAACGTGTGCCGCAAGAGCGCGAGTACTGCGCGGCGTAGCGTCTTATGCACACGCAAGTACTTGTACAGACAAGCATATGCAATCACCCGGCCAATTCTCGGATTGACCGCTTGAGAAAGCGCGCACAGCGCTCTGGGATGGGCTTGGCAGGCAAGTGAGCGCAGGGGTGAAGCCACCTGGGAGATTGTTACCAACGCAGGTTTTCACACCCGGCTGGGGTATGCGGTAACAAAGTGTGGAATCAAGGGCGCCGACTTTCCAGACCGAAACATCAGAGGGCACACATATAACCGCTCAATAATCCGGAAACTCATCCCGCCAACACACGGGCGAACTGAAGCCCGCATACCGATCAAGTTCCTCCTCCAGCCATTGCGCGAGGACGAGCGCATGATTTTGCAGCGGGTCCTGGGCGGCGCAAACCAGGGTCAGCGTGCCTGTCTCGGCCAGCGGCAGCAGTGCCCACCAATGCGTCGGATGAGCCGCCAGTGCCTGTCGATACGCCGTCGCGAACTGCTCAAAATCCAGCTCGCCGGCCGTGAACCGCTCATGCAGATCAATCGAGGGAGCAAGGTCGGGCAGCCAGGCATGCAGCGACGCCGGGGCCTTGGGCCAATGGCGTGGCCACAGGCGATCGACCAGGACACGTCGCCCATCGTCGGCGGCAACAGGCTCATCGGCATGCTTGCACTGGATCATCAGCGCTACCCTCTCCACTCCCGTGGACTCACCCCGGTTTTACGCCGAAACGCCCGGGCCAGTGCCGAGGGGCTTTCGTAACCGACCTCTTCGGCGATCAAGGCAATGGGCTTGCCTTCGCGCAAGCGTTTCTGCGCCAGGCTGATGCGCCAGCTCACCAGATAATCCACCGGAGTCTGCCCGACCACCCGCCGGAAATGCTCGGCGAAACTGGCCCGCGACATGTTGGCCGCCACCGACAGTTCCGCCACGCTCCAGGCTTTGCCGGGCGCTTCGTGCATGAGGTTCAGGGGACGTGCCAGCCGTGAGTCGGCGAGACCGGCCATCATCCCCGGCTGTTGATTGCGGCTGCTCAGCATGTGCCGCAGCAACAGAATCACCAGCAGCTCGAACAGGCGGTCCATGACCGCTTCACGGCCGCAGGTGCCGTCGAAAGCCTCCTTGAACAGCCACTCAAGGGTGCTGGCCAGGGCCGGGATCTCATCAAGTTTCAGCACCATGTAATCCGGCAACGCGGCGGCCAGGGCATTGCCCGAGCCGCCGTCGAAGTTCAGCGAGGCGCAGACCAACTGGGTGGCCGAGGCTTGCGTCGCGGACAAGCGGTGACGATAGGGCCGTGGAAAGAAGATCAGCGTCGGCTCGGTGATGTCCAGCGCTCGCTCATCCGCCAGTTTCAGGGAAACCTCGCCGGCCTGCAGCAGGTGCAGATGACCGCACGACTGGCTGCCATCGAACGCCGAGGTGCCGCAAAACGTGCCGCTGTGAAAGGTGCCGGCATTGACGCCGAAATGCGTGAGCAACGTGGACAAGCGATCCATGGGGAGGCTCCCGAGAACAGTTCTGGACGATCTGTCGCATATCGTCGACGATTTGCACCCAATAGACCAGTCCAGATCACTAGCATGAACTCCGTACCCAGCGCCTGTCGCGCTAAAATCCTCGGAGAATCATCATGACCCGCATTGCCCCTCTCAGCCTTGAACTTGCCACCGACGCCACCCGCCCGCTGCTGGAAGGCGTGCAAAAGAAAATCGGCTTCCTGCCCAATGTGTTCAAAGTCCTGGCCCACGCCCCCGCCGTACTCGCCTCCTACCTGCAAAACTCGGCGGCACTGGGCAAGACCTCCCTGAGCGCGAAGGAAAAGGAAGCGATCTTCCTAGCCACGTCCCAGGTCAACGGCTGCGACTACTGCCTGGCGGCCCACACGTTGTTTGCCGGCAAGGCCGGGCTCTCCAGCCAGGACATCCGCAGTGCCCGTGAAGGCAAGCTCGATGCCTATGCCCTGCTGGCACAGCAGATCACTGAAAGTCGCGGCCATTTGAGCGCCGGGCAGATTGCAGCGGCGCGCGCCGCCGGTATCGACGACGGCAAGATCGTCGAAGTGGTCGCCCATGTCGCTTCGCAAACCTTGACCAACTACCTGAACAACGTCGCGCTGACCGATATCGACTTCCCGGCCATCGATGCCTGAGCCACTTCAAGAACGGAGAACCAACCATGAACACCGTGACCCTGTACACCACCGACACCTGCCCTTACTGCCGCAGCGCCAAGTCCCTGTTGGCGAGCAAAGGCATCAACATGCAGGAAATCAACATTCAGACCCAGCCGGGCAAACTCGAAGAAATGCTCAGCCGCAGCGGACGGCGCAGCGTGCCGCAGATTTTCATCGGCGACACGCATATCGGCGGCTTCGACGACCTGGCCAAGCTCGATCACCAGGGCGGTTTGATGTCGATGCTGGCCTGAGCCCGGACTGTCCAGAACCAACACCAACCTGTGGCGAGGGCGTTTGTCGGAGCGCCGAAGCAGCCCCAAAAAGGGGACTGCGATGCAACCCGGCGCAAGCAAGCGCCCTCACCACACCCTCGGGATACCGGCCATCGCCCGGCGCATCCGACCAAACAACGCTCTAACGTGCGCGTCATGACCTAACCTCATAGGCTAAATGACTCACCACCGGTCGAGCACGCCTATGCGCAATGCCTTGCAGTTCGTGATGTTCATCGCCTTCGTGCTACTGGCGCCGGGCAGCGCAATGCTGGCGGCGCCCATGCCCGATGTCCCGACCCCCGGTGCGAGCAGCGCCGTCGTCAGGGTTACCGACAGTGATCTGGAGACACTGCAAGGGCAACTCAACAGCCTCAAACAGCAGGTCTCCCAAGTCAGTAACTACAACCAACTGGAAACCCCGCAGGATTTGGTTCAGGTGCTGATCAAGGAGGCTGATCGCCTGTCGGCACTGCTATTGCCCGAACAGGCGCAATTGCAGTCTCAACTGGGGGTGCTGAGCCCTGCGCCGCTGGCCGAGGCCGATCTGGAGAAGTCCGACATCGCCAGCCAGAGGGCGGCGCTCAGTGAGCAAAAGAACAAGGTCGATTACAAGCTGAAAACCCTGGCGGCGATCAAAGCCAGTGCCGCCGAGTTGCTCACCCAGATTGCCGCCATTCGACGCAGTCTGCTGGAAACCGAAGTGACCCAACGCACCCGGAGCATCCTCAATCCCTGGTTCTGGGCGCCGCTGTTCGATCCGCCCGCCGACGACCGGCAACGGCTGGTCGACTTCATGCAGCAGGCGGGCGACACCTTGCATTCGGTCTGGCAACCGGGCAAGCGCTTCCTGACCTGCGTGCTCGTGATATTCGCCGCGCTCCTGTGGGGCCTCGGCCGCCGGCTCGCCGAACGAGGACTGACCTGGCTGTGCATTCACCGGATGCCCGAGGGGCGATTGCGCCGCAGCACCCTTGCGCTCGCGTCGGTCATCGCCACGGTGCTGACCGCCGGTATCGCCCTGCATATCCTGTTCTTTGCCCTCACCCGCGAACTGCCGTTGACTCCGCAACTGGTGGGGTTTTCCGAGGATTTCGAAAAGATCGTGTACACCTGCGTGATGATTACCGGTTTAAGCCGCGCGCTATTGTCCACGCAGCATCCTTCATGGCGCCTGCCGGACATTGCCGACGAGGTGGCACTGGCGCTCAAACCCTTTCCGCGGCGCTTGGCCGCCGCCCTGCTGGTAATGGTGTCACTGGCCCAATTGACCAACGCCACCGGCATGAGCACGGAGGTCGTGATCTCGGTCCGGGGACTGGTGGCGCTGGTGATCTCCACCTTAATCGGCACGATCCTGTTGCGAGTCAGCAGAACCCGCCGGGCCATGGTGGTGGCCGGCGCCGCGCCAGAGGGCGGCCGGACGCTGGCCGGCGTGGTGTATGCCTTCGCCAGTATCGCGACGGTGGTCTCGCTGCTCGCCCTGTTTGTCGGCTATGTGTCGTTATCGCGCTTCATCACTTACGAACTGGTCTGGCTGTTCATCATTTTTGCCGGTTTCTATTTGCTGATACAGCTGCTGAAGGACGGCTGCGAGTATCTGTTTTCGCCTCGGCAACCCACCGGCAAGACGCTCAAACAGTTGCTGGGCATTGGCGATACGCGCCTGGAGCAGATCTCGGTCATTTTGTCCGGCGTCGGTCGCGCCGCCCTGTTACTGATCGCTTTCATCTCGCTGCTGGTCGGCGGGGTGGGCTCGACACTCGGGCAACTGGCCAACAACATACTGGCGATGCTCGGCGGCGACGGCCTGCGCAAACTGAACATTGTCCCGGCCAACCTGCTGCACGGCGTGCTGGCGCTGCTGATCGGCATCTATCTGGTGCGCACCCTGAGCCGCTGGCTGGACAACGAATTGCTGCCGAAAACGGAAATGGACCCCGGCATGTGCGCTTCGCTCAGCACGCTGTTTTCCAACATCGGCTATGCCCTGGTGATCCTGCTGATGCTGTCGTCCCTGGGGGTCAAGTGGACCAACCTGGCGTGGATCGTCAGCGCCTTGTCCGTGGGGATCGGCTTCGGCCTTCAAGAGATCGTCAAGAACTTCGTCTCTGGCCTGATTCTGCTCACCGAACGCCCGGTCAAGGTCGGCGACCTGATCAGCATCAGCGGGGTTGAAGGCGACATCCGCCGGATCAATGTGCGGGCCACCGAAATACAACTGGCCGACCGCTCGATCGTCATCGTGCCGAACTCGCAATTGATTTCGCAGAACCTGCGCAACGTCACCCTCGGCGGCAGCGCCCAAGGCGTGGCGATACTTGAACTGACCTTCCCGCTGGACATCGACCCCGAACAGGTGCGCAACCTGCTGTACGACACTTTCTGCGAGCACGAATCCATCCTGGAAAAACCGATGCCGTTCGTGCGCTTCAGCCAGCTCAAACCGGAAGGCATGACGTTGACGATCACCGGTTACGTCGCCAGCCCGCGCACGGTCGGCTCGATCAAGAGCGAACTGCTGTTTGAAATACTCAAGCGACTGGGCGCCGCCGGGATTGAACTGGCGAAGCCGCCACCGGCGGCGTGATGCCCGATCACGCCGCCAGCGCCCCTTGCATCAATGCGCGATGCACACCGATTTGAGCTCGGTGTAGGCCTCGATCACCGCACGACCAAACTCGCGACCCATGCCCGATTGCTTGACGCCGCCGAACGGCATCGCCGGGTCGAGCAGCACGTGAGCGTTGACCCAGACCGTACCGGCTTCGATGCGTGGCACCAGGTTCATGGCTTTGCTCAGGTCGTTGGTCCACAGGCTGGCGGCCAGGCCGTAGCGGTTGTCGTTGGCCAGTTCGATCACGGCCTCTTCATCGTCGAACGGCATCACGCCCAGCACCGGTCCGAACACTTCTTCGCGGGCCACGGCCATGCTGTGGTCGATGTCGGCGAGGATCGTCGGCTGGACGAAGAAGCCGTCGCCTTCGACCAATTCGCCACCCGAGACCACGCGTGCGCCTTCCCGTCGAGCCAGTTCGATGTGCTTGAGCACGCTTTGCTGTTGTTTGCGCGAGACCAGCGGGTTGATCGCAGCGTCACCGTTCATGCCCGCGCCCATCGGCATCGCCGACACCGCCGCCGCCAGGGCTTCGACGAATGGGTCGTGGATCGAGCGATGCACGTAGAAACGCGAAGCCGCGGCACACACCTGGCCATTGTTCAGCAGACCGCCGAGGATCGCCCCTTGCACGGCTTTCTCGATGTCGGCGTCGGCGAGCACGATCATCGGGTTCTTGCCGCCCAGCTCCAGGGAGAAACGCGTCATGTTGGCCATGCACGCCACGCCGACGCTTTTACCCACAGCGGTAGAGCCGGTGAACGAGACCTTGCTCACCAGTGGATGCTGGGTCAACACGCCACCGACCGAGGCACCGCCACCGGTCACGACGTTGAACACACCTGCCGGAATGCCGGCTTCGAGCGCCAGTTCCGCCAGACGCATGGCGGTCAGCGGGGTTTCCATGGCCGGCTTGATGATCACCGTGCAACCGGTGGCCAGCGCCGGCATCAGTTTCCAGGCGGCGATCAGCAGCGGGAAGTTCCACGGCACGATGCCGACCACGACACCCACCGGCTCACGCTTGGTGAAGGCGGTGAACTTGGCACCCGGTGGCAGCGGGATCGACACGTCGAACGTCTGCCCTTCGATCTTGGTCGCCCAGCCGGACATGTAGCGCATAAACTCCACGGTGGCGTTCAGGTCCAGGGCGCGGGCCATGTTGATCGACTTGCCCTGGCTCAGGGTTTCCAGTTGCGCCAGTTCCTCGGCGTGCTCTTCCACCAGGCGGGTGAAGTTGAGCAGGATGCGCTCGCGATCTGCCGGGCGCAGTGCCGACCAGACCCCGGACTTGAATGCCTTGTGCGATGACTGCACGGCTTGCTCGATGATCTCCAGGGGTGCATCGAGGGTTTCGCAGAGGGTCTGCCCGGTGGCCGGGTTGACCACGGCAATGCGCTCGCCTTCGGCAAACACCCACTGACCGTCAATGAAGCAGCCATGGCGGCGTTCGATAAATGCAGCCACCTGCGGCAGGATTTCAACGTTGCTCATAATTCACCTTTCAATAAAACCGTTCGGTGTGAAGGTAGGGTCAGCCAGGAAGCCGGCCGCTTAGTGTTGTTCTTTGAGGAAGCACACGACCGCCTGGCGATCGTCCGCCGAAGCCAGGCCCATGTAAGGCATGTAGGTGCCAGGCACGTAGGCCTGGGGCTGAGTGATCAACTGCGCGATGTTCTCGGCTTGCCAGTCGATGTTCTTGTTACGCATGGCTTGCGAGTAGTTGAAGCCTTCCAGCGAGCCGGACTTGCGCCCGACCACACCCGCCAGGTTCGGCCCCATCATGCCGGTCGCGCCTTTGGTCACCGAGTGGCAAACCCCGCATTCATTGGCAAACACCTCGGCGCCGTGGCGTTGATCGGGGGCGCAATCGGCTGCCAGCGCCGCCTGGGCCACAGTGAATGACAGCAAACCGATAAGGGGCAAACGCAGGGAGGTAAACATGGGAAACGACCTTGAAAATCCGCGCATTCGCCAGCAGGCGAACGCCAACTCTGAAAGTGCCGGGGCAACGGTGCTCCGGCAGGGTTGATCAGGATTGTCGGTGGTCGGTGATTCGCAGGTTTTTCCCTGCGTGCCAGTTGTGTTGGCGGGTCTGCCAGATCGCTCGAATGTACCTTCGCTTTTCCCTGTGGGAGCAAGCTCGCTCCCCACAGGGAAACAAAGCAGCAAAAATTCCTTGCCATGCAATCTGGCAAGCACAACCAACTAATTGGCAAACAGGAAAAAGGGCGAAAGGAATCCGGACCTTAGTATCTAAAAAGACCGCAAACCTGCGCTCAAGAACAAGAACGGATGTCACGCCATGCTCAAGTCCCCCTTGCTTCGACTCTCTACCCTCGCGCTGATGATCAGCGCAGGTCAGGCCGGAGCCTATGAACTCTACGCCGATAGCGACAGTCACCTGAACGCCACTCTGGAAGCGGTTTTCGGCATTTTCCACAGCCAGGAAAACTACGCCCTGTCGGGCCGTCTCGATGAAGGTTCGTCGTCGTGGCGTGAGGGTTACATCAAGTACGGCCTGAGTTTCGACAAAGGGCTGGCCGGTGCCGGCACTGCTTACGGCGCGGGCAACCTGCTCAGCTCCGGCACCTGGGGTGACGGCGATGCCGCCGGTTTCAGCGACGGTTCGGAACGCACCACCAAATTCGAAGACGCCTACCTCGGCTGGCGCTCGAGCGATCTTTTTCCGGTCCTGGGTACAGACGGTATCGACCTGTCGTTCGGTCGCCAGAACATCGTGGTCGGCGACGGTTTCCTGATCGATGGCGACGCGCTGAACATGGGCAAGGGCCTGGCCGACGGTGAGTTCAATCGCGGCGGCGCCTACTGGCTGGCCGCGCGCAAGGCGTTCGACGAAACCGCCGTGCTGCGTATCGGTGGCAAGGAAGGCTGGCGCGGCGACCTGATGTGGCTCAAATCCGACAACCGCGCCCAGGCCAAGACCGAAATGTATGTCGGCACCCTGGAACACGTGGCCGAAGCCGGCACTGTCGGCCTGACCTACATCGACACCACCGATGTCGACGAACAGTACGCCTCCCCGGCGCAACTGGAACGCGACGGCATGAAGACCTACAGCCTGCGCGCAACGGGCAATGCCGGGGTCAAGGACCTGTTCCTCTCCGGCGAATACGCCAAGCAGGACAAACCCCACGCTGCCAACGAAGACGCCTGGTACCTGGAAGCCGGCTGGACGTTTTCCGCCGTGCCATGGACGCCCTATGCCAGCTACCGCTACAGCCGTTTCTCGGAAGGCTACGACACCCTGTTCTACGGTTTCAGTCGCGGCTTCGGTACCTGGTTCCAGGGTGAAGTGGCAGGCAACTACGCCGGCCCGTTCAACACCAACTCGCGCATCCAGCAACTCAAGTTCACCGTCTCGCCGCTGGCGAATCTGAACCTCGGCGCGATGTACTTCAACTACGACACCATCGACCGCAACCTGGGCAACACCGATGGCCACGAAACGGATCTGTACGCCGAGTGGCATGTCAACGACCACCTCACGGTGATGCCGCTGATCGGCCTGTTCCAGCCGGACAAGAGCGCCGATCAGGGCGGTACGCAGTTGGGCAACAACGACAAGAACGTCTATAGCCAGGTTATTTTCGCCACGACGTTCTGATTCGGCCTGCCCCCCCTGTAGGAGCGAGCTTGCTCGCGAAAAATATTTGGACAACGCGTTCATTCAGGATGTGCGCGTCATCGTTGACGTCCATCGTCGGAGCGCCGCCCGGAGCAGGCTCGCTCCTACAGGGGGACGCGTTGCCGGCATCAGTGCTTTCAAGGAAAAAGGCATTTCCCATGCAGAAAAAATTCCTCACGATCCAGAGCAAAATCACCCTGCTCGCCGGCCTCTGCCTGCTGTTGGTGGTGGGTTTGCTGATGGGGCTGTCACTGTACCAGACTCATCAGAGCAGCCAGCAGGTGGCCGAGGCCAGCGGCAAAATGCTCGCCGACGCGGCCAGGGAACACATGCAGGCCCTGGGCAAGGTGCAGGCCATGCAGGTGCAACGCACCTTCATGCAGACCCACGAATTTGGCCAGGGGTTGTCGCGGTATTTGCTTTATCTGAGGCAACTCCAGCATCAGGGGACCCTCACCCGCCCCCAACTGCGCCAGGCGCTGAGCACCCAGCTTCACCAAGCCCTGATCGACAAGCCCGACCTGCTCGGGCTTTACGTCATTTTCGAGCCGGACGCCCTGGACGGTGCCGACGCCGGTTTCGCCAATCAGGCGGACCTGGGCAGCAACGAAACCGGACGCTTCTCGCTCTACTGGGTGCAAAGCAAACCGGGCGAGTTGCAAGCGGTGATCGGTGACGAAGGCCTGCTCGCCAACACCGAGCCAGGCCCTAGCGGCGCACCGTACAACGCCTTCTACACCTGCGCCCGCGACACCCGCCAGGCGTGCGTTCTGGAGCCCTACTTCGACGAAGCATCCGGCAGCCGCAAACTGGTAACCAGCGTCGCCTTCCCGCTGCTGGAGAACGGCAACGTCATCGCCGTCGTCGGTCTCGACATCAACCTCGCCGCGCTGCAAAAGGACAGTCAAACCAGTGCGCTGCAATTGTTCGACGGCCACGGCCAGATCAGCATCGTCAGCCCTCGCGGGGTGATCTCCGCCAACAGTCAGGACGTCACTCGCCTGGGTCAGCCGATGGACAATGCCGAGGTCATGGACGCCTTGCGCCAAGGCCGACCGAAGGTGTTTGTCGACCCGCAGCAGATCAAGGTCCTGGAGCCACTGCCACCGATTGCCGGGGCCGCGCCCTGGGGTGTGCTGGTGGGTGTACCGCAGGAAGTGTTGCTGGCACCGGTGAGCGCCCTGCAACAGCAACTCGATGCCCAAGGCGTGAAAAGCACCGCACTGGAACTGCTGCTGGGCGGCGGCTCGGCCCTGCTCGGCCTGCTGTTGATCGGGTACACCGCGCAACGCATCACCCGCCCGCTGCAAGCGCTGACGCGGGTCATGGAGGACATCTCCCTCGGCGAAGGCGACCTGACCCGTCGCCTGGCCGTGCAATCGCGGGATGAGATCGGCCAGTTGGCCACCGCGTTCAACCGCTTCGTCGAACGCATTCACCACTCGATTCGCGAGGTGTCGTCGGCAGCCCTTGGCGTCAACGAGGGGGCGCGGCGGGTGCTGGAGGCATCCCATTCATCCCTGAGCAATTTCGACGATCAGTCCACCCGCACCAACAGCGTGGCCGCCGCGATCAATCAGCTGGGCGCCGCCGCCCAGGAAATCGCGCATAACGCCTCCGACGCCTCGCAGCAAGCCTCCGCCGCACGGCAACAGGCCGAGGACGGTCGCCAAGTGGTGGAGCGCACCATTGAAGTGATGAACGCGCTGTCCGGCAAGATCAGTGCGTCGTGCGCCAACATTGAGGTGCTCAACGACAAGACCGTGAACATCGGACAGATCCTCGAAGTGATCAAGGGCATCTCGCAACAGACCAACCTGTTGGCACTCAATGCCGCGATCGAAGCGGCGCGCGCCGGTGAAGCGGGCCGTGGATTTGCGGTAGTCGCCGACGAAGTGCGCGGCCTGGCCGGGCGCACCCAGACCTCGGCGCTGGAGATCCAGCAGATGATCGAAGAGCTGCAAGTGGGTGCGCGGGATTCGGTGATCACCATGACCGAGAGCCAGCAGCACAGCGAAGAAAGCGTCAACATCGCCAACCTGGCCGGCACTTGTCTGGGCAGCGTGACCCAACGCATCGGCGAGATCGACAACGTCAACCAATCCGTCGCTGCCGCCACCGAGGAACAGACCGCCGTGGTCGAGGCTTTGAATGTCGACATCACGCAGATCAACACCCTGAATCAGCGAGGGGTGGAGAATTTGCAGTCGACATTACGGGCCTGTACCGAGCTGGAGCAACAGGCTGCGCGGTTGAATCAGTTGGTGGGGAGTTTCCGGATCTGAGATAGAGGTCGCCTGTCAGTCCGCCATCGCGAGCAGGCTCGCTCCTACAAGTGACCGCGTTCTTATAGGCGACTCGGTCTAATGAGGGAGCGAGCCTGCTCGCGATGGGGCCGGCACATTCAACCACTGTGTCAACTGACACCCCACCAAATCTGGCACCCACAACCAACCACATGGCATGCGCACAAACAGGCCGCAGCGCACCCCGCGCGTAGTATCGAAGTCGACCCCAGCGATTGGGCGTGAAACAACGCTGAACCCCCTCCATTTTCACTAAAACAATAAATCGGCCTTCGGGTCGCGGGAGACTTGTGTGCTTAAGAAAAGTGCTTTGGGCTGGCCCAAGATTGCCGGCCTTGGAATTGCGTTGGTGGTGGCCGGGCAGTTTTCCGGCTGGAACTTCGGACTGATGGCCGGCGGCTGGCTGAACATGCTGATCGCCACCTTGTTGATGGCACTGCTGTGCGGTGGACTGGCGCTGTGCGTGGCGGAATTGTCCACCGCGCTGCCCAGCGCCGGCGGTGTATTCGTCTATGCGCAAAGTGCTTTCGGGCCGTTCGTGGGTTACCTGGTCGGCGTGGCGTGCGCGCTGGCGTTGACCATCGGCACCGGTGCGGCAGCCACCTTCATTTGTGCCTATACCGAGTCGATCTTCGGCCTCGGTGGCTGGCCGGTGAAGATCGCCTTGTTCGCGGTGATCATCGGTTTCCACCTGCGGGGCGTCGGCGAGGCCATGGGCCTGACCTTCATTGCCGGTGTCATCGCGGTCGTTGCCTTGCTGACCTTCGGCGTGGCCATGGCACCCCATGTCGAACTGGCCAACCTACTGAAGATGCCAGTCAATGCCGGACCGGCGATTAGCCTGGGCGGCATTTTCGCCTGTGTGCCCTTCGCCATCTGGTTGTTCATCACCGTTGAACAAACCGGCTCGGCGGCCGAAGAAGCCGACAATCCGGGGCGCAGCATGCCCCGCGGCATCCTCGCAGCGGTGGGCACTCTGTTGGTGACAGCTTTGGTGGTGCTGGTCTGCGCCCCCGGCGCCGGTGGCGTTGAAACGGTGGGCAGCGCGGGCGATCCGCTGTACGCGGCGATGTCCAGCAGCAATGCCTTCGGTGACGGCTCATGGCTGGCCAAGGTGATTGGCTGCGGTGCCGTGTTCGGCCTGATCGCCACGTTCTTCTCGTTGATTTACGCCGCCTCCCGGCAACTGTTTGCCATGGCCCGCGATGGGTTGTTCCCGCAGTGGCTGGGCAAGACCGGCAAACGCGGCACGCCCTACCCGGCGCTGCTGCTGATCGGCGCCATCGGCCTGCCGTTGTCCGCTATCGATCCGGCCACGGTGATGCTCGCGGTGGTGTTGCTGCTCAACGTTTGCTACCTGTTCATTTTTGCCGCCTACCTGCGCATCAAACGCAGCCAGCCCGACCTGCCCCGTCCGTTCACTCTTGCCGGCGGCACCGTGGTCGCCTGGCTGGGCCTGGCCCTGACCCTGGTGGTGATCGCCGCCTGCTTCCAACTGGACACAATGATGCTGATCGCTCTCGCGGCGACCTTCACCCTGTGCCTGCTCAACTTCCTGCTGCGCACCCGCCGCACCCACGCCGTCGAGGTTCCGGACCATGCCTGAAGACACCCTGCTGCAACGCCGCCATCGCGTCCTCGGCAGCGCCTCACCACTGTTCTACGACAAGCCCTTGCACCTGGTACGCGGTGAAGGCGTCTGGCTGTTCGACGTCGACGGTCGGCGCTATCTCGACGTGTACAACAATGTGCCGTGCGTGGGTCACTGCAACCCCCGTGTGGTCGAGGCCATGCACCGGCAGGCCAGCACGTTGAACATCCACACCCGTTACCTGGATGAGCACGTGGTGCGCTACGCCGAGCGCCTGACCGCGACCTTCGCCGAGCCGCTGGACACCGCGATGTTCACCTGCACCGGCAGCGAAGCCAATGAACTGGCGCTGCGCCTGGCGCGTTTCGCCAGCGGCGGCACCGGCCTCATCGTCAGTGACTACAACTACCACGGCAACTCCGCGTCACTGGCCGAAGTGACCACCGCCCTGCCCTCGCCGGAACCCTTCGCCAGCCATGCGCGGGCGGTGCCGATTCCGTGCCTGTACCACGCGCCGGCCGGCACCACCGAATCGCAACTGGCCGAGCAATACGCGGCCAATATCGCCGCCGCCATTGCCTCGATGCAGGCCCGGGGCATTCGTCCCGCGGCGCTGTTGATCGACACCCTGTTCGCCAACGAGGGCCTGCCACGGGTGCCGGCCAGCTTCGTCAACAAGGCAGCGGCGTTGATCCGCGCCGCAGGCGGATTGTTCATCGCCGATGAAGTGCAGTCCGGTTTCGGTCGCACCGGCGATCATCTGTGGGGGCATCAGGCCCACGGCGTAGTGCCGGACATCGTCACCCTGGGCAAACCGATGGGCAACGGCTACCCGCTGGCGGGACTGATCACCCGCAAGGCGCTGGTGGAGTCGTTCGGGCGCAGCGCGATGTACTTCAACACTTTCGGCGGTTCCCCGGTGGCGGCGGCGGTCGGCATGGCGGTGCTGGACGAGATTGAACACCTGCAACTGCTGCACAACGCGCAAAGCGTCGGCGCTTACGTGCAGCAACGCTTGCACGCGCTGGCGGCCAGGCACTCGATCATTGGCGATGTGCGCGGCAAGGGCCTGTTCTTCGCCATGGAGCTGGTGGGCGACCACGCCAGCAAGGAGCCCGCCGGGCTCGAAGCGCGCAAGGTGGTCAACGACATGCGCGACAACGGTGTGCTGATCAGCAAGATCGGCGCCGGCGACAACATCCTCAAGCTACGCCCGCCGTTGGTGTTCAACCGCGAACACGCCGACCTCTTCGTCGACACCCTGGACCACGCCCTGAGCGCGATTTGAGGCCCTGCCATGACTGATTTCCATGCTCTGAACCATGACCAGCAAGTCGCCCGGCTGCACGACCTGGCGCGCCATGCCCTGCAGCACTGGGACGGCCAGTTCGCCGACATTGAACTGGTCAAATTCCGCGAGAACGCGGTGTTCTCCGCGCGCCGCCATGACGGCCAGCGAGTGGCCTTGCGCATCCACCGCAATGGCTATCACGGCGAAGCGGCGCTGCGCTCCGAACTGCAATGGATGGAAGCACTGGCCAGTGCCGGCATCACCGTGCCGCAGATCATCCGCACGCAGAATGAAAGCCACCTGATCGAAGTCACTCACCAGGAGCTCGGCGACCGCCACGTCGACATGCTCGCCTGGTTGCCCGGCGCCACCGCCGGCACTTCGGAGGCCGGGGTGCAGGCCGATACCGAAATCGATTTTCTGTTCAATGAGGCGGGTGCGCTGGCCGCGCGCATTCATCTGCATGCGGCCCAGTGGCAGCAGCCGGACGAGTTCGTGCGGCATGCCTGGGATGAGGAAGGTTTGATCGGCGCCACCCCGTTCTGGGGGCGCTTCTGGGAGCTGGAACAACTGAGCGAGGCCCAGCGCGACTTATTGCTACAGGCCCGGCGCACGGCGCGCACGGACTTGCGCCGCTATGGTCGGCACCTGGGCAACTTCAGCATGATCCACGCCGATCTGGTGCCCGAGAATCTGCTGATCGAAGGCCCGCGTCTACGCTTGATCGACTTCGACGATGCCGGATTCGGCTGGCACATGTTCGAACTGGCCACGGCTTTGTACTTCTGCCTGGACGATCCGCGTTTTGAGCAGATCAAAGCGGCACTGCTGGCCGGCTACCACGCGGTCAAGCCGCTGACCGAGGCGGATCGCCAGACCCTGGCGCTGTTTCTGATGCTGCGTGGTACCACCTACCTGGGCTGGATTCATACCCGCCAGGGCACACCGACGGCGATTGAAATGGCGCCGATGCTGATCGAACGGGCTTGTCGATTGGCTCGGGAATATTTGCAGGCCTGATACACCGCCATCGCGAGCAGGCTCACTCCCACATTTGATTTCAGCAGCGCACATATTTTGCGTTCACTGAAGATCATTGTGGGAGTGAGCCTGCTCGCGATGAGACCGTCATATTCAACATCACCGGCGACTGACCGTCCGCCATCGCGGGCAAGCCCGCTCCCACAGGGATCAGCTGTGGGGCGCAGGTTCCGGTGGGTCGAGCTGATCCAGTGCCCGATTCACCACCAGTTCCCCCAGGTTGATGACTTGCGCAATGCCCAGCAGGGTGTTGCGGTTCCTGCCTTCCGTCCGGTCCGCCAGATCCATGGTCATGACATTGGCCGACGCCAGCGAATCACAGGCGTGGGCCAGCAAGGTTTCCAGATCGAGTTCCGGGTTGACGATGAATGTCGTGCAGAGTTTGCGCGGGGTGGCGCGGATGTCGGCGGCTGAGGGGATGCGGTCGGTGGGGTCGTGAGGGTTCGGTGATGTCGGATCGGTATCCGGGGGATTGGGTGTGACCTTGAACATAGTGCAGCTCCAGTACTTGCTAAATGGGAGCCATCACTCTCGCTACCAAACGAAGGTGGTGGCCATACACAGGTTGGTAGACCGGAGTACTGGAACCGGCGCCCCCAAGGAGGCCCTGCGCATGACCACCATATATTTCAGCGACCTGAACCAGCGTCTGCCTGCTTTGGCGTTGCGCGCCGTACTAAGGGCTACCAAACCCGATCACTGTTTTATTCAGTGACCGGAAAACGATAGAGCCCAGTCCCAAAGCGCCCAAGCCGGCGGATACTGGCGTACCTGTAGGCAATGCCGCAAGCCGCTGTAGCTTTCACCAAGTAACACCTACAGCCGTTAAACACATCCCTCAAGCAGACGCATTTGTGGCGAGGGAGCTCGTCGGAACCCCGCACCGTCGCGCTGGGCTGCGAAGCGGCCCCCCATCCGGTCGATCAGCAATGCGCCCCGGCATGCTCCACGCGATGAAACAGGCGGTTGAAATACACCAGGCTGTCGCGTGGTTCCCGTACGCCCACCTTCGTCAGCTCAACGAACATCACCGAGTGCGAGCCCACTTCCTTGCACTCGCTGATTCGCCCTTCCAGCTGCACCAGGGCATCGCGCAGCACCGGCACATCGGCGGCGCCGTCGTCCCACAGGTCCCAGGCGAAACGCTCGGCCATGGGCACTTTGGTCATGCCGGCGAAGTGGCGGGCCAGCTCTTCCTGTTCACCGCACAGCACGTTGATGCACAAGTGGCCGTTGGTGCGGAACACATCGTGGGTGGCGCTGTTGCGGTTGACGCACACCAGCACGGTGGGTGGCGAATCCGTCACCGAGCACACGGCACTGGCGGTGATGCCGCAACGACCGCCGGGGCCATTGGTGGTGATGATGTTCACCGCCGCAGGCAACTGCGCCATGGCGTTGCGAAAGTCGATTTGCTGCTGGCTCAGGTCGGCCATGTCGATGCCCCTTCCTTCAGGAGGACCGCCATTGCGCGGCCCGTAGGTGATGGAACAAGACTAAGGCCCCGCTCGCGGCGCAACCATTCTGACGATCCCCATGCCGAGGTTGGCTTTCCGCTAGTCGACTAGGTGGTTTCTTTATCGTCATGGCCGGTGACAGTGGGTATTCTGCACACTGGCTCCAAAAAAGATGAGCCGATGTGCGCCGCGCGTGCTCGCGTGCGAAAACAATAATTAGAAATTCTCGTGGCAGCCCCTGATGGAAACCCGCAAACCGATTGTTTACATCGTTGACGACGACAAAGACCTGCGCACTTCGCTGGCCTGGTTGCTGGAGTCGGTCAGCGTGCAGGCGCAGTGCTTTGCCGGCGCCGACGAGTTCCTCAACCAGTACGATCCCAAGCAGCCGGCCTGCCTGGTGCTGGATGTGCGCATGCCGGAAACCAGCGGTTTTCAGCTGCAGGAAATCCTCAACCAGCGCGGCAGCACCCTGCCGACCATCTTCGTCTCGGCCCATGGTGACATTCCGATGTCGGTGACGGCGATGAAGAACGGCGCGCTGGACTTCGTCGAGAAGCCCTACAACCCGCAGCAGATGATCGACCGCATCCAGGCGGCGCTGAAGACCGCCGTGCACGCCCAGGCCGATCAGGAGCAGCGCCGGAACCTGCAAGGCAAGCTGGCGCTGCTGACCAGTCGCGAGCGTGAAGTGTTGATGTTGGTGATCGATGGCAAGGCCAGCAAGGTGATTGCCCGGGAGCTGAACATCAGCGTGAAAACCGTCGATGTGCACCGCACCAAGATCAAGGAAAAGATGGGCGTGACCAGCATCGCCATGCTGGTGCGCGAAGTGCTGCATTTGCCGGTGGATGAGCCGGTTCGGCACTGAGGTACAACTGCCAGGCCGCCATCGCTGCGATGCGGCGACCCGACAGGCCAGCTCCCACAGGGGATACACGGGATTCGTGAACGCCAAAAACTGTGGGAGCGTGGCTTGCCCGCGATGAGGCCGGCAGATCCAACTTTGATGCTGCCTGACACACCGCCATCGCTGGCAAGCCAGCTCCCACAGGGCATTTGTGACCACAAAGAAAATGTGGGAGCGAGCCTGCTCGCGATGGGGTCGGACCATCCAACATCAATGGCGGATGTCAGTTCTGGCTATACCGCTTGCGATAAGCCCCCGGCGACACGCCGAAGCGTGATTTGAAGGCCGAGGAAAAGTAGCTGGAGTCGGAGAAACCCCAGGCGTAACACAGTGCCGACAGTTTCTGATCGACATCACTGCGACGCAGGTTTTCCGCGCAGAAGTCCAGGCGTCGGTGCTTGATGTACTGCGCCACCACCAGGCCGCGCTTGGAGAACATGCGGTACAAGCCGCGCACCGAAACCCCCACCTCGCGGGCAATCAGTTCCGGACAGAGTTCTTCGTCGCTGATGTGCTGGTCGATAAAGGCGATGATCTTGCGAAACTGCCGCTCATGGGCATCGCTGCCGCTGTCACGGGCGCTGATCCCCGGCAGCAGCAGGCTGGCCAGGGCGTCGAGTACGGCTTCGCTTTCCTGCATGTCCAGCCCTTCCTGCTGGCGGGTCTCCAGTACCAGCTTGTTGGCCATCGCGGCCAGGGGATTGTTGGCGGCGATGCGCGTGGCGCAATTGACCGCCGTGAAGTGCGAGCCGCGCTCAACCACCTGACGCGGCAGGATCAGCGACAGCTGTCGGGAGTCCTCGTTGTAGGTCATGTCGCTCGGACGGCAGGCGTCGATCAGGGCGATGTCGCCGCAGCCCAGTTGCGCGCGGTTGTCGCCCTGCTCCAGCTGCGAGCTGCCACGCATCTGGAACACTGCGTAATAGTGCCCGTCGCTGCTGAGACTGACATCCTTGCTGGTGCGATACAGGTGCACGTGCGCCATGTCGACGACGCTGAGCTTGATCGCACCGCTACGAAACTCCGCCAGCTCGCCATAAAAATCGGTGTCCAGCGCGCGGGCATCGAAGCGCCCACAGGCCTGGTTCACCTGGCTCAACCAACTTTCGAACGCCCCATTTCGCACCGCCGATGCTGTAGTCATGTCCGCAAAGCCTCACGTTTTTGTTGTTATTGCCGGCCGCTTCGTCGAGCGGCTCGGTGAACCTGTTTCGTCTTCCTGCCCTCGCCTCCCTCGAAGGTCGCCGGACGCCATTCAACAGGCTCCGGCGTCTGCTTTCCAGTGAAGAAAGCGCTTAGATGTCCAATACCAGACGAGCGGAAAGTGCCCGGGAAACACAGGCGCAAATCTGCTTGTTGGAAGCCTTTTCCTTGTTCGACAGGCAGTTGTCACGGTGCTCCGGCACGCCGTCGAGCACGTCGACGATGCAGGTGCCGCAGAGGCCTTCGCGGCACTCGGTGTCGATGTCGCAACCATGGGCCTGCAACACATCGACCAGGCTGGTATTGGCCGGTACTTGCAGTACCACGCCGGAGCTGGCCAGTTCCACTTCGAAGCTGCCGGCCGGGGCGCTGTTGGCTGCCGGGTCCGCCGCGAAGTGCTCCAGGTGAATGGCGTCATCCGCACGGCTGCGCGCCGCCACTTCCACCACTTTGTTCATGAACGGCGCCGGGCCACAGGTGTAGACATGGGCGGCATTGCCGGCGCGGTCCAGGCACTCGCTCAGCGCGGCGTCCAGATCCGCTGGTTCGACGCCATAGTGGAATTCCACGTGGTCGGCAAAATTCGTCGCCAGCAATTCGCTGAACGCCGCGTACTGCGCCGAACGGGCGAAGTAATGCAGGCGGTATGGCTGGCCGCTTTCCGCCAGCCGATAAGCCATGCTCAGCAGCGGCGTGACGCCGATTCCGGCGGCGAACAACACATGCTCGGTGGCGCCCGGGTCGAGACGGAACAGGTTGCGCGGCGCGCCCATCTCCAGCTCCATGCCCTCTTCGACCTGTTCGTGCAGCGCCAGCGAACCCCCACGCGATTGCGGCTCTTTCTTCACCGCCACCAGGTAGGCACGGCGGTCCTGCGGCGGGCTGCACAGGGAATACTGGCGGGTCACTCCGGTCGGCCCGGTCAGGTCGACGTGGGCACCCGGCTCATAGGTGTCGAGCGGCTGGCCGTCACTGCGCACGAGGCGAAAGGAACGGATATCCAGCGCTTCGTCGACGATCCTTTCGATCTTCACCTTCATCATTGGGTCACCTGAATTCTGTTGTTTTGATTTAACACTGCGGCTTGGGCCGATCCCCCCTGTAGGAGCGAGCCTGCTCCGGGCGGCGTTCCGACGATGAACCTGAGGTCGCCACGGGGTGTCCGATTTCCAGCGTCATCGTTGACGACCACGCTCGCCCCTACAGGGAGGGATTTTCCTGCTGCTTAACGCATGAACAAGCCGCCGTTGATGTCCCAGCACGCGCCGGTTACGGAGGTTGCGTGATCGGCGATCAACAGCAGGACGCTGTCGGCGATGTACGCAGGGTCGCCGAGGGTGCCGGCCGGGATCATTTTCAGGATCTGTTCCAGGCGCTCCGGGGCCACGGTTTCGCGCACCACCGGCAAGTCCAGGGGACCGGGCGAGATGCTGTTGACCGTCACCCCTTGCGGTGCCAGTTCGCGGGCGAAGACCTTGGTCAACGTCGCCACGCCACCCTTGGCCGCCGCATAGTGCGCGCCGGTGGCCGTGCCGCCGTTCTGCCCGGCGAGGCTGGCGATGTTGACGATGCGGCCAAAGCCACGCTCGGCGAAATGCGCACCGAATACCTGGCAGGCCACAAAAGTGCCGCGCAGGTTGATCGCCATCGACTCGTCGAACTCATCCGGCGTGATGTCCATCAGCGCCGCGACTTTCGACACGCCAGCGTTGTTCACCAGAATGTCGGTGCCGCCCCAACGCTCGGCGAGCAGGTCACGGGCCCGCTGAAAATCCGCCTTGCTGCGCACGTCCAGTTCGATGGCTACGGCCGTGGCGCCGCTGCCGTCCAGCTCGGCGGCCAGTTGCTGCACGCCGTCGAGGCGCACATCGGCCAGCGCGACACGATACCCCGCCCCATGCAGACGGCGGGCGATGCATTCGCCCAGTCCGCGCGAGGCACCCGTTACAAGGGCTACTCGACTCATGCTGTTGCCCTCACAAAAGGAAGCCGAGCGCGCTCAGGCTGTCGGTGGAGTTGATCAGCCGCACCACTTTGCGCTCCAGGGTCGGCACGCCATCGGTGAAACGGATACGGTGGTTCAGGTCGGCCACGAACGGTGTGTGCACGCCGCGTTTGTAGGCGTACAGCAACTGCGCCGAGTTGACTTCGACGATGTCGCCGGCCGCTTCCACCAGACGGAAACGCGAGACCGTGCGGATGGTTTTTGCCGCGTCCACCGCTGACGGCGAGTAGCCGGCGGTCAGGCGTTCGATGCGCAAGTCACGCATGCGCGCATCGTCGTAGGCGTAGTTGAGGGTCGCTTCGAAGTCCTCGGTGTCAGGGTCGATCGGCACGATGTACTTGCCGCTTTTGCTCCACAAGGTCGCCCACTCGGCATAGTTTTTGTGGTCGAGCAGTTCGGCCTCGCGCCAGATGAATTCGATGGCCTGGGCCAGCGGGCCGGAAAAACCGTTCAGGGTGTCGTGATTGCTCATTGGCTCATCATCCTTTTCCACATGTCGTAGGCACCGCGCATCCCGCCTTCGTCGGTGGCGTGGCTGACCTTGTCGCCGTTTTCAGCGGTGATTTCGCGATTGAGGCCGCGGTTGACCAGGATCGGCGCGTCGACACCGGCATACGAGCCGCGCTGCACGCGGTCCCAGGCCTCGGCATCGTCGGGGCTGCCGAAACCGAACGGGCCCTGGAAGTGTTCATGAATACGCATGCGTTCGCGGTTGGCGATTTCCGGGCCGCCGTCCATGCCGAGGGCGACATGGCGGATCTCGGTTTCCGTCACCGACACCGGGCGCAGCACGCGGAAGAACGACATCGACATCGCCACGTTGGGGAACAGGTTCAGGTTGAACCCGGCGCCGTGCAGCGAGCGCACGATGCGACGTACCTGCTCGGGCGGCAGGGTTTTCGACAGCTCCTCGGTGACGTGGGCGAAACGCTCCTGCAATTGCTCGGTGCCGTCGTCGTGATCGAGGTCGACGTGCTCCGGCACCATCACCATCACGCTGTGACCGTTGCCCAGGGAGTGGGTGACGGCTTGCTCGTCGGTCATGAACGAGAGCATTTCCGAGGTTTCTTCATCCACCGAGGACATGAACGACTTGTGCACGATCGGGAAGTGGTAGCCGTCGGTGGTGTTTTCCAGCTGGATCTTCCAGTTGCCCTTGAAGCTGAACTTGTGTTCGCCCTGGGTCTTGATCGGGTAACCGGCGCCCTGCTTCATGAACAGGTCCATCCAGTGTTTGGCGCCGCCGAGGAAGTCTTCCAGCGGTTCGATCTCGTCGTTGTAGCTGGCGAAGATCATGCCGGCGTAGCTCTCGACGCGCAGGCGAGTCAGCGGCAGTTCGGATTTTTCCAGGATGCCTTCATAACCATCCGGATACGGCAGCGCACGCAGCTTGCCGTCCAGGCCGTAGGACCAGCTGTGGTACGGGCAGGTGAAACCGGTGGCGTTGCCCTTGTGCTTCTCGCACACGGTGGCGCCGCGATGCCGGCAACGGTTTTCCAGCACGTTGATGGTGTTTTTCTTGTCGCGCACGACAATCACCGGGCGACGGCCGATGGTGGCGGCCTTGAAGTCACCGGCGTTGCGCACTTCGCTTTCGTGGGCGACCCACACCCAGGTGCGGTAGAAAATCTTCTCCAGCTCGGCTTCGAACAGCGCCGGGTCGTTGTACAGCGAGACATCGACGCGGTCGTGCTGGACCAGGTCTTCCGGGCTTTTCGTCGATGCGATCAGCCGGTATTCATGAGTGCTCATGCGGTTCTCCTCATGGCTTCTTTTTATGATTGATTGGTAGAGGCTTGCAGTTGCGCACCGAAGGCGCAGACGAGTTCGTCCTGACCTTTGCGGCCAACGATTTGCAGGCCGACTTTCAGCCCGCCGCAATCGAGTTCCACCGGCACCGTCAGCGCCGGATGGCCACTGAGGTTGAAAGGCCGTACCAGCGGCGTCATGCCGGCCACGGCCTTGCTGCCGGCGCGGGCTTCGCCGAGGGTCGGCGGCAGGGTTGGCAGCGTTGGCAACAACAGCACTGCAAAGTCTTCCAGCGCGGCGTCCACCTGTTGCGTGAAGCGCGTGCGCACGGCTTCGGCATGGGCCAGTTCTTCGCGAGTGGTGCGGCTGGCGGCCAGCAAACGGGTTTCCACATCCGCGCCGATCAGACCCTTGCCGGTGAGATGACCGAACGCGGCCCAGTTTTCAAAATTGATCACGGTCAGGCCGGCCGCGAACGCGGCTTCGAATTCGCTCAGGCGCAGGTTGCCGCGACGCCATCCGGCGCGGTCGGCGGCGGCACCGAGGCTGGCTTGCAGGTGCGGATCGCAGCCCACTTCCAGGAAAGCGACCTTTGCACTGGCGTTTGGCAAGCTCTGCGCTTCAAAGCCCGGGCAGATCACCTGCATCGCCGCGATCAGGTCGTCCATGCGCCTGGCGAACGGCCCGATGCAATCGAGGCTCGATTCCAGCGGATGCGCACCGACACGGCTGACACGACCATAAGTCGGCTTGAGCCCGGCCACCCCGCAACACGCCGCCGGCACCCGCACCGAACCACCGGTGTCGGTGCCAATGGCGATGTCCGCCTGGCCCGCCGCGACCGCTGAAGCCGAACCGCTGGAAGATCCGCCCGGCACCCGGTCAGGGGCTTGCGGGTTGATCGGCGTACCGGTCCAGTCGTTGATGCCGGTGACGCCAAAGGCCAGTTCGTGCAGGTTGGTTTTGCCGACGATCTGCCAGCCGGCTGCGAGAATGGCGTCGACCACCTCGGCGTTTTTCGTCGCGGCGGGTGCATCGGCGAACGCACGGCTGCCCGAACGGGTCGGATGGCCGGCGATGTCGATGGAATCCTTGATGGCCACGCGTTTGCCGCTGCCGCCGAGGAGGAATTCGCTGATGAACGTACTCATGCACTCAGCTCCCTGTTGAACAGTCGTTGCGTACGGAAATGCGCGATCAGCCAAACACCGTCGACACAGCGGAAATCGATGTTCAGCCGGGTGCCGAACAACTCGCTGCGGCCATCGGCGTAGGTGGAAATCTGCTGCATGATCCACTGCCCTTGCGCCGTGCCGCCGTCGACCACAATCGACTCGCTGGTGAGGTAATGCAGGTTGAGCCGGAAGTGCGCCGACGGTGGCAGGTAACCGCCGACGAATGCGGCCACGGCTTCACGACCCTGGTGCTGGCCAAACATCTGCGCGGTGGCGCTGCCAACGCCTTCCCAGATCGCATCGACCGTGAACAACCGGGCCAACTCGCTGACCTGAGTCACCGCCCTCGGCACATCGCACAGGTCCATGTAGCGCGCCATCAAGCGACGCACCGCGCTTTCCCCTTCGAGCGTCGCCAGACGCTGCAGCAAGGCCTCGTCCATGGCTTACACCCTGGCCGCGTCGGGAATGGTCAGCGGACGACCGATGCGCGCTTCGACCTTGGCGTAGCGCCACAGGCTGTATTCGCCGACCGGTGTGGTGCGGAACAGGTTGCAGGCGTCGATCACCGACTGGTGGCAGTCGACGTCGGCCATGATGTACACGGTCCAGGGCGAGGTGGTGGACGGGCCGACCATCAGGCGATCGTCATCCATGGCGCCGAGCACGGTGATGCCCGGCATCGCGCCCAGGGAGCCCATCATCTGGCTGAAGCCTTTCCACACGCTCAGGCCTTCGCCGGTGGGCAGGTCGAAAAAGTTCTGGGTGATGCCAATGCAGAAGACGACGCGCAAGGGTTCTTGAGTGGTCTGGGTCATGGGGTT
The DNA here is from genome assembly GCF_008801475.1 of Pseudomonas moorei. Lineage (GTDB taxonomy): Bacteria > Pseudomonadota > Gammaproteobacteria > Pseudomonadales > Pseudomonadaceae > Aquipseudomonas > Aquipseudomonas moorei. Next base: position 102,686 of record NZ_VZPP01000007.1, on the reverse strand, counting down.
TGATCCTTGAAATGGAGAGCGCTGAAAAAAGGGTTCAGATGTAGCCCGGGAACGGCGGCACGCCGAGGAACACCGAGCCGGCGCCGTCGTACAGCCCTTCACTGAGGAAGGCGTGCTGTGTCACCACCATCGAGTCGCGCAGGTAGCGTTGCAGCGGATGGCGCAGGTAAATGGCGGTGGTGCCGGCCAGGCTGTAGGCGCTTTGCACTACGTCGGCCCCGGCCTGGGAAACATGGATCGCCGACAGGCGCAGCAGGCTGGTCTGCTCGGGCGTGACCGGGTTGCCGGCCAGGATCGATTGCCAAACCTGTTCGGTGGCACCGTAAAAGAAACCGCGCGCGGCGCTGAGTTTGGCTTCGGCCTTGGCGATCTCGATGCGTACATAAGCGCGGTCGGCCAGTTTCGGAGCGCCGGTAATGCCACCGCCGCCGGCCATGCGGCTGACTTCATCGAGGGCGGCACGGGCCAGGCCCAGGTTGACCACCGCCAGTACTTGCGCGGCATAGGCAATCGATGGGTAGCGGAACAACGGCTCGTCGATGGTCGCGGCACCGCCACGGATGAAGGTCCAGCGCTCATCAATGCGCTTGTCGGTCACCCGCAGGTCATGGCTGCCGGTGCCTTTGAGGCCGACCACGTCCCAGTTCTCGACGATGTCGACCTGGTCCGGACGGAATACGGCGGTGCGCGGCTTGCCGCCTGCCGCGCCGATACCCACACCGAGCAAGTCTGCGCCCTTGCAGCCGCTGGCGAATTTCCAGGTACCGTTGACCTGCCAACCGCCCTCTACCGCCTCGGCGGGTTGCAGCGGGAACAGGCCGCCGGCGAACACCAGGTCCGGGCTGTCGGCATAGATTTCAGCCAGGGTTTCTGGTGGCAATGCGGCGAGGTAGACGCCGGCACTGCCAAAGCTGGCGACCCAGCCGGCGGAGCCGTCGGCTTCGGAGATGCGTTCGATCATTTGCAGGAACAGTGCCGGCGCCAGGGCGTCGCCGCCGTAGCATTTCGGCGTGGCGGCGCGGTAGATGCCCACCTGCTTGAAGCGCTCGATCATGTCCCTTGGCACGTGGGAGAGGCTGTCGAATTCGCTGCGACGCTGACGCACTTCTTCCAGCACCTGCGCAAAGGCAGGGCTCTCGACGATATTCTGGTCAACGCCTGGCAGAGCGTCTTGTTGCGCGACCGCTGAACGCAGCATGGGCTTTCTCCGTTTTTGCTTATTGTTGGCAGGGCGACAGCTGCTCCGTAGGAGCGAGCCTGCTCGCGATGAACCCGAGAGCACCACGGGGTGTCAGGTTTCAAGCGTCATCGTTGACGGCCATCGCGAGCAGGCTCGCTCCTACAGGGGATCGGCGTGTTCACCCTTGCATTGCGGTCCAGTGTAAAAACCCCACCCCGGCGCAACTATTGGTGCGTGCAGCCCCCCGACTAAAGAAAACCCCTAGGCCGACACCGGTTACCTCTGAGCGCATCCATGGGCGCGAGACGGTATAAAAAGCCATACTGCTGACCTCACCGATCAGAACCCTCTGCCGCCAAGGGCTGTGTGATGTATTTGCCAAAACCGAACGACTTTTATGCGCTGATCGAAGCCATGCCGCTGTGCATCATTCTTCACGATGCGCACACCAAGGAGATTCTCTGGGCCAATGCGGCCGCCCTGGCGGCGCTGGGTTTTACCCTGGAGGAACTGACCCCGCTGAAGGCGCCGGACATGACCCGCGATGCACCGAAATACCGGCGCTCGGTGGGTTTGCGCTGGCTCGAAGGCGCCGCCCGCACCGGCCAGCGCGCCATCGAGTGGTGCTATCGCTCCAAGCAAGGGGTGGAGATTCTGTCCGAGGCGGTGGCGACCCTGGTGCACCTGGAAGGTCGCGATGTGCTGATGGTGCAGTTCCGCGACATCTCCAGGGAGGACAAAGTCAAGCGCGATCTCAAGCGCTTCGAAAGCCGACTCAAAGCCTTTATGCAGGACCTGGCCGAAGGCGTGGCGGTGCTCGGGCCCGAGGGGGACATCCGCTTTCTCAGCGACTCCGCCGCGCACTTGCTCAACAGCGACGTGCACAGCTTGCTCGGCAAGAATTTCCTGGCCTGGTGCGACGACCCTTCGCGTCAGCGACTGCTGCAGCAACTGGCCAACGTCACGCCGGACAACGCGCCCTTCAGCGTGCACTATCAAGTGCAACGGCGTGACGGCGAGTGGCGCTGGCACGATGCGACCTGCCGCTTTATCGAAATCGAAGACGATCTGGTCGGCCACCTGCTGTTGTTCCGCGATGTCACCGAGCAAGTGCAGGCCGAAGAAGCACGACGGGTCAGCGAGCAAAAACTCGAGTACCTGGCGCGCTACAACGCCATGGGTGAGATGGCCGTGGCGATCGCCCATGAGTTGAGCCAACCCCTGGCCGCCACCCGCAACTTCATCGAAGGCGCGGTGATTCGCCTGGGCAAAGCCGCCGACGCCGACGAAGGCGTCGCCTGGGGCTTGCAGAGCGCGGTGCGGCAGATCGAGCATGCCTCGGTGATCATCAAGAGCGTGCGCGATTACGTGGTCAAGCTGGAGCAGAGCGAAGAGCTGATCGACCTCAACGAACTGCTGCGCGAGACCCAATATTTCATCAGCCTGCGCGCCGACCCGAGCCTGGTACGCGTGGACGTCGTGACCTCGCCCGAGCCGCTACGGGTGAGTTGCGAGAAGGTGCTGATCGGTCAGGTGATCCTCAACCTGGCTTTCAATGCGATTGAAGAGATGGCCGATCTGCCGCTGGAGCGGCGTTTGCTGCGCATCCACGCCAGCGCCGACAAGGGCATGGCGCTGGTGCGCATCGAAGACTGCGGACGCGGGATTCAGGCCCAGGCGCAGGAAAAGCTGTTCGACGGTTTCTTCTCGTCCAAGGTCAGCGGCAATGGCATTGGCCTGGCGCTGTGCAAAAACATCATCGGCCGGCACCGGGGCGACATCTGGGCGCAGAACCAGGCGCCTTGTGGCGCGGTGTTTACCTTCTCCCTCCCCCTCGCCTGACGCACAAACCCTGTAGTGAAGGGGATCGCATACCCCGGTTTTGTGGCGCGTCCGTGACACTGGCACAGATACACAAACACTTGGCAGGCAGGGCAATTCCCGGGGTTGCCGGGCGAGGCACTATTCAATCGTCAGAATCTGCCCACTCACCCGCGATCCGCGTTACCAACAATTCAGGAAGTTCCCCTTATGCGAACAAACAGGATCTCCGTACAGTCAGCGCTAGGCCTGAGCCTGCTTGTACTCGGTTTGAACAGTGCCCGTGCGGACCTGCCCGCCGACACGATCGGTCAGACCGTTTTGCCGTTCCCCGCTGAAGCACACCGGGCGTTCGTCGTCGATGTCGAGTTCGACAGCTTCGTCGCCGGCCGCATCACCGTGGTCGACCCGGACCAGAAACGCATACTGGGCATGGTGCCGACCGGTTTCGCCGCACCTTCGGCCCTGAGCCATGACGGCAAACTGATCTACAGCGCCGACATCTGGTACTCCCGTGGCACCCGGGGCACCCGCACCGACGTGCTGACGGCGTGGGACAGCTCGACCCTGTCGCCTGCCTGGGAAGTGCTGATTCCGAACAAGCGGGCCGAGTCGCTGACCCAGCGCTACGGCCTGAAGACCAGCGGCGATGACCGTTTTGTCTACGTCTACAACTTCACCCCGTCGACGTCGGTGACCGTGGTCGACACCCAGACCAAGGCCGTCGCCACGGAAATCGCGATTCCGGGTTGCGTACTCAACTACCCGATCGGCAAGCGCCGCTTCGCCTCGCTGTGCGGCGACGGCAGCCTGCAGGTGGTGACCCTCAACGACCAGGGCCAGGAAACCGCGCGCAATCGCACGCCGTTCTTCGACCCCAACGCGGAAAAACTGGTGGAGCGCGCGGTCAACGTCGGCGACACCTACTACTTCACCACCACCACCGGCACCGTGCGCGCGGTGGATTTCTCCGGCGACACGCCGAAGATCCTGCCGAGCTGGTCGCTGGTCACCGATGCCGAGAAGAAGGCCGGTTGGGCGCCGGGCGGCTGGCAGTTGATGGCGGTCGCGCCGAAGCTGAACCGTTTGTACGTGCTGATGCATGACGCCCACGAACCGATGAAGTGGGAAGACCCGAGCACCTTCATCTGGGCCTACGACCTCAAGACCCAGAAGAAGATCGCGACCCTGGAAGCACCGGCACCGGTGTGGAGCATGCAAGCCACCGGCGACGACAAACCGTTGCTGCTGGGTGCCGACGTTGAAGGCGGCTTGCAGATTTTCGATCTCAAGACCAACCAGCACACCGGCAGCATGGCAAAAGTCGCAAAAACCGCGACTCAGGTCATGAGCTACTAAGAGGTTCGGCCATGCACTCAGATCCGATCTTCATCATTGCCAGCGCCGTCGCCATCGCGGTGTTGCTGGCCAGTGCCGCGACCCACAAGGTGCGAGCGCCGGCACGCTTCGCCAGACAGTTGGCGGACTACCAACTGCTGCCCGATTCGCTGGTGCGCCCGGTCGCCCGATTGATCCCGCTGCTGGAACTGGCCATCGCCTTCGCGCTGCTGGTGCCGGTCAGCCGTGGCTGGGCCGCGTTGAACGCGGCCGGTCTGTTGGCGCTGTATGCCGCAGCCATTGGCATCAACCTGTGGCGCGGTCGTCGCGACATCGACTGTGGCTGTGCCGGCCCGGATCAGGCGCAACCGCTGCGCCCGGTCCTGCTGCTGCGCAACAGCGTGCTGGTGGTGCTGGCGCTGCTGGCCAGCGTCGCGCCGATTGCCCGCGACATGACGCTATTCGATGGTTTTGTCACGGTTGCCGCGGCGGCTGTCGCGTTGCTCATCTACGCCGCAGCCGATGGCTTGCTGGCGAATTCCCCTCTTCTGCTCAAATTGATTGGTAGGTGATCCAATGGAAGGCTTGATTGTTTCCAACGTTCTGCTCTGGGTTCTGCTGGTGGCCGTGGCGTTCGTCGTCATGGGCCTGGTTCGTCAGATTGGCGTGCTGCACGGTCGTCTGGCCCCGGCCGGTGCACTGATGGTCGACAAAGGCGTGGCCGTCAACGAAGCCGCGCCGCAAGTGACCGCCACCGACCGCAAAGGCCGCCCGGTGAACTTCGGCTATGCCGGTGAAAAATCGCAACTGTTGTTCTTCCTCTCGCCGACCTGCCCGATCTGCAAGTCGCTGCTGCCGGCGATCAAATCCATCGCCAGGGAACAGGCCGGTACCCTCGACGTGGTGTTCATCAGCGATGGCGACATGGACGCCCAGCAAGCACTGATCCGCGAACACAAGCTCGAAGACGCCACCTACGTGGTCGGCCCGGAAGTCGGCATGACTTACCAGATCGGCAAGCTGCCCTACGCTGCACTGATCGACAAGGCAGGCACCCTGCGCGCCAAAGGCCTGGTCAACTCCCGCGAGCACCTGGACAGCCTGTTCGAAGTCGAGCACCTCAAGCACGCCACTTTGCAGCAGTACCTCAATGCCCAACCTCATACCCATGATCACGACCACAGCCACGGCCATAGCCACTGATAAGGCAGGGAGACGTTTATGAAACTGCTGGATCTGTTGTTCGAGCGCTCGACTCGCCGTGTCGCCGACACCACCTCACGCCGCAAATTGCTGTCGCGCATGGGCTCGCTGATGGTGGCCGGTGCCGCCCTGCCCCTGCTGCTGCCACTGGATCGCACCAGCAAGGCACTGGCCGCCACCGACCCGAAAGCCGGCGACCCCGGTGATCCGAACAGCTGCGACTACTGGCGCTACTGCTCCATCGACGGCTTTCTGTGCAGCTGCTGCGGTGGTTCGGTGACCTCCTGCCCACCGGGTACCGAAGCCTCGCAAGTGACCTGGATCGGCACCTGCCGCAACCCGGCCGACGGCAAGGACTACATCATTTCGTACAACGACTGCTGCGGTAAGCAAAGCTGCGCCCAGTGCGCCTGTACCCGTAACGACAGTGAAGAACCGGCCTACCGCCCGTTCAACAACAACGATGTGAACTGGTGCCTGGCCGCCAAATCGCACATCTACCACTGCACCGTTTCGATCATCCGCGGCGTGGCGGTCTGACACGCGCGTTACCGCCGGTTGCCTGGCAATCGGCGGTTTTTTTGTTTTTGTCTCTGCTGTTTTTTTTTGTTAAGACCTGCCACCCGCAAAAGGTACATGTCATGCGTATGTTGCTTTCCCTGGGCCTGGCCTGCCTACTGATCACCCCGCAGGTGTATGCCCGCGCCATTCCCAACCCGGCGCAGCGTCACGCACCGGGCAACGAAGAACCGCAAAAGCCCATCGCCGAGGCCGGTTACAGCGTCGGCGTCAATTACCAGTTGCAATGTGCCGGCTGTCACTTAGGCAACGGCATGGGTTCGGCGGCCAATGACACGCCGCGCATGGCGGGCTTTGTCGGTAACTTCCTGAAAGTCCCCGGTGGCCGCGAGTTTCTGGTGCGTGTGCCGGGCATGTCGCAGTCGGCGCTGAACAATGCGCAGCTGGCGGACTTGCTCAACTGGTTGATGCGCAAAGACGGCCTGGCGGGCAAAAGCACGCCGGATGATTACCAGCCCTACAGCGCCGAAGAAGTGGCGGCGTTGCGTGCCAAAACCATGCTCAACCTGCCCGGCACCCGTGCTGAACTGATCAAGCAAATGCGTGCGCAAGGCATCGCCATTGAAGACGGCATGAACGACTGAGAACGGCTTGCAAAAACGAAAATGTTACAACGGGGGCCATGGCCCCCGCCTCCGCCGGTCATTCGACGAACGGCACCGGGCGCTGATCGCCCCGACTCTCCCCGCAAAACCCCGTCAATCCCGAGCACACGCCTTGGCGGCGGCCGGCATCGTGACTGACCGATAAGCAACGTCGACCCGCCGCCTGAACAACACGTAAATGAGTGTTAGAAAACTGCGACGATTCCGTGAAGGATTCCAGCGTACTGCTAAAGTGATACCACGCGTTGTCACATTCTGCCCCAGGTCTGCAATCGGGATGGAAGGTGGCGTACCACGAGCGGGGGATGCTTGTGATGACGCGCACGCGAACGCTCTCTAACGAGAGCAGTTTTGGTCTGAGTCGCGTTATCAGTCAGCGCGATGGGGGGCAGCAATGAGGTCTAAATATGATATTTGAGCCTAACACTAGCCGTTCCGTACTCCAGCGAAGAAGCAGCACCAGTATCGTTATTCAGGCCGGTCTCGATGGTCTCGCCGTGACCGGCGTCGCGTGGTATTTGATCAACTATCACATCGGCTACATCTCGCAGGCCTATGTCATCATGGTCCTGCTACTGCTTGGGGCCCTGGCCGTCGTCTACGACCATTATGCGATTTACCGAAGCAACGTCGGATTCGCCGTCAAAGCTTTCAAGCTGCTCAAGGCATGGACCGCCGCTTTTTGTTTTCTGGTCGCCATGGCCTTTCTAACCAAAACCAGCGAACAATATTCGCGCCTGTTGGTGGGCGAGTTGTTCGTGATTGGCTACTTCGCTCAACTGCTGTTGCACCTGGCCACCCGCGAGCTACAGAAGAAATTCCTGGCTCACCCCGCTCAACGGGAAAACGCGCTGATCATCGGCACGGGCGAGCTGGCCAACTTCCTGCACCAGAAAATCAGCAACAACCCCTGGCTGGGTGAACGGGTGGTCGGCTCCGTGCTGATCGGCGGCAGCGATGACCAAGGCAAGGACGGCTCCAAGAGCGCGCAACGCTTGACGATCCTGGGCCATATCTCCGACCTGGATGAGTTGGTCGTGCAACATTCCATTCGTACCGTGTATTTCGTGACACCGCTGGATGGTTCGCACGTGATCAAGGACGTTTACCTGAAGCTGTTCGACAAGCACATCTCCGTTAACTGGGTGCCTGATATTTTCTCGCTGCGCCTGATCAATCACAGCGTTCGGGAAATTGCCGGGATTCCCGTGCTGACGTTGTCTGAAACGCCATTGATGGGCATGCGCCTGTTCATGAAGAACCTCGAGGACAAGGTCCTGGCCTTCCTCATCCTGTTAGTGGCGGCGCCGGTACTGGCGTTGGTCGCCATTGCGATCAAGCTCGACAGTCCGGGGCCTGTGTTCTTTCGCCAGGAACGCATGGGCTGGAGTGGCGATTCCTTCCGTATCTGGAAATTCAGGAGCATGGTTGTCCATCAGCCGGATGACGGTGTCGTCAAGCAGGCTGAAAAGAACGATCCACGCAAAACCAGGGTGGGCGCCTTTATCCGCAAAACCAGCCTGGATGAGCTGCCACAGTTGTTCAACGTCTTGATGGGGGAAATGTCGCTGGTGGGTCCGCGGCCGCACGCTATTGCGCACGACGCGCAGTACTCGCCCGACATCTCGGACTACTTTGCCCGTCACAACATCAAGCCCGGCATCACAGGCCTGGCTCAGGTACGGGGCTTTCGCGGTGAAACCAGGGATATCGAGCAGATGATCCGGCGGGTTGATTCGGACATCGAATACATCAACAACTGGTCGCTGTGGCTCGACTTCACCATTCTGGCGCGCACTGTGCTGGCCTTCTCTGGCAAACATGCCTATTAGCCGGATTTGAGGACCGGGGCGATCTCGGGTTTCGGGGGCTGTTATCGATGGGCGTGGCCAGCTTTGCTGGCCAGCCTCATTAAGCGGTTGCCGGGAACAGGTCCAGGGTTCGCTCGACCTCATCGGCGTCGATACTGAAACCGTTGCCCTCTTCGGTCCCCACCACAAAACCGAAGTTCTGCTGGTCGCGATCCGTCAGGTATTTGAAAAAGCAGAGGAACCGGTTAGGCGGCTGCAAAACCAGCAGCGAACCACCCGGCTGCAGGACGTTGACGCCATGGATCAGATGACTGCCCTCGATCCCCACCACGGTTCTGGCCCCGGCGCAGGCCGCGACAATGGTCGGTACATCGGATTTGGCCGGATCGATGATGCGAAAGCCCCGGCGGTCGCGCAGGCGTTCCGCCAGTTCCAGTTCATTGCGCAATAAGCGCAACTCGCCCTTGTCACCGCGCAGAATGAACACTCCGGGGTGAGAACTGGCGTTGACGTGGGACAGCAATTTATCGCCCATTTCCCGGAAGCGCAGGTGTTTGTGGCGGTTCTGGCTGAGGTCGTCAAAGATCACCAGTTCACGGAAAAACGCATTGCGTAAACGAACCGGCTTCATCCCCAGCCAGTCCTCATAACCGGGGGCATGCAGGATGCCGTGGCGGGAGGTAGAGACCAGTTTGTCCGAGGTGGCCGTGGTCACCGGCACGCCTTCCTCGCAGGCCAATGGGTAGGTGATGCAATCATCCATCAACCAGGAGCCGAACCATTTATTGCCACCCGCCGTGCAATACAGCGCTCCACGGTCAATTTCGTTTTCCACACGAATCCTGGGCAACCATCCCGATCGCGGCGACAACCAGGATTTGGCATTGCCCTTGTAGAGCGCGCCATCAATCAACCAGGCGTCCTTGAGCAGGTAGCCACGGGTAGGTCCGTGTTCAACACGGCCGATACCTTCCATTGTGCGGCGGGGATGTTCGAAGGGATAAAAGAGGTCCCCGGCCCAACCCGTCACGCGCTCCAGCTGGTTAGGCAGGTAAAAGGCGGGTGGAGCGATGGCCGTCTCGCCCGGGGCAATTTCCCAGGACTTGACGGCGACATTTTGCAGCAACAATGAAGGCTTTCGCGTCAGTCGCGTCTTCAACATGTGTTTATAGGCAGCCAGGCTCCACTTCGCGGGACCGCCACTCGCCACTGCTTCTATATCCGACATATGAACGTCCACTCTAATGTGCTTATACAGAATTAGTGCTTATATCCGACACTTGAAGCTGTACTCGTTTAAATCCGAAATCCATTCAGGCGGATATAACGCACTCCATGATTGGGGCAGTCTTCAGATGGCTGTAGCGGCCACGCAGGGTTTCGAGCACTGACTCTTGCGGTTTGCGCGCACAGTGGAGATATATTTTGGACAGTCCACCAAAACCCATTTCACGGTAGCGGCTCGCGATCTCGTCATCACTCGGCCCGTCGGGCAGCCCTAAATGAAGGGTCAGTTTTTTACCTTCCACAGCAAACAGCGGGGTCTCCCAGAGAAATTGCGCAGCACCGGTCTTGGGCAGTCTTACAAACATATATCCGTAGTTACCCAGGGTATCGACGTCCCCGCCGCGTCTTCTTTTCCACTCAAGAAGCCCATCGTCCGGGCGCGCCAGGCAAGTGCCGATGTCGTAATAGTCAAAACCGTTTTCCAGCGCCCATTCCAGCGCCATGAATGTGGTGATCGAGTTTATTTCGCGCAGTTTCTTGGCGTCTGAATACACGGTCTCAGGGTAGCCAAAACGGATGGTGCTCCAGTAGCGCTTGCCGGCGCGGGTAATCACGCACCCCAGATGGCAGGCGACCACTTCGTCTTCGAGCAGCACCAGATCAAGGCGCCCGGCGTTTTTCGCCACCCGTCGAACCTCATGGGTTTCGATCTGAGAGGCGGCTGCGCCATGCCTGGCCTTGGCGTAGGGCTGCAGCATCTGCAGATCGGCGCTCTCGATTTCGTCGTCGTTCAACGCCTGCTGCATGCGATAGCGCAGACGGTTCTTGCGCAGGTTTCGCCGTAGTTCGGTGTTGTATCGCGCGGTGATCTCGTCGATCGATCGGCTGAGCGGCACAACGGCACTCAAATATTGAGGCACACACAATGCGCCCGGGGTCGGCATTTCACTGACCAGCACCGCCTGGCTTGACGGGTCTGAATTCAGTGGGGTATCGGAGGCAGCGGAATCGGCTCCCATGAGCACTTTCGCGAATTCGCGCTGGGCTTTCCTGCCGACATAGATGACGTGGAAGGGGCTATTTTCCCGCAGCTTGAATCTGACGATTTCCCAGCGCCAGAAACAGGCCCGACTCAATATGTCTCGTAGCCAGGAAACCGCTTTTCTTATCTCGAATCGTAAAGAAGGAGAAATTAGCTTGCGTATCAGTGCCGCTATATTTTCTTTCATTGGCTCACTTGCACACGTCGAGAAGAGGTTGAATTAGTTTGCAAGTAACGATATCTGGACTCGATATGAGGGATTGATTGCCAGCCTCCCCTGCATGGAATCATGGGTTGTCCGACAATATTTCCGGCAACAGTCCTGAAGAAGACACCCCAAAAACAGGCCATCAATTCGATATTACCCCCACAGGAGTAAAGATGCTGCGCCTGGGTTTTGCAAGGTAGATGAGACGCCACTGCCGGGTTTATATCCGCGCATTTTTGCAGCGAAGCCGATCGTTCGCACGTCAGGTCGCCGCCGCGCGCTCCCGGAAAATCAACGTGCGCAGCAGAAACATCGGGTTGCCCACCACATAGCGCGTGAACAGTCGCTTCGGCTCACTGATCAACCTGAACACCCACTCGCAACCGAGACGGCGCATCCATTGCGGGGCGCGACTCACTTTGCCGCCGAGAAAATCCAGAATCGCCCCACCGCAGACGATCAGACACGGCACGCCACTGTTCGCGAGCCTTGCGGCGACGGCTTCTTGCTTCGGCATGCCCATGCCGAGGACCACCAGCTCCGGCTGAAACTCCCGGGCCAGCGCGATATAGGCGTCCACATCGGCAAAACCGTGGTGAGCTGAAACAACGTTCACTGAATACGTCGCTTCGCAGTGCCGCACGGCATTGAGCAGATACGTCTCTTCAGTGCCCCAGAACGCCACGCGCCGCCCCTTGTAAGCGGCCAGCAGTCTGGGGATGAAATCCGTACCGTTCATGTTCAGCCCCGGCGCCAGGCCGAGTCTGCGCAAGAGAATGGCCATGCCGGAACCGTCGCGCAGCAACACGTCAGCTGCCGACAGCGAGTCGTAGTAAGCGGTGTTGGCCGCCACCAGGTTCATGGCGTGGGCGTTGACGAACCCCAACACGGTCGCCGTCTCAGGGTGGGATAAAGCATCGATCAGCGCGTGTTCGTCATCACCCTCATTGACCACCCTGAGTTTGTGGATGATCGTCTGCCATTTGTGCAGCCAGGCCAAAGTGCGCATCAGTTGTCGTCTCGCTTGGAACGTACCCATTCAACCTGGCGCTTGAGCAGAAAGCCGATGTACAGGGGGATTTTTTTCACGGCATAGAACGGCGCGTACATCAGGGCTGAAAAGGCAATGATCTGCCGACCGAATCGGCTCCACGCCAGCAGGATCGTCACACCCAACAGTGCGACCCCGGCCGATGCAATCAACGCCGGCGCCAACATTCCGGCCAGTAGAAACACCAGCCATGAGAGGACGAATGCCGCCACCAGGACCAGGGTCAACAAGGCCAGCGGCGGCACCAGCAGATCCAGGGTCATGGCCAGCAGGCTGCCGTTTCGCTTGCCGATCGATTCCATAAACAACTTTGGCGTATCGCCCAGGATGACGCCCAGATGGCCATGCTCCCAGCGCGTGCGCTGGGTCGTCAGGCCCTCTTCACTGCGCGGAAAATAACTGGTCACCCGTGCGTCGGGGCAAAACAACGGCGGCTTGCCACTGCGACAGAAATCCAGGCCCATCTTCAAATCTTCGACGATGTGGCCGCTGGCCAATTCGATCAAAGGCAGGTCGCGCCAGGCGAATGCCATTCCCGTGCCCATCAACTGACAGGGCAACCCGATCCGCGCCCAGCCTCGTGGACGCACCAGATTCTTCACACACCAGGCGAACTCGGCGATTTGCACTTTCAACCCAGAGCCCGCCGGTGCAAGCATCAGGTTCAGCGATTGGGCGGGTCGCCCGGCGTCGATGCAACAGATGGCCAACCGCTCGATAAAGCCTTCGCTCACCTGGCAGTCGGCATCGACAATGATCAGGACATCCGGCGCGGCGCCGGCCAGGTGACGTACCCCGAAGTCCAGCGCATAGCCCTTGCCACGCTGCTGCAGATTGCTGCGCTCGACCACTTCGGCGCCCGCCGCGCGCGCCAGTGCGGTCGTGTCGTCGGAGCAATTGTCCGCGACCACCAACAGGCGGTCGCCTTGCGCCAATTGCGGCAGGATGCTGTTCAAGGTCGCGACGATCACCGAGGACTCATTGTGCGCCGGCACCAGCACCGCCACCCTGGGGCGCAATCCTCTCGCCGGCGGCAGCGACCGCGCCGGCAGGCACGCCAGCAGCACCTGGACAAACAGCACCAGCACCGGCAGGACGATGAGGATCAACAGTCCACTGAACAGCCCGTTAAACAAGGTCATCATGCGTGCGCCCTGAACAAGGCAGCCAGCTTGGCCGCTTCGGTATCGATATCGTGGCGCTCCAGTACCCGCTGATAAGCCGCCTCGCCCATGCGTTGCAAGACCTCGACCGGTTGCGCCAGGCAATCGGCCAGCGCCGCCGCCAACTCGTCCACGTCGCCGGCGGGAAACAGCCAGCCGTTCTCGCCCTGATGCACCAGCTCGGGAATGCCGGCGACATAGGTCGTCAGCACGGGCCGGCGCAAGGCCATGGCTTCCATGATGACCACCGGCAAGCCCTCGGCGAAGCTGGGCAGGACCATGGCCCGCGCCGCCAGGATTTCCGCGCGCACCTGCTCGCTGCTGATCCAGCCGGTAATTCGCACCTGGGCCTGCAAACCGTACTGGGTGATCAATGCCTCGATCTGCCCGCGCATTTCGCCATCGCCCGCCAGTACCAACTCGAACGCCATGCCTTGTGCCGCGAGGATGCGGGCCGCTTCCAGCAACAGCAGCTGGCCCTTCTGCTCACACAGGCGCCCCACGCACACCAGGCGCGGCGCGGACGGCACGGCCACCGCCGGGACATTGTGGAACGCCTGCTCCAGGCCACAATGCACCACTTTCACTTTCGGCCAATGGGCATGATCCACCCAGCGAAACAGTTGGCTGCGCCCATAGGCGCTGATCGCCGCAACAAAAGCCGAACGCCGGACTTTCTCGCCCAGATGAATGAACTGTGGTTTGTCGAACTCTTCCGGGCCATGCACGGTGAAACTGTACGACGGCCCGCCGAGTGCGTTGGCCAGCATCACCACCTCGGTTGAGTTAGTGCCGAAATGCGCGTGCACATGCCCGGCGTCGGAGTCCTGTAACCAGGTGTGCAGGCGGCACGCTTCGAACAGATAGACCAGGTGGTAAGGCCAGGCACGATCGGCACGCCGGCTCATGCGTAACGCCAGCCACAGCGCTGAAAAAAAGCGTCGCGGCTCGGCACGCAGCACCTGCAGCACTGGCGATAACAGGCCTTTGACACCGTCTTGCAGTACATAACGGGTTTTATCACGTTCCGACACATCCTCGGCATCCACCAACTCGTCGGCATCCCAGCCACGCAACGCAACGCGCTGCACGACAAAGCCCTGGCGTTCCAGTGCCAGAATCTCGCGACGAATAAAGCTGTGGCTGACCTTCGGGTATTGATTGATGAAGTAAGCGATACGCATAGGGACCAAGCTTAGTTGTCGTTTCGATGGGTGGTTACTGCAGTCACTTCCACAGTAGTACAGGCGCCTTGAGCGTCAATGCGCGGCATAGCAGCCTTTCAAGACGTTATCTATTTTTGTGAAAGTGCTGTCGAGCAGCTCGTAACGCCGACGGTACATGGCGCGTTTTTTTGAAGCGATGGCATCAAGCGGCTTCCTGGATGAGGCCAGGGGGATCTCGAAAAAATCTTCGCGCCGGGAGGGAATCGCTCCATGTTCCAGCCAGATCGAATCGTAATCAGCCAACAATTCTTGAGCTTTGTGAGCACCAAAATACGGATGGCGATGGTGACGGTATCCATCCCCTACGGCATAAATTTTTTCCGCACCGATGTTCGTTGCAATGTACTTGATGACTTCTATGAGAAAGCTTCTGGGGCGCAGACCTTCGAAGTCCTTGGTCAGGTCCCGGTAAATACCCAGGGACTTCTCACTTTCAATGCCTTTGTGTATCCCTTGCACCGCACCGATGAAGATGCACAGTTCACCCTCTGCAATGCACAACGTGAAGGCGATTGAGGCGATGCGCAAATCGTCCTGAAACAGGTTCAGCACCAGTTCTCCTTCGCGCATGAACCATACAGGGCGATCCAGAACCAGCGAGCAACCCGCAGAGAAATCCGATAGATCACTCAAGACCAGACTTTCGTCTCGCCCATACAGCAGTAATTGCGGGCAGCTTTTGGTCACCACTTCGTAGTGCGAGGCCAATACGCCAAGGCGATCCCGGGAGGTCCAGCTTTTGCTGATATAGGGCCAGTGAACGACACCGAGGCAATCGCCGCCCAACCGTTCCAGACCGGTTTTGCCCAGGGCATTGGACATGCGCGATAAAAACACCTTTAACTCGGCGCGGTTCTTGATCACCAGAACCAGCATCTTGAGCTTGTTCTTCATTGCCCTGAGGGAATACCCGGCATGTAAGGAAAACATGCTTTTCAGTGCCAGCCAGTTATTCATAAAAGTCTCACTTGTATTCGATCAAAGCCGACTTTCCGGCACCGAATCTGTTCAGTAGAAACTTGACTTGCCCGAGCATCTCGGGAAATTTTCCCAGCACAAGAAAGAAAGCCAGCACCCAATTATTGCCAGACGCTCCGTCCCCCCGACGCGCCAGACGCACGACCTGCAACGGATAGACCAGCAGCAGAAGCAGCCCGGACCATCCGATCAGCAGGCTGGTGATCAAGGTCAGCAGCGGGATCAACAACCCCCAGAACCAGGCACGTCGAGACTCGCGCCGCCAATGTCGCTCCGGCGGCGCCCCATGCAGAAACGCGCCCTCGGCAAAGGCATAGCCACCGCGCAAGGTGCGCCGCCACCACTGGCCAAAGCGGGTCATGGCGGCATCGTGCAAGGTCATCTCGTCTGCCAGGCGCCAGACCTTCCAGCCCCTGGCGCGCAGTCGTACGCACAGTTCAGGCTCTTCCCCGGCGATGAGATCCGGGCGAAAACCGGACACCGCGGCAAAGGCATCGGCGCGCATCAGGGCATCGCCCCCGCAAGCCTTGGCCTCACCCACCGGCGTATCCCATTCGAGATCACACATCAGGTTGTAAATCGAACGTTGCGGAAAACGTTCACGACGCCGTCCGCACACCACTGCCACCTCGGGCTGTGCCTCCAGAAAGGCCTGTGCCCGGCTCAGCCAGCCCGCGACGACCTCGCAATCACCATCGACGAATTGCACGTATCGCACGGTGGGCAACAGACGCTTCACGCAGGCGAACCCTTCATTGCGCGCACGCGCGGCGGTAAAGGGAATCGTCATGTCCAGCTCGACCACCTCGACGCCAAGCCTTTGTGCCAACTGCACGGAACCGTCGGTTGAGCCCGAATCGACATAGACAACCTGCTGTGCCATGCCGGCCAGCGACGCCAGGCAACGCTCCAGCCGCAGGCCTTCATTGCGCCCGATCACGACCACGCCTATGCCGTTAGCCATGGCGTTCAAGTGAATTCCCTGGCTTCTGCGCTCTGCCTGGTCTTGATCGTCGCAGGCACCCCCACTGCAATCGAGTTATCCGGCACATCGGTGAGGACCACCGCATTGGCACCAATCACCACATTGTTGCCAATGCGGATATTGCCCAGCACCTTGGCGCCCGTACCGATGTCCACGTTGTTGCCGAACACCGGGGCAATCGGGTCCTTCACATTCTTCAGCCCGACGACCACGCCGTTGCGGATGCGGCAGTCATCGCCGAACTGCGCGTATCCACTGATGACGATGCCGCCAAAGTGATCGATGACGAAGTTGCGGCCGACCACGACTTCACAGGGCAATTCGATGCCCGTGATGATCTGCACAAACTTGAAGAGTACTTTGTAGATAAAGGAGAACACTTTGCGTAATGGCGCTGGCCGCACGCCGTAGCGCCAGCGGCCAAACCGGTAGACCAACATCACCCAGAATCCCTGAGCGGCCCAATCACCCGCGTATGCACGCAAGTCCGCACGTATGTTTTCGAACATGAATTGATCTACCGTGTTGGTTGGCTAGCGAGTCGGGTATCACGCAGCAGCGCCCAGGTAGCACGGGCATGCTGCCAGCACGCCCCGATGGCCGCTCGACCTCGGCCCTTCAGCAGCGCCTTGAGCGCCAGGATCAGATCCCCCAGGCTCACCAGCAACATATGCCAGGCCAGCCCGAGCAAACCGTGATGTTTGCGGAAGTACAAAAGCTCGCTTTCGATTTGCAGCTTGGGTATCTGTCGACTGGCCGCGTTGAGTGCATCGACGGATTTGGCACTTTCGCCGCCAATGTGCACCACCGTGGTATGCGGGTAATACACCACTTTCCAGCCGGCCTGTTTGACGCGTTTGCAGTGGTCAACTTCTTCGTAGTAGAGAAAGTAGCGTGGATCGAACAGGCCAACCTGATCGATGACTTCTCGACGAATCAGGTAATAGCATCCGGGCACCCAGTCGCACTCACGTACCGAGTTATGGTCCCAGGTCATGTCATCGACTTTCTTCACCCCGGGAAAAAAACGCTCAAGCCCCGTACGCGCCATGAAGACATTCAATGGCGTTGGAAAATAGCGGCAGGAGGGTTGCAAATCCCCGTCCCGGCCCACAAGGCGAACACCCAGGATTCCGCAATCCGGGTGCGCCTCCATGTATTCGAGGGTCTTGTTCAGGGTATCCGCCGCAACGAAGGCGTCGGTATTGAGCAGTAACGCGTACTTGCCCTGAAGGTGTTCAACCAATTGATTATTGGCCCGGCCAAAACCGACATTACTGTCATTGGCCACTTGCAATGCCTCTGGACAAACATTGGCCAGACACTCCAGTGAATTATCGGCAGAGGCATTGTCCACCACCAAATAACGCGTGCGATCCGCGTTATTTGATTGGCGTAACGCATTGAACATCGGCTGCAATAAAGTGGCTGTATTGTAATTAACCACCAACACATCAAGTTCGGCACTAACCATTGTGTTGTTCTTCGCCAAAGAAATACTCGGCTCGCATGGCTTGCAGCTTCGGCTCCAGCTCAGGGTCGAACAACCCGTCACGATTCTCGATCAGGCTCATCCAGGGGTACTCGGCGCAACGCTCCTTGATATTTTTCACCAGGGTTTCCATCGTGCAGATAACCCTGGCTGGATTACCCCCGACCACCATCCCGGGCGGAACGTCTCTCAGTACCACCGCGCCAGCGGCCACCACTGAGTCCGGGCCAATCGTTACGCGCGGCATGACGATCGCGCCATGACCGACAAAGGAATTGGCACGGATATCGACACCGCCGACAGAATCGAGCTTGGTTCCGTCACGCGCATTGATGACATGGACGATGCCGTCGTGGCCGAATATCGTGCAATCGGACAATCCTACGTTGTCGCCGAGTCGAAGCATCGCGGGGTCGGTGATGTTGCACCCCAGGTTGATCCAGGCCCCCTTACCGACGGAGTGCAGCCCTCCCCAGCGCCCCATATGTTGAGCCCATTCATACCCGTCCGGTTTACAAAACTTTTTATAGAGTGAAGTTCCACGCCCTGTTGTCTTGGCGTAGTGAGCGATAGCGCGTTTTAGTAGACCAATCATCCTGTCAGCCTCAATATTCAGCGATATACATCCGTGCCAGAGTTCGACGACCCTGATCTTTATTACCACTACCCTAAGCGTAGACTCCTCTTTAAGTTTCAACTCGGAAAATCGACAAACTCTCCCGTTCCGGAATACCTTCCTATCGATGGGCCCATCTCCTGATTCAGATGGTCCGCCAGCCTCAACGCCAGTTGCAGAAGCGGCATCGTCGGGTTGCAGGCGCCTCCCGTCGCAAAGACGCTGCTGCCCGCCACGTAAAGATTCTCGACCCCGAACACCTTGCAGTTTTCATCGACCACACCAAATTCAGGCGAGGCCGCCATCCGTGTGGTGCCCATGTGGTGGGCATGGGGATTGACCTTCAGCGGCAATTCGACGTCATAAACGCACTCTTCCAGTTTGACAAAGCCCAGCCCCGTATCGGCAAAACACTTGGCCACTTCGAGCCCTATGGACTTGACGGTATTTCTGTCTGCCGGGGTCAGCTCCCAGTGAACGTTTATTTTTTTCATCCCTAACGCATCCCGCTCGTCGAGCATCGAGATGCGGCTGTTGGGGTTGGGGAATTGCTCGATCAATGTACCGAGCACTCCATCCCCGGGGCAATCGAACCGGGTAATGAACTCGATCTTGTGCTCCGCCCCGATGTCACAGATGAGATTCTCGAAAAAATCCTTGATCGCCGCCGTCCGCCCATAGGCTTTCACTTCGGATACCAGCGAGGCCGTCACGTTTCCTTTACCCGACTCGTGCTCCGTCACGAAGGCATCGGTCGTGAAGTACTGCCGGGCATCCGTACCCTGCCCGTCCTTGAGGATGAAGGTGCCCATGTCCACGTTCAGATGCTCCATGAAGCATCTGCCGACAAAACCGTCCTTGCTGACGATACCGCCAGTGGCCAGGGACTCACTGTTGAGCAACTGCCTGGCATTCTCGATCGCGCCAGTGGCCAGAATGAATTGTTTGGCCCTGACTTTTTCCCGATGCATTTCGTAATCGGAGACGACTATCGTCTCGATGCGGCCGGTCTTGCTATCGAACTCAAGATCGACGCAGTTGCAGTTGATGAATACATCGAGGCCCTCGGTTTCATTGAGTTCCTTGGCATATTTCTGTGCAAATCGCGTCGGTGGGCTGAGCAGGAAGCGATCGGCTACAAAGTCGTCGCCATCCAGATTGGCATTGATCGCCTTGAATCCGGAGTGCGGTGGAAGATCGACAATGTCCATGGCCGCCTCCAGATTGCGCTCGATCTCGGAAAACGCGATGGGCCAGCCGGGCAAGTGTATGGGAGGGGCTACGGCAAAGTCCGAGCGCTCGAATGGACGGCATCGTCCGGCCCAGTGATTGGAGGTTCCGCCCAGAAAGCGCAGGCGTGTTTCCGCTGCGTAGACATCGAGGCCTGTCGACGGGCACTGGTAGAGTTCCTGCGAAACCGGTGAATACTCGTGCCCACCGCCTTCGACAAGCACGATATGCCGTCCGTTACCGGCCAGACGCAACGCCAGCGTAATGCCGGCCGGCCCGCCACCGATGATGCAGACGTCATAGTGGTCACGCAGTTCTTTTTGCGTCCGGTAATCTTTTATCATGCTTGTGTTTGCCGAAAATGATGGGCAGGCAGCACCCATCCGTTGATGACAACAAACTCGGATTTAACAGGAGAAGGCCGGGCAACGGCTTCGGAGACGTCAAACACAAGCCCTCCGAGGCTCAACAGGGCACATGCCTGGAGGAAATCTCTGCGCCCCATCACAGAGGTTTTCAAATCAGTTTCTTTCACGATTCAAAGCTCCACGACAGCCAGGTTGCGTTGGAAATTTCAACTAAACGTCAACGTCACGATTTTTGTGAGCAACCCGCATTGACTCCCCCACGGAACCGGTAATAACAGAGATAGTTCAAATCAAAGCCACTTGGCAAGGCTCGTCAACAACTCTCCGCACAAGGCCCCCACGACCAGCATGGGCAGCACGATCAGTTCACGCTTGAGATCCAGCATCCCCAGACGATAGTTGACATAGAAAACCAGGATAAGCGTAGGGAATGTGTGCAGCGCGGCACCCCAGATCGCGTATTTGACCCCGCCGATGGCCAGCAGCAAAGGCAGCAGCACCCACAGCGAGACCACCCGAATGATGTTGTCCATGGCCTGGTACTTGGTGAACCCCAGGGCAATCCAGACCTGATGAGCCAACATATAGCGCATGGTGAAAAAAGACAGTGAAAGGATCGCCATCATGTCGCCAGCCTGGGCATAACGCTCATCGTACAAGACGTGGATGAGCAGTGGACTGCCGGTCCAGAACAAGCCACAGAAAAACAGACAGAGTAGATCGAACATCATCTTGAGGCGGTAATACAGCGTCTGCAGACGTGCAGTGTCATGGGTCCTGGTGGCCTCGCTGAAGGCCGGCAATGCCACGGCCCCGAAAATCTTCTGTATGCCCAGCTGCAATGCTCCCAAAATCAGTACGGCAATGGAGTAGACCCCCAGCTCGGCAGCCGTCATGCTGCCGCCGAACCAGACGCGGTCACCGTACAAGGCCAATACGCCCAGTGCCGACGACAGCAAAATCCAGCGGCCGAAGACGACCAGTTCCTTGAGCGCATCACGCTCCCACTTCAGACGATTGGGCGGCCCCTCGAACCAGAGGTGCCCCATCGCCGTGCTGACGATCGCCGAGACCAGGCCCGCCACCACCAGTGACCAGATGGACCGGGTGAAATAACCGACGGCCAGCATCGCCAAGAGCCCGGCGAACTGCGACACGAACTCGGCGATGACCACTTTTTTCTGCTGGAAAGCGCGCACGGCCAAATCGACTTTCGTCGACTGCAAGCCAAAGATGATTGCCAGCAGACCTGTCACGGCCAGTACCAGTGGCAACTCGGGTGCGGCGTAAGTGGAATTGTTCGCCCACAGATTGAGGGCTTGAGCAAACCAGGCGACACCCGCGATCAGCAGGGTCGAGGCAAACAGGATGAGCCCGCGAACGATCTGCACGGTCCACACGGTGTTGAGAAAAACCGGGTCGTCGCCACGTGGGCTCTGGATGATGTTCTGACGCAACCCCACATCGGAAAGCAGGTGCAGAACCACGGAGACCGTGGTGGCGATCATCATGACGCCGAACATTTCCGGCATGAGCAGGCGGGCCATGATCAGGTTGCCGCCGAGGCGAAACGCTTGGGACGTTACGAGCGCCCCGATATTCCATACCCCCGCAGATATCGCTTTCTTGCGAAGACCGACTGATGGCGATGAATCGGCTAACGGCATAACATCAACCCCGGACTCAATGGCACGAAAGGTACTATAGTCGCATTTTGCCATTCGACTAGCCGTCGCTCATCAATCAGATAAGAACGACCCACCATGCCTGAGCACTTTCGCGCGTTAATCGTCATTCTGGTCCTCGCCGGCGTCGTTTTTGCCATGGCTCGCCGACCCGCCGCAGACCTGATTCCCGACCGTGATTTCACGCGTCGGCGCAATCTGTGGTTTGCCTTGACGCTACTGGCGTTCTTTTCGCACAGCTTCTGGATTTACGCCGGCGTCGCCGCGATCGTGCTGACCGTTGCCCGTAAACGCGAGCGCAATCCGGTGGCGCTTTTTTTCTTTCTGCTGTTCCTCATGCCCCCCGCCACGGTGGAGATCCCCGGCTTCGGCGTGATCAATTATTTTTTCGGCCTGAACCATGTTCGCCTCCTGGCATTGTGCGTACTGCTTCCGGCTTTTTTCGCCCTGCGCAGACGAGCAGACACGGTACCTTTCGGACGCACCTGGCCGGACAGACTGTTGGCCGCCAACATCCTGTTGACGAGCCTGCTGTACCTGCGCGAAACCACCGTCACCGATACGTTGCGGCAAACGCTGTATCTGTTCATCGAAGTTTTTTTGCCTTACTACGTGGCCAGCCGGGCACTGCGCAACCTCAGCGACTTCAAGGACGCCCTGTTCGGTTTTGTTCTGGCGGCCATGCTGCTGTCACTGATCGGCCTCTTCGAATACACCCGCAACTGGCTGCTCTACAGCGCTCTGAACGGTGCCTTGGGCGTCCCCTGGGAGATGTCCGGCTACCTGACCCGCGGTGGCTCGTTACGCGCCAGTGTCACCACCGGCCAGGCCATCGCGCTGGGCTTCGTCATCAGTGTCGCCATCGGTTTTTATCTGTACTTGCAGGAGGAAGTCCGCAGCAAACTGCAACGCAGCCTCGGCGCGCTCCTGCTCGCTGGCGGCCTGTTCGCGCCACTGTCGCGTGGTCCCTGGATCGGCACCGCGGTGATGATCGTGGCGTTCATCAGCACCGGCCGCAAAGCGTTCAAGCGCCTGATGCTGCTGGGGGCGGCCGGCATGCTTGCCCTACCCCTGCTGGCCGTGGTGCCGGGCGGGCAGAAAGTGCTTGATCTGCTGCCGTTCATTGGCACGGTGGAAGTGGAAAACATCACCTACCGGCAGCAGCTGATCGACAACGCCGTGATCGTCATCCAGCGCAACCCCTGGCTGGGGTCCTTCGATTATCGCAGCACACCGGAAATGCAGTCCCTTATCCAGGGCCAGGGCATCATCGATATCGTGAACACCTATATCGGCGTGGCGCTGTCGGTCGGCCTGATCGGGTTGGCACTTTTCGTCATGTTCTTCGTCTGCGTTCTGCACGGCATCCGCAAGGGGATGCGTTCGTTCCCCAACAAGGAAAATGAGGCACGCCGACTCGGACGTGCGCTCCTGGCAACACTGGCCGGGATCCTGATCACCATCGTGACTGTCAGCAGTATCACGGTAATCCCCGTGGTGTATTGGTCGGTGGCCGGTCTGGGCGTCGCCTATGCTCAGATGGCACGCAGGCTCAGACAGACCTCCCCAGCCGTCACAGCGAGCGCCCACCTCCAACTCCGGTAGAACCCATGGCCCCATTGTTTCGTCGTCCCCAGATACTGCTCCTGCTCCTGCTGTTTTCTGCGTTTTGGCCGTTACGTATCTGGGCTTCGGACTGGGTCGCCAGCGTCGATGAACGAAGTGGTCTGCCGATGCTGGTGCGCGGTGGCAGCCCTGCCCTTGTCAGTGCGTTGACCTTCTGGGACAAAAACTGGGCCTGGACGTATCTGGCGGGTCAGTTCAAGGTCGACGGGCCCTATCGTTATTCCCTGGCCGGGCAGAACAAAGCGCTGGATTTCGATTTGAGCGCGCAGGTCCAGAAAGAAGACGGGCAGAAACTGACCTGGAACTTTGCCGTGGACGCACACAGCCTGAAGCAGGACGTGATCGGTGGCGGCATTGTCTTCCGGTTCGACCCGGCCCTGTTCCCGGGTGAGATGGGCGAGCCTGCCTTGCTGCCCGACAATCGCGGCTGGTCCTGGGGCAACGCACAAGGGCGGCGCATCGAAATGCGTTTCGAGCCTGCGCTGGAGAGTGTGTACTTTGAACCGGGTGATAAATCTCAGATACGCGCTTTTTTCTACAAGAACTCGATCAAACCCGGTCGCCAGAATTTCACCGCCACCTTGAGTGTCTCGGGCGATGTGACGCTCGGGCCTACCGCTTCCGAGCGCTTCGGAATGGACCAGCCAAAGAACTGGCCGACAGACAAGCTCGACTGGAAAACCTCACCGGTCGACCTGTCCTTTCTCAACGCTCAGGAAAAGCCCGCGGGCAAGCGTGGCTTCGTCAAAGCCGCTGGCGAGCAACTGCTGTTCGCGGACGGCACCCCGGCGCGATTTTGGGGCACCAACCTCTCCGCCTATGCGCTGTACCGCACGCCTGACGATGCCATCAAGCTGCAAGCCAAACGCTTGTCGGCACTGGGCTTCAATCTCGTGCGACTGCATCACCATGACTCACCCTGGGTCTTCCCGAACATCTTTGGCGACGGCAACGTCATACAGGACACCCAGCAACTCAGCCCGGAATCGCTGAAGAAAATCGATTGGTGGATCAAGTGCCTCAAGGACGAAGGCATTTACGTGTGGCTCGATATGCACGTCGAGCGAGCCGTTAGCGCCAAGGACAATATCTTCGGTTTCGAGGAAATGCCGAAAAACAGTAAAAACACAGCTGATCTCAAGGGCTATGCCTTTGTGAACAGCACTATCCAGCAAGCGATGAAGCGCTTTGCCGAAAGCTACCTGACCCACGTCAACACCTATACCGGCCTCGCTTACAAAGACGATCCGGCGATCGCCGCCATACTGATCACCAACGAAAACGATGTGACTCACCACTACGGCAATGCCCTGTTGCCCGACAAAAAGGTGCCAAAGCACAACAAGGTCTACATGGCCGAGGCCGAGGCCTTTGCCCGGCAGCACAACCTGTCTGCCAGCCAGACCTGGCGCTCATGGGAGCCCGGTCCCTCCAAGCTGTTCCTCAACGACCTGGAGCAGCGTTTCAACGTAGACATGATTCAGTACCTGCGCACCCTCGGCGTGAAGGTTCCCATTGCCACGACCAGCAGCTGGGGCGGTAACGGCCTGAACTCGCTACCGGCACTGACCGCCGGCGATGTGATTGACGTCCATAGCTATGGGGGGCTTGGCCAACTGGAAAAAAATCCGCTCACCAGCGAAGGCATCGTCAACTGGATCGCCGCCGGCCAGGTCGTCGGCAAACCACTGACGGTCACCGAGTGGAACAACGAACCCTTTCCGACCCCTGACCGCCATTCGTTGCCGCTGTACATGGCGGGCACTGCCAGTCACCAGGGCTGGGATGCGCTGATGCAATATGCCTACAGTCAGGAGCCGTTGACCGGCGGCTGGATGACGGCCGACAACTGGCATGCCTACAACGATCCGGCGCTGCTGGCCACCCTGCCCGCCGCTGCCTTGCTGTATCGCCGCGGCGACGTTGCACCAGCCAGGACAACCTACGTCTTCGCACCGACGCCGGACACCCTGTTCAACCAGTCGATCACCGCGGCCAACTCGGCACTGCTGCGCACCGCCATGGAGAAAGGCAAGCTGGAAATCGCGCTGCCATCGACACCGGAGTTGCCCTGGTTGCAGCAGAGTACGATTCCAGGCGATGCCCAGGTGTTTCACGACCCCAATCAGTCGCTGCTGGACGCCAACGCGAGCGAGGCCACGACAGACACCGGCGAGCTCAAGCGCAACTGGAAACAAGGTGTCTACACCATCAATACGCCGCGCACCCAGGCCGCTACCGGCTGGATCGGCGGTAAGTCGATCGCCCTTGGCAAGATCGAGGTGAACGTGAAGACCGCCAACGCCAGTGTGGTGGTACAAAGTCTGGACGACACGCCCGTGGGCCGTTCGCAGGATCTACTGATTTCACTGGGCGCGCGTGCAGTCCCCCAGGATGACGGCAAGACACCGTTTTATGTCGAGCCCCTCGAAGGCACGCTGACCATCCAGGCACCACAGGGCTTGACCCTGTTTTCTCAAGACGCCCCAGGGCAAATCAAGAAGCTGCCCGCCACCTACGCTGATGGCCGCTATACAATCAA
This sequence comes from Pseudomonas moorei, assembly GCF_008801475.1. Taxonomy (GTDB): domain Bacteria; phylum Pseudomonadota; class Gammaproteobacteria; order Pseudomonadales; family Pseudomonadaceae; genus Aquipseudomonas; species Aquipseudomonas moorei. Next base: position 76,710 of record NZ_VZPP01000007.1, on the reverse strand, counting down.
CTTCGACGGCGTGCAGGCGTCGAACTGGCTGTTTCTGAAAAAAGGCGCCACGCCAGGCAATGTCTCAAGCTCAATGGCTCAGTAACAGTTTCCAGGAGAATGGAGATCAGGATGAAATTTTTGGTGGTGGGGGGCGCGGGCTATATCGGCTCGCACATGGTCAAGCAGCTGCTGGGCGCCGGTCATGAACTGGTGGTGGCAGACAACTTTTCAACCGGCCATCGCAGCGCGTTGACGGGCGGGAGCCTGGTCGAACTGGACATCGCCGACGCACAGGCGCTGGACGCCCTGTTTGCCGGGCACCACTTCGATGCTGTGTTTCACTTCGCGTCATTCATACAAGTGGGAGAGTCTGTCGCCGAACCGGCCAAGTACTATCAAAACAACCTCGCCGCCACCCTGACGCTCCTGCAGGCCATGGTCCGTGCCGAGGTCAAGCACTTCATTTTCTCCTCGACCGCCGCCGTCTATGGCGACCCGTTGTACGTGCCGATCGACGAACAACACCCCAAGGCCGCAATCAACCCTTATGGGCGCAGCAAGTGGATGGTGGAGCAGATGCTTGAAGATTTCGACCGCGCATACGGGCTCAAATCGGTCTGCCTGCGTTACTTCAATGCCGCTGGAGCAGACCCCGAAGGCCAGTTGGGCGAACGCCATGAACCTGAAACCCACCTGCTGCCATTGATCCTGCAAGCGGCCTCGGGCCGGCGCCCATCGATCACTGTGTTTGGCCGTGATTACGACACACCCGATGGCACCTGCATTCGCGACTACGTACACGTTGCAGATCTCGTCGCCGCTCACGCACTCGCCGTGGACTATCTTCTGGAAGGGGGTGCCAGCACGGCGTTCAACCTTGGCAATGGTCAAGGTTTCTCGGTGCAGCAAGTCATAGACACCGTACGCCAGGTCACTGGCCAGGACATCTGCGTGAGCGACGCGCCACGTCGCGCCGGAGACCCGCCACGCCTGGTGGCCGACCCACGCCGGGCCCAGGCATTACTGGGATGGCAGCCGCGGTTTGCCTCGCTTGAGCAAATAGTGACGCACGCCTGGAAGTGGGAGCAGAAGCATCCCTGGCATTGACAGCAGGCGCTGGCGATAAACGCCGAGCGCCCGAGACTGACGTTCTAGTAGTAAGAGCGGTTTTGGGGTTCGGCCTTGTTCAGCACCGTACCAATGAGGTTGGCCGAGCCCAGGTGATGCAGGCTTTCCTCGATCTCTTTCTTGCTGTTCATTCCATTGGCGACCACGAGCAGGACGCAATCGAATTTAGGCAAGACCGTGATCACATCATCGGAGCTCAACACCGGTGGCAAGTCGAAAATCACGATACGCGAGTTGTAGCGATCGCGAAGGTCGGTAATCAAATGACTGACCGCGGGCGAAGACAGCACTTCGGTGGACAGAGGGATCGGTTCCCGTGTTGGCAAGACCACAAAACGCGGCAAGGTCGGATTGACCAGCACTTCTTGCAGTTCGGCTTCATCGGCCAGCAATTCATTGAGCGACTTTTCCATCGGCAGGCCCAGGCAGGCACCCACCCTCGGTCGACGCAAATCGAAGTCCACCAGCAACGCCGTCTTGGTGGTGTGATGCGCAATACTCATCGCCAGATTGATCGCCAATACCGTTTTACCGGAGTCCGGTGTCGGCGAGGTGATGGCCAGTGTACGCCAACCATTTTCCTCCATGGCTTTGAGAACCTGCGTACGCAGCAAATCGAACGCCCCGCCCATGGCGGAGTTCTTGTTGTAGGCCACGATGCGGTGACGCTCAAGGTGGTCGGCCCGCAGCGGAACGACCTTGGTTTGCACATAACTGAGGGCATTGAGCGTGGGGGCTGGGGCAGGCTGTCCGCTCGAGGTAGTCACCAGACTCGACGAAGCCTGTGGCTCCCCTTTATCGCTCGCTGGCTTGATTATTTCCATGGCTGTATTCCTTATTCAAACCGTGCCAGAGCCTTAAACACCAGTAGGTCCAGAGGCATGTAGAACAAGTGCACGAGCACCAGAAGGACGGCGATCAGCACGACTCCACCGAGGATCAGAAGCTGGCGCCAACGCTTGCGGCGTTCAAGTTCTGCCTTGGTGTGAATATAGGGGATGGTACCCAATACGCGTTTACCCAACACGCTTGTCAGCGCCTCCACACCGCGCACGCGCTGGTTCAACATTTCCAGCAGCATCACCAGTGCGCCAGTGCCGACCGGGGCAAGCACAAAGCCCATGGCAACGACTTTTTTACGGTTGGGCCTGACCGGTTTCTCGGGCATCAACGGCGCCTCGAGAAGCACAAAACGCTCGGCCTTGTTTTCCTGCTCCAGGCTCTCGGAGATTTTCGCCCCCATTTCCTTGGTGCGGATTTCCTCGTACTTCTTGCGCGCGTTGTCATGGTCGCGCATCAGCGTGACCAGCCCGCGCTCGACTTGCGGCGTCTCAAGAATCTGCGCCTCATAGGCATTGATTTTGGCGAGGATTTCCTTCTTCTGGTCGGCCAGAGAGCTGATCCGTGCTTCCGATGCCGCGACCCGCGCCTGAGCCTTGGCAACATCCATGCTGACCGACGTCATCGCACCGCTATTCCCGCCATTGGCAGACTCGAGCGCGGCAATTTTGCGTTTGACGGCGCGCACATCAGGGTGGGCTTCCGTATACAGCGACAACAACCGGGCGTACTCCGCCTTGAGGCTGGGCAAATCCTGCTGTTGATCAGCCGCCGTACCCGACGCTCCGGGTTTGCTCGCTACGCCGGCACTGGCTGCGGAAACTTCCAGCTCGTTGAAACGCAACTCCTCGCGGGCTGCCTTGTAGTCGCGATCGACCTCTTTAAGTTCGGTCTCGGCGCGCGACAACATGTTCATGCGCAATTCCTGGTGCTCGGGCAGCGCGTTGCTGTGGGCCTGCTTGAAGTCCGCCAGGCGGTTCTCCAGGGTTTCCAGTTCAACCCTGAGCTTGTCGGCCTCCTGGGTCAGGAACTCGGTCGTCTCACTGGCTCGCTCGGTACGCTGCTTGATGTTTTCATCCAGAAACAGCCTCACCAGTTCCTTGGCGACCTCGTTCGCGACCTCCGGCTGCTTGTGTTCAAAAGCCAGGCGAAACGCGATGGTGACCTCTCCCCGCCCCTTGACGGCAGCACTGACCAGGGAAACGGTAATCGAGTTACGCATCTCATCGATTTTCTCGGTAATGCTTAGCCGACGGCTCTCCGAAGCAAAGAGATTGTATTTGTCGATGATCGCTTCCAGGTGCTCACGGGTCATCACGCGCTGGCGAATGACCTCAATGCGCTCGTCGGCAAACGTGTTGTTGTTTGCCGCCACCAGGTCGGGCGAAATCTGCTGGGACTCGACCAGGATCGTGCCGGAGGACTGATAGACGGGGGGTATGGCCATCGCCACCATGACGCTTACCGCGAATATCACAGCGATACTCACCACCACCAATACGGCATGATGCTTGATTATCGCGATGTAATCGTTAACCGACATTTCGTATTCAGAGGCCATAGTTCTCACACAGCTGAATTTCAGAGTTCGGGGTAACTATAGGTCAGGGTTAACCCCACGACGTTGGCACTGGCATCGGCAAAACCGCTTTGCAGGCGTTGCTTGTAGGTGAAGGATAGGCGCGCAACCCAAAAAGGCGAGAGATCACGACTGACCCAGGTATTGAAATTTTTAAGGGTGCTGGCTGACACTCCTGTGGTTTTTTGCCATGAGGTATCGATACCGGTACGAATCAACTCGTCGACGGAATAACTCCATGTAGCCCGCAGATTGTCACTCTCGACGAAGCCGCCATCACCGTTGGCGATCGTGCTGCGACTGGCGTCGAATGTCGTGTCAAAGCGCTCGCCGGCATAGTGCAGGTTGAATCCGCCCTGCCCCGTCGGATTGCTGTTTGTACCCGAGACCTGGTTGACGCCCGCGTACGCCGACCCTTCGAGATTTTCGGAGATCTTGAAGTTGAAACCTGCGGTGGGCGTATAGCTGTTTGAAGAGGCAACACCGGAGCCGGACGTCGGTTCGTAGCGCCTGGCGCCAAAACGCGTGAACAGCTCGAGACGATCGCTCCAGGCATAGCTCAGGCTCACTCGGTTCGACAGCTCGTCATAGCTGGTCAGGGAATTAATGTCATATCTGACGTCCGTGTATTCGGCCTCGTTGGCCAACGTCGTCCGATCGCTCAGCGCGCTACGCCAGTTGCCCCCCACCGTGGATTGCCTCTGGGTGCCGTCGGGGGCGATCACGCCGGTTTCCTGAACGGTACTGGAGAGCGTCGAACTCTCGACATAGCTCGCTGTCAGCCCGTACGCACCGGTTTCGGTGTCACGCTGCCAGCCCAACCGCAGGTTGGGGTCTTCACGATCCCGAACGACGGAGGTGTCAGATGAATGCACGACGTTCACTCCCAGACCGATGTTCAACTGATCCCGGTCGGACGTTCCCACGATCGTCGCATCAGGAGCGATGATCGTACGGGTCACGGCCTTTTTGTTGTTCCCGACGAGCAGGGGATTACTATCGTGTTCGACAGTCGTCGGCACGGCTACCGTCGATTGCCAGGTGGCCGCACAGGCCACTCCCGAATACGGCAAAATCAATAATGCCGTCGCAGCTCCAGTTGTTCGCAGCATAAGCAGGCTAAGCCCCGATACCTCACGCAAAATCAAGGCACGACCAACGTATCGCCGGCCTGAAGTTCAAAGTTGGTGGACATGTCACGCCCGGAGATCAAGTCACTGTAGTGAACGGGCAATAACTTTTGGGTAGTTCCGTTGTTTCGAATAACCTTGATGCCATCCTTATCCGCAAACTTGTCCAACCCACCCGACATGCTCAAGGCTTGCAGCACGGTGGTTGGGCCGGTCATCTGCGCTGGCCCGGGCTTTAGTACCTTGCCCTGCAAGTAGAAGAGATAGCCTTTTGGATCCTTGATGCTGACGCTGACGTCGGGATCCGGAATGTATTTGACGAGTTTGGCGGCGATGGCCGACTCGGCGGCGGCGGTCTCAAGCCCCGCCACCTGGATGCATTTCACCAGTTTGATGCAGGCCCTGCCATCGGGAAGTACGGTGACGTCTTGATCCATGTTGGCCTCGCCCCACACCGAGACATGGATGACATCCCCAGGATTGAGCAGATAAGCCGCGTTTTTTTCGTTGGCACTGGAAATGCTGGGCCAAACAGCCAGCGCGCAGAGCGCAGGTAGCATTAAACGCAACATCGGGATCCCTCCGCCTAAGTAGCCTTGTCAGGAGTTTCACACAAAAGCGGAGCTAAATCACTATCTCCCCCTTCATGCCAAAAAAAACACGAGACTGTAATCGCTTCGGGCTTGTCGTTGGTCAATTTCATTCGGCACTACCTCAGCCAGAGAAATTTTTGTTATTTTACAGTAACTTGAATCCTTGCAATCGACCCTCTAGTTAACGCGTCAAATTAATTTCATTCAGGCCACCATCAAAATCCACTTGCCTGAACACCGCCCCCAGCGCATCTATTACAACTCAACTAATCGACGCCATCCCCCGATATAAAAACAAGGAAAAACACATATCGACCAGGAAAAATATTTGTTTAAAAATCAACTGGCGCCTAAACAAACCCCAAGCACTAGTTAAACTTTCCGACGGTTGGCAACCATAATGAAACCAAATAACGCCGAAGAGAACAGCCAGGCCACTGCAGAAAGCGGGACAGCTTTCGGCTGATTGGTTATTCCCGTCAACTCGGTAACCTGGTTTTTCAGATCAACCATTACCTGATCATTGGTGGTCCCCGCCATTAATCCGTCGCAAGCAGGAACATTGACACTTTCCATAGAGCCGGAGTGATGTACGACGCTGCTGAATTTCGCCGATTGAGCGCCATCGAAGTAGACATCGGTGACCAGTGAAGGCACACCCAGGCCGTTTCCAAGCGTAAGTAGCTCGTTACCGGAAGGCTCTTCCAGCGCATTACCCGCTTGCGACCTTAATGCATCGCATGAATTGTTCATGCGATTAAATTCATTGAAAAAAGTCGACGCCTGCGCATTAAAAGCAACCGCACCATTAGCGAGCATCAGAATCAAAACGGATTTAATGACAAGTGTTGGTCGCATAGCACAGCCTCCCTGCGCAGAGGTGAATTGTTTGTTGAGTAGAGGACTTTTCTATCAGCTTAAATTGAGCGTATAAGCACATAGCCAGCACGTCAATAGCTCGTCACGATAATAAAAAAAAATAAAAATCAGTGCAGAATGGCGTCAAAATACCGACAAACCAATCAACACTGACCTGCATCAAATGCACTGTTTTCCCATTCTCAGTGGTGACTTGGGTATTAGCTTGGAACAGGAAACGCTCTCAAATAACTTTATCGTTATCTTTTCGAAAGTTAGCGCTGGTTTTGAAAACAAACTTCAAGATTTTCGACAGTTACAGCTGTCGCCATGGATCCAACTTCGATTCAAATCAGCCACTTTTTTTCAAAACCGCTACGTCCAGACAGACCAAAATCCATGCAACGCGAGCCGGTTCATGCCGCGCCTGAACACTGACATTGAGGATGGCGGAAAACCGACGCACAGATTTTCATCGGTTTAACGTTTGCCCTCCGCCTCGATGGCGGACTCACCGCTAATCTTTGCCAGTGTCTCTCAACCCTGCCCCGCTGCTCACGGAACCGCCCACGCCTACGTCAATGCCAACGGACAACCCATCCCCCGAGCCTCAATCCATCTGCAAGCCAATTACCAGCAGCGCGATCTTCATCGTTGCAACATTGGTGCCGGGCATTGAGCGTACCAGCCAGGTGCTAGCCTGGTGCGCCGACATCGCCGCCCTCACGCGTTCCGTCGGCAAACGCGTGCCTGCCGGGAATCTGTCATGTGTGTGCGGTTTTGGCTCCGAGGCCTGGGACACTTTGTTCGGCGCCCCCCGGCCTGCCTCACTTCACGGGTTTCGCGAATTTGGTCCCGAAAGCCGTCTGGCGGTGGCAACGCCCGGCGATATCCTGCTGCACATTCGCGCCGAGCAGATGGACCTGTGTTTCGAATTGGCCACGCAATTGCTCGCAGCGCTGGGCGAGGCGGTCGTGGTGGTCGATGAAGTCCAGGGTTTTCGCTACTTCGACATGCGCAGCATCATCGGCTTTGTGGATGGCACCGAAAACCCGGTCGACCGCAAGGCCATCGAATTCACCATTGTCGGCAACGAAGATCCGGCGTTTGCCGGCGGAAGCTATGTGCTGGTGCAGAAATACCTGCACAACATGACCGCGTGGAATGCCCTGTCCGTCGAGGGGCAGGAGCGGATTATCGGGCGCACGAAATTGTCCGATATCGAGCTCGACGACTCGGTCAAGCCGACCTCTTCGCACAGTGCCCTGACCACCATTACCAAGGACGGCCAGGAAGTGAAGATTTTGCGCGACAACATGCCATTCGGCCGTCCAGGCGCCGGAGAATTCGGCACTTACTTCATCGGCTTCGCGCGCTCGCCCGACCCCCTCGAACAGATGCTCGAAAACATGTTTGTCGGCAGACCCGCGGGCAACTATGACCGCTTGCTGGATTTCAGCACGGCAGTCACTGGAGGCCTGTTCTTCGCGCCATCCTCCGACCTGCTGGAAGAACTGGCCGATCGTCAGCCCTAGAACGCCGAAACCCGGCCCACGCCGACTGCGTCATTGAGCTGGCGATACGCATCCACCAGTTGCTCAAGGGTGAATGCGCGATTGCGCCCACTGGGATTGGGCAGGACCCACACCGAAGCATTACCGAAGGTCCGGGGCTGGAGGCCCCACGCAACGTCCCGTTGGCCGGATAACGCGCAATACGCCGCCTTGCCGAGAAACGCGACAAAGCGCGGCGCGTAGCGGGTGATTTTCTCCTCGAAAGCCGCAGCGGCTGCGGTGAACTCATGCATCGACAACTGATCCGCTCGCGCCGTTGGCCGTTCGACCACGGCTGTCAATCCACACTGATACTGCAGGATCGTCCGGTCGTTTTGCGCACGCAACTCCTGCGGGGTGAAACCGGCGAGATGGAGGGTGCGCCAGAAGCGATTGCCACGACCCGCAAAATGATGCCCTTGGGCGGCGGCCATCACGCCTGGATTGATCCCGCAGAAAATCACCGCAAGCTGCTCGGCCAGAATATCTTCGAGTCGTTCAGCCACCGCAGATCACACCGACCGCATTGCGTGCGAGCGCCGTCAACTCTTCGCGGGATTTGCCCGCCCGGGCACGAATCGAAATGCTGTGCAGCAGCGATGAGGCCAGTACCGCCAGGGCCGCCACGTCGACATCGCTTTTCAATTCTCCGCAATCAATGGCCAGACGCAGACGCGTTTCCAGGTCGGCATCGAGCCTGTTGATTCGATCGGAAAGAACGTTGCGTATTTCCGCGTCCTCCACCGCTTCGGTTGTCGCCGTGCCGATGGCGAAGCAGCCACGGGGCTGGCCCTCGCCCGAAAAGTAAATCGACAACTGCCCCTCATAAAGCCGCGTCAGCGCCTCGCGCAAGGGCAGCGCTGGGTCCGTCAACGCCTCATGCATGGACGCCACGGCGAACTCCCAATACTGCTCGAGCGCCTTGAGGTATATCGCGTGTTTATCACCGAAAGCCGCATACAGGCTGGGGCGATTCATGCCCGCCGCCGTGGCGATGCTATCTAGAGAAGCGCCGGAATAGCCGGTACTCCAGAACACACCAAGCGCTTGCTGCAGCGCTGTCTGCGGATCGTAGGCGCGAGGCCGGCCCCGGCCTTTGCCCTCTAGAACTTTATTTTGTGCCATGTTGTACAAAATCCTTGATTGAAGGTGAGTGCAGGGATATTCTTACACCATCGCACAAAATTAAGGAACCAAAAGTTCCTCGGTGTCAGGTTTGTTGAAGCGAGGCTCGAACCGGGTATTGCGGCGACGAAACAGCGGCAGCGGAGCCACCCTCCCCACTGCCCACCGGTTGGCTTTCTAACGGCAATTATCAACGTCAGGGCCCCAGGCGCTTCTTGCTGCCGGCCGCCCGATTCCCGGTTAAAGGTGTATTCGATCATGACTAAACAGTTCGACATCCCGGCTTCGCAAGCCATTGAACACCCAGGACCGGCCAGGAAACCGCTCAAGGAAAAATTGCGCCCTTGGCTGATGATGGGCGTGCCTGCCCTATTCGCCGTGGTGGGCTACGCCCACTACATGGCGGGTCAACCCATCGTTTCGACCGACAACGCCTACGCCCGGGTAGCGAAGTCATCGATCAATGCTCGTGTTTCCGGGCAAGTGATCGAAATCGCGGTCGAGGACAACCAGCCGGTTCACAAGGGCCAGGTGCTGTTCCGGATCGACCCCAAGCCCTTCCAGATTGCCGTCAACCGTGCCGAAGCGCAGCTGAGCGTGGCACGGCTGCGCATCGACGGGCTCAAGGCCAGCTACCGGCAACAGCAGGCTGAATTGCAATCGGCCAAAGAATCGGCGGATTTCGATCAGCGAGAGTTTGTCCGCAAGAAGGCGCTGGTGGCCTCGGAGTTCGTCTCCCGTGCCATTTACGAACGCGCCGATACCGACGTCAAAGTCGCACGCCAGCGCATTGCCTCCATCGAACAACAGATCGCCAGCACGGTTGTCGCCTTGAACGGCAACCCCAACATCGATGCCGACAGCCACCCGACCGTTCGTGAGGCCAAGGCGCAGCTCGACGAGGCGCAGCTGTACCTCTCGTATGCCACGGTGTACGCGCCGGATGATGGCATCGTCGCCAAGGTCGACGATCTCCAGGTCGGCAACTTCGTCAACAACGGTGCCCCGGCGTTTGCGCTGATCTCCGCCCACGAGATCTGGGTTGAAGCCAACTTCCGCGAAACGGAAGTCACCCACATGCGCCCCGGCCAGGAAGCGACCATCCGCATCGATACCTACCCCGATCACCTGTTCAAGGCCCACGTCACCAGCATGAGCCCTGGCGCCGGATCGGACTTCGCCCTGCTGCCGCCGGAAAATGCCACCGGTAACTGGGTCAAGGTTGTCCAGCGGGTACCGGTTCGTCTCGAGCTGGACGAAGTGAACCCCGACCTGCCGCTGTATTCCGGCACCAGCGCCACGGTCAAGGTCGACACGGGTCACAGCACGCCATGGTGGCAACCGCTTAAAGCACTGTTGACCGCAGGTAACTCCTGATGAACGCCATCGCGATTGCTACCCCGCAGGACGGTGGTGCGCGCTCGCTCAGGTTCGCCGCGTTGCTGGCGACCTATATGCAGTCGGCGAACCTGCCGTTGCCGAACTCGGCACTGCGGTTTATCCAGGGCAGCGTGTCGATGACCGACGACCAGGCCGGGTGGATATTCACCGCCTACCTCGGTGCCAGCGCCATCACCCTGCCGCTTGCGCAGTGGCTTGCCGGGCGCTTTGGCTTGAAGCTCGTGTACCAGGCCGCGATCGTTCTGTTCATCGTGGGCCTGCTGCTCGCCACGGCCGCAACCACCCCGCTGGAATTCGTCGGTGCGCGGATTGTTCAGGGCATCGCCAGCGGCGTGTTGGGGCCGCTCTCCATGGGGATTTCCCTGGAGACGCTGCCACCGGCACGGCGGCCGAAATTTGGCGCGGTGTTCACCGCCGTTGTGCTCCTGGGCATTGCCACCGGCCCGACGGTCGGCGGTTGGCTCAGCGAATATCACGGCTGGCGCTCGATGTTCTACGCCAGTGTTCCGCTGTCGGTGTTCATTTTTCTGGTGGTGGCGCTACTGCTTGCCGAAAAAAAGGCCGAGACAAAACCGCCGTATGACTTCTTCGGCTTCGGCACCTTCACCCTGAGCATGATCGGCCTGCAAATGCTCCTCGACCGGGGTGAGCGACTGGACTGGTTTGCCTCGACCGAGATCTGGATCGAAGCGATCGCTTTTGTGCTGGGGATGTACCTGTTTGTCGTGCACGTCCTGACCACAAAGGTGCATTTCATCAACAAGAGCCTGCTCAGGGACCGCAACTTCGTGCTGTCGACGGTGATCTTTTTCGCCCTTGGCTTCGTGCTGTTGTCGACCATGGCGCTGACCTCGCCGATGCTGGACGAGATCCTGGGCTATCCGCCCGTCACCACAGGCTTGATGACGCTGCCGCGCGGTGCGGGTCTAGTCGGGTCATTCATCCTGATGAGCCGTTACTCCGATCGATACGACCAACGCCTGTTCGTTGCGGCGGGCGTTGCACTGGTGGCGTACGCCAACTGGATGATGCTCGGTTATTCGCCGCTGATGGACTGGACGCCGGTGGCGATTGCCGGGGCGATCCAGGGTATCGGCCTGGGCATCTTGATGCCGTCGATCAGCAAAGTGGCGTTCAACACCCTCGACCCCAAGGTGCGTCCGGAAGGCACCGGTTTCTTCAATCTGATGCGCGCTTATGGCAGCACCCTGGGCGTTGCGGTCGTGCAGTTGTACTTCTTCAACAATACCCAGGCGATGCACATGGCGCTGGCCAGCAACCTGACTCCGTTTCGCGCCGCCGCGCATTCGCTGGTGTCGGCCCCCTTGCCGGCGCTGGCGGGGCTCAACGAAATGATCACCGGCCAGGCCGCGTTCATCGCCGTGCTCGACCAGTTCAAGATTTTGATGGTGGTGATGCTGGTGGTGAGCCCACTGGTTGTCTTTCTTCGCAAACCCGTTTCGACCAACTAGTTTTCGTGGAGTGTGCCAAATGAAATCCCGTCATCTGTTCCCAACGAAAATCAGTGCGCTGTCGACCCTGATCTTCCTGTCCGCCTGCACCGTCGGCCCTGACTTCAAATCCCCTGACGCCAGCACCTCGCAGCATTATGACCAACAAGCCGAACAGCGTCTTGGCCAGGGCGGCAACAAGCCCGGTGAACAACGCATCGAACTGGGCAAAAAAGTTGGTGGTGAGTGGTGGTCAGCCTTTCGCTCGCCAAAACTCGATCAGGTGGTGCGCCGGGCCATCGACGGCAACCTTGAACTGGTCGCCGCCGACGCGACGATCCGCCAGGCCGCCTCCTCCGTCGCCGCAGCAGAGGGTGCACTGTATCCGCAAGTCGATTTCGGTGCCCAGGCTGGCCGCGCACGGACGCACAATGCCAAGGACCCTTCGATCTCCAACTTCTATGCGATTGGCCCGCGAGTGGGCTTCGACCTCGACGTATTCGGCGGTAACAAACGCCAGGTCGAAGAACAGCAAGCCTTCACCGATCTGCAGAAGCATCGCTACGAAGCGGCCTACCTGACCCTGACCGGCGATGTCGCCAGCCAGGCGTTGCTGGTGGCCTCGGCCAACGCGCAGATGCGTGCGGTCGAGAAGCTGCTGGCCAATGACGCCAAGAACCTCGAACTGGTACGCATGGCCCACGCCAATGGCAGCACCACACAAATCGATGTGTCGCTGGCCGAAACCCGGCTCGCTCAGGACCGTACGCTGTTGCCCCCCCTCGCCCAGCAGCGCGATTCGGCGCGCCACGCACTGTCGGTCCTGACCGGCAAAGGTCCGGCTGACTGGATCGCGCCGGACTTCGATCTTGCCGAGTTCGCCTTGCCGTCCAACGTGCCCGTCAGTTTGCCTTCGGAAATGGCCCACGACCGGCCGGACATCCTGCAAGCCGAAGCCGAGCTGCACATGGCCAATGCCGCCGTTGGCGTCGCAACCGCCAACCTCTATCCCCATGTCACGCTGTCGGCAACGCTTGCTCAGGCCGCTTCCGGCAATGGCGGCGCAGCGCTCTGGGGCTTCGCCGCAGGCATCGCCGGCCCGATCTTTGATGGCGGCACGCTCAAGGCTGAACGTCAGGCGGCCATCGACGGCTACAAGGCAACGCTCGCCGGCTACCAACAGACCGTCATCACCTCGTTCGGCCAGGTCGCGGACACCTTGCAGGCCATCAACCACGACGCCGAGGAAAACCTCGCGCAGGACGACGCGCTGCGGGCAGCCGAGACCAGTTTCCGCCTGAACCAGCAAGCCTACGCACAAGGCGAGAACAGCATCCTCCAGGTGCTGGAGGCCGAGCGTGCCTATGAACAGGCGCTACTGGGCCAGATCCGGGTGAAAACCGCGCAATACCTCGACACCGTGCGTTTGTTTGTCGCGCTCGGTGGTAATTCCGTCGGCGTGTTCGATCAACGAGTGGCCTCTCGCGACGAACAGAAACCTTCGTACCAGTAGTGCAAAAGCGCACTCATGAACATTTACACGAGCGGGCTCTGGAGTAGAAACATGTCTTACGAACCCATTTTCGATGCGCTTCGCGAAACCCGATTTCCCCTGGTAAACGGTTGCGGCGACATGCCGGCCGTTGGCTTCGGTACGTTGTTCAAGGATCTGAGCGTAACCACCCAAGCGATCAAACACGCGCTGGAAACAGGCTTTCGCCATTTCGATTGCGCAGAACGCTATCGCAATGAAGAAATGGTCGGCGCGGCGTTCAAGGCGTTCCTGGAGACAGGCAAGGCCCAGCGCGAAGACCTGTTCATCACCACCAAACTGTGGAACACCAACCACCGTCCGGAGCGGGTGCTGCCGGCGTTCGAGGCGAGCTGCCGACGCCTGCAAGTCGACTACATCGACTGCTACCTCATCCATACACCCTTTGCCTTTCAACCCGGCGACGACCAGGACCCGCGAGATCCATTCGGGCATATCATTTACGACGGGGGCGTGACGCTGATAGAGACCTGGCGGGCAATGGAGCGTCTGGTGGATGAAGGCCGGTGCAAGTCCATCGGTTTGTCCGATATCACCCTGCAAGCCTTAAAAGAGATCGTGGCCCAGGCGCGGATCAAGCCCGCCGTGGTGCAAGTCGAGTCCCACCCTTATCTGCCCGAATGGGAACTGCTCGAATTCTGTCAGGCCCACGGAATTATCGTCCTGGCGTTTGCGCCATTGGGCCATGGCATGGAGCCGAACGTGCTGGAAGACGAGGTCATTACCGGCATCGCCCGGCGCTTGCAAAAGAGCCCGGCGCAAGTGGCACTGGCCTGGTCGGTGCAGCGCGGCGTCGCTTTTCTGACCACCTCTGCAACACTGAGCCATATTCGCGAGAACTTTGATATTGCGACCCTGCCCCACCGGGCCATGCATGAAATCCGTCAGGATATTACGACGCGGATACGCTTCAATTCGGTGGTGGAAACCGGCGTACCCGGATTCATCCCGCGCAAGAAGTAACACGCGACAAGGGGCGGCCTTGTGTTGGGCCGCCCCTTTTTACGATCCTGTGAGGTGAAAACGATGGATGTTTTCCAGACCATGCGCTTCTTTACCGCTGTCGCCCAGAGCGGCAGCTTTACGGCAGCGGCGCAGTTGTTGGACACCACCACGACGAACGTTTCCAAAGCGATTTCCAGCCTGGAGGCCAGGCTGCACACCCGCCTGATCAACCGCACGACCCGCCGCCTGGCGTTGACCGAAGCCGGGGTGCGCTATTTGCAGCGCTGCGAAAAAATCCTCGAAGAGATCCGTGAAGCCGAAGAGGAAGCCGGCACCGCGCAAATCGATCCCAAGGGCAGGCTGAAAATTCATGCGGTGTCAGCCATCGGCAATCACTACGTGATCGACGCCATCGCCCGGTACAGGGAAATACATCCCTCGGTCATGTTCGATCTGACCCTGACCAATCGGCTGCCGGATTTGCTCGAAGAAGGCTATGACATGTCGATTGTGTTGGCGCGCGACCTGCCCGATTCGGGATTTGTCGCTCAGCGGCTTGGCACGACCTACAGCATTCTCTGCGCATCGCCGGCCTATCTGAAGAAACGCGGAACGCCCGACTCGCCGGGTGCGCTGCATGCCCATGACTGCCTGAGAATCGTCAACACGGTGATGCCGGTTGAACACTGGGTGTTCGAGGGGCCCGAAGGCATGGAGACGATCAATACGCCGGAGTCGTCCTTTCACGTCAATACTGCGGATGCCATGACCGTCGCACTTACCGCCGGAATGGGTATCGGGGTTCAACCCATCGCCTCCGCGGTCGCCGGCCTCAGGGCGGGCACCCTGGTGCGTGTTCTGCCGGACTATCATTTTGAAGAATTGAGCCTGTTTGCCATCTACCCGTCACGAAAATTCGTGGACGCGAAAATAAAGACCTGGCTGGAGTTTCTGAAAAACCACATCCCCAACTTGTTGGCAGCCGATGAGAAGATCGCCAGCCAATCAGAGCATCGGGTTCGCTAGTGCCGTCGCAATGGAGTGTCGACCCTCCACCGTCTGCAGCCCACTCAACCGTTCGAACATCCAGTGCCCATCACTTGATACTGCAGCACGTGGCGTTGACCGCTGGAGTCCTCGTAGATCATTTGCGCCGATACCGGTCCACACTCATTGGGAATATCGGCCACGGTAATGACCTTGTGGATGTCCAGTTCCGTTGAGTAGGTGTAGCGTTCGACAGGTGTGGTCGTTGTCGGGGCTTCCCCCGCAAAGGCCGGCGCGCCAAGGCCGCCAAGAGCAAGAAAAATCGCTACTTTTGCCAGGTTCATGATGTTCACCGTCTCGTTCAAGGTTTGCTTGCTTGTACCTGGCGAACCAAGGGCTACCGACGCCGTTGGTTCACCGGGTAGAGACGATGCTAAGCGTTTACCACGCCCCTAAATAGCGGGTTTGCGGACATACACTGTTGTCGGATTGCACAGGAATGACGCCGCCGCACAGGGATAATGGCGCCTCTCAAACTCAACCTTCGAGCGTCGCCACCACCGGCAACCAGACGCACACTTCAAAACCATCCGGCCGGCCCGTCGCAGGCGAGACCAGCAGCATTCTGGCGTTGACCCCTTCGACAATGGTCCTGGCAATTGCCAGCCCCAACCCTGAGCCGCTGGCCTCGCTGTTGCCCCGCACAAATCGCTCGGTCAGGCGCTGCAACACCGGTTCCGGCACAGCCGGGCCACCATTGATCACCCGCAAGAGCGCCGATTCGGACAAGCTCACTTCGACCGGCAGATCCGCCGCGCCGTACTTCAATGCGTTCTCGATCAGGTTGCGCAACAGGACGCCGAAGGCATCCGGGTCGATGGCCGAATACATACTGGCCTGTGCCGGGAGCCGCAACTCGACCCGGCCCCCGCTGCTGTGGTTCCACTCATCGACCACATGGGCCAGCAGCGGAATCAGATCCTGCGGTGTTTCAGACAACAGCCCGCCCCCCTCGGCCTTGGCCAGTTGCATGAGTTTTTCGGAAAGCCGCACCAACTCGCGCAATGATTTTTCGATCTTCGCCGCCCTCACCCGCAGCGGGCCTTCTGGCGCTTCGTGGCGCAAGCGCTGAATCTGCGCGAGCGTCGCCGCCAGTGGCGTGCGCAGTTCATGGGCACTGTTGGCGGTAAAGCTGCGCTCGGCCTCCAGGGCCTTGCGAAAGCGCTCCAGCAAATGATTGACCGCTTCGGCCAGCGGATCGATTTCCGCTGGCAGGCGTGCCACCTTGATCGGCGACAGATCGCCGACCCCGCGAGCCTCCACGGCCCGCCGATAGGCTATTACGCTGCGCAGGCTGATACGCACAAACAACCAGATGCCCAACAGGCTGACCGGGATCAATGCCGACAGCGGCAGCAGCAGGGCAAACAAGGCTTCCCGCGCCGCTTCACGGCGATGGCCCAGGGGCTCGGCGATCTCGATGAACACCGTTTCTCGCAACGCACTGGCCCCGTACAAACGGTACTTTTCCGTGGTCGTGAAACCTTCCGCCGGGTGCTTGCTGAAGATGTCCGGGTTGGCGTCATGGGACTGCATCAGAATCTGCCCCTCACCATTGCGTACCAGGTACGTCAGGTACTCCTTGTGGGTTTTGAGCGGGGCGACATGCTGGGCATCGCGGGGCTCTTCGCGGTTGCTGATTTCCAGCACGGCCAGCGGCAGGATGCGTTGCGCGGTTTCTTCCAGGGCGCTGTCGAACGCCTCGTTCAACTCGTGCTGCACCACCAGCCATGTACCCACCGTCGCCCCCAGCCAGAGCAGGGTCATGCCCAGCGTCAGGCCGATGCCCAGACGTTTCTGCAGACTGGAAGACTTCATGCGGACATCAGCCGATAACCCATGCCGCGCACGGTTTCAATCAGGTCACGGCCGAGCTTCTTGCGCAGTCGACTGATGTAGACCTCGATGGTGTTGCTCTCGATTTCAGCGCCAAAGGCATAGAGCCGCTCTTCGAGTTGCGACTTGGACAACAGCGCACTGGGGCGCTGGACGAAGGCCTCGAACAATGCCCATTCACGCGCCGTCAGGTCCACGGTCACGCCTGCTCGCTGCACCGTGCGCGCACTGACGTCGACCTGCAGGTCGCCCAGTCTGATTTGCGGATTGGGGTTGCCGCTGTAACGCCGGGCCACCGCTGCCACACGGGCAGACAGCTCGAACAGATCGAATGGCTTGACCAGGTAGTCGTCGGCCCCGGCATTGAGACCGGCGATGCGGTCGGAGATCTGATCCTGGGCCGTCAGGATGATCACCGGGGTCACATCCCCGGCTGCGCGCTGCTGGCGCAAAAAATCCAGCCCGCGACCGTCGGGCAGCATCAGGTCGAGCAGGATCAAGTCATAAGGCGTGCTGCGCACACTGTTGCGCGCATGCTCAAGGCGCTGCACCCAGTCCACGGCGTGGCCATCGTCGGCGATCTGCTCGCGCACCGCATCCCCCAGCCCCGGCGCATCCTCGACCAATAAAACCCGCATCTGGCACCTCCTGTGATGGTTGACGTGTAGCACCTTAGTCGCCGTACCTGACGTGAATCTGAAGATTCAGCTGGTTGTCAGGATTGCACCTTAGGGTATGCCACAGACGCCGACCATGGCAGGAGACAGATCATGAAATCAGGTTTTATGGCCAGTGCCGCGCTGCTGAGTCTGTTGCTCAGTGGTTATGTGCTGGCCGACGAAGATTGCAGCGACCCGGTGTCCGACTGGCAGCCGCGCGAAACGCTGCGCCAGCAGGTTCAACAGCAATATGGCTGGAGCGTGCAGCGGATCAAGGTCGACGACGGCTGTTACGAAATCAGGGGCCTGGATCGCAAGGGCAACGCGATCGAAGCCAGTTACGCGCCGGCCTCCCTGCATTTGCGCAAGCTGGAGATCCGCTTCAAGGACGACGGCGATGCCGGAGACTACCTCGCTCGGCCCATCACCGAATGACGAGCTGCCGAGGATTAATTCCCGGGTTTCAGGTTGCTGTCAGCAATCAGGTTCAGGCTCTCGACCAGACGATCAACAGGACATTCCCATGAAAAAGATCATTGCAGCCACCTGCCTCGCCGGCGCCATTGCCCTGCCGGGCCTCGCCCAGGCCCGGGAAGTCACGCTGACTACGCAACTCAAGGACTACGGCGGCAACGACGCCTACCTGGCGATCTATGTCACCGATGCCAATGGCCAGTACCAGAAAACCCTCTGGGTCGCCGGCAAGAAGGCCAAGTACTACAAGCACCTGGGCGATTGGGCCCGCGGCAGTGGCATGAACCCGAGCGAGTTTGACGGCGTCAGCGGTGCCAGCGTCGGTAGCGGACGCACGCTCAAAGTCAGCGTTGAGCTGGCGGATAACTTGATCGATGCCGGTTACCAGATCCGGATTGACGGCGCCGTCGAAGACAAGCGTGAGTCTCGCGCCGATGTCAGTGTCCCGCTGACCTCCAAAGGCGCCGGCAAGCCGGCAGCCGGCAGTACCTACGTCCAGTCCTTTACTTACGATCTGTAGTACCCGACCCATCCGGAGGCTGAACATGCTTCGCCAGCTCCATTCGATACCCGGCCTGATCGCCGCCCTGTTGGTCATGATGCTGGCCATCAGCGGCGCCATGCTGTCGGTCGACCCGGCCCTGGAGCGACTGCATCAGGCGCCGATCGCCAGCGGTCAGCTCAACGTCGGACAACTGGCCGGGCGCGTCGCCAGCCATTTCTCCGGCGTGGAGCAGATCCAACGCAGCGCGTCCGGGACCGTGATCGTCTACTACAACCAGAACGGCCAGGCCGGCGCCGAAACGGTCGATCCCCTGACCGGCCAGGGCCTTGCGCCCTACCAGCCCTCGGCCTTTTCACGCTGGATGAAAGACCTGCACCGCTCGCTGTTCCTCGGCACGCCGGGGCACGGTGTGGCCGGTGCAGGTGCCTTGTTCATGCTGATGCTGTCGGTGTCCGGGGCACTGTTGCTGGCCCGTCGCCTGGGCGGCTGGCGTAACCTGTTGCGGCCCATACGTGGCAACTTCAGTCAGCGCTGGCATGCCGAAGTCGGGCGTCTGGTACTCGTTGGCCTGATGCTCTCGGCGCTGAGCGGTACGTTCCTGTGCGCCACCACCTTCGGTCTGATTCCGGACGGCAGCACGGTTGAACCGGCCTTCCCGGCCCATGTCAGCGCCGGTCCGGCCATGCCGGTGGCCAACTTGCCGGCCTTGCGCAACGTCGACCTCAACGACCTGCGCGAACTGGTCTACCCCAGCCCTGGCAACCCGAAGGATGTGTTTTCCCTGCGCACGGCCCAGGGGGACGGTTACGTCGATCAAGGCAACGGCGCCCTGCTGTCCTATCAAGCCCATGACTCGATGCGCGCGCTCTACGAACTGATCTACCAATGGCACACCGGGCAGGGTCTCTGGTGGCTGGGCCTGATACTCGGGGTCTGTGCCCTGAGCGTACCCCTGATGAGCGTTACCGGGATTGTGTTGTGGTGGCGCCGCCGCAAGGCTGGCCCGAACATCCGCCACAACAGCCCCGCCCATTCGGCCGACAGCGTGATTCTGGTCGGCACTGAAACCAACAGCACCTGGGGCTTTGCCAAGACCCTGCACGACACCTTGCACGCCGCCGGACACAAAGTGCACAGCGCGCCAATGAACAGTTATTCGAACAACCTGGGGCATGCCCGCCAGTTGTTCATCCTGACCGCCACCCAAGGCGACGGCGACGCACCGGCTGCAGCCTCGCAGTTTCTGACACGCCTGGCCAAGGGCGGCCTCAAGCCGGGCCTGCCGTTTGCCGTACTGGGCTTTGGTGATCGCCAATTTGCCCGGTTCTGTCAGTTCGCTCATCAGGTTGACGCGGCGATGCAGCAGGCCGGCGGCACACCGTTGCTGGCGCTGGAGACCATCAACCGCCAGTCCTCCCAGGAATTCAGCCGTTGGGGCCAGAAACTGGGCGCTGTCATGGGCCAGGAGTTGGCGCTGAATCACACCCCCGACCGGCCGCGCACCCATCAACTGGAACTGGTGGAACGCATTGCCTACGGGCAACAGGTCAACGCACCGACCCACGTTCTGCGCTTCAAGGCCGTGGGCGACCTGCCATGCTTCGAGGCCGGCGACCTGGTGGGCATCGTGCCGCCGGGAAGTGCCGAGCCACGGTTCTACTCCCTGGCCAGCAACTCGGACGACGGCGCACTGGAAATCTGTGTACGCAAACATGAAGGCGGTGTGTGTTCCGGCTTCCTCCATGAGCTGCCCGAGGGCGCTCCGATCGAAGCCTTCATCCAGCCCAATCCGCATTTTCGCCCGGCCTCGGGCAAACAGCCGGTGATCCTGATCGGCGCCGGCACCGGTATCGGGCCGTTGGCCGGTTTTATCCGCAACAACAAGGCCCGCCATCCAATGCACCTGTACTGGGGTGGACGCCACCCGGCGTCGGACTTTCTCTACGAGCCGGAGCTCAACAGCTACCTGGCGGACCGTCGCCTCACCCGCTTGCGGGCAGCGTTCTCTCAGGTTCAGGATCGCAGCTACGTGCAAGACCGGTTGATCAGCGATGCGCTGGCCTTGCGCCGCCTGATTGAAAAAGGCGCCCAGGTCCTGGTGTGTGGCAGTCGCGAGATGGCCAAAGGCGTGATGCACGCCCTGGATGAAGTATTGGCCCCCCTCAACCTGAGCGTGCTGACGCTCAAGGCACAAGGACGCTACCTTGAAGATGTCTACTGAGCTGCAACGCTACAGCCTCAACGGCGAAACCATGGGCAGCCGTTACACCGCGCTTTTCTATGCGGAGCCAGATTTGTCGACCGAGGCCATCAATCACAGCCTGGCGCGCGCCGTGAGCCGGGTGGACCAGCAAATGTCCACCTGGAAGCCAGACTCCGACCTCAATCGCCTCAATGCCGCGCCCGAACAGCAATGGGTCGCTGTCCCCAAGGAGCTGGCCACGGTGCTGTCCACGGCACTTCGCGTTGCTCAGCAATCGGGGGGAGCCTTTGATATCGCCGTCGGTGACTTGGTGCAAGCCTGGGGATTCGGCCCCGGCGAGCCGGTCGTCACGCCGCCAGCCCTCGATGCGCCGTTGCCACCGGTGCGCACCTCGGCCAGTGCCGCGCTGGAGGTGGATCCGCAACGCAATCAAGTCCGCAAACGCGCACCGCTGACCCTCGACCTGAACGGCATCGCCAAAGGCTTCGGCGTCGATGAACTGGCGCGTTGCCTCGAAGGCTGGGGCATCACCCATTACCTGGTAGGCATCGATGGCGAGATGCGCGCCCGGGGCGTCAAACCCGGGGGCCAGTCATGGGTCGTGGCGCTTGAAAAACCCAACCGGGGCGTGCGCGAAGTGATGGGCGTGATGGAGCTTGGTGACGCGGCCATCGCCACTTCGGGGGACTATCGGCACTGGGTCGATGTGGCGGGCAGGTCCTATGCTCATACCATGAATCCGGCGACCGGAGCCCCGCTAAGCAACCCGCTCGCCGCCGTCACCGTGGTTGCCAACAGCTGCATGCTCGCCGACGCCTGGGCCACGGCCCTGATGGTGCTGGGTGAAATCGAAGGCCCGCGACTAGCCCAAGAACGCGGGATGGACGCCTTGTTTGTGTTGCGCGACGGTGAGCAGTTCAAGGAAATATCGATTGTCGGCGGCAAACGGCAGGCGCAGATTGAAACGCGGTGAAGCGACGGGTCGAAGCCCTGCCCTGTGTATTGATCCCTCTCCTGACAGTGAGTCCTCCCAACGATGAAATTCATGCACCGGCATACCGAGTCCCACCGAAGTGATCGAATTGGCTGGCTTCGCGCCGCCGTGCTGGGGGCCAACGACGGGATTGTCTCCACCGCCAGCCTGCTGATCGGCGTCGCGGCCGCCAGCGCCAGCCATTCCACCCTGCTGGTGACCGGGATGGCGGGCTTGATGGCCGGTGCCATGTCGATGGCCGCCGGTGAATACATCTCCGTGCACTCCCAGGCCGATACCGAACAGGCGGACTTGTCGCGCGAACGGGCAGAACTGGCCAGCGACCCGAAGGCCGAGCACATCGAGCTCGCCAACATTTACATGCACCGTGGCGTTTCGCCGGAATTGGCCCACCAAGTGGCCGACCAGTTGATGGCCCATGATGCGTTGGGCTCTCACGCCCGAGACGAACTGGGCATCAGCGAGACCCTGACCGCCAAACCCGTGCAGGCAGCCCTGGCCTCGGCCGCCAGCTTTGTGTCGGGTGCCGCCTTGCCGCTGGCCGTGACCTTTGTCGCGCCGGAGCACAGCGTGGTCTTCTGGATAGCGCTCATGTCCCTGGTGTTTCTCGCTGCCTTGGGGGCCATTGCCGCCAGGGCTGGCGGTGCCAGGGTCTTGATCGGCGCCTGGCGTGTGACCTTTTGGGGCGCTCTGGCCATGGGGGTGACCGCACTGGTGGGGCGTTTATTCGGAGCGGTGGTCTAGTTCGTGACGCTTCATGAAAAAACGGCGCCCCCGGTCAAAGGAGGCGCCGTTTTTTTTTGGCCTTGCACTCGCCAAGGCTCTTTTTCAATTCAGACCAGCTTGAGCGTGACGTTGATGTTATTGCGCGTGGCTTTTGAATACGGGCAGTACTTGTGGCCGGTGTCCACGAGTTTCTGCGCGGTCTCGCGATCCAGTCCCGGCAGGCTGACGTTCAGCCGCGCCTGCAGAAGGTAGCCACCTTCATTGGTGCCCAGGTCGACTTCGGCATCGACGGCCACGTCCTTGGGCAGGGCAACCTTCAGTTCCTTGGCCGCGACGCCCATCGCGCCGATGAAACAGGCTGACCAGCCGGCAGCAAACAGTTGCTCCGGGTTGGTGCCACCGCCACCGGCGCCGGGAGACGAGAGCTTGATATCAAGAATGCCGTCAGCACTGCGGGAGGCGCCGTCGCGGCCACCCGTCGTGTGGGTTTTGGCGGTGTACAGCACTTTGTCGAGCTGGGTCATGATGATCTCCTGATTGAAATGTGGTTTATGCACTTTCAGTTGAATCAGAAAACGGCCGTCAGGCCTGATGCCAGGCATTCAATATAGACGGCACTGGAAAACGAGACATCCGATCCGACAGAAGCCACCTCCCTCTCATTTACGTGCCAGCTTGTACTTCACGCAGTCGTTGTAAAAACTCTGGCGCACCGCCTCGGGTTTGATCCGGGTGGGACTGTCGTAGGTTTGCTCGGTGATGCCCATGGCCATCATGCGCATCCACGACTTGGAAAACTTGTACGTATGGATCTTTTGCCGCGCGGCATACAGCGAAACACCTGCCAATTTGAGTTCCTGGGCTCTTGCCGCCGTACCCGCGCCCCAACTGCACATGTAACGATCATTGGGCATCAGCTCCCTGGCCTGGGCAGTCACTGCAAGACCTGCAACGCCGAACGAAATCAGCGCGATCCGAATATTGCGCATTTACACTCCACCTAACCGCCTGAAAATAAAGCGATTCTGGCGACCGGCGTAACACTTGGGGGCCAGCATAATGCCTTTTCTGCAACGCACCGCGCTGACGCCCTGACGGGCCGGGCGTCGCCGGTGACATTGATCGACTGTGTTCGAGCTGACGCGCCTATCGCCAACGCGAACGCGCCCCCCTGCAACCGTTCAGAACCCTATGGGCAAACCCGATCCGGTCGCTCTATGATTGAGCCCCATGACCACCTCTGCTCCGATCCGCCAACCCTGCCCGCCCGGCGTCTGCGACTGCGGGCGCGACCCGTTGCTGGAAACACCGGGAGCGGACGTGCGCATCCTCTTTCTGACCCGCACGGAAGAGAAACGCCTGATCGACCGCCTGGAAAACCTGCAGAGCCTGACTGACCTGGAGCACATGAAACGACGGATGTTCGAGCAATTGGGCATTCGCGTGGACATCGCCCCGGGTTTCAACGAAGTGCGCACCATGCGCGGTATCGGCATCCAGGTTGGCGAACTGCCGGGACTGTGCCGCAAGACCCGCGCCTCGATCCCGACGGCGATTCGCCGCGCCATGGAAAAACGCCCGGAAATCGCCTACGAGCTGCTCAACGCCAATGACCTGTTGCGGGACACATGATGAACCCCGTTCTCGAATTCCCCCTCACCGACGAGATACTCACCGAGTTCGCGCTGGCGATTGGCACCGACCTGCAGGGCTATCGCAATCACGTCTATCGGGTACTGAATTTCTATTGCGCGATCAGCGACCTTCAAGGCCTGCCGTGCGACGCGGTGCAGATCGCGGCAGCGTTTCATGACCTGGGTATCTGGACCGATAACACCCTCGATTACCTGCCGCCCTCGATTCGCCTTGCCAGTGAATACCTGGACACCAAACAACGGCCAGACCTGAAAGAACACGTGAGTGCGCTGATTCTCGAACACCACAAGGTGCGCCCCTATCGGTGGGCGCATGCGACAACGGTCGAGCCTTTCCGCCAGGCCGACCTGATTGATGTATCCCTCGGCCGGGTCCGTTTCGGCCTGCCACGAGCGCTCATCAAAACCGTGCAATCGACCTTTCCCGATCACGGGTTTCACGCGATGCTGATCAAGCGCTCTGCCCGCCAGTTCCTCCGCTCTCCGTGGCGTCCGCTGCCCATGTTTCGTTGGTGAAACAGGCGTTCAGCCCTGCCCTTGAACAGTCCCCCGAAACAGGATCGACGGTCGTACGCGAAACGCTGCCCACTGCTATGCCTTCACATGGGAGTTCTCGTTGCAAACCAGCCAGGACGGAACTGGAAACCCCCAGTGCGACCCTGGTCCCCGGCGCCAACCAGGTCCACCCCGGCAAACCGGTGCCAATCCGCAACAGGAGGTGGCCGATGTTATTCATAGTCAGTTGGTCGATCAGCCCCGACAACCGCAATGCCGCAATCGAGCGTTTTCTCAAGACCGGCGGCGCTCCACCCGCGGGCGTCACCATGAAGGGACGCTGGCATGCGGTGGGTGGTTCGGCCGGCTTTGGCATTGCCGAAGCCAGTGATGGGGTGCCGATTCAGCAATGGGTGCTGGAGTGGAATGACCTCATGAGCATGGAAGTCCACGCCGCGTTGACCGACGAACAGATGGCGCCGCTGCTGGCCGCTACTGTCGGTAAATAAAAGCGCCATCCAGGCGGCGGGCCCTGCTCGCCGCCACGCCCCCCCATCAAGCGGGGGGCGTGATCGGGACTTTGAATCGAAGATGCCCTCATTGGCGCTACCCGGAAACTCGTCGACGAAGCCCTCTCAAAGCGGTGTAAGCCTCCTGAAACACCACAATTTATTTCTGGATATTTCACAGTTCATACCTACGCTCATCCGCGGGGGATCCCAATTCAGGGTGGTCGGGGGACTGCTCAAAGGTACTCACGTCAGTACACAGGATCTCGACATGAACCGGACACCATTATCCTCACTGTTCGCTTTACCGATACTGCTGTCTGCAATGGCTCTACCCGTCATTGCACAAGCCGCCGACAAAACGGCGCCCAACATCGTGGTCATCATGGGTGACGATATTGGCTGGTCCAATATCGGTGTCTACAACCAGGGCATGATGGCCGGCCGAACCCCCCATCTCGATCAGCTCGCCAATGAGGGCATGCGCTTCACCGACTATTACGCCGAGGCCAGTTGCACCGCCGGGCGTGCCAACTTCATCACCGGTGAACTGCCGATCCGCACCGGCATGACCACGGTCGGCCAGGCCGGGTCGCCCATCGGCATTCCCGCCGAAGCCGTGACCATCGCCACCACCCTCAAGGCCATGGGTTACTCCACCGGCCAGTTTGGCAAGAACCACCTGGGGGACTTGAACGAGTTCCTGCCCACGGTGCATGGCTTCGATGAGTTTTTCGGCTACCTCTATCACCTCGACGCCATGGAAGATCCGGCGCACCCCAACTATCCGCAAGACCTGCTTGCCACTGTGGGCCCGCGAAACATGGTCCACAGCTGGGCCAGCACCACCGACGATACGACCGTCATGCCGCGCTGGGGCAAGGTCGGCAAACAGAAAATCGAAGACGCCGGCACGCTCTATCCGGAACGCATGAAAACCATCGACGAGGAGATTCGCGACAAGGCCTTTTCCTTCATCGACAAGGCGAAACAGGACAACAAACCGTTTTTCGTCTGGCTTAACCCGACCCGCATGCACATCGTCACGCACCTGTCCGACAAATACGAAGCCATGCGTAATGCGCAAAACGGCTGGTCAGAACAGGAAGCCGGCATGGCGCAGCTCGACGATATCGTCGGTGACGTCATGGACAAGCTGAAAAAAGACGGCATGGATGACAACACCATCGTGATTTTCACCACGGACAACGGCGCGGAAAACTTCACCTGGCCAGACGGCGGCACAACACCCTTTGCCATGGGCAAGGGCACCGTCATGGAAGGCGGTTTCCGGGTGCCGGCCATCATTCGCTGGCCGGGCAAGGTGCCGGCCAATCAGGTTGCCAACGGCATCATCTCCGGCCTGGACTGGTTCCCGACCCTCGTCGCGGCGGCAGGCAACCCGAACATCACGGCCGAACTGTTGAAAGGCAAGCAGCTGGGCGATACCACCTACAAAGTGCACCTGGACGGCTATGATCAAACACCGATGATCACCGGCAAGGGTCCGTCGAACCGCCATGAAATCTTCTACTTTGGTGAAAGCTCGCTCGGTGCGGTGCGCATTGATGACTACAAATATCGCTTCATTGACCAGCCAGGTGGCTGGTTAGGAGCTAAAGTTCCCGTGGATGTACCGTTCCTGACCAACCTGCGACTGGACCCTTTCGAGCGTATGGGTTGGCCGCAGGATCAATCGGCAGAGGGTTCGCAACAGTACTTCGACTGGTTCAAGTACCAGTTCTGGCGTTTCGTGTTCGTGCAGCAACAGGTAGCCAAACTGGCTGAAACCGCGATCGAGTTCCCGCCCATGCAAAAAGGCGCGAGCTTCAACCTTGATTCGGTCAAGGCCAAGATCGCCGCGGCTCGGGCGGAGATGGCCAAGTAAGGAGTCGAATTCACGGGTGACCGAAGCTGGTCATCCGTGCCTCTGACGGATGTTTATCGACGCTAAAAGGGATTCGTATGCAGATAAAGACCTCCGCCCTGCCTGCCGCCACGCTACTCGCCCTGTGCTGCCAGCAAGCGTGGGCCGGCGGCATCTTGCTCTACGAAACCGGCACCGATAACACCGGCCTGGCCAATGCCGGTGCCGCCGCCAGGGCCCAGGGGCCCTCGACGATCGCCAGTAACCCGGCGGGCATGAGCTACCTGCCGGGTACGCAAATCACCGCTGGCCTGCAGGTGCTCTACGGCGACATGAGCTTCGATCGCGACTCGGGCACCAATGTCCAGGGCAGCGGCAGTGGCAATGCTTTCGATCCGATCCCCGGCGGCAGCTTCTTCGTCACCCATCAACTCGACGATCACTGGAGCGTCGGCTTCGGCCAGTACGGCGACTTCGGTCTTGCGCTCAATTACGACAACGACTGGTCCGGGCGCTACTTCGCGCAGAACGTCAGCCTGCTGGGCGTGTCGATGGTGCCGAGTGTGGCCTACCGCTTCAATGACCAATGGTCAGTCGGCATCGGCGTGAAAGCCATGTACGGCATGCTCAAAGCCGACACCGCCATTGACCGCTCGCCTTTCGGCCTGACCGACCGCAGCGACGGCCAGTTCAAGTACAGAGACAACGATTGGGGCTTTGGCGCCAACGTCGGGGTGATCTATGCCCCGCAACCCGGCACCCGCCTCGGCCTGACCTACACCAGCAAGGTTGATCTGAATTTCGAAGACAAGCTGGACGTCAAGGGCGACGGCCCGGTACTTCGACGCCTGGACAACACCAATACCCAACTCGACACAACGGTGCCACAAACCGTCACCCTCAGCCTGTTCCAGCAACTGGACCGGCAGTGGGCCTTGCTGGCATCGGTCAACTGGCAGGACTGGTCGGAGTTCGGCCAGGTCGGGATACAGGTCGACACCACGGCTGACAATGCCCGATCAACCACAATCGACGCCAACTACAAGGACACCTGGCATCTCTCCCTCGGCGCGCAATACCAGGCCACTCAACAGCTGTTATGGAACGTCGGCGTGGCTTACGACAGCAGTGCCGTGTCGGACAGCAATCGCACGGTCACCGTGCCGATGGCCGAAACCTGGCGCATTGCGACAGGAGCCACCTATGCTCTTAACAAGGACACCGACGTTAACGTGAGTTGGGCGATGGTCTGGCTGGGTGACATGCCGGTGGATCAGACCAAAACCGTGTCAGGCAGTCGAATTTCCGGTCAATTCGACAGCGCCTGGATTCAAGCGGTGACCGGCAACATGACCTGGCGTTTCTGATTTCTGTTGACGACGAAAAACGACTTTATCCAAGGAGCACACAGCATTATGAACTTGTCCCGAAACTTGCTTATCGGCGCCGCGCTGACCGGCCTCCTGCTCGGCGGTTGCACCTCGAAAGTCACCGAAAAGACGCAGTACTCCGGCTACCTGTCCAGTTACAACAACCTGCAAGAAGTCGAAACGCCCAGCGGTGGTACGGCGATGCGTTGGATAAGCCCGTCGTGGAACCCCAATGCCTACGACACGGTAGCGTTCAACAAGCTGGAGCTCTATCCGGCGCCCAAACCCAATGAGCGGGTCAACCAGCAGACGCTCAGCGATATCCAGAACTACATGACCACCAAGGCCAAGGGCACGCTGGGTCAGAAATACCGCGTGGTGACCACGCCGGCCTCCGCACCCATGGGCTCGAAATTGTTGATCATGCGCGCGGCAATCACCGGAGTGACCGCCGAAAACGAAGGCATGAAGTGGTATGAAGTCGTTCCGGTGGCCGCCGTCGTCGGGGGTGTCAGCGCCGCGACCGGCCATCGGGATCAGGACACCACCCTGTTTATCGAAGCCGAGTTTATCGACGCGAAAAGCAACCAGACCGTGGCCCGCGTTGTGCGCAAAGTGTTCGGCAGCACCCTGGAAAATGAGAGCCAGAAGATCACCGCCAAGGATTTCAAAGCGGCCATCGACAAGCTGGGCACCGACTTCCAGGCCTTCATCAGCAAACCTCCAGCAAACTGATTACTGCTTCATGCCGACCCGCCGACGCATGTCGGCGGTGATCGACTGCCTGGTTTTCTTCAGATCTGCCCAAGGCGCATTGCCGACCTCGGCCAGGCGTTCATGCAGATTATGAATGTTCCACTGGTTGCCGCCCTTGAGCGACTCGACCTCTTCACGAAAGATCGGCACAGACACCGGCAAGCCTTCGCGGGTACGCGCGGCATAGGCGCAGATGGTGGTCGCACCCAGACCGTTGCGCAGGTAATCGATGAAAATCCGCCCGACCCGATTCTTCGGCCCCGACACCGCGGAAAACCGCTCCGGCAGCAATTTCGCCATGTGGCTGACAATCGCGTGGCTGAAATCCTTGACCTCATCCCAGCCCAGCTTGCGGGTCAGCGGCACCACCAGGTGAATGCCCTTGCCTCCGCTGGTCTTGAGAAACGCCTTGAGTCCCAGTTCATCGAGTACCGAAAGGGTCAACTGGGTCGCCTCCACCATGCGTTTCCACGGTAATGCCGGGTCCGGGTCGAGGTCGAGCACGAAGCGGTCGGGCTTGCCGAGGTTGTCCGACGTGGCGTTCCAGGTGTGCAGTTCCACCATGCTCATCTGCACCGCACCGATCAGCGCTTCGGCGCTATTGATGACCATCATCGGCTGGCCGGTGAGTGTCGGGTCCAGGGTGGTGATGCCGGGAATGGCCAGGCGTTCGGCGTTTTTCTGGAAAAACAATTCGCCGGCAATTCCGTCCGGTGCCCGCACCAGCGCCACGGGGCGGTCCTTGAGCTCGGGCAAAATCCACTCGGCAACGCTGGCGTAATATTGCGCCAGCTGCATCTTGGTGGTGCCACTGCTGGCGTCGATGACCCGATCCGGGTGGGTGATACGGACCTTGCCCTTGTCCAGGCCGATCTGGGAGGGCGCAGGGTCGGTGTTCTTTGTCGCGGCAGCAGGTTTGACCACGCTGCTTTTTTTCTCGGGGGCAGTTTTCACGGTCGTCGCACGCTCCTCGGTAATGTCTTTGGCAGGCTTGTCGTCGCGCAGGCCATGGAACACGGCATGGCGCACCGAGCCGTCCTTGGTGATTTCGGCAAAGGCCACTTCCGCGAGCAACCGGGGTTTGAGCCAGTGCACCGTCTTGAACTCGCCACCCTCGGGTGGATTGACCACGGCCGGTTTTTTCGTCTTCAAGGGTTTGAGTTGATCGTGGATACTGGCGAGGGTCGCCTCGGTAAACCCGGTGCCGACTTTGCCGGCGTAGCGCAACTCACCGCTGTCACGGTCATGCAAGCCCAGCAGCAACGCGCCAAATGCACTGCGCGAACCTTTGGGATCAGTAAAGCCTACGATGACGAACTCCTGCCGATGCTTGCACTTGAGCTTGATCCAGTCGCTGCTGCGCCGGGACACATAAGGCGACCCCAGGCGCTTGCCGATCAAGCCCTCCATGCGCATCTGGCAGGCGCTGTTGAGCAGCGCCTGAGGCTCTTCGTCAAAGCTGTCGGAAAAGCGCAGCAAGGGGTCATCACTGGCCTTGAGCACTGTTGCCAGCGCGGCCCGGCGTTCTTCCACGGGCACTTCACGCAGGTCCACGCCGTTGAGGTACGGCAGGTCGAACAGGTAGTAGACGATGTTGCCGCTGCGACCGGCCTCGAAGGCATTTTGCAGGGCCTGGAAGTCGGGTACGCCCTCCTCGTCCACGACCACCATTTCGCCGTCGAGCCATGCCGATTCGAGGTGCAGGGCGGCCAATGCCTCGGCTTGGCCGGGCAGCTTGTGGGTCCAGTCGTGGCCATTGCGCGTGAAGAGCCTGACCTCGCCGTGGTCGATGCGGGCCATAATCCGGTAACCGTCGAACTTGACCTCATAACGCCACTGGCCATCCGGGGCCTTCTCCACCAACGTCGCCAGTTCCGGCTTGATCAGCTCGGGCAATCCGGCTTTGCGCGCGCCGGTCAGTTGTCCGGACTTTTCCTTGCGTGCCGGGCTGGCCGGTTTCCTGATTGTTTTGGTTTTGGCGGGTTTGCCGGCGTTGGACGCCCTGGCCACGATGCTGCGTTCGCTGAGTACGCTGTCGGGCTCGGCGGCCACCACGTCATAGTCGCTCTGCGGTCTGGCCGCTCCGTCCTGATGCTTGATCAGAAACCATTGCTCCTGCTTGCCCGGCATGTGCGTGCGCACCAGATTCCACAGGCCGGCCAGTTTCTCGCCTTGCAGTTCGAATTTGAGTCGGCCCTTGGCGTAAGCCTGGGCCGGATCGTCCTGGGGTATCCACACGCCGCGGTCCCAGACAATCACTTCCCCCGCGCCGTAATGCCCCTCGGGAATGCTGCCTTCAAAGGTGGCGTAATCGATGGGATGGTCTTCGACGTGCACCGCCAGGCGCTTGACCTTGGGGTCCAGCGACGGGCCCTTGGGCACCGCCCAGCTCTTGAGCACGCCGTCGAGTTCCAGGCGGAAGTCGTAATGCAGGTGCGAAGCGTCGTGCTTCTGAATGCAGAACTGCAAGGCATGGCCCTTGGCGTTTTTTCTGCCCGAACGTTTGATTGCGACCGGCTCCGTCGTCGCCGAAAAATCGCGCATGCGGTTGTAGTCATCCAGGTCCTTGTTCATGGCTCACCTGCTGCTCGCTACAGGACGCGAATGACTCGTCCCTCCCTCAGCAGAGCGGGCCGCGCGTACGAAAATTCCATCGACATTGGATTTGCCCGGACAGACGGCCCGGGCAGCCAGGCCGGGGGGTGCCCTCCAGTGCTTATACTCAAGCGGTGTTGTCTCACTCCTGGAGAACAATCATGCGCACGGTTCATGTCATCGACGCCGGGAATGTACCTGCGCCGGTCAATGTCGTTGGCGAGACGATCACCATTCTCGCTGGCGGCGACCTGAGTAAACCCTTTGAGGTGCATATCCAGGAAGGTGTGCAAGGTGGCGGCCCGCCCCCGCACTTTCATCCTTGGGATGAAGCGTTCCTGGTCATCGATGGCCAGGTCGAAGTGACGGTGGAGGGCAAGGCCACGACTATCTCGGCCGGAGGCTATGTGCATATCCCCGGCGGCTCGATCCATGCGTACAAGAACATCAGCCCTACCGCGAAAATGATCGGCGTGGTGTCCGACCCGCGTGGCGGACAGTTCTTTGCCGCGATGGACCAGTTCAAGGTGCCCGAGGACCTGCCACGGATCTTTGAAATCGCCGAGCGCTATGACGTTACCTTTCTGCTGCCCAAGCCGGATGCCCCTTCAGCGGGCTGACCACATTATCGTTCTTCGCGGGCAAGCCTCGCTCCCCCAGGGATCTCGGGACGGCCACGGATCTGTGTCATCAAAGATCAACGGTGGGAGCGTGCTTGTTCGTGATGGCGTCAGACCGGTCAGACACCTGTCTCTGAAACAATGAAAAACAGGCTTTTTCCGTCTACCGTGTAGGATTCTGCGACAGCTTGGCGTTTGGTGATCCGGGAGCTGGCACGTATGATGCTTCACAAACTTCCGCAGATTAGAAGCCTATGTCCCTGATAGTTCTACTGCTTCTGCCTTTCATAGGCAGCTGTCTGGCGGCCGTGCTGCCACACAACGCGCGTAACACCGAATCCCTGTTGGCTGGCCTGGTGGCCTTGATCGGCACCCTTCAGGTCGCGCTCCTGTACCCCCAAATCGCCCATGGCGGCGTGATCCGTGAAGAGTTCTTCTGGCTGCCCAGCCTGGGCCTGAACTTCGTCCTGCGCATGGACGGTTTCGCCTGGCTGTTCTCGTTGCTGGTAATGGGCATCGGCACACTGGTGTCCTTGTATGCCCGTTATTACATGTCGCCGGACGATCCGGTGCCGCGCTTCTTTGCGTTTTTCCTGGCGTTCATGGGCGCCATGCTCGGGCTGGTGATCTCCGGCAACCTGATCCAGATCGTGTTTTTCTGGGAACTGACCAGCCTCTTCTCGTTCCTGCTCATCGGCTACTGGCACCACCGGGCCGATGCCCGGCGCGGTGCCTACATGGCGCTGATGGTCACCGGCGCTGGCGGCCTGTGCCTGCTGGCGGGGGTCATGCTGCTTGGCCATGTGGTCGGCAGCTATGACCTGGACAAGGTCCTGGCCGCCGGCGATCTGATTCGCGCACATGCCCTCTACCCCATTCTGTTACCCCTGATCCTGATCGGCGCACTGAGCAAAAGCGCGCAATTCCCTTTCCACTTCTGGCTGCCCCACGCCATGGCCGCACCGACACCGGTGTCGGCCTATCTGCACTCGGCGACCATGGTCAAGGCCGGGGTGTTTCTGCTGGCACGGCTGTGGCCGTCGCTGTCGGGCAGCGAACAATGGTTCTACATCGTCAGCGGAGCCGGGGCCTGCACCCTGTTGCTCGGCGCCTATTGCGCGATGTTCCAGAACGACCTCAAGGGTCTGCTGGCCTACTCGACCATCAGCCACCTGGGCCTGATCACCCTGCTGCTGGGCCTGAACAGTCCGCTGGCGGCCGTGGCCGCGGTGTTTCACATCCTCAACCACGCCACCTTCAAGGCCTCGCTGTTCATGGCCGCCGGGATCATCGACCACGAAAGCGGCACCCGCGACATCCGCAAACTCAACGGCCTGTTCAAACTGATTCCGTTCACCGCCACCCTGGCCATGGTCGCCAGCGCCTCGATGGCCGGCGTGCCGTTGCTCAACGGCTTCCTTTCGAAAGAGATGTTCTTCGCCGAAACCGTGTTCATCAACGCGACCGCCTGGGTCGAATTGACCCTGCCGATTGTGGCGACCATCGCCGGGACCTTCAGCGTCGCCTACTCCTTGCGCTTCACCGTAGACGTGTTTTTCGGCCCGACCGCCACCGACTTGCCCCACACCCCGCACGAACCGCCACGCTGGATGCGTGCGCCGGTCGAGTTGCTGGTGTTCACCTGCCTGGTGGTGGGCATTTTCCCGGCCCAGGTGGTGGGCCCGCTGCTCGCTGCCGCCGCGTTGCCGGTGGTGGGCGGCACCCTGCCGGAATACAGCCTGGCGATCTGGCACGGCTGGAACGCGCCGATGATCATGAGCCTGATCGCCATGTCCGGCGGCATCGTGGTGTACCTGCTGCTGCGTAATCAGCTCAAGCGCGGGCGTTTCCGCTACCCGCCGCTGGTTGGCCGGTTCAACGGCAAGCGCCTGTTCGAACGCATCCTGGTGATCAAAATGCGCCTGGCCCGGCGCCTGGAGCGACGGATCAGTACCAGGCGCCTGCAGGCCCAATTGTTCCTGATGGTGCTCGCCGCGGTGCTGGCCGGCCTGATCCCGATGCTGCACAGCAGCCTGCACTGGGGCGACCGGCCGAAGATTCCCGGCTCGATCGTGTTCGTCATCCTCTGGCTGCTGGCGATTGCCTGTGCCCTGGGCGCCGCCTGGCAGGCCAAGTACCACCGTCTCGCCGCCCTGACCATGGTCAGCGTCTGCGGCCTGATGACCTGCGTGACTTTTGTCTGGTTCTCGGCGCCGGACCTGGCCCTGACCCAACTGGTGGTCGAAGTGGTGACCACGGTGCTGATCCTGCTGGGCCTGCGCTGGTTGCCTCGACGGATCGAAGAAGTGTCGCCCCTGCCGAGCAGCCTGCGCAAAGCGCGTATCCGCCGTATCCGCGACTTGCTGCTGTCGACCGTGGTCGGCGGCGGCATGGCGTTGCTGGCCTACGCGATGCTGACCCGGCAAACGCCGAACGACATTTCCTCGTTCTACCTCAGTCGCGCCCTGCCCGAAGGCGGCGGCAGCAATGTGGTCAACGTGATGCTGGTGGACTTCCGCGGCTTCGACACTCTCGGCGAAATCACCGTGCTGGTGGCCGTCGCCCTGACCGTGTACGCGCTGCTGCGGCGTTTCCGCCCACCGAAAGAGAGCCTGCAACTGCCGGCGCAACAACGCCTGCTGGCGCCCGACGTGGTCACCGACCTGGTCAACCCGCGCCACGCCAGCGACACCGCCCTGGGTTTCATGATGGTGCCGGCGGTGCTGGTGCGCTTGCTGCTGCCGATTGCCGTGGTGGTGTCCTTCTACCTGTTCATGCGCGGGCACAACCAGCCCGGTGGCGGTTTCGTCGCGGGCCTGGTGATGTCGGTGGCGTTCATCCTGCAATACATGGTCGCCGGTACCCAGTGGGTCGAGGCGCAAATGAGCCTGCGACCGCTGCGCTGGATGAGCACCGGCCTGCTGTTCGCCACCGTCACGGGCCTGGGCGCCATGGCGGTCGGGTATCCATTCCTCACCACTCACACCTGGCATCTGGACCTGCCCGTGCTGGGCGACATTCATGTGGCCAGCGCGCTGTTCTTTGACATCGGCGTGTACGGCGTGGTGGTGGGCTCGACGCTGCTGATCCTCACGGCCCTCGCCCACCAATCGGTTCGGGGTCACAAAACGGCTGCGCAACCCAAACCCGTCGCCATGAAGGAGACCGTCTGATGGAAGAAGTCATTGCCATCGCCATTGGCGTACTGGCCGCGTCCGGCGTCTGGCTGATCCTGCGGCCACGGACATTCCAGGTGGTCATGGGCCTGTGCCTGCTGTCCTATGGCGTCAACCTGTTCATCTTCAGCATGGGCAGCCTGTTCATCGGCAAGGAGCCGATCATCAAGGACGGCGTGCCCCAGGACTTGCTGCATTACACCGACCCGCTGCCGCAGGCGCTGGTCCTCACGGCAATCGTGATCAGCTTCGCCATGACCGCGCTGTTCCTGGTGGTTTTGCTGGCCTCCCGGGGCCTGACGGGCACCGACCATGTGGATGGCCGGGAGACTAAAGAATGAATGCAATGACGCACCTGATCGCGGCCCCGATTCTGCTGCCGCTGCTGACCGCCGCCATCATGCTGATGCTCGGCGAGAAACATCGTCCGCTCAAAGCCAAAATCAATTTGTTCTCCAGCCTGCTGGGCCTGGGCATTTCCGTCCTGCTGCTGCAATGGACGCAAACCACGGGCGTGCCCGGCTCCATCGGCGTCTACCTGCCGGGCAACTGGCAGTCGCCGTTCGGCCTGGTGCTGGTGGTCGATCGCCTGTCGGCGCTGATGCTGGTGCTGACCGGGATCATCGGCGTCAGCGCGCTGCTGTTCGCCATGGCGCGCTGGGACAGTGCCGGTTCGAGTTTCCATGCGCTGTTCCAGATTCAGCTGATGGGCCTGTATGGCGCCTTCCTCACGGCGGACCTGTTCAACCTGTTCGTGTTCTTTGAAGTGCTGCTGGCCGCCTCCTATGGCCTGATGCTGCACGGCTCGGGCCGCGCGCGGGTGTCGGCGGGGCTGCATTACATCTCGATCAACCTGCTGGCCTCGACCCTGTTCCTGATTGGCGCGGCGCTGATCTACGGCGTCACTGGCACCCTGAACATGGCCGACCTGGCATTGAAAATCCCGCTGGTGTCGCAGGCCGATCGCGGCCTGCTGCATGCCGGCGCGGGCATTCTGGCGGTGGCGTTCCTGGCCAAGGCCGGTATGTGGCCGCTGAACTTCTGGCTGGTGCCGGCCTATTCTTCGGCCAGCGCACCCGTGGCCGCGATGTTCGCGATCATGACCAAGGTCGGCGTCTACACCCTGCTGCGCCTGTGGACCCTGCTGTTCTCCGGCCAGGCCGGGGCGTCGGCGTACTTCGGTGGCGACTGGCTGATCTACGGCGGCATGGCGACCATCATTGGCGCAGCCATCGCGATCCTCGCCGCGCAACGGCTGGAGCGGATGGCCAGCCTGAGCATCCTGGTGTCGGCGGGCATTCTGTTGTCGGCTATCGGTTTCGCCCAGCCCAACCTGATCGGCGCGGCGCTGTTCTATCTGGTCAGCTCGACCCTGGCACTGAGCGCGCTGTTCCTGCTGGCCGAGTTGATCGAGCGTTCGCGCTCGGCCATCGAGATCCCGCTGGAAGATGAAAACGAAATGCTGCCGCGACCGATGCAAGCTTCGGCGCCGGTCAAGGGCATCAACCTCGACGACGATCTCAAAGCCGTGGTCGGCCAGGTGATTCCCTGGACCATGGCCTTCCTTGGCTTGAGCTTCATTGCCTGCGCGCTGTTGATCATCGGCATGCCGCCACTCTCCGGCTTCATTGGCAAACTCGGCCTGCTCAGCGCCCTGCTCAACCCGCTGGGCCTGGGCAATGCCGGTGACGAGCCGGTGTCAAACGCGGCGTGGGGATTGCTGGCGTTGCTGATTCTTTCCGGGCTGGCATCGCTGGTGGCCTTTTCCCGCCTGGGCATACAGCGTTTCTGGACGCCTCAAGAACGGCCGTCACCGGTCCTGCGGCGCCTGGAGTGCGCGCCGATCTTCGCGCTGTTGGGTTTGAGCATTGTGTTGACCTTCAAGGCTGAGCCGCTGCTGCGCTACACCCAGGCGGCGGCCGATGCCTTGAACAATCCGCAGCAATATGTGATGGCCGTGCTCGGCACCCGGGCAGTGCCGAGTCCGGAAGCCAAGGCAGCGCTCCTGGAGGTGCAACCATGAAGCGCCTGTTTCCTGCACCGTGGCTGTCGCTGGCGCTGTGGCTGTTGTGGCTGGTGCTGAACCTGTCGACGAGTCCCGGCAACTTGTTGCTGGGTGCAATGCTGGGGTTCTGCGCACCGTTGATGATGCGCAAACTGCGCCCGCTGCCGATCCGCATTCGCCGGCCGGGGGTGATTGCGCGCCTGTTCCTGATGGTCGGTCGTGATGTGGTGGTGTCCAACCTCGCGGTGGCCTGGAGCGTGCTGAACGCCGGTCGCAAGCCACCGCGCTCGCGCTTCATCAAGGTGCCGCTGGACCTGCGCGACGCCAACGGCTTGGCGACGTTGTCGATGATCTGCACCGTGGTTCCCGGTACGGTCTGGTCGGAACTGGCGCTGGACCGCAGCATTCTGTTGCTGCATGTCTTCGACCTGGAGGACGAAGCGCTGTTCATTGAGCACTTCAAGGCGACCTACGAGCGCCCGTTGATGGAGATTTTCGAATGAGCACCCTGCTATCGAACGCGATTGTGCTGAGCCTGTTGCTGTTTTCCGTGGCGATGATTCTGACCCTTGTCCGCCTGTTCAAGGGCCCGTCAGCCCAGGACCGGGTCCTGGCACTGGACTACCTGTACATCGTCGCGATGCTGATGATGCTGGCATTGGGCATTCGTTATGCCAGTGACACCTACTTCGAGGCCGCGCTGCTGATCGCGCTGTTCGGCTTCGTCGGCTCGTTTGCCCTGGCGAAATTCCTGCTGCGTGGCGAGGTGATCGAATGAGCGCGCCACTGTCTGTGTGGGTGGAAATCCTGGTGGCTATCCTGCTGGTGCTCAGCAGCCTGTTTGCGCTGATCGGCGCCATCGGCCTGGTACGAATGAAGGATTACTTCCAGCGCATGCACCCGCCGGCGCTGGCCTCGACCCTGGGCGCCTGGTGCGTGGCACTGGCCTCGATCCTCTACTTTTCGGCACTCAAGTCCGCGCCGGTGCTGCACGCCTGGCTGATTCCGATTCTGCTGGCGATTACCGTGCCGGTGACCACTCTGCTTTTGGCCAGGGCGGCGCTGTTTCGCAAGCGCATGGCGGGGGACGATGTGCCGGCGGAGGTCTCCAGCCGGCGTAGCGAAAGCGGTCGCTAGTTCAGCGTTTTGTGTTGGCTGGGCTGGCGTTGGATTCAGACCCAGGCCACCGCCAACAACCCCGCCCCCAGCACCACACACAACGGCGAGTAGACCCAGGTATCCAGCCGGGCAAACTTCGAGCCCTTGACCTCTTTGAAAAAACCCACCAGTTCCGAATCACCGATGGCCCTGGCGAACATCAAGATCGCGATGGCACTGATCAGCCATTGCAGCGACCAATGGGACACCGCCGGCAACCACCACCCCACGCGCAAACACACCAGCAACGAAATCAACAACAACGCCCAGGCCACCAACAGCGTGATCCAGCCCCGCGGTTTGAAGGCGGGACGCAACTTCGGCTCGCCCTCCACCGGCACTTGCG
Organism: Pseudomonas moorei; assembly: GCF_008801475.1. GTDB lineage: Bacteria > Pseudomonadota > Gammaproteobacteria > Pseudomonadales > Pseudomonadaceae > Aquipseudomonas > Aquipseudomonas moorei. The sequence continues at coordinate 37,577 of NZ_VZPP01000007.1, read as the reverse complement.
GCACCGCCGCCACAGCGGCCCACTCGCCACCCAATGCCCAGTAGACATGCATCAGGCTGATCGCGGCGAAAGTCGTCACCAGCCATTGAGCCAACACCAGAGTCATGGTCAGAAATCCTTGAAAGGGATTCGAACAATCATCCTAGTTGGCATTTCCTGAACTGCACGGCCCTGTCGGCGCGACCCGACCAACGCCACTGCCAGCTATCGCCGGAGCGGCCTTAGAGCCCGGCGGAAACCTTGTCCGCCACCTCCTTGGGCAGCCAGGCTTTCCACACATCCGGGTGCGCCTTCATGAACGCCTCGGCGGCCTGGCGCGGCGCCGTGTGTTTCTCGCTCATCTCGGCCAGGGCCTTGTTCAGCGGATCGATGGGCAGATCGACCCTGGTGAAGAACTCGGCTATCTGCGGGTACTGTTTCTGGAACGGCGTGGACACGCCAATGGACAGTTTCGAGGGCAGTGAACGGGTGGGCTGCGGATTGGGGTTGTCAGCGTCGGTCAGGGTTTTCCAGGCTTCGGCGTCGAACGGCGGCTCTTGCAGTTGAACCAACTTGAATCGGCCGAGCAACGGCGTAGGCGACCAGTAATAGAACAACACCGGTTTGCCGCGACGGATCGACGAACTGATCTCCGCGTCCAGCGCCGCTCCGGAACCACTGCGGAAGTTCACATAACTGTCTTCCAGCCCATACGCCTTGAGCTTCTGTTTATTGACCACTTCCGAAGTCCAGCCGATCGGGCTGTTGAGGAAGCGTCCCTTGGTGGGGGCTTCCGGGTCTTTGAACACATCCTTGTAGCGCGGCAGGTCGCTGACACTGCGCAGGTCCGGCGCCAGCGGCTTGATGCCCTTGGCCGGGTCACCCTTGATCACATACTCCGGCACCCACCAGCCTTCGGTGGCGCCCTTGACCGTATCGCCCAGGCTCGCGACCTTGCCTTCGGCCTCCGCCTTGACCCAGACGGGGCTGCGCCCGGCCCACTCTTCGCCAATGACCTGGATGTCATTGTTGGCCAGGGCGGTTTCCAGGGTGATGGTGGTGCCCGGCAATGTATCGGTCGGCAGCCCGTAGCCCTTCTCGACAATGATGCGCAGGATATCGGTGATCAGGCTGCCACTTTCCCAATTCAGGTCGGCGAAGTGGATCGGTGCCTGGGCAGCCGATACGGGCACCGATGACGCCAACAATCCGAAAGTGGCCAGGGTAGCGGCCAGCAAGCGTCGAAAACCTTTCATGCTCTTTGCACCTCGTGCTGTTCACAGCAATGGCAGGATGGCCTGGCAGAAGACCGCGAAGCCTCTGAATAGTCAGTCAACTGACTTTAGTAGAGGTTCCTGCTTTCGAGGGAGCATGCCCTGGTTTTAGGAAGTTTCCTGCAAGCGCGCCAATTCTCTTCTGACCATGCTGGCATACGCTGCCGGGCGCAACGCGTAGATCTGTGAGGCCACCCAATTCAGCCAGGCTCCCTGCAGCACAGCCTTCTGCCCGAACAGCCGTTGGGCCTCGGCTTGAGCGCTGGCGAGGTTTTGCTCGTGGAAGTCGGCGCGGGTCAGGCTCATTACTCGCTGGCCTTGAACATCACCAGTTCGCCCTTGCGCCACTTGGCGGCCTTGGCGGTCACGGCCTTGAGGGTCTTGGTCAGGCCTTCCTGCAACTGCTCGTGGGCGGCGAACACGGTCACTACGCTGTGGCCTTCCTTGAACACGATGGCATGACCGTCGGCGGTGGTGACAAAGGCGTAGTCGCCCAGGCCGTAGACCGTCAGTTTGATATCGCGGAATTTGATTTCCAGTTTGCCGCCTTCGCGACTGGGCAATACCGAGGCGCTGAAATGATCGCCTACCTTGAGTTTGAGCCCAGGCTTATCGTCCACCACCAGTGCTGACTCGGTGTCGATTTCGGCAATGTAAATGCCTTCAGCGTTCTGTTCGGTGATGTAAACGAAACGTGACTGAAACTGTTTAACAAGCTTTGCGCGCAAATCACCCAGCACGAACAAAGCATGCATATCGAGATTACTTACTGCCAAGGAAACATCCCCACATCTGAAAATGACGCCGCACGCGAAAAAGGCGCACGGCCAAAAAAAGCGGCAATGCCGAAGGTGAAACCAGATACCCGGGTTGAAGTCCTGAAATGAGCAGAGGGCTCATCCATCACGAGGCTTGAGCAGACTACTGGATGTCGCTCGTATCGTCTTGCCTGGCGTTCGTCAAAGGTTGAAGGAAAACGCCCTTCGTACGGCCAGAGAAATACGGACTATCAACTTCGGGGAAAATTCTCTCAAAAAAAAGCACTTTTCTGACATATCGCCAGCCAGAAATTGCTTTAGATAAACATCGATCCCCCCAGTGAGGGTGATTCTAGAGCAGCGATGCTCGTTGAGACCACCCATACCGACGTACATACGTCGGCAAAACAATGAAAAGGACTTCATATGTGCACACTGACCCACTTCGCTCATCCCCAAACATCGCACCTGATGCTGTCGCAACACCCCGAACTTGCCACCCAAGCCCTGCATCAGCCCAGGTTTCAGGTGATATTGGCCGGCAATGCCTTCTTCCATATCAAGGAAATTTCCACCGGACACGTCAGAGGTTTCCGCGGCGATCACAACGAAGCCTGTGCCCTCGCCCGCTCACTTGAATCACGTGTTTGACAGTTTGGTTTCCTTTCTTGCGATAGACGTTTCGTCACACCGGCGACTTATCTCAGCCGCCGGCCCGCAACAACTGCCATACTGCCCGGCCAATCAAACGCCGCCTCTCCAGGTGGACGGCGTTAAACATAACAATATATTTCCAAGGGAAGGCAGCAACGTGACGGAATTTGATATCGGCGAGTTTTTTATTTGGGGCGAAGCCAGAGAAGTCGACGGTGAGTTCCAGGCTGTCATAGTCATGCGCGCCAAACCGCCACTGAGAACCGTGACTTACCATCAGGTTGAAAAGGATCGCTGGTTCAAAACTTCGGACGTCGCTGCCAACGCGGCCCAGGAATCGGCAAAAGAACTGAAGGCTGCCGTCGATGCCGGTGCCTTGAAAGCCTGATCATCGCGTTTGCGGTCTATGCTCACTCCTGCATTTGTACATCGCTTTCGAACTCCTGACGCGCGGCTCCCTCAGATGCAATGTAGCCGCACCTCAGATCTCGTCCTCGACGCGACCGCCCACTGCAAGGAGAAGAAGATGGAATCACCGACACACGACTTGAAAGGTTTGTTCGACCAGCTCGGCCTGGACTCCACTCAAAAAGCCATCGACGATTTCATTGCCAGCCATTCACCGTTGCCCGACGACAAGAAACTCATCGATGCCGAGTTCTGGACCCCGCAACAGGCCGGTTTCCTGAAAGAACAACTGCGTGAAGATGCCGACTGGGCGCGGGTGGTCGACGACCTGAACCTGCGCATGCATCAGATTCACTAGCGCCAGGCTCAATGCAGGCTGTCTGGTGTTTCTTTATTCAATTGCGCCAGCCAGGCAGCCCTGCACTCCTCCGCTTCATCGCGACTGGAGAATGCCGTCCCCCGGCGTTCACCGTTGAGCAGCACCACCCAACAGACGCTCTGCCCCAACGCCCGCAAACTGGCGGGCACACCGCTGCCGATCATCACCGCCACATCAACTTTACTGAGCATGCTGACCTCTCTAAATCCGTTAGCAACCTAACTATGTAGGCATGTTAATCAGTCGATTCGAGGGGAAACAGCAGAGACGCTGCATATCAGCGTTTCCAAAAACGTAACAATAAGGCACGCCATGCAGACCGTGCAGGAGCTGGCTTGCCAGCGAAGGCACCCTCAAGGACACCATCGCCGGCAAGCAGCCCCCAAGAAAATCCAATCGCGCTAGCGAGGTTTTTCCGGCTTGTAGCCCAGACGCAAACCACCCCAATGCCGTCCCTTTATCAGGATCGGCACCGATAGGTCGTGCATCAATTCTCCCGTGTCTCGGGTGTACGTTTGCAGCAGTACCGGCTGTTGATGGCTGCCACAACGGATGCCGGTACGGTCGGCAAACTTGCGCTTGGTGCGGTTTTGCGCGGTATCGACCTGGACATCGCCGATCAGCGGCTGGCTGAAGGCTTTGTTGTGGGTCGGCACGTAGCCTTGCTGGGTGCAGGCAATCGCGAACACCAAGCCTTCATGGCGCGGCAGCAGCGGTTCCTGGATCGCCGGCAAGACTTGATCGGTGTAGCGATCGAAGCGGGTCTGATACTTGGGCGGGCTGGTGTCGGGAATCGCCTGGTAATGACGGTCGAACAAGTCATCGAGGCTGATTCGGCCGGCGTCGATGTCGGCTTCGAAGCGCGCGGCAATCTGGCTCGCCCCTTCGCGGGCCAGGTCGTAGATCCGCTGGTGATAGTCATCCAGTCCGACTTCCGCCAGGCGTTCGCTGATGGTTTCGGCCTGACCTTCCATTTGAATGGCGGCCTGGGCCAGCCGCTGGGTTTGCTGGTCGCTGATGGCCAGGTCGCTGCGCATCTGTTCGATGGCATGGAACAGGCTATCGAGTTGTTCGCGGTTGGTCTCGGCGCCTCGGGCAATTTCACCGACCTGGCTTTCGACGCTGGCCGCCAGGCGCGCGATGTTTTCCAGATGTTGTCCCGTGTGCTCGACCTGCCGCACGCCGGTGTCGAGGTCGCTGGACAGTTGCCGGATCTGCTCCACCACTTGCGTGGTGCGTTGCTGGATATCGGCCACCATCTCCCCGACTTCACCGGTCGCCGTGGCGGTACGCGCGGCGAGGCCACGAACCTCGTCGGCCACCACCGCAAAGCCGCGCCCGTGCTCGCCGGCGCGCGCCGCCTCGATGGCCGCGTTCAACGCCAGCAGGTTGGTCTGGCTGGCGATGGACTGGATCACCAGGGTGACGCGCTGGATGTCATCGCTACGCAGACTCAGGGCTTCGATCAGTTCACGGCTGCTATTGGCCCGCTGACTGAGCTGATGCATGCGCGCAATCGATTCGATCAACTCGCCACGCCCCGCCGCGCCGCTTTGATGCGCCTCGCTGGCAGCACTCAGGGCCGCACGACTGAGCGTCGACGTGGCTTGTTCGGTGACAATCATGACTTCGGCGTTGCTGACGATCTGCGCCGCCGCACCGAGCTGCGATTGCAGCTTGTCCGCCAGTTGCTTGACCGAAAAGGCCACGCCCGCCGCTGACAGGGCGTTATGACTGGTGGTGTAGGAAAGATCGCGAGTCAACGCGGAGAGGGCGCTGGACGTATCGGCAGGAGCCACTTCAGGCGTCGCACGCGAACGCAGACGAGGCAGCCAGACAATCAGCACCGCCAGCGGCAGGCCCAGGTAAAGCGACCAGCCACCCAGCGTCATGCCACACAACAACAGCATCAGGGCGATGCTCTGCAGTGTCGGCGTCAACCAGCGGTTTTTCGGTAAAAGTTCTGGTGCAGGCACTGCCGCAACCAGAGATCCATCTCTCGTCATCGTTATCACCCCGCCATCTTCTAATTGTTGTCATCGCATTAAACGCCGGCACAAAGCCATTATCCATGGGCCTTTAGTCGTGGTCGTTGCAGCAGATCAATAGAAGTGCGGGGATTTCCGTAGACGTCGAAAAGCAAAGATCGCAGCCGTCGACAACGGCTGCCGAATCGGAGGCAGACGCTGGCGAAGGCTGCGATCTTTTCACAGACAGCCCGGGCTGAGCGGGCTGCCTGGCAGAATCACGCCTGACGCTGGTGCTTGTCGATTTGCTCGTGACGCTCTTGAGCTTCGATGCAGTACTTAGTCGTCGGGCTGATCAACAGGCGTTTCAGGCCGATTGGCTCGCCGCTGTCGTCGCACCAGCCGAAGCTGTCTTCCTTGATGCGTTCCAGGGCTTGTTCTAACTGAGGCAGCATGCGCTGGTCGCGATCGATCGCATTCACCAGCCAGGTGCGCTCTTCTTCGACGGAAGCCGCGTCAGCCGGATCGGCCGGGGTGTCCAGGCTCTCGATGGCGATGCGGTTCTGTTCGATGCGCTCATGGGTTTCGACTTTCATGTTTTGCAACAGCTCGGCGAAAAAAGCATGTTGCTCGGCATTCATGTAGTCATCCGCCGGCATGGCCAGCAACTTGTCCTTTGTCATTGATATCTCTATAAAAAAACGTGCATTAAGGCGAATAAGGGAGCGTTCCGGCAGACCTGGTCAGGCCATCGGAAAGGCGCCGTTTGTTCCAAGCGCCACCCGGCACTCAATTTACGAGGGGCGGCAGTCTAAGGCCGACTTGAGGCCTCAGCAACTGAAAAGACAGCGAATTTGTCCGGCAAAGCCTCGAAAATGCTCTATGGCAGGCATTCAGGCGGTCATCGGAGTGCGTTTATAGCAAGAAATTCCATGCAGCGGAGGTATATAGAAGACAAACGGCTATCCAATACCGCCTCATTTGCACAGCCGCCAGGCTCAGCTAAGGTTGTCCCTCCCGAAATGGCTACTTCAAGGAGCAGTTAAATGAAGCTGATCGGCATGCTGGATTCGCCTTACGTACGACGCGTCGCCATTTCTGCCAAACGCCTGGGCATTGCGCTGGAGCACGAATCGGTGTCGGTGTTCAGGCACTTCGAGCAGTTCCGGCAAATCAACCCGGTGGTCAAGGCGCCCACGCTGGTGCTCGATGACGGCGAGGTGTTGATGGATTCGACGCTGATCATCGACTACCTGGAGGCCCTGGCCGCACCGGGCCGCAGCCTGATGCCCGCTGGCATTAAACAGCGCGCGCATTCATTGCGCCTGACAGGACTGGCGTTGGCGGCTTGCGAAAAGTCAGTGCAGCTCTATTACGAGCGCAACCTGCGCCCCGCGGACATCCAATACCAACCCTGGGTTGAACGGGTCGAAGGGCAACTGGCGGCGGCCTATGTCGCGCTGGAGCGCGAGCTGGACAAGCAACCGCTGAACACCGACGGTTCGATCGACCAGGCTGGCATCACTCTCGCCGTGGCCTGGAGCTTCACCCGTCTGGTGGTGCCGGATCAGGTCGCTGCGGACCAGTTTCCTCGCATCGCGGCATTTACTGCCTATGCCGAAGGGCTTGAGGCGTTTGTGAGCACTCCGATCGACTGACACATTCAGGATCAAAACAGCGCAGCCTGCGACAGTTCCTGCACAGATTCGTACAGGGCCGTCACAGGCTGCGCTGTTTTCCTTTAATGGATCAGTGCATGAACAGCGCGATCAGGATGATGATCGGGATCGGTACGCCAAGAAAGAACAACAGTAATGAGCGCATGGTGTTTCTCCTGAGTTAGCGAAGGGTGGTGGTAGTGACGTAAGTGTCGGTTTCCAGATACACCACGGCGTCCCGACGACGACCGCCAAAAGTCGCGGCAAGACTGGCGAAAAATGCACCGGCCAACAGCGCAACGAACATCCATAACGTGGTCCAGGCAGCGACTTTGGCGGCCGTATCCGCCGCTTGTTGTGCCTTCAGTTTGGCGTCAGCCACCGCTTTTTGAGTACGCCCATACACTTCATCGACCCGGCGTTCAGCATCTGCCTGGGTGAGGTTGGTCCGTTGCGCCACCAATTGCGCCAGGTAGGTGCGATCCTCGGCAGCCAGTTGCCCATCATTCAAGGAACGGACAAAGATGCGCGTCACGGTGCCCCGAGCGGCGTCATCGCTGACGGCGGCCGGACGATCATCGCGAAACAGGCTGTCGACGAAGTAACCGTATTGATCGCTGTCGGTATTGGCCGCTGCGGTGCCGGCCGCTTGAGTCACGGCACTGGCGGCGCCACCCACGACCTGCGCCCCGGCCTGCACCCCGCCGCTGACCAGGCTGCTGACCGATCCAGCCACCAGTGTGGCCGTGACCAGCGTCGCCACGCACCAGGCCAGGAAGCCATGGGCGGTGTCGCGGAAGTAGACTTCATCGCCGTGCATGTACGCCCACTTCACCCGCAGCCGGCCGGCGATGTAGCCACCGGCCCCGGAAGCGATGATTTGGGTGACGGCCAGCCAGACGATCGTGGAAATGCCCAGGCCCTTGGCGCTCACGCCCTCATTGGCCCACGGCGACACCGCCGAAAACCCAAGGCCAAAACCCAGCAGCACCAGAATCAGCGATAACGCCGCTGCCGCTGCCGCCCCGGCGAATATCGCCCCCCAAGACACGCCCGAGAGCGTGCTCGATTCATCTACGGCAGGATAGAAACCATCAGAGGATCTATTCATCGTTGTATCGCTCCAGGCAGGAAAGATGGTGTTACAACTCTTCAAATGAACAATTGCAGTGACCGTGCCAGTCGCGAGATTTAGATAAGTTGTTAAACTTCAGCGGGTTACAAAGATGGAACTTCCAAAGGTCATGCAATATGCAATAAACGGCCAGGCCCGGCGGGTTTTCTGCATTGCCAAAACTATTTGCGCCTGTAGCTTTTATTGCCCGCAGGCGTGAGGCAGTAGACGCCGCCTCTGGGGCCCGTACAGAACGAACCGGTTCCGCAGGCGCAACCCTCGGCGTCCTGCACAAATGCTTGTGGCCGGGCCTGGCTTTTGCTGCCATATATAGATGAACAACTTTTTTTCGAAGCACTGATGGAGCCGTCGTTACACAGGAACAGCTCACCGTCACAACGAGCAATACCGCCCTTCTTTCCCGAACAGGGTGTATTGGCAGCCCACGACGATGAGCAGACAACGCACAGCAACAACAGGCATATCGGCATCCAGCCAGGTTTCAAAGTACGCACGTTGCAGCTTCCCGCTGAAATTATGGCCCAATGATATCAATGCTCCCTTGTCGCACCGTAAGCACATGAAAGTTAATTTATTAAGTCACGGGCAATTCTTGGCAAAATGCTTCGAACTCAGAATTGAACCGATTGATCAGGCCAGCCTATGACCCGTATTTTGACCATCGAAGACGACGCCGTGACCGCCCGGGAAATTGTCGCCGAACTGAGCAGCCACGGCCTCGAAGTCGACTGGGTCGACAATGGCCGCGAAGGGCTGGAGCGCGCAGTCAGCGGCAACTATGACCTGATCACCCTTGACCGCATGCTGCCCGAGCTGGATGGCCTGGCCATCGTCACCACGCTGCGGACCATGGGTGTGGCGACCCCGATCCTGATGATCAGCGCCCTCTCCGACGTCGACGAACGCGTGCGCGGCCTGCGCGCCGGCGGCGACGATTACCTGACCAAGCCCTTCGCCACCGATGAAATGGCCGCCCGCGTCGAAGTCCTGTTGCGCCGCCAGAACAACGTGACGGCACACGTCACCACGTTGCGGGTGGCGGATCTGGAACTGAACCTGATCAGCCACGAAGCCAGCCGCAATGGCGAGTTGCTGACGCTGCTACCTACTGAATACAAGCTGCTCGAATTCCTGATGCGCAACACCGGGCAGATCCTGTCGCGAATGATGATTTTCGAAGAGGTCTGGGGCTATCACTTCGATCCGGGCACCAACCTGATCGACGTGCACATTGGCCGCCTGCGCAAAAAAATCGACCCACCGGGCAATGTTCCACTGATTCGAACCGTGCGAGGCTCGGGTTATGTCATTGCCGAACCCGTCTAAAGGCTGGCGTTCTTCCAGCAGTCGTCTGCTGGCGCTCTACAGTGCGTTGTTCGTGACCTGGAGCGCGATACTCATGGGGGTCATGTACTACGAGGTGTCGGCCTACCTGGACAACCTGGCCAAACATTCGCTGATGCAACGTCAGCACCTGTTCTCGCGCTTTCAGGGCGAACAGCTGGTGGATGCCCTCGCCGTCAGCATGACCTTCGACATTCGCGGCCTCGACGCCTATGGCCTGTTCGACAGCCATGGGCGTTACCTCAGCGGCGCCCTGCGCGCGATCCCGCTCGACTTGCCGCTGGACGGCAAGATCCACATGCTCAGCGACTGCACCGACTCCGACGACCCGACCCTGCCCGCGGACAGCTGTGACGCGGTAGCGACCCAGACCCCCGACGGTCGCTGGCTGGTGCTGGTGCGGGACAACGGTTCGTTGTTTGCCGTCACCCGCATCATTCTCCATGCATTGTTCTGGGGCGTGACCTTGACCATTCTGCCGGGCATTGTCGGCTGGCACTTGTTGCGCCGCCGCCCGCTGCGGCGAATTCGCGCGATTCAGGCCAGTGCCGAGGCGATCGTCGCCGGTGACCTGACCAAGCGCCTGCCGCTGTCCAATCGTCGCGATGAACTGGACATGCTCGCCGCCATCGTCAACGCCATGCTCGAACGCATCGAACGCTTGATGAACGAGGTCAAGGGCGTGTGCGACAACATCGCCCACGACCTGCGCACGCCGCTGACCCGCTTGCGCGCGCAGCTCTATCGCATGCAGCAACAGGCTGGTGAAGGCTCTGCCGAAGCGGCGCAACTGGATTCGGTACTGAGCGAAGCGGACACCCTGATGGCGCGTTTTCGCGGCCTGCTGCGGATTTCCGAACTGGAAGACCGCCAGCGCCGTTCCGGTTTCGTGCAGCTCGATCCGGTGTCGTTGCTGCAGGAACTGCATGAGTTTTATCTGCCACTGGCCGAAGACGATGGCCTGGTTTTTCAATTGCACGTGCCTGGGTCATTGCCGCCGCTGATGGGTGACCGGGCGCTGCTGTTCGAGGCGATTGCGAACCTGTTGAGCAACTCGATCAAATTCACTCCGCCCGGCGGCGCGGTCATTTTGCGAGGGATCAATCAGGGTGGGCATACCCGCATCGAAGTGCTTGATTCCGGTCCCGGAATCCCGGAGGCCGAACGCGAGGCGGTATTCCAGCGCTTCTATCGCGCCGAAGCCGGTAATCAGAAAAGCGGTTTCGGCCTGGGGCTGTCGATCGTCGCGGCGATTGTCAGCCTGCACGGCTTTACGCTCGAGGTGGGACGCAGTGAACTTGGGGGCGCGCGGCTGGTGATCGATTGCCGCCAGAGCTTGATTGCCCCGACCTGACTCAAATCTCCTGAATCGACACGGAACCTGTGGGAGCTGGCTCCCACAGGCTTCTGCGTTGACTCAAGCCGGGTAATTGGCCCGCAACGCCTGCAGGCCACCCTGGTAAATCCCGGCGAATAACGCCACCACCTCCTCATCACTGACCCCCACCGGTTCAAACCGGCCGGACCAGGTCACCCGGGCGCCCTCGCCCTGGCTCTCGACCTTGATCATCGCCAGGTACTCAGTGGTCGGAAACGGCGCCTGCACAATCGAGTAGCTGTAGGTCTTGCCGGCATTGTCGAACGCTTGCAGGCGCTCGATCACCACCGCGCCGTCCGCGGTTTGCAGACTGCGCACACGCCCGCCTTCACTGAGTTCGCTCTTGGGAATGAACGGCAGCCAGTCCGGCAGCGAGTTGAAACCCCCGATCAATTGCCAGACCTGATCGGCGGTGGCCGGGATGTCGATGAAGGCTGATGCAGATGCCATGGAATGTTCTCTCTTGATCAGTAAGGGTCAGATGGCCAGGCTGTCGACGACACCGCCGTCGACCCGCAGGGCGGCACCCGTGGTGGCCGAGGATAACGGTGAAGCGATGTAGGCCACCAGATTCGCGACTTCCTCGACATGGGCCACGCGCTGGATGATCGAAGTGGGCCGGGCCTTGCGCACGAAGTCGTCGGCTTCCTCCTGCAGGCTGCGACCGGATTGCGCAATCGCATCCTTGAGCATCTTCTCCACACCATCGGTCAAGGTCGGGCCCGGCAGGATCGCGTTGACCGTCACCCCGGTGCCCGCCAGCCGCTTGGCCAGTCCATGGGACACCGCCAGGTTGGCGCTTTTGGTCACGCCATAGTTGAGCATGTCGGCCGGGATCGCGATCCCGGATTCCGAAGACAGGAAAATCACCCGCCCCCAGCCCTGCTTGACCATGTCCGGCACGTAATGCCGCGACAGGCGCACCCCTGAGATCACGTTGACCTCATAAAAGCGCGTCCACTCGCTGTCGGGGGTGTCAAAGAAATCCACCGCTTCGTAGATCCCCAGGTTGTTCACCAGGATGTCGGCCCGTGGTTCGGCGGCGAACAGTTTTTCCGCGCCTTCTGCCGTCCCGAGATCGGCAGCCAGCCCGCGCAATTGAGCGCCCGGCACCTGCTGGCGAATGCTCGCCAAGGCCTGTTCGACCTTGGCCGTATCGCGACCGATCACCACCACCGTGGCGCCGGACTCGGCCAACGCCTTGCTGATGCCCAGGCCGATGCCGGCCGTGCTGCCGCTGACAATCGCCAGTTTTCCACTCAGATCGATTTTCATGCTCAAGCTCCAATGATCGGCAAGGTGCGCGCCCGGACACCCATTTCGCCTCACGCAGCGCCTGCCAGAAGGTTGTGGGAATCACGCAGTCATGAACGGAAAGAGTGTAGCGACCCGTCAGAAAATTACCCTCTGGCTGCGCTTCACTCGGATCAAGGGTCAATTCGTCCGGCCCGAGCTTGGCCATAGGCCCCGGATCACGCGGGCTTTGGGTCTGCACAAGAAATAAGCGAGAGCGGCTCGCGATGGCCACCGCCGTTGGCATTTGTTTAATGGCTGTCGGCGTTACTTCGTGAAAGCTACAGCGCCTTGCGTCGTTGCCTACGGGTACGCCAGAATCCGCCGGCTTGTGCGCCTTGGGGTCGGGTTTTATCGTTTGTCGGTCGCTGAAAAGAACAGTGATCGGGTTTGGTAGCCCGACCCTACACAAGGCGCATAGCGTCACCTTTTGCAGGTTTTTCACGCCTGCATTAATGGTGGCCATGCGCAGGGCACCTTCGGGTGCGCCGGTTTTTCCTTGTGTGCCGGTCTACCAACCTCCGTATGGCCACCACCCTTCGTTTGGTAGCGAGGGTGATGGTTCCTTCAGTTCACGAGGAGCTGCATCCATGTTGAAAACTACGCCCAACCCACCAGACACCGCCCCCACTTTTCACTTCGAAACCCCCGGTCCAGAAAACCACCCGGAACCCACCGACCGCATCCCCTCCGCCGCCGACATCCGCGCCACCCCGCGTAAACCCTGCCGCATGTTCATCGTCGACCCCGAGCTCGACACCGAATCCCTGTTGGCCCACGCCTGCGAATCCCTGGCGTCGGCCAACGTCATGACCCTGGACCTGGCGGACCGTACGGAAGGAACGGGTCGCAACACCCTGCTGGGCATCGCGCAAGTGATCATGCTCGGCGAACTGGCAGTCAACCGCGCACTGGACCGCCTCGACCCACCCGAATAAACACCCCCCCCTGTGGCGAGCTTGCTCCCTCGCCACAGGTTTGGTGCTTTACTGAAAAAATTCTTCAACCTGCGAGCACCGCCGTCATGAACCGCAACGACCTGCGCCGCGTGGACATGAACCTGTTGGTGATTTTCGAAACCCTGATGTTCGAGAAAAACCTGACCCGTGCCGGAGAGAAACTGTTTCTCGGCCAGCCAGCGGTCAGTGCGGCCTTGGCGAGGTTGCGGGATTTGTTCGACGATCCGTTGCTGGTACGCAACGGCCGTAGCCTGGAGCCGACGCCGCGCGCCCTGGTGATTCTCAAGGAATTGCAGCCGGCGATGGACACCATTTCCGGTGCGGTCAGCCGGGCCAAGGATTTCGACCCGTCCACCAGCCGTGACGTGTTTCGCATCGGCCTGTCCGATGACGCTGAATTCGGTCTGTTTCCGCCGTTGCTCAAGCAGATCCGTGAAGAGGCACAGAACGTCGTCGTTGTCGTGCGGCGGGTGAATTTCCTGCTGATGTCGTCGATGCTCGCCACCGGCGAGATTACCGTCGGGATCAGCTACACCACAGAATTGCCGGCCAATGCCAAACGCAAGAAACTGCGGGACTTGAGCGTCAAGATCCTGCGTGGCGATAACCGGCCCGGCCCCCTGACCCTGGATGAATTCTGCGAACGTCCCCATGCGCTGGTGTCGTTTTCCGGAGATTTGACCGGGGCGATCGATACCGACCTTGCACGCATCGGCCGTTCGCGCCGGGTGGTGCTGGCGGTGCCGCAGTTTGCCGGCTTGCGCGCGTTGCTGGCGGGCACCGACATGCTGGCGACGGTGCCGGATTACGCGGCGAGCGCGCTGATCGAAGGCAGCAGCCAGCTGCGTGCCGACGATGCGCCGTTCGACATCAAGCTGTCCGAACTGTCCATGGTCTGGAACGGTGTCAACGATAACGATCCGGCAGAACGTTGGTTGCGCTCGAAAATTGTGGAGCACATGTCGGCTCCACTACCGGGGCATTGAGCGAATTGAAGTGCGGATCGGTCTCGCGCAAGTAGATCGGCAGGTCCGTCATCGGCGGCATGGCCGGGATCTCGAAATACATCTGGATCACCCAGCCACGGTGATAACTGCCGTGATTGACCACGTGCATCAGTATCGCCCCGGCGCTCATGGTGCCGCTTTCACCGGAAACGAACGTAAACCTGACGGGTTTATCCAGGGAGGCATCGGTTTGCCGGGCGGTCCAGTCGCTGTACCAGTGATCGATGTCCTGCTGCGCCAGACGCAGGTCGATCAGGGCCGGATGCACCAATTCGTGGGAGGTCTTGAAGCCGTGTCCTCGGCCTTCGAGGTGAGCCTGCCAGATGCAGTCCACCACATAGATGTGGTTCAGCGTGCCGATCATGGTTTTGAACACTGAAGCGCGCTCTTTTTCGACTTCGCCCGGCGGCAGTTGCGCCAGATTATCGAAGAGGCGCTGATTGGCCCATTGTTTGTAATCGGCAAGCATGCGGGCAGTGCGTACGTTGATCATCAGACTTCTCCGATGGCGAAGAGCACATCTTCCAAGGATAGCGCTATCCGAGGGAGGCGGCGCAAACGCTGATTACCGGTCATCAAACCGACCTGATCCTGATCCTGTAGGAGTGAGCTTGCTCCTACAGGGCGTCAGGCAAGCTGCTTCAGTACGTGCCCCGCCAGCGCCAGGCAACTGGTCAGGCCTGGCGATTCGATGCCGAACAGGTTCACCAATCCCGGCACCCCATGCTCGGTCGGGCCGCTGATGCGGAAGTCGGCGGCGGGGTCATTCGGCCCGCTGATTTTCGGGCGAATGCCGCTGTAGGCCGGTTGCAGGCTGTGATCGGGCAACCCTGGCCAGTAACGCCGGATCGCCTGGTAAAAAACATCGGCGCGATGGGGGGCCACGCGGTAGTCGACTTCGTCGACCCATTCCACGTCCGGCCCGAAACGCGCCTGACCGCCGAGGTCGAGGGTCATGTGCACGCCCAAGCCGGCACTCTCCGGCGCCGGATAAACCAGATGCCGGAACGGCGCCCGGCCGCTGAAACTGAAATAACTGCCCTTGCACAAATGCGCCACGGGAACGTGCTGCGAGGACAGCCCTTCAATCTGACTGGCCACCTGCGGCGCGGACAACCCGGCGCAATTGATCAGCTCACGGCAACTCAACGTCATGGGCTCGGCGCCGCCCATGTGCAGTTCGAAGCCCTGTTCGATGCAGCGCGCAGACAGCAACGGCGTTTGAAACGCCAGGGACGCGCCCCGGGCTTCGGCATCGGCCTGCAACGCCAGCATCAGCCCATGGGCGTCGACAATGCCGGTGGACGGCGACCACAGCGCAGCGACGCAGGACAACGCCGGTTCCAGCTCCCGCGCCTGATCGGCGTCCAGCCATTGCAGGTCATCGACACCATTGCGCCGACCCTGCCCAAGCAGTGCCTGCAAGGCCAGCCGTTGCGCATCATCGCTGGCCACGATCAGCTTGCCCAGACGCTGATAGCGCACGCCGCGCTCTTCGCAGAAGGCATACAAACGTTGCTTGCCCTCCACACACAACTGCGCCTTGAGGCTGCCGCCGGGGTAGTAAATGCCGGCGTGGATCACTTCGGAATTGCGCGAACTGATACCCACACCGATGCCTGCGCCGGCCTCGACCAGGACCACTTCGCGCCCGCTCATGGCCAGCGCCCTGGCCACCGCCAGGCCAACCACTCCGGCGCCAACCACCACGCTGTCCACATCGACATCCACCTGCCCTGCCCTCATGCCAACCCAGCCTCCGCTCCGGTCATCGATCAGGCTAGAGAATAGCGCCAGCAGGAACTTGCCGGCTATGACGCCTCTGGATATTGTGCCGCGCTCAGGGCCGCCATCGCTGGCAAGCCAGCTCCCACAGGATGCAGGTGATTGGTCGACCGTGAGGCCGCCTGCGCCGGCCGCTCAGGGGTAATACGTTCGTTGCTTGCGTGAAGATTCAAAAAAAACCCGCTGACCGTCACCGGTTCAGCGGGCTTTCTCTATCGCGGATCAGCTTATCCAGGCGCCCCATTCATAGCGATGGGACTCGCGGATCACAACGCCATATCAGCCGAGGCGTTCTCTTTCGGCGCCTTCGGCTTTTCAGCCTCGACAGCCGGAGCAGCAGCCTGACCGATCACCGGCGGAGGAGTCAGTTCCAACACCTTGGCGGTGTAGGCCCACTCTTGCGCCACTTTCTCAGGGCTGCCATTGAGTTGGGTGCCGTAGCTCGGCACGATCTGATGCAGCTTCTCTTGCCAGGCCGGCGTCGCGACCTTGTCCTTGAAGACTTTCTGCAGTACCGACAGCATGATCGGTGCAGCGGTCGAGGCACCTGGCGATGCGCCCAGCAGGCCGGCAATGGTGCCGTCCTGGGAAGCGACGATCTCGGTGCCCAGCTTCAGCACGCCACCGGCGGCTTCATCACGCTTGATGATCTGCACGCGCTGGCCCGCTTGCCACAGGCGCCAGTCTTCGGCTTTGGCGTTCGGGAAGTATTCCTTCAGGGCATTGAGGCGATCTTCATCCGACAGCATCAGTTGACCGGCCAGGTACTCGACCAGCGGGTATTCCTTGATGCCGACCTTGGTCATTGGCCACACGTTGTGCGTGGTGGTGGTGGTCAGCAGGTCCAGGTACGAGCCTTCCTTGAGGAACTTGGTCGAGAAGGTCGCGAACGGGCCAAACAGGATCACGCGCTTGCCGTCCAGCACGCGGGTGTCCAGGTGTGGAACCGACATCGGCGGTGCGCCAACGGACGCTTTGCCGTAGGCCTTGGCCAGGTGTTGCTCGGCGATGGCCGGGTTTTCGGTCACCAGGAACGAGCCGCCTACCGGGAAGCCCGCGTACTCCTTGGCTTCGGGAATGCCCGATTTCTGCAGCAGGTGCAGGGCACCGCCGCCGGCGCCGATGAACACGAACTTGGCATCGGTTTCGGTCTTGCTGCCGTCTTTCAGGTTTTTGTAGCTGACACGCCAGCTGCCGTCGGCGTTCTTGGTGATGTCCTGCACTTCGCTGGACAGCTTCAAGTCGAATTTCGGCGTGGTTTGCAGGTGAGCAACGAACTGGCGCGTGATTTCGCCGAAGTTCACGTCAGTACCGATGGGTGTCCAGGTGGCCGCGACTTTCTGGTTCGGGTCACGCCCTTCCATCATCAGCGGAACCCACTTCTTGATCACGGCCGGGTCTTCGGAGTACTGCATGCCGGCGAACAGCGGGCTCGCTTGCAGGGCTTCGTAGCGCTTCTTCAGGAACTTGATGTTGTCATCGCCCCACACAAAGCTCATGTGTGGCGTGGAATTGATGAACGAGCGCGGGTTTTTCAGCACGCCTTGCTGAACCTGCCAGGCCCAGAACTGACGGGAGATCTGGAAAGCTTCGTTGATTTCAACGGCTTTCGGGATCTGGACCTTGCCATTCTCGTCTTCGGGGGTGTAGTTCAACTCAGCCAGGGCGGAGTGACCGGTACCGGCGTTGTTCCAGCCGTTGGAGCTTTCCTGGGCGACGCCATCGAGGCGCTCGACCATCTCCATCGACAGGCCTGGTTCCAGCTCATTGAGCCAGACGCCGAGGGTTGCGCTCATGATGCCGCCGCCAATCAGCAGCACATCGACTTTCTTGGCTTCTTCGGCCTGGGCCGTCGTCATCCCCAACGACAAAGCCAGCCCCAGCAGGGCCGTGTTCACTTTCTTAAACATCTGTAGCACCTAATGATAAAACGTCATCCGCCCTTCCATCCTCACGCACGCAGCCCCGCGTTTAACGGCAGGTCAAGGGTTGCGGCACATCTGGATTGGAGGGTGGGCACACAAGGCCGACGAACTGCATCGACCCCAGTTATATGTCCCTTCTGAACTGACTTCTTATCTTTTTTGGCTTCAGCTACTTGAGCGACAGTGATTCCGTTCGCCTGTTTCGAGAACAGGAAAACTGAATAGGTCAAACCAAGTTGGCGCGAAGAATATCACGACACGGCAAACCCGCGCGTCTGTTGCCGACTGGATAGTCCGGATACACGCGGTGGGACTTCTATACTGATGCTGTTTGTCTCAACGGGTGCATGGTCATGAGCGATAAAGACGATTTGCGCAAATACTCCTCTCAAGTCATCGACGGCGTGGAGGCCGCACCTGCCCGCGCCATGCTCCGGGCGGTAGGCTTCACCGACGAAGATTTCAAGAAACCGCAAATCGGCATTGCTTCCACCTGGGCGATGGTCACGCCCTGCAACATGCACATCGACAAACTGGCGATCGAAGCCGAAAAAGGCGCGAATGCCGCCGGTGCCAAGGGCGTGATTTTCAACACCATTACCATTTCCGACGGCATCGCCAACGGCACCGAAGGCATGAAATATTCGCTGGTGTCCCGCGAGGTGATTGCCGATTCCATCGAGGTGGTGGTCGGTTGCGAAGGCTTCGACGGACTGGTGACCGTGGGTGGATGCGACAAGAACATGCCGGGCTGCCTGATCGGCATGGCGCGGCTGAACCGGCCGTCGATCTTCGTCTACGGCGGCACCATCCGTCCCGGTGCCGGGCACACCGACATCATCTCCGTGTTCGAGGCCGTGGGTCAGCATGCGCGCGGGGACATCAGCGAAATCCAGGTCAAACAGATCGAGGAAGTGGCCATTCCCGGCCCTGGCTCCTGCGGCGGCATGTACACCGCCAACACCATGGCCTCGGCCATCGAGGCACTGGGCATGAGCCTGCCCGGTTCCAGTTCCCAGGACGCCATCGGCAGCGACAAGGCTTCGGACAGTTTCCGTGCCGGCCAGCAGGTCATGGAACTGCTCAAGCTCGACCTCAAACCCCGCGACATCATGACCCGCAAGGCTTTCGAAAATGCCATTCGCGTGGTGATCGCCCTCGCCGGCTCGACCAATGCAGTGCTGCATCTGTTGGCCATGGCCCACGCGGTCGACGTCGAACTGACCCTCGATGACTTCGTCGAACTGGGCAAGATTTCTCCCGTGGTCGCCGACCTGCGCCCCAGTGGCAAGTACATGATGAGCGAACTGGTGGCCATCGGCGGTATTCAACCCTTGATGAAACGCATGCTGGCAGCCGGCATGCTGCACGGCGATGTGCTGACCGTCACCGGCAAGACCCTGGCGCAAAACCTCGAGAACGTCCCCGACTACCCCGCCGGGCAAGACGTGATCCTGCCCTTCGACCAACCGATCAAAAAGGACTCGCACCTGGTGGTGCTGCGCGGCAACCTCTCGCCCGGCGGCGCGGTGGCCAAGATCACCGGCAAGGAAGGCCTGCGCTTTGCAGGCTCGGCACGGGTCTACCACGGCGAAGAAGACGCACTGGCCGGCATCCTCAACGGTGACGTGCAACCCGGCGAAGTGATCGTGATCCGCTACGAAGGCCCCAAGGGCGGACCGGGCATGCGCGAAATGCTCTCGCCGACGTCGGCGGTGATGGGCAAGGGATTGGGCAAGGACGTGGCGCTGATCACCGATGGCCGCTTCTCCGGCGGCTCCC
The DNA here is from genome assembly GCF_008801475.1 of Pseudomonas moorei. GTDB lineage: Bacteria > Pseudomonadota > Gammaproteobacteria > Pseudomonadales > Pseudomonadaceae > Aquipseudomonas > Aquipseudomonas moorei. The sequence goes on along the minus strand of NZ_VZPP01000007.1, from coordinate 17,892 downwards.
ACGGCTTCGTGGTGGGGCATATCACGCCCGAGGCCTATGACGGCGGGCCGATTGCGCTGATCGAAAACGGCGACAGGATCACCATTGATGCCGAAACCCGGCAGATCACGGTCGATGTCTCCGATGCCGAACTGGCCGAGCGCAAGCGCCGTTGGGTACGTCCGGAATCGAAGTACAAACGCGGGGTACTGGCCAAGTACGCGAAGACCGTGTCCAGCGCCTCTGAAGGCGCTGTCACGGACAAATACCTCTAAAGCCGCGCCGCCGACCCTGTTGGAGCTGGCAAGCCAGCTCCGGTTTCAATGCCCGCGGATATAGTGTTCGAACTGACGAATCAAGTTGGCCTGCTCGACAATCGCTTCCTTGACCAGATCGCCAATCGACAGCAAACCAATCAGCTCGCCATTCTCGACCACGGGCAAGTGACGCAAATGGCTGTCCGTCATGACCGCCATGCAATGCTCGATGCTTTGTTGGCTGTCGGCCGTGATCACCGGCGAACTCATGATCGCCCTGACCGGCGTGCCGACTGACGAGCGCCCCAGCAAAACGACTTTTCTTGCATAGTCGCGCTCGCTGATCACCCCGACGACTTCACCCCTTTCGATCACCGGCAGAGCACCGACGTTCTTTTCGGCCATTTTCTTCACGGCCTCGAGCACCATCGCATCCGGTGCGATGCTGTGCACTTGCTGGTTCTCCACGACTTTGAGCTTGAGCAACTGTGCGGCTGTCTTCATATCCGACTCCTGATGTGAATGGCCTGAACCGTCAGGCCACCCCGACCTCCACGACCCCATCGTTCAACCGCACCGGCCAGACCCGCAATCGCTGTTGCGGGTACTCCAGGCAGGAGCCGTCTTCCAGGCGGAAATGCTGCTTGTAGATCGGCGACGCCACCACCAGATCGCCCTTGATGCTGCCCACCAGGCCGCGACCGATGACATTGGCCCCCGATTGCGGATCGTGGTTATCGATGGCGTAGAGCGTCTTGCCCTCGATGCCCGGCAGGTAGAACAACGCCACCTGCGCGCCGTCCAGCCACACCACCACACCGGAGTCGTCCACCAGATCCTGCTGGCTGCACACCGATTGCCAGATTGCGCACTGTTCTTCGCGGTTGATGCGTTGGGTATTGGACGGGTTCATCAGACACGCTCCTCGGTGACAGGGATAAGGTTTAGTTCGGCGGCCATGATCGGGCGGCGTTGACCGCGCTCCTGGACGAAATGGATGTCCGGGTCCGGGCGCTTGTCGTTGACGAAGGTGCGGAAGCGCTTGAGTTTTTCCGGGTCCTTGAGGGCGTTGGCCCATTCGCATTCATAGCGGTTGACCACCAGTTGCATCTGCGACTCCAGTTCGGCGCCCAGGCCCAGGCTGTCGTGGATGATCACGTCCTTGAGGTAATCCAGACCACCCTCCAGGCTTTCGCGCCAGACCGAGGTGCGCTGCAGCTTGTCGGCGGTACGGATGTAGAACATCAGGAAGCGGTCGATGTAGCGGATCAGGGTGGCGTCGTCCAGGTCGGTGGCGAACAGCTCGGCGTGACGCGGACGCATGCCACCGTTGCCGGCAATGTAAAGGTTCCAGCCTTTCTCGGTGGCGATCACGCCGACGTCCTTGCTTTGCGCCTCGGCGCACTCGCGGGTGCAACCGGACACCGCGAACTTGAGCTTGTGCGGCGAACGCAGGCCCTTGTAGCGGTCCTCGATCGTCAGGGCCATCTGCACGCTGTCCTGCACGCCGTAGCGGCACCAGGTGCTGCCGACGCAAGACTTCACCGTGCGGGTCGATTTGCCGTAGGCGTGGCCGGTTTCGAAGCCGGCTTCGATCAGTTCGCCCCAGATGTCCGGCAACTGATGCAACTGGGCGCCGAACAGGTCGATCCGCTGGCCGCCGGTGATTTTGGTGTAGAGGTCGTATTTCTTCGCGACGACGCCTATGGCGATCAATTTATCGGCAGTGATCTCGCCACCGGGAATGCGCGGCACTACCGAGTACGTGCCGTTCTTCTGCATGTTGGCCATGAAGGTGTCATTGGTGTCCTGCAACGGCACCAGCGACGGGTCCATGATCGGCTGGTTCCAGCACGACGCGAGGATCGAGCCCACGGCCGGCTTGCACACGTCGCAACCGGTGTGACCCCGGCCATGTTTGGCCAGCAGTTCCTCGAAGGTGATGATTCCTTCTACCCGCACTAGGGCATACAGCTCCTGGCGGGTGAAGGCGAAGTGTTCGCACAGGCTCTTGTCGACACTGACGCCACGGGCGATCAACTCATGCTCGAAGACTTGCTTGAGCAGACCGGCACAACCGCCGCAACCGGTGCAGGCCTTGGTCTGCGCCTTGAGCAGGCCCAGGTCGGTGCAGCCGCCGTCGATGGCCGAGCAGATGGCGCCCTTGGTCACGTTGTGGCAGGAGCAGACCGTCGCCGCTTCCGGCAAGGCGCCCGGCCCGAGGGTGGGTGCCCCTTCCGACGACGGCAGGATCAGCGCGGCCGGTTCGGACGGCAGGGCAATCGCGTTCTGCATGTATTGCAGCAGGGTGTCGTAATAGCTGTTGTCACCGATCAGCACCGCACCAAGCACGCGTTTGCCGGTGGCATCCACCACCAGGCGCCGGTAGCTGGCGCTCGTCTCGTCGATGAATTGGTAGCTGCGGGCACCGGGCGTATGGGCGTGGGCATCGCCGATGGAGCCGACGTCGACGCCCAGCAGCTTGAGCTTGGTCGACATGTCCGCCCCCTGGAACGGCTCGGCGACGTCATCGCACAGCCGCGCGGCGACGCTGCGTGCCATCTGGTAGCCGGGCGCGACCAGGCCGAACAGGCTGCCATTCCACGATGCGCACTCGCCGATGGCATAGATGTTCGGGTCACAGCTCAAGCACGTATCGTCGATCACCACGCCACCGCGCGGACCGATCTCCAGCGCACATTGGCGAGCCAGCGCGTCTTGCGCACGGATACCGGCGGAGAACACCACCAGGTCGGTTTCGAGGAATTCGTCGTTGGCAAAATTCATCCGATAGCGATAGTCCTCACCGGCGCTGATCGATTGCGTAGCGCGGGACAGATGCACCCCGACACCCAGGCGTTCGATTTGCGCCTTGAGCGCCAGGCCACCCAGATCGTCCAGCTGCACCGGCATCAGCCGCGGGGCGAACTCCACGACATGGGCTTCAAGGCCCAGGCTCTTGAGCGCATTGGCCGCTTCCAGACCGAGCAGACCACCGCCGACCACCACGCCGCGCCGGGCATTGGCCGCCGCCGCTCGAATGGCATCGAGGTCTTCGAGGGTGCGATAGACCAGCCGCGAATCGCCTTCGGCGCCTTCAATCGGTGGCACAAAGGGGTACGAACCGGTGGCCAGGACCAGTTTGTCGTAGCTGACACACCCTTGCGCGGTGATGACCTGACGCCCTGCGCGGTCGATTTCCAGCACCGGCACGCCCAGGTGCAAGGTGACGCCGGGCGTCTGGTACAACGACGCATCGCTCAGCGCCAACGACTCCGCATCGCGGCCGGAGAAGTATTCGGAAAGGTGCACACGGTCGTAAGCGCGCATCGGCTCTTCGCTGAAGACATGCAGGCGATAGCGGTCAAGGGCGCCGCGTTCGATCAACTGCTCCACACAATGATGTCCGACCATGCCGTTGCCGATCACGACCAGCGTTTGCGGCTTGTTCAACGTGGCTACATTGGAATTCATAAACGACACCTGCCCAAAGCCAATCACGGAAAAAAAAGCAAAAAAAAACGCCTGAAACCTTACGGTTCCAGGCGTCTTTGCCTGTTCTTTTGCGGTGTTGAAACCAGACGGCTATGCCTGATCCACCGATGTAGCCCACGACCTGTGCGGCCAGTCGATCGTCGTTGACCGAGAGGGCTGCCCCTCTTGTTCAGAGGGACTTGAGGGGACTAATGCAGCCTTTGTGCCAGTCGAGTGAAGGCGCCTGTTTATGGCGGTGAAAACAGGAGCGCCACCCCCTTGCGAGCAAGGTTTCTGGCGAAAAAGCAGGCTTGTCGGTGGTGGATGTCTCAGGCGGGGAGACTTCAGGAAACCGCTTCGCACTGGTGCACGGTGCCCGACATCGCGCTCTAAAAGTGCAGAGGAGGCGTCTGCAGGCGCGAGCTGGCTCGCGATGGGCGCTAACGATAACGCTGGCCACCTGACACCCCGCGGCGCTCTCGGGTCCATCGCGAGCCGGCTCGCTCCTGCACCGGATCAGCGGCGAAAGCGCCATTTATCGGGTTGTGTACGGCTGGGCCGCGACCATTTGGCGCATGACCGGCGGGCGATCGATTAAGCGCCATGGGGCAACAGTTTGTTAACATCCACGCGCTTTTTTTCGTCTGATGCGTCAGGCACTGTGGTTTTTCAGTTGTGACACAGGAAGCTTTTTTCCATGAGTACGTTGTATACCCGTCGCACGGTCCTGCAAGGCATGGGCCTGCTGAGCCTTGGCCTGCTCGCCGGCTGCGATGACAGCAGCAAGCTGTCGTTCAAGTACGGCAAGGATCTGAGCGACAAGATCATGGGGCGTAATTTCAAGCTCAAGGACGCCCAGGGCGAGACCCGGATGCTCGGCAGCTACCGTGGCCTGATGCCGATGATCTTCTTCGGCTTCACCCAATGCCCGGCGGTCTGCCCGACGACCCTGGCCCGCGCCGCCCAGGCCAAGAAGCTGATGGGCCGCGACGGCGAACGCCTGCAAGTGATCTTCATCACCCTCGACCCCGAGCGCGATACCCCGCAAATGCTCGACAAATACGTCAAGGCCTTCGACCCGAGTTTCGAGGCGTTGTACGGCACCCTGGAAGAAACCGCCGCCACCGCCAAGGAGTTCGGCGTGTTCTATGAAAAGGTCCCGAGCGGCGACACCTACACCCTCTCCCACACCGCGACCAGCTACGTCTTCGATTCCAGGGGCAACTTGCGCCTGGGGCTGTCCGCGTCCCTTACCGCAAAAGAGTGCGCAGAAGACCTGCTCACCGTCATGGAGGTCTGCTGATGACTTCGTTCTGCGCAAAGCGTGTTAAACAACTGGCCCTGGGCCTGTCCCTGATCGGCATGGCCTGGCAGGTATCGGCGCAAACCCAGGTCAGCGACGCCTGGGTCCGCGCGACCGTGGCCGGCCAGCCTTCGACTGGGGCCTTCATGACCCTGCAGGCGGACACTGACAGCCAACTGCTGAGCGTGCAGTCGCCCGTCGCCAAGACCGTGCAGATTCACCAGATGAGCATGAAAGACGACGTGATGAAGATGGGTCAGGTCGAATCCGTCGCATTGCCGGCCGGCAAGCCGGTGAGCCTCGACCCCAGCGGCTACCACATCATGTTGATGGACCTGACGGCCCAAGTGAAGGAAGGCAGCAAAGTGCCCCTGACCCTGATCGTGGAAAACGCCAAGGGCGAGAAAGAGACGATCAACATCGAAGCTGAAGCCAAGGCGCTGGGCACCATGGATCACGGCAGCATGATGGACCACAGCAAGATGCATTGATGTGCTGGCCGCCTCGTCCCGCGAGGCGGCTTATTGACAGGCAAGGGTCACTCAGCCAACGCCGCTCCCACTCACGCCCCTTTCGACGTATTAAGCGCCACAGCCGCTCGTATGAGCGCCTTCAGCGCGGTTTCATTGATCTCGTCGCCTTCATGAATATCAATGGCACGCCGGGTATTGCCATCAAGGCTGGCATTGAACAGCCCAGAAGGGTCGTCCAGTGATGCCCCCTTGGCGAAGGTCATCTTCACCGCGTTCTTGTAGGTTTCACCGGTGCAGATAATCCCGGCATGGGACCACACCGGAACCCCTCTCCATTTCAATTCCTCGACCACGTCAGGGTCGGCCTCCTTGACCAGCGCCCGGACCCGCGCAAGCGTCTTGCCTCGCCAGTCGTCCAGTTCCTTGATCTTGGTGTCTATCTGCTCGGACGCAGTGCCGCCCTCTTCTGGTGGTGCAGCGGTTTTACCCTTTTGCATGATGATGACCGTCCTCCTGGCGCCGAATGGAGAGATTAGTAGATCGAGTCGTCCACGCAATACGCCACGCCTTGCGAGCGGCGTGCCCACGTTCAAAAAAAGAACCGAACTCCTGCCATCGCACCCCCTCCAATATGCAGACACTGGAGGAAAGCACCATGAACGACGATGACCTGTTCAACCCTGCCGAGTCGGATGACGCCAAGCATCGGGACGAAGCCAATCCGCCGACGCAACCGCTGACCGAGGAGCAAAAGCTTGAGGAGCAGCGGCGCAAGGTGGCCGAAATCGAGCGCACGGTGGCCGATGGCAATTGAGCGCCAGGTTCAGCGTGCATTTGGCGGGTCGTGAGATTGGTAATGAAATACTCTTCCTCGATGCCAAACCGGGGCGCCAGGTTCATGGTCACGCCTCGCGTCTGCGGGTAACAGTCAGCGCCACGGCCGCAATGCGTTCGGCCCGTTCATAACCGGGCTTGAGCAACTCTTCACCGAACACGTCAGGGTCCAGCTCCCGATAGGTCCAGGCAAAGGCGTCGCCGGACAGCATGGGCAGCACGGCCTCCAGAAATGGATCGCGCCCGGCCACCATCGCTACCCCGGTGTACAGCACCAGGCTGCCGCCCCTGTGCAGGCGCGGCAAGGCTTCGCGAACGATGCGCAGTGACAGGGCTTCGCCGAGGGCGCCGCCGCCATCGCGATAGGCGCGGTGCTGGCTGTCATTCATGTAGGGCGGGTTGGCGATGATCAGATCGAATGCACCTTCGACGCTGCCCAGCACATCGCTGTGATAGACCGTGACGTTGTTGGCCCCGGCCAACTCGGCGTTGACCGCCGACAGTCGCAGCGCTCGCGGGTTGATGTCCACGGCCAGCACCTGAGCGTCACGTCGGGCGCGGGCAACGATCAACGCGCCGACGCCGGCACCACAACCGATGTCCACCGCGCGCCGCACAGGCTCGAAGCACTGCTGAAAATGCGCTTCGATCAAACGGGCAAAGCGGTAGCTGTCGGGACCGAAAAACACCGAGTCGGCCTGGGTCGTCGGGTACGCCGAATGGGCGAACAGCAATCCTTCCAGGGTCGACCAGCGCACAGTGCTACGCCACAGCGAGCCATCCCTTTCGACGATGCCCGCCTGCTCCAACGCCGTCAGTTCGGCGGTTGAAAACAGCGTGTGATCGAACGGCATCGACCAACCGAAAGCATCGCGCAGGTCCTGGGCCAGCGGTGTCGCCAGGCGCTGGAGGATGCGTTCGTGAGTCAACGGGGTCGGGGTGACGAAATGATAACCCTCGGCGAGCAATCGCTTGCCCAACGCCAGCAAGCCTCGATCGGCGATCTGTTGTACTGACATGTGGCGCTCCTTGAGTCAGTGCAAAGGGGTCAGCGCAAACGGGTACGCAATTCAATGAATCGTCGGGTCGCGTAGAGTCCGGCCGGACGGCAATGACGCTGTGCCGAGAGCCAGGGGATCAACGACTCCAGCTGTTGCCGTGGCGATTGCCCGCTCAGGGTGTCCTGTAATGCCTTGAGTTCCGGATCATCCGCCCACCCGGCGTCGGCGATGCTGTCGTTGTGCTGGCGACGCGGTAACGGCTGACGTTTCGGGTCTTGCCAGTCACCGGCCATCCAGTCGCGAAGCAGTTGCTTCTCGTACCCACTGAACACGCCGAACATGGCGGCAGCGCCACCTTCGATCAAATTCCAGAAGCGACTTTCCTGTGGTGGACAATGGCGCTTGATCCAACCCTTGCGCTCCAGCGCGCCGAGAAAGTCCTCGACCTGGCCGGGCGCCGATAGCCACTCATTCACGGTCCTGCCCTCGATCCGGCAGTAATCGGAATGCATGTGCTGACCGAAGCTGCGTTTGCGCTCGAGCATGGCGAGCACTTCGCGATGCAAATCGAAGCCCTGTATCACCGCTGTCGAGCCTGTTCCCAGATCATTCAGGCGATAACCCAAGGCGACGCGGCGATAGAATTCGTCACGCCCTTCTTCAACTGGCATCAGGTCCAGAAGCGCCTGGACAGCCTTGCGTGCATGGCCGCTGCTGACGTTGTCGATCGTCACGTGCAGGGTGAAATAGTAGGGGTCGATACCCAGCTCACGCAGTTCATACGCGGTGATCAACAGGTGCAATGGCAGTTGCTCGTAACCGAGGTTGTAGCCGATCACCTCCGGCATGAACGCCGCGCCGCAGCGTCCCAGCGCCAGTTGAATCGCGCCCTGCAGATAGTTTTCATCATCCAGGCCTTGCTGATCCTGCGCGTCATGTTCGGCCAGTAACTGGCGGTAAATCACCACATGGTTCTGCCGGGGATCGCCACTGCCGAGTTCCTCAAGGTAGGTGGTCAGCAGACCGTCGAACCGGTGATCCTGCCAGCGATCCACCACCCTCTCCAGCCAGGCGCCATCGACCTCTTTTGTCGGCGCTACCCGTTGCAGGAAATACAGCGCGTGAGCCTTGTTCTGAAAATAATGGCGCGCGGCCCCCTGCTGGCGCTCCTCGATGTACCGGGCATAGTCGCGTGCCACCTCGGCGCAATGCTGTTCGGCCCATGCCGACAATTGCTCCGGCGCTTCGGGCAGGTCACACGGCCGCTCGGCGGCGCGGGCCAGTTGTTGGCCCAGGAAGGTTTGCGCCCGAAGTCCGGCATCGGGCCCATGGCTGTAGAGCACGGCATAGAGGTCGCGAAACGATTCCTGGCTTGAATCAGCCAGTGTCGAAGAGGTGCCGGACAAGGGTTTGAACACGGTCATGAGGTCATTCTCCTGGGCAGTGCATGTCGTCTGCCCCTGACATCAGGTGGCGATCAAACGAAACGCTGCTCGTTGAACAGGAGATTTGACCGGCCACGGAAAATTCCATCAGTTTTCCCGGGCCATGGACCGGTGGCAGTGCCGGGTGCTGGGCCACCCCCTTCGCGCCTGTGCCGCTGCCCGCGATTTGCAATGCCGGCACGACAGCGCTCGGGCAAGCTGCATGAGGCTTTGCGCCACTGCCCCCGCCAAGTCATTGATATCAGAGGCCGTTGCGGCGCGAGCAAATTGGCACAGCTGATGCTCCTGTCCTGGGGCAACCACAGAGATTGCCGGCAACGACCGGTCCTGACTTCCCGTGACAGCAGAGGCTGAACCATGAACGCCATCGACATTCTGAAAGCCGACCATGAACGAGTAAAAGCCATCCTGACCCAGCTGAACGACTCAACCGAGCGCGCGGTAAAAAAACGCGCCGAGTTGATTGGCAAACTGGAAATGGAGATCACCCTCCACACCAAGCTTGAAGAAGAAATTCTCTACCCGGCCTACAAAAAAGCCGGCGGTAAAGAACAGGAAAAAATGTACTACGAGGCCAAGGAAGAGCACCGCACGGTCGACTCCCTGGTGCTGCCTGACCTGAAGGCCACCGACCCGGCCAGTGTGGAATTTTCCGGGCGCGCCAAGGTGGTCAAGGAGTTGCTTGAGCATCACATCGAAGAGGAAGAAACGGAGATGTTTCCTCAGGCCAAAAAGCTGTTGGGCAAAGCGCAACTGGACGAACTGGGGGCACAAATGGAGGCGATGAAGGCTTCTTACAAGAAGTCACTGGGCGACGGCATGGCGGCCTGATTCCTGACCGGCACGACCTTGAAGCCTGAGCGCGGGCTCATTCGACGCCGCGCTCAGGCTTCGCCGTGTAAAGACGCCGCCAGCGTCAAGGCATTGCCCAGCGCAGCGCCGCTGGCGGTATTGTCAAACATGCACCAGGTGGCTTGCCCCTCGGCGGTGGCCTTAAACGTGTGAGCGAGGTTTTCAAGCCAATGTTGCTCATAGGCGCTGTAGTAAATGCGTGGCGAACCATGCAACCGCCAGTACTTGACCCCCTGCCACCCTCGCGGCGTTGAATCGGTGCTGATACGCGACGGATCCACCACCGCCTGGGCAATGCGATGGCGCACCAGCAGTGGCTCGGCATCGGTCCAGGATTCATGACGCGGTTCCAATACCACCTCCCCGAAAAACCGCTGCCTCAAAGCGACAAAAAATGCATCGGCAAGCGGCTCTGCAAACGCCAGTGACGGCGGCAGTTGCAGCAACAGGCAACCCAGACGATCGCCCAGCCCCAAGCATTGGCCCAGAAAGTCATCGAGCTCCTGCTCGCAGTGTTGCAAACGCCGGACGTGGGAAATCAGCTTCGGCATCTTCACGCAAAAGCGAAAGTCGGCTGGCACCGAATCAGCCCAGCGAGCATAGGTTTGCCGACGATGAGGGCGATAAAACGAGCTGTTGATTTCAACGCTGCCCAGAATCGCTGCATAGCGTTGCAAGTGCGTGCCCTGGGTGGGAAACGCCAAAAGATGCTCGCGGCCCAGACTCCAGCCGGCGCAGCCCACGTAAAACCGCTGAGCGTTCAATTGCGCACCTTGCCTGTATGCCTTGTCGAGCCCGATTGGCTGGATCCCTACGGTAAAGGCATGTCCGGCGCTCGGCAGTTCCCCTTTTCAACTATTCAACACCGCCATCCGATCAATGGCTCGCGGGTTTGCGCACCTTCCGACCAGAAACTCGATTCAGGGTCTTGCACTAACGGTATTATGGTATACCATCAGACGCACAGACACTTTTTCACTCTGAAATGGAGCCGCTCATGAGTTTCGAAATCCGCAAGATCGTCAGCTACATCGAAGAAACCTTTATCGAAGGCGGCAAGGCCAGCGATACGCCTGTGACCATGGTCGGGCTGGCCGTGGTGATGAAAAACCCTTGGGTGGGCAACGGCTTTGTCGAAGACCTGAAACCACAGATCCGCGCCAACTGCTCCGACCTCGGCGCCATGATGGTTGAACGCCTGGTGGGCCTGATCGGCGGTGCCGAGAAGATCGAAGCCTACGGCAAGGCGGCCGTGGTCGGCGCCGACGGCGAAATCGAGCACGCCTCGGCCGTGATCCACACCCTGCGCTTCGGCAACCATTACCGCGAAGCCGTGAAAGCCAAGAGCTACCTGAGCTTCACCAACAAACGCGGCGGCCCGGGCACCTCGATCCAGATCCCGATGATGCACAAGGACGATGAAGGCCTGCGTTCGCACTACATCACCCTGGAAATGAAGATCGAAGACGCACCGCGTGCCGACGAAATAGTCGTGGTCCTGGGTTGCGCCGATGGCGGCCGCCTGCACCCACGCATCGGCAACCGCTACATCGATCTTGAAGAACTGGCGGCCGAGAAAGCCCAGTAAGACGGCCGGCATAACGACAACAAGAAGGTATGCAGGAGCGCTCCATGATTCGGCTCACCGCTGAAACCACCCCGGCTGGAACCAGTTACCTGGCGACCGGCCAAGGCCAGCCCGTGGTCTTGATCCACGGCGTGGGCCTGAATAAAGAAATGTGGGGCGGCCAGATCGTTGGCCTGGCCTCCCAGTACCGGGTTATCGCCTACGACATGCTCGGTCATGGCGCCAGTCCGCGCCCGGAAAGCGGCACGCCCCTGCTCGGCTATGCCGACCAGTTGCTGGAGCTGCTCGATCACCTGCAACTGCCCAAGGCGGCGGTGATCGGTTTCTCCATGGGCGGGCTGGTGGCGCGGGCCTTCGCCCTGCATTACCCGCAACGCTTGCAAAGCCTGGTGGTGCTCAACAGCGTGTTCAACCGCAGCGCCGAACAGCGCGCCGGTGTGATCGCCCGCACCAGCCAGGCCGCCGAGCATGGACCGGACGCCAACGCCGAAGCGGCGTTGTCGCGCTGGTTCAGCCGCGAATACCAGGCGGCCAATCCGGCGCAGATCGCCGCGATTCGCCAGACACTGGCAGGCAACGACCCCCAGGGTTACCTGACCACCTATGAATTGTTCGCGACCCAGGACATGTACCGCGCCGATGATCTGCCCGGCATCCAGGTGCCGACCCTGATCGCCACCGGCGAACTGGACCCCGGCTCGACCCCGGAGATGGCCCGGCAACTGGCCGAACGCATTCCCGGCGCGACCGTTGCCGTCCTCGCCGAACAGCGGCATATGATGCCCGTAGAATCGCCGCGCCTGGTCAACCAGCTGTTGCTGGAATTTCTCGATAAAGCGCACTCCCGACAAAACCATATAAAGGGGATCGTTGCATGACACTCGCACGCTTCCAGATGTGCATCGGCGGTGAATGGGTCGATGCCCTGTCCGGCAAGACCTTCGAAAGCCTGAACCCGGCCCTGGCCGAACCCTGGGCCGAACTGCCCGATGCCGACGAAGCCGATGTCGAGCGCGCCGTGCAGGCTGCGCAGACGGCTTTCGACAGCCCGGCCTGGCGTGGCCTGACCGCCACCGCGCGCGGCAAACTGCTGCGGCGCCTGGGCGACTTGATCGCCGAAAACAAGGAACAACTGGCGCAGCTGGAAAGCCGCGACAACGGCAAGCTGATTCGCGAAACCCGGGGTCAGGTCGGCTATCTGCCGGAGTTTTTCCACTACACCGCAGGCCTGGCCGACAAGCTCGAAGGCGGCACCCTGCCGCTGGACAAGCCAGACCTGTTTGCCTACACCGTGCACGAAGCCATGGGCGTGGTCGCCGCGATCATTCCGTGGAACAGCCCGCTGTACCTGACCGCGATCAAGCTCGCCCCGGCGCTGGCGGCGGGCAACACCATCGTGATCAAGCCGTCCGAACACGCGTCGGCGACCATTCTCGAACTGGCCCGTTTGGCCCTGGAAGCCGGGATTCCGCCGGGCGTGGTCAACGTCGTCACCGGTTACGGCCCAAGCACCGGTGCCGCCCTCACCCGCCATCCGCTGGTCCGCAAAATCGCCTTCACCGGCGGTGCGGCCACGGCGCGACATGTGGTGCGCAGCAGCGCCGAGAACTTCGCCAAGCTGTCTCTGGAATTGGGCGGCAAATCACCGAACATCATTTTCGCCGACGCCGACCTCGACAGCGCGATCAACGGCGCCATCGCCGGGATCTATGCCGCCTCCGGGCAGAGCTGCGTATCGGGTTCGCGCCTGTTGGTGCAGGACGAAATCTACGACGAATTCGTCGGTCGCCTGGTGGAACGCGCCCAGCGCATCCGCATCGGCAACCCACAGGAAGACAGCAGCGAAATGGGCCCGATGGCCACCGCCCAGCAACTGGCGGTGGTTGAAGGCCTGGTCGCCGATGCGATTGCCGAAGGCGCGCGCCTGCGCCTGGGCGGCAAGCGTCCGCAGCATCTGGGCGAGGGCTGGTTCTATGAGCCGACCTTGTTCGAATGCGACCGCAACTCGATGAAGATCATGCAGGAAGAAGTCTTTGGCCCGGTGGCCTCCGTCATCCGTTTCAAGGACGAAGCCGAAGCCCTGGCGATCGCCAACGACTCGCAGTTCGGCCTCGCCGCCGGCATCTGGACCCGCGACCTGGGCCGTGCCCATCGCCTGGCCCGTGACGTGCGTTCGGGGATCATCTGGGTCAACACCTACCGCGCGGTTTCGGCCATGGCGCCGATCGGCGGGTTCAAGAACAGTGGCTATGGACGCGAGAGCGGCATCGATTCGGTGCTGGCCTACACCGAGCTGAAAACGGTGTGGATCAACCTTTCCCAGGCGCCAATGCCTGATCCATTCGTGATGCGCTAGGAGTCCAGAGAAATGATCGAGCCCGGCATTTACAAAGACGTCATGAGTTCGTTTCCGTCCGGCGTCACGGTGGTCACCACCCTGGACCCCGACGGCGGCATCGTCGGCATCACCGCCAGCGCCTTCAGTGCGTTGTCGATTGATCCGGCCCTGGTGCTGTTCTGCCCCAACTATGCTTCGGACACCTACCCGGTGCTGCGCGACAGCAAGCAATTCGCGATTCACCTGCTGTCCGCCGACCAGACCGCCGAAGCCTATGCCTTTGCCGGCAAAGGCAAGGACAAGGCCAAAGGCATCGACTGGCACCTGAGCGAACTCGGCAACCCGCTGCTGGCCAAGGCCACGGCGATCATCGAGTGCGAACTGTGGCGCGAATACGACGGCGGCGATCACGCCATCATCGTCGGCGCGGTGAAGAACCTGATTCTGCCCGAGCAACCGGTGACGCCGATGATCTACCACAAAGGCAAACTGGGCCCACTGCCCACCCTGGCCTGACACAGTCCCTGTAGGAGCGAGCCTGCTCCGGGCGGCGCTCGACGATGGTCGTGAACGATAACGCGTGCTGCCTGACAGCCCTTGGCGTTCTCGGTTTTTTCGCGAGCTGGCTTGCTCCCACAGGGTCCACCACTTTACTCAGGAGCCGGCATGAGCCCAGCAGCCTCATCACTGTTCCGCCAGCAGGCGTACATCAACGGCCAATGGCTGGATGCACCCGACGGCACGCAACAGGACATCTTCAACCCGGCCACCGGTGAACTCATCGGCCAGGTGCCGAACCTTGGCGCCGAGCATGCGCGCCTGGCCATCGAGGCCGCCAATAAAGCCTGGCCGGCCTGGCGCGGGTTGACCGCCAAGGAGCGCAGCAACACGCTCAAGCGCTGGCACGCGCTGATGCTGGAGAACGCCGACGCCCTGGCCGAGATCCTCACCCTCGAACAAGGCAAGCCATTGGCCGAAGCCAAGGGTGAAATCCTCTACGCCGCCAGTTTTATCGAGTGGTTCGCCGAAGAGGCCAAGCGCATCTATGGCGACACCATTCCCAGCCACAAGGGCGATGCACGCATCGTCGTCAGCAAAGAACCGATTGGCGTGGTCGCGGCCATCACGCCGTGGAACTTCCCGGCGGCGATGATCACCCGCAAGGCCGGCCCGGCACTGGCCGCTGGCTGCCCGTGCATCGTCAAGCCGGCGCCGGAAACGCCGTTCTCGGCCCTGGCCATGGCCGCGCTGGCCGAACAGGCGGGCATTCCTGCGGGCATCTTCAACGTGATCACCGGCGACGCCATCGCCATCGGTGGCGAACTGACCGCCAGCCCGCTGGTGCGCAAACTGTCGTTCACCGGCTCCACGGCGATCGGCAAATTGCTCATGGCGCAATGCGCGCCGACGCTGAAGAAGGTTTCGCTGGAACTGGGCGGCAACGCGCCGTTCATCGTCTTCGACGATGCCGACCTGGAGCGTGCCGTGGAAGGCGCGCTGATTGCCAAGTTCCGCAACGCCGGGCAGACCTGCGTCTGCGTCAACCGTTTCCTGGTGCAGGACGGCATTCATGACGCCTTTGTCGCGCGGCTGGCCGAGCGGGTATCGCAGCTCAAGGTCGGCAGCGGTTTCGAGGCGGGCATCACTCAAGGTCCGTTGATCAATGAACGCGCCGTGGCCAAGGTCGAAGACCATGTGCAGGACGCACTCGCCCAGGGCGCCCGCCTGCTGTGCGGCGGCGAGCGTCATGCGCTGGGCAACGGTTTCTTCCAGCCAACGGTGCTGGCCGGCGTCACCCCGCAGATGAAAGTCGCCAGGGAGGAAACCTTCGGCCCGCTGGCGGCGGTGTTCCGCTTCGACAGCGAAGCCGAGGCCGTGCACATGGCCAACGACACCGAATTCGGCCTCGCCGCCTACTGCTACACCCGCGATCTGGGGCGCGCCTGGCGCATGAGCGAAGCGCTGGAGTACGGCATGGTCGGGATCAACGAAGGGCTGATTTCCACCGAAGTCGCGCCCTTTGGCGGAATAAAATCCTCAGGCCTGGGCCGCGAAGGCTCCAGGTACGGCATCGAGGACTACCTTGAACTCAAGTACACCCTGATGGGCGGGCTCTGAATGAATACCTGCAGGAGCCCGGCCTGCTGGCGATAGCGTTCTTGAGGGCGCTTCGCCGGCAAACCGGCTCCTGCAGGGGCAACTGATCCATGGAGATCATCGCAATGAACAACGAGAAGTACGAGAAGTACGAGAAAGGCTTGCAGATCCGCACTAAGGTGCTGGGCGAAGCCTATGTCAATCGCTCCATCGAGAACGCCGACGACTTCACCCGCCCCCTGCAGGAAATGGTCACCGAATACTGCTGGGGTCACGTCTGGGGTCGCGAGGGTCTGTCGCTCAAGGAGCGCAGCATGATCAACCTGGCGATGATCTCGGCCCTCAACCGGCCGCACGAACTCAAGCTGCATGTGCGCGGCGCCTTGCGTAACGGCTTGAGTCGTGAGCAAATACGCGAAATTCTGCTTCAGGTCGGCATATATTGCGGTGTTCCCGCTGCCGTCGACAGTTTCCGGCTCGCCCGTGAAGCCTTCGCCGAAGCCGATGCCGAGGCCTCCAGTTAACCCCTTGGCTGTTTGATCCGACCGAGCACGGAGATTGCTGCAATCGAAGTGCTTTTTTTGCATGGACAGCCACAATCAGAGCGGACCCCATGAAACGCCTGCCACTCGACGACAGCTTCAAGGTCAATCGCAATCCCGTTACCCTGCGCGAAATCGTGCTGGATAAATTGCGAAGCGCCATCATGAACTTCCAGCTTCTGCCGGGAGACCGTCTGGTCGAACGCGATCTGTGCGATCGCCTGGGCGTCAGTCGTACTTCCGTGCGCGAAGCCCTGCGCCACCTGGAATCCGAAGGTCTGGTGGAATTCGCCGACGCCAAGGGCCCACGCGTGGCGATCATCACCCTGGCCGACGCGGTCGATATCTACGAGCTGCGTTGCGTACTCGAAGGCCTGATCGTCCAGCTGTTCACCCTGCGCGCCAAGGCCAAGGACATCAAGGCCCTGGAAAAAGCCCTGGAAGAAAACCGCCAGGCCTTGAAGGAAGGTGAACTGCAACAGGTCATCGACTCCGTGCAGGGCTTCTATGACGTGTTGCTCGAAGGCTCCGGCAACCATGTCGCGGCTACCCAGTTGCGCCAGTTGCAGGCGCGCATCAGTTACTTGCGCGCGACCTCGGTGTCCCAGGAAAACCGTCGTGGCGCCAGTAACCAGGAAATGGAACGCATGGTCGAGGCGATCAAGAGCGGTGATCCGCTGGCCGCTCACCAGGCCTGTGTCGACCACGTCCGCGCCGCCGCCACCGTGGCCCTCGACTACCTCAAGCGCAAGCAGGAAGAGACCGGGGCAATCCCCGAGATCACCCAGCCCATCGCACTCAAAGAACCCCGCATAGGTCGTTGATCATGTTCAGCCCGAGCTTTTGTCCGAAGTGTGGCAGTCCTGACCTGGGTCAACAGCTGCCGCCGGGCGATACGCACGAGCGCCTGATGTGCCGCGGCTGCGGCTACATCCACTACGTCAATCCGAAAATCATCGCCGGCTGCATCATCGAGCAGGACGGCAAGTACTTGCTGTGCCAGCGCGCCATCCCGCCGCGTCCGGGCACCTGGACGCTACCGGCAGGCTTCATGGAAGCCGGCGAAACCACCGAGCAGGCGGCATTGCGCGAGGTCTGGGAAGAAAGCGGCGTACGCGCGGAAATCCTTTCGCCGTACTCGATCTTCAGCGTGCCGAAGATCAGCGAGGTGTACATCATCTTCCGCGCCATCGCCCTGGAAATCACCGGCCAGTACGGGCCGGAAACCCTCGACTATAAATTCTTCGCGCCCGAGGACATTCCCTGGGACAGCATCTATTACCCGGCGATCCGGCAGATTCTCGAACGCTACATCGAAGAGCGGCAGGCTGGGGTCTACGGCATCTACATCGGCAACGACGATACCGGCAAGATTCACTTCATTCGCTAGCGCCCCCGTAGGAGCGAGCCTGCTCCGGGCGGCGTTCCGACGATGGACGTCAACGATGACGCGGGCTGCCTGAATGCCCGCGTTGCCCGGACGTTCATCGCGAGCAGGCTCGCTCCTACAGAAAAGCAAGTCGGCGTACACCCATCCGCTCTTCACCACTCATCAGGCCGAGCGTTAGCTCGCCTGCAGCTCTTGATCTTGATCCACCCGCCCCTTCGGGAGGCTGAGTGGAGGTGTGCATCCGGGGAGTGGCGCGCAGCGCCGTTCGACGCAGTCGAACACGCTGCATGTAGGTCGTCGCGAAGCCAACCGGAGGGCA
>NZ_VZPP01000006.1 GCF_008801475.1 Pseudomonas moorei | reverse complement strand
CGAAAGTTCGCAAAAACACACAAACTATCGCATACCCAATTTGCTGAAGCGTCGAAAGACGGTTCGGTACCCGAATTTCTTGACGACCATAGAGCATTGGAACCACCTGATCCCATCCCGAACTCAGAAGTGAAACGATGCATCGCCGATGGTAGTGTGGGGTTTCCCCATGTGAGAGTAGGTCATCGTCAAGATTAAATTCCGAAACCCCTATCTGCGTATGCAGGTAGGGGTTTTGTTTTTGCGCGCAGGAAAGTACCGTGATGGGCAGAGAGCGCCTGACGGTTGTGCCAGATTCCCGAGGCATTGCATTAGAAGCCTGTTTCGTAACTCCATCGGGCGGTCACCACTGGCCACGCCCAGCAGCAGGCGCCCTTCACTCAGCTCATCGACACTGTTAGCTGACTTCAACGTCAACCAAGGCTGACGCATTGGCAGTACAACCGCCGCCGTACCCAACATGATATTTTCGGTAATACCGGCCAGGTACCCGAGATAGGAAAAGGTTTCGAAAACCTGTGCCGCATCACCGAAATTCGGGTCATAAATCGGAACATCACGAACCCACAGTGCGCGAAAACCCGACTTGTCAGCCAGGCGTGCCATAGCCGCGTGCTGCTTCAGGTCCGGTACACCAAAAGGTCGACCTTCGGCCATCCGCAGCCGCTGACCGGCACTGGACCAGTCATTGTCGAGTGGCAACTCCAGTCCGATGGAGAACCCATTCGAACCCAGTAGTCGTTGAAATCGTGGATGCATGGAAAAAACTCCAAAAAACCAGAATGGAATGACATGCACCCAGTATTCACGGGCTAATCAGCAAGAAAAATGCATGAATGGGAATATCAATCTTGTATGAAAAGCACGAATCCACCACCCCACCGAAAACCCTTTGCGACGCTCAAGGACCGTCCTTATAGGAAATCGCACTAAAGTGACCGGGCAGTTTTTGATATGGTGCAGCTCGTTTTTTTAATGGACTGATTTCAAGCCCACGGATCGGCACTTCCTCTTCACAGAGTTGCTACAGAAATGCCCGAACCGATACCCATCAAGGACCACGAAAATGAGAAGCGCCTGGTCAACAAAAGACTGATCGCCTGCGCCTTGTTTGTCGTCGTCATTACCTGCGCGCTGGTGGTGCGCATGTATGTCCTGCAGGTAGTCGAATTCGACTATCACTCCACGATCTCCGAAAACAACCGTGTCCATGTCCTGCCAATCACTCCTACTCGCGGGTTGATCTATGACCGCAATGGCGTGGTTCTGGCCGACAACCGGCCCAGCTACAACCTGACGATCACTCGCGAACGCGCTTCGGATGTCAAACAAGAGCTGGACGAAGTGGTCAACCTGTTGCACCTGCCTGCCGAAGACCGTGCGCTGTTCGACAAAGCGATGAAGCAGGCGCGGCATCCGTTCGTACCGGTCACGCTGTTCTATGAGCTCAGCGAAGAACAGATCGCGGTGCTCGCGGTCAATGAGTTCCGCTTGCCGGGCATCGATGTCGAACCGCAGTTCGTGCGCCACTATCCGTTCGCTGAACACTTCGCTCATTCAATCGGGTACGTCGGTCGTATCAACGAGAAAGAATCCAAGTCCCTGGACTCGGTCGAATACCGGGGCACCCAATCCATTGGCAAAACCGGGATCGAGAAATTCTACGAGTCGGAACTGCATGGCCATGTCGGATACGAAGAAGTCGAAACCAACGCTCAGGGGCGTGTGCTGCGAGTGCTCAAGCACACCGACCCGATACCGGGTAAAAACATCGTCCTGAGTCTCGACGTCAAACTTCAGGAAGCCGCCGAGCAGGCCCTGGGTGACCGTCGCGGTTCGGTGGTTGCGCTCGATCCGTCGACGGGTGAAGTCCTGGCCATGGTCAGCAAACCCAGCTTCGACCCGAATCTGTTCGTGACTGGCATCAGCTTCAAGGAGTACGCGGCGCTGCACGATTCGATCGACCGGCCACTGTTCAACCGCGTGCTGCGCGGCCTCTATGCGCCGGGCTCGACCATCAAGCCGGAAGTCGCGATTGCCGGCCTCGACGCCGGTGTGGTCACGCCGCAGACCCGAGTCTTCGACCCTGGCTACTACCAGTTGCCGGACTTCGATCACAAGTACCGTAACTGGAACCATAGCGGTGATGGATGGGTAGACATGGACGCGGCGATTATGCGTTCCAACGACACCTACTTCTACGATCTGGCACACAAGCTGGGCATCGACCGCCTGCACGACTACATGGCGATGTTCGGTCTCGGTGAAAAGGTCTCGCTGGACATGTACGAAGAGTCTCCGGGACTGATGCCGTCCCAGGCCTGGAAGCGCGCCACGCGCCGCCAGCCGTGGTTCCCGGGAGAGACGGTAATCCTCGGCATTGGCCAGGGCTACATGCAAGTCACGCCGCTGCAACTGGCCCAGGCCACTGCGTTGATCGCCAACAAAGGGGTGTGGAACCGTCCGCACCTGGCCAAGACCGTGGACGGTGTCGCGCCAGTGGATGAGCACCCGATGCCGAATATCCTGCTCAAGGATCCCCGTGACTGGGAGCAGGTCAACCATGGCATGCAAATGGTGATGCACGATGCCCGCGGGATTGCCCGTGCGGCAGCCGTGGGGGCGCAGTACCGCATCGCTGGCAAGAGCGGTACTGCGCAAGTGGTGGCGATCAAGCAGGGCGAGCGTTACAACCGCGAGAAGACCCTTGAGCGCAACCGTGACAACGCCTTGTTTGTCGGTTTCGCACCGGCGGAACATCCCAAGATTGTCATTTCGGTGATGATCGAAAACGGCGAAGCCGGTGGCCGCGTCGCCGGTCCCGTGGTGCGGCAGATCATGGACGCCTGGCTGCTCGATCAGGAAGGCCACCTGAAACCGCAATACGCCGCGCCGAGCAAACCGCCGGGTGATCCTCACGTCTGAAGGCCATCGCTGGCAAGCCAGGCTCCTGCGATCTATCGAGTTGAAGCTCACTGTAGGGCCAGGCTTGCCGACAATGAACGGGGTCACCATCCACCTGGCGAAACACAAACGCTCTACGGCTCTTGCCATAGCCCTTACGTTAACGTAAAGATTGCGGCAGGGCGCCGTTGTTCAAAGGCGCAGGGCGGACCGACCCGGAGCGCTTGATGACACTAATAAAAACAAATTCCCCCAAATTGCACCGCGAAGCCCGGCTGGCCCGGGAAAAGCTGCATCTGGAAGGCGAAGTACCGAATGGCGTCCTGCGCGCCGAAATCGATGCCTCGTGGCGGCGTAGCCTCAGTCATGGCGTGCATTTCAATGCCCAGCATGAACTGGCGCTGGAATCGACGGCGAGCCTCGATGTATTGCTGGCAAGCAACCGTCTGCTGATTGACGCAGCCTTGCCGGCGATCGATTACCTGGCCGAACGCCAAGGCAAGGAAGGGCTGATCATTCTCGCCAACTCCGAGGCGACCATTCTGGCGGTCGAAGGACGCGCCGACCGACTCAAGGGCAGTGGCCTGCAAGACATCACCCTCGGTGCCTGCTGGAGCGAAGCCGTACGTGGCACCAACGCCCTCGGCACGGCACTGGTGGAAGCGCGGCCAACCCTGATCGATTGCGGCGAGCATTACCTGGATCGCCTCAGTGATTTCTCCTGCACCTCGGTGCCGATCCATTGCCCACAGGGCAATATTCTCGGCGTTCTCGACCTGACCCGCGAAGGTCCGCTGGGCCGCGCCCACGACAGCACCGCGTTGCTGGCCATGGCCGTCAGCCAGATCGAAAGCCGCGTCTTCAACACAAGCTATCCGGATGAAATCGTCCTGGCCTTCCACAGCCGTCGCCAGTACCTCGAATCCCCCTGGCAGGGCTTGTTGGCCGTAAGCCTCGGCGGGCAGATCCTCGCCGTCAGCGCCCAGGCCTGCCAGTTGCTGCATGCCGAGCGTTCGGCACTGGTCGGTCGGCGGTGTGAAGAGTTTCTCGGCGTCGATGGCCTGCAACTGTTGGCGCGACTGCATCAGGGCGGCGTTGGCAGCCTGCAGACCGCCAAAGGTGAATTTTTCTACAAAACCCTGCGTGCGCCGCAGCGTTCGATCAACGTCAGCAATCCACCGCGCAGCGTTGCAAAACCCGCCAAGTCCCAGCCGGACCTCGAATCCCTGGCCGGCAGCAATGTGCGTTATGCCCGGGCCCTGCGCATGGCCCGCCAAGGCCTGGCCAACCAACTGCCGGTGTTGCTGCTGGGCGAAACCGGCACCGGCAAGGAAGTCATCGCCCGTGCCCTGCACATGGCGGGCAGCCGCGCCGACAAACCTTTCGTCGCGGTGAACTGCGCGGCCATTC
This sequence comes from Pseudomonas moorei, assembly GCF_008801475.1. Taxonomy (GTDB): domain Bacteria; phylum Pseudomonadota; class Gammaproteobacteria; order Pseudomonadales; family Pseudomonadaceae; genus Aquipseudomonas; species Aquipseudomonas moorei. The sequence goes on along the minus strand of NZ_VZPP01000006.1, from coordinate 433,643 downwards.
CTGAAGGCCTGATCGAGTCCGAACTGTTCGGCTACCGCGAAGGCGCATTCACCGGTTCGCGGCGTGGCGGCATGATCGGTCGCTTGCAACAGGCCCATGGCGGCACGCTGTTCCTCGACGAAATCGGTGACATGCCGCTGGCACTGCAGGCGCGGTTGTTGCGCGTGTTGCAGGATCGCAAGGTCGCTCCGTTGGGCGCTGGCGAAGAGCAGGACATCGACGTCGCATTGATCTGTGCCACCCACCGCGACCTCAAGCGCCTGGTGGAAGAAAAACACTTTCGCGAAGACCTGTTCTACCGGGTCAACGGCATCAGCGTGATGCTCCCGGCCCTGCGCGAGCGTGAAGACTTCAGCGCGCTGGTCAGCCGCTTGCTGGCCAGACTCGATGCACCAACGGTGGTGCTACATGACGACTTGAGCCGTTTGCTCGGCGGCTATCACTGGCCGGGCAACATCCGCCAACTGGAGATGGTCCTGCGCACTGCACTGGCCATGCGCGAGCCGGGGGAAACCGTCCTCACCCTCGATCACTTACCCGACAGCATGCTCGATGACCTGAGCTCAAGCGAACGTCCGCAGTCCGGGAGCATCCGCGAAAACGAACTGGAGATGATTCGTCAGTCCCTGGATAGCCATCAGGGCAACGTCTCGGCCGCCGCCGACGCCCTGGGCATCAGCCGCGCGACTCTGTATCGCAAGCTCAAACAGTTGCGCTCGTGATGCAGCGCCTGATCGTTCGGCTGATCGACAGCCAGAACCCCGAAGCCCTGCAATCGTCGTTGCGCTGGCTCTACAGTTTCGTGCGGCCTCATCGACTGGCGATCGCCGGGCTGCTGGGTTTGTCGGTCTGTGCTTCGGCATTGGTGCTGGTGCAACCGTGGCTGACCAAGCTGTTGATCGACGACGGGTTGCTCGCGCGCAATTTCCCGATGCTGGTGCTGATCGCCGGGCTGATGATCGTTGCCGGCTTGCTCGGCACGGCGTTGTCCGGGATTAACCGTTATCTGCACACGCGGCTGTCCGGGCGCATGCTGTTTGCCCTGCGCGATGACCTCTATCGGCATTTGCAGACCCTGTCCCCCAGCTTCTACGGTCAGCGGCGCATCGGTGACCTGATGTCGCGCCTCGATGGCGACGTGGCGGAGATCCAGCGTTTTGCCGTGGACTCGCTGTTTTCGGCGGTGTCCAGCGTGATTGGCCTGGTGGTTGCGCTGGCGATGCTCCTGACTCTGTCCTGGAAATTGTCACTGCTGGCGCTGGTGCTGATTCCCCTCGACGTGCTCTGGCTGCGCTGGATGCGACGAAAGGTTGAGCGTGATGTGCGGCAATTGCGCGAGCGCTCGGCGGACATGTCGTCGTTCATGGTCGAGACGTTGCCGGTGATGAAGTTCATCCAGTCCGCCGGCCAGCAGCAGCGCGAAGCGCGGCGCCTGGAAAACCTGGGGCAGGGCTACATGAGCCAGTTGCTGCGCCTGCAAGTCACCGAGTTTTTCACCCAGGCCGTGCCGGGCACGCTGACCTCCCTGTCCCGCGCCTGCGCCTTTCTGATCGGCGGATACTGGGTGGTGCAGGGCACTTGGCAACTGGGCGCGCTGATCGCGTTTTCGACCTACCTGGGCATGGCCGTCGGGCCGGTGCAAAGCCTGCTCGGGCTCTATGTCGCCATTCAACGAATGACCGTCAGCCTCGGGCGCGTCATGGAACTGCGCGGCGAACAGCCGACCGTACTCACACCCGCGACGCCACAGCCGCTGCCGGCCTCTGGCGATCTGCGTTTCGATGACGTGCACTTCAGCCATCCCGGCCGAACCACAACCCTGCGCGGCATCCAGGCATCCATACCCTACGGTTTGAAAGTCGCCTTGAGCGGCGGCTCCGGCGTTGGCAAATCGACCTTGATCGACCTGCTGCAACGCCACCACGACCCGCAATCCGGGCGGGTGTTGCTCGGTGAAGTGGACCTGCGCGAACTCGACCTGTTCCAATTGCGTCGGCGCATCGCCGTGGTCAGTCAGGACATCGTACTGTTTCGCGGCAGCCTGGCCGACAACCTGGCTTATGCGGTGCCAGATGCCAGCCGCGAAGCGGTAGCCGAAGTGGCACGGCTGGCCCAACTCGACAGCCTGATCGCCTCCTTGCCCGAAGGTCTCGACAGCCCGTTGGGTGAGCGCGGGCAACAGTTGTCCGGTGGGCAAAAACAACGCATCGCGATCGCCCGTGCGCTGTTGCAAGACCCCTTGATTCTGGTGCTCGACGAAGCCACTTCGGCGGTGGACGAAGCCACCGAGCGCGAAGTGATCGAGGCCATCGACCGTCTGTTTGCCGGGCGTACGCGGATATTGATCAGCCATCGTCCTTCGACCCTGGCCGATGCCGATCTGCGTTTTGAATTGCTTGACGGCGTATTGATTTCCAAAGCGGTGCTGCATGAAGCCTGAATTGCGTATCGGCGTGGTGGACAGCGGTCACTCGGCGGCGCAACGGGTGCAAGTCATCGCCGGGCGGCGCTTTGCGTTGGTCGAGGACGGACTCACCGAGAGCGATTTGCACGGCGATCCCTTGGGCCACGGCAGCGCGGTCATCGAAGCCATAGGTCGCCGTGCGCCATCGGCACTGTTTTGCGTGGCCCAGGTGTTCGACCAGCGTGGCGTCACCAGTGCCTTGCAGATTGCCACGGCGATCGACTGGCTGGTGGCTCAGGATGTACGGCTGATCAATTTGAGTCTCGGCCTGCGTCAGGACCGCAGTCTGTTGCGTGACGCTTGCGCGGCGGCGGTGGCGAAGGGCGTGTTGCTTTGCGCGTCCAGCCCTGCCCAGGGCGAGGGTGTATACCCGGCGAATTATCCACAGGTGCTGCGCGTGACAGGCGATGCGCGCTGCGCCGAACTCGAATGGTCGTGGCTCAACACCACCCAGGCGGACTTTGCCGCGTGCGTGCACGGCACTTATCCAGGCCAGTCGGGCGCCAGTCTCGGCTGCGCCGCGTTGAGCGGACATATCGCGGCGTTCCTGGTGGCACACCCCGAGGCGAGCAACGCACAGGTGATCGACTATCTGCAGCACAACGCCCGCTATCGCGGCCCTGAACGGCGCCTCGGGCCATGACTGCGATTGTGGTGCTGGGGGCCGGCCCGGCGGGCGCGGCGGTGGCACTGGGGCTGCGGCGACTGGGCTATGCCGTGACCCTGGTCAGCGAGTGGCGCCGGTTTGCCGCGCTCGAAGGCGTATCCGCGCGGGTGCTGGAGGCCTTGCGCGGTGCAGGGCTGCATCACGCTTTGGAGGAGGCGGCGTTGCCTTCTCAACGGCAGGTCAACTGGAACGGCCAGCAACACGCACAAAACATCGAATTCCTGCTGGATCGCCCGACTTTCGATCGCGGCCTGCGCCAGGACTTGCGCGCGGCTGGCGTGCTGTTAATCGAAGGCCGGGTGCTGGGCGTGCAGTCATTTTCCGATGGGCATCGCATCGACATCGAAGGACGCGAAAGCCTGAGCGCAGACTTTCTGGTCGAAGCCCGCGGGCGTCAGGCACCGGCGCTCGGCAAGGGCCTGCGCGGGCCGGAGACGGTCAGCCTGCTCAATCGCTGGCAAGGCACGCCGGGCGACACCGCCAGCGCCGTGGAAAGCCTTGAGGACGGCTGGGCGTGGATGGCGCGGCGGGCCGACGGCCAGTGCTACTGGCAATGGACGGTGGACGTGGCCAGCGCCGGGTTACCGGGCAAGGCGCAGTTGCTGGAGTACTGTCGCCAGCGACGTCAGGATTCGGCCGTGGCTCGGGCATTCTTTGCCGGCGAAGCGGAGGTTGATCTGAACCTGCACGCCCGCAGCAGCACAGCCATCCTCAGCCCGCAGGTGTGTGGCGAACACTGGATACGGGTTGGTGATGCGGCGATGGCGGTCGACCCGCTGTCGGGCAATGGCATCTTCCAATCATTGTCGTCGGCATTACAGGCACCGACGGTGATCAACACCCTGTTGCGCAAACCCGAACGGGCGGCGCTGGCCCAGCGTTTTCACCAGCAACGGGTGGAACAGCTGTTTCTGCGGTTCGCGCGGATCGGTCGGGATTTCTATGCCGATGAACAACGCTGGTTGAACCAGCCTTTCTGGCAAGCGCGGCGACAGTGGCCGGATGCTGAGGTTGCCCATGCAGAAGCGGACTTCATTGGCCTGAGGATCGAGCGGGCTCCAGTGCTGAAGGATGGTTTTGTCGACGAGGCCGAGGTGGTGATCACCGCGGATCAGCCGTTGGGGATCTGGCATGTACAGGGGGTTGAATTGGCGCCGTTGGTGCAGAGGTTAAAGCAGGGCGAGCCGGCGGGTTCGGTGTTGGCCGGGATGACGGTGGAGCAGGGGAGGATGGTTCGCGGCTGGTTGTTGACTCAGGGATTCAAGCCCTGAGATTTGAGCTGTCTGGATCGACCTCATCGCGGGCAAGCCCGCACAGTGATTTGTGTGAGGCCGAAGAATTCAGCAACACCACAAAACCTGTGGGAGCGGGCTTTCCCGCGATGGAGGCCGACAGGGCCCCGCTATTACAGCTTGATCAACACCGACTTCAACTCCGTGTAATGCTCAATCGCCGCATAGCCCATCTCGCGCCCGACCCCCGACATCTTGTACCCCCCGAACGGCAACGCCGGGTCCAGCGCGCTGTGGCAGTTGACCCACACCGAACCGGACTTGATCCGCGGAATCATCCGATGCACCGCCGCCAGGTCATTCGACCAGATACTCGCGCCCAAGCCATAAGGGCTGTCGTTGGCCATGCGCAGCGCATCGGCTTCGTCATCGAACGGAATCGCCACCAGCACCGGGCCGAAGATTTCTTCCTGCACCAGTGAGTGCTTCTGATCGACGTCAACGATCACCGTCGGCTTGACGAAAAACCCCGGCCCGAATTGCTCGCCGCCGCAGGCAATGGTCGCACCGCTTTCCCGGCCTTTTTCGATATAGCCATACACCCGCGCCTGCTGACGCGCAGAGATCAGCGGCCCCATCTCGACGCTCGGGTCCAGGCCGTTGCCGAGTTTCATGGCATTGGCGATGCCGGCGATGTCCGCCACCACATTGTCGAAATGCTTGCGTTGCACATACAGGCGCGAGCCGGCGCAGCACACCTGACCCTGGTTGAAGAAAATCGCGCTGGCGGCTCCGGCGGCAGCGCTCGGCAGGTCGGCATCGGCCATGACGATGGTTGGCGATTTGCCGCCCAGTTCCAGGGTGACCCGGGTCATCGAGTCCATGGCGATCTTGCCGATCTGCTGGCCCACGGCGGTGGAGCCGGTAAAGGTCAGCTTGTCCACCAGGGGGTTGTGGGTCAGTGCGGAGCCGGCGGTGATGCCCGTGCCGGTGACCACGTTGAACACGCCTTCGGGATAACCTGCTTCCAATACCAGCTCCGCCAGTTTCAGTGCGGTCAGGGGTGTTTCATCGGCGGGTTTGAGCACCACGGTGCAACCGGTGGCCAAGGCCGGGCCGAGTTTCCAGCAGGCCAGCAGCAACGGGAAGTTCCAGGCGACGATGGCACCAACCACGCCCACCGCTTCGCGGCGGATGAAGCTGTGGAACTGATCGTTGGGCATCAGCGGCAACGACACCTCGACGCTGGAACCTTCGATCTTGGTTGCCCAACCGGCCATGTAGCGCAGGAAGTCGATGGCCAGCTGCACGTCCATCACCTGTGCGACGGCGGCACTCTTGCCATTGTTCAGGCACTCCAGCTGCGCCAGCAGCTCGGCGTCGCGCTGCATCAGGTCGGCGAGTTTCCACAACAGGTTCTGCCGCTCCCGGGGGCGGGTACGGCTCCAGGCCGAGTCATCGAACGCCTGACGCGCGGCGAGCACCGCGCGGTCGACATCTTCCGGCGTGGCCCGTGGCACCACACAAAGCACTTCGCCAGTGGCCGGGTTGTGCAGGGGCATGGTCTGGCCGTCGGCGGCCTCGACCCAGTCTCCGCCGATAAGCATGCGCGGCGCGCGTTGGATAAAGGCCGAAGTGGCGGGAAGCAGATCAGGAAGCGACATGTTGAAACCTCGTCTTGTTCGTGTGCCGAGGTCTTTCGCAACGGTTGTGCCAGTTTACCCAAAGGCCGTATTTAGCCGGGTTCGGTGCGGAGGGAGGGGCGCTGGAGGAGGCGGATTTGTCGCAACTTGAGACGCTAAATGAGACAAGCATGACGCCCGCTGATCTGTAGAAGCTGGCTTGTCGGGTCGCCGCATCGCAGCGAAGGTCGTCAACGATGACGCATACCGTCTGGATAACTACGTCGCTCCTGCAATCATCGTCGGCAACCTGGCTCCTTCTTTTCCCCGGGATTACGTGAAGAACCTTTTTTAAGGTTTATTCAGACCGGAAACTGCAAGGCGTTGGTCAGGTCGCCCATCGGCGCCTGGCCTCGGGCGATCATCGCTTCATCGCGCTGCTTCAGACCCTCGAGTTTTTCCAATTGGAACACCCGGGTAATCAGCCGCAGGATCGACGCGGTGTCATACACCGTGTGATCGACCGCGCCTTTGCGTGAAAACGGCGAAACCACCAGGGCAGGCACCCGCGAGCCCGGGCCCCAGCGATCCCCCTTGGGTGGGGCGACGTGGTCCCACCAGCCACCGTTCTCATCGATGGTCACCACAACCACCATGTTTTTCCACTGTGGGCTTTGTTGCAGCACTTTAAGCGCGCGAACGATATGTCGGTCACCCGACGCCACGTCGGCATAACCGGCGTGCATGTTCAGGTTGCCTTGGGGTTTGTAGAAAGTCACCGCCGGCAGCTTGCCCGCCTCGGCGTCGGCAAAGAACTTGTTCGTGCTGGATTCGTCCCCCAGACCGCCATCGCGCAGGCGCTTTTTACGTTCCTCCGGGTTTTCCGGGCCCTGGCGTTTGAAATAGTTGAACGGCTGGTGGTGGTACTGAAAGTTCGGGATTTTCGGAATGCCTCCCGAATCCTTGTACTGCTCCAGCGTCGCCTGCCAGGCCCCCGCGTACCAGGCCCAATCGATGTTCTTCTTCGACAGCTTGTCGCCGATGTGCTCGTGGGTCTGCGGAACCAGGACGTTCGGCAGATCAGGTTTGGAGTAGTCCGGATGGTCCGGGTCGCGGATCCACGTCGGCCAGTAGGGCGGGGCGAGGGTATTGACCCCGTAACCATCGGGCGTCAGCGCGCTGGGGCCGAACTGCGGCGGACCGGTCATGGCGCTGGCCGGCGAGGACTCCAGCGGTTTGAGGCGTGGGTCAGCCGGATCGTTGCTTTGCAGCACGGCAATTTGTGATTTGGCAACCGAATTGGCCGCGTCCGGATAAAACGGTGCGGTGGCGCTGATCAGGTATTGGTGGTTAAGAAATGAACCACCGAAGGCGCCCTGGAAGAAGTTGTCGCAGAGCACGAAATCCCGGGCAATGTCCCATAGGCGCAGGGAATATTGGCTCTGGGCATAGTGGCCCATGGTCAAGCCTCCGGAATCGGCCCAGGCGACAAAGCCGTCGTTCTTGCCGCCGTTGATCTGCATCTGGTTCTGGTAGAACACGTGCCACAGATCGCGGGTCACCAGACCGAACGGCAAGTCTTCCGCGTTCGGGCCTTTGAGGGCGAAGGGCGCGTTGGGCAGGTTTTCCTGAAACTGGACGGCGTTGGGATAAGTCACGCCATCGAGGGTTTGCGGACCGATCTGCAAGACACCGCCCCACACCGGCGGCAAGGTTTGCAACAGGCTGCCATCGCGGTCGCGCTGCTGATAATCGGCAGGCTGGAGCGCTGATAGCGGTTTCTCGACCCCGGGAAAATCGCCAAAGAGGTTATTGAAACTGCGGTTTTCGGCGTAGATCACCACCACGGTTTTCACCTGGTCGTGCAGGGCTTTGTCGAGTTCTTCGGCCGATAGCGGACGATCAGGCGTCTCGCCTGGCGCATTGTCCTGATTGCCGTAAGCAGTGAGGGCTGCGCCGGCGCCGAGTACCGCGACGCCACCGAGAAAACGGCGGCGACTGGTGTCGATGGGGTGGTCGGATTCGGCTGAGGATGGGTTTATACCGTCTGTTTCGTCGCTCATATCGAATCCCCTGGCCTGGTCGAGTTGTTTCTACATGTTTCGGCCGGACGCTAGCAAGGGATTGTGACAGATGGGTGACGACTCACCGTTCAAAGGTGAAGACGAGCCTGCTCGCGAAAGCGGTACGTCAGCCACATTCATGGCGGAAGTGCTGCCGTCTTCGCGGGCAAGCCCGCTCCCACAGGTTTGGTGTGATCTCTGTGCATAGGCGCTGGCTTGTCGGGTCGCCGCATCGTAGCGAAGGTCGGCAACGATAACGCGAGCCGCCTGGATAACCACATCGTCCCTGCCCAAACGATCATTGGTCATCGCCCATCGACGTGGCTCACCTATGCTCGTCTCAGAGTGAAACAGTTGTCGCGAAATTAAACGTGTTGCCGGGTCGGTATCCTGGGAGAAACGCCCGACGATGTTGGCAAACCATTGATTCAACGAGGTTTTAACAAGCTGGCACGCTCCGTGTATTGCTCATCGCAGACGTTTCTACTGCCTCCGTCAGCGGCTTGCCGCCGGCGGCAGAAACCCAAAAAACGATAAGCCACAAAAATAAGAAAGCACCGTGCGAGGTTCGACGTTGATGAAGAGAAAACTCCGATCAGGCATGAGCGCCAGCCTGCTGGCCGTAGCCGCTTGTATAGCGCTGCATTCGCCTCACAGCCTGGCAGCCCGCGACGCCCAGACCATCCTCAAGGAAACCTGTCAGGGCTGTCATACCCCCGAAGCCGATAACGCCCTGAGCCGCATCAGCCACCAGCGCAAAACGCCGGAAGGCTGGTTGATGAGCATCGCCCGAATGCAGACCATGCACGGTTTGCAGATCAGCGATGAAGACCGTCGGACGCTGGTCAAGTACCTGGCCGACACCCAAGGCCTGGCGCCCAGCGAGACCGACGGCGTGCGCTATGCGCTGGAACGCCGGCTCAACACCGTCGAAAAGTTCGACGAGCAGACCAGCCAGATGTGCGGTCGCTGCCACTCCGGTGCGCGGGTGGCCCTGCAACGGCGTCCGGCTCAGGAGTGGGAGCGCCTGGTGAATTTCCACCTCGGTCAGTGGCCGTCCCTGGAGTACCAGGCCCTGGCCCGCGATCGCGACTGGTTCGATATCGCTCGAAAAGACATGGTGCCGCTGTTGGCCAAGCGCTATCCGCTGGACAACCCGGCCTGGAAGAAATGGCAGAGCGTGGCGCCGAAGTCCGACGCATTGGTAGGCGACTGGAGCTTCAGCGGCCACTTGCCGGGCAAGGGTGAACTGGCGGGTGTGATGAGCGTCAGCGCTGACGGCAGCGACACCTTCAAGGTCAGCGTCAAAGGTCAATACGCCGACGGTTCCCCATTCAATGGCGACGGCAGCGCGATCCTCTACACCGGCTACGAATGGCGCGGCAACGTCACCATCGACGGCGTGACCATGCGCCAGGTGTTCGCCGCCCAGGGCAATGCGATGCAGGGCCGGATGTTCGAGGCCGAGCACGATGAGCGTGGCCTGGACTTCGTCGCCGCCAAACAGGGTTCCGCCCGTTTGCTGGCGGTTCAGCCGGGTTACCTGAAGGCCGGCAGCGAAAGCGAAGTCACCCTGATCGGCAGCGGTCTGAGTGGCAAGCCGAATTTCGGCAAAGGCGTGGAAGTGCTCGAAATCGTCGAGCAGAGCCCGCAGCAAATCAAGGTCAAACTCAAGGCCGCCGCCAATGCCCAGCCGGGTCTGCGCGCAGTCTCCGTCGGTACGCTGAAAGGCCCGAGCCTGTCGGTGTACAGCCAGATCGCCGAAGTCAAAGTCGTGCCTGAGTTCTCGGTGGCGCGGATCGGCGAAGGCGGCGGTTCCACGCCGAAAGTCCAGGGCCGTTTCGACGCGGAAGCCTGGGGCAAGGGGGCCGATGGCAAGCCGTATCGCATCGGCGTGTTCCCGGCGCAGTGGAAGGTCGAGGCCTTCGACGAGCGCGCCAAGGAAGACGAAGACGTCAAGTTCGCCGGTACCATGCAGGCTGACGCGGGCGTGTTCACACCGGGCGATGCCGGACCGAACCCGGCGCGCAAGATGTCCACCAACAATGCCGGCAACCTCAAGGTGATCGCCGCCGTCGACGACGCAGGGAAATCCCTGACCGGCGAAGGCCACATGATCGTGACCGTGCAACGCTGGAACAATCCACCCATTCCGTGAGGTTGAAACGTGAGCCTGGCTGCAGGCAAAGGCTTCAGACACTTTTCGGAATGACCGCAAGCCCCGCATAACGGGGCTTGCACAGGAGGTTTGCAATGGGCGCTATCTTGAATCTGGTCGAACGCAACCTGCACGAAGTGCACGTTGATGCCGACCGCATGCTGTTCCATATCCCCAGCAGTTCGCTGTTCGCCAGCGATGAACTGACGGGCACCATCATCGATACCTTGCGCGGTCCCGGCTGCTCGTCGGACGACCTGATCCAGCGGCTGTCCGCGCGTTTCAACGGTGAAGAAGTCACTGAAACCCTGCGCGAGCTGATGGCCCTGGAACTGGTCAGCGACGGTTCGCCGCTGACCCCGGACATCGCCACCAAGCGGGTCGAACGCACGGCGATCAACACCGTGGTGCTCAACGTCAACACCGGCTGCAACCTGAGCTGCACCTACTGCTACAAGGAAGACCTCGACAAGCCTTCGGCCGGCAAGAAAATGGACGTCGAGACGGCCATCGCTTCGGTGGAGATGCTGCTGCGCGAATCCCCGGATGAAGAGCGTTTCACTGTGGTGTTCTTCGGCGGAGAGCCGCTGAGCAATCGCAAGCTGATCGAGTACATGGTCGATTACTGTGAAAAGCGTTTTCGCGAAGCCGGCAAGTTCGTCGAGTTCGTGATGACCACCAACGCTACGCTGCTCACCGAAGAAACCGTGGACTACCTCAACGCCCACCGTTTCGGGCTTTCGGTAAGTATCGACGGGCCGAAAACCGTGCACGACCGCAACCGCATCACCGTGGGCGGGCAGGGCACCTACGACGTGGTGCGGCGCAAGGCTGAAATGCTGTTGTCGCGCTACAACAGTCGTCCGGTCGGCGCGCGGGTGACCCTGACCACCGGCGTCACCGACGTCGAAACGATCTGGGATCACCTGTTCAACGAACTGGGGTTTGCCGAAGTCGGTTTTGCCCCGGTCACCTCAGGCGACATCAGTACGTTCAACCTGACCAGCGATGAACTGATCGAAGTCTTCGCCAACATGAAGAAGCTCGGTCGACGTTACCTGGAAGCGGCGCTGGAGCACCGCAACATCGGCTTCTCCAACCTGCATCAGTTGATCACCGACATCCACGAAGGCCACAAAAAAGCCCTGCCCTGCGGCGCGGGCCTGAAGATGCTGGCGGTCGATCACAAGGGTGAATTGAACCTGTGCCACCGCTTTACCGGTTCTAGCCTGCCAACCTTCGGCAATGTGCACAGCGGCGTAAAACAGGTTGAGCTGAACGACTTCCTGTCCCAGCGCCTCGACCGTACCAACACCGGCTGCGAAGACTGCCAGATCCGCAACCTGTGCTCCGGCGGTTGCTACCACGAAAGCTACGCCCGCTACGGCGACCCGACCCATCCGACCTATCACTACTGCGAACTGATGCGTGACTGGGTCGACTTCGGCATCGAGGTCTACACCCGGATCATGGCTCACAACCCTGCGTTCATCAGCAGCTACATCACTCCGCGCAAGGCTCACTGATATGAAACATCTCAAGGCAATCAATAACAAAGCGTTGAAGCTGGATCAGGCCGCGGACGAAAACCGCATCGAAGAAGTGGTGGCGATGAGCTCCGTGGCGGGCTGCGCCTCGACCACCGACCCGGGTTGGGAGATTGATGCGTTTGGCGGTGTGTCGTCGCTGTGCCAGCCGATGGAGGCTGACCTGTATGGCTGCTCCGATCCGTGCTGGTGGCCGGCCCAGGTGCCCGACATGATGAGCACCTATCCAGACTGGAACAAGGATGCCCAAGCGTCCAACGAAAACTGGCGCAACCTCGGCACTGTCTTCCCCAAAGACAAGTGATCAGATAAGAAGAAGGATTCCAGCATGCACAGCATCAACGCCTGCGGCCTGGCCGCTTTCGCCCTCCTGAGCACCTGTTCGCTCAACGTGATGGCCGATGAAAACACCGCACTGCAAGACGGTCACGAGTACATGTTGACCACCAATTACCCGAACAACCTGAACGTGATCGACCTGGCCACCGACAGCCTGTACAAGACCTGCAAGATGCCCGACGCCTTTGGTCCCGGCACCGTGCAACTGTCGCCGGACCGCAAGACCGCCTATGTGCTGAACAACCACTATGCCGATGTCTACGGCGTCGAACTGGACAGCTGCAAGCAGGTGTTCCACGCCAGCATCACCCAGAAGCCGGGGGAGAAAGCGCGGTCGATGTTCGCCTTTACCCTCAGCCACAACGGCAAGGAACTGTTCACCGTCGCCAACCCGACGCTGATGCTCAACGACCGCTACGAAGTGCAGCAGCCACGGCTCGATGTGTACAAGACTGACGCCGGCATGGACGCCAAGCCCGTGCGCAGCTTCCCGGCACCGCGACAGCTGACCATCATGCAGAGCGGTGACGACGGCACGCTGTACGTGGCGGGGGCGGATGTCTACAAGGTCAACGTGCAGACCGGCAAATTCGACGTGCTGATCCCGAGCCGCCACTGGAAGCGCCCGAACTACAGCGCCCCGGACGTGCTGTACGTGTGGAACCAGCAGACCTATCGCCATGACTTCTCGCTGCTCTATACCGCCGCGAAATTCAAGGACAAGAAACAGGACCCGGCCACCGCCGAATACCTGTATGGCCTGTTCAGCATCGACCTGAAAACCGGCAAGACCGAAACCACCGACTTCGGTCCCCTGACGGAAATCTACTTCAGTGGCATGCGCTCGCCCAAGGACCCGAACCTGATGTTTGGCGTGCTCAATCGCCTGGCCAAGTACGACATCAAGCAGAAGAAACTGCTCCAGTCCGCCACCCTGGATCATTCCTACTACTGCATTTCCTTCAATAAGGATGGCAGCAAGATCTACCTGGCCGGGACCTTCAACGATGTGGCGATCTTCGATGCTGACAGCCTGAAGCAGATCGGCAGCATCAAGATGCCGGGCGGGGACATGGCGATTACCACGGCGCAGGTGTTTGTGCGGTAATCGCGGCGCCTGAGCTGACGCCTTCGCCGGCAATCCGGCTCCAAGGGTTTTTTTGGCAGTGCACAACATTTGTGTGCCTTCGAAATCCCCCAAGGAGCTGGCTTGCCAGCGAAGAGGCCTTCAAAACCAGCACACAATCAAACCCCCGGCACCGGGCAGCTCAAATCACCTTCCTGACACTTCAGATAAGTCTTGAACGTCTCGACCCGCGCCTTGGTCAACGCTGTAATGCAATTGCCGTAGACCAGCGGATAGACACTCCCGCCTTCCACCCCTGACGCCGAAAACTTGCACTCGGCATCCCGAAACGCAATCCACGAACGCTGTGCGCTCACCAACAGTTTCTTGCTGTCGGGATTGGCCTTCAGTCGTGTGGTGATTTGCTGATAGAGCGCATTCAACTCCTTGTCAGCCGCCGCGTGCTGTTGCGCCGCGCACTGGTTCATCGTCGTCTGGTCGGCCGCGTTGTCGCAGTCCACGGCATGGGCCAGGGTGGTCAACATCAAGGGTGTCAACGCCAGAAGAAAGCGTGGAGGCATGTCAGAAGCTCGCTGTGACAGGGAAAAGAGCGGTGCAGTTTAGCGCAGCGCAATCTTCGGCCCTCTACGTCTGCCATTCAGGGTGTTTCTTGACCGCGTCACAGGTAAGCCAAGGCGCGTCGTGGGACGTCCAGATATGCGCCTGAGGCGTCATTTTCGGATCGTCATCCAGTGTGGCGACACGAACGATCACGTGGGGCTGGGCCAAACGTTCCGCCATCAGATGCGAGCCGCACACCGAACAGAAATGCCGCCACTTGCCCGGCGAGGACTCAAAGCTGCTGAGCCGGTCCTGGCCCTTGATCCAGCGAAAATGCTCGCGCATCACGCCGGCAGTCGACGCAAAAGCCGCCGCGTGCGCCTTGCGGCAGGTATGGCAGTGACAGTGGCTGATGGGCATGTCGAGGCTGTCCACTTGGTAATGGATGGTTTTGCATAGGCAGCTTCCCTGCAGTTTGTTCATGGTGCCTCCCGGTGGCATGACTGGATTCTGCGTTGTGGCGGTCAACGTTAGCAGGTTCGATCGACACCAACCGCCACCGTCAAAGCAGAACTAATCGTCACGAATACAGCCGAATACTTCGGGCAACGTTGATCGCCACACAACTTTAGGGTTGGACAAGTGGTCTTACAGGCCTACTGTTGTTCAGTACAGGAGGTGACTTATGAACCCAGCATCAGATCGCATCGAAAGGAAGATCCTGCTCAAGGCGCCGCGTTCACAGGTCTGGCGCGTCATAGCCCATGCCGAGGAGTTCGGGAAATGGTTTGGCGTGGCGCTGGACGGAAGGCGTTTTGTCGCCGGCGAGTGGACCCAGGGGCAAGTGACGTACCCGGGTTATGAACATGTGTTGTGGAACGTGTTGGTCGAACGGGTCGAGCCGGAGCGACTGTTTTCGTTTCGCTGGCATCCGTACGCCGTGGAATCGGGCTTCGATTACTCCCAGGAACCCACCACCCTGGTGAAATTCGAGCTCGAAGACATGGACAAGGGCACGTTGCTTAAGGTGTCCGAGTCGGGATTCGACCACATTCCCCAAACTCGCCGACTCAAAGCGTTCCGCATGGACAGCCGGGGTTGGGATGAGCAAATGAGCAACATCGAGCAGTTTCTTATTGCCAAGGCTCACGAACGCCAGGTGGAATGATCACACCCGCAAAGCTGCAAGTCAGCCGCAGGTCGCGTCATTCGCGGCCTTCGCGCTCGAAGTCCGACATGTCCAAGGGACTTCGGAAGGGCAGCTATAGCGAATGTCCTACAAGTGTTAGTAGATATGTCCTCTATTGCAGATTGGATCCCATGCGTATTCTGGCCCCATCCACTGAAGCACAGGGAGTGCTCAGGATCATGGATGATCGGCCTGCATGGAATGCTGACGACAGGGAGTCGTAATGGTCTGGGAAGAACCCGCTTCGGCGGGTTTTTTTATGGGCGCAAGAAAAGTATTGGCTGCGGGAGCCGGGTTCCCGCAGCCGCTCTTTTAGCGTCGATCCAGTTTCGCTGCGGCACGTTCGGTGATTTCTGCACGCAGCTTCAATGAACCGGCAGCGCGCTTGCGGGCTTCTTCCAACACGCTGGCTGGCGCCGTTTCCGGGCTGCCCGCGGCGAATGGCGGCGCCGGGGCGTATTCGAGCTGCAGTTGCACCAACTGCGCGGTGTCCTTATCGAACAGTTCGGCGGCCAGGGTCAGGGCGAAATCGATGCCCGCGGTGATCCCGCCACCGGTCAGCAGGTTACCGTCGCGCACCACCCGGTCTTTCACCGCAATCGCCCCCAGCGGTGCCAGCAGTTCGTGATAGGCCCAGTGGGTGGTCGCACGCTTGCCCTTGAGCAGGCCCGCCGCGCCGAGTACCAGAGCACCGGTGCAGACCGAGGTGACATAACGCGCGTTGGCGGCTTGAGACTTGATAAAGGCCAGGGTCCGGTCATCTTCCATCAACGCACCGACGCCGCTGCCGCCAGGAATACAGATCACATCCAGCGCAGGGCAGTCGTCAAAAGTGACGGTCGGTTTCAACATCAGGCCGGTGCTGGCGGTGATGGGCATCAGGTCCTTCCAGATCAAATGCACCTTCACATCCGGCAGCGAGGCCAACACGTCGTAAGGGCCGGTCAGGTCGAGTTGTTGAACCTGTGGAAACAACAGAAAACCGATCTGCAAGGTCATGGTGTTTTTCTCATGAAGTGGGTGGACGGCTTCACTGTAGGCTCGTAGGATTTGGCGTATACGCCAATAACCCCACGAATTACGCCAATCATGCCCAAGATCATTCACGTGCTTGCGTTTCCCAACGTGCAACTGCTCGATGTCACCGGGCCGTTGCAGGTGTTCGCTTCGGCCAACGACATCGCCCGTCAGCAAGGTTTGCCGCCGCCCTACGCGCCGTCGGTGATCGCCAGCGGCGGCGGGGCGGTGATGTCATCGGCGGGATTGGCCTTGTTGGCCGAACCGTTGCCGGAGCAGGGCACCGACACCTTGATCATCGCGGGCGGCTGGGGCGTATATGCGGCGGCTGAAGATCAGCCTTTGGTGGCGTGGGTGCGCGAGCATGCAGTAGGGTGCCGGCGGGTTTCATCGGTGTGCACCGGGGCGTTTTTGCTGGCGGCCAGTGGCTGGCTCGATGGTCGGCGCGTGGTGACCCACTGGACCCGTTGCGAGCAATTGGCGCAGCAGCACCCGCAATTGCGGGTCGAGCCGAATCCGATCTTCATCAACGATGGCCCGGTCTGGACCTCGGCGGGAGTCACCGCCGGCATCGACCTCGCGCTGGCCATGGTCGAGCAAGACCTCGGCCGCACCATGGCCCTGGAAGTAGCGCGGCAACTGGTGGTGTTCCTCAAGCGGCCCGGCGGTCAGTCGCAATTCAGCGTGACCCTGTCTTTGCAAAAGGAAGGCAACCGGTTCGACGAACTTCATGCCTGGATCAGCGAAAACCTTACCAAGGACCTCGGCGTTCCCACCCTGGCTCTGCAGGCCGGCATGAGCGAACGCAGCTTCGTGCGCCACTACCGCGCCGACACCGGCCAGACCCCGGCCCGTGCCATCGAACAGATCCGCGTCGAAACCGCGCGACGGCTACTCAGCGACACCGGCGTGCCGATCAAACGGGTCGCCGTGCAATGCGGATTCGGCAGCGAGGAAACCCTGCGCCGCAGCTTTCTGCGCGCCATGGGCGTGACGCCACAAGCCTATCGTGAGCGGTTTTCTGTCAGCGCCGCAGATCCCGTGCTGCCTTGAACGCGGGGGACGTCAGTCGATGCGCAGCGCTTTTACTCAGCCGCCTCGACTTCCGTCACCTGATTGAAGTACTTCGCCCGATCCGGCGTAAACGTCACCACCATCCGCGTGCGTGAACAGGTCAATGCCCGCTCTTCACTCAAATCCACATCCAGGTCCTCGCCGCGCAAGCCCTGCCACTGGGCGAGGTATTTGAGGGAACCGTATTTTTCGAGTTTTTTCAGGCTGCGGCTGACACCACCCTTCCAGCCCAGCACCGGCAGTTCACCGGCCAGGCACCGTTGCGCGAGGTCCGGGAAGCGGACGGCACGCTGGCGGCCGATCTCCCAGCATTTGATCAGGCCCCTGTCGTGGGCCTCCCACAGTTCGTCGCGGGTCAGGCCCGAGCGCAAGGGCGATTCGATGCTGCGATGGATGCGTTGGGTCATTCTGGTTCCTTGAATTCGGGGTGGTTGGACAGCTCCGCTGTGCCCGTTGATCGGGGATGTTAGGTGGGGATGTAACGGCTGGCAACAGAGTATTTCTGCATGTTTTGTTTAAGAAATGTAGGACATCCACCTGGGGTGAACAGGTGACAGGCGCTGGCTTCAAGGCTGCCAGACACTCTTCTCCCCACTCAACTTCCGATCCAGAAAACACGCCGCACTGATCAACGCCAGGTGCGTCAGCGCTTGCGGTGTGTTGCCCATGTGCCGCGCGTGACTGTCGAATTCTTCCGCGTACAACCCCAAGGGGTTGGCATAGCGCAGCAGTTGTTCGAACTCCAGATGAGCCTTTTCCAGGCGACCGGCCCGGGCCAGGCATTCGACGTACCAGAACGAGCACGCGGCGAACGCGCCTTCGGTGCCGGGCAGGCCGTCGATGTGTTTGTCGTCATTGTGGTAGCGATACACCATGCCATCGCGCACCAGATTCTTTGCGATGGCGTCGAGGGTCGCCAGCCAGCGTGGGTCCTTGGCGCTGACGAAACGCACCAGCGGCATCAGCAGCATCGAGCCGTCGAGGGCGGTGCCGCCGATGTGCTGGACGAAATGCCCGTGTTCCTCGTTCCAGAAGTTTTCCCAGATGTCCGAGTAGATGGCCTGGCGGGTCTGGTCCCAACGGGCGAACGGGGCGGGCAGGGAGCGTTTCGAGGCGAGGCGGATCGCCCGGTCCAGCGCCACCCAGCACATCAGGCGCGAGTGCAGGAAATGGTGCTGCTCGCCGCGCATTTCCCAGATACCGACATCTTCCTGCTGCCAGGTTTCGCAGACCTGATCGACCACTTCCACCGTGTGCTTCCAGCCCTCGTGGGAAATGGCTTCGCCGTACTTGTTGACCAGGTACACCGCGTCCATCAGCTCGCCGAAGATATCCAGCTGGACCTGCGTATACGCCAGATTGCCGATGCGCACCGGGGTCGCACCACCATGGCCGGACAGGTGCGTGAGTTCGACTTCCGGCAGTTCCTGGCGACCGTCGATGCCGTACAGGATATTGATTTTCATCGCGTGGCCCCGACAGTCGCTGACCCGTCCGCGCAACCAGCGCATGTAGGCGTTGGCCTCGTCGACGAACCCCAGGCGCATGAAGGCATAGACCGTGAATGAGGCGTCGCGGATCCAGGTATAGCGGTAGTCCCAGTTGCGTTCGCCGCCAACGCTTTCCGGCAGGCCGAAGGTCGCGGCGGCGAGGATGGCGCCGTGTTTACGCGAGGTCAGCAACTTCATCGCCAGCGCCGAGCGGTTGACCATTTCCCGCCAGCGCCCACGGTAGCTGGACTGCCTGATCCAGTCGCGCCAGAACTTCAGGGTGCGTTCCAGGCACAAGTCGGCGGCACCTTCCTTGAAGCGGGGATCGTCGACGGCGCCGAGCAGGCATTGCGCGGTCTGGTCCTGTTCGAGGGAGAATTCGGCCACCGCCGCATTGCCGTCGATCCTTAGGGGCTGATCCGTGGACAGCCGCAACGACGGTTGACCGGTGGCGGCGAATACAACGTCCTTACCATCCAGGCGGGCGAGGGTGGTGGCACGGGCGTAGTCATGGCGCACCGCGCAGCGCAGGCGAAAGGTCGCCCGGCCACTGACCACGCGCACCCGACGCATCAGCATCGGCAGGTCATCTTCGGTGTCGCCGATGGGCAGCAGGTCGGTGATTTCGACCACGGCGTGATCACTGAGCCAGCGGGTTTGCAGCACGTTGGTGTCGGGCAGGTAAATCTGCTCGCGACGCGCATCGGGCAAGTCCGGGGACAGCTGGAAAATGCCGGCCTCGGGGGTGTCCAGCAGCGAACAGAAAATCGACGGGCTATCGAACTCCGGCCAGCAGAAAAAATCCACGCTGCCCTTGTCATTGACCAGCGCCGCGCTGCGCATGTCGCCGATGATGCCGTGGGCGTCGATGGGGCTTTGTCGTTCCGGGTGATGATCAGGCATTACCGTGACGCTCCGGGAATTGAGGTCCTATGCAGCTGACTGATTGGGATGGCCTGGAGTTCATTTACCCGCGATGGGGCCTTCACATTCAACCAACAAATTGCCGCTTCCCCCTCATTCCAGCGTTGTGGCAACGTGCAGGCCCTGATCGAGGCCGGCCCCCATGGCAAACCCCTACTGGGAATTCAGCGAGGCACCGATCATGAAGCTCAACTGGCTGACCAGAATGAACGGCAGCCAGTCTTGCAGGATCGGCAACCATTTATCGGTGGAAGGAATGGCCGGCTTGCCCTGATTGATGCGTTGGTAGAGCGCTTCGGCACGGCGGATCTGTTCCGCGGTGGGCTTGACCCGCACCGACTCGTAACCGATCACCTGATTGCCTTCGAAGATCGGCGTCACGTAGGCATTAACCCAGTAGTGATCACCGCTCTTGCAGCGATTCTTGACAATGCCCATCCATGGCAAGCCTTGTTTGAGTGTTGCCCACATGTGCGAGAACACCGCGGCCGGAACGTCGGGGTGGCGAACCAGGTTATGCGGCGCGCGGATCAGTTCCTCACGAGAAAACCCGCTGATTTCGACGAAGGCGTCGTTGCAGTAGGTGATCAGTCCCTTGGCATCGGTGGTGGAAATCAACCGTTGCTGAGCCGGGAAGGTCCGTTCGCGTTGTGTGATGGGCTAGTTGTTACGCATGGCTTTTTCAATCCGCAAGGTTTTCAAGAGTTGTCGGCTGCGTCGCGAATTTGTTGAATATTTTTTTGCGGAACCTGACGGGCTTCGCAAATTCGCCGCGAAAGCGAAGGTCGAGCCGCCCGGCGGCTGCGCTTTTCAGGTTTCCCTTGATGGGATCCAAGCGTATGATTCGCCGCTGTTTTGCGCAGGGTGTTTGCTGCTATCAAGGTTGGGTCAGTACACAGCCCTCGAGGTGTCGCCGGGTTTCCAGCATTTACATTAATGGAATTTGATTGTTGTTCAGCTTTGGAAAAGGGCTGGGGATAAAGGGTTAGTTTCAATGCTTAAGAAAGTTGCAATCATAGGGACGTCGTTCAGGTTTCCAGGATCTACTTCTGCAACTTTTTGGCAGCACTTGCTGGACCGGCGAAGCTTCATTACCCAAGCGGATTTTTCCCGCTGGTCCAAAGACGAATTCCTGCACCCGGACAAGGCGAACCCTGCAACGTCCTACACCTTTGCTTCCGGATCCCTCGGCGATATTTCGACCTTCGACGCCGGATTCTTCAATATCTCTCCTCGTGAAGCGGCGGTCATGGACCCTCAGCAGCGCTTGTTGCTGGAGCTTGGCTGGGAATTGTTCGAGAACGCCGGCGTCAAGCCGTCGAGCCTGCGTGGCAGCAATTGCGGTGTGTACCTGGGTATAGCCAGTGTCGACTACAGCTACCGCCTGGCCCATGACATGTCGATGATCGACGCCGCCACCGCCACCGGCAACACCTTCAGCATCGCGGCCAACCGGTTGTCCTTTTTCTACGACCTGCAAGGTCCGAGCATGGCCATCGACACGGCGTGTTCTTCTTCGCTGATCGCGTTTCACCAGGCTTGCCAAGCCATTCAGAGCGGCGATATCGAACAGGCGATTACCGGTGGGGTCAGCCTGCACCTGCATCCTTTCGGCTTCCTGATCTTTTCCAAGGCTTCGATGCTGTCGCGCACCGGGCAATGCCACGTGTTCGATGAAGCGGCGGACGGCTATGTCCGCTCCGAAGGCGCCGGACTGTTCTACCTGAAGGATTACGACAAGGCGATCGAGGACGGCAACCAGATCCTCGCGGTCGTTGCCGGCACGGCGGCCAATACCGATGGGCGCAAGTCGAGTCTGACGGTCCCGAGTGCGGATGCGCAGATTGCCCTGATGAAACAGGCTTACGATTCGGCAGGCATTGCAGCGGCCGACATCGATTACCTGGAAGCTCACGGCACGGGCACACCGGTGGGTGATCCCATCGAGAGCCGGGCCATCGGCGAAGCGCTGGGCCAGCAACGCCCGTCGAATCAGCCACTGCTGATCGGTTCGATCAAAAGCAACATTGGCCACCTCGAGGCCGCCTCGGGCGTTGCCGGCCTTATGAAGGCGCTGCATTGCGTGATCGAGCGCAAGGTGCCGGCGACCATTGGCATCAACAAGCTCAATCCGAACATTCCTTTCGCCGATCTCAACCTGAGTGTGGTCACCGAAACCCAAGCCCTCAAACCCACTGGAAAACTGGTGGTCGGGGTCAACTCCTTCGGGTTCGGCGGGGCCAACGCCCATGTGATCCTGGAGAGTGCGCCACCGGCAGCACCAGCCGCGAGCCAGGCGCAACACTCTGTGCCGCTGCTGGTTTCGGCCAAGGACAGCGCAGCCCTGACCGATCAGTGTGAACAGCTTGCGCAGTTCATGTCCGCGCCGGACGCCCCGAGCCTCTACGACGTCGCCTACCAGTCGCTGTGCCGTCGCGAATTGCACCCGCAGAGAGTTGTGGTGCTCGGTGCGCAGGCGCAGGGTAGCGCCCAGGCGCTGCTGGATTTCGCCACCGAACCTGGCGTGCCGGCGTTGTCGGCGGTGCTGGAAAGTGGCCGCGCCGTGGAGCAGGCCAACGGTCCGGTATTCGTTTACTCCGGCAATGGTTCGCAGTGGCAGGGCATGGGCCAGTCGTTGCTGGCCGACCCGGTGTTCCATCAGGCGGTTGCCGAGCTGGACGCGATTTTCCAACCCTTGTCCGGTTATTCGCTGATCGCGGAACTGGCGGGTGAGCTGGGCGACGACCGTTACCCACTGACTGAGTTTGCCCAGCCGGCGCTGTTTGCATTGCAGGTGGGTGTTACCCGCATGCTGGCGGAAAAAGGTGTCGTGCCGGTGGCCGTGATCGGCCACAGCGTGGGTGAAGTCGCGGCTGCCTGGGCGTGCGGCGCGTTGACGCTGAATGACGCCACGGCGGTGATCTACCATCGCAGTCGCCTGCAAGGCTTGACCAAGGGCTGCGGCCAGATGTCGGCGGTCGGCTTGTCGGGTGACGACACTGCGAGCCTGTTGCAGACACTTGGCCTGGACAGCGAGCTGGTTGTCGCCGGGGATAACAGTTTCAAGGGAGCGACCGTCGCCGGCTTGCCGGCAGCCCTGGATTCCCTGGAGAGCGCCTTGACCGAGCGTCAGGTGTTCGTCCGCCGTCTGGGTCTCGATTATGCGTTCCACTCGCCGGCCATGGAGGTGATTGCCGATCAGGTGGTCGCGGCCTTGAGCGACATCGTTCCGGGACCTGCGCGTATTCCCCTGTATTCGACCGTGACCGGCGACCTGCTGGCTGGCGAATGCCTGGACGCCGAATACTGGTGGAAAAACATCCGTTATCCGGTGCTGTTCAAATCGGCCAGCGAAGCGCTTGTCGAGCAGGGTTACAACGTATTCGTTGAAGTCGGGCCACACCCGATCTTGCGTGCCTACGTGACCGATGCACTGAACAGCCAGGAACGGGAAGGTGTTGTGATTCCGACCGTGCTGCGCGGCGAAGAGTCCCCGCAGTCCATCGACCGCACCCTGGCTAAGGTGCTGATAGCCGGTGTCGACATCGATCTGCAATGCCTGTTTTCCGCTCCCGGGCGTTTCGTGCGGTTGCCCAATTACGTCTGGCAGCGCGAACGTCTGTGGCACGCCGATTCGCCGGAATCGAGCGGCAACCTGCGGCGTGAACGCGTCCACCCGCTGCTCGGTTACCCGTTGCCGGAACATGAATTCACCTGGGACAACCGCCTCGATACACAACTGTTCCCGTCACTGGGCGATCACATGGTGGGCGATTCGGTGTTGTTTCCGGGGGCAGGTTTCACCGAACTCGCACTGGCCGCTGCCTTGCAGTATCAACCCGGCGAATTCGTTGAAATCGAAGAACTGGAGATTCACAGCCCGCTCTTGCTGCATGCGGAATTCAGCAAGAAAGTCCGGGTGACGGTCGATAGCAGCGACGGCACCGTTTCCATTGTGTCGCGTACCACCGCCCAGGCCGAGCCATGGGTGCAGCATGTGGTCGCCAGGCTGCCCGGCGAAGCGCGCGGCGGTCTGCTGGCCTGTGCTGCGCCGGCCTTGCCGGCACGTGCACCGGATTTCACCTCGTCCGGGCACCTGGCGCTGACCCGTGCCGTCGGCCTCAATTATGGTCCGGCCTATCAGGCGGTGCAGGCCGGCTGGATCGAGGGCAATCAGGTGTTGGCGCGCTTGGCGGTCCCGACCCCGATCGAAGCAGAACTGGCCAGCCTGAATCTGCACCCGGCGCTGCTGGACAGTGCCTTCCAGTTGATCACCCAGCTGTTGAGCCAGGAGGCCGGCAGCCGCAAAGGCCTGGCCTTTATTCCGGTGAAGCTGGGGCGTATCGCCTTTGCCACTGGCAGCCTGCCGCCTTGTCTGGCCCAGGTCAGCCTGGTGAAACGCTCGGAGCATTCGCTGCTGGCGGATTTCACCTTGTACGACGCCGAGGGCCGCGCGGTCATCTGCATCAAGGACGCGCGTTTTCGCGGGGTGCGACTGCACAAGGATCGCAGCGGCGACATCAAGCTGGCGGATTTTGTCGGGGTTGCCAAACCCTATCCCGCCAATGAACGCGCCGTACCCACGGCCGGTTCAGCGTTGCAGGCGTTGCTGCAGCAGCACCTGGACACTGTCGCGGATGAGCCTGGGCTCGTCCGGTATGCCCATGAAATCGACCCCTTGCTCGACGGCCTGTGCGCCAGCTTCCTGCTCGAAGCCATCGACAAACTCGGCGGTGAACTGACCCGCCAGCAGCACGCCACCTGGAACGCCGGCAGTTACCTGGATCATCTGCTTGCACAAGCAGTAGAGGATGGCAGCCTGGTCGCGGTCGGCAATGACACCTGGCAATTGGCCGATCAGGGCGAGCGCGCGAGTGCCCAGGACATCTGGCAGGAACTGTTCCGCAGCTATCCCGAGCATTTCCAGGTCATTCATTCGGTTGGCCGTATCGGCATGCACCTGCTGGAGTTGATGAGCGGCCAGGTGGAGCTGGCGCAGCTATTGCCACGGGAAACCACACCCGCCGTATTGACCCGTCTGGTGCTCGGCGCTGGCGGCTACCACGCGGTGCTGGGTGGTTTGCGCGAGCACATCGCCCAACGGTTGCGCGCTCTGCCTGACGGGCAGCGCCTGCGTATTCTCGAGCTGGGCTTCGAGGGCGCGCCATTGGCGGCCGATCTGTGTGTTGGCCTGGATTTCGATCGGGTCGACTATCAGTACGTGGCCCGGAACATTGAAGCGCTGTCGATGCTCCAGGCTGACTTCCCGGACCTTCAGGTGCTGAACCTGGAAGACACGGAAAAAGTGGCCCGGGTGCCGGCCAATGACTTCGATTTGCTCCTTGTCGCCACCGACCTGGCACCGCTGGAAGCACTCAGCCAGGGCTTGCAGCAGGCGATTACAAGGTTGGGGGCTAGGGGCGAAGTGCTGCTGCTGGCGCAACACCCTGCGCGCTGGGCAGACTTCACCTTCGGCGCCGAGCCGTCCTGGTGGCTCGCCCGCCAGGGGCAGCAGGCGCTGTCGGTGCAGCAGCCCCCGGGTTTCTGGCAGCAGGAATTGCGGCGTCATGGCCTTACGGTATCCGAGCCGCTGGAGTTGATTCCGGACATGGCATCCGGCAGCTACCTGCTGGTAGCCGGCAAGGACAACGCAAAGACTCTCTCGGTCGCCCCGGCGTATCCCCATCAACGCTGGTTGCTGGTTGCTGACGAGCAAGGGCCTGAAGGTCCATTGACCGAGGCACTGGCCACGATCCTGCGCGAGCAGGGTCAGGACGTCGCGCTGCTCGTGCCGGGCTCGACCGCGGTACTGGCGCAACAGTTGAGTGCAGGGCCGGCAGCTCAGCACATCGTGATGCTCGCCGGTCTGTTCGCCTCCCTGGGTCTGGATGCGCAGGTGGATCGCTGCATGCTCGCCGCAGCCATCACTCAGGCCTGTGAGTCGGTCGGCATCGCCGCCGATTGCTGGTTGCTGACCTCGGGCGCCGCTGTTCATCTGCTGCCCCCAGGCGCTGCGCAGGAAACGACGGTGACTCACATCGCCGATGCGGCCTTGTGGGGTTTCGGTCGGACCCTGAGCAATGAAGCGGTCGGCTGCCGTGTCCGTCTGCTCGATCTGGCAATGGGCGCCGACGCCAGGCACCTGGCCACGGCACTGCTCAATGCCGATGAAGAAACCGAACTGGCGCTCAGCGCGGCGGGCGATCGCTATGTCGCACGGCTGCGAGTCCAGCCCGATGAATGGCCGCAAGACGGCACGCCGCAGGTGCCGGCGCAGATCAAGCTCGGCTTCGACTTGCCGGGTCAGTTGCGCCATTTGCGCTGGGAAGCGGGGGAGCCAAGGCTACCGGCTGACGACCAACTGGATATTGAGGTTCAGGCGACCGGCCTGAATTTCCGTGATGTGATGTATGCATTGGGTCTGCTGTCCGATGAAGCGATTGAAAACGGCTTCTCGGGTCCGACACTGGGCTTCGAATTTGCTGGCGTGGTGCGCGGCAAAGGGGCGTTGGTCGAAGGCGATTTCCAGCCGGGCGACCGCGTCGTCGGCTTCGGTCCTTCGAGCTTCGCCAATCGCCTGGTGACCAATGCCAACGCGGTGGCGCGCATTCCTGAAGGCATGTCCTTCGAGGCCGCTGCGACCATCCCGAGTACCTTCTTTACCGTGTACTACGCGTTGCACCACCTGGCGCGCCTTGAGCCGGGAGAGAAAATCCTGATTCACGGTGCAGCGGGCGGTGTGGGAATCGCGGCGATCCAGATTGCCAAATGGTGCGGTGCCGAAATCTATGCCACCGCGGGCAGCGACGAAAAGCGCGATTTCCTGCGGCTGATGGGGGTCGAGCATATTTTCGACTCGCGTTCGCTGGCCTATGCCGATGAGATCCTGGCCATCACCGATGGCCGTGGCGTGGATGTGGTACTCAACTCGCTGGCGGGCGAGGCGATCAATCGCAATCTGCGGGTTCTCAAACCCTTTGGTCGCTTCCTCGAACTGGGCAAGCGTGATTTCTACCAGAACACCAAGATCGGCCTGCGCCCGTTCCGCAACAACATCAGCTACTTCGGCATCGACGCCGACCAACTGATGAGCGAGCGTCCGCAACTGACCCGTCGATTGTTCGGCGACATGATGGAGCTGTTCCGCGAAGGCCTCTTGAGCCCGTTGCCGTACCGTGCCTTCGATGCCAATGAAGTGGTCGAAGCCTTCCGCTACATGCAGCAGGCAAGGCAGATCGGCAAGATTGTGGTGACGTACCGCACGCCGATTCGAGGTGTGGTCGCGACATCGATGGCGCCCGCACCGACGTTGTCGCTGGCTGCGGATGCCAGCTATCTGGTCACCGGCGGGCTCAGTGGTTTCGGCCTGCGCAGCGCGCAATGGCTGGTGGAGAAAGGCGCCCGGCACCTGGTCCTGCTGGGACGACGTGGCGCCGCGACGGAAGAGGCGCAACCCTTGTTGGCGTTGTGGCGCGAACAGGGCATCGAGGTCCAGGCACTGGCCTGTGACATCACCGATCGCGCACAGCTGCTGTCGGTCATGACGCGTATCCAGGCCAGCGGCCAGCCGTTGCGTGGCGTGGTGCATGCGGCAACGGTGTTCGACGACGGCTTGATTCGCAATCTGACCCTTGAACAGTTGCAGCGCGTTCTGGAGCCCAAGGCCAAGGGGGCGCAGTACCTGCATGAATTGACGGCCCATTTGCCACTGGACTTCTTCGTGCTGTTCTCCTCGGCAACCACCCTGTTCGGTAATCCGGGGCAGGCCAACTATGTGGCCGCCAACCATTGGCTCGAAGCACTGGCGCGCCATCGCCTGGCGCTTGGTTTGCCGGCCACCAGCGTGCTGTGGGGGGCCATCGATGATGCGGGGTTCCTCGCCCGCAACCAGGACATCAAGGACGCCCTGCAAAGCCGCATGGGGGGTGCAGCCCTGCAGTCGGAGGCGGCGCTGCAAACCCTGGAACGCTTGCTGTTGCAACGCCGTTCGGGCCTGGGCGTGCTGGAGCTGGACTGGAAGGCGTTGTCGCGCTTCCTGCCAGCCGCCGGTTCACCCAAGTTCAATGAACTGGCGAGGTTGCACGGCGGCGAACAGGACGAAGAAAGCGATGCCGACGATATCCAGCGGCTGCTGGCGGAAATGGACGACCCCGAGCTGATCGAGCTGTTCAATGAAATGCTCAAGCAGGAAATCAGCGAAATCCTGCGTATACCCACCAGCAAACTGGATATCACCCGACCGCTCCAGGAGTTGGGTCTGGACTCGCTGATGAGTGTCGAGCTGGTGGTCGCGGTCGAGGAGCGGTTCGGTGTACGTCTGCCGGTCATGGAACTGAGCGAAGCGTCGAACATCGGCAAGATCACCGTGCGCATCCTCGAGCTCTTGCGCGGCAACCAGGACGGCGATGTGCAAGTGGATGGCGAAAACAACCTGCAGTCCCTGGCGAGCGAAACGTTCTCGCGTCACGGCGTCGACATTTCCCGTGACGACATCGTGCAGTTGAGCGATGGCCTCGACGCCCAGGGTTCCAAACTTTCACGCTTGATTAATTGATCCGGACCATGACCCATAAAACCTCGCCCGGGCTTGCTACTTCGATGAAGGACAAGCTGATCCAACAAGCCCTGGAACGGCGCCTGCGCAAGACCGGCGATGGTGCGCCAAGCCCATCGCTGGAGGGTATCAAAGGCGCCCCGCGCGAGGAGTTCGGGCAATTCTGCCGATTTGACCAGTTCCCCGGCTATCAGCAGTTACGCATCATGCTTGACGGCGCCGCGCGCTTTGGCCTGGCCAATCCGTTCTTCAAGCTGCACGAAGGCTTGGCGGGGGCTGAAACCGTCATGGGCGGTAGTCGCTACGTCAATTTCGCGAGCTACAACTACCTGGGTTACTCGGGGCATCCGGTTGTCGCCGAAGCCGCCAAGGCCGCGATTGATCAGTACGGCACTTCGGTATCGGCCAGCCGCCCGGTCTCCGGCGACCGTCCGATTCATCGTGAGCTGGAGCAGGAGTTGGCTCGACTCTATGAAGTGGACGATGCCATTACCTTCGTCAGTGGTCATGCGACCAACGTGACCACCATTGGTTACCTGTTCGGCCCACGGGACCTGATCCTGCATGACGAACTGATTCATAACAGCGTGCTGCAGGGCATCCAGTTGTCCGGTGCGCGGCGCTTGAGCTTTGCCCACAATGACTGGGAAGCGGTCGACCGGGTCCTGAGCGATCAGCGTCAACATTTCGAGCGCGTGTTGGTGGTGCTCGAAGGCATTTACAGCATGGACGGAGACTTCCCGGACCTGCCTCGTTTCGTCGAGCTCAGAAGCAAGCACCAGGTGTTGTTGATGGTGGACGAAGCGCATTCCCTGGGCGTCATGGGGCAGACCGGCAAAGGCATCCGCGAGCATTTCGGCCTGGCCGGCGGTGATGTGGATATCTGGATGGGCACCCTGAGTAAAAGCCTGGCCAGCTGCGGTGGATACATTGCCGGTGAGTCGGCGCTGGTGGAGCACCTCAAGTTCCTGGCGCCGGGCTTTCTCTACAGTGTCGGCATGCCACCTTCGGTGGCGGCGGCAGCGTTGGCGGCGTTACGTTGCCTGCCGGAAGATGGCGAACGCGTCGCCACCTTGCAGGCGCGTGGCCGGCAATTCCTTGAGCTCGCCAGGGACGCGGGCCTGGACACCGGCACCAGCACCGGTCTTGCGGTGGTGCCGGTCATCACGGGCAGTTCGCTCAAGGCCACCCAATTGTCCAGCGCATTGTCCCGTCGCGGCATCAACGCCCAGCCCATCCTGCATCCGGCAGTGCCCGAGAAGTCGGCGCGCGTGCGCTTTTTCGTGTCGTGCCTGCACACCCCGGAACAAATCGCCGAGACCGTCGCCATCGTTGCGCAGGAACTGCAGAAGCTCTAAGGCGCGCGGTCGAAGACCAACGCAATCTCCGAAGACGCCTTCGCCGGCAAGCCGGCTCTACGGGTTGGGTGTGGCTACAGACTCATGCGTTTTTTGTAAGAGCTGGCTCGCCAGCAAAGGCGGTCTTGAGACGTGCGGCGCCAATGAAAAGGCCTTCGCCGGCAAGTCGGCTTCTGCAGAGGGTCAGAGCGCGAGCATGCCTTTGAGGTAGCGGCGGATTTGTCGATAGCGTGGGCACTGTTCGAGCAGGTCTGGGGTGTTTTGCGTGTGGTGTTCCTGTGCCTGCTGGTGGCTGCAGGGCTTACCCCGGACTTGTACCAGTAGTTGCTCTTCGCCGTCGTTACGCTTGAGAGCCAAGCTGGCGGTGGCTTTGCCAGGGCTAATGCGCCACAGCGGTACGTTCTGCGCCGCAGCATGCGCCGACAAGTCATGGGGTTCGTCGGCACTCCAAACCAGTACCTTGCCGTTCTCCCGCGCCACGCAGCTCATCAGGTCGGCCCGGTATCGGGTGAACTTCACACGGCCCCAACGGCTGTCGAGCAAGCTGCGGATGGTCGATCGCTGGCGCCGGGGCGCGCCGAGTACGGTCAATGGGCCGGCGAACTGGCTGTCCTTTTGTTTTTGCCGGGCCAGTTGCCGGGCCACGGTCATCACATCGCAGCGCTGGTCGGTCAGTGGGTCCACATAGCGGCAGTAACGAATGTAGGCGGCGGCCACCAATTGCTCCAGCGTTGGCCTGGCCTGGCGGCGCGGGATTGGCAAGCGATCATCGGTCAGGCCCCAACCGGCATAGAAGGGCAACCCGAAACACGTCACCGGTGTCCCCTGAATCAAGGCTTCCAGCCCGGCCTGGCTGGTGCCGACATATACCCGTCGGGCCCGGCACGCCAGGGAGGCCCAGGACACGTGGCGGTTCTCCAGGGGCACTCCTCGCGCCTGGGCGGCATCGAGCAGGCAGCTTTTCTTGTGGCCGTTGATGCAGTCGGGGTGAATCCGCACCCGCACATCGGCATCGGGGTTTTCCGCCAGCGCCGCATCGAGCATGCGGATGAAGTCTGCTTCGCACAGGCCGCCGCCCGGAATGGAGAAGTCGCCGTAAGTCTGGTCCACCACCAGAACCAGTGGCTTGCCGCGCCCCAGGGGGTCGTCCTCGCTCAAGTCCGGGGCGTTGTTGTATTTGCCGATGCCACTGCTGCGCATCAACGCAATCAATGCCTTGGCGGTTGCCAGTTCCGCGGCGGTCAAGGTGTGCGGGGTTTGCAGCATGTTTTCCAGCAGTGACGGGCGATCAGCCAGGTAGTGAATGCCGATGGGATCGACCACCATCGACATCGGCGTATCGCCCTCGACCCCCAGTGAAGAAGAACGCAGAAAGCCGTCCTCCAGCGCCACGTAGGGAATGCCCCAGCGTTTGCATAACACGCGGGCGTGGTCGGAGGAGCTTTTGTAGCCGATCCCGGAAATGGCCTTCAAACCCGCGGGGCGTTTCTGGCCGCGCCGCCACAGCCAGTGGGGCGGTCCTTCAGGGTCGAGGAACTCACTCAGATGAAAGACTTTCCACATCACCCACTGCGACATGATGCCCACCCAGCCGGGGCCTTCCACCAGTGACTCAAGGGGGACTGATCGACTCATCTCTTCGCAGCTCATTGGAGGGATTTCAGCGTGCGGCGCATATTGATGACCGAGGGAAAGGGCAGGAAGCGGCCAAGCCAGTTCAGCGGTGTGGTTCGCACCCGGATGAATCCCAGATGCTCGTAAAGCCGCCGGGCCCGCTGATTCTTCACCTGGACCTCCAGCTCAACCCGGTCATAACCGGCCCGACCGGCCTGATCGAAGGTTGCGCTCAACAGCGCGCTGGCGATGCCTTGGTGACGCGCGTGCTTGATCACGTGCAACCCATAGAGATAAAAACCGTAGTACCACTCCCGACCCTCAGTCAGCGCAAACAACAGATAGCGCGCTGCGCCGCGCAAGCGGCCGAATTCCCTTAGAAAAGGCCCGGCGCCGGGCGAGAAAGGCCCACGCCAGTGGTGCTTGAAGGCGGCGTAGCCCAGGGGCGTGCAGTCACGGTAGGCGATCAGAATCCGGTCCCAGTTGATTGACGCGGCCAGCAGCCGATAGCGACAGGCCTCATCGCCGAGAAAGAAGGCCAGCGAACTGCGTCCCGAAGTGATCATCCGCGCGATCGATTCATCAGGTTCCGGCAAGCTGGAGCCGAGGGCGATCCGCAAGGGCGCTGGGGCGATGTCAGTCATGGGTTGCCGTCTGTGCCCGGCTGGCTTTCTTGACCGGTGTGTGGCTGTTGCTCATCTGCTCAACGAAGGTCTTGGCCAACTGTTCAACGCCGAGGGGCCGCGGCAGGCTGGAAGAAGGCGTCTGATTGGACCAGATGAAGTAATCGGTATCGCCATCCGGTGCGCCGAGGGCGGCATACACATCCGGGAGGATCGGCACGTGATCGCCAAAGAAACACAGCCCGGTCGAAGTCGGACTGACCAGCAGGTACTCGCGCAACTTGCCGAGCATCCGATCGGCATTGCTCAGGTGACGCAGGTAAGGCGCCAGGTCGCGCATGCCGTCGAGCAGCGGTCGATCGAACCAGTTGGGCAACTCTGCCGCGTCGACCTGCTCCAGGTGCAGCGGCCCGTGGTTCTCCATCGTCACTGCATGGATGTAGAGCGGCTGGGTGCGAGCGCTGTCGTCGAGTAGTTCGATGATCTTGTCTGCCACCGCACAATCGCCAATGAAGGGGCCGGCTTTTTGCTCCTCGTTGAAGCTGCGCACGTCGATGAACTCATCGAAGCCCAGCGCCGGCAGCACGCGATCACGACCGTAGAAACTGCCCGCATAAGGGTGAATGCACACAGTGCGATAACCGCGGCGTTTCATTTCGGCGGCGATGCTGGGCAAACCCAGGCGGGCCAGATGGCGATAAGGATTGAAGCGATGCACGCCGAGCCGGTCGCCGGCAATCCCGGTCAGGAAGGCGAACTCGGTGCGCACGGTGTTTGCGCCCCAGGCCGCGACTTGCAGGCGACCATGGGCCCTGGCTTCGCCGCGCAACACATCGTACTGGCTCAGCACCTGCTCGCGGATGCCGGGCCACAAGGTGCGAATGTCGAAAAACGATTCGCTCTGCACCGAGACCAGGTCAGGCAAGGCCGTATCGCAAGGAGGGCGAATCGCTTGCGCATCGGTCGCAAAAGGCGAGTGCAGGGCGTCGATGGACACCTTGCGCCGGGCGGCACAAAAGTAGGTCCATAAACTGGCGGCCAATCCCCAGCGACGCAAATCCAGACTGGCGTCGTAGCTGGGTCGCAGCGGCTTCAGCGCGCCGATGAGCAGCAACAGCGAGGCACTGGCCAGCGCCACGGCAGCGGTAGATAGCGCATCGCTGGCGGTGGCCTCGAAATACAACCCGCAGGCCAGATAGGCGATAAACGCCAGCGCCAACACAATCGTCTTGCCGATGCCGAAGAAGGGCAGGTACAGGCGCGGAAAGCGCACGGCGTCGCTGAAGTACTCGAAATCCGCACACACAAAGGGCTCGCGCAACGAGTGGTACTTCGAGTTGCTCACCAGCACGATCAGCAGCCACAACGCCAGCACATTCACCGCACTGAAATACGGGCGCCCGGTCATGCCATATAGCAGGGCCAGCGCGAACAGCCATGCACCGGCATGCAGCAGCCAGCTACGCAGTGGCCGACGCAAGGTGGGCCTGGGGATCAGCAGCGCTTCGATGCCGCAGGAAAGCAAAAAGCCGCCGAGGATCACGCAGGCAAAAGAACTGTTCAGAAAGTCAGGCACCGTAGTCCAGCCATCGCAAAATTACAGAGGACATCCGCGGGGGAATCACGCCAAGGGCCCAGCATCCGAGGTTCAAGGGAAAGGGAAAACTGATTCGCGCCTGATTGGCGGCCAGGCCGCGACGAATCCGTTGTGCGGCTTTGTCCGGGTTCCACAGCAGCGGTTTCGGCCCCGGCATTTCAAAGCACATTTTCGATTCGACATACCCGGGCATGATCACATTGATTCGCACGCCGTCAGCTGCGACCAGGTCGCGCATGGACTCGCCGTACGCCTTGATCGCGGCCTTGCTGGCGCTGTAGCTGGGTGTGGCCGGCAACCCGCGCCAGCCGGCGAGGGAACTGAACAGTGCGATCTGCCCGTGCTTGCGTGAGCGCATCGCCGGCAATGCCGCCTGCACGGTGGCAATGGCGGCCATGACGTTGACCTCGATCACTGCCTGGGACAATTGCCACGCTTCATCCTCGGCATTCGGCCCGGTCGCGGTATTGAGCCCGGCGCCGACGATGATCAGGTCCGGTTGCTCGGTTTCGCTGATCCGGCTGATCCAGTCGCGCACCGCTTGCAGGTCCTGCACGTCGAGCGCGTGGAGGATGACCCGTGCGCCGGCGGCGCGGCATTGTTCGGCCATTTCTTCCAGACGCTCGGTGCGTCGGCCCTGCAGGATCAGGGTCACGCCCGGTGCCGCATAAGCGGGCGCCAATGCACCGCCGATACCACCTGTGGCGCCGGTGATCAGGATGCAGCGTGGTTTTTTGTGCAGCGTCATAAGTAGCGTTCAATCCTTGAGGTCTTGGCCAGCAGCACTTCCAGCGAGTTGTTCACGGCCATGTCGATACCGCAGCGGGTATAAAAGCCGCCATTGACCTGGGTGGTGTGAATCACCGTGCTGCGAAAGCGCTGAAACAACGTGGTGTCAGGCGGTTCCGGCGTGTGCCAGAAGTCGTCGAGGCTGCCTTGGTGGGTCAGCCCCTTGAGGTTGTAGATCGGATCGCTCAGGGCAATGGTCGGCACGTTGTGCATCAGCGACGAACCGCCGACGGTGCTGTTGACCGTGATCACGCCCGCGACGTGGGACAGCAGCGTCGGCATGTGGCCGCTTTCGAGGAAGTCCACGCGGTCGGCGATGCCGAGTTTGTGGGCGATTCGCCGGGTGATTCGGTGATAGTTGACGATACCCGGGGTCAGGGGATGGTTCTTCACCACCAGGCGCGTGTCACTGCCGGCATGGCGGGCGAACGAACCCATGACATGCTTCAACACATCCTTCATGTGTTTGAACGGCGAGTGATCGCGGATCTGCGCATCGCTGTCCAGTTGCA
Organism: Pseudomonas moorei; assembly: GCF_008801475.1. Classification (GTDB taxonomy): domain Bacteria; phylum Pseudomonadota; class Gammaproteobacteria; order Pseudomonadales; family Pseudomonadaceae; genus Aquipseudomonas; species Aquipseudomonas moorei. The sequence continues at coordinate 399,183 of NZ_VZPP01000006.1, read as the reverse complement.
GTGGCAACAGGAAGGTGCGATGGCGATTGCGCGCCACTTCACTGATGACTTCGGAGTCGCGGCCCTTGGCGTTGACCAGGCGAATGCCCTGGCGAATGTAGCCGGCATACTCCACAGCCGCGTTGAACGGCGCGTGGGTTTTGTAGTGGGGGAACACCACTTTGTTCAGCGCGCCACCGACGTGGTACATCACATCGTGGAAGGCCCGGGAAGCAAAGGACAGGCGGAACGAATCGCCATTGTGATAACGCGGGATGTACTTGCCGACTTCCCGGTACCACTCCGGATCACGGGGCAGCAACGAGTGGTTGTTCACGCCATTGCGCTCAAGGGTGATCCAGTAGGGGCGGAAGTAACCCTCTTCGAACACGTGCACGCGAATGCCCAGCGACCTGGCCAGTTCCACCGCCGGCTGGTGCACCGGCCGGCAGTCACCGAACAGCACCACGTCGGTAATGTGGTCCGCGCGGAAGCACTGGCTGTAGAAGTCCATCAACTGCTCGGGCCGCGAGGAATAAAACACCCGCGCGCCACTGCCATAGAGCGTGTCGCCCATGTTGAAGTTGACCGACTTCACCAACTGCCCTTCGGCCCGAAGTGCGCGCACCAGGCGTGCGAAAAACGGCGAACTGACGCCCTGCAGAAACAGGAACGAATTGCGCGGTTTCACCAACACAGGACGTTGGGAGCGATCGACCGGCACTAGGAGTTTCTTGGGCGTGGCTTCAAAGCGCTGAGGACCAGGTGTTGAATCATCTCTCGCCATGTCGTAGGCCTTCCTTGGGTAGGTACTTCATCCCAGTTTTGAATCTCGATTAACGTGCGTTCGGGGGTGGTGAATTTTCGGGTGATGCGGCTGACATAGGTCGGGTAGCGGATCAGCGTCGCCGCCACCAACTCGTCCAGGCTCAGGCGCCGGGTGCGGCGCGCCTGGACTTCAGGGCTCATGCCCAGATCCCGGGTCAGCCCCCAGCCGGCATAGAACGGCTGGCCGTAGGTGGTCACCGGCACGCCGCGCAACAAGGCTTCGAAGCCTGATTGCGAGGTCAGTACGTGCACCTCATCTACTTCGGATAACAGTTGGTGGAAGGGCACATCGCCCACCACCTGATTGCACCAGTCACTGGTGCGCTCTTCGCCGTCACCGGCCTCGCGAGTGCCGGCCAATACTTCCGGGTGCGGCTTGTACAACAGCCACGCCAACGGGTGGCGCTCGCGCACCGCCTTGAGCAAATCAAGATTGCGCCGGATCCGGTGCGCGCCGTAGCGAATCGAAGCATCGGACTCGACCTGACCCGGGACCAGAATTACTTTCGCGACACCGGCGGGGCGTTTCCACGTGGTGCCAGGCAAGTTGTATTTGGTCACGCCGGCGGCACAGATCGCTTCGCGCAAGGCCGCGGCCCGTTGCAGCAAACCTGAAGTCCAGGGTTCGTTCTGCAAGAGGTGTTCCAGGCGCGAAGGACGGGTGGCGTCGTAGTAAATCCCCAGGTCGTCGAACACCCACGACAGTGGACGGGTTTTCTTTGCGCCCAGGCCGACGGAGCGCAGGAAGCCGTCTTCGACGCGGCCGAGGTGGTTGGTGTATTTCTGCTGAGCCAGTAACGAGTCGTGCTGGCAGCCCCAGGTCACCACCGCCGCAGGCGTTTTCGAACGTCTGTAAGAAGGGGAAAATCGGGGGGCTGAACCATTAAAGAAATCCAGTACCAACGGCTGCTTCCACTTGCTGAAACCGACCATTTGCAAATCATGGGGCAAGCGACTGCGCATTCTTCGTTGAAGGCCCAGCCATGCCAGCACGGTTTCCGGCTCGCACGGCGCGCCCGTTTCCGGGTCGACGTAGCGCGGGTACTCCACCAGCGCGGCATGCAGCAACTGTTCAAGACTCACCGGTTGGCGCCGCGCAGGGGCGGGCAGGGCATCGAGGGTCAAACCCCAACCGGCATAGAACGGCATGCCAAAGGTGTGCACGGGCACGTCCCACAACAGTGCATCGAAGCCCAGTTGCGAGGTCATCACGTAGACAGCCTGGACGTTTGGCATCAGCTCGGCCGGGTGGCGGTTATCGCTGATCAAATGGATGCGGGGATGCTTGCGCAGCTTCGCCAGGTCGAAGTGACCGTGCTTGCGCCCGGCCACCACATCCGGATGCACCTTGACCGCGACGGTACTGTGCGGATGCTCCGTCAGCGCGGCCTCGAGCGTGCGCTCGAAATCGGCGGCGGTGGCGCCTTGCAGTGAAGCATCGCCACAGGTCTGATCGGCCACCAGCACACAGGGCTGCGGCAGCTCGCAGGCGTCGATGCGGGCGCCGTTGTATTTGGACACGCGCTCCTCGCACCAGCGGGCCTGCAAGGCACGGGCACGCAGGCTCTGCGCTTGCGTCAGCGGGACGGGAATCAATTGTTCCAAACGAGAAGGCACGGTGGCGTCGTAATAGATGCCCACTGGATCGACAATCAGCGACAGCGGCGGCTCTTCGGTCCCCAGCCCCACAGAACGCAGAAAACCGTCTTCGACGGTGAGCAGCGGCAAACCGGCTTCTTCAGCCACGGCCTGCGCGCGTAAAGCGCTGGGCTTGCGCCCCCACGCGAGCACATCATCGGCCTGGGCAATGTCACGCACCGTCCCACAGAGCAGCCGATACTCGGGCAACAAAGAGGGGAGCGTAGAGATCTGTTGCGCGCCTTTGGACAGAATCAGCAAAGAGCGACGCGGTGAAGCGGCATTGTCCATAAAAAACAGCAGATATCCGTAACGAGCGCAGTCTTGAGTCAGCCACGAATCAGTCGTGTCTGGAAAACGCTAAATCAAAATTTGGCGCGAATGATAATACAAACGGACAGCTTCCATTCAGGAAATGGAGGGGTTTTTTTACGGATTTTTCACAAGTCCCGTGATTTTTCAAACATGACGGGTGCAGGGAATTGAACTGTCCGATAAACGGTCAAAACACGCCGCCTGGCGCGCTTGACGACATCAAAAATCGGGTGGGGCACATTCCCTTGTGGGAGCTGGCTTGCCAGCGAAGAGGCCCTCCCAGCGACCCCCAACCTTCTTTTCCTTGATTCGATGTTCCTGGGTTCCAACGTTTATAAGCACCCACATCTCAAGCGATTCAGGAAAATTCCTACAAACGGAGGTATATCCGCGTTTCCTCCCTGACTTTGAGCCGTTACCATACGCGCCTTCAAAATCAAGGAACGATAGCGCCCTCATGAATCACCTTCCAATTGCCAAAGAAGCACTCTGCGCCCAGGCGCAAGCCATCGGTCAACTCGCAGAGCGCCTGGATGGCGAGTTTCAACGTGCCGTTGAACTGATTCTCGGTTGCAAAGGTCGTGCAGCGGTATGCGGCATGGGCAAATCCGGTTTGATCGGCCAGAAAATGGTCGCCACCTTCGCCTCTACCGGCACTCCAAGTCTGTTCCTGCATCCGGCCGAAGCCTTCCACGGCGACCTCGGCATGCTCAAGCCAATTGATGTACTGATCCTGATTTCCTATAGCGGTGAAACAGAAGAAGTCATCAAGCTGATCCCGAGTCTGAAGTCCTTCGGCAACAAGATCATCGCCATGACCGGCAACGGCCAATCCACCCTGGCCAAACACGCCGACATCTGGCTCGACATTTCCGTCGAGCGCGAGGTGTGCCCGAACAACCTGGCACCCACCACCTCGACACTGGCCACCATGGCCATGGGCGACGCCCTCGCTGTCGCCCTGATCAGCGCCCTCGACTTCAAACCGATGGACTTCGCCCGCTACCACCCCGGCGGCAGCCTCGGCCGCAAACTGCTGACCCGTGTCAGCGACGTGATGCACACCAACCTCCCCAAGGTTACCCGCGAAACCTCATTCCACGACTGCCTGCTGGTCATGACCTCCAGCCGTCTGGGACTGGCACTGGTGATGGACAACGACAAACTGGTCGGCATCGTCACCGACGGCGACCTGCGCCGCGCACTGCTGGGCAATCCGGGTGTGGTCAACGAGCGCGTCGCCAGCTTCATGACCGCCAGCCCGCATACCGTGAAAGCGAATGCGCAGTTGAGTGAGGCAGAGGCTTATATGCTGGATCACAAGATTCGTGCGCTGCTGGTGACGGCAGAGGGGAGTGGTGAGGTGGTGGGGGTTGTGGAGATTTTTGACTGAGCAATTACGTTAGAAAGAAGGGGTATATCTGTGCGAGCGGCTTGATTTTTGGCTTACCTAATCAAGTCTTAGCGCTTAAGGGGGGAGCAGTTCATGATAAACACTAACGCGGTTCCATTACCGCGTTAGTGTTTTTCATTATCTGCGCACCAGCTATCGAGATTTCTGCACGGGTGGAGGGCTTAAAATAGCAGATTAGCGCCCGCTACTTGGTAGAGTGCACCTATTCCATTACATCTTTCCAATAGCTTGTGCTGTCATTTTTTATAATTTCTTTGGTCAAGTTTAAATGTGTTGATTGCAACATTAGCTCGCGCAGGTGTCGAATAATATTTTGCGGGTTTTTTGAATCTGAAATTACTTTGGATATAAGTATTCGGGCTTCTTTAAAGATTCTTCGTGAAAACTTTAAAAGTAATTCTTCGTCTGAAGGACGGTTTTCCGATGTTAAATTCAAGATTTCAGCTTTAAGTTCGCTTACCCTAACGAAGTCTTCTATTGTTTTTTCGGTGGTTTCCCTATTGGTTAGACTCTGCGGGTGTCTGATCCATCTGTATAAGTGTTCGCAGATAATTTCGATATGAGGAAGGTCTTTATAGGCTTTTAATAAAAATATATGGTCTTCGCCATTGTGAATATTTTCGGGGAAAAAGGCATGTCGATCTTCGATTGCTTTTCGTTTATAGGCCTTCCCCCAGGAAAGTCTCGGAACGTCGCCATAGACAAGTGCCAAAAATCTATCGCTGGAGGAAATGAAGCTCTCAAGGTTTGTTCCAGAGACTATAGTGCCGTTTGAGTCTATAGATTGGTACATGCACTCAATAATGTCAGCTCCAGTTGATCGAGCTTTTTCGTAGAATTTTGAAGTGTAGTCTTTAGTGATCCTGTCATCGGCATCTATGAAGAGAATATAGTCTCCACTTGAACTGTTTATTCCCGTGTTTCTGGCGGCACCCGGCCCTATACCGTCCGACTCCCATACATGGTAAGAGAACGAGAAGTCATTCTTTAGGTATGCTAAAGATTCATCTGAGCTTTGATCTGATACGAAATGGGCTGTAAAATTTTTATTTGTTTGGTTTTCCAGATCAGCACAGATGTTTGGGAGATGGGTTTCGGCATCTTTAAATGGTATTACTATATCGAATTTCATTTAATTAAATTCCTCTGAGCTTTCTTTGAGGAGTATTTCTTCAAGATGGATTTTTTCGCTTGACCAGTTGTGTATAGTATTAAGTCCTACTTTTCTACCGCTCGCATAAGATGTAGCTACCCCGTGAGCTTGGTCAGTCAAGGAGAATCCGAATAAACTTTTTTGACGGATTGTCCCGTTTATTGAGTAGAGCCAAGTCAGAAACTTTAGTCCGCTGCTTGGGGATGCATATATTTTTTGTGTGAGTTGTAGATCAACTTTTCTGGGGATTAAGCAGATGTTGTCTGTGAATTGTATAAGGTCGTTTATTTTATAATATAGATCTCTAGTGGAGAATAAATTCCCGTCAGAGATTATGACGAAATCAAGATCGTATTTCCTGTTTCGTTGGGTTTCATAGTATCTAGGATTGGTGATTAATATATTTGTTTTTTTTCCATAATCAAGGCAGTGCGGATGATCAATGATGGCGCTATTGAATCGCACGACTTTTCTATGGTTGTCTATGATTTCACCTTTTCTCCTCGATACTTCAACTGGCGAGTTTCCAACAATTGCAAGGCTCTGGGAGTTTTCCAGGATATATTTTTCAAATTCCCATTCGTTTCTACTAAGCGATAGGTAGAGGTCGTGATCTTGCTTGATTGCAAGTTCTGAGCATTGGCCGCTGGAGTAAAGTAAGTGTGATAGTCCAAGGTATCGGTATTTTGTCCATGCTTCAGGATCATTACTTTTTGCTATTGTTGCTACTTCAATTGCTCGCTTAAAGTCTCCGCTCTCAGTAAAAAATGCGGCAAGCAGCATTATGAAGTCAACTGGATACGAGTCCTTTTTCACAAGTATTGAAAGCTTATTTGCTATCGGTTCTAGCTTCTGATCTGTCCCCAGAACTCTATATAATTTTTTGAATAAAAAGGTAATGTCTTTTGGTGGAGGGGTGGATTGTGATGTAAGTAGGGATATCGCTTTTTCAACGATATCTGGTTCGTAAATACCAGCGCTCAGAGCATATTTTATCTGCGATTGCTCATTGCGTTCTGGGCGGTCCTCGTAGTACTTGAAGAGTAAGTTGAAATCGCCAACGGATTTCATATGGTCGATGTTTATTTTGTGTAATATGTCGAGGAAAATGGAATCGGTTTTATTTTTTTCACCTTCAAAAGCTTCTTTCGCTGTTGCTAGAAAAAAACCTTTTACAAGAGTGTTGTTTTCAATAGGTGAGCTGAGTTCGGCGATATATACTTTGCCTGAGATTTCAATAATGATATCACTATAGGCAAAGCGGTAATCTCCAACCTGAAGATTTGCATGGTTTTTTAGGATGTTGATTGTGTGGCTATTAAGTTTTTCGCTATTGGTAAAATTTGAGTTCAAGTACAGTTTGTACTTTGGCTTTTGTTGAGGTTTTTTGATTGTGGTGGCCGGTTGTGATTTAGCGGCATCAATTTTTCGTTGGCGGTCAATAAAAAATTTTCGAGGATGTAGAATTAGTTTTTTGGTTTTTCTGATAAATGGCCCCACTTAAATGTCCTCCAAGCAATTAATTCCGTCTAGATGGGAGGTGTTTAGCGACGCCCTGTCCCAAATTATATCTTCTTTTATCACTCGTGCGGGGCTGCCCGCAGCAATACAATTTTTAGGTATTTCGCAATTAACTATAGATCCTATGCCAATAGCGGAGCCGCTATTGATTATGCTGCCTTTAAGAATGGTGACATTATTTGCTAGCCATACTCTATCTTTTATTATTACGTCTTTTGAATAATTCAAGCGTTTGCCGGTGGAGGCAGAAAAAATAGGATGGTAGTCATGGTTGTATATATTTACGTTGATCCCTAGCATGCAGTCATTTCCTATGTGAATACTCTTCCCTTCAGATAAATGAATTTTCAACCCTCCAGTTGATGTTAGTCCCTCGCCTATCTGGAGTCTGCAGCCTTTTCCTATTTTTATTGTCCCAGTTAGCTTTGACTTATTGCCGACAATAATTGTATTGTTTCCGCCATAGTCGGTGATCGACAAGTTATCGACTTTAGAAGTTGAAGAGAATTCGAAGTTTGTGCCTCGGCCCTTTATTTCTATAGAGACGGATTTCCAACTTGCGGGTTTTCCGCTGACTTTGCCGCCAGAGTGTTCAACTAACTTTACAAAGTCTTCAAATGTCATTGTGATCCGTCTCTAGTGCTTTTATGGTATTAAAGTGTCGCTGTTGCTGTGGCTTTTTGGGGATGGCTTTTTTATGGGTTAATTCAGTACTAGTTGCTGATGATGCCAGTGCCTCGCCCCAAAATGAGAGTTTGTACTATTGGAGTAATGATTTTTTGCCATTCATACACGGCTGCGTTTGTGACATATATAGTGTCATCCGGCTTTAGTATTACTTGTCGGGCAAAGAAGATCGCTGCTGGGTCACGCATATCAATGCGCATAACGGTTGGTTTGGCTGTTTCACCTTCACTCATGCGGAAGACGAATACCCCTTGTGGATTTGCGTTGGACTCTTTCAGACCACCTACTGAGCCAAGGGCATCAAGTAGACTGGCGTTCTGCGAAGGTAGGTCGTGCAAGCCTGGCTCGCCAACAGCGCCCATCGCTACAAAGCGTTGGCGGGAACGATCCAGAACCACTTCTGAATTTGGCTTCAACACGAAATTGTTGCCGGCCAGAATATCTTCGTAGTTGAAAGAATTGGCTTGAGAACCATTGCGCACGGTGACATTGACTAAGTGCGGTTCCATCACCGGGCCACCTGCCTGGTTAACAGCATCGAGCAAGGTCAGCGGGCCTTGCAGGGTGGAGAAACGGCCGGGAGCTTTCACGGCGCCCGCTACCAGTACCGAGCCCGACAGATCGCCAACCAGATCAACATGCGCCTGTACGTCGGTGGTCACGCCCTTGAGCTTCTGCCGAATCATGTCTTCGACCTGAATCAGGGTCATGCCGGCAACGAACTGATGGCCAACATATGGCAGGGAGATCATGCCTTTGTCGTCGATACGCACTTTGAGCTGGGTGCCACCCGTCGAAAGCGGGGCGAACAGACTGCTACCTTCGGGGGCATTGTCAGTGATCAATACGTTAATCACATCGCCCCCCATTAGGCGCACACTTTGGGCCAGAGGACTGGTGATCTTTGCTTTGGCCGGTTTTGCGGCTGGGCGCATGTACGGTGCGATGGTATTGGCGTTGATGTCTACCAGGTCATAGGCAGTGCTTTGGCTCTTGCTTTCGATATCACCCTTGTATGGACCTGCACCGGACAAGGTGCCGCCGCACCCTGCCAGCGTCAAAGTCACCAGCATCAAACCCGCAACAGCGCTGTTTCGCATGCTCAAGTTCAGGGGGCGAAGGGGCAGGCTGGAAATGGATTTAATCACGATGATCCTCGATCGATGCAATAAGGAAGCGGGCAATACCGTAGAGCAGCAGCAGGGCCAGGAAGATGGTCGCCAGGTTGTAGAGGCGCTCCGGGTACAGGGCCATCTGCGGCGTGTTCGGGCTGACCACGGTGACCAGGGTGCGAATCTTCTTGCTGGCTTCGATGCGCGCGTTGTCCAGTGCGGCAACGGCGGTCTTGTAGGTTTCTTCGGCGATACCGGCGTCGAGGGTCAGTTGCTGGAAGCGCGAGGCCACGACGTTGAGCTGGTCGCCATCCGGGGCGGATACCAGCAGGCGTTTTTCGGCATTCAGTTGTTCACGAATGGCGTTCACGCGTTGCTGCTGTTGTTTGACCTGAGGGGAGTCCGGGTGAAGCTTGTAGAGCATCTGGGTGAGCACGGCGCGTTCTTTGGAGTGCTCGCCTTCGAGGGTGTCGATGATGCTGGCGCGGCCCTGGGCCGAGCTCTTGCCGTCCAGTACCTTGTTACGGTTCTGGAAGCTCAGCAGTTCTTCCTTGCGTTTGGTGTAGTGCTTCTTCGCGCCTTCCAGTTCGACCTGGGCGAAACGCATCTGCTCGCGGGCGATGCCGTGTGAGACTTCGTTCACGAAGCGCTCGCTGGCTTCCAGAATGGTCTTGACCATCTGCTCTGCCAGTTCCGGGCTGAAGGCTTGTACTTCAACGCGCAGCAGGCCGGTGGTTTCGTCATAGTGGGCGGAGACCATGCGCTGGTAGTACTTGAGCAGGTCTTCGCGCTCGGTGTCCTTGTCCAGCCAGAAGAACGGGTCATTGCGTTGCTTGCTGTACTGCTCGACCCAGTGCAGGCGGTCTTCCAGCAGTTGCATCATGTCCATCGACACGATGTATTCGCGCAGGTACAGGGTTTCTTCCCGGGAGGCGGGGTTGGTGCCGTTCAGCAGCATGCTCAGCCCTGGTAGCTGTGCGCCAGGGTTGTTGCCGTCCTGACGCACCACCACTTGCGCGGAGCTGACAAAACGATCCACGGCAAAAAAGCTGTAGTAGACGATGGCCAGTACCATGGGTACGACGATCAGCCCCAGTGTCAGGCGCCAGCCCTTGAATTTACCCGTACTGCTCATATGCACTTGCATCCTTGAAATAAAACGATCTCGCCGCGGTCCGGGCGATCAGGTGTTGTAGGCCTTGATGCCTTCATCGACATCGTCATAGATCTGCACCCCGCCATCGCGTACCAGCAGCACGACGTCACAGAGCTTTTTGATTTCCGGCATGCTGTGGGAAACCAGGACAACCTTGGATTTCTGCAGGCGTTCCTCGAACACCTCAGCGCATTTGCGCTTGAAATGGGCGTCACCCACCGACATCACCTCGTCGATCAGGTAGTAGTCGAAGTCAAAGGCCATGCTCAGGCCGAAGGCCAGGCGCGAACGCATGCCGGAGGAGTAGGTCTTGACCGGCTCGTCGATCCAGCTGCCGATTTCGGCGAAGTCTTCGACGTAAGCGATCTTCTGGCGCATGGCGTCACCCACCGCGCCGTAGACGCGACTGACGAACTTGATGTTTTCGCGTCCTGTCATGGTGCCCTGAAAGCCACCGGACAAGCCCACGGGCCAGGAGATGCTTTTGTCGGTGGCAACGGTGCCGGAGTCAGGCACGTCGGCACCGCCCAGCAGGCGCATCAAGGTCGATTTGCCAGAGCCGTTGCGGCCGATCAGGCCGATGTTCTTGCCGGCGGGGATTTTCAGCGACAGGTCGCGGAACACGTGGCGACGCCCCTTGGGGGTCAAGTACGACTTGGTGATATTTCTGAGCTCGAACACGGGAAGCCTGTGGTTAGCCGTTCTTGGTGGAGATCAAATGCAGTCGACGAACCCGATAGGTACCCAGGGAGACGAACAGCAAGACCAGGGTGAAGGCGATTACGTAATGCAGTGAAACGCCATCGACCGGTACGTAGTGCGGAAAAATCTGGGCGCGGATCAGTTCCAGCAGGTGCAGGAACGGATTGAGCAGTAGCAGCGGCAGCATGGCTTGAGGCAGATAGGTGGCGGGAATAAGAACGCCCGAGATGAAATACAAAGGTAAGAACATCATGCGTAGGAACAGCGTGCTGCTGGGTATGGCGTGGGCAATCAGCGACAACAGCATGCCCAGGCCAAAGGAGAACAATACTCCGAGCAGGATGATCAGCATCCACTCGATGGGCGCCTTGATGGCCATGTCGAAGCCGAACCAGGCGAAGCCGAACACCAGAATGGCGTATGCGCTTGCAGAGATGCAGAACTCCACGAGCACCCGGGCCACATAGGTGTCGAGGGGCTTGATCTGTTTATAGGCAAATAGCGCGCGGTTTTCCTTGGGGCTATTCATCAGTCGCATGGAGATGTTGCGAAACAGCAGGAAGGGCGCGAGGCCCACCAATACAAAGACCGGGAAGTCGATGCCGGCCACAGTGCGACCGCGAATCAGGGAAAACAGCAGACTGAGAATCAGCAGGTGGCAAATCGGCTCGATCAGCGTCCAGCTCGCACCCATGCGCCGATCACCAAAACGCGAACGCGCTTCACGCAGCACCAGGGCGAAAATGACGGATTTTTTGATTTGCAGGGGGGAGCGAGGCTTGAGCATTTTTTACCGCACAGCACAACAGCGCGATAAACGCGCTGCTTGAATTCATTTTCAGAGGACTATCAGTCGGTGTATGACAGATTGCTTCCATTCGTGGGGCGCGAGGTTAAACGTTGCGGCGGACAGGAGTCAAGCCGCTTAGTTCCCTATCGATAATCGGGTGATTTCGCCAAAACTCAGGGTGAATTGAGGGGGGATTCGGCCTGTCCGGCACCCTGTAGGTCTGGCTATAAGTGGCTCAGCCCGCCAGCATCGGGTAGGTAAACAGACCGAAATGCAGCAGATTCAAGCCGAAGTGAGTAGCAATGGCTGCGGCTAATCCGCCGTATCGATAGGCCAGCCCATAACCAATGCCCGCCAGGCTCGCCAATACGACCCATTCCCAGCCAGCACCGGAATGGGCCAGCCCGAACAGGAGTGAGGCGATCAGCAGGGCAAGGTGTTCACCGTAGGGCCGATGCTTGAAACATCGGCTCAGACCGCCTTGTATGTAGCCGCGAAACAAAGCCTCTTCTACGACGGTGACGAGCAAGAGGTTGTTGTTTATCCACAGCCAGGCCTGATCCGGCCATTTGGGTGACCATTCGATGATCCCCAGCAGCCAGGCGGCTCCTAACGTTACAGATGCTGTGACGCACAAGGCAGCAGCGGATGCTTTCAGCGTCGGAAGAAATGGCTGGCGGGCGACGGTCCACGGGCACACCAGTAACAGCCAGAAGCCAATCAGCGGTTTGTCCAGGTTGAGGTTCATCGAAAACGGGACAGCGTTTTCGGTAAAGCGCGTCTGGTCGATCATCTTGGCGTTGTAGAACCCGGGCCACCCATGCACGGCCAATGCGAATGCCAACAGGACGAACAGGGCGTGGCCGAGATAACGCACCTGGCGGTAGTCGGCTTGCCGGGCGGCAAAGCCGGCGAGGATCAGCAGGATGATTGCCAGGCCCGCCAGGACTGTCAGTTGTCCGTAGGTGAGTGCCAGGACATAGCCGGCGCAAAGCAGTGTCAGGTACGGCCAGGGCAGTACGAGCATGGGCAGGATCCTGGATTTGAATGAAGCTTGCCTTTAAGTGGGGCATTTAGGCAGATATGACCACCTGTCGGCAATTGTGGTGCTCGGTTTCAGTGCGTAGAACGGATCCTGTGACTATGTTTAAACGTGCCTGACATTAACGTGAAGGGCGCTCTGCCGGATTTTCCTGAACCAGGGGATGCGCATGATGACTTGGCCTGTCGTTGCTTTGACATTGTTGTTACTGGCGCCGCTGATGGTTGTTTCAACTTCACTCAGTGGCTGGGTCGAGCATTTCAGGATTGAAGGGGATAGCGAGTACTAGTTTCGGTGGTTTGAGGATTCAGCAAGCACAGGTACCGCAGTACCTGCAGGAGCCGGCTTGCTGGCGATGATCTCAAATACGTCGCGTTTAATCAGGTTACACGCGTTATCGTTGACGACCTTCGCCGGCAAGCCGGCTCCTACAGGGGGCCTCGTACGCTCAAAGGCAATTTTTGCTTTCCGCCTCAGGAAGCAATCAACTGCCGCAACACGTAATGCAAGATCCCTCCCGACTTGAAGTACTCCACTTCATTCAGCGTATCGATCCGGCACAACACTTCGATTTTCTCGCCGCTGCCGTCTTCTCGGGTGATGACCAGGTTCAGGTTCATCCGTGGCGTCAGTTCGACGCCGGTCAGGCCCTGGATGTCCAGGGTTTCCTTGCCGGTCAGGTTCAGGGTTTTGCGATTCTGGTCGAGTTTGAACTGCAGCGGCAGCACGCCCATCCCCACCAGGTTGGAGCGGTGGATGCGCTCGAAGCTTTCGGCGATGACCGCTTTCACTCCCAGCAGATTGGTGCCCTTGGCCGCCCAGTCCCGGCTTGACCCGGTGCCGTATTCTTGCCCGGCGATCACCACCAGCGGCGTCCCCGAGGCTTGGTAGCGCATGGCCGCGTCGTAGATCGCCAGTTTCTCGCCGGTCGGAATATAGAGGGTGTTGCCACCTTCTTCGCCGCCGAGCATTTCGTTGCGAATGCGGATGTTGGCGAAGGTGCCGCGCATCATCACTTCATGGTTGCCGCGCCGCGAACCGTAGGAGTTGAAGTCCCGCGGTTCCACGCCTTTCTCGCGCAGATAACGGCCCGCCGGGCTGTCGGCCTTGATGTTACCGGCCGGTGAAATGTGGTCGGTGGTCACCGAGTCGCCCAGCAGCGCGAGGACGCGGGCGCCGGTAATGTCCTTGACCACGGGGGGTGGCCCGCCGATGTCATCGAAGAACGGTGGATGCTGGATGTAGGTCGAATCCGCCTGCCAGACGTAAGTGGCGGCCTGCGGCACTTCGATGGCTTGCCACTGCTCGTCGCCGGCAAACACTTCGGCGTACTCCTTGTGAAACATCGCGGTGTTGACCTGTTCCACGGCTTCGGCGATTTCCTTGCTGCTCGGCCAGATGTCACGCAGGTACACCAGATTGCCGTTCTGGTCTTTACCCAGCGGCTCGGTGCTGAGGTCGATGCGTACCGTGCCCGCCAATGCATAGGCGACCACCAGCGGCGGGGAGGCCAGCCAGTTGGTTTTCACCAGTGGATGCACCCGGCCCTCGAAGTTGCGGTTGCCCGAGAGCACCGAGGCCACGGTCAGGTCGGCCTGCTGGATGGCTTTTTCGATCGGTTCCGACAGCGGCCCGGAGTTGCCGATGCAGGTGGTGCAGCCATAACCGACCAGGGCGAAACCCAGTTGATCGAGGTACTTCGTGAGCCCGGCCGCCTTGTAGTAGTCGGTGACCACTTTCGAGCCGGGGGCCAGCGAACTTTTCACCCAGGGTTTGCGTTGCAGGCCTTTTTCCACGGCTTTTTTCGCCACCAGTCCGGCGGCCATCATTACGCTCGGGTTCGAGGTGTTGGTGCAGGAGGTGATCGCGGCAATCACCACCGCGCCGTTTTTCAGTCGATGGGTCTGGCCCTCATATTCATAGTCCGCTTCGCCGGCCATGTCCGCATTGCCCACCGCCACGCCGCCACCGCCCTCGCTTTCCAGGCGGCCTTCTTCCTTGCTGGTGGGTTTGAGCTGCACGCCGAGGAAATCGCTGAAGGCTTGCGCGACGTTAGGCAGCGAGACGCGGTCTTGCGGGCGTTTCGGCCCGGCGAGGCTGGCTTCGACGCTGCCCATGTCCAGCGCCAGGCTATCGGTGAACACCGGCTCTTTGCCCGGCAGACGCCAGAGGCCCTGGGCCTTGCTGTAGGCCTCGACCAGTTTCACCGTCGAGAGGGGGCGGCCGGACAGGCGCAGATACTCCAGCGTGACGTCATCCACCGGGAAGAAGCCGCAGGTGGCACCGTATTCCGGGGCCATGTTGGCGATGGTCGCGCGATCGGCCAACGGCAAGTCGTCCAGCCCGTCACCGTAGAATTCGACGAACTTGCCGACCACGCCTTTCTTGCGCAGCATCTGGGTGACCGTCAGCACCAGGTCGGTGGCGGTGATGCCTTCCTTGAGTTTGCCGCTGAGCTTGAAGCCGATGACTTCGGGGATCAGCATCGACACCGGTTGGCCGAGCATCGCCGCTTCTGCTTCGATCCCGCCAACGCCCCAGCCGAGCACACCGAGACCGTTGATCATGGTGGTGTGGGAATCGGTGCCCACCAGTGTGTCCGGGAAGGCATAAGTACGCCCGTCCTCGTCCTTGGTCCAGACCGTGCGACCGAGGTATTCGAGGTTCACCTGGTGGCAGATCCCGGTACCGGGCGGCACCACGCTGAAGTTGTCGAAGGCACTCTGGCCCCAGCGCAGGAAGGCATAACGTTCGCCGTTGCGCTGCATTTCAATGTCGACGTTCTGTTCGAAGGCGCTGCTGCTGGCGAATTTGTCGACCATCACTGAGTGGTCGATCACCAGGTCCACCGGCGACAGCGGGTTGATTCGTTGCGGGTCACCGCCGGCCTTGGCCATCGCCGCGCGCATGGCCGCCAGATCGACCACGGCGGGCACGCCGGTGAAGTCTTGCATCAGTACCCGCGCCGGGCGGTACTGGATTTCGCGGTCGGAGCGGCGCTCCTTGAGCCAGGCGGCAATCGCCTTGAGGTCAGCGCCGGTGACGGTTTTTTCGTCTTCCCAGCGCAGCAGGTTTTCCAGCAACACTTTCAACGACATCGGCAGCTTATCCAGATCGCCCAGGCTCCTGGCGGCATCCGGCAGGCTGAAATAGTGGTAGGTCTTGTCGTCGACTTGCAGGGTTTTAAGGGTGTTCAAACTGTTGAGGGAGGGCATTGCAATCACTCCTTTGAGTCCGCATGGCTACGGACGGAGGGGACGGGCAGAGCATTAAACCTAGCCCTGTTTTGAGTAGCTGGCTAATAACTGGACTCTATGGACAGACCCCAGGTTCCGATCTCAGTTATCATGCGCCGGTTTTCGTGACAGGCTTTGCTTCAACGCAGGTCTGGGCATCGCGCAGTGGTTGAATGTCTCGCCATCTGCCCAGGAGTAAGAATGAACACCCTCTTTATGCATTGCCGGCCGGGCTTCGAAGGCGAAGTCTGTTCCGAGATTTCCGACCTCGCCGCGCGGTTGAACGTAGCCGGTTATGCCAAGGCCAAGACCGCCAGCGCCTGCGCCGAATTTGTCTGCACCGAAGAAGACGGCGCCGAACGGTTGATGCGCGGTCAGCGTTTCGATCAATTGATCTTCCCGCGCCAGTGGGCTCGGGGGATCTTCATCGATTTGCCGGAAACCGATCGCATCAGCGTGATCCTCGCCCATATGGCCGACTTTCCGCTGTGCGGTAGCCTGTGGCTGGAGATGGTCGACACCAACGACGGCAAGGAACTGTCGAATTTCTGCAAGAAATTCGAAGTCCACTTGCGCAAGGCGCTGATGGCGGCCGGCAAACTGGTGGAAGACGCCCACAAGCCGCGTCTGTTGCTGACCTTCAAAAGCGGCCGCGAAGTGTTCATGGGGCTGGCAGAGGCGAACAACTCGGCGATGTGGCCGATGGGCATTCCACGTTTGAAATTCCCCCGCGAGGCGCCAAGCCGTTCGACGCTGAAGCTGGAAGAGGCGTGGCACCATTTCATCCCGCGCGATCAGTGGGACGAGCGCCTGCACGGCGACATGACCGGCGTCGATCTGGGCGCCGCGCCCGGTGGCTGGACCTGGCAACTGGTCAATCGCGGCATGCTGGTGACCGCCATCGACAACGGCCCGATGGCCGAAAGCCTGATGGACACCGGATTGGTGCAACATCTGATGGCCGACGGTTTCACATTCAAGCCCAAGCAACCGGTGGACTGGATGGTGTGCGACATCGTCGAGAAACCTGCACGCAACGCCGCGATGCTCGAAGAATGGATTGGCGAGGGGCATTGCCGCGAAGCGGTGGTCAACCTCAAGTTGCCGATGAAACAGCGTTACGCCGAAGTGAAACGTCTGCTGGAACGGATTGCCGATGGCTTCAAGGCGCGGGGCATCAAGGTCGAGATTGGCTGCAAACAGCTGTATCACGACCGTGAAGAAGTGACCTGCCATTTGCGTCGACTGGATGTGAAGAAACCCAAGGCCCGCTGATCAGATAAAACTTGTGGGAGCGGGCAAGCCCGCTCCCACAGGGTGAGGCGTAATGCCACAGATGACCGAACACCCGGCAATGCGCGACAATGCCGGCACGTTTCAGGAGCAAATCATGAGTGAAATGATCAATACGCCGGTTGACGGCACCCTGGATGCCACCGGCCTCAATTGCCCGGAGCCGGTCATGATGCTGCACCAGCACATCCGTGACCTGGCGCCTGGCGGTCTGCTGAAGGTGATCGCCACCGATCCGTCGACCCGGCGCGACATCCCCAAGTTCTGCGTATTTCTCGATCATGAACTGGTCGGTCAGCAGGAAGAGGCGGGCACCTACCTCTACTGGATCCGCAAGAAGTCCGAATAACCGACGCTCACCCCTGTAGGAGCGAGCTGGCTCGCGATGGACGTTAACGATGACGCGCGTTTGCTGGATAAGCGCGGTGCCCTGGGGTCCATCGTCGAAACGCCGCCCGGAGCCAGCCCGCTCCTAAGCCGTAGGGTCAACCCATCGAATGACTGATACGAATCCGCTTGCGCGCACTGCGTGTCAGGCGGATTGACAGCATCAGCGCCGCGCAGCTCAGGCCCACGATCAAACCCTGCCACAGCCCGCTCGGGCCACTCGGTGCGCCGAACCAATCGGTCAGGCCCAAGGCGTAACCCACCGGCAAGCCAATGCCCCAGTAAGCGAACAGCGTCAGGATCATCGTCACCCGTGTGTCCTGATAGCCGCGCAACGCGCCGGCTGCCGTTACCTGGATCGCATCGGAAAACTGGAACAGTGCCGAGTAGACAATCAGCATCGCCGCCACTTTGATCACCGTCGGGTCAGCGGTGTAGATCGTCGCGATGTGCTCGCGCAGTAACAGCATCATGCTCGCCGACAAACAGGCGTAGGCCAGGGCTGTGCCCATGCCGACCCCGGCAGCGAAGCGTGCTTCGCGCGGCTCCTGGCGGCCCAACGCCTGGCCGACCCGCACGGTCACTGCCATGCCGAGGGAGTAGGGGATCATGAACACCAGCGAGCTGAAGTTCAGGGCAATCTGATGCCCGGCGACCACGGTGGCGCCGAGGCTGCCGATCAGCAGGGCGATGACGGCAAAGATGCTCGACTCGGCAAATACCGCGATGCCGATGGGCAGGCCGATGCCCAGCAAGTGCTTGATCACCGACCATTGTGGCCAGTCGAAACGGCCGAACAATTCACTCGATTGGTACGCCGGCGCCCAGCGCTCCCAACCGGCCATGCCCAGCGCCATGACCCACATCACGATCGCCGTGGCCCAGCCGCAGCCGACGCCGCCCATGGCCGGGACACCGAGGTGGCCATAAATGAAGATGTAGTTCAGCGGAATATTCAGCGCCAGCCCGCACAGGCCCAGCACCATCGCCGGCCGGGTACGGCCCAGGCCATCACTGAAGCAGCGCAGCACATGGTAGAAGGCAACAGCGGGTAGGCCACTGGCGATGCCGTGCAGATACTGCATGCACGGGCCAATCAGTTCGGGGTCGACCTTCATGACACGCAAAATCGGTTCGGCACTGAACAGAATGCCGGTCGCCATTAACCCGACCACCAATGCCAGCCACAGCGCCTGACGCACGATCGGACCGATTTCGCTGTGGGTGCCGGCGCCGAAACGTTGAGCGACTTTCGGTGTGGTCGCCAGCAAGGTGCCGGTCATCAGCAGGAACACCGGCACCCAGATCGAATTACCCAATGCCACGGCAGCCAGATCACGTGGCCCAACCCGGCCGGCCATCACCGCATCGACGAACCCCATGGCCGTGGTCGCCAGTTGCGCGATCATGATCGGCAGCGCCAGGGCGAGCAGGTTTTTCAGCTCGAGGCGAACCCGGGCCGGGCGATTGAGGGGCTTGGCGGTGGAGCGGTCAGTCACAGAGTTCAAGGGCAAAACGTCCAGAAGGTATTGATGCGCAGACGCGCATTCTACGCATTGACGCAGCGGTCAGGAAAAGACCCGTGTTGGGGATTTGTAATCGACCTCTTGAATGAATCCGCAACGCCGCAGGAATCTGCAGTCCTTCCTATCCAGCATGCGCAATGCACACTGGCCCACCACCCGCATCTACGCCTACACTGCCGATCCGCCTAAGGAGCCTGCCATGCTGATTGTTGCCGACGAAAATATCCCCCTGCTCGATGCCTTCTTTGCAAGTTTCGGTGAAATCCGCCGGGTGCCAGGGCGTTCCATCGACCGCGCTACCGTCGAACAGGCCGATGTGCTGTTGGTGCGCTCGGTGACCAATGTCAACCGCGCGTTGCTTGAAGGCAGCAAGGTGCGTTTTGTCGGCACCTGCACCATTGGCACCGATCATCTGGATCTCAATTACTTTCAACAGGCCGGGATCACGTGGTCCAGTGCGCCGGGCTGCAATGCCCGTGGCGTGGTCGACTACGTGCTCGGCAGTCTCCTGACCCTGGCTGAAATCGAAGGCGTCGACCTGACCCAGCGTACTTACGGGGTGGTGGGGGCCGGTGAAGTGGGTGGGCGCCTGATCAAGGTCCTGCAAGGGCTGGGCTGGAAGGTACTGGTCTGCGACCCGCCGCGCCAGGCCGCCGAAGGGGGGGACTACGTCAGCCTGGAGCAGATCATCGAACAGTGCGATGTCATCAGCCTGCACACGCCGTTGACCAAGCAGGGCGCGCATTCGACCTGGCATTTGTTCGATCAAAAGCACCTGAACCAACTCAATCCCGGCACCTGGCTGATCAATGCCAGCCGTGGCCCGGTGGTGGATAACAGCGCCCTGCGCCAGGTGCTGTTGCAGCGTGAAGACCTGCAAGCGGTGCTCGATGTCTGGGAGGGAGAGCCGGAAGTGGATGTGGCACTCGCCGAACTCTGTGTGCTGGCCACGCCGCACATTGCCGGCTACAGCCTGGATGGCAAACAACGCGGAACAGCGCAGATCTACCAGGCGTATTGCGATTTTCTCGGACAATCGGCCGAGGTCAGCCTGAACGATTTGCTGCCGGCGCCATGGTTGTCCGCAGCGACCTTGACCGCTGAAAGCGATCCGGCCTGGGCACTGGCGATGTTGTGCCGCGGGGTGTACGACCCGCGCCGTGATGACGCGGATTTCCGCCGCAGTCTTGTAGGCAGCGTGAGCGAGCAGCGGGCAGCGTTCGATGCTTTGCGCAAAAACTATCCTTCGCGCCGTGAGATCGACGGATTGAAGGTGCGCATTGAAGGAGATTCGCCGGCATTGCGGCAGATCGTGGCGGCGTTGGGCGCGTCGGCTGTCTGATAACCACGTTGGCCCTATCGCGGGCAGGCCGCGCTCCTACAGGTCATGCGGAAACATTGGCATCGCATTGAATCCGTGGGGGCGCAGCACCCTCAAAAAAACAGCATAAAAAACCCGGCCAACAGGGGCCGGGTCAAGAAGACGGTGGCTATATCACTTTTGTTCGGCAGGCTTGACCAATCGCTGTTCCAGTTCACGGCACGCGGTCTGGATCATGTCTTCAGTGATCGGTACTTCGCGGCCATCTGCATCGATTATGGAGCAACCCAGAGACTGGTCGGGCTGTGTGCGGATCACTTGAATCTTGTCATCTCTGCTGTCTTGCAAGGACATGGCCTGTCTCCTCATCAGGTTGTGTGCCTACTTTAGAACCGCCAAGTGACCAGGCTGTGACAACTCCCTGCGATCTCTGTATGGCGGCAGCACCAGTCCACCAGAAATAGCGCGATGTTGCCACCCGGACTTTAGACCAATAGTGTCTAGCATCTAGCAGGGGCGGTCATAATTAACCTGACTCATTATGATTTACCGAGTTCCGCCCCGTTCAGCGGTCTAGGCCGACCTTAATCACTGCTCCCTTGTGGATGATGCCAATGCTCTCTGTTCGTCACCGCCGTGCGATACGTCTGGCCAGCCATTTCATCGCGCCTTATCGCTGGCAGGCGTTCGGCGCCTTGCTGGCGCTGATCGTCACGGCAGGCATCACTTTATCCATGGGGCAGGGTATCCGTCTGCTGGTGGATCAGGGCTTCATGACCCAGTCCCCGCACTTGCTCAACCAATCGATCGGTCTGTTCATGCTGTTGGTGGTCGGCCTGGCGGTGGGTACCTTTGCGCGTTTTTACCTGGTGTCGTGGATTGGCGAGCGCTGTGTCGCCGACATTCGTCGGCAGGTGTTCAACCACCTGATCTACTTGCATCCCGGGTTCTACGAAAACAACCGCAGCTCTGAAATCCAGTCACGGTTGACCGCCGATACCACCTTGCTGCAATCGGTAATCGGCTCTTCCTTGTCACTATTTTTGCGCAATCTGTTGATGGTGATCGGCGGGATCGTCTTGTTATTTGTGACCAATCCCAAGCTCACCAGCATCGTTGTGGTTGCACTGCCACTGGTGGTTGCGCCTATCCTGATTTTCGGTCGCCGGGTGCGAAACCTGTCGCGCCTGAGCCAGGATCGGATTGCCGATATCGGCAGTTATGTCTCCGAAACCCTGGGCCAGATCAAGACCGTGCAGGCCTACAACCACCAGGCCCAGGACGAGCGGCGTTTTGCCCTGACCGTGGAAGAGGCGTTCAACACTGCGCGCAAGCGTATTTTCCAGCGGGCCTGGTTGATCACCTTGGTGATCGTGCTGGTGCTGGGTGCAGTCGGCGTCATGCTGTGGGTCGGCGGCATGGACGTGATAGCCGGTCGTATTTCTGCCGGTGAGCTGGCGGCGTTTGTCTTTTATAGCCTGATCGTCGGCAGTGCATTCGGCACCCTGAGCGAAGTGATTGGCGAATTGCAGCGCGCGGCCGGCGCAGCCGAGCGGATTGCCGAGTTGCTGCGTTCGGAAAACATCATCCAGCCTCCGAGCACGGGGCTCGCGACCTTACCCGAGCGGGTAAGGGGTGATCTGGAGCTGCAAGACGTACGTTTTTCCTACCCGTCACGTCCGGAAAGCTATGCCGTTGATGGCTTGAGTCTGACCGTCAAGGCCGGCGAAACCCTGGCCCTGGTCGGGCCGTCCGGGGCCGGGAAGTCGACGGTGTATGACCTGCTGCTGCGCTTTTACGATCCTGCTGAAGGGCGCCTTCTGCTCGATGGCGTGCCGCTGACCTGTCTCGATCCTCTGGACCTGCGTCGCTGCTTTGCCCTCGTTTCGCAAACCCCGGCGCTGTTTTTCGGCAGCATCGAGGAGAACATCCGCTATGGCAAGCCAACGGCGACGCTGACGGAGGTTCAGGAGGCAGCGAAAATTGCCTATGCCCACGATTTTATCGAAGCCATGCCCAACGGTTATCAGACTCACTTGGGTGACGGCGGCCTGGGTTTGTCCGGTGGTCAGCGCCAGCGCCTGGCCATTGCCCGGGCGCTACTGGTGGATGCTCCAATCCTGTTGCTGGATGAAGCCACCAGCGCGCTAGATGCCCAAAGCGAACACCTGATCCAGCAAGCTCTGCCGAGCCTGATGAAAAACCGCACGACCCTGGTGATCGCCCACCGCTTGGCCACGGTGAAAAATGCCGACCGGATCGCTGTGATGGATCAGGGAAAACTGGTGGCGGTAGGGACGCATCAGGAGCTGATTGCCACTAATGCGCTGTATGCAAGATTGGCGGCGTTGCAGTTCAGTGATGGCAAGGTTCTCGCCGACCTGTAGGCGCTGGCTTGCCAGCGAAAGCGGTGCAGGTGCACCGCGTTGCGCCATTTGTTAGCAAGCCGGCTCCCGCACGATCATTGATCGTCGAAATACCGCTCATGCCAATCCACCAGCGGTTGCGGTGAATTGAGTTTCTGGCCGTAGATTACCGAGTAAGACAGCACGTTCTGTACGTACTGACGGGTTTCGTCGAACGGGATGCTTTCCACCCACACGTCGAAACTCAGGTGGTCGGCGCCGCGCAGCCACTGGCGAACACGGCCGGGGCCGGCGTTGTAGGCAGCGGAGGCGAGGACGCGGTTGCCGTTGAACTGACTGTGGACCTGGCTCAGGTATGCGGCACCGAGCTGGATGTTCTTGTCCGGCTCCAACAGCTGCTGCGGCGAGGCATAGGGAATGCTGAACTTGCGCGCGGTTTCCTTGGCGGTCACGGGCATCAGTTGCATCAAGCCTGACGCACCGACGCCGGAGCGGGCGTCGTCCATGAAGGCGCTTTCCTGGCGGGTGATGGCAAATACCCAGCTCGAATGCAGGCCACGGTTTCTGGCTTCACGGACCAGGGTTTCTCGGTGAGCCATCGGGAAGCGGATGTCCAGGTCGTCCCAATACTGCGCCTGACTGATCGTACGAATCGCCGGGAAATACCATTTCAGGTCGTAGGCCAGTTTTGCCTGGGCAACCATTTCCTCTCGACTGAAGTGGCGGCTGACGTAGTACCACTCGCGGCGACCGTCGACGATCTGTCCGCGGGCGTGAAACTCCAGGGCGCGACGAATACCGGGAGTGTTGCGCACTCTATTGATTGTCGCCTGGCTCAGCACCAAGGGTTTGTTAACCAGCGAATAGGGTGACTGCGAACGATCGGCTGCGAGGAAACCATAGAAATCGCGTTCGCGAGCGAGGTTTTTATAGAGCGTCTGCGCCTCAGGGTTTTGCGGCTGCGCCAGTTCGAGGCTGCGGGCTTGCCAATAGCGCCAGCGGTTGGTGGTGGCCAGGTCTTGCGGCAGGCGGCGAGTCAGTTCATAGGCGTCTTCCCAGCGAGCCAGGCGCAACAACAGGCGCAGGCGCCATTCGGACACCGTGTTGTCACGCAGTTCCGGGTCGTACTTGGTCATGACGTCCAGCGCGCGGCTGTCGAAGCGGCGCGCGAGCGTCAGGCCGATTTCCCGGGCGATCGCCACTTTTTCGTCCCGGGAAAAGTGCATGCTGCTGGCATAGCCGTCGAGCAGATCCATGGCCTTGTCCGGGTCCTCCCGCGCCAGGCGCCGCAGACCGAGGCTGACAATATCGGACATCGGCTCGTCAGCCGGGGTGAAGCGTGACGGCTGGTTGAGCAACTCGGGTTTTTGCGCCACATCGATCAGCAGGCGACCGCGAGGGGCGAGGGCGGTCAGGCTGTTGACCAGGCTGTTGGCCAGCGGATAGTTGCGCGCCTGGGCGGCAAGCTTGGCGCGCTCCCAGCGTTTTTGCTCGGTCAATTGGCCTTCGGCGGCCCACATGCCAAACAGTGCATCGCAGGCGGCCGGTTGGGATTTGCCAGTCAGCCAGAGTTTGTTGGTGTTGGCGTAACCTTCGGACTTTAGGTTGTGGCTGATCTGATACTGCGCATTCAGGCAGTCCAGTTCGGTGAAGTTCATCTTGGGGTCGTAATATTTGACGAACGTCTCCCAATCGCCGCGATCAGCCATCCAGCGCAGCCAGCGCAATTTCATCCAGTTGGCTTGTGGCAGGTCGCCATGTTCGGCAAGGAATTTTTCAATTTCGGTATTGCTCGCGGTTTTCAGACGCGCGGTCAGTTCGTCGTACGCGAGGTAGGGCTCTAGCGGGTAATCGCTCAGGGCCTGGCTGTAGCGGAAATAAGGGCCGCTATCGCCTTTGGCCAGGGCGCGCTTGGCTTCATCGTAATACTGGCGTTGGGTAGACAGGTCCACCGCCTGGGCGGAGTTAACGGCAGCGGCAGAGAGTAAAAGACATGAAAAAAGCTTGAAAATGCGACTGCGCATGAGACGTCCGAACAGAGAAATCATGACAAGTGCTGACGAAGGCAACACTTTATTAACTGTAGCTTAGCCTTTTGCCAGCAGGGGACGAAAGCTTTGCCGGCCTGTCTGAATAAGTTCGCAACATTTGTTGTGCAGAGTGCTTCGACAGTGAAATTGCCGGCCTTCTGAAGCCTCAAGTCAGGTAGACTGCGCGCCCGGTTTTTGGAGAAGCTCATGACCCTGCTCAAATTCAGCGATGTGTCCCTTGCTTTCGGCGCTATGCCGTTGTTGGACAAGGTGTCCTGGCAGATCGCCCGTGGAGAGCGGGTGTGCATCATCGGCCGCAATGGCACTGGCAAGTCCAGCATGATGAAGCTCGTCAAGGGCGACCAGAAGCCCGATGACGGCTCCGTTTGGCGCACACCTGGGCTCAAGATCGGCGAATTGCCGCAAGAATTGCCGGTAGCCGACGAGCGGACCGTGTTCGACGTGGTCGCCGAAGGCCTGGACGGCGTCGGCGCACTGCTCGCCGAATATCACCACCTGAGCCAGAACATCGTCACCGACGCTGACCTGGACAAGCTGATGCACGTCCAGCACGATCTCGAAGCTCGCGATGGCTGGCGTCTGCAGACCCTGGTCGACAGCACCCTGAGCCGTCTGCAATTGCCCGCCGACAAGACCCTCGCCGAGTTGTCCGGCGGCTGGCGTCGTCGCGTGCTGCTGGCCCAGGCGCTGGTATCCGAACCCGACCTGCTGCTGCTCGACGAACCGACCAACCACCTGGACATCGGTGCGATTGCCTGGCTCGAAGAAGCGCTGAAGGATTTCCAGGGCGCCGTGCTGTTCATCACGCACGACCGTTCTTTCCTGCAAAACCTCGCGACCCGCATCCTCGAACTGGATCGCGGTGGCTTGATCGACTGGAACGGCGACTACGCCAGCTTTCTGGTGCATAAAGAAGCCGAACTCGCTGCCGAAGCGACCGCCAACGCGCTGTTCGACAAAAAACTGGCCCAGGAAGAAGTCTGGATCCGCCAGGGCATCAAGGCTCGCCGCACCCGTAACGAAGGCCGAGTACGTGCCCTCAAGGCTTTGCGCGTTGAGCGCAGCGAACGTCGCGAGCGTACCGGTAAGGCCAATATTCAGCTCGATACCGCTGACAAGTCCGGCAAGCAGGTGATGGTCCTCGAGAACGTGAGTTTCGCTCACCCGGGTGGCCCGTTCCTGATCAAGGATTTCTCCATGGTCCTGCAGCGCGGCGACCGTATCGGCTTGCTCGGCGCCAACGGTACCGGCAAGACCACGTTGCTGAAGCTGATGCTCAGCGGTCTGCAGCCCACCAGCGGCAAGGTGGAAGAGGGCACGCGCATTGATGTGGCGTACTTCGACCAGTTGCGTCACCAGCTGGATCTGGAAAAAACCGTGATCGATAACGTCGCCGAAGGCCGCGACTTCATCGATATCGACGGCCAGAGCCGCCACGTCCTGAGCTACCTCGGCGACTTCCTGTTCAGCCCGCAGCGTGCCCGCACGCCGGTCAAGGCGCTGTCCGGTGGTGAGCGTGCCCGACTGTTGCTGGCCAAGCTGTTCAGCAAACCGGCGAACCTGCTGGTGCTCGACGAACCAACCAACGATCTCGACGTTGAAACCCTCGAGCTGCTGGAAGAGGTATTGCTGACCTTCAACGGCACCGTGCTGATGGTCAGCCACGACCGGGCGTTCCTCGATAACGTGGTCACCAGCACCCTGGTCTTTGAAGGTGAGGGCAAGGTTCGCGAATACGTCGGTGGTTATCAGGACTGGCTGCGCCAGGGCGGCTCTCCGCGCCTGTTGGGCGTGACCGAGAGCAAGTCCGGCAAGGCCGACCTGAACTCCGCGGTGGTCAAGGCCGAGCCTGCGCCGGTTGCGGCAGCCGTTGAAGCGCCTGTGGCGAAGAAGAAGCTCAGCTACAAATTGCAGCGTGAGCTGGAGGCGCTGCCTGGGCAGATTGAAGCGATGGAGCAGCAGATCGCTAGTGTTGAGGCGCAAATGGCCGATGCTGGTTTCTATTTGCGCCCGGCTGCCGAGACCGCTGCGGTGATCGCTCAACTGGCGCAATTGCAGGCTGAACTCGACGTGATGGTCGAGCGTTGGGCCGAGCTGGACGCCTGATTGATCCTGCCATGAAAAAGCCCGGCTTCATTCGCATGAACGCCGGGCTTTTCATATGGAATACGGTCAACTCTCTGTAGGAGCGAGCGTGCTCGCGATGAATCCGGGAGTTTCGCGGGGCGTCAGGCGTTGCGAGATATCATTGACGACCATCGCGAGCGAGCTCGCTCTTACAGGGGGGGCTATCAGCTTTTTGTTTGCAGGCGCACCGCCAGCACATCGCAAGGTGCTCCGTGCAGTACGTCGTTGGCGGTGGAGCCCAGCAGCAGTGCCAGGCCGTGTCGCCCGTGACTGCCGACCACGATCATGTCGCACCCTTGCTCTTTGGCCAGGTGGTGAATTTCCTGGCGTGGCTGGCCGTAGGTCAGGTGGCTGTACTCCCTGGACAGCTCCGGATATTTCAAGATCAACCGGTCAAGGCGCTCTTTGGCCTGGTCGAACTGCTGTTGTTGCAGTTGTGACAGGTCCATCGGCACGTCACCGCCAAAGGCCATGGCCATCGGCTCGACAATGTGCACCAGGGACAATTTCGCACCGTTGCTCACCGCCAGTTCGCGAGCGCGGTGGATTACAGGGTCGCACTCTTCGGTTAGATCTACAGCGACCAGAATGTGGTTGTAGGGCATGAGGTGCTCCTCCTGAGGATTGCGATATTGGTAAGTATGGCTGGTTTCAAACGTATTGGTTTCAAAGTGACTGAATACGCTCATCAAGAATCGGGAGTACAGATATGACGGTCTGGATAGTGGTGTCAATCCTGCTGGTGGTTCTCAGTCCGCTGGCCTGGTTGCGACCGTCGCGACACCAGAGCGGGCGTATGGCCCTGCGCATGGAGGCGCGGCGCATCGGCCTGGCCATGCAGTTGGCGCCGCAGGAGTGGCCGCACTGGCTCGGCCAGGAGCCGCCAAATCCCTGTGCGCAGTACCACCGACCACGACGGGGCAGTCAACCGGCGTGCTGGAGTTTCTGGCAAAAAACACCGGGCGTGTGGGTGAATCAGTGGCAGGAGGTCTGTGAAGATCGATCGCTGCTCAATCATTTCGAAAAGTTGCCGGACAATGTCTACAAGGTCGAGGCCGACAAACAAATGATTGCTCTTTATTGGGGCGAGAAGGGCGAAGCCGAGGTCTTGCAGCACATCGACGCTACCCTCAAAGCCCTCGCCTGAATCGCATCCCCCTGTAGGAGCGAGCCTGCTCGCGATGAATCTGAGAGCGCCACGGGGTGTCAGGTTTCAAGCGTCATCGTTGACGTCCATCGCTGGCAGCCCAGCTCCCACAGGTTTTTATGCAGGCAATAAAAAGCCCGACAACATCATCGGGCGGGGTTGGCCAGGCAGGCCGGTAATTCGCTGTGGGCTGATCTTACGCTGGGCATTCGCCAAAAGCGTGCACATTTTTCCCTGAGATTCCGCCAGCGTAGCTCGTTAAACACGGGCTGCCGGGAATTAGGGCGACTTTTCTAATGATTGATCCTATGAATGACTTCACATGCCTTGGCGTGTTGAAGGTCTTCGCAGTACGGAAATGACCGGAAAGTCGCGTTTCAACCCCTGTTTCGGGCGATTGACAATTGTCGGAAATTCCGTGAAGGTGACGTACCCAAATCAAACGGGCGTATGAATTGAGCGTTTGTATTTCAGACCGCTCCTACAGAATCCCGACTATCGCGTTGGCGGGTGTGTCGGGTGAATCGGCGTAGCATCGACGTTTAACGTCCCTGCCGAGCCATTCGCCTGCGTCCGACGTGTACTGTTCAGCTTCCATATCGTGGAGATCAGTTGATGATTTACGAAGGTAAAGCCATCACGGTTAAGGCTCTTGAAAGTGGCATCGTCGAACTGAAGTTCGACCTCAAGGGTGAGTCCGTCAACAAGTTCAACCGTCTAACCCTGAACGAACTGCGTCAGGCCGTAGACACCATCAAGGCAGATGCTTCGATCAAGGGTGTGATCGTCAGCAGTGGCAAGGACGTCTTCATCGTCGGCGCCGACATCACCGAATTTGTCGACAACTTCAAGCTGCCGGATGCAGAGCTTGTTGCTGGCAACCTCGAAGCCAACAAGATTTTCAGCGATTTCGAAGACCTCAACGTCCCGACAGTCGCCGCGATCAATGGCATCGCTCTGGGTGGCGGTCTGGAAATGTGTCTGGCAGCGGACTACCGCGTCATGTCCACCAAGGCCAAGATCGGTCTGCCGGAAGTCAAGCTGGGTATCTACCCGGGCTTCGGCGGTACCGTGCGTCTGCCGCGCCTGATCGGTGCCGACAACGCCATCGAATGGATTGCCGCCGGCAAGGAAAACCGCCCGGAAGACGCGCTGAAAGTCGGCGCCGTCGATGCCGTGGTGGCTCCTGAAAAGCTGCAGGAAGCTGCGCTGGAACTGATCAAGCGCGCTATTTCCGGCGAGTTCGATTACAAGGCCAAGCGTCAGCCGAAGCTGGAAAAACTGAAGCTGAACGCGATCGAGCAAATGATGGCTTTCGAAACCGCCAAAGGTTTCGTGGCCGGTCAGGCTGGCCCGAACTACCCGGCGCCGGTCGAAGCGATCAAGACCATCCAGAAAGCCGCGAACTTCGGTCGCGACAAGGCGCTGGAAGTCGAAGCCGCCGGTTTCGTGAAGCTGGCCAAGACCTCTGCTGCGCAGAGCTTGATCGGCCTGTTCCTGAATGATCAGGAGCTGAAGAAAAAGGCCAAGGCCTACGACGAAATCGCCAAGGACGTGAAGCAGGCTGCCGTTCTCGGCGCCGGCATCATGGGTGGCGGTATCGCCTATCAGTCGGCTTCCAAAGGCACGCCGATCCTGATGAAGGACATCAACGAGCACGGTATCGAGCAGGGGCTGGCCGAAGCTGCCAAGCTGCTGGTGGGCCGCGTTGAGAAAGGCCGCATGACCGCCGCGAAAATGGCTGAAGTGCTCAACTGCATTCGTCCGACCCTGTCCTACGGTGACTTCGGTCACGTTGACCTGGTGGTTGAAGCGGTCGTCGAGAACCCGAAGGTCAAGCAAGCCGTTCTGGCCGAAGTCGAAGACCAGGTCAAAGAGGACACCATCCTCGCCTCGAACACCTCGACCATTTCCATCAGCCTGTTGGCCAAGGCCCTCAAGCGTCCGGAAAACTTCGTCGGCATGCACTTCTTCAATCCGGTGCACATGATGCCGCTGGTCGAAGTGATCCGTGGCGAGAAGTCCAGCGAGCTGGCCGTTGCCACCACCGTTGCCTACGCCAAGAAAATGGGCAAGAACCCGATTGTGGTCAACGACTGCCCGGGCTTCCTGGTCAACCGCGTTCTGTTCCCGTACTTCGGCGGTTTCGCCAAGCTGGTCAGCGCCGGTGTGGACTTCGTCCGTATCGACAAGGTGATGGAAAAATTCGGCTGGCCCATGGGCCCGGCCTACCTGATGGACGTGGTCGGCATCGACACCGGCCACCACGGCCGTGACGTGATGGCCGAAGGTTTCCCTGATCGCATGAAAGACGACCGTCGTTCGGCCGTTGACGTGCTTTACGAAGCCAAGCGCCTGGGCCAGAAGAACGGCAAGGGCTTCTACGCCTACGAGACCGACAAGAAGGGCAAGCAGAAGAAGGTGGCCGATCCGTCGGTCCTGGAAGTGCTCAAGCCAATCGTGTTTGAACAGCGCGAAGTCACTGACGAAGACATCATCAACTGGATGATGATCCCGCTGTGCCTGGAAACCGTGCGTTGCCTGGAAGACGGCATTGTTGAAACCGCTGCCGAAGCCGACATGGGTCTGGTCTACGGTATTGGTTTCCCTCCATTCCGTGGCGGTGCGCTGCGCTACATCGACTCGATCGGTGTTGCAGAGTTCGTTGCCCTGGCTGACCAGTACGCTGATTTGGGCGCGCTGTACCACCCGACCGCGAAGCTGCGCGAAATGGCCAAAAACGGCCAGAGCTTCTTCGGTTAAGCGCCCCCAACTAGAGTGAGAGTGAACTTATGAGCTTGAATCCTAGAGACGTCGTGATTGTCGACTTCGGTCGTACTCCGATGGGCCGCTCCAAGGGCGGCATGCACCGCAATACCCGCGCCGAAGACATGTCGGCGCACCTGATCAGCAAACTGCTGGAACGCAACGTCAAGGTCGACCCGAGCGAAGTCGAAGACGTGATCTGGGGCTGTGTAAACCAGACCCTGGAACAGGGCTGGAACATCGCCCGCATGGCGTCGCTGATGACCCAGATCCCGCACACCTCGGCCGGTCAGACGGTCAGCCGTCTGTGTGGCTCGTCGATGAGTGCGCTGCACACTGCCGCGCAAGCGATCATGACCGGCAATGGTGACGTATTCGTCGTTGGCGGCGTCGAGCATATGGGTCACGTGAGCATGATGCACGGTGTCGATCCGAACCCGCACATGTCCCTGTACGCGGCGAAAGCCTCGGGCATGATGGGCCTGACCGCTGAAATGCTGGGCAAAATGCACGGCATCACTCGCGAGCAGCAAGATGCTTTCGGCCTGCGCTCCCACCAACTCGCCCACAAGGCGACGGTGGAAGGCAAGTTCAAAGACGAAATCATCCCGATGCAGGGCTACGACGAGAACGGTTTCCTGAAACTGTTCGACTACGACGAAACCATTCGTCCGGAAACCACCCTGGAAAGCCTGGCGGCCCTCAAGCCCGCCTTCAATCCAAAGGGCGGTACCGTGACCGCGGGTACTTCGTCGCAGATCACCGATGGTGCTTCGTGCATGATCGTGATGTCGGCGCAGCGTGCGCAGGACCTGGGCATCCAGCCCATGGCGGTGATTCGTTCGATGGCAGTGGCAGGTGTGGACCCGGCGATCATGGGCTATGGTCCAGTACCGGCCACACAGAAAGCACTGAAGCGCGCGGGCCTTGGCATCAACGATATCGACTTCTTCGAGCTCAACGAAGCTTTCGCCGCACAGGCCCTGCCGGTGCTGAAAGATCTGAAAGTGCTCGACAAGATGAACGAGAAGGTTAACCTGCACGGCGGCGCGATCGCCCTGGGTCACCCATTCGGTTGCTCCGGTGCGCGTATCTCCGGCACTTTGCTCAATGTGATGAAGCAAAATGGCGGTACCTTCGGGGTAGCGACCATGTGCATTGGTCTCGGCCAAGGCATCTCCACCGTCTTCGAACGCGTTTAAGCGTTTCGTCGACGGAAGCCGGGGCCAAGTGCCCCGGTTTTTGTTTTTCCGGATTTATTTTTATTTTTATTTTGAAAAGATTTGAGTGAGGGCCGAAGCATGCCGATACAACCTGGGCTCTACCAACATTACAAAGGTCCGCAGTACCGTGTATTCAGTGTTGCACGGCACTCGGAAACCGAAGAAGAAGTGGTCTTCTACCAAGCCCTGTATGGCGATTACGGCTTTTGGGTGCGTCCCTTGAGCATGTTCCTGGAGTCGGTCGAAGTTGACGGCGAGCAGGTGCCACGCTTTGCTTTGGTGCAAGCCGAACCGAGTGTTTTTTCCAAGCCATAAGCTGAGTGCGCGCAAAACCCTGCGCTTGACCTCACCTTGTAGCCACTATATATAGCGGTGCCGCGTCAGGCGCCAACGCCTTTCACTTCTAGAATTCAGGAATTTTCTGATCCATGGGCAAATCGCTGGTCATTGTGGAATCCCCGGCTAAGGCCAAGACCATCAACAAGTATCTGGGTAACCAATACGTGGTGAAGTCGAGTATCGGCCATATCCGAGACCTGCCCACCAGCGGTTCGGCTAGCGCCAGCAAAGAGCCAGCCGCCAAGCGCGGCAAGGCTGTTGCGGGTGAAGCGCCGGCACTGTCGCCGAAAGAAAAGGCGCGCAAGCAGCTGGTCGCTCGCATGGGGGTCGATCCCGATCATGGCTGGAAAGCCAAGTACGAGATCCTCCCAGGCAAGGAAAAGGTCATCGAAGAGCTGCGCCGGCTCGCCAAGGATGCTGACACCATCTACCTCGCAACCGACTTGGATCGCGAGGGGGAAGCCATTGCCTGGCACCTGCGCGAAGCCATCGGTGGTGACGACAGCCGCTACAAGCGCGTGGTGTTCAACGAAATTACCAAGAAGGCGATTCAGGAAGCCTTTTCCCAGCCGGGCGAGCTGGACATCGATCGTGTGAACGCCCAGCAGGCGCGTCGTTTCCTCGACCGCGTGGTGGGTTACATGGTATCGCCGCTGCTGTGGGCCAAGATTGCCCGTGGCCTGTCCGCCGGTCGTGTGCAGTCGGTTGCCGTGAAACTGGTGGTCGAGCGTGAGCGTGAGATCCGTGCGTTCATTCCGGAAGAATATTGGGAGGTTCACGCTGACCTCGGCACCGCCAAGGGTGCAACCGTGCGTTTCGACGTCGCTCGCGAAAAGGGCGAAGCCTTCAAGCCGCTCAACGAAGCCCAGGCCATGGCCGCGCTGGAGAAGCTCAAGGCTTCCAGCTACAGCATCGTCAAGCGCGAAGACAAGCCGACCAGCAGCAAGCCATCGGCCCCGTTCATCACTTCCACCCTGCAGCAGGCCGCGAGCAACCGCCTGGGCTTCGGCGTGAAGAAAACCATGATGATGGCCCAGCGTCTGTATGAAGCCGGCTACATCACGTATATGCGTACCGACTCCACCAACCTCTCGGCAGACGCCGTGGCGATGGCGCGTACTTATATTGAAGGCGAGTTCGGCAAGAAGTACCTGCCGGAAACACCGAACGTCTATAGCAGCAAGGAAGGCGCCCAAGAGGCTCACGAAGCGATTCGTCCGTCCGACGCCAACACCGAGCCAAGCAAGCTCTCTGGCATGGAGCGTGATGCCGAGCGCCTCTACGAGCTGATCTGGCGCCAGTTCCTCGCCTGCCAGATGCTGCCGGCCCAATACCTGTCGACCACGGTCACTGTCGGCGCCGGTGACTTCGAGCTGCGCGCCAAGGGCCGTATCCTCAAGTTCGACGGTTACACCCGCGTCATGCCGCAAATCGCCAAGCCAGGTGATGATGACGTGCTGCCGGACATGGCCCAGGGCGACGCGATGAAGCTGATCAAGCTTGATCCGACCCAGCACTTCACCAAGCCGCCAGCGCGTTACTCGGAAGCCAGCCTGGTAAAGGAAATGGAAAAACGCGGCATCGGTCGTCCTTCGACCTATGCGGCGATCATTTCGACCATCCAGGACCGCGGTTACGTGGCGCTGCACAACCGTCGTTTTTATTCGGAAAAGATGGGTGACATCGTCACCGAGCGTCTGGCCGAAAGCTTCTCCAACTTGATGGACTACGGCTTTACTGCCGGCATGGAGGAGAACCTCGATGACGTGGCCCAGGGCGAGCGCGACTGGAAAAACGTGCTCGACGAGTTCTACGGCGACTTCAAGAAAAAACTCGAAGTGGCCGAAGGCGCGGAAAACGGCATGCGGGCGAACCAGCCGGTGATGACCGATATTCCGTGCACGACCTGCGGTCGCCCAATGCAGATTCGTACCGCATCGACCGGAGTATTCCTCGGTTGCTCGGGCTACAGCCTGCCACCGAAAGAACGCTGCAAGGCGACCGTCAACCTGGTGCCCGGCGATGAAATCGCTGCGGACGACGAGGGTGAGTCGGAATCCCTGGTATTGCGCGGCAAGCATCGCTGCCCGATCTGCAGTACGGCGATGGACGCTTATCTGCTCGACGAGAAGCGCAAGCTGCACATCTGCGGTAACAACCCGGATTGCGATGGCTACGAAATCGAAGAGGGCAACTATCGCATCAAGGGCTACGAAGGTCCTAGCCTGGAGTGCGACAAGTGCGGCAGCGAGATGCAACTCAAGACCGGTCGTTTCGGCAAGTTCTTCGGTTGCACCAACCCGACGTGCAAGAACACTCGCAAACTGCTGAAGAGTGGTGATGCGGCGCCGCCAAAGATGGATCCGGTGAAGATGCCTGAGCTGAAATGCGAAAAGGTCAACGACACCTACATCCTGCGCGACGGTGCATCCGGTCTGTTCCTGGCGGCGAGCCAGTTCCCGAAAAACCGTGAGACTCGTGCGCCATTGGTCATGGAGATCATTCCGCACAAGGATGAGATCGATCCGAAGTATCATTTCCTCTGCGAAGCGCCGAAGAAAGATCCGGACGGCCTCCCGGCAGTGATCCGTTACAGCCGCAAGACCAAAGAGCAGTACGTGCAGACAGAAGTCGACGGCAAGCCGACTGGCTGGAAGGCGTTCTACGACGGTGGCAAGTGGAAGGTCGAGGACAAGCGACCGGCTGCGAAGGCGTAAAATCGCAATACCTTGCAGGAGTGAGCGCGTTCGCGATGAGCGTGAGAGTAGCGCGGGCATTCTGAAGGCCCGCGTCATCGTTGACGACCATCGCGAGCTCGCTCCTGCATGACCTGCGTGATGCAATTATTTCGTTGTGGAGACTGCCGCCATGGCCCACGAGCTCTATACCCGTACCAATCAAAAGATTTATTTCGCCGGACTGTCCCTGGAGGCGCTCGCCAAAGCTGAAGAGGGGCGGGCAATGAACTCTCTGGCGCTGATTCAGGCTGGTCGTGAGTCGACGTTGTTTCACCTGTACGGTGCGCTGTTGGGGTTGTGTCACGAGATCGCTGGCTTCTATCGCTTGCCTCAGGCCAATGCATCACGGGCCGAAACGTTGCTGACTCGCGAAGTCCTGGAAACCATCGCCATTCCTGAGCTGGCCGAGATGATCGAACTGGCCAACAACCCGGAAACCTGGCTGGCCAAGTTGCTGGCGGCTCATAAAGCATTGTTCCAGCCACCCCGCGCACCGCACAAACCCAAGGGCGACGTGACGCAGCCGTTGATTCTGGCCGTGAATCTGGATGAAGAAGAGGTGCCTGAGGAGTTGAGCCGCGACGAGCTGGAGAGCTGGCGACAGAACCTTAAAAGTCTGGCGATCCGTTTTCGTGATGGCTTGAACGAGTGCTGAGAAATTGAGCGACTGGTGGATACCTTTAAAGGCTATCCGCCCCAAGGACGACTGCTAAAAGATAACTCCGTGCAATGACATCTGGTCAAGATCCCGAGCGGAGTGTGGCCGATGCCTATATAATCCCCGCCTTTCGTGGAGAACAGACCTTTATGCCAACGTCCTTTCTAGAAATTGTCGAGTTACCAGACGGCCGTATTGAGCTGCGCAGGGCTGAGGACGAGGGTTCTCTGGTGACTTTGGATTTCTCCGAGGACGCCAAAGCGTTCCTTCAAGGCCAGCACGTGGAAGTCGCCAAGGCGATGTTGAGCGTTGGTGTGCAGATGGCAGGACGCCTGGTTGAAGGCGAGTTCGATAAGGAAGAGGGCTCGCGGGTCCTTCATTGATCCCGCCCGTCGGATTTTCAGTATCCAGTTGTAGATCAGCTTCTCTGTCCCTGGAGAAGCCCTGCGCCGGTCAAGGCGCAGTATGTGTCAGTCAACCCAATCGAATATTCAGGCTTTGAGCGTCCCCGGTCCGGGCTGCGCTGATCAACTGTTGCCGCGAGTTCGCGGTCAGCGGATTGAGCCAGCTGACAACCGTGTGGCTTCGACCCAGGCGAAGGGCTTCGCAGGTCAGTTGCTGAGCGCTCTGAGTGCCGCGCGGCTGCAACAACAGAATACGTTCGCGATTGAGGCCGGCGTCCCGTAGCCAAGCCTGGGTCAGACTGGCGGGCGGGGCGATCAGCGTCAGCCAGCGCGCATCCTGATCCTGGCTCAATTCCCTGAGGATTGGTGCCAGAAGGTTCAGGCAGTTTCCGGCGGCACCACGCAGAGACAACTCACTGAAGACCTCGGGTTCCGCGCTCCATGGCGACTCGACCACTTCCTTCAGAATTGGCGCCAATGGCTGCGCCATGAACGCCTCGAACAACGGCAGTTGGGCTTGCTGTGATGTGTGTGGGAACTGCATAAAGCCTCCTTTAGCGGCGAATGACGCCGACACTCAAGCCTTCGATCACCAGTTCCTGATCTTTAAGGTTTACTTCGATAGGGGCGAAGTCAGGGTTTTCGGCGATCAGCCAGACTTTGCTGCCGTCACGCTTGAAGCGCTTGACGGTCACTTCGTCGCCGATCCGAGCGACCACGATCTGGCCGTTGCGGGCTTCACGGGTGGTGTGCACCGCCAGCAGGTCGCCATCGAAGATACCGACGTCTTTCATGCTCATGCCATGTACCCGCAGGAGGTAGTCGGCGCGAGGATGGAAAAACGAAGGATTAATGTTGCAGGATTCCTCGACGTGCTGTTGAGCGAGGATCGGCGCGCCAGCGGCAACGCGGCCAATGATCGGCAGGCTGGAATCGTCGGCCTTGGCCTCGAAACCGGGAATGCGAATCCCGCGAGAGGCGCCGGGCGTCATCTCGATGGCACCCTTGCGGGCCAGCGCCTTGAGGTGTTCTTCTGCCGCATTGGGTGATTTGAAACCCAATTCCTGAGCGATTTCCGCGCGGGTTGGCGGGTAGCCGTTGTCTTCTAGGCAGCGTTTGATGAAGGCCAGAATCTCTGCTTGGCGTGGCGTCAGCTTTAGCATAATGATCGCTCTGTCTTTTTATACAGTGACTGGGATTATATACAGTGAAACGGTCTTGGCAATGCCCCTTTTTTTGCCTGCCGCCAGACGGTCGATCAGCCTTCTGATTGAAGCTTTGCGGTTGTATGGTTAAATGTCTGACTGACCATTCCCAAATTGAACTGCCAGACTTGACAATACTCAGGCTGAAACGTATGTTTCAAACAAGTGTTTGTCAGGCGGAGTAGTCATGGCCCAGTCGGAAACCGTAGAACGCATTCTTGATGCTGCCGAGCAGTTGTTCGCGGAAAAAGGTTTCGCCGAAACCTCGTTGCGTCTGATAACCAGCAAGGCCGGTGTCAATCTGGCGGCGGTGAACTACCACTTCGGGTCGAAAAAAGCACTGATCCAGGCTGTCTTCTCCCGGTTTCTCGGGCCGTTCTGCATCAGTCTCGACAAAGAGCTGGAGCGTCGTCAGGCCAAGCCGGAGTACAAGGCGACACTTGAGGAATTGCTGGAAATCCTCGTCGAGCAGGCCCTGGTGGTCCAGCCGCGCAGTGGCAACGATCTTTCTATCTTCATGCGTTTGCTGGGTCTGGCTTTCAGTCAGAGCCAGGGGCATTTGCGTCGTTATCTGGAAGACATGTACGGCAAGGTGTTTCGCCGCTACATGATGCTGGTCAACGAAGCCGCGCCACGGATTCCGCCGATCGAACTGTTCTGGCGTGTGCACTTCATGCTGGGCGCCGCTGCGTTCAGCATGTCCGGCATCAAGGCCTTGCGCGCCATTGCCGAAACCGACTTCGGGGTGAATACCTCCATTGAGCAAGTCATGCGACTGATGGTGCCGTTCCTGGCTGCGGGCATGCGTGCCGAGTCCGGTGTCACCGACACGGCCATGGCCAGCGCTCAATTGCGTCCGCGTAGCAAGTCGACCGCGGTTGCCGCCAAGGTTTAACCCCGCACGGGTGGGCGCGGCAGCTGACATCCGCTAAGCTAGCCGCCCATGCCGACTCTCGTTCTGAATCCGTTCCCTATCGATATCGCCGATCTGCCGGGCACTGCCCATGGCGGCGAATTCGTGCGAGCCGGATTTTTCGTTATCAAGGAATCTCTATGACTGCTGGCCTGCAAGGCTCGTTGATGGTGGACGTCGCCGGTACCTGGCTGACGGCCGAAGATCGCCAATTGCTGCGCCAACCCGAGGTGGGTGGCCTGATTATTTTCGCTCGCAACATCGAGCATCCGCGTCAGGTCCGTGAGTTGAGTGCCGCAATCCGTGCCATTCGTCCGGATCTGTTGCTGGCGGTGGATCAGGAAGGCGGGCGTGTGCAGCGTCTGCGCCAGGGCTTCGTGCGACTGCCGGCGATGCGCGCCATTGCCGATAATCCGAATGCTGAGTACCTGGCCGAGCAGTGCGGCTGGATCATGGCAACTGAGGTGTTGGCTGTTGGCCTGGATCTTAGTTTCGCACCGGTACTTGACCTCGATTACCAGCGCAGCGCGGTGGTCGGTACCCGTTCGTTCGAAGGCGACCCGGCGCGTGCGGCTCTGCTGGCCGGTGCGTTCATTCGTGGCATGAACAGCGCGGGCATGGCTGCCACCGGCAAGCATTTTCCCGGTCACGGTTGGGCCGAGGCCGATTCCCACGTGGCGATTCCGAACGACGAGCGCAGTCTCGACGAGATCCGCGCCAATGACCTGGTGCCGTTCGCCAGGCTGAGTAAACAACTGGCAGCGATCATGCCGGCGCATGTCATCTACCCTCAAGTCGATTCCCAGCCTGCCGGTTTCTCCCGGCGCTGGTTGCAGGACATTCTGCGCGGTGAGTTGCAATTCGACGGTGTGATCTTCAGCGATGACCTGTCCATGGCCGGCGCCCACGTAGTGGGTGATGCCGCCAGTCGCATTGAAGCGGCCTTGACCGCCGGTTGCGACATGGGCCTGGTGTGCAACGATCGCGCTGCCGCCGAGCTGGCCCTGAGCGCCGCGCAACGCCTGAAAGTCAAGCCGTCCGCACGCATCGCACGAATGCGCGGTCAGTCGTTTGCGAACACAGAATACCGTCAGGATCCGCGTTGGCTGGTTGCCGTCGGCGCGCTCAAAGAAGCTCAATTGATCGATTAAGGGCGGTTTGTTATGACGGTTTACGCGATTATCGGTGGTACCGGCCTCACCCAGCTCGAAGATCTGCGCATTCGTCAGTCATTAGCGGTGGACACCCCTTACGGCGCGCCCTCTGCCGAGGTGCAGGTCGGCGAGTACGCAGGCAAGGAAGTGCTGTTCCTTGCCCGTCATGGTCACCCGCACCGTTTCCCGCCGCATCAGGTGAACTACCGCGCCAACCTCTGGGCGCTGAAACAGGCCGGGGCCGAGGCGATTCTCGCGGTGAACGCGGTGGGTGGCATTCATGCGGCGATGGGCACTGGGCATTTTTGCGTGCCGCATCAGTTGATCGACTACACCAGTGGTCGCGAGCACACTTACTTTGCCGATGATCTGGAGCAGGTCACGCACATCGATTTCAGCTATCCCTACAGCGAACCGCTGCGTCAGCAATTGATCGCGGCGCTGGCCGCTGAAGGCGTCGGTTACAGCAGCCATGGCGTGTATGCCTGTACCCAGGGCCCGCGCCTGGAAACCGTTGCCGAGATCGCGCGCCTGGAGCGTGACGGTTGCGACATCGTCGGCATGACCGGAATGCCGGAAGCGGCCCTGGCTCGTGAGCTGGAGCTGGATTACGCCTGTCTGGCGCTGGTGGTGAATCCGGCGGCAGGCAAGTCGACTGCGGTGATCACCATGGCCGAGATCGAGCAGTCGTTGCATGACGGGATGGGCAAGGTGAAGTCGACGCTGGCGCGGGTGCT
Source organism: Pseudomonas moorei (assembly GCF_008801475.1). GTDB lineage: Bacteria > Pseudomonadota > Gammaproteobacteria > Pseudomonadales > Pseudomonadaceae > Aquipseudomonas > Aquipseudomonas moorei. Next base: position 359,255 of record NZ_VZPP01000006.1, on the reverse strand, counting down.
CAGGGGCTGAGTCAGGCTTGGCACCGAGTCGCTTCCATCGCGGGCAAGCCCGCTCCCACACTGTTCGCGTCGAACACAAATTTTGTGAACACCACTGAACCTGTGGGAGCGGGCTTGCCCGCGATGGCGTTCTACCGGGCGCCGCCGTTCTCAGCGCTTCTCCAGCTTATCCGGCAACGGCGCGAACAACGCCTCGATATCATCGCTCTGCAGTTTCCAGTCCCCGGCCTGACGTCCATCCAGCACGCCCGCCGCGAGGTCGGATTTTTCTTTTTGCAGATGCTGAATCTTCTCTTCCACCGTGCCGCGCGCGATCAACTTGTAGACGAACACTGGCTTCTCCTGACCAATGCGATAGGCACGGTCGGTCGCCTGATTTTCAGTCGCAGGGTTCCACCACGGATCGTAATGAATCACCGTATCTGCTTCCGTGAGGTTCAGGCCCACGCCGCCTGCCTTCAAGCTGATCAGAAATATCTGACGTTTGCCGCTCTGGAAGTCCTTCACTGGCGTGCGTCGATCACGGGTCTGTCCGGTCAACAGGGCGTAGGCCACTCCGCGTTTGTTCAGCTCATCTTCGATCAACGACAGCATCGAAGTGAATTGCGAGAACAGCAAAATCCGCCGCCCTTCCTCAAACAGCTCTTCGAGCATTTCCATCAGGCTGTCGAGTTTGCCCGAAGTGCTGCCACGCGCCGGTAGGGTGGCGTCGTTGACCAGGCGTAAATCGCAGCACACTTGCCGCAATTTCAGCAGCGCCTCAAGGATGATGATCTGGCTGCGCGCCACGCCCTTGCGGGTGATCTCGTCGCGAACCTTCTTGTCCATGGCCAGGCGCATCGTTTCATAAACGTCGCGTTGGGCTTCGTTGAGCTCGACCCAGTGGATGATCTCGGTTTTCGGCGGCAACTCGGTCGCCACCTGTTCCTTGGTGCGACGTAACAGGAAGGGTTTGATCCGACCATTGAGGTGCTGAAGTCTGACTTCGCTGGCGCGCTTTTCGATCGGTACGCGGTAATCGCTGTTGAAGCTTTTGACGTCACCCAGCCAGCCTGGCAGCAGGAAATGAAACAGCGACCACAGTTCACCCAGGTGGTTCTCCAGTGGCGTGCCGCTCAGGCACAGGCGCTGACGGGCATTCAGTTCGCGCGCTGCCTGGGCCGCCTTGCTGTTCGGATTCTTGATGTACTGCGCTTCGTCCAGTACCAGTATGTGTAATGGCTGAGCTGCCAGGCGTTCGACATCCTTGGGCAGCAAGGCGTAGGTGGTCAGGATCAGGTCGTAATCGGCGAGGTTGTCGAAATGCTTTTTGCGGCTGGCGCCATACAGCGCCAGCACTTTGAGTTGTGGCGTGAAATGCGCCGCTTCGTCGAGCCAATTGGGGATCAGGCTGGTAGGCATTACCACCATGCATGGTCGGTCGAGTCGTCCGGCGTTTTTCTCCGTAAGAACATGCGCCAGAGTTTGCAGGGTTTTACCCAGGCCCATGTCGTCCGCGAGGATCCCGCCGACTTCCAGTTGTCGCAATGACTGCATCCAGCTCAAGCCTTCCAGCTGGTAGGGGCGCAGCGTCGCATTCAAGCCGTCCGGTGCCGTGGTGGTGTAGTCCTTGATGTCTCGCAAGCGTTGGGCAAAGGTGCGAATCTGTTCGCCGCCTTCCCATAGCAGCGGCAGGTCTTCCAGCGGATTCAGGCGCGTGGCGTCGGCCTTGCTCAGGCGTAGTGTGGTTTCACCAGGCTCTTGCAGGTAGAACTCGCCAAGGGTGGCCAGCACCGGCTTCAAGCGCCCGAAGGGCAGGGCGACTTGCAAGGGGCCCTGTTCGGAGTTCGGCCGGTTGGGAATGTTCACCAGGATCAACTCATCGTCGCGCCGTCGGGCGAGGCGTTCCGGGTTGAGGATTTCGGTGTGGGAACGCATCAGGTTCAACAGGATCGGCAGCAAGCTCAGCCGCTCGCCATTGACGATGATGCCCAGCTCCAGATCAAACCAGTCACGTTCCGGTGCCTGTTCGACGGTGGCGTACCAGTCGTCCACGGCGGTCAGGTCGAAACCGAAGTCTTCGTTGATCTGCAGCTCCCAGCCCTGGGTGCGCAGCTTCGGCAGTTCATTGAGGGTGAAGGTCAGCCAGGCGCTGTCATTGACCATCTCGAACAATTCGCCGGCACTTTCCGGCAGGGCTTTGCTCTGGCGGGTGGCGACTTTGAAACCGAGGATCCGCAGCTGTTCCCGGTAGGACTGTTCCACGTCCGGATGACGCTTTATCCGAAGTGTCTGTGTTTCCTGGCGAATCAGGATGTCGGCGTTTTTCTGCCCGGAAACGTACTCGTCCAGATAGCTGAAGGACAGCGCCGCGCGATGCTGGATATAGCGCTGCATCTTGCCATTGCGTGGCTCGAAGGCACTGAACTCGATGCTCGCCAGCCACAGGCGAGGCATAGGTTGCACGTTATCTATCAGGACTTGTGGCGGTGCTTTCGGACTGCGGTTTTCCAGTACGGCCTGCAGTTTCTCCAGAAGCTCGGCGTCCTTGGCGGCGGCGGGGTAATCGAGTGTTTCCTGCACCTGCAGCAAGACCGCCGCACAATGCTTGCAGTTGGTGTGCACCGGACAAGAGCAGGTGGCATCGACCATCAGCAAGGTGCCTTTGGCTGACTCACGCAGGCGAATGGTCTGACGATAAACGTTGCCGCCAGAGCCTTCGCAAGCGGCAATGATGGTCGCGTCGCCGGCCTCGACTATCCTGACGCGATTCTCCAGTGCGTAGCGGCGGCCGCGTTCGAGGCTCTGCTCCTTGAAGCGGCTGACCCAGGAGGGTGCCAGGGGTTTGCTCAGGGTCGCGGACATAGGGACTCAATCAGTCCGGAATTTCTTCGGGGGCTGGCCGAGGGGCGGGGATGGTCAGCGAGGTGATTTTGATCAGCAGGCCAAGGTGGCCGTTGTCGAGGAAGTTCAGCTGGCCGTTCTTGGTGTGGCTTTCCTGTTTCAGGCGTTCACTGGCGGTGACCAGGCCATCGGCGTTGATCTGGTTGATCCAGAAGTCTGCGTCGACGTCGGTGAAACGTCCCAGTTTCAGGTTGAGCGTGCCTTCGATCGGGAATTGACCGAATTGTTCCTTGCCCTCGCTGATCGCGACTTTGGTGGCTTCTTCGCCGAGCGTTTGTTGCCAGGCCTTGTGCAGCAACACGGTGTAGTCGGTACTGGCACTGAGTTTTGCCACTTCGCCATTGAGGCTCGGTGTGCGCAGGCTGTCGGGACTGATGGGCTGCGCGCCGGCGGCCCAGTCTTCCGGTGCGGCGCGACTGACAATGGGCGGCACAGCGTTCTGACGGACCAGAATCATTTCAACCTGATACAGATCGGCGGCAAACGCCGTGGGAGTGACCAAGGAGATCATCAAGGTCAGTAAGCGAAACAGGCGCATGCGGCGTCCTTCAAGCAGTTTTCGGGATGAGGCGCTCGAGCAGCGCCTCTACAGTATTAAAGCGCTCTTCCGGGCGTTCCATCGGGACCATGAACTTAAACACCGTGGCCCCTTCGAATTTGTAGCGTTTGGGCTGGCTCTGGATCAGTTTGATCAGCGTCAGCGGGTCGACCGGGGTTTGCGCGGCGAACTCGATGCGACCATCTTGCGGACCACCGTCGACCTTTCTGATGCCCAGCAATTCGGCCTGCAACTTCAGGGCGGTGATGCGCATCAGGTTCTTGGTCGGCTCTGGCAACAGGCCGAAGCGATCGATCATCTCCACTTGCAGGTCCTTCAGGCCTTCCTCGTCGGTGGCCGAGGCGATGCGCTTGTAGAGAATCAGGCGTGCGTGGACGTCCGGCAGATAGTCCTCGGGAATCAGTGCCGGCACCCGCAAGTTGACTTCCGGACCGCCACCCAGGGGTTGGTCGAGGTTCGGCTGCTCGCCCTTGCGGATCGACTTCACCGCACGTTCGAGCATTTCCATGTACAGCGTGAAACCGACCGCCTGGATCTGCCCGCTCTGACCATCGCCGAGCAATTCGCCGGCGCCACGGATTTCCAGGTCGTTGGTGGCGAGTACGAATCCCGCGCCGAGGTCCTGGGTGTTGGCGATCGCTTCCAGGCGTTTTTCCGCGTCCGGGGTGATTTGCTGGCGCGGTGGTGTCAGCAGGTAGGCGTAAGCCTGGTGGTGACTGCGTCCAACCCGTCCGCGCAACTGGTGCAGCTGCGCCAGGCCGAATTTGTCGGCGCGCTCGATGATGATGGTGTTGGCGCTCGGCACGTCGATGCCGGTCTCGATGATGGTCGAGGCGATCAGCACATTGAAGCGCTTGTGGTAGAAGTCGCTCATCACCTGTTCGAGTTCGCGCTCGCGCATCTGCCCGTGGCCGATGCCGATCCGTGCTTCCGGCACCAGTTCGGCGAGATCGGCGGCGCATTTCTCGATGGTCTTCACGTCGTTGTGCAGGTAGTAGACCTGGCCGCCACGCAGCAGCTCACGGAGCAGGGCTTCCTTGACCGTGCTCTTGTTTTGCTCCATGACGAAGGTCCGCACGGACAGGCGTCGGGCCGGCGGCGTGGCGATGATCGACAGGTCTCGCATGCCCGACACCGCCATGTTCAGCGTGCGCGGAATCGGCGTGGCAGTCAGGGTGAGAATGTCGACTTCGCTGCGCAGTGCCTTGAGCTGTTCTTTCTGGCGCACACCGAAACGGTGTTCTTCGTCGATGATCACCAGCCCGAGGTTTTTGATTTTGACGTCGTCCTGCAGCAACTTGTGCGTGCCGATGACGATGTCGATCTTGCCTTCGGCCAGGTCCGCCACCGCAGCATTCACTTCCTTGGCCGACTTGAAGCGGCTCATCACTTCCACGGTCACCGGCCAGTCGGCGAAGCGGTCGCGGAAACTGTTGTAGTGCTGCTGGGCGAGCAGGGTGGTCGGTACCAGAATCGCTACTTGCTTGCCGCCATGCACGGCGATGAACGCGGCGCGCATCGCCACTTCGGTCTTGCCGAAACCAACGTCGCCGCACACCAGGCGGTCCATCGGTTTTGGCGCGAGCATGTCTTCGCGCACCGCTTCGATGGTGGTTTGCTGGTCCGGGGTTTCTTCGAACGGGAAGCCGGCGCTGAAAGTCGCGTAATCGGCTTTCGGGTCGGCGAAGGCATAGCCTTCGCGGGCGGCGCGGCGCGCATAGATGTCGAGCAGTTCGGCTGCGACGTCGCGTACTTGTTCGGCGGCCTTGCGCTTGGCTTTCTGCCAGGTCTCGGAGCCCAGGCGGTGCAGCGGGGCCAAGGCGTCGTCGCTGCCGGTGTAGCGGGCGATCAGGTGCAGGTTGGCCACCGGCACGTAGAGCTTGGCGCCCTCGGCGTATTCCAGGGCAAGAAATTCGGCGGTCTGGCTGTCGATTTCCAGGGTGGCGAGGCCGAGGTAGCGACCGACCCCGTGATCGATATGCACCACCGGTGCGCCTTCGCGCAGTTCGGTGAGGTTCTTGATCACCGCATCGTTGTTGGCGTCGGCGCGTTTTTCGCGGCGACGGCGCTGCATCACGCGCTGCCCGAACAACGGGCTTTCGGCCACCAGGGCCAGGGCCGGATCGTCCAGCAGCAGGCCTTCATCCAGCGGCGCGATGGTGATCGCCAGGCGCTCCTTGCCCGCCACGAAGTCCGGCCAGCTGTCGACGGTCTTGGGTCGCAGCTTCAAGCGTTCCAGCAGTTCCAGCAGCACTTCGCGCCGGCCTGCGGATTCGGCAGTAAACAGTACGCGTCCGGGAAATTCGTCGAGAAAACCGGACAACGCCGCCAGCGGTTGGGTGGCCTTGGCTTCGATGGCCAGGTTCGGCAGTTCCCGGGCAGGGAAGCGCTCGCGACCGGCACCGGATTCCACGTCCTGTTGACTGGCGACCACCCGTGGCCAGTTTTTCAGGCGCGCGAAGCAGTCCTCCACCGGCAGGAACAACTCGGCGGGTGGCAATAAAGGACGGGAGGGATCGACACGCCGCTCTTCATAGCGATTGCGCACGTCGTTCCAGAAGTTTTCCGCTGCCTGTTCGATGCCTGGCAATGAGAACACTTGAGTGTCCTGGGGCAGGTAGTCGAACAGCGTTGAGGTTTCCTCGAAGAACAACGGCAAGTAGTACTCGATGCCGGCCGGGGTAATCCCGCTGCTCAAATCCTGAAAGATCGGGCAGCGGCGGAAGTCGACGTCGAAGCGCTCGCGAAAACGTGCCTTGAAACGGGTCACGGCTTCTTTCTGCAGCGGGAGTTCCTTGGCCGGCAACAGCTTGACCGAATCGACCTTGTCGATGGAGCGCTGGTTCTCCGGATCGAAGGTGCGCAGGGTTTCGATTTCGTCGTCGAACAAGTCGATCCGGTATGGCAACTTGCTGCCCATCGGGAACAAGTCGATCAGCGAGCCGCGCACCGTGAATTCGCCATGCTCGTACACGGTATCGACGTAGCGATAGCCGGTGGCTTCGAGACGGGTGCGCATTTGCTCGACGTCGAGCTTCTGGCCGACGTCCAGCACCAGGCTGCTGCCGAGCAGAAATTTGGTCGGTGCCAGGCGATGCAGGGCGGTGGTGATCGGTACCACCAGCACGCCGTGCACCAGTTCCGGCAGTCGATACAGGCTGGCGATGCGCTGGGAAATGATGTCCTGGTGCGGCGAGAACAGGTCGTAGGGCAGGGTTTCCCAGTCCGGGAAATGCAGCACAGGCAAATCCGGGGCGAAGAAACTCAGCTCCTGTTCCAGCCGTTCGGCGCTTTGGCTGTCGGCGGTCAGTAGCAGGGTAAAGCGCTTGGCCGCGCTGGCGGCCTCGGCGATGGCCAGGCTCAGGGCGGCACCGGGCAGGTTGCCCCAATGCTGTTTACCTGCCGCGGCAGGGAGATGCGGTAGACGCAGAACGGGCACGGAAGGTTGAGCTCCAAGCGTTGCGACAAAGTCGGTAATTGTAGCGGCCTCGGGTGCCGCCTGTCAGTTGCAGACTGTGTCTATTACGCCGGTTTGGCGAAATGTAGTGGTAAAGACAAAAAACGCCTGTTTTTCACCAAAAATTATTGAATATGTAGTGGTAAAACGAACGAGTGTTACGGAGGGTTACGCACAACGCGGCGCATCTTCCAAAAAAATGACTCTGCTGCAAGCCCCGGTTTTATTGGGTTTGCGCCAGGCGTGATTTTTTTGAACGGAGAATTGTTACGGATCGCACGACAAGCGCGCATTGCTACGTGAGTCACTCGGCGGCATAATGTAGCCCCTTTTTTCTGCCCCTACATGTGGAAGGTTACCGTGACTCAGAAGCCCGACCAGTGTCTTGGTGAATGGATCGACCGTGAAGCTCTCGCAGAAGCGATGATTCCGCTTATCGGTCAGCTCTACCGCAATAACAACGTGGTGAGCTCGATCTATGGCCGCAGTCTGATCAACCAGTCTGTCATCGCGATTCTCAAAGCTCACCGCTTTGCTCGCCACCGTTCTTCCGACGACAGCGAACTCTCCGTCCACGAAACATTCCCTCTGCTCAAGGCCATGAGCGAGCTCAAGCTCGGCGCGGCTTCGGTAGACCTGGGCAAGTTGGCGTTCAAATTCCGTAGCGAAGGCAACGGCCGCACTGCCGAGCAGTTCGTCCGCGAAGAACTGGCTGACGTGGTTGGTCAGCAAAACGCTTCCGCTCGCAAAGGCACCGACGTCGTCCTGTACGGCTTCGGTCGTATTGGCCGTCTGCTGGCGCGCATCCTGATCGAGAAAACCGGTGGTGGCGACGGCCTGCGTCTGCGCGCCATCGTTGTCCGCAAGGGCGCCGAGAATGATCTGGTCAAGCGTGCAAGCCTGCTGCGTCGTGATTCGGTTCACGGCCCGTTCGATGGCACCATCACCATTGATGAAGCCAACAACACCATCACCGCCAACGGCAACCTGATCCAGGTTATCTACGCGAAAAACCCGACTGAAGTGGATTACACCCAGTACGGCATCAAAGACGCGCTGCTGGTGGACAACACTGGTGTATGGCGTGACGCCGATGGCCTGGGTCAACACCTGGCCTGCCCGGGCATCGACCGCGTAGTTCTGACCGCGCCTGGCAAAGGCAAGCTGAAGAACATCGTTCACGGCATCAACCATGCCGAGATCACTGCTGACGACAAGATCATTTCGGCCGCTTCCTGCACCACCAACGCCATCGTGCCGGTGCTCAAAGCCGTGAATGACAAGTTCGGCATCGTCAACGGTCACGTTGAAACGGTTCACTCGTACACCAACGACCAGAACCTGATCGACAACTTCCACAAGGGCGATCGCCGTGGCCGTAGCGCCGCGCTGAACATGGTCATCACCGAGACCGGTGCTGCCACTGCCGCTGCCAAGGCCCTGCCTGAGCTGGCCGGCAAGCTGACCGGTAACGCGATCCGCGTTCCGACGCCAAACGTGTCGATGGCCATTCTCAACCTGAACCTCGAGAAGGCCACCACCCGCGAAGAGATCAACGAGTACCTGCGCCAGATGGCCATGCACTCTGATCTGCACAAGCAAATCGACTACGTCAACTCGCAGGAAGTGGTTTCCACCGACTTCGTCGGCTCGCGCCACGCAGGCGTTGTGGATGCTGAAGCGACCATCACCCAGGACAACCGCGTTGTACTGTACGTTTGGTACGACAACGAGTTCGGCTACAGCTGCCAGGTGGTTCGCGTGATGGAAGACATGGCCGGTGTAAACCCGCCAGCGTTCCCGCGCTAAGCCTTAGCGGTACATGAAAACGCCCCGACTTGGTCGGGGCGTTTTTTTTGTGTATCGCATCGCTACTTATATCTTTTTAATCTTTCTGATAAAAAACTCAGAATTATCTAAAAATAGATAAAAAGTTCACTTGAATATTAAAAATAAAAACTCTCAATGAAAATAAGTAGTTGTCGATCAAATCGACATGAGTCGTTTGAATGGATCCATTTCTTTGCGTGGTACATATTTGACGTCATTTATTTGTTAAATCCAAATGCTTGACACCCCTCGGGACTGAATCTAGTGTCGCCAATGTAAGCGCCCGCTCTGCCACGGGCCTGTTGAGCCGCTTCGTTATGGCTGTACAACAACTCTCCAAAAAGACAGGAATCTCATTCCTGCTCACATCACCATAAAATCCAATAAAACGGCGTCGGCTTAATTGCCGTGCAAAGAACAATTTCGTTTTGCTCACCCTGCCAAAAGTGTTTCGCAGTCACGGTTTGTTATTGCCTGACTGATATGCGGTTGGTCTATCGGGAGAGTCAAACATGGCAGAAGAACGCTCGAAGTTATTGTCACTGTTGCCACGCCTGGTGGGTTTGGGGGTCCTTGGATTTGTCGTCTGGTTACTGTTGTCGACTTTGCTGATGCCACTGGTATCCGCCTCGGCGACTCGGGCGATTTTGAATGCGCCTGTGATTCTTCTGACCACTCCGATTGACGGCGTGGTGAGTTCGTTGGAGGTCAAGCCCGGCACGACTTTCAGTCAGGGCCAGAAAATCGCGGTGGTGGAAAACCCGCGAGCCAACCAGGAAACCCTCCTCACCCTGCAAACCCGGCGCCTGACCCTGGAGCAACAATTGTCGTCTTCGGCCAGTCAGGCCGAGCACGATCAGCGGTACTACGAGGAGCTGGAGAAAACCAGCGAGCAGTACCAGGCCGCGTTTCACACTCGCCAGCTCTTCACTCAAAAAGCCCTGAAAGCCGAAAACAGTGCGGCCAGCGCGCGGTTGTTAGACGCCCAGGAAACCGTCGAGCGCAATCTCGAGTTGTTCGTCCAGGGGGCAGTGAGCAGTGCGGTGGTCGCTCAGTCGAAGGCTCAGCTGGCTTCGTTGCAAGGCGCGGCGGAATCGGTGCGTTCGCAATTGCGGATCACCGACGGCGACGTCAGTGCGGCAAGCAAGCAGGTTTACCTCGACCCCGATCAACTGCGCATGTTCGATCTCAGTGCACAGATGACCACGCTGAAACTCAGTCTGGAGAACCAGGCACGCAACCGCCGGGCCTATCAACAGGAGCTCGACAACCTCAATCAGTTGATCGAAACCGAGCAGAACCGGGTCAAGTTGATGGCCGGCTACGACGTCGTCGCATACTCGCCCGGTACGGTCCAGGAGTTGCTGGCGCCTCAGGGCACGCTGGTGCAGGCCGGCTCGACCTTGTTGCGCGCCACCGATTGCGGGCAAAGCTACGTGATTGCGGTGTTCCCCGAACGCATGGCCAGCAAGATCGACCGCGACAGCGTGCTCACAGTGAAAATCCGTGGCCTGGATCAGCCCCTCAAGGCCAGCGTGGTGCAGTTGCTGTCCAGCACATCGGACATTCGCGCCAACACCTACAGCGTGCCGTTCCCCTATGCCGAGCAGAATTCGGTGTACGTGGTCGGGACGTTTGCCGCGGACTTGACCGATGCCCAGCGAGCCATGACCTGCAATCCGGGTTTGTGGGCCAGTGCCGAGGTATCACGGCCATGAACGTCGTTCTACGCGGGGTATTGAGCTTGATGCTGCTCGGCAGCGGGGTGTCCGCCATGGCGGCTCAGGCGAGGCCGCAACTGGCGGCAATGACCTGTGCGGCGCTGGATCAAGCCGTGACAGCGCTGCCGGCCGGGCCGGTGCTGGTGGCCAGTTACCCGCCGCTGGATGGGCATCCTGCGCCGATCCTGGCCTTGCGCGGCGTGGCGTTCACCTACGACAACGCGCTGGCCAGCATCGCCTTGTTTGCGTGCGGCAAGGCTGAATCGGCGCGGCGGATCGCCGATGCACTGGCCTTCGCGACGCTGCACGATCCAGAGTATCAGGACGGGCGCCTGCGCAATGCCTACGCCGCCGGTGCCGTGGGTTCACCGTCGATGAAATTGCCGGGTTACTGGAGTGTCGAGCGCAACGCCTGGAATCAGGACGCGTATCAAGTCAGCAGCGCCACCGGCAATCAGGCGTGGGCGGCCCTGGCGCTGCTGGAGGCGTATCGACAAAGCGGTGAGGCGTCTTACCTGGAGGCCGCGCGAAAAATCCTGCACTGGTCGCAGAAACACACCTACGACGGACAATCCCCCGCCGGTTTCAGTGGTGGTTACTACGGGTACTTTTCCAAACAGATCCAGCAGAACTGGAAATCCACCGAACATAACGTTGACCTCGCCGCAGCGTGGTCGGCACTCGATGCGTTGGCCCCCAATAGCGATTCGGCAGCGCAGGCGCAGATTGCCCGGCAGTTTGTCTCGAGCCAGTGGGATGCCCGGGAAGGGCGCTTCCTGATCGGCACCGGTGCTGATGGCCGGACGTCTGACCGCGAGCGTTCCGGGCTCGATGCACAAATCTGGCCTTTGATAGCGCTACAAGATCCTCCCAGGGACTGGCGGCGCGTCTTCGCGTTCATTGATCACGCTCACCGTGCCGGCGAGGGCTATGGCTTCAACCGCGATCCCGATGGCCTGTGGACCGAAGGCACCGCGCAAGCCGCTGCCGTGGCGCGCTTGAGTGGCTTGGGCGACAAGGCGCAGCCGTTGTGGCGCGTGCTGCTGGCGCAACAGGCGGGCAATGGATGGCTGTATGCAACACCGGCACCGCGCATCAGTACCGGACTGGCCATCGGTCCGGACTCGGTCACCAATGACTTTTTCTACTACCACCTGCCTCACTTGGGCGCCACAGCGTGGGCGGCGATTGCGGCCACCGGCGTCAATCCTTTTACCGGCTTTCAAGAGGCTGACTGACATGCAGGCACTGGACTCGCTGCAACTGCTGCAAATCAATTTCTGGACGCTGGCGGCGGTGGTGCTGTTCACCTGCCTGACCCACCGTGATCAATGGGCCGCGCGGGCCGGTTTCGGCGCGGTCACCGCCTTGTTACTGGTCAACTACGCGGCCTGGCGAATTCGCGACACGTTGCCCGACGGTCATTCCGGATTTGCCACGGTCTGGGCCTACGCCTTCCTGTTTTTCGAAATGCTGGCGATTGGTTACACGTTGTTCTCGATTGTCGTGATGCTCTGTCGCACGGATCACCGCAAAGCGGCCGATGCCGGTGAGCGGCGTCTGCGTGCGCAAGGCAGTGCGGTGCCTGCGGTGGACATCTTCATCGCCACCTACAACGAAGGCCTCGATATCCTCGAAAAAACCATCATTGCCGCCCAGGCCATCGACTACCCGAACTTCACCATCTGGGTACTCGACGACACCCGGCGCGACTGGTTGCGCGATTACTGTGCCGAGGTGGGCGTGCAATACGCGCGGCGTCCCGACAATTCCCACGCCAAGGCCGGCAACCTGAATAACGGCTTGCGCCAGTCGGCGGCCGCCAGCAATGCGCCTTACATTCTGGTGCTCGATGCTGACTTCGCGCCGCAGCAACCGATTCTTTTACGCACGCTGGGACTGTTCGAGGACCCCAAGGTAGGCCTGGTGCAAACGCCGCAGTTTTACTACAACCCCGATCCGATCCAGCACAATCTCGGCACGTCGGCCTGCTGGGTGGATGAGCAGCGGGTGTTTTTCGATGTGTTCCAGCCGGCGAAGGATGGTTGGGATGCGGCGTTTTGTGTCGGCACGTCCTTCGTTGTGCGGCGCGATCTGATTACCGAAGTCGGCGGTTTTCCTACAGGTTCGGTGTGCGAAGACATCTACACGACCTACCGCTTGTTGCAGAAAGGCTACGTCACCCGCTGGTTGAACGAACGCCTGTCGATCGGTTTGTCCGCCGAGGGCCTGACCGAGTACATCAACCAGCGCGGGCGCTGGTGCCTGGGCACGATCCAGGTGGCACTGCTCAAGGAGGGCCCGCTGCGCGGCAGCGGCTACACGCTCAACGACCGACTGCACTATGTGCATGGCCTGATGCACTGGTTTTCCAAGCCGTTCATTTTGATGATGCTGGTTTCGCCGGTGCTCTATTGGTACTTCGGCATCGCCGGGTTCTACGCCAATCCGGCGGACTTCCTGGCCTTCGGCATGCCGGCGTTGATTGCCTTCTGGGGTTATGGCACCTGGGTCACCGACCGGCGCACCTTGCCGATTTTCACCGAGGTCACTCAGATCGTCGCCTCGCTGGCCGTCACGGCCACCATTGCCAGCGCCATGGTCCGACCGTTCGGGCGACCGTTCAAAGTCACCGCCAAGGGGCTCGATCGCTCGCGCACCATGGTGCACTGGAAGTTGTTCGGGTTCTTTTTTGCCTTGACGGCGTTTTCGCAGATCGGTGCGTACATCGCCATCAGCACTGCGGCTTCGTTTGACGGCAACATGATGTTCAACCTCTGCTGGACGGTGGTTGCGCTGGTCTACAACCTGGCCACGCTGGTGGCCTGCGTCGACCGGCCACGGTTGCATGGCGAGGAGCGTTTTCCATTCGACAAGGCCAGCGGATTTCGCTTCGGCGGCAAAGTCCTTCCGGGTCGCCTGGTGGACATTTCCCTGAGTGGCACGTCCTTTACCTGCGCCTTTGCCTCCTCGATCAAGCCGGGGCTGTGCGGCCAGGTGTGGGTCGACAAGTTGGGCTGGCTGGATGTGGAAGTCATGCGCAATCACGGCGATGACCGATTGGGCCTGAGGTTTGCGGACCTGGACGAAGGCGTGCGGCGCCAGCTGATTGCCCGGTTGTTCAGCGACGCGAGCATCAACGTCGTCAGCAAGGCAGAGCCGGCGCAGGCCTTTGGCACCTTACTGCAGCGTTCCCTGTTGGGGGAGAAGCGCCTGGCGCCGCGTGCGCCGAAACCGGTCAATCTGCCGTCCCACTTTTCGCCTGCGCGCTGGCGGCCGGTCCGGGTCCGTTCGCGTCAACCGTCTCTGCCGTCGCTCAATGTCAGTCGCACAAGCCTGTGGACACTGCTTCTTTCTCCCTTGCGAGCTTTGCTCGGCCAACGCTTGTAGGTGCGCGCCATGAACCGTTGCTTATCTACGTCTTGCTTCATGTCTTTGCTGTTGCTCGGTGGTTGTTCGCTGGAACCGACTTACGAGAAGCCAGATGCACCGATCGACCAACAGTGGCCGGCGAACACCGCCGGTGAATGTTGCGCAGGCAAGCAGGCGTTCGACAAAGACTGGCGCGGTTTCGTGGTCGATGAACGACTGCGCCAGTTGATCGAAATGGCCCTGGTCAACAACCGCAGCTTGCGCCAATTCGCGGCGAGCGTCGAAGTCGCACGGGCCGGCTATGACAGTGCCGAGTCGGGGCTTTTTCCTACCATCGGCATCGACACTTATGCTGGGCGCAGCAAGCTGCCGCCGCTGGTGCGCACGCCTGGCGGGGGCGCCACGGCCGGCAGTATCGCCAATACCTTTCAGGCCACGGCGGGTTTTACGTCCTACGAGTTGGACCTGTTCGGCCGCCTGCGCAGCCAACGCAATGCCGCGGGGGCGCGCTTCGAGGCGTCCGAGGCGGACTATCAAACGGCGCGGCTGGCGCTGATCGGCGAAGTCGCCAGCACCTGGTTGAGCCTCAAGGCCAATCAGCATTTGCTGGATCTCGCGCAAAACACCTACCAATCCCAGGGCCGCTACGGCCAGCTGTTGCGCAAGAGCTATAACCTGGGTTCCAGCGCCCGGATCGATGTGCATCAGGCCGACGCACAAACCAACACGGCGGCGGTGCAGGTCAACACTTACCGCATGCAGGTGGCACAGAACCTTAATGCACTGCGGGTGCTGGTGGGGCAGCCGGTGCCAGAGGGGCTGCTGCCTACGGGGCCGCTCGGTGAACGGATGGCCACACTGGATGTGCCGGCGGGATTACCCTCGGCACTGGTTGAGCGTCGGCCGGACATCATGTCAGCCGAGGCTCAATTGCGTGCCGCCAATGCGGATATCGGCGCGGCACGCACGGCGTACTTCCCGACCTTTTCCCTGACGTCGGCACTGGGCAGTCTGAGTGGGGATTTTTCCCGCTTGCTCAGTGGGCCGGCCGAGTTCTGGTCGGTGGCGCTGGCGGGCTCGTTGCCGTTGATCGACGGTGGCGGGCGACGGGCGCAAGTGGACGCCAGTCATGCGCGCTTCGATGGCCAGGCAGCGGCTTATGAGGCCACGGTTCAGAACGCTTTTCGCGAAGCCGCCGATGCCTTGAATGCCCGGCAGGAAATGCTCACGCAGGTGGAGTTCCAGAAAAAACTGGTGGGGGATTACCAGGAAGCCTATCGGCAATCGCGCCTGCGTTTCGAAGCAGGCATGGACAGCTATTTCTCCACCATGGATGCCCAGCGTTCGTTGTTTGATGCGCAGCAGAAGTGGGCACAGCTGGAGCTGGCACGGGAGATCAATCAGGTGACGTTGTACAAGGCGCTGGGAGGCGGGTGGAGTCAGTCGTTGAAGATGGCGGATCGGTGAGGTGATTTGAGGGCCTTTTCGTGAGCAGGCTCGCTCCCACAGGTTTTGTGGTGTTCACAAATTCTGTGGGAGCGGACTTGCCCGCGATATCGATCTGTCAGGCGCCGCCAGCCACTGACGCGCGCGCCGTGCGCAGTTCATGCTTGTTGCCGCGGAACAGTACCAGCGTCGCGACCAACCCCAGCACCGCCGCGGCACTGAGCCAGATCCCGGGTGCTGCTTTGTTGTCCAGCACATGAATCAGGTAAGTGCACGCCGCCGGAGTAAAACCGCCGAAAGTCGCCGTCGCCAGGCTGTAGGCCAGGGAGAAGCCGGTTGTACGAACTTCCACCGGCATGATCTCGGTCAGGGCCACCACCATGGCGCCGTTGTACGAACCATAGAGGAACGACAACCAGAGTTCGACGATCAGCAGATGGCTGAAGCTCGGGTTCGCCACCAGCCACGACAGTGCCGGGTAGGCGGTGAGAATCGCCAGAATCGTCGCCGCCAGCAGTAGGGGTTTGCGCCCGATCTTGTCCGACACCGAACCCATCACCGGCAACCAGAAGAAATTCGAGAGGCCGATACACACGGTGACCAGCAAGGCATCCATGTCCGACAGGTGCAGTTCGGCTTTACCGAAAGTCGGGGTGTAGGCGGTGATCAGGTAGAACGACACGGTGGTCATGACCACCAGCGCCATGCCGGCGATGACGATGCCGAAGTTCTGACTGATCGAGCGGACAATATCGCGAAGGGAAGGGCGATGCTTGCGGGCCTGGAACTCGGGTGTTTCTTCCAGCGAACGACGAATCACGAAGATCACCGGTACGATCATGCAACCGATCAGGAACGGTACGCGCCAGCCCCAATCACCCATTTGTTCCGGGCTGAGCCAATGGTTCAAGCCAACACCCAGCAGGCCGGCGAATACCACTGCGGCTTGCTGACTGGCGGACTGCCAACTGACGAAGAACCCTTTGCGGCCCGGCGTGGAAATTTCCGCCAGGTACACCGACACACCACCCAGTTCCACCCCAGCCGAGAAACCCTGCAGCAGTCGACCGAACAGCACGATCAGCGGCGCGGCGACACCGAGGGTCGCGTAGCCCGGCACGCAAGCGATCAATATCGTACCGGCGGCCATCAAGGCCAAGGTGATGATCAGCCCCTTGCGACGGCCATGGCGGTCGATATAGGCACCGAGAAAAATCGCCCCTAACGGGCGCATCAGGAAACCGGCCCCGAAAGTGGCCAGCGAGAGCATCAGGGAAGCGAAGGCGCTATCGGCAGGGAAGAAGGTTTTGGCAATGGCCGTGGCGTAGAAGCCATAGACCATAAAGTCGAACATCTCGAGGAAATTACCGCTGACAACGCGAAAAATCGCCTTGCCTTTGCCCGTATTAGAGGACATTAGAACGTACTCGCTGTTGGCTGTCTTATTGGAAATCCATGATTTGGAAACGTCCTTCCTGTCGCTGGGAAGGCTGGGCACCTTCGGCGAGCATTTGTAACAATATGTGTGGATATATGGATAGGCAACCATTAATTAGCTTGCTGCTTAAACGTTTTTGCCATTACACGGTTCCAATGGCGCACTGGAGCGAATTAAGTGGGACGCACAGCGCAAAAATGTCGGGGCCTGTCGCATAATCGCTGGCCTTGGCGTTGTGCCATGGACTGTCGGAGATGCTGGGTTTGTTGAATGGGCGGCTATGTGGTCTTGTGACTCTGATCGTCATGTTGTCCGCCTGTGGCAACGGCGACTCCATGGAAAGCTTTGGCGGTCCAACCATGGGCAGCACGTATTCGATCAAGTACGTGCGGCGTGCCGGTCTTCCGGCACCGGCAGATGTCCGTGTCGAGGTGGAAAAAATCCTCACTGAAATCGACCGGCAAATGTCGACCTACCGCAGCGATTCGGATATCTCGCGCTTCAATGACTTGCCCGCCAATCGCTGTCAGAAAATGCCCGCGTCCATCCTCAAATTGATCCGCGTGGGTGAACAACTGTCGGAGCAAAGCGAAGGCTCCTACGACCTGACGGTGGAACCGCTGCTCAATCTTTGGGGGTTTGGCCCACAGGGGCGCGAGGAAAAAGTCCCGGCTGAACAGGCATTGGCGCAGGCGCGACAGCGAGTCGGTTATCAGCACCTGCGCATCGAGGGTGATCAGCTGTGCAAGGACGCTGCAGTCGAGGTTGATTTCAACAGCATTGCCGCCGGTTACGCGGTCGATACGATCGCTGCAAGACTCGAAGCGCTGGGCATCCACGACTACCTGGCCGAAGCCACTGGCGAACTCAAGGCCGCGGGCAAGAAGCTTGACGGTTCGCCGTGGTACATCGCCCTGGAAGAACCGCGCGATGATCAACAGGTGGCCGAGCGTATCGTCGCCGTCGACGGTTTAGGCTTGTCCACCTCCGGCGACTACCGAAATTATTTCGAGCAGGATGGCCGGCGCTATTCCCACACCTTCGATGCCCGCGCCGGTGCGCCGATCACACACGCCCTGGCCTCCGTCACGGTGATTCATCCTTCTGCGTTGATGGCCGATGGCTTATCGACGCTGTTGCTCATTCTTGGTCCGGAGCGCGGTTGGGATTACGCGGAAAAACACGATATCGGCGCATTTTTTGTGATTCGTGCCGATACAGGTTTCGTCACACGCACCAGTCACGCTTTTGAGCGCGTCACGGGCGGGAAAACCAAATGATCACGGCGTTTCAAGCGCCGAAGACTGGCTTTGTAGTGCAGGCAAAACTAGCCTACGACGCGACCAAGGGTTAATGTGCGCGGCGTTGACGCTTCTATAGACTGTGTCCGGGTTCTGCACTGGCCCCAAATTGTTCCTTCATGCCACAGATTGGCGTGATTTAGCCGCAGGTGCCGATGGCGCCACGGCCTGTTCTGAGGAGTACGCATGGCTGTCTACAACTACGACGTGGTGGTGTTGGGTTCCGGCCCGGCGGGGGAAGGCGCGGCAATGAACGCCGCCAAAGCAGGGCGCAAGGTGGCGATGGTCGATAGCCGTCGCCAGGTCGGCGGCAACTGCACTCACTTGGGCACCATCCCGTCCAAGGCACTGCGTCACTCGGTCCGGCAGATCATGCAGTTCAACACCAACCCGATGTTCCGGGCCATTGGTGAGCCGCGTTGGTTCTCGTTCCCGGACGTGCTGAAAAGCGCCGAAAAAGTCATCTCCAAACAAGTCGCCTCGCGCACCGGCTACTACGCCCGCAACCGTGTCGACGTGTTCTTCGGCACCGGCAGCTTCGCCGACGAGCAAACCATCGAAGTGGTCTGCGCCAACGGCGTGGTCGAAAAACTGGTGGCCAAGCACATCATCATTGCCACCGGCTCGCGTCCGTATCGCCCGGCCGACATCGATTTCCATCACCCGCGTATCTACGATAGCGACACCATCCTCAGCCTCGGCCACACCCCGCGCAAACTGATCGTTTACGGCGCCGGCGTGATCGGTTGCGAATACGCATCGATTTTCAGTGGTCTGGGTGTACTGGTCGAGCTGGTGGATAACCGTGGTCAGTTGCTGAGCTTCCTCGACTCGGAAATTTCCCAGGCGTTGAGCTACCACTTCAGCAACAACAACATCACGGTCCGCCACAACGAAGACTACGACCGCGTCGAAGGCGTGGACAACGGCGTGATCCTGCATCTGAAGTCCGGCAAGAAAATCAAGGCCGACGCCTTGCTCTGGTGCAACGGCCGTACCGGCAACACCGATCAGCTCGGTCTGGAAAACATCGGCGTCAAGGTCAACAGCCGTGGCCAGATCGAAGTCGACGAGGCGTACCGCACCTGCGTGCCGAACATCTACGGCGCCGGTGACGTGATCGGCTGGCCGAGCCTGGCCAGTGCCGCCCACGACCAGGGCCGTTCGGCCGCTGGCAGCATCGTCGACAACGGCAGCTGGCGCTTCGTCAACGACGTACCGACCGGGATCTACACCATTCCGGAGATCAGTTCGATCGGCAAGAACGAGCAAGAGCTGACCCAGGCCAAGGTGCCGTACGAAGTGGGCAAGGCGTTCTTCAAAAGCATGGCGCGTGCGCAGATCGCCGGCGAGCCGCAAGGCATGCTGAAGATCCTGTTCCACCGCGAAACCCTGGAAGTGCTGGGCGTGCACTGCTTCGGTTATCAGGCGTCGGAGATCGTGCACATCGGTCAGGCGATCATGAACCAGCCGGGTGAACTCAATACCCTGAAGTATTTCGTCAACACCACGTTCAACTACCCGACCATGGCCGAAGCCTATCGGGTAGCGGCGTACGACGGCCTCAACCGGCTTTTTTGAGCGGCTCCGGCCGGTGGCCTGAGCCGGCCGGGGAGACCGATTTCAGCAATTCTCGAGCGTGGCGATGGCCAAACCGGGAAAGTCTGTAATCAGGCTGTCAACGCCGAAGTCAGCGAGTCTGCGCATCAGCGCGGGCTCGTTGACGGTCCACACCGACACATGCAGGCCCTGACGCTGTGCCTTTTCCAGGCGCTCCGGCGTGCACAGGGTCCAGTTCAGCGCCAGAATCTCGCAGCCATAGCTTGCCGCGACCTTAAGCGGGTCCAGCCAGGCGTACTCGGCCACCAGTCCGCGGGATACGTCCGGCACCAGGTCCAGCGCCGCTTTCAGCACTTCCCGTGAACTGGAAGTGATCGTCACCTTGTCCATCAGGCCATGCCGTTGCGCCATTTCCCGAATCGCCAGCACGGTGGTCGCGGCGCGGGTGCGCGAGGCGCTTTTGACTTCCAGTTGCCAGTGATCGAAATCGCATTGCTCGAACAGCGAATCCAGGGTCGGAATCGGGCACGGCTTGATCCAGCCGGGGCCGCCCTTGCGCGCGTCGTAGGTCACCAGCTCCGCGGCCGTGTGCTCGACCACCTTGCCACGCCGGTCGGTGGTGCGCTTGAGGGTCGGGTCGTGGATGACCATCAGTTCGCCGTCCATGGACAGGTGCAGGTCCAGTTCGCAGCGACGCACGCCGTGCTTGAGACATTCCTGAAAGCTGGTCAGGGTGTTTTCCGGTGCTTCGCCCTTGGCGCCGCGATGGCCGTAAATGAGGGTCACGGTTCTTCCTTAAATTAATTGCCTGATTCGAGTTGTTCGCGGGCCAGGCGTCGTTCCTGGGCCTGCTTTTGCAAGATGTAGCGTGCCAGCAGTTGCCGCTGCGCGTCGGTCGGGTGTTCGAATTCGGTGCCGACGTCGTAGCCGTCGCCCTTGCGGTCGCAATGGGTGACGCGGGCGCGCAGCAACAGACCGAGGGCTTGCGGCATCAGCACCAGTTTGACCGACAGGTGCGCCCCGGGATCAATGGGCGTGGGATGCTGGAAGTCGATGCCGCCTTCGGAGATGATCACTGGCTGCGGTTCGCCGATCTGCCCCAGCACGGTGATGGCGATCACCTGGCTCAGCAAATCGATGCGTTTGTTCTGGGATTTCAGGAACGCCGAGAGGTTGCGGTCACGCTCGCTGATCTGGCGCAACAGGTGCTGTGACTCGAATTCGCTCAGGTGCAGTTCGCTGAGCACGTTGAAGAGTGGGGAAGCATCTTGCAACACTTCCTGGCCTGCGGCTTCGGGAGCGGACAGGGGCCGAATTTCCAGTGCGATCGTGTCCTCGATACGGTAGTATTCGCGGCGATCTTCTTCATCTAATGTCGACATGGCGAACCCATGGTAGCGGCGGTGGTCTGAGTGTAAAGCTGGTTATCGACCCCCGCCACAAGGACGTTCCTTTTCCCTCCGAACAAGCCCCGACATGTTCAGACCTCTCTTCGTATTTATCGGCACGCGTTATACCCGTGCAAAGCGTCGCAATCATTTTGTGTCATTCATTTCCCTGACCTCGATGATCGGGCTCGCCCTTGGCGTGGTCGTGATGATCGTGGTGCTGTCGGTCATGAACGGCTTCGATCATGAGATGCGCACCCGCGTGCTGGGCATGGTGCCCCACGCGACCATCGAGTCCGGCGAGCCGATCAGCGATTGGCAAAGCCTCGCCACCAAGGTCCGGCAGAACCCGCAGGTGACGGCCGTTGCGCCGTTCACCCAGATGCAGGGATTGCTGACCAACAACGGCAAGGTCTCGAAAGTCCTGCTCAATGCCATTGACCCGGCGCAAGAACGCCAGGTGTCGATCATTGATAACTTCATGCAGCAGGGCAAACTCGATGACCTGGTGCCCGGTGAGTTCGGCATCGTCATCGGCGACAAGGCGGCGGCCAAGCTCGGCGCGGCGATCGGCGACAAGCTGACCTTCGTGGCGCCGGAAGTCACCGTGACCCCCGCCGGGATGTTCCCACGCATGAAGCGTTTCACCGTGGTCGGCATTTTCCATGTCGGCGCCGGCGAGCTCGACGGTTACCTGGGCATCACAAACCTGCAGGACCTGGCGCGGTTGCATCGCTGGAAGCCGGACCAGGTCCAGGGCCTGCGCCTGAAGTTCGACGACCTGTTCCAGGCGCCGCGCACGGCATGGAGCATCGCCCGCGAACTCGGCGAAGATCGCTACTACGCTCGCGACTGGACCCGCACCCACGGCAACCTGTATCAGGCGATTCGCATGGAAAAAGCCATGATCGGCCTGCTGTTGCTGCTGATCGTCGCCGTGGCCGCGTTCAACATCATTTCCACGCTGGTGATGGTGGTGAACGACAAGAAGGGTGACATCGCGATTCTGCGTACCCTCGGCGCCACGCCCGGCACGATCATGCGCACGTTCATGGTGCAGGGCACGGTGATTGGCGTGGTCGGCACGGCCATCGGCGCCGTGGTCGGGATCTTCGCCGCGCTGAATGTCAGCGCCGCGATTTCGGCGCTGGAAGGCCTGATCGGGCACAAGTTCCTCAACGCCGACGTGTACTTCATCGATTACCTGCCGTCGCAGGTGCAGAGCCAGGATGTAGTGATGGTCTGCGCCGCCGCGTTGGTCCTGAGTTTCCTCGCCACCCTGTATCCAGCCTGGCGTGCCGCGCGCACCCAGCCTGCGGAGGCGCTACGTTATGAGTGAGTCGGGCATGAGTGATAAAGCAATCTTGAGCTGCCGCAACCTGGGCAAATCCTACGAGGAAGGCCCGGAGTCGGTTGAGGTGCTGGCCGGGCTGCAGCTGGAGCTGCATCCGGGCGAGCGCGTGGCGATTGTCGGCAAATCGGGTTCGGGCAAAAGTACTTTGCTCAATTTGCTGGGCGGCCTCGATACGCCAACTCAGGGCAGTGTCTGGCTCGACGGCGAAGAACTCTCGGCGCTGAGCGAGAAGAAGCGTGGCTTGCTGCGTAACCGCGCGCTCGGCTTCGTGTACCAGTTCCACCACTTGCTGCCTGAATTCACCGCGCTGGAAAACGTCTGCATGCCGCTGCTGATCGGCAAGACTGCGATCCCGGAGGCGCGCAAGCGTGCAACGGCGTTGCTGGAGCGGGTGGGGCTGGGTCATCGCCTGGAGCACAAGCCGGCCGAGTTGTCCGGTGGTGAACGCCAGCGTGTGGCCATCGCCCGCGCCCTGGTGAACAACCCGGGCCTGGTGATGCTCGACGAGCCGACCGGCAACCTCGATTCGCACACCGCCGAAGGGATTCAGGATTTGATGCTGGAACTCAGCACCTCGATGCGCACGGCGTTCCTGGTGGTGACCCACGACATGAACCTGGCCCGCCAGATGGATCGCGTCCTGCAATTGCAGGAAGGCTGTCTGACGCCTATCTGATTGGCTGAAACCCGGCGGGACTGAAAAGCACGTCGGGTCTATTATTTTTATACGGTGCCCCAGCGAATGTTCAGACCGTTATCGATCTTTATCGGCACGCGCTATACCCGCGCCAAGCGCCGCAATCGCTTTGTTTCCTTCATCTCGATGACCTCGATGATCGGCCTCGCCCTGGGCGTGCTGGCGATGATCGTGGTGTTGTCGGTGATGAACGGTTTCCAGCGCGAAATGAGCTCGCGCATCCTCGGCATGGTGCCGCACGCCACCATCGTCGGTGTAAACCCTATCGATGATTGGCAACCCGTGGCCGCTGCTGCGATGAAAAACCCCGAAGTCACGGCCGCCGTACCGTTCACCGAGATGGAAGGCATGCTGTCCTACAAGGGCACGATGCAGCCGATCCAGGTCAGCGGCGTTGATCCGGCGCTGGAAGGCCAGGTGTCGATCGTCGCCAAGCACATCGTTCAGGGAAGCCTCGAAGCCTTGAAACCGGGTGAGTTCGGCGTGGTGATCGGCGAAATCACCGCGCGGCGCTTCCGTTTGAACGTGGGCGACAAGATCACCCTGATCGTGCCGGAGGTGAGCAATGCACCGGGTGGCATCACGCCGCGCATGCAGCGTTTGAACGTGGTCGGTGTGTTCAAGGTAGGCGCCGAGCTCGACGGCACGATGGCATTGATCCACATGGCCGATGCCGCGCAAATGCAGCATTGGGCGCCGAATCAGGTACAGAGCGTGCGCCTGGCGGTGAAGGATCTGTACGCCGCGCCACAGGTGTCGAGCGACATCGCCACGGGGCTGGGCACGGCCTACAAGGCTGACGACTGGACCCACACCCAGGGCAGCCTGTTCAGCGCGATGAAGATGGAAAAAACCATGATCGGCCTGTTGTTGCTGATGATCGTCGCGGTGGCGGCGTTCAACATCATCGCCACCCTGATCATGGTGGTGAACGACAAGGGCGCAGACATCGCGATCCTGCGTACCATCGGCGCCACGCCGCGTCAGATCATGGCGATCTTCATGGTGCAGGGCACGGTGATTGGAATTGTCGGCACCCTGATCGGTGGCGTACTCGGCGTGATCGCCGCGTTGAACGTCAGTGAAATGGTGGGCTGGATCGAGCGGGTCAGCGGACAGCACATCTTCAGTTCCGACGTGTACTTCGTCAGCAACCTGCCGTCCGAGCTGCAGGGCGGGGATGTGCTGTTGATCTGCTCGGCGGGGTTCGTTCTGAGCTTCCTGGCAACGGTTTACCCGGCGTGGCGTGCGGCGAAGATCGAGCCGGCTCACGCTCTACGCTATTCGTAAGCGCTGATACCGCTTTCGCCGGCAAGCCGGCTCCTACAGTGTTGCGGGCAACGCAGAACCCTGTAGGAGCGAGCTTGCTCGCGATGAGGCCGGACCTGCTGGCCTCAATCTCCCTTCGGCAACTCGATCACAAACCGCGTCCAGCCGTTTTCCGATTCGCAATGAATCTTCCCGCCATGGGCGCGGACAATCGACTCGGTGATCGCCAATCCCAATCCCGCATGTTCACTGCTTCCTTCATGGCGCGCCGGATCGGCCCGATAGAAGCGATCGAACAGGCGCGGCAACAAATCTTCGGAAATCTGGGCTCCACTGTTTTCCACCGTCAGTTTCAAGCCTTTGGGTTGATCGACAATCTGCACCCGAACGTCACCACCGGCCGGGGTAAACCGCAGCGCATTGTCCAGCAAGTTGGACAGCGCCCGGCGCAACATGCTGCGATCGCCCTCCAGGTGTCCGCCACCGACTCGGCTTAACGTCACCCGGGCGTCCTCGGCCAGCGGTGCGAAAAACTCCAGCAACATATCGACTTCTTGTGCCAGCTCCAGCGGTTCGCGCTTGGGCATCAACAATCCGTGGTCGGCTTTCGCCAGGTACAACATGTCGTTGACCAATTGCGCCATCCATTGCAGTTCTTCAAGGTTGCTGTGCAGCGCTTCGCGGTAGTCCTCGATGGGGCGAGGGCGGGTGAGGGTGACTTGGGTGTGGGTCAGCAGGTTCGACAGTGGCGTGCGCAGTTCATGGGCGATGTCGGCGGAGAACGCCGAAAGCCGTTGAAAGGAGTCGTCGAGGCGTCCGAGCATGGCGTTGAAGCTGTGGGCCATTTCCGCCAGTTCTGGCGGCATGCGCTCTTCCGGCAGGCGGGCGTTGAGGGAGTGCGCTGAAACACCGCTGGCTATCGCGCTCATGCGTCGCAGCGGCCGCAACCCGCTGCGTGCTGCCCAGGCGCCGAGCAGGGCAGTGGCCAGGGCCGACAGGCCGACGGTCAGCCAGATCAAGTGCTGCATGCGCTGCAGGAAGTGCTGGTGATGGGTGATGTCCAGCAGCAGGGTCAATTGCGGCGAATCGGGCTTGCCTTCAAACAAGGGCGCGTTCAGCACGCGGTAGTCGGTGCCGTCATCGTTGACGGTCGACAAACCCGGTTGGTGCGGAAGCTGATCGGGCAGACTTGCCGAACTGTCATACCAGCGCCGACCGTCGCTGCCGGTGATGCGCAGTGAGAGATCGGCCTGGCGGCTCAATTCATCGGCCAGTTTGATTTCGCTTTCACGCGACTGAATGTCTTGCAGCGCCCGCCGCAGGCCAATCAGCTTGCCGTCGAGCAATTGCTGATCGAGCTCAACAAAGTGCGCCTCGCTGGCACGGCTGAACAGCACCCCGGCGAACAGCGATACCACCGCCGTGCACGCCGCGAACAATAGTGCCAGGCGACTGCTCAGTGAAAGACGCGGCATCAGGCTGGACGCTCTTCGAGCACGTAACCCATGCCGCGTACGGTGTGGATCAGTTTGTTGGGGAAGTCATCGTCGATTTTCAGGCGCAGGCGGCGGATAGCGACTTCGATGACGTTGGTGTCACTGTCGAAATTCATATCCCAGACCTGGGAGGCGATCAGTGATTTGGGCAGCACTTCGCCCTGGCGGCGCAGGAGCATTTCCAGTAAGGCGAACTCCTTGGCGGTCAGGTCGATGCGCTGTCCTCCGCGTTCGACCCGACGGCGGATCAGGTCCAGGCGCAGGTCGGCCAGTTGCAGGCTGGTTTCCTGAGGTGTCGCGCTGCCACGACGCAACAAGCTACGAACCCGGGCGAGCAGTTCGGAAAAGGCGAAGGGCTTGACCAGGTAGTCATCGGCGCCGAGTTCGAGGCCGTGAACCCGGTCTTCCACAGCATCCCGTGCGGTCAGAAACAAAACCGGCGTATCCAGGCCGGCATTGCGTACGGCCTGGAGAATTTGCCAGCCATCGCGACCGGGCAGCATCACATCGAGAATCAGCAGCGCGTAGTCGCCGCTCAACGCCATCTGCTGGCCGGTGCTGCCATCGGCCACCAGTTCGGTGTTGAAGCCGGCCTCGCTCAGGCCCTGGCGCAAGTAGTGGCCGGTTTTCGGTTGGTCTTCGACGATCAGCAGTTTCATGGGCGACTCGGGCTAAATGGAACGACAGCTTTATACCGTGGGTGGCGACGCGGCAGGCCAAGCTGACAAAGTTGTAATCTGGCTGTCAGGTTGTGGGCAGCGGTAGCAGTCTAGAGTTTTCCACAGGCTGAACCTTATCTTGTTGGAGTACGACCATGTTTTTGCGCAAATCTGTGGCATTGGCCGCTTGTGTGTTGGCGCTGAGCTCACCGGTGTGGGCGTCGCCGGCGATTACTTATGACTTTGGCCAACCGGCTCCGGCATCCAAGGCGACCCGCAGCGTCGAGGTGGTGATGGGCGATATGTCGTTTACTCCCAAGGCCATCGATATCAAGGCCGGGGAGACCATTCGCTTTGTCCTGGTGAATAAAGGTCAATTGCTGCACGAGTTCAACCTCGGTGACGCGGCGATGCATGCCAAACACCAGCAGGAAATGTTGCAAATGCAACAAAGCGGCATGCTGTCGCCTACAGGCATGATGGGCATGGATCACGGGGCGATGGCTGGGATGGATCACTCTTCCCAAGGGCATGCCATGAAGCACGACGACCCCAACAGTGTACTGGTAGAGCCGGGTAAGACCGCCGAGCTGACCTGGACCTTCAGCAAAGCCGCCAACCTGGAATTTGCCTGCAACGTCCCCGGCCATTACCAGGCCGGCATGGTAGGCAAATTGACAGTCAGTCAGTAAGCACTCAAAGGCGGGAGCAAAGGCTGATAGAATCCGCTGATTCTTCAGTCAGGTTTCCGCCATGCATCCCGCAGCCGAACACTCGCCGCTGGGCAAATCCAGCGAATACATCGCCACTTACACGCCGTCCTTGCTGTTCCCGATTCCGCGTACCGCGAAGTGGGCCGAGCTGGGTTTGACAGCTGAAACCCTGCCGTACAAGGGCGTGGACTTCTGGAACTGCTTTGAACTGTCGTGGCTGTTGCCGTCCGGCAAGCCGGTCGTGGCCATCGCTGAGTTCAGCATTCCGGCAGATTCGCCGAACATCATCGAGTCGAAGTCGTTCAAGCTGTACCTCAATTCCCTGAACCAGACCCCGTTCGCCAATACCGCGAGCCTTGAGGCGACGCTGGTCAAAGACCTGTCCGCCGCAGCCGGCAAACCGGTCGGCGTGCGTATTCGCAGCCTGAAAGATGTCGAGGCCGAAGGTGTCGTGGCGTTGCCCGGTGTGTGTATCGATGAGCTGGATATCAGTGTCAGCAACTACGAGCATCCGCGTCCGGAACTGCTGCGTTGCGACGAGACCCGTATAGTCGAAGAGAGCGTGCACAGTCATTTGCTCAAGTCCAATTGTCCAGTCACCAGTCAGCCGGACTGGGGCAGCGTGGCGGTGGAGTACCGTGGCGCGGCACTGGATCATGCGAGCTTGCTGGAGTACATCGTCAGCTTCCGTCAGCACTCGGACTTCCACGAACAATGCGTCGAGCGCATCTTCCTTGACCTGCAGCGCTTGCTGAAGCCGGAGAAGTTGACGGTTTATGCGCGTTACGTTCGTCGTGGCGGACTGGATATCAATCCGTATCGCAGTACTGAAGAGGTGCAACTGCCGAACCATCGTCTGGTTCGTCAATGAAGGTCTGATGTGGGAGCGAGCTTGCTCGCTCCCACAAGGTTTTTTCAGATCCCCATGTTACCCAGGGCTTGCGCAATGTTGCGCAGGGTGCCGGCCAGGGTCGGGTGTTCGAGTTCGAAGCGTTCCACCGCCAGATTGACGCCGTCGGCGAGGTTGACATCCTTGGTCTTGGTCTCGAGTTCAAGTTCAAGCTGGATCTGTTGCATCAGCGCGTGCAGGTCTTCGCGCTCGGCTTCTGTCAGCGGAGGATTCTGTTCCAATTGCTCGCGCAGGGCATTGAGCTGTTCTTGCAGTTCGCGGGCAGGCATGGCGTTCTTCCTTTTATCGATAGGCACTGGCATAGACCGCGAGGGCGCGCCAAAGGTCTATGGCTGACTTTTAGATTAATCCACTTGCGCCTAACCTGCATGATCTCGATCAGGGCTTTTCGCCTTTGAGCCGGCGCAGGCTGATATCGGCCAGGCAGGTGTCGAGCTCGCCCAAGTGATCAATCACCGAATGCACGCCCAGGGCGAAGAGCTGCATTGTGGCCTTGCCGCGTTTGAGGTCCCGTTCCTGAGGTGTCAACGCCTGCCATTCGGTGGGTGACATGCCGCAAAGCGACCCGCAAGACGCCAGGCCAATCGTCCACAAGCCGGCATTGAGCCCCGCTTGCAGCAAGCGCGGTTCACCGCTGACCAGCACGCAGCCATCCAGCCTTTCGACGTTCAGCGCCATCAACGCTTGCCAGCAGGCATGCGGCGCCGGCCAAGGATTGATTGTTGCGGGGTGTTGCGAAGGTTTGATCCATTTCGGCAGGGCGGCGGCCAGAGGATGGCTGAGGGCGGAGGGCAATTCATCGAGCCAGGCGCAGGGAATTTGCAGATGCTGCAAGCTGCGCAGGCTCTCCAGGGCGCCGGGCGTGGCCTCGGCGTGCTCGGCCGCATGACCGCCGTTCAGGCGCGCACGGGCGCCGAAATCCACCAGGCAGCCACTGAGGCCGAACAGCACGGCGGTGAGGCTTGGCGCAGGTTGAGGCGAGGTTTCAGCGTGCGGCATGTCAACGTCCCTGAAATAGCCTCGAGGCTAGGCGACGACGGTGACAGTTGAGTGACATGGATGTGAATGGCTCACAATCGATGCGAAATCATCTGCGGTCCGACTGGCTCGATGCTGCCTAAAGCAGCCTTTCCATCTTATACTAACGCTCTTTGCGCCGGGCCAATGCGCCCGGTGACCGTACCATCCAAGGAGTTTTCTATGCGCTGGAGCAATCATCTCGCTCAGCTTTGTGTATGCGCCAGCGCGTTGCTGGTACCGTTCGTTGCCCAGGCAGCTTCGGAAGACGACCCTTGGGAAAGCATCAACCGTCCGATCTACAAATTCAACGATGTGCTCGATACCTACGCGCTGAAGCCTTTGGCCAAGGGCTACCAGTATGTGACGCCGCAGTTTGTCGAAGACGGCATTCATAACTTCTTCCAGAACATCGGTGATGTGCGCAACCTGGCCAACGACCTGTTGCAAGCCAAGCCGGCCGCCGCCGGTGTCGACACGGCACGGCTGATTTTCAACACCACCTTCGGCGTGTTGGGTTTCATCGATGTCGGCACCAAGATGGGCTTGCATCGCAATGATGAAGACTTCGGCCAGACGCTCGGTTATTGGGGCGTAAGCAGTGGTCCTTACGTGATGCTGCCCTTCTTCGGTCCAAGCACCTTGCGTGATGCGCCATCGAAATTCATCGACACCTACACCGGCGCTTACCGCTATGTGAACGACGTGCCGGTGCGTAACTCGTTCTACGCGCTGGATGTCACTGACACCCGTGCCAACCTGCTGTCGAGCGAGAAGTTGATCACTGGCGACAAATACATCTTCATCCGTAACGCGTACTTGCAGAACCGCGAATTCAAGGTCAAAGACGGTCACGTCGAAGATGATTTTTAAATCCTGACCGATAAAACAAAAAAAGCGGCCCGTTTCGGCCGCTTTTTTTGTCTGGAGAGCCGTTACTTCATCTTTAAGATAGTAAGCCCGAGTTTCTGGCTTCCAGCGTCCTGTTCCTTCACCCACACCACTTCGGTATCGGCTTCGAGCCCCTTCAGCGCGGCGTGGTCGGATTCGATACGCACACTGAGTCGGTCTCCCACCTTGAAGGAACGCGGTGCCTGTAGCTGCATGCCGCTGCTGGAAAGGTCGATGCAGACGGCTGGCACCTCATCTCCCTCATGAATCAGCGACACATCGGCATCGACCCGCATGCGGATGTAATCGCGCTTTTCGCTGTAGTCTCGACGGGTTTGACTCATGGGCTTGATCCTTCCATTGGGTTACGGTTTTGACGGTTTTTATAACTCCCGGTGATTTGACAAGTGTAGACGTCAAGCGACCATCGGCGTGAGCTTGAAACGCCTCGCGGATGGGAGTACCGTCTGCGCCTTAGAAGGGCACCTCTGGTGTACATGTGTGTAGGGCGAATGCTCGAAAACTGTGCGACAGAGAGGCTAGAAAGCGAATCCAGTAGTTTGAGCCGGGCCAAAACCCGAGCCGCTACGCCAACCTAATTCTGGCGCCGTTTGCCCACATGCCAAAAACCAGTGCCACGCTGCTGATAATCGATGATGACGAAGTAGTGCGCGCGAGCCTCGCCGCCTATTTGGAAGACAGTGGTTTCAGCGTCTTGCAGGCCAGCAATGGCCAGCAGGGTCTTCAGGTATTCGAGCAAGACAAGCCCGACTTGGTCATCTGCGATCTGCGCATGCCGCAGATGGGCGGGCTCGAACTCATCCGCCAAGTGACCGAGCTGGCGCCGCAAACACCGGTGATCGTGGTGTCGGGTGCCGGTGTGATGAACGACGCGGTCGAAGCGTTGCGCCTGGGCGCAGCGGACTACCTGATCAAGCCTCTCGAAGATCTGGCTGTGCTCGAGCACTCTGTGCGTCGGGCCCTGGATCGTGCGCGCCTGCTGCTGGAAAACCAGCGCTACCGCGAGAAGCTGGAAAAGGCCAACCGTGAGCTCGCCGCCAGCCTGAACCTGCTCCAAGAAGACCAGAACGCCGGTCGCCAGGTGCAGATGAACATGCTGCCGGTCAGCCCCTGGACCATCGACGAGTTCAAGTTTGCTCACCAGATCATCCCGTCGCTGTACCTGTCGGGTGATTTCGTTGACTATTTCCGCGTCGACGAGCGCCGGGTGGCGTTCTACCTGGCGGACGTTTCCGGGCATGGCGCCTCTTCGGCCTTCGTCACCGTGCTGTTGAAGTTCATGACCACGCGCCTGCTGTTCGAGTCCAAGCGCAGCGGTACATTGCCGGAATTCAAGCCTTCAGAGGTTCTTGGTCATATCAACCGGGGCCTGATCAGTTGTAAGCTGGGCAAACACGTCACAATGGTCGGTGGAGTCATCGACGAGGAGACAGGTTTGTTGACCTATAGCATCGGTGGTCATTTGCCGTTGCCAGTGTTGTACACACCCGACAGTGTTCGTTATCTGGAAGGACGTGGCCTGCCGGTGGGCCTCTTCAACGAAGCCACCTACGAAGACCACGTGCTGGAACTGCCGCCGACCTTCAGCTTGACGCTGATGTCTGATGGCATTCTGGACCTTTTGCCAGAACCCACACTCAAAGAAAAAGAAGCTGCGTTGCCCCAACGGGTCAAGGCGGCGGGCGGCAGCCTGGATGGTCTGCGGCAGGTTTTTGGATTGGCCACGCTAGGGGAGATGCCGGATGATATCGCCCTGTTGGTGTTGAGCAGGAATCTTTAATGAGTACCGGTAGAATCCAGTTCGCCGAGCAGGACGGCACCTTCGTCCTCAAGTTCGTCGGTGAAGTTCGCCTGACCCTGTGTTCGGCGTTGGATGCGACTATTGATCGGATCTTCACGGCGTTGAATTTCAACACCATCGTGATCGACCTGACTGAAACCCGCAGCATCGACAGCACCACCCTTGGCCTTCTGGCCAAGCTGTCGATTCTCTCGCGGCAAAAGGTCGGCCTGCTGCCGACCGTCGTCACCACCCACGAAGACATCACCCGTCTGCTGCAGTCCATGGGCTTCGAGCAAGTGTTCAACATCGTTGACCAGCCCGTGCCATGCCCGGAGTGCCTGGACGACCTGCCTGATCAGGATCAGTCCGAAGAAGTGGTGCGAATCAAAGTGCTTGAAGCGCACAAGATCCTCATGGGGCTCAACGACCATAACCGTGAAGCGTTCCATGACCTGGTGAATGCGCTGGAGCGGCATTGAACCCTTGACCGGCAGCTGCCAGTAAGGGCGCCAATCGCCTGTGTTGATCAGATCAAACTCCCGTAGGCTCTGGCTTGCCAGCGAAGGCTTCCGCTCAGTCACTGCATAACTGGCGCGAAGCCAACCCAGCCAGACAGGCACAAAAAAGGGCGAACCCAGCGGTTCGCCCTTTTTTACGTGCGCTGAACTAGATCACAGCTTGGCTTGCAGCAACGCCTCGAGTTTTTCCTGATCGCGGGCGAACTGACGAATACCCTCAGCCAGTTTCTCGGTCGCCATCGCATCTTCGTTGGACAACCAGCGGAACTGCGCTTCATTCAGGCTCAAGCGTGCTTCACCGGCATGCCCCGGCGCCAGCTTGCGCTCCAGCTTGCCGCTATCCGCCGCCAGCTTGTCGATCAGGTCCGGGCTGATGGTCAGGCGGTCGCAACCGGCCAGTTGTTCGATCTGGCCCAGGTTACGGAAGCTCGCGCCCATCACGACGGTTTTGTAGTCGTTGGCCTTGTAGTAGTTGTAGATACGCGTCACCGACTGCACGCCCGGATCGTCCGCGCCGATGTAGTCGTTGCCATTGGCTTTCTTGTACCAGTCGTAGATACGGCCCACGAACGGCGAAATCAGGAACACCCCGGCGTCAGCGCAAGCGGCTGCCTGGGCGAAGGAGAACAGCAGGGTCAGGTTGGTCTGGATGCCTTCCTTCTCCAGGATCTCCGCCGCGCGGATGCCTTCCCAGGTGGAGGCGATCTTGATCAGCACGCGGTCGCGGCCGATGCCGGCTTTTTCGTACAGCTCGATCAGACGGTGCGCACGCTTCAATACGGCGTCAGTGTCGAACGACAGGCGCGCATCCACTTCAGTGGAAATTCGCCCCGGAATCACTTTCAGAATTTCTTGCCCCACCGCAACGCCAAACCGGTCGCTGGCCAGGCCGACATCGCCCTTGCAGTCGTTGACGCAAGCATTCAGCAATTCGGCGTAAGCAGGAATCGCCGCCGCTTTGAGCAGCAGGGAAGGGTTGGTGGTGGCGTCTACCGGTTTAACCCGAGCGATTGCTTCGAAGTCGCCGGTGTCGGCAACGACGGTGGTCATTTGTTTGAGTTGTTCCAGCTTGGAAGTCATGGGCGTGCTCTGTCCTATGGGTCTGATGACATTACCCGAGCGCTGACAGCCACTCAAGGGCGCGTACGTGTATCGACGGCCCCGGTGGCAACAACCTGAAAACGGCTGTTTGAAAGGCGGGGCGCGGTATCGGTAAATACGATGCCAAAACAGACCACAGGTTCAAAGCAACCGACCGTCAGCGCCCTTCAAGCAACGCTGCCGCCTGATCAAGCAACGCCAGCGGGTCTTTGGCCTTGTGGATATCCACCGACAGCAATTGCCGGAATTTGCGCGCCCCCGGAAACCCGGTGCCCAGGCCCAGCACATGGCGGGTGATGTGGTGCATCGAACCGCCGGCATCAATGTGCGCAGCGATATACGGCCGCAATTGCGCCAGCGCTTCGGCGCGAGTGATCACCGGAGCCGTACTGCCGAACAACTGCTGGTCCACCTCGGCCATCAGATACGGGTTGTGATACGCCTCACGACCCAGCATCACACCGTCGAATGTCTGCAAATGCTCGTGACAGGCTTCCAGTGACTTGATCCCGCCGTTGAGAATGATCTCCAGCTCCGGAAAATCCGCCTTCAACCGCGCCGCCACGTCATAACGCAGGGGCGGAATGTCGCGGTTCTCCTTCGGCGACAACCCCTCCAGAATCGCAATCCGCGCATGCACGGTAAAACTGGTGCACCCGGCATCCCGAACCGTCCCCACGAAATCGCACAACTCCTCGTAACTGTCCCGTCCATTGATACCGATGCGATGCTTCACCGTCACCGGAATCGACACCGCATCCCGCATCGCCTTCACACAATCCGCCACCAACTGCGGATGCCCCATCAGGCACGCACCGATCATGTTGTTCTGCACCCGATCACTCGGGCAGCCGACATTCAGGTTCACCTCGTCGTAGCCATGGTCCTGGGCCATGCGGGCACAGGCGGCCAGATCCAGCGGAACGCTGCCGCCGAGTTGCAACGCGAGTGGATGCTCGGCTTCGTTATGGCGCAGGAAACGCTCGTGATCACCATTGAGCAGAGCACCGGTAGTGACCATTTCGGTGTAGAGCAGGGCGTTTTTTGAGAGTAGGCGCAGGAAGAAACGGCAGTGGCGGTCGGTCCAATCCATCATCGGGGCGACGGAAAAACGGCGGGAGAGCGGTGCAAGTATGGCGTTGGTTACGGACATTGGGGATCTGGAATCGGTGAGGCTGGGAGGTGGGGAGTTTAACAGGATTGGGCTAATCACTGAGATTCACGTTTGGGTTGATGCCACTGTGCCTTGCGTACTTCCAGGGTGTTGATGCGATTTAGTGAATGTGCAACTGGTAAATCAGACTCAGGATCAGTTGCTGGGTGATCCAGGCTTGATCCATCGTGCACTGACAAACACGCTGGCCAATGCGCTGCGTAACCTCCGCCTCTGCAGTGACGATCATTAACAGGATTTCGGAGCACCGACTCGAAATCACCTTGCACAACCACGGCGAACCGAATGCAGCAGAGCATCGGCCGCGATTGTTTGAGTGCTTTTACCGGTGCGTCCTGTCACAACCGACGGACGCTAATGGTTCGGGATTGGCCATTGTTCGCACATTCATGCAATTGCATGGCGGTCGTGTAAGCATTGATACCACTGAAGCAGGTACGCGTTTTCACTTGGAGTTTCCCCTTATAAACGCCTGGACACGAACCAAAGGAATTGCACCTGACACAGCGAATGCTGGCAAATTGCCCTACAATGAGTTTTGTTGCACTGGTGACTAGGTAGGAAGCATGCAAATGGGGCTCGAATCGTTTTCTTTCGGGCACATGCGAAAAGGGAGACGCAGTGTTGAGCATGAATCCGATAGCCTGCTACGCCAGTTTTGGGAAGGTAACCTTGGCCAACATCATTTTTGAATCGCAAGTTTGCGCATCGGATTTGACCCCCAGGGAGTTGTTTTGAATAGTCAGCGACCTTCAAATCCGCATCTCATCGATCGTTCGACACCTATTTCGTTTGGCTTCGACGGTGGTTGCCAGGGCACGGTTCTTCCAATGCGCCTTGGAAAGTTAAAGTGATGTTTACTAAACGGCGCAGCTCCCTGTTAGGGTTCATTATCCTGGCTGTCGGTTTGGTTGGTTTTTCTGCGCTGTTATTGCTGAAGTCAGAGACTCAACGCAGAGAAAAGCGTTTCTCGGAATACGTGCAGAATATTTCCGGCATCGTCCGCAACCAGCTGGATACTAATGAGGCTGTGTTGGCCGGTTTCTCGGCATTTCTGCAGGCTGTCGATCAAAGCGATACGGAGGCGGCGGCCCGTTACGCCGCAGCCGTTTTATCCGCTTATCCCCATATTTACATGCTTGAGGCGGCGAGGGCGGTACCCATCGCCGAACAGGCTGCGTTTGAAGATCTGCTGCGCCGAACTTGGCGGCCAGACTTTGAACTCAAGGACTTTCCGAGCCTCACTCATCAACCCGCGCAGCATCAGGTCTATCTCAACGAGACTTGGCCAGTGTTATTCATGTACCCGTTACTCCCTGAATCCAGCTCGATTTATGGCGTCAGGCTGGAAACCGTCGCCTATCTCTCCTATGCACTGGCTCGAACCCACAATAATCAGAAGCCTGTCGTATCACCTGTTTTCTCAATGTATGAGGGGGGTGACGCTTACATTCTGATGCAGTCAGTCAATCGGCCTGAACAGGCGCGAGAGAACACCCGCCCCAATTTCTTTGGCAGCACGATGGTGTCTTTGCTTTTGATCAAGACGAGTTCGCTACAGGATGCTGTGAATTATGCGAACGTAGATCCACTGGTTCACGTCAGTGCTGTCCTGAAAACTGCTGCAGGATCTGAAAGCAATGTCCTTTCAACGGAGATCAAGCAAGCCGGTATCCTCGATCGCCTTCTCTTGCCCGCTCTGGCTGATCGAGTAGAGATCAGGAGTGTTTCACAGCCAATGACCTTGTTGTTTGAGCGTCAGTTGCGTTTAGGGGATATTCTGACCGCGGAAACACTGATCATTCTTGCTGTT
The DNA here is from genome assembly GCF_008801475.1 of Pseudomonas moorei. Classification (GTDB taxonomy): domain Bacteria; phylum Pseudomonadota; class Gammaproteobacteria; order Pseudomonadales; family Pseudomonadaceae; genus Aquipseudomonas; species Aquipseudomonas moorei. The sequence continues at coordinate 322,884 of NZ_VZPP01000006.1, read as the reverse complement.
CTCGCCGGGGCATTCGTATTGATGCCGGTGGTGTTGATTCGGCATTTCAGATCGATCGAAAGAGCAGAGGTCGAACACGAACGCTCCGCGTATCTTGCAACCCATGACGTGCTCACCCAACTGCCAAATCGCTACCTTTTCGCCGATCGTTTTGATCGGGCCCTCTCAAACTGGACATTGAGTGGGACTGCATTTGCCGTTCTGTTGATCGATCTGGATCATTTCAAGGAAATTAACGATAAGTATGGTCATGAGGTAGGTGACCAGGTTCTCAAAGCAGTCGCGAATCGCATGCTTCAGGTCACTCGTTCTTGTGACACCGTCGCGCGTTACGGTGGAGATGAATTCGTGATTCTGATCACCGATCTTGTCGTCCCGGAGAGTGCTGAGCAGAACGCTGAGAGGGTGCTGGAAGCCATTGCGCAGACAGTAGCGACAAGCGCAGGAGAGTTATCGCTGTCGTGCAGTATTGGAGTCTCTCTGTGTCCTGACCATGGTCAGAGTCTGGGATCATTGCTGAAAGCAGCGGATCAGGCCATGTATGGCGTTAAACAACTGGGGCGCAAAGGAGTTGCGATGACTGAGTTCCCAGAAGCTTGAGATGTTTACAAACGCGATTTCTACCCATACACCGCCAGTCACATAGTCAAGGCTAACGAAGCATTGCTTGGAAATATCCTGAACACGCCGTTGGCTGCGATGCGACGATAGCTTTCGTGATATCTACACTCGCAGCATGCCCCCTAAACAAACCGGGCGCCGTCAAGGCGTCCGTTTTTGTTTGCGAAGTTGCGCTATTAACTCAGAAGCGCTTTGTCTTTCGCAGTCTTTCTTTTATGCCGATGAGTAAAGGAAGAACATATGAGTCGCGAACGTCCAACCACCAAAGCTGAGCGAATTCGCATTCCGCGCACGATCTGGGCATTGGGCTTTGTCAGCCTGTTCATGGATCTGTCTTCTGAACTGGTACACAGCTTACTCCCCGTATTTTTGGTCACGACATTGGGTGCGAGTGCATTGACCGTCGGGGTGATCGAGGGGGTTGCCGAGTCAACCGCAATGCTCGTCAAGATATTCTCTGGCGCTATCAGCGACTTTATGGGGCGGCGCAAAGGGTTGCTGTTGCTTGGATATGGTCTGGCTGCTTTAAGCAAACCCCTTTTTCCTCTGGCTCACTCGGTTGAAGTGGTCTTCATCGCACGCTTCCTGGATCGCATTGGCAAAGGCATTCGTGGTGCGCCGCGGGATGCCTTGATCGCAGATGTTTCGCCGCCTGAGATTCGCGGGGCCTGTTTTGGTTTGCGCCAATCGATGGACACCGTCGGGGCTGTTCTCGGCCCCGCTCTGGCGATCTTGCTGATGCTATGGCTTGTCGATTTACAGCGAGCACTGTGGTTTGCCGTGATCCCCGCAACGATAGCGGTGGCTCTCATAGTCGCAGGCGTAAAAGAACCCACATATGTGCCCGGTGAACACCCATTCCGTTCTCCAATTCGTTGGGGAGTGCTTCACGACTTTTCTGCCGGGTATTGGTGGGTCGTCATTATTGGTGGGGTGTTTACACTTGCCCGTTTCAGCGAGGCGTTCCTGGTATTGCGTGCGCAGCAGACAGGTCTATCGGTGACCTGGATTCCACTGGTGATGGTGGTCATGGCGATTTTCTATGCGTTTTCCGCTTACCCTGCTGGCTGGCTATCTGATCGTATGAGCCGCACGAAGCTGCTTTGCATGGGGATGGTGTTACTCGTGCTGGCGGATGTGGTGCTTGCTCAGTCCGGCTCTGTCATCACGATGATGCTGGGCGTTGCGTTGTGGGGACTTCATATGGGCTTCAGCCAAGGCATTCTTGCCTCGCTGGTAGCTGATAACGCCCCCGGACAACTGAAGGGCACCGCATTTGGCATTTTCAATCTGGTGAGTGGCGCATGCATGCTGATTGCCAGTGTTCTGGCCGGTGGGCTATGGCAAAGCATTGGATCAGCCAGCACGTTCCTCATGGGGGCATTGCTTGCCTCAACAGCACTGCTCTTGCTGTTACTTAAGAAACAATGATTACTCAGGCTATTCTAAGCAATGAACCGTCCCGGGTTTTCCAGACGCTCTCAAGCTCGCTGTGTAGCGCGTTTCAAACTCTTAAAGAGTGCCTCTTTTTATAGAAAATACGCCGCACCTGAACCAACGCTGTAACCAACAAAAGTTTCATGATTCTCGGCACGCCACCGGCCTAGGATGAACGGACAAGATCAAGCCAACGCTTAACCACCCCACAGGAACCAGAAAAATGATCTCAAACCTCTTCAAAGTCTCGCTCATCGCCGGTGCTTTGCTGTTGAGCGCCTGTTCGGGTGTGACGACGTCTCATGAAAACTATTCGGCCGAATCCGTGCCGTCCGCTGGCTTTGGTCCGGGGCCTACCAATAGCAACCCCAACAAGATGAGCTTTCATGGCAATGCACTGAGCAATAGCTTTGGCGAGTACAGCTCGGGTTTGCTGCACGACGACTGAGTTTGATCATGTGCTGACCCGTCAGGGTTTGGAATGTGTTGGACCTCTGTAGAAGCCTGCGGCTGTCAATTGCGTGGGCGATCGATATCGTTGTTGACGGTTAAATCGCCTTCGCCGGCAAGCCGGCTCCTACAGTTGGTTTTTTTTCCGTGGCAGGTATGACGCTTTACTTCGCGTCAGGCACCGCCAGCCACTGCCGCAGAATCTTCTGATAATTGCCTGTCGCCTTGGCCAGGTGCAGCCACTGATCGACGTATAGCTTCCAGGTCATGTCGTCTCGGGGTAGCAGGTAGGCTTTTTCGCCGTATTGCATGTATTGCGTCGGGTTGACCGCGCACAGTCCTGGTTTGAGTTTCTGCTGGTACAGCGCTTCCGAGGCGTCGGTGATCATCACGTCAGCCTTCTTGTCCAGCAGTTCCTGGAAAATGCTCACGTTGTCGTGCAGTTGCAGTTGCGCCTTGGGAAGTAGGGCGTGAGCAAAGGCTTCGTTGGTGCCGCCCGCAGGTTCGACCAGGCGCACCGAGGGTTGGTTGATCTGCTCGAGGGTCTGGTACAGGGCCTGATCTTCGCAACGCACCAGCGGGATTTTGCCGTCGACGTCCAGCATGGTGCTGAAGAAAGCCTTCTTCTGCCGCTCGAGAGTGACCGAGATGCCACCCATGGCGATGTCGCATTTACCGGCGAGCATGTCCGGCATCAGGGTTTTCCAGGTGGTGGGCACCCACTCGACCTTGACGCCAAGGCTGTCGGCCAGGGTGCGGGCCATGGCGATGTCGATCCCGGCGTATTCGCCGTCTTCGCCTTTGGAGGTATAGGGTTTGTAGTCGCCCGTCGTGCAGACGCGCAGTTGGCCTTGCTGGATGACGCTGTCCAGATGTGAGGTGCCTTCCGCCGACGCACCAAGGGGGAGAGCGAGCAGGCCGCTGAGCATCATCGCGCTTTGCAGGATTTTCATTTTTTGGGCTTTTGTGAGGGTTTGAAGAGGCCTGAGTGTAGCGAATCGGTTTCTCGGCTGCCGCTGGCAACAAAAAAGGGCGTTCCAACTCTGTGGAACGCCCTTTTTTCGAGTTTGTTGTGAGCAGCAATAACTTGAGCCGCCGCCTCCCGTTTGTTTTCCTCGTCACGACGGCACGGCTATTGGCCCAGTGGCTGCTTCATCATGCTTGATTGCTGATCCATCATTTTTTGCATCAAGTCCATCATCTGGTCTGAGTGGCCCATGCCACCGGCCATCCCTTTTCCCATCCCCATGCCTGGGCACTGGCCTTGCATCATGCCAATGCCACCCCTCATCGCATTCATGCCTTCCTGCATGGCGATCCGACGTTCGGCCGGGGTTTTGGCGGCGGCCATTTTTTCGTGGGCGGCCTGCATTTTTTGCAACTGCTCGCTCCACGCCTTGTCTTGTGCGGTGGTGGCCGGTGCGGTTGGCGAGGTGTTGGCGGGCTGTTCATCTGCGGCCAAAGCGATCAATGGGCTGCTGATCAGCAGCGCGGCAACGAGTGATATGAAATGCTTGTGCATGGCCGTGTACCCGAACTGAGGATTTGTTTCGAGCCTAATCCCCAGTGAGTGGCTGCGATTGATTAATATCAAGTGACGCCGTTTGATCATTGGCGTGTAGTGGTCTTTTCCGACGACGCCACGGTGCCGCTCCCACAATTAATGTAGGAAGAAGACTTCAGCCAGCGCTGGTCCGGGTAGTAGGAAAACAACAGCTGGCCGTCTTTCATCGAGTCGATCAGTCGATGGGCAATCGCCGGCCTGACGGCCGGGCAACCAAGGCTTCTGCCGATGCGCCCGTTGATGCGTGCCAGGACCGGGCTGACGTACGGTGCACCGTGAATGACGATTGCCCGCTCGAACGCGTTATCGTTGAAGCCTGGCTCCAGGCCTTCCATGCGCAACGAATAGCCGTTCTGGCCGAGGTAGCTCTCTTGCGTACGGAACAGGCCGAGGCTGGTGGCGTAGCTTTCGTTTTGATTGGAAAACTGGGTGGCCATGTTTTCGCCGCTGTTACGGCCGTGGGCGACGAGTTCGTGAAAGAGCAGTTTGCGTTTTTTCAGATCGAACACCCACAAGCGTTGTTCGGTCGAAGGCAGTGAGTAATCGATCACTGCTAGTCTCTGTGCCGGGGCTGCGCCTTGGGCGCGGGTGCATTGTGTGGCGCGTACTGCCAGGGCGATGACTTTGGCATTGGCATTTGGAGCAGCTTTGGCCAGAGCGATTTCAAGCGAATCGGCGTAGGCTGATGGCAGTAAAGCCGACGTCAACAGCAGGGCTGTGAGCGGGAGGCCAAAGCGATGTAGCGCCATAAGTCAGTCTCATCAGGAATAGTTCGAGTCTAGCAGCGAATAGGACGCTAGCCTTTTGATTTGCAGGAGATTAAGGATTATCCATGGGGCAATTAACAAGGTTATTCGTCATAAGCCGCGTCTTTATTATGGTCTTTCTGATCAGTGGCACGGCGTTCGGTGAAACTTCGCCGATCATGCCAGAAACTCCGCCGATCGGGGTGCAGGGGGCTGCGCCCAATGACGTCGTTGGCCAAGCCATACAAGCGGTGCTTGAACCTCTGCAATCGGCCTTTCCGCCGCTGCTCACTGCGCGCAGGCATCAGCGACTGGATATCAATCGGGTCGTCCTGGATTTCTATGCCCATCGCAACTATCGCGCCGCCTGGACGGATGGACGCGATGTCGCCCAGTTGCTGAAAAGCCTGAATGACACAAAAATAGACGGTCTGGTCCCGCAGGATTTCCGGATTGCCGAACTGGAGCAGGCACGACTCGCGCTGCAGGCTACCGCACCGACGCCGGCACAATCGGCGGCGTTCGACCTTGCGGCAACTCGCACCTACATCACGGCGCTGCTGCAGTTGCGACGGGGGAAAGTCGACCCCTCACGGCTGGACTTCCACTGGAACTTCGACCCCGTCGGCGTGGATCCTCGCGAGGACATGAACAGCTTCTTCGCCGCACTCGATGCCCACGACATCGCCCGCGCCTTCGCCCTGGCGCCGCCGCAGGAGACGGTTTACCGCAACATGCGCGAAAGCCTGGCGCAGCTGCGCAAGGTTCGAGACGCTGGCGGTTGGCCGAAAGTGGCCGAAGGGCAATCGCTCAAACCCGGCATGGACGGTGTGGCGGTCGCGCAGTTGCGTGCCCGTTTGGTGGCCGCGGGCTATCTGGCCCCGACCAAAGGCAAGCGAAACGACTACGACGACAGCGTCATTGCCGCCGTGAAGAAATATCAAACCGAGCAATACCTGGGCGCCGATGGCGTGGCGGGGAAGACGACGCTGGAAGCGTTGAATGTGCCTGTTGAAGCGCGGATCGATCAGGTCCGGGTGAACATGGAGCGGGCGCGCTGGTTGCTCTACAAACTGCAGGGTACCTTTGTGGTCGTCGACATCGCCGGGTACAAGGTCGCGCTGTACCGCGATGGCCAGCCGATCTGGCGCTCCCGGGTACAGGTCGGCAAGCCGTTTCGCAGTACGCCGGTGTTTCAGTCCGAGATTACCTACGTGACGTTCAACCCGACCTGGACCGTGCCGCCGACGATTCTGGTCCAGGATATGTTGCCCAAGATTCAACAGAATCCCGGCTACCTGGCCGCCAACCGGATCCGCGTTTTTGATCGCCAGGGCAACGTGCTCGACCCATCAACCGTCGACTGGTCCAACGCAAAGGGCCTTACCTTGCGCCAGGACGCCGGTCCCGAGAACTCCCTCGGGCAGGTGGTGATTCGCTTCCCCAACGACTACGCCATTTACCTGCACGATACGCCGCACCGCGAGTTGTTCGCCAAGTCCGTGCGAGCCACCAGTTCCGGATGCATCCGGGTGGAGAATCCGCTGCAGTTGGTCGAGTTGCTGTTCAACGACCCGGTGCGCTGGAACAGCGAAGGCATTCAAAAGCAATTGGCCAATGGACGAACCGAAAACATCAAGCTTCCAGTCAAGGTGCCGCTGCTGCTGGCGTACTGGACCGTCGATATGAGCAAGGATGGCCGGGTGACCTTCAAACCTGACGTCTATGGCTATGATTCCCCGGTACTGCGAGAGTTGAACCTGCCTACCAAACTACCGGCCCTGGACTTGCCCCGTGCGGACACCGCGCTGGTGGTGACCGAACAAAGCAAGCTGTAAGCGCAATACCGCACCTGTAGAAGCCGGCTTGCTGGCGAAGGCGCTCTAAATGACGCCATCGCGGCAAGCCGGATGCTTACGAAAAGCGATGGCCCTACAGTTCCAGCCCTTGTTGCACCACCGAGAGCAGGCCGTTTTCAGTCAGCGCCACCGCGTCGGCTTGCTGTGCGGCTAGCTCGATGCCTTGAAGCCACCAGTGGGTTTCACCGTGTTCGTCGAGGGTGCGCAACAACGCCATTTCGTTGCTTTTACAGTGAATCTCGACACGCCCTTCGCCATCGTCCGTAAAGCGGGCGACGGGGTCGAAGGTCATGCTGTGGTCGTTACCGGTGATCACCAACTGGTCGATGGCATAGTCGTACGTCTCGCCATCGGGGTGGCTCTCGAATACATGCGTGGGATTGCGCCGCAACGTCAGGCCGGCCTCCATCAGGGGCTGCAGCCAGGTCTCGATGCGGTGATACAGCTCGTAGACCTGCCCTGGCCAGCTGTCGATCGCCTGATCGGCGCTGGTATGCCGGGTTTGTTTGAGCTTTGCGGCGAGTTCGTCTGCCTTGGTCATTTCGATTCCCTGTCTTGATGTATGAGTAATCGTAGCTCCTCCCGGGGGATACAGTTCTTGCCTTGGGTCATGTCTGTTCAACCACTTGGCAAGTGGTTGCCATTTGTCCCCGATAAACCCGTAGACTGCGCGCACAAAAATGAGGGGGCTTTTGGGCCGGTGCCCATGCGTTGCCCCTGAGGAAGATTTTTTTTGCCCCCGCGCCCACACGATCAGCATCACGTCCCCAGCGTCGCATCGAAACGCCTGCCGTTACGCAAGGCCGCGGTGCTTTTCATTGCTGCGGTGTGCCTGTGCCTGTGTGGTTTGCTTTACCTGCAACTGGAACAATCCCGGCGCCACGACCTGCGCCAGGCTCAGGTCGCCTCGTCGAACCTGACGCGAGCCATGGCACAGCAGGCCGAAGACACGTTCAAGAAGGCTGACCTGGTGCTCACCAGTCTGGTGGACTGGATTCAGGCTGACGGGTTTGGCCCTGCCGTTCGACCTCGTTTGCAGAAAACCTTCGCCCGACGCGTCCTGGCATTGAATCAATTGCACGGCATTTTTCTGTTCGATCAGAAGGGCCAGTGGGTGGTGACGTCGTTTGAAAATCTGCCGCGCGGCTCCGGCGTCGCGGATCGTGAGTACTTCAAGTTCCATCAGCAGAATGTGTCGACGGTGGCGCACATTGGCCCTGCGATTCGCAGTCGGGAAAACGGCGAGTGGATCATTCCGGTGTCAAAGCGGGTGAACGACAAGAATGGTCAGTTCCAGGGCGTGTTGCTGGCCGGGATCAAGATGTCGTATTTCGACCAGTTCTTCAAAAGCTTCAGCATTGACGACAACGGCTCGATGTTCCTCGGGTTGAACGATGGAACGCTGCTGGCACGCCGGCCCTTTGTCGAGTCGCAGATCGGCACGTCATTGGCCAGGGGCGAAATCTTCGAGAAACTCCTGACCCGGGCACCCTCCGGCAGTGCCACCTTTACTTCTATGGTGGACGGCGTTGTCCGCTTGTATGGCTATCGACAATTGGAGGCTTATCCACTGGTGGTCTCGGCGGCCTCGTCAAAAGATTCGATTCTCGCCGGGTGGTATGACACCGCGTTTCGATCCAGCCTCATTGTGGCCCTGGTCATGCTGGGAGTGGGGGTGTTTGGTTGGGTGTTCATTCGTCAGGTACGTGTCGGCGAGCGAATCGAGGCGGATTTACGAAAGGCCCAGGAAGCGCTGGAGCTGATCGCCACCCATGACAGCCTGACCGGCCTGGCCAATCGCCGCTTGTTCGAGCGGGCGCTGGACATCGAGTTCGGGCGTGGCGCCAGGCAGCAGAGTCCGCTGAGCCTGATCATGCTGGACATCGATTTTTTCAAGCGCTACAACGACACCTATGGCCATGTGGTCGGAGATCACTGCTTGGCCCAAGTGGCGCGAGCGGTGAAAAAATGCTGCCATCGCAAGGCCGATCTGGCGGTGCGTTACGGCGGTGAAGAATTTGCCGTGCTGCTGCCGGACACGGACATCCACGGTGCCATGACCATTGCTGAACAAATCCGCCGCTGCGTCATGGACAAAAACATCAACCACAGCGGATCGCCCACCGGTTACGTGACGGTCAGCCTCGGTTGTTACTCGTTTGTGCCGACCGGGCACGACAGCATTGAAGTATTCCTCCAGCGCGCCGATGCGGCGCTCTATCAAGCCAAGCATTCGGGGCGCAATCGCTCGGCGGTGCTGTCGATGGAAGGCGGTGTCGAAGTGTTGATGCGTTCGGATCGTTGAGGCCGGTGCTTCACTGTTTCAGCCCTGTAACACCTTGAATAACCGACTGTCTGCCTGTCAGATCTTGTTCATGTGATCGTCTAGAGTTCCGTTAGCTCTGCCAAGCCCGGCAGACCTCCCCATGCCTCGGACGATCGCCAACATGTTGATATCCCAAGCATTGACCGCCGTTGCTCTAAGTGTTGCCGCCTCCGCTATCTTTCCTCTGGCCAGTCACGCGCAATCGAAAATCACACCCGAAGAAGCTCACGCCATCGGTGTCGAGGCGTACGTTTATTTCTACCCGCTGTTGACCATGGACATTACCCGCAAACAGTTCACCAACATCGAGCCGGGCAAGGAGTTCGGCAAGGGGCCGATGAACTTGTTTGTGAGTGTGCCGCAGTATCCGCCTGCGAATTTCAAAGGGGTGGTGCGTTCCAACTTCGACACCTTGTATTCCATCGCCTGGCTCGATTTGACCAAGGAGCCGCTGGTCATCGCCGCCCCGGACACCGCGGGGCGTTTTTACTTGCTGCCGATGCTCGACATGTGGAGCGATGTATTCGCTTCGCCGGGCTGGCGCACCACCGGAACCGATGCCGCACAGTTCCTGGTGACACCGCCGGGCTGGACCGGCACGGTGCCTGCCGGGTTGAATCATCTGCCGGCACCGACACCCTTCGTGTGGGTCATTGGCCGGACCAAGACCGATGGCGCAGCGGACTACGCGGCGGTGCACAAGATTCAGGCCGGCTATACCGTGACGCCGCTCTCGCGCCTGGGCAAAACGGCGGAACCGGTCAGTGTCACGATCGACCCTGCGGTGGACATGAAGACGCCACCGAAGATCCAGGTCGACACGATGTCGGCAGGCAATTACTTCGCCTACGCGGCCGAACTGCTCAAAGTGCATCCGGCCCACAGCACCGATCAACCGATACTGGCGCAGATGAAACGCATCGGCATCGAATCCGGCCAGCCATTCAACCTGAGTTCGCTCGACCCCGATATCCAGGCGGCGCTGCAAACCGTGCCTGAAGAGGCTCAGGCGCTGATGAAGTGGAAAGTCGAGACCCTGGCGCGAGTGGTCAATGGCTGGTCGATGAACACCGACACCATGGGGGTCTACGGCAACTACTACCTCAAGCGCGCCATCGTTGCTCAGGTAGGGCTCGGCGCGAACCTGCCTGAAGATGCGATTTATCCGTTGAACATGGGCGATGCGAATGGCAAGGCGCTGGAGGGTGTGAACAAGTACGTGCTGCATTTTCCCAAGGGCGAAACGCCTCCGGTGAATGCGTTCTGGTCGATCACGTTATACGACCCCGAAGGTTTCCAGGTCGGCAACGAACTTAACCGTTTCGCCGTCAGTAGCTGGATGCCGTTCAAGAACAATGCCGACGGATCGCTGGACCTCTACTTCCAGAACGAAAACCCGGGCAAGGACCTTGAAGCCAATTGGCTGCCGGCACCCAAGGGGCCGTTCAACCTGACCATGCGCCTGTACGGGCCTAAGGCCGAAGCGTTGAACGGCAAGTGGAACCCTCCGGCGGTCAAGCAAATGTAAGTAACTGGCGATGGAGCAGCCGATGATTCGCCCCTCATCGGCTGCCTTTGCGCGTTCAGCTGCCTGTCCCGCCGCCAGCGCCGCCGGTCCCGCCGCCCGCCGCACCGGTGCCTCCACCGGCACCAGAGCCGCTGTTTCCGGCATTCCCGCCTGCGCTGCCGCTGGATGAGCCGGTGGCGCCACCGTCACCGGCATTGCCGCCTGAGGACGAGCCGGGAGTATTGTCGGGCGGCATGACCGGGCCGCTGGTGGCGCCGGACTGGGTGCCGGTCGTATTGGTGCCGTCGCCCGATGCCGCGTAGGTGGCCAGGGATGCAGCGGACAGCAATCCGGCCAGTAACAGCGAAGTGAGTTTGATGTTCATCATGGCGCGTCTCCCAAAATGAGTCGTTACCTGATGTTGGTGTGAGGGGCGAGGCGGTTGGTGCCGGTTGGATGACGAGTGGCGTAGCAGGGTAGATCGCCGACCTGCGGGCCAACCGGGAGCCCTGTGGGAGCTTGCTTGCGAAGGCCGTTCTGTTACGCCTTATACGCGTCAGCCGACGCAACCACTACGAGCCATCGGGGTCACAATCTGGACACCCTTGGCAACAGGACTGATGGCCATGAAAAAGTTGCGAATCGCGACGTTCAACGTCAACGGCATGCGCGCCCGGATGCCGAACCTGCTGGCCTGGCTCGAACGTGAGCAACCGGACATCGCCTGTTTGCAGGAGCTCAAGTCGGTCGACAGCGCGTTCCCTGCCGCTGAGCTGGAGGCCATCGGTTACGGCGCCATCTGGCAGGGGCAGGCATCGTGGAACGGCGTGGCGATTCTGGCGCGGGACGCGCAGCCCCTGGAGAGCCGACGAGGCTTGCCGGGCGATGACGGCGATAGCCAGAGCCGCTACCTGGAAGCCGCCGTGCACGGCGTGCTGGTGGGCTGCTTGTACTTGCCCAATGGCAACCCGCAACCTGGACCGAAGTTCGAGTACAAGCTGGCGTGGTTCGAGCGCCTGATCGCCTATGCCAAGGATCTTCAGTGCAGCGAGCATCCGGTGGTGCTGGCCGGTGACTACAATGTGGTGCCGACCGACCTGGACATCTACAACCCGCGCTCATGGCTCAAGGATGCGCTGCTGCAACCCGAGAGCCGCGAGTGTTATCAACGCCTTCTGGATCAGGGCTGGACGGACGCGTTGCGATACCTGTACCCGCAGGATCGGCTCTACACCTTTTGGGATTATTTTCGCCAGCACTGGCAGAAGAATTCCGGTTTGCGCATCGACCACCTGCTGCTCAATCCAGCCTTGAGTCCTTACCTGCAGGCGGCGGGCGTCGATGCCTGGGTACGCAACGAACCCCACGCCAGCGATCACGCACCGACCTGGATTCAACTGGATTTGCGCAAACACCGTTGACGTCAGGAGTGGGGGCGATTGGTTAAATCAATTGTCGGTCACGGCGGTTCTTCCCTTATACATAGCGCCCATTGGCGGAGCGATCCGCTGCCTGCGTGCACAAGGACTGAACGATGAGCGAGCCACGCCTGACTGACCTCGCGCTGTATCTGCGACGCCTGGGCTTTGACATGTCCCCGGCGCCGACCCTGGAAACCCTGCGACGACTGCAATTGCGCCATACCGGCGTGTTCCCGTTTGAAAACCTGACCACGTTATCTGGCGAACCGGTGCTGATCGACTTGCCCTCGATAGAGAAGAAAGTCCTGCACGAGGGGCGCGGCGGTTACTGCTACGAACTGAACAATCTGTACCTGGCCTTGCTTCAGGCGCTGGGTTTCGATGCGCGGGGCATCAGCGGTCGCGTGGTCATGGGGCAGCCTGAAGGCGCATGGACGGCCCGAACGCACCGCTTGAGCCTGGTCACCCTGGACGGCGTGCGCTACATCAGCGACGTCGGCTTCGGCGGCATGGTGCCCACCGCACCGCTGTTGCTCGATACCGCCGATGAACAAATCACGCCCCATGAGTCGTATCGCATCGAACAGCACGCCGACGGCTATACCCTGCGCGCCAGGGTCGCGGGCGAATGGCGAGCGATGTACATCTTCGACCTGCAGCGCCAGGAGGACATCGATTACGCCGTCGGCAACTGGTATGTCTCGACTCACCCTGAATCACCGTTCGCCAGGCAACTGATGGTGGCGCGGACCGGGGAAGGGTGGCGACGTACGCTCAACAACGGAAGTTTTGCGATTCATCGCATGGGGTGTGACAGCGAGCGCCGGGAAGTGGCCGATGTGCAGGCGTTGATCGGCGTTTTGGAGAGCGAGTTCGACATACGGGTGCCGACCCATGCGACATTGATGCGCACACTCGAGCGATTGATCGTGCCGCAATAGACGGATCATCGTGCACACAAAAAAGGGGCGAATTGGATCATTCTGCCCCTTTTTCGCGCTTCTTCCTGGTCGTACTTCAGGCGCCTTCGCCTTGTGAAATTCACTGAGAGCCACGAAGGCTTTTTTCAGGCTATTCAGGCGCGACACACTTGATCTCCCAATAAAAACCGGTGCCCGCGGCCAGTGCTCGCCAGAAATTTAAACGGCGGGTGAACGCAAGAGGGAAAGGGCGGGGCGGATATATTCCGAGGTTTTTTAGGAGGTTGCACACACTGGCACACAGACTGCATGGCTAACCGTTCATAAATTGACCGGTCAGTTGTATACAATTCTATAGACAGTTGTCCTGAGTCTTGAATACAGTGTGCGCATAACAAAAACCAGGGAACCCCCTAACATGAAAACGCCCCATGTTTCACACCAACGGCCTGAAGATGAAAATCTCGGGATCGGCGCGAATATGGCTTACGGCCTGCAACATGTTCTGACCATGTACGGTGGCATCGTCGCGGTGCCTTTGATCATTGGTCAGGCGGCCGGGCTTTCGCCGGCGGACATCGGTTTGTTGATTGCTGCTTCATTGTTTGCGGGGGGGCTGGCCACGTTGCTGCAAACCCTGGGTCTACCGTTTTTCGGCTGTCAGTTGCCGCTGGTACAGGGTGTGTCGTTCTCGGGTGTCGCAACCATGGTGGCGATTGTCAGCAGCGGCGGCGAGGGCGGGTTCCAGTCGATTCTGGGGGCGGTGATTGCGGCGTCCCTGATCGGTTTGCTGATCACGCCAGTGTTTTCTCGAATCACCAAGTTCTTTCCGCCGCTGGTCACGGGGATCGTGATCACCACCATCGGCCTGACGCTGATGCCTGTGGCGGCACGCTGGGCCATGGGCGGCAACAGTCATTCACCGGAATTTGGCAGCATGGCCAACATCGGCCTGGCCGCTGTGACGCTGGTGCTGGTGCTGTTGCTGAGCAAGATCGGTAGCGCGACCATCTCCCGTTTGTCGATCCTGCTGGCGATGGTCGTCGGTACGATCATCGCGGTGTGCCTCGGCATGGCGGATTTCTCGTCCGTGACCCAGGGTCCGATGTTCGGTTTTCCTGCGCCGTTCCATTTCGGCATGCCGACTTTCCACTTTGCCGCGATCCTGTCGATGTGCATTGTGGTGATGGTGACCCTGGTGGAAACCTCGGCCGATATCCTGGCTGTTGGTGAAATCATCGGCACCAAGGTTGATTCCAAGCGCCTGGGGAACGGTCTGCGCGCCGACATGCTGTCGAGCATGATCGCGCCGATTTTTGGCTCATTCACTCAAAGCGCCTTTGCCCAGAACGTCGGGCTGGTGGCGGTGACCGGAATCAAGAGCCGCTTTGTGGTGGCCACGGGGGGGCTGTTCCTGGTTCTCCTCGGCCTGCTGCCGTTCATGGGGCGGGTCATCGCTGCGGTACCGACCTCCGTGCTCGGTGGTGCCGGTATCGTGTTGTTCGGCACGGTGGCCGCCAGCGGTATCCGTACGCTGTCCAAGGTCGACTACCGCAACAACGTCAATCTGATCATCGTTGCCACTTCCATCGGCTTCGGCATGATCCCCATCGCTGCACCGAACTTCTACGACCATTTCCCAAGCTGGTTCGCCACCATTTTCCACTCCGGCATCAGCTCTTCGGCCATCATGGCCATCGTGCTGAACCTCACATTCAACCATCTCACGGCCGGTAACTCCGACCAACAGTCGGTGTTTGCCGCGGGGACCGAGCGGGTTCTGCGTTATCAGGATCTGGCGGCGTTGCGCGAAGGGGATTACTTCAGCGACGGCAAGCTGCATGACTGCGATGGTAAAGAGATTCCGGTGGTGGAGCCGGACCATGGCCACGGAGAGCCGCGAGCGGCGCATGCCAAAAGCAGTGAGCATGTCTGACACGCTTAGCGAATGAAAAAAGCCGATCTGTTGAATACACAGATCGGCTTTTTCTTTGTGGATCAAAAAATCGCAGCCACAAAAAAGCCCCTGATCTTTCGATTCAGGGGCTTCTTTATGTTGCTGTCTGGCTCCACGACCTGGACTCGAACCAGGGACCCAGTGATTAACAGTCACTTGCTCTACCAACTGAGCTATCGCGGAATGGCGCCTATGTTACTGATTCAAAAAGAGAAGTCAAGCGCCTGATAGCAAGTTGATGGATTCATCGGGACAGACGGTGGTTTATCGGTGATTGGCGGTTACCAGAACCGCAGCAGAGGACTACCATGGCCGCCCGGAAGTGGTTACACGCGCTACCGGCCATTCGCCGAAAAGGTACGTGCCATGAATCACTCAACCACCTCACCTCGTCAAAACGGGGTGCTCGCATGAGCATCGCTCAGATCAGCCTGCCCAAGGGTGTCGGCCCACACGCCGAAAAACTGTTCGATGCGATCACCCAGGCCAGCAGCGCCGACGAATTGAACCGCGCCGGCGGCAAGGCCGAAGGTTTTGTCCTGGGTCTGGAAAGCACCAAGGCGATCAAGAGTCAGGTGGCTGAATCGCTCTATGTCGCCTATGACGACGCCGCCAGCCTGCGGGCGACCGAACTGGCCTAACCGCCGAAGGTAAAGGTGCCGAGCATCAGTTTGGCGTAAAGCGCTGTGGCGCCCAGTTGCACCAGCCACAGCGCCAGGCCGCCGAGGAACACGCCGGTGGCGACTTGCATCACCAGGTTATTGCCCCGTTTGGCCGGAGCACGGGGGATGAAGTCATCCAGGTCATCGCGGTCAGCGCGTAGGTCATCGTTTTTCATGTGGGCTCTCGTCGAAATCTCGGGTGTACATCAAACCTGCAGGAGCGATGTGTGCAGTTTAGGGGTGCGGGTCGGCGCTTTGAGAATTATCTGCGACAAATAAAAAACGGGAAGCCAAAAGGCTTCCCGTTTTTCGTATCAGCGCGCGATTCAGATCACCTGAACAATGGCGTCCGTCACGACATTGATGTTGCTCTGGTTCAGCGCAGCCACGCAGATGCGGCCGGTGTCCAGGGCGTAGATGCCGAATTCGTTGCGCAGACGGTGAACCTGCTCAACGCTCAGGCCGGAGTACGAGAACATGCCACGCTGACGGCCAACGAAGCTGAAATCGCGTTGCGGCGCGTTTTTCGCCAGCAGTTCGACCATCTGGGTGCGCATGCCGCGAATGCGCAGGCGCATTTCGGCCAGTTCGGCTTCCCATTGGGCGCGCAGTTCCGGGCTGTTCAGCACGGCGGCGACGATGCTTGCACCGTGGGTCGGCGGGTTGGAGTAGTTGGTGCGGATGACGCGTTTGACTTGCGACAGAACGCGCGCGCTTTCTTCTTTCGATTCGCTGACGATCGACAGGGCGCCCACGCGCTCGCCATACAGCGAGAAGGATTTGGAGAACGAGCTGGAGACGAAGAAGGTCAGGCCCGATTCAGCGAACAGACGAACGGCAGCGGCGTCTTCGTCGATGCCGTCGCCAAAGCCCTGGTAAGCCATGTCGAGGAACGGCACGTGACCTTTGGCCTTCACCGCTTCCAGCACGTTTTTCCAGTCCGTCGGGCTCAGGTCGACGCCGGTCGGGTTGTGGCAGCAGGCGTGCAGGACAATGATTGAGCCGTTTGGCAGCGCGTTCAGGTCTTCCAGCAGGCCGACGCGGTTCACGTCATGGGTCGCGGCATCGTAGTAGCGGTAGTTCTGCACCGGGAAACCGGCGGTTTCGAACAGTGCGCGGTGGTTTTCCCAGCTCGGGTCGCTGATAGCCACGACGGCGTTCGGCAGCAGTTGCTTGAGGAAGTCGGCACCGATTTTCAGTGCGCCAGTACCGCCAACGGCCTGGGTGGTGATGACGCGGCCAGCGGCGATCAGCGGCGAATCGTTACCGAACAGCAGTTTTTGCACGGCCTGGTCGTAGGCGGCAATGCCGTCGATTGGCAGGTAGCCACGGGAAGCGTGTTGAGCGACGCGAATGGTTTCGGCTTCGACAACGGCGCGCAGGAGTGGAATCTTCCCCTCCTCGTTGCAGTAAACACCGACTCCCAGGTTGACCTTGTTGGTACGGGTATCGGCGTTGAATGCTTCGTTGAGGCCCAGGATTGGATCGCGTGGTGCCATTTCGACAGCGGAGAACAGGCTCATTTTTGCGGCGGCTCTGAATGGAGAGTGGAGGGACGTGTCGCGCTCCAGCCGAATGCACTAGAGCGGTGCACAAACGGGGAGCTAGTATAGAGGCCATCTGCGATTGATGGCGACAGACGATTCAGCTTTTACGGTAAGTTTTTCCGATTATTTTCCGACCGTTAGTCGATTGGCGTCGTCAAAGACTTCGAGGGATGTAGGACGTTTGCCTTGAAAGCGAGTGCAATCGGCTCCACATTGAGCACAATCCAGTTTTTTCCTCGGGCGACGCGGGTCGTTTGCGGCCTTTTTCGTTCCTGCCGGTTTGACTGTGCAGTGGCGGATTCCTGCACCGAGAACCGAGAGGTACTACATGTCTGAATTTCAGCTAGTCACCCGTTTCCAGCCCGCCGGCGACCAGCCGGAAGCCATCCGCCTGATGGTCGAGGGCATCGAGGCCGGGCTGGCGCACCAGACGTTGCTCGGTGTGACCGGTTCGGGCAAGACCTTCAGTATCGCTAACGTGATCGCTCAGGTGCAGCGCCCGACCCTGGTGCTGGCGCCGAACAAGACCCTCGCCGCGCAGTTGTACGGAGAGTTCAAGGCGTTCTTCCCGAACAATGCCGTGGAGTATTTCGTTTCCTACTACGACTACTACCAGCCCGAAGCTTATGTGCCGTCGTCCGACACCTTCATCGAGAAAGATGCTTCGATCAACGATCACATCGAGCAGATGCGGCTGTCGGCGACCAAGGCGTTGCTGGAACGCAAGGACGCGATCATCGTCACCACAGTGTCGTGCATCTACGGTCTGGGCAGCCCGGAAACCTATTTGAAGATGGTGTTGCACGTGGATCGCGGCGACAAGCTCGATCAACGGGAATTGCTGCGGCGCCTGGCCGACCTGCAATACACCCGCAACGACATGGAATTTGCCCGCGCGACCTTTCGTGTGCGCGGCGATGTGATTGATATCCACCCGGCGGAATCCGACTTCGAAGCGGTCCGCATCGAGCTGTTCGATGATGAAGTGGAAAGCCTGTCGGCTTTTGATCCGCTGACCGGCGAAGTCATCCGTAAGCTGCCGCGCTTCACCTTCTATCCCAAAAGCCACTACGTGACGCCACGGGAAACCCTGATGGGCGCCGTGGAAGGGATCAAGGTCGAATTGAAGGAGCGCCTGGAATACCTGCGTTCCAACAACAAACTGGTGGAAGCCCAGCGGCTGGAACAACGCACCCGTTTCGATCTGGAGATGATCCTCGAACTGGGTTATTGCAACGGCATCGAAAACTACTCGCGCTACCTGTCCGGCCGTGAGGCCGGCGCGCCGCCACCGACCCTTTACGATTACCTGCCGGCCGACGCCTTGCTGGTGATCGACGAGTCCCATGTCAGCGTGCCGCAGGTCGGCGCAATGTACAAAGGTGACCGCTCGCGCAAGGAAACCCTGGTCGAGTACGGCTTCCGGCTGCCGTCTGCGCTGGATAACCGGCCGATGCGTTTCGACGAATGGGAAAGCATCAGCCCGCAGACCATTTTTGTCTCGGCGACCCCCGGCAACTATGAGGCGGAACACGCCGGGCGAGTGGTCGAGCAGGTGGTGCGACCGACCGGTCTGGTCGACCCGCAGGTGGAAATCCGCCCGGCGCTGACCCAGGTTGACGACTTGCTGTCAGAAATCAGCAAGCGTGTTGCCGTCGAGGAGCGAGTGCTGGTTACCACGCTGACCAAGCGCATGGCCGAAGATTTGACCGACTACCTGGCCGACCACGGCGTGCGCGTGCGTTACCTGCACTCGGACATCGACACCGTGGAGCGGGTCGAGATCATCCGCGATCTGCGCCTCGGCACTTTCGATGTGTTGGTGGGGATCAACCTGTTGCGCGAAGGCCTGGACATGCCGGAAGTGTCGCTGGTGGCGATTCTCGATGCGGACAAGGAAGGCTTCCTGCGCTCCGAGCGCTCGCTGATCCAGACCATCGGCCGGGCGGCGCGTAACCTCAATGGACGGGCGATCCTCTATGCGGATCGCATCACCGGTTCCATGGAGCGCGCGATTGGCGAAACCGAGCGCCGTCGCGACAAGCAGATTGCCTTCAACCTGGCCAACGGCATTACGCCCAAGGGCGTGTTCAAGGATGTGGCCGACATCATGGAAGGCGCCACCGTGCCGGGCTCGCGCAGCAAGAAACGCAAAGGCATGGCCAAGGCCGCCGAGGAAAATGCCCGGTACGAAGCCGAATTGCGGTCGCCAGGTGAGATTGCCAAGCGTATCAAGGCGCTGGAAGAGAAGATGTACCAGCTGGCGCGTGACCTGGAGTTCGAAGCCGCAGCGCAGATGCGGGACGAGATTGCCAAGTTGCGCGAGCGGTTGATTACGGTCTGAACTGGCAGGAACAACACAGACCTGTAGGAGCTGACTTGCCAGCGAAGGCGGCATCAAGGCCACCACTGCTTTGCTGGCAAGCTAGCTCCAGAGGCTGCACGAACTTCAATGAGCTTCGCCGGCCTTGAGCCCCGCTGGCAATTTCCTGGTCAGCAACACCGCCAGCATGCTGATCCCCAGCGCAATCCCGACAAGATGAAACGCATCGTTGTAGGCCATGATCGAGGCCTGTTGATGGGCAATCTCGCTGAGTTTGCCCAGCGCCGCCGTTTCACTGCCCAGGCGATCGGTCAAAGAGGCCATGCGTTCAGCCACTTGTGGGTTGCCGGGCACGATGGATTCGCGCAAGTAGTCAAAGTACGTCTTGGTTCGCGCATCCAGCAGGGTGGCCAGCAGGGCGATGCCAATGGCGCCGCCGAGGTTGCGCAAGATGTTGAACAGGCTCGACGCCGAGCCGGCGTCCTGGGGCTGGATGTAGGCAGTGGCAATTAGCGAGATGGTGACCATGATCAGCGGCTGTCCCAGCGCGCGCACGATCTGGATTTGATTGAACTGCGGTCCGGCGAAGTCCGGGTTCAACACGCCCGAAGAAAAACTCGCCACGCCGAACAGTGCGAAACCCATCGCGCACAGCCATTTGGGCGAGATGTACTTCATCAGCTTGGGCACCAGCGGGATCAGAAACAGCTGCGGCACGCCCATCCACATGATCACCTCGCCGATCTGCAGGGCGTTGTAGTTCTGGATCTGCGCCAGATACAGCGGCAACAGATAGATCGAACCGTACAACCCGACCCCCATCCCGACGCTGGAAATGCTCGATAGACCGAAGTTGCGATTGCCGAGGATGCGCAGGTTGATCAGCGGGTTGGGCTTGGAAAACTGTACGATCACAAACGTCATCAGGCTGAGCAGCGCGATGCTGCCGAGGGTGACGATCAGGTTCGACTCGAGCCAGTCCTTGCGATGGCCTTCCTCCAGAAACACCTGCAAACAGCCAAGGCCGACGCCGAGGGTGACGATCCCTGCGTAATCGGTGCTTTTGAGCAGTTCCCAGTGTGCTTCCTTCTTCTCCAGGCCGTACATCAGGCCGGCGATCATGATCAGGCCGGGGGGCACGTTGATGTAGAAGATGTATTCCCAGCCCCAGTTTTCCGTCAGCCAGCCGCCCAGCGTCGGGCCAATCGACGGCGCGAAGGTGGCGGTCATGGCGAACATGGCCATGCCCTTGGCGCGGTGGTGTTCAGGGAGTTTGATCAGGGTGAGGGTGAAGGCGAGCGGGATCAGCGCGCCACCGGTGAAGCCTTGCAAGGCGCGAAAGACAATCATGCTCTCCAGGCTCCAGGCCATGGAGCAGAGGAGCGATGCGGCGAGAAATCCAAGGGACACCCACACCGCCAGGCGTCGCGCCGACAATAGCTGCACCAGCCAAGCGGTCAGCGGGATCATGATGATTTCCGCCACCAGGTACGAGGTGGAAATCCATGAGCCTTCTTCCAGGGTGGCCGACAGCGCACCCTGGATATCCTTGAGCGAAGAGTTGGTGATCTGGATGTCGAGCACCGCCATGAAGGCGCCGAGCATCACGCTCATGACCGCGATCCAGTCCCGCCGGGTCGGTTCCCCGACCGGACGGATCAGTTGATCACCGGCCATTGTCAGGGGCGTCTTTGATATTCACTTTGACCGTGACCGACATGCCTGGACGGATTCTGCCGCGCAGGGGATTGTCCGGGGCGAAGGTCAGCTTTACCGGCATCCGTTGTACGACTTTGGTGAAGTTGCCCGTGGCATTGTCCGGCGGCAACAGGCTGAACTGCGCGCCTGACGCGGCGAACAGGCTGTCGACCCGCGCTTCGATCGGCGTGTCGCTGTAGGCGTCGAAAATCAGCTCGGCTTTCTGGCCGGGTTGCATGTGGCCGATCTGGGTTTCCTTGAAGTTGGCCTGAATCCAGATGTCTTCATCCGGCACGATCGACAGCAAATAGGCACCGGCCTGCACATACTGGCCTTCGCGAGCGGCGCGCTGGCCAATCAGGCCGCTGATAGGGGCGTGGATTTCGCTGCGGGTGAGGTTCAGTTCAGCCTGGGCGAGATCGGTTTTGGCGTTGGCAATTTGCGCGTCTAGGCGTTTGATCTCGGCGGTCAGTGCGTTGACTTGCTGGCGCTGGCCCTGGGAATCCGCCTGGGCCTTGGCCAGTTGCGAGCGGGCAATGTGGGTGTCGGCGGAGAGGGTGGTGACCCGTTCCTCCGAGACATAACCGGGCTTGCGCAAAGTCTCGGCGCGGTTCAGGTCGATCTGTGAGCGACCCAGGCTCGCTTGCATGGACGCAACTTGCGCATCGCTGGCGGCAATCAGGCTGCTTTGCTGCGTCAGTTTGCTCTGGGCTTGCAGGCGTTCGGCTTCGCGGGTGGCAAGGGCCGCGTTGGCGCGGTCGACGGCGAGGTGGAAATCATCCCCTTCAAGTTTGACCAGCAACTGGCCTTTCTCGACATGTTGGTTGTCCTGGACCAGCACCTTGTCAATGCGCGCCCCCAGCTGGCTGGACACGCGGGTGATCTCGCCCTGGACGTACGCGTTGTCAGTGCTTTCGTAAAAACGCCCCTTGAAAAACCAATGGGCAAAAAAGCCCGCGGCGATCAGCAGGACGATTATCAGGAAAATGGACAGGCGACGCTTGAGTTGGGCAGGCATGGGGCAAACTGTAGTCGAGAAATTGTCAGGAAAGTTATCAGCAGGCGAATCTTGCATACAGCCGATAAACGGTAAATGCCATTGGCTGATATTCGGTCATTCACCGCGGAAAACGGGCGTTGTAGGCGCAACCTTGGCTTAAATGCCCTGCTTACTGGAGCAGGGCGTACGTCGCCTGTTACCATTCGCCCCTTGTCTGATCTTCGCTTTCTATTCTTTTGTTGAGACTTGCCATGACCACCGTCCGCACGCGCATCGCGCCATCGCCTACCGGGGACCCCCACGTAGGTACCGCTTACATCGCATTGTTCAACTACTGCTTTGCCAAGCAGCACGGCGGTGAGTTCATCCTGCGGATCGAAGACACTGACCAGCTGCGTTCGACCCGTGAGTCCGAACAGCAGATTTTCGACGCCTTGCGCTGGTTGGGCATCGACTGGAGTGAAGGCCCGGACGTGGGTGGCCCGCACGGTCCTTACCGTCAGAGCGAGCGCGGCGACATTTATCAGAAGTATTGCCAGCAACTGGTCGACATGGGTCATGCCTTCCCGTGCTTCTGCACCGCCGAAGAACTGGACCAGATGCGCGCCGAGCAAATGGCTCGCGGCGAGACGCCGCGTTACGACGGCCGTGCCTTGTTGCTGTCCAAGGAAGAAGTCGCGCGCCGCCTGGCGGCTGGCGAACCGCACGTGATCCGCATGAAGGTGCCGAGCGAAGGCGTCTGCGTGGTTCCGGACATGCTGCGTGGCGACGTTGAAATCCCGTGGGATCGCATGGACATGCAAGTCCTGATGAAGACCGACGGCCTGCCGACCTACTTCCTGGCCAACGTGGTCGATGACCACCTGATGGGCATCACCCATGTGTTGCGTGGAGAAGAGTGGCTGCCATCGGCGCCGAAACTGATCCTCCTGTACGAATAC
The DNA here is from genome assembly GCF_008801475.1 of Pseudomonas moorei. Classification (GTDB taxonomy): domain Bacteria; phylum Pseudomonadota; class Gammaproteobacteria; order Pseudomonadales; family Pseudomonadaceae; genus Aquipseudomonas; species Aquipseudomonas moorei. Next base: position 299,905 of record NZ_VZPP01000006.1, on the reverse strand, counting down.
TTCGGTTGGGAGCAGCCGGAGCTGTGCTACATGCCGCTGCTGCGTAACCCGGACAAGAGCAAGCTGTCCAAGCGCAAGAACCCGACTTCGGTGACGTTCTACGAGCGCATGGGTTTCATGCCCGAAGCGATGCTCAACTACCTGGGGCGCATGGGCTGGTCGATGCCGGACGAGCGAGAGAAGTTCTCGCTTCAGGAAATGGTCGATAACTTCGATCTCAAGCGTGTGTCCCTGGGCGGGCCGATTTTCGACATCGAGAAATTGTCGTGGCTCAACGGCCAGTGGCTACGCGACCTGCCGGTGGAAGAATTCGCCGCGCGCGTGCAGAAGTGGGCCTTCAATTCCGAATACATGATGAAGATCGCGCCGCACGTGCAGGGCCGTGTCGAGACCTTCAGCCAGGTCGCACCGCTGGCCGGGTTCTTCTTTGCCGGTGGCGTGAATCCGGACGCCAGGCTGTTCGAGTCGAAGAAACTGTCCGGCGATCAAGTTCGTCAGTTGATGCAGTTGATCCTGTGGAAGCTGGAAAGCCTGCGTCAGTGGGAGAAGGACAGCATCACTGCGACCATTCAGGCCGTGGTCGAGTCCCTGGAGCTGAAACTGCGTGACGCCATGCCGTTGATGTTTGCCGCGATCACCGGTCAGGCGAGTTCGGTGTCCGTGCTCGATGCGATGGAAATCCTCGGTCCGGACCTGACGCGTTTCCGTCTGCGCCAGGCGATTGACCTGCTGGGCGGCGTGTCGAAGAAAGAAAACAAAGAGTGGGAAAAGCTGCTGGGCGCTATTGCCTGAGCGCGTCTGACTCTGCGGTAGCCGTCGGAGGCCGGGATATTTGCTCCTGTCCTCCGGCGTTTTCTCCCGAATTTGCGGGGGAAGGGCGGTAAGTGATTGTAATGCCGACAAAAATTTTTGAATTTTTTTAAAAATAAGTTTGACAGGCTTTCGATACACCCTTAAGATTCGCCCCGTCCTCAGCGATGACATCAACGATGAGGGGCTATAGCTCAGCTGGGAGAGCGCTTGCATGGCATGCAAGAGGTCGACGGTTCGATCCCGTCTAGCTCCACCAATTTACACTTCAAGGTCTGGCCACACCGGCCTTGAAGCGATCAACACTCAGCGTTGATCAGTTGTATAGAAGGGTTTGCGTCCCCTTCGTCTAGTGGCCTAGGACACCGCCCTTTCACGGCGGTAACAGGGGTTCGAGTCCCCTAGGGGACGCCAGTTTTACAGAAGCGATATCACAAAATGTCGCTCCGCCGCGAGGCGAAAAATCCGGGGCTATAGCTCAGCTGGGAGAGCGCTTGCATGGCATGCAAGAGGTCGACGGTTCGATCCCGTCTAGCTCCACCAATTTTACAGTTCAAGGTCTGGCCACACCGGCCTTGAATCGATCAGCTCTCAGCACTGATCAGTTGTATAGAAGGGTTTGTGTCCCCTTCGTCTAGTGGCCTAGGACACCGCCCTTTCACGGCGGTAACAGGGGTTCGAGTCCCCTAGGGGACGCCACGATTACCCGCTCTGCGGGATTTTATAAGGGTCATTCAATTATTGAATGGCCCTTTTGTTTGTCTGGCGTTTGGCCAAATTCCCCCATTTCTTTCAAACTGTTCTTCAGACCAGCGGTCACATCCACGACTTGCAGAAAATTATTATGAGAATAATATTCTAGTCGTAATATTCGGAGGCAACGATGAACGATAAAAAAGCTCAAACCCGTGAACGCATCCTCAAGGCTGCCAGCGCAGCGCTGATTCAGCGCGGCCCGGCCGAGCCTAGTGTGGGCGAAGTCATGGGCGCAGCCGGCCTGACCGTCGGCGGCTTTTATGCGCACTTCGAAAGCAAGGACGCAATGATGCTGGAGGCGTTCAAGCAATTGTTGGGTCGCCGTCGTGACCTGATTGCCGACATGGATGCCGAGCTGACCGGTGAGGAGCGTCGCGCGCTGGTCGCTGCGTTCTATCTGTCGCGCAAGCATCGTGATTCCAGCGAGTCTGCGTGCCCGATCCCGGCGTCGATCGGTGAGCTCGGACGTCTGCCCGATGCCTTCCGGGTCGCACTGAATGAACACATGGAACTGATGGTCGCGCAGTTGGCGTCCAGTCCTGAAGATACCGATAAAGCCCTGGCCGACTTGGCCTTGATGGTGGGCGGTCTGGCGCTGGCACGGGCGCTGGGTCCTGGTGATTTATCCGATCGATTGCTACGCGCCGCCAAGTCGGCAGTGCGTTGACCTGAAGGCTTGCGCCTGAGGAGAGAGCGATGAGCGCGTTAAAGTGGGTTCGTGGCGTCAATGGCACCTTGGGTTGGTTTGCTCCAAAACTGGTCGCAAGCAAAATGCGACTGGCATTCATGACGCCGCGAGAATTTGCGCCGCGTGACTGGGAATTGCCGCTGCTGGCTAAATCCGAGCGGATCACGTTGCGCTTCGGTCTCTCGGCATTGCGCTGGGGGCAGGGCCCTGCGGTGTTGCTGATGCACGGTTGGGAGGGCCGGCCGACGCAGTTTGCCAGTCTCATCACCGCTTTGGTCGATGCCGGTTATTCCGTGGTTGCCCTTGATGGTCCGGCGCACGGTCGTTCACCGGGAACCGAAGCGAACGTAGTGCTGTTCGCCCGGGCCATGCTCGAAGCCGCCGCCGAATTGCCGCCCTTGCAAGCAGTCATCGGTCACTCGATGGGTGGCGCCAGCGCCATGCTGGCCGTGCAGCTGGGTTTGCGTACCGAAACCCTGGTCACCATCGCGGCTCCGGCGCGAATTCTCGGCGTACTGCGCGGCTTCGCGCGTTATGTGGGGTTGCCGCCGAAAGCCCGCTCGGCATTCATTCGTCAGGTTGAGAAGGACGTCGGCATGCGCGCCGCAACGCTGGATGTGGCGCACTACCAACTGGACATGCCTGGCCTGATCGTCCATGCCGAAGACGACAAGTTTGTCTCGGTGAAGGAATCGCAGGCGATCCATGAAGCCTGGTTCGACAGCCGCCTGTTGCGCCTGCAGGAAGGTGGTCATCAGCGAGTATTGGCCGACCCTCGGGTGATTGATGGCGTGCTATCACTGCTGGCCGGACGCCGTCTGCAATCGCGCCAATCGGCCTGAGCATCCGTTACACTGCCCCGGTCGACATCATCTGACCGGGAGTGGGGCATGGGCTGGGATCGGGCAACGCCATTTATCATTGATCTGCAAGTAGGCGCCGAGGACATCGACGGGCTGGGGCACGCCAATAATGCGGTGTACGTCACCTGGCTCGAGCGTTGTGCCTGGCGCCACTCCCAGCGCCTGGGCCTGGACCTGGTCGAATACCGGCGACTGGACCGGGCGATGGCGGTGGTGCGGCATGAGATCGATTACCTGGCGGCCGCTTATGAAGGCGACGAGCTGCAATTGGCGACCTGGATCGTCGATTGGGATCAGCGCCTGAAAATGACTCGTCACTTCCAGTTGAAGCGCCCGAGCGACAATTCGACGTTGCTGCGGGCGCAAACCACCTTCGTTTGCATCGAACTGTCCAGTGGCAAGCCCAAACGCATGCCGGCGGAGTTCATCGAGGGCTATGGCCCGGCGTTGCTGTCGCTCCAACCCTAGTAGGAGCGAGCTTGCTCGCGATGGTGGTCAACGATCACCCGGACTGTCTGGTTCCCCGTGGTGTTTTTGAATCCATCGCGAGCTCGCTCCGGCAAAGGATCTGCGATGTTCTGCAGATTTCTTGCGTAATCCAGTAAACTGCCGCACGTTTTTCGTTGAGTGTGTTTTTCATGCAAATTGCCTTGGCGCCCATGGAGGGGTTGGTCGACGACATCCTGCGCGACGTGCTGACCCGCGTGGGTGGCATTGACTGGTGCGTAACCGAGTTCATTCGTGTCAACGATCAGTTGCTCACGCCTGCCTATTTCCACAAGTTCGGCCCGGAATTGCTCAACGGTGCTCGCACTGGTGCCGGTGTGCCGCTGCGCGTGCAGTTGTTGGGTTCCGATCCGGTTTGCCTGGCAGAAAACGCTGCGCTGGCCTGTGAGCTGGGTTCCGAGGTGATCGACCTGAACTTCGGCTGCCCGGCCAAGACCGTGAACAAGTCCCGCGGAGGAGCGGTTCTGCTCAAGGAGCCGGAGCTGCTGAACCAGATCGTCGAACATGTCCGCCGCGCCGTTCCGGCGCACATTCCCGTGACCGCCAAGATGCGCCTGGGCTTCGACAGCCCGGATGGCTCGCTGGTGTGCGCCACGGCCCTGGCCGAAGGTGGCGCGGCGCACATCGTGGTCCATGCACGAACCAAGACCGACGGCTACAAGCCACCGGCGCATTGGGAATGGATTCCGCGGGTACAGGACGTGGTCAAGGTGCCGGTGTTTGCCAACGGCGATATCTGGAGTGTCGAAGACTGGCGCCGTTGCCGCGAAATCAGCGGTGTGGAAGACATCATGCTGGGTCGCGGCCTGGTTTCGCGCCCGGATCTGGCTCGGCAAATCGCCGCCGCGCGTGCCGGTGAAGAGGTCATCGAGATGACTTGGGCCGAACTGCTGCCTCTGATTCAGGACTTCTGGCTGCAAGCCAAGGCGCAGATGACGCCCCGTCAATCGCCGGGTCGTTTGAAGCAGTGGCTGGCGATGCTGACCCGCAATTATCCCGAAGCGGTGGAGCTGTTCAGCGTCCTGCGCCGCGAGACCGAACTGGATCAGGTCTCGCGTTTGTTGGGGTTGCAGGTCGCTGAAGCCGCCTGAAAACAGCTAAAAAAATTTGAAAAAAATCTCTTGAAAAGTAATCGGCGGTCCCTATCTAAGGGTTACGCGATGCCGAATTCGGGTCGCGGAGACAAACAACTTGCTGATAGTTTTCAGGAGATTTGAACCATGAGTACTGCATTTTCCCTGGCGCCTCTGTTCCGTTCCTCGGTAGGCTTCGACCGTTTCAACGACCTGTTCGAAACCGCCCTGCGCAACGAGCCAGGCAGCACCTACCCACCGTACAACGTCGAAAAACACGGTGACGATCAATACCGCATCGTCGTGGCGGCGGCCGGTTTCCAGGAAGAAGACCTGGAGCTGCAAGTCGAGAAGGGTGTGCTGACCATCAGTGGCGGCAAGCGTGACAGCAACGAAGGCGTGACCTTCCTGCACCAGGGCATCGCCCAGCGCGCGTTCAAGCTGTCGTTCCGACTGGCGGACCATATCGAAATCAAGGCTGCCGGCCTGAGCAACGGTCTGTTGAGCATCGACCTGCTGCGGGTGATTCCGGAAGAGGCGAAAGCCAAACGCATCCCGATCAACGGGACGGAAAAACCGGCTCTGCAGCACTGAGTCAGAGCAACAAGAAGGGGCGCCATTGGCGCCCCTTTTTTGTACCCGGCCTCTGGAAAGATCCGGTTATCTCAGTAGTTTCTGAAATTCCTCCACCGGTAACGGCCGGCTGTGCAGGTAACCCTGATAGAAATGGCAGTCCAGCCCCTGCAAGAACGCCAGTTGCTCCGGCGTTTCCACCCCTTCGGCGATCACCTTGAGTTCCAAGCTGCGAGCCATGGCCACGATGGCTCGGATGATTTCGGCGTCATTGGGGTCGGTGGTGGCGTCGCGGATGAACGACTGGTCGATTTTCAGGGTGTCGACCGGCAGGCGCTTGAGGTAGGTCAGCGAGGAATAACCGGTACCGAAGTCGTCCATGGCAAAGCTCACGCCGAGTTTTTTCAGGCGACGCATTTTGCTGATGGTGTCTTCCAGATTCTGGATGACGATGCCTTCGGTGATTTCCAGTTTCAGCAGCGAGCAGGGCAGACCGTGGCTGGCGAGGCTGTTTTCGATGCGTTCGACAAAGTCGTTCTGGCGGAACTGCCTTGGGCTGATGTTGACGCACAGGCTGAAGTTCAGCGGGTCGATCAGGCGATTGGCGATCAATTGCCTGAAGGCCTGACAGGCTTCGTCGAGAATCCAGGTGCCGACCTCCAGGATCAGCCCGCTGTCCTCCAGCACCTTGATGAATTCGGTCGGCGATTGCGCGCCGAGTTCGGGGTGGGTCCAGCGTACCAGGGCCTCGGCGCCGACGATGCGGTTATTGCGGGCATCGAGCTGGGGCTGGTAGTGCACGCGAAATTCACCCCGCGACAGCGCCAGGCGCAGATCGGTCTCCATGCGCAGGCGCTCGCTGGCGGCCTTCTGCATGGTGTTGTGATACATCTGCGCGGTGTTGCGCCCTGAATCCTTGGCGCGATAGAGGGCAATGTCCGCGCGTTTGAGCAAATCGGTCGGCGTGGAGCCGTGGTCGGGAATCAGCGCAATGCCGATACTCGGCGTCACTTGCAGGCGCTGGCCATCGAGGAACATCGGTTCCGACAGCAATTCACGCAAGGTATCGGCCAGTTCGCGCACCTGATCACTGACTTCACTGCGCGAGCCTTCGAGACCGCTGAGCAGGACCACGAATTCGTCGCCGCCCAGGCGCGCGACGGTGTCTTCCATGCGCACACTGGCTTCCAGGCGGGCAGTGATGATCTTCAGCACCGTGTCGCCCACCGGATGGCCGAGGGAATCGTTGATGTGCTTGAAATGGTCGAGGTCGAGAAACATCAGGGCGCCACGCAGGTTGTGGCGTTTGAGCAAGGCGATCTGCTGGCTCAAGCGGTCCATCAGCAGTGCACGGTTGGGCAGATTGGTCAGTGGGTCGTGGTAGGCCAGGTGACGGATCTGCGCTTCGGCGTTTTTCAGCAGGCTCACGTCCCGGGCGGTCAGCAGCAGGCACGCGGTTTCATTGAGGGTGATCGGTTCCACCGACACTTCCACTGTCAGCAATTCGCCGCGCTTGTTGCGCCCGAGCATTTCCTGGTGATGAACCCGGCCCTTGATCTGCAATTCAGCCAATAACGCCGAACGTTGTTTCTCTTCGGCCCAGATGCCGACCTGATACACCGTGCGCCCGATCACTTCGTCGGCGCGGTAGCCGGTCAGGCGGCAGAAACCGTCGTTGACCTCCAGATAGCGTCCGGTGTCGCGTTCGGTGATGGTGATGGCATCGGGGCTTGAATGAAATGCCTTGGCGAACTTTTCTTCGCTGGCCTTGAGCGCGGCTTCCGAGCGTTGTTGCTGGGTGATGTCCCTTAGGGTTGTGACCACGCATGGCTGGTCGCCGACGCTGATCTGCCGGCTCGAGATCACGCAGGTCAGCGACTGCCCGTCCTTATGCTGGACGAGGATGGCCACGTTGTTCAGGCTTTGCTCGCGGATCACCTGTTCGATGCGCTGCAGGCTTTTTGCCGAGGCGTCCCACAGGCCGATTTCGTCGGCGCTGCGTCCAATGACATCGGCGGCACTCCAGCCAAAGGTCTGGGTGAAGCTGGAGTTGATTTCGATGAAGTGCCCGGTGTCCTGGCGGGTGACGCAGATCGGGTCCGGGCTGACCTGGAACAGGGTGGCGAATTTCTCTTCGGAAGCCACCAGCTGCTGTTCGCGTTCGACTTGATCGGTGATGTCGAGCAGGGTGCCGGCCATGCGCAGCGGCAGGCCGTTTTCGTCGCGATAGAGCCGGGCGCGGCTTTCCAGGTAGCGTGAGGTGCCGTCCTCCAGTTGTACCCGGTAGGTCAGTTGATAATTGCCCGCCGGACCTTCGCGCAGGCTGCGGTAGGCGTCGCGCATGGAATCGCGTTCCTCCCCGGGCACGCCTTCGAAAAAGTCTTCGAAAGATTCGTGGAAAGGTTTCGCGTCCATTCCGTGCAACTGGGCGGCGCGGGCCGAGCCGTAAAGCATGCCGCTGGGAATGTGCCAGTCCCAGGTACCCAGTTGCGCCGAATCAAGGGCCAGGTCGAGGCGCTCCTGACTGTCTTTCAAGGCGTGCTCGGCAGCTTTGCGTTCAGTGGTGTCGAGGAAGGTGCTCAGCAGATACGGTTGGCCTTCGAGCTCGACCTTTTGCGCGCTGAGGATGCCGTCGTGGATCTGGCCATTGCTGGCGCGAAACTGCACTTCCATGTTGATCAGTTCGCCCTTGGCCTTGGTGGCTTTGACCAGAACCGCCCGTTGTTCGGGGTGCACCCAAAGGCCCAGCTCCAGGGTGGTGCGGCCGATCGCATCCTGTACCGGCCAGCCGAACAGGCTCTCGAAATACTGGTTGGCCTCAGTGATCAGACCGTCTTCCTGGCGGGTCAGCAGGACCATGTTCGGGCACAGGTGAAAGAGGGTGGCGAAACGCTTTTCCGAGCTGCTGAGCGCTTGCTCGCGCTGGCGCTGGTGGGTGATTTCGCGAATCACCCCGATCATGCGTGGCCGGCCGTGTTTGTCGGGCAGCAGGCTGCCATTGATCTCCAGCCAATGCAGGCTGCCGTCGGGCCAGCGAATGCGATGGTGCATCGCTTGCTCCAGCGGTGCGCCGGCGATCACGGCGTGGAAGGCGCGAACGGTTTTCGCTCGGTCTTCCGGGGGCAGCAAATCGAGGTATTCCAGATCGGCGGGTAACGGTTGGCGTGGATCAAAGCCAAACAGCGCCTGTGTGCCGCGAGACCAGCTGATCTGCCCGCGTTCGATATCCCAATACCAGGCGCCCAAACGCGCGCCGTTCAGGGCAGCCAACAATTGGGGGGCACTTTCCCAGCTCTGCTCGGATCGTTGAGGGTCAAGTGCCTGGATTCGCGGCATCGGCGGAATACGGTCAACAGATTTCGGCATTGGCAAGCCTTGGGCTGATTTGGGCATTTGGCACAGGAATTCGCGGCTCTATAGGAGTAGCACAAGTTAGCCTTGAGTCCCTGGCAGATCGATTTGAGCCTCCAGCAAGGCCATGAAGGCCCGCGCTGCATTCGATAGCGTCCGTTCTGTGTGCAGGATATAGCCTAGCTGGCGAGACAGTTGTATGCCCGGCAGGGGTATTCGCGCAACTTGATCATCGAGCATGGTGCGCGGCAGCACGCTCCAGGCCAGGCCAATCGACACCATCATTTTGATGGTTTCCAGGTAATTGGTGCTCATGGCGATGTTTGGCGTCAACCCCTGGGCTTCGAACAGGCGCTGGACGATGTGATGGGTGAAGGTGTTGCCTCCGGGGAACACGGCCGGATGCCGGGCAATGTCCGCCAGGCTGACCGGGCCGTTAGTGAGCAGCGAATGCTCCGGGGCGACCACGAAATCCAGCGGGTCGTCCCACACCGGGGTGGCCTTGACCAGCGCATGAGGTTCCGGCGCCAGGGTAATGACCGCCAATTCGGCGCGACCATGCAGGATCTCTTCGTAGGCCACTTCCGAGTCGAGGAATTGAATGTCCAGCGCGACGTCGGGGTAGCGGCGGGTGAACGCCCTTAATAAAGGGGGGAGGCGGTGCAGGCCAATGTGGTGGCTGGTGGCCAGTGTCAGCCGACCGGTGACCTCGCCGGTCAGGTTGGTCAGGGCGCGGCGCGTATCATCCAGTACATTCAGAATTTGATAGGCGCGCGGCAGCAGGGCGCGGCCCGCCTCTGTCAGACCGACTTCACGACCCAGTCGATCAAACAGGCGCACCTTTAATTGCTGCTCCAGCCCGGCGATGCGTTTACTGATCGCCGGTTGCGTCAGGTGCAGGCGCTCGCCGGCCCCGGAGAAACTTCCTGTCTCGGCGATGGCAATAAAAGCATTGAGGTTGGCCAGGTCCATGGTTGCATTCCAGTTGGTTATCCAAAGCATAAAAAATATGAATTTGAGTTATTTAATGTAACCCCATAGGATCAGCCTCACAAGCCAAAGGGTTATTGAAATCTCAACGCCCGGGGCATAGAAACAAGCTGATGAGGAAACCGTCTGATGGCCGGCAAAACGCTCTACGACAAGCTCTGGGATTCGCATTTGGTCAAGCAGCGCGACGATGGCTCTGCGCTGATCTACATCGACCGTCACATCATTCACGAAGTGACCTCGCCGCAAGCCTTCGAAGGCCTGCGTCTGGCCGGGCGCAAGCCTTGGCGCATTGATGCCAACATCGCGACCCCGGACCACAACGTACCGACCACGCCGGAGCGCAAGGGCGGCATCGACGCCATTGTTGACCAGGTCTCGCGCCTGCAGGTCCAGACCCTTGACGATAACTGCGATGAATACGGCATTGTCGAATTCAAGATGAACGACGTGCGCCAAGGCATCGTTCACGTCATCGGCCCGGAGCAGGGTGCAACCTTGCCGGGCATGACCGTGGTCTGCGGCGACTCCCATACCTCGACCCACGGCGCCTTCGGTGCCCTGGCTCACGGTATCGGCACCTCCGAGGTCGAGCACGTGCTCGCCACCCAGTGCCTGGTTGCCAAGAAAATGAAAAACATGCTGGTGCGCGTCGAAGGCCAATTGCCGTTCGGCGTGACCGCCAAGGACATCGTACTCGCCGTGATCGGCAAGATCGGTACCGCCGGCGGTAACGGCCATGCCATTGAATTCGCCGGTAGCGCGATTCGTGACCTGTCCGTCGAAGGTCGCATGACCATCTGCAACATGTCCATCGAGGCCGGCGCTCGCGTAGGTCTGGTGGCGGCCGACGAAAAAACCGTGGCTTACGTGAAAGGTCGTCCATTCGCCCCGAAAGGCGCGGAATGGGACTTGGCGGTTGAAGCCTGGAAAGACCTGGTGTCCGATGCCGATGCGGTATTCGACACCGTGGTCGAGCTCGACGCGAGCCAGATCAAGCCGCAAGTCAGCTGGGGTACTTCGCCTGAAATGGTCCTGGCCGTTGATCAGAACGTGCCGGACCCGGCCAGGGAAATGGACCTCGTCAAGCGTGGCTCCATCGAGCGCGCCCTGAAATACATGGGTTTGACCGCCAATCAGGCGATCACCGACATTCAACTGGACCGCGTGTTCATCGGTTCCTGCACCAACTCGCGCATCGAAGACTTGCGCGCGGCTGCCGTGATTGCCAAGGGCCGCAAAGTGGCCTCGACCATCAAGCAGGCCATCGTCGTGCCGGGCTCGGGTCTGGTGAAGGCGCAGGCCGAATCGGAAGGCCTGGACAAGATTTTCCTCGAAGCCGGTTTCGAATGGCGCGAGCCGGGTTGCTCGATGTGCCTGGCGATGAACCCGGACCGTTTGGAGTCCGGCGAACACTGCGCCTCGACCTCCAACCGTAACTTCGAAGGCCGTCAGGGCGCCGGTGGTCGTACCCACCTCGTGAGCCCGGCCATGGCCGCCGCCGCCGCTGTGAACGGTCGTTTCGTCGACGTCCGTGAATTGATCTAAGGAGCGCAGCATGAAAGCTTTTACCCAGCACACTGGACTTGTCGCGCCTCTGGATCGTGCCAACGTCGACACCGACCAGATCATCCCCAAGCAATTCCTGAAATCGATCAAGCGCACGGGTTTCGGCCCGAACCTGTTCGATGAATGGCGCTACCTGGATGTGGGGCAACCGTATCAGGACAACTCCAAGCGCCCGCTGAACAAGGACTTCGTCCTCAACGCCGAGCGTTATCAAGGCGCCAGCGTCTTGCTGGCCCGTGAAAACTTCGGTTGCGGCTCCAGCCGTGAACACGCGCCGTGGGCTCTGGAAGAGTACGGTTTCCGCAGCATCATCGCGCCGAGCTATGCCGACATCTTCTTCAACAACAGCTTCAAGAACGGCTTGCTGCCGATCATCTTGAGCGATGCCGAAGTTGATGAGTTGTTCCAGCAGGTTGAAGCCAATCCGGGCTACCAGTTGCAGATCGACCTGCAAGCCCAGACCGTGACCCGCCCTGACGGCAAGGTCCTGAGCTTCGAAATCGACGCTTTCCGCAAACACTGCCTGCTCAATGGCCTGGACGACATCGGCCTGACCTTGCAGGACGGCGATGCAATTGCGGCGTTTGAAGCCAGGCACCGTGCGAGCCAGCCTTGGTTGTTTCGCGACGCTTGATTGATTCGAGATTTTTGTAGTCAGGGCCGGCCCCATCGCTGGCAAGCCAGCTCCCACAGGGATTTGCGGTGTTCAGAAAACCTGTGGGAGCGAGCTTGCTCGCGATGAGGCCGGAACAGGCGCCACAAGACTAAAAGGAAGTCCCCATGACCAGCACCGCCCAGCACAGCCAGGTAGTCCAAAAGCAATTCGGTGAACAGGCTTCGGCCTACCTGAGCAGCGCCGTACACGCTCAAGGCACTGAATTCGCACTGCTACAGGCCGAACTGGCGGGGAAGGGCGATGCCCGTGTGCTGGACCTGGGTTGCGGTGCCGGTCATGTGAGTTTTCATGTGGCTGGGCTGGTGAAGGAAGTGGTGGCTTACGACCTGTCGCAGCAGATGCTCGACGTGGTGGCTGCAGCCGCCGCTGATCGTGGTTTGAGCAACGTGTCCACGGTCAATGGCGCCGCCGAATGCTTGCCGTTTGCCGATGGTGAATTCGATTTCGTCTTCAGTCGTTATTCGGCGCACCATTGGAGCGACCTCGGCCTGGCCCTGCGGGAAGTGCGTCGGGTGCTGAAACCGGGTGGTGTGGCGGCGTTCATCGATGTGTTGTCACCGGGCAGTCCGTTGTTCGACACTTACCTGCAAAGCGTCGAAGTGCTGCGCGACACCAGCCACGTGCGCGATTATTCCGCCGGCGAATGGTTACGCCAGGTCAGCGAAGCGGGGTTGCATACCCGCAGCACCACGCGGCAGCGGCTGCGTCTGGAGTACAACGCCTGGGTCGAGCGCATGCGCACGCCACAGGTGATGCGTGCGGCGATCCGCGAGTTGCAACAGTCGATGGGCAACGAAGTACGCGAATATTTCGAGATTGAGGCCGATGGTTCGTTCAGTACGGATGTGCTGGTGCTGTTTGTAGAAAAATAAGTACTGATCGATAGATTTTTTCCGGGCGCGCCCCAGGGTGCACCGACTGATGACATGAGGAAAGCATGAGCAAGCAGATTCTGATTCTCCCAGGTGACGGTATTGGCCCGGAAATCATGGCCGAAGCGGTCAAGGTGCTGGAACTGGCCAACGACAAGTACGCCCTGGGCTTCGAACTGAGTCACGACGTGATCGGTGGCGCCGCCATCGACAAGCACGGCGTGCCGTTGGCCGATGAAACCCTGGAACGTGCCCGTGCCGCCGATGCCGTGCTGCTGGGCGCCGTTGGCGGCCCGAAATGGGACACCATCGAGCGTGACATTCGTCCAGAACGTGGCCTGCTGAAAATCCGTGCGCAACTGGGCCTGTTCGGCAACCTGCGTCCTGCGATCCTGTACCCGCAACTGGCCGAAGCTTCGAGCCTGAAGCCGGAAATCGTCTCCGGTCTGGACATCTTGATCGTTCGCGAGCTGACCGGCGGTATCTATTTCGGCGCCCCGCGTGGCACCCGTACCCTGGAAAACGGCGAGCGTCAGTCCTACGACACCCTGCCGTACAGCGAAAGCGAAATTCGCCGCATCGCCCGTGTCGGTTTCGACATGGCCATGGTCCGCGGCAAGAAACTGTGCTCGGTCGACAAGGCCAACGTGCTGGCCTCCAGCCAGCTGTGGCGTGAAATTGTCGAGGAAGTGGCCAAGGATTATCCTGAGGTCGAGCTGAGCCACATGTACGTCGATAACGCCGCGATGCAGCTGGTGCGTGCGCCGAAGCAGTTCGACGTGATCGTCACCGACAACATGTTCGGCGATATCCTGTCTGACCAGGCTTCGATGCTCACCGGCTCCATCGGCATGCTGCCGTCGGCGTCCCTGGACACCAACAACAAAGGCATGTACGAGCCGTGCCACGGTTCGGCGCCGGACATCGCGGGCAAGGGCATCGCCAACCCGTTGGCGACCATTTTGTCGGTGTCGATGATGCTGCGTTACAGCTTCAACCAGCAGGCCGCGGCCGATGCCATCGAAAAAGCCGTCAGTCTGGTGCTGGACCAGGGCTTGCGTACGGGCGACATCTGGTCGACCGGTTGCACTAAAGTCGGTACGCAGGAAATGGGTGACGCAGTAGTCGCCGCGCTGCGGAATCTGTAATCTCTCGGGCCCGCTGCCACTTTCATCCCCGAAAGCAGCGGCCCACTTTTCAAGAAGGTGTAGTTGCGATGAAACGTGTAGGTCTGATCGGTTGGCGCGGTATGGTCGGTTCCGTGCTCATGCAGCGGATGCTGGAAGAGCAGGATTTCGATCTTATCGAGCCGGTGTTTTTCACCACTTCCAATGTCGGTGGCCAAGGCCCGTCGGTGGGCAAGGACATTGCTCCGCTCAAGGACGCTTACAGCATTGAAGAGCTGAAAACCCTCGACGTTATTCTGACCTGCCAGGGTGGCGACTACACCAGCGAAGTCTTCCCGAAGCTGCGCGAAGCCGGCTGGCAGGGTTACTGGATCGACGCCGCTTCCAGCCTGCGCATGCAGGATGACGCGGTCATCATCCTTGACCCGGTCAACCGCAAGGTCATCGACCAGCAGCTGGACGCAGGTACCAAGAACTACATCGGCGGCAACTGCACCGTCAGCCTGATGCTGATGGGCCTGGGCGGTCTGTTCGAAGCCGGTCTGGTGGAGTGGATGAGCGCCATGACCTATCAGGCGGCCTCCGGTGCCGGCGCGCAGAACATGCGTGAGCTGATCAAGCAAATGGGCGCGACCCATGCCGCTGTCGCCGATCAACTGGCCGACCCGGCCAGCGCCATCCTCGACATCGACCGTCGTGTCGCCGAAGCCATGCGCAGCGACGCGTACCCGACCGAAAACTTTGGCGTACCGCTGGCCGGCAGCCTGATTCCCTGGATCGACAAGGAACTGCCGAACGGCCAGAGCCGTGAAGAGTGGAAGGCCCAGGCCGAGACCAACAAGATCCTGGGTCGTTTCAAGAGCCCGATCCCGGTCGATGGCATCTGCGTGCGTATCGGCGCCATGCGTTGCCACAGCCAGGCGCTGACCATCAAATTGAACAAGGACGTGCCGATCGCCGATATCGAAGGGCTGATCAGCCAGCACAACCCTTGGGTCAAACTGGTGCCGAACAACCGCGAGATCAGCATGCAGGAGCTGAGCCCTACCAAGGTCACCGGTACCCTGAACGTGCCAGTCGGCCGTCTGCGCAAGCTGAACATGGGTTCGCAATTCGTCGGTGCGTTCACCGTCGGCGACCAACTGCTGTGGGGCGCGGCCGAACCGCTGCGTCGCATGCTGCGGATCCTGCTTGAGCGTTGATCGATTGAAGCGGTGAAAGAACCCGTGCCTTGAAAGAGGTGCGGGTTTTTTTATTCCAGGCAGTCTGATGTGGATAGGTTGTCTGATGTTCTGTCATCGCGGGCAAGCCCTCTCCCACAAGGATTGTGCTGAACCCTGTGGGAGCGGGCTTGCCCGAGACGAGGCCAGAATAGAGCCACATAATTGCCTGCATCCCCACCAGTCGGTAAAGTGCCGCTCCCCCCGTTTCGCCAGAGGTAAAACCATGAGCCAGTCCTTCGATATTGCCGTGATCGGCGCCACCGGTACTGTTGGCGAAACACTGGTGCAGATTCTTGAGGAGCGCGACTTTCCGGTCGGCAACCTGCACTTGTTGGCCAGCAGTGAGTCGGCAGGGCACTCGGTGCCGTTTCGCGGCAAGAATGTGCGGGTGCGGGAAGTCGATGAGTTCGACTTCGGCAAAGTCCAGTTGGTGTTCTTCGCCGCCGGCCCGGCTGTAACCCTCAGTTTCGCCGCGCGCGCCACGGCCGCCGGTTGCTCGGTGATTGATCTGTCCGGCGCGTTGCCGGCCGACCAGGCGCCACAAGTGGTGCCGGAAGCCAATGCGCACGTACTGGCCGGTCTGAAAAAACCATTCCGGATCAGCAGCCCGAGCCCATCGGCTACCGCGCTGGCGGTGGTGCTGGCGCCGTTGCTGGGTTTGATTGATCTGCAGCGCATCAACCTGACCGCGTGCCTGGCGGTTTCCGCCCAAGGCCGGGAGGCCGTGACCGAGCTGGCGCGGCAGACCGCCGAGTTGCTTAACGTGCGCCCCCTGGAGCCGACCTTTTTCGATCGGCAGATGGCGTTCAACTTGTTGGCCCAGGTCGGCAAGCCGGACGAGCGAGGTCATACGCTGCTGGAAAAACGCCTGGTGCGTGAGGTGCGCCAGGTCATGGCCCTGCCTGCATTGAAGATTTCCGTCACTTGCATTCAAGCCCCGGTATTTTTTGGCGATAGCTTTAGTGTGAGCCTGCAGTCGGCGAGTGAGGTCGACCTGGCGAAAGTCAACGCCGCACTGGAGGACGCGCCCGGCATCGAGCTGGTCGAAGCCGGCGATTATCCGACGCCGGTAGGTGACGCGGTAGGGCAGGATGTGGTCTACGTTGGTCGGGTACGCCAGGGTATCGACGACCTGTCGGAACTTAATTTGTGGCTGACGTCAGATAACGTACGCAAGGGCGCCGCGCTCAACGCTGTGCAGCTGGCTGAGTTGTTGATAAAAGACCAGCTGTAAAAGATACTTGGCAACAATTTTTCGAATGGTTCCGACCAGCGCTATGCTTGGCTGGAATGCTGAAGGCGAGCCACCCTGCGGGGCTTTCCGGGGCATGCATGAAACGATCGCGCGCGGCGACCTCTCGCCGCCGCGCAATGCCTTACGGCAGCGGCTATCAACACCTTCTCGCTGGCCGAGGAATGTTCAAACTAAGGATGAGCTATGGTTCAAGTTCGCAAACTGGTGTTAGCAATAGCGGCCGCCTCGGCGCTGTCCTCCGGTATGGCGCATGCGCTCGGGCTTGGGGAGCTGACCCTGAAATCAACGCTGAACCAGCCGTTGGTGGCGGAAATCGAGCTGCTCGACGTCAAGGACCTCACCGCTGCCGAAGTGGTGCCGAGCCTGGCTTCACCTGAAGAGTTCGCCAAGGCGGGTGTCGACCGCCAGGCGTTTCTCAACGACTTGACCTTCACCCCGGTGCTGAACGCCGGTGGCAAAAGCATCCTGCGTGTGACGTCCAGCAAACCACTTTCCGAGCCGATGGTGAAATTCCTGGTTCAGGTGATGTGGCCCAACGGTCGCCTGCTGCGCGATTACAGCGTGCTGCTCGATCCGTCCAAATTCTCGCCGCAAACCGCCGAAGCGGCTGCGCAGCCCGCGCCGACGCAGGTTGTCACAGCGCCCGTCACCGGTGCGAGCCAGCCGTCCCAACACACCACCACGCCGCGCGATACCCTGTGGGAGATCGCGGCGAAGGCGCGTAATGGCGGTTCGATTCAACAAACCATGCTGGCCATCCAGGCTCTGAACCCGGATGCCTTTATCGACGGCAACATCAACCGGCTGAAAACCGGGCAGGTGCTGCGTCTGCCGGATCAGGCGCAAAGCACCAGCGTGCCGCAACCCAAGGCCATTGCTGAAGTGGCCGCGCAGAACACCGCGTGGCGGCAGGGCCGTCGATATGTGGCGAAGCCGGGTTCGGGGCAGCAGCAACTCGATGCAACCAGGCGAGCCCGTGCCGAAGGTGCTCCGGCGCAAACCGCCGCCGACAAGCTGAGCCTGGTTTCCGCCGAATCCGGAAAAGCGCGCGGTAAAGGCGCTGCCGGTGATGCCAAGGCCCTGAACAACAAGCTGGCAGTGACCAAGGAAAGCCTCGACACGACCCGTCGTGACAATGCAGAACTGAAAAGCCGCATCTCTGATCTACAAAGTCAGATGGATAAGCTGCAGCGACTGATCGAACTGAAAAACAATCAACTGGCCAAATTGCAGGCTGAGGGCGCGACTGATACTCCGGCGGCAGCGACTGCTACGACCGCTCCGGCGATGACGGCTGAGCTGGCGCCTGCTCCTGCGGCAACACCTGCGCCAGTGGTTCCGGCAGCACCAGCGACTGCGGCGGCACCTGAGACGGTTCCGGCGCCTGCCGAACAGCCCATTGAACCGACGCCGGTCGCCGCCAACGACAAGCAGTTCAATGACCTGCTGACCAATCCATGGCTGTTGGGGCTGGCCGGTGGAGGGGCAGTGGTTGTGCTGCTTTTGCTGCTGTTGCTGGCTCGCCGCCGCAAAGCCCAGCAAGAAGCCGAGAAACACCTGCGCATGGCCCGGGCCTTGGCCGAAGAACAGCCGTTTTCCTCTGACCTTGACCTGCCGGAAAGCAGCTTCGAAGGCCTGGAGGTTCCACCTCCGAGCGTGAAGCTCGCTACCGCGCCGACTCCGACTCCGACTCCTGCGCCAGCGCCTGCTCCGGTTATCGCCCCGGTTGTGGTAACGCCGCCGATCGCGGCGCCACTGGTGGCTCCGGCCGCCGATCGCTCCGATGACGTGTTGGGCAAGGCTCAGTCGCACATCGCTGCCGGTCGTTTGAATCAGGCGGCTGCGCTACTGGAAGAGGGGGTCAAGCTGGAGCCGCAGCGCAGTGATCTGCGCCTGAAGCTGATGGAAGTTTACGGTCAGCAAGGCGACCGCGATGCGTTCGTGACCCAGGAGCGCCAATTGGTGGCCAATGGCGACAACTTCGCCCAGGTCGAAAAACTCAAAAGTCGCTTTCCGGCCATGGCTCTGGTCGCAGCCGGTGGTATCGCCGCTGCAGCTGTCGCCGCCGAACTGGACGCGCAGTACGTCAAGGACCTGTTGAAGGACGAGCCGCAGGTCCCGGCCCCGGCCCCGGTCGATGATGATTTCGACAGCGCGTTCGATCTGAGCCTGGATGACCTGGACAACATTACTCCGGCGGCTGTTACGCCTGCGCCTGCCTCGGAACCTGAGCCGACGACGTTGGCAGACCTGGAAGATTTTCCGCTCGACGATGATCTGAGTTTCGAGTCGGTGTTGCAGCAGCAGACTGAAATCAAGGAAAACCTCGACGACCTGTCGGACTTCGATCTGGACATGGATCTTGGCGCGGAACCCTCGACGGCGATGCTGGCCGAAGATGATTTCCTGCTCGATCTGGATGAAGGCGTGAAGGACTTGCCGGTCGTGGAAACCCCGGCAGCACCTGAGCTGGCGTTGGATGATCTGGAATTGCCGGCCGATTTTGACCTGTCCCTGGCCGACGAAATGGCGGCACCCGATGCCTTCGCGGCGGAGCTGGATGACGTCAATGCCGAGCTGGAGAGCTTGTCGGGCAGCATCGCCGAGCCGAGTTTCACGGCGCAAGACGCGCTGGCTTCCGCAGATGACGAGCCGGAGTTCGATTTCCTTTCCGGCACCGACGAAGTCGCCACCAAACTCGATCTGGCCCAGGCCTATATCGATATGGGGGACAACGATGGCGCCCGGGATATCCTCAATGAGGTGGTGATCGAAGGCGATGACGGCCAGAAGAGCGAAGCCAAGGAGATGCTGGCACGTCTGGCGTGAGTGATCGGCTCGTTGTAAGCAAAACGGCAGCCCGGTGAGGCTGCCGTTTTTGTTTTACCCCAAGGGCGACGCGGTTGTACTGGCGTCCACGTCCTGCGGCCTTATAATGCCCGCCTTTGCGTACATCAGCAGGCTGTCACTCCTTGGCAAATATAGATAACCCGGCCGCCGAAATGGCGGCCGACGGCTTTTTCCGAATCGCGTTGGGCGTTGAATACAAGGGCTCGCGCTATCGTGGTTGGCAGCGCCAGGCCTCTGGCGTGCTCACGGTGCAGGAAACCCTCGAAAACGCCTTGTCGAAAGTCGCCGACTCGCCTGTATCGCTGCTTTGCGCCGGGCGCACCGATGCCGGTGTTCATGCCTGTGGGCAGGTGGTGCATTTCGACACCCAGGTCGAGCGTTCGATGAAGGCCTGGGTCATGGGGGCCAATATCAACTTGCCTCACGACGTGAGCGTCAGTTGGGCCAAAGTCATGCCAGCGCATTTTCATGCACGGTTCAAGGCCATTGCCCGGCGCTATCGCTACGTGATCTACAACGATCAGATCCGCCCGGCGCACCTGAACGAAGAAATTACCTGGAATCACCGTCCGCTGGACGTCGAGCGCATGGCCGAGGCGGCGCAGTACCTGGTGGGCATCCATGACTTCAGCGCCTTTCGCGCCGGGCAGTGTCAGGCCAAGTCGCCGATCAAGGAGCTGCATCATCTGCGCGTCAGCCGTCACGGCAAGATGATCGTATTGGATATCCGCGCCAATGCCTTCCTGCACCACATGGTGCGCAACATTGCCGGTGTGTTGATGACCATCGGGGCCGGCGAACGCCCGGTCGAATGGATGAAGGAAGTGCTGGAAAGCCGTATTCGCCGCTCCGGCGGGGTGACGGCACACCCGTTTGGTCTTTATCTGGTGCAGGTCGAGTACCGCGACGAGTTCGAATTGCCCGAGCGTTACATCGGTCCGCATTTCCTGACCGGTTTCACCGAACTTGACGGCTGACGCCCTCGAACGCTTTTGTTACCATCCGGGACTTTCCCGGATTTGCCGTGAGGTTTTATCGACATGTCAGCCGTTCGCAGCAAGATTTGTGGGATTACCCGCATAGAAGATGCGTTGGCGGCGGTTGAGGCTGGTGCCGATGCCATCGGGTTTGTGTTTTACGCCAAGAGCCCGCGGGCGGTGACGGTTCAGCAGGCGCGCGCGATCATCCAGGCGTTGCCGCCGTTCGTCACGACCGTGGGCCTGTTCGTCAACGCCGGTCGCGAAGAATTGGCAGACATCCTCCAGGTTGTGCCGCTGGATCTGTTGCAGTTCCATGGCGACGAAAGCGCGGCAGAGTGTGAAAGCTGGCATCGCCCGTACATCAAGGCATTGCGAGTCAAGGCCGGTGATGACATTGCGGCGGCTTGCGATGCTTATCCGAGTGCCAGCGGGATCTTGCTCGATGCCTATGTCGAAGGTGTTCCGGGGGGAACCGGCGAAGCATTCGACTGGTCACTGATACCGCAGGGTTTGAGCAAACCGATCATTCTGGCGGGCGGCTTGACCCCGGATAACGTCGCTGAGGCAGTTGATCGGGTTCGGCCGTATGCCGTGGATGTCAGCGGCGGGGTGGAGGCAAGCAAGGGCATCAAGGATCACGCGAAGATTCGGGCATTCATCAACGCGGTGCGTTGATGTGACGGCTGGCAGACTGCCGCCGTCCACTGCTCTGTACAAAAAGGCTGAGGGTTGTTGGGTGGTACGCAGGTCACGTTTCGCTGACCCGGCCATTGACCGATCATCGCCGCACACATGAATTTAGCTCAAGGGCATACGCGGGGCTGCGAACCAGAGCGTTCGGGCCGCCGGTACTGGAGAAAGAAAGCATGAGCAACTGGTTAGTAGACAAACTGATCCCTTCGATCATGCGTTCCGAGGTCAAGAAGAGCTCGGTGCCTGAAGGTCTTTGGCACAAATGCCCGTCTTGCGAGGCTGTGCTGTATCGTCCGGAGCTGGAAAAGACCCTGGACGTTTGCCCCAAGTGCAATCACCACATGCGTATCGGCGCGCGCGCCCGTATCGACATTTTCCTCGACGCCGAAGGCCGTGTTGAGCTGGGTGCAGACCTGGAGCCAGTGGACCGCCTGAAGTTTCGCGATGGCAAGAAGTACAAGGATCGCCTGACCGCTGCGCAAAAGCAGACCGGCGAAAAAGATGCCCTGATTTCCATGAGCGGTACCTTGCTGGGTATGCCGGTGGTGGTGTCGGCGTTCGAATTCTCCTTCATGGGTGGTTCGATGGGTGCCATCGTCGGCGAGCGCTTCGTGCGCGCTGCCAATTACGCGCTGGAAAATCGCTGCCCGATGATCTGCTTCTCCGCCTCCGGTGGTGCGCGGATGCAGGAAGCGCTGATCTCCCTGATGCAAATGGCCAAGACCTCTGCGGTACTGGCGCGTCTGCGTGAAGAAGGCATTCCGTTCATCTCCGTACTGACCGACCCGGTCTACGGTGGTGTTTCAGCCAGTCTGGCGATGCTCGGCGACGTGATTGTCGGCGAACCTAAAGCGCTGATTGGCTTTGCCGGCCCGCGTGTGATCGAGCAGACCGTGCGCGAAAAACTGCCGGAAGGCTTCCAGCGCAGCGAGTTCCTGCTGGAGCACGGCGCGATCGACATGATCATTCACCGTCAGGAGCTGCGTCCGCGTCTGGGCAATCTGCTGGCGCAGATGATGGGCCTGCCGACGCCCCAGTTCGTCGCGACCCCCATCGAGCCGATCGTGGTTCCACCGGTGCCTGCCAACGTATGACCCAACGTACCCTTGGCGAGTGGCTCGCCTACCTTGAGCAGTTGCACCCCTCGGCCATCGACATGGGCCTTGAGCGCTCGCAACGGGTAGCGTCCCGCATGGGGCTGGGCAAGCCGGCGCCTCGGGTGATCACGGTCACCGGCACCAACGGCAAGGGTTCTACCTGTGCGTTCGTGGCCTCGTTGCTGCGGGCCCAAGGCCTGAAAGTCGGTGTCTACAACTCTCCGCACCTGCTGCGTTACAACGAGCGGGTGCAGGTCAATGGCGTTGAAGCCACTGACGCCGAGCTGTGCGAAGCCTTTGCGGCGGTCGAGGCGGGGCGTGGCGACACTTCCCTGACCTATTTCGAGATGGGCACCCTGGCGGCGTTCTGGCTATTCCAGCGCTCCGGGCTCGATGCCGTGGTGCTGGAAGTGGGGCTGGGTGGGCGTCTGGACACGGTCAACGTGGTGGATGCCGACATGGCGCTGGTCACCAGCATCGGTGTCGATCACGCCGATTACCTGGGTGATACCCGGGAGTCCGTGGCCTTCGAGAAGGCCGGTATCTTCCGCCAGGGCGCGCCCGCGCTCTGTGGCGACCTGAATCCTCCGCAACCGCTGCTGGATAAGGCGCGGGAGCTCAAATGCCCGTTTTTCCTGCGTGGGCGCGATTTCGACCTCGGTATCACCGATCACAACTGGCAATGGCGCGGTCTGGACGCCCACGGGCGTGCGGTTGAACTGCATGATCTGCCGTTGCTTGATCTGCCGATGGAAAACGCCGCGCTGGCATTGCAGGCTTATCTGCTGCTCGGCTTGCCTTGGGTCGATGCGCAAATTGTCCAGGCGCTGCAGGCAACGCGGGTCGTCGGTCGTCTCGATCGTCGGCAATTCGACTGGCAGGGCAAGCGTCTGAACCTGCTGCTGGATGTGGGGCATAACCCCCATGCGGCGGAGTATCTGGCCCGTCGCCTGGCGAGCCGGCCGCCGGCGGGCAAGCGCCTGGCGGTGTTCGGGTTGCTCGCGGATAAGGACCTGGATGGTGTAATTGGGGAATTGAGTGCTAATGTCGAGCACTGGGCTGTCGCGCCGCTGGATTCGCCACGGGCGCGACCAGTGACCGATTTGCACGAAGCGCTGCATAAGCGCGGCGCCTTGGTAACGTCCTATGACAGCGTGGCCGCCGCCCTGGAAGGGCAGTGTGCGCTGGCGACGAGCGACGATGAAATTCTGTTGTTCGGATCTTTTTATTGTGTCGCCGAGGCCCTTGAGTGGTTGGCTCGGCGCTCCACGGAGGAAGCGGCAAATGGCATTGCTGGATAAAGCTTACAAACAGCGCATGGTCGGCGCCCTGGTTTTGGTCGCGCTGGCCGTGATTTTCCTGCCGATGCTGTTTTCCCGTCAGGATGAGCAGCGCCAGGTGACGGTTGAAGCGCCGGCTGCACCGCAAGCGCCAGCGATGCCACAGGTTCAGGTTGAACCGGTCGTCGTGCCCGAGCCCCAGGCTTTGCCGCAGGAGCCGGTGCCAAGTGACGATGAAATTGCGCAGGATGAGGAGCCTGCAGCGCCTGTCGCGCCAAAGGCGTCGGCGGTGCCGGCTCCAACTGTAAAAGCCGTCACGCCGCCTCCTGCCCCGGCCGCCAAGCCCGCGACGGCTCCCGCCCAGCCGATTGCGGCCGCTCCGGGTAAGCCTGACACCACGCAAAGTCGTGTCGACGCCAATGGCCTGTCGGTCAGCTGGTCGGTGCAACTGGCCAGTCTGGCCAATCGCGAAAGTGCCGAAAAGCTGCAGAAAACCCTGCGCAGTCAGGGTTACAACGCCTACATCCGTTCTTCCGACGGCAAGAATCGGGTGTTTGTCGGTCCGCTGATCGAGCGTGCCGAGGCTGATCGCCTGCGTGATTTGTTGAACCGCCAGCAAAACCTCAAGGGTTTTGTGGTGCGCTTTCAGCCAGAGCGCGGTTAAATCTATCGCCCCGATTTGAAATGCACTGACAATCGCAGCTTACCGATAAGCATGGGCTCTGCTAAAATGCGCCGCCTTATCCGTCTGTAGGCTGCACTGTGCCATTTACCTGGGTTGACTGGGCGATCGTTGCAATCATCGCCATCTCCGCATTGATCAGTCTGAGCCGCGGCTTCGTCAAAGAAGCGCTGTCGCTGGTGACCTGGATCATCGCAGGAGTCGTTGCCTGGATGTTCGGTGGCTCATTGTCCGAGTACCTCGCCGGATACATCGAAACGCCATCGGCTCGTGTGATCACGGGTTGTGCCATCATGTTTGTCGCCACTTTAATCGTAGGCGCAATGATCAATTATCTTATCGGCGAGTTGGTACGCGTCACCGGGCTTTCCGGGACCGATCGATTCCTCGGCATGGCCTTCGGCGCCGCGCGTGGCGTGTTGCTGGTGGTCGTGGCGGTCGGGCTGTTGAGCCTGGGGCCGGTACAGCAGGACGGGTGGTGGAAAGAATCCCAACTCGTACCAAGGTTTTTATTGGTCGCAGACTGGTCCAAAAACCTGATTCTCGGGTGGAGCAGTCAGTGGCTTGCCAGCGGTATCAGCGTACCCGCTGAAATACCGTTCAAGGAGCACCTCTTGCCGACGGCGAAAACGCCTCAGTGAGTTGTGTTCAGTTCAGATCCATTAAGTAGGGGTTGCGTCGCATGTGTGGCATCGTCGGTATCGTCGGTAAGTCGAACGTCAATCAGGCGCTGTATGACGCGCTAACCGTCCTCCAGCACCGCGGCCAGGACGCTGCCGGTATCGTGACCAGCCATGATGGCCGGTTATTCCTGCGCAAGGACAACGGCCTGGTGCGTGACGTGTTTCATCAGCGTCACATGCAGCGTCTGGTCGGTCATATGGGTATTGGCCATGTGCGCTACCCGACCGCGGGCAGCTCGACGTCGGCCGAAGCTCAACCGTTTTACGTCAACTCGCCTTACGGCATCACCCTGGCGCACAACGGTAACCTGACCAACGTTGAACAGCTGGCCAAGGAGATCTACGAATCTGATCTGCGCCACGTCAACACCAGCTCCGACTCGGAAGTGCTGCTCAACGTGTTTGCGCACGAACTGGCCCAGCGTGGCAAGTTGCAGCCAACCGAAGAAGACGTGTTTGCTGCCGTCACCGACGTGCACAACCGTTGCGTCGGTGGTTATGCGGTGGTGGCGATGGTGACCGGCTACGGCATCGTTGGTTTCCGTGATCCGCACGGCATTCGTCCGATCGTGTTCGGCCAGCGTCACACCGATGAAGGCGTCGAATACATGATCGCCTCCGAAAGCGTTTCCCTGGACGTGCTCGGCTTCACCCTGATTCGCGACCTGGCACCGGGCGAAGCGGTCTACATCACTGAAGACGGCAAGCTGCACACCCGTCAGTGCGCGACTAACCCGTCCCTGACCCCGTGCATCTTCGAACACGTCTACCTGGCGCGTCCGGACTCGATCATTGATGGCGTGTCGGTCTACAAAGCCCGTCTGCGCATGGGCGAGAAGCTCGCCGAGAAGATCCTGCGCGAGCGTCCCGAGCACGACATCGACGTGGTCATCCCGATCCCGGACACCAGCCGCACTGCGGCCCTGGAGCTGGCGAACCACCTGGGCGTGAAGTTCCGCGAAGGCTTCGTGAAGAACCGCTACATCGGCCGCACCTTCATCATGCCGGGCCAGGCCGCGCGGAAAAAATCCGTACGCCAGAAGCTCAACGCCATCGAGCTGGAATTCCGCGGCAAGAACGTGATGCTGGTGGACGACTCCATTGTGCGCGGCACCACTTGCAAGCAGATCATCCAGATGGCGCGCGAAGCGGGCGCCAAGAACGTCTACTTCTGCTCTGCAGCGCCAGCCGTGCGTTTCCCTAACGTCTACGGCATCGACATGCCGAGCGCCCATGAGTTGATCGCCCACAACCGTTCGACCCAGGACGTGGCTGACCTGATCGGCGCCGACTGGCTGATCTATCAGGATCTGCCTGACTTGATCGAAGCGGTCGGTGGCGGCAAGATCAAGATCGAGAAGTTCGATTGTGCCGTGTTCGACGGCCAGTACGTGACCGGCGACGTCGACGAGGCCTACCTGAACAAGATCGAGCAGGCACGTAACGATGCCTCCAAGGTCAAGACCCAGGCGGTCAGTGCGATCATCGATCTGTACAACAACTGAGTAATTACCGGCCCCTAGGGGCCGGTTTTGTATCTACCAAAGACCTTTTATTTCAAGAGCAGGGCAAGGAGTGACAGCATGAGTCAGGATTGGGATGCCGGTCGACTGGACAGCGACCTCGAAGGCGTAGCGTTCGACACCCTGGCCGTACGTGCCGGTCAGCACCGTACGCCGGAAGGCGAACACGGTGATCCGATGTTCTTCACGTCCAGCTACGTATTCCGTACCGCCGCTGACGCGGCCGCGCGTTTTGCCGGGGAAGTGCCGGGCAACGTTTACTCGCGCTACACCAACCCGACCGTGCGCGCTTTTGAAGAGCGCATTGCCGCGCTGGAAGGCGCCGAGCAGGCCGTGGCCACCGCAACCGGCATGGCCGCGATCATGGCGGTAGTGATGAGCCTGTGCAGCGCTGGCGATCACGTGTTGGTATCGCGTAGCGTGTTCGGCTCGACCATCAGCCTGTTCGAGAAGTACTTCAAGCGTTTCGGCGTCGAAGTCGATTACGTGCCCCTGGCGGATTTGTCCGGCTGGGATGCGGCGATCAAGGCCAATACCAAATTGCTGTTCGTCGAGTCGCCGTCCAACCCATTGGCCGAGCTGGTGGACATTGCCGAACTGGCGAAAATCGCTCACGCCAAAGGCGCGATGCTGGTGGTGGACAACTGTTTCTGCACCCCGGCTTTGCAACAGCCGCTGAAAATGGGTGCCGACGTCGTTGTGCACTCGGCGACCAAGTTCATCGACGGCCAGGGTCGTTGCATGGGGGGGGTCGTGGCCGGTCGCAGCGAGCAGATGAAAGAAGTGGTCGGTTTCCTGCGTACCGCCGGGCCGACCCTCAGCCCGTTCAATGCCTGGATCTTCCTCAAGGGTCTGGAAACCCTGAATCTGCGGATGAAGGCACATTGCGCCAACGCCCAGCAAC
Organism: Pseudomonas moorei; assembly: GCF_008801475.1. Lineage (GTDB taxonomy): Bacteria > Pseudomonadota > Gammaproteobacteria > Pseudomonadales > Pseudomonadaceae > Aquipseudomonas > Aquipseudomonas moorei. The sequence goes on along the minus strand of NZ_VZPP01000006.1, from coordinate 272,880 downwards.
TGGCGGAGTGGCTGGAGCAGCAGGACGGCATCGAAAAGGTCCATTACGCCGGACTCAAGAGCCATCCGCAGCACGAGCTGGCCCAGCGTCAGCAGAAGGGCTTTGGTGCGGTGGTGAGTTTCGAGGTCAAGGGTGGCAAAGAGGGCGCCTGGCGCTTTATCGACGCGACCCGTCTGATTTCGATCACCGCCAACCTGGGCGACAGCAAAACCACCATCACCCACCCGAGCACCACCTCTCATGGGCGTCTGGCGCCGCAAGAGCGTGAAGCTGCGGGCATTCGTGACAGCCTGATCCGTATCGCGGTTGGTCTGGAAGACGTGGCCGACCTGCAAGCCGACCTGGCGCGCGGGTTGGCTGCCTTGTGATCGAATTGGCCACGCCAGGGGGTTCCAATGGCCGCGTTGCACTGGTGACCGGTGCTGCGCGGGGCATTGGTCTGGGTATAGCCGCCTGGCTGATCAGCGAGGGCTGGCAAGTCGTGTTGACGGACCTGGATCGGGTGCGCGGTTCTAAAGTGGCGAAGGTCCTTGGTGAAAACGCCTGGTTCATCGCCATGGACGTGTCGAACGAAGGGCAGGTGGCGCTGGGCGTCGCCGAGGTGCTGGGGCAGTTTGGGCGTCTGGATGCACTGGTGTGCAATGCGGCGGTAGCCGATCCGCACAACATCACGCTGGAGAGCCTCGACCTGGCTTACTGGAATCGGGTGTTGGCGGTGAATCTCAGTGGGCCGATGTTGTTGGCCAAGCACTGTGCGCCCTACTTGCGAGCTCACAGCGGAGCGATCGTCAATCTGGCCTCGACCCGCGCCGGGCAATCGGAACCCGATACCGAGGCGTATGCGGCGAGCAAGGGCGGTTTGCTGGCCTTGACTCACGCGTTGGCGATCAGCCTTGGCCCTGAGATTCGCGTTAATGCGGTCAGTCCCGGCTGGATCGATACGCGAGACCCCTCGGTGCGCCGCGCCGAGCCGCTGACCGATGCCGATCACGCGCAACATCCGGCAGGCAGGGTAGGGACGGTCGAGGACGTGGCGGCGATGGTCGCGTGGCTGCTGTCGAAGAACGCCGGTTTCGTGACGGGCCAGGAGTTTGTAGTCGACGGCGGCATGACCAAGAAGATGATTTACCGCGAGTAACTCCAGCAAGGGCCGCTCGGTCGCGGTTTGAGGTTGCCGGCGCTCGTGGCGAGCACCGCCGGAAATGACATGATTTTGTCTTTTTCAGAAAAACTTCAATCCTGCTATTGACTTAGGTTCGCTACCTGCGTAAATTTCGCGGCCTCGGAGATGCAAACGGGTGATTAGCTCAGCTGGGAGAGCGTCTGCCTTACAAGCAGAATGTCGGCGGTTCGATCCCGTCATCACCCACCACTCTCGAGAGTCTTGCGAAAGCAAGATGGAAGCTGAAATGCCTCCACCGACGCGCAGCGGTAGTTCAGTCGGTTAGAATACCGGCCTGTCACGCCGGGGGTCGCGGGTTCGAGTCCCGTCCGCTGCGCCATATTTTCCGAGTCAGATTCATCTGGTTCGAGATTGAAAAGCTACTGAGTTTTCAATAAGACGAGTTAACTGGACGCAAGTCCACAGCGATACGCAGCGGTAGTTCAGTCGGTTAGAATACCGGCCTGTCACGCCGGGGGTCGCGGGTTCGAGTCCCGTCCGCTGCGCCATATCTGCTCCGAGGCCCACTGAACGCCTTGGAGCTACGAAGAAAGCCAATTGCGCTACTTCGAGTCGATAGCAAAGACCCTGGTCGAAAGACCGGGGTTTTTTGTGTCTGAAATTTGACCTTTCTCCTGTTTCCCTCCTGGCTGCAACCCTTTATCCGGCACAAATCCCTGTGTGCGAGCTTGCTCGCGAAGGCGTCGCCACATTCAAAATTTAGATCGGCTGGAAGGGATCTTTCGCGAGCAAGCTTGCTCCTGCAGGCAGGGCGGATGTCTGTTTGTCCAGTCGTTCCCTGCGGTGCAAAGTCGCAGTTTTTTGATTCTTTGGTCAGTTTTTTTGTGTCTGGTTATTTGCTGTGAGCGCATAAGCCTATAAACTTAACCTTTCGGTCAGCTTTGCACTGTCACTACAGCCCTTTGCAACGTCAAAGAGGGGCTTCTGCAAGACTCGAGATTTCCAGTACATAATCAGAAGGGCGGACCCCATAACCGCCCAGAGGATGATCCATGTCCAACCGTGAAATATCCCGGCGTTCGTTCCTTCAGGGCGGGCTGGTAGCGGGTGTGAGCGTGACGCTTACACCGCTCAGCAGTCAGGCGCTGGCCGCCTTGATGGAAAACAGCGTGACCGTGCCGTCCGAGCAGTGGCTCGGCAACAACGGTAAGGCGCGAGCCCGTAACGATGCCTTGTCCAAGGTCTGCGGCAGCAAGGTTTTTGCCCGCGACATCCGTTCAAAGGACATGCCGGGGTGGCCACAGCAACAAGGCCACGCAATGCTGCTGAAAACCGTCAAGGCTGATCGCATTTATGATGGTTACGACCTGTCGTGGCTTGGCGCCGATCTGCAGCCCGATCGCATCGTTACCGCCGAGGATCTGGTCAAGGACGGCATCGTCTTCCCGGAAGAGCACGCCCCCGACCCATTGTTGCCGGCCGGCAAGGTGCCAATGTTCATTGGTCATCCAGTGGCGATCCTGATCTGGAATGACTTCGAGCGCTTCCGCCAGGCCAAGGCCAAACTCAAATTCAATGACAAAGCGATTCGTTACGGTGCCCAAGTGCCGTACTACGAAGGCGATCCCTATGGCAGCTTCCGCTATGTGCGGGTGGGTGGCGCGACCTCGGCGGACGAAGATGAGTTCGCCAGCCTCAAGGATTCGATCCTGTTCCCGATGCTGCGCAATCGCCGTCCGGTGTGGAATTCGCAACCGAACCTGCACGGCAACCTGACCGAGCGCGGCTTGTTCTACGCCGAGCGCATGAAGCAGCAGATCGAGACGCCGCCGGACAACTGGCTGGTGTTCGACGAGCGCTACAAGACCCCGTCGATCGAACCGGCGGCGATGGAGCCGGACAACGGTAACGGTTGGTACGATCCTGCGACCAAGACCCTGCATTTCGTGGTGGCGACCCAGTGCCCGCTGGAAGCTGCAACCGAGACCGCGAAGATGATCGCGCCGTCGCGTTTCGGCCTGGCGAACCTGAACATGCACCCGGGCTACACCGTCGGCTACGGCTCGAAAGATCACAACATTTTTGTCTACTACGCAGCCTTGGCGGCGCTGTACGGCGCCGGTGTGCCGGTGCGTCTGGCCAACGACCGCTACGAGCAGTTCCAGAGCGGTATCAAGCGTCACCCGTTCGACATTCGTTATCAGCTGGCGGTGGACAAGAACGATCACAGCTTCAAGATTTTCCGCGCCGACATGAGTGTCGACGGCGGCGGCCGGATCAACTACAGCGCCTCGGTGGCGGCGGTAGGGGCCACGGCGGCACAGTCGATCTACTACATGCCGCAGAACGATTTGCAGGTCACGGCCTATCATTCCCGCGGCGTTGAAGCCGGATCGATGCGTGGCTATGGCACCCTGCAGAGCATGGCGTCGACCGAGATGATGGTCGACGAGATTGCTGATCGCCTGGGCGTCGATGCCATCGACCTGCGCAAGAAAAACGCCCTGCGCTCGGGCATGAAAAACACCCAGGGTGCAGTGCCGGCAGGGGCGTTGCGCCTGCACGAGATTCTCGACAAAGCGGCGGTTCACGAAGTCTGGAAAAACCGCGACGCGATCAAGAAGCAGCGCGAAGCGGCTGATCCGGATCACTGGTATGGCATCGGGTTCGCCATTTGCCAGAAAGACTTCGGCACCGGTTCCGAAGCGCCGATGGCCAGCATCGAATTCACTGCCGAAGGCCGCATCACCCTGCGCCACATCGGCATTGAGATCGGTACCGGCATGTCGACTTCGCAAGCGATGGTCGTGGCCGATTTCCTCGGCAACCCGGCGCACGAAGTGAAGACCGGCGAAACCGAATGGAAAGAGATGCAGCTGATCAGCGGCGGCAACCCTTACATCATGAGCCAGGCCGAGCAGGACAACTTCCTGCGCAACCCGCGCTGGGTCGGCAAAATTGCGTCGGCCTCGTCGGCGACCAACTCGGCCTACTACTTTAGCCACGCCACCCGTGAAGCGGCGCGCGTGTTGTTCAACCACGGTTTGTGGCCGGCGGCGCTGGAGATCTGGCGCCAGGGCCCTTATGGCGGCCAGGCCAACCCATACGTGGTACGCCGCGAGGATGCCCATTGGGTCGACGGCAAACTGACTGCCAACGGTATGGAGCCCCTGCCTTTCGAAGTGCTGGCCAAGCGTGCCCACGAACGTGGTCTGGTGACGGCCGCCACCGTGCACGGTTTCAACCGCTGGAGTTGGGCCGAGGCCGAGTTCAGTATCGATGGCGTGCGTGAACGCTTGCCGCTCGACGGCCTGGCGGTCAAATACGGCGACGGTGCGCCGAAGGCGAAGCTGGCGCAAATGACCAGCGCCGGTTTCCATTTGCTGGATCGGCAGAACATCGCCTACCCGGCGACCCAGTTGAACAACGCGGCCGTGACTTACTACAGCCCCGTGGCCACGCTGGTCGAGTTGAAAGTGAACAAGGGGTCGGCGGAAGTCGAAGTGCTCAACCACCACTCATGGGTCGAGTGCGGCCGGGTGCTGGTGCCGGAGCTGGTCAAGGGCCAGATCGAAGGCGGCATCGCCATGGGCATCGGCCATGCGCTGATGGAAGAAATGCCACTGTACGAAGGCGGGCCGGGGGAGGGTGACTGGAACTTCAACCGTTACCGCCTTCCGATGGCGCGACACGTGGCGGTGTGGAAACAGACCGCGGAAATCCTGCCGCCTCTGTCGCCGAGCGACCCGTCCAAGGGCATCGCCGAAGTGGTGATGATCCCGGTGGTCGGTGCCATCGGCAACGGCGTGGCCCACGCCATCGGCAAGCGCGTACGCGACTTGCCTATCACTTCTGCGCGCATCAAGGAGGCCCTCAATGGCTAACCGTCCGCTTCAACTGACCCTCAACGGTCAATCCGTCGGCCCGGTGGACATCCCTGATGACCTGCCGATGATCGACTACCTGCACGAATACAAGAACCTTACCGGCTCGCGCCTGGGCTGCGGCCAGGGCATTTGCCATGCGTGCGTGGTCATCGTCGACAACCCCGACGGCACCAGCGAAGAAGTGCGCACCTGCATCACTGGCGCGCACTATTTCGAAGGCAAGAAAGTGCGGACCATCGAAGGCCACGCGACCCGCGACGAACAGGGCAAAGTCACCGAGCTGAACCCGATCCAGCAACGCTTCGTCGACGAATTCGCCTTCCAGTGCAGCTATTGCGCGCCTGGCTTCGTCAACGCGGCGACCGTGCTGGTGGAAAAGCTGCAGCGTCAGCCGATCGTCAAAAGCCAGCTGGAAAAAGTCATCGAGGACAGCCTCGGCCACCACATCTGCCGCTGCACCGGCTACGTGCGCTACTACAGCGCCACGCGCAACGTGCTGACCGATCTCGGCCTGGTCAAGGAGGGTTAAGCATGAAGCAACTACTTACCCGCCTGGCGCTGGCGGTTGGCCTGGCTGCGCCGGTGTTTTTGGTTAACGCCGACGATCAGGTTAAACGCGGCGAGTACCTCGCCCGCGCCGCCGATTGCATGGCTTGTCATACCGCGCCAGGCGGCGCGCCGTTCGCGGGCGGTCTGCCGATCGTCTCGCCGTTCGGCACGATCTACGGCACCAACATTACCCCGAGCAAAGAGCACGGTATCGGCCTGTACAGCGATGACGAATTCTTCGCCGCGTTGACTGAAGGCAAGCGCCGCGACGGCGCGAACCTGTACCCGGCGATGCCGTACACCTCGTATCACTTGATGCCGCGCGAAGACTCGGACGCGATTCACGCGTACCTGAAGACCGTCGAGCCGATCGAGCGTGCTGCGCCGGTGACCAGTCTGAGCTTTCCGTTCAACGTGCGCCTGGGCCTGATGGGCTGGAACATGCTCTACGGCAAAGACGTGAAACTGGCGCCGGCTGAAGGCAAAAGCGAAGCCTGGAAGCGTGGCCAGTATATGGTCGACGTGCTCGGTCATTGCGGCGAATGCCATACCCCACGCGGCTTGCCAGGTGCGATGCAACAGGACAAGCGCATGACCGGCGGTCTGCTTAATGGCTATCTGGCGCCGAGCCTGCTGGCCACGGACCTGGCGGCTCGCGGCTGGAATCATCAGGACCTGAGCTCGTTCCTCAAGCACGGCATGAGCGCCCAGGGCACGATGTTCAACGAGATGTTTCCGGTGTTCCACAACAGCACCCAGGGCCTCAACGACGCGGACCTGGCCGCCATGGCGACTTTCCTGCTCGGCGATCAGCCACCGGCTGCACAAGTGCTGACCGATGTGCCAGTGGAGCAATTGACCGCGAGTGCCCAGCGCGGGCGTCAGGAATATTTGAACGTCTGTGCCGGTTGCCATGCGGTCGGTGGTGAAGGCAAGCCGCACATCGCCGTGGCCATGCGCGGCAACACCACGTTGCGCCTGGAAGATCCGCGCAACCTGGTGCGGGTGATCGACGAGGGTATTGGCGAACAGAAATTTGCCGGGTTCGAGCACATGCAACCAATGCCAGGATTTGCTCGGAAACTCAGTCAGGAGCAGCTCACCGATCTGCTGAACTACCTGCGTCAGGGTTGGGGCGGGCAATCGGGTGACCTGGCGGTAAACGACGTGCAGAAGTTGCGGGCAGAAGCCCCGCCGCTCGAGCACAAGGCGCACTGACATGCAGCATCTCGACCTGCAAGTGGTACGTCGGGCTCTGGAGTGGTCGGCGGCCGGTCAGCGTGTCTGGCTATGCACTGTGCTCGCCACCTACGGCTCGGCGCCGCGCGCGCCGGGCTCGTTGCTGGCGGTGAATACCGATGGTTTGTGGATCGGATCGCTGTCCGGCGGTTGCGTCGAGGAGGACTTCCTTGAGCGCGTCGCCGAGGGCGCCTTTGAGCAAGCGGTCAGCGTCGTACGCTACGGGGAAGGCGATGACCCGCGCTCGCGGGTGAGTCTGCCCTGTGGCGGCGTGCTCGATGTGCTGGTGGAGAAGCTGGAGCCCGGTTGCGAGGAGCAGGCGCATTTGCGGGAGCTGGAGTCGGCGATGTTGGGTCGACGCCGATTGATCCGTGAAGTCGATCTGGCCAGCGGCGCGCGCAGTCTGTTCGATGATCGCGAGCAGGGCGTGCGGGTCGAACGGGAGATCGATCGGGTCCGGCTGCGCATCGGCGCGGCTCAGCGCTTGTTGCTGGCCGGGTACTCCAGCGTGGCACACGCCTGCGCTGACTTTGCCGTGGGCCTGGGCTTCGAAGTGATCCTCTGTGATCCGCGCGACGAGGTGCTGGAAGGCGTGGTGCTGGAGAGCGTGGAGATCCGCCGCCAATTGCCGTCGGTGTTCATCGCCGATGGCGGCTGTCATAGCGATACGGCGGTGGTGGCGCTGACCCACGATCCGCGCATCGATGACCTGGCAATGATGGAAGCGGTGCGCACCGAGGCGTTTTACATCGGTGTGATGGGGTCCGTGCAGACATCGCAAAAGCGCTTTGAGCGGCTGCGGCGCATTGGTGGCCTTGGGGATGTCGAGCTGGCCCGGATTCATGCGCCGATCGGTCTGAACCTGGGCAGCAAGACGCCGGCGGAAATTGCGCTGGCCGTGCTGGCTGATATCGTGCGGATTCGCAGTGGAATTGCGCGGGATCGACTTTGACGCGCTGTTAAAAGAAGGGCCGCATCAAGCGGCCCTTTTCGTATCTGACGATCAGTACCCGAACTTGTCCCGCAATCCGTAATACCAGGCGCCCAATGCCGCAAAGGGTGTGCGCAACAATTGACCGCCGGGGAACGGGTAGTGCGGCAGGTCGGCAAAGGCGTCGAAACGCTCCGCCTGACCGCGCAACGCCTCGGCCAGTACTTTGCCGGCCAGGTGCGTGTAGGTCACGCCGTGGCCACTGCAACCCTGGGAATAATAGATGTTGTCGCCCAACCGTCCGACTTGTGGCAGGCGTGACAGGGTCAGCAGGAAATTGCCGGTCCAGGCGTAATCGATCTTCACATCCTTGAGTTGCGGGAAAGCCTTGAGCATTTTTGGCCGAATGATGGCTTCGATGTTCGCCGGGTCGCGTGCGCCATACACCACGCCGCCACCAAAAATCAGGCGCTTGTCGCCGCTGAGGCGGTAGTAGTCGAGCAGGTAGTTGCAGTCCTCGACGCAGTAATCCTGAGGCAGCAGGCTTTTCGCCACCGCATCGCCCAAGGGTTCAGTCGTAATGACCTGCGTTCCGCACGGCATCGACTTGGCAGCCAGCTCCGGCACCAGATTGCCCAGGTAGGCGTTACCCGCCACGATGATGAATTTGGCCCGCACCTTGCCCTGCGGCGTGTGCACCACCGGGTTCGCGCCGCGTTCGATGCGTACTGCCGGCGATTGCTCAAAGATCGTGCCGCCCAGCGACTCGACTGCAGCCGCTTCGCCCAGCGCCAGGTTAAGCGGATGAATGTGCCCGCCGCTCATGTCGAGCATGCCGCCGACGTACTGATCGCAGTCTACGACTTCACGGATGCGCCGCTGATCCATCAACTCAAGCTGCGTGTGCCCGAAGCGCTCCCACAAGCGCTTCTGGGACTCCAGATGGCCCATTTGCTTGGCGGTGATGGCTGCGAACACGCCACCGTTCTTCAAGTCGCACTGGATGTTGTACTTGGCCACTCGCTCACGAATGATCCGCCCGCCTTCGAACGCCATTTGCCCCAGCAATTGCGCCTGCTTGGGACCGACACTGCGCTCGATTACATCAATATCGCGGCTGTAGCTGTTAACGATCTGGCCGCCATTACGCCCTGACGCGCCGAAACCCACTTTGGCCGCTTCGAGCACCGTCACCCGAAAACCGTTCTCCAGCAGAAACAGGGCCGAGGATAGCCCGGTATAACCGGCGCCGATCACACAGACATCGGTCTCAACGTCGTCCTGCAAAGCCGGGCGCGGCGGAACCGCATTGGCCGATGCGGCGTAGTAGGATTCTGGGTAGGGGGTGTTCGCCATCCTGCAGCCTCTGTTTAATATATTTTACGAGTGTGCTGATCCTACCCGAGTTAAAAAACCACCGCCAGCCACCGGAAAATCTTCTTTGCAGCAGCAAAATTAAATATTTTGCATATTCATAGGGTTAGCTCGAAAAAAGGTGTTGACACCCCTCCGGAATTCCGTAGAATGCCGCCTCACAGCAGGCACGTAGCTCAGTTGGTTAGAGCACCACCTTGACATGGTGGGGGTCGTTGGTTCGAGTCCAATCGCGCCTACCAAACAAAATCCGCTCTGCTGGGCGGTCTAGAAGGGCTCACCGAAAGGTGGGCCCTTTTTTGTTGTCTGCGATTTGCATAATTCCCTGGAAGGAAGGGCTGGAGATTAGGTTTTTTGGCTTGCTGTATCTCACCAATGAATCATTCAGCTGCCTTACGGTCATAGCGCTGACCTTTGTTTCCAGGACGTTCAAATGAAGCGCGCAGTAATGATGTTCATGGCCATTTCGGGCTCTCTTCTGCTAGGAGGCTGCGGGCCTCACTGGGATGACGGAGAGAGGTACGGCCGGGATCGTGATCGAGGTCATGATCGTGGATACGACCGGGGTTACAATCGTGGCTATGACGATGATCGAGGGCATGACCGCCGGTATGATCGGCGTGACGATGATCAGCGATATGAGCGTTATCGCGATCGTGAGGATAGGGATGACTGATCTGAGCTGACCTACCTTCTGCTTTTCCAGGGACCTGACGGCTACAATGCGCTGCTTTCGGGAGTGACCTGATCAATGAAGCGTTTGTTCCTGCCGGGCAGATTCTTGAAGCGGAGGCCTCGCCAGAGCAATCTGTCGGGGCTTCGTCGTCTTAGGCTCAGGAGAAAGCTAGCGCAGAACAAAAATTGCGTTTGAACGGTAGGGGGAACTAATCATGTAAAACGCCAAGTCATTGGTTCTTACAGACTGCTTTTTAGTTTCGCAGTACGACGAAAGTTGGATCCATAGTTTTTTTAGGGCGTAAGTAGCGTGCTAACAAATACTGCAAAAGCTAGTAGATGTCATCGTCGTCGCGTAAATGGCGATACCAGCCATACAGCGATACACCAAGGGTCGCAATGATGATTGCGATGGCGATAAAGACTAGATAGCGCACCATACTCGGTTGCCCTGGACGTGAGTTGTTGGAATATGCGTCCGTGCCGGTGAGCGAATGTAAACCTCCGGCCATCCTCTGTCTCTAGGGCGATACCTTACAAGACCGTTTTTTCAAGTTGAAGTCAGTAGTTCCCGCAGGCTGGTCTCCGTGCCTTGGGTAGGGGGGCGAGGCCGAATGAAAATCAGTTCCAGCCACATTGAACTGTGATCGTTGAATTGCATCCAACCAGAACAGGCCACCAAACGTTTGTTTCACGAAATTAAGCGGGAGGGGAAGTTGATGGGGCAGCGAGCGATGATCCGGTTTTTTGCGGCCTACGTGTCCATTTGCCTCTTGCTTCAATGGACGGTGGTTCAGGCATCCTCCTGGATTGCCTCTCACGTTCTTCTGAGGTGGATCCTCTAACGCCGCGATTCAGGCGTAGAATTAGCCGTGCTACCTCATCACGAGGCGTCTCCCATGATCTCCGATCCAGCAAACAAACAGGCATCCGACGACAAATTCGTCTGGGATCAATACTTCTGCGCTGCCCTGATTGCGGAAAGTCACCTGACGGCACCGGTCGTAGGCGGCACCACTGGCGCCACTCACGAAGACAGGCAGAATATGTTGATCGAAAGGGCCAAGGCGCTCGCCGACAAAATGATGGAAAACAGAAAGTAAACACAGCCCAGCCATCGCGCTGGGCTTGTGTTTTCTGCGGCCTGTCATCCATGGCCTTTCAGGCTATCAGCTCGACTTTTCCGGTCGCCAGGCGATAGATGCCGCCCACTATTTTCAAGTTGCCTTTGCCCAGCGCATCCGTCAGCAGGGGCGTGGCCTTCTTGAGGCGTTCGACCGAGTTTTTGACATTTTGCACCGTCGCATTTTCCACCAGGTCCCCGGGTTGTTTGAGGACAGTTTCGACAGATGACTTGAGAGCGTCAGTCAATTTCGGAATATGCCCCGGAAATACGGTGTGATCTTTGACGGCTTTTATGCCGGCTTCAATGGCGCCGCAACTTTCGTGTCCCAATACGAGTATCAGCGGCGCGCCAAGCACAGCGACGCCATATTCAATACTCGCCAGCCCTTCGTCGGTAACGAAGTTGCCGGCAACGCGTATGGCGAAAAGATCGCCCCGCGCGGTATCAAATGCGTATTCGGGTGCGATGCGCGAGTCAGAGCAACTCAGCACTGCCACGAAGGGATTCTGGCCGGAAACCAGTGCTTCGCGCTCGTCCATGAAGTTATGGGTCTTTGAATGACCACTCACGTACCGTTCATTTCCTTCGATCAGTCTTTGCAGCGCCTCGTCAGGGTTGATTGCATTTTGTGGTTTTGGAGAGGTGGATGTTTTTTCGGCTGCCTGGATGATTCTGGTGGGCATCGCGCCGGCGAGCAGCAGCGCGCCTGCTCCCAGTCCGGCAAGCCGAAGAAACCGACGACGATCATTTATTGGTGGAGCAGCGTTTGAATCACATGATTCACACATGATGTTGTGTACTCAGGTGAACACGGTGGGGATGACTGCTGTTGGGGGTGGTGGCTGCAGGAGCCTGCAAGTGACCAGCGTCTTGGAGTTTAGTCGGTCTGGGGCACCACGTTCTGTCGTCTCCAAGGGCTGACTCGAATATCGACGGTTTGCGAGGCGGTGCGCTTCATTGATACATGGGCTACTACTGTCAGGTTGTTTCCACTTGGTCGTGACAGGAGTTACTCAATGCTGATTCATTGGATCCTTGCAGCGGTTCACCTACTGGCTGTTGTGCTGGCGTTTTGGGCGGTTCTGGCCCGTGGCACGGCGTTTCGGCGCCTGATGGCCGATGGAGGGGAGGCGCGCAGCGTATTGCTTGCCGATAATCTCTGGGGGATTTCGGCGTTGATTCTGCTGGTGACCGGCGGGATGCGGGCCTTCGGCGGCTACGAGAAGGGCACGGATTACTATCTGCACCAGCCGTTGTTCCATCTGAAGATGGCGTTGTTCGTGATTATCCTGCTGCTGGAAATTGCGCCGCTGGTCACGCTGATCAAATGGCGGATCGCACTCGCGCGCGGCGCCACTATAGAAATCGGGCGTGCAAAATTGTTTGCGAGGGTCAGTCACATCGAGGCGCTGCTGGTATTGCTGATGGTCGTGGCGGCCACGGGCATGGCGCGGGGAGTGACATTTGCTTGAGTGACGCCTGAATCTTTAGCCAGCCGTCGTTCCGTGGCGAACGGGCTGGCTACTGACTGCGCAGGATTCAGGGGGTTTGCGGTTTGTCCGGAGCCGTCAGGCCGGCCTGAATGCGCTGGTAGATTTCTTCGCGGTGCACCGCAACGTCTTTCGGGGCGTTGATGCCAATCCTGACTTGCTGGCCGCTTACGCCCAGGATGGTGATCGTAATGTCATCACCAATGTTTATGCTTTCACCGACTTTGCGGGTGAGTATCAGCATGGTCTTCTCCTTGATTGCTTCGTGGGGCACCTGATTCGTACAGTGCAGAGGTCGGTGGTATGTATAGATTAGTGCGAAGTCTCACAGTTTGGGTGCCTCTTTCTGACGTGCAGATGCAGCATTAATTCCCAAGACGTAACTATACAGAGGCCGCATCCATCATTCTCGTTGTTTTAAGGCCATTTTGCGGCACTCGAGAAGTATTCATGAATGTTAAAATTCCGGCTTTTAAGCCTTCAGAGGGAAACGCTGTGCGCAAAATGGTCTTGGTTATGGCGGTACTGGCGCTGGCGGGATGCGGTGAGGGCAAGAATGTTGATGCGCCAAAGCCTGCGCCGGCAACGGTTGCAGCTCCTGCGCAAGCATCCGGCCCGCAATGGGATCTTGAGGTTCGCGGTGAAACACCCCAAGCCGTCAGCGACCTCAGTGGCTGGCTGATCGAGCACAATTTCATGTCCAGTGTCGTCAAGGAAAACGGCAAGGTTCGCATTTTGATGGGCCCTTATGATTCGCAAGCTGAAGCCGAGGCAAAGCGGGCCGAGGTGGACGCGGCCATCGTCCGTGCGAAGCAACAGAATGTTGAAGTGCTGGTCATTGAGCGTCCCACCGCTCAGTAATTGGCTGTTGAGGCTGCAACAGTGCCAGCGGTTGGCAAACAAAAAAGGCCTCGGGTGGTGAACCCGAGGCCTTTGTGCTTTTTGGAAAACGGTTAACCGCAGGCTTTCATGTCTACCGGGCCGACAAACTCATTGCCGCGCCCCATCACGCACGCCACGCTCTGGTTACGCTGACGTTCCCAGGCCTGAACCGGATAGGTTTTGTCCCAGGCTTCGAACAGTTGCCGATCCTGCTTCGACAAGCGCAAGCCGTACTGTTTGCTCATGTAGAAATAAGTCCGGGCGATCATGCCGCGAATGGAAGGGCGCGGCATGACCTTCTTTGCCTTGAAATCGATTTGGGTCAGGCAAGAACCATATTGTCCGGGCTGTTCCGGCAACCAGCCGAAGCTGAAGTTGCTACGATCGCCATTCACCTCACCGATACTCGGCACCAGGTTGTGCAGATCCGCTTCGGCCTTCTGATAGGTTGGGTCGTAGCGCGTGCAGTTCTTGCGGCCTCCCTCTTGCCAGCATTGGCGCTGGTGGCCGATTTGCCAGGCTGGAACAATGTGTTCCCATTCGATGCGCACTGCGCGTTTGGCATTTTTGCGCGGCACATAACCGCAGGCCGAGAGATTCACCCGGTTACCGGTGTACTTGCAGCCGCAATAAAACTCGGTGGATTGTGGGGCGTATAGCTTCCAGGCAACTTTCTTGGCTTCGTTGAAGGTTCGCGGCGCGTCAGCCTGGACTCCCATGGCGAACAGCAGCAACAACAAAGCAAAACAGCGGACACCCATTGACTCAGTCTTCCTTCGGCACAACCCAAAAAATCTGCACGCCGCCATCGTCGCGATAGGCGAGGGTCACGTTGTCGTTCTCGTCGATTTCTTCAAGCAAGCGTTCCCACTCATCCACCGGCTCATCGGGAAGACGGAAGATCAGGGCGGCCTTGGCTTTTTGAGCGGTCGGGGAGTTGATGATTTTCTGAACGCGCAGACCCATGCGTACATAGGCGTCATGTGAGGCGGAGGTAGTGTCCACAGAATTATCCTTATTAAGCTGTACGTGCATACAGTATTTAACTGTAAGCTTTTTCGCAACTGCTTAAAATTCAAGAAAATCCTCTGACAGCAGTTTTTCCGTTTGGCGTAGGGTAGTGGGCGTTTTTTTGTCAGGTGGGGTATGTGCCACTCGCCAGACATCGGCGAGTGGTGAAGCAGTGCCCGACCGGAACCGGTCGGGCGAGGGGCGAATCAATATTCCCAGAACATCCGTTGCAGCTCTTTGCTGTCATTGGTCTTGGTCAGGGCGACCATGGCCAGGATGCGGGCTTTTTGCGGGTTCAGGTCATGAGCCACGACCCAGTCGTACTTGTCGTCAGGCTGTTCGGCGTTACGCAAGACGAAACCACCAGCGTTGACGTGGGACGAGCGAATGATCTGTACGCCGTCCTTGCGCAGGGCCTGCAGGGCTGGAACCACGCGCGAAGAGACCGAGCCATTGCCGGTGCCTGCGTGGATGATGGCTTTGGCGCCTGACTGTGCCAGTGCCTTGTAGGCGGTGTCGCTGACGTTGCCGTAGGAATAGGCGATTTCAACATCAGGCAAGCTCTTGATGGTCTTGATGTCGAATTCCGAGTCCATGGTGTGGCGTTTGGCTGGCAGGCGGAACCAATAGGATTTGCCTTCCACCACCATGCCGAGCGGGCCCCATGGGCTTTTGAACGCCTCGGTCTTGATGTTGATCATTTTGCTGACATCGCGACCCGACTGGATTTCATCGTTCATGGTCACCAGCACACCTTTGCCCCGTGCCTCTTTGCTGCTGGCCACGGCCACGGCGTTGTACAGGTTCAGCATGCCGTCGGCGGACATCGCGGTACCAGGGCGCATGGAGCCGACGACGATGATCGGTTTATCGGTTTTTTCCACCAGGTTCAGGAAGTAGGCGGTTTCTTCCAGGGTATCGGTGCCGTGGGTGATCACGATGCCATCGACGTCGTTGCTGTCGGCCAGTTCGGCCACGCGGCGGCCCAGTTGCAGCAGGTTGTCGTTGGTGATGCTCTCGGAGGCGATTTGCATGACCTGCTCGCCGCGCACGTTGGCCACTTGACTCAGTTCGGGTACGCCGGCGATCAGTTTGTCGATACCGACTTTTGCCGCTTGGTAGGTTGCACTGTTGGCGGCGCTGGCACCCGCGCCGGCAATCGTGCCGCCGGTGGCCAGAATGACCACGTTCGCCAGTTTTTGTTGAGTTTCAGCTTCCTTTGCCTGAAGGGCGGTCGGCAAAAGCAGAAGGAGGGCCAAGGCGCCCGGAACAAAGGTCTTGAAAGCAGATGTCATTATTTTTCTCTCTAGTGGTGACGGTGCAGATGCAAGTTCATCTAGATGCGCCCCACGCGAATCTGAACGCTTGGGGTGCTGGGTAAGAGCAGGATCTGTACCAGTCACACTTTGAATGGGAAAAAACGCTTAACTGACTGATTTGTTTATTGATTTAAACGGGTTCTTGGCGCGCGATGGCCGTTGCATGTCCGGTTTTCCGATTTTTTGCGGTTTTCATGTTCGGCTCTCCGAAAAGTTCTGTTGAATTCTTCCTGTTGTACAGATGTGAATCATTGCTAAAGAAACTCGCTTTGAGGTCGATGCTTCTTCAATGGATGTTTTTTCTCAGGAGTTCACATGTCTTTATCAGTAGGTCTTCCAAACGCAGCGGGCATCACCATTGGTGGAAAGTCAGCCAAGACGATTCGTGAACTGAGCGATGCAACGGCCGATGCCGCTGCTCAAGCGCTGGGCGCGAAGGAGGGGGACGATAAGTCAGTCAAGACCGGTCCTGTTGGTTTGGACAAAAGCGCCGACACTCAAGAATCGCAAGCCGGCGACAACACCAGTATCGCCGTGAAAGTCTTGCTCAAGCGTCTCAAAGAGCTGCAGCAACAATTGCGCGAGCAGCAACAGCAACTGGCTGCGGCTCAGGCTGCGAGCTATTCCACGCCGGAAGCCAAGATCACCGCTGTGTCGGCCATTCAGGGGCAGATCGCGGATACGAACGGCGCCATCCTGCAAACCAGTGCCAGTCTGATCAAGGAAATGACCAAGGGATCCGGCACGGGATCCGTGGTCAATACGACGGCGTAAGGTGAACGCCGGCTTTCACATTGTTACAGTCGGAACGGCTTTCTGCTCGTTGACAAATGTCGGCAGGATTCGCATAGTTCGATCTACGCAAACGTTTGCGCGGCGTTTCTAATGGGATAATTCCATCGTGAATGCCCCGAATTAATGCCAGCGCACGCGTTGCTCACACAATAATCATAAGATCGGAGTGAACCCATGAAGCTGCCATTCGCTGGACGCCTTCTCGCTGTCGCCATGCTGGCTGCCGCATCCGCCGCGCTGCCTGTTTCTTCGGCTTTCGCCGAGACGCCTGCAAAACCGAAAGTCGCGCTGGTCATGAAATCCCTGGCCAACGAATTCTTCCTGACCATGGAAGACGGCGCCAAAGCCTATCAGAAAGAGCACTCCGGCGAATTCGAGCTGATTTCCAATGGCATCAAGGATGAAACGGATACGGCGGGCCAGACGCGTATCGTCGAGCAAATGATCCTGGCCAAGGTCAATGCACTGGTCATCGCGCCAGCTGACTCCAAAGCCATGGTGCCCGTGATCAAGAAGGCCGTTGACGCGGGCATCACCGTGGTCAACATCGACAATCAGCTCGATCCCGCTGTGGTCAAAAGCAAGAATATCAACGTTCCATTCGTAGGCCCGGACAACCGCAAAGGGGCGCGTCTGGTCGGTGAATACCTGGCCAGGCAGCTCAAGGCCGGTGATGAGGTCGGCATCATCGAAGGCGTGTCCACCACCACCAACGCCCAGGCCCGTACGGCAGGCTTCAAGGATGCGATGGAAGCGGCGCAGATCAAGGTCGTGTCGGTACAGTCCGGTGACTGGGAAATCGACAAGGGCAATAAAGTCGCCGCCTCGATTCTCAGCGAGTACCCGCAAGTGAAAGCCCTGCTGGCGGGCAACGACAGCATGGCCGTCGGCGTGGTGTCTGCCGTGCGCGCCGCAGGCAAGGCCGGCAAGGTGCAAGTGGTCGGCTACGACAATATCAATGCGATCAAGCCGATGCTCAAGGACGGCCGGGTCCTGGCCACCGCCGACCAGTTTGCGGCCAGGCAGGCCGTGTTCGGCATCGAGACCGCGCTGAAAATCATCAAGGGTGAAAAAGTCGACAGTGGCGCCAACGGCGTGATCGAGACCCCGGTAGAGCTGGTTACCAAGTAGTCCTTCGGCGACACACTGGCGCTCGCCCGTCCGGGCGAGCGCATGGAGAGTTTTTATGTCCGTTCGCGACCCGAACGCTGTCCTCTCGGTCAGCGGCATCGGCAAGACCTACGCCCAACCGGTCCTGACCGGCATCAACCTGACGCTCATGCGCGGTGAAGTGCTGGCACTGACCGGCGAGAATGGCGCTGGCAAAAGTACGCTGTCGAAGATCATTGGCGGCCTGGTCGCGCCGACCACCGGCCACATGCAATTTCAGGGGCAGGAATATCGTCCCGGTAGCCGCACCCAGGCTGAAGACCTGGGCATCCGCATGGTCATGCAGGAGCTCAATCTGTTGCCGACGCTGTCGGTGGCGGAAAACCTGTTTCTCGACAACTTGCCTAGCAACGGCGGCTGGATCAGCCGCAAGCAGCTGCGCCAGGCGGCGATCGAAGCCATGGCTCAGGTCGGGCTCGACGCGATCGACCCGGATACCCTGGTCGGCGAGTTGGGTATCGGTCATCAACAAATGGTCGAAATCGCCCGCAACCTGATCGGCGATTGCCATGTTCTGATCCTCGACGAACCCACCGCGATGCTCACGGCGCGAGAAGTCGAAATGTTGTTCGAGCAGATCACCCGCCTGCAGGCTCGCGGTGTATCGATCATCTACATCTCCCATCGCCTCGAAGAGTTGGCCCGGGTTGCGCAGCGCATTGCGGTACTGCGCGACGGCAATCTGGTGTGCGTTGAACCGATGGCCAATTACAACAGCGAGCAGTTGGTCACGTTGATGGTCGGTCGTGAACTCGGCGAGCACATCGACATGGGGCCGCGCACCATCGGAGCTCCGGCGCTGACGGTCAAAGGGCTGAGTCGCTCGGACAAGGTTCGCGACGTGTCCTTTGAAGTGCGCGCCGGTGAGATCTTCGGCATCTCCGGCCTGATCGGGGCTGGGCGCACTGAATTGCTTCGGTTGATCTTCGGTGCAGACATCGCCGACAGCGGCACCGTTGCGTTGGGTTCACCAGCGCAGGTGGTGAGCATTCGTTCGCCGGTGGATGCAGTCAGTCACGGCATCGCGCTGATCACCGAGGATCGCAAGGGCGAAGGTCTGCTGTTGACGCAATCGATCGGCGCCAACATTGCGCTGGGCAACATGCCGCGCATTTCCAGCGGCGGCTTCGTCAACAATGGCGATGAGGCTTCCCTGGCCCAGCGGCAAATCGACGCCATGCACATCCGCAGTTCCGGCCCGGCACAGCGGGTGTCCGAACTGTCCGGCGGCAACCAGCAAAAAGTCGTGATTGGCCGTTGGCTGGAGCGCGAATGCTCGGTGTTGCTGTTCGACGAGCCGACCCGTGGTATCGATGTCGGCGCCAAGTTCGACATCTACGCCTTGCTCGGCGAGTTGACGCGCCAGGGCAAGGCGCTGGTGGTGGTGTCCAGTGACCTGCGCGAATTGATGCTCATCTGTGATCGCATCGGTGTGCTCTCGGCTGGGCGTCTGATCGACACGTTCGAGCGCGATAGCTGGACCCAGGATGAGTTGCTTGCCGCCGCTTTCGCCGGCTACCAAAAACGTGATGCGCTGCTCAACGAAGCAGCGCCTAGGGATCTTCCATGAATACCGCATCTTCCGCTGGCAAGCGCAGTGGTAATTTTTACGGCCTCGGCACCTATCTGGGCCTGGCCGGTGCCTTGTTGGCGATGGTGGTTCTGTTCTCGCTCTTGAGCAGCCACTTCCTGTCCTACGACACGTTCAGCACCCTGGCCAATCAGATTCCGGACTTGATGGTCCTCGCGGTCGGCATGACGTTTGTGTTGATTATTGGTGGCATCGACCTGTCGGTAGGCTCGGTGCTGGCACTGGCCGCCTCAACCGTCAGCGTGGCGATTCTGGGCTGGGGCTGGAGTGTCATGCCTGCGGCCTTGCTCGGCATGGCGACGGCGGCGCTGGCGGGCACCATCACCGGTTCGATCACCGTGGCGTGGCGGATTCCGTCGTTCATCGTGTCCCTCGGCGTGCTGGAGATGGCGCGCGGTGTGGCGTACCAGATGACCGGTTCGCGCACGGCCTATATCGGTGACGCTTTCGCCTGGTTGTCGAACCCGATCGCCTTCGGTATTTCGCCGTCCTTCATCATTGCCTTGCTGATTATTTTCATCGCCCAGGCCGTGTTGACCCGTACGGTATTCGGTCGCTACCTGATCGGTATCGGCACCAACGAAGAGGCGGTGCGTCTGGCGGGGATCAATCCGAAACCCTACAAAATCCTGGTATTCAGTCTGATGGGACTGTTGGCCGGTATCGCGGCGTTGTTCCAGATTTCGCGCCTGGAAGCAGCGGATCCGAATGCCGGTTCCGGTCTTGAGCTGCAGGTGATCGCTGCCGTGGTCATCGGCGGCACCAGCCTGATGGGGGGGCGTGGTTCGGTGATCAGCACGTTTTTCGGTGTATTGATCATCTCCGTACTGGCGGCCGGTCTGGCGCAGATCGGCGCGACCGAACCGACCAAACGCATCATTACCGGCGCGGTGATCGTGGTGGCGGTGGTGCTCGATACCTACCGCAGTCAGCGCGCAAGTCGGCGGGCTTGAATCATGGCAACGATCAAGGATGTGGCAGCGCTCGCCGGAATTTCCTACACCACGGTTTCCCATGTGGTGAACAAAACCCGGCCGGTTAGTGAAGAAGTTCGGGTCAAAGTCGAAGCTGCCATCAAGACCCTCGACTACGTACCCAGTGCGGTGGCCCGCTCCCTCAAGGCCAAAACCACCGCGACCATCGGCTTGCTGGTGCCCAACAGCCTCAACCCGTACTTTGCGGAACTGGCGCGGGGCATCGAGGACTACTGTGAGCGCAATGGCTACTGCGTGATTCTGTGCAACTCCGACGATAACCCGGACAAACAGCGCAGCTACCTGCGCGTACTCCTGGAAAAACGCATCGACGGGTTGATCGTCGCCTCGGCCGGTGGTGACCGTGGTCTGGCGCAAGGGCTGGCCAGTGTGCGCACGCCGATGGTGATCGTCGACCGCGGGCTGGAAGGCGTCGATGCGGACCTGGTGCGCATCGATCACGAATACGGTGCCTATCTGGCGACCCGGCACTTGCTGGAATTGGGCCATCGGGACATCGCCACCATCAGCGGGCCGGCGACCACCAGTGTGGCGCAGATGCGCCTGGCGGGGTTTTGCCGCGCGCTGAAAGACGCCGGGCTCGAAGTGCCACGCCAGCGCATGCTGGAAAGCGACTTCACCAGCACCGGCGGGTACAACGCTGCCGCGATCCTGCTGGAGCGCAATCCACCCAGTGCGATCTTCGCCGCCAACGACATGATTGGCATCGGCGTGCTGCGAGCCGCCGCCGAGCGCAACATTCGTGTACCGACACAGCTGTCGGTGATCGGCTTCGACGACATCCAGATGAGCCGCTATGTCTATCCGGCACTGACCACTGTCGGCCAGTCGATCCTGCAGCTTGGCGAGATGGCGGCCGAAGTGTTGCTAAGAAGGATCGTCACACCGCAACTGAGCACAGAACAACGGATCGTGACACCCGGCATCGTGATGCGTGAATCGACCGCGCCGCTGGCGGGTGTGTTTGCGGAATATCGCTGAAACGGAAATGATGAGTAGGGATGTATGCCAGCAAAAGTAGTGGTAGTAGGCAGCCTGAACATGGACCTGGTCACCCGGGCGCCTCGGCTGCCGCGAGGCGGTGAAACGCTGATCGGCGAATCCTTTGCCACGGTCTCCGGCGGCAAGGGCGCGAATCAGGCCGTGGCCGCCGCGCGATTGGGCGCGCAGGTGTCGATGGTTGGCTGTGTGGGCAGCGATGCGTATGGCAAGGAGCTGCGCGAGGCGTTGCTGGCCGAACAGATCGATTGTCAGGCGGTCAGCGTGGTGGACGGTTCCAGTGGTGTCGCATTGATCGTGGTCGACGACAATAGCCAGAACGCGATCGTGATTGTCGCCGGTGCCAACGGCGCGCTGACGCCAGCGGTGATCGGATGCTTTGATCCGGTCCTGCAAGCCGCCGACGTCATCATCTGCCAGTTGGAGGTTCCGGATGCCTCCGTCGGCCATGCACTCGCGCGCGGTCGCGCATTGGGCAAGACCGTGATCCTCAATCCAGCCCCGGCCAGTCGCCCGTTACCAGTGGACTGGTACGCAAACATCGATTACCTGATTCCCAACGAAAGCGAAGCGTCGGCACTGAGTGGCTTGCCGGTGGACTCTCGGCAATCGGCGCAAGCAGCCGCCAACCGTCTGGTCGAAATGGGTGCCGGTAAAGTGATTGTCACCCTTGGCGCCGATGGGGCGCTGTTTGCCGATGGTGCGCGGGTCGAACATTTCCCCGCGCCCAGCGTGAAGGCGGTGGACACCACGGCGGCCGGCGATACCTTCGTCGGCGGATTCGCCGCCGCGCTGGCCTCCGGCAAAAGTGAGGCAGACGCGATTCGTTTCGGGCAGGTCGCAGCGGCGCTGTCGGTCACCTGCGCCGGCGCACAACCTTCGATTCCCACTTTGTCCGATGTTCAGGCGTTTAAAACACCATGAAAAAGACTCCTTTGCTCAACGTCGCACTGTCGCGGCTGATTGCTTCACTCGGCCACGGCGACTTGGTGGTGATCGGCGATGCGGGTTTGCCGGTGCCCCCGGGTGTCGAACTGATCGACCTGGCCCTGACCCACGGTGTGCCAGATTTCGTCAGCACCTTGAACGTTGTGCTCAGCGAAATGCAGGTTGAAAGCCATGTGTTGGCGCAGGAAATCCTGGAAAAAAAACCGTCGGCATTAGCCGCGCTGGATAAGTTGAACGCCGAGGGCGCGCTGGGCCGGCGTGAGCTGCTGAGTCATGAACAGTTCAAGGTGCTCAGTCGACAAGCCCGGGCAATTGTTCGTACCGGTGAATGCCAGCCTTACTGCAATGTCGTACTGGTCGCCGGAGTGACATTCTGAAACGCTCTGTCCGACGGTTTCTGCCCTGCACAAGGAGTGCGCCATGTATCGCCATACCCGGAAACTGCACCTTTTGCTTCGGAGTCTGCTTTTGTCCCTGATTACCCTGACCAGCGTTCAAGCGGCGGAAAAGATCGACTTGATCATCGATACTGACCCCGGTGCCGATGATGTGGTCGCCTTGCTGTTTGCACTGGCATCGCCGGACGAACTCAATATCCATGGGCTGACCACGGTCGCGGGCAACGTTCGCCTGGACAAGACGTCACGCAATGCACGATTGGCGCGGGAGTGGGCAGGGCGCGAGGACGTGCCGGTCTATGCCGGGGCGCCGAAACCGCTGATGCGTACTCCGATCTATGCCGAAGGTGTCCATGGCGAGGAAGGGTTGTCGGGTGTCGCCGTGTACGAGCCGAAGAAGGGGTTGGCCGAGGACGGTGCAGTCGAGTTCCTGATCGGCACACTGAAGGCGGCCAAGCCCCACAGCATCACCATCGCCATGCTGGGGCCACAGACCAACCTGGCGCTCGCGCTGATCCAGGAGCCTGAAATCGTGCAGGGCATCAAGGAAGTCGTAATCATGGGCGGTGCGCATTTCAATGGCGGCAACATCACGCCCGTCGCGGAGTTCAACCTGTTCGCCGATCCACACGCTGCCGAGGTCGTACTCAAGAGTGGCGTGAGGCTGACTTACCTGCCCCTGGATGTGACCCACAAGATCCTCACCAGCGAGGCGCGCCTGCGGCAGATTGCGGCGCTGAACAACAATGCCAGCAAGCTGGTCGGCGATATTCTTAATGAATACATCAAGGGCGATATGGAGCACTACGGCATTCCGGGTGGTCCGGTGCATGACGCCACGGTCATCGCCTACCTGCTCAAGCCGCAGTTGTTCAGCGGTCGCCGGGTCAACGTTGTGGTCGACAGTCGAGAAGGGCCGACCTTCGGTCAAACCATTGTCGACTGGCATGACGGCCTCGGGGCACCGAAGAATGCGTTCTGGGTGGACAGCGGCGACGCCCAGGGCTTCTTCGATCTGCTGACCGAACGCCTGGCCCGACTGAAGTGATCTACGAGCGTTGCGAATGCCCGCTGCCCTGATGGGGCGGGTATTTCTCGAAAATCTGTTGGATGAACGACTGGGCGGCTTCGGTGCCCAGCTCCTTGACCAGTAAATCGATACCGATGATTGCGAGCTCTTCCGGGCTGCCGGGGCTGTAAGAGCTATGGCCCTCTGGCCACTTGGCGTTAATGGCGGCATCGATGCTTACGGTGGTCATGGTGGTGCTCGTGGGGTCGAGAGAGTCTGAGTGCCGAGTTAACCATTTTGCGGGACTTTTGGCACTCCGACTTAGGCATCATTGGAGGGCTATGCGACACTTGGTCTTTGAGGACTTTTCAAGGATCGCGCTGTGCAGATCGATTTGAACACACCTGACGGCCTGACCCTTGAGGCGGTGCGTCAGATGCTGGCCGCTGCCAGTGATGACGAACACACCCAATTGCGGGTGACCAAGGGCGGTATCGCCTATATTTCATCGGGTGTCGTGGGTGGCACCGACATCGACGGGTTGCTGTTTCGCCTGGAGACGTGGGCCAAGGGGTCTGGCTACGTTGGACGGGTCGCAGCCAGTGACGAGGTCTGGGTCATGCAGATCTTCAATGCGCTGAAGCAGAATTGGCCCAAACCGGCTTTTGATTACATCGACGTCTACTGAGTGCCGTTCATATTCAGTCACGATTGAGGCGTGAAGGGGAGGGCAATGCTCAGGCAAACTTGCTGTTTGTCTGCGGCGGCGGTCTTGTTGCCAGAATGCTCGATGAAACCAAACGCCAGAATGGCGGTCGCACAAATTCAGCTTAACTATCGAAAAAAGGAGGCGTCATGCCTTGGAAGCTCGCGTCATTGGGTGCCCTATTGGCCGTTGCCACGCTGGCCGGTTGCAGCACTGCCGCTACCGAATCGGCAACTGACCCTGTAACGACGACTGACACAGGTCACAGCCGCTGTGAGGCAAAAGCTGCCGAATTCACCCTTGGCAAAACGGCTTCGCCTGAACTGCTGGAGCAGGCTCGCAAGCGAGCAGGCGCACAGAATGCGCGGTTCCTGTCGCCAAACGACATGGTGACCCTGGAGTACCGCTCCGACCGTCTCAACCTGAACACCGATGCCAACAAAGTCGTAACCCGCGTCAACTGCGGCTGATCGCCAACTTTTGCATCACCCATAAAAAACCCCGTCACATGGACGGGGTTTTTTTAGTGCGCCTGGAAATTACTCTGGGCGAACTTGAGCAGCTTGCATACCCTTTTGGCCTTTCTCAGCCACGAAGGAAACGGTTTGGCCTTCTTTCAGGCTTTTGAAACCGTCGCTTTCGATAGCTTTGAAGTGTACGAACAGGTCGTCACCGCCACCTTGAGGAGTGATGAAGCCGAAGCCTTTTTCATCGTTGAACCATTTAACGGTGCCGGTTTGGCGATTAGACATGGTGTATCTCCAAGAAACATATATTTTCAGTAGTACTGTGCTGCTCAGGCCAACTGGGCACACCCGGGTATCATAGTCGAAATGTTCGCTTTGGGAGCCCCCCGCAGGTGCTGTTTGCCCTACAGTCGCACATTCTTTGCTGCCTGATATCGCTGAAAGCCCTGATTTAAAAGGCTTTCAGCCGAAAGTAAAGGCGATAAAAAAAGCTGTAAAACCTGCATAAATTGTCCGAAAAAGCGATTTTCAGGGGCTGTTTGCCGACTGAAATTGCTTTTCAGGGACTTGAGCGGACTTATTTTTGCGCCGGATTGCTGGCCTTGCACTTGGTGATCTGGGTCAGGGCCTGTTGCTTTAATTCATTGCTGGCCTTGTTGTCCATCAGCGCCTGAAGGTCTTTGGCGGGGTACGATTTAATCGCATCGGCACCGCAAGCGCAGTGGGCCTTGGCCGCAGCCTCGCCGATCTGTTGTGCGGCGGCGGGAACGCACTGAGCCATGTATTTCTCGCGCACACCTTTCGGCCACTCAGCGTGGGCGGTTAGCGGCAGCAGCAGGACGATGGGTGCGACTACAGCGAATAAACGATTCAGACGCATGCCGAAGATGCTCCTTTGTGGGTAGATGTCTTGATATTTGAGGGGTAAAGCGGGGATCAAGTTCAGCACTCTGGCATAAAAACGCCGGATTTGCCCTGTCGGAAAGCCTCCGCACCGCGACGACCGTCCATCTGTGCTAGCATGCCTCGCTCGGGCGTTTGCAGGCTCCGGTTGACCTTCAGTCCCGGTCGCGGCAGATGCGCGAATAACTCTGATTTGAATCCCAGTCACTCTGGTTCGGTTTCCCGGTTGGCCGCAAGGCTCCTGCCGCTGTAAGGCAGGCGTTCGTCATTGAATGGCCTGGATCGGATCTTGTACTGGCTCATCCCAACCCACGTGACCTTTGGTAGGGGTCACCACTAGGAGAGGAGGCGCCATGCCAACTATTACTCTTCCCGACGGCAGTCAACGTTCATTCGATCATCCGGTCTCCATCGCCGAGGTCGCCGCCTCCATTGGTGCGGGCCTGGCCAAAGCTACAGTGGCTGGCAAGGTCAATGGCAAGCTGGCTGATGCCAGCGATATCATCGACAGCGACGCCACGCTGCAAATCATTACGCCAAAGGATGAAGAGGGGCTGGAGATCATTCGCCACTCTTGCGCCCACCTGGTTGGCCATGCGGTCAAGCAGTTGTACCCGACGGCCAAAATGGTCATCGGCCCGGTCATTGACGAAGGTTTCTATTACGACATCGCCTTCGAGCGTCCTTTTACTCCGGACGACCTGGCCGCCATCGAACAGCGCATGCAACAGCTGATCGAAAAAGATTACGACGTCATCAAGAAAGTCACTCCGCGCGCCGAAGTGATCGAAGTGTTCAAGGCTCGCGGTGAAGACTACAAACTGCGCCTGGTCGAGGACATGCCGAACGAGCAGGCGATGGGTCTGTACTATCACGAAGAATACGTCGACATGTGCCGCGGTCCGCATGTGCCGAATACCCGCTTCCTGAAATCCTTCAAGCTGACCAAGTTGTCCGGCGCCTACTGGCGTGGCGATGCCAAGAACGAGCAATTGCAGCGCGTCTACGGCACCGCCTGGGCTGACAAGAAGCAGCTGGCGGCATACATCCAACGCATCGAAGAAGCTGAAAAGCGTGATCACCGCAAGATCGGCAAGCGCCTGGGCCTGTTCCACACTCAGGAAGAGTCGCCGGGCATGGTGTTCTGGCACCCGAATGGCTGGACGTTGTACCAGGTGCTCGAGCAGTACATGCGCAAGGTTCAGCGTGACAACGGTTACCTGGAGATCAAGACTCCCCAGGTCGTTGACCGTAGCCTGTGGGAAAAGTCCGGGCACTGGGCCAACTACGCCGACAACATGTTCACCACGCAGTCGGAAAACCGCGACTACGCCATCAAGCCGATGAATTGCCCTTGCCACGTGCAGGTGTTCAACCAGGGCCTGAAGAGCTACCGCGAATTGCCAATGCGCTTGGCCGAATTCGGTGCCTGCCACCGTAATGAGCCATCGGGTGCCTTGCACGGCATCATGCGCGTTCGTGCGTTCACTCAGGACGATGCCCACATCTTCTGCACCGAAGAGCAGATGCAGGCCGAATCCGCAGCGTTTATCAAGCTGACCATGGACGTGTACGCTGACTTCGGCTTCAAAGACGTCGAGATGAAGCTGTCCACTCGTCCGGAAAAACGAGTTGGCTCCGACGAACTGTGGGATCGCGCAGAAGCCGCATTGGCCGCAGCCCTTGATAGCGCGGGCCTGCCGTACGATCTGCAGCCAGGCGAAGGGGCGTTCTACGGTCCGAAGATTGAGTTCTCGCTGAAAGATTGCCTGGGCCGTGTCTGGCAGTGTGGTACCCTGCAGCTCGATTTTAACCTGCCTGTCCGTTTGGGCGCCGAATTCGTCTCCGAAGACAACAGCCGCAAGCATCCTGTGATGTTGCATCGGGCGATCCTGGGTTCCTTCGAGCGTTTCGTCGGAATTTTGATCGAGCACTACGAGGGTGCATTCCCTGCGTGGCTGGCTCCGACCCAGGCAGTGATTATGAATATCACTGATAAACAGGCGGATTTTGCTGCTCAGGTCGAAAAAACTCTCAACGAAAGCGGGTTTCGTGCCAAGTCTGACTTGAGAAATGAAAAGATCGGCTTTAAAATCCGCGAGCATACCTTGCTCAAGGTTCCCTATCTCTTGGTTATCGGAGATCGGGAAGTCGAGATGCAGACTGTCGCTGTGCGTACTCGCGAAGGTGCTGACCTGGGCTCAATGCCCGTCGCCCAGTTTGCTGAGTTCCTCGCGCAAGCGGTTTCCCGGCGTGGTCGCCAAGATTCGGAGTAATTATTATTAAGCGTGAAATGAGACAAGATAAACGAGCTGCACCGAAGGCCCCGATCAACGAGAATATCTCGGCACGCGAGGTTCGGTTAATTGGGGCTGAAGGCGAGCAGCTTGGGATTGTGTCAATTGAAGACGCGCTTCTTAAGGCTGAAGAGGCCAAACTGGATCTGGTGGAAATTTCCGCCGATGCAGTACCCCCTGTTTGCAAACTGATGGACTACGGCAAATCGATCTTCGAAAAGAAGAAGCAGATTGCTGCTGCCAAGAAAAACCAGAAGCAGATTCAGGTTAAAGAAATCAAGTTTCGTCCAGGGACGGAGGAAGGGGATTACCAGGTAAAACTGCGCAACCTGGTACGTTTCCTGAGTGACGGGGACAGGGCCAAGGTATCCTTGCGATTCCGCGGCCGTGAGATGGCCCACCAGGAGCTGGGGATGGAACTCCTCAAGCGAGTTGAAGGTGACTTGCTCGAGTACGGTTCGGTCGAACAGCATCCTAAGATGGAAGGACGCCAGCTGATCATGGTCATCGCCCCGAAAAAGAAGAAGTAATCAACAGGGCACGGCAGGCCTTCTGATTATGTTTATCAACTGAATGCGGAGTATCCGAACATGCCAAAAATGAAGACCAAAAGTGGTGCTGCTAAGCGGTTTCTGAAAACTGCTAACGGTATCAAGCACAAGCACGCTTTCAAGAGCCACATCCTGACCAAAATGTCGACCAAGCGTAAGCGTCAACTGCGCGGTAGCAGCTTGCTGCATCCGTCTGACGTGGCAAAAGTCGAGCGCATGCTGCGCCTTCGTTAATTTTAGTCAAGAATAGAGGAAGTAACTCATGGCTCGTGTAAAGCGTGGCGTCATTGCCCGTAAACGTCACAAAAAAATTCTGAAACTTGCTAAAGGCTACTACGGCGCTCGCTCGCGCGTATTCCGTGTTGCCAAGCAAGCGGTAATCAAGGCAGGCCAATACGCCTACCGTGACCGTCGTCAGAAAAAACGTCAGTTCCGCGCTCTGTGGATCGCTCGTATCAACGCTGGTGCACGTATCAACGGTCTGTCCTACAGCCGTTTCATCGCCGGCCTGAAAAAAGCGTCCATCGAGATCGACCGTAAGGTTCTGGCTGATCTGGCAGTGAACGAAAAAGCGGCGTTTGCTGCGATTGTCGAGAAAGCTAAAGCCACCTTGGCTTAAGTACCCCCGACAGTCACCCGGTCTCACCTCTGTGAGGCCAGGTGTTAAACGTCATAAATAGGGGAAGAGCCTTCAAGCTCTTCCCCTATTTTGTATCTGGAGTCTGTACATGGAAAACCTGGATGCGCTCGTCTCGCAAGCTCTAGAGGCTGTGCAAAGCGCTGAAGATATCAATGCCCTGGAGCAAATCCGGGTTCACTACCTTGGCAAAAAGGGTGAATTGACTCAGGTGATGAAGACCCTGGGGAATTTGCCGGCAGAAGAGCGTCCGCAAGTCGGTGCGCTGATCAACGTTGCCAAGGAGCGTGTCACAGACGTTCTCAATGCGCGCAAGGCATTGTTTGAAGAGGCCGATCTGGCCGCCAAACTCGCTGCCGAGTCCATTGACGTCACACTGCCTGGCCGTGGTCAGACCTCAGGTGGTCTGCATCCGGTCACCCGTACTCTTGAACGCATCGAGCAGTTCTTCACTCACATCGGTTATGGCATTGCCGAAGGTCCTGAGGTCGAAGACGACTACCACAACTTCGAAGCGCTCAACATCCCAGGCCATCACCCGGCCCGGTCGATGCATGACACCTTCTATTTCAATGCCAACATGTTGCTGCGCACCCATACCTCGCCGGTACAGGTCCGCACCATGGAGTCGAAACAGCCGCCAATCCGCATCGTCTGCCCAGGCCGTGTGTATCGTAGCGACTCGGATATCACCCACTCGCCGATGTTCCACCAGGTCGAAGGCCTGCTGGTCGATCGCGACATCAATTTCGCCGACCTCAAAGGCACCATCGAAGAGTTCCTGCGGGTGTTCTTCGAAAAAGAACTGGCTGTGCGTTTCCGCCCTTCGTACTTCCCCTTCACCGAGCCATCCGCAGAAGTCGACATGGAATGCGTGATGTGCAGCGGTAAAGGCTGCCGCGTGTGCAAGCAGACCGGCTGGCTGGAAGTGATGGGCTGCGGCATGGTTCATCCGAACGTGCTGCGCATGTCCGGGATCGACCCGGAAGAGTTCTCGGGCTTTGCCTTCGGCATGGGCGTTGAGCGTCTGGCCATGCTGCGTTACGGCGTGAACGACTTGCGCCTGTTCTTCGACAACGACTTGCGGTTCCTCGCGCAATTTCGCTAGTCGTAACGAATTCTTAGGAGAGCAGGATGAAATTCAGTGAACAATGGCTGCGTGGCTGGGTAAGCCCGCAGGTAAGTCGCGATGAGCTGGTTGCTCGTCTGTCGATGGCCGGTCTTGAGGTCGATAGCGTTACGCCGGCCGCCGGTGTATTCAGCGGTGTCATCGTGGGCGAGGTGCTGAGCACCGAACAGCACCCGGACGCCGACAAGTTGCGTGTTTGCCAGGTCAGCAATGGTTCGGAGACCTTCCAGGTTGTTTGTGGTGCGCCAAACGTTCGCCCCGGCCTGAAGATCCCGTTCGCCACCATTGGTGCCGAGCTGCCGGGTGATTTCAAAATCAAGAAGGCCAAGCTGCGTGGCGTTGAATCCAACGGCATGCTGTGCTCCCAGGCCGAACTGCAAGTCGGTGAAGGCAACGACGGCTTGATGGAATTACCTGCCGATGCGCCTGTAGGTCAGGACATTCGTGAGTACCTGAACCTGGACGACGCCAGCATCGAGGTTGACCTGACCCCGAACCGTGGCGACTGCCTGTCCCTGGCGGGCCTTGCTCGTGAAGTCGGCGCGCTGTACGCCACTCCGGTCACTCGTCCCGTGGTAGCCACCGTTCCCGCCGTGCACGATGAAGTGCGCTCGGTTGAAGTGTTGGCTCCGGCTGCTTGCCCGCGTTACCTGGGTCGTGTAATCCGTAACGTCGACCTGTCCATGCCGACGCCGCTGTGGATGGTTGAACGCCTGCGTCGTTCCGAAGTGCGCAGCATCGACGCCGCTGTCGATATCACCAACTATGTGATGCTGGAGCTGGGCCAACCGCTGCACGCCTTCGATCTTGCCGAGATCAACGGTGGCATCCGCGTGCGGATGGCTGAAGAAGGTGAAAAGCTGGTTCTACTCGACGGTCAGGAAGTTAGCCTGCGTAGCGATACGCTGGTGATTGCCGACCACACTCGCGCACTTGCAATTGCCGGTGTCATGGGCGGGGAGCACAGCGGCGTCAACACCGCGACCACTCGCGACATATTCCTGGAAAGCGCCTTCTTCGATCAAATCGCTGTCGCTGGCAAGGCCCGTTCCTATGGCCTGCACACCGACGCATCGCACCGCTACGAGCGTGGCGTGGACTGGCAACTTGCCCGTGAAGCCATGGAGCGCGCCACTGGCCTGCTGCTGGAAATCACCGGCGGCGAAGCGGGTCCGATCATCGAAACCGTCAGCGAGCAGCACCTGCCGTCGATCGCGCCGGTGACCCTGCGTACCCAGCGCATCACCCAGATGCTGGGCATGGAAATGGATTCGGCCGAAGTCGAGCGTCTGCTCAGCGCTTTGGGCCTGGGCATTACCGCCGACGGAGCAGGGCAGTGGCGCGTGGAAGTGCCGAGCCACCGCTTCGACATCAGTCTGGAAGTCGACCTGATCGAAGAGCTGGCTCGTTTGTACGGCTACAACCGCTTGCCGGTTCGTTACCCGCAAGCGCGTCTGGCGCCGCAAGCCAAGGCTGAAGCGCGTAGCGATCTGCCTGAACTGCGCCGCCTGCTGGTAGCCCGTGGTTATCAGGAAGCGATCACCTACAGCTTCATCGATCCGAAACAGTTCGAGTTGTTTAATCCGGGTGTTGAACCGCTGTTGCTGGCTAACCCGATTTCGAACGACATGGCCGCCATGCGCTCGTCCTTGTGGCCTGGTCTGGTCAAGGCGCTGCAGCACAACCTGAACCGTCAGCAAGACCGTGTGCGTCTGTTCGAAAGCGGTCTGCGCTTCGTCGGTCAGCTGGAAGGGCTGAAGCAAGAGCCAATGCTGGCGGGCGTGGTTTGCGGTAGTCGTCTGCCTGAAGGCTGGGCGCAAGGTCGCGACACCGTGGACTTCTTCGACGTCAAGGCTGACGTGGAGGCGGTGTTGGGCTTTGCCGGTGCACTGGATGCTTTCACGTTCGTGCCGGGCAAGCATCCAGCATTGCACCCGGGTCAAACCGCGCGTGTCGAGCGAGAGGGGCGTCTGGTCGGTTTTGTCGGCGCGATCCACCCTGAATTGTCGAAAACGCTGGGGCTGGACCGTCCCGTATTCGTTTTCGAACTGGTTCTGGCAGAAGTCGCGGCGGGCAAAATGCCTAAATTCCAGGAGTTATCGCGCTTTCCTGAAGTGCGTCGTGACCTGGCATTGATTGCGGACAAAGGGGTTGCAGCCACGGCTGTGCTGGACGTAATCCGTGAAAATGCAGGCGAATGGCTGACAGACCTCAGGCTATTTGACGTGTATCAGGGTAAAGGCATTGATCCTGATAGAAAAAGCCTCGCAGTTGGCTTGACCTGGCAGCATCCATCGCGCACTCTTAATGACGATGAGGTGAATTCTGCGACTCAAAACATCCTCACCTCGCTCGAACAAAGGTTGAACGCCACGTTAAGGAAGTGACGTATGGGGGCTTTGACGAAAGCTGAGATGGCGGAACGTCTGTATGAAGAGCTGGGCCTGAACAAGCGGGAAGCCAAGGAATTGGTTGAACTGTTTTTCGAGGAGATCAGGCACGCTCTTGAAGACAACGAGCAAGTCAAATTGTCCGGTTTCGGCAATTTCGACCTTCGGGACAAACGTCAGCGGCCTGGCCGCAATCCGAAAACGGGAGAAGAAATCCCGATCACGGCTCGCCGTGTGGTCACCTTTCGTCCAGGGCAGAAATTGAAGGCCCGAGTTGAGGCTTATGCTGGAACCAAGTCATAACGACGAGCTACCCGTCATCCCAGGCAAACGCTACTTCACCATTGGTGAAGTTAGCGAGTTGTGTGCGGTAAAACCGCACGTACTGCGCTATTGGGAGCAGGAGTTTCCTCAACTCAACCCCGTCAAACGCCGCGGAAACCGCCGGTATTATCAGCGCCAGGACGTGCTGATGATCCGGCAGATCCGCGCACTTCTTTACGATCAAGGTTTCACTATCGGCGGTGCGCGTCTGCGTTTGTCCGGTGATGAGGCCAAAGATGACACAACCCAGTACAAACAAATGATTCGTCAAATGATTGCTGAGCTGGAAGATGTTCTGGTGGTCCTTAAGAAATAAATTCCTGCGTTTAAATACTTTCAGTTTTCAAACGCTTGCGATATATTCTTTAGCGTTCTTCGAGATGAAGAACAGGTTTCACGCCTAGTCGGGGCGTAGCGCAGTCCGGTAGCGCACTAGCATGGGGTGCTAGGGGTCGAGTGTTCGAATCACTCCGTCCCGACCATATTTACTGAGTAAAATCAGGCGCTTAAGCCGATCTACTAGATCGGCTTTTTTGTGTCTGCGCAAAACCCGCGCAAAACTGGCGCAAAACTACCCGGTGATTTCGCTGATATTCAGGTCCGGAATTGCCTCGGACCAGATGACTTCCTCGTGATCGCGCTGGTAGTTTTTGGTCATGCCCTCGCTCGCATGACCTGCAATTTTCTGCCCGTCCTTTCCGGCTTTCTTGTACAGGTGCAGTGACAGCGCTCGCACTTCGTGGAAGCCCGGCATCTCTTCTTCCTTCCATCCCGCGTAGCAGTTCGCCGCCTCCCTGGCTTCCTTGAATGCACGCGTCAAATACCGTTCCTCAACCTTCGTCCAGTGGTCCTTGGTCTGAGCCTGTTTCTGTTTCCGGCGCTCTGGCTTTCGATGCACCAGGTAAGGTGATGCTGTGTCGTCACGGCATCGGCTGATGACCGCCTGTAACTCTGACGTCACTCGAAACCGAATCCACGCCGCGTCACTGGCCTTTGCGGTTTTCTTCTGCACCAGATAGAGAAACCCCTCACGCACCCCGTCGAATCGCATGTCGAGGATATCGGTGCGGCGCTGGGCGGTGATCAGGGCCAGGTCGATTGCGTTCTGCAGCCAGGCCGGTGCTTTCTCTCTGATGGCTTTCAGGCCTTCAACGGTGTGGCGCTTGCGCTGCTTCTTCTCGATGCGATTGATCGTGCTGGCGGCCGGGTTGTCCGGGCACAGTCCTTTGGCTGCGGCATGGTTGAAAATGTCGACCAGCAGCGCCCGGCATTGGTTGGCCGTACGCGGGGTTAGGGCGTCCAGCATCTCTGCGATCATGCGGATCGTGATCTGGTCCACGGCCTTGCCTTCGAACTGCTTGCGAAAGCGACGGAAGTGCACGGCGTACAAGCCCAGGGTGCCCTTGGCCAGTTCACGCGGCGGCAGGACGTCGCGCTCGTAAGTGTCGAGGAAGCCGGCGAACGATTCTGAGGGGTTGTTCATTACGGCGCCGACCAGGTCGGCACCTCGCATGAATTCAAGGTTCAGCTGCTTCGCGGCATCAATCGCTTTGAGGCGGTCGGCTCCGAACGGAAACCACTTCCCGTCGGTAGGCCGCCGGTAGCGATAGGTCGAGCGCCGTGCATCGAAGTACAGGTTCTGCGGCAGTCCCTTGTTCCCAGGGTTGCGCGGCCGTGGCACCATCATGCGGCTCCTTTCAATACCATCGCGACCAGATCGTTGCCATTCGAGCGGCTGAATGCGGCCCAGTCAACGTACCAGAGTTTGCCGATCTGCTCGCCGGGTACCATTCCGTTCCGGATGTGGTTGCGGATTGCCTGTGGGCATTGCGGGGTGCCGCCTTCGCCCCAGCGCCGGCGCTGAAACTCGCTGATCTTGATCAGTTCTTTTTTCATAGGATGCTCCATGCCGCGCGTGGCGGCAGAAGGTGGGAGTGGGGTTATTCGTCTTCTTCGTCTTCTGGCCAACCCTTTAAGTCGCGCGCCCAGGCCGTCCACTGCTGCTGATCCTGCTCGCGCATTTCGTCCCAGCTACCGGCAACCTCAAAAGACACGGTCTCTCCGGCCTTGAGCCTCACCGTCCCGCAGTTGCTGCCGAGGTCTTCGTCGGCATACCGGACCGTTATCTCGTCATCTGGATACCGCTTTGAAAGTTCTTTAAGGAGTGGCATGGGGCACGACCATGCGGTGTCGAATGAAATCTCGCCGGCATCAAGGTCAATGACCTGGTCATAGGCGTTCCACTTCGTCCCCCATACGTCTCTGGCGTGGTCCAAAGTGTGGAAGTGTCCGCAAGATCTCTTGTTGCGCAGCATTTGGATGAACTGCTCGAAGCACTCATCGCTCAGTTGCATCACGTTGGCTTCTGCGCGGTTTCGCCTTTCAAGGCCGGCGATCAGCGGGTGATTGTTGAGCGGCTGGGCGGTGATTGCCTGCGCTGCGGTCTCGGCCTGTCCGCTGATTCCATCCCAAGGGAACTGCCCCGCAAATGGAAAGATGGTGTTGAAATCGATCTTGCCGCTTTCATTGATCAGCGACTTCAGGACGTGGGCAGGCGCTTGCACCTTGTTGGTCACATGGTTTGGCATGGCAATAGTTATCCTCGCCCGCCGTTCACCGGCAGGCTGTGAGTTGTAGATTTTGAGTTGCTGTCGGAAGGGAGGTATCAGGGAATAGCTGATTTACGAGTGAGGCTGGATCGAATAAGGTTCAGCAGTTCGCCCTGCCAGCTGTTTCAGAGAAATGCTGAGTGGCCGCAACTGGTCAGGGTGGGCTCTTTAGCGCGGCCCCTTGTAGCAGTACACGTAGGCGAACCAGGCGAGGGCGATCATGGGGTCACCTCACCGACAGGCAACAGTTCGCCGGCGAGCTCGGCCGCCAATCCAACCGGCCACCAGTAGCGCGGTCGCTGGTAATCCGGATAGGACTCCTCACGAATCACCAGCCCTTTCCGTCGAAGCGCTTTGAAGATGCTCAGTACGGATGGGGCTGCGATCCCGAGGCGGTGCCCAACCTGATAGGTCAGGCCACCCATGCCGAACACGCATGCCTGATCACCCAAGGCCAGCTTCTCGCAGTCCTTCTGGTGCAGGTACGGTTGGGTGTCCCGATAGAGGTACGCATTTTTCCGACCGACCTTGCAGAGCTCATCGAGGACGGCTTGCTGTTTTGCTGTCAGCTTCATGGCGTCACCTCGCGGCGCGCCCACCAGCAGACCGGGCCATTGTCAGTGTCGTGGATCGCCAGGCAGAACCAGCCGTGGCCTTCTGGGCGGTCTGGCTCCCAGTAACTGCAATCCGAATCACCCGCTTCGAAGTAGCGGTCAGATATCGTTTGGTCGCTGTGGTATTCGAGCTCGACCATTTTCACCTGCAGCCCCTGATCAGCGACCCAGGCTTTGCATTTTTCCTCATCGCCCTCATCAAAATCAGGCATATCCGGGTGTTGGAACATGCCGTCCTCGTCGCGCACGACGGGCGCTGGCTGAATCAGCTTTATCGTTTCCATGGGCAATACCTGTCCTTGCCGCTATAGCGGCTGACTTTGAAGGGGGAGGGGTTTTCTTTTCTCGGGATTATGCGAAGCTCCGGCTCGTTGCCAGCATCAGGCCAAACCGGTTACAAAAATTGAATAATGCAAAGCTTCTTGAATTTCCAATCTAATGGATGAGGGTGTTCTTATGATCAAAACCGTATCGAAGGTATTAGCTGTTGGTGCGTTGTGCCTTGGTGTTGCTGCTTGTTCTACTATTGACGGGCTTCAACCCACTGATAGTGGGGTGACCGTTGAAGTACGAAATAAAACCTACAACGAGGTGTGGAAGTCCTCTGTGAGTGCTATGAGTTCAGGCTTGGCCATCGTTGAAATAAACAAAAGCGCTGGCGTCATTAAATCCGAAGCACCTGCCGGAATGGCCACTTGGGGGGAGGTCATCGGTTTGTTTGTCACTCCTGTCTCGCAGTCCGCAGATAGTTACTCGATTCGAATTGTCAGCAAGAAGCGTTCGACGTATCAAATCACCGGTCAGGACTGGGCGCCATCAATTGCCGCCCGAATTCAGGCTGATTTAGATTCGGAGTGATTCTCCATAATGCTTTGTACGAAGGTCGCTCATGGAGGCTAAATGGAATTTTATTGGGTAAATGTTAACGGCACCCACAAGGAGGTCCTGGAAGGAAATTTCCTTTGGGCTCCGCTTAGCTCCCCACAGAGCAATGGCAAGAAGAGGACCTTGGTTCATTGGAACAATGTCGGAGCAGTGAAAAAGGGCGACGTCATCTTTTGCTGTAAAGACAAACAGATATACGCGATCGCTGTAGCAACCGCGGATGCCTTCGCCGCCGAGAGACCGACTAACCGCTCATTCAATACTTGGAGCGAGAGCGCCAACGGGCACCGCGTCGATATTGATCTTACACAACTGGACCGGCCAATACTGCGCGATGAGATAGCCGTAGCGTTCATGGATCAATTTGATAGTCAGACCAGCCCATCTCTGTTCACCAAGGATG
The DNA here is from genome assembly GCF_008801475.1 of Pseudomonas moorei. Taxonomy (GTDB): domain Bacteria; phylum Pseudomonadota; class Gammaproteobacteria; order Pseudomonadales; family Pseudomonadaceae; genus Aquipseudomonas; species Aquipseudomonas moorei. The sequence continues at coordinate 235,454 of NZ_VZPP01000006.1, read as the reverse complement.
GCACCTTAACTCAGATCTACATGGCGCACCTCCCTGCCCGCGCTGGCGTCTTCTTGCTAGAAGCAAGCGGTCAATTGGCAGATTTTGACAACCTGCTGATTACTAAGGGGGCGTCTGGTAAGAAGGTCGATAAGACCACACGAGAATCAATCGTGCAGTCGAGGGTGGGTCAGGGGCAATTTCGAGCGTCGCTTCTAAACATCTGGCAAGGGCGCTGCGCTTTAACGGGTATTGAAAACCAGGATTTACTTGTCGCTTCACATATCGAAGCGTGGTGCCTGGCGGACAATGTGGCAAGACTCGATCCTGATAATGGCCTCCTTCTTGCTGCTCATGTTGATCGACTGTTTGATCGAGGTCTAATCTCGTTCGCAGACGACGGGTCACTATTAGTGAGCAGCAGGCTGAGTCAGCACGATCGAGCGGCATTCGGTCTTGATCAGTTTTCCGGGATTGCCAAGTTATCCGTTGGCAACCAAAAATATTTACTGAAACACCGCACAGAGTTTGGATTTTAGAGTTCTCGATAGATCTTAATCCTGCGTTTGCTCAGCTGCGTACGGGCTATTCAGATGGCAATCAGCGCGTATCGGAATACAGGCACGTCTGGGAGCTTTTTTTCATGAGCCGGCTGAATCATCGGATTTGAGTCGCTTCCGTTGTTGCAGAACAGAACGTGCATGGTTTTTTCCAGTCACGCACCGGACTCGCCGGCTGGCGTGATTCGTTGAAGTGGGGTATTTGTGTTCGGCCCGGCATGGAGCCGGATCAAGGAGTTGTAAATGTGGAAGCTGGCTATTGCCCCGATTTTGTTGCTTGTCTCGGTGAGCTGTTTTGCCGAACTGACGGTGACTAGCCCATCACAGGCATGTTCGTTGCTGACGAGCTCATCCCTGCCGGGCGGCACGTGGCGGGACCAAGAGGACGGAACATGGGGTTGCTCAAGTGATTACCTAGAAATTGGGTCTGGCTCACCACCCAACAATCTCGCGTACTACGTAGACGGAGGTGTCGTTTCGCCGGTCCAGGTCAAGCTTGTACTAAATTACAACAAACCAAAATCCAGAGATGCTGCAACAAAGGCGTTACTCTGGGCATCGAACGCCCTCTCGGAAAAAGCATTGGGCGTCAAGCTTCCAGCCTCCATATCCAAAGCTATCACTTCAGGTCAGCCGGCAACATCAGACGCCGGTTCCGGCGTGATCGATGTTCTCCGTGAAGATTGGCCAAATGGGAAAGGCTACGAAGTGCACGTCGTCATGAGATAGGCGCCGCCCTCGATGACCGGATGCGACTTTGGGTGGTGTTTATGATTTCGGTGAGCTATTACTGATATCTAGCAAGGACCGGCTTTTAGAGGGGGCTCGTATGCTGGAGCTGCTGGAAGACGTGATTGGGATAAGCAGAAAGGGTCTTATCTGCCACCCATATAAATTCAAGATGGGGTCAAAAAAAGGGCAATACATCTACACTTTTAACTCCGAGGACAGAATTTTTCACGAGGCCAGTGAAGCAGGTCTTAGAGTGCTGATTGAAAATGGGCAGTTCAATGAGAGTGGCGGCATATTCATGGTGCCCGCAGGAAGCAAAAACATAGATCGCCGCAGTGTACTGAGCGTGCTTCGCTACAAAGGTGAACTACTTCCTATCCGATCAATACCTGCCCTAGCGAACTCTTCAAGCTGACGCGACCACTTTTCCTTCACGACTATTTCAGGTCGCGACATTGAGGCGAAGCGGGCTGACTTTTCGGCCGGAGCGGCGGCCAGGTTGATCAGGAACGTCGACACTGTCTCTTGCCACTCCTCGAAGTCGTGACGCTCGCCCAGCGCCTGCAGCGCATTAGCGAGAGCTTTCGACACAATCAGCGTTCGCTTCTCGGCGCCGATCCGGTCCAGCAAAGCTTTCTCCTTGGCGCGCTTGTCCTTCTGCAGCTCCGCATTGCTTTTGGCCATGGCCTATCTCTTCAATTCCGTGGGCTGGTAGATCCAGCCATGTCTGTCGTCGGCGCTGGCGCACCTGGTTGCTGATGCGTCTCACGGTGGCCCCGGGAACAGGATGTTGTTCTCGCGGGCGATGAGCCTGGCGCGTTTGGTTTCCATGCCCATGGCCTTGGCCGCTTCGATGACGGTGTGTCCGGCTTCGGCCAGTTCCCGTAACCGCGGCGCCTGCTTGTTGCGCTCGATGCGCAGCTTGTTGCTGTGGGAGGTGCCGAACATCGCGTCTTTTTCACCGGTGACGCCGGGGGCAACTTCTTGCACCTTGCGGCCGGCGCCGAAGAACTGATCCATCTGCTGGTTCAGGTTCGCGATGATCGAGTCTCGCGGGTTGGGCATTGGTGTACCGATCACTGCGCACCTCCAGGGAGTCGGCTGGCCTTTTCCTCGAGATGAATGGCGTAGTTGACGGCGGCGGCGTGCTCGAAGCGAAAGCCCCGGGTTTTGCCGGTGACCAAGTCGACGATGTGGTATGCCTTCGGCCCGACGTTCTTCACCTGAAAGCGCACGGCCTTTTCGGGTTTTGGCAGGTTGGCGAGCCGGGCGAAGTCTTCGCGAGCGGCCTGGGTGCGAATCAACAGCACGCCGAGGACGTCCCGGCGTTGTTGCAGCAGTGGGTGCATTTGCATGGCTGATGCCTCGGTGTGGGTTGCGTGTATTCGTCAGCACTCGGGCCTCCTGCTGGTTGCCGTTGGGCGCAGGGGAGAGTGCTGACGGATATAGGCGGGGGCAAAAGAAAGGCCCGTTGGACGTTCGGGCCTTTCACAGATGCAGCGATTTTTTGGCTTTGGTCTATTTCATGGCGGTCATCCTCTGATTCGCGCCGTTGGCATCTTGGCGGGCGCTCGCCGTTATCTGGTGTTGCCTGCGGGGGGGCGCATTGCGCGGAGCAGAATCGTCCGCATCGGAGAGTGATCGAAACGCCAGGGCGCTACCCCTGCGTGGTTCCCGCCGCGTTTCTGGTATTGGCCGGCAGATCCGGCTCAGGAGATTTACGGGGCTTTGCGATCCTAGCGCTGCAGCCCGCTTGGGCACGCTTCGATCACTCTCCGATGCGGCCTGGTGCTGGGGAGTACCAGGTGCTCGGGCAGTTATCGTCAGGCTGACGTGGCGCTGGTTGTTCAGTCATCGAACCCGTAAGAGAATTCGCCTTCCTCACAGTCGATCAGCAGAACGGCTTCGCCAAAGTAAAGCGAAGCCAGGATGCGCTCCCATTTCGAGCGGATATTCATTTTGATCGAGACCTTCTTGTCATCGAGCTGGGCGCTATACACCTTCCCGAATTCGACTTTCGGTCTCCAGCGGTCGCCGGTTTCGCGCTCGCCTTCAACCATCACATGAAGGTTGTGCTTAAGGCTGTAGTCGCTGCGGCGCTCATTGCTAAAGCTGTAACGATTCCCGCCTTCTGGCTGCGGGTCGAAGTAGATGTGATAGAACTTGTGGGAATGGCTGTCGTCCTCGGTGATACGGATTTCCGGGGCGCTCCATCGCTCGTCCGCAGCCTCTTCTTTGTGTTCATCAATGAATGCTTCGAGCAAATCTTTCAGCGAGATCTCACCCGTGAGCAGACCTTCGCCGGTCAAAACCTCAGTGATGGAGGCATCGGCCTGCTTCATGATTGCCGACTCCATACCCGCTGCCTCCCAGCGCTCCCGCAAAGCATTGGCGATCAGTGCGTTGTAGCGCTGAAGCTCAAACATGTCGGTGACATTGGCCGGAAAGGCTTCCTTCACGGCAGTTTTTATTGATTCGCCGATCGTGCCGTAAGATCTGAAAGCATCTTCGACGACGCTTTTGAACATTTTGTCGATGCCCTCATCGATTAGCTCGCGAGGGCGATCAGATAGGGCGTAGGTGCTTACACGTTCGGCCAGCAGTTGCTGAAGTGTTTGTTCGCTCATTTGGTGCTCCGTGCATGTCTGGTTGTCATCCCGCTGCACCCTGTCGCCAAGGTGCAGCAGTGATGCTGTCTGTCCTATTGCCGCCGGAGGGGCGGGGCGCATTGCTTGCCGGGTCATTCACACGGTTCTGGCGTTTCACCATCGAGCAGCCGTCCAGGTTGTTCCTGTCGTTGGCAGGCTTTCGGGCCTGTCTGCTCGCCGGTCGCCGGTAGAGGCAATGCGGTCTGTTGTGTTTCGTTTGTTGCGCTGACTGTTAAAGAGCTACGAGCTGGTTTGCTCTGGCGCCCTGTTCGCTGGCGTTGAGATAAATTTAGCCACAGGCTAAAGATCAGTCAATAGCTCATAGCTAAATAATTTAGCTTTGGGTAAATGTCATGGGCATGTGGAGGTTGTGAAAGGTAATTCGCCGCCGGTCTTTACGCGGGCATTAGCATCAAGCTAATATTCTGAAAGGCTGTACATGCATACAGTAATCAAGGAGTAACTGATGGCAAGCCCGCAGAAGAAAAAACCGCAAGAGTCAAAGCCAATGTCTGGCGTGGAGCGCCTGACTCTTAGAATTTCGAGCATGATCAATCACCCAATTGCCCAGGATCGGAAGTGGGCGACGATCCATAGGCTCGACACCGATGGGGACAGGGAATGGGAGGAGGTTATGGGCGCGCTCGCCGATGTGGATAGCATCGAGATGACCTTCAACGACGACGATTCAGTTACGCTCCGATGGGAAGCTCCGGCGGATGAAGACCCGCGCGTAGAGGCTCATGAAGAGTTCGATGCGGTGGAAGAGCTAGCGCCTTTCTGACGGGCACAAAAAAGCCCGCTGTAGTAGCGGGCTTTGACTTGCTTCGAACGGTCAGGCTTTTCTGGCGTTCCAGATCAGCAGCACCTTCGCATGAATGGTTACGTCATCGATCCTGGCTGTCTGGTTTTCATAGTGCGGGTTATCAGAAATCAGCCGGTAATGTTCTTCGTCGAGGCGCATGATCCGCTTGATATAAAGCTCGTGATGCCAGGTCAAAACGTAGATCCCTTCTCCGATGAAATCCCGTACACCCTTATCAACAATGACCAAATCCTTGTCATTAATGGTGCCTTCCATGCTCTGGCCCCACCCGTTGATCATCCCCAGAGATGTCTTCGACGTGTAGGTGATGCCTTTCTCGCGCAGGATTTCCTCGCGCACCACCAGATTTCGGACAACCTCCGTATATTCAGGCGGCACCTGGCCATGGCCCATAGCGGCTCGAATGTCGTATTGAGGAATGACGATCTCGTCATTGGTGGGGCGTAGGCTTGCGAGGTTCACCGAGAGTTGATGGGGCAGCCCATCGTCAGGCTCTTCGGCAGCGGCGACAATTCGATCTCGCGCCTCAATTGAAAGGCCCTTCACCTTTCCAAGCATTCGCTTTACTTGGTCAGCGGCGGATGAACTTGATTCGGTGGCTGGCGCCGTCGTGATGTCTTTCGGTTCAGGACTTACCGACTCCTCGTCGGTCGGTAGAGAGTCAAACCACCCTCTTGGCAACTTCTCAACCAACTCAATCCGGCGAGCAACGTCATCGCCCAAATTCTTGGCAGTCTTTTCCGAAAGGATTTGGCTCAAGTGCGCAGGCGCCATCCCCCAGCGCTCGGCGCAGGCGCCTTTTTTTTGATCGCCGATCAACTTGATCAATTGGCGCTTGCGAATCGCATAGATATCCATGCGAGCAAGAATGCCATTCTTTAGCTCAATGCTAAATGTGCCCACAGCTAAATATTCCTTGCTCTGATATTAGCCCTAAGCTAAATTTCTCCTACGTTTAGGAGAATCCCTATGAATGACCACTTGCGCGATTGGCTTGCCAACGCAACAGCCGACCGTCGTCAGTTCGTGGCTGAAGCAGCGAAGACCACCGTCGGACACCTTTGGCAGCTTGCTGGCGGTCATCGGAAAGCATCTGCCGAACTTGCCGAGCGTCTTCAAGACGCCTCGGGCGGCGAGATCACCATCGCTGGTTTACGGCCGGACCTCGTCGACCTTGCTCACAAGGTGCTTCGCGGCGCGGCCTGACCGCCTGCCTGTGAGAAACATTTTGCAACGCGTGATGGCACGCAGCCACATAAACAAATTTGAGGTTTTACGGATGCACGACTTTCTGAAGGCCTGCGACAGCGTGGTTGACGAAGCGAACACCAAGAGTCTGGCGACGCTGATGAATATGCCTCCGGTGAGCCTTCTTCAACGTGCCAATGCGAATTACGACGGGGCCTGGTTCAACGTCAAGCATCTGTACGCATTGCTGCTGCAAACGAACGACATGCGTCCATTGGCCGCCCTGGCAGGCGAGTTCGGTTATTCGATCGTGAAGAAGGCCGAGCCGATTCCGCTCGATATTCACGAGGCGCTTGGCCGCGCCACGCTGGAATTTGCTGAGGTCACCGTCGAAACGCACTCGGCGATGGCTGATGGTCGTGTCGACCAGGTAGAGCGCGCCCGAATCTTGAAAGAGATCGCCCACGCCGAAGAAGCGCTGGCGCAATTGAAGGCATCAGTAAAGGTCGCCTGAATCGCAGGCACAAAAAAGCCGGGCTGCAACCCGGCTTCTTCAACAGCAAAACACTTGAGGGACCATTATGAACACGATCGTCGCTCCAAGCAATACGATCACCATGTCGAGCCGGGAGATTGCCGAGCTCACCGGCAAGCAGCACAAGGATGTCATTCGTGACGTCCGGGTGATGTGCAAAGCCCTGACCGATGATGGCGCAGATCTGCGCCATCTCCACGAGATCAAGGACGGGCGGGGTTATACCGCTGAATTTCACCTCGACCGGATCCTGACTGAAACGCTCCTGACTGGGTACAGCATCCCGCTTCGTCATCGTGTCGTGACACGTTTGAGCGAATTGGAAAACGTGTCGCGACAGGTCGTCACGGTTCCACAAACTCTTCCAGAAGCACTTCGCCTGGCTGCCGATCTGGCAGACCAGAACGGCGAGTTGCAGCGTGTCATCTCGAAGCAAGCACCTAAAGTCGCCGCCATCAATCGTCTCGCCGCTGCCGGCGGTGCCATCTGCATTACCGACGCTGCCAAGCAGCTTGGCTTGCAGCCGGCGAGGTTGTTCGCGTGGCTGGAGCAGCACCGATGGATCTTCCGTCGGCACGGCTGCAAGCGTTGGGTTGCCTATCAACCTCGAATCACCTCCGGCCACATGACTCACAAGGTCACGGCGCTCAAGCCAGATCCTGAAACCGGCATCGAGCGCGCAGCCTTCGATCCCATGGTCACCCCGAAAGGCCTGACACGCCTCGCTGAACTTCTGCAGGAGGCCGCGTAATGGCTGGCGACTGGATCAAATTCGAACTCACCACCCTGGACAAGCCTGAGGTTTGCCAGATCGCCGACTTGGCCGACATCGACCCTGATGCAGTCGTCGGTAAGCTGATGCGGGTGTGGGGATGGTTCGACCAACAAACCGAAAACGGTAACGCTCCGAGCGTTAGCAAAAAGTTACTCGATCGTCTGGTTGGCGTTATCGGTTTCTGTGAACACATGAAATCGGTCGCCTGGATGAACGAAGCCGAGGGCATTATCAGTCTGCCGCATTTTGACCGTCACAACGGCAAGACCGCAAAAAACAGGCTTCTCACGGCAAAGCGAGTGGCAAATCACAAGGCCAGTAACGGTAAAAGTAACGCTGCAAGCGTTAGCGGTGCGTTACCTAAAGAAGAGAAAGAGAAGAATAAAGAGCCTCTCTCTGCGCATGAGCCTGTTGATCCTCGGATGCCCAGTGAGATGACCCTCGATTGGCAGCCCGATGCCAAGCTGCTGAAGACCTATGCCACTCATTCTGGCGTGGTTATCACCATGTTCACCGAAGAGGTGCGCCGCGCATTCACCGCTCACTACGAATCCCGCGGGCAGGTGAACACCCAGGCCGAATGGGTACATGTGCTGGTTAAGTGGGTGCTCAGTGACAATGCCCGGGCAGCGGCTTCGAATGTGAAGCAGTTCAAACCGAAGCACGCACCTGCCTCCGATTTCGATGATAGCGATACCGACTGGCCGAACGGGGTGACGTCATGAAGACCGTCTCTGTGATTGCTCAGGACCTTTGGGCCAAAGCCCAGTCCGGTGAATTCATCGCAGCGGGGGATGCAGCTCTGGTAGCGAATGAAGGCCACAGCACGTTGGTGACGGCCATCAACGAGTTGTTCAAGGAACTGCGTTCCATCCGCTCGGCGTGGCGCCAGGCATGGCCGGACAAGGAAACCTATCAGGCTTCGAAGCGCCAATGGTTTCAGGCTTTTCTGGAGGAGGGCATCTGCACTCAGGGCCAGATCGATTTCGGTATGGCCCAAGTGCGCAAGCAGCCCGGTGATTTCATCCCGAGCCCTGGCCAGTTCATCGAGTGGTGCAAACCGACCCCTGAAATGCTTGGTCTGCCCCCGCTCACCGCCGCACACCGGGAAGCATGCCGTAACGCTCACCCAGGCATGGCCGGGCAGGGCAAGTGGTCGCATGACGCTGTGTGGCACACAGCCAAGGAGTGCGGATTCGAAAGCCTGAACAAACTGGACACGTCGCTCAGCCTGAAGCTGTTCGAACGGAACTACACCATCACCATTCGCCGTCTGCTGGCTGGCCTTCCGCTCCAGCCAATGCCCAAAGCGCTGCCAGCACGAACCGTGGTAAAGGCGACGCCGGAAGTTGGCCTGGGCGCACTTGCACAGCTGCGCGTCACGCTGGGAGGTGCCCGTGCCTAACCCATATCTCGCCCCGACCGACCCAGCTGAGTACCGGTATGCCGTGCACAGCTGCGGCTACAAATGGGACCTGGGCTACCAGCCAGACCGCGCTGTCGCTTTGTTTGCTGACTCGGCAGCAGCTCTGCGGTTCGGCCAGTCGATGTGGCCGTCCACCTGCGAAGTCATCGATATCACCACGGGGGAGCGGGTATGCGCGTGACCTCGAAGAAACTCCGCGCTTCGGCCAACGGCCAGGACTGCACCGTCCGCCTGCCAGGCATCTGTAACTACAACCCAGCCACCACCGTGCTCGCGCATTTGCCGTGCGGCCAAAAGGGCATGGGTATGAAGGGCTTCGACACCGTGGCGGTATACGCGTGCAGCGCCTGCCACGACGTCATCGACGGTCGCGGCATCGGCGACATTGATTGGCAGGACATGCCGCGTGCCATCGCCGAAACACATGAGGCCCTGATCCGGGCCGGAATACTCACCGTGAAGGGGGCTGCATGATCGACCCAATGACTTTGCTCGTTCTGTTAATCCTCGCCAATTGTGCGCTCTACGAGGTGTGCCGCCGCCTCAGCGACCGGTACCGTAAAGCGCGGGGCGACCGTAAATGAAGCCGGCGGCCATGAAGTTGTTCAAGACCCCGACCACTCGCGCCAAACCAGTAGACCGTGAGGGGCTGGAGCAGGCGGCGTTGATGGCTGAGCTACGTGCCCGGATGCCCGAGGTCGCTGACCTGATCTTTCACGTCCCGAACGGCGGGCACCGTGTCAAAGCCGTTGCGGCGAAGTTGAAGGCCCAAGGCGTGAAAGCTGGCATCCCCGACTTGGTCCTGCCGATGGCCCGCGGCGGGTTCTTCGGCCTGTACATTGAATTCAAGGCCATGCCGCCGAACGACGCGGCGATCTCTGACAGCCAGCACGAACGCATTCGCAAACTCAACGCCCAGGGTTATCTCGCGGTCGTGTGCCGTGGCCATTTCGACACGATGGAGCAGATTCGAGCTTACCTGCGCATGGCGCCGACTGTGGTGGCGGCATGAGCAGCGCCGCGGTGAAGATCACCGATGCCGAGATCAAACGCCAGGCTGCCAGCGGCGTCCGGAATCTGCGCGACATCGAGAATCGCGGCCTCTACCTAAGGTTCAATCAGGATCGTGCCCGGGCATCGTGGTACCTGGTGGTGAAAGGGGAGTGGAACCGCATCGGCCACTTCCCCGACCTCAACACCAAGCAGGTTGTCGCAGCGCTGCCGGCGATTCGCCTGCGCCTGGAAGCCGGTGCTGGCTCGACCCTTTCGAAGTGGGTCACCACAGGCGAGCTGCTGGACTGGTTCGCCGAGCGCATGGCCCGCGATCGCAACCTGTCGAGCAAGCGCAAGAAGACCGGCGCCTCGGCCATTAAGTGCCACCTGATTCCGCGCCTGGGTGAACTACCGCTGACCAGCGTAGACAAGGCCGCCCTCGACAGCCTGTTGATGTGGCCGCTGCAAGAGACGCTGTCCATTGACTACGTGCGTCTGGTGTTCCAGTTGCTGGCCCTGGCCTTCCGCCAAGCCTTCAAGCTGGAACTGATCGCCTCTAATCCCATGGCCGGGATCAAGTTCAGCGACTTCTCCAAGGCCAAGGTCGGGATCAAGCCGTCCCGGCTGCGCGGCGTGCAACTGCCTGCGCTACTCGAGCAACTGGCCGAGGTGTTCGTCGCTGCCCCGCGAGACGCGATGCTGGCGCTGCTGATGCTTTGCCATGGCACGCGCATTGGTGAAAGCCGGCTGACCCAGTGGCCACACATCAGTCTGGCCGAACGCGAGTGGTTCATCCCCGGCGATCACACCAAGACCGGCGTCGAGCATCACCTGCCGCTGACCGAGCAGATGTGCGAGATCCTAAAGCGCTACCGCGACGGGCAGTACGCCAATGGCTACGACGGGCAGTACGTGTTCCCGGCACGCAACGGCAAGCCGCTGAGCGAAGGCCAGGCCAGTGCCGTGTTCACCCGGCTGGGGCAGGGCGAGTGGACCAGCCACGACCTGCGCAAGGTGGCCCGTACCGGCTGGGCAGACATCGGCATCGACCATCTGATCGGTGAGCTGCTGATCAACCACGCCATGGGCCACAACGTGAAGGTGTACATCCAGTCGGACGTGATGAGCCGCAAGCGCGATGCCTTGGAGAAGTGGCACGCCCATCTAGACCAGAAGGGTTTTGCCCTGATTCACGGATTGACCGGCAATAGATTCGGAGATTCCGGTAATGCGCTGGAGGCCACAGAACACAAGGCCTGCGGGGCCATTCAAGAATCAACCATAGGCGAGGTTTAAAAATGATGAAAAAGAGCAATGGCCCCTCCTTTGTGCGTTGCCTGATCCCCCTCACCGACTGCCCGTCCTGTGCCGGGAAGGGGATCATCCATGGCGTGTTTCATCAGCTCGATTGCATCGGTTGCCATGCCTCGGGCCAAGTCCACGCGATCACCTTGGAGCCGTTGCCTGTTGAAGATCTGGTGGTGCAGTTGGGAATGCTGCTGCGCCGGGAGCGTCATCTCGCAACTCTGGCACCGGCGGCGAACGACATAGTCGAGCAATACCAGCAGAACAACAGTCGCGGCGTCGGCCGCTCGTCTTTCAAGGGGGACTGAATTATGGCGAGAACCAAAAACTTTACCGAGCGCACCGCTGAGGACCTGCTGGAGCACTGGGGCCGTTGGGTCGTGCTGGGCTCTGGCGTGTCCTGCTGCGCATCCCGCGAGAACACGCTGCACACGCCGATGATCACTGATGACGATGCACTGATGATTGATGGCTTGATGGGGCGTCTGCTCAAGCGGTACCCCGAGTGCGGCAACGTGCTAATGAAGTACTACACGGCTCGAGATAAGGCGCTGGTGGACGTTGGCAGGAAGATTGGTTTCGGCGAAGAGAAGACGCGGCAGCTTTGGAAGGCAGGTATTGCCTGGATTGATGGTGCGTTGGACTTTCGTCGTGATGCTGCTTAGCCAGATTTTTCATACGCGAGAAATCTGGTTTAATCACTTTTGAAGACCTGTAACTGAATATCGACTCGCATTGCGAGAGGGGTTAAGGAGTTTTTTTGAACGTTTATAAATATTTAGACTCCTCACGATTAGGCTTTCTTCGCGACGGATTAATACGATTTTCGCAACCTGGTGCATTGAATGATCCATATGAGTGTTTGCCAGCGTTGCCAGAGGATTTGATCCAAAAAAATATCGAATTGTTTAAAGCTTCTATTGTAAGTGAATATAGTCCGCGCATAGGTGATGACAGATCAACTAGGCGTCGCAAAGCGGCTCAGTTAAAGGTGGTTTTAAAAGATGCTGAGCGAAAAACGAAAGAGTCTTCAATATATCTAAGAAACAAATTCTTTGATTCAACAAGCGAAAAACTTAATTCTGGCTTAGGGATTTTATCTCTTTCACGCCGCTGGAATAGTGCTTTGATGTGGTCTCACTACACTTCGTCATATACTGGATTTTGTGTTGGTTTTAATGGAGATCATCCGTTCTTTGATGGAGTTCCCGATCATAATGGAGAAAGGTTTTCACTCAGTCCCGTAAGATATACAGAAGATAGGCTGAAAGTTCAGGGTCGCAAATTCAGCCATCAAGAGTCCATCGCAGTCGTTCTGACAAAGTCATTGGATTGGGCGTACGAGGAGGAAGAGCGCCTCGTTAGCATGCTTGATATGGCGGATGATATTAAAGAGATGTCACCTTACAACATTCATCTGTTTAAAGTCCCTTTCGACAGTATTAGCGAGTTGATCGTAGGGCAGCGAGCGAATTCCTCACTTAAAGAAAAAATACTTATTGCCTCGAAACGTCTTGGCGTTCCAGCTTACGAAACCAAAGTATCTGACGAGTCATTCGACGTCGAACGGAGACCGCTCAAGGTCCTTTGAGCTTTTACTTTGTGTGCTGAAGATTGGGGGCTTGACAGCCCCGGGGGCGAACTATAGATTTCAGTTACTTTGCGGTTTTTCCGCGAGCAAAGCCCGATCTTGAGTCGGGCTTTTTGCTTTTCGCAGTTCTCCAAGCCTCGGCACTTTGCCGGGGCTTTTTCGTTTTCGGCTCCATCACACCCATTGCTCCGAGCTGGGAGTGCTTTTGGGGCCGACCTATCTCGCTCCCCACAAGGGAGGACGCTGGATGCCACATATGCCCGACAAACCAGACACCTGGCTCTTCGTCATGGCCTGGCTTAGCCAGCATGCCCCGATGTTCTACGCCGCAGCGCTGTCGTGCTGGATTGCCTTCCTCCGCGTCATTTATGGCGGTGGAGGGAGGCGACAGGCCCTGTTGGAATCCTGCCTGTGCGGCGCGATCACGGCCGGGGCGTTTCCGCTGCTCGAGTACTTCAACCTCCCATCAAGTTTGGCGGCTGCTCTCGGCGCCGTCATCGGCACATTGGGAGTGAAGAAGGTGGCGGACCTGGCCGACCGATTTACTGACTTCAAATTGCCCAAGCGGCAGGAGTGACCCCATGCAACTGATCGACAACTGGAAGCAAGCGCTGAGCATGACCAGCGTTCAGGCGGGTGGTGCTGTCGCTGCCCTTGGCGTGACTGAGCAACTAATGCCATCGCTTCAGGCAGTGTTGCCCCCGATTGCCTATGGCGTGCTCGGCCTCTTGGTGATGATTGCCCGGGTCGTGCTGCAGCCGAAGCTGGCCAAGTAGCGCTGGTGATGGCGTGCACTGGATGCGCGGCCCGGCGTGAATGGATTAAGAAGTGGAGTGCAATTGCGTATGAGCGGGCAAGCGATCTCCTATCTCGCCGAGATACTGAGCGAGCAGAAGAAGCAGACAGCTATACTCGAACGGATGGCAGAGCAACAGAGCCTGCTGATCCAGGCGATGGCCGAGGACGAGCCTGAAGACTCAGATGCCCAGCCGCTTACCTACATGGATGGCACGCCATGCCGCTGAGGCCACAGAAGCCGTGCAACGCCCAGGGCTGCAACACTCTCACCCGCAACCCTCGCTACTGTGATGAGCACGCTCACCTACTGAAGAGCGCGGCGCGAGCCAAGCCTCGGGAGAGCAGCACCAAACGTCACTACAACTACAAGTGGCAGCAGGCGCGGGCCGGTTTCCTCGCGAAACACCCGCTCTGCCTTCATTGCTCGGCGCGGGGCTTGGTGGTTGTGGCCACCGATGTCGACCACATCATCCCGCACAAGAACGACATGGCCCTGTTCTGGGACAAGACCAACTGGCAGAGCCTCTGCGCACCGTGCCACTCGGCCAAGACGGCCGCTGAGGACGGCGGATTCGGCAATGCGAGGCGTTGAAAGCAGAAAAGCCCCAAAAAAACAGTGAAACTCGATCAAATGAGAGCGATTCGCGCTCACGGGGAGGGGGAGGGTCGAAAGTCTGGGCCTTTTCGCTTCTAGACCGCGCCCTCAATCGTTTTTTCACACCCGCGAAATTAAAAATCCAGGAGTTGCGCGATGGGAGGCACCGCCACGGTCGCCGGCCGTGGTCGCAAACCCAAGCCGACGGCCAAAAAAGCACTGGCCGGAAATCCTGGCAAGCGCGCCCTGAATAAGGCCGAGCCCCAGTTTTCCAAGATCACCCAGATCGACCCGCCGGAGTGGTTCAGCCCGCGGGCCGCCACCATGTGGAACATGATTGTTCCGGAGCTGCTGCGCGAAAACGTCGTGGCGATTACGGACCTGCACAACGTTGAAGCCTTCTGTTGTGCCTATGACAACTGGCGGTATGCACAGGAGTCGATCAAAGCACACGGCATCGTGGTCACCGGAGCCACCGGCGGTCCCATGAAGAATCCTGCGCTGACCGCTGCCAACGAAACGATGCGCCAAATGGTGACCTTCGGGTCGATGCTCGGCCTTGATCCGGCAAGCCGAACGCGCTTGATCGGCGGCAACAAGGAGAAAGAAACCAACGAATTCGCAAAACTACTGAGTAGCTGATGACCAAATCTGCCCACCCCAACGTCGATAAGGCTATGGCGTGGGGGCGGTCATTGCTCCGTGGAAAGGTCCCGGCCTGCCGTTACATTCACCAAGCGGTGCAGCGTCACTTCGATGACCTGGCAGCCAGCCGCAAACGTGGGTATCGCTACAAATTTGATCCGGCCAAGGCCGAGAAGAAGCTGAAGCTGATCCAGCTCCTGCCGCACACCAAGGGCGAATGGGCATTCAAGCGACAGCTGATCAGCCTGGAGCCGTGGCAGCTCTTCGGCCTGGCCGTCACATTTGGTTGGGTCAAGAAGAAAGGCGGGCACCGCCGTTTCCGCGAAAGTTATTGGGAAGTGCCGCGCAAGAACGGTAAGTCCGTGGTGGCCGGCGGCGTGGGCATCAGCATGTTCGTAGCCGACGGCGAGTTCGGCGCCGAAGTCTACTCTGGCGCGACCACTGAGAAGCAGGCGTGGGAAGTCTTCCGTCCAGCGAAACTGATGGTGAGCAAGTCGCCGATGCTGATGCAGGCTGCTGGCATCGAGGTCAACGCCTCGAACATGAACATCCCGTCCGACTTCAGCCGGTTCGAACCGTTGATTGGCAACCCGGGCGACGGCGCTTCGCCCAGCTGCGCCATCGTCGACGAATACCATGAGCACCCAACGTCAGCCCAGTACGACACCATGCTTACCGGCATGGGCGCCCGGCGGCAGCCGCTGATGTTCATTATCACTACCGCCGGGGCGGACATCGAGGGGCCGTGCTACGACAAACGTCGGCAAGTAGTCGAGATGCTCGAAGGTACCGTACCGGACGACGAGCTGTTCGGTTGGATCTGGACGCTCGACGAGGGCGACGACTGGACCGATCCGAAAATGCTGGCCAAGGCCAACCCGAACCACGGTGTTTCGGTGTTCCAGGAGTATCTGGAGAGCCAGCAGGCTAGGGCGATTCGCTCGGCGCGGTTCACCAACACTTTCAAAACGAAGCACCTGAACCTGTGGGTAAGCGCGAAGGCCGGCTTCTTCAACATGGAAGACTGGAAATCCTGCGAAGACACCACCCTGACCCTGGAGCAGTTCGAAGGCCAAGAGTGGAACGCCGGTTTCGACCTGGCGCGAAAGCTCGATATGAACTCAAGAGCCCGGTTGTTTTGGAGAATCACCGACGGCAAGACCCACTACTACAGTGTCGGCCCCAAGTTCTGGGTTCCGTACGACACCGTTTACAACAGTGACAACAAACGCATGTCGGAGCGATTTCAGGCATGGATCAACTCCGGGCATTTGGAAGTCACTGACGGCGCCGAGATTGATTATCGCGAGATCCTCGAGGACACAAAGGAAGCCAATCACCACGCGCCGTTGCGTGAGTCTCCGATTGACCCACATGGTGCGACGGGCCTGAGTCATGACCTCGACGACGAGGGATTCAACCCGATCACCATCACGCAGAACTACACCAACATGTCGGACCCCATGAAGGAATTGGAGGCGGCCATCACCGCGGGCCGGTTTCATCATGATGGTAACCCGATCATGACCTGGTGCATCGGTAACGTGATTGGCAAACATCTGCCGGGTAACGATGACGTTGTCCGCCCGATCAAGCAGGGCGATGACAACAAGATAGATGGCGCGGTGGCGCTGATCATGACGATAGGCCGGATACTCGCGAATGCGGATGTCCAGGGCTCTGTCGACGACTTCCTCTCCAGACCGATGAGCATGTAATGGCAGACACCGACTACAGCATTGACCTGCGCACCCGCAGCCCATTCTGGGCGCGCATGGTGAGCTTTTTCGTCGGCGGCCGGCTCGTCACTCCGGAGAAGGGTTCGCAGACCGGGCCTGTGTCGGCATCCGGAGTGGTGGGTGACTCAGTCGTCAATGACGAGCGCTCGTTGCAGATATCCACGGTTTTCGCCTGCGTACGCTTGATCTCGAGTGTTACGGCCTGCATGCCCTTGGACGTATTTGAGACCAAGGGGGATGACCGCAAGAAGGTTGGCCTGGACAATCCGTTAGCGCGCCTTCTGCGATACAGCCCCAACCAATTCATGACGGCGTTCGACTTCCGCGTTTCGATGACCATGCAGCTTTGCTACTACGGTAACGCTTACGCCTTGATCGAGCGCAACAGCGTCGGCGACGTGATCAGCCTTGTTCCCCTTATGTCGGTCAACATGGATGTTCGGCTTGAGGGGAAGCGGGTTGTCTACCGGTACCGTCGGGACAATGCGTACGCCGATTTCAAGCAGAGTGAAATCTTTCACCTCAAGGGATTCGGCTTCAACGGGCTCGTAGGGTTATCGCCGATCGCCTTCGCGGCGAAGACGGCCGGCGTGGCTGTGGCGATGGAGGATCAACAGCGCGACTTCTACGCCAATGGCGCGAAGTCCCCGCAGTTGTTGATGACCGGTGAAGGGAAGGTGCTCAACAAAGACCAGCGAGCCCAGGTTGAGGAAAACTTCAAGGAGATCTCCGGCGGTCCAGTCAAGAAGCGATTGTGGATTCTGGAAGGTGGTTTCACGACGCAAGCCATCGGTGTCAGTCCGCAAGACGCTGAAACAATGGCTGCGAGGAAATTTCAAGTCAGCGAGCTTGCGAGATTCTTTGGTGTGCCACCGCACCTGGTGGGCGACGTTGAGAAGTCCACCAGTTGGGGGTCGGGAATCGAACAGCAGAACCTTGGCTTTCTTCAGTACAGCCTGGATGCGTATCTCGAAATCTGGGAAGGCTGCATCCTGCGCTGGCTGGTCAAGCCTGCCGATCTGGGTCGTATCCACGCCGAGCATAATCGCGACGGGCTTTTGAGCGGGGATTCCACGGCGCGAGCAAATTATATGAAAACCCTGGTCGACACCGGCCTGCTCACAATCAATGAAGGGCGCCGTGTGAACAACAGGCCACCGGTTGACGGTGGTGATGTAGCCACTCGGCAATCACAGAACGTCCCGCTCACACAACTCGGCCAAACGAACCCCGTCCCAAGCGGGGTTTAGTTTTTCTGGAGCTACCCAATGTCCAATATTAAAAAGACCTTGGCCTTTGATCAGGTCGAGATCAAGTTCGATTCGTCTGGAAAAAACGGGACGTTCGAGGGCTACGCGAGCGTCTTCGGCGTGGTCGACAGTGATGGCGACATCATCATGCCTGGCGCATTCAAAAAAGCGCTCTCCAGCCAGAGCCGTCAGGTTGGAATGTTTTTCAACCATCGCACCTGGGAGTTGCCGGTGGGCAAGTGGCTGTCGCTCGAAGAGGACAGCAAAGGTTTGCTCACACGCGGTGAGTTGACCCCAGGGCTATCGGTATCCACCGATCTGCGCGCCGCCATGGAGCACAAGACAGTCGAAGGCATGTCCGTCGGATTCACCGCCCTTAAAAACGACTTCGACCTGATCGGCACCGGGCGAGCGTTCAAAAATGTGCAGGCCCTTCGTGAGATCAGCATCTGCACCTTCCCTGCCAATGAGCAGGCGACCGTCGAGTCCATGAAGAGCCTGGAGTCGATCACCACTATTCGCGACGTAGAGCACTGGCTGAGGGATTCGGCTGGCCTTTCAAAGTCGCAAGCCCTGGGCTTCATCGCCCGGATCAAGTCCGCAGTTCGGAGCGATTCCGAAGGTGGCGAAATCACCGCGATTCTCAATCGCCTCAAAACCTTCCCAACTGTAGGAAACTGAACCATGTCCGAATTGGCCCAGATCCAAAAGGCAATCGAAGACGCGCAAACGAACATGACCCAACTGTTCGATGCGCAAAAGAAAGAAATCACCGAAACCGGCGCGATCAGCAAAAAGCTGCAAACCGATCTCCAGAACGTTCAGGAAGAGTTGACCAAGTCCGGCACTCGGCTGTTCGACCTCGAGCAAAAACTGGCAAGCGGTAACCTGGATAATCCCGAAGCGAAAAAGTCCTTCGCCGAGCAGACCGCGCTGGACCTGCAGAAGTCGTGGGACGGCAAGTCGTCTGGCAAAGTCGACGTCAAAAGCTTCAACAAGCAACTGGGCAGTGGCACCGGTTCCGCCGGCGCCCTGATCGAGCCACAACGCAACGCAGGTATTCTGATGCCTGGGCTGCGTCGCCTGACCATCCGTGACCTGTTGGCCCAAGGCCGAATCAGCTCGAACTCGCTTGAATACGTTCGCGAGAACATTTTCACCAACAGCGCTGCGCCGGTTGCAGAAGGCACGCTCAAGCCCGAATCCAACCTGACCTTCACCAAGGAAACGGCGAACGTCAAAACCATTGCCCACTGGATCCAGGCTTCTCGCCAGGTCATGGATGATGCGCCGATGCTCGAGTCCTACGTGAACAACCGTCTTCTGTTCGGTCTGGCGCTGGTTGAAGAAGGTCAGTTGCTGAACGGCGACGGTACCGGCGATAACCTCATCGGGCTGAACAAGGTCGCCACCGCGTACGACGCAACTCTCAACGTCACCGGCGACACTCGTGCAGACAAGATCGCTCACGCTATTTTCCAGACCAGCGAGTCCGAGTTTGAAGCCTCCGGCATCATCCTCAACCCTCGCGACTGGCACGCGATCGCGCTGCTGAAAGATGCCGATGGTCGTTACATCTTTGGTGGCCCCGCCGCATTTGCCGCGAAGGTCATGTGGGGCTTGCCGGTCGTAGCGACCAAGGCCCAGGCATTGGGCACCTTCACTGTCGGCGGCTTCGACCTGGCTTCTCAAGTCTGGGATCGCATGGACGCAACTGTAGAGGTCAGCCGCGAAGACCGTGACAACTTCGTCAAGAACATGCTGACCATTCTCTGTGAAGAGCGCTTGGCCCTGGCTCACTACCGGCCAACCGCGATCATCACCGGTCCTTTCGCCACCGCACCGTAACCGAGGCCGGGGCAGGTAACTGCCCCGATTGCGCCATGATCAAAATTCGCGCGTTGCGCCAGTTTTCGCATTATCACGCCGGCAACTTCAGTCAGTTCGAGGTCCGCGAGGTCAAGGACGAATATGCCGAGGCATTGATCGGTCTGGACTTGGCAGAAGCGGTTGAGGCCGATCCAATCCTGGAGCCAGAGCCAGAGCCAGAGCCAGAGCCAGAGCCAGAGCCAGAGCCAGAGCCAGAGCCAGAGCCAGAGCCAGAGCCAAGCCAAAAAAAAGGCGCTAAAAAATGACCGTGGCCGCTGCTGATCTGCTCCCCATCGAGCTGATTCGCAAGCACCTGCGTCTGGACTATGAGGACGAAGACGACCTCATAGTCCTGTATGCCGAGTCAGCGTTGGCCTGGGCACTCTGGTTTTGTGATAACCCAAAACTTCTTGAAGTCGAAGATTTCCCGGCGAGTTTCAAAGCAGCGCTGCTGCTGTTGATCGGGCATTCCTACGCGAACAGGGAGGCGGTCGTGGTTGGCACAATCACTGCGGAAGTACCGTTGGCCGTTGAATCTTTGCTCTGGTCCTCGCGCAACTGGTCGGGTCCACCTGACCCAGTGGTGACGCCGTGAGAGCCGGTTCATTGCGCCATCGCATCACGTTCCAGAAAAGTGGACTGGTTCAGGATCTGGGCACGGGCGAAATGCTGCCTGGATGGGAAACCGTCTGGGAAGACGTGCCTGCCTCGGTTGAACCGCTCAGTGCTCGCGATCTGATTGCGGCGCAGGCAGGCCAGTCTGAAGCATCGGGCCGAATGGTGATCCGGTACCGCGCGGGCGTTCTGCCGACGATGCGCATTCTGCACCGTAGCGACGTCTACAACATTCAGGGGCAACCAATGCCCGATCCGGTGTCCGGTCTTGAATACCTCACCATTCTGGTAGCGAAGGGAGTGAACGATGGCTGACAACATCGAGTTCAGCCTGGTCGGCATGGATTCGCTGATCGGAAAACTCGAAGCCATCACCTACGACGTGAAGCGCAAAGGTGGCAGGTCGGCTCTGCGAAAGGCCGCACAGCTGATTGCCGAAAAAATGAAGGATGGCGCCCGGAACATCGATGATCCTGTAACGGGTCGATCTATCGCGGACAACGTCGCATTGCGGTGGAATGGTCGGCTGTTCAAATCAACGGGCGATCTCGGTTTCAGGGTTGGTGTTCTGCAAGGCGCCGTGCTGAAAAAAGGTGGTGATACATCGGCCAACTCGCCGACACCACACTGGCGCTTGATTGAGTTCGGTACGGAAAAGATGCGTGCACAACCCTTCGCGCGGAAAGCTCTGGCAGACAACATCAGCGAAGCGACCAACACATTCATAACTGAATACGAGAAAGCCATCGATCGTGCGATCAAGCGTGCGGCGAAGGCTTCAGGGAGTAACTGATGCCAGCAGCACCAATATTCGCGGTATGTGCCGCTGATGCGGGCATCCAGGCGCTACTCGGCGTTATACCCCGGCTGTATCCATTCGGTGAAGCGCCAGAGGGAGTGACCAAGCCGTATGCCGTGTGGCAACTGGTCACCGGCAGCCCAGAGAATTACCTGGCCGGGCGTCCAGACTTGGATGGATTCACTCTGCAGGTTGACGTGTATGCCGCCACTGCATCCTCAGCTAGGGCCGTCGCCGACGCAATTTCCCATGCGATCGAACTAAAGGCCTACGTCGTCCGCTGGGGCGGCGAGACTAAGGACACACCCACGAAGCTTTACCGGTCGAGCTTCGACATCGACTGGCTTGTACCCAGATAGCTGAACCTCAATCCCCGGCCCGCCATGTGCGGGTTTTTTTATGCCCGACATTTGGAGAGCGCCATGTCGATTCTTACCCAAGGCACCCAGATTTACGCTCTGGTCCCTACCGTCGCGAACCCTGCTATTTTCGAAATTCTCGAAGTCGAGTGCGCGACGGCATTCAATCCCGGTGGCAACCCTGCCGACCAGATCGAGGTGACTTGCCTGAGCGACAAGGTCCGGCGCTATCTGCGCGGCCTTCGTACTCCGGGCCAGGCCTCGCTAACCCTCAACGCTGATTCACGCAACGCTTCGCACATCCGCCTGCATGCGCTCTCTGAAGACGATTCCATCGAGACCGTTTCTTGGGCGGTGGGCTGGTCCGATGGAATCGGCATCGCGCCTACGGTAAACACGGGCGGTGATGATTTCGAGCTGCCAGCCACGCGTACCTGGTTCATTTTCGAGGGCTACGTATCGGACTTTCCATTCGATTTCGCAGCAAACGCTGTTGTGACCACTGCCGCGACCATCCAGCGTTCGGGCGGTTCTGCCTGGATTCGCAAAACTCCATAAGGTCTGATCATGAAGCTGAGCATCAATAACCTGAAAGAAGTGGGCGCCTTCACCGGCGCTCCAGTCGAAAAGGAAATCACCTGGAAGCAGGGTGATGCCGAACTCACAGCTACCGTGCTCGTCCGCCCGCTGGGTTACTTGTCGGCGGTCAGTGACGTGCTGGCGGCTGGCGGCAAGCGTGATGGCATTGCGGGGCGCATCGCAGCGTGCATTTGTGACGAGAGCGGCGCACCGGTGTTCGCTGTGGATGACATTACTGGTGCCGCTGATCCGGAGCGGGGCGCCTTGGATGGCAACTTGACCATGGCGCTTCTGGCGGTGATAGCAGAGGTTACCGGCATGGGAAAGACGATGAGCTCAGCGACCTCGACGAGCTCTGGCACGAAATCGCGATCACGTTCGGCTGCTCAATCTCGGAAGCCCAAGCTCGCCTGAGTTATCCAGAATTCCGGCAGTGGCAGAAATACCGAGCCAAACGGGGGTCACTCAACTGGGGAATGCGCATAGAGCGCGGCGCAGCAATGCTCGCGACGCTTTATGCCAACTCGAAAAGCCAGAAGGGTGGTTTCAAGATCTACGATTTCATGCCGCATGATTCGGAGCAGCCAATGACGCTCGAACAGGCAATGGAGTCCTGGGCATAGCTGCTGCATTTTGCTCAGAGCAACCGACTACTTGACTCGCTAAGGCGGGTTTTTTTACGCCTGGAGTTTTTATGGCTTCCCGATCGCTTGGTACGTTAACGCTGGACCTGATCGCCAAGATCGGAGGGTTTACGGGGCCGCTCGATAAAGCCAGTCGCGAATCTCAAAAGCGCATGGCCGAGATTCAAAAATCGGCTGAGAAAATTGGGATTGGCATCGGCGCCGGCGTCGCCGCTGGCGTTGCAGCGCTGGCCGCGCTGACCGTTTCGTCCGTGAAAGCAGGGGCCGAGATTACTCGATTTGCACAGGTGTCCGGTACAAGCTCCAGCGAGTTTCAGAAGTATGCTGCCGGTGCAAAAGCCGTGGGAGTCGAGCAGGATAAGCTGGCGGATATTTTCAAGGATGTGAACGATAAAGTAGGCGATTTCTTGCTCAATGGCGGCGGGGAATTGCAGGACTTCTTCAAAACAATCGCGCCCAAAGTTGGTGTGACTGCCGAGCAGTTTCGGAATCTCTCAGGTCCTCAGGCATTGCAGTTGTTCGCGTCCAGCCTGCAAAAGGCGGGACTTAGCCAGGCAGAAATGACGCAGCAAATGGAGTCGCTGGCAAACGATGCGACATTGCTCCTGCCTTTACTGCGTGACAACGGGGCAGCGTTCAATGTGCTGGGCGATGCAGCGCAGCAAGCTGGCGCGATCATGGATGAGAAAACCATCAAGGCTACTCAGGGCTTGGCCGCCGCCGGGTGGCTCGCAGAGCAATCCCTGGCCGGTATCAAAAATCAAGTTGCGGCATCGCTAATGCCGACGCTGAGCGACTATGCGGACATTCTTTTTGGTCTGAGCCAGGACACCGCCTCGATTTCCCTGCTTTCCGATGGCCTTAATAGCGTTCTCAAGTTTACTGCGAAAACTGCGGTCGGCATTGCGTACACCTTTGAACTGCTGGGTAAATCCATTGCTGGTGTTGCTGCGATCGTTGTCAGCGCTTTTGATGGGGTGGATTTTTCCAGTCCGATCGATGCCATCAACAAAATGAGCGAAAATTCATCCCGTACGGCGTCAATCGTTGGCGATGATCTGGATGCGTTAGACAAAAAATACAACAGCCTTTGGGGGCGAATCGACCAGGCGGGTTCGAGCGGGCAGGCAAGTGGGCATCTGAAAGAAATTGCTGATGCGTTGAATGGAGTTGGAGCGGCGGCGCGCCCTGGCACCTTCAAAGCGCTGACCAAGGACCAACAAGATGCGGCCAAGGCGGCTGAGGCGGCTGCTAAGAAGTTGCAGGGTGTCTTCGATACCACCGAAGAGGGCTACGAGCGTCAAATCGAGCTGATCAATACGTCAAATGATGCCCGAAAAGATGCCACCGAAATCGCCAAGCTTCAGTTTGAGATCGAGTCCGGCAAGTTGGTTGGTATCAATGCTCAGCAGCAGAAACGCCTTGAGGGGTTGGCCGCTGAACTGGACGGCTTGAAAAAGCTGAAGCAGGCCAATGAAGACGCCGTAAAGCTGGCTGCCTTCGGGGTTACGCTCAAAGACAGCAATCAAACAGTCAAACAGGGGTTTGAGATTGAGCTGGCTGGTGCTGGCTCAGGTGACAAGCTCAAAGAGCGCCTGCAGGCCGATCTGGAGATTCAGCAGGACTACAACAAACAGGCCGCAGACCTGCAGAAGCAGCTTAATGGGGGAGACATTACCCAGGAGCTGTACGACAAAGAAACCGCAATGCTCAGCGAGGCTCTCGCCGAGCGCATGGTTTTGCAGCAGGACTACTACAACCAGCAGGACACCGCGCAACAAAACTGGCTCGATGGCGTCAGCTCGGCCTGGGAGAACTACAAGGATACGGCCACCGACTACCAGCAACAGGCAGCCGATTTCACTTCGAGCGTGCTGGAGGAAAGCACCAGCGCAGTTTCAGAAAATATCAGTGCAATGCTCACCGAGCACAAGAGCCTTGGCGATTCGGTGATGGACGTCGCGTCTTCCATGGCTAATGCGCTCATTGATGCCTTGGCCAGGATGGCCGCGCAGTGGCTGGTATATCAAGGCGTACAGCTTGCGATGGGCGCGACTGGTGCCTCCGCTTCAGTAGCAGAGGCTGCTTTTGCAGGCCCTGCTATCGCGGCGGCATACGCGCCGGCTGCGGCGATGGCTTCCTTGGCATCCTTCGGTACCAACTCGGTTCCGGCAATTGCAGCCATCACGTCAACCAATGCCACCGCCTCATCGATGGCCCTGCTGGGCATGGCACACGACGGCATCGACGCGGTGCCAGAAACGGGAACCTGGCTGCTGCAGAAGGGTGAGCGGGTAACCACTGCGGAGACAAGCGCAAAGCTTGATCGAACTCTTGAGCGGGTTTCGAGGGAGGGTGCTGGTAGCGGCAAAACGGAAGTAAACCTCCATGAAGACGCCAGCCGCGCAGGGCAAGTGCAAACCAGCACGGGGCCGGACGGAAAGCAGATCACTGATATGTGGGTGTCCAACATCCGCGGTCAGGGCCAGATGGCCAAAACCCTTGAGCAAACCTATGGACTGAAGAGAGTTGGGCGATGACGGCACTTGAAACGCTGTACGCCTCTGGCGGCAAGGCTGTGATCATCCCGACGCTTGAGCTGTTTTGCACGCCGTGGGCGGCGCCGATTTACCTCTGCCAAGGGTTCGAAGACATCACGGCAAAAACTGAGGCCGGGGTGACTGCGAAATTCACCGCCTCAGGCTTCGCTGCGGCGCTGCCCAAGCGGGATAATAGCGGTAACCAGACGCTGACCTTCGCCATCGACAACGTAACGGGGGAGGCACAGCAGCTGATTGACCAGGCGCTTGAAGCCCGGGCGAGTATCGGGATGGTTTTCCGGATTTTTATCTCGACCGACCTTACAGCGCCGGCGGAACGTCCCTACCGAATGAAAGTTCTCAGCGGGTTCATGCAAGGTTCGAGCGTCCAGCTCAACGCTGGATATTTCGACCTGATCAACCTCGGCTGGCCTCGCCGCAAGTACACCTTGGCCTTCGCGCCCTGCCTTCGGTACATCTAAATGTTCGAGAAATACCTGAACGCTTCCTACGAGGATGGCGGGCGCGGCCCTGCGCGGCTGGATTGTTGGGGCCTGGCTCGACTTGTCCGACATGAGGTCTACGGGTTGCCCCTGCTTCCCAGTTGGGGCTACGTCCGCAACACCATGCCGAAGGAATTCACCAAGGCGGTGAACGAGGGCGCTGCTGCCATGGAGCGATGCGAGCCTGAAGTCGGCGCGATCGCCTGCGTGTGGCGCGGCCAGATCTGCATTCATGTCGCCGTGATCATCGAGGTCGACAGCCGGCTTCACGGAATGGAAATGAAGCCATCCGGCGCGACCATTAAGCCGCTACGCAAATTTCAAGACCAATACCTGACAGTGAGTTATCACCGTGATCGAACTCTACCCGAGCAAACTTGAAGGCCAGCCGCTGGAGCGCCACAAGACTGATCGCGTGATGACCCTCGAAAGCTGGTTGGTAGCCAAGGTGCCTAGCTACCAGGTGCGTGAATCACCGCCAATCAGCATCGAAGTCAACGGCCTGTTCGTTGCGCCGACCGGCTGGAACAAGGTGGAGTTTGGTCCGGATGACGTTGTTC
The DNA here is from genome assembly GCF_008801475.1 of Pseudomonas moorei. Lineage (GTDB taxonomy): Bacteria > Pseudomonadota > Gammaproteobacteria > Pseudomonadales > Pseudomonadaceae > Aquipseudomonas > Aquipseudomonas moorei. The sequence continues at coordinate 209,401 of NZ_VZPP01000006.1, read as the reverse complement.
GCATTTATCCAGAGCCAAAGGGCACCGGCCTGGAGATCGCGGCTTGGGCTGTTGTCGCTGCCATTGTTGCTGTCGGCGTGGTCATGCTGACGCAGAAACCACTGGTCACCCCCAGTTCGGCGAGCAACGCCGCATCTGGCAAGGGGCTAGGGTTGGCGAAAACCACGGCAAACCAGGTGAGGCTGGGCGATGTGATTCGCGAGTGCGCGGGGAAGAACGAGATTTTCCCGGATTACCTCACCCCGACACGTCGCTATTTCGGCACCGATCCGAAGGTTCAGTGGGTCGAAATGCTGCTGTGCCTCGGTGTGGGCGAGTTTGAGATCCAGCCTGGACAGGTGCGAATTGGTGGAACCCCGATTGCGTCGCTCGGCAGCACGGCAAGCTATGCCATTTATGGACCAGGTGAATCTGTAGCTGCCGAGCCTGCCCGGCTTTGGTGGCACAACTCGGATGAGGTCGGATCTACCTCTACAGGTAGCGCCGGCCTGACGCTGACCACCACCACCAATATCGATCAACAGCTCAATGCAGCTACCGTGCAGTTCAGCGATTACGTGGTATCCGTTCCCGTTGGAGCGGGGTGGTTCCCGACGGGCTGGGCTGCGGGCTTGATCGCGCGCATTGAAGTTCTTTATCCCTATGTGTTCACTGCGCCTGCAGATGGCTCGGCTACCGTCATCAGCGGTGACCATATCCCAATGCTCAAGCCATTTGTTGGCATGAAGATCGAGATCGCCGGCGCCAATGCCGGCGATTACGTGGTGGCCAGTTATGCGCCTTACGTTCCGGCAGTACCAGCGGTTACGGGTAGCGCGTCTATGGTCACTGGTAACGCAGCGCCGACGCGCTACGACTTCAACGTGACACCGCTAACGTTCACGGTGAGCCGGGGCGCGAGCAACTATTCCATAACTCTGAACACTGCGACCACCAACCTTGCCGGCCTGGTGACAGCCGTAAATGCCAAGCTGGTCAGTACAGGCCTTGTTGCTAGTGCCTCAGGCAGCTTCCTGCGGATCGCCGAGTCTGCATCGCCGTTCAGCGGGGTAGCGCTAACTTTGGGCGGATCTTCGTCGACGGTCTTCGGGTCGACACCGGCGTTCGTCACTGGCGTGAAGACAGTCGCGGCCGCTGATGCTGTCCCTGCGAAAATCACTCTGGCTTACGATGGCGGTGCACCTGCCGTTGGCCTTCAAACCGGAACCCTCTGGTCATGCATTGGATATCGCGATCTTCGCTACCGAATTGCATCGGTATCGGCTGACGCTGTAGAGGATAACGAAAGCACCACAGACATCGACGAAAGCCACGGTCCTTCGGCGATCACCGTGATTCGGCTGAAGGATACCGGCGCGGAAGATGAGAGCTGGCCAGGGTTCGACGACATCGAGACCAATACAGCATCCATCACCCTCGATGGTTCGACAACCGAAGGTGACTGGGCTGGGCCTTTTTATGCCTGTCCTGAAGGTGAGGTCATTCGCCGCTTTGAAGTGGACTTCTTCTTTCCGCAGGGGCTGGTTCGATACACCGAAAAGAATGGGAACACCCGCTCGCACTCGGCGAAAGTCGAGGTCCAGTATCGTGATGCTTCGACCGCTGGAGCATGGACTAGTGTGTCCTACACCTTCACGGCGATGAGCCCGGATCAGCAGGGTTACACGCGCAGTATTCTGGCCCCGTCCTACATTCGGCCAGAGGTCAGGATTCGTAGAATTGGGGAAGAGTCGCCGGAAAACTTCAAGTTCAATCGTGTGCAGTGGTATGGGTTACGCGGCCGCATCGACAAGGCGCCGAGCAGTTATAAGGACTGCACCACCATGGCGCTTTACGTGCGCGGCGGCGACAAGCTATCGGCTCAATCGCAAAATCAGGTGTCGGTGATCGCCACAAGGAAGCTGCCTATTCTATCTGGCGGTGCGTGGACTGCCCCCGTGGCCACACGCGACATCGTGCCTTGGGTGAACTACGTGATGAAGTCGGCCGGCGGTACCGATAGCGACCTCGACCTCGAGGAGTTTGCGCGGTATGGGGCGATCTGGTCACCGCGCGGGGATTACTTTGACTACAAGGTTGAGGACGACAGCACGGTCAAGGAGTGCATCAATGACGCCCTTTTGGCAGGGTTTGCCGAGTTCACACTCGAGCGCGGCCGGGTGACGCCAGTTCGTGATGAGCTGCGAACGCAGATCGGCCATATGTACACGCCTCAAAACATGACCGAGCAGCTCAAGCGCAGCTTCACTTTGCCAGGGCCTGACGATTACGACGGCGTCGACATCAAGTACATCGACGAGGTAACACACGCGACTGAAGTGGTCAGGTGCAGACTGCCAGGCGACCTTGGGCTACGCGTTCAAACTGTCACGCTGAAAGGGGTCACCAACCGCGATAAAGCTTGGCGAATAGGAAGGCGCATGCGGCGCGCCCAGGTCTATCGCAACAAAAGCTATAGCTGGAGCACTGAGTTTGACGCATTAAACAGCGGATATCTCAGTTATGACGCGGTAGCTGATGACATCCCAGGTTACGGGCAAAGTTCCCTCCTGCTGGGAATCACGACCGGCAACGGTCTTGTGCTTCTGGAGAGCTCCGAACCCCTGACTTGGAAATCAGGCGTTGCCCATGTTGTCGGCTTGCGGCGCCCGGATGGAACTGTAAGCGGGCCCTGGCCAGCAACTCGCGTCGACGACTACAGGCTCACCGTCCCTTCGCTGGATTTTGAGCCGGATGTCTCTTGGGATATCGAGCCGCCACACTTGCTGTTCGGCGAGTCGACGCGCTGGTGCTACCCGGTTCTGATCACATCAATTGACCCCGGCGATCACTCGGCGGACGTCGAGGCTGTCAACTATGACCCGCGCGTGTATGCGGATGACGACAACTTCGCCGACAACTAAGGAACGCGAATCATGCTGACAATGCCTGACGGCATTCCGCTGCCGTTGCGAGACGGATACGGATTCAAGCCGACAAGCCCCATCGTTCGCTCTCCCTTTGTAAGTGGCCGCGCCAGAAACCGGCGTCGATACCGGAGCGTGCCAACTGAGGTATCCGTTTCGTGGCTGTGCAATGCCGAACAGGCTCGACTGTTTGAGGGTTGGTGCAAATGGGGGATAGGCTGGGCCGATTGGTTCATGTGTCCCATAAAGAGCCCGCTCGGCCTGATGCAGTCACAAGCCCAGTTCACGGATATTTACGACGGGCCGACTCTGGTGGGCGTCAACCTTTGGCGATACACCGCTGTTCTTTCGCTTTTTGAAATGCCGATTATTACCGAGGCAGAACTCACTGACCTGCTGGCCGGCATGGATATTGGCGTCATGAATGCCCAACTGCGTGGATTGTTGCAGCGCTGGTACTCGAAGTCCTGGCCTGTCTCCACCTAACCGCTCGATTAACCGATCACCTTTCAATTCTATGGCCCGCCGTTGAGCGGGTTTTTTTGTGTCTGGAGAAAATATGAGCGGACCTTCGGATCTCGCCCGGCTTACCGTGACGATCGACACAGCCAACGAACTGTTGCTGTCCGATAAAATCAAGATGATGGATGTTGGCGGTGGCGTCATGCGCCCCACCAATGCCAAGGCCATCTCTGATCTGGCCGCGCAAATGAGCGGCGCAATGGTCTACCTGAGCGTGGCGGCTGGGCTGGCCGGCACCGTCGCCGGTGGGTATTTCAGCGTGGTCGCTGCTGGGGTGGAGGAGTACGTCATCCTCTACCGCAACGAGGCGGGGACTGCACTTGAGATCAAGCGTTACCCCGCGGCCAGCGCATTGGCAGCCATGCGCGAGCTGATCGACTTCAACAACGGCGAAGCCGGTGATATCGCCTGCTCGTTTCTGGATTCCAATCGCTTCACCCTGCTCAAGCTCATGGTCGACGGCGCGCTGGATATGCTTTCGGCGAAACTGCGTAACGCGGGTGATGGTCTGGAGGTTTCAGACGCTAGCGGCTTCCTGTTTGCGCGTCTTGGTGCTGGCGGCAGTGATATCAATGGTTGGGTGACCCGCCCAATGGATCGTCCCGGTACGGAGTACGTTGACCAATACGGGTTTGTTTTCGGGCGAGTCGACAACAACAAGGCGTATTTCGGACCTCCGCCTTCGCTTCCGCCGGCTCCGGTTATTCCACTGCCGGTCGCCGTGCTCGACCAGCAGCAGCGTACCGATTACAAACAGGTGATCGAGTATGGCCAGTCGCTGTCTCGCGGCGTGAGTTCGATCCCGGCTATCTCGCTGACGCAGCCCTTTGCCAACGTAATGCTGGCCAGTGGCGTGAAGCTGCGTTCATTTGAGGGGGGCTATGACCCTTCGTCATTTGTCCCGCTCGTTGAGTCCGGAACTACTGGGGAGGGGGAGACGCCTGTAACGGGCATCTGCAACGGTATTACCAGACGGGCTGTGGCCGCTGGTGAGAGTGCTGATAAATGGGTCATGGTCGGCACTTCCCCAGGGCGTTCAGGCAAATCGATTGAGGATCTATCTCCGCCACCGATGGGTAAAAACAACGACTTTGTGGGCATGGTGAAAACCATCTCCGACACAGCCGCGCTCGCCGCCAGCTTGGGCAAAACGTATTCGGTGTGGGCCTACTCTTGGGATCAAGGCGAGACTAACTACATCTCTACGGGAGAGTTCGAAAACTCCCCCTATCAGTACATGCAGTACCAGCTTTCCCTCTTCGACACCCTGACCGAGAACATTGTCGGTATCACCGGCCAGAAGTTCCGGCCGTATCTGTTTACCTACCAGGTGGCCGCGCACCGCAAATACGGACGCGATGATATGCCGATCGCCCTGACTCAATGGCGCATCAGTCGGCAGCGCGCCGACGTGGCCTTGGCCGTGCCGTGCTACATCTTCCCGGTAGCAGCCGACAATCTGCATCTGACTAACGAAGGTAGCTGGTTGATGGGCGAGTACAAGAGTCGAGCGATCTACGAAACCATGATCCGTCGTCATGGTAAATGGCGCCCGTTGGAGCCCATCGGCGTGGACTGGAAAGACGACCACGTCGACATCCAGTTTCATGTGCCGCGAGGGGAGTTGGTACTGGATGCCGCGCTGGCCACCCTGACGCCGAATTTTGGTTTTGATATTCGCGAAGGCGGTGTGCTGGCGTCGAATTTAATCACCAGCGTCGCAATCAATGCGCCTGGCTCTGTTCGTCTGGCCCTCTCGCGACCGGCCGCAGCTGACGCGACGTTGTCCTATGCGCGCGGTCGGGTAGGCGACGCGGCGCATTCCGGCCCAGCAACTGGCGCCCGTGGGAACTTGCGGGATACCCATGGCCTGTACGACACCGCTGTATCGCCATTGGGCAACACTTTTGCCCTGCACAACCCTTGCGTGATGTTTGAGTACGATCGCAAGACGGGTTTCTAAAAAGAGGATTTATCGATGGGTGTTCAAGTCGTAGCCAAAGGCGTTGATGCCGAACAATATGCAACTGAGTATGCCGCACCAGTACGTCGCGGCCTGGAGGGAGTTTTCTTCCTCAATACTTCGCTTGAGAAATGTGCCCGAAATTATGCGCCGGGCAAGGCCGCCGGTGCCATTGTCGGCTCGCCTCAGGTGGCCGCTGGCTTCATCAGCTGCAAGGGGATGACGAACTATGTTCAAACCCAAATTCAGGAAACCAGTGAAGTCACGATGCTGGTGATTGCCCGTAGCGCGGATGTTCCCGGCACCCCGGATACTACGCCGCTGATTTGCGGGTGCTTCGCTACCGGTGTCACGTCCGGCGTCAGCCTGTACGGCGCGGCCGCTGACCGTGTGTCAGGCACTGGCGGTTTTGGTGACGACGATCCGGGCAACTCTAACGTAGTGGCCTCGGTCAACCCGGTGGCGCTGAGCAGTTGGGGGCTCTATTCCGTTGTAATTGCGGCAAATGGTGTAACCACCAAGAGCCACACTGCAAATCTTTCCATTTTAAATGCTCAGACAAAACCGCGTCGTCCGTCGACCCGGACTCTCCGCATTGGCAGCGGCTACTCGAACAGCCAAAAAGGCAACGTGGACATCGCGCTGTTTCAATGCCACAGCGTCGCCCTGACAGCTGATGAGCTGGCCCGTACAGTGGCTGATCTTCGGGCCTATGCGGCGCGACGCGGAATCGTCGTCTGAAGACTATTCGCTTTCGAAACCGGACCGCCTTGAGCGGTTTTTTTACGCCTTGAATTTGATAGCCCGCCATGTGCGGGCTTTTTGCTACCTGGAGAAAACATGCCTGTATCAGATAAAGACCGCGACATCCTAGCTCGCACGCTGTGGGGTGAGGCTCGCGGGGAATCGTTGAACGGCCAGATCGCCGTAGCCTGGACCATCCGCAACCGCGTCAACGACGGCAATGCCAAGTCGTGGTGGGGCGAGGGCTATGCCGGTGTTTGCCAGAAGCCTTACCAGTTCAGTTGCTGGAACAAGACGGACCCGAACTATCAGTTCCTGATTGGCGTGAAGCAGATCCCGTTCCGCGAGCTGGCGCAGGCGCGCATCGCTGTCGATCAGGTCATTGACGGCAAGGTGGCGGATCCAACCGGCGGCGCCACTCACTACTATGCTACGACCATGCGCAAGCCACCGACCTGGGCCAAGGGTGCAAAGCAGACACTGACGCTGGGCCACCACATTTTTTTCAAGGATGTGCCCTGAGCGAGCGGTCATCCAGAGACAATGGTGGAGGCGATTACAGATAAGATGGTGCGCAGTCCAAACCCCGGAGGCCACCATGAAGTCTTTCATCTTGTTTGCGTTGATCGTTTTTATTGCAGGCTGCGCGAATCATCCGGGTGAGTGTGCGCTTGGTACGCCTCGTGCGGATTGCTTGCCAGGAACAAATGGCTACGCCGAGCGACAGCGTCGGATGAAGGCGGCGGCGGAAGAGCGGTCCAGCAAAGAATTGGCTGATGATCAGAAGTGCCGATCATACGGTGCGATACCTGGCAGCGACGCTTACGTGAGTTGCCGGGCTCAACTCGAGAAATAATTATCCTATGGCCGTCCGCAAATGGTCATCTCCTGTGGTTGAGCTTGAGCGCTTCCAGTTCGCGAATCTTCATGTCTTTTTGGTCAACGACTCGCGACAAGCTTTGGATCTTCGCTAACTGATCAGTGGTCTCGGCTTCGAGGTTTGCCATCCAGATCCGTTTCCTTTCGAGATCGGCAGAAAGCTGGTCGTTCATTTGGATCAGCCCCGTGATGTTTTCCTTTGCCGCGCGCAGTTCCCGCTTCAGCGCCTGGACGTCTTCCTCAAGCATGCTGGCGTAATGCTGGACGGTCTCCAGCCTGGATGGCGAGCCCAGCCAATCGCTGGTGTCTTCGATTTCGTTCGGGTCCACGGTGATGCCTTATCAAGTACTGTTTGGATATACAGTACTCGAGACGTGATATTTTCGCGAGGGGCAGGCGACGAGTGATTGTTGTGGGGGGTAGTGCTCGTTCGGCAGGACGCCGGGGGTGGGATTTTCTGCGGGAAATTCTTCCCCAAAACGCAACCGTTTGGACCAATGTTTATTGGGTTCTAAACAGTCGCAAAAGTAGCTGTTTTTCGTAGCTGATTTATAGCTCAAGGCCTTGATTATAAAGGCATTTGGCTATTTTTATGCGGCATCCCAGGCTTTGACACCGCAAAGTCACTCCGGCGTCATCATCACTGCGAGCGTCATATTGATGAATTCCTCGTTGCGGTCGATGGCGACCAAGGCACCACGGATGTTGTCGGCAACATCGGCCGCGCCTCGCTGCTCGACCCAGTTTGAGAGCTCCATGATGGCGGCTTCCAAGGCGAGCTGATTTTCATTGATCTTGTAGAGCAGGGAAGGGAGCAGGTCTGAATTTGGCATCGCGAATCCTCCGTGGAGTTTTCAGCGTAGCAGCAGTATTGCTAACTGACGAACGGTAGGCAGGACGCCGTAGGAGGGAATGAAGCTTGTACCAATTTTTGTACCACTGACCGTGTAAAGCAGGTTAAAACCGGGTATCCAAAGTAAGAATACCCCCGGTTTCATTGGCCCAGAGTACTTTGCCTTACCCCTTTAGAATCGCGGTGTAATTCTGCTCCTGTCGATTGTCAATCCGGCGTCATCATCACTGCGAGCGTCATGTTGATGAATTCTTCGTTTCGGTCGATGGCAACCAGGGCGCCGCGGATGTTATCGGCAACCTCGGCCGCGCCGCGATGCTCGACCCAGTTCGAGAGCTCCATGATGGCGGCTTCCAGGGCCAGTTGGTTTTCGTTGATCTTGAAGAGCAGGGAAGGAAGCAGGTCTGAATGTGGCATGGCGAATCCTCCGTGAAGAGGTAAGCGTAGCAGTGGCAGTTATGGTTCGCGTGATTGCCATGTAGTGGTTACAGCGTTTCTGGAGATCCTGTAATAAAGGTAGGGCTATGTGTCTGGACTTTTCAGCTACCATTGCGCTTTAGGGATAGTTTGCGACTACACGCACGCGTTGCGCATGGAAGGGAATCAATAACATGGATAGTGCGCGTTCTGTGCAAGTTATCGCTGTGACCGGCGGAAAGGGCGGCGTCGGCAAGACGACTGTGGCTGTGAATCTTTCATTGGCGCTGGCGAAACTTGGAAGGCGAGTCGTATTGCTTGATGGCGATCTTGGCTTGGCGAATATCGATGTCCTGTTGGGACTTTCGCAGCAGTACACGCTTGTCGATTTATTCGAAGGTCGCTGTGAGCTTTCCGATGTACTTTTACGCGGTCCGGGCGGGATACGAATCGTCCCCGCGGCTTCAGGTATCCAGAGCATGATGCATTTGTCTCCGGCTCAGCACGCAGGCCTGATCCATGCCTTCAGTGAAATAGGTGACAGCCTCGATGTGCTGGTGATCGACACAGCAGCGGGCATCGGCTCGTCGGTGATTAGTCTCGTCCGGGCGGCTCACGAAGTCTTGCTGGTGGTGTGCGACGAACCGACCTCGATCACTGATGCCTACGCATTGATCAAACTGCTTAATCGTGATTACGGAATGGACCGTTTCCGGGTGCTGGTCAATATGGAGCAGAGCCCGAAGGAAGGTCGCGCGCTGTTCGCTAAATTGGGCAAAATCACCGATCGCTTCCTCAGCGTAAAGCTACAGTATGTGGGAGCGGTTCCGTACGATGAATGTGCGCGTAGGGCAGTGCAGAAGCAGCGAGCAATCTACGAACACTTTCCGCGCTCCAAGTGCGCCCTAGCATTTCAGGAAATCGCTTTAAAGGTCGACGCGTGGCCGTTGCCGGCCTCCCCCAGAGGGCATATAGAGTTCTTCGTTGATCGACTCGTCCATAATTCGAGGCGGTGACATCTAACTCCTGGCGGTGCGGATGCTGCTCGTTCTAGTGTTCGAAGGCAATGGCCAGGTAGCGTAGTGCCGGCTGGCGTGATGGGCCTGCTTTACGTTGATAGGCGCCTACTCTGTTTTTCATGCCCCCCGCTGGATGTACTAGGATTGGAACGGCAGTCAAACCTCGGAAGGATCCACTCTTATGTCTCTATTTAAACGTTCAGCAACAGAGTTGGTAGGTACGTTCTGGCTGGTGTTGGGGGGCTGTGGCAGTGCTGTGCTGGCCGCCGCCTTCCCAGATGTAGGAATTGGTCTACTGGGGGTGTCCCTTGCGTTTGGGTTGACGGTGCTGACCATGGCGTTCGCTATTGGCCATATCTCGGGTTGTCACCTCAACCCGGCGGTGTCGCTGGGGCTAGTGGTCGGCGGACGGTTCCCGGCCAAGGAACTGCCGGCTTACATCATTGCGCAGGTGATTGGCGGGGTGATTGCTGCCGCGTTGCTGTACTTCATTGCTAGCGGCAAGCCCGGTTTCGACCTGGCCAGCGGCCTGGCCTCCAACGGCTATGGCGAACACTCCCCCGGCGGCTATTCCATGGTGTCAGGGTTTGTCTGTGAACTGGTAATGACAGCGATGTTTGTTCTGATCATCCTCGGAGCCACCGACAAGCGTGCACCGGCGGGACTTGCCCCCATCGCCATCGGCCTGGGGCTGACCCTGATCCACCTGATCTCGATCCCGGTCACCAATACCTCGGTAAATCCGGCGCGCAGCACCGGCCCGGCACTGATCGTCGGCGGCTGGGCGATTCAGCAACTCTGGATGTTCTGGGTCGCGCCGTTGCTCGGTGCGGTCGTAGGCGGTGTGTTGTATCGCTGGCTGGGCAAGGAGGACAACTAAAGGTCTGATTGACCTTAAGCGTCCGCCCAACTTACCTTGCATGACTCAGACCGGCATCCACTCAGGCGGCGGTAGTTGATCAATCTCACTGGCACGCTGCGGTATTCGTCGACCTCCAAGTTGCGCGGCGAATTTGAAATAGGAGCAGGTGATTTAGAGCAGGGTCGCGCTTTTCCAGATCTCGTCCGAGAGTGGTGATCGATTGCCGTCACTCGGGTGTCATCATCACCGCATGCGTCATCTTGATGAATTCCTCATTGCGGTCGATTGCGACCAGGGCGCCGCGCACATTGTCGGCGACATCGGCATCGCCGCGCTGCTCAACCCAAAGCGTGAGCTCCATGATGGCAGCCTCAAGGGCGAGCTGGTTTTCGTTGAGTTTGGAAAGTAAGGAAGGGAGTAGGTCAGAATTTGGCATCGCGAATCCTCCGTGGAGTCTTCAGCGTAGCAGGGGAACTGTGGGGTGGGCGAAGGTCGGCAGAACGCCGGAGGGCAGGTGTACTACTGTAGGAATATACAACGCTAAGTTCTTGATTTTTATAGGGCGATATCGCTGTTTTGTACTTCACTTAAAATGCTTATTTTCCTTGTGGATTAATTGCTTACAGATGTTTCGGGGTCACCTTGACATGGTGGGGAGCAAAATTAATTTCTGCGGGATATAAAAAGACGCCAACAGGAATTATCACAGAGAGTTCGGGGCGTCGCTGGTTTCGATAGGAAAGAAGCTCTTTAACCGTGGGCACGCTCAAGCAGCTGTCGGGCTGAGGTCAGAGTTTAAAAGCAACTAGGCCTTTGATGTGTCCCAATGGAACCACTGAGCACTAACTCGCTTTATCCAAGGTAGGTTGCTGACAAGTTTTTCAGCTTTCTCCTTAGGGTACATTGATCTGATAACGTCATTCATGGCAAGTAATTCTAGAGCAGGAAGAGTAGGCGGTTCATCAGCTTCAATTCGGCGTATTTCACTCCTATATTGACGAACTTTAGAGAGCTGAGTTTCAGTATTCTCTGCAATCATCTCTGCTTCAATCTCTAAGTATCGCTTACGTAGATCGTTATGTAGCCACGCTCGGTCCGCAGTTCCGGCTACAAGGTCAGTCGCAGACGCCAGCGTTACAATCAAAGCAGCTCCTCCGGTGACCCAGGGAGGTGAGCTTGCCAGCAGGGATGTTACCGTTGCAGATCCAAAAATAACGCCTATAAAAGCGGTAACCCGTCCCCAGTAAAGGAAAAAGGCGGCTCTTCGCATGTGGTAGCGAATGTTTCGTTGAATGTAAAAATTCAACTCGTGGAGTTCTTCGTTCGGACCGTCCATTTTAAAGGTCCCGAAAATCTTCTTCGTCGGGCGGCTTAGGGGTAGGGCGACTGCCCTTTACGGTGCCTACTCCATCTTCTTTTTTGGAAGGGACTTTCACTCCCGGAGGAGCATCATCATTTTTCGGTTTGATTTCCACGTAGCACCCATTTGGTAGAGTTCATGTGAAGACTTTCGCTACCAAACTATAGACCCAGCCAGTGAAGGCTTATGGTGGTCAGCAATCTGTTTCGGATCAGTGGTTAATGGGGGGCGGAAGAGAAGATTGATATTCGTTTGTAGTGATAGGCGGCTGGCATGAAACGAGACGACTGTGCGCAAAACCTCCTCTGCAAGCCACGGTTTACCGTTTGCAAAACTACAAAAAAGCGGATTTTTTGCTGCCTAAAAAACAGGCTGTATTCTTTATAAAACAATGGGTTAGATCGCTTTAGACCCCAGCATGGGGTGCTAGGGGTCGAGTGTTCGAATCACTCCGTCCCGACCATATTATTCAATGACTTAGCCCAATCTTCTCAGGTTGGGCTTTTTCATTGGTGGGGAGTTTTTCGGGACTTCATCCCGTGTGAGTTAGCGCCGCTTTTGGCCCTTTTTCGCGCTGCCATTGGCACCAACCCTGTCTGATATTTCTCTTCCTTTCTCAGCTTTTTCGCATGTCAGATAGCCTTGCCAAACGCCCTGTTTCCGGGCGGTTAGGGCGTTTTTCCTCACCCGCTCCGCGGCGCTAAACCCTGGAAGCTCAGTTCCGATTCTTCGTTCTTAAAGGTCACCATCCAACATCCGCGAAACAGGCTGTACGTCACGCGGGCCGTGCCTTTGAAGACAAACGGAAGCACCTTTAGGCCGGACTTCCGATTGTGCGCTAGGGAAACGAAACAGAGCGCGGGGAGGGCGCATCTATTCGAATTGTTTGCTGACGGGCTGTGGGCCTCCTGAAGACCCTTTGATCACAAGGCCCAGGGGCCGATTTGGAATCAAACCATCGCGTCCGAGAGCATGACTCATACCTCCAAATTCGACGTTTTTGGGCCCAAACCGCAGTGCCAAACAGACCGCAAATTGACCCGACTTCTTGCTGTTTTGGTGACAAACCATTTTGCAGGTAGTTGGCACCGATTGAGTGCCGCTGAACCCTCGAAAGATCCGTCGGCCGCGGCTTCTAGCGGTCAACTCCGAATCTCTTGCAAGGTCCTGGTCGGTGCCAAATCCGCTGCTAACTCACAGCTGATACCAAATTCGGAATTTTTCCCGAGTACGGCTTTGGCCTCAGCGTACTGAGTGAATTGACGACGGTTTTGGGGGCATTGCTTTCGCACGTTGCCAACGCTATTGGCCGATAGTTGTTGGTCGCGATGACGAGGGTGGATGTTTCACTGAGTGTATGTTTGAGCTAGAGCTGGGGTGGAGATTCCTTGACCGCCGACGTTACGATGGATTTTTTCCTGGCGTTTGCCGAGATCAAAATATTGATCTCAGCGATCAGGTCATCGACCGCCGAGAGCATGAATTCGATCGTTGTTTTATCAACGAATCTTCCATCCCGGCATTTTTTTGACCACCGGTGTCTATTTAACTGCATACACCTTGCGCACATACCCTGTGCTTTTCCAGGCACACGGCGCACCCTGCGCAACGAACACGCTGTCTCCGGTATTGATCGTCATGCTTGTTCCGTCAGGCGCCTGCAAAGTCACGCTACCTTCGATCAAGTACATCAGTTCATTTAGCTTGTGCGCTCGGCCGTGGCGTTCGTAAGGTGTCGAGTCCCAGACCCCGACGCGCAGATTGGTTGCCGCGTTCTCGAAGGCGTTACGTGAGCGGCATTGCGGCGTCGGGCCAATCAGAATTTGCGGTTCTGGTGCAGAGGAAGGGGACAGCATCGCGAGCGGGTCCAGCAAAGTCAGGCCCGGGGTCGGCGCTTCAGTGGTTGAGGCACAAAACGCCCATTGCGTGCCTGGATGTGCTTCGATCCGCAGTGCGGTCCCGCGACCGATCACTGCGCTGGCGCCGACACCCAGTTCCAGTGTCAGCTCCGGAGTTTTCAGCGTCACGTGGCCAGCATGGACGACGATCACTTCGGTATGCGGGAAATCAGCGATATCAAACACGTCGCCGATATCGATGATGCCGGCAGAGACACCGTCGATCCCGGACCAGGCTACCCGGCGAGTGTCCATGAATGGATCGGCAGCACTCAATGGCAGCGGTTTGAAAGGCGTGACAACGTGGCTGCTGTCAGCGCGAGCCAACAGCAGAATGGAAGGTTGCGACATAGGGGTGACACTCCCTGTAAATAACAATGTTGTGTAGAGAGAGTTCGAGCGAGGCCAGCTATCAGCCGAGCGCTTGGGTGACCAATGCAAACTGGTGCACGTCGTGGGAGGCGTGCGGCGGTGTGCCGCGGGCCATTTGCGCGACGGTGTCAACCTGCTTGAGGCCGGTGGTTTCCAGCCAGTCGCTCAAGCCACAATCCGCCGGAATGTCGATACGCACGAAGGTGTCCGAAACCTGGGCCAGTAACACGCCAATCAGATGTTGGGCTTGCTCGAGGTTCTCGCAGACCACCGGGCCAATACCGCGACCCCGGCCGTAGGGGCGCAACATGGCGAAGGCGCGCAGTTGGCCATCGCGCTCAATGCCCACCGAATGCTCGACGACCTCAAGCAGGTCGGTGATCACGGTACGGCGGTCCAGGCCGGTACCGGCGTTAGCCAGCTCCAGCACGCGCGCCTTATCGGCCTCATGCAGTGGGCGACATTTTTCACCATCGGCCAATGGGGTAATTGCGGGGGCCTGCGCCTGACCTTGGTGCTGCAGAATCCGACCGAACTCGACGAAGCCCTGGCTCACGTAAAGCGGTGCTCCGGCGAGGGTTGCGTTCAAAATCGGGATGCGTGACTGGCACGCATCAAGCGCCCGTTCCATCAATTGGCGTCCGATCCCCTTGCCTTGATAGTCGTCGCTCACGATCACCAACCCGATGGTGGCGAAATCACCTTGGGGGCAGGCGAATGCTGTGCCGATCAGACGCTCGCCATCGAGCGCCACAAAGCCGTCGCTGATCCGCAGCACCATGGCCCAGTCATCCAGCCGGTGGGGCCACTTCAATTGCACGGACAACGCGTGGGCTGCCGGGAGATCGGCAACCGTCATGGGGCGATAACCATAAGTGGTTTGTTGCGAGGCGGACATGGCGAGTCTCCGTTAAACAGGGTTCACGAGCGGCCGGTTTTCCAGCGCGATGGTGCCTGTATCCCATCTGCCTGAAGGGCTGACAAGGGGGTGTTGCACATTCGGCAGATTCCGCGAGGCAGAGGCCACAAGACCACATTTACTACTTAATTGCACGGCAAGGTCGGCAGCAAATGCCTGGGCTTTTTTTCTACGATGGAAGCCAGAGTAAACGACTCGCCGGCCCATATCTGGAGTGCTCCATGGATAGTTTTGATCCTCGTCTAATCGCTGTGCGCAGCGCTCATTTCATTGGCGGGCAATACCGCGATGCTCAGACTGGACTGGAGGTGGCGCGGCCCTCGGACGGCCAGGTGTATGCCGGATTGCCGATTGCCGATGCCAACCTGGTGGACGAAGCCGTCAACGATGCCTGGCGGGCGTTCAACCGCAGTGATTGGGCTAGCCGTCCACCTCGAGAGCGGGCGCGGGTCATGCGTCGTTGGGCCGATCTGATCGAAGCGGATGCCGAGACTCTCGCACCGCTTGAAGCAGTGGGTTCGACCCGACCGCATAAAGACGTGTTGGCCTGGGATATTCCTTATGTCGCCGAAGGCATTCGCTTTTTTGCCGAACTGGCGGACAAGCACGGTGGCCAGGTCGCCGCAACCCAGACCGATCGGCTTGGCATGCAGATCGCCGAACCCTACGGGGTGATTGCGGCTATCGCACCGTGGAATTTCCCGCTGAGCATGGCTTCCTGGAAAGTCGCGCCGGCAATTGCCGCAGGCAATGCCGTGGTGCTCAAGCCTTCGGAACTGACTCCATTCTCCAGCCTGCGTTTTGCCGAACTGGCGTTGCAGGCGGGTATCCCGGCGGGGATTTTCAACGTGGTGCAGGGCGATGGCCGTATCACCGGCGATGCCTTGTGCCGCCACCCGCGGGTCGCCAAGGTGACCTTTACAGGTTCCACCGCGACGGGTTCAAACATCATGTCCACCTGTGCGCTGGTGGGGCCGAAGCCGGTCACCCTGGAACTGGGCGGCAAGAGCCCGCAACTGGTGTTTGCTGATGTGCCGGACATCGCCAAAACCGCGCGCACCGTAGCGCTGGCCATTACCGGCAACGCCGGACAGGTGTGCGTCTCCGGTTCGCGGTTGTTGATTCAGCGTTCGATCATGGAACCGTTTATCGCACATTTGCGCGCCTACTTCGAAGAGCTTCGTCCCGGTCCCACCTGGTCGCCGGAAAGCACGTTGTCGCCTATCATTTCCCGGCTCCAGGCCACGCGCATAGACGGCATCGTCCAGCGTTCGCGCCAGGCCGGGGCCGAAGTGCTGACCGGTGGCGGATTGTTCGAAGGATTGGGCGGTGCTTACTACCAACCGACACTACTGGTCGGCCTCGACAATCAGAACCCGGCGATCTGCGAAGAAATCTTCGGCCCGGTGCTGACGGTGCAGGCGTTCGATGACGAAGAACAGGCGCTGAGCCTGGCCGCCCATGCCACCTACGGTCTGGCGGCGGGGGTACATACTGCCGACATCAACCGTGCCCTGCGCCTGGTCCGGCGGTTGGAAGCGGGGACAGTCTGGGTCAACCGCTATGGTCGTAGTAACGATTACATCCTGCCAACCGGAGGCTACAAACGCTCCGGCATCGGCAAGGACCTGGGGCGAGAAGCATTCGAAGCCAATTTGCGCTTCAAAAGCGTACTGATCGACATCCTCCAATAACACCGCGACCCCCCAGGTAACCGGTCAGCCGCGGAGAGATGGCAGGCTCCAAACCACATCAAACGGGCGCTTCCTCAGGGACGCGCCCGTTTTCGTTCAGCCCGGCGCAGTTTCTGCGGTCAACGACGGTACGCGCGGGTCGTACAGGGTTATAAAGGTCCATAAAAGCGCACAAATACGGGGTTTGCCCAAGGTGGGAGCGTGCCGCAAAGTCTGCTGAGGGGGGAGGCTAAAACGGTGGTTTGTATCGAGCAGAGGTCACTTTTAACGCCATCTGCTGAATTCACGGTGTTGTAATGACGGTGTGCTGCAGCGTTGCATCACAGCTTCTGGAATGAAGCGAATGCTAGTCACGCCATGACCTCAACGAACTTCAGGACCGCACTCAATGAGCTTTCTTCGCCCCAAATTCATTACGTTCGACTGCTACGGTACGCTGACCAATTTCCACATGGGCACGATGACTCGCGAGATTTTCGCTGATCGCGTTCCTGCGGAGCAGATGGACCAATTCGTCAAGGATTTCTCGGCCTATCGCCTGGATCAGGTCATGGGTGACTGGATGCCTTATGACGAAATCCTCAAGACCGCCCTGGCCCGGACCTGCAAGCGTTGGGGTATCGAATACCGCGACGAAGGCCAGCTGTATTACGACGCCGTACCCACCTGGGGGCCGCACCCTGACGTGCCGGCAGGCCTGTCGAAAATCGCCGACAAAATTCCCCTGGTCATTTTCTCCAACGCCAGTGACAGCCAGATAATGTCCAACGTCGACAAGCTCGGCGCGCCGTTCCACAAAGTCTTCACCGCCGAGCAAGCTCAGGCTTACAAGCCGCGACTGGCCGCCTTCGAGTACATGCTCGACAACCTCAACTGCGGTCCGGAAGACATCTTGCATGTGTCCTCCAGCTTCCGTTATGACCTGATGCCGGCCCACGACATGAAGATCAAGAACAAGGCGTTTGTCGCCCGTGGTCATGAAGTCCCTGCCAATGCCTTCTACGGCTACCAGCAAATCACCGACATCGGCGGGCTGGCGGCATTGGTCGGTCTTTGAGTTGTAACGGTAATGGCACTTTTCCTGGCATAGGCGGATTAGACATGGGCAGTGAATCCTACTGGCTCGACACCGCACCGGCGTTCACCGGTGCCCAGCCCGGTGCGTTGCCCGGGCAGGTCGACGTGGCCATCGTCGGTGGCGGTTTCACCGGTCTGGCGGCGGCTCGGGCGTTGGCCTTGAAAGGCGCCAGTGTCGTAGTGCTGGAGGCCGGGCGGGTGATCGGTGAAGCTTCGGGACGCAACGGCGGTCAGTGCAACACCGGGGTGGCCCAGGACTACGCCGGTCTCAGTGCCAGCCTCGGTGCCGACAAGGCTCGGGCCTATTACAAGGCCTACGAAAGTGCAGTGCAGAGCGTGGTGTCGCTGGTGGAACAGGAGCAAATCGCTTGCGATCTGATCCGCAACGGCAAGCTGAAACTGGCAGCCAAGCCGATGCACTACGAAGGACTGGCACGAACCTGCGAACTGATTCGCCGGGAAGTCGATGCCGATGTCGAGTTGCTAAGCGCCGAACAGACCCGCACTGAAGTGAATTCGGCGCAATTCTACGGTGGCTTGCTGCAGCGCAACGGTGTGCAGATGCACGTCGGGCGCTTCGGTGTCGGCCTGGCGGAAGCGGCGGCACGTCATGGTGCGCTCATTCATCAAGGCACCTCGGTAAGGGACTGGAAAGCCCGTGCTGGCGGATATCAGGTCAACACCAGCAAGGGTTCGCTGCACGCCGGACAAGTGATGCTCGCCACTGGTGCCTGTCAGCACGGCGGGTTGGGCTGGTATCGGCGGCGGATCGTGCCGGTGGGCAGTTTTGTGATTGTCACCGAAGTCCTGCCGCAGTCGTTGATTGAGCAATTACTGCCCGGTCATCGTGCCTATGTCACCAGCCGCATGATCGGCAACTACTTCCGCCTGACTCCGGACAACCGCCTGCTGTTCGGCGGCCGTGCGCGGTTTGCCATGTCCGACACCGTGAATGACGCAAAGAGCGGTAAGGTGCTGCAAGCGGCGATGGTGCAGATGTTCCCGCAATTGGCCAACGTGAAGATCGACTACTGCTGGGGCGGACTGGTGGACATGACCTCCGACCGTTTGCCTCGTGCTGGTCAGCACGGCGGGGTTTATCACTCCATGGGTTACAGCGGGCATGGCGTGCAGATGTCGGTGCACATGGGCCAGGTCATGGCCGAGGTGATGGCCGGCAAGGTCGAGGCCAACCCTTGGCGCGAACTCGACTGGCCAGCGATTCCCGGGCACTTCGGCAAGCCGTGGTTCCTGCCGTTCGTGGGCGCTTATTACCGTTTTCAGGACTATTTGCATTGAGTTGATGTTGTCGCGTGACCGTCGTTTGCGTTTCCAGGACGCTCCGGCTAACCGGAGCACTCGAGTCTTCTCATCTTCGACAGGTACAACTGATATGACTGACAACAAGATCGAGTCACAACTGATTTCCGGCCAGGACAGCCTGCGAGTATTCGAAGGCCTCAATCGCGGCATGTCGCGCCGTAATGCCCTGCAAATGCTCGGTTTGGCGGGTGTTGCGGCGGCGGGTGCCGGTAGCCTGTTCGGCACCGCGGGCAAGTTGTTTGCCGAAGAGGCAGCGACTCCAGGCAAGGGCAAGCCGGGCGGGCGGATTCGCGTCGCCGGCATGTCCAGCTCCACCGCCGACACCCTCGACCCGGCCAAAGGAGCGCTGTCCACCGACTACGTGCGCCACTTCATGTTCTACAACGGTCTGACCCGTTTCGACATGCACCTGGTGCCGCAGCTGGAACTGGCTGAGCGTATCGACAACACCGACGCGACGCTGTGGACCATTACCCTGCGCAAGGATGTGACCTTCCACAACGGCAAAACCCTCACTGCGGCGGACGTGGTGTATTCGCTGTCGCGACACAAGGACCCGTTGACCGGTTCCAAAGTCATGCCACTGATGGAGCAATTTACCGAGATCAAGGCCACCGGCACCAACGAAGTGCAGATCCGCCTCAGCGCACCAAATGCCGAATTGCCATCGATCCTCGCTGTATCGCACCTGCTGATCGTTCCCGAAGGCACCACCGACTTCAATCAGGGTATCGGCACCGGGCCGTTCAAGGTCAAGGAGTTCAAACCGGGCGTGCGTTCGATTGCTGCGCGCAACACCGGCTACTGGAAACCCGGCCTGCCGTACCTCGACGAGATCGAGTTCATCGCGATTGCCGACGAACCGTCGCGAGTCAATGCATTGCTGTCCGGCGATGTGCACATGATCAACGAGGTCAACCCGCGTTCGACCACCCGTATCAAGGCCAGTGCCAAGCACCGCGTCGTCGATGCACCGTCGGGCAACTACACTGACTTGATTATCCGTCAGGACCAGATGCCCGGAAAAAGCGCGGAATTCACCCAGGCCATGAAGCACCTGATGGACCGCGAACAGATCAAGTCTGCAGTCTTCCGTGGCTTTGCCGTGGTCGGTAACGACCATCCGATTGCTCCCGGTTCACGCTACTACAACGCCGACCTGCCGCAGACCGCGTACGACCCGGAAAAAGCCAAGTTCCTGCTCAAGAAGGCCGGCATGGAAAGCATCAGCATGCCGCTGGTCGCGTCGCCGGCCGCCACCGGTTCGGTGGACATTGCTGTGCTGTTGCAGCAATCGGCGAAACAGGCCGGGCTCAAGCTCGACGTCAACCGCTTGCCAAGCGACGGCTACTGGTCCAATCACTGGATGAAGCACCCGCTGAGCTTCGGCAACATCAACCCACGGCCGAACGCCGACGTGATGTTCTCGCAGTTCTTCCAGTCGAAAGCACCGTGGAACGAGTCGGGATGGCAGAACGATCAGTTCGACCAATTGCTGATGCTCGCGCGCGGTGAAACCGACGATGCCAAGCGCAGCAAAATGTACGCAGACATGCAAACCCTGGTGCATGAGCACAGCGGTATCGGCGTGCCGGTGTTCATCAGCAACATCGACGGCGTGGACCAGCGCATCAAAGGTTATGGCAGCAACCCCCTGGGCGGCTTCATGGGCTATATGTTCGCCGAGCAGGTCTGGCTGGACGCTTGATAAGCCGTCGGTTTGAACGGCAGGGACAGTGCAGGAGGGTAGGCGATGAATAGCAACACACTGTGGTTGATCGGCCGGCGTCTGGGCGCCGCGATCGTGACTTTGTTGATCGTGTCCATGGTCGTGTTTGCGATCACGGCGGTATTGCCGGGGGACGCGGCGCAACAATCGCTCGGGCAGTTCGCCACGCCGGAACAGGTGGCGGCCTTGCGCCTGAAACTGGGGCTCGACCAACCCGGTGTGGTGCGTTACCTGCACTGGCTGATGAACCTGCTCAGCGGCGACATGGGGTTGTCGGTGTCCAACGCGATGCCGGTCGGCGAATTGATGGCCGGGCGGGTGCCCAATACTCTGATGCTGGCGGCCGCCACGGCGCTGGTGTCAGTGCCTGTGGCGCTGATTCTGGGCATCGGCTCGGCGATGGGGCGCGGTGGGCGCATCGACAGCTTCCTGAGCTTTTTCACCCTGGCCATGGTCGCTGTCCCGGAGTTTTTGGTGGCGACCCTGGCGGTTCTGATTTTTGCGGTGAACCTGGGTTGGTTGTCGGCGCTGTCCTATGCCAGCGACATCACTTCACCCTGGCAATTCATGCGCACTTACGCCTTGCCGGTGATGACGCTGTGTTGCGTGATCGTCGCGCAAATGGCCCGCATGACCCGGGCCGCAGTAATTGATCAACTCGACAGCCCCTACGTGGAAATGGCTAGGCTCAAAGGTGTCAGCCCGATGCGCATTGTGCTGCGCCATGCCTTGCCCAACGCGATCGGGCCGATTGCCAATGCCATTGCCTTGAGCCTGTCGTACCTGCTGGGTGGGGTGGTAATCGTCGAGACGATCTTCAACTATCCCGGCATCGCCAGCCTGATGGTCGATGCCGTGACCAACCGTGACATGGCGTTGGTCCAGGCCTGCACCATGCTGTTTTGCACTGCGTACCTGGGGTTGGTGCTGATTGCCGACCTGTGCGCGATTCTGTCCAATCCGAGGCTGAGAAACCAATGAACAATCTCATTGTGAAATCGACGCCTGCGACCCCCGACCTGGCGGCTGGCAAGGTGTCTCATGGCCCGGCGTGGCTGGGACTGATCGGGGCTGCGATGTGCGTTGTCTGGTTGCTGGTGGCAATTTTCGGCCCATGGCTGGCACCGCACCCGGTGGGCGAAGTGGTCTCCGACAATGTCTTTGACAGCATCAGCGCCGTTTACCCGTTTGGCACTGATTACCTGGGTCGCGACATGCTAAGTCGTGTCCTTGTGGGGGCACGATTCACCGTCGGCCTGGCGTTGATCGCCGCGGTACTGGCCAGTGGCCTGGGAACCGGCTGTGCGTTGCTGTCGGTGGTTTCGCCGAAATGGCTGGACGAAGTAATCAGTCGCTTGATGGACGCCTTTATCTCTATCCCGAGCAAGATGCTGGCGCTGATCATGGTTTCGGCCTTCGGTTCCTCGGTGACCTTGCTGATTTGCACGGCGGTGTTGAGCTTCACCCCGGGTGCGTTTCGCATTGCCCGCAGCATGGCGGTGAACATCGAAGCCCTGGAATACGTGCAAGTCGCCCGTACCCGTGGGGAGCGCCGGTTATATATCGCCTGCGTGGAGATCCTGCCAAACATGCTCAACCCGGTGCTGACCGATTTGGGCCTGCGCTTTGGCTTCATTGTATTGCTGCTCAGCGGCATGAGCTTCCTCGGCCTCGGCGTGCAACCGCCGGATGCCGATCTCGGCTCTCTGGTACGGGAAAACATCGGCGGTCTTAACCAGGGCGCGCCGGCCATCGTGATTCCGGCCCTGGCCATCGGCACGCTGACCATTGGTGTGAATCTGTTTATCGACAGAGTGTCGTCCCGACGTAGTCGCCGCACGGGAGGGCATTGAAATGAGCGAATTGATACGAGTAGAAGACTTGCGCGTAGTCGCCTGTGGCGAGCGCGGTGAAACCGAAATAGTCAAAGGTGTCAGCTTTTCCCTGGAGAAAGGTGAAGTGCTGGCGTTGATCGGTGAGTCCGGCTCCGGCAAGACCACCATAGCCCTGGCGCTGCTCGGTTACGCCCGGCGCGGTTGCCGGTTGTCGGGTGGTGTAGTGCAGATCGGTGAGCACAACATGCTCGCACTGAGCGAAAAGGAACTGCAGGGCCTGCGTGGCAATCGGGTGTCGTACATCGCGCAAAGCGCGGCGGCGGCGTTCAACCCGGCGAAGAGGCTGATCGACCAAGTGGTGGAGGGCGCGCTGATTCATGGCCTGGGCACTCGCGCCGTGCTCGAAGCCAAAGCGATCGAACTGTTCCGCGACCTGGCCCTGCCAGACCCGGATCACATTGGCCAGCGCTACCCGCACCAGGTCTCGGGCGGGCAATTACAACGGGTGATGGCGGCCATGGCACTGATCAGTGATCCAGTGCTGGTGGTATTGGACGAACCGACCACCGCCCTCGACGTGACCACCCAGATCGATGTGCTCCGCGCCTTCAAGCGGGTGGTCCGGGAACGTGGGGCGACGGCGGTCTATGTCTCCCACGACTTGGCGGTTGTCGCGCAGATGGCCGATCAGATTGTCGTGCTCAATGGCGGCCAGATTTTCGAACAGAGCGCCACCGCGCCGCTGCTCAAAGGCCCGGCTCACGAATACACCCGCAGCTTGCTGGCTGCCGCGCGGCCGGACACCACGATTCGGCCACCCTGCGGCGTCGCTGAAGACGAACCGCTGTTGACCATCAAGGGCCTGACCGCCGGTTACGGCAACAAGAACATGCAAGGCATGCCCGCGATCCGCGTGCTGGAAGATATCGACCTGACCGTGCGCCGGGGCCAGGCCATTGGGGTGATCGGTGAGTCGGGGTCGGGGAAATCGACCCTGGCACGGGTAGTGGCGGGGTTGCTGACACCGGCTCTCGGCGGATTGACCTTCGATGGACAACCCTTGGGCGGTAGTCTCTGCGAGCGAACTGACGAACAGTTCCGCCGGATTCAAATGGTCTTTCAGAACGCCGACACTGCGCTCAACCCGATGCACAGTATCAGCACCATTTTGAGCCGGCCGCTGAAGATGTACTTCGGTCTGAAGGGAGCCGCTTTGCGTGAGCGTATTGGCGAGCTGCTGGACCTGGTGCGCTTGCCACGGAACCTGGCTGAACGGCGGCCGAGCGAACTGTCGGGCGGGCAGAAGCAACGGGTCAACCTGGCCCGCGCATTGGCGGCCAAACCGGATTTGATCCTTTGCGACGAGGTGACCTCGGCGCTGGATACAGTGGTCGGCGCGGCGATTCTCGAACTGCTGCGCGATCTGCGTCAGGAGCTAGGGGTTTCCTATCTGTTCATCAGTCACGACATTTCCACCGTACGGGCCCTGTGCGATGACATTGTGGTGATGTACAGCGGCCACAAGATTCAGGCTGGCACTCGCCAGTCATTTGCCCAGGCACCGTTCCATCCCTATACCGACCTGTTGATCCATTCGGTGCCGGAACTGCGTCAAGGTTGGCTGGAGAACTGCGGCACCACCTGCGGCCAGCTGCCGCCGATCGGCGCCAAGGCCAACGTGCCGGAACTGTGCACGTTCCTCAGCCGCTGCCCGGTGCGAGTCGATGGCCTCTGCAATCGCACTGCGCCGAGCCGCCGGATCATAGAAGGCGGCAGTGAAATCCTCTGCCACCACGACAGCGCCGATTTGCTGAAAACCCAGCAGGATTTGATCACCATGAGCCAGGGAGCCTATGCATGAAGGGGCGTTTTGTGAGGCTGGCCGAGCAGGGCCGGCCGACCGTCAATTTGAAAGTGGACGGCGCACCCATCGAGGCGCTGCAGGGCGACACCCTGATGGTGGCGTTGCTGATCCAGGGCAACGCGCTGCGCCAGTCAGAGTTCGATTCTGGCCGGCGCGCCGGTTTCTGTCTGATGGGTGCTTGTCAGGATTGCTGGGTCTGGACTCGCAGCGGCGAACGCCTGCGTGCCTGTTCCAACGAAGTCCGTGAAGGAATGGACATCGTCACCACACAACCGGAGGCGAAATGGCCACTGCACGGATAGTCATCGTCGGCGCCGGGCCGGCCGGTATTCGCTGTGCCGAAACACTGGTAGCCGCGGGTTTCAGACCTATCCTGATCGATGAAAATCGCCGGGATGGCGGGCAGATCTATCGTCGCCAACCGGCAGGTTTCACTCGCGATTACGCCACGCTGTATGGCACCGAAGCCGCCAAGGCGCGGGACCTGCATGAAAGTTTCGATCGTTTGCGCGGGTTGATCGACTACCGTCCGGACACGCTGGTTTGGAACCTTACGCCGGGTCAATTGTGCTGCGTCAGTCAGGGCAAGCATTCAACGGTGGATTACGAGGGGCTGATCCTCTGCACTGGCGCTACCGATCGGTTGTTGCCGATTGAAGGTTGGCAACTGGCCGGCACCTACAGCCTTGGCGGGGCGCAAATCGCGCTCAAATCACAAGCGGTTTCCATTGGCCACAGTGTGGTGTTCATGGGCAGCGGGCCTTTGCTGTATCTGGTCGCCAGCCAATACCTCAAGGCTGGCGCCAATGTGGCGGCGGTGCTGGACACTTCGCCACTGAGCAAGCGGATCGGCGCATTGCCGAAACTGCTGGCTCGCCCCGGGGTGCTGTTCACCGGGATGAAACTGTTGGCGCAGCTGTATCAGGCGAAGATTCCTGTGCACTTGGGGATCAAGCCCCTGCAAGTACTGGGCGACTCGGCGAGCGGAGTCAGTGGCGTGCGGATCAGCACGGCGCGTGGGGAGACCCTGGCGGTCAATTGCGATGCCGTGGCCCTGGGTTATCACCTGCGCCCGGAAACGCAATTGGCGGACCTGGCCGGTTGTCGCCTGCGTTTTGATGAGGCATCCAGCCAATGGTTGCTGGCAGTTGATGAGGACGGCCGGACCTCTGTCAGTGGCGTGTACGCAGCCGGTGACGGCTCGAAAATTCGCGGCGCGGATGCTGCTGAACATGCCGGAAGGCTGGTCGCCATGGCGCTGCTGGAGGATCTGCAGCAACCAGTGGATGCCGGGATGCGCGACGAACAACGCCACGCGCTGGGGGTGATGGATCAGTTTCGCCTGGGGCTGGCCCAGGCATTTCCTTGGCCTTCTGCGCAAGCCAAAGACTTGCCGGATGCAGCCATCGTCTGTCGCTGCGAAATGATCAGCGCTGGGGAGTTGCGCCGCACTGTAAGCGAAAAAGGGGCCTGCGAGGTCAATCGGGCCAAGGCGTTCAGCCGTGT
Organism: Pseudomonas moorei; assembly: GCF_008801475.1. GTDB lineage: Bacteria > Pseudomonadota > Gammaproteobacteria > Pseudomonadales > Pseudomonadaceae > Aquipseudomonas > Aquipseudomonas moorei. The sequence continues at coordinate 183,659 of NZ_VZPP01000006.1, read as the reverse complement.
CGGCATGGGTCGCTGCCAAGGCCGATATTGCTCCCAGGCCGGGGCCGAGGTCATCGCTGCTGCGGCCGGCGTCAATGTGCAGCAGGTTGGCCGACAACGCGGCCAGGCACCAGTCAAACCCCTTTCAATGCTCACCGAGGAGGTGTCGCCATGACGGTTCACAAAGCCGATGTCGTGATTGTCGGCGGCGGCCTGATGGGCTCGGCGGCGGCGTTTTTTTTGCGTCAGCGGGGCCAGTCGGTGATCCTGCTGGAGCGCGATCAGATTGGTCAGTACGCCAGCGGTGTGAACTTCGGCAACGTGCGCCGACAGGGCCGATTCCTTGGGCAGCTGGCGTTGGCCAACCGATCGTGGGCACTGTGGAAGCGCTTGCCAGAGTTGATCGACGACGACCTCGAATTCATCGCCAGCGGGCACATGCGTGTGTGTTACCGCGAAGACGAAATCCCCGAACTTGAAGCCTACGCAGCGGCGCCCGAAGCGGCGCAACTGGATCTGAAGATTTTTCGCGGCGCCGAGCTGCACGCACGGTTCCCGTTTCTCGGGCCAGATGTGAAGGGCGGCTCCTACGCGCCCCACGACGGCCACGCCAACCCGCGTTTGGCAGCCCCGGCGTTTGCCCGTGCCGCACGGCGACTGGGTGCGCGAATCGAAGAACAGGCGGAAGTCGCCGAAGTGCAGAAGGTCGGTGGCGAGTTCAATGTCACCACCACCGATGGTCGCCAATTCAACGCCGCTCAGTTGTTGATCACCGCTGGCGCCTGGGGCCAAAAGCTTTCGGCGCAGTTCGGCGAGCCGGTCCCGCTGGACACCCATGGCCCGCAAATGGCCGTGACCGAACCGGTGCCTTACGCCTTGCCGACGGTGATCGGCGTGTACACCAAAATTCCCGAGGAAGTGATCTATTTCCGCCAGATCCCACGCGGCAACATCATCATCGGCGGCGGCTACCGCAGTAAACCGGACATGCTCAATCGCCGGGCCCATGTCGAACCGCGCAGTATCCTCAATCAGATGGAGCAGATGCGCCGCCTGCTGCCGGGTGTCGGCAACCTCAACATCATTCGGGTCTGGAGCGGCATCGAAGGTTACCTGCCCGATTCACTGCCGGTGATGGGCCCCAGCGGCACCGTCGATGGACTGTTCTACGCATTCGGCTTCTGCGGTCATGGATTTCAGCTCGGTCCTGGCGTCGGCGACGTGATGGCCGAACTGATCAGCACCGGCAGCACCAGCACGATGATTGAGCCGTTCTCGATCAATCGGTTCGCCCTTTCAGCCGAGCAACGGAGCAAGGCCTCATGAAACCCCGTGTACTGGATATTCTCAAGCGTCTGATGGCCTTCGATACCGTGTCTTCGGAGTCGAACATGGCCCTCATCGAGTATGTGCGCGACCTGCTGCTGACCAAGGGCATCGAGTCGCTGATCGTCAAGGACGAAACAGGCAAGAAGGCCAACTTGTTCGCCAGCACCGGCCCTCGCGAATTGCCGGGGATTCTGTTGTCCGGGCATACCGACGTGGTGCCGGCGGTGGGGCAGGTCTGGAGCTTCCCGGCGTTTCAGGCGACGGTGCAGGACGGACGGATTTACGGCCGAGGCAGTTGCGACATGAAAGGTTTCATTGCATTGGCCATCGACGCCATGCTCGATGCGGCGGACAGCGCCTTAAGCCGGCCGCTGCAACTGGCGCTGTCCCATGACGAAGAAACCGGCTGCGTCGGCGTGCGGCGTTTGCTGGATGTGTTGCATCTGGCACCGGTGCGGCCATTCCTGTGCCTGATCGGTGAACCGACCAACATGCAGTTTGTGTTGGGGCACAAGGGCAAAGGTTCATACCGCACCTACTGTCGTGGCCTGGAGGCACACTCATCGCTGGCACCTCGTTCGGTCAATGCGATCCACGTGGCCTGCGACTTCATCGCTGCGCTGCGTCAAAGCCAGCAACAGTTGCAAGAGCAGGGTGCCAGGGATGCTGACTACGACGTGCCTTACAGCACCGTGCATGTCGGGCAGATTGCGGGTGGCAAGGCGCTGAACATTGTGCCGAACCTGTGCACCCTGGACTTCGAAGTGCGCAACTTGCCGGCGGACGATCTGGATCAGTTCCTGGAGCAGATGCGCGAGCGCGCCGAAGTCATCGTGCGTGAAGCCAAAAAACTGTCCAGTGTTGCAGCGATCGAGATTGAAACCATCAATGTCTATCCAGGCCTCGATACGCACCCGAGTGTCGAGGCGGTGCGCTTCCTGAAGCACTTCGCCGCGCCGGATACCGGCATCGCCAAAGTCTCGTTCGGCACCGAAGGCGGACTGTTCAAGCAACGTCTCGATGTACCGGTGGTAGTCTGCGGACCGGGCTCGATTGAACAGGCGCACAAGCCGGACGAGTTCATCGAGATCAGCCAGATGGAGGCCGGGGAACAGTTTCTTCAGGGCATGCTCGGTTCCCTGAAGCTATAAAAAATTTTGCAACAAACAGAGATCAAATCGGGCAGCGCAAGCCGGCTGGCAGAGGGGGGCTGCGTTCAGTGCTGACCCCTCAGGCACCCTCCGGTAGAGCCTGCCGTCCCACCCCGAATTTCAGCATCCAACACCGCCGAATCGACACTTTCAGCATCCTCATCCGCGGCACCTCCCTAGACTGGAGCGTGTCTCGGATCAGGACTCGACCATGCTCAAGAATCGTTTGAAAGACCCCAGCCTTTTGGTAGAACTCGCCTATGTCGACGGGAAGTGGATCGGTGCCGACAGCACGGCGACCCTTGACGTCATCGACCCGGCCAGTGGTCAGCTGATTGGCCGCGTACCGGCAATGCAAGGCGCAGAAACCCGTCGCGCCATTGAAGCGGCTGAAAGAGCCTTGCCGGCCTGGCGCGCACGCCCCGCAGCGGAACGTGCGGCGCTTCTCGAGCGCTGGTATCAAGCCATGATCGACAACCTGGACGACCTGGCACTGATCATGACCTGCGAACAAGGCAAGCCGCTGAATGAAGCCAAGGGCGAAATTCGCTACGGTGCCGGCTTCGTCAAATGGTTCGCCGAGGAGGCCCGACGGGTCTATGGCGAAACCATGCCAGCCCCTGGCGGTGATCGTCGACTCATGACCCTCAAGCAACCGGTGGGGGTTTGCGCTGCGATCACTCCATGGAATTTCCCCAACGCGATGATCACCCGTAAATGTGCGCCGGCGCTGGCGGCCGGGTGCCCGATCATCGTCAAGCCCTCGGACCTGACGCCGTTGTCAGCCTTGGCCCTGGCGGTACTGGCCGAACGGGTCGGCATCCCGGCCGGGGTATTCAACGTGCTGACCGGCATGCCCGCCGGCATCGGCGAGGAGCTGACTGGCAACCCGAGCGTGCGCAAGATTTCCTTTACCGGCTCGACCGCCATCGGCCGCTTGCTGATGCGCCAGAGCGCCGAACATATCAAACGCTTGAGCCTGGAACTGGGTGGCAATGCACCGTTTATTGTGTTCGACGATGCCGATCTTGAGCAGGCGGTGGCCGGCATCATGCTCAGCAAATTTCGCAACGCTGGCCAGACTTGCGTGTGCGCCAACCGCATTCTGGTGCAGGACGGCATCTATGATCGCTTCGCCCGGCGGCTGGTGGAGGAGGTTGGCAAGCTCAAGGTCGGCAACGGCCTGGATGCCGACGTCACCATCGGCCCGCTGATCAACGCCGCGGCTGTCAGCAAAGTCGCCCGGCACATCGACGATGCCTTGAGCCAGGGGGCGCGGTTGCTCTGTGGCGCGATGCCCGAGGGCGACAGCCAGTTCGTGCAGCCTACGGTCCTCGGTGACACCCACGCCGGCATGCTGCTGGCCAATGAAGAGACCTTCGGTCCGGTGGCGCCGTTGATGCGCTTTACCGACGAAGCCGAGGCTCTCGCGCTGGCCAATGCCACGCCTTACGGCCTGGGCGCCTACTATTTCACCCAGGACTTGCGTCGTTCGTGGCGATTCGGCGAGGCGCTGGAGTTCGGCATGGTCGGGCTCAACACCGGGATCATTTCCATGGAAGTCGCGCCGTTCGGTGGCATCAAGCAATCGGGCCTGGGCCGTGAAGGCAGCAAGTACGGTCTGGATGAATACCTTGAAGTCAAAGCCTTCCACATCGGCGGGCTGTAATGCACAGACACGGGGGGGCAAATTGATGAGCAAGACATTCAAAATCGCCGCGATTGCCGGCGATGGCATTGGCAAGGAAGTGCTGCCCGAAGGCTTGCGAGTGCTTGAGCAGGCCGCGAAGAAATGGCAGTTGGATTTGAGCATCGAAGTGCTTGACTGGGCGCACTGCGATTACTACCTGGAACACGGGCAAATGATGCCTGGAGACTGGTTCGAACAGCTCAAGGGTTTCGATGCGATCTACTTCGGTGCCGTGGGCTGGCCGGAAAAGGTGCCGGATCACATTTCCCTGTGGGGCTCGTTGCTGAAGTTTCGTCGCGACTTTGATCAGTACGTGAACATCCGCCCGGTGCGGCTGTTTCCCGGGGTGCCGTGCCCATTGGCCGGGCGCAAGCCGGGTGATATCGATTTCGTGGTGATCCGCGAAAACACCGAGGGCGAATATTCTTCAGTCGGCGGCAAAATGTTCGAAGGTACCGAGCATGAGTTCGTGCTGCAGGAATCGGTGTTCACCCGTCGTGGTGTGGATCGGATTCTCAAGTATGCCTTCGAACTGGCGCAAACCCGGCCACGCAAACGTCTGACGGCGGCGACCAAATCCAACGGCATTTCCATCAGCATGCCGTACTGGGACGAACGCACGGCATTGATGGCCGAACAGTACCCGGACATCACCTGGGACAAACAGCACATCGACATTCTGTGCGCGCGTTTCGTGTTGCAGCCGGAGCGCTTTGATGTGGTGGTGGCGTCTAACCTGTTCGGCGATATCCTGTCCGACCTGGGCCCGGCGTGCGCCGGGACCATTGGCATTGCGCCTTCGGCCAACCTTGATCCGGAGCGACGGTTTCCGTCGTTGTTTGAGCCCGTGCATGGTTCGGCGCCGGATATCTATGGGCAGAACATTGCCAATCCGATTGCGATGATCTGGTCCGGAGCGTTGATGCTGGATTTCCTGGGAAACGGCGATGAGCGCTATCGCGCGGCGCATGACGGTATCTTGCAGGCGATTGAACAGGTGATTGCCGACGGGCCGATCACACCGGATTTGGGCGGGAAGGGCACTACGCAAGACGTCGGTAAAGCTATCGCGGACACACTCTAAAACCACCAACGAACCATGGTGGGAGTGAGCTTGCTCGCGATTGCGGGTGGACAGTCAGCATTGAACCTGAATGTTCTACCGCTATCGCGAGCAAGCTCCACTCCTGCAGTTGATTGAGGGGTGATCAGTAACCTTGGGTGCGATCAATCTGGCCCACCATGGATTCGCCCCGCTCAAACCGCCGAATATTTTCCAGCAACACCCCAAACGCGCTTTCCGGCTGGGTCATCGCCGCGATATGCGGTGTCAGCAGAATCTGCGGATGCCGCCAAAATGGATGGTCCGCTGGAGCCGGTTCTTGCTGCAGTACATCCAGTACCGCGCCACTGAGTTGACCACTGTCCAGTGCCTCCAGCAGATCGCTTTCCACCAGGTGTCCGCCACGGCCCATATTGATCAGGGCTGCGCCGTGGGGGAGCTGTCGAAACAGTTCACGATTGAGAATGCCCTGGGTCTGTTCAGTCAGCGGCAGCACACAAAGCAGAATGTCGCATTGACCAAGGAACGCCGGCAGTTGCTCGTGACCGGCATAACAATCCACGCCAACTACATGATGCGCACTGCGCGCCCAGCCCTTCAGCGCAAACCCCAGTGGTTGCAAGGTCGCCAGGATCTGTTGTGCCTGGGTGCCCAACCCCATCACGCCTACCCGTCGCTTGCTGGCCGGTTGCAGCAAGTGCGCCTGCCAACAGCGGGCCATCTGTTGCTGGCGATAACGCAGCATGTCCCGATGCAGGCTAAGCACGGCAAAACTGGCGTACTCGCACATGCCACGGGTGATCCCTGGATCCAGCAGTCTCACCACTGGCAGGCTGTGCGGTAAACGCTTCAGGTCGAGCTGATCTACCCCGGCGGACAACGCAAACAGCACCTTCAGATTGGGCAGTAACACCTCTAGGTCATCCGGTGCCTGCCATGCGGCCAGGTATTCAATCCCGGACGGATCGCCAATGTCCGGCCAGGCGCGCCATTCGATATCCGGAGCGTGTTCGGCGAATAGCGCTTTCCACTGTTCGCCGCGTACAGGGTCAGCTTTATATAGCAGGGCCATGGGCAATTCCTGAAGGGGTCAAGGTGTAGCCATCATCGCGCAATGCCAGCGCAGTATCTGTCGAAAGGGCCGGGTTAAACGGGTTGCTTCACGTTGTATCGGCAAGGCTGCGGCAGATTCGGCGGGCTGAAGGATTCTGCCGTTTGGCAGGGTGAAAACAGTCGATCCGAATTTCTCAGGGGCCAAGTTCGGCGTAGTTCGTTTCGCGCAAGCCTTAACCTGAACACCATCGCAACCACCTCCCGGTTGCCGGACTCACGATGGGAAAATGCCATGAATAGCAAAGTCGACGAAACCCCTCATTTGCTCCGTCAGCGCGATCAATTCGTGCCGCGTGGCCTGGTAACCGCACACCCGCTGGTGATTGATCGCGCCCAAGGTGCCGAGTTGTGGGATGTGGACGGCAAGCGCTACCTGGATTTTGTCGGCGGCATCGGTGTGCTGAACATTGGCCACAACCACCCGAAAGTGGTCGCGGCGGTGCAGGCGCAACTGCAAAAGGTCTCCCACGCGTGCTTCCAGGTGGTTGCCTATCAGCCTTATCTGGATCTGGCACAGCGCCTGTGCGAAATGATCGGCGCTAAAGAAGCCTATAAAGCGGCATTCTTCACTTCCGGTGCCGAGGCCGTGGAAAACGCGGTGAAGATCGCCCGGGCCCACACCAATCGGTCGGCGGTGATTGCCTTCCGCGGTGGCTTCCACGGCCGGACCTTGCTCGGCACCACGCTGACCGGCATGAGCCAGCCTTATAAACAGAACTTCGGCCCGTTCGCACCAGAGGTGTTCCATACGCCGTATCCGAATGCCTATCGTGGTGTCACCAGCGAGATGGCGCTCAAGGCACTGGATGAATTGCTTGCAACGCAAGTGGCGCCGGAGCGGGTCGCTGCGATCATCATCGAACCGGTGCAGGGCGACGGCGGGTTCCTTTCGGCTCCTGTCGAGTTCCTCCAAGGCCTGCGCACGCTGACGGAGAAACACGGCATCGTGCTGATCCTCGACGAAATCCAGACCGGTTTCGGCCGTACCGGCAAATGGTTCGGCTTCCAGCATGCCGGCATCCAGCCAGACCTGGTGACCGTCGCCAAGAGTCTGGCCGGTGGCTTGCCGCTGTCCGGCGTGGTTGGGAAGGCCGCGATCATGGACGCACCATTGCCGGGTGGCCTGGGCGGCACCTACGGCGGCAACGCATTGTCCTGCGCGGCGGCACTGGCGGTCATCGATGCCTTTGAGGAAGAACAGCTGCTGGTGCGCGGCGAAGCGCTGGGTGAGCGTCTGCGCCAGGGACTGCTGCGCTTGCAGAGCCGTCACCCGCAAGTTGGCGATGTGCGCGGTACCGGTTTCATGCTGGCGATCGAACTGATCAAGAACGACACGGCCCGTACTCCGGACGCCGACCTCAATCAACGGTTGATCGATGAAGCCCGCAAGGGTGGCTTGCTGGTGATCAAGTGCGGCGTTTACCGCAACGTATTGCGCTTCCTCGCGCCATTGGTGGCTACCCAGGCACAGGTCGATGAAGCACTGCAGATTCTGGAAGCCGCCTTGGCACGGGTCTTGAACTAAGCTCCTGCCGGCTCCGGGCGCCGCTGCAAGGCATCGCCCGTGAGCGTTTATGGAGCATGGATTGATGGAATGCATCATTGGAGGCTTTGCACACGATGGGGCTGACTGAATATCGAGCACTGCTCATCGATTGCGATGAAGTCCTGGTCGATCGCGACTCGGGTGTCTGGGCGGCATTGCAACCCTTGCTCGACAGCCGGGGTGGACACCCGGACAAGGAACAGGTGCTGGCCGAATACAGCGAGGTGGTGCGTGCACTGTATCCGCGCTTCGGTGAGCTGGGTTTTAGTGGTCTGCTGTGTTTCGCCCATCGCCGGTTGGCTGAATGCTGGGGGCTCAAAGCCAGCTGGGAGGAGGGCATGAGCTTTGCCCGTTCGGTTGCCAATTGGTCGCTGTTCGAGGATGCGCCGGGGGCGATGCTGTACCTGCGCAAGTTCTATCGCCTGCTGGTGCAGGGCGATCGGGATGTTGAAGATCGATCGCTGCTCTGTGAGCGGCTGGGGATCATGCCCGACGATTTCATTTCACTGGCCAGTGATCCATTGCAGGATCAGGATTGGTTAAAGGCCAACGGGCTTGAAGTCGGAGATATCCTGCAAGTGACGCGGCCTTCTGCCGGTCGGCGGTTGGCCGCCAATGTATGCCTGATCTGTCGTGCCCGTGAAAAAAAGCCATCCCCATGCGCGGCGGATTACTGCATCAACAGCATGGCGGATCTGGTGGCTCAGCATCAGCTGTCTTTACGGCGCTGATTTTGCTAGAAGATTGTCCTACAAACGGCAGTCACGAGGTACGCAATGGAAGGTTTAGTGAAACTGGACCGGATCGACATCAGCATTTTGGTTGAACTGCAAAAAGACGGCCGCATGACCAACGTCAGCCTGGCCGATGCTGTGGGATTGTCGGCCAGTCCCTGCCTGCAACGGGTCAAGCGACTGGAGTCGGCGGGGTATATTTCCAGCTACAAGGCGCACCTGAACCTGGCGAAGATCACTGACTCGGTCACGGTCTTCACCGAGATCACCTTGAGCGACCACAAGCGCGAAGATTTCGCCAAGTTCGAGTCCAATATCCGCCAGGTGGATGAAGTGCTTGAATGCCATTTGATCAGCGGTGGCTACGATTACCTGGTGCGCTTCATGACCCGCAGCATCCAGCACTATCAGGAAGTCATCGAAAGCCTGCTGGACAAGAACATCGGCATCTCCAAGTATTTCAGTTACATCGTCATCAAATCACCCGTGCTCAAGGACGGCGTGCCACTGCGCAAATTGCTGCGTCACTGACAGACTCAATAACCTGTGGGAGCGAGCTTGTTCGCGATGAGGGCATCACATTCAACATCCCCGTTGACTGTTGCGCCGCCATCGCGGGCGAGTTCGCTCCCACATTCGTTTTGACTTGCAGTAACGCACTGGGTTTGGACACCGAGCCTACAGGCCCACTCAATGCGCCTCATCCTGGCGCAAGCCGCATAAACGGCTGTTTCAAGCCGCAAAAACAGTCACCGTTGGCCCCGCATGCGCCGATTTCGGAACAAACCGCAAAGTCTCTGCGCTGTAATGCGTACAGCTAGAGGGGCGCGGTTTGTGACGATGCTGATTTCGGGAGGATGAAGCGACTGCAACGAATCGCTGAATAACACCAATCGGAGCCAAAAAAATGCGAATGAGCAACGCAAAAGCACTATTGGGTTACAGCGTCTTCATGCTGGCAAGCAGCAGCGAGGCACACCAGATCTGGTACGAACAGCCGCCCGGGCAACCGCTGGTGTTGTACTACGGCGAATATGACAAGAACATGCTGGAAGTTACACCGGGCGGGATGGACCGGTTCCAGCAACTCAAGGGGTGGTCGATCAGCAACAACTCGAAATCATTGAATCTGATTTTGCAACGCCAGGCTTTTGCGGTGAACCATCAGGCCAAGGGCGATGACTCACTTCTGGCCCAAGATCCGCATTATCCGATCTTCGACCTGCACGAAGCCGACAAGACCTTGAAAACCCACTGGACGCCAGCGACCCGTTGGGTTGGCGATTTGCGTGCGCGAACTCCGGAGTTGACCCTGGACATCGTGCCCACCGGCATCGTTGACGGGAACAAGGCCTGGTTCCAAGTGTACTATTCGAAAAAACCGCTGATGGATCAGGACGTTATGCTGGAAACCGGTTCCGGCGAAGTCTTCACCCAGCGCACCGATGCGACCGGAAAAGTCAGCTTCGATTTACCCTGGCAGGGCACGTACGTGGTGGCCGTCGAATACAAAGACCGCACGCCCGGTGAACGGGTCAGCCCCGATGGCAAGACCGAGCCGTATGACCTGAAAAGCTTCAGCTCCACGCTGTCGTTCTACCGGACGCAGGGTAAGCCATCGTTGCCACGGGCTCCATCGCGGTTGCCAGCCTCAGAAGTCGCCCGGTTGAAAAAACAGGCCTGATCCATTGCCCCTACAGGAGTTACCAAAATGTCCCGATCTTCAGGATTGGCCGGGCAGGTGGGAAGTGTTTCCGCTGCGCTGGCCTCCACTCAGGTAAAAGCCAGTACGCGAATGCTGGCGATCGATGCCCTTCGCGGTTTCGTCATGCTGTTGATGCTGATTGACCATGTGCGCGAAACCTTCCTGCTGCACCGTCAGGTCACCGATCCGATTGACGCGTTAAGCGTGACGCCGGACCTGTACTTCACCCGGATGCTCAGTGAGATCTGCGCGCCGGTATTCATCTTCCTCACTGGGTTGTCGGCCTGGTTGTACAGCCAGAAGCACACGGCCAATGAAACCTCGTTGTTCCTGCTCAAACGCGGGTTCTTCCTGGTATTTCTGGAGATCACCTTCGTTTGCTTTGCCTGGAACGCCGAGTTTCCGCCCAAGACCCTATGGTTGCAGGTGATCTGGTGTATTGGCATCTGCATGATCGTGCTCGCCGGGATGCTGCACTTCAAGCGTGGATGGCTGATTGTGATCGGTATGGCCATCGTGGCTGGGCATAACCTGTTCGATAACATCATCGTCGGGCCGGAGTCGCCCTTCTATGTGCCGTGGTCGATCCTCCATCAAAAGGTATTCATCGACATCACCGAGTTCACCCGGGCTCGCACTACGTACCCGGTATTGCCGTGGATCGGGGTGATTCTGCTGGGTTGGGCCATCGGTCCGTGGTTTGGCAAGGACATGGCACCGGCCGAGCGAATTTCCCGCCTTGTTAAACTCGGCGCAGGCCTGCTGGTGGCCTTCGTGTTCATTCGCTACCTGAATTTCTACGGCGAGAAGCCCTGGGTACAGACCGGTGATTCGTTACGGACCTTCATGAGCTTCATGAGCGCGAAGAAGTACCCGCCGTCACTGATGTTCCTGATGCCGACCCTCGGGTTGGGGCTGCTCCTGTTGGCGTTGTTCGAGAAGCTGCAGGACCGCTGGTCCACTGCGACGTTGGCGGTCTATGGCGGTGCACCAATGTTCTTCTATTTGCTGCATCTGTACGTGCTCAAGGCCATGTACCTGGTGGCCGTCGCAATGTGGGGCACCAATCAGGGCGCGTATTACGGATTCGAAAACCTCCCCACGGTCTGGCTGTGGAGCGTGATTCTGGGAGTGTTGCTGTTCTTCCCGACGCGCTGGTTCGCCAGCCTGAAACAGCGCCGTCGCGATATCGCAATCCTCAAATACCTCTGACATGCCCAACGGTGTCCCCGGTTTGCGGGACACCTCGGCTATCCCGCATTTTTTGGAGTTGCGCTGTGAAGATCTTTTCGACGCACACCCTGCTATTGGCATTGGGCGGGCAATCCCTGCTCGCCCTGGCTTCAGAGCAAGACAACGCTAAAGGCATTGTCGAGGACAGCCAATGGAGTTTGCTCAACCGTACCGTCTACGACCGACGCGACTACGAACACGGCTCGCTGAGCAACGGTGCACGCAATGCCTACAAACCCCGCGCCCAGCGTAGCGATCTCGCCGAGGAATGGGCATACGGCCTGATGGCCGAACTCACCTCGGGCTACACCCGCGGTACCGTAGGCCTTGGCTTCGACGCCCACGCCTATTCCGGTTGGGAACTGGACAGTGGCGGCGGGCGGGCCGGCAAGGCGCGGCTGCTCGGCATTGACAATGATGGTTATCCCAAGGGGCAGTACAGTCGCGGTGGCGCCCTGGCCAAAGTGCGGTTCTCCTCAACCGAATTACGCTACGGCGAGCAACGGGTGAAAACCCCGGTGTTCGGCTCATCCGACAGCCGCCTGCTGCCCGAAACCGCCACAGGCTGGTTGCTGACCAGCCGGGAATTTCCCGCTACTTCCCTGTACGGTGGACATTTCAACGAAAGCACTGACCGCAATGCCACCAGCCATGACCAGGGGTTTGTGGTCAATTACTCCAACGGCAAACAGGGCGACAGTTTCGACTTGGTCGGCGTGCGTAACTCGGCGATCAAGGGGCTAAATGCCAGTCTGTTCAGTGCTGTCTACGCCGACACCTGGCGTCAGCATTACTTGGGCGCGGTCTACACTCAGCCTTTGGCCGACGACGGCCAGGACCTGACATTCGACCTCAATCTGTACCGCACGCAGGACACCGGTAAAGCCTTGTCCGGTCGAATCGACAATACTTCCTGGAGTTTTCTGACCACTTATAAGGCCGACTCCCACAGCCTCGGCCTGGGCTATCAGAAAATTGACGGAGACACGCCCTATGACTACGTCACCCGTGGCGCGATCTACCTGAGCAATGCGGTGGCATTGTCCGACTTCAACGCGCCCGAGGAAGCCTCCTGGCAAGCCCGTTACGACCTGAATATGACTGGCTATGGTGTTCCCGGCCTGACCTTCGGTGCACTGTATGTGCGTGGAAGCGGCATCAACGGCAGTCACATGGACCCCAATGGCGGTTACACATGGCTTGGGTACGGACAAGGCGGCAAACACTGGGAACGCGATATACAGGCCAAATATGTGGTGCAGTCGGGCGTAGCCAAAAACCTCGCGTTTAGCTTGCGCCATGCCGTACATCGTGGGAACGCGGCTCAAGCCGAACTGGATGCCGATCAGATCCGTCTGGCGGTCGAATACCCGCTGGGACGCAAATTCTGATTCGCTAGCCGTCTTGCAGGTCGTTCGGTAGGTTTGTGTCATGCCCTTGATCGCATGGCCTGCCTGCCCATTCCGGCCTTCTTGTGCAGATGCATCCACGCCGCTCCCACTTCACACAGGGCATACGGCCTTGCTGTTGCCGATCGCCTTTTCGCGGGGGCCGTCGGGACGCTCACTGGCTGGCGTGAGGTGAGCTACTGGTCTACGCATCTATGTCGAATTCAGCCTGATGGGAGACCGAAATGAGATTGCAAGGTGATATCAATCACTTGCGGCAATCAAGGAAGGCTTCAAATGCTTGAGGCAACTCATTAAACAGGCTACCTGCTGAAAGGCGCTTGTCCGACTGCAGAGCCTTCAGCGAGGCAGGTGAGGGCGGGTCAGGTGGTTAGCGAGGCTTACAGTCGTCAGGTCATCGGTCCATCATTACCATTAGCCCTTGAGGGACCTCGCGGGCTAATGGGCAAAACACTTACAACAAAAGCTCACCAAGGTGAGCACGAACCGAAAATCACAGGTAAGGCTTAGCCGCCAATCTGGTGGCTTACAGCATTCTCTTGTTGGTTAAGGGTCCTTTGCTCCTGCTTGGTGATATGTCCGCCATTTTGGCTAGCCATGCTCCGTTCTTCCTGACGAATCTGATGGTCTTCCTTATGCAGATTGGCTGCCTGCCCCTTGGTTATTTCACCCTCTTTGACTTCGTTGCTGATTCGCTTGTTCTGGTTGGCCAGTCGACCATTGACTTCGGCTCTACGGGGGTGATCTTTTTGCCATTGGCCTTGAGCAGCCATTACATTGCTGGCAGCCGCGCCAACCAATGCGGACAACAAAATAGCAGCAAGCTTTTTAGACATATTTGATTCCAGGAGAGGGCTTTAAGGCTGGCCGGTTGTCCTGCCCAGCGCCAGCCATGTAGATACTGCGTCATCCCTGGTCTCGTAGACACGATTCAGTCCCGGCAGTTCATTTTTAAAGCGTTCATGGGGATGCTCGTGGCTGTACCCAGTCACGCGCTTTCCTCCGTGACCGGATGGAGCATGGTGGCTTTTGGCCGGGGTACCCAACAGCTTATTTAGATGAGCGAGTGTCGTCACAGATGAACAGTCGAGAGGGGAGCCAATCAGAGTTTGGCATCGCGAATCCTCTGCGGACCAGATGATTTCCTTATGTCCCTGTTGGTAGTTTTGGGTCATGTCTTCATTCGCATGGCCAGCGATTTTCTGCCCATCCTTTTCGAGTTTTTTATAGGTGAAGTGACAGCGCTCCCACTCCGCTTGGCAGTTCGCTGGATTGCTGATCAACTTGAATCCATCCCGGGTAGAATTGGTCGCCACCTTGATGCACCGGCGAGAGTGCGTTAGCCATTGGTTGCTTCTCGTAGTGGCGTTTCAATAGTGATAAATTTCGCTTCGTTACCAAATGGTTACGGCGACCCCTGCACTCCTTATGTTCTGTTTGGCATGTGCTCACCAACACAACGTTTTGTGGGAACTCTAACAAATGCCAAAGAAACATCCTCAAGACACCGCCTCAGTGACGGCTGCTGATATCGAGCGTTCTATCCAGGCCCTGAATAAAATGGCTGAACGTCTGTGGGGAGATGGTCGAGAGGCCGAGGCGAAAGCCCTCCTCAATGCCTTGGATTCGTTAAACCGGGCGCTGGACCGAATCAGGATTGGTGAAAGTCGCAAGACTCTTCATTGAAGAGCGCAGGAAGGATTGTGTGGAGCGAGGATAAACAACTCGCGCGCAGACAGTCTGGTCATTCTTGGCCTTCCAACAGTCGGAAATTGACGCCCCTCGTCCATACCTCGTTGACGACACAAACCTCTGAGCGTTGAATTTTCTTGCAGGAAAATGCAGGGAGGGTTTGGTATGGCAAAAATAAAAATCCTGGCAGGAGATTTTCTTGATGGGCATGCAGTGTATGAGCCCGGGTTCATCACAATAGAGACAGTTGTGTACCCTTGGCCTGGACTAAAGATATCTACCCAGGAGATCCGTGACGTTACATTAGTCAGCGAAAGCTCAAATTCAGATGTATCAAGCTCCGTCAGCCTGGGCTTGGCCGGTGCGATGGTACTCGGTCCGATGGGTGCGGTTGCAGGCTTTATGTTGGCGGGCGAAGAGGACGAGGTAACATTTTCTGTGGCACTCAGAGATGGCAGGTCAATGCTGTGTGTGACTGATGGATGCACCTATCGGGACATCGAGTCTACCGTGGGCAAGCAAGAATATTTCAAGCGGCACAAATCTCATCCGCTGTGACAGCCAAAATCTCCGCTCATCCAAGGCCCGGCCCCAGCGCCGGGCTTTTTCGTATCTGCCCTTCGCTGATAATTCGACTGCATAATTCGGGGCGAATAGACACATGGTGTGCTCCAATCTCCCTCATGTTCTTCATGACCTCTGCCACCCACTCGATCACATAAAACCTCTATCAAGACCAGCATCCCGGCTGGGTCTTGACCCTTCCTGTCTTTATCACCTCATAAGAAAAACCGATACCCGCTTAAGGATTTCCCAGAGGCGGGGCAGGCACTTGCGGCTTTACAGTCACGCCCAACGTTCAGCCTTCAGGCTCGCAGCCATTACCAGGTCTGTCGGAACTTCTATAAAAACAAAAAGGTGAAAACATGAGTCATGAAACGGTCGACATCAAAGCGTGGATCGATAGCCGTCCGGTTACCAGGTATCAGTGGCTCATCATGGGCCTGTGTTTCTTCATTGTTCTATTCGACGGCCTTGATGTGGCGGTCATGGGCTTTATCGCACCTTCACTGATTCAGGCGTGGGGGCTCTCCAAAGCCGCTTTCGGCCCCGTGATGAGTGCGGGTATGGTCGGGCTCGCCATCGGCGCCCTGACGGCTGGTCCTTACGCTGACCGCCTGGGGCGCAAGAAAGTGCTGCTGTTGGCCGTGTCCGGATTCAGCGTGCTGAGCCTGGCGTGTGCGTTTGCCCGCAACCCTTACGAACTGGCTACCTTGCGGCTGTTGACCGGTGTGGCCCTGGGCGCCGCGATGCCCAACACCACGACGTTGCTTGCCGAATACCTGCCAGAACGCAATCGTTCGCTGTTCATTACCATCATGTTCACCGGTTTCAACATGGGCTCGGGGCTGGGCGGATTGTTGGCCGCCTGGTTGATTCCTCTGCACGGTTGGCAATCGGTGTTGCTGGTCGGCGGCATCCTGCCACTGGTATTGCTGCCTTTGCTCTGGTTGTTGCTGCCAGAATCCGCACGTTTCCTGGCGGCCCGCAATGCACCTGCCGCCCAGATCGCCAAAGTGCTGAACAAGCTGGGTGGCAAATTCTCGGCCACCACAAATTTCACCCTCGCCGAACCCCAGGCCCAGCATAAGGCGCCGGTGCGCATGCTATTCAGCGAGCGTTATCGCAACGGCACGCTTGCACTCTGGTTGACCTATTTCATGGGCCTGCTGGTGATCTACCTGACCATGGGCTGGATGCCGACGCTGTTGCGTGATGGCGGCCTGTCCATCGAGCGTGCAGCCACCATCACAGGCCTGTTCCAGATCGGCGGTACGGTAGGGGCGATCGTGGTGGGTTGGATCATGGACCGACGTAATCCCAATGGCGTCATTGCGACTTCCTATGCGCTGGGCGGCGTCTTTATCTTGCTGCTGGGGGCGTTCAGCCTCGAGTCGAGTCTGCTGGCGGTTGGTGTCATTGCCGCAGGGTTCTGCATGAGCGGTGCGCAAACTGGCCTAAATGCTTTTGCGCCTGGCTATTACCCGACTGATTTCCGTGCCACGGGCGTGAGCTGGATGCTCGGTATCGGACGTTTCGGCGCTATCTTTGGTTCTCTCATCGGTGGTGCGGTGCTCAGCCTCGGCTTGGGCCTGCCATTGCTGTTCGCCCTGTTGAGCGTGCCTGCCTTCATCGCCGCGTTGGCGATCCTGGCCAACGGTCATGCACGGAGCCGGGTCAACCGGACCCTGCTGGCGCAATAATCTTTTTCGGACAAAGGAACTCATCATGGCACGCATCATCGGTGGCCTCGCGGTATCCCACACACCCACCATCGGCTTCGCCGTCGATCACGATAAACAGAATGAGGCCGCCTGGGCGCCGATCTTCGACGGCTTCGAACCGATCAAGGTCTGGTTGAAGGAGCAACAACCGGATGTGTTGTTCTACATCTTCAACGACCACGTGACGTCGTTTTTCTTCGATCACTACGGTGCATTCTCTCTGGGGGTCGATGAGCGTTACGAGGTGGCGGACGAGGGCGGTAATCCGCGCTTGCTGCCCGCGGTTGGCGGACATGCGGCGCTGTCGCGGCACATTGGCCAAAGTCTGATGGCCGATGAGTTCGACATGAGTTTCTTCCGTGACAAGCCACTGGATCATGGCTTCTTTTCACCGATGTCTGCACTGTTGCCGTGCGAACCTGACTGGCCGGTAGAAATCGTGCCGCTGCAGGTTGGCGTTTTGCAGTTCCCGATCCCCAGTGCCCTGCGCTGCTACAAGCTAGGCCAGGCCTTGCGCCGTGCGATTGAAAGCTATCCCGAAGATTTAAAGGTGGCCATCGTCGCCACCGGAGGCGTGTCCCATCAGGTACATGGCGAGCGCTGTGGTTTCAACAACCCGCAGTGGGATGAGCAATTCATTGATCTGCTGGTTAACGACCCGGTGCGCCTGACGGAGATGACCCACGCCGAATACGCCACCCTTGGCGGAATGGAAGGTTCTGAAGTCATCAGCTGGCTGATCATGCGCGGTGCACTGTCGGCCACGGTGAAGAACCTGCATCAGGACTACTACCTGCCGTCCATGACCGGTATCGCTACCCTGTTGCTGGAAAATCAGGACCGTGCGGTACCCGCCGACGTTAACGCGCGCCACTTGCAGCACATGCAGCATCAGTTGGCTGGTATCGAAAAACTGCAAGGCACCTATCCGTTCACCCTGGAGCGCAGCGCCAAGGGCTATCGCCTGAACAAGTTCCTGCACCGGATGATCGAGCCGCAATGGCGCCAACGATTTCTTGATGCACCGGAGGCGCTGTACGAGGAAGTTGGCTTGAGCGAAGAGGAATGCGATCTGCTGCGACGTCGTGACTGGCGCGGTCTGATCCAGTACGGGGCGATTTTCTTCGTGCTGGAAAAACTTGCTGCTGTGCTCGGCATTCCAAATCTGCAGGTCTACGCGGCCATGCGTGGGCAGAGCCTGGACGAATTCATGAAAACCCGAAACCAGCAGGTGCTGTACTCGGTGGCGGGTAAAGCGCCTCGCTGATGATCAAGGCCTGGCGTTCCTTCATTTAGCGGCGACTCCCCGCAGTCGCCTTCAGCCATTTCTCATTGACCTCACTGTGCCCGGCACTGACGGGCGCAGGGCATTTCTTTACCCAAAAATCGGAAAACAATAACAATGAAAAACACCGTAAGTCATCGAATCGTCAGCACGTTGGCTGTCATGTGCGTACTCCCTCAGTTCGCATCGGCGGCCGGTTTCGACGAGGATGCCAGCGTCAACCTGAACCTGCGTAATTTCTACATCAACCGCAACTTTACCAATCCGGCTTACCCGCAAGGCAAGGCCGAAGAGTGGACGCAGAGCTTTATCCTCGATGCTCGTTCCGGTTTCACCCAGGGCACGGTGGGATTTGGCGTGGATGTGTTGGGACTCTATTCGGTCAAGCTTGATGGCGGGCAGGGCACTGGTGGTACGCAGCTATTGCCACTCGATAGCGATGGGCGTCCTGCCGATGATTTTGGCCGCCTGGCGGTCGCCGGGAAAATGAAAGTGGGCAAAACCGAACTGAAGATCGGTGAGTGGATGCCGGTATTGCCGATCCTGCGTTCCGACGATGGCCGTTCGCTGCCGCAAACCTTCCGTGGCGGCCAGATCACCTCGCAGGATATCGATGGCCTGACCCTGTACGGCGGTCAGTTCCGGCAGAACAGCCCACGCAACGATTCAAGCATGGACGACATGTTCATGCAGGGGAAAACCGCGTTCACGTCCGATCGCTTCAACTTCGTCGGCGGTGAATACAGCTTCAACGACAAGCGCACCATGATCGGCCTGTGGAATGCCGAGCTCAAGGACATCTATCAGCAACAGTATCTGCAACTGGTACACAGTCAGCCGCTCGGCGCCTGGACGCTGGGGGCAAACCTGGGTTACTTCTGGGGGCGGGAGGACGGCAGTGCCCGCGCCGGCGACCTGGATAACCGCACCGCCTCGGCGCTGCTCTCGGCCAAGTATGGCGGCAATACCTTCTACGTCGGCCTGCAAAAGCTCACTGGCGACAACGCATGGATGCGGGTCAACGGCACCAGCGGCGGTACCCTGGCCAACGACAGCTACAACAACAGTTATGACAACGCCCGGGAGAAATCCTGGCAACTGCGCCACGACTACAATTTCGTTGCCCTCGGCATCCCGGGCCTGACCTTGATGAACCGCTACATCAGCGGGGACAACGTGCACACCGGCAGCATTACCGATGGCAAGGAGTGGGGGCGTGAGTCGGAGTTGGCGTATACGGTGCAGAGCGGCACTTTCAAGAGCCTCAACCTGCGCCTGCGCAACTCCAGCATCCGTCGGGACTACAGCAGCAATGAGTTTGATGAGAACAGGCTGATCGTCAGCTATCCGCTTGGCTTGTTCTAGATATCGACGTTTCGGCTGCCTGCTCGCGGATGACCCGGCGAATCATGTCCATCAGGGCTTGAGCCACCGGGGAGTGCAGGCAGCCGTTGCGATAAGTCAGACCGATGGCACGGGTGGTCTGTTTCAGCTCCAGTGGCAGAATGCACAGCTCACCGGAGGCGATCTCCTGTTCCAATTGGTGGGCAGACACTGCGGCGAGCATGTCCGAGCGTAACAACAGGCCGCGAATGATCGCCATGTCGGCGCTTTCCACCACCGGCCGGGGCGGTGCAATACCGAACCGGGTGAAACACTCGTCGAGCATCTGCCGGGCGGGTGATCCGGCGCGAGGCAGTACCCAGCGGGCAGTGCTTAGCTCATCGTGCAGCGCATGTTTCGAATAGAGCGGGTGATCGCGCCGCGCCACAACCACCATATCTTCCTTGAGCAACGCCTCGCCGGCCAGATCACTGGCGTAGGCCTCCGGGCGCAGGGCGCCAAAAATGAAATCGACATCGCCGGCGCGAAGTTCAGTCGCCAGCAGATCAAACGGGCTTTCATTGGTGATGACCTGGATCGCCGGGTGTTCGGCCATCATGCGCACAATGGCCTCGGGCAATATGCGGGTGCGACCCAAGGGCAGGGCACCGACATGCACCACGCCCTGCAATGCCCCGCGCAAGGCCGTTATGTCTGTTTCGATGTGACGCAACTCGTTCAGTGCCCGACGGATCGGAAAGAGGATTTCATGGCTGACACGTGTCGGCTGCAATCCGCGAGGCGTGCGCTCGAACAGCGGCCGACCACAGCCACTTTCCAATACCTTCAGAGTCGAGCTGACGGCGGGTTGGCTCAGGCCGAACAGACTGGCCACAGTCTGCATGTGGTGCGTCTCGCACAGTTTGACGAACACTTGCAGGCGTCTTACCTGGAACAAATAAAGCGGTTCGACAGCTTGCTTGTCCGCTCCACCCAATAGACCCGGCACAGTCTCCAGCTCAGCCAATGTGCGACGTGCCCGAGGCAACAGGCGTGCACCAAAATCTGTCAGTCGCATGCCGTTGGCGTGCCGCTCGAACAACGGTACGCCCAGTCGGGTTTCCAGTTCTGAAATAGAACGGGTGACCACAGACTGTGCCCGGAACAGGGCTACAGAAGCCTTCGAAACGCTGCCGTGATCAGCTACCCGGACGAAGGCGCGCACGTGCATCAGGCTGGGCAGTTCACTGGATTCCATAGGGTTCTGGCTCGGCAACGCTCTGTTTGAACCGGACTATGCCGCCGCCTTGAAGGTTCGGCAATAAAAAAAACGCATACCTCCAACACTGCAACGCATTACTCCGTCGGTAGTGGCCGATGCGATGCTCTTTCGAAACGCACAAGGAGCATTCGCAATGATCGAGTCACCAAAAAACGCGCTGGTCGTCAGCGCACACTCTGCCGATTTCGTCTGGCGTGCCGGTGGTGCCATCGCGCTACATGCACAACAGGGTTACAACGTGCACATCGTCTGCCTGTCCTTCGGCGAACGCGGTGAGTCCGCCAAGCTGTGGCGCAAGGGCGAGATGAGCGAAGACAAAGTCAAAAGCGCTCGCCGCGAAGAGGCCCAAGCCGCCGCCGATATCCTGGGTGCCAGTGTCGAGTTTTTCGATATCGGCGACTACCCGATGCGTGCCGACAAGGAAACCCTGTTTCGCCTGGCCGATGTGTTCCGCCGGGTTCAGCCCGAATTCGTGTTGAGCCACTCGCTGAAAGATCCCTATAACTACGATCACCCGTTGGCCATGAACCTGACGCAAGAGGCACGCATCATCGCCCAGGCCGAAGGCTACAAACCGGGCGAGAAAATCGTCGGCGCACCACCGGTCTACAGCTTCGAACCTCACCAGCCCGAGCAATGCGAATGGCGCCCTGACGTGTTGCTGGACATCACCTCGGTCTGGGACAAAAAGTACGCCGCCATCCAGTGCATGGCCGGTCAGGAACACCTCTGGGAGTACTACACGCGCGTTGCCCTGCAGCGTGGTGTGCAAGCCAAGCGCAACGTCGGGATCACCTCCAGCCGCGACATCATTTATGGCGAGGGCTACCAGAGCATCTTCCCGCGCGTGACGGAGAATCTGGCATGAGCGAGTTGATCGGAAAAACCGGTGTTGTCGTGCGCAACATCGCCAGGGCCGAGCAGGTGTTGGTCGATGAATTGCGGCGCTTCGGTGTCGCGACCGTCCACGAGTCTCAGGGGCGAAAAGGCCTGCTGACGTCATCGATCGCCCCCATACAACGAGGCACAGTGATCAGTGGCTCGGCGGTCACGGTGCTGGTGGCACCGGGCGACAACTGGATGTTCCATGTGGCGGTGGAGCAGTGCCGCCCCGGCGATATCCTGGTGGTCGCCCCCAGTTCGCCATGCACCGACGGCTACTTCGGCGACCTGCTCGCCACTTCGCTCAAGGCTCACGGCGTGCGCGCCCTGGTGATCGATGCCGGCGTGCGTGATACCCACACGCTGCGCGAGATGGGGTTCCCGGTTTGGTCTCGCGCCATCAGTGCTCAGGGCACGATCAAGGAGACCCTTGGTTCGGTCAACCTGCCACTGGTATGCGGCGGTCAGTTGGTTAACCCGGGTGACGTGGTGGTAGCCGATGACGATGGTGTGGTTATCGTGCGTCGCGGCGAAGTGCTCCAGGTTGTCGAAGCTAGTCGAGCGCGTGCCGATCTGGAAGAGCAAAAGGCCTTGCGCCTGGCGAAGGGCGAATTGGGGCTGGACATCTACAACATGCGTGCACGCCTCGCTGAAAAAGGCTTGCGCTACGTCGACAGTCTTGACGATCTCGGAGATTGAGCATGAGCCAGACACGCATTCCTTGCCTGTTGATGCGCGGTGGGACGTCGAAAGGGGCTTATTTCCTTGCTCAGGACTTGCCAGAGGAGTCGGCATTGCGAGACCGCGTCTTGCTCGCTGTCATGGGCTCGCCAGATGCGCGTCAAATCGATGGCATCGGTGGCGGCGACTCGCTGACCAGTAAGGTAGCAATCATCAAGCCGTCCACGCGTGCCGAAGCTGATGTTGATTACCTCTTCGCCCAGGTGTTGGTGGAGGAGCCGCGAGTCGATTACGGCCAGAACTGCGGCAACATCCTCGCCGGTGTCGGCCCGTTCGCCATCGAACGTGGACTGCTGGACGTGACGGGGGATGTGACCCCGGTACGTATCTTCATGGAGAACACTGGGCAGATTGCGATTGCGCATGTGCCTACCCCCAATGGTGCAGTTTGCTATACCGGTGATGCGCGAATCGACGGAGTTCCCGGCGGTGGTGCGTCATTGATCGTGGAGTTCGAGGATGTCGCCGGCTCCAGTTGCGGTGCTTTGTTGCCGACTGGCAACGCAGTGGATCTGTTCGACGGCGTTGAAGTCACTTGCGTGGACAATGGCATGCCAGTGGTGCTGATCCGAGCCGAAGACCTCGCTCTGAGCGGCTATGAGAGTCCGGCACAACTGGATGCCAATACTGAGTTGAAAGGCCGCCTTGAATCGATCCGCCTGCAGGCCGGCCCACGCATGAACCTCGGCGATGTGAGACAGCGCAACGTGCCAAAAATGTGCCTGATTGCACCGGCACAAGCCGGTGGGGCGCTCAGCACCCGTACATTCATCCCTCATCGTTGCCATACCAGCATCGGGGTATTCGGTGCGGTCAGTGTTGCCGCTGCCTGCTTGATCGAGGGCAGTGTGGCTATGCGTCTGGCCATTGTGAAAGACGGGGACGTAAAGCAGGTTTCGGTTGAACACTCGATGGGCGAGTTCACCGTGGAACTGCGCCTGCACAATGGTCAGTTGGTCAGTTGCGGGCTGATGCGAACGGCAAGGTTGTTGTTGGATGGAGCCGTATGTGTTCCGACGAATCTGTGGAATGACCGGGATGCATCTCAGCGATAACACTTAAAAACACGCGCGGTGCAACGGTATGTCCCTGCCCTGATGCCCGGGGCGATCTCCTCTTGATGTCTATCGAAAGGCTACATCGCCAAATAACGAACAAAAAAATGGCCCGCATGCGGGCGGACCAAATGGGAATCTTCTAAGGAGCAGGGATAATCTGCGCCTTGAAGTGTGAGTGAATGGTGAAAAGGATGTCGCAGATACGGAAAAGCCCGATATTGGGCTGGATGCATCCTTCTAGTGCGGTGTGGCGGAGGGGAAACAAAAGCCAGGCGCTGCGCCGGGCTTCTCCTCAACGTTCTGCTCATGAGAGGGTACTGGCACCCATGGCACCCCGCCTGACCCGATGCACTACTTTTGCTTATGCAGGTACTTTTGTATTGCATCAACTTCAAGCTTGCTGGGCATTGCACCATTGTCAGATTTGAAACTCGTTCCAGCCCAATGCGGCATTGGCGCTTTCAAGGGTTTTCCATGGTCGTCGATCCCGCTCAGTACCGCTCGCTCGAAGACCTTTGATTTCCATTCACTGGCATCTCCGGCCAGCCTGGGGGCTGAGCTTCCCATCCCTCGAGCGCCGTGACAGACACTGCAGTTTTCCTGGAAAAGCATTTCTCCATCGGGTGTCGAGGCTATTGCCGATGAGCAAGTGAGCAGGGCTATGAGTGTTACAAATGCGCCTTTCATTTTGGGCTCCTGGCGGCCCGGCAGTGACGTTAGCTGCTTCAGGGGCGCTATGTGAGCGTAGCAGCAGGCGAGGGTGGCGCAGGCGGAGAAAGTGAAGGAAAAGAAAAGCCCGGCGTCGACCGGGCTTTTGGGAGTTGGTGAGGCGATCAGCTTTGTTCTGCCTTTGGCCAGCGCCTGAGTATGGCGCAGGTTGAAGTACGTTCACGGTCAGGCGGGCGACAGGTCCACAGGGGGCGCACTGTCAAGTGCGGTTAGAGTGAGTAACCCACCACCTGACCGAGGTTGCTCTCCTGTACGCCTGCAATAAGGTGCAGCGAGACATGCTGTTGCGCATCTTTGCACGGGATTTCGATACTGCCCACCACATGAAGCGTTCGCTCACTCAGCGCGGTCGTCTCTTCCTCCTTTGCCTTGGCCATTCTCGCGTGGTTCGCTGCGATTTCATTGAGAGTAGACACGTTACATCTCCGGTGACTGACCAAGCGTATCGCTGGAGTCCTTAAGCGTTGAATTGAGGCGCAGCCGCGTCAGAATTATGTCGTTCTGGGGCGCTACGTCGGGCCTGTGCAAACCCTAAGCCAGACATGGGGCTTGGGGGGTCGCTGCGTTTTCATTTACGACGAAAGGTTGTGTCCCGGGCATTCGACGCAGGACCACGCTATCGGTACTTGATGACGATCCCTTTAAGCTTGCGCCCCTCAATGGTCTTTACATCCCGGGCCCATAGCGGCCCGTTGACATAAGCCCCCACCGCTTGAATATGGTCATAGACCACCACCACCGCATCGCCACCGAGCTTGGCCGCCTCATCCCGCAGTTTTTCTTCTACCTGGGTGATGGGCGGTGCGGGATCGACGCTGGCGTCGATCAATATTTCACCCAATCGAACATGTGGGCGCAGCGGCTCGGTACGCAGTACGACCACTTCACTGGGCAGCGTTGGCGCAGGATGCTCGACTCCGACATAAGCGGTCGTCTGGGCGTCGACGGTTGCGCACCCGCTGAGAACCAGCAGGGTGGCGGTCAGCCCGCCAGCCAGAAGCGACAGTTTCAATCGGGTGGACCATGACAGGTCATGGACTGGCATAGGGGATCCTCCGAAAGGTCGCTGCTATGCGGGTGACTATTTGACGGTAGCAGACGGCCCGAGAGTTGCCAGCAAGCCCAACCTCTCAAGGTTGGGCTTTTTCATGCCTTGAACATCGCCGATCAGCAGGACTTTCTCACTGATCCTTTTCGCAGTTGACCATCCACGACACGCCAAAACGGTCTACCAGCATGCCAAAACGTGCCGCCCAAAACGTGGTGTCCAAGGGCATTTGCACGCTGCCGCCTTCCGACAGTGCAGTGAAGACCCGCTCGGCCTCGGCGATGCTGTCGACGTTGAGGGAAATCGAGCAACCGCTCATGTCGTCCACCGGGCGGTCGGGCGTGGTGTCCGAGCCCATGAGCACTTGATCGCCCACCAGCAGGCGGGTGTGAATGATCAGGTTGTGCAGGTCTTTGGGCATCTGCTCGCCGACAGGGGTTTCACCGAAAGTCGTCATGGCTTCGATTCGGCCCTGCAGGCTTTGGGCGTAGAAGGTGAATGCGGTTTTGCAGTCGCCATTGAAGATGAGGTAGGGATTGATTTTCATGGTTCGGCTCCCGGTCATTGAAGGTGTGCATCGGATTGGACGAAGGGTTCGACGGCAAAATTCCGATGGCATTGACCCGGCAAGCAAAGCGCTAAATCGGCGTGGGAGCCTGGGTTTTTTTAGATGTTTTCTCGATAGAGGAGGCCAGGCTTATTGCCTCGTTTGCACGGCGTGGCGCCAGCAGGCGTTCAATGGCACCGCTGACCATGCTTTCGAGCAACTCGTGGTGCTCATGCTCATCGAGGGCGTGAGCGGTCAACCAGGTCGGAGCACTGTTGAGCAGCGCAGCAATGGCGTGACCGGCCGCCAACTGGCCCGACTCACTGAACCGCGAGCGGGCACCGAGCATCAGCAGTAACCTGCGCTCGTACTGCTCGCGCAGTTGCTGAACCCGAACCTGTTGCTCTTCGTTCAGGCAACCGCTGTCGCGCTCGACCAGACGGAAATGCCATGGCATGTCGCGATGCAGATTCAGGTGCGCGCGGATCAGGTTGTTCAGTCGATCGCGTTTGTTCGGGGCCTTTTTCTCGATGCGCCCGAGGGTGGCCAACAGCTCTTCGTAGAACTCCTCGATCAAATCGAGCAGCAAGTGCTGTTTGCTCGGGTAATGGTGATACAACGAGCCCGGGGACAACCCCAGGCACGTGGCGAGCTCACGCATGCCGACCTGACCGAAACCTTTGCTGGCAAACAGCTCCAGCACCTTGTCCCGGTATTCGGCGAAACGCGAGCAACGCTCAGGCATAGGCATGGAAGCCACGCCCCGTCTTGCGTCCCAGGTAACCGGCGGCGACCATTTCCTTGAGCAGTGGCGCCGGGCGGTACTTGCTATCGTTGAAGCCCTCGTAGAAGGCCTCCATGATCGCCAGCAGGGTGTCCAGGCCGATCAGGTCCGCCAGGGCCAACGGGCCGATGGGCTGGTTGCAACCCAGGCGCATGCCGGCATCGATGTCTTCGGCGCTGGCCAGGCCTTCCTGAAGCACCAGGATGGCTTCGTTGATCATCGGCACCAAAATCCGGTTAACCACAAACCCCGGACGGTTGCCGGCGGTGATCGCGGTTTTGCCAAGCCTGGTCGCCATCTCCAGTGCCAGGGCGTGGGTGGCGTCGCTGGTTTGCAGGCCGCGAATCACTTCGATCAGCCCCATCACCGGCACCGGATTGAAGAAGTGCAGGCCGATGAAACGCTCAGGCTGGCTGACGCTGGCGGCGAGTTGGGTGATCGACAGCGACGAGGTGTTGGAAGCGATTACACAGTCGGTGCTGACCTGGGCCGCGATCTGTTGCAGCACACGCAGTTTAAGATCGAGGTTCTCGGTAGCCGCTTCGATCACCAGTTGTGCGCCTTGCAGGCTGGCGTAATCGGTGCTGGTACGGATCTTGTCGAGGGCGGCGAGTTTTTGCTCGGGCGTCAGGGTTTCTTTGGCGATTTGCCGATCGAGATTTTTGCCAACGGTCGCGAGCGCTTTTTGCAGCGCGTTCTCGGAGATATCGATCAAGGTCACGCTGAAACCGGCCAGGGCGCAGACTTGCGCAATGCCGTTGCCCATGGTGCCTGCGCCAATCACGCCAATGTTTTGCAGATTCATCTTGCCGTCCTTCCGGTCAAACCTTGCAATACCTTGGCCGCGGTCACGGCCGAAGGCGTACTATTGGCAGCGAGTCTAGAGCTGGCAGGGCGGTTGTCCTATGCCGAAACTGTTCAACGGCGCTGGTGTTTTTTGCCATTTCGGGTGATGGGGAGAGAAGCGTTCACATGCGGGAAAAGGACTCGGTGGCCGCCTACTTCGTGCAGGCAATGCTCCACGGGATGGGCGACGATGCGCAGCGAGTGCAGGCCGTGCTCGAACAGGCGGGCATCGATCCGGCGGTGATCGGGCAACCCACGGCGCGGGTGCCGGCCAATGCATTTGCGGCGTTGTGGCTGATCCAGATCCGCGAACTGAACGATGAGTTCTTCGGGCTCGACGCCCACGGCATGCCACCGGGGGCATTCGCTCTGATTTGCCGGGCGTTGATTCAGGAGCCCGATCTGCACAAGGCCATGCGCCAGTGCCTGGCGAATTTCGCGCTGTTCCTCTGCGACTTTCGCGGCACCCTGACGGTGCGCGGCAAGCGTGCCGTCATCAGCCTCGACAGCCATTCGGCCAACGAAGAGGCCAGCCGCTTCGGCGAAGAAACCTTTCTGGTGCTGATGATCAGCCTGCTGTGCTGGCTCGGTGGCCGGCGCATTCCGATCGACCGCGCCGACTTTCGCCACGCGCGCCTGTCACTGAGCGACGACCGCCTGCTCTGGGGACCCAATCTGACCTTTGGCGCCGAGCGCACCGAAATCGAGTTCGCCAGTCACTACCTGCGTCTGCCGGTGGTTCAGGACCTGGCGTCGCTCAAAGTGTTCCTGCGTACCGCGCCGCAGTGGCTGGTGATCCGCTTCCGCAACCAGCATGGCCTGGCGTCCCAGGTGCATCAGCGCTTGCGCTCCAGTCACTACAGTGATTGGCCGACCCTGCAGGCCTTCGCCCTCGAGCAGCATTTGAGCCCCAGCACCTTCCGCCGGAAACTCGAGCGTGAAGGCTGTTCCTATCAAGAGATCAAGGACGAAGTACGGCGTGCCGTGGCATTCGAGCAATTGCGTGAAAGCCGGGCGAGCATCAGTGACATCGCCGAGCAGTTGGGCTTTCAGGAACCCAGTGCGTTCCACCGCGCGTTCAAGAAATGGACGGGTGAAAGTCCGGGACGCTATCGGGCGCGGTATCAGGGAGAAAGAGCTGACGTGGTGGCGGAGCTGGGGGCGTGAGTCCTGTTCTTGAACGCTTCACCTCGCTAGTCGACCAGGCCCGACGTGCCCTGCTGCTGGTCTGGGGCACCTCACGCGGGTTGTTTCTCGGCCTGGTGCTGGCGACGCTGATTGCCGGCGTTCTTCCGGCACTGGCGGCCTGGCTGGGGCAGCGCATCGTCGACGCCGTAGTGTTCGCCATGCAGTTGCATGCGCAACAGGGCAGTGCGCCGCTGTGGCCGGTGGTGCGTTATGTGCTGATGGAGGCGGGTGTGTTGGCATTGCTGTCCGCCACCCAGCGTGCGCTGTCGGTCCAGCAGTCGCTGTTGCGTGTGCAATTGGGGCAGAAGGTCAACACGATGATTCTGGAAAAGGCCCAGACCTTGTCACTGGTGCAGTTCGAGAATTCCGAGTTCTACGACAAGCTGGTACGGGTGCGCCGCGAAGCCTCGACCCGGCCGCTGGCGCTGGTGATGAAGTCGTTGGGGTTGATCCAGAACCTGATCCTGCTGACCAGCTTCGGTGTGCTGCTGGTGCATTTTTCGCCGTGGGCGCTGGTGCTGTTGGTGGTGGGGGCATTGCCGGTGTTTTTTGCCGAGGCGCATTTTTCCGGAGACGCCTTCCGCCTGTTTACCCGCCGTGCGCCAGAGAGCCGGCAACAGAACTACATCGAGACGCTGCTCTCCCACGAGGGCTACATCAAGGAGGTCAAACTGTTCGGTTTCGCGCCGCTGTTGTTGCAGCGCTACCGCGATACCTTCGCCCGTCTCTACGCCGAAGACCGGCGCCTGACCCTGCGCCGTGACGGTTGGGGATTCGTCCTCGGTTTACTGGGCACCGGGGCGTTTTATCTGGCGTATGCCTGGGTGGTGGTCGACACGGTGCACGGCAGTATCAGCCTCGGGCAGATGACCATGTACCTGGTGTTGTTCAAGCAGGGGCAGACGGCGGTGAGCAGCAGCCTGAGCGCTATCAGCGGGCTGTACGAAGATGGCCTCTATCTCTCCAGCCTCTACGAGTACCTGGCCGAACCGGTGGTGGCGGATACCGGCCACCTCACCGTTGGCGCGGTGCCCGGCGATGGCTTGCGTTTCGAGAATGTCGGGTTTCGTTACCCGGGCGCCAGTCGCGCTGCGCTGGAAGGCATTGATCTGCACCTTGTCCCTGGCCATAGCCTGGCGCTGGTGGGGGAGAATGGCTCGGGCAAGACCACCCTGATCAAACTGCTGACCCGCTTATACCGGCCCGACCAGGGGCGCATTCTGCTCGACGGTAGCGATTTGCAGACCTGGGAGGAAGACGCATTGCGTCGGCGCATTGGCGTGATTTTCCAGGATTACATTCGCTACCAGTTCTCCGTCGGCGAGAACATCGGCGTGGGCGACACCCTGGCCTTCAACGATCAACAGCGCTGGCAGGAGGCCGCTGCCGAGGGCATGGCCGCGCCCTTTATCGAGCGCCTGGATCGCGGCTATGCCACACAACTGGGGCGCTGGTTTGCCGGTGGCCAGGAGCTGTCCGGCGGGCAGTGGCAGAAGATCGCCTTGTCCCGCGCGTACATGCGCCGCGATGCCGATATCCTGATTCTGGACGAGCCGACCTCGGCGCTCGATCCGGCGGCGGAAGCCGCGGTGTTCGAGCATTTCAGCCAGCACACCCAGGGCCGCATGACCTTGTTGATTTCCCACCGTTTTTCCAGTGTGCGTAACGCCGATCACATCATCGTCCTCGATCAGGGGAAGATCCTTGAACGTGGCGATCATGAGCAACTGCTGGCGGGTGGCGGGCGCTATGCGCAGTTGTTTGACTTGCAGGCGCGGGGTTATCGCTGAGTCATGAATGTTTTGCAGTAACAGCTAACTATAAATACCTGCTTCATTGTTCGGAATTCTCATGCCTGGTTACGCAACATCCGTTGATAACAGATCTGCGCGAATGAAACGTTCGGCACGTTAGGGCCTCCCACCCCTGAAGCTTCTTTTCCTTGAATCTGGATCAGCCAATACCCCAGGTTGTATTCAGCGTCCCACTGATAGTAATACTTGCCACTGCGGGTCCAGAACGGGGCAGATTTAAGACGGCCATGACAGCTACCCAACTCAATGTCTTGCGTCGCACTGCCTGTGCTGTCCGTTATAAGAGGAAAGTCGATCTCGCCCGCTCCCTTGTTCAATTTCAAAGTCGCCGTAGCGCCTTCGAGCGAATGCCCTGTCGAATCCGCCAATCGGACCGACCAGTTCAAGATTTTATAGGCCTGGGTGGTTGCCCAGTAGAGCGGCAGCTCACCGGCGTCGCCGCGGACGCGACTGTCGGCGTAATAGGGTGCTGAACCAAATTCAATTTTGTAGGTGCTGCCCAGCACGAAAGGGGCGGAGGGTGTCTTCGAAATGCGAACCTGAATCTCCTGATTCGGTTGTAAGTCGGATACCGTCAAGTGTTCTCCCCAAGGAAAAGTGAGCCAAGTGCCATTGAGATTGTATTCCAGAGTGAGTAGTGAACCTTTGCGCTCTTTTGCATGAATCCACACGTTTTGCCCCCGAACCGCCGTGAAGCTGTAATGCTTCACATCTGTTTCGTCAGCCAGACTGTCTTCCAAGGTGTTCAATTTGTCGGGCAGTGCCGTTGTCGCCGTCGGAATTTTAGAGGCGATGTCCGGAATAGCCGAGGCGCTCAAAAAAGACATCGCCGGTGCCATGCCGGCCGCCAGGAATATTCCCCAAAACAACAATACCGAGCGTATCCCGATATTTTTAAAGCAAGTAATCCACATGATGACGTTCTCGTAATTTAATCAGATGCCAGAAGTAAAAGTTCTGAAGCAGTTGTGCCCAAGCAGGCATCTGTATTTGAACGTTCTCCTCTTTGTAAAAGGCGGTACATATTTATCGCTGGCGTTACAGCAGGCTTTTATCTTGATCAGCAACGAGCTGATAGAAAATACCTACTCCTTTTTCGGATTTTTCCTACGCGTTTATCAGGTCACCCATTTCCCGTTCTGGCCGTTATGCAACATGGAATCCCCATGAGGAGTAGTTGATATGAATATAAATACCGCTGCATCTTTTCAAATGCCCTGCCCGAAAAGGGTGAAGGCAAGCACTGAGCAAAATCAACCAGACTCAGTAGAAAAGCCGGTGATTGAAGAGAGGGTGAGGTTGGCCATCGAGAAACTCCAGGCTCCTGCTGTTACAGGCCTCACCATGGATGACTTGGAAGCGGTAGAGGACTTTATTGAAAAGTCCCCTTTAGGTGCCGGGTACGTTGGCCTATACACTCGGATTGATAGCTTTAGATTTACAATCCTTTGGGCAAAAGAATGCCGCGCAGCGGATGCGCTCAAAACAATTGACGGTATATACACCGACTTCAAAGCAAATCTGCACAGCCTATGGCCCAAGTTGGCGGACAAAGCATTCGGCTACACGGTGGCCGAAGACGGGCAGTTGCAAGTCACTGCGCCGCCAAACATGCTGACGGCCTGGGAACAGGACACGTTGAATACCCTGTTAAACGAGAGAAAGGACCTCCAGTCCTTGAGTTTCAATCACGCCAAAGCGGTGATCGAGCTGGTCCAGCTGGATAAAAAACAGTTCGAGGGCAAGGTGACGCTGGACCTGACCAACTTCCACAGGTTGATTGACTATGGATTGTTATTGAACAAAGGCGCGCTGGACCTGAGATCAACGGACTCCTGGCTGGATCAGCTATATAAAAAAGCCAAAGAGGAACCGATCGAGAAGAAGCAGGGGCTGCACATTCAGGTCTGATTCGTTGATCAAGCCCGGCAAAGCGAGTTCGAATAGAGCTTTGCCGGCTGCATGACCGGCCTAGCTGGCCCTCATCAAGCCGTCGAGTGCCTGGCGATACTGGCTACCCCCCAGGCTCATGCTGTTGTTGTGCGTACCGCCAGGAATCAGCAACAAACGCTTGGGTTGATTGGCGGCATTGAACAGCTGCTGGCTGAATCGCGACGGCATGAACGGGTCGGCCAGGCCATGGACCACCAGCAACGGCATGTCGATGTCGACGATCTTGTCGATGGAGTCGAACTTTTGCGACAGCAGCCAGCGCACGGGCAGCCAGTGGACTGGCAAATTATTGTCGGCGACTTCTGCCACGGCATCGCCCAGCGAGGTGAAGGTCGACTCGATCACCAGGCCGCGTACCGGTACCGGAATGTGCTGCTGTTTCGCTTGCGCAGCCAAATCTGCCGCGAGGTCGATGGCCACCGCGCCGCCCAGGGAATGACCGTAGATCAAACGCTTGCCCGGGTCCGGTTGCATCGCGGTGAAACGCTCCCAGGCGGCTCGGGCGTCTTCGTAAACGCTGGCCTCCGACGGCAGGTCACCGTGGCTCTGGCCGAACCCCCGGTAATCGATAGCCAGCACCGAGTAACCCATGGCGCGCAATTGCTCGATGCGAAACGCCTGGCCGGTGAGGTTCCAGCGCACGCCGTGCAGGTAGAGGATCGCCGGCGCATCGCGGCGCGCCGCCGGCCACCACCAGGCATGCAGGTTCTGCCCGGCCTTGAAGCTGGCGGGCTTGATATCAAATTCCTCGACGTCCTGCGGCAGGCCGCGATACCAGCCGGCAGTGCCCGGCTCGATGCGAAACAGCAGCTCGCGCTCTTTGTACCTGAGCGCCCCGCAACTCACCGGCAGGCCGACGATCAACGCGGCCATGCACAGCAGCGACAGCCACCGTGGGCGCAAGCGGGAGAGAAAAGCAGAGGACATCGGGTGATCTACCGGCACAGACATGGAGCCCGCGTTTTAACAGATGTGTGCCGGCAGCAGGGATAAATTCGACTTGTGGGAGCGAGCTTGCTCGCGATGAGGCCGTGACATTCAACATCCATGTCAACGGCCAGGCCGCTTTCGCGAGCAGGCACGCGCCCACAGGGATTTGCGTTGCTTTCAGTCCACGCGCAGCACGATCTTGCCGATGTGCTCGCCACCTTCCATCCGGGTGTGGGCCTGTGCCGCCTCGGTAAGGGCATAAACCTTGTCGATCATCGGCAGGCAACGACCAGCTTCCAGCACGGGCCAGACGTACTCGCGCAGCTGTTCGGCGATCGAGGCTTTTTCTTCCCGGGTGCGAGCGCGCAACAGCGAGCCGGTGATCACCGCGCGCTTGCCCATGATCGCCAGCAGGTCGACGTCCTTGGCGTGAGCACCACCGAGAAAGCCGAGCATCACCAGTCGGCCCTCCATGCCCAATGCCGCGATGTTCTGGTTCAGGTACGAACCGCCCATGATGTCGAGAATGACATTAACCCCCTTGCCGGCGGTTTTTTCCTGAATGACCTGGACGAAGTCCTGATCACGATAGTTGATGGCTTCGGCCCCCAATTGACGGATCGCCGCACACTTGTCCTCGCTGCCCGCGGTGGCGAATGCCTTGACCCCGAACTCGCGGCACAGCATCAGCGCGGTGGTGCCGATGCCGCTGGTGCCACCGTGAATCAGGGCTCGCTGGCCTTTGCTGGCGCCACCCATGTCGAACAGATTGGCCCACACCGTGAAGAAGGTTTCCGGGACCGCTGCCGCTTGCACCCAGTCCATGCCCTCGGGAATCGGTAGCGTCTGGCTGGCCGGGACCGCGCAATATTGGGCATACCCGCCACCGTTGGTCAGCGCGCAGACTTTGTCGCCGACGATGAAGTCATTGACCCCTGAACCGATGGCGACCACTTCACCGGCCACCTCCAGCCCCGGAATCGGGCTCATGCCGGGTTTCATCGGGTACTTGCCGGCGCGCTGAATCACATCGGGGCGATTGACCCCGGCCGCGTGCACGCGGATCAGCACTTCACCAGCGCCCACGGCAGGCAAGGGCACCTGTCGCGGTTGCAGGACTTCGGGAGCACCAGGCTGGGTGATTTCAATCTGGGTCATGGTTTGGGGGAGGGTCATGATGAATACCTGTTGTGATGACAAAAAAATTTCGGTTCGACGTGTTGAGTCAGTGTGAAGCTTGCTAGCTCCCACATGGGTTTTGCGTTGTTCATGCAGCGCTCGGTTTGATGCAGCCGCCATCATTCGGTTGACCCAGTAAACGCACCACCAACTCCAACAGCAATGCAACAACAATAGCCCCGGCCGCGATCACGAACATCAGTGCATGATGACCGCCACTGGCGTTGAACAGTGCCGAGTAGGCAAAACCGGCGATGGCCTGGAAGGTGGCGAAGGACACGGTGGCGCGACTCCAGGCGACCTGCTGCTGGTGATGCCCGGGAATCAGTTCGTGAACCCGCGCCAGGGCCAGCGGCACGATGCCGGGCGGGAACGAACCGAGTATCACCGCCAGCAAGGCCAGTGCCCAAAAGGCGCTGGAGATCGACAGCAGACCGACGGCAATCGCTTGCACCAACAACACCAGTCGAATGCCCGACTTCGCCCCCAGTTGGTCGGCCAGAAAGCCGTAGCTCACCGGCCCGACAATCGCCCCCAGGCCGTACATCACCCAAATCAGTGCGCCCACGTGTTGCCCGGCACCGAGCCCGCGGGCCACGTAATCGACCAGGAACACCATGGCCGGCACCAACCCGGCGGCCATGAAGGCGTACTGGGCGAATAGCAGGTAGACGCTCGGGTTTGTCGCCGTTGCCGCAGTCTTGAGCGGCACGGTTGCTGCGTCATGGGGTGTGGCGGCCGGCCAGGCAAACCAGCTGGCAGCGGTCAGGACCAGCGCCAGCAAGCCGAGACCGAGCCAGGTTTGTTGCAGTCCAAGGCTCAGCAGTGGCGGAACGATCGTCCCCGAGCCGGCGATGCCCAGGCCGATACCGAGAAAGATCGCGCCGCTGGCCAGGCCTTTGCGCGAGGCCGGTACATGTGGCAACACCGTGGACGCCACCAGCACCATGATCGCGCCGCCGGCAATGCCGGACAGCAAGCGCCAGGCGAAAAACCAGCCCACCGACAATGGAAAGGCACAGGCGAAAAACGCCAGGGTCACCGCCAGCATCATCAACCGCAGCGCGGTGTTGTTGGAGGTGCGCCGAGCCAGTGGGTGGCCGATCAGCGCGCCGATCAGGTAGCCCACCAGGTTGGCGGCGCCGAGGAACACCACGTCGGTGGCGCTAAACCAATGGGCCTGGATCAGCGAGGGGATCAACGGCGTGTAGGCAAATCGCGCCAGACCGATGCTGACCAGGCTGGCGCAGAGTCCGGCGAAGATCGGCAGCCAGATCGCGCTGCGAGGTGCATCGGCGGAAGTTGAAAGGCGGGTCATGGGGGTTGTCCTTCAGGTTTACTCTGGAGCCAGCATAACGGGATTTTTTGATGCAATAATGCTGCGATTTCACGTTGCTACGATGCATAAATGCATCGCTCTGGAGGCCTCATGAATTGGGATGACGCACGGGTGTTTCTTGCGGTCTGCCGCGAATCGACGCTGCGCGGTGCCGCGCGGGTGCTGGGGGTGGATCAAGCCACCGTAGGGCGGCGGATCACGGCGCTGGAGAAGTCCTTGAGCGCGACGCTGTTCCTGCGCACCTCAGAAGGCTATGCCCTGACAGCGGTGGGTGAGGCGGCCATGCGAGCGGTGGAGAAAATGGAGCTTTCGGCACTGGAACTGGAGCGCCGGATCCAGGGCCTCGATGATCGGCTCACCGGTACGGTACGCGTCACCACCACCGACTCCCTGGCCATCGACTTTCTGATTCCGGCCGTGGCCCGTCTGCATCAACAGCATCCCGACGTACGGGTGCAACTGGACGCTTCGACTCAATTCCTCAGCCTGGCCAAACGCGAAGCCGACATCGCCGTGCGCAACATCCGGCCGGATAACCCCGACCTGATTGCCCGGCGAATCGCCCGCTGGCCAGTGGGCCTGTTCGCCTCACGGGAATATGTGGACGCCCACGGCGTGCCGGAACCGGGAACGGCCTTCGAGGGGCATGATCTGGTGGTGTATCAGCCGTACTTGCAGGGCGGCAAAGACATGAGCCTGGTCAGCGAACCCCTGGGGCGTGGGCGGATTGTCGCCAGCCTGAGCTCCAGTCTGTTGGTCCGCCGCTCCATCGCTGCGGGAATCGGGGTGGGGGAAATTCCGGTGTACGTGGGGGAGAGGGACGGGCTGGTCCGGCTTTGGCCGGAGCGGACGCGGCCGCTGCCCTATGACGTCTGGCTGGTAACCCACGCGGACTTGCGGCATACCGCCCGGGTACGGGCGGTGATTGATGAGATTGTCGCGGGGTTTGCAGGGACGGGGGAATAAACGGTGGCCAGGGAGCAAGCTCCCTGGCCATACCGGCGATGTTCAAGGGATTTCCGGCAATTCCTGCGGACGCAGATCGAACACCAGGACTTCGGCATCCACGCCGTTGCTCAGGGTCAACAGCTGTTCCTCGCGAACCCGCACGCCATCGCCTTCCTGCAACGACAAGCCGTTGAGTTCGACACTGCCCCGAGCCACGTGCACGTAGGCATAGCGGTTGGCGGCCAGTTCCAGGGTCGCGCTTTCCTTGCCATCGATCAGTCCTGCGTACACCCGCGCATCCTGACGCACTTTCAACGAACCCTTGGCGCCGTCGGGGGAGATGATCAGCTGCAAGCGACCACGCTTTTTCTGCGTGCTGAAGTGCTCCTGTTGGTAGCGTGGCTTGGCGCCGCTGACTTCCGGCACGATCCAGATTTGCAGAAAGTGCACGGGCCGGCTGTCCGAATGATTGTATTCACTGTGCGCCACGCCGCTGCCGGCGCTCATCAACTGCACGTCGCCGGGGCGGATCACCGAGCCGGTGCCCAGGGTGTCCTTGTGTTCCAGCGCGCCTTCGAGCACATAGGAGAAAATCTCCATGTCGCGGTGCGGGTGCTGGCCGAAGCCCTTGCCGGCCGCCACGCGGTCATCGTTGATCACCAACAGGTCGGAGAAACCCTGTTCCCGCGGGTTGCGGTAGTTGGCGAAGGAGAAGGTATGGAACGACTTCAACCAACCGTGATTGGCGGCGCCGCGTTCCGAGGCTTTGCGAAGGGTCAGCATGATGAAATCTCCTGTGGGGACGTTGATTCGTCCGAGTGAGGAGAAGGTTAATGTTTATTAATCGATGCAATAAGTAGATGGAAATTGAAATACTGTCTCTCTCAGGTTGACAGTTTTGCGAAGTTTATCACCGACGTCAGCCGTGAATTTGGCCATAATGCTTAGCACACCTTTTTAATGTCGGGCGCGAACCCGGTGGGAGCGGGCTTGCTCCGGGCGGCGTTGCGACGATGGCGGTATAACCGTCACTTTCACGATTGAATGTGAAATCGTTTCGTGAGCAAGCTCGCTCCCACAAAGGGTTGTGCAGGTCCATCTTCGTTTTGATCTCAGTGATATTGAACCCATGAAAACAGTGGCAATGGTGCTGTTCCCCAACTTTCTCCTGCTCGACATGGCCGGGCCGATGGAAGTGTTTTCCATTGCCAATCGCTATCTCAAACCCGACGACCACTACGTGCTGACGACCCTTGGCACCGAGCCCGGCGCGCTACGGGCGTCCAACGGCGTGAAGGTGCAGGCCGACATGCCTGTCGACCAGGCCTGCGACGGCTTTGATTTGCTGCTGGTGCCAGGTGGCCCCGGTGCCTACAACGAAAAACATCCACCCTTGCTCGAGTGGCTCAAGTGCAACGTCAGTCGATCCCGAACCTATGGCTCGATCTGCACCGGGGCGTTCGTGCTGGGCCATGCCGGTTTGCTCGACGGCTATCGCGTGACCACCCACTGGCACTACACCGAGCGCCTGATCAAGGGCTTCCCCAGGGCCACTGTCGAGACTGACCAGATCTACGTTCAGGACCGTAACCTCATCACCTCCGGCGGGGTGACCGCCGGCATCGACCTGGCGCTGGCGGTGGTCGCCCAGGACCATGGCAAGAAAGTCGCCCAGGACGTGGCCAAAGTGCTGCTGGTGGTGATGAAGCGCCAGGGCGGTCAGGCGCAGTTCAGCCCGTTGATGGCGGCGGTAGCCCCCCATGAAACAGCCATCACCCGGGTGCAGAACCATGTCCTCGAACACCTCGACGAAGCCTTCAGCATCGAGCGCATGGCCAGCCTGGCCACCATGAGCCCACGGCATTTCGCCAGGGTGTTTGCCCGGGAAGTCAACATGACGCCCATGGAATTTCTGCAAAGCGCCCGCATCGACTGTGCCCGCAACCTCCTGGAAACCAGCGAGTTGCCGCTCAAGACCGTGGCGTTCAAGAGTGGCTTTGGCAGCGTGCGGCACATGCGTTTTCTGTTCAGCGAGAAGCTTGGCCTGACCCCGACCCAGTACCGTGAGCAGTTCAGCTAGCCCGTGTCCGTCGCGCGCACCGTAATGGCCGTGACGCTCCCCCTGTGGCAGTTGTACCGTCATCGAGGCCTGCCAAGATACCTCTGAACTCATTGCAAGGAAGGTACGGAGCCTGGATGGACTCGCGTGCCGAGCAGGTTTCCAGCAGGTGAAGATGTATGAATAGCCTCAGAGATATCAACGGCGAATCGGTGCTGCACTTCGGCCCCTTTGTGTTCCATCTGAATCAGCGCCTGGTCGTGGAAGGCGATCGGCCGTTGCGCCTGGGCGGACGGGCCCTGGATATATTGCAGGTGCTGGTCGAGCACGCCGGCTCTGTGGTCAGCAAAGACGAGCTGATCGCTCAGGTCTGGCCAAGGTCGGTGGTCGAGGAAATCAACCTGCGCGTGCACATCGCCGCGCTGCGACGGGCTTTTCGTGACGGGCAGAACGGTCACTCCTACATCGTCAACATTCCCCAGCGCGGTTACAGCTTTGTCGCGCCGGTGCAACAGGTCGCGGCGACCGCGTCCGTCGCCTTCGAAAACCTGCATAAACCCCAGCACAACCTGCCCGCGCGCCTGACACCGGTCACCGGTCGCGATGCAGTGGTCGGCAGTCTGGTACGGCAGTTGCCGGTACGACGCTTTATGACCCTGGTCGGGCCCTGCGGCATCGGCAAGACCACCGTCGCCGTGCGGGTCGCTGAACTGCTGCTGGAGCATTACCGTGACGGTGTGTGGCGGGTGGATCTGGCGTTGATCGATGACCCGGCGCAAGTGGTCGATCATCTGATGCGCACCCTGGAGCTGGAGACCGGCACCGACCTCGATGCACTGGGGCAATGGCATGCACTGCTGGTCCTCGATAACTGCGAGCACCTGCTTGAGCGCTGCCGGACACTGGTCGAAGCAATGCTGATCGCGGCACCCCGATTGTCGATTCTTGCCACCAGCCGCGAGCCGCTGCTGGCCACGGGCGAATCAATCTTGCTGTTGCCACCGCTCTTGGTCCCGAAAGCATCGGCGCTGGGCAGTGTCGACGAGGTCATGGGCTATTCGGCGGTCCAACTGTTCGTCAGCTGTGCCCGAGCCCGCCAACAAGGCTTTGCCCTGCGCGAACAGGACCTCAAGGCGGTACGCGAAATCTGTCGGCGCCTCGACGGCTTGCCCCTGGCGATAGAGCTGGCGGCGGCGCAGATTGATGCGCTGGCGTTGGTGGGGCTGCAAGCCCAGCTGGACAACTGTTTTCAACTGCTGACCCAAGGGCGGCGCACTGCGGTGCCGCGTCACCAGACATTGAAGGCTGCCCTGGACTGGAGTTATGAGCGGCTCAGCCCCGTGGAGCAACTCTTGCTGCAGCGTCTGGCGGTGTTCAAGTCGGCGTTCACCCTGGAAGCGGCGATGGGCGTGGTCAGTTGCGCAACCTTGTTGCCCGCCCACCTGCGCCACGTGATGGAAGGCCTGGCGCTCAAATCGCTGCTGTCGCGCGAACAGGTCAACGGACTGACGCGCTACCGCTTTCTCAACACCACCCGCCGCTATGCACTGGAGAAACTCGAACTCAGTGGCGCCTTGCGCACCTTCGAAAGGCGTTACGCCACTTACATCGCCCAGGTACACCCGCCATCAGGCCGACAAGTGTTCCTGCAACTCGCCGAGTAGACGCTCAACAGCGATCAGGTCCGGCGTGGCATAGCCTTCGGTAAAGCGCTGGTAGATCGGCGCCAGCAGCTCATGGGCTTGCCGGTAGCGTCCCTGGCGCTGCCAAAGCCGCGCCAGCGAAGTGGCGCTGCGCAATTCCCAGGCCAGGGCCCCCTGGTGCTTCGCGACATTGAGTGCCCTGATCAGCACGCTCTCGGCCGCGTCGTTGCTCACCGGACCATCGGCTGCCAGCAGCGCGTCGGCCCGGGCCCGCAGAATCTCCGCCGTGCTCCAGCCCGCCGCGCCGGTGTCGGCGCGTTGCAGCAAATCGTCGTCGATGAACGTGCTGTCCAGCGTGACCATGATTTCCTTGATCAACCCTGCACCCGGGCCTGACAACGCCGGCGCATCGGCACGATGGATGACCCGTGCATAGTGCTGAGCCCAGGAATGGAACAGATGCACCGAGTGTTTTTGCGCCTGTTCCAGCAACAGGTGCAGGAGCTCGCAGGCAGTGCGGCTGTCGCCGTTGTAGTGGGCGATCAGGCAACCCGACAGCGCCAGGGTGTAGCAGATGGACGTGCCGTGATTGATTTGCAGCGCAATGTCCAGCGCCTGTCGGGCGGTGCGCCAGGCCTGTTCCGGTTGGCCCTGGATCCAGAGGATGCGCGCGAGGATGGTCAGGGCGGCAACGCTCTGGTCGTATTGCACGCCAAAACCATGGGTGAAGCGGTTGAGATGGCCGCTGTGGGCCATGCGCTGGATCACCTCTTCGGCATTCACCCGTGCCCGTTGCTGATCCCCGGCAAAGTGCAGGGCCAGCACTCGCAGGCGATGGGTGCTGAGGTCCAGCAGCGCATCGCCATTCAGCCCCAGGCGGTCGAATTGCTGGCTCTGTTCCAGGGCCATTTGATAGTTGCCGCAACTGAGATTGACTGCCAGGTACCCGGATACCGCACGCAGTTGCCCGGCCACATCGTTGCACTGCCTGGCCAGGGCCCGGGCGCTGACGAAGGCCTCGATGGTTTCCGGCGTGCCGCCCTGAGCGTGATAACAGGCGCTGCCCAAGGCCAGTTTCAGGGACATCTTCAAGCGCGGGCAGGGCTCGGGCGCGGCATCGAGCAAGGCCAGCGCCCGGCGCACGTACCCGCCGTGCTCCTTGAGCAGCGACAGCTCCTGCCACAGTGGCGTCGAGGTCGCGGTCAGGCGGATTGCCAGGGCGTGCGGTCCCTGGGCCGACAATCCCCAATCGAGCGCCGAGCGAATGTCTTCCAGGCCTCGGGCATAGCGCTCGATCCACAGGCCGGTGGGGATCAGCTCCCAGTCGTTTTGCGCCTGATGCATCAAGGCCAGGCAGCGTTCGGCATGGCGTTCGCGGGTGGCGGGCAATTCGCCGGCCTGTTCGAGTTTCTCCAGGGCATAGTTGCGCGTGGTGTCGAGCAGGCGGTAGAACACCTCTTCGTCACCGACGTCCACGTTCAGCAGGGATTTGGCCACCAGTTGCGTGATCGAGCCAAATACCTCGCGCGAATCCACCTGTTCGCCGACGATCACCGCCGCGGCCGACGCCAGGGTAAAGCCGCCACGGAACACCCCGAGACGGCGCAGGCAGGTCTGTTCGCAGGCACTGAGCAGGTCGAAGCTCCAGTCCAGGGTGGCACGCAGGGTCTGATGCCGGCCCAGGGGACTCTGGTTGTGCGAGGTGAGCAAGCGAAAGCTGCCTTGCAGTTGCCTGAGCAACCCGTCGAGACCGAGGCTGGCGACTTGCGCGGCCGCCAGTTCCAGCGCCAGCGGGATGCCATCGAGGCGACGGCAGATATCGATGACCACGGGCAGTTCGGCATCGGTCAGTTCGAAGCTGTCATGGCTGGCCATGGCCCGTTCGACGAACAGTTGCAGCGCCGAGAAGGCCAGGGCCTGGGTGCGGTCCAGCACGGCGATGGGAGGAGGGCAGTCCAGGGAGTCCAGGCGCTGAACGAATTCGCCTTCGGCCCGCAGGCACTCGCGGCTGGTGGCCAGGATGTGCAGTTGCGGCGCGCCACGCAGCAGGCTTTCACACAGCAGTGCCACGCTGTCGATCAGGTGTTCGCAATTGTCGATGACCAGCAGCATCTGGCGTTCGCGCAGGAAGGTGGCGAGGTTGTTCAAGGGTTCTGCATCATGCAGGGACAGCTCAAGCAGCGTTGCCAGGTGACCGGTGATCATTGACGGATCGTTGATCGGCGCCAGGTCCAGCAGGCGAATCCCGTCCCGGTAGCGACCGATCAACTGTTCGGCGACCCGCAGGGCCACGGTGGTCTTGCCGATCCCGCCGGGGCCGACCAGGGTGATGAAACGCTGGCGCGGCAGGTGTGTCATCAGACTGTCGACCAGGGCTTGCCGGCCGATCATGCGGGTGCGGCGAAGCGGCAGGTTATGGCTGCTCGATTCCACCGGCTCGCCTGGCCGGTCGGGCTCGATATGCTCCAGCGAAAACGGCGCGACAAAGCTGTAGCCGCGCTGGGCCACGGTGACGATATAGCGCTGACCGGCCTGACCGTCGCCCAGCGCCTTGCGCAGGGCGGCCATGTGCACCCGCAGGTTGATTTCTTCCACCACGCTGTCGGGCCAGATCTCGGTCATCAGGTGTTGCTTGCTGACCACATTCCCGGCGTGCTCCAGCAGGATCAACAGGATGTCCATGGCCCGCCGGCCCAGGCGCAGGGGGCGGTCGGCCTCCATCACCAGGCGTTGTCCGGGGTAGATCCTGTAGGGTCCGAATTGGACCGCCTGTTCGGGGGAAAGGGTCAACGTTCACTCCTGATTGCATCCGTCTAGTACGCGGCTTTCGAACATGTTTATCAGGTTATTTCCCGAACGCAATGCACGATTTGGGTGACTGCACGGTGCCAGTATCGACCGATGTTTTCACCAGCCCATCGTCCGGTCCCGTGCTGATTGGGCGCGAGGCAGACAACGGTGCGGTCGAGGCTTTTGGCGCGCCAGGAAAAATTAACAACGTTTAACTCGTCCTGGGTCCGCTCTACACCCAAAACTCTCACCCTGTGAGCGTTGTCGTCGACTGCGAACCGTAGATTTTAGCTGCAAAAATCTAGCGCAGCCTGCGGTAAGGCCTACATGGATTTTGCCTGTCTGGAGGACACCGCAATGAGCAAGGTGGTCGTGGTCTATCACAGCGGCTACGGGCACACCCGGGTCATGGCCGAAGCCGTGGCTCAAGGGGTGGAGCGGCACCTGGGCAGCACCTGCCGGCTGATTGCGGTCGAAGAAGTCGACGAGTACTGGGAGCACTTGCACCAGGCTGACGCGATCATTTTCGGCGCCCCGACCTACATGGGCAGCGCCTCTGCGGCCTTCAAGGGCTTCATGGAAGCCACGGCCGCGTTTTACCTGGCGCAGCCGTGGCGCGACAAGCTGGCCGCCGGCTTCACCAATTCCGGCTGCCTGTGCGGCGACAAACTCAACACCTTGCTTCAGATGGCCGTGTTCGCCGCCCAGCATTCGATGATCTGGGTCGGCCTCGACCTGTTGCCCGCTCGCTCCGGCACGGGCGTGTTCGACGGGCAACTGAACCGGCTGGGCAGCTCGCTGGGCGCCATGGCCCAGTCGAATGTCGAACAGTCCCCCGACCTGGCGCCGCCCCCTGAAGACCGCTGCACCGCCGCCCACCTGGGTGAGCGAGTGGCGCGGCTGGCCGAGCGCATGGCACGTCCATCCCATTGATTCACCCCAAACCCCACGTAAAGGAGCACGCCTTATGAGCACGTTCACCACCCGCGACGGCACCGAGATTTACTACAAGGACTGGGGCACCGGTCAGCCGATAGTCTTCAGCCACGGTTGGCCGCTGAATGCCGACAGCTGGGAATCGCAAATGATCTTCCTGGCGTCCAAGGGCTACCGCGTCATCGCCCACGATCGCCGAGGGCATGGCCGTTCCAGCCAGCCATGGTTCGGCAACGACATGGACACCTACGCTGATGACCTGGCGCAACTGATCGAACACCTGGATTTAAGCGACGCCGTGCTGTTCGGCTTCTCCACCGGTGGTGGCGAAGTGGCGCGCTATATCGGTCGTCATGGCACCGACCGGGTGGCCAAGGCCGGGCTGATCTCCTCGGTGCCGCCGCTGATGCTCAAGACGGCGGCCAACCCCGGTGGGCTGCCGATTGAAGTGTTCGACGGTATTCGTCAGGCCTCACTGGCAGACCGCTCGCAACTCTACAAGGACCTCGCCAGCGGTCCGTTCTTCGGCTTCAACAAACCGGATGCCAAGCCATCCCAAGGCATGATCGACTGGTTCTGGATGCAGGGCATGACCGCCGGCCACAAGAACGCCTACGACTGCATCAAGGCGTTTTCGGAAACCGACTTCACCGAGGATTTGAAGAAGTTCGACGTGCCGACCCTGGTGGTGCATGGCGACGCCGATCAGGTGGTGCCGATCGAAGC
Source organism: Pseudomonas moorei (assembly GCF_008801475.1). Classification (GTDB taxonomy): domain Bacteria; phylum Pseudomonadota; class Gammaproteobacteria; order Pseudomonadales; family Pseudomonadaceae; genus Aquipseudomonas; species Aquipseudomonas moorei. Next base: position 138,700 of record NZ_VZPP01000006.1, on the reverse strand, counting down.
GGCGGGCATCGCATCGGCCGGTCTGGTGAAAGGTTCCACGCTGAAGATCTACCCCGGCGCGCCCCATGGCTTGACGGACACCCACAAGGATCAACTGAACGCCGATTTGCTGGCCTTTCTGAAGGGTTGAGTCCCGGTCAACCACTGCAGGGTTGCGACGCAATACAGCAACCCTGCAGCAACCCGGCTTGCCGGCGATGGCGATCATGAAATCGCCACCGCCGGCAAGTCGGGTTCCTACAGGGACAGGTGATGAACGGCGCGTACCACCCGACAACGCCAGGCAAACGGATTGATGCCTTCGCTGCGGGTGAACATGTGGCAGAAGTGCGCCTGATCGCAAAAGCCGCATTCGAGGCTGATTTGCGTGAGGCTCAGGTCCGTATGCTGAATCAACAGCTTGGCCCGGGCGATGCGCTGTTGGCGAATCCATTCCTGGGGCGAATGGCCGGTGCTGCATTTGAACGCACGGGAGAAATGACTGCGCGAGAGGGCGCAGGCCCGGGCCAGTTCGCTGACTTCCAGGCTGTCGCCGAGGCGATCGAGGATCAATTGTTTCACCAGCCGTTCGCGCTGCGGGCTGAGGCCGCCACTGCTGGTGTTGCACGGTTCGCTGAGCGGGGCGCGGGCGAGGGTTTGCTGTGAGTGAGCCATGTCCAATGTCCGTGTCGGTGGGAAGGCACTGGCAAACGGTTTGTTTGCCAGTGCCTTCCCTCTGGAAGAAAAACAGCTCTGCGCAGAGGTTTTCATTCTTGGGTGCGGCCCAGTGGCTGACGAGTTAAACGTTGTTAATTCCTCCTGCGCGAAGCGGGCGGTTTTGAGTAAAGTCAGAGACAATCATTGCCTTCGCGCCTGGCTCAACACACACACACACAAGGGAACCGTGCCCATGAACCGCAACGATCTGCGCCGTGTAGACATGAATCTGCTGGTGATTTTCGAAGCCTTGATGTTCGAAAAAAACCTCACCCGCGTAGCGGAAAAACTGTTCATGGGCCAGCCGGCGGTGAGTGCTGCCCTGGGACGGTTGCGCGACCTGTTCGATGACCCGCTGTTGTTGCGCAATGGCCGTGGCATGGAGCCGACCGCGCGGGCGCTGGCAATTCTCAAGGAGCTGCAACCGGCGATGGACACCATCTCCGGGGCGGTCAGCCGGGCCAAGGAATTTGACCCCACGACCAGTTGCGATGTGTTTCGTATCGGCCTGTCGGACGATGCCGAGTTCGGCTTGTTCCCGCCGCTGTTGCGCCAGTTGCAGGAAGAGGCGCCGGGGATTGTCGTGGTCGTGCGCCGGGCCAATTACCTGTTGATGCCGGCGTTGCTGGCATCGGGGGAAATCTCCGTGGGCGTGAGCTACACCACGGACCTGCCGGCCAATGCCAAGCGCAAGAAACTGCGCGACATTCCCTGCAAAGTGCTGCGTGGCGACAAGCGGCCGGGGACCCTGACCCTGGATGAATATTGCGAGCGGCCCCATGCCATGGTGTCGTTTTCCGGGGACCTGAGCGGCAACATCGATCTGGACCTGGCCAAGCTCGGACGTACCCGCCGGGTAGTGTTGGGAGTGCCGCAGTTCAGTGGCTTGCGCGCGTTGCTCGCCGGTACCGAGATGATCGCCACCGTGCCGGACTATGCGGCCTGCGCATTGGTGGAAGGCTGTGGCTTGCGGGCCGAAGATCCGCCGTTTCCCATCGACGCGGCGCAACTGTCGATGGCCTGGAGCGGGGTGCATGACAATGATCCGGCGGAGCGCTGGTTGCGTTCGCGGATCGGTCAGTTCATGTCGGTGCCGTTGCCGGTTCCGGCTTGATCGTGGTTGCGTCTGATCCACTGTAGGCGCTGGCTTGTCGGGGCGCCGCATCGCAGCGATGGCGGCCTGACAGCCGACCTGTGTGTTGTTGACCGCGTACATATCCGTTGCTGCGGTAACGGCGGCTTAGGGTTTCGCCCTTACGGCGACTTACTTTTTTTTCAAACCCCTCCAAAAAAAAGATAAGCAAAAAAAGGCTCGCCCCGAGCGTCCGGCCCCTCGCTTAGGCTCGGCGTTCCTTCGCTGCGGTATCCATCCGGGGACACTGCCCTCCGGTTGGCTTCGCTTCAACCTACATGCAGCGTGTTCGACTGCGTCGAACGGCGCTGCGCGCCACTCCCCGGATGCACACCTCCACTCAGCCTCCCGAAGGGGCGGGTAGATCAAAAGCTGCAGGCGAGCTAACGCTCGGCCTGATGAGTGGTGAAGAGCGGGTGGGGGGCGCTGCTGTGCTTTTCTGTAGGAGCGAGCCTGCTCGCGATGAACGTCCGGGCAACGCGGGCATTGAGACAACCCGCGTCATCGTTGACGATGGCGACCTCACAGCCGACCAAAATTTCCACGGTTGCCCCAACCCCTGATGGCGCTGGCTCGCCATCGAAGGCGGGCTCGAAATCATGGCAAGCCTCGAAGGCCTGTCGCGATCAAGCCCACTCCAACACGCGCCTATGTCGCCCCATGGCCACAAAAGAGCACGTACATCCAATTTTTCCCACCCTGGCCCCGTCACTATCGCATCAAGTTCCGGCGCTTCGACGCCGGTCGTTTTTCAATTGTGCGGGGCGGCCATGATTGTTTCGCGTTGGGATGAACGGGCTCGGGACGTCGGGCTGCTTTTCTTGCGGGTCAGCGCCGGGTTGTTCCTGTTGTGGGTGCATGGTTTGCCGAAGTTGCTCGACTACGCTGTCGAGTTGCAGCGCATCGAAGACCCGTTTCACCTGGGGGCGAATCTCACGCTGATGCTGGCGATTTTTGCCGAAGTGCTGTGTCCGTTGCTGATCATCGCCGGGGTGCTGGTGCGTCTGGCCTGCCTGCCTATTCTATTTGTGCTGCTGGTGGCGTTGCTGATCGTGCATCCGCAATGGAGCTTGGCCGAAGGCCAGTTCGGCTGGCTGTTGTTGATTCTGTTCACCAGCATCCTCATCGCCGGGCCGGGGCCGCTGGCGTTCAACCATCGATTTTCCGGAGCCTTTCGTTATGCCTGAATCCACTTTGCTCGATACACCTGTGCGCGGCTTCGAGGAGGTCGTGACGCTGATCATCAAGCACCGGGTCAAGGCCGGGTTTGAAGTGCCTTACGAAGCCTGGCTGCGCAACATTGTCCGAGTGGCCGGGCAGTGGGACGGGCACTTGGGGGTGGACGTGGTGCGTGGCAAGAACGCCGGCCTCGACACCTACACCTGCGTCTTGCGGTTCTGCTCCACCGAGGCGATGCAGCGCTGGCTGGATTCGCCGCAGCGTCAGGAGCTGATCGCCGAAGCCACGCCGATGCTGGCCGACGGCGACCAGACCGAAGTCAACCCGGTGAACGAATTCTGGTTCGCCCCACCGGCCGAGGCGGGCTCGCCACCGCCGCGCTGGAAGCAGGCGGTGGTCACGCTGTTGGTGATTCTGCCGCACACCTTGCTGGTGCCGCTGCTCTGGGGACCGCTGTTGAAGCTCAATGCCTGGCTCTCCAACTACGTGGTCGCGACCTTTCTGATCACCCTGACCATCGTGCTGTCGGTGGTGTACCTGTTCATGCCAATGGCAACGCGTTTGTTCGCGCCTTGGCTATCCTCATCCACCCAGACCAAGGAAACGCGATGAACGCCGATCTGATTCTGTTCAATGGCCAATTTCATACCGTTGACCGTGAGAAGCCGCTTGCCAGCGCGGTGGCCATCAGCGATGGCCGCTTCGTCGTCGTTGGCAGCGATGCCCAGGCCATGGCCCTGCGCGGTTCGGCCACGCAAGTGATCGACCTCAAGGGGCGCTGCGTGATTCCGGGCCTCAACGACTCGCACTTGCACCTGATCCGTGGCGGCCTGAACTACAACCTCGAACTGCGCTGGGAAGGCGTGCCATCCCTGGCCGATGCCTTGCGCATGCTCAAGGACCAGGCCGATCGTACGCCGACGCCGCAGTGGGTGCGGGTGGTGGGGGGCTGGAACGAATTCCAGTTCGCCGAAAAGCGCATGCCGACCCTCGAGGAACTGAACCAGGCCGCGCCCGACACCCCGGTGTTTGTCCTGCATTTGTATGACCGCGCCTTGCTCAACCGCGCGGCGCTGCGGGTGGCCGGTTATACCCGCAACACACCGAATCCGCCGGGCGGCGAGATTGTCCGGGATGCCAATGGCGAGCCGACCGGCATGCTGGTGGCGCGACCCAACGCGATGATTCTGTACTCGACGCTGGCCAAGGGGCCGAAGCTGCCGCTGGAGTATCAGGTCAACTCCACCCGCCAGTTCATGCGTGAACTCAACCGCCTGGGCCTGACCAGTGCCATCGATGCCGGGGGTGGTTTCCAGAACTATCCGGACGATTACCAGGTCATTGAGCAGTTGGCCAAGGATGAGCAACTGACCGTGCGCATCGCCTACAACTTGTTCACCCAGAAGCCCAAGGAAGAATTGACCGACTTCAAGAACTGGACCAGCAGCGTGACCCTGCACCAGGGCGACGATTACCTGCGGCACAACGGCGCCGGGGAAATGCTGGTGTTCTCGGCGGCGGATTTCGAGGACTTCCTTGAGCCGCGCCCGGACCTGCCGCAAACCATGGAAGACGAACTGGAGCCGGTGGTGCGCCATCTGGTCGAGCAGCGCTGGCCGTTCCGCCTGCACGCCACCTACAACGAATCCATCAGCCGCATGCTCGACGTATTCGAAAAGGTCAACCGCGACATCCCGTTCAATGGTTTGCCCTGGTTTTTCGATCACGCCGAAACCATCACCCCGCAGAACATCGAGCGGGTGAGGGCGCTGGGGGGCGGCATTGCGATTCAGGATCGCATGGCGTTCCAGGGCGAATATTTTGTCGAGCGTTACGGCGCCAAAGCCGCCGAAGCCACGCCGCCGATCAAACGCATGCTGGCCGAAGGTGTGCCGGTGGGCGCCGGCACCGATGCGACGCGGGTATCGAGCTACAACCCGTGGACTTCGCTGTACTGGATGGTCAGCGGCCGCACCGTCGGCGGCATGGAACTGCATGCCGAAGGCCTGTCGCGCCAGACCGCCCTGGAACTGTTCACCCACGGCAGCGCCTGGTTCTCGTCCGAACAGGGCAAGAAGGGCCAGATCAAGGTCGGGCAATTGGCCGACGTGGCGGCGTTGAGCGCGGACTTTTTCAGTGTCGACGAAGAAGCGATCAAGTGGATCGAGTCGGTGCTGACCGTGGTCGGCGGCAAGGTGGTGTACGCCGCCGGCGATTTCGAAAAACTCGGGCCGGCCAGTGTGCCGGTGCTGCCGGACTGGTCGCCGGTGGTGAAAGTACCCGGGCACTGGCGGCCGAACTCGCCGCTGCAGGCGCAGGTTCACCAGTGCAGCGGACCGTGCGCGGTGCATTCCCACAGCCACGAGCGTGCGCGACTGTCGAACGCGCCGGTCAGTGACTTCGCCGGTTTCTGGGGCGCCTTCGGCTGCTCGTGCTTTGCCTTCTGACGAATATAAAAAAGCGCCGGCCCGATGGCCCGGCGCGATCTGCAATATCCATCCACCAAGGAGTTTCTTATGAGCAATGTTCCTTACAAACGTCTGAACAAAGATGACGCTGTCGTACTGCTGGTCGACCACCAGACCGGCCTGATCTCGCTGGTGCAGGATTTCTCGCCCAACGAGTTCAAGAACAACGTGCTGGCCCTGGGTGACATCGCCAAGTTCTTCAACCTGCCGACCATCCTCACCACCAGTTTCGACAGCGGCCCCAACGGCCCGATCGTGCCTGAACTGAAAGAGCAATTCCCGGATGCGCCCTTCATTGCCCGTCCTGGCCAGATCAACGCCTGGGACAACGAGGATTTTGTCAAAGCCGTGAAGGCCACTGGTCGCAAGCAATTGATCATTGCCGGTGTAGTGACGGATGTTTGCGTGGCGTTCCCGACCCTGTCGGCCATCGCCGAAGGCTATGAAGTGTTCGTCGTCACCGACTCGTCCGGTACCTTCAACACCACCGTGCAACAAGCAGCGTGGGCGCGCATGTCGGCTGCCGGTGCGCACCTGCTGAACTGGTTCGCCGTGGCCTGCGAACTGCAGGGCGACTGGCGCAACGACATGGAAGGCCTGGCGAATCTGCTGTCGAACCGCCTTCCGAACTACCGCAACCTGATCAACAGCTATACCAAGTTCACTGCCAAATAAGCCGTCTCACTGACACCGCGAAATGCCCGCCTGTTGGCGTGATGTTGTTCTGTAGGAGCGAGCCTGTTCGCGATGGACTTGAGAGCGCCGCGTTTAGCCAGTAAACACGCGTTTTCTTTGACGACCATCGCGAACAGGCTCGCTCCTACAGGAAAACATTACCCGCAACGGCGGGCATTTTTGCCTCAGCGCTTTTGCAACCAGCCGAGAAACCCTCCTTTCTTGATCGGTACCGGTTTGCTCATCAATGCCAGCCGGCTGTTCTGCTCCCGCACGGCTTGCAACTTGTTCAACGCCTGGCCGACTTCGCTGCGCTGCTCCATGCAGTGGCGGGTGAGGGATTTGTCGAGGCGGTAAATGATGCACGAGGTCAGGGTGGTGAACGTGGCTTGTGAGGGGGTGTCGGCGAGGATGCTTTGTTCGCCCATGACTTCACTCGGCCCCATCCGGCCGGCTTCGGTTTGACCGGCGCCGTCGGGCACCGAAGCACTGACGACGCCGGTGGCAATCACGAACAGGCTGTCGGGCACTTCGCCCAGCCCCAATACCACCTGGCCCGCAGAGTACTGTTGCGCGGTCATGGACTGCGCCAATTGATCGCGTTCGTCTTCACTCAGCGAGCGGAAAATCTTCACCTCGTCGAGCAAGGCTCGTGCCCGCGTCGAAGGCTCGATCACGCCATCGAGCTGCCGGGAAATGCCGGCCGCTTCCAGGTGACGATGGGCCAGGTCGAACAATTGATTACGCACTTCGCTTTTTTTGCCCAGATCGGCGATGAAACCGCTGGCCACATACTCGGACAGGGTTTCGCCGGCTTCTTTCAACACCGCTTTGGGCGCCGGGTTCAAGAGCAGGCTGCTGCTGCCCTGAAGCGTGCGGTCCAGGGCATCGAGGACTCGGCGCGGACGAATGTGGTTGGGTACCTGAATGCTGATCGACACCCCGTGCATGTTGCTCGGGCGACTGAGGTTGACGATCTTCGCCTTGGCCGCCACCGAGTTCGGCACCACGGCGGTACTGCCGGCGCTGGTGAGCAGGTGGGTGGCGCGCCAGTCGATGTCCAGCACCTTGCCCTCGACGCCGTCGATCGAGATCCAGTCGTCCACCTGATACGGCTTGGTGGTGTTGAGCACGATGCCGGAAAACACATCGCTCAAGGTGCTCTGCAACGCCAGGCCGACCACGATGGCCACCACCCCGGAGGTCGCCAGCAGCCCCTTGACCGGCAGCTCCAGCACGTAGCCTGCCGCCGCAACGATCGCGGCCAGAAACACCAGTGCGCCGATCACATCCTGCAACAGCCGGCCGCTGTGGCCGATACGCCGCATCAGCACCAGGCCAATGGCTTCGGTGAGCACCCGCGCCGCGTACAGCCACCAGAGAATCCCCAGGGCCGTGGCCCCCAGTTGCGCCACGCGATCATCGGCGAACACCGGTGCCTGCAACGGGCTGATCCCCGCATTGATGATGAGCGTACTGAAGGCCAGGAACAGGCCGGTGCGCCAGCCGATCCGGGTGACGCGGTGCTTGAACGGTGCGAGCTGCCAGAGCAGCGCGTCGATCACCAGCAACAGGGCGCTCCAGGACAGCAGGTGAGCCAGGAGAAAGGACATGGGCAAACTCCATTTAAAAAGGGCGGACCGAAAAAAGCCTGCCCGAGGGCAGGCTTTCTACAGGACTCAGTTCAAGTGTGTCTTGAGCTCCAGTGCTGCCTGGCGCACCGCTGCCTGGACTTCTGGAATCCGGCTCAGCGGATTCAACAGGCCGAAGTCATGGATCATGCCGTTGTAGCGCACCGCCGTGACCGGCACGCCCGCCGCGTCGAGGTGACGGGCATAGGCTTCGCCTTCATCGCGCAAGACGTCGAACTCGGCCGTCTGCACCAGGGCAGCGGGCAGGCCTTTAAGCTGTTCGGCGGTGGCCTTGAGCGGCGAGGCGTGGATCTGCGCACGCTCGGCCTTGTCGGTGGTGTAGTTGTCCCAGAACCACTGCATCATGCCCTTGGTCAGGAAGTGGCCCTCGGCAAATTGCTGGTAGGAGCCCGTGTCGAACTGCGCGTTGGTCACCGGCCACATCAATAACTGAAAGCGCAGTGCCGGGGTTTTCTGTTCCTTGGCCATCAAGGCAACGACCGCGGCCATGTTGCCGCCGACGCTGTTGCCGGCCACGCCCAGGCGCTGGCCATCGACGCCGATCTCCTTGCCGTGTTCGGCCACCCAACGGGTCGCGGCGTAGGCCTGGTTGATTGCGGTCGGGTAATGCGCTTCAGGCGAGGGTGTGTAGTCGACATACACCGCCACGGCACCGGAACCCACCACCAGATCGCGAATCAGCCGCTGGTGTGTCGGGAAGTCGCCCAGTACCCAACCGCCACCGTGGAAGAACATGAACACGGGCAACTCACCTTTTACATGGGCCGGACGCACGACTTTGAGTTTGAGGGTCTGGCCATCGACCGTGATCGCCCGGTCGCTCACCTCGACACCGGACAGGTCCACTTTCACCGAGGCCTGGGCGCCGGTCAGCACCGCACGGGCGTCTTTCGGGCTCAGTTGCTCCAGCGGTTTGCCACCACCGGCAGCAAGGGTTTCGAGGAAGGCCTGGGTGTTGTGTTCGACACCGGGGCTGCCCGCGGCGAATGCATTGCCGATGGACAGGGCGAGGAGGGAAGCGGTCAGGGTTTTCTTGACGATGTTCATGGCAAATCCTTTTTGAATTCTTGGACGTTGAGTACCTGGGTTCAGGTTGCTGGTGGCTGGGCGATTCAGGCCTCGGCAACACCGTGAGCACAGATTAATAGGGTGCCGAAACGGGAAAAAGCCGTTATAAAGCGTTTAACTGTCAACCGGGATGTGACAATGAACCCCTTCGAAGATATGCGTATTTTTTGCCAGGTGATGGACTCCGGCAGCTTTACGGCCGCTGCCGATCAACTGGGGCTGTCCAAGCAATTTGTCAGTCGGCGCTTGATGCAACTTGAAGAGCGCCTCGGCGTGCGATTGCTCAATCGTTCGACCCGGCGACTGGACGTCACGCCCCTGGGGCAGAGTTATTACGAGTCGGCCCTACGCTTGCTGGGCGAGGTCGAGCAAGTGGAGCAGGGCATCGCCGGCCAGACCACCGAACCGCGCGGCACCCTTCGCGTCAGCGCGCCGCTGTCGTTTGCGTTGGCCCATCTGGGGTGCTTGTTGCCGGTTTTTTTGCAGCGCTACCGCGAGGTCACGGTGGAAGTGGATTTGAGCGACCGGCCGGTGGACTTGCTCGGCGAGGGCTACGACCTGGCGCTGCGCATCGGCATTCTTGAAGACTCGACGCTGATCGCGCGGCGCATCGCTTCCATCCAGCGCGTGTATTGCGCCAGTCCCGCTTACCTGAGCGAGCGTGGCACGCCACTCAAACCCGAAGACTTGCACAACCATGACTGCCTGCCTTACGGCCACGGCCGCCAGGTGCAATGGCGTTTCGCAGGGCAGGGCAAGCCGCTGGCCGTCAACGTCACCGGGCGCATGCGGGTCAACAACGGCGAGTTGCTCAAGGACGCAGCGATTGCGGGAATGGGCATTACGTACCTGCCGACGTTCATTGTCGGTTCGGCATTGAAGGACGGGCGGCTGGTGCCGGTGCTGGATGAGTTTCGACCCGAGCCGCTGACGCTGTCGGCGGTCTACCCGCAACACCGCCAGTCATCGCGACCGGTGCAGGCGTTGATCGAGTTTTTGCGCGAGCGGCTGGATCAGAGTAATGGGGACAGCCCCTTCAATAGGGAGGGCGCCTGACACGCCGCGTTCGCCGACAAGCCAGCTCCCGCAGGGGATTTTGGGCATATACACAAATGTGTGACTGCCCATAAAACTGTGGGAGCGTGGCTTGCCCGCGATGGGGCCCGCACATCCAGCATCGATGGTGCCTGACCCACCGCCTTCGCTGCGATGCGACGCCCCGACAAGCCAGCTCCCACAGATCGTGTGTTGATGAGTAAATGTCAGGTCCGTTTGTCATCGCCTGCTTCGCCACCCACATGCACGCCGTGATCGTCACCCACTTCACCATTGGCGTGAACGCCGTGATCATCCCCGATTTCGCCAGCGCGATGGACCCCGTGGTCGTCGCCTATCTCGCCGCTACGATGAACCCCGTGGTCGTCGCCTATCTCGCCGCTACGATGTACCCCATGGTCATCACCCGGTTCCGCGTGAGTGCTGCTGCGTCCCGAGTTGGAGGAGGCTGTGCTGCCGCTGTGTCCCGAGCCATGGTCGCTGCCGCTGTTGCTGCCACTTCCACCGTGGCCACTGCCGCTACCACCATTACCGCCGCCACCGCTTCCACCGTTACCGCCACCACCGCCGCCACCGCCACCGCCACCGCCGCCACCGCCACCACCATGGCCGCCACCCCCTCCACCACTACCCCCTTCTTTTGCGTGAGCACTCGAAACCCCGGACAGGTTGTCCGGAATCAGTACGGTAGACGCCGACAGAACTGCGCCAATAGCAACCGCCAGCATGAGCTTGTTCATGTGCATATCGATCTCCGTCTTCTTCAGGTGGAACGTTGATAAACAATGCAATGCATTGCTTTATTCAGCAGGAACCGTCGATAAACACCTCAACGTCCGGCTTTATTCATTTACAAACTCGATAAATCGCCCATCGCGCTGCCAGTCCCGCTGCCAGGGCTCAATGAATGCTCGAGGCCAGCTCGAAAATGGGGATGTACATCAGGATCACGATCACCCCGATCAACAGGCCGATGAAGGTCATCAGCAAGGGTTCGAACAAGCGCACGAACCATTCGATCCAGCGGCTGATTTCTTCGTCGTAGAAGTCGGCGCTGCGCTCCATCATCTGCCCGAGGTTGCCGGACTGTTCACCGGCGCGCAGCAAGCGCAGGGACACCGGGGTCACCAGTTGATTGAGCTCCAGTGCCGTCGACAGCGATTGCCCCTCGCGTACCCGTTCGCAGGCCTGGTCCAGCCGTGTGCGCGAGGCCACGGTGAGCAGGCCCCGGACCATGCCCATGGCGGTGACCAGAGGAATGCCGCCCTGCAAGAGGATCCCCAGGGAGCGGTAGAAGCGCGCCAGTTCGTACATGAAAATGCGCTGGTGCACCGCCGGGAGTTTTTCGATCAAGCGGTCCACGCCCCGACGAAAGGCCGGTTGGCGCTTGAGCAGCGCCAGGGTGACGATGATGGCCAGCAAAGCAGCGAAGAACTCGCCCTGATGGGCGTGCAGGAACATGCCGCTGCTCATCAGGATCTGCGACAACCACGGCAGGTTCGACCCCAGCCCCTCGAACACAAGGCTGAAGCGCGGCACCACATAGCCCATCAGAAACAGCACCACGCCACCGCCCACCACCAGCAACAGCATGGGGTAAATCGACGCGCTGATGATCTTCTGGCGAACCTCGTCCATGCGTTGGCGATAGCTGACATAGCGGCCCAGGGCTTCGCCCACGGCACCGGTCTTCTCGCTGGACTGCACCAGGGCCACATACAACGGCGGGAACACCGCCGACAACTGGGCCAACGCCTGGGAAAACGATTTGCCTTCATAAAGCAGACGCACCAGCTCGCTCAGGGTCTTACGGGCCTGGGGCGCGGTTTCTTTTTCCGCCAGGCTTTCCAGGGCATCGATCAATGGCAGGCCGGCATTGAGCAAGGTGGTCAGTTCCTGGCTGAACAACACCAGGTTGAACGTCTCGCGCTGTTTCAAGCGCAGCGCCCGCCAATGACGTTCGGCGTGCAGGCTGACCACCCGCAGGCCCTGGTCTTCGGCGATGCGCCGCGCCTCGCTGTGACCGGGCGCCTCGACGGTCATGGAAACCACGCCGGTCTTGCCGACGGCTTTGAGATGAAATCGCATGGTGGCCATTTCCGTCACTGCCAACTGGTGATTTCAGCGTTCTCGCCTTCGCCGCCGGGTTGCCCGTCCTTGCCCAGGGACAGCAGGTCGTACTCGCCGTTTTCGCCAGGGTAGCGGTAGGTGTAGTTACGGCCCCACGGATCCTGCGGCAGCTTTTTCTGCAAGTAAGGACCGGTCCAGTGGGGTTCATCACTGGGCGCGGTGACCAACGCCTGCAAGCCCTGTTCGGTCGATGGGTAATGGCCGACTTCGAGGCGATACAGGTCCAGGGCCTTGCCCAGTCCTTCTATTTGCGCCTTGGCCACTTTCACTTCGGAACGGCCCAGTTGCGCAAAGTACTTCGGCGCGACGATGCCGGCCAACAACCCGAGCACCACCAGCACCACCAACAATTCGAGCAAGGTGAAGCCGCGTTGGGCACGCGGGGCGAAACACAGACGCTGATTCATGATGACCTCACACAGTCGGCAGAAGGGTCGCAACAACGCCTTATGCAATTGCCATGCAAAGGGCCGGCGAAGCCCTTGGCATCCTCCTGTACCCCGCGTGCCACGGGCTTCTGCGCTTTCGGCACAGTGCTTGCGTATGCCTGATTCACGACTGGCCATTGGGGCATAACCCCCAATTTTCGGGGCCGGGCAGGGGAGGCGGAACCATGAAAACTCTCACCACGGGAATGCTCGGCTGCCTGCTGCTGGCGGGCGTCGCTCAAGCCGATGTGTTCGTGTCCACGGATGCCAAGGGCAACTTCGTCCTGTCCAATGTCCATCGCCCCGGCCGGCACTATGAACGGGTCATCCACGAGCCTGCCGTGGCGGTAGTCAGCCTCGATCAACAGCCGCAGATGATCGCCGCGCAACCCTACGCCGAGCTGGTGTCGGCGGCGGCCACGGCCAATGAATTACCGGCCGCGCTCTTGCACGCGGTGATCAAGACCGAGTCGGCCTACAACCCCAGTGCGGTGTCAGCCAAGGGGGCCGGTGGCCTGATGCAGTTGATGCCAGACACGGCCCGCGAGATGGGCGTGACCGACGTCTACGACCCCAAGGCCAACATCCAGGGCGGTGCCCGTTATCTCAAGCGGTTGATGACCCTGTTCGACAACGACATCGCCCTCGCCGTGGCCGCTTACAACGCCGGGCCGCAAGCCGTGCTCAGCCGGGGCGGCGTGATCCCGCCGTTTGCCGAAACCCAGCGTTATGTGCCCAGCGTGCTGCGCCAGTACCGGCGTCTGCAGGGCTTGTCGGCGGATGCCCCACTGTGAGCGAAAGCCGTGGGGTGGTTTTCCCCAACATTGGGGCAGGGTGGCCCCGGCGAAAAAGTGGGGAATAAGTGGGGAATTATCCCCCGAGCTATCAACTGAAAATCGTAACTGGCTGAAAAATAAACAGAATTTTTATGGCATGCGGATTGCTCAACGGAGTTGTCGAGAATTATTCCCTGTGAGCATCCACAGCGAGGCCCGTGATCATGACCGGCATTTTCCACGCACCATCCGTATTCCATTTGTTGCTGCTGGCGGCCTCGATGTTCGGCGTCGAACTGGCCGAAGCGGCAGTGCGCTGTGAGCGCAACCTGGTGGCCAACGTCGTGGCGCTGGACCAGCCACTGATGTTCAACCGCCTCGGTGCGCAAAACGTCAACGGCATGATGTTCGCGTTGCGTCGCGACGTGGTCGATGACCATGAGATTTCCCTGGCTCAGGGCGGCGCCGCAGTGCCGGGCAAGGTGTCGCTGCGTCCCGACAAGCGTCCGCGTCCGCTGGTACTGCGGGTCGCCGCCGGTGATTGCCTGACCATCAATCTGCAGAACCTCCTGGCCTATCAGGCCAACCCCGGTTCCCACGAAAATGGCGGAGTGGAGGGCGAAGTCGAAGTCGGCAACGAAAATGCCTTCAAGGTCGATGAACAGGTCACTGACCGCCATGTCGGTTTTCAGGTCAACGGCATGCAAGCGGTCAACACCATCGACGACATCGCATCGTTCACCGGACGCAATGCCAACACCTTGATCCCGCCCGGTGCCACCCGCAGCTACACCTTGTACGCCGAGCGTGAAGGCGCATTCGCCGCCAGCAGCCGGGGCGCGACCTTCGGTGGCGAAGGGGCGGCCGGCAACGTCGCCAACGGGCTGTTCGGCGAAGTGGTGGTGGTGCCCAAGGGCGGTCGCACCTACCGCAACACCGTGACCGAAGAAGAGATGCGCCTGGCCACCACCGGGCGCACCCCGGCCGGCCAGCCGATTGTCGATTACCAGGCGCGCTACCCGCAGCGCCAGCCCTGGATACGGGAAGGCAAGGCCGGCACGCCGATCATCAACATGGTCGACGGCAACGAAATCATCTCCAGCGAGAGCGACGCCATCGTCATGGGCAGCAACGCCGACGGCAGCTTCCCGCCCTCGACCTATCCGCTGGAATCGGTGGGCAAACGCAACCCGGCGCTGCCCAATCGTCTGGAGCCTTTCCGCGACTTCGCTTCGCAGTTCCAGGATGAAACCGCCGCGACCCAGGCGTTTCCAGGTTACTGGGCCGACCCGGTCATGGCCCACGTGCTGGAGCCGACCCGCGATGGCTTCATGATCAACTACGGTTCCGGCGGCATGGGCGCCGAGGTCGTGGCCAACCGACTGGGCGTGGGGCCGATGCACGATTGCCTGTCCTGCGCCTATGAAGAATTCTTCCTCAGCTCTCACACCGTCGGCGACGTGGCGATGCTGGTGGACGTCCCGGCCAACGCCGGGCTGGAAAACATTCGTCCCGGTGAAGTGCCCAGGACCGATCAGGTCGGGGTCAAGGCGACCATGGCGCTGTATCCATCCGAGCCGTCCAACGTCAACCACAGCTACATCGGCGACTTCGTCAAATTCCGCAATACCCACAACGGCCATGAGCAGCACATTTTTCACCTGCACGGCCATCAGTGGCTGTTCAACCCCAACGACGACAACTCCGACTACGTGGATGCCCAGGGCATCGGGCCGGGCGCCGGCTACACCTATGAAATCGCCAACGGCGGTTCGGGCAACCGTAACCGGGTAGCGGGCGATGCGATCTATCACTGCCACTTCTACCCGCACTTTGCCCAAGGCATGTGGAGCATGTGGCGGGTCCATGACGTCTTTGAAGAGGGCACCCGACTCGAAGTCTCGCAACAGGGCGCCGACGGTTTCCACAGCGAACCCTATGCCCTGCGCAGCGGTAAACCGGCGGCGGGCGCACGGGCCTTGCCCGACGGTGAGATTGTGGCCGGCACGCCGATTCCGGCGGTGGTGCCGTTGCCTGGCAAAGCCATGGCGCCGATGCCCGGCAAAGTCGCAGTCGTGCCGAAAATCAGCGAGACCCTTGTGGCCGCCAATGATGACGTTGAAGCAGGCGACGATGACAGCGGGCATCATGGTGGCAACGGCGGCGCCCAGGCGATTGGTTCGCTGGCGCTGGTGGATCGCAGCGAAGCCAACCGCAACGCCGACGGCAGCCTGAAAAACCCCGGCTATCCCTTCTGGATCGGCGGCATGGAAAGTTCGGTCGGCCAACGCCCGCCGACCCCACCGCTGGACATGCTCGACGCCGCCAAGGCCCAGGCCTTGAAGTCGAGTGGCAATGCCTTGTGGGCCAACCTCGACCCGGCTCAGTCCGGTGGCTGGGACGGCGGCCTGGGGCGTCACTCGCTGGACGGTTTCTCCTCCGGCGGCGAGGCGCACACCGTGACCACCTCCCTGGATTTCTCCAAGGAAGTGACCCGCGCCAAGCCGCTGTACCTGCCGGAAGAAGGCACCGAAGTCGAACAGGCAGCCATGGCGTTCCACGCCAAGAAAGAACACCCCAGCTTCGCCGTGCTGCCGGGCAACCAGGTGGTGGCGCGCAACTTCCGCACCAACGGCGCGCTGCCGATGGCGGGCGCACCGTACTACGAACCGTGCATGGATGACCGGGCCAAGCGCCTGACCAGCAGCGCCGGCAGCGGCGAGTTCAACAGCGGCGAGCGGATCGACGGCATGTCGTTCAGCGGTGCCTCGACCTTCACCGCCGACCGTCCGCGCATCTACAAGGCGGCGAACATCCAGTTCGACGCGGTGTACAACAAAGTCGGCTACCACTTCCCGCAGGCGCGCATTCTCGCGCTGTGGGAAGACGCCTGGCCGGTGATCACCAAGCAGCGTCCGCCAGAGCCGCTGGTGATGCGCATGAACACCTTCGATTGCGTGCAGTACCAGCAAACCAACCTGGTGCCGGCCGTTTATGAAATGGACGACTATCAGGTGCGCACACCGACCGACGTGATCGGCCAGCACATCCACCTGCCGAAATGGGACCTGACAGCGGCCGACGGTTCGGCCAATGGCTGGAACTACGAAGACGGCATCCTTTCTCCGGGTGCCGTGCAAGAACGCATCCACGCCATTCGCCAGTTCAACCAGTGCGAAGGCACCGACCCGCGCGACGGCACGGCCGCGTGCCCGAAAGCCAAGGCGCACCCGTTCTTCGGTCAATACGGCCGGGCCGACTGGGTCGGGGCGCGCACCGCGATGCAACGCTGGTTCGTCGATCCGGTGGTGAACACCAAGGGCGTCGACCGTGGCCTGGGCACCATCTTCACCCACGACCACCTCGGCCCATCGACGCACCAACAGATTGGCCTGTACGCCACCGTGCTGGCCGAACCGGCCGGTTCCACCTGGTTCCACGCCGAAACGGGCGAGCCGTTGTACAGCGGCGCGCGGCAGGACGGTGGGCCGACCTCGTGGCAAGCGGTGATCTCTACCGGCGACCTGGACGGTGACGGCAAGAACGACAGCTTCCGTGAGTTCTTCCTCGAATACAGCGACTTCCAGCACGCCTATGAAGCGGGCGTCTACGTGGGCGCCGGTCCCAATGGCATTCCTGATGCGCAAAGCTTCCCGGCCACCGCCGACAGCTTCCGCTACGCGATCAATCCGCCGGTGCGCAAGGAAGCCGAGACCCTGCTTGAGCAGGTGGTCGAAGCCCGTGGCGGCTTGATGCAGGGCTGCCCAAACCGGCCTTGCCCGCAAGCGATCTCGGTCGATGACCCCGGCATGTTCGTGGTCAATTACCGCAACGAACCGCTGGCCCTGCGGGTGTACGACCCGAACAAGGTCGGCCCGGACGGCAAGCGCGGCATGCAGGCCGATGGCCTGGGCGGCGACCTGGCGTATGCCATGCAAAGCCGTACCGACCGTGCGATCCCGGCGATGAACCTGGCGCCGAACCTGATCACCGCGGCCACCGGTCCAACCGGCGGCACCACGCTGTTCCCGCCGCACATCAACAAGGGCGGCGCCGAACCGGGTGACCCATTCACTCCGATGCTGCGCACCTACACCGGCGACAACGTGCGGCTGCGGGTGCATGCCGGCGGTCACGAAGAGGAGCACAACGTCACCCTGCACGGCGTGAAGTGGCTGCAAAGCGGCTCCGGTTTCGGCAACAGCTCCAACTCCGGCTGGCGCGCGTCGCAGATGATCGGGATTTCCGAGCAGATGGGCTTCATCGCACCGGTGTCGATGCTCTCCAGTTCGGCGGCCACCACCGGTGACTACCTGTACTCGATGGACGCCTCGCTCGAAGGTTACTGGAGCGGCATCTGGGGCGTGATGCGCAACTACACGGCCCAGCGCAACGATCTGTTCGCGCTGCCGAACAACCCGAAACCGGCCGGCATGCGCAACACCGTGGCCTTCGATGGCACTTGCCCACGGATCGGCGCCAACCCCAACGGCATCGGTACCCGGCCGACCCCGCAACGCAACTATGAAGTGGTCGCGGCCCTGGCCAACGACATCCTCGGCAACCCGTTGGGGCTGGCCATCGGTGACTCGGCGGGGCTTGGGCAGCATGTCGGCGGGCCGCTGAATCCGGCCGGCGGCACACTGGTCTTCAACTCGCGGGCGGTGAGCATTCCGCAAGTCACCGTGACCGACCCTCAAGACGGTGTGACCTTCACCATCGGTGGGCAAAGCGGGCCGTTGCATGACCCGACCGCGATCCTCTATGTGCGCAAGACCGACCTTGATCCGGTCACTGGCAAACTCAAACCCGGCGTGCCGGTGGAACCGCTGGTGCTGCGTGCAGCGGCGGGTGACTGCATCAACATCACCCTGGAGAACCGTCTGCCCAGCGTGATGCCGGACCTGCCCCAGACGGCCACCGTGATGGGCATGGTCAAGCGTGACCGCAACAACGGCGAGGGCTCGACCACCTTCAGCAATAACCTGCTGCGGCCATCGAGCACCGTGGGCCTGCATGCACAATTGCTGGCTTACGACATCACCAAATCCGACGGCACCAACGTCGGCACCAACCCGATCCAGACCGTGCCGCCACGGGTGGGCAACACCGGACCGTACCCGACCCGTACCTATCAGTACTACGCCGGGCACCTGGAGCGTGAAGGCAAGCCGATCACCCAACTGGGCCGCAGTGTCGACAACATCAACGCCACGGCGGTGGAATTCGGCGGGCTGAACATCACGCCGGCAGACGTGATCAAACAGCCGCAAAAAGGACTGGGCGGCGCGATGAGTATCCTGCCGGTCGGCGCCACCTGGACAGAAGACACACGCAAGGTCAATGCGACCGTCACCGCCCCCGGGCAAACCCCCTATCGCGACTTTGCCATGGTCTGGCAGAAGGCATTGAACATGCGCTGGGCCAATGGTCGTCCGGTGGAGGGCATTGCCTCGGAAGCGGGTGTACCGACCGATCCGCAGGACAACTCGAGCATGGCCATCAACTTCAAGACAGAGCCGATGTGGTACCGCTTCGGTCTTGCCCCGGATGCTCCGTTCGGCCACGCCGACGGGCATGGCTATGGCGATGTGCCGAACGCGCACATGGCCTTCAGCAATGCGCTGGTGGGGGGCGATCCGCAGACGCCTGTGCTGTACGTCAAACCGGGTCAACCGTTCCGCACGCACATCCTGATGCCGACCGGTGGCAGTCGTGGCACCACCTTCCAGCTCGACGGTCACGTCTGGTCGGTCAACCCGTTCCAGTCCGAGAAGAGCGACACCGGTGGCTACCCGATGAGCATGCCTGGCGTGGGTTCGGTGCGGTTTGGCTACAACCCGATGTCGATGTACATCGGTGCCCACGAAAGCATCCTGCCGGCGGCGCACTTCAGCTTCATGCACCCGAGTGCCGGGGGCAGCAACGCGATCCCGGGTGATTACCTGTTCCGCGATTACGGCGCCTACGGCAACACCGCCGGGCTGTGGGGATTGCTGCGGGTGACCAACGAACCGGAGCCGGCACCGGCGCCGTAGGCGAGAGGAATCGGCAGGAGAGAGCGCGATTGATTGTCTGTGGCGAGGGAGCTTGCTCCCGCTGGGCCGCGCAGCGGCCCCAAAAATCATACTGTCAATGCAGATTTTGTGAGTGCTGCGCACTCAAGCGGGAGCAAGCTCCCTCGCCACAGAAGCAGGCATCGCTGCTGGATAGGCAGACACAGATCTGAAGGGGAGTGTTGGCATGAACAGGACCATCAAAATCGCCATCGGTGTGTTGATTGTCGGCGTGGGGCTGATCTGCCTCGGGGTATGGCGCACATCACCCCCGACCTTGCTCAGCGACGTTGCATTGCCCGATACCTGGAGCGGCCAGTCGCTGGAGCGTGACGGCGTGTCGGTGGCGCTCGACGTCAAGCCGCTGGCCGCGGACGGCGTACTGCGCGAAGGGGAGTTCGCCGACGTGCAGTTCCGCATCACCGACAAGGCCTCCGGCCAACCCTTGGCAGGCGTTGCCCCCGGCGCCTGGCTGGACCCGGAAACCGTTGCCGCCGACCAGGCCCAGGGCCGCGAACAGAGCTGCAAGGCGCGGGTCGGGGTGTTCCTCAAGTCGAGCATCGGCGCGCGTCCCTTGCTCGATCTCAACAGCTACTTCCTCATGGTGATGAACCGCGATGCCAGTGTCTCGGTGGTCGACCCGTCGGTGTCGGTGGGCGGCATTACCAGCACCCTGGCGCGGATCGACATCAAGCAACCGCCAATGGACTGGGTCACCCCCAGGGACAACAAGCGGGTGTTCGTGTCGATGCCGGCGGCGGGTGAAGTCGCGGTGATCGACAGCGAGCAATTCAAACGGGTGGATTCGGTGGCGGCCGGCAGCCACCCGGTTCGTGTGGCGCTGCAACCGGACGAACGCTTGCTGTGGGTCGGCAACAACGCACAGGCAGCGGAGCAGTCCGGGGTCACAGTGATCGACACCCACAGCCTGAAAACCCTCAAACACCTGGCGACGGGGGGCGGCCACCACGAAATCGCCTTCAGCAAGGACAGCCGTTTCGCCTTCGTCACCAATCGCGATGACGGCACCCTCAGCATCATCGACATCGCCAGCCTGACCCTGATCAAACAACTCAAGACCGGCTCGCACCCGTTGTCGGTGGTGTACTCGCCACTGTCCGGCGCGGCTTATGTGGCCGATGGCAAGGACGGCACGGTCACGGTGGTGGACGCGGCGAGCCAGTCGGTGCGACGGGTGATCAAGGTCAAGCAGGGCCTCGGCCCGATGGGGTTCAGCGCCGACGGTCGTTTCGGCATCGTGCTCAATACCCTGGAGAACCAGGCCTCGGTGATCGACGCCGCCACCGACTCGCTGATCCATGAGCTGGACGTGTCCGCCGAGCCCTATCAGGTGGTGTTCACCAAGGCCTACGCCTATATTCGCGGCCTCGCCTCGCCCAAGGTGACGATGATCAACCTGGCGTCACTCGGCGAAGGCCGCACGCCGATCAGCCAGGGCTTCGAAGCCGGGCCCCAGGCACCGCGCCTGGCCGGGGACCTGCCATTGGCCTCAAGCCTGGCGGTGTCGCGGGACGACAACGCGGTGTTTGTGGTCAATCCGGTGGACAACACCACCTACTTCTACGCCGAAGGCATGAACGCCCCGATGTCCGGTTACCCCAACCGCGGGCAAGTGGCGCGGGCGGCGCTGGTGATCGATCGCAGTCTGCGCGAAATCGAGCCGGGGCTGTACAGCGCGCGGATCAAGCTGCCGCCGGCCGGACGTTTCGACGTGGCGTTCCTGCTCAATCAGCCGAACATCATCCATTGCTTCACCACCGTGGTCGAGGCCAACAAAAGCCTCGAGCCTCTCGTCGGCGTGCCCAGTGTGGAGTTCCTGCTCGACACCTCTACCGCCACGTTGGGCAACCCTTATGTCGTGCGTTTCCGCATCGTCCAGGGCAAGCAGAAAACCGAGCGCAGTGGGGTCAAGGACGTTTTGGTGCGCTACTTCCTGGCGCCGACTTCGCGGCCTCGGGAAGTCGCAGCCCTGGACGTCGGCAACGGTGTGTATGAAGCCCCGGTCGACCTCAATCAACAAGGCGCCTGGTACCTGCACGTGCGTGCGGCGTCACTGGGGGCGAATTTCGGCGACCAGACCTTTGCCAGTGTTCGGGTGACCCCCGGCCAGACTCATTGAAGAGGACATCGACATGAACCGATTTGCACACCGCGGCCTGCTGACCCTCTGCCTTCTGGCCGCGGGCATCGGCCAGGCACTGGCCCACTCGGCCGATGAACATGCCGGTCACGACATGCAGGCCAAGAGCGCCAGTCAGGAGAGCACCCAGGTCAAATTCGCCGACGTGGCGCTGGTGGATCAGAACGGCAAAACCGTCCGCCTGGAAAAAGACCTGGTCAGCAACAAGATCGTGGTCATGAGCTTTATCTACACCAGCTGCACCACGGTCTGCCCGGTGGTGTCTTCGATCATGGGCAAGGTCCAGAAACAGCTGGGCGCACGGGTGGGCAGCGAAGTGCAACTGGTGTCGATCAGCATCGACCCGCAGCGCGATGACGCCAAGCGCCTGAACGATTATGCCCGTACCTTCCAGAATGGCCCGGGCTGGAGCTGGCTGACCGGCACCACGCAGTCGGTCAACGAAACCCTCAAGGGCCTGGGCGCCTTCAGCGGCGACTTCAAGAACCATGCGCCGCTGATTCTGGTCGGCGATGGCAACAGCCGCCACTGGACGCGTTATTACGGGTTCACCGACCCGACGGTGCTGAGCCGTGAAGTCGAGAAACTCAGTGGTCAGCGCAATGCCCACGCCAAGCACACGGCCGTTGCCATGGAGGATCAGCCATGAGAACCCTCGAGCGCATGGCCCTGAGTGCCTGCCTGTGCCTGTTCAGTGCGCTGGCCTTCGCTCATGAAGGCCATCAAGAACCGGCACCCGCGGTGGCTGTCGCCGCGGCGCAACCGGCGGGCGGCACCCGCGATGCGAAAACCTGGTTCACCGACACGCCGTTGCAGGACCAGAACGGCAACACCCTGCGCTTCTTCAGCGATGCGCTACAGAACCGGGTGGTGCTGCTCAACGTGATTTTCACCAGCTGCACTGACGCCTGCCCGCTGATCACCCAGAAGCTCAAGCAAGTACGCGAAGTGTTGGGCGACCAGGCCGACGGCATCACCTTCATTTCCCTTACCAGTGATCCGCTGCGGGACACCCCGGCGGTACTCAAGGCTTACACCTTGAAGCAGGGCGTCGATGGCCCCCACTGGCTTTTCCTTACCGGCGACAAGGCGCAAATGGACCTTGTCCTGGGGCGCATCGGCCAGATCGTGCCGACCCCCGAGCAGCACTCCACGCAGTTGATCGTCGGCGACGTGGCCAATAAACGCTGGAGCAAAATCCGGCCTGATGCGCCCGCCGCCGCCATTGCCCAGCGCTTGCAGTTGCTGACAATGCCCGTGGTCGGGCGCTGAGTCCGGGCCATGAAAAAAGCCCTGATCCTCGGCCTGCTCATGGTGTCCGGCATCAGCCTGAGCGCCCAGGCGTTGACGCTGACAGCCAGTGAAAGCGCCGGCAAACGGCTGTACCGCGAGGGGGTGTCGGCCAGTGGCGAACCGATCATGGCCAGGGTCGGGGCGGCCGGCATGTTGCTGCCGGCCACCAGCCTGCCGTGTGCCAACTGCCATGGCAGCGATGGCCTCGGCCGTCCCGAAGGCGGCGTGCGACCGCCGGACCTGAGCTGGTCGCGGCTCACCAGCACCTACGGCCAGCAGCAAGTCAACGGACGCGCTTACCCGGCGTATACCGAAGGCACCCTGGCCTTGGCCATCCAGGAGGGCCGCGATCCGGGCAACAATCAGCTCGATCCGGCGATGCCCAGGTTTGTGATGTCGATCAAGGATCAGCGCAACCTCACGGCCTATCTCAAACGCGTGGCCGATGACCGAGACCCTGGCCTGAGCGCTGACAGCCTGCACCTGGGCACCTTGTTGCCGAGCACGGGGGCGCTGAGCGAGGAGGGCGCCACGGTGGCGGCGGTGCTCAACGGTTGCGTGGCGCGCATCAATGAGGCCGGCGGCATTCATGGCCGACAGTTGCGCCTGACCATTCTCGACCCCGGCCCGGACCGCGCCAGCGCCGAGCGTGCGTTGGACCAATTGATCGAGAAAGAGCAGGTGTTCGCCCTGATTGCGCCGCTGGCCCCGGCACTGGAGTCGGACCTGGCGCAGCGCCTGGAGCAGGCCGGCGTGCCGCTGATCGGGCCGCTGTCATTGCAGGGCACGGCCCAGGTCAGCCGGCAGATTTTCGAGCCGCTGCCGGGGCTGAGCGAACAAATGATTGCCCTGGCCAGTTACGCCGCCACCAGTCTGAGGGTGCTTCAGGGGCCGACGCTGATCGCCTATCCGGACGAGCCGGGTCAGCACCAGGCGGCGGAGAAACTAGCCCAGTACCTGCAAGCCAACGACTGGCAAGCCGTGCGCCTGCAAGCCTATCAATCGGCGCAGGACGAGTTGCCGCTGGGCGCGCGCTCGGTGTTTTACATGGGCAGCAGCGGCGGCTTCAGTCACCTCGCCGCGCGCCTGCAGACGGCGGGTCAAGTGCCTTACCTGTTCGCCGCGTCGAATCAGGTGGCGGGGGATCTGCTGCAAGTACCCAGTGAGTTTTCCCGGCGAGTGTTCCTGGCCTACCCGTTCGTGCCCAGCGACTGGACGCTGGCCGGACGCCTGGCCCTGACCCAATTGCGCCAGCGGCAGAAACTGGGCGGCGAGCACGCGGTCCTGCAGGTGGGGGCGTTCAGCTCGATGATGCTGTTGAGCGAAGGGATGAAGCAGGCCGGGCGAGACGCCAGCCGCGAAAAACTGATTAGCGCCCTGGAAGGCCTGCATGACTTCGATACCGGACTGACCCCGCTGATCAGTTTCGGACCGGGTCGCCGCCTGGGCCTCAGTGGCGCGCACATTGTCACGGTGGACCTGCCCGACCAGCGTTTCTACCTGGTTGCCCCCTACAAACCGATAGCCGCCATGCCCTGACCGGAGGCCGAACATGAAACTCAACACTTTGCTGATTCTGTGGGCGCTGTGGGTGCCGGCGGCTTACTGCAGCAACGGTCCGGCCGTGGCGCGGGTCAATGGCGAGGAAATTTCCCAGCTGCGCCTGGAGCGTTATTTCGCCGAATACCTGGAGGATCAGGGGCGCTCGGTGGGCAATATCCGCAATCCCAAGGCGTACAAGCAGTTGCGCAAGGCGGCGCTGGACGCGCTGATCGACAAGGAATTGCTCTGGCAGGAGGCACTCAAGCGCGGGGTGGTGATCAGCGATGCCACGGTGCAAAGCCAGGTCGAGCAGACACGCCAGGCCTTCGGCGGTGCCGAGGTGTTCGCCCGGCGCCTGGAAGACGCCGGTTTCGATGAAGCCAGCTACGCCGAATACACCCGGCGTGAACTGGCGGCTCAGCAAGTGTTCGCCGACCTCACCCGTGTCAGTGAGCCGGACGAACAGCAGGTGCAGGCGTTTTTCGAGGAACACCGCGCCGAGATGAACCGGCCCGAGGAAATACA
The DNA here is from genome assembly GCF_008801475.1 of Pseudomonas moorei. GTDB lineage: Bacteria > Pseudomonadota > Gammaproteobacteria > Pseudomonadales > Pseudomonadaceae > Aquipseudomonas > Aquipseudomonas moorei. Next base: position 113,863 of record NZ_VZPP01000006.1, on the reverse strand, counting down.
GGTCAGGCATATCCTGATCAAAGTGCCTCAGGGGGCGGATGCTTCCACTGTTGAAGCAGCAAGACTACGCTTGCAAGCAATGCACACCCGAATCACCCAAGGTGCGGATTTTGCCAGTGTTGCCAGGGAGGGGTCTGAAGACGCCTCGGCCAGCGAAGGCGGCGAACTGGGCTACTTTCCTCGGGGGCGGATGCTGCCGGAGTTCGAAGCGACAGCCTTTGCCCTGGCGCCGGGAGCCGTCAGCGAGCCGGTGCGCACGGCAGTGGGCTGGCATTTGATCCTGTTAGAGAACCGAGTGGAGGCAACCGATGTCACAGAGGAGCAAGGACTTGACATGGTTAGGGCGTACCTTGCCCGACAGAAACAGGTTCAGGCTCGTCTGCAGGCACTGGCGCAATTGCGTTCCGGTAATCGGATCGAACGGGTTGACGATGATTGAGCGTTTCCCCAAAAGTGGGGAATCGATTCAATGCAAAGCCGTTCGCTTTCCCCCGTTTTTGGGGGGAGTGGTCAGTGGACGAAAAGGCATTGTTTTTAAATTCAAGGACATGAAGCGATAAAACGACCGGCGCTCAGCCTGGCATGAAGTGTGCGTTAGACCTGTTGAAGGCGCGCACTCCAACAGGTTCGGTATTCGGCCCTGCGGTTTCAAGGAGTCCACCTTGTTAAACAAAGTACTGGTTGTTGACGACGAACAGCTCCTTGCGGAAAACCTCCAGGGTTACCTGCAGGCGCAAGCGCTGGAAGTCCGGATAGCGCACAACGGTGAGACGGCGATTGGCGAAGCCGAACGCTTTTCACCCGATGTGATGGTGTTCGATTACCGCTTGCCTGATATGGAAGGTTTTGAGGTGCTCGATGCCGTCCGCCAGAACAGGAACTGTCATTTTGTGCTGATCACAGGGCACCCCACCGCAGAAGTTTGCGAGCGGGCCCGGCAACTGGGAGTCAGCCACATCCTGTTCAAACCCTTTCCCTTGGCGGAATTGGCCCGTGCAGTCTGCGATCTTCTGGGGATGAAGCGCGAACCCAAAGCAGGTGCAAGCCAATCCGAAGGATTCGTCGAACGACGCCAGAGCAGGACCGAAAGTTTCCCGCTGCAGTTGTACGACGGTAGTTGGGTGCTGGCCGATCGCCGACGAAGTTCATCGGCCGCCAGTGCGCCAGGCGACGAACAATTGCTCACCGGGGAGTAGTGGCGCGACAAGAGGTTCCGGCCCCCGCCGAAACAGCTCGCCGCGCCGACAGGGCTCAAAGCCCCGGGCGTTGGAGAGCAAGCCATGGACCGTCTATCCCTTGTTGTCGAGCCGTTGCCGTCGGAGTCTCTACCCAGCCGTTTTTCCAGTGAGCAATTAGCCCAGGCGCGGGCGCTGGCCGCCAGTTCCGGTGAACGGATCCTGGACGCCCTCGGGGAGCTCTGCGAACTGGCCCCCATGCCCTTCATCCAGTGCCTCGGCGCGACCCTGCATTATCCGGTGCTCGACACCGACAGCCTGTTTCAAGCCACCCCGGTGTTCGACCGGGTCACCCTGGCCCAATGCCTCAAGCGCGAATTCACCCTGCTGCGTCACAACGATGCGGTCATCGGCGTGTTTGCCGATCCCTTCGACACGGCCCGCCTGGCCTGGATCGATGATTGCCTGCACGGCGCGCCGCTGTACCTGGTGCATGCCGACGACCTGAAAGCCTACCTGGCGCGCCACGAAGAGAGCTTCCACGCGGTCGAATCGCTCAACGCCCAGGCTGACGCCGGCAGCGAAATCGACAACCTGCAAAGCCTGTCCCTGACCAGCATCAGCGAAGACTCCAGCGTGGTAGTCAAACTGGTCAACTCGACCCTGTACGACGCGCTGAAAATGCACGCCAGCGACATCCACCTGGGCACCACCGGCAGCGGGCTGGTGATCAAGTACCGGATCGATGGGGTGTTGAACAACATCAGCAAGATTCAGGGCAACGAGTTCGCCGAACAAGTGATTTCCCGGGTCAAGGTCATGGCCGAACTGGACATCGGCGAAAAGCGCGTGCCCCAGGACGGTCGCTTCAAGATCGGTATCAGCGGGCGGCAGATCGACTTTCGGGTGTCGATCATGCCGAGCATTTTCGGCGAGGACGCGGTGCTGCGGGTGCTCGACAAACAGGACCTGGCGGACAAGGTCTGCGGCGTGCAATTGCAAGCCCTGGGCTTCGAAGACGAAACCCTGCGCCAACTGCGCCGGCTGGCGGCCGAACCCTACGGCATGGTGCTGGTTACCGGCCCCACCGGCAGCGGCAAGACCACTACGCTGTACGCGATGATCACCGAGATCAATCACGGCGTGGACAAGATCATCACCATTGAAGACCCGGTGGAATATCAGCTGCCGGGCGTGCTGCAAATCCCGGTCAACGAAAAGAAAGGCCTGACCTTCGCCCGTGGCCTGCGCTCGATCCTGCGCCACGACCCGGACAAGATCATGGTCGGGGAAATCCGCGACCCCGACACCGCGCAAATCGCCGTGCAATCGGCACTCACCGGGCACCTGGTGTTCACCACCATTCACGCCAACAACGTGTTTGACGTGATCGGTCGCTTCACCCAGATGGAAATCGACCCCTATAGCCTGGTCAGCGCCCTCAACGCGGTGCTGGCCCAGCGCCTGATTCGCCTGGTTTGCAGCAGCTGCAGCACGGCGTACACCCCGACTGAAGAGGAATTGCAAACCTCGGGGCTCGATGCGCAGCAGGTCGCTGACTACCACTTCGTGCATGGCAAGGGCTGTGGCCATTGCCGCGGCACCGGCTACCGCGGCCGTAGCGCGATTGCCGAGCTGCTGCACCTGGACGACGAACTGCGGCAAATGATCGTCGAGCGCCAACCCATTTCGAAAATCAAGGCCCACGCCTGCAAACGTGGCTTGCGCCTGCTGCGCGAGTCGGCGCTGGAACTGGTGCAACACGGCCGGACCACTCTCGAGGAGATCAATCGTGTCACTTTTATCTCGTGAGCGTTATATCGCCGTCCTCGGCGCCAGTGGTGTCGGCCTCGGCCAGCGCCAGGGCAGTGAAACCCGCTGGCTGGGCAGTGTCGGCTTCATCGATGAAGGGTTTCATGCCTGGGCCGTGGCCCTGGAAACCCTCGACCGGCTGCTGGGCGAACATGCCCGCGCCGGTGCGGAGTTGACCGTGGTGATCTCCGGGCACTTCAGCCGGTTCTGCCTGGTGCCCTGGAGCGATCAGATCAGCAGCCCCGAAGAACTGCGCGGGTTTGCCCAACTGTGCTTCGAAGACCTCTACGGCGTACCGAGCCAACCCTGGAGCCTGGTGCTCTCGGCCGAACCGGCCGGCTACGACCGCATCGCCAGCGCGCTGCCGCAGGACTTGCTCGAACGTCTGCGCACGCTGGTCAGTGGTCGCGGCCTGAAACTGAGGTCGGTGCAGCCGTACCTGATGGCCGCGTTCAATCATTTCGACAAGAGCTTCGACGCCGGGGACTTCCTGTTCGTGGTCGCCGAACCGGTGCGCAGTGTGTTGCTGCTGGCGCGCGAAGGGCGCTGGGCGGCGGTGCGCTCGGTGGGCAGCAGTGACAGCGATGCCGCGCTGACTGCCCTGATCGGTCGCGAAAGCCAGTTGCAGGCCTCCACCAGTGAACGGCCGCTGAACGTTTACCTGCATGCGCCGGCCCGTATCGACTCACACCCCGACGTTCCCGGTGTGCACCTGCGCACCCTCGAAGAGGACCGGACAGCCGTACACGATTGCCTGTACGTCATGTCTCGGGCGGTGGCCTGACATGCGCGCCCTGATGCTCGACTTTCAACCGCGTCGTCGCGCGAGCACGCTGGGTTGGAGCCTGCTGGCCGGTGGTGTGGTGTTGGTGCTGACCTGCATCGTGATCCAGCAACACCTCAGTGAGGAGGCCGAACAACAGCAAGGTCACCTGCAGACCGCCCAGCGCGTACTCACTGGCGACACAGGCGGCAAAGTCAGCCTGACCCCGGCGGAAACCCGCGAACAGGCACAGAACCTGGCCGAGATGCGCAAGGTGTCCCAGCAATTGCGCCGCCCCTGGGAGCAGTTGTTCGCCACGCTCGAAGCCATGCCTCGGGACAATATTGCCTTGCTGACCCTGACCCCGGATGCCCGCAAGGGCCAGGTGCGGATCAGCGCCGAGGCGCGGGACCTGGACGCCATGCTCGACTTTCACCGACGCCTCGAAGCCAGCGACGAGCTGTCCGACGTGTCGCTGCTCAGCCACGAAATCGTCGCCAACGTGCCGGAACACCCGGTGCAATTCAACTTGTCGGCTACCTGGGAGATTGGCGATGCAAATCCCTAGATTGATCGTCCACGAGTACCTGCAAAGCCTCGGCGTGCCGGGTCTGGCAGGGCTGGCGATGGTGGTGCTGGCGCTGACCTATGGCCTTGCCGGGCTGTTGCCGGATTGGCAGTCCGTGCAGCAGCTCAGTCAGCAGACCCGCGAAGCCAGCGAATACCTGGCCAAGGTCGAAGACGGCACGGTGGCCGCGCCGGTGGTGCCGCAACGGCAACTGGATGATTTCCGCAGCAAGTTGCCGACCCAGCCCCAGGCCACGGTGGCCATCGACAAGATCTACGCGCTGGCCGCCCAGGAACACATCACCCTGGCCCGGGGTGAGTATTCCCTGGGCATCGATCCGAAAACCCACCTGGCGCGCTATCAGATCCTGCTGCCGGTGCGGGGCAGCTACCCGCAACTGCGGCGCTTCCTGCACGCCTTGCTCGGCCAGTTGCCGGCGGTGGTGCTGGAGGACGTGGAGTTCCAGCGCAAGAAGATCGCCGACACCGACCTGACCGGGCGGATCCGCATGACCCTTTACCTGTCGAGGTCATGATGAACAACAAACGCGCAGTGGGCTGGGTAGCGTTCTTGTCCGTGGCGGCGGCGCTGGCCTGGTTGCCCGATTACTTCAAATCGGCCGACGACACCGGGGCTGACGTGGCCGTAGTGGCCACGCCGGCCAAAGGCAAAGCCGGTGGCGCGTCGTCAGCCACGCAAGCCGCTGGTGTGTCGAGCGCCATCAAGGACCTGAGCCCGGCCGGCGATCTGTTCGCCGCCCGCAGCTGGAAACCGGCGCCGACACTCGCCAGCGTCACTGAAACAGCGGTCAACGTCGCCCCGGTGGTCCAGGCCCCTACTGCACCGGCTTTGCCTTTCCAGTTCATTGGTCGGCTGGATGATCGCAGCGACCTGCAAGTGTTCTTGCAGAACGGCGAAAAAATATACGTCGTACGCAAAGGGGATGTGATCGACGAAACATGGAAGATCGAGGGGATTTCCGACAGGGAACTGAGCCTGGTCTATCTGCCTCTGCATTTGTCCCAGACGCTGTCTGTGGGGAGCGCGCAATGAACAAATCCCGTTTGCTGATGAGCTTTTGTCTCTGTGCAGGTCTGGCGGCGTGCAGCTCGGCACAGATTGCCAAGGAAGAGGCGACCCAACTGATGGAGTCGGGCCAATACGAAGCGGGCCTGGCCAGGATCGAGGAGGGCTTGCGGGAAAACCCTCGTGATACCGAGCTGCACCTGGCGCTCAATCACGGTCGCGCCCGGGCGGTGACGGCGCTGCTGACCCAGGGCGACATGGATCGCGCCCAGCGTGATTTCGCTTCGGCCCGCATGGCGTACGGCCGGGTGTTGACCATCGAGCCGAACAACCGTCGGGCGCAGGACGCGATGCGCCAGCTCGAACACATGCGCAGCCTCGATGAAAAACTCGAACTGGCCCGAGGCGACCTGCGTCGCGGCGACATCTATGGTGCCGAACGCCAGGTCAAACAGATCCTCGAACTGGACCCGAACAACGAAGGCGCCCTGGAACTGCAAGGCAATATCCGCCTGGTGCAGAGCCGCAACGTGGTGCCTTATCCGCAACTGCGGACCCGCCTGGACCGGCCGGTGACCCTGGAATTTCGCGATGCCAACCTCAAGACCATTTTCGAGGTGCTGTCCCAGGTCGCCGGGTTGAACTTCATCTTTGACAAGGACCTGCGCCCGGACATGAAAGCCACGATCTTCGTGCGTGACGTGCGCATCGAAGATGCCGTGGAACTGCTGCTGCAACAGAACCAGTTGCACCAGAAAGTGGTGAACGAAAACACCCTGCTGATCTACCCGGACTCGCCGCAGAAGCTCAAGGACTACCAGGAGTTGGTGATGCGCACCTTCTACCTGACCAGCATCGATGCCAACACGGCGCTGAACATGGTCAAGACCATGCTCAAGACCCGCGACGTGTTCGTAGATGAACGCCTCAATACCCTGACCATGCGCGACACCGGGGACGCCATCCGCATGGCGGAAAAACTCCTGCAATCCCAGGATCAGTCCAACCCCGAGGTGGTGCTGGAAGTGGAAGTGATGGAAGTCGCCCGCCAGCGCATCCTCGACCTCGGCCTGCAATGGCCCAACACCTTTGGCGTGGTCAACGGCGACGGCTCGCCCGTGACCATTCTCGATCAGCTCAAGGGCATCGACTCCAGCCGGATCACCATCAATCCTTCGCCACAGGCCAAGATCAACGCCCAGGACAAGGACATCAATACCCTGGCCAGCCCGGTGATCCGCGTAAGCAACCGTGAACAGGCGCGCATTCACATCGGTCAGCGGGTGCCGATCATCAGCGCCACCTCGGTACCTTCGACCCAGGGACCGGTGATCACCGAAAGCGTGACTTACCTCGACGTCGGTTTGAAGCTGGAAGTTCAGCCGACCGTGCACCTGAACAACGAGGTGGCGATCAAGGTCGCCCTGGAAGTCAGTAACGCCACGCCGCTGGAGCCGACCCGCCAGGGCACCATCCCGGTCCAGGTCGATACCCGCAACGCCCAGACCACGCTGCGTCTGCATGACGGCGAAACCCAGATCCTCGCCGGCCTGGTGCGTAACGACCATGGCAGCACCGGCAACAAGATCCCCGGTCTTGGCGACATCCCCGGCCTGGGCCGCCTGTTCGGCAGCAACAAGGACGACATCAGCAAATCCGAGCTGGTGCTGTCGATCACCCCGAGGATCGTGCGCAACCTGCCGTACCAGAGCCCGTCGGACATGGAGTTCAGCACCGGCACCGAAACCAGCATGCACATCCAGGCGCCGGACCGTTCGAAGGTCGAAGTCGAAGAGGTTCGCGCCAATGGCATGAGTGCACCGATCGCGACCACCGTAACCGTCGGGAAGCCTTGATCATGAACGCCTCGCAACGCGGTTTTACCCTGATCGAAGTCGTGGTGACGCTCGCCCTGGTCGGCCTTCTGGCCGGCCTGGCCGCGCCGCTGACCGAGACCGTGGTGCGCCGGGGCAAAGAGCAGGAACTGCGCACGGCGCTGTACCAGATTCGCGATGCCATCGACGCCTACAAACGGGCGTTCGACGCCGGTTACATCGAAAAGTCCCTCGACAGCAGCGGCTATCCGCCGAACCTGAAAGTGCTGGTGGAGGGCGTGCGTGACGTGCGCAGCGCCAAGGGTGCCAAGTTCTATTTCCTGCGGCGCGTGCCCCACGATCCGTTGGCTCCGAGCAAGCGTGACGACGACGGTGGTTGGGGCTTGCGCGCCTATGACAGCACGGCTCAAAACCCACGGGAGGGTGTAGACGTCTACGACGTTTACTCCAAGGCCCGGGGCAAGGGTCTCAATGGCATCGCTTACCGGGAGTGGTGAATCTATGCGCCGGGAAAAGGGTTTTACCCTGTTGGAGTTGATGGTGGTCATGGCAATCATCGCGACCCTGATGACCATTGCCTTGCCGCGTTATTTCAACAGCCTCGAAGCCTCGAAAGAGACCACCCTGCGCCAGAGCCTCTCGGCCATGCGCGAAGCCCTCGATCACTACTACGGCGACACCGGGCGTTATCCCGATTCCATTGAGCAAATGGTCGAACAGCGCTATCTGCGCAACCAGCCAATGGACCCGATTGCCGAACGCAAGGACGCCTGGGTCCTGGTCGCGCCGCCCGATGGCGTACAGGGCGGTGTGGCCGATATCAAGAGCGGAGCCACCGGGAGGGCGCGTGATGGCAGCCTCTATTCCGAGTGGTAAGCCTGCTGCGCAGGGCGGTTTCACCTACCTGGGTGTGCTGCTGCTGATCATGGTGATGGGCATGGGCCTGGCCAGTGCCGGCGAGATGTGGGCCACCGCCTCGCGCCGCGACCGTGAACGCCAGTTGCTATGGGTCGGCACGCAGTACGCCCAGGCCTTGCGCAGCTATTACCGCAGTTCGCCCGGTGTGGCCCAGTACCCCAAAGAACTCGCCGACCTGCTGCAGGACGAGCGCTTTCCCAACCCGAAACACCATCTGCGTCAGCTGTATCCGGACCCGATCGGCGGCGGCGAGTGGGCCCTGATGCGCGGCTTCGACGGGCGCATCACCGGCCTTAGCAGCGCCTCCACGGAAAAACCGTTGAAACAGGCGAATTTCCCCAGCCAGTGGTCGGACTTCAACGGCATGGCCAGCTACAAGGACTGGCAGTTCGTGGCCGAGAAGGCCTTCCTCGATGGCAGCTCGGGGCCGGCCAAAGGCCAGAGCAAAGCCCCTCAGGCGTTGCAGCCATGAAGCGCTTGTGCCTGGCCTTGATCCTGCTGCTGAGCAGCGCTGTCGCTTCGGCCGGCGAGGAGGACGAAATGCTCGGTTTCATCGTCGACGACACGATCTCGCACATCGGCCACGACTTTTACTACGCGTTCAGTGAACGCCTGCGCGCCACCAGCCCGATGGATTTCAACCTGGTGGTACGCGAACGGCCTTCGGCTCGCTGGGGCAGCCTGGTGACCGTGGAATATCAACAGCGTTTGGTTTATCGGCGCTTCCTGCCGCCGAACACCGTGGACCTCAAGGACGACGCCTATGCCGCCGCCGACTGGGTACGCGGGCAGGTTGTCCAGCGCAAGCTGGAAGCCTTGTTGCAGGACACCACGGACCTTGAGAGGGACGAACTATGAAAACGAACACTGTCTCGCGGCACCTCGGGCTCTGGTTGCTCGGGCTGGGAAGTTGTGGGTTGGTCCAGGCCACCGAATTGGTGTACACGCCGATCAACCCGTCGTTTGGCGGCAACCCGTTGAACGGCACCTGGCTGCTCAACAACGCCCAGGCGCAAAACGACCACGACGACCCGGACTTGAAGGATCGCACCACCGTGGCCGGGACATCGGCCCTGGAGCGGTTCAGCAGTCAATTGCAATCGAGGTTGCTGGGGCAACTGCTGGACAACATTTCCACCGGCAATACGGGAAGCCTGTCCACCGACGCCTTTATCGTCAACGTCGTCGACGACTCAGGGCAATTGACGATTGAAGTGACCGACCGGGCTACTGGCGAGCTCTCGGAAATCAAGGTGAATGGCCTGAACTGATAGGGATTGGGTCGATGGGGAGTTAGGGACATGAAAAAAATAATTGTGCTGGGGCTGATGTTGGCGGCATTACAAGGGTGCGGTCTGCGCGAGCCGATGTCGGCCGAGCAGGACACCGAAACCCCGACCCTGACCCCCAGGGCCTCGACCTACTACGACTTGTTGAACATGCCACGACCCAAGGGCCGGTTGATGGCCGTGGTCTATGGTTTCCGCGATCAGACCGGGCAGTACAAGCCGACCCCGGCCAGTTCTTTTTCCACCAGCGTGACCCAGGGCGCGGCGAGCATGCTGATGGACGCCTTGCAGGCCAGTGGCTGGTTTGTGGTGCTGGAGCGTGAAGGGCTGCAGAACCTGCTGACCGAGCGCAAGATCATCCGCGCCTCGCAGAAGAAGCCGAACACCCCGGTGAACATTCAGGGCGAGCTGCCGCCATTGCAGGCGGCGAACATGATGCTCGAGGGCGGCATTATCGCCTACGACACCAACGTGCGCAGCGGCGGGGAAGGGGCGCGCTACCTGGGCATCGACATTTCCCGGGAGTATCGCGTGGATCAGGTCACGGTCAACCTGCGGGCGGTGGACGTGCGCAGCGGGCAGGTGCTGGCCAACGTGATGACCAGCAAGACCATCTACTCCGTGGGCCGCAGTGCCGGGGTGTTCAAGTTCATCGAGTTCAAGAAGTTGCTTGAGGCTGAAGTGGGCTACACCACCAACGAACCGGCGCAGTTGTGTGTGTTGTCGGCGATCGAGGCGGCGGTGGGGCATTTGCTGGCCCAGGGCATTGAGCGGCGTTTGTGGCAGGTGGCCGGGGATAATTCGCCGGACACTAATGCGACGCTGGATCGCTACCTGACGCAGAACAAGGTGGATCCTGAGGGGCAGGGGGAGTGAGGTTGGGTGGTTGCTCGCAGGTGTAGTCCGATCGACTGTGGGAAGGTGTACCCGGTCTATTGTGGGAGCTGGCTAGTCGGGGCGCCGCATCGCAGCGATGGCGGCCTGACAGCCGACCTGTGTGGTGTTGACCGCGTACATATCCGTTGCTGCGGTAACGGCGGCTTAGGGTTTCGCCCTTACGGCGAGTCCCTTTTGTCAAACGCCACAAAAGGAACCAAAAGGTCTCGCCCCGGCGTCCGGCCCCTCGCTAAGGCTCGGCGTTCCTTCGCTGCGGTATCCATCCGGGGACACTGCCCTCCGGTTGGCTTCGCTTCAACCTACATGCAGCGTGTTCGACTGCGTCGAACGGCGCTGCGCGCCACTCCCCGGATGCACACCTCCACTCAGCCTCCCGAAGGGGCGGGTGGATCAAGATCAAGAGCTGCAGGCGAGCTAACGCTCGGCCTGATGAGTGGTGAGGAGCGGGGTGGCGCGCGTTGCTGTGCCTTTCTGTAGGAGCGAGCCTGCTCGCGATGAACGTCCGTGCAACGCGGGCATTCAGACAGCCCGCGTCATCGATGACGATGGCGGCCTCACAGCCAACCAATTACCCGCAGGTGCAACCGATCCACTGTGGCGAGCGAGCTTGCTCGCGCTGGGTTACGAAGTAGCCCCATAGCTGACGATTGCGTTTTGTCTGACACACCGCATTCATCGGGTTTGGGGTTGCTTGCAACCCAGCGCGAGCAAGCTCGCTCGCCACAGGGATCTATGTTTGTCAGAACGGGCTGTAGGACTTGGAGTGAAGCTGCGTCACCTTGCGTCGTTGCCTACAACTACGCCAGAATCCGCCGGCTTGTGCGCTTTGGCCCTGATCTCTATCGTTTTCATGTCGCTACCCATTCAGCGACCGGGTTTAGCGACCCGATCAGGTATAAGCGCATCAACGCTCCAGTTTCGATGGCATGCTTGTAAGTGTGCAATTTTCGACATGGTGGCTGTGCGTGGGAGGCCCTCGGGTCTGCCGGGTCTTATACCTCCCGGTTCGCTAACCTGCGTACAGCTGCCACCCTTGCTTGTTTAGCGACAGGTATTGGTGGTTTCACCAGGTATAAAGGAGCTCCACCATGCCCAAACCCACCCCCAATCCCCCCGAATCAAATACCGACAGCACGACCCCCAGCCTCCACCTCAAACCCACCCTCCTGCAATCCAGCACTCCCCACACCCCGAGCAAGATGTTCCTCATCGCCCCCGACATCGACACCGAGAGCCTGCTGGCCCACGCCTGCGAATCACTGGCGTCCGCGAGCATCATGGCCACCGACTTCGCGACCTTCGTGGACGGGCCGCAGCGCAGCATGTTGTTGGGTATCCAGCAGGTGATCATGCTGGCCGAGCTGTCGGTGAACCGCGCACCGGATAACCTCGCTCCGCCCGGTTGAACACTGATCCATTGTGGCGAGCGAGCTTGCTCGCGCTGGGTTGCGAAGCGACCCCAAACCCGGTGAATGCGGTTTATCAGACAAAACGCAATCAACAGCTATGGGACTGCTTCGCAACCCAGCGTGACGGTGCGGCGTTCCGACAAGCTCGCTCGCCACAGATGTTTTGCGATCCATAAAAAACGCGACCCCACAAAGGGCCGCGTTTTTTCACATCATTCAACTTCCGCAAAAACAGTCGCCGAGATAGCCGGATCAACTGAACGCGCGATTACCGGTGCTAAACAATACACGCCTATCAGTTCTGCTAGGTCACAACCAGAGCGACGTCACAGATACTCGTGCTCTCGGACATTGAAAACCGGAGCACACCATGATTTCCCCCCAGCAGAACCAGCTCTGCTCCTATCGCTACGATCCTTTGGATCGCCTGGTCAGCCAGGCCAAACCGCAAGAGTCCACGCTTCAACGCTTTTATTGTAAAAGTCGCGTGACCACTGAAGTTCAGGGCACATTGCACCACTCAATCGTCCAGCACGATGAGCAGCTATTGGCACAACAACAGCGCCAGGACGGTGTAAGCGACACCATGTTGCTTGCCACGGATCAACAACGCTCGATACTCCATACGCTCAAACCAAATCATCAGCGACAACCCTTCACGTATTCACCCTACGGTTATCGCCAACTTGGAAATGGCTTGCTCAGCTTGCTGGGTTTCAACGGCGAACGACTGAATCCGGTAATCGGGCATTATTTGTTGGGTAACGGTTATCGGGCATTTAATTCGGTGTTGATGCGGTTCAACAGTCCGGACAGTTTGAGTCCATTTGGAAAGGGAGGGATAAATTCGTATACGTATTGTTTGGGGGACCCGGTTAATCGGTATGACCCAGATGGACATGTTTCCCAATTTATAAAAGCTGGACTGTTAGCTTGGAAGAGTCGCGCAGCTGCCAAAATAACAGCCAGAATAAATGAGGCAAAAATTGTAGCAAAAACAGGGACTATAAACATGTGGGAGAGTGGGGGGGCGAGGACATTAAAATCTGGAGTGACGCCATTGCAAGCGGTCGAGGCTCGTGATCTGGCGCTCCGCCTTGATTTTTTGGGTAGCAGCAAGCCCCGTCGCAACGCGAAATTTTTTAATGATCTGTCCAGTGCAAAAAGAGAAAGCGAATATCTGCAAAAAATGACAGGGATAGCAGCTGATCAGAATGATCACGTTAAACTGCTAAATTATATTAAGAGCCTGTCCACGGATAGACAGGAAGCAATTAACTACACAAGGTTGAACGACGCAGCGCAAGGAAGGTTTGATCGTGAAGTTTCGCTAATGAACCGCCCCAGCGTCAACGCAGCGCAACAGTATCTTAAGGAGTATCACGCAGTCATTAATCCCAATAGCAACGCATTTAGTGCCGAAGCTGCTCGAGTTCGAAGTGCACACTTCATCAGACTCAAGTAGATAAAACTCGCAAGCACGTTCAATTTCGGAGGTTGTCAGTCAACCATAATATGGTTCGAACGTATCAAGCCCACTAAACCGTGACCCTCTCTCAAGGGTCGCGGTTTTTTTTCACCCCACGCACTTACTTCTGCAACACCGTCGCCGAGTTCGCCGAACCAAACTGCTGCACGCTGGCGGTCTGCGCCATGCCGCTCTGATCAACACTGGCAATGTTGCCAGTGCCGCCCTGGGTCACATAAGCCACGTTCATGCTGTCAGCCTGCTTGATGGTGATGACGTTGTCGTCGCCATACAGCTGCGCGGTGAACGCCTGGTTGCCGCTGCCTTCCTGGTTGAACTCGGTGCTGTTGCCGCTGCCGTTGCTGCTGCCCTGGGCCAGGTTGTTGGTGCCGCGCTGGTCGGCGATGAGGATGTTGTCGCTGCCATTCTGGTCGAAGTACAGCTCGTTATAGGAATCGGCCTGGGTCACGGTGGTTTTGTTGCCGGTGCCGGTCTGGTTGGTGGTCATGATGTGGCCGACGCCGTTCTGGGTGAAGTTGGCGACGTTGTTGGTGCCGTTCTGGTTGACGGTCGCCCGTTGGTTGCTGCCGAACTGGCCACCTTTCTGCGGGCCTTTCCAGTTGCTGGCGTAGACCTTGTTGCCGGTACCCGAGGAGGTGGCGTTGAGCACATGGCTGTCGCCGCTCTGGTAGGTGAAATGCACGTTGCTCGTGCCGGTTTGATAGAGCGCCAGGGTCGAGCCGACGGAGTCGAACTGGTCGGCGTAGATCGCGTTGAGGTCGCCGACTTGCATCACATTGGCGACGTTGTTTTCGCCGAAGCTCTGGTCGACCACGGTTTCGTTGGTCTGCCCGTATTGGGTGACGGTGGCCTTGGCGCCGATCTGGGTGTCTTGCCAGACTTCGGTGCCGTTGCCGTCGCCGTACTGGTTGATGCTCAGGTTGCCACCGGTGCCGCTGCGCTGGTCGCCATAGGCATAGTTGGTGTTGCCGGCCTGGTTGATGTCGATCTGGCCGCCCATCTGGCCGATCTGTTCGGCTGTCGCGTAGTTGGTGGTGCCGTACTGGATGATCACGGCGTTGTTGCCCGTGCCCAGTTGAATCTGTTCGATGTTGGCTTCGTTGCTGTCGCCGTACTGGTAGGTCTTGGCGGTGGTGCCTTCCTGACTGTCCTGGTAGATGAACGAGAAGTTGCCAGTGCCTTCCTGTTGCTGCAGGGCTTCGCCGCCACCGACACCGATCGACTGGCTGGCATGGCTGGTGTTGAAACTGCCGCTCTGGTTCTGGGTGATGGTGCTGTTGTCCTCGAACAACTGCTCGGCATAGCCGGCGTTGTAGTCGCCGACCTGGGTCTGGCTGATGGTGCTGGTGGCCGTGTCTTGCACGGCGGCCGCATCATTGCCCTGGCCAGTTTGCTGCTGGGTGGCGGTGCTGAATGGCGCCGAGGTCTGCTTCACATCGGCGATGTTGGCGGTACCGGACTGGTTCTGCGTGGACACGCTGTCGTCGGCAAGGGCCTGGGCACTGACAATGACCAGGATGGCGGCGGTGAGGGGCGTCAGTTTGAACATGGTGAAACCTCCAAGTGGTGCAGTGCTTTAGCGATATTGTTTGACCGATACGCTCATGCCGTTGCCGGCCTGGGTGACGGCGCTTTGCTGTCCTGAGCCGGCCTGTTCGATGCTGGCGTCGTTGTTGTTGCCGTTCTGGGCGATTTGCGCGCGGTTGTGGCTGCCGCTCTGGATGATCGAAGCGGCGTTGCCCGAACCTTGCTGGGTGATCAATGCCATCAGGTCGCTGCCTTGTTGCAGGATGAAAGCTTCCTGATTGCTGCCCGACTGCACGATCTGGCCGAGCAGCGACTGACCGTTCTGCTGCAACAGCGCGATGTTGGCCTGGCCGTTCTGGTCGATCAGTGCGTGCTGGCCGATCGGTGGTGGCAGCTCGCCGAGATCGGCGGCAGGGGCCAGGTCGTCGTTCTCCATCAAATCGTCGGCGCGCACACCTGCACTGCTGCAAAGCAGAAGCAGGCAGAGCAGGGTGGCGGTCGACAGGTTCATGGCGTTGTCCTGTGGGAAGCGGCCAGCCCCATCGACCCGGGAGTCGATGGGGCAAGGGCTCAGTTGGAGATCACCGACACGGTGCGCACGGTGCCTTGGGACGAGGTGATGGTGGCTGTCGGGTTCGCCGACGGAATCACCGTGGTGGTGTTGTTCACTGTCAGTCTCCAGCGACCGGTCACCGGCACCGTGGTAGTGCCCAGGGTTTGCAGCCCGGTCGGGGTGCTGACCTGGATGGTGATGGTGTTGCCGGTGGTCACCGATGAGGTACCCGCGAAGTCCCAGGTGAAGCGGTTGTTGGAACGGGCGGACACCGTGGCCGTGGTCACCGTGAAGGTTTCCGCAGCAGGCCGTGGCGAGACTTGCACCGTGACCGTGGCCGGCGTCGTCGACACAGCACCGAAGCTGTCCCGGGCGAAGTAGCTGAAGGTCGTGGTGAAGGCCGTGGTGATCGTGGCCGGTGGGGTGTAGGTCAGGACCGTGCCATTACTGCTGACGGTGCCGCGACCTGTCGGTGGTTGGGTGAAGCTGGCGACGGCGAGCGGTACGTTGCCTTCCGGATCGGTATCGTTGGCCAGCACGCTGATCGGAATCGCCACACCCAGGGTCGCGACGCTGTCGGCGACGGCTACCGGAGGCTGGTTGGGCGCCACGGTAATGGTCACCGTCGCAGGATTGGCCGAGGCCAGGCCTTTGACGTCTTGAGCCTTGTAGGTGAAGGTCGTGGTCAGTGGTGCATTGACCACGGCTGGCGGGGTGTAGATGACGGCGGTCGATCCGCTCAATGCCACCGTGCCCTGGCCGGCGGCCGGTTGAGTGAGCGCGGTGATGCTCAGCGGCACGTTGCCATCCGGGTCGTTGTCGTTGGCCAGCAGGTTGAGGGTGATCGGCACGCCGAAGCTGGTGCTGCCGCTGTCGGCCACGGCGATCGGCGCCTGGTTCTCGCCACTGTCCGGTGCGGTACCGACCACCACCACCGGCTCGGTGTCGCTGCCGCCGGCGGCGGATTTGACGGTGACCGTGGCCGGTGGTTGTGGCAGATCCGCCACGGTCAGGCTTTGCAGGGTGCCGGACTTCGACAGTCGGCCATGGCCTTGAGCGACCATGTCCGGAACCGCCACTTCGTCGCTGGACGTCGCCTCGATCAGCAGGCTGTGATTGCTCCAGTTGTAGCGAGCCGTCTGGATTTTCACCAGGTCACTGAGCTTGCTCGACACGGCGGTCGGGCGAGTGGAGCCGGTCGGGTTGGTGGCGGTGAGCACCACCACCGCAGGCACGGGGCCGTTGAAAAGGCGCTGGCCGAAGAACAATCCGGTACCGTCGCCGACCAGGTTGGTCAGGCAGGGGCTTGGCGGTGGGCCTGGGACCAGGGCGACGGTTTCGCGGAAGCACAGCGTGGAGCTGTTGTCGGCTTTGCCGAAGACTTCGACCCGGGTGCTGGTGCTGGTGCCGGTGCCCGATGTGGTGCGGCGGTAGGTGGCGCGGTTGAGTTCGACCGCGGTCTGCGCCCGGTTATCGAGGACTTTGCCGGACACGGTGAAGAGGTTGGTCTCGATGGTCCCGGCGGGGCCCTGGATGCGCACGAAGTTGGTGTTGTTGGGGCTGCCGGTGACCTGTTCGGTGAGGTTCGGGTCGCCGACGAAGGTCTCGATGGCCCCGGTGTCGGGGTTCACTTCGGTGTAGGGCCCGTTGACGCTGCGCAGGAATGGCCCGATCGCACCGTTCAATGCACCGTTGAAAACCCCCGGTGCCCCGACGCCGATGTCCCGGGTGATATTGATGGCGCGCCGTCCGGGCGTGGTGACGTTGACCGTTTCAACACCATAGGGATGGGTGATGGTGTAGGTGCCGGCTACAGGCACGTTGATCCGCATGCGGATCCGCGCAAAGCTGATTTGATCGCCATCGAGTGGGCTGCCTCCGGCGAATGCCGCTTCGACGCCCGCCACGTAGGCATCCATTCCATAGCCGGCGGCGTTGTTGGGAATGGTGGCGTCGGCGAGGAACCAGAACGATTCGTCTGGCCAGTTATCCGGGAACACCATCGGCAAGGTGTCGTCGAAAATGCCCGGAGTCGGCAGCAGGGTGCACATGTAGGCCGGTGGTGTGGCAGCCGCCACCCGCGAGCTCACGGCCCGGGACTGGCACAGTTCCATCGACAGCAGGTTGTTGTCCTGATACCAGATCGGGAATTTCCCGGTGGCAAAGGTATAGGGGCCAGGGTCGACGGCAGCGAGTTGCGCGAAAGCACTGCCGGACAGCGAAAGAGTCAGTCCCAGGGCGTTGAGCGCCAGGCGTGGCCAATTGTTCATGATGCCTCCTGATGGGGATCTGGGCATGTGAGCGTTCATTGCACGATGACCACTTCTTCGGTATCGCTGCCGCCATTGGATGACGTCACCTGAACCTTGGCCGGTGGAATCGGTGAGATCCCGGTGGACAGGGTTTTCACCGCGCCATCGCCACTCAAGGCACCGATGGTTGCTCCGCTGGCGGAAGTGGCGGTGAGCACGGGCGGTGATGTTTCATCGCTGGTGGAGGCGACCACGGTGATTTGTCCGGTGCTCAGGCTGTACTCGGCGCGTGAAATCACCACCAGGTCGGTCAGGGGGATGGGCAATGTGGTCGGTGTGCTGCTGGGGATGGCCAGGTGGTTGTCGGCGGTCACCTGCAGGGTGCTTGGCAACGTCGGGTTGGTGGAGGACTGGGCGTACCAGCTGCCGGTGGTGTCAGCCTCGGAGAAGTTGAGCACCGGGTTGTTGCTGTCCAGGGTCACTTTGGCGGGCGGTGGCGGGGCCAGGACGAAAACGTCCTGATGGGCCACAGGCGCACTGCTGCCGGCCGTACGCGAGTAGGTGCTGCGCTGGGTGATCATCGGGGTCGGCCGGGTCACCGTCGACAACTTGCCGGAAATGGCCATCACGGTCGTGCGCAGATCCAGGCCATTGGGGCCTTCTATGCGGATGTAGTTGGTATTGAACGGGCTGCCGGTGAAGGCTTCCACCAGGTTCGGGTCGCCGACGAATTGCTCGGCGGAACCGGTGACCGGGTTGGTTTCGGTGTAGGGGCCATTAACGCTGCGCAGGAACGGCCCGACGTCACCTTTAAGCGCGCCGTCGTAGGTCTTCGGTGCGCCAATCCCGATGTCCCGGGTCATGTTGATCGCCCGGCGCCCGGGGGTGTCGACGTTGAAGACTTCGACGCCGTAGGGGTGGGTGATGACGTAGGTGCCAGCGGTGGGCACGTCGACGCGAATGCGGATGCGGGCGAAGCTGATCTGGTCGCCTTCGACCGGGTCGCCACCGCTGAAGGCGGCTTCGACGGCGCTGACGTAGGTCAGGTCGATCCCGCGGGCGGCATCGACGATCGAGCCGTCGCCGGTGAACCAGAACGCTTCATCGGGGAAGTTGGTCGGGAAAACTACCGGTTTCGTGTCGTCGAAGATCCCGGGAGCCGGCAGCAGATTGCACATGTAGGTGGGGGCCCCCGGCGCGCTGGGGACCCGCGAACTGACGGCCTTGGACAGGCACAAATCGAGCGTGCGGCCATGGGTGTCCTGGTACCAGGACGCGAAGGAGCCAATGGCGGGTAAATAGGGTCCGGGGTCGACGGCAAACAGCGCTGCCTGGGCAACGCCTTGGGCCAGAGCGGTGACGACCAGGGCAGTCGCGGTTTTGGACAGTAAAGGGTGCATGAGTATTCCCTCTATCGAAGTACCTGCCCCTTGGGGATGGGTCAGTTGGCAGGGCTTCGGCAACTTCCATACCAATCGTTGGAAATACCCCTGAGAGCCCCGCGATACAGGCGTTTGTGACACAGGCGCAGAACCTGGCCCGATAAAGGGAACGGGCCTCTTTCCCCAACATTGGGGGCAGATGGGGATGGTGCGACAGTGGGGAAAGGGTGGGGGGGATGAAACCCAACTTCGGGCAAACTGCCAGCAGTGGGCTATAAACCCTCTAGGGGTTTTTCGGAAAAACGTCGATGACCATGCAGGCAAAAACGCTGGAGTCCGATAAGGGCGACATCCGCTTGAGCAGGCGCAAGCGGCCGTTCAATCTGCTGCGCTGGTTTTCGCTCATCAGCATGGCGGTGATCGGTACGGTGGCGGTGGCGCTCGGCTCGGTATCGACCAGGTTCGTGATTACCGAAAGCGTGCAGCGCGATGCGTTATTGACCTCGCAGTTCCTGACCGCGATTGCCTCGGCCGAGGTGCGCCATGTGTCGATCCCCAACGTGCGGACCATGGGTGAATTGCTCGACCCGCGCAAAGACCGCGACTTTCCCGATGTCGACCCAATGGCCCGGGCCAATGCCCGTGGCGAATTCCTCGACCACCTCTCGCACTTGCCGGACGTGATCCTGGCCAACGTCTATGCCCCTGACCGCATGGTGATCTGGTCGACCAACCCGGCCTTGATGGGCACCACCATTCATGCCGATGAAGACCTGGATCGGGCCTTCGCCTCAATGACGCCGGTTTCGGCCAGTTACCACGATGTGGACAAGACCCGCATGGAACAGAAGTTCGTGACGCCACCGCAATACATCTTCATCGAGAACTACATTCCACTGTTCGATGCCGATGGCGACAAGGTCACCGCGATGGTCGAGATCTACAAGGAACCCCAGGACCTGATCCAGCGCATGGCGCGCGGCCTGGTGCTGATCTGGCTGGCCACGGCCCTGGGTGGTGGGCTGATTTACCTGGGCCTTTACTGGATTGTGCGGCGGGCGGCGATTCTGCTGGCGCAGCAGCAAAAGCAATTGATCACCAACGAAACCTTTGTCGCCCTGGGCGAGATGTCATCGGCGGTCGCCCACAGTTTGCGCAACCCGCTGGCGACCATTCGCTCAAGCGCCGAACTGGCCCTGGAGTTCGACGGCGGGCCTGCGCACAAGAACATCAACGACATCATCGGTCAGGTCGATCGCATGTCGAAGTGGGTGCGCGAGTTGCTGCAATCCTTGCGACCGCTGAGCGACGAAGCCGAGCCGGTGAACCTGGTCGCGGTGTTGCTTGACAGCCTCGCGGCGTTTGAGCAGCAGATCGCCAGGGCCGGGATCAACGTCGTGTTCGAGCCTCAGGACACGCCCATGGTGTTGAGCCAAAAGGTGCAACTGACGCAGATCCTCAACAGTTTGCTGGCCAATGCCCTGGAGGCCATGGACGAAGGCGGAACGCTGACCATCAGCCTGAAGCCGATCGATGCCCGCCGCGTGTGCCTGGTGATGAGCGATACCGGCAAAGGCATGAACGCGGAGCAGCGTGCCATGGCGTTCCGGCCGTTCTTCAGCACCAAGCAGGGCGGGCTCGGAGTCGGGCTGCTGCTGGTCAAGCGAATCATGGAGCGTTTTGGCGGCACGGTGGCCCTGGATAGCCGTGAAGGCGAGGGCACGCGTGTCCGTCTGACGTTCAAGCTGATTCCCTGAAAATGGGGACGAACTTTCCCCGCTAGCGGGTGCCATTCCCCAGTCGTTTTTTTCAGGTCATGGCACATTGATGTTGATAAGCCATTGTTTCAGCGTGTATTAATTCTTTCGTATAACGCTGTTACAAATTTGGCGAGCTATTTGCAAAACCCCCATCACCCCCTTCACGCATACGAGGCGGCTGGTGATGGACAGAAAAGCGCGGTACCCCTCCAAGTGGTTCGGCCTGTTGACGCCCTTGAGCGTCCTCCTCTCGATGACACTCAGCACAGGGACGCTGCGCGCTGCACCCATAGACGACGAGCGACAGCCGGAGCCGTCCGATCCTTCCGCTTACTACGATGAGCCGGCGGACGAGCCGGCTGCATTGAACGCCATTTTGACCATGCCGGAGGCCAACCAGGATTCCTTCGAGTTGCCTGACGGGGTCAAGGGAACACGGGATTCAACCCGGGTGGAAAACGTTCTGCCGCCCCCGGTGCAGACCAGTTTCAACTACCCCACCAATGGCAAGCCGAGCCCGTTGTTTGGTGCGCAGCCGTTCACTCAGCAGTTGGTGCTGTTCGAGGAATTCGGCCCGGAAAAACTCGACCCCACCACGCCTGCGGCGCCCTTGCCGTTTCCACCGGCAGCCATTGGCCCATTGCCCCAGCAGGACCCCACCAGTGCGGCCCGCAGTGCGCCACCCAGCGCCGCGCTCGATGCGTTCATGCGTCAACCGGGGCTGACGCCGTTCCCCAGTCAGTACTCCAACGTGGTGGACCGCAACCCTTGGCAGGCGCAGATCGAATATTTCCTCAACCGCCGCATCGGTTCGTCGGCTGAAGGTCGTCCACCAGGAAAGGGCTGGTCGCATCAGCGCTGGAACGAGTTCTACCCGCAGATGGCCTACAAGACTGTGCAGACTGGTGCGCGGGTCAACAGCGGCTGGCGTGACAGCCATCAGATGCACGGCTATGCCGTCGGTGAGTTCGGCCCCGGCGGGCTCTACCACAACGTTGCCGGTATACCGGCAACGGATGGCACCTCCAAGGGCGTCGATGCGCGTTTCCACCCGAACATGCCGGTGCAGAACCACAATTCGGTGTGGACTTTCGACGGCACGTTGCCGCCCAAATTGTTGATGGTGCGTTACGGTCAACCGGTGTTGATGCGCCACTACAACGGCTTGCCCATCGACCCGGCCGCCAACATGGGGTTTGGCCTGCACACCATCAGCACCCACGAGCACAACGGTCACGCACCGGCGGAAAGCGACGGATATGCCAACGCGTTTTTCTTCCCCGGCCAGTACTACGACTATCGCTGGCCGATCCAGTTGGCAGGCTATGACAGCATCAACACCGACGCCCATGACCCGCGCGCGGCATTTCCTTGCGCACCGGGCGAGACCCTGTGGACCAACGACGTCAATCCCAGCCGCAAGACCTGCGAGAACGGCACGATCAAGATCCGTGGCGACTGGCGCGAAACCATGAGCACCCACTGGTTCCACGACCACATGCTCGATTTCACCGCGCAGAACGTCTACAAGGGCAACGCGGCGATGATGAACTACTACAGCGCCCTGGACCGTGGCAATGAATCGGTGAAGGACGGCGTCAACCTGCGCTTCCCCAGCGGCAGTGCCTTGCCGTGGGGTAACCGCGACTACGACGTCAACCTGGTGTTTGCCGACAAGGCCTGGGATCAGAACGGTCAGCTGTGGTTCAACCCGTTCAACACCGACGGCTTCCTCGGGGACCAGGTGCTGGTCAACTGGCAATGGAAACCGAGCCTGGATGTGCGCGCCCGCAGCTACCGCTTCCGCATGCTCAACGGTTCGGTATCGCGTTACTACAAGTTTGCGCTCGTACGTGAAATCAAGGGCACCAGCGGTGAGTTCCAGGGGCCCAAGGGCTCGGGCGTTTCCTATGCCCGGGTGCCGTTCCACATGATTGCCAACGACGGCAATATCATGGAACACAGCGTGCCCTTCGACGGCACCATGGACCTGGACGGCGACGGCGATAAACAGAACCACAACGCGATCCTGCCGACCCAGGGCATTGCCGAGCGCTTCGACATCATCGTCAACTTCGCGAAAAACGGGATCAAGCCGGGCGACAAGATTTTCTTCGTCAACCTGCTGGTGCACGACGATGGCAAAGGCCCGAAAGAACCGGTCTCCCTGGCCGACGTACTGTCCGAGAAATACCTGGCGGTAATCAAGCAAACCAGCAAGGGGCCGCAGTGGGACAAAGGCGATCCGGCGGTGGGCAAGGTGTTGCAGCTCAACGTCAAGCCTTACACCGGTCAGGACCTGGCCATGGACCCGGCGCTGTATGAACCGGCCAAACCGGGCAAGGCTGAAGGCCTGGTGATGATCCCGCTGAAGATCCACCGCGACAACGCGGCCGACAAGGCGCTGCTGGCCAAGGCCCGTCACCGCACCTTCGTCTTCGGTCGCTCCGACGGCACCGACGAAGCACCCTGGACGGTCAAGACCGATGGCGGCTTCGGCTTCCACATGGACCCGCGTCGCTTGAACGCAGCGACCCAGTTGGCCAGCGGTCCCACCGATGCCGGAGCGGCCGGTTTCGGCACCCTGGAAGTGTGGAACATCAAGGCCGGTGGTACCGGCTGGAGCCACCCGGTGCATGTGCACTTCGAGGAGGGGATCATCCTCAGTCGCGGCGGCAAGGCACCACCGGAATGGGAAAAATGGGCACGCAAGGACGTTTACCGCATCGGTTCGGAGAAGGATGGCCTGGACAATGTGGAAATGGCGATCAACTTCCGCGAATTCGCCGGGACCTACATGGAGCACTGTCACAACACCCAGCATGAAGACAACTCGATGCTGCTGCGTTGGGACATTGAGAAGCCCGGGCAATTCCAGTTGATGCCGACACCGCTGCCCAGCTGGGATGGCGTGCGCTATGTGAACTCGGCGGCGCTGCCAACCTTCCGCACTGGCGACGGCATGGGCCCACAAGTGCTGGCCAGGTAATGAACCGGGAGGGTGTCGACATGAAGTGGCAAACACCACGCTCACGAGACTGGGGCATGCACCTGGTGCTGGTATTGGCGACCTGCGTGCTGGCCAGCCAGTTGCTGGTCGCCGGCCAGTCACCGTCGACACCTGCACCTGCATCGACAGCCGCTGATACCGCGGTCGCCGACTCCGCCACCCCGTGGGGTGGCGACTATTTCCCCAACACCCTGCTGACCGATCAGGACGGTCGGCAGGTGCATTTTTTCGACGACCTGATCAAGGGCAAAGTGGTGGTGATCAACTTCATCTTCACGTCCTGCAGCGACTCCTGCCCGCTGGAAACCGCGCGCCTGCGCCAGGTGCAGAAACTGCTCGGTGATCGGGTCGGCAAGGACGTGTTTTTCTACTCCATCAGCATCGATCCACTGAGCGATACACCGGCCGTGCTCAAGGCTTATGCGCAACGCTTCCAGGTCGGGCCGGGCTGGCAGTTCCTCACCGGGGAATTCGCCGACGTCACCGAGCTGCGGAAAAAACTCGGGCTGTTCATTGAAGGTGTCGACAACGGGCGCAGCAAGGATCACAACCTGAGCCTGATCGTTGGTAACCAGCAAACCGGGCGCTGGATGAAAGCGTCGCCGTTCGAAAATCCGTGGATTCTGGCCGACCAGTTGGCCAACACCTTGCAGAACTGGAAGCAACCGAGCATTGAGCAGAGCTACGCCGACGCTCCGCCAATCCGGCCGCCGAGCAACGGCGAAGAACTGTTTCGCACCCGCTGCGCGTCCTGTCACAGCCTCGGCCCGCTGGACGGGCAGGGTATCGGCATGCGCAGCATCGGCCCGGACCTGATTGGCGTGACCCGTCAGCGCAATCCGGTCTGGCTCAACCGCTGGATTCGTGAGCCGGACCGCATGCTGGCGGAAAAAGACCCGACTGCCATGGAACTGTTCGAGCGTTTCGACAAGATCCCGATGCCCAACCTGCGCATGGACGAGCATTCAGCGCAGTCGATCATCGAATTCCTCGAGGAAGAAACCGAGCGCCAGCATCCGGTCGCGGCATCGTTGGCCAGCAGCACAGAGGCACCGGAAGATCATCCGGCGATCGCGGTGCCCGGCAAGGCCCTCGATAAAACCCGGGCGCAGTAATGGCTAAATAATTTCAATGGGCAGTCAATCCCGGTCAATGCCACCTACACTGATCCGGGACATGGCTAAGAAGGCTTGTTTCAAGTATCCAGGACGGTTCCATGCAGATACTAGAACAACAAAAAATACCTGCGCCGGATGCGCCGGCAGCAGAAGGCAAGGGCTGGCGGCCACCCTTCAATCTGGTGCGCTGGTTTTCCCTGGCGAGTTTTTTCATCATCGCCGCCGTGGCCCTGGGGCTGGGTTACATTTCCACGCGTTTCGTGGTGGAAGAGAGCATCGAGCGCGACTCGCTGCTCACCGCCCAATTCATCCAGGCCATTGGCGATGCGGAAATTCGCCATGCCGGAATAACCACAACCAGGACCATGGGCGAGATGCTCGACCCGCGCCTGGACAACGCCTACCCCGATGTCAGTCCGGGTTCTCGTGCCGCTGCCCGCATAGAGTTTCTCGACCATGTCGAGCACTTGCCGGATTCCCTGCTGGCGGTGGTGTATGCACTGGATCGCACGGTGGTCTGGTCGACCAACCCGGAGATGGTCGGCATGCACGTCGAAGGCGACGATGAGCTGGACGAGTCCTTCGAAATGAAGGAAACGGTGTCCACCAGCTACCACGAAATCGATGAGGAACGTCCCGAGCAAAAACTGCTGCGCGAGCCTGAATATCTGTTCGTCGAGAACTACATCCCGATGTTCAACGCCGACAAAAGCAAAGTGATTGCCATGGTGGAAATCTACAAGGAGCCGGCCGACCTGGTGGCGCGTATCCAGCGCGGATTCAAGGCGATCTGGCTGGCGACCCTGCTCGGTGGCGCGGCCATCTACCTGGGGCTGTTCTGGATCGTGCGGCGGGCGGCCACGCTGCTGCAGAGCCAGCAGAAACAACTGATCGCCAACGAGACGTTCGTGGCCCTGGGGGAAATGTCCTCGGCGGTCGCCCACAGCCTGCGCAACCCGCTGGCGAACATCCGCTCCAGCGCCGAGCTGGCCCAGGAAATCGCCAGCCAGACCGCACAGAAGAACATCGGCGACATCATCAGCCAGGTCGATCGCATGTCGCGCTGGGTCCGTGAATTGCTGGTGTCGTTGCGCCCGGTGAATGACGACGATGAAAACGTCGATCTGGTGCTGGCCGTCGACGATGCCCTGAGTGCCTTCGACCCCTTGATCAAACGTTCGAACGTCGAAGTGCGCTTCACGCCCAAGAGTGTTCCGCCAGTCGTCAGCCAACAGGTGCTGCTGACGCAAATTCTCAATAGCCTGTTCGCCAATGCGCTGGAGGCCATGCCCAAGGGTGGCGTGTTGAGCGTCGATATCGAATCGACGACGCCCGAGCAGGTGAGCCTGATTATCAATGACACCGGCAAGGGCATGACCCAGCAACAACTGCACTCGGTCTTCAAGCCGTTCTTCACCACCAAGCAAGGCGGGTTGGGCGTAGGCCTGGCCCTGGTCAAAAGAATAATGGAGCGTTTCGAAGGTTCGGTCGAACTGACCAGCCAGGAGCAGGAAGGAACCCGCGTCAGTCTCAACTTTAAAGTGGCAACGGGAGGGGAATATGGAGCACAGCATATTGCTGGTCGAGGATGATGAACTCCTCGCCGAGAATATTCAGACCTACCTGGAGCGCAAGGACTTCGAGGTGACAGTCTGCCACTCGGCGGAAGACGCACTGGAGCAATTGGGGACCTTCGTTCCTGACGTCGTGCTGACCGACAACTCCTTGCCAGGCATGAGTGGTCACGACCTGATCCAGAAGTTGCGCATCAGCGCACCGGACCTGAAAGTGATCATGATGACCGGCTACGGCAACGTCGAAGATGCCGTGGTGGCGATGAAAGAAGGTGCCTTCCATTACGTGACCAAACCGGTGGCTTTGCCAGAGCTCAAGCTGTTGCTGGACAAGGCCCTGGCCACCGATCGGATGGAGCGCACGCTGTCGTTCTACCAGGAACGCGAAGCCCAGAAATCCGGGGTGCAGGCACTGATCGGCGAATCGGCACCGATGCTTTACCTCAAGGGCACTATCAACCAGTTGCTCGACGCCGAACGCCGCATGGCCAACTCCGATCTGCCACCGGTGTTGGTGGAAGGCGAAACCGGCACCGGTAAGGAACTGGTGGCCCGCGCCCTGCATTTCGATGGTCCACGGGCCAAAGGTCCGTTCATTGAATTCAACTGCGCCTCGATTCCGTCCAACCTGGTGGAGTCGGAGCTGTTCGGTCATGAGAAGGGCGCGTTCACCGACGCCAAGGACCGTCGCCTCGGCCTGGTCGAAGCGGCCGATGGCGGCACGCTGTTTCTCGACGAAATCGGTGAAATGGACCTGCTGCTGCAGGCCAAATTGCTGAAGCTGCTGGAGGACCGGACGATTCGCCGGGTCGGTTCGGTCAAGGAGCGCAAAGTCGATCTGCGGGTGATCAGCGCCACTAACTGCAACCTTGAACAAATGGTCCAGCAGGGCAAGTTCCGCCGCGATCTGTTCTTCCGGTTGCGCATCATTTCGATCAAGGTGCCGCGCCTGTATGCCAGGGGTGAAGACATCCTGCTGCTGGCCCGGCACTTCCTGGCCACCCACGGCAAACGCTACGGCAAGCCGAACCTGCACTTCAGCGACCAGGCCGAAGAGTTGCTGCTCAACTACAGCTGGCCCGGCAACGTGCGCGAGCTGCGCAATATGCTCGAGCAAACCGTGTTGCTGGCGCAGCACGACACCATCGCGGCCCATCAGCTCAACGTCTGCCTGAGCCTGGTGGATGAGCCGCCGATGTTCCAGCACGAGATGCCGCCCAGCGAGCCGCGTCCTTCCTACAACGGCAGCGAGTCGATGAACCTGCCGGAAGTCGAGCGCGACATGGTGCGCAAGATGCTCGACAAGACCGACTGGAACGTCACCAAGTCCGCACGCCTGCTGGGCCTGAGCCGCGACATGCTGCGCTACCGGATCGAAAAGCTCGGCCTCGCTCGCCCGGACAAACGCCAGTGGTAACGAGCCACTTCAAGCGGGAGCGGCCCGTTACAGGGCCGGGTCCGGTGCGCTGCGACAGGACTGCATGCACGAGGGATCGAGGACTTCCTGGTTCACGTAGACACCGCGCTCCGGGTCGTAGGAGCGGATGAACACGCGAACGGTGGTGTCCGCTACCGTCGGCAGGCGGGAGTCGGAGAACACATGCTCGCTTGAAATCGGGATGAATTCGGCGGGCGCCGTCGGGATGTATGAGCCTGGCGGCACGGTGTTGATGGAAGGCGGCGAGGGATGGGCGAAGGGTTGGTCTGACCCGTAATAATGGAACTCAGTGTTCGACTGATCGGTTTGCATCAGGCTGTCGTCCGCCTGTACACCCGTGGCGGCAGTCAGGCACAGGGCAAGCAACAGTGTCTGTTCGGTTTTGTTCATGGCAACACCTGCGAAATCGGTTTTCGCGCATTTCCCCAAGGCCATTAACTATAGCGTTCCCGTGGCCAGGCGTCGGTGTGGCCTGGCTTACAAGATCACTACAACCTCCGGATGGGGTGATTGCCAGGCATGAACTAGAATCGGCGCGGTCAATCAAGACCCGATTCTGGAGCGTGCAATGGAAATGCCGACAAAAGATAAAGCCATCGCCAGCAACCGCGATGCCTGGAATGACTCCGCCCGCCACCACAAGGACAGCGCCGAATGGCAGGTGCTGTTAAGCGCGGTGACTCGCAGCGATTTCTCTTGCCTGGACGACACCCTGACCGGGTTGCTGACGCAGGTCGGGGTCGACGGCAAGGAGGTGGTGCAACTGGGCTGCAACAATGGTCGCGAAAGCCTGTCGCTGTATGCCCTGGGGGCCAGGCATGTGGTCGGCGTCGATCAGTCGGCGGCGTTTGTCGATCAGGCGCGGGAACTGGCCTCTCGCTCACCCCGTGATCCGGAATTCGTCGAGGCGGACATTCACCACTTGCCGCTTCAGTTGCAGGGTCGCTTCGACCTGGCGCTGATCACCATCGGCGTATTGAACTGGATGCCGGACATCGGCGAGTTCTTCCGCCACGTGGCACAAACCCTGAAGCCGGGCGGCGCGCTGGTGGTGTACGAAACCCACCCGTTCCTGGAAATGTTCGACCCCGAGGCCGCCGAGCCTTTCGGACTGGCCAGCTCGTACTTTCGCGCCGAGCCTTTTGTCCAGAACCAACCGATCGTCTACGAAGGCAAAGTCGAGCAAGCGGCGGCTGCTTCCTACTGGTTCGTCCATACCCTGGGCGCCATCTTCACCGGGGCCCTCTCGGCCGGGTTGCAGATCAGCCACTTCAAGGAGTACCCGCATTCCAACCGCGAGGAACTCTATGATCGCTATCAGAAGCAAGCGGCGCAGTTGCCGTTGTGTTTTACCTTGGTGGCGGTGAAGTAGGCGAAAAGGCCAGGGGCATCCAATCAGAAATCTTAGTGATTGATCACATGGCCAGGTTGTGCGCAAAGATCGATGCCAAGGGCATGAATGACTTTCAATACCGTGTCGAATCGCGGTTTCGCTCCTGGGGCGAAGGCCTTGTACAGGCTTTCGCGACCCATTCCTGAATCCTTGGCGATCTGGGTCATCCCACGGGCTTTTATCACGTAGCCGACGGCGCGAAGAAACTCCTCGTTGTCACCGTCTGCCAGTACTTGGGAGAGGTACTCGCTGATAGCTTCTTCACTGTCGAGCAGTGTTGCCATGTCGAAAGTAGTCAAAGTCTGGCTCAAGGTTAAACCTCCTTTGCCAATTTTTTTGCACGTTTGATATCAGTGCTTTGTGAGGATTTATCGCCACCGGCCAGCAGGACGATGACGACACCGTTTCGCATCGTGAAATAAATTCGATATCCCGCGCCTATGTCCACGCGCATTTCGGAAACGCCATCACCTACTGGCTTGATATCGCCAAGGTTGCCCGCACAAGCGCGCTCAATGCGACGAGCTATGGCAATCCTGGCTCGCAAATCGCGAACCGAAGCGTGCCATTGAACAAATAGGCTGGTTTGCTGAACAAGATAATTCATTACCCGACTGTATCCAAGTGGATACGGTTGAGCAGTCAGAAATTTCCTTGCGTATTCGTGTTTTTTCCCAAGAGTGTGTAGGGCGATGTAGCTCCGGACATCTGATGCCAAAGATGTGAAGGCTTACTCTACTGACTCCGCATGGTCTTCCATGGCAATGCCAGCCACGCCATAGGCCACCCTCGGCACCCCTGGCAGGTGCTGCTCCAGCAGTTCACTCAACGACTCGCCCTGCTCCAGACAAGCATCGCCAAAGTCGGCACCCAGTTGACTGGGGTGGGCGACGATTTCCAGTAGACCGTCGTCCGGTGGTGGGGCGTTGCGCAGGTCCTGCGGGGTGCCCACGTAGTCGGCGGTGGCGCCGGCCAGGCGGCTCAAGCGGTGATTGAGCAAGTGCTTGAACATGCGTTTGGGCAGGCTTTGCGTGTGTCCCAGGTTACGCGCCAGGCGCAGGGGAACGCCTTGGTCGGCGGCGAAACGCGCGACGATTTCGCCGATCGGCCAGATGGTGTGCACGTTCTGATGGGAGTCCAGATGGCTGGGCCTGACCCCGTGGTCCAGGCAGCGTTGCCATTGCGCTTCGAGTTCTTCGTGTACGGCGCGGCGATCCTGATGGCCGAGCCACAGGCGGGCGCGGGACAGGTTGAGGTCGAACAGGCCGGCGCTGTCGCAGAAGGTCCGGCGCGTCAGAATGCGCCGGCTCAACGGGCGGCCGGAGGTGAGGTTGAAGTGCAGGCCCACGCGTCCTTCCAGCAACGGATGCCGGGCCAGTGAACACGCCGCTTCGAAGGCCGGCATATTGGCCATGGCGGTGGCGGAACTGATGACCCCGGCCTGGAAGGCGCCCAGGATCACCGCGTTGTCGCAGGCACTGAGGCCGAAATCGTCAGCATTGACGATGACTTGGCGAGGCATGTTCGTCCTCCATGGGGTTAGGTGGATGCAAGGGCTCAGAAATCAATCCAAGGGGTATAGACCAGACTCCCGCATCCATGACAGCCAAATGTCAGATCAACATCTCCCGCTTTTGCGGCCAATTGCCATCAAGCGCTTGCCGCTGCTGGATCTGCAACAGGCAGGAAGGGCCGGGAAGGCTTTGGGCAAATCGATAAACGGTCGTGAGTCTTTGAATTCGTGGCAGGCGCTACCGTCTTTTGAACACGGCTCGAAGGCCATTCGGTAACCGACAAAAAACATTGAGTCCCGCTATTCTTGGCCCACGCTCCTCCAACAGGTTCTTCCATGCTTGAAGTCCGCGGTGTCTTCAAAAGCTACGCCACGCCCCAAGGGCCATTGCCGGTGTTGCAAGGGGTCGACCTGACCTTGAAACCCGGCAGCAGCCTGGCGTTGATGGGCGAGTCGGGCAGTGGCAAGAGCACCTTGCTGCATTTGATCGCCGGTCTGGACAAGGTGGATCGCGGCAGCATCCGCCAGGGCGAGCATCGCCTGGAACAGATGAACGAAAGCCAACTGGCGAGCTGGCGGCGCACCGAGATCGGTTTGGTGTTTCAGCAGTTCAACCTGATCGGCAGCTTGCGCGTGGAGGACAACCTGGCGTTCCAGGCGCGGCTGGCGGGGCGGCATGATCGGCGTTGGCAGGCGCATCTGGTGCAGCGCCTGGGGTTGAGTGAGTTGCTGCGGCGCTATCCGGAGCAGTTGTCCGGAGGGCAGCAGCAGCGGGTGGCGTTGGGGCGTGCCCTGGCGTCGCGGCCGCCGTTGCTGTTGGCCGACGAACCCACCGGCAGCCTCGATGAAGCCACCAGCGATGAAGTGCTCAAGCTGTTGCTGGAACTGCTCGATGACAGTCCGACGACCCTGCTGATGGTCACCCACAGCCCCCACGTTGCGGCGCGGCTGGCCGACAAAGTGGTGCTGCACGGCGGACGTCTGGCCGGTGTGGGCGAGCGCTGAGATGCGCATTTTTGGCGAGACCCTGCGCGCGTTGCTCAGCCATTGGCGGCTGCATCCGGTGCAGTTTTTCAGTGTGCTGACCGGGTTGTGGCTGGCCACCAGTCTGCTGACAGGCGTGCAGGCGCTCAACAGCCAGGCGCGGGACAGCTACGCCCGCGCCAGCCAGTTGATCGGCGGCGAACCTCAGGCCAGTCTCAGTGCGCCGGGGGGCGGGACCTTCTCACAGCAGCTGTTTGTCGACCTGCGCCGCGCGGGTTGGCCCGTGTCGCCGGTATTGCAGGGCCGGCTGATGCTTCAGGGTCATGAGGACCAACGTTTGCAACTGATGGGCATCGAGCCGGTGTCACTGCCGGCCGGTGCGGCGGTGGCCGGACAGGCCCTGGCCATCGAGCAGGTGGTCGGGTTTTTCACGGCGCCCGGCAGCACCTGGATTTCGCCGCAGACTTTGCAGTCCCTGGGATTGAGCGAAGGGGCGCGCCCCCTCGCGGCAAATGGTCAGGTGCTACCGCCATTGCACGCGCAAAGCGACATGGCCCCTGGGGTGTTGCTGGTGGACATCGGTTTTGCCCAGGCGATTCTCGGATTGCCCGATCAGTTGTCGCGTCTGCTGCTGCCCAAGGGCTTCACCGCGACGCTACCGGATGCGCTCAAGGGGCAACTTCAGCTCAAGACCGCGGGCGAAGAAAACAATCTGGCGCGCCTGACCGAAAGCTTTCACCTGAACCTCGACGCCTTGGGTTTTTTGTCATTCGTGGTCGGCCTGTTCATTGTGCATGCCGCCATAGGCCTGGCGCTGGAGCAGCGTCGAGGTTTGCTCAGAACCCTGCGTGCCTGCGGGGTCAGTGCGCGAATGCTGAATGCCTGCCTGGCTGTCGAGCTAGGTGTGCTGGCGCTGATGGGCGGGGTGGCCGGCGTTGTCAGCGGCTATTGGCTGGCCGGCGTATTGCTCCCGGACGTCGCCGCCAGCCTGCGCGGGTTGTATGGCGCGGAAGTGGCGGGGCAACTGAGCCTCAGTCCGCTGTGGTGGCTCAGTGGGATCGGTCTGAGCCTGCTGGGCGCCTTGCTTGCCGGAGCCAACAGTTTGTGGCGGGCGGCGCGCTTGCCATTGCTGGCGCTGGCCGATCCGCAAGCCTGGCATCAGGCCCATGCGCGCTGGCTGCGGCGCCAGGGGTGGGTGGCGACCCTGGCCTTGGCTATCGCATGGCTGGCCTTGCTGCGCGGTGACAGCCTGGCCAGCGGTTTTGTGCTCATGGCCACGCTGTTGCTGGGGGCCGCGCTGGCGTTGCCGGTGCTGCTCAATACCTTGCTCAATGGTTTGCTCAGAGGCAGTCGATCCGTGCTTGGCCAATGGTTCCTGGCCGATTGCCGGCAGCAATTGCCCGCGCTGAGTCTGGCGCTGATGGCGTTGCTGTTGGCGCTGGCGGCAAACATCGGTGCCGGCAGCATGACCGCCGGTTTTCGCCAGACCTTCAGCGACTGGCTCGAGCAACGGCTGACCGCCGAGCTGTACCTCAATCCGCAAAACCCGGCCCAGGCCCGGGAACTGCACGCCTGGCTCAAGCAACAGCCGCAGCTCACGGCGGTGTTGCCGAACTGGCAAGTCGCAATCCAGTTGCAAGGCTGGCCGGTGGATGTCTTTGGCGTGATCGATCACCCGACTTACCGCGAGCATTGGCCACTGCTCGAAGCCTTGGGCGACAAACCCTGGGATCGCCTGGCCAGGGACGACGCGATGATGCTCAGCGAACAACTGGCCCGACGCTTGAAAGTGCATCTGGGCGATCACTTGACGATTCCCACGCCCAATGGCGACTGGTCGCCGCGTATCGTCGGGATCTACGCCGACTATGGCAATCCGAAGGGGCATGTGCTGGTCAACGTCAATCACTTGCTGCGCGGCTGGCCGCAATTGACGCCGAACCGTTTCAACCTGCGCATCGAGCCGACATTGATCACACCGTTCGTCACGGCGCTGCAAGCGCGTTTCGCCCTGGATGACAGCCGCATCGTCGATCAGGCCCGGCTCAAGGGCTGGTCCACGCAAGTGTTCGAACGCACCTTCGCCGCCACCGCCGCGCTCAACAGCCTGACCCTGTGCGTAGCGGGCGTGGCGCTGTTCATCAGTCTGCTGACCCAAAGCCAAAGTCGCCTCGGACAATTGGCGCCGCTGTGGGCGCTGGGCGTGACGCGCCGGCAACTGATGCTGCTCAACCTCGGGCAAACCTGGTTGCTGGCGTTGCTGACGCTGGTGCTGGCGTTGCCGCTGGGCATTGCCCTGGCGTGGTGCCTGGACACGGTGATCAACGTCCAGGCCTTCGGTTGGCGCCTGCCATTGCGGGTGTTCCCGCTACAATTGCTGCAACTGATGGGGCTGGCGGTGCTGGCGACCTTGCTGGCCTCGGCATGGCCGCTGTATTCGCTGTATCGCACGCAACCGGCGGACCTGCTGAGGACCTTTGCCCATGAGGATTAGGCTGGGTGTATTGATAATTGCCACCTTGCTCGCCGGTTGCGATCAATCGGCACCGGTGGACAAAGGCTTTGCCGGGCTCGGCAACCAAGCGGCCGCATTCACCCCGGTGGTGCCGGGTCGTGTGTTCAGTTTTCCGGCGGATCATGGCTCGCACGATGGCTTTCGCATCGAGTGGTGGTACGTCACCGCCAACCTCAAGGACGCGCAGGGCCGTGAGTTCGGCGTGCAATGGACGCTGTTTCGCAGCGCCTTGCAAGCCACGCCCGAGCAGGCTGGCTGGGCTAATCGGACCTTGTGGCTCGGTCACGCGGCGGTGACCTCGGCGGCGGTGCATCACGCCGCCGAGCGTTACGCCCGTGGCGGTGTGGGCCAGGCCGGAGTGAACCTGACACCGTTCGATGCGTGGATCGACGACTGGCGTTTCAGCAGTCAGGCAACGGTGGCCGACCCGCTGGCCGATCTGCAACTCAGCGCCCGCGACAAAGGGTTCAGCTATCAATTGCACCTGACCTCCAATCGGCCCCTGGTGCTTCAAGGCGACCAGGGTTTCAGTCAGAAGTCCGAACAGGGCCAGGCGTCGTACTACTACAGCCAACCGTTTTTCCAGGCCAGCGGCACCCTGGAGATCGACGGCGAGACGCATCAGGTCAGCGGTCCCGCGTGGCTGGACCGTGAATGGAGCAGCCAGCCCCTGACCGCCAACCAGACGGGATGGGACTGGTTTTCCCTGCACCTGGACAGCGGCGAACAGGTGATGCTCTATCGCATGCGGCAAAAGGACGGCGGCCCTTACCTGACCGGTACGTGGATCGACGCCCAGGGGCAGGCGCAGTTGTTGAAGGCCGACGACATCCGCCTTGCTCCCCAGGACACCACCAGGGTGGCCGGGCGCAAGATGCCGGTCAGCTGGTCGATCCAGATCCCCGGCAAGCACCTCGACATCGTCATCAGTGCACTCAATCCCGGCGCCTGGATGGATTTGCGCATTCCGTATTGGGAGGGGCCGGTACGCCTGAGCGGCAGCCATGGCGGGCAGGGCTATCTGGAAATGACCGGCTATTGAGGGGGAACTCTCGACAGCGCGCTATCCTCCCAAGTCAATAAGCCCTTTCACAGGAGCCTGCCATGCGCGAAGACCTGACACCGCCCGACCTTGAAACGTGGCAGCGCCTGTTCGAAGACGAGGGCTACTGGCAACAATCCCCCGACGCCCACTACATGGAACTGCAGCGCCTGGCCGACGACCTGTTGGGGCAGGGCGCCATTGACCTGGAACAATGGCAGGACCTCAAGGCCAGGGCTGAGCAATCCCATAAGGACTCCCCGGCCGTGAACGTGGCCCGGGAAGTCGACGATCCCGAAGCCTGATCCCGTGAAACCCTGCCTCTTGCGGATCCGCCCGACTCAAGGGTCGCGGCAATGCAAGCGCCAGCAGCGAATCGACGTCGCAAGAAACCGCGAGCACTCCCTGATCAGCGTCTATGCTCATCGGCACGGTCGGCGCTTGATCGAGGTTGAGCGCCTTTCGCTGCCATTCTTCACAGGGAAAGTACCGCTATGAAACGTCACACCCGCAAGCTCTCCACATTGACCCAGGCGATCAGCCTGGCGGCTGTGTTGTCGACGGCCAGCTTCTGCGCTTTCGCTGCGGACATTCCGTTGGCGGAATCCGTGATTTCCGATCATGTCACCACTAAAGTCGTGTCGGTCGACGTCCCTAACCGTCAGGTGGTGCTGGAAGGCCCTGAAGGCAATCAGGTGTCGTTGCAACTCACTGAAAAGGCCAAGAATCTGGATAAGCTGAAGCCCGGTGACAAGGTCAAGGTTGATGTTCTGCACTCGGTCGCGGTCTCTCTGGACACCAGCGTCGATAAAGGCCAGCCGGGCACTACCGAATACACCGGAGAGACGCGCAATGCACCGGGCTCGGCCAAGCCAGGTGGCGAAGCCTACCGGCAGGTGAAGGTGGAGTTGCAGATCACTGATATCGATCTCAAGCACCATCGCGTGACCTTCAAAAACCCGGCCGGCCAGTCGAAAACGGTCGATGTGCAACGGCCTGAAGTTCAGGCCAAGCTCAAGGACCTGAAAAAAGGCCAGAGTGTGGTGGTGACTTATACCGATCTATTAAAAGTGACCACTCTGAAATAGATGGATAGTTGGTTTTACAGGGCGATTGTTCTTGTATAAGCGTTTGTACAAGAACAATCAGTTGTTAATGGACGAACTGGTGAGTTTGGTTTTTTTGTTCGAATCAACTATCCGTTGATATGTCAGTAACAGGTGTAACTGCAAATTTCATGTTGTAAACGCGGTTTTTCTCAACGACATCAATTAAAATGCTTCTCGTTCGCCCAGTGCCGAGGCTCTTTACCAGTGCAAGGATTGCCGAGGCCATTGCACTGGGCGAACAACTTTCTCCAGTCATTCCAGCCTGTTTTTCACCCCCTCAAAAGAATCCAAGTCGATCAGCTGCGCGGATCGATATTGATGTCGCCTGCGCAGACTTTCCCATGAGGGATGAACGTCACTCATCGAAAGTTGAAGTTCGGATATTCCGTCAGCCCCCATCATGTCGGGGTCACCGAAATGCAGCTCTGCAAAATGTACAAAGTGCAGGCGTTTACGCCGGATACCGATAAACACGGTCCCTTACTTTGAGTTCGGCCATCGGCAGGCGAATTCGCTTGTCGCGCACTATGCTAGAGGGCCGGCAAGTCGAACGATCAGTGCCGCGCGAAGGTCATACGGCAGGACCCTGCGCCACGTTGTGCGCACCATGGCTAAAGCCACCACTGCAGTCCCGAGATGGAGTGAAGACGACATGAAAATCCTGATGGTTTTAACGTCCCACGATCAATTGGGTAACACCGGCAAGAAAACCGGGTTCTGGCTGGAAGAATTCGCCGCCCCGTATTTCGCCTTCAAGGACGCGGGGGCTCAGTTGACCCTGGCCTCGCCCAAGGGCGGGCAGCCACCGCTGGACCCGAAGAGCGATGAGCCCGATGCGCAAACCGAAGCCACCGAGCGCTTTCGCAAGGACGCCGCAGCACAATCGGCGTTGGCATCGACAGTCGTCCTCAGCTCGGTGAAGGCCGACGATTACGACGCCATCTTCTACCCCGGCGGCCATGGGCCGTTGTGGGACCTGGCCGAAGACAAGCATTCAATCGCGTTGATCGAAGCCTTTTACAAGGCAGGCAAACCGGTCGCGGCTGTGTGTCATGCACCGGGTGTCTTGCGCCATGCCAAAGGCGCCGATGGCCAGCCACTGGTCAAAGGCAAGAAGGTGACGGGGTTTACCAACAGCGAAGAAGAAGCGGTGCAACTGACCCACGTCGTGCCGTTTCTGGTGGAGGACGAACTCAAGGCCAAGGGCGGGATTTATTCAAAGGGACCTGACTGGGCCAGCTATGTGCTGACCGATGGTCTGTTGCTGACCGGGCAGAATCCGGCGTCTTCGCAAGCGGCTGCCGAAGCCTTGTTGGCAAAATTGAAGTAGATACTGCTTTTGTCGGAGCACGGCTTGCCAGTGATGGCGCAGGCGAAATCGCTATCGCTGGCAAGCCAGGCTCCCACAGTCCCGTGTGTTAGAGAGTGCTCAACACGGCGAAACACTGCTCTATCGAGCGCCGCTGCGTCTCGGCGTACAACCCCAGCTCATCAATCGTCGGACGGCCCAGGGCCTGCTCGAACGCTTGCTGGTTGGAATGCACCCCGTAGTGGGTTTGCGCCGCATCACCCAGGTTTGACTGAAATATCCCCGCCGCACTGACCGGCAGGAAATCTTCGTACACCAAGGGTTCAACCTGCAGATAGCCACCGCTGACCAGATCTTCCAGCGTCAAGGTGTTCAGCCCCTTCGCGGCCAGGCCTTTTTCCGTCACGAAATAGCGAAAGTACGCCAGGTCCTGTTGGCGCATGCCTTCGTACGTGTCGGGAAACTCACTGAAATGCTGCACCATCAGCGCGTTGTAGCGAGCAGCGTTGGCTTCGTTGGGGAAATCCTTGAGCTCATCGCGCGCCGCATTGAGCAAGCGGTCGTACAACGCCCGTCCTTTAGGCGTGAGGGCCGCGCCGCGTTGTTCTATTTCACCGAAACGGGCGCTGTGGCTGCCCCGGGCCTCGGCCTGATCGGTGAATGCGATCGGCTCGTCGAGTGCCTTGAAACTGGTCTGGCGCAACAGGATCGGGCACTGGCGGCGGGGCGGGCCTTCGATCACGGCTTTGGGGGTGATGCCATGCGCCGGCATTTGCGCCTGGACGATATCGATGTCCAGGGTGCGCGGTGTCAGGTGATTGATGTGCGGGCCCTTGAAGGCCACCACATCGGCAATCAGGCGATGCTGGGCGCTGAGCTGGCGGTACTGCTCGGCAGTGACCGTGGCGCTGTGGTGCCAGCGGAAGGTTTCCAGCGCTTGTTCGACGAAGTCCCGGGCTTGCGGTTCGGTGAGGCCGCCCTGGCTTTCGGCTTGATCGATGAGGGCGAGGGCGGTGGGGGTGAAGATCGAGCGTTTGTCGAGCGTCGATTGGGCGAATGCCCGCAGCTCAAGGTCTTCGATCAACTCCAGGCGCAACAGCGAGGTGAATACCCGGAACGGGCTGACTTGCAGTGCCTCTTCATGCACGGCACGAAACGCGGTGGAATGCACCGGCACCCCGGCCGGCGTCAGGTCGTAATAACCCACCGGTTGCATGCCCATGACCGCGAACAGACGGGCGAGGGTCGCCAGTTCTGCCGCCGTCCCGACACGGATCGCGCCGTGGCGCTCCAGGTCCAGGCGCTCGATTTCGCCGGTGCTTTGCAACTGCCGGGCCACTTGCGGATCGCTGTCCAGCACATGACGGTTGGTCTGCTCCACCAGTTCCATCAGCGCGCCGTACAGCGGCACCTCTTCGCGGTACATGTCGGACATCGCTTTGGAGAAGCGTTGGCGGATCAGGTCGGGGCTGACGAAGTTCGGGTGATTCATGAACACAATTCCTGGCGCGGTGACGTTGAGCAAAAGATCGCAGCCTTCAGCGTCGCCGACAAACGAAGTTTCTGACGAACTTCATTCTGCAAAGGACTGCATCCTCAGTGTAGTCGTTGATCCTGAGGGCTTTCCGAGCGCAGGGATGCCAAAAACTCCCGATACAGGCGCGCCGAACCGGAGGGCGCTTCGACCATGGGCATATGGCCGATGCCCTCCCAGACTTCCACCCGCAGATTGGCCAGGCCTTTGCTCCAGATGGCCACGCTGCTGACATCGATCAAGCGATCCTTGCGTCCCCACAGCAACAGCGCGGGTGCTTGAATGGCTGGAAGCTTGGGCTCCATCGGTGGGCTGGCGCGAAAGTCGCGGAAGATTTCCTCCAGTTCGTCACGTGCCTGTTCATAGCGATGGGCCATGGCGTCCAGCACCACGCGCGGCACCCAGGGCGGAGCCGCCATGGTCATGCCATAGAAGTATTTGAATTCTTCCCGGGAGTTGATCAGAAACGGGTTATGGCCCTTGGCCAAGTGCCGTTCCAGGTCACTGGGTTCGGGGGCGGTGACGCCCGCCGGGTCGAACAGGGCGACCGAGGCAATGCGGTCCGGATAGGTGGCCGCCAACCATGCCGCAATGTAGCCGCCCATCGAGTTGCCGATCACATGGACCTTGTCGACCCCACAGACATCGAGCAGCTGGATCATGCGCTTGGCCTGCAGCGGGATGTCATAGCCGCCGCCTTCCTTGAAGCCGGTTTCGCCATGGCCGGCGATGTCGGGAATGATCACCCGGTAGCTGCCGACAAAATGCCGGGCAAAACGCAGCCAGAGATTCTTGTCGGCACTGAAGCCGTGCAGCATCAAGACGTTGCTGGACGCCTCATAAGGGCCGCCTTGCCAGGTCGAGACGGTCATTTCGGATATGGGCACGACGATCTTGTGCAACTTGTACAGCTTGGCCTCGGTGGCCACGCTCAAGTCATAAAGCCAATAGCCGATGGCCGGGTAGCTCAACCAGCTCCAGGCGGCAAAGACCGCGATAGCGACAACCAGTAAAAGCATCAGGCGTCTTCCTTCTAACGGTTCAGGACAAAATGTGATCGGCGGGTTTCAGGGCTCGGGTCAGGCGATGGAAGCTGAAACTGAACCCCGGAAACATGGCAATCACATGACCGCTCTTGCTTTGATACCAACTGTGGCAGCCTCCTGACTTCCACACGGTGCGTTCCATTTCTCTATGGATCATTTCAGTGTAGGTACGTTCTGCCTCGGGGCGAACTTCGATGCTGCGCAAACCTCGTGATTTGAGGGTACGAATGCAGTCGAGGATGTAATTCATCTGCGATTCGATGATAAACAGCGCCGACGTATGGCCGATGCCGGTGTTTGGGCCGGTGACGATAAACAGGTTGGGAAAGTCCGGCAGGCTGGTGCCGAGGTACGCGCGCGGGAACCTGGCCCAGACATCTTTCAGGCGAGTGCCGTGTTTGCCGGTGACCGGGTAGGAGATCACCCCGTCGGTGGCGTCGTAGCCGGTGGACCAGACAATGAGGTCCAGGTCGATGTGCTGGCCGTCCTGCATGACGATGCCGGTTTCGTCGAGGGCGGCAATGCCTTGTTCGCGGCTGTGCAGCGTCACATTGCTGCGACCCAGTGCCGGGTACAGCGTGCTCGACAGGATCACCCGTTTGCAGCCGATGGTGTAGTCCGGCGTCAGTTTTCGCCGAAGTTCGGCGTCCGGCACTTGGCGCTTGATGAAGCGCAAGGCCTGGTGCTGGACCATGCGTATCGCCGGTTTGGAGTATTTGAAGGCAATCACCCGGGTTTCGAATTGCCAGTAAATCAGCCAGCGCAGCAGTTTGTAGGCCGGTTTCAGCCCGAGCAACCAGCGCTGGAAGCGGCCAAACGAGCGGTCAGCCCGGGGCAATACCCAGTGCGGCGTCCGCTGGAATACATGCAGGTGCGCGACATCCGGGGCCATTGCCGGAATCACCTGGGCCGCACTGGCGCCGCTGCCGACAATGGCCACGCGTTTTTGTCGGTAGTCGTAGGTGTGATCCCAGTTGTTGGTGTGAAAAGTCTTGCCCTGAAAGCGTTCCTGGCCTTCGAAGTGCGGCACCACAGGCTGGCTCAACGGCCCGGTGGCATTGATCAGGAACTGCGCGTAGAAGGTGCCCTTGGCGGCCGTGTGGACCGCCCAGCGTTTGTTTTCGTCGTCCCATTCGACGCGTTCGACATTGGCCTGCAGTTCAACCCGGTCGCGCAGGCCGAAGTGCTCCACGACATAGCGGGTGTAACGGTGCAGTTCGGCCTGTTCGGCGAACATCTGCGTCCAGCGGTAGGGCGCGAAGGACAGCGAGTAAAGCGGCGAGGGCACGTCGACCGCGGCGCCCGGGTAGGTGTTCTGGCACCAGGTGCCACCGAAAAAGTCCCGTCGCTCGAGCAGGCGAAAGTCGGTGATGCCGGCCTTGAGCAAATTGACCGCTGCACATTGACCGCCAAAGCCGCTACCAATGATCAACACCTGAAAGGTCTGCATGGGCCTCCTCTTTATCGTTTTTGCGTCAAGCCTGTCTTCATGTATAGCCAAACATTGAGCGTACGCCTGGCGGCTATGCCACGGTATTCAGCCCGCCCACCGGTGATGGCTATTTAACGTTGCCCTGTTAGACTTCGAGGCATACGCGCAACCCTGGAAGCATCAGGTACCGCTCTGTGGAGAGGTCCCAATGGGAAAGATGGGAGTGAAAGGGCTTTCACTGGCCAGGAGGCTCTACACGTCGCGCATGCTTGGCCTGGTGCTGGGGCTGTTATGCGTGAGTGTGGCGATGTACCCCCTGAACCCGGCACCCTGGGTCTGGGCACTGATGTTGTTCAACGGCCTGATCTGGCCGCACCTGGCCTATCAATGGGCGCGCCGGTCCCAGGCTCCTTATCACGCCGAACACCGTAACCTGCTGGTTGACGCCTTTCTGGGTGGCTTCTGGGTGGCGGCCATGCAGTTCAATCCGCTGCCCAGCGCGATCACCATTTCCATGATGGCCATGAACAACGTGGCGATCGGCGGCTTGCGTTTTCTATTGGCGGGCAGCGTTACGCAGATCCTCGGGATCGGTATCGGATGGCTGATTTTCAAACCGCTGTTCATTCCTGAAACCAGCCAGATTCAGCTTTACGCCTGCTTGCCCTTGATGTGTTTTTATCCGCTGGCGCTGGGCTGGATCTGCTTTCGCCAGGCCCATACCCTCGGACGGCAGAAACGTGAATTGCTGGCCCTGAGCCGAACCGACAGCCTGACCGGTCTGCTCAACCATGGTGCCTGGAAGGATCAGCTGGAAGTCGAGTTTCAGCGCTGCCAGCGCCAGCATCAGGGTGGGGCGATTGCGCTGATCGACATCGACCATTTCAAAAGCATCAATGACACTTACGGTCATGTCGCCGGTGACATCGTGTTACGGCAACTGAGCAAGATGCTCAAGCAGAACCTGCGGGCCACCGATGTTGCCGGGCGTTATGGCGGTGATGAGTTTTGCGTGATTCTTCCGGATCTGCCCTTGAACAATGCCGCGGCGGTCATGGAGGCGCTGCGTGATCGCTTTGCCACGTTGGGCTATGAGCAGAATCCGGCGCTGACCGTCAGCCTGAGCATCGGCCTGGCTGCGTTCAATCCCGCTCACAGTGACGCGACCTTATGGCTCAGCGATGCTGACCGGGCGTTGTACGAGGCCAAGACGACGGGGCGTAACCGGGTCATTTGCTGCGGTGATGGTCGGGCTGAGCATGAGCTGCTTGATTCGGTTTGATGTTCATTGAGGCAGCCTGCCTTGCTCCCCGATTCCTTGTAGGAATTGGCTTGTTGGGGCGTCGCATCGCAGCGATGGCGGCCTGAGAGCCGACCGGTGTTTTGTTGATTGAGTACATATCCGTTGCTGCGGTAACGGCGGCTTAGGGTTTCGCCCTTACGGCGAGGCACTTTTTTCAAACGCCAAAAAAGTACCCAAAAAGGCTCGCCCCGAGCGTCCGGCCCCTCGCTTAGGCTCGGCGTCCCTTCGCTGCGGTATCCATCCGGGGACACTGCCCTCCGGTCGGCTTCGCTTCGACCTACATGCAGCGTGTTCGACTGCGTCGAACGGCGCTGCGCGCCACTCCCCGGATGAACACCTCCACTCAGCCTCCCGAAGGGGCGGGTGGATCAAGATCAAGAGCTGCAGGCGAGCTAACGCTCGGCCTGATGAGTGGTGAAGAGCGGGTGGCGCGCGCTGCTGTGCTTTTCTGTGGGAGCGAGCCTGCTCGCGATAAATGTCCGGGCAACGCGGGCAATCAGACAGCCTGCGTCATCGTCGATGTCCATCGCGAGCAGGGGATGGGGTTTCACGCGATTAGCGTTTGCTCACCCTCACTCTTTAACGTGCATGAACTCTTCAGCCCAACGAATGTATTCCGCCGGCTGCGTATAGGTGTGTGTCAGTTCCGTCGCGCTCAGGTCGGCGGCCTGGGTGAAGATTTGGCGTTGCTCGCGCAGGCTGTCATAGGTGGCCTTGATCGCGGCGAAGTAGGCGCCGTGGCCGTCGATGACGACACGCACGCCCAGTTCGGCCAGGCGTTTGTCGTCGCGCAACAAAGGGTTTCCGTAGGTCACGAGCATCAGCGGTACGTTCAGGTGTTCGGCGATCTGTTCCAGGTGGTCGAAATCCTTCACGCCCACCATGCAGATGCCATCCGCGCCGGCAGCCTGGTATTGCTTGGTGCGGCTGATGATTTCCTGTACTGGCAGAATCCCTGCGTGGGTGCGGGCGATGATGGCCATTTCCGAGTCACACCGGGCTTCCAGTGCCGCGCGAATCTTGCCGACGCCTTCGGCAACGGTGATCAGGTCCGTGGACTTGCGGCCGAATTGCGCCGGCAGCAAGGTGTCTTCGATGGTCAGGGCCGCCACGCCGGCACGTTCGAGCTCGACGATGGTGCGCATGACATTGAGGGCGTTGCCGTAACCATGGTCGGCGTCGGCGATCACCGGCAATTGGGCGACACGGCCGATGCGGGTGGCCTGTTCGGCGAACTCGCTGAGGGTGATCAAGGCAAAATCGGGGGCGCCCAGTACCTGCAACGACGCGACCGAACCACCGAGAATGCCGACTTCAAATCCCAGGTCGGCCGCAATGCGCGCCGACATCGGGTCGAAGACCGACGCCGTGTGATAGCAGGTGTTGGAAGCGAACAGTTGGCGAAAGTTGCGGCGTAAATCTTGATGAGAAAGCCTGGACATATGAGTTCCACCAATGGAAATGGAAGGGCTTGAGCAAAAGTGTCAACGCCGAAGATGTAAAAGGCTATCACGCGGGGCAGTCGAGAATGATGACGAATTTGTCGGCGATGGCGGATGGGCGCTCAGTTGGTGGTGAGCCGGC
This sequence comes from Pseudomonas moorei, assembly GCF_008801475.1. Classification (GTDB taxonomy): domain Bacteria; phylum Pseudomonadota; class Gammaproteobacteria; order Pseudomonadales; family Pseudomonadaceae; genus Aquipseudomonas; species Aquipseudomonas moorei. Next base: position 69,304 of record NZ_VZPP01000006.1, on the reverse strand, counting down.
AGGCACTTACGCTGCCACCGCCTGCGGCTGTTGCGGGTGCAAGGGGACGGCACGGACCGAGTCGCCGGGTTGCAGTTGCAGGCGCTTGGCGGTGAGGCGATCGACGATCAGGCGCTCGTCCACCAGGCGCGCCGGAGTGGCGGTGATGCGACAGTTTTCCAGGCGACGGTTGTGGATCAGCCACATCGGGGCCTGGTCGTCCAGGGGGGCGATGGCCAGCTCCAGTAACTGGCAGTCGCGCACCAGGCGAATGCTCGAAACGGCGGACTCGATCACCGGGCCAGCGTCGAAGATGTCGATGTAGCCCTTGTGGGCAAAACCTTCGGCGCTGAGGATCTTCAGCGCCGGCTCGGTTTTCGGATGAGGCTTGCCGATCACCGCCCGGGCCTGTTCGGTCAGCAGGCAGGTGTACAGCGGCTGGCGTGGCATCAGTTCAGCGATGAACGCCTTGTTGCCCAAACCCGACAAGTGATCGGCGTGCTTGAAGTCCATCTTGAAAAAGTGGCGGCCGACGCTGTCCCAGAAGGGTGAGCAGCCTTGTTCGTCGGCACGGCCGCGCAGTTCGGCGATCAGCTTGTCGCCGAACAGGTGTGGGAACTCGGCTACAAACAGCAAGCGTCCCAGGGACAGCAACCGGCCGTGTCTGCTCTGGCGTCGATCGGGCCGCAGGAACAGCGAGCGGAGTTCCGATTGACCGGTCATTTCATTGTTCAGGAACAAGGTCGGGATGTGTCGCTCGATACCCAGGTCCGGTGATGAACTGACCGTCAACCCGACCCGATAGTTGTACCAGGGTTCGCGCAGGCCCACGGCTCCGGTCAGGGCGCTGACGCCCAGCACCTGCTGGTCGTCGTCTTCGAGTACGAACAGGTAATCGGCGTCGGCGCGCTCGACTTGTTCGGCGAAGGTTCTTTGCGCCCAGCGCAAGCGATGGTTCAGGCGCTCTTCGCTGGCCGGCAGCGACGTCAATCCGCAATCGGTCTGCCGGATCAGTGCGAGCAAGGCGGGCAGGTCGGTCGGCTGGACCGGACGAACAATCATGCTGCAACTCCTTCTGCGGGCTTGCCGGGGCATCGTCGTTGGGCGCGACCATGGACAATGATCACAAGGCAATCAGCCGGATCAGGCTGCCTTCGTTCACCTTCAGGGCCGTGCACATCGCGGCATCGAGGGTCACCGGCTGCCCGGCGCTGTAGTCCAGTTCGGCGACGATGGCGCGGTAGTTTTCCAGCGAGTCATTGCTCACCAGATAGCGGCCACGGGCGTCGATGGGTGAGCCGGTCCGCACTTCAGCGATGTGGCTCTGCTCGATGGAGCGGATGCCACGGGTGCGTGCATGGAGCGTCGGGCCCCCGTCAAAGAGATCGACATAACTGTTGGTTTCGAAGCCTTCGCGCTCGAGAATATCGAAGGCCTCCTGGCCATCGGGATGGATTCGGCCGATGCAGTCTTGCGCGGCCTGGGGCAGCATCGGCACGTAGATCGGGTACTGCGGCATCAATTCGGCGAGAAACCCACGACTCTCAAGTCCGCAGAGTCGCTCGGCCTCGACATAGGGCAAATCGAAGAAGTGCTTGCCCACGGCATCCCAGAACGGTGAATGCCCGTCATCGCTGCTGAAACCGACGATTTCGGTGATGACCGCGTCGGCAAAGCGCGGCGCGTGGGCGGCGATGAACAGCAGTCGCGCCCGTGACAACAATTCGGAATAGGCCGTGCGCACCAGCTGCGGATCGATATGAAAGCCGCGTAGCAAGGTGTGGCCGTTGAGGTCGTGGCAGAGCGACAGTGCAGGCACGCCATGTTCGATGTTCAGCTCCCGCGAAGCGCTGTTGAAGTGGCGGTTGCGCAGGGTGTAGAACGGCTCACTGAACCCCGCGCTGGCAACAATTTCCGAGCAGCCCGCCAGACGCCGCGTCGTCGAGTCTTCCAGCACGAAGAAGTAATTCTCCGGGCCCGGGCTCTGGACGGTTTGCTCGAACGACGTGCAGGAATCGAGAATTTTATCGCGCAAGCGTTCGCTGTCGTCCGGCAGGGACGTGACGCCCACCAGGCTTTCGCGAGCCAGTCGCTGCAATTGGGGCAGGTCGGTTAACACCACTGGACGCAAGACCAGCATGGATGCACTCCTGTATCAAAAGGCCCGGCGGCTTGCACCGGACCTGACTATCGCTGTCGGTTTCCACGCATTGAATCGGCGGTTGCCTTGCCAGGTCCGCACTGATTTCAGTCGCTACTCGAGGTTGGCCGCGCGCGCTATCAATCCCGGGTCATTACGGCGGCAGGGATTGATCAGATTGCATGGGGTTTTGAGTGTGGACGGTGGGCTGTCCAGACGGGAATCGATGTTCGGGTCTTTGAAAGAAGGCATCCGGGCTCCTGCTGGATGGGGGATTAATAGTCCGTTGAAAGCAGTATTTATTTAAGGCGCACTGCATGTCTAGTTAATTTTCGAGGGGTTTTTCAACGCACGAAAACAGGGCGAAATGTCCGTACGGCGGTGGCTACATGGATGTCAGGACATCTTGTAGGGCATTGCCTATAAACAGGCCGGAGATGGCTTTTAATACGAAGTGAAAGGCCCACAAGGCAATCTTTCTTGCGGCACAATTGCACAACCACCGACGGCGAGGCGCCGTACTGACTTTCCATCGACAGAGTGAACCTTTGTGCAGGCGACCCGTTTGACCCTGATCTGCCACGCTCGAACCGTCGCACAGAAATTGGCGCGATTTCCCACGAACGAAGCCCTGGAAATGGATTGGCAATCGGCGCGGGGTTCTCGTGGTGCCCGATTCAAACATGCGCGACTGTTGTGCGGCCCGGAAGAGCGTACCCGGCAGACCGCCGAACTGTTCGGGAGCGCCGCAGACGTGGTCATGGCCCTGCGGGACTGCGATTTCGGGCGCTGGAGCGGTCAGCGAATCAACGATGTGCAAAAAAACGAAGGCGAACGGCTCCAGTCCTGGCTTGCCGACCCCGATTCGGCGCCTCACGGTGGTGAATCGGTGAGTCAAGTGACTGAACGCGTGGTGGCCTGGCTGGACACACTGCAGGCGACACCGGGTCAAGTGGTCGCGGTGACGCATCCGTTTGTCATCCGCGCCGCGCTGACGCATGTGCTGCAAGGTTCAGCGTTCAATCTGATAGATGTTGAGCCGCTGTCGACCGTCGAACTGAGGTTCCAGGGTTGCTGGCGACTTCGCCTGGCCGGAGCAGACCTCGAGGAAGGGTGTTGATGAAAAAGCTACTGGTCATCGGCATCGGTGCCGGCAATCCCGACTACATCACCATTCAGGCGGTGAAGGCGTTGAACACGGTCGACGTGTTTTTCCTGATGGACAAGGGCCGGAGCAAGGACACGCTGATCGACCTGCGCCGCGATATCTGCGAGCGCTACATCACGGATCGCCACTACCGCTTTGTCGAAGCCCGAAGCCCTGAACGCGATCGCGATGATGCGGACTACCGGGCCAGTGTCGATGACCTCAACCAGGCCAGGCAGCGGATCTTCGAACGGCTGATTAACGAGGAAATGACTGACGAGGAGTGTGCCGCTTTCCTGGTGTGGGGCGACCCGGCGTTGTACGACAGCACCCTGCGCATCCTGCAGGCGATTCTGACTTCAGGTGCCTGTACGTTCGAGTACGAGGTGATCCCGGGCATTACCAGCGTTCAGGCGTTGGCGGCGCAGCACAAGGTGGCGCTCAATCAGATTGGCCGCGCGGTTGAGATCACCACGGGTCGGCGCCTCGCCGCCGGGCAGGTGAGCGAGGCCGACAGCCTGGTGGTGATGCTCGATGCGCAGGACGCTTACCGTCAGGTGGCGGATCAGGAGACCGAGATTTACTGGGGCGCCTACCTGGGGACGCCGGATGAAATCCTGATCAGCGGCCGGCTCAAGGACGTGGCCGATGAAATCGAACGGGTGCGCAAGGCAGCACGCCTGGCCAATGGCTGGATTATGGATACCTATTTGTTGCGTAAGCCTTGAGCATTACCTTGTCTGTTCGGGCCGCTTCGTGGCCCGCAAGGCCACCTCAAGAAAGGGCCTTGACCCCGCGCCCAAAGCGCTCCCGATACACCGACGGCGGTACGCCGACCACGCTGCGAAACGCCACCCGGAAGCTTTCCACCGAACGATAACCACAGCGCAGGGCAATCTGCTCGGTGTTTTGATCGGTGCTTTCCAGCAGTTCGCGGGCGCGGCCCAGGCGCTCATGTTGCAGCCAGGCCTTGGGTGACTGGCCGCTGGCTTCGGTGAAGCGGCGCAGGAATGTCCGCTCGCTCATCGCCGCTTCGCTGGCCAGGTCACGCACTTCCAGCGGTTCATGCAGGCGCTCGCGTGCCCACTGCATGACGCGGGAAAGATCGCTGCGCGGTGCAGGACTGACCGGTGTCGGAATGAATTGCGCCTGGCCGCCAGTGCGTTGTGGCGACATCACCAGCCGCCGTGCCACCGAGTTGGCCACTTGCGTGCCGAAATCCCGGGCCACCAGATGCAGGCAAGCATCGATGCCGGCAGCGCTGCCGGCCGAGGTAATCAACTGGCCTGAGTCGACATACAGCACATCGGGGTCCACCCGAATGTTCGGGAAGCGTTCCGCCAGTTCCGTGGTGTAACGCCAGTGCGTGGTCGCACTGTGACCATCGAGTAACCCGGTGGCGGCCAGCACGAATACCCCGGAACAGATCGACAGCAACCGTGCGCCTCGGGCATGGGCCTGGCGCAGGGCGGCGAGCAATGCCTCGGGCACCGCTGCCTGGCGGTCGCGCCAGCCGGGAATGATGATGGTCCGGGCCTGTTCGAGCAGTTCCAGGCCGCCGTCGGCCAGCACCTGAATGCCACCCATGGCGCGCATCGGGCCCTGATCGACAGCGGCGATGCTGTGCTCGTACCAGGGGAATTCGAACTCCGGCCGCGCCAGGCCGAAGATTTCGATGGCGATGCCGAACTCGAATGTACAGAGGCCGTCGTAGGCCAGAATGGCGACCAATTCAGGGCTGGGTTGCATTTGGCGGAAAATTCCCGGTGAGTGTCTTGTGCGCCACTTTAGCGAGAATGGGCCGGCGGATAAAGTCTGCTCACACCCAACGACACTTAGGAGTACTGACCATGACCAGCCTGGTTCGCGAAATTCCCGCCGCCCCTTCGGCCATTGCCCTGATGCACTTCAGCAATCGCCTGACGTTCGAAACCGATTGTTCCGACGTCCACGGCAGTCAGGCCGCTGGCGAAGTTGATTTCACGCTGTTGGACGTGCGCGGGCCGCTGGCGTTCGAGCGCGGGCATGTACCCGGAGCGATCAATATTCCAGGGCGCTTGCTCAGTGCTGAAGGCCTGGCGGCTTACCCGAAAAACACCCTGTTCGTGGTCTATTGCGCCGGCCCTCACTGCAACGGCGCGAACAAGGCGGCGGTGAAACTGGCGGCGCTGGGGTATCCGGTCAAGGAGATGATCGGTGGTGTGACCGGGTGGCTGGATGAGGGGTTTGAATTGAGCGTCACAGTGCAACGTCCAGCCAAAGCGACGATAGGGTGTGAATGCTGATCAACTGTGGCGAGGGAGCTTGCTCCCGCTGGGCCGCGAAGCGGCCCCAAATCAGTCGACTCAATTCTTTTGACGATCGCGTACTCAGGTTCACCGGTTCAGCGTGTGCCTGAAGACGCCTCCCACCACCCATCCAGCGTCCCCTGCAACCACTCGAACACGGTCGCATGGGCGGCGCTGTCCTGCTGACCCCGCGGCAATGGCGATTCATCCGCAAAATGCTCATTCAGAACCGCCACCGATTCGGCATTCCACTCCGGATGAAACTGCAGGCCCACCCGCGTCGGTCCGATGCGGTACATCTGCTGCTCACACTGTTCGCTGCTGGCCAGCAACTGCGCATTCGCCGGCAGGTCGATGGCGTCTTCGTGCCACTCCAACACGTTCAGGCTCCGGCCATCGACGAAGTGCACGGTGGTCCATCCGGTCTCGGTACGCTCCATGCGCCGCACATTCCCGCCCAGGCTCAACGCCAGCAATTGGGCGCCCAGGCAAATGGCGAACACCGCCGCGCCTTGATTCAGGCTGGCTGCCAGCCACTGCCGTTCGGCCGACAGCCATGCCGGACCGGCGTTGGACTCGAAAGGCCCGCCCAGCAAAATCAGCGGCGCGGCGCTCACGGGCGGCAGTTGACCCAGGTCGGCGCGAAAAACGTTCAGCGTCACACCACGGGATTCGGCCCACAGGGCGATAGCGCCGGGACCTTCGGCGGGATGGTGCTGGATCAGATTCAAGGAAGGCATCACGCATCTCTTCAGGGGCGGGTGGGCGGCCAATGTGCCGTAAAAAGTGCTGGGTCGCCAGCGCGACTCTTGGGTCGGAAAACAACCAAATTCTTGTAGGCTTTTTCCGAATTAGCGGATTATCTGACAGTCTTTGCACCGCGATGGCGCACACCACAATGGCCTTCTTTCCTGTGGCCACTTTTCTGTAAGTATTTGTCGCTTCAGCACAATTTGCCCTCCTGAAGCCACTCTAGACTGCCGGCCACTTCGGTCTTTACCAGCCAAAAGCTACCGACCGAAAGCTGATAATCGAAAGCTGCCAATAAAAGCCTCCGCACACAGGAGTTATAAATGAAGAAGCTAGTGATGTTCGGTGCCCTGGCACTGTCGATGCTGTCCCTGACCGCCGTGGCCGAAGACGCCAAGCCGATCCGTATCGGTATCGAAGCCGGCTACCCACCGTTCTCGATGAAAACCCCGGACGGCAAACTGACCGGTTTTGACGTGGACATCGGCGACGCCCTGTGCGAACAGATGAAAGTGAAGTGCACCTGGGTCGAGCAAGAGTTCGACGGCCTGATCCCGGCACTGAAGGTCAAGAAAATCGACGCCATCCTGTCGTCCATGACCATCACCGACGACCGCAAGAAGAACGTCGATTTCACCATCAAGTACTACCACACCCCGGCGCGCTTCGTGATGAAGGAAGGCACCGATGTGAAGGACCCGCTGACCGAACTCAAAGGCAAGAAAGTCGGTGTGCTGCGCGCCAGTACCCACGACCGCTTTGCCACTGAAGTGCTGGTACCGGCCGGAATCGACCTGGTTCGCTACGGTTCCCAGCAGGAAGCCAACCTGGACATGGTGTCGGGACGCATTGACGCGCTGCTGGCCGACTCGGTCAACCTGGACGACGGTTTCCTGAAAACCGACGCCGGTAAAGGTTTCGCGTTCGTAGGCCCTGAGTACAACGATCCGAAATACTTCGGTGGCGGCGCCGGTATTGCCGTGCGCAAGGGCGATAAGGAACTGGCGGACAAGTTCAACACCGCTATCACCGAAATCCGCGCCAACGGCAAGTACAAGCAAGTGCAGGACAAGTACTTCAAGTTTGACGTTTACGGCAAGGAATAACCGAGCCGTTCCAGGAAAATGGCAGCCGTTGACGCGGCTGCCATTTTTTTATGATTTGCAATCAGGCCGCGGTCTCTTGTGGGAGCGAGCTTGCTCGCGAAGGCGTTGTGTCAGGCAACATCAATGTTGAATGTGCCGACCTCTTCGCGAGCAAGCTCGGTCCCACAAGGGATCTTGGTGCCGCTGATATCGGAGCGCCCCATGCAACGCATCAACCACTCTCTGCCCTGGAGCCATCTGGGAACGGAACGCACCCTCAGCGTGTTCCGTTATGGCGCGGGTACTCGCAAGGTCTACATCCAGGCCAGCCTGCATGCCGACGAGCTGCCGGGCATGCGTACCGCCTGGGAACTGAAAAAGCGCCTGACCGAGCTGGAAAGCCAGGGCCAGTTGCAAGGTGTGATCGAACTGGTGCCGGTGGCCAACCCCATTGGTCTGGATCAGCACCTGCAAGGTAGCCACATGGGCCGCTTCGAGCTGGGCAGCGGCAAGAACTTCAACCGTTCGTTCGTCGAGCTCAGCGCACCGGTGGCGCAGTTGATCGGTGATCGCCTGGGCAGCGATGCCGAGGCCAACATCGCGCTGATTCGCCAGACCATGGGGCAGGTGCTCGACAGTCTGCCAAGCCCGACTTCGCAGCTGGAAGCCATGCATCGCCTGTTGCTGCGCCATGCTTGCGACGCGGATATCACCCTGGACCTGCATTGCGACTTCGACGCGGCGATTCACATTTACGCCCTGCCGCAACACTGGCCACAGTGGCAATCCCTGGCCGCGCGCCTGAAGGCCGGCGTCGCGTTGCTGTGTGAAGACTCTGGTGGCAGCTCGTTCGACGAGTCGTGTTCCTCGCCGTGGTTGCGTCTGGCCAGGGCGTTCCCCGAGGCGGCCATTCCACCGGCCAACCTGGCGACCACGCTGGAGCTGGGCAGCATGGGCGACACTCGCGTCGATCAGGCCCAAGCCAATTGCGAGGCTATTCTCGGCTTCCTCGCCGAACAGGGCTTCATCAAGGGCACCTGGCCAGCGGCGCCGGCGCAATGCTGTGAAGGCATGCCGTTCGAAGGCACTGAATACCTGTTCGCGCCGCATCACGGTGTGGTCAGCTTCCTGCGCGATGCCGGTGAGTGGGTGGAGAAGGGCGACGCGCTGTTTGAAGTGGTCGACCCGCTGAACGACAAGGTCACCACCGTTCGCGCCGGCACCAGCGGCATGTTGTTCGCCATCGACCGCGGACGTTACACCCAACCGGGTACCTGGCAGGCGAAAGTCGCCGGGCGCGATCCGATTCGGGCGGGCAAGCTGATCAACGACTGAGCCGATTCACCTCGGCAGGCGCTGGCTTGCCAGTGATGGGGTCGTTGAGATCGCCATCGCTGGCCAGCCAACGCTTTTACAGGGGAGTGCGTAGCCGGGAAGAGATGTTAGGCTCTGTCCCGAATCCTGCGCACTGTGAAGGAAGGTCCATGTTGAGATTTCTTGCTCTGCTCACGCTGCTGGCGTCCGCCGCTGTCCACGCTCAAACCCCGTTGCACACCGATCTGCCGCTCAAGTACCTGGAGCAGGCCAGCATCGACTCCCGCGATCAGCCCCTGGTGATTTTCCTCCACGGTTACGGCAGTAACGAGCAGGATCTGTTCGGCATCAAGGACGACTTGCCCGCGCAATACACCTACCTGTCGGTCCGTGCGCCGATGGTGATGGAAGAGGGCAGTTACCAGTGGTTTCGCAAGAAGGGCGAGGGTGCCTATAACGGCGAAACCGATGATCTGAAGTCCAGCGCTCAATTGCTCCTGGACTTCATCGCCCAGGCGGCGACGAAATATCACACCGGGCCTGACAAGGTGTTTCTGGTGGGGTTCAGCCAGGGGGCGATCATGTCTTATGAGGTCGGCCTGCGCCACCCCGACGCAGTGGGCGGGATCGCGGCGTTGAGCGGGCGGATTCTGCCGGTGCTCGAGTCCGAGCTTCAACCCGATGAAAAACGCCAGTCGCTGGCGATTTTCATCGGGCATGGCACGGCGGATAAACGTCTGCCGTTCAGTGACGGCACCGACGCCGAGCGCCTGCTCAAGAGCGTGTCACTCGAACCCGAGTTTCATGCCTACCAAGGGGTTGGCCACAACATCAGCGCCGACGAGGTGCAGGACTTGAGTGCCTGGTTGCAGCGGCTCAATCCGTGATGCTTATTTGCCGCTGACGATCTGCTTGATCAGGTTTTCGTGGGCAGCCATGTCGCCGGGACGGGAAATCACCTGGACCACGGTCATGTGACTGCCGGACGCTGCCATCAACGTCGTATTGAGGGTCTGACCACCACCCTGGGTGGCGGTGCTGTCGACCTGGCGCAAGCCCAGCCCGTTACTTTTCAGGGTCAGGCTTTTTTCACTGAGTTTGTTGTAATCCGGCAGGGCCTTGCGTTGGGCAGCGTCGAAGTCGGCCACGGTGCCGTCGAGAAATGCGCCGTCGTTGTCCTTGACCTGGACGCCTTCCGGCAGGCTGTTTTCAGCAGCGATCACCACGGTCTTGGTGGTTTCGTTGCTGTACATGGTGCCGCTCGCGCCGGTGGGACTGGTCGGCAGCGGGTTGGCGATGAAGCCCTTGGGCAGGGTGAAGGTGAACTTGCCGCCGAGCATCGAGACTTTCTGCGTCGGTGCCGTCTCCTTGGCAGTGGCCTTGGCGGCCTGCGCATTCAAAGCCCCCAGACTGGCCGCCGCTGCCAGCAACAGAACAACGGCTTTTTTACTCAACAGTGACATTCGGAATCTCCAGGGATGGTCGCGCGATGGGGCGGCGATCATCCCATGGAGGTTATGGCGGGTTCCAGTGCGGACTAACGGACGGTCAGGGATGCACCTTTGGCGAAGGAACTTGCTTACGTGGGCGGCCCCTGCATTTTTCCAGTTGCACCGCACTGGCAGGTTGGCGACGGCTGCGCCGCCGAACGGGGGCAAGCCCCCTCGCCACAAGGTCTGGCGCAGTCAAGCCTCCCGGCGCACCGGATAGCTTTTGATCACCTCCAGAAACTCGATCCGACGCTCCCCGGCCAGCAACTCCGGCAGCAGTTTTTCATACGCCTGACGGTAGGGCTTGCTCAGGTGGCGAGTGATGAAGTCTTCCTTGCTGCAATTCCAGGTTTCGTAGAGCACCAGGGTGTTCGGGTCGTCCTGGAGCTGGTGCACCCAGGTGTTGACGAAATCCGGCTCGGCCGACATCTGGTGCACGACGTCCAGCAGGCGTTCCCTGGTTTCGGCGAATCGTTCCGGTTTGGCGGGCAGGTAAACGATAAACGCGACTTGATCACTCATTTCATCACCTTCGAACGTCGGGAGCGGGTTATTGAGCCTGGTTCTGCGGGAACAGGTTGCGGCGGGTTTCCTCGTCGAATTCCGCTTTCAGCACCAGTTGCCCTTTCAGGCCGTGAGCACGCTGGGCTGCGGGGCGGGCGCTGATTTCATCGAACAGGCGCTTGACGTTCGGGTAGGCTGCCAGGCCGTTTTCGCCCAGGATGTACGGCGCGTAATTGGCCCAGCCCCAGAGTGCCATGTCGGCGATGCTGTAGGTGTCGCCGGCCAGGTACGGGTGATTGGCCAGGCGCTGGTCGAGCACGCGGTAGTGACGCTCGACTTCCTTGAGGTAGCGGTTTTTCGCGTAAGGCAGGTCTTCCGGTGCGTGGTGCAGAAAGTGCACGGCCTGGCCGGAGAACGGCGACAGGCCGGTGGCGATGAACATCAGCCACGACAGCAGTTCGGCATTACCGGCAGCGGTGGTGGGCAGGAAGCGCTGATGTTTTTGCGCCAGGTGCAGCAGGATCGCTTGCGAGTCGAAAACCGTGGCGTCGCCATCGACCAGAGCCGGTACCTTGGCGTTCGGGTTGATCGCCAAAAAGTCTGCCAGATGTTGCTCGCCCTTGAAGGTATCGACGCCGATCAACTCATAAGGCGTTTGCAGTTCTTCGAGCAGCAGGGCGACTTTCATCGGGTTGGGCGAAGGGTGGAAAAAGAATTTCATGGTGTAGGCCTCAGTCAGTGGTGGGTTGTGAACTGAGGCTGATGTTGGATGAAACCCGTTCGAATGACGTACGAGGTTGTTGCTCTAGTCGTGCGAAACCATCGAAGGTGTTGCAGGGGCTTTGCCGAGGGGTTGCGACGTGGCGATCACCGCGCCAGCAATGATCAGTAAGGCGGGGATCATCAGGATCGGGCTGGCATGGCTGCGCCCGACCAGAATCAGCAGCACGGTGGAAATCAGCGGCGCCAGGTAAGACAGCGCCCCCAGCGTGGCCAGACTGCCGTGTTTGGTCGCGTGGTCCCAGGCAAAGAACGCCAGCCCCGCCGGCCCCAGGCCGAGGACGATAATGGCTGTCCATTGGCTCGCATTCGGCCAAATAGTGGTTTCCAGCACCCAATGGCAAACCAGCCCCGCTGCTGCGGACATGCCGCAGATGCCGCCGATGGTGCTGCTCGGCACTTCGCTGAATCGCCGATTGAACACGGAGTATCCGGCCCAGATTACTGCACAGCCGAACGCCGCCAGGTAGCCGGCGAAGGGCGTGGCGGCGGACGTCTCCGTGCCGCGTTGTTGCATGATGAAGGCCGTGCCGGCCAGGCCCAGCACCGCGCCGAGCACCTGTCGCTTGTGCAGTTTTTCTCCGGCGGCGAACGCCGAGAGCAGCACCAGCAACAGTGGCCACAGGTAGTTGATCAGACTGGCTTCGGCCGCTGGCGCGGATTTGAGCGCGAAAAAATACAGCGCGTGATAAACGAAAATGCCGACAAAGCCCGTCGCCCATACAGCCCAGGGTTGGCGCCAGCTCCTGAAACCACTGAGGCCCCGACGGCCGAGAATCATCAGGCTCGCGGCAAAGGCCACGCCGAAACTCAGTGTCAGCAGTTCAAAGGGGGGGATGCCTTCGGTGAGGGTGGTCAACAACGCCAGGCAGGACCAGAGGAAGATCGCAATCACGCCGACCGCTGTGGCAGCGTGAGCAGTACGGACGCGAGACGTGGTCATGTCTGTTCCTTCAGGTCGTTGAACGGGCGACTTCCTTGCCCGATGACCAGATGCAGCTTAGCGCTTGATCGCGGTTCGTCCAGCCTCCGCCGCCATCGGGCCGACGGGCCGCGCCAGCAAGCGTTTGGTCACCCCCAGCATCGCCACCGATACCGCCACTCCAAGGGTGAATGCGTGCATCCCGAGTTCAGGCAATGCCAGCGCCAGGACCAGGCAAAAGGCCGAGAACGAATACATCCCGGTTGCCGTCGCCCGCAGCAGGGCGGCGGTAAACGCCGGGCCACGGGTTTGCTGGGAAAACACCGCCATCACGCTGCCCAGCACCGGGAACACGGCGAGCAGGCCGCTCCAGCGATCGCCCACGGTGCTGGCGAGCAAGGTGACCGCAAGAGTCAGCAAGGCGCCGGCCATCATGCGCAGCAGCAGTTTGTCGGACTTCGGTGCCGGGCCTGACACGATCGGCTGTACCGACGGGAACAGGTAGGGCGCGGCCAGCAGTGCCGTTGCGGCGGCGATCAATGACAATGGCAGCGACGGCGGGATCAACGACAGCAGCACCGCCACCGTGGCCCACACCAGCAGCGAAGCCCCTAGCGCCAGCGGCCATCCCGTGCGTTGGGCAACCTGTGCGTAGGTCACACAGAAGGCGATCATTGCGAACATCGCAGACAGGGCCGCCGTGGCCGATTGCGCAGCGAAGGCGACCCCTTGTTCGATGGCGAGGAAGAACAGAATCGGCCCGACCACCACCGGCAATCCGGACAGCCAACCGGCCACGCTCGGCCCCCAGCGTTTACCAGCCAGGGAAATGAGCAGCAGGAATCCCGGAATGACCAGCAGTTTGAGCATCAGCACACGCACATCTCCAATCTGTTTCAGGCGGCAACGTTAGCATTGCGAACAGTGGATTGCTCTATAGAGTTAGAGTTCTTGTATACAACTTTCCATCTGACCCCCTCACACCCCTGTAGGAGTTGGCTTGCCAGCGAAAGCTTTACCCTCATCAACACCCTAATCGGATGCAGCCACTTCATCGCCAACTACCCGACTTGGGGTGGGAGTTGTTTGTGCTGATCAGCGGGGCGAACGCCTGGTTGATCCTGCAGTTTCTGGGGTGAGTGACAGCAAGGTTGTGCCGACAGTGAACAAAGGTTCTATGGTCCTAGCGATGAACCCTCACACGTTGTCGCGGTGAAACGCCTCGACCATGTAGTCAATGAACACCCGCGTCTTGGCCGGCATCAGCGTCCGGCTCGGGTAATACAGTGAAAGCGCCCCCGCATCGGCATGCCAGTCCGGCAGCACGCGCACCAGTTCGCCGCGCTGAATAGGCGCTTGTACGTCGGGCAGGATCAGCAGGGTGACGCCCAGGCCAAGAATTGCCGCTTCGCGCATGGCCGCCGGGTCATTGAGCACGATGTTCTCGTTCAGGCTGGCTGTGGCTGCATTGCCGGCGCCATCTTGCATGAGCCATTGGCGAATGCGTCCGGTGCGGCTGCCGCGCATCACGATGCCATTGAGTCGTGACAACTCCGAAGGGTGGGTCGGCAGGGGTTGCCCTGCCAGGTACGCAGGGGAGGCCACGGCCACAATATCCGCCATTGCGAGTTTCCTTGACACGACCCCTGGCGTTAGCTCGAAGGCCCCACCGATGGCGGCGTCATAGCCTTCAGCGATCAAGTCCACCTGGCGATTTTCGAAGTGCCATTCGGGGCGGATTAATGGGTAACGCGCGAGAAAGGCCGGGAGCAATGGCAACACATGGCTGATGCCAAACGTCGGCGGCAGGCTCACCTTGAGCACGCCGGCGGGTTCGCCACGGTCGCTGCTCACGGCGCTGATCGCCGTTTGCAGTGCCTCCAGATTACCGCCGATGTCGGCCAGAAAACGTTCGCCGGCTTGCGTGAGGGACAATTTGCGCGTCGAGCGCTGAAACAGCCGTACGCCGATGTTGCGCTCGAGTATTGCCACATTGCGGCTGACCGCCGCAGGCGTCAGTGCGAGCAACCGCGCGGCGGCGGAAAAGCTCCCCGTTTCGGCGCTGCGCACAAAGGATTCAAGGTTGGCAAGGGTTTCCATGGGGCGATACCTGATAGCAATGCTTGAAGATCATTCAATTTATTACCGGCTAATCAAGCGCTAATGGCAAGTGCAGTATTCACTCCAACCACAACCCCTCGGAGTGAAAAACCATGAGCACCATCGGAATCATCGGCGCCGGCGCAATCGGCGCAGCGTTTGCCAGAGCACTGTCGCGTCAAGGCATCGAACTGGTCATCGCCAACAGTCGCGGCCCTGAAAGCCTGGCGTCACTGGTGGCAGAACTCGGACCGACCGCTCGCGCCGGCACCCGTGAAGAGGCGGCCGCCCAGCCTATCGTGCTGGTAGCAGTGAACTGGTCGAAATTGCCTGCCGCGCTGGCGGGTCTGCCGGCGTTTGACGGGCGGATCGTGATCGATGCCAACAACTCGATAGAGGCACCAACGTTCAAGGCAATAGATCTGCAAGGCCGTATGTCCAGCGAAGTGTTCGCCGAGTGGGTGCCCGGTGCGCGGGTGGTCAAGGCTTTCAATCACCTGGCGGCGGGATTGCTTGAGCGTGATCCGGCAGCGGAGGGCGGACGGCGAGTGCTGTTTGTCTCGGGTGACGATGCCGACGCCAAAGCGCAGGTGGTGGACTTGATCGAGCGAGTGGGGTTCTTCGGGATCGATCTGGGGACGCTGAGTGTTGGGGCCAGGCTGGCGCAGTTTCCGGGCGGACCTTTGCCGATCTTGAACCTGGTCAGATTTGCCTGAAAACCGGGCAAAAAGAACCCGGTGTGACCTGAGTCACACCGGGTGTTTTACCAGGCTGCGGCGGTTCTTCGTGGGTCCCCGCGCAGCCTGTTGAACGCTTTACGCCCGTTCGATCGCCAGAGCCACGCCCTGACCACCACCGATGCACAGGGTGGCGAGGCCTTTCTTGGCGTCACGCTTGATCATTTCGTGCAGCAGCGTCACCAGTACCCGGCAACCCGACGCACCGATCGGGTGGCCCAGGGCGATGGCACCGCCGTTGACGTTGACCTTGTTCAAGTCCCATTCCAGGTCCTTGGCCACTGCCAGGGATTGCGCGGCGAAGGCTTCGTTGGCTTCGATCAGGTCAAGCTGGTCGATGGACCAGCCGGCCTTGTCCAGGCAACGACGGGTCGCCGACACCGGGCCGATGCCCATGATCGCCGGGTCCACGCCAGCATTGGCGTAGGCCGCGATTTTCGCCAGCACCGGCAGGCCCAGGGCCTTGGCTTTTTCGGCGCTCATCAGGATCACGGCGGCGGCGCCGTCGTTGAGCGACGACGCGTTACCGGCAGTCACCGAACCGTCCTTTTTGAAGGCGGGTTTGAGCTTGCCCAGGGATTCGGCGGTGGTGCCGGCCCGTGGCTGCTCATCGGTGGCGAAGGACAGCGGATCGCCCTTGCGCTGCGGAATCAGGATCGGCGTGATCTCATCGACAAAACGTCCGCCTTCGATGGCGGCCGTGGCTTTTTGCTGAGAGGCGGCGGCGAAGGCGTCTTGCTGCTCGCGGGTCAGGCTGTACTTCTCGGCCAGGTTTTCGGCGGTGATGCCCATGTGGTAATCGTTGAACGCATCCCACAGACCGTCACTGATCATGGTGTCGACGAGCTGCGCGTTACCCATGCGCAGGCCGGTGCGAGCGCCGGGCATGACGTAGTTGGACAGGCTCATGTTTTCCTGGCCGCCAGCGATGATCACCTCGGCGTCGCCGCAACGGATGGCCTGGGCGCCCAGATGCAGGGCCTTGAGGCCGGAGCCGCAGACCTTGTTCAGGGTCATGGCTGGCACGGCGAAGGGCAGGCCGGCCTTGATCGACGCCTGGCGCGCAGGGTTTTGCCCGGCGCCGGCGGTCAACACCTGGCCCATGATCACTTCATCGACTTCGGCAGGGTCCAGACCGGTTTGCGCCAGCAACTGACGGATCACCGCCGCGCCCAGGTCAACGGCGGAGACGTTTGCCAGGGAACCCTGGAAACTGCCGATGGCGGTGCGTGTGGCGGCAACAATGACGACTTCTTGCATGGAATGATTCCTCAGTGGTCAGCGAACTGCATTTCCGGAACATGGTCCGGCACGATCAGTTTACCGGCGGTTTTGGCAACGATCTCTTCGACGCTGACGCCTGGAGCGCGTTCCTTGAGGACAAAAGCGCCATTTTCGATTTCCAGGTAGGCCAGGTCGGTCAGCACGCGCTTGATGCAACCGGCGCCGGTCAGCGGCAGGCTGCATTGGGACAACAGCTTGGACTCACCGTCCTTGGACGCGTGGGTCATGATGACGATGATGTTTTCCGCACCGGCCACCAGGTCCATGGCGCCGCCCATGCCCTTGACCAGTTTGCCGGGAATCATCCACGAGGCGATGTTGCCGTGTACGTCGACTTCGAAGGCGCCCAGCACCGTCAGGTCGACATGGCCACCGCGGATCATCGCGAAGGACTCGGCCGAGGAAAAGATCGAAGCGCCGATGCGGGCGGTCACGGTTTGTTTGCCGGCGTTGATCATGTCGGCATCGATGGTTTCTTCAGTGGGAAAAGGACCCATGCCGAGCAGGCCGTTTTCCGACTGCAGCATGACTTCCATGCCTTCGGGGATGTAGTTGGCGACCAGGGTCGGAATGCCGATGCCCAGGTTTACGTAGAAGCCGTCCTGCATTTCGCGGGCGACGCGTTGAGCCATTTGTTCGCGGGAAAGTGCCATTGTTGTTATTCCTTCATTCGGTCCGGGGGCAGGGGATCACTTACGCACGGTGCGCTGTTCGATGCGCTTCTCGAACGTGCCGCAAATGATCCGGTCGACGTAGATGCCAGGGGTGTGGATCTGCGACGGCTCCAGCTCGCCGGGCTCGACGATTTCCTCGACTTCGACCACGGTGATCTTGCCGGCGGTGGCGGCCAACGGGTTGAAGTTCTGGGCGGTGTGGCGGTAGATCACGTTGCCGAAATGGTCGGCTTTCCAGCCTTTGACAATGGCGAAGTCACCGGTGATGGATTCTTCCATCAAGTACTTGCGGCCATGGAATTCGCGCACTTCCTTGCCTTCGGCAACCGGAGTGCCGACACCCGTGGCGGTGAAGAACGCGGGGATGCCGGCGCCACCTGCGCGCATTTTTTCGGCGAGGGTGCCCTGCGGGGTCAGGATGACTTCGATTTCGCCCTTGAGCAGTTGTTCTTCGAACAG
This sequence comes from Pseudomonas moorei, assembly GCF_008801475.1. Lineage (GTDB taxonomy): Bacteria > Pseudomonadota > Gammaproteobacteria > Pseudomonadales > Pseudomonadaceae > Aquipseudomonas > Aquipseudomonas moorei. The sequence goes on along the minus strand of NZ_VZPP01000006.1, from coordinate 51,651 downwards.
CTTGTTTTCGCCGACGTAGGAGGCCACGACTTTGCTGATCTGGCGGTCGGTCAGCAATACGCCGAGCCCGAAGCCGTCGACGCCGCAGTTGTTGGAGACGACGGTGAGGTCGCGTGTGCCCTTGCGCTTGATCTCGGCGATCAGGTTTTCCGGGATCCCGCACAGGCCGAAGCCGCCGGCGATCACGGTCATGCCGTCTTCAAGACCTGCCAGAGCTTCCTCGTAGGAACTCACGCGCTTGTCGAAACCTGCCATATGCACCTCTTTTATTCTTTGTGGGCGGCTGGCTAGCCGTATGGAATGGAGTGTCTCGCTGCAAGATTGATTTGTTAAGTTGTTTTTTTGGCTGGATTAATTGATTAATGTCATTAAAGAGTCATCCTGTACGCGCTGGCTTGCCAGCGAAGACGGCAGGCCAATCGACGACGATGTCGTCTGGCAAATCGCTTTCGCTGGCAAACCGGCTCATGCAGAACCCTCGGCTGTTGATTTTATCCTGCGGCTTGAAATTTGCCGCATGCAAACGGAGCGAAGCGACCTATGACCGTCAAGCAGATCCGCGCCTTCCTGGCGGTGGCCCAAAGCCTGAGCTTCGCCGTGGCCTGCGAACGCCTGCACCTGTCACAGTCGGCCTTGAGCCTGACCATCAAGGCGCTGGAGGAGGGCCTGGGCGGGCGCTTGTTCACCCGCAACACGCGCAATGTCGCGCTGACCGCCGAAGGCGAAGCACTGGTGCCGCTGGCCCGTCGATTGATCGCGGACTGGGACAATGTCGAAGATGAATTGCGCCAGCGCTTCACCCTCCAGCGCGGGCGCGTGACCCTGGCGGCGATGCCGTCGTTCGCCGGCAACCTGCTGCCACCGATCCTCAAGACCTTCCGCGCGCGCTACCCGAAAGTCAACGTCACGGTGAACGACGTGATCAACGAGCAGGTGCTGGAAATGGTTCGTGATCGCCAGGTGGAATTGGGGGTGGCGTTTGAGCCGACCCAGAGTTCGTCGCTGCATTTCACGCCGCTGTACGTTGACCGCTTTGTGGCGGTCGTGCCCCATGACTCGCCGCTGGCCATACTCAATGACATCGACTGGCTGACCTTGCTCAAGGAACCGTTCATTACCTTGCAGCGCCCCTCGACGGTGCGGGTGATGCTGGAGGAACACTTGCAGGCGCGGGGCATGAAATTGCCGGTGGAGTTTGAAAGCCATCAGTTGTCGACGGTCGGTCGGATGGTTGCCAGCGGGCTGGGCGTGAGCGCGGTGCCGGCCTTGTGCGCCGGGCAGATGCGCGAACTGGGCGCGCGTTGTATCACCTTGCGCGACCCGGTGGTGGAGCGGGCGCTGGGCGTGCTGACGTTGCCGGGAGGGGAGCTGTCGGCGGCGGCGCAGGCGTTGTTTGATGTGCTTAAAGAAGAAAGCCTGGGTTGGCAGGCAGTCGGACATTGATCACCCTGCTCGCGATGGACGCCAGGACACCGCGGGCATTCAGATAGCCCGCGTCATCGTTGACGTCCATCGCGAGCGGGCTCGCTCCTACGAGGATTGGGTCGCATCAGTGGTGGGTGAGGCGCTGCGCCAATAACGGCAACAGCTGCTCGCAGGACATTTCTATCTTCAAATCCAGCAGGTCATCGGCCCGGGTCTTGCCCAGGTTGATCGCCAGCAATGGCTTGCCCTGATCCACCACCGTGCGGCACAGGCGAAATGCCGAATAGGCCATCAACGACGAACCGACGACCAATAGCCCGGCCGCCTTCTCCACCGCAGCCATCGCTTTGGCAGCGGTTTCCTGTGCAACGTTTTCGCCAAAGAACACCACGTCCGGTTTCATCCGTTCACCGGCGCAGTACGGGCAACGCGGCACTTGAAAGCGGGCTTCGAAGGCGGCATCCAGCAAGGTGTCGCCGTCCGGCGCCTGCACTGCGTCAACGCCGGCCAGATAGGGGTTTTGCGCTTCCATCAGTTGCTGGATCGAATCCCGTTCGCTGCGTTTCGCGCAGTCCAGGCACAGCACCCGGTGCAGGCTGCCGTGCAGTTCGATCACGTCATGGCTGCCGGCCTGATCGTGCAGGGTGTCGACGTTCTGGGTGATCAGGCCGCTGATCTGCCGGGTACTCTGCAAGCGGGCCAGGGTGTCGTGAGCCACGTTCGGCCGCGCCTGGCGCACCCTTGGCCAGCCGAGCATCGCCCGCGCCCAATAACGTCGGCGGGACTCGGGTGCCGAGAGAAATTCCTGATACATCATCGGCTGCCGGCCACGGCGTACGCCCTGATTGTCGCGATAGTCCGGGATACCCGACGGGGTGCTGATCCCGGCACCGGTCAGGACCACGAACGGTTCGTCGGCCATAAGCTGTTGGAGACGGTCGAGTTGTTCGTGGATAAGGCTGTCGAACATGTCGGGAAACCTATAGGAGCGAGCTTGCTCGCGATGGTGTGTCAGTCGACATCAATGTATCTGATACACCATCGCGAGCAAGCGGGCTCCTACCAAAGGCAGCCGGGTTTACTTGCGTGCTTCAAGAATCAGGTTGAACGGCGTTTGCGTCGCCCGGCGGAAACTGGAGAACCCGGCTTCGGTGAACACCTTGCGCAACCGGGCTTCGCCCGCCTGGGCACCGAGGCCGAGGCCGACTTCCTGGGACAGCGAGTTCGGCGTGCAGATGAAAGTCGAGGCGGCATAGAACAAACGTCCGACCGGGTTGATGTTTTCATCGAGCGTGTCGTTGGCGAATGGCTCGACCAACAGCACCGTGCCGTCCGATTTCAGCGACTCGTAGGCGTGTCTGGCCGCGCCGACCGGGTCGCCCATGTCATGCAGGCAATCGAAATAGCAGACCAGGTCATAGTCGTTGCCAGGGTAGCTCTTTGCCGTGCCCTGGAAGAATCGCGCCCGTCCGGCCACGCCACCTTCTTCGGCACGCTGGGTGGCGACGGCGACAGACGGCGCATGGTAGTCGAACCCGACAAATCGCGACTCGGGAAAGGCCTGGGCCATGATCACGGTGGAGGCGCCATGCCCGCAGCCGATGTCCGCCACTTTCGCGCCGGCTTCCAGCTTGGCCACCACGCCTTCAAGGGCCGGCAGCCATTCGGCGATCAGATGGGCCTTGTAGCCTGGGCGGAAGAACCGCTCCGTGCCGCTGAACATGCACGGGTGGTGATCGCCCCAGGGCAGGGCGCCGTCGCCGCGCATGGCGTTGACCAGTTTGTCCTTGTCATGGAAAAACGACGCGACCACCCCGATACCACCGGCGATGTAGACCGGCGAGTCCTCGATGGCCAGCGCCAGGGCTTGCTCTTCGGGCAAGCGGAACTGGCCGTCGGTGTGTTCCATATAGCCGGAGGCGGCGTGGGCGCTGAGCCATTCGCGCACCAGGCGTGGGTTGCAGCCGGTCTTGCCGGCGAGTGTTTCAGGGGTGACTGGCTGACTGTCGGCCATGGCCCGGTACAGCCCGAGTTCTTCGCCGAGAATGACGTTGGCGAGCATCGCCGCGCCGCCCATGTCATTCACCAGTTTGCCCATGAAGTCATTGAGTCTGGCCTCGTCCATCACGTGTGCTCCTTCAGAAAGGATCACGGTCCAGAGGCCGGGTGTGTAGGACTCGCGCCACTGGGCGGTGGTCGTGGGGGATGAACAGGACGATTTGCATGTCCTGAGTGAAATAAGTTTAGTTCGCGGGTCGAAAGCCGCCTTTGCTGGCGACGAAGCTACCTGTGGGAGCGGGCTTGCCCGCGAAAGCGCAGTGTCAGGCAACAGATGGGCCAGATCTGCCGGCCTCATCGCGGGCAAGCCGAATGGTCGCACCGCCGCTCCCAGAGACATTTTGGCCAGCACTGCCTGCGCATGTATCCCACTGTATCTAACGGCCTTCCCGATACAGTCCCCCTCAATTCAGGGCCACCGCCGAACACAGAGCAGATACAAATCTGCGCTGAACTGTGCAGGCCGTTTTGGCGCCCTGAACCGTGGCGGCCAAGACCCTTTCCTTGGCCGTCGCAACCGGCGGCCGTTCGCTCCTGACACTGTTCCGCGCCTGATGCGGTCAAGGGGACCCCAATGACAACGCTTGTGTCGCAAGCCAATCTCAACGCCACGCCGGTCGATCGCCTGCGGGTCGATCACTACACCCATGGCATCATCGGCCCCAGCCAGCCGATGCTGGGGCCTTTGGCCGACGGCGGCACCCTGATCACCGGAACGCCGCCGGGTTGCTGGGGGCCGATGATCACCCCGGCCTTTGAAGGCGGCCATGAAGTCACGCAACCGGTGGCCATCGCCGGTGCGCAAGTCGGCGATGCGGTCGCCATCAAGATCAAGAGCATGCGCGTGACCTCGCTGGCGACTTCGTCCGGGGTCATGACCTTTGTTGAGGGTCGTTACAACGGCGATCCGTTCGTCTCCAAGTTCTGCGCCAAGTGCGGCACCGAACATCCGGCCAGCCATGTCGACGGCATCGGCGAAGACTCGATTCGCTGTAACCACTGCGGCGCCGAAGTCAGCGCGTTTCGCTTCAGCCATGGCTATGTGATCGTGTTCGATGCGCAGAATCAGGTCAGCCTGACGGTCAACCAGGACATCGCCAATCAACTGGCCGGCCAGGCGTCCGAAATGTCAGCGCTGCCGGAATTCGCTGCGCAGCATTCGATCCTGTCCCTGGCCCGTGCCGACATGCCTGGCGTCGCCGCGCACATGCGACCGTTCCTCGGCAACATCGGCACTATGCCGTCCCGCGATTTGCCTGATTCCCACAACTGCGCCGATTTCGGCCAATACCTGATCAACGCACCGCACCGTTTCGGCATGACCCGTGAAGAACTGCATGCGGCCAAGACCGACGGGCACATGGACACCAATTCGATCCGCGAGGGCTGCGTATTGATCTGTCCGGTGAAAGTCCCCGGGGCCGGGGTGTACATGGGCGACATGCACGCCCAGCAGGGCAACGGCGAAATCGCCGGGCATGCCACCGATTGCTCCGGGGAAACCGAAGTGGTGGTCGAGGTGGTGAAAAACCTGACGCTGGACGGGCCGATCCTCCTGCAGAACCTCGATGACTTGCCGCCGATGGCGCGGCCAATGAACGCCGAACAACGGGCGAAGGTCCGTGAGCTGGGCGCCCGTTGGGGCCAGCACGAGATCGAGCAGAGCGGCCCGGTCACCTTTATCGGCAGCGGCGAAAATCTCAACCTGGCGGTAGAGAATGGCTTGACGCGTGCCGCACAGGTCACCGGCCTGCCGTATGACGAAGTGCTCAACCGCGCCACCCTCACCGGTTCGATCGACATCAGCCGCCTGCCGGGCACGGTGCGCGTGACGTTCCTGTGCCCGATGGAGGTGCTCGATCGCATCGGCATCGGTCATCTGGTGCGTGAGAAGTACGACCTGGCTTGAGCCTGACCGGCGGGTTTGTACCGAAGTGTGTACAGACCCGCTGGCGATACAAGCACTGCCGTTTTCCGTCGGTACGCAACACAGACCCGATACATCGATTCGATTAACTGTGATTGCGTACCGACAACCCCAGGAATCGACACTATGCAAACCCCCATCATTTCAGCGAAGGCCAGCGCCGGGCTCGGCTTGCGTCGCGGTCTGCTCAACGACCTCCAGGCTGCCCCGGTCGGCCAGTTCGACTTTCTCGAAGTCGCACCGGAAAACTGGATCGGCATCGGCGGCGCCCATGGCGCAGCGCTGCGAGCCCTGGCCGAGCGCTATCCGCTGTCCTGCCACGGGTTGTCGTTGTCCCTGGGCGGGCCGTCGCCGCTGGACGTCGGCTTTCTGCAAGAAGTGCGAGTCTTCCTCGATCATTACAACGTGCCGCTGTACAGCGAGCACCTGAGTTACTGCAGCGATGACGGTCATCTGTACGACCTGTTGCCCTTGCCGTTTACCGAAGAGGCGGTGCACCACGTCGCCGCGCGCATTCGTCAGGCCCAGGACATTCTTGGCCGGCGCCTGGCGGTGGAAAACGTTTCCTATTACGCCGCGCCACAGCAGGACATGGACGAGGTGACCTTCACCAACGCCGTGTTGCACGAGGCCGATTGCGACCTGTTGCTGGACGTCAATAACGTGTACGTCAACTCGATCAACCACGGTTTTGATCCACACACCTTTCTCGCCGGTATCGATTCGAACCGGGTGGTGGCCATGCACATCGCCGGGCATTTCGATGAGTCCGACACCTTGAAAATCGACACCCACGGTGCGTCGGTCAAACCGGCGGTGTGGTCGTTGCTGGCCGAGGCCTATGCCCGGTTCGGCGCCCAGCCGACATTGCTGGAGCGGGATTTCAATTTTCCGGCGTTCAGCGAACTGGTCGCCGAGTTGCAGACCATTCGCCGTTTGCAGGCCAGGGAGGTGAGCCGTGGCTAATCGCTCGTTGCACGAACAACAAAGCAGCATGGGCCGTTATCTGCGCGACCCGGAGCACTGCGCGCCACCCGCGGAAATGGACCCGGCGCGGGCACGGGTTTACCGCGACCTGGTGTTCGCCAACCTGTCGTCATTGATCAGCGGCACCTTCCCGGTACTGGTGCAAATCCTCGGTGATGAACAGTGGCGTGCGCTGGTGCGGATTTTTCTGCGCGACTACCGTGCCCACACGCCGAAATTCGGTGAAATCGCCGAGGAATTTGTCGAGTTCCTGGCGTCTGCACCGCTGGCGTTGGCCGAAGGTTCCTGGCCGCCGTTCATGGTCGAGCTGGCGCACTACGAATGGGTGGAAATGGCGCTGCAGCAATCCGTGGCCGAGCCGTTGCCAGCGGGCGATGTCGAGCCGTTGCCGAGTCGCCCGTTGCGCGTCTCGCCACTGGCCTGGCCGTTGGCTTATGCCTGGCCGGTGCACTTGCTGGGGCCGGATTATCAGCCGGACACCGCGCCCGCTCAGCCGACATTGCTGTTGGTGCGGCGGGCCGAAGACTGGCAGGTGAAATTCTCAGAACTGAGCCCCTTGGCGTGGCGCTTGTTGCAGCGCATTGACGAATTTCCGGAGCTGGACGGCCGTGCGCAATTGCAGGGGCTGGCGCTGGAGGCGGGTGGGTCCGGGTCGTCGACCTTCTTCGATGACGGCCTGGCGTTGATCCGTCAGCTGCATGGGGAAGGGGTGGTGGGCGTGAGGCTGTAGGGTCCCGTCGTTTAGCAGGCGGGCGCGCTTGCCTGCCAGGGCGCTTCAGTTGAAGCAACGCACCGTCGCGATCACCAGCGCAATCAGTTGGCCTGCCGGTGTCCACGCCACCTGGACGATCAGCAGGAGGATGAACGCCAAAAATGCCCTGAGCAGAAAGGCATGGGTCATTTTGATGCAGGACACTTTGCGATTGGCCCCGGCGTGGTTGTACCTGACGGCGATAAGCAGCTTCTTGACCAGTTCGGGCTTGGGGGTGGCCGCGCTCCACAGGCTGGCCAGGTCCGTTGCATCGACACGGCTGGAGGTTGAAACCCTGAGCGTTTCGAAGGCCCATATCCCGGCCCTGAACAGGTACAACGTGGCCAAAAAGAAGATGGCCAGCGAACAGACGCTGAAGCTGATCGTTGATTTGTCGCTCCAGATGCTCGGCAGCAGAGAAGCCAGCACCGGTGTAAGCGCCGTCACGGCCGCCAGATAGATACTGGCCTTGCTGTCTGCCGTTTTCCGGCGGTCCGATTCGGCGTCATCGAGGCGCCGTGCCTCCTCCAGGGCGGCATCGGTGTCGACAGCCCAGCGGGCGATATTGATTTTGGCGATGTCCTGCTTATGCCGGGCGTCCTGCAGCTTGAGCTCTTGCGAAGTGAGCGGCTCCATTGCAGGCCAGATCAGTTCTATCAAGTCCATGGGCGACCCATGCCTTGAAGCTCGTCCACAATGGCACTGGTGATCGGCGCGCCGGTCATGTTTTCCAGCCAGGCCCACTGGCCATTGGGGTTGATTTCCAGAAACCAGAATCGATCATCCTGATCACAGATCAAATCAATCGCCCCAAAGCGTAAACCCAAGGATTGGGTCAGCTCGATGCACTGCTGTTGCAGGCGTTCCGGTAGCTGGATGAGTTCATGCTTGAGGTCGGCATGGGAGCCGCGGCGCCAATCCACCGTCGTCTCGGCATGCGCCTGGGACCCGATCGCAACGGCAAATACCCGCTGTCCAACCACGGTCACACGTACGTCGTACTGCTTGGCGATCTCTTGTTGGACGATGATCGGCGCCAGGGCCAGGGCGGGGGCATCCGCCGCACAGAGACCATCAAGGCGAGTGGTGAACATCACGCTCTCGCGCTCGCCCGTCAGCAGGGATTCTCTAAGGGGCTTGGCAATGGCGTTGAAGTGCTCGGTGATCTGTTGCGCCGTTTGCAGGTCGTTGGTGATACGAGCCGCCGGCACGTCAAACCCGAGGCGATGGGCAAGCAGCAACTGTCGCGGCTTGTCCTCCGCCAGGACAATTTGAGTCGGCGAGTTCAGCCAGCGCCCCTCAAGGCGGGTATACAGGCTTTTCAGCAAGCTGGCCCACTCCGACTCCGCGTAGCGGCGTGCGGCATCGTCGATGATGTTTTCGCAAATCCGAGGCTTGCCCGGCCGCCTGAAGTAAGCGCCCGAAACCTGCGAGCCGCAGACCGTCCTGCCATCGAGTGTCAGCGTCCAGTCGTCGAGGATGCGATCCGAAAAGCTGCACGCCATGGAGGGCAGCAGTTCGGTGTTGAGCCGGAAAAAATCGATGCCCCGCCGCCTTGATTCGAGCACGACAAAGTCCGTCGTAATGTCCCGTTGATTGGTCACTAAAAGCAGCATCAGCGTGGCACGTCCGGCGCCGAGACATCGACGCATTCAGGGTCCAGCGTCGAGTCTGTAGTGTCATCCTTCTCCGCGACCGCGTTGGTCTTGGTGATCAACTCAAGCAGATAATCCAGCGAGGGATCGTCTTGCTCAGGCGCAGCAAGGGTTTTGGTGAGCAGTTCGAGCGGGTATTGGCTGACCGCTTCCATCATGACGAACGGCGTGTCGTCGTCTTCTTCCACTCGAGCGTGTGTCTTGGTCAGAATTTCGGGAATTTGCCGGCATTCGACGAGGGGCACGGCGCCTTGTGCATGGTCGACCACCCACACATCCAGTTGCCTGGAGTAATGACCGGGAATACGGGCTTCACCGGTACGTAACGTCGCATGGGCGACCAGTAGGGGCGTGGCGTCAGCGGGCGAGTTCGACCTGGGCATGATACGTAGCTCCCTCAGCCTTGGATGCAGCACCGTTGAGTGTTGACGGCCATCCGGCTGAAGCCGGGGGCGTACGCGCCCTGGGCCGGACATCTTCAAGGATAGTCGAGAGTGCGGAGTTTTTCGGGGCGATGCTGTCACTTTGCCTCAGGTGTTTCAGCGATGAAACACTTGTAAGTCGTTGAAATTTTTTTGCTCGATCCCCGAAATAAACCTCAAGCCTGGCCGATACAAAGAGCAGGCGCATACAAACCCACGACAACAATAGCGCCCCGCTGAAAGGGCCTGCGCCTGTCTGCCATTCAGTGATCACGCAAGGATGCTCGTAGCCACCATCACCCGAGAGTCATCCTATGTCATTGCGTAATCTGAGTATCGCGCCTCGAGCTTTCCTGGGTTTTGCCTTCATTGCCCTGCTGGTCATCGTGCTGGGGGTGTTTGCGGTGAATCGCATGAGCATCATCCGCCAGGCTTCCCTGGACATGGAAACCAATCAACTGCCCAGCGTCGGTTATCTCGGCAACATGACGGAAAACGTGCTGCGCATGCGCATCCTGTCGTTCCGCGTATTGGTCAACCGTGATCCGGCGGCGTTGCAGGAAGCACAGACGCGTATCGGTGTGCTGGTGGACAAGGTGCGCAGCGCTCAGGCCAGCTATGCCGCGTTGCCATTCCAGCCCGAAGAGGCGCAGCTGTACAAGTCGTTCACCGCCACCCTGGACAGCTACATGCGCGACCAGGAGCAGATGCTGGAGTTGTCGCGGCAAAACAAGCTCGATGAAATGCGCGCGCTGATCAATACACGGATCAAGGACGGTACCGATCAGATGGGCGAGCAGCTCAACAAGTTGGTGGCACTCAACACCGGCTATGCCAAAACCGCCTCGGCCGAAGCGGGCGACAACTACAGCAGCGCCATTCTCGGCATTGTGGTCGCCGCCGTGATAGCCGCGCTGATGACCATTCTGTTGGCCTGGCTGCTGACCCGCAGCATCGTCACGCCGCTGAACCGTGCATTGCAGGCAGCGCAGACCATTGCTGACGGCAATCTGAGCAAAACCATCGAGGCCGATGGCCAGGACGAGCCGGGGCGGTTGCTCGGTGCCTTGGCGAACATGCAGGCCAATCTGCGCAAAACCATCGAACAGATCGCCGGTTCCGCCACGCAGTTGGGGGCTGCCGCCGAAGAGCTCAGCGCCGTGACGCAAGACGCTTCCCGCGGGCTGCAGCAACAGAACAACGAAATCGAACAGGCGGCGACGGCCGTCAACGAAATGACCGCCGCCGTGGAAGAAGTGGCGCGCAATGCGGTATCGACCTCCGAAGCGTCGAACCAGTCGACCCAGGCCGCCCGCGAAGGTCGCAACCGTGTGGTGGAGACCGTCGACGCGATCCAGACCATGACCCACGACGTGCACACCACCTCGCTGATGATCGAAGGCCTCGCCGCTCAGGGACGCGACATCGGCAAGGTGCTGGATGTGATCCGCGCCATCGCCGAGCAAACCAACCTGTTGGCACTGAATGCCGCGATCGAAGCCGCCCGTGCCGGTGAAGCCGGACGCGGTTTTGCCGTGGTTGCGGACGAGGTGCGGGCGCTGGCCCATCGCACGGCGCAATCGACCCAGGAAATCGAGAAAATGGTCGCCGGCATCCAGAACGGTACCGGTGAAGCCGTGGCGTCGATGCAGCAAAGCAATCAACGTACCCAAAGCACCCTGGAAATGGCGCGTGCCGCCGGTGTCGCACTGGAACAGATCACGCAGTCGATCCATTTGATCAACGAGCGCAACCTGGTCATTGCCAGCGCGTCCGAAGAGCAGGCCCAGGTCTCGCGCGAAGTCGACCGCAACCTGGTGAACATTCGCGATCTCGCCACCCAGTCCGCCGCAGGAGCCGACCAGACCAGCGCCGCCTCCCATGAACTGTCACGCCTGGCGGTGAATCTGAATGCGCTGGTGTCGCGGTTCGTCATTTAACGCTGAGCCTATGGCCGGGGTTGCGGATTGATCCCAAACCCCGGTCTTTCAAGCCGAGCGAGCCGGCAACTTCAGCTGCGCACACAAGCCTCCGCCCTCACGGTTACTCAACGTCAGCGATCCCCCGATCGCCAACGCCAGTTGCTTTGCAATCGCCAGCCCCAGGCCGGTGCCGCCCGTACTGCGGTTGCGTGAATTTTCCACGCGGTAGAACGGCTCCATGACCTGGGCCAGTTGCTCTTCGGCGATGCCGGGGCCACGGTCCATGACTTTCACCGACACGCTGCCGTCGGACTGCTTTTCCACCAGCAACTCTGCCGAGCCTGCGAATTTGAGGGCGTTGTCCGTGAGGTTGACCAGCACCCGGCGCAACGCATGGGGGCGGGTGTCGATGACAGTGGTGCTCTTGCCGTTGAGCTGAACCTGCTTGCCCATGTCCTGATAGTCGAAGACCAGGCTGTCGAGAAACGAGTCCAGGTCGGTGCGGCGACTTTCTTCGGTGGAGCCATGGATGCTGCGCGCGTAGGCCACGCCTTCGCGCACCAGGTGTTCCATCTCGCCGAGGTCGTTCCAGAGTTTGTCTTTTTCGGCGGAATCGTCCATGAATTCGGCGCGCAGTTTCATCCGGGTGATCGGCGTTTGCAGATCATGGGAGATCGCCGCCAACAGTTGCATGCGCTCCTTCAGGTAGGCGGCAATGCGCGCCTGCATGGCGTTGAAGGCTTTGGCCGCGTGCGCCACTTCAGTCGGGCCTTTTTCGTCGAGCAGCACTGGATGGGCGTTGGGGTCGAGGGTGTCGACGGCTTCGGCGAGGCGGCTCAGGGGGCGAATGGCGATCCGCACGGCCAGCCAGGTGCAGGCCAGCATCAGCGCCAGTTGTCCAAGCAGCACGAAGGGCAGCCAGGGCGACAGCGGCACCATCGCAGGCCGCACATCGATGGTCAGCGGGCTGCCGTCCGAGAGTTTCAGGTGCACTTGAAAGTGTTTTTTCGGCCCAGGAATGTCGGTGAAGGTCATCGGGTAATCCTTGCCAATGGCGTCCTTGATCGAGGCCATCGCAATCGGCGCCTCCGGCATGTCCATGTCCATGGGCGTGCCTTTCTCGCCGTCACTGAGCAGATAGCCGTAGTTGGCCCGTTGCAATTGTTGCAGCCAGCTGGCGCGCTCATTGGCCGGCAAGCGGTCGAGGATGGCGATGGAGGTCGAGACGTCGGTTTCCAGGTTGCCGAGCATGGTGTTTTTCGAGCTTTCATAGCGCTCGTAGTACTGCGCACCGAATGACAGGGCCTGGGCGAGTATCAGGCCGATCAGGAAAATCAGCGACAGCCGTGAAGCCAGGGTGCGAGGCCAGCGCATCGAGAGACTCATGAGGGCGCACCGACGATTTCCACCGGCAGGGAAAACACGTAGCCCTCGCTGCGCACGGTCTTGATGTAGGCCGGTTCGCGGGCATCGTCCAGCAGGCGCTGGCGCAGGCGGCTCACCAGCAGGTCGATGGAGCGATCGAACAGGTCGGCATCGCGGCCCTGGGTCAGGTTCAGCAACTGGTCGCGGTTGAGCACCCGCTGCGGATGGTCGAGGAACACTCGCAGCAGGCGATATTCCGCGCCACTGAGCGCGACCAGGGTGCCGTCGCCGTCCAGCAGGTGGCGGGCCGAGGTGTCCAGGCGCCAGCGCCCGAAGGCCAGCAGGCGACTGGTTTCGGTGACCACCAGGTTCGGCGGCAGCATCCGTGTGCGGCGCAGCACGGCGTTGATCCGCGCCAGCAGTTCACGGGCGGCGAACGGCTTGACCAGGTAATCGTCGGCACCCATTTCCAGGCCGATGATGCGATCGGTTTCATCGTTGCGGGCGGTAAGCATCAAGACCGGAGTGGCCTTGTGTTTGCCGGAGCGCAGCTCGCGGCAGAGCATCAGGCCGTCGTCACCGGGCATCATGATGTCCAGCACGATCAGGTCTACCGGGGTGGATTCGAGGAAGCTGCGCATTTGTCGACCATCGGCCACGACCGTGGTGCGCAGGCCGTTCTTCTTGAGGTAGTTGCCGACCAGTTCGCGGATCTCGCGGTCATCGTCAACGATGAGAATGTGATCGACGTGTTCCATGGGGACTTGCCTCTGTCAGTGGGGGGTGTCGCACAGTCTATCGAGCCCTGGTCTGCTCGCCCTTGGCCCTTTGTATTGCAGTGTATCTGGCCAGTCGGTGGATACACACAGACGCAAAAAAGCGAATTTTCAGGGGTTTTGTATCCCTGTGTATCCCGGCCCGGCTTTGATACTTGCCGATTTACCCGCGCTTTTTCCCGACACATACGGGATACCTCGGGGGCTTCTAATAGGTCCCAACGAGGCACACCCAACCGCCTCTAGCCACCCAACGACCTGTCCGTTGAAACCTTGAGGAAAACGCCATGAACACCAAAGCTGTCTACGCCGCTTGCCTGTTTGCCGCTCTGAATATCTGCACTTTGTCGGCCCGCGCCGAAGCCGATGTCAGCGCTAAAACCTACACCTACGGCACGCAACTGGACATCAAGAAAGTGGTGTCGTCGAAACAGGACGCCACGCCGTCCTGCGGGATTGTGAATGCCCAACTGACCTACCTGGACTCCCAGAGCAAAACCCGGGTCCTGGACTACCGCAAGTTTTCTGACAGCTGCAACTCGGACAACTGAGTCCTGCGATCAGCCATTACCCATCCGCCATCCCCTTTGAATACAGGAAGAACACCATGAAACATCTCAGCCGCTACTTGACCGCCATTGCCTTTTCCGTCGCCGGCGCCGCTGCCCACGCCAACACCGCTGTGGAACAAAGCGCGTGCGGCAGCAGCACTTGCTTTCAACTGACACCCGTGGCGCAGAAGGGCGGCAAGGCCTTTCTTGCCGAGGACGGCTATAGCCGCACGCCGCAGGGACGAGTCGTTGCCGAAAACGGCTATAGCCACACGCCCCAAGGTAAGCAGCAGGATAGCCAGACAGTTTGATGAATAACACGATCCCCTGTAGGCGCTGGCAAGCCAGCGCCTGCAGGGGGACGTCTGTGCACCGCCCCCCTCATTTTCAAGGTGATCCCATGTTACTCATCGCTTTCCTGGGCGGCCTGTTGACCGTGCTCAGCCCCTGCATCCTGCCGGTCGTGCCGTTCCTGTTCGCCGGTGCCCATCGATCGCGCTCGTCGATCATCCTGACCCTGGCTGGCATGGTGCTGACCTTCGCCCTGATTTCCAGCCTGGCGGTGGTCAGCAGTGAATGGGTGATCAAGGCCAGCAGCACCGGCCGCCAAGTGGCGCTGATCGTGATGGTGCTGTTCGCCCTGTCGCTGATTTCCGCACGGGTCGGCGATTGGCTGGCGCGGCCTTTCGTGCTGCTGGGCAATCGCATCGACCCGGCCAGCCGCAAAATGTCCGGCCCGTTGAGCTCGATCATGATCGGTGTCGCCACCGGCCTGCTGTGGGCACCGTGCGCCGGGCCGATCCTCGGGGTGATCCTCACCAGCGCCATGTTGCAAGGCGCGAATGCCGGGACCAGCCTGTTGCTGGTGGCCTATGGCACGGGCAGTGCGTTGTCCCTCGGCACCTTGATCTTCGCCGGTCGCGGTCTGGTCAATCGCCTGAAACCCTCGATTCCCGTAACCGGTTGGCTGCGTCGAGGCGCCGGAGTGGCGGTGCTGGCCGGTGCCGTGATGATCTCTACCGGCGCCGATGACGTGCTGTTGGCCAATACCTCGTCGGAAGGGGTCAGCAGCGTCGAGAAAGGCTTGCTGGAAACCGTGCCGAAGGTCGTCGACTACCTGGTCAGCAAGGTCACGGCCGAGTCGTCCATGGACAACGCCAAAGGCGCCATGCCGTCGCTGTCCGGGGCGGTGGCATGGATCAACTCGCCCGCGCTGAGCAACGAGTCGCTCAAGGGCAAAGTGGTGCTGGTGGATTTCTGGACCTTCGACTGCATCAACTGCAAGCACACCCTGCCGTACGTGAAGGACTGGGCGAAGAAATACGGGAAGGACGGCCTGGTGGTGATCGGCGTGCACACGCCTGAGTACGGGTTTGAACGCATCATCGACAACGTCAGGGACAAGGTGAAGGAGTACGGCATCACCTACCCGGTAGCGATCGACAACAACTACGCGATCTGGCGCAACTTCGACAACCAGTACTGGCCGGCGCACTACCTGATCGATGCCAAGGGGCAGGTGCGATACACGCACTTTGGTGAGGGCAGCTATGAGACCCAGGAGAAGATGATCCAGCAGTTGTTGGAGGAGTCGAAGGCAACTGCGCCTGCGGCGTAATATCCACAGCTCAATGAGCCGTCCGATTCTCCTGACTTCGCCGCCACGCCGCTGGCGGCGATCCAAATTCACGTCTGAATGCCCGGCTGAACGCCGTATCCGTCTGGTATCCCACCTCTTCGGCGATCCGCAGCAGAGAACTGTTACTGCTGCGCAACAGATTGGCCGCCAGCAACATGCGCCATTGCGTCAGGTACTGCATCGGCGAAATCCCGACCAGTTGCTGGAAGCGTTCGGCGAGTACCGATCGGGATGTGCCGGCGGTGCGTGCCAGCTCTTCCAGGGTCCAGCAGTGACAGGGTTTGCCGTGCAGCGCGTTGAGGGCGGCGCCGACGATGCGGTCGCTCACGCCGGCCAGCCAACCGGTCCGGCCCTTGCCTTGTTCCTGCATGTACAGGCGAAGTACCTCGATGAACAACACCTCGGCCAGTTTCGCCAGCACGCCTTCGCCGCCAGGCCTGGGTGAACGGGCTTCGGCCAGGGCGTAACGCACCGAAGATTCCAGCCAGATACCGGCCGCCGAGCCGCGCACATTGACCCGCACCACGGACGGCAACCCCGTCAGCAGCATCCCCGCCAACCGCGTGTCGCACGCCAGATAGCCGCACACCAGGCGCGTGACCGCGCCGCCCCCGCCATAGCTCAACTGCCGGGGGCGGCGCGCCAGTACCGCGTCCAGACGGGCACCACTCGCAGGCGCAAGGCCGGGTTGCGAGCACATGCGATGGGCATCGCCTTGGGGGAATACCACGACATCGCCGGCCGTCAGCCGCAACGGCGGGTCATTGCCCAGTTCGACGTAGCACTCGCCTTCGGTGATCAAGTGAAAGATCACCACCCGTTCGGCGTTGGGCTCCAGGAAGGGCGCAGCGCTGTCCGCGCTCGGTGACTGGTAGCACCAGGGCGCGGTGAACCGGGCGTTGATGAAAATCGCGCCGACCAGGCGCACGACACGCAGGGTTTGTGACAGGGCATCCATAATGGGTTTTCCCATGCCGATCGTGGGTCAAAAGCTGATTGTGGGCCTGTCGCGGCGAAGCATGAAACCTCCGGACGATCGGACAGTCTTGGCCGACGATCGGGCAGGACGCCGCCGTTGCCCGGCGCGATAGTTGTCACACAGGGCCCGCCGGCCCTGCCATCCAAAACAAGAATGAGAGGTTGCCATGCCTAAGTTCGTCATAGAACGCGAAATTCAAGGTGTTGGGACACTGTCACAAAGGGATTTGAAAGCCGCTTCGCAAAAGTCCTGCCGGACGTTGCGCGACTTGCCGGAGGTGCAGTGGCTGCAGAGCTATGTCACCGGTGACAAGCTCTATTGCGTGTACATCTCGCCGAGCGAAGAGCTGATCAGGGAGCACGCCAGGCAGAGTGGTTTCCCGGCCAATCGAATTTCCGAAGTCACCCAGATCATCGATCCCACCACGGCCGAATAAGCCGGGCTGCGTTCCTGACCGCAACGGAGCGGAATCCATGAGTACACCCATTGATCTTGTTGCCCTGAAAAACCGTCAAATGGCCGCTTGGGCCAGTGGCGACTACGCCGTGATCGGTACCACCCTGCAGATTGTCGGTGAGCAACTGGCCGAAGCCTGTGACCTGCTGTGCGACGAGTTGGTGCTCGACGTGGCGGCCGGTAATGGTAATGCCACGCTGGCGGCGGCGCGTCGCGGCTGCATCGTGCGCTCGACGGACTATGTCGCCGCATTGCTTGAACGCGGTGAAGACCGGGTCAGGGCAGAGCGCCTGAATGACAATGTCGTCTTTCAAGTGGCTGACGCCGAAGCGTTGCCCTTCGAGGACGCCAGTTTTGACGCTGTGCTTTCGACCTTTGGCGTGATGTTTGCGCCAGACCAGCCCAAGGCCGCTGCGGAACTGGCGCGGGTCTGTCGGCCAGGAGGCCGGATTGGTCTCGCCAACTGGACACCGGAAGGCTTCGTCGGCCAGATGTTCAAGACGCTGGGTAAACACCTGCCGCCACCGCCCGGCGCGCTGCCGCCGTCGCAGTGGGGCACCGAAGCCTGGTTGCGCGCGCACTTCGACGAGCGCGACTTCCTGCTTCAGGTGACACGCCGCACGTTCAACTTCCGCTATCGCTCGGCGGTGCATTTCATCGACACCTTCCGCACGTGGTACGGGCCGATGCACAAGGCCTTTGCCGCGCTGCCACCCGAAGGTGCCGAGGCCCTGGAACATGACCTGACCGAACTGATCAACCGGTCGAACCGGGCAGGGGAAAAGTCGCTGGTGGTGCCGGGTGAGTATCTGGAGGTAGTAATCACCAGGCGTTAAGTCGACAACCCATCACCCCCTGTGGGAGTGAGCTTGCTCCCACAGGGTATTTGCACTGATTGTCCGGGGACTAGATGACTTTCGCCCCCCGAGCCACCAGCAACTCGCGCAATACCGAACGATGACAATGGGCTTCGTCCTCGCAGTAACAGCCGACGGCCAGCGAGGTGTGATGGGAGAGGGCGGCCAGCAGATCGAGCAACTGGCTGGGCGCTGGATGGTTCATTTCGGCCTTGAACTTGCGTTTGAAGGCGTGCCAGGCCTTTTCGTCTTCGGCAGCCTTGGCTTCGTGCACCAGTTCCGCGCTCGGAGACAGCAACGGCTGCCAGACATCATAGAAATCCCGGCTGGCGAATTCGGCCTTGGGTACGCCCCGCGGTGGCCGGCGCACGGTACCCAGGCGCAGGCCTTCTTCAGGTTGGCGCGGGGCGCCCAGGCGCACGATATGAATGGGCATGGCGCTACTTGAGCCGCGAGCCGTCGAACCACTCCAGCGCCGTGCGCCACAAGCAGATCCCGAGAAAGTACGCCGACATCAATAGCCAAAGCCCCATGACCATCGGATTGATGACCGGATGGTTGAGCACCAGGGACAAGCTGCACAGTAACCAGATGGCCGTCACGGCGATATTGACCGGCATGAAGCGGCGCACACGGAACGGGTGCAGGAATTTCATGCGGGTCAGGGTCAGCAAGGCGAGGCCAATCACGGTGAGAAAGGTGATCCATGGCGACGGCGCAATGATGTACAGGCACAGGGCAACCACGTTCCAGGCGGCAGGGAAGCCCTGAAAATAGTTGTCCTTGCTTTTCATGTTGACGTTGCAGAAGCAGAACAGCGATGACACCAGGATCAGCGACACGGTCAACAGCAGGGTGTAATCCGGCAGCGGAATGTAGCGGTAGATGAACAGCGCCGGGATGAAGACATACGTCAGGTAGTCGATCACCAGGTCGAGGATCGAGCCGTCGAAACTCGGCAGCACCGACTGCACATTGACCTTGCGCGCCAGGGCACCGTCGAGGCCATCGACGATCAGGGCCACGCCCAGCCACAGCAGGCAACTGGTCGGCTGGTTATCGAGCAGGGCGAGGGTCGCGAGGAAGGCAGTGACTACGCCTGTGGCGGTAAAGCCATGGGCTCCCCAGGCTTTGAGCCTGGCGATGTGTAGAGTCGATATCACGGGGCGTTCTCCAGAAAGTGAAGCAAGCCAGTCATCACCCTCATCTAGCGGGCGGCGGCAAACCGGGGTCGGGTTGCAGGTATCGACCGGGTATCCGGGAATAAGGTTCACCACTCATGAATCTTAGCCGCGCCGTAAAAAAATACAGCGGATAAATCTGCGCTACCCAGTGGCGACGTGTCGGCCAAACGGTGGTGGCGCAATCGGAGGCGAGGACTATCGTTGCCTGACTGGATCACTCTCATCAATGAGGACGCCGTCATGAACACCAGCGATCTGCTCGAACAATTACTGCGGGCCGGCCAGGGCTCGATGTCTCAACAGGGCGCGGGTGGGGCGTCGGCTCAAGGTGGGCTCGGGGATCTCGGCGGATTGCTCGGCGGCCTGCTGGGGGGCGGTGGTGGCGCAGTGAGTGCAGGCGGCGGTGGCCTGGGAGGGCTGGGTGGTTTGCTGGGTGGCCTGCTCGGCGGTGGTTCGCCAATGGGCGGTGCGGCCCCCTCGCGTTCCGGTGGTGGCACTAACTATGCCGCCCTCGCTTCGTTGGGAATGATGGCATTTCAGGCGTATCAAGCCTGGCAACGCAGCCAGGCCGCCGCGCCGCAACAGGCACCCCGCACGGTGGACTTGTTGGCGGGTCCGGAAGTCGAGGCGCACAGTCACGCGATCCTTCGCGCATTGATAGCGGCAGCCAAGGCTGACGGGCGGATCGACGATGCCGAAAAACAGATGATCAGCGCCGAAATCGGCCGTCACACCGATGACCCGCAATTGCAGCAGTGGCTTGATGCCGAAGTTGCCAAACCGCTCAATGCGTCCGAAGTGGCACAGTCGGCCACCGACCCCGGCATGGCGGCGGAAATGTACCTGGCCAGCGTGATGCTGGTCGACGATCAGCAGGACGCCGAGCGCAATTACCTGGACGAACTGGCGGCGGCGCTGAACATCGACCCGGATCTGCAGGTGCATCTGGAACAGCAGGCCAAGGGCGGGGCGGCCTGAAGATCAAGTCGTTTGACGGGGCGCCATCGTCGGAACGCCGCCAGGAGCAAGCCACGCACCCACAGTTCGCTCTTCGGTGTGGCCGTGCCGAAATCCTGCGGGAGCGGGCTTGCTTGCGATGGCGATTATCAAACACCGCAGATTTCAGCGCTTAACCTTGGGTTTCCCGCTCCAGGGATTCTTCAGCCGCTGCAACCTTACCTTTTGTCTTCAGCTCACTGACAATCACCGCCGCGACGATCAATCCCGCCCCCAGCAGCGCAATTGCCGGCAAGCGTTCCCCGGCGATCCGCCCGACAATCCCGGCCCACACCGGCTCACCGGCATAAATCAGCGTGGCACGGGTGGGCGAAACACTCTTCTGCGCCCAGTTCATCGCCACCTGAATCGCCGCACTGGCCATGCCCAGGCCCAAGGCACTGCACAGCAGCAGCCAGGAGAAATCCGGAATCCGTTCCTGGGTCGGCACCACCATCAGGAACGACAACAGGGATGTGACGGCCAGTTGCACCACGGTCACTCGCTTCACATCGACCTGGCCGGCAAAGTTGCTGATCAAGATGATTTCCGCGGCGATGGCTATGGCGCTGATCAAGGTAGCGATTTCACCAGGACTGAAGTGCAACGAAGCTCCGGACGGGCCGGACAGTAGCATCAAGCCGGTAAAGGCCAGCATGATCCCGATGCTCGGCATCAGCCCCGGACGCCGCCCCAGCACCAGCCATTGCAGCAGGGGCACGAAGGGCACGTACAGCGCCGTGATGAACGCCGACTGGCTGCTGGGAATGCTTTGCAAGCCAACCGTCTGTAAGCCATAACCGAGCATGATCGCCACGCCGATGAAGGTGCCGGCCTTTAACTCGAACAGGGTCAGGTCGCGCAGGGTGCGCCAGGAGAAGAGGGCAACGATGCTCGCGGCGGCGGCAAAGCGCAGGCCGACGAAAAACATCGGTCCGCTGGCCGTCATCGCATGCTGAACCAGCAAAAAGGTCCCGCCCCAGACCATGGTGATCAGCACCAGCACGCACTCGGCCTTGCTGAGCCGCAGGAAACGGGAAGGGGCTTGAGGAGCGTTCAGCGACGTCATGATCTTGCGCACTACCTGAAGGGGGACGCACAATGCGCCCGAAGTTGGGCAGTATACTGCGCAACACCACCAAGTGAGCAATATAGTGCACAAAGATTCCACGCCTCGGGCTTCGGTCCTGCAGCACGTCAGCCAGAATATCCGACGCCTGCGCCATGCCGCCGACATGAGCCAGACCGCCCTGGCGGAAAAGTCCGGCGTCAGCCGCCGCATGCTGGTGGCCATCGAAGCCGGCGAAAAGAATGTCAGCCTGACCACCCTCGATCGCGTGGCCGAAGCACTGGACGTGGCCTTCAGCGACCTGATCCAGGCCCCGGACGTCCGCGATCACAGCCGCATCAACGAACTGGCCTGGGCAGGCACGATCCCCGGCAGCAAGGCGGTGTTGCTGGCCAAGGCCAACGCCACCCGCGAAGTCGAACTCTGGGAGTGGCGCCTTGAACCGGGCGAACACTACCCCTCGGAGCCGGATGCCGATGGCTGGAGCGAGCAGTTCTACGTCTTCGAAGGCTGCCTGACCCTGATGGTCGGTGACGTGCCGCATCGCATCAGCGCCGGGGAGTTCTTCATGTTCGCCAGCAACCAGCCGCATTCCTATCGCAACGAGGGGCCGGTGGCGGTGCGTTTTGTGCGCAACGTGGTGATCTGAACTGTTTGCCGATCAACAGCGGATACACATTTTGCTGTTCTCAAATGGTTATATGTTCTCTGTTTTTTATTTAAATCACTGATAAATAAAGACTTAATTTTCAGGCACGACTCCTGCAAAAGCTCTGGTGAATTCACCCAGAACCTGGAGTCGGCCCATGACAGCCTCAGCCCAATCCCCCCGCTCTGCCAATGTGAGCCCCGCCCATGTGATCGGCTCGGACGCCGAGGCGATTGCCGTCGCCCACAGGCTCGCCGCGCGTTTCGCCGTCGAGGCCAGCGTGCGCGATCGCGAGCGGCGTTTGCCGGTCGCCGAACTCGACGAGTTCTCCGCCAGCGGTCTGTGGGGCATCACCGTGCCAAAGGCCTACGGTGGCGCCGGCGTCTCCTACGTGACCGTGGCCGAAGTGATCAAGATCATTTCCGCCGCCGATTCCTCCCTCGGCCAGATCCCGCAAAACCACCTCGGCGTGCTCGACATCCTGCTGCAAACCGCCAGCGAAGAGCAGAAGCATTACTACTTCGGCAAGGTCCTGCAGGGTTACCGTTTCGGCAATGCCTTTTCCGAAGCCAAGAGCAAAAACGCCGGTGCCTTCGAAACCCGGATTCGCTTCAACGACGACAGTGCGCAAATTGACGGCGAGAAGTTCTACTGCACCGGTGCGCTGTTCGCGCACATCGTGCCGGCGGTGGCGGTCAACGAGCAGAATCAGGCGTTCATCGCCTTCATCGAACGTGACAACCCCGGCTTGAGCGTGATCGACAGCTGGGACGGTTTCGGCCAGCGCACCACCGCCAGTGGCGGTGTAACCCTGAACGCGGTGAAGGTCCCGCTCAGCGCGGTGATCCCGGCCCATAAAGCCTTCGACGAACCCACCGCCGACGGCCCGATCTCGCAAATCATCCAGGCTGCCGTCGACACCGGCATCGCCGTCGGCGCCCTGGAAGAAACCAAGCGCTACGCCCGTGAGGCGCGACCCTGGATCGACAGCGGCCAGGATCACGGCTGGCAGGACCCGTTCAGCATCGCCGCGATCGGCGATCTCGAATGGCGCGTGCATGGCACTGAAGCGATCCTGAAAAAAGCCGGCCAGGCCATCGATGCCGCGCTGCTCGACGCCAATGAAGACACCGTGGCCCACGCCTCGGTGGTGGTGGCCCAGGCCAAAGTGCTGTCCGCCGAGATCGCCTTGCTCGCCAGCAGCAAGCTGTTCGAACTGGCCGGGACCCGCTCGGTGCTCGGCAAATACAACCTCGACCGTCACTGGCGCAACGCCCGGACTCACACCCTGCACGACCCGGCGCGCTGGAAATACCACTTGATCGGCAACTACCTGCTCAACGGCGTGAAACCTGCGCGCCACGCCTGGAACTGAGGAGCACAGCATGAACGCCTTGACCCAACCGATTGCTACCGCACACCCCTTGGCCAAAACTCAGCACGACCTGCACAACGCCCGCAGCCTGTTCGATGCGACCCTGGGTTTCGTCCGCCAACACGATCAGCCAACGGACGATCCTTTGCTCATCAGCCGTTTCGGCGATGTGCACATCCGCATCGAAGTCGCCGCCGCGTTGCTGGAACGGGCCGAAGAATTTCTTGCCAGTCACACGGATGCCATTGAAATCAGCATCGCCGTTGCCGAGTCCCACCTGGCCAGCGCCGAGGCCTTGAGCACCGCGAGCAACGCTGAGTTCGAACTCACGGGCTTGCGCACCGCGCTTCCCGGCTCGCTGCACGACCCCCTGCGCTGGAAACTCCAGCTCATCGGCAACTTCCGCCTCAATGGCATTCATCCCCCCAGTTTTCCAACCGCCGCAGAGGGAGTCGTTTGATGGCCCGTGAAATTCGACTCAACGCCTTTGACATGAACTGCGTCGGCCACCAGTCGCCGGGATTGTGGGCACACCCACGGGACCGCTCATGGCAGTACAAGGACCTGGAGTACTGGACCGACCTGGCGAAAATCCTCGAGCGCGGCAAGTTCGATGGTTTGTTCATCGCTGACGTGCTGGGCATCTATGACGTGTACAACGGCAATGGTGATGCGGCGATTCGCCAGGCCGCCCAAGTGCCGGTCAACGATCCGCTGCAACTGATCCCGCCGATGGCGCTGGTGACCGAGCATCTGGGCTTTGGCCTGACCGCGTCGCTGTCGTTCGAGCATCCGTATCCGTTTGCCCGCCGCCTGTCGACCCTCGATCACCTGACCAAGGGGCGCGCGGGCTGGAACATCGTCACGTCGTACCTGGAGAGCGGCGCGAAGAACCTCGGGCAGAAAACCCAGACCGAACACGACGCCCGTTACGACTTCGCCGAGGAGTACCTGGAGGTTTGCTACAAACTGTGGGAAGGCAGCTGGGAAGAGGGCGCCATTCTGCGCGATCGTGCGCGGCGGGTGTTCAGCGATCCGGGCAAGATCCATGAAATCCGGCACGTCGGCAAACACTTCCAGGTACCGGGCATTCACCTCTGCGAGCCTTCACCGCAACGGACGCCGGTGCTGTATCAGGCCGGCGCATCGAGTCGCGGCAAGCAGTTCGCCGCTGAACATGCCGAGTGCGTGTTCGTCGCCGCGCCGTCGAAAGTCCTGTTGAAGAAAACCGTGGCCGATATCCGCCGGCGTGCGGCCGAGGCAGGGCGCGATCCGAAGAAGATCCTGATTTTCAACCTGCAGACGGTGATCCTCGGCGAGACCGACGCCAAGGCCAGGGCCAAGTTCGAAGAGTACAAAAGCTGGGTCAGCTACGAAGGCGCCATGGCCCTGATTTCCGGCTGGACCGGCATCGATTTCAGCAAGTTCAAACCCGACGAACCGCTCAAGCATGTGCACACCAACGCCATTCAATCCGCGGTGGAAGCGTTCTCCACCGCCGACCCGAATAAAGTCTGGACCCCTAACGAACTGGCCGACTGGGTGGGCATCGGCGGCTTTGGCCCGTTGTTCGTCGGCAGCCCGGAAACCGTCGCCGACCTGTTGCAGGAGTGGGTCGAAGAGACCGATGTGGACGGGTTCAACCTGGCCTACGCCCTGACCCACGAAACCTTCATCGATGCCGTGGAATTGCTGGTGCCCGAGCTGCAGAAACGCGGGGTCTACAAGACCGAATACGCCCCCGGCACCTTGCGCGAGAAGCTGTTTGGTGAAGGGCCGCGATTGCCTGATATCCATCCGGGCAGTGGCTATCGCGATCTGGCGGCGTTGCGTCAGCAGGAGAAGAAAGTGGTGTCGGCCTAAAGGCAATCGTGAGCAGGCTCGCGATGAGGCCGTCTACCGCTTCGATGCCGGTTCGATCGTGTTCGAACAGCAACCGTTCGAACTCATCGACCTTTTGAGCGCCGCCCGCCGGGCCCTGATGACGCGTCCTACTTTGGTACTGCTCGATGAACCGTCCATGGGTTTGGCGCCTATTATCGTCCAGGAGATTTTCGAGATCGTCGCCCAGCTCAATCGCGAGGCGCAGGTGAGCTTCCTGATTGCCGAGCAAAATATTAATGTGGCGCTCAAGTACGCTTCACAGGCCTATGTGCTCGACACCGGCCGGGTGGTGTTGTCCGGCAGCGCCGAAACCCTGCGCACGCGGGACGATCTGCACGACTTCTATCTAGGCAAACATTGATCAGCGAGAACGCCATGAGCGAAACCCCAAGCGGACAGGTGACCGACGCCATCCGCCACGCAGACATCCTGATCATCGGCGGCGGCCTCAGCGGCGCGATGCTGGCGGCGCAACTGTTGCGCCTGCCCGGCAAGCGCCAAGTGCTGGTGATCGAGCCCCGCGCCGAACTCGGTCGCGGCGAGGCCTACAGCGCCGTGGAGTTGGGCCATACCCTCAATGGCAACGCGGCACGCATGAGTGTCGACCCGGACAATGCCGACGACCTGACCCAATGGCTGACCGACTACATCGGTGCCGGTGGCTGGCCGGAATCGGACGAGCAGCACGTACCCATCAGCGAACTGTTTCCGCCACGGGGGATTTTCGGCCTGTACGTGCAACAACGTCTGGCCGAGGCGCAGACGGTGGGCGCGTTGAACGGTTCAACGGTGGAGCATGTGCGGGCCGAGGTGGTGGATCTGCAAACCGATGCGGATTCGGTGCGATTGACCTTGAACGATGGGCAGCGCTTGCAGGGGGCTTTCGCGGTGCTGGCGACCGGGATGTTTGCCGCTGCGCGCACGCCGCAGACCGAATCCAGCGGCCTGAATGCGGCGGCACTCGATCCCTGGGATGTGGCGGCCATGCGTCAACTCGATCCGTATTCGACGGTGCTGATCATCGGCTCGGGCCTGACGATGGTCGATGCCGTGGTGTCCCTGGAACAGGCCGGGCATCGCGGGCCGATCGAGGTGTTTTCCCGGCACGGCCTCCTGCCTCATGTGCGACGCCAGCCACCGGCCTGGGTCGATTTTCTGGCCGAGGACCCCAGCATTCGCACGCCACGCCAGTTGGTGCGCGAACTGCGCCGGCATTGCCGCGACGCCATCGCCCAGGGCATCGATTGGCAGGCGCCGCTGGACACGGTACGGGCACATATCGGTCGTTTGTGGAGTCAGGCAAGCGATGCACAGCGCCGGCAATTCGTGCGGCATGTGCGACCGTGGTGGGAGAGCCATCACCATCGCTCGCCGCCCTTGAGCGCCGAGCTGGTGGCGCGCTTGCACGGAGAAGGGCGGTTGCGCATTCAGGCGGCGTCGTTCAAAGGGCTTGCACCTTCCAAGGGCGGTGAAGTGAGCATCCGCATTCGTCGTCGGGGGGAAGTGCAGACGGTTGTCGTCAGTGGCGCCGCGTTGATCAACTCCAGCGGCATCGAGTACGACTGGCGCCGGGTGGCTCGGCCGTTGCCGCAGCAATTGCTGGCTCGCGGATTGATCCGGCCTGGACCGCTGGCGCTGGGGATTGCCGCACAGGTGGATGGCGCGGTGCTGGACGCCGAGGGTCGGGCAGCCAGTCGGCTGTTTGCCATGGGACCGCCGTTGCGCGGGATGTGGTGGGAAAGCACGGCCGTCACGGATGTCGCCAGCCAGGCCAAGGCCCTGGCCGCACGACTGGCCAATAACGCTGTGGCGAGCGAGCTTGCTCGCGCTTGAATGCGTAGCGCTCACAAAATCCCGAGACCGCTACGCCGCCCCTTCCAACCGGGGCGCGGAGCGGCCCATCGTTGCTATCGGGGCGTGGTGTCGCTGAGCCAGCGCTGCTTGATCCGGGCCAGGCGCCCGTCACGGTTCATTTCATCCAGCGCCTGTTGCCAGCGCGCCACCTGGCGCGCATCGGTCTGCAGGGAAAACGCGATGTAGCTGCCTTGCCGCATCAGCGGCATCTGGTACTGCAGCCGGTCGGGTGCCAGGCCTTCTTCGCGGGCCAGGGTCGCGATGGAGAGGGTGTCGGCCACCACGAACTCGGTAGGCCCCATGCGCGCCAGACGTACCATCTGCTCGGGCGTTTCGACGCCATACAGGTTGTTCAGACCCTGCTGCTGCAAGTAGCTGTAGGCCAGCCATTTGCGTGGCACGGCGATGCGTCCCAGGCGTGCGGCGTCCACCAGGCTGCGAACCGGTGGCTGGGTGCTGTCGGCTGAATAGAGCGCGGTTTCGACGTCCAGCAACGGCCCCACCCACTGGTACTGGCCATCGCGCTCGGCGGTGCGCAACACGGTGAAAACGGCGGTGGCGGGTTCGCTGCTGGCCATGTGCAAGGCGCGCAGCAACGGAACCTGCTGCAACTGCACTTGATCGCCGGTGCGCTCGGCCAGGGCCTTGACCACATCGACGCCGAACCCGACCAATTCACCGTTCTGTTGGAAATGCAGGGGGGGATGGATGTCGGTGAGCAGGTTCAGACTGGCTGCGGACGCATGCACGCTCAGAACCCATAGCAGGCAACCGATAAAGCGCTTCATGAATCGTCCTTGATGAAATGAAGCGCAAATCTTAGTACGGACGTACCGCCACTGTCCCGGACAATCTGCGGGGCTTTTGCGTCAGACATCAGGAAGGGTGGGGCACCCGGAAAATACCCTCAATCCTGGGCGTCGAGCATTTCCACCGGGTAGGAGAATACATAGCCTTCGCTGCGCACGGTTTTGATGTAGGTCGATTCTCGCGAGTCATCCTTCAAGCGTTGGCGCAGGCGGCTGACCAGCAAGTCGATGGAGCGGTCGAACAGGTCGGCGTCGCGACCCTGGGTCAGGTTGAGCAACTGGTCGCGGCTCAGCACCCGCTGTGGGTGATCGAGGAACACCCGCAACAGGCGATATTCCGCGCCGCTGAGGGCCACCAGGGTGCCGTCTTCATCGAGCAGATGACGGGCCGTGGTGTCCAGGCGCCAGCGACCGAAACCGAGCATGCGGCCGCTTTCGGTGATCAGCAGGTTGGGCGGCAACATCCGGGTACGGCGCAGCACCGCGTTGATCCGCGCCAGCAATTCGCGGGCGGCGAAAGGTTTGGTCAGGTAGTCGTCAGCGCCCATTTCCAGGCCAAGGATGCGGTCGGTTTCGTCGTCGCGCGCGGTGAGCATCAGGATCGGCGTGGCCTTGTGCTTGCCCGAGCGCAATTCACGGCACAGGACCAGGCCGTCGTCGCCGGGGAGCATGATGTCCAGTACGATCAGGTCCACCTGATTGGCTTCCAGGAAGCTGCGCATGTGTCGGCCGTCGGCGACCACGGTGGTGCGCAGGCCGTTTTTCTTCAGGTAGTTGCCGACCAGTTCGCGGATTTCCCGGTCGTCGTCGACGATCAGGATATGGTTGACGTGGTCCATTGCTTGGGTCCTCTTTTTGGTCCTTGGTGGCCTTTTAGCCGACCTGCGTTTTTTTGATTGAGTACATATCCGTTGCTGCGGTAACGGCGGCTTAGGGTTTCGCCCTTACGGCGAGGCACTTTTTTCAAACGCCAAAAAAGTACCCAAAAAGGCTCGCCCCGAGCGTCCGGCCCCTCGCTAAGGCTCGGCGTTCCTTCGCTGCGGTATCCATCCGGGGACACTGCCCTCCGGTCTGCTTCGCGACGACCTACATGCAGCGTGTTCGACTGCGTCGAACGGCGCTGCGCGCCACTCCCCGGATGAACACCTCCACTCAGCCTCCCGAAGGGGCGGGTGGATCAAGATCAAAAGCTGCAGGCGAGCTAACGCTCGGCCTGATGAGTGGTGAAGAGCGGGGGGGGGGGCGCCTTGCCTCTCTGTAGGAGCGAGCCTGCTCGCGATGAACGTCCGGGGCAACGCGGGCATTCAGGCAGCCCGCGTCATCGTTGACGACCATCGTCGGAACGCCGCCCGGAGCAGGCTCGCTCCTACAGGGGCTCTGGCTGCCGGTATCGTCATTGCCGATGTGGATACCCTAGACCCCAGCCTGCCGCACTTCGATATAGCGCGAAGGCGGCCTGCCGGCCGACCCATCACCCGCTGATGTACCCAATTCCCTGGAGCTGGCTTGCCAGCGAAGAGGGCAGCCCATTCAACATGGATGGCGCCTGACGCACCGCCTTCGCTGCGATGCGACGCCCCGGCAAGCCAGCTCCTACTTTCACCCCCCCGATCCCGTCCAGCCACCCTCACGAGCCATCTCGATCTCTCAATTTTATCCGCTGACGCCTGATTCCTCTGTCCACAGAAGCAGCAAGCCGAAGCAATGGCTTCGGCTTGCGATGTTACAGAACGACCTCGGCTTGATTACGCAACGACCTGATAGCACGGCACGTAGGCCGCGCCGCCGGGCAGTTTCATCCGGTGCTGGGCGACGAATGCCTTGAGCAGTTGATCCAGCGGTTGCATGACGGCCGCATCGCCACGGATCTGGTACGGTCCGTGTTCTTCGATCAGGCGGATGCCCTTGTCCTTGACGTTGCCGGCGACGATGCCGGAGAACGCGCGGCGCAGGTTGGCGGCCAGTTCGTGGGGCGGCAGGTCGCGGCTCAGTTTCAGGTTGGCCATGTTTTCGTGGGTCGGATCGAACGGACGCTGGAAGCCTTCGTCGATTTTCAACAGCCAGTTGAAGTGGAACGCGTCATTGCGCTCGCGGCGGAACTGCTTGACCGCTTTGAGGCCCTGGGTCATCTGCCGTGCGACTTCGGCCGGGTCGTCGATGATGATTTCGTAGTGCTGTTTGGCGCCATCGCCCAGGGTGGCGCCGACGAACGCGTCCAGCTGTTCCAGGTACGGCGCGGCGTGTTTCGGGCCGGTGAGGATGACCGGGAAGGGCAGGCCCTTGTTGTCCGGATGCATCAGGATGCCGAGCAGGTACAGGAACTCTTCGGCGGTGCCGGCGCCGCCCGGGAAGATGATGATGCCGTGGCCGACGCGGACAAAGGCTTCCAGGCGTTTCTCGATGTCCGGCAGGATCACCAGTTCGTTGACGATCGGGTTCGGTGCCTCGGCGGCGATGATGCCCGGTTCGGTCAAGCCCAGGTAACGACCGGCATGGATACGCTGCTTGGCGTGGGCGATGGTGGCGCCTTTCATCGGGCCCTTCATCACGCCGGGGCCGCAACCGGTGCAGACGTCGAGGTTGCGCAGGCCCAGTTCGTGGCCGACTTTCTTGGTGTACTTGTATTCTTCGGTGTTGATCGAGTGACCACCCCAGCACACCACGATTTTCGGCTCGACGCCGGGGCGCAGGGTGCGGGCGTTGCGCAGCAGGTGGAAGACGTAGTCGCTGATGCCCTGGGAGGTGCTCAGGTCGATGCGTTGGCTGTCGAGTTCATTTTCGGTGTAGACGATGTCGCGCAGGGCGCTGAACAGCATTTCCCGGGTGCTGGCGATCATTTCGCCATCGACGAAAGCGTCGGCCGGGGCGTTCAGCAATTCCAGGCGTACGCCGCGGTCTTGTTGGTGAATGCGGATTTCGAAGTCCTTGTAGGCTTCGAGAATGGTCTTGGCGTTGTCGACGTGGGCGCCGGTGTTGAGGATGGCCAGGGCGCATTGGCGGAAGATGTTGTAGGTGCTGCCGGATCCGGCTTCGCTCAGTTGCTGGACTTCCCGTTGGGACAGGGTTTCCAGGCTGCCTTTCGGGCTGACCGAGGCGTTGATTACTTGTCGTTGGGTCATTCAATGATCCTTAAAACGATGTCATCCCCACAGAAACAACGAATGACATCCGAATAGTGTGTATCCA
This sequence comes from Pseudomonas moorei, assembly GCF_008801475.1. Classification (GTDB taxonomy): domain Bacteria; phylum Pseudomonadota; class Gammaproteobacteria; order Pseudomonadales; family Pseudomonadaceae; genus Aquipseudomonas; species Aquipseudomonas moorei. The sequence goes on along the minus strand of NZ_VZPP01000006.1, from coordinate 20,875 downwards.
TGAAAGAAGATGGCACTAATTGCACGCTCTCGCCACGTCCCCCGTTTGACGATGAAAAGATGAAAAGGAGCTCCAGCATAGCTAAATCCCGTGCAGAGGCGATAATGCCCGCAATCTTTTTACCCGCGACTGAAGGAAACCCGACGTAATGTTCGAAATCCAGCCGATGAACGCCGAAACCTATCGGCAACAAACGCGGCGCAGTACGGTGATCATCGCCCTGATTTTCCTGACGCTGGCCATGGCACTGTCGGCCCTGGCGGTGGCGTTGTTCGGTGAGCCTGGCGGGGACAATCTTCGATTCAACATTGGCGGCGTGTTTGCTGCCGTGCTGGTGATGGCGGCGCTGATGCGCCAGGTGTTCTGGACCCGGCAATGGATGGCGCCGGCGGTCTACAGCTGGCAGCTCAAACGCAGCCTGATGAGCATCACCAACGTCATGCACCATGTCACGACGGCAGTGGAGGCGGGCGATCCGACGGCGATGAAGCTGTTGCGCTTCTATCATCTTGGGTTGAGCCAGATGCACCAACTGGACGGCAACTCCAGCGATCATGGGCAATTGAACCGGGAAATGGAACAACACGAGGCGCGGATGGCCGCGCTGGGCATCGATACCGGGCAGACGCGGCTGGATCCGCTCTGGATCGAAGCCGTGAAGCAGGCGCGGTAGGCGCTGGCGCAGCCCACCAACATTCAAGGAGCGAGGGCATGGGACATCCGTCCATTCACGACCACATCGAAAAAAACCGGCCCGGCGTCGCCAGGCTCAAGGTGCGCTCGGCCGTCACGCTGATGCTTGCGGTGTGCCTGTCGATGATGGTGATCGTGATCTGGGAGACGTGGAACTCGCGTCAGTACCACTTGCACGACAAGGAAGTGGCGATGTCCAACCTAGCGCAGACCCTGGCCTCGCAAGCGCAGTCGTCAATCAAGCAGGCCGATACGCTGCTGTTTGCGTTGGTCGATCGCCTGGAAAACGAGGGCATCGCGCCTGGGCAACTGGATCGCCTGCAACGCTTGCTCGGCGCCGAGCGCAGTGAACTGAGCCAGATCCACGGCCTGTTCGTGTATGACGAAAACGGACGCTGGATCGCCAATTCCAACGGTGCCGAAGTGGGCGGTGCCAATAACTCGGACCGTGAGTATTTCATCTACCACCGCGATCATCCCGACCGGGGGCCGCACATCGGTCCGTCGATCAAAAGCCGTTCCAGCGGCGAATGGATCATGACGGTGTCGCGCCGGGTCAATCACCCGGATGGCAGTTTTGCCGGTGTGGCACTGGCCACTCTCTACCTGAACCACTTCCTGCAACTCTACGACAGCATCGACATGGGCGATAACGGGGTCATCAACCTGATCGCCGACGATGCCAGCATCATCGTGCGTCGACCGTTCAATGAGGCCGACATCGGCGCGAACCTGTCAAAGAGCCCGCTGTTCACCCAGCTGCTGCCCGCCGCGAGTTCCGGCACGGCGACGATCAGGTCCCTCATGGATGGCGTCGAACGGGTGGTGGGTTATCGCCGGGTCGAGGGTTATCCGCTGATCGTCTTCGTCGCCCTCGACAAGCAGGAAGTGCTGGCCAGCTGGCGCAAGCAGTCGATGCTCAGCGCCGGGATCGTCGCGGTGCTGCTGGGCTTTCTCGGCGTGCTCGGCTTTCGCCTGATCAAGCTGATGAAGCAGCAGGATCGGGTCCAGACCGAGCTGCTTGGCACCCAGGAAAAACTTCTGGAGCTCAATCGCAACCTTGAACTACTGGCGCTCGAGGACGCATTGACCGGACTGGCCAACCGCCGCCAGTTCGATTTGTTCATTCATTCGGAAATGGGACGTGCGCGGCGCAACGTCACGGACCTGGCGCTGCTGATGATCGATGTCGACCATTTCAAGGCCTTCAACGATCAATATGGCCATCTGGCCGGCGATGAGTGTCTGCGCAAAATCGCCGCCATCATCACCGATCACATCAAGCGCCCCAAGGATCTGGCGGCCCGGTTCGGTGGCGAAGAGTTTGCCGTGGTGTTGCCCGGCACCGATTACGTAGGGGCGTTCCTGGTGGCGGAAAAAATCCGCCAAGCAGTGCTGACAGCCGGTCTTCAGCACAGTGAAAGCCCCGAGGGCAGGGTGACCGTGAGCGTGGGTGTCTGCGGCCACGGCCCGGCATCGCAAGCGCAGACGGACGACTTGATCGGTGCCGCCGACAAGGCGCTGTACGTGGCCAAGGCCAGCGGGCGCAACATGAGCGTGATTGCCAACTGACGCTCAGACAAAGCGGTCGCTGCCTTGAACCAGTTGGGTCGCCAGGTACGACTGCTTGAGTTTTTCCAGCCACCAGCCCAGCGCGCGACCGTCGTGGTCGCCGCGCCATCCGGCATACAGGATGTTGGGCTCACGCGGATCGGCCATCTGCTTCTCAATCAGGGCGCCGCTTTTGAGTAGCGAGCCGACCCGGTGCCTGGGCAACCAACCCACGCCCAAACCGTCGCACTGCGCGAGGATTTTCGCGCGCATGGTCGGAAGCGCCAGCACGCTCTGGCCGCTGGAAACGCCGTAAGTACTGCCCTCGGTCGCGCGCGACGAGTCGGCGACGACAATCGCCCGGTGTTGCGCCACCTGGGCGCGTGATACCGGTTCCCTGGCCTTGGCCAGCGGATGCTTTGGCGACACGGCGAACACCCACTCCATTTCGCCCAACTGCATCCAGCGCAAGGACGGGATCGCCGGCGGTTCGTTGGTGGCACCGATGATCAGGTCCGCGCGGCCTTCACGCAGGGCTTCCCAAACCCCGCGCAGCACTTCCTGGGTGATGCGCAGCGGGACGCCGGATCCCAGGGCGTCAAACTCATGGATCACCGGCATCAATGTCTCGAATTCCAACAGTTCATCGGTGACGATCCACAAGCGGCTCTCCCAGCCGTTGGCCACTTGCTGCACCCGTTGGGTCAGGCGCGAGACGTCCTGCATCAGCCGCGCCGCTTCGTTCACCAGCAACTCGCCGGCGGGGGTGAGTTGCAGGCGATAACGACGGCGATCGAACAGCAGCGCATCGAAGCGTTCTTCCAGTTGCCGGGCGGCGTAGGACACCGTGGACGGCGCCTTGCCCAGATGAGCGGCGGCCCGCGACAGACTGCCGGTTTCGCGGATGGCTTCGAGCAGTGCCAGGTCTTCAATCGACAGCATGTTTTTCAATCCTCAATCGGGCACTCCCTATTGCAAGAGCCTGGCTGGCCAGCGAAGGCGTCCCCAGTGTTGCCATCTTCGGCAGGCAAAACCGGGTGAATCAGGGCGTTCGGCGCAATTTCCATCGCCGCAACAATCGAAGATAGACCAGCCCGTTGATCAGCAGCACAACACTGCCCAAAACGAGTTGAATGGCTGGCGTCAGGCCGGCCGGATAAATCACCGGCCAAACGTAATGTTCGATGAATCCACCGCCATAGCCGGCGTCCCCGGCTGCCTGGCGCAGGTGATTTTCCCAGTCGGTGAGTGGGCAGGGCAGGTGGAAAAACTCCACCGCCATACCCCACAGCGCCACGGGCAAATGCCAGGCGATCAATTGACGCCACTGGAGCGCCAGCAGGCCGCCGCCCACCACAAACAGGATGAACAGCAAATGAAACAGCACCAGCCCATCGGCGGCGATTCGGTAGGGCATGTCGACTCCCGGACGCGTCAGGTGAGTGCCTCCATGGTACGCGGGCGGGTGGCGGGCGCTCTATCGATTGTCGTGCGCCAGGGTGCCGAGTACCTCCTTCAATCGCGTCACCATGGCCTCGCTGCTGCGTTGCATCGGTGCACGCAGTTCATCACCGATCAAGCCTTGCAGGGCCAGGGCGGTTTTCACCGGGGCGGGATTGGGTTCGATGAACAGGCTTTGAATCAGTGGCAACAACTGGAAGAACGTCACGCGCCCGGCGGCCAGTTGGTTGTCGCGGATCTGTTGATACAGCTGGACGAACCGTTCCGGATGAACATGCGCCGACGCGGCAATCGCGCCTTTGGCGCCCAGGCACAGGGCGTTGAAGATCTGGTTGTCTTCACCGCACAGCACATCGACCTGGCCGCTGTTGAGCAAGGCGAGGGTGTTCGAGAAGTTACCGCCGCAATCCTTGATGGCGACGATGCGTTCATGGGCCACGATGTTCAGCAGGGTCGCCTGTTCGAAAGCGACCCCGGTGCGGTAAGGAATGTCGTAGAGAATCAGCGGCACGCTGGAAGCGTCGGCCACGGTCTGGAAAAACGCTTCGAGGCCAGCCTGGGACGGGCGGATGTAATACGGCGGCGGCACCAGCAAACCTGCCACCGGACGCTTCAGGATCTCGCGCTGGAACTGCAGCAACTCGCTCAGGTTGTTGCCGGCCAGGCCCATGACGATGCGATCGGCCGGCACCAGCTCGAGTACGGCATCGAGTACCGCCAGTTGCTCCTGTTTGCTCATGGCTGCCGGTTCGCCGGTGGTGCCACAGACAACCAGGCCGTCGACGCCCTTTTCCAGCAGGTGGCTGACCAGCCGGCGCAAGCCGACGAAATCGATGGCACCGTTGTGGAACGGCGTGACCAGTGGAACCCAGATACCTTGAAACGATGACATACGCTGACTCCTGAAGGTTTGACCGATTTCGTCACCGTCAGAAGCGTAGAAGGAAGCAAGCAAGGGGAGGGTGGTCCGTCGCGCTCAATGTCCTGTCAGCTCATCTGACGGGACAGCGCGCCCCGGTCACATGAGCGACTGTTTCTTCGATTTGAGGGCGTGCGCAACGCAACCTTGCGCCTTGGCATTCAAGCCAATGACGTCAATGTTGAGGTAGAAGGTTGCGGACATGTTTGCTTACACCCTGAATGAGGTGCCCAGTTTTAAAAGGCGGCGCCGGGTTTGTCAATCACGAAAATCTGTGAACGCCGCGCGCATGCGCCCGTTGCGCTTGGCCTGATAGAGCAACTTGTCCACCTGTTCGACGAACGCCAGTGCCGTGGTGTGCGGCGTTGCATGGGTGGTACCGACCCCCAGGCTCAGGCTGAGCAAGGGCGATACAACGGAAAATTCGTGGGGAATCTGTTGTTGGCGAATCAGGTGCAGGCACTTGTTGGCCACCAATCGGGCGGATTCGGCGTCGGTTTCCGGCAGCAGCCAGACGAACTCTTCGCCGCCGATCCGGGCGATGAAATCCCGTGGCCGATTCGCCGCCAGCGACAGCGTGCGCGCCACACGGCGCAGGCATTCGTCACCCTTGATGTGGCCGTAATGGTCGTTGTACTGCTTGAAATAATCGATATCCAGCACGATCACCGACAGCGGCGCGCCGCTGCGCTGGGCGCTGGTCCATTCCCGTTCCAGCACAGTGTCGAACATGCGCCGGTTGGCAATGCCCGTCAGGCCGTCCTGGAAGGAATATTCCTCGAGCTGTTTCTGCAGGCGAATCAGGTGCTCTTCGGTTTTCTTGCGCTCGCTGATGTCGAACATGAAGCCGACCAGCGCTTCGACCTCGCCGTCCTTGCGCACCACGTGCACCACATCGCGAATCCACACGTATTCACCGTTGCGGGTCAGTGCGCGGTAATCCGCCTCGTGATCGACGCCGGCACGGGATTGCGAGACGCAGAACTCCACCACGTAGTCGCGATCGTCCGGGTGCATGCGTTCGACCCAGTCGTTGACCCCGACCCAACTGTCCTGCGCCCAACCCAGCAGGCTCTCGATCTGCGGGCCGATGTAGCTGAAGGTCATGGTCTTCCAGTCGATTCGCCACGGGATCGCCTTGGTCGACTCAAGCAGGGTTTTATAGACGTCGCTGTCGGTTTCGACTGAATGCATGAACGGCCGCACCTTGAGGGGGAAAATGCAGCGCCATCATGTTGCTACTACTGAGCCGGCGCAAGCAGGCAGCCGATGAATGGCAATGTGCGCAAGATCGTTCAAGCCAACGGCGGCCAGAGCTGGCACAGTTTGCTGTCTTTCACTGGTTGTCGAGCGTTATGTCCAACTCACTCATGCCGCGCAGTGCGTTTCTTCGCGGCGCTGCGGCGATCATGCCGTTGTCCCTGGCCACCGCACCCTGGGGGTTGCTGGCCGGTTCCATGGCCATCGAAGCCAATCTCACCCCCCTGCAAGGCCAGGGCCTGTCGAGCATCGTGTTTGCCGGCGCCGCGCAATTGGTGGCCATCGGCATGCTCAAGGGCGGTGCCGGGATCTTTTCGATTCTGTTGACCACCTTGTTACTGACCTCCCAGCATCTGCTCTACGGGATGAGCCTGCGTTCGGTGATTTCGCCGCTGCCGGGGCGCTGGCGGGCAGGATTGGGCTTTCTGCTCACCGACGAGTTGTTCGCCCTGACCAGTCAGTACGACAAGCAACAATTCAACCGCTGGTACGCCCTGGGTGTCGGCTTGACGTTCTACGTCGCCTGGAACCTCTTCACCCTGCTGGGCATCGTGCTCGGCAGCAGCATTCCGGGCCTGGAGCACCTGGGGCTGGATTTCTCCATCGCCGCCACCTTCATCGCCCTGATCACCCCGGTGGTGCGCAATGTGCCGACCGTGGTGTGCGTCGCGGTGTCGCTGTTCTGTTCGGTGCTGTTCAGCTACTGGCAATGGGGCTCGGCGCTGGTGTTGTCGGGGTTGGCGGGCATGAGCGCCGGTTTTATCTGCAATAAATTCCAGGGTGAACGCACATGATGGTCTGGGCAGTGATTATCGGGATGGGCGTGTTGGTGTTTCTCAACCGCTACGTGTTTCTGGAACCGCGGCTGCCAGTGCGCTTGAGCAGCAATGCCCGACAGTTCCTGGGCTTTGCCGTGCCGGGCATGTTGACCGCCATCTGCGGGCCGATTGTGTTCATGCCGGAAAAGCAGCTGAATCTGCATTGGGACAACCCGTACCTGATCAGTTCGCTGGTGGCCGTCGGCCTGGTGCTCTACACCCGCAATACCTTGCTCAGCATGCTGTTGAGCATGGGCTTCTTCTTTCTGCTGCGAGGGTGGCTTTGAGCCGGACACCGGAAATTGTTCTACGCTTAAAGTTGATGACCGATCCCTTCAGGAAGAGAGGTGAACATGGCAACTGACCCAAAGCGTCCGGACCTGGACGATGACACGGATGAACCGACGGAAGAAGAGCTCGAGCAGCAGAAGCACGCTGAGCAGACATGGAAACATGACGACAGCCGTGAGTTGTCGGAGCGCGACATGGAGCGCCCATTGAAGCCCTGACCGGGCTGCGTACAAATAAGCCCCCACTGTAGGAGCGAGCCTGCTCCGGACGGCGTTCCGACGTGGACCCAAGGACGGCGCGTTTAGCCAGTGAACACGCGCTATCGTTAACGACCATCGCGAGCAGGCTCGCTCCTACAAGTGGAGCACGTTCATTCAACTGAACCCCATTGCCATTGAACGGGGCTTTTCAATTCTTCAAGTGTGGATCAGGCGTCGTCCAACAGAAACTCGGGATGAGCGGCCCGATACCCCAGGGTTTTGTCGAGCCAGGCGTTCAACTCATTGACCATCACCGGCGGTTTGCCCGGATATCTTTCGAGGGTTGAACTCAGTAAGTGATTGATATTGTGGACTGTTCGCAGGTTCCGGGTCTTTATGTATTGCCCGATAAAACAGTCGAGTTGGTAGTGTTCTGTCGGCGAAAGATAAATGCACGCCAGACCCACGACTTGATTCATTGCAAAATCGTCGCGCAATTTAGTTCTCTGCAAGGCTTGTTTTCAGGGATTTCCTTAGTTGTTGACTCTTTGGTCAACTGGGTGGTGCAACTGGAAATGCGGCGCGCATGCTATCGGTAGTTTTTATAAATGTATGCACGATCAACGAATTGTCGGACAAGCGGTTAATTCACCAAACTCATGGATATATATAAGTGTTAATTGATTGAAACAGTCGGCATGACGAAGTTGGTTATGTCTTGTATAAACAATTGTTGGTTATGCCAATGTTCCTGTCGTTATTGACATATTCAAGTTATTTCATCAATCAATGTGGCCGCCTGATTTCTGACGTTGCCAACCGCTTTGGCGACCTTGTGCCATTGGAACGCGTCACTGCCTTCACCCTGCAAAAGTACCATCTGTTCGGCACGTTCCTTCGGGGTGGCCGGGTCCAGCCATTCCCGCGCCAGCTCGGCTGACAGCACGACGGGGCGGCGGTCGTGTATGTCCAGCAAACCGCCAGCGCTGTCGGCGGTGATGATGACAAAGCCGTCATCGTCTCGCGGCGCGGCGCCGCCAAGTGGGAACTGCCCGATCGCCGCACAGTAGATCGGCCCCCGGTCGCGTCGTCGGATCAGCCAGGGTTGGCGGGTGCCGTCTCCGGCGTCGACCCATTCGAACCAGTTGTCTATCGGGCAGATCGCGCGGTGCGGCCAGATCGCCCGGAAAAACGGGCCATGGGCGACTTTCTCGACCCGCGCATTGATCGGTGCCGCACGATCCTTAGCCCAGTGCGGGCGCCAGCCCCATCGCTGCCGATCGGCGTGCAGGCCGTCGCTTTCCAGATGCAGCAGCGCAAGCTGCGTGGTCGGCGCGGCGTTGTAGCGCGCCAAGGGTTCATCGCCAACGTGATTGATCAGTGCATCGGGAATGCTCAGCACGGCAACGAAATCGTGAATGCCTCGATACTGCGACAGTCTTCCGCACATTGAATGAACCCTCCGCTGGGAGTTTCAGCATAGATGCTCAAATCATTTCAGAGCACCCAACTCCGCAGGCGTCCGGCTTGCCGCGAAGCTGTGGACCAGGCAAGGCGGCGACTGTTTCAGTATTCCTTATCCATTAATCCCGGATGCCGGGCAGCGCCGGAACCAAACTCTGTGTACCCTGATCCAACCTCGGCCCACAGCGACCTGCGGGCTGGCGAAGGATGAACGGGCGAAGGACTTTGCCGTTTGACGTGGTGACCGAAACGGTCTGGCCCAAGGCAAAACATGAAACAGTTGGTCAAGGTTTTATCGGCGATCGCCATGGCAGCCAGTCTGCTGGGTTGCATCGCCGCCCCTATCGAAATGACACCGCAGACTGAACAACGTCTACGCACCCAACCCCCGATCCGCTTTCTGCTGACCTTCGATGACGGTCCCAGCGCGTCGAGTTTCTGGAACCCGACTGAAACCGTGCTCGATAGCCTGACGCGCAATGGGTTGCAGCCGGACATCAAGGCCGTGTTCTTTGTGCAGACCCGCGCCTCACGGGCCGGCGGCAGTGACATCGGGCGCGCGGTCATGCACCACGAGCGCGATGCCGGGCACATTCTGGGCTTTCACACCGCCACGCCTTCGCACACCAACCATCGCTCCCTCGACCCGCAAACGCTGGAACAATCACTCATCAATGGCAGCGCCGACATCGCCGCGATCACCGGCGCGCCCCCGACGCTGCTGCGCCCGCCATTCTGGAACTACGACAAGCGCACCTTCGCCGCGTATCAGCAGCACGGCATGCATGTGTTGCTCACCGATTTGAGTGCCAACGACGGCAAGATCTGGGGCTTTAACGCCAGCCCCCGCCGGCGCGCCCACTTCCTGCGCTCGATGTCCGAAGTACGCGAGCGCATCGCCCGGGGCGAGCTGCCGGTGGTGGATGGGGTGATTCCGGTGGTGGTGACGTTCCACGATCTCAATCGCTATACCGCGCGGCACACCCGCGAGTACCTGCAAATCCTGCTCGACAGCGCCCAGGCGACAGGGGTGAGAACCGCCGAACAGCCTTTCTACGACGATACGGCCGCGCTGCAGCGGGCGGCGATGGCGCGTACCGTGCGCGACAGTTCGCAGCCGGTTGAGTTACCCGGTTTCTGGAACTGGATCTGGGGCGGAAATTCCGATTGAAAAAATGCTCGAAACTGCGAGGCAGCTAACACTTTTTGCTGGCGCAGGATTGGTAAACAGCATCTATCCTGAGTGGGATCCAATCCGATCAATTGCCGTGCGAGGCAGCGGCCATGGTTCCCATTTCAGTTCTTTGCAACATAGTCGAGTCCGGTTTTGTGCCGTTGGCCTGCGAATGCACGGAGAACGGCGGGTTGCTCCGTATCGAGATCTACGAACCGGTGAGCGGGCGAGTGGAGCTGTTATTGAGCGGTGTCTCGACCGAAGACTTGACCAGTGTGCGTGCCATTTCCGAATTCATTGGCGAGTTGCGCACCGAGATGAAAGCCGGGCGCCGGGCGTTTGCCGGTTAACGCCGATCGCGGCTCATGAGGACCTGTGGAAAGGGAGCAAGCTTCCTCTCCACAGGTCCTCATGAGCCCTGCGGCAGCAGCTCATCAATCATCCGCAAACAATGGTTCAACCCCGGTGACACGTCGCCGACCCGCCGGCTGAGAATGATTGGCGAGGTCGCGTTGTCTTCCAGCAACGGGGTGAAACCAATGTCGTCGCGGTGCAGCAGTTGCACCGAGGCCGGCACCAGCGTGACGCCGATTCCAGCCCCCACCAGTCCGATCGCCGTTTGCAGTTCGTTGGTCCATTGCGCGACATGGATACTCACGCCGTAGGATTCGAAGAGTGCAATCACGTGGTCGGCGTAACTCGGCCGGGGGTTGCCGGGGTACAGCACGAAGGCTTCTTTGGCCAGGTCACGCAGGCTGATGGGACCGGCGAGCAAGGGGTGGCCGGCGGGCAGGGCGGCGACCAGGCGATCTTCGGTGAGGACGGTCTGGATGATCGCCGGATCATCGATACGGATACGCCCGAAGCCAATGTCGATACGCCCGGCCTTCAGCGCCTGAACCTGCTGCAGGGTGGTCATCTCCGACAGCCCCAGCTCCAGCTCCAGTGGTTCGCCGCTGCGCAGGCGGCGAATCAGTTCCGGCAACACGCCGTAGAGCGTCGACGGCGCAAAACCGATGCCCAGCCAGGTCTTTTCCCCCAGGCCGATACGCCGCGTGTTGTCGCAGACCTTGTTCAGTTGTTCGAGCAGGGCCGTGGAGTGTTCATGGAAAAAACGCCCGGCGTCGGTCAGTTTCAGCGGTCGCCCGCGTTCGAGCAGGATCACGCCGAGTTCATCTTCCAGTTGCTGGATCTGCCGGCTCAAGGGCGGTTGGGCGATGTGCAGCAACTCGGCGGCGCGGGTGAAATTGAGGGTTTGAGCCAAGACCTGAAAATAACGCAGGTGACGCAGTTCCATAGAGCCTCCAGTCGGCCATCAGTTGCATACCTTTAAGGTATCAAATCAGACAAATTCTATATTGGCTTCCTGAAAAAAGCCGTACCAGAATCGATTCCAGAACTTCAAGAACCTGACGCGGGTATCGAAATGCTTGCAACAGCCATTGAATCGATCGAGACGATCATCGTCGATCTGCCGACCATCCGCCCGCACAAGCTGGCGATGCACACCATGCAGAACCAGACCCTGGTGATCATTCGCGTGCGTTGCGCCGATGGCATCGAAGGCATCGGCGAATCGACCACCATCGGTGGCCTGGCTTACGGCAACGAAAGCCCCGACAGCATCAAGACCAACATCGACACGCACTTTGCGCCGCTGTTGATCGGCCAGGACAGCGGCAACGTCAATGCCGCGATGTTGCGCCTGGAACGCAGCATCCGTGGCAACACCTTCGCCAAATCCGGGATCGAAACCGCGTTGCTCGACGCCCAGGGCAAGCGCTTGGGCCTGCCGGTCAGCGAGTTGCTCGGCGGTCGCGTGCGTGACGCTCTGCCGGTGGCCTGGACCCTGGCCAGTGGCGACACCGAGAAAGACATCGCCGAAGCGGAAAAAATGCTCGACCTGCGCCGCCATCGCATCTTCAAACTGAAAATCGGTGCCGGTGAAGTCAACCGCGACCTGGCACACGTGATTGCGATCAAGAAAGCCTTGGGTGACCGCGCCAGCGTGCGGGTCGACGTCAATCAGGCCTGGGACGAAGCGGTTGCGCTGCGTGCTTGCCGGATTCTCGGCACCAATGGCATTGACCTGATCGAACAGCCGATTTCGCGCAATAACCGCGCCGGCATGGTGCGCCTGAACGCCATGAGTCCGGCGCCGATCATGGCGGACGAATCCATCGAGTGCGTGGAAGACGCGTTCAACCTGGCCCGTGAAGGCGCGGCTTCGGTGTTCGCCCTGAAGATCGCCAAGAACGGTGGCCCGCGTGCGGTGCTGCGTACCGCCTCCATCGCCGAGGCAGCGGGTATCGGCCTGTACGGCGGCACCATGCTCGAAGGCGGCCTCGGCACGATGGCGTCGGCCCATGCCTTTATCACCTTGAACAAGCTGGCGTGGGACACCGAACTGTTCGGCCCGCTGCTGCTGACCGAAGACATCCTCAGCGAACCGCTGGTGTATCGCGATTTCGAGCTGCACGTACCGAAAACCCCGGGGCTGGGCCTGAGCCTGGATGAAGAACGCCTGGCGTTTTTCCGCCGCGACAAAACATCCACTGCCATTCATCAAGCCTGAGGAGAGCATTATGCTGTTCCACGTAAAAATGACCGTGAACCTGCCGGTCGATATGAATCCGGAAGCAGCCGCCAGACTGAAAGCTGACGAGAAAGCCCTGGCCCAACGCCTGCAAGAGCAAGGCAAGTGGCGTCATCTGTGGCGCATCGCCGGGCATTACGCGAACTACAGCGTGTTCGATGTCGACAGCGTTCAGGAACTGCACGACCTGCTCATGCAATTGCCGTTGTTCCCGTACATGGCCATCGAGATCGACGCGATGTGCCGTCATCCTTCTTCCATCCGTGACGATGACCGCTGAACGGCGCCTGTTCAGCTCGCAACGCCCATAATTACAAGATGAGGACCCACCCAAATGAACGTCAAGATTTCCCATACTGCTGAAGTCCAGAAGTTTCTCGAAGAGGCCAGCGGCCTGCACAACGATGCCGGCAGCCCGCGCGTCAAAGCCCTGATGTACCGCATCCTGCGTGATTCGGTGAACATCATCGAAGACCTCGCCGTGACCCCGGAAGAGTTCTGGAAAGCCGTCAACTACCTGAACGTCCTGGGCGCGCGCCAAGAGGCCGGGCTGGTGGTGGCCGGGCTCGGCCTGGAGCATTACCTCGACCTGCTGATGGATGCCGAAGACGAACAGGCCGGCAAATCCGGCGGCACGCCGCGCACCATCGAAGGTCCGCTGTACGTGGCCGGTGCGCCACTGTCCCAGGGCGAAGCACGCCTCGATGATGGCGTGGATCCGGGTGTGACCCTGTTCATGCAAGGTCGCGTGTTCAACACCGCTGGCGAACCGCTGGCCGGCGCCGTGGTAGATGTGTGGCACGCCAACACTGGCGGCACCTACTCGTACTTCGACACCGCGCAATCGGAATTCAACCTGCGTCGTCGCATCGTCACCGATGCCGAAGGCCGCTACCGTTTCCGCAGCATCGTGCCGTCGGGCTACGGTTGCCCACCGGACGGTCCGACCCAGCAACTGCTCGATCAACTGGGCCGTCACGGCCAGCGCCCGGCGCACATCCACTTCTTCATTTCCGCGCCGGACCATCGCCACCTGACCACGCAGATCAACCTCGATGGCGATCAATACCTGCACGACGATTTCGCCTACGCCACCCGTGACGAGTTGATCGCCAAGATCACCTTCAGCGATGACCAGGCGCGTGCAGCGGCCCACGGTGTCAGCGGTCGATTCGCGGAAATCGAGTTCGACTTCACCCTGCAGTCGTCGGCCCAGCCTGAAGAGCAGCAGCGCCACGAGCGGGTTCGCGCACTGGAGGACTGATCGAAAAAACCTGTAGGAGCGAGACTGCTCGCGATGGTCGTTAACGATAACGCGTGTTTACTGGCTAAACACGGTGTTCTCGAGTCCATCGCGAGCAGGCTCGCTCCTACAGGCGTTTCGGTTCTAGAATGAAACGATGCAACCCATAACAACAATCAGAGTGACCCGATGATGCAAGCGCAACTGTTGAGTCAGCGCAGCAGAGTGTTCGACCATGCCGACCCCCATGCAGTGTCTGGCTACGTCAATCAGCACGTCGGCAACCACTGTATTCTCATGCCCCGCGCAGGCCAGCCTCTGGCCAGTCTCGACCATCGCAAATTCGCCAGCCTCGATCTGTGTCGCATCAGCTACGGTGGCAGCGTGCGGGTGACCTCGGGCGCGCTGGAGGATATCTATCACCTGCAAGTGTTGCTGCGCGGCAACTGCCTGTGGCGCGGGCACGGCCAGGAACATTATTTCGCCCCCGGCGAATTGCTGCTGATCAACCCCGACGATCCGGTCGATCTGACGTACTCGGCCGATTGCGAAAAATTCATTCTGAAAGTCCCCACCCGGTTGTTCGAGTCGGTCTGTGATGAGCAGCGCTGGCGTTATCCGGGGCAGGGCGTGCGCTTTGTGGAGAACCGTTATCAGCTCAATGAGCTGGAAGGTTTCGTCAACTTGCTGGCGATGATTTGCCAGGAGGCCGAGGCCACCGAGCAGATTCCCAGGGTGCAGGAGCATTACACGCAGATCATCGTCAGCAAGATGCTCAGCCTGATGAAGACCAATGTCAGTCGCGAGTGCCTCGGTTCGCCGACGGCCACCTTTGACGTGATCGCCGATTACATCGCACAGAACCTCAAGCGAGACATCGACAGCGAAGAACTGGCACGCCAGGCCAGCATGAGCCTGCGTTCCTTGTATGGCCTGTTTGAGCGCAACGCCGGGGTCACGCCGAAAAACTACATCCGCCAAAAGCGCCTGGAACGCATCAACGCCTGCCTGAGCGACCCGACCTGCAATGTGCGCAACGTCACCGAAGTGGCCATGGATTACGGTTTCCTGCACCTGGGACGGTTCTCCGACAGCTACCGCAAGCAGTTCGGCGAGCTACCTTCCGACACCCTCAAACGCAGGCTCTGAGCCCCCATCCTTCAGGGGCTGGCTTGCCAGCCAAGGCCGAAGCAAAAACAAAAAAGGGCCCGCGCAACCCGACGTTGCGCTGGCCCGAGGGTGACACCTGACTACGGTCCACTGGTATGGACCGCAATGAATCAATGGGCTCCGGCAGCCTTGTTCAGATCGCTTTCAGCCCATTCGGTATAGACGCAGGCATCCGCCGTCGCCCAGCGCACACGCACCGGATCTCCCGCCTTCATGGGCATGCCGGCCGCCGACAACGCCTTGACGGTCATCGACGTGCCGCCCGAAGTCACCACGCTGCAGGTCTGGCTTTCGCCCAGGAACAGCACTTCCACGACCTTGGCCGAGACTTCATTCCAGCCTGCCGCCAGGGGCTCCTTGGCCGCTTGCTCAACGCTCAAGGCCAGCGCCTTTTCCGGACGCACCATCAGCAGCACATCCTGATGGGTTTGCAGCCCGGCGGTCAGGCGGATCGACAGCGACTGACCTTCAAACGAAGCCGCCGCATTGCCCTGGGCCTTGAGCTTGAGGAAGTTCGAGTTGCCGAGGAACGAGGCGACAAACGCATTCGGCGGGTTCTGGTACAGGTCATAGCCGCTGCCCAGGCCAACGATCTTGCCGTGGCTGAAGATCGCGATGCGCTGGGACAAACGCATGGCTTCTTCCTGATCGTGAGTCACGTAGACGATGGTGATGCCCAGGCGCCGATGCAGCTGGCGCAGTTCATCCTGCAAGTCTTCACGCAGTTTTTTGTCCAGGGCGCCGAGGGGTTCGTCCATCAGCAGGATGCGTGGCTCGTAGACCAGCGCCCGAGCGATGGCGACCCGCTGTTGCTGACCGCCGGAGAGTTGCGAAGGGCGGCGATGGGCAAATTGCTCCAGCTGCACCAGCTTGAGCATCGCATCGACCCGGCGTTCACGTTCGGCCGCGGCCAGCTTGCGAATCGTCAGCGGGAAGGCGATGTTGTCGCGCACCGACAGATGCGGGAACAGCGAGTAGCGCTGGAACACCATGCCGATGTCGCGCTTGTGCGGCGGTACATTGACCAGCGACTGGCCGTTGACCAGGATCTCGCCGCTGCTCGGGGTTTCGAAGCCGGCGAGCATCGACAGGGTGGTGCTTTTGCCGGAGCCGCTGGAGCCGAGGAAGGTCAGGAACTCACCGTCCTTGATGTCCAGCGAGATGTTGTCCACGGCGGCGAAGTCGCCGTAGTACTTGTTCAGGTTGCGCAGGCTGACCAGCGGCTGGTCGTTTTGTTGCGCGCTATCTTTGATCACTGCACTCATGTCGTACTCCTGCGCGCTCAGGCGCTGATTTCGTTGCGCCGGCGCAGTGCGGCGGCGATCACCATGACCAATACCGAGAGGCCGATCAGCAGCGTCGAAGCGACGGCGATCACGGGCGTCAGGTCCTGGCGCAGGGTGGTCCACATTTTCACGGGAAGGGTCTGCAGGGTCGGGCTGGCCATCATCACGCTCAGCACCACTTCATCCCACGAGACGAGGAAGGCGAAGAGGGCGCCGGCCACCATGCCCGGGCGAATCGCCGGGAAGGTCACCTTGAACACCGCTTGCAGGCGCGAAGCACCGCAGATCACCGCCGCATCCTCGATCGACTGGTCGAACAGCTTCAGCGAGTTGATGATCGAGATGATGGTGAACGGCAACGCGACAATCACATGGCTGACCACGAACGCGAACATCGTCCCGGTGTAGCCCAGTTTCAGGAACAGCGCGTACACCGCCACCGCGATGATCACCAATGGCACGATCATCGGCAGGGTGAACAGGCCGTAGAGCATTTCCCGACCGGGGAAGCGACCGCGCACGAGGGCGAACGCCGTCGGCAGGCCCAGGGCCACCGCAAAGAGCGTGGTCAGCACCGCGACCTTGAGGCTGGCCATGGCCGCGTTCATCCAGTCGGCGTTGGAGAAGAACTGGACGTACCATTTCAGCGTCCAGCCCGGTGGCGGGAACACCAGCCATTGCGACGACCCGAACGACAGCAGCACGATGAACACGATCGGCAGCAACAGGAACAGACCGATCAGCCCGGTGGTGGTGTACAGGCCGAAGCGCATCCGGCGGCTCATGGCATTGGGAGTCAGGAGCATGACGGCTTACCTCGCGTTACTGGCGCCAACCGGGGATTCCGGCTGAAGCTTCAGGTAGAAGTAGAACAGCACCAGCGTAATGACGATCAGCAACGCGGCGCCGGCGCTGGCCAGGCCCCAGTTGAGGAACGACTGCACCTGCTGAATGATGAACTCGGGCAGCATCATGTTCTGCGCACCGCCCAGCAGTGCCGGGGTGACGTAGTAACCCAGCGACATCACGAACACCATCAAGCCGCCGGAGAACAGCCCCGGCCGGCACAGCGGCAGGAACACCCGGAAGAAGTTGGTCCACGGACTGGCGCCGCAGATCGAACCGGCCTGCAGGATCATCGGGTCGATGGCCTGCATGGTCGCCTGCAGCGGCAGCACGATGAACGGGATCATGATGTAGCTCATGCCGATCACCACGCCGGTCAGGTTGTGCACCATCTCCAGCGGCTGATCGATGATGCCCATGGCCATCAGTGCCTTGTTGATCACCCCGGAGGCTTGCAGCAGCACCAGCCAGGAGTAGGTACGGGCGAGGAGGCTGGTCCACATCGACAACAGCACGATGTTGAGAAGCCAGCGGCCCCAGCCGCGCGGCACCAGGGTGATCGCCCAGGCCAGCGGGAAGCCCAGCAACAGGCTGAACAGCGTGACCAGGCCGGCCACCGAGAAGGTGTTGAGCAACACCCGGGCGTACGCCGAGTTGGCGAACAACTGTTCGTAATTGCCCAGGCCCGGCACCGGTTCAAGCACGCCGCGCAGCAGCAGGCCAATCAACGGCGCGAGGAAGAACAGGCCGAGGAACAACAGCGCGGGGATCAGGTTGCTCGCACCACGCCAGCGTTGCGCCAGGGTCGGGGTTTGCGTCATCGCAGCGGCCTTGCCGGCAGCGCCGGAGGCGCTCCCGACGGGCGTGGATGGACGGGACGCGGTTACCGTCATTTTCATTTGACCAGCCATTCGTTCCACCGTGTCGCGATGGCCGGACCGTTCTTGGCCCAGTACGCGAAATCAAGAGTGATCTGATCCTTAACGTAGGCCGTCGGCAGGTTAGGGGCGAGCACCGAGTCCAGGCGCGCGACGCTGTCGACGTTGACCGGGGCGTAGGCGGTCAGGTTGGAGAAGTCGGCCTGGCCCTTGGCACTGCTGGCGTTGGCCAGGAACTTCATCGCCGCGTCCTTGTTTTTCGAACCTTTTGGAATGACCAGGATATCGGCCATGACCAGGTTCTGTTTCCAGCTTACGCCAACCGGGGCGCCGTCTTCCTGCAGGGCGTGGATCCGGCCGTTCCAGAACTGACCCATGCTCGCTTCGCCAGAGGCCAGCAACTGTTGCGACTGCGCGCCACCGCCCCACCAGACGATGTCTTTCTTGATGGTGTCGAGTTTCTTGAAGGCGCGATCCAGGTCCAGCGGGTAGAGCTTGTCGGCAGGCACGCCGTCGGCCAGCAGCGCCAGTTCCAGCACGCCAGGGCTCGGCCATTTGTAGAGGGCGCGTTTGCCGGGGTAGGTCTTGGTGTCGAACAGCGCGGACCAGTCCTGAGGCTTGGCGGCGCCGAGCTTGCCTTCGTTGTAGCCGAGGACGAAGGAGAAGAAGAACGAACCGACACCGTGATCGGAGACGAACCGCGGGTCGATCTTGGTGCGATCGATGACTTTGAAATCGAGGGGTTCGAGCAAGCCTTCGGAGGCGGCGCGCAAGGCGAAGTCAGCTTCGACATCGACCACGTCCCATTGCACGTTGCCGCTTTCGACCATGGCTTTGAGCTTGCCGTAGTCGGTCGGGCCATCCTGGACCACGGTGATGCCGGTGGCCTTGCTGAACGGGTCGGCCCAGGCCTGCTTCTGCGCGTCCTGGGTGCTACCGCCCCAGCTGACGAAGTTGACGCTTTCAGCCGCCATCAACGCCTGGCTGGTGACGCTCAGCAGTCCCGCAAAAATCGCTGCGGTTACACGTTTGTTCAACACCATTTTCACGCCCTCATTGTTGTGTTTATGAGCGGGGCTTTTGAGTGCCCGCCAGTCGGGAGCAGTAGGCCCTTCGAGTCAGTTCTGACTGTCCGGTCTATGGAATATCATATTATGGTATTCCAAACTTTGTGCAAGCACTTTGCCTTACCGGCTATCTGCCGAATCGGTTTTTTTTTGGAAAACTTCGGTGCCTGTGATCACCACCATCCCTTGTGGTAGCGAGCTTGCTCGCTCCCACAAGGGCAATTCCGCTCGGGTC
Source organism: Pseudomonas moorei (assembly GCF_008801475.1). Taxonomy (GTDB): domain Bacteria; phylum Pseudomonadota; class Gammaproteobacteria; order Pseudomonadales; family Pseudomonadaceae; genus Aquipseudomonas; species Aquipseudomonas moorei. The sequence continues at coordinate 1,723 of NZ_VZPP01000006.1, read as the reverse complement.
ATTGGGTGAAGGGAATGCTCTCCACTACTTCCAGGTCGTACCCGGTCAAACCGGCGTATTTCAGCGGTGGCCCCAGGTGCCGCAGCTTGCCCACGCCAAGGTTTTGCAGGATCTGCGCACCGGTACCCACTTCCGAATAGATCCGCGACTGCGAACGGCTGAACTGCCGTGGCGTTTGGGTCAATTGCGGTACGCGTTCGAGCAACGCTTGCGAGGATTCATGATTGGCCAGCACCACAACCACGCCACGTCCTTCTTCAGCCACTCGCTGTAACGCCGCCCATAACGTCCAGTTGGACGGCCCGCTGTATTCGGCACCGACCAGATCGCGCAACGGGTCGATCACGTGCACGCGCACCAATGTCGCTTCATCGCGGCGCAAGTCGCCCATCACCATGGCCATGTGGACACCGCCTTCGATGCGGTCCTCAAAGGTGATCAGACGGAAGGTGCCATGCACCGTAGGCAGCTCGCGCTCGCCGATGCGTACCACCGTGTGTTCGGTACTTAAACGATAGTGGATCAGATCGGCGATGGTGCCGATCTTGATCCCGTGTTTGCGCGCGAACACTTCCAGATCCGGGCGGCGGGCCATGGTGCCGTCGTCGTTCATGACTTCGACGATCACCGAAGCCGGGGTGAAGCCGGCCAGGCGCGCCAGGTCGCAACCGGCCTCGGTATGCCCGGCGCGGGTCAGGACGCCGCCTTCCCGGGCGCGCAGGGGGAAAATATGACCGGGCTGCACGATATCGGCGGCGCTCGCGCCGTGGGCCACGGCCGCAGCGACGGTACGCGCCCGGTCGGCGGCGGAGATGCCGGTGGTCACACCGACGGCGGCTTCGATCGACACGGTGAACGCCGTGCTGAACACGCTGCCATTGCTCGGCACCATCTGTTCCAGGCCAAGGCGCTGGCAGTGCTCGTCGGTCAAGGTCAGGCAGATCAGCCCGCGTGCTTCCCGGGCCATGAAGCTGATGGCTTCGGCGCTGCAACGGTCGGCGGCGAGCAACAGGTCGCCTTCGTTTTCCCGGTCCTCGTCGTCAACCAGGAGCACCATCTTGCCTTGGCGGTAGTCTTCGATGATTTCTTCGATGCTGTTGAAGGCCATGTCTGGATTCTCGGTGTTTGATGGAGATGCGTTGTGGTATACCATAATACAAAACAACCAGAGAGGTCACTATGAAGGCGTACTGGATTGCTCACGTGGATATCACCGACCCCGATCAATACAGCCACTACACCCAGCGCGCACCCAAGGCGTTTGCCGAATACGGCGGGCGGATATTGGCGCGCGGCGGGCGCAGCGAGGCGATGGAAGGGCGGCAAACACCGCAACGCAGTGTGGTGATCGAGTTTGAGTCCTATGACCAGGCGGTGGCCTGTTATCGGTCGGATCTCTATCAAGAGGCCAAGGGGCGCCGCGAGGGGGCGGCTCGGGCCGAGGTGATCATCGTCGAGGGAGTGGCGCCGGTTTGATGGGTGGATACCCTTCAGGTTTTCCTGGATCTACTGTAGGAACTGGCTTGTCGGGGGGCCGCATCGCAGCGATGGCGGCCTGACAGCCGACCTGCGTTTTGTTGATTGAGTACATATCCGTTGCTGCGGTAACGGCGGCTGGCGGTTTCGCCCTTACGGCCATCCCTTTCAAGGTCTTTTCGTTTTGGCGGCCTTGATTACCCTGTCCGTTGAAACATGAGCATGCACCGCTGTGCCTTGGACCCAC
>NZ_VZPP01000005.1 GCF_008801475.1 Pseudomonas moorei | reverse complement strand
CTGCGAAAGAGCGTGCTTCAGACTCTTCCCCTTCGGCGGCGACCACCGTGACGTCGGTAATACCGATAAATCCCAGCACCGTGCGCAGCAAGGTATCGGCATGGTTCATGGAGGCCAGCTCGCCGTCCGGGCCAAAACCGAACCCGCCGCGACTGGTGATGATCAGCGCCTTTTTGCCCTGCACCAGGGGTTCGTATTGGGCTACGCCGTTATCCAACGAGTGATTGAACGTCAGGCCAAGGCGCACGATCTGGTCGATCCAGGCTTTCAAGCCGCTGGGCACGCTGAAGTTGTGCATCGGCGTGGAGATCACCAGCACATCGTGGCCCAGCAATTCGCCGACCAGTTCATCGCTGAGTGCCAGGTCCGCCTGCATCGACAACGGGCGCGCTTCAGGCTCGGGGTAAAACGCGGCGGCCACGAAGGCTTCACTGACGGGAGGAATAAACGCCCGCCCGACTTCGCGGCGAGTCAGGTGCCACTGTGGATTTCGCGCCTGCAAGGCCGATAGAAATACCTCGGCCAGGCGCCGGGAGTGAGAACGCTCGCCACGGGGACTGGCATGAACCGCAAGAATTTTACTCATCTGAATATCCTCCAGGACTAAACTCAAACTGCTTACAGCTCTGAGCTTGAAGCTTGTAGCTGTCCCTCTTCAAATGAGCAAAAATCAGTTTGGTTGAATCCATTTCATCCATGGAGTACACAATGTTCGCTACGTTACCGCTGACCGCCCTGCGGGCCTTTGAGTCCGCCTCACGCCTGCTGAGCTTCAAGGCCGCCGCTGAAGAACTCTCGGTGACGCCGACCGCGGTATCGCATCAGATCCGCACGCTGGAAACCTGGCTCGGCGTGCCGTTGTTCGAACGCCTGCCGCGGCAGGTGCGCCTGACCGAATGCGGCGAACGGCTGTTCCGCAGCTTGCACGGCGCACTGCTGGACGTGGCGCAAAGCATCGATACGCTACGCCCGCAACGCAGCGGCAGCAGCCTGACGATTTCCACCACCGCCGCCTTTGCCGCCCTGTGGCTGGTGCCGCGCCTGGGACGCTTTTATGCGCGACACCCGAACATCAGCCTGCGCCTGGACACCCATTGCGAAGTCATCGACTTGCATCAGGACGCCAGCGTCGATCTGGTGCTGCGTTACAGCCTGGCTGATTATCCGAACCTGTATGGGGTGTGCCTGTTCGACGAGTCCTTCGGCGTCTATGGCTCTCCCGAACAAGTGGCACTGGCCGCCCACCGCACGCCGACGCTGATCAGCGTGCGCTGGCACAACTCCCGACTCTATGCCCATGGCTGGGAAGCATGGTGTGCGCAGTCTGGCGAAACCTGGCTGGCCGGCCAGCCGACCATGCGCGAATACGACGAAGAGCATTACGCCCTGCAAGCGGCAATTGCCGGGCAAGGCCTGGTACTGGCGAGCAATATCCTGGTGTCCGAGAGCGTGGCCAGCGGGTTGCTGGTGGCTTATCGGGGGGAAGTTCTAGTGGATGGCGCTGGTTACAGCGCCTTGTGCGTGCCGGGACGCGAGCGGCATCCACCGGTGCGGGCATTTTTTGCGTGGCTGGAGGAAGAGGCGCGGATTTCGGGCCATGCCTTGCGCTGAGTCCGTGACTTGGGTAATGGCTACAAAACCGGATAAAGTCCACGCCCCTTTGAATCGCTGTACAGATCCAATTAGATCAACCAATGCATCCTGGACAGAGTTCAAGAATCAGACCGTCTCTTGAGTCAGGGAGTTGAGCGATTATTTTTTCCCGCATTCGACTTCTTTCAAAACCCGCCCGATCCAGCTGTTGCTTGGCAAAATCGAAACTGACTTCGCCCACGATATGCTTGCCGGAAAAACACTGATTCAAAAAGTCGGCCTCAACCTCTTCGATGGTGTTAAAGCAGACAAATACTGAATAAAGAACAGCGCCCGCCCCCAAAATCCCCATCTGCAGGGCAATAGTCGAAAAATCGGCATCATCGGTTGTCTTTACAGTGGCCACGGCATGTTCTCGCAATGCCCCGCCCGCCGCTTCCTCGACGAACGAGTGCTCAACGCCGTTGATCAACTGCTCAAACTTCTCAACCTGGTTTTTGCCAAAAAGAGAACGCACCTGGCCTACAACGGAATCCCGTATTGAAAACTGGGCGTCATTTTTTGGATCAAAACGGTTGTTTTTATAGACTGTACGCTGCCATTTAACCTTTTCCAACGCAGTGGCGCATTCCGTATTCCAGCTCTCGGCATCCGACCACCTCACAACTTTCGTATCTGCATACAACTGAGAGAAAAGTAAGGAGTCAAGCAGATCCTCGCGCAACTGTTGCGAAAACCCACCGGCAACCAAAAGCAAATTACCTGCGACCAGACAAACATCATCCTTGATCATTTCAAAAACTCCGAAAAGTCAAAGCGGGTTACTCCATGAGCAACCCGCCCTACACTCTTACTTAAGTTTGACACCACTAAAGAACTCCTCAGAGCTCATATCAAGTGCCTCATAGATAAATTCTCGCCCGCGTTCGTGCATAGCCAAATTCAATTCCACCATGGTCGCCACTTTTTTCATTTTCAAGTTAGACAACTTCCACTTCCAGAACCATGCACCACCTTGTTGCGTCTGAAGTTCACAGTCAACAGCCAGGTACGCGGTTATCGCGGTGCCCTTGTTCGATTGTAGGCACGGTACAATCCGAAACTCTGCATTTTTTCCTTTTTTACTATTGCCATCAAATAACGTTACCAACGATTCATCCGACTTGATCTTATCGAAAGCGCCTTGCAACAATGTTGCCATGGCAGGTGCATTCCTGCCGGCAACCGCTTTAATCATATCCAGGACAATGGAATCCATTGTGACATTGACTTGTTTGCTGACGTGATCCTCATACTTGCTATTGGTCAGCGTCCAACCACAATGTCGCATGGCTTCACTGTATTTCGCATGCCATTCGACGGGCCTCTCCTTGATGTCCGAGTAGGTATTTGCATAACGTTCGGCAAAATGAATACTGTCCGCCGCCGCCTGCTTTTTATCTTCATCAAGGTTATCGGAAAAACCGATCACGGAAGGCGTTTCGTTACCCACCAGCAGATCCTGCTGATTGACACCTTCTTTTTCATCGGACAAAGCGCGGATTGTCGGCACCTCGACAAGTGGTGCTATATGCGCAGCCCTAAAAAACAACTGACTCTCTTCAAAACTTGGCATTAAAATACTCATATCAACTTCCATGTTTTAACAATAGTTATTAAGTTCAAAATCAGTCACCCGACTGACAATGTCAACTTAGCAACCATCCTCCACAACCTCTACAATTGGTGCGTGACAACTTATTACCGAGCCATCAAAGTTAGCCTCCAAAAGCACAAACCAACTCTAAAAACCGAACGAACACACTTCAACAGCGCAACATCCACAATACCGTTAATACCCAAAACAAGTTCGCGAAGCGAACACTAGTTCGTCCCTTTTACCGTCTTGGGCGCCTTGCCCGCCTTCATTTGCTCCAGCAGCGGCGCACATTGATTCGGTTCTCCCCCACTCGGAGCCACCAGCGCCAGCAAGCCTGCGGCCGGCGCGGCGATCACTCCCAATGCGACCATCCCGGCGCCGCGCAACATCAGCGGCACGGCTTTGACCCCCGCATCAGGCTTGATGAACTTGCCACGCACGTACAGTGGCGAACGCAATGAGATCAAACGCCAGCCCTTGGATTCCGGGGTGATGGTCAGGTCCAGTTGCTCGGTGGCCATGTTCGCCGTGCCGTCGATGTAGACGATCGCGTTCTCGGTATCGAAGACGAACAGTCGCGTGGTGGCCAGACCGGTCTTGATGTCGAAGTCGGCGGCGGCGCAATTGATCTTCACTTCCTTGTCGCCAAAGATCCGCCCGACCACGTAGTTGCCGACGTTCAACCCGGCCAGCTCCATCAACTCGCGACTGATGGCGCCATCGTTGATCAGCATTTTCAGATTGCCATTAGCGCTGCCTAGCAACCTGGCCACCGAGTTGCCGCGACCGGTGATGTCGGCATCACCATTGAGTTCGCCGAAACTGGTTTTCATCGGTTCGAAGGTCGGGAACAACTGCTTGAGCTTGAACCCCCGGGCCGTGAGTTTGGCCTTGCCTTCCAGTGGTTCGGTCTGACCGTTCAGGCGAATCTGCGCGTCCAGTTTGCCCCCCGCCACACCGAATCGAAGCGGCTCGAGACTGAGAACGCCATCGGTGAGCACCAGGTGTGTGTAGAGATCGGTGAACGGCAGTTTTTCACTGTGGACGATGCGCTTGCCGGTGAACTCGACGTCCGCATCCATATCGCGCCAGCGTTCAGTCTTGAACTCTTCAACCGGCAGGACTTTGTCCGCCGGCTGCTTGCTCTCGCCGCCCCGGGCCTTTTGCTTGGCGTTGGAGTCGGCACCGATCAGTGGGGCGAGGTCGGCAAACAGCAGTTGGTTGGAAAGCAGTGAGCCACTGAGCTTCGGCCGGGGCTGGCTGGCGACGTAGGCCAGGTTGCCATGAATGTCACTGGCGCCGATCTTGCCGTTGAAGTCCTCATAGCGGAACTCCGCTCCGCCCGGTTCATGCAGTTTGGCGATCAAATGGCCATCGGTGGCATAAGGCGGGGTATCCGGCAGGGTCACGCCGGTCAGAGGGTAGAGATTGCCCAGGCTGGTGCCGGCTAGTTTCAGACGCAAATCGAGGGCTCCGAGATTCAGCGGGTCAGTCAGGGTGCCGGCGAGTTCAACGCTGGTGTCGGCGATCGACACTTGAGCCTGCAAAGGAAAGGGTCGGCTCGCATCCTGCAAGGCCAACAAACCGCCGATTTTGCCCTGACCCGCGAGTTTCTGGCCGTGGTACTGGCCTTTGACCTTCAAGGCGAACGCGTAGTCCTGGGGCGAGCTACCTTTTTCCTGCGCGGTTTTCGCCGCCTTGTCGCCCACAATCTCGCTGAACGGAATCGGTTTGCCCAGCGGGTCGATCAGCAGGTCGAGCTGTGTTTTCAGGCTTTGATCGTCGAGGGTGACGTGCCCCTTGTCGAAGCCGATTGCGCCGATATCCACCCCCCACGGGGAAGGTGGAGCCTTCGGGTCTTTCGGGTCGAACTTGAAGGTCCAGTTGGCGCGACCGTCGGCCAGTCGCTGTAAATCGGCATGGGGTTCGGTGAGGTCGATGCGCGGGATCACCACGCGCTGCGCCAGCAAGGCCAGGGGCGAGATACGCAGTTCGACGCGCTTGAGGCTGGCCATCTGCGGCGCCTTCGACCAGTCCGGGTTGCCCAGGCTCAGGTCCTCGGCCACCACATGCGGCCACGGCACCCACGCCCGCCAGCCGCCCTCGTCGAGTTCACGCCGCCAGACCACCGCCAGGTTGCCGTTGATGGCGAACGGACGGTGCAGCTCTTCAGACACTTTGGCATTGAGGGGCGGTTTGATCCGGTTCCAATCGAAGAACACGATGATCAGAACCAGTATGGCCAGCAGTACGAAAAGGCTGGTCACGGTCCAGGCGAGAATTTTACGAGTGCGCGTCATTGCACAGGGCTCCTGATACGGCTGAGCGCCCCGACGGCGGCGCACATGAAAACGCTGGGCCAGAACCGACCCGCTATGGAATCTACGACTGAAAAACCGTCCGCAGGTTTAATCGAAAAACCCATTTTGCCGCATTTGCGCGGGTCGACGGCTCTTTCTCCTGACAATACGCGTTACCGGCTCCGCCCTTTCCCGTGGCGCAAGTGAGTCGAAAATACCCACCGCAGTGCAAAAACACTTGCCGCAAAGGCCCGGTTTACAAGGGCTGCAGGGAACAATCAATTTCGTTGATTATTACCATTGCGTTTATGAACTTTTATATCGACTTATCGAGAGTAGCATTGCTCTCGTACCCATTTTATTGCCCACTTGCGGAGCACCCGATCATGAAACGCCAACTTCTGCTTAGCCTGACACTCTCTATGTTGGCCAGCACTGCATTTGCACTGCCGGCCGCTGACCAAGCCACTCCACAAGCGAAAGCCAGCCACTCGGTGTTCAGCCAGACCCTCGCTGCTGACGGTTCGGATCGCACCCCTGGTGGCCAGACCCTCGCCGCTGACGGTTCCGATCGCACCCCTGGTGGCCAAACCCTCGCCGCTGACGGTTCGGATCGCACCCCTGGTGGCCAGACCCTCGCCGCTGACGGTTCGGATCGCACCCCTGGTGGCCAGACCCTTGCTGCTGACGGTTCGGATCGCACCCCTGGTGGCCAGACCCTCGCTGCTGACGGTTCGGATCGCACCCCTGGTGGTCAGACCCTCGCCGCTGACGGTTCGGATCGTACCCCTGGTGGCCAGACTCTGGCCGAAGGTGGTGGTGATCGTGTGATCGAACGCAACAGCGCTATGAGCTAAGCCCATGGCGGCCTTGAAAAAAAGCCCAATCACCGGATTGGGCTTTTGATTTTTCTGGCCATTGACTTGATAGAAGTCGCATCTGTGCACTTGATCTCCTCTCGTCGTTCGACGCCGGCAAAGTCTATTTGCTAGAGTGCGGCGCTCTCCTTCTCCAGAAAACACCCCTGCGATGCTGCCCCGCGCCGAACAGAAACAACAAACCCGTAACGCCCTGATGGACGCTGCTCGCCATTTGATGGAAGGCGGCCGAGGATTTGGCAGCTTGAGCCTGCGCGAAGTCGCGAAAACCGCCGGGATCGTCCCCACGGGTTTTTACCGGCACTTCGCCGACATGGACGAACTGGGTCTGGTGCTGGTCAGCGAAGTCGGTCAGACCTTCCGTGAAACCATCCGCCTGGTGCGGCATAACGAGTTCGTGATGGGCGGCATCATTGATGCCTCGGTGCGAATTTTTCTCGATGTGGTGTCGGCCAATCGCTCGCAATTCCTGTTTCTCGCCCGGGAGCAGTATGGCGGTTCGCTACCGGTGCGCCTGGCCATCGGCCGCCTGCGCGAAAATATCAGCTCAGACCTGGCGGCCGACCTGGCCCTGATGCCCAAGCTGCAACACCTGGACATCGCCGGCCTGAGTGTCATGGCGGATCTGATCGTCAAAAGCGTATTCGCGACCCTGCCCGACATCATCGACCCGCCGGCCGAGGCATTGCCCGAACACCTGACGCCTCAGGCAAAAATTACCCAGCAACTGCGCTTTATCTTTATCGGCTTGAAACATTGGCAAGGTCTCGGCAGCACCGAGTAATGTTCGCGATGGCGTCGGCATATCCAACATTTATACAGACTGTCTTGCCACAATCGAGAGCAGGCTCGCTCCCACCGCCAATCACTACGCATCATTTTGGTGCGCGATAAAAAACCACGCACCAACATCATTCAAAACCCGCACTGAAACGGACCTTGTCCTACGCTTCCGACGGGCATTTCCTACACTTGCGTCGATTGGCAAGCCCCTTGCTCTAGCCTGAACATTGTCCATTGCTGGAAGCTTTCCGATGCTGGTGATTCATCGCAGAATCGACCCTCAACCCGACTGGGCCGCCGAGTTGCACCTGACCTTCGAGGCCCGGAGCAAGAGCCGTTTGCGCTGTTTCAGTGCCGAGGGCGAAGACGTCGGATTGTTTTTGGAGCGCGGCCAGTCACCTCTGCATGACGGCGAATGCCTGCAGGCCGAAGACGGGCGCATCGTCCGTGTTTGCGCCCGCCCCGAACAACTGCTGCACGTCACCTGCGCCAATGCCTTCGAACTGACTCGCGCCGCCTATCACCTGGGCAACCGTCACGTCGCCTTGCAGGTCGGCGACGGCTGGTTACGCCTGCTCGATGATTACGTGCTCAAGGCCATGCTCGAACAACTCGGCGCCACCACCGAGCCCATCGAAGCACCGTTCCAGCCGGAACACGGGGCTTACGGCGGAGGCCATCACCATTCACGTCATGGCGATGAAGACTTCAACTACCCGCCCAAACTGCACCAGTTCGGCGTGCGCCCATGAACCCGGCCTGGGCGCTGCTGCGTCTGGCCAGTCCGCAATTGCCGATTGGCGGCTACAGCTATTCCCAAGGCCTGGAAATGGCCGTGGAGAACGGTCGTGTTCACGATCCGGACAGCGCTCGGCGCTGGATCAGCGACCAATTGCTGCTGAACCTGGCCCGCTTCGAGGCCCCGCTGCTGCTCGCCCACTGCATAGCAGCGGCCGAGGACAACTGGAGCGACCTGTTGCAACGCTGCGAAGAACACCGCGCCAGCCGGGAAACCCGCGAACTGCATCAGGAGAGCCGGCAAATGGGCTACTCCCTGCAACAACTGCTCAACGGCTTGCCCGAACTCGATGCACCGGCCCGCAGCTTCCTCGAACAGCGCGCCGAACCGCATCTGGCCCTGGGTTGGGCGCTGGCCGCTCGGGCGTGGCAGATCAGCCCACAGGACGCGCTGGCCGCCTGGCTTTGGAGCTGGCTGGAAAACCAATTGGCGGTGCTGATGAAAACCCTGCCGCTGGGCCAGCAAGCCGCACAACGCCTGACCAGCGAATTGCTGCCGCTGTTGCAGCAAGCCCAGCAGAACGCCACCCGAATCAACCCCGAACACTATGGCAGCACCGCTTTCGGCCTGTCCCTGGCGTGCATGGCCCATGAGCGCCAGTACAGCCGTCTGTTCCGCTCCTAGGGCCCTTTATTTTGGAGAACCACATGAATACACAACCTCTGCGCGTCGGCATCGGCGGTCCGGTCGGCTCCGGCAAAACCGCCCTGACGCTGGCCCTGTGCCTGGCCTTGCGTGACCGCTATAACCTGGCGGTGGTCACCAACGACATCTACACCCGCGAAGACGCCGACTTTCTGGTGCGCAATCAAGCGCTCGCGCCGGAACGCATCATTGGCGTGGAAACCGGCGGTTGCCCGCACACCGCCATTCGCGAAGACGCCTCGATCAACCTCGAAGCCGTGGATCAACTGAACCGGCGCTTTCCGGGCCTGGACCTGATTCTGGTGGAGTCCGGCGGCGACAACCTGTCGGCCACCTTCAGCCCGGAACTGTCGGATCTGACCATCTATGTGATCGACGTGTCGGCCGGCGACAAGCTTCCGCGCAAGGGCGGGCCGGGGATCTGCAAATCCGACCTGCTGGTGATCAACAAAATCGACCTCGCACCGCTGGTGGGAGCCTCACTGACCTTGATGGACAGCGACACCACGCGCATGCGCAACGGCAAGCCGTTCGTGTTCAGCAATCAGAAAACCGGTCAGGGCCTGGAAGAGATCATCGCCTTCATCGAGCGTCAGGGACTGCTGACGGCAGCCTGATCACGACTTATCAACAAGGAAGCTTACCCATGACACTCAACCGCATCCTCGGCACCCTGGCACTGCTGCTGACCCCGGCCATCGCCTTCGCCCACCCCGGGCACGGCGACAACGGCTTGATCGCCGGCATCAGCCACCCACTCGGCGGCCTCGATCACTTGCTGGCGATGCTGGCTGTCGGCCTCTGGGCGGCGCAACAACAAGGCGCCGCGCGCTGGGCGCTGCCGTGCACTTTCGTCGGCACCTTGTTGATAGGCGGGCTGCTGGGTTTTGAAGGCCTGAACCTGCCGGCGCTGGAAAGCGGGATTGCCGCGTCCGTGCTGGCGCTGGGTCTGGCCGTGGCGCTGGCGGTGCGTCCGCCGTTGAGCATGGCGGTGGCGGCAACAGCCTTGTTCGCGCTGTTCCATGGCGTGGCCCATGGCCTGGAACTGCCGGAGATGTCGAGCCCCTGGACCTATGCCGCCGGTTTTGTGGTGGCGACGGCTGCGTTGCATGCGGCCGGTTATGCCGTGGTGCGCGTGCTGCCCCGGGCGGCGGCGCCGTTGATTCGACTGGCGGGCGCGGCTTCGGCGGCGACGGGCGTGTGGCTGTTGGCGGGCTGATTCTCCGTAGCCTGTGATGGCCTCTCGCGGGCAAGCCACGCTCCCACAGGTTTTGTGTTGTCGCATCCTTTGGGGGTCGGCACAAATCTTGTGTGAGCGAGCCCGCTCGCGAAAGCGGCCTGACAGACAACACAGCTCTCAGGCCTGTTAACATGTCGCGCAATCGCCCCTGCCGTGACGACGCCAGCCAATGCCGCATGTTTCCCGCTCTGCCTCCCAGCCTGAACTGACCGCCCTGTTTTCCTCGGTGCAACAGCACTTCCAGGACGTGATCGTGCCCCTCTGGCAAGGCCCCGGCTGGAACGCCGACATGGCGCTGCCCTATGAGGCGCTGGACGCCGAGCACCTGCCACTGCCCCCTCAGCGCTACCGGGCCATGGCCTGCGCGAGACAGCTGTACCTGTTTGCCAGCCTGATCGGCCAGGTGCCGGCTGCCGAAGAACGCGCATCAGCGTTGTTCCGCTCCTTGCAGCGGCATTTTCACGACGCCGAGCATGGCGGCTGGTTCTACAGCATCGACTCGCATGGCGCGCCGCTGGATCAGCGCAAAGACCTCTACACCCACGCCTTCATCCTGTTCGCCTGCGCCCATTACTGGGACAAAGTCCGCGAGCCGCTGGTGGAGTCGGTGCTCAACGCCGCGCTGGAAGTGATCGCCCGGCGATTCGCCACGGGTGATGGCCTCTACGAAGCCAGCCTCGACCACGACTGGTCAACCCTGGGCAGCGGGCCGCTGCAGAACCCGTTGATGCACCTGGCAGAAGCCTTTCTCGCCACCCTGTCAGTACGGGAAGACCGCGCTGTGCAACGTGCACTCGTCGAGTTATGCACAGCCATGCAGAAGCACTTTATCGACGCTCAACATGGGGTGTTGATGGAAAAACCGCTGGGGTCTGTGGATAACTGGTTTGAACCGGGGCACCAGTTCGAATGGTATTTCCTGCTGGAATCATCGGAGCTGCTGCGCGGCTCGAAGCTGCATGCGTCCCTGGAACGCGCCTTCACCTTCACCGAGCAACTGGGTGTCGATCAACAGACCGGTGCGGTGCGGGCCATGCTCGACCTCGGGCCGGACGGCGGCTCCCGGGACGCCACCCAGCGCATCTGGGCCCAGGCCGAGTACCTGCGCGCGCTGACCCTGCGTCCGCACAGCGAGCCAGCGGTGTTGCGCCAATTGCAGGCGCTGCAACAACACTCACTGCACTCGCGTGGCTGGTATGAATGCCGCGACGAACAGGGGCACGTGAGCCGCCGGGACATGCCGTCGACCACGCCTTATCACTTGGCGACCTGTTATCGCGGGTTGGCTGAATATCTGCGCTGACGGTTCGAGCGCTTTCGCGATCAGGCTCGCCCCCCACACCGGGTCCTGTGCATGCAGTTCCATTGCGGGAGCGAGCCTGCTCGCGATTGGCCGCGAGGCGGTCTTAAGCCTTGCCACCACTGCGATCAATGGCAAACCCGGCCCAGGTCTGGCTCACCGGCATCAGCTCCAGGCTGTTGATGTTGATGTGGGCCGGCGCATTGAGGACCCAGAAAATGGTGTCGGCGATGTCTTGCGGCTGGATCGGATCGGCACCGGCGTAAGTGGCGTTGTAACGCTCCTGATCACCGGCAAAACGCACCAGCGAGAACTCGCTCTCGCACAGGCCAGGTTCGATGTTGCTGACCCGCACGCCCGTGCCTTGCAGATCGCAGCGCAGGTTCAGGGAGAACTGTTTGACGAACGCCTTGCTCGCGCCATACACGTGGCTGCCCGGGTACGGGTAGTTGCCGGCGATGGAACCCAGGTTGACGATGCCGGCACCACGACCGTGGGCGATCAGGCGCGGCAGCAGCAAACGGGTGCTGTACATCAGGCCTTTGATGTTGGTGTCGACCATGGTGTCCCAATCATCCAGATCGCACTTGGGTGCCGGGTCAACGCCCAGGGCCAGGCCGGCGTTGTTGATCAGCCCGCGCAGCTTGGCGAAAGATGGCGGCAGGTTGGCAATGGCCTCTTCCATGGCCTTGCGGTCACGCACATCGAGTACCAGGCCGTGAACTTCAGTCTGCTTCGAAAGTTCGGCGCACAGTGCGTTGAGGCGTTCTTCACGACGACCGGTCAGCACCAGTTTCCAGCCGGCCTCGGCAAAACGACGGGCACAGGCTTCACCAAAACCGGAGGTCGCGCCGGTAATAAACAGGGTGTTGGACATCGTGTTCTCCTAGCTGTGGCTGATCGCCAGCCATTGGAATATAAAATCAGCAGCCAGCATGCCCGGCCTTGTTCGCAGCGGCAACCACCGTCCAACCTGTACAAAAAACGATCAAACCTCGCAAAGCCTTGTCCAGCGTGGCCTACAGACAGGTGCACGCATGTTATCCACAGGTGGGTCCACAGTCTTTGGGGGCAAGTGTAAAAAGCTGAAAGCCCCTATCCACAAGGCTTTGCGACGGATTTTGAAATTTTTTTACTTGACCCTCATTGCTCTGCTGTGCAGCAAAGGACAAGCAACTCGACCGGACGGTCAAGCCGACGATGGCGCCAAGCCAGTAACCACGGCCTTTATCCGGGTCTTTCCAGAGTTTAATCACAGACTTATCCACAGGCTTGTCCACGCCTTTTCGAGCGGTTTTCGGCGCCAATAAAAAGGTTGACAAAGCGGCCTCACGGCTGCGCAAAAATGCCTGTTCAAAAAACAACCACACGCCTGCAGGCCTTGTATTCCAAGGCCTTCAGCCAGCTACTCCCACGTTATTCACAGCCAGCTCCACAGCAAACGGGGACAAGTCAAAACCGTGGCAAAACAACTATTTGCAGCGGCTTTATGTCGCGCTTTGGCAGCTTGGGAATATTGTTTTCCACAATTCACTGCAGGAGCGAGCTTGCTCGCGATGGACGTCAACGAAAACGCGAAAATTCTGAATAAACGCGTCGTCCTGAAGACCTTCGCGAGCAAGCTCGCTCCTACAAGGGATTGGGGTGAATTGGAGATGTAAAAAAGCCCCGGCGATTGCGCGCCGGGGCTTGTGTACAACAGGTATAACTCAGTGCCCGCCGAGGTAGGCGTTACGCACATCTTCGTTGACCAACAGCTCCTTGCCGGTGCCGGTCATGCGAATCTCGCCGTTGACCATGACATAGGCGCGGTCAGACAGCTTGAGGGCGTGGTTGGCGTTCTGCTCGACCAGGAAGATAGTCATGCCGGTCTTGGCCAGTTCCCGCAGGGTGGCGAAGATCTGTTTCACCACGATCGGCGCCAACCCGAGGCTCGGCTCGTCCAGCAACAGCAGTTTCGGCCGGCTCATTAGCGCACGGGCGATGGCGAGCATTTGCTGCTCTCCCCCGGACATGGTCATGGCACGCTGGTTGCGCCGCTCTTCGAGCCGCGGGAACAGCTCGAACATGCGTTGCATGTCTTCCTTGGCGTACTTGTCACCGATCGGAATGGTGCCCATCAGCAGGTTTTCTTCGACGGTCATGTCGGGGAAGACCCGCCGCCCTTCCGGCGATTGCGCGATGCCGTTGGACGCGATGTAGTGGGACGACTTGTGGGTGATGTCCACGCCCTGATAAACGATCTGCCCGCCCGCCGCCCGAGGCTGGCCGAAGATCGACATCAGCAGGGTCGACTTGCCGGCGCCGTTGGAGCCGATGAGGCTGACGGTTTCACCTTCATTGATGTGCAGCGAGACTTTCTTCAGGGCCTGGATCGGCCCGTAAAACACGTCCAGCTCCTTGAGTTCGAGGATGGCACCGTTAGTCATACGAGCTCCTCTTCGTCGGCGCCCAGGTAAGCGGCAATCACTTTCGGGTCGTTACGGATATCGTCAGGGCCGCCCTCGGCGATAACGATGCCGTGGTCCAGCACCACGATGTGATCGGAAATACTCATAACCATGCCCATGTCGTGTTCGATCAGCACCACGGTCAGATCGTGCTCGTCGCGCAGCAGCCGGATCATCGCGCTCAGCGCTTCGGTTTCCTGAGGGTTGAGGCCGGCGGCCGGCTCGTCGAGGCAGATGATCTGCGGACGGGTGCACATGGCCCGGGCGATTTCCAGGCGACGTTGCTGGCCGTAGGACAGTTCACCGGCCAGACGGTTGGCGCAGTCCACCAGGTCCACCACTTCCAGCCAGTAGAACGCATGGTCCAGCGCATCGCTTTCGGCCTTGCGATAGCCCTTGGTGTTGAGGATGCCCGCCAGCATGTTGCGGTTGACCCACATGTGCTGGGCCACCAGCAGGTTTTCCAGCACCGACATTTCCTTGAACAGGCGAATGTTCTGGAAGGTCCGCGCCAGCCCGGCACGGTTCACCAGGTGGGTGCCGCCGAACGCCTTGTAGAACAGGCGACTGGCGAAAGATTTGGGCGAGACGAAATCGGTCGCTTTGAACGATTCACCGAGCAACTTGATGACGTTGGTTTTCTCGCCGCGCACATTCAGTTCGATCTTGCCGCCCGAGGCCTTGTAGAACCCGGTCAGGCAGTTGAACACAGTGGTCTTGCCGGCACCGTTGGGGCCGATCAGGGCGAAAATCGAGTTGCGCTTGACCTGCAGGCTGACATCATTCAACGCCTTGATGCCGCCGAAGTGCATCATCAGCTTCTCTACGGAGAGTACGACTTCGCTCATGGCGCTACTCCTTTACGCGGGGCCACACCGGTACGGCTGATCCGAATCAGGCCGCGCGGTCGCCAGATCATCATCAACACCATCAGGATGCCGAACAGCAGCACGCGGTATTCCGCGAAGCCACGCAGCAGTTCCGGAGCGACGGTCAGCACGAAGGCCGCCATCACCACACCGATGGTCGAACCCATGCCGCCGAGCACCACGATGGCGAGGATCAGCGCCGATTCGAAGAAGGTGAACGAGGTCGGGTTCACAAAGCCCTGGTAGGTGGCAAAGAACACGCCGGCAAGACCCGCCGTCGAAGCGCCGATGGTAAACGCCGAGAGCTTGACCAGTACGTGGTTCAGACCCATTGAGCGGCAGGCGATCTCATCTTCCCGCAGGGCTTCCCAGGCACGACCCACCGGCATCTTCACCAGGCGATGCTTGATGTAGAGCACAGCCAGCACGACCAGGAACAACACCGTGTAGATGAAGTAATACTTCACGTCCGGGTTATAGGCGATACCGAAGAACTCGTGGAACGGCACGCCGCCGTCCTTCGCCCGCTTGCCGAACTCAAGGCCGAAGAACGTCGGCAACGGTGCCGGCATGCCGTTCGGGCCGCCGGTCAGGGACAGCCAGTTGTTGAGGATCAAGCGAATGATTTCACCGAAACCCAGGGTCACGATCGCCAGGTAGTCACCGTGCAGGCGCAGCACCGGGAACCCGAGGATGCAGCCGGCCAGACCGGCCGTGATCGCCGCCAGGGGCAGTACCGTCCAGAAACCCAGGCCCAGGTACTGATAACCGAGCGCCAGGCCGTAGGCCCCGATGGCGTAGAACGCCACATAACCCAGGTCGAGCAGGCCGGCCAGGCCGACCACGATGTTCAGCCCCAGCCCCAGCAGCACATAGATCAGGCCGAGGATGACCACGCCGAGCAAGTAGGAGTTGGAGAAAAACGGGAACACCACGGCGATGGCGATTACCAGCGGGACGATCCAGCGCAAGCGGGATTTGTAATCCGGTGGCAGTACATGTACCCCGGAGCCGGTGGTTTCAAAACCTTCGAGGATTCTCAGGCCCTTCGGGGTTTGCAGGAACAGGCTCAGGGCAAAGCGACCGGCCATGACGATGGCGACAATCCAGGCCACCCGGGTTGTTTCCAGATTGAAGCCGTAGCCATCGAGAACGACGCCGACAATCGGCCCGAACACAATCAGGGCAATCAGGCCGGCAAGAATCGCGTCAACCAGACTTTTTTTGATATCAATGGATTTTTTAGTGGTTGAAGACATCGCTTACACCTTCGACACAAGAGGACGGCCGAGCAGGCCTTGAGGCCGAAAGACCAGAACGAGAACCAGCAGCGAGAAGCTGAAAACGTCTTTGTAGTCCGAGTTGACCAGACCAGAGAACAGCGACTCGGAAATCCCGAGAATGATCCCGCCGAGCATGGCGCCAGGCAGCGAGCCGATCCCGCCGAGTACCGCAGCGGTGAACGCCTTGATGCCGATGACGAAGCCTGCGTAGAAGTCGAACGTGCCGTAGTTCATGGTGATCAGTACGCCGGCCAGGGCCGCCATCGCAGCACCGATGATGAAGACGTAGGAGATCACACGGTCGGTGTTGATACCGAGGATCGAGGCCATCTTGCGGTCTTGCTGGGTAGCGCGGCACATGCGGCCGAGCTTGGTGTACTTGATGACGTAGGTCAGCACGGCCATCCCGGCAAATGCGGCGACCAGAATGAAGATCTTGGTGTAGGTGAGCTGGACGAAGCCAGTGCCTACGTCGATGCGCCAAGCACCGGTCAGCAGTGTCGGAACACCCTGCTGGCGAGCGCCCTGGGCGATCTGTGCATAGTTTTGCAGGATCAGCGAGATACCGATGGCACTGATCAGCGGTGCCAGTCGTGTGGAGTTGCGCAGCGGTTTGTAGGCGACGCGCTCGATGACCCAGCCATATACCGCCGTCACGACGATGGTAAAGACCAGTGTGCCGAGCATCAGCAGAGGGAAGGATTCAATACCGAAGTAAGCCAGCAGAGCCAGACTGATTGCCGCGAGGTAAGCGGAAATCATGTAAACCTCGCCATGGGCGAAGTTGATCATGCCGATGATGCCATAGACCATTGTGTAGCCGATGGCGATCAGGCCATAGACCGACCCGAGGGTCAGGCCGTTGACCAGTTGCTGCAGGAAAATACCATCCATAACGCAATCTCACGCATTTGAGAGACTGCACAGAAGCCGGTTGCGACGGACCGGGGTTCAGCCGCCGGCGCAACACGGTTGTGTGCAGCTCTACGAGAAAAGACAGGTACTGCACGGACATGTTTCAGGATTGCCCGGCGCACAAGGCACCGGGCAAATCAGCCGCTCATATCACTTCTGTTTTTCCAGCTGGTGGTATTTGCCGTCCTTGTCCCACTGGTAAACCACGTAGTCGGACACTTTCAGGTCGCCCTTGCTGTCCCAGGACTTCTCGCCCATGACGGTCTTGACCGGGTGCGCCTTGAGCCATTTGGCAGCGTCTTCACCCTTGTTGGACTTGGCGCCGTTGAAGGCTGCCGCCAGGGTCTGGACCGAAGCATAGGCATACAGGGTGTAACCCTCTGGCTCAGTGCCATGTTTGCGGAACTCGTCTACCACGGTCTTGCTGTCTGGCAGCAGGCGTGGGTCGGCGCCGAAGGTCATCAGCACGCCGTCGACGTATTGCGGACCGCCAGCGGTGGTCACCAGTTCGTCGGTCACGATGCCGTCGTCGGACATGAACTTCACGTCTTTGAGGCCTTCGGTGCGAAGTTGTTTAACCAGTGGACCGGCTTCCGGGTGCAGGCCACCGAAGTAGACCACGTCGGCACCCGCCGCGCGGATCTTGGTGACCACGGCGCTGAAGTCTTTCTCGCCACGGGTCAGGCCTTCGTACAGCACGGGCGTTACGCCGCGCTTGATCAGCTGTGCCTTGGTGGCGTCTGCCAGGCCCTGACCGTAGGTGTCCTTGTCGTGCAGCACGGCAACTTTCTTGCCCTTGAGCACGTCGACGATGTAGTCGCCGGCCACGATGCCCTGCTGGTCGTCACGACCGCACATACGGAACATGGCGCTCAGGCCGCGTTCGGTAACCTGTGGGTTGGTGGAGCCTGGCGTGATGGCGATGATGCCCGCTTCGTCGTAGATCTCGGAGGCCGGGATGGTCGACGAGGAGCAGAAGTGACCGACGACGCCGGCGACTTTCTGGTTGGTCAGGTCCTTGGCGACCGTCACAGCCTGTTTCGGTTCGCAGGCGTCATCGCCCTTGACCAGTACGATTTTTTCCCCGTTTACGCCGCCCGCTGCGTTGACCGCATCGGCTGCTGCCTGTGCACCCTTCATGTACTGTTCGCCAAATGCCGCGTTGGCGCCCGTCATTGGACCCGCTACGCCGATCTTGATGTCGGCCTGAGCAAACGCAGAAACACCCAACGCAGTTGCCACTGCGAGGGCAAGAAAGCCTTTCTTGTAAAACGTCTGGGACATGAGGTGGTGCTCCAAGGTTTTTTTTAATTGGCACTGCGACTTCACTGAATGCTCAGAGCAAGTGCCGTGCCATCGGTTTTTTATTCTGAAAAAAGTCGCTGCTTTATTATTATTTTGACCGTTTCGATCCCATTTTCATTGGGCGTGCAACCGTCTAAACCGGGGAAGGTGAAACCTTTTATTTTTTGAGGCGCAACCCTCCCGTGCCATCATTGCAACCAAGCCGCCAAACGGTGTGCAACCAGCCTGTAACAACGTACGTCACCGAACTGCACACTGCTGGTGCGGTACTGCTACAACCCGCACCATTACAGGCTAGTCGCTGCGCGAAAAAGCGCCGCGTTTCTGCACGTTTTTCAATCATCAAATGACGATCCGCAGGCACTGGCCCGCGTGATACAGCGAAAAGCCCGCCTCATAAAGACAGCTGCGCAACCCGACCCCGGCCAATGGCTGCATGGGTGCAAAAGGAATCGGTAGCGCTTGAGGATTTCCGTTACACAAATAATCGGCAAAGGCTTTTCCGACCACTGTTCCCGTGGTCACGCCCCGTCCGTTGTAACCGGTGACTGCCACTAAACCGGGCGCCGGCTCGAACAGACGCATCAAGTGATCGGGGGTGAACGCGATGCAACCGGTCCAGGTGCACTCCCATTCCACCGGTTTGAGGTAAGGGAAGTAATGCTGCTGGACACGATCGGCCCACGCCTTGAGAAACCAGGTCGGTTTCTGATTGCCATTGCCCAGACTGCCGAGCAACAGACGTCCGTCTTTATCGCGACGAATGCTGCTGAGCACCTGCCGGGTATCCCAGGAGCCCTGGCCACCCGGAAGAATTTGCTGCGCAGCCTCTTCCGTCAGCGGCACCGACGCCACCTGGTAGTAATAGCCGGGGAAGAAATTGCGCCGTAATTCCGTCCAGTCGCCCTCGGTGTAGGCGTTGGAGGCAATCACCACCTGCTCGGCCAGCACCGAACCCTGAGCGGTCTGAACCGACCAGCGTTGGCCCTGACGTTCGAGTCGGGTCACAGGCGAATGATCGAACAATTGACCACCGAGACCCATGGCCGCTTTGGCCAGGCCTGTGGTGTAAGCCATGGGGTTGATCGTGCCGGCACGCCGATCGAGCAAGGCGGCGGCGATTTTTTTGGTACCGGTGGCTTGTTCGCAAGCCCGGCCGGTCAGCAGTTCGACCGGCGCGCCACGGCGTTTCCACTGTTGTTCACGACTGCGCAGATCCGCTTCACCGCGGGCGTTGTGCGCCATGTGCAGCGTGCCTTCGCGGCGCAATTGGCAATCGATGTTGTATTTGTCGACCAGGCTGAACACCAGGGCCGGTGCCGCACCGAGCATGCGGTTGAGCTGACTGCCGACCGCCTCGCCAAACCCGGCTTCAATTTCGTCCGGTGGAATCCACATGCCGGCATTGACCAGCCCGACGTTGCGCCCGGAACCGCCATGCCCGGCGCGATGGGCTTCCAGCACGCAGACCGTTTTACCCTGCTCCAGCAAATGCACGGCCGCCGACAGACCGGTAAAACCGGCGCCGATGACGCAGACATCGACCTTGACCTCTCCCTTGAGCGCCGCGTTGTCAGGCCTTTGCGGCGTCAGTTTTTCCCAAAGACACTCTTCGCGTAACGGCATTGCCAGACTCCAACAGAAACCTAACCAACACAATTTCAATGTGGGAGCGAGCTTGCTCGCGATTGCTATCTGCCAGTCGACCACTACTTGACTGACGTACCGCTATCGCGAGCAGGCTCGCTCCCACAGGGGATTACAGTTGACCCACGTTTCAGTCGAACGTGATGCCTTGGGCCAATGGCAACTCCAGCGAGTAGTTCACGGTGTTGGTCTGACGACGCATGTAGCCGCGCCATGCATCGGAACCGGACTCACGACCACCGCCGGTTTCTTTCTCACCACCAAACGCGCCGCCGATTTCCGCGCCGCTTGGGCCGATGTTGACGTTGGCGATACCGCAATCGCTGCCCACCGCCGACATGAACTGTTCGGCTTCACGCACGTCGGTGGTGAAGATGCACGAAGACAGGCCTTGCGGTACAGCATTGTTCAAACGCAGGGCTTCGTTGAAATCGCTGTAACCGACCACGTACAGGATCGGCGCGAAGGTTTCGTGGCAAACCACGTCGCTCTGCTCCGGCATTTCGACGATGGCTGGCGAAACGTAGTAAGCGTTCGGGAATTTGTCTTCGAGCTGACGCTGGCCGCCGAATACCTTGCCGCCTTCGCTCAGGGCCTGCTCCAGCGCATCCTGCATGTTCTCGAAGCTTTGCTTGTCGATCAGCGGGCCGACCAGGTTGCCTTCCAGTGGGTGGCCGATACGCACTTTGGAGTAAGCGGCTTTGAGGCGGGTGACGATTTCTTCCTTGACCGATTCGTGGGCGATCAGACGACGCAACGTGGTGCAACGCTGACCGGCGGTGCCGACAGCGCTGAACAGGATGGCGCGAACGGCCATGTCCAGATCAGCGCTTGGGCCGAGGATCATGGCGTTGTTGCCGCCCAGTTCCAGAATGCTGCGGGCGAAGCGGGCGGCGATTTTCGGCGCCACTTCACGGCCCATGCGGGTGCTGCCGGTGGCGCTGACCAGCGCAACACGCGGGTCGTCGACCAGGGCTTCGCCGGCATCGCGGCCACCGATGATGACTTGGCTCAAGTGCGGTGGAGCATCGCTGAAGTTCTTCAGCACGCGGTCAAACAGTGCCTGACAGGCCAGTGCGGTCAGCGGCGTCTTTTCCGACGGCTTCCAGATCACCGGGTTGCCACAGACCAGCGCCAGCGTCGCGTTCCAGGCCCATACCGCCACCGGGAAGTTGAATGCACTGATCACCCCGACGACGCCCAGCGGGTGCCAGGTTTCGCGCATGTGGTGGCCAGGACGCTCGGAAGCGATGGTCAGACCGTACAACTGACGGGACAGGCCGACGGCGAAGTCGCAGATGTCGATCATTTCCTGAACTTCACCCAGGCCTTCCTGAGTGATCTTGCCGGCTTCCCAGGACACCAGTTCACCGAGATCGGCCTTGTATTCACGCAGGATGTCGCCCAGTTGACGCACCAGTTCGCCACGGCGTGGCGCCGGAACCTTGCGCCACAGCTCGAACGCATGATCTGCACGACTGATGTGCTGCTCAACTTCGGCGGCACCTTCCCAGTTCACGGCGGCGATGCGGCTGCCATCGATAGGCGAATGCACCGGCACTTTGCCGTTCTGGTACAGGGCCGGGTTTACACCAAGACGATCAAGCAATGCGGCAACCATGGGTGACTCCTCAAGCAAAAAACGGAACGGGCGCAGCCGGAAAATCACGGCTGATCAGGCCTGTAGTTTTAGCGCCCCGGAGGTTACTCAACAAACGACCTTTAAGAGAGATATCATTCCGTTTATTCATGCTGTGCATTGCTGGCAATAAAGAGACAAGCACAAAGGACCGCCCATGCTGAACAAACGCTATTTGCCATCGATCGCTGCACTGCAGTGTTTCGAAGCCGTGACCCGGCATCTGAGCTTCACCCGGGCCGCCGAAGAGTTGAATCTGACCCAGAGCGCGGTCAGTAAACAGGTCGCGCAACTCGAAGAACTGTTGCAGCACCTGCTGTTTCGCCGGGTACGCCGACGCCTGCAAATGACGCCAGCGGGCGATTTGTACCTGGTCGAGGTCAGAAAAATCCTCACGCAAGTCGAGATGTCGACCCATTACCTGCGCTCCTACGGCGGCGAAACCGAAGTCCTGCGCGTCTCGACGCCACCGACTTTCGGCGCGCGCTGGCTGGTGCCGCGCCTCAAAGGCTGGCGCCTGCGTCATCCATCGATTCACTTGGACCTGTGCAGCGAACAGGAAGCCGATGATCTGCTGCAAGGGCGCAGCGACCTGGCGTTCTACTTTGGCCAGGGCTCACGGCCGGGCACCGAATGCCTGAAGCTGTTCGGCGAGGAGCTGGTGCCCGTCTGTGCCCCCGGCAGCCTGCCGGCCGAGCCGTTCACCGATCCTACGCAACTCACCGATCTGGTCCTGCTGCAAAACGCCTCACGCCCCCAAGCCTGGCATGACTGGTTCGACAGTCAGGGCTATCACACCGAACACAGCTACCACGGCCCGCGGTTCGAAACCTTCTACATGTGCATTCGCGCGGCGCAGGTCGGCTGCGGCGTGGCGCTGTTGCCGCGGTTTCTGGTGGAAGAAGAGTTGGCGGACGGCAAACTGGTCATTCCCTGGAAGCATGCAATGCCCAGCACGGATGCGTATTACCTGGCATACCCGGAGCATTCGGCGGAAGTGCCCAAGGTGCGGGATTTTGTGAAGTGGATGCTGGAGCAGGTTGATAGCCCGGAGCCTCCACAGCTTTAGGCCTCAGCCATCCCACAGGGGATCTGTTGTGATCCAAGAAATCGCTGGCAATCCAGCCCTCTGATATGCGCCACTAGCGCCATTGATCAATGCCGCTGCAACGCTGGAGATTCCCGTTATGAGCGAGAGTGTGTTTGCCGATCGCATCGTGCAGAACCTGCTCGACACCGACTTCTACAAACTGACGATGATGCAGGCGGTGCTGCACAACTACCCGAACGTGGAAGTCGAATGGGAGTTTCGTTGCCGTAACAGTGAGGATCTGCGCCCTTATCTGGCGGAAATCCGTTACCAGTTCGAGCGCCTGGCCGAGTTGAGCCTGAGCGCCGACCAGTTGAGTTTCCTGGAGCGCATCAGCTTCATGAAACCGGACTTCTTGCGCTTTCTCGGGCTGTTTCGCTTCAACCTGCGCTACATCCACACCGGCATCGAAAACGGCGAACTGTTCATCCGCCTGCGCGGCCCCTGGCTGCACGTGATTCTGTTCGAAGTGCCGATGCTGGCGATCGTCAGCGAAGTGCGCAACCGCTACCGCTATCGCGAAATCGTACTGGAACAGGCGCGCGAGCAGCTCTATCGCAAGTTCGACTGGCTGACCGCCAATGCCAGCAGCGACGAATTGTCCGAATTGCAGGTCGCCGACTTCGGCACCCGCCGTCGCTTCTCGTACCGTGTGCAGGAAGAAGTGGTGAACGTGCTCAAGCATGACTTCCCGGGACGTTTTGTCGGCACCAGCAACGTCCATCTGTCCCGGGAACTGGACATGAAGCCGCTGGGCACCATGGCCCACGAGTGGATCATGGCCCACCAGCAGCTCGGACCGCGACTGGTCGACAGCCAGATTGCCGCCCTCGATTGCTGGGTCCGTGAATACCGTGGCCTGCTGGGCATCGCCCTCACCGACTGCATCACCATGGATGCCTTCCTCGGTGATTTCGACCTGTTTTTCGCCAAGCTATTCGACGGTTTGCGCCATGACTCGGGCGATCCGGTGGTTTGGGCGGAAAAAGCCATCGCCCACTATCACAAGCTGGGCATTGACCCGATGAGCAAGACGTTGACGTTCTCCGACAGCCTGACACTGCCCAAGGCCCTGGAAATATTCCGCGCGCTGCGCGGGCGGATCAACGTCAGCTTCGGCATAGGCACCAACCTGACGTGCGATATTCCGGGTGTCGAACCGATGAGCATCGTGCTTAAAATGACCGCCTGCAACGGCCAGCCGGTGGCAAAGATCTCCGACGAGCCCGGCAAGACTCACTGCAAAGACCCGAATTTCGTCGCCTATTTGCGACACGTTTTCCAAGTTCCTGCCCTTCCCAGCCTATCTAGCAAGGAGTGAATTCATGCAAGCCGTACAGCGTGAGATTGCTGAACAGCTCAAGGTCCAACCGCCGTTTGCCGACGAGGCCGCCCTCAAGGCTGAAGTCGCCCGGCGGATTACCTTTATCCAAGACTGCCTGGTCAATTCCGGGCTCAAGACCCTGGTACTGGGCATCAGTGGCGGCGTCGACTCCCTGACCGCGGGGCTGCTGGCCCAGCGTGCCATGCGTGAACTGCGCCAGCGCACGGGAGACGACCAATACAAGTTCATCGCCGTGCGCCTGCCGTACGATATCCAGTTCGATGAACACGATGCCCAGGCCTCCGTGGACTTCATCAACCCGGACGAGCGCCACACCGTGAACATCGGTCCGGCGGTCAAGTCCCTGGCCAACGAAGTCGCGGCCTTTGAAGGCAAGCATGCGGTCTCGGTGGATTTCGTACTCGGCAACACCAAGGCGCGGATGCGCATGGTCGCCCAGTACACCATCGCCGGTGCCGCCCACGGCCTGGTGATCGGTACCGATCACGCGGCAGAAGCAGTGATGGGCTTCTTCACCAAGTTCGGCGATGGCGCCTGCGATCTGGCGCCCCTCAGCGGCCTGGTGAAAAACCAGGTCCGGGCCATCGCACGCAGCTTCGGTGCGCCGGAATCACTGGTGGAGAAAGTACCGACCGCCGACCTTGAGGACCTGTCCCCTGGCAAACCTGACGAAGCGTCCCACGGCGTGACCTACGCCGAGATCGACGCCTTTCTGCATGGCGAGCCGGTACGCGAGGAAGCGTTCAAGATCATCGTTGGTACTTACAACAAGACGCACCACAAGCGGGTGATGCCGTTTGCGCCTTGAATCGTGAATGAATGAAAAAGCCCGCTGAAGTGTTGATCTTCAGCGGGCTTTTCTTTGGCCGCAGGGTGTGGCGATGCTGTCGGCCTCTTCGCGGGCAGGCTCGCTTCTACATGAACCACCACCGTACCTGTGGGAGCGTGGCTTGCACGCGATGAACGGTAACGCGGTGCTTCAGCTTACTTCAGCGTCACAGTGCCTTTCATCATCGAGATGTGGCCCGGGAACGAGCAGAAGAAGCCATATTTTTCAGCGGCGTCGAGTTTAGACACGTCGAAGGTCACCGAATCTTTCTCACCAGCGCCGATAACCTTGGTGTGCGCGATGATGCGGGCATCACCTTCTTTCAGGTAGTTCTTCTCGATACCGGCACTCAGGCCGTCGGTGGCGATCGGCTGCATGTCGGCTTCTTTACTCAGCACCCAGTTATGGCCCATGACGGTTTTCGGCAGGCTGCCGGAGTGGGTCAGTTCCACGGTGAAGGTCTTGCAGCTCTTGTCGATTTCAATGGCCTTGGTGTTGAAGGACATCTGATCAGTGGAGTCGATAGTGGTTTTGCACTCTGCAGCCATCAGTTGGCTGCTGGCCAGTGTCAACAGGGATACCGCAACGAGTTTGGCAAACATGGTGAATCTCCAAGGCAGGGTTAACAGAAATGCGAGTGGACAGAAGACTGCCTGAAAACTTCGCAAGTTCCTATGACCTGAATCAAAAATTGTATACAACTTTTGGGCTATGGCCCCCATCGAAACAATCTACCAGCCAGACGTCTGGGACGGGCCTATGATCGGGCCATCACCCAAACTGGAGCGTCTGTCATGTCCCTCAACAGCCTGTTGTGCAGCTTGCTTGCCGCCTACGCCTGTGGCGCCAGCGGCACTTACGAAACACCCAATCGCGAAGTCTAGCCCTTGGAGCGCCGCGTGCCTGCCTTTACTCTGTGGCCCTGATCGACCATGGAGTAAGGCATGTCTTTAAGATCTGTTTGTGTATTTTGTGGTGCCAGCACCGGCACCCATCCGGCTTATCGGGAAGCGGCCGAAGCCCTCGGCCGGGCGTTGGCCGAGCGTAAGCTGACGCTGGTTTATGGCGGTGGCGCCGTTGGACTGATGGGGATCGTGGCCGATGCCGCGCTGGCGGCCGGAGGCGAAGTCGTGGGCATCATCCCGCAAAGCCTCATGGACAAGGAAATCGGCCACAAAGGGCTGACTCGCCTGGAAGTGGTGGACGGCATGCATGCGCGCAAGGCGCGGATGGCTGAACTCAGCGATGCATTCATCGCCCTGCCGGGTGGCCTGGGCACGCTGGAAGAGCTGTTCGAGGTCTGGACCTGGGGCCAGCTTGGCTACCACGGCAAACCACTGGGCTTGCTCGAAGTGAACGGTTTCTACAGCAAACTCACCGGTTTTCTCGATCATATCGTCGGCGAAGGCTTCGTTCGCGCAGCGCACCGTGACATGCTGCAGGTGAGCGAATCGCCAACATCTCTGCTCGACGCCCTCGATCAATGGCAACCCACCATACTGCCCAAGTGGGTCGAGCAAAAACCCGACTAACGACTTGGCACCGATACAGGGCAGAATACGCGCCGCTCAACCTCACCTTCGACCCCAGAGGATCGCCCATGGCTAAACCCAACTACTCCTTCGCCAAACGTCAGCGTGACCTGGCCAAGGAACAGAAGAAAGAGGAAAAGCTTCAGCGCAAGAAAGCAATGGCTGAAGACGCAGCACTGAACCCCGACGGTGAAGTCGCGGCAGAAGATGATGTTGATGCACCGAAAGATCAGGCGCCGGACGCCTGAGTCCCTCCGGGCCGGATGATCCGATCAGGCCCACCGGATCTGTGTCCAGGGCTGGCAGCGTTGCTGCCGGCCCTCACAGAACGATCTGAAACACCCTATCCAGAACAGACCCGCACGCCCTGTGAGCGAGCTTGCTCGCGATGGTCGTCAACGATGACGCGTTTTATCTGGATTGACGCGGCGCCCGTTGGTCCATCGCGAGCAGGCTCGCTCCTACAGTTGATCTTCATTATTCCAATGGCATTACGGTGACGCGGACTTCCGGGTCGTGGTTACCGCCGCCCAGAATCACCCCCCGCAACGGCGAAACATCGGAAAAGTCCCGGCCCCAGGCCAGCGTGATGTGCTCCAGCGCCGGTTGCACATTGTTGGTCGGGTCGAAATCCACCCACCCCAGCACCGGGCAAAACACCGACACCCAGGCATGGGACGCATCGGCCCCGATCAGTCGTGGCTGGCCCGGTGGCGGCTGGGTCAGCAGGTAGCCGCTGATGTACCGCGCAGCCAATCCACGGGAACGCACGCAAGCGAGCATCAGGTGCGCGAAGTCCTGACAGACGCCACGCCGACGCTCCAGCACTTCCACCAAGGGCGTCGCCACCTGCGTCGCTTCGGCATCGAAAGTGAATTCGCTGAAGATTTTCTCCATCAGGGCCTGGACACCCAGCAGCAATGGCCGCCCCGCAGGAAAACAACTTTCCGAGAACTCGACGAAGTTGCGCTTGAGATGCACGTAGGGTGATTCGAACCGGTAGCGGCAGGCGTCCAGGATTTGTGGGGACAGTGGCTGGCTGCTGTAGGTCAGCGCACTTCGGGTGTCTTCCCAGGGCGGAGACTGATTGAAATCCAGCACCGGCCGGGGCAGCACTTCGATCGTGAGGCTCGCATTGACCAGCAATTCATCATGGGGGCGTTCGAACGCCAGCCGGGTCAACGGATTACCGAACACATCCAGCTCATCACGGCGCGAGGACGGTTGCGGGCTGATCTGCAATTGCTGTGCGGTACAGCGTTGCCAGGCACAGGCGCGCGGCCACAGGTGCGCCAGTTGCTGGGCCAGGGATACGGGGCTGTCGTAGTGATAATGGGTGTCGTGGAAGATCTGGTAGTGGGCACTCATCAGACGGACACCGTGCGTTGGCTGACATCATCGACATGGGCGAAATGGCGCAAGGCCAGGCGATCCGAGACTTGCCCGCTGGCATCGGCGATTTCTTGCAGCAGATCGGCCAGCCCCTCGACGGCGGCGCGCACGCTGGCGGCACCAAACAGCGGGTTTTCCAGACAGCCCAGATCGAAGCGCGCCAGGCGCTCCACCAACGGCGCCAGACCCGCTTCACGAGGCACGCCAAAGTCGTCGTTCAGGCGTTTGAGCGTGCGGGTCACCAATTTCAGCTGGAACAACACGGCATGCGGGTTCTGCTCATCGAGCAGCAACAGGTCGAGCACCGGGATCAATTGCGCCACCGCCAGGTAACGCGAACGGTAGGTGATGCTGCTGTTGCCCAGTTCCAGCAGCCATTCCAGCCCGGCCTGATCGAAGGCCCCGGCGCCCCGCAGGAACGCTGCCAGGCTGCCGCTGAGAAATTGCAGGCGCTCGATCCGCCGGCCGATCATCAGGAATCGCCAGCCTTCGTCCCGGGTCATGTCATCCAGGGCAAATCCCGACAGTGCCGCCAGGGACATCACCAGTCGGTTGAGGAAATCCAGCAACTCGCCGAAGTCCGGCTCTTCGGTTTCCAGTTCCATCGCTTCGCGCTGCAATTCCACCAGCGCCTGCCAGTTTTCCCGCGAGAGCTTGCCACGCACCTGTGAGGCCGCCCATTGCAAACGCTGCAGGTTGGAACGCAGGCTGAAAGGCCAGTCATCGCCCAGTATCGCGGCCAGCAAGCGCTCCGGCAGTTCGCCTTCCTCGGGCAGCAGCATCAGCCGCTCGCCGAGATCGACCGCCGCGTCCAGCGCCTGCGGGTCATCGCCGTCGACATAACGCGCCAACATGATCCGCAGCAACCGCGCACTGTCGTCGCAACGCTCGCAGTAGCGGCCGAACCAGAACAGGTTTTCCACCACTCGCGACGGCAGATATGGGTCGCGTCGCACCAGATCATGCACGCCGATGCTGCGCCGGGCTTTCCATTGCTCGCCGCTCGGCGGGCGGTCGCCCAGCACCCAAGTGTCCTTGCTCGCCCCACCGCGCTGCATCGACACCACTTCAGCGTCTGCTTCAGCGGCGACACGGGTCAAACCACCGGGCAGGACCCGGTAACCGTCGCGACTGGCCACGGCGTACACACGCATGCCGATGGCCCGGGGTTGCAGCTGACCGTCTTCGGCCTGCCAGATCGGCGCCTGGGAG
Organism: Pseudomonas moorei; assembly: GCF_008801475.1. Lineage (GTDB taxonomy): Bacteria > Pseudomonadota > Gammaproteobacteria > Pseudomonadales > Pseudomonadaceae > Aquipseudomonas > Aquipseudomonas moorei. Next base: position 422,627 of record NZ_VZPP01000005.1, on the reverse strand, counting down.
AGCTGAGCAAGTTCTTGCGCAACATAGGCGTAAGGACGCGCCTGCATGCGCTCAGCGAGCGATTGCCGCTTTTTTTCGCTCAGATCACGGCCAAATACCGGTGCAAAGCTCTGGGACGGGAATGCCGGCTTTATCAGCAATTCCGGCAATTTTTCCAGGGCCTGCGCCAGCACGGGCGCTTCGCCGCACCACCAGGTGGCGATGGACGGCAAAATCAGCTCTTCACCAAACAGAAACTGGTTGATCTTCGGCAGGAACCCCAACAGTCCCGGCGATTCAAGTACGCCGCTGCCGAGGGCATTGGCCACCAAGACCCGCCCCTGGCGCACGGCTTCGAGCAAGCCGGGCACTCCCAGAGCAGAATCCGTACGCAGCTCCAACGGGTCGCAGAAGTCGTCATCGAGCCGGCGCATGATCGCGTGGACCCGGCGCAGGCCACTGAGGGTTTTCAGATAGACCGTCGCGTCGCGCACCGTCAGGTCGCCGCCCTCCACCAGCGGGTAACCGAGCTGACGTGCCAGGTACAGATGTTCGAAATAGCTTTCGTTGAAGCGACCCGGGGTCAGCAACACCACCAGCGGCACCTCTTCATCGCTCGGCGCCTGGCGCGCCAGGGTTTCCTGAAGCGTGCGGAAGAATCCGGCCAGATGCTGCACCTTCAAATCGCGGTACAACTCGGGAAAGGCGCGGGACACGATGGTGCGGTTCTCCAGCGCGTAACCGGCTCCGGACGGGGCTTGCGTACGGTCCGCCGTCACCCACCAGCGACCATCGGGAGTGCGTGCCAGGTCCACCGCATACAGATGCAGAAAGGCCCCTTCAGGCGGATTGATACCCTGACAGGGCCACAGGAAGTTGTTGTGACCGAACACCAGCTCGGCTGGCAGTAAGCCTTCGGCGATCAAGCGTTGCGGGCCGTACAGGTCGGCCAGCACGGCATTGAGCAATCGGGCCCGTTGGGCGATGCCGGCTGACAGCTGCCCCCACTCATCGGCAGCAATCACATGGGGCAGCAGGTCCAGCTCCCAGGGACGATCGGCACCCTTGGGGTCGGCGTAAACGTTATAGGTGACGCCGTTTTCCTGAATCTGCCGGGTCAGCAATGCCTGGCGCTGCATCAGCTGCGCTGGCGTGCTGCGCTGCAATTGGTCGAACAGCCGGCGCCAGTGCGCACGTACGGCGCCACTGTCGTCGAGCAGTTCGTGATAAGAACCCGCTGTCAGCGGGTAGCGGTCTAGCAGGTCAGGCATGGAAAGCTCGGCAGACAGCAGTGAACAGTCAGACTAACGTAGGCTCATGACGCCCGGATAGACGAAAGATCCGGGCGTCGCATACGGCTTAGAAACGTCGTAAATCAAGCGTCAGTGGCAGCTCGTCGTTGATTTGCGCAATCGGTACAGGAATCTTCCCTGGCGTGTGCCCGATCCGGAAGAAACGCGCCATCCGCCGGCTCTCGGCCTCGTTGGCATTGACCGGCAAGCTGTCGTAGTTACGCCCGCCCGGATGGGCCACGTGATATTGGCAGCCGCCCAGCGAACGCCCCATCCAGGTGTCGAGCAGGTCGAACACCAGCGGCGCATGCACGGCAATGGTCGGTTGCAGACAGTTGGCCGGTTGCCATGCGCGAAAACGCACCCCGGCGACAAACTCACCGACGCGCCCGGTGGGCTGCAGCGGCACCGGAATGCCGTTGCAGGTCAGTAAATAACGCTGTGGCGGCAAGCCGTTGAGTTTGACTTGCAGACGCTCCAGGGAAGAATCCACGTAGCGCACCGTGCCACCGACCGCGCCCTCCTCGCCCAATACATGCCACGGCTCAAGCGCCTGGCGCAGTTCCAGCGCAATGCCACTGACGGCGTAATCGCCGACCTTGGGAAAGCGGAACTCCAGATGCGCGGCAAACCACTCGGCCCGCACCGGATAACCGGCGGCGTTGAGGTCGACGATGACGTCGGCGAAATCCTGCTCGATAAAGTGCGGCAACAGGAACCGGTCGTGCAGCTCAGTGCCCCAGCGCGCCAGTTTCGGCGGCGCATAGGGTTCACGCCAGAAACGTGCGACCAACGCCCGCAGCAACAGCTGTTGAGCCAGGCTCATGCGCGCGTGGGGCGGCATTTCAAAGGCCCGCAACTCGAGCAAGCCCAAGCGCCCCGTGGCGCCGTCCGGCGAGTAAAGCTTGTCGATGCAGAACTCGGCGCGGTGAGTGTTGCCCGTCACGTCGATCAACAGATTGCGCAGCAACCGGTCGACCAGCCACGGCGCGCATTCCTCGCCGGGTTGCGGCATTTGGGCGAAGGCGATTTCCAGCTCATACAGGGCATCGTTGCGCGCTTCATCGACCCGTGGCGCCTGCGAAGTCGGGCCGATGAACAGCCCGGAAAACAGGTACGACAAGGACGGGTGGTTATGCCAGTAGCTGATCAGGCTGCGCAGCAGATCCGGACGCCGCAGGAACGGTGAGTCGGCCGGCGTCGCGCCACCCAGTACGAAATGGTTACCGCCACCGGTGCCCGTGTGCCGGCCATCGATCAGAAATTTCTCGGTGGTGAGTCGGGTTTGTCGCGCCTCTTCGTAAAGGAATTCGGTGCGTTCAACCAATTCATCCCAAGTGGCGGACGGCTGCACGTTGACCTCGATGACCCCCGGGTCCGGCGTGATGCGGAAGTTGCTCAAACGCGGATCACTCGGTGGTTCATAGCCTTCCAGCAATACCGGGCAACGCAGCTCTTGCGCGGTGGCTTCAATCGCGGCGACCAGTTCGAGGTAGTCCTCAACCCGTTCCAGCGGCGGCATGAACAGGTACAACCGACCTTCCCGCGCCTCGGCGCAGAATGCGGTGCGGGTCAGCCAGTCGGCGGATTCATCGATTTTCGGTGCGCGATCTTCAGCAATGGCAGCGGAGTCTTGGCTCTGAAGCTGCGCGGTGTCGGGTAATGCCGGGAAATCCTGGTTCGGGTCCTGCGGATGAATGAACGGGTACTCCGCGGCTTTCACCCAGGGCTGTGAGCCGAGGGGCAGACGATAGCCCAGCGGCGAATCTCCCGGCACCAAACGACAGTGCTCGTCGCGCAAGTACCAGCGCCCGCTCTGCCACTGATCCCCCTTGACGGTCCGTGCCAGCGGCAGGACCTGGCCAATCACCTTATCCAGACCCTGACTGAAGACTTTACGCAGTCGCGCACGCTCCAGCGGCTCCTCGATACGTGAGTCTTCGGCGCTGACGTTCTGCGGCAAGGTGCCTTCGCGCCAGAGGTAATAGAAATTGTCTTCGTAAGCAGGGAACACAAAACGTGTCGGAATTTTCAGGCGCTCGGCGACACTCGCCAGAAATCGTCCGGCCAACTCGCCATCGGCGCCAAAGTCTTGCTGCTCGTCGGCGATCAGCGCCGCGTTGTGCCAGATCGGCACCCCGTCGCGGCGCCAGTAGCAGTTGAGCGACCAGCGCGGCAGTTGCTCACCCGGATACCACTTGCCCTGGCCAAAGTGCACCAGGCCTTTGGGCGCGTAATGCTGACGCATGCGCTGGAACAGCTCGGCAGACAGGCGACGCTTGTCCGGCCCCAACGCCGCGGTGTTCCACTCGGCACCGTCCGGGTCATCGATGGACACGAATGTCGGCTCACCGCCCATGGTCAGGCGTACATCGCCATCCAGCAGGTCAGCATCGATCTGCCGACCCAAACTCTGAATCGCCAGCCATTGCTCTTCGGTGTAGGGCTTTGTGACCCGAGGCGCCTCCCAAATCCGCTCCACGGACATTTCGTGGCTGAATTGGCACTCGCACGGCTCCACCAGGCCACTGATCGGTGCCGCAGAGGACGGATCGGGACTACAAGCCAAGGGAATATGGCCTTCACTGGCAAACAGCCCGGAGGTCGCATCCAGGCCGATCCAGCCGGCGCCGGGCAAATACACCTCGCACCAGGCATGCAGGTCTGTGAAGTCCACATCCGTGCCCGAGGGACCGTCGAGGCTTTTGACGTCGGCCGTCAGTTGGATCAGGTAGCCGGAGACAAAACGCGCGGCCAGTCCGAGATTTCGCAGCAGTTGCACCAGCAACCACGCGGAATCGCGGCAGGACCCGGAGGCGTGTTCAAGGGTGTGCTCGGGCGTTTGCACGCCCGGTTCCATGCGGATCAGGTAGCCGATGTCTTCGCTCAGGCGCTGATTGAGCGCGACAAGGAAATCCACAGCCGGTAAAGGTGTGCGGTCGATGCCATCCAGATACGCCTTGAACTTCGGCGTCAGCGGCAGGGTTTCCAGGTAGGGCGCCAGTTCCTTGCGCTCATCGGCGGCATAGGCGAACGGAATTTTTTCCGCGTAGGGCTCAAGGAAGAAATCGAACGGATTGAACACCGCCATTTCCGCCACCAGGTCGACTTCGATCCGCAGCTCTTCGGTTTTTTTCGGGAACACCAACCGCGCCAGGTAATTGCCCTGCGGGTCCTGCTGCCAGTTGATGAAGTGTTGCTCGGGCGAAACCTTCAGCGCATAGGACAGAATCCGCGTGCGACTGTGGGCGGCCGGGCGCAGGCGAACGATCTGCGGACCGAGCTCAACGGCACGGTCGTAGCGGTAATGCGTAACGTGATGCAATGCGACATGAATCGACACGGCGTGCCTCCTGCGAGCCCTAAGCGTATGTGAAAGCGCGCAAGACTTATGCCACCCAGCAGTGCTGGCGCTTTCTCCGGTTACTGGAGGCAGTACAGCACCAAAATCGGGCGAGGCGGGAAATTGGTTTGGGGCCGTTGCACTTAAATGTGGCGTTGCGCGGCAGATTCACCACCAGCAGCGGCCTCTTTGGGCCCAATGTGCTGATGTTCCGCGGCTCAGAAATGCAAAACGCCAACCCGAAGGTTGGCGTTTTGTTGAGCCCAAGCGCGATTTAGCGCGGTACGACCGGCTTGCGAGCCGGTTTCGGCCCTTTGCCTTTGGCCGCATCCTTGCGCTCCTTGGCCGCCTGCTGGTTACGGGCGAATGCCGCAGCCTTGGCCTGTTCACGCTTGTCCCACGGGTTGCCACCGTCGCTGGCGCGGGGTGGCAGGCCGGTGTGCTGGGTCAGGATTTTGGTCGTTTCCTTGCCCACTTTATGGCTGCCGGCCGGCGTCGAGTTCTTGCGACGAGCACTCTGGTAGCTGTCGGTGGACGGCTGGTGCAACGGGATCAACTGGTTCTTGCCCGGCCCGATCAGGTCACTGCGGCCCATGCGGATCAACGCTTCACGCAGCATCGGCCAGCCTTTCGGGTCGTGGTAGCGCAGGAAGGCCTTGTGCAGGCGGCGCTGCTCTTCGCTCTTGACGATGGTCACTGCATCAGACTTGTAGGTGACCTTGCGCAGCGGGTTCTTGCCCGAGTGGTACATCGCGGTGGCGGTGGCCATCGGCGACGGGTAGAACGCCTGCACCTGGTCGGCACGGAAACCGTTGCCCTTGAGCCACAGGGCCAGGTTCATCATGTCTTCGTCGGTGGTGCCCGGGTGAGCGGCGATGAAGTACGGAATCAGGTACTGCTCTTTGCCGGCTTCCTTGGAGTACTTCTCGAACATGCGCTTGAACTTGTCATAGCTGCCGATGCCCGGTTTCATCATCTGGTTGAGCGGACCTTCCTCGGTGTGTTCCGGGGCGATCTTCAGGTAACCGCCGACGTGGTGGGTCACCAGCTCTTTGACGTATTCCGGCGACTCGACCGCGAGGTCGTAACGCAGGCCGGAAGCGATCAGGATTTTCTTCACACCCGGCAAGGCACGGGCACTGCGATACAGCTGAATCAGCGACGAGTGGTCGGTGTTCAGGTTCGGGCAGATACCAGGGAACACGCACGACGGCTTGCGGCACGCGGATTCGATTTCCGGCGTTTTGCAGGCGATGCGGTACATGTTCGCGGTCGGGCCGCCAAGGTCGGAGATGACGCCGGTAAAACCGGGAACCTTGTCGCGAATTTCTTCGATTTCGCGAATGATCGACTCTTCGGAACGGTTCTGGATGATCCGGCCTTCATGCTCGGTGATCGAGCAGAACGTGCAGCCCCCGAAGCAGCCACGCATGATGTTCACCGAGAAGCGGATCATCTCGTAGGCCGGGATTTTCTCCTTGCCATAGGCCGGGTGCGGAATGCGCTGATAAGGCATGCCGAACACGTAGTCCATTTCTTCGGTGGTCATCGGAATCGGTGGCGGGTTGAACCATACGTCCACCTCGCCGTGCTTCTGGACCAGGGCACGGGCGTTGCCCGGGTTGGTTTCCAGGTGCAGCACGCGGTTGGCGTGGGCATAGAGCACCGCGTCGTTGCGGACCTTTTCCACCGACGGCAGACGAATCACGGTCTTGTCGCGGGTCATCTTGGGGCTTGCCAGGATCTGCACGACCTTGGCTTCCTGCGGATCCTCAACCGGACCTTTTTCCTGCTCGATGGCGCAGGCCTGGGTGTCCTGGGTGTTCACGTACGGGTTGATGATCTTGTCGATCTTGCCCGGACGGTCGATGCGCGTGGAGTCGACTTCGTACCAGTCTTTAGGCGTATCGCGACGGATAAACGCGGTGCCGCGCACATCGGTGATGTCTTCGATCTTGTGACCGTAGGACAGGCGCTGGGCGACTTCGACAATGGCACGCTCGGCGTTGCCGTAGAGCAGGATGTCGGCGCTGGCGTCAATCAGGATCGAGTTGCGAACGCGGTCCTGCCAGTAATCGTAATGCGCGATGCGGCGCAGGGACGCTTCGATGCCGCCGAGCACGATGGGCACATGCTTATAGGCTTCCTTGCAGCGCTGGCTGTAAACCAGGCTCGCGCGGTCCGGCCGCTTGCCCGCCAGGCCACCCGGCGTGTAGGCATCATCGGAACGGATTTTCTTGTCGGCGGTGTAGCGGTTGATCATCGAGTCCATGTTGCCGGCCGCGACACCGAAGAACAGGTTCGGCTCGCCAAGCTTCATGAAGTCGTCTTTGGACTGCCAGTTTGGCTGGGCAATGATCCCGACGCGGAAGCCCTGGGACTCCAGCAGCCGGCCAATGATCGCCATGCCGAACGACGGGTGATCGACGTAGGCATCACCGGTAACGATGATGATGTCGCAGGAATCCCAGCCAAGCTGATCCATCTCCTCCCTGCTCATCGGCAGGAATGGCGCTGGCCCGAAACATTCGGCCCAGTACTTGGGATAGTCAAATAACGGCTTGGCTGCTTGCATGTCGATAACCGGTGTTGGCTTTCATTGAATTTCGCGGGCGCGGAATATAGCACAAATTTTGACCAATTCCGACGGCTATGGTCGGAAATTGCGGCGCGTCTATCGCTGGCAAGCCAGCTCCCACAGGGATCGCATCAGCCCTGTGTGGGCTTGCCAGCGATGGGGCCCTTCAAGACGCTGAATTACTCGTCGTCATCGAAGTTATAGCTACCCGGTGCTAGGTTCTCGAACCGGGTGTACTTGCCGATGAACGCCAGGCGGATAAAACCGATCGGCCCGTTCCGCTGCTTGCCGATGATGATTTCGGCGATGCCTTTGTGCTCGGTTTCCGGGTGGTACACCTCGTCGCGATACACGAACATGATGACGTCGGCGTCCTGCTCGATCGCTCCGGATTCCCGCAAGTCGGAGTTCACCGGGCGTTTGTTCGGCCGCTGTTCCAGGGAACGGTTGAGCTGGGACAATGCCACCACCGGACAGTTGAATTCCTTGGCCAGGGCTTTCAGGGACCGGGAGATTTCGGAAATCTCGTTGGTCCGGTTGTCGCCACTCGAACCAGGGATCTGCATCAATTGCAGGTAGTCGATCATGATCAGGCCGATTTCACCGTGCTCACGCACCAGACGCCGGGTCCGGGCGCGCATTTCCGACGGGCTGATACCGGCGGTATCGTCGATGAACAACTTGCGGTCGTTGAGCAGGTTGACCGCCGAGGTCAGGCGCGGCCAATCGTCGTCTTCCAACTGACCCGAACGGACCTTGGTCTGGTCGATGCGTCCCAGGGACGACAACATACGCATGATCAGCGATTCGCCTGGCATCTCCAGCGAGTAAACCAGAACCGCTTTCTCGCTGCGCAGAACGGCGTTTTCCACCAAGTTCATCGCAAAGGTGGTTTTACCCATGGATGGACGGCCGGCGACAATGATCAGGTCAGCCGGTTGCAGGCCGCTGGTTTTCTCGTCGAGGTCGGTGTAGCCGGTGGACAGGCCGGTGATGGCGTTGTCGGTGTTGAACAGGGTATCGATGCGGTCAATGGCCTTGGTCAGCAGTTCGTTCACACCCACCGGGCCGCCGGTTTTTGGGCGGGCCTCGGCGATCTGGAAGATCTGCCGTTCAGCTTCATCGAGGATTTCTTCAGCCGTACGCCCTTCCGGGTTGAAGGCGCTGTCGGCGATTTCGGTGCTGATGCCGATCAGTTGGCGCAGCGTCGCGCGCTGGCGAACGATTTGCGCATAGGCCTTGATGTTGGCGACGGACGGCGTGTTTTTCGCCAGTTCGCCGAGGTACCCAAGGCCGCCGACTTGCGACGTCTGACCTTCCTTGTCCAATTGCTCGGCCAGGGTCACGACGTCGATCGGCGAGTTCTGATCGGCCAGTTTGGCGATCGCACGGAAGATCAGGCGGTGGTCATGTCGATAGAAATCACCGTCGGAGACTTGATCAAGCACACGCTCCCAGGCGTTGTTGTCCAGCATCAGACCACCGAGTACAGCCTGTTCGGCTTCGATGGAATGCGGCGGCACCTTCAGCGCGGCGGTTTGCAGATCGTATTGCTCAGGAGCGGAGATTTCGTTCATGGCCACTTGGTATTTTTTGGAGAAGCTGGGATTAAAAAACGGAACTGCCAGAAAGACAAAGGGCACGACCTGTAAACAGGATCGTGCCCGATGTTACCGGCAAGCACCCGAGGGTGCCAGCCGACAAGTACTGCTTAAGCTGCTACCACGACAACGCGTACGGTGGCTTCAACTTCGGCGTGCAGGTGCACGGCTACGTCGAATTCACCTACGTTGCGGATGGTGCCGTTCGGCAGACGAACTTCGCTTTTTGCAACTTCAACGCCAGAGGCGGTCAGTGCATCAGCGATGTCGTGAGTACCGATCGAACCGAACAGCTTGCCTTCGTCACCAGCGGTGGCAGTGATAGTCACTTCCAGCTCAGCCAGTTGGGCAGCGCGGCTTTCAGCCGATGCTTTACGGTCTGCTGCAGCTTTTTCCAGCTCAGCGCGACGCTCTTCGAACGCAGCCAGGTTGGCTGGGGTCGCAGCGGTAGCTTTGCCGTAAGGCAGCAGGTAGTTACGACCGTAACCAGCCTTAACGTTCACTTTGTCACCCAGGTTGCCCAGGTTGGTGACTTTTTCCAGAAGGATCAGTTGCATGTGAAAATCCTCTTAACTTTTAACCTTCACCGTTCGCGTTATCGGCGTCTTTCGGCGCCAGACGACCGCGAAAATCAATCAGGCTGTCGACGATGGCCAGGACCACCAGCAACGGATAGATCAGCTGCATGAACAGCAACAGCGTGACGTACAACCCCACCAGCCAGAACCTGGCCAGTCGCTTTTGCGCCACCAGCCCGTGAATCAGGGCCAGCCCGGCGAAAACCAGCGGTACGCTGCACAACGGCGTCAACATGGCCATCTGCGGACCGAAGTTGGGCCCCAGAAGCATTAACGCCAGCAACAACATCGCTGGTCCAAGCGGGATTCGGATGACGCGAAACTCGCGACCAAAACCACCCGGGTTGTACAACAACGCCTGCCAGTAGCGCCCGATAATCAGGCTCAGCACACTGACGATTTGCAACAAGGCCGCAATCAGGCCGGTCAGGATCGGTGCAATCAGGGACGCGAATCGCGCTTGCTCTTCTACCGACATCTTCTGGTAGAGGTCACCGAGTGCCAGCGGCAGGATTTTTATCAGATCCTGCGCCAGCATTTCGATTTGGGAACTGAACACCGTCCCCAGCACCACTGAAAACACCAACCCCATCGCTATGCTGACCAGCAGCACGCGGTTCCAGGACTCGCTTGCGCGCAAAACCAACGCAAGGCCCGAAGACCCCAGCAGCACCAGAAGTGCCCTTGGATCATCGAATTTAAGCCACCAGATCAACGCCGGCAGCAATCCCAGAGCAAGAACGCCCAGGGCGTCCCTCATTCCGCGCCGCAGGAGCACAAGGCATCCGGCGGCAGCACCCAACCAATACAACAACGGCAATGCCGCGCATCCGGCCACTACCAGAGTGGCCTGCATACGGCCCCGCATGATGAACTCAGCTAAGGCACGCATACATTCAATCCTTTGCTACGTGTCGACTGCCCGGTCTCAGCGGCCGTGGCTGTCGGTGTAGGCCAGCAGGGCCAGGAAGCGGGCGCGCTTGATAGCGGTGGCCAGCTGACGCTGATAACGAGCTTTGGTACCGGTGATACGGCTTGGAACGATTTTGCCGGTCTCGGATACGTAGGCTTTCAGAGTGTTGAGATCTTTGTAATCGATCTCTTTCACGTCTTCAGCGGTGAAGCGGCAGAATTTACGACGACGGAAGAAACGTGCCATTTGATAGGCTCCTTAAAAGGTCCGTGGATTACTCGTCAGCGTTATCGCTGTTGTCGCTGTCATCACTGTCAACGCCTTCAGCGTCGGAGTGCTCAGGACGGTCGCGACGCTCACGGCGCTCACTGCGGTTTTCTTCAGCCTTGAGCATCTCGGATTGGCCGGTAACGGCTTCTTCGCGACGGATGACCAGGTTACGGATCACTGCATCGTTGTAGCGGAAGTTGTCTTCCAGCTCGGCCAGGGCCTTGCCAGTGCACTCAACGTTCAGCATCACGTAGTGAGCCTTGTGAACATTGTTGATTGCGTAGGCCAGTTGACGACGGCCCCAATCTTCCAGACGGTGGATTTTGCCGCCGTCTTCTTCGATCAGCTTGGTGTAACGCTCAACCATGCCGCCGACTTGCTCGCTTTGATCCGGGTGGACCAAAAAGATGATTTCGTAATGACGCATGAATGCTCCTTACGGGTTGTAGCCTGCCGCTCAAAAGCGGTCAGACAAGGAGTGAATGACACTTATGGACTTGTGGACGCTAGACACATGCGTGCCTGCCATCGCAGCAAGGGGCGCAATTGTAGAGAAGGGGCGAAGGAGGCGCAAGGTAATTGGTGATTATTTGAACAGTTCGTTCGCCCGCCATTCTTTGGTCGGCCACAAACCATTGTGGGAGCGAGCCTGCTCGCGATGAGGACGCAACATTCAACATTGATACCGAATGTTACATCGCTATCGCGAGCAAGCTCGCTCCCACAGGAATTGCAACCAGATCAGGACTTCTTGGCGGTAGCCGCAGCCTTGACCCTACGCTGACGCTGGGCTTCGAACAGGCATACGCCGGTCGCCACGGAAACGTTGAGACTGCTGACGCTACCCGCCATCGGCAAATTCACCAGGTAGTCGCAATGCTCGCGAGTCAGGCGGCGCATGCCCTTGCCTTCGGCACCCATGATCAGGATGGTGGGGCCGGTCAGGTCCTGGTCATACAGACTGACTTCAGCCTCCCCTGCCGTGCCGACGACCCACAAGCCACGCTGCTGGAGTTTCTCCAGGGTGCGAGCCAGGTTGGTCACGGCGACCAGAGGAATCACTTCCGCAGCGCCGCAGGCGATTTTTCGTACAACCGGCGTCAGGGTCGCCGACTTGTCCTTCGGAACGATCACCGCCAGCGCACCAGCCGCATCGGCAGAACGCAGGCAGGCACCAAGATTATGCGGATCGGTCACGCCGTCGAGCACCAGCAACAGCGGTGCGCCTTCGGTGCGATCAAGCAGTTCGTCGAGCATCGCCTCACCCCAGACCTGGCTCGGACTCACGTCCGCGACCACGCCCTGGTGTACACCTTCGACCCAGGCGTCCATTTCACGACGCTCAGCCTGCCCGACCTGGACACGATTCTCGTTGGCCAGTTCGATCAGCGTCTGCACCCGAGGATCATTGCGGCCTTCGGCCAGCCAGATCTGCTTGACGCGTTTCGGATGGTGACGCAGCAACGCTTCTACAGCATGCACGCCGTAGATTTTCTCCAACTGACTCATGACTTGGCCTTAGGTTTACGCGCCCCGCCACTTTTGCCTGGGGCCGAGCCCGCTTTTGGCGGACCTTTACGATGTTTACTCGGTTTGGCTGGTTTTCCGCCGGGAGCCTTGTCAGGCGCCGACCGTCCGGTCTTTCCCGCAGACGCCGCTTTACCGCCGCCTTTCGCGTCGGCCAGCAGGGCCTTCTTCAGTTCACGGCTCTTGCGCACTTCGGCGTTTTTCGCCGCGGCATCGCTTGGGCGATAGGCCTCTACAACCTTTTCCTTGGCAGGACGACGACCGGTTTTCGCCGGTGCCGGCTCTGCGGCTGCTTTTGCAGAAGACGCTGCGGGCGCTGCGGTTTCCGTACCGCGCTTTTTACGACCGATCGGCGCGCTGATGGTTTTTTCGGCCATCTCGAAATCGATCTTGCGTTCGTCGAGATCGACGCGCATGACCCGCACTTCAACAGTGTCACCCAGACGGAAGCTGCGACCGGTACGCTCACCGGCCAGGCGGTGATGCACAGGATCGAAGTGGTAGTAATCGCCAGGCAGCGCGGTGACGTGCACCAGGCCTTCGACGTAGATGTCGGTCAGTTCGACGAACAGACCGAAACCGGTTACGGCGGTGATTACACCCGGGAACGATTCGCCCACGCGGTCTTTCATGAACTCGCACTTGAGCCAGTTCACGACATCGCGGGTCGCCTCGTCGGCGCGGCGCTCGCTCATCGAGCACTGCTCGCCGAGCTGCTCCAGGGCCGCTTCGTCGTATGGATAGATACGCGCTTTCGGAATGGTCATCGCGCCAGCACGACGAACGTGCGGGGTGTCCTGTTTCGAATGGATGACGCTGCGGATTGCACGGTGAGTCAGCAAGTCCGGATAGCGGCGGATCGGCGAGGTGAAGTGGGTGTAAGCCTCGTAATTCAGACCGAAGTGGCCCTGGTTATCAGCGCTATACACCGCCTGGCTCAACGAACGCAGCATGACAGTCTGGATCAGGTGGAAATCCGGACGATCCTTGATCCCGGCCAGCAATGCCTGGTAATCCTTCGGCGACGGACCGTCCTTGCCTTTGTGCAGGGACAGGCCGAGCTCACCGAGGAAAGCGCGCAGTTTTTCCAGGCGCTCCGGTGGCGGGCCGTCGTGGACGCGGTACAGCGCAGGAATTTCATGCTTTTTCAGAAATTCGGCGGTAGCCACGTTGGCTGCCAGCATGCATTCCTCGATCAGCTTGTGGGCATCGTTGCGCACGGTCGGGCGAATTTCCGCAATCTTGCGCTCGGAGCCGAAGATGATCCGGGTTTCCTGGGTTTCAAAATCGATCGCACCGCGCACATGACGGGCCGCCAGCAGCACCTTGTACAGCGAGTACAGCTGCTTGAGGTGCGGCACGACGTCGGTGTACTCGCCACGCAGCTTGCGCGCTTCGGTGGCTTTCGGCGTTTCGAGCATGGCGCTGACTTTGTTGTAAGTCAGGCGCGCATGGGAGTGGATCACCGCTTCGTAGAAGCAGTAGTCGGTCATTTCACCGGTTTTGGAGATGGTCATCTCGCAAACCATGGCCAGGCGATCGACCTGCGGGTTCAGCGAGCACAGGCCGTTGGACAGCTGCTCAGGCAGCATCGGGATCACGCGCTCGGGGAAGTACACCGAGTTGCCGCGCACCTGGGCTTCGGCATCCAGCGCCGAACCGAGTTTCACGTAGCTGGATACGTCGGCAATCGCCACGTACAACTTCCAGCCACCCGAGAACAGCCGCAACTTGCCCTTACGGGCTTCGCAATAGACCGCGTCATCGAAGTCACGGGCATCTTCGCCGTCGATGGTGACGAACGGCAGATGGCGCAGGTCGATGCGTTTCTCTTTGTCCTTTTCTTCGACTTCGGGCTTGAGCTTGGCCGCTTCGTTGAGCACCGCCTCAGGCCAGACGTGAGGGATGTCGTAAGTACGCAGCGCGACATCGATCTCCATGCCCGGCGCCATGTAGTTACCCACGACTTCAACCACATCGCCCTGGGGCTGGAATCGTGGTGTCGGCCAGTGAGTGATCTTCACTTCGACAAACTGACCGATCTGGGCGTTGGCGTTGCGACCCGGCGTCACCAGCACTTCTTGCTGGATCTTCGGATTGTCGGCAACCACGAAACCGATACCGCCCTCTTCGAAATAGCGACCGACAATACTCTCGTGAGCACGGGACACCACTTCGACGATCATGCCTTCGCGACGACCGCGACGGTCGAGGCCGGAAACGCGGGCCAGGGCACGGTCACCATCGAACACCAGGCGCATTTGCGCCGGACTCATGAACAGGTCGTCACTGCCATCGTCCGGAACCAGGAAGCCAAAACCGTCACGGTGACCGCTGATGCGGCCCAGGATCAGGTCGAGCTTGTCTACCGGCGCATAAGTGCCGCGACGGGTATAGATGAGTTGAGCATCGCGCTCCATGGCGCGCAGGCGGCGGCGCAGAGCTTCGATCTGGTCTTCTGTGGTCAGACCAAACTCTTCGACCAATTGCTCGCGGTTAGCAGGCGAACCTCGATCAGCAAGATGCTGAAGGATCAGTTCGCGGCTAGGAATAGGGTTTTCATATTTTTCCGCTTCACGAGCGGCCTCGGGATCGAGGGACTGCCAATCGGCCATTAGAGAGTTTTCACCTTGTCTATATACGGGTTAGTTTGGCATAGGCGTAATGAAACGGGAAATTTCAAGCTATGACGGCCCTTCTAAAGCCCTTTATCGACGTCACAAAGCCGGTTTGAAGACCGCCGGTGAATTTTTTCAGGTTTTTTTGATTCCAGGGGTTTACAGTTAAAAAGACGCTCCGTATAGTGCGCGCCATCGACGACGGACAACGTTGCCGATACTGCCCAGATGGTGAAATTGGTAGACACGCCAGCTTCAGGTGCTGGTGGCCTTACGGCCGTGGAAGTTCGAGTCTTCTTCTGGGCACCAATTTCGAGCTTGAGATTAGATCAATTTCAAGGCTCACACAAAAACCCGCGAAAGCGGGTTTTTGCATTTCAGGCCGTTGATTTATTAATTTTAAATCAGGGGTTTACAGATCAAATTGCTCTCCGTATAGTGCGCCACATCAACAGCGGCAACGCTGAAGATGAATGCCCAGATGGTGAAATTGGTAGACACGCCAGCTTCAGGTGCTGGTGGCTTTACGGCCGTGGAAGTTCGAGTCTTCTTCTGGGCACCAATTCAAATTCAAGGTTACGGCCTTGGATTTCACAAAAACCCGCGAAAGCGGGTTTTTGCGTTTCTGGCTTTCGAAAATCAACACGCCCTCCCCCTGTAGGAGCGAGCTTGCTCGCGGTGTATTTAAAGGCGGCGCTCTCTCACAGACAGAACGCATTATCGTTCTTGCCGATCGCGAGCAATCTCGCTCCCACAGAAATTTTCTGCGAACACAATTTTTGTGAACAACAGAGTCACTGCGTGAGCGAACTTGCCCGCGACGGCCTCATCCCTGACAACACATCAAGCCCTGAACTGCCCCAGACTCGCCTTCAACTGCGCCGCCAAACCGTCCAGCACCTTGCCGCTGGCTGTGGTCTCCACCACCGCCTGAGCCGCTTTCTCTGCCTGCGCGTGAATGGTTTCGACCCGACCACGCACAGCCTGCGCGCCCTGGGCTTGATGCGCGGCGGCCTGGGTTGCCAGACCGATCGCCGCATGTACCTGCTCCACCGAAGCCTGCACTGACTGCTGCAGCCGCGCACTGTCACGCAATACCAGCAAACCTTCGTTCGCCTGACGCCCAGCTTGACCGATCGCCGCCACCGCCTCACGCGCGCCTTGCTGCAACGCCACAATGTGCGCCTGGATATCGCCAGTGGAGCTCTGCGTCTTGCTCGCCAGCGCTCGCACCTCGTCCGCCACCACCGCGAACCCGCGCCCGGTCTCGCCGGCTCGCGCCGCTTCGATGGCCGCGTTCAGTGCCAGCAGGTTGGTTTGCTCGGCGATCCCGTGAATCACCGTGAGCACCACCTCAATCTGTTCACTTTGCTGCGCAAGCCGCTCGATCACCTGCGCCCCGGTTTCGACTTGACCAGCCAACGCTTCGATCAGGCTGCCGACTTTCGCCGAGGTGCGGGTGTTTTCGTCGGTGGCCTGACGGATATCAACGACCTGTTTCAAAGCTGCCTGCATGGCGTTGCTTTCAGACTGGGCCTCGTCAGCCATTTGCGACAAGGCACGCAGACTTTCGGCCACCTCATCGCGCTGCATACCTGCCGCCGCATCGGCCCCGGCATTACGCAGGGTCATGGCGCCGATTTCCACGCCGGTACGCTGGGCCACGTCACCCGCTTCGCGCACGATCGGCTGCAACTTATCAACAAAGCGATTGACCGCCGAGGCCATGTCACCGATCTCGTCCTTGCTGCTGATCTGTACCCGCTTGGTCAGATCACCCTCGCCCGCCGCCAGGTCATCCATGGCGACAATCAGCATTTTCAAGCGGTTGACCACTCGACGCCCCAGCACCACTGCCAGCAACAGCAGGACACCGAAGCCCACCACCGCCAGACAGACACCGATGCGCCAGCGCAAGGTTGCTGCCGCTTCCTGAACGGTGTTGGTGGTATTGGCTTTCATTTCAGCCGCAGTGGACTGGGCCGATTGCAGTCGTGCACGCATGGCTGCCGCGCTATCCGCTGCCGCACCTTTGAGACTGTCACCCACCAATTGATCACTGCTGGCGATCAATGCGGAGAAGCGTTTGTCGAGGGCCGCCAGGTCGGCTTCCACCGACGCGGTCGAGACGCCCATCAGGACCTTGCCGATTTCCACACCATTGGGGTTGATCGAGGCTTCGATGTAAAAGACCGAAGGATCGTTCTTCGCCGCATCCAGCACTTTGTCCAGCGCCCTCTCGCCCTGGCCTTTCTCCAGAAGCGCCTTGTTGATCGGGTTTTCCCGGTTGAGGTAGCGCGTCAGATGCTGACCCGTGGCGTCGTCATACACCACGAACAGTACATTGGGATTGCGCTGGGCCCTTCGGGCAAACTCGGACAGGGTCGGAACGTCGTTATCCCACATCGCGCGCGGGGCGACTGAGGCTAGAAGCTGCGCCATGTCGCTGGCGGAGTCCTTCAGGTCCTTTTCCAGCGTCGCACGCAACTGCGCTTGCTCATCCTCCAGACGCGAGGACAAACCGGTGGTAAGACGCTGGCGGGTACTGGCGGAGAGGTTATCGAGGCTCGACGTGACTTCTCGCCCCGCCTGCTCAAGCTCACCGGAAAGTTTTTGACTGTCCGCACCCAGGCGCATACCGAGATCGGCTTCCAATGCAGTCACCGTGCTCCGGGTCAGAGCGACAGCTACCAGCACTTGCACCAAAAGGGCGATACCAAGCGTAACGAACACTGGCCGCAACAAACGGCTTTGTAACAATGAGAGAACGGCCGACACTAGGAATCCCTCTGCTTTGGCGCCATTAAATTGATAGCACACCTGAAAGGATGCTCTTTTCAATGTTCGCAGCAAAGGTCATGCCGTTCAGCAGACAAAAACGACAAAGGGCCAGATTATGGGCCCTTTGTGTTTCACATCAATGACTTATCAAGCGAACGGATGACGCAGAACGATGGTTTCGTTGCGGTCAGGGCCCGTCGAAATAATGTCGATCGGCGCGCCGACCAACTCTTCGACACGCTTGATGTAGTTGCGTGCAGCCTGAGGCAGCTCTTCCAGGGTCTTGGCACCCAGGGTCGATTCGCTCCAGCCTGGCATTTCTTCGTACACCGGCTCCAGGCCGATGTAGCTGTCGGCGTCGGTTGGCGCGTCGATCACTGCACCGTCAGCGTTTTTGTAGCCAACGCAGATATTGATGGTTTCCAGGCCGTCGAGCACGTCCAGCTTGGTCAGGCACAGGCCCGAGATGCTGTTCACGTCGATAGCGCGACGCAGGATGACGGCATCGAACCAGCCGCAACGACGGGCACGGCCGGTGGTAGCACCGAACTCGTGGCCACGCTTGGCCAGGAACGCACCAACGTCGTCGAACAGCTCAGTCGGGAACGGACCCGAACCGACGCGAGTGGTGTAGGCCTTGGTGATACCGAGGATGTAGTCCAGGAACATCGGACCAACACCCGAACCGGTCGCGATGCCGCCAGCGGTGGTGTTGGAGCTGGTCACGTACGGGTAGGTACCGTGGTCGATGTCCAGCAACGAACCCTGGGCGCCTTCGAACATGATGTCCTTGCCAGCGCGACGCAGGGCGTGCAGCTCGGCGGTGACGTCCAGCATCATCGGCTTGAGCAGCTCGGCGTATTCCATGCACTCATCGAGAGTCTTCTGGAAGTCGATTGCAGGCTCTTTGTAGTAATTGACCAGTACGAAGTTGTGGTAGTCCAGCAACTCGCCCAGCTTGGCGGCGAAACGCTCGCGGTGGAACAGGTCACCGATGCGCAGGCCACGACGTGCAACCTTGTCTTCGTAAGCCGGGCCGATGCCGCGACCGGTGGTGCCGATCTTCAGCTCGCCACGGGCCTTTTCACGGGCCTGGTCCAATGCTACGTGATAGGACAGGATCAGCGGGCAGGACGGGCTGATACGCAGGCGCTCACGCACCGGCACGCCTTTCTCTTCCAGCTTGTTGATTTCCCGCAGCAGAGCGTCAGGTGCAACCACCACGCCGTTGCCGATCAGGCACTGCACGCCTTCGCGCAGCACGCCCGACGGGATCAGGTGCAAGACGGTTTTTTCGCCGTCGATCACCAGGGTGTGGCCAGCGTTGTGCCCCCCCTGATAGCGCACTACGGCGGCAGCATGTTCGGTCAGCAGATCAACGATCTTGCCTTTGCCCTCATCACCCCATTGGGTGCCCAGGACTACGACATTCTTACCCATAACACTTGTCCTCATTCGCGCAAACTTGGTGCCGGCGGTGGCCGGCAGGAAAACTCAAGAAGCCAGTGGCGATACTTGCCAAAGCCCGTTCTGCTGAATCAATTGCCGGTCGCAGTCCGCTTCACGGGCGGCGGCCAAAGGTTGTCCAGGCAAGGCCTGAACGACACGCTGACCCTCACTGCGCAACTGGCAAACCTGCTGCCAGAGTGCCGCATCCGTACTGTCAGGCATCCAGATACCGCCAGACGGTAGCTCGATCTCAGCACGCCCCAGGGTCACCAGGGTTTTCAAATCGGTGGAGAAGCCGGTTGCCGGACGGGCGCGACCGAAATCGGCGCCGATGTCGTCGTAACGACCGCCCTGGGCGATGGACTGGCCAACACCCGGCACGAATACCGCAAACACCACACCCGTGTGGTAGTGATAACCGCGCAGTTCGCCCAGGTCGAAGTACAGCGGCAACTCCGGGAAACGCACGGAGAGCCGCTCGGCAATCGCCAGCAAATCGTCCAGAGCGGCCAGAACAGGCGCCGGGGCCTTGGCCAGACGCTCGCGCGCAGCGGCCAATACTTCACGGCCGCCGCACAGGTCGACCAACGCCCGCAGCATGCCCGACAGATCGGCAGGCAAACCTTCGGTCAAGGTAATGACCTCGTCGATGGCCTTGCGCTGCAATGCGTCGAACAACTGCTGTTCAACTTCACCGGACAAACCGGCGGCGCGAGCCAGGCCGCGGTAGATACCGACATGACCGAGATCCATGTGCACGTCCGGCACATCGGCCAGTTGCAGCATGGCCAGCATCAGGCTGATGACTTCGACATCGCTGCTCGGGCTGGCATCGCCATACAACTCGGCGCCCAGCTGGATCGGGCTGCGCGAGGACGACAAGGCGCGTGGCTGAGCATGCAGCACGCTGCCGGCATAGCACAGACGGCTCGGGCCTTCGCGACGCAGGGTATGCGCATCGATACGCGCCACCTGTGGCGTGATGTCAGCGCGGAACCCCATCTGCCGGCCCGACTGAGGGTCGATGACCTTGAAGGTACGCAGATCCAGGTCCTGGCCTGCACCGGTGAGCAGGGATTCCAGGTACTCGATATGGGGAGTCACGACAAACTCGTAACCCCAGCTCTGGAACAGATCCAACACCTGGCGACGCGCAACTTCAATGCGCGCCGCTTCCGGTGGCAGTACTTCTTCGATGCCATCTGGCAGCAGCCAGCGGTCTACCGTTGCCATTACGCCTTCCCCTATATCCGGGCGGCCAGCCAGCCCTCGGCCGAGCCTTGAGTGAAGCAGAAAATGATTGTTCCGCGCATGAGCAACGGAGCGAAAAGCCTTCAACCGGCTTCGCCAACCACTTTCCTCGAAAAACCTGTCGAGCCTTTCGACTCGTACGCTTGCACCAAAACAGCAATCAAACGTGCAGACGCAAAAAAGCCGGGAATTTCCCGGCTGCCGCATCATACACACGTTTTGCCAAAGGATCACCCCGCCGGAGGCGTTAGCCGCCCGGCGGAATGATTTGGGTCAACGCCGTATCAAGGCTTGGCTTTTTCCAGGTAGTGGAAGAAGTCACTGCTTGGGTCGAGGACCATGACGTCGGATTTATTCGCGAAGCTTTCACGGTAGGCGCGCAGGCTACGGTAGAACGCGTAGAACTCCTGATCCTGACCGTAGGCCTTGGAATAGATCGAGGCGGCCTGGGCATCACCGTCACCGCGAATCTCTTCGGATTCACGATAGGCTTCAGCCAGCAACACGCGGCGTTGACGATCGGCGTCGGCGCGGATGCCTTCAGCCAGCTCGTTACCCTTGGCGCGGTGCTCGCGAGCTTCACGCTCACGCTCGGTGCTCATACGCTCGAATACGCTACGGTTCACTTCCTTCGGCAGGTCGATGGTCTTGACCCGAACATCGACAACTTCGATGCCCAGCTCTTTTTCAGCCATCTTGTTCAGCGAAGCGGTGATATCCGCCATCAGCGCGTCACGCTCACCCGACACTACTTCGTGCAAGGTGCGCTTGCCGAACTGGTCACGCAGGCCTGACTCCAAACGACGGGATAGGCGCTCGTCAGCGATTTGCTTGAGACCGGACGTCGCGGTGTAGAAACGCTCTGCGTCCTTCACCCGCCACTTGGCGTAGGCATCGACCATCACGGCTTTCTTTTCCAGCGTCAGGAAGCGTTGCGTCGGTGCATCCAGCGTCATCAGGCGTGCGTCAAATTTACGCACCTGGTTAACGTAAGGCACTTTCACATGCAGGCCAGGCTGTACATCGGCCTGGACCACGCGACCGAACTGCAGCAACACCGCACGCTCGGTCTGAGCGACGATGTAGAAGCAGTTCCAGCCAACCAGTACCACAACGACGCCAACAATCAGGGCGATCAGCGATTTATTGCTCATCAGCGGGTCTCCCTTGTACGCGTTTGCGGCGGGTCAGTGAGATGCGGCGCAACATCCGTGCTGCTACTGGCAGCGGCGGAACCGGCTACCGGCGCATTACCACCAGAGCCGCTCTGAATCATCTTGTCCAGCGGCAAGTACAGCAGATTGCTCTGGCCATTCTTGTTGCCGGTCACGAGCACCTTGCTGGTGTTGGTGAAGACTTCCTGCATAGTGTCCAGGTATAAACGCTGACGGGTGACTTCAGGGGCCTTGCGGTACTCGGCCACCAATTTGGTGAAGCGATCCGCCTCACCCTTGGCGCGCGATACCGTTTCGTCACGGTAACCGTTGGCATTCTCAAGGATGCGCTGGGCCTGACCCCGCGCTTCCGGCACTACGCCATTGGCGTAGGTTTCAGCCTGGTTGCGCGAACGCTGCTCGTCTTCACGGGCACGGATCACGTCGTCGAAGGCTTCCTGGACTTCGCGCGGTGCCGCTGCGCTCTGTACGTTGACCTGGGTCACGGTGATACCGGTGCGATAGGTATCCATGAAGCGCTGCAGCCGCTCCTTGATTTCGCTGGCCATTAATTCACGACCTTCAGTCAGCACCTGGTCCATCGCGGTGGAACCCACCACATGGCGCAAGGCGCTGTCAGTCGCTTGCTGCAAACTGATTTCCGGCTGATCGACGCTCAGCACGAAATCCTGCAGGTTGCTGATCTTGTACTGCACGGTCAGCGGCACTTCGACGATGTTTTCGTCTTCAGTCAGCATTTGACCCTGCTTGGTATACGCACGCTCACGCGTGACGTTTTCCAGGTACTTCTTGTCGATCGGCGGGAAATAGATATTCAGACCCGGGCCGACGGTTTCGTAGTACTTGCCGAAGCGCAGCACAACAGCCTGCTCCTGCTCGTCCACAACATAGACCGCGCTGTACAACCACACGGCTGCCAGCACGACCAGGCCAATGCCGAGCAGGCCGCCGAAGCCGCCACTCTTGCCCGGCCCACCGCCGTCATCCCCACGTTTTTTACCACCACCGAACAACCCGTTCAGGCTTTCCTGCAGCTTTCGGAAGGCCTCGTCGAGATCCGGTGGTCCCTTGCGGTCGCCATTGTTGCGACGCTTGCCACCCCAAGGATCCTGATTATTCGAGTTGCCACCCGGCTCATTCCAAGCCATAGCGCTCTCCATCTGATAAAGCAAAGACGCACCCACGGCGCGCCGACCAATGCTACAGAATGCCTGTCACCACGGCACAACCGCTTTCTCAGGCTTTTATTGCAAAGTGTGTTGCTCGATGAATTCCATCGGCTGCAATCCTTCGCGGCTTACCAGTCGATTCAGCTCGACCCGGGGCAAACGAACGGCCAGCAAACTGATGCCTTCTTCGTCGTGTTCTTCTTTTTGCACCGCACCGAGTTCGAAAAACTGCGCACGCAGTCGAGCGAATCGTTGCGGCAAACGCAGGGTACCGATAAACAAATCACTGCCAAGTAATTCGGCAATGGCTTGCTCAAGCAATTCCAGACCAGTGCCATCACGCGCCGACAACCAGACCCGCTGGGGTTTGCCGTTTTCGTCGCGCTGAATTTGTGGCTCAACGCCTTCAAGCAAATCGAGTTTGTTATAGACCTCGAGGATCGGCAAGTCCTGGGCACCAATCTCGCCCAGCACCACCATCACCTGCTCGATCTGCAACATGCGATCGGGTTCGGCCGCATCGATCACGTGCAACAACAGGTCGGAGTTGCTCGACTCTTCGAGGGTAGACCGAAATGCCTCGACCAGCTTGTGGGGCAAGTGACGAATGAAACCTACAGTGTCCGCCAGGACAATCGGCCCCAGATCGTCCAGATCCAGACGACGCAGGGTCGGGTCCAGCGTGGCAAACAATTGGTCAGCCGCGTAGACGTCGGATTTCGTCACGTTATTGAACAGCGTGGATTTACCGGCGTTGGTATAGCCCACCAGCGACACGGTGGGGATATCCGCACGCGAACGACCACGCCGCGACTGTTCGCGCTGGCTGCGCACCTTCTCCAGCCGGCCCTTGATCTGTCGCAGCCGAACCCGCAGCAAACGGCGGTCGGTTTCCAGTTGGGTTTCTCCCGGGCCACGCATGCCGATACCGCCACCCTGGCGTTCAAGGTGAGTCCAGCCACGAACCAGCCGCGTGCTCATGTGATCAAGCTGGGCCAGTTCTACCTGGAGCTTGCCTTCATGGGTACGGGCGCGCTGGGCGAAAATATCGAGAATCAGACCGGTACGGTCGATCACGCGACACTCGAAAACACGTTCGAGGTTACGTTCCTGACTGGGCGTGAGGACGTGATTGAAGATCACCAGATCGGCCTCTTCGGCCTTGACCAGGTCGCGCAGTTCCTCGACCTTGCCGCTGCCAATCAGGAATTTGGCGGTTGGCCGATGACGCGGCACGTTAAAGAACGCAACGGTCTCGGCGCCGGCCGAATTAGCCAATTCCTGAAACTCCTGCGGGTCTTCGCGCGCCTCAGGGTCCTGTCCATCCAAGTGAACGAGGATGACTCGTTCACCACCACCGTGGCGCTCAAAGAACAAAGGAGACTCCTATCAGGCGTTACCTGGCTCAGCATCACCTGTTTCGGATTCGGTTGCGCTAGGCAGACGAATTGGACGAACCGGCACTACTGTAGAGATAGCGTGTTTGTAGACCATTTGGCTTACGGTGTTTTTCAGCAGGATGACGAACTGGTCGAAAGACTCGATCGTGCCTTGCAGTTTGATACCGTTGACCAGGTAGATGGACACCCCAACTTTCTCTTTACGTAAAGTATTCAAGTAAGGGTCTTGTAGCGAATGCCCTTTTGACATGTGCCGCACTCCTTTAAGGATTCAATATAAAAAATAGGTAAACAGATGGCTTGTGGCCGCCACACCCCCAAGGATAGACGGCAATTGCAAGGACTCAGCTCAATATGGAGATGGTCCCCAGGTATTTCAAGGCGCGCGGCAGATTGTCGCGATCCAGGCTGTCCAGCCAATGCAAATCGGCCCAACTGCGCAGCCAGGTGAACTGGCGCTTTGCCAATTGGCGCGTGGCGATGATTCCACGCTCCTGCATCTCGGCTGACGTCAGCTTGCCATCCAGGTAGTCCCAGACTTGTCGGTAGCCTACCGCACGTATAGACGGCAACCCGGCGTGCAGGTCACTTCGCTTACGCAGGGCTACGACCTCGTCGATGAATCCCTGTTCCAACATCAAAGTGAATCTTTGTTTAATTCGTTCGTGCAATACCTGGCGATTTGCCGGAGCAATGGCCAAGTTCGCGACAGTATAGGGCAATTGTTGCCGTCCCGAAGCGGCTGCTTCAGTACTTTGCGCAGATTGTTGCAAGCGCAGCTCAGTCATGCTTTGACCACTGACGCGATAAACTTCCAGCGCTCGACTAAGTCTCTGCGGATCGTTCGGATGAATCCGCGCCGCAGAAACCGGATCGATGACCGCCAGCTGTTCGTGCAAGGCTTGCCAGCCAAGGCGTGCAGCCTCTTCTTCGATCTGCGCGCGAACATCCGGATCGGCGGCCGGCATATCCGCCAGGCCTTCGAGCAAAGCCTTGTAGTAGAGCATTGTGCCGCCTACCAACAGCGGAATTTTTCCGCGTGCGGTGATCTCGGCCATGGCCTCGAGGGCATCCCGGCGAAAATCCGCGGCGGAATAGCTCTCGGCAGGGTCGAGAATATCGATCAAACGGTGGGGATACTGCGTCAAAAGTTCTTTCGACGGCTTGGCCGTACCGATGTCCATGCCACGGTAAACCAGAGCCGAATCGACACTGATCAGTTCGCAAGGCAGGACTTTGGTAAGTTCGATGGCCAGGTCGGTCTTGCCGGCGGCAGTCGGGCCCATAAGGAAAATCGCAGGTGGGAGCTGGCTCATCAACGACCGCGCAAGAACAGTTTATCCAGATCGTCCAGGCCCAACTGGGTCCAGGTCGGTCGGCCATGGTTGCATTGACCGCTGCGCTCGGTGCTTTCCATATCGCGCAGCAGACCGTTCATTTCCGCCAAGGCCAGACGCCGGTTGGCACGGATCGCGCCGTGGCAGGCCATGGTCCCGAGTAGTTCGTTCAGGTGCGCCTGAATCCGGTCGCTGGTGCCGTATTCCATCAGGTCGGCTAACACATCGCCGACCAGGCGATTGGCTTCAGCCTGCTTGAGCAAGGCCGGAATCTGCCGGATGGCCAGTGTTTCAGGGCCCAGCCGCTGAAGCTCGAAACCCAGGCGCTGGAACCAGGAGACATGCTCTTCGGCGCAATCGGCCTCGCGCTGACTGACTGCCAGGGACTCCGGCACCAGTAGCGGTTGCCCGCTCAGGCCTTCGCTGGCCATGGCGACTTTCAGGCGCTCGTACATGATCCGCTCGTGAGCGGCGTGCATGTCCACCAGCACCAGTCCCTGGGCGTTCTCCGAAAGAATGTAGATACCCTTGAGTTGGGCCAGCGCGTAACCCAACGGCGGGATATCGTCCTGGCCGGCAGGCAGCGCCACAGCGTTGGCTTCGGGCAAGGGCGCAAAGAATTCACGATAGGCGGCCTGGGCCTCTGCGGCTGGAACGGTGGACTGAGGTCGCGGGGTGTATTGGTACTGATAACTGGCGCCCGAACCCGAGCCGGACGGTGTATTGAACGATGGCTGCGCCTGAGGCTGCTCCAGCAGCGCATTGGCTGCCAGGCGCATTTCGCCCTGCGGACCGAACTCACCTGCTTCAAGCCCGGTAGGACGGACAATGGCCGTCGCCACCGGTGCAGCCAGTTGATCTTCCGGACGCACATCCCCCAGGGCACGGTGCAACGTACCGTAGAGGAAGTCGTGGACCATGCGCCCGTCACGGAAGCGCACTTCGTGTTTAGTCGGGTGCACGTTGACGTCGACGCCCGCCGGATCGACTTCGAAGAACAGCACGAAGGTCGGATGCCGGCCATTGAACAGCACGTCGCGATAAGCCTGGCGCACCGCGTGGGCCACCAGCTTGTCGCGTACGGCACGGCCGTTGACGAAGAAATACTGCAAATCCGCCTGACTACGGTTGAATGTCGGCAACCCAACCCAGCCCCATAGATGCAGGCCATTGCGTTCGATTTCAATCGGCAGCGCCTGTTCCAGGAAACCCGGACCGCAGATCGCTGCCACTCGGCGGGCACGGGCCGCATCATCATGGGCCTCGTGCAGGCTGAGAATCGTCTTGCCGTTGTGGCGCAGATGGAACGCCACGTCGAAGCGCGCCAAGGCCAGACGCTTGATCACTTCTTGCAGATGATCGAATTCTGTTTTTTCGGTCTTGAGAAATTTGCGCCGCGCCGGCGTGTTGAAAAACAGGTCGCGGACTTCCACCGAGGTACCCACCGGATGGGCCGCAGGCTGCACGCGGGCCGCCATGTCACGGCCCTCGGTCTCGACCTGCCAGGCCTGGTCGGCATCACGGGTGCGCGACGTCAAGGTCAGGCGCGCCACGGAACTGATCGATGCCAGTGCCTCACCACGGAAACCCAGGCTCATGACCTGCTCAAGGTCTTCCAGATTACGGATCTTGCTGGTGGCGTGACGGGCCAGCGCCAGCGGCAGGTCATCGGCAGAAATGCCACTGCCATCATCACGCACCCGCAGCAGTTTGACACCGCCCTGCTCCACATCGACATCAATGCGTTTGGCGCCGGAGTCGAGGCTGTTTTCCAGCAACTCCTTGATTACCGAAGCCGGGCGTTCAACCACCTCACCGGCGGCAATCTGGTTTGCCAGTCGCGGGCTGAGCAGCTCGATGCGGGCAGCGTTGGTCAGCACCTCGTTCATTCTTTAGCCGCCAGCTCAGTGCCAGGAATGGTCAAATGCTGACCGACCTTGAGTTCGTCGCTCGACAGGTTGTTGGCGCTGCGCAGCGTGGCCGGCGACACTTGGTAACGCACTGCAATCATCGCCAATGTCTCGCCCGGGCTAACTCGGTGGTCACGCGGGCCTTGGGCGATTTTGCCCGAGTCACGCAACCAGGCGATGTAAGTGCCAGGCGGCGGGTTTTGCTGGAAGAACTGGCGCACGCCGGCGCTGATAGAGCGTGCCAATGCCTGTTGATGGCTCGATGCTGCGAGTTTCGAGGCTTCGTTGGCGTTGGAGATGAACCCGGTTTCCACCAGGATCGACGGAATGTCCGGCGATTTCAGCACCATGAACCCGGCCTGTTCCACTCGCTGCTTGTGCAGCGGTGTGACCCGGCCAATGTTGGTCAGGACTTTCTGACCGACGTTCAGGCTGGAGGTCAGCGACGCCGTCATCGACAGGTCGAGCAACACGCCAGCGAGCATGCGGTCCTTGTCGTCGAGGCTGACGTTGCCCGCACCACCGATCAAGTCGGAACGGTTTTCACTGTCAGCCAGCCAGCGCGCAGTTTCCGAAGTGGCGCCGCGATCAGACAGGGCGAACACCGAGGCCCCGAATGCGGCAGCTGAAGGCGCGGCATCGGCGTGGATCGAAACGAACAGGTCAGCGCCTTTCTTGCGGGCGATTTCGGTACGGCCGCGCAAGGGAATGAAGTAGTCACCGGTGCGGGTGAGTTCGGCGCGGAAACCTTTCATGCCGCTGACCTGGCGTTGCAGTTCGCGGGCGATGGCCAGCACTACGTCTTTTTCGTGCTGACCGCGAGAGCCCGAGGCACCCGGGTCTTCGCCACCGTGGCCGGCGTCGATCACCACAATAATGTCGCGCTTGCCGGCCGGCGCTGGCGGCAACTTGATTGCAGGTTCCGCAGGAGTCACTGGTACTGCCGGAACGGTCGCGACCGAAGGCGTCGGCGCTGGAGGTGGCGCGGCGTCGGACGGATTATCGAACAGATCGACCACCAACCGGTTGCCATACTGGGCGTTCGGCGCGAGGGAGAAGCTTTTCGGGGTGACAGCCTTTTTCAGGTCGATGACCACCCGCAGGTCGGTCGGCGTGCGTTGGGCCGAGCGCATGGCGGTAATAGGGGTATTGGAGGTGTTGACGTTCAACGGCGCACCGAGGGTCGCACCATTGATGTCAATCACCAGCCGATCCGGGGCTGTCAGGGTAAAGACACTGTGCTGCACCGGGCCTGTCAGGTCAAACACCAGTCGCGTGTTGTCCGGCGCCCGCCACAGGCGAACACTGTTGACCTTCGTGTCGGCCACAGCGTCGACGGTTACCGCCAAAAACAACACCCCAACGGCAGCAACCAACGCGCGAAAGCGCATACCTAACCCCATCATTTATTTGGATTCCAATGCCAAAGCGGCACACCAGGACTCGCCACGCGAGCCTTGGGGCAAAATTTTCAGCGAACGCCCGCTGTCATGCGGGCTAATGGTAATGGTCAGGTCGGGCTTTGGCAAAAAGCCTGCACCCTTGTCTGGCCATTCGATCAGGCACAGCGCGTCATCTTCGAAATAGTCGCGGATACCGAGGAACTCCAGCTCTTCCGGATCGACCAGGCGATACAGGTCGAAATGAAAGGCACGAATATCGCCGATCTCGTAGGGTTCAACCAAAGTGAAGGTCGGACTTTTTACCGCCCCGACATGCCCCAGGCCACGGATGATGCCCCGGGACAACGTGGTTTTTCCCGCCCCCAGATCCCCCTCGAGAAAGATCAGACCGTGCCCTTGTGTGGTTTGGGCGATGCGCGTGCCAAACGCAGTCATCGCCTCTTCATCAGCCAGGTACAGGGTTACTTCAGACACGGTGCTTGCTCCTCCAACAACTGACGAATGGCTGGTATCAAATCACTGGCCGCCAGCCCACGGCCGAATTTACCTTGTTGCTCACCGGCGTTGGCATGCAGCCAGACCGCCAGGCACGCAGCATCGAACGCTTCCATGCCCTGAGCGATCAATGCACCGACCAAACCGGCCAGCACATCGCCCAATCCGGCGGCGGCCATCGCCGGATGCCCCTGGTGACATACCGCCAACCGCCCGTCAGGACTGGCGATCAAACTGCCGGCGCCTTTGAGCACCACGACCGCTGTATATTTTTTGCTCAGCGCATGGGCGGCAGCCGGCCGATCTGCCTGAACTTGCGCCGTGCTGATGCCTAACAAGCGAGCAGCTTCGCCCGGGTGCGGGGTGATCACACAATCCCCGGGCAAACTCACCTGTTCCTCGGCCAGCATGTTCAGCGCGTCGGCATCCCAGACTTGCGGCAACGGCGCGTTGGCGGCAGCCGACAAGAGACTGCGTCCCCAAGCCGCCTGGCCCAGTCCGGGGCCGACCACCAACACGGAAACCTTTTGAAGTAATCCCATCAACTGACTGGCTGACGAAGCGCCCACGACCATCGCCTCGGGGATCCTGGCCAATGCTGCAGGCACGTGTTCGCTGCGAGTGGCCACTGACACCATGCCGGCACCGCTGCGCAATGCACTTTGCGCACTGAGCAGGATCGCGCCGCCGAAACCGCGATCGCCGCCAATCAGCAGCACATGGCCGAATTTGCCTTTATGAGAAGCAGGCGGACGCCAAGCCAGGCGCGGCAGGTTGCCGGCATTCAGACGACGCGCACTGATCGGCGCGCCCCCAAGCAGCTGCGGATCGGCATGCAAGTCGTTGAACACGAGTTCGCCCACCACATCCGCCGCATCACCGGTGAACAAACCCACTTTCAAACCGATGAACGTTACGGTCAGGTCGGCACGTACCGCATGAGCGAGGATGCGCCCGGTATCGGCGCTCAGCCCGGAAGGGATATCCACCGCGGCCACGGGCAGACCGCTGGCATTGATCGCAGCAATGGCACTGGCATACGGCTCACGCACGTCGCCGCTCAGCCCCGTGCCGAGCAAGGCGTCGAGTACGACACCGCGCAATTCGGACTGCGCGCTCCATGCTTCAATGGAGACTTTTTCAGACACGGCCTCGGCATGGGCCAGGCCGGCATCGCCTTGCAACCGTTGCGGATCGCCCACTGCCAATACACGTACCGTCCATCCGGCGCGCCGGGCCAGCACCGCCGCCAGATAGCCATCACCGGCATTGTTGCCCTGCCCCGCCAACACGCTCAATTCGTTCGCCGATGGCCACTGTCGCACCAGCGCTCGCCAGGTCGCACGCGCCGCGCGCTGCATCAATTCGAAGCCGGGCGTGCCGGCCGCGATCAGGCTCGCATCAAGCCCTCGGACCTGCGCGGCGCTGTACAGCGCGTCGGGTAAATCATCTTTAGTGTGCGGCATGCGTCTTCAGGCTCCGATGTCTGGCAGAATTATACGCACCTCAGCTCCGGTTTCTCTCGCCTCATGCCCGCTATTACTACAGATCTGCCCGCTCTCGCCCAATCCATCAAGGACTGGGGTCGCGAGCTGGGCTTTCAGCAAGTCGGCATCAGCGGCCTCGACCTGGGCGAGCATGAGCAGCATCTGGAGCGCTGGCTCGAGGCCGGCTACCACGGCGAAATGGACTACATGGGCGCCCACGGCAGCAAACGCTCGCACCCGGAAGAACTGGTGCCGGGCACATTGAGAGTCGTTTCCCTGCGCATGGATTACCTGGCAGGCGACACGCAAATGGCGCAAATGCTCGCCCAACCGGAAAAAGCCTACGTCTCGCGTTATGCCTTGGGCCGCGATTACCACAAATTGATCCGCAAACGCGTGCAACAACTGGCGGAAAGGATTCAAGCTGAAATCGGCCCGTTCGGCTTTCGCGCCTTTGTCGACAGTGCGCCCGTTCTGGAAAAAGCCATCGCTGAACAAGCCGGCCTGGGCTGGATCGGCAAGAACACTCTGGTCTTGAATCGCAAGGCCGGCAGTTATTTCTTCCTCGCAGAGCTGTTCGTCGATTTGCCGCTGCCGGTAGACCCGCCTCACGCCACCGAACATTGCGGGCGTTGCAGCGCCTGTCTCGACATCTGTCCGACCAACGCCTTCGTCGGCCCCTATGTGCTGGACGCCCGACGCTGCATTTCCTACCTGACCATCGAACTCAAAGGCGCAATCCCCGAAGACCTGCGACCGCTGATCGGCAATCGAGTGTTCGGTTGCGATGACTGTCAGATCGTCTGTCCGTGGAACCGCTTTGCCCGGCCGTCCGGCGAAAGCGACTTCAAGCCGCGACACAACCTGGACAACGCCCAATTGGCCGACCTGTTCATGTGGGACGAGGATAAATTCCTGAGCAGCACCGAAGGCTCACCCTTGCGCCGCACCGGTTACGAAAACTGGCTGCGTAACCTGGCGGTGGGCCTGGGCAACGCACCTTCAACGATTCCGGTGCTGGAGGCGCTGAAAGCACGGCGAGATCACCCGTCTGAATTGGTCCGCGAGCATGTCGAGTGGGCGTTGAAACAACACGGCCTCCTGTAGGAGCGAGCCTGCTCGCGAAAAACTTGAGCACGCCATGGGGTGTCGGGTTTATGGCGTTATCGTTAACGACCATCGCGAGCGAGCTCGCTCCTACAGGGGATCGCCTCAGGGCTCGTCGTTGTAGACGAACTTGGGCATTTCCCAGTGAAAACGGATCGCCAACAAGCGCAGCAGGAAACCGCCGAACAGGGTGATCAGAATCGACTGCTCTCCGGGTAAATTCAGATAAAGGCAGAGCATGTAGCACCACGCCGCAGCGAACGAGACGCTGGCGTAGAGCTCGCGGCGGAAGATCAGCGGAATATCGTTGCAGAAAATATCCCGCAGGATGCCGCCGAATACCCCGGTGATCACCCCGCTGACCGATGCGACCAGCATGCCGTGGCCCATTTCCAGGGCGGTCATGCAGCCGATCAGGGTGAACGCCACCAGTCCGACGGCATCGAGCACCAGAAACAGCGAACGCAAGTGACGCATCCAGCGCGCCGTGAACACCGTGAACATCGCCGCGATGGAGGTCAGCACCAGGTATTCCGGGTGCTTGACCCAGGTCAGCGGGTAATGCCCCAGCAACACATCACGCACCGATCCCCCGCCCAGCGCCGTGACGCACGCGATCAGCACCACGCCAAACCAGTCCAT
The DNA here is from genome assembly GCF_008801475.1 of Pseudomonas moorei. Lineage (GTDB taxonomy): Bacteria > Pseudomonadota > Gammaproteobacteria > Pseudomonadales > Pseudomonadaceae > Aquipseudomonas > Aquipseudomonas moorei. Next base: position 390,322 of record NZ_VZPP01000005.1, on the reverse strand, counting down.
GCCGCGACGCCCCGCGGACAGAGCGCCAGTCATGGCTTCGGCGGTGATGGCAATCAGGTAGAGCATCAACAACATGGTGGCGGTCCTTGCAGAAAGGCGCGCAGTCTACTGACTTCACCCAAGCACCAAAAGAGGGCGCAACTCTCTGTAGGAGCCGGCTTGCCGGCGAAGGCGTCCTCAAGGGCCCCTCACTGGCAAGCCAGCTCCTATAGATCGGGTTTAAGGCTCAGGCCTTGATGAAATGCTTGCGGTAGTGCTGCAACTCGGCGATGGACTCGCGAATATCGTCCAGGGCCAGGTGGGTGCTGCCTTTCTTGAAGCTGTCACGCACGTCCGGCGCCCAGCGCGCGGCCAGCTCTTTGAGCGTGGACACGTCGAGGTTGCGGTAATGGAAATAGCTTTCCAGGGATTTCATGTGGGTATAAAGGAAGCGACGGTCCTGGCAGATGCTGTTGCCGCAGATCGGCGACTTGCCTTTCGGCACCCACTTCTCGAGGAACGCGATGGTTTCGGCTTCGGCTTCGGCCATGCTGATGCGGCTCTCGCGCACGCGCTGGGTCAGCCCGGAACCGCCGTGTTGACGGGTGTTCCACTCGTCCATGCAGGCGAGGACTTCGTCGCTGTGATGGATGGCGATCACCGGACCTTCAGCCAGCGTGTTCAGATCACTGTCGGTGACGATGGTGGCCATTTCGATGATGACGTCGGTATCAGGGTTCAGACCGGTCATTTCCAGGTCGATCCAGATCAGATTCTGCGGGTTTTGCATGTGTCGGCTCCTAGGCAATGCTGCGCAGTTTAGCCTAGGCCGGTGGCCGGGCGTGCTAAACTCGCGGCCGTTTTACCTAATCGCTGCATTATTGATACGGAACACCCATGGCCAAACGCCAACTCAATCGTCGTCAAAACTGGCGCATCGAAAAGATTCAGGGCGAACGCGCTGCCCGCGCCGCCAAACGCGAGTCCTCGGCTGTCGAGGCACTTGAGGGCGGCGATCTGGGCCCGGAACAGCACGGCCTGGTGATCGCGCACTTCGGCGTGCAAGTCGAAGTCGAGGCTGTGGATGGCGAACAGGCCGGTGAGGTTTTCCGTTGCCACCTGCGCGCCAACCTGCCGGCGCTGGTGACCGGCGACCGAGTGGTCTGGCGTGCCGGCAATCAGGGCATCGGCGTGATCGTGGCGCAATTGCCACGCAACACCGAACTCTGCCGTCCGGACAGCCGTGGCCAGCTCAAGCCGGTCGCCGCCAACGTCGACATGATCGTGATCGTCTTCGCTCCGCTGCCCGAGCCCCATGCCAATCTGATCGACCGCTATCTGGTCGCGGCCGAGCATGCCGGCATCAAGCCGCTGCTGTTGTTGAACAAATTCGACCTGATCGACGAGCACAACGCCCCGGCGCTGAACGCCTTGCTCGCGGTTTACCGCACGCTGGGTTACCCGGTACTGGAAGTGTCGGCGCACCATGGCAACGGCATGGAACAACTTCAGCAGCAATTGGACGGTCGCATCAGCGTGTTCGTCGGCCAGTCCGGTGTCGGCAAGTCATCGCTGGTCAACAGCCTGCTGCCCAACGTCGAAACCCGCGTCGGCCCGCTGTCCGAGCTGTCCGGCCAGGGCACGCACACCACCACTACCGCTCGACTGTTCCACTTCCCCGGTGGCGGTGAGTTGATCGACTCCCCCGGCATCCGTGAATTCGGCCTTGGCCATGTCAGCCGTGCCGATGTCGAAGCCGGTTTCATCGAGTTCAACGACCTGCTCGGCACCTGCCGCTTCCGAGACTGCAAGCACGACCGCGAGCCGGGATGCGCCCTGCTCAAGGCCCTGGAAGATGGCCGCGTGCAGCAACAACGAATGAACAGCTACCGCTCGATCATCGCCAGCCTGCCGGAAAACGGCTACTAAACAGACGTCGACCGCCCTGCCCCCACGAGGGGTGGGCGGTCGCTCGTTCCCGCCTACAAATACCCATTCGCCTTACACGTCAGACGCCTCTGTAAGACGCCCATCCAAGCACTTGCAGGACATTTCTGATTCGCCGCGCAAGCCTTGTTAGCGCTCCTCAATTGCATACATTCGAGCCCTCTTCGCATTCAGGCGACACCGAGGGACACCCATGCAAACCTACCACCTGTTCATCAGCCATTCGTGGAACTACTCCGATGCCCACGACAGACTGATAAAACTGCTCACCGCGCACCCGACCTTCACCTTCAAGAACTTTTCAGTCCCCCCACACAACCCAATCGTTGGCGCACAAACCGACAAGCAACTTGAGCTGGCCATTGAAAACAAAATCCGCCCTTGTTCGGCGGTGCTGATCATGGCCGGGATGTATTCGGCCTATAGCAAGTGGATCAACAAAGAGATCGAAATCGCCAAGCGCATGGGCAAGGTGATCATCGCGATCAAACCCTTCGGCGCCGAGCGTATTTCGACGGTGGTACGGGACGCCGCACATGCCGAGTGTGCGTGGAACACCAACAGCATCGTCAGTGCCATTCGCCAGCACACGGCGGTGTAACCATGCGCAAGGGACTGTTTATCGGCATTAACAACTACACCCATGTGTCCCAGCTGAGTGGCTGCAACAACGACGCCATGGCCATGGCCTCGGTGTTGAAGACCGACGCCAATGGAGATCCGAACTTCAAGAACATCGTGCTCACCTCCGCCGAAGACTACTTGAGTCGCGAAAAGCTCGAAGACCAGATCCGCGAACTGTTCTCCGGTGACTGCAATGTCGCGCTGCTGTATTTCGCCGGCCACGGCAGTTTCGACCTCGATACCGACGAAGGCATGCTGATTCCTCAGGATTACAAATCCGCGAAGGACGGCATCCGGATCAGCGACATCCTGAACTGGGCGAGCAAAGCCACGAAAATCAAAAACAAGATGATCATTCTCGACTGCTGCCAGGGCGGGTCGGCCGGCGAAACACGCGTATTGCGCAGCGAAGGCAGCGTGATTGGCGAGGGCATGACCATTCTGACGGCATGCAAAAAGGAACAGCCGGCGATGGAAGGCGCCGGTCACGGAGTCTTCACCGGTTTGCTGCTTCAGGCATTACATGGCGGTGCCGCGAACATCCTCGGCAAAATAACCCCCGGCAGCCTCTATTCATTCGTCGACAACGCCCTCGACGCCTGGGAGCAGCGGCCTGTGTTCAAGACCAATGTCTCGCAGTTCATTTCATTGCGCGAAGTTTCGCCACTGATCCCCAAGGAAATACTGCGCAAACTGCCCGAGTGGTTCCCCGAGGCGGAGTCGGTCTACCCCCTCGCCCCCAGCTTCGAGCCCACCGAGCCTGAATTCAATCCAGAGCACGGCGAAGTCTTCGCCCAACTGCAAAAGTGCAACCGCCACAGCCTGATCGAACCGGTGGACGCCGAACACATGTATTACGCCGCCATTCACTCCACCGGCTGTCGCCTCACCGCCCTCGGCGCCTATTACCGTGAACTCGCGATCAAAGGACACTTCTGATGCCTGTGTTTATCAGCTACCGCCATATGGACCGCCCCTATGCGATGAACATCAACAGCCGTCTGATGCAGGCCAATATCAAGACCTACCTCGATGTACTGGACCCAGAATCCCAGACCACCGATGACATTACCGGAGTGATCACTCGCAACATCAGTGAGTGCACGCACCTGCTGGCGGTGGTGTCGGAAAAGACGGCGTTGTCATGGTGGGTGCCGTTCGAAATCGGCGAGGCGACTATTACCAACCGGCGTATCTGCTCGTTCAAGACCGGACCGACAGAACTGCCGCTGTACCTCGATAAATGGCCGAAACTGACGCGTGAACAGGACATCGACTTTTTCATTGATGCCTATCGCAATGAAGTGACACTCAAACGCTCGATGGCGCTGGATTCGGTCACTGGCAGCGATTCCATGCGCAATGCCAACAGGGCGAACGCCGACCGTTTCCACAGTGACCTCAAATCCAGAATCTCCCGCGGCTTCTGAAATCACGCCCACAAAAAAGGCCGACTGTGATGTCGGCCTTTTTTTTGGGTCACTGCTTCGGCGCGGGGGCCGGCGCAATGGCGGGGGCAGAGGCTGGTGCCGCACTCCCGGGCACCGGCGGTTTCGGCGCCGGATCATCAAACAGGTTCAGTCGCTGGCGAAGCTCATGCGCCGGGAGCGGTTCCTTGTCCGCCGGCAACGCATTCGGGTCGGTTGGCGTGGCCGGTGCGGCGTCGGGTGCCGTCGAACCTTGCGGCGCATCAGGTGCAGGCTCGGCACCTTGCGAGCCTTCGATGGCACGCTGGGCTTTCTTGGTCAGCACGATGATGTCGATACGGCGATTGACCGGGTTGAACGGATGTTCACGATCAAACAGCGCCGATGAGGCGTAACCCACGACACGCGCCACTTGCTGATCCGGATAGCTGCCCGCGACCAGCGCACGGCGAGCGGCGTTGGCACGGTTGGCCGAGAGCTCCCAGTTACCGAAATCGCCGGTGCCGGTGTACGGCTTGGCATCGGTGTGGCCGCTGATGCTGATCTTGTTCGGTACCGCTTTGATCGTGTCAGCCATGGCCAGCAGGATATCTTCGAAATACGGCTTCAGACGGGCTGAGCCCGAGTCGAACATCGGCCGGTTTTCGGCATCCACGATCTGGATGCGCAAACCGTCCGGGGTGATCTCGAACATGATCTGGTCTTTGAATTTCTGCAGCTGCGGATTCTCTTCGACCTTGTTCTGCAGCTCTTGCAGCAACAGTTCGAGACGTTCCTTCTCGACCATCTCGGCCATGCCTTCGACCTGATCGGTATCGACAGTGATTTTGTCCGGCTGCGGCTGGGACTTCACCTCGGGGTTGAGGGTTTTTTCCGGCGCCAGGGTCGGCGTGCCGCCCAGATCGATGATGTATGGCGTGCCGCTTTCGGAGAAGCCGATCGGGTCCTTGAAGTAACCGGCGATGGCGATCTTCTGCTCCGGTGTTGCCGTGGACAACAGCCACAACACCAGGAAGAACGCCATCATCGCCGTGGCGAAGTCGGCGAAGGCGATTTTCCAGGCGCCCCCGTGATGCCCACCGGCGTAGCGCTTGACGCGCTTGATGATTATCGGCTGATTGTTCTCCATGACTTAGCGACCGCGAACCGCTTGTTCCAGCTCGGCGAAGCTAGGACGGTGCGCCGGGTACAGAACCTTGCGTCCGAACTCCACGGCCAGCGATGGCGGCATGCCGGAAGCCGAGGCGACCAGCGAGGCCTTGATGGCTTCGTAGACGTTCAGTTCTTCCTTGGCATCGTGGGCCAGGGAATGGGCCAGCGGGCCGAAGAAGCCGTAGGCGGCGAGAATACCGAAGAAGGTACCGACCAGTGCCGCACCCACGTGCAGGCCGATGGACTTCTGGTCACCTTCACCCAGGGACGCCATGGTCACCACGATACCCAGTACCGCCGCGACGATACCGAAACCGGGCATGGCGTCGGCGATGCCGTTCACCGCGTGGGACGGATGCTCCAGGTCTTCCTTGAGGCTGAACAGTTCCATGTCGAACAGGCCTTCAAGCTCGTGGGGAGCCATGTTGCCGGAAGACATGATGCGCAGGTAATCGCAGATGAACGCGGTCATGCGTTCATCCTTGAGGACCGCCGGGTACTTGGCGAAGATCGGGCTCGCGGCGGCATCTTCGATGTCACCTTCGATCGCCATCATGCCTTCACGGCGGCTCTTGTTGAGGATCTCGTAGATCAGGCCCAGCACTTCAAGGTAGAAGCCGTGGTTGAAACGCGAACTGAACATGCTCAGGGACTTCTTGAGCACGTGCATCGTCATGTAGCCTGGGTTGGCCTGCAGGAACGCACCGAGGGCCGCGCCGCCGATGATCATCACCTCGAAAGGCTGGATCAGGGCTGCAATTTTGCCGTGGGAGAGCACGTATCCGCCGAGCACGCTCGCGAATACGACGATGATGCCGATAATTTTAGCCATAGGTAGGAGAGCACTTACTGAGTCGGGTTCAAGGTCATATTCGGAAGTTAAAAAATCTCTTCTTCTACTTATCGGCAAAACTGCGCCAGACTATAGCCAGTTCAGGCGAAAAGCCAATTTGACCCGCTCCGGGCACAGTTAACGCTGACGATGATCGCCTCCCGACATGCCTAACGAAACGAACGTTCCAACTCCAAAACCGATCACTCTCGAAGGCTGGGTCAAGCTTCTCGATGGCGTGCGCCTGCCGGTTCCACAAGCCAGTCACGACCGTGTCTGGCGGGCCATTCGCGACCAACGCAGCTCGTTGCGCGACATCGCCGAATTGATGCAGGAAAGCCCGGCCCTGGCCTTGAGCGTGATTCGCGAAGCCAACCGACACACCCATGGCAGCATGACCGAGCCGGCGGAAAACCTTGAGGTCGCGATCAATCGCCTCGGCCTCAAACGCACCGAAGAACTGCTCGACCGGTTGCCTGTACTGCCTCAGGCCGATATTCCGAAAGCACTGCGTCAGTTGCAGATGATCAGCCAGCACGCCACGCAACAGGCCAACGGTTTTTTTGCCAGTCGCCTGGCGCGCCTGTGGCAGGACATCCATTGGGGCAGCCTGCTGTTTCTGTCGCCGCTATGGCCATTGGCGCTCACGCATCCGCAATTGCTTGAAGACTGGGAACTGCGGGTCATCCATAAAGGCGAGTCGGCGCGCAAAGTCGAAAAGCAATTGTTTGGCGTACGCCTGCTGGAAATCGGCCAGGCCCTGGCGGACATCTGGCGCCTGCCGATCTGGGTGCAGCAGGGCTACCGCCTGCTGCTCACCGAGCAACGGGAGCTGGTGAAGGTTTTGCGCATTGCCCGCGACAGCGAGCATCCATTGCGGCAACAGAACCGCCTCGATGACGATCCGACCCTGCGCCGCTGGCTCAATCAACCGGCCAACACCGTGTTGCTGTCCAACGGCCTGGCGCTGTCGGCGCAACAGGCCTGGGACAGTCCGCACAGTGAGCGGTGGCAGTATCTGACCAGCCTTTACCTGCAGATACCGATGGACGAAGTGCAACAGCAACTGCACCAACAGGCAGCCAACAGCGCGCGCCATCACGCCATGCCGGACCTTTGGCACCCCGCCGAAGCCCTGATCTGGCCGTGGGGCATGAATCGCATCCACGCCAGCTTGTTGCCTGCGGCGGCCCCCACCGCCGAAGACCTGGCGAAATGGCGTAAACAATGTGCCGAGCTGCTGTTCGAGCCCAGTCGTTTCACCAATGCCATGCACTTGACCATCGCTGCCCGGGACGCCTTGGTCGCGTGCGGCATGCGTCGCGTCATGATCCTGATGGCCGATCGCACCCACGCCAACCTGCGAGTGCACCAAACGGCGGGGTTGCCCAAGGAAGTGGCGGCGATGAATTTCGCAGTCAGCCAGAGTACCGTGTTGCAACGCCTGCTTTCGCAACAGGCCCAGGTACGAATCAACCCGACCAACAACGCGCAATTTTCAGCCCGGCTGCCCAATGGCCTGCGCGCGCAGTTCAGCGGCGAACACCTTCTGCTGCGCTCGCTGGTCAACAATGGTCGGGTGATCATGATTGTCGTGGCCGATCAGGGCGGCGGGCCGTTTTCGGAAATCACCGTGCAAGCCTTCGGCAAAACAGCGCAGTGCATCGAGAAAGCGCTGCATAACTTTAGCCGCCGCGGCCAATAGCGCTGCGCTACAATCCTCCCTTTTGTGCCCTGGAGACCTCACATGTCTGACTTCTCTGGCTTGCCGCTGGTGATCGAACCGAGCGACTTGCTCCCTCGCCTCGACGCCCGTGATCTGATCCTGGTGGACCTGACCAGCAGCGCCCGCTACACCGAAGGGCATATTCCCGGTGCACGGTTTGTCGATCCAAAACGCACACAGCTCGGGCAGCCGCCGGCGCCCGGGCTGATGCCGCCGCAAGCGGCACTCGAAGCGTTGTTCGGTGAACTGGGGCACAATCCCGACGCGGTCTACGTGGTTTATGACGACGAAGGCGGCGGTTGGGCCGGGCGTTTTATCTGGCTTCTGGATGTCATCGGCCACAGCAAATACCACTATATCGACGGCGGCCTGACGGCCTGGCTGGCAGAAGGCTTGCCCATGTCGATCCAGGTTCCCGCTCCTGCGGGCGGCCCGGTTGCATTGACCCTGCATGACGAACCCACCGCGACCCGCGAATACCTGCAATGCCGCCTCGGCGCTGCCGATCTGGCGATCTGGGACGCGCGCGGGCCGCTGGAGTACTCCGGCGAGAAAGTCCTGGCGGCCAAGGGCGGACACATTCCTGGCGCGGTCAATTTCGAATGGACCGCCGGCATGGACAAAGCCCGCAACCTGCGTATCCGCACCGACATGCCGCAGATCCTCGAACAACTCGGGATCAGCAAAGATAAAGAAGTGATTACCCACTGCCAGACTCACCACCGTTCTGGCTTCACCTATCTGGTGGCCAAGTCCCTCGGTTATCCGCGGGTCAAAGGCTACGCCGGCTCCTGGGGCGAATGGGGCAACCATCCCGACACCCCTGTAGAGATTTAAGGTTTTTAAGGACAGTTAATGAACAAGCGTCTGTTTATCCTCAGCCAGTACCTGCTGCCCCACCACTTGCTCTCGCGACTGGCCGGCTGCATCGCCGAATGCCGCGTGCGCTGGTTCAAGAATGCGTTCACCGCATGGTTCGCCAAGCGTTATCAGGTGGACATGTCCCAGGCGCTGGTCGAAGACCTGACGGCCTATGAGCACTTCAACGCCTTCTTCACCCGCGCCCTGAAAGACGGTGCACGCCCCCTGGACCAGACTCCGGGCGCGATCCTCAGCCCGGCCGACGGCGCGGTCAGCCAACTGGGTCCGATCGAGCACGGTCGAGTGTTCCAGGCCAAGGGCCACAGCTTCAGCGTGCTGGAATTGCTGGGGGGCGATGCGGCCAACGCCGCGCCGTTCATGGGCGGTGATTTCGCAACCATCTACCTGTCGCCGAAGGACTACCACCGTGTGCACATGCCGCTGGCCGGCACCCTGCGCGAAATGGTCTACATCCCGGGCCGAATCTTCTCGGTCAACCAGACCACCGCCGAAAACGTCCCGGAGCTGTTCGCCCGCAACGAGCGTGTGGCGTGCATCTTCGACACCGAGCGCGGGCCCATGGCCGTCGTGCTGGTGGGCGCGATGATCGTGGCATCGATCGAAACCGTATGGGCCGGCCTGGTGACGCCGCCGAAGCGCGAGCTGAAAACTTTCCGTTACGACGAAGCCGCTCGTGCGCCGATCCATCTGGAAAAGGGTGCGGAACTGGGCCGCTTCAAGCTGGGTTCGACCGCTATCGTGCTGTTCGGGCCGGATCAAGTGAAGTGGGCTGAAGAACTGGCGGCAGGTTCGCCGGTGCAGATGGGCCAGGGAATGGGTGCACCGAAAGCCTGATAGACACCACCCGTGTAGGAGCGAGCCTGCTCGCGAAGAACGTGAGGGCGCCGCGGACATTCAGAATGCCCGCGTCATCGTTAACGTCCATCGCGAGCAAGCTCGCTCCTACAAGTGTTTTGCAGTGTTACAGCTGGCCGTCGCGATCGCGGAAGCCCAGCAGATACAACACACCATCGAGTCCCAGGGTGGAAATCGCCTGCTTCGCCGACTGTTTGACCAGCGGCTTGGCGCGGAACGCCACGCCCAATCCGGCAATCGCCAGCATCGGCAAGTCGTTGGCGCCGTCGCCGACCGCAATGGTCTGCTCCAGACGCAAACCTTCCTTGTGCGCCAGCTCTTTCAGCAGATCAGCCTTGCGCTGCGCATCGACAATCGGCTCGATCGCCACGCCGGTCACCTTGCCATCCACCACTTCCAGCTCATTGGCAAACACGTAGTCAATGCCCAGCTTGGCCTGCAATTGCTTGGCGAAGTAGGTGAAACCTCCCGACAGGATGGCGGTTTTGTAACCCAGTCGCTTGAGTTCGGCGAACAGGGTTTCAGCGCCTTCGGTCAGGCGCAGGGACGCACCGATGGAATCGAGTACGCCAACATCCAGACCTTTGAGCAACGCCAGACGCTCTTTGAAGCTGGCGCGGAAGTCCAGCTCACCGGCCATCGCCCGTTCGGTAATTTCCGAGACCTTGTCGCCCACACCGGCAGCCTTGGCCAGTTCGTCGATCACTTCGGCTTCGATCAGGGTCGAGTCCATGTCGAACACCGCCAGGCGACGGTTGCGACGGAACAGCGAATCCTCCTGGAACGCGATGTCGACGTTCAGCTCCTGGGCGACGCTGAGGAATTCGGCACGCAGCGCCTGCGGATCGGCCGCTTCGCCACGTACGGAAAACTCGATGCAGCCCTTGCCTTTATCCGCCGGTGTATCCAAAGGCATGCGCCCCGACAACCGATCGATGTGGTCGATGTTCAGGCCATATTTGGCGGTGATCGAACTCACGGCCTGCAGTTGCCCGGCTGTCACTTTGCGGGTCAGCAGCGTCACGATGTGGCGCTTTTTGCCCTGGTTACCGACCCACTGCTGGTAATCCTCTTCGGACACCGGTGTGAAACGTACTTGTTGATCGAGCTCGTAGCCCTTGAACAGGATGTCCTTGAGCACCGACTTGCCTTGCTCAGTGTCAGGAATTTCAACCAGGATGCCGAACGACAGGGTGTCGTGGATCACCGCCTGACCGATGTCGAGAATGTTCACACCACCCTGGGCCAGAACGCCGGTAATGGCCGCAGTCAGACCGGGACGGTCGACTCCCGTGATGTTTATCAGGACGATTTCGCGCAAGGCGCACCCCCGCAAGTGGAAAAAAACCGCATTCTACCCACTTTCAGTGACCATCGGGCACCGTGAGCGCTTTGCCGGTCTAGACCCTGTCGCTATACTGCGCGTCAACTTCACGGATAAAAGAGCCGAGCTCAAGTGAACCGGCCCACGCCAGTAAAAACCGACAACTTCTTCCTGCTGATCTTCCGTGCACTGCGCCACCGCCGTGTACCGATTGCATTGCGCATCGCCAGCCATAACGTGATCCTGGTCGCTCTGGCCCTGGTGATCTATGCCTGCGTGATGGGTTTGCAGTTCAAGCAGGCCATGCACGAGCAGGCAGACGCGCTGGGCGAAAGCCTGACCACGCAGACGGCCACCTCGGCCACCGAGCTATTGGTGTCCAACGACATCCTCAGCCTTAACGTGCTGCTCAACAACCTGACCAAGAACAAACTGGTGGCCCACGCCGCTATCTATAGCGTGGATAACCGCATCCTCGCCGAAGCCGGTCAGCGCCCCAAGCACGGCCTGCTGGGCGAAGCCGAAGGCATGTACCAGAGCAAAATCACTTTCCAGGATGTGACCGCCGGTCAGCTGCGCATCAGCCTGGACATGGATCAGTTCCAGCAGCCGATGACCATCAGCCTGCAAAGCATGGGCATCCTGAGCGCGATTCTACTGGCCCTGTCCCTGGCGTTGAGCCTGCGCCTGGGTCGGCATATCTCCACACCACTCCTGCAATTGCGGGTGTGGCTGCGCAATATCGACGAATACACACCGGCCACCGAACGTCAGGATGAGATCGGTGATCTGGCTCGTCAGTTGCACGCCAATTTCGCGCCGGAACCTGCCGAGCCGGAGCCCGTGCCGGAGCCTGAGCCGGAAATGGATGACATCGACGACGCAGAGCCGGGCTTCGAAGTACGCAACCTGCGGGACCCAAGCTTTGATGAAAGCCGCCCGATGGCTGCAATGAAAGCGGCGCCACGACGCACTATCAGCACCGTCGAAGACGATGACGAAGATGCTTTCGCCGATTTGCTCGATGACTCGACAGACAGTGCACCGATTCCGGCCGCGCGACCTGTCGTTTCGAACGTGCCGCAGCACAGCGCCGTACTGGCGGTGCAACTGGGCTCCCAGGAGCAATTGCGGCGCCTGCCTCGCACCCGCCTGGAAGAACTGCTCAAGCGTTACCGTGACTGTCTCGACCAGGCTGCCTCGCTCTATGAGAGCGAACTGCACACCCTGAACGACGGCAGCACGCTGATGCTGTTCCATAGCGAGGACAGTGGCGACGACTACCTGACCAATGCCATTTGCTGTGGTGAGTTGCTGCGGGCGCTGGGCCATCAGTTGCAGATCGAAGTCGCCGACAGCGGTATCACCCTGCAATTGCAATTGGGCCTGACCCTGGGTGACGACCTGTTCGGCCTGAGCCAGATCGACCTGCTGCTGACCGACACCGCCCAGGACGCCTTGGCCTTGTCGCAACACAGCCGCAATCTGCTGCTGGTCGAGCGCAAGATCGGCGACGACGCACTGATTCGCCAGCGCGCGCGGATCCGCCCGATTGCCAGCCCTGAAGGGGCTTGCTGCGTGGAGCGTTTGATGGAGCCTTATCCGTCGATGCTTGAGCGGCAGCTGGCGCGGATGCATGAACGCCGCGCATAACCCTTAAGCCCGCTGTGAAAAAGCCCGCAGATGATCACTCGTCTGCGGGCTTTTTTGTTGTCTGTTGCGGCCTCATCGCGAGCAGGCTCGCTCCACAGGGGACTTCGATCCAATGCAGGAGCGAGCTTGCTCGCGATGAGGGCAGCACTGAGTGCAAAGTTCTCCAACCAGCAGAAACAACAAGGCCCGCATCAACGCGGGCCTTGTTCAGATTCCATCCGGGCTTAGAAGCGGAACACTTCCATATCTGTCCGGATCGGCGCAGCCATCGGAATCTTCGGCTGTTTATCCTGTTCTGCCGCTGGCGCCGCAGGCTTGGCCGCCGGTTTTTTTGGCGCTTCGGCAATCGGTGGCTGGTTGGCCAACGGCTTGAGCGCGACAGACAGCTGTTCTGCCAGTCGCTGCAGCAAAACGCCCTGAGCCTGGACCTGGGCCGCCGTGGTGCCGGCATGCTGCTCCTGCAGGTGAATGATGCGGTTATCGCGCACTTGACCACGGCGATCGATCAGACGCCATTGCGCATCCAGAATCGCCGGTTGCTTTTCACCCGAGTCCAGGCGCGTGATGGTCAGCAACACCTGAACATCCGGCGTGAAACCCGCGTTGGCGGGTGCCAGCACGACACGCTGACTGTCCAGGCGCCCAGAGACCTGACGCAGCAACAGCTGGTCAATATCAGAAGACAGGCTACCGGCCCAGCGACCATCGAGCGAGGCTTGCAAGCTGCCGTCGGGCTGACGCTGCAACAGGGTTTCGCGTTGCAGGTAGTCAGCAACGGTTACCGGACCCAGCAAAACCGCCATGCCCGCGCTTTGCGCAGGCTGAACCGGGCTTCCGCTGTCCAGTTGATACAGCGACACCGGCTGGTGAACGCTGCAACCCGCCAGGCCAAGAACGCCAGCGAGCATCAAAATAAAAGGAAGGCGCAGAGCAGTCATCGTCCCATCCAGGTGATCGCCACAAGGCTGACCACAGTGAAAATACTCAATAAATATGAAGAACGCTCGGCCACGCCGGCGCTTGAAAGGCCATATCATCCGTGAATATGCGTCCCGACTCCAGCGCGAAAGCGCCGATCTACGGGTTAAATCGTAGATCGGAGCCTCTAGCACGCCTAATTGAGGTTTTCGACGAGCAGCGCATCTACCCGCTGGAAGCCACGTGGCAATTTGTTACCACGACGCCCACGCTCACCTTTGTAGTGTTCGAGGTCGTCCGCTTTCAGTGACAAGGTACGTTTTCCGGCCTGCAGCACCAGGGTGGCGCCCTCCGGCAGAACGGCGATGTCCGTCACATACTCTTCGCGACTGGCCACTCGCTCACCGGAAATCCCGATGATCTTGTTGCCTTTGCCCTTACCTAATTGTGGCAGATCGCTGATTTTGAAGATCAGCAGGCGACCTTCGGTGGTCACCGAAGCCAGCCAGTTCTGCTCACGATCAGCCACAGGACGCGGCAGGATCACCTTGGCGTTGTTCGGCAGGCTCAACAGGGCCTTGCCGGCCTTGTTCTTGGCCTGCAGGTCTTCACCCTTGACCACGAAGCCGTAGCCGGCGTCCGAGGCAATGACATACAGCGCATCATCCTCGGGCATCAGCACGCATTCAAAACTGGCCCCCGGCGGCGGTGTCAGACGGCCGGTCAGCGGCTCGCCCTGGCCGCGGGCCGACGGCAACGTGTGCGCCGCCACCGAATAACTGCGACCGGTGGAGTCGATAAACACCGCAAACTGGTTGGAACGCCCCGCCGCCAGGGCCTTGAAGCCATCCCCAGCCTTGTAGGAAAGCCCGGTGGCGTCGATTTCGTGCCCCTTGGCGGAACGAACCCAGCCTTTTTCCGACAGCACGACGGTGACTTTCTCGTTCGGCAGCAGATCGTGTTCGGTCAGGGCCTTGGCTTCGGCGCGCTCGACGATTGGCGAGCGACGGTCGTCGCCGTAGGTTTCGGCGTCCTTGATCAACTCGGTGCGCACCAGCTTTTTCAGCTTGGCTTCACTGCTCAGCAAGGCTTGCAGCTTGGCTTGCTCCTTGAGCAGCTCATCTTGCTCGGCACGCAACTTCATTTCCTCCAGTCGCGCCAACTGACGCAAACGGGTATCGAGAATGTAGTCGGCCTGGATTTCGCTCAGGGCGAAACGCTCGATCAGTGCGGCTTTCGGATGTTCCTCGGTGCGGATGATATGAATCACTTCATCCAGATTGAGGTAGGCAATCAGCAAACCGTCCAACAGGTGCAGGCGACGCTCGACCTTGTCGAGTCGGAATTGCAGGCGACGACGCACGGTCTGAACGCGGAATTCCAGCCATTCGACCAGCAAGGCCCGCAGGTTTTTCAGCTGCGGCTTGCCGTCCAGCCCGATGATGTTGATGTTGACCCGGTAGCTCGACTCCAGCTCGGTGCTGGCGAACAGGTGCTGCATCAATGCATCGTGATCAAAGTTTTTGCGGGTGCCCGGAATGATCACGATCCGGCACGGGTTCTCATGGTCGGATTCATCACGCAGATCGGCGATCTGCGGAGCCTTGGACGGCTTGGCCTGCATCATCGCGGCGATCTGCTCCAGCACCTTGGCGCCGGAAACCTGATGCGGTAGCGCGGTGACGATGATGTCGCCGTCTTCGATGTGGTACACGGCGCGCATGCGCACGGAACCGCGACCGGTTTCGTAGATTTTCAGCAGGTCGGCACGCGGCGTGATGATTTCCGCTTCGGTCGGATAGTCCGGGCCCTGGATGTGCTCGCAGAGCTGTTCCACCGTGGCCTTGGGCTCATCGAGCAAACGTACGCAGGCACTGGCGACTTCGCGCAGGTTGTGTGGCGGAACGTCAGTGGCCATGCCCACGGCAATACCGGTGGTGCCGTTGAGCAGGATATTCGGCAAACGTGCCGGCAACACCAGCGGCTCGTCGAGAGTACCGTCGAAGTTCGGCCCCCAGTCCGCAGTGCCCTGGCCCAGTTCGCTGAGTAGCACTTCGGAGTAACGCGATAACCGGGCCTCGGTGTAACGCATGGCGGCGAAGGACTTGGGATCGTCCGGCGCACCCCAGTTACCCTGACCGTCCACCAGCGTGTAGCGGTAGCTGAACGGCTGGGCCATCAGGACCATGGCTTCGTAGCAGGCCGAGTCGCCGTGAGGGTGGAATTTGCCGAGCACGTCACCGACGGTACGCGCCGATTTCTTGTGCTTGGCGTCGGCGTCCAGTCCCAACTCGCTCATGGCGTAGATGATGCGCCGCTGGACCGGCTTCAGGCCGTCGCCGATATGCGGCAAGGCACGGTCCATGATCACGTACATGGAGTAGTTGAGGTAGGCATTTTCAGTGAAGTCAGCCAGCGAACGGCGTTCTACGCCGTCCAAGCTGTCTGCAAGGATATCGCTCATGCGGGCCTCATCAATTCGTTGTCTGGCGCAGCAGCATGGTGCCACCGCGCTGGGTAAATTCAAGTTTGTTCAGTGCGCTCATGCCGAGCAGCACTTGATCGCCATGCAGGCCTGGCGCGACCAGTGCGCGCACATCACGCAACACGATGTCGCCCAGTTGCAGCCGGTCGATGCGGGTTCGATAACCCTCGCTCAGACCGTTGGCCGTGCTCAGGGTCACCCCGAAGCCTTTCTCCAGCTTCAGCCGCTCGGCCAGGCTGGCCGGGATCGACACGTCGGTCGCCCCGGTGTCGAGCATGAAATCCACCGGCTGACCATTGATATGGCCGCTGGCGACGAAATGCCCCTGGCCATTGCTGACCAGTTTCACTTCGATAAAACCTTCGCCCTGCTCCGAGTTCACCGCCACATTCGGGTTTTGCTGGCGCGCTTCCCACTGGCCAAAAAACCGCGTCGCCAGAAACAGTGCGGCGCACCAGGCCAGGACCATCAACACCCGACCGGCGCGCTTGCCCGGTGGCTGCCGGTTCATGGCTGGGCACTCCAGCCACCTTCAGGCGCAGCAAAGCGCCAGACGATCGGCCGTAACTCGCCATCGGCGCGGGCACCGAAGTTGTTGTCGACACCGATCCAGGCACCGTCCGCGTCCACGATCAATGCCTCTTCCAGCCCGTAGTCCTGTGGATAACGACGATTTTCCTGCAACAGCTCGTCAGCATACGACCAGCAGCGTTCGACCCTGGCCGTCTGCGGGTCGCGCCGGCAGATCTGATAAGCATTGCGTTCCAGGGTAAACAGCTTGCCGTTGAACAACGACAGGTCGGAAAAGTCCCGGGGAACCGCTTTGGCCTTTGGAAACTGCGGCGGCTGCATCTCCTTGCCCCCTTCGCTCAGCAACACACAACCTCCGTCGCAGTCCCACACCATCTGTTTGCGCTTGATCAGCAGCAATCCGCGGCTTTGGCGCTCGGCAGCGAGCCACATCTGATCACCCGCCGGATTGATCGCCAAGCCTTCGAACAACGCATTGAACTGCAACAGCATGCCGCTGGCCCGCGCTTCGCGAATCAGCAGCGGCGAGATTTTCAGCCAGGTAGCAGGCCCCGTTGGCGGAACCTGCAGCACAGCCGCATGGCCTTCGCTGACAATGTAGCGATTGCCGGCGCTGTCGCAGGTGATGCCTTCGAAATCCAGGTCCCCGCCTCGCACGAACGACGCCGCCCAGGTCCGCGAACGCAATCCCCACGGCAAGCCGTTGTCCGGCACCACGGGCACATCGATACGCACGGCTTCGGCGTGCCAGACACTGCCTTGGGTATTGAGCCGGTAGATCTGATCATCATCGCGATCGGAGACTGCCCACAGCTCCTTGCCGCACTGGGCCAGCCCGGACAGGTTGCCACCGCGCATGCCTTCGACGGCATGCTCGGACAGCAGACGCAACTGAGGTGCCGGCTCGGCAGACACCGTGATCGAGGTCAGCAGCAACGCACACGCCAGGGCAAAGCCCAGACGCATCAGCCCAGCACCTCGGCCAGGTTGCCTTTGGATTCCAGCCAGGTCTTGCGATCGCCGGCGCGTTTCTTCGCCAGCAGCATGTCCATGATTTCCGATGTCGCTTCGAAATCATCCAGCGTCAGTTGCACCAGGCGCCGGGTGTTCGGGTCCATGGTGGTTTCGCGCAACTGCGGCGGGTTCATTTCACCCAGGCCTTTGAATCGGGTGACCTGCGGCTTGCCACGTTTCTTCTCCGCCACCAGGCGATCGAGAATCCCGTCGCGTTCGGCTTCATCCAGGGCGTAATAAATCTCTTTGCCCAGGTCGATTCGGTACAGCGGCGGCATGGCGACGTAGACGTGGCCAGCATCGACCAGCGCCCGGAAGTGCTGGACGAACAGCGCACACAGCAGGGTCGCGATGTGCAGACCGTCGGAGTCGGCGTCGGCGAGGATGCAGATCTTGCCGTAGCGCAGCTGGCTCATGTCCGCCGCGCCAGGATCGACGCCGATGGCCACGGCAATGTTGTGCACTTCCTGGCTGGCCAGCACTTCGCTGCCGTCCACTTCCCAGGTGTTGAGGATTTTGCCGCGCAACGGCAGGATCGCCTGGAACTCTTTGTCCCGCGCCTGCTTGGCCGAGCCACCGGCGGAATCACCTTCCACGAGGAATAGCTCGGAACGCATCGGGTCCTGCCCGGCGCAGTCGGCGAGCTTGCCCGGCAGGGCCGGCCCCTGGGTGATGCGCTTGCGCTCGACTTTCTTGCTGGCCTTCAGGCGACGACCGGCGTTGTTGATCGCCAGTTCCGCCAGGAGCATCCCGGTTTCCGGGTTGGCATTGAGCCACAGGCTGAACGCATCCTTGACCACACCGGAAACGAACGCCGCCGCTTCACGGGACGACAGACGCTCCTTGGTCTGGCCGGAGAATTGCGGCTCCTGCATTTTCATCGACAGTACGAAAGCGATGCGTTCCCAGACGTCTTCCGGCGCCAGCTTTACCCCGCGCGGCAACAGGCTGCGGAATTCGCAGAACTCGCGCATGGCATCGAGCAGGCCCTGGCGCAGGCCGTTGACGTGGGTACCGCCCTGAGCGGTCGGGATCAGGTTGACGTAGCTTTCCTGTACCGCGTCGCCACCCTCGGGCAACCACAGCAGCGCCCAGTCCACCGCTTCCTTGTTACCGGCCAGGCTGCCGCAGAAGGGTTCGTCTGGCAGGCGTTCGAATTCGCTGACCGCATCGACCAGGTAGGAGCGCAGGCCATCTTCGTAATGCCATTCGACTTTCTCGCCGGTGGCCTTGTCTTCAAAACTGACCAGCAACCCCGGGCACAGAACGGCCTTGGCCTTGAGCACGTGCTTGAGGCGGCTGATGGAGAATTTCGGTGAATCGAAGTATTTCGGGTCGGGGGCGAAGAACACGCTGGTGCCGGTGTTGCGCTTGCCCACCGTCCCGATGATTTCCAGCTCGGTTTTCTTGTAACCGTCGGCGAAGGTCATCTGGTATTCGTTGCCGTCACGCTTTACACGTACCCGGACTTCGGTCGACAAGGCGTTGACCACCGAAATACCCACCCCGTGCAGACCGCCGGAGAACTGATAGTTCTTGTTGGAAAACTTGCCGCCCGCGTGGAGTTTGGTGAGGATCAACTCGACGCCGGAAACGCCTTCTTCCGGGTGAATGTCCACCGGCATGCCGCGGCCGTCATCGCTGACTTCCAGCGAGTGATCGGCGTGCAGGATGACCTGCACCGATTTGGCATGCCCGGCCAAGGCTTCGTCGACGCTGTTGTCGATGACTTCCTGGGCGAGGTGGTTTGGCCGAGTGGTGTCGGTGTACATGCCGGGGCGCTTGCGCACCGGGTCGAGGCCCGAGAGGACTTCGATGGCGTCTGCGTTATAAGAGCTAGCGCTGGGAGTGGCCATAGGGTCTCGTCGTCAGTGATTCAATGAAAAAGGGGCAACGGTTCACAGTGCGCTGAAATCAATCGCCTGGTACAAATCTGCGCCTATGCCGGCAAAGCTCAGCATGGCCGGAAGTTGCTCGGCAAAACCCTGGAAACCATGGTCGCCGCCCGCCTGGATACGCAAGGCACAGGCTCGGTAATACTGCTGGGCGAGGCGATAGTCCAGCGTTTCGTCACCGGTCTGCAACCATACCTGATAGCGCTGCGGATCCTGCGGGGCGGGCACTTCCAGCTCGACCAGGGCCGTCACATGGTCGTGGGTCAGTTCCCAGGTCTCATCGGTATACAGGTTTTTCTGCGGCCCCAGAAACCCGTCGAACATCCGGTGCGGACTGACGGCAGGGTTGATCAACAGGGCTTTGAGGCCATGGCGTTCGGCCAAGTGAGTCGCATAGTAGCCGCCGAGTGAGCTGCCGACCAGCAGTGGCCGTCCCAGCGCCTCAATCGCTTGTTCCAGCTGACCGATGGCTTCACGGGGATGGTGATGCAAGGCCGGCACGCGCAGTTGGTCACTCAAGCCCAGACGCTCCATCACTTCGCTCAACTGAGTGGCCTTTTTCGACGCAGGCGCGCTGTTGAACCCGTGGATATAAAGGATCGAGCCGGACATTTGAACTCCCTGTGCGTCGGGTAAAGAGGCGCAGTTTACAGGGACTTGGGCACGTTGGGTGCCGATGAATGCGATCCTTGTGGGAGCTGGCTTGCCAGCGAAGAGGCCGTCACCTTCAACATCCATGTCGTTTGACAGTGCGCTTTCGCCAGCAAGCCAGCCCCTGCAAGGTGCCTCAATAGCCGTTGGAGCCGTAATCAATCTGGAAGTCGAAACCGGTAACCCGTTCCACAGCGGTTTCGAGCTGGCCATCCGGCAATAACCGCAACCAACGATACCCCGGCGCTTGCTCTGTGACCTTGAAATCATCGCTGCCCGGTTCGAACTGAATGCAGGTCGAGGGCGAAGCAATCAAACGCACATCGTTGCGCCATTGATCGACTTCCTGATGCACATGCCCCCACAGCACGGCGCGTACCTGTGGAAAACGATCCAGCACAGCAAACAAAGCCTCGGGATTACGCAGCCCGATCGGCTCCATCCACGCACAATCGATCGATACCGGATGGTGGTGGAAACACACCAGGTGATGGCGCTCCGGCGCTTCACTCAAGGATTGCGCCAGCAACTGCAACTGCTCGTCCTGCAAATACCCCGGCACCGAGCCCGGCACCGCTGAGTCGAGCAGCGTGACCCGCCAGTTGCCGATGTCGACCACCGCTTCCAGCAACGCGCTCTGCACCGCCGCTTCAGCCATGATCAGCGGCTCGTCATGATTGCCGGGAATCCAGCGCGCTGGCGCATCGAGCTGCCGGGTCAAGTCGCGAAACTGCTGGTAAGACTCCAGCGTGCCGTCCTGAGACAGATCACCCGTGGCCAGGATCAGGTCGATCTGCGGCTGCTGCTCGCGTACCAGCTCGATGACTTTCTGCAGGCTGTCGCGGGTGTTCATGCCCAGCAGCGTGCCCTCCGCCTCGGCGAACAGATGACTGTCGGAAAGTTGCACCAGCAACGCCGTATCGGCGGCACTCAATGTGGATACGCTCGGCAAGGTGTTCTCCCAGGGCGTGATCACGGGATTGGATGAATGGCGCAATTATGCTGGGGGACGATCGAAAGGGGAAATCCGCGAACCTGACACAGTTCACAACTGCGGCTCACAATTAACTAACGCACGACTTCGTACTCGTGCCCCAACGCCAGGCAATGGCTCAACCACTCGCCCAGAAACATGTTCAGCTGGGCCTTTTCATCCGGCTGGTGCATCGAGGCATTCGGGTAAGGATAGATGCCACGAAAGCGTCGCGCATGTTCGGCGCTGACCACTTCGGCCATGCACGCGTCGTGATAGACCTGCACTTCCAGTTGCGGCACCGGCAGCCACGGCAGGCTGTGTTCCTGGCGAACTTGCAGGGTCGTGGTGTACGGGCAGACTTGCAGCACTTCCAGCGCCAGCACCCCGAGCATCTGGTCGCCATGGGTCACGGCGATGCGTCGCGCGGCAGGCTCGCTGCGCATGTCCGGCAGCAGTCGCATCAGGCGCGCGTAGTTCGCCTCGCAGGACGCTTGCAGCCCCACCAGATCCACCCGATAGCGATCGCGCAGCTTGTTTACAACCATAACCCCCTCACTTCAACGCGATTCAAAGCCAGCCATTGCAAGGCAATGATGCTTGGTGCGTTGGCAATACGTCCGTCGCGCACGGCTTGCAGGGCATCTTCAAAGGCCCAGACCGAAACGCGGATATCTTCTGCTTCTTCCTCCAGCCCATGCAGGCCGCCGACCCCGGTTGTCTCGCAACGCCCCAGGTACAAATGCACGAATTCATTGCTGCCGCCCGGCGATGGAAAATATTTGGTCATCGGCCACAGCGCCCCGAATACAAGCCCAGCTTCCTCCTGCCCTTCGCGGTGAGCAACTTCTTCCGGTATTTCTTCCTTGTCGATCAGACCAGCGACCAGTTCGATCAACCAGGGATTGTCGGTCTTGCCCATGGCGCCGACGCGGAACTGCTCGATCAGCACCACTTCGTCGCGCTGCGGATCGTAAGGCAGCACGCACACCGCATCGTGGCGCACGAACACTTCACGATTGATCTCGCGGCTCATGCCACCAGCGAACAGCTCGTGGCGCAAGTGCACGCGATCGAGCTTGTAGAAGCCCTGATAGCACTTTTCGCGCCGAACGATATCAACGGCGGTCGGAATGGCGGTGGCAAAATCAGTCATGACTATCCTCGTAACGACAACGAGGCTCCAGCCTCGACTTCGCGCCATCCTAACGCGCCGCAGACCTTTGATGCAGCCCCTTTCCCGTCAGCGGGATAGACGGTGAGGGCGAAACCCACTCTAATTAGCTTAGTGGCGAACTGACTGCTTCGTTGACAGTCGAAGCGGGTAACTTTTCGCCTTTCCCTGTTTTATGAAGGACAACCATGTCGCTTTTTAAAATCGCCTCCGTGGCCGCTATCGCCCTGACCCTGGGTGCCTGCCAGAGCCTGTTCCAGCCCAACTATCGGGCGCCGCTGGAAACCACTCGCGACGCCTCTGAACAGCTCAAGCCCGGCTGCAAGGATCAGGATTGCCCGCTGGTGAACATTGATATCGTGCACTTCCCGACCGAGCCCGAGCTGGACAGCATCATCGAAAAACGCCTGCTGCAAATGACCCGCACCTCACCCGATGCCCCCGTGGCGCCGACACTGGCCGCGTATCGCGAACAGTTTTTGCGCACCGCCGGCCCACGCAACAGCAGTTATTTGCAATCGAAAGTACGCGAGCAGCATGACGGCTTGGTGATTGTCGAAATGTCCAGCTACCTGGACACCGGCGGCGACCATGGGACGCCGGGCCGGGGCTTCATCAACTACTCACGCCAACAACATAAAGTACTGACGCTGTCGGACATGCTGGTGCCGGGGCAGGAAGAGGCGTTCTGGAAAGCCGCGCAGGTGGCGCACAACAGCTGGCTGATCAGCACCAGGCTCGATCAGGAACCGGAGTTCGTGAAGAGCTGGCCGTTCCAGAAAACCCGGAACGTGGCGCTGACCTATGGCGGTGTGATCCTCAAGTACGACACCAGCACCATCGCGCCTTACGCGCTGGGCCATGTCGAACTGAAGATCCCCTACCCTCGCCTGAACGGCATCATCAAGCCCGAGCTGTTTCCCGGCCGTAACTGAAAGCCCGGCCCAGCACGAGTTGCAACAGCCCTGCCAGCACCAGCGCCGGCAGGGTTGCACCGATGTCCGGATACAGATTGGCCAGCAGATGGTAGGTGCTGATCCCGCCCAGCCAGGCCAACAGCGCCGGCCAGCGCAATGCGGCTGACGCCACCTGGCCACTGCGTTTACGCAGGATGAAGTGATCCACCAGCACCACGCCGAACAGCGGGGCAAACACAGAACCGATCAATAGCAGGAAGTTTTGGTACTGGGCCAATGGCGCCAGCAGGGCGATCAGGGTGCAGACCACGCCAATGGCCAACGCCAGGTGCTCGACCTTCCAGCGCAACAGAATCCCGCTGGACACCGCCGCCGAGTGAATGTCGGCGAAGGCGTTTTCCGATTCATCCAGCAGAATCAGCAGCAACGGAATACCCAGACCGGCACCCGCCAGGGCCAACAGCAAGGCATTGACCTCACCGCTCGGCGCGAACGCCAGGGTGTAGGCCACGCCCAGGCTCATCAGCCAGAAGTTGCCGATAAAGAAACCGATCGCGGTGCCACCGAATACATTTTTCGCCCGCTTGCCGAAACGCGAGTAATCGGCAATCAGCGGCAGCCACGACAGCGGCATGGCAATCGCGATGTCGAAGCCCACGGCAAACGGCATCGAACCGTCACCGGCCTGCGCCCACAAGCCCGCCAGATCAGCCTTGGCGAACAGGTTCCAGGTCAGCCAGGTGCACGCGGCCAACAGCAGCCAGATGCCCCACTTGCGCAGGATCTTGCGCACGAACGTCAACGGACCGCTGACCGCCAGCAAGGTCGCCAGTGCGCCGAAGACCAGCGTCCACAGCATCGGACTGGACAGCAGACTGCCTTCGCTGAAGGCACGCGCGCCCAACAGGCTGGCGGCATCGCGCATGACGATGATTTCGAACGCGCCCCAACCGATCAGTTGCAGCAGGTTCAGCACCGCCGGCAGGCTCGCGCCTTTGCTACCGAGGCTGAGTTTGAGCGCAGCCATCGACGACAGGCCGGTATCGCTACCGATCACGCCAACGGCGGCCAGCAGCAGAACGCCAACCAGCGTGCCAAGAAAAATCGCCAGCAACGAGCCGGACAGCCCCAGGCCTGGCGCCAACAGTGCGCCGGTCTGCAACACCATCAGGCCGATGCCGAGGGAGAACCACAGGGAAAACAGATCACGGCCGCCGAACACACGCCTGTCAGACGGTACCGCGATATCGGGGGAGTAAGTGCTGGGTTGAATGCTCAAGGGTGTTATCTCGGAGGGACATTGTTGTTGTGTAAACCACCCCTTGTGGCGAGGGAGCTTGCTCCCTCGCCACAAGGGTTATCAGGGCTGAATCAAACTTTCTTGTACAGCTGGCTGCCTTCTTTCTTGAAGCGCTCGGCCTGCTCGGCCATGCCTTGGGCGACGTCCACGTCGACCGCTTCGATCCGCTGGTTGGCGGCGTACTCGCGCACTTCCTGGGTGATTTTCATCGAGCAGAACTTCGGTCCGCACATTGAGCAGAAATGCGCGACCTTGGCCGAATCCTTCGGCAGGGTTTCATCGTGATACGAGCGAGCCGTGTCCGGATCGAGGCCGAGGTTGAACTGGTCTTCCCAACGGAATTCGAAGCGCGCCTTGCTCAAGGCATTGTCACGAATCTGCGCGCCCGGATGCCCTTTCGCAAGGTCGGCGGCATGAGCGGCGATCTTGTAGGTGATGATCCCGGTCTTCACGTCATCCTTGTTCGGCAGCCCCAAATGCTCCTTCGGTGTCACGTAGCAGAGCATGGCGCAACCGAACCAGCCGATCATGGCCGCCCCGATACCGGAGGTGATGTGGTCGTAGCCGGGCGCGATGTCGGTGGTCAGCGGGCCTAGGGTGTAGAACGGCGCCTCGTCGCAGCACTCAAGCTGCTTGTCCATGTTCTCTTTGATCAACTGCATCGGCACATGGCCCGGGCCTTCGATCATGCATTGAACGTCGTGCTTCCAGGCGATCTTGGTCAGCTCGCCCAGGGTTTCCAGCTCGCCGAACTGCGCTTCGTCGTTGGCGTCGGCGATCGAACCCGGACGCAGGCCATCGCCCAGCGAGAAGCTGACGTCGTAGGCCTTCATGATTTCGCAGATTTCGTCGAAATGGGTGTAGAGGAAGTTTTCCTTGTGGTGCGCCAGGCACCACTTGGCCATGATCGAACCGCCACGGGACACGATGCCGGTCACCCGCTTGGCGGTCATCGGCACATAGCGCAACAGCACGCCGGCGTGGATGGTGAAATAGTCGACGCCTTGCTCGGCCTGCTCGATCAGGGTGTCGCGGAACAGCTCCCAGGTCAGGTCTTCAGCGACGCCATTGACCTTCTCCAGCGCCTGGTAGATCGGCACGGTACCGATCGGCACCGGCGAGTTGCGGATGATCCACTCGCGGGTTTCGTGGATGTGCTTGCCGGTGGACAGGTCCATGACCGTGTCCGAACCCCAGCGAATACCCCAGGTCAGTTTCGCCACTTCTTCTTCGATGGAAGAACCCAGGGCGCTATTGCCGATGTTGCCGTTGATCTTCACCAGGAAGTTACGGCCGATGATCATCGGTTCCAGTTCGGTGTGGTTGATGTTGGCTGGAATGATTGCGCGGCCGCGGGCGATTTCTTCGCGGACGAACTCCGGCGTGATTTCCTTCGGGATGCTGGCGCCGAAGCTGTGACCGGCGTGCTGCTGCTTCATCAGGCCGGCAGCGCGGGCTTCTTGCAGCTTCATGTTTTCGCGGATGGCGACGTATTCCATCTCGGCGGTGATGATGCCTTTGCGCGCGTAGTGCATCTGGCTGACATTGGCCCCGGCCTTGGCGCGGCGCGGGTTGTTGACGTGAGCGAAGCGCAGCTTGGTCAGTTCGGGATCGGCCAGGCGCTCCTGGCCGAAGTGCGAGCTCAGGCCAGACAAGCGCTCGGTATCACCACGGTCGTCGATCCACGCCGAGCGCACATCACCCAGGCCCTTGCGCACGTCGATGATGACGTTGGGGTCGGTGTACGGGCCTGAAGTGTCATAGACGGTGACCGGGGCGTTGATTTCGCCACCGAAATCGGTAGGGGTCACGTCCAGGCTGATCTCGCGCATTGGCACGCGAATGTCCGGGCGAGAGCCCTGGACATAAATTTTTTGCGAGCGGGTAAACGGCTGTACCGATTGCTCATCGACCTTGGCCGATTCACTCAGGTGGGTGGCGTTTTTTGCTTTTGTCGTCATCACGGGCTCTCCAGACAGCATCCAGGCAGTGGAATTATGTCGGAGCGAACCTGTAAACGAATGGACGCACGGGCGCTGGGAGTTCCAGCAGTGCTGTGCTCAGTGCTCGAGGGGTGTTCGATTGTCGAACAACATCCCGGACGAAGCACAAGAGGACTCGCCGGGTGACGAGAAATCT
Source organism: Pseudomonas moorei (assembly GCF_008801475.1). GTDB lineage: Bacteria > Pseudomonadota > Gammaproteobacteria > Pseudomonadales > Pseudomonadaceae > Aquipseudomonas > Aquipseudomonas moorei. The sequence continues at coordinate 363,924 of NZ_VZPP01000005.1, read as the reverse complement.
TGTTCCCTACGCAGGCGCTAACCTGATCAGGTTCAACGGGATCCGAAATTATTCGATCTCAGCCTCATAGCAAGGCACCCCGACAAGAACCCAATCAGTCTAGACACAACTGGCAAAGAACGCCAACACTGAGGCAATAACCATGATGAATGGCGCAATTGCAGGATTGTTGGCGCCCTGATGCGCAACTACACTCGCTACGCCGTCGCGCGCATTGACGCTGCACGTGTCGCGCCTTAGCCTTGGCGCTCAAATTACTTGTGTAATATTAATTCTAGGGAACGCCTATGCTGCGCAAACTCTCACTGGCCCTGGCCGTGTCTTGTGCGTCCAATGGAATGGCCTGGGCAGAAGCGCCCTTATCCAACAAAACCGATCTGGTCAGCGTCTACCAGGAAGCGGTGAACAACAACGCCGACCTCGCCGCCGCCGTCGCCCAATACGGAGCCCAGAAGGAAGTCGTGCCCCAGGCCCGCGCCGGACTGCTGCCCAATCTCTCGGGTGGCGCGCAAGTGTCCAGCGTGCGCACCTCGCTCGATCAGCCGTCGAGTACCGTCAACCGCGATGCTCATTCGTACCAGGCCACCCTGGCACAGCCGTTGTTCCGTGCCGATCGCTGGTTCCAGTTCCAGGCCGCCAAGGACGTCAATGAACAGGCCGCGCTGCAACTCTCGGCGACCGAGCAAAACCTGATCCTGCAAACCGCCAACAGCTATTTCAATGTATTGCGCAGCCAGGACAACCTGGCCTCGACCAAGGCCGAGGAAGCCGCGTTCAAACGCCAGCTCGATCAGTCCAATGAGCGCTTCGATGTCGGCCTCTCGGACAAGACAGACGTGCTCAATTCACAAGCCAGCTACGACACGGCGCGCGCCAACCGAATCGTTGCGCAGCGCCAGGTGGATGATGCGTTCGAAGCACTGATCACCCTGACCAACCGTCAGTACAACTCGATCCAGGGCATCAGCCACAACCTGCCGATCCTGCCGCCAACGCCGAACGATGCCAAGGCCTGGGTCGAAACGGCCGCCAGGCAGAACCTCAATCTGTTGGCCAGCAACTACGCCGTCAGTGCTGCCGAGCAAACCCTCAAGCAGCGAAAGGCCGGCCACGCACCCACCCTCGACGCCGTGGCGAAATATGAAAAAGGCGATAACGATGCCCTGGGCTTCAGCAACCCGAACGGCTTCCCCCAACCCTACGGTGGCAACGTCGAGCAAACTTCAGTGGGCCTGCAGCTGAACATTCCGATCTACAGTGGTGGCCTGATCAACTCCCAGGTGCGCCAGTCTTATGCGCAACTGGATCAGACCGAGCAGCAACGCGAATCCCTGCGCCGGCAAATCGTCGAAAATACCCGAGACCTGCACCGCGCGGTGAATACCGACGTCGAACAGGTGCAGGCGCGCAAGCAGTCGATCATCTCCAACCAGAGTGCAGTGGAAGCGACCGAAATCGGTTATCAGGTGGGGACGCGCAACATCGTTGACGTGCTGGATGCGCAGCGCTCGCTCTACACTTCAGTGCGCGACTACAACAACACCCGCTACGACTACATCCTCGACAACCTGCGCCTCAAGCAACAGGCCGGCACATTGAACCCGGGGGATTTGCAGGATCTGGCACGCTGGCTCAAGCCTGACTACAACCCGGACAAGGACTTCTTGCCGCCGGATCTGGCCAAGGCTGCGGCTGAGCAGTTGAAGGCAAGACCGGGTCAGTAAGATTGGTTGAACTGTGGAGAGGGAGCTTGTTCCCTCGCCACACTGGATCATTGGCAGTCTCAGGATCGCTCGATCAACCGCCCCAACCCATCCAGCAACCGCTGCAATGCGCCCTGATTGGTGCGCATCACCTTCAACCCCGCCTCCGCCATCCGCTGCGCATCCCTGGGCAATTCGAACAGACGCTGCACCGCCAGCGCCAAGCCTTCGGCATCCTCCACTTCCTGCAACGCCCCGGCACTGCGTAACTGCGCGGCGATGTCGAGGAAGTTGAACAGGTGCGGACCACTCAACACTGGCTTGGCCAGCGCCGCCGGTTCCAGCAGGTTGTGCCCGCCACTGGGCACCAGGCTGCCACCGACAAAGGCACTGTCGGCCAAGGCATAGAGAAACAGCAACTCGCCCATGGTGTCGCCCAGCAACACCGACGTCGCGGCGGTGATCGGCTCGCCCGTGGAGCGGCGGACCGTGGCAAATCCCTGCTGTCGGCACAACTCGAACACCGCGTTGAAACGCTCGGGATGGCGCGGCACCAGAATCAGCAAAGCGTCGGGATGGCTCGCGAGCAACTGACGATGGGCCGCCAGCACCACCTCGTCTTCACCCTCGTGGGTACTCGCCGCGATCCACACCGGGCGCTCCTGCGCCTGCCATTGAGCGCGCAGTTCGGCAGCGCGCTGTAACAGTTGCGGGTCGATGGTCAGGTCGAACTTGATTGAGCCGGTGACTTCAACGGTCTGCGCCCTAGCCCCCAGATCGCGGAAACGCTGGGCCTCGGCTTCGGTCTGCACCGCGAACAGGCTCATTTCGGCAAGCATCGGGCCGGTCAGTCTGGCAAAGCGGCCATAGCCTTTCGCCGAGCGCTCAGACAGGCGTGCATTGGCCAACGCCACGGGAATACCGCGTTTGGCGCATTCATGGATATGGTTGGGCCACAGTTCTGTCTCCATGATCACCGCCAGTCTTGGCTGGACCCGATCAAGGAAGCGCCGGGCGGCGCACGGCAAGTCATAGGGCAAATAGCAGTGCTGGATGCGCGGCTCATTGGCAAACATCGCCTGGATGCGCTCCGAGCCGGTAGGGGTCATGCAGGTGACGGTCATCGGCAGTTGTGGATAACGCTGCAGCAGCGCGCGAATCATCGGCGCGGCGGCAATGCTCTCGCCCACAGACACCGAATGCACCCAGAGGCCACCCGGCTGCATCGTCGGCATCCCATAGGAGAATCGCTCACCGATGCGTTTGGCATAGGCTGGCGCCTTGCGCGCACGCAGCCATAGCCGAATCGCTACCACTGGCAGCCCCAGATAAAACAGCGCGGTATACAGAGTTCTATTCATGGCGGCGGAGTTTATCGGGTTTTTCGCCGATCGCCTGCAAGTGCACGGCAAAACGTTCCGCCAGCCAGCGCGCCGCCGGTCCGAGGGGTTCATCGCGGCGCCAGACCAGTTCCACCACCAGCGCCGGCGGGGTCCACTCGCTGCTCAACTCGACCATTTGCCCCTGATAGGTCGGGTACTGCACCACGTGGCGCGGCAACCAGGCCCAGCCGAGGCCACGCACCAGCCATTCAGCCATCACGTAAAAACTGTCGGCCCGCCAGACTTGCGGGCTGGCCGGCTCACTGCCGGGGTAGACGCTGGACTGAGTCGACATCAGCAATTGGCGATGCTGTGCCAGCGCCTGGCAATCAACCTGGGCCTGCTTCGCCAGCGGATGGTCGACGCCGCATACGGTGACCATTTCCACGCTACCGAGCACTCGGCGTTCCAGCGCTTCGGGGATCTGGTCGTGAAAGAACAACAAGCCCAGATCGGCGCGACGCTCCACCAATTTGCGCGCCACCTCGCCCTGGGCCGCACTGGTCAATTGCACTTCCAGACTGGGAAAGCGCTCAGCCAGCGCTTCGAAGCTTTCGATGACCGGCTGATAAGGCATGGCCTCATCCTGAGCCAGCCGCAGACGCGCCTCCTGCCCACGCATCATCGCCAGTGCCCGGCCATTGAGGCGCTCACACTGACGCAACACTTCCCGCGCTTCTTCCAGCAAGGCATTGCCGGCTTCGGTGAGTTTGGGCTGTCGGCCACTGCTGCGGTCGAACAGGCTGACGCCCAGGTCTTCCTCCAGCAACGCGATCGAACTGCTGACCGCCGACTGCGCCTTGCGCTGATCCCGGGCCACGGCAGAAAACGAACGTTGCTCCGCTACGCTCACGAACAAACGCAGCTGCTCCAGATTCCATTGCATGCTCATGCTTCAACCCATCTCCACAGCAGATAGGTAATGACTTTACCGCATCTGACGAATCTCTAGAATGCCACCTCACAAAGCAACACTTCATACGAGGATCGACCCATGACCGCTTACTACTACCTGGCCATTGCCATCTGCGCCGAAGTGATTGCCACCGTTTCGATGAAAGCGGTCAAAGGCATCAGCACCCCATTGCCACTGTTGCTGGTGATCGTCGGTTACGGAATTGCCTTCTGGATGCTGACCCTGGTGGTCCGTAGCGTGCCGGTGGGTGTCGCGTACGCGGTCTGGGCCGGCATGGGGATCGTGATGGTCAGCGTGGCGGCGCTGTTTATCTATGGGCAGAAGCTGGATGTGCCGGCGATGCTGGGGATGGCATTGATCGTATTGGGCGTTGTTGTCATCCAGCTCTTCTCCAAGACTGCCGGGCATTAAAATCCGCGCACAATCCACAGTGGGAGCGAGCAAGCTCCCACACAGGTGCATCAGCCCCTCCAATCTTTGAGCCTGTATACTGCGCCCTCGTCTTGAACACTGAGGTCGCCGCATGCCATCCGTTATTTCCACCGACGTTCTGATTGTCGGCGCCGGTGTCGCCGGCCTCTGGCTGAATGCGCGCCTGCGCCGCCAGGGTTTTTCGACCGTACTGGTGGAAAGCGCCAGTCTCGGTGGCGGGCAAAGCGTGAAGTCCCAGGGCATCATCCACGGCGGCGCCAAGTACGCACTGCATGGCGCGCTGACCGGTGCTTCGGAAGCCATCGCCGACATGCCGCGCCGCTGGCGTGAGGCTCTGGCCGGCGACGGCGAACTGGACTTGTCCGGCGTGCGCCTGCTGTCCGAAGCGCACTACCTGTGGTCTCCGGGCACGATCGCCGGCAACCTCACCAGCTTCTTCGCCAGCAAAGCCGTGCGCGGTCGTGTCGATCAGGTCAGGGGCGACCAACTGCCACCCGCCCTTCAGGACAAGCGCTTCAAGGGCAAAGTCTATCGCCTGGCGGAACTGGTGATCGATGTGCCGAGCTTGATCCAGCGCCTGGCTGATCTGGCGGGCGATGGCTTGCTCGCCGGCCAGAAGATCGAGCCGCTGCTTGAAGCGGGTGTGTTGGTTGGCCTGAAGGTGGACGAGCGCGAGATCCGCGCCCAACGCATTGTCCTGAGCGCCGGCGCCGGGACCGCAGCCCTGCTCGAAGTGCTGGGCCTGAGCCAGCCTGCCATGCAGCGGCGGCCCTTGCACATGATCATCGCCAAGGGTCCGAGCCTCAAACCGCTGTACGCCCACTGCCTGGGCGGTGGCACCAAGCCGCGCATTACCGTCACCACACACCCGGCCGCCGATGGCCAATGGGTCTGGTATCTGGGCGGTGATATCGCCGAAACCGAGGGCGTCAACCGTGAGCCTGCGGAGCAGATCGCCACCGCGCAGAAAGAACTCGGCCAGTTGCTGCCATGGATCGACCTGAGCACCGTGCAATGGGCAACCTTGCGCGTGGATCGCGCCGAACCGCTGCAATCGGGACTGACCCGCCCTGACAACGCGTTTCTCGCCGAAGAGGGCCGGCTGCTGGTGGGCTGGCCTACCAAGCTGGCGCTGGCGCCGGACTTTGCCGACCGGGTACTGGCAAGCCTTGCCCGCGATGGCATTCAACCGGGCCCGGTGGCGCCACTACCTGAATTGCCAAAGCCGCCAATAGGCGTTCCGGCGTGGGAGCAACTGCTGCCATGAGCCAACCCACCCTGCATGACCTGCATCGCCCCCTGGGCAGCACCGGCCTGCTGGTGTCGCCGCTGGGCCTGGGTACGGTGAAACTGGGCCGCGATCAAGGGGTGAAATACCCCAACGGCTTCCAGATTCCTGACGACGACGAAGCGCGCATGCTGCTCAAGCTGACCCGGGACCTGGGCATCAACCTGATCGACACCGCTCCGGCTTATGGCCGCAGCGAGGAGCGTCTCGGCCCTTTGCTGCGCGGCCAGCGTCAGGATTGGGTGATTGTCAGCAAGGTGGGCGAAGAATTTGCCGACGGCCTGTCGCGCCACGACTTCAGCGCCGCGCACACCCGGTTCTCGGTAGAACGTAGCCTGCAGCGTCTGGAAACCGATTTTATCGACCTGGTGCTGGTGCACTCCGACGGCCATGACCTGGCAATCCTCAACGACTGCGAAGTCTATGCAACCCTCGCCGCTCTCAAGGCCGAGGGCAAGATTCGCGGGTTCGGCTTTTCCGGCAAAACCGTCGACGGCGGCTTGAAGGCCCTGGAGCAAGGTGATTGCGCGATGGTCACCTACAATCTGAACGAGCAAAGCGAAAAAGCCGTCATTGACTATGCTGCTGCTCACGGCAAAGCCATTCTGGTCAAAAAAGCCCTCGCAAGCGGTCACGTATGCCTGAGCCCGGGCGTGGACCCGGTGCGCGCCAGTTTCGAATTGCTGTTTGAACATCCGGGTGTTGCCAGTGCTATTGTCGGGACCATCAATCCGCTGCACCTCGCCCACAACGTCGCGACCGTTGCCCAGGTCCTACGTAGCAACTGATGCCGCCCACGCGGCCTTAAGCAGGAGCCGACATGCCGCGTACGCTCATAAGAAAGAACCCGAGCAACTTCAAGACCCTGCCGTTATTCGTCGAAGCGACTCCCGAAGGCCTGACCTACCAGAGTGTCGGCATGCCTCTGAACTTCGCGCAGACCTTGCAACGTCGCAAACCGGTCAGCGTGGCGGAGGCCGAGCGCTTTTCGCTGGAGCTGGCGAACCTTGGAGTGTCAGTGCGCCTTACCCTGCATTGGCAGAATCGCGATTATTGGGTTCTGGTACGCCAGCGTCGGCAAGATCGCGGTGATGTGGTACTCAAGTTGATTTCCGGGTACGTACCCGCCCATGAACTGAATATCCCGCTCCACACGGCCATTCAAGAGATCGCCGAAGAGTGTTTGCTGGAGACCCCGGAAGGCTGGCTAGGCGGGCGCTTCAATGATACCTGGCTGCCGGCGCCCTACTCCTCGGCACTGCATTATCGCGAGGCCCTGCCATTTCGCCTGACGCCTTTGTCCGGCTCGGCGCGACCGGTGCGTTGCGCCAATCTGCAATTGCTGGAACGTCCGCGAGCCTATGTGCATTTGCCGACTGCGTCGCTGCAATTGATCTACGACCTGCGACTGGACGTACCCAAGGAAGCAAAATCCCTGAGCCTGTTCCACGTCGATGAACGCCTGGAAGGTAATCATCTGATTGCGCGGCTCGACCGTAAACGCCCCGACCTGTACTTGATGCCGCTCAAGGATGGTGCACCACTTGCCGAACTGTACACCCTCAAGCGTGACAAACTCCTGCCGGCCAGCACCCGGGGACTTTACCTCGCTGAAAGCTTTGCGACCCAGGAGGGCTGGGTCGTACGTGAAGAGCGGATTCGCTGGAAGGACTGGTTAGTGCAACAGGGATTACAACCGGCGAAGCCCCCTCGCCCAGGTCTCAAGCAATTAAGTCTCAAGGCGCTGCGGCTGGTCGGACTGGGAAAGGAGCGCGTGAGCAAATAGCGGACTAACGCCTGCGATCCATCCACGTGCGCAAGGTGGCGAAGACATGGAAGTAACGGTTTTCGCGCTTGCCCATGCCGCGCTTGGGAGAGAACGATTCTTCGGCGAATACGCCGGTGATTCGAACGCGAGAAGCCTGGGTCTTCAGTGTGCAAACCTTGGCGCCGGCCTGTTGCAGTGCAAATTTGAGCAAGCGCTCGGAATGCAACTTCCTTCCCGTTGCCTTGCAGAAATCGAAGATGCGCTCGATCCGCTTGCCGTACGCGACATAAGTGTCGCGTCCGCAAATGGCGAAGCGGTCGTTCACCCCACCCCACCACTGCCAGTCCGGAATGTAGGCATTGTGCCGCCGGGCCTGCGGATGATTGAACACATAGCCAGGCAGCTCGGTGTGGAAGAAATTGTCCGGTCGCACGAACACAACGAAATCCGGATTGAAGGATTCGATCATCGTGGTGACGGCGTGCAGTGAGTGAAGCTGATAGATCAGATTGCGCAGCGACGCATAATCATCGGCCCAGGTATCGCCCATTGCCTTGACCTGCTCGAAATTCCAGCGCTCCAGCACGCCTTCAGTGGAAGTAAGCTCTCCGGTCATCGGCTCGAACGGCTGGTAGTTGTCCGCTGCCAGCTCGCCTTTCTCGCCGGACCGCGCGTTCTGTACTTCATCGATTTTGTATAAGTGATAAAAGCACTTTATGTCGCTGCCAGCAGGCAACTGCTTCAGCACGCACTGCTCGATGGAAGGGAAGCAAATCTGCGAATTTCTCGGGATCCCGAAAAAAGCCACTGCAATTTTCAACACTCAACAGCACCTTTTGAAAGTATTTGTGGCCCGTTTGCAATCGGAATGGCGGTGTCACTCATCTTCGCCGGAACAGCGCCTGCCACCAGCGACGGGGTTGCAGAGGCACCACAATGACGTCTGACTTCTGCAACCAGTCGCGCTCATAATCCCAGGCGTGCCCCCCCCAAAGATTTCCTGCTTCGTTGGAAAAACCCAGGGTCATGAGCTGATAGGTATAACCGGCGTGGCAGCGCAACCAGTCGAACAGCACCAGCGCGTTGAAACCGGTGGAGGGCCCGACGTAACGCTTGCCACCCGGCCGGTCGACCGGGTAATTCCAAAGCGGCGGCAGTGGAATGCGATCCCGGTACATGGCCACCCGTGGCAACGGACACATCGGTGCAGCACACCCAACCAGCATGCTGAAACAGCGCTCGTTCGTCTGCTCGAACAGTCGTTGCACGTCCGCTGCGCAGGGCAGACCGAAAAAATAGGCATCCGGCGCGTTGTAGCCATGTACGAAGACATTCACGCTCTGCTCATTGAGCAGCGACGCCTTGATGCAGGTATTGAAGCTGACGACAACGTCATCGACGCCAATGTTCAGTGCCTGAAAATCCGCCGCGCTGATGGCCGGGTTGTTGGCAATCAGTACGACCCGAGCCGCGCGGCCAAGGCACTCCCGGAACCCCTCAGGCAACGCGCCCAGAACCGACTGGTCACCGCCAGGCAGCGCATCCAGTGCCATTTGTTCGATGGTTTGCGGCGACTCATGCTCCATCATTCAGACTGGTACCTTCATTCCGTAACGCAGCCTTACCCAGAACCGTGTGAACGCCGAAGGCGGCTGCCAAGGGCGCATCTCGCGCTGGATTTCAGTGGCGAGTGCCTGGCCAACGCGGGCAAAGGAATAGCGGCTTTGCGCAAATTCCTGACCATTGCGTGCGATACGCTCCGCCAGTTGCGGGTCATCCTGCAGCATTTTGATCTTTTCCACCGCCTCGTCTTCGCTACGATAAAACACGGTGTTGTGCATATCTTCGAAGCCGAGCAACTGGTCTTCTTCGCCCTGGCTCCATGCCAACAGCACGCAACCGCAGGCCATGGCTTCAAAGTTCTTGATCATGAACTCGTTCATGCCGATATCGGCACTGACGAAGATCTTGATGCGATTGAGCGTTTCCAGATATTCCGAACCCGATTTCGTGCGCGCCACCAACATGCCGGTGCGCTGCGAAAGCGACTCAAGCAGCGCTTTGCGCCGCGAGTATTCAGTACTTTTCAGGCTGCCGAGAAAACCGATGGGAATGTCCCGCACGGCTCCAGTGTTGCGCAGCATCTGCTCGTCGTACCCCTTGGAGACAAACACCGTATCGATGCCCTCAGCCAGCATCTTGCGAGCGACCACAGCACCGGACACCAGCGCCCGACAACTCGGGAGACGGCTGTAGAGACGCGAATACACGCCACGGTATTTACTTTCGGGCATGTAATTCTGGTAGGCGTCATGCTCAAGAAAGACCAACCCGGAAATGCACTTGAGCACCCGCAGTTGCGGAGCCAGGCGCTTGACCCGGGAAAAGATCACCACGCGATCGAATGTCTGGTAATTGACCGAGGCCAGAAACGCCCCCAGGTTCATCTGTTGCTGCTTGCTCAACCGGTAGATGAAACATTCATCACAGTTTTGCTGCACGATGTCGTAGAGCCGGTCGAGAATGACTCGCTGCTCGCCCATCACCAGAAGCATTACTTTCATAGGTTTTTTGACCACACGATGTAGGCAGGCAAGCGCATTCGGTTCAAACCTGCCACATCAACGGAAACATTCAGCTCCCCAAGGCAAAATCCGCTTACACGCAGAACATAACGATAGGCATTCATTTCATCAACGACTGCGGATTTTTTCGACAATCGCGGTAGTGGAGCTGTTTTCCACAAGCCCAAGCACTTTCACGGCGCCGCCGTAAGCAGTCACGATGTCCGCACCGACCACCTGGTCGATCCCATAGTCCCCGCCCTTTACCAGTACATCCGGCTTGACCTCGCGCAGCAGGTTTTCCGGCGTGCCTTCAGGGAAGCTGATCACCCAGTCCACTGCCCCCAACCCGGCCAGCACAGCCATGCGCCGGTCGACACTGTTGATCGGACGGCCCGGCCCTTTCAGGCGGCTGACCGACGCATCGTCGTTGACTGCCACGATCAGGCGATCGCCCTGCGCCCGCGCCTGTTCCAGGTAGGTCACATGGCCGGCATGCAGGATGTCGAAGCAGCCATTGGTAAACACGATCTTTTCGTTGTGAGCACGGGCATCGTCGACCGCCAGCAGCAGTTGCTCGAGGCCGAGCACACCTCGCTCCGAGCCCTCCTCACGCTGGATGGCGCGACGCAGTTCCGGGGCACTGATGGCTGCCGTACCGAGTTTTCCGACCACGATACCCGCCGCCAGGTTGGCCAGGCCGACCGCATGCGGAAGCTCTTCGCCAGCGGCAATCGCCGCGGCCAGGGTGGAAATTACCGTATCGCCGGCACCGGTCACGTCGAACACTTCACGGGCCCGGGCCGGCAAGTGCAACGCCGGATGATCCGGACGCAGCAGGGTCATGCCGTGTTCGCCACGGGTCACCAGCAAGGCGCCGAGTTCGAGATCGTGCATCAACTTCCCGCCCTTGCTCACCAACTCGTGCTCATCGGCGCAGCCGCCGACGATGGTTTCGAACTCGCTGAGGTTTGGCGTGATCAGACTCGCCCCGCGGTAGATCGAGAAATCCTTGCCCTTGGGATCCGCCAGCACCGGAATGCCGCGGGCACGGGCCGCCTGGATCAGCACCTGATGGTTCTTCAGCGCGCCTTTGCCGTAGTCGGACAGCACCAGCACCTTGATGCCTTCGAGCAATTCGTCGACTTGCACCGCCAGCGCCATGGCGTCGGTGGCAAACGGTTCTTCGAAGTCGATACGCAACAATTGCTGGTGACGGCTCATGACCCGCAGCTTGACGATGGTCGGCTGGTGCGCGATGCGCTGGAACAGCGCGCGCACGCCTGCTCCCTTGAGGCTATTGACCAGGCTGTCGGCGGCTTCATCGTCGCCCGTCACGCCAACCAGCGAGGCCGGCGCGCCGAGGGCGGCAATGTTCAACGCAACGTTGGCGGCACCGCCCGGGCGGTCCTCGATGTGCTCGACCTTGACGACCGGTACGGGTGCCTCAGGGGAAATCCGTGAGGTACCACCATGCCAGTAACGGTCGAGCATGACATCGCCGACCACCAAGACAGGGGCTTGATCGAATCGCGGCATGGACAACTTCATGGAGCAACCCACATACAAAATGAACAGGGGGGCGATATTAACACAGGGTGGGCATGGGCTTGTGCGGCGGCTGCAACCGGATCATGTAGCAGGTTCCTTTGCTCATTTTTTGAGCAAAATCTTTAATGGGCGCTTGCAGGCGTCCATCGTTCAGGAACCTTAACAAATGCGTTGTCGAGATTTATTCCGGCTTGGTCAAGTAACGTAAAGCTTTGGATACATGGTACCGGGTGCATTGCGCGCCCGATGTGCAAGAGGGTGAGCCTTGCTCACCCTCTTGCCGGTATCAAGCGATGTCTTGCGCCGGGGCATCGAGGCCCAGGGCATTCAGGCGCGAGTAGTAGCCATTTTGCGCCAGCAGTTGCGCATGGGTGCCACGCTCGACGATTTTCCCCTGATCCATGACCAGGATCAGGTCAGCCTTCTCGATGGTCGACAACCGGTGAGCGATCACCAGCGTGGTACGGCCTTTCATCACTTGATCCAGCGCGGCCTGAATATGGCGCTCGGACTCGGTATCAAGTGCCGACGTAGCCTCATCGAGAATCAGCAAAGGTGCATTCTTCAACAGTGCCCGCGCAATCGCCAGACGCTGCCGCTGGCCACCGGACAGCAATACGCCGTTTTCGCCAACCTGGGTATCAAGCCCCTCGGGCAACTGCTGGATGAAATCCATCGCGTAGGCGTCTCTCGCGGCTTTCTCGATATCTTCACGAGGCGCGCCGGCCAAATCGCCATAGGCAATGTTGTTGGCCACGGTGTCGCTGAACAGCGTCACATGCTGTGTCACCTGGGCGATGTGCTTGCGCAAGTTCAGCAGTTTGTATTCTTCCACCTCAACGCCGTCGATGAGGATTTGACCCTTGTCGTGGTGATAGAAACGCGGGATCAGGTTGGCCAGCGTCGACTTGCCACTGCCGGAACGTCCTACCAGCGCCACCATTTGTCCCGGCTCTACCGAGAAACTGATGTCATCGAGCACCTGACGCTCGGTGTCCGGGTAGGTGAAGCTGAGGTTACGCACGTCCAGACGACCGCTGACAACATCACGCTCAATGGTGCCGGTGTCGACTTCGGGCTCGACATCCAGTTGTTCGAAGATGCTCTCGGCACCTGCCACACCCTTCTGGATGGTCGAACTGACTTCGGACAATTGACGGATGGGTTTGGGCAGAAGGCCAGCCAGCGTGATATAGGCAACCATGTCACCGGCGGACGCATCGCCACGCAGTAACAGCACCAGGAACATCAGCGACGCCATGGCGGTGTAGATCACCAGTTGCAGCAATGGCGTATAGATGGCGCCGGTTCGGGTCATGCGCAGCTGCTTGTCGGTGTTGCCCTGGCTGGCTTCGAAGAAACGCTTTTGCTCGTAAACCTCGCCACCGAAACTGCGAACAACGCGATAGCCCTGGATGGTTTCCGAGGCCACGTGCGTCACATCGCCCATGGCCAACTGGATCTTCTTGCTCTGTTTACGGAATTTCTTGCTCGCCGTACGCACCATCACCGCGATCAGCGGCAGGATGGCGACCATGACCAGGGTCAAGCGCCAGTTCATGAACAGCAAAGAGGCAAACAGGAAGATGACCGTCATGCCCTCACGGATTACGACCTTGATCGCATCTGTAGCCGCCCCCGTGACCATGGTTACGTTGAAGGTGATACGTGAAATCAGATGACCCGAGTTATGCTTGTCGAAGTACCGGTTAGGCAGCACCAGCAGGTTGTTGAACAACTGCACTCGCAGGTCATGGACCAGCCCGAGGGAAACCTTGGCCAGGAAGTAGTTGCCCAGATAAGACCCCAAACCCTGCCACGCCGCGATCAGGATGATCAGCAACGGCACCGCCTGCAGCAGCTGCAGGTCACGCAGGTAAGGCACGGTCGGGAACAGCGCAGCTTCCGGGTTGGACAGGCCATCGACGAAGTACTTGAGGATGTAGCCCAGCATTGGCTGCGTCGAAGCGAAAATCAGAAATCCAACAATGCTGATCAGGAAAAGACTGATGTACGGCCTGACATAGCCGAGCAGTCGGAAGTAGATTTTCAAGCTCGATGGGCTTGCGGAGAGACTGGAGTCGGTCATATCACGCGAATGTCGATAAAAAGGACGCTGACTTTAGCACAGCTTCTTCAGGGTTCTGGCAATCGCGTAAAGACTGGTATTGTGACGCCCCGAAACCCTTACCCAGCCCCCTCAGCCTTAAAATGGTCGTTCAACTCAGGAATGAATCACTCAGCATGCAATTAAACGGCCTGAACAAAACGTCCAATCGTGTCTTCGATTTCATTTGCCTGTGGATCCTGCCGCTCGGTTTTTTACTGCTGCTTTGCGCGCTGTTTTTTCTCCCAGGGCGCAATGTGCTCCACAAACTTTTTTATGGCCTGTTCAGCATTCCAACGCTGATAGCTCTGTGCTTGCGCCCGCGGGCGGGTAAAGAACTGCTGAATGAGCCGATCTTCATCGCGGCACTGCTATTCGTGGCCTGGGCGCTGCTCAGCCTGTGCTGGGGCCCGAGCGAAGAAAATATCGGCGGTGAGTTCAAACCACCCTTGCACACATTGATGCTGTTCGCCGGGTGCTACCTGCTGGTGCGTTTTCGCAGCGAAATTATCCGTCCTTTGCTGTTCTGCGCAGCAATGGTGGCGTTGATCGCATCGGTCTACAACCTTTACATGTTTGCCCGCACCTATGAACCAGGCATGCGCCTGATTGGCGGGGGCGCCTTCGACAACCCACTGCTCAGCTCTCATATATTCGGCTTTTTCTGCACCTACTGGCTCAGTTTGAGCATGACTTGCAAGCGTCATCAGATCCTGTGGCTGAGCATCCCGGCAATGGCGGTCATGTTCGCCGCAGTGATGGCGACCGGCTCCAGGACCCCTCTGGTCGCGGTGACACTGGCTGCGCTCTGGCTGAGTTTCATCTGCTGGAATCGGCGCTCCGTTGCCTTGCTTGGCGCGCTCTTCGTCACCGGTGCCGCCGTTGTCGTGATGTTTTCGCAAATAATCAATGCACGGGGCGACTCCTACCGCTTCGAAATCTGGCAATTGTCCCTGCAAAAAATTGCCGATCACCCGTGGATCGGTCATGGCTTCAACGCCGACCTGAGCCTCGACCCCGGCATCGGATACAACCTATCGGAGCCCCATAGCTTTGCCCTGGGCGTGCTTTACTACGTCGGCATTATCGGCTTGTTACCCTGGCTGTTCTTCCAGGCTCAAGGCCTGCTGTGCAGCTGGCGCTACCGGCTGCAACCGCTATTCATCATCGCTTCAACCTGGCTGGTATTCGGCATAGGTGCAGGCCTGACCGAAGGCGGAGGGATTATTTCCCGGCCAAAAGAGCACTGGTTCCTGTTGTGGATTCCCCTGGCCCTGATTGCCGCCTTGAGCATCAACCAGCGGGCCAGACGCTTGTTGGCCATGCCGATCAACACGTTGACAGCGGACGCCCTGCAAAAGCTCACCGCCAATGCGCAAGTCATCGAAGAAGATGGTTTGGGTCCAAAGGTCCTGCGCCTGATCGACGGTAGCTTCCTCAAACTGTTCCGGCGCCGCCGCTGGTATACCTCGGGCAGTTTCAACCCGTATTCCCAACGATTTGCCATCAACAGTGTGCAACTGCGCACCATGGGCATTCCAACACCGCCAATCCTCGATCTTTACCGGCTCGAAGACGGCAGCACCGCCGTGCACTACACCCCCTTGCCCGGGCACACGCTGCGCCAGGTCTTGCAAGGTATCACCGCCCCGGCAGTACGCCAGGCACTGGTGGAACGTTTTGGCAAATTCATGGCGCAACTGCACGAGCAAGGTGTCTATTTCCGTTCTCTTCACCTGGGCAATGTGCTGGTCATGGATGACGGTGAATTCGGCCTGATCGATCTGGCCGATATGCGCATCTACCCTTCCTCATTGAGCTCGTCCCTGCGTCAGCGCAATTTGCGCCATATGCAGCGTTACACCGTCGATCGGCGCTGGTTGTTCGAAGAGCATTTCGAAGACCTGCTCAAGGGATACGCTGCGACGGCATCACAAGCCGACGCAGATAATCTGCACAAACAAGTGCTGACCGGAAACTCCCCGGTCCGGGCTCAACAATAAATGAAATCACGAGCGCGACACCTGTGCTGCGCGCCGCATGGAACATGCGGGCAACAGCCGCCGTTCCAGCACTGATGGCTTGCGCGGATATCTGACATCGGGGTGGGTTCATCCACCCCTCAATCAATACCTGAATGCCATCGCTTCAAAGTGATCGAGCCCAACCCGAGGCTCAGTCTTTTTCCAGCGGTGAGAAATACAAGCGGCCCAGACCACGCCAGGTTTTCTTGTTCCAGGCCCTGAACGGAATCTGGGCCAGCAGCTCACGGGCCAGCTTGCGATCACGGCTGGCGGTTTTCAGGAACATGGAACTCAGGAATTTATAGCGCACTTCGTCGTACAACGGATGATCGCTAAAGAGCGCGTAGGTACGCAGGATGTTGTCGATCATGAAACGGTTATTCTTGTAGGAGTTGGTGGCGTGCTTGCGATAGCGCGCCATCACCACGCTCAAACCATCGATGAAGTAACCCGCATGGGTCACCTTCAGCTCGATCAACAAGTCCTCCAGGCGAATGTTCGGATCAAATCCGCCGACCTTGTCCAGCGCTTCGCGACGAATCATCAGGGTCGGCGCCGGGGGATAGGGCTTGCGCTCCAGGAACATGTCATCGAAGTCCAGACGGCGGAACGGCACATCACGACGCTGACGCTTCTCCGGGTAGAGGTTGCCGTCACCGTCGATCAACTCGATATTGCCGGCGCAAATCCCGACTTCAGGCTTGCCTTCCATGTACTCGACCTGAATCGCGATGCGCTCGGGCAACATGATGTCATCGGAACCGAACGGCACGATCAGGCTGCCCCGTGAGCGGGCAATCGCGCCATTCAAGGTATTGGTCAGCCCCTGATTTTTCTGGACCCGGAAATCGAACCCGTATTGTGCGTGCAGAGCCTGGATACGCTCGACACTGTCATCGGTAGAGCCATCATCGACCACCAACAGCTCAATGTTCTTGTAGCTCTGATTGAGGACGCTGAGGATGCTGTCCTCGATATAGCGACCGTGGTTATACGAGGCAATGATGACCGTTACGAGAGGTTGAGCGTCGCTCATGGCTGATCCTTCCGGGCCTGGCTCAAACCAGAGTCGATCAGATTCAGGTACTCCTGGCGGAACACCTCGATGTCATGTTGTTCCTGGAGATAACGATAAGCTTGTTCACCCTTGGCCTTGAGCGCTTCGTCCGACAGTCCGAGGTAATTATCCAGCGCCGCGACCAGGGTTGGCACATCGGCCGGCGTAATGGCCAGGCCGCCTGCACCCTGGATCAACGGCAGCATGGCCGGCACGTTCGAAGCAATCACCGGCAGATGCCCGCTCATGCCTTCGAGCAGCGCCAGACCCAGGCCCTCTGCCAGGGACGGCATGGTCCAGATGTCAAACGCGCGAACGTACTGTAAGGCGTTTTCCTTGAACCCGAGCAAATGCGCGCGACCGCTCAAGCCCAGGCGCTCGATCTCGGCGGCCAGGCGCGCCTGTTCGCGCCCGGCACCAATGATCGCCAACTGAGTGGTCGGGTACTTGTCCTTGAGGGCAGCAAACGCTTGCAGAAGATACGTGTGCCCCTTGACGGGCACCAACCGCCCCAGCGCACCAATCAATCGCACCGATGGATCGATACTCAACAGTTCGCGCGCGCGCTCACGGCTGTGCTGCAAGCCTTCTGCCTGCTTGATGTCGATGGCATTGGTAATGGCGTAGGTGTTCTGGTCAGTGAAGCCGCAGTCACAGTCGAGCAGATACTGCTTGACCGCCGGTGACACGCCGACAAAGCGCCAGTGCCGATCAATCAGCCGCTGGGTCTGGCGGCGTCGATAGAAACGGTCGTACTCGCCAAATCCGTGGGAGATGCCAATGCACAATGGCACCTTCAACCAACGATTGAGTGCCAGCATCATGTTCACGGGCTTGAAACGGTTGCAGATCACCACGTCGAATTTTTCTTTGCGGCAGAACTGATACAGCCGCCACATGGCCCGCAGGCGCATGCCTTTGAGCGCCTTGTCGGAAAACTCGAAATACACTGACCGGTCGGCACGGCTCACCGCCTCACCCGGCCCGGGCTTGCCCCTCAAAAACGCCGCTGTCACTTCATAGCGATCGCTCGGCAGAGCCTTGACGATCTGCTCTGCGAGGTCAGCAAAATCATGAGCCTTGACGT
The DNA here is from genome assembly GCF_008801475.1 of Pseudomonas moorei. Classification (GTDB taxonomy): domain Bacteria; phylum Pseudomonadota; class Gammaproteobacteria; order Pseudomonadales; family Pseudomonadaceae; genus Aquipseudomonas; species Aquipseudomonas moorei. The sequence continues at coordinate 346,045 of NZ_VZPP01000005.1, read as the reverse complement.
TGTAGTCCGGCTGCAATTGCAGAACCTTTGACCGTTGGCTCATAACTCTCCCCGGTGAAAACCAGTCGCATCGATAACCCAGGCGGATTCAGCGGCGAGGCGCTTGACCTCGGCCGGATCGGGTTCAGGCAACGATGACCATTCGTTGCGCTTCCAGCAGACAAAGTGGAAATACGGAAACCGGCGATCGCCATCGCGATCATTACTCACACAGCCATCGCGCCAATACCATTTGCGCGGAAAGTTTTCCGTGCCGTCGTGCCACTTGATGCAACCACCGGGCGTACTGAATGCCTCGGTGAATTCGCTGCGTCGGCGCAACGGGTTGAACTTGCCCACCAGGTTGAACAACGGCTTGGGGAAATTTTTGCGCCAGAGGAAGATGCGACTGAATGCTCCCTCGTCCAGCGCATGATGCTTCTGATCTTCGAACCGCGCTTTCCAGTCCTTGATCTGCCTGAACAACTCACGCTTGAGGGCGGTGTTCCTGATCAGGCAAAGATGGCCGGCGACACGCCGCTCGTGGGTGGAAAACAGATCGTAGGAGGCAAGCCGATCCGCAGTGAAGTAACTGCGCAGATCGCCGTATACCAGATCAATATCGCCATAACCCCAGAAATCATAGCCCTGCAGGCGGTCAGCATGAATAAGCCCAAACGCCGGCCGGATGTCGCACAGCTTGTAAGCCTGTTTTGGCGCAAAGTCGATGCCCAGGCGCTCAGACACGATCCCGCAATAGTCGCTCAACATCATGTTCTCGACGGTGACGTTAGGCGGTAAATTTTCAGGAATCCCGCAGTCGCTGAAAAACAACCAGTCGATGTCGGGATTACGACGGCAGCTCTCCAGAAAAAACGGCATCCAGGATGGCCAACGCCCGAAATAAGGCATCAGGAACAAAATACGCGGGCATGGGTTAATCACAAAAACTCACCTGTCAATGCTTGAAATGCCGCCATGTCAGGCCGCGTGCTACGTCAATTCTGCTTCACGGATGCTTCAACATGCTGCAGTAACCAGAATAATTCTTGGCGTCTGACCGCCTTGCGAAAGAACTCATTCTCGCCATAGAGGGGCGGAACTCTACTGGCCAGGAGCCACTGTATCAACCGCCGTACGCGTCGCTTTAACGGCATCGGCGGCTGCAAATCATGCATCATCCCCAATGCCATGGCTTTGTCACGCTGCCGCTCCAGTGACATCGGCAAACAGTAAGGCTGCATTGGCACCGACGAATCGAAAAAAGGTGGCAGTGCGATGCCGTGACCGGCATCACCCATTGGCCAACGATCGTTGTCGTGCAGGTGGTTGGCGTAACCGAGCACAGTGGTCGGCTGCCACTCCAGCCCTCGCAGCGTTTCGAGTACAGCTTCCCGGGCGCAGATGTGGTCCGGGTGTGGATCGAGGGTCGGGTGCGGCAGGACGAGGACTTCAGGGCGCGCCCGCAGCAGCAGTTCGCGCAGGTCGGCCAGCAGATTGTTCCAGGTCGGCGAACCGTCCACATCGCCAGGCAGGGCAAAGGGGTTCAGATGGCGGAACAATCGGGTGTCGTCAATATCCGCGTCCCGTGAACCCACCGGTTGAGCCGGTGAAGCTTGCATGGTCGCCAGTTGCAGACAGAAGTAACCCAGTTGCACGCAATGGGCTTCGGGCACGCCGGCCCAACGAGGTACGGCGATACTGTCCCAGGCCCGCAACCGACCTTTCAGTCGCGCCGCCTCGACCTTGTTCAGACCGATCTGCTGATAGTGCTCGGCTTCTATTTCACCGGCGGTGAGCGTGACGATCCAGGTCTCGTCGGCTTGGCTGTACAAACCGTAGGCGGCCAGCTCGGCATCATCGGCATGGGGCGCAATCACCATCACCCGTTGGCGGCGATAATCCGGATGTTCGAAGGCCCATAGCACGGGTTCGCCGAGCAGCCGGCAGAAACGCCCACGCAGACGCAATTCACCTCGCGACAATGCTTGCGCCTGCCCACTCAAGTTGAGATAGCGCAGGCCGTTGACCCCGCGTTCGAACGTTTGCCGGTCAGGGTGATCGCCGCCCGACAACTCGACCACCGGATCGATAAAGCGCCCCAGCCACGTGCTCTTGACCCGAAGCGCCAACACCAGCGTCGCGTCGTCGACCAGCATGACACCGTCATCCAGCCGTAAGCGCTCCCCGGTCAAATGAACCTTGGGCTGCGGGGTGTAAGGCGGGAAGTTGTATTGGTAATCATCTTTGGGCGAATAGAACAGATGGTCGGCAAACCAGGCCTCGTGGGCAATCCAGCCCAACACCGCGAGCACCGGCGGCAACCACCAGGTCAGCATGACGCCGCTGGAGATCAACAGCGCCAGGGCAATGAGCAGACCGATACGTTTATTGCGCCGATGGCGCTTGAGCAGTTGCTGTTTGCGGCTCATGGGTTGACTCATACGGTGAAGACCGGCACTGGGTTGCACCAGCGCTCCTTGTATTCCCGGTCGGCGCGGCCGAAGGAGAAACGCAAGGGTTTGTCCAGCGCGCGGGCATGCTCCCAGGCACTCTGGGTATTGAGGAAACTCAGTACGCTGCCGGGGCTGAATTCGCGGGTTTCAGGGTCAACGCCACCATTGATGTACTCGACGCTGATCCACTGCGGCGTCTCGACGCGATACACCAACTGAATCGCGATCGGTGCATCGTTGAGGAAAATCACCGAACCGATCAACAGCTCACGCAACAACTCGATGACCTCGGCCATACGTTCCGCGCCGGTCGCCGCAAAGCCCCAGCGGCGCTGGAACAGGTCGCAGTAGATCGCCGCCAGCTCACCACTGGAAAACTCGGAAACCGCTCGCACGACCCCGCCCGCCTCTTCCAGCAACCGGAGTTCACGACGCTGGTTGTAGCGAAATTTCTTCGACAACTCTTCAGGGGTACGGGCCATGGCCAGTTGTTCGGCCTGCAACTTGATTCCGCTAAAACGGCTCTCGTTCAGTGCCGACAAATAACGAGCGCGATGACGCAAGGGGACCTGGGCATCATCGGCGGCCGGCAGAATGATCTCGGCATTGCCGAGATCGAACAGACCCTTTTTGCCCTTGCTTTTGAGCACATCCTTGGACAGGGCGATGTCACGCCCCCAGGTCGGAATCGCCGCTTTGACGTCGCCGTTTTGCTCCCAGGCCAGGTAGCGAACCGGTATATCAGCCAACTGCGCCAGCCGTTCGACCACCATTGGATGAGTGGCGACGCTGCCGCCATAACGCTGCCAGGCCTGGGCATAGGTCGAAGCATCAGCTACCGACCAGCCACGTTCGCGCCAGCCTTGAAATCGGTTGAGCATCAGCCCCTCGGTGCCAGTTCGATAACGTGTGGCAAATGCCAGAAAGCCTCGCGTACCGCACGGTCGGAGAAGCGTTCATGCAGGCGATCGAGCATCAGCTCGGCGCACTGGTGACGTTGCTGTTCGTCCATTGCCGCCAGATGTCGCAGCCCTTGGGCCAGGTGTTGGGCATCGCCCACCGGGAACAGAATACCCACGTCCTCGACCACTTCCTTCGCCCCGGCAAACGCCGTGGCGAGCAACGGCACGCCGGCGGCCATGGCTTCGAGCAGCACCATGCCGAAGGGCTCGCGATCGGAGCTCAGGGCAAACACATCGAAGGCGCGAAAATAACGCCGCGCCTCGGGTACCTGGCCGAGAAACAGGACACGGTCGCCAATGCCCAGCTCGCGCGCCTGGGCCTTGAGGTCTTCCTCAAGACGACCTTTGCCGAGGATCACCAGCTGACTGTTGGCCGGCAAACCCGGCAACGCCATGGCAAAACCTTCCAGCAATGTGGCTTGATCCTTGTCCGGGTGCAGCCGTCCGACGTTGCCGACAATCCAGGCATCGACCGACAGGCCCAGGGTTTCCCGCGCCTCACGGGCCGACAGCTGGCTGGCCTGCAAGGCCGGCACGTCAATGCGGTTGTAGAGCGTCTGAATCCGCGCCGCAGGCCACTTGGGCAAGCACTCACGCATGTCATCGCGGACCGCATCGGATACCCCGAGCAGGCTCAGGCGCTTGCTGAAAATGCGTGCGAAGAGTTTACGGCTGCCGCGCTTGTAATCGCCAAACGCGTGATGCACGCCAATCACTGGCAAAGAAGTGCCAAGCAAGGCGATATAAATCGGCTTGAAGCGATGGGCAATGCAGAAACTGAAGTTGCGCGAGGCGGCGATCTTGCGCAGATCGCCGATGGCGCCCAGCTTCAGGCCACGAATGGCCCTGGAGCTGTATTCCATGAACAACACTTCATCGGATGCGCAAGCCGTGGCGACTTCGGCGTCGGCAACCCCGGTCAGAAACACCGTGGTCACACGATAACCGGTCCCCGCGAACAGGCTGGCGTACTGCCGGGCGCAGTCCAGAAACGGGCCGTCATAGCCGTGACAGAACTGCAGCACATGGCGTTCAGCCGAGCGTGTCATAAGCGTTGGCGCCCTCTTTGACCACTAGAATGTCTTCCATGATCAAGTACTGTAGATCGGAACCGAAGAACATGTTCAAGGCATCCGTCGGCGAGCAGATCATCGGTTCGCCGCGACGGTTGAGCGAAGTGTTCAGCGACACACCGTTACCCGTCAGGACTTCCAGCGCCTTCATCATGTCGTAATAGCGCGGGTTGTATTCGCGCTTGAGCACCTGGGCACGGGAAGTACCGTCCTCATGGACGACTTCAGGCACGCGGGTTTTCCACTCTTCAGCCACTTCGAAGGTGAAGGTCATGAACGGCGCAGGGTGATCGATCTTGATCATTTGAGGTGCCACGGTGTCGAGCATCGACGGGCAGAAAGGCCTCCAGCGCTCGCGGAACTTGATCTGATGGTTGATGCGATCCGCCACACCGGCCACGCTCGGGCAACCGATGATCGAACGACCGCCCAAGGCACGCGGACCGAACTCCATGCGGCCCTGGAACCAGGCCACCGGGTTGCCATCGACCATGATTTTGGCGATCTGCTCCGGCATGTTTTCGAGCTTGCGCCATTTCGGCTTGTTCTCGTGACGGGCGCACGCGGCGATCACATCTTCATTGCTGTACGACGGGCCGAGGTAGACGTGCTCCATCTTCTCGACCGGAACGCCACGTGCGTGGGACACATAGGCTGCGGCGCCAACCGCGGTGCCGGCATCGCCGGACGCAGGCTGCACGAACAGCTCCTTGATGTCGTCGCGGGCGATGATCTTCTGGTTCAGCTTGACGTTCAGCGCGCAGCCGCCAGCGAAGGCAAGCTTGCCGGTCTGCTTGAGGACGTCGCCCAGGTAGTAGTCGATCATCTGCAGCGCGATTTTTTCGAACAGCGCCTGCATGCTCGCGGCGTAGTGGATGTAAGGCTCGTCGGCAATGTCGCCTTCGCGCTTTGGCCCCAGCCACTCGATCAATTTCGGCGAGAAGTAGAAACCCTTGCCCTTCTCTTTATAGCGACGCAGGCCGATGACGTTGGCGTAGTCGGTGTTGATCACCAGCTCGCCGTTTTCGAACGAGGCCAGGCGCGAGAAATCATACTTGCTGGCATCGCCATACGGCGCCATGCCCATGACCTTGAACTCACCGTCAAGCATCTCGAAACCGAGGAACTCGGTGATCGCGCCATACAGGCCGCCGAGGGAGTCAGGGTCGAAGAATTCCTTGATCTTGTGGATCTTGCCGTTTTCACCGTAACCGAAGAAGGTCGTGGCGTATTCGCCCTTGCCATCGATCCCGAGGATCGCGGTCTTCTCCTTGAAACCGGAGCAATGGTAAGCGCTGGAGGCGTGGGCCAAGTGGTGTTCGACCGGCTCGATCTTGATTTTCTTCGGGTCGAAGCCCAGTTGCTCCAGGCACCAGACAATCTTGTTGCGATAGCGCTTGTAGCGACGGTTACCCATCAGGATCGCGTCGAGGGCGCGGTCCGGGGCGTACCAGTAACGCTTGGCGTAATGCCAGCGCGCCTTGCCGAACAGGCTGATCGGTGCGAACGGAATTGCTACCACATCAACGTCGGAAGGCTTGATGCCGGCCTGTTCCAGGCAGAACTTCGCCGATTCGTAAGGCATGCGGTTCTTTGCATGTTTATCGCGCACAAAGCGCTCTTCTTCAGCCGCCGCGACCAGCTTGCCGTCGATGTACAAGGCTGCGGAAGGATCATGGCTAAGGGCGCCGGACAGGCCAAGAATCGTCAATGCCACAGGGGTCTAGCCTCTTTAGTCTGCATGCAGGCGCAACGCGCCTCAAAAATTAATGTGCCCTCGCAAGCGGCGAGAGACAGCTAAAGGGCGGGATTATAGCTTAAACATGCCGGGAATGACCCTACGGTTATCAGCCTCGTAAAGACGCACCGCGCACTCAGCCACGCGCCGGGCGCCAGTAAATGCGGATGTTGCCATCCATGCCCTGCCGGACAATCGTGTATGGCAAGGCAACGGTATCCAGTGCGCCGGACAGGGCGAGGTCCAGCAATACCAGCGGCACGAGCACTCCGGTAGGATCGGGCGGCGCATTCATTACGCAGAAATCGTAGGCCAGGCCGCTATAGACCCGGGGAATGGACTGACAATAGGTTTTTTGCCTTCGAAGTCCCCGAGCCGCATCCTCGTCGCCCTGCAGCACGGTCGAGGCGGTTCCGCAACCGGCCAGGGTCAGTGAGATGGCACTCGATGCAACCGCCATTTTTATCGTCAAAGTCTGCCCTCCGAAAAACGTCAGGCAAATTAGCATCGAGGTTATTCAGGCCACAGTTCATGGCTTCTCAAGATCGTGTAGGACCGTTCATAAAAACCTGTCCCCCAGATCTCGGGCAACTGATCCGGCCCGATCGCGAGCTGACTCGCGACAGGACCGACAGTCCGTTTCAGGCAGCGCTGGAAGCATCCTTGGGCAGGCGCTGATCGATGACCTGATAAAGCGCGCTGTTTTCAGGCCAGTTACGCATGAACCGCGCCCGGTCCCGTACATAGGCCGGGGCGAAGCTGCCGAGCGAGCCGTGCTGACACATCGAATCCAGATCGATCAGCGCCCAGCGATCCTGCTGCCAGAACAGGTTGTGCCCCTTGAAATCGCCGTGACTGATGCGCAATCGGATCAATTCGGCAAACAGGTGATCCAGCGCCGCCAACTCCGCTTCGGGTGCATTGCCGCGTTCGACGTAAGGCGCAAAGCGCTCGATGATGTCCGGCCCCGGCAAGTGCTCGGTGACCAGGTAGGCGCGACCGCGCAACCAGAGAAAACGCTTCTCCAGCAACGCCAGCGGTTTGGGCGTGGCGATGCCGAGGAACGCCAGGCGATTGCCTTCGCGCCAGGAATGCCAGGCACGGCTCGGACGCCAGAAGCGTTTGAGCCAATGAGCGAAACCCTTGATATTGTAACGCTTGATGACCAGCGCACGACCGCCCACCTCGACCTTGCCAACGCTCGCCGCGCCGCCGGTCTTGTACAAGCGGCCCTGATCGAGCAACGCATCGGCCTGCGCCAGAACCGGCAACATCGCAGCCTCTTCCTCGCGGCGAATCGCCCGCAAACCGAACGCGCCGCGCTGCACGCTGAACAGCGTGCACTCACGACCGACCTTGTTCAGGAAGTCCTTCAGGCGCCAACTGCGGACCTTGTCGATCTGCTTCTGCAAGGCTTCCATGGGCAAGGCATGCTCACCGTTGCTCAGCAGGTAGTACACCAGCAACTCTTCGGTGAATGGCTCCAGCGACTTGGGCAACTGGGCAAAAAACACCCCGAGGTTTTCCAGCACTTTCTGCCGTGACAGCGGCTGGCCTGGCGTTTCGCTACAGATCCCGGCGCCATCGATCAAATAAAGGCGATTGCCCTGGCGCAGCAGGTTGTCCAGATGCAGGTCTTCCTGCCACAGGCCCTTGCGGTGCATTTGACCGATCGCACCCAGCGCTTCAGCCAGAACAGCTGCTTGTTCATCGGCCAGCACGGGCAGGTGTTCGACCCGTTTCCAGGCCTCATCGAGGCTTTCGGCGTTCTCGAGAAAATCAAACAGCAACCAACCACCCTCACCTTCCTTGAGGCCATCGGCCAACAACAATGGCGTGGTCAGGCCTTGCGCGGCGAGAAGACGAACGCCTTCCAGCTCCCGCTGAAAATGCCGGGCGGCCTTGCTACCAACCAGCAATTTGGCCAACACCGGGCGACCGCGCCAGATGCCCGCACCGACATAACGCTGCCCCGGCAACACCCGCAACAGGCTCAACAACTGCAGCTGCGCAGGCCCGGCAGCATCGGCCAGCGGAATGCTCAGCGGCAGGCTCGGGCTGCGACCGGCGTTTTTCAGCTCGGACAATCGCATCAACACTTCTCCTTCTGGCCGCGCATGTGATATTCGCTCCACTCGGACGCCCGACGCAGTAACGGCTCCGGATCCTTGATCCGGTCGCGCTGGCCCAATAACAAAGGCCGGGGCTTTTTCAAGTCGTCATCAAGCTGCAGGGTCCAGAGCGCGTCGAAAGAGCCAAGGCCATGACGCTCAAGCTGCGCATGGTCTTCAGCGGCCAGAAAATCAGTCATTCACGCCCCTCGAAAAATCTCACCACATGCCGGATCCGCTTTTTATCCGCAGCGGTGAGGCGGGTCCTTTGCCTGTATTGCAGGTAAAAGCGCAGGCGCTGGGTCGCCGACAGGTGATACTTGGCAACCTTGTCGAGACACGCCAGGTCCTTGGTAATACGGTACTTGAGCCAGAAACCGCGCCAGAAATCCCCATTGGGGCAGTCGATCAGAAACAGTCTGGCCTGATCGTCGATCAGCAGGTTGCGCCACTTCAGATCGTTATGGGTGAACCGGTGATCGTGCATGGTCCGGGTGTAGTCGGCCAATTGACGACTGACCGCTTCGACCCAGGCACGGTCCGCAAGCTTCGGATCGCGCCGGTTGGCCAATACCGACAGGTCTTCGGTATGGGGCAATTCACGGGTGATCATTGCCCCACGATCATAGGCCGCGCCGCGTCGCTCCAGCCCCCACGCCACCACCTCGGCAGTGGGAATGCCCCACTTGGCGAAGCGCTTGAGGTTCTGCCACTCCATCTTCACCCTCGGCTTGCCGAGGTAGCGACGCAGGCCTTTGCCTGCACCGACATAGCGCTTGACGTAATAGTTGACGCCATTGCGCCGAATGCGAATGACCTCGGACAGCGGATCGAGGGTCAGCTGCTCGCCTTTGAGCGCAAACACAGCATCAAGACTACCGAAGTCATCTGCCAGGTCGCTGTAAGCCGGTTCCAGTTTCCAGCCCGACATCAGAGCGCATCCCCGTAGCGCTGTTTACGCTCGTAAAGCTTGTTGGCCTTGCCTTCAAGCCACGCCAGCAGCGGGCCTTCTTCCGCCAGGATCTGGCGCAGCGGTCGCTGGAAATAACCTTTGAGGAAGCGCAGTTTGTCGCGCCGGGTCAATCCGATGTCCAGCGCCGAGAAATACAGCGCCGCCAGATCCTTGTCGCGCCAGCGCCGGGTGATCGCCGGTCGGGTCTGGGCGCGGTGCAGGTCGATCACCGAGAGCTTGAAGTCATCCGCGGTCACCGGTTTGTCGGTGTGCAGCAGGAAGTGACAGATGTAGCAGTCGCGATGGTTGACCCCGGCGCGGTGCATCATGCCGGTCATACGCGCCACTTCGGCGATCAGCGCGCGCTTGAGCCGTGGCTCGGGCGGCTGCTTGACCCAATCGAGGCTGAAATCTTCGAGACTGACAGTCGGTGCCAGTTCTTCGGTGACGATGAACGAGTGCTGGTCTGCCGGGTTGCTGCCCTTTTCGCCGTAAGCCACAGCGGTCATGGTCGGGACCCCGACTTCCTGCAGACGCTGGATGGCTTTCCACTCCTGGCCCGCGCCGAGCACCGGTAATTTGGCGGTGAGCAAGTTCTTGAAGATTTCGCCCCAGCCGATGCCACGGTGAATTTTCACGAAGAACCCGTTGCCGTCCACTTCAGTGCGCAGGGTGCGGCGAGCTTCCAGTTCGCGGTACACCTCGCCCTGCAGCCCCTCGACTTCGGCGAACGGGTCGCGTCCGGCCCAGAGGCTCTTGAACGGTTCAGCCAGCATCAACTTCATTCAGCGTGCTCCGCCAGAATCACATCAGCCGCGTGCTGCGGCATGCTATAGAGGTCGGCCGTCTCGGCGAAGGCCACACCATTGCGGCTCCAGGCCGCCCGTGCCTGAGCGTCATTCAGCATGCCGGTCAGGTACTGGTTCAACTGCGATTGATCGAACGGCTCATCCAGCACCAGGCCGGCATCGGCCTCGGCAATGTAGTGGGCGTAACCGCATACCGCACTCACCAGCACCGGCAACCCGGCCACCAGCGCCTCAAGCAGCACGGTGCCGGTGTTTTCGTTGTACGCCGGGTGGATCAACAGATCGGCACCGAGCAGGAAACGCGGAATATCGCTGCGCCCCTTGAGGAACGTCACGTTGTCGCCGAGTCCCAGCGTGGCACTTTGCATCTGGAATAACTTGGGGTCGTCCTGGCCGATTACAAACAGCCGGGTGCGTTTCTTCAGATCAGCGGGCAATGCGGCCAGGGCCTTGAGGCTGCGATCCACACCCTTGGTCTTGAAACCGGAACCGATCTGGACCAACAGCAACTCATCATCCTTCAAGCTGAATTCGGCTCGGAAGCCGGCGCGGATGTCGTCCGCATCGGCCGGGCGCCGCCGGTCCTGGGCAATGCCCGGTGGCAGCAGATGGAAGCGCTTGAGCGGCGTGTCGTAGTGCTTGATGAACAACGGCTGCTGCACTTCGGAAATCATCAGGATTTCGGTCTTGGCATCCCTGGCGAACACCGCGCGTTCGTACTCGGCAAAGTGGCGGTAACGCCCCCAGCGCCGGTACAGCGAATTACGCAGATTCTGCGCCTTGTCTTCGAAGCAGCCGTCGGCGGCGTAGTAGACATCCAGGCCCGGCATTTTGTTGAAGCCGATCAAACGGTCGACCGGACGCTTGGCCAGGTCCGCCTCCATCCACGCGCTGAGTTTTTCGTTGCGCCGATGGTTGAACAAAGCCTTGACCGGCGCTACCAGCACTTCGAAGCCCGGCGGCACGTCGCCTTCCCAGATCAACGTGTAGACGCGAATCTGGTGGCCACGCTTTTGGCACTCCAGGGCAATGCGCATGAAGTCGCGCTGCAAGCCGCCAAAGGGAAAATATTTGTACAGGACAAATGCCAATTGCATCAGCGCAGCTCCTCAGCCAGTAACAACGTGCTCAGTCGGCTCGCGACACGCTCGGGATTCAGACGCGTGAAGCACAGCGGCCACTCGCGTTTCAGGTCAAACCGACGGGCGTCTTCGGCCGTCGGTTGATAGGTGCATTTTTTTTGCAGGCAAGGCGCGCAAGGGAAGTCGCTGGCGATGTGGATCTGCGACTTGCCATAGGCTCCGGTCAGGCCAGGATTGGTCGGGCCGAACAATGACAGCGTCGGCACGTCCAGTGCAGCGGCCAGGTGCCCCAGGCCGGTGTCCACTGCCACGCAGGCCTGTGCGCCGGCCAGCACTTTGCCGACACCGGCCAGATTCAGTTTGGGCAGCACTTCGACGTGCTTCATGTCTTTGGCAATGCGCTCGGCGCGGGCCTTCTCGATGGCATTGCCCCAGGGCAACTTCACCCCGACGCCCAGATAACCGACACGTTCGGCCAGCTCGCGCCAGTAGGCTTCGGGCCAGTGCTTGGTGTCCCAAGTGGTGCCGTGTAGAAACAGCACGTAGGGGTTCTTGCGCGGCAACTCCACGAGGCGCTCGACGCTCAGGCCGTAATCGCCCAAGCCCTTGGGCAGGTCGTAGCCGAGGGCGATGGCGAACAACTGGCGAACTCGCTCCACCGCATGCTGGCCACGGGCAACCGCCAGGCGCCGATCATAGAAACGCGCAGCGATCGGCTCGCGTGCCGAGCTCTTGTCCAGGCCGGCCACCGGCGCCTTGACGTAACGGGTCAGCCAGGCACTTTTCAGCAGACCCTGGGCATCAATGACCAGGTCGTACCGGGTCGCACGAACGCTTTGCTTGAAGCGCTTCCACTCGCCACTCTTGATGGTTTGCCAGATGTTCTTGCGCCAGCGACGGATCGCCACCGGAATCACCTTGCCCACCGCCGGGTGCCAGGTCGGGATCTCGGCGAACCCCTCCTCCACCACCCAGTCGAATTTGATGCCGGGAATCGCCCGCGCCGCATCGGTCAACGCCGGCAACGCGTGAATCACGTCGCCCAGCGATGAAGTCTTGATCAGCAGTACCCGCAAACTATTGAACCTCGACCACAGTGCCCTGCAACCGCTGCAAGGCTTCGTTCACTGCCTGCGGCATGAGCTGGCGCAGGCAGTTGTAATGGCCGAATCGGCAGGTGCGATCGAAGCAAGGGCTGCATTCGATGCCCAGGCGCACGATTTCGACGTGCTCGGCCAGCGGCGGCGTAAAACCCGGCGAAGTCGAACCGTAGACTGCCACCAGCGGCCGGTTCAGTGCGGCGGCGACGTGCATCAGGCCGGAATCGTTGGACACCACCGAGTCGGCGCAGGACAGCAGATCGATCGCCTCGGCCAGCGAAGTGCCGCCACTGAGGTTCACCGACTCTTCACGCAAACCGGGAATCAGGCGCGAACGAATGTCTTCGCCCACGGCATGATCGTTTTTCGAACCGAACAGCCAGACTTGCCAACCCTCGCGGATTTTCGCTTCGGCAACCTTGGCGTAGTGCTCCGACGGCCAGCGCTTGGATTCGCCAAACTCGGCGCCCGGACACAGCGCCAGCACCGGACGATCGAGAGCCAGACCGAACTTGGCCAGTGCCGCTTCGCGGGTCACCGGGTCGATCTGCAGGCTCGGTCGCGGGTAAGGTTTGGGCAATTCGACACCCGGCTCGTACGCCAGGGCCATGAAGCGCTCGATCATCAGCGGGTAACGTTCCTTGTCCAGCGTGCGCACATCATTGAGCAGGCCGTAACGGAATTCGCCGCGCCAACCGGTGCGTTTGGGGATGCCGGCGAAGAACGGCACCAGCGCCGACTTCAGGGAATTGGGCAACAGGATCGCCTGGTCGTACTGACCGGCCAGGGATTTGCCGATACGCCGACGCGTCGCCAGCTCCAGCACGCCGTGACCGAGCGGAAAGCTCAGGGCCTGGCGGACTTCGGGCATGCGCTCAAGAATCGGCCGGCTCCACTCGGGGGCCAGCACGTCGATTTCGCATTGCGGGTGGCGTTGCTTGAGACACTGAAACAGTGTCTGCGCCATCACCATGTCACCGACCCAACTGGGCCCAACGATCAGAATTTTCATGTGGTTTCCAAAACGATCCGGGGAGGCTTTACGCCTCCCCGCCTCGAGAATCTCTGCAGGGGCAACGCATGCTTGCGATGGGTCATCACTTTCAACATTGCTGTCGACTGTCACTCCGCTATCGCGAGCAGGCTCGCTCCCACATTGGGTATGGGTGCCTCAATCTACACATCACCACTAATCCCTGTGGGAGCGAGCCTGCTCGCGATGAACCTGAGGACTGCGCGGGGTATCAGGTTAGCCGAGTCATCGTTAACCACCATCGCGAGCAAGCTCGCTTCTACAACCCCAGCTCTTTCCAGATCCGCATGACCTGTCGCCGTTCGTCCGCGAACTGGTCGCCGGGAATCACCCCCGGGTCCTTCTGCAAGGCCTGCCGGTGGGCGGCGGAGCGGTACGCCTTATAGGCTTCACGCAACAGGCTGGTATCTTCGGCGGGCATCAGGCCTTCGTGCTCCAGCTCTTCCAGAATCCGGATATTGTCCGTCCAGCGCAGCAATGCCGGATGTGTTTCGGACCACGCCAGGGCCGCGTATTGCACCATAAATTCAATATCGACGATACCTCCGGCGTCCTGCTTGAGATCGAACGGCGCCGTGGCCTCGAAGGCATTTGCCCCGGTGCCGGCGGCGGTGCTCTTGCTGCCGAGGTTGTCGCGCATCTTGGCGCGCATCTCGCTGACCTCCTGGCGCAGGGTCGGCAAATCACGCGTTTTGCCCAGGATCGCCGCGCGAACCTGTTCGAATGCGCGGCCAACATCCTCGCTGCCCACCAACACCCGGGCCCGCACCAATGCCTGATGCTCCCAGGTCCAGGCTTCATTTTCCTGATAGCGGGCAAAAGCCCCCAGCGAACTCACCAGCAACCCCGCCGCACCTGACGGTCGAAGGCGCATATCCACTTCATAGAGTTGACCGGAGTTGGTCTGGGCCGTCAGCAAGTGAATGATCCGTTGCCCCAGGCGGGTAAAGAATTGCGCCCCATCGATAGGCTTCGGCCCATCGGTCTCCGCTTGCGGATCGCCATCGTGGATGAACACCAGATCCAGGTCCGAACCATGCCCCAATTCCAGGCCGCCGACCTTTCCATAACCGACAATGATGAAGCCGGGATCGCACAACGTGCCGTCGCTGCGCAGTGGCGTACCGTACTTGGCCACGGTCTGACGCCAGGCCAGGGCCAGCACTTGCTCCAGAATCGCTTCGGCGAGCCAGGTCAGGTAATCGCTGACTTTCATCAGTGGCAGGCTGCCGGCGATTTCCGATGCAGCAACCCGCAAGCGGTGCGCCAGTTTGAAATGGCGCAAGGCTTCCATTTGCTGTTCGAGGTCGTCCTCGGGGATTCGCGTCAGGCGCTCGCGCAATTCGGCGGCCAATTCCGGCGCCAGGGGCGGTTTGAACAGCCGGCCTTCGTTGAGCAGTTCGTCGAGCAGCAACGGAAAGCGGGTGATCTGTTCGGCGATCCACGGGCTCGCTGCGCACAAGGTCAGCAGGCGCCGCAAGGCACCGGGGTTTTCGGTCAACAGCACCAGATAGGCCGAGCGGCGAGCCACGGCTTCCACCAGTGGCAGCACCCGCTCCAGCACCAGATCCGGGTTCGCGTGCTCCACGGCCTGAGCCAACAACCGCGGGATAAATGCATCGAGGCGCTCGCGCCCCAATCGCTGCATGGCCCGCAGCTGAGGACTGCCACGCAGGCTGGCCAGGGCTTTCAGCGCCTTGGGCGCATCGCTGAAACCACCCTCCTGCAACTGGCGACAGGCCGCCTCTTCATCCTGAGCCTCTTCCCAGAGGGGTAGCCATTCACCACCGACCACCACTTCGCTTTCGGCATCGTCTTCGTCGGGATCGGCGATCACCTGGGCGAAGTGCCAGGCAATGCGGCCGCGCCAGTACATCAGTTGCTCATGAAAAGCCGCCCAATCGGCGAACCCCAACATAAAGGCAATGCGCGCCTGATCCTGCTCGCCATCGGGCAGCATCTGCGTCTGGCGGTCGGCAATCGCCTGGATCGCATGTTCGGTGTAACGGAGGAATTCGTAGCCTTCGCGCAGCTCGCTGATCACCGCCGGCGGCAAGTAACCCTGACCTTCCAGCGTGCTCAGTACCTTTAATAGTGGACGTTGCTGCAGGCTCAGGTCGCGGCCACCGTGAATCAACTGGAAAGCCTGGGCGATGAACTCGACTTCCCGGATGCCACCGGAGCCCAGCTTGATGTTGTCGGCCATGCCCTTGCGCCGCACTTCCTGCTGGATCAGTTGCTTCATGGTGCGCAGCGCTTCGATGGCCGAGAAGTCCAGATAACGCCGGTATACGAAGGGTCGCAGCATCTCTTGCAGTTGCGCGCCGGCCACTTGATCGCCCGCCACCACCCGCGACTTGATCATCGCGTAGCGTTCCCAGTCGCGACCCTGATCCTGATAGTACTGCTCCAGCGCGTTGAAACTCAGGACCAGCGCGCCCGCCGAACCGTAAGGCCGCAGGCGCATGTCGACACGGAACACAAAACCGTCGACGGTCATCGGGTCCAGGGCCTTGATCAGGCGCTGCCCAAGGCGGATGAAGAATTCCTGGTTATCCAGCGGACGTTTCACGCCGACGGTTTCGCCGCCCTCGGGGTAAGCGAAAATCAGGTCGATGTCCGACGAAAGGTTGAGTTCCACCGCACCGAGCTTGCCCATGCCCAGGACAACCATTTGCTGCGGCTGGCCACTGCGTCGACCGGTAGGTACGCCGAACTGCTGGCAATGGCGCGAGTACAGCCACTGATAGGCCTGGTCGATGCTGGCGTCGGCCATGTCCGACAGGTCGCGGCAGGTCTGCACCAGATCGGCCTGGCGGGTCAGGTCACGCCAGATAATCCGTACCTGATGACGGGCACGTTGACGGCGCAACGCGCGACCGAGCTGCTCTTCGGTCTCGGCGGCGCTCACCGCTGCCGCAATCTGCGCGCACAACTCGCCGGGAGCGAAGTGGCGGTCGAGTTCGCCGGACTGCACCAGATCCAGCAACATCAAAGGGTCACGAACACTCTGTTCAATCACGAAATCGCTGGCGGCGGTCACGCGGGCAAACTGTGCCCAGCGATCCGGAGTCCAGGTGGAGAGGCCATGGTCATCATCCAAAGTACCGACGGCGGTACGGAACGACTGCTCGGCACGGGTGACAAACGGCAGCAGAACGGAGGGCAGTTCGGCGAGCGGAGGGAGGCTCATGGTCTATCCTTGATCGGCGTGTATTGGGCTGCATGTAGTGAATCTTGCAAACACACTACCTGGAGGACTGTCGAACAAAAGTTAGAAATAGCTGAAAATTCTATTTTTTTGGCATCCAGCATCAAGCTTTCACCTTTTACGATTGGAAAAAGACCAACCTTAACGATTATTCTCACAACGCAGCCGGGGGCCACAAGCCGCTCATCTGTAGTTTTACTACTCGTATATACATTAGCAAGGCTGAAATGCCGGAAGATTTGTAGTAAAACTACACACCGCCGGAACAACCTATCGGCAATCCAAGAATTCATAACGTCTGCCCACAAGGCCAGTCGCTAACTCAGGCAACCGATTCTGGTAGCCTTTCCGCCCTGGAGCAAGCCATGCAAGACCTCGATCCCGTCGAAACCCAGGAATGGCTGGACGCCCTGGAATCGGTTCTCGACAAAGAAGGCGAAGACCGTGCTCACTATCTGATGACTCGTATGGGTGAACTCGCGACCCGCAGCGGTTCGCAGTTGCCTTACGCCATCACCACGCCTTACCGCAACACGATCCCCGTTACCCACGAAGCACGCATGCCTGGCGACCTGTTCATGGAACGCCGCATTCGCTCGCTGGTGCGCTGGAACGCGATGGCCATGGTAATGCGTACGAACCTGAAAGATTCTGACCTCGGCGGTCACATCTCCAGCTTCGCTTCCAGTGCGACCCTGTATGACATCGGCTTCAACTACTTCTTCCAGGCCCCGACCGACGAACACGGCGGCGACCTGATCTACTTCCAGGGCCACACCTCGCCAGGCGTTTACGCCCGTGCCTTCATGGAAGGCCGCATCACCGAAGACCAGATGAACAACTTCCGCCAGGAAGTCGACGGTCAGGGCCTGTCGTCCTACCCGCACCCTTGGCTGATGCCTGACTTCTGGCAGTTCCCGACCGTATCCATGGGTCTGGGCCCGATCCAGGCGATCTACCAGGCACGCTTCATGAAGTACCTGGAAGCCCGCGGCTTCATTCCTGCCGGCAAGCAAAAAGTCTGGTGCTTCCTGGGCGACGGCGAGTGTGACGAGCCGGAATCCCTGGGCGCGATCTCGCTGGCTGGCCGCGAAAAGCTCGACAACCTGATCTTCGTCATCAACTGCAACCTGCAGCGCCTCGACGGCCCGGTTCGCGGCAACGGCAAGATCATCCAGGAACTCGAAGGCGTGTTCCGCGGTGCTCAGTGGAACGTGAGCAAAGTCATCTGGGGCCGTTTCTGGGACCCGCTGCTGGCCAAGGACGTCGACGGCATCCTGCAACGTCGCATGGACGAAGTCATCGACGGCGAGTACCAGAACTACAAAGCCAAAGACGGCGCATTCGTGCGTGAACACTTCTTCAACTCGCCAGAACTCAAGGCGATGGTTGCAGACCTGTCCGACGACGAGATCTGGAAACTCAACCGTGGCGGCCACGACCCGTACAAGGTCTATGCGGCGTACCACCAGGCGGTCAACCACAAAGAACAACCGACCGTCATCCTGGCCAAGACCATCAAGGGTTATGGCACCGGTGCCGGCGAAGCGAAGAACACCGCGCACAACACCAAGAAAGTCGATGTCGACAGCCTGAAGTTGTTCCGCGACCGCTTCGACATTCCGGTCAAGGACGAAGAGCTGGAAAACCTGCCGTTCTTCAAGCCGGAGCCAAACAGCGCCGAAGCCCGTTACCTGAGCGAGCGCCGTGCCGCACTGGGCGGTTTCGTGCCACAGCGCCGCGCGCAAAGCTTCAGCGTACCGACGCCGTCCCTCGACACCCTCAAGGCCATCCTCGACGGCTCGGGCGACCGTGAAATTTCCACCACCATGGCCTTCGTGCGCATCCTGGCGCAACTGGTCAAGGACAAGGAAATCGGCCCGCGCATCGTTCCGATCATCCCGGACGAAGCCCGTACCTTCGGTATGGAAGGCATGTTCCGTCAGTTGGGCATCTACTCGTCCGTTGGCCAGCTCTACGAGCCAGTCGATAAAGACCAGGTGATGTTCTACAAGGAAGACAAGAAGGGCCAGATCCTCGAAGAAGGCATCAACGAAGCGGGCGCCATGAGCTCCTTCATCGCTGCCGGTACTTCGTACTCCAGCCATAACCAGCCAATGCTGCCGTTCTACATCTTCTATTCGATGTTCGGCTTCCAGCGTATCGGCGACCTGGCCTGGGCCGCTGGCGACAGCCGCACCCGTGGCTTCCTGATCGGCGGCACCGCCGGCCGTACCACGCTGAACGGTGAAGGCCTGCAACACGAAGACGGTCACAGCCACCTGCTGGCTGCCACCATCCCGAACTGCCGCACCTACGATCCAACCTACGGCTACGAGCTGGCGGTGATCATCCAGGACGGCATGAAGAAGATGACCGAAGAGCAACAGGACGTCTTCTACTACATCACCGTGATGAACGAGTCGTACCAGCAGCCAGCCATGCCGGCCGGTGCCGAAGAAGGCATCAAGAAAGGCATGTACCTGCTCGAAGAAGACACCCGCGAAGCGGCGCACCACGTTCAGCTGATGGGCTCCGGCACCATCCTGCGTGAAGTCCGCGAAGCCGCGAAGATCCTGCGTGAAGAGTTCAACGTCGGCGCCGACGTGTGGAGCGTTACCAGCTTCAACGAACTGCGTCGCGATGGCCTGGCCGTTGAGCGCAGCAACCGTCTGCACCCTGGCCAGAAGCCTAAGCTGAGCTATGTGGAAGAGTGCCTGAACGGCCGTAAAGGTCCGGTCATCGCCTCTACCGACTACATGAAACTGTTCGCCGAGCAGATCCGTCAGTGGGTACCGTCCAAGGAATTCAAAGTCCTGGGCACCGACGGTTTCGGCCGCAGCGACAGCCGCAAGAAACTGCGTCATTTCTTCGAAGTCGACCGTCATTTCGTGGTGTTGGCAGCCCTGGAAGCACTGGCTGACCGTGGTGACATCGAACCTAAAGTGGTGGCCGAGGCCATCGCCAAGTTCGGTATCAACCCGGAAAAACGCAACCCACTGGACTGCTGAGGAGAGATTCTGTGAGCGAACTCATTCGCGTACCTGACATCGGCAGCGGTGAAGGTGAAGTAATTGAACTGTTTGTGAAGGTCGGCGACCGTATCGAAGCCGATCAGAGCATCCTGACGCTGGAATCGGACAAGGCGAGCATGGAAGTCCCTGCTCCCAAGGCCGGTATCATCAAGAGCCTGAAAGTGAAGCTGGGCGATCGCCTGAAAGAAGGCGACGAGTTGCTGGAGCTGGAAGTCGAAGGTGCCGCTGCTGCGGCCCCTGCGGCTGCCGCCGCGCCTGCTGCAAAAGCGCCAGCTGCACCGGCGCCTGCCGCCGCTGCTCCAGCGCCAGCCGCAGCACCTGCTGCCGCTTCGGTTCAGCAAGTGCATGTGCCGGACATCGGTTCGTCGGGCAAGGCCCAGATCATCGAGATCCAGGTCAAGGTCGGCGACACCGTCGAGGCTGATCAGTCACTGATCACCCTGGAATCCGACAAGGCGAGCATGGAAATCCCGTCGCCTGCCGCGGGCGTGGTCAAGGCCATCAGCGTCAAGCTCAACGACGAAGTCGGCACTGGCGACCTGATTCTGGACCTGGAAGTGGCGGGTGCTGCGGCACCGGCTGCGGCCGCTCCAGCCCAGGCAGCTGCACCTGCCGCCGCAGCTCCAGCGCCAGCCGCTGCTGCTCCGGCCGCACCGGTGGCCGATAGCGTTCAGGACATCCACGTGCCGGACATCGGTTCGTCGGGCAAGGCCAAGATCATCGAAGTCCTGGTCAAGGCCGGCGACAGCGTTGAAGCCGACCAGTCGCTGATCACCCTTGAATCCGACAAGGCGAGCATGGAAATCCCGTCGCCTGCCGCTGGCGTGGTGGAAAGCGTTTCGATCAAGCTGGACGATGAAGTCGGTACCGGCGACCTGATCCTGAAGCTGAAAGTCAAAGGCGCCGCCCCGGCCGCTGCTCCGGCACCGGCCGCAGCTGCACCGAGCGCTCCAGCTCCAGCCGCTGCTCCCGCTCCTGCCGCCGCCGCACCGGTTGCTGCCCCGGCCGCGGCTCCAGCCAAGCCTGGCGCCAAGGTTCACGCCGGCCCGGCCGTGCGCCAACTGGCCCGTGAGTTCGGTGTCGAGCTGAGCGCCGTGGGCGCCAGCGGTCCGCACGGTCGTATCCTCAAGGAAGACGTGCAGGTCTACGTCAAAGCCATGATGCAGAAGGCCAAGGAAGCACCGGCCGCTGCTGCCGGCGCAACCGGTGGCGCGGGCATCCCGCCGATTCCGGTCGTGGACTTCAGCCGCTTCGGTGAAATCGAAGAAGTGCCGATGACCCGCCTGATGCAGGTCGGCGCCGCCAACCTGCACCGCAGCTGGCTGAACGTGCCACACGTGACGCAATTCGACTCGGCGGATATCACCGAACTCGAAGCGTTCCGTAACGCTCAGAAAGCCGTTGCAGAGAAGGCCGGCGTCAAGCTGACCATCCTGCCGCTGCTGCTCAAGTCCTGCGCGCACCTGCTCAAGGAACTGCCGGACTTCAACAGTTCGCTGGCTCCAAGCGGCAAGGCGATCATCCGCAAGAAGTACGTGAACATCGGCTTCGCCGTCGACACCCCGGATGGCCTGCTGGTACCGGTCATCAAGAACGTTGACCAGAAGAGCCTGCTGCAACTGGCCGCCGAGGCCGCTTCCCTGGCTGAAAAAGCCCGGACCAAGAAGCTCTCGTCGGACGAGATGCAAGGCGCCTGCTTCACCATTTCCAGCCTCGGCCACATTGGCGGCACCGGCTTCACGCCGATCGTCAACGCGCCGGAAGTGGCGATCCTCGGTGTTTCCAAGGCGACCATCCAGCCCGTCTGGGATGGCAAAGCCTTCCAGCCGAAGCTGATGCTGCCGCTGTCGCTGTCCTACGATCACCGTGTGATCAACGGCGCCGCGGCAGCACGCTTCACCAAGCGTCTGAGCGATCTGCTGGCGGACATCCGTACCATCCTGCTGTAACACCGGACGGCCCTCCTTTCCCGGAGGGCCAGCCGCGTTTCGTTTTCCGAGCGCCACGCTCGTACCTCAACCCCGCCAATTTGGCGGGGCTTTTTTTGCCTGCGATTTTTAATCGAAAAGAATGCCTTCCTACATTTGTGGCTGATACCGCCCACAAGTTGAGTCCATTTCGGCGCGATATTTTTTAAGGTCCAATAACTAGTCTTAGTTGGGAAATTACTGAATACACCCAACTAAAACCTTATTGAATCAATCAGCGTAAAGCCGAACGGACTCGAACATGTTCAAACCAACAGTTGGCCCCATTATTGGCCACACCACGACCAATCACGTACGCATATTCTTGCGCGCAGATAAACAAAAGGATGCGCCGGTATTTGCCGGAATTCGCTATCGGCGGCTTGGCGAAGAACACTGGTCAAAAGGCATTTTCGCCAAGCTCGACAGCACGCGCGACATGTCCGAAGTGATGACCCTCAACGATCTTGCCGCCGACACCGACCATGAATATCAGGCCGGCTGGTTCAGCCCCATGAACCCGGTGCACACCGTAGAAACAGTTCAGGAGCTGCCGCTGCAATGGCCGCGACAGATCCACCGCTTCCGCACCCGCTCCAGCCAGCAGACCCTGCCCAGGGCCTACATAGTGGGGTCTTGCCGTTATCTGCGCATCACCGCGGGCATCGCCTCCGCGCCTCATGTGGGCGACAGGATTTTTGCCTCGATATCCAATTTGCTGGAACAGGCCGAGCCGCCCGTCAGCGCGATGTTAATGACGGGTGATCAGATCTACGTCGATGACCTGAACTTCGTTGCCCCCGACCGGGAACTCAAGGACATTCTTCACAAGTATCGCGTGGCGTTCTCGCAGCCGAACATTGCAACGTTAATGTCAGGACTGCCCACTTACATGATCCTTGATGATCATGAGATCGAAGACAACTGGCCAGCCAACAAAAACAAACACGATGAGTTGTTATATGCCAATGCAATGAAGGCCTATGAGCTCTATCAAGCCAGCCATAGTCCGGCCCACGAACTTTCTTCCACCGGTCAAATAAACAGGGAACTGCACAAGTATTGGTATCAGTTCACGGAAGGCGATATCGAATGGTTTGTCACCGACAGCAGAACCCGACGCAATCTTTCGGCCGCCGACCGACGCATTCTGGATGTCGAGCAGGAACACGCGCTGTGCACATGGCTGATCAACAGCCCGGCCCGCGTCAAATTCGTGGTCACCAGTGTGATGTTCTACCCTGACTGCAAGCGCTCGGACGATGACGCCTGGCAAGCCTTTCCCGAGCAACGGCTGCGACTGCTGGAGACGATTCGCACGCACCGCATCAAGAATGTGATTTTCGTTTCCGGTGACGTCCACGGCTCGCTGACCAGCCGCCTGACCCACAGCGAAGACCCGGACTTCGAAGTCCACACCATCGTTTCGTCACCGCTGTGCAACAGCAAAATGCTGCCTTACGCCAAGGCCTCCACCTTCATCCTCGATCAACCCCTGGCCCGAACCGCAGCGGGCGATTATCAGCATGAATTGACGGGCGAGGTGATCAGCCAGGATAACTTCGCGCATGTGATCGTCGATACCGAACAGATTCAGGTGCGTTATCACGATCGGGATGGCAACCTGCTGCAATCGACCGGCATTGAATTGCATCAGGGCTGAAAGCGGCAAGCAGGATGACTTTTTGCGCTATTAACTGAAGAAATCCGCGCCTCTGCCGAGATATTCTTATAGCACTTGGCCTTCATGTCTCTTGTCAGTCGGTGTCGCAATGATGCAACCTTGCCGCAGGCAACAGTAAAGGGGCGAGAGCCCGGCGCGTTCAGCAAATTCGAAGCGAGTTTCCCTCAATGAAAAGCCAACCCGATGCCGCCAGCCGTATGGTGGCCGAGGTAGTGACGCAGTTGCCTGTGCCCTCGCGGCTCGGCATGCTGCGTTTCGAACGGCTGAATGAGCCAAGCTGGGCGCTGCTGTTTCTTGATCCCAATTGCGAACGCCAGTTCGGCCTGCCGGCCATGGAGCTGTGCGCTCTGGTCGGCTCGCCCTATGCCAGCCTGATGGAGCCGGAAGCGCGCTATCAACTGCACGATGCCATCCAGCAACAACTGAGCGAACACTCGCATTACCTGATCCGCTACACCCTGCACACCGCCACCGGCTCGCTGAGCCTGCTGGAAATGGGTGAGCCCTTCAAACAACACAATCGACACCTGCTGCGCGGTTACCTGCTGGTGGTCGAAGGCTTGTTCGAAGACGATCCCCTGCTGCCGGCGCTGGATCTGGAAACCCAGAACTCGCGCCTGCAAATTGCCCTGGAACTCAACCAGCGCGCCCAGCAGGAACAACTGCAGCATCTGGAACGGGCACGTGCCCAGCAGGACCTGATCCTGCTGCTGACCCG
This sequence comes from Pseudomonas moorei, assembly GCF_008801475.1. Classification (GTDB taxonomy): domain Bacteria; phylum Pseudomonadota; class Gammaproteobacteria; order Pseudomonadales; family Pseudomonadaceae; genus Aquipseudomonas; species Aquipseudomonas moorei. The sequence continues at coordinate 322,135 of NZ_VZPP01000005.1, read as the reverse complement.
CCAGCGCTACAGCAGCAACAACTCCCTGAAAGAAGCCGCCGAGCTGATTACGCGCAGTGCCTGTGACATCTACGAAATCGACTGCGCCAGCCTGTGGAACCTCGAAGGCTCGATGCTGGTGCCCATCTCGGCCTATCACCGCATCAGCGGGGAATACCTGCTGCCGGCGCCCATCGACGTCAGCCACTTCCCCGACTACCTCGAAGCCTTGCACACCGGCCGCGCCATCGATGCCCACAACGCCATTCACGACCCGCGCACCCGGGAGATGGCCGAAAGCCTGCGCCCGCGCAATGTCAATGCGATGCTCGATGCCAGCATCCGCGTCGATGGCCAGGTGGTCGGCGTGCTGTGCCTGGAGCAAACCGGTGCCACCCGTGCCTGGCAGTCGGACGAAATCGCCTTTGCCGGCGAACTGGCCGATCAGTTCGCCCAGGTCATCAGCAATCACAACCGGCGCGCCGCCACCAGCGCCCTGCACCTGTTCCAGCGCGCGGTCGAGCAAAGTGCCAACGCCTTTTTGCTGGTCAATTGCGACGGCGTGGTCGAGTACGTCAACCCGAGCTTCACCGCGATCACCCAATACAGCACCGAAGAAGTCCATGGACAGCGGCTGTCGGAACTGCCGGCCCTGGAAAACCTCAGCGAACTGCTGTTCGACGCGCCCTCGGCGCTGGCCAAGAGCAACAGTTGGCAGGGCGAATTCAAGAGCCGGCGCAAAAACCTCGAACCCTACTGGGGCCAGTTGTCGATTTCCAAGGTCTATGGCGACAACCGCGAGCTGACCCATTACATCGGCATCTACGAAGACATCACCCAGACCAAGCTCGCCCAGCAACGCATCGAGCGCCTGGCCTACACCGACAACCTGACCAACCTGGGCAATCGTCCGGCGTTTATCCGCAACCTCGACGAACGCTTCGCCCGCGACACCGATACCCCGATCAGCCTGTTGCTGGTGGACATCGACAACTTCAAGCGGATCAACGACAGCCTCGGCCACCAGACAGGCGACAAACTGCTGATCAGCCTGGCCCGACGCCTGCGCAACAGCCTTATTCCAAGCGGCAGCCTGGCGCGTTTTGCCAGTAACGAATTCGCCGTGCTGCTGGACAACAGCGACCTCTCGGTGGGCCAGCAAGTGGCCAATCAACTGCTGGCGACCCTCGACAAGCCGATGTTCGTCGACAACCAGTTGATCAGCGTGACCGGCTCCGTGGGCCTGGCCTGTGCACCGCTGCACGGGCGCGACCCGCAAACCCTGATGCGTAACGCCGGCCTGGCGCTGCACAAGGCCAAGGCCAACGGCAAGCATCAGGTGCAAGTGTTCACCGAAGCCCTGAACGCCGAGGCCAGCTACAAGCTGTTTGTCGAAAACAACCTGCGTCGCGCCCTGACCCAGAACGAACTCGACGTGTTCTACCAGCCCAAGCTGTGCCTGCGCAGCGGCCGCCTGCTGGGGATGGAAGCGCTGCTGCGCTGGGATCACCCGGAAAAAGGCATGATCCGCCCGGACCAGTTCATCAGCGTCGCCGAAGAAACCGGCCTGATCATTCCCATCGGCAAATGGATCGCCCGCCAGGCCTGCCGCAAGAGCAAGGAACTGACGGCTGCGGGGCTGGGCAATCTTCAAGTGGCGATCAACCTGTCGCCCAAACAGTTCTCCGACCCGGACCTGGTGGCTTCCATCGCCAATATCCTCAAGGAAGAAGCCCTGCCCGCGCACCTGCTGGAGCTGGAACTGACCGAAGGCTTGCTGCTGGAAGCCACCGAAGACACCCACCTGCAACTCGACCAGCTCAAGCGCCTGGGCCTGACCCTGGCCATGGACGACTTCGGCACCGGTTATTCGTCGCTTAGTTACTTGAAAAAATTCCCGATCGACATCATTAAGATTGATCGAAGCTTCATCCACGAAATCCCGGACAACCAGGACGACATGGAAATCACCTCCGCGGTGATCGCCATGGCCCACAACCTGAAAATCAAGGTCGTGGCTGAAGGCATCGAGACGGCCCAGCAGTTGGCCTTCCTGCGCCGCCATCGTTGCGATGTTGGCCAGGGCTACCTGTTCGACAGACCAATCCCGGGCTGCGAGCTGATCGAAAAGCTCAAACGCTACCCGCGCGGCCCGATCGCCTGACCTGCGGCCCCCATGGACCTGTAGGCGCGAGCTCGCTCCTACAGGGTTAGTGCGTAAATGGCCGGTATTGGGCACACTGGCGATCTGATTATTTACATCTCAACCTGACTGAGAGGACTGATAATGGTTCTGCGCTCGGAAATTCTGGTGGACAAAAACGTGCTCCCTACTAAAGAACAAGCTCTGCCCGGCCGCGAAACCCCGATCAAGGTGCCGGACGAACACTTCGTCAACCACAACCCGCTGCTGGGTCCGTTCCCCGGCAACGTCGAATTCGCCATCTTCGGCCTGGGCTGCTTCTGGGGCGCGGAGCGTCGGTTCTGGCAGCGTGAAGGCGTGTACAGCACCGCCGTGGGTTATGCCGGCGGTTTCACGCCGAACCCGACCTACGAAGAAGTCTGCTCGGGCCTGACCGGCCACAGCGAAGTCGTGCTCGTGGTCTACGAGCCGGAAAAAGTCAGCTACGAAGAGCTGCTGAAGATGTTCTGGGAATTGCACAACCCGACCCAGGGCATGCGCCAGGGCAACGACATCGGCACCCAGTACCGCTCGGTGATCTACGCCACCAAACCAGAGCAACTGGAAGCGGCGAAGAAGAGCGCTCAAATATTCCAGGCCGAACTGACCAAGGCCGGCAAAGGCACTATCACCACTGAAATCGATGAGGCCCCGACCTTCTACTACGCCGAGGCGTATCACCAGCAATACCTGGCGAAAAACCCTGAGGGCTATTGCGGGATTGGCGGTACGGGCGTGACCTGCCCGATTTAATCGGCCAACAAACCTGTAGGAGCGAGCCTGCTCGCGAAAAACCCGGGTGCACCGCGAAGCATCCGGGTTTACGCGTTATCGTTCACGACCTTCGCGAGCAAGCTCGCTCCTACAGGTACAGAATCAACTCTCGGCAATCAACCAATCCATGCGCCACCCGCCCTGGGTCTGCCCAAGCTTCTCGGACAACCACGGCAGCAACTCACGCAACTCTTCCTCCAGCCCCCACGGCGGATTGGCAATCGCCAGCCCGGAACCGTTCAGGCTGTTGGGCGTATCCAACGGATGCACCAGCAGCTCCACCCGCAGCAACTTCGGCGCGCCCGTACCGGCCAGGTCCTGATAGAAACGGCGCAACGCACGCTGATCCTTCACCGGGTACCAGATCGCCGCCACGGTTTGCCGCATCCGGCCAATCGCCTCTTTCAAGGACGCGGCGCAGCGCTGCATCTCATCGAGCTTCTCGAACGGCGGATCAATCAACATCACCGCTCGCTTCTCTTGCACCGGCAACATCGCACGCGGCACATGCCAGCCTTCGCCCAGGTGTACTTTGACCCGACGATCACCGGCCATGTTGTCCTTGAGCAGTACGCCGTCTTCCGGGTGCTTCTCATTGAGCAGCACGCGATCCTGCGGACGGGTCAGACGCCGCGCCAGCTCCGGCGAGCCCGGGTAATAGCGCAACTGCCCATCCGGGTTCATTTCGTGCAGCACCTGCATGTAATCGGCGGTCAGGATCGGCAGATCCGGCTGATCCCACAAACGCGCAATGCCCTCCAGGTACTCACCGGTACGACTGGCCTGATCGCCCTGAAGGTCATACAGACCAATGCCGGCGTGGGTGTCGAGATAGGCAAACGGCTGCTCCTTGCGCGACATCAGGGCGATGAGGCGGGTCAAGGTCAGGTGTTTGAACACATCGGCGTGATTGCCGGCATGGAAGGCGTGACGATAATTCATGGCTGCTCCTGCGAAGGCCGGGAAGTTTACCTTTTACCGGCCGGCAAGTCAGGGGTTGGCGACAGAGTGGTTCACCCAACCACTGTGGCGAAGGAGCTGGCTCCCGCTGGGTTGCGAAGCAGCCCCAAGACCTGCCAATCGTGTTTCAACTGACACACCGCACGCTCCCTCGCCACCGAACCGTGCTCGATGCTACTGCGCAGGCCGAGCCCGCAACCGCCTCCCAACCACATCCAGCACATCGCAACCATCGCGCAACGAAATGGCGCAGAGCAAGGCGAAGTCGCTGAGGATGAACGACTCGCACTCGATCGAACCGCGCATGGACAGGTTTTCAAGCACCTGGGTGACGGCGCGAATGCGGTGATTGGCCGCGTCATACAAAACATCGAGTGGCGCGTGGGTGTCGACGAACAGGGTGGGCATGTCGCTGCAGTTGCTGGTCAATGCCATGAAGCGGCTGTCGGGATGGGCGGTCGGTTTTTCGTAGGGGGGTCGGGATGTATGGTTTTCATTTTTTAACCTCTGGTAGAAGCGGGGCTACCATCGGCCTTCCTACGGGCTTGGGTGGCAGCCATACGCGGGGTAGGAATATCGAGACCAGAGAACTCGACCACGCCGAAGCGTGCCCGCGCACAGCCGCCGCAACAGATCTTACGGACGCACGTTAGTGGCCGCAAATCAGGTGTCGACGCCAAAGCGTTTCAACTGGTCTTGAAGGGTTCCTACACCCCACCACTGAATGGTCAGTGACCGCCAAAGACTACCCATGAAACCGAAGCTTCAACAGTTCACGGAAACCGTTACGTTGAAGGAAATGTCCGAAGACCTTGCCCGGAAATTTCGCAGCGACCCCCATCCACAACAAATACCCACTGCGCCATAGCGTCCTCTGCAACCTGCCTTACGGCACCAGTTCATGCCGGCGAGTAACGCTAAGAGACTGCAGTGCAGGGCTACAGGATCCGGTTGAGAGGTCAGGCTGACTAGATGTCATTACCTAAGGCCAAAAATTTTCGCAATGCACCACAGCAACACTAATGACCCTGAAAGTAATACTACGCTGCGTCGCAAAATAACCAGCTTGCGCTTGATTGGCGCTGGAAGATTTTCTATGTCTTCGGCACTGATGGTGCCGTTTTCGATACCTCTACGTGGTGACGAGACGTAATGGGCAATATTGCCGATCATCCTCAACCGCCCCGATGGCCCTGCGTGCTTCCAGAAAGCGAGAACAGTAATTGCCGGGCTGTTTTTCAGATACTGAAAGAGTGCATCCATCTTGGTGTAGGCCATATGAAGTGCCACTACGAGCCAGACGAACATCAGTAGGAGAATTACGCCACCGAGAGCACCGAATATCATCGATACTGTACTCATCTCGTCGCCTCGTAGATAACGTCACCGATCCACTCGCCAAACCCGCTGCCTGCTGCTCCCCCGACCAAAGCCCCTGTTGCTACCGCTACTGCGGTGCATATCCCGGTCCCAAAACCACCATTAGGTGCCCCGAGCGCAATACAGAACCTGCCGGTTGTCTCAACTGACAACGTTGCACCTACAACGGCACCTCCCATGATTCCGCCAGCAAAGCTACCTGCCTCAGTGAATCTAACACGCTCGCAAGCCTGGGTATTTCCAGCTGTACACACATCCTGCACCTTCATGGCAGATACTCCTCCGCCGACGGCAGTCCCTACCCAACCGCCGTACTGAACGTATTTAGAAGCCTTCGCCACACCTTCAAGATGAGTGGCGTAACCTGGGATTTGCCCCCCGGGACTTGCATTGGTCCAGTGGTGGACCAGGCTTTGGCTGGAAATACCAAGCATTTTTTTCAAGTTAATGTGGTCAGGGAATCCAATGCCCTTGCGGGTCAGTGCCGTCATATGGCTGTTTAGTTGTGCGAGCAGCCGTTGACGTTCTGCAAAAAATGTCGGCGAACGCAGGTGTCCGTCTCTTTGGAGCGTCTGCTGTTGCAAAACTTCAATATCCCTCAAGGCATTGCCTACGTTGTCCAGGTTGTTCTTGAAAATACTCGCCCCGATGCCAATAGCGTTCGAACCAAAGCCCAGAATGGTCTGGATGGCATCACGGTGTTGCACCATGAAATCCGCCTCTTCCGGGTTGAGCGCTTCAAGGATCTGGTTGGTCCTGGCCGCGACCTCCATGAGCAAGGCTTCTTGTCGTGTGCATTGATGATTGCTGGGATCGCCCAACACAATCATCGAGCCGGCTTTGACGTCGCGCTGGTTGGGATTGAGCAGCTTGAATTTGCCCATCACCGCCGGGTCGCGCAGGGTGAACAGCGACGCTTCGAGCTGTTCGCGGGTGGTGCTTTTGGGCACGATGTAGAAGCCAGGTTCTGCTACCTGTGCGCTGTTGCCGAGCATCGACGAAGGAGGGTTTGGCGCAGGCGCGAAGCCCGATGAGCGTGGCGCCGGGTGGCTGGTGACTGACGTGGCTTGTGGTGTGGCGGTCCGCATGGCGTGCGGCGCAGCACTGCGGCTGGACTCGTAGGTACCCGTGAAAAACGATGGGATCAGCTCGGCTTTGCAGGGGCAGCTGCTGTAGCTGTCCAGCGAGCCCGCCACCAACCTTCCGTTACTCTCGATGTACGAAACACCGCCCTCAATGACATAGGTTCTGTTGTCCTTGCCACAGGAAACCCGATCCCCCACACGAGCATGGGCAATGCCAAACATCATGACGTTGGTATCGGCCTCCAGAACCTTGCCACCGCAGGTCGTCTTGTCATGCTCGCGAATGAAGTATCCCTTTGCCATTGCTGATCTCCCTTTCTCTTGGCGCCCCGGTCATGGGAAGCGCGCCACTGATAACGATGCGTTACACCGACTTGGAATGAGTGTGCTGACGCAAAGTACGTGGAGAGAAAGGAAACTCAAGATGGCCGAGAAAATCAGGAAAGGTCTCACAACCAATCGTGAAAAGGACCACGGATGTAGGGAGGTCAATGGCTGTTTTTTGGGCTCGGCTCAAAAAAAACGGCTCGCACCTTTAGGCTGCGAGCCGTTCTTTTATCAAAGATGGGAAGCGCTCTCCCCATCGCCTATCACTTGTTCAGACGGAAATCGGCCTCGGCAGCAGCGAAGCGCGAAAGCATGCCGCTGGTCGGATTACCCAGCTTGCTGACAATGTAGATCGCCAGGCTGGCGAAGATGAAACCAGGGATGATTTCGTACAGGCCCAGCAGTTCGAAGTGTTTCCACACGATCACGGTGATCGCGCCGACCAGGATACCGGCCAGTGCGCCGTTGCGGGTCATGTCTTTCCAGATCACCGAGATCAGCACGACCGGACCGAACGCAGCACCGAAACCGGCCCAGGCATAGCTCACCAGGCCCAGTACGCGGTTGCTCGGGTTGGCCGCCAGACCGATCGCGATCAGGGCAACCAGCAGCACCATGGCACGGCCGACCCAGACCAGCTCAACCTGAGAAGCGCTTTTACGCAGGAAGGTCTTGTAGAAGTCTTCGGTCAGGGCGCTGGAGCACACCAGCAGCTGGCAGCTCAGGGTGCTCATCACCGCGGCCAGAATCGCCGACAGCAGGACACCGGCCACCCATGGGTTGAACAGGATTTTCGCCAGTTCGATGAACACGCGCTCGTGGTTTTCGGTCACGGCACCGGCCACGTCAGGGTGAGCCGAGAAATAGGCGATACCGAAGAAGCCTACGGCGACGGTGCCGCCCAGGCACAGGATCATCCAGGTCATGGAGATGCGACGGGCGTTGGCAATCGATTTGACCGAATCCGCCGCCATGAAACGCGCCAGGATGTGCGGCTGACCGAAGTAGCCCAGGCCCCAGCCCATCAGCGAGATGATGCCGATGAAGGTCGTGCCCTTGAGCATGTCGAAGTTGCTTGGATCTTGCGCTTCGATGGCCAGGAACGTGGTATCGACGCCACCGGTGGCCAGCAGCACGATGATCGGCGTCAGCAACAGGGCAAAAATCATCAGGGTGGCTTGTACGGTGTCCGTCCAGCTCACCGCCAGGAAACCGCCCACGAAGGTGTAGGCAATCGTCGCCGCAGCACCGGCCCACAGCGCGGTCTCGTAGGACATGCCGAAGGTGCTTTCGAACAGACGGGCACCGGCCACGATGCCGGAGGCGCAGTAGATGGTGAAGAACACCAGGATCACGACCGCAGAGATGATCCGCAGCAGCCCGCTTTTATCTTCGAAACGGCTGGCGAAGTAGTCCGGCAGGGTCAGGGCATCGCCGTTGTGCTCGGTCTGCACGCGCAGACGGCCGGCGACGAACAGCCAGTTCAGGTAGGCACCGATGATCAGGCCGACGGCGATCCAGCTTTCGGACAGACCGGACATGTAGATGGCGCCCGGCAGGCCCATCAGCAACCAGCCGCTCATGTCGGATGCGCCCGCGGACAATGCCGTAACGACGCTGCCCAGGCTACGACCGCCGAGAATGTAGTCAGAAAGGTTGTTGGTGGAGCGATAGGCCATGAAGCCGATCAGCACCATGGCTGCGATGTAGATCACGAATGTGATCAGGGTTGGATTGCTTACGCTCATTAAGTTACGCCCTGGCTTTGTTTTTATGTAGCGGCGGCTGGTGAACCGCTCGCAAACGACGACGTTTGACAGACGATCCGGGATCCCGCGCATTTATGACTGATGTTTCCCCAGGAAAGCCATCAGCCGGTGCACCTGTCTTTTTTGACGGGTTGCACCTTGGGGCGCGAATGCTATTCAACAAAGCAAATAAGGTGCAACCCATTTCTGGAGAATTAGTTGCACCTAATCGGATTTTCAGGAAATGCAGGCTTTTTTGCTCCCTTTTAGCGCAGTAGATACGACGCGATAGAAGCAAAAGCACCAAGCAGGCGCAGTACGTTCGTACCAGAATTTATTTCCTGACGAGCTGCTTAATATTCCGACAAAAAAAGGGTTGCACCCGGTTGCACCTCTTTCGGCGCGCGGCTAATCTTGCCGCCAGCTGATGCCACGCAGTCGTGGCAAACATGAGGATAAAAACATGGCTACCACCACCCTTGGGGTCAAACTTGATGAACCGACCCGCGAACGCCTCAAGGCCGCCGCGACCTCGATTGATCGAACGCCGCACTGGCTGATCAAGCAGGCAATTTTCAATTACCTGGAGAAACTCGAGGGTGGTGCAACCCTGACCGAGCTGAACGGTTTGACCAGCAAGGACGCTGACGACACGGGCGAAGTCCATGTCGACCACGCGCACCAGTGCTTCCTCGAATTCGCCGAAAGCATCTTGCCGCAATCGGTGCTGCGCGCCTCGATCACCGCTGCGTACCGTCGTCCGGAACCGGAAGTGGTGCCAATGCTGATCGAGCAGGCTCGCCTGCCGGCACCGATGGCCGAAGCCACCAACAAACTCGCCGCCTCGATTGCCGAAAAACTGCGCAATCAGAAGAGCGCTGGCGGTCGTGCCGGTATTGTTCAAGGCCTGCTGCAGGAATTTTCCCTGTCGTCCCAGGAAGGCGTGGCGCTGATGTGCCTGGCCGAAGCGCTGCTGCGCATCCCGGACAAAGGCACTCGTGACGCGCTGATCCGCGACAAGATCAGCACCGGCAACTGGCAGCCACACCTGGGCAACAGCCCTTCGCTGTTCGTCAACGCCGCGACCTGGGGTCTGTTGCTGACCGGCAAACTGGTCTCTACCCATAACGAAACAGGCCTGACCTCGTCCCTGAGCCGCATCATCGGCAAGAGCGGCGAGCCGATGATCCGCAAGGGCGTCGACATGGCGATGCGCCTGATGGGCGAGCAGTTCGTCACCGGTGAAACCATCGCCGAAGCCCTGGCCAACGCCAGCAAGTTCGAAGCCAAGGGCTTCCGTTATTCCTACGACATGCTCGGCGAAGCCGCGCTGACCGAACACGACGCCCAGAAGTACCTGGCCTCGTACGAACAAGCCATCCACTCGATCGGCAAGGCGTCCCACGGTCGCGGGATTTATGAAGGCCCGGGCATCTCGATCAAGCTGTCGGCCTTGCACCCGCGCTACAGCCGCGCGCAATACGAGCGCGTGATGGACGAGCTGTACCCGCGCCTGCTCTCGCTGACCCTGCTGGCCAAGCAATACGACATCGGCCTGAACATCGACGCCGAAGAAGCCGACCGCCTCGAGCTGTCGCTGGATCTGCTCGAGCGCCTGTGTTTCGAGCCGCAACTGACCGGCTGGAACGGCATCGGCTTCGTGATCCAGGCTTATCAGAAGCGCTGCCCGTATGTAATCGACTACGTGATCGACCTGGCTCGCCGCAGCCGTCATCGCCTGATGATCCGCCTGGTAAAAGGCGCGTACTGGGACAGCGAAATCAAGCGCGCCCAGGTCGAAGGCCTGGAAGGCTATCCGGTCTACACCCGCAAGGTGTACACCGACGTGTCCTACATCGCTTGCGCACGCAAACTGCTGTCGGTGCCGGAAGTCATCTACCCGCAGTTCGCCACGCACAACGCCCACACCCTGTCGGCCATTTATCACATCGCCGGTCAGAACTATTACCCGGGCCAGTACGAGTTCCAGTGCCTGCACGGCATGGGTGAACCGCTGTACGAACAGGTCGTAGGCAAGGTCTCCGAGGGCAAGCTGAACCGTCCGTGCCGCGTGTACGCTCCGGTCGGTACGCACGAAACCCTGCTGGCGTACCTGGTACGTCGCCTGCTGGAAAACGGCGCGAACACTTCGTTCGTCAACCGCATTGCCGACCAGTCGATTTCGATTCAGGAGCTGGTGGCCGATCCAGTGGCCAGCATCGAGCAGATGGCAACGCTGGAAGGCGGCTTCGGCCTGCCGCACCCGCGCATTCCGCTGCCGCGTGACCTGTACGGCACCGAGCGCGCCAACTCCAGCGGCATCGACATGGCCAACGAACATCGCCTGGCCTCCCTGTCCTGCGCCCTGCTGGCGACTGCGCATAACAACTGGAAAGCCGCGCCGATGCTCGGTTGTGCCTCCAGCACTGAAACACCTGCGCCGGTCCTGAACCCGTCCGATCTACGTGACGTGGTCGGCCACGTGCAGGAAGCCACCGTCGAAGACGTCGACAACGCCATCCAGTGCGCGCTGAACGCCGCACCGATCTGGCAGGCCACCCCGCCCGCCGAGCGCGCCGCGATCCTGGAACGTGCCGCCGACTTGATGGAAGGCGAGATCCAGCCGCTGATGGGCCTGCTGGCTCGCGAAGCCGGCAAGACCTTCGCCAACGCCATCGCCGAAGTGCGTGAAGCCGTGGACTTCCTGCGTTACTACGCAGTGCAGGCGCGCAACGATTTCACCAACGACGCGCACCGTCCGCTGGGCCCGGTTGTGTGCATCAGCCCGTGGAACTTCCCGCTGGCGATCTTCAGCGGCCAGGTCGCCGCTGCGCTGGCAGCCGGCAACCCGGTATTGGCCAAGCCTGCGGAACAGACCCCGCTGGTCGCCGCTCAAGCCGTGCGTTTGCTGCTCGAAGCCGGCATTCCGGAAGGCGTGCTGCAACTGCTGCCGGGCCGCGGCGAGACCGTCGGTGCCGGCCTGGTGGGCGATGATCGCGTCAAGGGCGTGATGTTCACCGGTTCCACCGAAGTCGCTCGCCTGCTGCAACGCAACATCGCCGGCCGCCTCGACAACCAGGGTCGTCCGATTCCGCTGATCGCCGAAACCGGTGGCCAGAACGCGATGATCGTCGACTCATCGGCACTGACCGAACAAGTGGTGATCGACGTCGTTTCGTCGGCCTTCGACAGCGCCGGCCAGCGTTGCTCGGCCCTGCGGGTTCTGTGCCTGCAGGAAGATTCCGCCGACCGTGTCATCGAAATGCTCAAGGGCGCCATGGCTGAAAGTCGCCTCGGCAACCCCGAGCGCCTGTCCGTGGACATCGGCCCGGTGATCGACGCCGAAGCCAAGGCCGGCATCGAGAAGCACATCCAGGCCATGCGCGACAAAGGTCGCAGCGTGTACCAAGTGGCCATCGCCGACGCCGAAGAAATCAAACGCGGCACCTTCGTGATGCCAACGCTGATCGAACTGGAAAGCTTCGACGAACTGCAACGGGAGATCTTCGGCCCGGTGCTGCACGTGGTTCGCTACAAGCGCAAAGACATCGATCAACTGATCGCTCAGATCAACGCTTCCGGTTACGGCCTGACGCTGGGCGTGCATACCCGCATCGACGAGACCATCGCCAAGGTGATCGACAACGTCAACGCCGGTAACGTCTACGTCAACCGCAACATCGTCGGTGCCGTGGTCGGCGTCCAGCCGTTCGGCGGCGAAGGCTTGTCGGGTACCGGTCCGAAGGCAGGTGGCCCGCTGTACCTGTACCGCTTGTTGTCGACGCGTCCTACGGATGCAATCGAACAATCCTTCGCACGCGGCGACGCCATCGCAGCACCGGATGCTCGCCTGCGTGAAGCCATGAGCAAGCCGCTGACCGCCCTCAAAGCCTGGGCCGACAGCAACAAGTTCGCCGACCTGAGCGCCCTGTGCACGCAGTTCGCCGCCCAATCGCAAAGCGGCATCACCCGCCTACTGGCTGGCCCGACCGGCGAGCGCAACAGCTATGCGATCCTGCCGCGCGAGCACGTGCTGTGCCTGGCGGAAGTCGAAGGCGATCTGCTGACGCAACTGGCGGCGGTATTGGCGGTAGGCGGTTCGGCGGTATGGCCGGAAGCTGAACTGACCAAGGCCTTGTTCGCACGATTGCCGAAGGAGATTCAGGCGCGCATCAAACTGGTTTCCGACTGGAACAAGGATGAAGTGGTGTTTGATGCCGTTCTGCATCATGGCCATTCCGATCAGTTGCGTGCGGTCTGCCAACAAGTGGCCAAGCGTGCCGGTGCCATCGTTGGCGTGCAGGGTCTGTCGCAAGGTGAAACCAACATTGCGCTGGAGCGCTTGGTGATTGAGCGCGCATTGAGCGTCAACACCGCTGCGGCGGGTGGTAACGCCAGCCTGATGACCATCGGTTAATACCGATGAACCGGGCAGCCGCAATGGCTACCCGGTACGCAATACCCCTGTGCGAGCCTGCTTGCGAAGACGGAGTGTCAGTCGACATCAATGTTGCCTGACCCACCGCTTTCGCGAGCAAGCTCACTCCCACAGTTGTTTTGGGGTGTTTGCTAAGCCGGCGCTCGGCTCCACCATCACGCTCATCAATCATCCTGTTCAGCCTTTATTCTCCCGCCTAGACTCGGCCCATCCCAATAAAAGGTAGGTCGCCATGTCCGAGACGTTGCTCAGTTCCCGCAATCTGGCTTTCGAGCTGTATGAAGTCCTCGATGCCGAGGGCCTGACCCAGCGTGAGCGTTTCGCCGAGCACAACCGCGAAACCTTCGATGCCGCACTTGGCACCGCCCGCAACATCGCCGAGAAGTTCTTCGCCCCGCATAACCGCAAGGGTGACGAGAACGAGCCACGCTACGAGGACGGTCGGGCGATTCTGATTCCGGAAGTGAAACCGGCGGTGGATGCCTTTCTTGAAGCCGGCTTCCTCAATGCAGCGCGCAGTTTCGAAGCGGGCGGCATGCAGCTTCCGACACTGCTGTCCCAGGCCTGCTTCGCGCATTTCCAGTCGGCCAACGCGGCGTCGACTTCGTACCCCTTCCTGACCATGGGCGCGGCGAACCTGATCGAAAGCTTCGGTACCGAGGAGCAGAAGCGCCGCTTCCTGCAACCGATGATCGACGGCCGCTTCTTCGGCACCATGGCCCTGACCGAACCCCATGCCGGCTCATCGCTGTCGGACATTCGTACCCGCGCCGAACCCGCGTCTGACGGCACTTATCGACTCAAGGGCAACAAGATTTTCATCTCCGGCGGCGATCACCCACTGTCGGAAAACATCGTGCACATGGTGCTGGCCAAGCTGCCGGACGCACCGGCCGGAGTGAAAGGCATTTCGCTGTTTATCGTGCCCAAGTTCCTGGTCAACGATGACGGCAGCCTCGGCCAGCGTAACGACGTATTGCTCGCGGGGCTGTTCCACAAGATGGGCTGGCGCGGTACCACCTCTACTGCACTGAACTTCGGCGATAACGGCGAGTGTGTCGGCTATCTGGTGGGCAAGCCGCACCATGGCTTGAGCTACATGTTCCAGATGATGAACGAGGCTCGGATTGGCGTCGGCATGGGCGCGGTGATGCTCGGTTACGCCGGCTACCTGTACTCGCTGGAGTACGCCCGCGAGCGTCCGCAGGGTCGCGTGCCAGACAGCAAGGACCCGAACACCGCACCGGTGGCGATCATCCAGCACGCCGACGTCAAACGCATGCTGCTGACCCAAAAGGCTTACGTCGAAGGGTCGTTCGACCTCGGGCTGTACGCCGCTCGACTGTTCGACGACACCACCACCCTGGAGACCGAAGCCGAGCGCAAGCAGGCCCATGAGCTGCTGGATTTACTGACGCCCATCGTCAAATCCTGGCCATCGGAGTTTTGCCTGAAGGCCAACGAACTGGCGATCCAGATCCTCGGCGGCCACGGCTATACCCGCGAATACCCGGTGGAGCAGTACTACCGCGACAACCGCCTGAACCCGATCCACGAAGGCACCCACGGCATTCAGTCGCTGGATTTGCTGGGGCGAAAACTGGCGCAGAACGGCGGCGCAGGGCTCAAGCAACTGATCCGCCTGATCGCCGATACCGGCAAACGAGCACACGCGTTCGAATCGCTGACCGCAATGCGCGAGCCGCTGGAGAAACTGGTGGCGCGCCTGCAAACCGTAACCATCGGCTTGCTGACCGATCTGGCCCAGGGCAAGGTCAACAGCAGCCTGGCGAACTCGGCGCTGTATCTGAAAGTGTTCGGGCATTCGGTGATTGGCTGGCGCTGGCTGGAGCAGGCGATCCGCGCCGAGGAAGGACTGGCCAAGGGCAATGCGGCGGATGTGAGCTTCTATAAAGGCAAGCTGCAAGCGGCGCGCTACTTCCTGACCTGGGAAGTGCCGGCTTGCCATCATGAACTGGCGATTCTTGAGGCCCGGGATGATGTTTGCCTGGGCATGCAGGATGAGTGGTTCTGATCCAAGCCTTGTGCTGTAGCTGACATCCATTCGCGAGCAGGCTCGCTCCCACATTTGAACGCGTTGCGCGAACCATGTGGGAGCGAGCCTGCTCGCGATGGCATCGGTACGATCAACGCGATTTTCAGCTCAGACGAAACCCACCCATCTGCCGCGCCAAATCATCCGCCAACCGCTGCAGCGTCTGACAGTCCTCCCGACACGCCCTGACCTCCCCCGCCGTCGCCCGCGCCAGATCGGAGATGCCTTGCACGTTGCGGTTGATCTCTTCGGTCACCGCCGACTGCTCTTCCGTGGCCGTCGCCACTTGGTGGTTCATGTCGCTGATGCGCTCGACCTGCCCGGTAATCGCAGTCAACGACGCCCCGGTGCGCTGGCTCGACTCAACCCCGGTGCCGGTCGCGGCCTGCCCGGAGTGCATCGACGACACCGCGTTCTCCGCGCCTTGCTTGAGGCTGCCGATCATCTGCTGAATCTCGTCGGTCGACGTCTGCGTACGCCGCGCCAGGGTGCGTACCTCATCGGCCACCACGGCGAATCCACGCCCCATGTCGCCGGCCCGCGCCGCTTCGATGGCGGCGTTGAGCGCCAGCAAATTGGTCTGCTCGGAAATCCCGCGAATCACCGCCAGCACCTGATCGATCGACGCCACCTGATCGGCCAGCTCACCCACCGCGCTGGCTGCAACGCCGATTTCGTCGGACATGCTTTCGATGTGCCGAATGGACCCGCCCACCACTTCCCGCGCCTGCATCGCCTCATCCCGCGCATTTTGCGAGGCGAGCGCCGCGTTGCCGGCGTTCTGTGCGATTTCCTGCACAGTCAGGCCCATTTCATGGACCGCCGTGGCGACCATGTCAGTCATTTCCTGCTGACGCCCGGAGCGCTCGGCCGTGTTATCCACCACCCGTGCCACCTGACCGACCGCTGTGCGCAATTTGTCGCTGGTGGTCAGCACTTCGCCAATCATGTCGCGCTGACTGTCGAGGAAGCGATTGAAGCCGCGAGCCAGATCACCCAGCTCATCGGCGCGACTGGCATCCAGCCGATGGGTCAAATCTCCACCGCCGCTACCAATGGCCACCAATGCCGCTGTTACCTGACGAATCGGTCTGACCAGCCCACGGGCCAGCAACACCACCAGCAACAGGCACACCAGCGCCACCGCCAGGCCGATACCGCTGCTCATCCACAGGGCGCGACGGGCTTCAGCATAGATCTGCGACTGTGGCACTTCGGCCACCAGGGTCCAGCCCAGATCCCGCAGCGGCAGGCTCAACGCGAGGAAGTCTTCGCCGTCACGCTGGAAACGGCTGTGGGTGGCACCAGCTTTGGAGGTAGAGAGTTGACCCATCACTGCTTGGGCGGCTGACGCGCCAATCTGCTCGACCAGGGTGCGTTTGCCGCTGAACTGCGCCTCGGGATGGACCTGGATCAAACCGTCGGAACGCACGAGATAGACCTTGCCGCGCTCACCGAAGCTGAAATTGTGGATCAGCTCCGACAGCTCTTTCATGCTCAGGCCAAGCCCGGCAACGCCCACGACCTTGCCGGCCTGCTCGACCTTGAGATCAATGAAAAGCGCCAACTCTCCGGTGGCCGTGTCGTTGTCGATATTGAGGGTGCGCGGCTGGTTGCTATCGAGAAACGAATAGAACCAGGCGTCCTTGGGGTTGGAACGGCTGAGGGTGCGATCCAGGCCTTTCTCGGTGTAGTAGTGATTGGAAGCGCCCCCGACAATCAGCGCGGTAAAGGCTTTGTGCTCGGCGCGAATGCCTTCCAGATAGTTCACGAATGCTGGGGTCTGGGCACTGTTTTCACCCCCGGCCAGCCAGTCGCGCACCATGCTGTTGCTGGCGATGTCCTTGGCGGCGGTGAGGGGTTGAACGAGGATCCGCTCGATATCGTTGCGCATCGCCTCGATGCTCGACGGCAGCGCCTGCTCGACCAGATAGCGCTCGGCGAGGCGGTTGACCACGAGGGTATAAATGCCAACCACAATCAGAATGCTGACCAGCAGGGCGGTGCCCATGCTCAGGATCAACTGCCATTGAATACTGCGTCGCCAGAACTGCATGGTGCACCCCCAAAGAATAAGAGGCTGAAATACTGCAACAGCCGTGCCGATTGTATACAAACAAATCGACAATCTATTCTTTGGTTGTGCGCAAAGCCGATCAGGCCTGATTGATCGTCTTGGAGATCACTTCAACCGTGGCGCTGACTTGCTCTTGGTAACGGTCGAGTTCGAGCTTGTGTTGCTTCTGCATTTCGATCTGCTGCGAACACAGATTCATCGCGGCCAGCACCAGCAGGCGGTCACCGATCAGCGTCGGGTACTTTCTTTTGGTGTCGGCCAGGGCAGCCTTCAGCATCATTGCAGCGTCCAGCAGGGTTTGCTCTTCCCCGGCTGGCGCCTTGATCGAATAGTCCTCCCCCAGAATCGAGATGACTCTTACCCCTGCGGCGTTGTAACTCATGCGCTGACTGGGCCTGCGCTGACGCGCTCAACCAGGGCCTGGATGCGTGCCGCGGTGGCGCCCTGCTTCTCTTCCTGCTCCATCAGGCTCAGTTGCAGGCTTTCGTTTTCATCTTTGGCCTGGGCCAGTTCTGCGCTCAGGGCCTGGTTGGTGCTGAGCAAGCTCTGGTTCTGTTGCACCAGGTCGCTGACCAGTTGTTCCAATTGGCTTAGGGATGCTTCCAACATTTTGATTTTCCGGGGTTTTTCAAAGGGCGCGTACGATAAAGAAAAGTCACGGTGGATGCCAGGGTTATACGGGCGCAAAGCCTTGATTTCCCTGACGGCGACTGTCCTCGCGAGTTTTAAAGACTGTGATTGGCTCATCTGGTTCCTGCACTTCGTCGCCCGCCCCCAACTTGTGTAGGAGCGAGCTCGATGGCGATGATTTCAATGACGACGCGTTGAGTCAGGCAGTACGCGTTATCGTTGACGTCCATCGCGAGCAGGCTCGCTCCTACAGGGTTCTGCGTTTAAAAAGCTTTTTGACAGCATCACATTTCAACAGGTTAGAATCGCTGGCACGCAGACTGCATGGTCAGTTTGTGCCCGCCTCTCAGCTTTCCGGAGTACTGCCTTTGAATGCGACGACCATCAACAGCCTGTTCTTGATCGGCGCGTTGCTGGTAGGTGCGAGCATTCTGGTGAGCTCACTTTCGTCGCGCCTCGGCATCCCGATTCTGGTGATCATCCTGGCCGTCGGCATGACCGCCGGCGTCGATGGCGGCGGCATTATTTTCGACAATTACCCGACGGCCTATCTGGTCGGCAATCTCGCGTTGGCGGTGATCCTGCTCGACGGCGGGTTACGCACCCGGGTCTCGAGTTTCCGTGTGGCGTTATGGCCCGCGTTATCGCTGGCGACCATCGGCGTGTTGATCACCACCGGGCTGACCGGGATGGCCGCCGCCTGGTTGTTCAACCTGAACCTGATTCAAGGCCTGTTGATCGGCGCCATCGTCGGCTCTACCGACGCCGCGGCGGTGTTTTCGCTGTTGGGCGGCAAAGGTCTGAACGAACGGGTGACGGCGAGCCTGGAAATCGAATCCGGTAGCAACGACCCGATGGCGGTGTTCCTCACCGTGACCCTGATCGACATGCTCGCCAGCGGCCAGACCGGCCTGCACTGGAGCCTGCTGACCCACCTGGTGCGCGAGTTCGGCATCGGCGGCTTCATTGGCCTGGCGGGCGGCTGGCTCATGCTGCAATTGGTCAACCGCATCAATCTGGCCACCGGTCTGTATCCGATCCTGGTCATCGCCGGCGGTCTGGTGGTGTTTGCCCTGACCAACGCCCTGCATGGCAGCGGGTTCCTGGCGGTGTACCTGTGCGGCCTGGTGATCGGCAACCGCCCGGTGCGCAGTCGCCACGGCATCCTGCACATGCTCGACGGCATGGCCTGGCTGGCACAGATCGGCATGTTCCTGGTACTGGGACTGCTGGTCACGCCCCATGACCTGCTGCCGATTGCACTGCCGGCACTGGGCCTGGCGCTGTGGATGATTCTGTTTGCCCGGCCGCTGTCGGTGGTGGTCGGCCTGCTGCCGTTCAAGGCGTTCCACGGTCGCGAAAAGGCGTTCATTTCCTGGGTCGGCTTGCGCGGCGCGGTGCCGATCATTCTGGCAGTGTTCCCGCTGATGGCCGGTCTGCCCAACGCCCAGCTCTACTTCAATCTGGCGTTCTTCATCGTGCTCGTTTCGCTGCTGGTACAGGGCACCAGCCTGCCGTGGGTGGCGAAGCTGTTGAAAGTGACCGTACCGCCGGAGCCCGCGCCGATCTCCCGCTCGGCCCTGGAAGTGCACGTCACCAGCGAGTGGGAGCTGTTCATTTATCGCCTCGGTGCCGAGAAATGGTGCATCGGCTCGCCCCTTCGCGAACTGAAAATGCCCGAGGGCACCCGTATCGCGGCCCTGTTTCGTGGCCAGCAACTGCTCCATCCGTCGGGTAGTACGGTGCTCGAAGTCGATGATTTGCTCTGTGTCATCGGCCATGAACACAACCTTCCGGCCCTCGGAAAACTGTTCAGCCAGGCACCGCAACGCGGTCTCGATTTGCGCTTCTTCGGCGACTTCGTACTCGAAGGAGATGCCCAGTTGGCCGCGGTTGCCGCCCTGTACGGGTTGAAAGTCGACGGCATCGATCCGGACATGTCCCTGGGGCACTTCATCGCCCAGAAAGTCGGTGGCGCCCCCATCGTCGGCGACCAGGTGGAATGGAACAACACCATTTGGACCGTCGCCGTCATGGACGGGAACAAGATCGCCAAAGTGGGCGTCAGATTCCCCGAAGGAAGTCGCCCGGGTCCGGGACTCTTCCTCTAAACTCCACTCTTCGTTTCGCTTTTTGATCGGTCTCTATGTCAAGCCTGCGCACCTTTTTTGTCATGGTCCTTCTGGGCCTGAGCCTCTCCGTCGGTACGTTACAAGCCGCCGAACCGCCGTCCCGCGAAGCCGTGCAAGCGAGCCTGGACAAAATCGCCGACCGCAAACTGCCGGAAGCCGATCAAAAGGCCCTGCAATCGGTCCTGCAAAACACGCTGACACAGCTCAACAACCGGCGTGATTACGAGCAGAAGCTCAGCGATCTCAAGCAGCAGCTGGCCACCGCCCCCAAACAGACCATCGAAAACCAGCGCGAGCTGGCGCGTCTCAAGGCCAGCAGCGTGGTACCGGTGGCGCAACGCTTTTCCAAAGAGTCGATTCAGCAACTTGAGCAAATGCTGACCGAACGTTCGACCCAGCAAAGCGATCTGCAGAAAGCCCTGGGCGACGCCAATACCCTGATCATTACCGCCCAGACCCGCCCCGAGCGCGCCCAGGCGGAGATTTCAGCAAGCCAGACGCGCATTCAGCAGATCAACAACATCCTCAAGACCGGCAAGGACAGCGGCAAGACGTTGAGCGCCGAGCAACGCGACCAGTTGAATGCCGAGCAGGCGGCACTGAACGCCCTGATCCCGCTGCGACGCCAGGAACTGGTCGGCAACACCCAACTGCAAGATCTGGGCAACAGCCAGCATGACCTGCTCTCGGAACGCTCCGACCGTCTCGACCAGGAAATTCAGGACCTGCAAAGCCTGATCAACCAGAAGCGCCTGGCCCAATCCCAGGAAACGGTGACGCAGCAATCCATCGAAGCGCAGAAGGCGGGGGGCAGCAGCCTGCTGGCCACCGAAAGCGCGGCCAACCTGAAGCTTTCCGACTACCTGCTCAAAAGCACTGACCGCCTCAATGAGGTCACCCAGCAGAACCTGCAGACCAAGCAACAACTGGACAGCCTGACCCAGAGCGATTCGGCCCTGGACGAGCAAATCAACGTGCTCAAGGGCAGCCTGCTACTGTCGAAGATTCTCTACAAACAGAAACAGGCCCTGCCGCGCCTGAGGGTCGACCGCAACCTGGCCGACCAGATCGCCGACATCCGCCTGTATCAATTCGAAGTCAGCCAGCAACGGGAACTGCTCAGCAACCCGGCCACCTATGTCGACAACTTGCTGTCGACCCAAACGCCCGAGCAAGTCACCCCGCAACTGCGCAAAAGCCTGCTGGAACTGGCCACGACCCGCGCCGACCTGCTGGAACGCCTGAACCGCGAGCTGAGCGCGGTGCTCAATGAATCGATCACGCTGCAACTGAATCAGAAGCAACTGCTCAGCACCGCGCAAAGCCTGCGGGCGACGCTGGATGAGCAGATGTTCTGGATTCCCAGCAACAAACCGCTGGACCTCGAATGGATGCGCAGCGTACCGGAGCGTCTGCAACGCCAGGTCGACAGCCTGCCGCTGGCCTCAAGCCTGAGCGAACTGACCGATGGCCTGACCCAGCGGCCGCTGCTGTTCCTGCCACTGGCGCTGCTGATCGGTGCCCTGCTGTGGCGACGCAAGCACCTGTATGCGCGACTGAACAAGGTTCACCAGGACATCGGCCACTTCAAGCGCGACAGCCAGTGGCACACGCCTCAGGCGATCCTGATCAATATCCTGCTGGCCATGCCGGTTTCGCTGGGCCTGGGTTTGTGCGGCCTGGCGCTGCAAATCGACGCCCGCGGGCAGAACGCCAATATGGGCGCGGCGCTGCTGCAAATGGCCGGGGCCTGGCTGGTGTTCTATACCGCCTATCGCATCCTCGCGCCGCGCGGTGTGGCGGAACTGCACTTCCGCTGGGAAAAGCCCCAGGTCGAGTTCCTGCGCGGCTGGATCCGTCGTCTGGGCATGGTCGTCATGGCTCTGGTGACAGTCGTGGCCGTGGCCGAACTGCAACCGGCGGCGCTGGCCGATGACGTGCTCGGCATGCCGGTGGTGCTGATCTGCTACGCCCTGATGACCTTGCTGCTCAGCCGCCTGCTGATCGGCAGCCCGACCCATGAAAACGCTTCGCTGTTCCGCAAAGCGGTGGGGATTCTGTTCACTGCCCTGCCGGTCGCTCTGTTCGTCGCCGTGTGCTTCGGCTACTACTACACCGCGCTGAAACTCAGCGACCGGTTGATCAACACCTTGTACCTGCTGATGTTCTGGCTGGTGATCGAGGCCACCTTCGTACGCGGCCTCAGCGTGGCCGCCCGGCGTCTGGCCTACCAGCGCGCCCTGGCCAAACGTCAGGCCGCCAAAGAGGCCGGCGACGGCGAAGCGGTCATTGAAGAACCGACCATGGACATCGAGAAGGTCAACGAACAGTCCCTGCGCCTGATCCGCCTGGCACTGCTCGGCGGCTTCATCGCGGCACTGTATTGGGTCTGGGCCGACCTGATCACCGTGTTCTCGTACCTGGACAACATCACCCTCTACGAATACACCAGCGGCACCGGCGCCAACATGAGCATGGTGCCGATCAGCATCGGCGACATGCTCGGCGCGCTGATCATCATCGGCATCACCTTTGCCCTGGCACGTAACTTGCCGGGCCTGCTGGAAGTGTTGGTGCTGTCGAAACTCAACCTGGCCCAGGGCAGCGCCTACGCCACCACCACGCTGCTGTCCTATGTGATCGCTGGCGTCGGTTTTGTCTCGACCCTGTCGACCCTTGGCGTGAGTTGGGACAAGTTGCAATGGCTGGTGGCGGCACTCTCGGTCGGCCTCGGTTTCGGTATGCAGGAGATCTTCGCCAACTTCATCTCCGGCATCATGATCCTGTTCGAGCGACCGGTGCGGATTGGCGACACCATCACCATCGGCAACCTGTCGGGCACGGTGAGCAAGATCCGCATCCGCGCCACGACCATCACCGACTTCGACCGCAAGGACATCATTGTCCCGAACAAAACGTTCATTACCGGGCAATTGATCAACTGGTCGCTGACCGACACCATCACCCGGGTCACCCTCAAGCTTGGCGTCGATTACGGATCGGACCTGGATCTGGTCAAAGAGCTGCTGTTGAAAGCGGCCCGCGATAACCCCCGCGTGCTGAAGGATCCGGAACCGCATGTGTACTTCCTGAACTTTGGTGAAAGTACCCTCGACCACGAGTTGCGCATGCACGTGCGCGATCTCGGCGACCGAAACCCGGTGATCGATGAAGTCAACCGCTTCATCAACCGCGAGTTCAAGAAACAGCACATCAACATCTCGTTCCGGCAGATGGAGGTCTACCTCAAGAACCTCCACGGCCAGGAATACAAGTTGGTGCCGATCGAGCCGGAAACCAAAACCACCGCGTCGCCCGTTGATGGCAAACCGCAGCAAGAGCCGCCCGCCGCCAAACTCGACTAACCGGCCATTCCCCAGCAGAATGCTCGGACATTCTGCTGGAGACGGCCTTTGAAAGCCCTCGACGAACTGACCTTCGATAATCGCTTCGACCGCCTGGGCGACGCGTTTTCCGCCCATGTGTTGCCCGAGCCCATCGACAACCCGCGCCTGGTCGTGGCCAGCCCTGCCGCCATGGCGCTACTGGACCTCGACCCGGCCGTCGCCGAAACCCAGGAGTTCGCCGAGTTGTTCAGCGGCCACAAACTCTGGGCCGATGCCATTCCGAGGGCGATGGTCTACTCCGGTCATCAGTTCGGCTCCTACAACCCGCAACTGGGCGACGGTCGTGGATTATTGCTGGGCGAGGTGTACAACGAGGCCGGCGAACATTGGGACCTGCACCTCAAAGGCGCCGGCCAGACGCCCTTCTCGCGCATGGGCGACGGACGGGCGGTGCTGCGTTCGTCGATCCGTGAATTCCTCGCCTCCGAAGCCCTGCACGCCCTGAACATCCCGACCACCCGGGCGCTGTGCGTGATCGGCTCCGATACACCGGTCTGGCGCGAGAAACAGGAACGCGCAGCCATGGTCTTGCGCCTGGCACCGAGCCATGTGCGTTTCGGGCACTTCGAATATTTCTACTACACCAAGCGTCCCGAGCAGCAGAAAGAACTGGGCGATCACATCCTCGCCATGCACTTTCCCGAGTGCCTGGAACAACCGGAACCTTATCTGGCGATGTTCCGCGAGATCGTCGAGCGCAACGCCGAACTGATCGCCAAGTGGCAGGCGTACGGCTTTTGCCACGGGGTGATGAACACCGACAACATGTCGATCCTGGGCATAACCTTCGACTTCGGCCCGTTCGCCTTCCTCGACGACTTCGACGCCAACTTCATCTGTAACCACTCCGATGACCAGGGCCGTTACTCCTTCAGCAACCAGGTGCCCATCGGCCAATGGAACCTCAGCGCCCTGGCCCAGGCCCTGACGCCGTTCATCAGCGTCGAGGCCCTGCGCGAAACACTGGGGCTGTACCTGCCGCTATTCCAGACCCATTACCTCGACCTGATGCGTCGCCGCCTCGGCCTGACCACGGCCGAAGACGATGACCAGAAACTGCTGGAGCATCTGCTGCAACTGATGCAAAACAGCGGCGTCGATTACAGCCTGTTCTTCCGCCGCCTGGGTGAAGAATCACCTGCAGCGGCCGTCGCCCGTTTGCGCGATGACTTCGTCGACCTCAAGGGTTTCGATGCCTGGGGCGAGCAGTACATCACCCGGGTAGCCCGCGAGGGCGAACTGAATCAGGAACAACGCCGTGCCCGGATGCATGCGGTCAACCCGCTGTACGTCCTGCGTAACTACCTGGCGCAAAAGGCTATCGATGCCGCCGAACGTGGCGATTACTCGGAAGTCCGGCGCCTGCATGCGGTGCTGAGCAAGCCGTTCGAGGAGCAACCGGGGATGGATAGCTACGCCGAACGGCCACCGGAATGGGGCAAGCATCTGGAGATCAGTTGCTCGTCGTGAGGCCAACCCCATACCGCATTACCGATCACCGGGGTCGCGGCGTCAGTGGTCAGGGGCCTGAGTCTCGTCAGGTCGCTCGCCGTTCCTGAACAACGCGAAATCGTACTCGGCGTCATCCGTGGCGGCGGTCTTGAGGACGTATGCAAGGGCAAAACCGACCCCCACCAATACCGCGGGGAATCCAGGGAATGGCGAACTGCCAACGGATATGACGTGGATGCTTGTGGCCAAGCCAAGCAAGAAATACGGTCCCATAATCATCACCGCTAACTTTCCGATGCGAGCGCCACTCTTGAATTTATGGTCCAGCACCTGGCGGTCGGCTTCATCAAGCAACAAATTCGAACTGCACTGATCGCAGCGGATGGGTTGCTGCTGGACGAGATTGGACGCTTGTTGATAGGTGGGCTTGAGCGAAAAATTGCAATGACCGCAACTCATATTCACATCGTTGTATGGCGTGGCACCGGAGTCCGAAGCAGGCTCATTCGTTTGGGTCAGGGCAGTTTAATTCCCTCTAGTTGACAGTACCGGCCGAAAAACGCGCGCATCTTAGCAACGCAGGCCTGCCACCAATTTGCATTCTTGGTAACTTGATATTTACCCGCGCGCCTCCACTTAACCCACTTCTCAGAGATTTTTGCGGAGCTGCGCGCATGACCGACCCACTCCTCATCCCCTGCCCCCACTGCAACGGCCTCAACCGTATCCCGGCCGAACGCCTGAATGACCACCCCAAATGCGGTCGCTGCAAGTCCGAGGTTCTGCTGAATAAACCGTTTGAGCTGAAACAAGGCGACTACGCCAGCCAGATCAAGGGCGATCTGCCGTTGCTGGTGGACGTTTGGGCGGACTGGTGCGGGCCGTGCAAGTCCTTTGCACCGGTGTTCGAGCAGGCGGCCGGGCAATTGGCGGGCAAGTGTCGACTGGCCAAGCTGGACAGTGAGGCGAACCAGCAATTGTCGGCGCAGTTGGGCATTCGCTCGATTCCGAGCCTGATCCTGTTCAAGAACGGCCGGGAAGTCGCCCGCCAGAGCGGGGCGTTCCCGTTGCCGCAGCTGATGAGTTGGTTGCGCAGTCAAGGAATCTGAAAGACCCCGAATACCCAATGTGGGAGCGAGCCTGCTCGCGATGGCGCTGGATCAGTCAACAAAGACGTTGAATGTGAAGCCCTCATCGCGAGCAGGCTCGCTCCCACAGTTTTTTTGCAATCAGAAAGAATCAGGCGTTTTCCAGCAGGCTATGCAACTCAACAAACTGTTGCGTCAGCTTGTGCCGTGGATCGAGATGAATCAGCGGCGTATTGGCCTGATGGGATTCGCGCATGCGCACTGAGCTGGCCAGGTACACCGGCAATACCGGCAAGCCTTCGGCAATCAGTTCGTCGAGAATTTGCTGGGGCAGGCTGGCCCGGGCCTGGAACTGGTTGACCACGATGCCTTCGACTTCGAGACCCTCGTTGTGGTCTTCCTTCAACTCTTCTATTTCCGCCAGCAGGCCATAGAGCGCCTGACGCGAGAAACTGTCGCAATCGAAGGGGATCAGCACACGGTCAGCGGCAATCAGCGCCGAAACCGCATAAAAATTCAGCGCCGGCGGCGTATCGAGGTAAATTCGGTCGTAATCCTCATCGAGCTCTTCGAGCAACTTACGCAGCTTGTTGATCTTGTGCTTGGCCTCAAGCTTTGGCTGCAGGTCTGCCAGTTCGGCCGTGGCGGTGATGACATGGAGGTTATCGAACGGGGTTTCGTAGATATCGACCTGATTCTTTTTCGCGAACGGCCCGGAAGACAGGGTTTGCTTGAAGAAGTCGGCAATGCCCATCGGGATGTCGTTGCCGGTGAGTCCCGTCAGGTACTGAGTGGAGTTGGCCTGGGCATCGAGATCCACCAACAGGGTACGGTACCCTTCGCTGGCACTGACCGCCGCCAGATTGCAGGCAATGCTGGATTTGCCCACACCACCTTTCTGATTGAACACCACGCGCCGCATGTCTAAACCTCCGTGTATCAAAGAATGACCGAGTGTAGTGGTCCTCGGCAGTGCTTCGCTACCTCGCAGAGACAGAGATCACCCGGTCAGCCGATATCTCTCGCTGAAAAAGCCGCAAAAGGCGTATTGCGCGAAGACAGAACCGACAGACGGACCCTCGACAATGTGAATCATTGTCAAACATGAGATTTTTCATGCACTGCCGATCCCTTATCATTGAGCAAAATGTAACCAGTATTTGCTACGCGTTGGTCGCACCGGGATAATGCTCGCCACTCGGCGCCAGGCGCCACGCAAGTGAGTCGTGGCTTTCAGCCAGTCACTGCGTCAAGCAAGCCCGCAAGGGCGGGATGAATGTCTGTGATCAATTTCAACATCGCCCAGTGGCGCGCGTGGGCCCCGGGGCTCGAAAGCGTGGACGATTGGCAGGTCTGGAGCCAACAGCCGGTTGTGTTGCCGGTCAGCGATGCGGCCCCCGACGTGTCATTTCTGCCAGCCATGCAGCGCCGTCGACTCAGCCGACTGGCACGCATGGCGTTCAGCGTCGGCTGGCCATTGGCCGAAGGTCGCCAGGACCTGCCATTGGTCTTTATTTCTCGTCATGGCGAAACCCCTCGCACCCTCGACATTCTCAGCGACCTGGCCACCGACCAGCCGCTGTCGCCGACCCATTTCAGCCTTTCCGTGCACAACGCGATCATCGGCCTGTGGTCGATCATGCGCGGCGAAACCAGCGAAATGACGGCTCTGGCTGCGGCAGGCGATGGCCTGGAGCATGGCATGCTGGAGGCTGCGGCACTGCTGAAGGAAGGCGCGCCCGCAGTATTGGTGATCATCACCGAAGAACAGCCGCCCCAGGCTTACTCGACCTGGATCGACGATGTGCCCTTCCCCTACGCCGTCGGCCTGCTGGTCACCCCCGGAAATGACTGGCAGCTGTCCCTGAACAGCCCCGCGGTTGCGTTGTCCAACGCTCGCTGGCCCCATGCGCTGAATCTGTTGCGCACGCTGCTGGGCCAGCAAACCACCTGCCAACATGCCTGGAAAAATCGTGTATGGACCTGGCAACGCAACCTGTGACCGAGAAAAACCGCGACGCCTACTACTGGCGCCTGCTGGCCACCGCCGCAAGCTTTACCCTGTTCGGGGTGGGCGGCATGTGCCTGCGCCTGGTGATTTTCCCGCTGCTGGGCTGCCTGCCGGGCGATGCCCAGACCCACCGCTTGCGCGCGCGGCAAACCGTCAGTCGTTGCTTCTGGTTCTTCGTCCGGTTCATGACCCGTGTCGGGGTGCTGACCTACGACATTCAAGGCGCGGAAAAACTCGGCCGTCCGGGGCAAATGATCATTGCCAATCACCCGTCGCTGATCGACGTGGTGTTCCTGATCGGCCTGGTGCGCCACAGCAACTGCGTGGTCAAGCAAAGCCTGTGGGAAAACCCATTCACCCGTGGCCCGTTGCGCCGCACCGACTACATCAGCAACGACGGCAGCATGGAGATGCTCGATGCCGCCGCCGACGCACTGAAAAACGGCCAGACCCTGATCATCTTTCCCGAAGGCACCCGCACCCAACCGGGCCAGGCGCCGGCCTTTCATCGGGGGGCTGCGGCAATAGCGCTGCGGGGTGCGAAAATCCTCACCCCGGTCGTTATCAAGGTCAGTCCGACCACATTGACCAAGGCCGAGCCCTGGTATCGGATTCCCAAACGGCGCGTGCACTTCAGTTTCCGTGTCGGGGCCGATATAGACCCACAGGCCTTCGCCGCGCAGGGCCCGCCTCCACAGGCCTCGCGCAAGCTCAACGACTATTTGCATTCTTACTTCATTAAGGAGCTCGCCGAAGATGAGCGATCTGCACACTAAGAACCTGGTGCTGGAAATAAAGGACCTGATCATCGAAGCCCTCGGCCTCGAGGACATGAGCGCCCAGGACATCGGCGACGACCAGACGCTGTTTGGCGAAGGCCTGGGCCTGGACTCGGTAGACGCCCTGGAACTCGGCCTGGCGATCCAGAAAAAATACGGCATCAAAATAGACGCCGATGACAAGGACACTCGTAATCACTTCAGCAACGTGGCGAGCCTTGCGGCGTTCGTCACTGCAAAACAGGCAGCTTGAGACCGGACCATGCAAACTCGTGACGACATTTTCAACACCCTGCGCGATGCCTTGGTTGAGCTGTTCGAACTGGACCCCCAGCGTGTGAGCCTCGAATCCAACCTGTACCAGGACCTGGAAATCGACAGCATCGACGCGGTCGACCTGATCGATCACATCAAACGTCAGACCGGCAAGAAAATCGCCGCCGAAGAATTCAAATCGGTGCGCACCGTCAGCGACGTGGTCGAGGCGGTCTACCGTCTGGTTCAACCGGCCGCATGAGCCGATTGATTGGCCTCGGCCTGCTGCTGGCGGGCCTGCTGTACCCCTTTGCGGTGTATTTCGGCATGGAGCACTTCGCCCCGTGGCAGTTCGGACTGCTGCTGGGCGGCCTGTGGCTGGCCCGCGCACTGACCGGACGGCAACGACCCGGCAGCCAGTGGATGGCCACGGTGGCGATCGTGTTCTGCCTGTTGCTGGCGCTGTTCGACAGCCCGGTGCTGTTGCGCTGGTATCCGGTGCTGATCAGCGGTTTCATGCTGGCGCTGTTCGGGCTCAGCCTGATATACGGCCCGCCCATGGTCGAACGCATTGCCCGTCTGCGTGAACCGCACCTGCCGGCCAAAGGCGTTCGTTACACCCGCCAGGTGACCATCGCCTGGAGCGTTTTCTTTCTCTGCAACGGTTTGTGTGCTGCCGCCCTGACACTGTGGGCGCCGCTGAGCTGGTGGATGTTATACACCGGCCTGATTTCCTACGGATTGATAGGCCTGATGTTTGCCATTGAATGGCTAATACGACAACGGGTACGAGGCCGCCCATGAATTGGATAAAACTTGAGCACCTGTTGCTCAAGGCTGAAGCGGATCGTGCCGTAACGGCCGAACCACCGCTGAATCACGCACAACTGTGCACACAGGCCCTGAGCCTGGCCGCCGGCCTGCAAGCCCAAGGTGTGCGGCGCATTGCCGTGCACCTTGAAGACGCCGCCGACCTGGCCGTCGCCCTGCTCGGTGCCTGGCGTGCCGGCGTCAGTGTCTTGTTGCCGACCGATCTGCAAGCCCAGACCCGCCAGCGCTGGTCGAGCGAAGTCGATTTGTGGCTGACCGATCAGCCCGATGACGCACACCTGTCCGATTTCAACGCTGCCCCCCTCAGCGCCGCGGCACTGGACCTGGATCAGTGTTCGCTGAGCCTGTGCACTTCCGGCTCCAGCGGCGACCCCAAGCGCATCGACAAAACCCTGCGCCAACTGGTCAACGAAGTTGAAGCACTGGAGCAACTGTGGGGCGCCGACCTGGGCCCGGCCTGCATCATCGGCAGCGTGGCGACTCAACACATTTACGGCCTGCTGTTTCGGGTGCTGTGGCCGCTGTGCGCCGGGCGCTCGTTCGTGCGCAAGCAACTGGCCTTTCCGGAAGACCTGCAACGCGCCAGCCGCGAGCACCCGGCCTTTGCCTGGGTCGCCAGCCCGGCGCTGCTCAAGCGCATGGGCGACAACCTCGACTGGCCGGCCTTGAGCGCGGTGCGCCGGGTATTTTCCTCTGGCGGCGCACTGCCGGCAGACGCCGCACAAAGCCTGCAACAACGCTTGCATCAATGGCCGACGGAAATCTTCGGCAGTTCGGAAACCGGCGGGATTGCCTGGCGTCAGGGCCACGATCTCTGGCAGCCCTTCGCCGACGTAAAACTGAGCCAGGACAACGACGGCGCGCTGCTGATCACCTCGCCTTACCTGCCGGCCGGCCATGTCGAACACACCGCCGACGCTGCGCGCATTTCGGCGGATGGCCGTTTCGAACTGCTCGGACGACTGGACCGGATCGTCAAACTGGAAGAAAAGCGCATCTCGCTGCCGATGCTGGAAAAGGCCTTGGTGGCCCATGAGTGGGTCGTCGAAGCGCGACTCGGCGTGGTTCAGGAAAACCGCGCCTCCCTGGGCGCGCTGCTGGTCCTGAGCGAATCAGGGTTGCACGCCCTGCGCAATCAAGGCCGACGTACCCTCACCCAGGCATTGCGCCAGCACCTGAGCCAGCATTGCGAAGCCCTGGCCCTGCCACGGCGCTGGCGCCTGCTGCGACAACTGCCGCTGAACAGCCAGGGCAAACTGCCCCAGGCCGATGTCGAAGCCCTGCTATTGGCACCGCGCCCCAAAGCACCGCAGGTGCTGGAGCAAGTCGAAGCCCAGGGCGAGTGGAGCCTGCAACTGGCCGTGCCGCCCGACCTCGCTTACTTCAGCGGGCATTTCCCCCGGGCGCCGGTATTGCCCGGGGTGGTGCAAGTGGAGTGGGCGCTCAAGCTCGGCCAGCAATTGATGAACCTGCCGGAAAAATTCGCCGGCATGGAAGTGCTCAAGTTTCAGCAACTGGTACGCCCCGGCGATGAAGTCCAGTTGCACCTGCGTTTCGATCCGGTGCGCAGCAAGTTGTACTTCGCCTACCGCAATGAAACCGCCACCTGCTCCAGCGGGCGGATTTTGCTGGAGGCTGCGCATGCATAACCCTTGGCAAGAGAGCTTCATGGAGTGCTTTTTGTGGCGAGGGAGCTTGCTCCCGCTCGAGTGCGAAGCGCTCGCCATTGATTTTTTTGGGTCTGCTTCGCAGCCCAGCGGGAGCAAGCTCCCTCGCCACAAGGGTCTTGCAGAGGTTTCGGAGCATGCATAAACCCTGCGCCATCATCCCGGTCTACAACCACGAAACCGCGATCACCACCGTGGTCGATGCCCTGCTGGCCAGTCATCTGCCGTGCATTCTGGTAGACGACGCCAGCGATAAAGCCTGCGCCGACGTCCTGGATCAACTGGCCCTGCGCGACGACGTT
The DNA here is from genome assembly GCF_008801475.1 of Pseudomonas moorei. Classification (GTDB taxonomy): domain Bacteria; phylum Pseudomonadota; class Gammaproteobacteria; order Pseudomonadales; family Pseudomonadaceae; genus Aquipseudomonas; species Aquipseudomonas moorei. The sequence goes on along the minus strand of NZ_VZPP01000005.1, from coordinate 290,575 downwards.
CACCTGATCCGCCTCACCACCAATCAGGGCAAGGGCGGCGCAGTGATGACCGGCATGCGCGAAGCTTCACGCCTGGGTTTCAGCCATGCCTTGCAGGTGGATGCCGATGGCCAGCACGACCTGCAGGACGTCGCACGCTTTATCGAACTGTCCCGTGCCCATCCCGAGGCCGTGATCTGCGGTTATCCGCAATACGACGAGAGCGTACCGAAGGGTCGTTTGTATGCCCGCTACCTGACTCACGTCATGGTCTGGATCAACACCCTGTCGTTGCAGATTCGCGACTCCATGTGCGGCTTTCGCCTCTATCCGTTGCCGCCGACGCTGGCGCTGATCGATTCGACGAAAATCGGCAAGCGCATGGATTTCGACTCGGACATCCTCGTGCGCCTGGCCTGGCGCAATCTGCCGATGGAGTGGCTGCAAACCAAAGTCCATTACCCACTGGACGGCGTTTCGCACTTCCGAATGTTCCACGACAACGTACTGATTTCGAGCATGCACACCCGGCTGTTCTTCGGCATGTTGCTGCGCTCGCCCCTGATCCTCTGGCGACGGTGGCGCAGATGAACGCGGACAAGCAACACTGGGCCGACCGCGAGGAGCGAGGCAGTTTCTGGCTGATGAAGTTCACCGCGTTCGCCGCCAAAGTGCTCGGCCGACGCCTGTTGAGCCCGTTGCTGTACGGCATCGTGCTGTACTTCTTCCTGTTCGGTCGCAGCGCCCGCCACAGCGCCTGGCAATACCAGCAACGACTGGCGGACTGGAGCGCTCGCCCCGAATTGCGGCCGAACCAATGGCGGGTGTTTGGCCAGTTCATGGCGTTCGCCGATTCCATGCTCGACAAGCTCGATGTGTGGAACGGCAAGCTGAGCATCGAGCAGATCGAAATCATCGACCCGGCATTGCTGCGCAACCAGTTGCGCGGCACTCGCGGGCAGATGCTGGTGGGCGCGCACCTGGGCAACCTCGAAGTGTGCCGCGCCCTGGCGGAAATCGGCGAGAAGGTCACGATGAACGTGCTCGTTCACACCAAGCACGCCGAGCAATTCAACCGCCTGCTGGGCGAAGCGGGCGCGACCAATCTGCGCCTGATTCAGGTCAGCGAGCTGGACCCGGTGATCATGTTGCAACTGCACGAGCGCCTGGAGCGCGGCGAATGGCTGGCCATCGCTGGCGACCGCGTGCCGCTGCACGGAGGGCGCAGCGTAACCGTTGACTTCCTCGGCCACCCGGCGAAATTCCCTCAGGGGCCGTGGCTGCTGGCGGGCCTGCTGAAATGCCCGGTCAACCTGCTGCTGTGCCTGAAGAAACCCGATGGCGACTATCGGCTGACGATTGAGCCGTTCGCCGAGTCGATCACCTGGAAACGCAGCGACCGCGAGCAGGTCATTCATCAGTGGGCCTCCCGCTATGCCGAGCGCCTGAGTCACTATTGCCTCGAAGCACCTCAACAATGGTTCAACTTTTACCCTTTCTGGAAGACCGATGACGACGCCAACGCTTGAGCCGGTAACCTTCGGCGAACTCCCTTTGCGCATCGAAGACGTGCTGGCCCTGGCCAACCGTCAGGTGCCGACGCAGTTGCAAGGCGATCCCGAGTTCCGTCGGCGCATCGCCAAGGGCGCGCAATTCCTTGACTCCCTTTTGGACAAGGAAGGCGTGATCTATGGCGTGACCACCGGTTACGGCGACTCCTGCGTGGTGGCGGTGCCGCTGCATCACGTCGAAGCGCTGCCGCGTCATCTGTACACCTTCCATGGCTGCGGGCTGGGCAAACTGCTCGATGCCCAGGCCACTCGCGCCGTGCTGGCGGCGCGTTTGCAGTCGCTGTGCCACGGCGTATCCGGTGTTCGGGTGGAATTGCTCGAACGCCTGCAAGCGTTCCTCGAACACGACATCCTGCCGCTGATTCCGGAAGAAGGCTCGGTGGGCGCCAGCGGCGATCTGACGCCGTTGTCCTACGTCGCCGCGACCCTGTCCGGCGAGCGCGAAGTGATGTTCCGCGGCGAACGCCGTCAAGCCGCCGATGTGCATCGCGAACTCGGTTGGCAGCCGCTGGTACTGCGGCCCAAGGAAGCCCTGGCCCTGATGAACGGCACCGCCGTCATGACCGGCCTCGCTTGCCTGGCCTACGCCCGTGCCGATTACCTGCTGCAACTGGCCACGCGCATCACCGCGCTGAACGTGGTCGCCCTGCAAGGCAATCCGGAGCATTTCGACGAACGCCTGTTCGCCGCCAAGCCTCACCCGGGGCAGATGCAAGTCGCCGCGTGGTTGCGCAAGGACCTGGCGATCGACGCGCCAACCGCGCCGCTGCATCGCCTGCAGGACCGCTATTCCCTGCGCTGCGCGCCCCACGTCCTCGGCGTGCTGGCCGACAGCCTGAACTGGCTGCGTTCGTTCATCGAGACCGAACTCAACAGCGCCAACGACAACCCGATCATCGATGCCGAGGCCGAGCGCGTGCTGCACGGCGGTCACTTCTACGGCGGCCACATCGCGTTCGCCATGGACAGCCTGAAAAACCTCGTGGCCAACGTCGCCGACCTGCTGGATCGCCAACTCGCGCTGCTGGTGGACGAGCGTTACAACCACGGCCTGCCGAGCAACCTGTCCGGCGCCAGCGCCGACCGCGCGATGCTCAACCACGGCTACAAGGCGGTGCAGATCGGCACCAGCGCCTGGACCGCCGAAGCCTTGAAAAACACCATGCCGGCCAGCGTGTTCTCGCGCTCCACCGAGTGCCACAACCAGGACAAGGTGAGCATGGGCACCATTGCCGCCCGCGATGCCATCCGCGTACTGGAACTGACCGAACAGGTCGCCGCCGCCACGCTGCTGGCCGCCAACCAGGGCGTCTGGCTGCGCGCCCAGGCCGAAGACGCCCGGCCATTGCCACCGGCCCTGGCGGCCATGCACGAAGCACTGGCCAAGGACTTCCCGCCGGTCATCGAAGACCGCGCGCTGGAAGGCGAATTGCGCCTGTGCCTGCAACGTATCGCTGAACAACACTGGAGGCTGCATGCGTAGCAAGGGAGTGCTTCACACCGATACGGAAATCCTCGTGCCGTTCTTCGACGTCGACAGCATGAACGTCGTCTGGCACGGCCACTACGTCAAATACCTGGAAGTCGCCCGCTGCGCCTTGCTCGACAAGATCGGCCACAACTACAGCGCCATGTCTGACTCGGGCTACGCCTGGCCGGTGATCGACCTGCAGCTGCGCTACGTGCGCGGCGCGGTGTTCGGCCAGAAGCTGAACGTGCGGGCCAATCTGGTGGAGTGGGAAAACCGTCTGAAGATCAACTACCTGATCAGTGACCTGGAAACCGGCGAACGCTTGACCCGCGCCGTTTCCGTACAGGTGGCCGTCAACATGCACAACCGCGAAATGCAGCTGGCCTCGCCAAAGGTGTTCACCGACGCCGTCGAGAGGATGCTGGCATGATTGTCTGCCTGCCCCGTTCCCCTGTAGGAGCAAGCCTGTCGAATCGTCGCACCGTCGCGATGGTCGTTAACGATAACGCTGGGCACCTGGCACTCCGCCGCGCCCTCAGGTTTTTCGCGAGCAAGCTCGCGCCTGCAGTGTTCTGCGTGTTGCTGGGCATTCCGGGGCTGGCCAACGCCTTTGACCTGCAACAGCTCAGCGATCAACTGGCCAAACCGGAGGTGATCCATGGCCAGTTCATCCAGGAAAAACACCTGCGCGCACTGCCTCAACCACTGACCAGCAAAGGCACCTTTGTCCTGGCGAAAAACCACGGTCTGTTGTGGCTGCTCAAAACGCCGCTGCAGCAGGATTACCGCATCACCGACCAAGGCATCGCCCGGCGCGACCCCAGCGGCTGGCAGATGTTGCCGGGCAAGAGCGCCGGGGCCGAGCAGAACCGTCTGTTCCTTGCCGTCCTGCAAGGCGATAGCAGCGGGCTGCAACGGGATTTCGAATTGTCACTGAGCGGCGAAGCGCAGGACTGGCGGCTGACGCTGGTGCCGCGTTCGATGCTGCTCAAGCAGGTGTTCACCCAGATCAACATCACGGGCGGTGAACTGGTGCACAGCATCGAGCTGCTGGAAACCCAGGGTGACAGCACCCTGTTGCGCATGCAGGACAGCGTCAGTACCGAACCGTTGAGCGATGCGGAGCAACACGACTTTGCCGAGTGAACGCGCACTTCCTCGGCTGTTCTTGATCCTGCTGCTGGCGGTACTGGCGCTCGCCGGCTGGCAATGGCGTGACGGTGCGCCGCTGTCGGCCAACCTGATGGAACTGGTGCCCGGCACGACGCCGGACGCGCTGGAACTGCGCGCCGAACAACGCATGCAGGAACCGCTGAACCGCGAGATGCTGGTGCTGGTCGGTCACACCGATCGCCAGCAAGCCATCGCCATGGCGCACAAACTGGGCGATCAATGGCAGGCCAGCGGGCTGTTCGAGAAGGTCCAGTGGAACCTGCAAGCCGATTTGCCAGCCTTGCGCACGCAACTGCTGCAAGGCCGACTGGCGATGCTGTCGGCAACAGATCGCCAGCAATTGATCGAACACCCCGACGCCTTTATCCAGCAACGGGTGCAAGCACTGTTCGACCCCTTCACCGGTTTCAGCCTGGTGTCGAGCCAGGATGACTGGCTAGGCCTGACCGGGCGCATCCAGAACAGCCAGCCGCAGCACGGCTCGGTGCAACTGGACATTGGCAGCGGCGCATTGATCGCCGACGCCGACGGCAAGAGCTGGGTGCTGCTGCGCGCGCGGACCACCGGCAACGCCTTCGACATGAAACTGCCGCTGCAAGTGGCCGACCTGCTCCAGCGCAGTCGTAAACAAGCAGCCGAGTCTGACGTGCAACTGTTGGCGGCCAGCGGCTTGCTCTATGCAGCCAATGGTCAACGACAGGCCACCCGTGAGATGACCTGGGTGGGAGGCGGCGCCACCCTGGGGATTCTGTTGCTGCTGTTGCTGGCCTTCCGGCGCTGGCGCGTGTTGCTGGCGTTCGTCCCGGTGCTGGTGGGCATGCTGTTTGGCGCGGTGGCGTGCGTGGCGCTGTTCGGCCACATGCATGTGATGACGCTGGTGCTGGGGTCGAGCCTGATCGGCGTCGCGGTCGACTACCCGCTGCATTACCTGTCCAAGAGCTGGAGCCTGAAACCCTGGCACAGTTGGCCGGCCCTGCGCCTGACCTTGCCCGGTTTGACCCTGAGCCTGATCACCAGCGCCATCGGCTACCTGGCCCTGGCCTGGACGCCATTCCCCGCGCTGACGCAGATTGCCGTGTTCTCCGCCGCCGGGCTGCTGGGTGCCTATTTGTCCGCCGTGTGCCTGCTGCCGGCGCTGCTCAAGGGTGTAGAGCTGCGCCCGGCGCAATGGCCACTGCGGGTTTGCGAGTTTTTGCTGGGGGTGCGTGAAGCGTTGCTCCAGCGCCTGCGCACGCCCGTGCTGTTTGCGCTGTTGATTGCTTTCTGCGTCGGCGGCCTCTTGCACCTCGGGACCCGCAATGACATTCGCCAGTGGGTCGGCGCCCCCCAACAATTGACCGACGAAGCCCAGACCATCGCCCGCATTACCGGTTATCAACCCACCAGCCAGTTCTTCCTGGTGCGCGCGGCCAATCAACAGGAACTGCTGGAACGCCAGACCGCCCTGAGCGAACGCCTGGATCAACTGGTCAACCTGAAAAAACTTCAGGGCTATCTGTCGCTCAATCAACTGGTGAGCCCGCCGAACGAGCAGCTTCACCTGCGCGAAGCGTTGAACGCCTTGCCGAACGTCTGGCAGCCGCTGCTCGACGTCGGTGTGCCGGCCGAGGCGCTGCAAGCGGAGCTGAAAACCTTGCAGGCGCTGCCCGTCGAAGACATCGACGCCGCATTGGCCGGGCCCTTGGCCGAACCCTATCGGACGCTGTGGCTGGGGCCGACCGATGATGGCGTGGCGGCCATGGTCAGCCTGCAAGGCCTGAACAACCCGTCACTGCTGCGCATCCAGGCGCTGGACCTGCCAGGCGTGCAGTTGGTCGACCGGCTTGGCGAACTGAACGACGTTTTCGCCGCCACCCAGATCAGTGCCGCCGAACTGAAGCTCGCCTCCTGCGCGCTGATCGTGCTTGTGCTGATCCTGCCGTTCGGCCTCGGCGGCGCGCTGCGCATTGTTTCCCTGCCGCTGCTGGCTGCGCTGTGCAGCCTCGCCAGCCTCGGCTGGCTGGGGCAGCCGTTGACCCTGTTCAGCCTGTTCGGCTTGCTGCTGGTGACGGCCATCAGCGTCGATTACGCGATCCTGATGCGTGAGCAGGTCGGCGGTGCCGCCGTGAGTCTGCTGGGCACCCTGCTGGCGGCGCTGACCACCTGGCTGTCGTTCGGCCTGCTGGCGGTGTCGAGCACACCGGCGGTGAGCAACTTCGGTCTGTCGGTCAGCCTGGGCCTGATATTCAGCTTCATGCTCGCCCCCTGGGCCGGAAAGCACAGGCACGCGGCACCCGCCGAGGAGCCGGCACAATGATGGTTGCACTGTTCTGGGCGATGGCCCTGGCGTTGTTCGCCGTGGCGACCCGACTGGGCCGGCATCTGGGCTTGATCCCGATTGTCAGCCAGTTGCTGCTGGCGACCGTCGGCCTGCCGCTGCTGATGTATTTCTGGATCGAACCCCATTGGCAACTCAGTGGCGCGGCGCTGGTGTCGCCGATCTGGCTGAAAAACCTCTACAGCCTGAGTTTCGCGCTGCTGCTGGGCTACATCCTCAGCGATGTGATCGACCTGCAGCTGGATCGACAGAGCCTGAAAATCGCCCTGCCGAGTTTCTGCCTGCCGTTTGCCTGCGGCCTGGCCACGGCGTTCTGGCTGTTGCCACCGCAGCCATGGATCAGCTCGCTGGCGGTCGGTCTGTTATTCGCCATTACCGCGATTCCGGTGTTGTACCTGTACCTGCGGCACATCGACTACCCGCCCGCCGCCACCCGGCGCCTGGTACAGACGGCGATCCTCATCGATCTCAGCTGCTGGACCCTGTTCGCCATCGCCCAAGGCACCCTGCATTTGAGCAGCCTGTTGCTGCCCTTGGCCGGCGCCTGTCTGCCGTTGCTGCTGCGCCTGCTCGGCCTGCGCCAGGCATGGCTGTACAGCGGATGCTTTTTCGCGCTGCTGGTGGTGGCCGAACACTACAAGCTCAACGCGCTGATTTTCGGTATCGGTTACCTGCTGCTGATGGCCGTATTGAAGGCGCCGCTGATACTGCCCTTTCCGGTGCGCTGGATGATTTTTCTGCAAACCTACATCGCTATCCCGCTGATCCTCACGTTCGGCATCGTGCAGATCAATGTGCACAGCGCCATGGACAGTCTTGGCTGGGTGCAACTGGTGGCCCTGCTGCTATTGCCGATCGCCAGCAAAATGCTCGGCAACTGGCTTGGCCTCGGCTGGGCCGGCGCTTCGTTCCAGGGCGCCAGCCGCTGGCGGGAAAGCGTGTTGCTGAATATTCGCGGCTTGAGTGAGATCGTGTTTCTCAACCTGCTGTTGCAACAACAGCTCATCAACCCGGCGCTGTACTTTGCGCTGATGCTGATGGGCCTGATCGCCACCTTGCTGCCGGCACTGGCCGGCATGCATCGAATCCCCTTGAAACCCGCCGCCCCGGCAAGGAGCCCCCATGCCAACCGTTGAAATGGAACGTCGCCAGATCGTGGTCATCGGTGCAGGCCCTTCGGGGGCCATCGCCGCCGCGCTGCTCAAACGCCAGGGTCATGACGTGCTGGTGATCGAGCGCCAGCATTTCCCACGGTTTTCCATTGGCGAAAGCCTGTTGGCTCACTGCCTGGATTTCGTCGAAGAGGCGGGCATGCTGGACGCCGTCAATGCCGCGGGATTCCAGGTGAAAACCGGTGCCGCGTTTGCCTGGGGCGAGCGTTACAGCGCTTTTGATTTCGGCGACACCTTTACCCAGGGCAAGCCGACGACCTTCCAGGTCCAGCGCGCCGATTTCGACAAACTGCTGGCCGATCAGGCCGCGCTGCAAGGCGTGGAAATCCGCTACGGCGAAGCCATCGTCAGCGTCGAGGTCGATTTGCCGCACCCGCAGCTTGGCGTGCGTCGCGAGGACGGCAGCGAATACCGCATCGAGGCGGACTTCATGCTCGACGCCAGCGGTTACGGTCGTGTGCTGCCGCGCCTGCTCGACCTCGAAGCGCCGTCGAACTTTCCGGTGCGTCAGGCCGTGTTTACCCATGTCGAAGACCGCATCACCAACCCGACCTTCGACCGCACCAAGATCCTCGTCACCACCCATCCCGACAAACGCGACGTCTGGTTCTGGACCATCCCGTTCAGCAACGGCCGTTGCTCGGTCGGCGTGGTTGCCGCCGCAGAGCATTTCGAGGGCCGCACCGATAACCTGGACGATTGCCTGCGCGGTTTCATTGCCGAGACGCCCAGCCTGTCCGGCGTGCTGAACAATGCGGTGTGGGATACGCCCGCGCGGACCATCGGCGGCTACTCGGCCAACGTCAAGGCCCTGCACGGGCCAGGCTTCGCGCTGCTGGGCAATGCCGCGGAGTTCCTCGACCCGGTGTTTTCGTCCGGCGTGACCATTGCGATGCGTTCGGCGAGCATGGCCGCCGGCGTCCTGCACCGGCAGTTGCAAGGCGAAACCGTCGACTGGGAAAAGGCATTTGCCGAGCCGCTCAAGCGCGGGGTCGATACCTTTCGTTGCTACGTCGAAGGCTGGTACGCCGGGACCTTCCAGGACGTGATTTACCACGAGGGCAGCTCCGGGGAGATCCGCCGCATGATCAGCTCGATCCTGGCCGGCTACGCCTGGGACGAGCGCAACCCGTTCGTCAGCGAAGCCAAGCGCCGCCTGAAAGTGATTTCTCAACTCTGCGCACGGGATGCGACATGAGCTACCTGAGCGACAACTACGTCGAAGAAACCCGTTTCGGCCTCTGGTTCCTGCGCAGCTACACCTGGCAGTACCGCGTGCTGCGCGTGGCGATCGACGATTTGAGCAGCCTGTTCAGCGAGCCGCTGCCGAGCAATCCGGTGCTGCTGGACGCCGGCTGCGGTCAAGGCAAGTCGTTCAAGCACCTGCAACAAACCTTTATGCCCGGACGTCTGATTGGTGTGGATGCCGATCCCCACAGCCTGAACCAGAGCCGTGAAGAAGCGGTCTATCAGGGTATTGCCGTGGAGTTGATCGGCAGCGACTGCGCCACCCTTGCCGTACCGGACGCCAGCGTCGACCTGCTGTTCTGTCACCAGACCTTCCATCATCTGGTGGAGCAGGAAAAGACACTGGCCGAGTTCTACCGTGTGCTCAAGCCAGGCGGCTATCTGCTGTTCGCCGAATCCACCGAGGCATACATTGATACTTGGGTGATTCGTTGGTTGTTCCGGCATCCGATGCACGTGCAAAAAAGTGCCGCGCAGTATCTGGAGATGATCCGACGGCAGGGTTTTGAATTCGGTCCGCAAAATGTGTCTTATCCGTACTTGTGGTGGAGCCGCGCCAAGGATTTAGGTCTGCTGGAACGCTTGGGCTTGCGCCAGCCAAAACCCTTTGGCCAACGGGAAGAAACCCTGGTCAATGTGGTTGCGCGCAAACCGTTGAAAGGTGGAGTTTGATGCTCAACGTTACCTGTAGGAGCTGGCTGGCCAGCGAAAGCGGTGGGTCAGCCACCCGCGATGCCGACTGTAGTGCCGTCATCGCGAGCAAGCTCGCTCCCACAGGGTCCGCAATCGTTCTCGGGTTTTTGCTGTTTGCCGCAGCCCTGTTGCTCAGCGCCTGCGCCAGCCAGCCGCCGCTGCCCGAGCAAACCCCGAACCTGTCGCTGCCGCTGCAATTGCACATCCAGCGCCTGCGGGCCGAACAACGTCAGGACTGGGTGCTGGTGATCCAGCGTGAAGGCCCGGGCATTCGCTGGTCGATGATGGACCTGCTGGGCATCCCGCAGGCACGCCAGAAGCTGGTCGACGGAACCTGGCATGCCGACGGCCTGCTGCCGCCCAACCCCGAAGCCCGGGAACTGTTCGCGGCGCTGCTGTTTGCCCTGACCCCCAGGGACGAGTTGCACGGCAACTATCCCGCGGCCTGGCAACATGGCGCTCAACGCACCCTGCCCGAACGCTGGGACGTTCGTTATTCACAACCGATGAGCTTTGAATTGAACCTGCCCAAAGGCCCGAAATATCAAGTCACGCCCCTGAGCGGGGAGGCACCATGACCGCCTACCTGAACGCCCTCGGCGTGATCTGCGCCCTGGGCCGCGACAAGCAGGAAATCGCGCGCAACCTGTTTGCCGGCGATTGCTCCGGCATGCGCAGCGAGGCCGGTTGGGTGCCGGAACGGTCGTTGCCGGTGGGCGCGGTCGCAGGCGAACTGCCGGCGATTCCACCCGAGTTGATCCGGCAGCGCAGCCGCAACAACCAACTGCTGATGGAAGCCGCCCTGCAAATTCGCCCGGACATCGATCGCGCGATCCAGACCTACGGTCGCGAGCGCATCGGGATCGTGCTGGGCACCAGCACTTCGGGCATAGACGAAGCCAGTGAGAGCCTGGGCTGTTACATCCGCGAGCAGCAATTCCCGGCCGACTATGACTACCAGCAACAGGAACTCGGTGCCCCGGCGAATTTTCTCGCCGACTGGCTGCAAGTGAGCGGGCCGACCTACGTCATTTCAACGGCCTGCACCTCCAGCGCCCGTGCCCTGATGAGTGCCCAGCGCCTGCTGGACCTGGGCGTGTGCGACGTGGTCCTGTGCGGTGGCGTCGACACCCTCTGCAAGCTGACCCTCAACGGTTTCTCGGCACTGGAAGCGGTATCAGGGCAGCGCTGCAACCCGTTTTCGCGCAACCGCAACGGCATCAACATCGGCGAAGCCGCCGCGCTGTTCCTGATGAGCAAGCAGCCTGGCGACAGCCAACCGATTGCCCTGTTGGGCAGCGGCGCCAGCTCGGATGCGCATCACATTTCGGCACCGGAACCGAGCGGACGCGGCGCACAGGAAGCGATGCGCAAAGCCTTGAATCGCGCCGGACTGCAACCGCAACAGATCAGCTACCTGAACCTGCACGGCACCGCTACCCAACATAACGACGCCATGGAAAGCCACGCCGTCGCGGCCGTGTTCCCTGAAGGGGTGCCCTGCTCTTCGACCAAACCCATGACCGGCCACACCCTCGGCGCGGCCGGAGCGCTGGAAGCGGCGTTCTGCTGGTTGAGCCTGAGCACCGGCAATCACGAGCACGCCCTGCCACCCCATGTCTGGGATGGCCAGGCGGACCCTGAACTGCCCGCCCTGAATTGGGTGACCCCGGCCACGCGCCTGTCGTCCATTGGTCCCCGCTACCTGATGAGCAATTCCTTCGCTTTCGGTGGTAACAACGTCAGCCTGATTATCGGAGACGCCCCATGATTGACTGGCCGCTCGCCGAACTGCTGCCCCACGCTGGCGATATGATCTTCATCGAGCAGATCCTGGCGTTCGATGAAGAGCAGATCCACACCCGTCTCACCGTCAGGCCCGATGGTCTGTTCAGCCAACCGGACGGCAGCCTGCCGGCCTGGGTCGGGATTGAACTGATGGCCCAGAGCGTCGCCGCCTTCGCCGGTTGCCATGCGCGCCAGCGCGGCGATGCCGTGGCGCTCGGCTTTCTGCTGGGCAGCCGTAAATTCGAATGCAATGTCGAAAGCTTCCCGGCCGGGACCGAGCTGACCATCCACGGCATTCGCTCGCTCGAAGACGATAACGGCATGGGCGTATTCGAATGCCACATCAATGCACCGGGCATTCACGCCACCGCCCGTCTGAACGTGTATCGCCCGCCCCAGCCGACTCACTATCTTTCCGAGCCCGAAAGCTCGTCACAAGGAACACAGCCATGACTGAATCCGTACTGGTCACCGGTTCCAGCCGTGGCATCGGCCGCGCCATCGCCCTGCGCCTGGCCCAGGCCGGGCACGACATCGTGTTGCATTGCCGCAGCGGCCTGGCAGACGCCGAAGCCGTGAAGGCCGATATCGAAGCCTTGGGGCGCCAGGCCCGTATCCTGCAATTCGATGTGGCCGACCGCGCCCACTGCAAAGCCATCCTTGAAGCCGACGTCGAGGCCCACGGCGCCTATTACGGAGTGGTGCTCAACGCCGGCCTGACGCGTGACGGTGCTTTTCCGGCGCTGAGCGAGGATGATTGGGATGTGGTGATGCGCACCAACCTCGACGGTTTCTACAACGTGCTGCACCCGGTGATGATGCCGATGATCCGTCGTCGCGCCGCCGGGCGAATTGTCTGCATCACCTCGGTGTCCGGGCTGATCGGCAACCGTGGCCAGGTCAACTACAGCGCCTCGAAAGCCGGATTGATCGGCGCGGCGAAGGCGTTGGCGATCGAGTTGGGCAAGCGCAAAATCACCGTCAACTGTGTCGCACCCGGCCTGATCGACACGGCCATGCTCGATGAAAACGTGCCGGTGGAAGAACTGATGAAAATGATTCCTGCTCAACGCATGGGCACCCCTGAAGAGGTGGCCGGCGCGGTGAATTTCCTGATGTCGGCGGAAGCTTCGTACATCACCCGGCAGGTTCTGGCCGTCAACGGAGGCCTGTGTTGATGAAGCGCGTCGTCGTCACCGGCATGGCCGGCATCACATCCCTGGGCAGCGATTGGGAAACCATCGTGGGCCACTTCGCGGCCAACCGCAGCGGCATCCGTCGCATGGACGAATGGGATCGCTTTACCGAACTCAACACCCGTCTGGCCGGCCCCATCGACGACTTCATGGTGCCGAGCCACTGGACGCGCAAACAACTGCGCAGCATGGGCCGGGTGTCGCGGCTTGCCGTGGGTGCGGCGGAGATGGCGCTGGCCGACGCCGGGCTGTTGGGCGATGAATCGATCAAGGACGGACGCATGGGCGTCGCCTGCGGCTCATCGACCGGCAGCACCGACGAGATCAAGGCGTTCGGCAACATGCTGCTCAACTCGGTCGCCGAGGGCCTGAACGCCAACTCCTACGTGCGGATGATGCCGCACACCACGGCCGCCAATATCAGCATTTTCTTCGGCCTCACCGGCCGCCTGATCCCGACGTCCAGCGCCTGCACCAGCGGCAGCCAGGGCATCGGCTATGCCTATGAAGCGATCAAGTTCGGACGCCTGCCATTGATGCTGGCCGGTGGCGCCGAAGAACTGTGTCCGACCGAAGCCATGGTCTTCGACGCGCTCTACGCCACCAGCCTGAAAAACGACGCCCCGCAGACCTCACCACGGCCGTATGACAGCGCCCGCGATGGCCTGGTGATCGGTGAAGGCGGCGGCATGCTGGTGCTCGAAGAGCTGGAGCACGCCCTGGCCCGTGGCGCGCGCATCCATGCCGAGATCGTCGGCTTCGGCAGCAACGCCGACGGCCAGCACACCACCCGTCCGGAGCAAGTCACCATGCGCCGGGCCATGGAACTGGCGCTGGAAGACGCCGGACTCAAGCCGTCGGACATCGGCTACGTGAACGGCCACGGCACCGCCACCGAACAGGGCGACATCGCCGAAACCGTTGCCACCAGCAGCCTGTTCGGCGAGCACATGCCGATCAGCTCGCAAAAAAGCTTCCTCGGCCACACCCTCGGCGCCTGCGGCGCACTGGAATCCTGGTTCAGCATCGAAATGATGAACCGCGACCTGTATGTGCACACGCTGAACCTGGACGAAGTCGACCCGCACTGCGGCAAGCTGGATTACCTGCGCGGCGAGTTTCGACAGATGAGCAACCGGTACGTGATGAACAACAATTTTGCGTTTGGCGGGGTGAATACTTCGTTGATTTTCAAGCGCTGGGCGTAAGCAGCCCCCCCTGTAGGAGCGAGCCTGCTCGCGAAAAACGTCCGGACAACTCGGTCATTCAGGCACCAAGCGTTATCGTTGACGTCCATCGTCGGAACGCCGCCCGGAGCAAGCTCGCTCCTACAATGGTTAAGGTGGATCGAGTTTATCCAGCGCCCGGTTCACCGCCAGCTCGCCCAGCATAATCAATTGCTGGATCCCCACCAGGGTGTCGCTCTGCGACCCCTTCAGGTACCTGGCGAAATCCATGGCCATCACGTTGGCGGATGCCAGGGACACACAGGCGTGTTCCAGCAGGGTGTGGTTGTCGATATCGGGGTCGATGAGGAAGATGCTGCTCGGCCGGCGTGGCGCGTGCGGATCGGTGTCCGGTGAGTGTTCTGAATCGGTCATGATTGAGCGTCCTGTAGCAGATCGGGCCGACACCTCATCGCGACTCTTCAAAAGGGTGGCAGCTGTACGCAGGTTAGTAGACCGGACCACGACGAAGCCGGCGCGCCAAATGGCGCCCTGCGCACAGCTACCGTCAAGGGCAGGTACGGACATACCTGCCTATCAGGAGCGCAAATGCGCTTTGTCGAGGTACGGGCTACTAAACCCGATCACTGACCATCAGTGACGCGGATCAAGTTAACGATGGCCCCCGAAGCGCACAAGCCGGCGGATTCTGGAGTAGTTGCAGGCAACGTCGCAAGGCGCTGTAGCCTATCCTGGGTAGTTCAGAAATGTCCCACGGGCAGCGGCGAAAACTCTGATCTGTAGGAGCGAGCTTGCTCGCGATGGTCCTTAACGATGACACGTGCTTCCTGGATGCACGCGGTGTTCTTTAGTCCATCGCGAGCAAGCTCGCTCCTACAGGGAATATTGTGTTCACACCGTCACGGCTTCAACGGCTCAACCTTCCTCGTCAACAACTCCACAAACGCCCTCGCCATCGGCGATTTCTGATCCTTGCGCTGCACCAGCCACACCGCCGACACCGCCGCCGGGTCGAGCAACGGCCGATAGACCACCCCATCAATGCGCATCCGCTGGTAGGACGCCGGCAACACCGAGACCCCGAGCCCCGCTGCCACCAACCCGATGATGGTCATCGCCTCGCCGGCCTCCTGGGCGAAGTGCGGGCTGAAGCCGGCATCGCGGGCCAGGCTGAGGAGTTGTGCGTACAGACCACTGCCGTAGCTGCGAGGGAAAAATACAAAAGGCTCGAGGGCCAGGGCCGACAGGAACAAGCCTTCTTCACTGTCTTTGACCAACGGGTGCTTGGCGCTGAGCACCGCCACCAGCGGTTCGCGCATCAGCTCTACCACACTCAGGCAATCCGGCAGGCCCAATGGCCGCATGATGCCGACCTCGATCGATTCGTCCACCAGCGCATCGGCCACTTGGGTGCTGCTCATTTCCCGCAGGTTCAGGTGCACTGCCGGGAAACGCTGGCGAAACGAGAAAATCGCCTGGGGAATGGTCGAGTTGAACGGTGCCGACGAGGTGAAACCGATCTTCAATTCACCCAACTCACCGAGCTGGGCCCGTCGGGCGACATCCGCCGCTTTGTCGACCTGGGCCAGCACCAGCCGCGCCTCTTCGAGAAACAGCCGACCGGCCTCGCTCAGCTCGACCCGACGATTGGTACGTTCGAACAATCGCGCCCCGACCTCCTGCTCCAGTGCCTGAATCTGCTGGCTCAGCGGTGGTTGCGAGATGCCCAGCACCTGTGCGGCGCGGCCGAAGTGCAGTTCTTCGGCGACGGCGATGAAGTAGCGCAGATGACGCAATTCCATGAAATTCCCATTAGGTCGTAGAAGCTATCAAACAGGTCGAACAATATATTGGATTGAATCATTAGCCAGCTATATGCTTTTTTCATTGCCTGACCGGCTGCGCCCCTCCGAGGTCCAACGTGAAAACTGCTGTCGCCCCACTTGCCCATGAAGTTCCACCTGCCGTACAGGACGATGTCGTCGCTGAACTCAAGGAGATCTACATCGAAAAAGGCACGCCGGCGTTCATGCGCACGGTGCTGGCGCTGTTCTGCGGCGGCTTCGCGACCTTTGCCCTGCTGTACTGCGTGCAGCCGATGATGCCGCTGTTGTCCCACGAATATTCGATCAACGCCGCACAGAGCAGCCTGATCCTGTCAGTGGCCACCGGCATGCTCGCCATCGGCCTGCTGATCACCGGTCCGATCTCCGATCGTGTGGGGCGCAAACCGGTGATGGTCGCGGCATTGTTCGCCGCCGCTCTGTGCACCATCGCCAGTTCGATGATGCCCAGCTGGCATGGTGTGCTGCTGATGCGTGCGCTGATCGGCTTGTCGCTGAGCGGTCTGGCGGCGGTGGCCATGACCTACCTGAGCGAAGAAATTCACCCGCAACACATCGGCCTTGCGATGGGCCTGTACATCGGCGGCAACGCCATCGGCGGGATGAGCGGGCGACTGATTACCGGGGTGTTGATCGACTTCGTCAGTTGGCACACGGCCATGCTGGTGATCGGTGGCCTGGCGCTGATCGCAGCGGCGGTGTTCTGGAAAATCCTCCCGGAATCACGCAACTTCCGCGCCCGCTCGTTGCACCCGCGCAGCCTGCTTGACGGCTTCACCATGCACTTTCGCGACGCCGGCCTGCCGCTGCTGTTTCTCGAAGCCTTCGTGCTGATGGGCGCGTTCGTCACGCTGTTCAACTACATCGGCTATCGCCTGCTGGCCGAGCCGTACCACATGGAGCAGGCCTTCGTCGGGCTGCTGTCGGTGGTGTACCTGTCGGGTATCTACAGTTCGGCGAAAATCGGCTCGCTGGCCGACAAACTCGGCCGCCGCAAAGTGCTCTGGAGCACCATCGTGCTGATGCTCGCCGGCCTTGCCCTGACGATGTTCACAGCGCTGCCACTGGTGATCTTCGGCATGCTGGTGTTCACCTTCGGCTTCTTCGGCGCCCACTCCGTAGCGAGCAGCTGGATCGGCCGCCGCGCCACCCTGGCCAAGGGCCAGGCATCGTCGCTGTACCTGTTCAGCTACTACGCCGGGTCGAGCATTGCCGGCACGGCGGGCGGGGTGTTCTGGCACCTGGGCGGCTGGAACGGCATCGGTTTGTTCATCGGCGGTTTGTTGGTGGTAGCGCTGCTGGTGGCGCTGAAACTGGCGAAGTTGCCGCCGTTGCCGGGCACAGGCGCGACTATCTGAGCACCAGCCGCGCCTCCAGCACCGCGTCACGCTTTTCCAGGGTCAGCGATTGCAGCGCAATACCGTCACGTTCGATGCGGTCCAGCCATGGCAGCAATGTCATGGCGTCGCCGCTGACGGTCAGGCGCAGCAGGTCGTTGTCGCTGTTCATCTGCTGCAACTCAAGCCCCGCCGTGGCCGCGCTTTCGCTGATGCGCAACGACAGGGGCTGATCGACCGGGCCGGGTACATGGCTGCGCGGTTGCGCCTGTTGCAGTCGGGCCGCCAGCGTCAGTTGCTGTTGATACTGACGCTCGGCCGTTATCAGTCGTTGTTGCGTCGGCTGCCAGACCAGACTGAACACCGCGACGCCCAGGACAAACACACCCAGCCCCCCCAGCAGTCGCTGCTCTCGAATGGATAGACGCTGCCAGCGCTGTAACGTCGCCGCTTTGAACTCGCTGGGTTTCATGCCTCTTGCTCCACCGTCAGGGTCGCCTGCACCCGGTTTTGGTCTTTGCTCGCGTTGTCGATCCGTATGGGCGTTCCTTGTTGCCGCCCCCGCTCGCGCAACAACTCCAGTTCGGCAAAGCTGTTGGCGGTCAGCTGGATTTTCCAGCCGTCGCCCTGGCGAAAATCGATGCGCTGGACGTCGACCGGACTGGCGCCAATGACGTGTTCGACCAGTTTGACCAGGCCGGCGATACGGCTGACCTGTGGCGCCGTACCCTGGTTTTGCAGGGCGCCGAGTTGGGCCGCCAGGTCGACGACGCGTGTCTGCTGCGGATAAAGCGCCTTGAACTGCTGTTCGTTACGACTGTAGAGCTCACGGCCCTGGCTTTCGAGAAAGTGGATTCGCGCTTCACTGGCCCCCCAGTTCAGCGCCAACAACAGTGCCATGGCCAACCCGCCGAGACGCCAGGGCAGACGTTTGCGCTGCCGGGCAAAATCACCGTGCAGCAGATTGATGGCCTGTGGCGACGCCAGGGTCAGCCATTGATCCACATCAACCGTCTCCAGCCGCTCGTCATGCCACTCAATATCGATGGGCAACCCCGGTTTAAGCAGTGTCAGCCCATCCTCCGTCAACGTCAGACGAGCGGGCAAACCGCCACCGAGCATCCAGCGGCCGAACCACCAGACGCCGAGCGCCTGGTCTTGGGGCAACCGGTCGGCATCGACGAAGACTGAACGCACTTCAATGCCCGCCTCCTTCAACCGCTGAAGCGCGGCGGCGAAGCGTTCGCGGTCGATCACCATCACCGGATAACGCCCTTGCGGGTCGCGAGCGCCGACGCTCAGGTGCAGTTTTTCCAGCGTTTCCCCCAGTTGCTCCTCAACGGCGAAGGCGATGGCTTGTGCGGCGGGTCGACGCCTGGCGGGCCAGGGCTCGCTGCGCACCCAACTGCAGAGTTCCATGGGCAACAACAGGTCGACGGCTTGCCCCTGGAGCGCCTGCGCGGCCTGGTTCAACGGCTGGAGTTGGCGTTGGCCGGTCGACGACCAGACACAACAGGGCCAGTCGAGCGACGGCGCGGCCAGGCCTTCGGCCGTCAGGTAGAGCCAGGTTTTCATGGGCTTATCTCGTGGGTGTTCGACGGCAGCACACGCCGTTGCAGGATCTTCAGTTGGCGTGTTTTGGGATCGCGTTCGACATCGGTGGCCAGGCGCAAACGGCTTTGCCCTTGGGTTACCTGGACCGTGATCCGGTACCAGCGGCTATCGATGCCCAGGCCGTGGCTGCTCAAGCCCAAACCTTCAAGCATCGGGTCTTGGGTGAAGGCCTGAACGCTCGGCCAAGGCGTTGTCGAGCGCTGACGCAGCAATGCGGTTACCGTTGCCGCGTCGAGGCCATCGATTGAGCGCAAGACTATTTCCGGGGCCGTATTGATATTCAGCGCGGCTTCTTTGGGCAAGGTGGCGATCCAAGGTTCCAGCCGACGCAACCGTTCACCGTCGATACCCGGCAGCTGGCGCAGTTGACTCACTTCTCGCAACGCGCCCACTTGCTCCAATGGCAATGCAGGCAATTCGAGCATCTCCAGCAAGCGATGCCAGCGATTGAGCGTGACCTGATCAATCTGGCCCTGAATCAACAGGGCATTGACGTTGAATCGCCCGGCCAGGTCCTCGACCGCCACCCGTACGTGGGTGTCTTCAATCTCGTAACCACGGACCGTTGCCCAATCCTGAGTCAGGTCGACCGTGGTCCCTGAGGTTTGCCCGGCGTCCTGTAACCGCAGCAACGTCCAGGTTTCGTTGGCCAGGGCGAGTTGCTTCAAGTGCATCTGCTGCAGCTGCTGAGCGCTGCTTTGCAGC
Organism: Pseudomonas moorei; assembly: GCF_008801475.1. Classification (GTDB taxonomy): domain Bacteria; phylum Pseudomonadota; class Gammaproteobacteria; order Pseudomonadales; family Pseudomonadaceae; genus Aquipseudomonas; species Aquipseudomonas moorei. The sequence goes on along the minus strand of NZ_VZPP01000005.1, from coordinate 271,280 downwards.
AACAGCCGATGACTGCGCAGCACCCCGCCGATGATCAACAGGGCCAGACTCATGACCAGCAAGACACTGATCAAGGCCACACCACGCTGCTTCGCCCTCATGGCCAGGCCCCCGGCAGCAACAGCACCCGGCGGATCGACTCGAAGCGCCCTGTCGACAGTTGCAGTTCCAGCGCCAGCGGCGCATCAACCGCCTGGCCGGTCGGCCAATCGCTGCGCCAACCGGCCTGGCGATCAAACAGGCGCCAGCTCAAGTGCCGGACATCATCGAGCAGTTTTTGCCGTTGCACGATCGGCGTGCCCTCGCCTTGGCTGTCGCGCCATAGCGCTGTGTTTTCGAGGCGATAGGTCAGCGCTTGTCGTTCGCTGCGCGCTTGATCCAGCGGGTTGCGCCAATTGCCGCGCTGCACTTGCAGCTGCGTTTGCTCAAGCCTGATCGGGTGTTCGGTGATGTGCAGCAGATCGCGCTCAATCACTGCAATGGCGCGTTGCAGGCTCCTGAATTCAGCTTCATGGGCCATGGTGCTGCGCTGAACGCGCACTACCCCATCGAACAGCGTCCAGCTGGCCAGCCCCAACAGGGCGAAGATCGCCAAGGCGATCACCAACTCCAGCAAGGTGAACCCGGCCTGCTTATTCATGGCGATTGGGTATCCAGCCACTGGCGCGGTGCAGCACTTGCTCGCGACCGGCAAGGCTGACCTCGATATCGACTTCGAGCAGACGCGGGTCGCTGCCAGCGCGAGCGCGCTGACGGACGACCCAGTCACGACCATCCATGCGCACAAGCCGTTGCAACGGCCCAATGGCCGGCGTCGATTGCAGGCGCCATTCGGCCAAAGCGTTGTCCGCCACCCAGGCCGCCAACAGGCGCTCTTCGACCACCGCAGCCTGCTTCACGACGTACTGGCCAGCCGACAGAACGGCCGTTGCCAGGGTGGCGAATATCGCCAGGGCCACCATGATTTCCAGCAGGGTGAATCCGTCCATGCGGGGCATGATCGACGGCCTAGCCATCGATCACCACCTCACTGATTCCGTCGCTGGACAGGCTCAACCAGGCCCTGCCCCTGGTCTCGAACGTCAGGGTGAAGGTGCTGGTTTCATCGCTGCTGAGCATCAGCAATTGCGGGGGACCTTCGTCGGCGCCGAGGCTCACGGAATAACCGTCGTGTTTCAGGCGCAGGCGCAGATTGTCGGGCCATCGATAAAAAGCCGACACCGGCTCCCAGCCGCGCACGCCGAGCCGCATCGCCCGATAGCCATCGGCACTCAGGCGCACACCGTGTTCCTGGCTTTCGAGCACCGCCTGCTGGCGTAGCTGTCGAATCATGCCCGCGAGCGCGTCCGCTTCCTGCCTGGCCTGGCGCGCCGGGTTCATGCCGGTAGCGAAACTCACCATGCCCACCAGCACGCCGATCAATACGATCACGATCATCAATTCCAGCAAGGTAAACCCCCGGCAGCGACGTGGCATGGTTCACTCACCCCAGTTGCCGATGTCAGCCGCATGCCCTTCGCCACCGACCACGCCGTCGGAACCCAGGGAGTACAGGTCATAGCCGCCATTGGCCGATTTCACACCGGGGTTGAGGTACTGATAGGGCGTGCTCCACGGATCGACGGGCAGATTTTTCAGGTAGCCCTGAGGGTTCCAGTTCCGCGCCGCCGGCTGCCCGGACGGACGCTTGACCAAGGCTTCCAGCCCCTGTTGGGTCGAGGGGTAGTGGAAATTGTCGAGGCGATACATTTCCAGGGCGGTGGCAATGGCCTGGATATCGACTTTGGCGGCGGTGACTTTGGCTTGATCGGGGCGGCTCATGAACTGCGGCACCACGATGGCCCCGAGAATGCCGATGATGACCACCACCACCATGATTTCGATCAGGGTAAAACCGCGCTGGAAGGTTCTGCGATGTAGGGCGTTCAAGGTCAATTCACCAATTGGTTGAGGCTGAGAATCGGGAGCAGGATGGCCAGCACGATGAGCAGCACGACGCCGCCCATCAGCACGAGCATGGCGGGTTCGAACAGGCTCACCACCAGGGCGATGCGCGCTGCCAGGCTGCTTTCCTGTTGTTCGGCGGCGCGGGCCAGCATGCGGTCGAGTTCGCCGGCCCGTTCGCCACTGGCGATCATGTGCAGCATCATCGGCGGGATGTCGCCGCTCAGTTCCAGGCCACGGGTCAGGGTCCCGCCTTCGCGGACCGAGCGGGCCACGTCGGCCATGCGTGCGCGAATGGTCAGGTTGCCGATGACGGCAGCGGCGATTTCCAGGGCGTCGACCAGCGGCACTGCGCTTTTACCAAGGATGGCCAGGGTGCTGGCGAACCGCGCGGCTTCCATTGCCCGCAACACTTCGCCGATCACCGGCAGGTTCAGCATCAGGCGATGCCAACGCAGCTGCCAGGTCGGCTGACGCAGGCTCCAACGCCAGAGACCAACCACCATCGCGATCACGCCGAGCAACATCAGGCCATGGCTGCGCAATCCGTCACTGGCGCTGATCAGCGCTCGGGTCAGCCACGGCAATGCCTGACCGCTGTCGACAAAGATCTTCACCACGTCCGGCACCACGTAACCGAGCAGAAACCCGACGATCAGCACGCTGGCCAGCATCAGAATCGCCGGGTAGACCAAGGCCATCTGGATCTTTTGCCGCGAGGCCTGGCGGGCCTGGGTGTACGCGGCCAGTTGCTCCAGCACATGGCCCAGATGACCGGAGCGCTCACCCGCGGCGACCGTAGCGCGGAACAGTTCGGGGAAGGCCCTGGGGAATTGCGCCAACGCCGTGGCCAGCGCGTGCCCCTCCATCACTCGACTTCTGACGGCCGATAACAGCCCCGCCACCCGACGTTTGGCACTTTGCTTGGCCACCGCATCGAGGGCTTCCTCCAGCGGCAGACCCGCCTGGACCAACGTAGAGAGTTGCAGCGTCAGCAATGCCAGGTCAGCGGCACTCAAGCGGCCGCTGCCAAGGGACGACTTCGTACCCGCAGCGACCCGGATTTCACTCACATCACGGGGCCACAAGCCGCGCTCGCGTAACAACTGCCGGGCATGTCGAGGGCTGTCAGCCTCCAGCCGCCCCTTGCAAGGGCGGCCCTGGGCGTCGTCGGCGCGGTAATCGAAAGTCGGCATGCCTTAGTCCTCCCGAGTCACACGCAGTAACTCGTCGAGGCTGGTCAGGCCGTCGATCACCCGTTGCCGACCGTCCTGAAACAGACTGAGCGACGCCTTGCGCGCCTCGCCGAGCAATGCCTGCTCGCTGCCCCCCTGATGAATCAGCGCAGAAATGGCTGGCGTCACACTGATCAATTCGTAGATGCCGATGCGCCCGCGATAGCCGTGCTGGCACTGTTCACAGCCCACGGCCCGGAATAGCTGCAAGGGCGCCGTCGCGTCATGCCCCAGCCGCTGGCGGGTCGCTGCATCTGCGCGGTAAGGCGTCTTGCAATGCGGACACAAGGTGCGCAGCAGGCGTTGGGCCAGAATGCCCACCAGCGAAGACGCCAGCAGGTAGGCGTCGACGCCCATGTCGACCAGCCGCGTGACCGCGCCGACCGCGCTGTTGGTGTGCAATGTCGAGAGCACGAGATGACCGGTGAGCGAGGCCTGCACGGCGATTTCCGCCGTCTCGCGATCACGGATTTCGCCGACCATCACCACGTCCGGGTCCTGGCGCAGAATCGCCCGTAAACCGCGGGCGAAGGTCATGTCCACCTTCGGATTGACCGGCATCTGGCCGACGCCCGGCAGGTGATATTCGATGGGGTCTTCGACGGTGAGGATGTTGCGCGTCTGGTCGTTCAGGCTGCTCAACGCCGCGTACAGACTGGTGGTTTTTCCGGAACCGGTGGGCCCGGTGACCAGCAGGATGCCATGGGGTTTGCCGAGCAGTTCGCGCAGGGCCGCCAGGGTACTGTCCGGCATGCCCAGGCGCGGCAATTCGAGGCGCCCGGCCTGTTTGTCGAGCAGGCGCAGTACCACTCGCTCACCGTGCGCCGATGGCAGGGTCGAGACCCGCACATCCACTTCATGCCCGGCCAGCCGCAGGGCCATGCGGCCATCCTGGGGCACGCGCTTTTCAGCGATATCCAGCCGCGCCATGACCTTGATCCGCGACACCAGCAGGGTCGCCAGTTCACGCCGTGGCCGGAGCATTTCGCGCAATTGCCCGTCGACGCGCATGCGCACCGACAGGTACCGCTCGAAGGTTTCCAGGTGCACATCCGAGGCCTGTTCGCGTACGGCTTCGCTGAGCAGCGCGTTGATCAGACGAATGATCGGCGCATCGCCCTGCTGCTCCAGCAAATCGGCGGTTTGCGGCACCTGATCCACCAGGCTGAGCAAGTCCAGGTCGTCATCCAGTCCTTGGGCGACCTGTTCCGCCGCGCTCTGGCCTTCGCGGTACGCCGCCGCCAGACGTTCGGCAAATACTGGCGGTGGTAACAGTCGCAGCGGCAGTTCCCGAGCGCATAGCCGCCGCGCTTCGGCCAGCGCGGTGAGCGGCGTATCGGCACGCAGCGCCAGCCCCCACTCGTCACCGTCGCGCTCCAGCAAGACGCCGAAACGCCGGGCGAAACCGAACGGCAGCGGCTGGCAATCATCGTTCACGCCGGTCATGGCGTACTCGTCGCAGGCTTGCGCAGATCGAACAGCGGCGCGTCGGAAACCGGTTCGAACAACTGACGCGCATCGGCCGGCAACAACAACGAGTTGTTGCCCTGCGCCCCACGCTGACTCAAGTCATGCAGCGCGTTGTAACGCTGCCGGCTGACTTCAACCAGGTCTTCCTTGCTGCGCACGATGGTCGGTCGCAAGAACACCATCAGGTTGCTTTTGGTCTGGGTTTCCCGGTTCCACCGAAACAGTGCGCCGAGGTAGGGAATGTCGCGCAGCAGCGGCACACCGCTTTTCTGTGTGCGCACGCTGTCGCGGATCAGGCCGCCTATCACGATGATTTCGCCGTCGTCGGCCAGGATGGTGCTCTTGAGCGCTCGTTTGTTGGTGATCAGGTCCGAAGAGTCGATGCCCGATACCGAGGGCGCGATGTCGGAGACTTCCTGCTCGACTTCCAGGCGCAAGGTCGAGCCTTCATTGATGTACGGCTTGATCTTCAGGCTGATGCCCACGTCCTTGCGTTCGACCGTGGTGAACGGGTTATCCGCGCCGCTGCTGTTGGTGGCGTAGGAACCGGTTTTGAACGGCACGTTCTGGCCGACGATGATTTCCGCTTCCTGGTTGTCCAGCGTCAACAGGCTCGGCGTGGACAGCAGGTTGCTGCGGGTGTTGCTGGCCAGCGCGGAAATCAATGCGCCGAAACGGTCGCTTCCCAGACGCAAAAGCGCACCTTCGGGCGCTGATTTTTTCTCGTCGAACGTCAGGCCACCCACAATGGGAATGTCGGTGCCGGGGAAGTTGATGAAGCCTTTGGCATCACCGGTGTTCAGGCCCCACTGCACACCCACGGCTTCGGCGATGTCACCGGAGATTTCGACGATGGCCGCATGGATCAGCACCTGTGCACGCGGTTGATCCAACTGACGCACGATGCTTTCGATGGTCCTGACCTGCGCCGGCTCGGCGATCAACACCAGCGCGTTCTGGCTTTCATCAGCCTTGATCATGAATGTCGCACCGGAGGCCGTTTCCTTGCTGCCGCTCAGGGTCGGCGCGGCTTTGCGGCCCTGGCCCAGGGTTTCCAGAATTTCTGCCAGCTGCCTGGCGTCGCTGTGGCGCAGGCGGATCACCCGGGCGTTGTCAGGCAGCTCGGTGGCCGGGATGTCGAGGCGACGGGCGAGATCGGCCAGGCGTTGGCGAACGGCTGTCGGTCCAATGAGTATCAGGCGATTGGTTCGGCTATCGGCCAGCACCTGGATCGGCGTATCGGCAGTCCGCTTGCCCAGAGAGGCCTCCATGACCGGAGCCACGTCGCTGGCCAGGGCATGACGCAGTTGAACCACCGCATGCAGGCTGTTCTTTCCGGCATCCAGTTGCCGCACCACTTCGACAATTCGGTGCACATTGGCGGTCGTGTCCGTGATCACCAGCGCATTGGTCGATGCCGAAGGGCCGACATAGCCGTTGACCGACACCAGGGGCCGGACCAGGCCGGCAATGTCGTTGGCACTGCTGGTATTCAGCTCGATGACCCGGGTGACGAATTGCGAAGCCGTGGCATTTTTTGCCGAGCCGCTGGCGCGGGTCCTGGCCTCGGTCACCGGCGTAATGAGGATCCGGTCGCCCTCGTCGATCACCGTGAAGTTGTGGGCGTCCAACACCGAGTAGAACAACCGGCGAACGCCCTCACGGTCGAGGGCCTGACGGGACATCACCGTGATACGCCCGGAAACCCTGGGGTCCAGAACCACGGTGGTGCCGAGAATGGATGAGATTTCTTCGACAATGTCGCGCAGCTCGGCGTTGTTCATCGCCAACTGCCACTTTTCTTCCGCGGCCTGAAGTGCACCGGCAAGAGGCGCTGTCGCCAAAACGACAACGAGAAACATGGAACGCAAGGCTTGCGCGCCAGTGAAGCTGTTCATGGGCTTGATCACTCTGACGGCCCGGCAATCGGGCGTAGATAACGCGTAGAAATAACGGAAGGCTGTGCATCGACGGACGATTCGAATGGGCGCAGCAATCGCGCGGCAGGTGGTTGCAGCATCAACCGCTCCTCGCGCCCCTTGTTCCACAACACCACTTGATTGGCCTCGACGCGGCGCAGAACACTGCCACCGGGCAAGCGATCGCCCACTTGATACATGCGCGAGCCTTGGGCATCGGCCAGCAAGGCACGGGACAGGCCACTGCTGACGACGAAGCTGGCCTGCAGGGTCAGCGGTTCGGCGCTGGCGAGCAGCGCGGTTTGGGTCGTCAAGCCGAGCACGGTGGCCACAGCGGTGGCATCGAGAGCATGACCGAGGTTGGCGGGTGCTGGCGTTATGGTGGTCACTGTCAGGGGTGGCCGAGCGAAGAGTTCACGAAAGCGCCACTCCTGCCATGCCAGAAACACGGCGTAGCCCACCGGCAAAAGCAATAGGCCAACGTTGCGCAGGCGCCAACCGAAACGGGTAACCGTCATCAGTGAAAACGTCACGACTGGTTCACTTGATTTTCCAACGGAAGAGTTAGCCTTCAGACGACCTTCAAGGGGTCGCCTGAAGTACGGCGGCGGGACTTAGAGCTTGTTCCACGCCATGTGCCAGTGCACACCGACGCCCGGCTCATAGCCGTTGGCGGACGGGCTGAATTGCTTGCAGTAGCCCGACTCCGGGAACTGCTTGCATTCAAAGACTTCGTTGGTCTTTGGCTGCAGCACTTTGGTGCCAGCGGTGTAGCCGCTGATGCCTTCCGGGAACACGAAGTCATAGTCGGCACCGGCGCCTTCACCGGTCAGCTGGGTGGACTGGGTGTCCTGGCGAGTGGTCCGGCCATCCAGGGTGGTGCCCACCAGTGTCAGGGTGTGTTTGCCAGGGTTGCTGCGCACATCCAGGGTCAGCGATGTCGAACCGCTGTCGACCTGTGCCGAAGTGGAGCCGACCAGCTTGTTATGCTCGTCGTGCAGGGTCGCCTCGACGTTCATCTTGCGGTTGGAAATCATACTGAACTCGACCTTGGCCTGGCCTTTGTCCAGTACGTATTCCGCCTGCTGTGACGCCACCGACATGCGCGCGGCAGTGTCTTCCCTCATGTCCAGCTGCACTTCGTAGCGGATGACGCCACTTTCTTTCTGCGCATACAGGCTGTTCGTGCCCTTGACCGGCTCAATCGCGCCGTTTTCATCGCGAACGCCAGCCCGGACCAGTCTGTGAGCCTTGTTGATAGCCTCGGCCAGCTTGAACGACCAATTGTTTGGCGAGCCTTCTTCGGCGTTATCGATAGAGATTTCAACGCTGTAGTTCGAGCTCTCGCCATTGGCCGAGAAGGCACGGGCCTTGACCTTGTCACCCGCCAGCAATGGGGTCGAAGGCGCGATGCTGCCCACGGAAGACCAGCCGCCCGGCAACTCGGCCTCGGCAATGATGTTCACGTCCGCCGCGTTGTAAAACGCCGCATCGGTATCACCGACGGTCCAGATCGCCAGAATCACGTGGTGGCCGGATTTGTCGGCGGGGATGTTGCAATTGTGCTTGTCGGTGTTTGACGGCTTCTGATTACCGCCGTCGATGGTGCAGAACGGTGTGCTTTCGAAGGTGGCGCGTTTCAGCGCTTCATTCGGGTTCCAGTTGTTGCGGGTAATGAAGTACTCGTGCTTGGTGGCCGGGTGTACGGCCGTGTAATGCCATTGGAAATCGATGTTGCGATCCTTGATTTCCGTCAGGTGCCAACGCGTGGCGGACTGAGCGTCCATGGCAGAGAACAGCGAGTGACCGCCACTTGCGATCTTGCCGTCGACGGGGCCCTGCAAAGGAGCACCGCCGACACCGGCCGGGAAGCCCTTGAAGGTTTCGCCAACACTTTGTGGCTCGTATTGCGCACCGCCACAGTTGGTGTTCAAGCCTTTCTGGCAAGCCAGTGCACGGGAAGGCGGTACTTCCAGATAGCCGTGAGCGGAGGCACTTTGAGACGCCAACATTGCCGATAACAGGATCATTGAGGAAGTGCAGGCAGCCAACGCACTTCCCTTATAAGACGTATTTTTCATCAAATGAATTCCAGACTACTTATCGAAGATCAAGACGCGCAGAACAGGCGCCGATTTTTGCGACATTGCTCAGCGAGGGGCTGAGCAAGGGTCCGAAACCTTACTTGGATAAATTCGTTTGCTATGTAGGGAAAATCGCTGCTTAACGCAGGATCAGTCTCTATAAGCCTCTGTCCGACAAAGAATGAAAAAGCTCTTACAAGAAACTTCCCCCTCACTAAACGCAAAGTTGAAAGACATAAAAAAAGCCTGTCCGGCACCAGGCCGGACAGGCTTCTGATCATTGCGGAATCAATTACTCGTGATACTGCGCCGACAACTCATGCACCGCGCGCAGGAAGGCCCCCGCGTGTTCCGGGTCGACTTCCGGCGTGATGCCATGACCGAGGTTGAACACGTGACCACTGCCCTTGCCATAACTGGCGAGAATACGCCCGACTTCTGCGCGGATCGCTTCTGGCTTGGCGTAAAGCACGGTCGGGTCCATGTTGCCCTGCAGTGCGACTTTGCTGCCGACACGTTCACGGGCGTTGCCGATGTCGCAGGTCCAGTCCAGGCCCAATGCATCGGCGCCGGCGTCGGCAATGCTTTCCAGCCACAGGCCACCGTTCTTGGTGAACAGGATCACCGGCACCTTGCGACCTTCGTGCTCGCGGATCAGGCCGCTGACGATTTTGCGCATGTAGGCCAGGGAGAATTCCTGATAGGCCGCCGCCGACAGGTTGCCGCCCCAGGTGTCGAAGATCTGCACCGCTTGCGCACCGGCCATGATCTGGCCGTTGAGGTAGCTGGTGACCGACTGCGCCAGCTTGTCCAGCAGCAGGTGCATGGCTTGCGGGTTGTCGTAGAGCATGGCTTTGGTCTTGCGGAAGTCTTTCGACGAGCCGCCTTCGACCATGTAAGTCGCCAGGGTCCATGGACTGCCGGAGAAACCGATCAGCGGCACACGGCCGTTCAGTTCGCGGCGAATGGTGCTGACCGCGTCCATCACGTAGCCCAGGTCTTTCTGCGGATCGGGAATCGGCAGGGCTTCGATGTCGGCCAGGGTGCTGACGACTTTCTTGAAGCGCGGACCTTCGCCGGTTTCGAAGTACAGGCCTTGGCCCATGGCATCGGGGATGGTCAGGATGTCGGAAAAGAGGATCGCCGCATCCAGTTGTGGATAACGATCGAGCGGCTGCATCGTGACTTCGCAAGCGAACGACGGGTTCATGCACAGGCTCATGAAATCGCCGGCCTTGGCACGGCTGGCGCGGTACTCCGGCAGGTAGCGACCGGCCTGACGCATCATCCACACGGGCGTGACGTCTACGGGTTGCTTGAGCAGGGCGCGAAGGAAACGGTCGTTCTTCAGGGCAGTCATGTCGGCATCCGGAAAAAAAGTGCGGGCATTTTCTCAGAGCCGGGCGCAAAAGGCACGGATGCAGGTCAGCCTTTTGTCTATCGGGTCAATTTGTCGCGGTGAAATGCAGGCTTTGCAGCAGCACAAAACACTGTGGGAGCTGGCTTGCCGGCGATGCAGACACCTCGGTTTGTCAGGTAGACCGAGGTGATGCTATCGCTGGCAAGCCAGCTCCCACAGGTATTGCAGTGCCGTGTCTAACGAAGCTTAGACGCCCAGGTAATCCAGGATCCCTTCAGCCGCCGTGCGGCCTTCGAAAATCGCCGTCACCACCAGGTCGGAACCGCGGACCATATCACCACCGGCGAAGATCTTCGGGTTGCTGGTCTGGTGTTTGTACTGGCCCTGCTCAGGGGCCACTACGCGGCCCTGGCTGTCGGTCTGAATGCTGAACTGTTCGAACCACGGCGCCGGGCTCGGGCGGAAACCGAAAGCGATGACCACGGCATCGGCCGGGATGATCTCTTCGGAGCCCGGGATCGGCTCAGGGCTGCGACGGCCACGGGCGTCCGGTTCGCCGAGACGGGTCTCGACCACCTTCACGCCTTCGACCTTGTCTTCGCCGACGATGGCGATCGGCTGGCGGTTGTAGAGGAATTTCACCCCTTCTTCCTTGGCGTTCTTCACCTCTTTGCGCGAGCCCGGCATGTTCGCTTCGTCACGACGATAGGCACAGGTCACCGACTTGGCGCCCTGGCGGATCGACGTACGGTTGCAGTCCATCGCCGTGTCACCACCGCCCAGTACCACGACCTTCTTGCCTTTCATGTCGACGAAATCTTCCGGCGACTTTTCAAAGCCCAGGTTGCGGTTGACGTTGGCGATCAGGAAGTCCAGCGCGTCATACACGCCCGGCAGGTCCTCACCGGCAAAGCCGCCCTTCATGTAGGTGTAGGTGCCCATGCCCATGAAGACCGCATCGTATTCTTCGAGCAGTTGCTCCATGGTGATGTCCTTGCCCACCTCGGTGTTGAGGCGGAACTGGATGCCCATGCCGGTGAAGACTTCGCGGCGATTGCTCAGCACGGTCTTTTCCAGCTTGAACTCGGGGATGCCGAAGGTCAGCAGACCGCCGATTTCCGGGTTCTTGTCGAACACCACCGGGGTCACGCCACCGCGCACCAGCACGTCGGCACAACCCAGGCCCGCAGGACCCGCACCGATGATCGCGACACGCTTGCCGGTCGGCTTGACCTTGGACATGTCCGGGCGCCAACCCATGGCGAACGCGGTGTCGGTGATGTACTTCTCCACCGAACCGATGGTGACCGCGCCGAAACCGTCGTTAAGGGTGCAGGCACCCTCGCACAGACGATCCTGCGGGCACACCCGGCCGCAAACTTCCGGCAGGGTGTTGGTCTGGTGTGACAGCTCGGCGGCCTGGAGGATGTTGCCCTCGGCCACCAGTTTCAGCCAGTTGGGAATGAAGTTGTGCACCGGGCACTTCCATTCGCAATACGGGTTGCCGCAACCCAGGCAGCGGTGGGCCTGGTCGGCCGACTGCTGGGGTTTGAACGGTTCGTAGATTTCCACGAACTCTTTCTTGCGCTGACGCAACAGTTTCTTCTTCGGATCCTTGCGCCCGACCTCGATGAACTGGAAGTCATTATTCAGACGTTCAGCCATTGTTAAAACCTCATCAAACTCTTCAGGCGCATATCACTGCGGGTTGGCACGGGTGCTGGAAAGCAACGATTTCAGGGAGGCAGCCTTGGGCTTGACCAACCAGAAACGGCGCACGTAATCGTCGAGGTTTTCGGCGAGTTCACGACCCCACTCGCTGTCGGTTTCCTCGACGTACTCGTTCAGCACGCGCTGCAGGTGGCTGCGGTAGGCTTCCATCGCCTCGCCGCTGATCCGCTGGATTTCCACCAGTTCGTGGTTGACCCGGTCAACGAAAGTGTTGTCCTGGTCGAGCACGTAGGCGAAACCACCGGTCATGCCAGAACCGAAGTTGTAACCGGTCTTGCCCAGAACACAGACGAAACCACCGGTCATGTACTCGCAGCAGTGATCGCCAGTGCCTTCCACGACGGTGTGGGCACCGGAGTTACGCACGGCGAAACGCTCACCCGCGGTGCCGGCGGCGAACAGCTTGCCGCCAGTGGCGCCGTACAGGCAGGTGTTGCCGATGATGGCACTGTCCTGGGTCTTGTAGACGCTGCCCTTCGGCGGAACGATGACCAGCTTGCCACCGGTCATGCCTTTGCCGACGTAGTCGTTGGCATCGCCTTCCAGGTACATGTTCAGGCCTCCAGCGTTCCACACGCCGAAGCTCTGACCGGCAGTCCCTTTGAAACGGAACGTGATCGGTGCGTTGGCCATGCCCTGGTTGCCGTGCTTGCGGGCGATTTCACCGGAGATCCGCGCGCCGATGGAACGGTCGCAGTTGCAGATATCCAGGGCGAACTCGGCGCCGCTCAGGTCGTTGATCGCCGAAGTGGCCATGTCGACCATTTTCTCGGCCAGCAGGCCCTTGTCGAACGGCGGGTTACGGTCAACGCCACAGAACTGAGGCTTGTCAGCCGGCACGTGATCGCTGCCGAGCAACGGGGTCAGGTCCAGGTGATGCTGCTTGGCGGTCTGCCCCTCGATGATTTCCAGCAAGTCGGTACGGCCGATCAGCTCTTCGAGGGAGCGCACACCCAGCTTGGCCAGCCACTCACGGGTTTCTTCGGCGACGTAGGTGAAGAAGTTGACCACCATGTCGACGGTGCCGATGTAGTGATCCTTGCGCAGCTTCTCGTTCTGGGTCGCAACGCCGGTGGCGCAGTTGTTCAGGTGGCAGATGCGCAGGTATTTGCAGCCCAGGGCGATCATCGGCGCGGTGCCGAAGCCGAAGCTTTCAGCGCCGAGGATGGCCGCCTTGATCACGTCGAGGCCGGTTTTCAGGCCGCCATCGGTCTGTACCCGGACTTTGCCGCGCAGGTCGTTGCCGCGCAGGGTCTGGTGGGTTTCGGCCAGGCCGAGTTCCCACGGGGCGCCCGCGTATTTGATCGAGGTCAGCGGCGATGCACCGGTACCGCCGTCGTAGCCGGAGATGGTGATCAAGTCCGCGTAGGCCTTGGCCACACCGGCGGCGATGGTGCCGACGCCCGCTTCAGCCACCAGCTTCACCGAAACCAGCGCTTTCGGGTTGACTTGTTTGAGGTCGAAAATCAGCTGCGACAAGTCTTCGATCGAGTAGATGTCGTGGTGCGGCGGCGGCGAAATCAGGGTCACGCCCGGCACTGCATAACGCAGTTTGGCGATCAGACCGTTGACCTTGCCGCCCGGCAGTTGACCGCCCTCGCCCGGCTTGGCGCCCTGGGCAACCTTGATCTGCAGCACTTCGGCATTGACCAGGTATTCCGGGGTCACGCCAAAACGGCCAGTGGCAACCTGCTTGATTTTCGAGCTCTTGATGGTGCCGTAGCGCGCCGGGTCTTCGCCGCCTTCGCCGGAGTTGGAACGCGCACCGAGGCGGTTCATGGCTTCGGCCAGGGCTTCGTGAGCTTCCGGCGACAGGGCGCCCAGCGAGATACCCGCGGAGTCGAAGCGCTTGAGCACCGATTCCAGCGGTTCGATTTCGCTGATGTCCAGCGGCTTGTCGAGGGTTTTGACTTTCAGCAGGTCGCGGATCATCGACACCGGACGGTTATCCACCAGCGATGTGTATTCCTTGAACTTGCTGTAGTCGCCCTGCTGCACAGCGGCTTGCAGGGTGTTGACCACGTCCGGGTTGTACGCGTGATATTCGCCACCGTGGACGAACTTCAGCAGGCCGCCTTGCTGGATCGGCTTGCGCGGGCTCCAGGCTTCGGTGGCCAGGGCTTTCTGCTCGGCTTCGATGTCGACGAAACGCGCACCCTTGATGCGGCTTGGCACGCCACGGAAGCTCAGGTTGCAGACTTCCTCGGACAGGCCGATGGCTTCGAACAACTGCGCACCACGGTAAGACGTGATGGTCGAGATACCCATCTTCGACAGGATCTTGAGCAGGCCCTTGGTGATGCCTTTGCGGTAGTTCTTGAACACCTCGTAGAGGTCGCCCAGCACTTCACCGGTACGGATCAAGTCACCCAGCACTTCATAAGCCAGGAACGGATAAACGGCAGAGGCACCGAAACCGATCAACACGGCGAAGTGATGCGGATCACGGGCGGTCGCGGTTTCCACCAGGATGTTGGAGTCGCAACGCAGGCCTTTTTCGGTCAGGCGATGGTGCACCGCGCCAGTGGCCAGGGAAGCGTGGATCGGCAGCTTGCCCGGGGCGATGTGACGGTCACTCAGCACGACCTGGGTACGACCGGCGCGCACGGCTTCTTCAGCCTGATCGGCAACGTTGCGGATCGCCGCTTCGAGGCCGACGCTTTCGTCGTAGTTCAGATCGATGATCGCGCGCTCGAAGCCCGGACGATCGAGGTTCATCAGCGAGCGCCACTTGGCCGGGGAAATGACCGGCGAGCTGAGGATCACGCGCGAGGCGTGTTCCGGCGACTCCTGGAAAATGTTGCGCTCGGCACCGAGGCAGATTTCCAGCGACATGACGATGGCTTCACGCAGCGGGTCGATCGGCGGGTTGGTCACCTGCGCGAACTGCTGGCGGAAATAGTCGTACGGCGTGCGCACGCGCTGGGACAGCACGGCCATCGGCGTATCGTCGCCCATGGAGCCCACGGCTTCGTAGCCTTGCTCGCCGAGCGGACGCAGCACCTGGTCGCGCTCTTCGAACGTGACCTGGTACATCTTCATGTATTGCTTGAGCTGATCGACGTCGTAGAACGCCGAACCGTGGTCGTTGTCTTCCATGGTCGCCTGGATGCGCAGGGCGTTCTTGCGCAGCCATTGCTTGTACGGATGACGAGACTTCAGGCGGTTGTCGATGGCATCGGTGTCGAGGATCTGACCGGTTTCGGTGTCCACGGCAAAGATCTGGCCTGGGCCCACACGGCCCTTGGCGATCACGTCTTCAGGCTGGTAGTTCCAGACGCCGATTTCAGAGGCCAGGGTGATGAAGCCGTTCTTGGTGGTGACCCAGCGCGCCGGACGCAGACCGTTACGGTCGAGCAGGCACACCGCGTAGCGACCATCGGTCATGACCACGCCGGCCGGGCCGTCCCACGGCTCCATGTGCATCGAGTTGTATTCGTAGAACGCACGCAGATCCGGGTCCATGGTCTCGACGTTCTGCCACGCTGGCGGAATGATCATCCGCACGCCACGGAACAGGTCGATGCCACCGGTGACCATCAGCTCGAGCATGTTGTCCATGCTGGAGGAGTCGGAACCAACGCGGTTGACCAGCGGGCCGAGTTCTTCCAGGTCCATCAGATCGTTGGTGAACTTGGTGCGACGGGCCACGGCCCAGTTGCGGTTGCCGGTGATGGTGTTGATCTCGCCGTTGTGCGCCAGGAAGCGGAACGGTTGGGCCAGCGGCCATTTCGGCAGGGTGTTGGTGGAGAAGCGCTGGTGGAACACGCAAATCGAGGTTTGCAGGCGCTCATCGCTCAGGTCCGGATAGAAGGCGGTCAAGTCCGCCGGCATCATCAGGCCTTTATAAATGATGGTCTTGTGGGAAAAGCTGCAGACGTAGTGATCGACGTCGGCGGCGTTGGCCACGGACGAGCGACGACGGGAGGTGAACAGCTTAACGGCCATGTCCTGGTCGCTCAGGCCTTCACCGCCGATGAACACCTGCTCGATCTGCGGCAGACGCTCAAGGGCCAGGCGGCCGAGGACGCTGGTGTCGATCGGCACTTTGCGCCAGCCAACCAGCTGCAAGCCGGCGGCCAGGATCTCGCGGTTCATGTTCTCGCGAGCGGCTTCGGCTTTGACCGGGTCCTGGTTGAAGAAGACCATGCCCACGGCATATTGCTTGGGCAGGTCGACGCCGAACGTTTCCTGGGCGATGGCTCGCAGGAACACGTCCGGCTTTTGAATCAGCAGACCGCAACCGTCACCGGTCTTGCCGTCGGCATTAATCCCACCGCGGTGGGTCATGCAGGTCAGGGCCTCGATGGCCGTTTGCAATAGGGTATGACTGGGCTCGCCCTGCATGTGGGCTATCAGGCCGAAACCGCAGTTATCCTTGAATTCATCTGGTTGGTACAGACCTGCTTTCATAGACACTTTCTCACCAGGCTGCCTCTTATCGAGGCAAATTTCTTTTCAATTCAACCACTTACCATCCACGCCGAACGTGCGCCGGCTTTGCGGGGGCAAAAGGGAGGTCATTGTACACACCGACACTTAGCCTCACAAATTTGACGACGAAATGTCGCAAATCCATGTCGCATTTGTGAAAGGTTTAAAGCGATCTGCTGTGCTAGTCAAAACTTTTTTAATTTTGACCGCAACGACTCAAAGACTACTGTGACGCAGACACCACAAGGCACGCGGTCTGTAGAGACTGCGCGCACTTGTAGAATTTTGAGGTGCTTGGAGAGGCGGCCTGGGTAAGGCCGCCGAATCTTCAGCGAGTTGTTGCCAGTTCCTGTTGGACGCTGGCGACAGTGCGAGGCCAAGGTTTACCAGCCTGAACCTTCGCTGGCAAGGCCTTGATGGCGGAAACGGCTGCATCACGATTGGCGAAACTGCCGTAGGTGATCACATAGAGCGGCTTGCCGTTGAGGACTTTCTTGAAGTAGCGGTACTCGCCGCCCTGCTCCTTGACGAAGTTTTGCGCGGCCGCTTCGGAGCTGGTGCCGAGGATCTGCACAACGTAGTTGCCCGGAGCCTGGCCTGCATACCAGGTGCCACCTGCAGCCTTGGCCACGGCGACTGGTTTCTCGGCCGGTTTTTCAACCGGCTTGGCCGCTGGCGCGGCTTTGGCGACCGGTGCCGGAGCAGGTGCAGGCTTGGCGGCCGGAACAGGCGCTAGCTTGGCGGTAGCGACCTGAGTCGGTGCCGGCGTTGGCTTGGCTGCAGGTGTCGGCGCAGGACCGGCAGGCACGCCCGCAGGCGGAGCAGTCGTGGTCACGGTCGGCGGCGTGGCGCTGGAACCTTCGACCGGCACACCGTCATCACCCTCGGTAATGCCACCCGCCGCTTCGGCCAGCGGGCCGCGCATGACCGGCTGCGAATTACCGACCAACGGCAATGGCATCGGCTGCGTGTTGCCGGCGAATTCGACGGCCGGCGCGCCACCGTTGGCTTGCGGCTTGCCCTGGCCAAGTGGCAATTGCGCCTGTTCGTTGGCAGGCGCCCCCGTGGTCGGCGCTTTGTTGCGACCCGGCATCAACCAGGCGGCAGCTACCGCGACCACAACGACGGCGGAAATTGCCAATACGTGCTTCTTCGGCATATTGAACCCCATACTTGGACGCTTGACCGCTGTGCGGCTGGCAATCATGGCTTCGATCATGGCATCGCGGGCGACCTGGTTGATGTTGCCAGGCCAACCGTCAGCGCTTTCATGAATATCAGAGATCTGATCCGCGGTAAAAAGTTCGATACCCCGGCCGGCACCTTCGAGACGCTGCTCCAGGTATTCGCGCGTTTCCTCTACGGTGTAAGGCTGCAGTTCGATGACGTGGAAGCGCTCTTCCTCGAGGCTCAACTGCTCCAACTGGGCAATCAGCGACGACTCGCCAAACAGGAACACATGGGGGCGACCTTCCGGCGCGCCAGCCGCCAGGGCCATCAAGGCTTCCAGCGCGGACTCGTCGAGTTGCTCGGCGTCATCCACCAGCAGATAGACTTCCTGACCGGTGAGCGCCAATTGCACCACCTGAGCCAGAATTGCGCCGATCTCGGCCTGGGCAACGTCCAGCGCCTGGGCGACCTGGCGCAAGATGCCTGCCGAATCACCGGCGCCACGGGCGGAAACCACCACGCTCTGCACCGACTGTTTGTTGGTGCTGGCCACCAGGGCCTGGCGCAACAGGGTCTTGCCACTGCCTTGGGGACCGGTGACGACCAGCAGCAACTGGCTGTAACGCGCCAGGTGGTGCAGTTGTCCCAGCACCGGTTTGCGCTGGGCCGGGAAAAACTTGAAGCCAGGCACCCGTGGAGCAAAAGGGTCATGACTCAACTGGTAATGGCCGAGGAAAGCCTCGTCCGCATGCAAACTAGTCATCGCGATCTTATTAACCTTTAAGCTGAGCCAGGGCGCGGTAATCCGCTCCCAGCGTGGCCTGTAAAACCTCTTTCGGATAATCGTCGGTCACCACTGCTTCGCCCATTTGGCGCAGCAGCACCAGGCGCAAACGACCGTCGATCACTTTTTTATCAATTGCCATATGTTCGAGGAAATCGGCTTCAGTCATCTCTTGCGGCGGGATGACCGGCAGGCCGGCGCGCTGGAACAGGCGAATGCCGCGGTCGCGGTCCTGTTCGCTGATCCAGCCCAGGCGTGCGGACATTTCCAACGCCATTACGGTGCCCGCAGCGACGGCCTCACCGTGAAGCCAGACACCATACCCCATGTGAGTTTCGATGGCGTGGCCGAAGGTGTGGCCCAGGTTCAACGTTGCGCGCACGCCGGTCTCTTTCTCATCGGCGCCGACCACGGCGGCCTTGGCTGCACAGGAACGCTCGATGGCGTAGGTCAGGGCTTGCTGATCCAGGTTGCGCAGGCGATCGACGTTGTCTTCGAGCCAGGTCAGGAACGGCTCATCACAGATCAGCCCGTATTTGATGACTTCAGCCAGGCCGGCGGACAGTTCACGGGCCGGCAGGGTCTTGAGGGAGGCCGTGTCGATGAGCACGACATTCGGCTGATAGAAGGCACCCACCATGTTCTTGCCCAGCGGGTGGTTGATCCCGGTCTTGCCGCCCACCGAGGAGTCGACTTGCGACAGCAATGTGGTCGGAACCTGAATGAAATCGACGCCGCGCTGGTAGCAGGCGGCAGCAAAACCGGCCATGTCACCGATCACACCGCCACCGAGGGCAATCACCGTGGTGCGGCGATCGTGCCGCGCGGTCAGCAGGCCATCGAAGATCAGTTGCAGGGTTTCCCAGGTTTTGAAGGCTTCGCCGTCGGGCAGCACCACGGAAATCACCGAGAACTGCGCGAGGCTGCGGGTCAGACGTTCGAGATAGAGCGGCGCGACGGTTTCGTTGGAGATGATTGCCACTTGCCGTCCGCGAATATGCGGGGCCAGCAGCTCAGGCTGATCCAACAAACCTTCGCCAATATGAATCGGGTAGCTGCGCTCGCCTAGATCGACCTTGAGTGTCTGCATGTGTCCCCACAGTGAAGATGGAATCAGGCGTTCCGCCTTGAGTTAACGAATGTCCACGGCCTTTGCAGTTATTGACGCCGTTGGGTCGCCGTTCGCCACAACCTTGAGCGGTTGTGGCAGGACGCCGAGGATAGCGCATTTCGCTCTGCGCATTAACGGGGAGGCAGCTGCTGCAAGCGTTCGAGGATATCGAGCACGACCATTCGTGGCGGTCGCTCATCGGTTTCCACCACCAGATCAGCGATTTCCCGATACAGCGGATCGCGGATCGCCAGCAGATCACGAAGGGTCTTGGCCGGATCGGCGGTGCGCAACAAGGGCCGATTGCGGTCGCGCGACGTGCGGCCGACCTGCTGCTCGACAGAGGCATGCAGATAAACCACCCGCCCACCGGCGCGCAGAGCCCGACGATTGGCTTCGCGCATCACTGCACCGCCGCCGGTCGCCAGCACCACGCCATCGTAATCGCACAGTTCGGCAATCATTGCCTCCTCGCGGTCACGAAAGCCCGGTTCGCCTTCTTTATCGAAGATCCATGGGATATTGGCGCCCGTGCGTAATTCAATTTCCTTATCGGAATCTTTGAATGGCAAGCGCAGCTCTTTGGCCAGCAACCGGCCGATGGTGCTTTTTCCAGCGCCCATCGGTCCTACAAGAATCAAATTTCGCACAGAATCAACGACTCACAGCAATCGCCTGGTTATTCATGATACGCGGTGTGAGAAACACCAACAGCTCGGATTTTTTCTCCGAAACCACGTCACGCCGGAAAAGGCGGCCAAGATACGGCACATCGCCAAGAAATGGCACCTTATCTACAACCTTGCTTTGAGTATTTGAGAAAACACCGCCAATGACGATAGTCTCCCCATCGTTGACCAGGACCTTGGCGTTGACCTCGTTTTTCTTGATCGGCGGCACATCCTGGACCTTGTTGAGGTAGTCCGGCTCGTCCTTGGTGACCTTGACCTCCATGATGATCCGGTTGTCCGGAGTGATCTGCGGCGTCACTTCCAGCGAGAGCGATGCCTCTTTGAAAGACACCGATGTAGCGCCGCTGGAGCTGGCTTCCTGATAGGGAATCTCGGTGCCCTTGAGGATTTTTGCGGTTTCCTTGTCGGACGTGACGACCTTGGGTTGCGAGACGATTTCCCCGTTGCCGGTCTTCTCCATGGCCGTCAGTTCCAGGTCCAGCAAGACGTTATCGGTAATAAACGCAATGCCGATCCCTGAGGTGTTGTTCGCCGCCCCTAAATCGACGAACGGTGAATTGGTGCTGGTGCTACCCGGTGTGCCGATGGTCGATGATCCGTTGGCGCCGTTGCTGACCCCGGATGTATTCCAGTTGCCCTTGTTCTGGATCGAACCGCCCCAGCGCACACCCAGGCTTTTGTCGTAATCGACGTTGGCTTCGACGATGCGTGCTTCGATCATGACCTGGCGCACCGGAATATCCAGCTGGGCAACGATGCGTCGCAGCTCGTCGAGTCGTTCCTGTGTCTGGTAGGCAATGATGTTGTTGGTACGCTCATCGACAGTGATGGAGCCCCGCTCGTCGACTTTCGCCTCGGCACTGGTCACCGACTGGAACAGTTTGGCGATATCCGCCGCCTTGGCGTAATTGACCTGCAACAGCTCCCGCCGCAGCGGCGCCAGGTCGGCGATCTGTTTTTGCGACTCCAGCTCCTGACGCTCACGGGCGGCAATTTCGTCGGCCGGCGCCACCAGTAGCACGTTACCGATCTTGCGCTTGTCCAGCCCCTTGGTTTTCAGCACCAGATCCAGTGCCTGATCCCACGGGACGTTCTGCAGGCGCAGGGTAATGCCGCCCTGTACCGTATCGCTGGCGACCAGATTGAGATTGGTGAAGTCCGCGATCAGTTGCAGCACTGAGCGCACGTCGATGTCCTGGAAGTTCAGCGAAAGCTTTTCACCACTGTAGATGTAGCGGTCGGCGTTACGCTTTTGCAGGTCGTCGGTGGTCACCGGACGGACGCTGACCGTGAGTTTGTTGTCGGTCTGATAGGTCGAGTAGTCGAAGGCGCCACCGCCGGGCTCGATCGTGATGATGGCCCGGTCACCGATGGCGCTGGCGTTGATGAACTGCACCGGCGTGGCGAAGTCCTTCACATCCAGACGCACGCGCAAGGGTTCGGGCAAGTGAGTCCTGGCAAACCCGACGATGATCTTGCCGTCGCGCTCCTGAATATCCGGCGCAATGGACGGATCAGACAGATCGATCACCACATTGCCTTCACCCTGGGTACCACGCTGGAAGTCCACACCGCCGATAGCCTTGCCCGATGGCACTGGGGGGCGCGCCGGAGCCGGCGCTGCAATGGCGGTCGATCTGGCCGTCGCGTTTTTGCCGCCCTGCCCGACCACCACCAACAGGTTGTTGCCCTCGATTCGCGTGCTGTAGGGGGCCGATTGGCTCAAATTGATGATCAGCCGCGTACGATCCTTGACCTCCACCACCGTCGCGCTTCGGGCATTGCCAGCACCCAAGTCACGGGTTTTGTTCGCCAATTGACTGACGACTCCCGGCAAATCCAGCGCGATCCGCGCCGGTGACGCCGTGGTGTAGCCCTGAGGGGCCGGTGGCGGCTCATCGAATGCCAACTTCAACTCGACGCTGTCTCCCGGCAGCGCCACGACATCCAGCGCCTTGAGGCTGGCCGCTTGTGCCATCGGCGACAACAACGCCATCCATAGCGTCATTCCGATGGCTGAGAAAGTCCTGTTCATTTTTCCGGTTCCACTATGAGTGCTCTTTCAGAGGGATGGTCCGAGGCCGTTCCAGCCAGGCGCCTTCCCCGTCAGGGACGATTTCGACCACATCCACTTGTGAGCCGCTGATGGCGACGATCCGCCCATCATTGCGCCCCAGGTAATCACCGACTTTCAGCCTGTGCACCCCGCCAGCCCCGCGCAGCAATGCAAAGGAGCCCGCTGCATTGGAAATCGTGCCGACCATTTCAAACTGCTCGATGTTGAAACCCTCGAGGTATTGCTTGACCCGGTCGGGGTCGGGCCTGACGTTGCGTGAGCCGTGTTTCTGGCCGGACAGGTCGATTCTGACCTGCGGAGAAAACGGGCTGCGCAGGTTGGCTGCGTTGTAAGTGAATGACGGGTAAGACCGGATCGTGGGCGTTGGTTCAATCTTGCCCGGTGCGCGCAGGCGCGTTTCGTTCAGCCAGGCATCCAGGTCACTGAAGTCATCGCCACTGCCACAACCGGAGAGGACCACTAACGACACAGCCATCGATAAACAACGAATCGGGCTCATTGATCCAAACCCCTGTCGTTGTAGCGATAGGTCTTGGCGAGGATGCTCATGCGCAGCTTCGGGCCGCCGTCGGGATTGGCCGGCACCAGGTCGAAATCATGCAAGGTAACGATGCGCGGTAGCCCGGCCACACCGCTGACGAAGGTGGCCAGATCGTGATAGGCACCGGTGACGGTGATCTGGATCGGCAGTTCGATATAGAACGGTTGGGTCACCTCCGGCAGCAACTTGATCTCTTCAAACTCCAACCCGCTCCCCAGACCGGTGCGAGTGATGTCTTCCAGCAGGCCGGGCACTTCGGTATCGCTGGGCAGTTGCCGTAGCAGTACACCAAAGGAGTTTTCCATCTCCCTCAGTTGCTGCTTATAGAGTTCCAGATTCGCCGCCATGCGCGCCTTGGTGGCGAACCGTTCCTTGAGAACCGTCTCTTCTTCGCGCTTGAGGTCAAGCCGGCTCCGAACCTCGCTCGTGGAGAAACTGTAACCGAGAGCCAGCACCAGGATCATGACCAACACGCCCACCAGCACCTTGATCGCAGGCGGCCATGAACCCATGTTGTGGGTGTCCAGTTCGTGAATATCGATCCTGCGCAGCCCTTCCAGCCATCCGGAGGGACTCATTGTTCACCTTCCACGGCTGCCGGCTGAGTCTGACGAACGGTCAGCTGGAAGACATTGGCCTGATCCAGCTGACCCGCAGTGGTCGCTTTGACTTCAGTCAGGCTCGGTGCATCGAACCAGTCCGAAGCATTCAGGTTGCGCATCAGGTCGGAAACACGATTGTTCGATTCAGCGGCACCAGAAATCGACAAGGTTTTGCCCACCCTTTTGACTTCGGTGAAAAACACCCCGTCGGGAAGCGTCCGCGCCAACTGTTCAAAAATACGCCCACTGATCGGGCGATTACCTTGCAGGTCCTGGATGATGCGCATGCGCTCAAGCAACTGCTGACGACGCGCCTTGAGATCGCTGATCTGTTTGATCCGTTCGTCGACCACGGCAATCTGCTGATTGATGTAATCATTTCGGGCGACTTGCCGTTCGATGGCGCCATTGATGGCCTGGTTCGCAACCAGCACCGCACCCGCCGCCCCCACCAGCACACCCACCAGAATCAGTAAAAAACGCTTTCGGCGCTCCTCGCGCAGCGCTTCGCGCCAGGGTAGAAGATTGATCCGCGCCATCAATCGAAACTCCTGAGAGCCAGCCCGCAGGCAATCATCATGGCCGGAGCATCGCTTGCCAGGGCCGCGGCGTTGACCTTGGCGCTCAACGTCATCTCGACAAACGGATTAGCCACCTGAGTCGGTGTTCCCAAATGCTCCTGGATCAACCGATCCAGCCCGCAGATCGAGGCGGTGCCGCCGACCAGCAGGATATGATCGACAGCATCGTATTGGCCGCCAGCGAAGAAAAACTGCAATGAGCGAGCTACCTGTTGCACCAGCGCCTCGCGAAACGGCTGCAACACTTCGTTGACGTAATCATCCGGCAAACCACCCTGCTTCTTTGCCAGCCCCGCCTGTTCGAGGGTCAGGCCGTAGCGGCGCTGAATGTCCTCCGTCAGCTGACGGCCACCGAACAATTGTTCACGGGTATAAATGATGCGACCGTGGTGCAACACGCTCAGGGTGGTCATGGTCGCACCGATGTCGACCACCGCCACCAGGCGTTCCTTGGGCACCACCGATTGATTGGCCAGCAGCGCGAAGGATCGCTCCAGGGCATGGGCCTCGACGTCAACGACGCGAGCGGTCAGGCCGGCCAGGGCCAGCGCGGCCTCATGGACTTCGACGCTTTCCTTGCGACAGGCCGCGAGCAGCACATCGACCCGTTCTGGATTGCGCGACGAAACCCCTTGAACTTCAAAATCGATGGCGACTTCATCCAGCGGATAGGGGATGTACTGATCGGCCTCGATCTTCAACTGGTTTTCCATGTCGTCGTCACAAAGACCGGCGTCCATCTCAATGATCTTGGTGATCACCGCCGAGCCAGCCACCGCCACAGCCACGTGCTTGAGGCTGGTTCTGGCCTTGATCAATAAGCGAGAGAGCGCCTGGCCCACAGCTTCGAGCTCGGCGATATTCTTTTCGATAACGGCGTTGGCGGGCAGCGGTTCGACCGCATAGGCCTCGACCCGATAACAGGCGCCCTGGCGGCTCAGCGCCAGAAGCTTCACCGAAGTGGAGCTGATGTCGATACCCAAAAGGGTGTCGGTTTTTTTGTTGAAGAGTCCTGGCACTGGCAATTCCCTATGACTATCCGTGAGTTACGGACTCTGTAATGTGTTTTGTGTTCCCTCCGCCCGTCTTGACATCAGCGCAAATGACGCTTCCGGCGGAAAAATGCTTATAATGCCCAGCGTTTTTTTCCGCTTTCTCAAGCGCGGGTCGTTCGCCTTTAGCCTGAACCCTGATGCCTAATTCATTCTTTGCCCTGGATATCCAAAAGCCTTGATTCGTCTGCTGAAATTTTTCGGTTGGTCCATCGTCGCGGTTTTCTGCGGACTGCTCCTGGGTCTGAGCGGGGCGTTTCTCTACCTTAGCCCCGGATTGCCGTCCGTAGAGGCGTTGCGAAGCATCCAGTTGCAGATCCCTTTGCGGGTCTACAGCAGCGATAACAAGTTGATCGCAGAATTCGGCGAAATGCGCCGTACACCGATCCGTTTCGCCGACATTCCCCCCAATTTCATTAATGCGTTACTAAGTGCTGAAGACGATAACTTCGCCAATCACTACGGCGTGGATCCCAGCAGCCTGATGCGTGCCGCGACCCAACTGGTAAAAAGCGGACACATCCAGTCCGGCGGCAGCACCATCACCATGCAGGTGGCGAAGAACTTCTTCCTGACCAGCGAACGCAGCTTCTCGCGCAAAACCACCGAAATCCTCCTGGCCTTGCAGATCGAACGGCAGCTGACCAAGGACGAGATCCTCGAGCTGTACGTCAACAAGATCTATCTGGGTAACCGCGCCTACGGCATCGAGGCGGCGGCGCAGGTCTATTACGGCAAGTCGATTCGTGACGTCAGCCTGGCGCAGATGGCGATGATCGCCGGCCTGCCCAAAGCCCCGTCGCGCTTCAACCCGCTGGCCAACCCGGCCCGCAGTAAAGAGCGTCGCGACTGGATCCTGGGGCGCATGTACAAGCTCGGCAAAATCAGCGAGGCCGACTACACCGCCGCGATCAACGAGCCGCTGAATGCCAGCTATCACGTCCCGACCCCGGAAGTGAATGCGCCATATATTGCCGAGATGGCCCGCGCCGAAATGGTCGGCCGCTACGGCAGCGACGCCTATACCGAAGGCTTCCGCGTGACAACCACGGTGCCGAGCAATCTGCAGGAAATGGCCAACACCGCGGTCCATGAAGGCCTGATGACCTACGACCAGCGCCACGGCTATCGCGGCCCTGAATCGCGCCTGCCGGGCAAGACCCGCGAAGCCTGGGCGACCGAGCTGACCAAGCAGCGCACCATCAGCAGCCTTGAGCCGGCCATTGTCACTCAGGTCGAGAAAAACGGCCTGCAGGTGCTGACCCGCACCGGCAACGAGCACGTCAGCTGGGACAGCATGAAATGGGCGCGTCCGTTCCTGAACACCAACAGCATGGGCGCCAATCCGAAGCAACCGTCCGATGTGGCCCAGGTCGGCGACCTGATTCGTGTGCAGCGTCAGGCGGACAATTCGCTTAAGTTCAGCCAGATCCCGCAAGCCCAGGGCGCGCTGGTATCCCTGGACCCGCAAAACGGCGCGATCCGCGCGCTGGTCGGCGGCTTCGCCTTCGAGCAGAGCAATTACAACCGCGCCTTGCAGGCCAAGCGCCAGCCGGGTTCGAGCTTCAAGCCATTCGTCTACGCCGCTGCGCTGGATAACGGCTACACCGCCGCCAGCCTGGTGAACGACGCACCGATCGTGTTCGTCGACGAATACCTGGACAAGGTCTGGCGCCCGAAGAACGACACCAACACCTTCCTCGGCCCGATCCGCTTGCGCGAAGCGCTGTACAAGTCGCGTAACCTGGTGTCGATCCGCCTGCTGCAAGCGATGGGCGTTGGCAAAACCATCGACTACATCACCCGCTTTGGCTTCAATAAGCAGGATCTGCCGCCCAACCTGTCCCTGGCCCTGGGCACCGCGACCCTGACGCCAATGGAAATCGCCACGGGCTGGAGCACCTTCGCCAACGGCGGCTACAAGATCACCCCGTACATCATCGACAAGATCGAAAGCCGCAATGGCGATACGCTGTTTGTCGCCAACCCGCCGAGCGTGCCGAAAGGCGGCGCCGCCAGCGATGGCATCGCCGCCCCGTCCGCCCAGGCCTTCACGGTCAACGCTACGCCGGGCGAAGCGCCGACGACCCAATCGGCACCACAGGCACCGGCCGTGGCTGAACGCATCGTCGATGGCCGTACCACCTACATCCTCAACAGCATGCTGGAGGACGTCATCAAGCTGGGTACCGGCCGCCGCGCACTGGCGCTGGGTCGTCCTGACATCGCCGGCAAGACCGGTACCACCAACGAATCCAAGGACGCCTGGTTCTCCGGTTACAACGCCGATTACGTGACCACCGTCTGGACCGGTTTCGACCAGCCGGAAAGCCTGGGTCGCAAGGAATTCGGCGGCACCGTCGCGCTACCGATCTGGATGAACTACATGGGCGCCGCACTCAAAGGCCTGCCACCACACACCCAACCAGAGCCGGATGGCATCCTGAGCCTGCGCATCGACCCGGTCAGCGGCCGTGCGGCAAGCCCAAGCACGCCTGGAGCCTATTTCGAGCTGTTCAAGGCCGAAGACACGCCACCGTCGGTGAATGAAATCGGTAATGGCACTGCACCGGGTAGCCCGTTGCCAGCGGATGAACAGGCGCCAATCGATTTGTTCTAGAGAAGCAGCCTGCAGGAGCGAGCCTGCTCGCGAAAAATGTTCAGACAACGCGGGTATTCAGACCGCCCGCGTCATCGTTGACGAGCATCGCGAGCAAGCTCGCTCCTACAGGGTTTGCCAGCGTACACAACTGCGCCATCGACCCTCCAGACAACAAAAAAGCCCCGACTCTCACGAGCCGGGGCTTTCTGTTGAAGCGCTACAACGACTTAGCCGTTGAACACGTCATCCACGCTTTTGAGCGGGTAGTTCTTCGGATACGGCAGGGTGGCCACGCCGGTCTCGATCGCAGCCTTGGCCACGGCATCGGAGATCAGGGTGATCAGACGGGCATCCATTGGTTTCGGAATGATGTACTCACGGCCGAATTCCAGTTTGATGCCGCCGTAGGCGTCGCACACTTCCTGAGGTACTGGCAGCTTGGCCAGTTCGCGCAGGGCGTTGGCCGCAGCCACTTTCATTTCTTCGTTGATGCGCTTGGCGCGAACGTCCAGGGCACCACGGAAGATGAACGGGAAGCCCAGTACGTTGTTGACCTGGTTCGGGTAGTCCGAACGGCCGGTAGCCATGATCACGTCGTTACGAGTGGCGTGCGCCAGCTCCGGGGAGATTTCCGGATCAGGGTTCGAGCAGGCGAAGACGATCGGGTTAGGCGCCATCGACAGCAGGCCTTCAGCGCTCAGCAGGTTCGGGCCGGACAGGCCGACGAACACGTCAGCGCCTTGCAGGGCATCAGCCAGGGTGCGCTTGTCGGTCGCGTGGGCGAACACGGCTTTGTACTGGTTCAGGTCGTCACGGCCGGAGTGGATCACACCGGTACGGTCAACCATGAAGATGTTTTCGATCTTCGCGCCCATGCTGACCAGCAGCTTCATGCAGGAGATCGCGGCAGCGCCGGCGCCCAGGCAGACGATCTTGGCTTCCGCCAGGGTTTTGCCGGCGATTTCCAGGGCGTTGATCATGCCAGCGGCGGTCACGATAGCGGTGCCGTGCTGGTCATCGTGGAATACCGGGATGTCGCACTGCTCGATCAGGGCACGTTCGATCTCAAAGCACTCAGGTGCCTTGATGTCTTCCAGGTTGATGCCACCGAAGGTGATGGAGATGCGCTTGACGGTGTCGATGAAGGCTTGCGGGCTTTCGGAATCGACTTCGATGTCGAAAACGTCGATGCCGGCAAAGCGCTTGAACAGCACGCCTTTACCTTCCATGACTGGCTTGGAGGCCAATGGGCCAAGGTTACCCAGACCAAGAATCGCGGTGCCATCGGAAATGACTGCAACCAGGTTGCCTTTGCCGGTGTATTTGTAGGCCAGTTCAGGGTCGCGAGCGATTTCGCGTACTGGTTCGGCTACGCCGGGGCTGTAGGCCAGCGACAGGTCGCGAGCGGTAGCGGTGGCCTTGGTGAGCTCGACGCTCAGCTTCCCTGGACGAGGATTGGCATGATATTCGAGAGCGGCAGTTTTCAAATCAGACATGGGGGCATTCCGCTTTTACTGTTGGACAGACTGGTCAGCGAGGATACGCGCCTCGCAAAATCCCCACAAGACTGACCGGTCACCCCTGTCAAGCGCCCTGCCCTACGACTTTGGGCCAAGAGCCGCAGAACACAAGGGATAGACTGTTCACAATCGACATAAAAAATGTCTACAATTTTTATCAGTGCGCGACTTGAAGCATCGCTGGATCGGTCAAAGGCAACATCCAGCGCGCCTGCCCCTCTTTGAGTCCACCCTTGCGTGAACGATCCAGCACCCAGCCGCGAGCCTCGACTTGCTTGCCTTTGAGGCCGTCAAGGGTGGCAGCCGGGAATCTGTCCAGCAAATTGGGTGCAACGCGCAGTACAACCGAGTCCTGCAACTCGATCCAAACCCCGCCGCGATTGCGCTGGACCTTGCTCACACGACCGCTGAGCACGGCAAAACCGGAGGCACTGATCTGATCCGCTTTCAGTACAGGTGACTGGCGCCACACGCCAAGGCCGGCCTGTCGGGCGCTGCGTTCTGCCGCTTGCTGACAGTCGACCAGATCGACATTCGGCGCGACCGCCACTTGAAAGCCGAGGCCTTCGGCGAGCATTTGCGCTTCGAGGTTGGCGCCATCGGTGCCATAGACGTGGGCCAGGGTACGGCCGTAATGGTCTTTGCCTTCCTTCCCGGGGAGCAATCCAACCCGTCCGTCGCTCGCGGCCACCAAGGCTTCAAGGCGCTTACGCGCCGCCACGGCGAACGGTTCGTCGGAACGGCCTTTCTTGCCCAGCTCCGGCGTATTCAAGCCGATCATGCGCACGCTGCGACCATCCGTCAGGCGCAGCGTGTCACCATCCACAACCCGCTGTACCGCCACCGAGGCCAGACCACTCGGCGCCGGGCAGAAAGCCTGGGCGCCGGACAGCCAAATCGCGGACACAAAAAAGGCGCCCGCAAGGGACGCCTTTTTCATCAGCATGGAAAAACCGAAACGGCTTCCCAAGTTGATCGGCCTTAGGCCTTTTTCGCGCCGAAAGCACCGAAACGGTCTGCGAAACGCTGAACGCGGCCGCCAGTGTCCAGAGTCTTTTGCTTACCGGTGTAGAACGGGTGGCATTCGTTGCAAACGTCGATCGCCAGGGCTTTGCCGAAGGTCGAACGGGTTTCGAACTTGTTGCCGCAGCTGCAGGTAACAGCAACTGCTGGGTATTCTGGATGGATATCAGCTTTCATGGTGTCTTCCTCAGGCTAGCGTGCCGCCACCCAACACTATTGTTGAATACCGCACGTAATTAGGCCGCGGATTCTACCAGACAATGCCAATCACGCAAGCTGTCCCTGAGACCGACCGTCTGCTAGGCTCCCGAGCCAATACGCGATCCCCGGTGGGAGCGAGCCTGCTCGCGATAGCGGTGTTCCAGTCGCGATGAATGTTGACTGACACGCCGTCATCGCGAGCAGGCTCGCTCCCACACGTTATGCGCCTAGCCCTTTGTTGCCTGTTTATCGAGATCCCCCCGCGTGCCCGACGCCATACTGCGCCTCGCTTTGCCCTCGCCGCTGCGCCGCCTGTTCGACTACCGCGCTCCGGCCGGAGTCCTGCGCGCCGAGTTGCATCCCGGCATGCGCCTGCGGGTGCCGTTCGGCCGGCGGGAGATGATCGGGATTCTGGTGGAGGTCACCGACACCAGCGAAGTCCCGGCGGAAAAACTCAAGCCCGCGCTGGCGTTGCTCGATGCCACGCCGCCGCTGCCACCCGCCCTGTTCAAGCTATGCCTGTGGACTTCCCAGTATTACCAGCACAGTCTCGGCGACACCTTGAGCTGGGCGCTGCCGGTGCTGCTGCGTCAGGGCGAACTGGCCGAGGCGCGCCAGGAGCGTTTCTGGTCCGCCGCCCCCGGTGCCAGCCTTGATGACCCGCGGATCGCCCGCGCCCCGCGCCAGCGTGAAGCACTGGCGACGCTGGCTCAGCACCCCCACGGCGTCGCCCATCAGTTGCTGAGCAAGCTGATGCTGAGCAAAGACAGCCTCGATCTGTTGCTGGCCAAGGACCTGGTGCAGGTCGAGATCCGCAAGCATGCCCCCGGCGCACGCCACGAACACTGGCTGGCGCAGCCCGAACTGCCGCTCAATCCGGAACAACGTGCCGCTTATGAAGCCATTCGCGCCGGGTTCGACAGTTATCACGCGTTCCTGCTGGCCGGCGTCACCGGCAGTGGCAAGACCGAAGTCTATTTGCAACTGATCCGCGAAACCCTGGAGGCCGGTAAACAGGCGCTGGTGCTGATCCCGGAAATCAACCTCGGCCCGCAGACCCTGGCGCGCTTCGAACAGCGCTTCAACGCGCGTATCGCCCTGATCCACTCGGCAGTCAACGATCGTGAACGCCTCGACGCCTGGCTCGCCGCCCGTGACGGCGAGGCCGACATCATTATCGGCACGCGCTCGGCGCTGTTCACACCGATGAAGAATCCCGGCCTGATCATCATCGACGAAGAACACGACGGCTCCTATAAACAGCAGGAAGGCCTGCGTTACCACGCCCGCGACCTGGCGCTGGTGCGCGCCCGGCAGGAAAACATCCCGATCGTGCTCGGCTCCGCCACACCTTCGCTGGAAAGCCTGCACAACGCCTACACCGGACGCTATGGTCTGCTGCGCCTGAATGAGCGCGCCGGTGGCGCCAAGCAGCCACGTTTCCTGCGCCTTGACGTGAAAAGTCGTCCACTGGACAGCGGCATTTCCGGGCCGATGCAACAAGCCATAGGCCAGACGCTGGCTGCGGGCCAGCAAGTATTGGTGTTCCTCAATCGCCGCGGCTTCGCACCGACCCTGCTCTGTCACGACTGCGGCTGGATGTCCGAATGCCAGCGCTGCGATGCGCGGATGACCGTGCACCAGCGCCACGGCGAGTTGCGCTGCCACCATTGCGGCTACGTCGAGCGGGTGCCGCGCCAGTGCCCGAAATGCAACAAGGTCGATTTGCGTCCGGTGGGGGCGGGCACTGAGCGGGCCGAAGAGCGCTTGGGGATTCTGTTCCCCGACTACCCGGTTTTGCGGGTCGACCGCGACAGCACTTCGCGCAAAGACGCAATGAATCAGTTATTCGCGACCATCCAGAAAGGCCAGCCCTGCATCCTGGTGGGCACGCAAATGCTTGCCAAAGGGCACCACTTTCCACGGGTGACCCTGGTGTCGATTCTCGACGCCGACGGCGGGCTGTTTTCCGGTGACTTCCGTGCCAGCGAGCGCATGGCCCAGCTGATTGTCCAGGTCGCCGGGCGTGCGGGACGTGCCGAAGAGCCGGGCAAGGTGATCATCCAGACGCATTTGGCCGATCACCCGTTGCTGGTGCAATTGACCGAACAAGGTTATTTCGCCTTTGCCGAGCAAGCCTTGAGTGAACGCCGCGCGGCTGGCCTGCCGCCGTTTGCGCACCTGGCACTGCTGCGGGCCGAAGCGCACAAGCCTGGACAGGCCGAAGGATTTCTCGACGAGGCGTGCAGCGAGGCCGAACGCTTGCTGGCCGAACAGGGTTTGACCGGAATCGAATTGCTGGGGCCGGTACCGGCACCCATGGAACGCCGCGCCGGGCGCTATCGCGCACAACTATTGTTGCAGGCCACCGCGCGGGCGCCGCTGCATCGCTTGCTTGCCAGTTGGCTGCTGGTGCTGGAGCAGATGCCAAGCGGGCGGGCGGTGCGCTGGTCGCTGGATGTTGACCCTGTGGATTTGTATTGATGGGGCGACTGCCTTCGCTGGCAAGCCAGCCCCTACAGGGGCACATCGCGTCATTGCAGGAGCTGGCTTGCCAGCGAAAGCTGGTCGAATTGTCACCACACATCCACATCCTGCCTGCTAAGGTTGGCAAGCCCGTCTTCGCCACGGATAATGCCCAGTTTTTCCACCAGCGCACGATGCGCCGCCGCGCCAGCGGTCGAAAGAGAAGACCATGAAAGACACCATTCGCCAGCTGATCCAACAAGCCATCACCCAACTCGTCAACGAAGGTGTGTTGCCTGAAGGCCTGACGCCGGCGATCCAGGTGGAAAACTCTCGCGACAAGAAGAACGGCGACTTCGCCAGCAACATCGCCATGATGCTGGCCAAGCCTGCGGGCATGAAGCCGCGTGACCTGGCCGAGAAAATCATCGCCGCGCTGCCGGCTGACGAAAATGTCTCCAAGGCCGAAATCGCCGGCCCCGGCTTCCTCAACTTCTTCCAGAACACCCAGGCCCTGGCGACCCGCCTGGACGCCGCCCTGGCCGATGAGCACATCGGCGTACGCAAGGCCGGCCCGGTGCAACGCACGGTGGTTGACCTGTCGGCTCCGAACCTGGCCAAGGAAATGCACGTCGGCCACTTGCGCTCGACCATCATCGGCGACGGCGTGGCTCGAGTGCTTGAGTTCCTCGGCGACGACGTGATCCGTCAGAACCATGTCGGCGACTGGGGCACCCAGTTCGGCATGTTGATGGCCTATCTGCAGGAAAACCCGATCACCAGCGACGAGCTGTCGGACCTGGAAAACTTCTACCGCGCCGCCAAGCAACGCTTCGACGAATCCGAAGAGTTCGCCGACCGCGCCCGTGGCCTGGTGGTCAAGTTGCAGGCCGGCGATCCGGACTGCCTGGCGCTGTGGACCAAGTTCAAGGACATCTCGCTGTCCCACTGCCAGAAGATCTACGAACTGTTGAACGTCAAGCTGACCATGGCTGACGTGATGGGCGAAAGCGCCTACAACGACGACCTGATCAACGTGGTCAACGACCTCAAGGCCGCCGGCATGCTGGTCGAAAGCAACGGCGCCCAGTGCGTGTTCCTCGATGAATTCAAGAACGCCGATGGCGATCCGCTGCCGGTGATCATCGTCAAGGCCGATGGTGGCTACCTCTACGCCACCACCGACCTGGCGGCCGTGCGTTATCGCAGCGGCAAGCTCAAGGCCGATCGCGCCCTGTACTTCGTTGACCAGCGTCAGGCCCTGCATTTCCAGCAAGTGTTCGCCGTGGCACGCAAGGCCGGCTTCGTGACCCATCCGATGGAGATGGAACACATGGGCTTCGGCACCATGAACGGCGCTGATGGCCGTCCGTTCAAGACCCGCGATGGCGGCACCGTGAAGCTGATCGACCTGCTGACCGAAGCCCAGGAGCGCGCCTATACCCTGGTCAAGGACAAGAACCCGGAACTGGCCGAAGCCGAGCTTCGCAACATCGCCAAGGTCGTGGGCATCGGCGCGGTGAAGTACGCCGACCTGTCCAAGCACCGCACCAGCGACTACAGCTTCAACTTCGACCTGATGCTGAACTTCGAAGGCAACACCGCGCCGTACCTGCTGTACGCCTACACCCGTGTGGCCGGCGTGTTCCGCAAACTCGGCAAGGACTTCAGCGAAGTCGACGGCCAGATCGTGCTCGAAGCGCCCCACGAACACGAGCTGGCGGCAAAACTTGCACAATTCGGTGAAGTGCTGAACAACGTGTCCGAAAAAGGCACGCCGCACATTCTTTGCACTTACCTGTACGACGTCGCCGGCCTGTTCTCCAGCTTCTACGAGAACTGCCCGATCCTTGCGGCCGATACCCCGGCGCAAATGCAGAGCCGCCTGCGCCTCGCCGCGCTGACCGGACGCACCCTCAAGCAAGGCCTGGAACTCTTGGGCCTGGAAACTCTGGAGCGTATGTAAGTTGGCCGCCAAGAAAAAACCTGCACCCAAGCGTGGCGCCAGCCGTTACCAAGCTCCAGCGAAGCAGCCGATTCCGGGCTGGTTGTGGATGGCCATCGGCCTGACGGTCGGTGCATTCATCGTATTCCTGATGAAGCTGGAGCCGGGCAAGGGCAGCGATACGGTCAAACGCGAGAAGGTGGAGCAACAGCAGCAGAAAGCCACCAAGATCGCCGAGGCCAACAAGACCCCGCCGAGCCCGACGCAACCGGTGAAGCCGAAGTACGACTTCTACACCTTGCTGCCGGAATCGGAAGTCATCGTGCCGCCGGATGCCGTGCCGGAAAAAACCCTGCCGACGCCACAAGTGCCGGCGATTCCGACAACGCCGGTTACGCCAGCGGAAGCGGCAAAAATTGACACCGCCCGCGCTCAGGCGGCGCTGTCGGGAATCACGCCACCACCGGCGCCACCCGTCACCAAGGCCGCGCCGGTGACCAAGTTCTTCCTCCAGGCGGGTTCGTTCCGCAAGCAAACTGACGCGGACAAGGTTCGCGCGCAGATCATCCTGCTCGGCCAGGCGGTGGCGGTTGAATCCGGCACAGTGAAAGACGAGACCTGGTATCGGGTTCTGGTCGGACCGTTCAGCAACCGCGAACAACTGACCACCGCCCAGAAACAACTGGCCGGCGCCGGCTTCAGCAATTTGTTGTTACAACAACGCCAAAGCCGATAACGCCCCCTGTGGCGAGGGAGCTTGCTCCCGCTGGAGTGCGAAGCGCTCCCAAACCCAGCATGGCGGTCCATCAGACAGACCGCATGGACCGGGTTTGTGGCTGCTTCGCAGCCAGGCGGGAGCAAGCTCCCTCGCCACAATTGTTACAGCGGCAACCCATCACCATCGCAATACACCGCTCGTCCCCTCTCCCACCCTACAGTTGAAATCCACTCCACCACCCCCATATGAGTGGGCATAAGGCATTTTCGCCCCGCTGCGTGGAGACTCTTCCCTTGACCACCATCGTTTCAGTTCGCCGCCACGGCAAAGTCGTCATGGGCGGCGACGGCCAGGTATCCCTTGGCAACACCGTGATGAAAGGCAACGCGAAAAAAGTTCGCCGCCTGTACCACGGCCAGGTCATCGCCGGTTTTGCCGGCGCCACCGCTGACGCCTTTACCCTCTTCGAACGTTTCGAAGGCCAGCTTGAAAAGCATCAGGGCCACCTGGTTCGCGCCGCCGTCGAACTTGCCAAAGAATGGCGCACCGACCGCTCCCTGAGCCGCCTCGAAGCCATGCTCGCGGTTGCCAACAAAGATGCCTCGCTGATCATCACCGGCAACGGTGACGTGGTTGAACCTGAAGATGGTTTGATCGCCATGGGCTCCGGTGGCGCTTACGCCCAGGCTGCCGCCAGCGCACTGCTGAAGAAAACCGACCTGTCGGCCCGGGAAATCGTCGAGACCGCCCTCGGTATTGCCGGCGACATCTGTGTATTCACCAACCACACCCAGACCATTGAGGAGCAGGACTGCGCCGAATAAGCCCGTTCCGGCCATCGCGCCACGGCTCATTCTTGCTTGAGGTCCGCCAAATACTATGTCCATGACTCCCCGTGAAATCGTCCACGAACTCAATCGCCATATCATCGGCCAGGACGATGCCAAGCGCGCCGTCGCCATTGCCCTGCGCAATCGCTGGCGCCGGATGCAGCTGCCCGAAGAGCTGCGCGTTGAAGTCACCCCGAAAAACATTCTGATGATCGGCCCGACCGGTGTCGGTAAAACCGAGATCGCCCGTCGCCTGGCCAAACTGGCCAACGCGCCGTTCATCAAGGTCGAAGCCACCAAGTTCACGGAAGTCGGCTACGTCGGCCGCGACGTCGAATCGATCATTCGTGATCTGGCTGATGCGGCGATCAAGCTGCTGCGCGAGCAGGAAATCATCAAGGTTCGCCACCGCGCCGAAGACGCTGCTGAAGAGCGCATCCTCGACGCCCTGCTGCCGCCGCCACGCATGGGCTTCAGCAACGACGACACCCCGACGCAGGATTCCAACACCCGTCAGCTGTTCCGCAAGCGCCTGCGCGAAGGTCAGCTGGATGATAAAGAGATCGAAATCGAAGTCGCCGAAATCACCGGCGTCGATATCTCCGCGCCTCCGGGCATGGAAGAAATGACCAACCAATTGCAGAGCCTGTTTGCCAACATGGGCAAAGGCAAGCGCAAGAGCCGCAAGCTCAAGGTCAAGGAAGCGCTGAAACTGGTGCGCGACGAAGAAGCCAGCCGCCTGGTCAACGATGAAGAGTTGAAGGCCAAGGCGCTGGAAGCGGTCGAGCAGCACGGCATCGTGTTCATCGACGAAATCGACAAGGTCGCCAAGCGCGGCAATGTCGGCGGCGCCGACGTGTCCCGCGAAGGCGTGCAACGTGACCTGTTGCCACTGATCGAAGGTTGCACCGTCAACACCAAACTGGGCATGGTCAAGACCGACCACATCCTGTTCATCGCCTCGGGGGCTTTCCACCTGAGCAAGCCGAGCGACCTGGTGCCCGAGCTGCAAGGTCGTCTGCCGATTCGTGTTGAGCTCAAGGCGCTGTCGCCGGAAGACTTCGAACGCATCCTCAGCGAGCCGCACGCGTCGCTCACCGAGCAATACTGTGCGCTGCTGAAAACCGAAGGCCTGACCATCGAGTTCCAGCCAAGCGGCATCAAACGCATCGCGGAGATCGCCTGGCAGGTTAACGAGAAAACCGAAAACATCGGTGCCCGTCGTCTGCACACGCTGCTTGAGCGCCTGCTTGAAGAAGTGTCGTTCAGCGCCGGCGACCTGGCCAGCGCCCATGACGACAAGGCGATCCAGATCGACGCTGACTACGTCAACAGCCACCTCGGCGAATTGGCGCAGAACGAAGACCTGTCCCGTTATATCCTGTAGGTCACATTCTGTGTGAGCGGGCTCCTGTGGCGAGGGAGCTTGCTCCCGCTGGGTCGCGAAGCGGCCCCAAAGCCAGCGATGCGGTCCATCAGAAAGACCGCACTCTCTGGACTTACGACTGCTGCGCAGCCGAGCGGAAGCAAGCTTCCTCGCCACAGGATCACCCGCCGACACAGGGCCTCAATAAGACGGAAGACCGGCCCCATGACAACCCAACTCCCCACCGACATCAAACTGCACAAAGCCTCGAAAACCCTGACGCTCAAATACGCGTCCGGCGAGGAATTCACCCTGCCCGCCGAATTCCTTCGCGTGCACTCTCCTTCCGCCGAAGTCCAGGGACACGGCAAACCCATCCTGCAATTTGGCAAGATCAACGTAGGCCTGAGCAAGATAGAACCGGCCGGTCAGTACGCACTGAAATTGACCTTCGACGACGGCCATGACAGCGGCCTGTTCACCTGGGAATACCTCTATGAGCTGGGGCGACGTTATGACGCACTCTGGGAGGATTACCTTGCCGAGCTCAAAGCCGCCGGAAAAACCCGCGATCCGAACGAATCCGTCGTCAAGCTGATGCTCTAGCCTGAGCCTCTTGCTCTTTAGAGGGCATTTTCTAATTTCATCTGTTTGAATGCTTGGCCGCGAGGTCAGTCATTGGCCTGCTTGCGAAAAAAATTAAACTCGGGTAACCAATGGAGCTGGCAAGTTCCCTGCAGTGTTCTCTGCGAAATTAAAAGCAGCGATGCAGAATTAACGGTCACCCGAGCAGTAGTACCTGGCATTGGCTGTGTGACTGCACAACCAGGGCCCGGGTACTCGCCTCAGGACAATGGAGCGTCGTAGATGAGTATCAAGAATAACGATGACTTGAAGTATCAGGCCTCGGAAAACACCTTGGGACTGAATCCTGTCGTTGGGCTGCGTGGAAAGGATCTACTGGCTTCTGCTCGAATGGTGCTCAGGCAGGCCATCAAACAACCGGTGCACAGCGCCAAGCATGTTGCGCATTTCGGCCTTGAACTCAAGAATGTGCTGTTCGGCAAATCCGCACTGCAACCGAGCAGCGATGACCGTCGCTTCGCCGATCCGGCCTGGAGCCAGAACCCACTCTACAAACGCTATCTGCAAACCTACCTGGCGTGGCGCAAGGAACTCCACGACTGGATCGATGACAGCAATCTCACAGCCAGTGACGCGGCACGCGGGCACTTCGTGATCAACCTCATGACCGAAGCCATGGCCCCGACCAATACGGCGGCCAACCCGGCGGCCGTCAAACGCTTCTTCGAAACCGGCGGCAAGAGCCTGCTCGACGGCCTCTCGCATCTGGCCAAGGACCTGGTGCACAACGGCGGCATGCCGAGCCAGGTCAACATGGGCGCGTTCGAGGTCGGCAAGAGCCTTGGCGTGACCGAAGGTGCGGTGGTCTTCCGCAACGATGTACTTGAGCTGATCCAGTACAAGCCGATTACCGAGCAAGTCCACGAGCGCCCACTGCTGGTGGTGCCGCCGCAAATCAACAAGTTCTACGTTTTCGACCTGAGCCCGGACAAGAGTCTGGCGCGGTTCTGCCTGCGCAATAACGTGCAGACCTTCATCGTCAGCTGGCGCAACCCGACCAAGGAACAGCGCGAGTGGGGCCTGTCGACCTACATCGAGGCGCTCAAGGAAGCGGTCGACGTGGTCACCGCCATCACCGGCAGCAAAGACGTGAACATGCTCGGTGCCTGTTCCGGCGGTATCACCTGCACCGCCCTGCTGGGCCATTACGCCGCGATCGGCGAGAACAAGGTCAACGCCCTCACCCTGCTGGTCAGCGTGCTCGATACCACGCTGGAGAGCGACGTCGCCCTGTTCGTCAACGAGCAGACCCTCGAAGCCGCCAAGCGCCACTCATACCAGGCCGGTGTGCTGGAAGGCCGCGACATGGCAAAAGTCTTTGCGTGGATGCGTCCCAATGACCTGATCTGGAACTACTGGGTCAACAACTACCTGCTGGGCAACGAGCCACCGGTTTTCGACATCCTGTTCTGGAACAACGACACCACCCGGTTGCCTGCCGCATTCCATGGCGACCTGATCGAGATGTTCAAAAACAATCCACTGATTCGCCCCAATGCACTGGAAGTGTGCGGCACGCCAATCGACCTGAAGCAGGTCACAGCCGACATCTTTTCCCTGGCCGGCACCAACGACCACATCACCCCGTGGAAGTCCTGCTACAAGTCGGCGCAACTGTTTGGCGGCAATGTGGAGTTCGTGCTGTCCAGCAGCGGGCATATCCAGAGCATCCTGAACCCGCCGGGCAATCCGAAATCCCGCTACATGACCAGCACCGAAAAGGCTGCCAATGCCGAGGAGTGGCAAGAAAACTCCACCAAGCACACCGACTCCTGGTGGCTGCATTGGCAGGCCTGGCAGGCCCAGCGTTCGGGTGAACTGAAAAAATCGCCGACAAAACTGGGCAACAAGGCTTATCCGGCGGGCGAGGCTGCCCCAGGTACTTACGTACACGAGCGGTAACTGACACACCCCGCTCTTGCTGTGGGAGCGAGCTCGCTTGCGATGGACGTTAACGAAAACGCGTACTGTCTGAATTAACGCGTTGCCCTCACGTTTTTCGCGAGCAGGCTCGCTCCTACAGGGGGCGGGGATGAATTCATAAACAGGGCCAGAAGCATGCCGCAACCGTTCATATTTCGTACCGTCGACCTGGATGGCCAGACCCTCCGCACGGCGGTACGCCCCGGCAAGCCTCACTTGACGCCCCTGCTGATTTTCAACGGCATCGGCGCCAACCTGGAGCTGGTGTTCCCGTTCGTCGCAGCACTGGACCCAGACCTCGAAGTCATCGCTTTCGACGTGCCCGGTGTCGGTGGCTCTTCGACGCCGAGACGGCCGTATCGCTTTCCAAGCCTGGCCAAACTGACGGCACGCATGCTCGACTACCTCGATTACGGGCAGGTCAACGTGATCGGCGTGTCCTGGGGCGGCGCCCTCGCCCAGCAGTTCGCCTATGACTATCCGGAGCGCTGCAAGAAACTGGTGCTGGCGGCCACGGCGGCCGGTGCGGTGATGGTGCCGGGCAAGCCGAAAGTACTGTGGATGATGGCGAGCCCCCGGCGCTACATTCAGCCGTCGCACGTCATCCGCATTGCGCCGATGATCTACGGCGGCTCATTCCGTCGCGACCCGACACTGGCTGCGAGCCATGCGGCGAAAGTGCGTTCGGCGGGCAAGCTCGGTTACTACTGGCAGCTGTTCGCCGGCCTCGGCTGGACCAGCATCCACTGGCTGCACAGGATCAATCAGCCGACCCTGGTACTGGCGGGCGATGACGATCCGTTGATCCCGCTGATCAACATGCGTTTGCTGGCCTGGCGAATTCCCAATGCCCAGTTGCATATCATCGATGACGGCCATCTGTTCCTGATCACCCGGGCCGAGGCGGTAGCGCCGATCATCATGAAATTCCTTGAAGAAGAACGACAACGCGCCGTGATGCATCCGCACCCGGCGCCATTGGGCGGTTAATCCGCACATTGATGCGCGGCAGGACGCCGCGCCGCGCAACAACCCGTTACAGCGTCTATGGTGTTCTGGTTCGGTTGTTTGTTTTTGGCCTGAAGACGAAGGAGTGTTGACTCATGCGTGACAAACCAGCGCGGGACTCTTTGCCCACTCCCGCCGCGTTCATCAACGCACAGAGTGCGATTACCGGCCTGCGCGGCCGGGATCTGATGTCGACCCTGCGCAGCGTGGCCGCCCATGGCCTGCGCAACCCGCTGCACAGCGCCCGGCACGCCCTGAAACTGGGCGGACAACTGGGCCGCGTGCTGCTCGGCGAAACCCTGTACCCGACCAATCCGCAGGACAGTCGTTTTGCCGATCCGGCATGGAGCCTCAACCCGTTTTACCGTCGCAGCTTGCAGGCGTACCTGGCTTGGCAAAAGCAGGTCAAAAACTGGATCGATGAAAGCAACATGACCCCGGACGATCGCGCCCGGGCGCATTTCGCCTTCGCCTTGCTCAATGATGCCATGTCACCGTCCAACAGCCTGCTCAATCCCCTGGCGATCAAGGAACTCTTCAACTCCGGCGGCAATAGCCTGGTGCGCGGGATCGGTCACCTGGTGGATGACTTGCTGCACAACGACGGCCTTCCCCGGCAAGTCACCAAGCAGGCGTTCGAAGTCGGCAAGACCGTCGCCACCACCACCGGCGCCGTGGTCTTTCGCAACGAATTGCTGGAGCTGATCCAGTACAAACCGATGAGCGAAAAGCAGTATTCCAAGCCGCTGCTGGTGGTGCCGCCGCAGATCAACAAGTACTACATTTTCGACCTGAGCCCGCATAACAGCTTCGTCCAGTTCGCCCTCAAGAACAGCCTGCAAACCTTCGTGATCAGCTGGCGCAACCCGGATGTGCGTCACCGCGAATGGGGACTGTCGACCTACGTCGAGGCGGTTGAAGAAGCCATGAATGTGTGCCGGGCCATCACCGGTGCCCGCGAGGTCAACCTGATGGGCGCCTGCGCCGGCGGGCTGACCATCGCTGCGTTGCAGGGGCACTTGCAAGCCAAACGGCAACTGCGCCGGGTCTCCAGCGCGACGTATCTGGTGAGTCTGCTCGACAGTCAGCTGGATTCGCCAGCGACCCTCTTCGCCGATGAACAGACCCTGGAAGCCGCCAAGCGTCGCTCCTACCAGAAAGGCGTGCTCGACGGTCGCGACATGGCCAAGGTGTTCGCCTGGATGCGCCCCAACGACTTGATCTGGAGCTATTTCGTCAACAACTACCTGCTGGGCAAAGAACCACCGGCGTTCGACATCCTCTACTGGAACAACGACAACACGCGCTTGCCGGCGGCCCTGCATGGCGACTTGCTGGATTTCTTCAAGCACAACCCGCTCACCCACCCGGGCGGCCTGGAAGTGTGCGGCACGCCAATCGACTTGCAGAAGGTCACCGTCGACAGCTTCAGCGTGGCCGGTATCAATGACCACATCACGCCGTGGGACGCGGTGTATCGCTCGACGCTGCTGCTCGGTGGCGATCGCCGCTTCGTGCTTTCCAACAGCGGTCACGTGCAAAGCATCCTCAACCCGCCGAGCAACCCGAAAGCCAACTACGTCGAGAACGGCAAACTGAGCAGTGATCCACGGGCCTGGTACTACGACGCCAAGCACGTCGATGGCAGCTGGTGGACCCCATGGCTGAGCTGGATTCAGGAACGCTCGGGGGCACTGAAGGAAACCCACATGGCTCTCGGCAACCAGAACTATCCACCGATGGAGGCGGCGCCCGGTACTTATGTGCGCGTACGCTGACGCCCAACGACCCACGGCCGCGACCGGCCGTGGCATGACCCGATTACTAAGAAGACTGGATGAAAACCCGCGACCGCATCCTCGAATGTGCCCTGCAGTTGTTCAATCAGAAGGGCGAACCGAACGTTTCCACCATGGAAGTTGCCAACGAAATGGGCATCAGCCCCGGCAACCTCTACTACCACTTCCACGGCAAGGAGCCGCTGATTCTCGGGCTGTTCGAACGCTTCCAGAATGAGCTGACCCCGCTGCTCGACCCGCCATCGGATGTTGAACTGGCACCGGACGATTACTGGCTGTTCCTGCACCTGATCGTCGAACGCCTGGCCCACTACCGGTTTCTGTTCCAGGACCTGTCGAACCTGGCCGGCCGCCTGCCGAAGTTGGCCAAGGGCATCCGCAACCTGCTCAATGCACTCAAGCGCACGCTGGCGTCGTTACTGGCGCGATTGAAAGCTCAGGGGCAATTGGTCAGTGACACCCAGGCACTGGGGCAACTGGTGGAGCAGATCACCCTGACGTTGCTGTTTTCGCTGGACTACCAGCGGATTCTCGATCGCGAAGGGGAAGTGCGACTGGTGGTCTACCAGATCATGATGCTGGTGGCGCCGCATCTGCTGCCACCGATCAAGGTGGCGACGGAGCAACTCGCGATGCAGTACCTGGAAGAGCACGATTAATGCTGATCACACCTATCCCTGAGGGAGCGAGCCTGCTCGCGATGGCGGTGTGTCAGTAGGCAGTATTTTTGAATGTGATGGCCTCATCGCGAGCAAGCTCCCACATCGGGTTTGTGGTCCTTTCAAAAGGATGCACAAACAAAAACGCCCGACCTTGGCAGGCCGGGCGTTTTTTTGAGCCCTGAAAAAATCAGGACTGACTGGTTGGCGTCGATGGTGCTGGCGCGGCAGTCGGGGTTACAGCAGGGGTCGGTGCGGTAGCGGAGTTCGTCGCGCTGACCGGTGCAGCCGGCGTTGCTGGCTTGGCGGCAGCCACTGCTGGTTTTGCTGCGGCAGCCTTTGGAGCGGCCGGCTTTTTCACTGCGGGCTTCTTCGCAGCGGCAGGTTTTGCGGCTGGTTTGGCTGCTGGCTTGGCCGCTGCGGTTTTCGCCGCAGGCTTGGCGGCGGCTGGTTTGGAAGCAGGCTTGGCGGCGGCTTTTGCGGCAACCGGTTTGGCTGCTGGTTTGGCTGCAGCAGGTTTGGCTGCGGCCGTTTTCGCCGCTGGCTTGGCAGCAGGTTTAGCCGCCGCTTTGGCCAGTGGCTTGGCAGCGGTTTTGGCTGCTGGCTTGGCTGCTGCAGTTTTCGCCGCAACAGGCGCAACCTTGGCACCGGTGAGTTTTTCGATCTGCTTGGTCAAGGTATCAACCTTGCTGTGCAGTGCCTTGACTTCGTTGCGGCTCGGTACGCCCAGACGCGAGATGGCGCTGTTCAGACGCTTGTCGAAAGCGCCTTCCAGTTCGTCCCACTTGCCCAGTGCACGGTCTTTCACGCCGCTGATGCGCGACTTGGCCGAAGAAGCGGAGTCCTTGGCGGCGTCGACAGTTTTGCCAACGGCGCTTTTGGTCAGCTTCTCGGCTTTCTCGCCGTCCTTAACCAATGCATCGAAGAGTTTGCTGCCGTCAGTGTCGATCTTCGAGTACACGCCTAAACCCGCCAGCCAGATTTTTCGGGAGTAGTCTTCGACTTTCCCGATCCACGAGCTGCCTTCTTTTTCAGTGTTCTTTTTGCCAGCCATCCCGTTCTCCTTAAGATTTACGCGCGACGCGTTCGAGCAATGCCGTCAGCTCATCGAGCTTAGCAGAGAGTGTCTCAACGTCATGTTTAGACGGAATGCCGATACGATTCAAGGCACTTGCGACACGCGTGTCGAACGCCTTCTCTACCTTGTCGAGTTGATCTTCGACCCTGCCTTTGAAAGTGCGCACTTCACTCTTGGCTTCGTCGATCTCGGCATTCGCCGCTTCAAGCTTCTCAGCGACCACCTTTTTGCCTTTCTTTTCAACAATTTGACCAGCCTTGATCAACTCTTGAAAGTAATCGCTACCCTCTTGGCCAACCTTGGTGTAGGCACCCAGGCCTGCCAGCCAGATCTTGCGGGCATAGGATTTGACGTCGCCGAGGGCGGTGGTCGATGCGTCGAT
Source organism: Pseudomonas moorei (assembly GCF_008801475.1). GTDB lineage: Bacteria > Pseudomonadota > Gammaproteobacteria > Pseudomonadales > Pseudomonadaceae > Aquipseudomonas > Aquipseudomonas moorei. The sequence continues at coordinate 226,328 of NZ_VZPP01000005.1, read as the reverse complement.
TTTTTTCTTCAAAATAACTTTGGCCATGGTGCACCTCACGCGCAGAAGGTTTGAGGAACTGCCCGCGAAAGTGTCGGGCTCTGGCACAAAGTAGGGAGAAAAATTAGAAACGGCACCCTAACAACTGACATAAACAGCAAGCAGAGCAAACACGAAACCTGTGGGAACGGGCTTGCCCGCGATGGCGGTGGGTCATCCAGGCCTCATCGCGGGCAAGCCCGCTCCCACAGGGACCTCATTTCATGGAAAGCACCTGATCAGACCAGAGCTTTATCCAGCGCCTTTTCGATTTCCGATTTGATCATGCCACTCATGGCCGACATCATCAGGCCCAACTCCACATCGACCCTGATCGAATCTTCACTGACGTGCACGGCACCTTTCACGCCCGAGCGCTTGAGGTTCAGGGTGTCGCCAGACCACTGCGGCTCCAGGCCATAATGATCGGAGAGTTTCTGCGCCAGCTTGTCGGCCTTCTCGCGAGCCGCTTCCTTACCCAGGCCGTGGGCACGCTCAACACTAATATGGGCCATCGAATGACTCCTGCTTTATGAATGCTTGTTCGGTGAATCTTGACCACTGATGCGGCAAAACGTCCCGAGGGTGATCCATCTTACCTTCAGCCTTGCCAAGACAAAGCATCCCTTGGGGATTAGAATGTCGCGCATTCTATTTTGGTGACAGCGATATGACTGATCAGCGCAAAGGCAGCGATGCCGAACCCACCACTCACTTCGGCTTCAAAAACGTTCCGGAAAGCCAGAAAGCGGAAAAAGTCGCTGAGGTTTTCCACTCGGTAGCCGCCAAGTACGACTTGATGAACGACCTCCTGTCGGGCGGCATGCACCGCCTGTGGAAGCGTTTTGCGATCGAGCTGTCGGGTGTACGCACAGGCAATCGCGTGCTGGACATCGCCGGCGGCACCGGCGACCTGACCCGCAAGTTCTCGCACCTGGTAGGCCCGACCGGCCAGGTGGTGTTGGCCGACATCAACGAATCCATGCTCAAGGTCGGTCGTGACCGCCTGCTGGACCTGGGTGTGGCCGGTAACGTCGAATTCGTCCAGGCCGATGCGGAAAAACTGCCGTTCCCGGACAACCACTTCGACTGCGTGACCATCGCCTTCGGCCTGCGCAACGTCACGCACAAGGAAGACGCCCTGCGCTCGATGCTGCGTGTACTCAAGCCAGGCGGCCGCCTGCTGGTGCTGGAGTTCTCCAAGCCGACCAACGCGCTGATGTCCAAAGCCTACGATGCCTACTCGTTCGCTTTCATGCCGTTGATGGGCAAGCTGATCACCAACGATTCGGAAAGCTATCGCTACCTGGCCGAATCGATCCGCATGCACCCGAATCAGGAAACCCTGAAGTCGATGATGGTCGAGGCCGGTTTCGACCGCGTGACCTATCACAACATGACCGCAGGCATCGTCGCCCTGCACCGCGGCATCAAGCCCTGATGCTGCTCGCCGGCCTGCTCGCCAGCGTTGAACTCGGTCTGAACCGGGTGCTGCGCCTCGACAGCACGGCGCTGCCGCGGCTGGCGCATTTAAGCGGCAGGGTAATTGCCGTCGATTGCCGCAGCCCGGCATTGCAATTGTTCATCCTGCCCAGCGATGAAGGCCTGATGCTGGCTTCCCAGTGGGAAACCGGCGCCGACTGCACCTTGCGGGCCCCGGCATCAAGCCTGTTGAAACTGGCGATGAGCAAGGACAAGACGTCGGTCCTGCATGGGCCTGAAGTCGAGCTCGAGGGTGACAGCGGCGTACTGCTGGAGCTGGCGGCCATCCTTCAGGACCTGGAGCTGGACTGGGAGTACGAACTCTCGCGCTGGCTCGGCCCTGTCGCCACGCAACTGGTCGGTGGTCACCTGCGCAGCCGCGCCCGCTGGTATCAGCAAGGGTTCGCCAGCCTGGGTCAGAACCTGGGCGAATACCTGGCCGAAGAATCGCGCACCCTCGTCGGTCAGCGCGAAGCCGAAGCCCGATTCAGTGAACTGGACCAGATCAAGCTTGATCTGGAACGTCTCGAGGCGCGTTTCGAGCGCCTTTCCCGATCCCTCGACCCAAGCGATAACGCATGAAGCTGCTTGCCGTCCGCCGTTTGTTGCGCATCCAGCGCGTCGTGATCCGCTACCGCCTTGATGACCTGCTGTTCGCCCTGCCGCTGCCCTGGTTCCTGCTGGTGCTGCGCTACGCCCTGCCATGGCGCTGGTTCCCGCGCAAGACACTAGACCTGAGCCGAGGCGCGCGACTGCGCCTGGCGTTGCAGGACCTGGGGCCGATTTTCATCAAGTTCGGCCAGATTTTGTCCACCCGCCGTGACTTGCTGCCCGAAGACATCGCCGATGAGCTGATGAAGCTGCAGGACCGCGTTCCGCCGTTCGATTCACAGCTGTCGGTCAAGCTGATCGAAGAGCAGCTGGGCAAGAAAATCAGCGAAGTCTTCAGCCGTTTCGACGTCGAACCGCTAGCCTCGGCCTCGGTCGCGCAGGTGCACGCCGCACAGCTCAAAACCGGCGAAGAAGTCGTGGTCAAGGTGATTCGTCCCGGCCTGAAACCGGTGATCGCCCAGGACCTGGCGTGGCTGTTCATCCTCGCCCGCGCCGCCGAAAAAGTGTCGGCCGATGCGCGCCTGCTGCACCCGGTGGACGTGGTCAGCGACTATGAAAAAACCATCTATGACGAACTCGACCTGCTGCGTGAAGCCGCCAACGCCAGTCAGTTGAAGCGCAACTTTGAAGGTTCGCCGCTGTTGTACGTGCCGCAAGTCTATTGGGACTGGTGCCGCCCGAAAGTCCTGGTGATGGAGCGCATCTACGGCATTCAGGTCACCGACCTGGCGACCCTGGCCGACCAGCGCACCGACATGAAAATGCTGGCCGAGCGCGGCGTGGAAATTTTCTTCACCCAAGTGTTCCGCGACAGCTTCTTCCACGCCGACATGCACCCCGGCAACATCTTCGTCAGCACGGTGAATCCGTGGAGCCCGCAGTACATCGCGATCGACTGCGGCATCGTCGGCAGCCTGACTCCGGAAGACCAGGATTACCTGGCCCGCAACCTGTTCGCGTTCTTCAAGCGTGATTACCGTCGCGTGGCGCAACTGCACATCGATTCGGGCTGGGTGCCGGCGGAAACCAAGCTCAACGAGTTCGAAGCGGCGATCCGTACCGTGTGCGAGCCGATTTTCGAAAAACCGTTAAAGGATATTTCCTTCGGCCAGGTGCTGATGCGCCTGTTCCAGACCGCGCGGCGCTTCAACATGGAAGTGCAGCCGCAACTCGTACTACTGCAAAAAACCCTGCTGAACATCGAAGGCCTGGGCCGTCAGTTGTACCCGGAGCTTGATCTGTGGAACACCGCCCAGCCGTTCCTGGAACGCTGGATGCGCGAGCGGGTCAGTCCCAAGGCCTTGCTCGGCAACGTGCAGAGCCAGTTCGAGCAGATCCCCCACCTGGCCAACATGGCCCGCGACCTGCTCGAACGCATGTCCCAGCCCCACGCCAATGACCCGCCACCGCCGTGGCATCGAGCTCGCGACGACTGGTTCCTGCGCCTGCTAGGTACCGCGCATCTGGCCGGTGGCGCCCTTCTCGCCGCCGGCGGGCCGTTGAACCAGTTGGCGTATTGGCCGGCAGGCATCATGATGGCCGTGGGCTTGTATCTGGTCGTTCGCCGATAGCCAGTTGCGTGAACGACTGGCACACTGTTTGAACGCTTGGGTTCGACTAATGAAGTGTCGGGCCCGCTGTCGGAGTCGAAGATGAAAAACTGGCTGGACGAGATCAAGTGGGACGCCGATGGCCTGGTGCCGGCAATTGCCCAGGATCACAAGACCGGGCGTGTCCTGATGATGGCCTGGATGAACCGTGAGGCACTGGAGCTGACCGCTTCCGAGAACCGCGCCATTTACTGGTCGCGCTCCCGTGGCAAGCTGTGGCGCAAGGGCGAAGAGTCCGGCCACGTGCAGACCCTGCACGAGATGCGCCTGGACTGCGATGCTGACGTGATCATCCTGATGGTCGAGCAGATCGGCGACATCGCCTGCCATACCGGCCGCCAGAGCTGCTTCTATCGTGTCTTCGAGAACGGCGACTGGACAACCGTCGACCCGGTCCTGAAAGATCCCAATGCCATCTATTCCTCAGGACACAAACATGAGTGACACTCTGACCCGCCTGGCTGCCGTACTGGAAGAGCGCAAAGGCGCCGCCGCCGATAGCTCGTATGTCGCCAGCCTGTATCACAAGGGCTTGAACAAGATTCTGGAAAAAGTCGGCGAAGAGTCGGTCGAAACCATCATTGCCGCCAAGGATGCCGCCGTCAGCGGCGACTGCAGCGATGTGATCTACGAAACCGCCGATTTGTGGTTCCACAGCATGGTCATGCTCGCCCAACTAGGGCAGCATCCACAGGCTGTACTCGATGAACTGGACCGTCGCTTCGGTCTGTCCGGACACGCCGAGAAAGCCTCGCGCCCGTCCGCCTGAATAACTATTAGAGAGGAGCAGCAGCATGGGCATTTTTGACTGGAAACACTGGATCGTCATCCTGGTTGTCGTGGTACTCGTATTCGGCACCAAGAAACTGAAGAATCTCGGCACGGACGTTGGCGAATCGATCAAGGGCTTCCGCAAAGCCATGAACGATGACGAAAAACCGGCCGACCCGAGCGCGACTCCGGCCCAACCGGTTCCGCCCGTTCAGCCACAGGCCTCTGTGAACCAGCCGCACACCATCGATGTGCAGGCGCAAAAAGTCGAAGAGCCGATCCGCAAAGACTCGTGAGCACAGACTAATGTTTGGTATCAGCTTCTCTGAACTGCTGCTCGTCGGCCTCGTCGCCCTGCTGGTACTGGGCCCCGAGCGTCTGCCGGGCGCTGCGCGCACCGCCGGCCTGTGGGTCGGGCGTCTGAAGCGCAGCTTCAACGCGATCAAACAGGAAGTTGAACGTGAAATCGGTGCCGACGAGATCCGTCGGCAACTGCACAACGAGCACATCCTGTCGCTTGAGCAGGAGGCACGGAAGATCTTCACGCCGACCCAGCAGGAGCCGACGCCGGTGGAGCACGTGGGTGAGCAGTCGATTCACACACCCGCCGCACCGACGCCAACGCCTGCGCCGGCTGCCGTTGTCGCGACAACCGAAGCGGCGCCCGTTGTGGCGACACCTGCGGTTGAACCTGTTGCTCCAGCCGCCGCACCTGTCGCGCCGGCTCCTCATGACCCAACACTGCCGCCGCGAGCCCCATGAGCGATCTTCCTGAAAACGACCAGCACATGCCGCTGGTTTCGCACCTCACCGAGTTGCGTACCCGCCTGCTGCGCTGCGTAGCGGCGATTTTCATCATCTTCGCCGGGTTATTCGCCTTCACCCAGCAGATCTACACCTTCGTCTCGACACCGCTGCGCGCCTACTTGCCAGCCGGCGCGACGATGATCGCCACCGACGTGTCGTCGCCGTTCCTGACGCCGCTGAAGCTGACGATGATGGTGTCGCTGTTCCTGGCGATCCCGGTGATTCTGCACCAGATCTGGGGCTTCATTGCCCCAGGCCTGTACAAGCATGAAAAGCGCATTGCAGTACCCTTGCTGATCTCCAGCATCATGCTGTTCTACACCGGCATGGCGTTCGCCTATTACCTGGTGTTCCCGCTGATCTTCAAATTCTTCGCCTCCGCTACTCCGGCCGGCGTGGAAATGATGACCGACATCACCAGCTACCTCGACTTCGTCATGACGCTGTTCTTCGCGTTCGGCGTGGCGTTCGAGATTCCGGTGGCCGTGGTGCTGTTGGTGTGGATCGGCGTGGTCGACGTCAAATACCTGAAGAAAATCCGCCCGTACGTGATCATCGGCTGCTTCGTGGTCGGCATGATCCTGACGCCACCGGACATCTTCTCGCAGACCCTGCTGGCCGTACCGATGTGGCTGCTGTTCGAGATCGGCATCCTGTTTGGCAGCCTGGTCAGCAAGCGCGGCGAACATCCGGACGACCAACCGGCTGACGATCACAACGACCAGCCGCCAGCGACCCAAGCGTGAACCTGCTGCTCCTCGAATCGGCCGACTTCATTGCGGCCGACCGGGTGATCCTGCGTGATCGCCGGTTGACCCACATGCAGGAAGTTCACCGCTGTGAAGTCGGTGACAGCATGCGTGTCGGCCGTATCGACGGGCTGATGGGTTCCGCCGAGGTGCTGCGCCTGGACGCCACTGAAGCGGAATTGCGCGTCAACCTCGACCAGCCTCCCCCCGCCAAGCTGCCATTGACCCTGGTACTGGCCCTGCCACGGCCCAAAATGCTGCGCAGGGTGTTCCAGACCGTGGCGGCCATGGGTGTGCCACGGATCGTGCTGGTCAACAGCTATCGCGTCGAGAAGAGCTTCTGGCAGACCCCGTTCCTGGAGCCTGAAGCGATTCGCGAGCAGTTGATCCTCGGCCTCGAACAGGCCCGGGACAGCGTGCTGCCGGAAGTGGTGATCGAGAAGCGCTTCAAGCCGTTCGTCGAAGATCGCCTGCCGGCCATCGTCGAAGGCACCCTCGGCCTGGTAGGCCATCCCGGCCAATACCCGCCCTGCCCTCGCGCCCTGAGCGAACCGGTGACCCTGGCCATTGGTCCGGAGGGTGGCTGGATTCCTTACGAGATCGACCTGCTGGGCAAGGCCGGGTTGCAGCCAGTGCAACTGGGCGAGCGCATCCTGCGGGTCGAAACCGCCGTCACCGCCCTTTTGGCCCGCCTCTTCTAGATTCCGCCCCTGTAGGAGGGAGCTTGCTCGCTCCTACAGTTCATCATCCCCCCATACATCGGACGCACCTACAGAATCGCACTCGCCTGCCGATACATCCCCCATAAAACCAATGTGTGGTCCGGGGAGTTGCAGCATGTACCAATGGCTAGCCGATAAGCTGGGAAACGTCAGCGTCAAACGCAAACTCGGAATCGGTTTTGGTCTGGTGTTATTGCTGACCCTGCTGATCACCTTCACGGGCTGGAGCGGTCTGGGCAACGTGACCAGTCGTGGCGATAAGCTGGGTTTCATTTCCGATATCAACGGGGTGACCAAAGACCTGCGCATAGCACGCCTGGATTACGAAATGCGTCGCGGCGAACAAGGCCCTGGTGCCGTCAACGAGCAATTGAGCAAACTCGAAAGCGACCTGAAAACCGCCCGTAGCCTGATCGAGCAACCCGCTGACGTGGCACTGGTCGATCAACAACTGGCCGCCGTCGCCGAGTACCGTCGCGCGTTCAGTGATATGACCCAGGCCGGCGCTCAGCGTGAAGACGCCCGCAGCAAACTCGGTGCCACCGCCGACAACGCCGTGGCCCATGTCGCCGAAGTGGAAAAATTCATGCTGCAAGGCGATAGCGTGACCGCCTTCAACAGCGTCATCGACCTGAGCAAATTGATCCAGCAGGCCCGCTTCCAGGTGCGCGGCTACACCTACAGCGCCAAGAGCGAGGCCGAGCAGCCAGCCCTGGACGCCATCGACAACGCCCTGAAAAACCTCGAAAGCCTGCCGGCCAAACTGCCCGAGGAACACATCGCCAACCTGAAGCAGGCGACCGACTCACTGAAGGCTTACCGTGCCGCCGTCAGCCAGTTCCGCGATTCCCAGGTCGCCAGCGCCAAAGCCCTTGAGCGCATGGCCGCCCAAGGCGAGATCCTGCTGGACGTCAGTAAAAAACTCACCGCCTCGCAAACCGTTGTCCGTGACACCGACGTCGCCCATGCCAAGAACATGCTGGCCCTCGCCACCGTCTTGGCCATGGCCTTCGGCCTGCTGGCCGCCTGGGCGATTACCCGGCAGATCATCATTCCTCTGAACCAGACCCTGCTCGTGGCCCAACGTGTGGCCGGCGGCGACTTGACCCACGACCTGAACTCCCCACGCCAGGATGAACTCGGCCAACTGCAACGCGCCATGCAGAGCATGACCCAAGGCCTGCGCGAACTGATCGGCGGCATCAGTGATGGCGTCACGCAAATCGCCAGCGCCGCCGAAGAGCTGTCCGCCGTCACCGAGCAGACCAGCGCCGGGGTCAACAGCCAGAAGGTCGAGACCGATCAGGTGGCGACCGCCATGAACGAAATGACCGCCACGGTGCAGGAAGTCGCGCGCAACGCCGAAGAAGCCTCCGAGGCCGCCGTCGCCGCCGATCAGCAGGCCCGTGAAGGTGACAAGGTAGTGGGTGAAGCGATCGCGCAGATCGAGCGCCTGGCCCTGGAAGTGGGTCACTCCACCGAAGCCATGGGCGAGCTCAAGCGTGAAAGCGACAAAATCGGCAGCGTCCTCGATGTAATCAAGTCCGTGGCCCAGCAAACCAACCTGCTGGCGCTCAACGCAGCGATCGAAGCGGCGCGCGCGGGTGAGGCCGGACGGGGTTTTGCCGTGGTCGCCGACGAAGTCCGCAGCCTGGCGCAACGCACCCAGAAGTCCACCGAAGAGATCGAAGAGCTGATCGTCGGCCTGCAAAACGGTACCCAGCAAGTATCGGCCATCATGGACAACAGCCGCGCCCTGACCGACAGCAGCGTCGAACTGACCCGCCGCGCCGGCGGCTCACTGGAAAGCATCACCCGCACCGTGTCGGCGATCCAGGCGATGAACCAGCAGATCGCCGCCGCTGCCGAGCAGCAAAGCGCCGTGGCGGAAGAGATCAACCGTAGCGTGCTGAATGTGCGGGATGTGTCAGATCAGACCTCGGCGGCCAGCGAGGAGACGGCGGCGTCCAGTGTTGAGCTGGCGCGGTTGGGGACGCATTTGCAGATGCTGGTGGGGCGGTTCAGGGTTTGAGGTGATTCATCTGCCTCGGTTCGATCTGAACCGAGGTGATGTCAGCGCGGGCAAGTCACGCTTCCACAGTTTTTGCGTCGAGTGTGATCAACCCAATCACTGTGTGGAGGCTTGCCCGCGATGGCGCCCGACAGGACGCTGCACGTACAGGACCTGACGCAGGAAGCCCTACGCCCGAAGATCCTTCGGCTGATCGTTCCCACCGCTTGCGCACGATCATAAAAAAACCCGCTTTCGCGGGTTTTTTCATCAGGCCAACTGCGGCTGAATGCTCACTGGCTTGAGCGGAAGCAGCGGTGCATGAGGGTCGGCCTTCACCGACTTGCGCCACGCGCCCAGCCACTCCTGGTGACCTTCGCTCCAGACCTGCTCATGCAGGCGAGCCAATGCCACTGGGTCGCTCAACAGTTGCACACGTTCATTGTTGGTCAGCCCATCAGGCCCGACCTTCATCGCGTGGCGTACCCGCTCGACGCGCAGCCACTCGATCGGTTCCGCCTGACGGTGACGGGAGGTCGCCAGCGAGCACGCCAGGGCGTTCTGCTGCGGGTCGACCACTGAACGGACAAAGCCGTCATTCAGTGCATGCCAGCGGTTTTCGTGGGTGTACTGGTCGGTGGCCAGCAACGCCTGCGGCGGATTGTATTCCTCAGGGATCAGGAACAGGCTCTCGTCACGGGACTTGAGGCCCAGGCCGACACGGCTGGAAATCACCGATACCGGGATGGACAGCATCAACGAACCGACGATCGGCACCAGCCACCAGAGGAAGCTCGGGTTCAGCCAGATCACCAGCAAAGCCCAGAAGAAGCCGAGCAAGGTTTGCGGACCATGGCGTTTTACCGCCTCGCTCCACGGCGTGGAATCGTCGTCACGTTGCGGCGAGTTCCAGGTCGCGGCCCAGCCGAGGAACGCGGCAAGGACGAAACGGGTGTGGAAAATCATCCGCACCGGTGCCAGCAGCATGGAGAACAGCATCTCCAGCAACATGGACAGGGTCACCTTGAACTTGCCACCGAACTCTTTCGCGCCCTTGGCCCAGATCAGGATGATGCTCAACAGCTTCGGCAGGAACAGCAGCACGATGGTGGTCGAGAACAGCGCAATGGCCTTGTCCGGGTGCCATTGAGGCCACAGCGGATAAAGCTGGCGCGGTTCGAGGAAGTACTGCGGCTCCATCAGCGTGTTGACCGCCAGCAGCGCCGTCGACAGCACGAGGAAGAAGAACCACAACGGCGCCGACAGGTAAGACATCACACCCGTGAGGAACACCGCACGGTGCACCGGGTGCATGCCCTTGACCAGGAACAGTCGGAAGTTCATCAGGTTGCCGTGGCACCAGCGACGGTCACGCTTGAGTTCGTCCAGCAGGTTCGGCGGCAGCTCTTCGTAACTGCCAGGCAAGTCGTAGGCAATCCACACGCCCCAACCGGCACGGCGCATCAGCGCGGCTTCGACGAAGTCGTGGGACAGAATCGCACCGGAAAACGCGCCTTTACCGGGCAACGGCGCCAGCGCGCAGTGGTCGATAAACGGCTTCATGCGGATGATTGCGTTGTGGCCCCAGTAGTGGGATTCGCCCAACTGCCAGAAGTGCAGGCCGGCGGTGAACAGCGGACCGTACACGCGGGTGGCGAACTGCTGCATGCGCGCATACAGCGTGTCCATGCCCGACGCACGAGGCGCGGTCTGGATGATCCCGGCGTCCGGCGTGGCTTCCATCAAGCGCACGAGACTGGTCAGGCACTCACCGCTCATCACCGAGTCGGCGTCGAGCACGACCATGTACTTGTAGTCACCGCCCCAACGGCGGCAGAAGTCGTCGAGGTTACCGCTCTTGCGCTTGACGCGACGGCGGCGGCGGCGATAGAAAATCTTGCCGAAGCCCCCTGCCTCGCGGCAGACGTCCAGCCAGGCCTGTTGCTCGGCGACGCAGATATCGGCGTCGTTACTGTCGCTGAGGACGAAGAAGTCGAAGCGGTCCAGATCACCCGTGGCCGCGACCGACTCGAAGGTCGCGCGCAGACCGGCGAATACCCGGGGCACGTCTTCGTTACAGATCGGCATCACCAGTGCGGTGCGCGCGTCTTTCGGAATCGGCTCGTTGCCGGCACTGGCGCCGGAAATGCGGTACTTGTCGTGACCGGTGAGCAACTCCAGGAAGCCCATCAGTGCCGTCCAGAAACCGGCCGATACCCAGCAGAACAGGATGCCGAACAGGATCAGGATGCTGGTCTGCAATGCATACGGCAGCACTTGCGTGGCGGTTTGCAGCAGCGGTTGATGCAACACTTCGTTGAGGTCGACGAACGACCAGCCCTGGTACGGCATGATGCCTTTCATGTACCAGCCAGCGACGATGGTCTGGCCGAGCATCAGCAGCAACAGAATGTAGCGACGGATCGAACCGACGGTGCGCCAGCGCGCAGCCGGCAGGACACGTTCGTCCTTCGGCGGCTTGGGCGGGTTGGTACGACCGGTCAGGCGGCGCCAGCCACGCACCAGGATATTGGTGCGCCACGGTTCCGGCACGACCTTGGTCCGACGGATCGGCGGGGTCGCCTTGAGGCAGACCCGACCGTTGGCGTCGAGCACCAGCATTTCGGCGTCTTGCAGCTCTTCGGCGGTACTCAGGGTCAGGCGCTTGCCGACCGAAGCCTGGGCGGCATCGGTCGGGGCGTCGAACGCCTGGGACGAAAGACGTTCGTGCAGTTCGCTGAAGGACTGGCAGCCCGCGAGTTCCGCGCGCTGCTGGTCGGTCATCGGCAGGTGCGCCAGGTACTCGGACAGAGTCTCTGGCTGTACGTGTGAATTACTCATCGGCAGGCAACTGATAGCTCCAGGTCTCGGTCAGGACTTCTTCAGTCGATGCCGATTCCGGTGTGGCTGGGGCCGCGTCGGCAGCGACAGGCTGCTTGGCGTCTTTATTGGCCTTGTCCTTGGCATCTGCAACCGGCTTGGCGTCACCCTGAGTAGCCTCGGCCTGCTTGGCTTCCTTGTCCGTTTTCTCCTGTTGCTTGGCGGCGACCTTGTCGGCCTTGGCCACGGAGGAGTTGGAGGCCGGAATCGAAGTCTTGGCCAGGTCGGCAGGCGTGACGTTCTGAACCAGCGCCGCACGCATCTCGGTGGACTTGCTCGGGTCCTTGATCTTCATGCGCAGGGTCAGGCGCCAGCCCTTGGTCTCGGGGTTGTAGCGCACGCTGTTTTCCACGAGCTCGGCGTTGTCGCCGACGCTCACCTGGCTGCGAACGTCCGCATTCTCTGGCAGTGCCGCCAGGGATGGGCCTTCGAAGTCCACCAGATAGGCGACGCTACCGTCTGGCTGACGAATCAGGTTGGACTGTTTGACATCGCCGGTGGAACGCAGGGTCTGCTTGACCCAGGCGCTGTCCGGAGCGTGGATCGAAGCTTCATCCATGGTCCAGTGCATACGATAAGCGACATCGAGCGGCTGGCCAGGTTCCGGCAGTTTTTCCGGGCTCCAGAAAGCCACGATATTGTCGTTGGTTTCGTCGGCGGTCGGAATCTCTACCAGATCGACGGAGCCCTTGCCCCAATCGCCTTTCGGTTCGATCCAGGCGCTTGGACGCTTGTCGTAGCGGTCGTCGAGGTCTTCATAGTGGCTGAAGTCACGACCACGTTGCAGCAGACCGAAACCGCGCGGATTCTCGACGGAGAAGTTGCTCACGGCCAGGTGTTTCGGGTTGTTCAGCGGACGCCAGATCCACTCGCCGTTACCGGCGCGGATCGACAGACCGCTGGAATCATGCAGTTCGCGACGGTAGTTCAGCACTTTCGATGGCTGGTTGGCACCGAACAGGTACATGCTGGTCAGCGGTGCAATGCCGAGCTTGGAAACTTTGTCACGCAGGAACATCTGCGCCTTGACGTCGACAATGGTGTCGCTGCCTGGACGAAGGATCAGTCGATAGGCGCCGGTCGCCCGTGGCGAATCCAGCAACGCGAAGATCACCAGGTGCTTGTCGCCCGGCTTGGGCTGTTGAATCCAGAATTCGCGAAAACGCGGGAATTCCTCACCGGATGGCAAGGCGGTATCGATCGCCATGCCGCGAGCGGACAAACCATAGACGTGGCCTTTGCCGACAACGCGGAAGTAACTCGCGCCGAGCATGGTCATGATTTCGTCTTGCTTGTCAGCCTTGTTGATCGGGTACAGCACACGGAAACCGGCGTAACCCAGTTGCTCGGTGGCTTTTGGATCGAATTTCAAGTCGCCGAAGTCGAAACGACTTGGGTCGTATTTGATCTCCTCGACGTCGTTCGCCGTGATTTCGTTGATTTTCACCGGCGTATCAAAATGCATGCCCTGGTGATAGAACGACAGCTTGAACGGAGTTTTCTGGTCCGCCCATTCGGCTTTTTCCGTCAGAAAACGAATTTTCTGATAGTCCGCGAATTTCATCTCGCGGAATTCGTTTGGCAGGTTACTGCGAGGCGCTTCGTATTTTTGCCCGGCCAGTTCTTTTGCCTTGGCCGATACATCATCCAGATTGAAGGCCCAAAGCTGGCCGGCGCTGAGCAGGGTGAGCAGAGCAGAGCCCGCTACCAGAGCGCTACGTAACCGTTTGGCAGACAATTTTGGTGCGTTACAGGGACTAACAATCACGAGCAACCCTCGCCGAAAACAGATCAAAAAACCAACGGCCAGTTAAAGGGTCTGTACGGTTTCCGATACGAAAAAACCGGCCATACAAACCACTCTTGCCAAGTTGGCGAGCATTGTTCCGACTCCGATGGGGCTAAATGATTCCCCAAACGGTTCAGGACAAGTCTCTACCTAAGTCAAAATGGACCAACGAACGCTGATCCCCGTAGCGCGCGATTATCTAGTAGGCCGCGTTACAACGCATCAGGGGTAACAAAGTATTTATCGGGAAACACCCCTGTTTTCAGTCGAAAACCGCGCAAAAAGGTGTTTCAAGCGCTTTTACGTCTGTAACAGGAAGGTTACCGGGCCATCATTGACCAGGTGCACCTGCATATCCGCGCCGAATCTACCTGATGCCACAGTGCCATGCACCTGTTTCGCTTTGCCTAATAGATAGTCGAAAAGCTCCTCGCCCAGCGCCGGAGGGGCCGCGGTCGAAAAACTCGGGCGCAACCCGCTCTTGGTGTCGGCGGCCAGGGTGAACTGCGAGACCAGCAGCAACCCGCCACCCACGTCCGCCAGGGACAGGTTCATCTTGCCCTCGGCGTCACTGAACACTCGATAGTTAAGCAGCTTATTGAGAAGTTTGTCGGCGCTGGCCCGAGTGTCCTCGGGCTCGACGGCGACCAGCACCAATAAACCCTGGTCGACTGCGCCAACCACCTCGCCCGCTACCTCGACCCGCGCCCCACGCACGCGCTGCAGCAGGCCCTTCATGCTTCTTCAGGTGTCAGGTCGAGCAAGCGCCGGGCCATCTGATCGGCGGCACGCACCAAGGCATCGGTAATCCCCGGCTCAGCGGCGGCATGACCGGCGTCACGGATAATTTGCAGCTCGCTGTTCGGCCAGGCCTGGTGCAGTTCCCAGGCGTTGTCCAGCGGGCAGATCACGTCATAACGACCGTGGACGATCACCCCCGGCAAGTGAGCGATTTTGCCCATGTCGCGAATCAACTGGTTCGGCTCGAGGAAGGCATTGTTGGTGAAGTAGTGGCACTCGATACGGGCGATCGACAGCGCGCGCTGAGGCTCGGAGAAACGATCGACCACCTGCGGGTTCGGACGCAGGGTCGCGGTCCGGCCTTCCCAGGTGGACCAGGCCTTGGCCGCATGCATCTGGGCAATTTGATCGTTGCCGGTCAGGCGCTTGTGGAAAGCCGTGAGCAAATCGTCGCGCTCGTCCAGCGGGATCGGCGCGATGTAGTCCTGCCAGTAATCGGGGAACAGACGGCTGGCACCGGCCTGGTAGAACCACTCGATTTCCTGCGGACGGCAGAGAAAAATCCCGCGCAGGATCAGACCATGCACGCGTTCCGGATGGGTTTGCGCGTAGGCCAGCGCCAGGGTCGACCCCCAGGAACCGCCAAACAGCACCCATTTTTCGATGCCCAGGTGTTTGCGGATCCGCTCGAGGTCGGCGACCAGATCCCAGGTGGTGTTGTTTTCCAGGCTGGCGTGGGGCGTGGAACGGCCGCAACCGCGCTGGTCGAAGGTAACAATGCGATACAGATTTGGATCGAAGTAGCAGCGACTCTGGGCGTCGCACCCGGCGCCGGGGCCGCCATGGATGAACACGACCGGCAATCCTTCCGGTGAACCGCTTTCGTCGACGTACAGCGTATGGGTTTCATCGACAGCCAGATCATGCCGGGCGTAGGGTTTGATCTGCGGGTACAAAGTCTGCATTGCGCGCTCCGTAAGGGGTCTGGGTCATCCCTGGGGGGACTTCTATTATTCTGCCGTTGGGCATCATAAACCCGAATTACGCCAATGAGCATGTCCTTGCAGAGTCAGAGTCTGGGCGTCAGATATCCGAGCAGCGCTTCATACAGCCTATTCACCTCGGCAACCTGCCCCCGCGCCCGCAAACAACCGTGCACCAATCCTTCGCCGTAATACAACGTCGTCGCTACGCCAGCAGCCATCAGTCGTTCGGCATACCGCACGCCGTCATCGCGCAGCGGGTCGAATTGCGCCACGGCGATGAAGGTTGGGGGCAATCGGTGAAGATCCGTGGCGAGCAACGGCATCGCATAGGCTCCCGGGTTTCGGGTGCCGCGCAGATACAGCGCGTGGTAGCAATCCACATCACTGCTGCTCAGCAACGGGGCATCGATGCATTCGCTGCGTGAAGCCAGCCCCTGATCACCACCGAGGCCCGGATAGATCAGCACTTGCGCGGCCGGCACGGGCTCGCCCACGTCACGCAATGCCAGACACAGTGCAGCGGCCAGATTGCCACCGGCGCTGTCGCCGGCCACCAGTGTGCGTTGGGGGTCGAGCTGAAAGGGTCCGGTTCGCAACGCGCGCCAGACGTTCAGGCAATCATCGAATGCCGCTGGAAAGGGGTGCTCCGGTGCCAGCCGGTAGTCGACGGCAATCACCAGCACGCCCAGTGTCGATGCCAACTCGGCACAGATGAAGTCGTGGGAGTCCAGGTCCCCTACTACCCAACCGCCACCATGCAGATAGAGGATGCAGGGCGCACCACCGGTCGACGACGTAGCCGGGGGTTGATAGGACCGCACCGGGACACCGGACAATTCAAAGTCCACCACGTAGAGCCCGGCGGGACGTGCCGGGGTGAACGCCCGGCACATCTCGCTGTAGGCCTGGCGCAAGCCGGCCAGGCTGCTGTCGGTACTGTTGAAACTGACGGTTTTCTCGACGAAAGCCGTCATCTGTTCGGAAAGCGGATAAGGCGCCATGAGTCTGCTGCCCGTTCAGGGGGGGGAATGTATACCCCTGTAGGAGCGAGCCTGCTCGCGATAATGGCCAACGATAACGCGGTAAGCCTGATACCCCGCGGTGTTCTCGGGTTTATCGCGAGCGAGCTCGCTCCTACAGGTTCTGCTGTCAGTTCTTCAGACTGGCCTGCACCGCTGCCACACCATCCTTGCCATCAAAACTGCTGACGCCCGCCAGCCAGCGCTGAAGATCTTGCGGGTGTTCACGCAGCCATTTTTTGGCAACGTCCTGCGCCGTCTGGCGCTCCATGATCGGCACCATCAACTGACTTTCCTGGGCGGCGGTGAAGGTCAGGTTCTCCAACAGCCGATTGACGTTCGGGCAGCGCTGGGCGTAATCGGGAGCGGTCACGGTAGAAACGGTCGCCGCCCCTTCGTTCGGCCCGTAGACATCTTCGCTGCCGGTCAGGTAGGCGATCTTCATGTTGATGTTCATCGGGTGCGGCGTCCAGCCGACGAACACCACAAACTCCTTGCGGTTCACTGCCCGCTGCACGGCTGCGAGCATGCCGGCCTCGCCGGATTCGATCAGCTTGAAGTCCTTGAGGCCAAAGTGATTGGTTTCGATCATGGTCTTGATCGTAGTGTTGGCGCCGCTGCCCGGTTCGATGCCATAGATCTTGCCGCCAAGCTGATCCTTGAACCTGGCGATATCGCCAAAGGTTTTCAAACCGGCGGCCGCGACATAGTCAGGCACCGCGAGCGTTGCCTGGGCGTCGGCCAGGCTAGGCTTGTCCAGGACCTTCACTTGATTGGCGGCCAGGAACGGCGCGATGTTCTTGTCCATCGCCGGCTTCCAGTAACCGAGGAAAATGTCCAGGCGCTTGTCGCGAATGCCGGCGAAGATGATTTGCTGCACGGCGCTGGTTTGCTTGCTTTCATAGCCAAGGCCATTGAGCAATACATCGGCCATGCCGCTGGTGGCGATCACGTCGGTCCAGTTGACCACGCCCATGCGCACGGCTTTGCAGGAGGCGTCGTCAGCGGCCAGGACGCTGGTGCTCAGGAGAGCGGTACCGCAGAGGATTGAGAGACAGCGAGTGAACAAACCTTTGGTGCTTGTCATAGAGGGCGTTCTCGAGCGGCAGCGGATTGTTATGGGTTCGGTGTCTTCGTGCACCGTGCCCGGAACATTACGCAGCAGTCGAGCTGTAAAAGCGACCTGTGGCGACCGAGTTTTGCACAGCGGCGACTGTTCCTGCCAGGTATTGAAAAGAACGCCAAACCAATGTGGGAGCGAGCCTGCTCGCGATGAGGCCATGACATTCAACATTTCTGTTGCCGGTCAGTCCGCTATCGCGAGCAAGCTCGCTCCCACAAGGTTTGTTTAGGGTTTTAGCGCTTGTAGTGGGTTTCACCCCACGCCAACAGCCCTTGCAGCAATTCCTTCAACACCACCTGCGTCGGCTCGGCCAGATCCGGCCGGTAACGGAACGGCTCGAACTCTTCCATATACGTGCACTGGCCCAACTCCAGTTGCACGGCATGGATGTTCTCGGCCGGGTTGCCGTAGTGCCGGGTGATGTGGCCGCCCTTGAAGCGACCATTCAGCACATGGCTGTAGTCCGGGTGTCCGGCGCAGATCGATTCCAGCCGGGTCGCCAGCTGCGGATCGCAACTGGCGCCATTGAAGGTGCCGAGGTTGAAGTCCGGCAGTTTGCCGTCGAACAGGTGCGGGATGATCGAGCGAATCGAGTGCGCATCGAACAGCAGCGCATAGCCGAACTCGGCTTTGAGACGCGCCAGCTCCTGCTGCAAGGTGCTGTGGTATGGCGTCCAGATCTGCTCCAGGTAGGTCGCGCGCTCTTCTTTCGAAGGCTCCAGCCCTTCGCGGAACAGCGGCACACCGTCAAACAGCGTCGCCGGGTACAGACCGGTGGTCGCGCCCACGTACAACGGCTTGTCGTCGGACGGCCGGTTCAGGTCGATGACGAAACGCGAGTACTCGGCGGCCAGGGTGCTGGCGCCCAGTTCGGCGGCGAAATCGTAGAGCTGCGGGATGTGCCAGTCAGTGTCCGGCAGGCTTTTCGCGGCCGGGATCAACCCGGCCTCGACCACCGGAGTCAGACGCACGCCAGCGTGGGGCATGCTGATCAGCAGCGGCACGCGGCCTTGTTTGAAGTTCAGAACCTTATCCACAACTGCTCTCCTACAGACTTGTTTCGACGCCGTGACGCACGACGCGTTTTTCCAGATCACCGCCCAGCCAGTACGACAGGTCAGCCGGACGATCGATTTGCCAGGCAACGAAATCCGCGACCTTGCCCACCTCCAGCGAACCATGGGTATCGGCCATGCCCAAGGCAGTGGCGGCGTGAATCGTGGCGCCGGCCAGCGCTTCTTCCGGGGTCATGCGGAAACAGGTGCACGCCATGTTCAGCATCAGGCGCAACGACAGGCCCGGTGAAGTGCCGGGATTCAGGTCGCTGGCGATGGCGATTTTCACCCCGTGCTTGCGCAGGGCGTCCATCGGCGGCAATTGGGTTTCGCGCAGGAAGTAAAAAGCGCCGGGCAGCAGCACCGCGACCGTACCGGACTTGGCCATGGCGATGGCATCGTCTTCGGTCATGAATTCCAGATGATCGGCGGACAGTGCGTGGTAACGCGCCGCCAGGGTCGAACCGTGCAGGGACGACAATTGCTCGGCATGCAGTTTCACCGGCAGCCCCAGTTCCTGAGCGGTGATGAACACCCGCTCGACTTGCGCCGGGGAAAACGCCAGGTATTCGCAGAACGCATCCACCGCATCCACCAGCCCTTCGGCGGCCAGGGCCGGGAGCATCTCGGCGCAGATGTGATCGATGTAGTCGTCGGCGCGATCCACGTACTCAGGCGGCAATGCATGGGCCGCCAGGCAAGTGCTGCGCACGCTGACCGGCAGCTCGGTGCCAAGGCGGCGGGCCACCCGCAGCATCTTGCGTTCGTTGGCCAGGTCGAGGCCGTAACCGGATTTGATTTCGATGCTGGTGACGCCATCGCGCATCAGGCTTTTCAGACGCTTGGCGGCGCTGGCGAACAGCTCATCTTCGCTGGCCGCGCGGGTGGCGCGCACGGTGCTGGCGATGCCACCACCGCTGGCGGCGATTTCCGCGTAGCTGACGCCTTGCAGACGCTTCTCGAACTCACCGCTGCGGTTCCCGCCGAACACCGTGTGGGTGTGGCAGTCGATCAAGCCCGGCGTCACCCAGGCCCCGTTCAAATCATTGACCGTCGGGTACTCGCCCGCCGGCAGTTCAGCACGCGGGCCAACCCACTCAATGTGCGCACCGGACGTCACGATGGCCGCATCCTCGATGATCGAGTAGACGCCTTGCGCCATGGTTGCGACGTGGCAGTGTTGCCAGAGCGTTTTCATCCGTGGCCTCCATTAGGTTATTGATGTGAAAAAGAAGGTTCCTGATCGACCAGGGCGGGCCGTCCTGCCGCAGGCTTGACCCATGTCAGGTAGGCCAGCACCAGCAAAACAATCCAGACCGCGCCGACGATCAGGGCCGCCTGGGTGTCCGGGAAATAGCCCAGTACGCCAAAGACGAAGAGCATGAAGGCAATCGCCGCCATGGGCGCATAAGGCCAGAACGGTACCGGGAATTTCAGTTGTGCGACCTGATCGCTGCTCATGGAGCGACGCATGGCTACCTGGGTGACCAGGATCATCAGCCACACCCACACCGTGGCAAAGGTTGCGATGGAGGCAATCAACAGAAAGACGTTTTCCGGGATCAGGTAGTTCAGCAACACGCCCAACAGCAGCGCGCCACTCATCACCACTACTGTCATCCATGGCACGCCATTGCGCGACAACTTCGCGAAGCCCTTGGGGGCATGCCCTTGCTGGGCCAAACCGAACATCATGCGGCCGGCGCCGAAGATGTCGCTGTTGATGGCCGAAATCGCCGCCGTGATCACCACAATATTGAGAATGGTCGCCGCCGAGCCGATCCCCAGATTGTCGAAAATCTGCACGAACGGGCTGCCTTGGCTGCCGATCTGCTGCCACGGAAAGATTGACATCAATACGAGCATGGTCAGTACGTAGAACAGCAAAATGCGCAATGGCACGGCATTGATCGCCCGAGGCAGCACATGCTGCGGGTCTTTGGCTTCACCGGCCGTTACACCGATGATTTCAATACCGCCGAACGCAAACATCACCACCGCGAATGAAGCGATCAGGCCACCCACACCGTTGGGCATGAAGCCACCCTGGCTCCAGAGGTTGCTGATGTCGGTGACTTGGCCGGGCGCCGAGCTGATGCCGAACAACATGATGCCGAAACCGCCAAGGATCATTGCAACAATGGCCGCCACCTTGAGCAGCGACAGCCAGAACTCCATTTCACCGAAGACTTTGACGTTGCACAGATTCAAGCCGCCCACGATGGAAACGACACCCAGTACCCAGATCCAGCGAGCGACTTCCGGAAACCAGAAACCCATGTAAATGCCGAACGCCGTAACGTCGGCCATTCCGACGATGACCATTTCGAACGCGTAGGTCCAACCCAGGATGAAACCCGCCATGGGTCCCAAATAGGTGCTGGCGTACTGACCGAAAGAGCCGGCCACCGGATTGTGCACCGCCATCTCACCGAGGGCGCGCATGACCATGAACACCGCCGCGCCACCAATCAGATAGGCCAGCAGCACCGCAGGACCGGCCATCTGGATGGCCGAGGCAGAACCATAAAACAGCCCGGTGCCGATAGCCGACCCCAGCGCCATGAAGCGAATATGTCGGGCAGAGAGCCCGCGTTTCAAACTTTTGCTTTGCGGCTGCATTGCTCGTCCTTAATTATTTTTATTCGACGTAAAAATCGAATCGCGAGCAGGCTCCCTCCCACAGGTGATAAACCTTCCATGTGGGAGCGAGCCTGCTCGCGATAAGACCATTACAGGCTCGGCAGCAACTTGGCCGACACCAGCTCGTTCAGGCAACGCGACGCCAGCAATTCAGTGGCTGCATTGATGTCCGGTGCGAAGAAACGGTCTTTCTCATAGAACGGCACTTCTTTACGCAAAATCGCCCGGGCCTGTTCCAGTTTCGGCGAGGTCTTCAGACCGTTGCGCAGGTCCAGGCCCTGCACCGCCGCCAGCCATTCCACGGCGAGAATCCCGCGGGTGTTCTCGGCCATTTCCCACAGACGCTTGCCCGCCGCCGGGGCCATCGAAACGTGGTCTTCCTGGTTGGCGGACGTCGGCAGGCTGTCCACCGAATGCGGATGGGACAGCGCCTTGTTTTCGCTGGCCAGTGCCGCCGCGGTCACCTGGGCGATCATGAAGCCGGAGTTCACGCCACCGTTGGCCACCAGGAACGGCGGCAGTTGCGACATGTGCTTGTCCATCATCAGCGAGATGCGACGCTCGCTCAGGGAACCGATTTCCGCGATGGCCAGGGCCATGTTGTCGGCAGCCATGGCCACCGGTTCGGCGTGGAAGTTACCGCCGGAGATCACATCGCCTTCAGCGGCGAACACCAGCGGGTTGTCCGAGACGGCGTTGGCTTCGATGGCCAGCACTTCGGCCGCCTGGCGGAACTGGGTCAGGCACGCGCCCATGACTTGCGGCTGGCAGCGCAGGGAGTACGGGTCCTGGACCTTCTCGCAGTTCTCGTGGGAGTCGGAGACTTCGCTGCGCTGGCCCAGCAGGTCGCGATACGCAGCGGCAGCGTCGATCTGGCCTTTCTGGCCACGGGCGGCGTGGATGCGCGCATCGAACGGCGAGCGCGAGCCCAGTACCGCTTCAACGGTCAGGCCACCCAGGGCCAGGGCACCGGCGAACAGGTCTTCGCCTTCGAACAGGCCGCGCAGGGCAAACGCGGTGGACACCTGGGTGCCGTTGAGCAGCGCCAGGCCTTCTTTTGCGGCCAGGGTCAGCGGAGTCAGACCGGCGACTTTCAGCGCTTCGGTCGCTTCCATCCACTCGCCTTTGTAACGCGCCTTGCCTTCACCCAGCAGCACCAGCGACATGTGCGCCAAAGGTGCCAGGTCGCCCGATGCGCCAACCGAGCCTTTCAGCGGAATGTGCGGGTAAACCTCGGCGTTGATCAGGGCGATCAGCGCATCGATCACCACCCGGCGAATGCCGGAGAAACCACGGCTCAGGCTGTTGACCTTGAGCACCATGATCAGGCGCACCAGATCGTCGCTGATCGGCTGGCCGACACCGGCAGCGTGGGACAGCACCAGCGAGCGCTGAAGGTTTTCCAGGTCTTCGCTGGCGATGCGGGTCGAGGCCAGCAGGCCGAAACCGGTGTTGATGCCGTACGCGGTACGGTTCTCGGCGAGGATCTGTTCCACGCAAGCGACACTGGCTTCGATCTGGGCCGAAGCGCTGTGGTCGAGGGTCAGTTTCACTGGCTGCTGATAGACATCACGCAGTTGGGCCAGGCTCAGTTGACCGGGAATCAGGTTTAGCGCAGTCATTTTGTGCTCCTTTTGAGAGTTATTTACTAACTAACCAGACGCTCCGGAGATGTCCGTTGTCCGTCGCGTCTCCCTTTTGGGGAGCCGCGCCTTGGCACGCTGGTTTTATGTGGAAATCAGTTCAGGCTCGGCAAAGCCTTGTGCAGCAACCCCGGTTCTTTCAAGACAGCCGCTGCCGCAGCAATGTCCGGCGCCAGCCAGCGGTCCTGGTCATAGGCCGGGACACGTTCGCGCAGCAGGCGCCACGCGGTATCGGTGCCCGCGCCGAAGCGTTGTTCTTTCAGGAATTCGAAGGCCTGGGCCGCCAGCAAGTACTCGATGGCAAGGATCTGCGTGCAGTTCTCCAGGGCGCGGTGCAGCTTCAGCGCGGCGTTGGTGCCCAGGCTCAGGTGGTCTTCCTGCAGGCCCGAGGTGACGTAGTTGTCGAGCACTGCCGGTTGCGCCAATTGGCGGTTTTCCGCGCACAAGGACGCGGCGACGTATTGCACGATCATCATCCCGGAGTTGACGCCCGGGTTGGCCACCAGGAAGGCTGGCAGACCGCTGACATGCGGGTTGATCAAACGGTCCAGACGACGCTCGGCAATGGAGCCGATTTCCGCCATGGCGATGGCCAGCAGGTCCGCCGCCAGCGCTACGGACTGGCCGTGCGGGTTGGCTTGGGAAACGACGCGATAGTTATCCGCAGTGCCCAGCACCAGCGGGTTGTCGGTGGCGCTGTTGAGCTCGGTTTCGATCTGTCGGGTCGCGTGCACCAGCTGGTCACGGGCCGCGCCATGCACCTGCGGGATCGAGCGAATGCTCAGGGCGTCCTGGGTACGGATGCCTTTGCTGCGGGCGATCACTTCGCTGCCGTCGAGCAAGGCCCGCAGGTTGATGCCGACCTGCTGCATGCCCGGATGCGGCTTGAGCGCGATGATCTCGGCGTCGAACGCATCGATCTGCCCACGCTGGGCTTCAAAACTCATCGCACCGATCACGTCGGCCCAGTGCAACAGATGCGCGGCGTCGGCAATCGCCAGGCAGCTCAGGCCTGTCATGCAGGGGGTGCCGTTGACCAGGCACAGACCATCCTTGGCACCCAGTTTGACCGGTTGCAGCCCTTCTTCAGCCAGGGCCTGCTGCGCGGAAACGATCTGCCCGCGATAGCTCACGTTACCGACGCCCAGCAAGGCGATACCGATGTGGGCCATGTGGGTCAGGTAGCCCACCGAGCCTTGGGAAGGCACTTGCGGGGTGATACCACGGTTGAGCAGCGCCAGCAGCGCTTCGACCACCTGCCGGTGCAGGCCGGATTTGCCATGGCTGTAGTTGACGACCGCGGCGCACATGATGGCGCGGGTCTGTTCGTTGGTCAGCGGTGCGCCTACACCGCAGGCGTGGCTCAGCAGGGTGTTACGCGACAACTGGCTGAGTTGTTCGTCCTGCAGCGAAACGTTGCACAACGCGCCCAGGCCGGTGTTGATGCCATAGGCGCGCTCGCCGCTGGTGACAATGCGCTGGACAATGGCCTGCGCATTTTCAATCCGGGCCCAGACCGGCGCCGACAGCTCCAGCTGTGCGCCATGACGGGCTACGGCGACCACATCCTGCCAACGGACCTGCGCCTCGGTGATAACGATTTTTTCAGCCTGGGACATCTGGAGCCTCATACAAAATCCATGGACATATAACACCTGTGGCGAGGGAGCTTGCTCCCGCTGGGCTGCGTAGCGGCCCCATAATTTTGCGACCGCTGCGCTTGGGCGGGAGCAAGCTCCCTCGCCACAAAAGCGGTCCCGCCACAAACCTCTTAAACCACCGCCGCCCGCCGCTGCACGAACCGATCGACATACTCATCGGCCGGCGAATGCAGGATCTCTTTCGGTGTGCCGACCTGGATCAGGCGGCCGTCCTTGAGGATCGCGATGCGGTTGCCGATGCGCACGGCCTCGTCGAGGTCGTGGGTGATGAAGACGATGGTCTTGTGCAGGGTCTTTTGCAGTTCCAGCAACTGGTCCTGCATCTCGGCGCGAATCAGCGGGTCAAGCGCACTGAAGGCTTCGTCCATCAAGATGATGTCGGTGTCCGCCGCCAAGGCACGGGCCAGGCCCACACGCTGACGCATACCGCCGGAGAGCTGATGCGGGAATTTATTTTCGTAGCCCTTGAGGCCCACGGTGTTGATCCAGTGCAGCGCGCGCTCGGCGCACATCTGCTTGCTCTCGCCACGGATTTTCAGGCCGTAGGCGACGTTGTCCAGCACGGTCTTGTGCGGCAACAGGCCGAAGCTCTGGAACACCATGCTGATCTTGCGACGGCGAAATTCGCGCAGGGCTTCCATGTCGTATTGCAGGATGTCCACGCCGTCCACCAGGATCGCGCCGCTGGTCGGGTCGATCAGGCGGTTGAAGTGGCGTACCAGCGTGGATTTGCCGGAACCCGACAGGCCCATGATCACGAAAATCTCGCCACTGCCGATGCTCAACGACAGGTCGTTCACGCCGACCACGCAGCCGGTTTCCGCCAGCACCTGATCCTTGGTCTTGCCCTGGCCAACCATGGCCAGCGCTTCCCTGGAACGGTTGCCGAAAATCTTGAAGACGTTTTTGACTTCGATCTTGCTCACGGTTGCCTTGTTCATTTGCTCACCTCATGCCGTGCGCGACCGTATGCTTGTGTAATGCGGTCGATCACCACTGCCAGAATCACGATCGCCAGACCGGCTTCCAGGCCACGTCCGACGTTGAGGGTCTGAATCCCCACCAACACGTCCTCACCCAGGCCACGGGCGCCGATCATCGAGGCAATCACCACCATCGACAGGGCCATCATGGTGGTCTGGTTGATCCCGGCCATGATGCTCGGGAGGGCCAGCGGCAGTTGCACGCCGAACAGTTGCTGCCAGCGGTTGGCACCGAAGGCGTTGATCGCTTCCATCACTTCGCCGTCAACCTGGCGAATGCCCAGGTCGGTCAGGCGGATCAGCGGTGGCGCGGCGTAGATCACGGTAGCGAAAATCGCCGGGACCTTGCCCAGGCCGAACAGCATCAGCACCGGAATCAGGTACACGAAGCTCGGCATGGTCTGCATGATGTCGAGCAACGGCATCAGCACCGAACGCAGGCGATTGCTGCGCGCCGAGAGAATGCCCAGCGGAATGCCGATCAACACCGAGATGATGGTCGCCACCATCATCAGCGCCAGGGTTTGCATCAACTTGTCCCAGAGGCCGACCGCACCCACCAGGAACAGCAAGCCGACGATCACGACCGTGGTCACGACTTTACGGGTGGCGTGCCAGGCCACGCCCGCCACGATGGCCAGCATCAGCCACCAAGGCGCCGCGCGCAGCAGGCCTTCGAGATTGACGATGGCCCACAACAGGGTGTCCGAGATGTGCCGGAACACGTCGCCGTAGTTGGTAACCAGCGAATCGACCCAACCGTTGACCCAGTCGGCGATGGAAAAGGTAAAGCTTTCGGGAAACATAAGAGACTCTCAATCAAGGGGTTGCGATCAAGCATCCGACTGCCGCTACCGACAGTCGGAAAGGCTCAAACTACAAGGCCGCGTCGATCTTTTTGGCAGCGTCTTCGCTTACCCATGCGTGCCAGACTTCAGGATGTTCCTTCAGGAAGATCTTGGCCAGTTTTGGCGACTCGATCCGCTCCTTGGTCATGCGACCCAGGTTCTGGTTCAGCAGGTCGATCGGCACGTTGACCTTTTCCATCACGGTCACCAGTTCCGGGGCTTCGTCGTGGAACGTCTTGGACAGGCCAACCTTGATGTTCACCGTCTTATCCACGCCTGGCTTCTCTTCGAGTTTCACCACGTCGACCTGGCCCATCAGCGGCGTTGGCGACCAGTAGTAGAACAGGATCGGCTCGCCACGCTTGTAGCTCGACAACACGGCGGCATCCAGCGCCGGGCCGGTGCCAGGGCGGAAGTTGGTGTAGCTGCTTTCCAGGCCATAGCTTTTCAGCATTTCGCTGTTGTCGAGTTCACAGGTCCAGCCGGCCGGGCAGTTGTAGAAACGGCCCTTGGAAGGCTCTTCGGCATCTTTGAACAGCGCCGAGTATTTGCCCAGGTCGGCAATGGCTTTCAGGTCTGGCGCCTTGGCTTCCAGCTTGCGCTTGGCGTCGCCTTCGATCACGTAGCGCGGCACGTACCAGCCTTCGACGGCGCCGACAATCGGAGCGCCGACACCGACGACTTTGCCGGCCTTCTCAGCCTTGTTCCAGACCTCGCTGCGGCCGACCCACTCTTCGGCAAACACCTGGATGTCGTTGCTGCTCAGGGCGTTTTCCATGGTGATGGAGTTGCCCGGCAGGCTGTCGGTCTTGCAGTCGTAGCCTTTCTCCAACACGACTTGCAGCACGTCGGTCAGCAGCATTGCGCTTTCCCAGTTCAGGCCGGCGAATTTCACCGGTTTGCCCGACTCACACCAACCCGCCGCTTGAGTGGCGCCGGCGCTGGCCAGCAGGCCCATGGAAAGCAAAGTAGTCAGCAGGGTCTTGTTCGATTTCATTGTTGTGACGCTCCTAATCATGAATTGGCTTACGGCAGTCAAGAGGCATCCAGCCCTGGCAACGTCCAATCAGGCCTGCGCCGCAGCGCGACCGGCCCCACTTGTTTTAGGTTGTACAACGTTGTTCTGCTCGACCGGCAGAATCAGGTGATCGGGCACGGTGCCGTGCCATTTTTTCGCACAGACGTAATACAGGGCTGCGGGCAGCGCCAGACCGATGATCCAGGAAATATCCACGTCACCCAGGGCTGCGACCAGCGGACCGGTGTAGAACTTGGTAGAGATGAACGGCAACTGCACCAGCACACCGAAGACATAAACGCTGATTCCGAGGACGTTCCAACGACCGTAGCGACCATTTGGATCGGCCAGCGCCGGCACGTCATAGCGCTCGCGGGTGATGCAGTAGTAGTCCACCAGGTTGATCGCGCTCCATGGCGTAAAGAACGCCAGCAGGAACAGGATGAAGGACTTGAACGCACCGAGGAACGAGTGCTGGCCGAGCAGCGCCATCAGGGTCGCAGCACCGACGATGACCAGCACGAAGACCAGACGCTGCAAGCGCGTGACCTTCAGATCACCACGGAAACCGCTGATGATGGTCGCAATGCACATGAAGCTGCCGTAGGAGTTCAGCGTGGAGATGGTGACCTTGCCGAACGCGATGCTGAAGTACAGCAGCGCAGCGGTGGCACCGGTACCGCCCAGACCCACGATATAGGCCACTTCGTGACCGGCGAATTGCCCGTTGGCCGAGGCGGCGGCGAACACGCCGAGGACCATCGCCACCTGTGCGCCAATGACCGAACCTGCGCCGGCGGCAAAAAAGGTTTTGACCGAGGAAATCTTGCTCGGCAAGTAGCGGGAATAGTCAGCCACGTATGGGCCGAAAGCGATCTGCCAGGACGCCGCGAGCGACACCGCCAGCAAGAAGCTGCTCCAGCTGAAGTGGCGGATTTGTAACAGCGCGCCAACGTCAACCTGGCTCATCAGACGGCTGAACAGATAAACAAAGGCGATCACGCCAATGACACTGGCGACACGGCCGATCCAATGGATCACTCGATATCCGAGCACCGTGACCAGCACGATGACACTGGCGAAAAGAAGAATGCCGACACTGTCGCTGACGCCAAACAACTGGCCCAGCGCCTGGCCGGAAAGCACGGTTCCCGTTGCAGTGAAACCGAGGTACATCAAACAGACCAGCACGATCGGGATGGCCGCGCCATAAACGCCGAATTGCACACGGCTGGAAATCATCTGCGGCAGGCCAAGCTTGGGCCCTTGCGCAGCATGCAGCGCCATGACGGCGCCGCCGAGCAGTTGACCGATCAACAGACCGATCAACGACCAGAACACATCACCGCCCAACACCACGGCCAGGGCCCCGGTGACAATCGCGGTGATTTGCAGGTTGGCACCCATCCACAGGGTGAACTGGCTCAACAGACGACCGTGTCTTTCCGCCTCCGGGATGTAGTCGATCGAACGCTTTTCGATCAACGGTTTGTTACCAGCACGTTCGCTGCTGACAGCCATGGTTCAACCTCTGTGGATTGTTCTAGTAGTTCACTGAGTGTCTGTAAGGCTGCTTTTCTGTAGGAGCGAGCCCGCTCGCTCCCACATAAAGCGGTTTTGCGTTATTTACCGGTAATCATCGGTAGGTTCAGGCCCTGCTCCTTGGCGCAGTCGATGGCGATCTGGTAACCGGCATCGGCGTGACGCATGACACCGGTGGCCGGGTCGTTGTGCAGCACGCGAGCGATACGCTCGGCCGCTTCGTCGGTACCGTCGCAGACAATCACCATGCCCGAGTGCTGGGAGAAGCCCATGCCGACGCCGCCGCCGTGGTGCAAGGACACCCAGGTTGCGCCGCTTGCGGTGTTGAGCAGGGCGTTGAGCAGTGGCCAGTCGGACACGGCGTCGGAGCCGTCCTGCATCGATTCGGTTTCGCGGTTCGGGCTGGCCACCGAACCGGAGTCCAGGTGGTCGCGACCGATGACGATTGGCGCGGACAATTCACCGCTGCGCACCATTTCGTTGAACGCCAGGCCCAGCTTGGCGCGAAGGCCCAGGCCGACCCAGCAGATACGGGCCGGCAGACCCTGGAAGCTGATGCGCTCGCGCGCCATGTCCAGCCAGTTGTGCAGGTGCGCGTCGTCCGGGATCAGTTCCTTGACCTTGGCGTCGGTCTTGTAGATGTCTTGCGGGTCGCCCGACAGGGCCGCCCAACGGAACGGGCCGATGCCACGGCAGAACAGCGGGCGGATGTAGGCCGGCACGAAGCCTGGGAAATCGAACGCGTTTTCCACGCCTTCTTCCTGGGCCATCTGACGGATGTTGTTGCCGTAGTCGAAGGTCGGGATGCCTTGCTTCTGGAAGTCGAGCATCGCTTTGACGTGCACGGCCATCGACTGCTTGGCGGCTTTGATCACGGCGGCCGGCTCGGTCTTGGCGCGGGCGCGGTATTGCTCCCAGGTCCAGCCGGCTGGCAGGTAACCGTTCAGTGGATCGTGGGCACTGGTCTGGTCGGTGACCATGTCCGGGCGCACACCGCGACGGACCAGTTCCGGCAGGATTTCAGCCGCGTTGCCCAGCAGCGCGACGGAGATCGCCTTGCCTTCGGCGGTGTACTTGGCGATACGCGCCAGTGCGTCGTCGAGGTCTTTGGCTTGCTCGTCGACGTAA
Organism: Pseudomonas moorei; assembly: GCF_008801475.1. Classification (GTDB taxonomy): domain Bacteria; phylum Pseudomonadota; class Gammaproteobacteria; order Pseudomonadales; family Pseudomonadaceae; genus Aquipseudomonas; species Aquipseudomonas moorei. The sequence continues at coordinate 196,487 of NZ_VZPP01000005.1, read as the reverse complement.
CGGCTTTTCAGGCGGAAATCGATGCTCACCTGTTGGCATTCGATGTTCAGCGAGCAGGCACCGGCCAGGGTGGCGGCCAGAGGCTGGGCGCCGCCCATGCCACCGAGGCCGGCGGTCAGGACCCACTTGCCTTTGAGGTTGTCGTTGTAGTGCTGGCGACCGGCTTCGACGAAGGTTTCGTAGGTGCCCTGGACGATGCCCTGGCTGCCGATGTAGATCCAGCTGCCGGCGGTCATCTGGCCGTACATGGCCAGGCCTTTGGCGTCCAGTTCGTTGAAGTGTTCCCAGTTCGCCCAGTGCGGCACCAGGTTGGAGTTGGCGATCAGTACGCGCGGGGCGTTGGCGTGGGTCTTGAACACGCCGACCGGCTTGCCGGATTGCACCAGCAGGGTCTCGTCGTCGTTCAGGTTGGTCAGGCTTTCGACGATCTTGTCGTAGCACTCCCAGTTACGCGCCGCACGACCGATGCCACCGTAAACCACCAGTTCCTTCGGGTTCTCGGCCACTTCCGGGTCGAGGTTGTTCATCAGCATGCGCAGCGGCGCTTCGGTCAGCCAGCTTTTGGCGGTCAGCTTGTTGCCGCGCGCGGCACGAATTTCTACGTCACGAAACTTAGTAGGTTTCTGGGTATTGTCAGTCACGAAAAAGACTCCTCAGCGATCAATTCAAACCAACCCTGGTGGGCAGCAGCCTGTGCGCATCGTTGCGCGACAAGCGAATCAGTGGACGCTGCGGGGAGTCTCGATCGACTCATACGCATACGTCTTTACTTGTACATACAAGCATATGCAATCAAGCGGCCAACTTGCCGAACGGGCATTCAAGAAAAACTCTGAAATGGCTGGAGAGCCCACGAATCAAGGGTTTCTGGCGTTGATGATTTTTTTCGCGGGGATTTTTCGAGTGCGTGCTCGTTGTTACTGCAACGCGGTTTTGCGCCACGTTGGGGCGTTCGGTAACACGTGATGCCCAATTAAGCGCATTCCAGAAACACCCTACAACCTCATCAGAAGTGTCCGACTCCACCGCCACTGATCTTCGCCGACTCCATGACCACCCCCCCTGAAGTCATTCCTGCGAGGAACGCGCAATGAAACAATGGAAAGTCAAAACCCACCTCTTGCTGATGGCCGTCATTCTGCTGGGCAGCCTGACCGGCATCGGCGCACTCGGCCTTTACGGCATGCGCGCTACGGTCCAGGGGCTGGAAACGGTTTACCTCGACCGGGTCATCCCGCAACAGGACCTGAAGAAAATTTCCGAGCTGTATTCCGTCACTATCGTCGACGCCATCCACAAGGCCCGCGATGGCATTTACAGTGGCGTCGACGCGGCGCAACAGATACGGCAAGCGATGCTTGAAATCGAGCCGCTATGGCGCACCTACCTGTCGACCCAACTGGTTGATGAAGAGGTTCGACTGATCAACGAGATCACGCCACTGATGCAGGCGACCGAAGTACCGCTCCAGCGGTTGCAGGCAATCCTGAACCGCAGCAACACCGCCAGCCAGAGCCTGGAGCAGTTCGCCGCACATCAGCTTTACCCCTTGATCGACCCGCTGACCTCACTGTTTTCGCAACTGACCGACGCTCAACTGAAAGAGGCTCGCCATCAGTTCGAACTCAGTCAGGCACTCTACGAGGACAATATATGGCTGATGGCCCTGGTCCTGGGCTTCGCGCTGTTGTCTGGCAGCCTTTACGCCCTGCTGTTCGGCGCCAGGCTGACGCGATACCTGGGCGCCGAGCCACACGAGCTGGCCAGTATCAGCACACGGATTGCCCAGGGCATGCTCGGCGATCCGGCGATTGGCAACGCGAAATCCACAGGCGTCATGCAATCGGTCGAGGCCATGCGGCGCAGCCTGGCCAGCATGATCGGCAAGGTGCGCGAGGCCTCGCAGCACATCGAGTCCTCGACCCTGAGCCTGAGCATTTCGTCCGAGCAAGGCCTCAAACAGGCGGCCGAGCAAAATGGCGCGGCCTCTTCCATAGCCGCCGCGGCGGAACAGATGTCAGCCAACATTACGCACATCGCCGAGAACGCCGCGCAGGCGCACGACACCACACAAAAGGCCGAGCAGATCACCGCCCTGGGCATTGCCAGCATGGACCGCTCTATCATCGAGATGCAGCAGATCGCCCAACTGGTGACCCAGACGTCGAGTGAAATCGACCAATTGACCCAGCACTCCAACGCCATCGGGAAAATTGTCGACGTGATCCACAGCATTGCCGAACAGACCAACCTGCTCGCCCTCAATGCCGCCATCGAGGCGGCGCGGGCCGGCAAGCAAGGTCGCGGTTTTGCCGTGGTGGCCGATGAAGTGCGGGAGCTGGCGACCCGCACGACCCGCTCCACCGCCGAGATCGTGGTGCTGGTGAGTACCATTCAAAGCGGCATGCGAAAAGCCAGCAGCAGCATGAATTCCGGCCGCGAGCGGGTTCTTCAGGGTCAACAGCTGATCGACAGTGCCGGCGCATCGATGAATGACGTCAAGGCCGTGCTCGACGCGTCACTCAATGCCGTCAGCCAGATCTCCCATGCCTTGCAGGAACAGCGCGAAGCCAGCGAGGACGTGGCGCGCAATGTGGAAACCGTGGCGCAGCGGGTCGAGAAAAATGTCGCGGCGCAACAGGACGTGGTGAAAACCATCCAGGCGTTGAAAGGGATGTCGAGTGAACTGGAGGCAACCGTTCGAGGTTTTACCCTCGAACGGGAGTAACCGGGATCAGCCGCGAGACGTGAGTTCGATCACGCAGCACAGCCCCTTGATGGCGACGTCCAGCAACCCGGCATTCGCCTCCAACTGCAGGCAATCATGGAGGCCCAATGCCTGGACGCGGTTATCGACGCAGACGTCAGTTTGCTCGCTCACGCTGAACACCAGCAGTGTGCTGGCCTCGCTGAAAAACCGCTGCTCGCCGGCCAGCCACTGCAACCGCGCACGGTAGCGCTGCGGCGCATAGATCAGGTTGAAATCGCGGATCGCTCCACCGAGCAGCGTGCAGGACACCTGGCTTTCGCCACTGAAGGCGAACGGGTCGAGGGGTAACAATGGCCGCGTGCTTTGACCGTCCACCGACAACGTCATGCCGTCGCCCTGCAGCACGGTGATGATCCGCTCATAACCGGCGAAGGTGGAAAAACCGCCCGACTCACCGATGTCGGCAATCGACAGGCGCCAGCCGAAGCCGTCCAGGCCAGTGCCGGCATCGCGGCTGATTTCTTCAGTGCTGCCGCCGCCGTTCTTCCAGGGCATGCGCGGGTAGTCTTTGGCGCGTAAAACTTTCAACTCGTTCATTTATGAAACCGGCCTTCCAGACGATGACGGGAACCAGGGTGGATCAAACGGGCGGCCGTCACCGGCTGACGGCCAGACCAGGTACGGCGGCGAATCAGCAGGCACGGCTCGCCTTTTTCAATCTGCAGCAATTTGCATTCGGATGACTCGGCCAGAATGGCTTCGACCACGTGCTCGCCTTCGGTCAGCGGCGCGACCTGGTTGAGGTAGGCGTAAGGCGTTTGCAGGGTGAAGTCCTGCTTGAGGTAATCCGGCGCCACCAGCGCATTGACGAAACGGTCTTCGATTTGCACCGGAATATCGTTTTCGAAATGCACGATCAGCGAGTGGAAGACTTTCTGCCCTTCACGCATGTCGAGGGCCAGGGCGCGTTCCGAGCCGGCGGCCTCTTCTTCAAGGGTGATGACCTTGCAAGTGTGGCGATGACCGCGGGAAGCGATTTCGTCGGCGATGTTGTGCACTTCAAACAGCGCGGACTGGCTTTTCGGCTCGGCGACGAAGGTGCCGACGCCTTGCATGCGCACCAGCAGGCCGTCAGCGGTCATCTCGCGCAGGGCGCGGTTGATGGTCATGCGGCTGAAACCCAGCTGATTGACCAGCTCGCTTTCCGACGGAACGCGGTAGTGCGGCGGCCAGTTTCCACTGTCGATTTGCTGGGTGATCATTTGTTTGACGCGAGCATACAAGGGCGCCGGACTGTCGCCCATGTTCGCGGCCAACGGAGAGACTGGAGGCGGAGTCGGCACGGTTAATCCTTGATGGTTTAGTAGAGATTGCTAGCTTGCCGGAGTTTACCGGGCAGGCAAACGTCTGTATATGTATATACAAATAACACACGATGGGGTTCTGAACCATGACCGCCTTCTTTGCCGAACGCGCGCTGCTGCCTAGTGGATGGGCCAACAATGTACGTCTTGAGGTCAGCGCCGATGGCGTTTTGACCCATATCCAGGCCGATTCCCATGCAGAAGGCGCCGAACGGCTGAGCGGCCCGCTCTTGCCCGGCATGCCGAACCTGCATTCTCACGCCTTCCAGCGGGCCATGGCCGGACTGGCGGAAGTGGCGGGGAATCCGAATGACAGTTTCTGGACGTGGCGCGATCTGATGTATCGCCTCGTCGGAAAAATCAGCCCCGAACAACTCGGTGTCATCGCTCGTCAGCTGTACATCGAAATGCTCAAGGCCGGTTACACCTCGGTGGCCGAATTCCATTACGTCCACCACGACAACAACGGCCAGCCCTATGCAGACCCGGCCGAACTGGCCCTGCGTATCAGCCAGGCCGCGCGTTCCGCCGGTATTGGCTTGACCCTGCTGCCGGTGCTGTACAGCCATTCCGGCTTCGGCGGCCAGACGCCGAACGAGGGCCAGCGCCGCTTCATCAACAGCACCGAGAACTACCTCAAGCTGCAATCGCGCCTGCAGCCGGTTCTGGCGCAGCAACCGGCGCAGTCGCTGGGTCTGTGCTTCCACTCGTTACGCGCGGTGACGCCGCAGCAGATCAGCGAAGTGCTGGCCGCCAGCGACAAACAGTGCCCTGTGCATATCCACATTGCCGAACAGCAAAAAGAAGTCGACGACTGCCTGACCTGGAGCGGCCGTCGTCCCTTGCAATGGCTGTACGAAAATACCGAAGTCGATCAGCGCTGGTGCCTGATCCACGCCACCCACGCGAATCCGGAAGAAGTCACGCTGATGGCCAGGAGCCGCGCCATTGCCGGCCTGTGCCTGACCACCGAAGCCAACCTGGGCGACGGGATTTTCCCGGCGGTGGATTTCCTGGCACAAGGCGGCCGCATGGGCATCGGTTCCGACAGCCATGTGTCATTGAGCGTGGTGGAAGAATTGCGTTGGCTGGAATACGGCCAGCGACTGCGCGATCAACGGCGTAATCGCCTGTATGGCGCGGATCAGCCCATGGTTGGCCGCACCCTGTTCGACGCGGCGCTCGACGGTGGTGCCCAGGCGCTGGGGCAACCGATCGGCGCGCTGGAAGTCGGCAAGCGTGCGGATTGGCTGGTACTGGACGGCAACGACCCGTACCTGGCAACGGCCAGTGGCGACGGGATTCTGAACCGCTGGTTGTTTGCCGGTGGCGACCGTCAGGTGCGGGACGTGCTGGTGAACGGCCAGTGGGTCGTGCGCGACGGGCGTCATGCCGATGAGGAAGACAGCAACCGCGCCTTTACCCAGGTCCTGCGCGAACTTTTAGGCTGACGCAAAAACCTGTGGGAGCGAGCTTGCTCGCTCCCACAAGGTCATGTGCTATCAGTTCGAGGTCTTGGCCATCTGCGTGTCCGACGCTCGCCAGATCAGCCGCGTCGTGTCATAGCCCTGCTGACGCGCCTTGCTCAGCAGGTCTTCACGCACCACACCGTCAACGGTCGGCGTGCGCGATAGCAGCCACAGGTATCGACGGCTCGGGTCGCCGACGATCGCGGTCTTGTAGTCGTCGCTGACGTACAACACCCAGTACTCGCCCTTCGAAACACCCGGAATCAACCTCGAAAACCAGGTATCGAACTCGACCCACAATTTGTCGGTCTTGCCCGGCACCTGTGGATAAGCCGTGCCCTTGACCTCTTCCCATTGCCATTGCGCCGTCAGGCAGCGGTTCAACACCGCCATGTTGCCATCCGGTTTGAGCGTGTAGTGGGCTTCGGATTGCGCACAGTCGCGCTGGAAATACATCGGCATACGCGCCAACTCGTACCAGGTGCCCTGGTAACGCTTGAGGTTGACACTGTCGGCTGTCTTGGGCGCCAACGGATCCTGGCCAGAAGTGGCACAGCCGGCCAATACCAGGCCGGCAAAAAGCATCATCAATAACCGCTTCATTGTTTTTCTCCCGTGGGCGCGTAGCCCCGGTTTATTTCAGGCCTTGGCCGGAAAACATCAGCACTTTGTCACCGGCATACTGCACGCTGATAAAGCTGTTCTTGTCACCCCAGGTGCAACTGGACATGCCCAGCGCGCCCGAGCAGTCGGCAGGCTTGCCCAGCAAGGTTTCTACATCGGCCTTGGCCATGCCGGCCGAGAGCTTCGAATAGTTTTCCTGATTGACCTTGCTGCAGGCAGCCAGCAACACGCAGAACGAAAGCAGGGCAATGGATCGCAGCGACATGGTGTAACTCCAGGGGTGAAGGGATTGGCATGGCTGCCAAACTGAACCTTAGAAGAGAAAACCCCTTTCTGGTTCCCTGGCCAATCGCCTATTTATCGGGCCGCTCGTCCGCCTTTTTGCGAAAAAACAGCCACGTTGTTTGCCAGGCGGGTATTTCATCGGTTTTCACAAAAAAGCGCCTAATCTTTGGCGCCGTCCAGTCGACATACATGACAGCGCAAACCCACGTCCGTAGGGATTGCCTCCTTTGTTGATCTGTCTTTCCGCGGTAGCTCATTTAATGACCAGAAACATGAAATTCAGCCACAAGATTTTGTTGGCTGCCGCCCTCGTGGTGGCCGTTGCATTCGCTTGTTTCATCCTGTTCAACGACTATCGTCAGCGTCAGACGCTGCATAACAACACCGAAGCCTCGATGCAGGAGCTCGGCAGCCTGACCACCAGCAACATCCAGACCTGGCTGGAAAGCCGCATGCAGCTGCTGCAATCGATGGCCCAACAGGTCAGCGCCGATGGCAACGCCCCCGCCAGCCTGAAGCGGATCATTGACCTGCCCGCCTACACCGGCAATTTCCAGCTGAGCTACTTCGGCGGTGCCGACGGCGTCATGTTCTCGGTCCCGGCCGGTAACCGTGCGGCGGACTACGACCCGCGCGCCCGTGGCTGGTACAAGGCGGCCAACAGCGCACAACAGACCATCGTCACCGAACCCTACATCGCCGCCTCGTCGGGAAAACTGGTAATCACCGTCGCGACTCCGGTACAACGCCAGGGCCAGATGATCGGCGTCGCCGGCGCCGACATCGACCTGTCCAGCGTCAGCGCAATCATCAACTCGCTGAACTTCGGTGGTCATGGCCATGCCTTCATTGTCAGTGCCGACGGCAAGATCCTGATCCACCCGGACAGCAAACTGGTGCTCAAGAACCTGACCGATGCCTACCCCAACGGGGCGCCGAAAATCAGCCCGGGCCTAAAGGAAGTCGAGGTAGACGGGGAGAAACAATTCATCTCGTTCACCCACGTCAACGGCGTGCCTTCGGCGGATTGGTATGTGGCACTGGTGCTCGACCAGGACACCGCGTTCTCGATGCTCAGTGAATTCCGCACTTCGGCGCTTATCGCCATGGTGATTGCCGTGGTGATCATCATCGCGTTGCTGGGCATGCTGATCCGTTTCCTGATGCAGCCGTTGCTGGCCATGGGTCGCGCCATGCACGACATCGCCGAAGGCGAAGGGGATCTGACCAAGCGCCTGACCATTCACGGTCACGACGAATTCGGCGCACTGGGGCTTTCATTCAACCGTTTCGTCGAGCGCATTCACACCTCGATCATCGAAGTGTCCTCGGCCACCGGCCAGGTCAACGAAGTGGCGCTGCGTGTGGTGGCCGCCTCGAACTCGTCGATGTTCAACTCCGACCAGCAGGCCTCGCGCACCAGCAGCGTCGCCGCAGCGATCAACCAGCTCGGTGCCGCCGCCCAGGAAATCGCCCAGAACGCCGCCCTCGCCTCCCAGCACTCGAGCGACGCCCGTAGCCTGGCCGAAGACGGTCAGCAGGTGGTGGACAAAACCATCAGCGCGATGCACCAGCTCTCGGCGAAGATCAGCGATTCATGCGGCAACATCGAGACGCTCAACAGCAACACTGTCAACATCGGGCAGATTCTGGAAGTGATCACCAGCATCTCCCAGCAGACCAACCTGCTGGCACTGAACGCTGCCATCGAAGCGGCGCGTGCCGGTGAAGCCGGACGCGGGTTTGCGGTGGTGGCCGATGAAGTGCGCAACCTCGCCCACCGCACTCAGGACTCGGCGCAACAAGTGCAGAAAATGATCGAAGAACTGCAGGTCGGTGCGCGGGAAGCGGTCACCATCATGACCGATAGCCAGCGCCAGAGTGAAAGCAGCGTCGGCATCGCCAACCAGGCCGGTGAGCGCCTGGGCAGCGTGACCCAGCGCATCGGCGAAATCGACGGAATGAACCAGTCGGTCGCCACGGCCACCGAAGAACAGACCGCAGTGGTCGAGTCGATTAACGTCGACATCACCGAGATCAACACGCTGAACCAGGAAGGCGTGGAGAACCTGCAGGCAACCTTGCGTGCCTGTGCCGACCTCGAGCAGCAGGCGGCGCGGTTGAAGCATCTGGTGGGTAGTTTCAGGATCTAAGCCGGTCTTACCGGCCTCATCGCTGGCAAGCCAGCTCCCACAGGAATCTTCGGCGAACACCTATGCTGTGTCCGACCAGATCACTGTGAGAGCGGGCTTGCCCGCGATGAAGGCATCAGCCGAAATGAAGATTTAAAACCGTGACCCCGGTTTCGACAGAAACGCCAACTCCTCAGCCGTAGACTCCCGCCCCAACACCGCATTGCGATGCGGAAACCGTCCAAACCGCGCAATCACTTTCTGATGCCGCTCGGCGAAATCCAGGTAATCGGTAAACAGTGCGCGGTCGGCTTCCGGTTGCTGCGCCAACAGATCAATGTAGCGCGAAACACCTTCGTTCTGTGCCGCCAGATGCTCGCTGTGTTCGAACACCAGGTAGATAAACACACGCTGGATGGGTCTTAACTGTCGATCGAAATCCGCAGCAATGCCCTGCGCGACCAGCGCCTGAGCCCTGATGTCACCGGAAAAAGCCTTGGGGGAGTCGCGAAAGATCATTCGCGGGAGTTGATCGAGTAGCAGCACCAGCGCCAGCCAACCTTCGGGGCATTGCGCCCAATCGGTCAAACCGCCGGTCAGTGCCTGCTCGACCTGGCCCCCGAAACGCGTGCGCGCTTCGAGGTCCTGGCTGTCACGCTTGCCGAACCATAACTTGCCCTTGTCAGCCGCGACTTCCCTGGAAGATTCGGCTTTACCGAACCACCATTCGAGCAACGGCTGCCAGGGCGCGTTCATGGTTTATTCCTTGTGGTAAGCCGTGACGCGTGCAACTTCTTCTTTCGAGCCGAGGAACACCGCAACACGCTGGTGCAGGCCGTCAGGCTTGATGTCGAGGATGCGCTGGTGGCCGTCGGTGGACGCGCCGCCCGCCTGTTCCACCAGGAACGACATCGGGTTGGCTTCGTACATCAGGCGCAGTTTGCCCGGCTTCGATGGCTCGCGGCTGTCGCGCGGGTACATGAACAGACCGCCACGTGTCAGGATGCGGTGCACGTCCGCCACCATCGCCGCGACCCAGCGCATGTTGTAGTTCTTTTTCAGCGGACCTTCTTCGCCTGCCAGCAACTCGCTGACGTAGCGTTGCACCGGGGCTTCCCAGTGACGCTGATTGGACATGTTGATGGCGAATTCCTGGGTGGTTTCAGGAATGGTGATGTCTTCGTGGGTCAGCACGAAGCTGCCCATTTCGCGGTCCAGGGTGAAGCCTTTGACGCCGTCGCCCAGGGTCAGGACCAGCATGGTCTGCGGACCGTAGATGGCATAACCGGCGGCCACTTGCTGGGTGCCTGGCTGCAGGAAGGCCTTTTCATTCAAGGCTTCGTTCTGGCTCAGGTATTCGCTCGGGCAACGCAGCACCGAGAAGATGGTACCGACCGGCGCGTTGATGTCGATGTTCGACGAACCGTCCAGCGGGTCGAATACCAGCAGGTAGGCGCCTTTCGGGTATTTGCCCGGGATCTGGTAGGCGTTGTCCATTTCTTCGGACGCCATGCCGGCCAGGTGACCGCCCCATTCGTTGGCTTCGAGCAGGATCTCGTTGGACAGAACGTCGAGCTTCTTCTGCACTTCGCCCTGGACGTTTTCGGTGCCCATGCTGCCCAGTACGCCACCCAGGGCGCCTTTGGAAACGGCGTGGCTGATCTCCTTGCAGGCACGCGCCACCACTTCGATCAGGAAGCGCAGATCGGCAGGAGTGTTGTTGCTGCGGGTCTGCTCAATCAAATAGCGACTCAAGGTAACGCGGGACATGGAAGGCTCCGGAGGAATGGGGGGCTAAAAACCCGCGCAGTTTAACGCGAGTCGGGGCGCATTTCCTCCTATCAGACGTGATCGACCGAAGAGAGTTCATGCGCGGGGTTCAGCGTAGATGGAAATGGTCCGGGTGTGAGCCGAAAAGTAGCGGTTATCCCAGCCTTTCTGTCGACTGATCGACCGCTATCGCGGGCAAGCCCGCTCCCACAGGTACCGCGTTTTCCTTGTGGGAGCGAGCCTGCTCGCGATTGGATCCGAAGCACCCGACTTCATGGGTTGGCGGGCGGTTTGCGCAGCAGACTGAACGCCATCGCCGCCAGGAATACAACGCTCAGCAACAACACCGCCCACAGGCCAAATTTTTTCCAGTCAGTGCCCGACGTGGCCTGCACGGACGAAGCCACCGGCGCAATGGTCGCCGCGCCATCGACCGAGGCCTTGCCCAGCGTCGCCAGTTTCGCTGCGCTGTAATCCGGAATCAGCGTGGCCAACGGCAGATTCGCTGCCTTCACCGCCGAATTTCCCAGCGCCAGCGTGTAAGGACCGGGCCCACGGGCCAGGAACACCAATTGCGTGGCGCGCACGGCGAATTTCAAGCCAGGCGCTTGTGCGCCCAAACCTCCGCCGCGCTCATCAACGGTCAGCTTCAATTGCTGCACGACTTGCCGTGGCAGCTGTAATTCGTTCTGCACCACGTCCTGACCATTCTGCGTCAGACGATAAAGCAAACCATTGCTCAACGGCTGCCACGGCAGGCTGCTGTCCCGCCGGCCAGACAAGGTCACCGGCGCCAGACTGTTGGGCTGGCTCAACTCGACCTGTATCCGCTCGACATTGAGCCCCATCGGCAATTGCCAGGTGTATTCGCCAGGCTTGACGCTGCTGCCGGCCAACACTTGCGACCAGACCAACGGCAGCGGCAGGCTGCGAGTACTGGCGCTCTCCAGTTGCGCCGAGGTGAGGGTCGGAGCCGAATGCGGGGTATCCCACAACAGGCGCAAGTAGCGCGCAGGCTGTCCCGGCAGGCTGACTTCATGCTGTTCGACCTGCTCGTCCGCAAACGTCAGCCGCGCGACCTGCCCTTCGCCCCAGGGCTGCCAATGCTGCAAATCGTCGCTGGCCTCGATACTGAATCGCTGAAAACCGTCACGCTCGCTGGTCCAGTCAAGGATCAACCGCTGCAACGGCGCCTTGATGGCGCTGGCGTCGAGCAGCCAGCCACGCAATTCTTCTTCGCCGGCCTCCAGCTGACTGGAGGGCTGCACCTGGACCAGCGTGCCATTGGCGCTCGACTGCACCCGCACGCTCGGCGCATGTTCGGTGGCGTCCATCCGGTTATACAGCGGGAACCATTTCACCTCGGTGAGCACGCGGTCTTGCGCGGTTTGTGCGGTTTCCCGAGCCAGCGCGTAGGCCTGCACATCGCCTGCGGCATTGAACACGCGCACATCGCTCAAGTCAGCCTGCCGGGCATTCAGTTGCACAGCCAAGGGCAGCTCAAGGCGATACCACGGACCGTTGCCACTGACGGACAACGGCACCTGCGTCGCGAAATCCGCCGGTTTGTCCTGGGCGCCAGCCATCATCGCCACGCCCATCGCCATTGCGCCCAACCAACCCAGGTTCAACTTTTGCCTCAAGACGACACTCCTTCGGATTCCGGGACCGGTTTTTCAGGACCCGCCACAGGCTCGGCGCGCTTGGGTGGCAACGGGGCGAAATAGCCCACCACCAGCAGCAAAACGCCAACGCCGATGAACGAGACGATCCGCGCCAGCCCGCCGCGGTTACTCAACTCAACAAAGAACAGCTTGGCCACCACCACACCGATCAGCGCTGCACCGATCAGCCAGACTTCGCGGCGACCGCGCAAATGGCCGCCGATCATCAGACCCAGAGCCATCAGGGTCCAGACGATCGACAGCCCGGCCTGCACCAACATGGATTCGAGCAATGCATCCAGCTCGAATGGCACGCCGCCCCAATGGTGCGCCGCGCGCATCACCAACGCCGTGAAGAACGCAAACAGCGAAACCCCGACGACCCGTTGCGAAACAAGGGTCGCGTAACCCTGGTGGAGCGCCAGTTGTGCCACCGCGCTGCGCGACCAGACGTAGACGCCGAACAACGCAAACAACAGCCCCAGCTCCAGCGGGTTGATCAGCGGCACATAGGGCAGCGGCTCGGCGCTGCCGTCGCTGATGATATTGGCCAGCCAGAACCAGACCAGCATCAGCCCTGCCAGCGGCGCGGCGGCGTACACGCGGTACTCGCGAGGGTAAGCCGACACCGGCCACGGCCATGGGCGCGGGGACGCCATCAAGACCAGATACAGGCTCGGCAGCATCGCCCAGCCCAGCCAACGCCAGGCGTTGTACTGCTCGGACATCAGCAGCAGACCGTAACGCAGCTCCAGGGCCAGCACGCCGATCAACAGCCAGCAGCCGAGCACATGGGCGGCACTTGCAGCCTGCGCTGGCAGCAGGGCCGCCAAACGTCGCAGGGAGATGAAATGCACGGCGAACACCGCCGCCCACACCAGCCATCCGAAGTTGGCCGCCGGGTGATAACGCGCGTGCCAGGCGGCGAGCAACACCAGCCCGGCCGCCGGAATCAGCAAGGTACAGAGCACCCCGAGCGATGGCCATTTCAAGCGCAGCGCCAGCACCGTCCACAGCGCCACGCTCACGGCCGCGACAGCCAGCAGCAAGGTCGCTTGCAGATTCAGCGGTGCAAAGCGCAGCACTTCACAGGCCCAAGCCAGCGCCCACCAGGCCGCGCCCCACGCCAGCCACGCTGGAGACAATCGCTGCCGGATCAGCCCATCAAGCGCCATGGCAGGATTGCCCACTTGCATGCGCCAGGCCCCGACCAACGCCGCCACCCCCAGCAACAATGGCGCCCAGAATCCACCATGGGCCAGGGGTCGCAGCGTTTCAGCGGTCAACGGCCACGCGGTGAGAAACATCGCACCCGCCAACAATTGCACGGCCAGTGCAGTGAACAACATTGTCCGCGATGACACATGCAGGCCGACCAACAACGTCAGCAACCCGGCCAGGGCCCAACTGATTACGGTGCCATGGGCAAAGAAAAACAGCGGTGCCAGCAGAAAGAGAAACGCCAGCCCAAGGCAGCCCAGCACGGGCATGCCCTGGCGCTCCCAAGCCCTGGTTTGCGCCGGCATGGCTTTGCGCAATTGATTGAAACTGAACAGCAATGCCACGCCCAGCAGCAGTGCGCCCAACGGTGCGCCGTCAAGCAGACTGCGCTCGCCGTCACGCAACTCGCTGAGGAAAGCCAGCGCCGACCCCAGCTGCAGCAACAGGGCAAAGGCCCGGGCCAGCGGCCGTTGCTGACGCAAGCCAAGCCAGAAAATCCCCGCGCCTTCCACGGCCCATGCGGCGGTCGTCCAGCGCGCATCCAGCCCCAGCGGTATCGCCAGACTGGTAAAGATCACCCCCAGGGCCAGGCAGGTTTCTCCCAGCAACATGGCGCGTCCGCCCATCAGCAGACGCGCCAACCCCATGTAGAGGATGCCCAGCGCCAAGGCGCTGTAAGCGGCGGCGAACTCCAGATGCTGCACCAGCGCGAACTGCAAACCAAAACCCACCAGCGGCGGGCCGAACAGCAAGGTGCCGTCAACGTAGTCACCCTTGCGCGACGACCAGTGCAACAGCGCATCGCGATCGCCATCCTGCGGCGCATCGTTCATCTGCAGCAGTTTGCGTCGGGCGAACAGCAGCCCGATGGCCAGGTACATGAGGAAAAACAGGATCAAGAACGGCTCGGTGCTCCACAGCAGTTCCGGCGTGTAAGAACGCAGGCCCCAGGCGAAACCGATGCCGAAGGTGCCGACAAAGCCAATGACGTTCAGCAGGCGCCAGGCCTTGAACCAGGCGATGGCGAAAATGCCGGCATTGAGCAAGGCGAAGTAGCTGAACAGCGCGACATGACTACCGGTGCCGGTGGAGGCCAGGATCGGCGCGGCGAACCCGCCCAGTGCCGCAACGGCAGCCAGCCCGAGGGCATCCTGGGTGATGGCGAGAATGGCCGAGAACACGGTGATTGCCACCAGAATGCCAAACGCTGCCGAGGGATCGAGCAATGGATGCAGGCGCATCGCGGCAAACACCGTCAGGTACAACACCGCGACCCCGGTACCCTGCACGATCAAGGCGTAACCGGTGTTGCGCTTTCTCAGCCACCAACCCAGCCCGAGCAGCCCCAGTGCCGCCGCTGCAACGCCGGCGTAGCGCAACTCGATCGGCACCACCACGCCTTCGGTGGCGTAACGCAGCAAAAAGGCCAGGCCAAGGAACAACAACACCACCCCGACCCGCAACACAGTGTTGCCACCCAACAGCCACGCGCGGGCGCGGGCAATAGCGCTGTCGATGAAGTTCGGGCCACGCGGGGTGACGGGCTGCCGTGGTTCACGTGCAAGCGTTTCGGGCTTCCAGGCATCTACGGGTTGCGCATGGCCGATTTCACTGGCCGCAGCAGGGATCGGTTCGAGTTCAGGCGGGAGTTCCCAGATCAGCTCCGGGGTGGCGGCAGGACTCTGATCCAGCAGGGTCTCAGGGGCAATAACGGGTTCACTGGCCATCGTCTGGCTGGCTTCGGGCGCTTTGACACCAGACACCTCCAGCACCGCCAACCGTTGTTCGACTGCTTGCAGGGCCGTCCGTGCCTGCTCCAGCAGGCGCTTGTGCTCTTGCGCCTCGGAGCTCAGATGGGCGACGCGAATGGCCTGGCCGATACCCAGTCCGAGTAATGCGCCCAGCAGCGCCTCGCTGAATGACTCATCGAGTAGCCAGCCGAGTACCAGTCCGATCAGCATGAACATCCATTGCATGGTCCATATCCTTGAGCCCGATCCCTGAAAGACTAGCCTACTGGCCAGCCCCAAAAAATCGCAGCCTTCGGCGGCGCCTACAGGACGATGTATTCATCTGCAGGAGCCGCCGAAGGCTGCGATCTTTTCCGAAGCGCCAGTATATCGAGCCGGACGAACAGTTACTCCAGTGCTTTCCAGATATCCGTCGCGTACTCACGGATGGTCCGGTCGGACGAAAACCAGCCCATCCGCGCCGTGTTCAGCACCGCGGAGCGCCACCACTCGTTCGAGTCATGCCAATGGGCTTCGACACGCATTTGCGCATTCCAGTAGGAGTCGAAATCGGCGCAGACCAGGAAGCGGTCGTAATCCACGAGCGAATCGATCAGTCCGGTGTAACGGGACGGATCATCCGGCGAGAACACCCCGCCACGAATGGCTTGCAGCACGTCGCTGAGCCGATGGGAGGCGGCGATGTCCGGCACTGCGCTGAACTCGTGGTTCTGCTTGCGCGCTTCGACCTGCTGGGCACTGAGGCCGAAGATAAACATGTGTTCGGCACCGATGCGTTCGCACATCTCAACGTTGGCGCCGTCCAGCGTACCGATGGTCAATGCGCCATTCAGGCCGAATTTCATGTTGCTGGTGCCCGAGGCTTCGAAGCCGGCGGTGGAGATCTGCTCGGACAAATCCGCCGCCGGGATAATGCTCTCCGCCAGGCTGACGTTGTAATTGGGCAGGAACACCACTTTCAGTAACCCGCGCACGGTCGGGTCGTTGTTCACCACCCGGGCGATGTCGTTGGTCAGTTTGATGATTAGCTTGGCCTGGTGATAACTCGCCGCCGCCTTGCCGGCAAAGATTTTCACCCGAGGTACCCAATCGACCTCCGGCTCGGCGCGAATCGCCTGGTAGAGCGCCACGGTGTGCATCAGGTTGAGCAGTTGCCGCTTGTATTCGTGGATACGTTTGACCTGCACGTCGAACATGGCCGCCGGGTTGACCGCCACCCCCAGCCGTTCGTGAATGATGTAGGCCAGGGCTTTTTTGCTGTGCAGGCGTTGCTCGGCAAACGCCTTGCGGAACGCGGTCTTGTCGGCGAACGACTCCAGACCGAGCAAGCGATCTTCAGGGTTGTCCAGCAGCTCCGGGCCAAGGGCATCGACCAGCATCGACGTCAGTTCGGAGTTGGCCTGATAGAGCCAGCGGCGGAAGGTGATGCCATTGGTCTTGTTGTTGATCCGGTCCGGGTAGAGCTTGTGCAGTTCGGAGAACACGGTTTTGCGCATCAGCTGCGTGTGCAGCCCGGACACGCCATTGACGCTGTGGGAACCGAGGAACGCCAGGTTACCCATGCGCACACGGCGGCCGTTGTCTTCTTCGATCAGCGATACCGCACGCAACACGTCGAAGTCGTGAATGCCTTTGGCGCGCAACGAATCGATGTGTTGGGCGTTGATCAGGTAAATGATCTGCATGTGCCGCGGCAGCATGCGTTCCATCAAGCCGACCGGCCAGGTTTCCAGCGCTTCGGGCAGCAGTGTGTGGTTGGTGTAGGAAAGCGTGTCGACCGTGACCTGCCAGGCGGCGTCCCACGCCACGTCGTAGACGTCGACCAATTGACGCATCAGCTCGGCCACGGCAATCGACGGGTGGGTGTCATTGAGCTGGATCGCCGCGTGATCGCCCAGGGTCAGCACCGAGGTATGCATGTTGCGATGGCGGCGCAGCAAATCCTGCAGGGACGCGGCAACGAAGAAGTATTCCTGGCGCAGGCGCAGTTCCTGGCCCGCTTCGGTGCTGTCCGCCGGGTAGAGCACGCGGGAGATACTTTCGGCCCGGGCCACTTCGGCGACTGCACCCAGGTGGTCACCGGCGTTGAAACGTTCCAGGTGCAGATCTTCCATGGCCCGGGCACGCCACAGTCGCAGCGTGTTCACGCTCGCCCCGCGCCAGCCGACCACCGGCGTGTCGTAGGCAATGGCCCGCACGGTTTCCGCCGGGTGCCAGACTTGCCTGGATTTTCCGCTTTCATCGGTGACCGTCTCGACGCTACCGCCGAAGCCTATCGGATACACCACTTCCGGCCGCTCAAACTCCCAGGGGTTGCCGAAATCCAGCCAGTGTTCGGTCTGTTCCTGCTGCCAGCCGTCGACAATGGCCTGACGGAACAAGCCATGCTCGTACCGAATGCCATAGCCATGACCGGCGATGCCCAGGGTCGACATACTTTCCATGAAGCACGCCGCCAAACGTCCGAGGCCGCCATTGCCGAGCGCCGCGTCGGGCTCCAGCAAGCGGATGCGTTCAAGGTCCACGCCCAGCTCGGTCAGCGCTTCACGCGCCACGTCCAGCAAACCGAGGTTGCTCAGGCTGTCATAGAGCAAGCGGCCGATGAGGAATTCCAGGGACAGGTAGTAAACGCGCTTCTGACCCTTGCGGTAGATCTGGCGCGTATGGTCCATCCAGTGCTCGACCATGTGATCACGCGCCGCCAGCGCAATGGCTTCGAACCAGTCATGGTCGAAAGCGTGATCCGGGTCTTTGCCCACCGCGTAGGTGAGTTTGGTCAAGACGGCGTCGCGGAATGCGGCCACCTCTGCTTCGCGAACAAGTGGTTCTTGAGTCATCGATAAGACCTCGAGCGAGCTTTGAGTTGTCTGAGCCTAGACGGTCTGACAGGCGGTAGAGGCTCTGGTTCGGCAGTTTTTCCTGTTAGTGCGACTTAGGTCGGTAATACGTTGTCGGTGTACCGGAATCAATGCAGGGGCCGTGCCGAATTTATGGCCAATCGGCCACCCAACGCAAAAAATCTGGCGAAAGGTTGTTCAAAAATCCACCAGTCCCGGTATGATCGCGCGCCCTGATGCATGCTGGTAACAACCAATGATGAAGCCGAACCTGATCGCCGCCGCGGAGATCGACCGACTCGATACCTGGGCCAAGTACTCTGCTCCGATGTGCGGTTCCTGCATATCCAGCTGCTGCACGCTGCCTGTCGAGGTCAAGATCAAGGATCTGATCCGTATCGGCATCGTCGACGAGTTCGAGCGCGGCGACCCGCCGAAGAACATCGCCAAGCGCCTGCAGAAGGAAGGGATCGTCGAGCGCTACAACCAGAAGTCCGAGATTTTCACCCTTCAGCGCATGAGCAACAACGATTGCCTGTACCTGGATCGTAAGAGCCGTCTGTGCACTATTTATGAAAAGCGCCCGGACACCTGCCGCAATCACCCGAAAATCGGCCCGCGGCCCGGGTATTGCGCGTACAAGCCCAAGGAAGTGGAGCGCGAGCGGAATTCGCGGAATATCGAGCGGTTCTGATTGCGCCTGACATTGGCGGTGGCTGATCGGCCGCCTTCGCTGGCAAGCCAGCGAAGAGGGCGGCACCAACACTGCACAAGCTCCAGACAAACCGCAGACAAACAAAAACGCCCCCGGCCTTTCGACCGGGGGCGTTTTCGTTGAGCCAGGCTAAATGTTATGCCTTGGCTTTCTTGGCAGCGCGGGTACGCTCGCTTTCGTCCAGGATCTTCTTGCGAAGACGGATGGACTTAGGCGTCACTTCACACAGCTCGTCGTCCTGGATGAATTCCAGAGCCTGTTCCAGGGTGAAGCGAACAGGTGGAACCAGAGCGATGGTTTCGTCTTTACCCGAAGCACGCATGTTGTCGAGCTTCTTGCCCTTGGTAGGGTTAACGCCCAGGTCGTTGTCACGGCTGTTCAGACCAACGATCTGACCGTTGTAGATTTCCTGACCGTGTTCAACGAACAGCTTGCCACGCGCCTGCAGGGTTTCCAGGGAGTAGGTCAGCGCCTTGCCGGTTTCAACCGAAACCAGAACGCCGTTCTGACGGCCGGACATGTCGCCGGACTTCATCACGTCGTAACGGTCGAAGATCGAAGTCAGGATGCCAGCACCGTTGGTCAGGGTCAGGAACTGGTTACGGAAACCGATCAGACCACGAGCAGGGATGTTGTATTCCAGACGTACACGGCCCTTGCCATCCGGCACCATGTTGGTCAGGTCGCCCTTACGCAGGCCCATCTCTTCCATCACCTTGCCCTGGGATTCTTCCGGCAGGTCGATGGTCACGTTTTCGTACGGTTCGTGCTTCACGCCGTCAACCAGACGGATGATCACTTCCGGACGACCTACAGCCATTTCGAAGCCTTCGCGACGCATGGTTTCGATCAGTACCGAGAGGTGCAGCTCACCACGGCCGGACACCTTGAACTTGTCAGCCGAGTCGCCTTCTTCAACGCGCAGTGCAACGTTGTACAGCAGCTCTTTGTCCAGACGTTCCTTGATGTTACGGGAAGTCACGAACTTGCCTTCTTTACCGCAGAAAGGCGAGTCGTTTACCTGGAAGGTCATGGAAACGGTTGGCTCGTCAACGGTCAGAGGCTTCATCGCTTCCGGGGTGTCGAGCTGGCATAGGGTGTCGGAGATGAACAACTCGTCCATACCGCTGATGCACACGATGTCGCCGGCAGCTGCTTCTTCAACGTCGACACGGTGCAGACCGTGGTGACCCATCAGCTTCAGGATACGACCGTTACGCTTCTTGCCGTCGGCGCTGATCGCCACGACCGGAGTGTTCGGCTTGACGCGACCACGAGCGATACGGCCAACACCGATAACACCCAGGAAGCTGTTGTAGTCCAGTGCGGAGATTTGCATCTGGAACGGACCGTCACGGTCAACGGCCGGCGCAGGTACGTTGTCGACGATCGACTGGTACAGCGGGGTCATGTCGTCGGCCATTTCGTTGTGGTCCAGACCGGCAATACCGTTCAGGGCCGAGGCGTAGACGACTTTGAAGTCCAGCTGTTCTTCGGTGGCACCCAGGTTGTCGAACAGGTCGAAGATCTGGTCCAGAACCCAGTCCGGACGCGCGCCTGGACGGTCAACCTTGTTGATGCACACGATTGGACGCAGGCCGGCTTCGAAAGCCTTCTTGGTCACGAAACGGGTTTGCGGCATAGGGCCGTCTTGAGCGTCAACCAGCAGCAGAACGGAGTCGACCATCGACATTACGCGTTCAACTTCGCCGCCGAAGTCGGCGTGGCCCGGGGTGTCCACGATGTTGATGTGGTAGCCGTTCCAGTTGATGGCGGTGTTTTTCGCCAGAATGGTAATACCGCGCTCTTTTTCCTGGTCGTTGGAGTCCATCACGCGCTCGTCGTTGAGCTCGTTGCGCTCCAGGGTGCCGGATTGACGCAGGAGTTTGTCTACCAGGGTGGTTTTACCATGGTCAACGTGGGCGATGATGGCGATGTTGCGTAGATTTTCGATCACTTGTGTATCTCGATCAGAGGATTCGGTGTGCTGACAGGTCGTGGCAGCGATTAACAGTAGCGTCCGTGAAAGCCGTTACAGCTTGACGGCGGCGTCGGGGGGCCGGTGACGCAAGCCACAGGCAAACAGCCCCGGGCACTTAGCTCGGTCGATAAACGCGCACATTGGCATGCCCCTCACTGAGCAAATGGTGGGCATGCAGGCGACTCATCACGCCTTTGTCGCAATACAACAGGTACTGGCGAGTAGGGTCCAGTTCCTTGAAACGAGCGTTCAGAGCATAAAACGGCATCGTTTGTACCTCGATACCAGCGAGTTCCAGCGGGTCATCCTCGGCCGCATCCGGGTGGCGGATGTCGATCACGATCTGACCGGCCAGCGCTTCGCTGACTTCTTCAATCTGTATGTCCTGGCCCAATTCATCGATCACGCGATCGATCGGCACCAGCTTGGCGTTCTCGAGCGCACGCTCAAGCACCGCCATGTCGAATTCTTTCTCTTCGTGCTCCACGCGATGACGCTTGGCCGCCGTCTTGGGGTTCACCGAAATGACCCCGCAGTACTCCGGCATGTGCCGGGCGAAGTCGGCGGTGCCGATTTCGTTGGCCAGGTCGATGATGTCCTGTTTGTGGCTGGCGATCAGCGGGCGCAGCACCAGCTTGTCGGTCACGCAGTCGATCACGGACAGGTTCGGCAGTGTCTGGCTCGAAACCTGGGAAATCGCCTCACCGGTGACCAGCGCATCAATGTGCAGGCGATCGGCGATTCGGGACGCAGCGCGCAACATCATACGCTTCAATACTACGCCCATATGACTGTTATCGACTTTGCCGAGAATTTCTCCGAGCACTTCCTCGAACGGCACACTGACAAATAACACGCGTTGGGAGCTGCCGTACTTCTTCCAGATGAAATGCGCGACTTCCATAACGCCCAATTCATGGGCCCTGCCGCCAAGGTTGAAGAAGCAGAAATGGGCCATCAGGCCACGGCGCATGATCTGGTAGGCAGCGACCGTGGAGTCGAAACCGCCGGACATCAGGACCAGCGTCTGCTCCAGTGCGCCCAGCGGATAACCGCCGATGCCATTGTGCTGGCTGTGGATCACGAACAACCGTTGGTCGCGAACTTCGATGCGGACTTCGATTTCCGGCTTTTTCAGGTCGATCCCGGCGGCACCGCACTGACGGCGCAACTGGCTGCCGACATATTTTTCGATGTCGATCGAGCTGAACGGGTGCTTGCCGGCGCGCTTGCAACGCACCGAGAAGATCTTCCCGGCCAGTGCATCACCGTAGTGCTGCTTGCACTTTTCGACGATGTCGTCGAAATCGCCCAGCGGGTACTCGTCGATCTGCAGGAAGTGCGCGATGCCCGGCATGCAGCTCAGGCGCTCGCCCATCTCCTTCAGGACCCTGGGGTCGCTGACACGGGTTTCCAGCTCGAGGTTGTCCCACACACCGTTCACCACCACAGCCGGGTCCAGATCGCGGAGCACGGCACGGATGTTCTTGGCCAATTGGCGGATGAAACGCATCCGTACCGGGCGGCTCTTGATGGTGATCTCGGGAAAGACTTTTACGATTAGTTTCATGAAAACAGCGCGCGCTGGGCCAGCCGAAAAAGGGGGGCGCGGATTATAGCGGAAATTGCTCAAGGTTTAACCAGTTAATGTGCAGAAGGTTTTGCACGCACCAAAACAGGTCACTTTGCGTCTTCGACGCCACATTAAGGGGCGTGAATTCAAGCTTTTATAGGCCCTGCACCTCTATAAGCGTGAAATTGGGGCGAAAAACCCATGCTGGGGCACTGGCATGCAATTTGCTCCCTTGTGAGGCAGGTTGCCTTGGCAGAGTATTCGCGCCGGCATCACAAACATTTAAGGGCATCCACTACCAGCCCTAAGCCACCCGGAGGACACTATGTCGAAGTCGGTTCAACTCATCAAAGATCATGACGTCAAGTGGATTGATCTGCGGTTCACGGACACCAAAGGCACTCAGCACCACGTGACCATGCCGGCTCGCGACGCGCTGGATGAAGACTTCTTCGAAGTCGGCAAGATGTTCGACGGTTCTTCCATCTCTGGCTGGAAAGGCATCGAAGCCTCCGACATGATCCTGATGCCGGACGATTCCACCGCCGTTCTCGACCCGTTCACCGAAGAGCCGACCCTGATCCTGGTCTGCGACATCATCGAACCTTCGAGCATGCAAGGCTACGATCGCGACCCACGTGCGATCGCCAAGCGCGCCGAAGAGCACCTGAAAGCCACCGGTATCGGTGACACCGTATTCGCCGGCCCGGAGCCAGAGTTCTTCATCTTCGACCAGGTCAAGTTCAAGTCCGACATTTCCGGTTCCATGTTCAAGATCTACTCCGAACAAGGTTCCTGGATGTCCGACCAGGACATCGAAGGCGGCAACAAGGGCCACCGTCCAGGCGTCAAAGGCGGCTACTTCCCGGTTCCACCGTTCGACCACGACCACGAAATCCGTACCTCCATGTGCAACGCACTGGAAGAAATGGGCCTGACCGTCGAAGTTCACCACCACGAAGTGGCAACTGCCGGCCAGAACGAAATCGGCGTCAAGTTCAACACCCTGGTGAAGAAAGCCGACGAAACCCAAACCCTGAAGTACGTCGTGCACAACGTTGCCGATGCCTACGGCCGTACCGCTACCTTCATGCCTAAGCCTCTGTACGGCGACAACGGCTCGGGTATGCACGTACACATGTCCATCTGGAAAGATGGCAAGAACACCTTCGCAGGCGAAGGCTATGCCGGCCTGTCCGATACCGCCCTGTACTTCATCGGCGGCATCATCAAGCACGGTAAGGCCCTGAACGGCTTCACCAACCCGGCCACCAACTCCTACAAGCGTCTGGTGCCAGGTTTCGAAGCTCCAGTAATGCTGGCCTACTCGGCTCGCAACCGTTCCGCTTCGATCCGTATTCCTTACGTGTCGAGCCCGAAAGCCCGCCGTATCGAAGCGCGCTTCCCGGATCCGGCTGCCAACCCGTACCTGGCTTTCGCCGCACTGCTGATGGCTGGCCTGGACGGCATCCAGAACAAGATCCACCCTGGCGATGCAGCTGACAAAAACCTTTACGACCTGCCGCCTGAAGAGGCGAAAGAGATCCCACAAGTTTGCGGCAGCCTGAAAGAAGCCCTGGAAGAGCTGGACAAAGGTCGTGCGTTCCTGACCAAAGGCGGCGTTTTCAGCGACGACTTCATCGACGCTTACATCGCCCTGAAAAGCGAAGAAGAAATCAAGGTTCGTACCTTCGTACACCCACTGGAATACGAGCTGTACTACAGCTGCTAATCCGGTAGCGCTCGCGCAAGCGGCGTGACAAAAAGAGGCCTTCTTCGGAAGGCCTTTTTTGTGGGCAGTTTCCGACAACTGTTTTCTCATTCTCCTCGGACATTCACAGCATCGTCCGGCATCAATCCATTCGAGTTGCTCGTAGCCTGTATCGACTTGCTGAACTCAATGGATGGAAGAATGAAGACCTGCCTGTTCACACCCCTGATCGCCACGTTGACCATAGCGTTGCAGGGCTGCAGCCCCGCATCAACTCCGGCCGGTGTCGAACGTAAAATCCTGCTGCAAACCAGCACCTCCTGGGACAACACGCCTTACATTCGCTACCCCGATTCCGCGCCTGAACTGTCATTGCTCAAACTCAAGATACCGGCCAACACCGCACTCGACTGGCATACCCATCCGATACCCAACGCGGCTTACATTCTCGCAGGCGAATTGACGATCGAGAGCAAGGACAATGGCCAGATCCAGCACTTCAAACAGGGCGACGCGCTGGCTGAAATGGTCAACATCACGCATCGTGGAATAACCGGTGACAAGCCGGTAGAACTTATTGTGTTCTATGCTGGCAGCCAAGGTATTCCATTGTCGGAGTAATCCTCGCTGTCCACCGGGAGTCTGAATGCGGCCGTTTTTCATGCTTTTGCTGCTGTCGTTGGTTTTTCCTGTGATGGCTCAGATTTACAGATACGTCGATGCCGATGGCAACACCGGATACAGCAACCAACCACCTGATGGCGTTGAAGCTCATCCGATCGAGCTGCCACAACTCAACCGTGCCGAAAGCCAGCTGTCGGGAGAACCACAACCGTCTGCCAGAGCCAGCAGCCCCGAACAACCTCGCACCACTTATGAAGTACTGAAAATCACCGGCCTTCCCACCACCGAAGCCCTGCGCGCCAACGACGGCACCTTCACCGTCAACGTGCTGATCAAGCCCCGTCTGCAGGGAGCGCATCGGCTCAGACTCTGGCTGGACGATCAACCGTACGGCCAATCAGGCAACGTACCGGTCCTGCAGCTGGTGAACATTGATCGCGGCCAGCATCGTCTCGCCGTACAAGTGATCGACGGCGATGAGGTCGTGCAGCAAAGCCCGACCGTGACATTCACTGTGCAACGGGTGCACAAGCGTTGAAGGCCTGATGCTGATCGCTTGCCGGTTCACGCCCCCGTTATCGAGTCTTCAGCGGACTAGACGTCACCAAGAAGCGCGCCCCCTAAGCTTTTTTAACCTTGTTCAGGTTTGCGCACTATATTGGTGCGAATGGTTGCACTTACGTTGAAATCCAACCCATTTTGGTTCGAAAGTACCCGCGAAAGCTGGCAGAACGCCACGCAATCGAGCGTCAAACGCCTGTTTCAGGGGTTCGGCGCTTCTTTTCGGAGCCTTGGTTTGGTTTTTGCAGTTTCCTCGCATCGGCTTTTTATTCATGCGCCAAAAGAGGTCCTGAATGACCATCAGTGACGCACTACACCGCTTGCTACTCGACAATCTGACCACCGCGACCATCCTGCTCGATGCCGAACTGCGCCTCGAGTACATGAACCCGGCCGCGGAAATGCTCCTGGCCATCAGCGGCCAGCGCAGCCATGGGCAGTTCATCAGCGAGCTGTTCACCGAGTCCACCGAGGCCCTGAACTCCTTGCGCCAGGCGGTGCAGCAGGCGCATCCGTTCACCAAGCGCGAAGCGATGCTCACCGCCCTCACCGGCCAGACCTTGACGGTCGATTACGCGGTCACGCCGATCCTGAGCAATGGCGATACCTTGCTGCTGCTCGAAGTCCATCCCCGTGATCGCTTGCTGCGGATCACCAAGGAAGAAGCGCAGCTGTCGAAACAGGAAACCAGCAAAATGCTGGTGCGTGGCCTCGCCCACGAAATCAAGAATCCGCTGGGCGGGATTCGCGGTGCCGCTCAATTGCTGGCTCGCGAACTGCCGGAAGAAAGCCTGCGCGACTACACCAACGTGATCATTGAAGAAGCCGACCGCCTGCGTAACCTCGTGGACCGCATGCTCGGCTCCAACAAGCTGCCATCGCTGGCCATGTGCAACGTCCATGAAGTGCT
The DNA here is from genome assembly GCF_008801475.1 of Pseudomonas moorei. Taxonomy (GTDB): domain Bacteria; phylum Pseudomonadota; class Gammaproteobacteria; order Pseudomonadales; family Pseudomonadaceae; genus Aquipseudomonas; species Aquipseudomonas moorei. The sequence goes on along the minus strand of NZ_VZPP01000005.1, from coordinate 170,585 downwards.
GGAACGTGTCTGCCATCTGGTCGAGGCCGAAAGCCAGGGCTGCATCACTTTGGTGCGCGACTACGACCCAAGCATTCCAGACGTCCTGATCGACCGCGAACAAATGATTCAGGCCGTTCTGAACATCGTGCGTAACGCGATGCAAGCCATCAGCAGCCAGAACGAGCTGCGCCTGGGCCGCATCACCCTGCGCACCCGCGCCATGCGCCAATTCACCATCGGCCATGTGCGCCATCGCCTGGTGACCAAGATCGAAATCATCGACAACGGTCCGGGCATTCCTGCGGAACTACAGGAAACCATTTTCTTTCCCATGGTCAGCGGCCGTCCGGACGGTACCGGGCTGGGCCTCGCCATTACCCAGAACATCATCAGCCAGCACCAGGGCCTGATCGAGTGTGACAGCCACCCAGGCCACACCACTTTCTCGATCTTTCTGCCACTGGAACAAGGAGCCACATCGACATGAGCCGTAGTGAAACCGTGTGGATCGTCGATGACGACCGTTCTATCCGTTGGGTCCTGGAAAAAGCCTTGCAGCAAGAAGGCATGACCACGCAAAGCTTCGACAGCGCCGATGGCGTGATGAGCCGCCTGGCTCGCCAGCAGCCGGATGTGATCATCTCCGACATCCGCATGCCGGGCGCCAGTGGCCTGGACCTTCTGGCACGGATTCGCGAACAGCACCCACGGCTGCCAGTGATCATCATGACGGCGCATTCCGATCTGGACAGCGCTGTCGCGTCTTATCAGGGCGGTGCATTCGAATACCTGCCCAAGCCGTTCGATGTCGACGAGGCGGTGTCCCTGGTCAAGCGCGCCAACCAGCACGCCCAGGAACAGCAAGGTTTCGAAGTCGCCCCGACCCTGACCCGCACCCCGGAAATCATTGGCGAAGCGCCGGCGATGCAGGAAGTGTTTCGCGCCATCGGGCGCTTGAGCCACTCCAACATCACCGTGCTGATCAATGGCGAATCGGGTACCGGTAAAGAACTGGTGGCCCACGCCCTGCATCGGCACAGCCCGCGCGCGGCGTCGCCGTTCATTGCGCTGAACATGGCGGCGATTCCCAAAGACCTGATGGAATCCGAGCTGTTCGGCCACGAGAAAGGCGCCTTCACCGGCGCGGCCAACCTGCGGCGCGGACGCTTCGAGCAAGCGGACGGCGGCACGCTGTTCCTCGACGAGATCGGCGATATGCCGGCGGACACCCAGACCCGTCTCCTGCGGGTACTGGCCGATGGCGAGTTCTATCGCGTCGGTGGCCACGTGCCGGTGAAGGTCGATGTGCGAATCATCGCCGCAACACACCAGAATCTGGAAACCCTGGTGCACGCCGGGAAATTCCGTGAGGACTTGTTCCACCGCCTCAATGTGATCCGCATTCACATTCCACGCCTGTCGGATCGTCGCGAAGACATCCCGACCCTGGCCAAGCACTTCCTCAGCCGTGCCGCGCAGGAGCTGGCCGTCGAGCCGAAGCTGCTGAAAAACGAAACCGAGGAATACCTGAAAAACCTGCCATGGCCGGGCAACGTGCGTCAGCTGGAGAACACTTGCCGCTGGATCACCGTCATGGCTTCTGGCCGCGAAGTGCACATCGGTGACTTGCCGCCGGAACTGCTGAGCCTGCCTCAGGATTCGGCGCCGGTGACCAATTGGGAGCAGGCGTTGCGCCAATGGGCTGATCAGGCGCTGGCACGTGGCCAGTCGAGCCTGCTTGACAGCGCGGTGCCGGCGTTCGAACGGATCATGATCGAGACCGCCCTCAAGCACACCGCCGGCCGTCGTCGCGATGCCGCTGTGCTGTTGGGCTGGGGTCGCAATACCCTGACTCGCAAGATCAAGGAGCTGGGGATGAAGGTCGATGGTGGGGATGATGATGAGGGGGATGAGGGCTAAACAGCCTTTAGCTCTTCGCTGATCGTCAGATCCAATCGCGGGCAAGCCCGCTCCCACAGGGTTTGCGCAGATCCTGTCGGAGTGGGCTTGCCCGCGATGCTTTTAGGACGAGAGTGCACCGCCGCAATGCACCGTGACCCGCAATCGCGCACGGCAACTGATCTGAAATCCCGCCTGTTTTCGCAATCGAACCCCTATCGAAAAAACACGAAAGCCCCGAAATACGGGGCTTTCGGCGCTATCTGACGGATATCTGTTTCATTTTGTTAAAAGCTGGCACGCCCCCTGCAATAGTCCATTCAGTGATTCAGTTCACTACCCAGTTTCGGGGACCTTGGTACAGGCAGGCCGGGGATTCCCCTCTTTACACCGGGCTCACACCGCACTAGCGACGAGCCGCCGTTTTGGGGTCCTTGGTACAGGCAGGCCGGGGATTCCCTCTTTACACCGGGTTCACGTCGCAATGCGCGAACCCTCCCGTTTCGGGAACCTTGGTACAGGCAGGCCGGGGATTCCCTCTTTTATTGCTCTCGGAGATGGATCTCCAGCCGCCAGCGGTCATCAACCTCGCTACCGGCCCAGTCACCCTGAAGGGGCCGGGCCGCCACTAGCGTCAGCAATAACCCCCCATCACTCAAACGCGTTCGCCAGTTCACGTCCTTGCCGTTGAGCTTGAGCTGACCCTTTTGCACCTTGCCTTCGGCTTCGAACAACAACGCGATACTGCCATCGACGATCTCGCCATGGGTCTTGGGTTCGTTGTTGAACCAGACCACCAGCCCGTTATCCACCACTTCGATCTGCTGCAATTCGCTGGGGTCAGGCGTGGTCAGGCGACCGATCATCATCCCGACCATCACCCCGACAATTGCCAGAGAAGCCATCACACGCGGGAATAGTTTCGAACGAGGGTCGGGTTGCGGCGTAGAATGCCGCTCATCTTTACCTTCGGAGCCGTGCATGTTTCACGTCATCCTCTTCCAACCGGAAATTCCGCCGAATACCGGCAACGTTATCAGGCTATGCGCCAACAGCGGCTGCCACCTGCATTTGATCGAACCGCTGGGCTTTGAGATGGACGACAAGCGCCTACGCCGGGCCGGCCTCGACTATCACGAGTATGCCACCCTGCAACGCCACCCGGACCTGGCCAGTTGCCTGGAAAGCCTCGGCCATCCACGGGTGTTCGCGTTCACCACCAAAGGTTCGCGACCGTTCCACGATGCCAGTTTCGTCGAGGGCGATGCGTTCCTGTTCGGTCCGGAAAGCCGCGGTTTGCCCGCCGAAGTACTGGAGGCCCTGCCCGCCGAACAACGCCTGCGCCTGCCGATGCGCGAAGGCTGTCGTAGCCTGAACCTGTCCAACACCGTGGCCGTGGCCGTGTACGAAGCGTGGCGCCAGAACGGCTTCAAGTAACCTGAGCATCGTTTTCGCCTGACAGAAACAATCGCGGGCAAGCCCGCTCCCACAGGATTGTGCAAAACCTGTGGGAGCGGGCTTGCCCGCGATTTTCAGCAAGGCAACTTATTGAACGGTTGGAGTCTCGCCAGCCGCCTGCATGCGATGCAGTTCTTGTGCGTACAGCGCGTCGAAGTTCACCGGGGCCAGCATCAGCGCCGGGAACGATCCACGGGTCACCAGGCTGTCCAGGGTTTCGCGAGCGTACGGGAACAGGATGTTCGGGCAGAATGCGCCGAGGGTGTGGCTCATCGAGGCGTCGTCCAGGTTCTTGATCAGGAAGATCCCAGCCTGTTGCACTTCAGCGATGAACGCCACTTCGTCACCGTTCTTCACGGTGACCGACAGGGTCAGCACGACTTCATGGAAATCGTTTTCCAGAGCCTTTTGACGGGTGTTCAGATCCAGACCGACGCTCGGCTCCCACTGCTGGCGGAAGATTGCCGGGCTTTTCGGGGCTTCGAAGGACAGGTCACGCACATAAATGCGCTGCAAGGAGAATTGCGGTGCAGTTTCTTCTTCGTTCGCAGCAGTGTTCTGTTGGTCAGTCATCGCAGATCCTTCTTGATCCATGGGTCTTTTAGGTTTGCTTGTTTTGAATACGGCAGTCAGGCCTTGAGCATCGCATCGAGCTTGCCGGCGCGCTCCAGGGCGAACAAATCATCACAACCGCCAACGTGGGTGCTGCCGATCCAGATCTGCGGCACGGACGTACGTCCGGCTTTCTGAGCCATTGCGGCACGCACCTGCGGCTTGCCATCGACCTTGATCTCTTCGAAGGCTACGCCTTTGTTCTCGAGCAGGTACTTGGCTCGCGAGCAATAAGGGCAGTAATCGCTGGAATAGACGACGACGTTGCTCATATCACTTCACCAGCGGCAGATTGTCAGCTTTCCAGCTGGAAACGCCACCGGACAATTTGGCAGCGGTGAAGCCGGATTTCATCAGCTCGCGAGCGTGAGTGCCGGCGGTCTGGCCCAGGGCATCGACCAGAATGATGGTCTTGGCCTTGTGTTTTTCCAGCTCGCCGATGCGGGCGGCCAGTTTGTCCTGGGGAATGTTCACCGCGCCAACAATGTGACCCGCAGCGAAATCCTTGCTCGGACGGATGTCGACCACCACGCCAGCGTCTTTGTTGACCAGTGCGGTCAGTTCGCCGGTGCTCAGGCTACGGCCGCCGCCTTGCATTTGATAGGCCAACAGCAGGGCCGCCAGTACGACGAAAATACCGACGAGAATGTAGTGGTTAGTGGCAAATTCAATCAGGTGAGCAACCATCGAAGGAGGTTCCAGGGCGTTAAAATGTCGGCCAGTATACACAGCCACCAAGGTGGGCCAAACCCCGTCCGGCGGTGACGCCGCAGGAACTTCGCTTTAAACTGCCACTCCCTTTTCCAACACCCCTTTTTATCTCAGCCACGAGTGGATTCCATGACTACCACGCCTAAACCTTTGGTCCTGATGATTCTCGACGGCTTCGGTCACAGTGAAAGCCAGGAAGGCAATGCCATCTATGCCGCCAGGAAGCCCGTACTCGACCGCCTGTGGGCCACCGTGCCGAACGGCCTGATCTCGGGTAGCGGCATGGACGTCGGCCTGCCGGATGGTCAGATGGGCAACTCCGAAGTTGGCCACATGAACCTCGGCGCCGGCCGCGTGGTGTATCAGGACTTCACTCGCGTGACCAAATCGATCCGCGACGGTGAGTTCTTCGAGAACCCGACCATCTGTGCCGCAGTGGACAAAGCCGTTGCCGCCGGTAAAGCCGTGCATTTCATGGGCCTGCTGTCCGATGGCGGCGTGCACAGCCACCAGGATCACCTGGTTGCCATGGCTGAGCTGGCCGCCAAGCGCGGTGCGGAAAAAATCTATCTGCACGCTTTCCTCGACGGCCGCGATACCCCACCGAAAAGCGCGCAATCGTCTATCGAACTGCTGGACGCGACTTTCCAGGCATTGGGCAAGGGCCGCATCGCCAGCCTCATCGGTCGTTATTTCGCCATGGACCGTGACAATCGCTGGGACCGCGTATCCCAGGCCTACAACCTGATTGTCGACGGCCAGGGCGAATTCAACTCCGCTACTGCCCAGGAAGGCCTGCAGGCCGCCTACGAGCGGGGCGAGAGCGACGAATTCGTCAAAGCCACCTCCATCGGTGAGCCGGTCAAAGTCGAAGACGGCGACGCCGTGGTGTTCATGAACTTCCGCGCCGACCGCGCCCGCGAGCTGACCCGGGTATTCGTTGAAGACGATTTCAAGGAGTTCGAGCGCGCGCGCCAGCCAAAACTGGCCGGCTTCGTGATGCTGACCCAATACGCCGCCAGCATTCCTGCACCAGCCGCCTTCGCCGCCGGCAGCCTGGAAAACGTGCTGGGCGACTACCTGGCGAAAAACGGCAAGACTCAGCTGCGCATCGCTGAAACCGAGAAGTACGCCCACGTGACTTTCTTCTTCTCCGGCGGTCGCGAAGAACCGTTTCCGGGCGAAGAACGCATCCTGATCCCGTCGCCAAAAGTCGCCACCTACGACTTGCAACCCGAGATGAGCGCGCCGGAAGTGACGGATCGCATCGTCGATGCCATCGAACACCAGCGTTATGACGTGATCGTCGTCAATTACGCCAACGGCGACATGGTTGGCCACAGTGGCGTGTTCGAAGCCGCGGTAAAAGCCGTTGAATGCCTGGACCAGTGCGTCGGCCGCATCGTCGAAGCCCTGGAAAAAGTCGGTGGCGAAGCGCTGATCACCGCCGACCACGGCAATGTAGAACAAATGTCCGATGAATCCACCGGTCAGGCGCACACCGCGCACACCACCGAGCCGGTACCGTTCATTTATGTCGGCAAGCGCGACCTGAAGGTCCGCGAAGGCGGTGTGCTGGCGGATGTGGCGCCGACCATGCTGAAACTGCTGGGCCTGGAAAAACCGGCGGAAATGACCGGGACTTCGATTTTGGTGTAACGCGGGCTCTCAAACACAACCTAAACCTTGTGGGAGCTGGCTTGCCGGCGATAGCAATCTGACATCCAGCATCTATGTTGAATGCCAGGCCGCCATCGCTGGCAAGCCAGCTCCCACAGTGGTTTGTGGTGGTTTTGAAGACTAATACCCCCCACATCTCTCTCCAGTTATCACACAGCCCCAATTGGGCGTTTTTTTTGCAGCGTGGGGCGGGCATACTAGGCTGTCCCTTTCCCTGGTGTCGCCCGCCTCTATGCTTCGCGTCCTGATAGCCCTCGCTCTGACTTGCCTGCTCCAACCGGCCTTTGCTGACGAGCGCGCGCAAACCCAACAGCAGCTGGACGCCACGCGCCAGGACATTGCCGAGCTGAAAAAAATGCTGGGCAAGCTGCAGGAAGAAAAATCCGGTGTGCAGAAAGACCTCAAGGGCACCGAGACCGAAATGGGCAAGCTCGAGAAGCAGGTTGAAACCCTGCAAAAAGAGCTGAAGAAGAGCGAATCCGAGCTGCAGCGGCTCGATGCAGAGAAAAAAAAACTCCAGAGCGCGCGCACTGAACAGCAACGACTGATCGCCATCCAGGCCCGCGCGGCCTACCAGAATGGCCGTCAGGAATACCTCAAGCTGCTGCTCAACCAGCAGAACCCCGAGAAATTCGCCCGTACCCTCACCTATTACGACTACCTGAGCCAGGCCCGCCTGGAACAGCTGAAGAACTTCAATGAAACCCTGCGCCAGCTGGCCAATGTCGAAAAAGACATTGCCGCCCAGCAAGCGCAATTGCTGGTGCAACAAAGCAGCCTGGAAACCCAGCGCGGCGAACTCGAGAAGGTTCGCCAGGAGCGCCAGCAAGTCCTGGCCAAGCTCAATGACGACGTCAAGGCGCGCGACCAGAAACTGGCCGCCCGCGAGCAGGATCAGGCAGACCTGTCTAAAGTCCTTAAAACCATCGAGGAAACCCTGGCTCGCCAGGCTCGTGAGGCTGAAGAAGCGCGGCAAAAAGCGCTGATAGCCCAGCAGGAAGCCGAAAAAAAGCGTTTACGTGAGGCCCAGGCGCAGGCAGAAGCCACCGACGACGCCCCACGCAAACCCGTTAAATCGACACCCGGCGCTCTGGTTTCAAGCTCAGGCGAGACCTTTGGCGGCCCATTTGCGTCAACCCGAGGCAAACTTCCATGGCCTGTCGACGGTCGACTGTTGGCACGCTTCGGTGAAAGCCGTGGCGACGATGCCCGGACCAAGTGGGACGGCGTGATGATCGGCGCCGCAGCCGGCAGTGCGGTGCATGCAGTGCATGGCGGCCGTGTGGTGTTCGCTGACTGGCTGCGCGGTGCCGGGCTGCTGGTGATTCTCGACCACGGCAACGGTTTTTTGAGTCTTTACGGTCACAACCAGACGCTGCTCAAGTCTGCGGGTGACGTGGTAAAAGCCGGTGAGTCCATCTCCACTGTCGGTAACAGTGGCGGGCAGGACACACCAGCGCTGTATTTTGCTATTCGTCAGCAGGGTCACCCGAGTGATCCGGCGCAATGGTGCCGCGCGCAAGGATAGGCGTTGAGTCACCTACATTAGGAGTTCGTTCGACATGCTGCATTTGTCCCGCCTTACCTCGCTGGCCCTGACGATCGCCCTGGTGATCGGCGCGCCATTGGCGTTCGCCGCTCAACCGGCCCCGGCCGTCGCGCCCGCTGGCACTGCCGCGACCACCAAGGCACCGTTGCCCCTGGAAGAGTTGCGCACCTTTGCCGAGGTCATGGATCGGATCAAAGCCGCTTATGTCGAGCCGGTAGACGACAAGACCCTGTTGGAAAACGCCATCAAGGGCATGCTCAGCAATCTTGACCCGCACTCCGCCTATCTGGGCCCGGAAGACTTCGCTGAACTGCAGGAAAGCACCAGCGGCGAATTCGGTGGCCTGGGCATCGAAGTCGGCGCCGAAGACGGTTTCATCAAGGTGGTATCGCCTATTGATGACACCCCGGCATCCAAGGCTGGCATTCAGGCGGGCGACTTCATCGTCAAGATCAACGGCCAACCGACTCGCGGCCAGAGCATGACCGAAGCCGTGGACAAGATGCGCGGCAAGATCGGCCAGAAAATCACCCTGACCCTGGTCCGTGATGGCGGTACGCCGTTCGACGTGACCCTGGCCCGCGCCATCATTCAAGTGAAAAGCGTGAAGAGCCAGTTGCTGGAGTCCGGCTACGGCTACATCCGCATCACCCAATTCCAGGTCAAGACCGGCGAAGAGGTCTCCAAGGCCCTGGCCAAGCTGCGCAAAGACAACGGCAAGAAGCTCAACGGCATCATTCTCGACCTGCGCAACAACCCTGGCGGCGTGCTGCAAGCGGCGGTGGAAGTGGTCGACCACTTCATCACCAAAGGCCTGATCGTCTACACCAAGGGCCGTATCGCCAACTCCGAACTGCGCTTCTCGGCCACCGGCAAAGACGAAAGCGAAGCCGTGCCAATGGTCGTGCTGATCAACGGCGGCAGCGCCTCGGCTTCGGAAATCGTCGCCGGCGCCCTGCAGGATCAAAAACGCGCCGTACTGATGGGCACCACCAGTTTCGGCAAAGGCTCGGTACAGACCGTATTGCCGCTGAATAACGACCGCGCATTGAAGATCACCACGGCGCTGTATTACACGCCGAACGGCCGCTCGATCCAGGCTCAAGGCATCGTGCCGGACATCGAAGTGCGCAAGGCCAAGATCACCAACGAGCAGGACAGCGACTACTTCAAGGAAGCCGATCTGCAAGGCCACCTGGGCAATGGCAACGGCGGTGCCGACAAACCGACCGGTTCCAGCGGCAAGGCCAAGCCGATGCCGCAGGACGACGACTACCAACTGGCCCAGGCCCTGAGCCTGCTCAAAGGGCTGAGCATTACGTCCGGCCGTTGAGATGCGTCTGCGGTTCATTCTCGGCCTGATGTGTTGTCTGGCGGGCGCTGCCCATGCAGCGCCCGGGACGACAACGCCGCAAAAGGCCTATCTCAGCCTGATCATCGATGACCTGGGGCAGAACCTGCCCCGGGATCGCCGTGTGCTGGCACTGCCCGGCCCGGTGACCACGGCGATCATGCCCGACACCCCTCACGCCAGCGAATTCGCCCGCGAGGCCCACCGCGCCGGCAAAATCGTCATCTTGCACATGCCCATGGACCCGGCCACCGGCCCGTTCGCCTGGCACCCCGAGCTGCCCATCGAAGAGCTTGAGAAACGCCTCGACGCCGCCTTCAAAGCGGTGCCCTACACCGCCGGAATCAACAACCACATGGGCAGCCGCATGACGGCCCAGCAACCGGCGATGACGTGGTTGATGGCGAACTTGCAGGGTCGGCACAAATTCTTCGTCGACAGCCGCACCAGCGCACAGACCGTGGCGGCCGCCGAAGCGCAAAAGATCGGCCTGGCGAGTGTTTCCCGGGATGTGTTCCTGGACGATGAACGCACTGAGTCAGCAATCCTCACGCAGCTCCAGACAGCGATCAGCCTGGCGCACAAACAGGGTTCGGCGGTCATGATCGGGCATCCGTATCCGCAGACGCTGGCGGTGCTTGAGCGTGAGCTGCCCAAGCTCAAGGCGCAGGGCATCGATTGGATCGATATCAAGCAGATGATCAGTGTGCGCAGCAATCGGGCGACGGCTGCGCATGGCAAGGATGGGGTGTACCGCTGATGGACCGCACCCTGTAGCCGGCTCGCTGGCGAATCGGCCTTGAGCCTTGCATTGCCCTTTCGGCCGCCATCGCTGGCAAGCCAGCTCTTACAAGGATGTATTGGCTGTCGCTACAGATACCGCGCCATGATCTCGTCGACCTTGCCTTCCTTGCGCAGCTGATCCAGTGCCGCCTGAAGCTTGGCCACCATTTCGTCCGACACGTCCTTGTTCAACGCCAGGTACAACTCGGCGCTGTTGAACCGCAACACGGTCTTGAGCCCGTTCACACCTTCCTGACGCGCCAGGTAGCGCCCGGCCGGATCGCCCGTAGCCCACAGATCGATCTGGCCGTTGACCAGCTTCCTGGCGTTGTCCTGATCGCGCAGCACCACGACGGGGTTGAGCCCCTGCTTGGCCAGTGTCTCGGCGATGGCGTCGCCCTTGTAGGCGCCAATCCTGTACTTGCGGGCGTCATCCAGGGTTTCGAGGGTGATTGGGCTGTCAGCCTTGGCCAGCATGATCCAGTCGTCCGGACCGATAGGGCCAACCCACTTGAAGAGCTTTTCGCGATCGGGCAGCCGCGCCATGACGAACACGCCGTAGCCGGGTTTTTCCAGGGTGAGTTTGTAGATTCGCTCCCAGGGGAAGCGCAGCGTCAGGCTGTAGGTGATCTCGGCGCGCTTGAAGATTTCGCGGACGATGTCCGTGGCGATGCCATTGATGTTTTCGTCCTGCGCGAAGTTCTTGCCGTTCTTCGCCATGTTGTACGGAGGGAAGTTTTCCGTCAGCAACACCATGTCGGTGCCGGGATTGTCCGCCGCCTGCACTCCACTGACGAACAACAGGCTAGCGCTGGCGAGGACAAGAAGAAGGCGTTTAAACATTGTCTGGCTACCGAAATCCATGGCGTACCCAAGAGTGCCTTGAGCCCGCCATGATGTCCACTGGCCTGCATCGGTTTGTTTAGCGCATCACAATTCCGCGATGGGCCATATAAGCCTTGGCTTCCTGCACGGTGTATTCGCCGAAGTGGAAGATACTCGCCGCCAACACCGCACTGGCGTGGCCTTCGAGGATTCCGTCGGCCAGGTGTTGCAGATTGCCGACGCCGCCGGAAGCGATCACGGGAATCCCCAGCGCATCGCTGATGGCGCGGGTGACGCCCAGGTCGAAGCCGTTTTTCATGCCATCCTGATCCATGCTGGTCAGCAGGATCTCGCCGGCCCCCAGGCCTTCCATTTTCTTCGCCCATTCAACCGCGTCGAGACCGGTCGGCTTGCGCCCGCCGTGGGTGAAGATTTCCCAGCGCGGGGTTTCGCCCGGACCGGAAACCTTCTTCGCATCGATTGCGACGACGATGCACTGCGAGCCGAAATGCTGCGCCGCTTCACCGACGAATTCCGGGTTGAACACCGCCGCAGTGTTGATCGACACCTTGTCCGCACCGGCATTGAGCAGGTTGCGAATGTCCTGCACGGTGCGCACGCCACCGCCCACGGTCAGCGGGATGAACACCTGGCTGGCCATGCGCTCGACGGTATGCAGCGTGGTGTCGCGACCATCGACGCTGGCGGTGATGTCGAGAAAGGTAATCTCGTCCGCGCCCTGCTCGTCGTAACGACGGGCGATTTCCACCGGGTCACCGGCGTCGCGGATGTTTTCGAATTTCACACCCTTGACCACCCGGCCGTTGTCCACGTCCAGGCAAGGGATGATGCGTTTGGCCAGCGCCATGGTCAGTCCTCAGCCTTTGTACGAATCGCAGAAAGCTTGCGCTTCAGCGACGTCGAGAGTGCCTTCGTAGATCGCCCGGCCAGTGATGGCACCGATGATGCCTGGCGCCTTGGCGTCGAGCAGCGTCTTGATGTCGCCCAGGTTGTGGATGCCACCGGACGCGATCACCGGGATCCTGGTCGCAGCGGCCAGCGCGGCGGTAAACGGTACGTTGCAGCCCTGCATCATGCCGTCTTTGGCGATGTCGGTATAAACGATGGCGGACACGCCGTCAGCTTCAAACTGCTTGGCCAGGTCGATGACCTGAATGGTGCTGATTTCCGCCCAGCCGTCGGTGGCGACGAAACCATCCTTGGCGTCCAGGCCGACGATCACCTTGCCCGGGAACGCACGGCAGGCTTCGGCCACGAACGCCGGATCTTTCACGGCCTTGGTGCCGATGATCACGTAGCTCACGCCCGCTTTCACGTAGTGCTCGATGGTTTCCAGGGAACGGATACCGCCGCCGATCTGGATCGGCAGGTTCGGGTAGCGCTTGGCGATGGCGGTAACCACTTCGCCGTTGACCGGCTGGCCTTCGAAGGCGCCGTTCAAGTCGACCAGATGCAGACGACGGCAACCGCCCTCCACCCACTTGGCAGCCATGCTCACCGGGTCATCGGAGAACACCGTGGAATCTTCCATGCGGCCCTGGCGCAGACGAACACAGGCACCGTCTTTAAGATCGATAGCGGGAATAATCAGCATCTGGCAAACCTTCAGAATTGAATGTTCAGCTTGGCTCGGAAATCAGTTTTTCTCGAGCGCCCACAGGTCGCTTTCGATGCTTTCGAACCTCTCTTTGAGGTGCGTCTGCACATCGAAAATCGCCCTGTTGTAATAGTGCGGAGCAATTTCACGGGTAAACAGCTCAAGAATCTCAGCCGCCTCGAATGTGCCGAGGTCCAGTTCGAAGCGGTCTTCCATGAAACGCTTGATCTTGCTGTTGGCCTCATTCTCCTGCTCGGGGGTGAGCGTGAGGATCGGCGGCCTGGATTTCTTGACGGCCATTTACCAGCGACCGTCCCACGCAGCGAAGTTCTGCAGCAACTGCAGGCCATGGGTATGGCTCTTCTCCGGGTGGAACTGCACGGCGAAACGCGAGCCATCGGCCAGCGCCGCGGCGAAATCGACACCGTAATGACCACCGCCCACCACCTGCCGCGGGTTGGCGGCAGCGATGTAGTAGCTGTGCACGAAGTAGAACCGCGCCAGATCCGGAATGTTGTGCCACAGCGGGTGACTCACCGTCTGCTTCACTTCGTTCCAGCCCATGTGCGGGACTTTCAGGTGTTCGCCGTCTTCATGCAGGTCTTTGCCGAAGAACTTCACCGCGCCCGGGAACAGGCCGATGCAGTCGACGCCGTCGTTCTCTTCGCTGGTGTCGAGCAAGGCTTGCATGCCGACACAGATGCCGAGGAACGGACGGTCCTGGCTGACTTCACGCACCAGCGAGTCGAAGCCCAGGCGACGGATCTCCGCCATGCAATCGCGAATTGCGCCGACGCCGGGGAAAACCACCCGGTCGGCTTCGCGAATCACATTCGCATCGCTGGTGATCAGGACCTTGCCGGCACCGACATGCTCGAGGGCCTTGGCCACCGAGTGCAGGTTGCCCATGCCGTAATCGATAACCGCGACTGTCTGCATTACAGGACGCCCTTGGTCGATGGCATTTGACCGGCCATGCGGTCATCGAGCTCGACGGCCATGCGCAGGGCACGGCCGAAGGCCTTGAACACGGTTTCGATCTGGTGGTGGGTGTTGTGGCCACGCAGGTTGTCGATGTGCAGGGTGACGTTGGCATGATTGACGAAGCCCTGGAAGAATTCCTGGAACAGGTCAACGTCGAAGCCGCCGACAGTCGCGCGGGTATAGGGAACATGCATCTGCAGGCCAGGACGGCCGGAGAAGTCGATCACCACGCGCGACAGCGCTTCATCGAGCGGCACGTAGGCGTGACCGTAGCGACGGATACCTTTCTTGTCGCCGATGGCTTTGGTGAATGCCTGACCCAGGGTGATACCGACATCTTCCACGGTGTGGTGATCATCGATATGCAGGTCGCCTTTACTGACGATATCCAGGTCGATCAGCCCGTGACGGGCGATCTGGTCGAGCATGTGCTCAAGAAAAGGGACACCGATCTCAAATCGGGCCTTTCCGGTGCCATCCAGGTTGATCGAGGCTTTGATCTGGGTTTCCAGAGTGTCGCGCTCGACAGACGCCTTACGTTCGGCCATCACCAGCTCCGCAAAATCATTGGGCGAAAAAGGCAACCATTATAGGGGCGCGGGCCGGAAACAGAAACACGGGAGGTGATATCGCTGACGAGTGAATTCAGGAGCCGTAGCCATGTACATGTCAGTACAAGCCATTCTGGGCGGCGTGAAACAACTGTGGGAGCGAGCTTGCTCGCGATGAGGTTCTCACATTCAACATTTTTGTTGACTGTCAGACCGCTATCGCGAGCAAGCTCGCTCCCACAGGATCGGTATCGGCCTGAAAATGCTCGGGCCAGTTCCTTAGTGAAACAACACTGCCGTCTTCTGCAGGGTCACCCACACACCCCACGCCAACGGAATCCCCACCACCAGCCACGCCGCCACCGCCAACGGCTTGGAGCCCGCCGCAGCTTTCCACTCCAGTACGGTGCTGCTGTCAGCGCCCTTGTCGTGGCCCAGTGCCTGTTCGGCGGCCAGTTCGGCGTCGGTCATGAAGTACTTGTCGGCCACCGGGCGCACCAGCAGGTTGCACAGGAAGCCCAGCACCAGAAGGCCGGCGAGGATGTACAAGGTGATGTCATAGGCCGCCGCACGCTCGACGCCGATGCTCAGCTGATATTCACGCAGGTAGTTCACCAATACCGGCCCCAACACGCCCGCCGCCGCCCACGCGGTCAGCAGGCGACCGTGGATCGCGCCGACCATTTGCGTACCGAACAGGTCAGCCAGGTAAGCCGGCACCGTCGCGAAACCACCGCCGTACATCGACAAAATGATGCAGAACGCCGCCACGAACAGTGCAACGTTGCCCAAGTGACCGAGGTTCGGGATCAGCGCATACAGGGCAAAGCCCAGGGCGAAGAACACGAAGTAGGTATTTTTGCGCCCCAGATAGTCCGAGAACGAAGCCCAGAAGAAGCGCCCACCGATGTTGAACAGGCTCAGCAGACCGGTGAAGCCAGCAGCGATCGCGGCGATCGAAGCCAATTGCGCAGCGTCCAGCTGACCAAACGTCAGCCCGTTACCCAGCAATTTGCCGGCGAACACTTCCTGCAACAGAGGCGAAGCCATGCCCAGGATGCCGATACCGGCGGAAACGTTCAGGCACAGCACCAGCCACACCAGACGGAATTGCGGGGTCTTCCACGCCACATTCACGTGGACGTGACGATGAGTGATCATCGAGTTCGAGGCTTTCTTCACCGGAGCGGTCCAGCCTTCAGGCTTCCAGCCGGTTGGCGGCACGCGGTAAGACAAGGCGCCACCAATCATGAACACGAAATAGATCGCGGCCATCACCAGGAAGCTCTGCCACACGCCGACACTGGTAGGCGAGGCGAAATGCCCCATCAGCGCTGCAGCCAGCGGTGCACCGACCATCGCGCCGCCGCCAAAACCCATGATTGCCATGCCGGTGGCCATGCCGCGCTTGTCCGGGAACCATTTGATCAAGGTCGACACCGGCGAGATGTAACCCAGGCCCAGGCCGATACCACCAATCACGCCGGAGCCGATCCACATCAGCCAGATCTGGTGCGTGTACACACCCAGCGCCGAAATCAGCAGACCACCGCACCAGCACAGCGCCGATACGACGCCGGCCTTGCGTGGCCCGGCATGTTCCAGCCAGCCACCCCAGATCGCGGCCGAGCAACCCAGGAAGATGAAGAACAGGGTATAGATCCAGCCGAGCATCGAGATCGGCCAGTCGCATTGCGAAGAAAAGACTTGAGCGATAAAGCTCATGTCCGGCGCGCAAGCCACCGCAGCGGTGATTCCCAATGCCTTGGACAGTGGCAACCAGAACACCGAGAAGCCGTAGGCCATGCCGATGCACAAGTGGATGGCCAGCGCGGCCGGTGGTACCAGCCAACGGTTGAAACCGGGCTTGGCGATAATGCGTTCCTTGGACAGGAACGCGGATCGATCGGCCGTCACGCCGTCCGCCGTAATGCTCGTGGTCATTGTGTATCCCCCAATTATTAGTATCGTTCCTCAGCCACTCTTCACCCCTCCAGCCTTGAGTGCACACAGGCATGACCGTTTTTTCCGGGTGAAACTTCCTTTCGCTGCGACATCTCGCCGCAGAAGGACCGACGAACGGACGAAGGTTACCATTTGCAAGTGACAGAAATACCAAACTGACATCACGTTTTGTACGTTATCTGACCTCTTGAGCGACAGGCCCCGGCAACGGTCGCTCCATCAGTGCGCGAATCGCTTACAACCCACAGGAATCACTATGCCAATCATTGTCGAGCCGTTGAACGAAGCCACCGGCCAGGATCAGCAAGACCTGCAGAAGATTTATCGCGACGCTCCGGACTGGCTGTTCGCACCGTTCGCCGGGGACTCACCGCTGATCGAAGCCTGCCTGCAGGACGGGTCGCTGATTGCCGGGCGCTTCAATGACCGGCTGCTGGGTGCGGCACGACTGCAACGGCACCCTGACGTCTGGCATTTGTCTCATCTATGCGTGCGAAAAATCACTCGTCGCCGTGGCGTCGCTGAACGTCTGGTGCGCGAAGCACAGAAGATGGCCGCGCAATCCGGTGCCACATTGCGCCTGCTGTCCCCGGCCGGGCACCTGGAATCCCGGGCGCTGGCCGCAAAGCTGAATGTGCTACTGGATGTTATGTAGAAATGATCGCTGACCGGTCGTCCGTTACTGAGCGCTATACTCCTCGGCTAAATTTCGAATTCGACTAAATACAAGGACTCGCCCATGAAAGCGTTCGGCAAAATCCTGGGTCTGGTACTTCTCGGGTTGTTGCTGATCATTGTGGCGCTGGGCTTTGCCCTGACCCACTTCTTCGATCCCAACAACTACAAAGACGAGATTCGCCAGATAGCCCGCGACAAGGCCCACATCGAGCTGACGCTCAATGGCGATATCGGCTGGAGCCTGTTCCCATGGCTGGGCCTGGAATTACACGACGCCGGTGTTGCGACCCTGGCCAAGCCCACCGAACCGTTTGCCGATCTGCAGATGCTCGGCCTGTCGGTCCGCGTGCTGCCGCTGCTGCGTCGTGAAGTGCAAATGAGCGATGTCCGCGTCGAAGGCCTGAACCTGCGCCTGACCCGTGACAAGGATGGCCATGGCAATTGGGAAGACATCGGCAAGGTCCCGGCGCCGACCACGACCGGCACGCCTGCCGCCGCCTCCGGTGAACCGGCGCCACAAACCACGGCCCAGGTTGAAAAACCGTCCCAGCCGGTGCGCCTCGACATCGACAGCCTGACCGTCAACAACGCCCGCGTTGAATACAACGACGAGAAGACCGGCAAGCAATTCAGCGCCGAAAGCATTCAGCTCAGTACCGGCCCGGTGCACGACTCCACCAACACTCCGATCAAACTCACCGCGTTCCTCGGTACCAACCAACCGGTTCTGCGGGTGCGCACCGAGCTCAACGGTGAGCTGCGTTTCGAGCGCGCATTGCAGCGCTACAAACTCGAAGACATGAGATTGTCCGGCGAAGTTGCCGGCGACCCGCTGCAAGGCAAGACCATGACCTTCGCCGCCCAGGGCCAGTTGTTACTGGACAAGGCGGCCAATGTCGCCGAGTGGACCGGCATCAAGATCTCCGCCAACCAACTGCGTGCGCTGGGCGAGCTGAAGGTCAACGACCTCGACAAGACGCCACAGATCAGCGGTGGCCTGTCGATTGCCCAGTTTGATCTGGCGAAGTTCGTCGACAGCATCGGTCAGACGCTCCCGGCGATGGCCGAAGGCAGCCTGAGCAAGGTCGAACTGGTCAGTCGCCTGGCGGGCACGCCGACCAGCCTTGTACTGGACGAAATCAACCTGAAAGTCGACGACAGCACCTTCAGCGGCCGCATCGCCGTCGAAGACTTCGCCAAGCAATCGCTGCGAGCGGTGCTCAAGGCCGACACTTTCAACGTCGACCGTTATATGCGGCCGAAGTCGGCTGAGGCCAACAGCGCGACGCAAGTGCGTCAGGCCGAAGTCGCCAGCACCGAAGCGGATGCCCTGGCCGGCGCCGGCAGCACACCGCTGCCACAGGCACCGACCAAAGACGCATGGAGCAACGAGCGCCTGTTGCCGGTGGAACGCCTGAGCAAACTCGATGTGGATGCCGACCTGACCTTTGGCCAGCTGACCCTGGAAAAACTGCCGATTCAGAACGCGGCACTCAAGGCCAACGGCCAGGGCGGACTGCTGACCCTGACAAACCTGCGCGGCGATCTGTATGGCGGCAACTTCGAAGCCACGGGCACCCTCGACGTACGCCAGCAGGTACCCGCGCTGAACTTGCAGACGAAGATCAACCGGGTGCCGGTGGAGAAAATCCTTGAAAGCCAGGGTAAAAACCCACCGGTCAAAGGCCTGGTGACCCTCAACAGCAACCTGACCGGCAACGGCAACAGCCAGAAAGCGCTGATCGAAACCCTCAACGGCAACGCCGGTTTCGTCATCAACAATGGTGTGCTGCTCAACGCCAACCTTGAACAACAACTGTGCAAGGGCATCGCCACGCTCAACCGCAAAACCCTCAGCGGCGAGCCTCGGGGCAAGGACACACCGTTCCAGGAACTCAAGGGCAACCTGACCTTGCGCAACGGCGTAGCCAGCAACCCGGACCTGAAAGTGCGCATCCCGGGCATGACCGTCAAGGGTGACGGTGATGTCGACCTGCGAGTGCTGGGCATGGATTACCGCGTGGGCATCATCGTCGAAGGCGACACCAGCGCCATGCCGGACCCCGCTTGCCAGGTGGGCGACAAGTTTGTCGGTATCGAATGGCCACTGCGTTGCCGCGGTCCGCTGGAACTGGGTGCCAAGGCATGCCGTCTCGACAACGAGCGCATGGGTCAGGTCGCAAGCAAACTGGCCGGAGACAAGATCAGCGAAAAAATCGACGAGAAGCTGGGCGACAAGGTCAGTCCTGAACTGAAAGATGCACTCAAGGGGCTGTTCAAGCGATGAAAGCCGAGCAGTTTTCAACGGCGGTGCTGGACTGGTACGACCGCCACGGCCGGCATGACCTGCCCTGGCAACAGGACATCAACCCTTATCGGGTGTGGGTTTCGGAAATCATGTTGCAGCAGACCCAGGTCAGCACCGTGCTCAATTACTTCGATCGCTTCATGGCCTCGCTGCCGACGGTCGAAGCCCTGGCCGCTGCGCCGGAGGACGAAGTGCTGCACCTGTGGACAGGCCTGGGTTACTACACCCGTGCGCGCAATCTGCAGAAGACCGCGAAGATCGTCGTCGAACAATACGGCGGCGAATTTCCCCGGGACGTGGAAAAACTCACCGACCTGCCGGGCATCGGCCTGTCTACGGCCGGGGCCATTGCCAGCATCAGCATGGGCCTGCGCGCGCCGATCCTCGACGGCAACGTCAAACGCGTGCTGGCTCGATTTACCGCGCAGGAGGGTTACCCGGGCGAGCCAAAGGTCGCCAAACAGCTCTGGGCCAATGCTGAGCGCTTTACCCCCCATGATCGGGTCAACGCCTACACCCAGGCGATGATGGATCTGGGCGCCACGCTCTGCACCCGCAGCAAGCCGAGCTGCCTGCTCTGTCCGCTGCAAAAGGGCTGCGAGGCGCACATGCTCGGTCTGGAAACGCGCTACCCGATCCCCAAACCGCGCAAGGCCGTGCCTCAGAAGCGCACGCTGATGCCGTTGCTCGCCAACGGCGACGGCGCGATTCTGCTTTACCGTCGCCCTTCCACGGGCTTGTGGGGCGGTTTGTGGAGCCTGCCGGAACTCGATGACCTCGACGACCTGCAGCACCTGGCTTCGCAGCACTCACTGGCGCTGGGCAACCAACAGGCCCTGCCGAACCTGGTGCATACCTTCAGCCATTTTCAGTTATCCATCGAACCCTGGCTGGTACAGGTCCAGGAGGACGGCCACCACGTGGCCGAGGCCGACTGGCTCTGGTATAACCTCGCCACCCCGCCGCGCCTGGGCCTCGCCGCCCCGGTCAAAACCTTGCTCGAACGCGCGGCCGCCGTATTGAACGCAGGAGAATCGTCATGACCCGCACCATCATGTGCCGCAAGTACAAAGAAGAATTGCCAGCCCTGGAGCGCGCTCCATTCCCGGGTGCCAAGGGCCAGGACATTTTTGACCACGTCTCGGCCAAGGCCTGGGCCGACTGGCAAAAGCACCAGACCCTGCTGATCAACGAAAAACGCCTGAACATGATGAACGCCGAAGACCGTAAATATCTGCAGGGCGAGATGGACAAGTACTTCTCCGGCGAGGATTACGCCAAGGCCGAAGGCTACGTTCCGCCTGCAGAGTAACCCTGCAAAATCGGGGGGCGGATCGTAAGCGACGGAATTAATTTAAGAAATTTTAAAAAAGTCGTTGACGTAAATCCGAAAAACCCTTTTAATGCGCCCCGTTGCCCAGATAGCTCAGTCGGTAGAGCAGGGGATTGAAAATCCCCGTGTCGGCGGTTCGATTCCGTCTCTGGGCACCAAAATACCGAGAAACCCCAAGGAACAATGTGTCCTTGGGGTTTTTTATTGCCTGCGATTTAATGGCCGCTGGACCATTTCTGGACCAGGCCCTTAACACTTTTCTTTGACTCACCATCCCAGCCTTTCCCACACCCCCCTCTCAAAAATAAATAGCTTTCGAAACTCTTGAAGCTATCGCTGAGAGCTCGCCTAAGCCACATCCAGCGAGTCGCAATACAGCCCGCCCCAGAAACCCACCTTCACATCGCCTACACCCCTCACAGCGGCAACCCCGCCTCCTTCGCATTTTTGATTTCGTGCCGTACGAAAGTCACGCGGCTCACGCGGCGTCCGAGAGAACCCTGTAGTGATCTAATGAAATCGCGCGACGCTATTCATGCATGGCTATAGTATGGTCAAAACTGCGGAGGGACCCGATGGAACCCGGCATCAAAGTGCAGTTGCTTGCTTCAATGGCCGCAGGTCGCCTCGTTATCGTTTGCGGGGCGGGGCTTTCTATGGCCCCACCCAGCAGCTTGCCTTCTGCGTGGCGGGTTGCTGAGAAGTGTTTTGATGAATATCAGCTAACGGTAGACCCGACTTGTGATCCGGCACTCCGCGGCAACCTAGAGGCTTTTGCGGAGCATTTTGTCCCCACAAACAACCTAAAAACAGTCTTTATCGAACGACTTGTTCCCTGGACTGATTTCGTCAGACTTCCCAACGCAGGCCATGCTGCAATTGCAGATTTTCTAGTTACCCGTTCAGCATTTGCCAGTTTGTCGGCCAACTATGACACGCTCATCGAACAACACGCGGTGAGTTATGGCTTCGATTTTCGTGGTTCGTTGGATGGCGATGAGGCGGTAGTATCTAACAGAACTCAAGGCCCCCTACTTAAATTTCATGGTTGCTCGACCAGAGATCGCCCCTCGACGGTTTGGGCGCTCTCCCAGCTCAATGACCCTACGATTTCTGCCCGAATCGAAAAGAGTAAAACCTGGATCGAGGCGAATCTCCGACAAAAGGATCTACTAATAATCGGATTCTGGTCCGATTGGGCATATCTGAATCAGCTAGTAGGTTCGGCCCTTACCAATGTGGGGCCGCTTTCAGTCACCGTCGTTGACCCATCCAGCGCTGAACAGTTGCAAGAAAAAGCACCAGACTTATGGGCGTTGGCTCATGCCGAGAACGTCGCGTTTCACCATGTACAGGAGTCCGGCGCTGAAGTCCTCGATGAGCTACGCCGCGCCTTTTCGACCAACTACCTTAGACAAGTGATCGCGGCAGGAAAAACGACGTTTGAACAGAGTACGGGCGAACCTTGCGATCCAGACTGGCTCAAGATGCCGGATTTTGATAGTGAAACACTATATGGCTTGCGTCGGGACGCCGAAGGTGTTCCCTGGGGGAAACCTGCGACAAAGACTTCTCCAGGAAACTGTGAAGCCCTTGGATTCTTTCACCTCCTGCTTCGTCAGTCCGGCGCCGAACAGCAATCAGACGGATATGTATTGAGTGGGAGACGTGTTCGGGTCATCAATGGCGCTGGAATGGTCCTCAGCACTCTGCGTTCTAGGTTTATTGAAGCTCCCTCAGTCCAGACCGCTGATATTGTCGTCGCGGTGGGCGCCACGGACCTTGGGCTTCCTGACAATGTCGTCCGTCGCGGCCGCGAGAATGATGTTGTTCGCCCCGAAGTCGGCGGAACTTGGTTCGATTTAGCCAGCGCACGAGAGGAGCTAAATATCTGATGGACATAACATTACAAGCAGAAATCATTCTGCGGAGGGCAGGTTACGAAACCTGGCCTTGGACAGCTACCTCCCCGGCCGTTATCTGCTTCGAGAATGCGATGACAATAGGCTTTATTCATTTATTTGAATCTGCCGAAGCGCTGCTCAATGGTTGGAGAGGACGCCAACAGACGATTCTATCGCGACACGCTGCCGCCCTTCGTTTGGCCGGGGGCAAAGCGTGGAACGTTTATTCCATTTTTCTTACGGACGAGCAGGCACCAACTCATCAACGAGCTATCCAGCGGATAGAAGAGGATTTTACATTGACGCGCAAAATTGCTCGTGCTGCGATCCGAACTCCTGAAGATGTTGAAAGGGCCTTGCTCCCACTCACGGCTGTTAGAGCCCAGCCAATGCTAAGCAAATCTGATTTTGAGATTCGCCTGCGATCACGCCTGAAAGAGGTTTCACCGGAAGCCGTTACGGCCTTTTTGGGAGAGGCAAGCGCAGCTGAAGTCGCGCGAATATTGGGAAGCTCGTCATGAAATTGGACTTTGTCGAAGTGTGTGGCTTTCGCGGTTTCCGCGACAAAGTACGCATTGATTTTGGAGCAGGCTTTACGGTGATCAGCGGCCGAAATGGCGTAGGTAAAAGCACATTATTCGATGCTGTTGAATTCGCTCTCACAGGTTCGATCGATAAATACACTGTCGAAAAGTCCGCGAAGGAGACACTTAGTGACTATCTATGGTGGCGAGGTGATGGCACCCCGCAGTCTCACTACGTAACCCTGGCTTTCATCAAAGCGAACGGGGATAAATTCACAGTTACACGCACGCGCGAATCGGGTTCGGATCGTAGCTCCGAAGAGATAGAGGCTGCCCTATGTTCAGATCAAAGCCCTGAAGGTGCGCTTCGTCAGCTTTGCAAAACCTCAATCATTCGCGATGAATGGATAGCAGCACTCAGTGTCGATCTGACTGAAACAGAACGATTCGAACTTGTCCGTGCAGCCCTCGGAGCAGTCGAGGGCGCCGAGCTTGGGGCAAAAGCCAAGGAGGTTGTGGCAGGTGCAGAAGCGACCTTTGCTCGGCATGAGGAGACGTACAACGCTTTACGGAACCAGATATCCGAAAAGCTTTCCGAGCTAACGGTGCTTCGAGACACCGTATCTCGCTCTGGAGACGTAGCGATCGCAATGAAGCTTGTCGCGATGGCGGTGCCGGACGCACCCACTGAGCTGCTTGCTCGTCTTGTTGCCGGTCGTGCTGCACTAGCCGCTAGGCGAGCCAAACTAGGACCATCTGGTGAGGCCGTCCAACAGGGGCGCGAAATAGCATTGTTGCGCCAGAAATTAGATGCCCCGGAGATGCGACTTCGTCGTGAGGCTGTGCATCTTGAGCTGAAGAGTACGGAAGCAGCCAAATCCGAGGCAGAGCGAATCGTCGCCCAGGCCAAAGAGAACCTCGTCCGTGAAGAGCAGGCAGACGCTATTGCCGCGTCATTGGCGGCGCTAGTCGAATTTGGCGAGCAGCATGGACTCCATGACGAGCATTGCCCCCTCTGCGGGGCCATGAGAACGTCTCAGGAGTTTGAGTCTGGCCTTGCGATTGCTCGAGCACGAATTTCTACACTTGAATCTGGGGTTGTCGCTGCCCGTCAGGCACTATCGACTGCCAAGGAGAATGCTGAACGCACATCGATTGAATTTGCTTCAGCTCAATCAGAATGGGCTGCGATCAATCAAGAAGAGACTCGCCTCTCTGCGTACGAACAGAAGCACGTCGAGTTGTTTGAGCAATACGGTCTGGATTATCGCTTTGTCCAGGACCCAGCCGGCCTCGAGCTTGAGATATCCTCAGAGCATGATCGATTGATCGACTTAGAGCGGGCATTGCTGACTCTCGAAGCGTCTCAGGCTATCTCCATGGTTACAATCCTAGAAGATAGAATCAACTACCTGCGTAATGATGCCGATGAGGCCGCAGATGTTATGGCGCGGTCCCAAGCGTCCGTCGTGGCTGCGAAGGACATCGAGCGCGCAATAAAACGCGTCAGCGCCGAAATCATTGATGAGCGCCTTGCACAAATTAGCCCCTTGTTAAATGAACTGTATCAACGACTACGACCTCATGCCGACTGGCGAACAATCGACTACAGTATCCGTGGTGATGTCCGCCGCTTTCTGAGCCTCAAGGTCGGCGACGGTCTCAATCCGCAGTTCGTATTCAGTAGCGGTCAACGCCGCGCAGCAGGCCTTGCATTTCTCCTCTCAGTTCATCTTGCCCGTGCCTGGACTTCTTGGCGCACATTGCTCCTTGATGACCCGGTGCAGCACATTGATGATTTTCGGGCTCTTCAGCTTGTGGAAGTGCTCGCCGCTATTCGACTAGAAGGGCGCCAAGTTATTTGTGCGGTGGAAGATTCTGCACTCGCAGAGCTGATGTGTCGGCGGTTACTGAGCACCCCTGAACAAGTGGGGCTGTGTTATGACATTGACATTGGCCCTGAAGGCTCGGCAATTGTAGTGTCTAAGGTTGAAGTCCCTCCCCTTCCTGTAGGTGTGCTGCGCCGTAGCTCCGGCCTTCAAGTGGTTGGTTAGCTTTGCAATCGGCAGGGTGAGTCAGTTTTTCAGTAGCGCCAACACAACAAGCCAAAGTGAGGCTTCTGTGATCGCTCTAGCATTTGAGAAAAAGAATGTGATGCGCGTGATGGAGGGCATAATCCCTGATCAGAGAAGCTATTGCCGGCGCCTGCGAGGTAGAGAAGACCACGCTGTGAGCAAAGATCACATTTCCCTTTGAGTTTGGAATACGTCACGTTAAGGATTCAATGAATTGCAAAAAAAATACATAAAAACAGAACATAGCACGCCAAATAGCGCCACTAGAAAATACATTATAATTGGTGGAGCAATCGCCCTCTTAGTAATTGCGTTTTGCGCTATTTCATACTACTCGAAGATAAAAATTAATCTGGCAGTAGCTTGCAATAAGGACGCGTGCCACGAAAATGTTTTCCTACTCCACGGCGAGGTAAAAAGCGGATCATGGCCATTGGTTTTAGTAGGCATTAAATATATGACTACGCAGCATCCTGAAATTAAGACGATTTGTATTTCATCCCAAGGGGGAGAGGTCTCTGATGCAATAATGATAGCGGACGCCATCTATGCCAATGGACTAAATACATGCCTTGCCTCTCGTTATGAACTGAGCGAAGATCGGCATTTATCCGTAGATGGTTTATGCCAGTCGTCATGTACTTGGATGATTCTCGCTGGTAAGGATAGGATTTTGTACGATGACAAGATTGAGCTAGGATTTCATGCGGCTAGAGACAACTCTGGTAATAGATCAGATGACGACCTGCCCATGCTAATAAACAAAGTCAAAAACTACGTTAGTAGGCGTCCTGACCCATTGACTGAAACAAAAAAACTGTCCCGCCTTAGTTGGTGGGCTTTCCAGCAAGGGACTAAGCGCGAGACCACGAACTGTACTGCCCACGAACTGCAGAGCAAATATCCCTACTTTACAGATGTTCGCTCATGGAACACGGCACCAGCGCGTTCGTGCGGACTCAAAGCACCTGAGGACGTGCAGGAGATACTCGACCTAGAGGTTCATTTGTATGGTTTCGAAGCGAACCAGATCTCTTGATGGCCTTGAAATATTTACCCTGACTTTAAATTGATTACCAGCCAACATCAAAAGAAACAATCAAGGCTATAAAAACAATCTAGACAAATATAAAATTTTGGTCTTTAAATTTATAAAGGAGGAACTGCCACATGGAAACGATCAATAAAAAAATAGAAACCCGCAGAACACATATCCGCTTTTTGTATGCACTATCGTTAGTCATCGGAACTTGCTTACTCCAACCGCTCAGCCAGGCATATGCTTCACCTGAAATAACGGCGATTCAACAAAGTGCCGAGCAAGGCAAAGCCGATGCACAACTCAATCTCGGACTCCGTTATTTAAATGGCGATGGCGTGTCACAGAACCATCAGCAAGGTGTTTTCTGGCTCCGCAAAGCCGGCGAACAAGGACAGGCAAGCGCACAATACGCGCTGGGGTTCAGCTATGAAAACGGTGTTGGTGTACCGCAGGATCACCAACAAGCAGTTGCCTGGTACCAAAAGGCCGCCGAACAAGGTCAAGCCGGTGCCCAATTCTATCTCGGCGCTCATTACGACAACGGGACCGGCGTTCCACAAGATCAACAGCAAGCCATCTTCTGGTTCCGAAAGGCCGCCGAACAGGGACAGGTCGAAGCCCAGTATAACCTTGGAGTTCACTATGATAATGGGATTGGCTTAACACAGGACCAACAGCAAGCAGCTATATGGTACGACAAGGCTGCCAAGCAGGGTTTTTCCAAAGCTCAGTACAACCTAGCAATTAGCTACTTAAACGGCCAAGGCGTGCCACAAAACAAAACGCAGGCCATCTTTTGGCTCCAGAAGGCCGCTGCGCGGGGCCATGCCGGCGCACAAGAAATCTTAGATGAAATAGCACAACCATGACAAAACCGATATATCTACCGTCTCCTGATTAAGGTAGCCAGTCTAAAATTTTTGCTGCGATGCTTTTTTCATGGTGCAATACTCACCCAGATTCAGCGGCAGCGGTGAGATGCCGTGTAAAGTCACTCACTATGCCAAGCACTTACATCAACCAAGAAAATCAATTAAGGACAATAGTGAACCTCGATCTAAACGGCCACAATTTTACTCTAGACGATGTCCGCAGACTGATTGCATCAAAGGATGATTCAGCAGATCGTCAACTCCGAGTAACAAAAGATGGGTTAGCATACCTTTCGGATACAACTGGATCCGAAGAAATAGACAATCTCTGTTTCAGGCTAGAAACCTGGGACGAAGGGACTGACTATGTAGGGCAAAAAGCTGCAATTCATGATGAGTGGGTTTCCAAAATTTATGAATGTCTAAAAAATAATTGGCCAACGCCAGTTTCAAGGCTTATCGACCAATTTTGATAAACCAAAAACGCAAAAACTCAGCTAATCTTTAATCACTTCGAAACCTTAAACAAATAGAAAGCCTTCCTTGGTCCGCGTCTGAGCTACTAGTCTCTGGACGCGGATCGTTTTTTTGCTTGCCTTCAATAATAATTAAGTTCTAATAGCGTATCGACGGCGCAAGCTTGTCATCTACAATAAAAGCATTCAAAGAAGACTCACCAAAATACCCCAGCCAACTAAATTCTGCTCACCACCACCAACAACACTCAGCAACGACGATATAGCATCACCAAAAACAAAAGCATCTTTTAATCTTAAAATGAAAACCGCATCAAAATCAAAATCAGGCAGATATATTTCTATGACCCCAACAATGTGTCGGGCGAATACTTAGGAGATATCTATGTGTGCATGTAAAAACCCTTGGATTTCCAGTGCTATTGACTCTGGCAGACATATTCCTGATCCGCGTATTCAAGCTGCAATCAGCGTTTATGATTTGTTCTGCACGCTATGTCATGAAAAGTAAGCAACCAACTGTGTCAACATCGGATCCAGTTACTTATACCTCGAAGTTAAAAGTTCTTTAACCTCCCCCCTAGACAATTGTAAAAAGCGCCTCACTTCGGTGAACACAAGTGCTCGTTCCGTTTGAGCTAGGGCAATGGCCATCACAAAATTATTACTATGGAAAAACCATGAGCAGAATCAAAGCCGCTGAACCAAGTTACATGGAGCTACTATCTGTAAAGGAAGGGCATGCGCCAAAGCTAAGTCTTGGAGCCGAAGGGAAGATCACCTACCAACTAGCACTATCAATTGACAAAAAGCAGATCTTCATCGCTTTGGTCGACAGTGGAAGCCAGGGCTACTTCAGTCGGGAGTGGATTAACGCCGATGCCATTCTCAAAATCTTGGAAGGTCTGGGTCAACGAGCAGAGGCATTCCCCAGCAAGGTACTACAACCCGTCTTTGTGGGACGCTCTAGCAATAATGCCCCGTTCCTTGCCGCCGCCTTGCTGGCTGAAAAATTACTGGGGCGAGATGGGAAGCATGAATCCAAACTACGGGTAACTGACGATGGTGCCACATGGAGAAAAGGTGTTCTGACGCTTAAAGGTAAGTCAATTCGTGTTCGGCTTGATGGAAAGCCAATCGTGTCTACCACCCAGGTAACTAGCCCACCATCCGAGCCAAGCAACGAGCAACGGCAAATCGAGGAGGCAGACCATGCTGCTGATTCGCCAGAGTGAAGCTACCGTTCAAATCCAGGACAGCGGCATTCGGCAGTGGGTAGAGGACCAGTATCAGATGCTGCGGGAGTATGGCTCTCAGTGGTTACCTGATGAGCTCGGGTGGTTTGCAGTCTGGGGCGAAGGCGATGATCCCTACGACAAAGGGCTTTTCCTCGGAGTCAGAAACCTTTTACAAAGCCCCTATGATCCAAATATTTCATTTGAGATTGTCGAAGATCACGGTCACTTCTATGAGGTCGTGATCCTGCTTTCCGACCTGCTCTCGGTGGCCGTGCTCATTCCAAAAGGCCTAACCCTTCAACCGGAAATGAACAGGATACTCGCGCAGTGGATTTCACCTTGATTTAGCGCTGCTATTTCCCATCCGTTTATCAACGGACGACCGTCGCAGGTAACAACAGCTTCCGCTGCTGTTGGCATTTCCGGCATTGACACCGAAAGCACCGGAAATGAACCGGAGCGACGGACGTAATCCACAGCCTCAAGTTCACCAACCCATCAACCCAACAACCACGACCTCTGATGACTACCCTGGCTCAGCTTTCTGAGCTGACTCAGGGATAGTCCAAACTCGTGTCGCTAAAAGGTGCCCTATGAGCAAGCTCATTCGCTTTTCCAAGCGTGTGATTGATGCGCTGCCACCGCAACCAGCAACTGCCAAAGCGAGAGAGTGCGAATATTCAGATACAGAAGTCTCGGGCCTCAAACTCCTGATCAATCGACAGGGTCGAAAGTTCTTCTATCTGCGCTACCGACATGCTGGGCGTCAGCGAAGCATGAAGCTCGGAAATTATGGTGAGTTAGACGTTAGCGAGGCCCGTTTACTCGCCCTGAAGCACCGGACCCAGCTTTCGAGTGGTATTGATCCGCAAGAAATCGTAACCGAGTCAGGCATGACGTTTCGCCGCTTCATTGATGACCACTACCTGCCGCATGCGTATGCAAGTAAACGCAGTGCAAACAGCGATGATTCAAAATTCAAAACTCACCTATTTGATATGTTTGGCATACGACTTTTAGCCTCTATCACCAGACAGGAGATCCAGCGCTACCATGACGAATTAATCAGCAGGCGGGCTCCTGCAACTGCTAACCGACATCTCGCCCTTCTGAAGCGGTGCTTCAACCTCGCCATTTTATGGGGCTACATGGATAGCAACCCGGCGACCGGCATTCGTATGCACACGGAGAACAACCAATCCCAGCGTTTCTTAAGCATTGATGAGGCTAAGCGACTATGGAAGGTACTTAGCACTGAGCAAAACCAAATAGCTGCAAGCGCTATCAAATTGATGCTACTGACCGGAGTCCGTCGCGAAGAAGCGCTGCAAGCACGCTGGGAGGATATTGATCACGAAAGACTACTCTGGAGTCTGCCTATGACTAAAAGTGGTCGCCAGCGCTTCGTCATGCTCAGCGAAACGGCGCTATCAGTACTGAACGAACTATCAAATAAAGGAGGCGCTAATTATCTCTTCCCTGGGAGTAAGCCAGGCAAGCCGCTGAGCAACGCTCGTAAATGCTTCCAGCGAGCACTTAAAGCGGCGGGGCTTGCTCATCTTAGGATCCATGATTTACGCCATACATTTGCCTCCTTGGCAATAAACAACGGCGCAACGCTGTATGAGGTTCAGCATTTGTTAGGTCATGCCAGTAATACAACCACCCAACGGTACGCCCACTTGGCATCCGACAACCTGAGAAAGGCGACCGCACGCGTTGGAGCGCTTGTTGTGCCAGTCGACTAAGCGGGTGAAGTTTCGACTTGATCTGACATTGACCGGGTTTCCGGTATTGACTGTCAGATCAAGCCCCACCCGAAACAGCATCTTTGCGGTTTGAAACTGAGCCGTTTCAATTACCATCTGGCTCTACGTTTATGAAAGCTTCTCGGTCTTCCGACCATTCAATCTGAAGGTCCTTAAGCCATGCTGTTTGCAGGTGGTAGTAAGGTACCTTCCCTACCGTATTGCGCCCCACATCTGTTCGAACAATCAACTCATCTTCTTTAAACTGCTTACCGATTTTCTCCATCTGCCCCACACCCGGAAATACCTCCTCAAGATACTCTTTAGAAATCATGAGCGTCGGCATGTTTCCTCTCCACTCCTGATGGCGGTAGAGTTTTAAACCTGACCTCGGAGAACTTTGAAGGATACGTTTCTGGCTTATTAGAGCTTCAGATAACCGATACAGGTGATTCCATCGAGTGGTGACCCAAAGATTGGCACAAACAATCACACCATTAAACAGATCGATTTCATCAACGTATTGCTCGCTGAATACTTTGTTCCTGAGAGCTACCCTCCCCGCCAACACGGCTAGCGCAAACCGAGTCAAAACGCGCTCCGCACCACCATTGCTCACGTAGCTTGGGTAGCTTCCGACAAGATCCTGTTTTATATCATGAAGCTCAGCTTCCCAGCTTTGACCGCTCATCTCAGAGAGAAGCGCTTGGATGAACGCTGGTGCCACCGTCCCATACTGGCTCGGAATACCAGCCGATACTGCTTTTTTTATGTCGTCAGGCAGGAAGACGTATTCGTCAGCACTTTGACCTTCAAAGCTCACATCGCCGCCGCCGATATTGATATCAACACCTCGATCGAACACACCCTGTCGTGCATTTCGACTCACTAGTGACATGATAGGCTCCTCGCCTGTCGTCATAACGAACAAGGTCTTCGGCGGGGATTCTTGGACATCTCCGTTACTACTCAACCTAGTGCGACTGGCACCATTTCCTGTCTCGTAAACGTACCTGTCGAGATCACCGAAACTGTTGCTTCCGATCTCATCAATCAACATCGGGCCTAGCGAGGCTTGCTGGCTTTTTGCCTGGAGAGCACGTTGTGTCGAGCCGAAGGTCTCGATAATTGATCTCCCGCCCCTCCCCACACTGCTTTGCCCTGGTGCAGTAGTGTTTCCGTATAAGCTCGCAACGGTCGACAGAAGCAACGTTTTCCCTCGACCCGCCCCCCCGAAGAAGTTAAATATGCAAGAAGACAAGCCAGGTAAAAAGTCGATCATGGAAGCAGCTAATCCCAGCTGTATTGCCCCCGTAAGAACGTAATTTTTACTTACTGGATTTAATACGTCACGATTCCAGTCTTCAAGCGTGCCGGATTGTGACAGTCTCGGCGCGGATACATCGACGTAAAATCGTTTGAGGTCAGTGCCTGGAGCAGTTAATAACTCCTGACCACAAACACAGGCATCGATTACTGAATCGTCACTTCGAAGCCATCCTTCACCTTTTATCCAAAGCTGGGTGTCGATTCTGGGAAAGGCATCTCGGAGCAACTCTTTGACCAGCTCCCCTAACCCTTTCCGATCCACGACGCTGGGTACCACAGAAACGATCCATTCCGTTAGCTTTTTGGTATCTTGCATGGTGCCATTCGCAACGACTGAAGATATCACTCGATACTTCATCCCCGAACGGCTCAAAATATTAATACGGGTAGAGATGTGACCGGTATCCGGATCCTGCAATATCTTATCAATCCAGATACAAGGCGCGATTTCTTCTACATCATCTTTTTTACGACGGCGCACTACATCGAGTGAAAACTCAAAATTTTTAAATACCCGACGCCCGTACATTGCCTCGATTAAGCCGATCTCGCATGCTGCAACCACTTCCATGAACTCGAACGGAAGTGACTTGGGTTGGTTCCCACTGTCTGGAGTTGACCACTGGCCAAACTCCGCCTCCTCTTGGCTTGCCCCCACGTCTAGATGCAATTTAATACTGCCTAACGCCCACTGCAAGAATTCCAGTAATTTACTGTCCTGAATTGAGGTCTTCGAAAATGGAAGAAACACACCTAGACTTGTTTGGAAGACCAGAAAATGTTTCAACAAAACCGGAACAACATGGCCGTATTCAGAATGAGTCTTTAGAATGGAGAAGATAACTGTATGCTCATTGAACTGTAGGCTCTTCACTTCTGTAAGTGAGTCCATGTCCCCATCAAGAGCTTTCCCGCCTGACAGTAATGCAGCATCAATAATATCGGCTGATAACGTCTCCCTAGAATAAAACCGCTTCATTTCTCGCCCCTTTTATTGAGGCCGAGGACACTTGATACCCGACAGCTAGCCTTGAGCAAGTCTGCTGCAGCGAGCGCACAGTACCTCTCACTCATCCTGATTGACGAGTGGCCCAGCAATCCTTGTACGGTATAAAGAGGGATCCCCTCCTTGACACACGCCGAGGCGAAAATATGACGAAGATCATGAAATCGTAACGATAACGGTAGGCCCACAGCGTGGCAGGCTCGCTTCCAGGTTCGAACGGGCCTCGACATGTGCGAATAACCACGCGAGGACGGAAATAACCAGCCATTCGGTGGGGATTCAACTGTCCCCTCGACCAGCCGACTCAGTAACTTTACGCACTCGTCACTGATGGGTACATGCCTAACTTTTCCGCTTTTGGTAAACCTGAGGGTGATATGCCGTGTGGGAAGGTTTACATCGTCCCACTGTAGCGTTAGCGCCTCTCCGATACGCATTCCAGTGAGCAGTAGCAATTCCACGAGGCAGGCGGTACGCGGATTAGCATCGTCCAACCAATCCACTGCCAGACGGAGACGACCGATAAACTCATCGTTGACTTCATAGAGTTTCACCGGAACTTCCCTCAGCAGTTTCAGACTGCGGGTCGGGTCTTTGTCGCAATACCCTTGGTCAACAGAAAATCTGAAAATTGACCGCAACATGGCCAAGTATCGATTCCGGGTCGCGTTGCTCAAGGATGAGTTCAAGTCAGCCATGACTGCTTGCACGTCCGTTAAACCAATAGCTTTAATACGTTTGCTGCCCAGGATCGGCTCAACAACCTTCTCGAAGCGCTTTCGTTCACGACCCGTAGAGCGTTTTCCGCTGTACTCCCCCGATTTCGCATACGCCTCGAAAGCCTGAGCAAGCGTCAACGAGCAAGGGCGGAAGTCGGCACTTAATGTCTCGGCTGCCTTTTTTCGCGCCTGCTTGAGGGTCAGGTCCTTAGAGGTCCCCAACTTTACACGCCGACGCTCTTTGGTCGTTTCACGCGTATAGTAGGTCGTGTTTCCCGTTGCAGGGTAATTAACGATAATCAGTTCTTCAACAACTGAATCTCTGACTTCGATCTGTTTTACGGACTTTGAAATAGACATTAAAATTCCTTAGATAACTATGCGATATTTTTTTCTTCATATTTTTACACCTGTAAGTAAGCGGATTAGACTCTTGCATTCAAAATTAACTTAGAATAAAGAGCGACGCGAAAATCTAGCGCTGAGAGCGCCATTAAAAGCAAGACGTTGATACATGGAACCTTGTTAAGGCTATATCAACGCCACCAAATTGTTAAAGAGCGATAATTTTGTTGAATTCAAGATGCAGCTTGCCCTGGCCGTTCGGCCAAAACCTGTAACAAAATGACATTCAACCAAGCTTCATACGCCACATTTCAGATCGCGGCTAACGACCTGTGTGATCTCGTGAGACTCATGCTATCAACTAAAAAAAGTTAAGCAAGATGCCTATTCACACATCAAAATCTCACTAATTTTTTCGCCCGTATTATTTACGACTTAAAAAATCCGTTATCTCCAGGACATCTAGGCTAAAAACCATTTTCTATCGAACCCCCCTATAACTCCTTCGCAAATCGGAATTGACTCATTCTGCCCAGGAGTTATAGGCGGAAAGACGGTACGCATCCTCGTTTTATAATTCCAAAATAGAATAAAAATCGTAATTAAAATTCTAAAAAATCATAACAACATCGACCGCTATTTTCCTTTTCCCAAGATCCGGACTCAACTCGATGCCCGACGCATGAATCTGGCGTACCCACGTGGAGCTCTTGGCTTTATGTTTTGTGGGGATCACGATCAATCGAGTATTGGCCGCCATAGACGACAAGATGGCACTAGGCTATCGTCACACCAGGCGGAGGGGGGAGTCTGGGAAAATACCTCCCTATCAGGCATTGTGAAAACATTTTAGAGCGCGTTTGGCAGTCAGAATCGGAACAAAAATCGCGTTCCTACGTAAATTTCAGGTCTGTTGACTAACCAAACGCCGACAGATTTTACGTAGCAACGCAGACTACAAAACAGTGCATGCGTTTTCACACAGCCTGCTATGGTTCATTAGCGATTTTCCGCCCAGGAATAAATCTACAGTTAAGGAAATTGAATTGGAAAATCTAGAGAAGTACGCAGAACTAACACGTAAAGCAGACTGGGAAGCCATTTGCGAACTAAACGACGTAAGACTGGATTCGTTTGGAACAAAAAAAGAAATAAAGGTTCTAACCAACCATCTTGAAGCGGAAGAGGTTGTGTTTGCACTAACATCTGGAATCGTCAAGCACTCAGATAGCTCTAACTCCTCTGACTTTGGCAGCAATACTTGGCTGGCTGTCCTCACCGATCAGCGGTTTCTATTCTTGGATTGCGCTATGCTAACGAGCTCAGTAGATACTCAAAGCATCCGCCACGATCGTGTTCAGGCTGTTTCCTCATCCCAAGGATTTCTGCTAGGAAAGATTATGGTTGACTTAGGTAGTAGGGTTCTCACAATCGACAATTGCCAGAAAGCAACTGTTTCTGTAATGGCCACGCTTGCTAACCGGTGGTTACAGGAACTCAACACACGACGCCAATCATCATCCCCTCGGGTAGAAGCTCAGCAAGAGTCCCCGCTAGATAAGCTCACCAAGCTCGCAAACCTACGGGCGATGGGAGCCCTCACCGACGAAGAATTTAATACGGTGAAGGCCAAAATCATCGCTCAGTTTTAGTCGAACTCGGCCGCCGCGAAGGCATGTAGCAAAAGTAATCGGACTCGGTGGGGGACGCTGATGAGAATGCGTCCTTCGCAAGTGCCTAGCGTGGTACGACTACTGGAAAGCATTTCTTATCTACTCAAATGTCACGCGGTACGCGCGGCGTGTCGAAACTCAGCAGCAATCAGCCCTCCCCGTACTGTTACTCCTCCGGTATCCTCGGCACGATGTTATCGCTAAGGTGTGCATGAATTGGAGAGCGAGCTTTATGGGTAAATTATTGAGTATCCGAGATGTAAAGATTTCCCTTGAAAGACGCGGATTTTTCCACGTAAAGCAGAGCGTCTCTGATGGCAAGGTCATGCGTTTCGATCATGTGCTAGCAACTTATCCGGTTTATTTGAAGCAGAGTGCTAGTCTGAATCCAATTCAAAAAGTCCCTTTGATCATCCACCCAAGTTTTTCTGAACAGCTTGCAGAGCTAAAAACAATTACCGGCGTTTTTTTTGGTAAATACCCTCTGGCCTTCAGTAGCAACATGGAGGCGTTTCCTAAAAAAATAAATGATCAACCTCGGAATGGCCGAAAGCCAGGCCAAGTGCCCGAACCCCATGGTATCGAGCTAGGTTTTGAGCATGAAGCAGCGCTTGATGAGTTTGTGGACTGGCTTACGGCGCAACGGCCGTTTGATTCAGCAAGTGACGCAACGTCGGTGGCTGGTAGGCATACGGCCCCCACGCAGGACTCACTGCTGCCGCTAACCGAAACAGAGCGTGAAGCCATAATCAAGGCGCGTATTGGCCAAGGCATATACCGCGCTGCCCTGATTGATTATTGGGGCAGTTGCTCAGTTACAGGTTGCGCAAATCTGAATATGCTCCGTGCCTCCCATGCCAAGCCTTGGTTTGCAGCCACATCATATGAGCGACTCGATCCATTTAACGGGCTGCTGTTAACCCCAAACCTCGATCTAGCCTTCGACCAAGGGCTGATCAGCTTCAACGACGACGGCCAAATTCTCATCAGCAACCAACTAGACGAGCAAAGTTGCAGTGCGCTTAATGTGTGGCCACATCTACGCTTGCGCCAAATAGAACCGCGCCATCGTGTTTACCTTGCCTGGCACCGTGACTATAAATTCAAGAAGTAAGCTTGTAGGAACCCGAGAGGGGGATGGATAGCGCGTTGCCAATACGCTCACCCCAGATCTCACCCCTCATCTCACCAGCGTGTTCCTGGGGCCGACCTGCCACCTTCTCTCCCTGTGAAAATGTCGCTGAGTGAAAGTCACGCGACATACTAGGCCCTCACCTGGCCTCAAAACTCCACATCTGTTCAAATCATGGCTCAGGAAGACAAGGAGGAAACGTTGAATAATCTGTTCATGTACGCCGCGAAGGAACTCAGCACGGATGCTTTTCTAGCTTGGTTTTTCAAGGAATTGGAAGTCAACCAAGACATCGCCGGTTACCGTTCCCAGGTATTTCACGCTCTGGGGCTCATTGCCGAAGGCGAAACGCCCGTAAAAATTGAACCGGTGCTCCAATCTGGCAACGTCGATTTAATCTTGAGATTTGAAGTCAACAACACAGCCCGTAGCATTCTGTTCGAGAACAAAACCTCATCTACCTTTCATTCTGATCAACTCAATCGTTATCGGGAGCGCTTCCCGGATTGCGACAAGTACATCTACTTTAAAATCGGCTATATCGACATCTGGGAGCGGCAGAACCTACAGGGCTATCAGCTGATATCTGCCCATGATTTCCATCAAGCGATTGGCTTTTTAGCGCCATACCACCCAATCATCGATCAGTACTGCGCGTTCCTGAAAGACGCCTGGATTTCTCAGGAAGAAAAGGTATTCGAGAGTTTAGCCATCTCCTGCCCAACCGCGTTTCAAAGCGCTATAGGTCAACGGCACCTCATCGGTGAGCTCTACGACCAGCTCAAGAACAGTGACCCTTTTTTGAAATTCAAGAAAGGCGTCAACATGAATGGCACACCGTGGACTCAGCTAGATATTTGTCGGCGTGAGGGTTACTACGAAGGCAAAAACGAGACATTATTTTGGAGAGTCGATTCACGCGCGGGGAGAACTTATCTGCGAGTCAACCAGTACGCGGCCATTCCCATGGATCGACCTGACACCGTTGCCCATAAAAAGCGACGCCTACAAGCGTTGCGCCAGTTAGCAGCCGATATCAGTACGAATTACGATTTGAAACCCGGCAAGCTTTCTAACAAGGGCGTCAGAGAAAGCGAAGTGATCATTTTTTTCTTTGACGAAAACCCGTACGGAGATCTAAAACAGCTCCTGCCAGAGCTCAGCATTAAGCTCCAATCGGTTTACTACGGATTGGACTAGCCTTCTCGAAAATTTGACTGACGAATAAAATACTCTCTCTTTGTCACGCGGTACGCGCGGTGCGTCAAAAGCTAGCCTCAATCGCCCACCACGCTCCGGTGCTCCTCCGGAACGTCCGGAGGGTTTTGAAGCCATCTGGCCGGTTTCTGGTCGGAAATGATCGCGCGGTATTTTAGATCGGGCCAGGAAATCCAGCCGTTTTTCACATGCAGCCGGGCTTTCACAGGTTTTGAAAATCCCCGTGTCGGCGGTTCGATTCCGTCTCTGGCACCAAATACCGAAAACCCTGAATCGCAAGATTCAGGGTTTTTTTATGCCCGGGATTTGTCCAATCCTGACGCCGCCGAAATTTCTTACACGAGCGGCGCCCTTTTCCTTTCAGTCGCGCCCTCACCCTCACACACGACTTTGAGATACGTCTCATTGAGCATGCCCCCCTTGCACAGTGAAACTTTTGCAGCAGCAAATCTGCCTGCATTCAACGTTTCAAAGTAAGGAAGCATTTCTTGAATACGCTTTTGAAGTTCCTCGCCCTGTCGACCATCATCGCGACAGCAAGCGGCTGTGTCAGCTACAACACCAGCCAACCTTCTTCGCCCATCGACAGCACCGTCAAAGCAGACCTGAAGGCAGACATCGCCGTCGGTGACGCCATCTCCGGCCAGTCTTCGGTCAACGTCCTGTTCGGCGTCCTGAAGTTTGGTGGCGATTCCCAATTTGCCGACGGCGTCAGCTACGGCGGTGAGAGCGGCGGCCTGAGCGGTCTTGGCCTGGATCCCGTCAGCGCCGTCAAATCGGCCGCGGCCTACAAAGCGGTAAAATCTTCCGGTGCCGACCTGATCGTCGCCCCTCGCTATGAAGTGAACGAAGAAAACTACTTCATCTTCAAAAAAGTTTCCGTCACGGTAAAAGGCAACAAAGGCAACATCCGCAGCATCCGCTAACACATCCCCCCAGGTGTTTGTTCAGCACTCCATCCATTGCGTTTTGGCAAACCGAAAAGCCTAGTGCAATGCATTCCGTAAACAGCCATTGAAAGACGGCTGTTTGCGGACTTGAGAAGGGCCCGGGTCGCCCGCTCATCACCGGTCTTGGTTCGCACTTTCGGACTTTCAAAATTTTCCACCCCCATCGTTATTTCTGAGGATCCATTACTGCTGCAGGGCTGATTGCTTGAGTATTCAGGCTGCTGCATGAACAGTCATGTGATCGCCGGCGGGGACGGCTTGATCACCCTGCCAGCTTTGTTTCTGGCAGGTGTAGATCCGATCAGCGCGATTGCAACGAACAAGTTCCAGGCCGCGTCGGCAACTGTTTCTGCCACGGTGACCTTTGCTCGCAAAGGACTGATCGAATGGCGCGAAGGCCGTTTCCTGGTTGTCTGCGGATTTATTGGCAGCGCCAGTGGCGCCTTGCTGGTCAGCTCAATTGATAAGCGCTATCTGGAAGTATGCGTGCCCATCATGCTGATTCTGGTGGCCATCTATTTTGCGTTATCTCCAAAGCTGGCCAATGAAGATCGACGCAAAAGGATCGGCATTCTGTTGTTTTCGTTTACCTTGGCGCCGGTCCTGGGCTTCTACGACGGTATATTTGGCCCCGGCGTGGGCTGCTTCTTCATTGTCGGTTTTGTCCTTCTGTGCGGCCTGGGCATGATGCGAGCCATGAGCTTTACCAAACTGGCCAACGCTTCATGCAATCTCGGCTCCCTTTCGGTCTTCACGGGTTCATAACCAAAGGTGTGATTATCTGGCCCGTAGCCATAGCCATGGCATTGGCGGCCTTCGTCGGCGCGCAACTGGGTGCCAGAGCCGCTGTCAGGGTTGGGCCACGATTGATCAAGCCCATGTTGATCGTGGTCTGCTGCGCCTTGGCCATCAAGCTGCTGAGCGTAGAAACCAATCCCTTGCGCGTTGCGGTGATCCAGTCATTGGCTTGGTTATGAGCATTTCAATCAACCAGATCTCCCAACCAATCACCCACCACACGTACAAAAAACCCTGAGTCGCAAGATTCAGGGTCCTATTTGCCTCCCGGTTTTCTGGCCATTCGCTAACTTTTACTATTCCAGTGAAAGACCAGGTTGCGGGCCGCTCCGCTGCCGATATCCGCCGTATCCCGCCGCTCTTCGCCGTTGCGCGAGGCGACGACAGTGTATTTGCCAGCGGGCAACTGGACGTAAACCAGCGGGCCGGCTTTGCTCAGTGTCAACACGGTTTGTCCGTGGTCCTTCTGTATGACCACGTTCACATCAGGGATGTACTCGTTTAGCGGGCCAACAGAGAAGATCATGTGCAGGTTGTAGCCCGTGGTCTGCTGGATAGCGTGCGCTTCATCATCGCCAATGCCGCCAGACAGATAGGCAATTCCGTTTTCCTCTTGCCGCTGAATCTGCACGCCCGAACCGTCAACAGGCTCCAGGCTGGCGGCAGGCGATATGGCTGGAAACATGAATACGCCGACTGTGGCGATGGGCAACAGCAGTGAATGAAAGGTTTTCATGATGTCGACTCCCGGGCTCTTCAGAACCCAATCGTTACCCTTCTTTTGATTTGCGCGCGGAGGCAGGAGTTTTAGATTGATTCAGACTTGGGGTGAGCGCGGAACGACCCCGGACTGCTAAGCATCGACAACGCGCGGTGCCTGAAGAGCGGCTGAAGCAGAAACAACTGTAGCCCCGATGGATTGTTCATCCGCCGTGTGAAGACTATCGTTGGCAACTATCCGCAAAGGACGGGCACCGATGAACTTGCAGGAAACCCCACCTCTCGCCCCCACTCAGATCGAACTGCCGCTGGCGTGTGACGCCCTTGGCGAACCCTTCAGGGAGCTCGCCGCAGATGGCTTCGCACTCGGAGGTTTCAGCTGGCGGCATGCTGCCAAGGACACTCAGCGCCCGGTCGTCATCATCAATGCCGCCACCTCGGTGCGCTGCCGTCACTACTCACGCTTCGCGGACTACCTGTTTGCCAATGACTTTGACGTGATCACCTACGACTACCGCGGCATCGGTGAATCGCGCCCGACGTCACTGAAAGGATTGAAGGCCTCTTGGTCCGACTGGGGCGCCCTGGATTTCGAAGCGATGCTCAAGCGCGCACAGCGTGAGTTTCCCGATCAGCCGATCGATGTGGTGGGCCACAGCTTTGGAGGCTGTGCAGCGGGCCTGGGAGCGTCGGGACGGCTTATCCGCCGCATGGTGACGGTTGGCGCGCAATTCGCGTACTGGCGCGACTATGCGCCCTCTCATCGCTGGCGGATGCTTGGCAAATGGCATGTGGTGATGCCGTTGCTCACGATGATTTACGGTTACTTTCCCGGCAAGCGCCTTGGCTGGCTGGAAGACACCCCCGCCGGAGTGGTCCGTGACTGGAGTACGCCCACCGCTCGTTACGAGAAGCGCCCCAGCGGCCGGGACCACCACACAAGACACTTCGCCGCCGTCACCGCAAAAGCCCTGGCCATCAGTATCAGCGACGATCCCTATGGCACGATTCCCGCCATCGAACGCCTGCTCAACTACTTCACCCACAGCAACAACACTCACCTGCGCATTGCGCCCGAAGACATCGGCGAAAAAGAAGTTGGCCATTTCGCCTTTTTTCGCAGCGCATACCAAGCCACACTATGGCCCATTGCATTGTCCTGGCTGCAAAACGGCGAGCTGGCCCCCGGCACACCCGGGCGGACGGTGCCGCGCAGCTGAACCAGCCGCCCTTTCAACGAATTACGGAACGACGCCCATGGCCTCCGCCAACAAGCAGCAAAAACGCGCCTCCCGCGCCAAGGCCAAGGCCAAGCAGAACCGCACTCAACGGGCCGCCGCGCCTGTCGAGCTGGACCCGAACGACGACCGCATCGACTTCGAATCGGTGGACCTGACCGAACTGTTCAAGAAAATGATCGACGCACAAAAGATCAGCCAGCAAGCCATGTGCGCGGCCTTCCTCGAAGACCCGCTGCTGGAGCTGGTATACGAGCAGGAAGGCGAGGAAGGCGCGATGGATTTCATCCTCGCGGCGCTGATCGAGTATCGCCAATGGTCCGCCGACACCGACGAAGCCGGTGCCCTGGCATGGATCGAATCCCCGGCCTTCCAGGCTGACTACGTGGCGGCGTCCGACGCCATCGCGGCCCAAACCCAACAGAAACCGAACTGAGTTCCCATGGCCTCCCTGAACAAGCAACAGAAACGCGCCAAACGCGCAAAAGCCAAAGCCAGACAGATCAACATCCACGGCAGAAAACCTGCCGCGCCGGACGATGACCTGGGCGAAATGGGCGAGCCGATCCCGGAATACACCCTGGCGATGTTCAGCAAGATGCGCGACGCGGAAGCCATCGGTCGCAATGACATGCTGCTGACCCTGCTGACCGACCTCGCCGGGATCATCAACGACCGTCCAGAGCTGCTGGACATGGAAAACGCCGACAACGAAGCCATGGCCGCCACCCACCTGGCCGCCGACATGCTGATCGACTATCGCATGTGGGCTGACGGCATGGACCGCGACACCGCCCAGGCCTGGCTGACCGACCCGCAGTTCATCACCGACTTCGGCGATGCACTCGACAG
The DNA here is from genome assembly GCF_008801475.1 of Pseudomonas moorei. GTDB lineage: Bacteria > Pseudomonadota > Gammaproteobacteria > Pseudomonadales > Pseudomonadaceae > Aquipseudomonas > Aquipseudomonas moorei. Next base: position 128,439 of record NZ_VZPP01000005.1, on the reverse strand, counting down.
CTATCGCCAGACGCTGGAAGCGCAGGAAGACAAAAGCGAGTAACGATTTCAACGCAAACAAAAACGGCCGCTTGTCATCGCTGACAGCGGCCGTTTTTCATTTCAACAACGTCTGGCGTGAGTCAGGGACTCAGCGCGCAACCGCCCCGATCATCTTCTCGTTACGACGACGGCGAGCAACCAGCAAGCCGGCCGCTACCACCATGATACCGAGCAGACCGGTCGCGAGGATTTCCACACGATGGGCCTCCTGGAACAGCATGATGGTCAGGGCGCCGACGATGAACACGATCACCGCGTAGGTCAGGCCCGGGAACAGCCACATGCTGAAGACGATTTTCTCGCCGCGAGCCATACGCTGTTTGCGCATGCGCAGTTGCGAGACCGCAATCACCAGGTACACGAGCAGTGCAATGGCACCGGAGCTGGCCAGCAGGAATTCAAATACCGCCGCCGGGGCCACGTAGTTGGCGAATGTCGCCAGGAACGCAGCGCCTGTGGACAACATCACCGCCCAGTATGGCGTGCCGCTGCTGTTGGTACGGGTGGACATGGCCGGTGCATCACCGCGCTTGCCCAGGGAGAACAACATGCGCGACGAGGTGTAGAGCGCCGAGTTCAGGCAGCTGGTCACGGCGACCAGTACCACGATATCAACAATCATTTTGGCATTCGGAATGCCCATGCGCTCAAGCACGGTCTGGTAGGAACCGAGGCTGGCCAGTACCGGATCGTTCCATGGCACCAGGGCCACAACGATGAAGATCGATACAAGGTAGAACAAGCCGATCCGCCAGATCACCGAGTTGGTGGCCTTGGAGATTTGCTTGCCAGGGTTCTTCGATTCCGCGGCCGCGATGGTCACGATTTCGGTACCCATGAAGGAGAACATGGTGGTCAGGATCGCGCCCAACACCGCGCCCATGCCGTTTGGCAGGAAGCCCTGAGTGTCGAACAGGTGCGAAACGCCGCTGACCTGGCTGCCTGGCAGGAAGCCGAAGATCGCCAGCACGCCGAGCACGATGAAACCGATGATCGCCAGGACCTTGACCAGGGCGAACCAGAATTCGAACTCGCCATAGTTCTTCACGCTGAACAGGTTGGTTACCGTCAGCAACATCGTGATCACCAAGGCAAAGGCCCAGATAGCCACGTTAGGGAACCAGGCATGCAGGATGGTCGCGGCGGCGTTGGCCTCCAGCGGGATGACGAGCACCCAGAACCACCAGTACAACCAGCCGATGGTGAAACCGGCCCAGTGACCGATCGCGCGATCGGCATACGTCGAGAAGGAACCTGTGTCCGGCGAAGCAACGGCCATCTCGCCGAGCATGCGCATGACCAACACCACCAGCATACCGGCGGCGGCGTAAGCCAACAGTACAGCCGGGCCTGCGGCGGCGATTGCGTGACCCGAGCCGACGAACAGGCCGGCACCGATAACCCCGGCAATCGACAGCATGGTCACATGACGCGGTTTGAGCCCCTGTTCGAGGCCATTAGAGCTTTGGGTACTGCTCATTGAAACTACCTTTGTAAGGAGAAGCGAATACGTTCACCCGTCTGGTGTTCCTCTTTGTAAAAAGAAACAAACGGGGGCGTTCCGGAATCTGCACGCAATAATTGCGCCAAAATGTTTCAAAACCGTCTACCCCGGCGATTTCAACCTGACCGGACAGTCATCGCAAGCCATTGATATTAATGGCACTTTGCCAGAACGTTACCCTGCGACTCACTTCAAGTGACGATCCCGCGCACCGGAAACACACCCAAAAATGCCTCGACGCACGATAAAAGTGCAGTTCGGCAACCTTTGGCCTGTTTACGCTTCCAACCCCCCGCCAAAGCTGGCAACATCGCGCCCTTTTTTAGAACGGCCGCCTGGCTTTTTATCCGGAAGCAGGGTTCAAACGACTGTTCGGTTGTTGACGGGGCGACAGTCTGCTGCGCCGATGCGACAACCTGCCACATGCCACCCGTTTACTGCCCGTAGCGCTGTTGGCTGCCTTGGAAACGCTATGCTAGCTTGGCCGCCTCGCCAGTAAGGCCGCCAACAGCAGGAGCGCAAAACACAATGAGGAACGCACATGGCTGAGGCCACGCCCGCGCTTGAAATCCGCAACCTGCACAAACGCTACGGCTCGCTGGAGGTGCTCAAAGGCATCTCGCTGACCGCCCGCGACGGCGATGTGATCTCGATCCTGGGTTCTTCCGGCTCCGGCAAGTCCACGTTCCTGCGCTGCATCAACCTGCTGGAAAACCCGCATCAGGGCCAGATCCTGGTCGCCGGCGAGGAGCTCAAGCTCAAAGCCGCCAAAAATGGTGAACTGGTCGCTGCCGACGGCAAGCAGATCAATCGCCTGCGCAGCGAAATTGGTTTTGTATTTCAAAACTTTAATCTGTGGCCGCACATGAGCGTGCTCGACAACATCATCGAAGCGCCGCGCCGCGTGCTCGGCCAGAGCAAGGCCGAAGCCATTGAAGTGGCCGAAGCCTTGCTGGCCAAGGTCGGTATCGCCGACAAGCGCCATGCCTACCCCGCACAACTGTCCGGCGGTCAACAACAGCGCGCGGCCATCGCCCGCACCCTGGCCATGCAGCCCAAGGTCATCCTGTTCGACGAGCCCACCTCCGCCCTTGACCCGGAAATGGTCCAGGAAGTACTTAATGTCATCCGCGCACTGGCCGAAGAAGGCCGCACCATGCTGCTGGTGACCCATGAAATGGGCTTCGCCCGTCAGGTTTCCAGCGAAGTGGTGTTTCTGCACCAGGGCCTGGTAGAAGAGCAAGGATCGCCACAGCAGGTGTTTGAAAACCCGCTTTCGGCACGCTGCAAACAATTCATGTCCAGCAACCGCTAACGGAGCTACCCGCATGCAGAACTTCAAAAAAATCTTCCTGGCTGCCGCCGTCACCCTGGCCTTCAGCGCCGGTGCCATGGCCGAAACCCTGAAGATGGGCATCGAAGCGGCCTACCCGCCGTTCAACAATAAAGATGCCAGTGGCAACGTGGTCGGCTTCGACAAGGAAATCGGCGACGCCCTGTGCGCCAAGATGAAAGTCGAATGCACCGTCGTGACTTCCGACTGGGACGGCATCATTCCGGCCCTGAACGCCAAGAAGTTCGACTTCCTGATCTCTTCGATGTCGATCACCAACGAGCGCAAGCAAGCGGTGGACTTCACCGACCCGTACTACTCCAACAAGCTGCAATTCATCGCGCCGAAAGATAAAGAGTTCAAGACCGATAAGGCTTCCCTGCAAGGCAAAGTGATCGGCGCACAACGTGCGACCCTCGCCGGCACCTGGCTGGAAGACAACATGCCGGGCGTTGAAGTCAAACTCTACGACACCCAGGAAAACGCCTACCTCGACCTGACTTCCGGTCGCCTGGACGGCATCCTGGCGGACAAATACGTCAACTACGAGTGGCTCAAAAGCGACGCTGGCCGCGCCTACGAATTCAAGGGCGACCCAGTGGAAGAAAGCGACAAGATCGGTATCGCCGTGCGCAAGAACGATCCGATCCGCGAAAAGCTGAACGCCGCGCTCAAAGAAATCGTTGCTGACGGTACCTACAAGAAAATCAACGACAAGTACTTCCCGTTCAGCATCTATTGATCCTGACCTGCCAGACCGGTGCCGCCTGCTGACGGCGCCGGTCCCCGGCCTTGCCTGCCGCGATTTGAAAAGAAATCCATGATTATCGACCTCTACGGATTCGGCCCGGCGCTCGCCGCTGGCGCGCTGATGACTGTGAAACTGGCGCTCTCGGCCCTGTGCCTGGGACTGGTACTCGGTCTGCTCGGCGCCTTGGCCAAGACTTCCCCGTACAAGCCGTTGCAATGGCTTGGCGGCACCTATTCGACCCTGGTTCGCGGTATCCCGGAACTGCTCTGGGTCCTGCTGATCTACTTCGGCACCGTCAACCTGATGCGCGCCCTGGGCGAGTTCTTCGGCAACCCCGACCTGGAACTCAATGCCTTCGCCGCCGGCGTCATCGCCCTGGGCCTGTGCTTCGGCGCCTACGCCACGGAAGTGTTTCGCGGCGCGATCCTCGCCATCCCAAAAGGCCATCGTGAAGCCGGTGTGGCGCTGGGCCTGTCGAAATGGCGCATCTTCACTAAGTTGATCATGCCGCAGATGTGGCGCATCGCCCTGCCCGGACTGGGCAACCTGTTCATGATCCTGATGAAGGACACCGCACTGGTGTCGGTGATCGGCCTGGAAGAAATCATGCGTCACGCGCAAATCGGTGTGACCGTGTCCAAGCAACCGTTCACCTTCTATATGGTCGCGGCATTCATGTACCTGAGCCTGACGATCCTGGCCATGACCGGCATGCACTTCCTGGAAAAACGTGCCGCTCGCGGCTTCGCGAGGAGCGCCCAATGAACTGGGAAATCATCATCAAGTGGCTGCCGAAACTGGCCCAGGGCGCAACCCTGACCCTGGAGCTGGTGGCCATCGCCGTGATCGCCGGCCTGCTGCTGGCGATTCCCCTGGGCATCGCTCGCTCGTCACGCCTGTGGTGGGTGCGGGCATTTCCCTACGGCTACATCTTCTTTTTCCGTGGCACGCCGTTGCTGGTTCAACTGTTCCTCGTCTACTACGGCCTGGCGCAGTTCGACGTCATCCGTAACAGCTCGATGTGGCCGTACCTGCGCGATCCGTTCTGGTGCGCCACCGCGACCATGACCCTGCACACCGCCGCCTACATCGCCGAGATCCTGCGCGGCGCGATTCAAGCGATTCCGCCGGGCGAGATCGAAGCGGCGCGAGCCCTGGGCATGTCCAAGGCCAAGGCGCTTATCTACATCATGCTGCCCCGCGCCGCGCGCATCGGCCTGCCGGCCTATAGCAACGAAGTGATCCTGATGCTCAAGGCCAGCGCCCTGGCCAGCACCGTGACCCTGCTGGAGCTGACCGGCATGGCCCGCACCATCATTGCCCGGACCTACCTGCCGGTGGAGATCTTCTTCGCCGCCGGCATGTTCTACCTGGTAATGGCGTATGTGCTGGTGCGCGGCTTCAAGCTGCTGGAGCGCTGGTTGCGCGTCGATGCCTGCCAAGGGCGTTGATTCCCACGTGTTGACGGGCGAGTCCCTGCTCGCCCGCTTCACCGCGCTGGATGCTTTTCTGACACGGCACCAGGCGCTGTGGAAGCCTCGACCGTTCACCCATCTGCAGCTTCCATGGGAAACGGCCTACCCCGAATTGTCCGCCTGGCTACGTGGCCGATCACTGGAAGACGCAGAAAACGCCCACAATCAACCTGCCCTGCTGGACGCGCCGGAACCTTTTGCTTGCTTGGCGGCGATGTCTCTTGAATTGGCGGCCGTGGGTGAATTGCCGGCGCATGCACTGGAGGCTGCGGGTCATCGTCTGAATGTGGATGTGCCGGGTCGCAAGTGGCAGCAGATTGAAGCCTTCGCCAGTCGATTGCAGTTTGCCCATGTGCCGACGCATTGGCTGGACTGGTGCTCGGGCAAGGGGCACCTGGGGCGTCGGTTGCTGCATGCCGGTCAACAACTGACCTGCCTGGAATACGACCCGGCGCTGGTTGCCAGCGGCCAGGCCCTCAGCCAACGCCATGGACTGCATGCGCTGCATATCGAGCAAGATGTGCTCACGGCGGATACCGCTACGCTATTGACCGCTGACCACACACCGGTAGCCCTGCACGCCTGTGGTGATCTGCACGTGCAACTGATCCATCTGGCCAGCGCAGCGGGCTGCAAACAACTCACCATCGCACCTTGCTGCTATAACCGAATCAGTCTTCCCCAGTACTCACCGATATCTTCGGCCGCCAGGAACTCCGATCTACAGCTGTCTATCGACGATCTCGCACTGCCGATGAGCGAAACCGTGACCGCGGGTGCGCGCGTCCGCCGTCAGCGCGACACTTCCATGGCCCGGCGACTGGCCTTCGACCTGCTGCAACGCCAGCTGCGTGGCGTGGATGAGTACTTGCCAACCCCCTCCCTCCCCAGTGCTTGGCTGGACAAAACCTTCGCCGAGTACTGCCAGCATCTGGGCCGACTCAAGGACTTATCCACAATTGGCCCGCAAGACTGGGCAGCACTGGAGGCCAGCGGTTGGCAGCGCCTGGCGCAAGTGCGCAATCTGGAGCTGTTGCGTGGCCTTTTCCGACGCCCACTGGAGCTTTGGCTGGTACTCGATCGGGCGCTTTTCCTGTTCGAACAGGGCTACACCGTTCGCCTCGGCACCTTCTGCGAAACCCCGCTGACGCCACGCAATTTCCTGCTATTGGCAGAACGCCTCTAATGATGCGCAGCCTGTGGATAACTCTGTTGATGAAAATATCGTGGATCCAACATTTACAGCTGTTTCAGGGGTGAAACGATACTGTTCAGATTTCGTACACTTGAATAAAAAACCTGAAAAACAGTGATTTGCGTACCAGATGAGAACGAGTCCACAAATTCACGCACGATTGCGTGCGCCGACAACCACGTTGTGCATAAGCGTTAAACCAAAAGAACATAAACGACGCTGAAAACCTAAACTATCTTTGCCCAGCGTCAGAATTGTCTGGCGATCAGGAAGCAAGGAGCTGAGAAACCATGAGCACACTGAACAATGCGCAGGAAGCCGTCGATGCCGTTGCCAACCAAGCCATTGAAGCTGCATTGCAGCAAACCTTCGCGGTGGGTGGCGCCCTCATCAACAACGCAACAGGACAAGTGATTGCCGCGCTGCACAACAACGTATTGATGCCGTTCCCCGGCGGTGGCACGACTTACTTCCTGCCCCACGACCCTACCGCCCACGGCGAACGACAACTGGTGGACTGGTATTACGAAAACGCTTCGCCACTGAAGCTGCCACCGCCCAACCAACTGACCGTCGTAACTACGCTGGACCCCTGCGCCATGTGCGCCGGCTCGCTCCTGACCGCAGGATTCAATGTTGCCGTCAGTGCGATCGATGACTACGCGGGCATCAACTACAACAGCCAATTCACTTTTCCGTCGCTACCACCGCAAATTCGCCAGCAAGCGCAGAACACCTGGGGTTACTACGCGATTACAGCGCCTGTCAGCCGGGCCTATCAGGGGTCAACCAGCCCCGTGTTCGGTGGCCAGTCCATCGACTCGGCAGCGTATTTCCTCACCAGCTCGATCTTCTCTGCCAGCGTCAACACAGTGCGGGAGGCCAGCAACAACAGTGGATTACCGCCAGACCAGCTGAAAGATCCGTCCACGCTTCCGGCCAACAGCAAAGTGCGCCAGGCCCTCACTGCACTCAGCCCCTTTGCCCTGACCGTGCAATCAGCGAACCCGCGCGACCCCGGCGCAGAACTCGCCCCTGCACTGGTCAAAACCGCGCAGCAAAGTCCGGTGTTCAATTCGGTGGCGCTCATCGACCCGTTCGGCAATTTGCTGGTGTGCCTGGGAGGCCTCGAGAACCAGTCGCCGATTCGTACAGCGTTCATGGAAACGACCCGCAACTACGCGGTCATGCGCTGGACCCTGATGAATGACCCGGATCCGGCCGTTCGCGCTCAAGCCGAGCAATACCTGACCCATCCGAAGTACGGCACCTTCGTCTTTCTTTATGCTCCCGACCCCACCACCCCACAGGCAGTGATGACCTTCGGTGCATACGGCTCGACCATGGAAGGCCCCGTGCCGCAGAGCTATCCGTCCAACCTGCAATACGTGGTGTTGCCGGGCAACACCACGGCTCAAGCGTTGTCGACACTGGCCCAGAACCTGCCGCCGTTCTATACCCAAAGCGTGCAAGTAGCGCCCGCTCAAGTGCTGAGCCAAGACCTGATCAACGCCGTCAAGAACAGCGTTTGACGCCGCCAGGCAATCCCGCCGCCCGACCCTGTGGAAGAATCCGCAGGGTCGGACTGACACCTGCGCAAAAATAGTCAGAATTCAGGGGTTTACAGAACCAACCCAATCGCTATAATCGTCGCCCTGACACGCCGGTATAGCTCAGATGGTAGAGCAACTGACTTGTAATCAGTAGGTCCCGGGTTCGATTCCTGGTGCCGGCACCATATAAAACAAAGCCCCTGCAGAAATGCAGGGGCTTTGTTGTTTCTACCCACTAAAAAATACAACTGGTACACCTCCTTGAGAAGAGATGCCTGGACCGCGAGTCAACGTAAAAGGCTTAAGCTTTCAGCCTCTCTCGAATGACCCCCTTACCCAAAATTCCTGCCCCGCACCAAAACCTACCGCCCCCCCCCGCACGTTACAAATTCGCTTCAGCATCACGTTGACGACCTGCCGCAGCTACCTATAATGCACCCAACACACCCGCCAAGCCTAGGCTGACTCAGTCAGCAAGCTCAAATCGTGCGGGTTTTTTTTGCCTGGAGAAAACTACATGAGGCCCTTCGACAAGCCGGCCCTCAGCGTAGAACAGCAACTGGAACTGCTAAAGCAGCGAGGCCTGTATGTCGCCAATGACGATCGGGCCATGCGTTTTCTCGAAGTGGTCACGCTGTTTCGCCTGAGTCCTTACATGCGCCCTTTCCAGGAACCGGGCTCTGAACACACCTTCAAGCCCGGCAGTAGTCTGAAAGCAGTCGTCGACATCTACCGTTTCGATGGTTCATTGCGACGCATAACAATGGATGCCATCGAGCGCGTCGAAGTTGCCGTTCGAGCGACCATCAGCAATCACATGTGCCCAAAATACGGACCAGACTGGATAGCTGACGCGTCAGTTTTTGCATCGTCATACGCGCATTCCGATTTGCTGCGCCCTCTACGAGATCAACTGAGCAGAGAGAAACACAAACTGGCACGTGAGATTGCTCGCATAAAGATGAGCAACCAGACTGGTGGCGTTCAGCAACAGCGGATTGAAAATCGCATCCGCGATAATTATTTCCGATTCTACGGGTCCACTTATGATCATCCAGAGTTACCGCCCGCCTGGGCTGTGCTGGAGGAGCTCAGCCTTGGAACGGTATCTACACTCTTCAATGCCATCGGTAAAAGTGCCGACAAGAAGGCGATCGCGAGTCGATTCAAATTGCCGTTCGACGTATTGGCCTCCTGGCTCCACACCCTGACCTTCATCCGAAACTGTTGCGCTCACCATTCGCGGTTATGGAACCGAGAGCTCTCCATTCGACCATCCCTGCCGAGAGAATGGGTCATTCCGAATACACCGGACGGCTGGCCTCAATCAAAGCAACGCCTGTACATCATTTTGACGATGCTGGCCTACCTGACAGACCTGATCAGCCCGGACAGTCAATGGAAGCTTCGCATGGCCAAACTCATGGATCAGCAGAAACCGGACTATCGGAGATTTATGGGATTTCCAAATGATTGGAAGCGTCAACAGCAGTGGCGTCTGGTTTAAAGCCAACATAAAAAAAAGCCCTCGCAGCAGTTACGAGGGCTTTGTTGTTTCTACCACGTTAAAACCCGAGCCTTAGTGACCCGCGCTCTGACCACCATCGACGTGCAGGATTTCGCCGGTGACAAACTTGGCGCCGTCCAGGTACACGACCGCCTGTGCAATGTCATCGATCTCGCCCATATGCCCGACCGGGTGCAAGGCGCCCAGTGCGGCGTGGGTTTCTTCGCCGTGCATCGGGGTCTTGATGATGCCTGGCGACACTGCGTTGACCCGAATGCCGCGTTTGGCGTACTCGATGGCCAGGGATTTGGTGGCCGCGTTCAGGCCGCCTTTGGTCAGCGAGGCCAGTACCGATGGCACGCCGTCGATGGCGTGGTCCACCAGGCTGGTGGTGATGTTGACGACGTGGCCGCTGCCGTTTTTCTCCATCTCGGCGATGGCCAACTGGGTGATGTAGAAGAAGCCGTTGAGGTTTACCGACAACACGTTGGCGTAGTCTTCAGCGGTGTACGCGGTGAACGGCTTGGCGATGAAAATCCCGGCATTGTTGACCAGCGTATCAATACGACCAAAACGTGCGATCGCTTCACGGATGACGCGCTGTGCAGTGGCTGGTTCGCCGATGTCGCCGGCCACGGTGAGAATGTCAGGATCGGTCGATGGCTTGATCGAGCGCGAAGTGGCGACGATCTGGTAACCGAGTTCACGGAAGGCCTTGACCATTCCGTCGCCGAGACCTTGGGATGCGCCAGTGATGACAACGACTTTTTTCGAATTGCTCATGATGAACCTCTACTGATAAATGATGATTTGAAAAAGTAAGTAATCAGGCTTCGGCGGAGGCCGACGCCATTTGTCGCAACATCTGCTCGTAGTACTCGACCGATTGCGAACCGGACACCAGGTGACGGCCGTTCAGCACCATCGCCGGGACTGAATTGATGCCGCGCTGCTGGTAAAACGCTTCAAGTTCACGCACCTCGGCGGCGTACGCGCCAGACGCCAACACCTCGCGTGCCTGTTCCTGGTCCAGCCCGGCTTCTGCCGCCAACCGCGCCAGCGTCTGCTGATCACTCGGGTTCTGGCCTTCGCTGAAGTAAGCGCGAAGCAGGATCTTCTTCAGCGCCACCTGACGCCCTTGCTCCGATGCCCAAAACAGCAAGCGGTGAGCGTCGAAGGTGTTGTAGAAGTGGGTGCGCTTTTCCAGGTCGAACTTGAAGCCGATGGCATTGCCGCGTTCGATCTGCATCGCTTTGCCATTGGCGACGTCCTGGGCGGTACGACCGTATTTGCGCATCAGGTGCTCGACGGCTTTCTCGCCTTCGGCTGGCATGTTCGGGTTCAGCTCGAAAGGCTTGTAGGTCAGCTCGACCGAAACCTCGCCCGCCACGTTCTCGATGGCCTGCTCCAGCGCCGTCGCCCCCAGTGCGCACCATGGGCACACCACGTCGGAGACGAAATCGATGGTCACCGACGGCGTCATGACTGCCCCTCTTCCGCCAGTTGCTTGCGGTATTGAGTGGTGGTGATCCCGGCGTAACCCCAGTTATCGGTGTCGACTTCTTCGATCACGATGTGGGTCAGGTCTGGACGCTTGTTGAGGACACGTTCCAGTGTTTCAGTGATTTCCGCGATCACCTGAGCTTTCTGCTCAGTGGTCACGCCATCGCGGGTGATGCGCACGCTTACGAAAGGCATTGAGGAATCTCCAGTGACCTTCCCGTCGGGATGATGGGAGAGGCGTTGGAGCTCAATGTATGGAGTTCGCTGGAGGGGATAAAGGTGGGAACGGGAACATCATTAATTACTTGATGTAACTATTTTGACGTGAAAAAGCCCCGAACCAGTCGGGGCTTCTCTTTGCGCTCAGCCTCCAATCAGGCCTCGATACCGCAATCGATCATCAGAAAATGTTGATCGGGTAATCCACGAACACACGCACTTCGTTACCGCTGACGTTGTACTCGCTCGACTTCTGCGAAACACGCAGGACAGAGCTGCGCAGCTTCACGCTCAGGTCTTTGGCCGGGCCGCTTTGGACGACGTACTTGAACTGGTTGAAGATTTCGCGCTCGGTGCCGTCTGTGCTGGTGGAGGTGGTGATGTTGTCACCGCGCACGTAGGCGACGTTGTAGCTCAGGCCGGGAACGCCGAAGGCGCTGAAGTCCAGGCCGTAGCCCAGTTGCCAGCTGCGTTCGTCTTCAGCGTTGAAGTCGGACCAGTAGGAGTTGGCCAGGTAGATGGTGTTGCCGCCGTCGCCGACGCGACCCTGGTCTTTCTGATAGCCGCCGTAGGCGTAGCCCAGGTTGCTGTCGCCGGTGCTGCGTTGATGGGCGATGGTGAAGGAGTGCGGGCCGGTGACGAAGGTGGCGGCCAGGCTCCAGATCTTGTTGTCGTCGCCAGTGATACCGTTTTCACGGACGTAGGCGTCGTCCAGCTTGGTGCGGTAGCCGTTGAAGTCCAGGGTCAGGGATTGATCCTTGTCGATCGGGAACACGTAGTTGGCGTTCACGTATTGCTTCTTCAGCACGTCTTCGACGTCGGACGCGTACAGCGCGCCTTTGAATTGTTCGGTGAACTGGTAGCTACCGCCCAACACGTTGATCGACTTCAGGCCGCCGCTGTCACGGCCTTCAGCGCTTTTACGCGATTCGGCGGTGAAACGACCGGCGTTCAGTTCCAGGCCTTTGATCTCCTTGGAGGTGATCAATGTGCCGGTGTAGCTTTCTGGCAGCAGGCGCGAGTTGTCGTAGCTCAACACCGGCAGGGCCGGCATCTGGTCGCCGTAGGTCAGCGTGGTGCTGGACAGACGGAATTTGACCGCTGCGCCGCCTTTGGACAGGTCGTCAGCCGGTTGGCCGCTGTCACCCTTTTTGAAAAAGTCGATACCTTGGGCGCCACTACGGCTTTCGCTGCGCTCCAGGTTGAGTGCGTAAAGGCCGAAAGCATCCACACCCACACCCACGGTGCCTTGGGTGAAGCCGGACGAGAACGTGCCGATGGCCGCTTGGCCCCACTCGGATTTATCCGGGTTGCCGTCTTTGTAGTCACGGTTCATGTAGGCATTGCGCAACAGCACCTTGAGGCTGCTGTCTTCAACAAATCCCTTGGATTCGGCCTGGTCGTTAGCCATGGCCTGTGAAGCGCTCAAAATCCCCAGAGCGATCAGGCTGATTCGCTTGTTCAACATGTTGTTTTCCTTATTACCAGTGGGTACGCGCTGTGTCGAACGGCTGAAATGGCACTTTTGCGCTCTTTTTTCATCCCGAAAAAAAAGGCCCGCCCACGATGACTCGCGGCAGGCCTTTTTATTATTTGGGATCGTGGCGGTCAGCCACAGGCGTTGGGCTGAATCGTAGCTGCGGCCTCAACGATGTGTCAATTTCATGAATCGTCTGTCATCAGGCGAAAATTGTCTGAAAAATGGCTTTACCTGGCAGAAAACATCAAATGGCGCAGCCGTCGATTCCGCAGGCTTGCATGGATACGGACGACACTGGTGCGGGAAGCGCCTGACGCAACCAGTTCGCAAAGTCCTGCGGCTTGCCAAGCCATGGGCCGATATCGATGAGGGTGATTCGGCCATCCTGCTCCAGGGCAAACGTTGGAAAGCCCTGCCCTCCCACGGTTGCCAACAGTGCACGGCTGTCCTTGATGTGACGCTCCGTGGGCGCCCCAGCGAATGCCATTTCGAAGGCTTGGGGATCGAGGCCGATGTCTTGCGCCAGTTCTGACAACACCGCGTGGTCGGCGATCCTTCGTCCTTCCACATAATGAGCGCGCTGCAAACGCGCCAACAACTCCAGGCCGCGCCCCGCCACTTGTTCGGCGGCCAGCACCGCGGCGATCGGTGGGGCAGAGTCGAACACGGCGGTGTGATCTCGCAGCAGACCTTCAAAGTACGCCTCGCCGAATGGCTGCCCGGTGTACTCGGCGATACGCCGGTCATGGGGCATGACGTAGTTGCGCAGTTGCGGCGAAACGCTCTGGCGATTGGCGCCGGTCATCATGCCGCCACCATGGGCGATCACCGGTAGCACGCTCCGGGCAGCCTGAACCAGCGGTTCGGCGCCGTAACACCAGCCGCAAAGCGGGTCGTAAATGTAATGAAGAATCATGGGCAAGGCTCCGGCAAACAATCGGGGAATTTCAATGCCGGCAGACTAGCGCCCCACCTGTTTCGGAAAAACGCCGGAATGGCTTTCAGACTGTTTCTTGAATCGGTCGAATCATGTGAAGGACAACTTCGCGGGCAAGCTTGCTCCCCCAAGCGTCAGCAGCGATGACAAAAACTTCGTCCATAAAAAAACGCTGCCATCCCGGCAGCGTTTTTCGTTTATCAATCCGTTGTTTTTCTTCTTATCCTTCCATCACATCCCACAACGCATCCAGCTCCGCTTCGCTGAACAAGCCAGCGGGGTAGCGCTCGATCATCATCCGGCGCGGATCACTTTCTGCGATCTGACGCGTTCCATTGGACTTGAACCAGTGCGCCAGGATCTGGAGCGATTCGCCGTTTACCGCCAGGGGATGCAACGTGCGCTCGCTCACCACATTCACTTCGGCGTTCATTTCTGCGCTCTCTCCTGGTTTGTGAGCGGCCTGACTTTATCCAAGGTTTATGACAGAACAACTAAGTTCTCCCCCTCCCTGCATTACACCGTCACAGATACAAGAGCTATGCCAAGGTATGCGAACAGTCGACAGGCGGATACAAAAAAGCCCGCAGTCCTGAAGGACTGCGGGCTTGCCGTGAAGCTGGGCGCGAAAACGTTTGCCAGAATGAATTCGCAATCAACTCAAGCTGTTACAACTGCACTCACTCTTTGTGCGGCGCTGGCTGTTGTTGGGTAAGGCAGTGGATGTTACCGCCGCCCAGTAACAGTTCACGGCCAGGCACCATCACCACTTCGTGTTGCGGGAACAGGTTCTGCAGGATTTCCTTTGCTGGCGCATCCAGCGGGTCGTCGAAGCTTGGGGCAATGATGCCGCCGTTGACGATCAGGAAGTTTACGTAGGAACCGGCCAGACGAACGCTCGGGTTACGCTCCTGTGTGCCATCCACCGGATCGACACCGGCGCATTCTTCTTCCGTGGCGTACAGCGGTCCCGGAATCGGCATTTTGTGCACCGTGAACGGGCGGCCTTTGGCGTCGGTGCTACTTTGCAGCACTTTCATCGCGGCCTGGCAACGCGGGTAGTTCGGGTCCTGCGGATCATCGGTCCAGGCCAGCAGCACTTCACCCGGACGCACGTAGCAGCAGAAGTTATCCACATGGCCGTCGGTTTCGTCGTTGAACAGACCGTCCGGCAGCCAGATGATTTTATCCACAGCCAGGTGTGCGCTGAGTACCGCTTCAATTTCCGCACGGTTCATGTGCGGATTGCGATTGCGATTGAGCAGGCATTCTTCGGTGGTGATCAGCGTGCCTTCGCCATCGACGTGGATCGAACCGCCTTCAAGCACGAAGCCTTCAGTGCGATAGCGCGGGCTGCGCTCGATCTCGAGGATCTTGCCGCCCACTTGCGAGTCACGGTTCCACGGCGAATACAGACCGCCGTCGAAACCGCCCCAGGCATTGAAATCCCAGTTCACGCCACGGACTTCGCCATTGTTATTGATGACGAACGTCGGGCCGGTATCCCGGACCCAGGCGTCGTCGCTGGACATCTCCACCACGCGGATATTCGGCACGTCCAGGCGGGCACGGGCGTTCTCGTACTGGCCGGCGGAAACGGCCACTGTGACCGGTTCAAAACGGGCAATGGCCTTGGCCACCGCCACGTGCGCGGCTTGCGCCGGTTTGCCGCCCAGGCGCCAGTTGTCCGGACGCTCGGGCCATACCATCCAGGTCTGGGTTTGTGGTGCCCACTCGGCCGGCATGTAAAAGCCGTCGGCGCGAGGGGTGCTATTCAATGTGGTCATGTCGATCAGGACTCCAGGGAACCGTCGAGGGTTTTTAGCGCGCCGTACAGGTTCGGACGACGGTCACGGAACGAGCCCCACGCGCTGCGGATGTGTTCCAGTTGGTCGAGGTCGAAGGTGTGAACCAGAATGCCTTCTTCGGTTTCGTTGAGTTCCTGCACCTTCTCGCCGAACTGGTTGGCGATGAACGACGAACCATAGAAGGTAATGTCGTAGCCGTCTTGTTCTTCGTTGCCGATGCGGTTACTGGCGATCAGCGGCATCAGGTTAGCGCCGGCATGGCCCTGTTGCACGCGTTGCCAGTGATCGCGGGACGAGATGGTCTTGTCGTGGGGCTCGCTGCCGATGGCGGTCGGGTAGAACAGAATTTCCGCGCCTTGCAGCGCCATGCTGCGCGCCGCCTCGGGGAACCACTGGTCCCAGCAGATGCCCACACCGATTTTCGCGTACCGGGTGTTCCAGACTTTGAAGCCGGTATCGCCCGGGTTGAAGTAGTACTTCTCGTGGTAACCAGGACCGTCCGGAATGTGGCTTTTACGATAAATCCCGAGGTTGCTGCCGTCGGCATCGATGATCGCGATGCTGTTGAAACGAGCGCGGCCGGCCAATTCGTAGAAGCTGATCGGCAGCACCACTTGCAGTTCCTTGGCGACTTTCTGGAAATGCTTGATGGCGACGTTGTCTTCGACCGTCGTGGCCAGTTGCAGATAATCCGGATTCGGCTTCTGACAGAAGTACGGCGCCTCGAACAGTTCCTGGATCAGGATGATCTGCGCGCCTTTGGCGGCGGCTTCACGGACCAGCCGTTCAGCGACTTCGATATTGCCTTCAAGGTCCCAGGAACAGGCCATCTGAGTGGCGGCGACGGTAACGTTACGGCTCATGAATCATCTCCGGGCAAGTGCGTGACGGTCGGGCATGGTTCATCCACGCCCTGGCATTGGCGACTTTATAGCCGATAAAAATCGGCTTTAAAAGCGACAAATATGCCTTACGTCTAAAAATACGCACTTAAACCAGATAACAATCGAATTAACGCCACGACTCCTGTGGGAGCGAGCTTGCTCGCGATAGCGGTCTATCAATCAAAACATCCGTGACTGACACGACCTCATCGCGAACAGGCTCGCTCCTGCAGGGCGGTGTTTACAGGTCTTCCGAGAGCACCTTCGAGAGCATGTCGACAAAGAAATCCACGCTGCGGCGCGTGGTGACCATTGGCGGTTTGATCTTGAGGACGTTCAGGAAATCGCCCGTCGGTTGCATGAAGATCCCCAATTCGCGCAAGCGATCGCACAGCGCGGTGGTTTCCTCGGTCGCAGGCTCCAGGGTTTCGCGGTTGCGGATCAATTCCACGCCCAGGTAGAACCCGGAACCGTGCACCGCGCCCACCAACGGATGAATATCGATCAGCGCTTCCAGGCGCTCCTTGAAATATCCGCCAACGACCTGCGCGTTTTCCCAGAGCTTCTCCTCTTCCATCACATCCAGCACCGCCATGCCGACCTGGCAACTCACCGGACTGCCGCCGGCGGACGAGAAGAAATACCCCTCGGCTTCCAGTGCTTCGGCGATTTCCCGGCGGGTGATCACCGCGCCCAGTGGCTGCCCGTTGCCCATGCCTTTGGCCATGGTGATGATGTCCGGCACCACGCCCTGCTCTTCGAAGCCCCAGAAGAAATGGCCCATGCGCCCGTAGCCGACTTGCACTTCGTCGGCGATGCACACGCCGCCCTGGGCACGCACCATGGCATAGACCTGCTTCAGGTAACCCGGCGGCAGCGAAATACCACCGGCATTGCCGTACACCGGCTCGCAGATGAAGCCGGCCAGTTGGCGTTTTTGCTCGGCGATTTTCGCCAGGTTGTGTTCGACGCTGCGCACATAGTCCGGCGCACTGTCCGGGCCACGGAACTCGCCGCGATAGGTGTTCGGTGCCGTCACCGGGTGCACCCAGTCCGGACGACTGCTCAAGGCTTTCGGGTTGTCGGCAATCGAGGTCGAGACCGCATCGGCGCCCACCGTCCAGCCGTGATAGGCCTCCAGCACGCTGATCATGTCGCGACCGCCGCTGTAGGCCCACGCCAGGCGGATCGCCAGGTCATTGGCCTCGCTGCCGCTGTTGACCAGGAACACGCGGTCCATGGAGTCCGGCGCCAGCTTCAACAAACGCTCAGAAAACTCGGCGACTGCCGCGTAGTTGAACCGCGAGTTGGTGTTGAGCAGCGACCACTGGCGACTGGCGACCGCGGCCATGCGCGGATGGCCGTGCCCTAGTACCGCGACGTTGTTGAGCATGTCGAGGTAGGAACGACCCTGCATGTCGATCAGGTGGTTGCGCCAGCCGCGTTCGATGCGCGGCGGGTCGACGTAATAGTGTTTTTGCGTGCGCGCGAAACTGGCATCGCGGCGGGCCAGCAAGGTGTGCGCGTCGAGTTCGGCTTCAGCATCGCAGGCCAGGCCCAGCAGGGCTGCCGGTGACGGGCACAAGGCTTGCCAGGCGGCCGCACGTGAAGGGGTGCAGAACAACGGTGCCGTCAACGACGCACCACGAGTCAGTTGCACGATCAGCGGCCCGCTGACCGCACCCAGCACCTGACCTTTGACCAGCGCGGCCCCGGTATGCAGCGACGGCGTGACGCCCCAGAGCCGCACGCTCAGTTGCGGGCCGTCGAGTTGCAACACGCCAGGCGACGGCTGATGGATCACGCCTGCAAACGGCGACTCGACCGCCGTGCCGTGGGGCACCCGCAGCTCGACATGCAACGGGCAGGTGTCCGGTTCGATCGCGCTGTCCGGTCGGGTGCGGGACAAACGGTATTGCCCGTAACGACTGGCCGCCAGACCATGGGCGGCGGCCGCTTCGTTCAACAACCGCTGATCGATGCCCTCCTGCTCCCAGTTTCCGGCTTCGAAATGCGGGCTGAGCACGCCCAGATCGATCAAGGCAAACTCGCGACCGACCAGGCTTGGCAGCAGCGGTGCAAAGCCTTCGCCGCCAATCTCCGACAGGTTCTGGCCGACCGACGTCAGGATCGCCGCCTCCATCAAGGCCAGGGGCACCGAGGTGGCCACGCGGAAGATTTCCCACTCGTGGGTGAGGTTGTCGCGACTGTAGTCGTTGCCCGGATCGATGCTGACCTGCTGCTCACCACTGAGCACCAGCACCGCCGCGCGAGCGACGATCAGCGGCCACAATGCCAGCAACTCTTCATGGGTCAGCGGATTGACCGCGTGATAGGCCTGCACCGCCGGCAAAATGCAGAACGGGTCGCCGTCGGCGTGATGCAGCAACGCCGCACAGGTCACCGACAGGTCAGTGATGCGCCAGGTGCGGATCAAATCACCGAAATCGATCACGCCCTGCAATTGCCAGTGGCGTTGCGCATCGCGCTGCCACACCACGTTATCGTCGGTGATGTCCATGTGGATGGCCTGCACCGGCAGCTTGTCCACCAGTGGCTGCAAATGACACTCGGCCTGCTCGGCTGCTTCAGCGATCAATGTGCGCTGCGCGTCGTCCTGGATCACCGGCAACAAATGCGCGATCAACGCCTGAGCATGACGAGCGTCCCACTGCAGGGTGCGCTCCAGCCCCGGATGATCGAAATCCGCCAGCGCCAGGTCCATCTCGCCGCACAAGCGACCGAAGCCGGCCACCACCGTACGATTGAAATGATCCAGATGGGTCAGGGACTGGCCTTCGATGTAGTCCAGCAAGCGCACGTGTACCGCCTGGCCACCGACTTTCAGCGTCAGCAGGTCCGCACCATTCTTCGCGGGGATCACCCGTGGCACGTGCACGTCCGGGTGTTCGCCCAGATGTTTGAGCCCGGCGTGCTGGGCTTGCAGCTCCAGCGCCGAATAGTCGCCCCGACAGATTTTCAGTACAAAACGGCCCTGATCGCTGTCGACGCGGTAGTTCAGATCCTGCTGGCTGCCGAGGGCCTGCAACCTTCCGCCCAGCCCGTAATGCTCTTGCAACAGCTCAAGCGCTTGCTCCGCAGAGACTTGCGGACTGGGCAAACTGGCGCGATGAATCAACGTGGCGAGCGGCATACAACAACCCCTGAAATTTTATTAGGCGCCTATATCGCCACTGCTCGGGGCGATACGCAACCCCCCTGTCATCCGCCAGACGATCGACAGGCTCGGTAAACGGATAAAGAAAAAATGACGCGCCACTCGTCTTGAACAAGACTCTACGCAAGAATGTCGTCCACCCATGCCTATCACTGGAGAAACACCATGAATGTAGTCACCACCGACCTGCCCGGTGTTCTGATCATTGAACCCAAGGTATTTGGTGACGAGCGGGGCTTCTTTTACGAAAGCTTCAACGCGAAGGCTTTCGAAGAAGCGACTGGCCTGAACACACAATTCGTTCAGGACAACCACTCGCGCTCGCAAAAAGGCGTGCTTCGTGGCTTGCATTACCAACTGCAAAACACCCAGGGCAAACTGGTTCGTGTCACGGCCGGTGAAGTGCTCGACGTCGCCGTCGACATCCGCCGCAGCTCGCCGCATTTCGGAAAATGGGTCGCGGTGCGCCTGTCCGCCGCCAATAATCGCCAACTGTGGATTCCTGAAGGTTTTGCCCATGGCTTCGTGGTGTTGAGCGAGTTCGCCGAGTTCCTCTACAAAACCACTGACTACTACAACCCGTCGTCCGAGCGCAGCATTCGTTGGGATGACCCGGACCTGGCCATCGACTGGCAACTGGACGCCGAGCCGCAACTGTCGGCCAAGGATAAGGTCGGGGCCTTCCTCAAGGACGCCCAGGTATTTGCCTGAAACCCGGACCTAAGCTTCATCGCGCAGGCACACCCGCCCCAAGGTGCGCAGACTGCGCCCGCAAGCCTAGGCATAATGCGCCTGTACCCACAGGCGCTCGATGCTTATGACCCCGACCCTCCCCCGCAGACCTCGCTGGCGCAGCCTGGCGCTGCTCGCCTTGTGCCTGGCGCCGTTGTTGTGGCCGCTGGAGCATCTGGCCGAGCGCTATTACCGCAGCGAACTGGCCAGCCAGAACCGGCAGACCCTGGACCTCTATGTCGCCAACCTGCTGGGCACCCTGCATCGCTATGAAGTACTGCCGCAGATCCTCGGCGATCTGCCGGCCTTGCGCGCCGTACTCGGTGCGCCGGACGACGGCGTTACCCAGGGCAATGCCAACCGCCTGCTGAAAAACATCAGCGCCCAGACCGGCGCCGAAGTCATGTATCTGATGGACACCACGGGCAAGACTCTGGCGGCGTCCAATTGGGACAAGCACGACAGTTTCGTTGGCCGTAACTTTGCCTTCCGCCCCTACTTCAGCGAGGCCATGGCCGGGCGGCTGGGGCGCTTTTTCGGGCTGGGCACCACTTCCGCCAAACGCGGCTACTTCTTCGCCGCGGCGGTGCGCGACGGCGAGAAAATCATCGGCGTACTGGTGGTGAAGGTTGACCTCGACCACACCGAAAGCCTGTGGGGCAAAACCCCCGAACAACTGCTGCTGACCGACCATAACGGCGTGGTCATCATCACCTCGCGGCCGGAATGGCGCTTTCGCGCGACCCGTCCGCTGAACGATGAAGAGAGCAAGGCCATCACCGCGATCCAGCCTTACCCGACGCGGGAGCCCCAGCCCTTGAATCTCAATCCCAACGCCTGGCTGACCCAGACCCAGTCGATCGCGGAAACCGGCTGGGACGTCAGCATCCTCGCACCGCGCACCCTGATTGACCGCCCGGTGCGCACGGTGGTCGCCATCGGTGGCGCCACGTTGTTGGTATTGATGCTGCTGCTCGGCCTGATGATGCAGCGCCGCCGCCATTACCTTGAACGAATCGCTTTCGAAGCCAAGGCCCGACGCGAACTGGAAGCCCGGGTTGCCGAACGCACCAGCGATCTGGAAGGCCTCAACCGTCGATTGAAACAGGAAGTGCTGGAGCGCGAGCAGGCCCAGCAAGAACTGGTGCGCGCCCAGGACGATCTGGTGCAGGCCGGCAAACTGTCGGCGCTGGGCACGATGTCGGCGAGCATCAGCCACGAACTCAACCAACCGCTGGCGGCGATTCGCAGCTACGCGGAAAACGCTGAAGTGCTGCTCGATCACCAGCGTACCGACGATGCGCGGGGCAACCTCAAGCTGATCAGCGAACTGACCGGGCGCATGGCCTCGATCATCGCCCATCTGCGCGCCTTTGCCCGCCGTGATCGGCACGCCCCGGAAAGCGTCGCCCTGCAACCGGCGCTGGACGATGCCCTGGCATTGCTGGCCAAGCGTCGGCGCAGCATGGAGGTCGAACTGATCCGCGACCTGCCTGCCGCCACCCTGTGGGTCGAGGCCGGAGAAACCCGCCTGCGTCAGGTGCTTGGCAATCTGCTGGCTAACGCCCTGGATGCCCTGACAGAAAAAGGCCCGCCGCGAAAACTCTGGCTCAGTGCCCAATCCACCGCCGATGGCGTCAACCTGTACATTCGCGACAATGGCCCCGGCTTTTGCATGGAAGCCCTTGGCCGCGCCAGCGAGCCCTTCTACACCACCAAGACCCGCACCCAGGGCCTTGGGCTGGGGCTGGCGATCTGCGAAACCCTGATGCGCGCCTTCGGTGGTGAACTGTCGTTCGCCAACCACAAGGAAGGTGGCGCGTTGATTACCCTGAAGCTGCGCGCAGGCGCACCGGGTGTGAGCCTGCAACCGTCCGAGGACCGAAGTGCATGACCATCGACAACCGCATCCAGGTCGTGTTGATCGACGACGATCCCCACCTGCGCCAGGCCCTGAGCCAGACGCTGGATCTGGCCGGCCTGAAAATCCTGCCACTGGCCGAAGCCAAAGGCCTGGCCGCACAACTGGAACGCGACTGGCCGGGCGTGGTGGTGAGCGATATCCGCATGCCAGGCATGGACGGCCTGGAACTGCTGACGGAACTCCACGCCCAGGACCCGGAGTTGCCGGTGCTGCTGATTACCGGTCACGGTGACGTGCCCCTGGCGGTGCAGGCCATGCGCGCCGGGGCCTACGACTTCCTCGAAAAACCTTTCGCCAGCGACGCCCTGCTCGACAGCGTACGTCGCGCCCTGGCCTTGCGCCGACTGGTGCTGGACAACCGCAGCCTGCGTCTGGCCCTGAGCGATCGCAATGAATTGAGCGCCCGCCTGGTCGGGCAATCGCCCTCGATGCTACGGCTGCGCCAACAAATCGGGGCCTTGGCGGCGACCAAGGCCGACGTGCTGATCCTTGGCGAAACCGGGGCCGGCAAAGAAGTGGTCGCGCGGGCGCTGCATGACCTGTCGAACAGACGCAGCGGTCCATTCGTGGCGATCAATGCCGGCGCACTGGCCGAGTCGGTGGTTGAAAGCGAGCTGTTCGGTCACGAGCCAGGCGCCTTCACGGGCGCGCAGAAACGCCGTATCGGCAAGTTCGAATTCGCCAACGGCGGCACGCTGTTTCTCGATGAAATCGAAAGCATGAGCCTGGATGTGCAGGTGAAATTGCTGCGGTTGCTGCAAGAACGGGTGGTCGAACGCTTGGGCGGCAATCAGCTGATACCGCTGGACATCCGCATCATCGCCGCCACCAAGGAAGACCTGCGCCAGTCCGCCGATCAGGGACGCTTTCGCGCCGACCTGTATTACCGTCTGAATGTCGCACCGCTGCGTATTCCCCCCCTGCGCGAGCGCGGCGAAGATACCTTGATGCTGTTCCAGCATTTCGCCGATGAAGCCAGCGCCCGCCACGGCTTGCCGCCCAACGAGCTGCAACCGGGGCAACGGGCGCAGCTGCTGCGCCATACCTGGCCGGGCAACGTGCGCGAACTGCAAAACGCCGCCGAACGTTTCGCCCTCGGCCTGGAGCTGGCACTGGACAATGCAGAGCTGCAAGACACTGCGGGAGCACCGCTGACGGTGGTCAGCGGTGGCCTGAGCGAGCAAGTGGAAAACTTCGAAAAAACCCTGATCGCCGCCGAACTGGCGCGCTCGCACAGTTCGCTGCGCAGCGTCGCCGAAGCCTTGGGCATTCCACGCAAGACCTTGCACGACAAGCTGCGCAAGCACGGCTTGAGCTTCGCCGACAGTGGCGCCTCCAGCCACACCGACGAACTCGATTGAGCCACGGTCAAATCATCCATTTAAAACAAGAGGCCCTGCATGAACCGCGACAGTCGTTACCTGGAAAACGTTCTCCATCACGACATCCCCCTCACGCGGGACATGGGCCTCAAAGTGCTCGACTGGCACGATCAGCAGCTGCGCCTGTATTTGCCGCTGGACGCCAACGTCAACCACAAGAGCACCATGTTCGGCGGCAGCCTGTATTGCGGCGCGGTGTTGGCCGGCTGGGGCTGGCTGCATTTGCGAATGAAAGAAGAAGGCATTGAAGACGGGCACATCGTGATTCAGGAAGGGCAGATCAGCTACCCGCTTCCGGTGACCGGCGATGCGAACGCCATTTGCCAGGCGCCGAGTGTTGCGGTGTGGAAGAAATTCCTGACCATGTACCAGCGTTACGGCCGGGCGCGTTTGACCCTGCATACGCGGGTCGTGAATGCGGGAAGCGAGGAAGACGCCGTGACGTTCACCGGGCAGTACGTACTGCACCGCTGAAGCGCGATGACCATCGTAGGAGCCGGCTTGTTGGCGATTCATGCAACGCGGTGTGTCAGACACACCGCATCGCTGGCAAGCCAGCTACAGGTTAGCCAGCGCCAACAATTTATCCCGCCACGCCGCCTTCGCCGGCAGCGCCAAAAAGAACTCATTCAATAGCGATTCCCGCGCCGGATAGCTGAATGGCGCGCCACTCAACTCCAGCACCTCGCCACCCGCCCCTTCCAGCACCCCTTGCGCGGCCGCCGTGTCCCACTGCGAAGTCGGTGCCAGGCGCGGATAACAATCCGCCGCCCCTTCGGCCAACAGGCAAAACTTCAGTGAGCTGCCGATATTGGCCAGTTCCAGCTCGCCCAGGCTGGCGCTCAACCCGGCCAGCAAACGTTCCTGTTCAGGGCTGGAATGGCGACGGCTGGCGACTACGGTGAACGCCACACCCGCCGGCGGTACTTCGCGAACCTGGATCGGCAGCGGCGCTTCACCCCTGTCGCCACGCCAGGCGCCCAGCCCGGCACCGCCCACGTAGAAGCGCCCGCTGGTCGGCATCGACACCACACCAAACACCACACGCCCCTGCTCGATCAGGGCGATGTTGACGGTGAACTCTTCACTGCCGGAAATGAATTCCTTGGTCCCGTCCAGCGGATCGACCAGCCACCAGCGCTGCCACCCGGCGCGCACGCTCCGGGGGATGTTGGCGTCCTCTTCGGACAGCACCGGAATGCTCGGATCGAGTGCCGTCAGCCCGGCCAGAATCAGATGATGGGCAGCCAGGTCGGCGGCGGTCACCGGAGAGTCGTCGGCCTTGGCCGTCACCGCCGTGCCTGTGCGCCAGAACGGCAGGATCGCGTCGCCCGCCTGCAAGGCCAGTTCAACCACCGGCGCCATCAATGGATGAGGAAAATTCATGGCAGGAACACTCCACGTTGAGTCAGCAGGTCACGGGCCAGGTACAGCGCCGCCAAGGCTCGCCCCTCAGTGAACTGCGGGTTTTGCGCCAGAGCGGACAGCTCGCGCAGGTTGACCTTGCTCTGACCCATCGGCTCCGGCTCGTCGCCCTCCAGACGTTCCTCATAGAGGTCGGTGGCCAGTACCACCTGGATCTTCTGGCTCATGTAGCCGGGCGACAACGACAACTCGGTCAGATGCTCCAATTGCCGCGCACCGAAACCAGCCTCTTCCTTGAGCTCCCGCTCGGCCGCCGCCAGCACGTCTTCACCCGGCTCGATCAAGCCTTTGGGCAGCGACAGTTCGTATGCATCGGTGCCGCCGCAATACTCTTCGACCAGCACTGCATGATCGGCGTCGAGCATCGCCACAACCATCACCGCGCCATACCCGGCACCCTTGCCGACCAATCGCTCATAAGTGCGCTCTACGCCATTGGAAAAGCGCAACTTCAGTTCTTCGACACAGAACAAACGGCTGGTGGCGACGATCTCGCGGGCGAGGACGGTGGGTTTCTGGCGCATGAGCGGCTCCTGGGCAATAGCGGGTTACTATACCCGGCCTATCCTGATTGTTGTCTTCGGATACCTTTTTTACGCTGGAGAAGTTTTTATGTCCCTGCTGCCCTGGCACGACATCGACACCGTTCTGCTGGACATGGACGGCACGCTGCTGGACCTGCACTTCGACAACCATTTCTGGCTGGAGCACCTGCCCCAGCGTTATGCCGACTTGCACGGGATAAGCCGGGCCATGGCCGAGCTGGAACTGCAGCCGCTGTTCGAGCGCAATGCCGGTCAGTTGCAGTGGTATTGCCTGGATTTCTGGAGTGCCGAACTCAAGCTGCCGGTACGCGAACTGAAGCTGGAAACCGCGCACCTGATCGCCCTGCGCCCCGATGCGGACACCTTCCTGGCGGCGATCAAACGGGCCGGCAAACGCGTGGTGCTGATCACCAATGCCCACCGTGACTCTCTGTCATTGAAGCTGGAAAAAATCGAACTGGCGCCCTACTTCGAACGCTTGATCAGCTCCCACGACTACGGTTTCCCCAAGGAAAACCCGCAGTTCTGGGAGGCGTTGCAGGCGGACATCGACTTCGATCCGGCGCGCAGCCTGTTTATCGACGACACCCTGCCGATCCTGCGCAGTGCCCGGGAATTTGGCGTGACGCATTTGCTGGCCGTGAAAGAGCCGGACAGCCGAAAAGGGCCGAAGGACACGGCAGAGTTTGCGGCGGTGGAGGATTATCGAGATTTGATTGCCGGGCTTTGAGACCTGACACCGTCATTGTGGCGAGGGAGCTTGCTCCCGCTCGGCTGCGCAGCAGGCGCACTTCAGCTGACATGATCTATCAGAAAGAACACATTAGCCGGATTGGGAGTGCTTCGCCCTCCAGCGGGAGCAAGCTCCCTCGCCACGGGTTTTGTTTTTACTCGGGAATTCGCAACGACTGCCCCGGATAGATCTTGTTCACATCCTTGAGCATCGGTTTGTTGGCTTCGAAAATTTTGTTGTACAGGTTGGCATTGCCGTACACACGCAGGGAAATGGCGCTCAGCGTGTCGCCCTTCTCGACCACGACAAACTTCGCCGCCACGACCACAGGCCCGATCACGGTGATCTGGTCTTCAACGCCGCTGACACCCGCCACGTTGCCCAGTGCCAGGAGGATTTTTTCCTTCTCTTCCTGCGTATTCGCTTCGCCGCTGGCAATGACCTTATCGCCCTCGACCTTCACCTGAATCTTCGACGTGTCGATCCCCGTCAGCGCGCTTTGCACATGTCGGGTCAACGCTTCACTGTTGGCTTCGGCCTTGTCCGGCGTCAGTGCATCGAGGATTTTTTCACCGGCTTCTTTTAGAAAACTGAACAGACTCATCGGGCGCTCTCCATGGGAATTAAGTGTTCAGACGCAAAAGCCTAGACCACCCCTGTGACTTGTGGATCCAACCCGACCAATGACGCCGCTGCCCCCGGGAGATAGAATCGGCACCTGCTCAACCCCCTGGAGCCGCCCTGGAGCGAAGATGGACATCAAGCAGCTGAAATTCCTCATCGCTCTCGACGAAACCCGTCATTTCGGCCAAGCCGCCGCGCGCTGCCACATCACCCAGCCGACCCTGTCCATGCGCCTGCGCAACCTTGAAGAAGAACTCGACTTGCCGCTGGTCAATCGCGGTCAGCGCTTCGAAGGCTTCACCGCGCCGGGCGAGCGGGTGCTAGCCTGGGCGCGCACGGTGTTGGCCGCCTACGACGGCTTATACGCCGAGGCCGCCGCCTGTCGTGGCAACCTGGTCGGTACTTTGCGCCTGGGCGTGGTGCCGTTGTCGAGTTTCGATCCACTGCCGCTGCTGCAACACCTGCACGCGCAACACCCGAACCTGCGCTTCGAACTGTCGGCGTTGAGCTCCGAGCAAATCCTCGAACAACTGGCGAATAACCGGCTGGATATCGGCGTTTCATATCTGGAGCGCCTGGACGGTGAACGCTTCGAGTCGCTGACGTTCAGCGAAGCGCGCATGGGCCTGCTGTACGATCAGCGTTTCTTCAACTTCGGCGAGTCGCCTCTGACTTGGGAATCGTTGATCGAACTACCGCTGGGCATGCTCACCAGTGGCATGCACTTTCGCCAGTCCATTGACCACAACTTCCACATCCGTGGCCTGACGCCGCAACCGTTGCTGCAAACCGACGCAGTGCATCAATTGCTACAAGCGGTGCACGGCGGTCTGTGCTGTGCCGTGATGCCGCTTGACGGCGGTTTTGAACAGCTCACCGACCAACTGCGCCTGCACCCCATCGACAATGCCCAGACCCTGGCCCGGCTGGGGCTGATCATGCGGCGCAGCGCCCCACGCTCAGCGTTGGCGGAAGCCTGTTTTGCGATTTTGCAGCAATCGCTACCGAAGGCTTGATCGACGCTATCTATCGGTGGATCAGTAATAGCAATTAGACGCGACACGTTGTCGCGCCTAGTCTTAAAGCTGATCAAACCGTAGGTGATGCCATGAACGCCAAGCGCCCTGACTGCTCGGCGCCCGCCTCCACAACGCCCGAGCCCGCTGCCAGCCAGACTTACAGCTACAGCAACCTTCAATACACCGAATCAGCCAGCACCGCGTTGGCCGAGGAAGTCGCGTTGGCGATTGCCTACAACGGCATCAGCCAGGCGGTCATGCTGGTGACACCGACCGATCTCGAAGACTTCGTCGTCGGCTTCAGCCTTGGAAGCGGCATCATCCAGGACGCGTCCGAGATTTATGACCTGCAACTCAGTGGCTCGGGTTCGGCGCAGTACGCGCAAGTGACCATTGCCAACCGCGCGTTCTGGAACCTCAAGCAACAGCGTCGGCAACTGGCCGGCACCAGCGGTTGCGGGCTCTGCGGCGTGGAAGCGGTCGAACAGGCATTGCCGGACCTTCAAGTGCTGCCCGGCGCACCGTTGCCGCCCGCCGAATGGCTCGACGGCCTGCGCCAGCGCATCAGTGAGTTCCAGCCGCTTGGCCAGTATTGCGGTGCGGTACACGCTGCGGTGTTCATGAACGATCAGGGCCAATTGTTGCTGGGTCGTGAAGACATCGGCCGGCACAACGCCCTCGACAAACTGATTGGTGGCCTGATCCGTCGCAACATATCGACCACCGGCGGGCTGGCGATTGTCACCAGTCGCTGCAGCCTCGAATTGATCCAGAAAGTGCTGCGCGCCGGCATCCAGACCCTGGTCAGCCTGTCCTCGCCCACCGGCCTTGCCGTGCAATGGGCCCGTCGTCACAACCTCAATCTCATCCATCTGCCACAAAAGAATGCGCCACGGGTTTACAGCCCGGCTTTGGAGAATCAAGCGTGAGTCAACACCGTCAAGCCGACCAGACACCCGTTCCTCGCTACAAACCCTACAAAGGTCCGGCCGGTGGTTGGGGCGCACTGATCAGCGTCGCCCAGGCCTGGTTGACCAGCGACAACGCGCTGAAAAACCTGCGCATGATGCTCAAGACCAACAAGAACGGCGGTTTCGACTGCCCTGGTTGCGCCTGGGGCGACTCGCTGGAAGGCGGCATGGTGGCGTTCTGCGAGAACGGCGCCAAAGCGGTGAACTGGGAAGCGACCAAACGGCGTGT
Source organism: Pseudomonas moorei (assembly GCF_008801475.1). Classification (GTDB taxonomy): domain Bacteria; phylum Pseudomonadota; class Gammaproteobacteria; order Pseudomonadales; family Pseudomonadaceae; genus Aquipseudomonas; species Aquipseudomonas moorei. The sequence continues at coordinate 99,486 of NZ_VZPP01000005.1, read as the reverse complement.
CGATGGCAAATTTTTCGCCAGACACAGCGTCACTTCGTTGCTGGAGCAGAGCGACTACTGGCTTGAATACCAGGGCCGCCTGACCGAGCCTTTGCGCTACAACGCCGAGACCGATCGCTACCAACCCATCAGCTGGGACGATGCCTTTGCCCTGATCGCCAAACATCTGCGCGGTTTGTCGAGCCCGGATCAAGCCGAGTTCTACACCTCTGGGCGTGCCAGCAACGAAGCGGCTTTTCTCTATCAATTGTTCGTGCGCGCCTATGGCACCAACAACTTCCCCGACTGCTCGAACATGTGCCATGAAGCCAGTGGTGTCGCGTTGGCGCAAAGCGTTGGCGTCGGCAAAGGCACCCTGACTTTCGATGACTTTGAACACGCCGATGCCATTTTCGTCTGGGGCCAGAACCCCGGCACCAACCACCCGCGGATGCTTGAGCCGCTGCGTGAAGCGGTGAAACGCGGCGCACAAGTGGTGTGCATCAACCCGCTCAAGGAACGTGGCCTGGAACGCTTCCAGCACCCGCAACACCCGATCGAAATGCTCACCAACCGCGACAAGCCGACCAACACCGCATACTTCCGCCCGGCACTGGGCGGCGACATGGCGATCATGCGCGGCATGGCCAAGTTCCTGTTGCAGTGGGAGCGCGACGCGCAGAAGGCGGGGGAGCCTGCGGTGTTCGATCACGACTTCCTCAATGAGCACTGCGTCAACGTGCTGGATTACCTCGCGGTCATCGACGACACCCCGTGGGAGCAGATCGTCGAGCAATCCGGCCTGCCTCTGGTGGAAATCGAGCAGGCGGCGCGCATGTACGCCAAGGGCAAGAACGTCATCATGTGCTGGGCGATGGGCATCACCCAGCATCGTCACTCGGTGGCGACCATCCAGGAAATTGCCAATCTGATGCTGCTGCGCGGCAACATCGGGCGGCCGGGCGCGGGCCTGTGCCCGGTGCGTGGCCACAGTAACGTGCAGGGAGATCGGACCATGGGCATCAACGAGCGCCCGCCGGTGGCGTTCCTTGATGCGCTGGAGCGTCGTTTCCAGTTCAAAGTGCCGCGCGAAAACGGCCACAACGTGGTTGAAGCGATTCACGCCATGGCCGAGGGTCGGGCAAAAGTGTTCATTGCCCTGGGCGGTAACTTTGCCCAAGCCACTCCCGACAGCCCACGGACCTTCCAGGCCCTGAGCAATTGCGACCTGACCGTGCAGATCAGCACCAAGCTCAACCGCAGCCATCTGGCCCACGGTAAGGACGCATTGATTCTGCCGTGCCTGGGTCGCACCGATATCGACCGACAAACCGAAGGCCCCCAAGCGGTCACCGTCGAGGACTCGTTCAGCATGGTCCACGCCTCCAATGGCCAATTGGAACCGCTGTCGAACCAGATGCGTTCGGAGCCGGCGATTCTGGCCGGCATTGCGGCAGCCACGCTGGGCAGCCACCCGGTGGACTGGAACTGGTTGGTCGCGGACTACAGGCGCATCCGCGACCTGATTGCCGACACCATCCCTGGCTTCAAGGACTTCAACGAGAAAATCAAGAATCCGGGTGGCTTCTACCTCGGCAACAGCGCCGGTGCGCGCAAGTGGAACACCGCGTCAGGCCGAGCCAATTTCCGCCCGAATGCGCTGCCGGAGAACCTGGTGCACGAGCGCACCCGCGCCACCGGCGTACTGCCGGACCTGATCCTGCAATCGATGCGCTCCCACGATCAGTACAACACCACGATCTATGGGCTCAATGACCGCTATCGCGGGGTGAAAGGCCAACGTGACGTGTTGTTCGTCAACGAAGCCGACATCATTCGCCTGGGCTTCAAGCCGGGGCAGAAGGCTGACATCGTATCAATCTGGGATGATGGCCTGGAGCGTCGGGTGAAAGGCTTTACGCTGCTGGCGTTTGATATCCCGGCCGGGCAAGCGGCGGCCTACTATCCGGAAGTGAACCCCTTGGTACCGCTGGAAAGCACTGGGGATGGCAGCCATACGCCCACCTCGAAGTTCGTCGCCATCCGCCTGGAAGCGGCGAGCGAGACCGGATTGATCATGGCCAGGTCGGCTTAAGCGGCGACTGATCCAGCACTATCGCGAGCAAGCTCGCCCCCACCGATTTTTGTGTCAACACAGATCCATTGTGGGAGCGAGCTTGCTCGCGATGGCGCCATCACAGACAACAAATATTGCGGGGCAATCACTTTCCCATCGCCCACAAAAAAGGCCGTTTTTTCTCAAAAACGGCCTTTGCCAAGTAGCTACAGACCGGCCTAAAACCGTTAAGTTCCGCCCCAAAAACAGTAACTTATCGAAATGTGCGCAAGTCGTGTTACTCGTCGGATTTCGATTGTCACACTCCTGACACAGCCTCAGGATCGCGCCGTCATCCCCTTGAGGTTCCTTTATGAAGTTCTCCTCGATTCTCTTGTTGTCCCTTGGCCTGGTCAGTGGCTTCGCCTCCGCTGGCGGCACCACCGAAGCAGGTGTGGGCGGCGCATTGGGCGGGGTTCTGGGCTCAGTCGTCGGTCAGTCGTTAGGCGGCAATACAGGTTCCACCATTGGCGCGGCCCTGGGCGGCGCGGGTGGTAGCGCAGTCGGCGCAAACAAACACAGCCGTGGCGAAGCAGCCATTGGTGGTGCGCTGGGCGCAGCAGGCGGTAACGTGGTCGGCCGCAGCATGGGCGGCACCTCCGGCAGCCTGATCGGCTCCGCGGCAGGCGGCGGCCTGGGTGGCGCGCTGGGTAACCACATGGGTAACCTGAGTAACGACGATGACGACGATCGTCGCTCCTATCGTGGCCATGATGATCGTGGTTACTACCGTCACGGGCACCCAGGGCGCGGCCATGCCTATGGGCATCGCAAACACCACAGGTACTATCACGACCGCGACTGAGGCCTCGATCGCCTCGTCAGCCGGTACTTCAAAAAATCGCAGCCCAAGGGCTGCGATTTTTTTTGTCCGTCTAAACCACCAGGCGCTCCAGCGCTGCACGCAACCGGGCAGGAATCGCCACCGGCTGATTTGACGCACGATCCACAAACACATGCACGAAGCGCCCCGCCGCACAGGCTTCGTCTTCCCCGGCCTTGAACACTGCCAGCTCATACTGCACCGAACTGTTGCCCAACTTGCCCACCCGCAAGCCGATTTCGATCCGTTCCGGGAAGGCGATGGAAGCGAAGTAATCACAGGCCGAACTCACTACGAATCCCACCACCTCGCCACCGTGGATATCCAGCCCCCCAACCTCGATCAGGTAGGTGTTCACCGCCGTATCGAAGAAGCTGTAGTAGGTCACGTTATTCACGTGACCATAGGCATCGTTGTCGTGCCAGCGCGTGGTGATGGGTTGAAAATGTGGGTAATCGGAGCGTTGAGGCATCAGCGTGGGTTCCTGAAGTCGGGCTGCCAGTCTACGTCGAAAACCATGTTACGAAGCATCGTCAGGGGACACCGCGCTTGCCAGATGCTGTTCAGCCCACCCACGTACCTCGGCGTACGGATAATCCTCAAGCACTGCAAACCCCGAGATCGCCCGCGCCTTGAGTTTGGTGAACAGCGGCACGCTGATCCCGCAGAGAAACCGTGTCACCCGCTCGGCTGATGGCACACCGCCTGTGTACTGTTCGTGCCTGTGGATAAAATCCCCGCACAAGCGCTCAAAGTTTTTATCCACAAGCGCCGGCAATGGCGGTGGCTCCGGCAATCGCGCCACCTGCCCGTGACACACCGAGCAATGTCCGCATTGCGTTGGGGCATTGGCGTCGCCGAAATACTCGGCCAGGCGATAACCCAGGCATTGCTCGGTAGCGAACAGATCCAGCATGGCGTGAATCCGCGCGATCTCGGTTTGTTCATGCCGGGTGAAATACCCATGCAGTTCTTCACTCAACGCGACGCTATCGAAGCCGGTTTGCAGCAGGCTATAGACCTCGGTCATCAGCTTGCTTTCCAGTTCGACCCAACCCTTCTCCTGAAAGTAATCCAGCGCCTTGACCACCCGGCTGCGCTCGGCCTGGTGCTGCTGATACAACGCCTCGAAATTCACCGTAGCCCAGGTCCGCGCGCGGCTGGAGGTCTGGATGATCGCCGCGACGAACGCCCTGCGCTCGCCCTCGAAACGTGCCAGCAACGCATCGGGCTCCAGCAAATACTTGAAACGGTATTCGGCGTAGTAGGCGTAACGCGGGGCGATCAGGCCCCGCAGTTCCAGCTGCACCAGCAAGGTCTTGAGCGGCAGTTGACGAATGTTGCTCTGATCCGCCAAAGGCCCCAGCAAAAACTCCCATTGCCCCTCGGGCGCGGCGGCCTGCATTTCGTCGAGTACGCAGCGAATGCCGTCCAGCTCCGGGGTGTCGCCATAGACAAAGTTTTCCAGCACGTTGAGGCTGTCGCGGTTGGCCAGGACCAGGCAGTCGGAGGGCTGTCCGTCACGCCCGGCACGGCCGATTTCCTGGCTGTAGTTTTCGATGGATTTGGGCAGGTCGAAATGCACCACGTTGCGGATGTCGCTCTTGTCGATGCCCATGCCGAACGCGATGGTGGCGACGATGCAATTGGACTGCCCGCCCATGAAACGCTTCTGGATCGCTTCGCGTTGCTCATGGGGCAACCCGGCGTGATAGGCCTCGGCCGGAATGCCGTGGCGGCCCAGGTGCTCGGCGATCTGTTCGGCGGTTTTCTGCAGAGTGACGTAGACGATGCCCGGCTGGTCGGGACGCTGGCTCATCCACTCGACAAGACGTTGGCGCTTGTCCTGCCCGCGCACCGGTTCCACCAACAGATTGAGGTTCGACCGATAGAAACCGGTGGTCACCACATCCTCGGGGGCGATGGCGAATTTGCCCTGCATGTCGACGATCACTTTGGGCGTCGCAGTCGCCGTCAGCAGCAATACCTGAGGGATGTTGAACTGGCGCTGATAGTCGGGAAGCTTGAGGTAGTCGGGGCGGAAGTTGTGGCCCCACTCCGAGATGCAATGCGCCTCGTCCACCACCAGCAGCGAGATCGGCACTTGCTGCAAGAAGTTGCGAAAGCGCTCGTTTTTCAGGCGCTCCACCGAGATCATCAAAATCTTCAATTCACCGGACTTGGCCCGGGCCATGACATCGCTAGCGTCATCGCGGCTCTGGGCCGAATCGATACTGCCCGCGGCTATGCCGTGGCGCTGCAGGAACGCCAGTTGATCCTGCATCAATGCCAGCAACGGCGAGACCACCAGCGTCAGGTGCGGCAACAAGACCGCCGGAAGCTGATAACACAGGGACTTGCCGGAGCCCGTGGGGAAAATCGCCGCCGCCGAGCGCCCCGCCAGCACCGCGCTGACCGCCGCCTCCTGGCCGGGCCGAAACTGTGGATAACCGAAAACCTGTTCCAGGGTGTTGTGCATAAGCTGTCACTCCGTTGACCGCTGCGAAGAGCAAAGCCTAGCCGGCGATTGCAGCGGGTCGAGAAAAGGTCGGGGCGGAAAAAGATACGGGATGATACAGCGGATGGTTCGGCAGCATCGCAAGGCTTATGGAATGTCGCGACTGTCAGGGCGCCATCGCGAGTAAGCTCGCACACAAGGATCCCCCGTCGTTCACGAACTTGAGGATGATGCAAAGCCTGTGGGAGCGGGCTTGCCCGCGAAGAGGCCGGCCCATTCACTACAAAACTCGAAACACCCTACCGTTTCTGAAGCGCCCTTTACCGAGCTTTTCGACGCGTTGACTGATAAAGCCGTAGGTATTTTTACCACTGCCAGTTTCAGGTTAAAAAACCGCCACCCACTCGTAGGCTTCTTCCTCAAACGTCAGTAAAAACCCTACAAAACCTGTCCATCTCAGCCGTCTTGTGGCACCGGCTCACGCCCTTCTATAGTTTCCGACGCGGCTGAAATCAGTGAATCGGCCTGCCGGGCACACCTGCCGTTTTCGCACAGGACTCACCTTGATGATCAACCCCGAATCACTCAACGACCGCTATCGCCCGCTCAACACCCGCTGCAGCGAAACCCCGGTGCTGGTGATCGACACCGAAGCCGATCCCGTCGAGATCCTCGACGCCGCCCAGCAGCGCATCCGCGCCGCCAGTGACCTGTTGGAAACCCTGTACTGCCTGTGCTTCAAAGAGGCCAACGCCAGCGACATCCCCAATATCGTTGGCGCACTGTACCTGCTGACCCAGGACGGCAATGCCCTGCTCGACATCGCCCGGCAACGTCTGCCGAAACTCACAGGCCAAGCCCCACCATGTCCCCCTGTGGGAGCTGGCTTGCCAGCGATGAACGATCACGCAGTGCACTGTGGGTAAGTGCGTCAGCAACGCCCTATGCAAGCTTCGGAACGGTCCTACAGAAGACAACTTGTCGGCTGTCGCCGGCGGGGGACGCAAACCTATAGTCCGGACTGTCGCTGCCAAATCAGCGACTCGGGCTTGGTCACCCGATGGAACACATAAACACGTCCGTTGTATGCTGCCGGCACCTCAAGTGTCTGCAAGCTTTATGGTGGCTGTGTTTGGGACGCCTTCGGGCGTGCCGGTCTTATGTGTTCTTCCGGTTGACCAACCCGAACACAGTCCGCCTCCATCGCTTGGTCACGATGACAGCGGTTCATCCGATGCATTTGAGAATACATAAAATGAAAAAATGGAATCCATTCACCAACGAACGCTACCTCCCGCTCCACACCAACCTCACCAACACCCCACCCCTGATCATCGACACCGAAGCCAATCCCCAGGACATCCTCGAAGCCGCCCTCCAGCGCATCCGAGCCTCCAGCGACCTGCTCCGAACCCTGCACTGCCAAAACTTCCACGACGGCGATGTCGAAGACATCCCCCACATCACCCACGCGCTGTACCTGCTGACCCAGGACGGCTGCGACCTGCTCAAGGTCGCCCAGCAACGCATGCTCAACTGGAAAGCGCCAGCCTGAAGTCGAGTGAACAGATCGTTCCCACTTTCTACGTGAGAACGATCAAACACCTGGCACAACTGCATAGATGAAAGTCCATTCAGTCTGATCGATATTCTGACTGCGGATAAGCGCAAAGCATTGAAAGCTGTCATCGAACACTGGAGATAACCATGAGCAAGTTTTTTGATGAGCTGATGGAAAGCGTGCAACAGATGGACGAGATCGTTCGGGGCGAACGTCGGCCTTCCCGCGAATTCCGGGTCGACGCATTACAGGTCAAAGAAATTCGTAAGGCTACCGGCCTGACTCAGGCCAAGTTCGCAGCGTTGATCGACGTCCAGCTCGGCACTTTGCGCAACTGTGAGCAGGGCCGCCGCGAGCCAACAGGGCCGGCTAAAGCCCTGCTCAAATCGATTCATAATGATACCGTTCATGTGTTGAACGCATTAGCCACCTGAGACAATCATGAACCTCGCCTCCGATCTCCCCGACGATCCCACCCTCCACCAGCTCATCCAGCTGCTACACGAAGAAATTGGCCTGCCCGAACGCAAAACCATCTGCCTCGACACCTCGATCAACTTCGATCTGGGTTGCAACGGCGCGGATGCCCAGCACTTGATCGAAAGCCTGGAAGAACAATTCGCCATCGACTTCATCGACTACGACGCCTATCGCTACTTTCAGCCGGAAGGGTTTGATGTCTTCCTCAAGCGCAGGGCAAAGGGACGTGGCGACAAAGTCCCACTGACTATCGGAATGCTCTACAGAGCGATCAAGGCCCAGCGGTGGGATACATCAGAATTGGAGGGCATGGAGCTAAACGCATAAGTGCCATTATTCTGGTCGTTTAGCGCCGATTCGGCTGGAATAATGGCAGTTATGTTTTCTGCCGAACTGAATCAGGCCCACAAAAAAACCGCCCCGAAGGGCGGTTTTTTCATTGCATCAAACCAACGCTTACAACTGAGGACCGGCAGCCTTGATCGCGTCGCTCACGTCGAACTTCTTGAAGTTCTCGATGAACAGGCCGGCCAGCGCTTTGGCGGCTTCGTCGTAGGCGGCTTTGTCAGCCCAGGTGTTGCGTGGGTTCAGCAGGCCAGTCTCAACGCCCGGTACGGCCAGTGGCACGTCGAGGTTGATGGTGTCCAGGTGCTCGGTCTCGGTACCGATCAGCGCGCCACTCTGGATCGCTGCGATCACCGCACGGGTGGTCGGGATGTTGAAGCGCTTGCCGACGCCGTAGCCGCCGCCAGTCCAGCCGGTGTTGACCAGGTAGACCTTGGAGCCGAAGCCGCGGATACGCTTGATCAGCAGCTCTGCGTATTCGCCAGCCGGACGCGGGAAGAACGGTGCGCCGAAGCAGGTGGAGAAGGTCGACTTGATGCCGCTGCCCGAACCCATTTCAGTCGAACCCACCAGAGCGGTGTAGCCGGACAGGAAGTGGTAGGCCGCTTGCTCTTCGTTGAGGATCGACACTGGCGGCAGCACGCCGGTCAGGTCGCAGGTCAGGAAGATCACAGCGTTCGGCTCGCCACCGAGGTTCTTCTCGGAACGCTTGGCAACGTGCTCCAGCGGGTAGGCAGCGCGGCTGTTCTGGGTCAGGCTGACATCGGTGTAGTCGGCGTGCTTGGCGTCATCGATCACGACGTTTTCCAGGACGGCGCCGTGCTTGATGGCTTTCCAGATAACCGGCTCGTTCTTCTCGGACAGGTCGATGCACTTGGCATAGCAACCGCCTTCGATGTTGAACACCACGCCCTCGCCCCAACCGTGCTCGTCGTCACCGATCAGGTAACGGCTTTCGTCGGCGGACAGGGTGGTTTTACCGGTGCCCGACAGACCGAAGAACAGGGTCACGTCGCCCTCTTCGCCGATGTTGGCGGCGCAGTGCATTGGCAGCACGTCGGCGGCCGGCAGCAGGAAGTTCTGCACCGAGAACATGGCTTTCTTCATTTCACCGGCGTAGCGCATGCCAGCGATCAGCACTTTCTTCTGAGCGAAGTTGATGATCACGCAACCATCGGAGTTGGTGCCGTCACGCTCTGGAACGCATTCGAAGTTGGCGACGTTGAGCACTTGCCACTCATCACGACCAGCCGGGTTGTACTGGGCCGGGTTGATGAACAGGCAGCGACCGAACAGGTTCTGCCAGGCAGTCTGGGTGGTCATCTTCACGGCCAGGTAGTGCTCGGAAGCCGCACCTACATGCACGTGGGAAACGAAATGCTCTTGCGCGTTGTTGAACGCCTCAACGCGGTTCCACAGGGCATCGAACTTGTCGGCCGGGAACTTGCGGTTGATCGGGCCCCAGGCGATGGCGCCCGTGGTGGTCGGCTCATCAACAATGAAACGATCGACTGGCGAACGGCCGGTACGGTGACCGGTGCGAACAACCAGTGCGCCGGTATCGGCAAGCTCGCCTTCACCGCGGTTGAGGGCTTCTTTGACCAGATCATCAACACTCAGATCGGTGTACACGGCGTTATTGGCTTGCGTCATGAGGTTCCCCGTCGGCCAGTGGCCGAGTGCTCCAAACGTTTTGTAGTAGAAAGTCGTGCACTACTACCGCGAAAAAAGTGGGCCGGATTATGCCAGAAAAGCCCAAAAATAGTAGGGCCCTCCCGTCGTAACGGCGTTATTCCGGCACAAACCAGTGAATTTACCTGCGCTGAACCGTTTTAGTGACGGGTATCTGACGGCGTCTCGACACCCGCACCAGCGAACAATTGAGTGACATCGGCGGCGTCAAACAAGTACTGATGGTTGCAGAACTGGCAGTCGATCTCGATTTTTCCACCGTGCTCAATCACCAGGTTCTGCGCGTCTTCCATACCCAGACTGACCAGGGCATTGGCCGAACGCTCTCGCGAACAACTGCAACGGAAACGCAGTTTCTGCACGTCGAACATACGCACCTGCTCTTCATGATAGAGGCGATGCAGCACGGTTTCGTTGTCCAGGCTCAGCAATTCATCGGAGGTCAGGGTGGTGGCCAGCGCGGTGAGGTGCTGCCAGCTGGCAGCGCGTTCTTCTTCGTCCTTCAAACGGTCGGCGGGCAGTTGTTGCAGCAACAGGCCACGGGCGCGACGGCCATCGGCGCAGAGCTTGATGCGAGTGCCAATCTGCTGCGACATGACGAAGTAGTTGGTGAAGCAGTCGGACAACGTTTCGCCATCCAGATCGACGACGCCCTGATAGCGTTGGCCCTGGTTCGGGTCAATGGTCAGGGTCAGCGAGCCATCGGGCATCAAGTCGGCCAGGGTTGCGTCGGCGGCGATCCGGTCCGCCTCGTATCGCGCCAGGCCACGAATGTCGCGCTCACTGGAACATTCGATCATCAACAGCGGGATCGGGCCTTCGGAACGGGCTTGAAGGATCAGCAAACCGTCGAACTTCAATGTTCCGACCAGCAACGCCGCAGCAGCCATCAACTCGCCGAGCAGTTGCGCGACCGGCTCCGGATAGGCGTGTTTGGCCAGGACTTCAGCGTAGCTGAGCTCCAGCGAAACCATCTCGCCACGGGTGTCGCTGTCATCGAAGATGAAGCGTTGGGTGAAGTCGTTATCCGGTAAGTCGGTCATAAGTCTGGTATCTGAAGTGGTGACAAAAGTAGTGACAGAATTCGAGGTTACGCCTTGGCTATAGCGTATTGCTGCCTGGTTTTGGGTTAGAGGCCGATGGCGGTGTGCGTTTTACGACGAATGGCACAGGCTAGTCAGGCCAATTACCTCATATGGCTACGCGCAGGCGCAATTACAAGTCTTGGCCTGACTCAGTTGATCGGTGGGTTCGGTCAATCATTCGTTGCTGCTCCCACGAAACTTGAACAGATCCCGCCGCTGTTTCTTGCTTGGCTTGCCGTCAGTACTCACACCCAGGGCGCCAGCCTTGCGCTGGGCCGCGGCATTTTCGCGCTTGGCAATACTGGCTTCGGTTTCGGCGTACAGCGTCTGTGCTTCCGGCGCGCCACGGCGAACAATCGACAGTGCCTGGACCACCACCGTGCGCTCCTCGAAACCGGTGCGAATCACAAACTCATCGCCAATGCGCGGTTCCTTGCCCGGTTTGCAACGCTCACCCCGGCAATGCACCTTGCCGCTTTCAATCGCTGCCTTGGCCAGGGCTCGGGTTTTGTAAAAACGCGCGGCCCACAACCATTTATCGAGGCGGACTTTGTCGTCCTCTTCGTTTTTTTGTGCCATGGGATTTCCTCATTCTGAAATATTGGTGAACTGTACTACCGTTTCTGTCGTACCAAGAATTACCTCGTCTCGGATTACAATGCAGGCATTCCAGAACCTCCCTGACGGGCTGGAAATCCGGGCCGTAGATATCTGTCGCCTTTTAATCATTATTCTGCGTGAATACCGCGAATCCGGCCGCGTGCGGCCGAGCGGTTACTACCGGTTGAGCACCTTTGAAGACATTTGACCATTTGACCGTCGTCGGTCTGCGCGAGTGGGTGGCGCTCCCGGATTTGGGAGTGGCAGGCCTTCGGGCAAAAATCGACACCGGCGCCAGCACCTCCAGCCTGCATGCCACCGACATCGAGACATTCGAGCGCGACGGTGAGCAGTGGGTGCGCTTCACCGCGCACCTGGGCACGGTGGTGCAATTGCGTCATCGCCGCTGCGAAGCACCGTTGGTGACGATGAAAACCATTAAAAGCTCTAACGGTCACGCGCAGGTGCGATACGTGATCAGCACCACCCTGGCCCTGGGTGATCGGGTCTGGCGAGTCCAGTTCACACTCGCTTGCCGCAAATCCATGCGATATCGCCTGTTACTCGGTTCCAAAGCCCTGATCGATGGCCAGTTGGTGGTCAATCCGGGCATTAAATATGTACAAGACAAGCCGGTGTTCCCGGTATCTACCTCCTCCACAGGTGTTGCATGAAGATCGCTGTGCTGTCGCGGAACCCGCGTCTGTATTCCACCCGCCGCCTGGTCGAAGCCGGTACTGAACGCGGCCATGAAATGGTGGTGGTCGACACCCTGCGCGCCTACATGAACATCGCCAGCCACAAACCTCAGATCCACTACCGCGGCAAGCCGCTCGAAGGTTTCGATGCGGTGATCCCGCGCATTGGTGCATCGGTCACGTTCTATGGTTGTGCGGTATTGCGCCAGTTCGAAATGATGGGGGTTTTTCCGCTTAACGAATCGGTGGCCATCGCCCGCTCGCGGGACAAACTGCGCTCATTGCAATTGCTGTCACGCCGGGGCATCGGTTTGCCGGTAACCGGGTTTGCCCACTCGCCGGACGACATTCCCGACCTGATTGCGATGGTCAACGGCGCACCACTGGTGATCAAGGTGCTCGAAGGCACCCAGGGCATCGGTGTGGTGCTGTGCGAAACCGCTACGGCGGCAGAGTCGGTGATCGAGGCGTTCATGGGCCTCAAGCAAAACATCATGGTTCAGGAGTACATCAAGGAGGCCGGCGGCGCCGACATTCGCTGCTTCGTGGTGGGTGACAAGGTGATTGCGGCCATGAAGCGCCAGGCCAGGCCTGGAGAGTTTCGTTCCAACCTGCATCGCGGTGGCAGTGCCAGCCTGATCAAGATCACGCCGGAAGAACGCATGACGGCGTTGCGGGCAGCGAAGGTCATGGGACTGGCGGTGGCGGGTGTGGATATCCTGCGCTCCAATCACGGACCGCTGGTGATGGAGGTGAATTCGTCGCCGGGCCTGGAGGGTATCGAGACCACCACCGGCAAGAACGTGGCGGGGATCATCATCGAGCATCTGGAAAAGAATGGCGGGCCGAACATGACGCGGACCAAAGGGAAGGGCTGATCCTGGAGGCTTGTGGCGGCTGGAAGGCCGCCTTCGCGAACAGGCTCGCCTACAGGGGATTACATTCCAATGTGGGTGCCTGCTCGCGGTGGGGCCATCAACCCCACCGAAGAAGTCAGCGCTTAAACCGCATCCCGCGGCAGCATCAACCCCAGCGGCAAGCGCACCCGCGCTTCCAGCCCTCCGCCGGAACGGTTACGCAGTTCAACATTGCCGCCATGCATCGAAGCAATCCGCTTCACGATTGCCAACCCCAAACCGGTTCCCTTTCCGCCCCGTGCACGGTCGCCACGGGTGAACGGGTTGAAGATCGCTTCCAGTTCCGCGGGGTCGATACCGGCACCACGATCCATGACGCTCAGCACCACATAAGGGGCGGCGGTGTCCCCAGACACATAGGCCGCCACTTCCACACCACTTCCGGCGTGGTGCAGCGCGTTGCCAATCAGGTTGTTCAGCAGTCGCTTCATCGACACCCGCCGCAACGGGAATGGCTGGATGGGCTCCAGACGCAAGCGCACTTTCTCTTCGGTCTGGTTGTACGGCGCGGCGACTTCGCGGACCAGATCGCTCAGGTCCACCTCCTCCACCGACTCGTCGCGGCCGTCGCGGATGAACGCCAGGAACTGGTCGAGAATCGCATCCATGTCCTCGATGTCGCGAACCATGTCGTCGGTCAGGTCGCTGCGGTCGCCCATCAACTCCAGGGACAAGCGCAATCGGGTCAACGGCGTACGCAGGTCATGAGACACCCCGGCCAGCATCAGTTCGCGCTCGCGACCGGCCTGCTCGACATCTTCGGCCATCTGGTTGAAAGCGCGGTAAACCTCGGTCATTTCGCTCGGCGTATCGCTGATCGGCAAACGCACGCTGCGACCCTGGCCAAGTTGACGTGCGGCATAGACCAGACGCTTCAGAGGTTGATTGAGCTGGCTGACAAAAATCCACGCCGCTGCGGTGGACAGCAGGCCAATGGCGAGGAACCAGCCCAGGACGTTCCAGATTTTCTGGCCGCGTAGCGGATGCGGGTACAGCGGTACTTTCAGCCAGCCTTCACCCAGGCTTGGCGCCCGGACCCACAACGCCGGCGGCGCATGCATGCGCAATCGCACCTCGGTGTCCGCCCCCAGTTCGGCCTGCATCTGCCGCTGGTAGATCTCGCTGTAGGGCCAGTGTTGTTCACCTTCCGGCACGCCGGCACCTACCACCCGTATCAGGGGTACGGCATCGGCGATCTTGTCGCGGTTTTTTTCATCGGCCGCCCAGTACGCGCGCAACGTCAGGGCGACACCGTGGCTGTACTGACGGTCCACCAGCACGTCCTCGTTCATCAACAGATAAACAAGGGTCAGTGCCTTGGAGAACAGGACAACGATGAGCACCAGCCAAAGGGTGCGGGAGAAAAAGCTCTGGGGGAACCAAACCGGGGTTTTCATGGATAACCGCTACACACTTGCAGGAGCGAGGAATGCTCGCACATTGCGGATCGCGAGTCTGCGGGCATGATCATATGACCCCTGGCCCGCACGACCCGCTCCTACAAAGCGCCGATCACTTGGTGGCGGCGCCATCCGGAACGAACACGTAACCCACACCCCAAACCGTCTGGATGTAACGCGGCTTGGACGGATCAGGCTCGATCATCCGACGCAGACGGGAAATCTGCACGTCAATGGAGCGCTCCAGGGCATCCCACTCGCGACCACGGGCCAGGTTCATCAGCTTGTCACGGGTCAATGGCTGACGGGCATTCATCACCAGCGCCTTGAGTACCGCAAACTCACCGGTGGTGAGCATGTGCACTTCTTCACCGCGTTTGAGCTCGCGGGTGGCCAGGGACAGTTCGTAGTCGCCGAAAGTCACGCTTTCGTCTTCGCTGCCCGGTGCGCCCGGCACCGGGGCCGATTGACGACGCAACACAGCCTTGACGCGCGCCATCAGCTCGTCCGGGTTGAACGGCTTGGCCAGGTAATCGTCAGCGCCCAGCTCCAGGCCCTTGATGCGGCTCAGCTCATCGCCCTTGGCGGTCAGCATGATGATTGGAATCTGGTTGTTCGCGCCACGCAGGCGACGGCAGGCGGTCAGGCCGTCTTCGCCGGGCAGCATCAGGTCGAGAACGACCAGATTGAACACTTCGCGCGCCAGCAGGCGATCCATTTGCTCGGTATTCGGGACGGCACGGGCGCGGTAGCCCTTGCTGACGAAAAAACGCTCCAACAGGCTGCTGAGGCCCGGATCGTCGTCAACAATAAGAATTTTCTCGCCTTCAGCAATGTTTGCAGTGCTGCTCATTGGATGCTCCTTTGATCTCGGCGCGCATTATGGCGTAGCTGCCGTTATACGCACCGTGTGCATTGTTAGCAGATTTTTCCTTTACCGCCAGAAAACCGGCCGTTACACCCGTATCCCGCGATGCCCCCTAACGGCAGAACGCTGGTTATAATGCGCGGCCTTTTGTGTCAGGCAACATCAGACAGGTACTACAGACACACGCTATTTATTTTCGTAGCGTTGGCAGTATTTGTTCGATTTCACGGGTCAACGGTGTGCCTGTTGACTCAGGTAGCGGCGCAGGCCAGGCCGCTCAACCAGACTCGCCAAGCCCCTATTTCTGCGCCTGCGAGCCTGCTTTCACAATTTGTCAGGTGGTTTTATGGACAGCATCAACAGCCGCATCGCCGAGGAACTCGGCGTACGCCCACAACAGGTCGAAGCGGCCGTCGCGCTACTCGATGAAGGCTCTACGGTTCCCTTCATCGCCCGTTACCGGAAAGAAGTGACCGGCAGCCTCGATGACACCCAGTTGCGTCATCTGGAAGAACGTCTGCGCTACCTGCGAGAACTCGACGAACGGCGCATCAGCATCCTTGCCAGCATCCAGGAGCAAGGCAAGCTGACCCCGCAACTCGAGCGTGACATCAAGCTCGCCGACACCAAGACCCGCCTCGAAGACTTGTACCTGCCGTACAAGCAGAAGCGCCGCACCAAGGGCCAGATTGCCCTCGAAGCCGGCCTCGGCGACCTGGCCGACGGCCTGTTCAACGACCCGACACTGACGCCGGATGTCGAAGCCGCGCGCTTCGTCGATGCCGAAAAAGGCGTGGCCGACGTGAAGGCTGCTCTCGAAGGCGCCAAGTACATCCTCATGGAGCGCTTCGCCGAAGACGCCGGCCTGCTGGACAAGCTGCGCAATTACCTCAAACAGGAAGCCACCCTCAGTGCCCGCGTGATCGCCGGCAAGGAAGAGGAAGGCGCCAAGTTCCGCGACTACTTCGAACACGACGAACCGTTGAAAAGCATGCCGTCGCACCGCGCACTGGCGATTTTCCGTGGCCGCAACGAAGGCATTCTCAGCTCCGCGCTGAAAGTCGGTGATGAACTGCCCGGCACCATGCACCCGTGCGAAGGCATGATCGGCCAGCACGTCGGCATCCAGAACCAGAACCGCGCCGCCGACAAATGGCTGGGCGAAGTGGTGCGCTGGACCTGGAAGGTCAAGCTCTACACCCACCTGGAAACCGACCTGCTGGGTGAACTGCGCGATAGCGCGGAAACCGAGGCGATCAACGTGTTCGCCCACAACCTGCACGACCTGCTGCTGTCCGCCCCGGCCGGCCCGCGTGCCACCCTGGGCCTCGACCCGGGCCTGCGCACCGGTTGCAAGGTCGCCGTGGTTGATTCCACCGGCAAGCTGCTGGATCACGCCACGGTTTATCCGCACGTGCCGCACAACAAATGGGACCAGACCATCGCCGTGCTCGCCGCCCTGTGCGCCAAGCATTCGGTCGATCTGATCGCCATCGGCAACGGCACCGCCAGCCGTGAAACCGACAAGCTGGCCGCTGAGCTGATCAAAAAATATCCAGCCATGAAGATGACCAAAGTCATGGTCTCCGAAGCCGGCGCGTCGGTTTACTCGGCCTCGGAACTGGCATCCAAGGAGTTTCCGGACCTCGACGTGTCGATCCGTGGTGCCGTGTCGATTGCTCGCCGCCTGCAAGACCCGCTGGCCGAGCTGGTGAAGATCGATCCGAAATCCATCGGTGTCGGCCAGTACCAGCACGACGTGTCGCAGCTGAAACTGGCGCGCGGCCTGGATGCGGTGGTCGAAGACTGCGTGAACGCCGTAGGCGTGGACGTGAACACCGCTTCCGTGGCGCTGCTGGCGCGCATCTCCGGCCTCAATGCAACCCTGGCGCAGAACATCGTCAGCCATCGCGACGAGCACGGTGCGTTCAAAACCCGCGCCGCGCTGAAGAAAGTCGCGCGCCTTGGCGAGAAAACCTTCGAACAGGCCGCCGGCTTCCTGCGCGTCATGAATGGCGAGAATCCGCTGGATTCGTCCGCCGTGCACCCGGAAGCCTATCCGCTGGTTCAGCGAATCGCGGCTGAAACCGACCGTGACATCCGCTCGCTGATTGGCGATGCCGCGTTCCTCAAGCGCCTCGATCCGAAGAAATACACCGATGAAACCTTCGGTCTACCGACCGTGACCGACATTCTCCAGGAGCTGGAAAAGCCCGGTCGCGACCCGCGTCCCGAGTTCAAGACCGCCGAGTTCCAGGAAGGCGTCGAAGACCTCAAGGACTTGCAACCGGGCATGATCCTCGAAGGCGTGGTGACCAACGTGACCAACTTCGGCGCGTTCGTCGACATTGGCGTGCATCAGGACGGTTTGGTGCATATCTCTGCACTATCGGAGAAGTTCATCAAGGATCCACGGGAAGCGGTGAAGGCCGGCGATGTGGTGAAAGTGAAGGTCATGGAAGTCGACATCCCGCGTAAACGCGTGGGCCTGTCGATGCGCATGAGCGACACTCCCGGCGAGAAAATCGACGGTGCTCGCGGTGCGCGTCCAGGATCGGCTCCGCGCCAATCCCAGAACACCGCGCCGCGCAAGGAAACCACGGCGGCGGCTCCGGCCAACAACGCCATGGCTTCGCTGTTCGCCAATGCCAAGCAGTTGAAGAAACGCTGATGGAGATCCCGGCCGGGCTGACCGAAAGCGCGTTTTTCAAGCATCTGGGCTGTCGTCTGCACAGCCTGGAAACCGGGGTGGCGCAAGTCGCCCTGGCGCTGGAACCCGAGCTGCGCAATCGCGGCGGCAAGCTGCACGGCGGGGCCTTGTTCAGTCTGGTGGACATTGCCATGGGGCTGGCCTGCTCCAGCACCCACGGCTTTGATCAGCAGAGCGCGACCATCGAATGCAAGATCAACTACATCCGCGCCGTCGCTGACGGTGAAGTGATGTGCACCGCCCGGGTGATCCACCCGGGCCGGCGCACGCTGGTGGTCGAAGCTGACGTGATGCAAGGCGACAAACTCGTCGCAAAAGCACAAGGCACGTTCGCTGTCCTGTAGCTAGACGTCATCGATTTGAGTTAATTTCAACGCAATCAAACCTGTGGGAGCGAGCTTGCTCCCACAGGGATTGTGCGGTTATTGACTGACCGGCATATGGCCTGAGCGGCTCCAAAAACCAGGCGAAAACGCCAGTTTTAACTTCACCCTTGTAGACCGTCTTGCCCACCCCCATATTGGGGCGACTGACGCGTGAAGGAATCCAACTTGAGCGAACTTCTCAACCGCCGCCTGGCTCTGCTCGGCGAGCGCGCTAACCTCTCTCTGCTCGAACAGTGCCTTCACGGCATCGAACGTGAATGCCTGCGCGTGACCGATGAAGGTCGGCTGGCGCAAACGCCGCACCCGGAAGCATTGGGTTCCGCGCTGACCAACGAACAGATCACCACCGACTATTCCGAATCGCTGCTGGAGTTCATCACCCCGGCCCTGCCCGATCCGGCGGACACGCTGGCGAGCCTGGACAAGATTCATCGCTTTGCCTACAGCAAGCTCGGCAACGAGTACCTGTGGAGTCCATCGATGCCGTGCCCGCTGCCGGCCGAGGAAGATATCCCGATCGCCTATTACGGCACGTCCAACATCGGTCAGCTCAAGTACGTCTACCGCAAGGGACTGGCCCTGCGTTACGGCAAGACCATGCAGTGCATCGCCGGGATTCACTACAACTTCTCCCTGCCGGAGAAACTCTGGCCTCTGCTCAAGCAGGCCGAAGGCTTCGTCGGCACCGACCGCGACTATCAGTCGTCGGCCTACATCGCCCTGATCCGCAACTTCCGCCGCTACAGCTGGCTGCTGATGTACCTGTTCGGCGCATCGCCGGCACTGGACGCCGGCTTCCTGCGCGGCCGTTCGCATCAGTTGGAACAGCTGGATCCGGACACCTTGTACCTGCCGTACGCCACCAGCCTGCGCATGAGTGACCTGGGTTACCAGAGCAACGCACAGGCCGGCCTGACGCCGTGCTACAACGATCTGGGCAGCTACATCGACAGCCTGCGCAAAGCGGTGGCCACGCCCTATGCGCCGTACGTCGAAGTCGGCACCCACAAGGACGGTGAGTGGGTTCAACTCAACACCAACATCCTGCAGATCGAAAACGAGTACTACTCCAACATTCGCCCCAAACGCGTGACCTACACCGGCGAGCGGCCGATCCAGGCGCTGATGGCCCGTGGCATCCAGTACGTTGAAGTTCGCTGCCTGGACATCAACCCGTTCCTGCCGACGGGCATCGATCTCACCGAATCGCGCTTCCTCGACGCCTTCCTGCTGTACTGCGCCCTGAACGACAGCCCGTTGCTGACCAACACCAGCTGCGGCAATGCGACCTCGAACTTCCTCAGCGTGGTCAAGGAAGGTCGCCGTCCGGGCCTGCAACTGCAACGCGATGGTCACCCCGTTGACCTGAAAGAGTGGGCCGCACAATTGCTGGAAAACATCGCGCCCCTGGCGGCGATGCTGGATCAGAGCCACGGCGGCGATGCCCACAGCAAGGCGCTGGATGCGCAACTGGCCAAGGTCAAGGACCCATCCCTGACGCCATCGGCCCAAGTCCTGGCGGCCATGGCCGAGCACAAGGAAAGCTTTGCCCAGTTCTCCCTGCGCCAGAGCCGCGCCCACGCCGAGTTTTTCCGCAGCCAGCCATTGCCGGCTGAGGAACAGGCCCGGTTTGAAGAACTGGCGCGCTCGTCGCTGGCTCAACAGGCGGAGCTGGAACAGAACGAAGTCGGCGATTTCGACGTGTTTGTCGGGTCGTATCAGGCGAGCATTCTGGCGATCAGCAACTAACCTGCAGCCGTAGCCTCCTTGTGGGAGCGGGCTTGCCCGCGAAGGCGCCGTATCAGTCAACATGATCGTCGACTGACACGCCCTTTTCGCGAGCAAGCCCGCTCCCACAGAAAGACGATCCAAGCGACTCCTTAGATTTTTCCGCTCATAAGCTCATTCTAAAAAGTTATTTATTTTCGAATTCTTATATCATTTAGTCTCCTTTCACGCCGACTCTCGGTCGCCTGACAAGGAGCTTCCCGATGAAACTGCATTTCCCTCTTCGCCTGCTGGCGGCCGCCTCTCTAGCGGCAGCGAGCTTCTTTGCCCAGGCGGCTGACGTGACCGTCGCCTACCAGACCACCGTTGACCCGGCGAAAGTCGCCCAGGCCGATGGCGCCTATGAAAAAGCCACCAAGGCCGACATCAGCTGGCGCAAATTCGATAACGGTGCCGACATCATCGCCGCCATCGCCTCCGGTGACGTGCAGATCGGCTACCTCGGTTCCAGCCCCCTGACGGCGGCCATTACCCGCAAAGTCCCGGTGGAAACCTTCCTCATCGCCACCCAGATCGGCGCCGCCGAAGCGCTGGTGGCCCGTGACGGTTCCGGGATCAAGACCCCGCAAGACCTGAGCGGCAAGAAAATCGCCGTGCCATTCGTTTCCACCGGCCACTACAGCCTGCTGGCCGCGCTGAAGCACTGGAACATCGACCCGTCGAAAGTCACCGTCCTCAACCTCGCCCCGCCCGCCATCATCGCTGCATGGAAACGCGGCGACATCGATGCCACCTACGTGTGGGACCCGGCCCTGGGCGTCGCCAAGGAAAACGGCAAAGTGCTGATCACCTCCGGCGAACTGGCCAAGTTCGGCGCGCCGACCTTCGATGCCTGGATCGTGCGCAAGGACTTCGCCGAGAAGCACCCGGAAATCGTCACTGCGTTCGCCAAAGTGACCCTGGACGCCTACGCCGACTACCGCAAAGACCCGAAAGCCTGGCTGGCCAATCAAGGCAATGTCGACAAGCTTGTAAAACTGTCTGGCGCCAAGGCCAGCGATATTCCGCTGCTGCTGCAAGGCAACGTCTATCCGCTGGCGGCTGATCAGGTCATCACCCTGGGGGCGCCGACCACCAAGGCCATCACCGACACCGCCGCGTTCCTCAAGGAACAAGGCAAGGTCGAGGCTGTGCTGCCGGACTACGCACCCTACGTCAGCGCCAAGTTCATCACCAACTGATCGGGAGTTCATCGCCATGGCCTTGCTACAGCTGGAGCGCATCAGCGCACAGTACCCTGGCAGCCCGGAACCGGTGCTGGCGGATATTTCCCTGAGCCTGGGGCCCCGGCAATTGCTGGTTGCCCTCGGCCCGTCCGGCAGTGGCAAGACTTCGCTGTTGAACCTGATTGCCGGTTTCGTCGAACCCAGCGCCGGACGCATCACCCTCGACGGCGTGCCCGTCAAAGGCCCGAGTGCCGAACGCGGCGTGGTGTTCCAGGACGACGCCCTGCTGCCCTGGCAGGACGTGCTGGCCAACGTCGGCTTCGGCCTGGAACTGGCCGGCATTCCTCGGGACAAACGCGAAATCCGCGCCCGGGAAATGCTCGCGCTGGTAGACCTTTCCGGATTTGAACACCGCCGCATCTGGCAACTGTCCGGTGGGCAGAAGCAGCGCGTCGGCCTGGCCCGCGCCCTCGCTGCCGACCCACGGGTTTTATTGATGGACGAACCCTTTGGTGCCCTCGATGCGTTCACCCGCGAGCAGATGCAGGAACTGCTGCTGCAAGTCTGGCGGCGCACGGCCAAACCGGTGTTCCTGATTACCCACGACATCGAAGAAGCCGTGTTCCTCGCCACCGACCTGATTCTGCTGGCGCCCAATCCAGGGCAAATCGTCGAACGCCTGAGCCTGGACTTCGGCCAGCGTTACGCGGCCGGCGAGTCGGCACGGGCGATCAAATCCGACCCGCGCTTTATCGAAACCCGCGAACACGTGCTCGCCAGAGTCTTCTCCCAACGCAGCGCCGCCCAGCGGCAGGAGCGCGCATGAGCAGCTATGAAATTCCGGCCGTTGCGGTAAAACCCGGCGCTTCGGTGATTCCGGTTCGTCGCACTTTGAGCACTCGCTGGATCAGCGTGCTGACGCTGATCGCCCTCGTGGTCCTCTGGTGGGCCGTTACCGCGACCGGTTTGATTGAACCCTTGTTCCTGCCACCACCGTCCGCCGTCCTGCAAAAAGGCTGGTTGCTGGCCACCAGCGGCTACATGGATTCGACCCTGTGGCAGCACCTGGGCGCGAGCCTCAGCCGCATCGGCCTGGGCCTGGGCTTCGCGGTGCTGAGCGCCGTACCGGTTGGCATCGCCATCGGCCACAACCGCATCGCTCGCGGCGTTCTCGATCCGCTGATCGAGTTCTACCGCCCGATTCCACCGCTGGCCTATCTGCCGCTGATCGTGATCTGGTGCGGCATCGGCGAGCTGTCGAAAGTGCTGTTGATCTACCTGGCCATTTTCGCCCCGATCGCCATTGCCACCGCGACCGGTGTACGCACGGTCGACCCGGCGAAGTTGCGCGCCGCGCAGTCGTTGGGCGCGACCCGTGCGCAGTTGATTCGCCATGTGATTCTGCCCAGCGCGCTGCCGGATATTTTGACCGGTGTGCGCATTGGTCTGGGTGTGGGCTGGTCGACACTGGTCGCCGCCGAATTGATCGCCGCCACCAGCGGCCTGGGTTTCATGGTGCAGTCGGCCGCGCAGTTCCTGGTCACCGATGTGGTGGTCCTGGGGATTCTGGTGATCGCGCTGATCGCCTTTGCCATGGAGATGGGCTTGCGCGCCCTGCAACGCAAACTCGTGCCATGGCACGGCCAGGCTCACTAAAAATTGCCATGTGAAAAACCTGTGGGAGCAAGCTCCCACAGGAGTCAACACTCAGATTTGAAGAGAACCACCATGAGCCACCTGACCATCACCCCACTAAGCTCCGCCCTCGGCGCGCAGATCAGCGGCGTCGACATCAGCCAGCCACTGAACCTGGAACAGCGCGACGCCATCGAGCAAGCGTTGCTCAAGCATCAGGTACTGTTCTTCCGCGACCAACCGATCACGCCCCAGCAGCAAGCGCGTTTCGCGGCCAATTTCGGTGATCTGCACATTCACCCGATCTACCCGAACGTGCCGGAACAACCGGAAGTACTGATTCTCGACACCGCCGTCACCGACGTGCGCGACAACGCAATCTGGCACACCGACGTGACCTTCCTGCCCACCCCGGCGATGGGCGCGGTGCTCAGCGCCAAGCTGCTGCCGGAGTTCGGCGGCGACACCCTGTGGGCCAGCGGGATTGCGGCGTACGAAGCCTTGTCGGCGCCGGTGAAAGCCTTGCTCGAAGGGCTGACCGCCACCCACGACTTCACCCGTTCGTTCCCGCTGGAGCGCTACGGCAATACGCCAGAAGCGTTGGCCCAATGGGAAGAAGCACGGCGCAAGAATCCACCGCTGTCGCACCCGGTGATCCGTACCCATCCGGTGAGCGGGCGTCGCTCGTTGTTCGTCAATGAAGGGTTCACGTCGAAGATCAACGAGCTGTCGGAAACCGAAAGCGAGGCGATTCTGAAGTTCCTGTTCGCCCACGCCACCCGGCCGGAATTCACCATTCGCTGGCGCTGGCAGAAAGACGACATCGCCTTCTGGGATAACCGCGTGACACAACATTACGCGGTGGATGATTACCGGCCGGCGCGGCGGGTGATGCAGCGGGCGACGGTGTTGGGGGATGTGCCGTTTTTTCGCTGAACTCCAAGTGCAGTATTGATTGTCCCGGCCCCATCGCGAGCAGGCTCGCTCCCACACTGGTTCTGTGTTGACCAAAATTTTGCGGTCAACCGCCATCCCTGTGGGAGCGAGCCTGCTCGCGATAAGGACGGAGCAGACGCCAGAAGACCTGGCTGACGGTTACTCAGCCGTCGAAGGCTTCTCCCAAAGATTGATCCCACCCTCCTGAGCAAACCGGTCGATCTCCGCCAGCTCCTGCTCACTGAAACTCAAATTCTTCAACGCCCCGACGTTCTCGATAATCTGCTCCGGCCGGCTCGCACCGATCAGCGCCGAGGTTACGCGTGGGTCGCGCAAGGTCCAGGCCAGGGCCAGTTGCGCCAGACTTTGACCGCGACGCTTGGCGATCTCGTTAAGCGCACGCACGTGGGCAATGTTGGCCTCGGACAGGTGCGAAGCCTGCAACGAAGCGCCGCCAGGACGATTGACCCGTGCATCCGCCGGCACGCCATTGAGGTACTTGTCGGTCAGCAAACCCTGGGCCAGTGGCGTGAACGCAATCACACCCGTGCCAAGTTCGTCGGTGGTATCGAGCAGGTCTTTTTCCACCCAGCGATTGAGCAGGTTGTAGGCCGGTTGATGGATCAGCAGCGGGACTTTCCACTCTTTGAGCAGCGCCGCCATTTCGCGGGTCTTCACCCCGGAATAGGACGAAATGCCGATGTACAGCGCCTTGCCCTGTTGCACCGCGGTGGCCAGTGCGCTGGCGGTTTCTTCCAGCGGGGTGTCCGGGTCGAAACGGTGGGAATAGAAAATGTCCACGTAATCCACGCCCAGGCGCTGCAGGCTCTGGTCGAGGCTGGCCAGCACGTACTTGCGTGAACCGCCGCCCTGACCGTAAGGGCCGGGCCACATGTCCCAACCGGCCTTGCTGGAGATGATCAGCTCATCGCGGTATTGCTTGAAGTCCTCGCGCAGCAAACGCCCGAAGTTGATCTCGGCGCTGCCGTAGGGCGGGCCGTAGTTGTTGGCCAGGTCGAAATGGTTGATGCCCAGGTCAAACGCAGTGCGCAACAACGCACGCTGGGTATCGATCGGCGTGCTGTCGCCGAAGTTGTGCCACAGACCCAGGGACAGCGCCGGCAGCACCAGCCCGCTGCGGCCCACGCGGCGGTAAGGAATGGAGTCGTAGCGGTTTTCGGCAGCGGTGTAAGTCATCGAATCCTCTCTTGTCTGTCTTGAATCTGGTATCGACTGCTTCGCCAGTCGCCCAGCATACGCTTAGACAAACGCCAGAAAAGCCCGACGTCGACCAATTGCTGAAACGTTTCACAGAATTCATCGTTTGATCTCATCCGGCCCGCGCAAACACATCCCCCAAACACCGGCATCGGTGACGGTGGTGTGTCATTGAGGAATTTCATCCCGGGCGAATGGGCAGATCCTGCGGGTCAAGGGTGGGTTGGTTTAAGGCCGGGCCCGCCTGACCTATGCTCAGTAGTGGTATTGATGACTTGGCTTGCACTGACACCGTCGTGACCCCAATCGCGAGCAAGCTCGCTCCCACAGGGATCGCAGTGATCTTTGTGGGCGCGAGCTTGCTCGCGATCGCGGTTTGTCGGGCATTGCTCATCTATCGGACGGAACACAGACCATGCACACCACCATCATCATCACCTTCGGCCTGATCCTCCTGGCGCTGATGCTGTTCATCGGCGAGAAAATCGGCTTCACCCGCCAGACCCTGGCCTATGGCTTTGTCGCGCTGTGGCTGGCGCTCACATTGATCAATTCCGCGGTCGGCATGGTTCACGCCGGTCAGCCATTGAGCACCGAAGTGGTGGTCGGGACCGTGGTGTTCAGCGTTCCGGTGGCGGCGCTGGTGTTGTTCATGGTGCTGACCAGCGAAACCTGATCCCCCGATCAACGCACCAGATGCAGGAACTGCATGTGCCGCTCGTACTGATCAAGGATGTCGTTGATGATCTGTTCCTTGGTGTACCCCACCAGATCGTAGTTCTGACTGCCCTCGCTCAAATGCACTTCGGCCCGGTAATAACGACGGTTGTTGAGCTCCTTGGAGCCCATGCCGCCGCGGGCAAATGACGGCGTGAAGTAGCCACGCATCTGCACCTGATAGATAAACGGATGCTCGTCACCGTGACCAATTTCCAGGCTGACGTTGTCATTGGCCGGGTCCGGCTGCGTGATGACCTTCAGGCCCTTTTCGACGAACACCGCCGAGACTTCTTCAATGGCCGGGCGCACCGTCGAATCGAGGAAGCGATAGACCTCGTCCCGCGACGGGAAATGCACCGCCTGACTCAAGCGCTGACGCCAGCCGCCGCGCCGCGAGCCGGACACCGGCGCCAGGGAATGCAACTGCGCGATCTGCTTTTGCGACTCCAGGTAAAACGCTTTGTGCAGCCCCCACATCATCAACAGCAAAATCAGCGAGAACGGCAGCGAAGTCAGCACCACCGCCGACTTCAGCGCATCGATGCTGCCGGAGAACAGCAGCGCACTGGTCACCAGCGCCGTCATCGCGCCCCAGAACACCCGCAGCCATTTCGGCCCGTCTTCGTCCGGGTTTCCGCCCTTGGCGGACAGCGTCGACAACACCACCGTGCCGGAGTCGGCCGAAGTCACGAAGAACACGAAGCTGATGAACACCGTGACCGCAATCACGGTTTTGCTCCACGGGTAGGTTTCCAGCAGCAGGTACAGGGTCATCGACGGGTTATCGATGGCCGACATGCCCAGCGCACTCATGCCATGGTTGAGCACTTGGTCGATGGCGCTGTTGCCGAAAATCGACATCCACGCCAGGGTGAAACCGAGCGGGATCAGCAGCACACCGAAGACGAATTCGCGGATGGTGCGGCCGCGGGAAATCCGCGCGATGAACAGGCCCACGAACGGCGACCAGGCAATCCACCAGGCCCAGTAGAACACCGTCCAGCCGCCGAGCCAGTCGCTGGGTTTGTCATAAGCGTAAAGGTCGAAACTTTTCATCGGCAAGGCGCCGAGGTAGTCACCGAGGTTCTGGATCAGGGTATTGAGCAGGTGCTGCGTCGGGCCGGCGAACAACACGAACAGCAGCAACGCGCAGGCCAGCAGCATGTTGATGTCGGACATGACCCGCACACCCTTATCGACGCCGGACACGGCAACGATGATCGCCGCCCCCATCATCAGGGTGATCAGGCCGACCTGAATCCACTGGGTGTGGGCGATGCCGAACAGGTAGTCCAGGCCCGAGTTGAGGTGCAGCACACCAAAGCCCATGTCCGCACCGAGACCGAACACCGTGGCGATGATGCCGAAGCCATCCACCGCGTAGCCGATCGGCCCGTTGATGCGCTTGCCAATCAGCGGATACAGCGCCGAACGCAAGGCCAGCGGCAGGTTATGGCGGTAGGCGAAATACGCCAGCGCCATGCCGACGAAAGCGAACACACCCCAGCCGTGCAGCCCCCAGTGCAGAAACAGAATCTGCATCGCCTGACGCGCTGCAT
This sequence comes from Pseudomonas moorei, assembly GCF_008801475.1. GTDB lineage: Bacteria > Pseudomonadota > Gammaproteobacteria > Pseudomonadales > Pseudomonadaceae > Aquipseudomonas > Aquipseudomonas moorei. The sequence goes on along the minus strand of NZ_VZPP01000005.1, from coordinate 72,346 downwards.
CCGCCGTGCCGGCCTCGCCTTGGGGCGGTTGCAGCATGTGGGTCAGCGGTTCGGACACACAGAAGAAAAACAGGGTGATGCTGATGCCGGCGGCGAACAACATGCCGGCCCAGGACAGGTAGCTGAACTCGGGCTCGTCGTGGTCGGCACCGAGCTTGATCTTGCCGTAGCCGGACAAGGCGGTGACCACCACGAAGACCAGATACAGCGTCATCGCCAGCATGTAGTACCAGCCGACCGTGTTGGCCGCCCAGTTTTGCGCCGCCAGCAACCAGGCACCGGCCTGTTCGGGCAAGGCGATGACCACGACGCCGAACAGCAGAATGAAACTCGCCGCAAAGTAGAACACTGGCGGATTCATGCGGACCAGGCCGCTTGGAGGGAGGGACGATGCACTCATGAACGGTGCACCTCGAAGGGGTAAAACGTGGCTGTAGAAATCAGACTCAGCAAAGGCAAGCCTCCTGTTGTGAGCGGGCGGCGAACCACCGGTTTAACTTGAATGAACGTTCAATTTAAACATGGATAGGGTGCTAAGGACTAATCGCAGGGCTCGGCGGTCGTTTTCTTGTGCCAGTTCAAGGGAGGGTATGAGGCAGGATTAAATCAAAGCCGTTAGCTCGATTCGGCATGAAATCCAATCGCGAGCAAGCTCGCTCCCACCGCGGATCTTCAGTGAACACCATGACTGTGAACACCCGAAAATCCTGTGGGAGCGAGCTTGCTCGCGATGAGGGCCTGTCAGTCAGCCAGGATTTCTGGAATTACTTCTGCGCCCCATCATCATGCTGCAGATTCGCCTGGGTCAGGTTGCTGCCCGCCGGCACGCTGCGGGTCAGCCAGACGTTGCCGCCAATGGTCGAACCCTTGCCAATGGTGATCCGTCCCAGAATCGTCGCGCCGGCATAGATCACCACGTCATCCTCGACAATCGGGTGACGCGGCTGGCCCTTCTGCAACTGACCGTCTTCGTCCGCCGGGAAGCGCTTGGCGCCCAGGGTCACGGCCTGATAGATCCGCACGCGCTCGCCGATGATGGCGGTCTCGCCGATCACCACGCCTGTCCCGTGGTCGATGAAAAAACTGCGGCCAATCTGCGCGCCGGGGTGAATGTCGATGCCGGTGGCCGAGTGGGCGATTTCCGCGCTGATCCGCGCCAGCAACGGCAAACCGGCGCGATACAAATGGTGAGCCAGGCGATGGTGAATCACCGCCAGAATCCCCGGATAGCACAGCAATACTTCATCGACGCTGCGTGCCGCCGGGTCACCGTGATAGGCCGCCAGAACATCGGTATCGAGCAGGCTGCGCAACCCCGGCAACGCGAGGGCGAAGTCCTGGATGATCTGGATGGTCCTGGCCTCGACCTCGGTGTCGACCTTGGCGCTGTGGCGCGCGGCGTAGCGCAATTCGAGCCGCGCCTGAGCCAGCAAGGCATTCAGTGCGACGTCGAGGGTATGGCCGACGTAGAAGTCTTCACTTTCCTCGCGCAGGTCCACCGGTCCCAGGCGCATGGGAAACAGCGCACCGCACAAGGCTTCGAGAATCTCCGCCATGGCCGCGCGGGACGGCAATTCGCGCCCTCCCTGCTCGGTGCTGGCACGGCCGTTTTGCGCGCGCCACTGGTCACGTGCCGTGCGCAGCTGGCTGACGATGCTCTGCAATTGCCAATGGCTGGAACGCTCACTCACGGTAAAAACTCCTCACGGGCGGCCGGACAGTCTGGCCGCGTCAAAGGCAAATACTTTACGGCAAGGGCCGTGAGCCAAATTAAGAACCAATTGTGCTGTGTTAAGCACTGTTGGCTATAAGCGATTGGTGGTTGGCGGTTGCCGCTTCAAATAGGCGTGCCTATAGTCCACACATCTCCCACCGCCAGTACGGAACCATGTTCAATCAAGAGCCGATCAAACAACAGCTTGCCCGCTTTAACCGTCTCGACCTGCTCGGTCAGCCCACCGCCCTGGAAAAGCTCGAACGCCTGTCGACCTGGCTGGGCCGCGACGTGTACGTCAAACGCGATGACCTGACACCGCTGGCCATGGGCGGCAACAAGCTGCGCAAACTCGAGTACCTGGCCGCCGATGCCCTGGCGCAAGGTGCCGACACCTTGATCACCGCTGGCGCGATTCAGTCCAACCATGTGCGCCAGACGGCCGCCATTGCCGCCAAACTGGGCCTGGGCTGTGTAGCGCTGCTGGAAAACCCCCTCGGCACCGACGACGCCAACTATCTCGGCAATGGCAATCGGCTGTTGCTGGACCTGTTCGATGCCAAGGTCGAGCTGGTGGAAAACCTCGACAATGCCGACGAGCAATTGCATGCCCTCGCCGCTCGCTTGCGCAGCAACGGCAAAAAGCCGTATCTGGTGCCGATTGGCGGCTCCAATGCGCTGGGCGCCCTGGGGTATGTGCATGCCGGGTTGGAACTGGCGGAACAGATCAAGGACACCGGCCTGAATTTCGCCGCCGTGGTGTTGGCCTCGGGCAGCGCCGGAACCCACAGCGGCCTGGCATTGGCCTTGAGCGAAGCACTGCCGGATTTGCCAGTCATTGGCGTCACGGTGTCCCGTAGCGATGAGGACCAGCGACCGAAGGTACAGGGCCTGGCCGAGCGCACCGCCGAGTTGCTGGGTGTGAGCCTGCCGAAGAGTTTCAAGGTCGAGTTGTGGGACGAGTATTTCGCGCCACGCTACGGCGAACCCAATGCCGGGACTCTGGCGGCGGTGAAGCTGGTGGCGAGTCAGGAAGGCCTGCTGCTGGACCCGGTCTACACCGGCAAGGCGATGGCCGGGTTGCTTGATGGCATCGGTCGTCAACGCTTCGATGAAGGCCCGATCATCTTCCTGCACACCGGTGGGGCGCCGGCGTTGTTTGCCTACAAGGACTTTCTGTAACCGTGAAGATCAAAAGATTGCAGTCGCAGGCTGCGATCTTTTCCACAATGCTCACATATTCCTTTATTGCATAACAAAAATAGAATTTATTATTTTCTAATCTAATAACGCCATCATATAGTCATACCTTAGGCAAATTTGCTGCAAGACGCATACGCTGCTTTAGGGCAGGATATCGCAGTCGTTCAAATCCCGAATTTGCCAACTTTCCTAAAGCGTCTTCCATAAGAAAACACAGGGGCTTGTCATGAATTTTTCCGCACTACGTCGAAATCTGCTGGTAGGTTCGCTGGGCCTGGCGCTGGGCGTCGGTCTGCTGGGCCAAGCGGTTGCCGGTGAGCAACTGCAAAAAATCAAGGACGCTGGCGTGATCAACGTCGGTCTGGAAGGCACCTACCCGCCGTTCAGTTTCGTCGACGCCGACGGCAAACTGACCGGCTTCGAAGTCGAGTTCTCCGAAGCCCTGGCCAAAGAGCTGGGCGTGAAGGTCAAACTGCAACCGACCAAATGGGACGGCATCCTCGCGGCGCTGGAATCCAAGCGTCTGGACGCGGTGATCAACCAGGTGACCATCTCCGAAGAGCGCAAGAAGAAGTATGACTTCTCCGAGCCTTACACCGTTTCCGGGATTCAGGCGCTGACGCTGACCAAGAACAAGGACACCATCAAGACCGCCGCCGACCTGGCCGGCAAGAAAGTCGGCGTAGGCCTGGGCACCAACTACGAAGCGTGGGTGAAAGAGAATGTGCCCAAGGCTGACGTCCGCACCTACGAAGATGACCCAACCAAGTTCCAGGACCTGCGTGTCGGCCGTATCGACGCCATCCTGATCGACCGCCTCGCCGCGCTGGAATACGCCAAGAAAGCCAAGGACACTTCTGCCGCCGGCGAAGCGTTCTCCCGTCAGGAAGCCGGCATTGCCCTGCGCAAAGGCGAGCCTGAACTGTTGGCCGCTGTGAACAAAGCCATCGACAAGCTGCGCGCCGACGGCACGCTGAAAAAGCTTTCGGAAAAATACTTCAGCGCTGACGTCACTCAATAATGGAAGAAGCTTTTCAACTCGCACTGGACTCCCTGCCCTTCCTGCTCAAGGGGGCCTACTACACGGTCATCTTGAGCCTGGGCGGGATGTTCTTCGGCCTGGTGATGGGCTTCGGCCTGGCCCTGATGCGCTTGTCGCGCTTCAAACTGGTGAGCTGGATCGCCCGCATCTACGTGTCGTTCTTTCGCGGCACGCCGTTGCTGGTGCAACTGTTCGTGATCTATTACGGCTTGCCGCAATTGGGCATGGAACTTGATCCGCTGCCGGCAGCCCTGATCGGCTTCTCGCTGAACATGGCCGCCTACGCCTGTGAAATCCTGCGTGCCGCGATCAGCTCCATCGAGCGCGGCCAGTGGGAAGCGGCTGCCAGTATCGGCATGACCCGTGCGCAGACCCTGCGCCGGGCCATCCTGCCGCAGGCGATGCGCACCGCATTGCCGCCGCTGGGCAACAGTTTCATTTCGCTGGTCAAGGACACCGCCCTGGCAGCCACCATCCAGGTGCCGGAGCTGTTCCGTCAGGCTCAGCTGATCACCGCCCGTACCTTCGAAGTGTTCACCATGTATCTGGCCGCCGCGCTGATCTACTGGATTCTGGCCACGGTGCTGTCGCACCTGCAGAACCAGTTGGAAGCCCGGGTCAATCGGCACGACCAGGAGTCCTGACCCCATGATTGTCGTGGAAAAACTGACAAAGCAGTTCAAGGGTCAAGTCGTGCTCAACGGCATCGATCTGCAAGTGAAGGAAGGTGAGGTCGTGGCGATCATCGGGCCGAGCGGCTCGGGCAAGACCACGTTCCTGCGCTGCCTGAACTTCCTGGAAGAACCCACCAGCGGCCGGATCAAGGTCGGCGACATCGAGATCGATACCAGCCGCCCGTTGAACCAGCAGCAGAGCCTGGTGCGCCGCTTGCGCCAGCACGTGGGCTTCGTGTTCCAGAACTTCAACCTGTTCCCCCATCGCACCGCCCTGGAAAACGTCATCGAAGGCCCGATCATCGTCAAGAAGATCCCGCACGCCGACGCCGTTGCCCTGGGTAAAAAGCTGTTGGCCAGGGTCGGCCTGGCGGGCAAGGAAGACGCCTACCCGCGCCGCCTCTCGGGCGGTCAGCAACAGCGTGTGGCGATTGCCCGTGCGCTAGCGATGGAACCTGAAGTGATCCTGTTCGACGAACCGACCTCAGCGCTGGACCCGGAGCTGGTCGGCGAGGTGCTTTCGACTATTCGCAGCCTGGCCGAGGAAAAACGCACCATGGTCATCGTCACCCACGAAATGGGCTTCGCCCGCGACGTGGCCAATCGTGTGGTGTTTTTCGACAAGGGCGTGATCGTCGAGCAAGGCGAAGCGAAGGCGCTGTTTGCCAATCCGAAGGAAGAGCGCACCAAACAGTTTCTCAGCAAGTTCCTGAATAACGCTCACAACTAAATCCCCTCGCAACAATTGCAAACTTCCATGGATGGAAGTTTCACCCTCCTATCAAAACCCCTTTCAAACATAATTAAGCAACACAGACAATAAGCAACTTTTTGTCAGAGCACGCGGTACATATTTATATCCTGCAACAAACACATAACGTCTCCAGGCCGCTCGCCGCCACCCCACACCACCGCCAAAAAACCAAGCATTGCTGGCCTTCATGGTCAATGTCGACGCACCTATAGCGTTTATTAACTTCATTACGTAGGAACTTTCTGAATAACAGCGGATTTTGTATTCGAGCAACTAACGCTATTGACACTTATTCAATCGAACTCGTATCTAGTCTCCCACCGACGTCAATCATCACGCGCACTCATTATTTCCACTCAAAGTAATGAACGGTCTTGCTGCTCGATATTAAAGTTTCCGGTTTTCCAGAAACCGACCTCGTTGCAAGACTTCAAGGAGACTCTATGACAAGCACCTCGAACAAAACCGGACTGGCGGCCCCGACCCTGGCGCAATCCCACAAAACCGGCATCAACATCACTTCCGCCGCGCACCTGCTGATCGAGGTGCCCGCCTACGCCACAATGGACGAAGGCGACCTGATCGAACTGTTCTGGAACCACTGCTACGTCGCCTCCCGCGTGCTGACCGCCACTGACGTCGGCCATCCCGTTCAACTGCGCGTGCCCGAGAGCTTCATCGACAATGGCACCTCGCGCATCCACTACCGGGTCATGCAGGTCGGCCGGGGCCCGGCGCTGTCTGCCGCCAGATCCGTACAGATCAAACTCGATTGCCCCGGTGGCCAGCCCTCGGCCCTGTGTGGCGACGAAAACCAGAGCCTGGCACCGGTCAGCATCCCCGAGACGATCCGCCGCCAGGGGGTCAATCCGAACCAGGTCAAGCGGGGTGTGCCGTTAACCATCGAGCCGTACCTGAACATGGCCGTCGACGATGAAATCACCCTGCGCTGAGGTGACGTGCGCATGGACCTGCCCCGGGTCAAGACCAGCGATGTTGGTCAACCGATCCAGGTCTGGGTGCCGCCAGCGATCATCCTCGAAGGCGGCGAAGACCTGCGCCTGGAAGTGACGTACTGCATCCTCGACCGCGTGGGCAACAACTCGCGCTGGGCGCCGGCGCGAACGCTGAAGATTGGTTGCGCCAACCCTTACCTCAAAGTCCCGAAGAAAGCCTCCCTCAAAGCAGCCGAAGCCCGCAGGCGATGAGACATTTGCGCCTTGCGCGGCGCTTTTTCTGCAGGAGCAAGGCGTGTCCGCGATGGCGATCCAATGGGCGCTATCGCGGGCACGCCTTGCTCCTGCAAAAAGCCAAATCCAGCCTTGAACTGTTGCCCCAGAAACAACTGTTGCCCCATGAACAGTGGGCGATGACACACTTCTATATATATTCCTAAAAGTTAGTTCATAACTTATTTATAAACGCTTAGGGTATATAGACCGGACCACCGGACATTCTTGTTTTCGTTCGCCGCACCCCGCGGCGCTTCCATGAGATGTGAGGTAGGTATGGTCCGGAACACAATCACCCCAGTGCAGATCGCCAGGGCATTGCGTGCAGCCAAGGAGTGGCGTTGATGTCCAGTCTGGCAGAAGCAATTGTCCAGAGTGATCTGGACGTCGCCCCGCTGTTGTTGCCCGCGCAGGTGTTGCGCAACGACGCACAAGCGATCAAGGCGGCCCATGAGCTGGCGCAAGTCGCCCGCCTGCAAGCGGCCAAACGCGACCAGCAGCGCAAGCTGCCGTGGTCGGAAATCGAACAGTTCACCCGCAGCGGCCTGGGCAGCATCGCCATCCCGCGCGAGTACGGTGGCCCGCAGGTTTCGTTCGTCACGTTAGCCGAGGTGTTCGCGATCATTTCCGCGGCAGACCCGGCGCTCGGACAAATCCCGCAGAACCAGTTCGGCATCCTCAACCTGGTGTCCGGCAGCGCCACCGAAGTGCAGAAAAAACTGCTCTTCAAAAGCGTGCTCGAAGGCTGGCGCATCGGCAATGCCGGCCCTGAACGCGGCAACAAAAACACCCTGGAACTCAAGGCACGCATCACCGCCGACGGCGATGGCTATGTCCTCAACGGGCAGAAGTTCTACTCCACGGGCGCGCTGTTCGCGCACTGGGTCGCGGTCAAGGCGCTCAATGACGACGGCAAGCAAGTGCTGGCCTTCGTGCGTCGCGGCACGCCGGGCTTGCGCATCGTCGACGACTGGTCCGGTTTCGGCCAGCGCACCACCGCCAGCGGCACCATTTTGCTCAACAACGTGCGGGTCGATGCCGAACTGGTGGTGGACAACTGGAAGATCAATGAAAAGCCCAATACCCAGGGCGCCGTCTCGCAACTGATCCAGGCCGCCATCGACGCCGGTATCGCCCGTGGCGCCATCGACGACGCCATCGAATTCGTGAAAACCCGTGCCCGGCCATGGATCGACGCCAAGGTCGACCGGGCCAGCGATGACCTGTACGTGATCGCCGACATCGGCAGACTGAAAATCGAATTGCACGCCGCCGAAGCCCTGCTGCGCAAGGCCGGGCAGGTGCTCGATCAGGTCAGCGCCGCGCCGCTCACCGCCGAGTCCGCCGCCCGCGCCTCGATTGCCGTGGCCGAAGCCAAAGTGCTGACCACCGAGATTTCGCTGCTGGCCAGCGAGAAGCTGTTCGAACTGGCCGGCAGCCGCGCCACCCTCGCCGAGTTCAACCTCGACCGCCACTGGCGCAACGCCCGGGTGCACACCCTGCACGACCCGGTGCGCTGGAAATATCACGCCGTCGGCAGCTATCACCTGAACGGCACATTGCCCGCTCGCCATTCCTGGATTTAACGACCAGAACACTTTTCACCAGAGCTCTGGAGAACCACATGACCCTTTCTCAACACGTCGCGGTCATCACCAGCGATGAGCAAGCCCTGATTGTCGCCAGCGACCTGGCCGAAGATTTCAAACGCGACAGCGCCCTGCGCGACCGTGAACGCCGTTTGCCACACCCGGAGCTGGAAGTGTTTTCCCGCTCGGGCCTGTGGGGCATCAGCGTGCCCAAAGAGTACGGCGGCGCCGGGGTTTCCAACGTCACCCTGGCCAACGTCATCGCCCTGATCGCCCAGGCGGACGGCTCGCTGGGGCAGATCCCGCAGAACCATTTCTATGCCCTCGAAGTGCTGCGCGTGAACGGCAGCCCCGAGCAGAAAAAACGCCTGTACGCCGAAGTGCTGGCCGGTCAGCGCTTCGGCAATGCCCTCGCCGAACTGGGCACCAAAACCGCCCACGACCGCGTCACCCGCCTGACCCGCGATGGCGACGGTTATCGCATCAACGGCCGCAAGTTCTACTCAACCGGGGCCATTTACGCCCAACGCATTCCGACCTCCGTTGTGGACGAAAACGGCGTGCAGCAACTGGCGTTCGTCCCGCGCAACAGCCAGGGCCTGACCGTGATCGACGACTGGAGCGGCTTTGGCCAGCGCACCACCGGCAGCGGCTCGGTGGTGTTCGAAGACGTGTTTGTCGCCGCCGAAGACGTGATCCCGTTCCAGAGTGCCTTCGAGCGCCCGACGCCGGTCGGCCCGCTGGCGCAGATTCTCCACGCCGCCATCGACACCGGCATCGCCCGCGCCGCCTATGAAGATGCGCTGCATTTCGTGCGCACCAAAACCCGGCCGTGGATCGACGCCACCCACGAAAAAGCCACCGATGACCCGCTGACGATCAAGAGCTTCGGCCACTTGAGCATTCGCCTGCACGCTGCCGAGGCCCTGCTGGAACGTGCCGGTGAACGCCTCGACCAGGCCCAGGCCGACACTAACGCCGAGACCGTCGCCGCCGCATCGATTGCCGTCGCCGAAGCCCGCGCCCTCAGCACCGAAATTTCCCTGGCCGCTGGCAGCACCCTGTTCGAACTGGCCGGCAGCCAGGCCACCCTGGCCGAACACGGTCTGGATCGCCACTGGCGCAACGCGCGCGTGCACACCCTGCACGACCCGGTGCGCTGGAAGTACCACGCAGTGGGCAACTACTACCTCAATGATGAAAACCCGCCACTGCGGGGGACTATCTGATGGCCAGGAAAAAGATCCTGCTCAACGCGTTCAACATGAACTGCATCGGGCACATCAACCATGGTTTGTGGACCCATCCCCGGGACACCTCGACCCAATACAAAACCATCGAATACTGGACCGAACTGGCGCAGTTGCTGGAACGCGGGCTGTTCGACGGCTTGTTCATCGCCGACATAGTCGGCGTCTACGACGTCTACCAGCAGTCCGTGGACGTACCGCTGAAAGAGTCGATCCAGCTGCCGGTCAACGACCCGCTGCTGCTGGTCTCGGCCATGGCCGCCGTGACCAGAAACCTCGGCTTCGGCCTCACCGCCAACCTCACCTACGAACCGCCGTACCTGTTCGCCCGGCGCATGTCGACCCTGGATCACCTGAGCCGTGGCCGGGTGGGCTGGAACATCGTCACCGGCTACCTCGACAGCGCCGCCAAGGCCATGGGCCTGAGCGAACAGGTCGAGCATGACCGCCGCTACGACCAGGCCGACGAATACCTGGAGGTGCTCTACAAACTCTGGGAAGGCAGCTGGGAAAACGGGGCCGTACTCAACGATCCGCAACAACGGATCTATGCGCAGCCCGACAAAGTGCACAAGGTCGAGCACAAGGGCGAGTTCTATCAGGTCGAGGGGTATCACCTCTGCGAGCCGTCGCCGCAACGCACGCCGGTGCTGTTCCAGGCCGGCAGCTCCGATCGCGGCTTGCTGTTCGCCGGGCGCCATGCCGAATGCGTGTTCATCAGCGGCCAGAACAAACCGTCGACCAAAGTGCAGGTGGACAAGGTCCGCGCCAGCGCCGTCGAAGCCGGGCGCAACCCTGAAGACATCAAGGTGTTCATGGGGCTGAACGTGATCGTCGGCGAAACCGAAGAACTGGCCTGGAAGAAGCACGCCGAGTACCTGAGCTGCGCCAGCACCGAAGCCGGCGTGGCGCATTTTTCCGCGTCCACCGGCATCGATTTTTCCGAGTACGCCATCGACGAACCGATCCAGTACGTGAAAAGCAACGCGATCCAGTCGGCCACTAAAAACCTGCAAAACAACGACTGGACCCGACGCAAATTGCTCGAACAACACGCCCTGGGCGGACGCTACATCACCCTGGTCGGTTCACCGCAGCAAGTGGCGGATGAGCTGGAATCGTGGATCGCCGAAACCGGGCTGGACGGCTTCAACCTGACGCGGATCGTCACGCCGGAAAGCTATGTGGACTTCATCGATCTGGTGATCCCCGAGCTGCAACGGCGAGGCTCGTACAAGACCGCCTACGACAACGGCAGCCTGCGCGAAAAGCTGTTTCACGGTGAGGCGTATTTGCCTGAGAAACATACGGGCTCAGCCTACCGACGCTAAAAGCTTCGCTGGCAAGCCAGCTCCTACAAGGTTTTGTGAACACCACAGACCCACTGTGGGAGCTGGCTTGCCAGCGATGAGGCCCTGATAAACACCCAAAATTCATGCACTGACTGGAAAAAACCAACATGACCAAAAACCACCTCTCTAACCCAGTCAAAGCACTGGCCCTGGCCCTCGGCCTGTTCAGCTCTGCGGTGTTCGCCGCCGACGCACCGTTGAAAATCGGCACCACCGCCGCCTTCGCCATTCCCCTGGAAGCGGCGGTCGAAGAAGCCGGCAAACAAGGCCTGAAAGTCGAGCTGGTGGAGTTCACCGACTGGATCGCCCCCAACGTCAGCCTCGCGGCCGGCGACATCGACGTGAACTACTTCCAGCACATCCCGTTCCTGGAAAACGCCAAGGCCGCCTCCGGTTTTGACCTGGTGCCGTTCGCGCCGGGGATCATCAACAACGTCGGCCTCTACTCGAAAAAATACAAAAGCTTCGATGAACTGCCAGAAGGCGCCAGCGTGGCCATCGCCAACGACCCGATCAACAGCGGTCGTGGCTTGCAGCTGCTGGCCAAGGCCGGCTTGATCACCCTCAAGCCAGGCGTCGGCTACAAGGCCACCGAAGAAGACATCATCGCCAACCCGAAGAAAATCAGGATTCTTCAAGTCGAAGCCGTGCAGCTGGTGCGTGCCTATGACGACGCCGATCTGGTCCAGGGTTACCCGGCCTACATTCGCCTGTCGAAGACCTTCGATGCCGGCTCCGCCCTGCTGTTCGACGGCCTCGATCACAAGGAATACGTGATCCAGTTCGTGATCCAGCCCAAAAGCAAAACCGACCCGCGCCTGATCAAGTTCGTCGATATCTACCAGCACTCGCCCGCCGTGCGCGCTGCCCTGGATAAAGCCCACGGCAAGCTCTATCAAGCCGGTTGGGAGAGCTGAGCATGACGGCCGCGACCCAACGGCGACTGGAGATTCCAGAGCCCCGCCATGCACAACAGACCGAGCTGCACCCGGAGCTCAATCGCGCCCACGTGCGCTTTGTCGGCCTGGGCAAAACCTACGACGGCAAGCAAGGCCCGGTGGCCGCCCTGCAAGGCATCGACCTGGCGATCCAGCGTGGTGAAGTGTTCGGCATCATCGGCCGCAGCGGCGCCGGCAAGTCGTCGCTGATCCGTACCATCAACCGCCTTGAGCACCCGACGTCGGGGCGTGTGTTGATCGATCAAGTGGACATCGGCGAGTTCGATGAAGAGCGCCTGGTGGCCCTGCGTCGGCGCATTGGCATGATCTTCCAGCACTTCAACCTGATGTCGGCCAAGACCGTTTGGCAGAACGTCGAACTGCCGCTGAAAGTCGCCGGGGTGCCCAAGGAAAAACGCGATCAAAAGGTCCGCGAACTGCTGGAACTGGTGGGCCTGCAAGCCAAACACAAGGCGTACCCGGCGCAGCTGTCCGGCGGCCAGAAGCAGCGCATCGGCATCGCCCGCGCCCTGGTCCACGACCCGGCCATTCTGCTGTGCGACGAAGCCACCTCGGCGCTCGACCCGGAGACCACCCAATCGATCCTCGGCCTGCTGCGCGAGATCAATCAGCGCCTGGGCCTGACCATCATTTTGATCACCCACGAAATGGCGGTGATCCGCGAGATCTGTGATCGCGTGGTCGTGCTTGAACACGGGCGCATCGTTGAGCAGGGGCCGGTGTGGGAAGTGTTCGGCAACCCGCAGCATGAGGTCAGCAAAACGTTGCTCGCGCCGCTGCAACATGCGCTGCCGACAGAACTGCAAAGTCGCTTGCAAGCGCAGCCGCAGACTTCGGATGACGCCGTCGTTCTGCGCCTGCAATTCACCGGCTCGGCCCAGGACGAACCGGACATCGCCGCCCTGTTCGGTGCCCTCGGCGGTCGCGTGCGTTTGTTACAGGGTGGCGTGGAACGGATTCAGGGCCACGCCCTCGGGCAACTGCTGCTGGCCGTGACCGGCTCGCCCCTGGGCGCCGAAGCACTGCGCCAACGTGCCAGCCAATGGGCGCAACAGGTCGAGGTATTGGGCTATGTGGTTTGATCGATTGCTGCAAGGCTTCATCGACACGTTCTTGATGGTCGGCGTGTCGTCCTTGATCGCACTGTTGGCGGGGATTCCGCTGGCGGTGATCCTGGTCACCAGCTCCAAGGGCGGCATCTACGAGGCACCGACCATCAACCGCGCGCTGGGCGCGTTCGTGAACCTGTTTCGCTCGATTCCGTTCCTGATTCTGATGGTCGCGCTCATCCCGTTCACCCGCTTGATCGTCGGCACCACCTACGGCGTCTGGGCGGCCGTGGTGCCGCTGACCATCGCCGCGACGCCGTTCTTTGCGCGCATCGCCGAAGTCAGTTTGCGCGAGGTCGATCACGGCTTGATCGAAGCGGCGCAAGCCATGGGCTGCCGGCGCGGGCACATCGTTTGGCATGTGCTGTTGCCTGAGGCGCTGCCCGGCATCGTCGGGGGTTTCACCATTACCCTGGTGACCATGATCAACTCCTCGGCCATGGCCGGGGCGATTGGCGCGGGCGGGTTGGGGGACATCGCCTATCGATACGGGTATCAGCGCTTTGACAGCCAGATCATGCTCACGGTGATCGTGTTGCTGGTGGCGTTGGTGGCGGTGATTCAGCTGGGCGGGGATCGCTTGGCGCGGGGTCTTAACAAACGCTAAGGGGGCCCTTTGTGGGAGCGAGCCCGCTCGCGATGGACGTCAACGATAACGAGGGCTGCCTGGATGAACGCGGCGCTCTTGCGTCCATCGCGAGCAGGCTCGCTCCTACAAAAAGCGGATTTTTCCTACAGGAAAAATAGGTCTCCTACAGCCCTGTTCCCTTTCCTTTGCAGGACATTTCCTAGATTATTTCGCTCGCTTGCGCCTGCCAATTTGGGTGACTAGTCTCGGCCCGTCACTGCTCATCAGTGACCGGGTTTAGTAGCCCGGAACAATAGGCGCATAGCAATTCCATGCTCATGTTCGGCACTTTTTGCCGCATGCAGAATATGGTGGCTGTGCGCGGGGCATCTTCGGATGCACGGTTTTCCTATTGACCGGCCTACTAACCTGCGTACAGCCGCCACCCAATCGTTTAGTAGGCGAGAAGTGACGGCTCCCATGAAGCAATAGGAGCAACACTCATGGACAGATCCGTTCCCGATCCACCCCCCGAAACACCCTCCAACGAAGACATCACCGACGACCTGCTCAGAGATCGCTCGGCGCTCTACCGCGCCATCGATTTCTACCTCACCGGCGATCAACCCTCACCGCCCGACGAACTGCGTTTCTACAACGTCAGCAAAGACGTGAGCTTCGAAGACACCCAGCTCTACATCGCCGATCTGCTGCGCTGTGCCTCGGTGACCGCCTATCAGTGCGGCGACCACCTCAAGGGCGCCGACCGGGCCATGGTGTTCTCGGTCTGGCATTTGCTGGAGATCGCCAAGGCGATGGTTGATCGATCGATTGAGTGCTTGGGGATGAAACACGGTTGAGCCATTAAAACCGCCATCGCGAGCAGGCTCGCTCACACAGGGAAACGCCACCCAATGTGTGCGAGCCTGCTCGCGATGGGCTGCACAGCAGCCCCCTACCTGATGGCGTATATTCGACCCATTCCAATTGCCTGCGCAGCCCACCATGAAACAGACCCCCGACGATCTCCAGCAAATCACCGCCACCACCCTGGCCCATTACAACTCGGTGGCCGAAGGTTTTCGTGAAGGCACCCGCGATCACGATGTCAGCCAGAACATCGATGCCCTGCTGCGCCATATCCAGGGCGAGGCGCCGTTCGACATTCTCGATTTTGGTTGTGGGCCGGGTCGTGATTTGCAGACGTTCACGCGCCTGGGGCACAAGGCGGTCGGCCTCGACGGATCAGAAAAATTCGCCCAGATGGCGCGCGAGGACAGCGGTTGCGAGGTCTGGCAGCAGGACTTTTTAAAGCTCGATCTGCCGGCCGAGCGCTTTGACGGGATCTTCGCCAACGCCGTGCTGTTTCACATCCCGCGCCAGGAATTGCCTCGGGTGCTCAAGCAATTGCGCGAAACCTTGAAACCGGGTGGCGTGCTGTTCAGCTCCAATCCCCGTGGCGAGAATCAGGAAGGCTGGAACGGGCCACGCTATGGCGCCTATCACGATCTTCAGGCGTGGCAGCAGTTGCTGACCGAAGCGGGGTTCGTGGAGCTGGAGCATTACTACCGGCCCGCAGGGCTGCCGCGTGAGCAACAGCCATGGTTGGCGAGTGTCTGGCGCAAGCCTGCGTAGCCCATCCGGACGCCATCGCGAGCAGGCTCGCTCCCACAGGGAACCGGGTTTGTCTGAAGACCATGGTCAACTGTGGGAGCTGGCTTGCCAGCGATGAGCGCGAAGCGCTCGCCTTACTGTCCGTCCTTCTGTGGCTCGCGAATCTTGTACCAGGCCACGTACAGCGCCGGCAGAAACAGCAGCGTCAGCAAGGTTGCGACAATGATCCCGCCGATCATCGCGTAGGCCATCGGCCCCCAGAACACTTCCCGGGCGATCGGGATCATCCCCAGGCTCGCCGCCGCAGCGGTCAACAGAATCGGCCGACGCCGGTGCTCGGTGGCTTGCATCACCGCATCCCAGGGTGAAAGGCCTGCCCTCTCCATCTCATCGATCTGGGTCACCAGAATCACCGAGTTGCGGATGATGATACCGATCAGCGCCAGGATCCCAAGGATCGCCACAAAGCCCATCGGCGTTCCCGTCGGCACCAGCGCCAGCACCACGCCGATCAGGCCCAGCGGCGCGACGCTGGCCACCAGGAACAGCTTCTGCACGCTGTGCAACTGGATCATCAGGAAGGTGGCCATCAGGAACAACATCAACGGCACCACTTTGGCAATCGGCCCCTGGGCCTTGCCACTCTCCTCCACCGTACCGCCGGTGGCGACCTTATAGCCCACCGGCAAACCGGCGGCGAATTTGTCGATGTCCGGTTTGAGTCGGGCCACCAGGTCGGTGGGCTGTATATCGCCGACGACCGCCGCCTTGATGGTGATGGTCGGCCTGCGGTCGCGACGCCATACCAGCGGCTGCTCCAGTTCGTAACGCACAGTGGCAAAGGCCAGCAGCGGAATCGAGGTGCCGCCCGGCGTGACGATCTGCAGGTTTTGCAGGGTTTCCGGCGAACCCCGTTCGGCGTCCACCGCACGACCGACCACGTTGATCAGGTAGATGTCATCGTCAACCTGGGTCACGGTCGAACCGCTGACAATGCTGTTCATCAGGTTCGCCACGTCTTGGGACGACAGGCCGAGTTGGCGCGCCTTGTCTTGGGCGATGTCGATGCGCAGCACCTTGCCGGGCTCGTTCCAGTCGAAAATGATCTCGCCGATGTATGGGCTCTTGTCCAGTTCGCTGGCCAGGTCGATGGCGTGCTTGCGCACCTGGTCGATGTCCTTGCCGCTGACCCGATACTGCATCGGCCGCCCGACTGGCGGCCCCATTTCCAGCGCTTGCACGTAACTGCCGATGCCGACGAAGTCTTTGCGCAGGCGCTCACGCAGGCGATCGCTGAGGGCTTTGCGGGCTTCGAAGTTTTTGCTGACGATCACCAGTTGCGCGTAATAGGGGTTCTGCAATTGCTGGTCGAGGGGCAGGTAGAAACGAATCGCACCCTGGCCGATGTAGGTGCTCCAGCGCACGATGTCCGGGTCGCCCTTGAGCGTCGCTTCGAGCTTGTCCACCGCTTTGCGGGTTTCGTCGATGGAGGCGTTTTGCGGCAGGTTCAAGTCCACCAGGATTTCCGGGCGATCCGAGGACGGGAAGAACTGGTTCTGCACGAACCGCATGCCGAACACCGACAACCCGAACAACAGCACGGTGATGCCAATCGCCCACCATCGATTGCGCATGCACCACAGCAGGCCAGCATTGAATGCCCGCCCGACACGCCCCGGTTCGGCCGAATGCGGCTTCACGTTGGTGCTGAGAATGTGCACGCCGATCACCGGGGCGAACAGCACGGCGACGATCCACGACACCAGCATGGCCACGGCAATCACCGCAAACAGGGTGAAGGTGTATTCGCCGGCGGAACTGGCGTTCAGGCCGATCGGCACGAAACCGGCGACGGTCACCAGCGTCCCCGTGAGCATCGGGAAGGCCGTGGAGGTGTAGGCGAAGGTGGCGGCCTGCTCCTTGGTGTCACCCAACTCCAGGCGCGAGACCATCATCTCGACGGTGATCATCGCGTCATCCACCAGCAAGCCCAGGGCAATGATCAATGCACCCAGGGAAATCCGTTGCATGGTGATGCCGCTGTATTCCATGAACACGAAGACCATCGCCAGCACCAGCGGGATCGAGCACGCCACCACCAGCCCGGCGCGCACGCCCAGGCTGATGAAGCTGACCACCAGCACGATCACCACCGCTTCGAACAGCGCACTGGTGAAACCGCCGACGGCTTCTTCCACCACCACCGCCTGGTCGGACACGTTGTGCACGCCGACGCCCACGGGCAGGTCGGCGGTCAGCTCATTGATGCGCTGATGCAGCGCCTTGCCGAACACCTGGATGTTGCCGCCCTTTTGCATGGCGATGGCCAGGCCGATGGCGGGTTGGCCGTTGTAGCGAAACTCCGGCGACGCCGGGTCGACGTAGCCGCGGCTGATATCGGCGATGTCGGCCAGGCGATAGAAGCGGTCGTTGAGACGCAGGTTGACGTTGGCCAGATCCTTTTCGGAAACGAACTGCCCGGAGGTGCGCACGGAAATCCGCTCGGGACCGGCCTCGATCACCCCGGCCGGGGTCACGGCGTTCTGGGTTTGCAGGCTTTGCACCACTTGCTGCTCGTCGATGCCCAGCGCCGCCAGTTTGCGTGTCGAGAAATTCAGGTAGAAGACTTCGTCCTGCTGGCCGACCATCTCGATTTTGCCCAGCCCCGGTACATCGTGGATCTCGGCGCGGGCCTGTTCGACGTAATCGCGCAACTGACGCATCGACAGTCCGTCGGCGGTAAAGGCATAGACCGAACCGAACACATCACCGAACTCATCGTTGAACGCGGGGCCCTGAATCCCCTGAGGGAACGAGCCGCGAATATCGTTGATCTTCTTGCGCACCTGGTACCAGATTTCCGGGATGTCCTTGGCGCTGGTGGTGTCGCGCAAGTACACGTAGACCGTGGACTCACCGGGACGGGTGTAGCTTTTCACGTAGTCGAGCGAGTCGAGTTCTTCGAGTTTTTTCTCGATGCGGTCGGTGACCTGCTTGAGGGTTTCTTCCTGGGTCGCGCCGGGCCAGCGGGTCTGGATCACCATGGTTTTGATGGTGAACGAGGGGTCTTCCTCGCGGCCCAGGTTCATGTAGGAAAACACGCCCATCAGCAGCGCGACGAACATCAAGTACCAGACAAACGACTGATGCTTGAGGGCCCATTCCGATAAGTTGAAACTCCCTTTCATTGCGGGCTGTCCTCGTCGACTTTCACTTTCTGCCCCGGTTTGAGGCTGTTCACGCCGGCCGTGACAATCCGCTCGCCGGATTTCACGCCACTGGCCACCACCACTGTGCTGTCCGAGCGACTGATGATGCTGACATCCCGGGGCGCCACGGTTTGCGCTTGCACATCGACCACCCAGATACGCGGTTTGCCAGCGACCTCCTGCAGTGCGCTCAGGGGCAGTTCAATGCGCGGCTTGATCGTTGAGCTCAGGGTCACGCTGATCGCCGTGCCCAGGCGAAAAGCGGTCGGTGTTTCGGCCAGGGTCAGGCGCGCACGCCGGGTGCGGGTGGTGCTTTCGGCCTGGGGTTCGATTTCGCGCACGGTGGCGGTGGTGGAGATGTTTGGATTGAGTTGCGAGGCGACCTGAAACACCACGCCCTCGGGCAACTGGTCGACCAGGGTGTCGGGCAGGTCGATCACCGCTTCCTTGATGTCCGGTTGCGCCAGGGTCACCACCTGCTGACCTGCTGTGACGACTTGCCCGGCTTCGGCATTCCACGCGGTGACCACGGCCTTGTGGTCGGCGCGCAATTCAACGTAGTTGAGCTGATCCCTGGCCTGGCTGAGCGAAGCCTTGGCCTGGTCGAGGGAGGCCTGGGTGGTTTTCAGGTCAGTCTGCGCCCCATCGAGCTGCGCCTGGGAACCCACGCCGCGATCGAACAATTCCTGCTGGCGCCGGGCATTGGCCTGGGCGTTGATGAACTGCGCCTGGATGCTCGCCAGATTGCCCTCGGCGGTGCGCAGCTGGTTCTGCTGGTCGGTGGGGTCGAGCGTGGCGAGCAAGCTGCCCTTGTCGACTTCGGCACCGACATCGACGCTGCGACTGGCGATGCGCCCCGGCACCCGGAAACCGATATTGCTTTCGTAACGGGCCTGGATGCTGCCGGCAAAGCGCCCGAGGTTTTCCTCGTCGAGTGCCTGGACCTTGATCGACAGCACCGGGCGCACGGGCTCTGGCGGTGGTTCTTTTTTCGAGCAGGCCACCAGCATCACACCGGCTAAAACCAGTAACAGACGCCTCATGGCTGAGCCCCCACGGTCAGGTCCTTGTAGGTGTTTTCGGCGATTTCCACCTTCACACCGGGGTGCAGCAACTGGCCGCCGGCAATCACCACTTTTTCGCCGCCCTCCAGGCCGGCGCTGATGATGACTTTGCCCGTCAGGTAGCGGCCGACCACGACGTTATGCAACTGCGCCCGGCCTTCCCCATCCACCAGCCACACTGCCGGTTCGCTGAGGTTTTTGGTCAGCGCCGACCACGGCAGTTCCACGGCGGTTTTGCCTCGAGCACTGGCCGTGGCACTCACCACCGAGCCCAACTGCATGCCGTCCGGCAAGCTGTCCAGGCTGACTTTGACCTGCACGGTGCCGGTCTGCTCGGAGACCGCCGGTGTGATTTCGCGGAGGGTACCGGTGGTTTTGATCGCCGGATTGTCCAGCAGGCTGACCACCACCGTTTTGTCCGCAGGCGACCCGGCCAGCAATGATTCGTAGACGTTGAACACCGCATCGCGCTCACCGTCCCGGGCCAGGCTGAAAATCGGCACCGTGGCCTGCACCACCTGACCGACTTCGGCCTGGCGCGCCGTAATCACACCCGGCGCCTCGGCGATCAATGCGGTGTAGCTCAGTTGTTCGCGGGCATTGGCCAATTGCGCCTGGGCCGCCGCCAGGGAGCTCTGGCTGCTGCGCAATGCGGCTTGGGCGGAATCGTATTCGCTTTGGCTGGTGTAGCCCTTGGGCAGGAGTTTTTGCTGACGCACGAAGGCCGCGGCGTTCTGCTTGACCTTGGCCTGTTCGGCAACGACCTGGGCCTGGGCCGAGTCGACGTTGGTTTGCAGGTCTTTGGGGTCGAGCCGGGCGAGGACTTGTTTGGCGGAAATCCGGTCACCGACATCGACCGTGCGCTGGATGATCTTGCCGCCGACGCGGAACGACAACTCGGTCTGCACCCGCGCCTGCACATCGCCGGTCAGGGTGACGCTGGCGGCGTAATGAGCCGGTTTGACTTCTTGTACGAAAACCCTTGGCCGGTTCTTCTCCACCGGTGTTTTGTCGCCACAGGCACTTAGCAAGGCCAACAGGCTCAAGCCCAGCGCCATTTTCATTCCGGGACCAGCCATGCAGACTCCTTTGCGTTTAACGGGCGCAATTCGTCTGTCAGCTTAGAACAGGGTTACAAAGCTGCGCCCGGTGAAGTCAAAAAAGTCTGGGCTATAGGGTTCTCACCGCGACTTCCGGGGCTACAGGGAAGGACGCTGGCGGATATTGTTGGCCGTCGTTGTTACGTCAGAGTGGCGACGAAAATTTTTGTTCAGGGCATTCCCAGCTGGCCTAAACAATTCCTCCAGCAAGAAATCAAAAGTCCGACCCCTACCCGGATATGTGAACTGTTCATTGGTCAAACCACCCGTCAGGGGAGGAGCGCTTGCTCCCTCAAAAGGGTCTGGAGTCAGAGGCGGTGCAGACGCTGAATATCTGGTGCTGGGGACCTCAACCCGACCTTCGTTACCGACAAAATTCTTCAGCGCGGGAATGGTACGGGGATCTCTGGCGGCCCAGCCTGATCCCAATCTTGCCGTAACAGTCAGCGCGGCCAGGCCCAACGCGATGAACCCCAGGGTTTTTGCAGCCTCAGTGTCCCCGGTAATGCCCGCGACCGCACTGCCCACCGCGGTCACCGCCGAAACCATCGTCGTGATTCCGGCAATGGTCGACCCCGCGGCACCGAGTGATTGCTTGAACGGCAACTTCCTTGCCGCGCCCCATAGCAGAGCTTCTCTTCCCAGTTGGTAGGGGATAGAAGGGGACATGCCAAAACGCGCGTTTGCCACGCCGAGCAGGCTGGTGACCAGCCGGGCAAACTGTCCGGTCGGATCAGTGAAATTCACCGGATCCCCCAGGCAATACGCATAAGGATTCAGCCCACCCCGACCGAACGGGCTCCAGCTGTCGGGGCTGTTGAAGCGCATCAGCACCGGGTTGAACACCCGGCGCCCATTGCCCAGAAAATGATGCCCGGTGACCGGGTCCACCGCTTCACCGGTAAACCCCAGGAGGCTGCCTGAGCCACTGTCGACCCGACGATGGCCGTGGGGTGCATAAGCCTGGCGCACAGGCCCGCCAGGCCCGGTAACCTGCAAGACAGAGCGTTGTTGATCGCTGGCCAGCAAGCCGCTGTTGAAGGCGTCACCTTGGCGCGACTGCAGCGCCAGCAGGTGTTTGTCGTGCTGGAAAACATGCTGGCTGGACGTCCCCTGAAGTTCGGTCGCCAGATGCTCGCGGCAGTAAAACCTTTGCAGCGCCTGGGCATCGGCCGGTTCGACCCCGACCAGCAGGTCCAGCGCGTCATACCGATACCGGGATTTTTTAAACGCGGTCATCATCGGAACCTCGTAAAGCATTAGCTTGCCCTAACGAAGTCGCCCTAAATACCTATCAGAACTGATAGGTCGTCCATTTGGCAGGGACGGCGCTATCCTCGCAGGCCGGATTGGGCGATGCCTGAAATATCGAATCGCGATCAAGCTCGCGATGGTCAATGAGCGTGATGAGGAACGTTGCCGAGGCAACGGAAGACGTCTATTTTCCCTTGCGCCGTAGGAACGATCTATTTTTCAAGATGCCCCTCCAAGGACGGACCGCTTTTGGCCAGACTCCCCGGCCAACGACTCACAAGGAAGAGAAAATGGCAGACGCAAAAGTGCCTAAGCCGATGAATCCACAGGACGTCGTGAAGTTATTGGTGGCGTTGCGCAGGGCATTAAAGGCAAAGGAGGCCTGAGGGGTTTTGGGCGAATCAGTGGGAGCGAGGCAGCTCGCTCCCACATGAAATGTGCGCACGCAAAAAAACGCCGACGCTGTATCAGCCGTCGGCGTTCCAAACCTTGAAGGGGTTTACCGCGTCAATCAGAACGCCGGCAGTACCGCGCCGTTGTACTTCTTCTCGATGAACGCTTTCACTTCCGGGCTGGTCAGGGCTTTGGCCAGTTTCTGCATGGCCACGCTGTCCTTGTTGTCCGGACGAGCGACCAGGAAGTTCACGTAAGGCGAATCGGCACCTTCGATCACCAGTGCGTCTTTAGCCGGGTTCAGACCCGCTTCCAGCGCGTAGTTGGTGTTGATCATGTCCAGGTCGACCTGATCCAGCACGCGCGGCAGCATGGCCGACTCAAGCTCCTTGAACTTGAAGTTGTGCGGGTTCTTGGCGATGTCTTTCGGGGTAGCCAGGGCGTTTTTCGGGTCTTTCAACTCGATCAGGCCTGCCTTCTGCAGCAGGATCAGGGCACGGCCGCTGTTGCTGCCTTCGTTCGGGATGGCGATGGTCGCGCCGTCCTTCAGCTCAGCCAGGGTTTTGACTTTCTTCGAGTAGCCACCGAACGGTTCGACGTGCACGCCGATCACGGTTTCCAGGTGAGTCCCTTTACCTTCGTTGAAGCTTTTCAGGTACGGCAGGGTCTGGAAGTAGTTGGCGTCCAGACGCTTCTGGTCGACCTGCACGTTCGGCTGAACGTAGTCGGTGAAGACTTTGATTTCCAGGTCCACGCCTTCTTTGGCGAGGGTGGGTTTGATCAGCTCAAGAATCTCGGCGTGTGGAATCGGGGTCGCCGCTACCACCAGTTTCTCGCCCGCCTGGGCCAGGCCCGCAGTCAGGGCAGCCGCCAGTGCGGTGAACAACAGAACCTTTTTCATGCAGTGTCCTTATCGAAAATCACAGTCGCTTGTGGCGACGGCTAAATATTGTGGTGCCAGTGAAGTGCTATCGCTGGCGTGAAGCGGACAATACCGGGATTTTTTATTCCCGAACAATATCTTTTATTCACTTTCATATTCCATTTTGTTCATACAGCTCTAGCCCGTGCATTCCCTTGCAGGAGCGAGCCGGCTCGCGATGGTCGTCAACGATAACGTTGGGCACCTGACACCCCGCGGCGCTCTCAGGTTCATCGCGAGCAGGCTCGCTCCTACAGGAGGCCGGTTTGCTTAAGTATTTGTTTCAGGGCGTCTTTTTCGGCGGCAGAACCCTTGGCGAGAATCTGTTGGAGTTGCCGTTCAATTTGCGCCAGTCCTTCGTCCGGCAAATTCAAATGCTCGGGCAAAATCTCGTCGCCGGTGCTCACCAGCAATGCAAAGTGGATGACGTTTTCCAGCTCTCGGGTGTTGCCCGGCCAGGAGTGGCGTTCCAGCACCGCTTGCGCGGCCTCGCTGATCAGCGGTACGGGCAGGTCCAGGCGTTGGCTGTAGATGCCGAGGAAGTATTCGGCCAGCGACAGAATATCGCCCACCCGCTCGCGCAAGGCCGGCAGTTCGAGCTGGCCTTCGCTGAGGTAGTGATAGAGCCGCTCATGGAATTTGCCGGCAGCGACAGCCTGGGCCAGGTCGATGCTGGTGGCGGCCACCAGGCGCACGTCCACCGGGCTTGGCTGGTGCGCGCCGACACGGGTCACTTCGTGGTTTTCCAGGGCAGCGAGCAATTTGATCTGAATCGGCAGCGGTAGATCACCAATCTCGTCGAGGTACAAGGTGCCGCCATTGGCCGAGCCGAACCAGCCGGCGCGGCTGCTGGCCGAGCCGCTGTAACTGCCTGCGGCATAACCGAACAATTCCGCGTCAGCGTAGGTCGGGCTGATGGCGCCGCAATTGACCGAGACAAACAACCCGCCGCGATCGCTGGCGCGATGAATGTGCCGGGCCAGCAACTCCTTGCCGCTGCCGGTTTCGCCTCGGATCAGCACCGAGATCGAACGCGGCGCCAGTTGTTCGAGATCCTGGCGCAGTTGCCGGGAACGCGGATCGACGAACACCAGCGCCTTGGCGCGGATGCTCAAGGGACTTTTTTCAGCATCGGGAAAGGTCAGCAGCGGCTGGCCGAAGGTTTCAAAACTCATGGCAGACTCCCGCCCAAAAACCGCCGGGAGACGGGGGCGTTATTTAAAAATGAAAAAAACCAAAGACTCAGGCGCGACGCAGGGCGTGATGTTCCATGCGGTTTTGCAGACGGTAGAGATAGGCAAAACCCTGCTCCCAGCGTTGGTGACCCGACTTCACATTGATGTGCCCGGCACCCGCCAGAATCCCCGCTTCAGCACCCCAGTTGCGCGCCAGTTCCAGGGCGCGTGGGGCACTGACGGCGGCGTCGTTATCGGAGCTGACGACCTGGCTGGGAAAGGGCAGCAGATCACCAGGAATCGGTGCGAAATTACGCAGGGCCGGCGCACAGGCGGGACGCTCGACGTCCGCCGGCGCGACCAGCAAGGCACCGCGAACCTGCCGCAGAAACTGCACGGGCGCGGTCGCCGCCCAATGCGCGACGGTGATGCAACCCAGGCTGTGGGCGATCAGGATCACCGGCGTGCTGTCGGCGGCAATCGCTTCGGCCAGCGCGGCAACCCAGTCTTCACGACGCGGCGTCAGCCAGTCAGCCTGCTCCACCCGTGCGCTGTTCGGCAGGCTGTTCTGCCAATGGCTTTGCCAATGATCTTCTGGCGATCCTTGCCAGCCCGGCACAATCAGATAGCGAATGGATTCGTTGCGCATGGGGGAGCTCTCCTGCTGCGTGTCTGTTCCTGATCGAGTATAGGGACGGGATTTATATTCGTTAAGGAATAAGAAGCTATTTATTAAGGCCCATATCGAATATGCAACCAATCCTTGTGGGAGCGAGCCTGCTCGCGATAGCGGTACTTCAAACACAGCGATGTCGACTGACACTCAGCCATCCCGAGCAGGCCCCCGCGCCCACAGGGACTGGTGTTTTTGCGCAATAAAAAAGGGGCCGCACCCTGCCAAGGAGACGGCCCCGGAAAATCGGATTTGTCAGTGCTGATCATCAGCGGTGAAGCAATCATTGGCTGAAGCGTTTATCTAATAAAGGAATATTTAATTACTTTATTAGATCATAAAGAAATATATGGTTCAGCCATCAGACTTCCCTGTCCGACTCACACCGTAGCGTCCCTATGGGTCAGATTGATGACGAACATTTGGCAATCCGGTTTCCCGCTCTCAAGCCTCGGCAGCACGCGTCTGCTGCGCTTGCGTTCCCGCCTTGCGCACAAACCGGTTCGCCCGCGCAAACGTGCCGAAATCATTAAACCGAACCCCCATTTCCCGCATCACCTTATGCCCCACCGGCACGGTCAGCTGGCGAATGTAGAACGGTTCCTTCACCACAAAGTGATGGATGCCATGACTGCTGCCGAAGTTGAAGCAGAACGCCTGCAACGGCCAGAGCCACCAGGCGTTCAGCACCTGGCATTGCTGCATCACGTTCCCCGGCTCGATGTCGCCGTAGTAGTGCATGTTCGAGCTGATGAAGTGCAGGCAGAACGTGCGCAGCACGTTCGGGCCGATGATCACCACCGCCGCGATGTCGATCACGCTCATTACCGACAGCGTGGTCGCCGACCATTCAATCGGGGTGCCCAGCAGATGCGCGATGCCGTTTGCGGCGTGGAAGCCGAGAAACGCGTACCACGCGCCCCAGTGCACCAGCGCCAACGGCGCATAGACCTTCAGCGTACGTTTGATGATGCTGAATTTGTGGGCCCAGGTCTTGGCCCGCAACATGCGAATAAACGCCGACATGACGTTGTCGCCGACCATCAGCAACCGCGCAAAACCCCAAGGCTCGCCATTGGTGATCGCACGCTCTTCCATGTCGGTCTCGGAGCCGGAGACCTTGTGGTGGTTGAGGTGCAGGTGACGGCGAATCCAGGGGTTGATGGTGCTGGGTCGCGCCAGCCAGACCAGACCCATCATCAGGTTGTGCGGCACCCGCTGTTTGCGGAAGTACATGCTATGGATCAGGTCGTGCTCAAGTTCGTGGGTCAACGAAGCGAAGAACGCATTGAGCAGCAGGCACGCCCACCAGGCCATGTGCCCGCTGATGTAGAGCGCCGCGCAGCCGATCATCCCGGCCAAGGCGAAAGCCAGGATGCCCGCGCCCAGCGCGTCCTGATGCTTGAGTATCGGGTAGCGCTGACGCAGTTCGACGCCCTTGGCCAACACCACTTCACGAATATGCGCTGATCGCTGCGCTGCATTCAGTCGTTGGGGACTTGCAGAAGTACCGTGCATGCTTCCATCCTCTGGTTATTGATGTTCGCATCCTGCCCGCTTCACACTCCCGAAGCGGTAGCCGTGAACGCCAACCTGTTGACCGGAAGCGCCAATCAGCATGACTGAACCGACCTCCCTCGCCAGCTGGACCCGCGCCCTGCGCAAGCAACTCGACGCCCTGGGCCTCGACAGCACCGCCCTGTGTCGCCAGGCCGGGCTCGATCCGCAATTGATGGACGACCCGAACGCCCGATACCCGTTATCCGGTACCACGCGCCTGTGGGAACTTGCGGTGCAAGCCAGTGGCGACCCGGCGATTGGCCTGCGTGTCTCACGTTTCGTCAGCCCCACCACCTTTCACGCCCTCGGTTATGCACTGGTGGCCAGCGGCAGTTTGCGCGAAGTGTTCGAGCGCATCGTGCGCTATCACCAGGTGGTCAGCGATGCCCTGGAACTGGAACTGACCCGCGGCGAGGATCGTTACCGCTTCCGTCTGAAAGTTCCGATCGGCAATCCGGCCCCGGCCTACGAGGCCATCGATGCGTTCATGGCGATTTATGTGCGCACTTGCCGCAATCGCCTGGGCCGCGACTATGCCCCGTTGGCGGTTTACCTGCGTCGGCCGGAACCTGAAGACCCGCACCATTGGCATAAAGTCTTCCGCTCGCCCGTGCACTTCGGCACCGACGAAGACCGACTGGAATTCGCCCTCGTTGACTTCGACAGTCACCTGGACGACGCCAACCCGGAACTGGCCGAACACAACGAAACCGTGCTCAAGCGCGCTTTGGCGCAACTCAAGCCGTTGACCTGGGAGCGCAAGGTCCGCGATGCCATAGAAGAGCAATTGCCGGAAGGTGAACCCAGCGCCGAGCACATCGCCAAGGCCCTGCACCTGAGCTTGCGCAGCTTGCAACGGCACCTGGCGGATGAGGGTTGTCGGTTCGATACGCTGCTCAATGAAAGCCGCGAGAACCTGGCGCTGCTGCACCTGCGTGATCCCCAGGTTTCGCTGAGCGAGATCAGTTATTTATTGGGGTTTGCCGATACCAGCAGTTTCAGCCGCGCATTCAAGCGCTGGACCGGGATGACGCCGGGGCAGTTTCGGGATGGGTTGCGTTAAGGACGTTGAAATCTTCGCTGGTTTTGCCGGCCTCTTCGCTGGCAAGCCAGCTCCCACAGGCTTTTCGGTTGACCAGACATTTAGGATTCACACAAGCCACTGAGCTGGCTTGCCAGCGATAGCGATTGTTCAGGCACCACAGAAATCACTACCGCCCCTGACCCCGCCGCAACAACTTGCGCACCCGTGCCACCAGCTCACTGACGGCGAACGGCTTGAGCAGGTAGTCATCTTCATGCAGCTCCAGCCCGCGCAGGCGATCCTCGATGCCGTCCCTGGTGGTGAGGAACAGCACCGGCGTTTCACCGAGCTTGCGGATCTGTTGCAGCAGCTGCCAGCCATTGAGCCCCGGCAGCATGACGTCGAGGATGATCAGCTCGTATTCGCCGGACTCAATGAAGCGCCGGCCGTCCATCCCGTTGACCGCCACATCCACCGCATAACTCGCTTCGCTCAAGCCATCGGCCAGGCGCTTGGCAGTCTCGGGTTCGTCTTCCACTAACAGGACACGCATTTGGCACACCTCGATTGTCGTCAGCACAGGCTAGGCGTGTTCGGGGATAAAGCCCACCTTTAAAAGATCGCCAGCACCCGCAACCGTTCGATATCGAGGATTTCGATCTCGCCATAGCCCAGACTCAAGATCCCCTGCCCCTGCAGATCCTTGAGCATTTGATTGGTGGTCTGGCGCGACAACGACAACATTGAAGCCAGTTGCTCCTGGGGCAGTTGCAGGCGCAGGCGTGGCGGGTCGATTTCGCCGTAGCCGTGGGCGATCATCAACAAGCGATGGGCCAGCCGCGTCGAGGCCGGCATCAGGCTCAGCTGTTCGAGGTGGATGAAGGTCAGGCGCAGTTTCTGGCTCATGAGCAAGGCCAGTTGCCGCCAATACTCCGGTTGTTCGCCGAGCAACTTTTGCAGCGCCATTTGCGGGATGTGCAACAGGGTGCAGTTGCCCAGGCCGAACGCATCGTGGGTGCGCGCCTGGCCATCGAACAGACAAATCTCGCCGAACCAGTGCGGCGCCTCCACCAGGCTGAGCAACGCTTCCTTGCCTTGCTCGCTGACCGTGCCAATGCGCACGGCACCTTCGAGCACCGCGTACAGACCACAGGGCGTATCACCCCGCTTGAACAAGCGCTGGCCCGGCGACAGGCGCCGGACCCTGGAGGCGGCCAGCAGACTATCCTGAAAGGAAACAGGCAAATGACTGAACCACTGACCGTGCATCAGGCGTGGACGCCAGACCTGCATATCCATGAAAACTCCTAGAGATTGTCGCCTGGCTGACAGAGTGAGCAATGGCCCCGAGGCATGATCAATCACCCTACAGGAGGAATAACAATGAAAAGCCTCGTTGACCATCTCAGTCAATACGCCGCGTACCACCGTGACCCGCGCAACATCGCCACCCACTTCATCGGCATTCCGCTGATTGTGCTGGCGGTGGCTGTGCTGCTGTCTCGTCCGCAATGGGCCGGGGGCTGGCTTTCACCGGCGGTGCTGGTGTCGTTGGCTTCGGCGTGGTTTTACCTGCGCCTGGAGTTACGCCTTGGCGTGCTGATGACGGTGTTGCTGGGGCTGTGTGTCTGGGCCGGTCATGCGCTGGCGCAGCAAAGCACTGGCATCTGGCTGGCCAGCGGCATTGGAATGTTTGTGGTGGGTTGGGCGATTCAGTTTGTCGGCCATCACTACGAAGGGCGCAAACCGGCGTTCGTCGATGACGTGACGGGGTTGATTGTCGGGCCGTTGTTTGTGGTGGCTGAACTGGCGTTTTTGCTGGGGATGCGCCATGAGTTGAAAGAGCAGATCGAGGCGCGGGCGGGGGGTGTTCGGGTCAATCCGAAGCGTGCGGCTGTTTAGATCGCAATCGCGAGAGGCTCGCCCCCACAATGGATCGGTGTTGAGCACAAAATCTGTGACCGACACCGAACCCTGTGGGAGCGAGCCTGCTCGCGATGCTCTTGCTTTAGAGGTTGGCGACCTTCTGCCAGACCTTCGGCTTGAAGAACAGCGTCTCGCCCTTGGCCAGCCCGATCAGGCTGTCGTGGTCCTTCACCACTTCGGCCTCGATCAAATCGCTCTGCCCTTCGACCTTCAGGGTCACCCGCGTGGTCGCGCCCAATGGACGGATATCGCGCACTTCGGCCGCATGGTGATCTTCCAGTTCATGCCGTGACAGCGACACTTCATGCGGACGGAACAGCACGTGATTGTCCTCGCCCAGATGCAGACGGTTCGAATCGCCGAGGAAGTGATAAACGAAATCGCTGGCCGGGTTTTCGTAGACGTCGCCCGGTGAGCCGATCTGCTCGATCACGCCCTTGTTCATCACCACGATGCGGTCGGCGACTTCCATCGCTTCTTCCTGGTCGTGGGTCACGAACACCGAGGTCAGGTTGATGTCTTCGTGCAGGCGCGCCAGCCAGCGGCGCAGTTCTTTGCGGACCTTGGCGTCGAGGGCGCCGAACGGCTCGTCGAGCAGCAGTACCTTTGGCTCCACCGCGAGGGCACGGGCCAGGGCGATCCGCTGACGCTGGCCACCGGACAGTTGCTCCGGGTAGCGATCCGACAGCCAATCCAGTTGCACCATGTTCAACAGTTCGTGGACTTTGGTCGCAATCTGGCTTTCGCTCGGGCGCTGGTTCTTGGGCTTCATGCGCAGGCCGAACGCGACGTTGTCGAATACCGTCATGTGGCGGAACAAGGCGTAATGCTGGAACACGAAACCGACGTTGCGATCACGCACGTCGTGGCCGGAAACGTCCTCACCGTGGAACACGATATTGCCCTGGTCCGGGGTTTCCAGACCGGCGATGATCCGCAGCAGCGTGGTCTTGCCGCAACCGGACGGGCCGAGCAGCGCCACCAGTTCACCGCTCTGGATGTCCAGGCTGATGTTGTCCAGCGCCTTGAACGCATTGAAATTCTTGCTGACGTTACGCACTTCGATCGACATGAATTATTCCTCCGCGGCGCTGGTGCGCAGGCGGTTAATACGGTTTTCGCTCCACTGCTTGAGCAGCAGGATGAAGAGCGCCAGGATCAGCAACAGGCTCGCCACGGCGAACGCGGCCACGTGGTTGTATTCGTTGTAGAGAATCTCGACGTGCAGCGGCAAGGTGTTGGTCACCCCGCGAATGTGCCCGGAAACCACCGACACCGCACCGAATTCACCCATGGCCCGCGCGGTACACAGCACCACGCCGTAGATCAGGCCCCATTTGATGTTGGGCACCGTGACGTGCCAGAACATCTGCCAGCCATTGGCCCCGAGCAAACGCGCGGCCTCTTCCTCCTGGGTGCCCTGCTCCTGCATCAGCGGGATCAGTTCACGGGCCACGAACGGCACGGTGACAAAAATCGTCGCCAGCACGATACCCGGCAAGGCGAAGACGATCTGGATGTCGTGGTCCTGCAACCATGGGCCGAACAGCCCTTGGGCGCCGAACATCAGCACGTAGACCAGACCGGCAATCACCGGCGACACCGAGAATGGCAGGTCGATCAACGTGACCAGCATGCTCTTGCCACGGAACGAGTATTTGCTCACGCACCATGCCGCGCTGACACCGAACACCAGGTTCAGCGGCACCGAAATCAGCACGGCGATCACCGTGAGTTTCAACGCGGACAGCGCGTCCGGTTCAAAAATCGCGGTGAAGAACGCACCCAGGCCATTCTTCAGGCCCTGGGACACCACGATGAACAGCGGCAGCAACAAAAACAGCGCAAAAATCAGCCAGCCGAGGCCGATCAGGACGCGCCGCGAAGTCGCACTGCCACGACGGGCAGCGTTGGCCGAAGAGGCGGCAGCAATGGACGATTGGGACATGTGTGCGCCTCCTTATGGGGTTTCGATACGGCGCTGCAGCAAGTTGATCAGCAGCAGCAGGACAAAGGAAACCACCAGCATCAGTACACCAATGGAGGTAGCGCCGGTGTAATCGTACTGGTCGAGCTTGACCATGATCAGCAGCGGCAGGATCTCGGTTTTCATCGGCATGTTGCCGGCGATGAAAATCACCGAACCGTACTCGCCGACCCCACGGGCAAAGGCCAGGGCGAAACCGGTCAGCCAGGCTGGCAACAATGCCGGCACCAGAATATGGCGGAAAACCTGCAACGGTTTTGCCCCCAGGCACGCCGCCGCTTCTTCCACCTCACCAGGAATATCGGCCAGTACAGGTTGTACGGTACGTACCACGAATGGAAGTGTTACAAAAGTAAGGGCAAGGGTGATGCCCAGGGGGGTGTAGGCGATCTTGAACCCCAGATCGGCTGCGAACTGACCGACCAAACCGGTGGGGGTGTACAAAGCGGTCAGGGCAATACCGGCCACTGCGGTGGGTAATGCGAAGGGCAAGTCGATCATCGCATCGATGACTTTGCGCCCGGGGAAGGTATAGCGCACCAGCACCCAGGCCAGCAGCGTGCCGATGATGCCGTTGATGATCGCCGCATAGAGCGCTGTGCCGAAGCTGAGCTTCAACGCCGCCAGCACCCGTGGCGCGGAGATGATTGCCCAGAACTGATCCCAGGTGAGTTGAGCGGCATGCACGAACATTGCCGCCAGCGGTATGAGCACAATCAGGCTGAGGTACACCAAGGTGTAGCCCAGCGTCAGCCCGAAGCCGGGTATGACGGGGGAGATACGACGCGACATAAAAGTCCTTGGTTGAGAATGCGCAAAGCCCCGTCGCCAAGATCGGGGCCCGTTGGCCAAAGCCGGTCGGCTAAGGGCTTGAACACCGCAACTTCTGTGGGAGCGCCTGCTCGCGATACCGGTGGGCCAGCCAACATCCCTGTTGTATGTACCGCCATCATCGCGAGCAGGCTCGCTCCCACACGTTGCGCCCTTAACTGACAGGCATCCGGCCGGTTGTCAGGTCTACTTCAGGTTATTGCGCCTGGTAGATCTGGTCGAACACGCCACCGTCGTTGAAGAATTTCGGTTGCGCGGTTTTCCAGCCGCCGAAGTCTTTATCGATGGTGACCAGCTCCAGTTTCGGGAACTGGTTGGCGTACTTGGCGGCCACCTCCTTGTCACGTGGACGATAGAAGTTTTTCGCCGCGATTTCCTGGCCAGCCGGGCTGTACAGGTGTTTGAGGTAGGCTTCGGCGATCTGCTCGTTGCCCTTTTTCTCGGCATTCTTGTCGACCACGGCCACCGGCGGCTCGGCAAGGATCGACAGCGAAGGCACAACGATGTCGAACTTGTCAGCGCCGCCGTCTTCTTTCAGCGCCAGGAAGGCTTCGTTTTCCCAGGCCAGCAACACGTCACCCTGACCGTTGTTGACGAAGGTGATGGTCGAACCGCGAGCACCGGTGTCCAGCACTGGCACGTGTTTGAACAGGGTTTGTACGTATTCCTTGGCCTTGGCTTCGTCACCGCCATTGGCTTTCAGGCCATAGGCCCAGGCGGCGAGGAAGTTCCAGCGTGCACCGCCGGAGGTTTTCGGGTTCGGGGTGATCACCGACACGTCATTCTTGACCAGGTCGCCCCAGTCCTTGATGCCTTTGGGGTTGCCCTTGCGCACCAGGAACACGATGGTCGAGGTGTAAGGCGTGCTCGCCTCCGGCAGGCGTTTTTGCCAGTCGGCCGGGAGGGTCTTGCCGAGTTTGGCGATTTCATCGATGTCGCCGGCCAGGGCCAGGGTCACGACGTCGGCACGCAGACCGTCGATCACCGCCCGCCCCTGCTTGCCCGAACCACCGTGGGACTGCTGGATCTTCACGGTGTCGCCGGCATGGTCCTTCTGCCAGAACTTGATGAATTCAGCGTTGTAGTCCTGATACAGCTCACGGGTCGGGTCGTACGACACGTTGAGCAACTCGTAATCCTTGGCAACCGCGGAACCGGCAAAAAGGGCACTGGCCAGGGCGGCCAAAGCGAACTGACGAATCGACGACATGGTGAAAGCTCCTGGAATTCTTGGGTATTGGCTTTTTTTTATGATCTGGAATCGGATGCTTGCTCAAAGATCGCAGCCTGCGGCAGCTCCCACACAATCCCCCGCAGAAACTGCCGCAGGCTGTGATCTTTTGATTGGTTTCGCTTCAGCCCGGTTTGTTGCCCGGTTGCTGCAAGCGGAATTTTTCCTTGCGTTCGATCTGAACCACCTGGGCGTTGTGGACGGTGATTTCCACTGCGCCAAAACGCAGATCGCGCAGGGCGCTCTGGATTTCACGCAGGATGGTTGCTTCGTCCTGGCCGTCAACGCTACGTAGAGATGCGCTCATGGTGCTGCTCCTTCGACTGAGAGGTTGCCTGGCAGTGGCGGCACTGCTTACGGCGTGAGACCAATAGTAGAGAGGCGCAGATATTCTTAAAAAGACTATTTAAGAATGTTTATATAACCAGAAGACATTATTTGATGGGCAAGGGTTTGCGAGGGGAATTCTGGAGGAGCGAGCTTGCTTGCGATGGACGCGAACGAAAACCAGGGCTGCCTGGATGAACGCGGCGCTTTTGCCACCATCGCGAGCAAGCTCGCTCCTACAGGTTTTGCGCAACAGATTCTTAATGGATTGACGGTGCATGCACCCAATTCAGTTGTCCGGGAGGCACCGGCCGCCCGAACCAGTATCCCTGGCCTAGATGGCTGCCATGTTCAAGCAGGAACGACGCCTGTTCGACCTGCTCGATCCCCTCGGCCTGCACCTGCATTCCCATGCTGTGCGCCAGGGCAATGATCACCCGCACAATGGCCGCGTCGTCTTCGTCCCCCGGCAGCCCGGCGACAAAACCCTGATCGATCTTGAGTTTCTGTACCGGCAGGCGCTTGAGCCGCAGCAGCGACGAATAACCGGTGCCGAAATCATCGATGGCCAGCCGCACACCCAACTCGCGCAGTCTGTGCATTTGCTCAAGCGCGACCTCGGGATCTTCCATCACCGCGCTCTCGGTGACCTCCAGCTCAAGATAAGCCGGGTCCAGTCCGGTTTCGCGCAGCACCTGGGCCACTTGCTGGTACAGCTCACGACCGGCGAACAGGCGCGATGAAACATTCACCGCGACGAACGACAACACCACGCCGGCCTGATGCCACTGGCACATCTGCTGACACGCTTGCTGCATGACCCAGGCGTCGATTTCGGCAATCAGGCCGGTGCGTTCGGCGACGGGAATGAATTCAGCCGGCGACACCAATCCCCGCTCGGGATGCTCCCAGCGCACCAGCGCCTCGACACCGATCAGGCGGCTGGTGGGCAAGTCATGGACCGGTTGGTAGTAAACCCGCAATTGCTGCTGCTCCAGCGCGCGACGCAATTCGAATGCAAGCTCGACCCGTTGCTGGGCGTGGGCCGTCAATTCTTCGGTGTAGAGGGCATAGCCATTGCGACCGGCGCTCTTGGCCTTGAACAGCGCCGAGTCGGCGTTGCGCAATAATTGCTCAGTGCTCAAAGCATCGCCGGGGAACAGGCTGATGCCGATGCTGGTGTTCATGAACAGCTGATGCCCGTCGATAAAGAACGGTTCTTTGAGGCCATCGATGATCCGCTGGGCCAGCGCCGCGGCCTGGACCAGTTGCGGGCAGCTCTCGGCCAACACGGCAAACTCATCGCCCCCGAGGCGTGCCAGGGTAATGCCCGGCCCGAACATCGCGTCTAGACGCTCCGCCACCGCCTTGAGCAATTGGTCGCCGATGGTGTGTCCGAGGCTGTCGTTGATCATCTTGAAGTGATCCAGATCGACCATCAGCAGTGCACAGCCACGCTTGTGAGTCTGTGCCGAAGCCAGCGCCTGTTCGGCGCGATCGGTGAACAGCAGGCGGTTGGGCAGATCGGTCAACGGATCGTGATGCGCCAGGTGCATCAGTTCGTGTTCGGAGTTCTTCATCGCGCTGATGTCGGAAAACACTGCCACGTAATGACTACGCCGTCCCCGCTCGTCGTGAACGATGCGGATGGTCTGCCATTGCGGATAGATTTCGCCGCTTTTTCGACGGTTCCAGATTTCTCCGCTCCACTCGCCGTTACTGTCGAGTGTCGCGAACATCGCCTGATAGAAGGCGGCCGGATGACGGCCGGACTTGAACAAACTGGGCCGCTGGCCCAGCACTTCCTGGCTTTGATAACCGGTGATCTGGATGAAGGCCCGGTTCACATGGACGATCAACCCATCGTGATTAGTGACCAACACGCCTTCACGGGTGCAATCAAACACGGCGGCGGCCTGACGCAGTCGCTCTCGGTCTTCACGGCGCTCACGCAGTTTGGCGCCGATACCGAGACAACGGAGCAATCGCGCCCGGGCAATGAAGACCAACCCGGCACTGATCACCACCCAGACATAACCGTTGATCAGTTGCCATCGCGAAAGCTCGGCAGAACTATCGAAGAA
The DNA here is from genome assembly GCF_008801475.1 of Pseudomonas moorei. GTDB lineage: Bacteria > Pseudomonadota > Gammaproteobacteria > Pseudomonadales > Pseudomonadaceae > Aquipseudomonas > Aquipseudomonas moorei. The sequence continues at coordinate 36,526 of NZ_VZPP01000005.1, read as the reverse complement.
GCTGTTCAATAAATAGCCACTGAGCTGCAGCCATATCAAGGAAAGCAAGAGGTAAAGCAGCGCTGCGCGCGAGGCTTCGCGATAGCTGGCAGACATAAGGCTGTCCATGTCCCTATACAAAAAACGGGATTATAGGTTAAAGACACATCCAGCCACTCATATCTGAAAGGGCGACTGGTTTTCTCTGTGGGCTTAGTGATAATGCACCGGCTGTTTTTTTCTTTATCGAGGGCCCTATAGCCTATGTGGTACGAAGGTTTTCTCGGCTTGTCGCCCTGGTCACTGGTGGCAGTCACCCTGCTGATGACCCACGTGACAATCGTCGGCGTCACGGTCTATCTGCACCGTTACTCAGCCCATCGCTCGCTTGAGTTGAATGCCGGCCTGAAGCACTTTTTCCGTTTCTGGCTGTGGCTGACCACCGCGCAGAACACCCGCGAGTGGACCGCCATCCACCGCAAGCACCACGCCAAATGCGAAACCGAGGATGACCCGCACAGCCCGGTCATCAAGGGTCTGTCCACCGTTCTGCGCAAGGGCGCCGAGCTGTACCGCGCCGAAGCGGAAAACCCCGAGACCCTGCGCATCTACGGCAAGAACTGCCCTGAAGACTGGATCGAACGCCACCTCTATACCCCCTTCCCGCTGCTGGGTGTGGCGATCATGGCCGTCATCGACCTGCTGCTGTTCGGCACCATCGGCATCACCATCTGGGCCATCCAGATGATGTGGATCCCGGTGTGGGCCGCCGGTGTGGTCAATGGCCTGGGCCATGCCATCGGCTACCGCAACTTCGAATGCCGTGACGCGGCGACCAATCTGGTGCCCTGGGGCATCCTGATCGGCGGTGAAGAACTGCATAACAACCATCACACCTACCCTAACTCGGCAAAACTGTCGGTGAAGAAGTGGGAATTCGATCTGGGCTGGGCCTGGATTCAAGTGTTCAGCTTCCTGCGCCTGGCCAAGGTCCAGCGGGTTGCGCCGATTGCCCATCGTGTCGAAGGCAAAGGCAACCTGGACATGGACACCGCCATGGCGATCCTCAACAACCGCTTCCAGATCATGGCCCAGTACCGCAAATTGGTGATCGGGCCGCTGGTCAAGCAGGAGCTGGAAAAGGTCGATCACTCGGTCCGTCACCAGTTCCACCGCGCCAAGCGGTTGCTCTCGCGTGAAACCAGCCTGCTGGACGACAAACACCATGTCCGCATCCAGACCATGCTCGAGCACAGCCAGGCACTGAAGGTAATTTACGAGAAACGCCTGGCCTTGCAGCAGATCTGGGTCAAGACCAGCTCAAATGGTCACGACATGCTGGCCGCCATCAAGGATTGGGTACACGAAGCCGAAGCCAGCGGGATTCAATCCCTGCGTGACTTCGCCAACCAGCTCAAAACCTACTCCCTGCGTCCGACCGCTGCCTGACTGTGGCGAGGGAGCTCGCTCCCGCGCGGCTGCGCAGCAGACGCATAATCGGCGACGCGTTTTAATCGAATAAAACGCGTCGCCGATACCGCCCAGCGGGAGCAAGCTCCCTCGCCACAAAATGCGGGAACTTCGCTTCAAATCCTCCCTCTCAAAGACACTTCGCCACCCAGGCGGGCTTCGTTGTGGCCGCTTTCGAATCCAGAGCGGTGCACACCCTTTGAGATTTGTTCCCATGGTCATTAAAAACCAACAAGACTCATCCCCTTCGCAGTGGCCCGAGACTGCGCAAACCCTGCTGGCACTGATGCACGCTCAAGGTGAAGTGGCGCGACTGAGCGAACGCGAACAGTTGTTCCGCACCCTGCTGGTGAGCGTCAATGCCGTGCTCTGGGCATTCAACTGGGAAACCCGCCAGGTGCTGTACGTCAGCCCGGCCTATGAGCGGATTTTCGGGCGCTCCGCCGACCTGCTGCTGTCCGATTACAACCAGTGGCGCGACAGTATCTACCCCGACGATCTGGAATATGCCGAGCGCAGCCTGGCGGACGTGCTGGAAAAAGGCGCGATCGAAAACCGCGAATACCGGATCATCGCCGCCGACGGCCAGGTTCGCTGGCTCAGCGACAAATGCTTCATCAATCGCCAGGCCGAGCCGGGACAGCCAGTGATCATTGTCGGCATCGCTGAAGACATCACCGACAAGAAGCAGATGGAAACCGAGCTTCAACGCCTGGCGACCACCGACGCCCTGACCCAAAGCAGCAATCGTCGGCACTTCTTCGAAAGCGCTCATCAGGAATTCGAAAAGGCGCTGCAACAGGGCACGCCGCTGTCGTTCCTGATGCTAGATATCGATGACTTCAAAGTGATCAACGACACCTACGGTCACCAGGAAGGCGACACCGTACTGCAACGCATCGCCGAGAGCGGACGTGCGGCGTTACGCCGTGGCGACCTGTTCGGGCGCATTGGCGGTGAGGAATTTGCCGCAGTGTTCCCGGGCTGCACGCCAGACATGGCCCTGCAAGTGGCCGAGCGACTGCAACGGGAGATCCAGCGTTTGAGCTTCAAGCATGACGGCCAGACCTTTGGCATCACCGTCAGCCAGGGGCTGACCAGCCTGATCGCCGGGGACGAAAACGTGGACAGCCTGTTTGCCCGCGCGGACGCGGCGATGTATCAGGCCAAGCGTGAGGGCAAGAACCGGATAGTGCCGGCCTGAACGCCCCAACGCAAACCCTCGGTGGGTAAAGCCTTATTTCTTGCGCAGACGCACCAACTCCGGCAAGCCGATCTTGAGCAAGCGCGCCGTCCGGCTCCTGGCCAGGTCCTCAAGCCCCTCATGCTCGCTCAGGCGCGCCAGCTGTGCCGCCATATTCATCACCAGTGCTTCGCGGGAGTAGACCCCACCACCGAGCTGGTAGGTCGCCGCAATCAGCTCTCGCAGCTCCAGCGGCAGCCGCCAGCGGGTGCGCAGCGCCGATCCGTAGGCCGCACTGAATTCGGCCAGCGCCTCCCCGACCGCCTCCTGGTCGTCCAGTTCGCCACCGCCCTGCTTCCACTCCTGCAAACAGCGCAACAACGCCAGATCGCCGAGTCGATGCAACATACCGGCGCAATAACACCGCGCCTGATCCAGATCGAGCAGGCGCGCCAGTGTTCGCGCGTATTCGGCGGTGTGCAATGACAAGTCCCAATAACGCTCGGCATAGTCCGCCAGAGACGGGTCACTGAGCCGTGCACTGCGCTTGAGGGCCAGCCCGAGAATCAGGTTCATGCTTTGTCCGGTGCCCAGTCGGTGCAACGCCTGAGCCAAGGTTTGCACGCCCGCACCATGGTGCTGGGCCGCGCTATTGGCGGCGGCGATCAGCACGGCGGTGACCTGCGGGTCCGTGCGGATCTCGTCTTCCAGCGCCGTCAGATCCAGACCATCAGGATTGAGGCTTCGCTTGACCGCCAGCTGCACGTCGGTCATGAGCGGCGCGCCCTCGGCCAGTTCGCGACGGCGCTCCAGGAATACGGACAAGGTCATGCCCGGTGCCAGCGCCGGCACTTCGCACGACACCTCTTCCCCGGCGTTGAGCAGCAACCCCTGCAAGCGCTGGGTCAGGCTCTCCATGTTCAGGGGTTTGGTCAGGTAGGCGGTGGGCGCCAGCGGCAAAGCCTCGCGTACGCTGGCGCTGTCGTTGCGACTGCTCATCAGGATGAATGGCAATGGAGGATTGCGTTTGCGCTGGCGAATACTGCGCAACACATTGAGGCCATCGACACCGGGCAGTTCCCAGTCGGCGATCACCAGGTCGTACGGATTGGCCGCCAGCAGCTCCAGCGCCTGCTGGCCGTCGGCACACAGATCCAGTCGTGCGTCACAGCGTACGTTCAACAACACTTCCTTGAGCAGATCACGGGACCAGGGATCGGCCTCGGCAATCAGCACTCTCGGAACCGCGGGTAAAATGACAGTTGTCATACAGCTCTCCCTGGCAATGCTCGAACCTTATCCAATGCCGCTCCTTCGAAATAGTAGCAATACGTCGTATCTGTTCTGGCAGGTATGAAAAAACCCGCCGAAGCGGGTTTTTTGTCGATCAGGTCACACCTGGCGATCAGAGTTCAGCGAAGCATTCTTCGATGATTGCCAGACCTTTGTCCAGTTGCTCGTCCGGCGCAGTCAGCGGTACCAGGACGCGCAAAACGTTGCCGTAGGTGCCGCAGGACAGCAGGATCAGACCTTTGTCGCGAGCCTTGGCCACAACGGATGCCACAGCGGCAGCGTTCGGCTTGTGGCTGTCGCCGTTTTCGAACAGCTCGACAGCGATCATCGCGCCCAGGGCACGGACTTCGCCGATTACCGACGGGTACTTGGCCTGGATGGCCTTGAGGCCAGTGACCAGACGCTCGCCAACTGCCTTGCAGCGGTCCAGCAGGTGCTCTTCTTCGAACACTTCCATCACGGCCAGGGCCGCGGCGCAAGCGATCGGGCTACCGGCGTAGGTGCCGCCCAGGCCGCCTGGAGCGATGGCGTCCATGTATTCGGCCTTGCCGCACACACCGGCCAACGGGAAACCGCCGGCGATGGATTTGGCGAAGGTGGTCAGGTCGGCAGCAACGCCCATCTGTTCCATGGCGAAGAACGTACCGGTACGGCCAGCGCCAGTCTGTACTTCGTCCGCGATCAGCAGGATACCGTGGTGGTCGCACAGGGCACGCAGACGCTTCATGAATTCTTTCGGCGCGACGTAGAAACCACCTTCACCCTGTACAGGCTCGATGATGATGGCCGCGATGTCTTTCGGCTCGGCGTCGTTCTTGAAGATGCGCTCGATGGAAGCGATCGAATCGTCGATGCTCACACCATGCAGTTCGTTCGGGTACAGCGCGCGGAAGATGCCGCCTGGCATCAGGCCCATGCCGGCCGAGTAAGGCACGACTTTACCGGTCAGGCCCAGGGTCATCATGGTGCGACCGTGGTAAGCGCCGGTGAAGGCGATCACGCCGGCACGGCCAGTGGCGGCGCGAGCGATTTTCACGGCGTTTTCCACGGCTTCGGAACCGGTGGTGACCAGCAGGGTTTTCTTGGCGAAATCACCCGGCACCTTGGCGTTGATTTTTTCGCACAGTTCCACGTACGGCTCGTAGGCCAGTACCTGGAAGCAGGTGTGGGTCAGCTTGTTCAGTTGCTCGGTCACGGCAGCGATGATTTTCGGGTGCACGTGGCCGGTGTTCAGCACGGCGATACCGCCGGCGAAGTCGATGAACTCGCGACCTTCAACGTCGGTCACGGTAGCGTTCTTCGCGGACTCGGCGAAGATCGGGTGAATCTGGCCTACGCCACGTGGAACTGCAGCGGTACGGCGGGCCATCAAAGAAGCGTTAGTCTTGCTCATACATTCCTCATTCGCCGCTCATCGGTCGGCGTGATTCAAGGATTAAGCAGCGAGGAGGCAACCAGGGCAGCATGCGATGATCGACTGCCACAGCGTTCCCCGCCACAGAGAAAATTCCGTTTGAAGCACGCAAAGGGTCAGCGCTCTCGTGCCCTTTGCGTTTGAAGCAATGCCTTGCCGGGCTTAGATGCCCAGGCAGAGGTATTTGATTTCCAGGTAATCTTCGATGCCGTACTTGGAGCCTTCACGGCCCAGGCCCGAGGCCTTGATGCCGCCGAACGGCGCGACTTCGTTGGAGATCAGCCCGGTGTTGACGCCGACCATGCCGTATTCCAGGGCTTCAGCCACACGGAACACTCGACCCAGGTCACGCGCATAGAAGTACGAGGCCAGGCCGAACTCGGTGTCGTTGGACATCGCGATCACATCGGCTTCGTCTTTGAAGCGGAACAGCGGTGCCAATGGGCCGAAGGTTTCTTCCTTGGCCACGGCCGCGTTGTTCGGGACGTTGGTCAGGATGGTCGGCTCGAAGAAGTTACCTTCCATCGGCTTGCCGCCGGACAGTACGGTGGCACCTTTGGCAACGGCGTCAGCGATGTGCTCCTGCACCTTGGCCACGGCTTTTTCGTCGATCAGCGGGCCAGTGGTGGTGCCGGCTTCCAGACCGTTGCCGATCTTCAGCTTGGCCACAGCCACTTTCAGCTTCTCGGCGAAGGCGTCGTAGACCGCATCCTGGATGTACAGACGGTTGGCGCAGACGCAGGTCTGGCCGTTGTTGCGGTACTTGGAAATGATCGCGCCTTCGACGGCCTTATCCAGGTCCGCATCGTCGAACACGATGAACGGAGCGTTGCCGCCCAGTTCCAGGGACACTTTCTTGATGTCCTTGGCGCATTCGGCCATCAGTTGACGACCGATTTCGGTCGAACCGGTGAAGGACAATTTGCGCACGATCGGGTTGCTGGTCAGCTCGGTGCCGATGTCGCCGGCGCTGCCGGAAACCACGCTGAACACGCCAGCCGGGATACCGGCACGCTGGGCCAGTTCAGCCAGGGCGAAGGCGGAGAACGGCGTTTGCGAAGCAGGCTTGAGCACCATGGTGCAACCGGCGGCCAGAGCCGGGCCGGCCTTACGGGTGATCATCGCGGCCGGGAAGTTCCACGGGGTGATGGCAGCGGTCACGCCGATTGGCTGCTTGATCACGATCAGGCGCTTGTCTGGCTGGTGGCCCGGAATCACGTCACCGTAGATGCGCTTGGCTTCTTCGGCGAACCACTCGATGAAGGAAGCGGCGTAAACGATTTCGCCCTTGGCTTCGGCCAATGGCTTGCCTTGTTCCATAGTCATCAGGCGAGCCAGGTCGTCCTGGTTCTCGATCATCAGTTCGAACCAGCGACGCAGTTTGCCCGCACGCTCTTTGGCGGTCAGTGCACGCCAGGCCGGCAGCGCTTTGTCAGCGGCTTCGATGGCACGACGGGTTTCGGCAGCGCCCATCTTCGGCACAGTACCCAGAATTTCGCCCGTTGCCGGGTTGTTGACCTTGATCGTCTGACCATTGTCCGCATCAACCCAAGCGCCATCGATGAAGGCTTGCTGGCGGAACAACTGGGTGTCTTTAAGCTGCATGTCGGCTTTCCTTAACAGCACCGCAATGGATGCGGAGCAAATTATGATTGTAGAAAGGCGCCTCAGTAGGCTGCCGTCAGGGAAATCATTCACCGGGCTGAAGCACATAAATAGCGCACGTATTGGATTCGTGCGGTTCAGCACCCAGACAAGAGCGTTTGAAATCTCAAACGAATCCTAGGATCAAAGGGGGTAAAGGACAATAGGGCGTTCGAAAAAAAGAACGAAATCGACTTTTTTGCTGCGTTTTTCTGATCAACGTAGCAAACACAGGTTACGCTTTGGAAAAACGCAGACGATTCAGCAGCATGGACGCCTGCGGTGCATATGAGTATCATGGCGCCCGCATTGCACCAGTAGCTCAGCTGGATAGAGTACTGCCCTCCGAAGGCAGGGGTCGTGGGTTCGAATCCCGCCTGGTGCACCATACGCAAGAACGAGAAAGCCCCAGACCGCGAGGTCTGGGGCTTTTTTGTTGTCCTTGGAACTCATCAGATCCGGAAGCTGCCCACCAAATGCTTCAAGCGGCTGGCCTGCTGTTCCAGGTCCGAGCAGGCGCGCAAGGTGAATTGCAGGTTCTCCATGCCTTCCTGGTTCAGCGTGTTGATCTCATTGATGTCCATGTTGATCGAGTCAACCACGGCCGTCTGCTCTTCAGTGGCAGTGGCCACCGACTGGTTCATCCCGTCGATTTCTCCGATGCGCTGGGTCACGCTGCCCAGACGCTCGCCCGCCTGATTGGCAATCGACACGCTGTCCTGGCTATGGCGTTGGCTTTCGCCCATCGTATTGACCGATTCACGGGCGCCGATTTGCAGCTCCTCGATCATGTTCTGCACTTGCTGCGCCGATTCCTGGGTGCGATGGGCCAGATTGCGAACTTCGTCAGCTACCACAGCAAAGCCACGTCCCGCCTCGCCTGCACGCGCCGCTTCGATTGCCGCGTTGAGCGCCAGCAGGTTGGTTTGCTGAGAGATGCTGGTGATCACTTCGAGGATCTGACCGATGTTCACGGTCTTGCTGTTCAGCGTTTCGATGTGCGAACTGGAGGTGACGATCAGGTCCGAGAGGCGGCTCATGGCCTCAATGTTGCGATTGACCACTTGCTGGCCTTCTTCGGCCAAGTGGCGAGCGGAGCTTGCGTGTTGCGAAGCTTGCGCGGCGTTATGTGCGATTTCCTGGGCGGCAGCCCCCAGTTGATTGATCGCGGCGGCAACGCTGCTGGTACGGTTGACCTGCTCGTCGGAGTTGGCCATCGAAGCGTTCGATGCACTCACGACACGCAGGGCCACTTCGTTGACCTGCTCGGTGGCCGACGACACTTCGCGGATCGAGGTGTGAATCCGTTCCACGAAGCGGTTGAAGGCGTTCCCGAGAATGCCGAACTCGTCCTGGGTGTGAATGACCAGGCGCTTGGTCAGGTCGCCTTCACCTTCGGCGATATCTTCCATAGCCTTGCTCATGGCCTGCAGAGGTTGCAGCAGCAGACGAATCAGCATGCCCAGCAGGGCAATGATGAAGACTACGGCGATCACGGTGGCAATCACAGCCGAGGCGCGGAATTCACTGAGCCTGGAAAAGGCCTTGTCCTTGTCGATGGACAAGCCGATGTACCAGTTCACCGAAGGCAAGCCCTTGATCGGGGCGAAAGTGACGATGCGGGTCTGGCCATTGGCCTGGACTTCGGTCAACTCGCCGTTGATCCGTGGCGTGCCCTGCGGGAAGAGGTCGCTCAGGGTCTTCATCTGCATGTTTTTGTCGGGGTGGACCAACACCTTGCCATCGGAGCTGACCATGAAGGCGTAACCCACGCCGCTCAGATCCAGTTTGTCGATGATGTCGACCAGCGCACCGAAGCTCACATCACCGCCGACCACGCCGACGGTCTGCCCTGACTTGCGAATGGCCGCCACCATGGAGACCACCAGCGTGTTAGTGGCCATCTCGACGTAAGGCTCGGTCATGGCGACGGTATTGCTGGCCTCGGCAAGCTTGTACCAGGGGCGTGTGCGAGCATCGTACCCATCCGGCATCTTCGCATCAGGCAGGATGGCGAACTCGCCTGCTGCGGTACCGACGTAGGTACTGGGGAAGCTCGACACCAGGGTTTTCTGTGCCATCAACGTGGTGATGCTGGCCATCTGTGGGTTCAAGGCCGCGTTTTGCGCCAGGTTTTCAACCAGCAACGTGCGACCGTCAAACCAGTTCTTGATGTTGGCCGCCGTCATGTCGCCCATTTCATGGAGGTTGTTTTCCAGATCCTTGCGAATGGCGTTGCGCTGGAGGTAGTCGTTGTACAGCGTGAATAGCGCGAAGGCGGCTACCACGATCAGCGACGCCACAATGAGGATCTTGTGGCTGAATCGGAGGTTTTTATTCATAACGGGTCGTGTCCACGAAGGCGTTATTGTTGATTGACACGAGCTGTATCGACCGCTTGAATAAAATACTGAACAGCTTTGTTCGTTTTTCTATACGCCGAAGGATTACCGGCAATTTCGACTTTGATTCTGAATATTGGCTTTCGGGACTACGAAGGCAGGGGCGTGGGTTCGAATCCCGCCTGGACACCATACGTAGAAACAAGAAAGCCTCAGGCCTTAGGGGTCTGGGGCTTTTTTGCGGGCACAAAAAAACCGCCTAAGCGGTTTTCTCATTCCGTCGTCCAATCAAACTCGTCGTATTCATCATCGTCCTCGTCATCCTCGAATACTTCATCTTCGAGCATGTCGTCTTCAACAATGTCTTCGTCCGGCTGATTCAGCAGAAAATCCTTGCGACTCTCGGTAATCGCTCGCCGTAGTTCCTCGCCCTTTTCCGGGCAGTTGAGCATTTGGGCGATGCGGTCGATTTTTTTTGTCACGGCATCCTCCAACGCATCGACTACAGGCTGATAGTGCGCGCTTTCGGGGAGGGATGCCAAATCCCCGGAAGGCCGCGCACTTCAGCTTTCTGCAAAGCCGCCGAGATGATCAGGCTTCAGCGGTGGTAACGCCGGACCACGCTGCTGTTTTTCAGCACATGACCGTTGATTCTTTCCAGCAGCTGCGCACGGGTCAGGCCTGCCGGCAATGCGTCCGGGGCGAGGTCCAGGGCGTAGATCTGGATGATGTAGTGGTGCGCGCTGTCGCCAGCTGGCGGGCAAGGGCCGACGTAACCGGCCGTGCCTTTGCTGTTGATGCCGGCCACACCTTCAAGCGTGGCTTTTGCGCCGACGCCGGATGCAATCTGGCGGGTCGTGGCTTTGATGCCGTAATGCACCCAGTGATCGACACCCTGCCCTTTCTGGCCATCCGGATCGTGCATGACGATGGCGTAACTGAGCGTACCGGTCGGGCCGGCATTCCAGCTCAGGGCGGGTGAGATATTGTGCCCGCCGCAGCCCGGGGCATCGCTGGCAGCGGCAGACGTGAACAAACGGTCATCCGACACGCCTGGGATGTTCAGGGTAAAACGCTCCTGGGTCGCCTGTGCCGCTTGCGCCGGCAATTGCACGCAAAGGGCGACTGCTATGGCCACTAGCCAAGGGTTCAGAGAGGTCAATCGGGTCATGCCGGAGTACCTTGTGCGGGTGGGGCCGTCGTCGGCGTGCAAACTATAGCTGGAGCTTTCATAGGGTGGCACCAGGATTTGGCGCAACCTTGAACAATTGCGCCGTTTTTTTTAAATGAAGCAGTGCATCTCAAATGCCGTCCTACAGCCGTATCTGAACACGGTGATGAGGATAGGATCGACCGCATCAACCACAGAAAGCAAAACGCCCGGCGCCTGCATTGCGCAGAGGCCGGGCGTTTCCTGAAGGATTGCGGTTTTATTGAACCTCGCCTGCGCCAGCAAATTTGCTCATGACGAAACCGACAAATTCTTCGACGGTCATTTTCTGGCCGTTGAACTCGACCTGATTGTTGGCGTAGTGCAGTTTGCTGACAATGTTGCTTCCATCCAGTTTCGCCAGTTGCGAGCCGACGGCCATGCTGCCAAACATGTCTGCAGTGGCGGTGGCCTGATCGGCGATCAGCTTGGCATCGGTCTGGCCGTCGATTTGCGATTGCACGGTGAACACATCAACCAGCATTGGCTTGGACACTTGGACATTGATGTCCAACAGCGCAATCAACTGCCTGATCAGTTGGTCGGTCGGCAATTCGATCGATTGCGGCTTGGTCAGATCCAGCACCAGGTTGGCGCGGCTTTCGCCGTTGGTGGTCTTGAACGAGAGATTTTCCAGGGCCACCTGCGGGCCCGCCGCCAGCAATTGCTCCAGACCGGTTTTCAGTTGCGTCTCTTCGGCGTCGGTCAGCTTCAGTTCCGGCACCGGCTGACCCGCCTCGGCGGCCTCGGCGGCGAGCTGCTCGTAAGGTTGCAGCTTGCTCTGGTAAATCTGCATCAGCGACATCGTTGCCGGAATGTCGAGGTTCTTCAGGCTCATCGCCATCTGTGCCGAACCGACCGCCTTGCCGTTCAAGGACACTTCACCCACCTTGTAATCGGCACGTCCGGAGGCGCTGGTGCCCGATTCTTCGGTCTGGTTCTTCATTTCGAAACTCTTGAGCCCCAGCACTGACTGTTTGGGACCGAACGTGGTCTGGCTGTTGCTCAGCGAGACGGTGTTCTCGCCGGTGTAATAGCCGTAGGTGCTTTTGGTCAGGTTGCTGGCCAGGGTCAGGCCGTTCAATTCAACCTGCACCGGTGCCTGATCTTCGGAAACGGTGATCAGCTTCAGGCTGTCCATGTAGCCGTCGGCCTTGACCTTCTGCGCCTGGGCGCTGGCAGCGACATCGAGCTTCAGGCCGGAAAACTTCAGGCTGGACTTGTCATCCAGTGCCGTTTCCAACGGCAGCATTTCCAGCGTGCCATTGGTGGAATTGTCGTAGCCGATGTTGACCACGCCTTTGAGCGGAGAGACATCCTTGGCGGCGGCAAACCATTTTTCGGTGAGCGGTGTCTTTTCCAGTTCGTAGTGACTGGTGGCCATGACCGGCAACCATTTCAGCGATACCAGGCGCGAGAATGGCAGCGGACCGTGTTCGATATGGTCGACAAACAGCAGCTCGACCGGCTCCTCGCCGAACATTTCACCCTCGCCCTTGAGGCGATAGTGCGCGGTGCTGCTGAACACGTGGCGCTCCAGCGATACCAGTTCCAGTGACGCCGTACCTTTATGACCGACCAGCGCGGCTTGCAGTTGCTGGTTGGCGTCAGCCAGGGAGGCGTTCACCACCCCTTCAATCTTGGTGCCGGTGTACCAGGCACCGCCAGCGCTGATAGCACCGATGGCAACGACGATTCCCAGAAGCACGCCTGCAGATTTATTCATGAATGACCCAATCAATGTCCGTTGTTTAAGGTGTAGTCGTCTTCCCTGAACCCATGGCGGGTTGCGGTCGCGACAGCGCTGAAAGTGGGATGCAGAGTAGCATCAGGCGCGATGGACGGCCCAAGGATTAAAGGTGAAAGAGTGTCTATGGGGCTGCGTATGCAGGTAAGTATTCGATGTCCATGCGATTGCCATCGCGAGCAGGCTCGCTCCCACATTGGAATGCGAACTCCTGTGGGAGCGAGCTTGCTCGCGATGGCGTTCCGACGATGGCGTCAGACCTGACGACACAGAATCAGGAATACTGAACCTCGATCTCATCGAGCTGGTGATCAAAGGTCTTGAGCCGCGCAGTCCAGGTGTACACCAACACTTCAAAGTCGCGATTGATCACCGCCCCGCCCATCACTTCCCCCCGCGGGTCGCAGAAATCCAGCTGATAGCGTTCGCGGGCCATGGCGGTGGCGACATCGGCCAGTTCTCGCGCATTGTTGAGCCAGTGCCAGCCGTCGTCGGCCACTTGCTTGTCGAGCTCCAGGCATTGCTTTTTCAAGGTCTCCAGGCTCTTTTCCAGCGGCGTGCCGGTCAGTTCGCCCATGACTTCCTGAAACGTGCGCCCCGGTTGCCAGTAGCTGCCCCAGAAATAGCGATCGAACACCGTTTCGACACGACGCAGCGCGACCTTGGTGTCCCAGATCAGCACCAGGGTCTTGCCTTGTTCGAGTTGTCTTTTTTTGGTTCGCTGGTTCTGGACCGAAGCCCAGGCCACTACCGCGATGGACATCACGGCAATCAGCGCGGTGGCGCTGTCGAGAAACACCAGAGCCTTGTCGATCTGGAGGGTCAGCATGATGCCGTAGAAATAGGTGGCCGAAAGCAGCACCAACGCCACGACGGCGCACCAGAAACCGAGAGCATAAGGGTTTTTCATTATTGGTTTCCCCATGACCTGCGCGAGCCTTGTGCGAAGCAAGGGCGCTTTGCTCCAACGCCCCTCCAACACTTCAAAGCATAGCAACGGCCTCAGGGTTTGCTGGAGTTCGACGCTTGCGTTCGTCCGCTTTCCCAACCACCGCCCAGGGCGAGGAACAAATCGATCTGGCTCATGGCAACTTGCGTGTTCGCCGTCGCCAGTTGCGCCGTGACGTCGGTGTAGGTGCGCGTCGCTTGCAGGTCCGCCAGGAACGACGCGCGGCCAGCCTGGAAGAAGCGGTGGGTCTGGTCGGCCGCCAGTTTCGCCGATTGCTCGGCATCGGCCAGGGCATCGCGGCGTTGCAGCAGCGCTGAGTACTGGGTCAGGGCGGTCTGGGTTTCGCGAATGGCGTTGAGTACAACGCCGTCGAAGTGCGCCAACACGCCCTGGGTCGTGGCTTCGGCCTCACGGATGCGTGCGCGGGTGCCGTTGGACGGTACGGTCCAGGTCAGCGACGGTCCGAAGCCCCAGCGATTGGTGGAGGGCTCGCCGAGATCACCGAGGATGCCGACGGTGCCGATGGTCGCGCCGATGCTGATGTTCGGGTACAGCTCGCCCGTGGCGATGCCGATGCCAGCGGTTGCGGCGGCCAGTCGGCGCTCGGCCTGCCGCACGTCGGGACGACGCTTGAGCAACGCTGCGCCATCGCCCACGGGCACCAGTTGCGCGATTTTCGGCAGTTCGGCGCAGGTCGCGGTGCCCGCCGGTAATTGATCCACCGGTTTGGCCAGCAGCATCGATAAACGGAACAGCCCGGCCTGACGCGCCGCCTCATAACGTGGCATGTCGGCACGCAATGACTTGAATTGGGTTTGCGAACGCGTGACCTGGGTTTCGTCGCCGCGTCCGGCATCGCGCAAGCGCTGGATCAGTGTAGTGCTCTGGGATTGCAGGTCGAGCGAGTGCTGGGCAATCTCCCGCTCTTCGTTGGCCGCGCAGACTTGGGTGTAAGCGCGCACGACATCGGCTACCAAGGTGATGCGTGCGGTATCGGCGGCGGCCTGGGTGGCATCGGCATTGGCCTTGGCCGCTTCGATGCCGCGCTGCAGCGTACCGAACAGGTCGAACTGGTACGACGCGGAAATACCGATATCGCCGATGTTGGCCACCGGCACCTTTTCCGGCAACAGGAAGGCCTGGCCGGACTCCTGCAAACGTTCGGCGCCCATTTTCACGCCGCCGCTCCAGCCACCGGCCGCCTCGGCCTCGTCGACTTGCGCACGCGCGCGCAACAGACTGGCCGCCGCCACGCGCAGATCAGTGTTGGAGGCCATGGCCTGCTGCACCAGTTGATCCAGGCGCGGGTCCCGATACAGGCGCCACCAATCGGCAGGCACCGGCGCCGAGACCACCGGCTTGCCCTCCACCGCCAGCTCGCCCTGCAAGTCCTCACGGTGGATGGCCGCCGCCTCCGGCAGGTGATAGTCCGGCCCGACCACCTGACACGCCGACAGCAACAGGCCTAACCCGGCGACCGCCAAACCCGAGGCTTTGCTCATTGCGCCGGCTCCCGGACCTGGTCGTCGATGATCGATACGGTCGCGGTGCGCCCGGCGATCATGCGGAAATCCGCCGGAACGTCATCGAAGGCAATTCGCACCGGAATCCGCTGCGCCAGGCGCACCCAACTGAACGCCGGGTTGACGTTGGGTAACAGGTTGTTGCCACTGGTGCGGTCGCGGTCTTCGATACCGGCGACGATGCTTTCCACGTGGCCACGCAGGCGCGCGCGGTCACCGATCACCCGGATGTCGACGCTCTGACCGACATGGATGCCGTCCAGTTTGGTTTCTTCGAAATAGCCGTCGATGTGAAACGAATTGCTGTCGACGATGGACAGTACCGGCCGCCCAGCACTGACAAACTCCTGGGTGCGCGGCGCACGATCGTTGACGTAACCGTCCACCGGGCTGCGAATCACCGAGCGGTCGAGGTTGAGCTGGGCACTGTCCACTGCCACCTGGGCTTCCATCAACGCCACTTGGGCGCGGGCGACTTTGGACTGGCTTTCTTCCAGCTGTTCGGCGGGCACCAGATTACCCAGGCCCTTGTTGCGCTTGGCTTCACGCTGGGCCTGGGCCAGGGTTTCCTCGCGGTCGGCGACTGCGGCTTTCGCCTGGCGCAGGGCCAGTTTGAACCGGTCCTGATCGATGCTGAACAGCACCTGGCCGCGCTTGACCGGCTGGTTGTCGCGCACGTCCACTTGCTGGATCAACCCGGAGACGTCCGGGGCGATCTGCACGATGTCGGCGCGGATGTGGCCGTCGCGGGTCCAGGGGGCAAACATGTAATACATCACCATGCGCCAGACCACGACCACGGCGAAGCTCACGATCAACAGGGTCAGGACCACGCGGCCGATGGTCAATAAAGGTTTTTTCATGTCATCAGGTATCGACTGAGTGAGTCCACGACGCCAAGCAGCAAGGCGTAGAGAGCCACGTTAAACAATGCCCGGTGCCAGACCAGACGGTAAAAGTGCAGGCGCGTGAGCACCCCGTGCACCAACAGAAACAACACATACGTAATGCCCATCAGCACCAGCAGCGTGGGCAGGAACACCCCGCTCAGATCCAGATCACCAATCATAAGGGCGCTCCATCGATCCCATGGGGAAGCGGTTCTTCGAGCTCGGCGGACCCGACAAATTCGACGCCGGGCAACAACGCCAGGCGCAAGCCACTCAAGGCGTGCAACAGATGCAGGCGGGTTTCGTCATCGCCCGCACCGCCAAGCGCGCGACGGGTACGGTCCATGGTCATCAGCAACGGGCTCGGCGCGGGCAAGCGCTCGCCAGCCTTGAGACACGCCTTGAAGTATTCGCCAACCTCGGCCACCACCTGACGCAGCAGCGCGTTCGGCGTCCCGTCGATACGCGGCGCGTAGGCGAGCAGGTCGAGCATGTTCAACGCCACGCGGACTTCCCGCAGGGCGATGCCGGTGTCCTGGCCGGTCATGGCCAGACGCGGCAAATGCTGCATCAAGCGGTCGAGCATCTGCACACCCAGGTGCCGGTGCTCGGCCAGCGTGGCGGGCTCGGACAGGCCGACAATGTCGCGCCAGCTGAAACGGGTCAGACGCTTGGCCGCCAGCTCGGCGCCGAAGGGCCGGGCGATCAGGGTCCAGACGAATGCAAACAGCAAACCCACGGGGCCGGCCAGATTGGAGTTGGCAAAGCTGAGGAAGTCCGCGTCATACGCGCCCTGAATACTGATGAAGGACGAGGTGTTGACCAGCGTCAGCAACATGCCCAGGTAAAACTGCGGCTTGACCGTCAGGGTACCGACGACGATGAACGGCACGGCGAACGCCAGCACCAGCATCGGGAAAT
Source organism: Pseudomonas moorei (assembly GCF_008801475.1). Lineage (GTDB taxonomy): Bacteria > Pseudomonadota > Gammaproteobacteria > Pseudomonadales > Pseudomonadaceae > Aquipseudomonas > Aquipseudomonas moorei. Next base: position 19,961 of record NZ_VZPP01000005.1, on the reverse strand, counting down.
CGTGCAGGTTGGGCAGCACCAGAAACAGGTAAAGGCTGGCGAACAACACCGACATCGCCGTCCAGAAAAAGAACCGGTATATCTGCGGTGCGGGGTCGTCCATCGAGGCGAAGAAGCTGCACGCCACCGCCGCCAGAATCACCGCGGCGCCGCCGTCGGTCCAGCCCAGCAGAATCCACAGCACGGAGGCGACGATGATCGCGGTGACGGTGGACGCCGCTGAATAAAGCATCAGGCCGCGATCCAGAAAGGGCGACAGCCGCCCGAGGCGCCAATGCCGATACACCGCGCGCCAACTGTCCAGGTTTTCGCATTGGATGGCGATTTGCAGACTGCGGCAGTCCTGCCACAGATCAATCCACTCGCCGAGGCGGTACAGCGCGTTGGAGAACAGCAGCTGCTTGCGATCCTGCAGCGCCTCGGCACTGGGTTGCAGGGCTTCGAGCTGGTCTTTCAGCGCCTGCCAACGATGGATGTCCGCGTCCTTGTGTTGCAGCCATTCGCTGGCGGCGCCGAGGAGTGGCGCGAATTTATCCACAAGTTCGGGGGTGCGCCGTTCCAGGGCGTAGAGCGCATCGTCAAGGGCGTCGACTACGGTCAGCAGATGAATCATCCGCCCGCGCAGTTCCTTGGTATTGCGCACCGTTTGCGGCCGCGCGCCTTCGTGGGGCAACTGGCCGATCATCAGTTCCAGGCTGTTGAAAGTCGTCACCATCGCCGCACGCAACGCACTGATTTCGCCGGGCTGCACCTGGCGACTGAGGAATTGCAGGCTGTAGGTCGAGGCATCGGCAAACCATTTGCTCACCGAATCGTTGAACACCGGGGCCAGCCGCCGCGGCCAGAACATCGCGCCGACGACCGCCGCCACGGCGATACCGAGGAAGATCTCCTCCGTGCGCGCCTCGGCCACGTCCCAAACCGCCAACGGGTTATTCACCACCGGCAGGGCGATCAGCGGCAAGGTGTAACCGGCGAGCATCAAGGCGTAGTTGTTGGCGGTGCGCAGGTGCAGGGACAGAAACAGCAGAATCCCGGTCCACAGCGCAATGACCAGCACCAGCACATAGGGGCTCTGGACAAACATCGGCACGAAAAAAACCGCCGCCGCAGCGCCGAGAAAAGTGCCCACTGCGCGGTACAGCGCCTTGGAACTGGTGGGGCCGACAAACGGGCTGGAAACGATATACACCGTGGCCATCGCCCAGTAAGGACGCGGCATTTGCATGAGCAAGGCGATGTAGAGCGCAATCATCGAGGCGGCGAACGTGCGCACGCCAAAGAACCAGTCCCGCGCCGGGGGCATGCCGGTAAAAAAGCCGTTCAAGGGTTGACCACCGGAAACGGAACGGCCAACTCAAAGGCCTTCAAGACACGCAACGTGGCTTCCAGATCGCGCTGATCAATGCCCTCGAGCACCTCATTGCGCAGGCGCACCAGTTCAACTTCGACGGCTTGCACCAGTGTCCGGCCGCTGTCGGTAAGGCTCAGGCATTTGGCGCGGCGATCCTGGGCATCCTCGGTGCGACAGACGTAGCCGGCATGACACAGCTGATCGAGCAAACGCACCAGGGACGGACTCTCCATCCCTGCCGCCTGCGCCACCGTCACCTGACGCACACCCTCACCCAGGCGCCCGATCATCAGCAACGGCACGGCACAGGCTTCGGAAATTCCATAGTTGACCAGTGTGCTCTGGCAGATCTTCCGCCAATGCCTGGCGGCCACCACCATGGAGCTGCTGATGTTCATCTGGAGAGCGTCGAGGTTATTCGGCACGGGAGAGAATACACACTGTTAGTTTGCTAACTATCAATATGGCATTGGAGAGGTTTTTCCGTCAAGTTTTGAAACAAATTCATGCCTGTTAGCGTTTTTTGGCTCGCTCATAGACTTCACTACGTTCACGTTTCCCGACCGCTACGACAGAAACGACTACGCGATCATCGATAACCTCGTAGACCAATCGGTAACCCGAAGACTTAAGTTTGATTTTGTAGCAATCAGGCATGCCATGAAGTGCGTCAGCCGGAATTCGAGGCAATTCGAGTCGCTCTGCCAGCTTCTTTTTGAATTGCTCGCGCAACGTATGTCCAAGCTTGTCCCATTCCTTGCGTGCAGATGGCAGGAATTCGAGCTTATAAGTCATCCAGGCTTACCGGGACCGGTGTTTCATGACGACGAGAACGAACGATTTCCGCCAGCGAAAGGTCATCAAGGCGCTCCATCATGGCCTCGAACACATCGGCAGGGACCATATAGCCCATGACTCGATTGTGATTGAGCACCGCGACAGGCCCGCCGTGGGCGCCATTTAAAACGGCAGTCGGGTTTTTCTTTAATTCGGACACACTGACAGCCATGTCGGCCAGAACACTTTGCATAATTAAGACCTCAAATAAGGTCGTAATTCTGGTCTGTTTTTTCCAAGTGAGCAATCTGGCAAACTGCCTCCCATCAGATTTCCTATGCTCCCCGCCCCTTCCTCAACATCACATCCAGCTGATCCACCACCTCCGCCCAATCGGCATCCTCCAGAATATCGTCGCGCAGAAAATCCGCCTGGCTCTGGGTCCAGAAGAACGCATCCGCCAGGTGCAGTTCCGGTTTGAGCGGCGAATGGGTGGCGATGAATTTATCGATGCTTTCGGCGTCGTCGGGCAGGCCGAGTTGTTTGAATAGCGATGGGAGGCTGTGGGTCGGGTTTTCCATGGCTGGCTCCTTGGGGAAGGCTTGAATGGGTGACCGCTGCGCGGTCAATCGCGGGCAAGCCCGCTCCCACAGGTTCAGTGTTGATCACAAATCTGCGGCTCAAATCAATCACTGTGGGAGCGAGGCTTGCCCGCGATTGACGGCGGCACTGGCGTCGCGAAACTCAATGACTCAACTCCCGCACCTCGGCATGCGGCACCATTTTCAGGAACTGCGGCATGTCCATGTGCAGCAGGTTGATGTGATTGCCGGCTTCCAGATAGATGTCTTTTTGCCGGGTCAGCAGCGGATCGATGACCACGTCCAGCCCATAAGCCTCACCCAGAGCAGGCACGGCGCCGCGTTCGCAGTCATCGAACAGGTGCGGCAGATTGCTTTCCCGGGAGACCTGCCATTCGCCGCTGCTGCGGACTTTGCTCAGGTCCAGGTGGCGACTGGCGGGCAACACGGCCATCAGGTAATGGCCGTGGTGGTCGTCGAGGATGACCGACTTGGCCACCCGCTCGGCAGGAATGCCCGCGACTCGCGCCGTTTCCAGGCTACTGGCCGAGTGAGGGTGGGTGACGATCTCATATTCGCATTGCGCCTTTTCCAGGCTTCTCTGCACGGTTCTTGCCATACGCATGATGCACCTCGGTGTCCGCAACAACGTCTGGCGGACGATGGTTGACGCTTTTCCACGTAGTGAAAGTCTAGGCCCGCCGGGCCAATCCGGTGGGAAATCCGCCCATTGGACACGTCGACATCTGAACAAAATTCATACAACCAAACGGTCAACTAAACTGTATACAGAACCGCCCACGACTCTCCCGGAGGGTGACGTGAACACGCGCTGTTGCACCGTTGCACTGCTATTGGCGTTGAGCGCATCGGCCTTCGCCGCAGACACTGTCGGGCTACCGGCGACCAATCCCGCCGGCGTCTGGTTGATCACCTTCGGCCTCGCGTTCCTGATCGCCGAGGCGGCCCTGCCCAATTACGGCGTGATTGGCCTGGGTGGAATCGTGATGTTCGTGATCGGTGCGCTGATCCTGACCAATGCCGAACTGCCCGCTCCGTTGATGATTGTGTTGGGCCTGATCAGTGCACTGCTGCTGGCGTTCCTGCTGATCCGCGCCCTGAAGACCCGCCCGCGCCACACCATCAGCGGCGATGCCGTGCTGGTCGGCAGTGTGACCCCGATCACGTCATTGCAGGCCGACGATGCCTGCCACGGCTGGGTGCATTTACAGGGCGAATGCTGGCAAGTATCGAGCGCCAAGCCCCTGCAGATCGGGCAAAAGGTACGCGTGGTGTCGCGCAAGGGATTAATGCTGAAAGTGGCCGCGACTGACGCGGTGCCGGCGGGAGAATAGTCATGGGTCTGCAATTGGGTTTTGCCGCGCTGCTGTTACTGCTGATCGCGCTGGCCGGTTCGACCTTCCGCATCCTGCGTGAATACGAACGCGGGGTGGTGTTCCAGCTCGGACGCTTCTGGCAGGTCAAAGGCCCGGGCCTGATTCTGTTGATTCCGGTGGTTCAGCAAATGGTTCGCGTCGACTTGCGCACCGTGGTGCTCGACGTCCCGCCGCAAGACGTGATCACCCGCGACAACGTCTCGGTCAAGGTCAATGCCGTGCTGTACTTCCGCGTGCTCGACCCACAGAAGGCGATTATCCAGGTCGAGGACTTCCTGATGGCCACCAGCCAGTTGGCGCAAACCACCTTGCGCGCGGTGCTGGGCAAGCACGAACTCGACGAGCTGCTGGCCGAGCGCGAACGGCTGAATCTCGATATCCAGCAAGTGCTCGACGCCCAGACCGATGCATGGGGCATCAAAGTGGCCAATGTCGAAATCAAGCACGTGGACCTCAATGAATCGATGATTCGCGCCATTGCCAAACAGGCCGAAGCGGAGCGTGAGCGCCGGGCCAAGGTGATCCACGCCGAAGGCGAATTGCAGGCCTCGGAAAAACTCATGCAGGCCGCTGAAATGCTCGGCCGCCAGCCGGGGGCCATGCAACTGCGCTACATGCAGACGCTCAGCTCGATCGCCGGCGACAAGAGTTCGACCATCGTCTTCCCACTGCCGATCGAGCTGCTCAAGGGCATGGCGGACCTGTCGTCGAAATCTTGAGCACCGTCACTCACCCGCCATGACAAACAACCGTGCCCGAGTGTTCCCGGCAGCGGTCTCGGCGACTTTCTGCCAACCGCCGGGCAGCGGGGCGAATTCGTCGGGTTGATCCGCCGTGCTGATCAACCACACGCGACCGGTTCCCCTGGGCAGTTGACTGAGCTGGTCGAGGTAGATCCTTGGCGCATCACCGTTGACCAGCGTGCCAAAGCCATAATCATTCGGGCGGCTGGATGTTCCGTTGGCCAGGGGCGGGGTGTAGAGCAGCGGTTCCGTGTCGGTGCGGTTGTAGTAGACGTAGCTCATGTACCAGAGCATGTCGCTGATAACGATTCGGTCACCGGCCACGTAGTGCTGGTTGACGAACTCGACCATTACACTGGTCTGGTCATTCACATCCACCGTGGCATTGGTTTTCAGCCCGACCAGCTCGGCGCCGACAAAGAGCACCAGCAACCCGAGCGCCAATACCCGAAAGCCGCCCAGCAAGCGGTCGATGGCCAGCGCCATGATCAGCGGCAGACCCAACGCATAGGCGTTCAAATAACGCTCGATGAACACCGGCGAAATAAACGAAACCCCATAAACCAGCAACAACGGCAGCACGGTGTAGAGCGCCAGCAGCGCACTCCAGCGATAGCGGCTGCGATCACGCCAGACCGTCAGCAGGATCACGCTCAGCAACAGCACTGGCATCGCGACGAACAGGAGCCGGGGCAAGTTATCCCCATCGTCCTGGATCAGAAAATCCCAGACCATCGACGGCAGGGAGCTGAGGGTGACCGGCGACTCCCAACCCACGTCGCCGCTGGCCTTGAGCTCCTCCATGTGCCGGGTCAAATCGACCAGGCCAGGGATCCACGGAGCAAACAGCACCACAATGGCCACATTGCTCAGCCACCAGGCCGGGCGAGTGATGTAATGGGAGGGTTGGTCCGGGTTCAGGCGCAGCACCAGCAAGTACGCCCAATGGACGAGCACACAGAGCGCGGTGAAATAGTGGGTGTAGAACGCGGTGGCCATCAGCAACGCGTAGATCACCAATGCATGGGTGTGGCGAGGCTGCTTGACCCAATGCACCAGCGCAATGGTGGCGCCGAGCAGCCACACCCCCAGCCACGAATACATCCGCACTTCCTGGCTGTAGCGCACCGCCGTGGGCAGGAGCGCCAGCATCAACCCGGCCAGCAATGCCGCGCGCGGATTGGCGATCAGGCGGACCAGCCACATGCCCAGCATGACCGACACTACACCCGGCAGCGCACTCAAACTGCGTATCGAAAAAATGCCATCGCCAAACAGCCCGATCCAGCCGTGCAGCATCATGAAATACATCGGCGGATGGACGTCATGGGCGGCATGGGCCCAGATGCCGTCCAGGGTGTAGCGGCTCATCAACAGGCTGGAACCTTCATCGCCCCAAATCGCGGCATCGGTCAGGCCATATAACCGGGTCACGATAGCCAGCACCAGGATCAACAAACCGCCGCCATACCAAAGCATTCGCTGCCTCGAGTCGGACACTGCCAAATTCTCGGGCGCTGGCCGGGATTTGACCAACCGCTCTTTTCTTTGCGCCTCCACTACCACTCTGTTCACCTGCACTGCCGAAACGTTCCGCTCACTTTAGGCTAATGTCAGTCGCCACAGCCAGCGGATACACCGACGCTACCGGCCATCCCTTCCATATACCGCTGTCGCGTCGTCCGCAGGGCGATCTGATTCTGACGAACGGCTTCGGCCAGGCTGTCGATACCGGGTTCGCTCCGGCCAAGCAGGGTGTGAGCCGCCAAGACCTAGCAGTTCTGATAGTTCTCAATCGTGAGCGCGGCGAGTAGAACTAAACGCCAAGATGTCCCTGGCGGAATTCGCTGTATGACTCAAGCAAAAACCATTCGGCAACGCGTGATACTGCTGGCGACCAACAGCAGCCAATCGATCATTGGCGAAAGCGTCGAAGGCAAGATCAACACCATCGGCTATACCGCCTACGGCGAACAGTCTGCGCAGCAGGAAGTCGCGACGGCGCTGGGTTTCAACGGCCAATTGCGCGAAGCCAGATTCGGCTGGTACTTGCCGGGCAACGGCTACCGCGCCTACAACACGCGATTGATGCGCTTTCACAGTCCGGACAGTTGGAGTCCGTTTGGTGGGGGTGGGTTGAATGCGTATATGTATTGCGTGGGGGATCCGGTGAATCGGGTGGATCCGACGGGGCACTGGGGAGTGATTTCTTTACTTTCCGCCACTAGAGAGCTAGGGGCTATCGGTTACCTGGCTTCATCAGTAGGAACGGGATTGAATATTGGTTCTTTATTGTTCAATCGCGGACGAGCTACCCTCGCAAATGGTTTAGGCACACTATCCGGTGTGACGGGGGTGGCTGCAGGACTTTCAAGCATGTTTGATATTGCTCCTCAGGCATCTCAATTACTTGCCACTACAAGTTTGGTATCCGGTGCGGCCTCGACTTATCTTGGCTATCGGTCCATGCGCGCAAACTTCACACACCTAGGGTGGTACGAAGCTCCATTCAGCAGACCGCCAGGCAGCCCTCCTGCTTACTTCGAGCTTTATCCACAGACTGGCGCTTCAACTGTCAAGCCACTAAGCCCCCCCGTCTATCCCCTAAATCGCTCAACTCTGCTACCTGCAGGTGATGTATTACCAGTTTACTCAAGGCAAGACCCGAATTTGTTCGAAAGGCCGTCGCCGAAAACCGACAATCACAGGATGCTTTCATCGTTTCCCCAACCAATAGGAGTTAATGGGGCGCCACCACCCAGGCATCAGGTTCGAGTACGCAGAGAAGCTTTGGATCGGATGGACGGCCTCCCTCCTGCGCAGGCAATACGACAACGGAGATAAGGGCCAAAATAGTGACTAATACACTTACCGCACCATCCCCCACCGCTTCACCGTCACCCGCTCCAGCGAATCAAACACCAAATTCTCCACCAGCAGCCCAATCAAAATCACCACCGCCAACCCGGCAAACACCTTGTCGGTGTACAGCTCATTGCGATTCTGAAAGATGTACCAGCCCAATCCGCCCTTGCCGCTGGTGGCACCAAACACCAGTTCGGCGGCGATCAGCGTGCGCCAGGCAAACGCCCAGCCGATTTTCAGCCCGGCGAGGATCGACGGCAGCGCGGCGGGAATGAGGATGAACAGGACGAAGCGCATGCCCTTGAGACCGTAATTGCGCCCGGCCATGCGCAGGGTTTCCGAGACGCCGAGAAACCCGGCGTAGGTGTTCAGCGCCAAGGCCCAGAGCACCGAATGCACCAGCACGAAAATCAGGCTGTTCTGCCCCAGCCCGAACCACAGCAGCGCCAGCGGCAGCAGTGCAATCGCCGGCAGCGGGTTGAACATCGAGGTCAGGGTGCTGAGCAGGTCACGACCGAACTGGGTCGACACCGCCAGGGTGGTCAGGGCGAACGCCAGGACGATGCCGATCAGGTACCCCTTGACCAGCACCACCAGCGAAATCCACACCTTGCCCAACAACTCGCCACTGAGCAGGCCGTCATACAGCGCATGGCTGGTTTGCAGAAAACCCGGCAACAGCAAATCGTTGTTCTGATATCGGGCGACGGCTTCCCACAGGACGGCGAGCAGAATCAGGATCAGGCTTTTGCGCAACCAGCCCTGTTGCCACAGGCGCTGGCCCAGCGGTAACTCTCGCTCCAGCGGCACACTGGTCAGCGGTTGCAGGACGATTTCGAACTCTTCACGCGGGGATGATAAATGGCTCATCGGGCCCTCCTCTCAACTGGCTCAATACGCGATGCGGATGTCGGCGAAATCCAGCGCGCGCTCGGTTTCCGGCGACTGACCTTCATCAAACAACAATCGATGGATACGCCGCGCCGACTCTTGGAACGCAACGCCGCCAAGGCTGTGCAAATCGTATTGATGGCTGTGGACTTCCGCGCGCACCCGCCCCGGATGCGGCGACAACAGCAGGATCCGGTTGCCCACCACCAGCGCCTCTTCGATGGAGTGAGTGACGAACAACAGCGTGAAGCGCACCTCCTCCCAGAGCAGCAGCAACTCTTCCTGCATCTTGCGTCGGGTCAGCGCGTCGAGGGCGGCGAAGGGTTCGTCCATCAGGAGGATTTTCGGCTGCATGGCCAACGCCCGGGCAATGGCGACCCGCGCCTTCATGCCGCCCGACAGGGTATGCGGATAGGCATCGGCAAACGCCGCCAGACCGACCTTCTCCAGGTAGTGCAGCGCCCGCTCTTCGGCCTCTTTGCGCTTGAGGGTTTTGGAGGCCAGCAGCGGAAACATCACGTTCTGTTTGACGGTTTTCCACGGCGGCAGTTGATCGAATTCCTGGAACACCACGATCCGGTCCGGCCCCGGCGCATCGACGCGCTGGCCTTGCAACCGGATCTCGCCTTCGACGGGCTGGATGAATCCGGCGGCGGCCTTGAGCAAGGTCGACTTGCCGCAACCGGACGGGCCGAGCAGGACAAAGCGGTCCGCCGGATCGATTTCGAAGCTCACCTGGTGGGTCGCTCGCACCACCCGTTGCGGCGTGCGGTATTCGAGGCTGACCTTGTCGACCGACAGCAGCGCCTGGGCTGCCGCGGCCGGTTTGCTGACCGTGTGGCCTTGCAAAGGGGCGTTCATGTCGGTCAGCTCCCTTGCAGCGGTTTGGCGTCCTGGAAAAAGTAATCCTTCCATGAATCCGGTTTGTTTTTGATCGCCCCCACGCGGTAGAGGAACTCGGCCAGCGGGTAGGTATTTTTCGGCGTGACGCTGAATTCGAACTGCGGGTTGTCGATGATTTTCAACAATGCCGCACGGTCGATCTTGGCCTTGGTGACGCGGATGTAAGTGTCCGCCGCCGCGCCTTTGTCGTTCTGCGCGAATTGCGCGGCTTCGGTCAACGCTTCAACAAAGGCTTTGTAGGTTTTCGGGTTCTCATTGCGGAACTTCTCGGTGGCGAACAGTACCGTCGGCGAGTTCGGGCCGAGCACGTCATAGGAGTTGAGCACGACGTGGACGTTCGGGTTTTCCAGCGCCTGATCCTGGAACGGCGGGTTGGAGAAGTGTCCGGTCAATTCGGTGCCACCGGCGATCAGCGCTGCCGTGGCGTCGGGGTGCGGCACGGCGATGGTGTACTTGTCGAGGCGATTGAATTCCTTGTCACCCCACTGCTTGGCGGCCGCGTATTGCAGGAAGCGCGACTGCACCGACACGCCCACGGCCGGCACCGCGATGCGGTCCTTCTCGGTGAAGTCGGCGATGGTCTTGACCTTCGGATTGTTGCTCACCAGGTAGTACGGAAAGTTGCCCAGCGAGGCCACCGCCTTGACGTTTTGCTTGCCGTGGGTGCGGTCCCAGATCGTCAGCAATGGGCCGACCCCGGCACCGGCAATGTCGATGGAACCGGAGAGCAACGCATCGTTGACCGCCGCACCGCCGGAGAGCTGGGTCCAGTCGACCTTGATGTCGATGCCTTCCTGCTTGCCGTACTTCTCGATCAGGTTCTGGTCGCGCACGACGTTGAGCAACAGATAAACGATGCCGAACTGTTCGGCGATGCGGATCTCACCTTCGGCATGGGCCACGGTCGGTGCCACCAGGCTACCGGCGATCAGGCTGAAACCCAGGCCGATGGCTGCGGCCAGCGGGGCCAATGAAAGACGTTTGGACATGATCAGATCTCCGACAAATCAGAAGGGCGCGTCGCCCTGGATGGTGGTGCGATACAGCTTGCGGCGCAGATGGCTTGGGCATCCGGCGGCGAGGTGGATCAGCGAACGGTTGTCCCAGAACACCAGGTCATGGGCCTGCCATTGATGGCGGTAGATGTTTTGCGGCAACACGCTATGGGCATAGAGCTCGTCGAGCAGCTGCTTGCTCTCGTCTTCGGGCAAACCAACGATGCGGGTGGTGAAGCCTTCACTGACGAACAGCGCCTTGCGGCCGTTTTCCGGATGGGTACGCACGACGGGGTGAATCACTTCGGCGACCTGGGCCAGTTGCTCCGGGGTCAGGGTCGGGCGCCAGTTGCCTTCGAATTTGGTCTCGCTGTAGCGCGCCGTATAGGAGTGCGCGGCCGAGCGACCTTCGACCGCCTTGCGCAGCGCTTCGGGCAGGTTGTCCCAGGCTTTGTGCATGTCGGCGAACAGCGTGTCGCCGCCTTCCGACGGCAGCTCCTGGGCATGCAGCATCGAGCCCAGGCTTGGCAGGTCTTTATAGGACAGGTCGGAGTGCCAGAACTTGCCGGCGTCGCCGAGGCCGATGTTCTGGCCGTTCTCGACGATGTTGGAAACGATGAGGATTTCCGGGTGACCAGCGAGCAGGAATTGTTTGAGCACATGGATCTGCAACACGCCAAAACGGCGGCTGAAATCGATTTGCTGCCGGGGAGTAATGCGCTGGTCGCGGAACACCACCACGTGATGATCCAGGTGCGCGCGGTGGATGCGGGCGAAGTCCTGATCGTTGACCGGGCGGGACAGATCGAGGCCGATGATTTCGGCACCCACCGCACCGCTGAACGGGCGGATTTCAAAAAATTGTGGCGCGATGCTTGGCGATGCGGATGTTGCAGACATAAATCACTCCCACGCACGGCACGCTCAAGGGCGCGCGCGTCGATCAGAAACACACGGATGTCGTGTTGGTTCGTGTCGTGCGGCGCGCCGATTGGTCGGCAGGTACGCAGGGGAGTGACTTTATAGATATAAGAAGACTAATTTAAATACCGTTAAAGAATAACGATATGGCTTTTGCAGTACTCTGTTTTGGCGCCGTCTTCGCTGGCAAGCCAGCGAAGACGGCCATCAAGCCCCAGCCAGGGACTAGCGCTCGTGCAACGCCTCAGCGCGCGCCCGGATGATCGGCTTGAGCAGATAGCTGAGGATAGTCTTCTTGCCGGTGATGATGTCCACCGAAGCCACCATCCCTGGAATGATCAGCAGAGGTTTTTCGTCGGTGCCAAGGTGACTGCGTTCTGTGCGCAGCTTGATTATGTAGTAGGTGGTTTTCTTGTCTTCATCCGTGATTGTGTCGGCACCAATCTGTTCCAGCTTGGCCTTCAGACCACCGTAGATTGTGTAGTCATAGGCGGTGAACTTCACTGTCGCTTCCTGCCCCGGGTGCAGGAAAGCGATGTCCTGCGGGCGGATTTTCGCCTCGACCAGCAAGGTGTCGTCCAGCGGCACGATTTCCACCAGGTCGCTGCCAGGCTGGATAACCCCGCCAATGGTGTTGACCAGCAACTTGTTGACGATCCCCCGTACTGGCGACGTGACCAGCGTGCGGCTGACCCGGTCTTCCAGCGCCTTGCCGGTGGCTTGGGCCTTGTTCAGGTCGGTGCGCGCTTCATTGAGCTGGGTCAGGGCTTCGCTGCGGAACTTGCCGCGGGTCTCGTCGATCTTGCGCTGAACTTCCTTGATCGCCGATTCGGCTCGCGGGATCGCCAGTGTTGTGGCGTCGAGCTGGCCACGGGTCTCGGCTTCGGCACGCTTGAGACGCAGGACTTCCACCGGCGATACCGCCCCCTGAGCCACCAAGGGCTCGGACATGCTGATTTCTTGGCGCTGGAAGCCCAACTGCTGGCGATACTGCGCCTGTTTGGAGGTAAATTCGCGCAGCTCTTGCTGGCGCTGGATCAACTGCTCCTGCAAGCCGCCAATCTCATCGTGCAACTGCTGGCGGCGGCTGATATAGAGCGATTCTTCGCTCTTGGCCTGACCCGGCACGGCCTTGAGCACATCCTCCGGGAAGTTCAGCGGGCGATCATCGACCTCGGCGCTCAAGCGTTCAACCCGAAGCAACATCGACAACCGATCGGCTTCGGTTTCACCGACATTCGATGCAAATCGCGTGTCGTCCAGGCGGATCAGCGGAGCGCCGGCCTCGACAATCTGGCCTTCCTTGACGAACAGCTCGGAAACGATACCGCCCTCAAGGTTCTGGATTTTCTGGATCTTCGACGATGGAATCGCCTTGCCGTCGCCCTTGGTCACTTCATCGATGACCGCGAAGTTGGCCCAAAACACCAGGAACACGAAGAAAGCGATGATCGCCCAGATCGTCAGCCGCACCACCCGCGGCGCATCCTCGATCAGCGCCTTGTTGACCTCCGGCAGCGGCTGGCCCTGCAGCGAAGCGGAGCCTTTGAAGTAGCGGCGGATCGAATCCTTACCCGACTTAAGCAACACTGATCTGCCCCTTCTTCAACGCTTCCATCACCGCGGCTTTCGGGCCGTCTGCGAGTATCTGCCCGCGATCGATCACGATCAGTCGATCCACCAGCGACAACAGCGATGCCCGGTGCGTCACCAGCACCATGGTCTTGTTCTCGATCACAGCGGCCATGCGCTGCTTGAGGCGCTCTTCGCCGGTGTTGTCCATGGCGCTGGTCGGTTCGTCGAGCAGCAGGATCGGCGGGTTGAGCAACAAGGCACGGGCCAGGGCGACGTTTTGTCGTTGGCCGCCGGAGAGGTTCTGCCCGCGCTCCCCGACCTGCAGCTCATAGCCCTTGGGATGCAGGCGCGCATATTCGTGGACGCCAGCCAGCTCGGCGGCTTGCAGCACCAGTTCGTCCTCGACGTACCGTGCGCCGGACACCAGGTTGTCGCGTAACGTACCGGCGAGTAATTGAATGTCCTGCGGTACGTAGCCGATGTTATAGCGCAGTTCGCTGACGTCGATCTGACGGATATCCACACCATCGACCAGTAACGCGCCGTCATCCGGCTGATACAACCCCACCAACAGTTTCGCCAGTGAACTCTTGCCCGAGCCGCTTCGCCCAATGATGCCGATTTTCTCACCGGGACGAATCGCCAGGTTGATGTTCTTCAGTGCCTGGTTCTGTTGCCCGGGATAGGTGAAGTTGAGCTGGCGGCACTCAATAGCGCCCTGCAACACCTTGCGGCTGAGCGGGCGCTCTTCGAAGTTGCGCTCCTGGGGCAGCTCCATCATCAGGTCGACCGAGGTCATGGTCACCCGCGCCTGCTGGTAACGGGTCAACAGCCCGGACAGCGACGCCAGCGGGCTGAGCGCACGGCCACTGAGCATGTAGCAGGCAATCAGGCCGCCCATGCTCAAGTGACCGTCGATGATCTGGTAGACGCCGAAGACGATCATGATCACCCCAGCCAGTTGCTGGATCAGCAAGGTGATGTTCATCGCCAGGCCGGATAGCATCTTCACCCGCAGCTCAAGGCGGCTGAGGGTACCGATGGTCTGCTCCCACTGATACTGGCGCTCGCTTTCGGCGTTGTTGACCTTCACCGCATCGAGGCCGGCCAGGGTTTCGATCAGGCTCGACTGACGCTCGGCGCCCAGCGCCATGGTCCGCTCCATGGTCGCCACCAGGGGTTTTTGCAAGGCATAACCGATGGCCAGGGCAATCGGGAAGGCCAGCACCGGAATCCACACCAGGTGCCCGCCGATGATCGCGATGACGACGAAAATCAGGATCGTGAACGGCAAGTCGATCAGGCTGGTGAGGGTCAGCGAGGCCAGGAAGTCGCGCAGGCTCTGAAACTCGTGGATGTTCTGGGCAAAGCTGCCGACCCGCGCTGGGCGGTATTTCATGGCCATGCCGACGATGCGCTCGAACAGCGTGGCCGAAATGATCAGGTCGGTTTTTTTGCCGGCCAGGTCCAGGCACAGACTGCGCAGGCTTTTAAGGATCAGGTCGAAGAGGTAGGCGCCCGTGATGCCAAGTGCCAGCACCCACAGCGTCGCCTCGGCCTGGTTCGGCACGACGCGGTCGTAGACGTTCATCACGAACAACGGCGCGGCCATGGCAATGATGTTGATCAGGAAACTCGCGGCGATGGCGTCGGCGTACAACCAGCGTGAACGCTTGAGAGTGTCGCGGAACCATGAACGCGCTCGCGGTATCAGCGTGCCGTGATTGACGTCGAACTTGTGCTGCGGCTGGGCGAAAAAGACTTTGCCGGTGTAGTCATCGGCCAGCAGCTCACGACTGACCAGGGACTCACCGCCATCGCTTTCACTGAGCAGCACCCGCACCTGATCTTCGCCTTGCCAACCGAGCAGGACCGCACTGCGACCGCCCTTGAGCAGCAGCAAGGCCGGCATGGCAATCGCCGGAATATCCTCCAGCTTGCGTTGCAGCACCCGACCTTGTAGCCCGGCGCGAGCTGCCGCACGTGGCAACAGGTCGACACTCAAGCGCTGCTCGGGCAGTGGCAGGCCAGTGGTCAGCATCGCCGCGCTGGCAGGCTTTTGATGCAGCATGCAAAGGGCGAGCAGACCATCCAGTAACGGATCGTCATGCAACGCGCGCGGATCATGAATGAGTTGAACCCGACTGACTTCTGATTCCACGCTCGGCACTCTTGACTAACAATTGAACAATGAAGGTCGTGCTCAATTCAAACCGGGCAATTGGACCTTGGGCTTCACGTCGTTCTGCACAACGGATGCCAAAGGTGCGACCACTCCCTGGCTCCTGAGCAACTCGCCCATGGTCGCCTTGATTCGGTACTGAGTAAATAACTGAATGTTCTTGATCTCCACCAGACGGCGCGAAGAGGTGAACAATTCGTTTTCACTGTCGAGCAAATCGAGCAAGGAACGCTCGCCGAGGGTGAACTGACGCTGGTAAGCCGTACGCACCGCGGCGCTGTGGTCGACGTATTGCTGGGCGATCGGGACCTGCGCGTTGGCATTGTTGAGGGCGTTCCAGGCCAGGCCCAGCTCTTCATTCAATTGGCGCAGGGCGTTGTTGCGAATGTCCAGCGCCTGGTTCGACAGGTAAGACTTGGATTCCAGGTCGGCCTTGTTGCTGCCGCCCGAATACAGGTTGAAGCGCATGCGCAGCATGGCTTGCCATTCATTGTTGTGGCCGTTCTGGCCATCAATATCGTTATCGGCGGTGCGACCCAACTCGGCATCGAAACGTGGGTAGAACGTCGACTTGGCCGTGTCGTACTGTTTCTCGGCAGCGGCAATATCGGATTCGGCCGAGCGCAGGATCGGGCTGTTTTCCAGCATCTGCGCACGTGCCTCATTCAGGTTGGCCGGCATCAGCGCCAGGAAACTCGCGGGGCGCTCCAGTTGATCGGGCATCTGGCCAACAGCGGCAAGGTAGTTGGTTTCGGCGTCAGCCAGATTGGTCTGCTCGGTGATCAGGTTGTTGCGCGCCTGGGCCATGCGGGCCTCGGCCTGATCGAGGTCGGCGCCACTGCCAACGCCGCGCTGGGTGCGCAGCTGAATCTGGTCGTAAATGCGTTGGTGGCTCTTTAGGTTGTCCTCGGCCAGACGCACGAACTCGCGGCGAGTCAGCACGTCGAGATAGACCTGGGCCACGGTCAGCCCGGTACGCTCCGAAGTACTCAGCAGCGAGTAGGCTCGGGAGTTGACGGTGGCTTGTTGACGCCCCACTTCGCTGGACGTCGCAAAACCGTCAAAGACCATTTGGGTCAGGCGCAAACTTGACTCACTGCGATTCAAGGTTTCCCAGTGATTGTTGCTGCCGCCCGTGCGTGTAGTCACGCTATCGGTGCCTTCACGACCATAACCGCCCAGCAGGTCGACCCGTGGCAGGTATCCACCTTGCGCTGCCTTTAGCTGATAATCCGCTGCCAATCGACTGTTGACGCCTGCCTGGACTTCCGGATGAACATCCAGCGCTTGTTGCATGGCTTCTTGTAAGGATTGCGCCTGGGCGAAAGACGCGGCGAGAGCGAAAGGTAGAGCCATGAACAAAGGCGAACGCATTGTAGGAATTTCCCAGAACTTCTTGTCTTGAATCACGGCTGAACAGCGCGCCGTGTCGGAAGATGGCAAGCGAAATGACCGTATGTCGGAAAGCTCAAAAGCGGGAACTGGATCACATACCGAGGACAGGTCACAGCGTAAATATCAATGTGACATTACTGGGGCGATTGTTTAGGATGCCCCCCAGAAGGTCAATAGTTTGGCATAAAGTTAATAGCGAAAAATTCTAGCCAAAATATTGACGATCAACCGCGTCAAATTTGTGCATCTAATTTGCAATGTACGTCCAGATTGATCGGTGCAGACGCCATCAGGTCTATGGAAGTCAACTGAACGTGACACCCCGGAGAGTCTTCAATGAGCAGTGTTGTTGCCATCGTCAAAAGCATTGTCGGTCAAGTTTTCGTGGTGTCCCCAGAGGGCGTCCGCCGTGTTCTCGTGGAAGGCGACAAGCTGTTTGCCGGTGACCAGATCGACACTGGCCTTTCCGGTGCCGTGTCGCTGGAACTGGCCGATGGCCGCACCGTCGATCTGGGCCGGGACACCCAGTGGAACGCTGATGCCCCGGACTCCAGCACTGACCTTGCAGCCGCCACCGCACAGGCTGCGCCGTCCGTTGAAGAGCTGCAGCAAGCCATCGCCGCTGGCGCCGACCCGACCAAAGACCTTGAAGCCACTGCTGCCGGCCCGGCTGCCGCAGGTTCAGGTGGTGCCGCCGGTGGTGGTCACAGCTTCGTGATGCTCGATGCAACGGCTGGGCGCGTCGACCCGACCATCGGTTTCCCAACCAACGGTCCTGATGCCGCTGCGGCCCCCGTTACGCTCAATACCGGCAACCAGAACGTCACGCCCCTCAACGCTCCGAGCGTACTGACCGCGGATACTGGCACTCTGGCTGAAGACAGCATTGCCACGGGCAATCTCCTGAACAACGACACCGATGCCAACACACCGCTCAGTATCACCGGCTTCACCATTACCGGCGTGGCCGGCAGCTTCAGCGCAGGCCAGACTGCGACGATCGTCGGCGTCGGTTCGCTGACCATTGGTGCCAATGGCAACTACACCTTCACGCCGGACGCCAACTACAACGGTGCTGTGCCACAAATTACGTACACCACCAACACCGGCTCCAGCAGCACCCTGGACCTCACCGTGACGGCGGTCGATGATCCGAGCATCTTGACTGCCGACACCCAAACCATTGCCGAAGACACCCCTGCGACCGGCAACGTACTGAGCAATGACAGCGACATCGACAACCCGCTGAGCGTGGTCACTTTCACCATTGACGGCGTCAATGGCACCTTCACTGCGGGTCAGACCGCGACCATCGCCAATGTCGGTACCTTGGTGATTGCGGCGAATGGGGCTTACACCTTTACTCCGGCCGAGAACTACAACGGCACGGTGCCGACGGTGAGCTACACCGTCGCTGACGGCACAACTTCGACGCTGAACATCAGCGTGACGCCGGTTGATGACAGCTTCACCGATCTCAGTGAAAACGTGAGCACGGCTGAAGAGTCGGCCGTCACCGGTAGCGTTCTCACTGGTACCAACAGCGTTGACGGTCCCGTCAGCGTGGTTAATTTCACAGTGGACGGCACCCAGTACCAGGCCGGCAGCACAGCGACCATCGCCAATGTCGGCACCCTGGTGATCGGTGCCAACGGCGCTTACACCTTCACTCCGGACGCCAATTACAACGGTGCAGTGCCGACCGTCACCTACACCGTCACCGACGGTTCCGGCGCAGACGTTACTTCGACGTTGAATATCAGCGTCACCCCGGTTGATGACAGCTTCACCGACCTCAGCGAAAGCGTAAGCACAACCGAAGACACCGCCATCAGCGGCAGCGTTCTCACCGGCACCAGCAGCGTTGACGGCCCGGTCAGCGTGGTTAATTTCACAGTGGACGGCACCCAATACCAGGCTGGCAGCACGGCCACCATCGCCAACGTCGGCACCCTGGTGATCGGCGCCAACGGTGCCTACACCTTCACCCCGGACGCCAATTACAACGGCAGCGTGCCGACCGTGACCTACACCGTCACTGACGGTTCCGGCTCCGACGTCACCTCGACCCTGAACATCAGCGTGACCCCGGTGGACGACAGCTTCACCGACCTCAGCGAAAGCGTAACCACGGCCGAAGACTCAGCCATCAGCGGCAGCGTGTTGACGGGTACGTCGAGCGTTGACGGTCCCGTCAGCGTGCTCAGCTTCAGCATCGACGGCGTCAATGGCACTTTCACTGCGGGCCAGACCGCCACCATCGCCAACGTCGGCACCCTGGTGATCGGCGCCAACGGCGCCTACACCTTCACCCCGGACGCCAATTACAACGGCAGCGTGCCGACCGTCACCTACACCGTCACCGACGGTTCCGGCTCCGACGTCACCTCGACCCTGAACATCAGCGTGACCCCGGTTGATGACAGCTTCACCGACCTCAGCGAAAGCGTAACCACGGCCGAAGACTCCGCCGTCAGCGGCAGCGTCCTCACCGGCACTTCGAGCGTCGACGGCCCGGTCAGCGTGGTTAATTTCACAGTGGACGGCACCCAGTACCAGGCCGGCAGCACGGCCACCATCGCCAACGTCGGCACCCTGGTGATCGGCGCCAACGGCGCCTACACCTTCACCCCGGACGCCAATTACAACGGCAGCGTGCCGACCGTGACCTACACCGTCACCGACGGTTCCGGTGCGGACGTCACTTCGACCCTGAACATCAGCGTCACCCCAGTGGATGACAGCTTCACCGACCTCAGCGAAAGCGTAACCACGGCCGAAGACTCCGCCGTCAGCGGCAGCGTCCTCACCGGCACTTCGAGCGTCGACGGCCCGGTCAGCGTGGTTAATTTCACAGTGGACGGCACCCAGTACCAGGCCGGCAGCACGGCCACCATCGCCAACGTCGGCACCCTGGTGATCGGCGCCAACGGCGCCTACACCTTCACCCCGGACGCCAATTACAACGGCAGCGTGCCGACCGTGACCTACACCGTCACCGACGGTTCCGGTGCGGACGTCACTTCGACCCTGAACATCAGCGTGACGCCGGTTGATGACAGCTTCACCGATCTCAGTGAAAACGTGAGCACGGCTGAAGAGTCGGCCGTCACCGGTAGCGTTCTCACTGGTACCAACAGCGTTGACGGTCCCGTCAGCGTGGTTAATTTCACAGTGGACGGCACCCAGTACCAGGCCGGCAGCACAGCGACCATCGCCAACGTCGGCACCCTGGTGATCGGCGCCAACGGCGCTTACACCTTCACCCCGGACGCCAATTACAACGGCAGCGTGCCGACCGTGACCTACACCGTCACCGACGGTTCCGGTGCGGACGTCACTTCGACCCTGAACATCAGCGTGACGCCGGTTGATGACAGCT
>NZ_VZPP01000004.1 GCF_008801475.1 Pseudomonas moorei | reverse complement strand
GAAAGGTATGTTTTCCCAGATCGATGGCGACAATAGTTACGTTGTTCATGGCAATGGCCTCCGAAAGACACCCTGTGAAAGCTTAGAGAGCGATCACAGGGTGTGAGGGGATAGCCATTTCATTAGTGGTGCTGTGTGGGAGCGAGGGTTTAGATACTCATCACCATCTGCCCGCCATCAATGCGCAATTCGACACCATTGATCGCCCGGGACTCGTCGCTCGCGAGGAATAGCACGCTGGCCGCCACGTCCTCGGGACGGCACATGCGGTTCATCGGATCGCTGTCGATGGTCAGGCGATTCGGGTCTACGCCTTCGGGGAAGCCGCCACGGGTCATGTCGGTGAGTACGCCATCCGGGTGCAGAGTGTTGCAGCGGATACGGTACTTGCGTCGACGGCAAAGCACCGCGACCGAACGCGACAATGCCGCCACAGCCCCCTTGGAGGCGCTGTAAGCCGTGTAGTCGTCACGCCCGGCAAGCGCCGCGATGGAAGACAGGTTGATGATCGAACCACCGCTGTCCTTCATTAACGCCAGGCCTTCACGGCAGCCCAGGAACACACTGTCGGCATTGACTCGCATGACCTTGTGCCAGTCGGTCAGGCTGGTTTCCTCAATCGAGCCGCAGATCAGGATACCGGCGTTATTGACCAGCACGTCCAGACGACCGTAGCGCTCGCGCACATGACCAATGACTTGACGCCACTCGTCTTCATTGCTGACGTCGTGGCGGATAAAGGCTGCGCTCGACCCGATTTCCGCCGCCAGGGCCTGGCCCGCCTCAACGTCCAGGTCACTGATCAGCACCTGGGCACCTTCGGCCGCCAGCAGTCGCACGCTGGCAGCACCGATACCTTTGGCGCCGCCGGTGACCAGCGCGACCTTGCCGTGCACCCGTCCGTTTTTGTTGTGTTGATTGAGGGTCATCATGTCATCTCGAGTGTTTGGATCGTTTGGGGTTGCTGGTTCTGCAGGCGCGCAACGGCGGCACCGGCACGACGGCCGGAGAACACACAGTCGGCCAGGGACAGGCCACTGATGTACAAGTGCGAAGGAATCCCCAAGGCACTGCGTCCAGCCGCGTACAAGCCCTCGATGGCCTGGCCCTGCTCGTCCAGCACAGCACCGCTGAGCTCATCCACCCGCAATCCGCCAAGTGACAGGGCCCCCAGTGGAAAGACTGGATTGGTCACGGAAATGTCGCAGGCATAAAACGGCCCCTGCTCAAGCACTTGGCGCCCACCCTCGGATTTGCCGAAAGCATCCGGCGCCTCGCCACGGGCGGCAGCGTTGGCAGCCAGCACCGAGGCACGCAGCACGGTCGGGTCCATGGAAGTTGCAGTGGCCAACTCATTCAGACTCTTGCCTTTGCGCACGTTGAACAGCATCAGCGCCAAGGCTGGAAAACTCTGGAACCACCAGTAACCACCGAACAGCGCCTCGCGAATGGCCTTCTTGCGCAAAGGCGCATCCAGTACCAGCCAGGCTTTGCCGCCCTGCTCTTCCATCAACGGTTGACCCAGGGTGGCACCGTAGACTTCTTCATTACAGAAGCGCTGACCCTCACGATTGACCACGATGCCTTTGTGCCAACTGTAGGGCGGATTGAGGAAGCGCCACGCCGATACCCGCTCAAGCCCGCAACCCTGGCCACCGACACTGGCGCCCAGGCGCAAGCCACTGCCATCGCAGCCAGTGGCACCGACCTTGAAGTTGCGCTGGAACTTCGGCGCATGCTGTTGAATCATCTGGCGATTGAAGATGAAACCGCCGGTACTCAGGATCACTCCGTTGCGCGCTCGCACCCGTCGTGGCCGGGCCAGATCCCGCTCGAGTTGGCAGACCTTCTGGCGCAGTCTGTTGCAATAGCCAGGCGCGAAGTTCTGCAATCGTTCAGCGCGCGCGGCCAGCCGTGCGTGTAACTGCGCCTCCTTGCTGCCTTCGGGAATACACCAAAACTCGACACCCAGTACCCGCCCCTGAGGATCGATCACCAGTCGTCGCGCCGCCGCCTGCAACAGCGGCCTCACACCGGCCTTAAGGCACGCAGCCTTGAGATGGGCATAGAGCACCGCGCCACCCTGCCCCTTGCCCACGGTACGATGACCCCGTGGTGACGCAGGCAAGGAGCCGCCGTGGTCAGGCACCAATTCGTTACCCGAGTAATAGAGAAAGTAGCCATCGGGCGGGTACGAGGTCTTTCCCCCTCCCGGTGGCATTTGGTGGGCATAGGGCACGCCGTGGCTTTCCAGCCACTCGAGATTGCCCACGCTGTCGTCACAGAAACGCCGCAACGTATCATCACTGACTACGCCCTGGGTTTCATGCTTGAGATAATCGAACATCGCTTGGGGGCTGTCGTTGAAACCCGCCGCCTGTTGATGACGAGTGCCGCCACCGGCGTACACCACCCCGCCACTCTTGCTGCTGGCACCGCCGCCAGTGAAGCGGTCGGCGATCAGCACGTCGGCGCCCTGAGCGCGAGCCTCCAGTGCCGCACAGGCACCGGCCGCGCCCCAGCCGACGACCAGCACATCGCATTGCTGGTCCCATGCCACGCTGTTGCCATCCGCAACCTGCAAGGGCGGCAGTACTTCAGTGCCGGGAATATTATCGGACATTGACATACACGCTCCTAACGTTGGCTGGCCAAGTGGTTGGCGGCGACATAGCCGAAGGTCATTGCTGGCCCCAGGGTGCCACCCGCCCCCGGATAGCTGGTGCCCATCACCGACGCAGAGCAATTGCCAATGGCGTACAACCCGGTGATGGCCGTGCCGTCTTCGCGCACCACTTGTGCGTGCTCATTGGTCAACAGTCCACCCTTGGTGCCGATGTCACCGGCATCCAGGCGCATGGCGTAATACGGGCCTTTTCGCAGCGGCGCCAGGCATGGGTTGGGCTTGACGTTGCTATCGCCGTAGTAACGGTCAAAGACATTGCCGCCACGGGCAAAGTCGAGGTCCACCCCGGAGTCCGCGTAGCCGTTGATCCTGGAGACAGTGCTTTCCAGTCCGGCGCTGTCGACGCCGATCTGGCGGGCCAGGTCAGCCAGGGTGTCTGCCTTCCAGTACAGCGTGTTGAGCCACTCCTTGCGCAAGCGGCTGTCGGGCATGATCTGGCCGGGCATCAACGGGCCCATGGCGTAGTTGAAGCGGAAACTGGCGTCGAAGATCACCCAGGCCGGCACCGATCTTCCGCCGGTTTTCTCGTTGTCCTGATGCATCGCGTCGACGAATTCGAGGTACGGTGCCGCTTCGTTGACAAAGCGCTGACCCAGGCCGTTGACCACGATTGCGCCGGGGAACGCGCGCTCGGCGAAGATCCCTCGGGGCTTTTCTTCCCCAGGCACGGCAATGGTCGGCGCCCACCAGGCCCAATCCATCAACGCGGTGGCCGCGCCTTGATCCATGCCGGCAATCAGCGCAGCGCCGGTGTTGTTGCCCGGCGGTGTCGCACTCCAGGCCCTGCGGCTCGGCTTTGGCAAGTACCGGTCGCGCAGTACCTGATTTTGTTCAAAGCCACCCGAGGCCAGGATTACCCCGTGGCGCGCATGCAGTTGCCGCTCACTGCCATCACGCAGCACGGTGATGCCGGTGACCCGTCCGTTGTCGGTAACCAACCCGGAAAAATCGGTGTTGAGCCAAAGCGGTACATTGCGGTCCATCAGCGAGCGACGCAACGAGGCCACCAAGGAACTGCCCAGGGATGCGCGACGATCAATCTTGCTTTTGCGTCGCCACTTGAAGTCCAGCTTGTAGCGCAGCATCAGCTTCATGATCAGCAGGCGCCAGCCAAAACTTCGGGCCATGACCTTGTGGGCATCACGCGCCGTCCAGGCAATGCACCCCATCAGCAGGGTTGAGGGTGATGGCTTGCGCAGGTTCGCCAACTCCTCGCCCAACAGGCTGGTGTCGAAAAACTCCGGATCGAGGGTTCGCCCACCGGCAAGGGAACCCGGCAGATGCGGATAGTAATCAGGGTATTTGGCCGCGACCGCGTAACGCACGCGGCTGACCCGGGTGAGCTGTTCGATCATCTTCGGCGCATTGTCCAGGTAGGCACGCAGGCGCACTTCATCGACATGCTCGCCCGCCGCCGCCTTCAGGTAGGTCAGCGCCGTGGCGTAGCTGTCGTTGCCGCTCATGCGAGCGAAGTAGTGGTTGTTGGGGATCCAGATACCGCCCCCGGAGATCGCCGAGGTGCCGCCGTACTGGTTGCTTTTCTCCACCACCAGTACGCTGAAGCCCTGGTCGGCGAGGAACACCGCCGAGGTCAACGCACCTGCGCCCGAACCGACGACGATCACGTCGTAGTGGGTCTGAGACTGAACTTGAGCCGTCATTGTTGTTATGCCATTAGCTGAGGTCAGAAAAAAACCGCCGACGACGCAGCAGATGCGCTGGCGGAGTGCAGCCCATGATCAGGGCTGCGGGGGGATGGACTCATCGTCAAAGTGGACTAGGGCTGCCTGGCTATGCACAGTCCATGCAGATCATCTGGACATCGCTCGAACAAGCCTGCTCGCGATAGCGGCGGACCTGTCGACAGTGATGTCGAATGTCGCCAGTCTTCGCCAGCAGGCTCGGCCCCATCAAGGTGCGGGGTTACACAGTGGCGCGCCTCGAGACCCACGGGTGGGCCTGTTCCAGTTGGCTGGCCAGACGCAGCAGTACGTCTTCGCCCCCCAGGCGGGCAGTGAACATCATGCCCACCGGCAGATCATTGTCGCTTTGACCCAGCGGCAGCGAGATCGCCGGCTGGCCGCTGACATTGGCGATCACGGTGAAACCGGCGCTGCCCATGGCCTGATGGGCGTAGCTGTCCCAAGACTGGTCAAGCGACAACAGACCCAGCTTTGGAGTCAGGCTGCCCGTGACCGGTGACAGGATCACGTCGTAGCGTTCGAAATGCCGCTCCATCGTCGCACTGATACTCTCGAACGCCTGCCGCGCGCGGTACAGGTCCTCGCCGCTGGTGGCTTTCGAACGCTCGAGGTTGACCAAGGTAATCTTCTCCAGATCCTGCGCCGTGGCAGCCCGTCCGAGTACCTGCTCACGATCGCGTATCTGCACACGCAATGCCGTACCGAGCGCCGTGCCATGGGCACCGAACAACTGGCGCGGATCGACGTTGAGCGTCAACTCGTCGAGTTCATGCCCAAGGGCCAGCAGTTGCTTGATGGTCTGTTCCAGCGTGGCGGCAATTGCCGGTTCCAGAGGGGCTCCGGTCAGTGATTGGCGCACCACGGCCACGCGCAACTTGCCGGGATCGCGTTGCAGTTCTTCCACATAAGGCCGAATCAACGGTGGGCACCAATAGGCACTGCCCGCCTCATGACCCTGACCGGCATCGAGGAACAGCGCGGTGTCGCGTACCGTGCGCGACACCACATTGGCAGCGCTGGCACCAAACGAGCCTTCGAAATGCAGTGGCCCGCTGGGGGTGCGATAGCGGGTGGGCTTGAGCCCGACCACGCCACAGTAGGAAGCTGGAATGCGGATCGAACCACCGCCATCGGTGGCGTGAGCCACGGGAACGATTCCCGCCGACACTGCAGCGGCCGAGCCACCGGAGGAACCGCCTGCGCTCATGGCCAGGTTCCACGGGTTACGAGTCTGGCCCCAGGCCAGGGATTCGGTGGTGGTGGTCAAGCCGAACTCGGGGGACGCGGTCTTGCCGAACGGCACCGCACCGGCCTGCTCGTAGCGGCTGATCAGGGTGCTGGTGCGGGCAGCGGGCGGTGAGTCCTTGAACATCCGGCTACCGTTACTGGTTATCGTGCCTTGTAGTGTGGTGTTCAGGTCCTTGAATAGCAGCGGCACACCAGCCAGGGTGCCCTGGTTGTAGGTACCGGCAGCGCGGCGCTGGGCGAGCAAGGTACGAGCGTAGGCTTCATGCAGCATGTTCACGGCATTGACCTTGGGGTTGACCTCGTTGTAGCGGGCCAGCGCCGCCGCCAACAGGTCCTCGGCACTCAGCTCGCCACTGCGGATCGCCTGGCTCATGGCCCAGGCATCCATGGCCTGATAGTCGCTGACCGAAAGTCCCGCCGCGCGGGCGTCGGCAAAACGCCCCAGAAGCCCGACGCCGAGCGTCACCGCACCAGCCTTGAGCACACTGCGACGCGGCCAGCCGGTGGTGGAGTTAAGTGGTGCGTTTTCGTTGTTATCCATTATTGTGATCGCGCCCTGGTTGTGGGTTATTGACGGGTTGAGGTCCTACTCCTTGTGGGAGCGAACCTGCTCGCAAAACGGTAGATCGGCCAGCATGGATATTGAATTTTCTGGCCTCACCGCGAGCAGACTTGCTCCCACAAGGGCTGCGGTAATCAAATGGAGCAAACAGATGTTCAAGCGACATTAAAGCGCGCGGACAACTGATCCAGTGCCCGCGCCAATTGTTCCAGATCCGAGGCGGCCACCGCGCTGCGCCCGGCGCTGGCGGACAGCGCACCGGTGCCGCTGGAGACACTCTCGACCCGCGTGACCATTTCCCGGGTCACGCGCACCTGCTCGGTGATCACCGTGGCGATGGTATCCACGCTGCGGATCACATCATCGGTGCCACTGCGAATTTGCGCCACCGAATCGCCGGCCTCATGAGCCAGGTTGACGCCGTCACGCACCCGGGTGACCACCCGGCCCATGCCGTCAACCACCGCCAAAGTGCCTTCCTGAATACGCTGTACGGTGTGGTCGATTTCACCAATGGAGCTGGCGGTGCGTTGGGCCAGCAGGCGCACTTCGTCGGCGACCACGGCAAACCCGCGCCCCGCCTCGCCGGCCCGCGCAGCCTCGATGGCGGCGTTCAGTGCAAGGAGATTGGTCTGCTCGGCAATGCTGCGAATCACATTGAGCACGTGGCTGATCTCACCGGAGTACCCTTCAAGCTCGCGTATATGAACGGCGGTGTCGCTGATCACGTCGCTGATACGGTTCATCTCCCGAGCCATGTCGCGGATAAAGCCCTCGCTCTTGCCTGAGCGCCCCGCTGAATGCTGGGTGATATCGCGGGACACCGCGACATGGTTTTCAACTTCGCTGATCGACCCCGACAACTCCTCCACCGCCCTGGAAATCCCGAGTACCGCGTCTGCCTGTTGCTGGGTGGCCGTCGAGGCCAACTCCGCCGATTCGGCCATGTGCGCAGCTTCGCAACTGACCCGCTGCACCAGCTCGCGCATTTGTGAAATGAGCCCGTGCAGACTGTCACGCATCAGCGCGATGTCGCGCAGCATTAGCGCGAACTCATCGCCCCCCCTGATCTCGATCGGTTGCACCAGATCGCCGCTGGCGATGGCCCGCACGCTCGCACCGGCCTGGGCGAAGGCACGCTTGAGACGACGCAAAGTGGAAATCGCGGTGAGGCTTCCCGCCAACCCGCCCACCACGGCCAGCGCCAGGTAGGCCAATAGCGTCGAGCGATAGCGCTGCTGCGCCGCCTCGTAGGCTTGTGCCGCGCTGGCCTTCTGAAAGGCCTGCAACTTGCTCAACTCGGCCACGGCGGCGTTGCCTTCAGGTTCGGCCATGCGCAGAAACGACAGAATGCCCGGCAGACGAAAATCGCCGGCGCGAAACGATTCCAGAAGGATGCCCAACTCGTCCAGCCACGCCCGATAGTGTTTATCGAACGCATCGGCCGCCTGTTGCTCTTCAAGGGTCAATGAACGCTGGCGATAACTCGACCAGATCTCGGTCATCGCCCTGTCGTTGCTCTCGATTGCGCTCAGTGTGGTTTCCACCGGACGGTCGAACGCCGCCACCAGCGGACCTTCAGGATCCTGCTGGATCGCCAGCAGAACCTGACGACGACTTTCACCAAGTCGATGCTCGATGTCACCGAACATCAACAGTGTGGCCAGGTTGTCCTCGTTGATCGCTCGCAGGCTGTCGCGTGCCTGCTGCAAACCATAGGCACCGAGCAATACCGCCATAACGAACAACAACGTGGCCAACAACGCCCAGAGCCACAAGCGCTGTGCGATAGTAATTGCCTTGAACATTTTCAATGGCCTGTCTCATGCAGCACAAGGGCGCGCAAGGCGCCCGACACTGGAATCAGTCGCAAGTGACCGCGGCCAACATGGCCGCCAGGTAGTGGTCGCCATAAGGCGGCAACAGACCCCATTCGCGGCGTGGGTCGTGGACCGAAGCCTTGAACACCGTGCGCATGTGACTGAATTCGAGAAAGCCTTCGCGGCCATGGTAATGGCCCATGCCCGAGGCGCCGACACCGCCGAACGGCGCATCGTGCATGGCAGCATGCATCATCACGTCGTTGATGGTGACCCCGCCTGACAGGGTATGCTCCAGCAGATGACGTTGCTCCTGCGCATCCTCGCCGAAGTAGTACAGCGCCAGGGGACGAGGCCTCCCGTTGATTTCAGCGATGACTTGGTCGAGGTCGTCGTAGCCCAGTACAACGACTGCCGGGCCAAAGATTTCTTCGTGCATGATCAGGCTGTCCGGAACCGGATCAACCACCACTCGCAACGGCCGGCGACGGTCCTGGACATCGACGGCCAGGGGTTCGGGCAGGCATTCGATGCGCGCACCGCGCAACTGTGCGTCCTGAACCAGTCCCTCGACCCGGTCAAGGTGACGCTGATTTACCACCGCCACGATATCCGGGTTTCCGGCCACTGTCGGGTTGAAGTCACGATAGGCACTGCGCAGCGCATTGAGGAAAGATTCGAGCGAGTCCCTGGGCACGTACACCAGGTCCGGATTGATACAAACCTGCCCACCGTTGCACGTCTTGCCCGCCGCAATGTTGAAAGCGGTTTTGTTCAGGTCGGCGCCGCGCGAGATGATCACTGGCGACTTGCCGCCCAACTCCAAAGTGACCGGCACCAGGTTTTTCGCGGCATTGCCCATCACCCGCCGGCCAATCGCCGTACTGCCGGTGAAGACCAGGTGATCGAAAGGCTCGCTACTGAAGGCTTCACCCAGCTCCGGGCCACCGTTGACCACCGCCACGACCAATGGGTCAAGGTGTTCGGCGCACAGGCGCGCCACCAGTTCCGCCGTACGTGGTACGACTTCCGAAGGCTTCAGGATGGCGCGGTTGCCGGCCGCCAGGGCCGACGCCAGCGGGCTGAACAAGGTATACAACGGCGCATTCCACGTACCGAGGATGCCCACTGTCCCCTTCGGCTGATGCATGACCCAGGACGTGGCGCCGAGTTGATCGTAGGGGGGGAACATCTGGCGCGGTTCGTCCTGCATCCATGTCTGCAGATGGTCGCGGGCATGTTTGAGCGAAGCCAGTGCGCCCAGTACGTCGTTCATCAGGGAAAAACCGGCAGGCCGCCCACCAAAATCCTGGTCGATCGCCGTGGTCAACGCTTCATGGTTCTGGACCAACAGCTCGATTACTTGCTGGAGTCGCTGGCGGCGGGTGTCGGCGCTGACACTGCCAGCGCTGGCAAAGGCACTTTTCTGTCGCGCCAGCAGGCTGGAAAGATCTTGGACGGAAGACGTGGCTGAACTCATTGTTATCCCCTTGCAGGTTGGCTCGATGGCCATTGAGCGCCCGATGCGCCTGGCGCCACCCTAGCCTCGCGAATACCTGTGCCGCCTCGTCCAATCGGACGAGGCCCTGCATTAGCGTTAGTCCGTTGAGACGATGTTCAGCGCCTGCAAACGCTCAATACTGGCTATACGAAAATTCCACCCCATGAGGCCAGTCATGGCAATGCAAAACATCAGCTTCGATCCCCAGGCATTTCGTGCCGCGCTTGGCACCTTCACCACCGGCGTCACGATCATCACCACCCAGACCGAAGACGGCTCGCCCGTGGGCATTACCGCCAATAGCTTCAACTCGGTGTCACTCAACCCGCCGCTGGTACTCTGGAGCCTCTCCAAGCAGGCGCGCAGCCTGCCGGTATTCAGCAGCGGCAAGCATTGGAACGTGCACGTACTGTCCACGGAGCAAGAGACCCTGTCGGGACGTTTCGCCACTCAGGGTGAGGACAAGTTCGCCGAAATCGCACTGGATCGCGGCGTCAGCGAAGCCCCCTTGCTACAAGATTGCACCGCTCGCTTCCAATGCCGCACGGCGTTCCAGTACGAAGGTGGCGACCATGTGATTTTTGTCGGCGAAGTACTGGCCTTCGATCACAGCGACCGGGCGCCGCTGGCATTCCAGAGCGGCCAATACGCCCTGGCCACACGCAAACCCCGTAGCGAGCTGCGCCTGGCGACCACGCCGCCACCGCCTGATTGCAGCTACACCGAGGATTTGCTCGGCTATCTGCTTGGGCGCGGACATTACCAGACACTCAATGCCCTGCGGCAGTTGCTGAGCAGTCAACAACTGGACGAACAGACATTTTTTGTTCTGTCGATTTTGTGTATCCGGGACAATCTGACCCTTGAGGAAATCAATACTTTTGTAAACTACACAGGCCGCGTCGTTTCGCTCGCCAGCATGCGTTTTCTCGAACGCCAGCGCCTGGTAGCGTTTGAGGGCCCGGCCCAATCGCTACGTTTTGTGCTCACGGCTCAGGGCCGCGAAGTTTCATTGCATCAACTGGCGCTGGCCAAGGCTGTGGAGGAAGACCTCTCGGTCAAACTCGGTGCCGCCGACGCACAAGCCTTGAAGGTCTTGCTCAAGCGGTTGATCGTCGTGAGTGACCCAGGCTTGCCTGATCTGTGGGCACCGCGATGACCGCCAGCGCAGGCAACTTGCCTCCGGCCAGGGTTGGCTGGGGCAACCACGGTTTGCTGTTGTTGCTGGCTATGGTGTTTGCCGACAACTTTGTCGGGCGACAGATTCTCGCTGTCATGGTCGAGCCGATCAAATCCGAATTCGCCGTCAGCGACACCGCCATCGGTTTGATCTCTGGCCTGGCGTTCGCAGCCATGTATGCACTGATGGGCCTGCCCGCCGGACGGTTGGTGGACCGCATGCCGCGCATTCGCCTGTTGGCTATGTCTTGCCTGCTCTGGGCCGTGGCAACAATGGCTTGCGGGCTGGCCGGCAGCTTCCTTGCGCTGGCCATTGCGCGAATGCTGGTTGCAGTCAGCGAATCGCCTACGACTTCGGCCTCGCTTTCACTGATCGCCGACCTGTATCCACCTCAACGACGCTCCTTCGCCATTAGTTGTTTCACCGCGGCACCCACATTTTCCTCGATCATCGGTTTAAGTCTCGGAGCCTGGGTGGTCGAGCACTTTGGCTGGCGCAGTGGGTTTATTGCCCTGGGCGTGCCGGCACTGGTGTTTTGCGCCATCCTGGCCCTCGTTGCGAAGGAACCGCTGCGCGGTCGTTGGGACCTCACGCCACACACGCAAAAGCCTTCTGCGCTGCTGGGCATGGGCGCCGAAGCACGCAAACTTTGGGCACTGCCAGCGTACCGCTGCCTGATCCTGGCAGGCGGTCTGACCACGCTCAGCTCCTACGCCATTGGCATGTGGAACACCAGTTTCCTGGTGCGCTCCCACGGCTTGTCATTGCAACACGCCGGGTTGCTGGCGGGGGTCATCTGTGGCACCTCGGCCGGGTTTGGCGGCATCTTCAGCGGGTGGCTAAGTGACCGCCTGTGTCGGCACAATCCACACTGGCAAGTTTCGATCCCCATAATGGGTCACCTGGCGGCCCTCTGCGCACTGGTTCCCTATCTGCTCTGGTCCGACGCCCTACTGGTTCGCCTTGGCGATGTGCCGATTCCAAACGCCATGCTCTGGTGCGCGCTCTATTCGTTCTTCGCCGTGTGGTGGGTAGCCCCCTCGTACAACCTCGTTACCCAACTGGTGCCGCCCGGTCGACGCGGAACCGCAATGGCTTTGCAAACTATCGTCAGCACGCTACTCGGGGTCGGCGTCGGACCGCTGATTACCGGCTTGTTCAGCGACATGTTGCTGCCTCTGCTTGGCCAGGAGTCACTGCGATATTCGCTGCTTTTGGTGAATCTGCCAGTGATTTGCGCGGTGCTGTTACTGATGCGAACCGCTAATCATGCTTCCAGAACTGACTATCGCCACGCGGGATAAATCTTGCAGCACGAGTTATTTGAGAATGACACGACACAGAGCGCTAATAACTTGGGATCGCGGATACTATTAATCTGCCGCCCGAAGAACAAGCTGACTCTATAGGACTCAGGCGCTCATTGATTAGTTGAGAGATCGGCATGCCAATTGAGATTACATCAACCAAACCGGTACACAGTGCCCGTGATCGACTACTTGACGCTGCGGGCAAACTCTTCGCAGTACACGGCTTTCACGCCATCGGTTTGCGAGATTTGGCGAGCTACCTGGGCTTACACGCCGGATCGCTGTATCACCACATCGAAAACAAACAGTCCTTGTTGTTCGAACTGATTGAGTCCGGCTTATCGGATTTATTGCTCGATACTGAGCGTCGAATGAAAGGAGCACGAAGCACCCGCGAACGCTTGCGCGCTTTCATCCAGGCCTTCGTCGCCTTCCACTTCAATGAAAAGCACAAGCTGGTGTTGATTACGCATGAATTTGGCAATCTCAATGAAGAACAAAAAGCCCACCTCATCCAGCTGAAAGACAGATATTCGGCTGTTCTAAGACCAATTATCGCAGCTGACTACAGCGTTCAAGGAAACGTCTGCGGCGACCACTGCCTGATGACCAGCACCATCATTACAATTCTATTTGGGCAATCCCAGTGGTATAGCATCGCGACCACCAAACCACAGCTCACAGAAGCCCTCACGAACATTATTACGGGCATTATCGTTCAAAATAAAAATGCTCAACCACCTGCAACTCTGCGAAAAATTACTTAACACCAGGACTGTGCCAGTATAGAAGACCCGATATCCGGGATAATTGAACAACTTTATTACCGCTTCCCTCACCAATGGTATTCGCAGACAAAATCCGCGCTCTTCTGAGTACAGATCAAGGAAAACAGAAATTTCCCCCTGACTCCTTGATTCGCTTTATCCTTGAGTCGAACCCCGAAGAAAAGCCATGAACCCTGCTCACCGCCCCTGACTGTTTCCCCATGCGCAAACTTTTGTACCTGACCCTCTCCATGGCGCTGATTGCCGTCCTGACGACCTACGCCATGTGGGCTGCGGATCGCCCGGTGGGTCATTACCTTTCGGACTTGCGGATCAACCTTGCCGTCGATCAGGGCGTACCTGCCGATCGCGGCAATCTGTTGGGCATCCAGCCTGAACTGTTTCCTACTGACTACCAGAGCCCTGAACGCCTGCACCGCAAACTCGCGGCCTACTTGCAGAAAGCCAAGAACCAGGGACTGCTCAATGAGAAAACCATCGTGGTCCTGCCGGAGCATGTCGGCACCTGGCTGATGGTCAGCGGCGAGAAGGATGAGTTGTACCAGGCCACCACGCTGAAGGAAGCCATGAACTGGCTGGCCGTGAGCAACCCCTTGAAGTTCGTCCGTGCGTTGATCAGCGCCCAGGGCGGCAATCGCCTGGACGATGCTCACCTGCGCATGAAAGCCAAAGCCATGGCCAAGGATTACCAGGCGCTGTTTGGCGGGCTGGCGAAGGAATTCCACGTGACACTGGTGGCAGGCTCCATTGTATTGCCCGAGCCGAGTGTCATCGACGGCACCCTGAAAATCGGCCACGGTGCGCTTTACAACAGCAGCGTCGTGTTTGGCCGCGATGGCCTGCCGATCGGACAACCGCAGCGCCAGATACATTCGGTGTTTGCCGAGAAGGACGGAATCAAGGCCAACGGCGAACATTCGCTCAATGCTTTCGATACGCCGGCCGGACGCCTGGGTGTGCTGATCGGTCGCGACAGCTGGTATCCGGAAAACTATCGCAAGCTCGATGATCAGAGCGTGCAACTGGTAGCGGTTCCAGCCTTTGTGGCAGGGCGTGGCACCTGGGATCAGCCGTGGCGAGGAT
The DNA here is from genome assembly GCF_008801475.1 of Pseudomonas moorei. Taxonomy (GTDB): domain Bacteria; phylum Pseudomonadota; class Gammaproteobacteria; order Pseudomonadales; family Pseudomonadaceae; genus Aquipseudomonas; species Aquipseudomonas moorei. Next base: position 503,537 of record NZ_VZPP01000004.1, on the reverse strand, counting down.
TCCGGGGCTCGTCGACACCGGTCTCGGTCAATCTCAAGCCAGGAGAGCTCAGCGAAGGTCAGGCCTGGCAGCGCCTGACCCTGACTACCCAGGCACCGGCCAGTCAGGCCACGGCTGGCGTCAGCGTGTTTCTGCGCGGGCAATTCTGGGATCAAGGCAGCAGCGGACAAAGCTTCATCAGCAGCAACGGTCAGCAGTTCATCAACGCCAACGCGCATGGTGCACGCCTGCTGAACCTCTGGTTGTAGCGCATGAAACCGCTTCCGATGCGTCTGGGCGATCTGTCGGTGGGCTTTGTTCACAGCCTGGCCGACGCGGTGCGCAGCCACGGTGTAGATCCGCAACCTCTGCTGGACCAATACGGCCTTGATGCCTCTCGTCTCGGCGAAGCGGGTGCGCGGCTCTCGATCCCCCGTTACATGCGATTGGGCCACAGTGCCATCCAACTGACCGATAACCCGGCGCTCGGCTTGCGCATGGGCCAGTTCAGTCGCCTGAGTCAGGCCGGTCTCGCCGGAGTCACCGCCGCCCAGGCGCCGACGGTACGCGAAGCGGCACGTTGTCTGATTCGTTTTGAAGCCTTGTATGGTTCCAACTATCGCGGGCAGTCGAGCTTCCACGAAGACGCTCAGGGTGCCTGGTTGCGGTTCTATTCCATCAGCCCTTACAACACCTATAACCGCTTCGTGGTGGACTCGATCATCGCCGGATGGTTACAGCAATTATCCAGTGTAAGCACCGTCCCGCTGCGTGCCGAACGCATCGAGATCGAGTTCGAAGCACCCGACTATCGCGCGGACTATGAAGTGCTGGGCGACTGTCCGATCCAGTTCGGCTGCGAACACAATCAGTTGCGCCTGAACCTGGCGAGCCTTGCCCAGCGTAATCCCGAACATTGCCCAAGTACGTGGCGGCACTTGCTGCAACTGTGTGAGCGGGAACTGGAGCAACTGACACGCACCCGCAGCCTGCGTGAACGCATCACTCAGCTGCTGGGGCCTTTGCTCAATGGTGGCCGGGAACCCGACCTGGAAGAAGTGGCGGCACGCCTGAAGCTGCCTACCTGGACCTTGCGTCGCAAACTCGCCGAGGAAGGCACGCAATTTCGCGCAATCCTCAACGACACACGTCGCGATCTGGCCATGACTTACATACGCGATACCGAACTGGCGTTCGGTGAAATCGCCTACCTGCTCGGCTTTGCCTCAGCCGAAGCCTTTCAACGCGCCTTCAAACGCTGGAACGGGCAGACGCCCGGCGAATTTCGCCGCAGCCATCGCCAGTCCGCCTGACGCTTACAGCTCGGTAGCGTCTTCGGCCGGTTCCAGTGGATCCAGTTCAAACGCCTGATACTCGAGCAGCTCTTCCTGATAATCGTCCATTGTCCAGTCTCCCCCGGCTCATTGAAAAAACGTCTGATCAAATGACCAGCAAACCGAGCATAAAGTCCGCGCATGAAAGAAAAATGACGCGGCCACGACACTCCGTCGCTGTAGGATAAAACGTAGCAGGCGGTCAGGAATTTATCAGCGTTTTTTTTGAGGCAGGCTGCAAAACGGCAGCCTGGGTTGACGTGGGTCAAGTCTGACGACGTTACGGGAGCGGCTTGCCTGTTTCCGATCCCGCAACGCTGTTGCCCATCACTGGCCGGTGACTGGCATTGCCGGGATCGGCTCGGTCGGCGGCGGCATGTCACTTGGAGGGGTCGGTGGCGTGATGGTTTCCGTGGATGCTGCCGGCGCTTCGCTCTGAGCTGCCGTGATAGGCGCCGCCTCAGGCGGTGGCGCAACCGGTTCAGAGACCGCTGGCGTGGCTTCGACAGGAGCCGGAGTCGCTGCGGGTGCCGGTTCTACTGCCGGAGCCGGGGTTGCCGGAGCCGGGGTTGCCGCTAACGGAGCCGGAGCAGCCTTGGCTTCAGGCACACCCAGATCGGTTTTCGGTTTTTCGGTGATATGCGCAGCCTTTTTGGCTTCTGGAGGCAGGAACAGCTCGACCAGGGTGAAGAATCGTTCATAGAACTTGGCGGACGAGACGGTCTCACTGGCGACCTTCACCATCGAATCGTCCGACGAGCCTATTGGCATCGACACCGAGCCCAAGACGCCGACGCCGAGGCTGGCGGAGTTGTTGGTCTTCTTCAATGCATAGCGGTCCTGCAGGGCATTGGCGAACATGGTCGCATGGTGTCCTTCGCTGCCATCATCTGCGCAAACCACACTGAAGCTGATCTCCATATGGGTCTCACCGGTCTGCTGGAAGCTCTTGTGGCCACTGACCAGTTTCGGATCACTGCTGGTGATGATGTAGCCCTGGCTAAGCAATGCCCGACGGGCGGCTTCACAGGATTGCGCATCTGTCACCGGATAGTTACGGGAAAACGTACCGGAGTCGGAGAAGTTCTCATGCTCATAGATGGCGGCTTTCTTCGACGAGCACCCGGCCGCAGCGGCCAGCACCAGCGCCAGCCCGGCAACACGCATGGGAAATGATTTAAACATTGAACATCCTGAGGAAATCGGTTCGGGGCGTATTGTGCAACAGATCGTTGCTTAGCGGCGCAACGATTGTGTCTTAAAACAGATACAGGTCCGTTGATCCCGATATTAGGCAAAAGATCCCGGAAGATTGATGACAATTGCCCAAACAAAAAACCCCGACCTTTCGGCCGGGGTTCTTGATGAGCACAAAAACTCAGTCAGGCATCAGAAACGCTTGATGTCCGCCTCGCTTTCCAGCTGCTTGCGGTAAGCCGCAAAGTCTTGCTGTCCAACGCGCGAAGCGAGGAAGCGACGGTATTGAGCCTTCTCTTCTTCGGTCGGCGTTGCGGCTTCGTTCACACTGTTCAGGCGCACGATCATCAGGCTGCCATCAGGCAAAGTCACGCTACTGAAGGTCGGCTTGTCTTTCGCGACAGGCTTCGGCATACGGAACAGCGCTTGCAGTACGGCCGGGTCAACCCCTTCCTGAGCCCGAGTCGCGGCGGCTGTGACTTTCCAGTTCTGACCGTCGATCGCCTTGTCCAGTGGCGTCTTGCCATCGCGCAGGCTGGCGATCAGCTCTTCAGCCTTGGTCTTGGCGGCAGCACTGGCATGCTCCTTGGCCAATTGCGCGCGGATCGGGCCAGCTACGCTTTCCAGCGGCAGCTGTGCAGGCTTCAAGTGCTCCTTGGCGCGCAATACGATCACGGTTTCAGGATCAAGCTCGATGGCGGTGCTGTTGGCTCCTTCGTCCAGCACTTCAGGGCTGAACGCTGCGGTCACCACGGCACGGTTGGCTGCAACACCCTCGCCACCTTCACGACCAAACGGCTTGGAGGTGTGAACGGTCAGTTTCAGGTCCTGCGCCGGCTGAGCCAGATCGGATGCCTCGAACGAAGAGTCTTCCAGTTGCTTGCTCGCCTCCACGAAACGTTGTTCGACCTGCTGGGCCTTCAGTTCGCGGGTCAGCTTGTCTTTCAGGCTGGCGAAGGTCGGCACTTCCGGCGCCTCCACACCCAACAGCTTGATCAGGTGGAAACCGTAGTCGGTGCGAACCGGCGCAGAAACCTGGTCCTTGGCCAACGAGTACAGCGCTTTTTCGAACGCCGGATCATAGACACCCGGACCTGCGTAGCCAAGATCACCGCCATTGCTTGCCGAGCCAGGATCCTGGGAAAACTCTTTGGCCAGCGCCTCGAATTTTTCGCCTTTGGCCAGACGGGCCTGGATCTCTTCGATCTTGGCCTTGGCTTGCGCCTCGGTAGTCTTGTCGTTCACTTCGATCAGAATGTGCGCAGCCCGACGTTGCTCGGACAGGTTCGCGGTTTCTTTCTGATACGCCGCCTGCAGATCTTCGTCCTTGACGCTGACCTGATCAAAGAAGGAAGCCTTCTTCAATTCGAGGTAATCGATGACTACCTGATCTGGCGTCATGAATTCCTTGGCGTGTTCGTCGTAATAGGCTTTGACTTCATCGTCAGTCAGCTTCACGGCCGCTGGATCAGCCTTGATGTTCAGGGAAGCGAAATCGCGGGTCTGTTTTTCCAGACGGGCGAAAGCCATGACCTGTGCATCGGTGACAAAACCACTGCCCGCCACACCGGCGCGCAACTGACCGATCAGCATTTCCTGAGCCAGCATCTGGCGGAATTGCAGACGGCTGTAACCGAGCTGGCGAATGACCTGATCAAAACGCTCCGGACTGAATTTGCCATCCACCTGGAATTCAGGGGTTTGCAGGATGACCTGGTCCAGTGCTGCTTCGGAAAAGGCGAATTTTGAACTCTCTGCGCCTTGCAGCAACAGTTTGCGGTCAATCAAGCCCTTGAGCGCTGATTCACGCAGCATTTTTTCGTCGAGCAAGGAAGCATCGAAATCCTTGCCCAGTTGTTGCATGAGTTGACGGCGTTGCATATCGACCGCCTGGCTCAGCTCGTTTTGGCTGATTTGTTCGCCGTTGACCTTCGCCGCTTCATTGTTGTGCGTCGTGGCCTTGAAAATGGCGTCGAAACCGGTCAAAGCCATCAATGCAACAATGACTCCGATAATGGTCTTGGCAATCCAGCCTTGTGAATTGTCCCTGATATTCTGCAGCATGCGTCCCCCATAAACGGTTGAACTTCAAAATTAGGCAACCGTGGAGCGTGGGTAGAATCCGGATAGAAGAAAGGCGCATCCGAGGATGCGCCTTCTCGTAACTGGCGGAGCGGACCGATGACTCGAACTTGCGAGCCTCGGCGTCATGGACCGGCATCTCGCCGACTGGACTACCGCTCCGCTGCCAGGTCAGGCATGACCCCGACCCGGATAGGCAAAAACCTGAATCGAACTTAGTTGACAGCTTCTTTCAGAGCTTTACCGGCTTTGAAACCTGGTTTTTTGGCTGCTGCGATTTCCAGAGTCTTACCGGTCTGTGGGTTACGACCAATGCGAGCTGGACGATCGGTTACGGAGAAAGTACCGAAACCTACCAGAACAACAGAGTCGCCAGCCTTGAGAGCGCCAGTGACGGATTCGATTACAGCATCCAGCGCACGGCCAGCAGCAGCTTTCGGGATATCAGCGGATGCAGCGATAGCATCAATCAGTTCCGACTTGTTCACTCTAAGTCCCCTTATATCTATTTGAGTATGATTCTAAGTTTTTTGGTGAAAGCAAAAACGAGTGCTGAATGGCCTACAGACACTTAAGAGCCGCTTTATAACAAGGGCTCTAAAAAGCTGTCAAGGAAGCCCCCCAGGCAAATACGTACTAATGCGTGCTAATTCTTTCCTTAGAATCGGACTCGCGTTTTTCATCCTTCGCGACTATCTCCGGAGCCACATCCGGCAAGGGCTCCGGCGCGTATTGCAGCGCAATTTGCAGGACCTCGTCAATCCATTTAACCGGTTTAATCTGTAGATCTTGCTTGATATTGTCAGGAATTTCCTTCAGATCGCGCACATTCTCTTCAGGAATGATCACAGTCTTGATCCCGCCACGGTGAGCAGCCAACAGTTTTTCTTTCAACCCACCGATCGCCAGTACCTGACCACGCAATGTAATTTCACCGGTCATGGCGACGTCCGCGCGCACAGGGATACCGGTCAATGCCGAAACCAGCGCCGTACACATGCCCACACCGGCGCTAGGGCCGTCCTTGGGGGTCGCCCCTTCTGGCATGTGGATATGCGTGTCACGCTTCTCGTGGAAGTCGAGGGGAATCCCCAGGCTCTTCGCGCGGCTACGGACGACGGTCAAGGCAGCGGTGATCGACTCGACCATCACGTCACCCAGCGAACCGGTCTTGATCAACTGGCCTTTACCCGGTACGACGGCAGCTTCGATCGTCAGCAATTCACCGCCCACCTGAGTCCACGCCAACCCGGTGACTTGTCCGATCTGGTCCTGTTGTTCAGCCAGGCCGTAGCGGAATTTACGCACGCCCAGGAAGTGCTCCAGCATGTCTGCGGTGACCTTCACCGAGAAGCGTTTTTCCAGAGCATGCTCTTTGACCGCCTTACGGCAAACCTTGGCAATCTGGCGCTCCAGCCCCCGCACACCGGCTTCGCGAGTGTAGTAACGGATAATGTCGCGAATCGCTTCGGCGTCGAATTCCAGCTCGCCTTTTTTCAAACCATTGGCCGCAATCTGCTTCGGCGAAAGGTATTTGACGGCGATGTTGATTTTCTCGTCTTCGGTGTAGCCCGGCAGACGAATCACCTCCATCCGATCCAGCAGTGCCGGTGGAATGTTCATGGAGTTCGAAGTGCACAGGAACATCACGTCGGACAGGTCGTAATCGACTTCCAGATAGTGATCGTTGAAATTGTGGTTCTGCTCGGGATCGAGCACTTCCAGCAACGCCGACGCCGGGTCACCACGCATATCGCTGCCCATCTTGTCGATTTCATCGAGCAGGAACAACGGGTTGCGGACACCCACTTTTGTCATCTTTTGAATCAATCTTCCTGGCATCGAACCGATGTAAGTACGGCGATGACCACGAATTTCCGCTTCATCACGCACACCGCCGAGGGCCATGCGCACGAATTTGCGGTTAGTGGCGTGTGCAATCGACTCCGCTAGAGAGGTTTTACCCACCCCAGGAGGACCTACCAGGCACAACACGGGACCACGAATTTTCTTCACGCGCTTTTGTACGGCGAGATATTCGAGAATCCGCTCTTTGACTTCTTCCAGACCATAGTGATCGGCATCAAGAATGTCTTCGGCGCGCGCCAGATCCAGACGCACTTTGCTCTGAGCCTTCCACGGCACCTGAACCAGCCAGTCGATATAAGAACGCACCACGGTCGCTTCCGCGGACATCGGCGACATTTGCTTGAGCTTGTTCAGTTCGGCCGTAGCCTTGGCCAGCGCATCCTTCGGCAGACCAGCGGCGTCGATACGCTTTTTCAGCTCCTCGACTTCGTTGTGGCCTTCATCGCTGTCGCCGAGCTCTTTCTGAATGGCCTTCATCTGCTCATTCAGGTAGTACTCGCGCTGACTGCGCTCCATTTGCTTTTTAACGCGACCGCGTATGCGTTTTTCGACTTGCAGCAGATCGATCTCGGCATCCAGCAGGGCCAGAACGTGCTCGACCCGGGCCGACAAATCAATGATTTCGAGAATTTCCTGCTTTTGCTCGATCTTCAATGCCATGTGCGCGGCCATGGTGTCGACCAGGCGCCCAGGTTCATCGATGCTGTTGAGCGACGACAGGACTTCAGCAGGGACTTTCTTGCCCAACTGCACATATTGCTCGAACTGTGACAGCAGGCTGCGCACGAACACTTCAGACTCGCGCTCGGGTGCTTCAACTTCATCGATCAAGGAGACTTCGGCGCGGCAATGGCCGTCGACTTCGCTGAAGCGCTCCACTGCACCTCGCTGCTCGCCCTCGACCAAAACCTTAACCGTACCGTCAGGCAGCTTCAGCAGCTGCAGAACGGTCGCAATCGTACCAACGCGATAAAGTGCATCTTCGCCGGGATCGTCGTCAGCAGGGTTTCTCTGGGCCAGCAGAAGGATCTGCTTGTCGCCCGACATCGCAGCCTCAAGGGCTTCGATGGATTTCTCGCGCCCCACGAACAGCGGGATAACCATGTGCGGATAAACCACGACATCACGCAATGGCAAGAGAGGCAATTCGATGGTTGTCTTCATGATTTCGCCTCTACGGCGGCCATAAGGCCGTAAACAGATGGAAGTAAGCTTGAAACCAAGATGGGGGCTGGTTTGGAAAAAAACAAGCGGATAAAAGAGCGACTTGAACGATCGCTGCCTACGGCAGCGCCTGTGGGTCAGGATACATCGAAAACTCAGGCCGGGCGTCATCCCGCGTGCGCTGGCAAGCCAACGCCTGCACTGACCTGTCCCACAAAAGCAAAGGGGCCCGAAGGCCCCTTCTTTGTTCCAGCTGCGTGACGCTTAAGCGTCTGGCGCGGCCTTGGCAGCAGGCTCACTGTTTTCGTAGATATACAGTGGCTTGGACTTGCCTTCTATAACGCTTTCATCGATCACTACTTTACTCACCTCAGACTGAGAGGGGATTTCGTACATAGTGTCGAGCAATACACCTTCGAGAATCGAACGCAGACCTCGAGCGCCGGTCTTTCGTTCCAGCGCGCGTTTCGCGACCGATTTCAGAGCATCGGCCCGGAATTCAAGGTCCACGCCTTCCATCTCGAACAGCTTGGCATACTGCTTGGTCAGAGCATTTTTCGGCTCCGTGAGGATCTGCATCAAAGCCGCCTCATCAAGCTCGTCCAGCGTGGCAAGTACCGGCAGACGACCCACGAATTCCGGGATCAATCCAAACTTGACCAAATCGTCAGGTTCGACCTCACGCAGGGATTCACCGACTTTCTTGCCTTCTTCCTTGCTGCGCACTTCTGCATTGAAGCCGATGCCGCCCTTGGTGGAACGGTTTTGAATAACCTTTTCCAGGCCGGAGAATGCACCACCACAGATGAACAGGATGTTACGGGTGTCAACCTGAAGGAATTCCTGCTGCGGATGCTTGCGACCACCCTGAGGCGGAACGGAAGCGACCGTGCCTTCGATCAATTTGAGCAAGGCCTGCTGCACGCCCTCACCGGAAACGTCCCGGGTGATCGACGGGTTGTCAGACTTGCGCGAAATCTTGTCGATTTCATCGATATAGACAATGCCCATCTGGGCTTTTTCCACATCGTAATCACACTTCTGCAGCAGCTTCTGAATGATGTTCTCGACATCTTCACCTACATAACCCGCCTCGGTGAGGGTGGTTGCGTCGGCGATGGTGAACGGAACGTTCAGCAAACGGGCCAGAGTTTCGGCAAGCAGGGTTTTACCCGAGCCTGTCGGGCCGATCAGCAAGATGTTGCTCTTGCCGAGTTCGACGTCGTCATTCTTCTTGTCACGCTGGTTCAGGCGCTTGTAGTGGTTGTACACCGCTACGGCCAGAACCTTTTTCGCACGCTCCTGACCAATCACGTACTGATCAAGGATGCCGCTGATTTCTTTAGGCGAAGGCAATTTATGCGCGCTGCTTTCGGCCTGTGCTTCCTGCACCTCCTCGCGGATGATGTCATTGCACAGGTCGACGCACTCGTCGCAGATAAAGACCGAGGGGCCGGCAATCAATTTGCGTACTTCATGCTGGCTTTTGCCACAGAAGGAGCAATAGAGCAGCTTGCCGTTGTCCTCGCCGTTGCGGGTGTCAGTCATTCGTTCGATCCAAATCCGATAGGCTTGCAACACAAGATGAAGGCTATTGCGGGCTTTTTCAAGCCCGCTGGTGATCGGACCCGCCGACCACCCCTATTTTGAGCTGCTTATTTTAAGCGGGGCGCTGGTTGATCACTTCATCGATCAACCCGTATTCACGCGCCGCTTCCGCACTCATGAAATTGTCGCGATTTGTATCGCGCTCGATTTCTTCAAGTGTGCGACCGCTATGCTTGGCCATCAGCGTGTTCAGACGCTCACGGATGAAGAGGATTTCCTTGGCATGGATTTCGATATCCGAGGCCTGGCCCTGAAAACCGCCCAGCGGCTGGTGAATCATCACGCGCGAGTTCGGCAGGCAGTAACGCTTGCCAGGGGCACCCGCCGTCAAAAGAAACGCGCCCATGCTGCACGCTTGACCGATACAGGTGGTCGAAACGTTAGGTTTGATGAACTGCATGGTGTCATAGATCGACATACCCGCCGTCACCGAACCGCCCGGGGAGTTGATATAGAGATGGATGTCCTTGTCCGGGTTTTCCGCTTCAAGGAAAAGCAGTTGCGCACAGATCAGGTTGGCCATGTAGTCCTCTACCGGGCCAACCAGAAAGATTACTCGCTCTTTGAGCAGACGCGAGTAAATGTCGTAGGCGCGCTCGCCTCGAGCGGACTGCTCGACAACCATCGGGACCAGACCGCCTGCGGCCTGGATATCAGAGTTCTGCTGAATATACGAATTACGGAACATGCTCTGCAGTCACTCCCAAATAGTTATGTCTTGAATACGCATAAGCCAGCACGAAGGCTGGCTTATGGTGTGTACTTCTTACCGCAAAAACGATCAGTCGGCTTTTGGAGCTTCTACCGGCTTGACCGCTTCTTCGTAAGAGACCGATTTGTCGGTCACGCTAGCTTTCTGCAGAACAGTATCCACAACTTGCTCTTCCAGCACAACCGAACGGACTTCGTTCAATTGCTGGTCATTTTTGTAGTACCAAGACACAACTTGCTCAGGCTCCTGGTAGGCAGAGGCCATTTCCTGAATCATTTCGCGAACGCGAGCTTCGTCAGGCTTGAGGTCGAATTGCTTGACCACTTCAGCCACGATCAGACCCAGCACAACACGGCGCTTGGCTTGCTCTTCGAACAGCTCGGCCGGCAGTTGATCAGGCTTGATGTTGCCACCGAACTGCTGAACAGCCTGCACGCGCAGACGGTCAACTTCGTTGGACAGCAGAGCCTTAGGCACTTCGATCGGGTTGGTGGCCAGCAGACCGTCCATTACCTGATTCTTGACCTTGGACTTGATCGCCTGACGCAGTTCACGCTCCATGTTCTTGCGAACTTCGGTGCGGAAGCCTTCCAGACCGGTTTCCTTGATACCGAATTGAGCGAAGAATTCTTCGTTCAGTTCTGGCAGTTTTGGCTCGGAAACGCTGTTTACAGTGACGGTGAAATCGGCGGTTTTGCCAGCCAGGTCCAGGTTCTGATAGTCCTCTGGGAAGGTCAGGTTCAGAACGCGTTCTTCGCCAGCCTTAGCGCCAACCAGACCTTCTTCGAAACCCGGGATCATGCGGCCGGAACCCAGAACCAGCTGAGTACCCTTGGCGGAACCACCGGCGAACACTTCACCGTCGACCTTGCCGACGAAATCGATGTTCAGTTGGTCTTCGTTTTGAGCAGCGCGATCAGCCACTTCGAAACGGGTGTTCTGCTTGCGCAGGATGTCCAGCATCTTGTCCAGATCGGCATCAGCCACATCAGCGCTCAGACGCTCTACGGTGATACCTTCGAAACCGGCAACGGTGAACTCAGGGAACACTTCGAAAACAGCAACGTATTCCAGGTCCTTGCCAGCTTCGAGCGACTTAGGCTCGATCGAAGGCGAACCAGCCGGGTTCAGCTTCTGCTCAACCACAGCTTCGTAGAAGGAGGACTGGATCACGTCGCCTACAGCTTCCTGGCGAGCTTCAGCGCCGAAGCGACGCTTGATTTCGCTCATTGGCACTTTGCCTGGACGGAAGCCAGCAATCTTGGCCTTTTGGGCAGTCTGCTGCAGACGCTTGTTGACCTGAGTCTCGATGCGCTCAGCCGGCACGGTGATGCTCATGCGGCGCTCAAGAGCAGAAGTATTTTCAACAGAAACTTGCATGGATATTCCTCGTTGCACAGACGTTGGCCGGCCGTTTCCGACCCCAGAATCAAGGGCATGCATTCTAGTGGGTCAAACTCAAGAAGTCACCCTACTGAAAACGGGTAAAAACGCAGCAGGCAATTTATAGGTGCGAATGCACGAATGCACCTCGCCCCGGTGGCAAATACAGCCAATCACGCCAGGGCTCTGCGCCAACCCTTCTATATATAGAAGAGGCTGCCAATCATCTCCCTGACAGCCGATCTTGCGTACAAGGCCGGCGGGCAGCGCAGCATCATCGAGAAACATAAATACGACGAAACGCCCTACCCCTGCGACCCAGAACCTGCGGCCACGGAAAACTCATGCCACTAAAACAAAAAAGGCGCCAGACTGTTAAATCTGGCGCCTTTCGGAATATGGGGTGGACGATGGGGATCGAACCCACGACAACGGGAGTCACAATCCCGTGCTCTACCAACTGAGCTACGCCCACCATATTGCGTAACAAAGAAGTCAAACGACTTCGTTGCTGACCCCAACCACGCCTGTCGGCATGAGTGAAGCTTTATTTGGTGCGGATGAAGAGACTCGAACTCTTACGCCTCGCGGCGCTGGAACCTAAATCCAGTGTGTCTACCAATTCCACCACATCCGCAGGTGTATCTGTTAAAGCAAAGGCGCCAGACTGTTAATCTGGCGCCTTCCGAAATATGGGGTGGACGATGGGGATCGAACCCACGACAACGGGAGTCACAATCCCGTGCTCTACCAACTGAGCTACGCCCACCATATTGCGTTACTTGTGCCAAAGCTGCCTAATGGCGCACCCGGCAGGACTCGAACCTGCGACCATCCGCTTAGAAGGCGGATGCTCTATCCAGCTGAGCTACGGGCGCCTTATTAATCTGTACCCTTGAAGGACTACAAACTAAATGCTTTCCAGCCTTGCAGAACCGTAATTCCGCTTGACCTTCTTAACCAGTGCTAGGCTGTGCCCGACAAGTGCGACGAATAGTATAGAGCCCCCCGAGGGTCGTCAAATCCTTTTTAAAAAAAATTCATTTAATTAAAGGAGTTAGGGGAATTTGCAGACCAAGCGCCTTTGCCCTCACCTCCTGACATGCGAGAATGCGTTCTCTTTTTTTCCCCTCTCGATGGTTAATCACGCGCAATGACTGCACAACTAATCGACGGCAAATCGATCGCCGCCAGACTGCGCCAGCAGATCGCCCAACGGGTCAATGAGCGTCGCCAGCAAGGCCTGCGCACGCCCGGCCTCGCGGTGATCCTGGTCGGCAGCGATCCTGCCTCTCAGGTTTATGTCTCGCACAAGCGTAAAGACTGTGAAGAGGTCGGCTTTCTTTCCCAAGCCTATGACCTGCCTTCCGAAACCACTCAAGAAGCGCTGACCGATCTGATCGATCGACTCAATGACGATCCGGCTATCGACGGTGTCCTGCTTCAGCTTCCTCTGCCAGAACACCTGGACGCGTCCAAGTTGCTTGAACGCATTCGTCCGGACAAGGACGTCGACGGTTTCCACCCATATAACGTCGGTCGCCTGGCCCAACGCATTCCACTGCTGCGCCCGTGCACCCCGAAAGGAATCATGACATTGCTGGAAAGCACCGGTGCCGATCTCTACGGCATGGATGCGGTAATTGTCGGTGCCTCCAACATTGTGGGTCGCCCGATGGCGATGGAATTGTTGCTGGCCGGCTGCACCGTGACCGTCACCCACCGCTTCACCAAGGACCTGGCCGGTCACATCGGTCGTGCCGACCTGGTCGTGGTGGCCGCCGGCAAGCCGGGCCTGGTCAAAGGTGAATGGATCAAGGAAGGCGCGATCGTGATTGACGTCGGCATCAACCGTCAGGAAGACGGCAAGCTGGTCGGCGACGTGATCTACGAAACCGCCCTGCCCCGTGCCAGCTGGATCACTCCAGTGCCGGGTGGTGTCGGTCCGATGACCCGTGCATGCCTGCTGGAAAACACACTGTACGCGGCTGAAACCCTGCACAGCTGAGTCCTGTTTCCGGCGTTGCCAGCCAGTCAAGGAACCCCGCCCATGGCGGGGTTTTTTTCGCCTTCGGAAAAAGCTGACCACCCGCCGGAAAATGACTTTTTTTTCATGTTTCAAATGACTTTAACGTCTTCCCGGAACAACCATCGACAGTTATTCAGCCATACTCCAGAATGTCGCGCTTTTTAGGAAATAGCCCGTTACAAAACGGCTTATCAACACTTTATGAGTCTGCCAGCGTGAAAATCCGTCTTTCTATCCTGAGCCTATTTTTTGCAGTTACAGGGACTTTCATCACGCCAATCGCCAGCGCTGGCGAAACCACCGCAGCGCCTCGAGATACATCGCACCTGAAGATCGCTTCCGGCAGTGCATTGCTGGTGGATCTGCAGTCCAACAAAGTCATTTACGCCAGCAATCCCGACGTCGTTGTACCCATCGCTTCCGTGAGCAAACTGATGACCGGCCTGGTGATCGTTGAAGCCCGACAGAACATGGACGAATACATCAACATCAACATCAGTGACACCCCGGAAATGAAAGGTGTGTTCTCCCGGGTCAAGCTCAACAGCGAAATGCCGCGCCGGGAAATGCTGCTGATCGCCTTGATGTCGTCGGAAAACCGAGCCGCCGCAAGCCTGGCGCACCACTATCCGGGTGGCTATGCGGCGTTCATTGCTGCGATGAACGCCAAGGCCAGGGCGCTGGGCATGACCAATACCCATTTCGTCGAGCCAACCGGCCTCTCCCCACGCAACGTGTCCACCGCCCGCGACCTGAGCAAACTGTTGGTGGCCGCGCACAAGTACCCGCTGCTGACGCAACTGAGTACCACCAAGGAAAAGACCGTGTCGTTCCGCAAACCCAACTACAGCCTGGGTTTCCACAACACCGATCACCTTATTGGCAAACCGAACTGGAACATCGAACTGACCAAAACCGGTTTCACCAACCAAGCGGGTCACTGCCTGGTCCTGGTCACCCATATGGCTAACCGCCCGGTTGCATTGGTGATCCTCGATGCCTACGGCAAATACACGCACTTTGCCGATGCCACTCGTATCCGTAACTGGGTCGAAACCGGCCACAGCACAGACGTGCCTTCTGTAGCCCTGCAATACAAATCCGAAAAGAACCTCAAACAGCGTCAAAGCGGCGTGGTTGAAGCCTCGAAATAACGACACAGCACAAAGCAAAAGCCCCGATCATTCGGGGCTTTTTTTCATCTGCCATTAATCATTGGGCAGCGGCATCTGGTCGTCATCCGGGATACCGTCGCCGGTACTCGGGTCTCTCCAGGGTTTCGGATGTTCGGTTGACACCACCGCAGGACGAGCCAGAGGATCGCGCATCGGGCTATCCGGATCCATCACCGGATCCACGTCTTGCTCAGGTGTTGTCGGGACGTTTTCCGGACGTTTATCGTCGAAACTCGAATCAGTAGACATACACACCTCCAATGAGACCTATGGCTTCAGATCACCCAGTGGATCGTAAGGCTTCGCCGGAGCCTTGGGATTATCGCCCGGCTTGACATCCCGTGGCGCCTTGGCCGGACCAATGGGATCGACCTGAGGGTCGGCGAGATCCGGGGAGTCGGGGTCGAACGCCAGCTCATCGCCAGACGAATGCTCAGACGAGTGCGGGCCGGCGGGGGTATTGGAATGTGCCATGAACGCCTCCTGATCGTGGCCCGAGAAACCCGGGCCTTAATCATCAGAGGCTGGCAATGCGCAGGGGTGCCATGGAGGTGACAAACGGGCTTACTGTGCGCCCAATGCTTTCTTCGCCTTGGTGGCCGCCTGCTCCTGACCGGCCTGCGCGAGTTCGTTGGCAGCCTTGAGCCAGCGCTGCTGATCGACATTGGCCGGTATCTGCGTTGGTGCCTGAATCAACACGGCCCAGCCACCGGCATCCTTGAACGCCGATTCAAACGAACTGAAGCTCATCAACGTGCGCTGACTCATGCCTGCGCGCAGCAGCACGGTCTGCTTGTGACGGTTGTAGCCGGCGAGAATGGCATAACGCGGCTCGGCCCACAGCGCCGAGCCTTCAGTGAAGCGCACCATCACCGGATAGCCGGCCGCAACCTGGGTCAACAAGGCTGGCAGGTTACTGTCGAGGGGATAGACCATCATCCCGTATTCACGGGCCAGGTTCTGCATGTTCTGTTGCAGTTGCGCTTCGGCGCCCGGCAAATGCAGCGGCTTGTCGAGCAAACCAGGGGTAATCACGACTCCCTGCTGGGACAGCATGCTCGCCAGCACCTGCGGCCCGCTTTGATTCGCCACGCCCTTGTAAAACTGGCCTCTAAGTTCGACACGCTCCGGCAGACGCTTGATCTCCGGCGCCACACTGCCCGCACAGCCAGCCAGACCCGCCACAGCCCCCACAATCAGTACCGCCGATAGAATTCGAGAAATTACCCGCACCATCATCACTCTCTTGATCAGACGCCAGGCGATCGCATTCCCGGCTTGGCCGTCGATCATAGGGCGCCACGCGCCGGCGGTATAGCCTTAACCGGTAGATGATCGCTTTTGATAGAGCGAACTGGTTGATCTCAGTCGACCTTCGATCAATAGCCTGAAACACCGCAGCGTCTAGACTGTCACTTGCAAGTCGTGTGTGCCCGCTGCAGGGCAAAGAGGAGGCATCGATGAGCCTGACAATGACAATCGTGATGTTGATTTCCAGCTGGCTGGCCGTTGCCACCGCCATGCTTTGGGGAGTTCTGCGCATTACGCGTCGGCACCATCACCACCCTGTTCAACCGACGCCCTTGGTCAACGCCGAAAAATCCGCCGAGCACCACGCCACGGCCCATTAACCGAAGCCTTCGGGCCCTGCAAACAAAAACGGCCGCCTGGACTCTTTCGAGCACAGGCGGCCGTTTCGTTCAGCGCCAATCAAGCTTCAGCGGAGACCCGCTTCTGCCGGGCGCGGCGGGACATCATGTTCAACACCTCGATCGCAGCCGAGAACGCCATGGCGGCGTAGACATAGCCTTTCGGTACGTGGGCGCCGAAGCCTTCGGCGATCAGCGTCATGCCGATCATGATCAGGAAGCCCAGGGCCAGCATCACCACCGTCGGGTTGTCGTTGATGAACTTGGCCAGTGGATCAGCCGCCAGCAACATCACAAGCACCGACACCACCACCGCGATGATCATGATCGGCAAATGCTCGGTCATGCCGACAGCGGTAATGATGCTGTCGATGGAGAACACCATGTCCAGCATCAGGATCTGACCAATCGCTGCGGCAAAGCCCAGGGTCACGGTCGAGGTCGCCGACGTCGGATCTTCCGGAGCCGGGTCCATGCTGTGATGGATCTCGGTGGTGGCTTTCCACAACAGGAACAGGCCACCGGCAATCAGGATCATGTCTTTCCAGGAGAAAGCCTGGCCAAACACTTCGATCACAGGCGCCGTCAACTGGACGATGAACGCAATGGTACTCAGCAAGCCCAGTCGCAAAATAAGCGCCATGCCGATACCGATGCGCCGTGCTTTCTGGCGATGTTGCTCGGGCAGTTTGTTGGTCAGGATCGAGATGAAGATCAGGTTATCGATGCCAAGCACGATTTCCATCACCACCAGGGTGGCCAGGGCAATCCACGCGGTGGGGCTGGCAGCTAGTTGTAAAAGGTATTCCATGGGTCAGTCCTGACTCGCTGTAAGACGGTTTAGATTTCCTGGGACGAAGACTCGGTTTTTTCCGCATCTTTTTCCGTTGATTCTTTTTTGCTGCTCAACCCGCCAGTGGCATCGCTCAGCGCTTGCTCGGCGGCCTTGTGAGTATCGTCGATGGCCTGTTTGGCGCTTTCGGCAGCTTTGCCCATCAGTTGCTGGGCGCTTTTTTCCGCCTGGTCACAACCGGCCAGTACCAGTAAAGACGTGATCAGCAATGCCGTGGTCTTGAACTTCATGTTGTCTCCTTCGAATAGAACAAACGGTGCCGAGACGATGGCCCGTTGATAGCGACGCATTCTAGGGAGACAAACACTTCAGGAAAATTCGTATTTTTAGCGGCTATACTTCGGTTTTAACGAACTGTAGAACCCGCAATGCTCAACTATCGACAACTGCATTACTTCTGGGTCGTGGCCAAGACCGGCAGCATCGTGCGCGCCTGCGAGCAACTGAACCTGACGCCCCAGACCATCAGCGGACAAATCTCCCTGCTCGAACAGACTTATGGCATCGAGTTGTTTCGCCGGGTCGGCCGGCAACTGGAGCTCACCGAGGCCGGCCGGCAAACCCTGCCCTACGCCGAGCAGATGTTTCAGCTGGGAGGTGAACTGGAACTGATGCTGCGGGCGCAGCCCAACGAACAACAGATCCTGTTCCGGGTCGGTGTGGCCGACGTGGTGCCCAAATCCATCGTCTACCGACTGATCGCGCCCACCATGGAATTGAGCGAACCGCTGCGCATCACCTGTCGCGAAGACAAGCTCGAACGCCTGCTCGCCGACCTGGCCATCCAGCGCCTGGACCTGGTGATCTCCGACAGCCCGATGCCGTCGCATCTGGACATCAAGGGCTACAGCCAGAAACTCGGTGAATGCGGGATCAGTTTTTTTGCGACCAAGGAGCTGGCAGCGATCTACGGTGGCGACTTCCCCGGTAGCCTGAACGGGGCTCCGCTGCTGATTCCCGGACCGGAAACCGTGGTGCGCAGCCGCTTGCAACGCTGGTTCGCCGAACAACAGATCCAGCCGCGCATCGTTGGCGAATTCGACGACAGTGCCTTGATGCAAGCCTTCGGGCAGTCCGGTAGCGGGATTTTCATCGGTCCGAGCGTGATCGCCGATGAAGTTCGGCGCCAATACGGCGTGGAGCTGATAGGCCAGACCGACGCGGTCAGCGAGTCGTTCTATGCCATTTCGGTGGACCGCAAGGTCAAGCACCCTGGCATTGTCGCCATTACCGAAGGTGCCCGCCGCGAGTTGTTTACCGAACTGTGAAGCCTCAGGCGAAGACTGGCCGAGGCTTGAAGGTCATCAGCGCGATGGCCAACAGGATCGACGCCAGAATAAAAGCGGCAGCCGCAAACCCCAGGCCTTGCAAGCCAACGCTGTCGATGACCCGGCCACCGATCATGGCGCCCAGGCCGATCCCGAGGTTGGCCCCGGCAATGTTCAGCGATGCCGCGAATGCGGGTGCCTCGGGTGCGGCTTTCATCAACCGCACATGGCTGACCAGAAACAGCGCTGCCTGAGTGATGCCCCAGATGCCCATCGCCGCCGCCAGACCGAATGGCGAATGAATGTTCGGCACCAGCGCCACCAGGCCAGCAATCATGAATGCGCAGAACATCATCGAAGCGATCAGCGGATGGCGATCCACCGCACGCCCCCCCAGCGAGTTACCGATCAACCCGACCGCGCCGAAGCCCATCAGGCACCAGCCAACCACCGTGCCATCGAAACCGGCCAAACGCTCGAGAATGTCTGCCAGGTAGGTGTAGGCGGTGAACATGCCGCTGAACACAATGATCGACAGCAGCACGTGGCCCACCATCAATGGGCTGCGCAGGATCTTGAACTGTGAACGGAAACTGACCTGGTGCTGATGCAGACTGGTTTTGGGCAAATAGATAAACAGCAGCAGCGCCTTGGCAAAGGCGATGAACGCGAGGATGCCGAAAGCACTGCGCCAGCCGAATGCATCGGAAATCAGGGTACCCACCGGAATACCGAACACCGTGGCGCAGACAATGCCGAAGCCGATCTTGGCGATGGCGCGTCCGGCGTAATCCGGCCCGACGATATCCACCGCCGTCTCACTGGCCAGCGCCCAGAACACCGGCAGTCCCAAGGCAGGAATCAAGCGGGCAAGCGCCATGACCCCAATGTTCGGCGCCAACGCCGCGAGGGTGTTGGCCAGGCCGAACATGATCAGCACACTGATGAACAGCTTGCGCCGCTCGAACTGGGCGAAATACGCGGTGAGGAATGGCCCGAAGGCGGCAACGGTGAACGCGAACAGGGTCACCAGCAAACCCGCTTGCGGGATGCTGACCTCGAGGTCGCGGGCGATGGCCGGCAGCAGGCCGACAATGATGAACTCCGTGGTCAGCACCGTGAAACCGGCGGCGGACAACAGAAGGATGGGCAACAACCGCATGCAAAACTCCAGAAAAACGACAACACCAGCGATAGCCCGAAGGCCCACTGGCAGACATGAAAATGAGGATGGCGGATCTTAACAGAGTGTTTGCGCACAGGGTTGCACGAACCTGCAAATTGCGTTGAACGCCAGGGCGTCAGTTCGTCACAGGTCTGAAGGATCGGCCCTACGCTGTGATAAAGTCCGCGCCCTGAAAAACGTACACCCTGTGGTCGATGCCGTTCAACCAAGCCGAAACACTGACCTGTGGCGAGGGAGCTTGCTCCCTCGCCACAGGTTAATCAGCGGCATTACACCCCCGCGTTTCCCCTTACGGTTTCCGGCCTGCGGCCTGCCCGGCTTGTTGCTGCACACCTGCGAAACCATGCACTTATAAAAAATCAGAGATGCTGTTTTATGACCGCTTCATCCCCTTCTCTATGGCAACACCTCAAACGCACCAGCCTGGTCACGCAAATCATCATCGGTTTGATCGCCGGGATTGCCCTGGCGCTGTTCGCGCCGGAAGCAGCAAAGGCCACGGCGTTTATCGGCAAGGTCTTCGTCAGCGCGCTAAAAGCGGTCGCGCCGATTCTGGTGTTCGTGCTGGTCATGGCGTCGATCGCCAACCATAAACATGGCCAGGAAACCCACATCCGGCCGATTCTGTTCTTGTACCTGCTGGGCACCTTTGCCGCCGCCGTGGTCGCGGTAGTGGCGAGCATGATGTTCCCCTCCAGCCTGGTGCTGTCGACCCATGACGTTGCGGTGACCGCGCCCGGCGGCATCGGCGAAGTCCTGCAAAGCCTGATGCTGAGCGTGGTCGACAACCCGATCAGCGCACTGATGAACGCCAACTTCATCGGCATTCTGGCCTGGGCCATCGGCATGGGCGTCGCCATTCGCCACGCCGGCGACACCACCCGCGAAGTGCTGGGCGACCTGTCCAATGGCGTGACCGTCATCGTGCGCGTGGTGATTCGCTTTGCACCGCTGGGGATCTTCGGCCTGGTGGCCTCGACCCTGGCCACCTCCGGTTTCGGTGCCCTGGTCGGTTACGCCCACCTGCTGGCGGTGCTGCTCGGCTGCATGCTGTTCGTGGCGCTGGTGATGAACCCGGCCATCGTCTTCTGGAAATTGCGTCGCAACCCCTATCCACTGGTGCTGACCTGCCTGCGTGAAAGCGGGATCACCGCGTTCTTCACCCGTAGCTCGGCGGCGAACATTCCGGTCAACCTGGAACTGAGCAAGCGCCTGGGCCTGCATGAAGACACCTACTCGGTGTCGATCCCGCTGGGTGCCACCATCAACATGGCCGGTGCAGCCATCACCATCACCGTACTGGCGCTGGCAGCGGTGCATACCCTGGGCATTGCCGTGGACATCCCGACCGCCATCCTGCTCAGCGTTGTCGCAGCCATTTGCGCCTGTGGCGCTTCGGGTGTGGCGGGCGGTTCGCTGCTGCTGATTCCACTGGCGTGCAGCTTGTTCGGCATCCCAAGTGAAATCGCGATGCAGGTGGTCGCGGTCGGTTTCATCATCGGCGTACTGCAGGACTCGGCGGAGACGGCGTTGAATTCGTCCACCGACGTGCTGTTCACCGCGGCGGCATGCCTGGGTGAAGCGCAGAAAGCCGAGCGTTTGGCCTGACAGAAATCCCACAGGATTCGTGGTGTAGCGAATAAATGCGCATACATGAAAAAGCCCCCGCAACCCAAGGCTGCGGGGGCTTTTTTGTACCTGGACGGTTTAGAACGCGCCCATGTAATCGCGCTTGCCCACTTCCACGCCGTTGTGGCGCAGCAATGCGTAAGCGGTGGTGACGTGGAAGAAGAATTGCGGCAGCCCGTAGGTCAGCAGGTAAGCCTGGCCAGAGAAGCGCTTCTCTTTAGGCGTGCCCGGACGGGTAACGATTTCGATGCCTTCCTTGCCGTTGATCTGCTCCGGCTTGATCTCGCCGATGAAGGCCAGGACCTTGGCGATCAAGGCTTGCAGCTCGGCGAAAGTGGTTTCGCTGTCGTCGTACTTCGGCAGTTCGACTTCGGCCAGACGGGCGGAAACGCCCTTGGCGAAATCAACGGCGATCTGCACCTGACGAACCAGCGGGAACATGTCCGGGTACAGACGGGCTTGCAGGAACGCATTCGGGTCGATGTTCTTTGCAGTCGCGTGGGCTTCAGCCTTCTTCAGCACATCGCTCAGGGCGCTGAGCATTTGCTTGAAAACAGGAACGGAAGCGTCATACAGGGAAATGGTCATGGCAGGTCTCGTGTGGTGACGGAGGGAAACGTCGGCCCCCTGTAGGAGCGAGCCGGCTCCCACAGGTGATCGGTTTTGGAACGTGGCCCGATTATAGCCATGCGCGGCCGCTCTGCGGCTTGTCTTTTGTTCAGCTCGGGATCAGGCAAGCCGCCTTCAACCGCATGCTCGAGCGCATAATGAAAATCGCGACAAGCACTGAGCCCGCACCGACGGCCACCAACAAACGATATCGCGAATCATGATGCCGATCAGTGGCAATCGCTACCCGTGCGAACCAGAAGCGCTGATCGGCCCGGTTTCAGATACGGGTCAATTTCTCCGACCTTGCACGACGCCAGGTTTTGCAATTTCGGGTTCAGGGGTTGCGGCACGAACAGCAGCCCCGCCGGCCGGGTGTCCGCTTGCAACTGAGCAATCGTCAGCCCCCTGACCGGTCGGCCCATGTAGTAGACCAGGCGGATATCCGGCTGACCGAGTGTGTAGGCTTTCTGGCCCGGCTGCCCTACCGCCAGCGTGGCGACCTGCTCAAGACCAGCGACGCGGTGAGACAGCACCCGCGCCTCGACGAACGCATAAAACACCAAGAACCCGCCCAGCATCACGAAGGGAACCGTGGTCAGGCAGGCACGCCAGCGGCCCTTCGCATCGTCAAGCACGGCCGTCCAGTGCATGGCCAGCAGCAGCGCCATGGACGGGTAAACCGGCAGCAAATACTTGCCATGTTTTTCGGTGAAAAAAGAGAACACCAGCAATGGCAGCAGGCTGCAACACAGCAACATGGCCGCCTCGCGGCGCGATCGAATCATTGCCCAGAACTTTCGCGGCTGCACAAAGACGATCAGCCAGAACGGAAAGAAGTCACCGGCCAGGTACAGCAAATAGGCGTACCAGGCTTCGGCGCCTTTGCCGTCGATCTTCTTCACGATGTCTTCGCTGATGATCGACGCCCAGATGCCCCACCCCTGATTGATGGAGACAGCCAGGTACCAGGAACCACCCAGCATCAATGCAATGAGCCAGCCCCAAGCGTCACACAGATAGGCTTTGGCCCGGGCATCGCGATAGATCAGGGCATAAGCCAGAATTGGCGCTGTCACCCACAACAGGCACACCGGCCCCTTGGTCAGCAACGCACAGCCAATGAGCACGTAACTGAGTCGACTCCAGATGGCACGGCCCTGCTGGAATATGAATTGCCAGGCCGCCAGCAGCGCGCCAAAACACAGCAGGGTCAAGAGCATTTCGATTTCAGAGCGGCGGGCGAACAGGCTGAAAGCCCCGTTCGCCGCCAGGAACACAACCGCGAACAGCCCCACCTGGCGCCCCGCCTGCCTGACGCCGTACAGATAAGTGCCGACACAGCACAAGGTCGCGGCCAGCGCCGAAGGCAGACGCACGCTCCACTCGGATAAGCTGCCCACTACGGCGGTCGAAACAAGACCGGCCCAGTAGAAAAACGGCGGTTTGGACAGGTACAAGTCGCCGTTCATGTAAGGCAGCAACCAGCTCCCCGCCTCACGCATTTCACGGACGGTGACGGCACGGCGCGCTTCGTTGACGCTGAGAAAGGGTACGTTGCCCAAGCCCCAGAAAAACAGCAGCGCAATGGCGACGGCCGCGAGCAAGGCGATATTGCGGTTCGAGAAACGAGTCAGGATCAACCCCATCAAGGCTACTCCGCAGCGGCTACTTGAGCGTTCTTGGTCTTGCTGAAGCGGTAGGGCTGATTGGGCTCGCTGACGACATACAGGTCGCCAGCGGTGTCCATTGTCATGCCCTCGCCGTCCAGTTCGGTGATGTTGTCGGACTCATCACTGGGCAACAAGCGCCACCCTCTAGTGATTACCAACGCTAACGCAACAACGACAACCAGCAGCCCAGCCTTCCTTGCTTTGCTCATTGCTTTTTTTCTCAATCCCAACTGAAACGATAAACATGCTCAGGCTGGCCCGGATGGCATTTGCCGTTATCGGCATCGGCGCCGACGATCGACCACTCGGCCCGAGATGTTTCACCCAGCTCATGTGTCGCTTCGGGCTTGAAGCACCGGGCCAGGACATCGTCCGGCACCAGGGCATAGGCCTGCGGGTGTTCACGCAGCCATTGTGCCGCCTGCTCGACCGTCGACTCGGCCATACCGAAATGCACGATCGGCTGACGGGCGTACAGCCAATGACCCTCGCGCCACTGGACCAGAACCAGATCCGCACCGTGGGTCATGGACGCTGCTTGCTCCATGATGGCGACGTGCGGATTGGCGCCGTCGCTGATCGGTTCGATAACCCCGCGGGCGAACCACAGCACGAACCAGCCCACCACCAGGGCCGGAAATACCCGTTGCAAGCGCGGACGCTGCTTGAACCAGCGTTGCAGCAACCAGGGGATCAGCGGCGCAGCCGCCAGCACCAGCCCCGGCAGCGCCGGGTAGATGTACAACTTGCGCTTGCCGGCGCTGATGCAAAAGAACAGCACCACCAGTGCGACCCATCCGAGCAGCACCAGCACCCGGCCGTCACGTTTTTTCAGCTGACGGCGCCAGGCCGGCACCAGCCATGGCAAGGCCAGTACCAAAGGCAGCCAGTATTGCGGAATGACGTTGGTGAAAAAGTACCAGAAGGGTTCGCGGTGGTCCCACGAAGCGGCGTAGCGCCCGGCGGTCTGGCGCAGTAGGATTTCCCGGGCATAGGCCACCTCGTCAGCGGAGCCATTGAATACGATGGACAACGCCATGGGTAACAGCCAGACCGCAATCGCCGCCAGCATCACCAGCAACCCGAGCCACCATTTGCGCGCCTGGCCCGGCATGGCCACCACGCCCGGCCAATCCTTGCGCACCGCATAGGCATAAGGGATCAGCATCAGCGCGGGCAGAAAGCCCACGCCTTTGGTGATCACCCCGATCCCCATGCCCGCACAGCCTATGTAGAACCAGCGCCATGCCGGCCCCAGCAACAGATGGCGGGCCAGGCCGTAGAGGCCCAGCGTGGTGAACAGAACCAGAAAGCTGTCGATCTGCCCGGTGCGCAGGATGCTGTAGGTCTGGTAGGTCGCCAGGTACAACAGCGCGGCAATGCGTCCGATGCGCTGGTTCCACAGCCGGCGACCGAGGTCATAGACCATGGCCGTGACGGTCACTGCGGAAAACAGCCCGGGTATGAACAGGGCAAGGTTGGGTTTGCCGGTGAGCCAGGCGAAGAACGCCACCGCCCACATGAAAATCGGTGGTTTGTCGCCATAGATTTCCCCGGCACGGTGGGGAATCAGCCATGAACCGTTGTGCAGCATCTCCAGGGCCACGCCGAGGAAACGCTCTTCATCGACGTTCTGCACTTGACGCAGGCCCAGGCCGGCACCGACCAAAAGCAGGGCGAGCAGCATCAAGCCCAGGCATTCGACCCTGGGCGACAACGACCTGCGCATGACTTACTCCTTGAGGTTTTTGCTTTTTGCAATCAATTGCAGGTTGCGCAGATACACAATAAAGCCAAAGGCCTGGCCGGCGATGAACACCGGGTCTTGACGGTAAATGGCATACATCAGCAGCAGGGCGCTGCCGACGATGCTCAGGTACCAGAAGCTGGTCGGGATCACGCTGCGTTTTTTGTATTCGCTGTACAGCCACTGCAGAACGAAACGACCGGTAAACGCGAGCTGGCCGGCAAAGCCGATCACCAGCCACAGGGATTCGCGGGAAAGGTTCATTCCTGAACCTCCCGGGCCTGAGTATTCAGACGGGTACGCTTGATCAGCCACCACACGCCGAAGAGGTCGAGGATGCCGACCAGGGCGCGGTCGATATTGCCGTACTTGGACACGCCGGCAGTGCGGTGCCGGTGGTTGACCGGATGGACGACCATCTTGCCATTGTGACGCTGGATCAACGCAGGAATGTACCGATGCATATGATCGAAGTACGGCAGGCGCAAAAACGCCGCGCGTTGAATCAGTTTCAAACCACAGCCAGTATCTGGCGTGGAGTCCTTGAGCAGACGGCTGCGCAGGCCATTGGCAAAACGCGAAGCCCAGCGCTTGCTCGCGGTGTCGCGGCGGTTGACCCGGTGGCCCGCCACCAGTTGCAAATCACCATTGGCTGGCTGGTTACGCACCAGCGCCAACATGCCCGGGATGTCCGCCGGGTCGTTCTGCCCATCGCCATCGAGCGTGGCCAGCCACTGCCCGCGAGCAGCCTGCGCCGCGTGGTACAGCGAGGTGCTTTGCCCCAGGGAGCAATCATGATGCAGGATGCGTAACTGGCTCAGGCCATTGTTTTTGGCCTGCTGCAGTTCGTGCAAGGTGGCATCGGTACTGCCATCGTCGACGACGATGATTTCATAAGACTCATCCGCCAGCGCCACGCGGACTTCCTCAAGCAAGGGCTTGAGGTTATTCGCTTCGTTCTTCGCGGGGATCAGTACCGATACAAAAATGTCATTGCTCATAGAGGCGCTCTTTTGCCTTGCTCTTTTGTTTTCAAGGGAGAATGGTTCATAACTGATAAAACTGGCGATACCACTTCACAAACTCCCCGACGCCGGTGCCAACCGGCACCTGCGGACTGAAATCGACCCACTCTGCCAGTGCCGACACATCGGCCCAGGTCTTGACTACATCGCCAGCCTGCAGCGGAAGATAATTGCGTTGGGCTTGCATACCCAGCGCCGCTTCCAGACAGTCGACGAACTCCAGCAGTGCCACTGGCTTGCCGCGACCGATATTGAACAACCGGTTGACACCTTCGCGCTCCCCGGTCGATTCCGGTGGTCGTGTACGCAGCCGGGCGATGCTTTCGACGATATCGTCGATGTACGTGAAGTCCCGCGCCATCTGGCCCTGATTATAGATATCGATCGGCAGGCCTTTGAGCATCGCCTCGGTAAACTTGAACAGCGCCATGTCAGGCCGCCCCCACGGTCCGTAAACCGTAAAGAAGCGCAGCCCGCTGGCCTTCATGCCGTACAGGTGGCAATAACTCTCGGCCAGCAGTTCATTGGCGCGTTTGGTCGCGGCATACAATGAAATGGGATGATCGACCGCGTCCTCGATGCTGAACGGCATTTTACTGTTGCTGCCGTACACCGAACTGCTGGAAGCGTAGATCAAATGCGCGGGGCGATGGTGGCGGCAGGCTTCCAGCACATTGAGGAAGCCGACCAGGTTCGATTGCCCGTAGACGTCAGGATTGTCCAGCGAATAGCGCACGCCTGCCTGAGCGGCCAGATGCACCACTTCGGTAAAGGGGTTATCGCGAAACAACGCCATCAAGGCCGGTTTATCGACAATGTCCAGTCTCTCGAAACGAAAGCCCGGCAAGGACTGCAGTTCTTTGAGTCGCGCACGCTTGAGCGTGACGTCGTAATAGTCATTGAGGTTGTCGATGCCAACCACTTCATGGCCGTCCAGGCATAGACGCCGGGCCGTGTGAAACCCAATGAATCCGGCAGCGCCGGTAATCAGAATAGTCATGCTGCCTGTGCGCTAATGAGCACATTTTGTCCGGCTGATACCAACATCAACTTCATGCCTTGCTCCATCTTCCATTACTTAAGGCCGGTGACGTTGTCGACGCAAGAAACGCGCAAATCCCCGCTTCAGGGACATGCGGTCCGTGGCCCCGCATACGGTGCCCGCCCATTTGTAAAAATTTCGTTAAAATTTCGTTAAACCTTCATTGACTACGACCCAGAAGGTGCACGAATTCTGTTGCCATTGTCGCACACCTAATTAAAGTGCTTCCACGCATGTGAAAACCTGAATCGGGTAAGGACGCAGAACCATGATCACCGAGCAAGAGACGACCTATGACGAGCCGCGACTCAACAGCACGGAAATCCGCATTCTGGGCTCTTTGATCGAAAAACAGGCCACCAGCCCGGAAACCTACCCGCTGACCCTTAATGCCTTGGTAATCGCCTGCAACCAGAAAACCAGCCGAGAACCGGTGATGAACCTGACCCAGGGCCAGGTTGGCCAGAGCTTGCGTGCCCTTGAGGGACGCGGCTTCGCCAAATTGGTGATGGGCAGTCGCGCGGATCGCTGGGAGCACAAGGTCGACAAGGCGCTGGAACTGGTGCCGGCGCAGGTCATTCTGGCCGGATTATTGTTCCTGCGTGGACCACAAACCATCAATGAACTGCTGACCCGCAGCGGCCGCATGCATGATTTCGAAGACGCCGAGCAAGTGGTGCATCAACTGGAGCGCTTGATTGCCCGAGGGCTGGCGCTGCTGATTCCGCGCCAGGCCGGCCAGCGTGAAGACCGCTACATGCATGCCCTGGGTGATCCGGCGGATATCGACGCGATCCTTGCGGCGCGGCAGAATCCGGTCGAACGTGGCGGCGGTAGCGGTGTTTCGGTCGAGCGCATCGAAGAGCTGGAGGCGCGGATTACGGCACTGGAAGAGCGTTTGGCACGGCTTGAATAACCATAACCAGTTGAACAAAAACCCTGTGGCGAGGGCGCGTGCTCCCTCGCCACATGTACATCTTTGTCGATTCGATCCGGGAATCGTTCACTCCCCGTCCCAGTAATCCACCCCGTCCGCCTGTCGGGCAATGGCGACAAAACCCGAGACATTACCCTCGGCATCGACCTTGAAGTCATCCATCACCGCATATTTGCCGGAATCGGGGTATTCGCAGATTTCCGGCGACTGCTGGGTACTGACCGCCAGGTAGCGCAACTCGGCCTTGCTGGTGTTAATGATCTGGTGCGCCGCCTCGGGACCGCCCGGCGGACAGGCGATCACGTCGCCCGCACGGATGGGAAAACGTTCGGCACCCAGGCGAACCTGCCCTTCCCCGGCCACGACGTAAAACATCTCCTCGTTGACCCGATGGCTGTGAAACGGGCTGCCACGCATCCCCGGTTCCAGCACGTACAAGCGATAACCTAGTTTTTGCGCGCCCAGTTGCTGGCCGACCCGAGCCAGACGCTGCTGATAGCGGCTGGCCGTCTCACCGCCGGGCGCCAGGTTTTCCGGCAGCGGTTCGAGTTCGACCTGATTCAGATTGAGAATGCGCGGATGCATGCAAACCTCCTTCTAGCTACGGGCAAAGGCCACCGCTTTCTGGAACTGCTCGGCGGTCGGCCGCACACCGGTATACAGCACGAACTGCTCCAGCGCCTGGATCGCGATCACTTCGAGCCCGGTAATGACGTGCTTGCCTTCGGCTCGAGCACGCACGATCAGCGGTGTTTCCGAGGGAATCGCCACCACATCGAAGAGGATATCCGCTGAGGAAATCGCGTCGACCTCGAACGCCAGTTGGTCGGCCTCCGGGCCGCCGCTCATACCGATCGGAGTGACGTTGATCAGCATTTGCGGGCGCCGGCCCCCCAGCTCCGCTTGCCATGGATAGCCCAGGGATTCGGCAAGGGCACGACCGGCACGTTCGTTGCGCGCCAGGATCAGGCCATTTTTGTAACCGCCATCGCGAAAGGCACTGGCCACGGCCTTGGCCATCCCGCCGCTGCCGCGCAGGGCAAATGTGGTGTCCTTGGGCACTGCGTGGGTTTCCAGCAGTTGGGCGATGGCAATGTAGTCGGTGTTATACGCCTTGAGATGACCATCCGTGTTGACGATGGTGTTGATCGATTGAATGGCGGCGGCAGACGCATCCAGCTCATCGACCAGGGCAATACAGGCTTCCTTGAACGGCATCGACACGCCGCACCCCCGAATCCCCAGGGCGCGAATGCCGCCAACGGCACCCGGCAGGTCCTGGCTGCTGAACGCCTTGTAGTAGAAATTCAGCCCCAGTTGTTCATAGAGATGGTTATGAAATCGCAGGCCGAAGTTGCCGGGGCGTCCGGAGAGGGACATGCACAGCTGGGTGTTTCTGTCCGGATTCATCTGCATGTGTTGCTCCTTCCCTTTGCACTTTCAGATGGACGGGATTAGCCAGTCCACACCGTTCTGATCGATCATATTCCCAAGCCTGCACGCTCCCACAGGCGACCGTAAGCAAGCCGGTACAGACCTTACACAAAATTTACCTAGCGGCTGTGCTGATTTTCAAAAAAACGCTGTCTTAGATGTATCCCCGCGACAATCCTTGGGTCTATTGCAGACACAAGCGCCGGGTCGAAGAACCGAGGAATTATCATGATCCGTAAAATCCCCACAGTAGCCTTGCTGATCGGCGCCCTCGCTGTCGCAGGACAGGCGCAAGCCCATGGTGGTGGTAATGACGCGGCGGTATTTGGAGCGATCGTCGGTACGGCCATCGTCGGCTCGGCCCTGATCAACGCCAACCGGCCGGTGTATGTCGCACCGCAACCTGTCTACGCCCAACCGGTATATGCCCAACCGGTATATGCCCAGCCCGCACCGGTTTATGCACCACCGCCTCCGGTCTACTACCAACCGGCGCCGGTGTACGTACAACAGCCGATCTACTACGGCCCTAGACCGGTCTACTACGGCCCCCGCGGCTACTATGGCCATCCTCACGGTTATGGACGCTGGTAACAGCCTCAACAAGCCCCGTCTGATCCGCGGGGCTTTTTCATGGCCGTCTGTCGGCGCAAGTCTGGATAAATCTCGCCGGTGTCGCTATCGGGACAGTCTCGGCTGCTCAAGTTGGCAAGATTGACTCATCGGTCCCTTTGCGGACAACCGTCATATTTATGTCATGTCAGGCCCGCAAGCTTGGGCCTGTCCGCCAACAACAGGTTGATAACAACAAGGACGAATCCATGCCCACACAAAATCCGCACCGCATTGTCGGCCTGTGCACTTCCAGCAAGGTGTACAACGCCCTGACCGAACTCAAGCACCTGGAAGGCCATCGCAGCGCCAAGTTCCTTTCGCTGCTGACGCAAAACCTGGTGCGCAAGGGCCTGCTCAATGAGCAGGAGGTGGTGCACATGCTCGATCAGGTGGTCGACTGAGCAGCAAACGGTCCATTGGACTCAATGCCGTCAATGACCACTATCGAAAACGGTGATTGTCCGTAAAAGCGCGCGCCCCGTAAGGTATCTCCATAGATTGATGGAGGTACTTATGATGTCTCAGGTTCAGATCATGTCCGTTATCGGCAGCGCCGTTCCCGCCCCGCTCAGAGAGCTGGGACTGCTCGCCTGCTGGTATCTGGTCCAGGACGGCGAACAGATCAGCGGCCCGCTGACATCGCTGCCGGCCGCCCAGGCGCTGTCGCAACGTATCGGCACTGACCAGACAGGCAAACTCAGTGCTTAAGGCAGCTGAATCCTTGGTTTGGTTTCGATGAAGATCGCCCAGCTCGACATGAACAATGCGGCAATCAAGGGGCCGATCACGAAGCCATTGAGCCCGAAGATCGCCAGGCCGCCCAGGGTCGAGATCAGGATCAGATAGTCCGGCATCTTGGTATCCTTGCCCACCAGGATCGGTCGCAGGACGTTGTCCACCAAACCGATCACAAAAACCCCGAACAACCCCAGTACCACGCCCTGCCAGATCGCCCCAGTGAACAGGAAAAACGCCGCCACCGGTGCCCAGACAATACCCGCCCCCACCGCTGGCAACAGGGACAGAAACGCCATCAATACCGCCCAGAGCAACGCGCTCGGGATATCCAGGAACCAGAAAATCAAACCACCCAGCGCACCCTGTGTGATCGCCACCAGCAGATTGCCCTTCACGGTGGCTCGCACCACGCGATTGAACTTGAGTTGCAAACGACGTTTCTGGTGTTCCTGCAGCGGTACGGCGGAGCGAACCTTGCGTGCCAACTCGGCGCCATCGCGCAGAAAAAAGAACAGCAGATAGAGCATGATGAAAAAGCTCACCACAAAATCGAACGTGCCCTGGCCGACACTGAAGACCTGGGTGGCGACAAATTCATTGCCTGTCACCGCGCTCTTGATGATTTTCTCCCGCAGACCGTTCAGCTCGCCGACCCCGAACCGATCAAGCAAGTGCTGAAAGTACGGCGGCAGGCTGTGCTTGAAGTGCGCCACATAGCCTGCGATGTCCAAGTCGCCGCTTTCAATACTCTTGTAGAGCGCCGCGCCCTCTTGAACCAGCAAGACACTCAGGATGATCACCGGCAAGATCGCGATCACCAGGCAGATGCCAAGGGTCAGCAGGGACGTGATGTTGCGCTGCCAGCCGAACTTCAATTGCAGCCGACGCTGCAGTGGCGCAAACAGGATGCCGAGGATCACCGCCCAGAACACCGCGCCATAGAACGGCAACAGAATCCAGATGAAGGCGATGCTCACCAGCCCCAGTAAAACCGTCAGTGACTTGTCTTGTAAGGTCTCTTTGTTCATGTCCGATCCATGTCAGTCCGCCTGAACGCAATGTTGCGCCCTGATGCTTAGGCCGCCATGGCTCGCGCGAGTGCCATCGTTTTTTTCATCAAGCATAGATCCAGATCAATAAACCCTCGGGGCAAGACGTTTACCCTCGGCGGCTTTTGCGATCGACACCACCATGACTCTCATTGCTCCGGAACTGCTCGCCCCCGCCGGCACCCTGAAAAACATGCGTTATGCCTTCGCCTACGGCGCCGATGCCGTGTACGCCGGGCAGCCGCGCTACAGCCTGCGAGTGCGCAATAACGAATTCGATCACGCCAACCTCGCCCTCGGCATCCGCGAAGCGCAGGCCCAGGGCAAGCGCTTCTACGTGGTGGTGAACATCGCGCCGCACAACGCCAAGCTAAAGACGTTCCTCAAGGACCTGGCCCCCATCATCGCCATGGCGCCGGATGCGTTGATCATGTCCGACCCCGGCCTGATCATGCTGGTGCGCCGGCACTACCCGCAGATGCCGATCCACCTTTCGGTGCAGGCCAACACGGTGAACTGGGCGAGTGTCGAGTTCTGGCAGCAACAGGGCTTGAGCCGGATCATCCTGTCGCGGGAACTGTCCCTGGAAGAAATCGCCGAGATCCGCCAACAGGTTCCCGGCATGGAGCTGGAAGTGTTCGTGCACGGTGCTTTGTGCATGGCCTATTCCGGTCGCTGCCTGCTATCGGGCTACATGAACAAGCGCGATGCCAATCAGGGCAGTTGCACCAACGCCTGCCGCTGGAAGTATTCGGCGCAGGAGGCCACGGAAAATACCCTTGGCGAAATCGTCCAGCAGTATCAGCCCGAACCGACCCTGGGTCTGGGCGCCCCCACCGGGCAAGTGTTCCTGCTACAGGAAGCCAATCGCCCCGACGAACTGATGCCCGCCTTCGAAGACGAGCACGGCACTTACATCATGAATGCCAAGGACCTGCGCGCCGTGCAGCATGTCGAGCGCCTGACGCAGATGGGTGTGCACTCACTGAAAATTGAAGGCCGGACCAAATCGCACTTCTATTGTGCGCGGACCACGCAAGTCTATCGCCGGGCCATCGACGACGCGCTGGCCGGCCGTGATTTCGACCGCAGCCTGATGACCGACCTCGAATCCATCGCCCAGCGCGGCTACACCGAAGGTTTTCTGCGTCGGCATGTACATGACGAATACCAGAACTACCAGAACGGCAGCTCGGTGTCGGAGCGCCAGCAGTTTGTCGGTGAACTGACCGGCGAGCGGCGCGACCGCCTGGTGGAAGTGAAAGTGAAGAATCGTTTTGGCCTGGGTGACCATATGGAACTGATGACGCCCAAGGGCAACTTCCACTTCGATCTGCATCAGTTGCAAAACATCCGCGGCGAGCCTATCGAAGTCGCGCCGGGAGATGGGCATACCGTGTATTTGCCGATTCCGGATGCAGTGGATTTGAATTTCGGCTTGTTGATGCGGGATGTCAGCAGTCTCTGAAACGCCTGGCTTTTATAGGAGCTGGCTTGCCAGCTCCACAGAAAAAGAGCGAGGTGCTCAGGCAAACTCCTCGCGCAACATCGCCACGAACGCCTCCCGCGCCGGGTGCACCCCGGCGTTTTCATGCCAGTAGAACAGGTTTTCGATGGCCGTCAGCTCGGGGAATTCATAGCCCACGCAGCCGGCGCCCTTGGCGTACTGATCGAATACACCCTTGGGCACCAGCGCCACGCCGGCCCCGGCGCTGACACACCCGACGATCGCGCCGTAACTGGCCAGGCTGACAATCGGCAGCGCCTGCCCCTGGCGCAGCAGCCAATGTTCCAGCGCTGCCCGATATGGACACCCCTGAGGCCACATGAAGACGGTCTTGTCATGCAGATCCGACATGTCGCGCACCGGGCCCAAAGACGTCGAGGCAATCAGCAACAGATCTTCGCGATACATCGGCGTGCGCTTGAGGTGCGAGCGCTCGACGTCCACCGCGACGATGGCGCCGTCAAGCCGATGATTGAGCGTGTCATCCAGCAACTGACCCCAGGTGCCCGTGGTCAACTCAAGCGCCACTTGCGGGAAACGTTTGTGGAATTTGGCCAGCAGTCGTGGCAACCGACCGGTAGCCGAGGATTCGATGGCGCCGATACGCAACGGTCCGCAGGGCTCGGCTGCGGGGTCCACCGCCCGTTTCGCCTCTGCGGTCAGCGCCAGGATTTTCGAGGCGTAGGCCAGAAAGGTTTGCCCCGATGGACTGATGCGCAAGCCGCGACCCTCGCGCAAAAACAAGGCGACACCCAACTCCGCTTCCAGCGCCTTGATCCGCGCCGTGATGTTCGACGGCACGCAATGCAGCATTTCGGCGGCACGGGCGATGCTGCCCAGTTCGGCAACGGTCTTGAACATGCGAATCTGCGACAGCTCCATACATCACCCAAAGTGAACAATCGCCGCAGTATAAGTCAGTTGTGGCGAATGGATCAGGTTCAGATACTGAGTGCACCTGCCTACCGGTGCACTAGCATGAAGCCGCTCATACCCTCCCCCGTTTCGCCGTTGAAGATCATCCTGGCCATGGCATTTGTCGTGACCTGCTGGGGGTATTCCCCGACCGGCATCCATATCGGCCTGCTGGCCTACGACCCCGTGCATCTGGCGCTTTTGCGCTTTTTGCTGGCATCGGTGTTCATGGCCGTGGTCGCCTTGTGCAGGGGCATTCGCCTGCCGGGACTGCGCGATGTTCCCCTGCTGTTCGGGCTGGGTTTCTTTGCGGTCAGCCTGCATCACGTGTCGATCAACTTCGGCCAGCAAGGCGTCAGCGCCGGCGCATCCAGTGTGTTGGCACAAACCACGCCACTGTTCAGCACCTTGCTCGCGCGCTTCGCCTTCAAGGACCGGGTGAGCCCCTGGCGCTGGGGCTGCGTGGTATTGGGGCTGATCGGCGTGGTGATTGTGGTGACGGGCGATCATGGCCTGGGCAGCATTGACGTCCACGGCCTGCTGATCCTGTTGGCGGCGCTGTCCTGGAGCCTGTATTTCGCCCTGCAAAAGCACCACACCGGGCGTTATGATGGGTTGACCCTGGTCTGTTACACGGTCTGGTCCGGGACCTTACTGTTACTGGTTTTCCTGCCCGGCCTGATGGAGCAAGTCGCCGTGGCCCCGCTGCGCGTGCAACTGGCCGTGTTTGCCCTGGGGATCTTCCCCAGCGCCCTGGCCTATCTCGCCTGGGCTTACGTGCTGGCGCATGTGGACTTGAGCCGGGCGACGATGACGCTGTATCTGATACCGCCGACAGCGATGGCAATGGCGGCTTTTGCATTGGGTGAACAGCCGACACTGATGGTGGGGATCGGTGCACTGGTGGTGTTGATCAGTGTGCTGGCGTTGAATCTGGAGCGCAGACCGATGGTTCAAGAGACTCGCACGGGATCAGCCGTTTGAGTTGAGGTGTCTGGCACCCCCAGGGTTCAGGGGCGCACACAGAATATGCGCACCGCCTCAATCCTTGTGGGAGAGCGGGCTTGCCCGCGATGAACGATGTCTCGCAATCAACTGGCAGAAAACCGGTCACGGCTGTTGGTCAAATGCAACCACATCGCTGCCCGCGCTGCGTCCGGGTCCTGGCGCCGAATGGCATTGAGTATCGCCTCATGCTCGAGATTGGCCAGTTCTCCGAGCTTGCTCAGATCCACCGCCCCGCGCTCAGCGGCATTCACTCGGGTTCGCGGAATCATGGCGCTGCCCAGGTGCTGCATGATTTCGGTGAAGCACACATTGCCAGTGGCTTCGGCGATCAACAGATGAAAGCGCCGATCCGCTTCGACACAGCTGTCGTTGTTGGACAACAGGCGCTGGTAGTCGTCGAGCGCCTCGCGCATCTGCGCCAACTGTTGATCGCTGCGGCGAGTGGCGGCCAGTGCGGCGGCCTGGGTTTCCAGACCCAAGCGCAATTCCAGAATGCTGCGCACCCCTAGCGCCGTATCGACATTCAGTCGCAGACCCTGTTCCGGCGCACGCTCCAGCACAAAGGTGCCGATGCCGTGCCGGGTTTCCACCAGCCCGGAGGCCTGCAACTTCGAAATCGCCTCGCGCACCACGGTGCGACTGACGCCATGCTCCTGAACAATCGTGTTCTCCGACGGCAGCTTTGCGCCGGGCAGCATCTGGCCGAGCAGGATGCTCTGGGTCAGCTTGGCCACCAGGTCATGGGCCAGGTTGTGGCTGCGCTTGCGGGCAGGTGCGTCGAGATCTTCTTGCATGGCGATCATCCAAAAGCGGAACTAGCGCAATCGTAGCACTGCACTCACCTGCAGACTCAAGAAAACATCGCTCAACTTGTATGACAACACTCAACAAAAAGCCTGCCAAAGCCCAATCAAACGATCACAAACCACAGAAAAACGAATAAAAACCGCCTGAATCGCGCCATTTTATTCCGCCAGACCTCTTGCAAGATAAAAAATTGCAGTTGTATGATGTCTATCAACAACGCAGTACCCAGCCGCACCCCGCATAAAAATAACGAGTGGGAGAAAACGCAGTGAAAACATCCATTTCAGCCATGGACGATGGCGCCAATTCGGTGCTGAAGTCCGCCATCTCGAAAGTCAAACGCCACGTCTTGCCGCTGTTCGTAATCATGTTCATCGTCAATTACATTGACCGCGTGAACATCGGCTTCGTCCGTGCCCACATGGAACACGACCTGGGGATCGGCGCTGCCGCCTACGGCCTCGGTGCCGGTCTGTTCTTCATCGGCTACGCACTATTCGAAGTGCCCTCCAACATCCTTCTGCAGAAAGTCGGCGCTCGCCTCTGGCTGACTCGCATCATGCTGACCTGGGGCCTGGTCGCTGCCGGCATGGCGTTCATCCAGAACGAAACCCACTTCTACGTCCTGCGTTTTCTGCTGGGTGTGGCCGAAGCCGGTTTTTTCCCTGGCGTGATCTACTACTTCACTCGCTGGTTGCCTGGCGTGGAGCGCGGCAAGGCCATCGCCATTTTCCTCAGTGGCTCGGCGGTTGCGTCGCTGATTTCCGGCCCGCTGTCCGGGTTGCTCCTGCAAATCAACGGCTTCGGGATGCACGGCTGGCAGTGGATGTACTTCATTGAAGGCATGTTTTCGGTCGGGCTGTGCGTGTTTGTCTGGTTCTGGCTTGATTCCAGGCCCCACGACGCCAAATGGCTGACCCGCGACGAGCAAGACGCGCTGGTCCAGGCCATCGATGATGAGCAACAGGCCCGCGAAGCCGCGACGCCCGTCAAACCGTCCCTGGGCAAACTGCTCAAGGACCGCCAGATCATCCTGTTCTGCCTGATCTATTTCTTCATCCAGCTGACCATCTACGCCGCCACGTTCTGGCTGCCGAGCATCATCAAAAAAATGGGCGACTTGAGCGACTTCCAGGTCGGAATGTTCAACTCGATTCCGTGGTTGCTGTCGATTGTCGGCATGTACGCCTTTGCCTCGCTGTCGGCCAAATGGAAGCACCAGCAGGCGTGGGTCGCCGCCGCGCTGCTGATCGCCGCCGCCGGGATGTTCATGTCCACCACGGGCGGGCCGGTCTTCGCTTTTGTCGCGATCTGCTTTGCCGCACTGGGTTTCAAATCGGCGTCATCACTGTTCTGGCCGATCCCCCAGGCCTATCTGGATGCGCGCATCGCCGCTGGCGTCATCGCGTTGATCAACTCGGTGGGCAACCTTGGCGGGTTCGTTGCGCCCACCACTTTCGGCCTGCTGGAAGAACGCACCGGCTCCATTCAAGGTGGCCTGTACGGCCTGGCCGCGACTTCGATCATCGCCGCGATCATCGTCTTCGCCGCACGCAACACGCCCAAAGCCGCCTCCCTCACCACAACGGCCAAACCGGCGCCCCACCACGCCTGAATACTTTTCAAGAACACGGTTTAAAAGGATAAGAACATGACCCCGCACGACACCGCCAAAGCCCCGATCATTACCAGCATGCAGGTTGTTCCGGTGGCCGGCCACGATGGCATGCTGCTCAACCTGAGCGGCGCCCACGGCCCGTTTTTTACCCGCAACATCGTGATCCTCAAGGACAACGCCGGCCATACCGGCGTCGGCG
Organism: Pseudomonas moorei; assembly: GCF_008801475.1. GTDB lineage: Bacteria > Pseudomonadota > Gammaproteobacteria > Pseudomonadales > Pseudomonadaceae > Aquipseudomonas > Aquipseudomonas moorei. Next base: position 465,497 of record NZ_VZPP01000004.1, on the reverse strand, counting down.
AAGTACCGGGTGGCGAGCGCATTCGCCAGACTCTTGAAGACGCCCGCAGCCTGGTGGTTGGCAGCCCGATCGGCACCTATCAGAAGATTCTCAATCAAGTGCGCCAGACCTTCGCCGACCGCGATGCCGCCGGTCGTGGCCTGCAGACCTTCGATTTGCGCATCACCATCCATGCCGTCACGGGACTGGAGGCGGCGCTGCTCGATCTGCTCGGCCAGCATCTGGACGTCCCTGTCGCCGCCCTGCTCGGCGAAGGCCAGCAGCGCGATGAAGTGAAAATGCTCGGTTATCTGTTTTATGTCGGCGACCGCCAGCAAACTGGTCTCGCTTACCGCAGCGAGCCGGAGGCCGACAATGACTGGTTCCGGGTGCGTCACGAAAAAGCCATGACCGCCGACGCCGTGGTGCGTCTGGCCGAGGCCGCCCACGCCCGGTATGGCTTCAAGGACTTCAAACTCAAGGGCGGCGTACTCAGCGGCGATGCCGAAATCGAAGCGGTCACTGCTTTGGCCGAACGCTTCCCTGACGCACGCATCACCCTCGATCCCAATGGTGCCTGGTCGCTCAAAGAGGCCATTCGCTTGTGCCGCGACCAGCACAAGGTACTGGCTTACGCCGAAGACCCCTGCGGCGCGGAAAACGGTTACTCGGGACGTGAAGTCATGGCCGAGTTCCGGCGTGCCACGGGTTTGAAAACCGCGACCAACATGATTGCCACCGACTGGCGCGAAATGGGTCACGCGATTCAGCTGCAATCGGTGGACATCCCACTGGCCGACCCGCATTTCTGGACGATGCAAGGCTCGGTTCGCGTGGCCCAGATGTGCCATGAATGGGGCCTGACCTGGGGCTCGCATTCCAACAACCACTTCGATATCTCCCTGGCGATGTTCACCCATGTCGCGGCGGCCGCACCGGGTGACATCACCGCCATCGACACCCACTGGATCTGGCAGGACGGCCAGCGCCTGACCGAAGCCCCACTGCAAATCGTCGACGGCTGCGTGCAAGTGCCGCAGAAACCGGGACTTGGAGTCGAGCTGGATATGGACCAGGTGGCCAAGGCTCATGAACTCTACAAAGGCATGGGTCTGGGCGCGCGGGATGACAGCGTGGCGATGCAGTTTTTGATTCCGGGCTGGACTTTCGATAACAAGCGGCCGTGCCTGGTGCGGTGATCTGACGGATGCACGGTCTCCAACAACCCGTCCTGCCGCCGATTGCGGCAGGGCTCAAAAACCATTCGGAGCGTAGCGATTAACCCCCTAAAATGACGCGCAATTGAATCGACGACGGACAACACTCCCATGGACAGACTGAAAATCTTCGCGGTTTGCGTGGTGGCGCTCGCTGCTGGCCAATGTAATGCACAGGATCAAATGGAGACGGTGGTGAATGCCGCCGTGCGCCCGGTCATGCAAGCTCAGGGCATTCCCGGAATGGCGGTAGCGGTGACCGTCAGCGGCAAGCCGCACTACTTCAACTACGGGGTAGCGTCGAAAGAACACGCGCAACCGGTCACTGAGAACACCCTGTTTGAAATCGGCTCCCTAAGCAAAACCTTCACTGCTACCCTCGCCGCCTACGCCCAGGCCAGCGGCAAGTTGTCCTTGTCCGACAAGGCCAGCCAGGTGTTGCCTGCGTTGCGCGGCACTGCGTTCGATCACATCACCGTATTGCAACTGGGCACCTACACCGCCGGCGGCCTGCCCCTGCAATTCCCCGACGCCGCCGACTCGGCGGACAAGATGCTTGGCTATTTCAAGCAGTGGCAACCGACCTACGCCGCTGGCACCCACCGACAGTATTCGAATCCGAGCCTCGGCTTATTTGGCTACCTCGCAGCCCAAAGCATGGGCCAGCCATTCGATGAACTGATGGAAAACACGCTGCTGCCCAAGCTCGGACTCAAGCACACCTACCTCAACGTGCCGCAGGCGCAGATGGGCCTTTATGCACAGGGCTACAACAAGGACGACAAGCCGGTGCGCGTCGGGCCGGGGGCGCTGGACTCCGAGGCTTACGGGGTGAAAACCAGCGCCTCGGACCTGATCGGCTATGTGCAAGCGAACCTGCAACCCGCCTCGCTGGAAAAGCCGTTGCAACAGGCCATCGCCCTGACCCATACCGGTTATTACCGCGTTGGCGAGATGACCCAGGGCCTGGGATGGGAGCTGTATCAATACCCGGCCCCCCTCGACCGATTGCTGGCCGGCAACTCGTCGCAGATGGCCATGGAGGCGCACAAGGTCCAGTGGCTCAACCCGCCTCAACCGCAACCGGACAACCTGCTGCTGAACAAAACCGGGTCGACCGGTGGCTTCGGTGCCTACGCGTTGTTTGTGCCGTCCAAGGACATTGGCATCGTGATCCTGGCCAACAAGAACTACCCGATTGCAGAGCGGATCAAGATCGCTCACCAGATTTTGAGTGCCCTGAGCCAGTGAACCCGAGGTAGTTTTCCTGTGGCGGAAGCCTCTCAATCATCCGGCATTTCCGGTGGTTTGGCGGGCTTGGCCGGCTTGCCGGATTTTGTGCCTTTGGCGCCCTTGGCGGTCGGCTCGGGTTCGGCGGCGGGCGCTATGGTGGGGGGTGGTGTTTCCTTCTCGGCCGCCGGCAGTTGATCGACAGCGGCGAACACCTCTTTCAACTCAATCGGCCCCGGCTGTTCAAGTTTCTTTTCGCCATCCTTGCCGACCAGAATCACCTTGGTCTTGGCTCCCGCCCCCAACTTGAGCGAACGGATCAATGCGGCCGTGTCCTGCGGCCCGAGGTCTTTGCCATCGCGCTGACCCATCAGATTGAGCACCGTGTACAGCACCAGGTTTCGCTCGGTGAAGCCCTTTTTGTTGTCCGGCTCGTCCAGCGCCTTTTTCAGGCTGACCCACGTCGGGTCGACCGTGCTGGGAGCAATGATGATCAGTGGTCGGGACCTGCCCTTGTCCATGTCCAGCGGCGAGTCGCCATCGGCGGCGAACAACGGGCCGGCAACTGCCAGCAGGGTAGCCAGGGTCAGTGACCTGATGAGCATGCGCATCTCCTTTTGATATCCACGCTCTAATGATTGCGCATCGCGGCGATCGTTCCGGGTGACGCTCCGCGAATGTTGTTCGCCTTGCCCAAAGCTTAGGTCAGGGCGGTCATTGCGCAACAGGCCAGGCTAATCTCATGCCTCATCAGGCTTGCTGACCATCAGTCCTTGAGCAAGAGCGTTTCAAGACGCTTGGGCTGTGGTCTTCTAGACTTAACGGGTGGTCGTGGAAAGAACCGAACACGTCGCTTTGGTGCTGATGAATCAAAGGCGGCGTGGCAAGCTGCCTTAATGCCCTTCAAGAGGCGCGGCAAAGACCGCCCCGGGCCCCAAAAGATGCCCGCTCAGGGTGCCCTGGCCAACGGCCTGAAAATGCCACGATTCCGTGACGTGGCGTGAATGCCGCAGCCGACACTTTCGGACGACCGACAACCGCCTGGTTTGTCCGTGACCGTGAGGAATGCTGTATGCCTGATGAGATGTTGCACCTGCCCATGGTCAACAGCCTGCTGGAGCGCCACAAAGGCTCCCCCGGCGCACTGTTGCCCATCCTTCATGAAATTCAGGAGGGCATCGGCTATATCCCCGATGCCGCCATCCCCGAGATTGCCCACGCCCTCAACCAGAGCCAGGCCGAGATTCGCGGGGTCATCAGCTTCTACCATGACTTCCGCACTGCGCCGCCCGCCCGGCACATCCTGCGTCTGTGCCGGGCCGAGTCCTGCAAGAGTCGGGGTGCCGAGCAGCTTGCCGCGCAGCTGCGCGACCGCCTGCAACTGGACGACCATGGCAGCAGTGCCGATGGCAGCATCAGTCTGCGTCCGGTCTATTGCCTAGGCGCCTGCGCCTGTTCGCCGGCCCTGGAGCTGGATGGCCGCGTGCACGCGCGGTTGAGCGCAGAGCGTCTGGATGCCCTGCTCGATGCTTGCCGGGAGGACGCTTGATGTCAGCTTTCCATGTGTCCGGTGATTCACTGGCTCGCGCCGTGGGCGCCGAAGAAGTTGTGGTCGCCCTGATTACCCATGCCCGGGGACGCGTCGTGCCCCTGGAGGTGAAGCGCACCAGCTCGCGTGGCCTTTACTGGCTGGAACCACTGCTGGAAGTGGACACCCCGCAAGGCCGTATTGGCTTCGGCCCGCTGACCGCAGCCGATGTGCCCTCTGTGCTCGAAGCGCTCGAGGGCGAGCCGTCTTCTCATCCACTGGCCCTGGGCCTGGTGGAGGAGTTGCCGTATCTGAAGACTCAACAGCGCCTGCTGTTTGCCCGCGCCGGCATTACCCAGCCGCTGGACCTCGATGAATATCGCGATCATGGCGGTTTCGAGGGTTTGAAAAGAGCCGTCGCCATCGGTGGCGAACAGACCGCGACCGAGGTGTTCGATTCAGGCCTGCGTGGCCGTGGCGGCGCGGCCTTCCCCGCGGGGATCAAGTGGCGCACGGTGCGCGCGACCGAAGCGGCGCAAAAGTACATCGTGTGCAACGCCGACGAAGGCGACTCCGGCACCTTTGCCGACCGCATGCTGATGGAAGGCGACCCTTTCCTGCTGATCGAAGGCATGGCGATCGCCGGTATCACCGTCGGCGCCACCTACGGCTACATCTATGTGCGCTCGGAATATCCGGATGCCGTGACCACCCTGCGCAATGCGCTGGAGATTGCCCGGTCGAACGGTTACCTGGGCGCCAATGTCGGCGGCAGCGGCCTGGCCTTCGACATGGAAGTGCGCGTGGGTGCCGGCGCTTACATTTGCGGTGAAGAAACCGCGTTGCTCGACTCTCTCGAAGGCAAGCGCGGTGTGGTTCGCGCCAAGCCGCCCATCCCCGCGTTGAAGGGGCTGTTCGGCCAGCCAACCCTGGTGCACAACGTGCTGACTCTGGCCTCGGTGCCGCTGATTCTGGCCAAGGGCGCACAGTTCTATCGCGATTACGGCATGGGCCGCTCGCTGGGCACCATGCCCTTCCAGTTGGCGGGCAACATTCGTCACGGCGGCCTGGTGGAACGCGCCTTTGGTCTGACCCTGCGAGAACTGGTGGAAGACTACGGCGGCGGCACCGCCAGTGGCCGGCCGCTGAAAGCCGCACAGGTCGGCGGCCCGCTCGGCGCCTGGGTGCCGCCATCGCAATTCGATACGCCACTGGATTACGAAGCCTTCGCCGGCATCGGCGCGATGCTGGGTCACGGTGGCGTGGTGGTGGCCGACGACAGCCTGGACATGGCCCACATGGCGCGTTTCGCCCTTGAATTCTGCGCCGAGGAATCCTGTGGCAAATGCACCCCGTGCCGCATCGGCTCGACCCGCGGCGTGGAGGTGATTGACCGCCTGCTCGCCGCCCCGGACCAGAGCGCTCGCGATGAGCAGGTGATCATCCTCAAGGACCTGTGCGACACCATGCAATACGGTTCGCTGTGCGCCCTGGGCGGCATGGCCCCCTTTCCGGTGGTCAGCGCCCTCAAGTACTTCCCCGCCGACTTCGGTCTGCAACCCTCGGAGGCCGAGCAATGATCACTCTTTTCGACCCGAAAACCGATATCGATCTGGGAACGCCGGCCCGCGACAGCCAGGTGCAAGTCACCCTGAACATCGACGGCCGCAGCATCAGCGTGCCCGAAGGCACTTCCGTGATGCGTGCCGCCGCGCTGCTGGGCACCACCATTCCCAAACTCTGTGCCACCGACAGCCTGGAAGCCTTCGGCTCCTGCCGCATGTGCCTGGTGGAGATCGATGGCATGCGCGGCTACCCCGCGTCCTGCACCACGCCGGTCAGCGAAGGCATGACCGTGCATACCCAGACGCCGAAGCTCGCCACCCTGCGCCGTAACGTCATGGAGCTGTACATCTCCGATCACCCGCTGGACTGCCTGACCTGTTCGGCCAATGGCAACTGCGAGCTGCAAACCGTCGCCGGCCAGGTCGGCCTGCGTGAAGTGCGCTACGGCTATGAAGGTGACAACCACCTGGCCGACCAGAAAGACACTTCAAACCCCTACTTCGACTATGACCCGAGCAAGTGCATCGTCTGCAACCGCTGTGTGCGTGCCTGCGAAGAAACCCAGGGCACCTTTGCCCTGACCATTACCGGGCGCGGTTTCGAATCCCGGGTCGCGGCCGCCGGTGGCGATAACTTCCTCGAATCGGAATGCGTGTCCTGCGGTGCCTGTGTGCAAGCCTGCCCCACCGCGACCCTGATGGAAAAAAGCGTGGTCGAACTGGGTCAGCCCGAACGCAGCGTGATCACCACCTGTGCCTATTGCGGCGTCGGCTGTTCGTTCCGCGCCGAGATGAAAGGCGAGCAACTGGTACGCATGGTTCCGGACAAGAACGGCCAGGCCAACCACGGCCATTCCTGCGTCAAAGGGCGATTTGCCTGGGGCTATGCCACCCACCCGGATCGCATCACCAAACCGATGATCCGCAAGCACATCAACGACCCGTGGCAGGAAGTCAGCTGGGATGAAGCGGTGACCTACGCCGCCAGCGAATTCCGCCGGCTGCAGCAAAAATATGGCCGCGATTCCATTGGCGGCATCACCTCCAGCCGCTGCACCAACGAAGAAACCTATCTGGTGCAAAAACTGGTGCGCGCAGCCTTCGGCAACAACAACGTCGACACCTGCGCGCGGGTTTGCCATTCGCCCACCGGCTATGGTCTGAAACAGACCCTGGGCGAATCCGCCGGCACCCAGAGTTTCGACTCGGTGATGAAAGCCGACGTGATCCTGGTGATGGGCGCCAACCCCAGCGACGCCCACCCGGTATTCGCTTCGCAGCTCAAACGCCGCCTGCGCGAAGGTGCACGGCTGATCGTCATCGATCCACGGCGCATCGATCTGGTGGACTCGGTGCATGCCCGCGCCGAACTGCACCTGGCCCTGCGCCCGGGCACCAACGTCGCCATGCTTAACGCCCTGGCCCATGTCATCGTCACCGAAGGCCTGCTCAACCAGGCCTTTATCGACGCCCGATGCGAGGGCAGCGATTTCGCCCGCTGGAGCGAATTCGTCAGCCGCGCGGAAAACTCGCCGGAAGCCCTGGACCCGGTCTGCGGCGTAGAAGCTGCCGACATCCGCGCTGCCGCTAGACTGTATGCCACCGGTGGCAATGCGGCGATCTACTACGGCCTGGGCGTCACCGAACACAGCCAGGGCAGCACCGCCGTCATGGGCATCGCCAACCTGGCCATGGCCACCGGCAACATCGGTCGAGAAGGCGTGGGCGTGAACCCGTTGCGCGGTCAGAACAATGTGCAGGGCTCCTGCGACATGGGCTCCTTCCCCCACGAGTTGCCCGGTTACCGTCACATCTCCAACGAGGTGGTACGGGCAGAGTTCGAACAGGCCTGGAACGTCACCCTGCAACCCGACCCGGGCCTGCGCATCCCCAACATGTTCGAGTCTGCCCTGGCCGGCAGCTTCAAGGGCCTGTATTGCCAGGGCGAAGACATCGCCCAGAGCGATCCGAACACCCAGCACGTGACCGCGGCGCTGTCGGCCATGGAATGCGTGGTGGTGCAGGACATTTTCCTCAATGAAACCGCCAAGTTCGCCCACGTGTTCCTGCCGGGCAGCTCGTTCCTGGAAAAAGACGGCACCTTCACCAACGCCGAGCGTCGCATCTCCCGTGTGCGCAAGGTCATGGAGCCCCTGGGCGGCAAGGCCGACTGGGAAGGTACGGTGGCCCTGGCCAATGCCCTGGGCTATCCGATGAACTACGAACATCCATCGCAAATCATGGATGAAATCGCCCGCCTGACGCCAACTTTCACCAACGTCAGCTACGCCGAACTCGAGCGCCACGGCAGCCTGCAATGGCCGTGCAACGCCGAGGCGCCGGATGGCACGCCGACCATGCACATCGAGCAGTTCGTGCGCGGCAAGGGGCGTTTCATGCTCACCGGCTACGTGCCCACGGAAGAGAAGGTCAACAGTCGCTACCCGCTGCTGCTGACCACCGGGCGCATCCTCAGCCAGTACAACGTCGGCGCTCAAACCCGGCGTACCGAAAACGTTGCCTGGCATGAAGAAGACCGCCTGGAAATCCACCCGACCGACGCCGAGAGCCGGGGCATCAACGAAGGTGATTGGGTCGGCATCGGCAGCCGTGCCGGGCAAACCGTATTGCGTGCGCGAATTACCGAACGGGTCGCGCCGGGCGTGGTGTACACCACCTTCCACTTCCCGGAATCGGGGGCCAACGTGATCACCACCGACAACTCCGACTGGGCCACCAACTGTCCGGAGTACAAGGTGACCGCCGTGGAAGTCAGCCGCGTCTACCACCCTTCCGAGTGGCAAAAACGCTACCAGGCCTTCAGTGACGAACAGGACCGTCTGCTCAAGGATCGGCGCCACGCCCGTGGCGATAAAGCGGAGGTGCGCCGATGAGCACGGACAATCTGATCAAGATGGCCAACCAGATCGCCCAGTACTTCGCCAGCGAACCGGACGAGCAAAAGGCTGTGCTCGGCATACGCAATCATCTGCAGTTGTACTGGACGCCTGGCATGCGCAAGGAATTGCTGGCCTGGCAGAACTCGCATCAAGGCGCAGAGCTGCACCCACTGGCGCAGGAAGCTGTGGGTGGGGCTGGCTGGGAGGCTTAGGTTTTCCCCGGACTGAAAACCGAGGTGACAGCAGAAACAAAAAAGCCCCTGATTGTCAGGGGCTTTTTTGTCGGTGCCGCATTTTAGAACACCAGTTTGTAGCCGATCAGCACCAGCATCGTCGCCAGGCAAGGACGCAGCACTTCATCGGAAATGCGGCCGGTCAGATGGCTGCCCAGATAAATCCCCGGCAGCGAACCGACCAGCAAGTAACCGAGGACATGCCAGTCCATGTTGCCCATGCTCGCATGGCCAAGGCCGGCGACCAGGGTCAGCGGCACGGCGTGAGCGATTTCCGTGCCGACCAGGCGGCGGGTCGGCAACAGCGGATAGAGGATGAACAGCGCCACGGTGCCCAGCGCGCCAGCGCCGATGGAGGTCAGCGCGACCATGGTGCCGAGCACCAGACCGGTGATGACCGTCAGGACATTCAGCCGCGTACCGCTGGGGTTGTAGTTGCCGCCGGCACGCCTGTGGGCGAAATCGAGCAGGCGTTTCTTGAACAGGATCGCCAGCGCCGTGGCAAACAGGACGAAACCCAGGGCCTGCTTGATGATGGCGTTCATCGCCTCGGGCGCGCTGTGCAGACTGCTCAGGAACCACAAGGTCAACGCCACCGCCGGTACACTGCCCAGCGTCAACCAGCCGGTGATCGCCCAGTCGATGTTGTTGTTCTTTCTGTGAACCAGCACGCCGCTGGATTTGGTGATGGCCGCGTACAGCAGATCGGTGCCCACCGCCGTTGCCGGGTTAATGCCGAACCACAGCAGAATGGGCGTCATCAACGATCCACCGCCCACGCCCGTCATGCCGACGATGAAGCCAACCACCAGCCCGGCTACGATCAACCCGATATTCACTAAATCCATCGATACGCCCACAAAGACTGCAAGGGAAATCTGGCCCGCAGCATAGCGATTTTTCTTATAACCAGTTATATCGATGCGATCTATCTTTATATCCACATCACCAAATGCCCCCTGGAGCTGGCTTGCCGGCGATGGCGTCGGTTCGGGCGATCAACGTGTGAACCACCCACCGCTATCGCTGGCAAGCCAGCTCAGGAATAGATGGCGAACTTACTGCACCGGCAGAAAATTCAAAAACAGCAGGCTCTGGGCGTAATTGAGGCCAATGCGCCGGTAGCGCTCGTCCAGCATCTGCGTCAGCAAATCCAGGCGCGCGACTATTTTGCCGAACTCCACGGCAAAACTCAGGTTGCTGCCCTCCTCCGAGATTTCGTTGGAGAACAGCATGGGTTCGCCGTTCTTATTTTGCCGCTGGCTCAGGATCCAGGTGGCAATCTCGATGTTGCGCGCAGCGTTGCTGACGAACGTCGGGTTGATCGCGTCCGTCATGTAGAACTCCAGGCGATTGCCGTGGGCGGTGACCAGCATGCTGCCGATGGCATAGATGAACGCACCGACCCGGTCGCCAAGAAACTCCGGACTCATGGCAAACCGCAGCGCCGCCAGGTCCTTTTTACCGCCAAGCGTAGGCAGCGGCTGCTGCAGTTCGATGGCCATGCGCACTTGCTTGCCTGCGGTGCGGGCGTCGAGGAAGCCGGATTTTTTCAGCTCGTCGGGGTTGCGCCGGTACAGCTTGCTCATCAGCAGGTAAAGGCTGTCGAGATTGTCGCGCATGGTCAGGGTGGCCATGCGGTCGACACTGGTTTGCAAAAATTCCTGGGGTTTGCCTTCGCGCAATTGAGTCATGAGGTCGTTGCCGTCCTGATGGCTGCATCCGCTGACGAGGAACGTCGACAGGCCAACCAGCAGCAGGCAATGGCGGCGGATTGAGGTGATACTGATGGGTAACGCTCGAGCCATGGGTTCTTGGACTTGGGCATGGGCCGACGGTGGGGATCGCCGCAGGCTGCCCAAAAGTAGAGCCGTTGATTTCGCAAAAGTGCAGTCATGCCGTCACCAATCGATCACCGGCATGCTGCAATTTTGATCGAAGCGCGGAACCCGGAAGCTATGCTGATTGCCAATAGCAATACGGCTTGAGTGTTTACAGGAGATTTGCATGCGTTCTCTCGAATTGGCCGGTGTCAACGTATCGGTCATCGGCCAGGGCACCTGGCAAATGGGCGAAGATCGCTCCCGGCACAACGAGGAGGTCGCGGCGTTGCGCCTGGGGATCGAGTTGGGCATGACCCTGATCGACACCGCCGAGATGTATGCCGAAGGTGGTGCCGAGGAAGTGGTGGGCGAAGCCATCGCCGGCCGGCGCGACGAGGTGTTTCTGGTCAGCAAGGTCTACCCGCACAACGCCAGCCGCAAGGGCATCCCCCAGGCCTGCGAACGCAGCCTGCGGCGCCTCGACACCGACCATATCGATTTGTACCTGCTGCATTGGCGCGGCCAGTATCCCCTGGAGGAAACGGTCGAAGCCTTCGAACAACTGCGCGCAGCGGGCAAGATCGGTCGGTGGGGCGTGTCCAATTTCGACGTCGATGATTTGCAGGAACTGGCCGCGCCGGCCTGCGCCACCAATCAAGTGCTCTACAACCTGGAAGAGCGCGGCATAGAATTTGATTTACTGCCCTGGTGTCAGCAGCGCAGGATGCCGGTCATGGCCTACTGCCCCATTGGCCAGGGCGGGAAGATGCTGGCCAATGCCACGCTCCGGCAAGTGGCCGCCCGTCACCGCGTGACGCCTGCCCAAGTGTCGCTGGCATGGCTTTTGCGCCAGGACGGGGTGATTGCCATCCCCAAGGCGGTACGCCCCGAGCATGTGCGACTCAACGCACAGGCAGCGCAGTTAGTGCTGGAACCCGGGGATCTGGAGGCGCTGGACCAAGCGTTTCACGCGCCGCAACGCAAACAGCGGTTGGCCATGGTCTGAGCCATCGCAGTCTGTCAGAGGACTTGCGCATGAGAAGCACCGATCGGCTGGACGCCTTTAACCTGCAGCGCTTCATTCAGGCGCAGGACCCGGTGTTCGACCGGGCTCAGGCCGAATTGAATGCCGGCCGCAAGCGCAGCCACTGGATGTGGTTCATCTTTCCGCAGTTTGCCGGGCTGGGTGGCAGCGACATGTCCAAACGCTTCGCGATCGGTTCCCGCGAAGAAGCCCGAGCCTATCTCGAGCACCCATTGCTGGGCGCGCGGCTGCGCACATGCACCCAAGAAGTGCTGAACATCCAGCAGCGCTCGGTGAAGGAGATCTTCGGCCATCCCGATGACCTGAAATTTCATTCGTCGATGACGCTGTTCGCCCAGGTCGCACCTGACGACAGCCTGTTCCATCAAGCCCTGAATCAATACTTCCACGGCATTCTGGATGACTGGACGTTGTCGCTGATGGACTCAAAACAGGCCCAGTTGCCCACCAATCAGGGTTGAGAAATCGTCATCGACGAACGGCAGGATCGCATCAGCCACCGGTTGCAACTGCTTGCTGATGTAATGCTCGTAATCGATGGGTGCGCTGCGGATCTCCAGCGGCTCAGGGCCGGCGATGGTGATCACATAACTGATCCAGCCGCCATTCTGGTATTGCCGCGGACGGCCCTGCCGGTCGTTGTAGTCATCGGCGATACGCGCTGCCCGCACATGGGGCGGCACGTTGCGTTGATAATCATCGAGGGTGCGGCGCAGGCGCTTGCGGTAAATCAGGCGATCATCGAACGCTCCGGCCAGGGTCTGGCGCACATAGTCGCGCACATAATCCTGATAGGGTTTGCGGTTGAAGATGCGCAGGTACAGCTCCTGCTGGAACTGGCGGGCCAGCGGTGACCAGTCGGTGCGCACGGTTTCCAGGCCTTTGTAGACCATCTCGTCGGTGCCATCGGCGCGCGTCACCAACCCCGCATAACGCTTCTTGCTGCCCTCCTCCGCACCGCGAATGGTCGGCATCAGGAAACGCTTGTAGTGGGTTTCGAACTGCAGTTCGAGCGCGCTCTCCAGGCCAAATTCCTGCCGCACATGCTCGCGCCACCATTGGTTGACGTGATCCACCAGCGCGTGGCCGATCTGCGCGGCTTCCTGTTGACCGTGGGCGCGGCGCAACCAGACGAAGGTGGAATCGGTATCACCGTAAATCACCGTATGGCCCTGGTCTTCGATCAACTGACGGGTACGCAGCATGATCTCGTGACCGCGCAGGGTGATGGACGATGCCAGGCGCGTATCGAAAAACCGGCACCCGCTGGAACCGAGCACCCCGTAGAAGGCGTTCATGATGATCTTCAGCGCCTGGGACAGGGGGGCGTTACGTTCGCGCTTGGCGATTTCCCGACCCTCGGCAACCCTGGCCACGATAGCGGGCAGGCAATGCCGGGTTCTGGAAAACCGGGCACCCCGGAAACCGGGCACCGACTCGCTGTCCTCGGGATGCTTGAGCCCTTCGATCAAACCCACCGGGTCGATGAGGAACGTGCGGATGATCGATGGATAAAGACTTTTGTAGTCGAACACCAGCACCGACTCGTACAGGCCCGGTTGCGAGTCCATGACAAACCCGCCGGGGCTGGCCTGTGGCGGGCGCCCGCCGAGGTTGGGCGCGACGAAGCCCTGGCGATGCATCAACGGCATGTAGAGGTGAGTGAATGCCGCCACTGAGCCGCCCATGCGGTCCACCGGCAACCCGGTGACACTGGCCCGCTCCAGCAAAAAGGTCAGCAATTGGGTGTGGGCGAAAATTCGGGTGACCAGCTCGCAGTCCTTGAGGTTGTACCTGGCCAGCGCTGGCTTGTCCTCGGCGAACATGCGGTTTATTTCGTCCATGCGCTGGTACGGATTGTCGATCGACTTGCCTTCGCCCAGCAGGGTTTGCGCGACGTTTTCCAGGCTGAACGATGGAAAACTCCAGGTCGCCGAACGCAGCGCCTCGATGCCGTCGATGATCAGCCGGCCGGCAGCGGAGGCAAAATAATGGTTGCCATTGCCGTGCTCGCGCCACTGCATTTCCTCGCCGCCACGCCCCAGTTTCAGCGGCACGCCCAGTTGCCGGGCGTGTTGATGCAGCACCCGCAGATCGAACTGCACGACGTTCCAGCCGATGATCGCGTCGGGATCGTGCCGGGCAAACCAGTCGTTGAGCTTTTTCAGCAGCAGGGTGCGCGAGTCGCAGTATTCGAGCTGGAAATCCACCTCGCTGTCATCGCCATTGGGTGGGCCGAGCATGTACACCTGCCGCTCGCCGCAACCCTCCAGGGCGATGGAATACAACTCGCCACGGGCGGTGGTTTCGATGTCCAGGGACGCCAGCCGCAGCTTCGGACGGTAGCCGGAATCGGGCTTCATCTGCGCGTCGAGCAACACGCCGTCGGCGCCTGGCATGCCACCAAAACGCACCGGGGCGGTGATGAAGCGCTCCATCAGATAGCGTTCCGGCGGACGCACGTCAGCCTCGTACACCTCAACCCCAGCCCTGCGCAGGGCGGTTTCCAGGCGCATCAATTGTCCATGCTGCCGGCAATACAGCCCTAGCACCGGACGATGCTCGAAATCCAGCAAGGCCAGTTCCCGCAGTTCGACATTTTTTTCGTCGTGCAGCAACGCCTCGACCTGCTCGCGCTGGCTGGCCGGAATAAAGGCCACCGACGGCTGATGAGGCAGGCGGATGCGCCGCGGACCGCTGTCGGTCGCCAGCCAGAACTCGACTTCCGTACCGGCCGGGGTATCGCGCCAATGCCGGGTCAGGACGAAGCCCTGCGGTAAATCCACCACTGAAAACCTCAACATTGATTCAGGGTGGTGATTCTACGCCACCACGGACCCTTGGGAGCGAGCTTGCTCGCGATGGCGGCCTGACATTCAACATGGATGTCGACTGATATGACCTCATCGCTGGCAAGTGCGCTCCCACAGGTATTTTGCCGGGCAGGAATCCGGGGTTTACCGAAGAAAAACCACCGAATGACGTTTTTTGCAGGTTATCTGCCGCTTTCTCTCTTGCCCTGCGCGCCGGCGTCTACGATTCTTCAATGACAACGACAACACCCGAGAAACCGCCATGAAAACCGTCGCGCAACTACTCAAGTTGAAAGATCAGAAGAATCAGGAAGTACACCAGATCAAACCTGGTCATATGGTGCTGGAAGCGCTGATGAAGATGGCAGAGAAAAACGTCGGCGCCTTGCTGGTGGTGGAAAATGACGAAGTGCTGGGCATCATCAGTGAGCGTGACTATGCGCGCAAACTGGTGCTGCACGGGCGTTCTTCGGTGGGTACGCCGGTACGCGACATCATGGTTTCACCGGTGATTACCGTGGACACCCATCAAACCGTCGATACCTGCCTGGGCATCATGTCCGACAAACGCCTGCGCCACTTGCCGGTGGTGGAGGACGGCAAGTTGATCGGCTTGCTGTCGATTGGTGACCTGGTCAAGGAAGCCATCGCGGAACAGGCGGAACTGATTCGTCAGCTGGAACAGTACATTCGCGGGGAATAACTCAAACATACCAACTATCCCCTGTGGGCGAGCCTGCTCGCGATAGCGGTCGTTCAGTCAACCAGGATGTTGAGGCTGATGCCCCCTTCGCGAGTAGGCTCGCTCCTGCAGTGACCGCGCTTGCCACAGGATCAGTTGACGCCAGGAAACACACTGCCCGCCTTTGTTTTGCAGTGCTCAGGCCGGCCAATGCCGGGCGAACACCGGCGCCAGCGTCGGATGTCGGTCAATGCGTTCCAGCCAGGCGTAAAACCCCGGCCGGGCCGTGCGCAAATGTTCGCGGCTGCCTGACCATCGACTGACCACCGCCGCCAGCACATCCAGCGCTCCCGGCGTCTCGTCCCC
The DNA here is from genome assembly GCF_008801475.1 of Pseudomonas moorei. Lineage (GTDB taxonomy): Bacteria > Pseudomonadota > Gammaproteobacteria > Pseudomonadales > Pseudomonadaceae > Aquipseudomonas > Aquipseudomonas moorei. The sequence continues at coordinate 450,116 of NZ_VZPP01000004.1, read as the reverse complement.
CAGATACAGCTCGGCGGAAAACTGATCGGCAAACACTTCCCAACTCCAATGCAGCCGTGCGCGGGTGCCTGCCATCAGGTTTTGCCGTGACGACTCATCCGCCACGGCCAGCCAGCGTTCGGGGTAATCGATGATGCCGATCGCTGCATAGCAATTGCTGACGATGTACACCAGGCCACGGATGGCCTGATCACGATCGGCCGGGTTGTCCGGCAGCAGGTTCGACTCGGGAAACGTCAGCCCGAGATGAATCAGAATCGCCGCGCTCTCGGTGAGGATGCTGCCGTCGGGCAATTGCAGGGTCGGAATCTGCTTGAGCGGGTTGAGCTTCTCCAGGGCCAGGGCGGCCTGCGAAGACGACTCGACATCGATGAAACGATAAGGGATCTCACACAGTTCCAGTGCCGCCTCGATTGCGGCCGCGCCCGAATTCTGATGACCGTAGAGCTGATACATACACACCTCCTTGGGATGCCAACCAGTGTAGAAGCCGCCCTTGGCCCTGCTGGAGCCATCCGACGACCGCATCATCAAGCCCACAAGGGGTATGCCGCTATCCCTATCAATCCCGTCGATGTTCACCATCATGCCAATGAAGTTCTCATAAAAATTGCGCGGCGTAACATCTGCTCCATACCCACCCAACAAGACCCGGAGCACACCACCATGAAACGCCAGACTCTTCTCAGCATCGCTTTCTCGGTTTTTGCAGTAAACGCTTTCGCCGCTACCTCTGCTCAACCTGTCGTCGCCGAAGGCGGCTCGGATCGTCTGATTGAAAGTCGCGTGGCAGAAGGTGGCTCTGATCGCCTGATCCAGAATCGAGTGGCCGCCGATGGCTCCGACCACCTGCAAGGCAACACCGTCGCCGCCGATGGTTCCGACCACCTGCAAGGCAACACCGTCGCCGCCGATGGTTCCGACCACCTGCAAGGCAACACCGTCGCCGCCGATGGTTCCGACCACCTGCAAGGCAACACCGTCGCCGCCGATGGTTCCGACCACCTGCAAGGCAACACCGTCGCCGCCGATGGTTCCGACCACTTGAACAGCAACCACATCGCTTGAATGAATGGCTTTACCGCTCTCCTCGACAAAAAACCGGCCTCATCAGCCGGTTTTTTTATGCCTGGGATAATCCGCAGAACCGCCTGCGATCGTGTGCTCTTCAGTCAGCCCGCGCCATACAGCGCTGATAACGCTCATCGACCCGCTTGGCAAACCAGGCCGTGGTCAGTTTGCGAGTGATTTTCGGGCTTTGCAGGACAATCCCCGGCAATACCTGCCGAGGCAATGGCCGGCCTTCAGCCTGTTCGGCCAGCGCAAAGACTCGCCTATACAACGTGCTGTCTTCGAACCCCAGGCTGTTGCCCTCCTGCAGCTGATCCCTGATCGTCGTATTGCGCATATCCAGTTGCTTGCCGAGGCTGCGCACGGCCACTTCCGTGGTGCCGGGCATGATCGAACCGTAATTGACCAGGTCGCCATCCAGCGCCAGCGGAATGCCCGAGGCCCGGCTCACGGCGTTCTGGAACGCCGCATTGCGGCTGGCGTACCAACCGGCGTTGAAATCGGCGAAGCGATACAGCGGTTGCGGGTAGTTCACCGGGTATCCGAGCAAATGGGCGATACCGAAATACATGCCGCCACGCCGAGTGAAGACTTCATGGCGGATCGAGCCTTCTACCGGGTAGGGATAACCCTTGGCGTGCTGCTCGGCAAAGTCGACGCTGACCTGCATCGGCCCGCCGGTGTGCACCGGGTTGAAGCCACCGAACAGCGTCTGGCCCATGGGCACCATGCCGATAAAATCATCGAAGATCGCACTCAGTTCCTTTTCGCTACGCGCCGCATTGAGGCGCTCGCTGTAAGTTTTGCCATTGGCCGAGCGCACCTGCAACGCCGCATTGACCAACAGGCCGGGGATGTGGGCTTTGGCGGCCCGACGATCAATTTCGTCGCGAGCGATTTTGCCCAGGCCAGGCACGCTCGGGTCGGCCTGAAAGGTCGACTCCTGCTCGGTGACAGCCAGCACCGAGCAGAGGTTTTGCGTGGTCGTCTCGATTTTCTGCGCGGCAAACGCCGCATAGATGTCTGTGGCCCAACCCTGGCGGTCAACGGCATTGGCCGGCAGCAGTCGCACAATTTCGGCCTTGACCTCGGCGGGCGTTCGCACCGGCGCCTGTTGCGTGCGTTGACTGCCGCAACCGGCCAGCACCAGCAACGCGACGATGCTCATGATCAATCGATGGGCTTGCATGCTGCTCCAGAAAATCCGTTATGCCGGGCTAACCATACGATCAATGGCCTCTCCGAGGCTATGCCCCTGAGCAAGGGTCTTCTCCGTTGGGCAGCCAGCCTGGCCGCCCGCCACGGCTGGACCATACTAGACCCACACCGCGAGGAGGACAGGCTCATGCACCGCAGCGACGTGTTGATCATTGGCGCCGGCCCGACCGGGCTGGTCCTGGCGCTGTGGCTGAGCAGACTGGGGATCCACGCAAGAATCATCGACAAAACATCCACGTCCGGTACCACATCGCGGGCACTGGCCGTTCAGGCCCGGACGCTGGAGCTGTACCGTCAACTCGACCTCAGTGACAGCGTCGTGCAGCAGGGTCATTGCGTGGAGGCCGCCAATTTCTGGGTCAAGGGTGAACCCGTGGCCCGCTTGCCGCTCAGCCGCATCGGCGAGGGCCTGACGCCTTACGCCTTCCTCGAAATATTCCCCCAGGACGAACACGAACGGCTGCTGATCAAACGCCTCGAAGCCTTTGGCGTCTCCGTGGAGCGCGACACCGAGCTCGAGGCTTTCGAGGAAACCGGTGACGGCATCAGTGCCACGTTGCGTCTGCCCGATGGTCAGCGGGAAACCTGCCAGGCCTGCTACCTGGCCGGTTGCGATGGTGCCCGCTCGGTCGTGCGCAAGGCCCTGGACACCGGGTTTCCCGGCGGGACCTACCAGCAGATTTTCTATGTGGCCGATGTGCAGGCCAGCGGCCCGACATTCAACGGCGAACTGCACGTGGACCTCGATGAGGCCGACTTTCTCGCGGTGTTCCCGCTGGCAGGAAGCGGTCGCGCACGCCTGATCGGCACCGTTCGAGATGAGCGCGCCGAGCACGCCGAAACCCTGCGATTCGAAGATGTCAGCAGCCGGGCCATCGAGCATCTGAAGGTGCAGATCGAACAGGTGAACTGGTTCTCGACCTACCGCGTGCATCATCGGGTGGCCGATCACTTCCGCACCGGCCGTGCGTTTTTACTCGGCGACGCGGCCCATGTGCACAGCCCCGCCGGCGGCCAGGGCATGAACACCGGCATAGGCGATGCCATCAACCTGGCGTGGAAACTCGCCGCAGTGTTAAGCGGCGGTGCCGAGGCCCGATTGCTCGACACCTACGAAACCGAACGCATCGCCTTTGCCCGCAAACTGGTGGCGACCACTGACCGGGTGTTCACGTTCGTCACCGCCGAAGGCCGCATGGCCGACCTGCTGCGCACACGCCTGGCGCCCTTCCTGATTCCGAAAATGGCCTCGTTCGAGAGGTCCCGCGAATTCCTGTTTCGCACGGTGTCGCAGATCACCTTGAACTACCGCCGCATGCCTTTGAGCATGGGCGTTGCCGGGCATGTTCATGGCGGCGACCGCTTGCCCTGGGCGCACGATGGCGAGGGGGACAACTTCGAACCGCTGAAATCCCCGAACTGGCAGGTGCATGTGTATGGCGACACCAGCGACGAAATGATCGCCTGGTGCATCGAGCATCATTTGCCGCTGCATGTGTTCGACTGGCGGCCAGCGTTTGAAACAGCCGGCCTGGGGCGTAACGGGTTTTACCTGTTGCGGCCCGACACCTACGTGGCGATAGCCGAAACCTGCTCGGACCCGAAGGTGATCGAGCGGTATTTCAAACATCACGGAATTCGGTCGTTTTTCGGCTGATCCCGCCCCCTGTGAGCTGGCAAGCCAGCTCCAACAAGGGACCGGGTGAGTCTTAGATCCCGGCCAGTGCCAGGTCCATCGCGAAATAGGTGAAGATCAGATCCGCCCCTGCCCGCTTGATTGCGCCAAGACTTTCGCGCACCACACGGTCTTCATCGATCGCCCCGGCTTGCGCGCCGAACTTGATCATCGCGTACTCGCCGCTCACCTGATACGCCGACAGCGGCAAACGCGACACCTCACGAATGTCGCGGATGATGTCCAGGTAGGCGCCGGCCGGCTTGACCATCAGCGCGTCGGCGCCTTCCTGCTCGTCGAGCAGTGATTCGCGCACCGCTTCACGGCGATTCATCGGGTTCATCTGATAGCTTTTACGATCCCCCTTGAGCGCGCTGCCACCGGCTTCGCGAAACGGGCCGTACAGCGCCGAGGCGAACTTGGTCGAATAGGCCATGATCGCCGTCTGCTGGAACCCGGCGGCGTCGAGTGCCCGGCGAATGGCCTGGACCTGCCCGTCCATCGCCGCCGACGGCGCAATCACATCGGCACCGGCACGGGCCGCCGCCACGGCTTGTTTGCCGAGGTTGATCAGGGTCTGGTCATTGTCGACTTCGTGGTTGTGCAGAACACCGCAATGACCGTGGTCGGTGTACTCGCAGAAGCAGGTGTCGGACATGACAATCATCTCCGGCACCGCGTCCTTGGCGATACGCGACATCCGCGACACCAGACCGTCGTCGCGCCAGGTGTCGCTGCCGCTGCTGTCCAGGTGGTGGGACACGCCAAAGGTCATCACCGACTTGATCCCGGCCCGGGCGTAACGCTCGATCTCGCCGGCCAGTTTCGATTCGGGAATGCGCATCACACCGGGCATGCTTTTGATCGGCACGAAGTCATCGATTTCTTCTTCGACGAAAATCGGCAGCACCAGGTCGTTGAGGCTGAACTCGGTTTCCTGGAAAAGACTGCGCAGGCTCGCATTGCGGCGCAGACGGCGTGGGCGTGCTTCGGGGAACTGACTGGACATGGGCATTCCTGGTAATCAGAGAACAAGACGAAAGTCGTAGGGGGGCAAAGCTTATGCCCTGCGAGGTACAGGGCACAAACGTCGAACGCTCAAGACTGCATTACAGCGATGGCAATAATCCTTGAGCAAACACCAACCTCCTGTGGGCGCGAGCTTGCTCGCGAAAGCGGTGAGTCCGTCAGGCCATGGCGCCTGACACTCCGCCTTCGCGGGCATCCCGCTCCCACAAGAGGTTCAGTGACACTACAGCGTTAGCGTGCCATCGACGCAGGTCACCACCGCACCACCGATCCAGATTTCATCACCTATCTGTTCCACCTGGATGCGCCCGGCACGGCCCATGGTCAGGCCCTGGCTGACGACGTAGCTGGCCGGTGCCAATCCTTCGCCGATCAGCCATTGGGCAATTCCGGCATTCAGGCTGCCGGTGGCCGGGTCTTCAGGCATTCCATCGCCGGAAATGAACGCTCGGACCTCGAACTGCGCATCATCGCCATCGCGCTCGGGTTGCCAAGGTGCAATGACACCGACGGCCAGGCCGAGCATTTGCGAATGGTCCGGTTGCAAGTCCAGGACCTGTTGTCGATCCTCGACCATCACCGCCAGCCAACCGGCGCCGTTATCGACCCAATGCGCCCGGACAATCGCATCCCGTTCAAGCCCCAGGCCCAATCGCACACGCTCCACCAACCCGGCCTCCACTGGCCCGGACTTGAGCAGCGGCGGAGCGAGAAATGCCAGTTCCGCGCCCTGTCGACGAACCCGCACCAGGCCGACACCACACTCCTGAATGATCTCGTCACCCTTGGGTATACCGCCCGCCTCAAGCCAGGCGTGGCAGGTGCCCAGGGTGGGATGGCCGGCAAATGGCAATTCGTTCAATGTCGTGAAAATCCGCACCCGATAATCGGCCCGAGGGTCCTGCGGCTCGAGCACGAAGGTGGTTTCGCTGAGGTTGGTCCAGGTCGCGAACGCCCCCATGCGCTCATCGCTGAGCCCATCGGCGCCGAACACCACCGCCAGCGGGTTGCCCTTGAGTGGCACGCGACTGAAAACATCGACTTGCTTGAAATTGTATGAACTCATGGCCGTCCCTGGTCGTGATCAGATCGAAACGTTTGGCTTTGGAATTTCCAGCCCGCGCTTGACCGCCGGCCGTGCCAGGAACTTCTCCAGCACCCGGGTGACGTTGGGGAAATTCTGGATACCGACCAGATCGCCTGCCTCATAGAAGCCGATCAGGTTGCGCACCCAGGGGAAGGTCGCGATATCGGCAATGGTGTAGCGCTCGCCCATGATCCAGTCACGCCCTTCAAGGCGCTTGTCGAGGACGCCGAGCAGGCGTTTGCTTTCTTCGACGTAGCGGTCACGGGGACGTTTGTCTTCGTAGTCCTTGCCGGCAAATTTATTGAAGAAGCCGAGCTGGCCGAACATTGGCCCGATGCCGCCCATCTGGAACATCAGCCACTGAATGGTTTCGTAGCGCGCTGCCGATTCCTGGGCCAGCAACTGCCCGCTTTTGTCGGCGAGGTAGATCAGAATCGCCCCGGACTCGAACAGTGGCAAGGGTTGGCCGTCCGGGCCATGGGGATCGAGGATGGCCGGGATCTTGTTGTTGGGGCTTAACGACAGGAATTCGGGGGACATTTGATCATGGGTGTCGAACCCGACGCGGTGCGGCTCGTAAGGCAAGCCGATCTCTTCGAGCATGATCGAGACCTTGACGCCGTTGGGGGTCGGCAAGGAGTACAGCTGAATCCACTCCGGGTACTGTGCGGGCCATTTTTGGGTGATGGGAAACGCAGACAAATCGGTCATGGGAAGGATCCACGAGAAAATTGAAAGTAGTGATACTAATGCAGGAGTTGCGCTGCCGTTATCAATATCACTGATGTTGAAGATCAACAGTTGACAGTCCGGATCAAGCCTCTAAGGTGTAGCCTGTCCATCATTTCGCAACATCCTGTCGCTAATCTTCGCTCCAGTCATTTCAGGGGTACCGGTAGATTGCAGCGCACGGTCGGAATCGAACCAAACAGGCACCTGCGGACTCTGAGCACTGGCCATCCAAAGACGACCCGACTCATAGACATGGAAAACACCCGATGCCGGCAACTCGTGGTGTAGAGGTTTGTCAGCCCTAACCCAATGTGCGAAGCCCCCCTATTCCATGAAGAACCCTCTGAAATTCGCCAATCGCTTCAAACGCCGTGCGTACATATTCCTGCCCGCATTGCTGGCGGCCAGTGCGTTATTCCTGTCGCTTGAGTCCCTTGAAAGTCGCGCCCAACCGGTAGACGGTGTGCAGACGCTGGTGTTCCTGCGCCATGCGGAAAAACCTGCCGGCGGCCTGGGCCAGCTCAATTGCCAGGGCCTGAACCGTGCGATCGACCTGGCCACCTTGCTCCCGGAAAAATTCGGCAAGGCCAACTACGTATTCGCCGCCAACCCGACGCGCAATGTCGAGGAAGGTGAGCTGAACAATTCCTACAGCTATATCCGTCCATTGATGACCATCAGCCCCAGTGCGATAAAGCTCGGCTTGCCGGTCAACATCAATTTCTCGGCCAACGACACCGGCGACCTGGCCGATGAACTGCTCCAGGACAAGTATCACAACTCGATCATTTACACCGCCTGGTCCCACGGTTACCTGCCGGAGCTGATCAACAAGGTCGCCGGGGAAGCGGTCGGCAAGAAACAGACGATCACCGAGGACTGGGAGTCGAGCGACTTTGATTCGCTGATCGTGTTGACCCTGACCTGGCGCAACGGCAAGGCCAGCCTGGAAAGCCATCGCTACAAGCAAGGGCTGGACAATGGGCCGCAGACTTGCCCGACCTGAGTTATACAGGGCCTGATCGGGCCCTTTGTGTACGCCACAGCCCCTGTGGGAGTGGGCTTGCCCGCGATGAGGCCGGCAAAACCGCCCTCACCCTCGCTGACTGACCCGCTCCCGCAAATACCCCAACACCGCTTCGCGATTCCCGGCAAACTCGATCCGCGCGCCCTTCTTTTCACGTTGAAAGGCATACATCGGATCGTAGTACTCAGTCAGTAACCCCTCGATCCAGCCCCGGTGCAAATCCACCGCGCCGCTGCGACCCTGCTCCGCCAAGGCATCCTCCATCAGAATCAGCATCCGTCGATGGCGCTCGCCACCCAGGCGCTTGTGCACGTTATTCAAACTCTCCAGCATCCGCTCGGAAAACAGCGCAAAGCCTTCCTCGCCGCGCACCCGGATGAACTCGGCGCACAGGTCCACCACATAATCACGCAGAATTCGCTCGACCCGCCCCTGCAGGCTGTCTTCGAGCCAGACCATCGGAAACTGCTGCATGCCCTGATACAGCGGCAACGGCAAGGCACAGCTGCCGATCGCCCGGCTCTCGTCTTCCAGCACGAATTGTTCAAGGCCGGCGGCGCGTTTTTTCAGCATATCCACCGCCAGGCGATTTTCAAAGTCGATATTGGTCGGTTGACCCGTGGCGCGCTTGCCGAAACTCGAGCCGCGATGATTGGCGTGACCTTCTAGGTCAAGGCCGTTGCGCAACTGCATCAGCACTTCGGTCTTGCCGGTGCCAGTCATGCCGCCCAACAACACGAAATCGCACTGCGCAACGGCCTGATCGAGGGTATCGAGCAGAAAGCTGCGCATGGCCTTGTAGCCGCCACCGACTCGCGGGTAGTCGATGCCCGCCTCGTCCTTGAGCCATTGCTGGACGATCTGCGAGCGCAACCCGCCGCGAAAACAATACAAAAGCCCATCGGGATGAGCCCGGGCGAAGTCTGCCCAGGCCTGGATGCGTTCGGCCTTGATCGCGCCGGACACCAGTTGATGGCCCAGTTCGATGGCGGCTTGTTGGCCCTGCTGCTTGTAACAAGTGCCGACCCGTTGCCGCTCGTGATCGTTCATCAGCGGCAAATTGACCGCCCCGGGAAACGAGCCCTTGAGAAACTCGACCGGCGCACGGGCATCCATCAGCGGCCGGTCGTTGAGGAAAATATCGCGGTAATCGGTGCAGTCGGCAGACATCAAGACACCTCGACCGCATTACTCTGTCGCTCGACCAGTTCACCGATGGGTGCCAGGTCCAGGCCCATTTGCGCAGCGGCCGCGAGAAAGCTGTCGTTACCCTCGGGCGTCACCGCGATCAACAGGCCGCCGCTGGTCTGCGGGTCGCACAACACGCGTTTGTGCAGTTCCTGCAATCGCCCCAGTTTGCTGGCATAGCTGTCGTAATTACGCAAGGTCCCGCCGGGAATGCAGCCCTGTTCCAGGTAATACTCGACACCTGGCAGACGCGGTACGCGGTCGTATTCGATCAGGGCGGTCAACTGGCTGCCATCGGCCATTTCCACCAGATGCCCCAACAAACCGAAACCGGTGACGTCGGTCATCGCGGTCACGCCATCCAGTTTGCCAAAGCGGCTGCCGGGTTTATTCAGGGTACACATCCAGTCCCGGGCCAGGCCGATGTCAGCGTTGCGCAACTTGCCTTTCTTTTCGGCGGTGGTGAGGATGCCGATGCCCAGGGGTTTGGTGAGGTAAAGCAGGCAACCGGCCGTCGCGGTGTCGTTGCGCTTCATATGGCGCTTTTCCACCAGCCCGGTAACGGCCAGGCCGAAGATCGGCTCCGGTGCGTCGATGGAATGCCCGCCAGCCAACGGAATACCTGCTTCATCGCACACCGAACGGCCGCCGCGAATCACTTCCCGGGCAATTTCCGGCGCCAGCACATTGACCGGCCAGCCAAGAATGGCGATGGCCATCAACGGGTCGCCACCCATGGCGTAGATGTCACTGATGGCATTGGTGGCGGCGATGCGGCCGAAATCGAAAGGATCATCGACGATTGGCATGAAGAAATCGGTGGTCGACACCACGCCGCGCTCTTCGTCGATGGCATACACCGCCGCGTCATCGCGCGAGGCGTTGCCGACCCAGAGCCTGGGGTCCAGATTCTGCGCGCCACTGCCGGCGAGAATCACTTCCAGTACCTGGGGAGAAATCTTGCAACCGCATCCAGCGCCGTGGCTGTACTGGGTCAGGCGAATCGGCTCGCTCATGGGGGCACCTCGCAGGAAAAGTGCCGTCGATTCTATCAGAGCACCATTGCGGCAGCGCATTGCATCGCCGCAGCCCCTGTGGGAGCGAGTCCGCCCCCACAGGTGGGCGGTGTTACGGCAACAGGATCACTTTGTCACCGCTGCCCTGATTGACCTCGGCATAACGCTCCAGGCCCTCGGCCAATGGTGACTCGAACAGCCCCTGGGGCAACGGCAGCAAGTCCTGATCGAAGAATTGACCGAACTGATCGAGCATCGCCGCGCACGCTTGCACGCCGTACAGCAACGAGTTGATGCCGACCACAGAGCCGCCCTTGCGGTACAGCGCCAGGGCCGGTAGCTGAACCATGCCATCCACCGGCGCGGCGATGATGGCGATGCGCCCGAAGGTGGCCAATGCCGCAACAGACGCCGGCAACCAGAATCCCGTGGTATCGAAAATCACATCAGCGCCGCCTTTGAATACGGCATTGACCTGAGCACCCAGGTCCTCGGGTTTATCCAGTTGCAGCGTCTGATAGCCCTGATCCTGCAAGTCCTTGACCTGCTCTGGTCGCCGCGCGGCTGCCAGTACTCGGGCACCGCGCACCTTGGCCAATGCCAACGCGGCACTGCCCACCGCCCCGCCGCCGATCACCAGCAAGCGGGTTTCGGCGGTCACCAGGCTGCGCTCCAGTGCATCCCACGCCGTGGTGTAGGGCACCCCCAGGCTGGCGGCCTGAGCAAAGCTCAAATGCGTGGGCTTGAGGGCGACGCCATTGGCCGGCAACTTGACGAATTGCGCATGGGAGCCATCGGCGAAAAAACCCAGCTCGCGGCCGGTGCCCCAGACGTGTTGACCGACCAGCGCCTGCGGGCCTTCAACGACGATGCCGGCAAAATCGCGACCGGGAATCCGCGGCATCGTGGTATAGGGAAAACGACCCAGCACGTTCTTCACATCACTGGGGTTGAGCCCCGCCGCCTTGATTTCCACCAACACTTCATCGGCGCCGGGAACGGGCGTCGGAACCTCGACGTAGCGCAGGGCCGAGAGGTCGCCGGTTTTGTCGAACTGCAATGCTTTCATGAGGGTTTCCATCGAATGATCAGAAGAGGTTCAGGAGATCCAGCCGGCCACCAGTTCGCGGCCCATCGGCCAGAGCTTTTCGCCGGCCAGCATGCCGAGCAGGCCTACCAGTGCGATCGCCGGTGGTGCGGGGGAACGAAAATCCAGGGCGCCGTAGAGCAGGCCGACACCCAGGCCGATCGCCAGTGAAATGAGGTAATTCATGACAGACTCCTTGGGCAATTGAGACATGCCCGAAAGTCTAGTGCGCAGTGTTGACGAGTACCGGCCAAGTGCTTCTGAATATCGGCCAAACCCCGGCCCTGAACGCTTCAGCCCTGAGGCTGGCCTGCCGAAAACTGCGACGGCGCGACACCCAGTTCCCGACGGAACATATCGCTGAAGCTGCTGGGCGAATACCCCAGCTCACGGGCGATGGCACTGACGGGCACCCCCTGAATCAACTCGGCCACTGCCGTCGCCAGTTGCACCTGGCGCCGCCATTCAGCGAAGCCCATGCCCAGACCGTCCTTGAACAACCGCGCCAGGGTCCGCACGCTGGCACCGGCGTTTTCCGCGTGTTGCTCGAAAGGAATGTCCAGCGACGGCGCGGCCATGACCGCCTGGCAGAGGTTCGTCAGCCGCCGGTCAGACTCATCCGGCAGCGGGATTTTCAGCAGCGAGCGCCTGGCCCGCTTGAGCTCCAGCAGCGCCAGTCCCACCAGTGCTTCGTAATACTCGGGCGCACCGTCGTCGCCCTGCTCCACCAGGCCAACGATCAACTCGCGCAACAAACCGCCGACTTCGATGACCTGGACACTGGCATCGAGCGTTGCCGCCAACGACGGTCGCAGGTAGATGTTGCGCATTTGCAGGTCCGAGACCACGCGAATCCCATGAGGCACGCCGGGCGGCAACCAAACCGCCCGTTGCGGAGGCACCACCAGCGCCTCGTGAGGCGTCTCGACCCACATCACGCCACTCATCGCATACAGCAACTGCCCCCAGACATGCTCATGCGGTTCGATGAACAACCCACGCGGATAAGTGCGCGCCAGCGGTTGCACGGGCACATCGGTATCACTCAGGTCAGGCGGGGCGGCAAGGGCCATGGGCAGCAATCATTGGGGTCGGGAAAGGCCCAATGGTAACGAGGCCTTGTATTTGCCGCCAGCGGCTGCCACCGTCCGCCAATCCGAATGAATTTTCCGTGTGGCCCGTGATCCGTTTATGTACCACAGGGAGGAATACGGGCTATATGAACAATGCAAAACTCTTCGTCATTGAATACACCCTTCATGGCGTGCCCAAGTCGTTCATTATCCGTCTGGACAAAATGGACAACGCAGAAGCCTGGCATTGGGCAAGCTGCGACGCGGGAGTGGGCCGCATACCGCGCTTCGGCAGGGAGAAGGTGCAAAAGACCAGCAAGCCGATGGCAGAGAAATTCGGCGTGGAAAACGTCAAGTGGCGGCCGGCTGGCTGACGCCTGGCAAGCAACAGGATTAGAGGGGGGGCAAGAATATGACACCCATCAGCAGCCCTGCGCATCTGGACTATGGTCTGGATACGCTGTTCGGCCGCATCACCAGGAGCGTCGAGTGCCGGGTTGGCCTGGAACAGGTCATGAACGACCCGACCTGCTTCGCGATTCGCGTTCCGCCGCCGTTGCCGGAAGACCTTGAGCAGGCCAAGACCGTCGTGCTCAGAGTCGAAGGACGCCGCCTGACGGGCACCGTCCGGCATATCGAACGCCTGGACGACGACAGCCTGAAACTGGAAGTGGAGCCCGACTAGGCTCCACTTTTCAACGTGAACGAACTATTTGGCGTGGGCGCACTTGCAGCCCTTGCTGGAGCACTCTTCGCCGTGTTCGTGGTGCTTGGCGCAGGCCTCGCAGCAATAGTGCTTGCCGTGGCGCGCAATCGGGTGCGCGCCCAGCTTGCACGAACATTTCGGGCAGTCGCAGATACTGTCACTGTTGATCATGAGCCTGACTCCTTTGGTAGTGGTCGTCGGGGCGAGAAGAACAACCCGTGTTACCAGTGTAGGCTGGTGGGCCGCTATCGTCGGAACGCCGCCGGGAGCAGGCTCGCTTCCACAATGGATTGGGTACATCGGCGGGTGATTGGTCGGCTGGCTGGCCGCCATCGCGCTATATCGAAGTACGGCAGGCCGGGGTCTACGGCATCTACATCGGCAATGACGATACCGGCAAGATCCACTTCATTCGCCAGGCCCCCTGTAGGAGCGAGCCAGCTCCGGGCGGCGTTCCGACGATGGTCGTCAACGATGACGCGGGCTGTCTGAATGCCCGCGTTGCCCGGTCATTCATCGCGAGCAGGCTCGCTCCTACAGAAAAGCAACGCGCGCCACCCCGCTCCTCACCACTCATCAGGCCGAGCGTTAGCTCGCCTGCAGCTCTTGATCTTGATCCACCCGGCCCTTCGGGAGGCTGAGTGGAGGTGTGCATCCGGGGAGTGGCGCGCAGCGCCGTTCGACGCAGTCGAACACGCTGCATGCAGGTCGTCGCGAAGCAGACCGGAGGGCAGTGTCCCCGGATGAATACCGCAGCGAAGGAACGCCGAGCCCCAGCGAGGGGCCGGACGCTCGGGGCGAGCCTTTTTTTGCTTATCTTTTTTTTGGCGTTTTTGAAAAAAAAGTAAGTCGCCGTAAGGGCGAAACCCTAAGCCGCCGTTACCGAAGAAACGGATATGTACCCAACCAACCCAAAACCTGGTCGGCCCGAAGGCCGCCAAGGTCACCCAGCAGATAGCCGTGCTCTGGCCCGGTAACCGAAACCTGTCGGGTCGGTAAACTGCCCTATTGGGAAAGGCCGTAATCCGCAAACGGCGCTTGTGTGGCGAGGGAGCTTGCTCCCGCTGGGCTGCATAGCGGCCCCAAAAAAGCGCTGAGCGCTGCGCACTCAAGCGCGAGCAAGCTCGCTCGCCACAAAAGTGTTGCCAATCAGATACGGAATTGCCCGACCAGCTTGCCCAGGCGCTGCCCCAGATCCGCCAGGCTGCGCGAGGTTTGCGCCCCGAGTTGGGTTTCATCGGCTACGTTGTCCACTGCCACTGCTATCTGATGCACGCTACGGTTGATCTCCTCGGCCACGGCGGTCTGCTCTTCGGCGGCGCTGGCGATCTGTGCGTTCATCGAATTGATGGTGGCAATCAACTGGGCCATGGTATCGAGCGACGCACCAGCCTCATTGGCCTGGGCCGAGGTACCGTCGCCGGCCTCGCTGGAGCGGCGCATCGCTTCCACCGCTGACTGGGTGCCGGCCTGCAAGCGGTCGATCATGCCCTGGATTTCCTGGGTACTGATTTGTGTGCGGCTGGCCAGCGCCCTGACTTCATCGGCCACCACCGCGAAACCACGTCCAGCCTCACCGGCACGGGCCGCTTCAATGGCCGCGTTGAGCGCCAGCAGATTGGTTTGTTCGGCAATCGAACGGATCACCCCGAGCACGCTGACAATCGACGACACGTCTTTCTGCAGGCTGTCGAGAGACACGCCGCTGTTGCGAATGTCATCCACCAACGCATGAATCTTCTCGATACTGCCAGCCACCACACGCTTGGCCGCCTGGCCTTCTTCATCGGTCTGCCGGGCGGCCACCGCCGCGTTTTGCGCGCTCTTGGCCACTTCCTGGGCGGCCGCCGACATTTCATTGATCGCCGTGGCGACTTGATCCGTCTCGTGACGCTGGCGCTCCATGGCCTGGTCCGAACGATTGGCCTGATCGGACACCTGATCCACCAAACCGGTCAGCTGCGTGGTCATTTCGGTGATCTGGCGCACCAGGCCATGGATCTTGTCGACAAAACGGTTGAACGAGCCGGCCAGTTGACCCAGTTCATCCTGGCTGGTGATGTTCAAGCGACGGGTCAGGTCGCCCTCGCCCGCCGCGATATCGTCGAGGTTGGCTTTCATCAGGTTCAGCGGACGCAGAATGGTATTGGCCAGCAGCATCCCGGCCGCGGCGATCACCAGCAACACCACCAACGCCACGCCGACGATACTCAGCACCACACCTTCCATGCGCTCCTGAACCTTGGCCTCGACCACGGCGACTTGGGCCTCGATGCCGTCCAGGTTCACCGAAGTACCCACCGCCATGTCCCACTTCGACAGGTATTCGGTGTAACCGAGCTTGGGCACCAGCACCTGGCTGTTACCCGGCAGCGGCGAGCTGTATTGCAGGTAGTGGGTTCCGTCCTTGGCGACTTTCACCAGGTCGCGGTTGACATAGACACCGTTCGGATCGCGGTTGTCCTTGAAGCTCTGGCCCACGCCTTCGGGGCTGTTGGCCTTGAACAGGCGCACGGTGTTGGAGTCGTAGCCGAAGAAGTAGCCTTCCTTGCCGTAGGCGATGCTCGACAGCAACTTGATCGCCTGGGCGCGCGCCGCGTCATCCCCCGGGGCTGCCGCGTCGTACAGCGGTTTGATCGTGGTCATGGCCACGGCAACGTAGCTTTGCAGGGTGGCCTTTGCATCGCTGAGCAGGCGTTCGCGGGTTTCCTCGACTTCGTGGCGTGCCTGCGCTTGCAGGATGAACAACGTGGTCAGGCTGATGACCAGCGCAAAGAGCAACACCGGGAGGACGGCAAGGGACAGGACTTTGGCCTTCAGGCTCATGCGCATGACGTTCACTCTTTTTTGATTTTATTGGCGTGGTTAAAGGCTTTAACGGCAGGCCAATTCAAAAGTTGAACGCGGTCGACGGGCGCACTGAGCCTCCTGTGGGAGCGAGCGGGCTCCCACAAGGCTTGCGGGGTTACAGCACCATCGCCGCCACCCAGCCAAACGCCAGCAACGGCAGGTTGTAGTGCAGGAAGGTCGGGACCACGGTGTCCCAGATATGGTGATGCTGGCCGTCGATGTTCAGACCGGAGGTCGGGCCGAGGGTCGAGTCCGAGGCGGGCGAACCGGCGTCGCCGAGGGCGCCAGCGGTACCGACGATGCAGACGATCGCCAGCGGGCTGAAGCCCAATTGCACGCACAGCGGCACGAAAATCGCCGCCAGAATGGGCACGGTGGAAAACGACGAACCGATGCCCATGGTCACCAACAGCCCCACCAGCAACATCAACAAGGCACCGATGCCCTTGCTGTGGTCGATCCAGGACGCCGACGATTCGACCAGGGTCTGCACTTCACCGGTGGCCTTCATCACTTCGGCGAACCCCGAGGCGGCGATCATGATGAAACCGATCATCGCCATCATCTTCATGCCTTCGGTGAACAGGTCATCGGTGTCGCGCCATTTGACGATGCCCGACACCGAAAAGATCAGGAAACCCACCAGTGCACCGATGATCATCGAGTCCAGCAGCAGCTGCACGATGAACGCGGCGGCAATCGCCACCCCGGCCACCATCAGGCTCAGCGGGTTGTATTGCACCGCGACCTGCTCGACTTGTTCGATCTTTTCCAGGTCGTAGACGCGCTTCTTGCGGTAGCTGATAAACGCGATCAGCAAGCCCGCCACCATGCCCAGCGCCGGAATGCCCATGGCGTGGGTGACATTGATGCCCGTGATGTCCACGCCGCTGCGGGCAACGTTGGCCAGCAGGATTTCATTGAGGAAGATGTTGCCGAAGCCCACCGGCAGGAACATGTACGGCGTAATCAAACCGAACGTCATGACACAGGCGATCAGCCGGCGATCCAGTTGCAGCTTGGTCAGTACATAAAGCAGCGGCGGCACCAGCAACGGGATAAAGGCGATATGTATCGGCAGAATGTTCTGCGAGGCAATGGCCACCACCCACAGCAGGCCGATCAGCAACCACTTGACCTGGCCTCCGCCGTTGGCGTGCTGGCGATCGACCATCGCCAACGCCTTGTCGGCCAGGGCATGAGCCAGGCCGGACTTGGCGATGGCCACGGCAAAAGCGCCGAGTAACGCGTAGGACAGGGCCACCGTCGCCCCGCCGCCGAGGCCACTGTTGAAGGCCTTGAGCGTCGCTTCGATGCCCAGCCCCCCGGTCAGGCCGCCCACCAGGGCACCGACGATCAGCGCGATGACCACATGCACGCGGGACAGGCTGAGTACCAGCATGATGCCGACCGCGGCAATCACTGCATTCATTTCATTACCTCGAGACAAACGGAAAGAGTCCGTCCGGCAGTTTGCGTGAGCCGCCAGCGGATAAAGGAATGGGTCTTATTAGAGGGCGCGCACTGTGCCGCAGACTTGCCTTCGTGTCAAAGCGCCCGGGCCCTGCGCAGATGTAACGGCATATGAATACCAGTAGGAGGGAGCCAGCTCGCGAAGCACATGAGAGCACCTGAGGCTATCAGGTCTCCATCGTCATCGTTGGCGACCATCGCGAGCACACTAGCTCCTGCAGAGAGATCGACGATAGACGGGATAAAGAAACCAGAAACCCGGCCGTTACAGTGCAAAGTCGCAGATATTTATCGAATAAGGACGTCTCCATGTCACTCAAGCAATTGTCCATTCAATGGAAAATCACCCTGCTGGCCGGGCTTTGCCTGGCGGGCATCGTGACCCTGCTGGTGGGTCTCTCGCTGTATCGCATGGAGAACAGCTCGGCGCTGGTGAAAGCCTCGAGCATGGAAATGCTGACCGAAGCCGCCCAGGCGCGGATCGAGTCCCAGGGTGAAAACCAGGCGTTGGGCATCCGCCAGCAGTTCATGGACGCCTATCAATATGGCCACGGCTTTTCCCGTCAGGTGCTGTTTCTGCGCGACCAGGCCGAAAAGCGCTTTCTCGATGCCTTCGACTTGCGCGAAGACCTGACCCGTCAGGTCAAGTCGGCGCTGCAAGCCAACCCTGAGCTGCTCGGCCTGTCCCTGGTGTTCGAGCCCAACGGGCTGGATGGCAAGGACGAATTGTTTGCCGGCCAGAGCGAAGTCGGCAGCAATGAGAAAGGGCGTTTTGCCCTGTACTGGTCGCAACCGACCCCAGGCAAGCTGACTTCCATGCCACTGCCGGAAAAGGACATCGCCGACACCAGTACCGGTCCCAGCGGCGAAGCGGCCAACGCCTGGTTCACCTGCCCGCGCACCACCCTCAAACCGTGCGTGATCGAGCCCTACTTCTATATGATCGACGGCCAGAACGTGCTGATGACCAGCATCGTTTTTCCGCTGATGGTCAACGGCAAGGTGATCGCCTCGCTGTCGGTGGACATCAATCTCAACAGCCTGCAGACGATCAGCCAGAGCGCCAGCAAAAAGCTCTATGACGGCCAGACCAGCGTCAGCATTCTCAGCCCGGCCGGTTTGCTTGCCGGCTACAGCCCCGACGCCAGCAAACTCGCCCAGCGCCTGGAGGCCGTGGACAAGACCAACGGTGCCGAGCTGATGCGCATGCTCGCCGCCAGCAGCAAGACCGCCAGCCTGCACAGCCAGCAACAGCTCAAGGTGCTGTCGCCGTTCCAGCCGATTCCCGGTGGCAAAACCTGGGGCGTGTTGCTCGACGTGCCGGAAAAAGTCCTGGTCGGCCCCGCCGAAGCCCTGAAAAAGCAACTGGATGACAGCAACACCGCCGGTACCCTGACAGAACTCGGACTGGGCATACTGGCGGCATTGATCGGCCTGCTCCTGGTCTGGCTGATGGCCCGCAGCGTGACCCGACCGATCCTCGGCGTGGCACACATGCTCGAAGACATCGCCAGCGGCGAAGGCGACCTGACCCGACGCCTGGCCTACGACAAGAAAGATGAACTGGGCCAGTTGGCTGGCTGGTTCAACCGCTTCCTCGACAAGCTGCAGCCGATCATTGCCGAGGTCAAACGCTCGGTGCAGGACGCTCGCAATACCGCGGACCAGTCCTCCGCCATCGCCACCCAGACCAGCGCCGGCATGGAGCAGCAATACCGGCAGGTGGATCAGGTCGCGACCGCTTCCCACGAAATGAGCGCCACGGCGCAGGACGTTGCCCGCAGCGCCGCGCAAGCGGCACAGGCTGCGCGGGATGCCGATCAGGCGACCCGCCAGGGCCTGACCGTGATCGACCGCACCACCGCCAGCATCGACAACCTCGCTGCCGACATGAGCGCGGCAATGGTGCAAGTCGAAGGCCTGGCGGCCAACAGCGAGAAGATCGGTTCGGTGCTGGAAGTGATCCGCGCCATCGCCGAACAGACCAACCTGCTGGCGCTCAACGCGGCCATCGAAGCGGCCCGTGCCGGTGAGGCCGGACGCGGTTTTGCCGTGGTCGCCGATGAAGTGCGCAACCTGGCGCGACGCACCCAGGAGTCGGTGGAAGAAACCCGCCTGGTGATCGAACAACTGCAAAGCGGTACCCAGGATGTGGTCGGTTCGATGGGCAACAGCCATCGCCTGGCCCAGGGCAGTGTCGATCAGGTCGGCCAGGCCGTGACCGCGCTGCGCCAGATCGGCGATGCCGTGACCGTGATCAGTGACATGAACCTGCAGATTGCCAGCGCCGCCGAAGAACAGAGCGCGGTGGCCGAGGAGATCAACAACAACGTGGCGACCATCCGTGATGTGACCGAATCGCTGTCGGGCCAGGCCAATGAGTCGGCACGGGTCAGCCAGTCGCTCAACAGCCTGGCCAATCAACAGCAGAGTCTGATGGATCAGTTCCGCGTCTGAACCCGCCGCCCCCCTGTAGGAGCGAGCTTGCTCGCGATGGTGTGTCAGTCACCGAGGTGTCAACTGATACTCCATCGCGAGCAAGCTCGCTCCTACAAGGTCCGCCACCATGATGGCGAGTGGACATCCCCCAGACGTTGATTATGCTTTAAGGAACCTTGCAGCGATTCGAGGCGTCCACCCTGCATGCACGCTTCGCGCAATCGCTCATTCGACGACATCAGCCCCAGGGCCAGGGTGCGGCAGCAATAAGGAAAAACTCCGGCCTATGACAAGAGCAAGACGGAGAACACTCATGGCAGCCATCGACACTGCAACTTCGGGCAGCGCCCCCGGACACGGCATCACCAGGGAGGAGCGCAAGGTCATTTTCGCCTCGTCCCTGGGCACCGTGTTCGAGTGGTACGACTTCTACCTTTACGGCTCCCTCGCTGCGATCATCGCCAAGCACTTCTTTGCCGGCGTCAACGAGACCACCTCATTCATCTTTGCCTTGCTCGCGTTCGCCGCGGGCTTCGCCGTGCGGCCGTTCGGGGCGATTGTGTTTGGCCGTTTGGGCGACATGATCGGGCGCAAACACACCTTTCTCATCACCATCGTGATCATGGGTCTATCAACCGCCGTGGTGGGTTTTCTGCCCGGTTACGCAACCATTGGCGTAGCGGCGCCGATCATCCTGATCACCCTGCGCCTGTTGCAAGGCCTGGCCCTGGGCGGCGAATACGGCGGCGCGGCAACTTACGTGGCCGAGCACGCGCCGAAAGGCAAGCGCGGCTACTTCACCTCGTGGATCCAGACCACTGCGACCCTCGGCCTGTTTCTGTCGCTGCTGGTGATCCTGGGCTGCCGCACGGTGCTGGGCGCTGAAGCCTTCGAAACCTGGGGCTGGCGGATTCCCTTTCTGCTGTCGATCCTGCTGCTGATCGTCTCGGTGTACATCCGCTTGCAGCTCAGCGAGTCGCCGGTGTTCATGAGAATGAAGGCTGAGGGCAAGTCGTCCAAGGCGCCGCTGACCGAATCCTTTGCCCGCTGGGAGAACCTCAAGATTGTGATCATGGCCCTGCTCGGCGGCACCGCCGGCCAGGCCGTGGTCTGGTACACCGGGCAGTTCTATGCGCTGTTCTTTCTGCTGCAGACGCTGAAGATCGACCCGCAGACTGCCAACTTGCTGATTGCCGGCTCGCTGCTGATCGGCACGCCGTTCTTCGTCATCTTCGGCAGCCTGTCCGACCGCATCGGCCGCAAGGGCATCATCATGGCCGGCTGCATCCTCGCGGCAGTGAGCTATTTCCCGATCTTCCATGCGCTGACCCAATACGGTAACCCCGATGTCTTTATTGCGCAGGAGAAGAATCCGGTCACGGTGATCGCCGATCCCGCTCAGTGCTCGTTCCAGTTCGACCCGGTGGGCAAGGCCAAATTCACCAGTTCCTGTGACCTGGCGAAAACCGTCTTGGCAAAACGGGCCATCCCCTACAAGAACGTGACGGCCGAACCGGGCACTGTCGCGCAGGTCCGCATCGGCGAGAAAGTGATCCCCAGCTTCGAAGGCACCGGCATGCCGGCCGCCGACTTCAAGACCCGCAATGACGCCTTCACCGCCACGCTCGCCACATCGCTCAAAGACGCCGGCTACCCCGAGAAGGCTGACCCGGCCAAGACCAACTACCCGATGGTGCTGCTGTTGCTGACGATCCTGGTGATCTACGTGACCATGGTCTACGGCCCGATTGCCGCCTGGCTGGTAGAACTGTTCCCGGCGCGCATCCGCTACACCTCGATGTCGCTGCCCTACCACATCGGCAATGGCTGGTTCGGCGGCTTCCTGCCGACGGTGGCGTTCGCCATGGTCGCGGCCACCGGCGATATCTACTACGGGCTGTGGTACCCGATTGTCATTGCGGTGATGACGGCCATCCTGGGGATTTTCTTCATGCCGGAAACCAAGGATCGGGAGATTCATCACGCTTGAACCTGACACCATACAAACCAATGTGGGAGCAAGCTCGCTCCCACAGGTTGCCGGTCCGGCTTCAGACGCGTTCAGGCAATTCGATCAGCACTTTCAATCCGCCCCACTCGCTCTCCTGCAGCTGCAATACCCCGCCCCACGCCTCGACGATGTCGCGCACAATCGCCAAACCCAGGCCGTGTCCGTCAGTCTGTTCATCCAGCCGGGTGCCGCGGCTGAACACCTGCTCGCGGCGATCTTCGGGGATGCCCGGCCCGTCGTCTTCCACACTCAGTTCAAAGCCTTCGACGGTCTTGAGCACGCTCAGCCGCACTTCGGCATCCGCCCATTTGCAGGCGTTGTCCAGCAGATTGCCGAGCAATTCCAGCACGTCCTCGCGATCCCACGGCAATTGCAGGCCCGCCGCGGCGCGATAGCTCAGCTTCAGGTGGTCACCGTGAATCATGTTCAAGGTCGCCAACAATCCCGGCAGTTCGCCGGCGCAATCAAACAGTGCCCCTGGCAGCGCATCGCCGGCCAGGCGGGCACGATTGAGCTCGCGATTGAGTCGCTGCTGAACCTGCTCCAGTTGTTCCTTGAGGGTCTTGCGCAATGCCGGATGCGCGTCCAGTTGCGCGCTTGAGGCCAGGCTCAACAACACCGCCAGCGGGGTTTTCAAGGCGTGGCCGAGGTTGCCCAGGGCATTGCGTGAACGCTTGAGGCTGTCTTCGGTGTGGGCCAGCAGGTGATTGATCTGCGCCACCAGCGGCTCCAGTTCCACCGGCACCTGGTCATCGAGTTGCGAACGCTGGCCCTGCTGCAATTGCGCAATCTGCTCACGGGCCGTTTCCAGCGGGCGCAAGGCACGCCGCACGGTGATTCGTTGCAGCAGCAAAATCAGCAGCAGCCCCGCCAGCCCCAACCCCAGGCCAACCTGCTGCATGCGCAGGAAGCTCTCGCGCACCGGGGTGTAGTCCTGCGCCACGCTGATGGAGATCGACTGGCCCAGGCGGCGATAGTCCGAGCGCAGCACCAGCAACTGCTGCCCTTCGGGTCCCAATTGCAGGTTGCTGTCCAGGCCGGGCTGTTCGAGGCGTGGCAGTTCCTGGTCCCACAACGAACGGGAACGCCATTGGCTGTCGGCAAAGTCGATGCGGAAATAGTGCCCGGAAAAGGGTCGCTGATAGGCCGGTGCCAGGTGCCGCTCATCCAGCTGCAAACCTTGCGGGCCACGCACCAGGGCCACCAGCAGGTTTTCGCTGTCGTTGCGCAGGCCGGCTTCGAGGTAGCGCTGCAAGCCCATTTCGAACAGCCACAGGCTGGTCTGCGCCAGCACCAGGCCGACAACCACCATCACGCTGATCAGGCCCAGACTCAAGCGGCGCTGGATCGACCTCACCGGGCTTGCCCACCGAACAGGTAACCCTGGCCGCGACGGGTCTCGATCACGCTGCGCCCGAGTTTGCGCCGCAGGTGATTGACGTGGACTTCCAGCACATTGGAATCGCGTTCGGTCTCGCCGTCGTAGAGGTGTTCGGCGAGGTGGCCTTTGGAAAGGATCTGATCCGGGTGCAGCATGAAATAGCGCAGCAAGCGGAATTCGGCGGCGGTCAGCTGGATCTGCGTGCCGTCACGGTTCACGCACTGCCGACCTTCATCCAGATGCAAACCGGCGGCCTTGAGCGTCGGCTGATTGACCTGGCCATGGGAGCGACGCAGCAGCGCCTGGATGCGCAGGTGCAACTCTTCAGGGTGAAAGGGTTTGCTCAGGTAATCGTCGGCACCGGCCTTGAGACCTTCGATGCGCTCGGCCCAGGAGTCGCGGGCGGTGAGGATCAGCACCGGCGTGGGCAAACCTTCGGCACGCCAGTGGGCCAACACTTCAAGCCCCGGCAAACCCGGCAGGCCGAGGTCGAGGACGATCAGGTCGTAAGGCTCGGTGCTGCCCTGACAGACCGCATCGCGACCGTCGGCCAGCCAGTCCACGGCGTAGCCCTGGCGATTGAGGCCGGCCATCAATTCGTCGGCCAGGGGTACGTGGTCTTCCACCAGGAGCAAACGCATCGGTCAATCTTCCTTGTCTTTCAGTAAACGGCCCGTGGCGGCATCGATTTCAAGCTCACGAACCACGCCTGCCGCCGTCAGCATTTCGACGTCATAAATGTAGACGTCATGCTTCTCTTCCAGCTCGGCTTCCAGCAGTCTGGCCCCCGGATAACGGTCCAGCGCCTGCTGCAACACTTGCTCGAGCGGCAGGATGATCCCTTGCTGGCGCAAGCGCAGGGCTTCGTCCTGGTCCAGGTCGCGGGCCATGACCACCGAGCAGAAAGCCAGCAACACCAGCGCCAGGCTGCCCGCGCGCCGTGTGAAAAAGGAAAGCAGCGTCATTACGAATCCTGATGATCCTTGAGTCACTGGCCGCCGACCGCGTCTAATTGCAGATCCGGTCGATGCCGCGGCGATGAGCTTCTCGAAAGGCACAATGGTACCAGCGTCGCGCAACCTCAAGACTTCGTCCGGCCCCTGGGTGTTGCATACGGGGTCCACTTTAGCGGGCTGAACTTAATTGAAACTGAATGGCCATCATTGGGCTGCAGTGGCGAGCAGACACAGATGCAAACCCTGCTCGCGATGACGCTGGCCCAACCAAAATCAATGCAGCTGCACCAGCGCTATCGCGAGCAGGCTCACTCCCACATAATCCACCCGCTTGCCAGACATCGAGACCGGTATGACCGCCATCCACATCAAGTTCCCTTCCCTGACGCTCAAGGCCGGGCCTCGTGCCTTTGCGCGCATCCGTGAGAACGGCCTGAGCGCCATCGATGTCGGCACGCTACCGGGTGCCGCCGGGGGCCCGAAGGCGCTGGGGATCCAGGGGCTGGACCTGGCGTTGTTCGGCCAATGGCTGCCGGCGGCGCCCCGGGAGCGCTCGCTGATCGGTGCATCGGTCGGTTCCTGGCGCTTTGCCAGTGCCTGCCTGCCGGACGCCGCCGAGGGCATCCGCCGCCTCGGCCAGCTCTACACCGAACAGAACTTCGCCAAAGGCGTGACCATGGCGCAAATCAGCCAGAGCTCGCGGCGCATGCTCGATGAACTGCTCGACGGCCGCGACGCCGCCCTGCTCGACAACGCCCATTACCGCCTGAACATCATGGTGGTCAAAAGCCACGGCCTGCTCGCGGACGACCATCGCGGCCGCCTGGGCCTGGGCCTGTCATCGGTGATCGCCGACAACCTGCGCGGCCGCGCGCGGTTGTCGCGGCACTTCGAACGACTGATCATCCACGACCCGCGCCTGGCTCCACCGGTCAACCCGCTGAACGATTTTCCGTCGCGTTTCGTGGCACTGGACGCCGGCAATTTGCGCCAGGCCTTGCTCGCCTCGGGCTCGATTCCCATGGTCATGGAGGGCGTGCGCGACCTGCCGGGTGCAGG
The DNA here is from genome assembly GCF_008801475.1 of Pseudomonas moorei. Taxonomy (GTDB): domain Bacteria; phylum Pseudomonadota; class Gammaproteobacteria; order Pseudomonadales; family Pseudomonadaceae; genus Aquipseudomonas; species Aquipseudomonas moorei. The sequence continues at coordinate 425,038 of NZ_VZPP01000004.1, read as the reverse complement.
CGCCGGGACCTTCCGCGACGGCGGTCTGCTGGACTACCACCTCGACCTGCCCTACAGCGGCGACGACATCGTGCTCTACCCGCATTTCACCGATCGGGTGATTCCAGGCTGGTTCGACAAGACCCTGCCCTGGCGCCGCGCCTGCCCTGTGCGCCTGCAGAATGTGTTGTTGCTGGCGCCGTCCCGGGAATACCTGGCGCGCCTGCCCTACGGCAAACTGCCGGATCGTAATGACTTCAAACGCTTCATGGGCGACGCCCCGAGCCGGCAGAAATACTGGCGTGCGGCGATGGACGAAAGCCGTCGCCTGGGCGACGAATTCCTCGAACTGGCCGCCAACGGTCGCCTCGGCGAGCGCTTGCTGACCCTTTAGTCAGGACAAGCTGTTAAACTCGCCGCCTGCCCCTATCGCCACGGCGATCGCCACCTGAACAGAGCTGAAAACACTGTGGAAATCTTCAAGGAATTTACTTTCGAATCCGCCCACCGCCTGCCCCACGTCCCGGACGGCCACAAGTGCGGTCGCCTGCACGGCCATTCGTTCAAAGTGGCGATTCACCTGAGTGGCGATATTGATCCGCACACCGGCTGGATCCGCGACTTTTCGGAAATCAAGGCGATCTTCAAGCCGCTGTATGAGCGTCTGGACCACAACTACCTGAACGATATTCCTGGCCTGGAAAACCCGACCAGCGAAGTACTGGCCAAATTCATCTGGGCCGAACTCAAGCCATTGCTGCCGGAACTCAGTGCGATTCGTATCCACGAGACCTGCACCAGCGGTTGCATCTATCGCGGCGAGTAAAGCAGAACCCTTGTAGGAGCGAGCCCGTTCGCGATGGACGTCAAGACAACACGGTTCTCCAGATACACCGCGTTATCGTTTACGTCCATCGCGAGCAGGCTCGCTCCTACAGGGGAAATGCGTTTCGTCAGTGACGCAAAAAAACAGCCTTCAACGGCTGTTTTTTTATGCCTGCTTTTTGGCTTTCACATGCCAGGAACTCACGCCCGTGACAGGCGAGATCAATGACGCTGGCAGGAATCGCCCCCGTCGCGCTAACGTAGTGTCATTGTCTATCGAAAAGGACGCTCCTGATGCACATCATCAACGCCCGGCTGCGTCACCAGGAAGGCCTGCATGAATTGCACCTGGAAAACGGCCTGATCAGCCACATCGCCCGGCAAACCGAGGCTCCGACCCTGGGCCCCGACGATCTGGATGCCGGCGGCAACCTGGTGGTACCGCCCTTCGTCGAGCCGCACATCCACCTCGATGCCACCCTGACCGCTGGCGAGCCGCGCTGGAACATGAGCGGTACCTTGTTCGAAGGCATCGAGTGCTGGGGTGAGCGCAAGGCGACCATCACCCAGGAAGACACCAAGACCCGCGCCAAAAAAACCATCCAGGCCCTCGCCGCCCACGGCATTCAGCATGTGCGCACCCATGTCGATGTCACCGATCCGCAACTGACCGCGCTGAAGGCCATGCTCGAAGTGCGCGAGGAAAGCCGTGATCTGATCGACCTGCAAATCGTCGCATTCCCCCAGGAGGGCATCGAGTCGTACCGCAACGGTCGGGACCTGATGGAGGAAGCGATCCACATGGGCGCCGACGTGGTCGGCGGCATTCCGCATTTCGAATACACCCGCGATCAAGGCGTGAGTTCGGTGAAGTTCCTCATGGACCTGGCCGAACGCACCGGTTGCCTGGTGGACGTGCATTGCGACGAAACCGACGACCCGCACTCGCGCTTTCTCGAAGTACTGGCCGAAGAAGCCCGCAGCCGCGACATGGGTTCACGGGTCACCGCCAGTCACACCACGGCCATGGGCTCCTACGACAACGCCTACTGCGCCAAACTGTTCCGCCTGCTCGGGCATTCCGGGATCAGTTTTGTCTCCTGCCCCACCGAAAGCATTCATCTGCAAGGACGCTTCGATAACTTCCCGAAACGCCGGGGCGTGACCCGGGTCAACGAACTGCTCGAAGCCGGCATGAACGTGTGTTTCGGCCAGGATTCGATCGTCGATCCCTGGTATCCGCTGGGCAACGGCAACATCCTGCGGGTCCTCGAAGCAGGCCTGCACATCTGCCACATGCTCGGTTACCGCAACCTGCAAAGCGCGCTGGACCTGGTCACCGACAACAGCGCCAGGGCCATGGCTTTGGGTGATCGCTACGGACTGGAACCGGGGCGGCCGGCGAACTTGTTGATATTATCGGCCGAGAGCGACTACGAGGTGATCCGCAGCCAGGGCCTGCCGCTGTATTCGATTCGCGGCGGCAAGGTGCTGATGAAACGGACGATGCCGGTGGTGGAGTTCGGTGATGGCTTGAGCTGAATTCGGGTCGACGCCATCGCCGGCAAGCCGGCTCTACAGGGCCTTGCATTAAACCTGTGGGAGCCGGCTTGCCGGCGATGGCTGTCTCGGGATCAGTCCATCAACCGAGCCGTACCAAACAGGCTCACCCGACTCAACTCCCCCTGCTCTTGCTCCAGCAGAATCGGCGCCGTCCCACCCGGCATCGTCACCTTCACCTCCCCCGCATCGACCCAACCCACCCGCCAGGCCGCACACGCCACCGCACTGGCACTGGTGCCCGAGGAAGCGGTCGGCCCTTCCCCGCGCTCGAACACCCGCGCGGCGATGTGCCCGGGTGACAACCGCATCGCCCATTGCAGATTGATTCCCGCCGGGCAGGGTTTTCCTGCGCCGGTCGGCATGGCGTAGGCGATCTGCTTCAGCCCCTCGCCCAGCGCTGGCTCGCGCATCTGCTCATTGCCCGGCAAGGCATCGGCGCTGTCGACCAGGGTCACGCAGTGCGGATTGCCGACTCGCACGAACTGACTGCGCGACCATGCCCCGTTGAGGGCTGCCAATGGCTGCACATGGCTGAGCTCACGACCGTTGCAGGCCACGCTTTCAACCCCCTGCGCGCTGACCGCATCAGGGCCAAACCCCGGCTTGCCCAAGTCCAGCCAGAACCCTTGCACGCCATCGACCTGCGCCGCTTTCACCGAAATCTCCCCCGGTGAACGCACATCCGCCTTGTCGTGATGAACCCTGAGCACACACGCTTGATCCTTCGGCCAAAGTCCCTGATCGCTGAGGGCCTGGGAAAAAATCGTCAGGCCATTGCCACTGCGCTCGGCCAGGGTGCCGTCGGTGTTGACGATCAACAGATCAAAAGGCTGCGACGACTGGAACGGGCCGACCAGCAAGCCATCGCTGCAATGTTCCTTGCTGCCGGGCGGCCGGGTGCCGGCGGCCCAACGGCAGCAAGCCTCTATGGCCGACAAGGTCCATGTCTGAATGTTTTGTGCGGCCTGACTGGCCTGATCCGGCACGGCGATTCCCCTGCGGCGCAGTTCCTCAGGCGCCACCACCTTGTAGATATTGCCTCGTGCATCGTAGATCCGCGCCATGGCGCCCTCCCTGCTGGAAATGATGGGTCTGCCCCAACATATCGCGAAACAGGCTCTGGCTGTGCAAGGATGTCAGCCTGTTTCAGCGCAAACCTTGCGGCCCCCTGATCGAACCCTCGCAGGTGGATCACTGTCCCTTGGGAACGCGACGTTTTTGTTCAAGGATCGATATGACCAACCTCAAGACCCAATCCCCCTTCGTTCCAGGGCGCCTGGAGCAAATGTCCACGCGCATTGCCTTCTTCATCGCCGGGCTCGGCATCGCCGCGTGGGCGCCACTGGTGCCCTACGCCAAGGTCCGCGCCGGGCTGGATGATGGCACCCTCGGTTTATTGCTGCTGTGCCTGGGGGTGGGCTCGATTCTGGCGATGCCTTTGGCCGGGATGCTCGCCTCGCGTTTTGGCTGTCGCAAAGTCGCGACCGGCGGCACCTTGCTGATCTGCCTGGCTCTACCCCTGCTGGCAACGGTGTCATCGATTCCGGCGCTGATCGCGGCGTTGTTTATCTTCGGTGCAGGCCTCGGCACGGTGGATTCCACGGTGAACCTGCAAGCGGTGATCGTCGAACGGGCCAGCGGCAAGAACATGATGTCGGGGTTTCATGGCCTGTTCAGCCTCGGCGGGATCGTCGGCGCGGCGGGTGTCAGCGGGCTGCTCGGTCTGGGTATTTCACCGCTGGGCGCGACCCTGGTGGTGGTCGTGATCCTGCTGATCGCCCTGGCCAAAGCCGCGCCGCACCTGCTGCCCTATGGCAGTGACAGCTCGGGACCGGCGTTTGCCATTCCCCACGGCATCGTGCTGTTCATCGGCGTGATGTGTTTCATCGTGTTCCTCGCCGAAGGCGCGGCCCTGGACTGGAGCGCGGTGTTCCTGGCCCAGGAACGCGGGATCGATACCGCCTATGCCGGCTTGGGGTATGCGGCGTTTGCCCTGACCATGACCACTGGACGCCTGACCGGGGACTCAATCGTGCGGCGCCTTGGCGCTACGCGGGTGATGGTGTTCGGCGGGCTGACGGCAGCGGCCGGTCTGTTCATGGCGACATTGGCCCCCGGCTGGGAAGCGGCGCTGGTGGGTTATGCGTTACTTGGGGCCGGCTGCTCGAACATTGTGCCAGTGCTGTACACCGCGGTCGGCAAGCAGACCGTCATGCCGGAAAGCATCGCCGTACCAGCCATCACCACCCTGGGTTATGCGGGGATTCTCGCCGGGCCTGCGGTCATCGGCTTCATCGCCCATGGCAGCAGTTTGAGCTTTGCCTTCGGCTTGATGGCCGTGCTGCTGGTGGCGGTGGCCATTGGCGGGAAGGTGTTGAAGGTCTGAAAAGCATTGCTGGCAAGCCAGCTACAGATGATCCCTGTCGTTCACAAACGCGATGGCAAAGCGCTATATCCGCTTGCCAAGCCCCCGCCAGTCGGGAAAGCTGATTGCGGCACAGAGCCAAAGGATTCTGGCAGGAATCCAAAAGCAGCCAACGCCGGGCTGTTGCAAAGTACAGGTGTGCTGTCACCGGCTTTTTCGAAGGAACCCAGAATGTTCACCTCCCTTGCGTTGCGAAACAGAAAACCGCTTGCCCGGCTCGCGCTGGCCATCACGCTGGGCACCCTCGGCCTGCCCTATTGGGCCGGAAATGCCCAGGCCCATGGCGGTCACGCCGAAATGGTGCCGCTGCAGGCGGGCCTTGAGGAATTCGGCGCCACGGTCAAATGGGACGACTATTCCAACCTGTTCACCATTGCCAAGGACGGGGTCTACCTCAAGGTCAAGCCGAACAGCAAAGTGGCCATGCTCAATGGCAAGCCCATGGCGCTGACGGTGCCGGTGGTGTTCAAGGGCAAGACCGCATTCATGTCCAAGGACTTCATCAACCAGGTGTTCCAGTCCGGCCTGGACAAGACCTTTGTCGTCGAAACCCTCCCTAACCCGCTCAACCCGCTGAGCGCGGACGAAATCACCGCGGCGGTGGACATCGTCAAGAAGTCCGACCATTACCAACCCGGTTTCCGCTTCACCGAAGTCTCGGTCAAGGAGCCGCCGAAGGATCAGGTGTGGAACTTCGTCTACACCGGGCAGAAGGTCGACCAGCCGCGCCAGGCCAATATCGTGGTGCTGGACGGCAAGCACGTGATCGAAGCGCTGGTGGATCTGGACAGCAAGTCACTCAAATCCTGGACACCGATTGAAGGCGCCCATGGCATGGTGCTGCTGGACGATTTCGCCACGGTGCAATCGGCCGTGGAGAACAGCCCGGAATACGCAGAGGCACTGGCCAAGCGCGGCATCAACGACGTGAAAAAGGTCGTGGCCACACCGCTGACCGTCGGCTACTTCGACGGCAAGGACGGCCTGGCACAGGACAAGCGCCTGCTGAAAATCGTCAGCTACCTCAATACCGATGACGGCAACTATTGGGCGCATCCGATCGAAGGCCTGGTGGCGATTGTCGATCTGGAGCAGAAGAAACTCATCAAGATCGAAGACGAAGCGCTCATCCCGGTGCCGATGAAGCCGACCCCCTATGACGGGCGCGGACGCAAGGGTACACCGGTCAAGCCGCTGGAGATCATCGAGCCCGAGGGCAAGAACTACACCATCACCGGCAACAGCATTCACTGGCAGAACTGGGACTTCCATGTGCGCCTCGACTCGCGGGTCGGGCCGATCCTGTCCACCGTCACCTATGACGACAAGGGCAAGAAACGCAAAATCATGTACGAGGGCTCGCTGGGCGGCATGATCGTGCCGTATGGCGATCCGGATATCGGCTGGTACTTCAAGGCCTACCTGGATTCGGGCGACTACGGCATGGGCACCCTGACCTCGCCGATCGCCCGCGGCAAAGACGCCCCGGAAAACGCCGTGCTGCTGGACGCCACCATCGCCGACTACACCGGCGCCCCGACGGCGATCCCGCGTGCCATGGCAGTGTTCGAACGCTACGCCGGCCCCGAGTACAAACACCAGGAAATGGGCCAGCCCAACCTCAGTACCGAACGCCGGGAACTGGTGGTGCGCTGGATCAGCACCGTCGGCAACTATGACTACATCTTCGACTGGGTCTTCCAGCAGAACGGCACCATCGGCATCGACGCCGGCGCCACCGGCATCGAAGCGGTCAAGGGCGTGAAGTCCAGGACCATGCACGAAGACACCGCCAAGGAAGACACCCGTTACGGCACGCTGCTCGATCACAACATCGTCGGCACCACCCACCAGCACATCTACAACTTCCGCCTCGACATGGACGTGGACGGTGAAAGCAACTCGCTGGTGGAGGTGAACCCGGTGATTGCCCCGAACGACCGTGGCGGACCGCGCACCAGCACCATGCAGACCGAAACCAAAGTGGTCAGCACCGAACAACAGGCGGCGCAGAAATTCGACCCGTCGACCGTTCGCCTGCTGACCAACTTCGGCAAGGAAAACAAGGTCGGCAACCCGGTGTCCTATCAGTTGATTCCCTATGCCGGCGGCACGCACCCGGTGGCCAAGGGCGCCAACTTCGGCAAGGACGAATGGCTGTATCACCGCCTGAGCTTCATGGACAAGCAACTGTGGGTGACGCGTTACAACCCTGAGGAGAAGTACCCGGAAGGCAAGTACCCGAACCGCTCGGACAAAGACTCGGGCCTGGGGCAGTTCACCCAGGACAACCAATCCATCGAAAACACCGACGACGTCGTGTGGCTGACCACCGGCACCACCCACATCGCCCGCGCCGAAGAGTGGCCGATCATGCCAACCGAATGGGTGCACGTGCTGCTCAAGCCGTGGAACTTCTTCGATGAAACGCCGACGTTGGACCTCAACGCACCGAAGTAACGCCCCCCCTGTGGGAGCGAGCCTGCTCGCGATGGCGTGTCAGTCGACACCAGTGTTGCTGATACTCCATCGCGAACGGGCTCGCTCCTACAGGGATCTTTGCCGGGCAGCCGATTTATGCCCGTCAGTCAATCCTGAGCTGGCCCAGGCTCGGGTCGCGTTCGGATGATCTTTTGACGTCTACTCGGGCGGATCGATTCGATCCAGCGCCCGGTTTACCGCCAGCTCGCCCAGCATGATCACTTGCGCGATACCCAGCAGCGTATTGCGACTGGTCCCCTCCGTACGATCCGCCAGATCCAGAGTCATGACATTGGCCGACGCCAACGATTCGCAGGCGTGGGCCAGCAGGGATTCGACATCGAGTTCCGGGTTGACGATGAACATGGTGCAGAGTTTGCGCGGGGTGGCGCGGATGTCGGCGGCGGAGGGGATGCGGTCGGAAGGGGCTGTGGGATCGCTGTCCGGCGGATTCGGTGATGGTTTGATCATGAGTGCTTCCCTTAATTAGTTGGGCCGCACCCTTTCGCTACTACACGAAGGGGTGGCAGCTGTGCGCAAGTTAGTAGACCGGCAAGGGAAAGCAAAAACCGGCGCGCCCGAGGACGCCATGCGCACAGCTACCATTAAGTGCAGGCGGATACCTGCCGATGCTCATGCGACCGCTTTAACCTTGGCCGGGCTACTAAACCCGATCACTGACCATCAGTGACGCGAATCAAGTTACCGAGCGGCCCCAGGGCGCACAAGCCGGCGGATTCTGGCGTAACCGTAGGCAACGACGCAAGGCGTCGTGGCTTTCGGGAAGTAACCTTGAAAGCCGCTGAGCGACGAGCATCTGTGGCGAGGGAGCTCGCTCCCGCTGGGCTGCGAAGCGGCCCCCTCGCCACTGGCAATCATCCCACCCAAAAAAATCCTACAGCTCCGGCGCACCAAGATACGGATACGTCCTACGCCACCCTCGCGGCGAACGGGAAGCACCCGGCGAAGGTGGCGCGCCAATCCCCTGTAGGAGCGAGCTTGCTCGCGATGGAGTATCAGCAACATGGGTGTCGACTGACACGCCATCGCGAACAAGCTCGCACACAGGGTTACATCGGTCCGCTCATTGGCTCACCACAATCTTCCCCAGCATCTGCGGATGCAGCGCACAAAAATACTCATATTCCCCCGGTGTATTGAACACCCAGGAATAGCTGTCACCGGTATCCAGCGCCCCGGAGCGAAACAGCTTGTGGGTTTCCGCCACCGTGTGCGGAATTTCGTCGTCGTTCACCCATGTCACTTTGGTGCCCACGGCCACGTTCAAATCCTTGGGCCCGAACATGAATTCCTTGATATCGACTTTCACCTCCTGAGCCCACACCGGCATCGACAGCAGCAGGCAGACAACAGCCAACAATCGCGCTTTCATTCCCATTTCCTCCGCTAAACCAGTGTCGAATCGATCAGGGCCAAGGGGTGCTCACCCTGCGTCGCACGCACATCGGTGATCCCCAGGTAATTACGCAATTGATCCGCCGCCACCGTCATCGGTCCCGGAGCCGGCGCCGTGCCCGGTGCCGGTTGTGGATAAGCCGTACCGCGCGCGGTGTGGAAGGTGATATTGCCCTCGACCTTCTGGATGACCTGGTGGATGTGCCCGTTCAGCACCGTCACCGAACCGTACTTGCGCAGCATGGCAATCGCCTGGTCGCCATCCTCGGTGCCCCAGCCCCACGGCTGATAGATGGTCCACAACGGAATATGGGTGAACACGACAATCGGGGTGCTGCTGCTCACCGCGCGCAAGTCATCGGCCAGCCAGGCCAGTTGATCGGCGCCAAGGGTCGCTTCATGGCCAGCCTGGAAGTTGAAGACGTTCACCAGCGCAATGAAATGCACGCCGTGGTCGTCGAAGCTGTACCAGCCATTGCCTTTGGTGCCCTTGCCGTAACGCTCCAGATAGAGCTTGCCGCCGCCCTCGTCGAGGGTGTCGTGCTCGCCCGGCACATAGTGCACGGTGGACGGCAGGCCCTTGAGCAATTGTGCGGCGGTGTCGAACTCGGCGGGTTTGGACAGGTGGGTGATATCGCCGGTATGCAGGATCAGCGATGGACGCTTGGGCAGCGCGACGACCTTGTCGATCGCCACTTGCAAAGTCTTCACCGGATCCGGATTGGCCTCCTTGTTGAAACCGATGTGCGAGTCGCTGATCTGCACGAAGTGAAAGGTGCTGGCCAGCGCCTTGGGATCGGAGACGTTCCCCGTGTCGTCCAGAGCGAAGGCCCGGGGGATGCCGCCGCTCAAGGCCCAGAGGACCCCGGCCCCGGCCCACGCCGAGCATTTGAGCAGTGTTCGGCGGTCGGGATTCAACGGGGCGTCGGTGCGCAGTGGATGTTTTGCTTGAATGTCCATCGGTATTCCCTCGCTGGAGAACTACAGTGATGTAGCTGACACGAGGTAAAACCTTGCAGGACGGGTCTTTATTCCCTGTCGAAAAAATAAATTTTCCCGGGAATAAAAGACCATGCACCGCAGTTATAGGGGTGGGACAGTGCGGGAACCACTATGAAGCGATTTGAGGAACTGTTTGCGCCGCACCTGGATGCCGCTTACAACCTCGCGCGCTGGCTCACGGGCAATGACAGCGCCGCGCACGATGTCGTGCAGGAAAGCGCCCTGCGCGCCTTGCGGTTTGCGCACCGCTTCGTCGACGGCAACGCCAAGGCCTGGTTTCTGACCATCGTGCGCAACGAAAGCTACACCTGGCTCAAGGCCTCGGCCGGACGGCACTGGGTCGCTTTCGACGACGAGCCAGGTGAAAACGAGGCTGCGATGAGCCACAGCCAGACCCCGGAACTGCTGGCCATCCATACCGAAAATGCGGCGCTGATCCAGCAAGCCCTGTGCGCCCTGCCACCGGCGTTTCGTGAGGTGATCATTCTCAAAGAACTCGAAGACCTGGCTTACAAGGACATCGCCCTGGTGGTCGACATTCCCATCGGTACCGTCATGTCGAGGCTGGCCAGGGCTCGCGCCATGCTCAAGCTCGAACTATTGAAGTTGCACGCTCATGAATGAACTCGACTGCACGGTTTGCCAGACGCTGATGCACGGCTATCTGGACAAGGAACTCGATCCCGCGACAGCGGCCAATGTGGCCGGGCATCTGGCCGAGTGCGCCGACTGCGCGCGGTTACTGGATCAGGCGCAGCGGTTGAAGGTCAGCGTCAGGCACAAGGCGCCGTATTACGCCGCGCCGGCCTCCTTGGTTGCCCGCTTGAAAACCCCTGAGGTGCCAGCGCCCGGGACCCTGGAGCGCTGGCGCAAATGGTTTGCACCGGCTTTTTCAGCGGCGGCGCTGGCCTTGGCGATGGTGCTGTATGTGGCGACGCCGGGCAGCGAGCAGCCGTTGATGGACGAGGCGGTTTCCAGTCATGTCCGCTCGTTGATGGGCGAGCATCTGAACGATGTGATTTCGTCCGACCGCCACACCGTCAAGCCCTGGTTCACCGGCAAACTCGACTTCTCGCCACCGGTGTTCGACTACGCGGCGCAAGGCTTTCCCCTGTTGGGCGGGCGCCTGGATTATCTGCAACACCAGACCACGGCGGCGCTGAGTTATGGCCGGGCCAAGCACATCATCAATGTGTTTATCCTGCCCGCGCCGGAAGCCGACAAGCCGCGCCAGACTCAGACCATCCGTGGCTTTAACGTTGTGTCCTGGCAAGCGAACCACATGCGCTTTGTGCTGGTTTCCGATCTGGAGAAAAGCGAGCTGGAGGCCTTCAGCGAATTGCTCAAGAACGGTGCCTGAAAACACGGATGGATGGCACAAAACCCTGCGAAAAGCGCTTCACTCAAGCATGCAGCTTGCGGTATTCCCCCGGCGCGATGCCGAAGCGTGACTTGAACGCTGTGGAGAAGTAGCTCGAATCGGAAAAACCCCACGAGTAGCCCAGCACCGACAACTTTTGCTCCTTGCCCGATTGGCGCAGGGATTCGGCGCACAGGTCCAGGCGACGATTCTTGATGTAGCGCGCCACCACCAGGCCCTTCTTGGCAAACATCCGGTACAGCCCGCGAGTGGACATGCCCACTTCCCGCGCCAGCCATTCCGGGCACAGCTCTTCCGAGCGGATGTGCTGGTCGATAAAACTCAGGGTCTTGCGGAAGGTGCGTTCATGCAGATCCGTGCAGTCGTCGGTCTGGCTGATGGCCGGACGCAGCAGGCTGACAATCGCTTCCAGGGTCGCTTCGCTTTCCTGACGGCCGAGGTTTGGCTGGCGGGTGGCATCAAGCACCAACCGGTGCGACAGCATGGCGATGGGCGACGTCGCGGCGATGCGGTGACCGCACTTGACCTGGTTGAAGCGCAGGGTCTGCTCGACCAATTGATACGGCAGGATCAGCGACAACTGCTGGGAGTTTTCGCTGTAGGTGAAGTCGCTCGGGCGCGCGGCATCGATCAGTGTGATGTCGCCGGCGGACAGCAGCACCTTGTCGTCGCCCTGGGCCATGGCCGCCGTACCATCGAGCTGGAATACCGCGAAGTACTTGCCGCCCTCGCCCGCCGCGACTTCCTGAGGCGTGCGATACAGGCGCGCCTGACAGGCATCGACAAAGCTGAGCTTGAGGGCATCGCTGCGGTATTCGCGGATCTGCCCGGCAAACCCGGTGCCCAGGGGTTGTGCGTTGAAGGCGCCACAGATCTGGTTGATCTGATGGATCCACTGATCGAACCCATCCTGGCGCTGTGCAATTGTAGAAATCATGTCAGGCCTCACGCAGGCTTATTTTTATTGTCTACGTCAATCCACACGACATCGGGGTGCTTCGCATCTCCTGAACAACCCTGCTCCCTGCACCATGACGTGTTACTTGAGTCCGCCAAAACGCCGGTAAAAACTTTCCCCCACATCCGGCAACGGGCCGTCGGCCGTTTCCAGTGCAGCGTTCAGCCATTCCTCGGCCTTGGCGTAAATCAAACGGTAAATGTTGCGGCACAACTGCCGCGCCGCACGCCCTTCCCAATCGCCGGGCAACAACTCGTCCGGCAGTTGCGGATCGCGCAACAGCAGTTTTCGGTATTCATGGATCAGCAGAATCCGTGCCAGGAAACAGTCCGCCGGCTGCAGGTTCTCCTGCTCGCGAAGCGCTTGCCAGAGCGGCCGGAACAATTGAATGAACTCGCTGTAATGGGTCGCCAGCTCCTCGATGTTCCAGCTCTCGCGCACCTGCAGGCGCAGGGCCTTCGAGGCCAGCACGTCCTGGGCGGTGGTTTCGAAGACGATGGTGTCTTCCTGGGCGCCGAGGTCGATCAGGGTCGCGTTGACATCGGTGCGGTCACTGCGCGGGCACGCCAGCACCACCGGTGAAATCGCACCAAAACCTTGCCACTCCAGTTCTTCACGCACTTGTTTGCGCTTGTCCTGAGTCAACTGCGACAGCATCACCAGGCACCAGGAACCGTCCCAGGCCGGCATGCTGGTGCTGTAGACCCGCTTGAACGCCTTGTCGAAACGACGGCGACCGGTGCCGGTCAGGCTGTAGTAACTGCGACGCCCGACTTTTTCGGCGGTCAGCCAGCCTTCCTTGGTCAGGCGGAAAATCGAGGTGCGGATCAGCCGTTCGTTGATGCCGATCGGTTCGAGCAACTGAATCAGGCTGCCCAGCCACACCGTCCCGCCATGGGGCTCGATGGCATCGCCGTACAAGGTGATGATCAAGGAGCTGGCGCGGATCGGGGTCTGCTCCTGGAAGCGGGTAATCAAGTGGTTCAAAGGTGTCAGGGACGACATGGGCGTACCGAGCGAAAAAAGAAAAGGAATATACAGAAAACCCTGTGGGAGCGGGCTTGCCCGCGATAACGGCGGTTCAAACAAATTTACGCCATCTGACACTACGCCATCGCGGGCAAGCCCGCTCCCACAGGGGAAGATGGTGTTCACGAAATCGTGCCCTTGGGCCGCAAGCCACTGTCGCTGATGCGCGGGCGATCCGGCTCCGGCTCGGTCAGCGGTTCGCAGACCTGCATCTGTTCCAGGCAACGCTGGGCCAATTGCTGATACTCGCGGGTGCCTGCCTGTTTCCACGCCACTTCCTGATCGCTGAGTGTGCGCTTGACGCTGGCCGGGGCGCCCATCACCAGCGACTGCTCGGGGCATTCGAAACCGGCCTTGACGAACGCTGCCGCCGAGACGAATGAACGCGAGCCGATGCGCGCGTTGTCCATGACCACGGCATTCATGCCCACCAATGCGTCGGCGCCGATCCGGCAGCCATGCAGTACCGCGCCATGACCGATGTGGCCGTTGCGCTCGACCACCGTGTCGCTGTCGGGAAAGCCGTGCATCACGCAGGTGTCCTGCAGATTGGCGCCTTCCTCCAGGACGATCCGGCCAAAGTCGCCGCGCAGACTCGCCAGCGGCCCGACATAACAATGAGGACCGACGATCACATCACCGATCAGCACGGCGGACGGATGCACATAGGCAGTGGGGTCAACCACTGGAGTCAGGCCATCAAGGCTGTAGCAGGTCATGGCAGGTTCCTTCACAAAGCGATGCAAATAATGGCTCATTTTGTATCACATCGCTTTTACCAGCACAAAGACAAAAAACCGTATCACTTGAACAGGGCAGTGAAAGCGGCCATGCGCCAGCCGCTAATACCCGCTTAATAGCCAATAAAACCGGGGCATTCAGGCATATGAACGCCCATACCCGACGGACAACCAGTGACTACCACAACGACAAAAGGACACATTAAATCTATTTTTGTATTGCGTTTGCGTATCACGTTGCAGGTATACTCGGGCAAAACCGGTTCCTGTGACCGATCCAATAACAAGCCGGCATCACCGCCGAGCGTGCACCCTGAGGGCATCCGCCATGCCTCTAACCCTTGCCGTCGAACTGATCGAGCCCGGCGTGCGCCTGATTACCCTGCAGCGCCCGCAAGCCCTGAACGCCCTGACCACCCAATTGCTGGGCGAACTGGCCGACGAACTGAGCGCCGCACAAGCCGACCCCGAGACCCGCGCCGTGGTCCTCACCGGTAGCCGCAAGGCCTTTGCCGCCGGCGCCGACATCAAGGAAATGGCCGAACGCAACCTGGTCGGCATCCTCGACGATCCGCGCCAGGCTTCATGGCAGGCCATCACCCGCTTCAGCAAACCCCTGATCGCCGCCGTCAATGGCTTCGCCCTCGGCGGTGGCTGCGAACTGGCGATGCACGCCGACATCATCATTGCCGGTGAAGACGCCCGCTTCGGTCAGCCGGAAATCAACCTCGGGATCATGCCCGGCGCCGGTGGCACCCAGCGTCTGCTGCGCGCCGTCGGCAAATCCATGGCCATGCAAATGGTCCTGACCGGCGAGCCGATCGATGCCCGTCAGGCCCAGCGCGCCGGGCTGGTCAGCGAAGTGACGCAACCGGAATTCACGGTCGAGCGCGCCGTGCAAATCGCCCGCAGCATTGCCGGCAAAGCCCCGCTGGCGGTGCGCCTGGCCAAGGAAGCGCTGCTCAAGGCCATGGACACCGACCTGGCCAGCGGCCTGCGTTTCGAGCGCCATGCCTTCACCGTGCTGGCCGGCACCCGCGACCGCGACGAAGGCATCGCCGCCTTCCAGGAAAAACGCACGCCGACCTTCACCGGCCAGTAATCACCACGCCTTTTTTATAAAAAGCGAACGATCTCCCAAGTGAGCGCCAAGACCATGAACTTCGAACACATTCTGTTTTCCATCGAGGCCGGCGTTGCCCTGCTCAGCCTTAATCGCCCAGATCAGCTCAACAGCTTCAACACCCGGATGCACGGCGAAGTGAAGGAAGCGCTCAAGCAAGTCCGGCAGAACCCGGACGTGCGCGTGCTGCTGTTGACCGGCGAAGGTCGTGGCTTCTGCGCCGGACAAGACCTCAGCGATCGCAACGTCGCACCGGGCAGCGCCGTGCCGGACCTGGGCGAATCCATCGAGAAGTTCTACAACCCGCTGATCCGCCAGTTGCGCGACCTGCCGATGCCGGTGATCTGCGCGGTCAACGGCGTGGCAGCCGGTGCCGGCGCCAACATTCCGCTGGCTTGCGACCTGGTGCTGGCGGCACGTTCAGCCAGTTTCATTCAGGCGTTCTGCAAGATCGGCCTGATCCCTGACTCCGGCGGCACCTGGACCCTGCCGCGCCTGATCGGCATGGCGCGCGCCAAGGCCCTGGCCTTGCTCGGCAATCGCCTGACCGCCGAACAGGCCGAGCAATGGGGCCTGATCTACCGCTGCGTGGAAGACGCCGAACTGCGCGACGAAGCGCTGAAGCTCGCGCAACACCTGGCCATCCAACCGACCTACGGCCTGGCCCTGATCAAACGCAGCCTCAACGCCAGCCTGAGCAACAGCTTCGACGAACAGCTGGAACTGGAGCGCGATCTGCAACGCCTGGCCGGGCGCAGCGAGGACTACCGCGAAGGCGTCAGCGCCTTCATGGAAAAACGCACCCCAAGTTTCAAGGGGCGCTGAGCCATGACCGCATTGAATACAACTGCACGCATCGCGGTGATCGGTGCCGGCGCCATGGGTGCCGGGATTGCCCAGGTCGCCGCGCAGGCCGGTCACCCGGTGTTGCTGCTGGACAACCGCCCCGGCGCCGCCGCCCAGGCCATCGAAGGCATCGACCGGCAACTGGGCAAACGGGTCGAGAACGGCAAACTCTCGGCCGAATCCCGCGGCGCCACGATCGCCCGCCTGCAGGCAGTGGAAGCCATTGAAGCGCTGGCCGATTGCGAGCTGATCATCGAGGCCATCGTCGAGAATCTTGAGGTCAAACGCGCCCTGTTCCGCCAGCTCGAAGGCATTTGCGGCGAACACTGCATCCTGGCCAGCAACACTTCGTCGCTGTCGATCACCAGCATCGCCGCGCAACTTGAACACCCACATCGCCTGCTCGGCCTGCACTTCTTCAACCCGGCGCCGGTCATGGCGCTGGTGGAAATCGTTTCCGGCCTGGCCAGCGATCCGACCCTGGCCGAGTGCCTGTACGACACCGCCAAAGCCTGGGGCAAAAAACCGGTGCACACCCGTTCCACGCCGGGCTTCATCGTCAACCGCGTGGCCCGGCCGTTCTACGCCGAGAGCCTGCGCCTGTTGCAGGAAGGTGCCGCCGATTGCCCGACCCTGGATGCGTTGATGCGCGAGGCCGGTGGTTTTGCCATGGGTGCGTTCGAACTGACTGACCTGATCGGCCACGACGTCAACTATGCCGTGACCTGTTCGGTGTTCGATGCCTATTACCAGGACACCCGTTTCCTGCCATCGCTGATCCAGAAAGAACTGGTGGACGGTGGACGACTGGGACGAAAAAGCGGTCAGGGTTTCTACAGCTACGCCCAAGGCGCCGAACGTCCGCAACCTGCCGAAATCAGCAGCGCGGCGACCGTCGAGACGTGCGTGGCCGAAGGTGATCTGGGCATCGCCCAAGGTTTGCTTGCACGCCTTGGTACGCAATGCGTCGACGTGATCCAGCGTGATGGTCAGGGCTTGCTGCGGGTCGGTGACGCCGTGCTGGCCTTGAGCGACGGGCGCATGGCCTGTCAGCGCGCCAGGGAAGACGGGCTGCGCAACCTGATCCTGCTGGATCTGACCCTCGATTACAGCAAGGCCCAGCGCATCGCCATCAGCTACGCGGCGGGCATCGATCCACTGGCCCTTGAACAAGGCGTGGCCCTGCTGCAACGGGCCGGCTTCAAGGTCAGCCTGCTCAGCGACAGTCCGGCGCTGGCGGTCCTGCGCACCGTGGCGATGCTCGCCAACGAAGCCGCCGATGCCCTGCTGCAAGGCGTGGCGTCAGCTGCCGACATCGATCTGGCCATGCGTGCCGGGGTCAACTACCCGCAAGGCCCGCTGGCCTGGGCCGATGCCATTGGCCTGTCGCACATTCTTGAAACGCTGGAAAACCTTCACGCCGGTTATGGCGAAGAACGCTATCGCCCTTCGCTGTTGCTGCGCCGCCGGGTCGCCGAAGGGAGAAATTTCCATGACTAACCATGAAGCCATGACCCTGGCCAGCGATTGCGCCCAGGCGCTGTTCCAGCGTGACAGCGCCAGCCAGGCCATGGGCATGCGCCTGCTTTCGGCCGGCCCCGGTTGCGCCCGGGTGGGCATGACCGTGCGCACCGACATGCTCCAGGGCCACGGCACCTGCCACGGCGGCTACCTGTTCGCCCTCGCCGACTCGGCATTCGCCTTCGCCTGCAACAGCTACAACGAAGCCACCGTGGCCATCGGTTGCAGCATCGACTACATCGCCCCGGCGCGTCTGGGCGACACGTTGAACGCCGATTGCACCGAGCAGAGCCGCTCGGGTCGCACCGGCAACTACGACGTACGCATTGAAAACCAGCAGGGCCAGTTGATCGCCCTGTTCCATGGCAAATCCTACAAAGTGCGCGGCCCGGTGCTGACGCAGGAGAACCCGAATGAATGACGCCCTGATCATCGATGCGGTACGGACCCCGATCGGTCGCTATGCCGGAGTCTTGAGCAGCGTGCGCGCCGACGACCTCGGCGCGGTGCCGCTGCGCGAACTGCTGCGCCGTCACCCGCAGGTGGACTGGAGCCGCGTCGATGACGTGATCTACGGCTGCGCCAACCAGGCCGGCGAAGACAACCGCAACGTCGCGCGCATGTCGGCGCTGTTGGCCGGGTTGCCGGTCAGCGTGCCCGGCACCACCCTCAATCGCCTGTGTGGTTCGGGGCTGGACGCGGTCGGCACGGCGGCCCGCGCTATTCGCAGTGGCGAGGCCGGGTTGATGCTGGTGGGCGGTGTCGAATCGATGTCCCGCGCACCTATGGTGATGGGCAAGGCCGAGCAGGCGTTTTCCCGCCAGGCGGAAATTTTCGACACTACCATCGGCTGGCGCTTCGTCAATCCACTGATGAAAAAGGCCTTCGGCATCGACTCCATGCCGGAAACCGCAGAGAACGTCGCCGAACAGTTCAACATCTCCCGAGCCGACCAGGACGCCTTCGCCCTGCGCAGCCAGCAACGCGCCGCTGCCGCCCAGGCTAACGGGCGCCTGGCCAGGGAAATCGTCGCGGTGGAAATCCCCCAGCGCAAAGGCCCGGCCAAAGTGGTCGAGCAGGATGAACACCCACGCGGCGATACCACCCTCGAACAGCTGGCCAGACTCGGCACGCCGTTCCGCGAAGGCGGCAGCATCACTGCCGGCAACGCTTCCGGGGTCAACGACGGTGCCTGCGCGCTGTTACTGGCCAGCCCGGAAGTCGCCAAGCGTCACGGTTTGACTGCACGGGGCCGGGTGGTGGCGATGGCCACGGCCGGGGTCGAGCCACGCATCATGGGCATCGGCCCGGTGCCGGCCACTCGCAAGGTGCTGGAGCTGGCCAACCTGAGCCTGGCGGACATGGACGTGATCGAACTCAACGAAGCCTTCGCCGCACAAGGCCTGGCGGTAATGCGCGAACTGGGCTTGAGCGACACCGACCCACGGGTCAACCCCAATGGCGGCGCGATTGCCCTCGGCCATCCGCTGGGCATGAGCGGTGCTCGCCTGGTGACCACGGCCCTGCATGAGCTGGAAGAACGTCAAGGTCGCTACGCCCTGTGCACCATGTGCATCGGCGTCGGCCAAGGGATCGCGCTGATCATCGAGCGTCTATCCCGTTAAAGAACCGCGATTCCCGGGGAGCCGAGAGGTATCCTTGGGTCATGCACTCAAAGCCCCTGTGCGCAGGGGCTGGAACACAAAAACAATTCGAGTGAAGTCATGAACATGCCAATTGCCCAATCCGTGCTTGATCCTGTGCTGGACCCGCTGGAAACCGCCAGCATCGACGAGTTGCGTCAACATCAGCTGGATCGCCTGCGCTGGAGCCTCAAGCACGCCTACGAGAACGTGCCGCTGTACCGTCAGCGTTTCGATGCCCTGGGCGTGCACCCGGACGACATCAAGTCCCTCGCGGACCTGGCGAAATTCCCGTTCACCACCAAGTCCGACCTGCGTGACAACTACCCGTACGGCATGTTCGCCGTACCGATGCATGACATCGTTCGCCTGCACGCCTCCAGCGGCACCACCGGCAAACCGACCGTCGTCGGCTACACCCAGAACGACATCGATACCTGGGCCAACGTCGTTGCGCGGTCGATTCGCGCGGCAGGCGGACGTCGCGGCGACAAGGTGCATATTTCCTATGGCTACGGCCTGTTCACCGGCGGCCTAGGCGCGCACTACGGTGCCGAACGCCTGGGTTGCACGGTGATCCCGATGTCCGGCGGCCAGACCGAGAAACAAGTGCAGCTGATCAAGGATTTCCAGCCGGACATCATCATGGTCACGCCGTCCTACATGCTCAACATCGCCGATGAAATCGAGCGCCAGGGCATCGACCCGCACAAACTGGCATTGCGCCTGGGCATCTTCGGCGCCGAGCCCTGGACCGCCGAACTGCGCAGCGCCATCGAAACCCGCCTGGGCATCACCGCCCTGGACATCTACGGCCTCTCGGAAATCATGGGCCCGGGCGTCGCCATGGAATGCGCCGAGAGCAAGGACGGCCCGACCATTTGGGAAGACCACTTCTACCCGGAAATCATCGACCCGGTGACCGGCGAAGTACTGCCGGACGGGCAGATGGGCGAACTGGTGTTCACCTCCCTGAGCAAAGAAGCCCTGCCGATGATCCGCTACCGCACCCGCGACCTGACGCGCCTGCTGCCGGGCACCGCACGGCCGATGCGACGCATCGACAAAATCACCGGACGCAGCGATGACATGCTGATCATCCGTGGGGTCAACGTGTTCCCGACGCAGATCGAAGAACAGGTGCTGAAAGTCAAACAGCTGGCCGAGTGCTATGAGATCCATCTGTATCGCCATGGCAACCTGGACAGCGTTGATGTGCACGTCGAGTTGAAGGCCGACCATCAGCACTTGAGCGACGAACAGCAGAAGGCTGTTTGCGGGGAGCTGAGCAAGCACATCAAGACCTATATCGGGATCAGTTCGCGGATTGTTTTGCAGCCTTTGCACTCGATCAAGCGATCTGAAGGCAAGGCATGCCACGTATTGGATAAACGTCCGAAAGCATGACCTACTGAAGCATGACTGCTGCACCCCTTATGGCCCCGCTTTTGCGGGGCTTTTTTTTGTTTTGGGTGTACGCCTATCAGCTTTTCGGTGGGAGCGAGCCTGCTCGCGAAAAACACCGGGACAACGCGGGCGTTCAGGCAGCCCGTGTCATCGTTATCCACCATCGCGAGCAGGCTCGCTCCTACAGGGGGCGGCGTTGCGTTCTTCCAAATGGTTCACCACAAGGCGAAACCGCCGGCCGCCATTACCGAAGAAATGGATATCCCCCCAAAACCAAGCCTTCCCCCTCCAAAGCGATACAAAAAACAAATGCGACACATCATTTTATGTTTGATATTAATTTCCGTATCGCTTATAAAGTTCTCCATGCCCTCGAACAGATTCACGGCGGGAGACCCCCAATGTACGCACAGCTCGTAGAAACAGGCGTAAAGCGCATCAAAGACCTGTCGGAAATGTCCGATCAGGAACGCGCCTTCCAGGAAAAAATCGATTCAGAAATCAAGATCGAAGCCAAGAATTGGATGCCAGATGCCTACCGGCAAACCCTGATCCGGCAGATTTCCCAGCACGCTCACTCCGAGATCGTCGGCATGCTGCCCGAAGGCAACTGGGTCACCCGCGCGCCGACGCTCAAACGCAAACTGCAATTGATGGCCAAGATTCAGGACGAGGCCGGTCACGGTCTGTATCTGTACAGCGCGATGGAAACCCTGGGCGCCGACCGCGATGAAGAGATCGCCAAGCTGCACAGCGGCAAGGCCAAGTATTCGAGCATCTTCAATTACCCGACGCTGAACTGGGCCGACATGGGCGCGGTGGGCTGGCTGGTGGATGGCGCGGCAATCGTTAACCAGGTGGTTTTGCAGCGCACCTCGTACGGCCCCTACTCCCGCGCCATGGTGCGTATCTGCAAGGAAGAAAGCTTCCACCAGCGCCAGGGCTACGAAATCCTCCTGACCATGATGCGCCACGGTACTCAGGCGCAGAAAGACATGGTTCAGGACGCGATCAACCGCCTGTGGTGGCCCTCGCTGATGATGTTCGGTCCAAGCGACGAACACTCGCCCAACAGCGCCCAGTCCATGGCCTGGAAAATCAAGCGCCAGAGCAACGACGAACTGCGCCAGCGCTTCATCGACCAGACCATCCCGCAACTGGAACTGCTGGGCTGTACCTGCCCCGATCCGGACCTGAAGTGGAACGCCGAGCGCGGTCACTACGATTTCGGCGAGATCCAGTGGAGCGAATTCTACGAAGTGCTCAAAGGCAACGGTCCGTGCAACACCGAACGCGTCGCCACCCGCCGCAAGGCGATTGAAGACGGTGCCTGGGTTCGCGAAGCCGCCGTCGCCCACGCCCGCAAAAAACAAAACAAGAACGCCGCCTGATCCGGCCACCTGATGTGGAGTAATTGAAATGTCCGAGTGGACCCTTTTCGAAGTTTTCGTGCGCAGCAAGCACGGTCTCAACCACAAGCACGTCGGCAGCGTGCATGCCGCCGACACCACCATGGCCATCGAGAACGCCCGCGAGCTTTACACCCGCCGCAGCGAAGGCGTCAGCCTGTGGGTCGTGCCTTCGGCGCTGATCACCGCCTCCTCCCCTGACGAAAAAGACCCGCTGTTCGATCCGTCGGACGACAAGGTTTACCGCCACGCCAGCTTCTACGAGCTGCCGGCCGAAGTCGGGCACATGTGAGGTCGACCATGAATAACAAGACCGATCTGATCGAATACCTGCTGCGCCTCGGCGACAGCGCCCTGATCCAGGGCCAGCGCCTGTGCCAATGGTGTGGCAAGGCCCCGGCACTGGAAGAAGAGCTGGCGCTGATGAACGTCGGCCTCGACCTGGTAGGTCAGGCGCGCAACTGGCTGGACTACGCCGCCGAACTGCTGGACGACGGCCGCGACGCCGACGACCTGGCGTTCCGTCGCGACGAGCGCGCCTATCGCAACCTGCTGCTGGTGGAGCAACCCAACGGCGACTACGCGGTGACCATCCTCAAGCAGTTCCTGTATGACGCCTGGCACCTGCAAGTGCTGAGCGGCCTGAGCCAGTCCAGCGATGAGCGTATTGCCGGGATTGCCGCCAAGGCCGTGAAGGAAGTCACCTATCACCTGCGCCGCTCCGGCGAGTGGGTCGAACGTCTGGGTGACGGCACCGAGGAAAGCCACAAACGCATGCTCGCGGCGATCCCTGAGGTCTGGCGTTTCACCGTCGAACTGACCAGCGCCGATGACAGCGAACAGCGTCTGCACGCGGCCGGTATCACCCCGGACACCGCGCAAGTCGCCGCCGCCTGGCAAGCCAGGGTCAACGAAATCTTCGCCAGCGCGACCCTGCCCGTGCCTGCCGCGCCCAGCTATTTCTACCTCAATGCACGCAAGGGCCTGCACACCGAACACCTGGGCATCCTGCTGGCCGAGATGCAATTCCTGCCACGAGCGTACCCCGATGCAACCTGGTGAGCTGATCGCCAGCGACCTCGGCGCCCGGCCGGCACAACCGACCGACCTGGCCGCTGCGTGGGCGATCCTGGCCGAGGTCATGGACCCGGAAGTGCCGGTGGTCAGCGTGGTCGACCTGGGCATCGTCCGCGATCTCGATTGGCAGGCCGGCCATCTGCACGTGGTGGTCACGCCGACCTACTCCGGGTGCCCGGCCACCGAAGTGATCGAAGGCGATATTCGCCAGGCGCTGGAGCAGGCCGGTTTTCAGGCGCCGCAACTGGAACGCCGGTTGACCCCGGCCTGGACCACCGACTGGATCAGCGACAACGGCCGGGAACGCCTGCGCGCCTATGGCATCGCGCCGCCCGAGGGCAGCACCAGCAAGCGCAGCCTGCTCGGTGAAAGCCCGGTGGTCGTCTGCCCGCAATGCGGCAGCGCGCACACCGAAGTGCTCAGCGAGTTCGGTTCCACCGCGTGCAAGGCGTTGTATCGCTGCGTCGATTGCCGGGAACCGTTCGACTATTTCAAGTGCATCTGAGCGGCGATCGGCCGTCCCAGCTGGAGAACAACAATGAGTAAATTTCACAGCCTGACCATCAAGGACGTGCGCACCGAGACCCGTGACGCGGTGTCCATCGCCTTCGAGATTCCGCAACACCTGCAGGACAGTTTTCACTTCACCCAGGGCCAGCACCTGGTGATGCGTACCCAACTGGACGGCGAAGAAGTGCGTCGCTCGTACTCGATCTGCACCGGGGTCAACGACGGCGAACTGCGTGTCGCCATCAAGCGCGTGGCCGGTGGGCGTTTTTCTGCCTTTGCCAACGAACACTTGAAAGCCGGGCACAGCCTTGAAGTGATGCCGCCCGCCGGGCATTTCTGCGTCGAACTCGATCCGGCGCGCCACGGCAATTACCTGGCGGTCGCGGCGGGCAGCGGCATCACGCCGATCCTGTCGATCATCAAGACTACCCTGGAAACCGAGCCCCACAGCCGCGTCACCCTGCTGTACGGCAACCGTTCGAGCTCCGGCGCGTTGTTCCGCGAACAGCTTGAAGATTTGAAGAACCGCTACCTGCAACGCCTGAACCTGATCTTCGTGTTCAGCCGTGAACAGCAGGATGTCGACCTGTACAACGGCCGGATCAACGCCGAGAAGTGCGAGCAGTTGTTCAGCCGCTGGATCGATGTCAAAGCCCTCGACGCCGCCTTCATCTGCGGCCCGCAGGAAATGACCGAGACCGTGCGCGACAGCCTCAAGACCAAGGGCATGGCGCCTGAACGCATCCACTTCGAACTGTTCGCCGCCGCTGGCAGCCAGCAAAAACGCGCAGCCCGCGAAGCCGCCCGCCAAGTGGACGCCGCCGTCAGCCAGATCACCGTGATCAGCGACGGCCGCGCCCTGGCCTTCGACCTGCCACGCAACAGCCAGAGCATCCTCGACGCCGGCAACGCCCAGGGCGCCGAACTGCCTTACTCGTGCAAGGCCGGTGTGTGCTCGACCTGCAAATGCAAGGTCATCGAGGGTGAAGTTGAAATGGACAGCAACCACGCCCTGGAAGACTACGAAGTGGCCGCCGGCTATGTGCTGTCGTGCCAGGCGTTTCCGGTCAGCGACAAGGTTGTGCTGGATTTCGATCAGCTCTGAACCCGTTCCCACAGATTTGCATTGAACCCTGTGGGAGCGGGCTTGCCCGCGATGAGGCCATCAAATTCAACATTGATGTCGTCTGAAATCAAGCCATCGCGGGCAAGCCCGCTCCCACAGGGGCCTGCGGCAAGCCCGACTATTTTCAAGGAGACAACATGTCCCACGCCCCTACCCTGCAAAGTTTCATCGCCGGTCGCTGGATCGGCCAACACGGCGCACAAATCCTGCGCAGCGCCATCGATGGCCATGAAATCGCCCGTACCCACGAAGAGCGCCCGGACTTCGCCGAAGCCATCGAACACGGCCGCCGCCAAGGCGTCAGCGGCCTGATGGCGCTGGATTTCCAGCAGCGTGCCCAGCGCCTCAAGGCACTGGCCCTGTACCTGAGCGAACGCAAGGAACAGCTCTACGCAATCTCCCACCACAGCGGCGCCACCCGCGCTGACAGCTGGATCGACATCGAAGGCGGCAACAGCACGCTGTTCACCTATGCCAGTCTCGGTTCGCGGGAACTGCCGTCGGGCAACGTCGTCCACGAAGGCCCAGCCCTGCAGTTGAGCAAAATGGGCACCTTCGCCGGCACCCACATCCTCGTGCCTCGGGGCGGCGTGGCGGTGCACATCAACGCCTTCAACTTCCCGATCTGGGGCATGCTGGAAAAATTCGCCCCGAGTTTCCTCGCCGGTATGCCGTGCATCGTCAAACCGGCCAGCGCCACCAGCTACCTGACTGAAGCCGTGGTGCGCCTGATGGACGAGTCCGGCTTGCTGCCAGCGGGCAGCCTGCAACTGATCATCGGCGGCACCGGCGATTTGCTCGACCGCCTGCAAGGCCAGGACGTGGTGACCTTCACCGGTTCCGCCGACACCGCGGCCAAGCTGCGGGTCAACCCGAACCTGATTCGCAACTCGGTGCCGTTCACCGCCGAAGCCGATTCGCTGAACTGCGCGATCCTCGCCCCGGATGTCACCCCGGATAACGAAGAGTTCGAGCTGTTCATCAAGGAAGTCGCCCGGGAAATGACCACCAAGGCCGGGCAGAAATGCACCGCCATTCGCCGCGCCATCGTTCCGGCCAGACACATCGACGCCGTGGCCACGCGCCTGCGCGATCGCCTGGCCAAAGTGGTGGTCGGCGACCCGTCGGTGGAAGGCGTGCGCATGGGGGCACTGGCGTCCCACGATCAGCAGAAAGACGTGGCCGAACGTCTGGAAGCGCTGTTGCAAAGCAGCGACATGCTGTTCGGCGCCCGCGATGGCTTCGAACCGCGCGGCGAGAACGTCAGCCAGGGTGCGTTTTTCGCCCCGACCCTGCTGCAGGCTCGCGACCCGCATGCCGAAGGCGGCGCTCACGATATCGAAGCGTTCGGCCCGGTCAGCACCCTGATGGCCTATGACGATCTCGACGAAGCCCTGGCCCTGGCCGCACGCGGCAAAGGCAGCCTGGTGGCCAGCCTGGTGACCAAGGATCCGCAGATTGCCGCCAAGGCCATTCCGGTGGCCGCTGCATTGCACGGGCGCTTGCTGGTGCTGGACCGCAACTGCGCGGGTGAGTCCACCGGCCACGGCTCGCCGCTGCCGCAACTCAAGCATGGCGGTCCCGGTCGTGCCGGTGGTGGTGAGGAACTGGGCGGCCTGCGCGCGGTGAAGCACTACCTGCAACGCGCGGCGGTACAGGGTTCGCCCACCATGCTCGCGGCGGTGACCGGTGAATACGTGCGTGGCGCCAAAGTCATCGAAACCGAGGTGCACCCGTTCCGCCGTTACTTCCAGGACCTGCAGATCGGCGAGTCGCTGCTGACTCACCGCCGCACGGTCACCGAAGCGGACCTGGTGAACTTCGGCTGCCTGTCGGGGGATCACTTCTACATGCACTTCGACGACATCGCCGCCAAGGAATCGCAGTTCGGCAAGCGCATCGCCCACGGTTATTTCGTGCTGTCGGCCGCCGCCGGTCTGTTCGTATCCCCGGGTGTCGGCCCGGTGCTGGCCAACTACGGCCTGGACACCCTGCGCTTCATCAACCCGGTGGGCATCGGCGACACCATCCAGGCGCGCCTGACCTGCAAACGCAAAATCGACCAGGGCAAAAAGAGCCCGCAAGGCGTCCCGCAAGGGGTGGTGGCGTGGGACGTGGAAGTCACCAATCAGTTGGGTGAGCTGGTGGCCAGCTATGACATTTTGACCCTGGTGGTTAAACGCGAAGACTGATCTTGAGCAGGGTTCCTGCCTGACCACAAACCTGTGGGAGCGAGCTCGCTCCCATAGGGCTCAAGGTTGTTCGCAGATTCTGTGGACAACCACTGACGACTGTAGGAGCGAGCCTGCTCGCGATGGACGTGAATAATGGCGCGCGCTTTCTGGATAAACGCGGTGCTCTCATTTTTTTCGCGAGCAAGCTCGCTCCTACATTGGCTTGGTGTTGTGGTCAGTGCTTGCGCAACCACTCGATAAACAGCGCAAACAACTCCGACTGCGACCCCACTTCCAGTTTCAGGTACAGATTCTTGCGGTGCATGCGCACGGTTTCCGGGGAGATGCCCATCTGGCTGGCGGTGGATTTCACCGAGTGACCGCGAAGCACCATGTGCGCCACTTCCCGCTCACGCTCGGTGAGCACATCGCACCCGAATTGCTCGAAGGCCGACTGCACCCGGTGCTTGAGATCATCCCGCAGGCCTTGATCGTTATCGCTTTGGATTTCGTGATTGCGCAACAGGCCGCGCTGACTGAACTCGCTGACAAATTCGCGCACCAGCGGTTCGACGGCGCGCAGCAGGTTCAGTTGTTCGACCTGCAGGCATTCACCGCCGAAACCTTGAAACAGGCTGACGGATATCTTGGTGTCGTTGCCCGTATCGACGATGTAGTAGCTGTCTTCCGAACAACCCGCCTTCAGGTAGTAGGACTTGTAGTAGTCACTGTCGAAGAAGTTGTCCGGGGCAATTTCCTCCAGGTGATAGAAGCCTTGCGCCAAGCCTTGCTCCACCGCCAGACAAAACGGGTCGAGCAGGTAGCCCCCGGAAAAATAGCGGTCGAGAATCGAGACCTGGTATTCCTGGGCAATGCCGCGCTGGTGCAGCAACTGAGGCGCGCGGTCCTTGCGCTCCAGGCTGATCATCATCGACTCGATGGACACCAGCTGCGCCAATGCTGACGCCAGGTATTGCAGGGCGTCAGGCTCGTCGACATGGGCGAAGGCCTCGCGCATGCCCTCATGCCATTTGTGCAAGGCCCCGAAGGGCATTGCGATCAGTGTGTCGTCGTCTGGTTTGCTCATGCCCCGCAGTCTAGCGGGTGAGCAGGCCCTTGGTAAAAGCCTGACTGAAAGACTCATTGCCCGAAATACTGGCCGCTCTGCTCCAGCTCGGCCGCCACTTCCAGGATGCATACCCGCAGGATCTCGACGATTTCGTCGACCTGGGCATAGCTGAGAATCAACGGCGGCGACATGACGTTGAGGTGCATGATCGGCCGCACCAGCAAGCCCCGGGCCTGTGCCCGCACATGGATTTTTTCGCCAATGTTGATTTCATCGGCGAACAGCGCCTTGGTGCGTTTGTCGGCGACGAACTCCACGCAGGCCATCAACTTCTGGCAACGCACATCCCCCACCAACGGCAAATCCTTGAGCGTGGCCAGGCGCTGTTCCAGATAACCGCCGACATCGTCGACATGGGCCAGCAGGTTTTCCCGTTCGATGATTTCAATGTTCTTCAGCGCCGCCGTGCAGCACACCGGATGACCGCTGTAGGTAAAGCCGTGGGTAAAGCAGCGGCCCTTGCCGGGCTCGGCGATGACTTTCCAGATACGGTCGGAAAAGATGCACGCCCCCAATGGCAGATAGGCAGAAGTGAGGCCCTTGGCGGTGGTGATGATGTCGGGTTGCACATCGAACACGTCCAGGGAGGCGAAAAACTTGCCCAGGCGCCCGAACGAAGTCACCACTTCGTCGGCAACGAACAGGATGTCGTAGCGCTGGCACACGTCCCACATGCGTTTGAGATAACCCTTCGGCGGAATGATCACCCCGCCCGAGCCCATGATCGGTTCGGCGAAAAAGCCGGCGACCTTGTCCCCGCCGATCGACAGGATCTTGTCTTCGAATTCCTTGACCAGGAACTCGAGGAACTGCGCTTCATTCATGCCATCCGGGGCGCGGTACGGGTTGGGGTTGGACACGTGATGGATCAGCGGGTTGGCGTAATCGAACTCCGGCACCCGGTCGGCGGCCTTGTTGCCGATCGACATGGTCAAGGTGGTCGAGCCGTGATAGGCGTTGAAGCGCGCGATGATGTGTTTCTTTTCCGGCTTGCCGCGACAGTTCTGGTAGTACTGGATCAGCCGGTACGCGGTGTCCACCGCCGTGGAGCCGCCAGTGGTCAGGAACACATGGTCGAGGTCGCCGGGGGCGAGGCTGGCGAGTTTTTCGCACAGCTCGATCGCCACGTTGTTCGACATGTCGGAAAACGGGTTGGAGTACGCCAGTTGCCGCACTTGATCGGCAATGGCCAGGGCCATTTCTTCTCGGCCCAAGCCGATGTTGGTGCACCACATGCCGCCGACGGCATCGAGAAAACGGTTGCCCTGGGTGTCATAAATGTAGGCGCCGTCGCCGGCGACGATGTTCAGCGAACCCTGCTCGGCATGCTCGTCGAACACGTGATAGCCGTGCATGTGATGGGCCTTGTCGGCCTTGACCAGTTCAGCCGCGTCGACTGTCGAGAACACTTTTTTAGTTGGAGTAGCCATACAAAAACCTCAAACGAATCGATGGGTCGATCAAATCCCGCTTTTTACGGTGCTCCAGACGCGTGTCATGGCTCGCATGTCTTTGGCGTCCTGGGTTTTCTGCGGAAACAGCCGTTGACGAATGTCGTCATCGGGATAAATCGCCGGATTGTTTCGCACGCTGGCGTTGAGCAATGGCGTGGCCGCCGCGTTGCTGTTGGCGTAATTGATGAAGTCGCTCACGTCCGCCATCACCTGCGGCTGCATCAGGTATTCCAGAAACTTGTGGGCGTTGGCGACGTGGGGCGCATCGGCCGGGATGTACATGTTGTCGAACCAGATCAGCGAGCCTTCCTTGGGAATGAAGTACGCCAGGTTGATCTGCTTCTTGGCTTCTTCGGCGCGGGCCATGGCCGTCGCGTAGTCGCCGGACCAGGTCATCGCCATGCACACGTCGCCATTGGGCAGGCTGGTCAGGTAATTGACCGAGTCGAACTTGCGGATATACGGCCTGACCGACAGCAACAAATCCTGGGCCGCTTTCAGATCCGCCGGGGCCGCGCTTCTGGGGTCGCGTCCCAGGTACTTCAAGGCCATGGGAATGACTTCGGTAGGGGCATCGAGCAGGGTCACGCCGCAATCGGCGAAGCGCGACACGATCTTCGGATCGAAGATCATCGCCAGCGAGCCGATCGGCGCGTCGGGCATGCGCTCCTTGATCTTGTCGACGTTGTACGTGACACCGTTGCTACCCCAGGTGTAAGGCGCCGAGTAGGCGGTGCCCGGATCGAACCCTTGCAGGTCGTGCAGGACTTTCGGGTCCAGATTGTTCCAGCCCGGCAGCAACTTTTTATCCAGCGGCTGGAACACCTTGGCCTGGATCAGCGGCGGTGCGAGGGAAGCGTTGAGCACGATCAGGTCATAACCGGAGTGGCCGGTGAGCAATTTGGCCTGCACGGTTTCGTAGGAATCGAACGTGTCGTAGATCACTTTGATGCCGGTGGACTTTTCAAAGTCCGACAGGGTTTTTTCACCGATGTAATCCGCCCAGTTGTAGAGCCGCAGCGTCTGGCTGTCGTCCACTTCGGCGGCTTGGGCATTGATGATCAACGGAAGAGCAAACAGACTGGAAATCACCTTCAGTGTCTTGCGCATTGCACATTCACCTTATCAAGCGAGTTCGGCTCTGGATGAGCGGATGAACCTACTATTGGGCGATTCGCCAGGCGGCACCATACCCCGAATGGGTGTGTGCGAATCGACTGCCGCTGCCGGGCCGGCAACGGCACATGGCAAAAAGCATCAGTCGGGTTGACCCGTTTTGTCATAGCTGCGGGGTTTGCCTGACGCTTAAAGTGGCGACCGAACCGACTCTGCAAGAGCCATCCATGACTGACCTGATCAAACATGAACAACGCGATGGCGTACTGACGCTGACCATCGACCGCCCCGACAAGCTCAATGCGTTGACCAACGCCATGTACATGCGCCTGGCCGACCTGTTGTTCGCGGCGGACGAGGACGACTCGGTCGGCGTGGTCATCCTGACCGGCGGCCCGAGCTGTTTTTCCAGCGGTAATGACCTGGTGGACTTCCTGCAGCAGCCACCCACGCATCTGGACAGCCCGGCCTTTCGCCTGATGCGCGCCGTGACCCATCTGCAAAAACCACTGATTGCCGCCGTATGCGGGGCCGCCATCGGTATCGGCACCACCGTGTTGCTGCATTGCGATCAGGTGCTGGTCACCCGCAATGCCAAGCTGCGCATGCCGTTCGTCAACCTGGGCCTGTGCCCGGAGTTCGGCGCCAGCCTGCTGCTGCCACGCCTGCTCGGCCAGGCCCGCGCCGCGCGCTTGTTGCTGTTGGGCGACAGTCTGGACGGCAGCGAAGCGGTGGCATGGGGCCTGGCCAACGAAGTGTTCGACGACGGGGCGCAATGCCTGGCGGCGGCCACCCGTCTGGCCCATCGACTGCTGGCAATGCCTCAGCAAGCCCTGCGCCAATCGCGACAACTGATGAAACAGGCCAGCATGGCCGAACTGCAAGCCACCCTGCGTGAAGAGAACCTGCTGTTCATCGAACGCCTCAATAGCGACGAAGCGAAAACAGCCTTGAACGCCCTGCTCAATCGCAGTACTGATAAGCATTCACCGAAAGGAAACCAGCCATGAACACTCCGGAAATCTACGTCGTCAGCGCCGCCCGTACCGCCATCGGCACCTTTGGCGGTTCTCTCAAGGACGTGCCACCGGCCGACCTGGCAACCACCGCCGTGAAGGCCGCCCTGCAACGGGCCGCCGTAGACCCGGCGCTGGTCGGTCATCTGGTCATGGGCAACGTGATCCCGACAGAAACCCGTGACGCCTACATCTCCCGGGTCGCCGCGATGAACGCCGACATCCCGAAAGAAACCCCGGCCTACAACGTCAACCGTCTCTGCGGCTCCGGCCTGCAAGCGATCATCAGTGCGGCACAGACCCTGCTGCTGGGCGACGCCGAAATCGCCATCGGTGCCGGTGCCGAATCCATGAGCCGCGGCCCGTACCTGATGCCTTCGGCCCGCTGGGGCGCGCGCATGGGTAACGTCCAGGCCATCGATTACATGCTGGGCATCCTGCATGACCCGTTCCACAGCATCCACATGGGCATCACCGCCGAGAACGTCGCTGAACGCAACGGCATCACCCGCGAAATGCAGGATGCCCTGGCTCTGGAAGACCAGAAACGCGCTGCCCATGCGATCGCCAACGGCTATTTCAGCGAGCAGATCGCGACCGTGGAAATCCAGGATCGCAAGGGCACCAAGCTGTTCAACGTCGACGAGCACCCACGCGCCACGTCCCTGGAACAGCTGGCAGCAATGAAGCCGGCGTTCAAGAAGGACGGTTCGGTGACCGCCGGCAACGCTTCGGGCTTGAACGACGGCGCGGCTGCACTGGTCATGGCCACCGGCAACGCGGTCCAGGCCAACAACCTGCGTCCGCTGGCGCGTCTGGTCAGCTACGCCCACGCCGGTGTTGAGCCAGAACTGATGGGCCTGGGCCCGATCCCGGCCACGCGCCTGGCGCTCAAGCGTGCCGGCCTGACCATCGCCGACCTGGACGTGATCGAAGCCAACATCGCCTTCGCCGCCCAAGCCTGCGCGGTCAGCCAGGAGCTGGGCCTGGATCCGGCCAAGGTCAACCCGAACGGTTCGGGCATCGCCCTGGGTCACCCGGTGGGCGCGACCGGTGCCATCATCGCCACCAAGGCCATCCACGAACTGCATCGCATCAACGGCCGTTACGCCCTGGTGACCATGTGCATCGGCGGCGGTCAGGGGATTGCGGCGATCTTCGAACGCGCTTGATCCCCCCTTTTCTCCCGCGTTACACCTGATAGGAGCTGCCGCTGGCAGCTCCTTCGTTTTGTTTCTGACCTCAATCCTCAGCCAACCCAGCACCTGACGACCGGCAGCAAAATTCATTTGCCACTAAATATTACATACGTCATATTACGTTCGTAATTAAACGCCGTTTCCGACAGGTAATTCTCCATGACCAGCATGCCCTCCGTTGAACCCGACCTTGCTGTCCCGGTGAACACCCCCAAGCCTCCCCTGCTCAAGCGCCTGTTCCTGCCAACGCTGGGTATGGCTGCGCTGGTACTGGCCGGCGTGTACGTCGCGCATTGGTGGACGACCGGCCGTTTCATCGAAGCAACCGACGACGCCTACATTGGCGGCGACGTGACGGTGATCGGGCCGAAAGTGGCGGGTTACATCGACGAAGTGCTGGTGACCGACAACCAGAAGGTCAAGGCTGGCGATGTGCTGATTCGTCTCGACGCCCGCGATTACCGCGCCAACCTGGCCAAGGCCGAAGGCGCAGTAGCGGCCGAGGAAGCCCTGCTCGCCAATCTCGACGCCACCGAACAATTGCAGCAAGCCGTCATCGGCCAGGCCCGCGCCGGCATCGACGCCGCCGGAGCCGAAACCGCCCGTTCGCGGGATGACGATGCGCGCTACAAAAAACTGGTCAGCACCAACGCCGTTTCCGTGGAAAGCGCGCAGCGGGCCAACGCCACCTTCAAGACCGCACAGGCCCAAAGCACTCGCGCCCAGGCCGAACTGCTGGCGGCACAGCGGCAGTTGAACGTGATCGCCACCCAGAAACAGCAGGCCCGCGCCGCGCTGGTCCAGGCCAAAGCCGAACGTGACCTGGCGCAATTGAACGTTGGCTACACCGAACTGCGTGCACCGGTCGACGGCGTGATCGGCAATCGCCGGGCACGACTCGGCGCTTACGCCCAGGCCGGTTCGCAACTGCTGTCGGTGGTGCCTTCCAGCGGCTTGTGGGTCGATGCCAACTTCAAGGAAGACCAACTGGCGCGCATGACGCCCGGCCAGCGGGTGGTGATTCACGCCGACGTGCTCTCGGGTCAGGAGTTTCACGGTCACCTGGACAGCCTCGCGCCGGCCAGTGGTGCGCAATTCAGCGTGCTCCCGCCAGAAAATGCCACCGGCAACTTCACCAAAATCGTGCAACGGGTGCCGGTGCGTATCCACCTTGATCCGGCTGACGGCGTACTCGGCCACCTGCGCCCCGGCCTGTCGGTGACCGCCGAAGTGGACACACGCAAGGAGCCTGAAGCGCCAGCCGTGGCCAGCGCACCATGAGCCGCGCCCTCGCCGCCCCGGCGCAACCGTTCAATGCGGCGAACATGGCGACAGCGACCAAGGTCTTCGCCTTCGCCAGCATGTGCATCGGCATGTTCATTGCGCTGCTGGACATCCAGATCGTCTCGGCGTCGCTGCGTGACATTGGTGGCGGGCTTTCGGCCGGCACCGACGAAACCGCCTGGGTGCAAACCAGTTACCTGATCGCCGAAATCATCGTCATTCCGCTGTCGGGCTGGCTTTCCCTTGTGTTCTCGACGCGCTGGCTGTTTTGCGCCTCGGCCGTGGGCTTCACCCTGACCAGCCTGTTGTGCGGCGTGGCGTGGAACATCCAGAGCATGATCGCCTTCCGCGCCCTGCAAGGCTTTCTCGGCGGATCGATGATCCCCATGGTGTTCACCACGGCCTTCGTGTTCTTCAGCGGCAAGCAACGGGTCATCGCCGCCGCGACCATCGGCGCCGTGGCGTCTTTGGCGCCGACCCTGGGCCCGGTGATTGGTGGCTACATCACCGACATTTCGTCCTGGCACTGGCTGTTCTACATCAACCTGGTGCCGGGGATTTTTGTCGCCGTGGCGGTGCCGATCCTGGTGAAAATCGATCAGCCGGAACTCTCGCTGCTCAAGGGCGCCGACTATATAAGCATGGTGTTTCTCGCACTGTTTCTCGGCTGCCTGGAGTACACCCTCGAAGAAGGCCCGCGCTGGAACTGGTTCAGCGACAGCACGATTCTGACCACCGCCTGGATCAGCGGCCTGGCGGGCCTGGCGTTCATTGGCCGAACCTTGCACGTGGCCAACCCGATCGTCGATCTGCGCGCCTTGGAGGACCGCAATTTCGCCCTCGGCTGCTTCTTCTCGTTCGTCACCGGGATCGGTCTGTTTGCCACCATTTACCTGACGCCGCTGTTTCTCGGTCGGGTGCGTGGCTACGGCGCACTGGACATTGGTCTGGCGGTTTTCTCCACCGGCGTGTTCCAGATCATGGCAATTCCGTTGTATGCCTTTCTGGCCAACCGCGTCGATCTGCGCTGGATCATGATGACCGGCCTTGGGCTGTTCGCTTTGTCGATGTGGGATTTCAGCCCGATCACCCATGACTGGGGGGCCAGGGAATTGATGCTGCCGCAAGCCCTGCGCGGGATTGCCCAGCAACTGGCGGTGCCGCCCGCGGTGACCTTGACCCTGGGCGGGTTGGCACCGGCGCGACTGAAACATGCTTCGGGGTTGTTCAACCTGATGCGCAACCTGGGCGGCGCGATTGGCATCGCCGCCTGTGCGACCATCCTCAACGACCGCACCAACCTGCACTTCACAAGGTTGGCGGAAAACCTCAACAGCACCAACGAGGCCCTCAACCAGTGGCTGTCCCAGGTCGGAAACAACTTCGCCGCCCTGGGCCAGAGCGGCGATGTCGGGGTCACTGCCAGCCTGCATCAGCTCTGGCTGTTGACCTTCCGCGAAGCCCAGACGCAAACCTATGGCGACGCGTTTTTGATGATCGGGATCTGCTTCGTCATCGCCACGGCGATGGTGCCCTTGATGCGCAAGGTGCAACCACCGGCCGCGCCGAGTGCCGATGCCCATTGAGGCGCATCGGCAATGACTTGAGGATCAGGCCTGAGGGGTTTTGCGAAAGCCTACCGCCAGGCGGTTCCAGCTGTTGATGGTGCTGATGGCCACAGTCAGGTCGACCATTTCCTTCGGTGTGAACTGGGCGCTGACCACTTCGTAGTCTTCATCCGGCGCATGGGTCAGGCTGAGCTGGGTCAGGGATTCGGTCCAGAGCAACGCAGCGCGTTCACGCTCGGTGAAGAACGGTGCCTCACGCCAGGCGGTCACGGCGAACAGACGACGCGGAGTCTCCCCGCCCTTGATCGCATCGGCGGTGTGCATGTCGATGCAGAAGGCGCAGCCATTGATTTGCGAAGCACGGAGCTTGACCAGTTCGATCAGGGGTTTCTCCAGCGGCAGCTTGGAGACCGCGGTTTCCAGGGCGATCATCGCTTTCAGAGCGTCAGGGCTGGCGGTGTAGAAATCAGTACGTGGTTGCATGGGATGCTCCAGGGCAAGTGGGTGTGTGGCTAAGTTAGTCCCCGGAGCGCTTTGCACAAATAGCCAATATTCCAGAAGTCGAGGAGGCCACTCCACGGGCGAAAAAACAACTCAACTGAACCGCGTCCTCTGCAACGGCCCTTCATACCCGTTTACGCAACCAGTGCAAAAACCCGGTCTTTGGCACCACCTGCGGCACCTCCTGAGTCAGGGTCTTGGCTTTGTGCAGGCGGAAATCCAGCAAGGTCTGCATCGCGTCGTTGATGTCGTGACGGGCATCCAGGCACGGTTTGAGGTACTCCTTTTCGATGCGGTAAAGCATGCAGGGAGTCTTCGCCGCAAACGTGGCGGGCACCGAACTGTCGTCCAGAATGCCGGCCTCGCCAATCACCTCGCCAGGCCCCATGCGCCCGGACTCGAAAGGCGTGCCGTGGCGGTTCAGCGTTACCGTGACCACCCCGGATTCAATGATGAACAAATGATCGCTGACCTCCCCCGCCGCCAGGATGGTCTCCCCGGCGCGGAACGTTTGCAGGGTCATGTTCTGGCTGAAGGTTTCTTTCTCTTCCTGGCGCAAGGTCGAGAAAATCGGTGAACTGTCGAGCAGCGCCCGCGCCCGTGAAAGGTTGGTCGAGGCGATGGGCTCCACGCTCGACAGCAGGTTGACCCCGGACGCCTGCAAGTGCCGGTACGCCAGATCGTAGAGTTGATTGCGGACCTCGCGCTGTTCGTTCATCGAGGCGACAAACCCGCTGATTTCGTATTCCACGCCGGCGCTGGAGGAGCTTTTGAGCGCCACTTTCGGCGCCGGCTTGTTCAACAGCATGCGACAGCCCTGCATCGCCCGCTCAAGGGCATCGATCACCTTGTTCGGCCGGACGTGGGGGCTCACCTGCAAACTGATCGAAATGCCGAAAATGTCGCTGGGCCGGCTGAAGTTGACGATCTTGGCCTTGGCCGCCAGCGAGTTGGGAATCACCGCCATGCTGCCTTGTGAGGTTTGCAGGCGCGTGGCGCGCCAATCGATGTCGATGACCCGGCCTTCGGTGCCATCGATGGAGATCCAGTCATCCAGTTGATAGGGTTTGGTGGTGTTCAGGACGATCCCCGAAAACACGTCGCTGAGGGTGCTCTGCAGGGCCAGGCCGACGATGATCGCCAACGCGCCGGACGTGGCCAGAACACCTTTGACCGGCAGATCGAGCACGTACGCCAGGGCGGCGATCACCGCGACGAGGAAAATCACCGCACCGAGCAGGTCTTGCAACAATCGCCCGGTATGCCCGACCCGTTGCATCATCGCCGCGCCAATCAACACCGTCAGGGTGCGCGCGCCGAACAGCCACCAACCGATCTGCAATCCCGTGGCCGCCAGGTGCAGCGGCACGTTGTCGGCCCAGGGCGCCGTCTCCATCGGGTTCAAGCCTTCGTTGAACAGCAACAGGCTGAACAGCGAGAAAATCACCACGCGCAACAGCAGCTTCCAGCCGTTGCGATTGGCGGTGACCAGGCGCCACAGCCCGAGATCGATCAGGATCAGCACCAGGGCGCACACCAGCGGGTGTTCGGTAAGCAAAGACAACATCAAGAAACTCCAGCCCGGAACAATGAACGGAAGATCGCATTGGCCACAGTGTAGGAGCAATTGATTTCGCTGGAACCTGACGTCCAGAAACCTGTGGCAGCGTGCGTGCCCGTTGCCACAGAGGATGGGAGCTGGCGGATTTACGCGCCGTTGCTCAGTGTGATGTCGCGGGTCTTCCCGTCAACCGTGCAGGCGGCCGAAGCGGCCGGACTGGAAGTCGGCGAACGCCTGGTGAATTTCTCGCTCGGTGTTCATCACGAACGGACCGTGCCCGACGATGGGCTCGTCAATCGGCTCGCCACTGAGTAACAGCACCACGGCCTCGTCGCTGGCTTCCAGGGTGAGCTGCTTGCCCTTGCGCTCGAACAGGGCCAACTGCCCTTCGCCGACCGATTCCAGACCGTTGACCTGAACCGTGCCACGCAAGACCACCAATGCCGTGTTACGACCTTCATGCAGGTCAAGCGTGAGCGCCTGGCCGCCATTGAGACGCAGGTCCCAGACGTCGATCGGCGTAAAGGTGCGCGCCGGCCCGGTGTGACCGTCGAACTCACCGGCAATCAAGCGCAGGCTGCCGGCGTTGTTCTTCAGGGCGATGTTTGGGATATCCGCGTCGAGGAGGGTCTGGTAACCGGGGTCGGCCATTTTGTCCCTGGCCGGCAGGTTGACCCACAACTGCACCATCTCCAGGGTGCCACCGCTTTTGGCAAAGCCTTCGGAATGAAACTCTTCGTGGAGAATGCCGGAAGCGGCGGTCATCCATTGCACATCGCCCGCGCCGATCTTGCCGCCACTGCCGGTGGAATCGCGGTGTTCCAGTTCGCCCTTGTAGACGATGGTCACGGTTTCGAAACCCCGGTGCGGGTGCTGACCCACGCCACGCCGCTCAGTGGTCGGGGTGAATTCAACGGGCCCGGCGTGATCCAGCAGCAGAAACGGGCTGATGTGTTTGGCCAGATTGTCGTAGGAAAACAGTGTACGAACCGGAAAACCGTCGCCGACCCAGTGGGTATTGGGACGAGCGTAGATACCGATGATGTTTTTCATGGTGTCTCCTGAAGAGGTGAGTGAAACCATGGACATAGCTTAAAAACATCGCCAATGATGCGCTAGGCGGTAAAAAGCAGCTTGATCGTTCTACCAGTGGAACGATAACGACTCATCTGACTCACACGCCGCCAGATCAGCCCCCCCGCGCTGCATCAGACTGTCCGATTCATGATTTGCGGTAAACATTGCTTTGCCATTGCAGCGGTTTTTCCCACGGATGCAGACACGGATACTCGCCGCCATTCCCACTGCAACCTCTGGAGTCATACATGTCCATCCCCGCATTCGGCCTGGGTACCTTTCGCTTGCAAGGCCAGGTGGTCATCGATTCGGTGCGCACCGGCCTCGAACTGGGCTACCGGGTCATCGATACCGCGCAAATCTACGAGAACGAAGCCGAGGTCGGCCAGGCCATCGCCGCCAGTGGCATTGCCCGGGAAGAACTGTTCATCACCAGCAAGATCTGGGTGGCCAACTTCGCCAGGGATCGCCTCATCGACAGCCTCAGGGAGAGCCTGCGCAAACTGCGGACCGACTACCTCGACCTGACGCTCATCCACTGGCCGTCGCCGGAAGATCAGGTGCCGGTGCAAGAATTCATGGGCGCCCTGCTCGAAGCCAAGCGTCTGGGCCTGACCCGGCAGATCGGTGT
Source organism: Pseudomonas moorei (assembly GCF_008801475.1). Lineage (GTDB taxonomy): Bacteria > Pseudomonadota > Gammaproteobacteria > Pseudomonadales > Pseudomonadaceae > Aquipseudomonas > Aquipseudomonas moorei. The sequence goes on along the minus strand of NZ_VZPP01000004.1, from coordinate 385,867 downwards.
GTCGAACTTCACCGTCGACCTGATGCAACAAGCCATCGCTGCCATCGGCGCCGAGCACATCGCCACCAACCAGATCGAACTGCACCCCTATCTGCAAAACCGCACAGTGGTCGGGTTCGCGCAGAGCCAGGGCATCCAGATCACCTCTTACATGACCCTGGCCTACGGCGAGGTGCTCAAGGACCCGGCCATCCAGCAGATCGCCGGGCGCCTGCGGGCGACACCGGCACAGGTCACCCTGGCCTGGGCCATGCAAATGGGATACGCGGTGATTCCTTCGTCCACAAAACGCGCCAACCTTGAGAGCAACCTCAAGGCTTGCGGACTGACACTGAGCGAAGCCGACATGCAATTGATCGCCAGCCTGGATCGCGGCCATCGCCTGACCAGCCCGAAAGGCATCGCGCCCGACTGGGACTAAGGGTCAGCCCGGCTTAAGGCTGAGGTCCAGGCGCGTCATGGCTTGCTGCAACTGATCGACGGCAGCGTCGATCAGTGCGGCGTTGCCCTCGCGGCACGCACGCTCCAGCTGTTCGCAATATTCGACCAGCGTCATCGCCCGAACCATCAGCGCCCCGCCCTTGATGCGGTGCGCCAGATCCTGCAAGGCGGGGTGATTGCCACTGGCGTGTTCCTGCAGCAGAAGCTCGCGGTCATCGCGATTGGTCACCGCCAGATCGTGCAACAACTGGGTGATCAGCTCTCGATCCGCCCCCACATAACGCTCCAGGCCACTCAAATCGATCTCGGCGGCTGACGGTGCTTCGTCCTGCGCTTCGCTCAAAAACCTTGCGCCCAGCCAGCCGCTCAGATCCTCCAGCCGAATCGGCTTGAACAGGCAATCGTCCATGCCCGCCTCGATGCAGCGGATCTTTTCCTCGTGTTGCGCATTGGCGGTAAATCCCAGAATCACGGTCGGCGCCATGCCCTGTAACCGCTCGTCATCGCGAATCGCCCCCGCCAACTCATAACCACTGAGCACCGGCATGTTGCAGTCGGTGATGACCAGATCGAACTCATGCTCGCGCCATTTTGCCAACCCTTGCTGACCATCCTCCGCCTCCATTACCTGGTGCCCCAGCCAACTCAGCTGTCGCGTAAGCAACAGGCGATTGGCCGGATAATCGTCGACCACCAGAATCGTCAGCGGTCGGGTGGGCAGCTGCGCAGCGCTCTGCGCCAGCTCGCTGGCGGGCAGCGGTTGCAGGGCCATCAGTTCAAGGTTGATGTCGACACGGGTGCCGCGCCCGAGCGCACTGTCGAGTTGCAGGCGGCCGCCCATCATTTCGCACAGGGTGCGGCTGATCACCAGCCCCAGCCCGGAACCCTGGCGGCCGGATTGCTGGCTGTTGCCGGCCTGCACGAAGGGGCTGAACAGGCGTTGCTGGTCGAAGGCACTGATGCCGATGCCGCTGTCCTGTATCTGAACGCTGACCGCCAGGCGCTGCGAGGACGTCGGATCCACCCGCAGTTTCAGGCTGACCTCGCCTTCAGCGGTGAACTTGATCGCATTACTCAACAGATTGGACAGTACTTGCTTGAAACGTACGGGATCGATCAACACATCGCAGTCGCTGTTTGCGTCGACTTCGACCCGCCATCGCAGGTTTTTCTGCCGCGCCAGACCTTCGAAGACCCGGCACACCGAGACCACCAGCGCCTGCAGGTTGGTCCGCTCCGGTGTCAGTGACAAATGCCCGGACTCGATACGGGCGATGTCGAGGATATCGCCAATCAAGGCCAGCAATTGCTGTCCGGCGTTCGACGCCACCTCGATGGCGCAACGGTCGGTGACACCTTCATCCGCCCGTTTCAGCGCCAGCTCGAGCATGCCGATCAAGGCGTTCATGGGCGTGCGGATTTCATGACTCATGGTCGCCAGAAACGTGGTCTTGGCCCGGTTGGCCTGTTCGGCGGCGTCCTTGGCTTCCTGCAATTGCCCCAGCAGCAGCTGGCGCTGGCGAATCTGCCGGCGCTGCCAGAGCATCCCGCCGAGCGCAATCAAGAGCAGGACGCCGGCCGCGGCGAACGCCTGGAAAATGCTCTGCCGATAGCGCAACCAATAGCTCTGTTCCACCATTTGGTCGTTTCGCCAGGGGAGTGTCAGTTCGTCGATCTCTTCGGGGGGAATACTCAGCAGCGCCTTGTCCAGGATCGAATGCAACTCGGTCGCCTCGCGGCTGGTCGCCAGGGTGCTGCGGGCAGGATCGGTTCCCACGGTGCTGGTCACTTGCAGACGGTCGCGGTATTGCCGGGAAATCTGGTAACGGGCGCTGATCAACGAGTTGATGCTGCCATCGGCCTTGCCCTGGGCGACCATCTCCATGGCCTCAGCCGACAAGGGTGCATCGACAAAGCGGATCAACGGGAAATGCTCCCGAATGTAGTCGCTGGCGATGTTGCCCTGAGTCAGCGCCAGGGTTTTTCCGGCCATCTCGTCCAGTGTCTTGGGGCTGTAGGGCGATAGCCGCGTAACCAATACCGACGGACTGGTCAGGAAGGGCCGGGTAAACAGCAGCGCTTCTTCGCGTCGAGAACTGAGGCCGATCCCGGCCAGCATGTCGACCTGGCGGCTCTGTATGCCCTGGATCATTTCGCTCACCGACTGCATGGCCCTGAGGTCGAATTGCAACCCGGTACGCAGACTGATTTTGGCCAGCACATCGACACCGATGCCGCGATACTTGCCCTCGCTGTCGATGAACGTGATCGGCGGCACATTCGCGTTGATCGCCACGCTGACCCGCGGGTGTTGTTCGAGCCAGCGTTGCTCGGCCACGCTCAATTGCAGTGACTGAGTACCCGGCATCGACACCCCGCCCGCGCCCCAGCGCCGCAAGATGTTCATCTGCTCATTGGCTGGGATCGCCGCCAGAGCCTGGTTGACGATGCGCCGCAATTGCCGGTTTTCGTGGGTCAGCGCAAAGGCAAAGCGCCCCGATTCCATGCGCGAAAAATCGGTCAGTTGCACGTTGTTCAGATAGTTTTTGCTGATCAGGTAATGGGCACTGATCGCGTCGCCCAGATAGACATCCGCCTGACCGAAGGCCACGGCTCCCACCGCCGCCAGCGTCGAGGGGAAGAGCTGAACCTTCGCCTCGGGATAGAACTGCTGCACGCTTTGTTCGGGCAAGTAGTGGTACAGCATTGCCAGTCGCTCGCCGGCCAGCGCCGGGGCCGGCACTTGAGTCGAATCAATGCGGGTCACTAGCACCGGTTGATCAACCGCATAGGCACTGGAGAGGCGTAACTGCGAATCCCGTGCTTCATAACTGTTGGCCGTGCCCAGCAGGTCAGCATCACCTTGCTTGAGCGCCCGGACCGCCTCGGCGCGGGACTCATAGCGCTGGACGACGATCTGCACCTGCAACAGCTTTTCGAGCAATCCGGCATAGTCCGCCGTTACCCCTTCCAGTGCATGGCCGGTGGTGGTGATGTCAAAGGGGGGATAATCCGGAGCAGAGACGCCCAGTACCAACCGGCCCTTTTGCTGCAACCAGCGTGAGTCGGCCGCTGACAGCACGACGCTGTACCCTTCGACGTCGGAGCGCCCCAGCAACGTCAATGTCTGCGGCTGTGCACAGACGCTCGATACCCAGAGGCAAAGCCCAGGCAGCAGGAAGTTTTTCAGAAGACGCAGGGGGCGGAAGGCGTTCATTCAGATCAGATGATTGCGCCGGGCCAGGTCCCGCAGGTGCACCGACGACTCCACATTGAGCTTTTCCGTCAATCGGGATTTGTAGGTGCTGACGGTCTTGTGGCTCAGGTGCATGATTTCCGCGATGGCCTTGTTGGTCATGCCTCGGGACAGGTGCTGGAAGATCGTCAGTTCTCGGTCCGAGAGGTTGTCGATCAACTGTTTTTCACTGCGTTGCAAAGTGCTCAACGACACTGAACTGGAGGGTAACCGGGTGAAATAGGTGTATCCGGACATCACGGCATGCACGGCTTTATGCAAATGCTGCAGGTCGTTGGTCTTGGCCACGTAGGCCGAGGCACCGGCGCGCATGCAGCGCTCCTGATAAAACATCGGTTCCTGGGAAGTGAACACCACGACCCGACATGGCACCTCACCGGCCTTGATCCTGGCCAGCACATCGAGGCCGTCGAGCGCCGGTATGTTCAGGTCCAGCACCACCAGTTCCGGTGAGTGCTTACGAATCATCGGCAGGACTTCGTTTCCACTGGTCGCTTCGTGAATCCGCTTGAATCCTTCCTGCTTGAGTACGATTTTGAGGGCGCCGCGTATCACCGGATGATCGTCCACTATCAGCACTGACTTCATGGCTACTCCCTGTGCAAAAAAACACGACGATTGGGCACTGGCTGCCCATGGGCAAGGCCCGGATCGGACACAACGCTGCGCATAAACTGTGGCATGTAACGCCTTGACGGACTACCTGACAGAAATGACAGTCCCGACGAACGGCATGCCTGGATCAATGATAGTCATCAGGCGCTGGAGCGCCGCCAGATCCGGCAGCACCGCATGACTTACCTGGGTTTTCTGCTGCTCGCAGGCTGGAGTGGGTGGCAGCTGCGCCCGCTGTCCATCGTAGATCAACACGCGATACAGTTGCCGGTTATCGAGGCAGAAACCCATCAGGTCGAGTTTGCCGCCCGCCAGTGCAGCATTGATGACCAGCAGGTCGAACGGCTCGCAACCGTATTCCACCAGGGTCAACAGTTCGTCGAGGTTTTGCACTGGCGCCACCCGGTAGTAACCGAGCTGGTTGAACCAACGCTCGATTCTCAGCCGGTTAAAATGTTGTTCATCGGCGATCAGAATGCGTAACGACTTGTTCGACAATGTGCGCCCCCGGAAGCGAGTCAGATGAGTGAGGGCGCAAGGCTACGGAAGACCCAACGAGCTTTCTGTAGGACTTTTCCTAAATCCCATACCACTCCAGCACATTCCATGTAGGAGCTGCCGCAGGCTGCGATCTTTTGCCGATAGAACACAAAATCAATGGATCACCGCACATTGGAGACCCAACGCACCCTGTATGCCGCGCAGGACTTGAGGGGTGGGTGGCAGGCTTTGTCATGGTGAGGTCGTCGCCCCTGTAGGAACCGGCTTGAGCTGGTCAACGAGTCCAGTCCCAACTCCTGGAGCGGTCGGGTGACGTCCAGTTTGCTGGTGGGTATACGCAGGATTTCGCTGATTTCCTGTTTGAGCATTTCATTGAACAGCTCGATCAGCTCGGGTCGTCCATTTTCAGGCTCGACTTGCGCCCATCGGTATTGGCCGCCGTGCCGGCAACGGCACGGCCTGAGCTTGGGAGTGTCGCTTGCGACTGCACTCCGTCAAGCCATGAATGCTGTCCGCGTTATAGCGGGCCACCCACTTGTAACCCGTCTTGCGACTACTGCCGTGAGCCGCACAGAGTTGACTGAAATTGAGTCGACCGGACAGATAGTCGGCAATGAACATCACTTTCAGGTCCATAGGTTTCAGCTCTCGCCATGGCATGGTCAGATCCTCGGAATCGACCCGTGCCAGTTAAAAACTGTTACCTATGTGCTTGAACTGTTTTGTTACCCATGTGAGTGAGTCATACCACCTTCGTTTTCGCGGCGAATTTGCGACACGCATCAGGTTCCGCAAAAAAAAATTCAACAAATTCGCGACGCAGCCGACAACTCTTGAAAGCCTTGCGGATTGAAAAGCCATGCGTAACAACCAGCCCATCACACAACGCGAACGGACCTTCCCGGCTCAGCAACGGTTGATTTCCACCACCGATGCCAAGGGACTGATCACCTACTGCAACGACGCCTTCGTCGAAATCAGCGGGTTTTCTCGTGAGGAACTGATCCGCGCGCCGCATAACCTGGTTCGGCACCCAGACGTTCCGGCCGCGGTGTTCTCGCACATGTGGGCAACACTCAAACAAGGCTTGCCATGGATGGGCATTGTCAAGAATCGCTGCAAGAGCGGTGATCACTACTGGGTTAATGCCTACGTGACGCCGATCTTCGAAGGCAATCAGGTGATCGGTTACGAGTCGGTGCGGGTCAAGCCCACCGCGGAACAGATCCGCCGTGCCGAAGCGCTCTACCAACGCATCAATCAGGGCAAGCCGGCCATTCCTTCCACCGATAAATGGTTGCCGATCCTGCAGGACTGGCTGCCGTTCATTCTGGTCAGCCAGTTGAGCTTCATGATCGGTGCCTCGCTGAACTCTCAGTGGGGGTTTGCCCTGGCCGCCGGTCTCTCGGTGCCACTGGGCCTGATGGGCCTGAGCTGGCAGCAACGCGGCATCAAGCGTTTGCTGCAACTGGCCGAGCAGACCACCTCGGACCCGCTGATCGCACAGATGTACACCGACAGCCGCGGTGCCCAGGCGCGCCTGGAGATGTCGATCCTCAGCCAGGAAGCCCGCCTGAAAACCTGCCTGACCCGCTTGCAAGACACCGCCGAGCACCTGACCGACCAGGCGAAACAGTCCGACACCCTGGCCCACAACAGTTCCTCGGGCCTGGAGCGCCAGCGCGTCGAAACCGAACAGGTGGCCACTGCCGTCAACCAGATGGCCGCCACGACTCAGGAAGTCGCCAGCCACGTGCAGCGCACCGCCGACGCCACCCAGGAAGCCAATCGCCTGACCGGGCGTGGCCGTGACATCGCCGGGGAAACCCGCGAAGCCATCCAGCGCCTGTCGGTGGTGGTTGGGGAAACCGGACAGACCGTGACTCAACTGGCCAAGGACAGCGACGAAATCGGCGGCGTGGTCGATGTGATCAAAGGCATCGCCGACCAGACCAACCTGCTGGCGCTGAACGCCGCCATCGAAGCGGCCCGCGCCGGTGAGATGGGTCGTGGATTTGCGGTAGTGGCGGATGAAGTGCGCCAATTGGCGCAACGCACCAGCGAATCCACCGGGCAGATTCACGCCCTGATCGCCAAGCTGCAGCAAACGGCCGGCACGGCGGTGCAGACCATGGAAGCCGGGCATCGTCAGGCGGAAGAAGGTGTGGCGCGGGTGCTGGAAGCGGACCAGGCCCTGGTCGGCATCAGCGAAGCGGTGGCCAACATCACCGACATGACCACCCAGATCGCTGCCGCGACCGAAGAGCAAAGCGCGGTCGCCGAGGAAATCAGCCGCAACATCAGCAATATTTCCACCCTCGCCGACCAGACTTCGGAACAGGCACAGAACTCGGCGCTGCTGAGCGAAGAGCTGACCAAGACCGCGAATACTCAGTATTCGTTGGTGGAGCGGTTCAATCGGTAGGCCTTGAATTCGCTGGCAAGCCAGCTCTTACAGGGGATCGTGGCCTCCTGCAGGAGCTGGCTTGTCGGGTCGCCGCATCGCCGATAAAGCGTGCGGACTGGATAAACGCGGCGCACCTGAGGGCATCGCCAGCAGGCTGGCTCCTACAGTGTTTTGCAGTGATCACGAATTCACGTCACACCATAAATCATTGTAGGAGCTGGCTTGCCAGCGAAGAGGCCATGGCAGCCGGTGAGAATCTCACCGAAGAAATTCAGCAACCCGACTCGCCGCAGCCGCCAGATGCTGCTCATGGCTGAATCCTGAGGCCTTCAACGGCTTCAAATCATGGTCCCCCGCCGCCAGCCACATCAGCTCGATACTCGGCGACAGCGCATACCCCTCGACCGTCTCGCGATTGCCCAACGCATCTCGCTCGCCCTGCACGATCAACGTCCGCGTCTTCAACTCAGCCAGATGCTCCACACGCGGCTTCTCCGGCTTGCCCACGGCATAGAACGGATACCCCAGACACACCAGCGCATCGACCCCCAATTCATCCGCCAGCAAACTGGCCATCCGCCCGCCCATGGACTTGCCACCAATGGCCAGGCGCCCGGCGACATGGCGTCGCACCACGGCGTATACCTCGCGCCACCACTCCAGCAGCTTCGGTGCCGGATTCGGTGGGCGCTTGCCGCCGTCGACACGCCGCTGTGCCATGTAGGGAAATTCGAAGCGCAAGACGTTGACGCCCTGTGCGGCAAGGCGTGCAGCCATGTCGCTCATCCAGTCGCTGTCCATCGGCGCACCGGCACCATGGGCCAGAATCAGCGTCGCCGAAGCCGGCGCCACGGCGGCATTCCACAGCCATCCATGATCCCCCACGCACTGCGCCCATTGATCCCCGTCAATACCGGCCTTGTGCTTCTTGTCCATGCTTGCCTCGCTTTTAGTCTGCCTATAACTCCAGGCGAAGGGGACACTGCCTTGCGCAAGCGCCCACTTCGGCTGAACCGTGGATGGGGAACCATGAACACTTCTATCAGTACCGCCTACAACTACAAGGTGGTCCGCCAATTCGCCATTATGACGGTGGTGTGGGGCATCGTCGGCATGGGGCTCGGGGTTTTTCTCGCTGCCCAGTTGGTCTGGCCTGAACTCAACTTCAATTTGCCGTGGACCAGTTTCGGCCGCTTGCGCCCGCTGCACACCAACGCGGTGATCTTCGCCTTCGGCGGCTGCGCCCTGTTCGCCAGTTCGTTCTACTCCGTGCAGCGCACCTGCCAGACACAACTGTTCGCGCCAAAAATCGCCGCGTTCTGCTTCTGGGGCTGGCAACTGGTGATCCTGCTGGCCGCCATCAGCCTGCCGCTGGGCTACACCAGCTCCAAGGAGTACGCCGAGCTGGAATGGCCGATCGATATCCTGATCACCATTGTCTGGGTCGCCTATGGCGTGGTGTTCTTCGGCACGCTCATGAAGCGCAAGACCAAGCACATCTACGTCGGTAACTGGTTCTTCGGTGCGTTCATCATCACCGTGGCGATTCTGCACATCGTCAACAACCTTGAGCTGCCGGTGAGTTTCACCAAGTCCTACTCGGTGTATTCCGGTGCGACCGATGCCATGGTGCAGTGGTGGTACGGGCACAACGCCGTGGGCTTTTTCCTCACCGCCGGTTTCCTCGGGATGATGTATTACTTCGTGCCGAAACAGGCCGAACGCCCGGTGTATTCCTATCGCCTGTCCATCGTGCACTTCTGGGCGCTGATCACCCTGTATATCTGGGCCGGTCCGCACCACCTGCACTACACCGCGCTGCCGGACTGGGCGCAATCGTTGGGCATGGTGATGTCGCTGATCCTGCTGGCTCCGAGCTGGGGCGGGATGATCAACGGGATGATGACGCTCTCGGGGGCCTGGCATAAGTTGCGCAGCGACCCGATCCTGCGCTTCCTGGTGGTGTCCCTGGCGTTCTACGGCATGTCGACGTTCGAGGGGCCGATGATGGCGATCAAGACCGTCAACGCCCTCTCCCACTACACCGACTGGACCATCGGCCATGTGCACGCCGGCGCACTCGGCTGGGTGGCGATGATTTCCATTGGCGCGCTGTACCACATGATCCCGAAAGTCTTCGGTCGCCCACAGATGCACAGCATCGGCCTGATCAACGCGCACTTCTGGCTCGCCACCATCGGCACCGTGCTGTACATCGCCTCCATGTGGGTCAACGGCATCGCCCAGGGCCTGATGTGGCGCGCAGTCAATGAAGACGGAACGCTGACCTACTCCTTCGTCGAAACCCTGGCGGCCAGTCATCCGGGCTTCATCGTACGGCTGGTGGGCGGGGCGATCTTCCTCAGCGGCATGTTGCTGATGGCTTACAACACCTGGCGCACCGTGCGGGCCTCGCAGCCTGCCGACGTTGCCGCTGCCGCGCAGATGGCCTGAGGAGTCCGCCATGAAACACGAAACAATCGAAAAAAACGTCGGCCTGCTGCTGTTGTTGATGATCTTTGCCGTGAGCATCGGCGGCCTGACCCAGATCGTCCCGCTGTTCTTCCAGGACGTGACCAACAAACCGGTGGAAGGCATGAAGCCCTACACCGCGCTGCAACTCGAAGGCCGCGACCTCTATATCCGCGAAGGCTGCGTCGGCTGCCACTCGCAGATGATCCGCCCGTTCCGTGCCGAGACCGAACGCTATGGGCACTACTCGGTGGCCGGTGAGAGTGTCTGGGACCACCCGTTCCTGTGGGGCTCGAAACGCACCGGCCCGGACCTGGCGCGGGTCGGCGCACGTTACTCTGATGACTGGCACCGCGCGCACTTGTACAACCCGCGCAACGTCGTGCCGGAATCGAAGATGCCGGCCTACCCATGGCTGGTGGCCAACGCGCTCGACAGCAGCCACACCGAAACCAAGCTGCGCGCCATGCGCACCCTGGGCGTGCCGTACACCGACGAAGACATCGCCGGCGCGACCGAATCGCTCAAGGGCAAATCGGAAATGGATGCCCTGGTCGCCTACCTGCAAGTGCTCGGCACTGCGATCAAGAGCAAGAGGTGAGCCATGGTCTTTGAAATAAGCAGTGGAATGATTCGCGGCCTGGGCACGGTCGTGGTGTTCGTGGCTTTCGTCGGCCTGACGCTCTGGGTGTTCAACAGCAAGCGCAATCCGGAGTTCGCCGAAGCGCGCCTGTTGCCGTTCGCCGACGAGCCACAACCCGACAGTGTCACCCCCCAAGAATCCGCAACAAGGAGTACCCGGCCATGACCACCTTCTGGAGTACGTGGATCTGCGTACTGACCATCGGCAGCCTGATCGGCCTGACCTGGCTGCTGATCGGCACTCGCAAGGGTGAAACCAAGGGCAGCGTCGACCAGACCATGGGCCATAGCTTCGACGGCATCGAGGAGTACGACAACCCGTTGCCGCAGTGGTGGTTCATGCTGTTCGCCGGCACCCTGGTGTTTGCCGTCGGCTACTTGATCCTCTATCCGGGCCTGGGCAACTGGAAAGGCATCCTGCCCGGCTACGAAAACGGCTGGACCGGTGCGCACGAATGGGAAAAGGAAATGGCCAGGGCTGATGCGAAGTTCGGACCGATCTTCGCCAAATTCGCCGCCATGCCACTGGAAGACGTGGCCAAGGATCCGCAAGCGTTGAAAATGGGCGGCCGTCTGTTTGCCTCCAACTGCTCGGTATGCCACGGCTCGGATGCCAAGGGCGCGTTCGGCTTTCCCAACCTGACAGACCGCGACTGGCGCTGGGGCGGCACCCCCGACACCATCAAGACCACCATCATGGGTGGACGCATGGCGGCGATGCCGGCCTGGGGTGAAATCCTCGGTGAAGCCGGGGTGAAAAACGTCGCGGCTTACGTGCGCCATGAACTGGCCGGCCTGCCGCTGGCCGCCGACAGCGGTGCGGATCTGCAAGCCGGACAGCAAGTGTTCAGCACCACCTGCGTAGCCTGCCACGGGGCAAACGGCCAGGGCACTGAAGCCATGGGTGCGCCGAATCTGACGCACCCGGCCGGTTTTATCTACGGTACAAGCCTGGCGCAGTTGCAACAAACCATCCGCCATGGTCGCCAGGGCCATATGCCAGCGCAAAGCGAACTGCTCGGTAACGACAAGGTTCAATTGCTGGCGGCGTATGTGTACAGCCTGTCGCACGCTGCCGGCACCGAGCGCTTGCAGGCTGAAGGCAAAGCCGAGTAATCGGTGACCGCTCTACTGCCGCATTCTCCGGAATGCGGCAGCTTCCTGCCCCTTTGCGACCCATTGTCGCACCCTCATTCAGTCTTCCTTTCGGTTCGCCAGATTCGGGTCTAAGCTTGCTCCGATGCGGACTGGCAAGTACCGGTTCCAGGTCGACCCTAACCGATGTGTTCGACGGATTCAGCTCGATGACAGGCCGCAAAGGCTGGTAGATACCGGCTGTCGCGCGAATTGCCATCGGTCACCTGATCCTTGCGTTTGAACACACCCCGTTACATGTGACCTGACCCCCTCGCCCATTTAGTCCGGCGGGACATTTTGCCGGTGTGCAATTTTGTCCCTACGCGGCGCATGGAAAGGCCGCAGAATCAACATTTGAAAGCATTGATCCAGGTCATGGCGCGTTGCAATGACCCCCTGCTTTCTACATACTTGCGGCCGATTTTTAATCCTAATAAAACACCCAAACCGTGGAACCTTAGAATGAGCACAGCAATCAGTCCGACTGCTTATAACTATAAGGTAGTCCGCCAGTTCGCCATCATGACGGTGGTCTGGGGGATCCTTGGCATGGGGCTCGGTGTCTTCATCGCCTCACAGCTCGTATGGCCGGAATTGAATTTCGGTCTGCCGTGGACGACTTTTGGACGCCTGCGCCCGTTGCACACCAACCTGGTGATTTTCGCCTTCGGTGGATGTGCACTGTTTGCCACTTCTTATTATGTCGTGCAGCGAACCTGCCAAACGCGACTGATTTCCGACAGCCTCGCTGCCTTCCATTTCTGGGGATGGCAAGCGGTGATCGTCGGTGCCATCGTTACCTTGCCGCTGGGTTACACCACCACCAAGGAATACGCTGAGCTGGAATGGCCGCTGGCCATTTTGCTGGCCATTGTCTGGGTTACCTATGGCCTGGTGTTCTTCGGCACCATCGTCAAGCGCAAGACCAAGCACATCTATGTGGGCAACTGGTTCTACGGTGCCTTCATCGTCGTGACCGCGATGCTGCACATCGTCAACCACGCGTCCCTGCCGGTCAGTTTCTTCAAGTCCTATTCCGCCTACTCGGGCGCCACGGACGCGATGATCCAGTGGTGGTACGGCCACAACGCCGTAGGTTTCTTCCTGACCACCGGCTTCCTGGGGATGATGTACTACTTCGTGCCGAAACAGGCCGAACGTCCGATCTACTCCTATCGCCTGTCCATCGTGCACTTCTGGGCACTGATCACCCTGTACATCTGGGCCGGCCCGCACCACCTGCACTACACCGCGCTGCCGGACTGGGCCCAGTCCCTGGGCATGGCCATGTCGATCATCCTGCTGGCTCCGAGCTGGGGCGGCATGATCAACGGCATGATGACCCTGTCGGGCGCCTGGCATAAGCTGCGCACCGACCCGATCCTGCGCTTCCTGGTCGTGTCCCTGGCGTTCTACGGCATGTCGACCTTCGAAGGCCCGATGATGGCCATCAAGACCGTGAACTCGCTGTCGCACTACACCGACTGGACCATCGGCCACGTACACGCCGGTGCCCTGGGCTGGGTGGCGATGATCTCGATCGGCGCGATCTACCACATGATCCCGAAACTGTTCGGTCGTGCGCAGATGCACAGCACCGGCCTGATCAACGCGCACTTCTGGCTCGCGACCATCGGTACCGTTCTGTACATCGCTTCGATGTGGGTCAACGGCATCACCCAGGGCCTGATGTGGCGTGCAATCAACGATGACGGCACCCTCACCTACTCGTTCGTCGAAGCACTGCAAGCCAGCCACCCGGGTTACATCGTCCGCGCACTGGGCGGTGCATTCTTCGCCACCGGCATGCTGTTCATGGCCTACAACGTATTCCGTACCGTACGCGCCTCGAACCCGGCTGAAGCTGAAGCCGCCGAACAGATTGCTGTAGTTGGAGCTCACTGATGAAGCATGAAGCAGTCGAGAAGAACATTGGCCTGCTGGCCTTCTTCATGGTTATCGCCGTCAGCGTCGGCGGCCTGACCCAGATCGTTCCGCTGTTTTTCCAGGACGTCACCAACAAGCCGGTTGAAGGCATGAAGCCTCGCCCGGCGCTGGAACTGGAAGGTCGTGACATTTTCATCGCCAACGGTTGCGTCGGCTGCCACTCGCAGATGATCCGTCCGTTCCGCGCCGAGACCGAACGTTACGGTCACTACTCGGTGGCCGGTGAAAGCGTCTGGGATCACCCGTTCCTGTGGGGCTCCAAGCGTACCGGTCCGGACCTGGCCCGCGTCGGCGGTCGTTACTCCGATGACTGGCAGCGTGCGCATTTGTACAACCCGCGCAACGTCGTGCCCGAGTCGAAAATGCCGGCCTACCCGTTCCTCGTGGAAAACAAGCTCGACGGCAAGGACACTGCCCGGAAAATGGAAGTCTTGCGCACGCTCGGCGTCCCTTACACCGACGAAGACATCGCCGGCGCCAAGGATGCTGTGAAGGGCAAAACCGAAATGGACGCGCTGGTGGCCTATCTGCAAGGCCTGGGCACCATCATCAAAAGCAAACGGTGATCTAAATGGATATCGGGATGATTCGTGGCCTGGGCACCGTTGTCGTGATGGTTGCCTTTATCGGTCTGGCCTTGTGGGTATTCAGCCCCAAGCGCAAGTCGGAGTTTGAAGACGCGACCTTGCTGCCTTTCGCGGATGATCCCGAAGCCATCAAGCACGTCGAGCAAGCTTCTAGGAGTAACAAAGAATGACTACATTCTGGAGTCTGTACGTCACAGTCCTCAGTCTCGGTACGATCTTTTCCCTGACCTGGCTGCTGCTGTCGACCCGCAAGGGCCAGCGCACCGAGGCGACCGAAGAGACGGTTGGACACTCCTTCGACGGGATCGAGGAGTACGACAACCCGCTGCCGAAATGGTGGTTCATGCTGTTCGTGGGCACCATCATCTTCGCCCTGGGCTACCTGGTGCTGTACCCGGGCCTGGGCAACTGGAAGGGGCTATTGCCGGGTTACAACTACCTGGATAACGAGAAGCAGACCGCGTTCGCCAACGGCCAGACTGGCTGGACCGGCGTTCACGAGTGGGAAAAGGAAATGGCCAAGTCGGACGCCAAGTTCGGCCCGATCTTCGCCAAATTCGCGTCCATGCCGATCGAAGAAGTCGCCAAGGACCCGCAAGCCCTGAAGATGGGTGGCCGCCTGTTCGCCTCCAACTGCTCGGTTTGCCACGGTTCCGACGCCAAAGGCGCTTACGGCTTCCCTAACCTGACCGACGCCGACTGGCGCTGGGGCGGCGAGCCGGAAACCATCAAGACCACGATCATGGGCGGCCGTCACGCGGTCATGCCGGCGTGGGCTGAAGTGATTGGCGAACAAGGCGTTGCCGACGTTGCCGCGTTCGTGGTGACCAACCTCGATAGCCGCAAGTTGCCGGAAGGCACCAAGGCTGACCCGGTTGCCGGCCAGAAACTGTTCGCGGCCAACTGCGTGGCTTGCCACGGTCCGGAAGGCAAAGGCACCCCGGCAATGGGCGCCCCCAACCTGACCCACCCTGCCGCGTTCATCTACGGTTCGAGCTTCGCTCAACTGCAGCAGACCATCCGCTACGGCCGTCAGGGCCAGATGCCTGCGCAAGAGCTACTGCAGGGTAACGACAAGGTTCACCTGCTGGCCGCTTACGTCTACAGCCTGTCTCACGGTGAGAAGGCTCCGGCGGCGGACGCTCAGTAAGGCGAACGCTGGACGCAACACAAAGGACCCCGTCATTTGACGGGGTCTTTTTTTTTAACCGCAAGACAAGATCCCGATCACACAGCCCCTGTTGCCGCGCCAGGGGCTGACGTTGTCACCACCCCACGACCGGACAGCTATACTGCACATGTCAATTGACCTGCATCATGTTTTGTTACATTCGCTACACCATCTGTGAATTTCACCCAACGCGACCAAAGGTCGCACCCTTGGGCTAGAGCGACAGGCGTATCATTGCGCCACTGCAACACCTCTCTTTGACCGCGGTCGGCACGCACTGACCGAGGCATTTTTCCACTGCCGTGGGATGCAATGATGAGCAACCAGATTCCGGTACACGACGTCACACCGCCCAACAAAAACGCGAACAACAGCGTCGATCTCTACGCCTCTCGAGAAAAAATCTACACCCGTGCGTTCACCGGCCTGTTCCGCAACTTGCGAATGATGGGCGGCGCCTTTTTGTTTCTGTTGTATTTCGGCACGGTCTGGTTGAACTGGGGCGGCCATCAGGCCGTCTGGTGGAACCTGCCGGAGCGCAAATTCTTTATTTTCGGCGCGACCTTCTGGCCGCAGGACTTCATCCTGCTCTCGGGCATTTTGATCATCAGCGCTTTCGGCCTGTTCTTCATTACGGTGTACGCCGGGCGGATCTGGTGCGGCTATACCTGCCCGCAGAGCGTCTGGACCTGGATTTTCATGTGGTGCGAAAAGGTCACCGAAGGCGACCGCAACCAGCGCATCAAGCTCGACAAGGCGCCCATGAGCGCCAACAAGTTTCTGCGCAAATTCAGCAAGCACGCCCTGTGGCTGCTGATCGGTTTTGTAACCGGCATGACCTTCGTCGGCTACTTCTCGCCGATCCGTGAGTTGGTAATCGACTTCTTTACCGGCGAAGCCGATGGCTGGTCGTATTTCTGGGTCGGCTTCTTCACCCTCGCCACCTACGGCAATGCCGGCTGGTTGCGCGAGCAGGTGTGCATCTACATGTGCCCGTACGCACGTTTCCAGAGCGTGATGTTCGACAAGGACACGCTGATCGTGTCCTACGATCCACGTCGTGGCGAAAGCCGTGGCCCGCGCAAAAAAGGCGTCGACTATAAGGCCCAGGGCCTGGGCGACTGCATCGACTGCACCATGTGCGTTCAGGTCTGCCCGACCGGCATCGACATTCGCGACGGCCTGCAGATCGAGTGCATCGGTTGCGCCGCGTGCATCGATGCCTGCGACAGCATCATGGACAAGATGGAATACCCGCGCGGCCTGATCAGCTACACCACCGAGCACAACCTGTCCGGGCAGAAAACCCATAAACTGCGTCCGCGCCTGATCGGCTACGCCGTGGTGCTGCTGGCGATGATCAGTTTGCTGGTCACTGCGTTTTTCATGCGTTCGCTGGTGGGTTTCGACGTCAGCAAGGACCGCGTGCTGTACCGTGAAAACGCCGAAGGGCGGATCGAAAACGTCTACAGCCTGAAGATCATGAACAAGGATCAGCGCGACCACACCTATGTGCTGGAAGCCACCGGCTTGCCGGACCTGAAGTTGCAAGGCCGGCGCGAGATCAAGGTGGCGGCCGGGGACATCATCAGCCAGCCGGCCGAACTGTCCGTGGCGCCAGAACACCTGCCGTCGAGCACCAACGAGGTGAAATTCATCCTCAAGGATGCCGATGACGCCAGCATCCACGTAGAAGCCAAGAGCCGATTCATCGGCCCCCAAAATCGTTGAGAGACTGAACATGCCCGCAGCAAACGCCGCAAGCCCCTGGTACAAGCACCTTTGGCCGTGGATCATCATCGGGATTCTGACTTGCTCGGTGACCCTGACCCTGTCCATGGTGACCATTGCGGTGAACCACCCGGACAACCTGGTCAACGACAACTACTACGAGGCCGGCAAAGGCATCAACCGTTCCCTCGACCGTGAACTGCTGGCGCAGACGCTAAAGATGCGTGCCAACCTTCACCTGGATGACGTGACGGGGGAAGTCGACCTGCGCTTGAGCGGCAACAGCCAGCCGAAAACCGTGGATCTGAACCTGATCTCGCCGACCCAGCCGGAAAAGGACCGCAAGATTGTCCTGACCCGCAGTGAAACCGAACAGGGTCGCTATATCGGCCAGTTGAGCGACAAGATCGAAGGCCGGCGCTTTGTCGAATTGCTCGGCACCCAGGATGACCACACATGGCGCCTGTTCGAAGAAGAACTGGTCAGCCATGACAAGGATCTGCTGCTCGGTGACGAGCCACTGCAAGGCGCGGAAGACCTGAAAAAATAACAAACCTTCTGTGTGGCGAGGGAGCTTGCTCCCGCTGGGGTGCGAAGCGCCCCTGAAACCTGCGGACCCGTTTTTCAGAAATTGCGAGTATTCAGCATTACGACTGCTTCGCAGCCGAACGGGAGCAAGCTCCCTCGCCACATTGGTTTTCATAACGACCGACATGACCACCCCAATCCCCTGCTACCACTGCGCCCTGCCCGTCCCGGCCGGCAGCCGTTTCACCGCGGCGGTCCTGGGGCAAACCCGCGAGTTCTGCTGCCCGGGCTGTCAGGCGGTGGCCGAGGCGATTGTCGCCGGTGGACTGGAAAGCTATTACCAGCATCGCAGCGAAGCGTCGGCCAACCCCGAAGCGCTACCGGTGCAACTGGTGGACGAACTCGCGCTGTACGACCGCGCGGATGTGCAGCAACCCTTTGTCCGCCACGAAGGCGAACTCGCCGAAACCACGCTGTTGATGGAAGGCATCAGTTGTGCCGCCTGTGGCTGGCTGATCGAGAAACATCTGCGTGCGCTGCCGGCCGTGGCCGAAGCGCGCTTGAACCTGTCCAACCATCGCCTGCACGTCCGTTGGGCCGATGCCCAATTGCCACTCAGTCAGGTGCTCGGCGAGTTGCGCCACATCGGTTACGCCGCCCACCCCTATCAGGCCGACCGCGCCAGCGAACAACTGGCCAGCGAAAACCGTCTGGCCCTGCGTCAGTTGGGTGTCGCCGGATTGTTGTGGTTCCAGGCGATGATGGCGACCATGGCCACCTGGCCGGAATTCAACATCGACCTCAGCCCGGAGCTGCACACGATCCTGCGCTGGGTTGCGCTGTTCCTCACCACCCCGATCGTGTTCTACAGCTGCGCGCCCTTCTTCAAAGGGGCCATGCGCGACCTGCGCACTCGCCACCTGACGATGGACGTTTCGGTGTCGCTGGCCATTGGCAGTGCCTACATCGCCGGCATCTGGACCTCGATCACCGGCGTGGGTGAGCTGTACTTCGACGCCGTCGGCATGTTCGCGCTGTTCCTGCTGGCGGGGCGTTATCTGGAACGTCGCGCCCGGGAACGCACGGCCGCCGCCACCGCACAGCTGGTCAATCTGCTACCGGCCTCGTGCCTGCGCCTGAGTGCCGACGGTCAGAGCGAACGCATCCTGCTCAGCGAACTGCGCGTCGGTGACCAGGTGCTGGTGCACCCCGGCGCGGTTCTCCCGGCCGACGGCAAGATCCTCGAAGGCCAGTCGAGCATCGACGAATCGCTGCTCACCGGTGAATACCTGCCGCAGGCCAGGACCACAGGCGATGCAGTTACCGCGGGCACCCTGAACGTCGAAGGTGCGTTGACCGTGGAAGTCCAGGCCCTGGGTCAGGACACTCGTCTGTCCGCCATCGTCCGCCTGCTGGACCGCGCTCAGGCCGAAAAGCCGCGACTGGCGGAAATCGCCGACCGCGCGGCGCAATGGTTCCTCCTGCTGTCACTGATCGCCGCCGCCGCGATCGGCTTGCTGTGGTGGGAGCTGGATGCGTCGCGGGCATTCTGGATTGTCCTGGCGATGCTGGTTGCAACCTGCCCATGCGCCCTGTCCCTGGCCACGCCGACGGCGCTCACCGCGGCCACCGGCACGTTGCACAAGCTGGGGCTGTTATTGACGCGCGGCCATGTGCTCGAAGGCCTGAACCAGATCGATACAGTGATTTTCGACAAGACCGGCACCCTCACCGAAGGACGCCTGACGCTGCGCTCGATCCGCCCCCTCGGCGTCCTCGACAGCGATCAATGCCTGAGCCTCGCCGCCGCGCTGGAAAACCGCTCCGAACACCCGATTGCCCGCGCCTTTGGTCGTGCGCCACTGGCCGCCGAAGACGTGCACAGCACGCCCGGCCTCGGCCTCGAAGGACGGGTCGGCGAACAGCGTTTGCGCATTGGGCAACCCGGCTTTGTCTGCGAACTCAGTGGCGCCACCCTGCCGTCGATGCCGGATGAAGCCGGGCAATGGCTGTTGCTCGGCGATAGCCAGGGGCCGTTGGCGTGGCTGGTCCTCGACGACCGCTTGCGTGCCGATGCCCGCGCCCTGCTGGATGCCTGCAAGGCGCGTGGCTGGCGCACCTTGCTGCTGTCGGGCGACAGCTCGCCGATGGTCGCCAGTGTCGCCGCCGAACTCGGTATCGACGAAGCCCGCGGCGGCTTGCGCCCGGACGACAAACTGCAAGTCCTGCAACAGCTGCACCAGCAAGGTCGCAAAGTGTTGATGCTCGGTGACGGGGTCAACGACGTACCGGTGCTGGCTGCTGCCGACATCAGCGTGGCCATGGGTTCGGCCACCGATCTGGCGAAAACCAGTGCGGACGCGGTGCTGTTGTCCAATCGACTCGACGCGTTGGTGCAGGCCTTCAGCCTGGCTCGGCGCACCCGTCGGGTAATCATCGAGAACCTGCTGTGGGCCGGGCTGTACAATGGCCTCATGCTGCCGTTCGCCGCCCTCGGCTGGATCACTCCGGTATGGGCCGCGGTCGGTATGTCCATCAGTTCCCTGACCGTGGTGCTGAACGCGCTGCGCCTGACTCGCCTGCCGAGCGCGCCCGCCACCAGCAGCACGCCACAAACCCGTCCGCTGCCGGCCTGAGCCGCAACGGGCATGGAGTCCAGATGCCAGCTCTTTACGTGATGATCCCGGCTGCCCTGCTGATCGTGGCCATCGCTGTCTACATCTTCTTCTGGGCGGTCGACAGCGGGCAGTACGACGACCTCGACGGCCCGGCCCACAGCATCCTGTTCGACGACCAGGATCCGAACCACACCGCCGCAGTCGACGAAGCCGGCAGTCATGCCGCCAACCCCGACGACAAGGCACCGCCCCATGCTTGAATTGGCGCCACTGCTGGTGTCGGCGGTGATTCTGGGTCTGCTCGGTGGCGGTCATTGCCTGGGCATGTGCGGCGGCCTGATGGGCGCATTGACCCTGGCGATCCCCAAGGAACAGCGCAGCCGACGCTTTCGCCTGCTGCTGGCTTATAACCTTGGGCGAATTCTCAGCTATGCCACCGCCGGCCTGCTGATCGGTCTGGCGGGCTGGGCGGTGGCCAACAGTCCGGCGGCGATGTTCATGCGGGTGCTCGCCGGTTTGCTGTTGATCGCGATGGGCCTGTACCTCGCGGGCTGGTGGAGCGGCCTGACCCGCATCGAAAGCCTCGGGCGCGGCCTGTGGCGGCATATCCAGCCGGTTGCCAACAAACTGTTGCCCGTGTCGAGCGTGCCCCGTGCGCTGCTGTTGGGCGCGCTCTGGGGCTGGTTGCCGTGCGGCCTGGTTTACAGCACCTTGTTGTGGTCCGCCAGTCAGGGGAATGCGCTCGACAGTGCGTTGCTGATGCTGGCGTTCGGGTTGGGCACCTGGCCGGTGCTGCTCGCCACGGGGCTGGCGGCCGAGCGGGTGACGGCGCTGTTGCGCAAGCGCAGCGTGCGCATGGCGGGAGGATTGCTGGTGATACTGTTCGGCATCTGGACCTTGCCGGGGCCGCATCAGCATTGGCTCATGGGGCATTAGATCGGCGATGAGGGCCGCAACGACAACACGAATCCTGACCCTTGACGCAAATCAAGATGCCTCAACGACGCAGACCCTAGACTCGCCGGTACTGCCAGCCTATCCGGGGGAACGCCCGCATGATGCTCGACGCCATTCGTTGGGATACCGATCTGATCCGCCGTTATGACCTGGCGGGACCGCGCTACACCTCCTATCCGACCGCCGTACAATTCAATAGCCAGGTTGGCACCTTCGACCTGTTTCACGCCCTGCGCGACAGCCGCAAGGCCCAGCGCCCGCTGTCGCTGTATGTGCATGTGCCGTTCTGCGCCAACATCTGCTACTACTGCGCCTGCAACAAAGTCATCACCAAGGATCGTGGCCGCGCCCTGCCCTACCTGCAGCGCCTGGAGCAGGAAATCCAGTTGATCGCCTGCCACCTCGACCCCGCGCAAACAGTCGAGCAACTGCACTTCGGTGGTGGCACGCCCACCTTTCTCAGCCACGATGAATTGCGCCAGCTGATGGCGCATTTGCGCAAACACTTCAATTTGCTGGACGACGATTCCGGCGACTACGGCATCGAGATCGACCCACGCGAGGCCGACTGGTCGACCATGGGCTTGCTGCGTGAGCTGGGATTCAACCGCGTCAGCATCGGCCTGCAAGACCTCGACCCGGCGGTGCAACGCGCCGTCAATCGGCTGCAGAGCCTCGAAGAAACCCGCGCGGTGATCGACGCCGCTCGCACCCTGCAGTTTCGTTCGATCAACATCGACCTGATTTACGGCCTGCCGAGACAGACCCCGGACAACTTCGCCCGCACAGTCGAAGAAGTCATCAACCTGCAACCGGATCGTCTTTCGGTATTCAACTACGCACACCTGCCGGAGCGCTTCTTGCCGCAGCGACGGATCAACAGCAACGAACTGCCGACACCGGCGCAGAAGCTGGAAATGCTGCAGCGCACCATCGAACAACTGACCGCTGCCGGTTATCGCTACATTGGCATGGACCACTTCGCCCTGCCCGACGATGAACTGGCGATTGCCCAGGAAGAATCGACCCTGCAACGCAACTTCCAGGGCTACACCACCCACGGGCATTGCGACTTGATCGGGCTGGGCGTGTCGGCCATCAGCCAGATCGGCGACCTGTACTGCCAGAACAGCAGCGACCTGAATCAGTACCAGAACGCTTTGGCCTCTTCACAACTGGCCACCAGCCGCGGCCTGCTGTGCAACGCCGATGATCGGGTGCGGCGTGCGGTCATTCAGCAACTGATCTGCACTTTCAACCTGGAGTTCGCCCAGATCGAGCGCGACTTCAATATCGATTTTCAGGGTTATTTCGGCGAACTTTGGCCTCAGTTGCAGAGCATGGCCAAGGATGGCCTGATCGAACTCGACAGTGAAAGGATCACCGTACTGCCTGCCGGCCGCCTGCTGGTGCGTTCGGTGTGCATGGTTTTTGATGCGTATCTGGAACATCACAATCGCCAACGGTTTTCCCGTGTGATCTAAGCCCTTACGGCAAATCCGCCGTACGCTGGCCTCAATGTCCTTCGGTGGGTTACCCTTACGTCTTATGCGTGTTTTCCCACAAGGATTGAAGAAATGTCTGAGCCAGTAAAGTTGCGCGCTCATAATCAGGCCCATTGCAAGGATTGCAGCCTGGCCCCGCTGTGTTTGCCACTTTCACTGAACCTGGAAGACATGGATGCCCTGGACGAAATCGTCAAACGTGGCCGCCCGCTGAAAAAGGGCGAGTTTCTGTTTCGCCAGGGTGACACCTTTGACTCCGTTTACGCCGTACGCTCCGGTGCGCTGAAAACGTTCAATCTGAGCGATGCCGGCGAAGAACAGCTCACCGGTTTCCACTTGCCGAGTGAACTGGTTGGATTGTCGGGCATGGACACCGAGAAACATCCGGTGTCGGCGCAAGCGCTGGAAACCACGTCGGTGTGCGAGATTCCTTTCGAACGCCTCGACGAACTGGCCCTGCAACTGCCGCAGCTGCGCCGCCAGCTGATGCGGGTGATGAGTCGCGAGATTCGTGACGATCAGCAGATGATGCTGTTGTTGTCGAAAAAGACGGCCGACGAACGCATCGCGACCTTCCTGGTCAACCTGTCGGCACGTTTCCGTGCCCGTGGTTTCTCGGCCAACCAGTTCCGCCTGAGCATGTCGCGCAATGAAATCGGCAATTACCTGGGCCTGGCGGTGGAAACCGTGTCGCGGGTGTTCACGCGCTTCCAGCAGAACGAACTGATCGCCGCTGAAGGCAAGGAGATCCAGATTCTCGATCCGATCCAGCTCTGTGCGCTGGCCGGCGGCTCCATCGACGGCTGATCTCGATCCGCGGTTGAGCGAACCCTTTCAGCCGCGGGTATACTTCGCCGTTTGCAGCCCTGCCAGGACACCTTGACGATGGCCTTCGACTCCTTCGACATCAAATCCCTCATTCGCCCCGTGATCGACTTCCCCAAGCCGGGGGTGATTTTTCGCGACATCACCCCGCTGTTCCAGTCGCCCACGGCCCTGCGCCTGGTGATGGACAGCTTCGCCCACCGTTACGTCGAGGCTGACTTCACCCACATCGGCGCCATGGATGCCCGTGGTTTCCTGATCGGTTCGGTGCTGGCCTATCAGTTGAACAAGCCGCTGGTGCTGTTCCGCAAGCAAGGCAAACTGCCCGCCGATGTGCTGGCCGAAGGCTATGCGACCGAATACGGGGAAGCCTTCCTCGAAGTGCACGCGGACAGTCTTTGCGAAGGCGATTCGGTGGTGATGTTCGATGACCTGATCGCCACCGGCGGCACCCTGATTGCTGCGGCGAACCTGATTCGGCGCATGGGGGCACGGGTGCATGAAGCGGCGGCGATCATTGATTTGCCGGAGCTGGGCGGTTCGCAGCGCCTGGAAGACATGGGGATTCCGACGTTCTGCCTGACGCAGTTTGCGCTGACGGACAGGTAAGCGGCGCCTGCACTGACGCCATCGCTGGCTTGCCAGCGATGGCGTCAGTCGTTACACCGCAAGCCTCAGAGCCCCATCTGCTTGCTGATAATCTCGTTCATCACTTCCCGCGTACCGCCGCCGATCGAAAGTATCCGGTTATCCCGGTACAACCGCTCCACCAGGCTTTCGCGCATGTAACCCATGCCACCCAGAATCTGCACCGCGTCCGAGGTGATGCGATCCGCCGTGTCCGTCGCAAAATTCTTGGCCATGGAAATTTCCTTGATCACACTCTTCCCCGCGGCCATTTTCGCGGCCTGGCGGTAGGTGAATTCGCGCGACACTTCCAGTGCCGTGGCCATTTCGGCGAGGCGGTGCTTGATCACCTGGAACCTGCCGATGGGCTTGCCAAAGGCCTCACGCTCCCGTGCCCATTTCAGGCTTTCCTCCAGCGCCAGCTGGGCCGTCATGTTGGCCATCAAGGCCAGGGCCAGGCGCTCGCTCTGGAAGTTGCCCATGATGCAAGCGAAGCCCATGTTCTCGCCGCCGATCAAATGGCCTACGGGCACCCGGCAATCATCGAAGAACAATTCAGCAGTGTCTGACGCCCACCACCCCATTTTCTTCAACTGACGCCCTACGCTGAAACCGGGCGTGCCCTTTTCGATCATTAACAGACTGATGCCGGCGAAACCCGGCTCACCGGTTCGCACCGCGACTGTGTAGAAATCCGCGCGCACGCCACTGGTGATGAAGGTTTTACTGCCGCTGACCCGGTAAACGTCGCCGTCACGCACGGCACGGGTTTGCAGGTTGGCAACATCGGAACCGCCACCGGGTTCGGTGACGGCCAGGGCGCAGATTTTCTCGCCAGACAACACCTGTGGCACAACCCGATCACGGACGTCAGGCCTGGCCCACTTGAGAATCGGTGGCAGGCCGATGTCCAGCGAGCCAAGCCCCGCCACCAGGCCACCCGAACCACAGCGCATCAACTCTTCGCTGGCGGCGACCTTGGCGAACAGATCGCCTTCGTGGCTACCTCCCAGGCTCTCGGGGTAACCGATGCCTAGGATGCCCGCCGCACCGGCCTTGAGGTAGAGCTCGCGGGGGAAGCTTTCAGCTTCTTCCCACTGGTCAATGTCCGGAAGAATCTCGCGCTCGACGAAACGTCTGACGCTGTCGCGGACCAATTGGTGGCTGGGGTCGAAGTATTCCTGAAAGGCAGACATCGGCGAACTCCACTGAAGGGTTCGCCGACGTTAACCGAGCGCTTGCTTGGTTTTCAACAGGATTGTGTGAATCAAGGGGACCGAGGCGACGCTATCGCCAGCAGGCTCGCGATGGCGTCACCCCAAACGACACACATTACAAGCTGATCGGCTTACGCCCGGCAAACGAATGCGCCAGCGTCCCGCCATCCACCAGCTCCAACTCGCCACCTAACGGCACGCCATGGGCGATGCGCGAGGCGATCAGGCCTTTGCTGCTGAGCAACTGGGCGATGTAATGGGCGGTCGCTTCGCCTTCCACCGTCGGGTTGGTGGCGAGAATGACTTCGGTAAACGTACCCGCCTCCTCGATCCGCGCCATCAACTGCGGAATGCCGATGGCCTCAGGCCCCAACCCGTCGAGTGGCGACAGGTGGCCCTTGAGCACGAAGTAGCGACCGCGAAACCCGGTCTGCTCCACGGCATAGACATCCATCGGCCCTTCCACCACGCAGAGCAAGGTGTCGTCACGGCGGGTGTCCGCGCACTGCGGGCAGAGGTCATCTTCAGTCAGGGTGCGGCACAAACGGCAATGACCGACGCCTTCCATGGCCTGACTCAAGGCCAGTGCCAGGCGCGAGCCGCCGCTGCGATCACGTTCGAGCAACTGCAACGCCATGCGCTGGGCGGTTTTCTGACCGACACCTGGCAAAATTCGCAGGGCATCGATCAGTTGGCGAATCAAAGGGCTGAAGCTCATGGGGGAAAAATCCGACAAAACAACGAGACGCGGTTTATACCCGCGCCTCTGATTAGCGTCAAATTGCGGCGTCAGTCTTTGGCGACCCGAACCACCAGCTTGCCGAAGTTGCGTCCTTCCAGCAGACCGATAAATGCCTCGGGCGCTTGCTCCAGACCATCGACCACGTCTTCGCGGAACTTGATCTTGCCATCGCGCACCCACGGCGCCATGGCGCTGACAAATTCCGGCTGACGGTCACCGTAATCGTCGAAGACGATGAAGCCTTGAATTCGCACGCGCTTGGTCAGCAGTGTGCGCTGCAATTGCGGCAGGCGATCCTGGCCGCTCGGCGCCTCGCTGGCGTTGTACGACGCAATGAGCCCACACAGCGGAATCCGCGCCTTGGGATTGAGCAGTGGCACGACCGCGTCGAATACCTTGCCGCCGACGTTTTCATAATAGATATCGATGCCGTTGGGGCAGGCCTGGGCCAGCTCATCGGCGAAGGTCGGGCTCTTGTGATCGATACAGGCATCGAAGCCCAACTCTTCGACTACATAGCGGCACTTTTCGGCGCCACCGGCCACGCCCACCACACGCAGGCCCTTGATCTTCGCCACCTGCCCGACCACCGAGCCGACCGCACCCGACGCGGCCGCGACCACCAGCGTCTCGCCGGACTTGGGCTGGCCGATGTCCATCAATCCCATGTATGCGGTCATGCCCGGCATGCCGAGGACGCCCAGGGCCATCGACGGGCTCGGCAGACCCGCCGGCAGAGGCATGATGCTACGACCGTCGTTGATGCTGTGGCTCTGCCAACCCGTGGCGCCGACCACCAGATCGCCCTCCTGAAACTTCGGATTGAGCGAGCGCTCGACGCGGCTGACAGCGCCGCCAGTCATCACGCCACCGATTTCCACCGGCGCGGCGTAGGACGGCGCGTCACTCATGCGCCCGCGCATGTAAGGGTCCAGCGACAGATAAAGGGTCTTGAGCAGCACCTGTCCGTCAGCCAGCTCGGGCAGCGCGACCCGCTCCAGGCGGAAATTCTCCGGCGTTGGCGCGCCGACAGGGCGCGAGGCCAGGACGATACGTTGGTTGAGGGGCATGGGGTCGGACATGGCAGCGTCTCCTTGATCGTTGAATTCAGTGGTTAGGGAGAAGACCTTTGTGGCGGTGGCGCGTTCGATGATTGTTCAGTTTTACCGGGTCGACGCCATCCCGGGAAGCCGGAAACAAAAATGCCAGGCTCGATGCCTGGCATTTCTTGTAGCTCATCTGGCGCCCGAAGACGAAATCAGAACGGCAGTTTCATGCCCGGTGGCAGTTGCATGCCAGCGGTCATACCGGACATTTTGTCCTGGCTGTTGGCTTCGATTTTGCGCACAGCGTCGTTGACTGCTGCGGCGAACACCGCTTCCAGCATTTCCTTGTCATCTTCGCTCAGGCCTTCGACCAGGCTTGGGTCGATGGTCACGCGCTTGACGTCGTGACGACCGGTCATCACCACGGTGACCATATCGCCACCAGCCTTACCGGTGACTTCGGCATTGGCCAGCTCTTCCTGCATCTTGGCCATTTTTTCCTGCATCTGCTGTGCCTGCTTCATCAGGCCGGCCATGCCACCTTTCATCATGGGAATCACCTCAAAAGTACTTGGATAAAAACAGCGCCCGGCCTTGCTGACCGAACGCCCTCAGTTATTAGCCCTGACTGACCAGAGCTTCGACAGGTTCAATAGTATCGTTACGGATCACCGCACCGAACTGCTGCATCATTTGCTGGATGAACGGATCGCCATGGATCGACTCCTCGGCCTCGCGCTGGCGATCGGCACGCCGGCGCGACGCGGCCTGGGCCGGGGTTTCCTGCTCGGGCTTGATCAGTTCCATGGTCAGGGTCAGAGTACGCCCGTGGTACTGATTCAACGCATCGTTGAGGCGGCGTTGCTGGGTGGCGTTGAACAGGGCGCTGTGGGCCGGGTCCAGGTGCAACAGCCAATGGTCGCCATCAACGGCGATCAGCGTGCAGTTGGCGGCGATGCTGCCGGTCATGCCGGAGATCGGCAGGTTCGGGAACAGTTCCAGCCATTGCAGGGCCAGTCCCGTGGCCGGCGCGGCGGCAGGCTCGGGCTCCGGTTCGGCAGCAGGCTCGGCGGCATGCTCACTGGCCAGTTCGTCGAGGTAGCTGTAGGCGGAATCCATGTCCGGCTCGATGTAATCCTCATCCAGCGGCGGCTCGTCGTCCAGATCCATGCCGGGTGTGGCGGCATCGACCTCGGCCACGGAAGGCTCCGGAATCGGTGCGGCGACCCACTCCGGCGCGTCCGGCACCACGCTGTCGGGCGTCGGCAACGGCATCGGCGGCAATTCCGGTTGCTCGCTGGCGGTTTCCAGTACCGGCTCGACGACAGGCTGCTGAACGTTTGCCGGCTCGACCGGATCATTCCACGGCAGGTCGACCACTTCTTCGACCACGACCGCCTCGACCACCGGCTCGGGCTCGGGCTCGGGCTCGGGCACCGCGACCGGCTCAGGCGGCGCTACCGGAGTGACGACAGGCGCGGGCGCCGGAGGTGCAACTGCCGCAGCGACTACCGGCGCAACAACGGGCGCGGCAGCCACGGATTTGGCGGAATCAACTGTGGCCTGGCTGATCCCCACTGGCTTTAGCGTTTGCCTCGGGGCATCCGCGGTGTCGGCGGGCCGGAAAGCGAGCATTCGCAGCAGCACCATTTCGAAGCCGCCTCGGGGGTCCGGCGCCAGGGGCAAGTCGCGACGGCCGATCAGTCCCATCTGGTAATAGAACTGCACGTCTTCGGCCGGCAACGCCTGGGCCAGTGCCAGCACCCTGTCCCGGTCGCCATGGCCGTTGTCGACGCCCTCAGGCAAGGCCTGAGCGATGGCGACACGGTGCAGCACATTGAGAATTTCCGAGAGCACGCCATTCCAGTCCGGGCCTTGTTCGGCCAGGTGACGAACGGCCTCGAGCAAGGCCTTGGCATCACCTTCAATCAGGGCATGCAGGACGTCGTAGACCTGCCCATGATCGAGGGTCCCGAGCATCGCCCGCACATCGGCGGCCATGACCTTGCCTTCACCGAAGGCAATCGCCTGATCGGTCAGGCTCATGGCGTCACGCATCGACCCATCGGCGGCGCGGCCCAGCAGCCACAGTGCATCGTCTTCGAACGGCACGTTCTCGACGCTCAGCACATGGGTCAAATGCTCGACAACGCGCTCCGGGGTCATGTTCTTCAGGGAGAACTGCAGGCACCGCGAGAGAATCGTTGCAGGAAGTTTCTGCGGGTCAGTGGTCGCCAGGATGAACTTGACGTAGGGTGGCGGCTCTTCGAGGGTTTTCAACAGCGCATTGAAGGAATGGCTGGAGAGCATGTGCACTTCGTCGATCAGGTAGACCTTGAAGCGTCCGCGGCTCGGCGCGTACTGCACGTTATCGAGCAGTTCGCGGGTGTCCTCGACCTTGGTGCGGCTCGCGGCGTCGATCTCGATCAGGTCGACGAAACGGCCCTCATCGATTTCGCGACACACCGAGCATTCGCCACAAGGCGTTGAAGTGATACCTGTTTCACAGTTCAGGCATTTGGCAATGATTCGCGCGATGGTGGTCTTGCCGACCCCGCGCGTACCGGTGAACAGGTAGGCGTGGTGCAGCCGCTGGCTGTCCAAGGCATTGATCAGAGCCTTGAGCACATGGGTCTGGCCGACCATTTCGCGGAACGAGCGCGGACGCCATTTACGTGCAAGAACCTGATAACTCATCGAAAACCGTCGCAACGAAGGAAGCTGAAGCGGCTAATGCTAGCGGAGCAAGGCCAAAATTGCATCCGGTGCGCTCGTCTAATCTGGCTAAGCTGCACTTTGGGGGCTTTTTGTTTCAAAGATACATCGGAGCATTTATGCGGTTGGCCTTGGGGGCACTGCTGTTGATCAGCCTGAACGGAGCGGCCGCCGATGCGCCGTTGCGTTTTGTGGTACCCGACAGTTGGGCGATGCCGATGCTGCAACTGGACCGTGGGCGGCCGACCCAGGGCATTCTGTACGACGTCATGCTCAGCCTCGCGACCCAGGTCGGCGTCCCGGCGGAGTTTCATGTATTGCCCCGGACCCGGGTTCAGAGCGCCATGGAACAGGGCGAAGTCGATATCCGCTGCTATGCCGCGCAGTCCTGGATGCCAAACCAGTCCGGCGACTATATCTGGAGCATCCCGCTCTGGACCCAGCCCGACATCCTGGTCAGTCGCCCTCCTGGCCCCGCTTCGGTGACGCCGGCGAATTTATCGCACCAGTCCATCGGCACCGTGCTCGGCTATAGCTACCCGACGCTGCAACCGCTGTTCGATAACAACCAGTTGCACCGCGACGACGCGCGCAACCAGGAACAGGTGCTGGAAAAGCTCCAGGCGGGACGCAATCGGTATGCCGTCAGCAATCAATGGTCGCTGGAATGGTTCAATCAGCGCCTGATGCCGGAGCAACAACTGCAGAGTGTCGCGGTGCTGCAGGTCCAGCATGTGGGCTGCTACGTGCGCAACGCCCCCGAGGTGCCGGTGCAAAGGATTCTGCGCACCTTGCTGCGCATGAAAATGTCCGGCGAGATCGACGACATCATTCGGCTCTACATCGGCGGTAGATCCGAACTCGCCCCATAACCTGTGGCAGCGGGCACCTTCGTTCTCACAGAATTCAGCGACTGACTTCCAGAGCCCGCCATTGTGCTGGCACGACAAAACCGGCGACCCAGTCCGGTATGTCTGCAGGCGGCATTGGCCGGGCAATGTAATAGCCCTGCGCCACTTCACAGCCCAGTTGCAGCAATAACTCACCATGCTCGGCGCTTTCGAGCCCTTCGGCGATCACCTGCCGACCAAACGCCCGCGCCAGGCCTATCACCGCGGTGGTCAGGGCCAGGTCGTCGCGGTCATGCAGGATGTCGCGCACAAATGACTTGTCGATCTTGATGGTTTGGGTGCGCAGGCGCTTGAGGTAGCTCAGGGATGAATAACCGGTACCGAAATCGCCCAGTGAGAACTGCACCCCCAGCGCCTGGCAGGCGCGCAAACAATCACTGACGTGTTGAATGTTCTCGATGGCGACCGACTCGACGATTTCCAGGTCCAGCCGTTGCGGTGCGACCCGCGCATGTCGCGCCAGCAGGCTGGCGAGCCGTTCGACAAAATCCACCCGCTGGAAATGCCGCGCGGCAATGTTGATGCTCACCGGCCAGTCATGCCCGGCCTGTTGCCAACGATCCAGTTGCGACAGCACCTGATCCATCACCCATTCACCGATATCGATGATCAGGTCCGTCTCTTCAACCAGCGCCAGAAACTCCTTCGCCGCCACCAGGCCGTCCTGCGGATGCTCCCAGCGCAGCAGCGCTTCGAAACCGACGACCTCGCCACGGCGCATGTTGACCTTGGGCTGGAAATGCAGACGCATTTCATTGGCGGCCAGTGCCTGGCGCACCCGCTCGACGGTCTGGTGCTTGGCCCTGCCCTCGCGGTCCCGTGACACGTCGAACAAATGAAACCGCTTGCGCCCGCTCTGCTTGGCCACATACATGGCTTGATCCGCGTGGCGCAACAGGGTTTCGGCATCTGCGTTGTCGTGGGGGAACAGAGTGACGCCGATGCTGGCATACACGTTGACGTCCTTGCCATGCAGCGAGTACGGCGCCGAGATGATCCCCAGCACCCGGTTCAACGCCGCACGCAGGTCCGGCAAGTCGCGCACATAACGCAGTATCAGCACGAATTCGTCACCCGCCAGCCGCGCCACCACATCCTCGCCACGCACGATGCCGCGCAGGCGCCGGGCCACTTCCACCAGCAACAGATCGCCACTGGCATGCCCGTAGCTATCGTTGACGGCCTTGAAGCCATCGAGATCGAGCATGCACACCGCCAGCGGAATACTCTCCTGGCGCGAGAACTCCAGCGCCTGGTCCAGCATGTCCGAGAGATACGCGCGATTGGGCAATCCGGTCAGCACATCGTGCCCGACCCGCCATTGCAGCGAATGCAGCAGTTTATGCTTTTCACTGATGTCGAAACGAATGGAGACATAACGCTCGACCCGCCCGGTGGCGTTATCGAGCAAGGGCACCATGGTGCTTTCGACCCAATACAGGCTGCCGTCCTTGGCGCGATTGCAGATTTCGCCCTTCCACACGTTACCCAGGGCGATGGTGCGCCACATGCCGGCAAAAAACTCGGTGGAGTGCATGCCCGAATTGAGCATGCGGTGGTTCTGCCCGAGCAGTTCCTCACGGCTGTAGCCGGAGACTGCACAGAACTGATCGTTGACGTGGGTAATCCGGCCGGAGAGATCGGTCTCGGAAAAAATAGCAGCGGCATCGACCGCCCTGCGGTACTTCTCATCCATGAGTCAGACTCGCTGTTGCTGGCGATGGAACCCGCTTAAGGGAGCAACGTCAACAATGGTAAATTCGGCAGGTTTTCAGAGCCGGTTTAACGCGTACGCAACCGTGCGAGCGCGTGCCATGCTGGCTTTTTCACATTATTCAAACTTCTGAAAACCGGTCACTGAAAGCCCTAACTGACCGGCAATTCTACGAAACACATCACATTTTGCAAAGCAAGGTGATGGATCATGCGGTTGTCTAATGCAAAAATCTATCGTTAAGTTCTTGATTCTAAATGGGAATTGAGCAATGCAAATTTCAAGTTTGGGTCCAGCCATCCGGCGCTACCGCAAGGTCGCGGGGCTTACTCAGGCTGAACTTGGCGAAAGAACCGGTTTTGACCCCAAAACCATCAGCCGCTTCGAAACCGGCACCTATACCCCCAGCGTGGATGTCCTGTTCCAGTTAGCCGACGTGCTGGGCGTGAAGCTGAAAGCCTTTTTCGCAGATTTGGGCGATGAAGACGAACAGCGGGCGTATTTGTTCGAAGTCATTCATAAAGCCACCCCAAAGGACCTGGGAAAGCTGATTGCAGCGGTTGACCAGGCCTTGTCCAAGCCTTAGTGGCAGAAAAATAAAAAAGGAGGCCGACTTGTCTGGTACGACAGGTCGGCCTCCTTTTTATTTATGCCTGATCTGTCAATCACGAACGATGACAAGCCGCAATGGACAAAATCCATGGCAGCGCAATAAAGAGGGTATTCGAATAGATAACGCGAGAGAGGGCTCGCGGTGCGTTATGGAGGCAACCCCACCAGCCACACCCCGGCACACAATGTCACCGCTGCGGCTGCTCCCTTCCAGGCCTGACCGGGTTCACGGCTGATCGTTGCGGGGGGACCGATGGGGTCACCATAACGACGCTCACCTGACGGCGAGCCGCGCCATTGTACCTATCTGCGGCGAAGTTACAACCGTTGGTTTCGGATAAAAAATATCAGTCCGGTCAAGGACATGCGCCAACGATAAAAATCAGCCCGTGCAAGAGCGAGCTTGCTTGCGATAGACGTTGACGGTGACGTGTGTTGCCTGGAGGTAAGCGTCGCGTTCACGTTCTACGCGAGCGAGCTCGCTCCTACAGGTCCTGCAGCACCTCGTCTGCCCTGCCGCCCTCGCGCTGGATGACCAGGTGAATGAAATGCAGCTTGGTGATCACCGCCGGCGGCAATACAAAAGGGTAAAAATCCGGCTGCCCCATGCTGCGCGACAGTTCATTGAGCATGCCGGCCAGCTCGATCCAGGCATTGACGAAGGACAGGAACGCCTCGGCACCGGGATGCTGCGGATCATAGAGGGTGCTTGAAGGGAACGGCTGGTAGTCGAAATCCATTTCCCGGGCACTCATGCCAAACCCCAGCGCGGTATCCACCGCGTCCATCATGTGCAGGTAGTGAGCCCAGGTTTCCGCCCAGTCTTCCCAGGGATGCATGGTGGCGTAGGCGCTGACGTAAAACTGCTGCCAGTCGAGTGGCGCACCTTGCTGATAATGCTGCTCCAGGGCCTCGGCATAGCTGGCGCGCTCGTCACCGAACAGGCCGCGAAAGGCTTCGAGCCAATCGCGGCCGGCGATCAACCGGTCCCAGTAGTAATGCCCGACTTCGTGACGAAAATGCCCGAGCAGGGTGCGATAGGGCTCGTGCATTTGCACGCGTACCCGTTCGCGATGGGCGTCGTCGGCCTCATTGATATCCAGCGTGATCAAGCCGTTGGCATGGCCCGTGGTCGGTGGCTTGCCCTCGAGGTTCACGCCGATAAAGTCAAAGGCCAGGCCGGTGTCCTCGTCGACAGTTTTCGGGATGACCTGCAATCCGAGGCTGACCAACTGCGCGATCAGGCGCCGCTTGGCAGTTTCGACTTTGCACCAGCGTTCATGGTTTTCGGCCAATGACAGATCAGGGATGGTGCGATTGAGGCTACAGGCCATGCACAAGGCATCGCGATCATTGGCGGGCAGCAGCCAGTTACAGGCCGCCGGGGAGTCGAGATTGGCACACCGACGGAACACGCCGGCGGCAGGGGCGGCGTCGAGCAACCAGGTGTCAGTTTGCGCGCCTGGTTGCAATGAAGAGACACGACTGAGCCGAGGGTGATAACCCAACGCCGCCGAACAGGCCAGGCACTGGCTGTTGCGAAAGAACAATGACTGCCCGCAACGACACGGCCAGACCTTGCTATTGCGTGAGCTTTCGCCGATGACAGGCGCAGCGATGCGCGAGCTGAGCTGGTCGAAGTAGCGGTACATGACGATCTCTCCCTGGGGCTTGCCAAGACTAGATCATGATTGGCCGTCGATCGTTCCCGTGACTTTCAAAGGGACTGATACCGATTTCGCTGGCAAGCCCGCGCCTGCAAGAATTGCGTCGTCCTTGCAGGAGCCGGCTTGCCGGCGAATGGCGTCAGACTGAAATACCGTGCCTGCTCAGGAACCCGACAAACGCTTCTTCATCCAGCACTTTCAGCCCCAGCTCATTGGCCTTGGTCAATTTCGACCCGGCGCCCGGCCCCGCGACCACGCAATGGGTCTTGGCCGACACCGAGCCCGCCACTTTGGCGCCAAGGCTTTCGAGCTTGTCCTTGGCCACATCGCGGCTCATCAGCTCCAGCGAGCCCGTCAGCACCCAGGTCTGACCGGCCAGCGGCAAGCCTTCGACGACCTTCTTCTCGCTGTGCCAATGCATGCCGAAGTCGGCCAGTTGTTTTTCGGCAGCCTCGGCCAATTGGCGATGTTCCTCGATCGCAAAAAATTCGCGGACCGAGCTGGCCTGTTTCTCCGGCAACGCCTGACGCATATCCAGCCAGTCGGCACTCATGACCGCTTGCAGCGTACCAAACTTGTCGGCGAGCTTTTGTGCTCCGCCCGGCCCGACCGAAGGAATGTTCAGCTTGTCGAGAAAGCCGCCCAATGTCGTGCTGGCGGCAAATTCGGCGCCCAGTTCGCCCTGATCCTGTATCTGCAATCCATGCTTGAGCAGATTGGCGATCACTTGCCGGTTATGCTCGTCTTCAAAGAAGCTGTGAATCTCGTGGGCGACTTCCAGCCCGACATCCGGCAAGTACGTCAGCACTTGCGGCAGCGCTTGCTGCACCCGCTCCAGCGAACCCAGGGAGCGCGCCAGCACCTTGGCTGTCTCCTCGCCGACATCGGGAATCCCCAGGGCATAAATGAACCGTGCCAGACCCGGCTTCTTGCTGTCTTCGATGGCGCCAAGCAGGTTCCTGCTCGACAGCTCGGCAAAGCCTTCCAGATCCACGATCTGCTCGAACGTCAGGGCGTACAGATCGGCCGGCGAACTCACCAGACCTTCATCCACCAGTTGCTCGACACTCTTCTCGCCCAGGCCTTCGATGTCCATCGCACGACGCGAAACGAAGTGAATGATCGCCTGCTTCAGTTGCGCGCCACAGGCCAGTCGACCGACACAGCGATACACCGCGCCTTCGCTGACGGTCTCGCGGCCCTTGCTGCGCTTGATCAGTTGCGTGCGCTCGACATGGGAGCCGCACACCGGGCATTGCTGGGGAATATGAACCGGCCGCGCATCGTCCGGACGACGCTCAAGCACGACTTGAACCACTTGCGGAATCACGTCGCCAGCACGGCGGATGATCACGGTGTCGCCGATCATCAGCCCCAGGCGAGCGACTTCGTCCATGTTGTGCAACGTCGCGTTGGCCACGGTAACACCCGCCACCTTGACCGGCCTCAGGCGGGCCACGGGTGTGACGGCGCCGGTGCGTCCGACCTGGAATTCGACGTCGAGCAGCTCGGTCAACTCTTCCATGGCCGGAAATTTATGGGCGATGGCCCAACGCGGTTCGCGAGCGCGGAAACCCAGTTCGCGCTGGGAGGCAATGCTGTTGACCTTGAACACCACGCCGTCGATTTCGTAAGGCAGTGCGTTGCGCCGCTCACCGATGTCACGGTAGTAATCCAGACATGCGTCGATGCCGTTCGCCAGCTTGAGCTCATGACTGATCGGCATGCCCCAGGCCTTGAGCTGCTGCAGGTTACCGATGTGCGTATCGGCGATATCGGCGGACACCTGGCCGATGCCGTAGCAGCAGAATTCCAGCGGGCGGTTGGCGGTGATCTTCGAATCCAGCTGACGCAGGCTACCCGCCGCCGCGTTACGCGGGTTGGCGAAGGTCTTGCCACCCACTTCCAGTTGCGTGGCGTTGAGCCGCTCGAAACCAGCCTTGGACATGAACACTTCGCCGCGCACTTCCAGCGTGGCCGGCCAGCCGGTGCCGTGCAGCTTGAGGGGAATGTTGCGCACGGTGCGCACATTGACGCTGATGTCTTCGCCGGTGGTGCCGTCGCCGCGCGTTGCGCCACGTACCAGTACGCCGTCCTGATACAGCAAACTGACCGCCAGACCATCAAGCTTCGGCTCGCAACTGTACTCGACCGCCGCGCCGCCACCGAACAGATCACCGGCCGGCAGATCCAGCCCTTCGGTCACCCGGCGGTCGAATTCACGCATGTCGGTTTCTTCGAAGGCGTTGCCGAGGCTGAGCATCGGCACTTCGTGGCGCACCTGAGTGAACGCCGACAGCGCCGCGCTGCCCACTCGCTGAGTTGGCGAGTCACTGGTGATCAGTTCCGGGTTGGCGGCTTCGAGCGCCTTGAGCTCGTTGAACAACCGATCGTATTCGGCGTCCGGAATGCTCGGCTCGTCCAGCACATGATAGCGATAGTTGTGCTGATCCAGCTCGGCGCGCAGCTCTAGAATGCGGTTTTTGGCGGCAGTCATGGTGTTCTCTCATAAAGCAAAAGAGCAGCCGAGGCTGCTCAATATTCTTAATCACACTCGCTCAAGGCAATGGAGATTGTGGCGAGGGAGCTTGCTCCCGCTGGGCCGCGAAGCGGCCCCAAGGCCATCCACCTCATTGTGCCAGGTACGACGAGTTTGCAGATTTACGACGGCTACGCCGCCGAGCGGGAGCAAGCTCCCTCGCCACAACAGCGATCCTAGCGTTTCTGGGTCAGGGCGCGACGTTCGAACTCGACGATACGCTGACGGTAGTGCTCGATGGTCTGGGCCGTCAGCACGCTGCGCTGGTCATCCTTGAGCTCGCCGTTCAGCTCCTGGGACAATTTGCGTGCCGCCGCCACCATCACGTCGAAGGCTTGCTTCGGATGGCGCGGGCCTGGCAGACCCAGGAAGAAGCTCACCGCCGGCGTGCTGAAGTGATCGATGTCGTCCAGATCAAAGACACCCGGCTTCACCGCGTTGGCCATGGAGAACAGGACTTCACCGTTGCCCGCCATGCTTTCGTGACGGTGGAAGATGTCCATTTCGCCAAAACGCAGGCCGCTTTCCAGAATGTTCTGCAACAGGGCCGGGCCCTTGAAGCCGGCTGCGTCACGGCAGATCACACTGATGACCAGCACTTCTTCGGCTTGTGGATGATCCTTGTCGCTGACCGCAGGGGCTGCCTTGGCGTCTTCGACGAAATCGTCGTCGCGACTGCTGAAGCTCGGGCCGCCATCCAGGTCCAGGCTGAGGTTCATGTCACCTTGCGAAGGTTCGCCATGACCAC
Organism: Pseudomonas moorei; assembly: GCF_008801475.1. Lineage (GTDB taxonomy): Bacteria > Pseudomonadota > Gammaproteobacteria > Pseudomonadales > Pseudomonadaceae > Aquipseudomonas > Aquipseudomonas moorei. The sequence continues at coordinate 347,989 of NZ_VZPP01000004.1, read as the reverse complement.
GCTTGCCGCGCTTGGAACCCGATTCACGCGGTTCGCGGGCCGGCATGCTCACCGACGGCAGATCCTGCTCGTCCAGTTGCGGTTCCTTGTGGGTGTCCAGCACTCGAGGCGGGCCCAACAGCTCGGCGCTGGTGTCCTCGTCCGGCAGGTTGGACAGGCTTCGGTCAAGACGGAATTTCAGTTTTCCCTTGCCGCCGCGCATACGGCGCCAGCCATCGAAAAGAATACCGGCAATGACAATAATGCCGATGACGATCAGCCACTCGCGCAGACCGATTTCCATGTAATCCCGTGCCTCTATAAAAAATGCTGAAAAATAAGGGGTTTACAACCTGTAAACCGCTTTAAAACGTGGCGCCAACTCTATGTTCTGACAGGCGTTTTGCCCACGTATACGAAAAATTGACATTAAACTAGCACGACCAAAGGTAACTTTACACCGCTTGTCACGCTGGCTTCAGCGATTATGTCGATTGGCCAGCAAGTCCAGGCCAGTAAAACGTCTTGTCTACCCTGATACACGCCGTCATCAGGCGTCCACCATCGCCATCGCCTCCTCGACATCCACCGCTACCAGTCGCGAACAACCAGGCTCATGCATCGTCACCCCCATCAATTGCTCGGCCATTTCCATGGCGATCTTGTTGTGGGTGATATAGATGAACTGCACGGTCTGCGACATTTCTTTGACCAATCGTGCGTAGCGTCCAACGTTAGCGTCATCCAGTGGTGCGTCAACTTCGTCGAGCATGCAGAACGGCGCCGGATTCAACTTGAAGATCGCAAAAACCAGGGCCAATGCGGTCAGGGCTTTTTCGCCACCGGAGAGCAAATGGATGGTGCTGTTCTTCTTTCCTGGCGGCTGCGCCATGATCGTCACCCCTGTATCGAGTAGATCTTCGCCCGTCAGTTCCAAATACGCGCGGCCTCCACCGAAAACTTTTGGGAAAAGTGCCTGTAAACCGCCATTGATCTGATCAAAGGTATCCTTGAAGCGGTTACGGGTCTCCTTGTCGATCTTGCGAATCACGTTCTCCAGGGTGTCGAGCGCTTCAACCAGATCATCGTTCTGCGCATCCAGGTAACGTTTACGCTCGGATTGTTGCTGGTATTCGTCGATGGCCGCGAGGTTGATGGCACCCAGGCGCTGAATCCGCGCCGCGATGCGTTCCAGTTCTTCCTCGGCGTCTTTCTCGTTGGCTTCAGGTGTCAGCGTGGCGAGTACGCCGTGCAGGTCGTAACCGTCTTCCAGCAACTGGTCCTGCAATGCCTTGCGCCGCACGGTCAGGGCTTGCCATTCCATGCGCTGGGTTTCTAGCTGGCTGCGAATCAGCTGGGATTGTTGCTCGGCCTGGGTACGGCGCTTCTCGGCCTCGCGCAGCTCGCGGTCGGCATCCTCGAGAGCGATCTGCGCGATCTTGAGTTCTTCATCGACGGTCATGCGCTTGTCGAGCAGTTCTTCAAGCTTCAGGCGCAGCTCCTCAAGCGGCGCCTCGCCCTCCTCCAGATTGAGGCTCAACTGCTCGCGCTTTTCGGTCAGGCGCTCGGACTGCATCTCCAGACGTTCCAGTGCCTGGCGCGTCGAATCGTGCTGGGCCTTGAGCGATCCGAGGCGTACCGCCAATTGATGAGCGTGATCCTTGTGCTGCCGCGCTTCCTGCCGCACCCGGTCAAGACGCTCACGCAAGCTGTCGCGCTGGGCCAGCAGCAACTCACGCTGCTCAGTGTCCAGCGCCATGGCGTCGAGGGCTTCCTGCAACTGGATGCGCGCTTCACCGATGTTTTCGTGCTCCTGGGCCCGTTGCTCGCCCAACTCCTCGATTTCTTCATCAAGACGCGTGCGGCGCAAGGTCAACTGCTCGGCCTTGGCTTTTCCGGCCGACAACTGGGCTTTCAATTCGCCTTGTTGACGAGCCTCGTCCTGCAGCAATCGACGCAAGTGTTCGCGTCCGTTTTCCTGCTGACGCTGCTGCGCCCGCAGGTTTTGCAATTCGGTTTCCAGGGTTTCGACCGCGGCTTCGCGTTCTTCGCGCTCAAGGCCCAGCTTCTGGATTTCCTGCCCTCGGGCCAGCATGCCGCTTTCCGCTTCGCTGGCGCGGCGCACCCGCAAAAAGTGCCGACCGACCCAGTACCCGTCGCGGCTGATCAGACTCTGGCCGACCGCCAACTGACCACGCAAGGCCAATGCCTGTTCGAGGCTGTCCACCGGTTTGACCTGCCCCAGCCACGGCGACAGATCGATCTGCGCCTCGACCTTGTCGAGCAAACTGCCGGGCACGCGCACGCCATCGGTCGCGGGACTGAGCAAACGCAGATCGCCCTGGGCAAACCCGGACAGATCGAAATCGTTGAAATCATCCACCAGCACGGCTTGCAGGTCGGCACCGAGCACGGTTTCCACCGCCAGCTCCCAACCCGCTTCAACCTTCAGCCCTTCGGCCAGACGCGGGCGATCGGCCAGGTTCTGCTCACGCAACCATTCGGTGGTGCCGGTTCCCGGATCGAGGGCGGCTTGCTGCAAGGCTTCCAGGGAGGCCAGTCGACCGTTGAGGCGCTGCAAATCGCCCTGGGCCTGCTGCTGCGCCGTCAGCGCTTGCTGCAATTGCTGACGCAACTGCTCTAGCTTTTCGACCTGAGCTTCTTCGCTGGTCTGCAAATCCTCAAGGGTCGCCTCGGATTCAGCGAGTTGCTCGCTGAGTTCCATGATCGCCGCGTCTTCCGGGTCCGCCGACAACAAGGCGCGCTCTTCGCCAAGACGCTTTTGGCGATCAGCCAGACGCTCAAGGCTGGTTTCCAGTTGCTGGATTCGCGACTGCTGAACTTCGGCCTGACGTCGCGGTTCGGCGGCAGTCAGGTTGAAGGTGTCCCACTGCTCCTGCCAGCCGTGCATGGTGGTTTCGGACTCTTCCAGCGCGGCGGCGGCTTCTTCGGCGGCAGCGCTGGTGACTTCCTGCTCGGGGGTGAGCATGTCCAGCTCTTCGCCGAGGGTCAGCAGCAAGGTGCGGTCGTGGCCCAGGTGAGACTCGGTTTCCAGACGCGCGCGCTCGGCTTCCTTCAAATCATCCTGCAACTGGCGCAAGCGCTGTTGACCATGCTGGATGCTCTGCTCGACCCGGGCGATGTCGCCACCGACCGAATAGAAGCGCCCCTGCACCAGGTTGAAGCGCTCGGAAAGATCATGGTGCCCGTCGCGCAGACGCTCGATGCTGGCATCGGCGTTACGCTGCTCGGCCACCAGCGCCTCGAAACTGATCTCCTGGGTGCCGATGACCGCTTCGCGCAGGCCGACCTGAGCGTTCAGATCCTGCCAACGCAGGGCCGACAGCTGGGCCTTGAGCTGCCGCTCTTCGCCTTTGAGCTCCTGATACTTCTTGGCGGCCTCGGCCTGACGGTGCAAGCGTTCGAGCTGGCGTTCGAGCTCTTCGCGCAGGTCGGTCAGGCGCTCCAGGTTTTCGTGGGTGCGGCGGATGCGGTTTTCAGTCTCGCGCCGACGCTCCTTGTACTTGGAGATGCCCGCCGCTTCCTCAATGAAGTTACGCAGGTCTTCGGGCTTGGATTCGATCAGCTTGGAGATCATCCCCTGCTCGATGATCGAGTAGCTGCGCGGGCCGAGGCCGGTGCCGAGGAAAATATCGGTGATGTCACGGCGCCGGCATTTGGTGCCGTTGAGGTAGTAGGTGGTCTGGCTGTCGCGGGTGACTTTGCGCCGAATGGAAATTTCCGCGTAAGCAGCGTATTCACCGAGCAGCGTGCCGTCGGAGTTATCGAACACCAGTTCGATGCTCGCCTGGCTCACGGGCTTGCGGCTGGTGGAGCCGTTGAAGATGACGTCGGTCATCGACTCGCCGCGCAGGTTCTTGGCCGAGCTCTCGCCCATGACCCAACGCACGGCGTCGATGATGTTCGACTTGCCGCAACCATTGGGCCCGACCACCGCCGCCATGTTACTGGGGAAGTTCACCGTGGTCGGATCGACGAAGGATTTGAACCCCGCCAGCTTGATGCACTTGAGCCGCACGCTTAAGCGTCCGTCAGGGCAGAGACCACCAGATCGCAACTGCGCTGGGCGTAAGCCGTCAGCACCAGGCGAATCTGCGCAAAGTCACGGGCGATCACGGCGGCAAGCAAGCGTTCGAACAGCTCCAGAAACTCGCTCATCGACGCTTTGCGCTGGTCCAGGGCGAGAAAATACGCCCGACTCATGGCCGGCTGCAGGTTCTCGACGGTTTCCTGCAGGTACGGGTTGTTGGCAAACGGATACGCAGCGCGCATCACGCTGAAACTGTCATCGACGAAGCTGCGAATGTCCTGGCACTGGAAATCGCTGCTCAGGCGCTGCTGGATCTGCACGAATGGCGCCAGGTCGGCCTGGACTTGCCAGCCATTGGCCACGGCATTGCCCAGCAGGATGTACATCTCGCTCATCAGCGTGCACAGGCTCTGCACCTTGTGCGCGGTGAGTTCGGTGACATGGGCGCCACGTCGCGGCAGGATCGCGATCAAGTGCCGGCGTTCAAGGATCAGCAGGGCCTCGCGAACCGAGCCGCGACTGACGTTGAGCGCCAGCGTGACCTTCTGCTCCTGGATGCGCTCTCCGGGCTTCATTTCGCCGCGAATGATGCGTTCGGCGAGGTGGTGAGCGATTTGCTCGGCGAGGCTGTCCGGCGCCTTGAACGTCATGGTTGTCCCTTCAAACTCTTCGATCTGTACAGGCGGCGCAGTGTAGCGCAATTGATACGACATGGCGCAGGGCCCGCCCGGTGGTTTTTGGCACGATTCGCGCAAAAAAGCAGGCTATCCCGCAAGGGTCAATAATGAAGAAACCGGTTGTCGATCGACAAAATGCAATTTCCTGACCTTTAAGTCAGAAAATCATTGACCGAAAAGTCAGACCTGCTAAATTCGGATCAAGTCGGTTAACAACAATAATGAGTCTGCGAGGCCTTCCGTGATCCAGTTTTTACTAAACCAGGAACTCCGTAGCGAGCACGCCCTGGACCCGAACCTGACCGTGCTCAACTATCTGCGCGACCATGTGGGCAAACCCGGCACCAAAGAAGGCTGCGCCAGCGGTGACTGCGGCGCCTGCACCGTGGTGGTCGGCGAATTGCAAACGGATGACGAGGGTCGCGAACACATCCGTTATCGCAGCCTCAACTCGTGCCTGACCTTCGTGTCGTCCCTGCACGGCAAGCAATTGATCAGCGTCGAAGACCTCAAGCACAAAGGCGAGCTGCACAGCGTGCAGAAAGCCATGGTCGAGTGCCACGGCTCACAGTGCGGCTTTTGTACGCCCGGCTTCGTCATGTCGCTGTTCGCCCTGCAAAAGAACAGCGACGAACCCGACACCCATAAAGCCCACGAAGCCCTGGCCGGCAACCTCTGCCGCTGCACCGGCTATCGCCCGATCCTGGAAGCGGCCCAACAGTCCTGCTGCGCTAAACAGCCCGACCAGTTCGACGCCCGTGAAGCCGAAACCATTGCCCGCCTCAAAGCCATTGCCCCGACCGATATCGGCGAACTCAACAGTGGCGACAAACGTTGCCTGGTGCCGCTGACCGTGGCTGACCTGGCTGACCTCTACGACGCTTATCCACAGGCCCGCCTGCTAGCCGGCGGCACGGACCTGGCGCTGGAAGTCACCCAGTTCCACCGCACGCTGCCGGTGATGATTTACGTCGGTAACGTCGCCGAAATGAAACGCATCGAGCGCTTCGAGGATCGCCTGGAAATCGGCGCCGCCACAGCCCTTTCCGACTGCTACGACGCCTTGAAAGCCGAGTACCCGGACTTCGGCGAATTGCTGCAACGTTTTGCCTCCTTGCAGATCCGCAACCAGGGCACCCTGGGCGGCAACATCGGCAACGCCTCGCCCATCGGTGACTCGCCACCCCTGCTGATCGCCCTCGGCGCGCAAATCGTCCTGTGCAAGGGCGAAACCCGCCGCACCCTGGCGCTGGAGGATTACTTCATCGATTACCGCGTCACTGCCCGTCAGGAAAGCGAGTTCATCGAGAAGATCATCGTGCCGCGCGCCAGCGCCGAAAAACTGTTCCGCGCCTACAAAGTCTCCAAGCGCCTGGACGATGACATTTCGGCAGTGTGTGCCGCCTTCAACATTCGTCTGGAAAATGGTGTGGTCGCCGACGCCCGCGTGGCCTTCGGCGGCATGGCAGCCATTCCGAAACGTGCCGCCGCCTGTGAAGCCGCGTTGCTTGGCGCGCCTTTCAATAGCGCCACGGTCGAACGTGCCTGCGCGGCCCTGGCCGAAGATTTCACACCGCTCTCGGACTTCCGCGCCAGCAAGGAATATCGCCTGCTCAGCGCGCAGAACCTGCTGCGCAAATACTTCATCGAACTGCAAACACCGCACATCGAGACTCGGGTGACCGCTTATGTCTAATCATCACGCCGTAGAGAAGACCCAGGCCGAACTGGCTGAACTGTTCGCCAAGGACCTGACCACCGGTGTCGGCCGCAGCGTCAAGCATGACAGCGCCGCCAAGCACGTGTCCGGTGAAGCGCAGTACATCGACGATCGCCTGGAATTTCCGAACCAGTTGCACGTGTACGCCCGTCTGTCGGACCGTGCCCACGCCCGGATCATCAGCATCGACACCGCGCCGTGCTACGCCTTTGAAGGCGTGCGCATTGCCATCACCCACGAAGACGTGCCGGGCCTGAAAGACATTGGCCCACTGTTGCCGGGCGACCCGCTGCTGGCAATCGATACGGTGCAGTTCGTCGGTCAACCGGTGGTCGCGGTTGCCGCGAAAGACCTGGAAACCGCGCGCAAGGCGGCGATGGCCGCGATCATTGAATACGAAGATCTGGAGCCGGTGCTGGATGTGGTCGAAGCCCTGCGCAAGCGTCACTTCGTACTCGACAGCCACACTCATCAACGCGGTGATTCAGCCACTGCGCTGGCCACCGCCGAACATCGAATCCAGGGCACGCTGCACATCGGCGGCCAGGAGCATTTCTATCTGGAAACCCAGATCTCTTCGGTGATGCCGACCGAAGACGGCGGCATGATCGTCTACTGCTCGACCCAGAACCCCACCGAAGTGCAGAAACTGGTGGCCGAAGTGCTGGATGTGTCGATGAATAAAATCGTCGTCGACATGCGCCGCATGGGTGGCGGTTTCGGTGGCAAGGAAACCCAGGCGGCGAGCCCGGCGTGCCTGTGCGCGGTGATCGCGCACCTGACCGGACAGCCCACCAAGATGCGCCTGCCGCGCGTCGAAGACATGCTGATGACCGGCAAGCGTCACCCCTTCTATGTCGAGTACGACGTCGGCTTCGACAGCACCGGCCGCCTGCACGGCATCGCCCTGGAACTGGCCGGCAACTGTGGCTGCTCACCGGACCTGTCGGCCTCGATCGTCGACCGGGCGATGTTTCACTCCGACAACTCGTATTACCTGGGCGACGCGACCATCAACGGTCACCGCTGCAAGACCAACACCGCGTCGAACACCGCCTACCGTGGTTTTGGCGGTCCACAAGGCATGGTCGCCATCGAAGAAGTGATGGACGCCATCGCCCGTCATCTGGCCCTCGACCCACTGGCCGTGCGCAAGGCCAACTACTACGGCAAGACCGAGCGCAACGTCACCCACTACTACCAGACCGTCGAGCACAACATGCTCGAGGAAATGACCGCCGAACTGGAAGAAAGCAGCCAGTACGCCGAGCGCCGCGAAGCGATCCGCCGCTACAACGCCAACAGCCCGATCCTGAAAAAAGGCCTGGCGCTGACCCCGGTGAAATTCGGCATTTCCTTCACTGCCAGCTTCCTCAACCAGGCCGGCGCGCTGGTGCATGTCTACACCGACGGCAGCATTCACCTGAACCACGGCGGCACCGAAATGGGCCAGGGCCTGAACACCAAAGTCGCGCAGGTCGTGGCCGAAGTGTTCCAGGTGGAAATGGACCGCGTGCAGATCACCGCGACCAACACCGATAAAGTGCCGAACACCTCGCCGACCGCCGCCTCCAGTGGCGCCGACCTGAACGGCAAGGCGGCGCAGAACGCCGCCGAAACCATCAAGCAGCGCCTGGTGGAATTCGCCGCGCGGCAATACAAGGTCAGCGAAGAAGACGTGGAATTCCACAACGGCCACGTGCGGGTTCGCGATCACATCCTGACCTTCGAAGCCCTGATCCAGCAGGCGTATTTCGCCCAGGTGTCGCTGTCGAGCACCGGGTTCTACAAGACCCCGAAAATCTACTACGACCGCAGCCAGGCCCGTGGTCGTCCGTTCTACTACTTCGCCTTCGGCGCGGCGTGCTGCGAAGTGCTGGTCGACACCCTGACCGGCGAATACAAGATGCTGCGCACCGACATCCTGCACGACGTCGGCGCCTCGCTGAACCCGGCGATCGACATCGGCCAGGTCGAGGGCGGTTTCATCCAGGGCATGGGCTGGCTGACCATGGAAGAGCTGGTCTGGAACAACAAAGGCAAGCTGATGACCAACGGCCCGGCCAGCTACAAGATCCCGGCCGTGGCGGACATGCCGCTGGACCTGCGGGTGAAGCTGGTGGAAAACCGCAAGAACCCGGAAGACACGGTGTTCCACTCCAAGGCCGTGGGCGAACCGCCCTTCATGCTCGGTATCGCCGCGTGGTGTGCAATCAAGGACGCCGTGGCAAGCCTGGGCGACTACAAGCATCAACCGAAAATCGACGCACCGGCGACCCCGGAGCGCGTGTTGTGGGGCTGTGAGCAGATGCGCCAGTTGAAGGTGGCGAAGGCTGTCGAGGCTGAAACCGAGTTGGCTCCGCTCTAAGCCCGAGGCGCTGCCATCACTGGCAAGCCAGCTCCCACAGACAGGCGCTGAATCGCGCTTATGCGATCGACGCAAACCCTGTGGGAGCTGGCTTGCCAGCGAAGAGGCCCGAACAGACAACGAAGATGTCGAGGTGAACATGTACAACTGGATCGACGCCCTCGCCGACCTGAAAAACCGCGGTGAACCCTGCGTGTTGGTGACCATCATCGAAGAGCTCGGCTCGACGCCGCGCAATGCCGGTTCGAAGATGGTCATCAGTGCCAGCCAGACGTTTGACACCATCGGTGGCGGGCACCTGGAATACAAGGCCATGCAGATCGCCCGCGAGATGCTCGCCAGCGGCAAGCAGGACACCCATCTGGAGCGCTTCAGCCTCGGCGCGAGCCTGGGCCAGTGCTGCGGTGGCGCCACCGTATTGCTGTTCGAACCGATGGGCCAGGTCCAGGCGCAGATCGCCGTGTTCGGCGCCGGCCATGTCGGCCGCGCACTGGTGCCGCTGCTGGCCAGCCTGCCCTGCCGGGTGCGCTGGATCGACTCGCGGGATGCGGAGTTCCCCGAGCAGATCCCCCACGGCGTGCGCAAGATTGTCAGCGAAGAACCGGTGGACGAAATCGACGACCTGCCCGCCGGCAGCTACTGCATCGTCATGACCCACAACCATCAGCTCGACCTGGAACTCACCGCCGCGATCCTCAAACGCAATGACTTTGCTTACTTCGGCCTGATCGGCTCGAAGACCAAGCGCGTGAAGTTCGAACATCGCCTGCGCGACCGCGGATTCGACAGCAGCGTCGTGCAACGCATGCGCTGCCCGATGGGCATCGGCGAAGTCAAAGGCAAGTTGCCTGTGGAAATCGCCATCTCCATCGCCGGCGAAATTATCGCCACCTATAACGCCAATTTCGGCCAACAGACTGCCAACGCCGAACCGATTGCCAAACTGCTGCCCGTGTCGCGCCGCAGTCAGGCCACAAAACTGAAAGCCTCAAACTGATGAGCTTCATAAATAGAGAATGACCATGCCTTTGACTCGCAAAGCCTACCGCGCCGCCATTCTGCACAGTATTGCCGACCCCGCCGAAGTCGGGATCGAAGCCTCCTACGAGTATTTCGAGGACGGCCTGCTGGTGGTGGATAACGGCCAGATCAGCGCCCTTGGCCACGCCAGCGACTTGCTGCCGACCCTGCCGGCGGACATCGAGATCACCCATTACCAGGATGCCCTGATCACCCCGGGCTTCATCGATACCCATATCCACCTGCCGCAAACCGGCATGGTCGGCGCCTATGGCGAGCAACTGCTGGACTGGCTCAACACCTACACCTTCCCGTGCGAGAGCCAATTCGCGAACAAGGCCCACGCCGATGAGGTCGCGGACATCTTCATCAAGGAACTGCTGCGCAACGGCACCACCACCGCACTGGTGTTCGGCAGCGTGCACCCGCAGTCGGTGAACTCGTTCTTCGAAGCCGCCGAACAGCTGGACCTGCGGATGATTGCCGGCAAGGTGATGATGGACCGCAATGCCCCGGATTACCTGACCGACACCGCCGAGTCCAGCTACGTCGAAAGCAAGGCGCTGATCGAGCGCTGGCACGGCAAGGGCCGCCTGCACTACGCGGTGACCCCGCGCTTCGCGCCGACCAGCACCCCGGAACAACTGACCCTCGCTGGCCAGTTGCTGACCGAATACCCCGATCTGTACATGCAGACCCACATCAGCGAGAACCTCAAGGAAATCGAGTGGGTCAAGGAACTGTTCCCGGAGCGCAAGGGCTACCTGGACGTCTACGATCACTACCAGTTGCTGGGCGAGCGCTCGGTGTTTGCCCACGGCGTGCACCTGTGCGATGACGAGTGCGCGCGCCTGGCAGAAACCGGCTCGGCCATCTCGTTCTGTCCGACCTCGAACTTCTTCCTCGGCAGCGGCCTGTTCAATCTGCCGATGGCCGAGAAGCACAAGCTCAATGTCGGCATCGGTACCGATGTCGGTGGCGGCACCAGTTTCTCGCTGCTGCAAACCCTTAACGAAGCGTACAAGGTCATGCAACTGCAAGGTGCGCGCCTGAGCCCGTTCAAATCGCTGTACCTGGCGACCCTCGGCGGCGCCCGCGCCCTGCGCCTGGAAGACAAGATCGGCACCCTGCAGCCGGGCACGGACGCCGACTTCCTGGTGCTGGACTACAACGCCACGCCACTGCTGGGCTATCGCCTGAAGCAGGCCAATAACATCGCCGAGACGCTGTTTGTGTTGATGACCCTGGGGGATGACCGGACCGTGCTGCAGACGTATGCGGCGGGGAATCTGGTGCATCAGCGCTAGGTTTCACAGGCATAAAAAAATCCCCCGTGATCGTCAGATACCGGGGGATTTTTTGTGTCCTTGAGACCGCCTCGGTATTTCAGAGCTTTGCGGTGGAACGCCCAGGCTTCTTGGTCTGCAACAAATGTGAAAACACCGCATGCAAATCATCTGACGCGCTTTCTTCGTCGAGGTTGAGTTTGCTGTCGATGTGATCCATGTGATGCATCATCAGGTCCACTGCCAGTTCACCGTTGCGCGCCTCGATGGCGTCGATCAACTGGGTGTGTTCGTCGTAGGAACAGTGGGAACGGTTGCCGCTTTCGTACTGGGCGATGATCAGCGAAGTCTGGGACACCAGGCTGCGCTGGAAGCTGATCAACGGGGCGTTTTTCGCCGCTTCAGCCAGTTTCAGGTGGAATTCGCCCGACAGACGGATGCCCGCACCGCGATCGCCGCGGGAGAAGCTGTCGCGCTCGTCGTTGACCATCTGGCGCAACTCGGCAATCTGTTCGGCGGTAGCGTGTTGCACCGCCAGTTCGGTGATGGCGCGCTCTACCAGACGCCGTGCCATGAACACCTGGCGGGCCTCTTCGACACTCGGGCTGGCCACCACCGCGCCGCGATTCGGACGCAGCAGTACCACGCCTTCATGAGCCAGGCGCGACAGCGCACGACGAATGATGGTGCGGCTGACCCCGAAAATTTCCCCCAGCGCTTCTTCACTCAGCTTGGTGCCGGGCGCCAGGCGCTGTTCGAGGATCGCCTCGAAGATATGCGCATAGACAATATCGTCCTGGGTACCGCTGCGGCCGGCTTTGCCTGCTCGCGGTTGTTTCTTGAGGGGCTGCAACTGTTCGTTCATGGGCACTCGAGTCGGGAGAACTGCGGCGAATTGACCGTGACTGTAATACGGCACAGTGGGTCGCTGGCAAGTATCGCGTAAAAAACACTGCAATTGTACACAATGAATGGTGGCAACACGACTGTATGGCTGTTTGTCGCTTCCGCTGTATCGCAACGATTGGATACGTTTGAGTTTAGGCTTAATCGCAGAATCCGCCTTTGCACAGAATCCCTGTGGGAGCGAGCCTGCTCGCGAAAGCTGTCGCACATCCAACATGGATGCTGACGGACACACCGTTTTCGCGAGCAAGCCCGCTCCCACAATGGAGTTGTGGTGTGGCGGACATCTTTATCAGAACAAGGAATACCACCGTCATGAGCGATGCCACGCACACGCAACTGCGCCCATGGGCCGATACATCGCCTTCAGCCATCGTCGCCGGCTTCATCGCCATGATGACCGGCTACACCAGCTCCCTGGTGCTGATGTTCCAGGCCGGGCAAGCGGCGGGCCTGAGCAGCGGGCAGATTTCGTCGTGGATCTGGGCGATCTCCATCGGCATGGCGGTGTGCTCCATCGGCCTGTCGCTGCGCTATCGCACGCCGATCACCATTGCCTGGTCGACCCCTGGCGCCGCCCTGCTGATCACCAGCCTTGGCGGCGTGAGCTACGGCGAGGCCATTGGTGCCTACATTACCTGCGCCGTGCTGGTGACGATCTGCGGGCTGACCGGCAGCTTCGAACGCCTGATGAAAAAAATCCCGGCATCGTTGGCGGCTGCATTACTGGCGGGGATCCTGTTCAAGATCGGCAGTGAAATTTTCGTCGCCGCCCAGCATCGCACCGCGCTGGTGCTGGGCATGTTCTTCACCTACCTGGTGGTTAAACGCCTGTCCCCCCGCTATGCGGTACTGGGCGCGTTGCTGATCGGTACGGCGTTGTCGGGACTGATGGGGCTGCTGGACTTCAGTGGATTCCACCTGGAAGCGGCGACACCGGTCTGGACCACCCCGCACTTCTCCCTGGCCGCGACCATCAGCATTGGCATTCCACTGTTCGTCGTGGCAATGACCTCGCAGAACATGCCCGGCATCGCCGTACTGCGCGCCGACGGTTACACGGTGCCGGCCTCACCGCTGATCACCACCACCGGCATCGCCTCGCTGCTGCTGGCGCCGTTCGGCTCCCACGGGATCAACCTCGCCGCCATCAGCGCTGCCATCTGCACCGGGCCGCACGCCCATGAAGACCGCAACAAGCGCTACACGGCGGCTGTCTGGTGCGGGATTTTCTACGGGATCGCCGGGGTGTTCGGTGCGACGCTGGCGGCCCTGTTTGCCGCACTGCCCAAGGAACTGGTGCTGTCGATAGCCGCGCTGGCGCTGTTCGGCTCGATCATCAACGGCTTGAGCATTGCCATGAGCGAGGTGAAGGAACGTGAAGCGGCGCTGATCACCTTCATGGTCACGGCATCGGGGCTGACGCTGTTTTCCATTGGTTCGGCGTTTTGGGGGATTGTCGCGGGGGTGGTGACGCTGCTGATTCTGAACTGGCGCAAAGCCTTGTAGGAGCGAGCCTGCTCGCGATGGTCGTCAACGATAACGCTTGACACATGACGCCCCGCAGCGCTTTCAGGTTCATCGCGACGCTTACAAAAAAACGGCGACCCATGGGTCGCCGCTTTTCAGAACATCAAGCTACCGGATTGATCGGCTTTTCCGGGTACCACACGTCGATCAGCGGGCTGACAGTTGCTTCGGTCAGTTCGCTGCGGCCCTTGAGCCAGGCTTCAACAGCGGCGCGCTGAGCTTCAGTCACCGAACCACGCTTCTGCAGGCAAACCAGACCGAAGTCGTCGCCGCCCACATAGCCCAGACCGTTGGCTTCCATGGCTTCTTTCAGGAACGCGTCGAGGAAAGCATCAATGGCTTCATCAGCCAAATCTTCTTTGAAATCCAGGTTCAGCTCGAAACCCAGCTCTTGAAATTCATCGACGCACAGTTTTTTGCGCAGACGCTGGGAACGGTTAGTCGCCATTGGAACAATCCTCTTAAGTAATAACGGGCGGCACTTTAGCAGTTTAAGCCGCCGATTGCCCGCCTCTGAACGGCGCCAGGCCTGCCATTGGTAAAAAATAGCGGATTAGAGGGCCAAGGCACGGCACAAGCCACAACACCTTGGGGCATAATGCCGACACTTTCATGACCACTGAGGGAATTTGTTTTCATGCCCTCGTCTTTTCCCCCTCGGCTGTAGGGTTTTATTTCACATGATCAAATCGTTGCGTCCATTGCTCCTGGCCGGTCTTCTCCTTCCCCTGGCCCTCCCCGTCTACGCTGATCCGATCAACACCGCGTTATCGCCCAACGTTGAGAAAGCCCTCAAGGCCAGCAAATTGCAGGACAACGCCCTGTCGCTGGTGATGATTCCACTCACCGGCCCCGGCACCCCGACTGTTTTCAACGCTGATGTGTCGGTCAACCCGGCCTCGACCATGAAACTGGTGACCACCTACGCGGCCCTGGAAATGCTCGGCCCGAACCATCAGTGGAAAACCGAGTTCTACACCGATGGCACCCTCAGTGGCGGCATCCTCAACGGCAACCTCTACCTCAAGGGTGGCGGCGATCCGAAGCTGAACATGGAGAAACTCTGGCTGCTGATGCGCGACCTGCGGGCCAATGGCGTGACCCAGGTCACCGGCGATCTGGTGCTGGACAAGAGCTTCTTCGTGCAACCGCAACTGCCGGAGTTCAATGACGACGGCAACGACGAAAACAAACCGTTCCTGGTCAAGCCCGATGCGTTGCTGGTCAACCTCAAGGCCCTGCGATTCGTTGCGCGTAACGACTCGGGCAAGGTATTGGTTTCGGTGGAGCCACCGATTGCCACCATCCGCATCGACAATCAGGTCAAGGCCATCAATTCCAAACAATGCACCGGTGGTGTGCGCTACAACCCGGTGCCCCAGGCCGATGGCAGCGTGACCGTGACCGTGGGTGGCCAGTTGGGAGAAGGCTGCAGTTCGCAGACCTACCTGTCGCTGCTCGACCACGCGACCTACACCGCCGGCGCCGTGCGCGCGATCTGGAAGGAACTGGGCGGCAGCATCCAGGGCAAAGATGTCCTGGCGCCAACGCCCAAAGACGCCAAGGTGCTGGCACGGGCGTTCTCGCCGGACCTGGCGGAAATCATCCGCGACATCAACAAATACAGTAACAACACCATGGCTCAACAGCTGTTCCTGAGCCTGGGCCAGAAATTCCGTACCGACGCCGATGCCGACGACGCCAAGGCCGCCCAGCGTGTGGTGCGTCAGTGGCTGGCGAAGAAAGGCATCACCGCACCGCACCTGGTGATGGAAAACGGTTCCGGCCTGTCCCGCTCCGAACGCGTCAGCGCCCGGGAAATGGCCTCGATGCTGCAAGCCGCGTGGCACAGCCCTTACGCCGCCGAATACATCAGCTCGATGCCGATTGCCGGCACTGACGGCACCATGCGCAAACGCCTGAAAACCACGGCAATGCGCGGTGAAGCCCACGTCAAGACCGGTACCCTGAATACCGTGCGCGCAATCGCCGGCTTCAGCCGCGACGTCAACGGCAATACCTGGGCCGTGGTGGCGATCCTCAACGACAAGGCACCGTTTGGCGCCTCGTCGGTGCTTGATCAGGTGCTGCTGGACCTGTATCGCCAGCCAAAACTGGCGCAGACCGCCTCGGCGCTGTAATACGCCGCGAAACCCAGTGCAGGAGCGAGCCTGGTCGCGATGGTGTGTCAGTTGACAACTCTGTAGCTGATGCACCATCGCGAGCGGGCTCGCTCCTACAGGGATTGCGTCGGGTCAGTCCGCCTCGCCCTGCACTCGATCCCTCCCCTCCTGTTTCGCCACATAAACCCCCGAGTCCGCCCGCAGCAACAGCGCATCGGCGCCCTCGCCGGCCCGCCAACTGGCAATCCCGAAACTCGCGGTAACCACCCCCACTTCGTCGATCGGTGCACTGCGCAAGCTTTGCCACAATTCCAGCGCCAGCAGATAAGCCTGTTCACCGCCAATGTCCGGGCAAAGCACCATGAACTCTTCGCCACCCAGACGACAGAACACGTCCGTGCGGCGCAACCGCAGGCCGATGCGCTCGCACACCGCCTTCAACACCCGATCGCCGACGGCATGACCATACTGGTCATTGATGCGCTTGAAGTGGTCGATATCGAGCATGATCACCGAGAGTTCGCCACCACCGCGCTCGACCCGGGCCATTTCGCTGGTCAGGCGTTCCTGGAAATAGCGACGGTTGTGAATGCCAGTCAGGGAATCGGTGACAGACAGCGCGCGCAGCTCTTCTTCCACCCGCTTCAAATCGGAGATGTCCGAGATATAACCATGCCAGAGCACACCGCCGCCGGGCAGCTCCTCGGGGGTCGCCTCGCCGCGCACCCAACGCAGGCCGCGCTGGGGAAGCTGCACGCGGTATTCCTCGCGCCAGTGGCTGAGGGTCTCGGCAGAAGCCCGGATCGAGGCACGGACCCGGGTAGTGTCCTGGGGATGAATTCGCGTGAAGATCGCCTCGGCGTTGAGCAACAGCACGTCCGGATCGAGTTCGTAGATCTCGCGGATACCGTCGCTGGCGTAGATCACGCTGAAGCGACCGTCGAATTCCATCTTGAACTGGTAGATCCCGCCGGGCACATGGGCGCTGAGCTTTTTCAACAATACGTCCCGTGCCGCCAGCGCTTCATGCACGCGTTTGCGCTCGGTGATGTCGATGCAAACCGCCAGGTGTCCGACCCACAACCCCTGCTCGTCCAGCACCGGGGTCGCCAGCATGTTGACCATCAGGTGGCTGCCATCGCCCCGTACGAGCGTCCATTCCTGCGCTTCGTGGCCGCCCTCTACATTGCCTTCCACGCTGCCCTCGACCAGCATCGCGTGGCAGGTTGGCACCGGTTTGCCATAACGTGCGCTCAACTCCGCCGAACGTGCTTCCAGCTCCCGGGGCAGGTGCAGGTTTTCCAGGGTCATGTGCCCCACCACTTCGGCGGCGCGGTAGCCGAGCATCTGTTCGGCGCCAGCATTGAAGGTGCTGATGACCCCACGCAAGTCCGTGGCGATGATCGCTACCTGGGTCGCGGCATTCAGCACACCGCGCAGTTGGCCGTGGGTGCCGCGTAATTCCTGCTCGCGGGCGCGCAGTTCACCGGTGCGCTGCTCAACCAGCTTCAACGCGCGCTGACGCTGACTGACCAGCACATACAGCAAGGCACTGAGCAGCACACTGAGCAAACCGCCGAGTACCACCAGCGTGGTCACTGACGAATGATTGGCCAACAGGAAGGCCTCGCTGGGCTGGATATCGACCTGATAATCATGGTCAGCCAGGCGTAACAGGCGAGTCGTCGACAATTCACTGAGTGCCGGTGCATTGGGCGATTCGAACAGCACTTCATGCTGATC
This sequence comes from Pseudomonas moorei, assembly GCF_008801475.1. Taxonomy (GTDB): domain Bacteria; phylum Pseudomonadota; class Gammaproteobacteria; order Pseudomonadales; family Pseudomonadaceae; genus Aquipseudomonas; species Aquipseudomonas moorei. The sequence continues at coordinate 330,586 of NZ_VZPP01000004.1, read as the reverse complement.
GTCTGTGGATAAATCGAGAATGCGCACCGACAGGTAGTCACGCTCAGCCTCGGGCAATCCGTCGGCCAGCAACTGGCGCATGCTGATCACCGCCATGACATAACCGAAGGGTTTGTTGTTTACCGCATCGGGGTCATCGCGCAACGTGACTGGCGCGACCAGCAGCACGCCCCGCGCATAGGCGGGTTCGATACTGACCAGATGCATGGGTTGCGACACCGCCATGCCGCGATGCTGATCGGCCCTCTCCAGGGTCGCGCGCCGCAAGGGCTGGGCCAGCAAGTCATAGCCAAACGGCGCACCGAGCTTGCTTTGCGTCTGGCTGTACAGCACCACCACGTACTCATCACGCTCGCCGGCCGGTTGCAGTTGACCATCAGCGTTGAGCTCGCGCACGGTGAAATTCGTCAGGCCCTCATCCCGCACTCGACGCTCGAACGCCTCCCGCTGGTCGCCCCTTATCCGCTGGGCGAACGAATAGGCCTGGGTACGGCGCAACAGCGGCTGTGTATAGCCGTTGAATTCTGCACGGGAGACCGCATCGGAATTGGTAAAGAAGCGGCGCAGGCCATCGAGGCGCTGCTCCTGATCCTGGAAACGTTCTTCAATACGGCTGTAACGCTCGCTGGCCAGCAGCTGGAAACGTTGCCGCAGTTGATGCTGAAACACATTCAGCGTCGACCAGGCCAGCAATCCCGTGAGGATCCCGCCGACGAGCAATACCAGAAGCGCGACCAGCCAGGCCGAAACGTCTTCGCTGATAAAACCCAGGATTTTTGGGCGCACGGCGTGCAACGACATAAACGCGACTCAAAACGCCAGGTGCAGGAAAGCCCTTTGGCCCTGAGTGGAGTTATAGCTATTAGCCACTAATTTGACCAGTGCCCCGCAGAAGCGAGCCGGCTTGCGATGGACTCCGATGTACCGCGTGCATTCAATAATGCACGCGTGATCGTTGAGGACCATCGCGAGCACGCCCGCTCCTACGAGTGGATCCGCGTATCAGCGGGCCATGATTTTCCAGGCACGGTGAATCTTGCCATTACGGGCAAAATCCGGATCGATGGTCTGGGCGGTGATTTCCTCGACCGCATAACGCTCGCTGAGGTTGGGTTCGAGCTCGAACTTGCGGAAGTTGTTGGAGAAGTACAGCACCCCGCCTGGCGCCAGACGCGCCATGGCCAGGTCAATCAACTGCACCTGGTCACGTTGCACGTCGAAGATCCCTTCCATGCGCTTGGAGTTGGAGAAGGTCGGCGGGTCGATGAAGATCAGGTCGTACTCTTCACGGGCATTTTCCAGCCAGGCCATCACATCGCCCTGCTCCAGGCGGTTCTTGTCGGAAAAACCGTTCAGCGACAGGTTGCGACGCGCCCAGTCCAGGTAGGTTTTCGACAGGTCAACGCTGGTGGTGCTGCGCGCGCCGCCCTTGGCCGCATGAACGCTGGCCGTCGCGGTGTAGCAGAACAGGTTGAGGAAACGCTTGCCGGCCGCCTCTTTCTGAATGCGCATGCGCATCGGCCGGTGATCGAGGAACAGACCGGTGTCGAGGTAATCGGTGAGGTTCACCAGCAGCTTCACGCCGCCTTCGTTGACCTCGACGAATTTGCCCTGCGCAGCCTGACGCTCGTACTGTTTGGTGCCGCTCTGACGCTCGCGGCGCTTGACCACCACACGGCTCTTGTCGATGTTCAAGGCCTGCGGAATCGCCGCCAGGGCATCGAACATGCGCGCCGAAGCCTTTTCCGGGTCGATGGATTTCGGCGCAGCGTATTCCTGAACGTGGACCCAATCGTGATACAGGTCGATGGCCATGGAGTATTCCGGCATGTCGGCATCGTAGACGCGGTAGCAATCGATGCCCTCACGCTTGACCCACTTGCCCAGCGCCTTGAGATTTTTTTGCAGGCGGTTGGCGAACATCTGCCCGCCTTCGCTCAGGCGCGGCTGCTCGATTACCGGAGCCGGTGCCGGAGCCGGTTTGATCGGATTGCCGTTTTTGTTGTACTTGCGCTCTTGCGGCTCGGTCGGCGCCTGATCATAGATCGCTTGCTCACGCTCGGCCTGACGCTGTTCCGGGGAACGACGCTCGCCGGTGACGAACTGGTCCGGCAGCACCTTGATCAGCAGCAGTTTGCACGGCAAGGCGCCGTTCCAGAACGAATACTGTTTGTGGCTGCGGATGCCCATGCGCTTGCCCAGGTCCGGCGCGCCGGTGAACACGGCCGCTTCCCAGTTCAGGCAGGCCTGACGCAGGCGTTCGCCGAGGTTCTGGTAGAGGTAGAGCAGGCTCGCCTCGTCGCCCAGACGCTCGCCGTACGGCGGGTTGCAGATCACCAGGCCTTTCTGGTTCTGGTCAGGGCGCGGCTCGAAGGTCGCGACTTCGCCCTGGTAGATCTTGATCCACTCGCTCAGGCCGGCACGCTCGACGTTGTTGCGGCCCGGCTGAATCAGACGCGGGTCGGCTTCGTAACCGCGAATCCACAGCGGCGGCTTGGCCAGACCGGCCGCGGCACGCTCGACGGCTTCTTCATGCAGTTTTTTCCAGAGCGCCGGCACGTGACCGAGCCACGCGGTGAAGCCCCACTGCTCGCGGCGCAGGTTCGGCGCCATATCGGCGGCGATCATTGCCGCTTCGACGAGGAATGTACCAACACCGCACATCGGGTCCGCCAGCGCCCCGCCTTCGGCTGCAATGCGTGGCCAGCCGGAACGGATCAGGATGGCGGCCGCGAGGTTTTCCTTCAGCGGCGCCGCGCCCTGCTGCAGGCGGTAACCGCGCTGGTGCAGGCTGTGACCGGACAGGTCGAGGGAGAGGATCGCTTCGCCACGGTCCAGGCGCAGGTGGATGCGCAGGTCCGGGTTGAGCTTGTCGATGGACGGGCGGTCACCTTGCGGGGTGCGCAGTTTGTCGACGATGGCGTCCTTGACCTTCAAGGCGCCGAAGTGGGTGTTGTCGATGCCCGAGCCGTGACCGCTGAACTCGACGGCCAGGGTGCCGTCGTTGAGCATGTGGTCTTGCCACTCGATATCGAGCACGCCGTGATAGAGGTCTTCGGCGTCCTTCATCGGGAAGCGCTTGAGCACCAGTAGCACGCGGTTCGCCAGACGCGACCACAGGCACAGGCGATAAGCGGTTTCCATGGTGGCCATGCCGCGCACGGCAGAGGTGTGCTCCCGTGCTTCCTCAAGGCCAAGCCCGACGGCTTCCTCGATGAGCAGGCCTTCAAGGCCTTTGGGGCAAGTGAGGAAGAGTTCGAAACGATCGGACATGGGAGTTCCAGAGCCTTTAGCTGAGTGAGCCGGCAACGCATTGCCGGCCCGGTTTTCAATCAGGCGCTTTTCTCGAAGAGCGCCCGCGTGGCACGAAGGTGTGCCGTTCCACCCCTGCTGCTCGGGTTAAAAGAGCTTAGATGCAAGGACAGATAAAAAAGTTGATGCAACAAAATGTCATAACTCGACCCTTCGTCGAATAATCCCGCGCTGCAACGCGAGGCATTCTCACCAAAGGATTAACCCCGGCATCCGGCGGGGGGCCGATCATACAGGGCTTTGATCAATAAATACGCGACAAACATCGTGTTACTTATGGCCATAGCATCTTTATGGTTACGTCCTTATGACAAAACGATCATTCCCTCGATGTGACGCATTGGTTAGAACTCAACTCAGGTTGGCGCCGCAATGACGCCAACACCTTGGCTCGCCACGCCGGCAGCGAGCCCCCCAACGGCAGAGTTTTTCTGCCTGACCTCGATTGAGGTCGACGCGATGAAAACAGTCAACAAGTGAGGGCTACACCCTATGAGAAGACTTAAGCGTGATCCGTTGGAAAGAGCGTTTTTGCGCGGATATCAATATGGCGTTGGTGGCAAATCCCGTGAGCTTTGCCCATTTACTCTACCGTCGGTACGCCAAGCCTGGATTAACGGCTGGCGAGAAGGACGCGGCGACAACTGGGACGGTATGACCGGCACTGCGGGAATCCACAGACTCAACGAACTTCACGCCGTCGGCTAACACAGGGCACACACTCCGACACGACAATCTGATTACGTAACGAATTAACCACGCACGTCCCATCCGGACGGCGGGCTCCGGCCCAGGGGCTCCTTCGAGGAGCCCTTTTTTATGCCTGTTCGTTCTGTCGGAACAAGCTCGCTCCTACAAAGGATCAGCGCAGGGCTGCGATAGCGTCTACCGACTCACGAATCAGCGCCGGTCCCTTATAAATGAAGCCCGAGTAGATCTGCACCAGGCTCGCCCCGGCGGTGATTTTCTCCGCTGCGTGCCTGCCTTCGGTGATGCCGCCCGCGGCGATGATCGGCAAGCGACCCGCCAGCTCTGCCGCCAGCACTTTCACGGTGTGGGTGCTCTTGTCACGAACCGGTGCGCCGGACAAACCACCCGCCTCGTCACCGTGCTCCATGCCTTCGACGCCTACTCGGCTCAAGGTGGTGTTGGTGGCGATGACCGCGTCCATTCCGGTTTCGATCAATGCCTGCGCGACCTGCGCGGTTTCTTCGTCGCTCATGTCCGGCGCGATCTTGATCGCCAGGGGCACGTGTTTGCCGTGGCGCAGCGCCAGTTCCGCCCGGCGCGTGGCCAGGTCGGCCAGCAGTTGCTTGAGCGAGTCACCGAACTGCAGGCTGCGCAGCCCCGGCGTGTTCGGCGAGCTGACGTTGACCGTCACATAGCTGGCATGGGCGTAAACCTTGTCCAGGCAAATGAGGTAATCGTCGACCGCACGCTCGACCGGGGTATCGAAGTTCTTGCCGATATTGATGCCCAGCACACCTTTGTACTTGGCCGCAGCGACGCGGGCCAGCAAGTGATCGACGCCGAGGTTGTTGAAACCCATGCGATTGATGATCGCCTCGGCCTCCGGCAGGCGGAACAGGCGTGGCTTCGGGTTACCCGGCTGTGGACGCGGGGTGACGGTGCCGATTTCGACAAAGCCGAAACCCAGCTGGGCAAAGCCGTCGATGGCCGCGCCATTCTTGTCCAGACCGGCCGCCAGGCCCACCGGGTTCGGGAAGTCCAGGCCCATGACCGTCACCGGCACCTTCGCCGGCGCCTTGCACAACAAGCCGTTGAGCCCCAGACGCCCGCCTGCGCCGATCAGGTCCAGGGACAGATCGTGGGAGGTTTCCGGGGAAAGTTTGAACAACAGCTGACGGGCCAGGGTGTACATGGGCGGGTTTGACTCTGGGCTATGAAAAGTGGCGGCGATTATAGCCGGGCAAGAGGCCCACAGGCGAGGCGCGCGACGCAATCAACAGACGATGGCATATGCCTTGCACCACTCCTGTCATCAGCACTCATGCCAACGGCGGGATAAGTGCCAGGACAATGGCGTCGTCATCCGGCCTTGCGCGTGCAAGGACGCGGGACGGCGCTTTTTTTTGCAAGGTGAAGACGCGATGAACGAACCATCAGCCTGCCCGCTGGCCTGGGTCAATGGCAGCGATGCCCCGGAAAAGTCCGAAATCAACCTCGGCTTCATGGCCCTGAGCGACTGCGCCTCAGTCGTGGTCGCCGCCACCCAGGGCTTCGCCCAGCCCTACGGCCTGACCTTGAACCTCAAGCGCCAGCCATCCTGGGCCAACCTGCGGGACAAACTGGTCAGCGGTGAACTCGACGCCGCCCATAGCCTCTACGGCCTGATCTACGCGGTACACCTGGGCATCGGCGGTGTGGCGCCCACAGACATGGCCGTACTGATGGGATTGAACCAGAACGGCCAGAGCATCAACCTCTCCCACGGTTTGCAGGCGCTGGGCGTGACCAGTCCTGAAGCACTGGACCGGCATGTGCACCAAAGTCGCCCAAAACTCACCTTTGCCCAGACCTTCCCCACCGGCACCCATGCCATGTGGCTGTATTACTGGCTCGCCAGCCAGGGCATTCACCCGTTGCAGGACGTCGACAGCGTAGTGGTGCCGCCGCCGCAAATGGTCGCGCACCTGCAAGCGGGACGCATCGACGGTTTCTGCGTCGGCGAGCCCTGGGCGGCCAGCGCGGTGCAACAGAACCTCGGTTTTACGATGGCAACCAGCCAGACCCTCTGGCCCGATCACCCGGAAAAAGTGCTCGGCTGCACCCGCGCCTTCGTCGAGCAATACCCGAACACCGCCCGCGCGTTGGTAATGGCGATTCTGCAGGCCAGCCGTTTCATCGAGCAAAGCAGCGAAAATCGTCGCAGCACCGCGCAATTGCTCAGTGCCACGCAATACCTTGATGCGCCGATCGAATGCATTGAACCGCGTTTGCTGGGCGACTACGACGACGGTCTCGGCCATCGCTGGCAGGATCCGCACGCCTTGCGCTTCCACGGCGAGGGTGAAGTCAATCTGCCGTACCTGTCCGATGGCATGTGGTTCATGACCCAGTTCCGGCGCTGGGGCCTGCTGCGCGACGATCCGGATTACCTCGCGGTGGCCCGCCAGGTTCAACAACTGGACTTGTATCGTGAGGCCGCCAGCGCCGTCGGCGTCGCCGCACCGGACAAGGAAATGCGCAGCAGCCAGTTGATCGACGGCAAGGTCTGGGACGGCTCGGACCCTGCCGGTTATGCCCGCAGTTTCAAACTGCACGCCATGAGCGACAGCTCGTACCGACTGGCCAGCCGCTGACAGGAGATTGCAAACATGCTGCGTATTCTGCTGATCAACGACACCGCCAAAAAAGTCGGACGCCTGAAGGCGGCCCTGACCGAGGCCGGGTTCGAGGTGATCGACGAGTCGGGACTGACCATCGACCTGCCCGAGCGCGTCGAAACGGTGCGTCCGGATGTGATTCTGATCGATACCGAGTCACCGGGCCGCGACGTGATGGAGCAAGTGGTACTGGTCAGTCGCGACCAACCACGACCGATCGTGATGTTCACCGATGAACACGATCCGGACGTGATGCGCCAGGCGATCAAGTCCGGGGTCAGTGCCTACATCGTCGAAGGTATTCACGCCCAACGCTTGCAGCCGATTCTCGACGTGGCCATGGCGCGCTTCGAAAGCGACCAGGCCCTGCGCGCTCAACTGCACGCCCGCGACCAGCAGCTCGCCGAGCGCAAGCGCATCGAGCTGGCCAAAGGGCTGCTGATGAAAATGAAGGACTGCAATGAAGAAGAGGCCTACACCTTGATGCGCCGCCAGGCCATGAGCCGCCAGCAGAAGCTGATTCAGGTGGCGGAGCAAATCATCGCGATGAGTGAATTGCTGGGCTGAAGCCCTGCGCCTGCGAGGGCAGCATCGCGAGCAAGCTCACTCCCACAGATGAATGTTGTGCCGCTCCTCTGTGGGAGCGAGCCCGCTCACGATGGCCTTCACTCGGTTTCACAGTGTTGGCACAAATCTCGCTAAGTAACTCCACAGGTAACCAACGGCGGTTGCCCCACCTACGACAAAGACGTCGCTCACCTCATTTGCCCCATGGCGAATCAGGTGGCGGCGTTTTTTTGTTTTGGCCCCATTGCCCGGGGCTGGTGGTGCAGCCCTCAAGGCGCCCCACCTGCATGACTCCCGTTCGAGACTCCTATCAGCTGAGGTGCGCGATGAATTCAAGCTTCTGGAAATCCGGCCATACCCCAACCCTTTTTGCCGCCTTCCTCTATTTCGATCTGAGCTTCATGGTCTGGTACCTGCTTGGCCCCCTGGCCGTGCAAATCGCCGCCGACCTGCACCTGACCACCCAACAACGCGGGCTGGTGGTGGCCACGCCTATTCTCGCCGGCGCGGTATTGCGTTTCATCATGGGCATGCTGGCTGATCGCCTGTCGCCGAAAACCGCTGGCCTGATTGGCCAGATGATCGTTATCTGCGCACTGTTCGGGGCCTGGAAGCTCGGCATCCACAGCTACGAACAAGCATTGGTCCTGGGCTTGTTCCTCGGCATGGCCGGCGCGTCATTCGCGGTGGCCCTGCCTTTGGCATCGCAATGGTATCCGCCGCAGCATCAAGGCAAGGCCATGGGCATCGCCGGTGCCGGCAACTCGGGCACCGTGTTCGCGGCGTTGATCGCGCCGGTTCTGGCGGCGGCGTTTGGCTGGAGCAATGTCTTCGGTTTTGCCCTCATCCCACTGATCCTGTCGTTGATCGTTTTCGCCTGGCTGGCCAAAAACGCGCCTGAACGGCCGAAAGCCAAGTCGATGGCCGACTACTTCAAGGCCTTGGGCGACCGCGACAGTTGGTGGTTCATGTTTTTCTACAGCGTGACCTTCGGTGGCTTCATCGGCCTGGCCAGCGCCCTGCCCGGCTATTTCAACGATCAATACGGCCTGAGCCCGGTGACTGCCGGCTACTACACCGCCGCCTGCGTGTTCGGTGGCAGCCTGATGCGCCCGTTGGGCGGCGCCCTGGCCGACCGTTTCGGCGGTATTCGCACCCTGTTGGCGATGTACACCGTGGCCGCGATCTGCATTGCCGCGGTCGGCTTCAACCTGCCGAGCTCCTACGCCGCGCTGGCACTTTTCGTCTGCACCATGCTCGGTCTCGGTGCGGGCAACGGCGCCGTGTTCCAATTGGTGCCACAGCGTTTTCGTCGTGAAATCGGCGTGATGACCGGTCTGATCGGCATGGCTGGTGGAATCGGCGGTTTTGCCCTGGCAGCCGGCATGGGTGCGATCAAGCAAAACACCGGCAGCTACCAAATGGCCCTGTGGCTGTTCGCCAGCCTTGGCGTCCTCGCCTGGTTCGGCCTGCACGGGGTGAAACGTCGCTGGAGAACCACCTGGGGTTCGGCCGCTGTGACCGCTGCGCGGGTCTGAGCCGGCGATGAGCCTGCAACTGAGCTTCGCCGAAGCGAGCGCCATCGGCCCGCGCGAAGAAAACCAGGATGCGTTGCGGCTGGTCACACCGGCACCGGCGCTGGCGGCGAGCAAGGGTTGCCTGTTCGCCATCGCCGACGGCGTCAGTCAGTGCGCCGACGGTGGGCTTGCCGCTCGCTCTACCCTGCAGGCGCTGGCACTGGATTACTACGCCACCCCGGAAACCTGGGGCGTCGCCCAGGCACTGGATCGTCTGCTGCTGGCGCAAAACCGCTGGCTGCAGGCCAACGGCGGTGGACAACCGCTGCTGACCACGGTCAGCGCATTGGTCATGCGTGGCCGGCGGTTCACCCTGGCCCATGTGGGCGATTGCCGGGTGTATCGCTGGCATGCCGATCAGTTGCAGCGCATCAGCGAGGATCACGTCTGGGACCAGCCGGGCATGCAGCATGTGCTCAAACGGGCGATGGGGCTCGATCAGCACCTGGTGCTGGACTTTCTCGACGGCGAATTGCGTCTTGATGAAAGCTTTGTACTGCTTAGCGACGGGGTCTGGGCGGTCCTGGGTGACACGGCCATTGCCGCGATTCTGCGCGACCAACCGGATCTGCACAGCGCCGCACAAACCCTGGTCAATGCCGCGCACCTGGCCGGCAGCCAGGACAATGCCAGCGCCTTGCTGGTGCGGGTCGACGCCCTCGGTGAAACCAGCATCGGCGACGCGTTGATTCAACTGCAGCAATGGCCACTGCCGCCCGCATTGAAACCGGGTCAGGACTTCGAGGGCTGGCAGGTCGAAGGGATCGTCGGCCAGAGCCAGCAATCCCTGCTCTATCGCGTGCGTGACAGTCAGCGGCAAACCTGGTTGCTGAAAACCCTGCCCGCTCACTTGCGCGACGATCACCCGGCCGGGCAAGCGTTGTTGTCGGAAGAATGGTTTCTCAAGCGTGTCGCTGGGCGGCATTTCCCTGAAGTGCATGCCGTCAGTCAGCGTCAGCATTTGTACTACGTGATGCGCGAATATTCTGGATCGACCCTGGCACAACTGCATGAACAAGCCGGCCCCTTGCCGTTGGCGCAATGGCAAGACCTGGCCGAACGCCTGTTGCGAGCGGTGGGCATGCTGCATCGGCGGCAGATTCTGCACCGCGATATCAAACCGGAGAACCTGCTGCTCGGGGACGACGGCGAGTTGCGGCTGCTCGATTTCGGCCTCGCCTATTGCCCTGGCTTGTCCCTCGACGAACCCTCTGCCCTGCCCGGGACCCCCAGCTACATTGCGCCGGAAGCGTTTCGCGGAGACCCGCCGAGTGCGCAACAGGATTTGTACTCGGTCGGCGTGACCCTGTATGTCCTGCTCACCGGACATTTTCCCTATGGCGAAATCGAAGCTTTCCAGCGCCCACGGTTCGGCGTTCCGGTGAGTCCCAGCCGCTATCGTCCCGACCTCCCGGAATGGCTGATACAAACCCTGGAACGCGCGGTGGCGGCGGATCCGGCTCAACGCTTTGAAACGGCGGAAGAGTGGTTATTGCTGATGGAACAGGGCGAGCGACGCAGCTTGAGCGTACGCCCCCGGCCATTGCTGGAGCGCGAACCGTTGAAGGTGTGGCGGACCCTGGCGCTGATTTCGCTGGTGGTGAATCTGGTGCTACTGGTGTTGGCGCTCCATTAATGGGCGCCGCGCGTTGAATCGGTGCATCAAAACGTCATAGGCGCATGGCGAACGCCTGCACACACGCCGAACCATGGGGTCAGACCGACTTGGCACAACCACTGCATTAGCCTTCTCATCACACATAACGTGCAGGCTTCAACGACGAAGACTGTGCTTCCCGAGAGAACGGGACCGGACAAAGGCGTCCCCGTCAGGCAACTGGCGGGACGCCTTTTTTTGTTTGCGCGAAATTGTCGAGCAAGACCTGGAAAGCCTGAAGAGGCGGGTCTGTGTTCCCCGGAGGACCTGATGAAAAAACTCAAACTGGTGATGATCGGCAACGGCATGGCCGGCGTTCGTACCCTCGAAGAACTGCTGAAACTGAGCAACGAGCTGTACGACATCACGGTCTTCGGCGCCGAACCCCATACCAATTACAACCGCATCCTCCTGTCGCCGGTGCTGGCTGGCGAGCAGACCTTCGAAGAGATCGTGCTCAACGACCTGGACTGGTACCTGGAAAACGACATCAAGTTGCTGCTCAACCGCAAAGTCGTGGAAATCGACCGGGTCAGGCGCCGGGTCATCGCCGAAGACGGCACCGTGGCCGAATACGATCGCCTGTTGATCGCCACAGGCTCCAGCCCGTTCATCCTGCCGATTCCCGGCAACACGCTACAGGGCGTGATCGGCTACCGCGACATCGCCGACACCCAGGTCATGATCGACACCGCCAAAACCCATAAACACGCAGTGGTCATCGGTGGTGGACTGCTGGGGCTGGAGGCGGCCAACGGCCTGATGCTGCGGGGCATGCACGTCACCGTCGTGCACCTCGGCCAATGGCTGCTGGATCGGCAACTGGACAAGACCAGCGGGCAGCTGCTGCAAAATGCCCTGGAGGCCCGCGGCCTTCACTTTCGCCTCTGCGAGCAAACCCAGGCGCTGCACGATGCCGGTAATGGCCGGGTTGGCTCGGTCGAGTTCAAGAACGGCGACATTATTCCCGCCGATCTGGTGGTGATGGCCGCCGGCATCCGACCCAACATCGAACTCGCGGAACAATCCGGCCTCCCTTGCAACCGCGGGATTCTGGTCAACGATACCCTGCAAACCTACGACCCACGGGTCTACGCCATCGGCGAATGCGCCAGCCATCGCGGCATCGCCTATGGCCTGGTGGCGCCGTTGTTCGACCAGGCCAAGGTCTGCGCCAATCACCTCGCACAACTGGGCTTCGCCAGCTACAAAGGCTCGGTGACCTCGACCAAATTGAAAGTCACCGGCATCGACCTTTTTTCCGCCGGCGACTACATGGGCGGTGAAGGCACTGAAACCATCACCCTCACCGACCCCATCGGCGGCGTTTACAAAAAACTGGTGATCAAGGATGACGTACTGGTCGGGGCCTGCCTCTACGGCGATACGGCCGATGGTGGCTGGTACTTCCGGCAAATCCTTGAGCACCAGGTCATCGGCGAAATCCGCGATCAGTTGATGTTCGGCCATTCCTTTACCCTGGAACAGGCCTTGGCTGACGCCGGACCAACGCGGGAAGTCGCCTGATGAACCGCCAGATCACTGCGTCCACCTGTTGTTACTGCGGAGTCGGCTGCGGCGTGCTGATCGAGCATGACGGCGAGCGCATCCTCGGCGTCAGCGGCGATCCAGCCCATCCTGCCAACTTCGGCAAGCTGTGCAGCAAGGGCTCGACCCTGCATTTGACCGGTGACTTGAGTGCGCGGGCGCTGTATCCCGAATTGCGCCTGGGCAAAGGCCTGGCCCGCACTCGCACCGATTGGGACACCGCCCTCGATCACGCCACCAGTGTGTTTGCCCGCACCATCGCCGAACATGGCCCGGACAGTGTCGCGTTCTACATATCCGGACAGCTGCTGACCGAGGACTACTACGCCTTCAACAAACTGGCGCGAGCGCTGGTGGGCACCAACAACATCGACAGCAACTCTCGGCTATGCATGTCTTCTGCAGTGGTGGGCTACAAACGCAGCCTCGGCGCCGACGCACCACCGTGCAGCTACGAAGACCTGGAATCGAGCGATTGCGTGATGATCGTCGGCAGCAATATTGCCTACGCCCATCCGGTGCTGTTTCGTCGCCTGGAGGAAGCCAAATCCCGCCGTCCGCAGATGAAAGTCATCGTCATCGACCCGCGCCGCACCGACACCTGTGATTTGGCTGACCTGCATCTGGCGATTCTGCCGGGCACCGATGTCGCTTTGTTCCATGGGATTTTGCACTTGCTGCTGTGGGAAAACCGGGTCGACCGCGACTTCATCGAGGCGCACACCCAAGGTCTGACGGAACTCAAGCAACTGGTACACGACTACACACCGTCCATGGTTGCGCAGCTGTGCGGCATCAGCATTGAACAACTGCAGCAGTGCGCTGAATGGGTCGGCACTACCCCAAGTTTTCTGTCGCTGTGGTGCATGGGGTTGAATCAGTCGACCGCTGGCAGCGCCAAAAACAGCGCATTGATCAATCTGCACCTGGCCACCGGGCAAATTGGCCGCCCCGGCGCAGGGCCTTTCTCCCTGACCGGTCAGCCCAATGCCATGGGCGGCCGTGAAACCGGCAGCCTGTCGAACCTGTTGCCCGGGCATCGTGAAGCCGCCAATGCCGACCACCGCGCTGAAGTGGCTGCTTACTGGGGCGTCGAACAGCTCCCGGCCAGTACCGGGCTTACCGCCATCGAACTGTTCGAGCAGGTGCGCAGCGGCAAGATCAAGGCATTGTGGATCGCCTGCACCAACCCGGCGCAATCGATGCCGGACCAGAACGCCGTGCGCGCTGCATTGCAAAACTGTCCGTTCGTGGTGTTGCAGGAAGCGTTTCGCACCACCGAAACAGCGGCGTTCGCCGACCTGCTATTACCCGCCGCCAGTTGGGGCGAAAAAGACGGCCTGGTGACCAACTCCGAACGACGCATTTCCCACGTCCGCCAGGCCATCGTCGCACCTGGTGAAGCGCGGCCCGATTGGGCGATCACCGTAGATTTCGCACAACGCCTCGAAAAACATCTGCGCCCCGGACAACCCAGCCTGTTTGCCTTTGAAACCCCGACGCAGCTCTTCGACGAATATAAACAAATGACCCGCGGTCGAGATCTGGACCTGTCCGGCATCAGCCATGGCCTGATCGACCGGATCGGCCCGCAACAATGGCCCTTCCCTACGAATGCCAGCGCAGGCACCGCCCGACTGTATGGCGACGGCGTCTTCCCCACCGCCAACGGTCGCGCGCAATTCGTCGCCGAACCATTCCGCGCCGCCAAGGAGCAGCGCGATGCACAGTTCCCGCTGACGCTGATCACCGGCCGCCTGCGTGATCAATGGCATGGCATGAGCCGTACCGGCACTGCCGCACAACTGTTCGGCCATGTGGGCGAAGCGGTATTGAGCCTGCATCCGCAGGATCTGCGCCAACATGACTTGCAGCCAGGCGACCTGGTCAGCCTGAAAAGCCGGCGCGGTGAAGTGATTGTGCCGGTCAGCAGCGACGACAACGTGCGTCCCGGCCAAGCGTTCCTGCCGATGCATTGGGGCGATCGCTTTCTCAAGGGCGGCGTGAACAGCCTCACCCTTCCCGCCTTTGATCCAATGTCCAAGCAACCCGAACTCAAGCACAGCGGCGTGCGCCTGGAGCCGGTGCAGTTGCCTTGGCGTCTGTTCGCACTGATCGAAGGCGATGTTCAACAGCATTTTGAGACGCTACGCACCCTCTGCGAGCCGTTTTCCTACGTAAGCCTAAGCCTGGCAGGCCGTGAACGCCCAGCATTGCTTATACGCGCCGCCAGCGCCTCAGCAGCGGACCCAAGCTTGCTACGGGAGATCGATCAATGCCTGGGGCTGCACGAAGGTACGGTATTGGCCTACGACGACCCACGGCGCTCCATCGGAAAGCGCGTGCGTATCGATAACGGCCGAATTACTGCGATTCGCCTGGCGGGCGAAACCCTCGCCCAGCACTGGCTGCAAAACCTTTGGCTGGAAGGTCGTACCGACGAAGAGCTGCGACGCTGGCTATTGGCGCCACTGAGCACGCCACCGGGCCACGGGGCTACGTCGATCGCCAGCAATCAAACCCTGTGCAACTGCAAGAACGTCAGTCAAAGCGCGGTCTGCGCCGGGATTGCCCGAGGGCTGGACTTGCTGGGGCTGAAAGAGCAATTGGGCTGCGGCACGCAATGCGGCTCGTGCGTCCCGGAAATCAAGCGTTTGCTGGTCGCCACTGCGCGCCCGGTCGCGGTCACCTCGTGAGGAAAATACTATGAACGCAAAAGTCTGGCTGGTAGGCGCGGGACCTGGCGATCCGGAATTGCTGACACTCAAGGCCGTTCGGGCGTTGAGAGAGGCTGATGTCGTGCTGATCGATGACCTGGTGAATGACGCCGTACTGGAACATTGCGCTGGTGCGCGGATCATCCCCGTGGGCAAACGCGGCGGATGTCGCTCTACCCCGCAAGCGTTCATTCATCGGCTGATGCTGCGTTACGCGCGCCAAGGCAAATGCGTGGTGCGACTCAAGGGTGGCGATCCCTGCATATTCGGGCGCGGCGGCGAAGAGGCAGCGTGGCTGCGTGAGCGCGGGGTCGAGATTGAACTGGTCAACGGCATCACGGCCGGACTCGCGGGCGCGACCCAATGCGCTATTCCTTTGACGTTGCGCGGTGTTGCGCGTGGCGTGACGCTGGTCACGGCCCATACCCAGGACGGCAGTCATCTGAACTGGCAGGCGCTGGCCCAAAGCGGAACGACCCTGGTGATCTACATGGGGGTGGCCAAGCTCGGCGAAATCCGCGAACAGCTGCTTGCCGGGGGAATGGCGACGGATACGCCAGTGGCGATGATTGAAAACGCGTCCTTGCCCCATCAACGGGAATATCGGAGTGACCTGACGGCGATGGAGGAAGATGCCTGCGCCTTCGAGCTCAAAAGCCCGGCCATTCTGGTCATAGGCACAGTGGCGGCCTGTGCAACGTCTTCTCAGTGGGAGCGCGGCTTGCCCGCGATGGTGGCCGATCAAACCGCCTGATCTGCCTGATTGCCCGTTTCTTCATCAAATCGCAGACAAAGAAAAGCCCGGCCTAAGCCGGGCTTTTCAGAGCTGCAAGCTAATTACTGAGCTTGAGCTTCAACCTTCGCTTCTACGCGACGGTTAACAGCGCGACCAGCTTCAGTGCTGTTGTCAGCAACTGGGCGGGATTCGCCGTAGCCAACCGACTGAACGCGGGATGGCGAAACACCGTACTGGCTGGTCAGAACTTGTTTAACGGCGTTTGCACGACGCTCGGACAGTTTCTGGTTGTAAGCGTCAGGACCGACGTTGTCGGTGTGACCTTCAACAGTAGTGGTGGTCGATGGGTACTGCTTCATGAAGTCAGCCAGGTTTTTGATGTCAGCGTAGCTGTTTGGCTTAACGACCGACTTGTTGAAGTCGAACTTGACGTCCAGCTCAACACGAACAACCTCAGCAACTGGAGCTTCTGCAACTGGCGCTGGCTCTGGAGCCGGTGCTGGAACTGGAGCTGGAGCAGGCTTGTTGCCGCCACCGAAATTCACGCCCAGACCTACGGACGGGATGTAGTCCCACTTGCCGTTGTCCAGCTTGTAGTCAGCTTCTACGCCAGCACGGGCGTAAACGTTCTCGAGGAAGTAGTACTTAACACCACCGCCAGCGGTCAGGAAAGTCGACTGGTCACGACCGGTGTGGCCATCAGCGGCTACGTTGGTCATGCTGCCGTGCTTAACACCACCTTGAACGTAGGGACGCAGAGCGTCGCCAGCGTTGTTGAAGTGGTACTGAGCGTTCAGACCGAACTGGTCGCCTTCGATTTTCTGATGGCCAGTACCGTTGTTCGAACGGGTGTAGTCATCGTTGTTGTAGGTCGCGTTCAACGACACGTCGTCGGTCAAGAAGTAACCGATGGAAGCGCCAGGAGTGTAGCCATCTTCAACGTTATTGACGCTGTCGTTGTACTTTTTCCCGTAGTTGAGCTCGCCTTCAACTGCGCCTTGGCCTTGTGCCAGAGCGCCGAACGAAGTAGCGGCAATAAGAGTACCAATGGCCAAGCCCAAGGTGTTTTTCAGTTTCATCCGTTAAATCCCCATCTGGTGATTGTGAAGCAGTCCCGCAAACCGGGGGACAACTCGGCGGCAAGTCTATCAGAACTTGCCTACACGTAAGAGATATTTGCGCTGAACTAAGTTTCAGCAATGCCTGCAAATTTCTCACGCAATTTATCTAGAGCGCGTTTGTACCGCATTTTTGTTGCACTCAAACCCATGTGCATGATGTCTGCGATCTCCTGAAACTCCAGCTCTGCGACAAATCGTAGCACCAGAATTTCGCGGTCAATCGGGTTCACATACACCAGCCAGCGATCGAGTCCACCCTTTTCCTCGGGTTTCGGCGCCTTTTCTTCGGACGCTTCCTCAAGGGGGTCAAGACTCAAGGCGTCCATCAAGCGACGCTTTCGCCGTTCCTTCCGATACTGTGTGATGCATTCGTTGTAAGTGATGCTATATAGCCATGTCTTGAACTTCGATTTGCCCTCGAAGTTCTTCAAGCCGTACAGCACCTTCAACATCACTTCCTGACAGACATCGTCTGCGTCGCGATCGTTCCCGAGATATCGTGCGCAGACGTTAAATAATGTTCGTTGGTAACGCCGCATCAACTCTTCGTAGGCGCGCGTCACGTGAAACAGCTCGGTGTGCGAGCGCGCGACCAACTCCTCATCAGAGAGCTCGCGGGGGTCGTAGCGCATGGATAGCGATTGGGCTTTATTCAAAACAAGTCGGGCCGACAGTCAGGTCAATGTCCGCCGCAGCCAGCATCAGCTGGCATTTTGCGGCGGCATACATTAGCAGGGTTTGCCGGGTTAGCGGCTACTCACATGCTGCTCAAGCAGGATCCGATTGGAAAGAGAGACTAGCTCACCCTCATCGGTCAGCAATGTGGTTTTAACCGTGCCGATCTCTTCGATCTGGCCTTCGACCTCGCCAACACGTACTTGTTGCCCAACCTGGTACAACTCACGCACATAGATTCCCGCAAGAATCTGACCGGCAATTTCCCGGCTTCCCAATCCCATGGCCAGCGCAACCGCCAGACCAACGGTAATCAAAACAATCACAATCACATGGTTGAGCAGGTCAGTCTTGACCTCCAACTGGCTGATCGCGACCGAAATACTGATGATGATGACCAGTCCCTGGGCAATTCGCCCCAGGCCGGAAGCGTAGTCCAGGCCCACGCCTTCCGCCGCGCCGCGCACCAGCCCGTTGGCCAGTTGGGCCAGCAAGACCCCCACCAGCAACACCAGCGCTGCGCCAAAGACCTTCGGCAAATACAGCGCGAGCATGTCCAGCGTAGCTGAAACCCGCTCAAGTCCAAGGGATTCTGCGGCAGAAACCAGAAAAATCAGCAAAACGAACCAATAGACGATCTTGCCGATCAGCGTCGAGATTGGTACCTGAAGGCCTGCCCGAGACAGCAACTTGGTCAGACCGGTGCCGCCCATCAGGCGATCGAGGCCCAGTTTGGCCAGTAATTTGGAGAGCAGCGTGTCCAGCAATTTGGCCACGACAAAACCCAACAGCAGCACGACCAGTGCGCCAAACAGGTTCGGAATGAAGTTCGCAACCTTGGTCCATAACGCAGTCATTGCAGTGACGAGGCTCTGAGTCCAGAGATCAAGTTCCATATTCAATCAGCCTTATCAGCAGTGCGAGCGGTAGGTTTACGTAGGCGGGATACCGGCGCCACATGGGCCGATCCGTTATTAAGGGCAATCATCAGCGCGGGCAACCAACGGCCCAGCAGGCTGAACAAATCACCGGCGCCGACCTGGCGATTGGCGGTTTTCAGTACACGACCAAGGCAAGCATCGTCGTCCCGGGTGGACGGAGACGCCTTGAGCATGTCACGCAAAGACTGTTCAAACGGATCGTGCATACGCACCTCTCGTGATGTCTGTGAAAGACGCGATCAAATTTGCCCGGGTCACATGGCTCACTTTCAAACCCAGCGCAAACGGCGGAACAACCACCACTGCCCCAATGCCACCACGACCATTATCATGCAGGCAATAAGGAACCCGTAAGGGCTCGCAGAGAACGGGATTCCGCCGACGTTGATACCCAGCAGACCGGTCAGAAAACTCATCGGCAAAAAAATCCCGGTGATGATCCCGAAGCGGTACATCGTGCGGTTCATGCGCACGCTCAAACGCCGGTCTTCAGCCTCCAGGACCAGCCCCACCCGCTCCCGGGTCAATTCCAGCTCTTCCAGATAGCGGGTCAGGCTGTTGTTCAATTCGTTCCAGTAATCACCATCGTCGTCGACGAACCAGGGCAATTTGATCCGTGTCAGTTGACCAAAAATATCCCGCTGCGGAGCGAGAAACCGCTTCAACGCAGCCGCCCGCCGACGGATCTGTAAAATCGCTCCATGCTCGGGCGTGTACCGTTCGTCGGCATCGAGTTTTTCTTCTTCCTCATCGACCACTTCCGAGAGGTCGCTGACCAGATCCTGCACCTTGTTGGTCAAGTACTGCGCCATATACAGGATGAGTTCGGAGGCCGTTTTTGGTCCTTTGCCATCCGCCAGTTGCACCAGCAACTCATCCGTGGCGCGCAACGGGCGCAAACGCAAGGAAATGACGCGCTGGGCAGACCCGAAGATCCGCACCGAGACCATGTCTTCAGGCTCGGCACCCGGGTTCAGATTGACCCCGCGCAAAAATAGCAGCAGTTCGCTGTCTGAAAGCTGTAAAAGACGCGGTCGGGTGTTTTCTTCCAGCAGCAGATCGCAGCTGAACTCACTCAGACCACTGGAATTGCGCAGCCAGGTCTGGGTCTGCGGATGACTGCGATCCCAGTGCAGCCACAGGCTTTCATGGGCCTGCAGCTGCAATTCATCGAGTTCAGTCCGGGCTATCGAACGCGCGCCGCCTTTACCATCCAGTACCAGGGCATGAACCAGCCCCCATTGCGCGTTTTCTTCCTCAAACATCCGCATTCCTTCGGTCAAAGCTTACTCAGGCATTTTCAGCGGACTAGGCGAGATGATCACGCCGTTATTGTCCGCATAGATGTAATGGCCCGGATGGAAGGTCACGCCAGCAAAGGTCACGGCTACGTTCAGATCGCCGATACCGCGCTTGTCGGTTTTCATCGGGTGGCTGGCCAAAGCCTGAACCCCCAGATCGGTTTGTGCGATCACGTCGACGTCACGGATGCAACCGTAGATCACCAGCCCTTCCCAGCCGTTGTTCGCGGCTTTCTCGGCCAGCATGTCACCCAGCAATGCACGACGCAGGGAGCCTCCGCCATCGACCACCAGCACCTTGCCATTACCTTTGAGCTCGACTTGCTCCTTGACCAGCGAGTTGTCTTCGAAGCATTTGATGGTCACGATTTCGCCGCCGAAGGAATCCCGACCACCGAAATTGCTGAACATCGGTTCCAGCACCTGCACCAGCTCCGGATAGGCGTCGCACAGGTCAGGCGTGAGGTAATGGTTCATCGAGAAACTCCTGTTAAGAGGAAGACAGCACGAACATCACAGATGACTCAGTCATCGAAAATGACCAGAACAGCTCAATGCGTCATATCTTAGCCGCTAGCCGATCAGAGCGAAATGCCCTTGATAGAGCGGCCAATTCAAATCACCGCAGCCAAATCCGCTTCTGCACCCGGCAGAGGGGTTTGCTGGTCCGCCAGCCAACGGGCCACCAGCGGCCAGACTTCAGCCTGTGCGGCTTTGCTGACCAGCATTTCCACGTGGCCAAAATTGTCGGCAAAGCCCTGCTCGCGACCCAGATTGATAAATTGCTTGTGCTCTGAACCCAACTGATCGAACAGCTTGCGACAAGCCCAGGCCGGGTCCTGATGATCACCGGCGGCACTCACCGCCAGTACCGGCAATTTAACCTCGGCCAAACCCGCCCACCAGTTCTTGTCGGCATCACCAAAGCGCCCGAACAGGCCGTACCAGCGCATGCTTTCCAGGGCCAGGCCAATCGGCTCGTCCTCCGGGCCGCGCTTGAGCCGCGAACCCGACAGCTGGGCAAAACGCTTGAGAATGAAGCGCCCACTCCACTCCACCGGTGGAATCTTCAGTGGCCAGTAGGTCCGGCTGACCTGAGTGCCAAAGAACGCCGCAGACGCGACCACGGGCTCACCGATGTATTCACCGCCCAGCGCTGCCGCCAGGGTGATGCCACCCAGCGAGTGACCGATCCAGTGTGGCACCTGGCCGCTTTGCTCACGCACGAACGCGCCAATGGCCGGGAGATCGTAACGAGCGTAGTCGGCGACGCGGTTCTTGCGGTAGTTGCGGTTGCGCTGGGACAAGCCGTGACCGCGCATCTCCGGAATCCACACGTCGAAGCCCAGGCGCGTCAGATAGGCACCGAGACCCAGCCCTTTCGGAGAAAACCAGAAGCGTCGATTGGAAAAACTGCCGTGCAGCAGGATAACCGGCACGCCACGCACCGCCGGCTCATCGGCCATACCGAGGCGAGTCACCGCGATTTCGACGGTGCCGTCGGGGCTGTTGCCGGGTTTTAAACGATAAACATCTTCGCTCAGATCACCGCGCCGCTCGGCGCTGATCAGGGCGACAGGAAATAGGTTGCTGCTGCTTTGCATAAGCTCTTGCACAAAAAAGGGCGGCATCCGGAGGAGCCCGCCCTGCTTGAATCTCAAAACAAGCCCGCCCCCTGTAGGAGCGAGCTTGCTCGCGAAGAACTTCAGAACACCGCGTTTATCCAGGATAAACGCGTGATCGTTGACGTCCATCGCGAGCAGGCTCGCTCCTACAAGAGAGCGGCCCGTTCACACCGGATCAAGCTTGCGCCTGACCCTCAGCCAGGAAGAACCAGGTTTCCAGTACGGAATCAGGGTTCAACGACACGCTTTCGATGCCTTGTTCCATCAGCCATTTGGCCAGGTCCGGGTGGTCCGAAGGGCCCTGACCGCAAATGCCGATGTACTTGCCGGCCTTGTTGCACGCGGCAATGGCGTTGGCCAACAGCTTCTTGACCGCCGGGTTACGCTCGTCGAACAGGTGCGCGATGATCCCGGAGTCGCGGTCCAGGCCCAGGGTCAGCTGGGTCAGGTCGTTGGAGCCGATGGAGAACCCGTCGAAGAACTCGAGGAACTCTTCAGCCAGGATGGCGTTGGACGGCAGTTCGCACATCATGATGACGCGCAGACCGTTGTCGCCACGGGCCAGGCCGTTTTCCGCCAGCAGGTCCACAACCTGGCTCGCTTCGCCCAGGGTACGGACGAACGGCACCATGATTTCGACGTTGGTCAGGCCCATCTCGTTGCGAACGCGCTTGAGAGCACGGCATTCGAGTTCGAAGCAGTCACGGAACGATTCGCTGATGTAACGCGAAGCGCCACGGAAGCCCAGCATCGGGTTTTCTTCTTCCGGCTCGTAGAGCTTGCCGCCGATCAGGTTGGCGTATTCGTTGGACTTGAAGTCCGACAGACGCACGATGACCTTCTTCGGCCAGAACGCCGCCGCCAGGGTGCTGATGCCTTCAACCAGTTTCTCGACATAGAAACCGACCGGATCGTTGTAACCGGCGATACGCTTGTCGACGCTTTCCTTGATGTCCAGCGGCAGACCGGCGTAGTTCAGCAGTGCCTTGGGGTGCACGCCGATCATGCGGTTGATGATGAACTCCAGACGGGCCAGGCCCACACCGGCGTTCGGCAGCTGTGCGAAGTCGAAGGCACGGTCCGGGTTGCCGACGTTCATCATGATCTTGAACGGCAGCTCCGGCATGGCGTCCACGGAGTTCTTCTTGATGTCGAAGCCCAGTTCGCCTTCGAAGATGAAACCGGTGTCGCCTTCTGCGCAGGAAACGGTCACGCCCTGGCCGTCTTTCAGCAGCTGGGTGGCGTTACCGCAACCGACCACGGCCGGGATACCCAGTTCACGGGCGATGATCGCCGCGTGGCAGGTACGGCCGCCACGGTTGGTGACGATGGCGCTGGCACGCTTCATGACCGGTTCCCAGTCCGGGTCGGTCATGTCGGAAACCAGCACGTCGCCTGGCTGGACCTTGTCCATCTCGGACACGTCCTTGATGATGCGGACCTTGCCGGCGCCGATGCGCTGGCCGATGGCACGACCTTCCACCAGCACGGTGCCGGTTTCTTTCAACAGGTAACGTTCCATGACGTTTGCCTGGGTGCGGCTCTTCACGGTTTCCGGACGGGCCTGCACGATGTACAGCTTGCCGTCGTCACCATCCTTGGCCCATTCGATGTCCATCGGGCACTTGTAGTGCTTCTCGATGATCATCGCCTGCTTGGCCAGTTCGCTGACTTCGGCGTCGGTCAGGCAGAAACGCGCGCGATCGGCCTTGTCGACATCGACGGTCTTGACCGAACGACCGGCCTTGGCCTCGTCGCCGTAGATCATCTTGATGGCCTTGCTGCCCAGGTTGCGGCGCAGGATTGCCGGACGACCGGCGGCCAGCGTGCCCTTGTGCACGTAGAACTCATCCGGGTTCACCGCGCCTTGCACGACGGTTTCACCCAGGCCGTAGGCGCCGGTGATGAACACCACGTCACGGAAACCCGATTCGGTATCGAGGGTGAACATCACGCCGGCAGTGCCGGTTTCGGAACGGACCATGCGCTGCACGCCGGCCGACAGGGCAACCAGCTTGTGGTCGAAGCCCTGGTGCACGCGATAGGAAATGGCGCGGTCGTTGAACAGCGAGGCGAACACCTCTTTGGCGGCGCGAATGACGTTTTCGACGCCCCGGATGTTCAGGAAAGTTTCCTGCTGGCCGGCGAAGGAAGCGTCCGGCAGGTCTTCGGCGGTCGCGGAAGAACGCACGGCCACGGCCATGTCAGGGTTGCCCGCGGACAACGCGGCGAACGCCGTGCGGATTTCGGTATTCAGTTTTTCAGGGAACTCGGCTTCCATGATCCATTGACGGATCTGGGCACCGGTCTTGGCCAGGGCATTCACGTCGTCGACGTCCAGGGCATCAAGGGCGTCGTGAATCTGCTGGTTCAGGCCGCTCAGTTCCAGGAAATCACGATAAGCCTGAGCGGTCGTGGCGAAGCCACCGGGCACCGATACACCGGCACCCGCAAGGTTGCTGATCATCTCGCCCAGGGATGCGTTCTTGCCCCCCACATGCTCCACATCATGGACGCCGAGCTTATCGAGGGAAACTACGTACTCTACCAAGGTGATCTCTCCACTAACTGTGTTGGAAAAGCTCAGAAGCCGGCTGCTCGGAAGAGCGTTTGCCAGCTGTATGGCCTGGACCTGGAAAATAAGTGAGAATGCGGGCCATTGGCGGCCGACAAATCGCGCCTATCATATCCAAGATTCGTCACTAGCTTAAGGCCCAAGGTGCAAATGAAACGATCTGCTTTCTTTATCTCCGATGGCACCGGCATTACCGCCGAAACCCTGGGTCAAAGCCTCCTGGCGCAGTTCGAAAACATTACCTTCAGCAAATTCACGCGGCCGTACATCGACAGCGCGGATAAAGCCCGGGCCATGGTACAACAAATCAACAAAGCCGCCGAAACCGACGGCTTCCGTCCGATTATCTTCGACACCATCGTCAATCAGGACATTCGTGAGATCCTCGCGACTTCCAATGGTTTCATGATCGACATCTTCTCGACCTTCCTGGCGCCTCTCGAACAGGAACTGACCGAGCATTCTTCCTACACCGTCGGCAAATCCCACTCCATCGGCTCCAACACCAATTACATGGAGCGGATCGAGGCGGTGAACTTTGCCCTCGACAACGACGACGGCGCCCGCACGCATTATTACGACAAGGCCGACCTGATCCTGGTGGGCGTGTCACGCTGCGGCAAGACCCCCACCTGCCTGTACATGGCCATGCAGTTCGGTATCCGCGCCGCCAACTACCCGCTGACCGAGGACGACATGGAGCGCCTGCAACTGCCAAGTGCCCTGCGCGCCCACCAGCACAAGCTGTTCGGCCTGACCATCGACCCGGATCGCCTCACAGCGATCCGCAACGAGCGCAAGCCCAACAGCCGCTATTCGAGCTACGCCCAATGCGAGTTCGAAGTGCGCGAAGTGGAGAACCTGTTCCGCCGCGAGAACATTCCGCACATCAACTCCACGCATTTTTCCGTTGAAGAGATCTCGGCGAAGATCCTCGTGGAAAAAGGCGTCGAGCGGCGCTTCAAATAATCATGCGGCGTCTGATCTGACGCCTTCGCGGGCAAGCCCGCTCCCACAGGGTTATCTGGCGGATGCAGATCTTGCATTCACAATAAAACCCTGTGTGCGAGCCTGCTCGCGATTGAACGATAACGCGGTCTCCTAGATAACAAACAAATCCACAAACCGATTCACAGGCGTTGCTTCAAGCCTCGCCTGATCCTTGCACAACTCAAAAATCTCCCCACTGCGCTGCCCCGTGAATCGTGTCAGCAGGTTCGCCCTGAATTTGTCCTCCAACAAAGGAATACCCTCGACACGGCGCCGCCGATGCCCAATCGGGTACTCCACCACCACGTTCTCGGTGCTGGTGCCGTCCTTGAAAAACACCTGAATGGCATTGGCGATCGAACGCTTGTCGGTCTCCAGGTACTCACGGGTGTACACCGGGTTTTCGACGATGACCATTTTCTCGCGCAACACATCGATGATCGGATGTGCCTTGTGGAAGTCATCTTCGTAATGCTCGGCCACCAGGTTGCCGAAGACCAGTGGCACCGCGGTCATGTACTGGAGGCAGTGATCGCGGTCGGCGGCATTGGCCAAGGGGCCAACCTTGGAAATGATACGTATTGCAGATTCGTGGGTGGTGATGACGATCCGGTCGATTTCGTGCAGGCGGTTTCGCACCTGCGGATGCAGGGTCACCGCGGCCTCACAGGCTGTTTGTGCGTGGAACTCGGCGGGAAAACTGATCTTGAACAGCACGTTTTCCATCACATAACTGCCGTATGCCCGCGAGAAGCCGAAAGCACGTTTGTCTGCGGGCTTGAGCGCCAGATCGTTGTTGGTGTGACTGAACAACACGTCGTAAAAGCCCCATTGTTTGGCACTCAACACACCAGGAATGCCCATCTCGCCGCGCATGGCGATGTCCGCCAGACGAACACCACGACTGGACGCATCCCCCGCCGCCCAGGATTTGCGCGAGCCGGCATTCGGTGCATGGCGATAGGTGCGCAGCGCCTGGCCGTCGGCGAAGGCATGGGACAACGCCGAGAGCAACTGCTCGCGATTGGCGCCCATGAGTCTGGCGGTAACCGCCGTCGACGCGACTTTCACCAGAATGACGTGGTCGAGGCCTACGCGATTGAACGAATTTTCCAGCGCGATCACGCCTTGTATCTCATGGGCCATGATCATCGCTTCCAGCACCGTGCGAATCGTCAACGGCGCGTCACCCTGGGCCAGGCGCTTTTGCGACACGTGATCGGCCACCGCGAGTATGCCGCCGAGGTTGTCCGACGGATGGCCCCACTCGGCCGCGAGCCAGGTGTCGTTGTAGTCGAGCCAGCGGACGATGCAGCCAATGTCCCAGGCGGCCTTGACCGGATCGAGGCGGTAGCTGGTACCGGGCACGCGAGCGCCGAACGGCACGACGGTGCCTTCGACGATTGGCCCCAGGTGTTTGGTGCATTCGGGAAAACGCAGGGCCAGCAACCCGCAGCCGAGGGTGTCCATCAGGCAGTTGCGGGCGGTGTCTAGCGCCTCTTTGGATTCGATCTTGAAGTTGAGAACGTAATCGGCAATGTCCTGCAGGACCTTGTCGTAGTCGGGACGGTCGTTCTGATCGACGTTAGCACTCATGTTCGATTCACCTGTAGGAGCTGGCTTGCCAGCGAAAGCGATGTGACAAATAACAATAGTGTTGAATTTGACGTCCTCTTCGCTGGCAAGTCAGCTCCTACAGTGGGCGGCGTCGGTCAGAACGAATCACCCGGTACGCGAACGTAACCTTCCATCAACACCCGCGCACTGCGGCTCATGATGGCTTTGTTCACGGTCCACTCACCATTCACCTGACTGGCTTCGGCGCCGACGCGCAAGGTGCCGGACGGGTGACCGAAGCGCACCGCATTGCGTTCCACGCCGCCCGCCGCAAGGTTGACCAGGGTGCCGGAAATCGCCGCCGCGGTACCGATGGCGACAGCCGCCGTGCCCATCATCGCGTGGTGCAACTTGCCCATCGACAACGCACGCACCAGCAGGTCCACATCACCCGCCGCAACCGTTTTGCCGCTGGACGACACGTAGTCAGCCGGCTTGGCCACGAACGCCACTTTCGGCGTGTGCTGGCGCTTGGCGGCTTCGTCGATGTTGGCAATCAGGCCCATGCGCAGCGCGCCGTAGGCACGGATGGTTTCGAACATCAGCAAAGCTTTTGGATCGCCGTTGATCGCGCCCTGCAACTCGGTGCCCTTGTAGCCGATGTCTTCGGCATTGACGAAAATCGTCGGGATGCCGGCATTGATCATGGTCGCCTTGAGGGTGCCGACGCCGGGCACTTCCAGATCATCGCTCAGGTTGCCGGTCGGGAACATCGACCCGCCACCGCCCTCTTCTTCCGCAGCCGGATCCATGAATTCGACTTGCACTTCAGCGGCCGGGAAGGTCACGCCGTCGAGTTCGAAATCGCCGGTTTCCTGCACTTCGCCGTTGGTGATCGGCACGTGGGCAATGATGGTCTTGCCGATGTTGGCCTGCCATACGCGCACCACGGCCACGCCGTTGTGCGGAATGCGGCTGGCGTCCACCAGACCGTTGCTGATGGCGAACGAACCGACCGCCGCCGACAGGTTGCCGCAGTTGCCGCTCCAGTCCACGAAAGGCTTGTCGATGGAGACTTGGCCGAACAAGTAGTCGACGTCGTGATCGGCCTTGATGCTTTTCGACAGGATCACGGTTTTGCTGGTGCTCGACGTCGCGCCGCCCATGCCGTCGATTTGTTTGTCGTACGGGTCGGGACTGCCGATCACACGCAGCAGCAAGGCATCGCGGGCCGGACCTGGAACCTGTGCGGCTTCAGGCAAGTCTTGCAGGCTGAAGAACACGCCTTTGCTGGTGCCGCCACGCATGTAGGTGGCGGGAATCTTGATTTGCGGTGCGTGAGCCATGGTGCTCATTACTCCTGATCTGGAAAAAGACACGGGACTCAAAGTCCCGTGTCCGTGCAGCGCGTGTTAAACGGCAACCGCCGATTCTTCGAGGAAGTCCTGGGCGAAGCGTTGCAGCACGCCGCCGGCCTCGTAGATCGACACTTCTTCGGCGGTATCAAGACGGCAGGTCACCGGCACTTCGACGCGCTCACCGTTCTTGCGATGGATCACCAGCGTCAGCTCGGCGCGCGGTGTACGGTCACCGACGACGTCGTAGGTTTCGCTGCCGTCGATGGCCAGGGTGTGGCGGTTGGTGCCCGGCTTGAACTCCAGCGGCAACACGCCCATGCCCACCAGGTTGGTGCGGTGGATGCGCTCGAAACCTTCAGCGGCAATCGCCTCCACGCCCGCCAGGCGCACGCCCTTCGCCGCCCAGTCGCGGGACGAGCCCTGACCGTAGTCGGCACCGGCGATGATGATCAGCGGCTGCTTGCGGTCCATGTAGGTTTCGATGGCTTCCCACATCCGCATGACCTTGCCTTCCGGCTCCACGCGAGCCAGCGAGCCCTGCTTGACCTTGCCGTTTTCCTGAACCATTTCGTTGAACAGTTTCGGGTTGGCGAAGGTCGCGCGCTGCGCGGTGAGGTGGTCGCCACGGTGAGTCGCGTAAGAGTTGAAGTCCTCTTCCGGCAGGCCCATTTTCGCCAGGTATTCACCGGCGGCGCTGTCGAGCATGATCGCGTTCGACGGCGACAGGTGGTCGGTGGTGATGTTGTCCGGCAGCACGGCCAGCGGGCGCATGCCCTTGAGCGGACGGGCGCCGGCCAGCGCGCCTTCCCAGTACGGCGGACGGCGGATGTAGGTGCTCATCTCGCGCCACTCATACAGCGGTGCGACTTTCGGCCCGGTGTCTTCGTGGATGGCGAACATCGGGATGTACACCTGACGGAACTGCTCCGGCTTCACCGAAGCCTTGACCACCGCGTCGATTTCTTCGTCGCTCGGCCAGATGTCTTTCAGGCGGATTTCCTTGCCGTCGACCACACCCAACACATCCTTCTCGATGTCGAAGCGGATGGTGCCGGCGATGGCGTAGGCGACCACCAGCGGCGGCGACGCGAGGAACGCTTGCTTGGCGTACGGGTGGATCCGTCCGTCGAAGTTGCGGTTACCGGACAGCACAGCGGTGGCGTACAGGTCGCGGTCGATGATCTCTTGCTGGATCACCGGGTCCAGCGCACCGGACATGCCGTTGCACGTGGTGCAGGCAAAGGCGACGACGCCGAAACCGAGTTGTTCCAGTTCGCTGGTCAGGCCGGCTTCGTCGAGGTACAGCGCCACGGTTTTCGAACCCGGGGCCAGGGACGACTTGACCCATGGCTTGCGGGTCAGGCCGAGCTTGTTGGCGTTGCGCGCCAGCAGGCCGGCAGCGATCACGTTGCGTGGGTTGCTGGTATTGGTGCAACTGGTGATGGCCGCGATGATTACCGCGCCGTCAGGCATTTGGCCCGGTACATCGTCCCACTGGCCGGAGATGCCTTTGGCCGCCAGATCCGACACCGCGACACGGGCGTGCGGGTTGCTCGGGCCGGCCATGTTGCGCACCACCGAGGACAGGTCGAACGTCAGGCCGCGCTCGTATTGCGCGCCTTTCAGGCTGTCAGCCCAGAGGCCCGTGGTCTTGGCGTAGTTCTCCACCAACTGCACCTGCTCGTCTTCACGGCCGGTGAGCTTGAGGTAGTCGATGGTCTGCTGGTCGATGTAGAACATCGCCGCCGTGGCGCCGTATTCCGGGGCCATGTTGGAGATGGTCGCGCGGTCGCCAAGGGTCAGCGCGGCGGCGCCTTCGCCGAAGAACTCCAGCCATGCGCCGACGACTTTTTGCTTGCGCAGGAACTCGGTCAGCGCCAGCACCATGTCGGTGGCGGTGATGCCCGGCTGCAGCTTGCCAGTGAGTTCAACGCCGACGCTTTCCGGCAGACGCATCCACGATGCGCGACCGAGCATGACGCTTTCCGCTTCCAGACCACCGACGCCGATGGCGATCACGCCCAGCGCATCGACGTGCGGGGTGTGGCTGTCGGTGCCGACGCAGGTGTCGGGGAATGCCACGCCATCACGCACCTGGATCACCGGAGACATTTTCTCCAGGTTGATCTGGTGCATGATGCCGTTGCCCGGCGGAATCACGTCGACGTTCTTGAACGCCTTCTTGGTCCAGTTGATGAAGTGGAAACGGTCTTCGTTGCGACGATCTTCGATGGCGCGGTTCTTTTCGAACGCTTCCGGATCGAAGCCGCCGCGCTCGACGGCCAGGGAGTGGTCGACGATCAATTGGGTCGGCACCACCGGGTTCACTTGCGCCGGGTCGCCGCCTTGCAGGGCGATGGCGTCACGCAGGCCGGCGAGGTCGACCAGCGCGGTCTGGCCGAGAATGTCGTGGCACACCACGCGGGCCGGGAACCACGGGAAGTCGAGGTCGCGCTTGCGCTCGATGAATTGCTTCAGGGATTCGGTGAGCGTGGCCGGGTCGCAGCGACGCACAAGGTTTTCCGCCAGCACGCGGGAGGTGTACGGCAGGGTGTCGTAGGCGCCCGGCTGAATGGCTTCGACAGCCGCACGGACGTCGAAGTAATCCAGATGACTGCCAGGCAGCGATTTGCGAAATTCTGTGTTCATCGTCAGGACTCGGTCACGGTAATTACAAAGGGTGGGGCTGGCACCGGGCATGAAGTAAACACTGTCCACTGTGGGAGCGAGCTTGCTCGCGATGGTGTGTCAGTCGACACCAATGTGAATGACATTCCATCGCGAGCAGGCTCGCTCCTACAGGGATCGATGCGTTATTCAGATCCCTGCGTCGCCCCGACCATTCAGCGTTGTTCGATTGGCACGAACTTGCGCTGTTCGACGCCGATGTACTCGGCGCTCGGGCGGATGATGCGGTTGTTGGCGCGTTGTTCGTACACGTGGGCGGCCCAGCCGGTCAGGCGCGAGCAGACGAAAATCGGTGTGAACAACTTGGTCGGGATGCCCATGAAGTGGTACGCCGAGGCATGGTAGAAGTCGGCGTTCGGGAACAGCTTCTTCTGTTCCCACATGGTGGCGTCGATGGCTTCGGAAACCGGGAACAGCACCTTGTCGCCCACTTCGTTGGCGAGTTTTTTCGACCAGCCCTTGATCACTTCGTTACGCGGATCGTTGTCCTTATAGATCGCGTGGCCGAAGCCCATGATCTTGTCCTTGCGCGCCAGCATGCCGAGCGTGCCTTCGACCGCCTCTTCAGGCGAGGAGAAGCGCTCGATCATTTCCATCGCCGCTTCGTTGGCGCCACCGTGCAGCGGACCGCGCAGCGAACCAATGGCTGCAGTGATGCAGGAATACAGGTCGGACAGGGTCGATGCGCAAACCCGTGCGGTGAAGGTCGAGGCGTTGAATTCGTGCTCTGCGTAGAGGATCAGCGACACGTTCATCACTTTGACATGCAACTCGCTCGGCTTCTTGCCGTGCAGCAGGTGCAGGAAGTGGCCACCGATGGTCGGCTCGTCGCTCACGCAATCGATGCGCTTGCCTTCGTGGCTGAAGCGATACCAGTAGGTCATGATCGCCGGGAACGCGGCCAGCAGACGGTCGGTCTTGTCGTGTTGCTCGGAGAAATCCAGCTCTGGTTCCAGGTTACCCAGGAACGAGCAACCGGTGCGCATCACATCCATCGGGTGAGCATCGGCGGGGATGCGCTCAAGCACTTCTTTCAAGGCTTGTGGCAGATCACGCAGCTTGCTCAGCTTGGTGATGTAAGCCGCCAGCTGCGCCTTGGTCGGCAGTTCGCCGTACAGCAGCAGGTAGGCGACTTCTTCGAATTGTGCGTCAGCCGCCAGTTCGCGAACGTCGTAGCCGCGATAGGTCAGGCCTGCGCCCGACTGGCCCACGGTGGACAGTGCGGTTTGTCCGGCGACCTGGCCACGGAGCCCGGCGCCACTGAGTACTTTTGCTTCGGCCATTGCTGTCTCCAGTTTTCTTGAATTTGTCAGAGATTCTTTGTCTGCCTACCTGGTTGCCGGACTGTCTGATCGCATGATCGCTGGATTCCCTGTAGGAGCTAGCTTGCTAGCGATGATAGACGCTGCACTGCGGGGCATCAGGCTCCCCCGCGTTATCGTTGACGTCCATCGCGAGCAAGCTCGCTCCTACAGGTACCATTGCAGTCTCGGCTGCAGGTTTACAGGTACAGGGTGTTCATTACTTCTTCGCCGCAAACAACGCATCGAGCTTCTGCTCGAAGGTGTGGTAGTCGATGCGATCGTAAAGTTCCATGCGAGTCTGCATGGTGTCGATGACGTTCTGCTGCGTGCCGTCGCGACGGATCGCGGTGTAGACGTTCTCGGCAGCCTTGTTCATGGCGCGGAAGGCCGACAGCGGGTACAGCACCAGCGACACATCGGCACCTGCCAGTTGCTCGGTGGTGTACAGCGGCGTCGCGCCGAATTCGGTGATGTTGGCCAGGATCGGCGCTTTCACGCGGCTGGCGAACAGCTTGTACATCTCCAGTTCGGTGATAGCTTCCGGGAACACCATGTCGGCGCCGGCCTCGATGCACGCGGCGGCACGATCCAGGGCAGATTCCAGACCTTCCACTGCCAGGGCGTCGGTACGGGCCATGATCACGAAGCTGTCATCGGTACGGGCATCGACGGCGGCCTTGATGCGGTCGACCATTTCCTGCTGCGAGACGATTTCTTTGTTAGGACGGTGGCCGCAACGCTTGGCGCCGACCTGGTCTTCGATGTGAATCGCCGCCGCGCCGAACTTGATCATCGACTTGACGGTACGGGCGACGTTGAACGCCGAGGAGCCGAAACCGGTGTCCACGTCCACCAGCAGCGGCAGGTCGCAGACGTCGGTGATGCGACGCACGTCGGTCAGCACGTCATCCAGGCCGGTGATGCCCAGGTCCGGCACGCCGAGGGAGCCCGCAGCCACCCCACCACCCGACAGGTAGATCGCCTTGAAACCGGCGCGCTTGGCCAGCAGCGCGTGGTTGGCGTTGATTGCGCCGACCACTTGCAATGGATGCTCGCTGGCGACCGCATCGCGGAAACGCTGGCCTGGAGTGCTCTTGTTCAAACTCATGACTCACCTCGTTTGGCTGTCGGGTTGGCGCCGTCCTGGTAATGACGGGCGATATTGCGTTTGGAAGCGCCGATGTGGCGGCGCATCAACAACTCGGCCAGTTCACCGTCACGGTCGGCGATGGCATCGAGAATTCGGTGGTGCTCGGCGAATGCCTGGTGTGGCCGATTGGGCGTGGTGGAGAACTGGATGCGGTACATGCGCACCAATTGATACAGCTCGCCGCAGAGCATTTGCGTCAGCGTACGGTTGCCGCTGCCCTGGATGATTCGGTAGTGGAAGTCGAAATCGCCTTCCTGCTGGTAGTAGCCCCGACCCGCCTGAAACGCCTCGTCGCGCTCGTGGGTTTCAAGGACCCGACGCAGCTCGTCGATTTCTTCGAGGGTCATACGCTCGGCGGCCAGGCGACAGGCCATGCCTTCGAGGGACTCACGGATTTCGTAAAGCTCGAGCAGCTCGGCATGGTTGAGCGACACCACCCGCGCACCGACGTGCGGCACACGCACCAGCAGGCGCTGGCCTTCGAGGCGGTGGATGGCTTCGCGCAACGGACCACGGCTGATGCCGTAGGTACGCGCCAGCTCGGGTTCGGAGATTTTGCTGCCCGGGGCGATCTCACCCTTGACGATGGCCGCCTGAATGCGCCGGAAGACGTTCTCGGAAAGTGTTTCCGAATCGTCCTGGGCAATGATCGGGGGATCGAGTTGATCCAGCATATTGTCGACACCTTGAAAGCCAATGCCGCAAAAACTAGCGAATCAAGGCGCCTTAGTCAAAGGATAATTAGATATTGTCGACAATCGTCTAATAACCGTCTGCACCATAACAAAGCAGAAACCTCTGTTTATAGCCGCCGGCCAGCGCTGGCGCCATAAAACCACCGTGCTAGAATGCCGCCCGCATTTGTTTGCCACATCTGCACGGCTTGTCATAAATAGCTGATAGGCATACGAGGGAGCTTGCGCAGTGATGCCAGGGCCTTGAATCGAAGTACGGACCGCTGCGCACCAGGATTTATGAGACTCAAGCCCTTCCCCACACTCCTTTATTTTCTCTGTCTGCCCGGTTTTGCCGCAGCGGGGGAAAAGACCGTGTACGGCCTCAATGAATACGCGTCCCTGGGCGGTATCGACCTGGAAGTGGCGGCCAAACTCGACACCGGGGCGAAAACCGCATCCCTGAGTGCCCGCGACATCAAACGCTTCAAACGCAACGGCGAGTCGTGGGTGCGTTTCTATCTGGCCATCGACGCTGCCCATTCGCACCCGATCGAACGACCGCTGGCCCGGGTCAGCAAGATCAAGCGTCGGGCCGGCGACTACGACCCCGAAGAAGGCAAGAAATACACCGCCCGCCCGGTGATCGAACTGGATATCTGCATGGGCTCGGCCCTGCGCAGCATCGAAGTGAACCTGACCGACCGCAGCGCTTTTCAATACCCGCTCCTGATTGGCTCCGAAGCACTCAAACGCTTCGACGCGCTGGTCGACCCCAGCCTCAAATATGCTGCCGGCAAACCCGCCTGCACCACCGACGCTCATACCGCAGAGTAATTTAAATGCGCTCTCTTACCCTTCACCTGAAACTGCTGATCGCCATTCTGGTGGTGCTGGGCATTTCAGTTACGGCCTATCAGATCTTCGTGCTCGGCATTCCCGTGACCGAAGACGCCACCGACGACTTGTGGAACATCGACGCCAAGGTCGAGTTCGTCGCCAATGCCAAGGACCCGGTCAAGATCCAGATGTTCGTGCCACCCCTGAGCCGCGACTTCGTCAGCCTCAATGAGAGCTTCATCTCCAACAACTACGGCGTGGCGGTGAACCGCGTCGACGGCAACCGCAAGGTCACCTGGTCCGCGCGCCGCGCCAAGGGCAACCAGACCCTGTATTACCGCCTGGTGCTGACCAAGCGCTATTCCGGCGAAAAGTCCAAGGTCAAGGGCCCGACTTTCCGCGACAGCATCGCCATCGAAGGCCCGGAAAAAATCGCCGCCGAAGCCCTGCTCGCACCAATCCGCCAACACTCGGCCGACGTCGAGACGTTCATCGGCGAAGCCATCAAACGTGTCAACAATCTCAACGATGACAACGTGAAGTTGCTGCTGGCCGGTGATCCATCCACCGTGCACAAGGCCCGGATCGTCGAACTGCTGCTGTCCATCGCCCACGTGCCCATCGAGAAAGTCCACACCATTCGCCTGGTAGCCGATCAGCCACAAACCCCGGAACTCTGGCTGCGCAGCTTCAACGGCACCGACTGGTTGTACTTCAACCCGGAAACCGGTGAACAAGGCCTGCCGACCGACCGCCTGCTGTGGTGGACGGGTGACGAAAACCTGATCACCGTCGATGGCGGCAAGAAGGCCAACGTGACCTTCAGCCTGAACAACAGCGAAATGAACGCCATTCGCCTGGCGAAGCTGACCGACGAAAACACCGACGCCAACTTCCTCGAATACTCGTTGTACGGCCTGCCGCTGCAAACCCAGCAGACCTTCATGATCATGGTGATGATCCCGATCGGCGTGCTGGTGATCCTGATCCTGCGCAACCTGGTCGGCCTGCAGACGCTGGGTACCTTTACCCCGGTGCTGATCGCCCTGGCCTTCCGCGAGACCCAGCTCGGTTTCGGCATCGTGCTGTTTACCATCATCACGGCGCTGGGGCTGTCGCTGCGTTCCTACCTTGAGCACTTGAAGCTGCAGATGCTGCCAAGGCTGTCCGTGGTGCTGACATTCGTAGTGGTGTTGATCGCCGCAATCAGCCTGTTCAGCCACAAGCTTGGCCTGGAGCGCGGGTTGTCGGTGGCGCTGTTCCCGATGGTGATCCTGACCATGACCATCGAACGCCTGTCGATCACCTGGGAAGAACGCGGTGCCAGCCACGCCATGAAAGTGGCGATCGGCACGCTGTTCGCGGCCTCCCTGGCCCACCTGATCATGACCGTGCCGGAGCTGGTGTACTTCGTCTTCACCTTCCCGGCAGTCCTGCTGATCATGGTGGGCTTCATGCTGGCGATGGGGCGTTATCGCGGCTATCGACTGACCGAACTGGTGCGTTTCAAGGCCTTCCTGAACAAGGCTGACAGCTGATGTTCGGCTTCTGGAAGACCTGGAAGGCCCTGGAAGCCCGCGGCATCATGGGCATCAATCGGCGCAATGCGGACTACGTGCTCAAGTACAACAAGCGCAGCCTGTACCCGATCGTCGACGACAAGATCATTACCAAGGAACGCGCCATCGCCGCCGGCATCCACGTGCCGGAAATGTATGGCGTGATCTCCACCGAGAAAGAAATCGACAACCTCGACAGAATCATCGGCGATCGCAACGACTTCGTGATCAAGCCGGCCCAGGGCGCGGGCGGCGACGGCATCCTGGTGGTCGCTGACCGCTTCGAGGGCCGCTTTCGCACGGTGTCCGGAAAAATCATCAGCCGGGAGGAAATCCAGCATCAGATTTCCAGCATCCTCACCGGCCTGTATTCGCTGGGCGGGCATCGCGACCGGGCACTGATCGAATACCGGGTGATCCCGGACCAGATCTTCAAAAGCATCAGTTACGAAGGCGTACCGGACATCCGCATCATCGTGCTGATGGGTTACCCGGTCATGGCCATGCTGCGCTTGCCGACCCGCCAGTCCAGCGGCAAGGCCAACCTGCACCAGGGCGCCATCGGCGTCGGTGTCGACCTGGCCACCGGCCTGACCCTGCGCGGTACCTGGCTGAACAACATCATCAACAAACACCCCGACACCACCAACGCCGTTGACGGCGTGCAATTGCCTTACTGGGACGGTTTCATGAAACTCGCCGCCGGTTGTCATGAGCTGTGCGGCCTGGGTTACATCGGTGTCGACATGGTGCTGGACCAGGAAAAAGGTCCGCTGATCCTGGAGCTCAACGCCCGGCCGGGCTTGAACATCCAGATTGCCAACCACTGCGGTTTGACCCTGCGCACCCATGCGGTCGAAGCGCGACTGGAAGACCTCAGGGCTCGCGGCGTGACCGAAACCGTCGAAGAGCGCGTGGCGTTTGTGCAGGAGATGTTCGGGCATGTCCCGACCGTCGAGGGCTGATTCCCACTCCGTCAGGGATATTCATTGCTTTTGTGGCGAGGGAGCTTGCTCCCGCTCGGCTGCGAAGCAGTCGCAAAACCAGAACACTCGGTGGGACAGAAGAAACCAAGGGGGCTGCTTCGCAATCCAACGGGAGCAAGCTCCCTCGCCACAGGTTTTGCGTAACGGACTCCAACCAGCCATTTTCCGACATCCCCTCTAGGACCAAATCCTGCAGGGGACTACAATCCCCACCCCGCCTCAACGGCCGATCGCCCTCACCCATGTTGACCTGCTCCGTACACCCGCTTCCCTATCGCGCCAACCCCGCCGATTACTTCGCGGCCATCCGCCATGCCCCCGGTGCCGTGCTGCTCGACAGCGGCCGACCGAGCGCCGAACGCGGTCGCTATGACTTGCTCAGCGCCTGGCCACTGGAACAACTGACGGTATTGCCCGACGAAAGCGGTGCTGATTTCCTGCAACGCCTGCGGGAAAATCTGACGCGTCTCGGCGATGCCGCCATGCCTGACAACTGTGAACTGCCCTTTGCCGGCGGTTTGATCGGTTACCTGAGCTACGATTTCGGCCGTCATCTGGAACACCTGCCGAGCCAGGCCCTGGACGACCTGCAATTGCCGGATGCGCGCTTCGGCCTGTACGACTGGGCGCTGATCAGCGATCACCAGCGGCAGACCACTCAGTTAGTGTTTCATCCGGTGCTGCCGGACAGCGAGCGCGAGCGTTTGATTCAGCTCTTCGAGCAGCCAGCGGTTGAATCGGTGGAGGCTTTCAAACTGCAAGCGCCGATGAATGCCGACCTGAGCGCCGATCAATATCGCCACGCCATCGAGCGCATTCAGCAATACATCCAGGCCGGCGACTGCTATCAGGTCAACTTCGCCCAACGCTTCCGCGCCCCTTGCCAGGGTGATCCATGGACCGCGTACTGCGCGTTGCGGGCGGCGTGCCCGACACCCTTTTCCGGCTTCCAGAGCCTGCCCGACGGCGCCGCCGTGCTGAGCCTGTCGCCGGAGCGCTTCGTCAAAGTCAGCGAGCGGCTGGTTGAAACCCGGCCGATCAAAGGCACTCGCCCTCGTGGTGTCACACCCGCCGAAGACGCGGCCAACGCCGCCGAACTGTTGGCCAGCCCCAAGGATCGCGCGGAAAACCTGATGATCGTCGACCTGCTGCGCAACGACCTCGGTCGGACCTGCAGAACGGGTTCGGTACGGGTACCGGAATTGTTCAGTCTGGAAAGCTACCCCAACGTGCATCACCTGGTGAGCAGCGTGACCGGCCAATTGGCCGATGATCGCGACGCGCTGGACTTGATCGCCGGCAGCTTCCCGGGCGGCTCGATTACCGGGGCGCCGAAAATTCGCGCGATGCAGATCATCGATGAGCTGGAACCGACCCGGCGCGGGCTGTATTGCGGTTCGTTGTTGTACCTGGACGTGCGCGGCGAGATGGACAGCTCCATCGCCATTCGCAGTTTGCTGGTCAAGGATGGGCAGGTGTGTTGCTGGGGCGGTGGCGGGATTGTCGCGGATTCGCAGTGGCAGGCCGAGTATCAGGAATCGATCACCAAGGTGAAGGTGCTGCTCGATACCCTGCAAAACCTCTGATTAACACCGCTCCCTGTGGGAGTGAGCCTGCTCGCGATGAACTTGAAGACCCCGCTCGCTTTCAGACTGAACGCGTGATCGTTGACGTCCATCGCGAGCAGGCTCGCTCCTACAGGGGGTCGCGTTACAGGCTCAGGGCGCGGTTGGAGGCCTTGATGAATTCCTGCTTCAGGTCTTCAAAGGTGTGCACCGCCGGGAATTGCGGGAACTCACGGATCACGTTGTCCGGTGCATGGAACAGAATGCCGGCATCGGCCTCGCCCAGCATCGTGGTGTCGTTGTAGGAATCACCGGCGGCAATGACCCGGTAGTACAGGCTCTTGAAGGACAATACCGACTGGCGCTTCGGGTCTTTCTGACGCAACTGATAGCTCGTCACCCGTCCGGCATCGTCGGTAATCAGACGATGGCACAGCAAGGTCGGGAAGCCCAGCTGGCGCATCAGCGGCTGGGAAAATTCGTAGAAGGTGTCCGACAGAATCACCACCTGGAAGCGCTCACGCAGCCAGTTGACGAATTCAATGGCGCCGTCCAGCGGCTTGAGCGTGGCGATCACTTCCTGGATATCAGCGAGCTTCAGGTTTTGTTCGTCGAGAATCCGCAGGCGCTGCTTCATCAACACGTCGTAGTCGGGAATGTCCCGGGTGGTGGCCCTGAGGGATTCGATCCCGGTTTTTTCGGCGAAGGCGATCCAGATTTCCGGGACCAGCACACCTTCAAGGTCCAGACAGGCAATTTCCACAAGACACTCCCATTTGTATTGTTTATTGAGTCGAGCGAGCCCGAACTCTAGCGATTACTCCCCCACCACGCAACGCAGAGGACACCCCGACCGGCGCAGCTTTTTGTTACCATCGGCCCAATATAGAGCGCCCAGCGCCAATGACCTGTAGGAAGCCGCCCTGATGAGCCCAACGTTCGACGTCGTGGAACTCGCCACGACCTATGCCAACAAATCCGCCCAGGACATCCTGAAACTCGCGTTCGCCGAGTTTGGCGATGACCTGTGGATATCTTTCAGCGGCGCCGAGGATGTGGTGCTGGTGGACATGGCCTGGAAGCTGAACAAGAACGTCAAGGTGTTCAGCCTCGACACCGGTCGCTTGCACCCCGAGACCTACCGCTTCATCGATCAAGTGCGCGAGCACTACAAGATCGACATCGAACTGGTGTCGCCGGACTACACCAGACTTGAACCGTTCGTGAAGGAAAAGGGCCTGTTCAGTTTCTACAAGGACGGCCATGGCGAATGCTGCGGCATCCGCAAGATCGAACCGCTGCGCCGCAAGCTGTCAGGCGTGAAAGCCTGGGCCACCGGCC
Organism: Pseudomonas moorei; assembly: GCF_008801475.1. Lineage (GTDB taxonomy): Bacteria > Pseudomonadota > Gammaproteobacteria > Pseudomonadales > Pseudomonadaceae > Aquipseudomonas > Aquipseudomonas moorei. The sequence goes on along the minus strand of NZ_VZPP01000004.1, from coordinate 290,875 downwards.
AACGCCGCGATCAGAGTCCCGGCACTCGCAGCGCGGTCGCTGTGATGGAAATCGACGGCGCGTTTTCCACCCCGGAGCGCACCCTGTACAAATTCAACCCGCTGGCACAAATGACCAGCGAAGAGATCTGGGGCTACATCCGCATGCTGGAGCTGCCATACAACAGCCTGCACGAGCGCGGGTTCATCAGCATCGGCTGCGAACCCTGCACCCGCCCGGTACTACCGAACCAGCACGAACGCGAAGGCCGCTGGTGGTGGGAAGAAGCCACGCAGAAGGAATGCGGGCTGCACGCGGGCAATATCATCAGCAAGTCCAAAGCGTAAACCCACTGTAGGAGCGAGCCTGCTCGCGATGGTCGTTAACGATAACGCTGGGAACCTGACACCCCGCAACGTTCTCGGGTTCATCGCGAGCAGGCTCGCTCCTACAGGATTCGTGACCCACCCAAAAATGTGTACACAGAAACGTCACCATCGGTGCCATTTCTGTGTGCACTTTTAGTTTCCTCGCCCGAAAAAGTTACATCCTGCCTTTCCGACCACCTGGGTCGACTCTTCCCACAAAGCCTGTCGAAAAATAAATACCTGTTCGAACGGTCAATTTATATCGCCTTTTTTCAGGCACTTAGCATCAACCCATAACAAAATGAAATGAGCAGCTGACTTTATAGATTCCTGGCTGGCATGGATCTGGCAAAGGTGCATACATGTTTTGTATACAATAATCTCAAAACATACACACACATTAGATCCGCAAGCCTGAAGCGCCCTATCCCGTACAGGCTGCAGATGCCCCGTAACCAATGATATTCGCCACCCGCGACGAAGATTTGTCGAGCCCTTGCGCTCATGCACAGTCATCGCGGCGTCGAGCATCAGGAGCCTGCCGGAATGCGTACAAGTCTCTCCAATAACACTATCGCGCTGGATCTACCCTCCTCCCACGTCACGCACACACCTGGTGACCCAACCCTGCAATCCCCCGTGGCACTCAGCCCGCGCCTGCATAACAAGGACCTGGCACCGACCAAGGCCGAAGGCCGGCGCTGGGGTCGCTACAGCATCTTTGCCCTATGGACCAACGACGTTCACAACATCGCCAACTATTCGTTCGCCATCGGCCTCTACGCCCTGGGCCTGGGTGGCTGGCAGATTCTGCTGTCCCTGGGGATTGGCGCGGCGCTGGTGTATTGCTTCATGAACCTTTCCGGCTACATGGGCCAGAAGACCGGGGTGCCCTTCCCGGTCATCAGCCGCATCAGTTTCGGTATTCACGGTGCGCAGATTCCCGCGTTGATCCGCGCCGTCATCGCCATTGCCTGGTTCGGCATTCAGACATACCTGGCCTCGGTGGTGTTCCGCGTCTTGTTGACCGCCGTCCACCCCGGATTCGCCGACTACGACCACAACTCGATCCTCGGTTTGTCGACCCTGGGCTGGGTGTGCTTCGTGGCGATCTGGTTCGTGCAGCTGGCGATCCTCGCCTATGGCATGGAGATGGTGCGACGCTACGAGGCCTTTGCCGGGCCGGTGATCCTGCTGACTGTCGCGGCACTCGCCGCGTGGATGTACACCCAGGCCAATGCGACCATCGCCTGGTCGATCCGCGACCCCCTGACCGGTGGCGAGATGTGGCGCAACATCTTCGCCGGTGGCGCGCTGTGGCTGGCGATCTACGGCACGCTGATCCTGAATTTCTGCGACTTCGCCCGTTCTTCGCCGTGCCGCAAGACCATCAAGGTCGGCAATTTCTGGGGCCTGCCGGTCAACATTCTGGTGTTTGCCTCGATCACGGTGCTGCTGTGCGGCGCGCAATTCCAGATCAATGGCCACATTATTGAAAGCCCTACAGAAATTATCGCCTCGATCCCCAACACCTTCTTCCTGGTACTTGGCTGTCTGGCGTTCCTCATCGTCACAGTCGCGGTCAACATCATGGCCAACTTCGTCGCCCCGGCCTTCGTACTCAGCAACCTGGCGCCGAAATACCTGACGTTCCGTCGCGCCGGGCTGATCAGCGCGACCATCGCCGTGCTGATCCTGCCCTGGAACCTCTACAACAGCCCGCTGGTGATCGTGTACTTCCTGTCAGGCCTCGGCGCCCTGCTCGGGCCGCTGTATGGCGTGATCATGGTCGACTACTGGCTGATACGAAAAGGTCAGGTCAACGTGCCGCAGTTGTACAGCGAAGACCCGAACGGCGCCTATTACTACAGCCGAGGGGTCAACCTGCGCGCCGTGGCGGCGTTCATTCCTGCTGCCCTGATCGCCATCGTCCTGGCACTGGTGCCGGGCTTCCACCTCGTGTCGCCGTTCTCGTGGCTGATCGGCGCCGGGATTGCCGGGATGCTCTACCTGATCATCGCCAAACGCCAACCGCACTACGCCGATGTCAGCGGCGAAGCGATCGCGGTCGACAACGTCAGTCATTAATCACCCGGCGGCCCGGCATGCCCGGGCCGCGAATCACCGCGCAATAAGGACTCCCCATGCGAATTCTCGTGGTCAACGTCAACACCACCGAATCCATCACCCAGGCCATCGCCCGCTCGGCCCAGGCCGTTGCCTCCCCCGGCACGGAAATCGTCGGCCTGACGCCGCACTTCGGTGCCGATTCCGTCGAAGGCAACTTTGAAAGCTATCTGGCGGCCATTGCGGTGATGGATCGGGTGATGTCCTACGACCAACCCTTCGACGCCGTCATTCAAGCCGGCTACGGCGAGCACGGCCGCGAAGGCCTGCAGGAACTGCTCAACGTGCCGGTGGTGGACATCACCGATGCGGCGGCGAGCACCGCGATGTTTCTCGGCCATGCCTATTCGGTGGTCACGACCCTCGACCGTACGGTGCCGCTGATCGAGGATCGTCTCAAACTCTCCGGGCTCTGGGATCGTTGCGCGTCGGTGCGGGCCAGTGGTCTGGCGGTACTGGAGCTGGAGCACGAACCGCAACGCGCACTGGAAGCTATCGTGCATCAGGCCGAACTGGCGGTGACCCAGGACAAGGCCGAGGTGATTTGCCTCGGCTGCGGCGGCATGGCCGGGCTGGATGAACAGATTCGCCGACGCACCGGAGTGCCGGTGGTGGACGGTGTGACGGCGGCGGTGACCATTGCCGAATCCCTGGTGCGTCTGGGGTTGTCGACATCGAAAGTGCGGACTTACGCGACGCCACGGCCGAAAAGGATTATTGGCTGGCCGGGGCGGTTTGGGCAGTAGACCGCGTCATCGTTCATCGCGAGCAGGCTCATAAAGCACTAAACCTCTGCGTCAGCCCCTGCTCGGCAAACTGCTCAATAATAAAATCCACAAACGCCCGAGTCTTGCCCGGCAGCAATTTATGCTCGGCGTAATAGATAGAAATATTGCCGTCGTCGACATACCAGTCCGGCAACACCCGCTGCAAGGTCCTCGCTTCCAGATAACCCGAGGCGAACGGCATGCTCACCAGCGCAATGCCCAAGCCCTGGGTGGCCGTTGCGCAGGCCGCTTCAGAATCGCTCATGGTCATTCGCGCTTTGAGCACCAATGGACTGTGTTGCTGGCTACGACTGGTCAACTGCCAGGAACGCACCCGGCCGGTCTGCGGCGAGCGAATCAGGATGCCGTCGTGAAGTTTGAGATCGTCGGGCCCGGCAATGGCTTCATGTGCTGCCAGGTAGTCGGCGGACGCCACCAGCACACGGTGGGCCGGGGTCAGCTTGCGCGCCACCACGCCTTGGGGCAGCTCGAATCCGCCACCAATCGCAGCATCGAAACCCTGGCCGATCAAGTCGACCTGACGATTATCGAAATGCCAGTCGGGGTTGATCGCCGGGAAGCGCCTTAGAAACTCCCCAAGCAAGGGTACGACATACAGACGCCCGAACACGGTGCCCATGCTGACTTTCAGCGTCCCCGCCGGTCGCCCCTCGGCACTGGCCAGATTGGCCACGGCGTTCTGGATGGTGTGCAGACTGGCACTGACTTCATCGAGAAACAGCTGACCGGCCTCGGTGAGCGTCAGGCGGCGAGTGCTGCGCTGGAACAACCGGACGCCCAGCCGGGCTTCGAGTTTGGCCACGCTTTTACCTACTGCCGCCGGCGTCAGGCTCAAGCGCCGTGCAGCCTCGGCGAAACTGCCGACCTCGGCACTGCGTACGAAGCATTCGATACTGCTGAAGGTTTCCATAGTCGCCACTATAAACTTTTGGTTTACACAGACTATCGCAATGGCGGTCTACTCAGCCTGTAATCCCGAATCAATACTAGGCTCCATCAACCAAGGCAATCTCGCCTCGGGACTTTGGAGATCGATATGACTACTCAGAACCTCAGCGGCAAAGTGGCTTTGATTCAAGGCGGTTCCCGCGGCATCGGCGCGGCCATCGTCAAGCGCCTGGCGGCTGAAGGCGCGGCAGTCGCCTTTACCTACGTCAGCTCCACGGCCAAGGCCGAAGAGCTGCAGAACAGCATCATTGGGAACGGCGGCAAAGCCCTGGCCATCAAGGCTGACAGCGCCGACGCCGAAGCCATTCGTGGCGCGGTGACCGCCACCGTGGAAGCCTTTGGCCAACTGGATATCCTGGTCAACAACGCAGGCGTGCTGGCCGTTGCGCCACTGGAAGATTTCAAGCTCGAAGACTTCGACCAGACACTGGCCATCAACGTGCGCAGCGTGTTCATCGCCACCCAGGCCGCCGCCCGGCACATGACCGCAGGCGGTCGCATCATCAACATCGGCAGCACCAACGCCGATCGCATGCCCTTCGCCGGTGGCGGCCCGTACGCGATGAGCAAGTCGGCACTGGTCGGCCTGACCAAGGGCCTGGCCCGCGATCTTGGCCCGAAAGGCATCACCATCAACAACGTGCAACCGGGGCCGGTCGACACGGACATGAACCCGGCCGACGGTGATTTCGCCGACAGCCTGATTCCACTGATGGCCGTCGGCCGTTACGGCAAAGCCGAAGAAATTGCCAGTTTCGTCGCCTACCTCGTCGGTCCCGAGGCCGGCTACATCACCGGTGCGAGCCTGACCATCGACGGTGGTTTCGGCGCTTGATGAGTTAGAGGTCAATCAAATGTGGGAGCTTGCTCCCACATTGTCCGTTGTCAGGCCCATTCGAGGGCCGGCAAACCACAAGCACTTGGCTTGAACGCTTTCAGCGTGCGAAGAATGCCATCGGCGTGTGCGTATTTTTCGTCAGCCATGGCCGCATCGGGAATCGCAATCGCCGTCATCCCCGCCGCTTTCGCCGCCGTGACGCCAAAGGGTGAATCTTCGAACACGAGGCAATCTTGCGGGGCGACACCCAGGCGCCGGGCTGCGGTGAGGAAAATATCCGGCGCCGGTTTGGCTGCGCCGACTTCCGGGTCATCGGCCGTGACGATGATGTCGAACAGCGCGAACCAGTCGCGGTGCAAGGTGGTTTTCTGGCCGAATGACTGGCTCGAAGAGCTGGTACCCACCGCAATGGGGATGTTATTGGCCTTCAGATGCCGTACCAGTTCCTGTGCGCCAGGCATGGCCTGAGCGGTAGGAAAACGCTCGCGCATCAGGGGTTCGCGGATCACCAGGAACTCTTCGGCACTCATGGGCAGGTCCAGCGCCTTGACCACATAGCGCGCCAGATCACCCGCACCACGACCGATGATGTTCTGCTTGATGCTCCAGTCGAACGTGCGCCCATAGCGCTCGGCAATGATCGACGTGACCTCGGTGTAGATGCCCTCGGTGTCCAGCAACAAGCCGTCCATATCGAATATCACAGCCTTGATCGGGCCGAACTCATCCAGCGCTGCACTCATCGCATCTGATCCGTTTTCAACATCATCCCAGGCGGCTCGATTGCGGCCGGCTCGATGACTGATTAAAGGTTTCAGCAGCATAACGAGCGCAGCCGGCTCAGGGCAACGGGCACCTGATGTTTCAATACACAGATAATCGCGACGCCGCTCAATCCTGGTCGTCCTCATCCTCAAACTCGGTGTTGCCCACGTCGCCCGCGTCATCCGAATCGTTGAGCGGCACCGTGGCGTCATCCATCAGAGAACCCGGATCTTCATTACCGGGATCATTGATGAACGGCAGTCCACTTGGGCCCTTTTCTTCCTTGCCTTCGGTTTCCGGAGTCATGGCATGCCTCGCATTGTTCTGGGGGGTGTATCACGTTCGAGGCGACGCTCAGTCAAACGTTCCAGCGCCCTGCCGACGGAAACGAAAAACCCGGCGCGCGTCCGGGTTTTGGGTGGAGTGCGACACCCCGTCAGTGATGTTTGTTTCCGTGTTTATTCTTGTGTTTATGACCGCCACCGGAATGGGAGCCGCCATTGTCGCTGCCCAGATTGTTGCCGACCGCACCACCCGCTGCCCCGCCCAGGCCTGCGCCGATGGTCGAACCGGTAGACCCACCGAGGCTGTTGCCGATCACCGAGCCCCCTGCGGAGCCCAGCCCACCGCCAATCGCGGCTTCCGTACGACTGCCCTTGGGTGCGCCGACCGCACTACCGGCGGCACCACCCACACCGGCACCAATCGCGGCACCCGTGCTGCCACCCATTTGTCCGCCGACCACATTACCCAGCGCGCCGCCAAGGCCACCGCCGACCGCCGCCGTACCATCACCGGCCGCCATCGCCAGCGGTGTGAGCAACAGGCCTAAAACCAGCGCAGGCAACGTCAAACAGCCGGACATCTTCACTTCCTTGCTTTTAGTCATGGGGGCCATGGCATGCCTCGTATTCAATGGGCTTATCACTTGGAGGCAACGCAGAGAAAATCGTTCATAAACGAAAAAGCCCGGCGTCGAGCCGGGCTTTTTGAGTCGCCGATCAGAATCAGTGACGCTTGTGACCATTGGCCAGGTTGCTACCAACGCCGCCGCCCAATGCACCACCCAGACCTGCACCGATAGTCGAACCGGCCTTGCCGCCCAGGCTGTTACCGATCACCGAACCACCGGCCGCGCCAACGCCACCGCCGATAGCGGCGCTGGTGCGATGGCCTTTCTTGGCTGCAACGGCACTGCCCGCCGCGCCTGCTACGCCAGCACCGATCGCTGCGCCAGTGCTACCACCCATGCTCTGGCCCACGACGTTACCCAGCGCGCCGCCCAAACCGCCACCAACGGCAGCAGTGCCGTCGCCAGCCATTGCACCTTGAGCAACCAGAAGACCCAGAACCAAAGCAGGCAGAGTGAAACGCATGACAAAAACCTCAACAAAAAGGGTGTAAATCGAAAGGGGCGAGATTGAATGCTTTAGAGACGAAAAAGTCCAGACATGCGTGTGCTCAACCTCGTTATTGGCGACGGTTGGACAGCATTTATCGAAAAGGTTTTATGCCGGACAAAAAAAAGCCCGCTGGGGAACGGGCAGGGTGTTGCTTTCTAACGGATGAGTTGAGCCTACGTAAGGCGCTGTGAAAACTTTGTGAAAGATAATTCGCAGAAACAAACGGTTAAATAATCCGCCAGACATAAAAAACCCCGTTCAATGACGGGGTCTGCTGGCGGTTGAATCACTTCCTGACCGGTGCCGCTATCCTGGGTAAAAATTTGGCTTTCAGCACTCGGCGTGCCCTGGATTTGATCCTGTCGACCTCGGTCTGATCTTCACCGAAACTCGCCACATAGACCGTTTGTCCACACTGCACGCAATTGTTGATCGGAAACTCTGCCCCGTCGTCTTCGATATACGGATCAGCCATCTCTTCACCCCCTCTCAAATGCGTGATCGATACCGGCAAGCCCTTTGCCTGAAAAATACCCATCACCAAGCGTTTGAGACTAGCCGGTCATTACTGGACTTGATATTCAGTTTGCCAAATGCCCGACGAATGGCCCACGCGTCATCTCAGCTTCACCGCCGTCCCGGTGACAAACACCACGACCATTCCACCCTTCCCGGCCGGCATGCTGATCTCATAATTGAGTCCCACCAGCGCATCCGCTTGAAGCGCCCGGGCCCGCTCCTTGATTTCGTCAGTGGCCTGGATTCGCGCTTCCTGCAGCGCACGCTCCAGGGTCTGGGAGCGCCCACCGAAAAAGTCACGCATCCCGGCGAAGACATCACGCACAACATTGACGCCCTGTACCGACTCGGCGCTGACGATATTCAGGTAGGCGGTGATTTGACGGCCTTCGATGGCGTGGGTCGTGGTGGTGATCATTGGTTTTCCTTCCTGCTCAGGTATTGAGCCAGCGCGTCGAATGCCGGCAATGTCACAGGATCATTGGCGGAGTTGCTGGCAACCGGATGCGATGCGTAGCGAACGATTACCATCTCGGCCTTCGGGTCGATAGAGATACGTTAGTTGCATCGATTTTCCAAACTGACATATCACACGTCAGCCCCTTGTCCTCCATCAAACCGAAAGCACCTTTGCTTGAAGCCATGCCCCGTCAGAAATTGACCCGCCAAAAACACAAAACCCCCGGCTTCTTTCGAAACCAGGGGTTTTGTTTACATCGAATGTGGCGGTGAAGGAGAGATTCGAACTCTCGATACAGTTTCCTGTATACACACTTTCCAGGCGTGCTCCTTAAGCCACTCGGACACTTCACCGTATCTCTTCAAACATGTTCTGTCTGTCGAGGCGCGCTAATGTAGTCGAAAGCTTTTCTGTTGGCAAACATTTTTTTGAGAATTTTCATGCGCTTAACTCGATCGGGGGTTTCGAACCGATGAAGGCAATGGCAAACCGGCCATTCTCCGGCTCCGGCCGCCCTTCTATATAGAGGGCAATGCATGGCGGGCGTGGCGCAGCCTGCTTGCCGGGCACGCAAAGCGTGACTGGCGGGTCAGTCACGGCGCTTTACCTGGCCTGTGACGGTGAGTAACGTCTGCCCAACTTTATTAAAAGGACTAGCGTCATGAGTGAGTTGATTTCCTACCATCTCGAAGACGGTATCGCGACCCTGACCTTGAGCAATGGCAAGGTGAATGCCATCTCTCCGGACGTGATTGCTGCGTTTAACGCTGCGCTGGATCAGGCGGTGACTGATCGGGCGGTGGTGATCATTACCGGTACGCCCGGGATTCTCTCGGGCGGTTACGACCTGAAAGTGATGACGTCCGGCCCCAAGGAAGCGGTCTCGCTGGTGACTGCCGGCTCGACGCTGGCCCGTCGCCTGTTGTCGCACCCATTCCCGGTGATTTTGGCGTGCACTGGTCATGCGGTGGCCAAGGGTGCCTTCCTGCTGTTGTCGGCCGACTACCGTATCGGTACGGACGGCCCGTTCAGCATTGGCCTGAACGAAGTGCAGATCGGCATGACCATGCACCACGCCGGCATCGAGATCGCCCGTGATCGCTTGAGCAAATCGGCGTTCCCGCGTTCGGTCATCAACGGTGAGATGTTCAACCCGAAGAGCGCCGTGGATGCCGGCTTCCTCGACGTCGTGGTGTCGGCCGAAGAACTGCAAGGCGCAGCATTGGCTGCGGCTCGTCAGTTGAAGAAGATCAACATGACGGCGCACAAGAACACCAAACTGAAAGTGCGCAAAGCGTTTTTGGAAGCCCTGGATAACGCAATCATCCTGGATCAGGAACATCTGGGCTAATCCAAGCCGGCAATAACGAAGAGCCCGACCGTCGCGTCGGGCTTTTTCGCACCTGCTCCGTTGAAAAAGCCTGCAACCGCTCTGGCATGCGTCTGACCCATCAGTCGGAAACATGCGCTCAAACATCGTCTATCTCCTACCTATATAACGGCAATTGCCGAAAACAGTGCACATCCGTACACTGCGCCACCTTTTGTCCCGGTGGGGCCTGCAAATGCTGTTTGCTTTACGTATGTCATTGATGGGCCTGCACTTTATCCTGGCAGGTATGTTGGGTGTGGTGCTCGGCCTGTGCCGCCCGTTCAATCCGGACAACAGCCGTTTATGCGCGCGCCTCTATTCATGGCCAGCAATGTGCATTTTGCGCTTGCGGGTAAAAGCCGATGTCGGCCCCTTGATGAACAAACCCGACAGCTGCGTGATCATCGCCAACCACCAGTCCAACTATGATCTGTTCGTGTTTGGCAACGTGGTGCCCCGGCGCACCGTATGCATCGGCAAAAAGAGCCTGAAATGGGTTCCCCTGTTCGGCCAGTTGTTCTGGCTGGCCGGCAATGTGCTGATCGATCGCGGCAATGCGCAGAAGGCGCGCCAATCGATGCTGACCACCACGCACACCCTGCAAAACGAAGACACCTCGATTTGGGTCTTCCCGGAAGGCACACGCAATCTGGGCGAAGAGCTGTTGCCGTTCAAGAAAGGCGCCTTCCAAATGGCGATCGCTGCCGGGGTGCCGATCGTGCCGGTGTGTGTCAGCAGTTACGTCAATCACATGCGATTGAACCGCTGGCGCAGTGGGAAAATTCTGATTCGCTCGCTACCGGCCATTCCCACGGCGGGTTTGAGCCTGGATGACATGCCCATGCTGATGGCCCAATGCCGAGAGCAGATGCGTGAATGCATCGACTCGATGGACCGACAACTGCAAGCCGCCTGAAAGAAACCCGCCTTGTGCGGGTTTTCTTTTGACTGCGAACTTTTGCCTGCGAACTCAGCAGATTTCACTGACTCTCAAGCAGTAGAGAGGATTAAGCTGATCACTGCCTGCCACGGCCATTTGCCAATAGATTGCTGCCAATAAGAAGTGAAAAAACATCATGGGTAGAGTTGTTGCTGCTGCGGTTTACAGCGCCGGGAAGAAAGTCACCAATATCACCCTCGATGAAGGCGCGGCCTGGGCTGCAAAGCCCGGTCACTTCGTCTGGATCGGCCTCGAAGAGCCGAACGAAGAGGAACTGTATAACCTGCAACGCCAGTTCAACCTGCACGAACTGGCGATTGAAGATGCCCTGGAGAAACACAGCCGGCCGAAACTGGAAACCTTCGGCGATGCACTGTTCATCGTCACCTATTCCCCCATCATGGAAGACGGCAAACTCAAGTTTATCGAGACTCATATCTTTGCCGGCAAGGGCTACATCATCACGGCCCGCAACGGACATTCGGCGTCCTACGCCTATGTCCGACAACGGTGTGAGGCGCGTCCGCTGTTGCTGGAGCACGGGGAAGATTTCGTACTCTATGCCATCCTCGATTTCGTCATCGAGAACTACCAACCGATGGGCGAAGCCATTCATGCCCGTATCGATGAGTTGGAACGCAACGTCCTGTGCGGCTCGCTGAATGAGCGCGACATCCAGAACCTGCACAGTCTGCGCCGGGACGTATTGCGGCTGCGCCGGTACGCGGCACCGATGGTGGAGATAGGTGAGGAACTGCAAAAGCTGAACTTCCCGTTCATCGACAAGAACATGCGCCCGTACTTCCGCGATGTGCAAATCCATGTCACCCGACAGCTGGAAGACCTGACGACCCTGGCCGATATTGCCAGCCAGACCATCGAGGTCGGGGTATTGCTGGAGGCTTCACGCCAGAGCGTGGTGCAGCGCAAGTTCGCGGCATGGGCGGCGATTCTGGCGTTCCCGACGGCGGTGGCGGGGATTTACGGGATGAACTTCCAGAACATGCCGGAGCTGAGCTGGCACTACGGGTATTTCGCGGTGCTGGGATTTATTACGGTGGGGTGTGTGGGTTTGTGGGCGAGTTTCAAGAAGTCAGGCTGGCTTTGACAAACGCTGTGGCGAGGGAGCTTGCTCCCTCGCCACAGGTGTGATGCCGCCGTCTTACACCGCCTGATTTTCCGGCTTGTGTGCCACAAATCGCATCATCCACTCGGCCACCGTGGTGCCGTGGTGTTCATGCTCCAGGCTCTGGATACCTTTAGAGAAAATCTCTTCTCCCAGCGCTTGCTGGCGAATTTCCAGCAGTGCCCGCGAATAGTCGTGGATGAACTCGGGGTGGCCCTGGAAGCACAGCACTTGATCGTTGATGTGGTACGCGGCAAACGGGCAGAAATCGCTGGAGGCAATCACCGTGGCGTTTTCCGGAAGCGCTGTGACCTGATCCTGGTGGCTGATCAACAACGTCAGCTCTTCCTTCAGCGGACTCATCCACGGCGCCTTGGCTGCGAGTTTGTATTGATGGGTGCCGACGCCCCAGCCCTGGATGGCGCGCTCACTCTTGCCGCCCAGCAACAGGGCCAGCAATTGATGACCGAAGCACACGCCCAGCAGCTTGTCGCCACGTTCGTAGCGGGTCAGCAGGTAGGTCTTGAGGGTCTGGATCCAGGGGTCGGTGCCGAAGGAATCGGCCTTGCTGCCGGTGACCAGGTAAGCGTCGAAGGTCAGCTCATCGCTCGGGTACTCACCCTGCATCACGTTGTAGACGGTGAACTCGGCGGCGATGGGTTGCTGCGAAAACAGGCGCTTGAACATCTGCCCGTAGCCCTGGTACTGGTCAACCAATTCCGGACGCAGGATGTCGGTTTCCAGAATGCAGATGCGTAACGACATAAAAAATACCTGACACGTGATGGGAATAATGCACACCCCAGAGCCTGCCTTGAAACACAGTGGCAAGGCAAGCCCCGGCATGCATCAATCCCCCCTTAAAACGCCTCCCCCTTGGCGGCTTTCTCCAGCAGCAGTGCCGGCGGCGCGAAGCGTTCACCATATTGTCCGGCCAGGTACTGGGCACGGGCAACAAAGTCTTGGACCCCGTATTGATTGATGAACTGCAGTGCCCCGCCGGTCCACGCCGCGAAGCCGATGCCGAAGATCGAGCCGACGTTGGCATCCGCCGTCGACGTCAGCACGCCCTCCTCCAGGCAGCGCACGGTTTCGATGGCCTGCACGAACAGCAGCCGATCGCGCACGTCCTTGGGTGAAATCTGTCCGTCAACCTTCTCAAACCGGGTTTTCAACCCTGGCCAGAGATGCTTCTGGCCGCCTGCGGGATAGTCGTAGAAACCACCTCCTGCGGCCTTGCCCGGGCGCTTGTACTCATTGAGCAGCAGGTCAATTACAGCGAAGGCCGGATGCTCGACCAGCGGTTTGCCTTCGGCTTGCAAGTCTTTGGCGGTTTGCTGGCGGATATGGCTCATCAGACTGAGGGAAACCTCGTCAGAGATCGCCAACGGACCGATGGGCATGCCGGCCTTGCGCGCTTCGGTCTCGATCATCGGCGCGCTGATGCCTTCACCGAGCATGGCGATGCCTTCATTGGTGAACGTGCCGAACACCCGCGACGTGAAGAAACCACGACTGTCGTTGACCACAATCGGGGTTTTCTTGATTTGCAGGACGAAGTCAAACCCGCGAGCCAGGGTTTCATCGCTGGTGTTGGCCCCCTTGATGATTTCCACCAGGGCCATTTTGTCCACGGGACTGAAGAAATGCAGGCCGATGAACTTGCTCTGGTCCGGCACCGCCGTGGCCAGGCCGCTGATCGGTAGGGTCGATGTGTTGGAAGCGATCACCGCGTCCGGGCCGACGACCTTTTGCGCAGCCAGGGAGACTTTGGCCTTCAGTTCGCGGTCTTCAAACACCGCTTCAATGATCAGATCGCAACCGGCCAGATCTGCATCGTCTTCAGTGGTCTGAATGCGCGCCAGAATGCCTTCTCGCTGCTCGGCACTCATTTGCCCGCGTGCGACTTTCTTGTCCAGCAGCGCCGCCGAATGCGCCTTGCCCTTCTCTGCTGCCGCGAGGTTGATGTCCTTGAGCACCACGTTGATGCCGGCAGAGGCGCTGACAAAGGCAATGCCCGCGCCCATCATCCCGGCACCGAGCACCCCGACCTTCTGCGTGACGTACGGGGCAAAGCCCTGGGGTCGCGAGCCACCGGCATTGATTTCATTGAGCTGGAACCAGAAGGTGCCGATCAGGTTCTTCGAGACCTGGCCGGTGGTCAGCTCGGTGAAGTAGCGCGTTTCGATCAGATGCGCGGTGTCAAAGTCGACCTGGGCGCCTTCCACGGCGGCGCAGAGGATTTTCTCCGGCGCCGGCAGGCAGCCCTGGGTCTTGCTGCGCAGGATCGACGGCGCAATGGCCAGCATCTGCGCAACTTTCGGGTTCGATGGCGTACCACCGGGAATCTGATAACCCTTCACGTCCCAGCGTTGCAGCGCTACCGGGTTAGCGACAATCCAGGCTCGCGCCTTGGCCATCAGTTCTTCGTGATCGGCTGCCAACTCGTCGATCAACCCCACCTGCATTGCCTGCTGTGGCCGTATTTTTTTGCCTTCGAGCAGATACGGCAGGGCTTTTTCCAGGCCGAGCATGCGCACCATGCGCACCACCCCGCCGCCGCCCGGCAGCAGACCCAGGGTCACTTCCGGCAAGCCGAGTTGGACCGACGGATGATCCAGCGCCACGCGATGATGGCAGGCCAGGCAGATCTCCCAGCCACCGCCCAATGCCGCGCCGTTGATCGCGGCGACCACCGGTTTGCCAAAGGTTTCCAGGGTGCGCAGTTGTCCCTTGAGGGTCAGCACCATTTCGTAAAAGGCTTTGGCCTCAGGCTTGCCGACTTTGATCAGCTCATTGAGATCGCCGCCGGCGAAGAAGGTTTTCTTGGCTGAGGTGATGATGACGCCGGCGATGGCGTCCTTGCCGGCGACCAGACGGGCGACGCAGTCTGCCATGGCTTCACGGTAAACCGCGTTCATGGTGTTGGCGCTCTGGCCCGGCATGTCGATGGTCAGCACGACGATCCGGTCCTGGCCTTTTTCATAACGTATGGCTTGGGTCATGTCACTTGTCCTTGAATTCGGGGCTCAGAGGCGTTCGATGATGGTGGCAATGCCCATGCCGCCGCCGACACACAGGGTCGCGAGGCCATAGCGCAGGCGCCGGCTTTCCAGTTCATCGAGCAAGGTGCCGAGAATCGCGCAGCCGGTGGCGCCCAACGGATGACCCATGGCGATGGAGCCACCGTTGACGTTGACCTTGTTCGGATCGACGGCCATGTCCTTGATGAACTTCAACACCACCGAGGCAAACGCCTCGTTGACCTCGAACAGATCAATGTCTTCCACCCGCAGCCCGGCCTTGGCCAGTGCCTTTCGGGTGGCGGGCGCAGGGCCGGTGAGCATGATGGTCGGGTCGGTACTGGTCACTGCCGTGGCGACAATCCGCGCCCTGGGCTGCAAGCCCAACGCCCGGCCCTTGGCCTCCGAGCCGATCAGCATCAACGCCGCGCCATCGACGATCCCGGAACTGTTGCCGGGTGTATGCACGTGATTGATCCGCTCCACATGGCTGTAGACCCGCAGCGCGGTGGCATCGAAGCCCATCTGCCCGATCATCTCAAAACTGGGCTTGAGTTTGCCCAGGCCCTCGAGGGTCGAGTCGGCACGGATGAACTCATCGTGATCGAGCAGGATGATGCCGTTCTGGTCCCGCACCGGCACCAGCGATTTGTTGAACGAGCCATTGGCCCGCGCCCGCGCGGCTTTTTGCTGGGAATGCAGCGCATAGGCATCGGCGTCCACGCGGCTGAAGCCTTCAAGGGTCGCGATCAGATCGGCACCCACGCCCTGGGGCGTGAAGTGGCTGTGCAGATTGGTCTGCGGGTCCAGTGCCCAGGCCCCTCCATCGCTGCCCATCGGGACTCGGGACATGGACTCGACTCCACCGACCACCACCAGGTCTTCAAAACCGGAACGAACCTTCATGGCCCCGAGGTTCACCGCCTCCAGCCCCGACGCGCAGAAACGATTGATCTGCACCCCCGCCACGCTGACGTCCCAATCCGCCACCTGAGCGGCGGTTTTGGCGATATCGGCGCCTTGATCGCCGACCGGTGTCACACAGCCAAGCACCACGTCATCGACCTGACGGGTATCGAGGTCGGTTCGCTGTTGCAGCGCCGTGAACAACCCGGCCACCAGGTTCACCGGTTTGACACTGTGCAAGGCGCCATCAGCCTTGCCTTTGCCACGGGGCGTGCGTATCGCGTCGAAAATCAAAGCTTGGGTCATGACGTCCTCGAACCGCAGTGCAGGTGAGTAAACACAGAGCCCCCACTCTTGTCCCCGGACGCAAGGGATTCAATGACCGCAGCGCTCACTGGCGTTGACGGACACGCTCAGACGGACGGTAGTCCGCGACACAATTGGCTGCTTGCGGACACGCAAGCGTCTAGCAAAAGGCCGCCCAAGAAGCTGGCAATAGGCCTCATGCCTTTTTAATAGCATCTAGTTGGATTTCCATACGAAATGGATCTAAATCAAGCGAGACGCGGGCTCTAAGGTGAAGTTATACGAAGTTGTCGTCGGGTTTTGCCGAGGCGCTCGTCCTACAGGAAGTGCAACGCTTGCCGTCATGGAGATATGTAGGCAGGCATCAGGAAATAACAAAAAAGGCGGTCAAGCCATGTTCAAACAATCGAAAGTTCGTCAAGCCGGGCTCATTCTTTTCGCCACCACATTGCTGTTGATTTTGCCGAACCTGACCAAGGTGATCGGCTAGTCGGTCATCAAACAATACGGCACCAGAGTTTTAGATCGCCACGTTAAAAAATGTGACTGGCTCGCTACCCGGGCCAGCGTGGCTGTGCCAACCTTTGTGGCACTTCCACGACATGGACGGCGATCCCTTGAAAACGCTCATTCTGTTCGGGGCCTTGCTCATCAGCACGCCCCTGTATGCCGCACAGCTGAACCTTGAGCTGGGCGCGAGCAATCGCACCTGGCAGACCGAGGAGCTGCTCAAGCATCCTCAAGCCCAGACCATCACGATCACCAACGACGTTTCCTATAAACGGGACATGAGCTATCGCGCCGTGCCCCTGTCTGTACTGCTGACCGGCATACAGCCGGACGACCATCTGCAAGCCGTGGCCCTGGACGGTTTCGCCGCCGAGATGGCCGCTGCGCCGCTGCTCAATACCCAAGGCGCGCGCGCCTGGCTGGCGATCGAGGATCCGGCCAAACCCTGGCCGCCGCTGTCCGAAGGCAAGCCCAGCGCCGGGCCGTTCTACCTGGTCTGGACCAACCCGCAAGCGGGCAATATCAGCCCGGAGCAGTGGCCGTTCGAAGTCGCGAGCATCAAGCGCATGGCTCCGGTGGCCGAACGCTTCCCTGCCCTGCTACCCGATCCTGCGTTGAAGGCGGACGATCCGGTCAACAAGGGTTTTGCGCTGTTTCAGAAAAACTGCCTGGCCTGTCATCGCCTCAATGGTGCCGGTGACGCGCAATTCGGACCGGACCTGAATATTCCCTACAACCCGACCGAGTACTTCGGCGCGGACTTCCTCAAGCGCTATATCCGTGATCCGCAGAGTTTGCGCCAGTGGCCGCAAGCGAAGATGCCCGGATTCTCGGCCGAGGTGTTGCCGGATGAGGATCTGGGCATGCTGGTGGGGTATTTGAAGCATATGGTTGGGCGCAAGGTGAAGCCCTGATCACATTCCCCTTGTAGGAGCTGGCAAGCCAGCTCCTACAGAGATGTGCGCTGTTGCTATTTATTGTTGTTGCACTGAGATAACCGGCGCCAGCACCGGCGTCGGTGAAACAAACACCTTGGCATGCATCTGTTCACAGCCGCCGCCACGGCGCATCCCGCGCACCGGGCACGCATCCAGATAATCCAGGCCCACCGCCAGTTTCAAGTGGCGCTCAGGCCGGGCCAGTTCATTGGTCACGTCAAAACTGTACCAGCCGTCATCGAGCCAGGCTTCGGCCCAGGCATGGCTGGCCAGGTGTTCGCTGTTTTCGCTGTACAGGTAGCCCGAGACATACCGCGCCGGAATCCCCAGGCTGCGGGCACAGGCGAGGAACGCGTGGGTGTGGTCCTGGCACACGCCCGAACGACCCGCGAAGGCCTGGGCCGCGCTGGTGTCCACTTCGGTGGCGCCTGGCGTGTAGGTCATGTGCTGGTTCAGGCCATGCATCAAGTCGATCAGCGCCGTGCGATCCCGACGTTGCTTGCACTCCTTTTCGGCAAACGCGCGCAGGGCTGCGTCGGCTTCGGTCAGGCGCGTGAAGCGCACGAACGGCAGCGCTGACTGGCTTTCGTGCTCGGCTTCGCGCAACTCGTCGATGTCGACCTGACCACGGGCGCCGATGATGATCGCTTCGTGCGGTTCGTCCATCGTCAGCACGTGCAGGATGTTGCCGAACGGATCGAGTTGCGCGCGCACCGGCCGCGGCAGGTCAAGCTGCCAACTGAGCACGTGCTGACGCTCGCTGTCATGGGGGGTCAGTCGCAGGTACTGGATGCTCGCCCGCACCTGATCTTCGTAGTGATAGGTGGTCTCGTGGCTAATCGAAAGTCTCATGCCGCCTCCAGATAAGAACTGTGAATCGCGTTACCCAGCTGGCGCACCAGTGGGATGAACTCGGTGAGCCAGGCGTGCAGGCCTTCGTTGAGAATTTCGTTGATGCCGGTGTAGCGCAGTCGCGCGTCCATTTCCGCAGCCAGGCGCTGCGCGGGACGACCGTTGGCCCCTGGCAACTGGGCAAGGATCTGGTCGATTTCTTCGGTGCACGCCCGCAGGGAGCGCGGCACATCCGCCCGCAGCAACAGCAACTCGGCCACATGCCGGGCGCCGGGGGCGTCGCGATAAATTTCGGTGTAGGCCTCGAATGACGACAAGGCCCGCAGCAAGGCACTCCACTGGTAGTACGCGTGGGCCGTGCCATCGCTGACCGCTTCGGCCTGATCACCCGCCATCTCGTAGCGGGCATCGAGCAGGCGCAGCGTGTTGTCGGCGCGCTCGATGAAGGTCCCCAGGCGAATGAAGCGGAACGCATCGTTACGCATGATCGTGCCGTAGGACGCGCCCCGAAACAGGTGGGAACGTTCCTTGATCCACTCGCAGAAACGGCTCATGCCGTAGCGACTCAAGCCTTGCTCGGCAATACCGCGAATTTCCAGCCAGGTCGCGTTGATGTTTTCCCACATGTCAGCGGTGATTCGGCCACGTACCGCGTGGGCACTGGCCCGCGCGGCACCGAGGCAACTGTAGATGCTGGCCGGATTGGCCGCATCCAGGGCGAAAAAATGCAGCAGTCGTTCGGCGTGCAATTCGCCGTGGCGTTCGAGGTAATCATCCAGGGTGCCGGTGATCAGCAGCGGCATGGCCAGTTCGTGCAGGCCGTCACCGCGTCCATCCTGTGGCATCAGCGACAGCGAATAACTGATGTCGAGCATCCGTGCGAGGTTTTCCGCCCGCTCCAGGTAACGCGACATCCAATACAGATCCGAGGCAGTTCTACTTAACATGACAGGCTTCCTTCAATCCTCGACCACCCAGGTGTCCTTGGTTCCGCCGCCCTGGGAGGAGTTCACCACCAGGGAGCCTTCGCGCAGGGCGACACGGGTCAAACCACCGGGCACGACCCGGGTTTCGCGACCAGACAATACAAACGGACGCAGGTCGATGTGGCGTGGCGCGATGCCGCTTTCGACAAAGGTCGGACAGGTCGACAACGACAGCGTCGGTTGCGCGATATAGGCATGGGGCTTGGCAATGATCCGCGCGCGGAAGGCTTCGATTTCCGCCGCCGTCGCCGCCGGCCCCACCAGCATTCCGTAGCCGCCGGAGCCCTGGGTTTCCTTGACCACCAGTTCCGGCAAATGGGCCAGTACGTGGGAAAGTTCCGAGGGATTACGGCACTGCCAGGTTGGTACGTTCTTCAGGATTGGCTCTTCATCCAGATAGAAACGAATCATGTCGGTAACGAACGGGTACACCGACTTGTCGTCCGCCACCCCGGTGCCGATGGCATTGGCCAACACGACATTGCCGGATCGGTACGACGACAGCAGCCCTGGCACGCCGAGCATCGAGTCCGGATTGAATGCCAGCGGGTCGAGGAAGGCGTCGTCGAGGCGGCGGTAGATCACATCGACGGCTTTTGGCCCGTCAGTGGTGCGCATGAACACCTTGTCGTCACGCACGAACAGGTCCGCGCCCTCCACCAGTTCCACGCCCATTTCCCGCGCGAGGAACGCATGTTCGAAAAACGCGCTGTTGAAGCGCCCCGGCGTCAGCACCACGACGCTCGGGTTGTCGATCGGGCTGGAGCTTTTCAGGGTATCGAGCAGCAGGTTCGGGTAGTGGTCGATGGGGGCGATGCGTTGCGCCGCGAACAGTTCGGGGAACAGCCGCATCATCATCTTGCGGTCTTCGAGCATGTAGCTGACGCCACTCGGCGTACGCAGGTTGTCTTCGAGCACGTAGTACGTGCCATCGCCATCGCGCACCAGATCGACGCCCGAGATATGCGAGTAGATATCGCGGTGCAGATCCAGCCCTTGCATTGCCAACTGGTATTGCTCGTTGGCCAGCACCTGCTCGGCCGGAATGATGCCGGCCTTGATGATGCGTTGCTCGTGATAGAGGTCGGCGAGAAACATGTTCAACGCCTTGACCCGCTGGATGCAGCCGCGCTCGACAATGCGCCATTCACTGGCGGGAATGCTGCGGGGGATGGTGTCGAAGGGAATCAGTCGCTCTGTCCCTTGCTCATCACCGTAGAGCGTGAAAGTAATCCCGGCGCGATGAAACAACAGATCGGCCTCGCGTCGCCGTTGTGCCAAAAGCTCGTCAGGCGTTTCGGCCAGCCAACGGGCAAACTCCCGATAATGCGGGCGGACCTGGCCGCCGGCATCGTACATCTCATCAAAATAGGTGCGGATCATGCCGTACTCCTTGTCACCCGGACATACAGGCCTTCGCAAGGCCCGTGCCATCGGCAGAAACGCTTTGATATCAATCAGTTGGATAATCACCCCGCACGCACCGCACCAATCCTGTGCGGCAAATGCCCCAACCCGATCGCCTCCGCTTCATTGCAAGGCGCTGTTGGCGCCTGTCACCAGCATAGTCTGTTGGTTGCGGCTTGTCGGTGAAGTGGTTTTTAGTCATGTGGTGCGCTCGGGGACGCCTTCGCTGGCAAGTCGGATCGCCGCACCGTAGCGCCTTGTATTCAACTTCCGATCCGCTCAAACGAAAACGGCCAACCCGAGGGTCAGCCGTTAGTGATGCTTGCTGCTGTTCATAAGCTTATGCGAGTCGCCCTCGTACCTCCTGTTTGACACCCCAGCCTTCAATGATGCCGCCCAATGGCTCGACCACAGCTTCGAAACCCTGTTCGAAATCGCCGATGTCATCGTAAGTGGCGTACATGACCTTGCTCAGTTCAAGTGCCCATGCGCCGTCATCGCGCACACTGATTTGCGCATTCAGGGATTCACCACGGTAATGACCTGCCGCCCTGCGTGCCCGCTCCTCGTCCGGGAAAATGGCGTAGAACTCGATGGGATGGAACCGTGAAAAGTCGAAACCGCCTTCTTTCATGCGGCGCAGAACGCTGCTGCTGATATCTTCTTGATAGGCTGTGCTCATGAAACGTCCTCCTCAAACTGATGGATAGACTTTCCGTACTCCCAGCGTGCGCAACCGAACGGTGCGAACGACGGCATCCGGTGTGCCGACGGGAAACAAGCATGGAGCTGACAAGACCAGACCTTAGCGATCCATTCGCTGATCTCGCTTGCAGATTAGCCCCAAGATAGAGCCGCTGCCAAGGCCTGGTTGAGAATGTGACAGGAGATATTCAGATTGGCGTGATGCCGAGGATTTGAATGCTGTTCTGGGCCCTGAGACTTTTGACAGTCGCATCGGCGGTTCGCCCTTCCAAATCGTTCAGATCCAGTTCGGCGGCGACGGGGAGCAACCGGGCCTTGATGAGTTTGGCCGCGTGTTCGTTATCCGGGCACTCGTCGCACTCAAAGACTTCGTCGACAGTTTCACCGTGATCATCCACGAAAGTGATTTTCCACTTTTGCATCAGTGCCTCCTCGATAAAACCCATGGATGGGCCTCTATCCATCTCGACCTTGATAGCTGGCTAATCGTTCCGCCAATCCACACGATCGATCTGCAGGAGCAAGCTTGCTCACTCCTGCATGAGTGCATCATCAGTCGTTGCTGGGCTTGTTCACCGCCTGCAATACGTATTGCGGCAAGGCAAAGGCGCCGATGTGGATTTCCGGATTGTAGTAGCGGGTGATGATGCCACTGCCGGCAAAACGCTGTTGCAGGGTTTCGCGGGACAATTTGCGATAAGCGGTATTGGTCGCGCCCCAGGCGAAGGTCATCGCCCCGCCGATGTAAGTCGGCACGGCGGCCTGATAGAAGTGCCAGTCCGGGAACAGGCTGCGCAGGCGACCGGCGGTGGTTTTGACTTCCTCGATCTGCATGAACGGCGTGCCGTTCTGCGTGACCAGGATGCCGCCTTCGTTCAGGCAGCGGTGACAGGCCTGATAGAAGTTTTCCGAAAACAGCACTTCGCCTGGCCCGATCGGGTCGGTGGAGTCGGAAATGATCACGTCGAACTTTTCAGTGGTGGTGGCGACGAAACGCATGCCATCGTCGATGACCAGGTTCAGGCGTGGATCGTCGAACGCGCCCTTGGAGTGATTCGGCAGGAACTCCTTGCACATGTCGACCACGGTACCGTCGATCTCGACCATGGTGATGTGCTCGACGCTGCGGTGCCTGGCCACTTCACGCAACATGCCGCCGTCACCACCACCGATGATCAACACGCGCTTGGCGGTGCCATGGGCGAGGATCGGCACGTGGGTGAGCATTTCGTGGTAGATGAATTCGTCGGCTTCGGTGGTCTGGATCACGCCGTCCAGCGCCATGACCCGGCCCATGCGCGGGTTCTCGAAAATCACCAGGTGCTGGTGTTCGGTGCGAACTTCGTACAGCAGTTTTTCCATGCGAAAGCGCTGGCCATAGCCTTCGTAGAGGGTTTCCAGGTAGTCGTTGGTCGGGGTGGTGCTCATGGGAAGCGCTCCGATGATTGCGGATGGCAACGGACGGTTACCCGCGCATGATGGCCAATCGATCGGCTCGATTGCCCGGGAAAGGCGCGCATTTTACGTCGCGGAAGATGACAGGTCGAACCTCACTCGATGGCTCGCCAGAATGCCCGCGCCAGGGTCGCCGCGGTGTGACTCACAGACCGCGGTGCCTGCATCGCGGGCAAGCCACGCTCCCACAGGGAAATGTGGCGCTCGTCAGAGCCGTACGTTTCCCCGTGGCCCGGCGATCGCCCAGATGATCAGCCCCAAAACCGGCAGCAACAGGATCAACAGCACCCAGAGGACTTTCATCCCGGTTTCGGCGCCACTTTTCAGTACGTTGATGATGGCCCAGATGTCCAGGGCAAGGATGATCAGGCCTACCAGGCTGTTGAACGTGGAACCCATGGTGACGCTCCTGAAGAGTGATTGGCCCTCTTAGGATAGCTGCCCAAGGCCAGGGTTCCGTTTTTATTGACAGCTTTGGCGTTTCAGACGTGGATGGCGACTTTCAAGGCTTCCAGGGACGGTGCAGCGGCGATTCCCACTTCGGCGCACAACTCAAGCACCCGAGGCACGTCGTTGCCATAGACCAGCACCACTTGCAGTTCGTCGTCGAGCAACTGGCTGAAGTTCATCAGCACATAGCCACCGTTTTCCTTGTTCAGGCTGCTCATTTGCACCTGGATGCGATTGAGCGCGGTCAGGACTTCAGTCTTGGCCAGTTGTTTGGGCTTGAGATTGAATTCGACACCCGGCCCGAAGGAGGCAACGATCTGCGCAAACAGGTCCATGTAGGTGTCGGCCTGGAACAGCACGGTCTCCGGCAGGCTGCCGACCACTACCCATTCGCCCAGCGGGATCGGGAAGGTGTCGTCGTAATTGATGTCAGGGTTGGCCGCCAGAAAAGCCTCTGGGTCCGCGTATGCCTGGGCCGCCTCGTCAGCGACCTTGAGGATTTCGTCATCGCCCATGCACCCGGAGCTGATTTTGCTGATGAGTTCGACGAGTGCGGCTTTCATGGGGGCAGATCCTGTAGCGAGGGAATTTTGAGGGCGCGAAGGATAACGCATTCAAGATGACAGTGTGGCGAGGGAACTGGCTCCCTCGCCACAGAAGTACAGCGTCAGCCCGGCAGTTTTTCCAGTTGCGCAACGGTATCAACCGCCCCCATGGTCCTGGCGGCCTCCAGCGCGGTGATGCCATTGGCGTCCTTGGCTTTCGGATCGGCACCCTTGCTGATCAGGTAGTCGACGATGGCGACGCGGTTGAACATCGCCGCCATCATCAGCGCGGTACGACCATCGAAAGACGAGCCTTCGACTTGCGCCCCACCTTCCACCAACGCCGTGACTACTGCCAGGTCACCCTTGAAGGCGGCACCGGCAATCGGGCTCTGGCCGTTGTCGTTGCGGATTTCCGGATCGGCCTTGTGTTCGAGCAAGACTTTTACCGTGTCCAGATGACCATGGTAAGCGGCGAGCATCAGCAAGGTGTCGCCCTTGTGATTGCGCAGGTTCGGCGGCAGGCCCTTGGTCAGCAGCGCAGCCATCATGGCCGCATCGCCCTCGCGTGCCTTGTTGAATACCTGCTCGGCAAATTCGGCCGCTTCTTCGGGGGTCATCTGGCGGCTTTTGTCGGACATTGAACGCTCCACTTTCAGTTATTCGCAAAGCCGACAGTTTCCCGAGCAGCCCCGGCACTGTCACTTCTTTTTTCTGAAACGGGGCCATAGGCACACTCAATATCGATATCGACCGCCGTGAATATCCTTTAGCACCTGCTCGGTCACCTGCACGTACGTTTCGGTTCCCGGCAGCCAGGCGTAGATCGGGTCAGCGCCGGTCCGGGTCGGGTCGAACGCTTCATCCTTGAGCCGGGTTTTCTGGTATTTGAACGTCCCGGTGGTCTCCATTTTCACTTTCACCCGCAGGAATAACGGCACGGCGTAGGCCGGCATCTGTTGCCGGGCAAAGGCCAGCAGTTCGGTGAAATCCAGGGTGGCCAGGGATTCGGCCGGCGTGATGGCGGCCATCCCGGCGCGACCATTGGTATCACGGACTTCCACGCCATAGGCCACGGCTTCGGAGATTTGCGGGTGTCGCAGGAGGATGTTCTCGACCTCGGTGGTCGAAACGTTTTCCCCCTTCCAGCGATAGGTATCGCCCAGTCGATCAACAAACTGCGCATGGCCAAACCCAATGTTGCGCAGCAGATCGCCCGTATTGAAGTAGCGGTCGCCTTTGACGAACACGTCGTGGAGCACGACTTTTTCAGTCTTTTGCGGATCGGTGTAACCGTCCAGCGGCGCCTTGTCGTCTATTTTGGCCAGCAACAAACCCTGCTCACCCTTGCCGACCTTGCGCATGAAGCCGTTGGCCTGGCGAATCGGCGCGCCGCTGTCGTGATCGTAAACCGCCAACTCCCAGGACATCAGGGAAAAACCGACGGTGTTGTCGAAATTCAGAATGTTGGTGAAACCGATGTTGCCGTCACTGGCGGCGTACAGCTCGCAAATGTGACGCACGCCGAAACGTGTCTTGAATTCGCCCCATGCGCCAGGGCGCAGGCCATTGCCGATCATTTTGGTGACAGCGTGCTTGCGGTCGTCGGCACTGCGCGGTTGATCGACCAGATAACGGCACAACTCGCCGACGTAACCGAGGGTGGTCGCGCGGTATTTGCGCACATCGTTCCAGAACTGACTGGCGCTGAACTTGCGGCGGATGGCGAATCCCGAGGCACCGCTGATGGCCGAGCCCCAGCACACACAAAGCCCGGTGGCGTGATAGAGCGGCAAGCTGCAATAGACGATATCGTCCGGGCGCATATCCAGCGCGATCATGCCGAAGCTCGCCGAGCTGCGCATCCAGCGCCCATGCTTGAACACCCCGGCCTTGGGCAGCCCGGTGGTGCCCGAGGTGTAGATATAGAAACAGGGGTCGTCGAAAAACACCTGCTGAGTGCTGACGGGGTTGTCGCCGGGGCTGTCGATGCTGGCGGTCATCAGGTTGATGAAACCCTCGGGAGCAATGCCAGGATGGCTGTAGGTATCCCGATCAGCGACAAACCAGGTACGAAGCCGCGCAATCGAAACCCGCTCGCGCACCGCCAAATACGCCGCGACCAATTCTTCGCCGACGACGATGGCCGCCGGCGCGACCAGATTCAGGCTATGCACCAGGGTATCGCGGGTCTGCGAGGTATTGAGCAAGGCGCTGATCGCACCGACCTTGGCCACCGCCAATATCGTCACCAGCAGCTCCGGACGGTTCTCGATGAATAACGCCACCACATCGCCCTTGCCGATGCCTTGGGCGATCAAGTGATGGGCGATGCGATTGGCCCACTCGTTGACCTGTGCATAAGTCAGCACCACCTCGCCGAACAGCAAGGCCGGGCCCTGGGGATTGCGCAAGGTGGCTTGTTCGAAACTCCAGCCCAGGCCACACGCTTGGGTCGGGTCCTTGACGTTAGCCACCTTCATCCCCTTCACCACCCGTGGAATGGCTTTGGCAATGGTCGGCAGCTTGCGGAGCATCATGCCCCAGGTGATCGTGTCGCTTGGCGTGCGGCTCATGATTGCTCCCGTTCTGTCTTCTTATTGTCGGGCGGCGTTGATTGAGCCCGAAAATACGTCAACGGTTCTTGAGCTGTACACGCGGTTTTTGAAATGTTTTGTATCCGCCACAGCGATGTTGGAAATCATGAGCATCTGCACGCGCAATGGTTCCATCGAATCGCCGACGACCACGCAAAATGCAGGATGCACGATGGCCATTCATGCAAATTGCACGGAAGAATAAATCAGTAAAAATCTTAACTTACTGATTTATATAGAATTTTAGTTAATTGGCGTACTGGCACAATCACTGCAACTACCTCCTCATGCTTGCCATTCCAGAGCTAACGGAGCCGAAAGACATGAGCCTGATCCAAGAAAAATTTTCGTCCTTGTTCTCCAACTTCGAAGTCACCACCCAGGCACGACCTGACGGCGGGATTCTGCTGACCCTGCGCGGTGGCGAAGACAAAGTGTTCAAGCGCTCGATTTCCTACCAGCAATTGCACAACGGCGATCAACTGTCGTGGGTCATCAGCGCGATTCGCCGAGACCTCGCCGAACAGGCCAGCGAATTGCCGCAAATCTCGATGCTCCAGAGCCAGCAGCGGTTTGCCTTGCCAACCTATCATTCGCTGTAAAGCCTGAAACAACTGTAGGAGCGAGCCTGCTCGCGATGGTCGTCAACGATGACGCGTGTGGTCTGGTTAACGGTCCATCGCCAGCAGGCTGGCTCCTACGGGTTATGTGTGGCCTGGAACGAAGCGGGATCGATCCGCGCAAAACTGTCCACCGTGACATGCCCCGCCAAAGCCCCGCCCTCACGGGCCAGTCCGCACGTGGCCATCCCCGCTGTGCGCGCCGCATTCAGCTCTTCGACGATGTCCGACAGAAACAGAACCTGCGAGGCTTGCACGCCAATGGCCTGGGTGATGCGGGTGTAGGACTGCGCTTCGCGCTTGGGTCCTGATGTGGTGTCGAAGTAGCCGCTGAACAGCGGCGTCAAATCCCCTGCCTCCGAGCAACCGAAAATCAGGCGCTGGGCCTGGATCGAGCCCGAGGAATACACAAACAGTTGATAACCATCCTGATGCCAGCGTTTCAGCGCTTCGACGGCGTCCGGGTACACATGACCTTTCAACTGACCAGCCTGATAACCCTGCGCCCACACCATCCCTTGCAAGGCCTTGAGCGGCGTGGCCTTGCGGTCTTCGGCAATCCAGCCCAGCAGAATCCCGATCACCCGCTCGACGTCGGCATCCGGCTCGTTGCTGTCGCGGCGCACGCTGGCCAGTTGTTCGGCGACGTCGTTGCGCCCGGCGTTCTGACGGACAAAATCGGGCAGGTGTTTCGCGGCATAGGGGAACAGCACGTCAAACACAAAACTCACCGCGCTGGTGGTGCCTTCGATGTCGGTGAGAATTGCTTTGATCGGCATCGTTTCAATCCTCAAGACGCGGGAAGCGGCCAGCGATGTCATCGCCGGTGAAATTGGCCACCCAGCCTTCCGGGTTGTTGAACAGGCGAATCGCGACGAAATGCGGATGCTCGCCCATGTCGAACCAGTGCCTGGTACCGGCGGGCACCGAGATCAGGTCGTTTTTTTCGCAGAGCACGGCGTAGACGTAATCGTCGATGTGCAGGGTGAACAAGCCACGGCCGGCGACGAAAAAGCGCACTTCATCCTCGGCATGACGGTGCTCATCAAGGAATTTGGCGCGCAATTCGGCTTTTTGCGGGTGATCGCTGCTCAGGCTGATTACGTCGACTGTGATGTAACCGCGCTCGGTCATCAGCCGGTCAATCTGCTCTTGATAAGCGGCGATCACTTCTTCCTGACTGGCGCCCGGCTGGATCTTCGCCGCCGCTTGCCAGCGATCAAACCGCACGCCCTGCTCGGCCAGGGTCGAGGCGATGTCTTCGAAATGGGTCAGCACCTTGTTTGGAATGTCAGGGCTTGAGACGTGGTAGACGGACAGGCTGCTCATCAGGCAACTCCTAAACGGTTCATGCTTTACGGTTAGAGAGCGAGCGGGTTTTCAACTCGCACTCGAACAAGAATTCAAAGGCCTCGATCTGCCGCAGGGCGTCGCTCATGCGCGCGCCCCAGGTGTAGAGACCATGGCCGCGAATCAGGTAGCCGACACAATCGGGATGAGCGTCGAGCCAAGGCTGCACCTTGGCGGCGAGGCGCGCAATGTCCTGATCGTTATCAAAAATCGGCACCCGCACCCGCGTCTCGTGGGTGGTCACGCCACTGAAGGCTTTTTGCAGTTCGTAATCTTCGAAATCGATGAAGTCTTCAGGCGTCAGGCGCGACAGCACCGTGGCGTTCACCGAATGAGTGTGCAACACCGCGCCGATCTCCGGGCGCCAGCTGTAGAGCTGAGTGTGCAGCAGGGTTTCGGCGGACGGCTTCTTGCCGGGCTCCAGACTGTTGCCGGACAGATCCGTGGCCAGCATATCGTCCAGGCCCAATTGGCCCTTGTGCTTGCCCGACACCGTCAACAGCACTTCGGTTGGCGACAGGCGGGTCGAATAATTGCTGCTGGTGGCGGGCGACCAGCCGCGGCCATACAGAAAACGTCCGGCGTCGATGATTTCCCGGGCGAGGTGTTCACGGGTAAGGCTCATGGCCTGTCCTCTTGCATGCACGTGGCAATGATAACGGCAGCCGCCAGGGCTGCGAGGCTGGCAATACTAAAGGTCAATGCGGCGCCCAGGACGTTCCAGCTGTAGCCGGAGTACAACGCGCCCAAGGCGCCGCCGGTCCCGGCCAACGCGGCGTACAACGCCTGGCCCTGGCCTTGTTGGCGCGCACCGAAGCTACGTTGCACGAATGAAATGGCAGCGGCGTGAAAGCTGCCGAATGTCGCCGCGTGCAGCACTTGGGCAAACAACAATACCCAGAGAAACTCGGCCAGCGACCCCAGCAACAACCATCGCAACGCCGCCAGCAGAAAACTCGCCAGCAGCACCCGGCGCAACGAGAAGCGCGCAAGGATTCTGCTCATGGCCATGAACATCAGCACCTCGGCCACCACACCGACAGCCCAGAGCATGCCGATCACCCCGCGGCTGTAACCCAATCGCTCGAGGTGCAAGGTCAGAAACGTGTAGTACGGACCATGGCTCATCTGCATCAGCGCCACGCACGCGTAAAAAGCCAGCACGCCGGGGCTGCGCAGCTGCTTGAGGAATCCCTCCCCCACTACCCGGTGGCCCGGCGCCGGTTGCGCGTTCGGCACCCACAGGCTGCTGAGCACGATCCCGGCCATGATCAGCACCAGCGCCGCCGGGTAGATGTCCAGACTCAGCCATTCGAACAACCGGCCCAGCGCGACCACGGTGATGATGAAACCGATGGAGCCCCACAGGCGAATCTGGCTGTAGCGCGACGTCTGGCCCTGCAGATGTGCGAGGGTGATGACCTCGAATTGCGGCAACACGGCGTGCCAGAAGAACGCATGCAAGGCCATGACCATCGCCAGCCAGGCGTAGGTCTTGCTGACGAAAATCAGCGAAAAGGTCAGCAGCGTGCAGACCGCGCCGAATCGCACGATGGCCAGTCGCCGGCCGGTGTAATCCCCCAGCCAGCCCCAGATGTTCGGCGCCACGCATCGCATCAGCATCGGGATCGCCACCAGCTCGCCGATGCGCGCAGCGGAAAACCCCAGGTGATCGAAGTACAGCGCCAGGAACGGCGCCGTCGAACCGAGCAAGGCGAAATAGAACAGATAGAAACTGGAAAGCCGCCAGTACGGCAGCGCCGCCGCAGCCATCAGACTGCAGCGGCTATCAGGTCAGCCATTAAAGCTGACCCAGCACCGGGGTGCTCACGCGCACATCGGCGTTCTGCCCACGGTGACGCAGCAGGTGATCCATCAACACGATGGCCATCATCGCTTCGGCAATCGGCGTGGCGCGAATGCCGACGCACGGGTCGTGACGGCCCTTGGTGATAACGTCCACCGGGTTGCCATGGATGTCGATCGAACGGCCCGGCGTGGTGATGCTGGATGTTGGCTTCAGGGCCAGGTGCGCGACGATCGGCTGGCCGGAAGAGATGCCACCGAGAATGCCGCCAGCGTTGTTGCTGAGGAAACCTTGCGGGGTCATTTCATCGCGATGCTCGGTGCCACGCTGGGCGACGCTGGCGAAACCGGCGCCGATTTCCACGCCCTTGACCGCATTGATGCTCATCAGCGCATGGGCCAGTTCCGCGTCGAGGCGATCGAAAATCGGCTCGCCGAGGCCCGGCATCACGCCTTCGGCGACCACGGTGATCTTGGCGCCGACCGAATCCTGGTCGCGGCGCAACTGGTCCATATAGGCTTCCAGCTCCGGCACTTTGTCCGGGTCCGGGCTGAAGAAAGCGTTCTGCTCGACCGAGTCCCAGGTCTTGAACGGGATTTCGATCGGACCGAGCTGGCTCATGTAGCCGCGAATGACGATGCCCTGGGTCGCCAGGTATTTTTTCGCGATCGCGCCAGCGGCAACGCGCATGGCGGTTTCACGGGCCGAACTGCGGCCACCGCCACGGTAATCGCGCTCGCCGTATTTATGGTGGTAGGTGTAGTCGGCGTGGGCCGGGCGGAACAGGTCCTTGATCGCCGAGTAGTCCTTGGACTTCTGGTCGGTGTTGCGGATCAGCAGACCGATCGAGCAACCGGTGGTACGACCTTCGAACACGCCGGAGAGGATTTCGACTTCGTCGGCTTCCTGGCGCTGGGTGGTGTGGCGACTGGTGCCAGGCTTGCGCCGGTCGAGATCGCGCTGCAGATCTTCCAGCGAAATCTCAAGGCCCGGCGGGCAGCCATCGACAATGGCGACCAACGCCGGACCATGGCTTTCGCCAGCGGTGGTGACAGTGAACAGCTTGCCGTAGGTATTGCCGGACATGCAGGACGCTCCGTGAAATGAACCTGAATACGTAATGCGCGCCAGTATACGCAGGCTACCCAAGTAGTTCATCCTCGAACCTTCCGGGTGCCGGCGAGTCCAAACGGCATCTTCGTTCATGATGGCGTGATGATGCTGCGAGTTCTAGCCTTGAGCCTTACCCTGTTTACCGGTTTCGTCCAGGCCTCCGTCCTGCAAAGGCCGATCACGCTGGATACCGGCAACGGCGAGCTTTTCGGCTCGCTGTTGCTGCCCAAGTCCGACACCCCTGTGCCAGTTGTCCTGATCATTTCCGGCTCCGGCCCAACCGATCGTGACGGCAACAACCCCGACGGCGGGCGCAACGACAGCCTGAAACGCTTGGCCTGGGTGCTGGCCAAACACAACATCGCCAGTGTGCGTTACGACAAACGCGGCGTTGCGGCGAGCCTGGCGGCGACCCCCGATGAACGCAATCTGACGCTGGAGGCCTATGTTTCCGATGCTGAAGCCTGGGGCCAGAAGCTCAAGGCCGATCCACGCTTCGGCCAGCTGATTTTGCTGGGGCACAGCGAGGGCGCCTTGATCGCCAGCCTCGCGGCACCGAGTGTCGATGCGGCCGCGGTGATTTCCTTGTCCGGCAGCGCGCGGCCGATCGATCAAGTGGTGCGCCAACAACTGAGCAATCACCTGCCACCTCCACTGATGCTGCGCAGTAACGAACTGCTCGACAGCCTCAAGGCCGGGAAGACCGACGACAACGTGCCACCGCCCTTGCAGGCAATATTTCGCCCGAGCGTGCAGCCGTACCTGATTTCGCTGTTCCGCCAGGACCCTGCGGCGGCGTTCGCGAAGTTGAAAATGCCGGCGCTGATCATCCAGGGCAGCAACGATATCCAGGTCGGCGTCAATGACGCCAGAATGCTCAAGGCCGCCAAACCGGACGCCGAACTGGCAGTGATCGAAGGCATGAACCACGTCATGCGCATCGTGCCCAACGACGTGAAACGGCAATTGGCTTCCTATAAGGATCCGCAATTGCCCCTGGCGGCAGAACTGGGCACTCGAATCCTCGGGTTTATTGACGGACTTCGCGCCAGTTGAGCGCTTTAGGCGACAACGTGGCGTGAAAACCGGTCGAGAACGTCCCCTGGCCCTCCAGTCCTGAAAAAAACGGCCGATAAGCCTTTGTCGCCAGCGCACTGGCTGGCGACAAGCAGAGCTTGGACAGGATCTCGCCGTTATGACTGATACCCAGACTTCACCCGACACCACCGCTGAACAAGACACACCGCCAGTGGTCGAGCTGCCTTGGGCGGACGTCCGCGTCGAGCACCACAAGATGCTCCGTCTGGCGCCGTTGCAGACCGACCGCAATACCGGCGGGCGCCCCCTGCGCTTTGTCGAGTTCGGTTATGCCGAGCGCAACGACAAGCAGCGCAGCCTGATGCGCATGAACATCACCCTGCCCGGTCAACGCGTGCGCAAGGAACAGAATCAGCTCGACGTGTGGGTCGACCACAGCGAAAAGCGTGTGCATTTCGGGCCCGACAGCGGCCTGCAAATCGAACCGCTGAACCGCGGTATCGGTCGTTTCATGGCGGCCCAGGGCATTACCTGGGCGAAGAAGAGATGGCCCGGCTACACCGTCGACGGCACTGACCTGAACAACAAGGACGCGCTGAACGAAGACACCCGCCTGCGTCGCGACCACTTTTTGCGAGTACACGGTTTCGACGTGGTTTACGCCGACGCCCAACATTTGAAGGGCAGCGTGAAGGCAGTCCAGGTCGGCGACCTGTCGGGTGACTGGAACACGGAAAAATTGCAGGTCGTGGAAATTCTCGAGGCGGCGCAAATGCTCCAGCAAGCCGAGCACAACCTGGCCGAGCAGGAAGTCAAACTCAAGAAACACGAAGAAAAAGTCAGCAAGTACAAACGCGAAGACGCCGGGCTGCGCTTCACCATCACCTGCCTGGTGGCGTTTGCGGTGTTTCAGGCGGGCTTGTTGATCTGGATTGCGACGCACCGTTGATGGTCTGAGACCACGGCGCCCCTTGTAGGAGCGAGCTTGCTCGCGATGAACTTGAGAGCGATGTGTTTAACCAGAAAACACGCGTTATCGTTGACGTCCATCGCGAGCAAGCTTGCTCCCACACAAGGATCAGACGCGGGAGGCGAATAGCGCCTGATGATTCCGGCACTGTTCTGCCGACAGCATGAACACCCCATGCCCGCCGCGCTCGAATTCCAGCCAGGCGAAATCGACTTCAGGGTACAACGCCTCGACGTGTACCTGGCTGTTGCCCACCTCGACGATCAACAACCCCTTCTCGGTCAGGTGATCGGCCGCTTCGGCGAGCATGCGCCGTACCAGATTCAAACCATCCTCGCCGCAGGCCAGGCCCAGCTCCGGTTCATGCTGGTATTCGTCAGGCATGTCGGCGAAGTCTTCGGCATCGACATAAGGCGGGTTTGACACGATCAGGTCGAAACGCTGCCCCGGCAAACCGTCGAAACCATCACCCTGCACGGTGTAGACCCGTTCATCGACACCGTGACGCTCGATGTTCTGGTTCGCCACCTCCAGCGCTTCGAACGACAGGTCGGCCAGTACCACTTCGGCATTCTGGAACTCATAGGCGCAGGCGATACCGATGCAACCGGAGCCGGTGCACAGGTCGAGAATTCGCGCAGGCTCGTGGGCCAGCCAGGGAGTGAAGCGGTTTTCGATCAGCTCGCCAATCGGCGAACGCGGGATCAGCACGCGCTCATCGACAATGAACGACATGCCGCAGAACCAGGCTTCACCCAGCAGGTAAGCAGTCGGCACGCGTTTTTCGATCCGGCGCTTGAGCAGGTGCTGCAAATGGACGATTTCGTCTTCTTCCAGATTGCAGTCCAGGTAGCTATCGGAGATTTCCCACGGCAGATGCAGCGCGCCCAACACCAGTTGACGGGCTTCGTCCCAGGCATTGTCAGTGCCATGGCCGAAAAACAGATCCTCCCCATGGAAGCGACTGACGGCCCAACGGATATGGTCACGCAGGGTACGAAGGCGGGAAGTGATCACGACGGCAAACTCCAGAAAAATCGACGGGCGATTCTATCAGCCAAACGCCGTCGCGACGACGCAGGAAAACCACCGGTGCAAATGTAGGACCCTTCTCTTTTTTCCGCTTGGGGTTGAACAAAACGGCCCACTTGACAACGCTGCACGCCAGTAACGACGGTGCCTGCGATGGTAGCGATTCACAGAAGCGCTCAGCCAGAGGAGAATGTCGCAAAAGCCCCACTCAAAGGAGCCCCAGAATGTCCGTTCCAAAAACGATGTTTCAACTCAGCGGCCGCGGTTACGCAGCAGCCAATCTGAGCCACGCGACACTTGTGATCATCGATGCCCAGAAAGAATACCTCAGCGGTCCATTGGCCCTGAGCGGCATGGACGCTGCCGTCGCGAACATCAAGCAATTGCTGGCCGCGGCCCGTGCCGCCGGCCGCCCGATCGTGCATGTACGCCACCTCGGCACCGTCGGTGGCCTGTTCGACCCACAAGGCGAGCGCGGTGAATTCATCCCGGGGCTCGAACCACAGGGCGACGAAACCATCATCGGCAAATTGCTGCCGAGCGCGTTCCACGGCACCCCGCTTGAAAAACGCCTGCAGGATCTTGGCGCCCTCGACTTGATCGTCTGCGGTTTCATGAGCCATTCCAGCGTCAGCACCACCGTACGCGCCGCGAAGAACCTGGGCTTCCGTTGCACCCTGGTGGAAGACGCCTGTGCCACCCGCGACTTGCCCTACAAGGGCGGCGTCCTGAGCGCCGAGCACGTCCAGCAGACCGAAATGGCGATCATGGCGGACAACTTCGCCACCCTCGCGCTGACTCGCGATCTGATTTGATCGACGTTCAATGAGCGGTCTAAAGCGCCGCTCATCCGCAAAAGCCTCTCGTTAGCCGTAATTGTCTTAGCCTCAGGAACATCCCGGTCAACTCCCGGTCGAAGGGCCGATACCCATTGAGGAAGGTCGGAATGAAGTTATCCGATGGTTTTGACGCTCGCCGCTTGCGGCCCAAAGGCCGAAGCAACTGGCGTTATCGAATCGGCGCGACGATTGCCGCGTTGCTGGCCATGTCTGGCGTGCTGCTGATCATGGCCGGCATTGCCAGCCTCCTCGGCCACGCACCCGCCCTGGGCGAAATGAACACCAACCGCGCTGGCGCCGCTGTGATTCTGGCGATTGGCCTGGTCGTGCTGTACGTCGGTGTCTGGTTGTGGCGGCGCTGCCGTCGTCGCGCACGCCAGTCGCGGGAGCTGGCCATGTCCCCGCATTTGATGAAAAAACACGACTGAGCCGAAGGTCGCGCGTTTTGTCGCGCGCCCATTCGCTTCGAGTTGGGTAAACTGGCCGCCCTTCGCGGAGGCTGACATGCAAGACGACGATTTTTCCCTGTTCAAAAGCGCGATCCAAGGCGTCAAGCCGATCAAGCACGATCGCGCCGAAACCGGCAAACCCAAGGCTGACCGCGCGCAGATCGCCAAGCTGCGTCAGGCCGCCACCGTGCGCACCGACGCCACTACCGTAGACGGACTGTCGGATCAATTCGTCATCGATGTCGGTCCGGAAGACGAGCTGATGTGGGCGCGCGACGGTGTGCAGGAAAGCCAGATGCGCAAGCTCAAGATCGGTCAGATTCCGTTCGAAGGCAGCCTCGACCTGCATGGCATGAGCGTGGAAAAGGCCCGGGAAACCCTCTGGGCCTTTCTCGCTGAAGCCACCAAATTCGAAATTCGCTGCGTGCGCGTCACCCACGGCAAGGCCGTGCGCCTGGACGGCAAGCGGCCGATGATCAAAAGCCACGTCAACACGTGGTTGCGCCAGCATTCGCAGGTACTGGGCTTCACCTCGTGCCAGGCCAGGCACGGCGGTGCCGGCGCCGTTTATGTGATGCTCAAACGAACCATGATGGAAGGTCGGGACGAGTAAAGCTGATGCGTCATGCTTGCAGCGACGTGTCCGCCACCGTACCCTTGCCCTTTGCGTAAAATCCCACAGGTAGTTTCATGTCCCTGGAACAGAATTACACCGCGATTCTCGGCCAACTGGGCGAGGACGTCTCCCGCGAGGGCCTGCTCGACACGCCAAAACGTGCCGCCAAAGCCATGCAGTACCTCTGCCGCGGTTATGAACAGACGCTCGAAGAAGTCACCAACGGTGCCTTGTTCAGCTCCGACAACAGCGAAATGGTGCTGGTCAAGGACATCGAGCTGTACTCGTTGTGCGAGCACCACCTGCTGCCGTTCATCGGCAAGGCCCACGTCGCCTACATCCCGAGCGGCAAGGTCCTGGGGCTGTCGAAAGTTGCGCGGATCGTCGATATGTACGCCCGCCGCCTGCAGATCCAGGAAAACCTCAGCCGCCAGATCGCCGACGCGGTCCAGCAAGTCACCGGCGCCCTGGGCGTTGCAGTGGTGATCGAGGCCAAGCACATGTGCATGATGATGCGCGGTGTGGAAAAGCAGAATTCGTCGATGATCACCTCGGTGATGCTCGGCGAGTTCCGCGAGAACGCTGCGACTCGCAGTGAATTCCTCAGCCTCATCAAGTAATTCGCAGCACGAAGAAAACCGGCATTCATCGCCGGTTTTTTTTCGTCCGCGAAAATCAGGTAAGCTGCGCGCCCTTCATTTTTCGCTCCGTGAGGCTTTCAACGTGTTCGTAAAAGCGCTTCGTGTCGGCCTTGGCCAACTGATCATCTTCATCGACTTCATCACCCGCCCAGGCAAAAAGCAGCGCCCGGCCGAGGCTCAGGCCCAGGTCAACAGCGCCGCCAAGGACCTGACCCTGTATCAATTCCACGCCTGCCCGTTCTGCGTGAAAACCCGCCGCACCCTGCGCCGCCTGAATGTGCCGGTGGCCTTGCGCGATGCGAAGAACAACGAACAGGATCGCCAGACCCTGCTGGAGCAAGGCGGCAAGATCAAGGTGCCGTGCCTGCGCATCGAAGAGAACGGCCAGACCACCTGGATGTATGAGTCCAAGGTGATCATTGATTATCTGGACAAGCGCTTCGCTGCGGCCTGAAAAACTTCAGCGGGGCCGCTACAGTCACCACACATCTTCAGGCAAAAATAAACCGGCCCTTGCGCCGGTTTATCTGTTTTCAGGCGGCTTGCGCCGCTTGCGCCTGACGCACCACCGCCGCCAACCGCTTGAGCCCCTCATCCAGCCGCGCCGGGTCGATGTGGCTGAAATTCAACCGCAGATGACCGGGGTTGTTGTCCGGATCCGGGAAGAACGGCTCGCCCGGCATGAACGCCACATCATTGGCCAATGCCGCGTGCAGCAAGGTTCGGGTATCCAATGGCTGCTTGAGGGTGAGCCAGAAAAACAGCCCGCCTTGCGGCACATGCCAATCCGCCAGGTCGGCAAAATGCGTCTCCAGGGCCGATTGAAACGCGTCGCGACGCCCCCGGTAGAAGTCGCGCAATTTACTCAAATACTCCCGGAATTTTTCGCTGCCAATCCACTGCTGCGCTTGCCACTGGCCGACGCGGTTGGTGTGCAGATCCGCCGATTGCTTGAGTTTCAACAAATGCGGAAACAGATCCGCGCTGGCTATCAGATAACCGACGCGCAACCCCGGCAGCAAGGTTTTCGACACGGTGCCGGTGTAGATCCAGCTGGATTTTTTCAAGCGACTGACAATAGGTGTCGCACTGCCACCGTCGAAGGTCAGTTCGCGGTAAGGCTCATCTTCGATCAGGGTCACGCCGAACTCGTCGAGCAACGCCGCCACGGCATCGCGCTTGGCTTCGCTATACCGCACGGCCGATGGATTCTGGAACGTCGGGATCAGGTAGATGAACGCAGGACGGTGCTTTTCCAGGCGTACGCGCAATTGCGCCAGGTCCGGGCCATCGCCTTGTAGCGGCACGGTCAGGCATTCCGCACCGAACAGCTGGAAGATTTGCAGTGCCGCCAGGTAGGTCGGCGCTTCGAGCAGGATCTCAGTGCCCTTGTCGATGTAGAGCTTGGCCGCCAGATCGAGGGTCTGCTGTGAACCACTGACCACCAACACCTGACTCGCCTCGCAGGGCACGCCCAGCGCCCGGGCCTCGGCTGCCAACATCTCGCGCAACGCCGGTTCGCCCTCGCTCATGCCGTATTGGCCCATGGTCAGCGGCATCTGATCCCATTCGACCTTTGGCAACATGGCTTCGGCCGGTAACCCGCCGGCGAACGACATCACTTGCGGGCGCTGGGCAGCGGCAAGGATTTCACGGATCAGAGAACTTTTAAGGCGCGAAACACGTTCGGAAAAAGCCATGGGGATCACCGGTAGCGAGGCCAGAGGAAAATGAGTCAAACTTGTTGACCGAAATTACGTCAGCCCGAGCGGATACGTCAATATGCTTGACCTTAAAAACCCGACATCCCAGCAGCAAGCCATGGAAGCGTTTTTCTTCGGCTACCAGGCCTTCACCGCCAAGGCCGATGAAATGCTTGAACGCCGAGGCTTGAGCCGTGTGCACCAACGCATCGTGTTTTTCATCGCCCGTTACCCGAACTTGAGTGTGAAAGAGTTGCTGGCCTTGCTGGGCGTAAGCAAGCAGGCGCTGAACATGCCACTGCGCCAATTGCTGGAAATGCATCTGGTGAACAGCATTGCGTCCGAGACAGACAAGCGTAAACGCCTGCTGGAGCTGACCGACGAGGGGGCGCGCTTCGAGCAGGCGCTGCGTCGTGAGCAGGTGAGATTGCTGGAGCGGGTGTTTGCCGAGGCCGGGGAAACGGCGGTGAATGGGTGGTTGGCGGTGAATCTGGCGCTGGGGAAAAGCCAAGTGGCCGCTGACTGAATATTTGATCCGCAACAGATGTATCGATTGATCTGACGTCATCGCGGGCAAGCCGCGCTCCCACAGATTTTTTGTCATTCACAAGGTCGGTGAACGACACAATTCCTGAGGGAGCGTGGCTTGCCCGCGATGGCACCCTTCCCGGCGATATACCGCTATCGTCATTTTTTTCGTCTACAAAACAAAAAACAATATTTGCTTTATTTGTACACAAAAGCATAATCCACCTCGTGCGAGTTCCTGACCAAGCGGTCAACAAAATCGCAAGTGCCTCAAAGGGCTGCTGCCACCCTCTCGGGTCCGGCCCTGGAAATAACAATAAAACTCTTGAGGAGTATTCGCTGTGGAAAGCCGCAAATCCGAAGCATCGACGCTGGATCTCTCGCCGCCTTTACGCAATGGCTGGCTGGAGCGCATCTTTAAACTCAGCTTGCATGGCACCACGGTGAAGACCGAGTTGATTGCCGGTCTGACAACCTTCATCACCATGGCCTACATCATCTTCGTCAACCCCAACATCATGGCGGACGCCGGGATCGATCACGGTGCGGCGTTCGTCGCCACCTGCATCGCCGCCGCACTGGGTTGCCTGCTGATGGGCCTGTACGCCAACTGGCCGGTCGGCCTGGCGCCGGGCATGGGCCTGAACGCCTTCTTCACCTATACCGTGGTCGGCACCATGGGCTACAACTGGGAGACCGCCCTCGGTGCAGTGTTCGTGTCCGGTGTGCTGTTCATGATCCTGACCTTCTCTCGCGTCCGCGAATGGCTGCTCAACAGCATTCCGGTGAGCCTGCGCTTCGCCATGGGTGCGGGTGTGGGCCTGTTCCTGGGCCTGATCGGTTTGAAAACCGCCGGCATCATCGTCGACAGTCCGGCCACCTTGATCAAACTGGGCTCCCTGCGCGAGCCAGCCCCGCTGCTGGCCGCCATCTGCTTCCTGATGATCGCCGTACTCAGCTACCACAAGGTCTTTGGCGCCATCCTCATTAGCATCATCACCGTAACCCTGGCCGGTTGGGGCCTGGGCCTGGTGCATTACGAAGGGATCATGTCGGCACCGCCGAGCCTGGCCCCGACCTGGATGGCGATGAACCTCGCCGGCGTGTTCAACGTCAGCATGATCAGTGTGGTGCTGGCCTTCCTCTTCGTACACATGTTCGACACCGCCGGCACCTTGATGGGCGTGGCGCAGCGCGCCAATCTGGTCAACGCTGACGGCCGCATCGAAAACCTCTCCCGCGCCATGAAAGCCGACAGTGCCTCCAGTGTATTCGGCGCGATCGTCGGTGTTCCTCCTGTCACCAGCTATGTGGAAAGTGCCGCGGGTGTAGCGGCGGGTGGTCGGACTGGTCTTACCGCAGTGACCGTAGGTGTGCTATTTATTGCAGCCATGTTCTTCGCTCCACTGGCCGGAATGATTCCCGCCTACGCCACCGCAGGCGCACTGATTTACGTGGCCATGTTGATGATGGGTGGCATGAAGCACATCGAGTGGGACGAAGCGACCGACAGCATTCCGGCGATCGTCACCGCCATCATGATGCCCCTGACCTTTTCGGTCGCCGACGGTATCGCGCTGGGCTTCATCACCTATGTGGTCCTGAAGGCCGGCACTGGCAAGTACAAGGAAATTTCCGCGAGTCTGTGGGTGCTCTGCGCGATCTTCATCGCCAAGTTCATCTTCTTGTAAACCTTAGGCGGTACGCGCTTCAAACCAGCCTCACCCCGTCGGGTGAGGCTTTTGTGCAAATGGAGGAAAGTGATGAGTCTGGAAACCTGGCTGCTGTTCAGCGGCGCTGCGCTGGTGGTGATCCTGATCCCGGGGCCACTGTCTTTGCTGATGATCAGCAACAGCTTGAATTACGGTCTGGTGCGTTCCTACCCGGCCTTTCTCGGTGGCGTGACTGCCTCGATTTGCCTGCTGAGCGCTTCGGCGCTGGGTCTGGGCGCGCTGCTGCTGGCGTCGGAGCAATTGTTCAGCGCATTGAAGATCGTCGGTGCGCTGTACCTGTTCTACCTCGCCTGGCAGAGCTGGCAGCAATCGCGTCAACCGGCCCATGGCGCCGAAGTGCCTCAAGCGGCCCCGGCGCCACGCTTTCGTGCCCTGTTCGGGCGCGCCTTCATGCTGGGTGCGAGCAACCCGAAAGACATTCTGTTCTTCGCCGCCTTCCTCCCGCAGTTCCTGAGCGCCGAACAGCCATTCCTCCCGCAGTTGCTGGTGATGATTGCCACCTGGACCGTGCTGGACCTGCTGTGCAAATTGGCTTACGGGCTGGGTGCCCATGGTGCGGCGCGGTATCTGCGCAGTGGCAAGGGGCAGAGCTGGTTCAACCGGATCAGTGCCGGGTTGTTCAGTGGAGCCGGGGCAGCGTCCCTGCTCAGCCGTTAACAGCTTCGCTGGCAAGCCAGCTCCCACAGGTCGTGCGAATCACCTTGTAGGAGCCGGCTTGCCGGCGAAAGCGCCAGCACAGGCACCACTTTTCTCCAGGCGAAAAAAAGCCCGCAGTGTGAGCGGGCGAAAGACCAAAGAAGCTATATGCGCAGTCGCTTCCAGGTTGAGGCAGCTGCTTGGGGGATCAGCTGCCGCGATACGTGGAGTAGCTGTACGGCGAAATCAGCAAGGGCACGTGATAGTGGTCCTGCTCCGCAGAAATGCCAAAACGCAGCACCACTACATCCAGGAACGCCGGTTCCGGCAGTTGAACGCCACGGGCGCGGTAGTAATCGCCCGCATGAAACTGAACCTGATAGACCCCGGTACGGTAGTCATCACCTTGCAACAACGGTGCATCGACACGGCCATCGCTGTTGGTTATCGCGCTGGCGACCAATTCCAGCTGCGAACCTTCAACACGGTACAACTCGACCTTGATCGAGCTGCCCGGGCAGCCATGTGCAGCGTCCAAAACATGTGTAGTCAAACGTCCCATTGATTCTGCGCGCCTGCCTGCATGAAGCAGTCAGACCTCGCGCCTCCCGAAGTCAGTTAAAAGGAGACCGCACCGTTTCGGAGCACGAAAAGCTGCGGCGAGCGACTAATTAAGACACTTTTCAAAAAAATTGTACACAATAAAAACGACATTTTTACCGCGACCAGCGCCATCCATGGATTTCCCGGCGATTAACGGCTGAACCGCGGACTTGTTGAACCCTCCAGCCATTAGCTGACCTATCAGGCAGGTTTCTTGCAGGACCGGGTCAAGCACACGAAAAGATGACCGTTAAAGAAAAATGCAAAAAATCAGGCTTACAAATTGAATATAAAGTTGTATACAATCAGCCCATCGCTGTGACGCCAGCCTGCCATCGAGTTTTCAGCTGCGTCGCACCAACCGTCATCATCGAATAAGAAGGAAGCCTGCAGTGAGCGCTGACTACCCACGCGACCTGGTCGGTTACGGCAGTAACCCTCCTCACCCACACTGGCCGGGCAATGCCCGCATCGCCCTGTCGTTCGTACTCAATTACGAAGAAGGCGGCGAGCGCAACATCCTGCACGGCGACAAGGAATCCGAAGCCTTCCTGTCTGAAATGGTCTCGGCGCAGCCGCTGCAAGGCGCGCGCAACATGAGCATGGAATCGCTTTACGAGTATGGCAGCCGTGCCGGTGTCTGGCGGATTCTGAAACTGTTCAAGGAATTCGACATTCCGCTGACCATCTTCGCCGTCGCCATGGCCGCCCAGCGTCACCCGGACGTGATCCGCGCCATGGTCGAAGCCGGCCACGAGATCTGCAGCCACGGCTACCGCTGGATCGACTACCAGTACATGGATGAAACCCAGGAACGCGAGCACATGCTCGAAGCGATCCGCATCCTCACCGAAATCACCGGCGAACGCCCATTGGGCTGGTACACCGGCCGCACCGGCCCGAACACCCGTCGCCTGGTGATGGAAGAAGGCGGTTTCCTCTACGACTGCGACACCTACGACGACGACCTGCCCTACTGGGAACCGAACAACCCGACCGGCAAGCCGCACCTGGTGATCCCGTACACCCTGGACACCAACGACATGCGCTTTACCCAGGTCCAGGGTTTCAACAAGGGCGACGATTTCTTCGAATACCTCAAAGACGCGTTCGACGTCCTGTACGCCGAAGGCGCCGAAGCACCGAAGATGCTGTCGATTGGCTTGCACTGCCGTCTGATTGGCCGTCCGGCGCGTCTGGCCTCGCTCAAGCGCTTTATCGAATACGCTAAAAGTCATGAACAGGTGTGGTTCAGCCGTCGCGTCGACATTGCACGCCACTGGCAAGCAACCCACCCGTACCAAGGGGCTGCCAAATGAGCACCTTTCAATCCATCAAGCCATCGACCCTGAGCCGCGACGCTTTCGTCAGCGCGTTCGCCGATATCTACGAACATTCGCCATGGGTGGCCGAAAAAGCCTTCGAGCTGGGCCAGGACGCTTCGATCGACGAGATCGAAACCCTGCACCAGCGCATGAGCGACATCCTGTTGAGTGCTGATCAGCAAAGCCAACTGGCCCTGATCAATGCTCACCCGGACCTGGCCGGCAAAGCCGCCGTCCAGGGCGAGTTGACCGAAGCCAGCACTAATGAACAGGCTGGCGCCGGTATTCACCAATGCACGGCCGAAGAGTTCCAGCGCTTCACCGAGCTGAACGACGCCTACAAAGCCAAGTTCAAGTTTCCCTTCATCATGGCGGTAAAAGGCAGCAACCGGCATCAGATCCTCGCGGCGTTCGAAACGCGCATT
Organism: Pseudomonas moorei; assembly: GCF_008801475.1. GTDB lineage: Bacteria > Pseudomonadota > Gammaproteobacteria > Pseudomonadales > Pseudomonadaceae > Aquipseudomonas > Aquipseudomonas moorei. Next base: position 247,134 of record NZ_VZPP01000004.1, on the reverse strand, counting down.
CACAACTCGGTCGACACCGAATTCAAGTGCGCGCTGGCGGAGATCAACAAGATCGCCCTGTTCCGTTTACTGACCCTATAGCGACCTTGGCCCGAGCGTAACTGAACGCACAAATCGCCCAGGGCCCTGAGAGCATCCCAAGCCAACTTATTAAAGGCAGACAAGAAGAATGAAAGCTTACGCCGTACCTTTCGAGAAGTTCGTCAACCTGGCCGACGCCCGCCTGGGCACCAAAATCATCTCGGTCACCGATGACTGGTTCGCAGACGCCAATCGTCTGTTCCAACCGACTCCGGCCGTCTGGAAGGAGGGCGTGTTCGATGACAACGGCAAGTGGATGGACGGCTGGGAATCGCGCCGCAAGCGCTTCGAAGGCTACGACAGCGCAGTGATCCGCCTGGGCGTGCCTGGCTCGATCAAAGGCGTCGACATCGACACTTCATTCTTCACCGGTAACTTCCCGCCGTCGGCCTCCCTGGAAGCCTGCTTCCTGGCCGAAGGCGAGCCGAACGAAAACACCCAGTGGACTGAAGTGCTGTCCGCCGTGGAGCTGCAAGGCAACAGTCACCACTACCACGAAATCAACAACGACCAGGCCTTCAGCCACCTGCGCTTCAACATCTACCCGGACGGCGGCGTTGCCCGTCTGCGCGTGTACGGCATTCCGTTCCGCGACTGGTCCGCTGTGGGCGACAACGAGCAAGTCGACCTGGCTGCAGCCCTCAACGGTGGCCGCGCCCTCGCCTGCTCTGACGAACACTTCGGCCGCATGAGCAACATCCTCAACCCGGGCCGTGGCATCAACATGGGCGACGGCTGGGAAACCGCGCGTCGCCGTACACCGGGCAATGACTGGGTGATCGTCGCACTGGGCCACCCGGGCGAAATCGAGAAAATCATCGTCGATACCCTGCACTTCAAGGGCAACTACCCGGACAGCTGCTCGATCCAGGGCGCCTTCGTCAAGGGCGGTACCGACAGCCAGATCGAAACCCAATCGCTGTTCTGGCGCGAACTGCTGCCAAGCCAGAAGCTGGAAATGCACGCCGAGCACACCTTCGCCGAGCAGATCAAGGCACTGGGCCCGATCACCCACATCCGCCTGAACGTATTCCCGGATGGTGGTGTGAGCCGCCTGCGTGTTCTGGGCAAGGTCGCGAAATAAGCGTCGCCCCTAATCGCGGGCAAGCCCGCTCCCACAAGGAATTGTGGTGTACACACAACCTGTGGGACTGGCTTGCCAGCGATGACGATAGAACCAACAACACAGAATTCGGATAAGAACAGCATGCGCACACTGACGATTGAACCTTTGACCAAAGAAGCCTTCGCCCCTTTCGGTGACGTTATCGAAACCGACGGCAGTGATCACTTCATGATCAACAACGGTTCGACCATGCGCTTTCACAAACTGGCGACGGTGGAAACCGCCACGCCAGAGGACAAGGCGATCATCAGCATCTTCCGCGCCGACGCGCAGGACATGCCGCTGACCGTCAGCATGCTGGAGCGCCATCCGCTGGGCAGCCAGGCTTTCATTCCGCTGCTCGGCAACCCCTTTCTGATCGTGGTCGCGCCACTTGGCGATGTGCCTGTATCAGGCTTGGTCCGCGCCTTCGTTACCAACGGCAGGCAGGGCATCAATTACCATCGCGGCGTCTGGCACCACCCGGTGCTGACGATCGAAAAGCGGGATGACTTCCTGGTGGTTGATCGCAGTGGCACAGGCAATAACTGCGATGAGCATTTTTTCAAAGAGGATGAGCGTTTGATCCTCGCCCCCCACCAATAAGAGAAGGTCTGATCACTCGACAAAAGAGTGACAGGCGAGAGGTAAAGACTGTGGAAGCACATCTGTTGGAATGGCTGAACCTGAGCGTGCGCTGGGTTCATATGATTACTGGTGTGGCCTGGATCGGCGCATCGTTCTACTTCGTCTGGCTGGAAAACAACCTCAATCGGGTCAACCCGAAAAGTGGCCTGGCCGGTGATTTGTGGGCGATCCACGGCGGCGGTATCTACCACCTGGAAAAATACAAACTGGCCCCACCGACCATGCCGGACAACCTGCACTGGTTCAAATGGGAAGCCTACTTCACCTGGATGTCGGGGATCGCGCTGCTGTGCGTGGTGTTCTACTCCAACCCGACGCTCTACCTGCTGGCTCCCGGCAGCACCCTGAGCGGTCCTGAAGGCGTCGCCATCGGTATCGGCTCGCTGTTCATCGGCTGGTTCGTCTACTCCTTCCTGTGCGACTCGGCCCTGGGCAAACGCCCTGCCCTGCTCGGCTTCATCCTGTTCGTGTTGATCATTGGCGCCGCTTACGGCTTCAGCAAGGTGTTCAGCGGTCGTGGTGCGTACCTGCACGTCGGCGCAGTCATCGGCACCATCATGGTCGGTAACGTGTTCCGCATCATCATGCCGGCGCAGCGGGCACTGGTGGCGGCGATTGCCGAGAACCGCACGCCGGATCCGGCGCTGCCAGCCAAAGGCTTGCTGCGTTCGCGTCACAACAACTATTTCACCTTGCCGGTGCTGTTCATCATGATCAGCAACCACTTCCCGAGCACATACGGCAGCCAATACAACTGGCTGATCCTGGCCGGGATCGCGGTACTGGCAGTGTTGGTTCGTCACTACTTCAACACCCGTCACGACAGCCACAAGTTTGCCTGGACCTTGCCAGTGGCAGCGGTCGGCATGATCAGCCTGGCCTACGTCACCGGCCCTGCGCCGACGACCAGCCCGGACGTGGCCAAGGCACCTGCGAAGATCGAATACCAACCGCTGCCGGAAACGGCATTGGGTGGTGGTTTGAAACCCGCTGAAGCAAAACCCGCCGAGACGCCTGCTGCCGCTCCGGCACAAGCATCGAATGCAGGTCCTGGCTTCGACAAGGTGCACAGCGTGATTCAGGAACGTTGCGCGGTTTGCCACTCGGCCAAACCGACCAGCCCGCTGTTCAGCGCGGCCCCGGCCGGTGTGATGTTCGACACCCCCGAGCAGATCCGCCAGAACGCTGCGCGGATTCAGGCTCAGGCCGTAGCCAGCCAGATCATGCCCCTGGGCAACATCACCAAGATGACCCAGCAGGAACGTGACCTGATCGGCGCCTGGATTGTTCAGGGAGCCCAGACCAATTAATCGTTAAAAGCATCGCTGGCAAGCCAGCTCCCACAGGGTTTTGCACTGCCTGTGTGGGAGCTGGCTTGCCAGCGATTGGCCGCAACGCGGTTTACCTGATGCAAAGAAACAGCTGTGAGCAACCCGGCAGCTGTTCAATCACAAGAATAAAAAAGATCCGAGGTGTTGCATGTCCGAGCTCTCCAAAGCGCGCATCCCCGACGCACCCGCCATTCAGCGTTTGCCCCTTTTGCAACTGATCCTGGTCGGTCTGCAACATGTTCTGCTGATGTACGGTGGTGCCATCGCGGTGCCGCTGATCATCGGACAGGCCGCTGGCCTGAGTCGTGAAGAAATCGCCTTTCTGATTAACGCCGACCTGCTGGTGGCTGGCATTGCCACCATCGTTCAGTCACTCGGCATCGGCCCCGTGGGCATTCGCATGCCCGTGATGATGGGCGCCAGTTTCGCCGCCGTCGGCAGCATGGTCGCCATGGCCGGCATGCCCGGTATCGGTTTGCAAGGAATCTTCGGCGCCACCATCGCCGCCGGGTTCTTCGGCATGATCATCGCCCCGTTCATGTCCAAGGTCGTACGCTTCTTCCCGCCCCTGGTGACCGGCACGGTCATCACCTCGATCGGTTTATCGCTGTTCCCCGTGGCCGTGAACTGGGCCGGTGGCGGTGCTGCCGCCAGTCAATTCGGCTCGCCGATTTACCTGACCATCGCCGCACTGGTGCTGGGCACCATTTTGCTGGTGCATCGCTTCATGCGCGGCTTCTGGGTCAATATTTCCGTGCTGATCGGCATGTGCCTGGGCTATGTGCTCTGCGGCCTGCTCGGCATGGTCGACCTCAGTGGCATGGCCCAGGCGCCGTGGCTGCAGTTCGTCACCCCCCTGCATTTCGGCCTGCCGAAATTCGAACTCGCGCCGATCCTGTCGATGTGCCTGGTGGTGGTGATCATCTTCGTCGAGTCCACCGGGATGTTCCTGGCCCTGGGCAAGATCACCGGCCAGGAAGTCTGCCCGCGCATGCTGCGTCGCGGCTTGTTGTGCGACGCCGGCGCCTCGTTTGTCGCCGGATTCTTCAACACCTTCACCCACTCCTCCTTCGCCCAGAACATTGGCCTGGTGCAGATGACCGGTGTGCGCTGCCGCTCGGTGACCATCGTGGCCGGCGGCTTGCTGATCGTCCTCAGCCTGTTGCCGAAAGCCGCCTTCCTGGTGGCCTCGATTCCGCCAGCGGTGCTCGGCGGTGCCGCCATTGCCATGTTCGGCATGGTCGCCGCGACCGGCATCAAGATTCTCCAGGAAGCCGATATCGGCGACCGGCGCAACCAGTTGCTGGTGGCGGTCAGCATCGGCATGGGCCTGATCCCGGTGGTGCGTCCGGAGTTTTTTGCCCACCTGCCGGTGTGGATGAGCCCGATCACCCACAGCGGTATCGCCATGGCCACGCTCAGCGCGCTGACCTTGAACCTGCTGTTCAACATCCTCGGCGGCGCCGAACGCGCAGCCATTAACGACTGCCACGCTCACTGACAGGTAACCATCCCCCCTGTAGGAGCGAGCCCGCTCGCGATGGACTCGAGACACCGCGTTTATCCAGGTAACACGCGTAATCGTTGACGACCATCGCGAGCAGGCTCGCTCCTACAGGGCAGGGGTTGCCTGCGCCTTAAACAATAAGAACAAGAAGGAGCAACAGATGATCCGCACACACGCAAACCTGTTGTTGGGAGGCGGTCTGATGGCTGCCACTCAAGCCATGGCTGGCGATTTACTGCTGTGGCAAACCAACAGCCTGAGCTATCTGTACGGCAAGGATTTCGCGGTCAATCCGCCGATCCAGCAGACGGTGACCTTCGAGCACGCCGACCGCTGGAAGTACGGTGACAACTTCCTGTTTGTCGACAGTACCTACTACAACGGCAAGGGAGATCGAAACAAAGGCGCTCATGCCTATTACGGCGAGTTCAGTCCCCGCCTCTCTTTCGGCAAGATTCTCGATCGTCGTTTCGAATTCGGCCCGATCAAAGACGTGCTGCTGGCCATGACCTACGAGAATGGCGAAGACGACACCGAGGCCTATCTGATCGGCCCTGGTTTCGATCTCGCGGTACCGGGCTTCAATTTTTTCACTCTGAACTTCTACAACCGCCACACCGAAGGCTCGCGTCCCGGAGATGACGTCTGGCAAATCACGCCGGCGTGGTCCTACACCCTTCCACTGGGTCGTTCGAGCCTGTTGATCGATGGCTACATCGACTGGGTGGTGGACAACGACCAGAACTCACACGGCACCTATCACGCCAACCTGCACTTCAACCCGCAGATCAAGTACGACCTGGGCAAAGCCCTGGGTTGGCGCGAAAAGCAGGTGTATGTCGGCGTCGAGTACAGCTACTGGAAAGACAAATACGGCATCGAAAACAACGCCAATCTCGACACCCATGAAAACACCACCAGCCTGCTGGTGAAGGTGCATTTCTAAGATGACCCGCAACCGTGCCCCAAACCTGTCGTCGGTGCGCTGTTGCGGGGCACTTGAGACCTGGCCGAGGAGTCAGTATTCTCCGCGGCCGCCTGAATCCGCTTTAAAAAAAAGCCCGGATTTAATTCCTGACCAGAAAGCCAACTTATCCCGGCTCTGGACGGTACCAAGGCATCCCCAACCCCCTCTCAATCGACTGTTCTTGAGCAGCCGAGCGGGAGTTTTTTTGCTTTTCGAATGCCTTGGCGCAGCTCTTGCTAACAGCACTAAAGCTGACCGAATGGATGATTTTTTATCGCAACAGAAAAAGGCGCCACACCAGAGCGCCGACCTTAAAAAATGACGTGGAACCACCTACTTTTTGGGAGCAACCGAATGAAACGTACGTGCACTAGCCTGATGCTGGCGGGGATGATGTTGGCGGGGGGCCAGGCCATGGCCGGCGACTTGCTGCAATGGCAGAACAACAGCCTGACTTATCTGTATGGCAAGGACTTCCAGGTCAACCCGACCATTCAGCAGACGGTGACCTTTGAACACGCCGACGGCTGGAAATACGGCGACAACTTCATGTTCGTCGACAAGATTTTCTACAACGGCAAGGACGACGCCTACGCCGGCTCGAACACCTACTACGGTGAAATCAGCCCACGACTGTCGTTCGGTAAAATCTTCGACAAGAAGCTCGAGTTCGGGCCGGTCAAGGACGTATTGCTCGCCATGACTTACGAGTTCGGTGAAAACGATACCGAGTCCTATCTGATCGGTCCTGGTTTCGACCTGGCGATCCCCGGCTTCGACTACTTCCAGTTGAACTTCTACAACCGCCACACCGAAGGCAGCCGTCCGGGCGACAACATCTGGCAGATCACGCCTGTCTGGTCCTACACCATTCCCGTGGGCGATTCGAGCATCCTGATCGACGGCTTCATGGACTGGGTGGTCGACAACGACACCAATGCCAAGGGCACCTACCACGCCAACCTGCACTTCAATCCGCAGATCAAGTATGACCTGGGCAAAGCGCTGAATATCGGTGCGAAGCAGCTATACGTGGGCGTCGAGTACGATTACTGGAAAAACAAGTACGGGATTGAAGACAGCGAGTCCTTCAAGACCGATCAGAGCGCGACCAGCCTGCTGGTGAAATTCCACTTCTGATCTTGCAGGCGCGAGCCTGCTCGCGATGGATCAGAGAGCGCCACGGGGTGTCAGGCTCCCAGCGTCATCGTTAACGTCCATCGCGAGCAGGCTCGCGCCTACAACCCCAGGAACCGGCACAGCTCTTCCTTCTTGGCCAGCGCGTCCCGCCGCCCCAATTCGATCAATTCGCTGCAATACCCCGCCTCGAACAACAGATAACTCAGCACCCCCGCCCCGCTGGTCTTGGTCGCGCCCGGCCCGCGCAGGAACAGACGCAGTGCCGCCGGCAGCTCCTGGCGATGGCGTGCGGCAATTTCATCGATGGGCTGACTGGGTGAAATCACCAGCACTTCCACCGGCGCCACGCCCAAAGCCCGGGTTGGCGTACCGTCGGGCAACAGGTGGCTGAACTGGTTCAGACGCTGCAGCAGCTCGATGTCACCTTCCAGGCTATCAATGAACGTACTGTTGAGCAGATGCCCGCCGATTTGCGCCAGGGACGGTTGCTGACCGGTGTAGGCGCGTTGCAGTGGCTGCTCCGGGTCGAAACCCCGCGGGTTGCCGCTGACCCCCACCACCAGCACTCGACTGGCCCCCAGGTGCAGCGCCGGGCTGATCGGTGCCGATTGGCGCACCGCACCATCGCCGAAATACTCGTCGCCGATTTTCACCGGGGCGAACAGCAGCGGAATGGCCGAACTGGCGAGCAAATGTTCAACGGACAATTGGGTTGGAATGCCGATTCTCCGATGACGCAGCCAGGCGTCAATCGTGCCGCCCCCTTGATAGAAGGTGACGGCCTGACCCGACTCATATCCGAACGCGGTGACGGCTACCGCATGCAACTGCTTTTGCGCGATGGCTTCGGCAATGCCGTTCATCTGCAATTTGTTGTTGAGCAGCCTGCGCAACGGCGAGCTATTGACCAGCGCCACCGGGACCCGGGCGCCCAGTCCGAGCAAGCTGTGGCTGACAAAGCGGCTGGCCTGGTGGATCACCCCCGGCCAATCGCTGCGCAACACCAGGTGGCTGCGAAAACCCTGCCAGAACGCGGTCAGGCGCTCGATGGCCGCGCGAAAATCCGTCGCTCCACTGGCCAGGCTGACGGCGTTGATTGCCCCGGCGGAAGTGCCGACAATCACCGGAAACGGATTGTCCGCGCCCAACGGCAACAGCTCGGCAATCGCCGCCAGGACGCCGACCTGATAAGCCGCCCGCGCCCCGCCGCCGGAAAGAATCAACCCTGTAACCGGTTCCTTTGGACTCATGCACAACGCTCCATGGTGCTTGATGGGATGTCACTGTAGGAGCGAGCCGGCTCCGGGCGGCGTTCCGACGAAGGTCGTCAACGGTAACGCCGGGCGTCTGACACCCCACAGCGCTCTCAGCTTTTTTGCGAGCAGGCTCGTTCCTACAGGGGATCGTGGCTCAACCGCGTTTGGCGTACAGCTTGGGCTCACCGGGTGGACGGCTCTTGAAGCGGCGATGGGCCCAGAGGTATTGCTCAGGGTGTTCGCGCAAAACGCCTTCGATCCACTGGTTGATACGCAGGCAGTCGGCCTCTTCGGTTTCGCCGGGAAAGCCTTCAAGCGGCGCGTGAATCACCAGGCGATAACCGCTGCCGTCCGCCAGGCGCTCTTGAGTAAACGGCACCACCCATGCCTTGCCCAGTCGTGCGAACTTGCTGGTGGCGGTGACCGTGGCCGCCTGGATGCCGAACAACGGCACAAAGATACTTTGCTTGGCGCCGTAGTCCTGATCCGGCGCATACCAGATCGCCCGGCCTGAGCGCAGCAATTTGAGCATGCCGCGCACGTCCTCGCGCTCGACCGCCAGCGAATCGAGGTTGTGCCGCTCGCGGCCACGGCGCTGGACGTAATCGAACAACGGGTTTTTGTGTTCGCGGTACATGCCGTCGATGGTGTGTTGCTGGCCGAGCAGCGCCGCGCCGATTTCCAGCGTGGTGAAATGCAGCGCCATCAGGATCACGCCCTTGCCCTCGCGCTGGGCCTGCTTCAAATGCTCCAGCCCTTCGACGTGGGCCAGTTTCGCCAGGCGCTTGCGCGACCACCACCAGCTCATGGCCATTTCGAAAAAGGCGATACCGGTGGAGGCGAAGTTTTCCTTGAGCAGGCGCTTGCGCTCGGCAGCGGTTTTTTCGGGGAAACACAGTTCCAGATTGCGCTTGGCGATGCGCCGTCGGTCGCCGGCCACGCGATACATCAAGGCACCCAGCGCACGACCGATCCACAGCAATGCCGGATATGGCAACTGCACAATCAGCCACAACAGCCCCAGGCCGCACCACAGCGGCCAGAAGCGTGGAGAAAGAAAGGTTGTTCGAAAACGCGGGCGATCCATTAAAGGTTCCGAAATGACAATGGCCGCGCATTCTACATCGTTCGACCCGGCTTGCGGCCTGCGGGCGTTCTCGTTATAAGTCTCGGCACTTTTAGTGACAAGTCGCTGTATGCCAACCATGAGCCAAACCGAACCGCTAGACCAAGATCCCGTGTTCCAGCTAAAGGGCAGCATGCTCGCCATTACGGTGATGGAACTGGCCCGTAACGACCTCGAAAGCCTTGACCGGCAACTGGCCGCCAAGGTCGCCCAGGCGCCGAACTTCTTCAGCAATGCGCCGCTGGTACTGGCCCTGGACAAACTGCCGGCCACCGAAGGCGCGGTCGACCTGCCCGGCCTGATGCGCGTTTGCCGCCAACATGGTTTGCGCACCCTGGCGATCCGCGCCAGCCGCATCGAAGACATCGCGGCCGCGATTGCCGTCGATCTGCCGGTGTTGCCGCCCTCCGGCGCCCGCGAGCGTCCGCTGGACCTGAACGAAGGGGTGGTAGCGAAAAAACCGGAAAAACCACCGGAGCCGACCATCAAGCCGACGAAAATCATCACCTCACCGGTGCGCGGCGGTCAGCAGATCTATGCCCAGGGCAGCGACCTGGTGGTGATCTCGTCGGTCAGCCCGGGGGCGGAACTTCTCGCCGATGGCAACATCCATGTATACGGCCCGATGCGTGGCCGTGTGCTGGCCGGGGTCAAAGGCGACACGAAAGCCAGGATTTTCTGTCAGCAAATGAGCGCTGAACTGGTTTCCATCGCCGGTCATTACAAGGTTTCCGAAGACCTGCGTCGCGATCCTCTATGGGGTTCGGGCGTACAGGTGAGCCTGTCGGGCGATGTGTTGAACATCATTCGGCTTTAACGGATACTGCCGCATTTTCCAAGCATCTCTAAAACGTAGCGAAAACGGCTCAAACGAAGTAGGGAAAAGGTCGAAAGCAGTGTTTACCGGGGGTAAACGCCGCCAGGGACCGGGTTCCAGCCAAGGCTGTCCGACTGCAGTAGTTTTCAAGAGATGTTTTTCAGGGGCTAAAAGTCCTTTTTCCTTAGGGGTGAAACACCTTGGCCAAGATTCTCGTGGTTACATCCGGCAAGGGTGGTGTGGGTAAGACCACCACCAGCGCCGCTATCGGTACCGGCCTCGCTTTGCGCGGTCACAAAACAGTTATCGTCGACTTCGACGTCGGCTTGCGTAACCTCGACTTGATCATGGGTTGCGAGCGCCGCGTGGTGTATGACTTCGTCAACGTCGTCAACGGCGAAGCCAACCTGCAACAGGCCCTGATCAAAGACAAGCGCCTGGAAAACCTCTACGTGCTGGCCGCCAGCCAGACCCGCGACAAAGACGCGCTGACCGTTGAAGGCGTGGAAAAAGTCCTGATGCAACTCAAGGAAGACTTTGAGTTCGTGGTCTGCGACTCCCCGGCCGGCATTGAAAAAGGTGCCCACCTGGCCATGTACTTCGCTGACGAAGCGATTGTCGTGACCAACCCGGAAGTGTCCTCGGTTCGTGACTCCGACCGCATGCTCGGCCTGCTGGCCAGCAAGTCCCGTCGTGCCGAACAGGGCCAGGATCCGATCAAGGAACACCTGCTGATTACCCGTTACCACCCGGAGCGTGTCAGCAAAGGCGAAATGCTCGGCGTAGAAGACGTCAAGGAAATCCTCTCGGTGACCCTGCTCGGCGTGATCCCGGAATCCCAGGCGGTGCTCAAGGCATCCAACCAGGGTATTCCGGTCATTCTCGACGACCAGAGCGATGCCGGCCAGGCCTACAGCGATACCGTTGACCGCCTGTTGGGCAAGACCGTGGAACATCGTTTCCTCGATGAAAAGAAGAAGGGATTCTTCGAGCGCCTGTTTGGAGGCAACTAAGCAATGAACCTTTTTGACTTCTTTCGTGCCAACAAAAAGCAAAGCACCGCGTCGGTAGCGAAAGAGCGTCTACAGATCATCGTGGCGCACGAACGCGGCCAACGCAGCACCCCGGACTACCTGCCGGCCTTGCAGAAGGAACTGGTCGAGGTGATCCGCAAGTACGTCAATATCGGGTCCGATGACGTGCACGTCGCACTGGAAAGCCAGGGCAGCTGCTCGATTCTGGAACTCAACATCACCCTGCCCGATCGCTGAGTCGATCCGGCAGGAGCCACGGCGGCTCGATCATTCGAAACGCCTTCCCTGTGGGAGCTGGCTTGCCAGCGATAGCATCAACGCGTTGTGACAGTCAGACCGCGTTGCCTGCATCGCCAGCAAGCCAGCTCCCACAGAGAGGGGCGTATGAATGATCGAACCGCCGTTGGCGTTTGTAACGAGGCTGTTTAATGCCGCTGTCCAATATCCATATCATTCATCAGGACGCCGCCGTGCTGGTGGTGAACAAACCGACCCTGTTGCTTTCCGTCCCCGGCCGGGCCGACGACAACAAGGACTGCCTGATCACCCGCCTGCAAGAAAATGGCTACCCGGAAGCGCGAATCGTCCACCGACTGGATTGGGAAACGTCCGGCATCATTCTGTTGGCCCGCGACCCGGACACGCATCGCGAATTGTCTCGGCAGTTTCACGACCGCGAGACCGAAAAAGCCTACACCGCACTGTGCTGGGGTCAGCCGGAACTCGACAGCGGCAGCATTGACTTGCCGCTGCGCTACGACCCGCCGACCAAGCCACGCCATGTGGTCGACCATGAATTCGGCAAACATGCCTTGACGTTCTGGCGCGTGCTGGAACGTTGCGGTGACTGGTGCCGCGTCGAACTGACGCCGATCACCGGTCGCTCGCATCAACTGCGCGTGCACATGCTGTCCATCGGACATCCGCTGCTGGGCGACGGGCTCTACGCCCACGAACAGGCACTCGCCGCCTGGCCGCGACTGTGCCTGCATGCCAGCATGCTCAGTTTCACCCATCCCCAAACGGGCGAACGCCTGCGCTTCGAGTGCCCGGCACCGTTCTAATCCACAGGCGCAAAACCTGTGGGCGAGCTTGCTCGCGATGAGGCCGGCACATCCAGCGGGATGCTGGCTGACACTCCATCATCGCGAGCAAGCTCCCACAGGGTTCTCCTCCAGATTCAATATCTGCGCCCGCCTCAACCATCAGTGCGACGCCATTTACCAGGCCAATACGTTAAACTGGCGCCATTGCTGTCTGGAGTTAACACATGCGCGAAGAGTTGAACCAAGGCCTGATCGACTTCCTCAAGGCCTCCCCCACCCCGTTTCATGCCACTGCCAGCCTGGTTCAGCGTCTGGAAGCGGCGGGCTATCAACGTCTCGACGAGCGCGAGCCGTGGAACACCGAGGCCAATGGCCGCTACTACGTCACCCGTAACGACTCCTCGATCGTCGCGGTCAAAATGGGCCGTCATTCGCCACTGCACGGTGGTATCCGCCTGGTTGGCGCCCACACGGACAGCCCGTGCCTGCGGGTCAAGCCGCAGCCGGAACTGCAGCGCCAGGGTTTCTGGCAGCTGGGTGTCGAAGTCTATGGCGGCGCGCTGCTGGCGCCCTGGTTCGACCGCGACCTGTCCCTGGCTGGCCGCGTGACGTTCCGCCGCGACGGCAAGGTCGAAAGCCAGTTGATCGACTTCAAGGCACCGATTGCGATCATCCCGAACCTGGCCATTCATCTCAATCGCGAAGCCAACATGGGCTGGGCGATCAATGCCCAGACCGAGCTGCCACCTGTGCTTGCGCAATTTGCCGGCGACGAACGCGTGGATTTCCGCGCCGTGCTCACCGACCAACTCGCCCGCGAACACGGGCTGAACGCCGACGTCGTGCTCGATTACGAGTTGAGCTTCTACGACACCCAAAGTGCTGCCGTGATCGGCCTGCATGGCGACTTCATCGCCGGCGCGCGCCTGGACAACCTGCTGTCGTGCTACGCAGGCCTGCAAGCGCTGCTGAACGCCGACACCGAAGAAACCTGCGTATTGGTCTGCAACGATCACGAAGAAGTCGGTTCCTGTTCGGCCTGCGGCGCCGATGGCCCGATGCTGGAGCAGACGCTGCGCCGCCTGTTGCCCGAAGGTGATGAATTCGTACGGACCATTCAGAAATCCCTGCTGGTTTCGGCCGACAACGCTCATGGCGTGCACCCCAACTACGCCGACAAGCACGACGCCAACCACGGCCCGAAACTCAATGCCGGCCCGGTGATCAAGGTCAACAGCAACCAGCGTTACGCCACCAACAGCGAAACCGCCGGGTTCTTCCGTCACCTGTGCATGGCAGAAGAAGTGCCGGTGCAAAGCTTTGTGGTGCGCAGCGACATGGGCTGCGGCTCGACCATCGGTCCGATCACCGCCAGTCATCTGGGCGTACGCACCGTGGACATCGGCCTGCCGACCTTCGCCATGCACTCGATCCGTGAGCTGTGCGGCAGCCATGACCTGGCGCATCTGGTCAAGGTGCTGAGCGCGTTCTACGCCAGTCGCGAGCTGCCGTAACCCTTGAAAAACATCTCGAACAAGCCCGCGCCCACAGGAATTCGCATTAACCTGTGGGAGCGGGCTTGCCCGCAATCACATCAGCCAATTCAGCGCAAAGTTCATGATTGCAGTGATCCATTTCTGATACACCTCACTGCGCCCCATCAAAAGCCGCCTAAACTTTAACCATCCCTTTCGACAAGGCAGTCGCCATGATCTCGCTCTCCTCGTTCCACGCCATGCTGGTCCCGATTCTGGTCGGAATGATCCTGCTGGCCATCGGTTTCAATTTTCGCGACAAGAATCTCGGCGTGTTCGCCATGTGGATCGGCATGCTCACCATCCTCGCCACCGTGGTGTTCAAGATCCTCGCCAAACTCAACGAATAAATCCTCACCCCGACTCGCATTGAATTTCACGGGCTCGTACACTCGATCGACCCGCTCATCCCGAGGTTGACCGCCTAGTGTTCGCTCGCCTGTTCGCCCTACCGTGCCTGTTTCTTGTCTGCCTCATGACGCTGCTGCCGATGGCGCCTGCCCAGGCGGTCGGTTTGCCGGGCCTGCTCAACAGCTCGGGGAAGACCCAGCCCGAGGCGCAAGTGCCCTTGGGGCAATCCCTGGACGAAGTGATCAAGTCACTGGAGAACGATCAACAGCGCACCCAGTTGCTGGCAGACCTGAAGAAGCTGCGCGATGCCACGAAAAAGGCACAACCCACCGCGGAAGAAGGCGTGCTGGGGCTGATTGGCGGGACCCTGGCCAGTTTCGAAAAACAGTTTTCCGGCGTCGACAGCCCGATCACTCGCTGGTCCGACGAGTTCGACCTGGCCAAGGACGAACTGACTGCACTGGTGCTGCCGGCCAGTGAGTGGCTGCCGATGGTCTTCGCCTTCGCCATGATCCTGATGGTCTGGAGCCTGTTGGCGGCGGCGCTGATCTGGGTCAGCCATCGGGTGCGCATGCGCTTCGGCCTGACCGAAGAACTGCCGCAACACCCCAAGGCCCTGGACATGTTGCGTTTCGCCCTGCGCAAACTGGGGCCGTGGCTGATAGCCCTGGTCATCACGGTGTACATGAGCTACGCGCTGCCTTCGTCGTTGGGCAAGAGCCTGGCCATGGTGCTGGCGTATGCGCTGGTGGTCGGCACCTGTTTTTCGGCGATCTGCGTGATCGCTTTTTCCTTGCTCGACGGTCCCCACCGCCACCGCGCCTTGTACATCCTCCGGCATCAGGCCTTTCGGCCGTTATGGCTGATTGGCAGCTTCGCCGCGTTTGGCGAGGCGTTGAACGACCCACGCCTGATCGACGGCCTTGGCGTACACCTGGCGCATACCGCCGCGACCGTGGCCAACGTATTGGCGGCGCTGTCCACCGGGTTGTTCATCCTGCGTTTCCGCCGGCCGATTGCCCACTTGATCCGCAATCAGCCACTGTCCCGGCGCCTGACCCGCCGTGCCCTCAGCGATACCATCGATATCCTTGGCACCTTCTGGTACGTGCCGGCGCTGGTGCTGGTGGGGATTTCCCTGTTCGCCACCTTCGTCTCGGCCGGCGATACCAGCACCGCGCTGCGACAGTCGCTGATCTGTACCGTGCTGCTGGTGTTGTGCATGGTCATCAACGGGCTGGTGCGCCGCCATGCCCTCAAGCCGCAACGCGGGGGCAAGCGTCACGCACTGTACTCGGAACGCTTGAAAAGCTTCTGCTATACCCTCGCCCACCTGCTGGTGTGGCTGGCGTTCATCGAACTGGGTCTGCGGGTCTGGGGCATGTCGCTGATCCGCTTCACCGAAGGCGACGGGCATGAGGTCAGCGTCAAACTGTTCAGCCTCGGCGGCACCCTGATCTTTGCCTGGCTGATTTGGATTCTCAGCGATACCGCCGTGCATCACGCCCTCACCCGCTCGCGCAAAGGGCTGGCCAATGCCCGTGCACAGACGATGATGCCGCTGATCCGCAACGTGTTGTTCGTGGCGATTTTCATCATTGCGCTGATCGTCGCCCTGGCGAACATGGGCATGAACGTCACGCCGCTGCTGGCCGGTGCCGGTGTGATCGGCCTGGCGATCGGTTTCGGCGCCCAGTCGCTGGTGGCCGACCTGATCACCGGGCTGTTCATCATCATCGAAGACTCCCTGGCCATCGATGACTACGTTGACGTCGGCGGTCACCTGGGTACCGTCGAAGGCCTGACCATTCGAACCGTGCGCCTGCGGGATATCGATGGCATCGTCCACACCATTCCGTTCAGCGAAATCAAAAGCATCAAGAACTATTCCCGGGAATTCGGCTACGCGATCTTCCGGGTCGCGGTGCCTGCCAGCATGGACATCGACAACGCGATCAAACTGATGCGCGACGTCGGGCAGAAAATGCGCACCGATCCGCTGCAACGGCGCAACATCTGGTCGCCACTGGAAATTCAGGGCGTGGAGAGTTTCGAGTCCGGCAACGCGATTCTGCGCGCCCGGTTCAAGACCGCGCCGATCAAGCAGTGGGAGGTTTCGCGTGCCTTCAACCTGTCACTCAAACGCCATCTGGATGAAGCGGGCATGGACCTGGCGACACCGCGAATGAGCGTGCAAGTCATCACTGCTGGCGGCGGCCCGCAGAAGGAATAGCCCCCAACGTCTCAGACCACATCCACACCGACATGAATCGCATCATGTCGCCAGAACTCCAGATCGCAGTCGATCAGGCGTTCATGCTGATCGTAATTGACCCGCGCGATACGCAAGCCCGGGCTACCCACCGAAACGCGCAAAGCCGCCGCCGCATCGGCCGACAATGCGGTGGGCACAATCTCGAAGCGCACCCGGCCGTAGTGCAAATCGTAGTGTCGCGCGTACAACTCAGTGATCGACTGATTCAGATCGAACCCCAGAATCCCCGGAAAATACTGCGGGTTGAGGTAGTGCTCCACGTACAGCACCAACCGCCCATCGATACGCCGCGAGCGACAAATCTGAATCACGCTCGACAATGCCGGCAGCTGCAACCAGGCACAGACCGCCGCTGACGCCGGTTGCAATCGCGCCGAAATCACCTCGGTAGACGGCACCCGCCCCTGGGCGCTGACCATCGCGTGAAAGTGACTGCGCTGCATCAGGTTGTAGGCCAGGCGCGGCGGCGAGACGAACCAGCCACGACGCTCCTCGCGATAGATCTGCCCCTGGGCTTCCAGTTGCAACAAAGCCTCACGCACGGTGATCCGCGTGGTGCCGAACAGCTCACTGAGCTTGCGCTCGGCCGGCAACTTGCTGCCGGGAGCCAACAGCCCATGGTCGAGCTGCTCCTGAAGCACCTGGCCAATGGCTGTCACCGCTTTTACTGCCTCATCGCGCATCAATGTTACCTATCTGGACTAGACCAGCACTGTTTCGGGGCGGAACCGCACGACAAATCGGCTCGATCAACGTTCTGCAAGCGTAGGCAGTGCAGATGACTGAGAGATGACAACCTACCGAACGGTCATTCCGAACGTTATCCAAGGGTCGATTGGAAACCTGCAATTCACCGGCCAAGTCCCCTGTCCAGCGGGCCTTTGCCCATGGTCTACGCTTACCGGGCACCCTCCAATATCGGCCACATAAAAGTCTTGTCGGGCGACGAACGACATCAAAGTGTCATCGAGCCCCCTTAAATTGGCTCAGGTATTGCTGACCTAGACCAACACAACCGCAATCGCAGCGTTGAAAACGCCCATAGGAGCTTCGGAATGAAACAGCTTTTCCTGGCATCACTGTTAGGCTCGACCATTGCCATGTGCACCGCCGCCATGGCGGCTGATGATTTGAAAACCCTGGAAGCCGCTGCGAAAGCGGAAGGCGCAGTCAACAGTGTCGGTATGCCCGATGACTGGGCCAACTGGAAAGGCACCTGGGACGACCTGGCCAAGACCTACGGCCTGAAACACATCGACACCGACATGAGCTCGGCGCAGGAAATCGCCAAGTTCGCCGCTGAAAAAGACAACGCCAGCGCCGACATCGGCGACGTCGGTGCCGCCTTCGGCCCGATCGCGGTCAAGCAAGGCGTGGTGCAACCGTACAAACCTTCGACCTGGGACCAAGTGCCTGACTGGGCCAAGGACAAGGACGGCAACTGGGCACTGGCCTACACCGGTTCCATCGCCTTTATCGTCAACAAGAAGCTGCTGCACGGCTCCGATGTGCCAACCAAGTGGTCCGACCTCAAGGACGGCAAATACAAGGTTTCCATCGGTGACGTGAGCACCGCCGCCCAGGCCGCCAACGGCGTTCTGGCCGCCGCACTGGCCAATGGTGGTGACGAGAAAAACCTGCAACCTGCCCTGCTGATGTTTGCCGATATCGCCAAACAGGGCCGCCTGTCGATGGCTAACCCGACCATCGCCACCATGGAAAAAGGCGAGATCGAAGTCGGCGTGGTCTGGGATTTCAACGGCCTGAGCTACAAAGCCAAGATGGCCAATCCGGATGACTACGTGGTGCTGATCCCGTCCGATGGCTCGGTGATTTCCGGCTACACCACCATCATCAACAAATACGCCAAGAACCCGAACGCCGCCAAGCTGACCCGCGAGTACATCTTCAGCGATGCCGGCCAAACCAACCTGGCGCGCGGCAACGCCCGTCCGATCCGCGCCGAACACGTGAAACTGCCGGATGACGTGAAGGCCAAGCTGCTGCCTAACGAGCAGTACAAAAACGTCACGCCGATCAAGGACGCGGATGCGTGGGAGAAGACTTCCAAGGCACTGCCGCAGAAGTGGAACGAAGAAGTCATTGTCGAAATGAAGTGATGCTGTAGCCCGCCAGTTGACGGGCCAATGGAAATCCCTGTAGGAGCGAGCCTGCTCGCGATAGCGCACTTGCATTCAACACACTTGTTGACTGGCAGGGCGCCTTCGCGATCAGGCTCGCTCCCACAGTGGACCGAGTGAGTTCCGAATTCCCGTTTCACGGAGTCATTGCCCCTATGAAGCACAACGTCATCCTTGTCGTGCTCGACGGCCTCAGCTACGAGGTTGCCCGGCACGCCATGGGGCACCTGCAGGCTTATGTCGGCGCAGGACGCGCAGCGCTCTACAAATTGGAGTGCGAGCTACCGGCCCTGTCCCGACCGCTCTACGAATGCATCCTGACCGGTGTCGCGCCGATCGACAGCGGCATCGTGCACAACAACGTCTCGCGCCTGTCCAGCCAGCGCAGCATCTACCACTATGCCAGGGATGCCGGCCTGAAGACCGCCGCGGCGGCCTATCACTGGGTCAGCGAGCTGTACAACCGTTCACCGTTCGTGCCTGCCCGGGATCGCCATACCGACGACCCGGATCTGCCGATCCAGTACGGCCACTTCTACTGGAACGATCACTACCCCGACTCGCACCTGTTCGCCGACGCGGAAAACCTGCGCTTGCGCCATGCGCCGAATTTTCTGTTGATCCACCCCATGAACATCGACGATGCCGGGCACAAGCACGGTCTCGACACCCCGCAGTACCGCAACAGCGCCCGTTCGGCCGACATCATCATCGCCGACTACCTGCAAGGCTGGCTCGACGCCGGTTACCAGGTACTGGTGACGGCGGATCACGGCATGAACAACGACCGTTCCCATAACGGCCTGTTGCCAGAAGAACGCGAAGTACCGCTGTTCGTGCTCGGCGATGCCTTCAGTTTCAATGCCGACGCGGCACCGAAACAGACGGATATTTGCGGCACGGTCTGCGAGCTGCTGGGCGTGCCCCATGACAAACCCGTGTGCCGGGAGCTGCTCAAGTGAATGCCATGACTCGCGGCAAATGGCTGGCAGCCTTGTGCCTGGTGCCTTTCGCACTGTTCTTTATCGTGTTCGAAATCGCCCCGCTGGCATGGGTGATGATCAACAGCCTGGAATCGGAAGAGTTCGGCTGGGGCCTGGCCAACTTCAGCAAAATCTTCAACTCGAAGTTCTACCTGCAGGCGATCCAGTACAGCCTCGAGATCAGTTTCTGGTCCAGCGTATTCGGGATCATCATCGCCGTGCTCGGCGCGTATTCGCTGCGGCGGGTCGACTCGAAACTGCGCAACTTCGTCAACGCGTTCGCCAACATGACCAGCAACTTTGCCGGCGTGCCCCTGGCCTTTGCGTTCATCATCCTGCTGGGCTTCAACGGCAGCTTCACCATCATGCTCAAGCAGGCGGGGATCATTCAGGATTTCAACCTGTACTCGAAAACCGGGCTGATCATTCTCTACACCTACTTCCAGATTCCCCTTGGCGTGCTGCTGCTCTACCCCGCCTTCGATGCCCTGCGCGAAGACTGGCGCGAGTCCGCGGAACTGCTCGGGGCGAACGGCTGGCAATTCTGGCGCCACATCGGTCTACCGGTACTGACACCGGCACTGCTCGGCACCTTCGTGATCCTGCTGGCCAACGCCCTCGGCGCCTACGCCACGGTGTACGCCCTGACCACCGGCAACTTCAACGTGCTGCCGATCCGTATCGCGGCGATGGTCTCGGGGGATATCTCCCTCGATCCGAACCTGGCCAGTGCCCTGGCCGTGGTGCTGGTGGCCTTGATGACCCTGGTGACCATCGTGCATCAGCTGCTGTTGAAGAGGAGCTACCATGTCTCGCGCTGAATTGGGCCCCGTGGGCATTTACCATCGGGTAGTGGTGTACCTGCTGTTTGCGATCCTGTTGTTGCCGTTGCTCGGTACGTTTATCTATTCGATTTCCAGCAGTTGGTCGGCCACGATTCTGCCCAGCGGTTTCAGTATCAAATGGTATGCGCAGCTGTGGAGCGATCCACGGTTTCTCAGTGCCTTCGGCCAATCGCTGCTGGTCTGCATCGGCGCGCTGATTCTCTCGGTGGTGCTGATTCTGCCGCTGCTGTTCGTGGTGCATTACCACTTCCCGAAACTCGACGCGCTGATGAACATCCTGATCCTGCTGCCGTTCGCCGTGCCGCCCGTGGTGTCCTCGGTGGGCCTGCTGCAGCTCTACGGTTCCGGACCGTTTGCGATGGTCGGCACGCCCTGGATTCTGATCGGTTGCTACTTCACCGTCGCGTTGCCATTCATGTATCGGGCGATCACCAACAACCTGCAAGCGATCAACCTGCGCGACCTGATGGACGCCGCGCAACTGCTCGGTGCCAGCACCTTTCAAGCAGCGTTCCTGGTGGTGCTGCCGAACCTGCGCAAGGGCTTGATGGTGGCGTTGCTGCTGTCGTTCTCGTTCCTGTTCGGTGAGTTCGTGTTCGCCAACATCCTCGTCGGCACCCGTTACGAAACCCTGCAGGTCTACCTCAACAACATGCGAAACAGCAGCGGCCACTTCACCAGTGCGCTGGTGATTTCCTACTTCTTCTTTGTGCTGGTTCTGACCTGGGCGGCCAATATCTTGAACAAGGACAAAAGCGAATGAGCTATGTCAGCGTCCAACATCTTCAAAAGAATTACGCGGGCACCACGGTGTTCAGCGACATCAACTGCGAAATCCAGAAAGGCGAGTTCGTCACCCTGCTCGGCCCGTCCGGTTGCGGCAAGTCGACGCTACTGCGCTGCATCGCCGGCCTGACCTCGGTAGATGGTGGCAAGATCCTGCTCGATGGTGTTGATATCGTCCCATTGAGCCCGCAGAAACGCGGAATCGGCATGGTGTTCCAGAGCTACGCACTGTTCCCCAACATGACCGTGGAGCAGAACGTCGCCTTCGGTCTGCGCATGCAAAAGGTCAACGCCGACGACAGCCACAAGCGTGTTGCCGAAGTGCTGAAACTGGTCGAGTTGAACGACTTTGCCTCGCGCTATCCGCATCAACTGTCTGGCGGCCAATGCCAGCGCGTGGCTCTCGCCCGCTCGCTCGTCACGCGACCACGCCTGTTGCTGCTGGATGAACCGCTGTCGGCGCTTGACGCGCGAATTCGTAAACACTTGCGCGAACAGATCCGTCAGATCCAGCGCGAACTGGGCCTGACCACGATCTTCGTCACCCACGATCAGGAAGAAGCGCTGACCATGTCTGACCGCATTTTCCTGATGAATCAGGGAAAAATCGTACAAAGCGGTGACGCCGAAACCCTGTACACGGCGCCAGTGGATGTGTTCGCCGCCGGTTTCATCGGCAACTACAATCTGCTGGACGCCGACGCCGCCTCGAAGCTGCTGCAGCGGCCGATCAGCCATCGCATCGCCATTCGCCCGGAGGCCATCGAACTGAGTCTCGACGGCGAGCTGGACGCGCAGGTGCGCAGCCACAGCCTGTTGGGCAACGTGATCCGTTATCGCATCGAAGCCCGCGGCGTGGAGTTGGTGGTGGATGTGCTCAACCGCTCGACGTCCGATCTGCACCCCGATGGTCAGCGCCTCGCGCTTTCCATCGATCCGACGGCGCTGTGTGAGGTAGCCTGATGCCCTTGTTGATGTTGAAGAGAGAACTGCACTGATGGCCCTGGCAATTTTTGATCTGGACGAAACCCTGATCCACGGCGATTGTGCCTCGCTGTGGAGCGAGCAAATGGCCCGTCTCAACTGGGTCGACGGCGAATCCTTCCTGCGCCGCGACAGGGAATTGATGGACGCCTACGGCCGGGGCCACCTGGCCATGGAAGACTACATGGCCTTCAGTCTCGAACCGTTGATCGGGCGCACGCCGGAAGAGATCGAGCACTTGGTCAGTCCATGGGTGGAGGAGATCATCGAACCGATCATCTTCAGCGGCGCCACCCGCGCTATTGCCGAGCACCGCAAGCTCGGCGATCGCATTCTGGTGATCTCCGCCTCGGGCACGCACCTGGTGCGACCGATTGCCGAACGCCTGGGCATCGACGAGATTCTCGGCATCGAGCTGGAAGTGGCTCACGGGGTCTATACCGGCCAAACCGTGGGCACTCTGACCTACCGCGAAGGCAAGATCACCCGGCTGCTGGAGTGGCTGGATGCGGAAGAGGAAAACCTGGAAGGGGCGAGTTTCTATTCAGACTCACGCAACGATTTGCCGTTGCTGTTGAAGGTGGATTTCCCGCATGTGGTCAATCCGGATCCCGTGCTCCTTGAGCACGCCGAGAAAGCGGGCTGGCCGATCCACCTCTGGAAATAACAACGATCCCCTGTGGGAGCTTGCTCGCGATTCAGGCGACGCGGTTTAGCTGTCAAACCGCGTCATCGTTCATCGCGGGCAAGCCACGCTCCCACAGGATTCAGCTCAAGCTTTCGTCGATCACCAACACCACCTTCCCCGCCACCTTGTTGCTCGCCAGCTCCGCGAACGCCGCTTCGGCGTCCTTGATCGCAAAGGTCCTGGCCAACTGCGGGCTCAAACGCCCTTCGGCAAACAACGGCCATACCTGCTGGCTCAGATCGCTGAACAGATCGGCCTTGAACTGCTCGTCGCGGCTGCGCAGGGTCGACCCCAGCAACTGCACGCGCTTGGCCAGTACCTGAGCCAGGTCCAGCTTCGCCTCGCGGCCACCCATCAGGCCAATCAGCACCCAGCGTCCGTCCTGCTCCAGCAGCTTGAGGTTCAACGCCGAATAATTACCGCCCACCGGGTCGAGGATGACATTGAACGGTCCCAGGTCGCTCAAGCTCTCCAGATCGGTTGTGCGCACCACGCCACCCTGGGCTCCGAGCGCTTCGCAATACGCCAGACGCTCGGCAGACCCCACGCTGACCCAGCACGGGTTACCAAACGCCTTGCACAACTGAATGGCAGCTGAACCAATTCCACTGGCGCCGGCGTGCAGCAGAACTTTTTCACCAGGCTTGAGCGCTGCGAGTTGAAACAAGTTCAACCAAACGGTCGCATACACTTCCGGCAACGCGGCGGCTTCGACCAATGACATTCCGTCGGGAACCGGCAACACATGCCGTCCGTCGACAACCACCTCTTCGGCCATCCCGCCCCCGGCCAGCAAGGCGCAGACCCGATCCCCCAATTGCCAGGACGAGCCCGGCCCGACCTCGCTGATCACCCCCGAACACTCTAGACCAAGCACCTGGCTGGCCCCCGGCGGCGGCGGATACAAACCTGCTTTCTGCAACAAATCGGCACGATTGAGACCTGCTGCCGCCACTCGGATCCGAACTTGGCCGACATCACATGCCGGACTTGGCTCTTCAACCCACTCCACTTGACCGTCAACGCCTTGCAATGCTTTCACAGTGCCTCCATAGTGAGTCTGGACTGAGCCCGAAGCTGTAGCGCCGGGCTTTTTGCATCATGCGACCGGCCCTTGTGGAACCGGCGACTTCAAAGACGGCCTAATATGCGTTATCAATTGTCCCCGCGTCGAATCAACATGAAGCGTTTGTTCCCCAGCACCGCCCTCGCCCTATTCATCGGTATCGGCCTGTTGCCGATGTCGAGCAGTTCTTTCGCAGCCAACAGCTGGGACAACCTTCAACCTGACCGTGACGAAGTCATCGCCAGTCTGAACGTCGTGGAGTTGCTCAAGCGTCATCATTACAGCAAGCCGCCGCTCGATGACGCGCGCTCGGTGATCATCTACGACAGCTACCTCAAGCTGCTGGATCCGTCGCGCAGCTACTTCATGGCCAGCGACATCGCCGAATTCGACAAGTGGAAGACCCAGTTCGACGACTTCCTCAAAAGCGGCGACCTCAACGCCGGGTTCACCATCTACAAGCGCTATCTGGACCGCGTCAAGTCGCGTCTGGACTTCGCCCTTGCAGAGTTGGACAAGGGCGTCGACAAGATGGACTTCAGCACCAAGGAAACCTTGCTGGTCGATCGCAAGGACGCCCCTTGGCTCAAATCCACCGCTGAACTCGACGACCTGTGGCGCAAGCGCGTCAAGGACGAAGTGTTGCGGCAGAAGATCGCCGGCAAGGACTCCAAACAGATCCAGGAAACCCTGACCAAGCGCTACAAGAACCAATTGGCGCGCCTGGACCAGACCCGCGCGGAAGACATCTTCCAGGCGTACATCAACACCTTTGCCATGTCCTACGACCCGCACACCAACTATCTGTCGCCGGATAACGCGGAAAACTTCGACATCAACATGAGCCTGTCGCTGGAGGGCATCGGCGCCGTGTTGCAGAGCGATAACGATCAAGTGAAAGTCGTGCGCCTGGTGCCGGCAGGTCCGGCGGACAAGACCAAGCAGGTTGCACCGGCCGACAAGATCATCGGCGTTGCCCAGGGCAACAAAGAAATGGTCGACGTGGTCGGCTGGCGCCTGGACGAAGTGGTCAAGCTGATCCGCGGCCCGAAAGGCACCGTGGTGCGCCTGGAAGTGATTCCAGCCAGCAATGCGCCGAACGACCAGACCAGCAAGATCGTGCCGATCACTCGCGAAGCGGTGAAGCTTGAAGATCAGGCGGTGAAAAAATCGGTCCTCAACCTGAAACAGGATGGCAAGGACTACAAGCTCGGTGTCATCGAGATCCCGGCGTTCTACCTGGACTTCAAGGCATTCCGTGCCGGCGATCCGGATTACAAGAGCACCACCCGCGACGTCAAGAAACTGCTGACCGAGTTGCAGAAAGACAAGGTCGACGGCGTGGTCATCGACCTGCGCAACAACGGCGGCGGCTCCCTTCAGGAAGCCACTGAGCTGACCAGCCTGTTCATCGACAAAGGTCCGACCGTGCTGGTGCGCAACGCCGACGGACGTGTCGATGTACTGGAAGATGAAAATCCGGGTGCGTTCTACAAGGGCCCGATGGCGTTGCTGGTCAACCGCCTGTCCGCCTCGGCCTCGGAGATTTTTGCCGGTGCCATGCAGGACTACCACCGCGCGTTGATCATCGGCGGCCAGACCTTCGGTAAAGGCACCGTGCAGACCATCCAGCCGCTGAACCATGGCGAACTGAAGCTGACCCTGGCCAAGTTCTACCGGGTTTCCGGCCAGAGCACCCAGCATCAGGGCGTACTGCCGGACATCGATTACCCGTCGATCATCGACACCAAGGAAATCGGCGAGAGCGCCCTGCCGGAAGCCATGCCGTGGGACACCATCAAGGCGGCCATCAAGCCTGCGGTCGACCCGTTCAAACCGTACATCAGCCAGCTCAAATCCGAGCATGACGTGCGTACGGCCAAGGACGCGGAGTTCGTGTTCATTCGCGACAAGCTGGCCCTGGCGCAGAAACTGATGGCAGAAAAAACCGTCAGCCTCAATGAAGCCGACCGTCGTGCGCAACACGCCGATATCGAAGCCAAGCAACTGGCCATGGAGAACATTCGTCGCAAGGCCAAGGGCGAAGAGCCACTCAAAGAGCTGAAGAAAGAAGACGAAGACGCCATCGCGGCCGAGCCGGACAAGACCAAGCCAGAAGACGACGCCTACCTGAGCGAAACCGGGCGCATTCTGCTGGACTACCTCAAGCTCAATACCGCGGTAGCCAAGCACTAAGATGATGGCAATTTAATGCTGACGCTCCCCGGAGCGTCATCAAACAGTCATCATTCTGTCGTGAAATAGAGGACTGGGCGTGCTCCCTTACCAAGAGCACGCCCGGTCCTTTTTTTATCGCCAGAGATCGCCATGACCACGACAGAACAGCTGAGTGCGTTGAGTTCAATCCTGACTCAAGGCGGTTTGCACAGCCTGTTCCAACCGATCATTTGTCTTTCTGAACGACGGATTCTCGGCTACGAAGCACTCAGTCGCGGCCCCTCCAACAGCCCGCTGCACTCCCCTATTGCATTGTTTGCCGTCGCCCGCCAGGCCGGGCGCTTGAGCGAACTCGAAATCGCTTGCCGTGAAAGCGCCTGTCGACGCTTCAATGAACAGCAACTGCCCGGCAAGCTGTTCCTCAACGTGTCCCCGGAATCCCTGCTCGAAGCCGCACACCAACCCGGCCGAACCCTGCAACTGCTGGAGGATTTCGGCATCCCGCCGAGCCAGGTGGTGATCGAACTCACCGAGCAGACACCAACCGACGACTTCCAGTTGTTGCAAACCGCCCTGCATCACTATCGGGCGATGGGGTTTTCCATTGCCCTGGATGACTTGGGGGCAGGCTATTCAAGTTTGCGTCTGTGGTCCGAGTTGCGACCGGACTATGTGAAGATCGACCGGCACTTTATCGATGGCATACACCAGGATGCCCTCAAGCGCGAATTCGTCGGCTCGATCCTGCAGATCGCCAAGGCCTCGCGGGCACAGGTGATCGCCGAAGGCATCGAATTGCCGGAAGAACTCGCGGTGCTGACGGAAATGGGGGTCGATCTGATCCAGGGCTATTTGCTCTGCCGACCGCAAGAACATCCGCCCCGGGATGCCCGCTCCCTGATGCCGCGTCAGGACAATGCCGTTGTAGTGCTCAATGATGAAGGCAGCGACCTCAGCGCTCTGCTCAACGAGCAACCGGCGGTAGCGCGTGACACGCCGACTGCCACGGTACTGGAAGCCTTCCGCCGCCAGGCCAATCTGAATTCGCTGGCGGTGCTGGATGAGCACGGCCAGCCGTGTGGCATCGTCCACAGGCACTCGCTTTCCGATGCCCTGCTCAAGCCGTTTGCCACCGACCTGTTCGCCCGCAAACCCATCAGCCGCTTGATGAACGATGACTTCCTGGCCGTCGAAATGAGTCAGTCGCTGCAACAGGTCAGCCGCCTGATCACCAGCCGCGCCCGCCAACGTATCGAAGAAGACTTCATCATCACCCTCAACGGCAGCTATCTGGGCCTGGGTCGGGTCATCGATGTGCTCAAGCTGATTACCGAACTGAAGATCCAGCAAGCGCGCTACGCCAATCCCCTGACCCTGCTGCCAGGCAACGTGCCGATCCAGCAATGCCTGACACGGCTGCTGCAACAGCAACGGGAATCGGTGATCTGCTACGTCGACATCGACAGCTTCAAACCCTTCAACGACATCTATGGCTACGGCCGTGGCGATGAAGTCCTGCTCTGCCTGGCACAATGTCTGAACGACCGCGTCGACCCATCCCGCGACTTCGTCGGCCATATCGGCGGCGATGATTTCCTGCTGGTGCTCGGCCCGGAAGACTGGCGCAAACGTTTGAACCAGTTACTGGATGACTTCCAGAGCCAGTGCCGACGCTTCTACCGCAGCGAACACCTCGAAGCCGGCTGTTTCATCGCGCCCAATCGCCAGGGCGTGCGCCAGGAGTTTCCGTTGCTGTCCCTGTCCATCGGCGTGGTGCATTTGCATCCACAGGCCTGTGATCAACTCGACGCCAGTCAATTGGCCGAAATGGCGTCCCAGGCCAAACACCATGCGAAGAATGTGCAGGGATACAGCGTGCATGTGATCGATAGTCTGGAGGCGCCGGAGAAAGAGGATGTGCTGCTGGCCGGGCATCGATGAATGGTCTGACGCCATCGCGTCCCAAAGGGGAATGCTGAGTCACACGAATTGTGCGTCTTCAACAGATCCATTGTGGGAGCGAGCCTGCTCGCGATGGCACCCGCCGGAACAACACAATTCTGGGCTATAGCCCATCATCTCGAGCCGCCAGCTCTTTTAGCTTGAGCTCGGCCAACGGATGCCCGGCCTTCGCTGCAATGCTCCAGAAGCGTGCCGCTTCAGTCGGATCCGGCGCCTTGCCCGGCGTCCCGGCGAGGCTGATCACCCCGACCTGATAGGCCGCTTTGCCATCGCCGGCCAATGCCGCCAGGCGCAGCAGGCGAAGGCCCTCTTCGCGAGCGCCCAGACCGACACCGCGAAAGGTCAGGATGTGGCCATAGAAGCTCTGAGCGTCGACATCGCCCAAGTTAGCCATACGGGCGAACTGGCCTTCAAGCCAGCTCCAGCCACGCGGCTGTCGCACGAACCATTGCCAGTGAAAAAGCCTGCGTGCCAGCCAGTAACTGACCTGCGCCTTGAGTCGAAAAAACACTCAGGCCTCCGCCGACTCGGGGTACTCGTACTCAAATACGCGCACCACTTCCGAGGCGTGCCAGGATGCGGCGGCGACGCCATCGGATGGCCCGGAGAATCGCCCGAGGCGCTCGACACATTCAAAGAAGCCGGTGCGTGGCAGACGGCTGGCGCCCTGGCTGATCACCAGCGAACTGCGCAGCGGCTGTTCAGCTTTGGCGTCCAGCGCCGCCAAATGCTCAAGCGCGGCAGTCAAGGTTTGCATGGCGGGCGTGGGAAGCTGTAAACGCTCCAGCAGTGCCCGATAAGTCAGTAGATGACGCTGACGGCGAGCCTGATCCAGCTCGCCCAGCAACCCGTCCCAATGTTGACGACTGATGCGTACGCTCACGATTCATCCCTCCACCCTGGCACCGTCAATTCCCAGGCCAGGCTTCGGCGAATGGCAGCGTCGGGCAGACGTTCACCACTTTCGATCATGGCCAGATAAGACGGGCTGATGCCTACCGTGCGGGCCAGCGCCTCGATGGCGATGCCCTTCCCTTCGCGCAAACTGCGTAGTTGATCAAGACCTGGAAGAATCGGGTCCTGGGGTGTCGCAAGCGGCGCTGCGGCCGGACGCGACGGTGCTTCGTTGATGCCTGCTGCTTTCAGTAGAGCCTGATACTGAGCCCATGGCAGAACCGCATATTCGGGCTCGCCTTCGCGTGTAATTATCTGAATATCCATGACTACCCCGTAGGACAAAAACACTTAGCGAATCGGCACTTTTCCCTAGAAGTGTAATCCTAACAGCGGCTAAGGTCGCGGGGGGCATCTATCTGCGGGCAAGATGGGAACCGATCAGGTTTTTTTCGGTCCCTGAAGCTGGAGTTGCTCAAGGGTATCGGGCAGGCGCTCGACCACTGCGAGCTTCTCTGGCATCTGGCGTTGGCGCCAGACGCGAAACGCGTTGAGTTCGTCATCGAAGACTTTCATCAACCAGGCCAGGACCGCAATGTCGTCCAGCATGCCGAATACCGGAATGAAATCCGGAATCGCATCCACCGGACTGAGGAAATACATCAGGCCCGCTACGACCGAGACCAGCGCTTTGGGGCTGATGGCCCGATACTCACCGCGCCAGTAGGCCAGGCAAAGTGCCTGCAACAGGCGCAGATCATCCTTGAACTTGCCCAGGCGATTGCCTTGGCTGGCACCTTTGCTGGCCACTGCGAACAACAGGGTAGGCAAACGTCCACGAGCGAGCAGTCGTCCAGCCAGAGGCAGGAAACGAGCAAAATTCCAGGGCGTTTTCATCATTCCTCCCATGTAAATGTTATCCACACAAATTGTGGATAACCTTGTGAACAGAGCGACTTTTCAAGGCTGAAAGCCCCGCTGCACAAGGGCCGAACTCAGATCGGGCGTTTTTTGCCCATCTAAAAAAACCCAAGATTTCATTGACTTGGCGCTCTGGCGCGGTTAGCACCACACCTACAATGGCTATGACTCCAGCCTGCCGCATCTGTTCGCTTTGTTTACCCGCACCAGACACCAGATGCAACAACGCCCCGCAAAAGCGAGGCGTTGTTCTAAGAGCAGACGCTGATTACTTGGCAGCGTCTTCTTTTGCCGGATCCTTGATCGCCAGCAGCTCCAGGTCGAACACCAGCACCGAGTTGGCCGGGATCGCCGGGCTTGGGCTTTGCGCGCCGTAAGCCAGTTCGCTAGGAATGTACAACTTGTACTTCTCGCCTACGTGCATCAGTTGCAGGCCTTCGACCCAACCCGGAATCACACCGCTAACCGGCAGATCGATCGGGCTGCCACGCTCGACGGAGCTGTCGAAAACGGTGCCATTGGTCAGCTTGCCGGTGTAGTGGACGGTCACTACATCAGTCGGCTTTGGCTGAGCGCCATCGGCTTTCTTGATCACTTCGTACTGCAAGCCCGAAGCGGTGGTCACTACGCCAGCTTTCTTGGCGTTTTCTTCGAGGAATTTCTTGCCAGCGGCTGCCGACTCTTCGCTCATCTTGGCCATACGCTCTTCGGCACGCTTTTGCAGCGCGGCGAAGGCTTCAACCAGCTCTTCATCTTTCAGTTTCTGTTCTTTCTTGCCGACGGCATCTTCGATGCCCTGGGCTACGGCTTTGGAGTCCAGGTCATCCATGCCTTCCTGAGCCAGACTTTTGCCCATGTTCAGGCCAATTCCGTAGGAAGCTTTTTGCGCCGGGGTTTTCAGCTCTACGCTGGTCTGCGAGTCGCAACCCGCAAGTACCAGGCTAACCAGGGCCACCGCCGCCGCCAACCGATGCTGTTTCATGCTATTTCCTTGTTCATGCGCCTAAAGGGCAATCGAGTAAAGCCGCGAGCTTATCAGGCGGCCACGACCAATGGCTACCGGCATGAGAGCCGGAAATTTCGGATAAGTTCAGCTGTTTAAACGCTTTTCGCAGTGTAGATGATGAAACATCTGTCATCCGACTCATATCGAGACAGATCCCGTATCCCACAATGTCTGGCGTAATGGCCACTTGCCGCTGATCTGAGGCTAAGGCATAACAAAATATTAATCGACAGGGATGTTCATCTTGCGCCTCTTATTCCGCTCGCTCATGGCGATCGCAATCCTGCTGGGAGTGGCTCTGGCCGTGGTTCTGTACTACGTTGCCAACCCTAAGCTACCGCTCTGGTCACCCGCACAACAGGTGCATTATCTCGACCAATGGGACGATGCCGACCGCCAGACATACTACTTCACGCCTCAAGGTACGCAGGTCAAGGGCCTGCACTACGACTGGTTCACGGCCCTTGAATTGCCCTTTTCGCAACAACGATTCGCCTCCCCTGAGTACCTCGCACGCTTCGGCTTTCTGATCGACCCCAGCCAGAAACCCACCCCGAACAACCCTGGAAATCTTCCGGTGGGCTTTGCCCGGCACCAAAATCCCGGGAGTGCGGATACGTTTCTGGATATTACCTGTGCCGCCTGCCATACCGGAGAACTGCGTTTCAACGGTCAAGCCGTGCGCATCGATGGCGGTTCGGCACAGCATGTGTTGCCCTCCAGCGTTCCTACACTGCGAGGTGGCAGTTTCGGACAAGCCTTGGTAGCGAGCCTGGCCGCGACTTATTACAACCCCTGGAAATTCGAACGTTTCGCACGCCAGGTACTGGCCGGGGATTACGACTCCCGGCGCCAGCAACTGCGCAACGAATTCAAGGCTTCGCTCGATACCTTTCTGAAAGTGGCCTGGAACGATACCCATCGCGGGCTCTACCCGACTGAGGAAGGGCCCGGGCGTACCGATGCCTTCGGTCGTATCGCCAACGCCAGCTTCGGCGATGCCATTTCTCCCGACAATTATCGCGTGGCCAATGCCCCGGTGGACTACCCGCAGTTGTGGGACATGTGGACCTTCGACTGGGTGCAGTGGAACGGCTCGGCGCAGCAGCCGATGGCGCGCAATATCGGTGAAGCCCTGGGTGTCGGCGCCACACTGAATTTCTTCGACCGCGATGGTCAGCCCTTCAAGGGCGACGATCGTTACCCCTCCAGCGTCCGGGTGCGCGATCTCCATCTGATCGAAGCAACCCTGCAACGGCTCGCTCCGCCTGCCTGGCCCGAAGAACTGCTGGGGCCCATCGACAAACCCTTGGCAGCAAAGGGTCGCGCACTGTTCAGCGAAAATTGCGCAGGCTGTCACGTACCGCGGACGACCCAAGGCGAAGGACGAAACGTGCAACACCTGAAAATGCTCCCCGTGGTATACATCGGCACCGACCCCGGCGCGGCCAACAACATCGCCGATCACCGCTACGACTTGACGGCACTGCAATGGAATCCGGCGGAGCTCGGTCAACTGGATGTCGAACCCAAACCCACGCACCCCCTTGATCTGAGCCAGATGTCCGTGGCCAAAGGGCTGGCCTATGTCACGGCGTTTGTGGCAAACCGGGCCTATCGCGAGGCGGGCATCACACTCGCCGAACGGCCTGAAATGGACGGGTTCGGCTTGCCGATCGGTGTCCGCGAGTTACGCGCCTACAAGGCCCGTCCGTTGGCGGGCGTGTGGGCGACACCGCCGTTCCTGCACAACGGCTCGGTGCCAAGCCTTTATCAATTGCTCTCGCCTCAGGATGAACGCTCAACCACCTTCTACAAAGGCACGTTCGAGTACGACCCGAAGCACCTGGGCTATCGCACCGAAGCCTTTACCAATGCCTTTCTGTTCGACACGCGCATCACCGGCAACCACAACAGCGGTCACGAGTTCCGTGCCGGCAAACTGGGCAACGGCGTGATCGGACGTCTGCTGCAACCACAGGAGCGCTGGGCGCTGCTGGAGTATCTGAAGGTGTTGGGCGGCCCGCTGGAGTCGCAATTGCCATGACCCTCGCCCATTACAAAAGGAATTCCCCATGCTCATGACCCTCTGGCTGCGCCTGGCCGCTTTTCTCGGCAAGACTCTGCTCTGGCTATTGGGTCTTGGGTTGCTTGCCTGGGCCTTGGCCTCGGCGTGGTTCGCCTGGCAACACGGCGGTCCGGTATCGGCGCAAGAGCAGATTCCGGACGTTGAAGCAGCGATGACTCAGGACATCATTCAGACGGCCGTGCGCATCGTCGACCAACACCGTGAAAGCACCCGCTATCTGCGCGACGCCCATGCCAAGGCCCACGGTTGCGTACAGGCTGAAGTCCAGGTGCTGCCAGACCTGGCGAACGACTTGCGTCAGGGCGTGTTCAACGAGCCTGGCAAAACCTGGCAAGCGACGATGCGCCTGTCCAACGGCAATGCCTATCCACAGTTCGACAGCATCCACGATGCCCGGGGCATGGCGATCAAGCTACTCGACGTACCGGGCAAACAACTGCTGAGCGATCAGACGCAGCGAAGCGAACAAGACTTCGTGATGTTCAGCCACCCGAACTTTTTCGTCAGTAATGTCGCCGAGTATCGTCAGAACGTTGCCGCGCAGGCAGATGGCAAAAAAATCATGGCCTTTTTTCCGGGCTGGGATCCGCGCACCTGGCAGGTTCGTCACCTGTTCATTGCATTGGCGACCTTGTCGCCCGCGCCGCCCAGTCCGACCCAGACCACCTACTTTTCAGTTTCGCCCTACAAATTCGGTGAAGCCAACGCCAAGTTTCGTGTGATGCCCGACCCGCAAAGCTGCCCGCCCTACAGCTTGCCTGCGCAAAACCGGAAATTGCCGAACTTCCTGCGCAATGCGCTGAATCAGCAGCTGTCGACTGATCGGGTACCTGCGTGTTTCGTCTTGCAGATCCAGCGCCAGGACGCCAACAAGTACATGCCGATCGAAGACACCAGCATTGAGTGGAGCGAGAACGATGCGCCCTTCCAGACCGTGGCACGAATCAAGGTGCCCGCCCAGGACTTCGATACGCCTGCGCTGAACCTGCAATGCGATAACCAGTCGTTCAACCCGTGGTTTGGACTCGAGGCTCATCGCCCTATCGGCGGCATCAACCGGTTGCGCAAAGCCGTTTACGAAGCCGTCAGCGATTACCGACACGCCCGCAACGCCGAACAGTAGGAGCGAGCCAGCTCGCGAAAAAAACCGAGAACACCACGGAGGGGCGGATTTGCAGCGCTATCCTTGACGACCATCGTCGGAACGGCGCCCGGAGCACGTTCGCTCTTACCATGGAAGGACCGACTCGCTGCAGGAATAGCCAAATTCCAGACAGCAAAAAGCCCGCATTGAGCGGGCTTTCTGTGGTGACCTGGCGTTCAGTGTTCCAGGTTACCGAATATGGCGCAGCGGACGGGACTCGAACCCGCGACCCCCGGCGTGACAGGCCGGTATTCTAACCGACTGAACTACCGCTGCGCGTAGCGTTGAAAGTGGTGGGTGATGACGGGATCGAACCGCCGACATTCTGCTTGTAAGGCAGACGCTCTCCCAGCTGAGCTAATCACCCTTTACCTTCGTTGCGGGACACATTATGCCACAGGTTTTTATAAAGTGTTGATTTAATTGAAGTTTTTTTTCAAAAAAATCTAAAACCGGTGAAACGATGCAATCCGCAGGAACAACATACAAACTTGGGGCAGAAAAAAGCCCGCTTCAGCGGGCTTTTCCGTGGCGACCTGGCGTTCAGTGTTCCAGGTTACCGAATATGGCGCAGCGGACGGGACTCGAACCCGCGACCCCCGGCGTGACAGGCCGGTATTCTAACCGACTGAACTACCGCTGCGCGTAACACTGAATGCGAATGGTGGGTGATGACGGGATCGAACCGCCGACATTCTGCTTGTAAGGCAGACGCTCTCCCAGCTGAGCTAATCACCCTTCACGTTCGGTGTGGCGCGCATTCTACGGAGCGACCCCACCTCTGGCAAGCACTTTTTTAATTAATTTTTTCATGCCTTCCAAAGGCTTAGAGAAGGGTTGGCCTATGGCACCGCGAAGTCAATAATGCCCCCCTTTGTATAAAGGAGAGACTCACCCCATGTGGTTCAAGAACCTGCTTATCTATCGCCTGACCCAAGATCTGCCTGTTGATGCCGAGGCGTTGGAAACTGCACTGGCCACCAAACTGGCGCGTCCATGTGCAAGCCAGGAGTTGACCACCTACGGTTTCGTCGCGCCGTTCGGCAAGGGCGAAGATGCACCGCTGGTGCACGTCAGTGGTGACTTCCTGCTGATCAGCGCCCGCAAGGAAGAACGCATTCTGCCTGGCAGCGTCGTGCGTGACGCAGTCAAGGAAAAGGTCGAAGAGATCGAAGCCGAGCAAATGCGCAAGGTCTATAAGAAGGAGCGCGATCAGATCAAGGATGAAATCATCCAGGCGTTCCTGCCGCGCGCCTTCATCCGTCGCTCGTCGACCTTCGCCGCCATCGCGCCGAAGCAAGGCCTGATCCTGGTGAACTCGGCCAGCCCGAAACGCGCCGAGGACCTGCTGTCCACCCTGCGTGAAGTGATCGGTACCCTGCCGGTGCGCCCGCTGACGGTAAAAATGTCTCCGACCGCGACCATGACCGAGTGGGTCACCACCCAGAAAGCCGCGGACGATTTCTTTGTGCTGGACGAGTGCGAACTGCGCGACACCCACGAAGACGGCGGCATCGTGCGTTGCAAGCGTCAGGACCTGACCAGCGAAGAAATCCAGCTGCACTTGAGCACCGGCAAAGTAGTCACTCAGTTGTCGCTGGCCTGGCAGGACAAACTGTCCTTCGTCCTCGACGACAAGATGGTGGTCAAGCGCCTGAAGTTCGAGGATCTGCTGCAAGACCAGGCGGAACAGGACGGTGGCGACGAAGCCCTCGGCCAACTGGATGCCAGCTTTACCCTGATGATGCTCACCTTTGGCGACTTCCTGCCGGCGCTGGTCGAGGCATTGGGCGGAGAAGAGACTCCGCAGGGGATCTGAAGCCTTGTGATCTCTAATGCAGGAGCAAGCTTGCATGCGATGGAGTGTCAGCCTCCCTTTTTGTCTGACACTCCATCGCGAGCAGGCTCGCTCCTACAGGGGTCTTGTGCTGCTACTTAATAAAAAGGATCAGGCCATGCGCGCACTGGCTGCTTTAAGTCGTTTTGTCGGCAACACCTTCGCTTACTGGGTACTGATTTTCGCCGTCGTGGCGTTTCTCCAACCGACGTGGTTCATCGGCCTCAAGGGCGCCATCGTGCCGCTGCTGGGGCTGGTGATGTTCGGCATGGGCCTGACCCTCAAGCTCGAAGACTTCGCCGAAGTGGCTCGCCATCCATGGCGCGTGGCCCTGGGCGTGGTTGCACATTTCGTGATCATGCCCGGTGTGGCGTGGTTGCTCTGCCAGGCGTTTCACCTGCCGCCCGAAATCGCCGTCGGCGTGATCCTCGTCGGCTGCTGCCCAAGCGGCACCTCGTCGAACGTGATGACCTGGCTGGCACGCGGCGATCTGGCGCTGTCGGTGGCCATTGCCGCCGTCACCACCCTCCTCGCCCCGCTGCTGACTCCGGCCCTGATCTGGTTACTGGCCTCGGCCTGGTTGCCGGTGTCGTTCATGGAGCTGTTCTGGTCGATCCTCCAAGTGGTGCTACTGCCGATCGTGCTCGGCGTCGTAGCCCAGCGCCTGCTCGGCAATCGGGTTCGTCACGCGGTCGAGGTGCTGCCACTGGTGTCGGTGGTCAGCATCGTGATCATTGTCACGGCGGTGGTGGCCGCCAGCCAGGCGAAGATTGCCGAGTCCGGCCTGTTGATCATGGCCGTGGTCATGTTGCACAACAGCTTCGGCTACCTGCTGGGCTACTTCACCGGGCGTTTGTTCAAACTGCCCTTGGCTCAGCGCAAATCCCTGGCGCTGGAGGTCGGCATGCAGAACTCGGGATTGGGCGCAGCCCTGGCCAGCGCGCATTTCTCGCCCCTGGCGGCGGTGCCCAGTGCGCTGTTCAGCGTCTGGCACAATATTTCCGGGGCGTTGCTCTCGACGTATTTCCGTCGCATGAGCGAGAAGCAAGATCGGGAAATGGCGGCTCGGCAAGTCACCGATTAATCCGCAAACTTGATCCCCGGGTTAATGCTGGGCACTATATTGCGCATCGCGAGGACGACCTCGCGGCTCAATCGAGTCATTAATCTGGGGACGACCCCGTCAATCGATGGAGGTCTTCGATGTCCTGGATCATTCTGTTTTTCGCCGGCCTGTTCGAAGTCGGCTGGGCTGTCGGCCTGAAATACACCGACGGCTTCAGTCGCCCTCTCCCCACCGCACTGACCGTTGCAGCCATGGGCGTCAGTCTTGGCCTGTTGGGCCTTGCCATGAAGGAACTGCCGCTGGGCACGGCCTATGCGATCTGGACCGGTGTCGGTGCCGTCGGCACGGTGATCGCCGGGATCATTCTGTTTGGCGAGTCCATGGCGCTGGTGAGGCTGGCCAGTGTGGCGTTGATCATCACCGGACTGGTTGGGCTCAAGGTCAGCGCATAAGTCTCTAACACCATCGCGGGAAAGCCTGCTCCCACAGGGTTTGTTTTGTGCCAAACATAGCAGGCACATCACCAATCCTTGTGGGAGCGGGCTTGCCCGCGATGAGGCACGCACGAACAACTTTTATCTAACGGCCCCGCGCAACTCCCCGACCAACGCCTGCAATCTGGCTGGCTCAGCCACCTCGACCGCCACCGCCGGCCCGGCCACCAACGTCACCCGCGACCACAATCGACGAAACAACCCTTTATTCGGATCGCGACTGAAGAAACTTCCCCACAACCCTTGCAGCGCCAATGGAATCACTGGCACCGGCGTCTCTTCGAGAATCCGTTTCAGTCCCCCCTTGAACTCGTTGATCTCGCCATCGGCGGTCAATTTACCCTCGGGGAAGATGCATACCAGCTCACCATCCTTCAGATACTGCGCAATGCGCGTGAAGGCCTTTTCGTAGATCTGGATGTCTTCCTGGCGCCCCGCTATCGGAATCGTCCCGGCCGTGCGAAAGATAAAGTTCAACACCGGCAGGTTGTAGA
The DNA here is from genome assembly GCF_008801475.1 of Pseudomonas moorei. GTDB lineage: Bacteria > Pseudomonadota > Gammaproteobacteria > Pseudomonadales > Pseudomonadaceae > Aquipseudomonas > Aquipseudomonas moorei. Next base: position 209,337 of record NZ_VZPP01000004.1, on the reverse strand, counting down.
TTTTGTAATACATCACGAAGCGAATCGGCCGACGCACCGCACCGCCAATCAGCAGCGCATCGACGAACGACACGTGGTTGCATACCAGCAGCGCCGCGCCTTCGTCAGGGATCAAATCCAGATTGCGATGCTCCACACGGTACATGGAATGGCTGAGCAGCCAGATCATGAAACGCATGGTGAATTCGGGGACGATTTTGAAAATGTAGGCATTGACGCCGATGTTCAGCAGCGACACCACCAGGAACAGTTGCGGGATCGACAGTTTGACCATGCTCAGCAGGATGATCGAGACAATCGCCGACACCACCATGAACAGCGCATTGAGAATGTTGTTGGCGGCAATGACCCGCGCCCGCTCGTTTTCGGCGGTGCGCGACTGGATCAGTGCGTACAGCGGGACGATGTAGAAACCGCCGAAAACACCCAGGCCGAGGATGTCGATCAAGACCAGCCAGGTGTGGCCAAAGCCGAGAATCTCGACCCAGCCATGGCCTTCGACGCTGTCCGGAATCCCGCCAGAATGCCACCACAGCAACAAGCCGAATACGGTCAACCCGAAAGAACCGAATGGCACCAGGCCGATTTCGACTTTGCGTCCGGACAATTTCTCACACAGCATCGAGCCCAGTGCGATACCCACCGAGAACACCGTCAGAATCAAGGTCACCACGGTCTCGTCGCCGTGCATCCATTCCTTGGCATAGGCCGGGATTTGCGTCAGATAGATCGCCCCGACAAACCAGAACCACGAGTTGCCGACAATCGAGCGCGACACCGCCGGGGTTTGCCCCAGGCCGAGTTTCAAGGTGGCCCAGGACTGACTGAAAATGTTCCAGTTCAGGCGCATCTGCGGCGACGCCGCGGCGGCCCGTGGAATGCCGCGGCTGGCCAGGTAGCCCAGCACGGCAATCCCGACGATGGCCGTGGAAACGATGGGCGCATAGTGACTGGACGACATCATGATTCCGGCACCGATGGTCCCGGCCAGGATCGCCAGGAAAGTGCCCATTTCCACCAGACCGTTGCCACCCACCAGTTCATCTTCATGCAGCGCCTGGGGCAGGATCGAGTATTTCACTGGTCCGAACAGCGCCGAATGCGTACCCATGGCAAATAGTGCTACCAGCATCAGCGACAAATGATCGAACAGGAAACCCACCGCGCCGATCGCCATGATGACGATTTCGCCGAGTTTGATCAGGCGGATCAGCGCGTCCTTGGCGAACTTCTCGCCGAACTGCCCGGCCAGGGCCGAAAATAGAAAGAACGGCAGGATGAACAACAGCGCGCACAGGTTGACCCAGATCGAACGATCACCGTCGATGGTCAACTTGTACAGGATGGCGAGGATCAACGACTGCTTGAAGACGTTGTCGTTGAATGCCCCGAGGGACTGTGTCACGAAAAAAGGCAGGAAACGTCGGGTGCGCAGCAAGGTGAACTGTGAGGGGTGACTCATCTTCCGTGTCCCTGATTCAGGTGTGAGTGGCGTGGATACATTTATTGGAATGTCGCACGGCGATCCAGGCCACACATTACCTAATCTTTGCCGGTTATTTCTTCAATCCGGCAATGCACGGCGAGACAAAAAGTTCACCGCGCCAGGCACCCTGCACGGTGCGTTTGGCGACGATCAGCCACATCACGGCCAGCAAACTCACCAGCACACAACCGAAGACACTGAAAAACGTCAGGTGCAAGGTGCTGGCCAGTTTCAGCGTTGCCAGGGAATAGACGCCCAACGGAAAGGTGAAGCCCCACCAGCCGAGATTGAAGGGAATGCCGCCGCGCAGATAACGCAGAGTGATCAGCACGGCCATCAGCATCCACCACAGGCCAAAGCCCCACAGCGTGATCCCGGCGACCAGCCCCAGCCCGGCAGCGATTTCACCGATACCCGGCAGCCCATTGGCGGCGAAGATGGCCGGCGCATCGGCACCCAACAGCAACATGCCCAGTGCCCCCGTACCAATCGGCCCGAGCGCCAGCCAACTCGAAGCGGCCATGTTTTCGTGAGGCAGTTTATGCAGCGCCATGCGCAGCAACAGAATCGTCAGAATGCTGAACGCCACGGGCAGGGAAAAAGCCCAAAGCACGTAGCTGGTCACCAGCACCACCAATTGCGAGTGAGCATCGACCAGGTGTGGCGCCAGCAGGCCACCACTGGCGGCCGCCACTTCCGCCGCCACCACCGGCAACAGCCAAACCGCGGTCATCTGGTCGATGCTGTGTTCCTGGCGAGTGAACATCATGTAGGGAATCAGTACGCCGCACGCCAGCGACATCGCCACATCCAGCCACCACAACACTTCGGCCACGTGGATCACGCCTTCGCCAAAGCGCGGCAGGCCAAACACCAGAAAACCGTTGATGATGGTCGCCAGGCCCATGGGGATCGTGCCGAAAAACATCGAAACCGTGGAGTGACCAAAAATCCGCCGGGCCTCATTGAAAAACAGCACCCACCGCGCCGCGTACAGGGCGGTGAACAACACGAACAGAAAGATGTTAAACAGCCAGAGCGCTTCGGCGATAGCGCGCAAACCGGGAGTGACGACGGGCAATTGTGCCAGCGCCAACGCCAGCACTCCGGTGCCCATGGTGGCGGCAAACCAGTTTGGAGTGAACTGGCGAATGACTTCGCGGGGGTGCTGAAGGTGGCTGAACGGCTTGATACCGGGCTTGATCGTGTTGGGGCATGTCATGTCTGAACTCCTGTCCTCAAGTGAGGTGGAATCCATCATAGATCCGGATCGAATATCTATATAACGGGTAATTTCTCTAAGAGTTATCTAGTTTATAGATAAGCAATCAGACATTGCCTTCCGCCTGGATCACCATAATTCGAGCCGCCCTCAGTGAACTGGCGGCTCGGGTGCGTTTTTTCACGACTGCCCGGTAGCGCTGCAAACCCTGGAAGAGCGCCGAAGACGGTGCGCCAGCCAAGCCCCCAGGGCCAGGATGATCAGCACGACACCATAACCATCGGTGGTCATCACCAGCCCAAAGGTGCGCGTCAGGTTACCGGCCAGCAGTGACGGCAGGCAAAAGGCCAGGTAACTGAGCACGTAGTACGCCGACATCAAACCGGCGCGCTCATGGGGCAAGGCCAACGGTACTACGCTGCGCAAAGCCCCAAGAAAACCGGCACCAAAACCACAACCGGCGACCAGCGTGCCAAGGAAAAACAGCGGCAAACTGGCGTCATGCGCCCCCAGGAGAATCAGGGCAACGCCCGTCGCCAGGCAACCGGCCCCCAACTGTAGCGCGTTGCCGGCAGGCCGATTGCGCAGGATGAAAATCATCGAGGCACCGGTCAACGTCAGCACGGCGACGGTCGCGCCGCCAATCAGGTTCGAGGTTGACCCCGTCGCCGTGCGCACCAACGAAGGCGCCAGAGACGCGTAAAACCCGCCAAGCGCCCAGGTTGCGGTATTGAGCGGCAGTACCCGCCACAAGGTCGAACGCGCCTGAACCGGCACATGCAGGGTGGGTCGCAATGAAGCCCACGCTCCCGGCTGACGCGAGACACTTTCCGGCAAACGCCAGACGTACAACCCCTGCATCACGAACAACACGAGCAGTAGCCAATAGGTCAAGTGCAACGGAGCCGGGGCAAATTCGGCCAACAAACCGCACCCCATCCCACCCAGCGCCATGCCGATCAAGGGGGCGACGCTGTTGATCAGCGCCCCCTGCTGGCGATCGGTATCGAGCTGCGTAGCGCTCAATACCGCCGTCGCCATGCCGGTGGCAAAGCCTTGCAGCACCCGGGCACTGATCAGCCAGGCGACGCTGTCAGCCTGGATAAACAGCAGCATCGCGACAATGTTCAGCAGCACCGCCGTGAAAATCACCGGCTTGCGTCCAAGGTGATCCGACAGCGAGCCGACCGTCAGTAGCGCGACCAGCAGGCTGAGGGCGTACACCGCGAAAATCAGCGTCAGGATGGCGGCTGAAAACTGCAGCTGTTCCTGGTACAGGTGATACAACGGCGTGGGTGCCGTGGAGGCGGCGAGAAAACTGAGCAAGGTGATGGCCAGGAACCACAGACTTGCGCGGTTTGAATGGGTATTGGACATGGGCATACTCCGCAAAAGCTAATATTTTGCTTTTGCGGAGTGTGCTACCGCCTGGCGCTTAAAGCAAATTCTTTGTGTTAAGGTCCGATACAGCGTTTTCAGGATCGAGGCAATTGCTGGCTGGCAGGCTTCGACGCGAGACAGGAAAAGTGTGATGACAGCTCCGACTTTACGTCCCGGCGGCCGCAGTGCCCGGGTGCAGGAATCCATACACAAGGCCGTGCGCGAACTGCTCGAAGAGCAGGATCGGGCCAGCGTGACCGTGCCGCAAATCGCCGCTCGCGCGGGCGTCACGCCCTCGACCATTTATCGGCGCTGGGGTGATCTGTCGGCGCTGCTGGCGGATGTAGTCCTCGCCCGCATGCAACCGGAAACCGAGTCGGCCAATACCGGCAGCCTGCGCGGCGACGTGTGTGCCTGGGCGGAACAGTACCTCGACGAAATGAGCTCCGCCCCCGGCCGCCACATGCTGCGCGACGTGCAATCAAGCCTCAAGCCGAGCTATTGCGCGACAATCATTGGCGGACAGTTACAGGCGATTCTGGATCGCTATCCGGATCAGCCCCGCCCCAGCGTCGACCGCCTGATCAACCTGGTGGCTGCGCCCATCGTGTTTCGCATTCTGTTCTCCGAGGCACCGTTGCAAGTCGAGGAACTGCATCAGCTGATCGAAATTGCGTTGAGTCAGTAAGGCCACCATCGCGAGCCAGCTCGCGATGCGGCCGGCACAAACCGCAAAAAACCAGCTGCCCGCCCCGCTGCGACACCCCGCCACGCCACGACCTTGGTCGACACTGACTAACCGGGGCGGTCGTGCGAGACTGTCTGTCCGGGCGGGAGGCCCGGGTGTCTTTGGTTGCCGGGAGTTCCCATGTCGCTGTCCAGCGGGCTGATTGCCGCCGTCGCCCTGGCCTATATGGCCATCATGTTCACCATCGCCTTTTACGGTGACCGACGCAGTGCGCCGCTGCCGCCGCGGGTGCGTGCCTGGGTGTACAGCCTTTCGCTCGCGGTCTATTGCACCAGCTGGACCTTCTTTGGCGCGGTGGGCCAGGCCGCGGAACAGCTTTGGTCATTCGTGCCGATCTACCTGGGGCCGATCCTGCTGCTGGTCGGTGCACCGTGGGTGCTGCAAAAAATGGTGATGATCAGCAAGCAGGAGAACATCACCTCCATCGCCGACTTCATCGCCGCCCGCTACGGCAAATCCCAATCGCTGGCGGTGGTGGTCGCTTTGATCTGCCTGGTCGGCGTATTGCCCTACATCGCCCTGCAGCTCAAGGGCATCGTGCTCGGGGTGAACCTGCTGATCGGTGCCGGCGCCGACGCCATGGGCGTACGTGCGCAGGATACCGCATTGATCGTGTCGCTGGTGCTGGCGCTGTTCACCATCGTTTTCGGCACTCGCAACCTCGATGCCACGGAGCACCACCGCGGGATGGTGCTGGCCATTGCGTTCGAATCGCTGGTGAAGCTGTTCGCCTTTCTGGCAGTCGGTGCGTATGTGACCTACGGCCTCTATGACGGTTTCGACGACCTGTTTAACCAGGCCATGCTCGCCCCGCGACTCGAGGAATACTGGAAGGAAACGGTCAACTGGCCATCGATGGTGGTACAGACCGGTGTGGCGATGATGGCGATCATCTGCCTGCCACGGCAGTTCCATGTGACAGTGGTGGAAAACATCGATCCGCAGGACTTGCGCCTGGCCAAATGGGTCTTCCCGGCCTACCTGGCGTTGGCGGCGATGTTCGTCGTGCCCATCGCGCTGGCGGGTCAGATGCTGCTCCCGAGTTCGGTGCTGCCGGACTCCTTCGTCATCAGCCTACCACTGGCCCAGGCGCATCCGGCCTTGGCCCTGCTGGCGTTTATCGGCGGCGCATCGGCGGCGACCGGCATGGTGATCGTGGCCAGCGTGGCGTTGTCGACCATGGTCTCCAACGACATGCTGTTGCCATGGTTGCTACGCCGCAATAACGCCGAGCGCCCGTTCGAAGTATTTCGCCAGTGGATGCTCTCGGTACGTCGGGTGAGCATCGTGGTCATTTTGCTGCTGGCCTACGTCAGCTATCGCTTGCTGGGCTCGACCGCAAGCCTGGCGACCATCGGCCAGATCGCCTTTGCGGCGGTGACCCAACTGGCTCCGGCCATGCTTGGCGCGCTGTACTGGAAACAGGCCAATCGCCGTGGCGTGTTCGCCGGCCTCGCCGCCGGTACGTTCCTGTGGTTCTACACCCTGATCCTGCCGATTACCGCCCTTAGCCTGGGCTGGTCGCTGAGCAGCTTCCCCGGCCTGGCGTGGCTGCACAGTAACCCGCTGCATCTGCCGATCACACCGCTGACCCAGGGTGTGGTGCTGTCCCTCGCCGGCAACTTCACCCTGTTCGCCTGGGTCTCGGTACTGTCTCGCACGCGGGTTTCGGAACATTGGCAGGCCGGTCGCTTCATCGGCCAGGAAATCAGTGCCCGCCCCAGCGCACGCTCGATGCTGGCGGTACAGATCGACGACTTGCTGCAATTGGCGGCACGCTTTGTAGGCGAGGAACGTGCGCGCCAGAGTTTCATCCGCTTTGCCTACCGCCAGGGCAAAGGCTTCAACCCGAACCAGAACGCCGACGGCGAATGGATCGCCCACACTGAACGCTTGCTGGCCGGCGTGCTCGGCGCCTCTTCAACGCGTGCGGTAGTAAAAGCCGCCATCGAAGGTCGGGAGATGCAACTGGAGGACGTCGTGCGCATCGCTGACGAAGCCTCGGAGGTACTGCAATTCAATCGCGCGCTGCTACAGGGGGCGATCGAGAACATCACCCAGGGCATCAGCGTGGTCGACCAGTCGCTGAAACTGGTGGCCTGGAACCGGCGCTACCTGGAACTGTTCGACTACCCGGATGGCCTGATCAGCGTCGGCCGACCGATTGCCGACATCATTCGCCACAACGCCGAGCGCGGCCTGTGCGGTCCCGGTGAAGCCGAAGTGCACGTCGCCCGCCGCCTACACTGGATGCGCCAGGGCCGTGCACATACCTCCGAGCGTTTGTTTCCCAATGGCCGGGTAATCGAGCTGATCGGCAATCCGATGCCGGGCGGCGGTTTCGTCATGAGCTTCACCGACATCACCGCGTTCCGCGAAGCCGAACAGGCATTGACCGAAGCCAATGAAGGCCTGGAACAACGGGTCACCGAACGTACCCACGAGCTGTCTCAGCTCAACATTGCCCTGACTGAAGCCAAGGGCACCGCCGAGGCCGCCAACCAGTCGAAAACCCGTTTCCTGGCGGCCGTCAGCCATGACTTGATGCAACCCTTGAATGCCGCGCGACTCTTCTCCGCCGCCCTGTCCCATCAGGACGAGGGACTGTCCGGAGAGGCACAGAAACTGGTCCAGCACCTGGACAGCTCGCTACGTTCAGCCGAAGACCTGATCAGCGACTTGCTGGATATTTCCCGCCTCGAAAACGGCAAGATCAATCCCCATCCCAAGCCGTTCGCGCTTAGCGAGTTGTTCGACACGCTCGGGGCCGAGTTCAAGGCATTGGCGCGTGAACAGGGACTGGAATTTCGTGTGAGGAGCAGCACGCTGCGCATCGACAGCGATATCAAGTTGTTGCGTCGGATCCTGCAAAACTTCCTGACCAACGCTTTCCGCTATGCCAAAGGCCCGGTGCTGCTGGGTGTTCGCCGGCAAAAGGGCGAGTTGTGCCTGGAGGTCTGGGACCGTGGCCCCGGTATTCCGGAAGATAAGCAGCAAGTGATTTTCGAAGAGTTCAAACGTCTCGACAGCCATCAGACCCGTGCCGAGAAAGGCCTGGGGCTGGGCCTGGCGATTGCCGACGGTTTGTGCCGCGTACTCGGGCATTCCTTGCGCGTTCGCTCGTGGCCGGGGCGCGGCAGCGTGTTCAGCGTCAGCGTCCCGCTGGCCAGGGCGCAAACCGCACAGCCGGTCAAGGCTGCCGAACTCAATGGCAAATTACTCAGTGGTGCGCAGGTGCTGTGCATCGACAACGAGGACAGCATCCTGATCGGCATGAACAGCTTGCTGACTCGCTGGGGTTGCCAGGTCTGGACTGCACGCAATCGCGATGAGTGCGTGGCATTGTTCGATGAGGGGGTGCGGCCGCAATTGGCGTTGGTGGACTTCCATCTCGACCACGGCGAAACCGGCACGGAGCTGATGGCCTGGCTGCGCACCCGCTTGGGTGAGCCGGTGCCGGGCGTGGTGATCAGCGCCGACGCACGCCCCGAGACCATGGCACAGGTGCACGCAGCCGGACTGGATTACCTGGCCAAACCGGTGAAACCGGCGGCGTTGCGGGCGTTGTTGAGTCGGTATTTGCCGTTGTAGTGCCTGGCTGCCGCGGTGGTGCGACTACCGCCATCGCGAGCAGACTCGCTCCCACATTCGCCGCATTCCCCTGTGAGAGCAAGCCTGTTCGCGATGCGGTTTCGCTACTCCGGCAACTCGACCAGCCCGTCCACATCCGTCATCGCACGCTCAAGCAAATCGGCTGGCAGGCTTTTGCTTGCCCTCGCCCCCAGCAACTTGAGTTGTTCACTGCGACTGACCAGGTTGCCACGGCCCTCTGTCAGCTTGTTGCGCGCCGAACTGTAGGCCTTGTCCAGCTGCTGCAGGCGATTGCCGACCTCATCCAGATCCTGAATAAACAGCACGAATTTGTCGTACAGCCACCCGGCCCGCTCGGCGATCTCCCGCGCATTCTGACTTTGGCGTTCCTGTTTCCACAGGCTGTCGATGACACGCAGCGTCGCCAGCAACGTGGTCGGGCTGACGATCACGATGTTGCGGTCGAACGCCTCCTGGAACAGCGTCGGTTCAGCCTGCAGCGCGGCGGAAAATGCGGCTTCGATCGGCACGAACAACAAGACGAAATCCAGGCTGTGCAGGCCGTCCAGACGCTTGTAATCTTTGCCCGCCAAGCCCTTGACGTGGTTGCGCAGGGACAGCACATGCTGCTTGATGGCGATCTGGCCGATGGCTTCGTCTTCTGCGGCCACGTACTGCTGATACGCCGTGAGACTGACTTTGGAGTCGACCACCACCTGCTTGTCGCCCGGCAGGTAAATGATCACATCCGGTTGAAACCGCTCGCCATCCGGCCCTTTGAGATTGACCTGGGTCTGATATTCGCGCCCCTTCTCCAGACCGGCATGCTCAAGCACTCGCTCAAGAATCAGTTCGCCCCAGTTACCCTGGGTTTTCTGCCCTTTCAAGGCACGGGTCAGGTTGGTGGCTTCATCGCTCAGGCGCAGATTGAGTTGTTGCAGGCGCTCCAGCTCCTTGGCCAGCGAGAAACGCTCCCGGGCCTCAGCCTGGTAACTTTCCTCCACGCGTTTTTCAAAGGACTGGATGCGCTCCTTCAGCGGGTCGAGCAACTGGCCGAGGCGCTGCTGACTGGTTTCGGCAAAACGCTGCTCACGCTCATCGAAGATCCTCCCCGCCAACTCGGCGAACTGCGCTCGCAGCTCGTCGCGCGAGCCTTGCAAGTCATCAAGGCGCTGCTGATGGCTTTCCTGTTGTTCGCGCAACTCCGCGCTGAGAGCGGCGGCCTGGGCGTCCAGGCGACGCAGTTCGGCGTCCTTGCCGGCACGCTCGATATTCCAGGCGTGGGCGGCGTCGCGCGCATCGTCCCGTTCGATCTGCAGCAGTTCGACTTCGCGGCGCACGGCGGCAAGGTCGGCTTGCCGGGCGGAATTGGCCTGGCTTAAATCGGCGATTTCATCGCGACAGGCTTCAAGCTGGGCAGTCAATCCATCTTGAGCCAGATGCGCCGTGGCCAGGCGCTCTTCGAGCAACGCCACCTGCGCCTGCGCATTGCTTGCCCGGCGTTGCAGTTGCCAGGCCAACACCAGTAGCGGCAGTGCAGCACCCGCCAGACCGAGCAATGCGCTGGTCACGTCCATAGCCATAGCCATTCCTGCCATTGAAATAAAGCTTGAAGGTTAACCAAGCCGTCAGGTCTTGGACAGCTCAGTCTTCGATCAGGCCCAGTTCCTTTTGCGCGCGCAGATCGCCTGCACGCGCGGCCTGGCGCAGAAGGTCATGGCCAATCCGCCGATCCCGGGCGTTGCCACATTCCCGGCACATCAGTTGGCCGAGTCGGCTTTGCGCAGCCACGACCCCATCACGGGCCGGTTGCTTGAGCAAACGCCCGGCGATGTGTTTCACATTCGGGTTTGCGCCCAGGTGCGGACTATCCAGAAGCCACTCGGCCACACGCATCGAAAAGCGCTTGGGCGGGACAACAGCGGAAGGTTTGGCAGGGCTGGAAAGAAATTGTGAACGAAACTTCATAAAGCACTGTGGGGCATTTCGGAAGGCGCGCCACTCTACTCTTTTTTTCTTACAGGTAAAGTCAAAAAAAACGCTGCACGCCCGTCCTAGAGCAAGCGCTAGGGACAATCCACAGAAGCTGTGGATAACTCAGTGGACAACCGCCCCTGAACTCTCGCAAAGCCCTGTGGAATGGGGCCTGCAGTCAAACTGACGATTTTTTCACCAGTAAAAAAAAGCGATGTTTTTCATTGACTTAAATTTTGGTTACAGGCACCCACTGCGGTTGAAGGCTGGATGACAGTGGGGTGACAGACTGCGCAACTTATGTGCACAAGTACCTTCTCGAGGGTTATATCGATGCGCTTTTTCGGCGCATTTTGGCAACACGCTTGGGGATAAACTGTGACAAACCCATGACCAAAGCGGGTTCTGACTGGTTGGATCTCCACCGCCACTGGTCGGATGAAGGGCTATTTCAGGGCGTATCGGGAAAGCAGCAGTTGCGATCAACCGCCCTGGGGCGATGGAATTGAATGCTGCGTCAGTGATCTTTTTTGCTATCACACTTCCCTTCTCCAATTCAATCGGTTAGTATCCGCGGCGTTAGTACCAAGCTGAAAGTCAATTCTGGTCGAACAAATCCCCCCGGACAGCCTTCCCAAACGAAGCCTCCACCGAACAAGCGGGATCGACCACCTCGATGGTTTCCAGGTAAATCTTGCGCCAACACAGCCTTTGAATCGAAAGCAAAGGGTGTTGCCAGGCTCACTTACTCTGACCGAACCAACCTGCAAATTGATCAGGATCTTCACCCCGGGCCCAGAACCTTTGCCCTCGATGTGTTGCCTGCCCTCCTAAGTACCTACCTGCCAGCCCAAGCGCGCCAACTTTATCAGCGCTTCAAACTGGCTGCTTTGTTCCAGTCAGGTTCTTCGTTCGACCAATGGTGGTCGTCGTCACTGGAACGTTTTAATTTTGCACGGTTCTTATCCGTGTCGCTTGTAGGAACACCAATGACTATGTCTACTCAAATCCATACCCAGGATGCCATCCGCACCCTAACCAACGCTTTTGCACCAATGAACTGCCTGATCATGGCTGCTCGCAAAGGCTGTTTCAGCTTCACGCTGGTCAACGAACACGGCATCGCTCGTCACAGCGAACGCCTGTACCCCGATCAATACTCCAGCGCCGAACCGCTGCAGGCCGTGATCGAGCGTACCCGTCAGGCACTGGTTGCCTGATACGCCAGCAAGGCTGTAACACCAAGAGCCCCGCCTAGAAAGCGGGGCTTTTTGTTGCCCGGAATTTCACAATCCAGGCGTGCCGACTAAGCACTAACCGGTATAACGGTTATAACTCGACGCCGGAAATATTTTAAAAACAGACCTTTACGTCGTGAATATGACACTACACTTCAACTCAAGCGGCTTGTTCCGCTTCCGGCGAGCCTGAGTCGATCCACTGCTGCCAAGGCCCATTCAGGTATCGCCGCCCCATTGAGTGTTTCGAGGGTTTTATGGGTATCGCTGCCAGCGAACTGTGCCGCTATGTGATCCGTCCGACACTCCTCTATCTTGGACGCCACAGCGCAACTGCCGAATCCCTGCTGGTGGGCATCGCCGCCAGCCAGTCAGCCCTCGGCACCGCCCTTCACGACCGCCGAGGCCATGGTCTCTACCGGATCGCCGAACCACGCCATCAGGCGCTCTGGGACCACTACCTCGCACTCGACCCCGAACGCGCCAGCCTGGTACGCGGCCTGGCCAGTCAACATGCTTTCCTCAGCGGTCCGCACCTCGAATTGACCGTTAACCTGCGTTACGCCACCGCCATTGCCTGGCTGCTGGTCGAAGAACAAAACACTCCCCTGCCCGAAGCGGACGACCTGCTGGGAATGGCGCGAATCTGGCGTCAGACCTTCCAGCCCCAGGGACGCCTGCGAGACTTCACCCACGCCTGGCAAACCTGTGTTTCACCGCTGAATCAGGTAGCCTGCTGATCACCTCTGGATCCAAAGTTCGCACATCGAGCTGCGAATCTGGTCGGATTGTCCTACAAAACCGCTCTAAATCAAGCGATACAGCCTATAGCGCCGGGACGAAAATGTTGGTAATTTTCGCCCCGGTGATCACCAGGAGTTCTAATAATGAAAAAAGTAATGCTCAAAACCACCATTAGCCTCGCCGTTGCCATGGCATCCACCCAGATCTTCGCAAGTGGCTTTGCCCTCAACGAACAAAGCATCAGCGGGATGGGGACTGGTTTTGCCGGGCGATCTTCTTCTGCCGATGATGCAAGCACAGTTTTTGGTAACCCTGCCGGTATGGCCCGCCTCAAAGGCCAGCAAATCACTGGCGGTATCGCATCGATCGACGCCTCGACCGACATCAGCGATACCGGTGGCCGTTCAAGCGGAACCAACAAAGGCGATATGGTTCCGTTCACCACAGTACCGATGGGTTTCTACACAAACAAAATCAACGATGAATGGGCTTTTGGCCTTGGTGTCTACGCTCCGTTCGGGCTGATCACCAACTACGAAAACGGCTTTCAGGGCCGCGCTTTCGGCAGCAAGAGCGAAGTCAAGGTCGTCACTCTGCAGCCAACCGTCAGCTACGCGTTCAACGATAAAGTGTCGATCGGTTTTGGCCCTACCATCAACCGGATTTCCGGCACCCTGGAATCGGACATTGCCATCCCCAGGACGACTGGCGACAACAATGTGGAGATCAAGGGCGACGATACGGCCCTGGGCTTCAACGCCGGCATCCTGGTGCAAGCCACCGATACCACTCGCGTGGGCCTGACCTATCACTCGAAAGTGAACTACAAGCTCGACGGCCACACCGATGTGACTGCCAGCGCTGGCGTGCCACCTCAGGTACTCCGATCCAACCGTTACGATGCCTCGCTGAAGATCGAAACACCTGAGTCCTACGACCTTTCCGTGACTCAGGACATGAATGATGCCTGGAAGCTCTATGCCGGTGCGACCTGGACTCGCTGGAGCCGCCTGAAAGACATCACCGTCAACAACGACGGCGTAACCGCACAAAGCGGTGGTGCCCTCGCTCCACAAATCCTTGGCACCATCACGGAAGAACAAAACTGGCATGATACCTGGGCCTACGCCGTGGGTACTTCCTACCAGTTGAACAAGCAGTGGGTACTGCGTACCGGTCTCACTTTTGACCAGTCGCCTACCAACAACACTGATCGTTCGCCACGCATTCCTACCGGCGACCGGACTATCTTCAGCATCGGTGCAGGCTTTAGCCCAACCGACGACTGGACCATCGATGTGGCCTACTCCTACCTCAAGGAAGAGTCTGTCACTGTCAATCGCGCTAACGCCTTGGGTCAGTCCTACAACGCCAAGTATGAAAACAGTGCAAACGGTTTCGGTGTCGGCGCTACCTACCGCTTCTGATGATTCACGGCGAGCCTGAATCCCTCGCCACCTGAATCAAAAAAGCCCCGCACTCTTGCACAGAGGCGGGGCTTTTTATTGGGCATCGATCAGGGTGTTGAAGCTAGAGGCGGTGAAGCCAGCGCCTTCTCCACTGCCGCGATGAAGTCCGGATCATCAGGCTTGGTCAGACTGGAGAAACTGGCGATCACCTTGCCCTGGCGATTGACCACGTATTTGTAGAAATTCCACTTCGGTGCGCTGGACTGCTCGGCGAGCACCCGGAACAGGTGTGTCGCATCGTCGCCACGCACCTTCTGCGGTTCGGTCATGGTGAAGGTCACGCCGTAGTTCACGTAGCAGACCTTGGCGGTTTCCGCGCCATCTTTGGACTCCTGCTTGAAGTCATTGGACGGCACACCGATCACCTCCAACCCCTGATCCTTGAAACGCTGGTTGAGCGCTTCAAGGCTTTTGAACTGCGGGGCGAAGCCACAGAAACTGGCGGTATTGACCACCACCAAGGGTTTGCCGGCGAATCGCTGGCACAGGTCGATGGACTCCTTAGCCCGTAGTCTGGGCAGCGAACCTTCCAACAACGTCGGGCATTGCGCCGCTTGAGCCAACCCGGTAAACGCGACCAATAATGCAGGTACTGCCAGCCAGCGCATCAACATGTCAGGGCTTCCTTGTAAGTCGTCAGACTTCGAAGTTACTCGCCCGCGCATCCCGCTAGCAAGCGCCCATCCCCAATTGCATCAGGGCCAGGCCGCCCTGATGCCAGCCCCACCATGCCAGGGCAAGCAGCAAGGCACAGACAGTAAGAACAGTGATTCGCGGCCAGAGATGGTTCATGTTGCACTCATTTGCGGTTGCAGGCGCGCCACCGGTGTTTCACGCACAGGCCAGTTCAAGGCGGCGGCCATCAGGCTTAACAGAATCGCTACCTGCCAGATCAAGTCGTAGCTCCCGGTCCGGTCGTACACCACCCCGCCCAACCAGCCACCGAGGAACGAACCGAGCTGGTGAAACAGGAAAACTATCCCACCCAGCATGGACAGATTTCGTACACCGAACAAGGTCGCTACCGTGCCATTGGTCAACGGCACCGTCGACAGCCACAGGAAACCCATGGCCATACCGAACAGATAGGCGGTAGTCGTTGTTACCGGCGCCCACAGGAACAGCGCGATCACCACCGCGCGCAACAGGTAAAGTCCCGTGAGCAAACGTGGCTTGGACATGCGCCCGCCGAGCCAGCCTGCGGTGTACGTGCCGAAGATATTGAACAAGCCGATCAGCGCCAGCACCGTGGTACCGACCGTCGCCGGCAGGTGTTGATCCACCAGGTAGGCCGGCAGGTGGACGCCAATGAAGACCACCTGAAAACCGCAGACAAAAAAACCGAACGCCAGCAGCCAGAAACCCGAATGGGAACAGGCTTCGCGCAGTGCCTCGGACAAGGTCTGCTCATGACCCAGCACTGGCAAGGGCTTGTCCTTGAGCATGCTTACCAGCGGCACGATCAAGGCCACCAGACAGCCCAGGGCCAGCAGCGCCGCGGACCAGCCGAGCCAGCCGATCAACCCCAGCGTACCGGGCAACATGGCGAACTGGCCGAATGAACCGGCGGCGCTGGCAATGCCCATGCCCATGCTGCGTTTCTCCGGCGGTACCACGCGCCCGACCACGCCGAGGATCACCGAAAACGAAGTACCGGACAGCCCGATACCGATCAACAGGCCAGCGCTCAAGGACAGGGTGACTGCCGAATCCGACAAGCCCATGCACACCAGGCCAAGGGCGTACAGAACGCCACCGATCAGCACCACTTTCGCCGCGCCGAAACGGTCAGCCAGCGCCCCGGTAAAGGGTTGCGCCAGCCCCCAGATGAGATTCTGCAGGGCGATGGCGAAGGCAAAGACTTCCCGCCCCCAACCAAATTCCGCACTCATCGGCGCCAGAAACAGGCCAAAGCCGTGTCGCACGCCAAGAGACAATGCAAGGATCAGCGCACTCCCCAATAACACCCAACCACAGGTACGCCACATCGATGTCATTCTTATTCTCCAATCGCGGGTATATACCCACTTAAGGTCGGAAAAACCGGCATCAAGCCAGTTCGTCCAGCAGCTTCAACAAGGTTTCACGCTTCTCGGCGCCCAGGCGATCGATCAATCGCTGTTGCGCCGCTTCCCAGGCCGGCAAGGCCGCTTGCAAACGCTCGGCCCCGGCATCCGTCAGCCGGACGATGCGATTGCGCATGTCTTCGCCCTCGACCAGCATCACCAGGCCCTCGCCTTCCAGAACCCGCAAATTACGCCCCAGGGTGCTGCGGTCCAGCCCCATGGCCTCGGCCAGGGTGGAAATACTCGGTTGATCCAGGCGTTGCAGATTGCACAGCAAAGAATACTGCGCAACGTTGATCCCGAAACCGTCGAGAGCGCCGTCGTAATGCCTGCTGACGCCACGGGCGGCGCGACGCAGGTTGATGCATAAGCATTGGGATTCGAGCATGGTGCGTGTATATACCCGTGGTTAAATGAAAGCAATTTTTTTGTTACAGGCAACTCACAGAGCAAGCCCGCTCGCGAGTGCGTTACATCAAGGCCAGCCCGACCAGCATCGCAACTTCCAGTAATTCCAGCAACGCCCCGGCCGTATCGCCCGTCGTCCCGCCCAACCGTCGCAGCATCACCTGTCGCAGCCAGACAAACAGCACCACAGCCAGCATCACCGTAAAAAAACCACTCAGGCCAGCAATCAGCACGCAAACCAACCCACCGACCGCCAACACCTGCTTGCCCGCCGAGCGCGGCAGATGATCAGCCAGCGCCTGGCCCAAACCACCGGCTCGAACATAAGGCGTGGTCAGGAACAACCCCAGCAACGCGCTGCGCCCGAGCAACGGCACGATGATCAGCGCCATGGCCTGCTGCTGTTCGATCAAGGCCAGCAGCGCGGCAAATTTCAGCAGTAGCACCAATACCAGGGTGACCACCGCAATCGGGCCGCTGCGCGGGTCTTTCATGATGGTCAACGTGCGTTCTCGGTCGCCGAAGCCACCCAGCCACGCATCGGCGCTATCGGCGAGCCCATCCAGGTGCAATGCGCCGCTGAGCAGCACCCAGACCGTCAGCAGGAGTGCCGCGTGCAGCAGCAGCGGTGTGCCGAGCATGAGCCAGTTGAGCACCCATAGAATCCCGCCGAATAACAAGCCCACCAGCGGATAAAACAGCAGCGACCGCCCCAGCTCCTGCGGTGCCGGCATGCCCGGCAGACGAATCGGCAGGCTGCTGAGAAACTGCAAGGCGATCCAGAACGGCAGCATGGTCAGTGCACTTCCCTTAGCAATCCGCCGGATTCGACCGACAGCGAGAACAGTGCGCCATGACCGACTTCAACGTTGAGCAACTGCTCCCGCGGCAAGCCGCGCGCCTGCGCCAGCAGCAAACGCATGACGCCGCCATGGCTGACGAGCAATACCCGCTCGCCCGCGTAGGTGGCATGCAAACGCGCTACCGCCGCCAGCACCCGCGCGGCGAACGCCGCCACCGGCTCACCTTGCGGTGGTGTGAATGCGTAGGGATCGGCCCAGAACAAACCCAGGGAATCGGCATCGGTTTCCATCAGCGCCGCAGCGCTCTGCCCCTCCCAGGCGCCGAAATGCAGTTCTTGCAGGTCTGCCTGCAACTCGACCGGCAAGCCCAATCGCCCTGCCAGTTCTTCAGCGAACCGCGCACAACGCTGCAGGGGCGAACTGACCAGACGATCCCAAGGCCCTTGCGCCAATACCGCCTCGCGCATTTGCTGCCAGCCTTTTTCGGTCAGCGCATCGTCGAGGCTGCCGCGCAGGCCGCCACCGAGTTCGGTTTCGCCATGGCGCAGCAAATCCAGACGCAACGTCATGCCGGACGATCCGCCACCGCCGCCTCGGCGAACGTCGCCATCTGCCCGTGCAGGTCGCAGGCCAGGCGCAGCAATGGCACGGCCAGCGCAGCACCACTGCCCTCACCCAGACGCAGGCCGAGGTCGAGCAAGGGGTCGGCGCTCAAGGTTTCCAGGACATGGCGATGTCCCGGCTCGGCGCCGCGATGGCCGAACAGCAGCCACTGTCGGCACTCGGGATTCAAGCGCACCGCGACCAGCGCCGCGACGCTGCAAATGAAACCGTCCACCAGCACCGCAATGCCTTCCTGGGCGCAGGCCAGGTAAGCGCCCACCAAGGCCGCGATTTCAAAACCGCCAAGGTTCAACAGGGTCTGCAACGCATCGCCACGCTGAGCGCCGTGCAGGGCCAATGCGCGCTCGATCACCTGAGCTTTATGGCTGACGCCTGCCGCATTCAACCCGGTGCCCGGCCCGGTCAGATGCACCACCGGACACTCCAGCAATGCGCACGCCAGGGCACTGGCCGCCGTGGTGTTGCCGATGCCCATCTCACCACCGATGAACAGCTGGGCGCCTGACGCGAGTGCGCGCTGCACGCTGTCGCGACCGGCCTGGAGAGCTCGCTCACCTTGAGCCTGGGTCATCGCCGGACCCTGCACAAAATTCGCCGTCCCCGGACCGATGTTCAGATGACGCACACCCGACAGGTTCAATGCCGGCGTCACCGTGCCCAGGTCCACCACTTCGAGGGAAGCCCCCAACTGCCGCGCCAGCACGCTGATCGCTGCACCGCCGGTGACGAAGTTATGCAGCATCTGCCCGGTAACCTCCTGGGGAAATGCCGATACGCCTTCAGCCACCACACCATGGTCACCGGCAAAAATCGCGATCCACAGCTGATCCAGGCTTGGCTTGATCTGCCCTTGCAATCCCGCCAATTGCACCGCCACCGCTTCGAGCTGACCGAGAGAGCCGGCCGGCTTGGTCAGTTGTTGTTGACGGGCCTGCGCCTGCTCGACCACGTCGACGTCGATCGGTTTGCACGGGTTCAGCCACCAGGATTGGGTCATAACGCAGTTCCTTTCAAAGTCAGGGGCAGGCCGGCGACGGTCAGGATGACTCGCTGACAACGCTCGGCCAGAGCTTGATGCAGCCAACCGGCTTCATCGACATAGCGGCGAGTCAATTCGCCCAGCGGCACGACACCCATTCCGGTCTCGTTGCTGACAAAAATGATTTCACCCGGCAACGACGCCAGGCACTCCAGCAGGGCATCGCGCTCGGCGCCCAGGCGTTGCGCATCGTCGAGCATCAGCAGATTGGTCAGCCACAGCGTCAGGCAATCCACCAACAGGCAGCGATCGGCACTGGCGGTTTTCTGCAGGACACGAGCGAGCTCCAGCGGCTCTTCGATCAAGGCCCATTCGACCGGACGACGGGCGCGGTGATGGGCGACCCGGTCGCTCATTTCACCGTCCAGCGGTTGGCTGGTGGCTATGTAGGTCACTTGCAGCTGACTGTCCAATGCGAGTTTTTCGGCCAGACGACTCTTGCCGGAGCGGGCGCCGCCGAGGATCAGTTGGAGCATATTCTTAACCTTTCATTTGGCGGTGTAGCGACAGGCCTCATCGCGGGCAAGCCCGCTCCCACAGGTTCTGTGTGCAGACCGAAAATCGGTAGACAGCCCCGATCCTTGTGGGAGCGGGCTTGGCCGCGATGGGGCCTGTGCAGTCACTTCAAATCCCACAGAGTTCACGCAACAGCGAGGTATCCAGATGCTTCTCCACCAGATCCGCCAGCCGCTCGATATCGCGCTCGCGCAAACCGTGGTAATCCACGTCCTGCACAGCCTGCAAACCTGCCCAACGTAACAGTGCGCTGCAGGCCGCCGGGGATTCGAACAGACCATGCAGGTAGGTGCCGAGAATCTGCCCATCGACACTTTGTGCGCCGTCGCAGCGTCCGTCGTCGAGTTGTACGGCGGCGTTTTCCAGCGCCGGGCCGGTGGTTACGCCGGCATGGATTTCATAGCCGCTGACTTCCGCATTCTCCAGCGCCAGACGCCCGCGCACATTACGCAACTGCTTGTGTTCTTCGAGTCGGGTTTCAAACGCCAGCAACCCCAGCCCGGCACTGGACCCCGGAACGCCTTCCAGGCCCAACGGGTCGTGCACCTGCTCGCCGAGCATCTGCAAGCCGCCGCAGATGCCCAGCACTTTGCCGCCGTAGCGCAAGTGTCGGGAAATGGCCTGTTCCCAACCGTTGGCGCGCAGATATGCCAGGTCGCTGCGCACACTTTTCGAGCCGGGAAGGATGATCAAATCAGCTGGCGGAATCGCCTGGCCGGGACCGATGAATTGCAAGTCCACTTGCGGGTGCAAGCGCAGCGGGTCGAAATCGGTGTGGTTGCTGATGCGCGGCAGCACCGGCACCACCACTTTCAGTACCTGATCGACCTTGTCAGTCTGACGCTGGTCAATGCCGTCCTCGGCCTCCAGGTGCAGGTCCAGCACGTAGGGCAGCACACCGATCACCGGTTTGCCGGTGCGCTGTTCCAGCCAGTCGAGACCGGGTTGCAGCAAGGCGATATCGCCGCGAAAGCGATTGATGATGAAGCCCTTGACCCGCGCCTGTTCAGTGGGCGACAGCAGCTCCAGCGTGCCCACCAGATGCGCGAACACACCGCCACGATTGATGTCGGCGATCAGCAGCACCGGGCAATCCACCGCTTCTGCAAAGCCCATGTTGGCGATATCGCCAGCACGCAGATTGATCTCGGCCGGCGACCCCGCACCTTCGACCATCACCAGCGGATAGGCCTCACTCAAGCGTGCATGGGACGCCAGCACCGCTTGCATGGCGATGGCTTTGTAATCGTGATAAGCGACGGCATTCATGGTGGTGACCGCGCGACCATGGATAATCACCTGGGCGCCGGTATCGCTGTTGGGCTTGAGCAGCACCGGGTTCATGTCGGTGTGCGGCTCGAGAAAGGCGGCCTGCGCTTGCACCGCCTGCGCGCGACCGATTTCGCCACCGTCGCCCGTCACGGCACTGTTGAGCGCCATGTTCTGTGGTTTGAACGGCACCACGCTAACGCCCTGACGCGTGACCCAGCGGCACAGCGCCGTCACCAGCGTGCTTTTACCGGCGTCGGATGTGGTGCCCTGCACCATCAGCGTTGTCATTGGCATTCCCTGGCAAAAGCTTCGAACGCCGTGGCAAGACGCGACCAGTCAGCCTCATCGCCAGGCAAACCGAAACGCAGGCTGCTGTTTTGCGCGAACAAGCGCAGCAAAATGCCCCGACCGGCCATGAACTCGTGCAGTTCTTCGGCGCGCTCGGTGATCAGCCACTGGAACAACGCACAGCCACCCTGAGGTTTGAAACCGTGTTGCTCCAGTAACGCCGCCAGACGTTCGCTGGCCTCTTCAGCCCGTCTGCGCTGCAGCGCATGCCCTTCGGTGTCGCGCAGGCAGGCCTCGCCCACTACCCGGGTCGGACCGCTGACAGCCCATGGTCCCACTTGCTCGGCGAGCAACTTGAGCAACTTGCGCTCGGCCAGGACGAACCCCAGCCGTACCCCGGCCAGACCGAAAAACTTGCCGAACGAACGCAGCACGATCAAGCCGACCTGATGGGAAAATGGCGCCAGGCTCAGCTGCGGTGTGTTGTCCATGAACGCTTCGTCCACCACCAGCCAGCCACCGCGTTGGGCCAGCCGCGAGTGCCAGTCGAGCAAGCGATTGGGTGTCAGGCTCAGACCGGTCGGATTGTTCGGGTTGACCACCACCAGCACATCGAGGCTGTCGACAAAAAAGTCGACTTCCTGCTCGAGCACTTCACGCACGATGTAGCCGTTACGCCGCCAGGCTTCGGCGTGCTCGGCGTAACAGGGAGACAGCACGCCGACCTTGCCGGCCCGGCGCAGGCGCGGCAGCAACTGGATGGCCATTTGCGAACCGGCCACCGGCAACACCTGCAGAGTGCCGTAGTAGTCGCAGGCGGCCTGTTCCAGCCCGTCATCGGTTTCCGGCAAGCGCGCCCATGCCCGCAGGGGGATATCCGGAATGGGAAACGGCCAGGGCGCAAGGCCGCTGGACAGGTCAAGCCAATCGGCTTCCTCGATGCCGTATTCGAGCGCCGCCTTGCGCAACCGTCCACCGTGCTCAAGCATAAAATTCAGCCCCCAGGCAGAGAATCAGCAGCCATAACCATACCCCGCGCTGGACCAATTGCCAGCCACGATCGATGGAGTCGGCATCCGCCGGCAGGCCTTCGCCCAGTTGCGGACGTTGATGCAATTCACCGTGATAGATCGCCGCCCCACCCAACTCGACACCCAGCGCACCGGCCCCTGCGGCCATTACCGGACCGGCGTTCGGGCTGTCCCAGGTCGGACCCTGGGTCCGCCAGCATTTGAGGGCCAGTCGGGTTTTGCCCAGCAAGGCGTAGGTCAACGCCACCAGACGCGCAGGAATGTAATTGAGCACATCATCGATCCTGGCTGCCGCCCAGCCGAAACGCTCGAAGCGCTCGTTGCGATAACCCCACATGGCGTCCAGGGTGTTGCTCAAACGGTAGAGCACCACGCCTGGCGCGCCGGCCACGGCAAACCAGAACAGTGCGGCAAACACCGCGTCACTGCCGTTTTCCAGCACCGATTCGGTGGCGGCACGGGCCACTTCGGTTTTATCCAGTTCGCTGGTCTTGCGGCTGACCAGGTAACTGACGCGCGTACGCGCCTCGTCCAGATCATCGCTGCGCAAGGCCTTGGCCACCGGCTCGACGTGTTCGCCCAGGCTGCGCATGCCAAGGGCGCAATACAGCGCGAGAATCTCGACCATCCAGCCCACATAAGGCGCCCAGGAAAATGCCGTGGCCAACAAGGTCAGCGGCAACACCGCAATCACCCACGCGGTGACCCCGTGACTGCGCCAGCCGCGACCACCACCGTTGAAACGTTGCTCGATACGCTCGGCAAACCGGCCGAACGCCACCAGCGGATGCCAGCGCTTGGGTTCACCCAGCAGCGCATCCAGCGCCACAGCGGCGACACTCAACAACGCCACACTCATTGGCGCACTCCCCAATAATTTTCATACAACAGTTCACTTAGCGGACGCGCCTGCGCCCACCCTTCAAGAACCAGCATCGGCGCCGGGTAGAATTCCTTGACCGGTCCCAGGCACAAAACGGCCAGTGGCTTGGCCCCGGAGGGCAAGCCGAGCAAATCGGCCAGGGCTTGCGGTTCGAACAGCGAAACCCAGCCCATGCCCAAACCTTCGGCCCGGGCCGCCAGCCACAGGTTCTGGATCGCGCAGGACAACGACGCCATGTCCATTTCCGGCAAGGTGCGACGACCGAAAATATGCCGCTCACGATCATCCATCAGCGCCGCCACCAACACCTCGGCGCAATCATTGATGCCTTCGACCTTGAGCTGCATGAATTCGTCGGTGCGTTCGCCGAGGGCTTCGGCGGTGCGAATGCGTTCTTGCTCCACCAGTTCCTGGATCTGGCCGCGCAAGGTTCGGTCGCTGATGCGGATAAACCGCCAGGGCTGCATCAAGCCGACACTCGGCGCCTGGTGCGCGGCTTCGAGCAACCGCCGCAGCAATTCGGGCTCGACCGTACCGCCACTGAAGTGACGCATGTCGCGACGTTCGCCGATGGCGCGGTAGACCGCTGCGCGTTCGGCTTCGGTGAAGGCGTTATCGGTCATGGCCTCTTCGCTGGCAAGCCAGCGCCTACAGGGTTCAAGTGATCAACTGCAGGAGCCGGCTTGCCGGCGAAGGCGTCCTCAAGATCGGGTGCAAACAATGCGGCAATCGCAGTCGGATTGGACGGAAAATAGAAATGCACATAAGAGGCTGTCATCCGCCCCTCACGATAAACCGCCTCCGCCCCGCGTCCGCCATTGGGGCTCAAGCCTCGGGCAATCGGTACAAGCTCAGTGGTGGTCAGCGAATGGTGATAGGTGTGCCCGCGCAGCGAACCTTCCGGCAATTCGACAGCCTGCAGCGCCAGCGCCGCCAGGCGCTTTTGCATCACCGCATCCCCGGCCAGCAAGCTGACCAGTTCTGCACGCGAACCCTCGACATCAGTCAGCGAATCGAGCAGATACAGCATGCCGCCACATTCAGCGAGCAACGGCTTGCCCGCTTCGTGGTGCGCGCGGATCGCGTTCAACATCGAGGTGTTTTGCGACAACGCCACATGGTGCAGTTCGGGATAACCACCCGGCAGATAGAGGCTGTCTGCGTCGGGCAATCCGGTGTCACGGATCGGCGAGAAGAACGCCAGCTCGGCGCCCATGGCCCGCAGCAAATCCAGGCTTGCGCCGTAGGTAAAGGCAAAGGCTTCATCACGGGCCACGGCAATGCGCACACCGGCCAGCAAGGGTTCAGCTGCGATGACATCCGGGGCCGCGAATTGCACGGCCGGCGGCAGCGCCACCTCGCAACTGCTGGCCAGGGCATCGGCCGCCGCATCGAGGCGCAGATCGAGATCGTTCAACTCGCTGGCCTGCACCAGGCCGAGGTGACGACTTGGCAATTCGATTCCGGTTTCACGGGACAACGCGCCATACCAGCGCAGGCCTTCGGTCAGGCTGCCCTCAAGCAATTGCGCGTGACGCAGGGTGCCCACGCGGTTGGCCAGGACACCGGCAAATGGCAAGTCGGGTTGATAGCGCGCCAGCCCCAGGGCCAGGGCACCAAAGGTCTGGGCCATGGCGGTGCCGTCGATCACCCCCAGCACCGGCACACCGAAGTGCCGTGCCAGGTCGGCACTGGACGGCGTGCCGTCGAACAGGCCCATGACACCCTCGATGAGGATCAGGTCCGCTTCGCCCGCGGCCTCCCACAACAGCCGACGACTCTCCTGCTCGCCCACCATCCACATGTCCAGTTGATACACCGGCGCACCGCTGGCGCGCTCCAGAATCATCGGGTCGAGAAAGTCCGGGCCACATTTGAACACGCGAACCTTGCGCCCCTGATTGCGATGCAAACGGGCCAACGCAGCGGTGACGGTAGTCTTGCCCTGACCGGAGGCCGGCGCGGCAATCAGCACCGCCGGGCATTGACGAGGGATATTCATACAATACGACTCACAGCTCGACGCCTTTTTGCGCCTTGATACCGGCCTGGAAGGCGTGCTTGATCATGCCCATTTCGGTGACGGTGTCGGCCAGCTCGATCATCTCCGGCTTGGCGCCACGGCCGGTAACCACCACATGTTGCATCGGCGGGCGTGCCTGCAGATCGCCGAGCACCTGATCGAGATCGAGGTAGCCGTGCTTGAGGGCGATGTTCAACTCATCCAGCACCACCAGGCCGATGGCGGGGTCGCGCAGCAACTGTTGCGAAACCGCCCAGGCCGCTTCGGCGGCGGCGATGTCGCGCTGGCGATCCTGGGTTTCCCAGGTGAAGCCCTCGCCCATCACATGAAAACGCACCTGCTCCGGGAAGCGCCGGAAGAACAGCTCCTCACCCGTGCTGTTGCGCCCCTTGATGAACTGAACCACACCGCACTGCATGCCATGGCCCATCGACCGGGCCAGCATGCCGAACGCCGAGCTGCTCTTGCCCTTGCCGTTGCCGGTGAGTACCAGCAGCAGGCCGCATTCGTTCGGGGAATTAGCGATGCGCTCATCGATCACGGCTTTTTTGCGCAGCATGCGCGCCAGATGACGTTCGTCACGATCAGGGGTATCAGTCATGGGAGAGCTCTCCGTTGAGGCAGGATAACGGCGGGCAGGCACAAGAAAGGACGGCAAGAAGCCTGGCATCGCCCACCGTGACGCCGCTTGGATGGATCAGGCCGGTCTCCGGGCTCATGAGCGGCGTTGGCCTGACTGTGCGCCTTCCCGTGTCGATACTCGGCACAGTGGCTCAAGGCACAGTCTTCACTCATTTACCGTTGCGGGGGCAGCGCCGGGATCGCGGCCTTCGTGCTCGAAGCGTCCACTCACCGGCTTCCCTGTTTCACTCTGTCGACCCAAGCCACAGAGCACCTGAAACAAGCCGCGAAGGTTAGAGGGTTGGGGGTGGAGCGTCAAATGAAGACCGGCCGAGCGAGTGAATAACTGCCGTTGATCAATAAACTGACGCCAATCTTGTGCCACACTGCAAGCAATGATATCAAAGAGCCACAACCTACATCACAATAACAAGGGTAAGCCCCATGCAAGGCATCATCATCAGCAATCCGAAGCTGGAATTCCTGCGCCCGGTGCTGGAGCGCTGGTTTGACTGTATCGACCGCTACAACGCCGTGCGCGGCGATAACGAAACGCCTTACTGGCTCGACGAAAAAGCCAATCTCGGCCTGCTTTCCGCCGCCGCCTGGATGGCCGAAATGGTGACCCTGCAACAATCGCCCACGCGCAAACACATTGAGGAAGGCGAGCGCAACGGCCGCGCCGATCTGTTTATCGCCACGCCTGAATCACGCGCCTGGTTACAGGCCACGCAACGCTGGCCACGGGTCAACAGCCTGAACCTGACGCAAGCCCTGCAGGACATCACCAGTGACGCCAAACGCATCAGCTACGCCAGCGACCTGAAACTCGGCTGCCTGTTCGTGGCACCGCACAAAGCCCAGCAAGGCGCCACCCCGGAAGAACTGCAGGACATGGTCGACGACCTGCAAAAAGAGCACACCTGCGCCGTCGCCTGGTACTTCCCTTACGCCTACCGCAAGTTACGCAACGAAGGGGGGCACTACCACCCCGGTATCGCCGTGCTGCTCAAGGAAGCTCGCGGCTAACGGTTGAACCATCGCGCAACGAAACTTCTCTATTGATCAGGTCACTGCATTCATAGGGAAGATCAGTATGCGCAAGCCCCAGCTCGTTCTCGTTATCGCGCTCGCCGGAGGGCTCGCCGCTTGCGGTGAAACCTCCAGCCTGCAAGTCGCCGACGGCACCGGCCCGTCACCCAAGTTGCCAGAACCCAACAAGACGCTGCTCCCGACGATCAACATCGCCCCGGCGATCGGCTGGCCCGACGGCGCGAAACCCGTCGCCGCTGCCGGCACTCAAGTCGCCGCGTTCGCCGAGAACCTCGACCACCCGCGCTGGCTCTATGTGCTGCCCAACGGCGACGTGCTGGTCGCCGAAACCAATGCACCGCCCAAACCCGATGACGGCACCGGCCTACGCGGATGGGTCATGAAGAAAGTCATGGGCCGCGCCGGTGCGGGCGTGCCGAGCGCGAATCGCATCACCCTGCTGCGCGACCGGGACCACGACGGCATCGCGGAAACCCGCACGGTGTTTCTGGAAAACCTGAATTCACCCTTCGGCATGACGCTGGTCGGCAATGACCTGTACGTCGCCGACACCGATCGCTTGCTGCGCTTTCACTATGAAACCGGTGATACGGCGATCAAGTCGCCACCGGTCAAAGTGCTCGACCTGCCCGGTGGTACGTTGAATCACCACTGGACCAAAAACGTCATCGCCAGCAAGGACGGCAGCAAGCTGTACGTCACGGTGGGCTCGAACAGCAACGTCGCCGAAAACGGCATGGACAAGGAAGAAGGTCGCGCGGCGATCTGGGAAGTGGAT
The DNA here is from genome assembly GCF_008801475.1 of Pseudomonas moorei. GTDB lineage: Bacteria > Pseudomonadota > Gammaproteobacteria > Pseudomonadales > Pseudomonadaceae > Aquipseudomonas > Aquipseudomonas moorei. Next base: position 182,080 of record NZ_VZPP01000004.1, on the reverse strand, counting down.
CGAGCCACCGGCAACCACCGGATATTTGCCTCGGGCTTGCGCAACCCCAATGGCCTGTCCTGGGAGCCACAAAGCGGCGCACTGTGGACGGCGGTCAATGAGCGCGATGAAATCGGTAGTGATCTGGTGCCGGACTACATCACCTCGGTCAAGGACGGCGCGTTCTATGGCTGGCCATTTAGCTATTACGGCCAGCATGTCGACGTTCGCGTCGAGCCGCAGAACCCGGACCTGGTGGCCAAGGCGATCGCGCCGGACTATGCAGTCGGCCCGCACACGGCGTCACTGGGCCTGACATTTGCCGAAGGCAGCCGGTTGCCGGCGCCGTTCACCGAAGGCGCCTTCGTCGGCCAGCACGGCTCATGGAACCGCAAGCCGCACAGTGGCTACAAAGTGATCTTCGTACCGTTCAGCGCCGGTAAACCCAGCGGGCAGCCGGTGGACGTACTCACGGGCTTCCTCAATAACGAAGAAAAAGCCATGGGCCGGCCGGTGGGCGTGGTGATCGATCAGCAGGGCGACTTGTTGGTGGCAGATGATGTGGGGAACAAGGTTTGGCGGGTTTCAGCGGCTAAATAATGACACGTCAAGCCCGCTCCCACATGGAACCACAAGGGATCAGCGTTTGCGGCAAAGCGTGAGCCCATCGCCCAGCGGCAACAACGACAGATCCACCCGCGAGTCATCCTTCAAGGCACGGTTGAGTGCCTGGATGGCTCGGGTATCTGCACTCTGCGGATTTTCTTCCAGCACCCGCCCGCTCCACAGCGTGTTATCGAATATCGCCAAGCCACCCACCCGCAGCAGTCGCAGCGCGTGCTCGAGATAAGTGGGGTAATTGGCCTTGTCGGCGTCGATGAATACCAGATCGAACCGCCCGTCCTGCCCTTGCCGTTCCAGTTCGTCCAGGGTTTGCAGCGCAGGTGCCAGACGCAGATCGATTCGCCCGGCCAGCCCGGCCTCCTGCCAGTAACGGCGTGCGGTGGCGTTGTAGTCACCCGGCATGTCGCAGCAGATCAATGAGCCGTCATCGGGCAATGCCGCGGCCATGCACAGCGCGCTGTAACCGGTGAAGGTGCCGATTTCCAGCAGACGTCGGGCACCGGTGAGTTTCACCAGCAATGCAAGAAACTGACCCTGCTCCGGCGCCACTTGCCAGCGCGCCATGGGCAGCGCCTGGGTTTCGTCGCGCAAGCGCTTGAGCAGCGGCGTTTCGCGCAGGGATACGTCGAGCAGGTAGTGATAGAGCGAGTCGTCGAGATTGAGCGTGCGAGCGGTCATGAGAGCACTCTCTGGCAATTACGGGTTGCGCGCCAGGTGTTCCGGTTGCAGGACACGCTTGGCGCTCAGGTAGGCTTTCTGCCAATACGCCTTGGACAAGCTGTCGAGCTTGACTGTGCCGCCGGTGGCAGGTGCATGCACGAAGCGGCCTTCGCCGACGTAGATGCCCGCATGACTGACCTGTGAACCGCCATTGGTGGCAAAGAAGATCAGATCACCGGTCTGCAGGCCTTCCTTGCCCACATCGGCCGCTTGCATGGAGATCATTTCCCGCGTGGTGCGCGGCAGGGAAATGCCGGCGACATCGCGGTACACATAGCCGATCAACCCACTGCAATCAAAGCCGGAATCCGGCGTGTTGCCACCCCAGCGATAAGGCGTCCCCACCAGTCCCAACGCGCGGAACAGCACATCCTCCGCTTCAGGCGAAAAGGCCTGGGAAGAACCGAAAATAATGGGAGCGCGAACCACAGGCGCAGGTGGCGGCGTGCGGCTGGCACACGCACTGAGCAGCGCTGCGAAAAGCATGATTGTGAGGCGGGCCGACGTCGACATAAGCAGAACATCCTGATCTGGCTGCGGCTTTTTTCTGCTGGGGGCGCAGAAAACAAAACCGCCTGCGCGTCACGCAGGCGGTTTGCCATCATTCATGGATCAGATTCTAGCGCTTATGTGGCAAACTTCAAGTAAGACTTTAAGTTCGCCTTAGAAATGTCCGCTTACTTGCGTGCAGTGACGATCGGTTCAGCATTCGGTGCCATGGCGAGTGCACGCTTGGCTTCGATGAAGGTCTTGCTCCAGTAGCTGTCGCCCAGGCTATCAATCCGCACGCCACCGCTTTTGCGGCTGCTGGAGTGGATGAACTGGTTGTCACCCAGGTAGATCCCTGCGTGACTGACACGACCGCGACGACCGTTGGTCGCGAAGAACAGCAGGTCACCAGGCTCAAGCTTGCTGCGAGCCACCAGTGGCGCGTCCACGTTGATCATTTCGCGAGTGGAACGTGGCAGGTTCATGCCCGCTTCTTCGCGGAACAGATAGCCGATGAAACCACTGCAATCGAAACCGGCTTCAGAGGTACCGCCGAAACGGTAACGGGTACCGATCAGGGACATGCCACGTTCGAGGATACTGTCGGCCAGAACCGGCAGTTTGTAGGACTTGCCATCAGCGAAGGCAGCCAGTTCTTTTTCGGTGGCCGTCTCTTCCTGGAAAAGAGCTTCCTGATAACGAGCGGAAGATTGGGCGGTAACACTATTTTTAACCTGTTGGTCCTGCTGGGACACCGGAGTGTGAGCAGCGCAACCGAACAACAGGGTGACGAGTGCGAGAGGCACGAGGGGTGCGAAGCGCTTTAGCATGGGCACGACCGTGGCTGATAGTTGTAAAGAAGTCGAGACTATGCCCGCTATCAACCTCATTTGCAAATTCAATCGAACTTTTTGTGACTTTTCAGTTTCTCGCCAACATCTAAGCGCTTAAGCCCAATTTAGACACCTGCGCAGCCTACAACCCTGTAGGAAGGCGGATTTTCTGGCGCCTGAAATATGCCGAAAGCCCCGCCAGCCTTGGCATTCCCGGCTTTTTTCTACCAGCCAAGCGTCTCTTTCAAGAAGGGAATTGTCAGCTTGCGCTGTGCCTGGAGGGAGGCCTGATCGAGTCGCTCGAGCAACTCGAATAGCGCGCTCATGCTGCGAGTGCCGCGGGTCAAGATAAAATGTCCGACTTCGTCGGTCAGGTGCAGCCCCCGACGCGACGCGCGCAGTTGCAGGGCACGCAACTTGTCTTCGTCGGACAGCGGACGCATCTGGAAGATCAACGCCAGGGTCAGGCGGGACTTGAGGTCCGCCAGCTTCACCGGCAGTTCACGTGGAGATGTCGATGCGGCAATCAGCAGGCGCCGGCCACTGTCGCGCAGGCGATTGAACAGATGGAACAGCGCTTCTTCCCAGTCGGCCTTCCCGGCCACTGCCTGCAGATCATCCAGGCAGACCAGTTCGTACTGTTCAAGGTTGTCGAGGATTTCAATACCGCGATCCAGCAACTCGGCCAATGGCAGGTAGACCGCCGGTTCGCCCAACTGCTCGAAGCGCAGGCAGGCCGCCTGCAAAAGATGCGTACGCCCTACCCCGTCCTTGCCCCAGAGGTAAATCAGGCTTTCGGTCCAGCCGGCGTCGGCTTCGCATAGCCGCTCGACATAGCCGAGTGCAGCGGCATTGGCGCCTGGGTAGTAGTTGATAAAGGTGGCGTCGTCACGCAGACGCACACCTAGGGGCAGCTGAATCGGTTTCATGCTGACTGAACAGTTCCAAAGGAACCGTTAGTGGCCTCTGTGTAAAGTTTGCGAAGTTTATACCCGTGAAGCCGACCGCACAATGCGACAGACCACATGCAAAATCAAAGGTTTGCGTTGGTGCCCCGGTTTTATGACAGTTTCTTTGGCGGTGCGGACGGCAGCCCGGCATCGAACCGGGCTACCTGCGACCAGACCTAGAGCTCTGGCTCGTCGACGCCGCTGTACATATCAGAATCCTTATATAAATCATGCACATGGCGAACCAGCACCATGATCACAGCGGCAACCGGCAGCGCCAGCAGCACGCCGGTAAAACCGAACAGCTCGCCACCGGCCAGAATCGCGAAAATCACCGCCACCGGATGCAGGCCAATCCGGTCTCCCACCAACAATGGCGTCAGCACCATTCCCTCCAGCGCCTGCCCCACCATGAACACTGCGACGATCCCGACCATGGGGTACAGATCGCCACCAAACTGAAACAGGCCCGCGATCAGCGCCGCGCCGATCCCGATGACAAACCCCATGTACGGCACAATGGCCGCCAGACCGGCAATCAGGCCGATCAACAGCCCCAGCTCCAGCCCCACCAGCATCAGACCTGCGGCGTAGATCACACCCAGCGCCACCATCACCAGCAACTGGCCACGGACAAACGCTCCGAGCACTTCATGGCATTCACCGGCCAGCAACACCACGCGCTCTTCACGATCACGCGGCAGCAGGCTGCGAATCTTGGCCATCATCAGGTCCCAGTCCCGCAGCAGATAGAAACTGACGACCGGGATCAACACCAGATTCGCCAGCCAGCCAATCAATGCCAGGCCGGATGCCGTGGCCTGGCTCAGCACCACACCGACGATGTCGGTGGTCTGACCCATATGCTCGCTGATCGCGGCCTTGAGCTTGTCGAATTTCCAGAAGCCTTCCGACAAACCGAACTTCGATTGCGCCCATGGCAGGGCGGTGTGCTGCAACCAGTCGAGCATCTGCGGTGCCAGCTCATACAAGCGGAACAGTTGCTTGGCGAGCAGCGGCACCAGGACCAGCAGCAACGTGGTGAAGATCAGGGTAAACAGCGCGAACACCGCGACCACGCCCAGGGTCCGGGACAAACCGGCCTTTTCCAGACGATCGACCAACGGATCGAACAGGTAGGCCAACAGTAACGCCACCAGGAACGGCGTGAGGATCGGATGCAACAACCAGACAAACGCGCAGATAAAAACAACGCCACCCAACCAGAACCAACGCCGCGTATCGGCCATGAACCACTCCATTGCTTCTATATAAAGAAAGAATATCTACCAGCGAAAATGCAACTGCGGCGTCACCACCGGAGCGGGCGCCGCGGCCGGGGCCGAACCTGTCGAAGGTTGGGCCGGAGCGACCGGGACCGGGGTCGGCGCAGCGGCCACCTCCTGCAATTTGGCGAGCGACAATTGCGCCCGCAATTGATCGACACTGCCATTGACCCGATACAGAATCCGGTCGCCGTCGACACTCTGTGGCCGCCCGCCAAAAGGTTCCAGCAAACGTCCGAGCGTCGCATAGCGCTCAAGATTCATGCCCTGCACTTCCAGCAACTGCTGCGTCGAAGCCCCGGCCCTGGCGACGAATCGAGGCGCCAGACGTTCATTGACCGCCAGCATCACCGCATCCGCCACGGCGGCCTGATCGGCACCCTGTACGCTGCCGGCCTCTTTCTGGTCGCCCAGCCACAAATGCCATTTGGCCTGCCATTGGCCGCCCTCTTCACGGGCATGCACCGCCAGCACAGCGTCGGCGCTATAACGCTCCGAGGCGGCACGCAACGCTGCCGGATCGGAGCTTTCCAGATTCGGTGCGGTGGCGACCACCTGCTCGTTCAGATCCGCCAGCGGCAGACGCAACGGCAGGCCACGGTGTTGCGCGGCTCGACGCAAAGGCGCCGCACTGGCCTGGCCATCGCCCACCAGGCTTGAACCCTCCGCGGAGTCGTTCAACCACCAGCCGAGGATCGATGGCCGGTTGGCGCCCCACAAGGCCAGCCCGGCGCGGCGCAACGCCTGCTCGGTGGTTGTCGGGTCGAAATCGACTTTCAGCACTTGCGGCGGGCCGGCATCGAATCCGTACTGACTGATGATTTGCTGCGGGTCTTTGCGAATCGCTGCCAGCCCCGGATTTTGCGCCGCCTTGGGGTCGCCGGTCAGGCGCAACACCAGCGTATCCAGCGCGCGCTGAGTCGCTTGATCACGCTCCTCCTGCGTCTGACTGCTGACGGGCTCGCGCACCTGATAGAGGCCTTTGACGGTTTCGGCATGGCTGGCCAGACTGACCAGCGACAAACAGCCCACAAACAAGAATTTACAAAAACGCATGGAAGATTCCTGACGACAAGAGCGGCTGGAACAGACCGCATGAAGACGATCGAGCAAGGCTGTGACCATCGCCCGGCGCAAAACATTCACACGTCCTGAGTAAGTTTTCGCACTGTCATAACGATAGACGCTTAATGGCGATAGCTTGTGCAGGCGTAAAGGATGCCAGTAACACGGGGCAAATGCGGTTTTTTTAGGCGGATATGCCCCTGCCGTCGGCCTGAGGATGGCCGCTGCCCTTCAAGCCTGATAAAATCGCGCGCCTTCGCAGACCGGCAACAGCCGGGCACTTTCGAAATTCGCGTGAGGCAATCGCCCTCGTCGGTTTCGGCGGCCCCGCTGAACTCGGTCGTTACCCCTGAATCCCCCCTAAAGGCCTGGATCATGAGCAAGCAACCCTCCCTGAGCTACAAGGACGCCGGTGTAGACATCGACGCCGGTGAAGCATTGGTCGAACGCATCAAGAGCGTCGCCAAGCGCACTGCGCGCCCGGAAGTCATGGGCGGCCTGGGCGGTTTTGGCGCCCTCTGCGAAATCCCGGCTGGCTACAAGCAGCCCGTGCTGGTTTCCGGTACTGACGGCGTCGGCACCAAACTGCGCCTGGCATTGAACCTGAACAAGCACGACAGCATCGGCATCGACCTGGTTGCCATGTGCGTCAACGACCTGGTGGTGTGCGGCGCCGAGCCGCTGTTCTTCCTCGACTACTACGCCACCGGCAAACTGAATGTCGACACCGCGGCCCAGGTCGTGACCGGCATCGGTGCAGGCTGCGAACTGTCCGGCTGCTCCCTGGTTGGCGGCGAAACCGCTGAAATGCCTGGCATGTACGAAGGCGAAGACTATGACCTCGCCGGCTTCTGCGTCGGCGTCGTGGAAAAATCCGAAATCATCGACGGCTCCAAAGTCGCGGCGGGCGATGCCCTGCTCGCCCTGCCGTCGTCCGGCCCGCACTCCAACGGTTACTCGCTGATCCGCAAGATCATCGAAGTCTCCGGTGCCGACATCGAAAACACCCAGCTCGACGGCAAGCCGCTGACCGACCTGCTGATGGCCCCTACCCGCATCTACGTCAAGCCGTTGCTCAAGCTGATCAAGGAAACCGGCGCGGTCAAAGCCATGGCCCACATCACCGGTGGCGGCCTGCTGGACAACATCCCGCGTGTCCTGCCAAAAGGCGCTCAGGCAGTGGTTGACGTGGCAAGCTGGACCCGTCCGGCGGTGTTCGACTGGCTGCAAGAGAAAGGCAACGTCGACGAGAACGAAATGCACCGCGTACTGAACTGCGGCGTGGGCATGGTCATCTGCGTGGCGCAAGAGCATGTGGAAGCTGCCCTGAAGGTCCTGCGTGAAGCCGGCGAGCAGCCATGGGTCATCGGTCAGATCTCCACTGCTGCCGAAGGCGCAGCCCAGGTTGAACTGAAGAACCTCAAGGCTCACTGATGCCCAAGACCTGTGATGTTGTGGTGCTGTTGTCCGGCACCGGCAGTAACTTGCAGGCCTTGATCGACAGCACGCGGACCGGCGACAGCCCGGTCCGCATCGCTGCGGTGATCTCCAACCGCGCCGACGCCTACGGCCTGCAACGCGCCAGGGACGCGGGCATCGACACCCGCACCCTGGATCACAAGGCTTTCGAAGGCCGCGAGGCCTTCGATGCCGCGCTGATCGAACTGATCGACGCCTACAATCCCCAACTCGTGGTTCTGGCCGGTTTCATGCGCATCCTCAGTGCCGGCTTCGTGCGCCACTATCAAGGACGCCTGCTCAATATCCATCCCTCGCTGCTGCCCAAATACAAAGGCTTGCACACTCATCAGCGAGCGCTGGAAGCCGGTGATACCGAACACGGCTGCTCCGTACACTTTGTCACCGAGGAACTCGATGGCGGACCACTGGTCGTACAGGCAGTAATACCGGTAGAGTTACACGACTCGCCGCAGAGCCTCGCTCAGCGGGTCCATGTTCAGGAACACCTGATCTACCCGTTGGCCGTCCGCTGGTTCGCCGAAGGCCGGTTATCGCTCGGCGAGCAAGGTGCTTTACTGGATGGACAGTTACTCGCGGCCAGCGGCCACTTGATTCGAACCTAGGAGATTTTATGCGTCGTGCCCTGCTCTTCGCTTGTGCTCTGCTCGCCTTGCCATTCGCGCAGGCTGCGGACCTTCAACCTTTCTCCGCCAGCTACACCGCAGACTGGAAGCAGTTACCCATGAGCGGCACCGCCGAACGCAGCCTGACCCAGGAAGCGAATGGTGTCTGGAAGCTCAGCTTCAAGGCTTCGATGATGATCGCCAGCCTCACCGAAGAAAGTACGCTGACCCTGGACAAAGACACCTTGCTGCCACAGTCCTACCACTTTGAACGAGGCGGCCTGGGCAAGGCCAAGAAGTCGGACCTGGATTTCGACTGGAACACCAAAATGATCACCGGCACCGATCGCGGTGATGCAGTCAAGGTTCCGCTGAACCGTGGCATGCTCGACAAATCCAGCTATCAGCTGGCCTTGCAGGAAGACGTCGCCGCCGGCAAGAAAAGCATGAACTATCAGGTGGTCGACGGCAGTGATGTCGATACCTATGACTTCCGCGTATTGGGCACTGAAAAAGTCGACACCAAGGCCGGCATGATCGATGCGATCAAGGTCGAACGTGTGCGCGACCCGACACAGAACAAACGCATCACCGTGATGTGGTTCGCCAAGGATTGGGACTACCTGCTGGTTCGTCTGCAACAGGTCGAAACCGACGGCAAGGAGTACAACATCATGCTCCTGGACGGCAAGGTCAACGGCAAGACCGTCAAAGGCAGCTGATCCCTGTGGCGAGGGGGCAAGCCCCCTCAACACATTTGATCTACGCCAGCCGACAAACACGCCCCGCCATCGCGGGGCTTTTTTTTTCTGGCACCTAGACCGAAAACCGCGCCACCATCGTATTCAGATCCACCGCCAGGCGTGACAACTCCTGACTCGCGGCACTGGTCTGATTCGCCCCCGCCGAGCTTTGCAGCGCCAGATCGCGGATGTTCGTCAGGTTTCGATCCACTTCCCGTGCCACGGCCGCCTGCTCCTCGGAAGCGCTGGCAATCACGATGTTGCGCTCGTTGATCAGGGTGAATGCCGAAGCGATGTCCTCCAGTGCTTCGCCCGCCGCTTTCGCCGCCTCCAGTGTAGAGCGCGCACGGGTATTGCTGTGCTGCATCGAGCTGACAGCCAGATCGGTGCCTTGCTGGATGCCCGCGATCATCTGCTCGATCTCCCGGGTCGACTGCTGGGTGCGATGCGCCAGCGCCCGCACTTCATCGGCGACCACCGCAAACCCGCGCCCCGCTTCCCCCGCCCGCGCGGCTTCAATCGCGGCATTCAACGCCAGCAGATTGGTCTGCTCGGCAATCGCGCGAATCACGTCCAGCACTTTGGTGATGCCATGTACCTTCTGCGCCAGATCCTCGACCTGAGTGACATTGGTGGTGACGTCCTCGGCCAGCGACTGGATCGACAACACCGTCTGATGCACCTGCTCACGACCATGCTGGGCAATGCGGTCGGACTCGCGAGAGGCCTGCGAGGTCGCCGCCGCATTGCTCGCCACTTCCTCCACGGCGGCGGTCATCTGATTGACCGCCGTGGCCGCCTGCTCGATTTCCAGGCTTTGCTGATGCAGGCCACGAGTGGCGTCTTCCGTGACGCAACTGAGCTCTTCCGAGGCCGAGGCCAATTGGCTGGATGAATCGGAGATGCGTTGAATGGTTTCACGCAGGCTCTGTTGCATGCTCTTGAGCGCATGCAGCAACCGTGCGGGTTCGTCCTTGCCGGTGATGTTGATGACACCGGTCAGATCGCCGCCAGCAACCACCTCGGCCACTTTCAGCGATTGCGACAGCGGCAACACGATACTGCGAGTCAACAGGAGCGCCAGGCCAATGGTGATCAGCGCGCTCACACCGATCATCACCCCCACCCAGACCCGCGACTGGTTGAACACCTGACGCCCGGCCTCTGTCGCCAGATTGGCGTTGTTCTGATTGAGTGCAACCAGCTCCTTGAGGGCTACGGTGATCTCATCGGCCAACGGATTCATCTCGCCGTTGAGAATGGCCGCCGCCTCATCCATCCGTCCCTGGGTAGCTTCGGCCATCACCTGACTCTGAAATTGCAGATACTTGCGCTCGGCCGCTTTGAAGCGATCGAACAACGCACGCTCCTCCGGCAGCACGATCAACTTGTCGTAGCGTTGCTGGGCTTGGTCGAGAACACTTTTAAGTTCGTTGATTTTGCTGACATTCTGCGCCTGCGCCTGCGGATCGCGATTGATCAGCAAGCGCATGGTCAGCGCTCGCAGTCGCAACATGTCCTGACTCATATCTCCGACTGCCATCACGCTGGGCAGCCAGTTGTCATCGACTTGATCGGACTGCGCCCGCATGTTCGACATTTGCAGCAGCGCAAATACCCCCAAGCCAAAAACCATCAACGCCAACAGGCCAAAACCCAGACTCGCGCGCGGCGCAATATTGAGACTTCTGATACTCATTCCCCTGGTTCCTTCCAAAAGCGCTGCGTCAGGCAGCTGGTCTCTTAGACGGTATCGGACTGTTGAAAATTTGCGTAAGACGAAAAAGTGATATCAAAGAGCCTTACTACTACGTTCAACAGGCAGTAACGATTCAGCGTCAAATCCACGATTGGCAAATCAACCTGAACACGCATCCTCAAGAATGCTCTATACCTTCGAGGTCTTTTTTGATCGAATAAATATCCAGTTGCCTGCGAGGTTTCCCATGACAGTTACCGTGAACACCGTCTCCAGCGAAGGCTTTCGTCACAGCGTCCAGATTGATGACCACGAGCTATTTGCCGATGTACCACCTTCGGCAGGCGGCGAAGGCTCGGCCCCTGAACCCCATGACTATTTCGACGCTGCCCTCGGTGCCTGCAAGGCCCTGACCCTGAAGCTTTACGCGAAGAAAAAAGACATTCCGCTGACCGGAGTCGGGGTCGAGGTCAAGCGCGACAACAGCCAGGAGCAGAAAGGCCAATACGCACTGCACGTCAAACTGACCCTCAAGGGCGTACTCACCGACGCCCAGCGCGAAGAACTGCACCGCGTGGCCGACCGTTGCCCGATTCACAAGTTGATGACCACCAGCGACGTCAGCATCGAAACCCATTTGTCCGAGGGTGCGTTCAGCCAATAGCGGCAAGGGCTGCACAAGCGGGTTATGCTCGAACGCATCACCCGCCCCAGCCTGGAATGCACCATGAACACTCCGCTCGTGATCCGCCCCCGCGCCGAAGATGTCGAGGGCCAGCCGATTCTTCGTCCACTGCCGTCCGCCAAATGCCGCAGCGTCGGACCCTTTGTGTTTTTCGACCATATGCTGGAAACCCGCTACCCGCCGGGCAAAGGCATCAACATCCGCCAACATCCGCACATCGGCCTCTCCACCCTCACCTACCTGTTCCAGGGGCAGATTCAGCACAAGGACAGCCTCGGCTCCGATCAGGTGGTGGATACCGGCGATGTCAGCTGGATGACCGCTGGCAGCGCGATTGCCCATGTCGAGCGCACGCCAGAGGCGCTCAAGGAAAACGGCTTTACGATGCACGGCCTGCAGATCTGGCTGGCCTCGCCCAAGGATCATGAACAAGGTCCTGGGCATTACAGCCATCACCCGGCCGCCACACTGCCGGTCAGCGAGAACCTGGGAGTGAAAATCCGCATGATTGCCGGGACAGGCTTCTGCCTGGAATCGCCGGTACCCGTACTGTCTCCGACGCTCTACGCGGAGTTGACCCTGCAATCGGCGACGACGCTGCTGATCCCCACCGAACATGAAGAACGTGCGCTGTATGTCTTGAGCGGCGAGGTGCAACTGGACGGCGAGACTTTGGAGCCCCATGCACTGGTGGTCTTGCCTGAAGGGGAGGAAATGACTTTGTTCGCCGAAAGCGACTGTCATGCAGTGTTGTTTGGCGGTGCCCCGCTGGATGGTCCGCGACGGATCAACTGGAATTTTGTGGCGAGCGATCCGGCAGCTATCGATGAAGCGCGCCGACGCTGGGCGGCCGGGGATTGGCCTACGGTGCCGGGGGAAGTCGAGCGGATCGAATTGCCGTAGTTTTGTATCGCTTGGCAGGTCGCCTTCGCTGGCAAGCCAGCTCCCGCAGGGTTCGAGGTGAGTCACAAATTATGCGAACGCCATCAGCTCCTGTGGGAGCGGGCTTGCCCGCGAAGAGGCCAGCCCGGGCACTGCATTAGCCAATGCCGGACAACATCAGCCCTTGAACACTTCATCCAGCAAGTTGTGCATCGAGGTAAACGCCCGAGCAGCAACCTTGGCGTTATACATCATCATGCCCGGCACATTTGCATGCGGATCGGTGAATGAATGGAACGCGCCGCCGTAGCTCAGCAGCTGCCAATCCACGCCTGCGGCATTCATTTCCTCTTCAAACGCCGGCAGTTGCTCTTTCGGCACCAACGGATCGGAAGCACCATGCAGGACCAACACCTTACCCTTGATGTTTTTCGCATCATTGACGTCCGGGGTGTCGAGGGTGCCATGGAAGGAGACTGCCGCTTTCACCGGCGCACCGGTACGGGCCAACTCCAGCGCGCAGCATCCACCAAAGCAGAAACCGAACGTGGCCAGCTTCGAGGTATCAACGGCCACTTCGCCCTGGCTTTGCAGCTGTTCGAACGCTGCTTGCATACGCTTGCGCAACAATGGACGGTCGTTCTTCAACGGCATCATCGCCGCGCCCGCTTCATCGTTGTTCTGTGGACGAATCGATTGGCCGTAAAGATCAGCGATCAGTACCACGTACCCCTTGGCCGCCACCGACCTGGCGATTTCCTCGGCGCCAGCGCTGACGCCCATCCAGTTCGGCGCCATCAACAGGCCCGGACGCGGGCCCTTAAGGTCGGCGTCAAAAGCCAGACGGCTTTCGTAAGGCTGACCGTCAATTTGATAGGCAACGGAACGTACAGTGATTTGGCTCATTTCTGACTCCTGATTGTTAAACACCAGAATGAAAAAACCCGCCGAAGCGGGTTTTTCTACAACGCAGTTAAGCCGACAGCTCAACCAATAGCTTGTTCAGACGACGCACGTACGCCGCCGGATCCTTCAAGCTGTCGCCGGCCGCCAGGGCCGCCTGATCGAAGAGGATGTGCGACAGGTCGCCGAAGCGTTCGTCGCTCTGCTCGTTGTCGAGCTTCTCGATCAGCGGGTGAGCCGGGTTGAATTCGAAGATCGGTTTCGAATCCGGAACCTTCTGCCCGCTGGCTTCCAGGATCTGACGCATTTGCAGGCCCAGGTCCTGCTCGCCGATGGCCAGAATCGCAGGGGAATCGGTAAGGCGATGGGAAACCCGAACTTCGGCAACGGATTCGCCCAGCGCAGTTTTCAGACGCTCAACCAGACCTTCCTTGGACTTGGCGACTTCTTCCGCGGCCTTTTTGTCCTCTTCCGAATCCAGGTTGCCCAGGTCCAGGTCACCGCGTGCCACGTCAACAAAGCTCTTGCCGTCGAAGTCGTTGAGGTAGCTCATCAGCCACTCGTCGATACGGTCGGTCAGCAGCAGCACTTCGATGCCTTTCTTGCGGAAGACTTCCAGGTGCGGGCTGTTCTTGACCTGCGCGTAGGTTTCGCCGGTCAGGTAGTAGATCTTGTCCTGACCTTCCTTGGCGCGAGCCAGGTAATCGGCCAGACCCACCACTTGCTCGCCGTCGTCACCGTTGGTCGATGCGAACCGCAGCAGGCCAGCGATTTTCTCTTTGTTGGCGAAGTCTTCTGCCGGACCTTCTTTCATGACCTGGCCGAAGTTTTTCCAGAAGCCTTTGTATTGCTTAGGCTCGTTCTTCGCCAGTTTTTCCAGCATGTCCAGAACGCGCTTGGTCAGCGCCGACTTCATGGAGTCAATGATCGGGTCTTTCTGCAGGATTTCCCGCGACACGTTCAGCGACAGGTCATTGGAGTCGACCACACCCTTGATGAAGCGCAGGTACAGCGGCAGGAACGACTCAGCCTGGTCCATGACGAACACACGCTGCACGTACAGCTTCAGGCCTTTCGGCGCTTCACGCTGGTACAGGTCGAACGGAGCACGGGCCGGCACGTACAACAGCGAGCTGTATTCCAGCTTGCCTTCGACCTTGTTGTGGCTCCAGCTCAGCGGATTTTCGAAGTCGTGAGCGATGTGCTTGTAGAACTCCTGGTATTCCTCGTCCTTGATCTCGGTACGCGGACGGGTCCACAGGGCGCTGGCGCGGTTGACGGTTTCCCATTCGGCGGCCGGCTTCTCTTCGCCTTCAACGGCGGCCACTTCTTTGGGCAACTCGATCGGCAAGGCGATGTGGTCGGAATACTTCTTGATGATGTTGCGCAGGCGCCAGCCATCGGCGAACTCGTCTTCACCGGATTTCAGGTGCAGGACGATACGGGTGCCGCGCTCGGCTTTATCGATGGTTGCAACTTCGAAGTCGCCTTCACCCTTGGAAGACCAGTGCACGCCTTCGCTGGCGGCGCTGCCGGCACGACGGCTGTACACGTCGACTTTGTCAGCGACGATGAAAGCAGAGTAGAAACCGACACCGAACTGGCCGATCAGGTGCGAGTCTTTCTTCTGGTCACCGGTCAGGTGTTTCATGAAGTCGGCGGTGCCGGATTTGGCGATGGTGCCCAGGTGCGTGATCGCATCCTCACGGCTCATGCCAATACCGTTGTCTTCGAGGGTGACGGTCTTGGCGTCCTTGTCGAAGCTCACACGGATTTTCAGTTCGGCGCCGCCTTCCAGCAGTTCTGGCTTGGACAGCGCTTCGAAACGTAATTTGTCTACAGCGTCAGAGGCGTTCGAGATCAGTTCGCGAAGGAAAATTTCCTTGTTGGAATACAGCGAATGGATCATGAGGTGCAGCAGTTGCTTCACCTCGGTCTGGAAGCCCAGGGTTTCCTTTTGAGTTTCCACACTCATGGTCATCAAACTCCAATCAGATGGCTAAGCCGCGACCCTGAGGGCCAGCAGCGGGATGTGATCAGAGTTGGGGGCGGTGTTCAGGATTTCAAGGGCTCCTCAAGTTTGAAATGTGCCCGGGCCGTGGCGATGGGTTCCGTTTCGGTACTTTGCCAGGCGGTGATTGCGACGTTGGCGACCCGGCGTCCCTGGCGACATACCTGGCATCGGGCCCAGGTATCGCGAAACTGCCCGGCGCGCAGATAGTCGAGGGAGAAGTCGATAATCTTCGGCACACCTGGCGACCCGGTGAACACCAGCAGGTGCAGCGCAGCAGCAAGCTCCATGAAACCGGCAATCACTCCGCCGTGGATGGCCGGCAATAAGGGATTGCCGATGTTGTCCTTGTTGGCCGGCAGACGAAACAACAGTTCGTCCCCCACCCGCGAGCATTCGACGCCGATCAGCGTGGCATAGGGAATGCGCTGCAACAGCACGGCATAGTCGCCCCGCTCATGAGCCAGCCGCAGTTGCTCCTTGAAGGAATCAGTCATTTTTTGCGCCTCCTGAGATCGCACCACCAAAGCCTTTGGCGCCCTTGATGCCCTTGCCCATCCGCATGAAGGTGCCCACCACGTGGGCAACGGGCTGCTCTGGATCGTCCTGATAGGCGAAGCCGCGGGCAAAGATCACATCGGTGGTCACGCGGTAGCACTGGGCGAAACCGAAGACATCTTTATTCGGCTCGGCGGCGTGCATGTAGTCGATGCGCAGGTCGAGGGTCGGGCAGACCTCGAACTCCGGCAGTACACAGAGGGTGGACATGCCGCAGGCGGTGTCCATCAGTGTGGTCAGCGCACCGCCATGGATGACTCCGGTTTGCGGATTTCCGACGATTTGCGGGCTATAGGGCAGCACCACCGTCAGCCCTTCGCTGCTGGCACTGTGAACGCGCAGCCCAAGGACCTGGCAATGGCGCAGTGCCGACAAGAATCGTGTGGCGCGCTCAAAAACGGGGTTTTCGGCCATTTGATAGAAACTCACATTTAAAAATTCGAGCAGTGAAGTAACGGTCCCGGCAAAAGTTCCGCATTAGAACAAACTTATATATCTGAACGTTTTGAGGAACTTAACCTTGATGGCTGCGCTCGAAAGGCCAGTAGATATTTTCCATAAGGAGAAACACCCCATGCGTAAGACTTTAGCTATTGCCTTGATGTTGACCGCTTCCCTCGGTCTCGCTGCCTGCGATAAAAAATCCGAGGACAAAGCTCAAGATGCCGCCAAACATGCTGAGCAAGCTCAGCAAGACATGAACAAAGCTCAGGATAAAGTGAACGACGCTGCGAAAGAAAACGCTGAAGCTGCCAAAGCTCAGGCTGAATCGAACGAAGCAGCGGCAAAAGAAGCCGCGCCTAAAAACTGAAACGGTTTTTAGCGTGATAAAGAAAACCCGCCAAGTGCGGGTTTTTTTTGCCTGCAATATGATTAGCCATAACCTCGTTAGAGCAAAATCGTTCGAAAAGTCGGACTAATCATCAGCAATAGCGAACAGACCAATCCCACCAGCCAAACCAGGCTGCGCTGCCATGTCAGATCTTTCCAGTAACACAGCAAATAGATCACTCGCGAGATGACAAAGATGATCGCCAGCCAATCAATGAGCCATCCCGCCGTTTGCGTGGTGTGCGCCATCAGCACACCCACTGCAAACAATATGAAGGCTTCAAAACTATTCTGGTGAGCCGCCAACGCACGAGCCCCCAAGCCAGTCAGTTGCCCCTGCTGCTGGCGCGGCAGGTGATTGTTGTAACCGCCCTGCTCCTTCATAGCCTTGGTCACGGGTATTCGCGCGATATAAATCAGCAAGGCACTGATAAACACACACCAGAATGGAATACTCATCAAGCAGCCTCTTTATTCACCTCGGGCAACGGTGCCTCTGTAGGGGTATAGACCATCACGTCGAGAACGTCGGAGTGAAACTCCCGGCGATACAGCACAAACACGACACCGGCACTCATCAACATGAACAACCAGGGGCTGACGAACCAGGCCAACATGGTCATCCCGAAATAATAAGAACGCAGGCCAAAGTTGAACTGGTTGGCCGCCATGGAAATAACCCGGGCAGCCCGGGCCGCAAAAGCCTTGCGCTCCTGTTCGGACACCTGGCGCTCACCGACCATGGGGGCCGACCCCACCAGAACGGCCGCAAAGTTGTATTGGCGCATGCACCAGCTGAACGTGAAGAACGCGTAGACGAACACCAGCGCCAGGCAAAGCAACTTGATTTCCGACATCCCCTGGGAAGCCTGCTGTACCATCGGGATATCCGCCAGCAGTGACAACGCCCTTTCCGAAGCGCCGAGTACCGTGAGAATACCGGCCAGGATAATCAGCGTGCTCGAAGCGAAAAACGATGCATTGCGCTCCAGGTTACCAATCACGCTGGCATCGGCAATGCGGTTATCGCGCAGCAACATGCGGCGCATCCAGTCTTCACGATACAGGTGCAGCACGCTGGCCAGGCACGCGGTATCGCGGCCCTTCCATGTCGCGTACCGGGTGTAGCCCCCCCAGCAGATAACAAACCAGAGGGCAGCGAGGATGTGGATCAGGTTGGCTTGGATGAACGACATGCAGGTCCTTGTGATGTAGTGGCAGGGACACCGTATCCCTTGTAGGAGCGAGCTTGCTCGCGAAGGACGCGAATAGTGGCGCGTGTTTTCTGGATAAACGCGTTGCTCTGAGGTTCTTCGCGAGCAAGCTCGCCCCTACAAGTGGATTGAGCAACCCTTCGACGTTAGCGCAGAAGAAAAGGCACCGCATTCCCCCATAAAAAATGCCCCGTATCGATTGATACGGGGCATTTCGGTTTCCTGCTCGATCGGCCTGCTTGTGACGGGCCGGATAAGCTTAGGCCAGGGCTTCCTGGCGCTTGCCCAACATACGGTCACAGACCACGGCGACCACCAGGGTCATCACCGAAGGCACCAGCCAGGCCAGCCCTTGCTCGCTCAGCGGCAAGTGGGCCAATTGGGAAGGCATCCAATCCGCAAGACCCGCGCCCTTGAGGGCGTCGATCAGGCCGAAAATGAACGACACCAGCATCACCGGGCCGACAATGCGGCCTTGCTCGTGCCAGAAGTCCTTGCAGAAGCTCAGCGCCACCAGGGCGATGCACGGCGGGTAGATCGCCGTCAGCACCGGGATCGAGAACGCGATCAGCTTGGTGAGGCCCAGGTTGGACACCAACAGGGAAAACGCAGCCAGGATGATGACCAGCGTCTTGTAGGACAGTGGCAGTACACGACTGAAATACTCAGCGCAGGCGCAGGTCAGGCCAACCGCGGTCACCAGGCACGCCAGAGAAATCAGTACCGCAAGGAAACCGCTGCCGAGGGAGCCAAAGGTGTGTTGTACGTAGGCATGCAGTACCGCCGCACCGTTGGTAGCACCGGCCGCCACTTCATGGCTGCCCGAACCCAGACGGAACAGGCTGACATAAACCAGCGCCAGCCCCACACCGGCAATCAAGCCGGCAATGATCGCGTAGCGGGTGATCAGGGCCGGCGATTCGACGCCACGGGAGCGGATGGCATTGACGATGACAATGCCGAACACCAATGCGCCCAGGGTATCCATGGTCAGGTAACCATTGATGAAGCCTTGGGAGAATGGCGCCGCAACGTATTCGGGCGTTGCATGCCCGATGTCACCGGCCGGCAGGGCGAATGCCGCGATGCCCAGCACCGCCAGGGCAATGATCTTCAAGGGCGCGAGGAAGCGCCCGACCGTGTCCAGCAAACGCCCGGGGTACAGGGAGATGAAGAACACCAGCAGGAAGTAGACCGAGCTGTACAGGAACAGCGCCAGCGGGCTTTCGCCAGTCAATGGCGCCAGGCCCACTTCGAAGGATACGGTCGCGGTACGTGGCGTCGCGAACAGTGGACCAACAGCCAGATAGCACGCAGCCGCCAACAGTCCACCAGCGACTTTACCGATCGGACTGCTCAATGCATCCATCGCACCACCGACCTTGGCCAGTGCGACAACGGTGATCACCGGCAGACCGACGGCGGTGACCAGGAAACCCAGCGCCGCCATCCAGACATTAGGCCCGGACTGCAAACCGACGATAGGTGGGAAGATGATGTTGCCGGCCCCGACAAACAGGGCAAACGTCATAAAACCAAGTGCCAGGATGTCCTGGCCTTTCAACACTTTCATTAAGGAAATACCACACTACTGAATCGGAATTTAGAGAGGGATTTCCCTATGGGTGAGGGAAATGCTGTCGGTCCGTATGAGACTGACCCGTTTAGCGCGTCGCTGCCTTGTGGGCCGCGGACGCAAAAATGGCGCGTATCCTAACGAATTTGCGCGTGAAGCGCACTGTTAAGGGGCGAACTATCCGATACACGACATTTCCGTGTCGTGTTTACGCCTATATTTTTCCACTAAACCCCTGTGGCGAGGGAGCTTGCTCCCCCGCCACAAAGGCCTCGAGCATTTCCAAGAACCAGAAGCGACAAAGGCCACCCGAAGGTGGCCTTTGCTTGGTGAAGCGTCAGTTAAGCGCGAAGCTTACTTGACAGCCCAGCCAGTCAGCTCGGCCAGGGCCTTGCCGATGTCTGCCAGCGAACGCACGGTTTTAACGCCTGCGTCTTGCAGAGCAGCGAATTTCTCGTCTGCAGTGCCTTTGCCGCCAGAGATGATTGCGCCAGCATGGCCCATGCGCTTGCCCGGAGGAGCAGTCACACCAGCGATGTAGGAAACAACCGGCTTGGTCACGTGTGCCTTGATGTAGGCAGCCGCTTCTTCTTCAGCCGAACCGCCGATCTCGCCGATCATCACGATCGCTTCGGTCTTCGGGTCTTCCTGGAACAGCTTCAGGATGTCGATGAAGTTCGAACCCGGGATCGGGTCACCACCGATGCCGACGCAAGTCGACTGACCGAAACCGGCGTCAGTCGTTTGCTTCACAGCTTCGTAGGTCAGGGTGCCGGAACGGGAAACGATACCGACCTTGCCTGGCAAGTGAATGTGACCTGGCATGATGCCGATCTTGCATTCGCCTGGAGTGATCACGCCTGGGCAGTTAGGGCCGATCAGGATTACACCCAGCTCGTCGCACTTAACTTTAGCGTCCAGCATGTCCAGGGTAGGAATGCCTTCGGTGATGCAAACGATCAGCTTGATGCCGCCGAAAGCAGCTTCCAGGATCGAGTCCTTGCAGAAAGGAGCCGGAACGTAGATCACGCTGGCGGTGGCGCCAGTGGCAGCTACAGCGTCTTTCACGGTGTTGAACACTGGCAGACCCAGGTGCTCGGTGCCGCCTTTGCCTGGAGTTACACCACCAACCATCTTGGTGCCGTACTCGATGGCTTGCTGGGTGTGGAAACTACCTTGCGAACCGGTAATACCCTGGCAGATAACTTTGGTGTCTTTATTGATCAGGACGCTCATTATTTGCCCTCCGCAGCTTTGACAACTTGTTGAGCAGCGTCGGTCAGGCTGGTAGCAGCGATGATGTTCAAACCGCTTTCTGCCAGTACTTTAGCGCCCAGCTCAGCGTTGTTGCCTTCAAGGCGAACAACAACCGGGATTTTCACGCCGACTTCTTTCACGGCGCCGATGATGCCTTCGGCAATCATGTCGCAACGAACGATGCCGCCGAAGATGTTGACCAGTACTGCAGCGACGTTGGTGTCGGACAGGATGATCTTGAAGGCTTCGGTCACGCGCTCTTTGGTAGCACCACCACCTACGTCGAGGAAGTTGGCTGGCTTGCCGCCGTGCAGGTTGACGATGTCCATGGTACCCATGGCCAGGCCGGCACCGTTGACCATGCAGCCGATGTTGCCTTCCAGTGCCACGTAGTTCAGTTCGAACTTGGCAGCGTGCGCTTCGCGCGGATCGTCTTGCGACGGATCGTGGAAAGTCTTCAGCTTAGGCTGACGGTACATGGCGTTGGCGTCGATGTTGATCTTGGCGTCCAGGCAGTGCAGATCGCCGTCAGCCTTGATCACCAGCGGGTTCACTTCCAGCAGGGCCAGATCGTGATCCTGGAACAGTTTGGCCAGACCTACGAAGATCTTGGCGAACTGGGCAACTTGCTTGCCTTCCAGACCCAACTGGAATGCCAGCTCGCGACCCTGGAACGGCTGAGCGCCAACCAGTGGATCGATAGTGGCTTTCAGAATTTTTTCTGGAGTGTCGTGAGCGATTTTCTCGATGTCCACGCCACCTTCGGTGGAAGCCATGAACACGATGCGGCGGCTCGAACGGTCAACGACAGCGCCCAGGTACAGCTCTTTAGCGATATCAGTGCACGATTCAACCAGGATCTTGGTGACTGGCTGACCATTGGCGTCAGTCTGGTAAGTCACCAGACGCTTGCCCAGCCACTGCTGTGCGAAGGCTTTGGCGTCTTCTTTGTTGCGAACCAGCTTGACGCCGCCCGCTTTACCGCGACCACCGGCGTGAACCTGGGCTTTGACAACCCACTCGCTGCCGCCGATTTTGTCGCAAGCTTCTGCCGCTGCTTCCGGGGTGTCTACCGCGTAACCGGTGGATACTGGCAGGCCGTACTCAGCGAACAGCTGCTTACCCTGATACTCGTGAAGATTCATGCTTATTACCGTCTTCGTTAGGTACTGCGCATTCGGTGCTGCACTTATTGAAGTGCCGCACCACCTGTGACTGCTGCTTGCGTAGCTGAGCTACGCAAGACTGCGTCCAGCGGACATTCCGCGGTGAGTCTTGCACGCAAGGCTCACGACGGGCCGCAACCGCCGTGGTTTCTTATTGTCTTAACGCTTCTTGCGGTTGGCGATGTGGATGGCGCCGCCATTCACAGCCAGGGCTGCTTCGTGCAGGGCTTCGGACAGGGTCGGATGGGAGAAGACCATCATGCCCAGGTCTTCAGCGCTGGTGCCGAACTCCATACCGATTGCGCCCTGCTGAACCAGTTCTGCAGCGCTTGGGCCAATCACGTGGACGCCCAATACGCGGTCTGTCTTGGCATCTGCGATAACCTTGACGAAACCACCGGTATCGTTGGCAGCCATGGCACGGCCAGAAGCTGCGAACGGGAAGGTGCCGACGTTAACTTCAACGCCTTCAGCTTTCAAGGCCTGCTCGGTTTTACCCACCCACGCAATTTCCGGGTGAGTATAAATAACCGAAGGGATCAGGTCATAGTTCATTTGAG
This sequence comes from Pseudomonas moorei, assembly GCF_008801475.1. Classification (GTDB taxonomy): domain Bacteria; phylum Pseudomonadota; class Gammaproteobacteria; order Pseudomonadales; family Pseudomonadaceae; genus Aquipseudomonas; species Aquipseudomonas moorei. The sequence continues at coordinate 159,965 of NZ_VZPP01000004.1, read as the reverse complement.
CCTTGTGGCCCTTGATGCGCTCGACAACCATGATGCCCTCTTCCGAGGCCTTGTGAGCCAGCATCATGCCGCGAACCACGTCACCAATGGCGAAGACGCCCGGAACGGTGGTGGCGCAGTGATCGTCAACGTGCACGAAACCGCGCTCGTCCAGGGTCACGCCGCTGTCGGCAGCCAGCAGATCGGTGGTCACCGGACGGCGACCAACGGCTACGATCAGCTTGTCGAAAGTGATGGTCTGTTCGCCGTTGGCATCGGTGTAGTTCACAACGACTTCGTCGCCGTTCACTTTGGAACCGGTCACACGAGCGCCCAGCTTGATGTCCAGGCCCTGTTTGGTCAGGGTTTTCAGCGCTTCCTTGGAAACAGCGGTGTCGGCTGCCATCAGGAAGGTGTCCAGGGCTTCCAGAACAGTCACTTCTGCACCCAGACGCGACCAGACCGAACCCAGTTCCAGACCGATCACGCCAGCGCCGATTACGCCCAGACGTTTAGGTACGGATTGGAATTCCAGAGCGCCAGTCGAATCGACGATGACTTTCTGATCAACCGGAGCCGGCGGAATGTCGATCGGGCGAGAACCTGGAGCCAGGATGACGTTTTCAGCTTCGATGATTTCAACCGAACCGTCTGGCTTGGTGACTTCGACTTTCTTGCCGGCCAGCAGTTTGCCGTGGCCCTGGATCGAAGTAACGCCGTTGGCCTTGAACAGGGTAGCAACGCCGCCGGTCAGGTTCTTGACGATGCCAGCCTTGCGGCCAACCATCGCAGCGACGTCCATTTTGACTTCGCCGGTCGAGATACCGTGAACGTTGAAGCTCTCTTTGGCTTCCTTGTACTTCCAGGAACTGTCCAGCAGCGCCTTGGACGGAATGCAGCCGACGTTCAGGCAAGTACCGCCGAGGGCTTGCTTGCCTTCAGCGTCGGTGTACTTCTCGATGCAGGCAGTGGTGAGACCCAACTGCGCGGCCTTGATGGCAGCCACATAGCCGCCAGGGCCGGCACCGATCACTACTACGTCAAATTTCTGCGACATTCAAAAAATCCTCTTTAGCGAAAAGCTTGAAGCCGCGAGCTGCAAGCCGGGCTGCGGGTTTTCCGACAGCTCGAGCCTGCAGCTCATGGCTGCTTCTATCAGATATCCAGCAACAGACGAGCCGGATCTTCCAGCAGGTTCTTGATGGTCACCAGGAAGGTTACAGCTTCTTTGCCATCGATCAGACGGTGATCGTAGGACAGTGCCAGGTACATCATCGGACGGATCACGACTTGGCCGTTGATCGCCATTGGACGCTGGATGATGTTGTGCATGCCCAGAATCGCTGCCTGCGGCGGGTTGACGATCGGAGTCGACATCATCGAACCGAAGGTGCCACCGTTGGTGATGGTGAACGTACCACCGGTCATCTCTTCCATCGACAGTTTGCCGTCACGGGCTTTCTTGCCGAAAGTGGCGATGCCGCCTTCGATTTCAGCCAGGCTCATCAGTTCGGCGTTACGCAGAACCGGTACAACCAGGCCGCGGTCGCTGGAAACAGCGACGCCGACGTCAGCATAGCCGTGGTAAACGATGTCGGAGCCGTCGATCGACGCGTTGACTGCCGGGAAGCGTTTCAGCGCTTCGGTGGCCGCTTTCACGAAGAACGACATGAAGCCCAGGCGCACGCCGTTGTGGGACTTCTCGAACAGGTCCTTGTACTTCGAACGCAGCGCCATGACTTCGGTCATGTCGACTTCATTGAACGTGGTCAGCATCGCCATGTTCGATTGAGCTTCAACCAGACGCTCGGCAACCTTGGCACGCAGGCGGGTCATCGGAACGCGTTTTTCAACGCGGTCACCGGCAGCGAAAACCGGAGCAGCGGCAGCCGGAGCAGCAGCCTTGGCAGGTGCGGCAGCCGGAGCCGCCTTCTTGGCAGCAACGGCTGCAACCACGTCTTCCTTGGTCACACGACCGCCTTTGCCAGTACCGGCAACGGAAGCGATGTTGATGCCATTCTCTTCAGCCAGCTTGCGAGCAGCCGGTGCAGCAACAGGATCGTCTTCGCCTTCGGCAGCCGGAGCAGCAGCCTGGGCAGCAGGAGCGGCAGCGGCTGGAGCAGCGGCAGCAGCGCCGCCTTCAACGATGGAGCCAAGGACTTCGTCGGACAGAACGGTGTCGCCTTCGTTCTTGACGATAGCGCCCAGCACGCCGTCAGCAGTGGCCAGAACTTCCAGTACGACTTTGTCGGTTTCGATGTCGACGATCAGTTCGTCACGTTTGACGGCGTCGCCCGGTTTTTTGTGCCAGGTGGCAACGGTGCCATCGGCAACCGATTCCGGGAAAGTGGGGGCTTTGATCTCGATAGCCATTATCTGTGGTTCCTTAAATTCGGTTTCAGGTGCGCGAAGGCGTTAAACAGTAAAGGCGTCTTTCAGCAGTTGTTCCTGCTGTTCGGCGTGCATCGATGCGTAACCACAAGCAGGTGCAGCAGAAGCCTCACGGCCCGCGTACTCGAGTACGAGAGACTTGTTGAGGTTGCTGATGCTGCGACGCAGGTGGTGTTGGCTGCAGTACCAGGCACCCTGGTTCATCGGCTCTTCCTGGCACCAGACGGCATACTTGGCGTTGGTGTAAGGAGCCAGGACTTCTTTCAAGTCGTCCTCAGGGAATGGGTACAGCTGCTCGATACGCACGATGGCAATGTCGTCACGGCCTTCGGCACGGCGTTTTTCCAGCAGGTCGTAGTAGACCTTGCCGCTACACAGAACAACGCGCTCGACCTTTTTCGGGTCCAGGGCATCGATTTCCGGAATAACGGTCTGGAACGAACCTTCGGCCAGATCTTCCAGGGTCGAGATGGCCAGTTTGTGACGCAGCAGCGACTTCGGAGTCAGGACTACCAGAGGTTTGCGCAGCGGGCGAATCACCTGACGGCGCAGCAAGTGGTAGATCTGAGCCGGCGTCGTCGGCATGCACACCTGAATGTTGTGCTCGGCGCACAGCTGCAGGTAACGCTCAAGACGAGCCGAGGAGTGCTCTGGACCCTGACCTTCATAACCGTGCGGCAGCAGCATGGTCAGACCGCACAGACGGCCCCACTTGTGCTCGCCACTGGTGATGAACTGGTCAATCACTACCTGGGCGCCGTTGGCGAAGTCGCCGAACTGGGCTTCCCAGATAACCAGGGCATTCGGCGTGGTGGTCGAGTAACCGTACTCGAACGCCAGCACCGCTTCTTCAGACAGGAACGAGTCGTACAGATCGAAACGCGGCTGACCGTCGTACAGGTTCTGCAGCGGGATGTAGGTGCCCGCGTCTTTCTGGTTGTGCAGCACAGCGTGACGGTGCGAGAACGTACCGCGGCCGATGTCCTGACCGGTCATGCGAATCGGGTGACCTTCGAACGCCAGGGTCGCGTAGGCCATGGTTTCGGCGTAACCCCAGTTGATCGGCAGGCCGCCGGCTTGCATTTTCTGACGGTCTTCGTAGATCTTGGCAACCTGGCGCTGAACCACGAAGCCTTCCGGAATTTCCAGCAGCTTGGCGGACAGTTCCTGCAAGGTTTTCAGGTCGAAGCGAGTGTCGTGACGCGCAGTCCAGGCATGGCCCAGGTACGGACGCCAGTCCACGAACAACTCTTTGTTCGGCTCTTTGACCAGGCTTTTCACTACGTGCAGACCGTTGTCCAGCGCATTGCGGTATTCATCGACTTTCGCCTGAACACGCTCTGCGTCCAGCACACCGCTCTGGGTCAGACGATCGGCATACAGCTCACGGGTGGTGCGCTGCTTGGTGATCTGCTGATACATCAGAGGCTGGGTACCGCTTGGTTCGTCGGCCTCGTTGTGGCCGCGACGACGGTAGCAGACCAGATCGATCACCACGTCACGCTTGAACTGCATGCGGTAGTCGATGGCCAGCTGGGTCACGAACAATACGGCTTCCGGATCATCACCATTCACATGGAGGATCGGCGCCTGGATCATCTTCGCAACGTCGGTAGCGTACTCGGTGGAACGCGAGTCCAGCGGGTTGCTGATGGTGAAACCGACCTGGTTGTTGATCACGATGTGCACGGTACCGCCGGTCTTGAAACCGCGGGTCTGCGACATCTGGAAGGTTTCCATGACCACGCCTTGACCGGCAAATGCCGCGTCACCGTGGATGGAGATCGGCAAAACCTTCTCGCCGGTAGGGTCGTTGCGACGATCCTGACGAGCACGGACCGAACCCTCGACCACTGGAGAAACGATTTCCAGGTGGGACGGGTTGAAAGCCATGGCCAGGTGAACTTCACCACCGGTGGTCATCACGTTGGACGAGAAGCCCTGGTGGTATTTAACGTCACCGGAGCCCAACTCGACCTTCTTCTTGCCTTCGAACTCATCGAACAGTTCGCGCGGGTTCTTGCCGAAAGTGTTGACCAGCACGTTCAGACGGCCACGGTGGGCCATGCCGATGACGATTTCCTTGGTGCCGTAGGAACCGGAACGCTGGATCAACTCGTCGAGCATCGGAATCAGGCTCTCGCCGCCTTCCAGACCGAAACGCTTGGTGCCCGGGTATTTGGTACCCAGGTATTTTTCCAGGCCTTCACCGGCAGTGACGCGCTCGAGCAGGTGGCTCTTGATGTCAGCGGAGTACGTCGGACGACCACGCACGCTTTCCAGACGCTGCTGGAACCACTGGCGCTGCTCGGAATCGGTGATGTGCGTAAATTCAGCGCCGATGGTGCGGCAATATGTCTGCTGCAACGCTTCGTGAATTTCGCGTAGGCTCGCTTCCTCTTTGCCGATGAACAGGTCGCCGGCACGGAAGGTCGTATCAAGATCGGCATTGGTCAAGCCGTAATGATTGATCGACAGGTCTGCAGGTGCAGGACGCTGCCACAGCCCCAGCGGGTCAAGCTGGGCTGCCTGGTGGCCACGCATACGGTAGGCCTGGATCAATCGCAGCACTTCAACTTGCTTCTTCTCGTGCTCACTGCTCACGCTGCCGGCGGAAACCGGTTGAGCGCGGCGCTGGTTCTTTGCCAGCAAGACGAAATGATCGCGAATTGTGGAGTGCGAAACATCGGTGGCAGGGTTGCCGTCAGCAGGCAACTTCTGGAAGTAGGTGCGCCACTCTTCTGGCACAGCGTTAGGGTCGTGCAGGTAGAGCTCGTAGAGCTCTTCCACATAGGCAGCGTTACTACCGGATAGGTAGGCGCTGTTCCACATGCGCTGCATCACGCTTTCTTGCATGCTTGGTCACCCTCGGTTAGGGGAACACCATCGGTGTCGACACCGAGCAAACTTGCAGAAGTCCGAATGCAGCGACCAAAACAAGCCACTAGGATCACACTGATAGTCCGGGTACCAGCCCGGATGCCCCTGCTTGTCTCATTTCTTCAAAATAAGAGCGGCAGCTTTTTGAGCTGCTGCTCAGGTTAAAACTACGGTGCCGGTTGAAGCCTGCACCGTAGCATCTACGGGTACAGCGGTCCTACGGGTACAGCAGCTGAATCACACGCCGCTGGAAAGCAGCATGTTACGAATGTGACCGATGGCCTTAGTCGGGTTCAGGCCCTTCGGACAAACGTTGACGCAGTTCATGATCCCCCGGCAGCGGAATACGCTGAACGGGTCATCCAGCGAAGCCAGACGCTCGGACGTCTTGGTGTCGCGGCTGTCTGCCAGGAAGCGATACGCTTGCAGCAGTGCAGCTGGACCCAGGAACTTGTCCGGGTTCCACCAGAAGGATGGGCAAGAGGTCGAGCAGCAAGCGCACAGGATGCACTCGTACAGACCATCGAGCTTTTCACGCTCTTCAGGGGACTGCAGACGCTCGATGGCCGGAGCCGGCGTGTCGTTCTGCAGGTAAGGCTTAACCTTCTCGTATTGCTTGTAGAAGATGCTCATATCGACGACCAGGTCACGGATAACCGGCAAACCTGGCAGAGGACGAATGATCAACTTGTTACCTTTTACGACGGCAGACAGCGGCGTGACGCACGCCAGGCCGTTTTTGCCGTTGATGTTCATGCCGTCGGAACCGCAAACACCTTCACGGCAAGAGCGACGATAGGAGAAACCTTCGTCCTGCTCTTTGATCAGTGCCAGTACGTCCAGCACCATCAGGTCTTTACCACCGGTATCAACCTGGAATTCCTGCATGAACGGCGCAGCGTCCTGATCAGGGTTGTAACGATAAACACTGACTTGCAACATGGCGGCCACCCTTAATAAGTCCGAATCTTAGGTTCAAAAGTCGGAACAGTTTTCGGCGAGAAGTTTACGGCACGCTTGGCGACGCGTTTCTCACCCGGGAAGTACAGGGTGTGGCACAGCCAGTTTTCGTCGTCACGATCTTCGTAGTCTTCACGGGCGTGAGCGCCACGGGATTCCTTACGTACTTCGGCGGCGATGGCGGTAGCTTCAGCCACTTCCAGCAGGTTCTGCAGCTCAAGAGCTTCGATACGCGCCGTGTTGAACGCCTGCGACTTGTCGTTGATCTTGACGTTGGCGATGCGCTTGCGCAGATCAGCCAGCTGGGCAATACCCTTCTGCATGTATTCGCCAGTACGGAATACACCGAAGTAGTTCTGCATGCAGCTTTGCAGCTCGCGACGCAGGGTCGCCACGTCTTCACCATCGGTACGCTCGTTCAGAGCGGACAGGCGTGCCAGGGCCGCATTGATGTCGGCGTCGGTAGCGTCGTCGTATTCGATGCCGTCGGTCAGCGCCTTTTCCAGGTGCAGGCCGGCAGCACGGCCGAATACCACGAGGTCGAGCAGCGAGTTGCCGCCCAGACGGTTGGCGCCGTGAACCGATACGCAAGCCACCTCGCCAACAGCGAACAGACCAGGGATGATGGTGTCTACGCCGTCGGCATCCTGAGTGATCGCCTGACCGTGAATGTTGGTGGCAACGCCGCCCATCATATAGTGGCAGGTCGGAACAACCGGAACCGGAGCAACAACCGGGTCAACGTGAGCAAAGGTTTTCGACAGTTCGCAGATACCTGGCAGACGGCTGTGCAGCACTTCCTCGCCCAGGTGATCGAGCTTGAGCATTACGTGGTCGCCGTTCGGGCCACAGCCGTTACCGGCAATGATTTCTTTAACCATCGAACGGGCAACAACGTCACGACCCGCCAGGTCTTTGGCGTTCGGAGCATAACGCTCCATGAAACGCTCGCCGTGCTTGTTGATCAGGTAACCACCTTCACCACGGCAACCTTCAGTCACCAGTACACCGGCGCCGGCGATGCCGGTCGGGTGGAACTGCCACATTTCGATGTCTTGCACCGGAACGCCAGCACGCAGAGCCATGCCAACGCCGTCGCCGGTGTTGATCAGGGCGTTGGTGGTGGACGCGTAGATGCGACCTGCACCGCCGGTTGCCAGAACGGTAGCCTTGGCACGGATGTAGGTGGTTTCACCGGTTTCGATGCAGATTGCGATCACACCGACGAACTCACCTTTCTGGTTTCTCACCAGGTCGACAGCGTAGTACTCGTTCAGGAACGTGGTACCGGCTTTCAGGTTGCCCTGATAAAGGGTGTGCAGCAGTGCGTGACCGGTACGGTCGGATGCCGCGCAAGTACGCGCAGCCTGGCCGCCCTTGCCGTAGTCCTTGGACTGACCGCCGAACGGACGCTGGTAGATGCGGCCGGTTTCGGTACGGGAGAATGGCAGACCCATGTGGTCCAGTTCGAAAACTGCAGCCGGGCCTTCCTGACACATGTATTCGATAGCGTCCTGGTCACCGATGTAGTCGGAACCCTTGACGGTATCGTACATGTGCCAGCGCCAGTCATCGTTCGGGTCAGCGGACGCGATGGCGCAGGTGATGCCACCCTGTGCCGATACGGTGTGCGAACGAGTCGGGAAAACCTTGGTGATTACGGCAGTCTTGTGACCGCCTTGTGCCAATTGCAGCGCTGCGCGCATGCCAGCACCGCCACCACCAATAATGATGGCGTCGAAAGAAATCGTTGGAATGTTAGCCATGACTCAGATACCCCAGAGAATCTGCACACCCCAGACGAAGTAAGCGAACATCGCAACGCCGCATACTGCCTGGAAAAGGAAACGTACAGCAGTCGCGGACTTGCCGAACGCCATTGGCGTCAGGTAGTCGGTCGCGATGGTCCACATGCCGACCCAGGCGTGAGCGCCAAGGGCAACGAGGGCCAGGAGACTGAAGATACGCATCCAGTTGTTGGCGAACAGTTCATGCCACTGGGCATAGCCGAGACCCGGGTGGGCAACGACGTATCCGATCAGGAAAATGAAGTAAGCCGCGAGAACGACCGCAGACACACGTTGCGCCATCCAGTCATAGAGGCCCGAACGCGACAGGTTCGTGACGTTAGTTACCATATCCAAACTCCTGCCAGAACGATTACCACCACGGAAACGGCGATAACGATTTTCGAGCCCAGTTTGCCGCCTTCCAGCGTCTCACCGATGCCCATGTCCATGATCAAGTGGCGCACACCGGCAACCAAGTGATACAGCAGAGCGGACAAGATGCCCCAAATCACTAGCTTCGCTAGCGGACTGGTCAGACACGCTTTCACCTGACCGAAGCCTTCCTCGGAGCTCAGCGACTTGTCCAATGCGTAAAGCATGATGGCAAGGCACACGAAGAGGATGACACCGGAGATACGGTGAAGAATGGACGTGTAAGCAGTGACTGGGAGTTTGATGGTCCTTAGGTCTAGGTTTACAGGTCGTTGGCTTTTCACGGCTTTTTTTTCACACTGAAGAGCCCCTAACAATCAGGGCAAAGTTGTTGGGGAGTGCACTGGTCAGGTAACCACCACCCAGGGAGGCGACCCCCAATAAAGCAAGCCCAAAAGCCCTTGGCGGTCGGCTGCCGAGTATAGACAGTTAGGCTACTAATGACAACGCAAACACCTCACCCAAACAGCGGATTGCGCATCTGGCATAAAAGGCGTAAATGGCAGGCAATTTCGAGAAAAAAGTCCGGTTAAAGCCTTCTGGAGCAAGACTTTAGGCAAATTGACATTCGAATTTATCTCACTATAGTGGTGCGGGCCCTGCGTGGGGGGTCTGTCTGATGATTTCAAGCATAAATAGGAGGCCACATGGCTGACAAAAAAGCGCAGTTGATCATCGAGGGCGCAGCCCCCGTCGAGCTGCCCATTTTAACCGGCACCGTTGGTCCCGATGTTATCGATGTTCGGGGCCTCACGGCCACGGGCCGTTTCACCTTCGACCCTGGCTTCATGTCGACCGCCTCCTGCGAGTCGAAGATCACCTATATCGACGGCGACAACGGCATTCTGCTGCACCGCGGCTACCCGATCGAACAGCTGGCTGAAAAGTCGGACTACCTGGAAACCTGCTACCTGCTGCTCAATGGCGAGTTGCCAACTGCAGAACAGAAGGCCCAGTTCGTCGGCACCGTGAAGAACCACACCATGGTTCACGAGCAGCTGAAGACCTTCTTCAACGGCTTCCGCCGCGACGCCCACCCGATGGCCGTCATGTGCGGCGTAGTCGGCGCCCTCTCGGCCTTCTACCACGACTCCCTGGACATCAATAACCCGCAGCATCGCGAAATCTCCGCGATCCGCCTGGTTGCCAAGATGCCGACCCTGGCAGCGATGGTTTACAAGTACTCCATGGGCCAACCCATGATGTACCCGCGCAACGACCTGTCGTATGCGGAAAACTTCCTGCACATGATGTTCAACACCCCGTGCGAGATCAAACCGATCAGCCCGGTACTCGCCAAGGCCATGGACCGGATCTTCATCCTCCACGCCGACCACGAGCAAAACGCTTCGACCTCCACCGTACGCCTGGCCGGCTCTTCGGGTGCCAACCCGTTCGCCTGTATCGCCGCCGGTATCGCTGCACTGTGGGGCCCTGCCCACGGCGGCGCCAACGAGGCCGTTCTGACCATGCTTGATGAGATTGGCGATGTTTCCAACATCGACAAGTTCATTGCCAAGGCCAAGGACAAGAACGATCCGTTCAAACTGATGGGCTTCGGTCACCGCGTTTACAAAAACCGCGACCCGCGCGCTACCGTCATGAAGCAGACCTGCGACGAAGTATTGAAGGAACTGGGCATCCAGAACGATCCGCAACTCGAACTGGCCATGCGCCTGGAAGAGATCGCCCTGACCGACCCTTACTTCATCGAGCGCTCGCTCTACCCGAACGTCGACTTCTACTCGGGGATCATCCTCAAGGCGATCGGCATTCCAACCAGCATGTTTACCGTAATCTTCGCCCTGGCGCGGACTGTCGGCTGGATCTCCCACTGGAAAGAAATGCTCTCCAGCCCGTACAAGATTGGCCGCCCGCGCCAGCTGTACACTGGCTACGAGTCGCGTGACATCACCAAGCTGGAAGACCGCAAGTAAGACCTGTCTTGCGATAACGTCTTGGGTTGCACCGGAAACGGCCTCTATTTATATAGAGGCCGTTTTTGTTTGTGCGCTTTCTTTTGCGCGTCTGTACATATCCGTTCGGTCGGTAACGATAACGCGCCCTGTCTAACCGCCCGAGTTATCCGCTAGTTTTTCGCGATCAAGCTCGCCCCTACTGTCCTATCGGGGGATATTCACGGAATCGTGCGATCACCGCCCAATAAAAAATGCCCCGATCTTTCGACCGGGGCATCTTTTACAACTGCGTTACTTATATAAAAGCATCAAGCCTTAGTGCGAAACCGCCCCACTCGCGCCCAGCCCGGTCTGCGAGCGAACAAATTGCGGGAAGAACAGCGCCCGCTCACTATCAGCCGCCGCCGACTTGTCGGTGATCGAGAAGAACCAGATACCGATGAAGGCAATGATCATCGAGAACAGCGCCGGGTACTCATACGGGAAGATAGCCTTCTCGTGATGCAGAATCTGCACCCAGATGGTTGGCCCAAGGATCATCAAGCCCACAGCACTCACCAGACCCAACCAGCCACCGACCATCGCACCCCGAGTGGTCAGCTTCTTCCAGTACATCGAAAGCAGCAGCACCGGGAAGTTACAGCTCGCCGCGATGGAGAATGCCAGGCCTACCATGAACGCGATGTTCTGGCTTTCGAACAAAATGCCCAGGCCGATCGCCAGCACGCCCAAAATGACGGTGGTGATTTTCGAAACCCGGATTTCGTCCTTGTCGTTGGCCTTGCCCTTCTTGATCACACTGGCGTACAGGTCATGAGACACCGCCGAGGCACCGGCCAGGGTCAAACCGGCAACCACTGCCAGAATGGTCGCGAACGCCACTGCCGAGATGAAGCCCAGGAAAATACTGCCACCCACCGCATTGGCCAGGTGCACCGCCGCCATGTTGTTACCACCCAACAGCGCGCCGGCCGCATCTTTAAAGGCCGGATTGGTGCTGACCAGCAGGATCGCGCCGAAGCCGATGATGAAGGTCAGGATGTAGAAGTAGCCAATGAAGCCGGTTGCGTACAGAACACTCTTACGCGCTTCTTTCGCGTCACTCACGGTGAAGAAACGCATCAGGATGTGCGGCAGGCCAGCGGTACCGAACATCAGAGCCAGACCAAGAGAGAATGCCGAAATCGGATCCTTCACCAGACCACCGGGGCTCATGATCGCCTCACCTTTAGGGTGAACCTTGATCGCCTCGGAAAACAGCATGTTGAAGTCGAAGTTGACGTGCTTCATCACCATCAGCGCCATGAACGAAGCACCGGACAGCAGCAACACCGCCTTGATGATTTGCACCCAGGTGGTCGCCAGCATGCCGCCAAACAGCACGTACATGCACATCAGGATGCCTACCAGTATCACTGCAACGTAGTAGTCGAGACCGAACAGCAGCTGGATCAGCTTGCCGGCACCGACCATTTGCGCGATCAGGTAAAACGCCACCACCACCAGCGAACCGCAAGCCGACAGCGTGCGGATCTGGGTTTGCCCCAGGCGATAGGACGCCACATCGGCAAAGGTGTATTTACCCAGGTTGCGCAGACGCTCGGCGATCAGGAACAGAATGATCGGCCAGCCCACCAGAAAACCGATCGAGTAGATCAGGCCATCGTAGCCGGAGGCGAATACCAGGGCGGAAATACCCAGGAAGGACGCTGCAGACATGTAATCACCGGCAATCGCCAGACCATTCTGCAAACCGGTGATATTGCCGCCCGCCGCATAGTAGTCGGCCGCCGACTTGTTACGCTTGGAAGCCCAGTAGGTAATGCACAGCGTCGCGCCGACGAACACCACGAACATCAGAATCGCGGCAACGTTGAGCGGTTGTTTATGCACTTCGCCGGTCAGCGCTTCGGCTGCCCAGGCGCCAGGTGCAAATGCTGCAATGCTCAATAGAGCCATTAGACGCCGGATCATTGCTGAGCCTCCTTGAGAATCGCATTGTTCAGGTCGTCGAATTCGCCATTGGCGCGTCGCACGTAAATACCCGTCAGGACGAAGGCCGAAACAATCAGCCCGACGCCGATCGGTATGCCCCAGGTAATCGAAGATTCCGGGCTTATTTTCGCTCCCAGAATATGCGGCCCGTAAGCAATCAAAAGGATGAAACCGGAGTAAAGCCCTAGCATGATCGCCGAGAGAATCCAGGCGAATCGTTCTCTCTTGCTAACCAGCTCCTTGAATCGCGGGCTGTTTTGAATCGAGAGGTAAATGCTGTCGTTCATTGTTTTTATCCTCGCAGCACAGATTTAGTTGGAACGATATCCACTCTATGCGGCTGCGAGCCAGGTTCCAGACGACCTTAGTCTTAGAGCGGCATGACGTTTTCGCCAAATTCCGGTCGATAAAAAACAGCCGTCACGCGACGTTAATCCATTGGCAATAAAAAGGGCCGCCCGACATGGATATCGGGCAGCCCTGTAAAGCGCGGATCAGACGCTTGCCTTGCTCTTACTTGGTCCAGTCGGCAACACGCTCAGGGTGTTTCGCCACCCAGTCTTTTGCGGCAGCTTCAGGTTTGGCACCATCCTGGATCGCCAGCATGACTTCGCCGATTTCGTCTTTCGAGGCCCATTGGAAGTTCTTAAGGAACTTGGCCACTTCCGGTGCCTTGGTTGCCAGTTCCTTGCTGCCGATGTTGTCCACGGTTTCAGCCGCGCCATAGACGCCTTTCGGGTCTTCCAGGAAACGCAGTTTCCACTTGGCGAACATCCAGTGCGGCACCCAACCGGTGACGGCAATGGATTCGTTTTTCTTCTCGGCCCGGGTCAATTCGGCAATCATGCCGGCGCCGGAACTGGCCTTGAGTTGATAGCCGGTCAGATCGTAGTCCTTGATCGCCTGTTCGGTCTTGAGCATCACGCCTGAACCGGCATCGATACCGACAATACGCCCCTTGAAGCTGTCATCGGTTTTCAGATCCGCCAGGGACTTGGCCTTGACGTACTCCGGCACGATCAGGCCGATCTTCGCATCCTTGAAGTTCGGACCGTAGTCGACGACTTGATCCTTGTTCTTGGCCCAGTATTCGCCATGGGTTACCGGCAGCCAGGCCGACAGCATGGCATCGAGTTTGCCGGTCGCCACGCCCTGCCACATGATCCCGGTCGCAACGGCTTGCAGCTTCACGTCATAACCGAGTTTCTGCTTGATCACTTCTGCCGCTACGTGAGTAGTCGCGACGCTGTCGGACCAGCCGTCAACGTAACCGATGCTCACGGTCTTGCTTTCGGCATTGGCGAATGTGGAGCCAATCGCAAGTACCAGAGCGGCACTCGCGCCTAAAAGTCGTCGCATCTTCATCGTTACTTCCCCGAAAGTGCTGCGCTCGACGGATGCCGAGTCGCGTCAACGTATTGTTATGGTGCACAGCGCCCCCATCACGCCCACCGCAAACCCGTTCGATCATCAGCGCGTTTATCAACGAGGGAACTGACGCCTTCGATAATCAACCTGACGACAATGGCGACCTGCTCTACCAGCGACCTCAAGGCATCGAGAAACGACATCAGAAAGCCATTAATCCACGGCACAGCGAATGCACCGGCCAGTCCGCCCGAACTTTGCATGTCAAAATCATGCGGGTCACCAAGCGCACAGCAAATGCAGGTAACATGCGCGGCTTTGTTCCCAGACGGCCTGATCATGCCTGCGACATCACGCTTTCCTTTTTTTGCTTATCTATTCGCCTGCCTGCTGGGCCTCTTTGCCCTGTGTGGTTTCTGGTACGGCCTCGGCAAACCGGTGATCCTGCCGGACGTCGCCAGCGCGACGCACAAGCTGCAATGCGCCTCCTACACCCCTTTCGACAAGGATCAATCGCCGTTCGATCAACCGTTCAAGTTGCGCCCCGAGCGCATGGACGCTGACCTCGCTCTGCTGGCGACCCGTTTCGAGTGCATCCGTACTTACTCGATGACCGGCCTTGAGGCGCTGCCGGACCTGGCGCGCAAGCATGGGTTGAAGCTGATGATCGGCGCCTGGGTCAACAGCAATCCGGTGGACACCGAAAAAGAAGTCGACCTGCTGATCGCCTCGGCCAACGCCAACGCCGACGTGGTCACGGCGGTGATCGTCGGCAACGAAACCCTGTTGCGCAAGGAAGTCACCGGCGCGCAGCTGGCGAAGCTAATTAATAAAGTCAAAAGCCAGGTGAAACAGCCTGTCACTTATGCCGATGTCTGGGAGTTCTGGCTCAAGCACCCGGAAATCGCGCCTGCCGTGGATTTCCTCACCATCCATCTGCTGCCCTATTGGGAAGACGATCCTTCGAACATCGACGCCGCGCTGCAACACGTGGCCGAAGTGCGCCAGGTGTTCGGCAACAAATTCGCGCCCAAGGACGTGATGATTGGCGAGACAGGCTGGCCAAGCGAGGGCCGCCAGCGCGAAACCGCTTTGCCGAGCCGGGTCAATGAAGCCAAGTTCATTCGTGGTTTCGTGGCCATGGCCGAGCAGCAGGGCTGGCACTACAACCTGATCGAAGCCTTCGACCAACCGTGGAAGCGCGCCAGCGAGGGTGCGGTCGGCGGCTACTGGGGCCTGTTCGATGCCGATCGCCAGGACAAGGGCGTGCTGGCCGGGCCGGTGACGAACGTGCCGTACTGGTCGCAGTGGCTGATGGTGGGTGGCTTGATCTTCCTCGGAACGCTGATCCTTGGCGGTCGCGTGCGCAGCACTCGCGCGGCACTGGTGTTGCCACTGCTGGGAGCGTTGGCCGCCTGCGCGATCGGTGCCTGGGGCGACCTGGCCCGGGTCACCACACGCTTTACCAGTGAATGGCTCTGGGTGGCCTTGCTGACAGCGCTGAACTTGTTGGTGCTGACTCATGCAGCGCTGACGCTGAGCGCACGCACTGGCTGGCGCGAACGGGCATTCAATGCGCTGGAACGTCGGGCTGGAGGGTTGTTGGCAGTGGTCGGGTTTGCGGTCGCGGTCATGATGCTGGAAATGGTGTTCGACCCACGCTATCGCAGCTTCCCGAGCGTCGCATTCATCGTGCCGGCATTGGTTTATCTGTGCCGCCCGGTGAACGTGCCGCGTCGGGAGATTGCCTTGTTGACCTTCATCATCGGCGCCGGCATTGCGCCTCAGCTGTACCGCGAAGGTCTGCAGAACCAGCAGGCCTGGGGCTGGGCGCTGGTGAGCGTGTTGATGGTGACGGCGTTGTGGCGCAGTTTGCGGGTTCGCAAGGGCTGATCTTTAGCGCCTTTATTGGCCTCATCGCGGGCAAGCCACGCTCCCACAGGAATCTTTGTCTTACGCAGACTCCGTATTCACTGAAACCCAGCGTGGAGGCAGGCTTGCCCGCGCTGACGATCTATCAGGCAGTGCGCGACGCACGCACCAACCGCAACCCGGCAATCACCACCGCAAAAACAGCCAGGGTCGTGTTGTACAGCGCCAGCGCCGGAAACCCGAACACCAGCGCCAACACCGCCAACCACCACCCTGCCCGCCCCGGCAGTACGAAGCCGATCACGGCAGCCGCCACCGCACTCCAACCCAATACGTTGAAGTGAATCATCAGGCCCAGATTCGAACGGACCTGACACTCCCAACGACTCGCCTCATCCACGCAAATGCCGACCCATTGCGCATCCTCCATGAAGCCGTACCGCGCGCCATAACTGGCGGCCAGCCATAAAGGCAGCAAAACGAGCAGCAAAACCACAGACAGACGACGGGACATGAAGCACTCCAATAAGCGAAAAACGGCGGCCAGCTTAATCGCCCGCCAGCCTTACGCAAGCGCTAACAACAGTTAACTGGCCATTCAAACGCTGCAAAGTGTATCGTCAAGCTACTATTACTTCGAAATTAGGCCTGTTTGGTGCCGATGCGTGGCACTTTGGCGCAAATTCAATGGTCATAGCCTGCGAACTTCATTCGACACCTTTTTTAAGGGATCTAGTCATGCTCCGTTCCTTGCGCTTCGCTGCCCTGTTTGGCGGCCTGATATTAAGTGCGTCCGCAATGGCGGTCGATATCGACGCCGCCAGTTATGGCTACCCCTTGACCAACCCGTTCGAGGCGACCATCGCCACGACGCCACCAAACTTGCGTCCGGAGCTTCCGCTGGACGACGACATCCATCAGTCGGATCGCAGCATGACCTTGCGCCCGGAGCGGGCATTCAACTTGCCGGACAACTTCTGGGCGGTAAAGAAACTCACCTACCGCATTGCCACCCAGGATAAAGCCGCTCCATTGATCTTCCTGATCGCCGGCACTGGCGCGCGCTATGACAGCAGCATTAACGAATACCTGAAAAAGCTCTACTACAAGGCCGGCTATCATGTGGTGCAACTGTCGTCGCCCACCAGCTTCGACTTCATGAGCGCCGCTTCACGCTTCGCCACCCCGGGCATTACCAAGGAAGACGCCGAGGACATGTACCGGGTGATGCAGGCCGTGCGCGCGCAAAACCCGAACGTGCCCGTTACCGAGTACTACCTGACCGGTTATAGCCTGGGCGCCCTGGATGCCGCCTTCGTCGCGCACCTGGACGAAACCCGCCGCAGCTTCAACTTCAAGAAAGTCCTGCTGCTCAACCCGCCGGTCAACCTCTATACCTCGATCACCAACCTCGACAAGCTGGTGCAGACCGAGGTCAAGGGCATCAACAACACCACCACCTTCTATGAACTGGTGCTGAACAAACTGACCCGCTACTTCCAGCAGAAAGGCTACATCGATCTCAACGATGCACTGCTCTACGACCTCCAGCAGTCCAAGCAGCACCTGACCAATGAACAGATGGCCATGCTGATCGGCACCTCGTTTCGCTTCTCGGCGGCCGACATCGCTTTCACATCCGACCTGATCAACCGTCGGGGCCTGATTACCCCACCGAAGTACCCGATCACCGAGGGCACCAGCCTGACGCCTTTCCTCAAACGCGCGTTGCAATGTGACTTCGACTGCTACATCACCGAGCAGGTGATTCCGATGTGGCGCGCCCGCACCGATGGCGGCAGCTTGCTGCAACTGATCGACCAGGTAAGCCTGTATGCGCTGAAGGACTATCTGCACGACAGCCCGAAAATTGCCGTCATGCATAACGCCGACGACGTGATCCTCGGCCCTGGCGACCTCGGCTTCCTGCGCAAGACCTTTGGCGATCGCCTGACCCTTTATCCGCTGGGCGGCCATTGCGGCAACCTTAACTACCGCGTCAACAGCGACGCCATGCTGGAGTTTTTCCGTGGCTAAATACCTCCTGCTTATCGCCGCGTTACTCTGTGCAGGCGCGGCCAACGCCGACAACAGCAAAGCCAACGCCCCGGTTGTGGTCGACAGCGACGGTTTCAAGGAACCCCTGAGCAAACTCAAGATCAATCCGGGGCTGGATCAGCGTGAATTCGAACGCTCTACGCTCAGTGCATTGAACGTCTACGATCCGCTGGAACAGTGGAACCGCCGCGTGTACCACTTCAATTACCGGTTCGATCAGTGGGTATTCCTGCCCGTGGTCAACGGCTATCGCTACGTCACGCCAGGCTTCTTGCGCACGGGGGTCAGCAACTTCTTCAACAACCTCGGCGACGTACCGAACCTGTTGAA
This sequence comes from Pseudomonas moorei, assembly GCF_008801475.1. GTDB lineage: Bacteria > Pseudomonadota > Gammaproteobacteria > Pseudomonadales > Pseudomonadaceae > Aquipseudomonas > Aquipseudomonas moorei. The sequence continues at coordinate 141,991 of NZ_VZPP01000004.1, read as the reverse complement.
CAGCCTGTTGCAGTTCAAGGGCCACCGTTCAATGGAAATTACCGGGCGCCTCCTGCTCAACACCACTATCGGCATCGCCGGACTTTGGGACCCGGCCACCGCCATGGGCCTGCCCCGCCAGGACGAAGACTTCGGCCAGACCCTGGGTTTTTATGGAGTGCCGGGCGGCCCCTACTTTGTCTTGCCGATCCTCGGCCCCTCGAACATCCGCGACACCGGCGGGCTGGTGGTGGACTTCAGTGCGGAGTCGGCGATCAACTACCTGAACGTCTCTGAAGTCAGCTCCAACCATCCGGAAATCTGGGTCCTGCGCGGCATCGACAAGCGCTACCAGACCAACTTCCGCTATGGCCAACTGAACTCGCCGTTCGAATACGAGAAGGTACGTTACGTGTACACCGAGTCACGCAAATTGCGGATTGCCGAGTAACTCCAGCGGGTACAAAAAAGGCCATTCGACTCACATCGAATGGCCTTTCAATATTCGTGTCACACCACAATTCACTGTGGGAACGACCCACAGGTTCAGGTTTTCACCCTTTTCCAGGCTTTGCTGACAGCCATCACCCCCACCAACACCACCGCCCCCGCCACAATCCCCGCCGCAGCATTGAGCAACGTCGGCACAATAAACCCGGCACCGCCCGCCCCCGCGCCAATCGCTTCGATCCAGTGATGCAGCACCGGCACGCCATGGGTCAGGATGCCGCCACCGACCAGAAACATCGCCGCCGTACCGATCACCGATAGACTCTTCATCATGTACGGCGCCGCGCGCAGAATCCCGCGGCCGATGCGCTGGGCCATCCGTCCGGGCTTTTGCGTCAGCCACAAGCCCAGATCATCAAGCTTGACGATGCCCGCCACGAGCCCGTAGACACCAATGGTCATGACGATGGCAATGCCCGAAAGCACGATGACTTGCTGGGTCAGCGATGCACCGGCCACGGTGCCGAGGGTAATGGCAATGATTTCTGCGGAGAGGATGAAGTCGGTACGGATGGCGCCCTTGATCTTGTCCTTTTCGAATGCCACCAGATCGACCGCCGGATCGGCAACCGCCTCGACCAGTCCGGCATGTTCGGCCTGATCTTCGGACTTGCTGTGAAGGAATTTATGGGCGAGTTTCTCGAAGCCTTCAAAGCACAGGTACGCGCCGCCGACCATCAACAACGGCGTGACCAGCCACGGGATGAACGCACTGATGGCCAGCGCCGATGGCACCAGGATCAGCTTGTTGACAAACGAGCCCTTGGCAACCGCCCATACCACCGGAATTTCCCGCTCGGCACGCACACCGCTGACCTGCTGGGCATTGAGCGCCAGATCGTCACCGAGCACGCCGGCGGTCTTCTTGGCGGCCATTTTGGTCATCAACGCAACGTCGTCGAGTACGGCGGCGATGTCGTCGATCAGCACCAGCAAACTGCTTCCTGCCATGAATCAGGCTTCCTTCTTGTAGGGGTGGCGTGCAGCATAACGCGGCCGAGCGCCGCACGGCGCATTCTTGAGCGCCGCCAAAGGCCGGTGCTACCATGCGCAACCGCCAGTACAGGCAAGGAACCACCTGGTTTATGAGCACTATCCGCGAGCGCAACAAACAACTGATCCTGCGTGCCGCCAGTGAAGAATTTGCCGACAAAGGCTTCGCTGCGACCAAAACCAGCGACATCGCAGCCAAGGCGGGATTGCCCAAGCCCAACGTCTACTACTACTTCAAATCCAAGGAAAACCTCTACCGCGAGGTTCTTGAAAGCATCATCGAGCCGATCCTGCAGGCCTCGACCCCTTTCAACCCCGAGGGTGTACCCAGCGAAGTATTGAGTGGCTACATCCGCTCGAAGATCCGCATCTCCCGCGACCTGCCGTTTGCCTCCAAGGTGTTCGCCAGCGAAATCATGCACGGCGCCCCGCACCTGAGCACCGACCTGGTCGAGCAACTCAACAGCCAGGCCAAACACAACATCGACTGCATCCAGACCTGGATCGACCGCGGCCAGATCGCCCCGATCGACCCCAACCACCTGATGTTCAGCATCTGGGCCGCGACCCAGACCTACGCCGACTTCGACTGGCAAATCACCGCCATCACCGGCAAGGCCAAGCTGGATGAAGAGGATTATGAAGCGGCGGCGCAGACGATCATCCGGTTGGTGCTCAAGGGGTGTGAGCCGGACTGAGGGATTGTGGTGCTGCCACCGCCGGCAAGCCTGCTCCGACGGGATTCTGTGTTGAATTCAAACTCTGTGAACGACACAAATACTTGTGGGAGCTGGCTTGCCAGCGATGAAGGCAACTCGGTGCTGGCTCAAACCCAGATGGCATCCCATAGCGGATAGTCGCCAAGCTTCTCGACCAACCCTGCTCGCAACGGGTTAGCCACCACATACCTTGCCATTTTCACCAAGTCTTCATCCCGCCGCAGCGCTCGGTTATGAAACCCTTGCTGCCAAAGCACCCCGCTCCTGCCACTGTATGAGTTCACCTCTCGAGGGATCAGAGACTTCGTCTCACGCATCAGTCTGCGCAGGGAACAGTTTTCCAATTCGACCAGCCAATGGAAATGGTCGGGCATGACTACCCAAGCCAGAGAGTTCGCCAACCCAATATTTTTTGCTCGGCGAAATTGATGAACAACCAATCTGCCCAGAGCAAAGTCGGCAAAGATCGGCTCACGATGAAGTGTGTTGGTTGTCAGTAGATAGATTCGATTTGGCTCGTCATAGCGGCCAGCTCGCAGACGACTTGAAGCGGGAAGACCAGGCAATCCATTGCCCCTTGATGATGAGTTCATCAGAAGGCTAGACCGCAGTTATGCCATTGGCAGGTACCGCTATTTAATCTTGATGTATCTGGAGGCCACCATCGCTGGCAAGCCAGCTCCCACAAGGTTTTGTGTCGTTCGCGGAATTTCGACTCTACGCACGATCCTGTGGGAGCTGGCTTGCCAGCGATGACTTTCGATCAAACGCTGAAGATCAAGCCACTACCCCCGCATCCGCCCTCAACCCCAACGCCTCAATCGCCGTGATCGCACACTGCTCATCGACATCCGACAGATCGCCGCTGATCCCTACTGCGCCCAGCACTTTCCCCTCCTGATCCCGAACCAGCACACCACCCGGTGCCGGCACGACGCTGCCCTGGCCCAGGCTGTTCAACGCAGCGATAAACGCCGGGCGTTGTTGTGCATCCAGCGCCAGCAGGCGCGAGCCTTTGCCCAGCGCGATGGCGCCCCAGGCTTTGCCGATGGCAACGTACGGGCGCAGCAGGCTCGCGCCATCTTCGCGCTGCAGGGCAATCAGATGCCCACCGGCATCCAGTACCGCAATGGTCAACGGTGCCGCGCTGATTGCACGCCCCGCGGTGATGGCCTCGTTGACCAGGTTGACTGCGACTTTCAAGGTTAAAGCGCTCATGGTGCCGTCCTCATTTTGTTTTTCGGAAAGCCGTTGGGCTGCTTCGATGTGCCGCAGCCCGATGCAACAAATAGAACACAATGAATTATTTTTTTGTATACAATAATTATCGAAAAGCGCCACATGCGACGAAAAGCCACACTGATTCGGGCTTCCGACGAATGAAACAACCGCTTGAGAAAATGGATTGACCTGCGCCGTCCGCCGTGAATACACTCTGCGCAAAGCCACTTGTATACAATTACAAAACGTAAAGAGGCACAAAACCATGAGCAAAATGAGAGCAATCGAAGCCGCCGTTCTGGTGATGCGCCGTGAAGGGGTTGATACCGCTTTTGGCATCCCCGGTGCCGCCATCAACCCGCTGTACTCCGCCCTGCAAAAGGTCGGCGGCATCGATCACGTCCTCGCCCGCCACGTTGAAGGCGCGTCGCACATGGCCGAGGGCTACACCCGCACCAAGGCCGGCAACATCGGCGTGTGCATCGGCACCTCCGGCCCTGCCGGTACTGACATGGTCACCGGGCTCTACAGCGCCTCGGCCGACTCGATTCCAATCCTGTGCATCACCGGGCAAGCACCCCGCGCCCGTATGCACAAGGAAGACTTCCAGGCTGTCGACATCACCAGCATCGTCAAGCCAGTCACCAAGTGGGCAACCACGGTCCTGGAGCCGGGCCAAGTGCCTTACGCGTTCCAGAAAGCGTTCTACGAAATGCGTTCCGGCCGTCCTGGCCCGGTGCTGATCGACCTGCCATTCGACGTACAGATGGCCGAAATCGAATTCGACATCGACGCTTACCAGCCGCTGCCGCTGGCCAAGCCGACGGCTACCCGCGTTCAGGTCGAGAAGGCACTGGCCCTGCTCGATCAGGCCGAGCGCCCATTGCTGGTGGCCGGTGGCGGCATCATCAACGCCGACGCCAGCGAGCTGCTGGTTGAATTCGCTGAACTGACCGGCATCCCGGTCATCCCGACCCTGATGGGCTGGGGCACCATCCCGGACGATCACCCGCTGATGGTCGGCATGGTCGGTCTGCAGACGTCGCATCGCTACGGCAACGCCACGATGTTGAAATCCGACGTGGTACTGGGTATCGGTAACCGCTGGGCCAACCGTCACACCGGTTCGGTGGATGTCTACACCGAAGGCCGCAAGTTCATCCACGTCGATATCGAAGGCACACAGATCGGCCGCGTGTTCACCCCGGACCTAGGCATCGTTTCCGACGCCGCCGCCGCGCTGACCGTGTTCATCGAAGTCGCTCGCGAATGGCAAGCCGCCGGCAAGCTGAAAAACCGCAGCGCCTGGTTGCAGGATTGCCAGCAGCGCAAGGCCAGCCTGCAGCGCAAGACTCACTTCGACAACGTGCCGGTCAAGCCGCAGCGTGTGTATGAAGAAATGAACCAGGTGTTCGGCAAAGACACTTGCTACGTCAGCACCATCGGTCTGTCGCAGATTGCCGGCGCGCAGTTCCTGCACGTCTACAAGCCGCGTCACTGGATCAACTGCGGTCAGGCAGGCCCGTTGGGCTGGACCATTCCGGCGGCGCTGGGTGTGGTCAAGGCTGACCCGGACCGCAAGGTTGTCGCACTGTCGGGCGACTATGACTTCCAGTTCATGATCGAAGAACTGGCGGTGGGCGCGCAGTTCAAGCTGCCGTACATCCACGTCGTGGTGAACAACTCGTACCTGGGGTTGATCCGTCAGGCACAGCGCGGTTTCGACATGGACTACTGCGTGCAGTTGTCCTTCGATAACCTCAACGCACCGGAACTCAACGGCTACGGTGTCGACCACGTCGCGGTTGCCGAAGGCCTTGGCTGCAAGGCGCTGCGCGTATTCGAACCGGCTCAGATCCAGCCTGCCCTGCGCAAGGCCCAGGAGCTGATCGAAGAGTTCAAGGTGCCGGTGATCGTTGAAATCATCCTGGAGCGCGTGACCAACATTTCCATGGGCACCGAGATCAACGCCGTCAACGAATTCGAAGACCTGGCGCTGGTTGGCAACGACGCACCGACAGCGATTTCGTTGCTTGATTGATTCCTCCGTGTGAGCGCGCCTGTGTGGCGAGGGAGCTTGCTCCCTCGCCACAGACTCGCTCCCATAAGGGACCTGACAAATTTACAGGAGACCACCATGCCGCGTTTCGCAGCCAACCTGTCCATGCTGTTCACCGAACAGGACTTTCTCGCCCGTTTCGACGCGGCCGCCAAGGCCGGCTTCACGGGTGTCGAATACCTGTTCCCGTACGACTTCAGCTCTGCCGAAATCAAGGCCAGGCTCGACGCAAACGGTCTGACCCAAGTGCTGTTCAACCTGCCGGCCGGTGACTGGGCCAAGGGCGAACGCGGCATTGCCTGCCTGCCGGACCGTGTCGAAGAATTCCGCGCCGGCGTCGATCTGGCCATCGCTTACGCACAGGTGCTGGGCAACACCCAGGTCAACTGTCTGGCCGGGATTCGTCCACAAGGCTTCGACGACGCCACCGTGGAAAAAACCTTCGTCGCCAACCTCAAGTACGCGGCCGACAAGCTGCAGGCGGCGGGCATCAAGCTGGTGATGGAAGCGATCAACACCCGCGACATCCCGGGCTTCTACCTGAACAACACGGCGCAAGCCCTGTCGATTCGCGAGCAGGTCGGCAGCGCCAACCTGTTCCTGCAATACGACATCTATCACATGCAAATCATGGAGGGCGACCTGGCCCGCACCCTGCAATCGCACCTGGGCGAGATCAACCACGTACAGCTCGCGGACAACCCGGGGCGCAATGAACCAGGCACCGGTGAAATCAACTACCGCTTCCTGTTCGAACACCTGGACCGCATCGGTTACCAGGGTTGGGTCGGCTGCGAATACAAGCCGTTGACCACCACTGAAGCAGGCCTGGGCTGGCTGAAAACCCATAACGCGATCTGAACGAACGACACAAAACCCTGTGGGAGCGGGCTTGCCCGCGATGGCGGCAGCACACAAGACAAATAGGTTGCCTGACCCAACGCCATCGCTGGCGAGGCAGCTCCCACAATGAATCCGCTGCGTCCAAGACTGCATTGCAGCATCGAAATACAACGAGGATTTTCTCATGGCTAAAATCGGATTTATCGGCACCGGCATCATGGGCCACCCAATGGCGTTGAACCTGCAGAAAGCCGGTCACAGCCTGTTCCTGTCCGCGCACCACGACGCCGCGCCTGCCGACCTGGTCGCCGCTGGCGCCGTTGCCCTGGCGAACCCGAAAGAAGTGGCCCAGGAAGCCGAATTCATCATCGTCATGGTGCCGGATACCCCGCAGGTCGATGACGTGCTGTTCCGCGCCGATGGCGTTGCCGCTGGCGTTGGCAAAGGCAAGATCGTGATCGACATGAGCTCGATCTCGCCAACCGCCACCAAGGCGTTCGCTGCCAAGATCAACGAGAAAGGCGCCCAGTACCTCGACGCGCCTGTGTCCGGCGGTGAAGTCGGCGCCAAAGCTGCGACCCTGAGCATCATGGTCGGTGGCGACGCCGATGCCTTCGAACGCGCTTTGCCGCTGTTCCAGGCCATGGGCAAAAACATCACTCTGGTCGGTGGCAATGGCGACGGTCAGACCGCGAAAGTGGCGAACCAGATCATCGTGGCCCTGAACATCCAGGCCGTGGCCGAAGCCCTGCTGTTCGCCTCGAAAAACGGTGCCGATCCAGCCAAGGTGCGTGAAGCGCTGATGGGCGGTTTCGCTTCGTCGAAAATCCTGGAAGTGCACGGTGAGCGCATGATCAAGGGCACCTTCGATCCGGGCTTCCGCATCAGCCTGCATCAGAAGGACCTGAACCTGGCCCTGCAAGGCGCCAAGGAGCTGAACATCAACCTGCCGAACACCGCCAACACCCAGCAAGTGTTCAGCACCTGCGCGGCCATCGGTGGCAGCAACTGGGATCACTCGGCACTGATCAAAGGCCTGGAGCACATGGCGAATTTCTCGATTCGCGATAAGTAACATTCGCCGCAATACCTGTGGGAGCGGGCTTGCCCGCGGTGACATCGCCTCGGTCTGCCTGTAAGACCGCGGCGCCTGCATCGCGGGCAAGCCAGCTCCCACAGGGACCGAGCCGAAACACCTGTTTTCGCCCTACTCCAATAACAAGAATTCCGGGAGCCCGCCATGTCGGTCGATCCGCAACAATTCCTCCGCGAGCTGTTCGCCACAGCCATCGACGCCGCCCATCCGCAGCAAGTCCTCGAAGCCCATTTGCCCAAGGATCGCAGCGGTCGGGTAATCGTCATCGGTGCCGGTAAAGCCGCCGCGGCCATGGCCCAGGTGGTCGAACGCTGCTGGCAGGGTGAAGTGTCCGGCCTGGTCGTGACGCGTTATGGCCATGGCGCGCCCTGTGAAAAAATCGAAGTGGTCGAAGCCGCGCACCCGGTACCGGATGCAGCCGGCCAGGCCGTGGCCAAACGGGTATTTGAACTGGTCAGCAACCTGACCGAAGCCGACCGCGTGATCTTCCTGCTCTCGGGCGGGGGTTCGGCATTGCTCGCCCTGCCCGCCGCCGGCATTACCCTGGCCGACAAGCAGTCGATCAACAAAGCCCTGCTCAAATCCGGCGCGACCATCGGCGAGATGAACTGCGTGCGCAAGCACCTCTCGGCGATCAAGGGCGGTCGTCTGGGCAAGGCCTGCTGGCCCGCCACTGTTTATACCTATGCGATTTCCGATGTACCGGGCGACCTCGCCACGGTCATCGCCTCCGGCCCCACCGTGGCCGACCCCAGTACTTCGGCCGAGGCGCTGGCGATTCTCAAGCGCTACGACATCGAAGTTCCGCCGTCCGTGCGCACCTGGCTGCAAAGCCCGGAATCGGAGACGGTCAAGCCCGGCGACCCAAGCCTGGCCCGCAGTCATTTCCAATTGATCGCCCGCCCGCAGCAATCGCTGGAAGCTGCCGCCGTGAAATGCCGCCAGGCCGGCTTCAGCCCGCTGATTCTCGGCGACCTGGAAGGCGAATCCCGCGAGGTGGCCAAAGTCCACGCCGGCATCGCCCGCCAAGTGGTCCTGCATGGGCAGCCAGTGCCGGCGCCGTGCGTGATCCTTTCGGGTGGCGAAACCACCGTGACCGTACGCGGCAATGGCCGGGGCGGACGCAACGCTGAATTCCTGCTCAGCCTGACTGACAGCCTCAAGGGCCTGCCCGGTGTCTACGCGCTGGCCGGTGACACCGATGGCATCGACGGCTCCGAAGACAACGCCGGCGCGATCATGACCCCGGACAGTTACGAGCGTGCCGCCGCCCTCGGCTTGAGCGCCAGCGACGAGCTGGACAACAACAATGGTTACGGTTACTTCGAGGCGCTGGACGCACTGATCGTCACCGAGCCGACCCGCACCAACGTCAATGACTTCCGCGCCATTCTGATTCTCGAGAGCCCAAAACCATGACGCCTGATAAAAAGGTCAAAATCCTCGCCACCCTCGGCCCTGCCACCGACGGAATCGACGACATCCGCGAGCTGGTGCAGGCCGGGGTCAATATCTTCCGCCTGAACTTCAGCCACGGCGACCACGCCGACCACGCCCAGCGCTATCAGTGGATCCGTGAAGTCGAGCGTCAGCTGAATTATCCGCTTGGCATCCTGATGGACCTGCAAGGCCCGAAACTGCGGGTCGGCAAGTTCGCCGAAGGCAAGGTGCAACTGGTCCGCGGTCAGGCCCTGCGCCTGGACCTCGACACCACGCCGGGCGATGAGCGCCGGGTCAACCTGCCGCATCCGGAAATCATCGCCGCGCTGGAGCCGGGCATGGACCTGCTACTGGACGATGGCAAGCTGCGCCTGCGGGTGGTCACCAAGTACGCCGACGCCATCGACACCACCGTGCTCAATGGCGGCGAACTGTCGGATCGCAAAGGGGTGAACGTGCCGCAAGCGGTGCTCGATCTCAGCCCGTTGACCGCCAAGGATCGCCGCGACTTGAGCTTCGGTCTCGAACTCGGTGTGGACTGGGTGGCACTGTCGTTCGTGCAGCGTCCGGACGACATCCGCGAAGCCCGCGCCCTGATCGGCGACAGAGCGTTCTTGATGGCCAAGATCGAGAAACCATCGGCGGTCACCCAACTGCGGGAAATCGCCGAGTTGAGCGACGCGATCATGGTTGCCCGGGGTGACCTCGGCGTGGAGGTGCCGGCCGAAAGCGTGCCGCAGATCCAGAAAAACATCATCAGCACCTGTCGCCAACTGGGTAAACCGGTGGTGGTGGCCACCCAGATGCTCGAATCGATGCGCTTCTCGCCGGCCCCGACCCGCGCTGAAGTCACCGATGTGGCCAACGCCGTGGCCGAAGGTGCCGATGCGGTGATGCTGTCGGCGGAAACCGCCTCCGGCGAATACCCGCTCGAAGCCGTGCAGATGATGAGCAAGATCATCCGTCAGGTGGAAAACGGTCCGGACTACCAGACCCAACTGGACGTCAGCCGGCCGAAAGCCGAAGCGACCGTTTCCGACGCGATCAGCTGCGCGATCCGTCGCATCAGCAATGTGCTGCCGGTGGCCGTACTGGTGAATTACAGCGAGTCCGGCGCGTCGACCCTGCGAGCGGCACGGGAGCGGCCGACGGTGCCGATCCTCAACCTGACGCCGAACCTGCAAACCGCCCGTCGCCTGAGCGTGGCGTGGGGCGTGCACTCGGTGGTCAACGATCGCCTGCGCCAGGTCGATGAAGTCTGCTCGACAGCACTGGAAATCGCCCAGGCCCAAGGCATGGCCCAGCGCGGCGACACGTTATTGATCACGGCAGGTGTGCCGTTTGGGCAGCCGGGATCGACTAACTCTTTGCGCATCGAGACGTTGATCTAGAGCGCCCATACCGGCCTCATCGCCAGCAGGCTGGCTCCCACATGGTTTTTGTGTCGATCACGAAATCAATACTGAACAGAGATTCAGTGTGGGAGCCAGCCTGCTGGCGATCAGCCGGGGTCGCGCTCGACCGACTCGCTCCCTTTGACTTTCAGAACTGCCATGCCTGCCAACCACTTCAACACCCATTGCCCTGATTGGGCAACGGCCACGCTCAACGGCTTCAGCCAGATATTCCTCCAGCGTCATCCGCTGTTCGGTCTGTTGTGCCTGCTTGCCATTCTGTTTACCGCACCCGCCCTGCTCGGCGGCGCGCTGCTCGGCGGCGTCGCCGGGTTGCTCACCGCACAACGTCGCGGCTACGCCAAGGCCGATCGCCAGGCCGGGCTGTTCAGTTACAACGGCGTCCTGCTCGGGTTGTTGCTGAGCCTGTACTTCCCCTGGTCGGCCATGCTGCCGCTGGTGATCATCGCCTGCGGCGGGCTGAGCGCGATGCTCACTCAACAGTGGCTCAAGCGCGCCCGGTTCAACCAATGCCTACCCGCCTACACCACGCCCTTCGTGGTATTGAGCTGGGTGCTGCTGTGCTTCGCCACGCCCTCGACCCAGGCACATTTGATCGAAGTCGACACGCTGAACATGCTCGCCGCGCCCCTAAAAGGCTTTGGTCAGGTGATGTTCCTCGGTCATCCGCTGGCCGGTGCGATGATTGCCGCCGGCTTGCTGATTGCTGACCGTCGCGCATTCTGCTGGGCGCTGTTGGCGTCTGTCGCGGGCATGGGCTGGAGCCTGCTGCACCATGATTTCTACACCGCCCTGCTCGGCCTCGGTGGCTATAACGCCGTGCTCGCTGCCCTCGCCTTCAGCTCGCAGCGCCTGCAACCGTGGCTGCCACTGGCCGGCATTGCATTGGCGCTGCTGCTGACGCCGGTGTTCGCCACGATCGGCCTGCCCACGCTGACCGCGCCGTTCATCCTCGCCTGCTGGCTGGTCCGTTCGGTGGCTCAAGTGTTCGGCAACGCCATGGATGCCTCTGCGCCTTGCGCTCCCGGGGAGAATCGACCTAGGCTGCGCTGATTCTCGAGTCAGGCGTTATCCATGGACATCAGTACTAAAAAATGGCGTGAACAGCTCTACGTCATGGTTTTCCAGACCGACACCAAGGCCGGTCGGCGTTTCGACGGCATTTTGCTGTTGATCATCCTCGCCAGCCTGGTGGTCGTGATGCTCGACAGCATCGATGCGGTGCACCAGGACTACGCCGATGTGCTGGCGTATATCGAATGGGGTTTCACGGTCATCTTCGCCATTGAATATGGCCTGCGCCTGTACTGTTCGCCCAAGCCACTGCGCTACGCCTTCAGCTTTTATGGACTGGTGGATTTGCTCGCCATCGTGCCCGGCATCCTCGCGCTGTACTATTCCGATGCGCAGTACCTGCTGATCATCCGGATCATTCGGATGCTGCGGATTTTCCGCGTGCTCAAGCTCAGCCCTTACCTGAAACAGGCCAACTACCTGATGTCTGCCCTGCGCGGCAGCAAGCAGAAAATCGTGGTGTTCCTGGTCAGCGTCTGCACGCTGGTGACGGTGTTCGGCACCTTGATGTATGTGATCGAAGGCCCGGAACACGGCTTCACCAGCATTCCCAAAGGCATCTATTGGGCTATCGTGACCCTGACCACCGTAGGCTTCGGCGACATCGTGCCGAAGACGCCGCTGGGGCAGGTGGTTTCCTCGCTGGTGATGATCACCGGTTACTCGATCATCGCCGTGCCGACCGGCATATTCACCGCTGAACTGGCCAACGCCATGCGGGGTGAAAACCTTGACCACGAATGCCCGGTGTGCCGGAAAAACAGCCATGAACCCGACGCCGCGTTCTGCTCTCGTTGCGGCAATGCATTGTTCAAGAAACTGGAATAAGCAAAGTGCTTTTTAATCTTTAAAGGACTATGCGAGCCCGGCTATAGTCGCTGGCAAATTGCCTCACCTTTAAAAACAAACTTTCAGAACAAGGATTGCGCAGTGAAAAAACTCTTAGGCGCCTCGCTTCTGGCCGCTGGCCTGGCACTGACCAGTGTGGCTCAGGCCGCACCGACCCTGCTCAACGTTTCCTACGACGTGATGCGCGATTTCTACAAGGACTACAACACTGCGTTCCAGAAACACTGGCAAGCCGAACACAACGAAAACATCACCCTGCAGATGTCCTTCGGCGGCTCCAGCAAACAGGCGCGATCGGTCATCGATGGCCTGCCGGCTGACGTCATCACCATGAACATGGCCACCGACATCAACGCCCTGGCAGACAACGGCAAACTGGTCCCGGAAAACTGGGTGACGCGCCTGCCGAATAACAGCGCGCCGTTTACCTCGGCCACCGTGTTCATCGTCCGCAAGGGCAACCCGAAAGCGCTGAAGGATTGGCCGGACCTGCTCAAGGATGGCGTGCAAGTCATCGTGCCGAACCCGAAAACCTCGGGTAACGGCCGCTACACCTACCTGTCGGCGTGGGGCTATGTGCTGAAGAACGGCGGCGACGAGAACAAGGCCAAAGCCTTCGTCGGCAAACTGTTCAAACAGGCGCCAGTGCTCGATACCGGTGGCCGAGCCGCTACCACCACCTTCATGACCAACCAGATCGGCGATGTGCTGGTGACCTTCGAAAACGAAGCGGAAATGATCGCCCGCGAGTTCGGCCGCGATCAGTTTGAAGTCATCTACCCAAGCGTCTCCGCCGAAGCCGAGCCGCCGGTGTCGGTGGTCGACAAAACCGTCGACAAGAAAGGCACCCGCGCAGCCGCCGAGGAATACCTGAAGTACCTGTGGTCGCCGGAAGGCCAGGAGATTGCGGCGGCGAACTACCTGCGTCCGCGTGACCCGGCCGTGCTGGCCAAGTACACCGATCGCTTCCCGAAAGTGGAATTCCTCTCGGTGGAGAAAACCTTTGGCGACTGGCGCACCGTGCAGAAAACCCACTTCAATGATGGTGGCGTTTTCGACCAGATCTATAGCGGTCAGTAATCACCTGAACGAACACTGCAACGACGGTGGGAGCGAGCTAGCTGGCGATGGGGTCATGGCAGTCAACGACGATGTTGATTGTGCAGATATCATCGCGGGCAAGCTCGCTCCCACAGTTTTTTTCACCTGCTGTTTCAGCTCAAGTTGCCGCAGAAAATACTCTGGTGACCATCGGCCGGACTTTCCCGCACCACCAATGCATAGCCGCCCGCTCGAAGCGTCTCGACGGCTACCGGTGCGCTTTTCCAGAAATACTGGTGCGATGCCTGGGAATAGAACCGCGCGTTCGGACCGTCGTTCATGTCATAGGCCGGTTTCGAACCCAGGCTCGCACAGCTTCCCGGATAGATGTAGGCCATCAGACGGCCTGGTAAAGCGCTGCCCATGCTCTCGCCACTGACGGCAAACCAGAACACGGTTTCATGACCACTGGACATCATGATGGGCCGGGCGATATGCCCGGCGTTGATGGAAGTAGCGTTGAGGGGAACATTGGTGACCTGACGGTCAGGCACTGTTGAGCATCCGCAGATGCACCCGACCGCTACCACCAATGCCAGCGAAGATACGATTTTCATCGTGATGCTCCCGCTTGGTAAGGACGCGTTGAAGTGATCCCCCTGTAGAGTCTAGCCGTCAGGGCTAAGCGGGTTTTTCTTCGGATGGTCGGTAGGCCTTACATCGGCGGCGTCACCCCGTCCTTGCCGGCCGAAATCGACTGCGCCGTCAACGTGCCGTCGGCGCTTTGGGTGACGAACGTGACGATTTTCGTCCCCACTTTGAGCAAGCTGCGATCCCCCGGCAGCACGTTGACGATGGGCACGTCCTCCGGCACCAGAATCTTCTGCTGGCCGCCCTTATAGTTCACGGTCAGGATCCGGCCGTTGCTGACCACCAGGTCGCCGACGCTGCCATTGGTCATGCTGCTGCCCTTGGCCAGATCAAAGGGGCGATGCCCGTCGCCACTGCCCGCCAGTTCCGGTGGGAAAACGTGGACTTCCAGCGCCTTCAGGCTGCCATCCTCTTGAGGAATGGCGGCCGAGCCGATGTAACTGCCGGGTTTGATGTCTTCGATATTGGCCAGGGTAACGGCGCGGATCCTGGTGTCCTTGTTCAGGTTGACGGTCAGGTTTTCACCGCTGTTGGCATGGACTTTCACCCAATCGGCGCTGACCTCGATGATCTCGCCGCGCACACCAATGTGCATGCCGGGCGCCTCTTGTGCCTGAGCCCAACTGACCGAGAACAAACCGACCAACGTAACCAGAGAGGCGCCGCGAATCAGGTAACGCAACATCGCATTCATGGACGTGACTTCCGCTAATGAACGTTAAGGAGGCAAGGGAGAACATAAGCATGCTATCGAACAAGATGTAAGTGAATGTATCATCAGCCCTCAAAGTTTCGACGCAAGGTTCACGGGCCGATGGCACATGATCCCGTCACTCATTCCGCAACGGAATGAGTGCTATCACTCCAATCACTCTTCCGCCGTACTCGTCACGTCATTAGCCTGCGCGCATTCCCTTTTTTCAGCGAGAAACGTTATGAACCCAGCGACCCCAGTGCCCCACGGCACGGCGACAATGACCCGAGGCATGGTGTTGCTGTTCGCTTTTTGTTGTGGCGCCATCGTGGCCAACATTTACTACGCGCAACCCATTATCGGCCTGATCGCTCCGGACATCGGCCTGACCAACACCATGGCCAGCCTGATTGTTTCGTTGACTCAGATCGGTTATGCGCTGGGCCTGTTCTTCCTGGTACCACTGGGTGATTTGCTGGAGAACCGTCGGCTGATGATCATCACCACCGTGGTGGCGATTGCCAGCCTGCTGGGCGCGGCGTTCACCGATCAGCCGAACGTGTTTTTGCTGATTTCGCTGCTGGTGGGCTTCAGTTCGGTGTCCGTGCAGATCCTGATTCCACTGGCCGCGCATCTGGCACCGGAAGAATCTCGCGGTCGTGTGGTCGGCGGGATCATGGGCGGCTTGCTGCTGGGGATTCTGTTGGCGCGGCCGGTCTCCAGCGTCGTTGCGGACCACTTCGGCTGGCGAGCGATGTTTGTCATTGCGGCGCTGTTGATGGCCGCCATCAGCGTTGTGCTCGCCGTGACCATCCCCAAGCGCCAACCGGATCACAGTGCTTCTTATGGCCAGTTGCTGGGCTCGCTGTGGACGCTGTTGCGCCAGCAACCGGTGCTGCGTCAACGCGCCTTCTACCAGGGTTGCATGTTTGCCACGTTCAGCCTGTTCTGGACGGCGGTGCCCCTGGAACTGGCGCGCAACCATGGCCTGTCGCAAAGCCAGATTGCGATCTTCGCGCTGGTCGGTGCCATCGGCGCCATCGCCGCGCCCATCGCCGGGCGCCTGGCCGATGCCGGCCACACCCGCGTCGCGTCCTTGCTGGCCCTGCTGTTCGCCAGCCTGAGCTTCCTGCCGGCCTTCATCCATCCGGCCTACAGCGTCATCGGTCTGGCGGTGACCGGTGTGGTACTCGATTTCTGCGTGCAGATGAACATGGTCCTGGGCCAACGCGCGGTCTACGCTCTCGATGCCAAAAGCCGCAGCCGACTCAACGCCCTGTACATGACCAGCATTTTCATTGGGGGTGCGTTCGGATCATCGGTAGCCAGCCTGGTGTACGAACAGGGTGGCTGGTTGTGGATCGTGGTGGTTGGCAGTGCGTTTCCGCTGCTGGCGTTGCTGCGGTTTTTGACGGCTTCAAGACAACCGTCCCTGGTTACCGCATAAATGGCAGGCAGGCTGACTCCACGCCGGCTCGCCGACCTCGTCTAGCGCTGCAAAAGGACCTGTGATAGACCGCCTCGCCGCAATGGAAACCTTCATCTACGTGGTGGAAACCGGTTCGTTTTCCGCAGCCGCCCGTCGCCTGAACATCGGTCAGCCAGCCGTGTCGAAAACCATTGCGCAACTGGAGGCACGGCTCGCCGTTCGGTTATTGCTGCGTTCGACCCGCGGCCTCACGCCCACCGAAGCGGGCCTGGCTTTTTTCGAACGGGCCAAACGCGAGGTGCTGGCAAAGGCGCTTTGAATTTACCCGACATGCGCCAGCGACATCAGGCTCATGCTTCTGGTTTGTCGATGCAGACCAGCAAGCGCTCCACCGTGTACTCCAGCGGCCCGGAGTTGTCGAGCAGATGCACGGCAGGCTCGCTATCGGCCAGCAAGCGCTCATTGAAACGGGCGTTGCGTGCCAATCGCTGATCGATCTCGACCACCGATTCACGCCCGCGCGCCAGCAGGCGCTGGCGCAACACGGCTTGATCCACCGTCAGTAACAGCACTATTACGTCGGGATAGCGCTCGTGAGTGTTCTGCAGGTGCCCGCGAGAGCCATTGACCAACACGTCGTCCCCCGTCGCAAGCCAGTCATCGATTTCCCGCGGGATGCCATAGGCCAGACCGTTAGCGTGCCAACTCAAGGCAAAGGCGCCCTGGGCCTCCATCTCGGCGAACTCTTGCATGCTGACACCCAGCGCCGCCTCCCCCACCGCCTCTGCCGAGCGAGTAATGACTCGCCGCACGACTCGGCAGCCGCGTTCGGCCAGCCGTGCTCGCGCGGCATCCAGCAGGCTGTCCTTGCCCGAACCGGAAGGTCCGATGAGATAGATCAACCTGCCCGCCATCAGAACACCCTCTTCGCTAGTCGCCAGACTTGTTGTTGGACCACCGACAGCCCTTGAGCCGCGAGGTCAGCGGCGGCCACGTTACCCGAGTGCGATCCGCCGCGCACGCTGTTCGGGGCGAATAACGCGGTCAATCAGACAGCACGCATCATCGTTGACCGCCATCGCGCCTACAGAGAAACGCGTTCTCCTGGAGCTGCCTGGCCCGCCGTGCGAGCACGCAAGCGCGGGGTCACAAAGTCGAGGAATGCCCGCAACTTCAGGGGTAACGGCGCCTGCCCCTTATGCACAAGGCTGACAGGCAGCGGCAACGATTCGAAAGGCTCGAGCACCACACGCAGGGCGTCTTTGCGCAGGGCATCGGCAACCTGATAGGACAACACCCGTATCACGCCCACCCCGAGCATCGCCGCGTCGATGGCCGCTTCCGCCGTATTGACGGCCAGCCGGGAATGAACGCGCACGGACACCTCTGATTTGCCCGTTTCGAACACCCAGGCCCCTACGGACGCCAGGACTTCGAAGGTAATGCAGGCGTGCCCGGCCAGATCAGCAGGCTTGAAGGGTATGCCATGGGTCGCGAGGTAATCCGGGCTTGCACAAACAACCCGGCGCACGGCCCCCACTTGTGTGGCCATCAGCGAGCTGTCGGGCAAGTCGCCAATGCGCACCGCGACGTCGCAGTGCTCTTCCATCAGATGCACGACACGATCGGTGAGCATCAGATTGATCTCGATCTCCGGATAATGCGCGAGAAATTCCGCAATCACCGGCACCAGATGCAAGCGTCCGAAAACCACCGGAGCGGTGACCACCAGTTCACCTTTGGGCGAGGCGTATTCCCCGGTCGCGGCGCGCTCGACCTCGGCGATGTCCTCAAGAATACGCCGACAGGCCGCCACGTACGAAGCGCCGGCTTCGGTCAACGAGAGTTGCCGGGTGGTGCGGTGAAGCAGACGCGTCTGCAGGTGTGATTCCAGCTCCGCCACCTTGCGGCTGACCGTAGCCAGTGGCATGCCGAGCTGCCGCGCAGCGCCCGACAAACTGCCCGAATCGACCACGGCGATCAGCACAGACATGGATTCAAGGCGATTCATCGTGACCCTATCAAATTATGGAAGGATGATTCCCGATCCTAGGGGATTATCCATATTTATGCGAACCCGTAAGGTTGGTCATTCAACTTCCGCGCGCGATATCACGTCGCACATGCCGGAAAACCAACCTGGAAGGAGAGTTTCGTGAGCGCCCTGCCCTTATCATCCGAAAGTACGACAGCGCCGGCCCTGGCGTCCCGCGGCAAGATCATCATGATGGCGATCATCGCCGGTGCGGTGATCACCAACATTTACTGCACCCAGCCGATCCTGCCCTTGATTGCATCGGACCTCGGGCTCGACGTGACGACAGTCGATCTGGTAGCCGGCGCAGCCCTGTTGGGGTTCGCCACCGGGCTGGCCCTCTTGCTGCCTATGGGCGACCGTTTTGACCGGCGCAAACTGGTGCTGGGTCAAATCGCATTGGCGTTCTGCTTCGCGATCGCGGCAGCCATTTCGCCCGGCGTCGGCACGCTGATCGCGGCGTCTTTCGGCCTCGGCATCGTCAGCTGCGTGCCCCAGCAACTGGTGCCATTCGCCGCCGTGATGTCAAAGCCGAGCGAGCGCGGGCGTAACGTCGGCACGGTGGTCAGTGGCATCATGGTTGGCATCCTGCTCGGTCGCACCATCAGTGGCGTGGTCGGTGAGACTTGGGGCTGGCGCGCGGTCTATGGCGTGGAAGCCGCGTTCATGATCCCGGTCTGGATCGCTGCGGCCACACTGCTTCCGCAAGGTGTGCCGAGCACCCATCTTTCCTATCCGCGCCTGCTCGCCTCACTCTGGCCACTGATGCGCGATAACTCGGCGATTCGGCAATCGATGATCGTCCAGGCATTGTTGTGGGCCTGCTTCAACGCCTTCTGGGTCAACCTGGCGACCTTGCTGGCCAAGGGTCCCTGGCAGCTGGGCAGTGCCTGGGCGGGAGGCTTCGGCATCATCGGCGCGGCCGGTGCACTCGCTGCATCGCTGGGTGGCCGTGCTGCTGATCGCTTGGGCTCGCGCAGTGTGATTGGCGCCAGCATCGGTATCGTCACCCTGGCCTACCTGCTGCTGGCCGGCGCGCAGACCTCGCTGGCATTGCTCGTACTGGGGGTGATTGTGCTCGATATCGGTGTGCAGTCCGGCCTGGTATCCAACCAGACCCGCGCATTCGCCGTAGACCCCAAAGCACAGGGTCGCATCAACAGCCTGTACATGACTGCCACCTTTTTCGGCGGTGCGGTGGGTGCGGCGGTCAGTGGCTGGCTGATGGCACGCTACGGCTGGTCAGGCATCGCCGTCTTTGGTGTCGTGCTTGGACTCATCGCCCTGGCAATCCATTGGAGCGGTGCGCCGCGCCAGGCGAAGGCTTGATCGAGACAGGTGCCGGTGTTGCAGAAGTGAAGCTTGCTTGCGACGACACCTGGCCAATCAACCAAGTGCCTCCTGACACACCGCCATCGCTGCGATGCGGCGCCCCGACAAGCCAGCGCCTACAAGCCATTCAAGCCCCCACAAAAAAAGGCGACCCCGAAGGTCGCCTTTGCATTACTGCCCGAATTGCCGCCCCAAACCACCCGGCACCCCATGGATATCCGTCTCTTCCCACGGCCCGTTCGGACTGATCGAACGGCTCCAGCCATTATCCCAGCGGTAGTAGGTGCGCTGACGGTAAAACGTATTCGGTTGATCGTCGAGCACATAGACCCCCAGTTTCGGGTCCCAATGGCTATTGCCACCCGGCGGCGGCGCGAAGCTGGCCGAGGTGCGCGGCAGCGGCTTGGCGGGCTTGCCCGGTGTGGTCGGTTTGCCCGGCGCGGTCGAGGGCGTCGGCTTGGTGCCAGGCTGTGACGGGATCGGTGGCGGGGTCTGATGCTCGGGTGGCCGTTGGACCGCACAAGCGCTCAGCCCCAAAACAACGCTGAGCAAGGTGATACGAGCGATGGCGGTCATGGTGGCGTTTCCTGTTATTTATCCGGGCTGTCGATGGTCAGTGTCTGCGGCGCGGTGGTGCTGCTGGCCAGGGGTTGGCTGCGACCGACCCACTCACCTGCCGTCGGTTGACCGGCACGGGAGATGCGCGCAACCAGTTGGACTTCAGGGAAGTTCGACAGTTTCAACTGCGGCATCATCGCATCGGCATCGCCCAGTTCGACGGTTGCCGGCAAGTCCGCCACGGTCAGGCGCTTGGCTGCCAACGGCGCGGGTGGGCCGGAGGTGGCGCGGGCGAAGATGAACACGCTGTCACCCGGCTGGACCTTGCCCTTCAGCTCGGCAGCCAGGTCAACATGGACCTTGAGCCGCGCCGCCGGTTTGGCCGCAGGTGCCTCGGCCACCTTGCCGCCGCTGGCCACCAGTTTCTCGGTGGCGCGGGTGATGCCGCCCTGCAGCGCCACTCGGGACTGGTCGTCTGGCGGCAATTGCTCCATCAGGCGATTCCAGTAATCAATGGCTTGCTGATAACGCTGACCTTCGAAAGCCGCGATACCCAGCAGCCCGAGGCTGGTGACTTCTTTCGGATCAGCCTTGAGTGCTTCGTCAGTCAGTGCCTGGATTTTCTCGGACCACTGCTTGCCATCGGCGAAGTACTGGGCCTGGGCCCATTGACCGAGCAGTTCCGGCTGACGACCGGCCAGGTTCACCGTGCGCTCGAAAATCTTCGCGGCATCGGCAGGACGATCCTGGGTCATGTAGGTACGACCGAGGAAATACAGGGCCTCGGCAGAATCCGGCTGCGCCGCGACCGCACGCTCCAGACGCCGGGTCATTTCCTCCATCGACTGCGGTGGCTGGGAGAATTCCCGGGTCAGCTCTACCTTGTCGCTGGCGCCGAAATGCAGGTACAAACCCAGGGCCAGCACCGGCACCAGGACCGCTGCCAGCAACGGCGCGGGCTTGCCAAGGCGCGATACCCGCGGCGCGGCGACGCCTTCAGTGTCGGCGAGCAATTCACGGGCAGCTTCGGCACGACCGGCGTCCATTTGCGCCGCATCGAGTACGCCCTCTTCCTGCTGAGTCTGCAACTCAGCCACGCGCTCTTGATACAGCGCCACGTTAAGGGCGGTACGATCCTCTTCGAGCTGGGCGCGACGACTACGCAGAACGGGGATCAGCAGAAAACTCAGGGCCACCAGAAGCAGCAGACCTGCAGCGAGCCAGAAATCAATCATTCTTGGTTTTTATCCAACAGGTGGTCGAGGCGCTCGCGCTCCTCGGCAGAAAGCGAGCCCGGGGTGCCGGCGCGTTGCGCGCGACGACGGCGGACGATCACCGCGATGATAACGAAACCGCCCAGCAGCAGACCGGCAGGGCCGAACCAGAGCAGTGCAGTCTTGGCATTGAGAGCGGGTTTATAGCGGACGAAGTCACCGTAGCGATCAACCATGAAGTCGATGATCTGCTGGTTGTCCTTGCCCTCGCCGAGCATGCGGAAAATCTCTTTGCGCAGGTCCGCGGCGATGGGCGCGTTGGAGTCGGCGATGTCCTGATTCTGGCACTTGGGGCAGCGCAACTCCTTGGTCAGCTCGCGAAAACGCTCGCGATCCGCTTCCTTGGCGAACTCATAGGTGTCGATGGCCGCCTGCGCCACACCGGCCAGGCTCAAACCCAAAATGACGGCGGCGATCCAGCGCTTCATGGCTTGGCCTCGTCGACCAGCGCCTGATACTTGGCGGCCAGTTTTTCACGCCAGACCTGCTCGTCGATCACGCCGACGAACTTGTCGCGGATGATGCCCTTGGCGTCGATGAAGAAGGTTTCCGGGGCGCCGTAGACGCCGAGGTTCAAGCCCAGGGTGCCTTCGTCATCGCGGATGTCGAGCTGGTAAGGGTTGTGGTACTCGTTCAGCCACTTCAGGGCGTCGGCATTGACGTCCTTGTAGTTGATGCCGTAGATCACCACGCCCTTCTCGGCGAGCTTGTTGAGCACCGGGTGCTCGACCCGGCAGGAAATGCACCAGGTGCCCCACACGTTGACCAGCGCCGGCTTACCCAGAATGTCGGCACGGGTCAGGGTCTTGTCGCCCTGCACCGCTGGCAGGGAGAACTCGGGGAACGGCTTGTTGATCATGGCCGAAGGCAACTCGGCCGGGTCCAGGTACAGACCGCGATACAGGAAAACAGCGACCACCAGAAAAATCACCAGTGGCAAAAGCATCAACCAACGTCTCATGCAGTGGCTCCCGACATGCCCAGTGCTTCACGCACGCGGCTTTTCACCTTGACCCGATAGCGTCGATCCAGCGCCGCCAGCAACCCGCCCAGACCGGTGAGCAACCCGCCGAACCAGATCCAGCGCACGAACGGCTTGACGTGCACGCGCACGGCCCATGCGCCATCACCCAGCGGCTCGCCCAGTGCGACATACAGGTCACGGGTGAACCCGGCGTCGATCCCGGCTTCGGTCATCACCGAATTCTGCACGGTGTAGAGGCGTTTTTCCGGGTGCAGCACGGTGACTTCCCGACCGTCGCGGATGACCCGGATGGTGCCCTTGTCAGACGTGAAGTTCGGGCCTTCGAAGTGCTTGGCGCCTTCGAAGATGAAGTGATAACCGGCCAGGTCCATCGATTCGCCGGGCGCCAGGCGCAGATCGCGCTCGGCACTGTTCTGACTCGACAGCACCACGCCGAGGGCGCAGACCGCGATGCCCAGGTGGGCCAGCTGCATGCCCCAATAACTGCGGGTCAGGGTCGGCAGGCCTTTGATCAGGCCCTTGTGGCGTGTCTTGTCGAAGATGTCACGCACACCGGCCAGCAACACCCAGGCGGCCAGCATGAAGGTCGCCAGTACTGCCCAGTTGAAATCGCCATAGGCGACGCCGGCTACCACGGCCAGCGCAGCACTGCCGAGCAACACCGGGGTCAGCATGCCCGCCAGCCATTTCACCGGCGTGTCTTTCCAGCGCACGATCACGCCGACCGCCATCACCAGCATCAGCAGTGCCATCAACGGAATGAACAGCGCGTTGAAATACGGTGGGCCGACCGACAGCTTGGCGCCGGTCATCGCGTCCAGAACCAACGGATACAAGGTGCCCAACAGGATCATCGAAGCCGCGACCACCAGCACCAGGTTGTTGCCCAGCAGCAGGGTTTCCCGTGACCAGAGGTTGAAGCCGACCTGGCTCTTGACCACCGGAGCGCGCAGCGCGAACAGCGTCAGCGAGCCACCGACCACAAACAACAGGAAAATCAGGATGAACACGCCGCGCTCCGGGTCGGAGGCAAAGGCGTGCACCGAGGTCAGCACGCCGGAACGTACCAGGAACGTGCCCAGCAAGCTCAGCGAGAAAGCGGCGATGGCCAGCAGCACGGTCCAGCTTTTGAACACGCCACGTTTTTCCGTGACCGCCAATGAGTGAATCAGCGCAGTGCCCACCAGCCATGGCATGAAGGAAGCGTTTTCCACCGGGTCCCAGAACCACCAGCCGCCCCAACCCAGTTCGTAGTAGGCCCACCACGAGCCAAGGGTGATGCCGATACCGAGGAACGCCCAGGCCACGATAGTCCAGGGGCGCGACCAGCGAGCCCACGCGGCATCAAGACGACCGCCCAGCAATGCGGCGATGGCGAACGCGAAGGCCACGGAAAAACCGACATAGCCCATGTACAGCATCGGCGGGTGCACGATCAGGCCGATGTCTTGCAGCAACGGATTCAGGTCGCGACCGTCTGCCGGAATCTGCGGCAGGATCCGCGAGAACGGGTTGGACGTGAGGATCAGGAACAGCAGGAAACCAGTGCTGATCATGCCCATGACCGCCAGTACCCGCGCCAGCATCACTTGCGGCAACTGCCGGGAGAACACCGACACCGCGAAGGTCCAGCCGCCAAGGATCAGCGCCCAGAGCAGCAACGAACCTTCGTGCGCGCCCCACACGGCGCTGAATTTGTAGTACCAGGGCAACGAGCTGTTGGAATTGCTGGCGACATAGGCGACGGAGAAGTCGTCAGTCATGAACGCGTAGGTCAGGCACCCGAAGGCGAATACCAGAAAGGCGAACTGGCCCCAGGCCGCGGGCTGGGCCAGGCTCATCCACAAGCGGTCACCGCGCCAGGCACCGAGCAACGGCACCACGGCTTGTACCAGCGCAAAACACAGCGCCAGGATCATGGCCAGGTGGCCCAGTTCGGGGATGAAGATTGCGGAAGTCATGGATCAACCCTCCTTCGCAGGTGTTGGAGCGGTTTGACCACTGTCCTTGAGGGCCTTGGTCACTTCCGGCGGCATGTACTTTTCATCGTGCTTGGCCAGCACTTCATCGGCCACCACCACGCCATCGGCATTGAGCTTGCCCAGGGCGACGATGCCCTGCCCTTCGCGGAACAGGTCCGGGAGGATGCCGCGATAGGTGATGGTGACCGATTTGTTGAAGTCGGTGACGATGAACTTCACGTCCAGGGAATCGCTGGAACGTTGCAGCGACCCCTTCTCGACCATGCCGCCGGCGCGGATGCGCGTGTCATGCGGCGCTTCGCCGTTGGCGATCTGGGTCGGGGTGTAAAACAGATTGATGTTCTGCTGCAGGGCGCTCAGGGCCAGGCCGACGGCAGCGCCGACACCGACCAGGATCGCGAGAATGATGATTAGACGCTTTTTACGCAGGGGATTCACTTGCCGCTCTCCCGGCGCAGACGTCGCGCCTCTTGTTGCAGATACCGCTTGCGGGCCAGGATCGGCGCCGCCACGTTGATGGCCAGCACCGCCAGGCAAATGCCGTAGGCTGACCAGACATACAGGCCATGATGGCCCATGGCGATGAAGTCGCCGAATGAAGCAAAACTCATCGAGCGACCTCCAGACTGTTTTCCACTTCGGCTTTCACCCAACTGGCCCGCGCTTCGCGCTTGAGCACTTCAAGGCGCATGCGCAGCAACAACACCGCGCCGAAGAAACAGTAGAAACCCAGCGCCGTCAGCAACAACGGCAGCCACATTTCGGCGGGCATCGCCGGTTTTTCGGTGAGGGTGAAGGTCGCGCCCTGGTGCAGGGTGTTCCACCACTCCACCGAGTACTTGATGATCGGGATGTTGATCACACCGACAATGGCCAGCACTGCGCACGCCTTGGCGGCGCTCTCACGATTGCTGATCGCATTGCCCAGCGCAATGAGACCGAAGTACAGGAACAGCAATATCAGCATGGACGTTAGTCGGGCATCCCAGACCCACCACGAGCCCCAGGTCGGTTTGCCCCAGATCGCGCCGGTGACCAGCGCCACGGCGGTCATCCAGGCACCGATGGGCGCCGCGCATTGCAGGGCGACATCGGCCAGTTTCATTTTCCAGACCAATCCGACGATGCCGCACACGGCCAGCATCACATAAATGGACTGCGCCAGCATGGCGGCCGGAACGTGGATGTAGATGATCCGAAAACTGTTGCCCTGCTGGTAGTCGGGCGGCGCGAAGGCCAGGCCCCAGACCACGCCAACGCCGATCAGCAACAACGCCGCGACACTCAGCCACGGCAGCAATTTGCCGCTGATGCCGTAGAACCACTTGGGCGAGCCGAGCTTGTGAAACCACGTCCAGTTCATACTGTTTCCATCACGGTTGCCGCTCGTTGTCACGAGCCAGCCAAAGGGTCTTTACTGGTTACTTTTTAACCAGACCTCATTATTCGCCGACGCTGATCTTCAGGCCAGCGGCTATTGCAAAGGGTGTCAGGGTTATCGCCAGGGCGGTCAGGCTACCAAGCCACAGCAGATAACCGGTCGCCGGCATGCCTTGCAACGCCGCCTGCAAGGCGCCACTGCCAAGAATCAACACCGGGATGTACAACGGCAGAATCAGCAACGCCAGCAACAGGCCACCGCGCTTCAAACCCACCGTCAGTGCCGCGCCCACCGCACCGAGCAGGCTCAGCACCGGTGTACCCAGCAATAAGGAAAGCAGCAACACCGGCAGACAAGCGGCAGGCAAACCGAGCATCAACGCCAGCAAGGGCGCGAGCAAAACCAGTGCCAGGCCGGAAAACATCCAGTGTGCCAGCACCTTGGCCAATACCAGAAGAGCCAGGGGGTGCGGCGAAAGGACCCACTGTTCCAGTGATCCGTCTTCGAAATCACTGCGGAAAAGCCCGTCCAGCGAGAGCAAAACCGATAAAAGGGCTGCGACCCAGACCAGTCCCGGAGACAAGGTTTGCAACAATTGAGACTCAGGTCCGACCGCCAACGGGAACAACGAAACGACGATGGCGAAGAATACCAGCGGATTGGCCAGTTCCGCCGGACGGCGAAACAGCAAACGGGCCTCACGGGCGACCAACAGGCCGAAAACACTCATACGGCCCATTTCCCCAGATCAATGTCGCGATAACCGGCCGGCATCCGGCTCAGGGTATGGTGAGTGGTCAACACCACCATGCCACCGCGCTCGCAGTGCGCGGCGAGGTGCTCTTCGAGTTGCGCCACGCCTTGTTTGTCGAGGGCGGTGAACGGTTCGTCGAGAATCCACAGGGGTGGGCAATCCAGGTACAACCGGGCCAGCGCGACACGACGCTGCTGGCCAGCGGACAGTGTGTGGCAGGGAACATCCTCGAACCCCCGCAGTCCGACCGCCGCCAGGGCTTGCCCGATGGCTTCATGGGAGGCCGGCTGATGCAGCGCACAAAGCCAGCTCAAGTTCTCTTCAGGCGTCAGCAGGTCCTTGATCCCGGCGGCATGGCCGATCCACAGCAGGTTGCGCGCCAGTTCCGTGCGTTGTTCGTTAAGTGGCTGGCCATTGAGCAGCACTTGACCGTCGGTCGGCTGCATCAGGCCCGAAAGCAGGCGTAGCAGGCTGGTTTTCCCACTGCCGTTGGGGCCGCTGATCTGTACCATTTCGCCACTGGCCAGTCTCAAATCGAGATTTTCGAAGAGCAGCCGAAGGTCTCGCTCACAGGCAAGGGCAACGGTTTGCAGGACAGGACTGGTCAAGGGTTCACGGGCCTTATACGGTTCAAGTCGGCTCTGGCGCGGCCGTTAAAGAGAGGCAGAATAAAGGTATTGGCAGCCCGAACTAGAGAGCTGGGTCAAATAATTGCAATGTTTCGGCCACTCTGTATACAACGGGGCGGCATTATACATGCCATTTCCTACTCTAAAGAGCGCATTTTCCCAAGGTTGTGACCGCGTATGACAGGCGACATGAACATCCTCCCGCTACCGCAGACCGCACCGGCGACCGCACGTCCGCTGGCGGTCAGTGGCGAGCTGATCAAGCTACTGACGCCAATGGAGGGGCTGATCGACGCCGGTCAGACCGCCAGGGCCGAGGTGCTGTCGCTCAAGCAGGCGGATCAGACATTTCAATTGTTGCTCAAGGTCACCCTCGACAGCGGCCGCCAGACCACGGTCCAGGCCACCAGCAACCAGCCGTTGGCCCAGGGCACCAGCATGGTGGTCACTCAGCCCTCGGCGAGCAATCTGGCAGTGACCGTGCAACAAGCCATTGCGTCCAGCGTCGCCACCCTCACCCGCATCGACACGGCGCAATTGCCGGTCGGTACCCTGCTGCAAGCCAAAGTGCTGACCTCCCAGGTATTGCCGCAGGTGCCAGGCCAGGCAACGGTGTTTCGCTCGATGGTCAGCTTGCTCAACACAGCCCTGAGCGGCAGCACCCTGAGCATCGACAGCTCGCAACCGTTGCGCATCGGCACCTTGCTCAGCGCGCTGGTCCAGGACACCCAGACGCTCAAGTTCGTGCCATTGAGCAGCCGGCAGGATCAACTGGCCGTGACCCAGCAACTGGTCGACCAGCAAAGTCGCCAGGGCTCGCTGGACGGTTTGCTCAAACTCCTGCAAGACCTGCCGGATTCCGACCAGACCTCCGTAGACCTGCGTAACGCCGCTTCCCGATTGCTCGCCGGTTTGCCCGATGTTCAGCAACTGAGTACGGCCAAAGGCCTGGCCCAGGCATTACTGGGCAGCGGTGCGTTCCTCGAGACCAAGTTGCTGACCGGCCAGAACCCGGCGCTGGCGCCCGACTTGAAAGCCGACCTACTGAAGCTGATCGCGCAATTGACGCCAGGGCTTCAGGCCAACACCAACCTCAGCGCGATCATCGCGGCGAATACGCTGGCCCAGGCCATGCCGAACTTCGTGCGCAATGCCCTGGGCATGCTCGGGCAGGTCAGCGCCAAACCCTCGCCAACCAGTTTTCCGCTGCCCGAGCGCCTGTTGCAAAGTGCCGAGGGTGAAGATGACCTCGAACATCTGCTGCGCCTGGCCGCCGCTGCGGTCTCACGCCTGCAAAGCCACCAATTATCGAGTCTGGAACAGACCGGCGTGACCGCCGACGGGCGCCTGATGAGCACCTGGCAACTGGAAATCCCGATGCGTAACCTGCAGGACATCGTGCCGTTGCAAGTGAAGTTTCAGCGTGAAGAGGCCCCCGAGAAGGAACCTCAACAGGAACGCCGCGACGAACGCGAACCCAGACAGAATCTGTGGCGCGTTGACCTGGCGTTCGACATGGAACCCTTGGGGCCGTTGCAGGTTCAGGCACAGTTGATCAAGGGCAGTCTGTCGAGCCAGCTGTGGGCCGAGCGGCCCTACACCGCGAGCCTGATCGAAAGCAATCTGTCGGCATTGCGCGAACGCTTGCTGGCGTCAGGCTTGAATGTCGGCGATCTCGACTGCCACCTCGGCACACCGCCCCAGGGCACCCAAACCCGCCTCGAACAACGCTGGGTCGACGAAAACGCATGAATAACCCCAACGCCCCACGCCAGGCCATCGCCCTCAAATACGACGGCACCCACGCCCCGACCCTCACGGCCAAGGGCGATGAAGCACTGGCGGAAGAAATTCTGCGGATCGCTCGCGACTACGAAGTGCCGATCTACGAAAACGCCGAACTGGTGAAGCTGCTGGCGCGGATGGAGCTGGGGGACAGTATTCCGCAGGAACTCTATCTGACGATTGCCGAGATCATCGCGTTTGCGTGGAACCTGAAAGGCAAGTTTCCGGCTGGGCATGTTCCGGATGCGCCCTGGGTCGAGAAGGATGTCACTGAACGCGGGGATGATTACTGAGACTTCCAGAACGCCATCGCGAGCGGGCTCGCTCCCACATTTGATTTTCGGTGAACACCGATTTTATGCCCGACCTGAAACCGCTGTAGGAGCGAGCCTGCTCGCGATGGACTCAGGCGCGACGCGTTGATTCAGACAGCCCGCGTCATCGTTAACGCCCATCGCGAGCGGGCTCGCTCCTACAACGGCGCCCTCGCACCGGTACCGGCCTTGAAAAAACGCAAAAGCCTGAGGCTGCGACCAACGATCAGACCGTTGATGATGCCTGACGCCAATGCGGAGGTTGCTACCGCCGACACGCCATCAACGAGTTCCGGGTACATAGCCGCTTGATATCCGCTGTAGTAACGCCAGGCAAAGAACCCCCAATACACAAGTAGCACCTTGGTGGTGCCATTCAGTACTAGTCGATCTCCATCTCGTACTACGCCTTCGTACGAATAAAAGCGCAATGCCAGAACCCAGCCTGCCAGCATTCCCAACGCATATACCGAGAGCGGGATTGCAGCGCCTTGGGAGAAATTCAGCGAAACCAGGGAAATGGCGACAAAAACCGCCGGTGTGAACTGCAACGACCTCTTCGATTCATGACTCTTGAAGCAGGCGCGCACACCGTAGTAAGTCAGGATAAAAAAGACCGCATAAACCCACAGCGGTGTACCACGCAAAATGTCGTACATAGGCCTCCCTGGCATTGAAATTCACTCAACCAAGCGTCGTTGAATAACGGCGATGGACTCAAATGCAACGCGTTGATCCAGAAAGCCCGCGTCATCGTTAACGTCCTTCGCGAGCGGGCTCGCTCCTACATTTGATGTTCAGTGATCACCGATTTTGTGCCCGACCTGAAACCACTGTAGGAGCGAACCTGCTCGCGATGGACTCAAGCACGACGCGTTGCTTCAGAAAGCACGCGACATCGTTAACGTCCATCGCGAGCGGGTTCGCTCCTACAGGCTTTTAGCTGCTCTTGTGCAACTTGCTCATCAACTCTGCCTCAGCCTGGGTCAAGCCGCAGGACTGGGTCAGTTCGTCGACGCTGGCGCCCATGCCCACCAGTCGCGCCGCCTGGGCGAACGACAGGCTGGAAGGGTCGCGCTGTTCCAGCTGGGCCAGTTTGTCCGGCAAAGGCGCGACGATCGCGCGCAGTTCGTGCAGGTCTTCACCCATGCGCACGCTGCCGTTCTGGTAATTGTCGACGCGCTTGGCCAGGTCCTTGATGCGCTGATCGCGCAGCGCATCACTCTGGGCCTGTTGCGCGGCAATCAGCCGCTGACCGCGAATGTACGCCAGAAACATTGCCAGCGTGCCTGCCCAAAACAGGAACAGGACAATGACCGCCACCTCAAGAATCAATCAGATACTCTCCAGTTCCGACCATTCTTCTTCGCTCATCATCTTGTCGAGTTCGACCAGGATCAGCAGTTCGTTGTTCTTGTTGCACACGCCTTGAATGAACTTGGCGGACTCTTCGTTACCCACGTTCGGCGCGGTTTCGATTTCCGACTGACGCAGGTAAACCACTTCGGCCACGCTGTCGACCATGATCCCGACCACTTGCTTGTCGGCCTCGATGATGACGATACGGGTGTTGTCACTGATTTCGGCGTTCATCAGGCCGAAGCGCTGACGGGTGTCGATCACGGTGACCACATTGCCGCGCAGGTTGATGATGCCCAGCACGTAGCTCGGGGCACCCGGTACCGGGGCGATTTCGGTGTAGCGCAGGACTTCCTGAACGCGCATCACGTTGATGCCGTAGGTTTCGTTGTCCAGCTTGAAGGTGACCCATTGCAGGATCGGATCTTCGGAACCCTTTGCCGCCGTCGCCTTATCATTCATACCCTGACCCCTCGAAAAACCGCCCTGGCGGTGTTGTTCTGTTATGTAGTTTTTTGAGTCGGCTTGCTGCCGCCCATGTGCCTGGCCCCACCGCTGGCGATCAACTCGGCCAGCGCGGAAACGTCGAGCAACGCACACATGTGTTCAATCACGGTGCCCGCCAACCATGGTCGTTGACCACGATGGCTGCGCCATTTGATTTCGTTCGGGTCCAGGCGCAACGAGCGGCTGACCTGATGCACCGCCAGCCCCCATTCGTAGCCCTGAACGGAAATGACGTATTGCAGGCCCTGGCGATAATCCTCGCGATACCGGTCCGGCATGACCCAGCGCGCGGTGTCCAACACTTTCAGATTGCCGGCCTGGCTCGGCAAGATGCCCAGGAACCATTCCGGCTGGCCGAACAACGGCGTCAGCTCATGCCCTGCCAGCGGGTAGATCGACCCCAGGCACACCAGCGGCACCGCCAGGGTCAAGCCCGCGACATCGAACAACAGGCACTCGAACGGTTCGGCGGCCCAGGACGGACGGCCATCGGTTTCCACCGGTGGCGGCGTGTTGGCAGGCGGCAGGTGGACTTCGACGACCGGTGGCACCAGCGTTTGAGGTACCTCGGCAGCCGGCGGTACCACAGCGTGTTGCTCTTCCACGGCTGGCGGTGCCAACGCTTGCAGCAACGGTGCGATGGTCGATACCTGAGCGAGTACCGGTGCAGTGGCTTCGATCACGGCGACCGGTGTTTTTTCAACGACTGGTGCCAGGACCGGCACGGCAAGGGCGGCGCTTTTCTGCGCATCACGGGCCTGTTCTTCGAGCACCGCTGCCTGGAACTCATCCAGCGCAGCTTCTACTTCAATCGCTTCGACAACCTCGACGATTTCAGCAAGCGCTTGAGCTTCAACCGGCAGTTCTTCGGTCGCCTCCATCAGCAAGCTGTCCAGATAAGACTGGAGCGCCAGTTGCGGACGCGAGGTGGTCTTCACCGGCCGATTCATGCCAGCCCCCTTGCAGGAGAGCGCTTGCTCGCGATGAAGGTATGGACACCGCGCATCTCCATGAACCCCGCGTTATCGTTGTCGTCCATCGCGAGCAAGCTCGCTCCTACAGGGGCTGGATTCATCTCACGCCACCTGCGGAACAAGTTGTGCCGCCAGCAAATGCTTGAGTAACGCGCGGTAGGCCAGAACTCCACGGCTTTTGCCGTCGAATTGCGAAGGCGTCAGCCCGGCCCGGCTGGCATCGCGCAAACGCGTGTCGACCGGAATGTAGCCCTGCCAGATTTCATCCGGGAATTTGTCGCGCAGGACACGCAGCGTGCCCAGGGACGCTTGCGTACGACGATCGAACAGGGTCGGTACGATGCTGAACGGCAGCGCCTGTTTGCGCGAGCGATTGATCATCGCCAGGGTGTTGACCATGCGTTCCAGGCCCTTGACCGCCAAGTGCTCGGTCTGCACCGGAATCACCAGTTGCTGGCTCGCCGCCAAGGCATTGACCATCAGCACGCCCAGCAACGGCGGGCTGTCGATGACCGCGTAATCGAAGTCTTGCCACAACTGCGCCAGGCTCTTGGCGATCACCAGGCCCAGGCCACTCTGGCCCGGTGACTGGCGCTCAAGGGTCGCCAGCGCGGTGCTCGATGGCAACAGGGAAATACGTTCGTCGCTGGTGGACAGCAACAACTGGCCGGGCAAGCCCTCAGGCACGCTGCCCTTATGCAGGAACAGGTCGTAGTTGCTGTGTTCCAGGGTATCGGGGTCGTAACCGAAATAGCTGGTCATGGAGCCGTGGGGGTCGAGATCGACCACGACCACGCGCTTGCCCGCCTCGGCCAGCAAACCGGCTAAAGCGATAGAGGAAGTGGTTTTACCGACACCACCCTTTTGATTGGCGACTGCCCAGACTCTCATTCGGATTGTTCCTCCCGGCCGAACGGATCGACCGAGAAATAGCTCAACGTGTTAATGCGGGTGACGGAGAATTGACGGCTCCCTCTCGTCCCGGCGACTTGACCGGGGTCGGTGCAGTTTGTGTGCCAGCACGCTTCAACGCCGCGTCCGGTTGTGCGTGAGCGGTCCCCGTGCCGGTCAGGCTGCGCCGCACGTCGAGATTGCGCGATACCACCAGCACCACCCGACGATTGCGCGCCCGGCCTTCTGCCGTGGCGTTATTGGCCACTGGCTGGAATTCGCCGTACCCCACGGACGCCAGACGACTGGGGTTTACCCCTTGCATGGCGAGCATGCGCACGATGCTGGCGGAACGTGCCGAAGACAGTTCCCAGTTGGTCGGGTACTGCGACGTGCGGATCGGTTGATCGTCAGTAAAACCTTCGACGTGGATCGGGTTGTCGAACGGCTTCAGAATCGCTGCGACCTTGTCGATGATGTTGAACGCAATGTCGCTGGGCATGGCGTCACCACTGCCAAACAACAGGCTGGAATTGAGTTCGATCTCGACCCATAACTCGTTGCCGCGCACGGTCATCTGATTGGAGCTGATCAAGTCGCCGAACGCTGCACTGATGTCGTCGGCGATGCTTTTGAGTGGATCGCTGGTGCCAGCGACACCGGCTTCGACCTGGTCACTGTCGTTGACCAGTGGCTTGGCCGGGGTCACGGTCTTGGGCCGTTCTTCGCCGATCGGGATCGGTTTCAAGGAACGATCGGCGTCCGTGAAGACCCCGATCAGCGCCTGGGAAATGACCTTGTACTTGCCTTCGTTGATCGAGGAGATCGAGTACATCACCACGAAGAAGGCGAAGAGCAAGGTGATGAAGTCGGCGTAGGAAACCAGCCAACGTTCGTGGTTGACATGCTCTTCATGCTGGCGACGACGTGCCATGATCCATGCCCCCCATCAATCCATGAAGCCCTGAAGCTTCAACTCAATGGAGCGAGGGTTTTCACCTTCGGCGATCGACAGGAGGCCTTCGAGCAACATTTCGCGATAACGCGACTGACGCATCGCGATGGATTTGAGTTTCGCGGCAATCGGCAACAGCACCAGGTTGGCACTGGCCACGCCATAGATGGTGGCGACGAAGGCCACGGCAATACCGTTGCCCAACTGCGATGGGTCACCCAGGTTGCCCATGACGTGGATCAAGCCCATCACCGCACCGATGATGCCGATGGTCGGCGCATAACCGCCCATGCTTTCGAAGACCTTGGCGGCTTCGATGTCGCGGCTTTCCTGGGTATAGAAATCGACTTCCAGAATGCTGCGGATCGCTTCGGGTTCGGCGCCGTCCACCAGCAGTTGCAGGCCTTTGCGCGCGTAGTTGTCGGGTTCGGTATCGGCCATCCCTTCCAGTCCGAGCAAGCCTTCCTTGCGCGCGGTCAGGCTCCAGTTGACGACACGGTCAACGCCACCGGCCAGATCGATGCGCGGTGGAAACAGAATCCACGCCAGAATCTGCAGGGCGCGCTTGAAGGCGCTCATCGGCGATTGCAGCAACGCCGCGCCGAAGGTGCCACCTAATACGATCAGCGCCGCCGGGCCGTTGGCCAATGCACCGAGGTGACCGCCTTCGAGGAAGTTGCCACCGATGATGGCAACGAACGCCAGAATGATCCCGATCAGGCTTAGAACGTCCATCAGACACAAGCCTCGACCAGGTGCCGGCCAATGTCGTCGAGGCTATACACCGCGTCGGCGAGTTCGGCTTTGACGATGGCCATCGGCATGCCATAGATCACGCAGCTGGCTTCGTCCTGGGCCCAGATCGAACTGCCGCCCTGCTTGAGCAGGCGCGCGCCTTCGCGACCGTCGGCGCCCATGCCGGTCAACACGACCGCCAGAACTTTGTCACCGTAGGACTTGGCCGCAGAACCAAAGGTGATGTCCACGCAAGGCTTGTAGTTCAAACGCTCGTCGCCCGGCAGGATTTTCACCGCGCCACGGCCATCGATCATCATTTGCTTGCCACCCGGTGCCAGCAGCGCCAGGCCTGGACGCAGGATGTCGCCGTCCTCGGCTTCCTTGACGCTGATGCGGCAGAGCTTGTCCAGACGCTCGGCGAACGCTTTGGTGAAGGCCGCGGGCATGTGCTGGACCAGCACGATCGGTGCCGGGAAGTTGGCCGGCAACTGGGTCAGGACCCGCTGCAAGGCCACCGGGCCGCCGGTGGAGGTACCGATGGCCACCAGTTTGTAGGCTTTGCGTTTTGGCGCAGGCGACGTGGGTGCGTGCGCTGGCGCACGAGCCGGGATCGGAGCCGGGGCCGGACGCGCAGGCACGTTGCCGCTGAAACTGCCAACGCTCGAAGGTGCTGGTGTCGGCGCGGGGGCCGCTACCGGTGGCGGTGCCGTGTAGGTGCTGACACGACGGTTACTGCGCGCGATGCTGAGAATCTTCTCGCACAGCAGTTGCTTGACCTTCTCGGGGTTGCGCGAGATGTCTTCGAAATTCTTCGGCAGGAAGTCCACCGCGCCGGCGTCCAGCGCATCCAGGGTGACCCGGGCGCCTTCGTGGGTCAGCGAGGAAAACATCAACACCGGGGTCGGGCAGCGCTGCATGATGTGCCGCACCGCCGTGATGCCGTCCATCATCGGCATCTCGTAGTCCATGGTGATCACGTCGGGCTTGAGGGCCAGTGCCTGATCAATCGCCTCTTTTCCGTTGGTCGCCGTGCCGACGACCTGGATATTCGAATCCGCTGAAAGAATTTCCGAGACGCGGCGGCGGAAAAACCCCGAATCGTCCACCACCAGGACTTTGACTGCCATAAACACTCCGTTAGACGGAGCGAGGCTCAGTCGCCCCGCTCCATCAGAATCAAATACGCCGCGTGGCGTAACGCTTGAGCATGCTCGGAACATCGAGAATCAGCGCGATGCGGCCGTCACCGGTAATGGTGGCGCCCGACATGCCCGGGGTTCCCTGGAGCATTTTGCCCAATGGCTTGATGACCACTTCTTCCTGACCCACCAGTTGATCGACAACGAAGCCGATCCGCTGAGTGCCCACGGAAAGGATCACCACATGGCCTTCGCGCTGCTCTTCATGAGCGGCGGAGCTGACCAGCCAGCGCTTGAGGTAGAACAACGGCAGCGCCTTGTCCCGCACGATCACCACTTCCTGGCCGTCCACCACGTTGGTGGTCGACAGGTCGAGGTGGAAAATCTCGTTGACGTTCACCAGCGGGAACGCGAACGCCTGGTTGCCGAGCATGACCATCAGTGTCGGCATGATCGCCAGGGTCAACGGCACCTTGATGACGATCTTCGAACCCTGGCCCTTGGCCGAGTAGATGTTGATCGAGCCGTTGAGCTGGGAGATCTTGGTTTTCACCACGTCCATGCCCACGCCACGACCCGACACGTCGGAAATCTCGGTCTTGGTCGAGAAGCCCGGGGCGAAGATCAGGTTGTAGCACTCGGTGTCGCTCAGGCGATCGGCTGCGTCCTTGTCCATCACTCCGCGTTTTACCGCGATGGAGCGCAGGACGTTCGGGTCCATGCCCTTGCCGTCATCGGAGATCGACAACAGGATGTGGTCGCCTTCCTGTTCCGCGGCCAGAATCACCTTGCCGCCACGGGCCTTGCCCGAGGCTTCGCGTTCTTCCGGTGACTCGATGCCGTGGTCGACCGCGTTGCGTACCAAGTGGACCAACGGGTCGGCCAGGGCCTCGACGAGGTTCTTGTCGAGGTCGGTTTCTTCGCCGACCAGTTCCAGGTTGATCTCTTTCTTGAGCTGGCGAGCCAGGTCGCGAACCAGACGCGGGAAGCGCCCGAAGACCTTCTTGATCGGTTGCATCCGGGTCTTCATGACCGCGGTTTGCAGATCCGCGGTGACCACATCCAGGTTCGACACCGCCTTGGACATGGCCTCGTCGGCGCTGTTGGCCCCCAGGCGAACCAGGCGGTTACGCACCAATACCAATTCGCCGACCATGTTCATGATTTCGTCCAGACGCGCGGTATCGACCCGCACGGTGGTCTCGGCTTCGCTGGCCGGTTTCTCCGCAGGCGGAGCGGCCGGGGCACGGGCGGCTGCCGGTGCGGCGGCAGGCGCCGGAGCTTCAGCTTTGGGTTCGGGGGCTTTGGCGACAGGTTTCGGCGCTGCTGCCTTGGCGACTGGCGTGGCCACCGAAGCGGCGGTACCGGTTGCAGCAGTACCCACATCAGTGAACTTGCCTTTGCCGTGCAATTCGTCGAGCAGCGATTCGAACTCGTGATCGGTGATCAGATCGCTACCCGCCGCCGCAGCGGCAGGTGCTGCCGGCGCCGGCACCGAAGCGATGGCCGATTCCAGTGCGTCGACCGCAAAGTTGCCCTTGCCGTGCAACTGGTCGAGCAACGCTTCGAATTCGTCGTCGGTGATGTCGGAGCTGTCGCCTGGCGCTTTAGGCGCTGGCGGTTCGCTGGACGCCGCAGGTGCTGCCAGGGCATCGACGGCGAACTGACCTTTACCATGCAATTGATCGAGCAGTGACTCGAACTCGGCGTCAGTGATTTCGTCACTGGCAGCGGCAGCGCTATCTGCTGCTGGAACGGCTGGCGCTTCGGCCTGAGCCTTGACGGCATTCAGTGAGTCCAGCAGTTGTTCGAATTCATTGTCTGTGATGTCGCCCGAGTCGCTTTCGGCAACAGGCTCTTGCACCACTTCTTCTACCGCAGGTGCAGGCGCCGCCTCGTCAGCGGTTTGCGGCTCGGCCAGACGGGCCAGGGCTGCGAGCAATTCGGGTGTGGCCGCCGTGATCGGGCTACGCTCGCGGACTTCGCTGAACATGCTGTTCACCGCGTCCAGTGCTTCGAGAACCACGTCCATCAATTCCGAGTCGACGCGACGTTCGCCCTTGCGCAGGATGTCGAACACGTTCTCGGCGATGTGACAGCACTCCACCAACTCGTTGAGCTGGAGGAAGCCGGCGCCCCCTTTTACAGTGTGAAAACCGCGAAAAATTGCATTGAGCAGGTCCGCGTCATCCGGCCGGCTTTCCAGCTCGACCAGTTGTTCGGACAGTTGCTCTAGAATCTCGCCGGCCTCAACCAGGAAATCCTGAAGGATCTCTTCATCGGCGCCGAAGCTCATTAAGGGTGTGCTCCTACAGGTCTAAAAACCTAAAATACCTAGAACTCTAAAACCCTAGGCTGGATAGCAAATCGTCCACATCGTCCTGACCGGACACAACGTCTTCTCTTTTATCGGCATGAATCTGCGGACCTTCACCCTGAGAGAGATGTTTTTGTGGATCTTTTTCTGCAAGCATCGCTTCACGGTCATGTTCGATGCCCGCGAAGCGGTCCACCTGACTGGCCATGAGCACGAGCTTGAGCAGGTTGCTTTCGACTTCGGTGACCAGTTGGGTCACACGCT
Source organism: Pseudomonas moorei (assembly GCF_008801475.1). Taxonomy (GTDB): domain Bacteria; phylum Pseudomonadota; class Gammaproteobacteria; order Pseudomonadales; family Pseudomonadaceae; genus Aquipseudomonas; species Aquipseudomonas moorei. Next base: position 103,805 of record NZ_VZPP01000004.1, on the reverse strand, counting down.
TGATCACCTGACCGGTGAGGTCCTGGTAATCCTGGGCGAGCAGAATGTCGTTGAGGTTGCTCGACACCGCACGCCCGTCTTCACTGCTGCGCGCCAGGAACCCGTCGACTCGCCGGGCCAGCTCGCGGAACTCTTCAGCCCCGACTTCGCGGCGCATGAACCGTCCCCAGTCCGTGCTCAAGGCCTGGGCTTCTTCACTCAGGCGATTGACCAGCGGCGTGGCGTTTTCCACCAGGTCCATGGTGCGGTTGGCCGCGGCCTCCGTCAGCTTGACCACATACCCCAGACGCTCGGTGGCATCGGTGATCTGTGACACTTCCTCGGCTTGCGGCATGTGCGGGTCAATCTGAAAATTGACGATCGCACTATGCAGCTCGCGGGTGAGCTTGCCCACTTCCTGGTACAGGCCGCGGTCACGGGTCTGGTTGAGCTCATGGATCAATTGCACAGCATCGCCGAACCTGCCCTTTTCAAGGCTCGCGACCAGTTCGACGGCGTGTTTTTTCAGGGTCGATTCGAAATCGCCCTGCGATGATTCGTTATGCCCCATAGCTCCCCCGTGGCGCAGTTCAACCGATGCGTTCGAAAATCTTTTCGATTTTTTCTTTCAACGCCTGGGCCGTGAAGGGTTTGACCACATAGCCGTTAACACCGGCCTGGGCGGCTTCGATGATCTGCTCGCGCTTGGCTTCGGCGGTCACCATCAGCACCGGCAGATGCTTGAGCTTTTCATCGGCACGCACGTGGCGCAGCAGATCGATACCGGTCATGCCAGGCATGTTCCAGTCCGTCACCAGAAAGTCGATGCTCCCGCTGTTGAGAACCGGAATGGCGGTAGTGCCATCGTCGGCCTCGACCGTGTTGGTGAACCCAAGGTCACGCAACAGGTTTTTTATGATCCGCCGCATCGTTGAGAAGTCATCAACGATGAGGATTTTCATGTTCTTGTCCAATTCGACCTCCAAGCAGACTAAAACGCGCCCAGCACCTGGACGCGCCATTTCAATCAATCTGGCAAAGCACTCAATGACTGTCTGGAGTACAACGGATCGAGACCGGCGCGGTTCAACACCCCACCCGCCACGTCGCAGTGCCCCCACACTGCCTTCAACGCGCTCGCCACTCTCCCAAACGCCCCCGCAAACGGGCCGCGCACTGGCTGTGTAACTGGCTGACCCGAGATTCGCTAACCCCCAGGACCTCACCGATTTCCTTGAGATTCAACTCTTCGTCGTAGTACAGCGCCAACACCAGTCGCTCACGCTCCGGCAAATTGGCAATCGCGTCCGCCAGCGCCGCCTGAAAGCGTTCATCTTCCAGGTCGCGCGACGGCTCGAGATGAGCACTCGCGCCATCCTCGTGCAGCCCTTCGTGTTCGCCGTCCTGCAACAGATCGTCGAAACTGAATAACCGGCTGCCCAGGGTGTCGTTCAAAATCCCGTAATAATCGTCGAGACTCAATTGGAGTTCGGCCGCAACTTCGTGATCTTTAGCGTCACGGCCGGTTTTAGCTTCAATCGAGCGAATTGCGTCGCTGACCATGCGCGTATTGCGGTGAACCGAACGTGGCGCCCAGTCCCCCTTGCGCACTTCATCGAGCATGGCGCCGCGGATTCGGATGCCCGCGTACGTTTCGAAACTGGCGCCTTTGCTGGCGTCGTATTTGGTCGAGACTTCCAGCAGGCCGATCATGCCGGCCTGGATCAGGTCTTCAACCTGGACACTGGCCGGCAGACGCGCCAGCAAGTGGTAGGCAATGCGCTTAACCAGTGGCGCGTAACGCTCGATCAATTCGTACTGCGCGTCACGTGCCGACTTCTTGTAGAGGTTGTAACCGCTGGCGGTCATAGCACGGGTCCTGCCGTTTGTTGCACGAGGCGCTCGACGAAAAACTCCAGGTGACCCCGCGGGTTGGCCGGCAGCGGCCAGGTATCGACTTTCTGGGCGATGGCCTTGAACGCCAGCGAACACTTGGAACGCGGGAACGCTTCATAGACGGCACGCTGCTTCTGCACGGCCTTGCGCACGCTTTCGTCATAAGGCACGGCACCGACGTATTGCAGGGCGACGTCGAGAAAGCGGTCCGTGACTTTGGTCAACTTGGCGAACAGGTTGCGGCCTTCCTGCGGGCTCTGCGCCATGTTGGCCAGGACGCGGAAACGGTTCATGCCGTAATCGCGGTTGAGCAACTTGATCAAGGCGTAGGCGTCGGTGATCGACGTCGGCTCGTCGCAGACCACCAGCAGGACTTCCTGCGCCGCGCGGACAAAACTGACTACCGAGTCACCAATGCCCGCAGCGGTATCGATCACCAGTACGTCGAGATTGTCGCCGATATCGCTGAATGCCTGGATCAGGCCGGCGTGTTGCGCCGGGCTCAGATGAACCATGCTCTGGGTCCCGGACGCGGCGGGAACGATGCGGATGCCGCCGGGGCCCTGCAACAGGACGTCGCGCAGCTCGCAGCGGCCTTCGATCACGTCGGCCAGGGTACGTTTGGGTGTCAGCCCCAACAAAACGTCGACGTTCGCCAGCCCCAGATCGGCGTCCAGCAGCATGACGCGCCGGCCAAGCTCAGCCAAAGCCAGGGACAAGTTCACTGACACATTAGTCTTCCCGACGCCACCTTTGCCGCCGGTCACCGCGATCACCTGTACGGGATGCATGCTGCCCATGTTATTTCTTTACCTTGTCTTGCATAGACGGAGGCCACATTACTGGCTGCGCGTTCTCAACCGGAACAATGCATGGCAGACCATCGATGTAGGTACAAAAACTATTCATTTTTACCTCAGCCAACCTGCTTGGTCGGGCTGTGGTAGATGTCAGCGAACATGTCAGCCATGGCTTCTTCGCTGGGTTCTTCCTGCATTTGCACGCTGACGGCGCGACTGACCAACTGATGACGACGCGGCAGATGCAAATCATCCGGGATCCGCGGGCCATCGGTCAGGTAGGCCACCGGCAATTCATGACTGATGGCCAGGCTCAACACCTCGCCCAGACTTGCCGTTTCATCCAGTTTAGTCAGGATGCAGCCCGCGAGCCCGCAGCGCTTGTAACTGTGATAAGCGGCGGTTAGAACCTGTTTCTGGCTGGTGGTTGCCAGAACCAGATAATTTTTCGATTTGATGCCACGCCCGGCCAGGCTTTCCAGCTGCATGCGCAGGGCCGGATCGCTGGCCTGCAGGCCGGCGGTGTCGATCAGCACCACGCGTTTGCGCAGCAACGGATCCAGCGCTTGCACCAGCGATTGCCCCGGATCGACGTGGGTCACCGACACGTTGAGAATCCGACCGAGGGTCTTGAGCTGCTCCTGAGCCCCGATACGGAAGCTGTCCATGCTCACCAGCGCGATGTTCTGCGGGCCGTACTTGAGCACGTAACGGGCTGCCAGCTTGGCCAGGGTGGTGGTCTTGCCCATGCCGGCGGGGCCGACCATGGCAATCACGCCCCCCTCTTCCAGTGGTTCCAGTTCCGGCGTGGAGATCATCCGCGCCAGATGCGCCAGCAACATGCGCCAGGCCTGACGGGGCTCGTCGATATCGGTAATCAGTGCCAGCAAATCCCGCGACAGTGGGCCGGACAGACCGATGCGCTGCAGGCGGCGCCACAGGTTCGCCTGCTCAGGGCGGCTGCCTTGCAGCTGATTCCAGGCCAGGGAGCCCAGTTGCACTTCCATCAGTTCACGCAAGCTGTTGAGCTCGAAACGCATCGAATCGAACGCCCGCGGGTCCACGCCACTCGAGGCCGGCGCAGCGGCCGGCGCAGGACGACGGGGTTCGGCATAGGTAGGCTCGATCAACGGCTCGGCGGCGGTCAACGGCAGGCCGGCGAACAACTGGCGATTGGTGCTCTTGTCGCTCTCGCCATCGCCTCGCAGGCTCAGTTCAGCCTGGGCGGTGACGATCCGCGATTGAGTCTTGCGCAGCTCGTCTTCGAGTTCCATGTTCGGAACACGCGGGGCCAGCGCCGACAGTTTGTAATCCAGGGCAGCCGTGAGCTCGACGCCACCGGCAATGCGGCGGTTGCCAATGATGGCGGCGTCGGCGCCCAGCTCATCACGAACCAGCTTCATGGCCTGACGCATATCGGCGGCGAAAAAACGCTTAACTTGCATAAACCACTACCTCAGCCGTTGGGCCCTACTGTCGCAACGATGGTCACTTGCTTGTTGTCAGGGATTTCCTGGTAAGCCAACACATGCAAACCCGGGACTGCCAGCCGGCCAAATCGCGAGAGCATCGCGCGAACCGGACCGGCCACCAGCAGAATCACCGGTTGACCTTGCATCTCTTGACGCTGCGCCGCATCGATCAACGAGCGCTGCAGCTTCTCGGCCATGCTTGGCTCCAGCAGAACGCCCTCTTCCGAGCCTTGCCCTGCCTTCTGCAGACTATTGAGCAATATTTGTTCCAACCTTGGCTCCAGCGTGATAACCGGTAGCTCCGACTCAGTGCCTACAATGCTTTGGACGATGGCACGGGATACACCGACGCGCACGGCGGCCACCAATGCGGCAGTATCTTGACTCTTGGCGGCATTGTTCGCGATGGCTTCGGCAATGCTGCGGATGTCCCGCACCGGCACCTGCTCGGCCAACAGCGCCTGCAGAACCTTGAGCAGCTGCGACAGCGAAACCACGCCCGGCACCAGCTCTTCCGCCAGTTTTGGCGAGCTTTTGGCCAGCAACTGCATGAGTTGCTGCACTTCTTCGTGACCGATCAGCTCGCTCGAATGCTTGTACAAAATCTGGTTCAAGTGGGTTGCCACTACTGTACTGGCATCGACCACGGTGTAACCCAACGATTGCGCCTGTGAACGCTGACTGATTTCGATCCAGACCGCCTCCAGGCCGAAAGCCGGATCTTTGGCGTTAATGCCGTTGAGCGTGCCGTAGACCTGCCCCGGATTGATCGCCAACTCGCGCTCCGGGTAAATCTCGGCTTCGGCCAGGATCACCCCCATCAGGGTCAAGCGATAGGCACTGGGCGCCAGGTCGAGGTTGTCACGAATATGCACGGTGGGCATCAGGAAACCGAGGTCCTGGGAGAGCTTCTTGCGCACGCCCTTGATTCGCGCGAGCAACTGGCCACCCTGGTTGCGGTCGACCAGCGGAATCAGGCGATAACCCACTTCCAGGCCGATCATGTCGATAGGCGTCACATCGTCCCAACCCAGCTCCTTGGTTTCCTGGGCGCGGGCCGGCGAAGGCAACAGTTCTTGCTGACGCTTGACCTCTTGCAGCGCCTGGACCTTGGCCGCGTTCTGCTTCTTCCAGAACAGGTAAGCCCCGCCTGCCGCCAGGGCCGCCATGCTCAGGAACGAGAAGTGTGGCATGCCGGGTACCAGGCCCATGACCGCCATCAAGCCCGCGGCCACCGCCAGTGCCTTGGGCGAGGCGAACATCTGGCGATTGATCTGCTTGCCCATGTCTTCCGAACCGGAAGCACGGGTCACCATGATCGCGGCAGCCGTGGACAACAGCAGTGATGGCAATTGCGCCACCAAACCGTCACCGATGGTCAACAGCGCATACACCTTGCCGGCATCGGCAAAGCTCATGTTGTGCTGGAAGATCCCGACGGCCATGCCGCCGATCAGGTTGATGAACAGAATCAGCAGGCCGGCAATGGCGTCACCGCGAACGAACTTGCTGGCACCGTCCATGGAGCCGTAGAACTCGGCTTCCTGGGCAACCTCCATCCGGCGTAGCTTGGCCTGGCTCTGATCAATCAGGCCGGCGTTGAGGTCCGCGTCGATGGCCATCTGTTTGCCGGGCATCGCGTCCAGGGTGAAACGCGCGCTCACCTCGGAGATGCGTCCGGCACCCTTGGTCACCACGACGAAGTTGATGATCATCAAAATCGCGAACACCACGATACCGACCACGTAGTTACCGCCGATCACCACCTCACCGAACGCCTGGATCACCTTGCCCGCCGCGGCATGACCGTCCTGGCCGTGGAGCATCACCACTCGCGTGGAAGCCACGTTCAACGCCAGTCGCAGCAAGGTCGCCACCAGCAGAATGGTCGGGAACACCGCAAAATCCAGCGGCCGCAAGGCGTACACGCACACCAGCAGCACGACGATCGACAGGGCAATGTTGAAGGTGAAGAACACGTCGAGCAGGAACGGCGGCACCGGCAGCATCATCATCGCCAGCATGACCAGCAGCAACAGCGGCACGCCCATATTGCCTCGACTGAGGTCAGCGATATTGCTGCGGGCACTGTTGATTAACTGAGAGCGATCCACCGGTTTTCCCCGTTCCTTTAAAGCAAACTTTTGACGCCTGAAGCGGGCGCAGGGCGGCTACTGCAAGAAGCCTTCCAACTTTTGCGAAGGGGAAATAGATCGTTTTTTCAGGGGGATATGAATGGCCTGGATGGACGCCATGAGGGGCGACGCTCTCGGACTATCAGTTCTGCTAGTACCCGACCTCGGCACCAGCGCAGATACTCAAGCTCTCAATCCTTGTATCTGCGGAGTGAGCCAATGACCGCCCCACCCACCACCCTGCGTTGCCAATATCGCTACGATCCACTGGATCGGATGATCCACCAAACACAGCCTGATACACCGGTACATCAGCGCTTCTATTGCAAAAGCCGCCTGGCGACCGAAATTCAGGGCTCGACGAAGCATTCGATCATTCAGCACGACGACCTACTATTGGCGCAGCAGCAACATGAAGGTAATGCACTCGATGCCACGCTGCTGGCCACCGACCTGCAACGCTCGGTACTGCACACCCTCAAGAAAGGCCTCCAGCCGCGCCCCATCGCCTACTCCCCCTACGGCCATCGCCCAGTGCTCAGCGGCTTGTTCAGCCTGTTGGGCTTCAACGGCGAACGGCCGGACCCGGTGACCGGGTGTTATTTATTGGGGAACGGGTATCGGGCGTTTAATCCGGTGTTGATGCGATTTAACAGTCAGGATAGTTGGAGTCCGTTTGGGAAGGGTGGATTTAACGCGTATGCGTATTGTGGCGGAGATCCTCGAAATCGTGTCGACGAAACAGGGCACAACGGGGTCAATATCCTTATAAACAAAATCCTAGTCGCAGCCCATAACATGATTGATGATTTCAGCATCGAGCTCATGGCCAGTAAATTAGCTAAAACAGCAAAAAGAGAAGGAATGAATACACAAAAAATCTTGAGCACGGAATCTGCCAATATTTTTGAAAAAAACTTACTCCGCGCCACAATTGCCCATGAGAGCAGCTCCATCTTTAAAAACACCAAAAGAGCCAAGGAATTAATTAGCCGCCCAAAATTTGCGGAACAAACGAAAAACCTGGAGTTATTGACCGCAAAAATAGATGACCGAATTAGAACAATTCAGCTATTCGAAAAACACACCAACGCCCTTAGTAACAATAGACTAATGAGAGCAACGACCACTGAATTCATTGACAATTACTCCCCCATAAAGGATTTTTTAAAAGAAAGTTACCACTTTACAGATGACAGCCCGCCTTTATATAGAAGTCTTTTTCCATCATCTGACGCTATACCATTCCAAAAACTCATCCGTAATGCATGATCTCGTGAAGAGGCAACTCAAAAAAAATTAAAAGCCTTGGAGAAAATTCTTGATGAAGATTTATTCAGCTCCGTCAAATCAGTCGAGACAAAATTCAAGCATCCCGCCGCAAATCCGGCGGAATCGGCAAATCATCCTTAAGCGGCTCCGGCCGCTTTCCTTTGCCCGCGCGGTACTGGCGGATCTGGTAGACGTACGCCAGCACCTGCGCCACCGCCAGATACAACCCACCCGGAATTTCCTGCTCCAACTCCGTTGAGTAGTAGATCGACCGCGCCAGCGCCGGCGACTCCAGCAACAGAATCTCGTTGGCCGCCGCGATTTCCCGAATCTTCAGGGCGAGGAAGTCGCTGCCCTTGGCGATCAGCATCGGCGCCCCGCCCTTGTCCGGATCGTATTTGAGCGCCACGGCATAGTGGGTCGGGTTGGTGATGACCACGTCGGCCTGGGGAATTGCCGCCATCATCCGCCGCTGGGACATTTCGCGCTGCAGCTGGCGAATCCGCTGCTTGACCTCTGGCCGCCCTTCCTGGTCCTTGTGTTCGTCGCGGATTTCCTGCTTGGTCATCAGCAGTTTCTTGTGGCTTTCCCACAGCTGCACCGGGACGTCCACGGCGGCGATGATGATCAGTCCGCACGCCATCCACAAGGTGCTCCAGCCCACCACTTGCAGGCTGTGGATGATCGCCATTTCCAACGGTTCGTGGGCGATGCGCAACAAATCGTCGATGTCGGAGGACAACACCGCCAGGGCCACGAACAGGATGATGATGAACTTGGCCAGGGCTTTGAGCAGCTCGACCAGCGCCTTGGTGGAGAACATGCGCTTGAGGCCCGGGGCGGGGTTCAAGCGACTGAATTTGGGCGCCATGGACCCTGCCGCGAACAACCAGCCACCGAGGGATATCGGGCCGATGATCGCCGCCAGCACCATCGCAATCATGAAGGGCTGAATCGACCATAGCGCTATTTGCCCTGAATGCATCAGGTAGGTGGCCATGGACCGTTGATCCAGAATCACTTCCCGCGGCAGCGAGAAGTTCAGGCGCATCAGCTCCATCATGTCTTGCGCCATCGCCCCGCCGAAAATCAGCAGCGCACTGGCGCCGATCAGCATGATGGCCAGGGTGTTCAGCTCTTTGGAGCGGGCAATCTCACCCTTCTCCCGGGCGTCCTTTTTCTTTTTCTCCGTGGGGTCTTCTGTTTTGTCCTGACCGCTTTCGCTCTCTGCCATGACTCAGCGCGCCTGTGCCAGTTCGCGTAAAAACTGCAGGGCTTCGGAGGCCAGCGGTTGATACTGATTGAGAATGTCCGCCAGCCCGACCCAGACGATAAACAGCCCGAGCACCAGGATCAGCGGGAAGCCGACAGAGAAGATGTTGAGTTGCGGCGCCGCCCGGGTCATCACGCCAAAGGCGATGTTGATCACCAACAGCGCCGTGATCGCCGGCAACACCAGCAGCAGCGCCGCGCCAAGCACCCAGCCGAGCTTGCCGGCCAGTTCCCAGAAATGATTGACCGACAGGCCGCCACCGACCGGCAGCGTGGTGAAGCTTTCTGTGAGCACCTCGAACACCACCAGGTGGCCATTCATCGAGAGGAACAACAGCGTCACCAGCATGGTGAAGAATTGCCCGATCACCGCCACCGAGACTCCATTGGTGGGATCGACCATGGAGGCGAAGCCCATGCCCATCTGAATGGCGACGATTTGCCCCGCCACGACGAAAGCCTGGAAGAACAGTTGCAACGAGAAGCCCAGTACGGCACCGATGAGGATCTGCTCGGCGATCAGCATCAATCCGCTCAGATCCAGCGCATGCACCGGCGGCATGGGGGGCAGGCCCGGGGCGATGACCACGGTGATCGCCACGGCGAAATAAAGGCGTACCCGTCGTGGTACCAATGTCGTGCCGAAAACCGGCATCACCATCAGCAGCGCCCCGACGCGAAACAGCGGCAACATGAATGACGCCACCCAGGTGCTGATCTGGGTGTCGGTCAATGCGAGCAGCGACATGGTTTAACCAATGACCTGCGGAATGCTGCCGTACAACTGCAGGATGTAATCCATGAAGGTCTGCACCAGCCATGGGCCACCGACGATCAGCGTCACCAGCATCACCAACAGGCGCGGCAAAAAGCTCAGGGTCTGTTCGTTGATCTGCGTGGCGGCCTGGAACATTGCCACCAGCAGGCCCACCAGCAAACTCGGAATCACCAGCACTGCCACCATCATGGTGGTCAGCCACAGCGCTTCGCGGAAGATATCGACCGCCACTTCAGGGGTCATGGCGACACACCTCCAAAGCTGCTGGCCAGGGTGCCGATGATCAGCGCCCAGCCATCCACCAGTACAAACAGCATGATTTTGAACGGCAGGGAAATGATCAGCGGCGACAGCATCATCATACCCATGGCCATCAGCACACTGGCCACGACCAGGTCGATGATCAGGAACGGAATGAAGATCATGAAGCCGATCTGAAATGCGGTTTTCAGCTCGGAAGTCACGAACGCCGGCACCAGGATGGTCAGTGGTGCCTGATCCGGCGTGGCAATGTCGGTGCGCTTGGACAGGCGCATGAACAGTTCCAGATCGCTAGTACGGGTCTGGGCGAGCATGAAGTCCTTGATCGGCACCTGAGCCTTGGCCACGGCATCCTGGGCGGTGAGTTTTTCCGCCAGGTACGGCTGCAGGGCATCCTGGTTAACGCGATCGAATACCGGCGCCATGATGAACAGAGTCAGGAACAGCGCCATGCCGGTGAGGATCTGGTTCGATGGCGTCTGCTGCAGGCCCAGGGCCTGGCGCAGGATCGAAAAGACGATGATGATCCGGGTGAAACTGGTCATCAGCATGACGAACGCCGGAATGAAACTCAGCGCGGTCATGATCAGCAGGATCTGCAGGCTGACCGAGTACTCCTGAGCCCCCTGGGCGTTGGTGCCCAGGGTAATCGCCGGGATCGACAACGGATCGGCGGCGAATGCCAGCGGCGCGGCCAGCATCAGCGCCAGCGTCAAGACGATGCGTAACGCACCCATTACTTCTTATCCTTCTGATCCTTGCCCAACAGCTCCATCAGGCGCTGGGCAAACTCGGGGGTCGTCGTCTCGGTCGTCGGCACTTGCACCGGCTCCTTGAGCACATGCAATGCCGTGATGGTGCCAGGGCTCAGGCCCAGAAGAATCTGTTCATTGCCCACCTGCACCAGCATCAATCGGTCGCGCGGGCCCAGGGCACGGGAACCGATCAGTTCGATCACCTGCCCCTTGCCGGCCGGTCCGGCCTGCTGCACCCGGCGCAATAGCCAGGCGAGGAAAAAAATCAGCCCCAGCACCAGCAGCAAGCCGAATACCAGTTGCGTCAATTGCCCGGCCACTCCGCTCGTGACCGCCGGCGCGGCAGCCGCGCTCGCAGCCGTCGCCATCGGTTCGGCCGCCAGCACGCTGAGCGGTAGCGCCAGCACACACCCCAGAAGCCTTTTCACTCAGCGCAGCTTCTTGATGCGTTCACTTGGGCTGATCACGTCGGTCAGGCGGATGCCGAACTTCTCGTTGACCACCACCACTTCGCCGTGGGCGATGAGCGTGCCATTGACCAGCACGTCCAGCGGCTCACCGGCCAGGCGGTCGAGCTCGATCACCGAACCCTGGTTCAGTTGCAGCAGGTTGCGGATGTTGATGTCGGTACTGCCGACTTCCATGGAGATCGACACCGGGATATCAAGGATCACGTCCAGGTTCGGACCTTCGAGGCTGACCGGCTCGTTGCTCCTCGGCACGCTGCCGAACTCTTCCATGGGCAAGCGATTGGATGACGAACTGGCCGCATCGGCCGCCAGCAAGGCATCGATGTCGTCCTGCCCGGCATCACCGGTTTCTTCCAGGGCCGCAGCCCATTCGTCCGCCAGCGCCTGGTCGTCCTGGGTATTGATATCGTTAGCCATCATTTGTCCTCGGCAGGCAACCATTCGATTGGAAGCCGTCAGTTAAAAGCGAATGTATGGGGTGCCTGTCAGCGGCGTTCGATCGGCTCGATCACTTGCAACGCGAGGTTGCCCTTGTGCGAGCCCATCTTGACCTTGAAGGCCGGTACGCCATTGGCACGCATGATCATCTCTTCCGGCATGTCCACCGGGATCACATCCCCGGGCTGCATGTGCAGGATGTCGCGCAGGCGCAGTTGGCGACGGGCAACCGTGGCGCCGATGGGCACATCGACATCCAGCACGTCCTGGCGCAGGGCATTGACCCAGCGTTCGTCCTGATCGTCGAGGTCCGACTGGAAGCCGGCGTCGAGCATTTCGCGCACCGGCTCGATCATCGAGTACGGCATGGTGACGTGCAGGTCACCGCCACCGCCATCGAGTTCGATGTGGAAGGTCGACACCACAATGGCCTCGCTCGGGCCGACGATGTTGGCCATGGCCGGGTTCACTTCCGAGTTGATGTACTCGAAGTTCACTTCCATGATCGCCTGCCAGGCTTCCTTCAAATCGACGAAGGCCTGCTCCAGCACCATGCGCACGACACGCAGTTCGGTCGGGGTGAATTCACGCCCTTCGATCTTCGCGTGCCGGCCATCGCCGCCAAAGAAGTTGTCCACCAGCTTGAACACCAGTTTGGCGTCGAGGATGAACAGCGCCGTGCCGCGCAGCGGTTTGATCTTGACCAGGTTGAGACTGGTCGGCACGTACAGCGAGTGCACGTATTCGCCGAACTTCATCACCTGCACGCCACCGACCGCCACGTCTGCCGAGCGACGCAGCATGTTGAACATGCTGATGCGCGTGTAACGGGCGAAACGCTCGTTGATCATTTCCAGGGTCGGCATGCGTCCACGGACGATGCGATCCTGGCTGGTCAGGTCGTAGCTTTTGACGGTGCCGGGTTCGGCAACGGTATCGGTCTGTACCAGACCATCGTCGACGCCATGCAACAGCGCGTCGATCTCATCCTGGGACAGCAGGTCCTGCACGGCCATGTCGTGTTCCTACTGCAGTACGAAATTAGTGAAAAGCAACTGTTCGACGACCACTTTGCCGAGTTCTTTCTGCGCCACTTCCTGGACGCTGGCCGTGGCCTTCTGCCGCAACATTTCCTGGCCGACCGGGGACGCCAGCGTGGCGAAGTCCTGCCCGGAGAACAGCATGACCAGGTTGTTGCGGATCACCGGCATGTGGACTTTGAGCGCGTCCAGATCGGCCTGGTTGCGGCCGAGCATGGTGATGCTCACCTGCATGTAGCGTTGACGGCCGTTCTGGTTGTAGTTGGCGACGAACGCCGGTGCCATCGATTCGAAAATCGCCGGCTGCTTGCCGACCGGGGCGGTTTCAGCCACTGGGGCAGGCTTGCTCTGAGCGCTGTGTATGAAGTACCAGGTCGCGCCCACGGACAAACCGATCGCCAGCAGCAGGGCCACCACGATCAAGATAATCAGCTTGAGTTTGCCTTTGGTTGCGGGGTCTTTTACTGCTGCTTCGCTCTTCGCCATGCCAATAATCCGTCACTATTCGGGTTTTCACAGTCGCACGGCAAGGCAAGAGCAAGTGTTATGCCAGAAGTATCGGAAGGGAGATGGGTGGGGATGTGTGCGATCCGAAGCACGCAGCAACACCCTGTGGAAGCGGGCTTGCCCGCGAGAGCAATGTAACAATCAACGAAGATGCTGAATGTAATGGCGTCATCGCGGGCAAGCCCGCTCCCACAGGGTTAAGTCTCTGGCTGGATCAGGCGTAGTAGTCGACAGCGCTGGAGCCGATCACGCTGGTGGTCGTTGCCGCCACTTCAGCCACGCTCGGGGCGATATCTTCATCCATCGCATCGAGGCGCCCGCCACTGGCGCTGGTACGCCCGCTTTGCTGTTGCTGGGCCTGATTCTGACCTTGCTGCGAACCACGGGACTGGTCCGACACATTGACGTCAACCTGCCCCATGCCCTGCTGCGCAAACATGTCCCGCAGACGATGCATCTGACCGTCCAGCGCTTCACGGACGCCAGGGTGAGCACTCATGAAGGTCACTTGGGTCTGCTGGTCCGGCACCATGTTCACGCGAATGTCGAGGCGCCCCAGTTCAGCCGGTTGCAGCTGGATGTCAGCGGCCTTGAGATTGGCGCTGGACAGGTACATGACCCGATTCACCACTTCTTCGGTCCAGCCACTTTGATGCATGGCGATCGGCTGGTTCACCGGCAACGCGTTGGCGGTTTTCGGCGTGGCCGCTTGCGTCAGTGCCGCCAGACGGTTGGCGAAGTCGTCGACCCGAGTGTCACTGCTGGCGGACTTCAAGTCCTTGAGACCGTCATCGATCAGGCCGCTGAACGCCTTGTCCCCGCCCTGACTGGTACTGTCCTTGTCAGCCTGCACATCGAGCATGCTCGCCATGCCGGCGGCGAAGACTTGCGCCGGTGTCTGCTCGCCATCGGCCTGCGCCTGCGCGGAGGTCGACGCCGCTTTAGGTTGTGCCTGACTGGAGGCGGAAAGGTGTCCGCTTTGCTCCATGGCCATGCGCAAGGCTGGCAGCGCATCGAGGGGATCGGCTTCAGGATCGAAATGGGTATCGGTGGTGGCAGTGGCAGCCGTGGTCGTTGCCGTCACCGCCGCTGCGACCGGTGTCTGGACCGATGGTTGCACAGGTTCAGCCACTGGCGGCGTTACCGGGACAGGTACGCTCGCCACGGGCTGTGCGGCTTGCATCTGGGCAGGATCGAGCGTCGGGTCAACGGGCGCGGCATCGGCTACCGGGGTTTGCTGGGTGTCCGACGCATTATCGTTGCCGTTCGAGTCGCTGGCTTGCGCCGGTTTATCGGCGGGCAAGGTTTTGCCGCTATCGGCAACCGCCGGTTCCGGGGCGGCAGATTTGTCGGCAAGGCGGTCTTTTTTACCGGCATTGTCCGGGGATTTATCACGTACCGGCTTGGCCGATCCATCCACTGCCACAGAGGGTTTGTTTTGGGCTTGCCTGGCGTAGACCTGCGCGAAGCTGGACGCTCTATCCCCGGTCTCAGCAGCCGGCGCCGTGGAATTGGCGGCGGCTTGAGTCTTGGCCTGCGTGGCGGCCTGAAGAAGCACTTGGGGGGTAACGGGCATGAAACGGTCTCCGCTGCACTGGGATCGTAGGTACAGTTGGGGGGATTACTGCAAGGGTCGCGCCAGCTTTGCTCTGGAGGCGTTTTATTAGCGTCAAATGGTCAAACTGGTGGAGACGAACGCCGTCGTTCCTCTTCATAAAGCGGCCGGACGAAGGCGAATTCGCGATCGATTGCCGCGACAAGCGTTTCGATGCCTGAAAGATCCAGCCCCTTGGCCTGCTGCTCCAGCTCATGACACAGATCAGCCAGGCGAATCGCGCCCATGTTGCTGCTACTGCCCTTGAAGCTATGGGCAGTCTCAAGGAATTGTGTAGCATCGGCAGCCTGCTTGAGCAGCTGCAAGCGCTGTTCGGAATCAGCGAGAAAGGTATCCACCAGGGTCGGATACTCGTCCTCCATGATCTCTTGCAACGCGCTCAGCACGTTCGGGTCGAGATGTGTGTCAGCCACTTGCTCACTCCTTGATCAAGAATGCGCGGATTATGCCAGAGCCTCCCAGTAAAACTCCACGCGGGCACTGCGACCATTGTCGGACCAACTGGCATTTCGCCCCAACTGGCGGATCAGACTGACACCGCGTCCCGACAGACGGACAGGGTCAAGCGGACGCTCCAGCACCCGTTCGACATCAAATCCCTTGCCACTGTCTTCGACACGAATCGCCAGACAACCACCCTCGCCTTGCGGTGTGACCTGCAAATGTACCCGGACAAAACCGTCCTGCAGCTCATCAAGACGTGCATTGCGCTGTTGATAGTAGCGGGTAAAACCCGAGACATCGCGCTTGAGGCTTGAGTCCAGACCGAGCACACCATGCTCCAGCGCGTTGGAATACAGTTCCGCCAGCACACTGTAGAGCGCCCCGCTTTGCGTCCGCAGACCGTGAACCTCCAGCAGCAATTGCAGCAAATAGGGCAGCGGGTTGAAGCGCTTGAGCGTGGCGGCACGAAACTCGAAACTCACCGACCAGTCCAGCGGGCAGGACTGGCCGCTGTCGGAATAAACCAGGGCGGGCGGATTCAGCTGTGCGGGCTCCAGCAGACTGATTTCGACCATGCTGACGTCGTCGCGTGTTACGCCGCCAAAATCCCGCAGCGCCTGTTCGATTTCCTCAAACAAGGCATCCGGATGACGATTGGCGGCGAACACCGCTTGCAGCCGCTGCACGCCAAACAGCTGTTCGTCGGCATCGCAGGTATCGATCACCCCGTCCGACAGCAGGAATACCCGATCCCCGAGCGCCATGGGAAACACTTCGGTGCGGTCATCGAATGTTTGCGGGCTCAGCACCCCCAGGGGCAAGTGCCGGGCGGTCAGCGGTGTTCGTTCGCCAGTGGCAATACTGTGCAGGTAACCGTCCGGCATGCCGCCGTTCCAGACCTCCACCGAACGCCGCTGAAAGCTCAAGCACAGCAGCGTCGCGCAGCAGAACATGTCCACCGGCAGGATACGTTTGAGCTTGGCATTCATCTCGCGCAAGGTTTCTGCCAGGCCATAGCCCTTGGCGGTCATGCCGTAAAAGACTTCAGCCAGGGGCATCGCACCGACGGCAGCCGGCAAACCATGACCGGTGAAGTCGCCGAGCAGCACATGCATGTCGCCCGCGGGGGTGAACGCGGCCAATAGCAAATCGCCATTGAACAACGCATAGGGCGATTGCAAGTAACGGATATTGGGGGCATTGAGGCAGCCGGAATGGGCCACCTTATCGAACACGGCCTTCGCCACGCGTTGCTCGTTGAGCAAATACTCGTGGTGCCGGGCGATCTGATCGCGCTGCTGCAGCACAGTGGCCTGCAATCGTCGCAAGCGATCCATCGCCTTGATCTTGGCCGAGAGAATCACCTGGTTGTAAGGCTTTGCCAAAAAATCGTCGCCGCCCACTTCCAGGCAACGGGCCAGGGCTTCGCTTTCCGACAATGACGTCAGGAAGATGATCGGCACCAGGGTTTCCCCGGCCAATGCCTTGATTTGCCGGGCCGCTTCGAAGCCATCCATCACCGGCATCATCGCGTCCATCAACACCAGTTGCGGACATTGCAGGCGAAAGACTTCGACCGCTTCGGCACCGTTGGCCGCGGTCAGCACTTGATGCCCCTGGCGACGAACGATGCTCGACAACAGCATGCGATCGGCCGCGCTGTCCTCGGCAATCAGAATCGTCAGCGATTCGAGTGCAGGCTGCACGGCGTTCAACTGATGTCGAACAGCTTGTCGAAATTGGATATCGCGAGGATTTTCTTCACATCGGAACTGCTGTTGACGAGGCGAACATCGGAGTGGTCGCCACCCGCATGATCCCGAAGCAGCAACAACATGCCGAGCGCAGAGCTGTCGAGATAAGTCGCCTCTTTGAGGTCGACTACAACGGACCTCGGCATGGCGCCATCGGTTCGCTCATAGGATTCGCGAAATTCTTGGTGCTTGGCGAAATCGAATCGCCCCTTGACCGAAATCGTCAGCTTTTTCCCATCCGCAGAGATTTCTTTAACGACTGACATGTCATGGCTTCCTTGTCATTGGGGAACCTGCCTGTACAAGGTTTAGCATTTGGTAAAGGTTGGGGCAAGGCTGGAAAAGGGTGGTGTCCATCCGATCGCCCCTCACCTGATTCAATACGCATCCTGGCGCGGCAAGCGCTGGGACAATTCATCCAGCAGTTTCTGTTCGCGCTTGTCTTCGAGCACTCGCGCTTCATCCGCGTAGCGCTGTACCAGCTTGCGCAAACCTTCGACCCGGGCGAACGCCTGTTGCCAGGTTTCCCGGGCCTTGTTCAAGTTGTTCTGGTGCCAGGCCAGGCTTTGGCGCTGCTGGTCGATGGCCGTACCCAGTTGCGCAAGGAATCCCTGGTAGCCCAGCAACCATTGGCCCGAGACACCACCGCTGCCGCGCACGATCCATTGCTCTTGATAGTCGAGTCGAAAGGCTTCGAGGTCGGCGAGTTTGCTTTCCGCCAAACGCACCTGCCCCTGAAAGTGCCCCAGACGCTGGACCGCAGTTTTCTCGGCCTTTTCGGCCATCTCCACCACCGGGGCCAGGCGCCCTGCTCGAGTCTGGGCCATGACCGGTTAACCGCTCGCCGCTGGCGCGAAGATCGAGGCCAGATACGCTTCGCTTTCGCCCAGGCTGATGCTGTCGTTGAGCCCCTGACGCAGGTATTTGACCAACTGTGGCTGCAGGGAAATCGCCAGGTCGGTCTCGCGATCACCACCGGCGACGTAGGCACCGACACTGATCAAATCGCGACTCTGTTGATAGCGCGACCACAACTGCTTGAAATACTGCGCACGAGCCATGTGCTCCGCCGATACCACCGCCGGCATCACCCGGCTGATGGAAGCCTCGATATCGATGGCCGGGTAATGCCCCTCTTCAGCCAGGCGCCGGGACAGGACGATGTGACCATCGAGTACGCCCCGCGCCGAGTCGGCAATCGGGTCCTGCTGGTCATCGCCTTCGGACAGTACGGTGTAGAACGCAGTGATCGAGCCGCCACCCTTCTCGGCATTACCGGCCCGCTCCACCAGCTTCGGCAACTTGGCGAACACTGATGGCGGATAGCCCTTGGTGGCCGGCGGTTCGCCGATGGCCAGGGCGATTTCCCGCTGGGCCTGGGCGAAACGGGTCAGCGAATCCATCAGCAACAGGACGTTCTTGCCCTTGTCACGGAAATATTCGGCGATTCGCGTGCAGTACATGGCCGCGCGCAGACGCATCAAAGGCGCATCGTCCGCTGGCGACGCAACGACCACCGAACGTTTGAGCCCTTCTTCACCGAGGATGTGCTCGATGAACTCCTTGACTTCACGACCCCGCTCACCGATCAGCCCGACGACGATAATGTCGGCCTCGGTGAAGCGGGTCATCATGCCCAGCAAGACGGATTTACCGACGCCGGTACCGGCGAAAAGCCCGAGCCGCTGGCCACGGCCAACCGTCAACATACCGTTGATGCAGCGAATGCCCACATCCAGCGGCTCGCTGATCGGTTCGCGCTTGAGCGGATTGATGGTCGGGCCATCCATCGGCACCCAGTCCTCGGCCTTCATTCCGCCCTTGCCGTCCAGCGCACGCCCGGCGCCATCGAGTACCCGCCCGAGCATGCTCATGCCCATCGGCAGGCGACCGGTATCGGCCAGGGGCACCACACGAGCGCCAGGCGCAATACCTGCGACGCTGCCGACGGGCATCAGAAATACTTTGCTGCCAGAGAAACCCATGACTTCGGCTTCGACCTGCACCGGGTGATAGCTGTCGTCGTTGATCACCATGCAACGGCTGCCCATGGCGGCGCGCAAGCCTTCGGCTTCGAGGGTCAGGCCGACCATGCGCAGCAAGCGCCCTTCCAGGATTGGCGCGCCAGCCAGTTCCGTGGCCTCGGCGTAACTGCCCAGGCGCTTGGCGAAACTGGTGCGATCAAGGCGCATCGGCGGCGTCCGGCACTGGCGCAATGGCAGGCCTGGCTTCGATCGGCAGTTCAAGGCTCAGGTCGGGGGCGGCCGGGTGCAGGGACTGTTCGTGCAATTGATCGAACAGCTTGTCCATCACCCGTGCAATCCGGGTTTCGATCGTGGCATCGATACGACTGTGCTCGGTCTCGACCCGGCAACCGCCCGGCAGCAACGCTTCATCTTCAACGATGCGCCAGGTTTCCTCATGACGCTCGCGCAGGGCTTTGACCTGCTCGAAATCCTGCGGATTGATGTACAACCGCACATTGCCGACGCCCAGCGGCAGAAGCTTGAGGGCCTCGCGCATGACGTGTTCGATCTGCGTCGAATCGATGGCCAGTTCGCGCTGAATCACTTGTCGGCTGATGTGCTGCACGAGGTCGACCAAAGACTTTTCGATCTGCGTGTCCTGCTCGGCGATAGGCTCGAACAGGTGCGCCATCAGTTGTTCCAGGCCGGCAATCTTCGCCGCCAGCGCCACTTCGGCTTCCTGACGAACCTTGAGCGTGGTGCTGTGGAAACCTTCTCGCTCACCGGTCGCGAAGCCTTCGTTGTAGGCTTCCTGGCGAATGCTTTCGAGCTCTTCGAGGGTCAGTGGCTGGACTTCTTCCAGCGGCACTTCTTCCATTTCCGGCGGTTCGGGTTCCGGCTCCGGTTCAGGCTCGGGCTCAGGCGGATCGAAGCTGGGCAGTGCCCATGTATCGAAACCACCGACATCCCTGGCCCGGATCAGGTCAGTGGGCGACTCATCATGCTTGGCCATGGTGTTAGATCATTTCCTCGCCGCCCTTGCCGCCGAGAACGATTTCCCCGGCTTCGGCCATACGGCGGGCGATGGTGAGGATTTCCTTCTGCGCGGTTTCCACGTCGCTGACGCGCACCGGGCCCTTGGCCTCGAGGTCGTCGCGCAACAGTTCGGCCGCACGCTTGGACATGTTCTTGAAGATCTTTTCCTTGACGCCTTCGTCCGAGCCTTTGAGGGCCAGTACCAGCACGTCGGAGGACACTTCGCGTAGCAATGCCTGGATACCGCGGTCGTCGACATCGGCCAGGTTGTTGAACACGAACATGAGGTCTTCGATCTGACCGGACAGGTCTTCGTCGACTTCGCGGATCGAGTCCATCAACTGACCTTCGATCGAGCTGTCGAGGAAGTTCATGATGTCCGCGGCGCGCTTGATGCCGCCCAGGGTGGTGCGCGAAGCATTCGAGTTGCCGGAGAACTGCTTCTCGAGAATCTGGTTGAGCTCTTTCAGGGCTGCCGGCTGCACGGTATTCAGCGAGGAAACCCGCAGAATGATGTCCAGTCGCACCTTGTGGTCGAAGTTGCCGAGCACTTCACCGGCCTGATCCGGGTCGAGGTACGCCACCACGATTGCCTGGATCTGCGGGTGCTCGTAGCGGATCACGTCGGCGACGGCGCGCGGTTCCATCCACTTCAGGCTGTCGAGGCCACTGGTGTTGCCGCCCAGCAGGATCCGGTCGATCAGGCCGTTGGCCTTGTCTTCGCCCAGGGCCTGGGTGAGCATTTTGCGCACGTAGTCGTCGGAGCCGACGCCCAGGCTGGTCTGGTCGCCGACGATGTCGACGAACTCGCTCATCACCTGCTCGACTTGCTCACGGTGCACGTTACCCATCTGCGCCATCGCCACGCCAACACGCTGGACCTCCTTGGGCCCCATGTGGCGCAGCACCTGGGCCGCATCGGTAGAACCCAGGGACAGCAGCAGGATCGCGGCTTTGTCGACCTTGGACAGCTTGGCGGCAACGGCTCGGTTATCACTCATCTGCGTTAATCCACTCTTTCACGACCTGGGCCACACGACCCGGATCTTCTGCCACCAGACTCTTGATTGCGTTCAACTGTGCGTCATAGCCTTCGCTCGGGCTCGGCAACAGGATGCTGGTCGGGCCACCGAGGCTGACGCGGTCGTTGGCCAGTTCGCCGTCCAGACCGCCCATGCCACCCAACTCGACGTCGCTGCCGATGCCGGCCAGCTGCTTGCCTTTGCCACCACCGGTGATGTTGTTCAGCACCGGACGCAGCACACCGAAGACCAGCACCAGGATGAACAGGACGCCCAGCACTTGCTTGACGATGTCCCAGAACCACGGCTGGGAGTAGAACGGAATATCGGCAATCACTTCACCGCGCTCGGCGGAGAACGGCATGTTGATCACGCTGACGCTGTCGCCACGGCTGGCGTCGAAACCGACGGCATCCTGCACCAGACGCGTGAAGCGCGCCAATTCGTCGGCGCTCCACGGCGCACGGGTGGTTTCACCGTTGGCCGGGTTGATCTTGACCTGGTCATCCACCACCACCGACACCGACAGGCGATTCAAACGGCCCTGCTGCTGCTTGGTGTGGCTGATGGAACGGTCGAGCTCAAAGTTCTTGGTGGATTGTTGACGCTTGTCCGCCGGGTACGGCGCCAGCATCGGCTGACCGGTGGCCGGGTCCATGACTTGCTGACCGTTGGCATCGAGCAATGGCTGGCCTGGCTGCACCATACCGGCCGACGCGGTGGCGCCACCGGTGGTTTGCGGCGCCGAGGCCGGCGATGGCGGCTGGTTGCTCAGGGCACCCGGCACGCCTTGCGGGCCATTGCTGGCGGTACGTTGTTCGTTGACCGACTGCTCGCTGCGCAACGCCGGCTGGTCGGGGTTGAACTGCTCGGAGGTCGATTCGACGGCACTGAAATCGACATCGGCCGAGACTTCGGCCTTGTAGCGATCATTGCCCAGTACCGGTTGCAGGATGTTATGCACGCGCTGGGTGAGCATGCTTTCCATGCGACGGCTGTAGTCGAACTGCTTGCCGGCCATGGTCAGTTCGGAGTTCTCCGCCTGATCGGACAGCAGGTTGCCTTTCTGGTCGACGACGGTGATCTGCGACTTGCTCAGCTCGGGAACGCTGGTCGCCACCAGGTTGATGATGGCCACGACCTGACCCGGCTCCAGGGAGCGACCGGAGTAAAGCTCGACCAGAACCGAAGCACTTGGCTTGCGCTCGTCGCGCACGAACACCGAGCTTTTTGGAATCGCCAGGTGCACGCGGGCACCCTTGACGTTGTTCAGGCTGGAGATGGTCCGCGCCAGCTCGCCTTCGAGGCCGCGACGGTAGCGGGTCGCTTCCATGAACTGGCTGGTGCCCAGACCCTGCTCTTTATCGAGGATTTCAAAACCGATATTGCCATCGCTGGGAGTGACACCAGCGGCCGCGAGCTTGAGCCGCGCACGGGACAGGTCATCGGCCTTGACCAGCAAGGCACCGGAATTGGGTTCAACGGTGTAAGGAATATCGGCGGAGGCCAGGGTATCCATGACCTGTTTCGCATCCATACCGGCAAGACTGCCGTACAACGGCCGGTAGTCCGGTTGCTGGGACCACAACACCACGGCAAAACCAATCGCCACGCTCGCGGCCAGGCCGACCAGCAGGCCGACCTGACGCAGCATGGTCATCTCGGAAAGGTTTTCCAGGAAGGACAAGCCGAACAACGGCGGTTTGCCGTCTACCGGTGTGGCCTTGGCCGGAACATTATCGGCGACTGCTTCTGCCATGACTCAATCTCGTCCTTAAACCGGCATCTGCATGATGTCTTGGTAAGCCTGAACCAGCTTGTTACGCACCTGGGTCAATGCCTGAAAGGACACACTGGCCTTTTGCGAGGAAATCATCACGTCCGTCAGGTCGACGCCGCTCTTGCCGATCTCGAAGGCGTTAGCCAACTGGCTGGACGCCTGTTGGGTGTCGTTCACTTTATTGACGGCCTGACCGAGCATGTCGGAAAAGCTGGTGCCACCCATTTCAGGGACCGCGGCAGTCGACTTCGGCGCAGACATGGCATCCATTTGCATGGCGCGCATATCCAGCATCAACCGATTGAATTCAATACCTTGGCTCATGGTCTCTCTCTTTGACGAACTACGTCGTTAGCGTCCCGCAATTTTTTGACACTCACTCGGCGGGTAGTGAGGTGTTAGCAACAAGGGTGCCAGCTCCGCGACTGCGCTCAACAAAAGCCATCCACCGCCCTGAGCCGAACCTCGTCCTGTAGGAGCGAGCCTGCTCGCGATGAGCTCAAGAGCACCGCGTTTATCCTGAAACCCCGAGTCATCGTTAACGACCATCGCAAGCAGGCTCGCGCCTACACAAGCACGCGTTCAGGTGGCGAACAGACAGGCTTCCACGTCCATTCCCGCATCGCGCATTTGCGCCAACTTGTAGCGCAAGGTACGCGGGCTGATGCCCAGGCGCTCGGCGGCCTCTTTACGTCGGCCACGCTCGGTGCGCAGGGTGTCGATAATCATCTGGAACTCACGGCGACGCAGATCATCGCCAAGCGCCCCGGCAGATTCGGCTTCGACCTCCACACCCCGAACAGAGGTCGGCACCGACGCCATGGCCGGCAAAGGCGCACAGGCGACCGGGCCGCTCAGGCAGAAATCCTGTGGCTGAATCAAGCCGCCCTGTTGCAGGATCAGCGCACGCTGAATCGCATTATCCAGCTCACGCACGTTCCCGGGCCACGGGTAACCGACCAGGCAAGCCTGCGCCTCGGGCGACAGTCGCGCCGCGGCATGCTTCATTTTATTGACGTGTTTGGCCAGCAGTCGCTCGGCCAAAGGCAGGATGTCAGCGGCGCGCTCGCGCAGAGGACGCCAGGCCAGCGGAAACACCGACAGGCGATAGTAAAGGTCTTCACGGAATCGCCCCGCCGCCACTTCTGCGGCCAGATCACGGTTGGTGGTCGCGACGACACGAATGTCCAGGGTGATCGGCTTGCGCGCACCGACCCGCTCCACTTCGCGCTCTTGCAACACCCGCAGTAATTTGGCCTGCAGGCCCAGAGGCATCTCGGAAATTTCATCAAGCAGGATGGTGCCACCATCGGCCTGTTCGAACTTGCCGGCCTGCGCGGCTATGGCACCGGTGAACGAGCCCTTTTCATGACCGAACAGCGTGGCCTCCAGCATGTTGTCCGGGATCGCCGCACAGTTGATCGCAATGAATGGCTGGCTGGCACGATGGGAATGCTGATGAATGTAGCGCGCCAGCACCTCCTTGCCCGTGCCCGACTCACCGGAAATCAACACCGTGGAATCACTGCGGGCAACCCGCGCAGCCAGTTCGAGCAATTGCGCACTGGCCGGTTCGAACGCTACCGGCCCTTCACTCTCGGGCGCGCCGAGGCTGCCCAGGGCATGGCGGGCAACCAGATCAAGCAAGGCCTTGGGCTCGAACGGCTTGACCAGATAATCCGCAGCGCCCTGACGCATCGCATCGACCGCGCGCTCGACGGCACCATGTGCCGTCATCAGCAACACCGGCAGTTGCGGTTGATGCGTGCGCAGCAAACCGAGCAACTGATGGCCGTCCATGCCCGGCATGTTGACGTCACTGAGCACCAGGCTGAACGCCTCGCCCCCAACGGCAACCAGTGCCTCTTCTGCCGAACCGACGGCTTTGTAATCGTGCCCCGCGAGCAACAGTGTGTCGGCCAGCGCCTCGCGTAGCGCGCGGTCATCCTCGACCAGCAGAACCTTGATACCCATGACGTTTACTCGACTCCCGGGGCACCGGTTTTTTCACCGGAAAAAAGCGGCAGAATCACCTGCGCACACGTGCCGCGCCCCAACCGCGAGCGCAGTTGCAATTCTCCCTGATGAGCACGCGCAACCGCCTTGACCACGGTCAGGCCCAGGCCGGTTCCAGTGGATTTCGTAGTGAAAAACGGTTCACCCAAACGCGCCAGCACGGCATCATCGATACCGCTGCCGCTATCACTGACACACAGGCGCAACGTGTTTTCACGGGTGTACAGATGAACCTTCAGACGGACATCACCGCCGCTGGCCTGAATGGCGTTTTCGATGAGGTTCAGAATGGCTCCGACCAGGGTGTCGCGACTGCACAGCAACTCGCCGGCATGACTGTCGCACTGCCAGCGGATCGGCAGGCCCAGCACATGGGTCAGCGCCGCCGCTTGCAGCGACTGCATCAGTTGTCTGGGGGTGACCCGATCGGTCAAGGGCAACTCGCCACGGGCAAACACCAACATATCGCGCACTTGATGCTCCAGCTCATGCAGGCGTTCCTTGAGGCGCCCGGCGAACCGTTGCTGGGTCTCGACCGGCAACGCCTGCTCGGTCAAATGACTGGCGTACAGCAACGCGGCAGACAAGGGCGTACGGATCTGATGAGCCAGCGACGCGACCATTCGCCCCAGAGACGACAGACGTTCGTGACGGGCCAGCTGATCTTGCAGATGACGGGTTTCAGTCAGATCGGTAAGCAACACCAATTGACCGGGCTCCGCATCCAGCGAGCGCGTGGAAATCGACAAACGCCGACCATCCTTGAGGGAGACTTCATGACCATCGTCCTCGCGGGGCGCAAAGCACCGTGCAATGACATGGCGCCACAGCTCGCCCTCAAGGGGCAGCCCGAGCAGTTCGCAGGCCGCGGGATTGGCTTCACGCACGATGCCCTGGGCGTCAATGACGATGACGCCGCCTGGCAAGAGATCAAGGAGGTTTTGCAGGCGATTGGCCAGGCGTTCTTTTTCCGCCAGCTCCTGCATGCGCTGGGCACTGACCACCGCCAGCTCACCCTTGAGTTCAGTGACCCGGGCTTCGAGCATGCTGTAGGAATCGGTCAACTGGCTCGACATCTGGTTGAACAGGGCAAAAGCCTGTTCAAGACCCTGCCGGCTTGCCTGCTCTACCGACGACGGTTGCCCCAGCGCTTGGCCAAAAGCATCTGAGACAGGAGACATCTGGGCGGCTTGGGGCATCGTGCTCTCTCGCGTGGCTGACCGTCAGTGAAACGGAACGTTGCGAGGGACTTAGCAATACCCGTGCCTAAAAAAAACCGCCCATAAATGAAGGAGTTGAAAAACAGGCGTCAATCATCCGCCTGTTCATCACCCTCACGACGACTCATGCCGTACTTACGCATCTTCTCCACCAGGGTGGTGCGACGGATGCGCAGGCGCTCGGCAGCACGCGCCACAATGCCGTTGGCATCGTCCAGGGCCTGCTGAATCAAGCCTTGCTCCAGACCGCCAAGGTAGTCCTTCAGGTCCAGGCCTTCCGGCGGCAGCATGGCGTTGGCGCTGAAGTCCGGAGTGTGGCCGTTGATGGCCACCCGCTCTTCCAGATCGGTGCGCAGGCTGTCGACCAGTTGCTCGTCTTCGTCATCGACGTAGCGGAATTTTTTCGGTAACTCGACCACACCGATCACACCGTACGGATGCATGATCGCCATGCGCTCCACCAGGTTCGCCAGCTCGCGGACGTTACCTGGCCAGCCGTGACGGCACAGCGACATGATTGCCGCCGAGTTGAAACGGATCGAACCGCGCTTTTCGTGCTCCATGCGCGAGATCAATTCGTTCATCAATAGCGGGATGTCTTCGACACGTTCGCGCAGCGGCGCCATCTCGATCGGGAACACATTCAGGCGGTAATACAGGTCTTCGCGGAAGGTGCCGATCTCGATCATGCTTTCGAGATTCTTGTGGGTCGCAGCAATGATGCGCACATCGACGCTCTGGGTCTTGTTGCTGCCCACACGCTCGAAGGTGCGCTCCTGCAATACGCGCAGCAATTTGACCTGCATCGGCAACGGCATGTCGCCGATTTCGTCGAGGAACAGGGTACCGCCGTTGGCCAGCTCGAAACGCCCGGCACGGCTGGTGATCGCGCCGGTGAAGGCGCCCTTCTCATGACCGAACAATTCGCTTTCCAGCAGCTCTGCCGGGATCGCCCCGCAGTTGACCGGCACGAATGGTGCCTCACGGCGCTTGGAGTGGTAATGCAGGTTGCGCGCAACCACTTCCTTGCCGGTTCCCGACTCACCGAGGATCAGCACGCTGGCATCGGTATCGGCGACTTGCTGCATCATCTGACGGACGTGTTGAATCGCCCGGCTGGTGCCGACAAGGCTACGGAAAAGATTGGGTTCGCGATGGCGACCGCGCTCACGGGCCTGGTCGTACATCTCGCGATAGACCTGGGCACGGTGCAGGGAGTCGAGCAGCTTGCTGTAGCTGGGTGGCATTTCGAGGGTCGAAAGCACTCTGCGACGCTGGTCTTCGGGCAGATCAATCGAAGAATTATCGCCCATCAGCAAAACCGGAAGGAACTCATCCCAGTTCGAGAGTGTCTTTAACAAGCCCACCAGTGCACCAGGAGCATTGACCGTCCCGATGAGGACACAGATTACTTCACGACTTGACGACAAAGAGCCGACAGCCTGCTGCCAGTCGTGGCTACCGCAGGGTAAATTTTCTTCGCCCAGAAAATTTAAAATCACCGCCAGGTCGCGGCGGCGGACGCTATCGTCATCAATCAGCAGAATTTTGGTTTCACGCCACATGCAATAGCAACTTCCCTAGTCAACTCAATGCCCAAAATGCTGGGGCAAGCTAAACGCTTGCAGGCAGATCATGCCTGAAGACGACTGAAATCTGGAACCAGCCACTAGTTAAGTCAAAAAACCGTGCACAGTCAAATTTATGGCGCACTATGTTTGGATTAACAGAGGATTAATTAACCAAACAGATGGTAAACCTTTGCCGCG
Organism: Pseudomonas moorei; assembly: GCF_008801475.1. GTDB lineage: Bacteria > Pseudomonadota > Gammaproteobacteria > Pseudomonadales > Pseudomonadaceae > Aquipseudomonas > Aquipseudomonas moorei. Next base: position 76,108 of record NZ_VZPP01000004.1, on the reverse strand, counting down.
TTCCGCGCTTGCTGGATCTGAGACATTTCGTCGACTATCGCCTGCCTCTCCCCCATTGCCACCTCAAGTAACTGCTTGTAGACATACAGCAGCTCTTCAAGGTTACTGCGAAGCACCGCCTCGTCCAGCGAAGCCTCACTCAAGACGTCTTCCATGCAGGAACGGCAATCCAGGTCCAATTGCCCGATTGCCTCCCAGTTGCGCTCGGCAAGCGCATCAACCAGCGCTTCACGCGTGTGTTCTATTCGCTGCAATACAAGACTCATGGCGATCTCCCTAGAACTGCGGACCTGGAGTAGCAATACCGTCCCAGCCTTCTTTCACCGTACGAAGCAACCCGGCAACCTCATCGAGAATCTTCGGATCGTTGCTGATGTTCGCCTCTGCCAGACGCTTCATCATGTAGATGTAGAGACTGTCGAGTTCGCCCACCGCATCGGCGCAGCTTTCAAGATCCAGGCCTTCACGCAGGCCGCCAATGATGCCGATGGCCTTGCTGATGGACACGCACTTGCCGGGAATATCCTTGCGCTCGATGGCGCCTTTGGCCTGAGCAATTCGATCCAGGCCACCTTCCATGAGCATTTGCACCAAACGATGCGGACTCGCTTCGGACGCCTGGGCATGCGCGCCCACTTTCTGATATTGCCGAAGGGCTAACATTGGATTCATGTTCTACCTCATTACCACACTGACTCGTATGACCAGTGTATCGCCCGAGAGTCAGAAAACTTTAGTTCAAAAGACAAAAACCCGGCGCACGCCAAAAGGCGTAGCCGGGTTTTTGTCGTCAGCTCATGACTAACTGTTGGATTTCTGTGCATTCAACGAAGTGAAGAACGACGTGATGCTGCTCGCCGTCGCCTTCATTTGCCCGACCAGCAGGTCCATGGCGTTGTATTTGGCGGTCAGTGTCGCCGTCATGTTGGTGACTCGCAAATCCAGCGCAGCCTGCTGATCAGAGAGGTTCTTGCTCACGGTCTGCAGGTTGGAGTTGCGCTGATCGAGCAAGCCACCGGTCTGAACGTATGGCGTGATTGCCTTGCCCATGCGCGCCAGCAGGCCATTGGTTGCGTCGGTACCGCTGAACAACTGCTGCACCTGACCACTCATGCCGCTGGTGGACATCGTCTTGTTGAACGCAGTGGTATCGAACGCCAGGTTGCCGGTGTTCTGGTCCGTCATTACGCCGATCTGCGACAACACAGCCAATGGGCCGCCCGCCCCGGGAGCAGTCAACACGCCGCGGATATCGGAGATCAACGCACGTGGCATCGAGTCACCGGTAAACGCCGCCTGAACCGTGAGCTTGCCATCGGCGTCGGCTGTCGCCTTGGACAACGTGTTGATGGTGTTCATCAAGGTATTGTAGGAATCGACGAACGACTGGATCGAGGTTTGCAAACCGGTGGAGTTGGTCGCCACCGTGACGGTCGCCGCAGCCGGAGGAGTGCCGGTGCTCACGGACGCCAGGTTCAGGGTCAAACCACTGACTGCGCCGGTCACTGTGTTGCTCTTGCTGGTCACTGCCAGACCGTCGATGCTCAGCGATGCATCCGTGGCAACCCCGTTGACAGCCCCTGAAGCAGAAGCCGAAGGATTAGCCCCCATCGGTTGAGTGCCATCGATTTCTAGACCCGCAATACCACTGACAGTCAGGTCAGAGCCCGCGCCGGTCTTGCTGGAGCTGATCACCAGACGCGACGAACCGCTGCTGTCGGTCACAATGTTGGCGGAAATACCGTTGCTCGCCTGCGCCGAGTTGATCGCGTCCCGCGTTGACTGCAAGGTCGCATTGGCAGGAATCGTGACATTGTAATCAGTGCCATTCTGACTGATTTTCAGGGTACCACTCGGAATGGCACTGGCCGCTCCGCCGGCAAAAGAAGCACTGGCTACTTTCGAACCGGTGGCCAAGCTGTTCACAACAACACTGTAGGTACCGGCAACGGCTGTGTTGTCAGAGGTCGCAGTAAGGATCGACGGAGTACCCGAAGTCGCCGTAAAGCCGGCAAACGCAGGATTGGTGGTGCTGCCAAGTTTGGTCAGCGCCGTCTGGAAAGCCGTCAGTGCGCTTTTCAATGATCCCACGCCGGAAATCTTCAGCGTGTTGGATTTGGTCTGAGTGTCGATCTGCGTCTGCTTGGCCGCCTTGTCGGAGTTGACCAGTGCCGTGACGATCGAACCAATGTCCAGGCCAGAACCCAGGCCCGTACCCGGTAAAATTGGACTTGCCATGTTTTGTCTCCCTTCAAGTTGCAGCCAGTCTTTTGACCCTTACCGGCGCCCAAAGATCGTACAAACATTATTCGTGCCAGCTATCAGGCTTTGGCGTCGAACAATACGTGACTGGCATTGTTCAAGCTGTCTGCCAGCTTCAGCGCTTCTGCGGAGGGGATCTGCCGAACGACCTCGCCCGTCTCGCTTGCAATCACCTTGACGACGACCTTTCCGGATTGCTCGTCTATCGAGAACTCCAGATTGCGCTTGATCGACTGGACAAACTTTTCGATCTCCTGCACGGCCTGTTTCAGCTTGGTGTCATTCGCATCCTGTTTTTTATCCACCACCGGAGCAACATCGGCGACCACAGGCTTTTCTGGCTGCTTATCCGAAACGGCACTCGCTGACTGGGGAGCCGGATAAGACACGTTAAGCTTTACGCTCATATCCATGTCCATCACCTCTTAACGTAAAAAGCGAGAGAGCGTGACCAGCACACCCCCCCGCTTAAACTCATTCCGAAATTACTGAAGCAGTTTCAGTACAGCGGAAGGCAGTTGGTTGGCCTGAGCCAGAACCGAAGTAGAAGCCTGTTGCAGGGTTTGCTGCTTGGTCAGGTTTGCGGTTTCTGCGGCGAAGTCGGTGTCTTGTACACGACCTTGTGCAGCAGTGGTGTTTTCCACGATGTTTTGCAGGTTGGAGATGGTGCTGGTCAGACGATTCTGCGAAGCACCCAGGTTTGCGCGGGTGGTGTTGATGGCTGCAATTGCAGCATCAATCGCGGTGATCGCGTTGTCGATGTTGGCCGACAGGGTAGCGGAAGTCGCACCGGTCAGAACAACAGTACCGCTGCCTACGGACAGGGAAACGGCGTCGAACTTGGAGCTCAGTACCAGGTCGATACGGTTGGCCGAACCCGTGTTCGCACCTACTTGCAGTGAAACAGTACCCGCCGAACCGTCCAGCAGGTTTTTGCCGTTCAGGTTGGTGGAAGCGGAGATACGGGTCAATTCGTCAGACATCTGAGCGAATTCGGCGTTGGTAGCGGTGGTGTCAGCAGTACCGTTGGTGCCGTTACGTGCTTTAACAGCCAGTTCACGCATACGCTGCAGAATGTCGGTCGAAGCTTGCAGAGCGCCTTCAGCGGTCTGGGCAACGGAGATACCGTCGTTGGCGTTCTGGATAGCCTGGTTGCCACCACGAATCTGCGAAGTCATGCGGGTAGCGATCTGCAGGCCGGCTGCGTCGTCTTTTGCGCTGTTGATTTTCAGGCCGGAAGACAGGCGCTGCATCGAAGTCGACAGGGCGTCAGAAGCGCGGTTCAGGTTTTTCTGAACGTTCAACGACGTAGTGTTGGTGTTTACAGTTAAAGCCATGACGAATTCCTCGTTGGTTGGGTACTGCGGCTTCCGGCCCTGGCAACCGCCGGGTATGGCCTAGAGAACCTTCGTAATAGTTATCGTCGGGTTGGCAGCTTGCTTGAGGGCTTTTTTAAAAAAAATTGCCATCACCCTGCCACCCCCGAGAAAACAAGGGCTTAGCGCCCCTCAACCACAAAAAAATGACGTCATAAAATCAACCCTGACGCAAACCCGCGCGCCAGCGCGATTGGCCAGACTCAAGCGGGAACGGATTCCAGCAGTTCCAACAACTCGTACTCCAGGAAGTCGGCAAGCCCCAACCAATCCTGGCGCTCCTGACAGGCCAGCATTTTAGTCAGCACACAAGTCCACGATTGTTGAACATCCTGAGACGCGGACAGCACCATTGCCTGCGCCTCATCGATCACATCGACCATGGTCAACGCCGCTTCGACATCTCGTCCCAAACGAAACAATTGGGCGCACTGGCGGCATCCACTGAGGCACTTCAACCTGGCATTCATTGCACGAAATCCGAATTGAACGCTGTCCCGGCAATCATCGCCCCTGCCCGGCTGCTGTTGAAAAAACTCACCTGCGGATGCCCGGCGATATAGCGCTCAAGCACACACAGGTAGCTGCGGAAGTTCAGCTGCGTCCTGACACGCTCACCCTGCCCGTCCAGCACCCAGTGCCGTGCCTGACTGACTGCTGGCCCAAGGTCACCGTCATTCCAGCTGGCATGGGTCTTGTTCATCGGAAAGGCAAAGTCAGCACCGAACAATGTAATGCGCGCAGCGCCCATTTTCACCGCCAGGTCCACCGCCGGATGGATCACGCTGCCGCCCACATGCAACTGTCCCCTTGGGTGCTGCTGGCGCAATTGCGCATAAATCGGACTGGCGGAATAACCGCCGTAGCGCTTGCCCTTCCAGGCTCTCAGCACTTGCGGATCGCTCATGGGCATGTAGACCAGCGGGATACCGTCGGATTCTTCGAAGGGCAAATGCCGAAAACTGATGCGCTGGTCGATACTCACTACCAGATCCGGTGTGATCCCGTTCTCGCGCAAGGGTCGATAAGCCGTGTCGACACAAATGAACAGCGGCCGCTCGGCTTGCCCGCGCACCGCTGCCAGGCGTTGAAAGTGCCCTTCGAGCGTCGGCCCGGTGGCGATCACATAGACTTCCCGACCGGCACAGGTGCCGAACAACTGCGCCACGTCGGCGTCGGCGAGCAACACTTCAAGGCAATCCCGCAGGCGCTGTTGAATGAACGGAGACTGTGGATCGAACTCGCGATTGTTGAAGCTCAAATGCACTTCACTGACCAGCCGGTCGCGGATCTTCGCGTTGAAGTCATCCGCCAGCAACATTTCGGCCGGCAACGCAAAAAACGGCGTGCAAATGTCCGGCAGATCGCCGGCAAACAGCAGCTCTACACGCGGGTGCTCAAGCCATTGCTGGTGATCAAGCAGTTGCAGTACCAGTTTGAACAGCGCGCCATTGAGGATGTGAACATACAACTTCTCGAGCCCGGGGCGTTCCAGCAGCACGCGAGGGAGATCCCCCAGCCCGGTGCCGTAGACGTGCAGATGAAGCTTATCGAGCGGCAGGCTGGCCGCCTGAATACGGGCTTCGTGAAGACGATCATGTCGACTGGTAAGCTGGATGCCATCCACACTCAGGGTCGAGTCCATGCCTTTCAGCAGCTCGACGTGGACCTCGCCATCCTCCATCAACAGTCGCGAATACAGCGCCGGCCAGCGTCGCTGTATTACCTGAGCATTGTCGTCAAACCATTCGCTCATGCCGCCTCACATTCCTTCACGCAAAAAAAGCGTCCAAGGTTACCCTTTGAACGCTTTTTTTGTATCGGTCTTTTTTATGAAAAGACTTTCACTCAGGAACGATAGATGATCGCCGAACCCCAGGATAGCCCCACACCAAAACCGCTCAGCGCCACGCGTTTCCAGCTCGAATCAAGAACGTGCTTCTCCAGGAGCAACGGAATGCTCGATGACACGGTGTTGCCGGTCTCGACCATGTCCTTGATGAACTTCTCCGGCTCGCCTTCGAAGCGTCGCGCTACCGCATCGACGATCGCCGCACTGCCCTGGTGAATACAGAAGGCATCGATATCGTCCGCAGAGAGACTCGATTCAGCGAGCAATTCATGCAAATGCGCCGGGACCTTGAGCAGTGCGAAGTTGAACACCTGACGACCGTTCATGAAGAACACCCCGTCAGTCACTTTCAAGTGTGGCGCACCGGCGCCATCGGTACCGAACTTGGCCTTGCCCAGCGCCCAGACCGGGTCCTCGCCCATCCAGGTAGCGGTAGCCGCGTCACCAAACAGCATGGTGGTGTTGCGGTCTTCCGGGTCGACGATTTTCGAATACGGGTCGGCGGTGATCAACAGGCCATTCTTCAGGCCAGCGGCTTCCATGAAGCCCTTGATCGCATAAATGCCGTAGACATAACCGGAACAGCCCAGGGAAATATCGAACGCCGCCACGGTCGTCGGCAGGCCCAGCTTGTCCTGGACGATGGCAGCCGTGTGGGGCAGGCCTTCTTCGTCACCGTTCTGGGTAACGACGATCAGCGCATCAATGGATTCGCGTTTCAGATCAGGGTTGCTGGCAAACAGCGCATTGGCCGCTTCAACGCACAGATCGGATGTTTCCTGTTCAGCGCCTTTGCGCGGCAGGAAGGCCGAGCCGATCTTGCCCAGGATGAACTCTTCATCCTTATCGAATTTTGCACCTTGTGCGTAATTGTCCACGCCGGCTACAGGAACGTAGCTCGCAATGCTTTTTATGCCAATCATTACGGCTTCCCAATAATAAACAGCCCAATACCACCGCTCGCAAGGATTCGAGGGGCGCCGACAAACAGAGAAAAACGTCACCCCGAGGCGGCGACAACGGGAAGAATAAAAAGGCAATCACTGGGCCAGTCAGACCCCAGGCGCCACCTTCCCGGTTAATACAATACAGTGAAGATGCGCGTTATGACTCGCAGGTCACGCTATTTTGCCGAATCAGACCCGCGACAGGTTATTCGACCAACGACCAATCCAGCGCTGTTCCACGCTTGATCGCCCCACGGGCGCGGCGCCCCAGAAGACTTTCAGCGTGTTTGGGGGCGAGTCCCAGGCCCGGACGAATGGCCCGCAGATTGGCGGTGCTGAAGGGTTCGCCGGCGGCCATGTCCTGAGTCACATAGAGCGAACGGCGGTACACCAGGGATTTGCGCTCGGCTTCGGTCACGCCGTAATGCACCTGCCCCATGGACTGCCAGGCCCGCTCGGTTTCGACTACCAGACTGGCCAGTTCCGCGGGTTCCAGAGAAAAGCTGGCGTCCACACCACCCGCCGAACGGTCGAGGGTGAAATGTTTTTCCACCACCGTAGCCCCCAGCGCCACCGCCGCGACGGACACCCCGACACCCATGGAATGGTCGGACAAACCCACTTCACAGCCAAACAGTTCGCGCAGATGGGGAATCGTTCGCACATTGCTGTTGGCGGGCGTCGCCGGATAGGTGCTGGTGCACTTGAGCAGCACCAGATCCTTGCAACCGGCCTCCCGGGCGGCGCGTACGGATTCATCGAGCTCGGCGATGCTGGCCATACCCGTGGAAATGATCAACGGCTTGCCAGTGGCGGCCACCCGTCGAATCAGCGGCAAGTCGGTGTTTTCGAAACTGGCTATTTTGTAGGCCGGCACGTCGAGGCTTTCGAGGAAGTCCACCGCTGTCTCATCGAAAGGGGTCGAGAATGCCAGCATGCCCAGCTCCCTGGCCCGGGCAAAGATCGGCGCGTGCCATTCCCATGGCGTATGCGCCTTCTCATACAGCGCGTACAACGAGGAACCCGCCCAGAGGCTGTTGGGGTCCTTGATGAAGAACTCACCTTCGGATAAATCCAGCGTCATGGTCTCGGCGGTGTAGGTTTGCAGCTTCAACGCATGAGCACCGGCCCTGGCAGCGGCTTCGACAATCCGCAGGGCCAGTTCAAGCGACTGGTTATGATTGCCACTCATCTCGGCAATAATGAATGGCGGCACTTCGGCACCGATCAGGCGCTCGCCAATCTTGAAACTAGTCATTTCTGTGATCCTTCAATACGCGAGTGAACGCGCAAGCGCTCTGGGTGAAACCGGCTTCGCGAAAAACCTTCAATGAAGGCTGGTTGCCAGGCATTACGGTTGCGTTGAGCGACTCCAGTTGCGGCCAATGGGCCATCGCAAAGGCTTCACCCCGCGCCAGCAGCGCCCTGCCCCAGCCCAGGCCGAGCCGGTCTTCGAACAGGTAAATCGACACTTCGGCGGCAAAGCCGCGCAGGTCATAACGCAACACGCCGACCGGCCCGTCATCGGCCTCGGCGATCAGCAACAGCCGCCGGGCGTTGCTCAGGCTTGCGGTCAGCCAGTTCTGATGCGCGGACCATTCGATCACACCGTTCTCCAGCGACCAGCGCCGCACCGGCTCGGCATTGCGCCCATCGAACAACAATTGTGCATCTGCCAGGGTTGCCCGGCGCACGCTCAACACAGCACCCGCCAGCGCCGCCGCCACTCGCTGTGCGCCACGACCGTCGACCAACTGGCGCGATCGTGCCGCCATGCTCTGGCGCAAGCCCTGATTGTCCGCGACAAAACCGATGGCCAGGCGCAATTGCTCGACGCTGACGTGCTCGCGGGCGCCCATGAATACATGCGCACCCGCAGCCGCCATCACCTCGCCATTGGCCTGCTGATTGTTCGACACCGCAATGCTGATCGTTGGCAACCCCAGGGCCGCTCGCTCCCAACTGGTGCCACCGCCAGCGCCAATGAACAGGTCCGCTTCAGCCATCAACCGGTAAAAGTCGCTGACAAAAGCATGCAAACGCCAGTGCGGACGACCTGCGGCCAGGGCCCGCATCTGCGTCCAGGCCGGGTTATCGGCACCGGCCACAAAATCGACTTCCAGCTCATGGAAATCCATCAGCGCCAGCATCGCGTGATGTGTCTGCATCGCCGCGTCGAACCCGCCGAAATTCACCAGTACGCGTCTGGCTCTCGGTTTGATCTTGATCGGCGGACAGCAGAACTCCTCGCGCAGCAGGGCAAATCGTGGGCCGAGCAAAGTCCGGCAGGCGGGCGCCAGCAGCGATGCGTAAGCCTCGGCTGTACCTGAGAGGTTCTGGTTCAGCAGCAGGTCGACGCTGTAGGTTCGGCTGGCCAGGTCGTCCACCGCCGCGATCCGTGGCGCCCAGCGGCGGGCGGCGGTCTGCCAGTGATGATCCAGGCCGTAGTGATCGACGATGACCCAGTCGAACGCCGAATGGCTTTGCAGCAGCTGCCCCAGCGCGGCAATGTCGGCCTGCCACGGCAACATGGATTCGATGGCCTGCTGCGGGTCTTCGCCCTCATAGCGCTCGGGTAGTGCAAAGGTTTCGAAGCCCTCGGCCCGCAACGCATCCAGGCGATGCCCCGGCAACAGACGACAGGCAAAGGCCACATGGCTGCCCTGCTGGCGCAACACTCTGGCCAGGGTCAGGCAGCGGGCGATGTGTCCGCTGCCAATGGTGGGCGAAGCGTCGGCACGGATCAGCACTCTCATTGCAGCTCCCCTCCCGCCTTCAGGGCGGCGTAGAGGTATTCGGCGCGTTTCCAGTCTTCAGGCGTGTCGATGTCCTGAACCAGAAAGCGCGGCAGCATGACCGGCAGGCTTGCCGGCGAATACAGCACCTCACCGTTCAACCAGGCCTTGCTGCGTCCCCAATAGAACTGTCCGGCGTCTTGATATGCCGCTGGCAAATCCTGTGAACGAGTTTCGCGAAACTCAGGGTAAAGCGCAGTCAGCGCTCCCTGATCGTCAACGGTCAGGGCTCGCTGAACGGGAAAGCCGAAATCGCACACCGAGAATGCGAAGGACCTGTCCGGATGCTGTTCCAGCAACTGCAGCCCTTGCTTGAGAAATCGCGCCTGCAGCAGCGGCGCGGTGGCGTAAATGCAACAGGCGTAATCGAACTGCTGACCTTGCTCGCGCAGGGCTTGCAGCGCATGGGCAATTACCGCGGCGGTGCCGGTGAAGTCGTCGGCCAGCGCTGCGGGGCGCATGAACGGCACTTGGGCGCCTGCCGAACGCGCCAGTTCGGCGATTGCTGGGTCATCGGTGCTGACCACTACCTGAGAGAACAACCCCGAATCAATGGCGGTCCGAATCGAGCGGACAATCATCGGCACGCCATCGAACAGCTTGAGATTCTTGCGCGGTATACGTTTGCTGCCTCCGCGAGCCGGGATGATGGCGACGCTGTTCAAGGGCGTTTTTCCAGGAGAAACCAGGTGATGTCGTCGACCGGAAATTGCCGATCGCGGTGGTAGGCAAATCCGTAATCGAGCAGCTGCAGGTCGTCGTAGCGATCGAGCATTTCACCGGCAAAATCACGTTTGAACAGCTTGCCGCTGTTGCCACGATACGAGACTTCAACCGGCGAAGGATTGTAGTACTCCGCGATCAGTATGTAGCGCTGGCTCAGCTCATACAGCTGCGCATAGGCGGCCGGCAACAACTCTGGAGCGAGATGAATCAGCACGCCTTTGCTCAGGGTCAGGTCGAAGCTGCGCTCACGGGGAAAATCAAACAGCGAGCCGTGCCAGATCTGCCCGATGCCCAGCGTCCGGGCCTGGGCGCAGGCACTGGCGTTGATCTCGACGCCGAACAATTCACATTGCGGCAACAACTGGTGCAAGGCCTGCAAGTTGTTCCCGGCATTGGTACCCAGCTCCAACAGACTTTCAATACGCCCGGCTCGCGTCAACGCCTTGGCAAACAAGGCCAGGTTGGCCGCCACCAATGGTTGCCCGACGTTACGTTCGACGTACTGGTTGCCGAAGTCGCCTTGCCAGAATTTTTCCTGCTCGGTCAGTTCACGCATCGCACATTTTCCATCAGCCGCTGGGCGGCAGTTATTCGGTCAGTCGTCGCAGTTGCTCGACCACATAGTCCTGCTGATCGTCACTGAGCAACGGATACAGCGGCAGGCTGATGGCTTCGGCGTAGTAGCGTTCGGCTTGCGGGAAGTCACCCTCGGCGAATCCCAGTTGGCGATAGTACGGCTGCAAATGCACGGGAATGTAGTGCAGGTTCACACCGACCCCGGCGGCCCGCAACCCTTCGAATACTTGTCGATGACTGAGCTTGATTCGGTCAAGTTGCAGGCGCACCACGTACAGATGCCACGCCGATTCAGCGTCCGCCTGTGCACCGGGCAAGGTCAGCGGCGAATGCGCCAGCAAGCGCTGATAACGTGCGGCCAGCTCACGCCGACGCGCGACGAACTCATCGAGCTTGCCCAACTGCGACAACCCCAGGGCCGCTTGCAGATCGGTGATGCGATAGTTGAAACCCAATTCCACCTGTTGGTAGTACCAGGGCCCGTGGCTCGGCTCGGTCATCTGCGCAGGATCCCGGGTCATGCCATGGCTGCGCAAGCGTTGCAGGCGCTCGGCGAGGTCCGGGCGGTTGGTCAGGACCATGCCGCCCTCGCCGCTGGTGATGATTTTCACCGGATGGAAGCTGAACACCGTCATTGCCGCGAATTCGCCACAGCCCACCGGACGACCGGCGTAGGACGCGCCGACCGCGTGGGACGCGTCTTCGATGACCGTAAAGCCATAACGCTCGGCCAACCCGGAAATCCTGCGCATGTCGCAGCACTGCCCGGAGAACGCCACGGCCACCAGCACTTTCGGCAACGTGCCGTCACGCTCGGCCTGGGCAAGCCTGGCGGCCAATACCTCGGCGTCGAGGTTCCAGGTCTGGGGATCGATATCGACAAAATCCACTGCGGCGCCGCAATAGCGACCACAGTTGGCCGAAGCCAGGAAGGTGTTGGGCGTCGTCCACAACCGATCACCCGGCCCCAGGCCAGCGGCCAGGCAAGCGATGTGCAGGGCGGCCGTGGCGTTGCACACCGCGACGGCAAAATCAGCCTGGCAGCATTCGGCCATCGCCCGTTCGAAACGCTCGATGGTCGGCCCCTGGGTCAGCCAGTCGGACTGCAAGACCTCGACCACCGCATCGATGTCCGCCTGATCAAGGCTTTGCCGACCATAGGGAATCATGCCGACAACCGAGCGTGCAGATCTGCAATTTGCCCCACCGACAGGAAGTGCGGGTTGGTGTCAGAGCGGTACTCGAAATCTTCGCCTACCGGTTTCCCCCGCTCGCCCAGCTTATCCACGGCGAAATCCACATCGACGCTGGTGAAGCGGATCGATGGCTGGATCGTGTAGTGATCGGCGAACTCCAGGGTCATGCGCGCATCGTCCACCGGCACCATCAACTCGTGGAGCTTCTCGCCGGGGCGAATCCCCACGTGTTTATGCGGCAAGTGCTCAGCCATGCCCAAGGCCAGGTCGACAATGCGTATCGACGGAATCTTCGGCACAAACACTTCGCCGCCATGCATGCGCGCGAAGCTGTCGAGCACGAACTGCACACCGTGATCGAGGGTGATCCAGAACCGGGTCATGCGCTCATCGGTGATTGGCAACTCCTTGGCGCCCTCGTTGATCAGCTTGCTGAAGAACGGCACCACCGAGCCACGGGAACCGGCCACGTTACCGTAGCGAACCACGGCAAAACGGGTCTGCTGTTCGCCAGCAATGTTGTTGGCGGCGACGAACAGCTTGTCCGACAGCAGCTTGGTCGCGCCATACAAGTTGATCGGGCTGGCCGCCTTGTCGGTGGACAACGCGACGACTTGCTTCACGCCGTTGTCGATGGCAGCGGCGATGATGTTTTCCGCACCGTTGACGTTGGTGCGGATGCATTCTGTCGGGTTGTACTCGGCCGCCGGCACTTGCTTCAACGCTGCGGCATGCACCACATAATCGATACCGCGCATGGCCTGACGCAAACGCTCGGCATCGCGCACATCGCCAAGGAAGTAACGCATGCACGGCGCGTTGAATGTTTGCTGCATCTCGTACTGCTTGAGTTCGTCCCGAGAAAACACCACCACGCGCTTGGGCTGGTATTGCTCCAGCAAGCGGCGGATGAAGTTGCGACCGAACGACCCGGTGCCGCCTGAGATGAAAATCGATTTACCGTTGAACATGCCTGAATCCTTATACCTGTCCGCCAGGCTTATGCGAGCAACTGCGCCCAGTCCACCGGGGCGCTCTCACCCAGGGAGAACCCTTTGCCGCTCAAGGCCAGATTGGCGTTGTAGGCCTGGTCCTGAGCGAAGGCGGCAGCCCATTTTTCACGCAGCGCATCAAGGGCGTTCGGCGCCTGCGGCATTTCACCCTGATGAATGACTTGAACCAGCGGCGTCCAGACGGTGAGGTAGCCGGCCTGGCCTGCCTTGAGGCACAGATCGACATCGCTGAAACCTTCAGCGAAGGTCGAGCTGTCCAGACCACCCAGGTCGGTGAACAACGCTTTACCGATCATCAGGCAAACCTTCGACACGGCCGAATAGTTCTGCTCCAGAGCCAGCCGGTGCATGTAGCCATTGGCATCGTGCTTCTCACCGACAAAGGCCGAGCCAACCCCACCGTTCATGCCCAGAATCAGGCCGGCTTGGGTGACCTTGCCATCACGGTCGATCAACTTGGGACCGACCACCCCGACTTCCGGACGCTGGGCGTGATTGAGCAGCGACTCAAGCCAGTTCGGGTTGACCACTTCACTGTCGGCGGCCAGCAGCACCAGGTATTCGCCCTGGGCCTGCTGACTGGCGGCGTTGTACAGCGCGGGAACGCTCATGAGCTTGTCAGTACGCAGAATGCTGACTTTCGGATGCTGATAAGTACCGAGCCAGTCGTTGACCTCAGCCGACTGATTCTGATTGACCGCAACAACGACTTCATACTGGTTGTAACGGGTACGCAGCAATACGCCTTGCAGGCATTGTTGCAAGGCCGGCAGATCGTCACCGGCGGGCACGACGATCGAAACCAGCGGGCGCTCGGTGTGTCGGTAGTCGATCTGATAAGTGCCAGGCTGGGCCGAAGTGATCTTGGCCTTGTAGCCACGATTGCCCAGGTGGCGCATTAACGTCAGGCGCTCATCGGCATTTTCTTCCAGTACCGGTGCCCGGGCAATCAATAGCGGCTCGTCCAGGTGAGCCAGCCCGTTGAGGCCGCCCTGCTCGATGATGCGCAGCAGCAAGTCGAACTCCAGCGCCTTACTGAAGTCCGCGGAATAACCGCCAGCTTCCAGCAGCACCTCACGGCGTATCAGCCAATGGCGTGACATCAACGCCGGGAAACTTTGCAGCAGGTCCAGGTTGAAGCCCGGTCGGAACACATCCACCAGTGAGCCACTGGCCTGACGCTGGATTTCATCTGTCGCCACCGCTCGGCAATGCGGCGCCTCCAACAGTTCCAGGCTCGCTCGCAACAGACCACTTGCGGTGAATTCGTCATCCACTTCTGCCAGCAACAACCAGTCGCAGGTCGACTGCCGAGCTACCTGATTGAGTTTGTCGACGTAATTGCCCTGGGTGACCCGGACAAAGTGCAGGGTGTTTTGCGCCGTCGTCGCCGCCAACGGTTCGCCGGTGGTGAAGACCACGATCTTGAACGCCTTGCAGTACCCCTCCAGAAGACTGTCGAGGGTCACCTGCAATTTGCCGATATCGTTCTCCAGGTCCAGGATCAGGATGCCGAACTGAGGGCCGCCGTGATGGGCCGCCAGATGCTGGGCGATTGCCTCTCGTTGCCCGGCATCCGGCTCTCGCGCCTCCAGCCACTTGAGCAAACGCCCGGATAGCGTGGAATCAAATGTCTGGCGGATGAGCTGAGGCGGGAGCGTATCCAGACGCTCGGCCCAGGCGAGCATCTTTTGCGCATCTTCTTCCTCGCCAAGACCTTGCAACTTTTCCACCAGGCACTGGATCAGGTGCTGGTTGAATATATTGATATCGTGGGCACTCCACAGACGGTCGACGACACTCTCAGGTGTATCGTTGTTGCGTGCACGCATCAAGTCGTGCTGAAGGGCCCACATCCCTTCAAGCTGCTGTAGCTGAACACGACCCGCCGGCATCCCATGGAGCAGAAACTCGATGTGGGTCAACTGATCGAAAAAGGTCTGGTTATAAAAGGGCATTTCGACGTACTGCTTGGACGAGAAACGTCGCTCCGGCACTTTAAGGTCGCTGTTCCAGTAGGACTCGAAAATCTTTTCGAGCACCAGCGCCTTTCCCGTTCTCAAGCTTTCGGCCATCGCTTCGAAACACTGGAGCGCGAATTGTTTGCCCTGCTCCGGCTCCAGATCAACAATCCCGGTGGGCAACGCCGCCAGGAACTCGGCAAAAGCCTCACGCTCAGCCACCGATTTGGCATCGGTGAACGAGAGCGACTCATACACATCGGTCTTGTGCTCCGACTGCATGTAGTTGATCTCACGCACCACGTACGGTATCGGCAGAATCCGCGCCTTGGCCCGGGCCAGCATGTAGTACGAGTGGCCGATTTCCTGCCACTCGAACTTCGCGTCATGGGGCATGGCCGCATACCAGTCGCGAAACAGCGAGGTACGGTGAACGGCATAAAAGGGCGGAATGAACTGGCCCATGAAGTCCAGCACACGGTCTTGAGCTCGCTCGGACGAATAGTCTTCGCAGACTTTCTTGTCGCGGCGGTAGTAGGTCACGCCCCCCCCCAGCGACATGTACATCAGGCAGTAACCATGGCACATGCCATAGTCCTGGTTCGCCTCCAGAAACGCCACCGACTCTTTCACTGACTCATGCACGAGGAAGTCATCGTCGGCGGCAAACACGACATAGGGTGTGGTGACCTGATCGATACCGTAGACGACCTTCGCCTGGGCATCCCAGTAGCCAAACTGTGGTAGGTGCAGATACTCGACGCTCGGAAAAGTGTCGGCAATGCCCTCGCTGGCCTGGGGCGAGGAGTCCAATACAATGATCCGGCAAGGCAAGGGACAGTAGAACTGCAACGCCCTGCGCAAGAATGCGGGTCTGTTATGGGTGATTACCAACACCGTCAACTGCTCGCTCAATGGTAAAGCGTGTTCAGAGCCGTACTTGCCTTGCATAACGTGTCCCCAGAATCGGCGAATCGCCCGATGAACTTAACAATGAAGTTTTTTGCCATAACGACGGCGTGGTGACCCTTGCCCCACTCGGCGTCCATTGATGTGCCAGAGAATTGGCTCGAACCTGAAGTGCAACGATTCAAGCCAAGCGCACAGCCTTCTGGCCGCGCCGAAAAATGCACGTTTTATGGCGATATTGGGGGGCCGTGCAGGAAGCGCGCCATCTCGAATTGCCCGAAACGGGAAAGTCTGTCGTAGCTGCCGCTTGACTGTTAAACACGGCTTCTTGTCAGTCCGCCAACCAACCATGCTCCCAGTACCGCAGGTTATCCCCGCGAAGCACGTAGTCGCGCAACACCGCCTCGCGCAACTCATCGCCCATGCGATAGCTGGCGTCCGGATCGGCCAGGTGCATGCGAATGGCTTGCAGCCATTCGTCCGTGGAATTGGTTTTGATGCGGGTGCACGGCAAGTAGCCGCTATAGGCTTGAGTGTCGGTGCAGATCACCGGGTAGCCGCAAGCGCCATACTCCAACAAGCGCAGGTTGCTCTTGCAGTCGTTGAAGATGTGGAACTCCAGTGGCGCCAGGGCCAGGTCCAGATTCAGGCTGGCCAGCTTGGCCGGGTAGACGTCCAACCCGATCACCCCGTGGAACTCATGCATGTATGGACGCAGATCATCCGGACACATGCCGAAGAACACCCAGTCGACTTCATTGGCCAACTCACGGACCACATCGGCGATGACCGCCAGATCACCGTGGTGACTGGTGCCGCCCCCCCAACCGACCCGCGGCTTTTTCGAGGTACGGCGCCGGTTGCGCAAATTGGTCCACATGTGAGCCGCCAACATGTTCGGCACTACGCGGATGTCGTGATGCATGTCCGACAATGCGTTGCCCAGCGCCTCGGTGGAAACCACCACGCGATCGCACATGCCGATGGCGCGACGGACCAGTTTCTCCATCTCGTCCTTGCCCGGCATGTTGCGGATATGGGCATTGCGATGAGGCACATTGATCACGAAGTCGTCCAGCTCGTAGATGCGTCGCGCGCTGGAGTATTTTTGCAGGCTCGGAATTTCGTTGATTGGCCCTTCCGAATAGCGACCCTGCAAGATGATCACATCAGGCGAATAACGCTCGACTTCAATGATGGTCGGCAGATTGTAGTGAATGCGCCCCTGCGCCCTGCCTGCAGCCTCCAGCTCGATCAACGGTTGAGTCACCCGATAGTGACCGATTGCCGAGGCATTGACGGGCAGCGCGAGAATTTTAGGCAGTTGAGCCTTGGAAAACGGACTCCAGCCGGAACGCAGACCTGGTTCAAGACTGAAGCTGGCACTGCCCACGCCCTGCAGTGCCAGATTGGCGTTGTAGGCCGGATCCCGGGCAACGATCGGCAGCCAGCGCTTATAGAAAGCCTCCTGTTCCTGATCGCTGCGAGCCTGATCACCTTCCTGCGCCGCCACGACCGGTTGTGCGCCCAAAGCCAGTTGGGCGTATGGCGTCCAGACAACCAGATAACCTTCCTGGCCGATGCGCAGGCACAGATCAACCTCGCTCAGGGAATGCGCCAGGCCCTGCTCATCCAAGCCGCCGACGGTTTCATAAACCGCCTTGCGCACCATCAGGCAATCACCGCCCACGGCGCTCAAATCGTGAGCCGCCTGCAAGCGGAACATGTGACCCGCTGCCTGCATCGACTCGCCAAAGAAAGGTACCCCGGCCGGCCCCTGCAAACCCAGGATCAAACCCGCATGCAGCACTCGGCCATCGGGGTTGAACAACTTGGCCCCGACCACGCCGACTTCTGGGCGCTGCGCGTGATTTAACAGCTCGGCAAGCCAGTCGCCCTGAGTGATGATGGCGTACGGGTTGAGCATCAGGACATAATCGCCAGCGGCCTGACTCACGGCAAAATTGCGCGCCTGCGCCGCACTGCGCTGCTGCTCCAGTCTCAGTACTCGAATCCGCTCGCTGCCCAACTGCGCCATGCCGTCGAACCAGGTGCGCGCCTCCCCGCCTTCACTGCCATTGTCCACCAACAACAACTCGTATTCGCTGTAGGCCGTTTTCTCGAGCAGGCTCTCGACGCAACGCTGCAAGGCAAGCGTCTGGTCTTTGCTGACGATGACGATCGAGACCAGCGGACGTTCGCCATGAAGGTAATCGACACGATTGAGTATCATCGAACTGCCTGGGCGAATCTCATGGGCAAGGCCCAGGCGCTGCAGGTGTGCTTCGAGCAACAGCGGGTTGGCGTCAAGCACTTGCGGCTGCGACAGCCATTTGGTCAGATCCAGGGTGGACTCCAGCAAAACTTCGGCAATATGGCCGACCACCTGCGTGCCGTCATCTTCGACCATACGCCACAGCACATCGTGAGGCGCCAGCTCGGCGAACCGGGAATTGAAGCCGCCCACGGCCAGGAAACGCTCACGCTCAAACGCCAGGGCGCGTCCGACATAGGGGTAGCTGCGCATCAGGTCGAGGTTGAAATCGGGCTTGAACGCAGGCTCTGCGGATTCACCCTGGTACAGCCCACCTTCGTCGCTGTACAGGCATGTCATTGCCGGCGTGAGGGCAATTCGCTCGGCCATCACCAACAAAGCCGGCACAACCAGTCGATCACCGGCACGCAATAGATAGAACCAGTCGGCGCCTTCCAGTTGCGACAACAACTCGTTGACCTGCTGCTGCCAGTCGTCTTGCAGCGGCACGCGGAAAACCCGCTCCTCCAGTTCGACCCGCGTGCAGGACGTCGACAGAACCACGGTCAGCTCAGGCGGGTAGTCCTGCGCGGCGAGCGACTGCAGCGTGATCTCCAGCGCCGAACGGCTGCCGTCCTCATCAATGATGACCGGAACGATTTTCGGCACTTTGGGCCAGGCTGCCAGCGTGTCTGGCAGCAGGTTGCGCTGGCCGTCAGTCAGATGCCGGCACTCCAGCCATTGAGCGTAGAGCTGGGAGAAACTGACACTGTCAATACCCACATGCCAACCCTGGGTGGTCTGCTTTGTGCCCAGGGTCCGGCTCAACGGCAACTCTTCCCAGACCCGTGGTGACTCGTCGACCCTGGTCAGCGGCAGGTAGCGCACCCAGCCTGGAGCCGGCGCCGATTCGCCGCTACGCGCCTTGAGCATCTGCGACAGCCATTGCCGCTCGATTTCGGCCGCATCCTTCATTGATTGCTGGCTGCTCAAACGCTCCGGATACAGGCGTTCGACGCCGAGCACATGATTGGAAACCGCCATATTGCCCCGTCGCATCAGGCAGACGTACAAGGCAAAATCGAGCGTCGCAACAAAGCAATGACCGGGCTGGGTCAATGCCGGGAACAGTTCAAGCAGATCTGCCCGACGGAACAGCGCGTTGCTGAAGCCCCCGAGGATATTGACCGGGAAGTTTTCGAATATCGCCAGCAGGTCATCGCCTTTGAACACCCCGCCCACCGGAGACAGCGGGGTGTTTTCCAGGCGTGAAGGCAGCGGCATGTCGTCGGCATCCCAGAACAGTCGTTGGGCGACCACCAGATTGACGTCGGCACAATCGATAAGCACTTGGGCCTGACGCTCGATACAGGCGGAAAACAGCTGATCGTCGTCACACAGAAACTTGATGAACTCGCCTTGTGCCTGCTCCAGGCAAGCTTGCAGATTGCCGACCAACCCCAGGGTTTGTGCATTGCGCACATAACGTATGCGTGCGCCCTGCTCGATCACCGAGTTGACGATGTCTTCGATCTCATGACCGCGACTGTCATCGCAAACAATGATTTCCAGATGGCCATAGCTCTGACTCACGGCCGTGTGCAAGGCGCGACCGAAAAAGCGTGGATTGAAGGCGGGAATGACCAGGCTGACAAGGGGGAGTGAATTCACGGCGGGCTCACAGGCGGCGCGAGCCCGCCCTGAAAAGCGAGCCCTCGAATACCGCAAAAAAGACGATCAATACTGAAGGGACAAGGCAGACGGGCGCCTGAGCGCCCGACCACCATCAGATCTTGTTGAACAGACCCAGTTGAGAAATCTTGCTGAACGCCAACTGCGCAGCCTGCAACATGGTCTGTTGCAAGGTCAGGCGAGTCATGACTTCCGCCGGGTCCGAGTCACGGATCGACGACTGGCTCGTGGCGTTCGCCTGGGTCAGGCTCTCGTTGGTCGCGGACTGATTATCCAGCGACTGGCCGCGGGCACCGATCGAGGTAACGGCCGAGCCGATCTGGTTGACCGCGCTGTCGATGTTGCCGAGGCCGGATTCCATGGCGCCGAGAAAATTCTGCTTGGCCACCGGGTTGCCGTCGATCGGCGTATTCAGCGCGGTCACCATGTGGCCCAGGGTGTCGAGCACGTTCTGGGTTTGATGATCGTTGTTCTGGATCAGGAACTGGTCACCGGAGGCCGGAGCGCCGCCGCCCAAGGCAAAGGTCACGCCCGCTGCAGTGGCATTGCCACCCGAGACGGTGCCCGAGGAGACCGGCCGGCTGTCGGCGGTGATCGGTGCGGCGTACAGGTCAAAGGCCGTGGCACTGGTGAACTTGAGCACTGCACCGCCCGACGGGAAGGCGTTGGTGTAAGCCGCCTGGTTGGTCACGCTGGAACCGGTGATGACCGCGGTCGAGGTGTTTCCAGGACTGCGCGAAGCATTGAAGCTGTCAGGCGTGGCCGCCAACTGGAAGCTGTGGCCGGCGATTACCGCATCCGGGTTGGTGTCAGTGGACTTGAGGTTGATGTTCAGCTTCAGGTCAACGCCACGGAAACTCACCGTCTGGTTGGCACCGTTGGCATTGCTGATGACACCGTTCTGGCTGGCTTCGGCCGTCACGTCATTACCCAGCGCATCAGTGATCTGCAACTGGGTGCTGCTGAGAAAGTTGACGGTGTAGGGCTGGCCGCCGGCGAACTTGGCGTTGTAGGTGGAACTGGTGCCGATCGTACCGTTGGACAGCACCACCCGACCGTCATCCACCGCTGGAGCGGTCATGGTGGTCTGGGTGCGGCTGGTGTTGATGGCCTGCTGGAAAGCATCCCAACCGGTGGTGTTGGTCGCCACCGTCATGCCGTCGCCAATGCCCAGGTTGATGCTGGTCTGGTCACCGTTGTAGGTAAAGGTGCCGTCCGAGTTCTGCAAATAAGGCGCGGTGTCGGTTTTCGAACCGGAGAACAGATAGTTGCCCGCCGAGTCCTTGGAGTTCATCAGGCCCATTACTTGCTGCTGGATCTGGCCCATTTCCGACGCATAGGCCTTGCGGTCGGCGTCAGTAGCCGTGCCGTTGCTGGCAGCCAGGGCGAGCTCCTTGGCGCGTTGCAACGCGTTGCCAATGGAGGTCAGCGTGGTTTCCTGCAGGCTCAAGGCACTCTTGGTGCTGTCGATGTTAGTGCCGTACTGATTCAGCGCCGCACTCTGCTGGCCAAGGCTCAGCAAGCGCCCGGCACCGATCGGATCATCGGCGGCGGTGTTGATGCGAGTCAGGCTGCTGGCTTCATTGCTGGTCGCGATGGCCTTGCTGTAGTTGCTCTGATAGTTGGCAGCGGTGGTTTCGTAATACTGGGCGGTAGAAATGCGCATGAATTACGACTCCTTAAAGGCTGTTGATCAGCGTGCTGAAAATTTCCTGCGCAGCTTTGATGATCTGCGAAGAGGCGGTGTAGTACTGCTGGTATTTGACCAGGTTGCCGCTTTCTTCATCCAGGTTCACCCCGGACACCGAATCACGGGCACCTTTGGCGTTGGTCAGGATCGCCGCAGTGGCGTCGCCGTCAGACTTGCCCTGGGCGGCCTTGGTGCCGACGTTGGTCACCAGCTTGCCGTACGCGTCGGTCAGGCTGATGCCCTTGCTCGCCGAGCCGGTATCGACGGTCTGTTTGGTTTGCAGCCCCACCAGGGATTGCGCGTTGCGGTTATCCGAAGACGCGGCGCCGGTCAGGTTGATCGTGAAGCTTTCGCCGCTGGCCGGTGTGCCGCCGACCGTGGTCTGCACGGTGAAGGTCTTCTGCACCGCAGGAACGACACTGTTGTCCATGATCGGAGCACCCGTGCCATCGACCATCCCCACGTTCAGGTTCAGGGTGTTGCTCTGACCCGGAACAATGGTGCCGGTACTGATCGAATTGCCCTTGGCATCGACCAGGTTGTAGCTCTGGCTGCCACCGCTCGCGGCACCGAAAACCAGCTTGACCGGCGTCGAGTACTTGAGCGCGGTCTGCATTTCCGCCTGGGCCGCCGGGTTGTAGATATCGAGGGTACTGGTCAGTGCCGGCTGAGTGTAGGTACCGCTGTTATTGGCGCTGGCATTGCCGGTCAAGGGTGCAGCCGCGGCGATTTTTTTCGGGTCGGTGAGCACGGTCTGGATGCTGGCTGCCGCGCCACGGGTCGGTGTCACCTTGAACGAATCGCCGGCGCTGAGCGCGCCACCGTTGAGGTTCAGGGTGAAGCCGTCGATCACCGGAGGCGGTGTGGTCGTGGTGCTGAAGGCGCCCATGTCGGTGCCGTCCGAGCGCTTGACCGTGTAGTCGGTCGGGCTGGTGAACGTTACCTGATAGTCGCTGGTGGTCAGCTTTCCAGTGTCCTTGATGGTCACATCGAGGTTGCCGGAACCGGCGCTGTTGCCGGCCTGGGCAATGCTGCGCTGGCTGACCAGGGCGGCACTGTTGATGTTGTTGAAAATCGCCGCGCCGAAATCACCGTTCTTGTCGATGCCCTGCGCTTGCTGACTGTTCATCTGGTCAGCCACCACCAGCGCCACACGCCCCAGCTCATTGAGCGACGGGTCAAGCACGTCCTTGCGGTAGCTGAGCAGACCACCGATCGAACCGCCGCTGACCACCGAGGTGATGTCGATGGTGCTGGAGCCACGGTTCATCTGCAGCGCCATGCGCGACGGATCATCGCTGCTCGGGACGGTTTGCAGGGTGTTGGTGGTATTGCCGACGACCAATGGCTGACCGCTGCCGACATACACGTCGAAGTTGGTGCCGCGCTCGACAACCTGCGCACCGACCAGCTCGGACAGCTGACGCACGGCTTCGTTGCGCGAGTCGAGCAGGTCGTTGGGCTGGCTGCTGCCGGTGGAAAGCTCGGAGATTTTCTGGTTGAGATTGGCAATCGAAGTGGCCAGCTTGTTCACCTGGCCCGCCATGTCAGACAGGCTGCCATTGAGGTTGGTGTTCTGGTCGTTCAACTGCTTGGCAATCGAATTGAAGCGGCTGGACAGCGCCTGTGCACCGGTCAGCACCGACTGGCGGGACGTGTCGTCGGTTGGCGAAGTCGCAACACCCTGCATCGAGGTGAAGAAGTTCTGCAACACACCGGTCAAACCGGTGTTGTTGTCGGAAAGCGTGGCGTCCAGCGGTGTGACCTGAGCGCTGTAGGCCGATGCTTCGCTGTTGAGCGAAGTGGCGGTACGCAGCTGCGAATCGAGATAGGAGTTATACACCCGGCGCACATCGGCCAGCGTCGTGCCGGTACCGATGAACACATTGCCGTACTGAATAGAGCCTTTGGTGCCCTGCACAGTCTGCTGGCGCGAGTACCCGGCGGTGTCGACGTTGGAAATGTTGTTGCCCGTGGTCACCAACGCGCTCTGGCTTGCACTCAGACCCGACATCCCGATATTGAGCAAACTCATGGTTCAGACCTTATAAATTCGTTGAAACGCCCGCCGCAGCGTAGTTCTGGTAACTCGTCATCTGCCTGGCTATCTGCGAAATCTTGCTTGCGTAGTCCGGGTCGGTTGCGTAACCGGCCTTTTGCAACTCGCGTACAAACTGTTCTGGGTTATCGGCCGACTTCACGACATCTTGATAGCGATTGTTGGTTTGCAACAAAGTCACAAGATCATGGAAGCTGTCCTTGTAAGAGTCGTAGGAACGGAACTGCGCCGTTTCCTTGACCATCTCGCCATTCCTGAATTCGCTGGTGATGGCCCGCGCCGAATTACCTTTCCAGCTATCGCCCGCCTTGATGCCGAACAGGTTGTGGCTACTGCTGCCATCCTGGGCGCGCATGACCGATTTGCCCCAACCGGTTTCCAGCGCCGCCTGGGCCACCAGGTAACGCGGGTCGACACCGATGCGCGCGGCCGCTTCCTTGGCCATCGGCAGCATGGTATTGACGAACTCGTCGGCGGAGCTGAAGGCTTTTTTCGCCGGTGCGAGAGGAATCTGCGCCATTGCACGACCGTAAATCTGCAGGCCGCCGCTCGATGTCGAATCCGCTTGCGCAGCGAGCCAGTCGCCGTTGTACAACGGGCCGGAGCCGCTGCGCGTGTTCTGTGGCAACTGGATCTTGTTCTGCGCCGTGGTCGCGCTCGCCGCCGTGGTCGTTGCCGAGGGCACCAGCCCCGCCAGCAAGCGATCAGCCAGTTTCGGTGGTAATGCAAGGCGCCGCCGATTGATCATTGCCATGTCATTGAGATGGGTACCCTCGCCCGTCGGCGCGTGCACCGACCGCGAGGCCCACAATGGACGCTGGCCATTGACCCGCGAAAGTGGCCCGCCGAGTGCGACGGTACCGGCAGCCACCGGGGTCTGCACCGCAGCTTTTGCCGCTTCCTGCCTGGCGGCCGATGCGGCTGCCGCCTCACCGGGTGCCATCGGCTTGTTCTTCGACATCTGCCGCATCAGGACGTCCGCCAGACCGATACCACCGCCCTCGCGGGACATGGAAACGGCCAACTGCTGGTCGTACATTTCCTGGTATTGCTTGGCCGCCGGGGTGTTGAGCGGATTGTCCTGACCGAGCGCTTCGGTGGCCGAGCGCATGGACTTGAGCATTTCACCGAGGAACAGCGACTCGAACTCCTGCGCAACCTTGCGCATGTTGCCGTCGCTGTTCTTGTCGCCGACCTTGAGCTGGTTCAGGCGATTGAGGTCCGAATAGGAGCCTGAGTCACTGCTGCTGGCCAAACCACTCTTGCGCATATCCATGAGCGCCGTCCTCAGATCACGATCAGATCGGCTTGCAATGCGCCGGCCTGCTTGAGTGCTTCGAGGATCGCCATCAAGTCACCCGGTGCCGCGCCGACCTGGTTCACCGCCCGCACGATTTCGTCGAGGGTGGTGCCCGGGCCGAACTTGAACATCGGCTTGGCTTCCTGCTGGGCGTTGATCTTCGAGCGAGGCACGACGGCCGTCGTGCCATTGGACAGTGGCCCCGGCTGGCTGACGATCGGGTCTTCGGTGATGGTCACGGTCAGGCTGCCGTGGGTGACGGCGGCCGGGGAAACCTTGACGTTCTGACCGATCACGATGGTGCCGGTACGGGAGTTGATGATGACTTTCGCCACCGCCTGACCCGGATCGATTTCAAGGTTCTCCAGGATCGACAGGTAATCGACGCGCTGGCTGGAGTCCAGTGGCGCGCTGACGCGAATCGAACCGCCGTCGATGGCCTGAGCCACACCTGGGCCAAGCATGTCGTTGATCTTGTCGACGACGCGCTTGGCCGTGGTGAAGTCGGAACGGTTGAGGTTCAGGGTCAGGCTATTGCCCTGGTTGAATCCGCTTGGCACCGCCCGCTCTACCGAAGCACCGCCCGGGATGCGACCGGCCGACGGAACGTTGACGGTAATCTTCGAACCGTCACGCCCCTCGGCATCGAAGCCACCCACCACCAGGTTGCCCTGAGCGACGGCATAGACGTTGCCGTCGATACCCTTGAGCGGCGTCAGCAGCAAGGTACCGCCACGCAGGCTCTTGGAGTTGCCGATGGACGAAACGGTGATGTCGATCTGCTGGCCCGGCTTGGCGAACGCCGGCAGCTCAGCACTGATTGACACCGCGGCGACGTTCTTCAACTGCACGTTGCCCGAGCCCGGCGGCACCTTGATACCGAACTGCGACAGCATGTTGTTGAAGGTCTGCAGGGTGAACGGCGTCTGGGTCGTCTGGTCGCCGGTGCCATTGAGCCCGACCACCAGGCCGTAACCGATCAACTGGTTGGAACGCACGCCGGAAATACTGGCGATGTCCTTCAATCGCTCGGCTTGAGCGTTGAAGGCCGCGGACAACAAAACGGCGGCCACCATGAGGTGTTTGAAGTTCAACATGCTCAACTGGAAAGCCACCTAGAAAGGGAACAGCGGGCTGAGGAAGAAACGGTCGAACCAGCCTGGCTGACTCGCATCGGCAAACGAACCGGTGCCCGAGTAGGTGATGCGCGCATCGGCGACACGGGTCGACGAAACGGTGTTGTCGGTGGCGATGTCGTCAGCGCGCACCAGGCCCGCAATCCGCACCAGCTCGTCGCCGGTGTTGAGGGTCATCCACTTCTCGCCTCGAACGGCAATGATGCCGTTGGGCAACACGTCGGCGACGGTCACGGTGATCGAACCGGTCAGGGTGTTGCCCTGTGCCGCCTTGCTGTCACCCTTGGTCGCACGGTCGCCTTCATAGCTGGCGTTCAGACTCAGGTCGCCACTGCCGAACGGGTTGTTGGTATTGGGCGTAGAGCCGAACAGCGACGTCAGGCCGATGCCGGTCTTGCTGTTCTTGTCGATCTGCGAGTTGGCGTTCTTGCTGGCCTGGGTCTTCTCGTTCAGGGTGATGGTGATGATGTCACCGATCCGGAACGCCTTGCGGTCGCTGTACAGGTTCTGTTCGAAACCGGCCTGGTAGATCGATCCGTTGTTCGCGGCAGCCGGCAGCGGCGTACGCGGCAACACCGGGGCGTAGTAGGGATCATTGGGCTTGGGTGTCGACGGAACGCAGCCCGCGAGCACGGTAACCCCGGTCAATGCCAGAACAGAAACGAAACGATTCATGACCCTTCCTCACGGTGTTGCAGGCGGCCTCATGGCCGCCTCATAGACTTGATTACAGATTCTGCGTTACGAACGAGAGCATCTGGTCGGCGGTGGAGATCACCTTGGAGTTCATCTCGTAGGCACGCTGTGTGGTGATCATGTTGACCATCTCCTCAACGGTGCTGACGTTGGAACCTTCCAGGGTGTTCTGCAGCGTGGTACCGAAACCGTTCAGGCCCGGGGTGCCGATTTGCGGCGCGCCGGAAGCGGCGGTTTCCAGGAACAGGTTGTTACCAACGGCCTGCAGACCGGTCGGGTTGATGAAGTCGGCGGTTTGCAGGTTGCCGATCACCTGAGCGGCCGGGTTGCCTGGCACGGTGATGGATACCGTGCCATCGGTGCCGACGGTGAAGCTCTGGGCGTTGTTCGGGATGACGATGGCCGGCTCCAGGGCGAAACCGCTGGCGTTGACGATCTGGCCATTGGAGTCGAGGTGGAAGGTACCGTCACGGGTGTAGGCCGTGGTGCCGTCCGGCTGCAGGATCTGGAAGAAGCCACGACCGTCGATGGCCATGTCCAGCGGCTGCTCGGTGGTTTGCAGGCTGCCAGCGGTGAAGTTCTTCTGGGTACCGACGATACGCACACCGGTACCCAGTTGCAGGCCCGACGGCAGTTCGCTGTCCTGGGTCGACTGGGCGCCCGGCTGACGCTTGATCTGATAGAGCAGATCCTGGAATTCGGCACGGTCACGCTTGAAACCCGTGGTCGACACGTTGGCCAGGTTGTTGGAAATGGTGGTCAGGTTGGTGTCCTGGGCGGACAGACCGGTTTTGGCAACCCATAGAGCCGGAAGCATTCGATTCTCCTCGTGCGCCTGTTTTACGGCGCGACGTTCTGATAATTAGCTGATCTGCAAGACCCGAGCCATAGCCTGGTCGTCGTCTTTGGCGGTGTTCATCATCTTGATGTGCAGTTCGAATTGCTTGGACAAGGCCAGTACCGAGGTCATTTCTTCCACGGCGTTGACGTTGCTCGACTCGAGGAACCCGGACACCAGTTTGACGTTGGCATCGGCTTGCGCCGGCTGACCGTCCTTGGTGTGAATCGAACCGTCCAAGCCTTTGGTCATGTTCTTGATGTCGGGGTTGACCAGCTTGATACGGTCGACTTCGGCCATCACGCGCGGGCCTTCGCCCATTGCACGGATACTGATGGTGCCGTCTTCGCCCACTTCGACCTGCTGCTGCGGCGGCACGGCAATCGGCCCGCCATTGCCCATCACCGGCATGCCGTTGCCGGCCCGCAACACGCCCAGGGCGTCAACCACCAGGCTGCCGGTGCGCACGTAGCTTTCACCGCCATCGGGGTTCTGCACTGCCAGCCAGCCGCTGCCTTGCACGGCAACATCGAGGTCGCGACCGGTTTCCACCAGGGCGCCCGGGGAGAAGTCAGTGGCCGGGCGTTCGGACATCGCAAACGCACGCGCCGGAAAGCTGTCACCGAACACCGGCATCGAACGCGCCTGCTCCAGATCTTTCTGGAAGCCGTTGGTGGAGATGTTCGCCAGGTTGTTGGCATGGGCCTTTTGCGCCAGTGCATTCTGGCTGGCGCCGGTCATTGCCACATAAAGGTACTTGTCCACGCTCTTTCCTCTGCCTGCCGGACGTTTGCCGCCCACTGCTGTACTGCTGAGCGATAAGCAATTTGCAGACCAACTTGTTTTTGACGGCACGAGGCCCGGCAAACAAAGGACTTGAGGGATTGAGTTGGCGGAAAGGATTTGTATCAAAGACGAAAAACCGGCGGTGTTATGCCGGTGGGTGGCAATGCTTGACCTGTCGGAGCAGCACAGCATCCTGTGGCGAGGGAGCTTGCTCCCCCGCCACAGGGTCAGGCGTTGTCCTTGCCAACCTCATAATCACGCAGCTTGTTGGCAATGGTGGTGTGGGATACCCCCAATCGCTTGCCCAACTGCCGACTGCTCGGATGCTCGGCGTACAGCCGCTCCAGCACGGCCTTTTCGAAGCGCCCGACAATTTCATCCAGGCCACCATCGAGGGAAAAATCGCCAAGAGGCTGACGCACGCCGTAATCAGGCAAACGGATGTGTTCAGGCTTGACGGTACCGCCGTCGCACAGGGACACCGCCTGGAACAGCACATTTTCAAGCTGGCGAACGTTGCCCGGCCAATGGTAATGACTGAGTCGCTCCATGACCGTCGGTGCCAGTTTCGGCAGCGGGCAACCGATCTGCCGACTGGCCTGATCGAGGAAGTGCTCCACCAGCGGCGTCAAACCGTCGAGGCATTCGCGCAGCGGCGGGATGTGCAGCGACAACACGTTCAAGCGGTGATAGAGGTCCTGGCGAAATTCCCCACGGGCGCACAACTCGGACAGGTCGACCTGGGTCGCACAGATCACTCGCACATCGAGGTAGACCTCTTCATCACTGCCTACACGACGGAAGCAACCGTCCTGCAGGAAGCGCAGCAATTTCACCTGCAAGCGCGGGCTCATTTCCCCAACGCCATCGAGAAACAGCGTACCGCCCGCCGTCAGCTCCAACAGGCCGAGCTTGCCTTCGGCCCGCGCACCTTCGAAAGCACCAGGGCCGTAGCCGAACAATTCCGTCTCGGCCATGGACTCCGGCAGACCGGCGCAGTTGAGCGCCATCAATGGCGACTGACCGCGAGGACTGGCCAGATGACAGGCACGCGCCAGCAATTCCTTACCGGTGCCGGTTTCGCCCTCTATCAATAGCGGTGCGTCGAGCGGCGCCATGCGCCGTGCCTCACGCACCACCGCTGCCATGACTTTCGAGCTTTGAAAGATACTGTCGAAGCCACGCAACTCCTGTTTGCGCACGTTATAGATGCGCTCACCCACCCGGTCCGCGCGGTGCAGCGTCAAGACCGCACCGGCCATCGCTTCGCTGTCGTCATGCTCCGATTGCAGAGGCGCGATGTCAGCCAGAAACACGTCGCCCTTGACCTTGACCCGCAGCCCATTGATCCGCGATTTGTTGGCGCGTACCAGTTCCGGCAAATCGAAATCTTCGGCGTAACGCGACAGCGGTATCCCCGGCACTTCATCGACGCGCACACCCAGCAACTGTGCGGCTGCACGGTTGGCCGCGACTATGGAGCCGCCCATGTCGATCGACAGCACCGGAAATTCCAGCGCGCCGAGCAAGGCATTGAGTTCCATGTGCCGGCGCTCGCTGGGCATCAGCCCTACGCGCTTGACGCCGAAAACCCCTGCAATCGCCTCGAACTTCGGACGCAAGGCCTGGAACTGAATGTTGATCAGGTTCGGGCAATGCAGGTAGATCGCGTTGCCATGCTCGCCGCCCACTTCCCCGCGAGCGACGTTGATCCCGTACTCCACCAGTAAGTTGAGAATGTCACGCAGGATGCCAATGCGGTTCTGGCAGTGGACTTTGATACGCATATAAAAGGCCTGGAAAAACGGTGGATGAAGTCATTGCCGGCGCATCCACAGGGAAATTGCAGCGCCACGGACGGATATTTCTGCCAAGGTCAACAGATAGTCGTCAAGATTATGTGACACCCGGAGCGCTTTTCAAACCGGCAAATCTCAATAGCTGCGCGATGCCGCTCAACACGTAACGAAAACTTTACGTTTTCTGCGGATTTTTCCTACGCTCAACGCTGAACACCTGCTGCAAAGCTGCAATCCATGGGTTATTTCTAGGTCCATAGCTGGACATAACAAGAACGAATCCCCCTCGCAGGAGAGCAGCATGAAGCAGACGCAATACGTGGCTCGCGAGCCCGATGCGCAAGGTTTTATCGACTACACCGCCGAAGAACATGCGGTGTGGAACACGCTGATCACTCGCCAGTTGAAAGTGATCGAAGGGCGTGCGTGCCAGGAATACCTGGACGGTATCGAAAAACTCGGTCTGCCCCACGACCGCATTCCGCAACTGGGCGAAATCAACAAGGTCCTCGGTGAAACCACCGGTTGGCAGGTCGCCCGTGTGCCGGCGCTGATCCCGTTCCAAACCTTTTTCGAATTGCTCGCCAACAAGCAGTTTCCGGTGGCCACCTTCATTCGCACCCGCGAAGAGCTGGACTACCTGCAAGAGCCGGACATTTTCCATGAGATCTTCGGCCACTGCCCGCTGCTGACCAACCCCTGGTTCGCGGAATTTACCCACACCTACGGCAAACTTGGCCTGCAGGCTTCCAAGGAAGAACGCGTATACCTGGCGCGCCTGTACTGGATGACCATCGAGTTCGGCCTGGTGGAAACCCCGCAAGGCCGGCGCATCTACGGTGGCGGCATTCTGTCTTCGCCGAAAGAAACCGTTTACAGCCTGTCGGACGAGCCTGAGCATCAGGCCTTCGACCCGCTCGAATGCATGCGCACGCCCTATCGCATCGACATCCTGCAGCCGTTGTACTTTGTCCTGCCGAACCTCAAGCGCCTGTTCGATCTCGCCCACGAAGACATCATGGGTCTGGTCAAACAAGGCATGCAGCTGGGTCTGCACGCCCCGAAATTTCCGCCAAAAGCCGCGTGATCCGCGACTTTTACGATCAAGTGAGTCTGTCAGGAAACCACGCTTTGCTTTAGCGTGGTGACATTGACGGCCGATTTCCATTTATTCGATTTCAGGAATCCATCATGTCCACATTGAACCAAGCCCACTGCGAAGCCTGCCGCGCCGATGCACCGCAAGTCAGCGACGAAGAACTGCCGGTACTGATCAAGCAGATCCCGGACTGGAACATCGAAGTGCGCGACAGCATCATGCAGCTGGAAAAAGTCTTCCTGTTCAAAAACTTCAAGCACGCCCTGGCATTCACCAACGCCGTCGGTGAAATCTCCGAGGCTGAAGGTCATCACCCGGGCCTGCTGACCGAGTGGGGCAAAGTCACCGTGACCTGGTGGAGCCACTCGATCAAAGGCCTGCACCGTAACGACTTCATCATGGCCGCGCGCACCGACGAAGTGGCCAAGGACGCCGAGGGCCGCAAGTAATGCATTTCGACGCCATCGGCCGGGTGCCCGGCGACCCGATCCTCGGCCTGATGGAGGCCTATGCGCAGGACCCGAACCCGCGCAAATTCGACCTCGGCGTGGGTGTCTATAAAGACGCCCAGGGCCTGACGTCGATTCCCCAGGCCGTGAAACTCGCCGAGGCGCGACTGGTCGAGCGCCAAACCACCAAGACCTACATCGGTGGTCATGGCGAACCGGCCTTCGGCAGGCTCATCAGTGAGCTGGTGCTCGGCACCGACTCGAAGCTGATCAGTGAACGGCGCGCCGGCGCCACCCAGACACCGGGCGGTACCGGCGCGTTGCGCTTGAGTGCCGACTTCATCGCCCAGTGCCTGCCAGGCCGGGGCATCTGGTTGAGCAATCCGACCTGGCCAATCCACGAAACCATTTTCGCGGCGGCCAAGGTCAAGGTCAGTCATTACCCCTACGTGGGCAGCGACAACCGTCTCGACGTCGATGCCATGCTCGCCGTGCTCAATGAAGCGCCAAAGGGTGACGTGGTACTGCTGCATGCCTGCTGCCATAACCCGACCGGTTTCGATCTGACCCATGAAGATTGGCGCCGCGTGCTGGAAGTGGTGCGCCGGCGTGAATTGCTGCCGCTGATCGACTTCGCCTACCAGGGCTTCGGCGATGGCCTGGAACAGGACGCCTGGTCGACCCGGCTGTTCGCCGCCGAGTTGCCGGAAGTACTGATCACCAGCTCTTGCTCGAAGAACTTCGGCCTGTATCGCGACCGCACCGGCGCCCTGATTGTCTGCGCAAAAACCGCCGACAAACTGGTGGATATCCGCAGTCAGCTGGCCAACATCGCCCGCAACCTGTGGTCGACGCCACCGGATCACGGTGCTGCCGTGGTGGCAACCATCCTCGGCGATCCGGAGTTGAAACGCCTCTGGGCCGACGAAGTGGAAACCATGCGCTTGCGCATCGCCCAACTGCGCAGCGGCCTGGTGCAAGCCCTTGAACCCTATGGTTTGCGCGAGCGCTTTGCGCATATTGGTGTGCAGCGCGGGATGTTTTCCTACACCGGTTTGACACCGGAACAAGTGAAAAACCTGCGCGACCACCACAGCGTGTACATGGTCAGTTCAGGTCGGGCCAACGTGGCGGGGATTGATGCGACACGTCTGGATCTGCTGGCCGAGGCGATTGCTGACGTCTGCAAGTAACCCTCAAACACTGCCCCCTGTAGGCGCGAGCTTGCTCGCGATGGAGTATCAGTTGACACCTCAGTGACTGACACACCATCGCGAGCAAGCTCGCTCCTGCAAGTGGACCTGCGACAAAACAATAGACCTGTCTAGACAATCCCATCCGTCGAAACAAATGGATATAAAAGTCTGTTTGTCATTTCTCCTGCTGTATCCTGCCCAGGCTTTTTTTAAAAGCGCGGATCTACCAGATCTATCAACAGACTTAGCGAGGAGCGCGACTATGCACGAGATTCCCAATCTCCCCTTCCCAAGCCTGCACGAACCTGAGCAGACGACCACGCAACAAGCCGGTGCCCAACAGCCCCAGCCGAAAGAAGCCACTGACAGCCGCAAGGCCGACAGCGAAGACTGAAACACCCGCCGTACAGACCGTGTGGAAAGCGCTAACATGCGCTTTCCACACAGCCTGAACCCTGAGCCCCGCACCATGACCGATGATTTCACGCCTCCTTTTGATGAAGCGCTGCAGGCCAGCGTCCTGATCGGCACCGCCGAGAAAATGATCGAAATCTGGAATCGTCTCTCCCCGGAAAAACAAGCCGCGTTGCTGGCTCGATTCGGCAGCGAAGAAAATGCGTTGGCCGCCCTGGTCACTACACAACTGGTTGCACCGGCCAAGCCCTGAACGATCCCGTTCGGCAAATAGTTTTACTTTTTTCATAACCCACGACCGTCTACGCCGTTATCATAAGCAGCCTATCTATCTGCTTCCCCGTGGACCTTTACCCATGTCTGAAAACCAGCGCCCCCTGGCGGTCACGCTGCAAGTTGTCTCCATCGTCCTGTTTACTTTTATCGGCTACCTGAACATCGGCATTCCCTTGGCCGTATTGCCGGGTTACGTCCACAGCGACCTCGGCTTTGGCGCCGTGATCGCTGGATTGGTCATTAGCGTGCAATACCTCGCTACCCTGCTCAGCCGTCCGTACGCCGGGAAAATCATCGATAACAAGGGCAGCAAACTGGCGGTGATGTATGGCCTCGCCGGCTGCGGCTTGAGTGGTGTGTTCATGTTGATTTCAGCCTGGACCCAAAGCCTGCCGATGTTGAGTCTGATCAGCCTGCTGGTCGGCCGCCTGGTGCTCGGCAGCGCGGAAAGCCTGGTGGGCTCCGGTTCGATTGGCTGGGGCATCGGCCGGGTTGGCGCGGCGAACACCGCCAAAGTCATCTCCTGGAATGGCATCGCCAGTTATGGTGCACTGGCGGTCGGTGCACCGTTGGGGGTGCTACTGGTCAATCGAATGGGCTTGTGGAGCATGGGCGTGAGCATCGTGCTGCTGGCCGCGTTGGGACTGTTGCTGGCGTGGCCGAAAACCGCTGCGCCGATTGTGGTCGGTGAGCGTTTGCCGTTCATGCATGTACTCGGGCGAGTGTTGCCCCACGGCTGCGGACTGGCCTTGGGCTCCATCGGTTTTGGCACTATCGCCACGTTTATCACCCTGTATTACGCCACCCGGCATTGGGACAACGCCGTACTGTGCCTGAGCCTGTTTGGCGCCAGCTTCATCGGTGCACGGCTGTTGTTCGGCAACCTGATCAACCGTCTCGGCGGCTTTCGTGTGGCGATTGCCTGCCTGTCGGTGGAAACCCTGGGGCTGTTGCTGCTGTGGCTGGCACCTGACGCGCATTGGGCGCTCGCGGGCGCGGCGCTCAGTGGCTTTGGTTTTTCCCTGGTGTTTCCGGCGTTGGGGGTCGAAGCAGTCAACCTCGTGCCCGCCTCCAGCCGTGGCGCGGCGGTCGGGGCCTATTCACTGTTCATCGACCTGTCGCTGGGGATCACCGGGCCATTGGCCGGCGCGATTGCGGCAGGCTTCGGTTTTGCTTCGATCTTCCTGTTCGCCGCCCTCGCCGCCTTGAGCGGTTTGATGCTCAGCATCTACTTGTACCGGCAGGCGCCGAAACAGCGCGAAGCGCGAGAATCCCGCTAGAAATCGACCTTGCCGCGCCCGGCCTTGATGTTGCCGCGCTTGCTCTTGGATTCGAGCCGACGGGTCTTCGAACCGAGGGTCGGCTTGGTCGGGCGACGTTTTTTTTCGACCTTGGTGGCGCTGAGGATCAACTCGGTCAAACGCGCCAACGCATCAGCCCGGTTCTGTTCCTGGGTCCGGTATTGCTGGGCCTTGATGATCAATACGCCTTCACTGGTGATACGACTGTCGCGCAACGCCAGCAGCCGCTCCTTGTAGAACTCGGGCAAGGATGAGGCCGGAATGTCGAAGCGCAGGTGCACCGCGCTGGAGACCTTGTTCACGTTCTGCCCGCCAGCGCCCTGGGCGCGAATGGCGGTCAACTCGATCTCGGCATCTGGTATATGCACGTTGTTGGAAATCACCAGCATGGGAAAGGGGTCCGGGGTGGGGAGCATTCAGGATACCGCGAATAGTTTGGAGGAATGCGCTCCTTGTGGGAGCGTGGCTTGCCCGCGATGCAGGCGCCGTGGTTTATCAGACATACCGCGTTATCGTCCATCGCGGGCAAGCCACACTTCCACAGGGTTTTGTATGGACCCCCATAAACAACAAACCCGGCACATGGCCGGGCTTGTTGTTTCTATGCTCTACGCTTATTTCGCGCTTGCAGCCTGCAACGCGTGTTGCGCACTGCGCTTGTTCTTGATGCCGTAACAGACCCACATGAACACGATCCAGACCGGAATCGCGTACACCGAGATCTGGATCCCCGGGATCAACAGCATCACGCCGAGGATGAACACCACGAACGCCAGGCAGATGTAGTTACCGTACGGGTACCACAGGGCCTTGAACAGCGGCGTCTGGCGGGTCTTGTTCATGTGTTGGCGGAACTTGAAGTGCGAGAAGCTGATCATCGCCCAGTTGATCACCAGGGTGGCCACCACCAGCGACATCAGCAATTCCAGCGCGCTTTGCGGCATCAGGTAGTTCAGCAGCACCGCAATCAGGGTCACAGCGGCCGAGGCCAGGATCGAACGCACCGGCACGCCGCGCTTGTCGATCTTCGACAGCGCTTTCGGCGCATCGCCCTGTTCGGCCATGCCCAGCAGCATGCGGCTGTTGCAGTAGGTGCCACTGTTGTACACCGACAACGCCGCCGTCAGGACCACGAAGTTGAGGATGTGCGCGGCGGTGCTGCTACCGAGCATCGAGAACACCTGGACGAACGGGCTGCCGCTGTAGGAATCGCCCGAGGCGTTCAATGTGCCCAGCAGGCTGTCCCATGGGGTCAGCGACAACAGGATAACCAGCGCACCAATGTAGAAAATCAGGATGCGGTAGATCACCTGGTTGATGGCTTTGGGGATCACGGTTTTCGGCTTGTCGGCTTCGGCTGCGGTGAAACCGAGCATTTCCAGGCCACCGAAGGAGAACATGATGATCGCCATGGCCATCACCAGGCCGCTGACACCGTTCGGGAAGAAGCCACCGTGGGACCACAGGTTGCTCACCGACGCTTGTGGGCCGCCGTGACCACTGACCAGCAGGTAGCTGCCCAGGGCAATCATGCCGACAATCGCCACGACCTTGATGATCGCGAACCAGAACTCGGCCTCGCCAAAGACTTTGACGTTGGCCAGGTTGATCAAGTTGATCAGCATGAAGAATGCAGCAGCCGTGACCCAGCTCGGGATGTGCGGCGCCCAGTAGTGAATGTATTTGCCAACGGCGGTCAGCTCCGACATGCCCACCAGGATGTACAGGATCCAGCAGTTCCAGCCCGACAGGAAGCCGGCGAAACCGCCCCAGTACTTGTGTGCGAAGTGGCTGAAAGAACCGGCCACAGGCTCTTCAACGATCATTTCGCCGAGTTGGCGCATGATCATGAAGGCAATGAAGCCGCAAATGGCGTAGCCAAGGATCATCGACGGACCGGCGGATTTCAGTACCCCGGCCGAGCCGAGGAACAAACCGGTACCAATCGCGCCACCAAGGGCAATCAGTTGGATGTGGCGATTTTTCAGGCCGCGTTTCAGCTCGCCTGAATGCGAGTTTTGTCCACTCATGAAAAGGGTCTCACGCAAGGTTTGATGATGTTCAGTCGACGTTGCTGCTCAGGAAAGACGTTAAGCGGCACCGATCAAACCCCAGCGCAGGCACCAGGAGTTCAGCGTATTTACAACGGTCATGCGTCACCTGTTTGTTTTTATCTGTGACGAAATCGAACCCGACGCGCTCGTGACGCGGCGGAGTGAACAAGGCGGATAGCCTTGAATTTATTGGCCTTGGGCAATCGAACTGAATACTGGGAGCAAACGAGTCATGACAGCCGACAGGCGCAAAATGCGCGGATACGCAGTTGAGTCACAGTTAAAACGCCGCGCATTGTACACCCGTAACCACCTACTGCCAGACACCGTTTGATCAGCACGGATAGCGCCGCGTTAGGCCGGCGCTCGCAAAAGGGTCTTCAATAGCGGCAGAGGAATGGACAGACCCGCAGGGGTTGTCACTGAAGGCGAAGTCGATTTCGCCTCGGAGAAAGTCAGTCACGGCGTTCATTGCGCCTCCTTGTT
This sequence comes from Pseudomonas moorei, assembly GCF_008801475.1. Taxonomy (GTDB): domain Bacteria; phylum Pseudomonadota; class Gammaproteobacteria; order Pseudomonadales; family Pseudomonadaceae; genus Aquipseudomonas; species Aquipseudomonas moorei. Next base: position 38,970 of record NZ_VZPP01000004.1, on the reverse strand, counting down.
GTTATGGCCTGCACGACAGGCATGGGGCGCATAACACCCTCACCAGCCTCGCGAAACAACCGGGGCAGAGCCTTGCAGCCAGCAATGACAGCGCGAATTCGGCAGGATTTCCTTACGGCATTGAAGGTCCATCGACTCCAGGGGTCAAAAGCGGGATATTCGTAAATATTTCTTTACGAAGCGGAACATAAAATTTCCACTGCAGATGAACCCAAGGATGGGGCGTTGCGACTGACGCCCTCACGCGAGAAAGCTCGCTCCCACTGGTTTTTGCCGGAACAGAGAAGGAGAAGCCGACGTCATTGAGGCGGACGAAGCCGTGAAAAACACAGAGAGCGGACAGGCCGTCGATGGATTCTCGGAGTCGACGGCTTGGGGTAGAAGTACACTTTTTAAACTTTGGCGTCGGGACGGATCATGGCCGCCGGCTTCTGAAAGATCTCGGGAGTACGGCATCCAGCATCAAACTAAATACAGAGCTCATCGAGCGGAATGAATAATTGTAAATACACCAATCAAATATAGGGCTCAATGCCAATATATTTAATGTACAAAGGGACAAAGGCCAGCCCCATAACCGCGGTCTAGCCTTGTCCAATTAAATTGGCAATCAAGTTCCTTCGAAGCATCCTGCCATTTCAGCCTTAACTAACGCGCTTCAAGAAACCATCAGGCGCCACGCTGATCTGGAGTTTATGATCAATTTTTTTGTCGATCTCGAATTCAGCATGTTGCTTCAAGTATTCTTTAGCCGCGCTTTTCGGGCTATTTCCTGGACCCCATGGGCGATTCTGGATCAAATCAATAGGCATATCTTCGATCAAGGTATCAAACACCACGCAGTAACTGCCAACGCTGACCAAATCGGCATAAGCCTCAAGCTCTGCCAGCACATGATTATGCGTATGGTTCGAATCCAGGCAGACCAAGACACGCTTGTAATCTTTTGCATATTCCCTGACTTTGGAAATCGTATCTTTATCGATACTCGATCCCTGAATCATTTCAATCATATGCGACATGGGGTGAGCTTTAATCGCATCATGGTTATGCTGACGGATATCGATATCAATACCGAGCACACGGCGCTTACTGGCCTGCGGGTCAAGGCTCTTGCCTTGTTCAACAGCCTCGCAATAATCGAGCATCGCCAGCATCGAAGCGCTAAAAATCAATGAGCCGCCGTGGGCGATGCCGGTCTCGATGATCAGATCCGGCTTGATATCCCAGATCAGCTCCTGCATGGCCCAGGTATCGTTAGGGAATTGAATCGCCGGACGACCGAACCAGGAAAAGTTATACGCCCACTTGTGCCGGCTGATTTCGCGGACCCAAATACGGGACAGCGCTTGCAGATCGGTGTCAGCGCCGAGCGCTTCAATATTTTCTGCGACTTCCTGACGAAACTGCTCATGCGGATTCATTTTTAAAACTTCTCCAATCTGTAGTTCCAGAATTTATAGACTCAAGCCCGAGCTTGCCGCAATTCGCCACCAGATCCAGGGCGGACACATAGGGCGTAAAATCGCCATGGGCTTGGGGGTAAGGTGCGCAGTTATAGGCCATATATTCGACGGCAACGTCCGAACGCTCGAACAACTCATGATTGAGGTAACGTCCGGCGCCATGACCGGTGATGTATTTGTTCCCTTCCAGGCGCTTGACCACTGAAAGGACACGATCACTGCTACTTCCCGAAATATCCAGGGACTGCACATCGATAAAACGACAGTTAACATCCAAGCCAAAATACTCGATCAGCGCCATCAACGACGCACGAGCGAGCTCTCCGACATTTGCATAATCGCGAGCATAAACATTCGCAACGAGTTCAAGGGCATCCTGACGAAATGGAGCACTCGCAAAGCTGTTTTCCAGCAACGCCATGTGTGTTTTCCCCCATGTCGAAGTGGGAGGCACCTTAACTTCATTTATCTTTTGACCTAGATGCAGGTCAACTAAAGGAACCGTCATCCAACGCATACCCTGAGGTGTCTTGATTTGTACGCGATTGACAAAGCTGCCTTTGGAAAACTGTACGTCATCGTAATGAACAAAAACATTGGCCAAGCGTACTTGTTCCAGAAGGCCTACCCATGGAAAAAGCATCGATTGTGAAATGACGATATTCATAATTCACTTAACTCAGAAAGAGCTCCATAAGCGCCACATCATGCCAAGCCCCTGAAATGAATACGTGATTCGAAAGCTTTCCACAGTGTTTGAAGCCAGCTTTTTCATAACACTTTATTGCTGCAGTATTGTCATCTCTGACTTTCAGCCAAATTTTGCCAAGCCCCCACGTGTCACGCATATAGGCGCTGGCCAATGCAAGCACCTCGCTGCCGATACCACGCCCTTGGGCACTGGACGCCAGGCAGACACCCAGTTCTGTATTTCGGCTGACAAAGTCGGTGTTTTTAAACTGTAAAAAACCCAGGGCCGTGTCGTCGGCAGGGTCCGCCAGAATGAAGATGAAGCTATCGTTGGCTCCCGAAAAGCCTTTTAGCCATTCACGCACCTGGTTTTCATCGCTACCCCGCGGGCGGGCCAGCAACTGAGCTTGCAGCGAAACGTCATTACGCATGTCCCGCAGTAGCGCGAGATCGCCCTCTTTCCAGCTACGTAGCAGAACGTTTTTCCCTGTGATCATGCAAGTTGCTCATCAAGGAACACCAGGGAAATGTTTCGCTCTTGCAGCCAGCGCATGTCATTCATGACGGCGCGAGCAATGCTGGGGTTCAAGCCCACGTAGAGTACCTTCACGTGTTTCGGAAGCGACTGAGGAGAAAGTATCGGTTTGCCAAACAGCTCTTTTCCCTGCTGGAAAGGACTTGCGTCCAAAAAGCAGGCAACGCCATCAAAGTCATTCATGGCGCTGGCGATGTAGGCGCCATAGAAGCCCGAGCCGTAAATGGCCTTGGTGACACCGGCATAGGCTTGCGAAGTTTGGGATATACCCTGGTTAACAGCCTCCCAATAACGAGCCAACTCTTCCGATCGTGCAATGGTTTCGGCCACGTTGAGCCCGGCTGAGCTTTGGGCGCCTTTACGAGCGGTAAAGACCAGCGCGCCGCGGTGTACAGCATCGTCGATCTGAATATCGGTGAACCCGGCAGAATCGAGCAGATAGGCTAGCGAAGGCGCCGTGAAGTGGTTGACATGATCAATCACTACAAAGTCCGCAACGTTGCCGAAGGTATTGGGGACAATGCCGTAAAACACGCCATCGTCCTTGAGCAAGGCATGAACCTTTTTTACCGTGTCGATCGGCTCAGGGATATGCTCGAGGGCGAAGAAGGAGGTCAGGACGTCGAAACTGGACGCCCAGGATTCAGGGGTCGTGTGAATCGCGCACTTATCGGCACTGACGAATTTATTCCAATACTCTTTGTACATCGAACTGACATCGAATAAGTGAATATTCAAATCAGTCCGCACCCCGCTCAACTTCTTGAGCGTTGAAGCCTTGGCGCAGCCATAATCCAAAACCGCAGCGCCGGCGGGCAAATTCAATTTGCTCAGCAAGGTGCTTATCTGATGGTCCGTCCGATAGACGATCTCACCTTCTTTTACTTCGTAAATCTGATCTTCTTCTTCGTCACTCAGGAGAATCTTGTAATCGGACTCATAATAAGCAACGGTGTCGGCGAAGGCTTCGCTACGAAGGTGCGAGCACACCGGGCACGACCACACATTGACTTGTCCATCGCGAAGCTCACACAGCGAAGTCAGGGACTGATTCGAGTGAGCCGCATAGACAGGCTTCTCGAGCTCAGTGAGACAAACATTGCAGTGCATCATTTTTTACTCCGCGTGAAATAACTCTGGATGTACGGCGCGAAAATCTACGCCCGCTGCATACGACCCTTTCCAACCGTGCGAACGGCCGACGGGATCTGCAAAATTGAAATATCTGAACTGCATGGACCAGCGCGCCCGATCGCTCTTGTTATAACCAGAGCAATGCAAGAGCATGAAATCGATGATGACCAGATCACCCGGCGAAGTCAGAGGCGCGATTTTGCTGTACGGCTCAAGGTGTCGCTGCTCGTCTTTAATCATCAACGCGTACGCACCGGAACGCCCTGTGCCCTCGGGGTCGGCATGGCAAACGGGCAACGGTCCCAGTTTGTGCGACTCTGGGCAGAACACTACAGGCCCCAGCGCCTCGGTGACATCGACAAGCGGGCTCCAGAAAACCAGGCCATCTACACTTCGCAGCTGGGCCGGGTATTCCTGGTGCCACATCGCGCGGTATTTGTCCTCGAAAGGACAATCGATACGAATACCGTACCCCCCCGCCGCAATACCTGGAATGGAACCCTGCCTCAATTCCGCAAATAACGATTCGTGCCGGGGATGCGCGACCAGCCGCATGAAGGCAGGGATTTGTTTCACCGCGTCATAGATCTCACCGCCCCAGGAGCGATTTATTTTGATCAGGTCCAGATAACCCTTATCGAACTCCGAGGGGTCATAAGCGCCTCTAAGGTCGGTAATGCCGTACTTGAGCATGACCTGACCAATGACATCATGGATACCGCGCTGAACCGCCCCGATGTCGCACTCGTCATAAAAATCCCGAATAATTAAAACGCCATTGCGTTCAAACTCGGTAATCTGCTCTGACCTCAAGTATTTATTCATGGCGCGCTCTGGATCAGGGTCTACAACACTCGACCAATGTGAAGACATTACAATGTCGAAAAAACCGAACACACCCGCTCTAGTTCAACCGCGGTCAGGTCGTGATAACTCGGCAGATTCATCGCACGCAGCGGGATGGAATAAGCATTCACATTCGCAGGCCGCGGCTCGAACATCGGCAAGCTGGACAGCGGATGAAAAAATACCCGAGCGTCGATATTGGCGGTCTGAAAAGCCGCCTGCAAACGCTCACGGGTCATCCCGGTATGCTCTGCAAATACGACTGTCGGCATCCACGCGCCAATGATCGTTCCTTCAGGCTGAGCATTGAGGGCAATGCCCGAGTAGGCCTTCAACCCTTCTCGATAGAGACTCATGATCTCCTGCTTGCGCCGGATCAAGTCGTCAATGCGCTCCGTTTGCGCGCATCCGATCGCCGCCTGAATATTCGACATCTTGTATTTGAACCCGACTACGTCCGGCCAGAACTGCTTGATCTGCCCCCTCGCCCTGCCATGGTTTGAAAGTGTCAGCACTTTCTCGTAGAGGGCGGCGTCGTTAGTGACGAACATGCCACCTTCGCCCGTGGTCAGGGTCTTGGTTCCGTGGAAAGAAAAACTGCCAAAAGCACCCATGCTGCCAGCGCGCTTGCCGTGATACTGAGAACCGATCGCCTCGGCTGCATCTTCGATAACGGGAATGCCATGCCGTTTGCCGATTTCCAGCAGGCGGTCCATATCGCAAAGATTACCGTACAGGTGCACCGCAACAATGGCCTTGGTTTTAGGGGTGATGGCTGATTCGACCTGCTCGGAATCAAGGCACCAGGTGTCGGGAAGAATATCGACGAATACGGGCGTAGCGCCCAGATGCTCGACAGGAGAAACGGTGGCGATCCAGTTGGTGTCCGCCATGATCACTTCGTCACCTGGCCCTATGCCCAAGGCAGCCATGCCCATGTGCAGGGCACCCGTACAGCTCGATGTGGCAATAGCATACTCAACGCCGAGGTGAGCCTTGAATGCATTCTCGAAACGCACGATATATTCGTAGCACTTGTCGCCCCAACCGTTTCTGGCCGCGTCAGTGGCGTACTCGACTTCCAGTTCGGTAATCGAAGGCTTGGTGTAGAAAATCCGCTCGCTCATTTGACCTCCAGCGCGGGAACAGCTTTGACAAACTGTCCTCCCCACTCTCTGACGTAACCGTGATGGCCGATCACTTCGTCGGCGATGTTCCAGGGCAGAATCACCACGGTGTCGGGTTGGGTTTCTTTCAGTTTCTGTGGCGAGTAAACGGGGATATGGCTCCCGGGAAGGTATTTACCTTGCTTTGACGGCGCAGCGTCACACACATAGGCCAAGAGATCCGGTTTGACGCCTGCATAGTTCAACAGTGTGTTGCCCTTGGCGGCAGCACCATACGCCACTACTTGCTTGCCCGCGCGCTTCTGCTCGATCAGGAAACTGAGCAGGCCATTCTTGACTTCATCGGCTCGCACTTGAAAACCTCGATAAACCTCTAGATCCCTCAGCCCGAACTGAATCTCAGCATCAAGAAGACGAGCGACAGCAAGGCTGTCACTACGACTGTCCTCAGCATGGCAACCGTGGACACGCAGGCTACCTCCATGGGTCGGCAACTCTTCAACATCACTAACCCGCAAACCAGCCTGGGCAAAGATTCGGTTTACCGTGTAGAGCGACAAATAGGAAAAGTGCTCGTGGTACACCGTGTCGAACTGGGTGTGCTGGATCAGACGCATGAGGTGCGGGAACTCAAGGGTAATGGTTCCCCCCGGTTTCAACGCCGCTTTCAACCCTCGAGTGAAGTCGTTGATGTCGGGTACGTGGGCAAAAACGTTGTTGCCGGCAATCAGGTCGGCCTGTCGGCCCTCTTTCGCCAGTCGCTTGCCCAGCTCCTCGCCGAAAAACTCACGCAGTACCGGAATACCGATTTTTTCCGCAGCAGCGGCCGTGCTGGCGGTTGGCTCGACCCCTAGGCACGGGATATCGGCGGCCAGAAAATTCTTCAACAGGTAACCGTCGTTCGAAGCCACTTCGATGACAAAGCTGTCAGCTCCCAGCCCCAAGCGCTCGATCATGGCCTTCGAATAAGCAACCGCATGTTCGAGCCAACTGGTCGAAGTGGACGAGAAGTAGGCGTAATCCTTGGAAAAGAACAGGTCTGCCTGAGCGTAATCCTCGGTCTGCACCAACCAGCAGTTCTCGCACACTTTCAATTTGAGCGGGAAGTAGAGTTCCGGCGCACTCAACTCCGCTTCGCTTAGGTACGAATTGGAGGGTGGAGCAAAACCCAGATCGAGAAAAGTGTGCTGCAGCGGCTCAGAGCAGTGACGACAGTTCATACATGAAGTCCGGCGAATTCGTTAGATAGCAAAGCGTGATGCTTGTCGCGCTCGGAAAGATCTGTAACAGGTAATGGCCAAGTGATTCCCAGTCGCGGGTCATCGTAACGAACAGCCCCCTCGGCCGCCGGTTCGTAGAAAGCGGTGTGCAGATAGAGCAGTTCGCTCTCGGCTTCCAGAACTTGAAAACCGTGAGCGCAGCCTTGCGGAATCACTAACATGTGATCGGCTTGCGGGCTCAATTCTTCAGCGTGCCACTGCAAAAAAGTCGGGGAGCCGGCGCGCAGGTCAACGACCACATCCCACACGCGCCCTTTCAGGCAGCGGATCATCTTCATCTCCGCATGAGGGGCATGCTGAAAATGCAGGCCGCGCACGGCACCGACGGTGGAGGTGCGAGAATGGTTAATCTGTACGATATGTTGCGAACCCAAAGCCTGGGCCAGGCTTTTTTCGCAGAACAAGCGACTAAAGGCGCCACGGTGGTCCTGGTAAGGTTGGGTTTCAACCACCAGTGCGCCGTTTATAGCTGTTGGCCTGATAATCATTTTTCAATCCAGACACAGCCGGCTCGTGCTGCCGCGGCGATATACCCCGCCAACTGTTCATGGGTGATCGTCTGACCGGTAGAGGATTGGTGGCGGTACCAGCCAGCCGTCATTTCCAGGCTTTGCTCCAGGCTCCAGACCGGCTGCCACCCCAGGCGAGCCTTCGCCTGTGCGCAGTCGAGGTACAGCAGGTTGGCTTCGTGTGGCTGCGGGACCGATGTGGTATGCCACGCGAGCTCCGGCCAATACTGCTGCAGCCCTGTCAACACCTCTGCAACCGTACGGTTGTCTTGCGGCGCGGGACCAAAGTTCCATGCGCCCGGAACAGCTTTATCGAGTGTCAGAAGCCGTTGGCCAAGCAACAGATAACCGGACAGGCATTCGAGTACATGCTGCCAAGGCCGGGTGGATTGAGGAGAACGGATTTCCAGGGACTCGCCGGCCTGAACGGCCCTGACCAGGTCAGGGATCAGACGATCTTCGGACCAGTCACCACCACCGATGACATTACCGGCACGTGCCGAAGCGACCAACGGCGCACCGTCACCGCCCCAGAATGCCTTGCGATAGCTGTCGACCACCAGTTCGCTGGCCGCTTTGGAAGCACTATAGGGGTCATGGCCACCGAGGCGATCATTTTCGCGATACCCCCAAGGCCACTCACTGTTGGCGTAGACCTTGTCCGTCGTGACGACGACGACCGCCCGCACACTAGGCGTAAGCCTGCAGGCCTCTAGCACATTGGCAGTGCCCATCACATTGGTCGACCAGCTTTCCAGTGGATCGCGGTAGGAGCGACGCACCAGCGCCTGGGCCGCAAGGTGAAAAACGATTTCCGGCTGCGCTTGCTCGAATGCCTCCCGAACCACCGCCGAAGCGCGAATGTCGCCGCGTAAATCAATCGATGGGCTGTTCAGCAGATCCCAGTGAGCCGGCGCACTTTCAGGCGCCAGACCGAGACCGGTCACTTGCGCTCCGAGTTCGCAGAGCCAAGTCGCCAACCAACTGCCCTTAAAGCCCGTATGCCCGGTGAGCAGGACCTTGCGGCCCCGATAGAGATCGCCGAACTGCTTCATGCCCAGCGCTTCCAGGGCGCGTTACCCTTGTTCCACAAATCTTCAAGGTGATTTTTATCGCGCAAGGTATCCATCGCCTGCCAAAAGCCACTGTGCTGGTAAGCCATGAGGTTACCCTCTTCTGCCAATAGCATCAGCGGCTCGGCTTCCCAGCTGGATTGATCGTCAACAATGAAATCAATGACCGACGGATCGAGTACAAAGTAACCGCCATTGATCCAGGCACCATCGCCGGCCGGTTTTTCCTGGAAGCTCTTAACCTGACTGCCTTGCATATTCAACGCGCCGTATCTTCCCGGTGGTTGAATAGCCGTGACGGTAGCAAGCTTGCCATGGGCGTGGTGAAAATCGATCAATTCGCGGATATTCACATCCGACACACCATCACCATAGGTAAAACAGAACGGCTCACTGCCCAAGTGCTCGCGGACGCGCTTCAGCCGCCCCCCGGTCAAGGTGTCTTCACCCGTATTGACCAGCGTTACACGCCACGGCTCGACGTAGCGTTGATGGACTTCCATGGTGTTATTGGACATGTCGAACGTGACATCGGACATATGCAGGAAGTAGTTGGCGAAGTATTCCTTGATGACATAGCCCTTGTAGCCACAGCAAATCACGAAATCATTGATTCCGTGAGAAGAGTAGAGCTTCATGATATGCCAGAGAATCGGCTTGCCACCGATTTCGATCATTGGCTTGGGACGCAGGTGAGACTCTTCGGAAATACGCGTGCCCAGCCCGCCCGCCAGAATTACCGCCTTCATGGAAAACCTTACCTGCAAATGACTATGAAAAAGCTCAATCCACCTGAGGGGCGCGGTACTGTCCCCCTTGTTGCGCAAGCGCTACAGACGAATTGGCAAACAGGAAGGTTTTAGCATGACCTCGATACGTTGAACAGTCCTTGATCCGGCGCAGGTTCTTGAATCCACATATAAAAAAGGCGTCCTATCGGATAATTCCAGTCAGATAAGCTGGCGTTTTATTTCTGATCGGATGGCTCGGGGATTTAAGCCTGATAGCGCGCAGATAAATACGCTCTTCTCGTCGACGAGGCAGGACATAGCGCAGGCCTGAGGCATGAGGCTTGGCCAGCCCGGATGCATTCTCTACCGTTCATCGTCCGTGGTTGCAGTAGATGGGCTGACCACACCGTTGCTTCGACTTCCTTCAGATTCGCGGTCGCCCGCGTGGCCACCACAGCCAGGCTGGTTGCGTTGGAGCGACCAAAAAAAACGCCAACCGAAGGGTTGGCGTTTTTTGCTTGTCGCTCACGGCTTGCAGCCAATTACTGCTTCACTCCGGCTTGCGACGACCAAACCCCGGACGCTGGCCCGAACCGGCCGGTGCGCCGCGACGCTTGCCAGAAGGCTTGTCGCCCTCGACCAGCTTGATCCCCGGACGCTTCGGCGCCGGCTTGGCCGGGCGCTTGGTGTCGGCCGGACGATCGGCGACTGGCGTACCGCGACCTTCGCCGCGCTCGGTGCGGCCATTGGCCGGACGTGGCGAACGTGGACCGCGCTCACCATCCTGACGCGCAGCAGGCTTGCGACCCGGACGCTCGCCTTCGATCTGCGGCTCGCGGCTTTCGCGTGGCGCGGCCGGCGCACCAGCCGCCGGACGCAAGGTACGTACACGCTCGGTCTTGGCCATCGGACGAGACGATTTGCGCTGCATACGCTCAAGCTTGTCTTTGCTCTTGGCATTCAGTTGCGGCATGGCCACCGGGGTCAAGCCAACTTCGGCACTGAGAATGTCGACTTCGTACTGGCTCATTTCGCGCCAGCGTCCCATCGGCAGGTCGGAGTTGAGGAACACCGGACCAAAACGCACGCGCTTCAGACGGCTGACCACCAGCCCCTGGGACTCCCACAGACGACGGACTTCGCGGTTGCGACCTTCCATCACCACGCAGTGGTACCAGTGGTTGAAACCTTCGCCACCCGGAGCCTGCTGGATATCGGTGAAACGCGCCGGGCCGTCTTCGAGCACAACGCCCGCTTTCAGGCGCTCGATCATCTCGTCATCGACTTCGCCACGTACACGCACGGCGTATTCGCGGTCCATCTCGTAGGACGGGTGCATCAGGCGGTTGGCCAGTTCACCGTCGGTGGTGAACATCAGCAAGCCCGTGGTGTTGATGTCCAGGCGACCGATGTTGATCCAGCGCCCTTCTTTCGGACGCGGCAGCTTGTCGAACACGGTCGGACGACCTTCCGGATCGACACGGGTGCAGATCTCGCCGTCGGGTTTGTTGTACATGATCACGCGGCGTACCGACTCGGCGGCTTCTTCGCGCTTGATCACTTTGCCATCGATGGTAATGGCGTCGTGCATGTCGACACGCTGGCCAAGGGTGGCGTCTTTGCCATTGACCTTGATGCGGCCGTGGCTGATCCAGGCTTCCACGTCACGGCGCGAGCCTACGCCGATACGGGCGAGGACCTTTTGCAGTTTTTCGCCTGCTGGGCCGATTTCCTGGTCGTCTTTCTGGTCGTTGATACTCATCTGGGCACCTCCCGGTGTGGTCTGTCCAGGCGTGGCCTGGAACGTTGCAAATCTGTGTACCTGGGCGAAGGGATCGCCGAAGGGTCGCGAATCATACGCTCATCAGGGCGTTTGCGCATCAGAGACTAGTTGATCCGCCAAAGCTTAATGGCTTTTCCGCCGACCGGTGATTGGGTGATGATTTACCAAAGCCCGCTCCCACAGGGGGATTGGGTGGTTACAGGATTGCGGTCAGTCTTCGAATTCGCGGCGTTCGGCTTCGATGGCTTCGGCTAAAGCCAGTGCTTCGGCCTCTTCATCGCTAAGCTCGGGTTTCGGCTGTTCCAGGGCAGCAACCGCCGCCAGCAGTTTTTCCCGGGCTTCGGCGACACCAAGAATGTCGTCTTCCTGCTCCGGCTCGATGTCGGGTTCGGGCTCGACTTCAAGGTCAGGCTCCGGCTCGATCTGCGCGACTTCGGTGTCCGACTGAACATCAGCGAACTCCGGATCAGTCACGGATGCCTCGCCATCGCGCAACAAATCATCGAAATCGGTCTTGATCCCCTCCTCCATGCTGTCCAGTTCCAGCAACAGCGTATGGAAACTGGTTTCTTCCTTGGGCTCTTCCGGCTCGGCGCTGGCGTCCGCCAATTCTTGCAGACCGGCAGGCACTGGCGCGTCGTCGAAATCGAGCACCGGATCGGGCTCCAGTTCGCGCAGCTCGGCCAGCGGCGGCAGGTCGTCGAGGTTCTTCAGGTTGAAGTGATCGAGAAACGCCTTGGTGGTGGCGAACATCGCCGGTTTGCCCGGCACGTCGCGGTATCCGACGATGCGGATCCACTCACGCTCCATCAGTGTTTTTACGATCTGACTGTTGACCGCCACACCCCGTACGTCTTCGATCTCGCCACGGGTGATCGGCTGGCGATAGGCGATCAAGGCGATGGTTTCGAGCATGGCGCGGGAATAGCGCTGCGGGCGTTCTTCCCACAAACGACCGACCCACGGCGAGAACTTTTCGCGGATTTGCAGGCGATAACCGGTCGCAACTTCCTTCAGTTCGAAGGCGCGGCCATCGCAAGACTTGGCGAGTATCGTCAGCGCTTTCTTGAAAACCGGTGGCTCCGGCCGTTCGCCCTCTTCGAAGAGTTCGTACAGACGCTCCAGGGATTGCGGTTTTCCCGAGGCCAACAGAAAGGCTTCGAGCAAAGGTGCCAGCTCGCGGGGTTCACTCAGGTTCATGATTCAACTCGTTATTCGGCTCGGGCTCGCACATGGATCGCTGCGAACGGCTCATTCTGCACCAGCTCGACCAAGGATTCCTTGACCAGCTCAAGGATCGCCATAAAAGTCACTACCACTCCCAGACGCCCTTCTTCGGCGGTGAACAGCTCGACGAACGGCACAAACCCGCCGCCCTTGAGCCGTTCCAGCACATCGCTCATGCGTTCGCGGGTGGACAGCGCCTCACGGCTGACCTGGTGACTTTCGAACATGTCACCGCGACGCAGCACTTCGGCCATGGACAGCAGCAGTTCCGACAACCGCACGTCCGGCAGCAACTTGCGCGCCCGGGCTTCTGGGGCGTCGAGCTTGGGCACCAGCACATCGCGACCAACGCGACTTAGCCCGTCGATGCCTTCGGCAGCGGCCTTGAAGCGCTCGTACTCTTGTAAGCGGCGGATCAGTTCGGCGCGCGGGTCCTCTTCCTCGTCTTCGACGGTTTCGGCCCTGGGCAACAGCATCCGCGACTTGATCTCGGCCAGCATCGCGGCCATCACCAGGTATTCGGCGGCCAGCTCCAGGCGCACCGACTGCATCAACTCGACGTAGCCCATGTACTGGCGGGTGATTTCCGCCACCGGAATGTCGAGGATGTTGATGTTCTGTTTGCGGATCAGGTACAGCAGCAGATCCAGCGGGCCTTCGAAGGCTTCGAGAAAGACTTCGAGCGCATCCGGCGGGATGTACAGGTCCAGCGGCATCTCCATGACCGCCTGGCCGTAAACCATCGCGAAGGGCAGCTCTTGCTGGGCTCCGGCCTGACTGTCGACGGGTTCTACTGCAGACATCTAGGCTTCGGCCATGAACGGCGCGGGATCGCCGCAACCGACTCGGATCACTTCCGGCTCGCCGTCTGCGAGGTTGATCACGGTGGACGCCTTGACCCCGCCGAAACCGCCGTCGATGATCAGGTCAACCTGATGTTCAAGCACCTGGCGCATTTCATAGGGATCGGTCATCGGGTCGGTTTCGCCGGGCAGTATCAGGGTCACGCTCATCAGCGGCTCGCCGAGCTCTTCGAGCAGCGCCAAGGCAATCGGATGGCTGGGCACCCGCAGGCCGATGGTGCGTTTTTTCGGGTGCAACAGCAGGCGCGGCACTTCACGGGTGGCGTTGAGAATGAAGGTATACGGGCCCGGCAGATGGGCCTTGAGCAGGCGGAAAAGGCCGGTGTCGATTTTGGCAAACAACCCCAATTGCGACAGATCGCTGCAAATCAGCGCGAAGTTGTGCTTATCATCCAGCCCGCGCAAACGCCGCACGCGTTCCACGGCGGTCTTGTCGCCGATCTGGCAACCAATGGCATAAGCCGAGTCTGTGGGATAAATCACCACCCCGCCTTTGCGGATGATTTCGACCGCCTGTTTGATCAGGCGCGCTTGCGGGTTTTCCGGATGAATCTGGAAAAATTGACTCACATTCTCTACCTGTTCAGACGGCGGCAATAATTGGGTCATGTTTGAATCGACACCAAAGTGGTGGCAGATCCTCCGGGACCGGGCGGTACTCACCGATCTCGGACCAGCCTCCAGGGCCATGAAAATCACTGCCGGCGCTGACCAGCAGACCAAACTCCCGGGCGAGAATGGCCAGGCTGCCCACTTGCTCGGCGGGCTGATGACCATTGACCACTTCAATCGCGTGGCCCCCTGCTTGAATATAGTCGGCAATCAGGCGGCGACGCTTGCTGCGAGTGAAATCATAGTGCCATGGGTGCGCCAGACTGACCCAGGCCTTGGCCGCGCGCAGGGTTTCGACGGTCTCTTCCAGGCTCGGCCAATGTTGCTTGACGTCGCCCAGCTTGCCGGCGCCCAGCCATTTGCGGAACGCTTCGGCACGATCCTTGACGAAACCTTCGCGCACCATCCAGTCGGCAAAGTGCGGGCGGGCCGGCGCGTTGCCGCTGTCACCCAACTCCTGCTGGATCTCCCGTGCGCCTTCCAGAGCGCCCGACATGCCTTTGAGCGCCAGTTTTCGGCTGATCTCCTCCGAACGCAGCCAGCGGCCATCACGCAATCGGGCAATGGCCTCGACCAGCGGCGCGGCATTCACGTCAAAACCGTAACCCAGCACATGAATGGTCGCGCCACCCCAGGCGCAGGACAACTCAACGCCGTTGACCAGTTGCATCCCCAGCGCGCTCGCCGCGTCGCGCGCCTCATCGAGGCCCTCCAGGGTGTCGTGATCGGTCAAGGCCAGGACTCGCACGCCTTTCTCGAACGCACGCGCAACCAGAACCGCAGGCGCCAGGGCGCCATCGGAGGCCGTGCTATGGCAATGCAAATCAACATTCACGGGGCTTTGTAACCTCAAATCAGCTGGCGCTATCGCGCGCCCATATGTTTGTTATTATGCCGGCACATCCTGCTTCTGGCTGCCACTGTGAAACAATTCATCGATTTCATCCCGCTCCTGCTGTTTTTCATCGTCTTCAAGATCGATCCACGGGTCGTCGACATTGCCGGCCACGAGGTCACTGTAGGCGGTATCTACAGCGCCACCGCGATGCTCATCATCAGCTCTTTGGTGGTCTACGGCACGCTGTTCATCAAACAGCGCAAGCTGGAAAAGAGCCAGTGGCTGACCCTCATTGCCTGCCTGGTCTTCGGCAGCCTGACCCTGGCCTTCCACAGCGAGACGTTCCTGAAATGGAAAGCCCCGGTGGTCAACTGGCTGTTCGCCCTCGCGTTCATCGGCAGCCATTTCGTCGGTGATCAATTGCTGATCAAACGCATCATGGGCCACGCGCTGACCCTGCCGGAACCGGTCTGGACGCGCCTGAACATCGCCTGGATCGTGTTTTTCCTGTTTTGCGGTGCCGCCAACCTGTTTGTCGCGTTCACCTTCCAGAGCTACTGGGTCGACTTCAAGGTCTTCGGCAGCCTGGGCATGACGCTGCTGTTCCTGGTCGGCCAGGGCATCTACCTGTCCCGCCACCTGCACGACGCCGATACCACTACGCCAAAAACCGAGGACTGACATGCTTTACGCAATCATTGCCACAGACGTCGCCAACTCCCTGGAAGCCCGCCTGGCCGCCCGGCCTGCGCACCTTGAGCGCCTGCAAGTGCTCAAGGGCGAAGGTCGCATCGTATTGGCCGGCCCGCATCCGGCTGTCGACAGCAATGATCCGGGCGCGGCGGGTTTCACCGGCAGTCTGATCGTTGCCGAATTCGACTCCCTGAGCGCCGCCCAGGCCTGGGCCGACGCCGATCCGTATATCGCTGCGGGCGTCTACGCCAACGTTTCGGTCAAGCCGTTCAAGCAAGTCCTGCCGTAATTCCCCCTCTCGCGATGAACCTTATCGGTTCATCGCGCTCTCAATCGCTCATTATTCCCGTTAGCCGGCCGACAAACTGCCCAATACTCGTATTGGAACCAGGAGTCGCGATGCGCAAGGGTCCGTTGTGTCTGATGTTGGTCACGTTATCGATCGTGGTCCCCGCCCACGGTGAAGAAAGCGCCAGCGGCGGTAGTTCGACGCCGCTGTCCCTGAGCGCCGGCAGCCAGATCACCGAGTTGCAGCAGCGCTTGAAAGAGAGCGAACGGCAACGGGAAGAATTGAGCAAACAATTGCAAAATGCCGATGGCGAACGCGAAAGCCCTGTGCTGGCCCGTTTGCGCCAGGAGAATCAGCGTTTGAAGCTGCAACTGAAGGAAGCACAGGCCGGAAGCTCGATCCCCCGCTTGCTGACTGATCAGCAACAATGGTTCGTCATCGGCGCTGGAGTTGCGCTATTGGCCCTGCTCTGCGGTATCTTCGCCAGTGGTGCAAGTCGAAAACGTCGACAATGGCTAAATTGAGTGAGTCATGAGCGAGCTGTTACTTATTGATGATGACCAGGAGCTGTGCGAGCTCCTGAGCAGTTGGCTGAGTCAGGAAGGCTTTCAGGTCCGTGCCTGTCACGATGGTCAAAGCGCCCGTCGTGCACTGGCCGAAACGTCCCCGGCAGCCGTCGTGCTGGATGTGATGTTGCCGGACGGCAGCGGCCTGGAACTGCTCAAGCAACTGCGCAGCGATCACCCGGACTTGCCGGTGCTGATGCTGTCGGCCCGTGGTGAACCTTTGGACCGCATCCTTGGCCTGGAGCTCGGCGCCGATGATTACCTGGCCAAACCCTGCGACCCACGGGAACTGACCGCCCGCTTGCGAGCGGTGCTACGCCGCAGCCACCCGGCGGCCGTTTCCAGCCAACTGGAACTGGGCGATTTGTGTTTCAGCCCGGTGCGCGGCGTGGTCAGCATCGACGAACAGGAATTCACCCTCACCGTCTCCGAGAGCCGCTTGCTGGAAGCCCTGCTCAAACAACCCGGCGAGCCACTGGACAAACAGGAACTGGCGCAAATCGCCCTTGGCCGCAAACTGACCCTGTATGACCGCAGCCTGGACATGCACGTCAGCAACCTGCGCAAGAAGATCGGCCCGCACCCCGATGGCCGTCCGCGCATCGTCGCCCTGCGTAGCCGCGGTTACTACTACAGCCTGTAAACCGAGAAAGAGCTGGCCGACTGCAACCTGTGGCGAGGGAGCTTGCTCCCTCGCCACAGACCGACACCCCACATGGCGTTATGTCAGGTCGGCGCAAAACCATCTTTACCCAAGCTTTACGCTCCACTGACCGCCGCTGACCTTGATCTCCGTAATCTGTACTCATCCGGAACGTACCGGGAACGAGACAAGGAGATTCACCATGCGCAAGACTCTTATCGCTCTGATGTTCGCCGCCGCCCTGCCGACCGTTGCCATGGCCATGCCTGAAGGCACCGGCCCGATGGGTGGGCCAATGGACGGTTCGCGCCACGGCGGTCAGATGCACGGCATGCACGGCAAAGGCCCGTACAGCCAACTGGACCTGAGCCGCGAACAGCGCGACCAGATCCGCAAGATCATGGGCGAGCAGATGCACGAGCGTAAGCAACTGGTCGAGAAGTACCTGGAAAAACTATCGCCAGCCGACCAGAAGGCGATGAAAGACGAAATGGCCGCCAACCACAAGAAAGCCGAAGCCGACGTCCGCGCCCTGCTGAAGCCGGATCAACAGAAGAAATTCGACGAGATCCAGAAGCAACAGGCTGAGCGCCGCGCCGAATGGGCCGAATTCCAGGCCTGGAAAGCGCAACAACAGCAAAAAGCGCAATAATGCGTTAACCCCCGGACCCAATGGCTCACCCCGTTGGGTCTGCTGCTTTTGAAAATGTGGGAGCGAGCCTGCTCACGATTAGCGTTCTTTCAGTCACGTTGATGTTGAATGTGCCGACGCTTTCGCGAGCAGGTCGCTCCCACACTGGTTTGTGTCAGTTCGAGGATTTTCTGTGCGCTCATTGTTCTGGCGTATTCTGGCCAGCTTCTGGCTAGCGATCGCTTTGGTTGCAGGACTCTCCATTCTGCTGGGGCACATGCTCAATCAGGACGCGTGGATTCTCAGTCGCCATCCTGGCCTCAACACCCTGGCCCAAGAGTGGACGCAAACCTACGAGAGCCAGGGTGAGGATGCTGCCCAGGACATTCTCGAACAGCGCAAACGCCAGTATCACATCGATGTTCAAGTGCTCAACGAAAGCGGCGATCCAGTGGTGCGTGGCACTTTCCCCCGCCGTGCGGCGGCCTTCGAAGCACGCCAGAACAATGATGACCGACGCCTGCCATGGCGCCGTCTGACCGCGGAATACACCAGCGAAAAAACCGGCGACACCTACCTGCTGATCTATCGCATTCCGCACCCGGAACTGGACGCCTGGCACCGCGAAAGCCTGCTCTGGCCGCTGAGCGCACTGGGGATCGCCCTGGTGGTGCTGACCCTGTTCAGCTTGTTCGTCACCCTTTCCATCACCCGCCCCCTCAGCCGTTTGCGCGGTGCCGTGCATGATCTGGGGCAAACCACTTACCAACAAAACAGCCTGGTCAAACTGGCCAACCGCCGCGATGAGTTTGGCGTACTCGCCACTGACTTCAACCGCATGGGGGCACGCCTGCAAAGCCTGATCGGCAGCCAGCGACAGTTGCTGCGCGATGTATCCCACGAACTGCGTTCTCCCCTCGCACGGCTGCGCATTGCGCTGGCCTTGGCCGAACGGGCGACACCGGAAGAACGGCAGAAACTCTGGCCGCGACTGACTCGCGAATGCGACCGACTCGAAGCGCTGATCAGCGAAATTCTGGTACTGGCACGGGTCGATGCCGATAACGCCAGCGCTGAAGAGGTCGATCTCAATGCCTTACTCACAACGTTGCAACGGGATGCGCAAATGGCATCACCGGAGCAAAGCGTACGACTGGAGGCCGAGTCGCAACTGACCCTCAAAGGCTGGCCGACCATGATTGAGCGCGCCGTGGACAACCTGCTGCGCAACGCCCAACGCTTCAACCCGGTGGGCGGGCAACCGATCGAAATGCTGGCATTGCGTCAGGGTGAACGGATCATGGTGACCGTGCGCGATCATGGGCCTGGCGTCGACGCCGAACACCTGCATCAACTCGGCGAGCCGTTCTACCGCGCACCGGGCCAGACGGCGGCAGGCCATGGTTTGGGTTTAGCCATTGCACGACGGGCAGCGGAGAGACATGGCGGCAGTCTGGTGCTGGCCAATCACCCGGAAGGCGGGTTTATCGCGAGTCTGGAATTGCCACTCGTCCCCGGCGCAGTGGTCCAACCCTGACCCCCCTGTGGGAGCGAGCCTGCTCGCAAAAGCGGCAGTACATTCACAATCAATGTGACTGAAACACCGCTGTCGCGAGCGGGCTCGCTCCCACCTTTGATCGAGGTCGTCAGGCTTTACCGGGCCAGGCACTGACAAATTCAGTCAGGTCGACTTTTTCCGCAACGCGCGGTTCTTTCTGCGGCGTGCCCAGGTACAGAAACGCAATCACCTCTTCCCCTTCAGCCAGCCCCAGGCCCTTGGCCACATGCTCCGAATAGGCCAGGTCGCCGGTGCGCCACACCGCGCCAATGCCCTGCGCGTAGGCCGCCAGCAAAATCCCGTGAGCCGCGCAGCCAGCCGCCAGCAACTGCTCGGACTTCGGATACTTGATGTGATCCTGCAAGCGTGCAATCACCACGACCACCAGCGGTGCCCGCAGCGGACCGTTGCGCGCCTTGTCGATGGCCGCCTCGCTGACGTCGCCATCCTGCAGCTTCGCCGCTTCTGCCAGCAGCTCACCCATTTGCTCGCGCGCAGCACCTTCGACGGTCAGGAACCGCCAAGGCTGCAAATGACCGTGATCGGGTGCACGCATGGCCGCGGCAAACAGCGCTTCGCGCTGCTCGGCGGTGGGGGCCGGCTCGACCAGGCGTGGGACGGAAACACGGTTGAGCAATACGTCGAGAGCCTGCATCGGCCACCTCCTGAAAAATGTGTGCGGCTATTCTAGCGGTATCTACCGCCAGAGTGCCGGTTTACATGCCCCGCACCGCAGGTAGAATGGCGCCCTTTCCCCTATCAGCCGAGCGGACCTCATGGCGTTGCCGACCTTACGGATCATTGGTTTCATCATCGGCATCTTCCTGATAACCCTGGCCATTTCCATGGTCATCCCCATGGCCACGCTGGTGATCTTCGACCGCACCAGTGATCTGCCGTCGTTCCTCTGGGCCAGCATGATCACCTTTGTCGCCGGCCTGGCCCTGGTGATTCCCGGACGTCCCGAACACATACACCTGCGTCCCAGGGACATGTATCTGCTGACAGTCAGCAGCTGGCTGGTGGTGTGCATCTTCGCCGCACTGCCGTTTCTGCTGACCCAGCACATCAGCTACACCGACTCGTTCTTCGAAAGCATGTCGGGCATCACCGCCACCGGCTCGACGGTGCTCAGTGGCCTGGACACCATGTCCCCCGGCATTCTGATGTGGCGCTCGTTGTTGCACTGGCTCGGCGGCATCGGTTTCATCGGCATGGCGGTGGCGATTCTGCCGCTGCTGCGCATCGGTGGCATGCGCCTGTTTCAGACCGAGTCATCGGACCGATCCGAAAAAGTCATGCCCCGTTCGCACATGGTGGCGCGCTTGATCGTCGCCGCCTACGTCGGCATCACCATTGTCGGCAGCCTAGCGTTCTGGTGGGCCGGGATGAGCCTGTTCGATGCAATCAACCACGCGATGTCGGCAATTTCCACCGGGGGTTTCTCCACCTCCGACCAGTCCCTGGCCAAATGGACGCAACCGGCGGTGCACTGGGTGGCGATCGTCATCATGATTCTCGGCAGCCTGCCGTTCACCCTGTATGTAGCGACCCTGCGCGGCAACCGGCGGGCGCTGATCAAGGATCAACAGGTTCAAGGCTTGCTCGGCATGTTGCTGGTGACATGGCTGGTGCTCGGCACCTGGTATTGGTGGACCACCAAACTGCATTGGCTGGAAGCGCTGCGACATGTGGCGCTGAACGTGACGTCGGTGGTGACGACCACTGGTTTCGCACTGGGAGACTACAGCCTGTGGGGTAATTTCTCGCTGATGCTGTTCTTCTATCTGGGCTTTGTCGGCGGTTGTTCCGGCTCGACGGCCGGCGGGATCAAGATTTTCCGTTTCCAGGTGGCCTACATCCTGCTCAAGTCCAACCTTAATCAGTTAATTCACCCGCGCGCGGTGATCAAGCAGAAGTACAACGGTCACCGACTCGATGAAGAAATCGTACGCTCGATTCTGACCTTTTCGTTCTTCTTCGCCATCACCATCTGCGTGATTGCACTGTTGCTGTCGCTGCTCGGAGTCGACTGGATGACCGCCCTCACCGGTGCCGCCAGCACCGTGTCCGGCGTCGGCCCCGGCCTGGGTGAAACCATCGGCCCGGCCGGCAACTTCGCCTCTTTGCCAGACGCCGCCAAGTGGATTCTCTCGTTCGGCATGCTCTTGGGCCGACTTGAGATCATTACGGTGTTTGTTCTGTGTATTCCGGCGTTCTGGCGTCACTGACCGACGGCACTTCCATCAGCCGCGCCCGGTACTCGCCGGGGGTGGCATCGAACCAGCGCCGGAAGGCGCGGAAGAAGTTGCTCGGATCGGCGAACCCGAGCAGGTAGGCAATTTCCAGCAAGGTCATGGTCGGCTGTGCCAGATACTGCTCGGCCAGTTCACGCCGGGTATCGTCGAGCAATGTTTGAAAACTCGTGCCCTCTTCCTGCAAGCGTCTCTGCAAAGTACGTTGCGACAGGTGCAGCGTTTGCGCCACGGCGTCGCGCTTGGGTTCGCCCTGTGGCAGCAAGCGGCACAACACCTGCCGCGCCTTGTGGGTCACGCGACTCTCGGAAAATCGGGCCAGGTATTCGCCGGCAAAGCGGTCATGCAGCAGCGCCATGGCCTCGTTAGCCGTCGGCAGCGGTGCTTCCATGTCCGATCGCTCGAAAATCAGCGCATCGTAAGGCGCGTTGAACACCAGCGGCGCATGAAAGGCTTGTTTGTAGGGTTCGAGATTCGCCGGTTGATCGCCCTGGACCAGCACCTTGCGCGGGTGCAGCGTGCGGCCGGTCAGCCAGCCGCACAGCGCCAGGGCGCAGGCCAGTGAAGCTTCGGCGCTTTGGCGGGTGGGTGGTAAATGGTCGCCGTGGACCGTCAGGATCAGCGCATACCCCTCATCCAGCAGTCGGAAACTCAGGTCGGCGCTTTCAGCGATGATTCGCTGGTAACGCACCAGGCGCTTGAAGCCTTCGGCCAGGGTCTGACTGGACATCAAGGCGTAACCGGTTACATGAAACTGCGCAGGCCGCACCACCTTGCCCATGTTCAGGCCAATCGCCGGGTTGCCGGACAGCTCAACCGCGCGCTGCCAAAGTCGCGTCATGGAGTCCTGCGGGAACCGCGCATCCGGATCATCCAGTGCCTCGAAGTCGAGCCCCAGCTGTTTGAACAGAACCCGGCAATCCAGGCCGTCCATTTCCAGTGCTTTGACAATCCCCATCGCCCAGCTTGCAGAAGTCGTTCGTTCGCTCATGTCGGGTTCTTACATGATGAGCCGCCGGTCACGGCCAATTTCCCAAGGATACTAAAGTGGCGCCTATTGTCACTGGCTGATGCCTTTGATCACTCTAGACTTAATTAAGCTACCCGCAGAACAACTTGCAGTCAGAACAATAACCACAGAGATCGCAGTCGTGGAAAACGTCAAACGATTCAACAGCTTCGCTGAGTTTTACCCGTATTACCTCAGCGAACACAGCAACAGTACTTGCCGACGAATGCACTTCATCGGCACGACTTTGGTTATTTTCATTCTGGCGTTGACCATCGGTCAGGGCGCCTGGATGCTGTTGTGGGCTTTGCCGCTGGCCGGTTACAGCTTCGCCTGGGTCGGACATTTCTTCTTCGAAAGGAATCGCCCGGCAACCTTCCAGCATCCCTTCTACAGCCTGCTCGGCGATTTCGTGATGTATCGCGACATGATTCTGGGACGCGTGCCGTTCTAGAGGACAAGAGGATTGCCGATGAATGCCAATGCCCGTTTCACCCACATGAAGGACGGCACCCAGGAAGACTGGGCGATCATTGCTGCCGACTTCAGTGCCTATGCCCGCCAATTACCAACACGAATCGCGGCGCACCTGAAGTTGTTGGAGGGTGATTTTGGCGGCTTTCCGGTGGACCGCCTGACCCACTCGCTACAAACCGCTACCCGCGCCTGGCGCGACGGCCGGGATGAAGAGTACGTGGTCTGCGCCCTGCTCCACGACATCGGCGACACCCTGGGCTCCTACAATCACCCGGACATCGCTGCCGCCATCCTCAAGCCGTTCGTCAGCGCCGAGAATTTGTGGATGGTGGAGAAGCACGGGATTTTCCAGGGTTACTACTTCTTCCATCACCTGGGCATGGACCGGCACCTGCGTGAGCAATTCAGCGACCACCCGCAATACCAGGCGACGATCGAGTTCTGCGCCAAGTACGATGCCGCGGCGTTTGATCCAGCGTATGACACGCTGCCGCTGAGCTTCTTTGAACCGATGATGGCGAGGTTGTTTGCGCAGCCCAAGCACTCGATCTACAAGGCGGCGATGGAAGAATATTCATCCGTCTGACAGACCTCGGCGAACCGCCGCACGGTCCATCGAGAGCAGGCTCGCTCCCACAGGTGACCGAATTCTTTCAGGAAAATCGATCAAATTGTGGGAGCGAGCCTGCTCGCGATGTTGCCAGTAAAATCAGCGCGATGTTCACGCCGGCTCGGCTATTTTCACAGCCTTCAACTGCGCCTCCCGCGCCTGCGCATCGGCCAGGCGATACAACTCGATCGTGCCATCCCAATGCTCGATCAACGCTGTGCACGACTCCACCCAGTCCCCGCAATTGAGGTAGTCCACCTCACCGACCTTGCGAATCTCGGCGTGGTGAATGTGCCCGCATACCACGCCATGCAGCTCGCGTTTGACACACTCATGGGCAATGGCTTCTTCAAAATCGCTGATGAAGCTGACGGCGGTTTTCACCTTGTGCTTGAGGTACGCCGACAGCGACCAGTAACCATAGCCATAACGGGCACGCCAATGGTTGAGCCAACGGTTGAGGGTCAGGGTGAATTCGTAGGCCGAGTCGCCGAGAAACGCCAGCCAGCGGTGATAGCGGGTGATCACGTCAAACTGGTCACCGTGGATCACCAGCAGGTGCCGGCCGTCAGCGGTCACGTGCACCGCTTCGTCCACCAACTGGATGTTGCCCAGAATCAGCTTTGAATAGCGGCGCAGGAATTCATCATGGTTGCCGGTGACGTAGATCACCTCGGTACCGCGCTTGGCCATCGTCAGCAAGCGCCGGATCACATTGGTGTGCGCCTGCGGCCAGTACATGCCGCCGCGCAGTTTCCAGCCGTCGATGATATCGCCCACCAGATAGATTTTGTCTGCGTGGTAACCCTTGAGAAACTGCGACAGGTGCTCGGCCTGGCAATCGCGCGTGCCCAAATGCACGTCGGAAATCCATAGGGTGCGCACACGTTGCTTACGGCTGGGTTTGGCGAGCTCGGCGCTGGTCATGGGCAACCCTCAGGACTGGTTTTTGCCAGCTTGCGCCGAGTGGGTTAATAGCCCATGACAGCGGCAAGTCAGTCTTGTGACAACGCGAGGCAGCCGACAAACTGTGAGCGTCTGGCGACAGACACGACGGTAGCGGGCGCGGTTAAATGGCCTGGCTCACAATGCTTATCAAGGACTGTAATGACTCCCCGAACCGCCCTTGGCGCCCTGCATATCGGCGCACTGATGTTTGGCCTGACCGGCGTGTTCGGCAAACTCGCCGCGGCTTCGCCGGCCATCATCGTTTTCGGCCGTGCGGCCTTCGCAGTGCTGGCGCTGGCATTTTTTGCGCGATTCGCCAGCCAGCACCGCTGGCAAAAACTTCAAGCCGTGGATTGGCGTCGACTGTTGCTCAGCGGTCTGTTGCTGACGGGGCACTGGGTGAGCTTCTTCATTGCGGTGAAAGTGGCTGGCGTGGCGATCGCAACGCTGGGCTTCGCCAGCTTCCCGGCCTTTACGGTCATCCTCGAAGGCCTGATTTTCCGCGAGCGCATCCGCGCCAATGAAATCCTGCTGGTCGTGCTGGTCAGTATCGGGCTGGTACTCGTGACACCAGCGTTCGATCTGGCCAGCAGCGCTACCACCGGCCTGCTTTGGGCAGTGGCCTCAGGTCTGTTGTTTGCCCTGCTGTCGCTGACCAATCGCGTCAGTTCCGGCCGCATTCCGCCAGTGCAGGCAGCGTTGTGTCAGAACGTGGTGGTCGCCCTTTGCCTGTTGCCGGTGGCGGCGCCGCAATTGAGCGAGGTGCGTGCCATCGACTGGCTGTGGATCGGCCTGCTCGGGGTGTTCTGCACCGGGGTCGCCCACAGTCTGTTCGTCGCCAGTCTCGCCGTGATCAAGGCGCGTACCGCCGCCGTGGTCTTTGCCCTGGAGCCGGTTTACGGCATCACCGTGGCCTGGCTGTTATTCGATGAAAACCCGACCCTGCGCATGTTGCTGGGCGGTGCGCTGATCATCATCGCGATTGTGGTGTCCAGCAGGCTTGCGGGTGGTTCGAGCAAGAAAGCCGTCGCCGCAGAGGCCGCCTCTCACTGAGTGCGGTCGTTGTGTCCGAGGTCGCGGTCCGGATCGATTTGATCGCGGACCCGCTGTTTCAGAACCTTGGCCTCGGGAAAGCCACCGTCAACCTTGCGCTCCCAGATCTGCACATCGTCACAGAAAATATGAAAGACCCCACCCGTGCCTGGTACCAGGGACACCTTTCCCAGATCGTCACCGAAAGTGCTGAGCAGTTCCTGGGCGAGCCAGGCAGCGCGCAACAACCACTGACATTGGGTGCAATAGGTGATGACGATTTCCGGTTTGTGCGTGGTCATGAAAGACAGGTTCCCTGAGGCAGAAAGACTGACGTTTGAATGCGGTCCAGCTTACAACACATGACACCTGAACAGGATTCGCGCGGCCGGTTTCAGCGGTTTGGCGGCGGTGCCAGGTGCAGCGGTTCAAGGCCGGACAACTGACCGGGCTCTGCGAATTCGTCGAGAACGATGTCGTCCTCGGTTTGGAGGACAGGCTCGATGTCCCATTCAACCCCCGGCTTTGCCAGTAACCACTCACTCGATGGCAGCGCGGCGGGTGGCGGGTTTTCGCTCGGGGCAGTCAAGTCCCAGTTAGCATCCATCGACAGGTCATCCGGGTTCAACTGGAACTCGTCGCGAGGCATGGCGCCCCCTTCAAGTACATCCCTTGCAGGTGTTTCTTCAGCGGGAGCGGCAACCGGCTTCAGTAACGACATGGGCAGCAATGGTTCCTCAGATCGGTTCAGCATCGGTTCTTGCTTGCCAGTGGGTTCGGAGACAGCCTGGAATGGCTGGCGGCGACGCCGAATAAACCAGGCCAGCAGAAGCAACGTCACCAGCGTCAGCAACCCGCACATCAATAGCCAGTCCATTCCGGGCTTTTCAATAATGACAGGAGCCGGTGCCGTCACCTCCGGTACAATCGGCTTCGCTGTCGCCTGCCGGATTTCTGCCAACCGGGCCTGTAGCTCGGCCACCTGCTTTTTCTCAGCGGCAAACTGTTCATCCGTTGCCTGAAGCTTCGCCTTGAGCTCATCGATGGTTGCCTGCAACTGCTGGTTTTGCACAACGCTGGCGGCCAATTGCTCGGCGAGGGGATCCATCGCCTGCGCGGCGGGGACACTGGTGGGTTCCTTGCGCTCCGGCACTGTCGCAACGGTCGGTTGCACGTCGGGAAACTCTGAAGAGGCTTGGCTGACCAACGGCTCATCCGTCGCCGGCACAATCGCAGGTGATCCCGGAGGGTCGATCAGCAGGGTGTACTCGCGCAGCACACGGCCGTTGGCCTGATTGAACTGAACCAGGAAATTGAGGAAAGGTTCGTTGACCGGTTTGCGCGACGTCACCCGAATCAGGCTGCGGTTGCCCCGCAGGACCGGCGTGAACGTCAGATCGTTGAGAAAGATTCCACGCTCAACACCAGCCCGGCTGAATTCATCCGCCGTCGCCAGGCTGACCGACAGCTCACCCACTTGCAGGGCTGCGGCATCCACCAGCGCAATGTCGGCTCGCAACGGCTGATTCAATGCCGAGTGAACGGCAATCTCACCGAGGCCCAGCGCTGACGCCAAGCCCGAGTAAGTGACAACGGCACCGACCAGCAACAACCGGGTGCAACACCGAACAACGAAAAGTCGACTCTCAAGCATGAGCATCCCTTGGGTAACCAGAACCAACCTGCACGTGTTCGCACCTCCGGTACGAACACGATATTGCGCAGTAGTTCTTATAGTCTGCTCAACGCGGCCTCTCAGAAGTCTTGCGCGGGGTTATGCCTCAAGATTTTTCAAGGTTGGCCAGGATGTGCCCGTGCACCCGCATGCACACCGCCAAATCCGCCTCATCGACGCCTTCGAACAGCTCGTGGCGCAGTTGCGTGGCAATGGTTTCAATTTGTTCGATCAGGGGGAGCGCCGGGGCGCAGAGGACGATTTTCTTGGCTCGACGATCTTCCAGCACCGCTTGACGCTGCACCAAGCCCTGACTTTCCAGGCTATCGAGCAGTCGGGCCAGGGTGGGGCCTTCTACGCCAACACTTTGCGCCAGTTCACGTTGGGTCGGGGCTTCATCGAAACGCGCCAGGTGCAGCAGCACCAGCCAACGCGCCTGGGACAGTCCGAGGCCGGCCAGTCGGCGGTCGAGTTCGGCACGCCAGCCCCGCGACATCTGGGCCAGTTGCATGCCAAAGCGGTGTTGATCGGTTAACGGCATAAAACACTCATGATTAGACAGAAATAGAGAAATACTAATTATTAGTCAGCTAAGCATGAGCCTTGCCTTGAGGCAAGACTTGATCTTTAGTGAATCGTTAAATCAGCCCGACAGGCCACTCAAATCTCGAATTCGGACTGCAATGCGGCCCGTACACAGTACAAAACACCTTCCGGCACCCTGCCCGCAAACAATGCGGAAATCTCCGAAACCGGCGGTAACTCGCCTTCGCCGTCGAGGAAGGCATCCTGAACCTCGCCCATCAAGTCCTCGGGCAAATCCAGTGCCTGTTCCAGCGACAACTGCTGATTGCCAATGGCCTCGGCCAGCAGGGTGTAGACGTTCTTTTCCGAGCATTGCAACTGACCGGCGATCTGCAGCGGCGTCATGCCGGCGCGTGCCAGGGTGATCAATTCGTGGCGCACATCGGCCACCGCCTTCGGTGCCTCGACCTGGCCGCCGAGCACTTCGAGGAAGGCCTCGCCATAACGCTCCAGTTTGCGCGCGCCGACGCCGCTGACCCGGGCCATTTCCGCCAGGGACGTGGGTTGGCTGCGAAGCATTTCCAGCAAGGTGGAATCGGGGAAGATGACGTAAGGCGGCACACCGTGTTCTTCGGCGAGTTTGCGGCGCAGGGCACGCAGGGCTTCCCACTGTTCGCGTTCTTCGCCGCGCACCAGTTGGCTCGCCTGGCTCTTGCTGCTTTTGGTCGTGGTTTGCGACTTAAGGTCGCGGCGCAGCTCCAGGGTCACTTCACCCTTGAGCAGCGGCCGGCAACTGTCGCTCAGGCGCAAGCCGCCGTAGCCTTCAAGGTCGATGTCGGCCAGGCCACGGGCCACCAGTTGTCGAAACAGCGAGCGCCATTCGCCTTCGGCCATCGCTTTGCCGACACCGAAAACCGACAGGTGTTGATGACCGAAACTGCGGACCTTTTCATTGTCCTTGCCCAACAATACATCCACCAAATGCCCGACACCGTAGCGCTGGCCGGTGCGGTAGATCGCGGAAAGTGCCTGACGGGCGGGCTCGGTGGCGTCCCAGGTTTGCACGCCGTCGACACAGTTGTCGCAATGGCCGCAGGGCTCGGGCATGTCTTCATCGAAATAGGCCAGCAGGGTCTGGCGGCGGCAGCGGGTTTCTTCGCACAGCGAGAGCATGGCGTCGAGCTTGTGTTGCTCCAGTCGCTTGTGGCGTTCGTCGCCTTCGGAGTTCTGCAGCATCTGCTTGAGCATCACCACGTCTTGCAGGCCGTAGGCCATCCAGGCATCTGCCGGCAGCCCGTCACGGCCACCGCGACCGGTTTCCTGGTAGTAGGCCTCAAGGGACTTCGGCAAATCGAGGTGCGCGACAAAACGTACGTTGGGTTTGTCGATACCCATGCCAAACGCCACGGTGGCGACCATGATCAGGCCTTCCTCGTTGAGGAAGCGCTTCTGGTGATAGGCGCGCAAATCGTTGGGCAGTCCGGCGTGGTACGGCAGCGCCGGGAAGCCTTGCTCACTGAGGAACGCCGCCACTTCCTCGACCTTTTTGCGCGACAGGCAATAGACGATGCCGGCATCGCTGCGTCGTTCGGCGAGGAACGCCAGCAACTGCTTGCGCGGCTGTTCCTTGGGCACGATGCGATAAAAGATGTTCGGGCGGTCGAAGCTCGACAGGAAGCGCTCGGCGTTCTGCAGGTGCAGACGAGTGACGATCTCTTCCCGGGTGCGTTTGTCGGCGGTGGCGGTCAGGGCAATGCGCGGCACGTCGGGGAACATTTCCGCCAACTGGCCCAGTTGCAGGTACTCCGGACGGAAATCATGGCCCCATTGCGACACGCAGTGCGCTTCGTCAATGGCGAACAGGGCAATGTTCAAGCCTTGCAGGAACGCCAGCATGCGCGGCTGGACCAGCCGCTCGGGCGCGAGATAGAGCATTTTGACTTCGCCGCGCTTGATACGGGCCGCCAGGTCGCGCTGTTGCTCGGCGCTGAGGGTGGAGTTCAACGCGGCGGCGGCCACGCCCAGCTCTTCGAGGGTCGCGACCTGGTCATCCATCAAGGCGATCAGCGGCGACACCACGACCGCCAGGCCATCGCGCAATAGCGCCGGCACCTGGAAGCACAAGGATTTGCCACCACCGGTAGGCATCAGGACCAGGGCATCGCCGCCGCTGGCCACGCGCTCAATGATTGCACCCTGACGGCCACGGAAACTGTCGTAGCCGAAGATGTCCTTGAGGACGCGTTGAGCCTGTTCGAGCATAAAAACTCCAAAAATCACCGAAACATCCCTGCAAGGCTGGTCCAGAACCACCAGCACCGCACCGACAAATCGTAAGTGCGCGTTGCATGACGCTTCACATTTCAGCCGCGACGCCAGCAGGGCATCACAAAACGCGCGAGTATACCCGAGCACCGTCCGGCAAAGGGCGCCGCTGATAAGACACTCCACCAACAGCGCACAAATCCTGTGGGGGCGAGCTTGCTCGCGATAGCAGCGAATCAGGCAGCGATGGGGTTGGACGGTACGGCCTCATCGCGAGCAAGCTCCCTCCCACAGGGAATGCGGTGCAAATATGCCGCGCGGCTGGCCTGAGCGCTCAAGAAGGCCTAGAATTCCCGCATCTGTTAATTCCCCAAGGTAGTCCTTTAATGTCCTTCGCTGAGCAACTAACCCGCCTGCAAGTCTTCCTCGACGCCGATGAACTGCATGACGAGGCGCTGGACTACGTGGCCGCCCACGGCTACCTCACCGCCCTGTCGATCTGTTCCGAAGTGGTGCCGGATCGTGAGTGGATCGACGCCCTCTTCGCCGAAGAGCCGCATTACGCCGACGACACCGAGCGTGAAGCTATCGAATCCACATTGCTGGCCCTCAAGGCCCACATCGCCCGTCAACTGGCTTCCGATGAGGAGTTCGAGTTGCCGTGCGACCTGGACCTGGGCGAAGACCCGGACGACTCCGATCTGCGCGGCTGGTGCATCGGTTTCATGGAAGGCGTGTTCCTGCGCGAAGAAGCCTGGTTCGAAACCGCCGAAGATGAAGTCAGCGAAATGCTGCTGCCGATCATGGTCGGTTCGGGCCTGTTCGACGAGCAACCGGAGTTCTCCGACATCGCCGCCGACGCCAACTTGATGGACGACATGATCGTGCAGATCCCGGAAGCCCTGACCGCGCTGTACCTGCTGTGCAACGCGCCAGACGAAAAACCGGCGATCCTCAAGCCACGTCACCACTAAGGTTCTGCCTATGGACGCCCCCATAGGCAACCGCCCCCTGATGTTGCGCTACGTGCTGCTGGCCATCGGCTGGCTCAGCGTAGCGCTGGGGGTAATCGGGATTTTCCTGCCGGTATTGCCCACCACGCCCTTCCTGCTGCTGGCGGCCGCCTGCTTCGCCCGCAGCTCGCCGCGTTTTTATCGATGGCTGGTGGAGCACCGGCACCTTGGGCCCTGGATTCGCGACTACCTCGATGGCAATGGCATTCCGCTCAAGGGCAAGGTCTACGCCATCGGTCTGATGTGGATAAGCATTCTGTTCTCCTGCTATCTGGTGCCGCTGCCATGGGCACGCGGCTTCATGCTGACCAGCGCGGTGCTGGTGACGATCTATATCCTTCGCCAGAAAACCCTGCACAAACCCTGACCCTGCGTGGCTCCCTCGCCACTCAGGCAGTCCTGCGTGACACCTTCGTCCGACGATCTGCCCCTCTTCGTCGCAAACACCACCTAGACTTCAACACTCAGCACACGAGCAGCCGGACATGTCCCGCAGCCAGCGAAGTCCAGGGTGGCCAGCGTTCCGACTTCGGATCGGCGGACGACTGCTGTTGGCCGTTTTTCTGCTGGCCGGACTCAGCAGTGCCGGGGCCTATTGGGATTTTGCGCAGATTCTGCAAACCGTCGGCCAGCGCTACGGTCCACTCGGCCTTGAAGAGGGACGTATTGTGGCCTGGAGTCAAATGCTCCAGGGCGAACGCAACGCGCCTGAGCGCGAACAACTCAATGTGGTCAATCGCTTCTTCAATCAACAACTGAACTTTGAGGACGATACCCGCATCTGGCATCAGACCGATTACTGGGCCACGCCGGTTGAATCCCTGATCAAGGGCGCCGCCGATTGCGAGGACTACGCACTGGCGAAATATTTCAGCCTGCGCCAACTCGGCATTCCCAGCGAAAAACTGCGCATTACCTACGTCAAGGCGCTGACCCAGAATCAGGCGCATATGGTGCTGACCTTCTACAGCAGCCCTGCCGCCGACCCGCTGGTGCTGGATAACCTGATCGGTGACATCCGCCCCGCCTCCCAACGCAAAGACTTGTTGCCGGTGTATGCCTTCAATGCCGAAGGCCTGTACCTGCCCGGTGCCAATGGCGGCAATCGCAGCAGCGACTCGAAAAAACTGTCGCGCTGGCAAGACGTACTGAAAAAGATGCAGGCCGAAGGGTTCGCCGTGGGCAATGGTTAACGGCCAGAGCAAGGAGCGTTCGATGAAACTGCGCAACCAATTGTTTCTCGCCATCTGCCTGTTCCTGCTGGTGGCATTCAGTGGCAGTTTTTTTGTCAGCCTTGAAAGCTCCCGCGAGCAGATGCTCGGTCAACTGCGTTCCCACGCCCAGGACGCGGCCACTGCATTGGGTTTGTCGCTCACAGCACAAATCGATGATCCGGCCATGATGGAGCTGATGGTCAGTTCGATTTTCGACAGCGGCTACTTCAGCAGCATTCGCGTTGTCGATGTCCAGAATCAGCAGGTGCTGGTAGAGCGCAACTTTGCGGGGAGCATCGAGGGCGTGCCGGGGTGGTTCGTCAACCTGGTGAACCTGCGTGTCCAGGGGGGCGATGCGCTGATCATGCGCGGCTGGGAGCAAGCGGCGCGGGTGGAAGTATTAAGCAATCCGCAGTTCGCCCTGGCCAAACTCTGGGACAGTACCCTTGGCAGCCTGATCTGGCTGTTGGTGTGCGGCCTGCTCAGCGCGGTCTTCGGCGGCTGGCTGTTGCGTCGGCAATTTCGCCCGCTGGACACCCTGGTTAAACAGGCCGAAGCCATCAGCAAGCGTGAGTTCCTGAGCCTGCCGAAATTGCCACGCACCCCGGAATTGAAACGCGTGGTGTTGGCCATGAACCAGATGGTCGAGAAACTCAAGGCCTTGTTCGCCGAAGAAGCCGAACGCAGTGAAAAACTACGAAGCGAGTCCTATCAGGACAGCCTGACCGGGCTGGCCAATCGGCGTTTGCTGGATGAACAACTGGCCGATTATTTACTGGTCGATGAACAAAACAGTGACGGCCATTTGCTGACGCTACAGATCAACGATCTGGTGGGACTCAACCAACGTCGTGGCGGGCAACGCACCGATGCATTGATCAGCGCGGTGGGCGAACTGCTCAAGCGCTTGACCCGATTGCCCGAGCGGCGCGCCTGGCTGGCGGCTCGCAACCGTGGCGGCGAATTCAGCCTGCTGATGCCGGGCCTGAACACCGAAGACGCCGAGCGTTTGGCGGCCGAGATCAGCACCACCCTGGAAAACCTGCGCCTGACAGGCGCCAGCGATTGCACGCCCGTCGCCCACTTGGCAATTGTCGCCTATCACCCCGGTGAGCCGGCCAGCGACGTGCTACTGCGCCTGGACCATGCACTGACTCAAGCCCGGCAACGCCCCGACCGCCCCTGGGTGATGCTGGGCCACCACGAGACCGTACCGAATCAGCCTCAACATGACTGGCGTACCTGGCTCGACGACGCCCTGACCGAAGGCAAACTACAGCTGTATTTTCAGCCGGTGGTGCAATGCGCTGACACCAGTCAGGTGCTGCACCACAAAGTCCTCGCACGCCTGATCGACCCGCAGGGCGAAGCGATTGCCGCCGGGCATTTCCTGCCGTGGATCGAGCGACTGGGCTGGTCGTCACGCTTCGATCTGGCGATGCTCGACGCCACACTCGAATATCTCGCCGCCAACCGCTGGCCACTGGCGCTGAGCTTGTCCGGCAGCACTCTGCGCGACCCGGTGCAACTGCGACTGATCCTCGACATGCTCGAATCGCTGCCGGACCTGTCTCCACTGCTGACCCTGGAAATCGACGAATGCCAGCTGCCCCCTGCGGACGAACTGCAACGGCTGAGCCACAGTGTGCTCAACACCGGTTACCGCATCGGCCTGCAGCATTTTGGCGGCAGCTTCAGCCAGATCGGTAACCTGACGCAGCTAGGCCTGGCTTACTTGAAAATCGATGGGGCCTACATCAGGCACATCGATGAGCAACGAGACAAACGGCTGTTCATCGAGGCGATTTTCAGGGCCACCAACAGCATCGATTTGCCGTTGATTGCAGAGATGGTCGAGACCCGGGGTGAACTGGAAACGATCAAGGAACTGGGGGTGTTCGGGGTGATGGGAAGACTGATCGGGCCGCCAGAGCCGATGTGAGGCCAGCAAGATCAACAGATCGCCGCCTTCGGCAGTTCCTGCAGGGTCTGCGCGACCCAGGTAAGGAGCTGCCGGAGGCGGCGATCTTATTTCAGATCAAACGGTATCCACCTTCAAGGAATGATCATTGAGCATCCCGTTGATGATGGTCGCCGTATCCGCCCCGGTAATCACCCCGCCCGCTCCCGGCGTCACCCCGTAATGGCTGGCCAGGTTGACGCCTGCCAGATCGATGGTCTGGTTCGGCGCCGCGCCGGCCAATGCACTGACGTCGATGCTGGTCACCACTGACGCGCCACTGCCATTGACGGTGAAGTGCAGATAGTTATCCAGAGATGCCGCCGTGTTGGTTTCGCCTTGCAGCAGTTGCGACAGGTCCAGTTTGTCAGTGCCCGGTGCGAAGTCGGTGATCACGTCGTGGCCACTATTGCCCTTGAGCCACTCGAAGGTGTCGGCACCACTGCCGCCGGTGAGGGTGTTGTTGCCCAGGCCGCCGATCAGAATGTCATCGCCGCCCCCGCCGTTGAGCACGTCGTTGCCCAGGCCGCCGTTGATGATGTTGTTGTTATTGTCACCGG
The DNA here is from genome assembly GCF_008801475.1 of Pseudomonas moorei. Taxonomy (GTDB): domain Bacteria; phylum Pseudomonadota; class Gammaproteobacteria; order Pseudomonadales; family Pseudomonadaceae; genus Aquipseudomonas; species Aquipseudomonas moorei. The sequence goes on along the minus strand of NZ_VZPP01000004.1, from coordinate 4,333 downwards.
TGAGGGTGTCGTTGTAGTTCGAGCCCGTCAGGTTTTCGATACCGGTCAGGGTATCGATGCCTGCACCCAGGGTGTCTTGCGCACCGAGCAGGCTCAGGTTGACCGTGACCCCGGCCGTGGCGTGGGCGTAGCTGGCGGTATCGTTGCCGATGCCACCGTCGAGCAGATCATTGCCCGGACCGCTGTAGAGCAAGTCGTTGCCGGCGCCGCCGTGCAACTCATTATTTCCGGTGCCTGCGATGAGGATGTCATTGCCGTCACCGCCATTGAGGATGTTGTCGCCATTGCCCGCCACCAGCGTGTCATTGCCTGCGGTCCCGGTGAGGATGTGACTGTCCTGGTAGCTGATGGTCAGGTTGGCGCTGTCGCTGCCGCCATGGCTGTCGCTGGCGGTGTAGGCGCCATGGTAATCCGGCGCTATGTCATGGGCACCGGCGTAATTGACGGTCATGGTCAGTTGGTAGTCTTCCGCCCCGTTGGAGTTGCTGCCACTGGTGTTGGTGATGTTGGTGATGTGGATCTGGTAGGTCGCATCCGACGTTGCTGTCAGGGTTTGCCCGTCCGCAAGGGCAATCCAGGCTCCGCCGTCGACCGAATATTCCATGGCCACATGGCCGGCTGCCAGGTTGTGGTCCAGGTTGAGGGTTTCGCCCTGCTTCAGGTTGACGGTGATGCGATCCTCATCATTGGCGTGGGCATTGGTCACCGCACCGAGGAAACCGCTGACCACCAGCACCGCCGTCATGGTCGCGGCATTGGCCGAGAAGGCACTGCGCACGTCGCACAGGTTCTGGTTCTCGGTGCTGTTGGGGTTAGTACCCTTGAAGTTGATCGCGCCAGTGCCGGTGAAGTCCGCTGCCTTGGAGATCCAGCCGGTGTTGAAGGTCGTCGGCGACACCGTGAGCGGATCGCCATTGGCGGCAGTATCGTTGGCCAACAGCAACTCGCCCGGCAACGTCACACTGCCCGACAGCACGTTGGTGATGACGTGATCATCGACTGCCACGACATTCCCGTCGTTATTGCTGACCGCCTGGATACAGCTGTTGTGCACGTCGATGGTGATGGTGGTGGTGCTTTGATCGCCGTCACCGTCGCGCAGGGTGTAGGTGAAGGTGTCGGTCGCGCCGGGGCCGTTCACGCTGTTGGGGTAGCTGTGGTATTCGGCGTTGCCGTGGGCATCGAGGGTCAGGTAGCCGTAGGTGCCGTTGATCTGGGTGTTGAGGCCGCCGACCACCGGGGTCGAGGTGTCCGAACCGGCGCGCACGCCGACCACACCGCCACCGGCCGCCGGACCATCCGCACCACCAACGTCATTCGCCAGCACGTTGCCGGTGATGATGCCGCCTTCGCCGACCGAGGCCACATCGGCATTGGCCTTCGGTACGTCGTCGACGATGTTGACCACGATGGTGCTGGTGGCCACGTTCCCCAGCGAATCGGTGGCGTGGTAGGTGAAGGTCTCGGTCACCGTGTTCGGGCCGTCGTTGGCCTGCGGCGTGGTGTGCGCCGGGTTGGTCAGGGTGTAGGTGTAGGTGCCGTCGGGGTTGAGCTGGATCAGTCCGAAGTTACCCTGGGCGCTGCCGACCAGGCTGTAGGTGAGCGCACCGCTGCCGCCGGTGACCGCGCCGACCAGGGTGCCGCTGGCGGTTTCCCCGGTGTTGCCCGGCTCGCTGCCGGTGGCGTAACCGCCGCTCAGGTCCTGGCCGTCCTTGGTGAAGTCGAGGGCTTTTTCAAACACGGTCACGTCGTTGTCGCTGACCGCCTGGATACAGCTGTTGTGCACGTCGATGGTGATGGTGGTGGTGCTTTGATCGCCGTCGCCATCGCGCAGGGTGTAGGTGAAGGTGTCGGTCGCACCGGGGCCGTTCACGCTGTTGGGGTAGCTGTGGTATTCGGCGTTGCCGTGGGCGTCGAGGGTCAGGTAGCCGTAGGTGCCGTTGATCTGGCTATTGAGGCCGCCGACCACCGGGGTCGAAGTGTCCGAACCAGCGCGCACGCCGACCACACCGCCACCGACGGCCGGGCCATCCGCACCGCCGACGTCGTTTGCCAGCACGTTGCCGGTGATGATGCCGCCTTCGCCGACCGAGGCCACATCGGCGTTGGCCTTCGGCACGTCGTCGACGATGTTGACCACGATGGTGCTGGTGGCCACGTTCCCCAGCGAATCGGTGGCGTGGTAGGTGAAGGTTTCGGTCACCGTGTTCGGACCGTCGTTGGCCTGCGGCGTGGTGTGCGCCGGGTTGGTCAGGGTGTAGGTGTAGGTGCCGTCGGGGTTGAGCTGGATCAACCCGAAGTTGCCCTGGGCGCTGCCGACCAGGGTGTAGGTCAGCGCGCCGCTGCCGCCGGTGACCGAGCCGACCAGGGTGCCGCTGGCGGTCTCGCCGGTGTTGCCCGGCTCGCTGCCGGTGGCGTACCCGCCGCTCAGGTCCTGGCCGTCCTTGGTGAAGTCGAGGGCTTTTTCGAACACGGTCACGTCGTTGTCGCTGACCGCCTGGAGGCAGCTGTTGTGCACGTCGATGGTGATGGTGGTGGTGCTTTGATCGCCGTCGCCATCGCGCAGGGTGTAGGTGAAGGTGTCGGTCGCGCCGGGGCCGTTCACGCTGTTGGGGTAGCTGTGGTATTCGGCGTTGCCGTGGGCGTCGAGGGTCAGGTAGCCGTAGGTGCCGTTGATTTGGCTGTTGAGGCCGCCGACCACCGGCGTCGAGGTGTCCGAACCGGCGCGCACGCCGACCACGCCGCCACCGGCCGCCGGGCCATCCGCACCGCCGACGTCATTCGCCAGCACGTTGCCGGTGATGATGCCGCCTTCGCCGACCGAGGCCACATCGGCGTTGGCCTTCGGCACGTCGTCGACGATGTTGACCACGATGGTGCTGGTGGCCACGTTCCCCAGCGAATCGGTGGCGTGGTAGGTGAAGGTTTCGGTCACCGTGTTGGGGCCGTCGTTGGCCTGCGGCGTGGTGTGCGCCGGGTTGGTCAGGGTGTAGGTGTAGGTGCCGTCGGGGTTGAGCTGGATCAACCCGAAGTTACCCTGGGTGCTGCCGACCAGGCTGTAGGTCAGCGCACCGCTGCCGCCGGTGACCGAGCCGACCAGGGTGCCGCTGGCGGTTTCGCCGGTATTGCCCGGTTCGCTGCCGGTGGCGTAACCGCCGCTCAGGTCCTGGCCGTCCTTGGTGAAGTCGAGGGCTTTTTCGAACACGGTCACGTCGTTGTCGCTGACCGCCTGGATACAGCTGTTGTGCACGTCGATGGTGATGGTGGTGGTGCTTTGATCGCCATCACCGTCGCGCAGGGTGTAGGTGAAGGTGTCGGTCGCGCCAGGGCCGTTCACGCTGTTGGGGTAGCTGTGGTATTCGGCGTTGCCGTGGGCATCGAGGGTCAGGTAGCCGTAGGTGCCGTTGATCTGGCTGTTGAGGCCGCCGACCACCGGCGTCGAAGTGTCCGAGCCGGCGCGCACGCCGACCACGCCGCCACCGACGGCCGGGCCATCCGCACCGCCGACGTCATTCGCCAGCACGTTGCCGGTGATCACACCGCCCTCGCCGACCGAAGCCACATCGGCGTTGGCCTTCGGTACGTCGTCGACGATGTTGACCACGATGGTGCTGGTGGCCACGTTCCCCAGCGAATCGGTGGCGTGGTAGGTGAAGGTTTCGGTCACCGTGTTGGGGCCGTCGTTGGCCTGCGGCGTGGTGTGCGCCGGGTTGGTCAGGGTGTAGGTGTAGGTGCCGTCGGGGTTGAGCTGGATCAACCCGAAGTTACCCTGGGTGCTGCCGACCAGGCTGTAGGTCAGCGCACCGCTGCCGCCGGTGACCGAGCCGACCAGGGTGCCGCTGGCGGTTTCGCCGGTATTGCCCGGTTCGCTGCCGGTGGCGTAACCGCCGCTCAGGTCCTGGCCGTCCTTGGTGAAGTCGAGGGCTTTTTCGAACACGGTCACGTCGTTGTCGCTGACCGCCTGGATACAGCTGTTGTGCACGTCGATGGTGATGGTGGTGGTGCTTTGATCGCCATCACCGTCGCGCAGGGTGTAGGTGAAGGTGTCGGTCGCGCCAGGGCCGTTCACGCTGTTGGGGTAGCTGTGGTATTCGGCGTTGCCGTGGGCATCGAGGGTCAGGTAGCCGTAGGTGCCGTTGATCTGGCTGTTGAGGCCGCCGACCACCGGCGTCGAAGTGTCCGAGCCGGCGCGCACGCCGACCACGCCGCCACCGACGGCCGGGCCATCCGCACCGCCGACGTCATTCGCCAGCACGTTGCCGGTGATCACACCGCCCTCGCCGACCGAAGCCACATCGGCGTTGGCCTTCGGTACGTCGTCGACGATGTTGAC
>NZ_VZPP01000003.1 GCF_008801475.1 Pseudomonas moorei | reverse complement strand
TTGCAGCAACCCGTGTTTCACCCGTCTGGGTTTCGAGAGGAACACCAATGTGCACGTCAAATCTCCTGCGTGATCTTATTGAGTAAACCCATGCACTACGGATGGTGCGGCTGGGGCGGCCGATCAGTACAATTCGCCAAAATTCGAACGATCAATCATCCGAACACTGGCAAAGGTCGATTCGTTTCGTGCTTGGTCGAGCGCTGTCGGCGGTCTGGTCGATGACTGCCGCGTAGTCGCAAGCGTTGCCGGTATGCGACTCATTTCAGAGCCGGAACGTTCGTCGCTTGGTGGAACACCAAAGTACTCGCGATAGCATTTGGAGAAATGCGGTGTGGACACGAAACCGCATAGATATGCCAATTCTATGATCGACAATGACGTTTGCTTAAGCAGTTGTCGCGCTCGAATAAGGCGTAATCTCAAGTAGTAGCGTGACGGCGTACAGTTCAGATATTTCTGAAATAGCCGTTCTAGCTGTCGACGAGACAGATCACCGTATTCTGCGAGCTTATCCAGGTCGAGCGGCTCCTCAAGATTGGCTTCCATCAACGCGACGATCTCCTGCAGCTTGGGTTGATGAGTTCCTAGTACATGCCTAAGCGGGATGCGCTGATGGTCTTGTTCATTGCGGATGCGTTCGTAGACAAACATATCCGAAATGGCAGCAGACAATTCACGGCCATGATCGCGGCCGATCAGGTGCAACATCATGTCCATTGGCGCTGTTCCGCCGGAGCTTGTGAATCGGTTCCGGTCGAGGGTAAAGAGGCTCGCGCTGATGCTGACTCGCGGAAAAGCTTCCTGCATGGCCGCCAGACATTCCCAATGCACACTACACTCGTACCCGTCGAGTAGCCCTGCTTCGGCGAGCAACCAGCTACCGGTGCACACCGCTCCCAATCGCTTGGATTGACGCGCCAAAGCTCGCAGCCAGGTGACGTGCTCGCGAGTAATTGCACTCTGGATTCCAATACCACCGCACACGATGACGGTGTCCGCCACCAACGGATTGTTCCACGAACCATCCGGCGTAATCGGCACGCCATCACTGGCCCAGACAGGCTCTCCACCGGGGCTGAACGTATGCCAGCGATACAGCTCTCGCCCCGACAACTGATTGGCCATGCGCAGGGGTTCTACGGCGGACGCCAAGGACATCAACGTGAATTTATCCAGCAGCAGAAAACCAACTGATTGGGTAGTTGCACGGTCGGAAACGATAGAGTTCGATGACATCGGGGGTCATGTCCTCACAAAAAGCGATTACAGCCTGAGACGCAGGAGCTTGTACTACTCCTGGTCTTTGCGCGCGCAAGTATTAAATTCGACGTAAATGCCTTTGTGTTATCCCACCGATGTCGCTCTTGCAGCCTGTGCAGGCTGACGCGATGTCACAAGACCGATAAAGGAAATCGCCAGCGCCAGTCCAATAGTCGTGCTCACTTCGGTACGGTGTTCAGGGGTGGCCATCATCACAGCCAGTGCCGCGCAGATGAACACGATCACCAACCAGGTGAGCCACGGAAATAGCCACATGCGAAAGGTCAGCTCGATGTTCTGCCGACGCAACATCCGGCGCATGCGCAATTGCGAAACCGCAATGGCCAGGTACACCACCAGGGCAATCGCGCCGGAACTGGCCAGCAGGAACTCAAACAGCCCGGCGGGCATGAAGTAGCTCCATACTGTGATCCCTGCGCCCAGCACGGTGCTGGCGATGACTGCTGCTCGCGGCACGCCTTCGGAGGAGGTCGCCTTCAGCGCCTTTGGCGCATCGCCACGACGGCCCAGCGAGTACAGCATGCGCGAGGCAATGTAGATCGAGGAGTTCATGCAACTGGCCACCGCGATCAGCACCACCACGTCCACCATGAACTTGGCGTGGGGAATGTTCATGATTTCCAGTGCCCGCTGATAGGAGCCTACCTGGGCCAGCAGCGGATCGTTCCAAGGCACCACGGAGATGACCACGAAAATCGACAACAGGTAGAACACGCCGATGCGCCAGATCACCGAACGGGTGGCCTTGGCAATATTCTGCGACGGATTGTCGGATTCGGCGGCGGCGATGGTGACCGCTTCAGTACCAATGAAGCTGAACATGATGGTGATGAAAGCGCCGACTACCGCCGACAGTCCGTTGGGGGCAAATCCTCCATGCTCGGCCATCAGGCCGCTCAAACCGCTGACTTCCCGATCGGGAATCCAGCCCATCAATACGGCAAAACCCACGCCGATGAAACCGATGATCGCCACCACCTTGGCCATGGCGAACCAGAATTCGAATTCGCCGTACTTGGAGACACTGAACAGATTGGTGATGACCAACGCAATGATCGACACCAGGGCGAACAGCCAGGCATCGATCTGGGGGAACCACTGGTTCAGAACATGGCCGGCAGCCAGTGCTTCGATAGGGATCACCAGCACCCAGAACCACCAGTACAACCAACCGATGGTGAAGCCGGCCCAGCGACCTATTGCCTGGTCGGCATAGGTGGAAAACGAGCCTGTGTCCGGGTTCGCCACCGCCATTTCACCGAGCATGCGCATGACCAGGACGACGAGCAGGCCAGAGAAAAGATAGGCCAGCAGGACCGCCGGGCCAGCAGCGGCAATGGCATGTCCTGAGCCAACGAATAAACCGGCGCCGATGATACCGGCGATTGAGAGCATTGTTACGTGACGAGGCTTGAAGCCCTGCGCCAATTGGCCATTCGAATCCTTGGAGCTCGGGCTAACCATTGGTTATTTTCTCTGCTGATCGACATTTAAGCGAATTGATGCAAGCTACGAATCATCATTCGTTGCCTGTTGTCCCGTCCTGAGAACGGCACCCTTCAAACGCTGCAGTTCTTATCAAACCCATAATCGGGATGTGGATATTTAGATGAAAAGACGCGCCACCTTACCCGGCTTGTCCGACGATTCAGTAGCCTGTTCGCGCCACCCCCTTGCCTGATATCGACACGTACCGACTCGGAGTTCACAACTGAAACCAATTGGTCACAAACTGGGCTGTCGTGTTTATTTTGTTTTGATGGGTTCAATCTCGTTACATTTTGCATTAGTTGGTTACATTCATAGAATAAGTGGATCAATCCGATTCCTCTGCGAGTGCAGACCATGGCCATCAATTTCGACCTCAACGACTTGCAGGCCTTTCGTGCCGTGGTTGAGCAGGGCAGCTTTCGCAAGGCTGCCGACACGGTGCGCATTTCCCAGCCGGCCCTGAGCCGGCGCATTGAAAAACTCGAGGATGCCCTGGGCGTGAGGCTCTTTGAACGCACCACGCGCAAGGTCAGCCTGACCCAGGCCGGACGCGGTTTCATGCCGAGCGTGGAGCGCCTGCTGGACGATCTGGACGTCGCGTTGCTGGGCATCAGCGAAGTCGCCTCGACGCGCCTGGGCCATGTCACCGTCGCTTGCGTGCCGTCGGCGGCGTACTACTTCATGCCGCGGGTCGTCGCTCATTACCATCGGCAATTTCCACGGATCAAAGTCAAAGTGCTGGATTCCAGCGCCCACGAAGTGCTGAGTGCGGTCGTCAACGGCGAAGCGGATTTCGGCCTGAGTTTCATGGGCACGCAGGAAGCCGAAGTGGATTTCGAGCCACTGGTTCAGGAAAGTTATGTGGTGGCCTGTCGCCGCGACCATCCATTGGCCGGGCGCAGCAGCGTGACGTGGAATGAGTTCTATCAGCAAGATTACATCTCGCTGGATAAAACCTCGGGCAACCGTTTTTTACTGGATCAGGCATTGACCCGGGTGGTGCCGCAGCGGCCGAGCATCTGCGAAACCCGACATGTGACGACCATGATCGGCCTGGTGGAGGCGGGGCTCGGCGTGGCGGCGGTGCCGCTGATGGCAATGCCGGCAGCGGATCACCCGATTCTGACGCAGGTGCCGCTGACCGACCCACAGGTGATGCGCAGCGTCGGTTTGATCAAGCGCCGGGGCCGAACCCTGACCCCGGCTGCACTGGAACTGGAACGCCTGGTGGTGGAAATGAAAGTCCAGCCGCCGTCTGTCAGTGACTGACCGAATCCAGTCCGGTGGCTTTCACATCCGGCTGTGCCTGGGCTGATGCCAGATAGGCCAGCAACGCTTTGGCTTCGGCCGGGTGTTGCGCCCCCACCGGAATGCCGGCAGCGAATCGGGTCACCGATTGCACCGACTCCGGAATCTTCGCGACAAAACTCACCCCTGGCACTGGCAGCAATTCGCTCACCTGCTGAAAGCCCATTTGATAGTCGCCGGTGGCCACCACGGAACCCACGGGTATTTTCGGGACCATGGTCGACTTGGGCTTGAGCTGGTCTTCGATGCCCAGCCGTTTGAACAGCTGCTGTTCAATGTAGACGCCGCTGGCGCTGTCGGAATAGGCCACGGATCTGGCGTCGAGCAAGGTCTTTTTCAGGCCGTCGATGGAACTGATGTCCGGCTTCGGCGCCCCTTCGCGCACCACCAGGCCGATTCGCGAGTCTGCCAGCTCGACCCGTGAAGCCGGGTCGACCTTGCCTTGCTTGATCAGGTCGTCGAGGGCGTAGCCGACCATGATCACGACATCGGCCTGTTCACCGCGAGCCAGGCGATTGGGGATCGCTTCCGGGGCTTTGCCCATCGATGGGCCAAGATCGGTATGGAGAGTGTTGCCGGTGGCTGCGGCGAATTTCGGGCCGAGGATCTTATAGGCGGCGGTGAAACCGCCGGAGGTCATCACGCGGATCTCTTCAGCCTGGGCCAAGGTACTCAGCCCCAGGCTGAGAAGCAGGCTCAGGGCCGCAACGTTGAATAGCTTTTTCATCGTGTGTGTTCTCGAAGACGGGCTCAGGAAAGGGCGGGTTGCAGGCGACCGCTGGCGCGGCGATACAGGTACAACGTCGCGCACAACGCACAGAGCGCGGCGAAACTCATCCAGTAGCCGGGCGCAGCCTTGTCGCCGGTGTACTGAATCAGCAGGGTCGACATCGCCGGGGTGAATCCGCCAAACACGGCGGTGGCCAGGCTATACGCCAGGGAGAACCCGGCGACCCGCACGTGCACCGGCATGATTTCCGTCAGCGCCGGGATCATCGCGCCGTTGTACAAGCCATAAATGAACGACAACCACAGCAGCACCAGCAACATGTTGAGGAAGCTTGGTGCCTGTACCAGGTACGTCAGCGCCGGATAGGTGGTGGCCAATGCCAACAGGGCCATGGCGATCAGCACCGGGCGTCGGCCGATACGGTCGGACAACGCGCCGCCAATCGGCAGCCAGAAGAAGTTCGACACGCCTACCAGCAACGTCACCAGCAACGCATCGGATGTACTCAGGTGCAGTACGGTTTTGCCGAAGGTCGGCGCGTACACGGTGATCAGGTAAAACGCGGTGGTGGTCAAGGCGACCATCATCATGCCGGCGAATACGACCACCCAGTTCTGTGCCAGCGTACGCAATACCTCGCCCATGCCTGGACGGTGTTTACGAGCGGCGAACTCTTCGGTTTCTTCCAGGTTACGACGCAGCAGGAAGATGAACGGCACGATCATGCAGCCGACAAAAAACGGGATCCGCCAGCCCCAGTCGGCGACCATCGTTGGCGCCATCCATTGGTTCAGGCCGTAGCCCAGCGCAGCGGCGACCACGATTGCCACTTGCTGACTGGCTGACTGCCAACTGGTGAAAAAACCCTTGTTGCCGGGTGTGGCGATTTCCGAGAGATACACCGAGACGCCGCCCAGCTCCGCGCCCGCCGAAAACCCTTGCAGCAACCGTCCGATCAGGACAAGGGCCGGCGCGAACAAACCAATGGTTTCGTAGCCGGGCACCAGCACAATCAGGATCGTGCCGCTGGCCATGATCGACAAGGTCACGATCAGCCCTTTGCGCCGACCCACATCATCAATGTACGCACCCAGCAGCACCGCACCCAATGGACGCATCAAGAAGCCTGCGCCGAACACGGCAAAGGTCATCATCAAGGAAGCGAACTCGCTGCTGGCCGGGAAGAACACGGCCGCAATTTGCGTGGCATAGAAACCGAAAAGGAAAAAATCGAACTGTTCGAGGAAATTGCCCGAGGTGACCCGGAAAATGGCACTGGCGCGGGAGCGTCCGCGCGGAATTGAGGCTGTCATCGATAAGTACTCCACCGCTTTTATGACGTGCACTGCCTGTAGGCGGTGCACGGTTCTTATTGGGGCGGATAGTGGAACAGGGTGATTGATATGATAAGTGCGTTTTTGGCATGCATTGATGCGCAGGACGGATCAATGCTTTCGGGCACTCACTCCACCCGGCTGTGGCTCAACGCCTGATCACCCAATCGGTACTGATTGTTCCCGCTGCGCTTGGCCGCATACATCGCCAGATCGGCAACGTGGATCAACCGGTCCATGCTCGGTGCATGGTCGGGGAACACGGCCACGCCCAGGCTGGTGCCGATATGGCGCTGGTCGTTGCCGATGGTGACGGGCGGGGAGAGTTCGACGAAGATTTTCTGACAGATGCTGCGCGCTTCGTCTTGCAGGCAGCGGCCCTGAGGCAGCCCTTGAAGAATGACCACGAACTCATCGCCGCCGATGCGGGCGACGGTGTCGGTTGCGCGCAGGATCTTCTTGAGGCGGGTGGCGGTGGTAATCAGTACGCGGTCGCCGGCGGCGTGACCATAGTGGTCATTGATCGCCTTGAAGCCGTTGAGGTCGACGAACACCAGCGCCACCCGCGTATCGCTGATACGCGCCTGTTCCAGCGCTTCGGCCAGGCGCTCTTCGAGCACCAGCCGGTTGGGCAATCCCGTCAGCGGGTCAAAATGCGCCAGGTGTCGCAGGTAATTGGCGGAAGCCTTTTCTTCGGTGATGTCGCGTACCACGCCCATCATCTTGATCGTTTCGTCCTGCTCGTTCTTCACCACGTTGCCGGTCTCGCGCAACCAGCGGATGGTGCCGTCGGGCCAGACCACACGGTATTCCTCGTCGTGATTGTCACCGGTTTCCAGACAGCGCAGCTCGCCGGCCCGGACCCTGACCCGGTCATCCGGATGCACGCAGGCGCAGAACAAGGTGTAGGAGGGGGTCACTTCGCCGATCTTGAACCCGAACATGCCGTAGATCGCGTCTGACCAGTACAGCCTGTCGGTGTCGACATCCCAGTCCCAGGTGCCGATGCGGGCAAAGTACTGGCTGCGCTTGAAGCGCTCGGCGTCACCGTCCTGATGGATGTTCTGCCCTTCGGAGAGGCGGTCGATCAGCGTGCGACATTCGCTCAGTTGCTTGCGTAATGTGCGCTCGCGCCACAGCAGCACGATGATCAACGTGAGTATTACCAGGCCAAGGGCAGCAGGGGTCGAAACAAATATCATTCTGGGGTGGCCATCATGGCGATGTGAACCGTCCGGGGAGGTTTGTTTATCCTACTTCAGGACACTTCGGTAAACAGCTTTCAACGCCGCGCTTGACAGCAGCAAGGGTTGCCAATCGAGCGCGGATCTGGGAAAACGGCGCCGGTCAGGCCCTTTTCGGGCGAGAGAGCATACGAGTGAATCCAATGAATGACGAGCTTCAGGTAATCGATCTGCAACCGGGTGACGGTAAAGCGGCCGTCAAAGGCGCATTGATCACCACCCAATACCGTGGATGGCTGGAAGACGGCACGGAATTCGATTCTTCCTACAGCCGGGGCAAGCCTTTCCAGTGCGTGATCGGCACCGGTCGCGTGATCAAGGGCTGGGATCAGGGCCTCATGGGCATGCAGGTCGGTGGCAAGCGCAAGTTGCTGGTACCGGCGCATCTGGCTTATGGCGAGCGGAGCATGGGCAAGATCACGCCGAACTCGAACCTGATTTTCGAGATTGAATTGCTTGAAGTGCTGACGCGTGATGATTGACCGTGATGGTCTGGAAAGGCCGATAGTGGCCATCGACGAATACTCCGCCGTTGAATGGCTGGACCGGTCTTATCGGCACTGGACCGGCGAAAACCTGCCGGCGCCAAACTCGCTGAAGGGCGCCGAACGCCTGCACTGGCTGCACGCCCACGCGCCTTACAGTCTGCTGGCCCATGGCAGCGAAGCCGATCCCTGCTTCTTTTACGCCAATGAACAGGCGCTCACCTGCTTCAAATACCCCCGCGAGCAGTTTTTGGGCATGCCATCGCGCTTCAGTGCCTCGCCGCTGGACCGGGCCATGCGCCAGACCCTGCTCGAACAAGTCAGCGCCCGTGGCATCGCCCACGGCTACAGTGGTTATCGGGTGGACCGCCATGGGCATCCGTTCATGATTCACGAAGGCAAGGTCTGGACCCTGATTGACCGCGATGGCGTTCACCGTGGGCAGGCCGCGCTTTTCTGGCCGGATGCCGGGCGCGTGGGCCTGATCGATTGATCGATACAGCCGGTGGTACGAGCCGGCTCGTCACCGCGCCAATACACCTCTCTGAATAATTCTTGCGTCAACGCCTTGCCAACCCTCGGGCTATCGGTGACTATGCGCGCCAGATAGGGGTAGGGGGTATAGGTATGTCGCACATTCACGAACACAAAGATGACTTGCTCAAACGGGTGCGGCGCATCGCCGGCCAGGTCCAGGCCGTGGAGCGCGCGCTTGAATCGGATGCCGATTGCGCCAAGACGTTGCACTTGGTCGCGGCCATCCGCGGGGCGGTCAACGGGTTGCTGGAACAGTTCATCGACGCCCACGCCCGTGAGCACGTCGCACATCCGGGACTCAGTGACGAAGCCCGTGCCGAAGGTCTGGAAGACTTGTTGCAAGCCATTCGTCGTTATTCGAAATAGAGATCTGTAACCATGACACTGACACCACAGGCTGCGCGCTTTTCTCACGACCATGTGTTTCTGGGCGCCTCCCATGACGACAATGCCCGCCGCACCCTATGGGTGGTGGTGCTGACGTTTGTAATGATGATCGGCGAAATTGCCGCCGGCTACATCACCGGTTCGATGGCGTTGCTGGCCGACGGCTTTCATATGGCAACCCATGCCGTAGCCCTGGGCATCGCCGCGGCGGCTTATGGCTTCGCTCGCCGACACGCCAACAACGCGCGTTACAGCTTTGGTACCGGCAAGGTCGGGGATCTGGCCGGGTTTGCCTCGGCCATGGTGCTGGGGCTGGTATCGATCGGCATTGCGGGTGAATCCATCCTGCGCCTGTTCCAGCCGACGACCGTGGCCTTCACCGAGGCGACAGTGATTGCGGTGGTGGGGCTGGTGGTGAACATCGTCAGTGCCTTCCTGCTGGCGGGCGATCACGGTCACCACGATCACGGGCACAGCCATGACCACGGCCATCATCACCATCATGACAGCAACCTGCGCTCGGCTTACGTGCATGTACTGGCCGACGCCCTGACCTCGATCCTGGCGATTGCCGCCTTGCTGGCGGGGCGCTATCTGGGCTGGGTCTGGCTCGACCCGGTGATGGGGATTGTCGGCGCGATCGTGATTGCGAAATGGGCGCTCGGATTGATGCGCGACAGCGCCGCCGTACTACTGGACGCCACGGACGAACACGTCGCTGAGGAAATTCGCGAGTTGCTTGAGTCTTCAGACGATGTGCGCATCAGCGACCTGCATGTCTGGCAGGTCGGCCCGCAGGCACGGGCGGCGATCGTCAGTGTCGTGGCGGCGGCGAACATCAGCGCCGACACCATCCGCGAACGCCTGGCGCCGGTGCATGAACTGTCCCACCTGACGGTAGAACTGCGCAGCGTTTAACCAGGTAACACGCGTTATCGTTGACGACCATCGCCAGCAGGCTGGCTCCCACAGGGCAGCGCGTGTGCCAGCAAATAACGAGTTCGAGCGTTAGCTCGCCTTGTCGAACGAAAGACGCAAAACACGCTTAAAACAAAGCCCCCCATCGGCAGGCCGATGGGGGGCTTTTGTGCATCTGGCGTCAGGTCAGACCTTGACAATCCAGCCTGCTGGCGCTTCGATGTCGCCGGTTTGCACGCCGGTCAACTCTTTGTAGAGCTTCTGGGTGATCGGGCCGACTTCGGTTTCGCTGTGGAACACATGCAGGTGGTCGTTGTAGCTGATTCCGCCGATCGGCGTGATCACCGCAGCAGTACCGCAGGCACCGGCTTCCTTGAAGTCCGACAGCTTGTCGATGAACACGTCGCCTTCGACAACTTCCAGGCCCAGGCGGGTTTTCGCCAGTTCGATCAGCGACAGACGGGTGATGCCCGGCAGCACGGATGGCGAGTTCGGGGTCACGAACTTGTTGTCGTGGGTGATCCCGAAGAAGTTGGCCGAACCGACTTCCTCGATCTTCTTGTGGGTCATTGGATCCAGGTAGATCGCGTCGGCGAAATGCGCCTTCTTGGCCTGGGAGCCCGGCATCAGGCTGGCCGCGTAGTTGCCACCGACCTTGGCCGCACCGGTACCTTGCGGGGCGGCGCGGTCGTAGCTGGAGATCAGGAAGTTATGCGGGGTCAGGCCACCCTTGAAGTAGGCGCCTACCGGGATGCAGAAGATCGAGAAGATGAACTCGGGTGCGGTACGCACGCCGATGTTGTCGCCGACGCCGATCACGAACGGACGCAGGTACAGCGCGCCGCCGGTGCCGTAAGGCGGAATGAAACGCTCGTTGGCGCGAACCACTTCCTTGCACGCTTCGATGAACTGCTCGGTGGACACGTGCGGCATCAGCAGGCGGGCGCAACTGCGTTGCATGCGCGCGGCGTTCTGGTCCGGACGGAACAGGTTGATCGAGCCGTCCTTGCAACGATAGGCCTTCAGGCCTTCGAAACATTGCTGGCCATAGTGAAGGGCCGTGGAGCCTTCGCTGATGTGCAGCACGTTGTCTTCGGTCAGGGTGCCTTTGTCCCACTCGCCATTACGCCAGTGCGACAGATAGCGCTTGTCGGTCTTGATGTAGTCAAAACCCAGCTTGTCCCAATTGATGCTCTCGTTACCCATGACACCCTCTATCACTTAACAACCGCCGAAACGGTTCAAGGCTTCTGACGTTTTTCCGGATGGGCACAACAATACTTCATTCCGGGCCGGTTTCGCAGCCCGGACGATGGGGGGATAGGCAAAAATCGTAGCTTGCTTATTAAACTCCCATTGTTCTCGCATGTTTCACCCCCTTTTGTAGCGAGGGAGCTTGCTCCCGCTCCAGTGCGCAGCACTGGTAAAAACTGCCACTGTGGTGCATCAGATGTTCCGCAGTGGCAGGTTTGGGGCCGCTTCGCAGCCCAACGGGAGCAAGCTCCCTCGCCACAGGGGGCGCATTTACAAATGCAACGCGTGCCCCAGCGCCCGCAATGCCGCTTCCTGCACCGCCTCGCCCAGCGTCGGGTGCGCATGAATCGTGCCGCCGATGTCCTCCAGTTGCGCGCCCATCTCCAGGCTTTGCGCAAAGGCCGTGGACAACTCGGACACCCCGACGCCTACCGCCTGCCAACCGACAATCACATGATTGTCGCGACGGGCAACCACGCGCACGAAGCCGCTTTTCGACTCCAGGGTCATCGCCCGGCCATTGGCGGCGAACGGGAAGCTGGAAACGATGCAGTCCAGTCCGGCAGCCTTGGCTTCGTCCGGCGTCTGGCCGACCACCACCAATTCCGGGTCGGTGAAGCACACCGCAGCGATGGCCGTCGGGTTGAACTCGCGGGACTTGCCGCTGATCAGCTCGGCGACCATCTCGCCCTGGGCCATGGCCCGGTGCGCGAGCATCGGTTCGCCGCTGAGGTCGCCGATGGCGTAGACGTTACGCATGCTGGTCTGGCAGCGGTTGTCGATCTTGATCGACGAGCCGTTCATCGCGAGGTCCAGCGCTTCAAGGTTCCAGCCCTGGGTGTTCGGCTTGCGGCCGACGGCCACCAGTACCTGATCGGTTTCCAGGTTCAGGGTGTCGCCGTTGGGGGCCAGAGCTTGCAGGGTATTTGCTTTGGAATCAAAGCCTTGAACGCTGTGCTTCAAGTAAAGCTTCACGCCGAGCTTTTTCAGTTCTTCGTGCACCGGCTGGGTCAGTTCGGCGTCGTAGGCCGGCAGAATCCGCTCCTGCGCCTCGACCACGCTCACCTCGGCACCGAGCTTGCGATAAGCGATGCCCAGTTCCAGGCCGATGTAACCGCCACCGACCACAATCAGCCGTTTCGGTATCGATTTCGGTGCCAGGGCTTCGGTGGACGAAATGATCGGCCCGCCAATTGGCAGCATCGGCAGGTTAACGCTCTTCGAACCCGTGGCCAGCACCAGGTGCTCACATTGAATGCGGGTGTCGCCGACTTCGACGGTCTTGCCGTCGATGACCTTGGCCCAGCCTTGAATGACCTGGACCTTGTTCTTTTTCAGCAGCGCGGCGACGCCGGTGGTCAGGCGATCAACGATGCCGTCCTTCCACTCGACGCTCTTGCCGATGTCCAGGGTCGGCGCCGACACGCTGATGCCCAGGGCCGAATGCTGGCTGTGCTGTTGCGTCTGGTGAAACTGCTCGGCGACGTGGATCAGTGCCTTGGATGGAATGCAGCCGATGTTCAGGCAGGTGCCGCCCAGGGATTGCCCTTCTACCAGAATGGTCGCGATGCCCAACTGGCCGGCACGGATCGCCGTCACGTAACCGCCGGGGCCGCCGCCGATGATCAGCAGCGTGGTGTTCAGAGTTTGCATGACTTACTCCACAAACAGGGTGGCGGGTTGTTCGAGCAGGCCACGCACGGCCTGGATGAATTGCGCCGCGTCCATGCCGTCGACCACGCGGTGATCGAAGGAGCTGGAGAGGTTCATCATCTTGCGAATCACGATCTGGCCTTTGATCACCATTGGCCGTTCGACGATTTTGTTCACGCCGACAATCGCCACTTCCGGCAGGTTCAGCACCGGCGTACTGACGATGCCGCCCAACGCGCCGAGGCTGGTCAGGGTGATGCTCGAACCGGACAGTTCATCGCGGCTGGCCTTGCCATTGCGTGCGGCCGTGGCCAGACGGGCGATTTCTGCCGCGCTGTCCCACAGACTGCGGGCTTCGGCGTGGCGCACCACCGGGACCATCAAGCCGATGTCGGCCTGGGTGGCGATCCCCACATGCACCGCGCCGAGGCGGGTGATGACCTGGGCTTCGTCGTCGTAACGGGCGTTGATTTGCGGGAAGTCGCGCAGGGCAACGACCAGGGCGCGGACCAGGAAGGGCAGCAAGGTCAGCTTGCCGCGAGTGGCGCCGTGTTTTTCGTTGAGGTGCGCGCGCAGCTCTTCCACGGCGGTGACGTCGATTTCTTCGACGTAGCTGAAATGCGCGGCGCGTTGCGTGGCGTCCTGCATGCGCTGGGCGATCTTGCGGCGCATGCCGATCACCGGGATCTGCTGTTCATCGTTGCGCTGGGCGTAAGCGCTGCTGACGCTCGACGCATTCGACTGGCCCTGGGCCAGGTAGGTCTCGAGGTCTTCGTGCAACACCCGACCGGCCGGGCCGGTGCCGCGTACCAGACGCAACTGGATGCCCAGGTCCAGCGCATGCTTGCGCACGGCCGGGGACGCCAACGGACGCTCATTCGCTTCACGGGCCACCATCGGGCCCTGGCACACGGCCGGGCGTGGCGCCGCGGCTGCGACTGGTTTGCTTTCGACCACGGCTTCCACTTTCGGGGCTGCAACCGCTGCTTCTTTGACAGGGGCCGCTGGCTGAGCCGACTCTTTAACGTTGCCCGCACCTTCGACTTCAATGCTGATCAGCACACTGCCGACCGCCATGACTTCGCCCGGTTGACCGCCAAGGGCGATGACTTTGCCATGCACCGGCGACGGGATATCGACCATCGCCTTGTCGGTCATGACATCGGCCAGCACCTGATCTTCGACGACCATGTCGCCGACCTTGACGTGCCATACCGACAATTCAACTTCTGCAATGCCTTCGCCAATGTCCGGCATTTTAATGACGTGCGTGCCCATTCAGACCTCCATGACCCGTTTCAAAGCCGCGCCCACTCGGGACGGACCAGGGAAATACGCCCACTCCTGCGCGTGCGGGTAGGGGGTGTCCCAACCGGTGACGCGTTCGATCGGCGCTTCCAGGTGGTGGAAGCAGTGCTCTTGCACCAGCGCTGTCAGTTCGGCACCGAAACCGCAAGTACGGGTGGCTTCGTGAACGATCACGCAGCGCCCGGTTTTCTTCACCGACTTGACGATGGTTTCCAGGTCCAGCGGCCACAGGCTGCGCAGGTCGATGACTTCGGCATCCACGCCGCTTTCTTCGGCGGCGACCAGCGACACGTACACCGTGGTGCCGTAGGTCAGAACGGTGACATCCTTGCCCGGACGGGCGATGGCGGCCACGTCCAGCGGCACGGTGTAGTAGCCGTCCGGAACCTGAGCGGCGGGGTGTTTCGACCAAGGGGTCACCGGACGGTCGTGGTGGCCATCGAACGGGCCGTTGTACAGGCGCTTGGGCTCAAGGAAGATCACCGGGTCATCGTTTTCGATGGAGGCGATCAACAGGCCCTTGGCATCGTAGGGGTTGGATGGCATGACGGTGCGCAGGCCGCACACTTGAGTGAACAGTGCTTCGATGCTCTGGCTGTGGGTCTGGCCGCCGTAGATGCCGCCGCCGCAGGGCATGCGCAGGGTCAGCGGCGCGGTGAACTCGCCGGCCGAGCGATAACGCAGGCGGGCGGCTTCGGAAATGATCTGGTCGTAGGCCGGGTAGACGTAGTCGGCGAACTGGATCTCCACCACCGGACGCAGTCCGTAGGCGCCCATGCCCACGGCAGTACCGACGATACCGCTCTCGGAGATCGGCGCATCGAACACCCGCGAGGTGCCGTACTTGGCCTGCAGGCCTTCGGTGCAACGGAACACGCCACCGAAGTAGCCGACGTCCTGGCCGAACACCACGACATTGTCGTCACGTTCGAGCATCACATCCATGGCCGAGCGCAGGGCCTGGATCATGGTCATGGTGGTCGTGGTCATGGCGGTGTCCAACTGAATATTGTTGTTGTGATCGTTCATGTCAGATCCCCAGTTGCTGACGCTGGCGCTTCAAGTGCTCCGGCATCTCTTTGTAGACGTCTTCGAACATGGTCGCGGCGCTCGGAATCTGGCCACCGGCGAGGGTGCCGTACTGTTCGGCTTCCTTCTGCGCGGCGATCACTTCGGCTTCCAGTTCGGCGCTGACCGCGGCGTGTTCCTCTTCGGACCAGTGGCCGACCTTGATCAGGTGTTGCTTGAGGCGCGCGATCGGGTCGCCCAACGGGAAGTGGCTCCAGTCGTCGGCAGGGCGGTATTTGGACGGATCGTCGGAGGTCGAGTGCGGGCCGGCACGGTAGGTGACCCATTCGATCATGGTCGGGCCGAGGTTGCGGCGGGCGCGTTCGGCAGCCCAGGCAGAAGCGGCGTAGACCGCATAGAAATCGTTGCCATCGACCCGCAGCGAGGCGATGCCGCAACCCACGCCACGACCGGCGAAGGTGGTCGCTTCGCCACCGGCGATGGCCTGGAAGGTGGAGATCGCCCACTGGTTGTTGACCACGTTGAGGATCACCGGCGCGCGGTACACATGGGCGAAGGTCAGGGCAGTGTGGAAGTCCGATTCGGCGGTGGCGCCGTCGCCGATCCACGCGGAGGCGATTTTGGTGTCGCCCTTGATCGCCGAGGCCATGCCCCAGCCCACCGCTTGCACGAACTGGGTGGCGAGGTTGCCGGAGATGGTGAAGAAACCCGCGTCCTTGACCGAGTACATGATCGGCAACTGACGGCCCTTGAGCGGATCGCGCTCGTTGGACAGCAGTTGGCAGATCAGGCCCACCAGCGGCACTTCGCGGGCCATCAGGATGCTTTGCTGACGGTAGGTCGGGAAGCACATGTCGTCGATGTTCAACGCCAGGGCCTGGCCGCTGCCGATGGCTTCTTCGCCGAGGCTCTGCATGTAGAACGACATTTTCTTCTGGCGCTGGGCGACCACCATTCGGTTGTCATAGATCCGCGTCTTGAGCATGGCGCGCATGCCTTTGCGCAGGATCTCGACCGGCACGCCTTCAGCCCATGGGCCGAGGGCATTGCCCTGGTCGTCGAGCACGCGAATCAGGCCCTTTGCCAGATCGGCGGTATCGGCGGGTTCAACGTCAATGGAGGGTTTGCGCACCGTGCCGGCGTCGGTCAGACGCAGGTAGGAGAAGTCGGTTTTGCAGCCGGGACGGCCCGAAGGTTCGGGAACGTGCAGACGCAGCGGTTCGTACGCTTGGTTCATGGCTTCTACGCTCGATCTTGTGAATTTCTTGTAGTGAGCTGACAGATTTCGTTCTTGTAGAAGAAATTTTGTCCTACAAACATCATAGGCCCGGCCAAGAAGAATATTTCTCTCTGTTTCGTTGCGCTCAAGATCATTTACAGATAAAAAATCTGCATAAACATAAAAAACAGGTGGTTTTGTCTCATGCGCAAACTGGACCGTACCGATATCGGCATTCTCAACAGCCTTCAGGAGAACGCGCGGATCACCAATGCCGACCTCGCACGCTCGGTGAACCTCTCGCCGACCCCCTGTTTCAACCGGGTCAAGGCGATGGAGGAACTGGGTCTGATTCGCGAGCAAGTGACCCTGCTCGATGCCGACCTGCTGGGGCTGCACGTGAACGTGTTCATCCATGTCAGCCTGGAAAAGCAGGTGGAGGAGGCGTTGCAGCATTTCGAAGAGGCGATTTCCGATCGCCCGGAAGTCATGGAGTGCTACCTGATGGCGGGCGACCCGGATTATCTGATCCGCGTGCTGGTACCGACCATCCAGTCGCTGGAGCGCTTCATGATGGACTTTCTGACCAAGGTGCCGGGGGTGGCGAATATCCGTTCGAGCTTTGCGCTCAAGCAGGTGCGCTACAAGACCGCGCTGCCGTTGCCGGCCAACGGGTTGACCCTGGGCACCTGAACAACCGAAAACGTCCGCAGACACCCACAACCCCTGTGGGAGCGTGGCTTGCCCGCGATGGCGTCTGCACAGTCAACATCAACGTCGCCTGACACACCGCCATCGCCGAAAAGCCATGCACCTGCAGTCAGAGTTTATTCAGCGGGATTTTCAGGTAGACCACGCCATTGTCTTCCGCCGGCGGCATGTTCCCCGCCCGCACATTCACCTGGATCGCCGGCAGCAACAGCGTCGGCATGCCCAACCCGGCGTCACGGTGGGTGCGCATGGCGACGAAGGTGCCTTCGTCGATGCCGTCATGCACATGGATATTGCTTTTTCGTTGTTCGCCAACGGTGGTCTGGCATTGCGCTTGCCGACCTTCCGGCGGGTAGTCGTGGCAGACGTAAAGTTTCACATCGGCCGGGAAGGCCAGCAGTTTCTGGATCGAAGCGTACAGGTGATGAGCGTTGCCGCCGGGGAAGTCGCAACGGGCGGTGCCCACGTCCGGCATGAACAGCGTATCGCCCACCAGGATCTGCTCGCCGTCGATGAGATAGGCCATGTCCGCCGGGGTGTGGCCAGGAACATGCAGCGCGGTGGCCTTGAGGTTGCCGATGTTGAAGGACTCGTCCGGGGCGAACAGATGGTCGAACTGCGAACCGTCCACGCAGAACTCCGGTTCAAGATTGAACAGTGCCTTGAACACGTTCTGGACCTTGCTGATTGACGCGCCGATGGCAATCTTGCCGCCCAGTTCCCGACGCAAATAGGGCGCGGCCGACAGGTGGTCGGCATGGGCGTGGGTTTCCAGCAGCCATTGCACCTGCAACTGATGTTGGCGAACGAAAGCGATGATCCGGTCGGCCTGGGTGGTGGCGGTGCGCCCGGCGGCCGGGTCGTAGTCGAGCACCGGGTCGACGATTGCGCACTGGCTGCCATCGGCTTCGTAGATCACGTAACTGTAGGTCGACGAGGCAGGGTCGAGGAAGGCTTCAATCAAGGCGGGCATGGGGGCGGTTTCTGTTTGGTAGAGCATTGAGGGTAGTTTCATTCTCACCGGGTTGACCAGCCCCGAGTCGAATCCATGCGGTAAAAAAGCCGTGCGGGCTCTATCCTGTCACTCAATCGATACCGGGCGTTCCCGGCTTTTTCCGTGGATCATGAGTGTTTTATGGGGCTGGCGAGTTTTTTTGGGGTGGTGATGGGATTGGTGCTCGGCTTGACCGGTGCCGGCGGCGGGATTCTTGCGGTTCCCGCGCTGGTACTGGGGCTGGGCTGGAGCATGACCCAGGCCGCGCCCGTCGCGCTGTTTGCGGTGGGCAGCGCGGCAGCGGTCGGGGCGCTTGATGGTTTGCGCCATGGCCTGGTGCGTTACCGCGCCGCCCTGCTGATTGCCCTGCTGGGGGCGGTCTTTTCGCCGGTCGGGATCTATTTCGCCCATCAGATGCCGGAAAAAATCCTGATGATCCTGTTCAGCCTGCTGATGGTCATGGTGGCCGGACGGATGTTGCGTCGTGAGCGCCAGGAAGAGGGCCCGAGCGATCACGGTCACGCCAACTGGGGCCAGAAAAACTGCATGCTCGACCAGCACACCGGGCGGTTTTCCTGGACCGCCAAGTGCACCGCGACCCTCGCGGCCCTCGGCGCAGTGACCGGTGTGGTCTCGGGTCTGTTGGGCGTGGGGGGCGGATTCCTGATTGTCCCGGCCTTCAAGCAACTGACCGATGTGCAGATGCGCGGAATCATCGCCACCTCTTTGATGGTGATCAGCCTGATCTCGGCCATCGGCGTGATCGGCGCCTTGCATGCCGGGGTTCGCATCGATGGTCTGGGCTATGCGTTCATTGCCTCGAGCATCGTCGGCATGATCATCGGCCGAAAACTCAGCGCACGGGTGCCCGCCCGGGCATTGCAGGTGGGCTTTGCCAGCATCTGCCTGGTGGTCGCGGCCTACATGCTTTTGAAGGCAGCCATGTAGCCGGGGCCTGTGGCGCGCAGCGAAGAAGCGCTCCCGAGCCTGATGGCTGTGCGCGTCACGGCCCAATCCGTCCCCCTCTCATCCCATTGAAGCGACTACCCGCTACCCAAGTAGCATAGGTCGCTTCCCGCTGGCTTCGTACACTCGTACCTCATACACACGCACCTGCGGGGGGGCGACGATGCAGGAGGTCCAGAACGAAGGTATCGTCAGCGCGATGTCCCAGGCCACCGATGCCCTGCAAGTGGCGCAGGAGCTGGCACGGCAGTTGTTGCACCCGCACCTGGGCTTCGTGCTGTTCTTCTGTTCCGCCGAGTACGATTTGCAGGCGCTGGGGCAGGCCTTGCAACAAAGCTTCGGCGGCATTCGTTTGGCGGGCTGCACCAGCGCCGGGGAAATCACTCCGCTGGGGTATGGGCGCAATTGCGTGACGGCGGTCGGTTTCGATCACCGGCACTTCTCCATCGCCCTCGAACTGATCGACGAGATGGAACGCTTCAGCCTGATCGACGCCCAGCAAATGGTCGAGCGCCTGGTCGGCGGCTGTCGCAGCAACACCCTGGCACCGATCAAGGGCAACAGCTTTGCCCTGACCTTGCTCGACGGCCTGTCCAGCCGCGAAGAAATGGTCCTGGCGGCCTTGAGCGCCGCGCTGGGCGACATTCCGCATTTCGGCGGTTCGGCCGGCGACGACAACTACCTGACCCACACCCATGTCTACTTCGACGGTGAGTTTCACAGCGGCGCGGCGGTGGTGGTGCTGGTCAATACCTGGCTGGACTTCGAAGTGTTCACCACCCATCACATCCTGCCCCGGGAGGAAAAACTGGTGGTCACCGGGGCCGACAGCGCTTCGCGGCGGGTCTTCGAACTCAATGCCGAGCCGGCCGCCGCCGAGTACGCCCGACACATCGGGGTGCCAGTGGCCGAACTCGATCACCGGATCTTCGCCGCGCATCCCTTGGCGGTGCGGATCAACGAGCAGTATTACGTGCGCGCCATTCAGCAGGTTCATGCCGATTTGAGCCTGAGTTTCTATTGCGCCGTGGAGAACGGCATCGTCCTCACCGCCATGACCCCCGGCCCAATGCTGCCGAACCTGCAGAGCCTGTTCGACGGCTTGCAGGAACGCCTCGGTGATTTACTGCTGACCATTGGCTGCGACTGTTTTCTGCGCCGCCTGGAGCTGGAGGACGACGGTAGCCTGGAACGGATCGGCGCTTTTTTGCGCGAGCAGCGGGTGATGGGGTTCAACACCTACGGAGAACAGTTCAATGGCATGCACATCAACCAAACGTTCACCGGGGTCGCCATTGCCCGAGGGCGTTCCCTCGGACTGCGCTGAGCTACGGGCGCAGATCGCCGGCCTGCAACACGACAATCAGAAGCTGCAACGCATCAACGCCGCGTTGATTGAACGCATCGAGTCTGGCATCACCCGGGGCAATGATCCCTACGCCGCGTTCCAGCATTCGGTGGTGCTGGCCGAGCAGGTGCGGGAACGCACCGACGCATTGAACCAGGCCATGGCCGAACTCAAGGCGGGCAACCATTTGCTCAGTGAAGCACGCTTGCGCGCGGAAACGGCTCATCGACACCTTATCGACGCGATCGAGAGCATCTCCGACGCCTTCGTGCTGTTCGATGCCCAGCAATGCATCGTCCTGTTCAACAGCCGCTTCAAGGCCTTCTGGAGCAACAGCCGGGTACGGATCAACGCCGGTATGCGCCTGACCGAGGTCAAGCGCCTGATGATGAACAACGGCCTGTTCAGCGAAGAGCCGCGCGGGCATGCCGACGAAAACCTGTTGTATCGCCTGCAGGATGGTCGCTGGTTGCAGGTCAGCGAGCGGCCGACCCAGGAAGGCGGGCGGGTGATCCTGTTCACCGACATCACCGACGTCAAACTCAGCGAAACCGTGCGCCGCGAGCAAGCAGTGGCGCAGAAGTCGCATCTGTTGCAACGGGCGGTGGACAACCTTTCCCAAGGGGTGGCGATGGTCAACGCCGACGGCATCCTGGAACTGTGGAATCGCCGGTTTCTCGAACTCAGTGGCCTGGCACCGGTAGCGGCGCATAGACCGTTTGCCGAAGTGATCGCCGACAGCGAATTGACCCTGCTGACCCCGACCAGCCGCGACGCCAACGGGCGGCCCATGCAGGAATGCGAGCAACGCCTTTACGATGGCCGGGTCCTGGAGATTCGCACCCATCCGCTGCCCATGGGCGGATTCGTCAACACCTTCACCGACATCACCGAACGCTACCAGCACGCCGAAGCCCTGAGCGAAAGCGAGCGCTGGATTCGCCTGATCACCGACCATGTGCCGGCATTGATCGCCTATCTGAATGCCGATCTGGTCTACGAATTCACCAACAAGGTCTACGAGGAGTGGTACTGCTGGCCACGGGGCGTGATGCTCGGCCAACGCTTGCGCGAAGTGCACAGCGAGCAACATTACCAGCGCCTGGAGTCCTACGTGGCCAGGGCGTTGGCCGGCGAAAGCGTGACCTTCGAGGTCGCCGAAACCAACGTCAATAACCAGGAACGCTACATGCTGCGTTCCTACGTGCCCAATCGGCTGGCCAGCGGTGAGGTGGTGGGGATTTTCGTATTGATCCGCGACATCACTGAACGCCGCCGTACCGCCGAGGCGTTGCACCAGGCCTATCAGAATCTGGAGCTGCGGGTGCGCGAACGCACCGCCGAACTGACCACCCTCAACGACCAGTTGCTGCGTGAGATCGAGGAGCGTCGCCGGGTCGAATCACGTTTGCGCGAGGCCAAGCAGGAGGCCGAGCAAGCCAATCTGTCGAAGACCAAGTTTCTCGCGGCCGTCAGCCATGACCTGCTGCAACCCTTGAACGCGGCGCGGTTGTTCACCAGCGCCTTGCTGGAACGCCGGGAAGCGACCAGCAACGAGGTGCTGGTGCGCAATGTCAGCAACTCCCTGGAAGACGTGGAAAACCTTTTGGGCACCCTGGTGGATATTTCCAAGCTCGATGCCGGGGTGATCAAGGCTGACATCGCGCCGTTCGCCCTGAGCGAGCTGTTGGACACCCTGGCGGCGGAATACACCCAGGTCGCCCGCAGCGAAGGCCTGGAGCTGCATTTCATCGCCTGTTCGGCACTGGTGCGCAGCGATATCCAGTTGTTGGCGCGCATCCTGCGCAACCTGCTGAGCAATGCCATTCGCTACACCTACAGCGGTCGCGTGGTACTGGGTTGCAGGCGCCATCACCAGCGCCTGTCGATTCAGGTCTGGGACAGCGGCATGGGCATTGCCGAAAACCGTCTGGAGGAGATTTTCCAGGAGTTCAAGCGTGGCGATGTGCAACGCCCGGATCAGGATCGCGGCCTCGGGCTGGGCCTGGCGATCGTCGAAAAAATCGCCGGCATTCTCGGGCATAGGGTCCAGGTGCGCTCATGGCCGGGCAAGGGCTCGATGTTTTGCGTCGAAGTGCCGTTAAGCGCCACCGCCCCGCAAGCAGCCCCCGGTTTGCCGATGAGCGAGCCGATGCTCGAGCGGCTGCGCGGGGCACGGGTCTGGGTGCTGGACAACGATGCGACCATCTGTGCTGGCATGCGCACGCTGCTGGAGGGCTGGGGCTGCCGAGTGGTCACGGCGCTGTCGGAGGAAGACCTGGCACGGCAAGTGGACAACTACCACGCCGACGCGGACTTGCTGATCGCCGACTATCACCTGGACAACGATCAGAACGGTGTGGACGCCGTAGCCCGGATCAATGCCCGGCGCGGCAAACCGATCCCGGCGATGATGATCACCGCCAACTACAGCAATGAGCTCAAGCAGCAGATCCGCGAACTGGGGCACACCCTGATGCACAAGCCGGTACGGCCGATGAAGCTCAAGACAGCCATGAGCCATTTGCTCGCTCGGCCTTGATTTCCCCGGTGTGGGTGCCCCCCCTGTAGGCGCGAGCCTGCTCCGGGCGGCGTTCCGACGATAGCCGCGATGCGGTCTTCAGGCAGACTCACCGCCGCAAATACGACCCGAAATCAATGTCCCCGGCACTCAGGATTGCCTGCACCCGGTTGTGCACGTTGAGCTTGCGCAGGATCGCCGAGACGTGGGCCTTGACCGTGGTTTCGGCGATTTCCAGGGTGTAGGCGATCTGTTTGTTGGACTCGCCCTTGGTCATGCGTTCCAGCACCTGCAATTGCTTGCGGGTCAGGGCCTGGAGCAGCTCCGGCGGGAAGCTTGGGGTGTCATTCATTCGCCGGTGGGTGCCGGCTCTGGCCGAGCGGATAATGTCCGGGGGCAAGTAGACATTGCCGTTGAGAATCTGTTGGATCGCGTCGGTCATCTGGCTGCGGGGCGAGGATTTGGTGATGAACCCCACCGCGCCGTAAGTGATGGCCTGCAGGACGATTTGCTTGTCTTGCTCGGCAGACACGATCACCACCGGAATGGTCGGCGCTTCGTTGCGCAGGTTGATCAAGCCATTGAGCCCGTGCATGCCGGGCATGTTCAGGTCGAGCAGGATCAGGTCCAGGTCATCGTGCTCCCGGGTCAGGGCCAGGGCGCTGTCCAGGTCGGCGGTTTCCATCACTTCGCTGCCGGCAAAGCCGTCGCTGATGACGTTGTGGATGGCTTCGCGAAACAGCGGGTGATCATCGGCAATCAGAATTTTGTACATAGCCTTTCACCTCATTATTTTGATTATGGTGTGGCAACAACACGCACGCGTAAAGCTCAGGGAAAGGGTTCGGGCCGGGCCGGCGTCACCGGCAGGTTGGCCGCCTGCCAGGCGTCCACTCCGTCACGGTACCAATACAGTGTCTTATAGCCCAGGGTGGCCGCGCGTTTGACCGCGTTCCAGCTCAACCAACAGTCGGAGCGGCAGTAAAAGACCAGCGGTTGCGTCGGGTCACCGGCGGTCAGTTTTTTCAGGTTGTCAGTGAAATAGTCCTGCCACTGTGGCGTCAGCTCACCGTCACCGGTGTTGGCCAGCCAATGGCTGCCGGGCAGGTTTTCGTGGGGCGTGTCTTCGATGAAGCGGCCTTGCAGCCATTGCCGGCGGTAGACGTCGATCAGCAGCGGGCGCGGGGATTGTTCAAGCAGGCTTTGCAGGGCCGGGGTGTCGACGAGTGTCGCGCCCTGCAGCTGGTCCGGCGTCGGGCTGCGGTACAGGTCGATGCGATAGCCCTCTGCGGAAAACAGCGGGGCTTGAGCGTGGGCGTTGCCCAGCCACAGGCTCAGCGCCAACGCAGCAAGAGAGAGACGCAGCAGGCGATGTGGGGCATGCGGCATGGGTTCAGTCCTTATCGTTATGAGCCCATTACATGCCAGTCGTGCTGCGTTTGGAATGCGACCATAGACAGGAAAACCAGTACTAAAGTAGTAATTTTGGTCCTGCAGAGGGGCTGTCAGCCGGATTTGCGCAGGGCGGCGTGTTGCGGGTTGAACGTCAGCACGGCCAGTAGCGAAAACAGCAGGGTCAGCCCCACGCACACCGCCAGCGCCAGGGCATTGAAGCGTTCATACAAGGCAAACCGCACCAGTTCCACGGCATGGGTGAACGGGTTCAGGGCGCATAACCAATACAACCACTCACTGGACTCGCGCATCTTCCACAGCGGGTACAGGGCCGACGACAGGAAAAACAGCGGGAAGATCACGAAATTCATCACCCCGGCAAAGTTCTCCAGCTGGCGGATCGCGTTCGACAGCAAAAGGCCCAGGGCACTGAGCATCAACGCCACCAGCAACAACGCCGGCAAGGCCAACAGCAGGCCCATGGCCGGCGGTTGCACGCCGTAGACCCAGGCAATGGCCAGAAACGCATACACCTGCAACAACGAAATCAGCGCCGTGGCCAACAGCTTGCTGCACAGCAGAAAGGTCCGGGGCAGGGGGCTGGTCAACAGCACGCGCATGCTGCCCATCTCGCGGTCGTAAACCATCGACAGCGAACCCTGCATGCCGTTGAACAGCAGGATCATGCAGGCCAGGCCGGGAATGATGTACACCTCATAGGGAATGTAGGTGTCGTAGGGCTCGATGATCGCGATGCCAAGGGCGGCGCGAAAACCCGCGGCGAACACCAACAGCCATAACAGGGGCCGCACCAGCGCGCTGAGAAACCGCGTGCGTTGCAGCACGAAACGCAGCCATTCGCGCAGCACGATACCGCTGAAACATTGCCAGTACGCATTCATCGGGCCGCTCCGGATGTGGTCAGACGGGTGAAGACCGAACCCAGATCGCCGCCGTGTGCCAGGCTCAACGCATCGGCCTGCCCGCTGGCGACCAGCCGGCCTTGATGGAGGATCAGCAAGTCATCGCTGGGCTGCACTTCGTCAAGCAAGTGGGTGGTCCAGAGCACGCTGATGCCCTGCTCGCGGCACAGGTTGCGAATGTGCTGGTTGAGCGCCAGGCGACTGGCGGGATCGAGTCCGACACTGGCTTCGTCGAGCAGCAGAAGACGCGGTTCATGCAGCAGGGCGCGGGCAATTTCCACCCGCCGGCGATGGCCGCCATTGAGCTCGCGTACCCGTTCGCGCCGGCGTTCGGTCAGGGCCTGCCGGGCCAGTTCCGCGTCGACCCGGAGGGCGCTCTGGCGCCTGGACAGGCCATGCAGCGCCGCGTGATAACGCAGGTTCTGCTCGACGCTGAGGTCCAGGTCGAGGGTGCTTTGTTGAAACACCACGCCCAACTGCCTGAGCGCTGGCCGTGGTGTCCTCGACAACGAGCAGCCACCGACGCGGATGTCACCGCGCTGCACGTCATAGAGCCGGGTCAGCAAGGCGATCAGGGTCGATTTGCCGGCACCGTTGGGCCCCAGCAGCGCCGCGAAGCGCCCCGGCGCCAGACTGAAACTCACTTGGCGCAAGGCCTCTCGGGCACCGTAGGCGAAGCTCAGGTCGACGACCTCCAGGGCGTTCATGGGGTCACCACCACGCCCCAGGGATAGCGTCCGACCTTCACGGATTTGGTGACCTTGAGGCTATCGACATCAATCACCGAAACGTCACCGCTGACGCCATTGGTGGCCAGCAACTGCTTTTGATCGGGGGTAAACGCCATCTGCCAGACCCGTCGCCCCACCAGCAGATAGTCGAGAATCTCGAAGGTCCTGGCATCGATCACCGCCACATGGTTAGCCGGGCCCAGCGCGACGAAGCCGTACTTGCCATCGGCGCTGAGTTTGACACCCACCGGCTGGACCTTGTCCGGGTGCACACCCTTGATCTGGAAGTTCAGGGTCTTGAGGACCTTGCGGCTGGCCACATCGAGAATGGTCACGGTGCCGCCGATTTCCGCCGAGGCCCACAGCTGCGAACCATCCGCCGAAAACTCGACGAAACGCGGGCGTTGATCCACCAGGGTGCTGTCAGTCAGGGTCTGGGTGCTGGTATCGATCCAGTGCAGCATGTTGGTGGTTTCGCTGGTGTTCACCGCCCACTTGCCATCGGGGCTGACGGCCATGCCTTCGGGTTCGACGCCGACATTGATCTGGCTGAGGACCTTGGACGTTTCGGTGTCGATCACCGTGACCAGCGCATCGTCCTCGTTGGACACATACAACCAGCGATTGTTGGGGTGCAGGGCGAACTGCTCGGGATCCTTGCCCGAAGGCAACTCCTTGATGATCTTGCGCGTGGCCACGTCCATCACCTGCACCCGGTCCGAGTCGCTGGCGCAGATGTACAGCAGCTTGTTGTCATGGGACAGCAGCAGACCGCGCGGGCGCTGGCCGACGGGCAGGGTGTCGGTGACTT
Organism: Pseudomonas moorei; assembly: GCF_008801475.1. Taxonomy (GTDB): domain Bacteria; phylum Pseudomonadota; class Gammaproteobacteria; order Pseudomonadales; family Pseudomonadaceae; genus Aquipseudomonas; species Aquipseudomonas moorei. The sequence goes on along the minus strand of NZ_VZPP01000003.1, from coordinate 497,735 downwards.
GCAGGGTCTGCATGTCGATCAGGCTCAGGCTGTTGTCCTTTTCGTTGGAGACCCAGGCAGTGCTGGCCGTGGCATGCCCGGCGGCGAGCAGCAGGGCGCATGAAAGCAGGGTGCGGCGCATGGCAGATTCCTTGTTGTTGTCGTTGTTGTGCTCAGGGAAAGCGGCAGCTGACCTCGGGCTTGTCGTAACCCAGGCTGTCCATCTCGTTGAAGGGGTGCAGAAAGCCGTCCTGGGGCGAGGTGCTGACCAGTGCCCGGGGCTGGACGATGGGAATCGGCTGACGTAACTGGCCGTTCCACGGCCGATAACTGAGCTTGCGGCCCTTGAAGCCGTCCAGCGGCAGTTGATCGCTGATTTCCAGGTCACGGATCGCCATGGGCTCGGTCTGGCGCAGTTTGCTCACGGCACTGGCGATGCTGCGCACGGCCATCCACGCGGCGAAGTCACGGTCGTTCATCCAGCGTCCGGCCAGGGCTTCGAAGCGTTTTTGCAACTGCGCGGCGCCGTAGGTTTCCACGGTTTTGTGCCAGCCCACCGGGGTCAAGCCCTGGGTGCCCGCCACCGGGCGCGGGTACCAGGTCTGGTACGGCACGTATTCACCAAAATCGCCGCGTTCATCGGCCACCAACACCACGTCATATTCAGCGGTCTGGGTGAACAGCGGCATGTCGGCCTGGGCGCTGCGTCGTTGATCGTTGTCGAAGCTCCAGGCCTTTTCCGCCACCAGTTGCAGGCCGAAGCGTTTCGCCGCGCGGCGCAGGGCGGCGGCGTAGGCTTGATCGTCCGCGGTCGGGCCGACGATCAGCAGCGCCCGCTGCCATTTGCGCACCACCAGAAATTGCCCCAGGGCATCGGCGAGCATCGCCCGGCTGGGCAGGCTGTGCAGCACGTTCGGCAGGCAATCGGTGGTGCGCAGGCTGTCGTCCGGGCTGCCGGCGTTGAACAACAGACTGTCGGGAAGCACCGCGCTGAGCCGGCGCAGGGTCTCTGCCGGCGCGTTCACCACAAACAGCCGCAGGCCTTCTGCGTGCTGGGCCTTGGCGGCTTCGATCAACGCATCCGCATTGTCGGCGCTGGCACTCACCAGGCTGTAGCTGTGGTTGAGAAAGCGCCCGGTGCTATTGCTGTCGGTGATCGCCAGTTCGGCGCCACGCAACCCGGCATCGCTCGGTTCGGGAATCACGTTCGACAGCAACGGTCCAGGGTCGGGGCGATAGCCCAGGTAGCCGATCCGCACCTGCAATGACGCGTCCGCCGCCTGGCTCTGAGTCGCCAGGCCGGCAGCGCAGGCAATCGCCAGCAGATAGAACAAGGCGTAAGGGGCAAGCTGGCGCATAGGGCACTCCTTAACAGGTAGCGCCAGCATAGGAAGGCCGTGGAACCGTGGAAATATGCAGAAAGTACCGATGAGGCAGTACCAAGGTCGTAACCCGCGGCAAACGGCGCGGTTCTAGCATGGGCAGCAACGACCGTCATTCTGGATGGGACTGACCATGCGTATTCTCAAGGCACTGCTCTTGCCGTTTCTGCTGATTCTTACCCTGATCGGCGTTGACAGGCTTCACGCCCCGCGTCCCGTGCCGCCCCAGGTCCTGCCCCTGACACCGGGTCGCTAGCACCGCCGAGGTGCGAGTGCGCCACAAGCTCTACGACCAAGGGAGGAGGTCGCGACCACCAAAGCAGCATGGGGCCGGCGCGGCGGGGTTCCTAAGATGATCGCCATAGCCTCTGCCAAGAGGTTTTGCGTGCAATCTTGAGGGCATAACAATGACAACAAAACGCAACGCCTTGCTCGCTGCCGGACTGCTGGCCGGCTTTATCAGTGCAGGTTCCGTATGGGCCCACGGCAACGTGGTGCCTCAGGCCGTCGAAACCAAAGGCCTGACGCCGATCAAGGATGCCGGTGTGAAGGTGGATGGTGATGGCTGGGCCGCCGAGAACCCGTACCGCAATTCCCCGGAGCACGACAAGGCCCTGGAAATCGGCTCGTCGGCCTACACCCAGAACTGCGCGGCCTGTCACGGTCTGGAGGCCATATCAGGCGGAATCGCACCGGATTTGCGCAAGCTTGATGTCGGCGATGCCGGCGATGAGTGGTTCGTCGAACGGGTGCGCAACGGGGCGGTGCGAGATGGTCGGGTCTACATGCCGAAGATGGCCGACTACCTGAGCCAGGAAGCCCTGTGGGCGGTCCGCACTTATCTGGACAGCGTCCACATCGAGGAGTAACCCATGCGCCTGCTCGCGGTGTTGATCAGCGCTGTGTGGCTGTGCTGCCAGTCGGTGCAGGCGCAGGTCCGCAACTATGACGAAATGATCGCCGCCGGGGAACTGAAGGTAGCGGTCTACAAGGACTTCGCGCCCTACAGTTTCGAAGACGCCGGTCAGCCTCGCGGTGTCGACGTCGAACTCGCCGAGGCGCTGGCCAAGGCGCTGGGCGTGCGCCTGACGCTGATCTGGGCGCCGGCCGGAGAAAAACTCGACGACGACCTGCGTGACTACATCTGGCGTGCCAGTCCGCTGCACAAGCAGCAACTGGCCGACCTGATGATGCGCGTGCCTTACGACCGCGACTACGCGCAGAAACGCAACGAGTTCGGCGAGATGGAAAACGGTCATGTGGTGATGTTCGGTCCTTACCAGAACGAGCAATGGCAAGTGGCGTACGACCGTCGGCGACTGGACAAGGTCGGCAGTGTCGCGGTGTTCGAGCAGCACCCGATCGGGGTCGAGGTCGACAGCGTGCCGTCGTTTTACCTGACCTCGGTGTTCAACGGCATGCTCGCCGGCAAGACCCACCATTACCCGGGCGTACCCCAGGCGTTTGCAGCGATGAAGGCCGGTGAGGTCGACGCGGTGATGGCCATGCGCGGCGAGATCGACTGGCAGGTGCACGAGGCCGCCGACCCGCAAGTGGCGCTGGCGGAAAACGCTTATCCGAACATGGGCAAACAACTCTGGGAAATCGGCATGGCCGTGCACGAAAGCAACCGGCAGCTGGCCTATGCCGTGGAAGAGGCACTGGAAGGGCTGATCCGCGAGGGCTCGGTGAAAACCATCTATGGCCATTACGGCCTGCGGTATGACGTACCCGAGATGTATCAATAGGAGCGGGCGATGAACTGGCAAGCGAGTTGTCTGTTGGCCTGCTGGTTGAGCCTGGGCCAGGCCGCACAGGCCGCCGACATCGATCCGGGCAAGGACCCGGTGCCGTCGGTCATGTGGTCGTTCTATCACAAGCAAATGCTGGGCGATGCGCCGTTCGTGTTTGACGAACGGGTCAAGCTGCTGGCCCCGCCGTTTGCCGAGGACGCCCGACAAGTGCCGGTGGAAATCGACGCCCGGGCGTTCAAGGGTGAGGTGGTGAGAATACTGGCCTGGGCCGAGCTGAACCCGTTGCCGAAAATCGTCGACTTCGAACCCTTGAGTGGTGTGCTGCCGTGGCTGTCGGTGCGTATTCGCGTCGAACAGGCAACGCCATTGCGCGCGGCGGTACTGACCCGCGATGGTTTGTGGCATGTCGGTTCGGCCCTGATCGATGCGGCGGGCGGCGGCTGTACCGCGCCCAGTGTGGTGCGTACCCAACCAGGCTGGGAGGAACACATCGGCGAGGTGCTGGGCGGGCGCTATCCACGTGGCGATTTCAGTCGTCTGCGCCTGCAGGTGGCACACCCGATGGACAACGGCATGGTCAGCGGCATTCCGGAGTTTTTCATCAATCACGCCGAATTAAGGGACTCGAACAATCACGTATTGGCGCGCCTGGAACTGTTTCCCGCCGTCAGTGAAAACCCCAACCTGGCCTTTGACATTGAAGGGGCAGGGCAGACGCGCCTGGTGTTGCGCGACAACAGCGGCAATCAATTCGATGCGTCGATCCCCTGACCCCAAGGAGTGTGTCATGCGCTGGATGCTGTTGTTGTTCGTGGGCCTGAGCCTGGCGGCCATGGCCGATCTCGACTACGTACTCAAACCCCGGCAGATCGCCGAAGACACCTGGCTGCTGGAAGGCAGCACCGACAATTTCGCCACGGCCAACGGCGGCAATATCGTCAACACCGCATTCATCGTCACCGAGCGCGGCGTGGTGGTGATCGATACCGGGCCATCGAAGCGCTACGGTGAAGCCATGCGCCGGGCGATTGCCACCACCACGGATAAACCGGTGATCGAAGTGCTGTTGACGCACCATCACCCGGACCATGTGCTGGGTAACCAGGCCTTCACCGATGTGCCGATCGGTGCGCTGGCCGGCACCACCGAGCTGTTGCATCAACAGGGTGATGCGATGGCGCAAAACATGTATCGGCTGGTGGGCGACTGGATGCGGGGCACCGAAGTGGTGTTGCCGACCCGGACACTGACCGCCGGCATGCAACGTTTTGGGAACCACGATCTGCAGCTGCTGAGCCTGGGTGGGCATACGGGTGCGGATCTGGCTATTCTCGACCAGAAAACCGGCGTGCTGTTCGCCGGGGATCTGGTGTTTTATCAACGGGCGCTGACCACGCCCAACAGTCCGGGGTTATCGGTGTGGCTGGCGGACATCGCCACCTTGCAAGCGTTGCCCTGGACGCTGGTCGTGCCCGGCCACGGGCCGGTGGCCAGCGATGCAAAGCCGTTCGAGCAAATGCGTGATTACCTGAGCTGGCTCGACCAGCTGATGCGCGACGGCGCCGCCCGGGGCAGCGACATGGCCGAGATGATCCGCAGCCCCATTCCCGAACGCTTCGCCGGCATCAACCTGAGCCGCTATGAGCTGATCCGCAGCGTCAGCCACCTGTACCCGCGCTACGAACGCACGCAAATGACCCGAGTGGATTCGGCCGCGCAGCAATGATCAACACCCCTTGTAGAAGCGAGCCTGCTCGCGATGAACCTGAGAGCGCCGCGGGGTGTCAGGTTTCCAACGTTATCGTTCACCACCATCGCGAGCAGGCTCGCTCCTACAGGGGGAGCGCGCCCTATCCACACCCAACCCCCTACCAAGGAACTAGAAAACTCCACACAGCGGGTCATTGTTGCAAGGGCTGCGGCGCCCAAGAATCTGCATCACACCGGGAAAATTTCCCGCAAATAACAAAAACCGCAGAGGTAGCCGTCATGACTCAACCCGCACGTCGCCAGCCCTTCGTCTTGAGCCTGTTGCTCAGTGCCATGCTGTTGTCCGGCCAGGCACTGGCCGGGGTCACCGACCAGGACATTCTCCAGGACCCCAAGAACCCGGAGCAGATCGTCACCAACGGCCTGGGCGTCCAGGGTCAGCGCTACAGCCCGCTGGACATTCTCAATGTCGGCAACGTCAAGGAGTTGCGGCCGGTCTGGGCCTTCTCCTTCGGCGGTGAAAAGCAGCGCGGTCAGCAAGCGCAGCCGATGATCAAGGACGGCGTGATGTACATGACCGGCTCCTACTCGCGGGTATTCGCCGTGGATGCGCGCACCGGCAAGAAACTCTGGCAATACGATGCGCGCCTGCCGGATGACATCCGTCCCTGCTGCGACGTGATCAACCGTGGGGTGGCGTTGTATGGCGACCTGGTGATCTTCGGCACCCTCGACGCCAAGCTCGTGGCGCTGAACAAGGACACCGGCAAGGTGGTCTGGAGCAAAAAGGTCGCCGACCACAAGGAAGGTTACTCGATCAGTGCCGCGCCGCTGGTGATCAACGGCAAACTGATTACCGGCGTGGCCGGTGGCGAGTTCGGCGTGGTGGGCAAGATCGAAGCCTATGACCCGAAAAACGGTGACCTGCTGTGGACCCGGCCGACCGTGGAAGGCCACATGGGCTACGTCTACAAGGACGGCAAAGCGGTGGAGAACGGTATCTCCGGCGGCGAGGCTGGCAAGACCTGGCCCGGCGACCTCTGGAAAACCGGTGGCGCGGCGCCCTGGCTGGGCGGCTACTACGACCCCGAAACCAATCTGCTGCTGTTCGGCACCGGCAACCCGGCGCCGTGGAACTCGCACCTGCGCCCTGGCGACAACCTCTACTCGTCCTCGCGCTTGGCGCTCAACCCGGACGACGGCACCATCAAATGGCACTTCCAGAGCACCCCTCACGACGGTTGGGACTTTGACGGCGTGAACGAACTGATCTCGTTCAACTACAACGAGGGTGGCAAGGAAATCAAGGCGGCGGCGACCGCCGACCGTAACGGTTTTTTCTACGTGCTGGACCGCACCAACGGTAAATTCATTCGCGGTTTTCCGTTCGTGGACAAGATCACCTGGGCCACCGGGCTCGATAAGGACGGCCGGCCGATCTACAACGAAGCCAGTCGTCCTGGCGCACCCGGCACCGAAGCCAAGGGCAGTTCAGTGTTCGTAGCTCCGGCATTCCTCGGCGCGAAAAACTGGATGCCGATGGCGTACAACCGCGACACCGGGCTGTTCTATGTACCGTCCAACGAATGGGGCATGGACATCTGGAACGAGGGTATCGCCTACAAGAAAGGCGCGGCGTTCCTCGGCGCCGGTTTCACCATCAAGCCATTGAATGAAGACTACATCGGCGTGCTGCGGGCGATCGACCCGAAAACCGGCAAGGAAGTCTGGCGCCACAAGAACTACGCGCCGCTGTGGGGCGGGGTACTGACCACCAAGGGCAACCTGGTGTTCACCGGGACGCCGGAAGGATTCCTGCAAGCGTTCAACGCCAAGACCGGCGAGAAAGTCTGGGAGTTCCAGACCGGTTCCGGCGTACTGGGCTCGCCCGTGACCTGGGAAATGGACGGCGAACAGTACGTCTCGGTTCTTTCGGGTTGGGGCGGCGCCGTACCACTGTGGGGCGGTGAGGTGGCCAAGCGCGTCAAGGACTTCAACCAGGGCGGCATGCTCTGGACCTTCAAACTGCCGAAGGATCTGGTGGCCAAGCACTGACGCCAGGACCACCGCATAACCCCTGTAGGAGCGAGCCTGCTCGCGATGAACCCGAGAACACCGAGGCGTGTCAGGTACCCAGCGTTATCGTTCACGACCATCGCGAGCAGGCTCGCTCCTACGACCAAATAACGAGAGTCCCCCTGCCAACGGCGCATTCGTCTGGCGCGCGGGGCTCTCTAGTATCGGTTCATCGCCTGTTGGTTCGACAGGCACCGACCCAGACAGAGGCCCACCATGATCTACGCACAACCCGGAACACCAGGCTCAGTCGTATCCTTCAGGCCACGCTACGGCAACTTCATCGGCGGCGAGTTCGTCGCGCCGGTCAATGGCGAGTACTTCACCAATACCTCGCCGGTCAACGGTGAAGTGATCGCCGAGTTCCCGCGCTCCAGCGCCGCCGACATCGACAAGGCCCTCGACGCGGCCCATGCCGCCGCCGATGCCTGGGGCAAGACCTCGGCCCAGGATCGCTCCCTGGTGCTGTTGAAAATCGCCGATCGCATCGAGCAAAACCTGGAAATCCTCGCCGTCACCGAAACCTGGGACAACGGCAAGGCCGTGCGTGAAACCCTCAATGCCGACGTGCCCCTGGCCGCCGACCATTTCCGTTATTTCGCCGGCTGCATCCGTGCCCAGGAAGGCGGCGCCGCCGAGATCAACGAGCTGACCACCGCCTATCACTTCCACGAGCCACTGGGTGTGGTCGGGCAAATCATTCCGTGGAACTTCCCGCTGCTGATGGCGGCGTGGAAACTCGCGCCGGCCCTGGCGGCAGGCAACTGCATCGTGCTCAAACCGGCCGAACAGACGCCGCTGTCAATCATGGTGTTTGCCGAACTGATTGCCGACCTGCTGCCGGCGGGCGTACTGAACATCGTCCAGGGTTTCGGCCGTGAAGCCGGCGAGGCCCTGGCCACCAGCAAGCGCATCGCCAAGATCGCCTTCACCGGTTCGACCCCGGTCGGCGCGCACATCATGCATTGCGCCGCCGAAAACATCATTCCAAGCACCGTGGAACTGGGCGGCAAGTCGCCGAACATCTTCTTCGAAGACATCATGAACGCCGAGCCCGCGTTCATCGAAAAGGCCGCCGAAGGGCTGGTGCTGGCGTTCTTCAACCAGGGCGAAGTGTGCACCTGTCCGTCGCGGGCGCTGGTGCAGGAGTCGATCTATGAACCGTTCATGGCCGAAGTCATGAAGAAAATCGTCAAGATCAAGCGCGGCAATCCGCTGGACACCGACACCATGGTCGGCGCCCAGGCGTCGGAGCAGCAATACGACAAAATCCTCTCGTACCTGACCATCGCCCAGGAGGAGGGCGCCGAGCTGCTCACCGGTGGCGCGGCCGAGCGTCTTGAGGGTGACTTGTCCAGCGGCTATTACATCCAGCCGACGCTGCTCAAGGGCACCAACAACATGCGCGTGTTCCAGGAAGAAATCTTCGGTCCGGTGGTGGGCGTCACCACCTTCAAGGACGAAGCCGAAGCCCTGGCGATCGCCAACGACACCGAGTTCGGCCTCGGTGCCGGGCTCTGGACCCGCGACATCAACCGCGCTTATCGCATGGGCCGGGCGATCAAGGCCGGACGTGTCTGGACCAACTGCTACCACCTGTACCCGGCGCATGCCGCGTTCGGTGGCTACAAGAAATCCGGTGTCGGCCGCGAGAACCACAAGATGATGCTCGACCATTATCAGCAGACCAAAAACCTGCTGGTGAGCTACGACATCAACCCGCTGGGGTTCTTCTAACCTCGCACTAACGACACTCAACCTGTAGGAGCGAGCCTGCTCGCGATGGACGTCAACGATGACGCGTTCAGTCTGTATGTACGCGGTGTCTATACGTCCATCGCGAGCGGGCTCGCTCCTACAACGTTTGTGCGTGCATGACGATCATGCACCCCCTACCAACGCACCCTGCCACCTCCTTCGAAAGTAGCATTCGACCCCCCGGCGCCCCGTGCATTAATGGTTCTACCGGAATCGCCCGGCACAACAAGAGGATTGACCCATGTGGACTAAACCCGCGTTTACCGACCTACGCATTGGCTTCGAAGTGACGATGTATTTCGCCAACCGTTGATGGTTCACCCGGCCAGCCAGGGTGTTGGCCGGGCCTGCCTTTTGGGAGCATTGCCCATGCACATCCGCGTTCTCGGTTCCGCCGCCGGCGGTGGTTTTCCGCAATGGAACTGCAACTGCCGGCAATGCGCCGGTCTGCGCAATGGCAGCCTGCGCGCGCAACGGCGCACCCAGTCGTCGATTGCCCTGAGCGACGACGGCGTGGCGTGGGTGCTGTGCAATGCTTCACCGGACATCCGTGCGCAACTCGAGAGTTTTGCGCCGCTGCAACCGGCCCGCCGTCTGCGGGATACTGCCGTCGCGGGCGTGGTGCTGATGGACAGCCAGATCGACCACTGCACCGGCCTGCTGAGCCTGCGTGAGGGCTGCCCGCATGACGTCTGGTGCACCGAACGGGTCCATCAGGACCTGAGCACGGGCTTCCCGTTGTTCAACATGCTTGCGCACTGGAACGGCGGGTTGCAGTGGCAACCACTGGGTCTGGATCGCCAGCCCTTCAGCATCAAGGCCTGCGGGCATTTGCAGTTTCGGGCGATTCCTTTGGTGAGCAACGCACCGCCGTACTCGCCCAATCGCGGCAACCCACAGCCAGGCGACACCATTGGCCTGTTCATTGAAGACCTGCGCAGTGGCGCGTCGTTGTTCTACGCGCCAGGCCTGGGGCAAATCGATGACGAAGTATTGGGCTGGATGCAACGCGCCGATTGCCTGCTGCTCGACGGCACCCTGTGGCGCGACGATGAAATGCGCGTGTGTGAAGTCGGCCAGAGCCTGGGCAGCGAGATGGGGCATCTGCCGCAAAGCGGGCCCGGCGGCATGCTCGAAGTGCTGGAAGGTTTCCCCCGTCAGCGCAAGGTGCTGATCCACATTAACAACACCAATCCGATCCTCGATGAAGACTCGGCCGAACGGGCGCTGCTGGAACGGCGGGGCATCGAAGTGGCGTATGACGGCATGAGTATCGAGCTGTAGCCGACGGCCCCTTCGTCGGAACGCCGCCCGGAGCAAGCTCGCTCTCACATTTGGAATGCGAATTCCTGTGGGAGCGAGCCTGCTCGCGATGAGGGCGGTCCGGGCACCGCAGAACGCCAAGGATAATAAAATGACAGACAGACCGCTGACCCCCACCGAATTCGAAACCGCCCTGCGTGCCAAGGGTGCCTACTACCACATCCACCACCCATTCCACCAAGCCATGTACGCCGGGCGTGCCAGTCGTGAGCAGATTCAGGGTTGGGTCGCCAATCGCTTTTACTACCAGGTGAACATCCCGTTGAAGGACGCGGCGATTCTGGCCAACTGCCCTGACCGCGAGGTGCGTCGGGAATGGCTGCAACGGATTCTCGATCATGACGGCGCACCCGGCAGCGAGGGCGGCATCGAAGCCTGGTTGCGCCTGGGTGAGGCCGTGGGGCTTGAGCGTGAACGGATTCTGTCCCAGGAGCTGGTGTTGCCCGGGGTGCGATTTGCCGTGGACGCCTACGTCAATTTCGCCCGCCGTGCCTGCTGGCAGGAGGCGGCGAGCAGCTCGCTGACCGAACTGTTCGCACCACAGATCCATCAATCGCGGCTCGACGCCTGGCCCACGCATTACCCGTGGATCGACGTCGCCGGCTACGACTATTTCCGTACCCGCCTGAGTCAGGCCCGACGCGATGTCGAGCACGGGTTGCGCATCACCCTGGCGTATTACACCACCGCCGAGGCGCAGCGGCGCATGCTGGACATCCTGCAGTTCAAGCTCGATGTGCTGTGGAGCATGCTCGATGCCATGAGCATGGCCTATGAACTGGAACGCCCGCCGTACCACACGGTGACCCGCGACAACGTCTGGCACCGGGGGATTGCCCTGTGAGCCCGATCGGTCGCGACCAGGCACTGGCCCTGCGCCGGGGTTTTCGCCTGCAATGGGAGCCCCGCCAAGGCTGTCACGTGCTGCTGTACCCCGAAGGCATGATCAAGCTCAACGCCAGTGCCGGGCTCATCCTTGAACGGGTGGACGGCCAGCGCAGCGTGGCGGCGATCATTGATCACTTGACCGAGAGTTTCCCCGGTGTGCCGGGGATCGATGAGGATGTGTTGGCGTTTCTGGAGGTGGCCCATGCGCAATTCTGGATCGAGTGACGCGCTGCCGGGGCCGCCGCTGTGGCTGCTGGCGGAGCTGACGTATCGCTGTCCCTTGCAATGCCCCTATTGCTCCAATCCACTGGATTTTGCCGGGCAGGGCGAAGAGTTGAGCACCGACGAATGGATTCGGGTGTTCCGCGAGGCGCGTGAGATGGGCGCCGCGCAATTGGGTTTTTCCGGTGGCGAGCCCCTGGTTCGCCAGGACCTGGCCGAGCTGATCAAGGCCGCCCGGGACATGGGGTACTACACCAACCTGATCACCTCGGGCATTGGCCTGACCGAGCAGAAAGTGCGCGACTTCAAAGTCGCCGGGCTCGATCACATCCAGATCAGCTTCCAGGCCGCCGACGAAGCGGTGAACAACCTGCTCGCCGGTTCACGCAAGGCCTTCGCGCAGAAACTGGCCATGGCCCGTGCGGTGAAAGCCCAGGGCTATCCGATGGTGCTGAACTTCGTCACCCATCGGCACAACATCGACCGCATCGAGCAAATCATCGACCTGTGCCTGGAACTGGAAGCAGATTTCGTCGAATTGGCCACGTGCCAGTTCTATGGCTGGGCCGAGCTCAACCGCGTCGGGCTGTTGCCGACGCGCGCGCAATTGCAGCGAGCCGAGCGTATTACCAACGAGTATCGCGAACGTCTTGAGGCCCAGGGGCACCCGTGCAAACTGATCTTCGTCACCCCGGACTATTACGAAGAACGGCCCAAGACCTGCATGAACGGCTGGGCCAACCTGTTTCTCGACATCACCCCGGACGGCACGGCCTTGCCTTGTCACAGTGCCCGGCAATTGCCGGTGCCGTTTCCCAACGTGCGCGAACACAGCATCGAGCACATCTGGAACCACTCGTTCGGCTTCAACCGTTTTCGCGGCGATGACTGGATGAAGGAGCCATGCCGCTCCTGCGATGAAAAGCACAAGGACCTGGGCGGCTGTCGTTGCCAGGCCTTCATGCTCACCGGAGACGCCGCCAATGCCGACCCGGTGTGCAGCAAGTCGCCCCATCACGGGGTCATCCTCAAGGCGCGGGAGGAGGCCGAGGCACCGGGGCTGGGCATGGAACACCTGACGTTGCGCAACGAAAAAGCGTCGAGGCTGATCTACCGTGGCTGATTGAACACACACATCCCCTGTAGGAGCGAGCCTGCTCGCGATGGTGCATCAGTAAAAGGCGCGGCGACTGACACTCCATCGCGAGCAGGCTCGGTCCTACAGGGGGCATTGGTTGACGCGACAATCCAGGTACACACCGAATCCCCTTCAGGATCTGTAGTGAACCCAGCCATTGGTCTGATTGCATTCGCAGCCGGATGCTTTAGTGTGATCGCTACCTTCCAAAACAATAAAAACAGGCTTTCCAATGAGCCAGAGTCTCAGCCAGCTGCGTAAATTCGTTTCGCCTGAAATCATCTTCGGTGCCGGTTGCCGGCACAACGTCGGCAACTACGCCAAGACCTTTGGCGCGCGCAAGGTCCTGGTGGTCAGCGATCCCGGGGTGATTGCCGCCGGTTGGGTGGCCGATGTCGAGGCCAGCCTGCAAGCCCTGGGCATCGAATACTGCCTGTACAGCGCCGTATCGCCCAACCCGCGCGTCGAAGAAGTGATGCTCGGTGCCGAGCTGTACCGGGAAAACCATTGCGATGTGATCGTTGCCGTTGGCGGTGGCAGCCCGATGGACTGTGGCAAGGGCATCGGCATTGTCGTCGCCCACGGTCGCAGCATTCTCGAGTTCGAGGGCGTGGACACCATCCGTGTGCCCAGCCCGCCGCTGATCCTGATTCCGACCACCGCCGGCACCTCGGCGGACGTTTCGCAATTCGTGATCATCTCCAATCAACAGGAGCGCATGAAGTTCTCCATCGTCAGCAAGGCCGTGGTGCCGGACGTTTCGCTGATCGACCCGGAAACCACCCTGAGCATGGACCCGTTCCTGTCGGCCTGTACCGGCATCGACGCGCTGGTGCATGCCATCGAAGCCTTCGTGTCCACCGGGCACGGGCCCTTGACCGATCCCCATGCGCTGGAGGCCATGCGCCTGATCAATGGCAACCTGGTGCAAATGATCGCCAACCCGACGGACATCGCGCTGCGCGAGAAAATCATGCTGGGCAGCATGCAGGCCGGGCTGGCGTTTTCCAATGCGATCCTGGGCGCGGTGCATGCCATGTCCCACAGCCTGGGCGGTTTTCTCGATCTGCCTCACGGCTTGTGCAACGCGGTGCTGGTGGAGCACGTGGTCGCCTTCAACTACAACTCGGCGCCGGACCGTTTCAAGGTGATTGCCGAGACCTTTGGCATCGACTGCCGTGGCCTCAACCACCGGCAGATCTGCGGGCGGCTGGTGGAGCACCTGATCGCGCTGAAACACGCCATCGGTTTCCACGAAACCCTCGGTTTGCACGGGGTCAGCACCGCGGACATTCCGTTCCTGTCGCAGCACGCGATGGACGATCCGTGCATCCTGACCAACCCGCGCGAATCCAGTCAGCGTGATGTCGAGGTCGTGTATGGCGAAGCCCTCTGACGAGCAACAACGGGCGCTGGCCGGGCTGCTGGGGTTAGGCAACCATTCGGCGCGCAAGAGCCATTACCCGGAGCTGGCCGCACGGCTGGACGAGCTGGAGGCCGAGCGCAACCGCTACAAATGGTTGTTCGAAAACGCAGTCCACGGGATTTTCCAGGCCAGCCTGCAAGACGGCATGCGCGCGGCCAACCCGGCACTGGCGCACATGCTCGGTTATGAGGACCCCCAGGAGGTGCTGTTTTCCCTGACCGATCTGGCCAGCCACCTGTTTGCCGGCGGCGTGTCGGAGCTGGAAACCATCGGTGAAATCCTCAGGCAACAACGCAGCCTGCACGGTTACGAAACCCGCTTGCGGCGCAAGGACGGCAGCCATCTCGATGTGCTCATGAACCTGCTGCTCAAGCCCGATCAGGAAGGACTGGTGGAAGGTTTTGTCGCCGACATCACCGAGCGCAAACTGGCCCAGCAGCGCCTGCAACAACTCAATGACGAACTGGAACAACGGGTTACCACGCGCACTGATGAACTGCTGGAAGCCAACCGCAACCTGCAGCAGCAGATCACCCAGCGTCAGCAGATCGCCCAGGCGTTGCGCGATGCCCGTGATGCCGCCGAGGCGGCCAATCGCAGCAAGGACAAATACCTCGCCGCCGCCAGTCATGACTTGCTGCAACCGTTGAACGCCGCGCGCTTGCTGATCTCGACCCTGCGCGAGCGCAAGCTGCCGGCAGTCGAGCAGGTGCTGGTCGAACGCACGCACCAGGCACTGGAAGGCGCCGAAGACCTGCTGACGGATTTGCTCGACATTTCCCGGCTCGATCAGGCGGCGGTCAAGCCCGACGTCGCCGTCTACCGCCTCGACGAATTGCTCGGGCCGCTGGTGTCGGAGTTTCAGTCGGTCGCCGAGGCGGCGGGATTGAATCTGCGCGTGCACATGGGCCAGTACGCCGTCAGTACCGACTTGCGCCTGATGACGCGGATCCTGCGCAACTTCCTCAGCAACGCCTGCCGCTATACCGATGAAGGCAGCATCCTGCTGGGGGCCAGGCGCCGGGGTGAGATGTTGCGCGTGGAGGTCTGGGACACCGGGCGCGGTATCGCCGCGGATCGGCTCGATTCGATTTTCCTCGAGTTCAACCAGTTGGACGTCGGACGCGCCGCCGACCGCAAGGGGGTGGGTCTGGGGCTGGCCATCGTCGAGCGCATCGCCAAGATCCTCGGCTACAAAATCGGCGTGCATTCGCTGCCGGGGCGCGGCTCGATGTTCAGCATCGATGTGCCGATCTGCGCCGAGATGCCGTTGCCTGTCAGCCTGGCCGCGCCGCAGCCCGGGACAGGCAATCCGCTGCCGGGACGGCGTTTGCTGGTGCTCGACAATGAAGTGAGCATTCTGCAAAGCATGAGCGCGTTGCTCGGGCAGTGGGGCTGCGACGTGGTCACCGCCACCGACGAAGCCTCGGCCCTCTCGGCCTTGCGCGGGCAGGCACCGGAACTGATCCTGGCGGACTATCACCTCGATCACGCGGTGGTCGGTTGTGATGTGGTCCGGCATCTGCGCGAACATTTTCATCAAACCATCCCCGCAGTGATCATCACGGCCGACCGCACCGACCAGTGTCGGCGTGCGTTGCAACGCCTGGACGCGCCGTTGCTCAACAAACCGGTGAAGCCCGGCAAGCTGCGTGCGGTGTTGAGTCAACTGCTGGGTCAGAGCGCTCGATAGTGCAGGGTGAAACCGAGGTCGGTGGATTGTCCTTGTTCGAGTAAACGCAGGCCCGGTCGACCGGGCAAATGGTGAGCGTTGACCGGGTGGCTGACCGGTTCGATACAGAAAAAATCCAGGCCCACGGGGCAGTAGAGCAGGTAGTAATCGCTGCCGCTGGCCTGGCATTGCAGTTCATAGCCCAGGTCCGGTTGCTGAATCAGGCAATGGCCGTCCCATTCGCAGAAGCCGTTGTCGACCAGGGTTTCCGGCAACGCCCTGGGGTGCTGGAAATCCCATTCGGCCGGCAGTTCGCCAAGCTGTGTCGGCAGTTTTGTCGCGTCGCAAAACCACACCTGATGAGCTGGTGCCTGCAATCGGGTATTCGCGGTTCGCGGCAAGTACGGGTGTAACCCCAGGCCATGCCAGGCCGCGCGTTCGGCCAGGTGGGTGACGCTCAGTTCGATGCTCAGCTTGCCTTCGCCCAAATGGAAACGCTGGCGCGCGTGATAGGCGAAGGGTGTGCTGCTGTCGAGTTGCAAGACCGCTTCATTGGGCGTGTGAACGATGACTTGCCACGGCTGCTGCCAGGCGCTGCCATGAATCGGCAGGGGATCGGTGAGGCTGTTGGGTGTCAGCGACTGCCAGCCATCCGGGCAATCGAAACCGCCCTCGGCGATGCGGTTTGACCATGGCACCAACGGAAAGCAGCCGAGTTTGCCGGGCAGACCGGTGTTCAGAGCGTGGGCGTCGGCATGGCGCAGCAAGGGCTGGCCAGTATCGCGCACGGTCCAGTTGACGATGCTCCCGCCCAATTCAGGGGCGAGGGTGAGGCGGGTGAGTTCGTCTTCGAGTTCGAGGGTTGCTAACGTCATGGCCTTCTCTGCAGGTTGATGAGCTGATGTGGCGAGGGAGCAAACTCCCTCGCCACAATGCGTTTGCGAGTCCTGGTTACAGCACCAGATGCGGCAACCACAGTGACAGCGCGGGAATGTACGTCACGGCGATCAGCACCAGGAACAGCACGCCGTAGAACGGCAACAGGGCTTTGACGGTTGATTCGATACTGACCTTGCCCACGGCCGACCCCACAAAGAGTACCGCGCCCACGGGCGGCGTGATCAAGCCGATGCCCAGGTTGACCAGCATGATCATGCCGAACTGCACCGGGTCCACGCCAATGCCCACAATCACCGGCATCAGGATCGGCGTGAGGATCAGGATCAGCGGCGCCATGTCCATCACGGTGCCGAGCAACAACAGCATGACGTTGATGCACATCAGGATCACGTAACGGTTGTCCGAAAGCGTGAGGAACATCGTGGTGATCTTCGCCGGGATCTGCATCAGCGTCATGATGTAGCCGAAGCTCGCGGCGAAGCCGATCAGGATCATCACGATCGAAATCGTCCGCACCGTGCGGTGCATCAGTTTCGGCAGTTCGCTCCACTTGTAGTCGCGGTAGATGAACATGGTCACGAAGAAAGACCACAGCACCGCAATCGCCGCCGACTCGGTGGCGGTGAAAATCCCCGAAAGAATCCCGCCGAGAATGATCACCATGGCCATCAGGCCCCACAGCGCTTCACCGCAGATCTTCAGCGCTTCGCGCATCGGAATGACTTCACCCTTGGGGTAGTCGCGCTTCTTGGCGAAAATCAGGCACAGCACCATCAGGCACGCGCTCATCAGCAGGCCGGGCACCACGCCGGCCATGAACAGCGAGGCAATCGACACGGTGCCGCCCGCGGCCAGCGAATAGAGCACCGAGTTGTGGCTCGGCGGGGTCAACAGTGCTTGCACCGAGCCGCTGACGGTGACCGCCGTGGCGAACTCCCGTGGATAGCCGCGACGCTCCATCTCCGGGATCAACACCGAGCCGACCGAGGCGGTGTCCGCGACTGAAGAGCCGGAGATCGCGCCGAAGAAGGTCGAGGCCATGATGTTGACCAGCGACAGTCCGCCACGGACAAACCCCACCAGCACCCCGGCAAACGCCACCAGCCGCCGGGACATGCCACCCTCGGCCATGATCGCGCCCGCCAGGACGAAGAACGGAATCGCCAGCAGGGAGAATTTGTTCACGCCGCCGGCGACCTGAATCATCAATGCCTGGAACGGAATGTCGATCCACCATGCGCCGATCAGGGCCGAAAGCCCCAGGGCGTAGGCGACCGGCATGCCAATCAGGATCAAGGCGATAAAACTGCCCAGCAGAATCAATGCGTCCATTCAGGCAGCCCCTTCGTTTTCTTCAACCAGGTCGAAGCGCACGACCCGCCGGTTGCTCTGGTCACCGAGCAGGAGTTTTTCCAGCACAAAGATCAACGTCAGCAAACCGCCAATCGGGATCGGCATGTAAGTGATGCCGACGCGCAGGGTCGGCAGGGCGCTCATGAACTGGTTCCAGGTCGACAGGCACAGCCTGGTCCCCCAGATCGCCATGAACAGGCTGATGGTCGCCATCAGCAATTGGGCAAACACGCTCATGGCTTTGCGCAGGTTCGGTGGCATGCGATCAGTGAGCATCGCCACCGCCATGTGCGAGCCGGAACGATAGCTGGCGGCGGCGCCAATGAAGGTGAACACCATCATCAGCAAAATGGCGCTGGGCTCCGGCCAGCTGGAACCGGTGCCAAGGACGTAGCGGGCGAACACGCCCCAGGGAATGATCAGGGCGATGGCCAGCACGGACAGCCCTGCGACCCAGATACAGGTCATGTAGATCCTGTCGTTGATGCGCAGCAGTAGATTCTTCATCGGGTTTCACCGTAACCGGGCGCGCACTGACAGACACCCACTGTCAGTGGCGCCGGGCCTTTCTTGAATGCAGGGAGGGATTACTGAACGGCTTCGATGCGCTTGATCAGGTCGGCATAGGGCGCGCCGTATTTCTCGCGGATCGAGGCAGTGGCCTCATAGAAAGGTTTCTTGTCGACGGTGATGAACTCGACGCCCGCAGCCTTGAGCTTCTCTTCGCTGCTGGCCGATTTGGCGTCCCACAGGATGCGTTCCTGTGCCTGCGCGGCCTTGGCGGTTTTCTTCACCAGTGCCTGTTGCTCGGGCGTCAGTTTTTCCCAGGTGATCTTCGACATCACGATCGGTTCCGGCAGGATCAGGTGCCCGGTCAGGCTGTAGAACCTGGCGTTCTGGTAGTGGTTGTGTTCAAGCAGGGTCGGCGGGTTGTTTTCCGCGCCGTCGATCACCCCGGTCTGCAATGCACTGAAGATCTCACCGGTGTCCATGGCAATGCCGTTTCCGCCCATGGCATTGATGGTGTCGATGAACATCGGGTTGCCTTGCACGCGGATCTTCATGCCCTTGAGGTCTGCCAGGCTGCGCACCGGTTTCTTGGTGTAGAGGTTGCGCGTGCCGCCGTCCATCCAGGCCAGGGCGACCAGGCCGAATTCGGAGTCGGTGATTTTGGCGAGGATCTCGTCGCCGACTTCGCCGTCGATCACCTTGCGCATGTGCGCCTGGTCGCGGAACACGAACGGCATGTTGAACACGTTCACGTCCGGCACCACCGGACCGACAATACCGAGGCTGACCCGGGCCATCTGGATGGCACCGACCTGGGCTTGTTCGATCACTTCCTTTTCCGAGCCGAGCACACCGCCGGAAAACATCTTGAAGGTCAGTTTGCCGTCACTGTCGGCCACCAGGGTTTTACCCAGTTGCTCCTCGGCCACTACGGTCGGGTAGCCGGCGGGGTGGATGTCGGCGAATTTGATTTCCAGCGCATGGGCGGCGCTGCTGAGGGAGAAGGCGAGGGTTGCAGTGAAGGGGAGTGCAGCGGCGAGCAAGGTGCGTTTGAAGTCCATTGGGGGTGTCTCCTGTTTTATTGTTTTTGTGTTCAAGGCACAGCGTTGCAGCACGAGCAGTTGCGGTCAGACGTTGAAAAGTGGCTCCGGCAAACCCTTTACGCCGGGGTTGAGGGCGAACACGCCACCGGCCAGTGACCGTTCGTCGTGGTCGTCTGCGGGGCGGATCGAAGTGACGAACAAGGTGTCCAGGCGGCTGCCACCGAAGGCACACATGCTCGGTTTTTTCACCGGTACGGCGAGGGAACGGTCCAGGCGCCCATCCGGGGTAAAGCGGTGAATCAGCCCGGCATCGTTGGCACAGATCCAGTAGCCACCCTCGGCATCGACCGCGGCGCCATCGGGGCGCCCGGCGTGGTGATTCATGTCGACAAACAGCCGGCGATTGCTCGGCGTGCCGCTGTCGATGTCGTAGTCGAAGGCCCAGATCTGCTGGACGGCGGGGTGGGAGTCGGACAGGTACATCGTGCGCCCGTCCGGGCTGAAGCCCAGGCCGTTGGGCACGATGAAGCCGCTCAGTTGGGCGTCGAGCGGTCCGCGTTGTCCGGCGCTGTAGCGGTAAAGCCGGCCCTCGGCGGCGTTGGCACCCATGTCGAGCACCATGCTGCCGGCCCAGAACCGCCCCTGACGGTCACAGCGACCATCGTTGAGGCGCATGTCGGGGCGGCTGTGATCGATGCCCGCCAGGGGGTCGCTGTCGAGGCTGCCGTCGTTGTGCGGGCGCAACTGGAAGAAGCCGCTCTCCATGCCGGCGACCCAGCCGCCGTCAGGGTGACGGGCAATGCACGCGAGCATTTCCGGGGTTTTCCACGCCGACACATGGCCGGTGTCGGCGCTCCAGCGTTGCAGGCCACCGGCCGGGATATCGACCCAGTACAGGGCGTTTTCGGCGCCGACCCACACCGGGCATTCGCCCACGGCGTTGCGCGCATCGACAATCAATTCAGCTGGCATGGCCACTCATTCCCTTGGTTTTTGTTGTGGGGATCACGCGGTAAGCACTGGCGGTTCAGTCGCCGAACGGACCGGCCACGCAGAACGCGCCGCCCTGGTAGATCCGCGTCGGATCATCGGCCGCTGGCATCGGCAGGGCTTCGACCTTTTCGCGGAACACTTCGGAGCTGTCGTTCGGCGCATAGCCCAGGACCGTGGCATAACGGTTGTCCCACCAGACGTCCTTGTTGTCGGACGCGCCATAGACCACGGTGTGGCCGACATTCGGCGTGTACAACGCCCGTTCGAGCAGTTGGGTCAGGTCGCCGAAGCTCAGCCAGGTGCTCATCATCCGGCGGTTTTGCGGTTCCGGGAACGAGGAGCCAATGCGCACGCTGACGGTCTCGATGCCATAGCGATCGAAGTAGAAAGTGGCCATGTCTTCGCCGTAGGACTTGGACAAGCCGTAGTAACTGTCCGGGCGGCGAGGGGAGTGGGCGTTGATGACTTCGTCTTGCTTGTAGAAGCCGATCACGTGGTTGGAACTGGCGAAGATCACGCGCTTCACGCCGTGACGGCGCGCAGCTTCGTAGATGTGGAACACGCCGCAGATATTGGCGCCGAGGATCTCTTCGAACGAGCGCTCGGTGGACACGCCGCCGAAGTGCAGGATCGCGTCCACGCCTTCGACCAGTTGATGCACGGCGTGCTTGTCGGCCAGATCGCACGGCACGACTTCTTCACGGTCATCGATGGCCGGCGCAATGTCGGCGATGTCCGACAGGCGAATGACATTGGCGTAGGGGCGCAGGCTTTCGCGCAGGACCTTGCCCAGGCCACCGGCGGCACCGGTCAGCAGCAGGCGATTGAAAGGGGCGCGGGCAGGGGGTGTGGTGGTCATGGAGAGTCCTGGACAAGCAGTGGTGGTTATTGAATTTGTTGTAAGTTGTCGTACGACTAATGGCAGTATCGTAAGGCTTTCCGTTTCTTGTCAACGCGTCTTGTGTCGAATTTGACGAAGGGTTGGGTTCTCCGGGCGGCCTGTGGCGAGGCAACAAGCGCCCTCGCCACAAGACCGGTGTCAGCCGAACCGGCTTACAACAACGAAATCGGATAGCTGATGAAGAGGCGGTTTTCGTCGAACTCGTTGGTGCTGAAGTTTTTGCGGATGCTCGCGTTACGCCATTTGACATTGAGGTTTTTCAGCGGACCGCTTTGCACCGTGTAGGCCAGTTCCGATTCACGACCCCACTCCTTGCCGTCGGTGATGGCCCCGGTATGCACGTTATCGCCACTGATGTAGCGGTTCATCATCGTCAGGCCCGGCACGCCCAGGGCCACGAAGTTGTAGTCATGACGCACTTGCCAGGATTTTTCCCTGGCATTGTCATAACTGGAATTGTAACTGTCGTTGGCCAGGGTGCCGCCGCTGGTGCCGTTGACGCGCATCCAGACATCGTCGCCCGTGAGCTTCTGCAGGCCGACATAGAAGGTGTTGCCACCGTACTTGGCCGAGAGCAGGGCGAACGCGGTTTTGTTATCGAGGTCGCCGGCCAGGGCGCTGCCGTCTTCCTTGCCGATGAAGTAGCCGAGGTTGGCGCCGAGGGTCCAGTCGCCAATGGGCTGGCTGTGGCTCAGGTTGAAGTATTGCTGTTGGTAGATATCGCTCAGTTCCGCGTACCACACGCCGACCTGGGTGCGTTTGTCGTTGAAGGCATATTCGCCGCCACCGAAGTTGAAACGATCAGAGGTGAACGCCGCTTTGCCGTTCATGAACATGTTTTCCATGCTCGAATCATTACGCGGGCTGTTCTGGCGGAACTGCCCGCCGTAGAGCGTCAGGCCGCTGATTTCAGTGGAGGTGATCTGACCACCACGGAAGGTTTGCGGCAGCGAGCGGCCGTCGTCCGAGCGCAGGATCGGCAGCACCGGCATCCATTCACCGACCTTGACTTCGGTCTTCGAGATCTTGCCCTTGAGCGCCACGCCCAGGCGGCCGAAGTTGTCGGCCGGGCGACCGTCGTGGTCCAGTGGCAGCAACTGTGTACCGCCGGTGCCCTTGCCGCCATCGAGCTTCTGCGAAAACGTGCCCAGCACGTCCACACCGAAGCCGACCGGGCCCTGGGTGAATCCGGATTTGGCGTCGAGGATGAAGTTCTGGGTCCATTCCTCAGCCTTGCCCTGGGGGTAGGCCGGGTTGGTGTAGTTGCGGTTGAAGTAGGCGTTGCGCAGGTTCAGCGTGGCTTTGGCGTCATCGGCGAAACCTTCGGCATGACTGGTCATGGGCAGGGCGATGGCCAGGCTGCTGCAACCGATCAGGCTCAGGGCATGACGGCGGGCGAAGGGTGGACGTGGGGCACGGGGGGACGAATTGCGGGCGGGCTTGCTCACTGTAACACTCCAGTTCTTTTTTGTTTTTATAATTGTTATACGTTGTCGTACAACATTGGAGGCGATTATTTACGCGACGTTTCAGTGTTGTCAATCGGAAGTTGTACGATGACATGGAGGGTGCGGAATGTTTATGTGGGAGCGAGCGTGCTCGCGATGGCGGTGAGTCAGTTGACAGTGATGTTGAATGTGACGACGCCTTCGCTGGCAAGCCAGCTCCCACAGGAGTTTGGGTTGTCAGCCGGCAATCATGGGCGGCAGGGTACCCAGCAGCGAAACCGCCGCCACCGCACCAATGCCCAGCAACCATTCGGCAATCACACTTTTACGCAATGCCGACAGGCGCTGTTCGCAGTCCTTGATCCGCAGACGGTTGAACAACGCCAGACCGAGCATCGCGGTGATCAGGCTGACCTTGATCAACAGGATCAGGGCAAACCCGGACAGCAACGGCGTCGGCCAGAAGGCGCCGGTCAGGACCCGTACGTTGATCAGCCCGGTGATCAGCAATCCCGCCACCACGATGTAACCGACACCACTGAATCGCTGCAACAGCGTCCGGATGTCATGCCCGGCAGGGCGGCGCAGGATCATGACCAGCAGCATAAGGCCGCCGAGCCAGATGCCGACGCAGGCCAGGTGCACCAGTTGATTGAGCATCAGCCATCGGCCTTCGGCGCCATCAAGCATGGCGCCGTGGCCGACCGGCGCGAGGGTCGCCAGCAGCGAAGCGCCGAGGGCCAGGCGCAAGGGAAGGTGGCTGCGCAGCGGGCTTAGCAGCAATGCCAGCAACACGCCGTTGAGCAGCAAGTGCCAGCTCCAGACCTGGCCAAAGAACGTGCTGCCCAGCACCAGGCGCAAGGTCGAGGGCTCGAACGCGGCGTCCCAGGCACCGGCCATGCTGGAGGTGATCAGCAGCAGCCAACAGACGCCGCTGACCAGCGCCAATCCCGCCAGCCAGCAACTGATGCGTGTGAGCGCCCGATCAAGGGGGCTCTCACGGCGCAGCAACAGAGGCTTGTATACCCAGGCGCCGAACAGCATCAGTACCACGGTGAAATGCAGGAAGCGGCACAGCACCAGCGCGCTCGCCATGTATTACTGGCCAACCTTGAAGCTGTAGGTGCCTTCGCTTTTATGGGTATCGACCGACACGGCATGCCATTCGACTGTATAGGCACCAGCGCTCAACGGCGCAGCGGGTGTGACCACCAGGGTCTTCTTGTCGCTGCCTTCGGTGGCCAGGCTTTTCACCGCAACAGAGGCCCCGTCCTTGCTGATCGTGACTTTGGTGAAGGCCGCTTCAACGCCTTCGGAAAACATCAGGCGCAGTTCTGTCGGTGCGCTCACGGTGCTGTTGGCGGCCGGTGTCTCACTTTTCAGATGGGCGTGGGCAAATACCGAGGAGGCGGCCAGCAGCGAGCCGAGCAGGGCGGCGGTGGTGAGGGCTTTTTTGAGCAGCATTGTCGGGTTCCTGTCAGTCAGTTGCGAAATGGGCGTCAGTTTAGCCGCCAGAGGCCTGTTGTACGAAGTTTGGTTTTACCCTGTCGCCGCGAGGTAGAGCGGATGCTAGTCTTGTTTAACGCTGTTGTCAGGGAGCCCTCATGGGCAATCACAAGATTGAGATTCGTCGCAGTAACGTCGAGAAAATTCTGCTGGGGGCCGAGAAGGTCTTCGCCGAGAAAGGCTTCGGCAGCACCGCCATGGCCGACATCGCCGCCGAGGTGCAACTGCCGCGCTCCAACCTGCATTACTACTTCAGCACCAAGACCGAATTGTACAGCGCCGTGCTGTTCGACTTGCTGGAAGTCTGGAAGCAGGATGCGCTGTGCTTCGAGATGTTCGATGACCCGCGCGTGGTGCTCAGCAGCTACATCCGCGCCAAGATGAACCACTCCCGCAGCCGTCCGTACGGTTCGAAAGTCTGGGCCAACGAAATCATCCACGGCGCCCCGACCCTGGGCGTGGCACTGGATGCGAGCCTGTACGACTGGGCCAAGATGAAAGAAGCGAAAATCCGCCAGTGGGTGGACGACAAGCGCATCCTGCCGGTGGAGCCTTCGAGCCTGCTGTACATGATCTGGGCCTCGACCCAGCATTACGCCGACTTCGACCACCAGGTGAACATCCTCAACGACCATCAGCCGCTGTCGGACATGCAGTTCGAACGGGCGATACAGACCGTGACCAGTGTGATTTTGCGCGGGATCGGGTTGGAGCCGTAAGTTTTGTGGCGAAGCTGGTGGCCTCATCGCTGGCGAGCCAGCTCCCACAGTTTGAGCGGTTGGAGCCGTAAGTTTTGTCGCGAAGCTGGTGGCCTCATCGTCGGAACGCCGCCCGGAGCAAGTTTGCTCCCACAGTAGATCTTCAGTCGACACAAAACTTGTGAACACCAGAGACCCTGTGGGAGCGGGCTTGCCCGCGATGGCGTCTTTTCAGGCGCGGCCCATCTCAAGGACTGACGTGATACGGATTCCTCGGATCATGGTTCCAGTCCAGAAACGGCTTGCCGTTTTCCACCGGCACCATCTCGATGCAGTCCTGCACCGGGCAGGTGATCTGGCACAGGTTGCAGCCCACGCATTCATCCTCGATCACTTGATACTTGTGCGTGCCGTCGGCCTGCTTGAGGCTGGCCACCGCCTGGTGCGAGGTGTCTTCGCACGCGATGTGGCAGCGACCGCAACCGATGCAGGCGTCCTGGTCGATTTTGGCGATCACCTGATAGTTGATGTCCAGGTACTTCCAGTCCGTGGTATTGCCCACCGCGCGCCCGGAGAATTCTGAAATGCTCGCGTAACCCTGACTGTCCATCCAGCGCGACAAGCCGTCCTTCATCTCCTCGACGATTCGGAAGCCATGCAGCATGGCCGCCGTGCACACCTGCACCGAACCGCTGCCCAGGGCCAAGAATTCCGCCGCATCGCGCCAGTTGCCAATGCCGCCGATGCCGCTGATGGGCAGGTCGCGGGTCTGTGGATCGCGGGCGATTTCGGCGACCATGTTCAAGGCAATCGGCTTGACCGCCGAGCCGCAATAGCCGCCGTGGGTGCTCTGGTTGCCGACCATGGGGTTGGCGACCATGCGCTCCAGATTGACGCTGGTGATCGAGTTGATGGTGTTGATCAGCGACACCGCATCCGCGCCGCCACGGTGCGCCGCGCGGGCCGCGACGCGGATGTCGGTGATGTTCGGCGTCAGCTTGACGATCACTGGCAGCGAGCAATAGGTCTTGCACCAGCGGGTGACCTGTTCGACGTATTCCGGCACCTGGCCGACCGCCGCGCCCATGCCGCGTTCCGGCATGCCGTGCGGACAACCGAAGTTCAGTTCGATGCCGTCGGCGCCGGTGGCTTCCACCAGGGGCAGGATGTGTTTCCACGATTCTTCGACGCAGGGCACCATCAACGACACGATGAGCGCCCGGTCCGGCCAGTCCTTTTTGACCTGGGTGATTTCCCGCAGGTTGATCTCCAGGGAGCGATCGGTGATCAGTTCGATGTTGTTGAAGCCCAGCACTTCGCGGTTCGCTCCGAAGTGCGCCGAGTAGCGCGACGATACGTTGACCGCCGCCGGGTCTTCACCCAGGGTTTTCCAGACCACGCCACCCCAGCCGGCCTCGAAGGCGCGGACCACGTTGTAGGCCTTGTCGGTGGGCGGCGCGGAGGCCAGCCAGAACGGGTTGGGGCTTTTGATGCCGGCGAAGACAATCGAGAGATCGGCCATTTACGCAGCCTCCACGTTGAGCATCAGTTGAGCGTTGATGGCCTCGGCGGCCCGTTTGCCGTGCTGCACCGCCTGCACGGTGAGGTCCTGGTCGAGGCTGGTGCAATCGCCGCCGGCATATATGCCGGGGACGCTGGTGCGCAGCTGTTCATCGACCTCGATGCGATCCCCCTGGCGCTTGAGTTCACGGGCCAGCGGGTCGGCGAGGGCGCTGCTGTCGAAGGCCTGGCCGATGGCTTTGAAGATGGCGTCGGCGGCCAGTTCAAAGGTTTCGCCGGTGGTTTGCAGACGACCTTCGACCAGGTGCGTGCGCGCGAATCGCATGCCGCGCACACGACCCTGAGCATCGAGCAGGACCTCTTCGGGTTGTGCCCAGGTCATCAGGCGCACCTGATTGGCCTTGGCGATGTCCTGTTCGTGGTGGGTGGCGCCCATGTCCTCGGCACCACGGCGATACACCAGATTGACGTCATGGGCGCCCAGGCGTGCCATCTGTACGGCCATGTCGATGGCGGTATTGCCGGCGCCGAGCACGATACAGCGGTCGGCCAGTGGTAGTTGGCTCAGGTCATCGCTCTGGCGCAGTTCGCGGATGTAGTCGGTGGCGGCCAGCAGGCCTGGCGCGTCCTCATGGGCCAACCCCAATTGCTTGCTCGCCGCCAGGCCCAGGCCGAGGAACACCGCATCGAATTGCTGATGCAGTTCGGTCAGGCTCAGGTTCTCGCCAAGTTTTTGCCCGTGGCGGATCTCGATGCCGCCGATCTGCAGCAGGAACTCCAGTTCCTTCTGCGCGTAGTCGTCCACCAGTTTGTACTTGGCGATCCCGTATTCATTGAGACCGCCGGCCTTTTCCCTGGCTTCGAAAATCACCACGTCATGGCCGTGCATGGCACTGCGATGGGCGCAGGACAAACCGGCCGGCCCGGCACCGACCACGGCGATGCGTTTGCCGGTGGCGGCGGCGCGGGGGAAGGGGTGTTCGCTGAAGTGCGCGTTGTCCACGGCGTAGCGCTGTAGCAGGCCGATCAGCACCGGTGCGCACTCCTGAGCGTTGTTGCGCACGCAGGCTTGCTGGCAGAGGATCTCGGTGGGGCAGACCCGGGCGCAACTGCCGCCGAGGATGTTGGCCGAGAGGATTTTCTGCGCCGCGCCCTGCACGTTGTCCTGATGGATATTGCGGATGAACGACGGAATATCGATTTCGCTCGGGCAGGCATTCACGCATGGCGCGTCGTAGCAATACAGACAGCGCGAGGCTTCGAGGTGAGCCTGTCGGGCGTTGAGCGGGGGCGCCAGATCGGTGAAATGGCTGGCGAGAACGGCCGCATGCTCAACGGGATGCGGGAGGTGGGTCAGGGTCTTGATCACGGTATTGGCCTCACGGTGATGGAGGTGCTGCCTCTAAATGGGCATTGTTTTTGTGCATTGCCCTGTGGCGAGGGAGCTTGCTCCCGCTGGCCTGCGCAGCAGGCCTGAAACCCAGTCGAACCGGAGTGTCAGGAGTTCCGGGGCGACAGGGTTGGGGCGGCTTCGCCACCCAGCGGGAGCAAGCTCCCTCGCCACAGGGGTGGTCAGCGTTTCACGGCAACCGGCTGATTCAACTCAGCCCGCTTGCTCAGCAAGTCAAACACCGCTGGATACGCTGGCCGTTCGATATACCGCCCGGCGCCGCGCTCGGCCCGCAGGTCGCCGTCGGCCCAGACGACCCGGCCCTGGCTGATGGTGTGGCTGGGCACGCCGCGAACGGTCTTGCCTTCGAAGATGTTGAAGTCGACTTGCTGATGGTGGGTCTTCGCCGAAATCGTGCGCGTCCCTTGTGGGTCCCACAGCACCAGGTCGGCATCGGCGCCGACGCGGATCGCACCTTTGCGTGGGTAGAGGTTGAAGATTTTCGCGGTGTTGGTGGAGGTCAGCGCGACGAAGTGCTGCATCGACAAACGCCCGGTGTTAACGCCTTCGTCCCAAAGCACGGCCATGCGGTCTTCGATGCCGGCGGTGCCATTGGGGATCTTGCTGAAATCGTCCTTGCCGGCGGCTTTCTGCTCGGCGCAGAAACAGCAGTGATCAGTGGCGGTGGTGTGCAGGTTGCCGGCTTGCAGGCCATGCCAGAGCGCTTCTTGATGGCCGACAGGGCGGAACGGCGGGCTCATCACGTAACCGGCGGCGGTCTGCCAGTCCGGGTGTCGATAGACGCTGTCGTCCAGCAACAGGTGCCCGGCCAGCACTTCGCCGTACACCGGTTGGCCCTTGGCCCGGGCGTAGGTGATTTCGTCGAGGGCTTCCTTGGTCGAAACGTGCACCAGGTACAACGGTGTGCCGAGGGTTTCGGCGATACGGATCGCCCGGCTCGCCGCTTCGCCTTCCACTTGTGAAGGGCGCGACAAGGGGTGCGCCTCCGGCCCGGTCATGCCTTGGGCCATCAGCTTGCGTTGCAGGTGATAGACCAGCTCACCGTTTTCCGCGTGCACGGTGGGCACCGCGCCGAGCTCCAGGCAGCGTTCGAAACTCGCCACCAGGGTGTCGTCGGCGGCCATGATCGCATTCTTGTAGGCCATGAAATGCTTGAAGCTATTGACCCCGTGGTGAATCACCAGCTCGGCCATTTCTTCGCGGACCTGCTCGCTCCACCAGGTGATGGCGACGTGGAAGCCGTAATCGGAAGCTGACTTCTCGGCCCAGCCACGCCACTGATGGAACGCTTCCATCAGCGACTGCTGGGGATTGGGAATCACGAAGTCGATGATCGACGTGGTGCCGCCGGCCAGACCGGCCGCCGTGCCGCTGTAAAAGTCTTCGCTGGCCACGGTGCCCATGAACGGCAGTTGCATGTGGGTGTGCGGATCGATGCCGCCCGGCATCAGGTACTGGCCGCTGCCGTCGAGTATTTCGGCACCTGTGGGCGCCTCGAGGTCTTCGCCGATGGCCTTGATCACGCCGTCTGCGCAATACACATCGGCGCGATAACTTTCATCATGGGTAATAACAGTGGCGCCACGGATCAACAGAGACATTCCGAGTTCCTCGCAGGCATGACCGGCTGGTGCCGGCTCTAAATGTTTTTATATGAAGCGAGTTGCAACAGGTGTATTCCTGTCATCGCTGTCAGGAATAAACGCTAGCTGGTGTTATGGGAATCGGCAAGAATAATTTTTATAAGCTTATAACTGCTTTAAGTAGTTGATATATAAGTATAAAAAATGAAATTCACCAAAATGGTGAGGCCTCTCACCATTTTGACGCACTTGACAGGATAGAAATATGGTCAAGATTTCCTATGTGAAATCAGCTGTTTGACGATGGTCTATGGTTGACGCTCAACGTTTAAAAAAAGATTCGCGCACCAGATTGAGTCCTGACTGTTTGGACAACTTGCCTGGCATTTGCCTTGAATGGTCCGGCACGTCAGCGAAGACCGAAGGGTTGAATAAATAAAACTGATAAACATCAGTTGCTTACAAAATGTTTATGGAACTGCCCGATGCGCAAGCGGGGTACGCGGCACGTTTATTGAAGTCGCCAGCCCCGATGAGCAAAACAAAACAACAATGGAGCGGCCATGCAACAGATCAGATCGCAAGTGACCGAGCGCGACGGCTTGTTTGAGTTGGAGGCCGGCAGCGACGTCCTCGACAGTCCCCGATACAACCACGACATGGCACCGACCAAGGTGCGCGAACGAACCTGGAACAAATGGCACATCACGGCCTTGTGGGTCGGCATGTCGATTTGCGTGCCGACCTACACCCTGGGCGGCGTGCTGACCGCGTACTTCGGCCTGACCGTCGGCGAAGCGCTGCTGGCGATCCTGTTCGCCAACATCATCGTGTTGATCCCGCTGACCCTGAACGCCTTTCCCGGCACCAAGTACGGCATCCCGTTTCCGGTGTTGCTGCGCTCGTCCTTCGGCGTCCTCGGTTCCAACATTCCGTGTCTGATCCGCGCCCTGGTGGCCTGCGGCTGGTTTGGCATCCAGACCATGTTCGGTGGCTTGGCGATTCATCTGTTCCTGGGCTCGGTGTTCGACGGCTGGAAATCCCTGGGCGGTACCGGCGAAGTCATTGGCTTCATGATGTTCTGGGCGCTGAACCTGTGGGTGGTGATTCGTGGCGCCGAGTCGATCAAATGGCTGGAAACCCTGTCTGCACCGTTGCTGGTGGCGGTAGGCGCAGGGCTACTGGTGTGGGCGATGCCCAATGTGTCGATGACGGAACTGCTGGCAATTCCGGCCAAGCGTCCAGAGGGCGCCAGCGTGGTCAGTTATTTCGCCGCCGGATTGACCGCGATGGTCGGTTTCTGGGCCACGCTGTCGCTGAACATCCCGGACTTCAGCCGCTACGCGAAAAGCCAGAAGGACCAGATCGTCGGGCAGATCATCGGTTTGCCGCTGACCATGTTCCTGTTCGCCTCGCTGGGCGTGGTGATGACCGCCGCGTCGGTCAAACTGGTGGGCGTGACCGTCTCCGATCCGGTGACGCTGATCGGCCATATCCAGAGCCCGGTCTGGGTCGCGGTGGCCATGGCGCTGATCATCATCGCCACCTTGTCCACCAACACCGCGGCCAACATCGTTTCGCCGACCAACGACTTCCAGAACATCGCGCCCAAGGTCATCAACCGCACCAAGGCCGTGCTGCTGACCGGGTTTGTCGGCCTGGCGCTGATGGCCCATGAACTGCTGAAAAAGCTCGGCCTGATCGTTTCTGACGTGAGCCTGGAAACCGTCTATTCCAACTGGTTGCTGGGTTACTCCAGCCTGCTGGGGCCGATTGCCGGGATCATGGTGGTGGATTATTTCCTGATCAAGAAACAGCAACTGGACCTCGCCGGCCTGTACCGCGACGACGTGTATCCGGCCTGGAACTGGAGCGGGTTCCTGGCGTTCGGGGTGCCGGTGGTGCTGACGCTGCTGTCGTTGGGCAGCGATGCCTTCAGCTGGTTCTACAGCTACGGCTGGTTCACCGGCTCGGCCCTGGGCGGGTTGATTTACTACGGGTTGTGCTCGATGCGGGCGCAGCCGTCTGCCGTGAAATCGGCGGTGTAGCGGCTGGCCCTATCGCGAGCAGGCTCGCTCCCACATTGGGTACGCGTTACCCCTGTGGGAGCGAGCCTGCTCGCGATGACGGCCTCAAATACACCGACGAAATGCCTGACAGAAACCATAAGAATTGCCTGAGGAGATCACCATGAACGCTGCTGTAGACGTTCTGCAGTCCACCCACCAGCACATCAACCGCGACCGTCTGTGGCAGTCGCTCATGGAGCTGGCCAGGCTCGGCGCCACGGTCAAGGGCGGTGTCTGTCGCCTGGCCCTGACCGACCTCGATCGCCAGGCCCGGGATATGTTCGTCAAGTGGTGTGAAGAGGCGGGCTGCACCGTCAGCATCGACGCCGTCGGCAACATCTTCGCGCGACGACCCGGGCGCAACCCGAACCTGCCGCCGGTGATGACCGGCAGCCACATCGACACCCAGCCCACCGGCGGCAAATTCGACGGCTGCTTCGGCGTGCTGGCCGGGGTCGAAGTACTGCGCACCCTCAATGACCTGAGCGTGGAAACCGAAGCGCCGCTGGAAGTGGTGGTCTGGACCAACGAAGAAGGCTCGCGTTTCGCCCCGTGCATGATGGGCTCCGGCGTGTTCGCGGAAAAATTCACCCTTGAGGAAACCCTGGCCAAGGTCGATGCCGAGGGCGTCACCGTGGGCGAGGCGTTGAACGCCATTGGTTACGCCGGACCGCGCGCGGTCAGCGGTCACGCGGTGGGCGCCTATTTCGAAGCACACATCGAGCAAGGCCCGATACTAGAGGACGAGCGCAAGACCATTGGCGTGGTCATGGGCGCCCTCGGGCAGAAATGGTTCGACCTCAAACTGCGCGGTGTCGAAGCCCATGCCGGCCCGACGCCGATGCACCTGCGCAAGGACGCCCTGGTCGGCGCCTCGGTAATCGTCGGCGCGGTGAATCGCGCGGCCCTCGGCCATCAACCCCATGCCTGCGGCACGGTCGGTTGCCTGCAAGCCTATCCCGGTTCACGCAACGTCATTCCCGGCGAAGTGCGCATGACCCTGGACTTCCGCCATCTGGAACCGGCGCGGCTGGACTCGATGATCGCCGAAGTCCGTGAAGTCATCGAAACCACGTGCGAAGAACACGGCCTGACCTACGAACTCACCCCGACCGCCGACTTTCCGCCGCTGTACTTCGACAAGGGGTGCGTAGAAGCGGTACGCGGTGCGGCGCAAGGATTGGGCCTGTCGCACATGGACATCGTCAGCGGAGCAGGGCACGACGCGATCTTCCTCGCCGAACTCGGACCTGCCGGCATGATCTTCGTACCTTGCGAAGGGGGTATCAGCCACAACGAAATCGAAAACGCCGCGCCGGATGACCTGGCGGCCGGTTGTGCGGTGTTGTTGCGGGCCATGCTGGCGGCGTCGGCGGCGATCGCCAGTGGGCAATTGGCGGCTTGAGGTGCAGGAGGTCGCAGCCATCGGCTGAACACCGCCGAGGGCTGCGATCTCGAATCATGGGGGACTCAACGGCGTGCTTGTCGCGCTCTGAAAATCAGCATCCCGGTCAGCATGGCGATCATGAAGACCCACGCCTGCCAATGCCCCGTCGGCAGTAACACCAATGCCGGGCCCGGACAGATACCCGCAATGCCCCAGCCGACGCCGAACAACAGGCTGCCGCCGATCAAGCGTCGGTCCAGCTCGCGGCTGACCGGCAACTGCATGGGGGCTCCGAGCCAGGACGTCGATTGCTTCATGGCCCAATGAAAGGGTGCCCAGGCAACGGCAATCGCGCCGAACATGACCAGCGCCAGGGAAGGGTCCCAGGTCCCGACAATGTCCAGAAAGCCCAGCACTTTGGCCGGATTGGCCATGCCGGCCAGTAACAGGCCGATGCCGAACAAGAGCCCGGCGAGAAAAGCGCTAAGTTTGCGCATCATCAAAACCCCAGCACGTGACGCAGGATGTACACCGTCACAAAACCACTGAACATGAAGCTCAATGTGGCGACGATCGAGCGCGGTGACAGGCGCGAGATGCCGCACACGCCGTGGCCGCTGGTGCAGCCGGAACCGTATCGAGTGCCGATGCCGACGCACAATCCGGCGACGATCAGGCCCAGCGGCCCGGTTTTGAATTCAATGGCCGGCCACTCGTGAAACAACGCCCACAACACAGGCGCAGCCAAGAGTCCGAGTATGAACAGGGCCTTTTCGCCCCACGCCGAGTCATTGCGCTCCAGCAGGCTGCCCAGCAACCCGCTGATTCCGGCAATCCGTCCGTTGGCCACAACCATTACGCTGGCGGCCAGGCCGATCAGCGCGCCTCCGGCCAGGGCGGAAAACGGCGTGAAGTGAAGCGAGTCAAACATCATGGCGACGCTCCTGAAGGGTGAAAGGCGCATTACACCACTCATTCTGTTCTGTTAAGGACGAACACGCTATCTGAGACAAGCTCGCACTCCACAGTTTCCTTGCCGCAGGCCCGCAGGAACTTCGCACGATTGCAGGCCCCGGCGGTCGTACTTTTCACAGGAGCGCAATCGCTCCGTCGTACGTAGGGAGATGCAATGAGCCAAGACGTCCTGACCACAGAAACCAGCCGCCGCCAGTTGCAGCAGATCATCACCGGCCTGTCCGACGGGGTGATTCTGCTCGATCTCGACCAGGCCATTGTCTGGGCCAATGACGCAGCGTTGGCCATGCACGGCATCGAACGGATCGGTGATCTGGGGGCGAACGCCAAGGAGTACGCCCGACGCTTTGCCTTGCGTTATCGCAACAATCACCCGGTGCCGGTGGCCAGTTACCCGATCAGCCGTGTTGCCCGTGGCGAGACCTTCAGCGATGTGCTGGTGGAACTGACCCCGATTGATGACGAAGAACGCACCTGGGTGCACAAGGTGCGCAGCCTGGTGGTCACCGACAGCCATGGTGAGCCGGAGTCGTTGGTGCTGATCATGGACGATGTCACCGAGTGGGCCAGTGCCGAGCAACGCTTCGAGAAAACCTTCGCCGCCAACCCGGCGCCGGCGGTGATCTGCCGGCTCAGTGATCTGCGCTACATCAAGGTCAATCCCGGCTTCCTCGAAATGACCGGTTATGCCCGTGATCAGGTGATCGGCAGCTCCACCTATGAACTGGACGTGCTGGATCAGGCGCAGAACAAGGATCTGGCCAAGCAGCGTTTGCGCGAAGGCGCGACCATTCCGCAAATGCAGGCCGAACTGCGCGTGGCCGATGGGGCAAGCAAGCAGGTGATCGTCGCCGGCCAGCCGCTCGAGCTCAACGACGAGCCCTGCATGCTGTTTTCCTTCGTCGACGTGGAGCCGCGGCGCAAGGCGGAAGTTGCCCTGCGCCAGAGCGAGGAGCGCTTCGCCAAGGCCTTTGGCCTGACGCCGGTGCCGATCCTGGTGTGCAGCGCCAGCGATCAGGTGGTGATGGATGTGAACGAGGCGTTCCTCGAGACCCTTGCATATCCCCGCGAGGAAGTGCAGGGCAGGACCATCGCCGAAATCGATTTCATCTATGACAAAGGCGCGCGGACAAAGCTGTTCAGCGCCCTGGAGAAAACCGGGCGTCTGGATCGTGTCGATGTTCGCGTGCGAAAAAAAGACACCCAACTGATGGATTGCGCGGTTTCCGCCGACACCGTGAACATTCAGGACAGCGCTTGCTACCTGCTGGTGTTGATGGATATCACCGAGCGCAAGCGCACCGAGCTGGAACTGGTGACGGCCATTGAAGAGGTGATGAAAGATGCCTCCTGGTTCAGTCGCACGCTGATCGAAAAGCTCGCCAACGTGAAACATGTCAACTCGCCGCAATTGCCCAGCGTGTCTTTCACTGACCTGACGGCCAGGGAGCGCGATGTGCTGGAACTGATCTGCGAAGGCCTGGCCGACAAGGAAATCGCCGCGCGCCTGAAGCTGGCACCGAACACGGTACGCAATCATGTGGCAACGGTGTATTCCAAGCTCGATGTGCACAGTCGTAGCGAGGCGATTGTCTGGGCTCGCGAGCGTGGGTTGTTTTCCAGTGCATGGAGGCAAAAGGGTCAGCGGTAGGTGCAAATGCACTAGTCGGCAAGGTGCAAATTCACGTTCTGGCGTACAAGTGGCAAGCCTTAGGCTGATCGCGTGCGAATGACTATTTCGGATCATTCGCACGCCCCGAAGTCGCTAAAGGATCAGCCATGCACCCCGAACGTTTTACCTGCACAGTCGCTTGCCGCCGAGGGCCATCGCAATGATTTACCTGGCGCAATTGCGCACGCAGCTTGAGTGGGCCTTTTCACCCTTGGCCTGCGAGTGCGCAGTCACAGGCGATCATTCGTTGACCATCAAGCTCTATCACCCGGTGACCGGACAAGTTGATCTGGTGGTCAGCGGTTTGAACATGACGAGGCTGCAAACGCCCGAATCGATCGCGGCGCTCATTGAAGAGTTGCGTTATGAACTGGAGAGCAACAGCCTGCAGCGCCCCGACCCGGTGGTGTAGGAATTGCCAGGTTTCCCCTGCCTGAACGACTGATTACGCGATGAAAATGTATAAAAGTGATATTTCTGCACCTGCCCCGTGAACTTTAGGGCGGTGTTTTGTTGTCACACCCATGTGTACATCCTTTCTCGCGGGTCATCCTATGAACAGTCTTGGGAAACGCGTTTTTGCTCCAATGTCGCTCGTACTTTGCGCCATCATTCTCGGCGGCTGTGCCAGTCCGCCACCTCCACCTCCCGCCGCACCGCCTCCACCCCCTGAACGCACCTGCCAGACCCTGGATAAAACCGATGTCATGGGCGATGCGAGGGCCGAAGGCGAGGTGACTCGGGTGACGACGACTACCCGTTGCGTGACGCAGTAACGCGGGCATAAAAAAGGCAGTCCCAAGGACTGCCGATCTGTTAGCTGAACGCCCGACATTTGTAGGAGCGAGCTTGCTCCGGGCGGAGCTCCGACGATGGACTTGAAAACGCCGCGTTTTAATCAGTAAGCACACGTTATCGTTAACGTCCATCGCGAGCAGGCTCGCTCCTACAGTGGCATGAGTTCCAAGAACTGCGGGATCAGGACAGGAAACCGCCGTCCACGTTCAGAGAAATACCGGTGGTGTAGCTCGACGCATCGCTCGCCAGATAAAGCACGGCGCCGGCCATTTCGCTCGGGTCGGCCACGCGCTTGAGCGGAATCTGTGCCAGGGCGGTATTGAGGATGGCCTCGTTCTTCACCAGCGCCGAAGCGAACTTGGTGTCGGTCAGGCCCGGCAGCAGGGCGTTGCAGCGGATACCGAACTGCGCACATTCCTTGGCGAACACTTTGGTCATGTTGATCACGGCAGCCTTGGTCACCGAGTAGATGCCCTGGAAGATCCCCGGCGAGACGCCGTTGATCGAGGCAACGTTGATGATGCTGCCGCCGCCGTTTTCACGCATCAGCTTGCCGGCTTCCACCGACATGAAGAAGTAGCCGCGAATGTTCACGTCGACGGTTTTCTGGAAGGCGCTGAGGTCGGTGTCCAGCACGTTGCAGAACTGCGGGTTGGTCGCCGCGTTGTTGACCAGAATGTCCAGGCGCCCGAATTGCTCCTTGATGGCGGCGAAGACCTGGCTGATCTGCTCCATTTCACCGATGTGGCAGGCGATGGCGGTGGCCTTGCCGCCTGCGGCGATGATCGCGTCGGCCACGTGCTGGCAGCCCTCGAGTTTGCGGCTCGAAACGATCACATGGGCGCCTTGCTGCGCCAGCAGCTTGGCGATGGCCTCACCGATGCCACGGCTGGCGCCGGAAACGAAAGCAATCTTGCCATCGAGGTCGAACAACTGGGTCTTGGACATGGGATTCCCCTATAAAAAATCTTGTTATCGAGTCAAATGCCGGGTTGCAGCCAATGCTGTTCAGTTGAGGCCAGTCACTGCGCGTTATCGTTCACGATCTTCGCGAGCAGGCTCGCTCCGACAGGGATCGCGTAAGGTCACAGGCTGGATTTCTGGATGACCTGCAGGCTCATCTGCTCCAGCAGTTTGTTCATGTGAATGAACTGCGCGAAGCGTTTGTCCTGGGTCTGGCCGTGGTAGAAGCGGTAGTAGATCTGCTGCACGATGCCGGCCAGGCGGAACAGGCCGTAGGTGTAGTAGAAATCGAAGTTGTCGATCTGGATGCCTGAGCGCTCGGCGTAGTAATCGACGAACTCCCGGCGGGTCAGCATGCCGGGCGCGTGGCTTGGCTGGCGACGCATCAGTTGCACCGGCGCCGGGTCACCGGCTTCGATCCAGTAGGCGAGGGTATTGCCCAGGTCCATCAACGGGTCGCCGAGGGTGGTCAGTTCCCAGTCGAGCACACCGATGATCTGCATCGGGTTGTTCGGGTCGAGGATGACGTTGTCGAAACGGTAGTCGTTGTGGACGATGCTGGATGTCGGGTGATCGGCCGGCATCTTGTCGTTGAGCCAGGCTTTGACCGCTTCCCATTGGGGCGCGTCGGGCGTCAGGGCTTTCTCGTAGCGGTCGCTCCAGCCTTTGATCTGGCGGGCCACGTAACCTTCGGGCTTGCCAAGATCGCCCAGGCCGTAAGCGTTGTAGTCGACCCGGTGCAGTTCGACGAACTTGTCGATGAAACTCTTGCACAAGGCTTCGGTTTTCGCCGAATCCAGGCCCAGCTCCGGCGGCAGCTCGGAGCGCAGGATGATCCCCTTGACCCGTTCCATCACATAGAACTCGGCACCGATCACCGATTCATCGGTGCAGTGCACGTAAGCCTTGGGGCAGTAGGGAAAACCCTCGCGAAGCTGGTTGAGAATGCGAAACTCGCGACCCATGTCATGGGCGGACTTGGCTTTGTGGCCGAAGGGCGGGCGACGCAGGACGAATTCCTGTTCGGGGTATTCCAGCAGGTAGGTGAGGTTCGAGGCACCGCCAGGGAACTGGCTGATCTGCGGCAAGCCGCTGAGGCCCGGAATGTGCGCCTTGAGGTACGGATCGATCAGGCTGGCATCGAGTTCTTCGCCGGTGCGGATACGAGTGGACTGGTCAGTAAGCGCCATGCTTATCCCTTCTGCTTATTCTGGAGGCCTGAAACTATTGGCTAATCTAATGCGCTCACCCGGCCCCCACAACCACGAACCGCCCTTATTGGTGAGCGTGTTGCCGGGCAATCATTGAGTTTGATACACCTGTTTGAATTGTCCTACAGGACCGCATTGCTGAGGCGGCTCGGCAGTTCAACCGGGGTGAGCACCGGTTGCCCGGAAAAGAACGCCACGAGGTTGCGGCCCACCAGTTCGACGGTGCCCTGGGTCGCTTCCGGTGACAATCCGGCGACGTGCGGGGTCAGCACCACATTGGTCAGCGACTTGAGTGCATCCGGCACTTGAGGCTCGGCATCGAAGACATCCAGTGCGGCACCGGCGATGCGGCGTTGTTCCAGGGCACTGATCAGGTCGGTGGTGACTACCACGCTGGCCCGGGCAATGTTGACGATGAAACCCTTGGGGCCAAGGGCGTCGAGCACCTGGCGGTTGATCAGGTGTTTGGTGGTCAGGCCTCCGGGGGTGGCGATGATCAAAAAGTCCGAGGCGCGCGCCAATTCGGTGGGGGTGGAGCAGAAGTTGTAGGTCACGTCGCTGCGATGTTGCCGGTTGTGGTAGCTCACGCTCATGTCGAAGCCGTTGGCGGCGCGTTTGGCGATGGCCATGCCGACGGCGCCGAGGCCGAGGATGCCCAGGCGCTTGCCGGCCAGGGAAGGGCGCATGATTTTCGGCCACTCGCCCCGACGCACGGCGGCGTCGCAGCGCGGGATGTCGCGCACCAGTGACAGCAGCAAGGCCATGGCATGGTCCGCCACTGAAGAGGCGTTGACCCCGGCGCCATTGGTGACGGTGATGCCGCGGTCGGCCGCCGCTTGCAGGTCGACGTGCTCATAACCGGCGCCGATCACGCAAATGATCTTCAGATTGGGCAGGGCGGCGATTTCATCGGCATACAAGCCTAAGGGGCCGCGGGTCAGGACCGCATTGATCTGGCCGCTGTGCCGGGTGATGGCCTCGGCGCGTTCGGCAGGCGTAGGCGCCAATATCAGGTGAAAGCCCTGATGTTCGAGGATGGGCAGATAATCATTGATGGTTTCGACCAGTACCAGAACGGTTGCAGGCATGCTTGGCTCCCTGTGGGCATCGGAATATCGGGCTCGAACATCGGTTGAGATGGCTGGTTGCCGGACGTCCTGGCA
This sequence comes from Pseudomonas moorei, assembly GCF_008801475.1. Lineage (GTDB taxonomy): Bacteria > Pseudomonadota > Gammaproteobacteria > Pseudomonadales > Pseudomonadaceae > Aquipseudomonas > Aquipseudomonas moorei. Next base: position 458,302 of record NZ_VZPP01000003.1, on the reverse strand, counting down.
ACAAGCAACATCGGTGCCGCGTCACTCAGTGTAGGAGCTGGCGCGGCAAGCGAGGGTTTTCTATGGGGTAGCAGCATTCAGCGTGGTGCAGGGGATGCAGGCGCCGCGCCGAGAAAGCCCTTGGCCGCCTCCAGTATTTCATCCGACAGGGCGTCGCCACGGGTGGCGCGGGCCAGCGTCAAGGCACCGACCATCAGCGAATACTGCACCAGCGCCTGTTGGCGGTTGCTCGCCGCGTCGCTTGAGTCCATCAGGTTGGCCAGGGTATCGAACAACCGGTTCAAACCGCCGATGAAGGTCTCGCGCAAGGCGCTGTCGGTGGACTCGTGGCACATGTCGCCGGCAAACGCCACCACCGGGCAGCTGTCCCCCGGGTTGTCGCGGCTGGCGGTCGACAGGTAGGGCTCGATCAAGGCGCGGCGTGCGGCGGCGTGGTCCTCGGCCGCCACAATCCACTCCCGCCAGCGGCCGGCGGCTTGTTCGAAAGCCCGGCCACTGGCCTCAACGGCCAGCGCCTCCTTCGATTCAAAATGACCATAGAACCCGCCATGGGTCAGCCCCGCCGCGCCCATCACATCGACGACGCTGATCCCGTGCAGGCCGCGCTCGCGAAACAGCCGCGTGGCCGCCTCGACGATGATTTCGCGGTTCAGGTCGGCTTGCTTGCGGGAGACTCGGGGCATGGGGGACTCACAGAGATTAAATTGCAAAAATCAGAGGGCGTACTGGGCAACGCCGTTGCCAAACGACCAATTCTCTTTCTTCACTTCCACCAGATTAATGAAAACGTCTTCCAGACGCACCGCCAGTTCCGCGTTCAGGCTCTCGGCGATGGTTTTGTAGAGCAGTTTTTTCTGCTCGACGGTGCGGCCTTCGCTCAGGGTGATCTGAATGATGACCAGCTTGTCGCTGCGCGGGATGCCCAGGTATCCGGGATCAAAGATGAAGTGCTGTTCGTCGTGTTCGGCGAGGATCTGGAAGTTATCGTCCTCCGGCACGCCAATGCTGCTGCGCATGGCGGCGTAGATCAGTTGGCCGATACGTTTGGCGTAGGTAGGGTCCTGTTGCTTTTTGATCTCGATGCGAACCAGTGGCATGGGAAGACTCCGAAAGAGAGACAGGTTTGATCAAAAATACATGATGTCGGACCTTTATCAAGCGGGGATTGTGCTTTGGCACAAACCCTGTGGGTCCAATAGGTTGTTCGATTTCAGTCACCTGGCACCATCGTCCATCACCTAAGTCTTTGCTTCTGTTCACTAATCCCGGACAATCGCGCCCCTGTTTCGGCCAGGGCGCTGCCTGTCGGGTACTCCGACGCGTTCTGACCGGGTGGCAAGTGACCGGAATGTGGAGATCCCACCGGATGAATGATCAGGCCAATAGCGTTAACGAACGCTATGTAGACGCGACACCAGCGACCCTTTCGAGCTGGAATCGCCAAGACACCACCTGGATGCTTGGCCTGTTTGGCACGGCGATTGGTGCAGGTACCCTGTTTTTACCGATCAACGCGGGCCTGGGCGGCTTCTGGCCGTTGCTGGTGCTGGCACTGCTGGCATTCCCGATGACTTTCTATGCGCACCGTGGCCTGACCCGTTTCGTGCTGTCCGGCCGTGAAGGCGCGGACATCACCGAGGTGGTAGAGCAGCATTTCGGCATCAAGGCCGGCGCGTTGATCACCCTGCTGTACTTCTTCGCGATTTTCCCGATCCTGCTGATCTACAGCGTGGCGCTGACCAACACCGTAGGCAGCTTCCTGGAGCATCAACTGCACATCATGCCGCCACCGCGCGCGGTGCTGTCGCTGGTGCTGATCCTCGGCCTGCTGGCGGTTGTGCGCTGTGGCGAGCAGATGATCGTCAAGGCCATGAGCCTGATGGTGTATCCGTTCATCGTCGCCTTGCTGTTTTTGGCGGTGTTCCTGATTCCACACTGGAACGGCGGCATCCTGACCACGGCCAGCACCCTGCCTGCGCCGTCGGCGTTGCTGCACACCCTGTGGCTGGCGATTCCGGTGATGGTGTTTTCGTTCAACCACTCGCCGATCATCTCGGCGTTCGCGGTCGATCAGAAGCGTCGTTACGGTGAACACGCCGAAGAGCGCAGCTCGCAGATCCTGTCGCGCGCCCACGCCTTGATGGTGGTGATGGTGCTGTTCTTCGTCTTCAGCTGCGTGCTGACCCTGTCCCCGGCACAACTGGCCGAGGCCAAGGCGCAGAACCTGTCGATCCTGTCGTACCTGGCCAACCACTTCAGCAATCCGACCATCGCCTTTGCGGCACCGTTAATTGCCTTCGTGGCCATTTCCAAGTCGTTTCTGGGCCACTACATCGGCGCCAGCGAAGGCTTGAAAGGCCTGATCGTCAAGAGCGGCAAACGCCCGGGCGCCAAGGCGCTGGACCGCATCGTCGCGGCGTTCATGCTGGTGGTGTGCTGGATCGTCGCCACCCTCAACCCGAGCATCCTCGGCATGATCGAAACCCTCGGTGGCCCGGTCATCGCGGCAATCCTGTTCCTGATGCCGATGTACGCAATCCGCAAGGTGCCGGCCATGGCGCGCTATCGCGGCCAGGCGTCCAACGTATTTGTGGTGGCGGTGGGGCTGGTGGCGATTACGGCTTTGATCTACTCGCTGACGGCTTGAGCGCCGGGCCTGCTCGCGCAGTACCTGATTGACAGTTACAGTGGCCGCTGCGCGTGATACGCGCAGCGGTTTTTTTTTGCCTGTCGAACGGAGGCACCGGATTGTCAAGCGCGTCAACCCCCAACCCCAGCGAACAGCCCCATCGCTGGCAGGATGTGCTCGCCGGGCTGTCGATTGCCGGGCTGTTGTTGCCCGAAGCGGTCGCCTATTCGAGCATCGCCGCATTGGCGCCGCAGGCCGGGGTCATTGCGCTGTTTGCCGGTTTGCTCTGTTACGGGCTGTTCGGCACCAGCCGGTTTGCCATTGTCTCGGCCACGTCATCGGCGGCGGCGGTGCTGGCGGCGGCGACCGCGACCATGGCCAACGGCGACCCGCAGCTGCGTTCGACCCTGGCGGTCGGGCTGGTGCTGGTTACCGGCGGGCTGTTTCTGCTGGCCGGGATCTTTCGTTTTGGCAGCGTCACTTCCTTTATTGCCAAACCGGTGTTGCGCGGGTTTGCCTTTGGCCTGGCGCTGACCATCATTCTCAAGCAGGTCGCCAGTGTGGTCGGTGTGCAATTGATCGACGCCAACCTGGTGCGTTTCGCGCCGCAATTGTTCGAACAGTTGCCGCAATGGAACTGGCCGGCGGCCGGTGTGGCGGCGGTGGCGCTGGTGTTGTTGTTATTGTTTTCGCGGTTTCCACGGGTACCCGGCGGCTTGCTCGTGGTGGTGATCGGCATCGCGGCCGGCCAGTGGCTGAACCTGTCGGCGTATGGCGTGAAGATGATCGGACTCATCAACCTGAGCCTGGAAGTGCCGAACCTGCCGGTGTTGCCGTTTGCCGATTGGCTGCGTTTGGGCGAAGTGGCGTTTGCCATGGTGATGATCCTGTACGCGGAATCCTACGGCTCGATCAGCGCCTACGCGCTCAAGCACGGTGACCGGGTGAAATCGAACCGCGACCTGCTGGCCCTCGGGGCCTCCAACCTGCTCTCCGGCCTGTTCCATGGCATGCCGGCGGGGGCGGGGTACTCGGCGACATCGGCCAACGAGGCGGCGGGCGCCACTTCACGGCTGGCCGGTGGCGTGGCGGCGCTGGTGGTGCTGCTGATTGTCATGACGGTACTGCCGTATATCGCGCTGACCCCGGAACCGATCCTCGCCGCCATCGTCATCCATGCCTTGGCGCGCGGGTTGAGCCTGCAGCCGCTGGGGCGATATTTCATCTGGCGGCGTGACCGCGTGCTGGTGATGTGCGCAGTGGGTGCGGTGCTGGTGCTGGGGGTGCTGGATGGCTTGCTGGTGTCCGTGGCGATCAGCGTGCTGCTGATGCTCAAGCAAATGTCGGCGGCCGATATCCAGATTCTTGGCCGGATCGACGACGGGCACGACTTTGTCGATGTGCAACGTCATCCGGCGGCGAAAATAGAGCCGGGCGTCCTGATCCTGCGACCGGGCGAAGCGTTGTTCTTTGCCAATGTCGAACGGATTCTCGGTGCCGCCTTGCACTTGATCCGGCATTCACCTGCTCCGCTCCATACCGCGATCCTCAGCCTGGAGGAGTCACCGAACCTGGATGGCACCAGCATCGAGGCGCTGCAGGAGTTTTTTGTACGGGTGCATAACGAAGGCAAGAAGCTGGTCCTGGCTCGTCTTAAGGACGAGGCGCAAGGTGCGTTGGCGGTATTGCCCGAAGTCCAGGCTAACGGCGTGACGCTGAGTGGGTTGAGTGTGGATGGTGCGGTGCAACAGGCCCTCAAGTACTCCGCGGGACCTGAATGATGGAGGGTGGCGAGGTTGAACCAACAGGCATAAAAAAACGCCGCTCATCTCACGATGGGCGGCGTTTTTCATTGCCTTGCAGCGTTAGGCTTGAACGACCGGGATGTTGGCGTTCGCAGCCGCTTCGCGGAACTCGGCGATCTGGTCGAAGGACAGGTAGCGGTAGACATCAGCCGCCATGCTGTCGATCTTGCCAGCGTATTCCATGTACTCCTCGACAGTCGGCAGGCGACCCAGGATGGAAGCCACCGACGCCAGCTCGGCCGAAGCCAGGTAGACGTTCGCGCCGTCACCCAGACGGTTCGGGAAGTTACGGGTCGAAGTCGACACGACAGTCGAGTTCGGCTCTACACGTGCCTGGTTACCCATGCACAGCGAGCAGCCCGGCATTTCCATGCGCGCGCCAGCCTTGCCGTAGATGCCGTAGTAGCCTTCTTCGGTCAGTTGGTGAGCGTCCATCTTGGTCGGCGGCGACAGCCACAGACGGGTAGGCAGCTGACCCTTGACCTGTTCCAGCAACTTGCCGGCCGCGCGGAAGTGACCGATGTTGGTCATGCACGAACCGATGAACACTTCGTCGATCTTCTCGCCAGCAACGCTGGAGAGCAGGCGAGCGTCGTCCGGGTCGTTCGGCGCGCAGAGCACAGGCTCCTTGACGTCGGCCAGGTCGATCTCGATGACTTCGGCGTACTCAGCGTCTTTGTCCGCTTCCAGCAGCTCAGGGTTGGCCAGCCAGGCTTCCATCGCTTGAGCACGACGCTCCAGGGTACGCGCATCGCCGTAGCCTTCGCCGATCATCCAGCGCAGCAGGGTGATGTTCGACTGCAGGTATTCAGCGATCGACTCTTTGGACAGCTTGATGGTGCAACCGGCAGCCGAACGTTCGGCCGAGGCGTCGGACAGTTCGAACGCTTGCTCGACGGTCAGTTTTTCCAGACCTTCGATCTCCAGGATGCGGCCGGAGAAGGCGTTTTTCTTGCCTTTCTTCTCTACGGTCAGCAGGCCTTTCTGGATCGCGTAGTAAGGAATGGCGTGAACCAGGTCACGCAGGGTGACGCCTGGCTGCAGTTCGCCCTTGAAGCGAACCAGGATCGACTCAGGCATGTCCAGCGGCATGACGCCGGTGGCGGCGGCGAATGCCACCAGGCCGGAACCGGCCGGGAACGAGATGCCGATCGGGAAACGGGTGTGCGAGTCACCACCGGTACCGACGGTGTCTGGCAGCAGCATGCGGTTCAGCCACGAGTGGATGATGCCGTCGCCCGGACGCAGGGACACGCCGCCACGGGTCATGATGAAGTCAGGCAGGGTGTGGTGGGTGGTCACGTCGATCGGCTTGGGGTAAGCCGCGGTGTGGCAGAAGGACTGCATCACCAGATCGGTCGAGAAGCCCAGGCACGCCAGGTCTTTCAGCTCGTCACGGGTCATTGGACCGGTGGTGTCCTGGGAACCCACGGTGGTCATTTTCGGTTCGCAGTAGGTGCCTGGACGAATGCCAGTCACGCCGCACGCCTTGCCGACCATTTTCTGCGCCAGGGTGAAACCCTTGGTGCTTTCAGCCGGTGCTTCAGGCTTCTTGAACAGGGTCGAAGGTGGCAGACCCAGCTCGGCGCGAGCCTTCTCGGTCAGGCCACGGCCGATGATCAGCGGGATACGGCCGCCGGCGCGAACTTCGTCCAGCAGGACCGGAGTCTTCATTTCGAAGGTGGTCAGGACTTCGTCGGTGCCGTGCTTGCAGACTTTGCCAGCATGCGGGTACAGGTCGATCACGTCGCCCATGTGCATGTTGGAAACGTCGAATTCGATTGGCAGTGCGCCAGCATCTTCCATGGTGTTGTAGAAGATCGGAGCGATCTTGCTGCCGAAGCAGAAACCGCCGGCACGCTTGTTCGGCACGTAAGGAACGTCGTCGCCGAAGAACCACAGTACGGAGTTGGTTGCCGATTTACGCGAAGAACCGGTACCGACCACGTCGCCGACGTAGGCGATCGGGAAGCCGGCATTGCGCATTTCTTCGATCTGCTTCATCGGGCCGGTGACGCCTTGTGCGTCAGGCACGATGCCGTCGCGAGCCATTTTCAGCATGGCCAGGGCGTGCAGCGGGATGTCTGGACGGGACCAGGCATCAGGAGCAGGGGACAGGTCGTCGGTGTTGGTCTCGCCGGTGACCTTGAACACGCGCAGGCTGATCTTGTCGGCCAGCACCGGACGCTTCACGAACCATTCGGCGTCAGCCCAGGACTGCAGCACGCCCTTGGCGTGAACGTTACCGTTCTTGGCTTTTTCAGCGACGTCGTGGAAGGCATCGAACATCAGCAGGGTGTGCTTGAGTTCTTCGGCCGCTACTGGAGCCAGTTCGGCGTCGTCCAGCAGGTTGACCAGGGTCACGATGTTGTAGCCGCCCTGCATGGTGCCGAGCAGTTCAACAGCGCGTTTTTTGTCGATCAGAGGGGATTTGGCTTCGCCTTTGGCGATTGCGGACAGGAAGCCGGCCTTGACATAGGCTGCTTCGTCCACTCCAGGTGGAACGCGATTGGTGATCAGGTCAACGAGGAAAGCTTCTTCGCCAGCCGGGGGATTTTTCAGCAGCTCGACCAGGCCTGCAGTTTGTTCGGCGTTTAGCGGCTGGGGAACGATACCCAGTGCTGCGCGCTCTTCGATATGTTTGCGGTAGGCTTCAAGCACAGTATTACCCTCATCAGTGGTCCCAAATGGGTGTCCGGGACGCTCATCCAGGAATCGCCGTACTCATGCGCTGCATGGCGTTGTGGGCCACTTAGCCAGAATTACCGACAATTCCTTACAGAAGCTGCTTTCAAAGTTTTACGCCTGCAGAACGGGAGCTGATGAGGGTTGGCGCCGGATTTTTCCCCGCTGGAAAAACCCTTCGCCAACACCGCTCTGAAGGAACGACTGTGCTCGTGACGCTTTGAAAACAGCTTCTAACGGACATTGGCGCCTAAAAAGGCTGGCTGATTCTACGGCAAAAAAAAATTAAAGGTAAGTCGGGTGCTATTGGACTTTGGTGGTGCAGGGTTCCCGGCCTGTCGACACACCGGTGGCGCTGAATGTTGAGGGGTGATCAATGGCGGACAAAGGGCTAACATGCCGGCCTGTTTTGCTTTTTCGCGTTTTCCCCTATGCCCAATCAGACCATCAAGACCCCTTGCGTCGGCCTCTGCTCCACTGTTTACGGTGATCTGGTGTGCCGTGGCTGCAAGCGTTTCCATCACGAAGTGATTCACTGGAACGGCTACAACGAAGAAGAAAAGCGCGCGGTATGGCTGCGTCTTGAGCAGTTGTTGTCCCAGGTGATGGCGGCCAAGGTGGAAATTTTCGATCCGGCGCTGCTCAGGATGCAGCTGGAGCAACGCAAGATCCGCTTTGTGCCGCATCAGTCGGAATATTGCTGGGCGTATCAACTGATTGCGCGGGGCGCGCGGGTGATCAACAACCTGGAAGCCTACGGCATGGTGCTGCTGCCGGAGTTTCGCGACTGGAACCTGCCGGAGTTGCGGGACGCCATTGATCGGGAATTCTTTTTGCTGTCAGAAGCGCATTACCAGCGCTACATCGCGCCGGGGTTTCTGAATGATGCGTTTGGCGGCTAGGAGCATCGCGGGCAAGTCCGCTCCCACAAGGTCGACGAAGAACCTGTGGGAGCGGGCTTGCCCGCGATGGCCATCTACCAGGCAGAGCAGGGCTTAATGCTTGCTCGCGATTTCATCCAGGTGATCCTCGACTTCCTGCGGCTTGAGCACCAGCACGTCGCTCTCCACCGCATCGAGCACCACTTCCGCCGTATTGCCGATCAGCGTCCCTGAAATCCCGCTGCGCGCCACGGTGCCGATCACCGTTACCGCCGCCTCCAGCTTGTGCACCATGAACGGAATCAGCACGTCCGCCGGGCCTTCGGCGATGTGCAGGTGCTCATCGTCGACGTCGAATTCGGCCTGGAACGCCTTGCACTGTTCGCGATAGCGCGCCTCGATGGTTTCGCTGAGCTGGAAGGTCGGGTCGGCCGCCGACAGCATGGGCGACGGATGGGCGCTGATGACATGCAAGTGCGCTTTGGCCAGGCTGGCGATGTCATAACCGTAATCGATGATGGTGTTGTGCAGATGGCGGTGTTCACTGTCGATGTTACCGACATCGACGGCTGCCAGAATCACTTTGTCCTTCCAGGAACCTGAGGTTTTCACCAGCAGTACCGGGGTCGGGCAGGTGCGCAACACTTTCCAGTCTTCCGGGGTCAGCAGGGCCTTTTTCAGCGCGCCGTCGGGGTAGTGTTGCTTGATCACCAGCCCGCAGCCTTCGGCTTGCTGCACCATGACGATGGTTTCATGCAGGCTGCCTTCCCAGGCCTGTTCGGTGGTGACGCTATAGCCATCCGCCACCAGGGCAGCCTTGAGTACGCCGAGCATGGCGCTGTGGTCGTGCTTGCGGTCGCAGACCAACAGGTGCAAATGGGCCTGGGTCACGCCGGCAATCAGCTTGGCTCGCTTGAGCGCCAGGCTTTCCGAGTGCTCGGGTTCGAGAACCACCAGAATGCTGCGAATGGCTTGCATGATCGGGATCTCCGGAACGTAAAGTTGATGGCGTGGAACAACTATAGTTGCTGGCCGCCCACTCGGGACTTGATGCATATCAACGGTAGCGACTGGTGGTCTTCGGGCAGGCCGGTATAATCGGCGCCCTTCGTTTTGAACCTTTTGTCCGTGGGCCCCATGATCCTTCCCGAAATTCACGAATTCCTTGGCTGCCGCACCCCCGATGGCTGGGTTCAAGCCGCACTGGCCGATCAGGAAACCCTGCTGATCGACCATAAAAACTGCGAATTCAAGGCCGCCAGCACGGCGCTCAGCCTGATAGCCAAGTATCACGCCCATGTCGATCTGATCAACATGATGTCGCGCCTGGCCCGGGAAGAACTGGTGCACCACGAACAGGTCATGCGCCTGATGAAAAGACGCAAGATCGAGCTGCGCCAGCTGTCCGCCGGGCGTTACGCCTCTGGGTTGCGCAAAGTGGTGCGCAGTCATGAACCGGTGAAACTGGTGGATACCCTGGTGGTCGGCGCGTTCATCGAAGCCCGCAGTTGCGAGCGTTTCGAAGCGCTGGTGCCCCATCTGGACGAGGAACTGGGCAAGTTCTATTTCGGCCTGCTCAAAAGTGAGGCCCGGCATTTCCAGGGGTACCTGAAGCTGGCCTATCAGTACGGAGATGCCAAGGATATCGCCCAGGTTATCGACAAGGTCCGCGCCGCCGAGCAGGAATTGATCGAATCGCCGGATGTGGAGTTCCGCTTCCACAGTGGTGTGCCGGCCGCGGCCTGAACAGCATTCCCCTCCGGGGGGATTGTTTATGCCTGGCATTTGCCCTTCAAAACACCACCCCCTGTAGGCGCGAGCCTGCTCGCGAAGAACTCAAAGACGCCGCATTAAATCTGAACGTCCGCGTCATCGTTGGCGACCATCGCGAGCAGGCTCGCTCCTACAGGGGCATTGCGCTGGCGCAGGATTGTCAGCCTAGCGGCTCAGGCCCAGACGCTCATGCCACTGGGCGATGGACTCTTCGGGATAGACATCGAATTGCTGATCCTTTCCATGCGCCTCGACCTCCACCCACGATGCTTTCGAGCCGAGCATCAGGTGCGTGTGCTCCGGCGGCACCGGTAGCGGGGTGTCGATGGCCGAGGCGAACGGGTGAATCAGCTCCGGCCATTCCGGGCTGAACAACCACAAGCCCGAGCCGCACAGCGAGCAGAAATGCCGCTCGGCGGTGCTGCTGTGGGCGCGCTTGTCACCCTCGTCCTTGAGACGCGCATGGTAGATCGCGATGTGCTTGCGTCCGCGTACTTTCAGGCTGGCGGCATCGCCGCCCAGGTTGATCGCGTAGCCGCCACCGCCCTGGGTCTTGCGGCAGATCGAGCAATAGCAGCGTTGATAGGGGTAGGGGTGGGCGCTGGTCAGGCTGAATGACACCGCGCCGCAATGGCAGGAGCCTTCGAGTTGCATGGTGCTCTCCAGAGGACTGAATTCGTTCGTTCAGCCTAGAAGATGTGTGGCGCGCGTGCCGACGCCTTCGCTGGCAAGCCAGCTACAGGATTGTGGGCGCCTGGCTCCTGTGGGAGCTGGCTTGCCAGCGATGAACGATAACGCGGTGCCACTGGACGGCTACCGACAGCCAAGTCAGCATGGGCACCTCCAATTCCGGACCAGGCCCGATGCGACGACTACCCTCCCTGGCAGCACTGCGAACCTTCGAATGCGCCGCGCGCCATGCCCATTTCGGCCGGGCGGCGGCAGAGTTATGCGTGACCGACAGCGCCGTCAGCCATCAGATTCGTCAGTTGGAAGAACAGCTGGGCGTGTCGTTGTTCGTCCGTGAAGGTCGGCAGATTCGTCCGACGATGGCGGCGGGGCGGCTGATGCAAAGTTTGCAGCAGGCCTTCGAACTGATCGGCGATGCCTGCGATGAATTACGCGACCCGTCGTCCCTCGCGGTGTTGCGCCTGGCGGTGACCGCCGAACTGGCGCAAAAGTGGCTTATGAGCCGCCTCACCGATTTCTACGCGCGCTATCCGCACATCACCTTGCACCTCTACGAACAACCCATCGACGCCACGGCGCCGGGGGAAGACATCGACCTGGCGATCACCTATGGCACCGGCCCGGTGGACAGCAGTGCGTATTTCGTCCGGCCATTGCCGGCGCTGCAGTTTTTTCCGGTGTGCAGCCCCGGTCTGTTCAACCAGGGCACGCTGAAAGCCCCCAGGGATCTGGCACGCCACTGCCTGCTCCACGACGATCAGGACGGCAAGACCTGGACCGCCTGGCTCACCAGCCATGCCGGCGATCAGCGCCCCGAACGGCAGTTGTATTTCGCCCACGCCGGGCTGGCGCTGGAGGCCGCGGCCCAGGGGCAGGGCGTGGCCATGGGCGATAACCTGACCGCCCAGGAAGACTTGCTCAGCGGTCGTCTGGTCCGGCCTTTTACCTCCAGCATGACGGCGTTGGGCCAATACGCCCTGGTGTGCGAACGGGTGCGCCTGGAGCGGCCGGCGGTGGCGCAGATGCTGGAATGGTTCAACGATCAACTGGTCGATTGATGAGTTCAATTCAAGTGTTCCGAAATAATCATCGTTGGCGAGGAGGCCGCCAGCGACCTTAGCCTGTGGTCATTCCAATCCCCGCTGATGAGGTTTGCCCATGGCACGTTTGCTCGATTCAACTCCCAAGCACGACGGTTTCCGTTTGCCCGGCGAATTCGAAACCAAGTCCGGCTGCTGGCTCGGCTGGCCGGAGCGCACCGACGTCTGGCGCAATGGCGCCAAGCCTGCGCAGAAAGTCTGGGTGCAGATCGTCACCGCGATCGCCCAGAGCGAACCGGTCACCGTGTGTGCCTCCGCCGCGCAATTCGCCACCGCACGCCGCCAATTGCCGCCGAACGTGCGGGTGGTCGAAATGACCTGCAACGACACCTGGTTCCGCGACAGTGGTCCGTGCTTCGTGGTCAACGACCAGAGCGGCGAAGTGCGCGGCGTCGACTTCGAATTCAACGCCTACGGCGGCCTCGACGGCGGCTTGTACTATCCGTGGGACAAGGACGACCAGATCGCGAGCAAAATCCTCGAAATCGAGCGCTTCGACCGCTATCGCGCGCCGTTGATTGCCGAACTGGGCGGTATCCAGAGTGACGGCCAGGGCAGCATCCTCACCACCGAGCAATGCCTGCTCAACCGCAATCGCAATCAGCACCTGGGCAAGGATGAAGTCACCCGGCGCCTGACCGATTACCTCGGCGCCGAGCAGGTCATCTGGCTGCCGCGCGGTTGCAAGTTCGACGAAACCGATGGCCATGTCGATGACCTGGCGTGCTTCGTGCGCCCCGGGGAAGTGGTGCTGCAATGGACCGACAACCGCGACGACCCGCAGTGGGAAATCTACCAGGAGGCCTACGACATCCTGCGCAGTACCCGCGACAGCCGAGGCCGTGAGCTGATCGTGCACAAACTGCCGCAACCGGATGTGCTGGAGTGGACCGCCGAAGAGGCCGAAGGCCTGGATCAGCAGGACAGCACCCATACCCGCCAGGCCGGCACGAAAATCTGCGCGTCGTACATCAACTACTACGCGGGTAACACGTCGATCGTGGTGCCGCTGTTTGGCGATCGCAACGACCAGGTGGCGCAGGCGACCCTGGCGGAACTGTTCCCACGGCACACAATCGTCGGCATCGAAAACTCTCGGGAAATTCTCCTCGGTGGCGGCAACGTTGCGTGCATCACCATGCCTCAGTACGCCGGCGCTGCCTGCCAGAAAAAGGGAGCGTGACCATGGGCCTGCACAAACTGACTCAAGCAATACTGCTGGTGCTTGCACCCCTGTGTGTGCAGGCCGCAGACACCCCCAAGCCGGTGGTGAATCTCTATATCTGGGGCGAGTACCTGGCCCCGGATACCCTGAGCAATTTCGAGAAGCAGACGGGTATCCATGTGGTCGCCGATCACTTTGACTCCCTGGAAACCGTCGAGACCAAACTGCTCACCGGCCGCAGCGGCTACGACCTGGTGCTGACCGCCGGCCAGCATCTGTCCCGGGCCATCCAGAGCGGCGCGATCCAGCCCGTGGACAAGCAGCTGCTGCCGCACTTTGCCGGCGTCGGCGAGGAGTTTCGCCAGCACATGGCGGTGTTCGATCCGGGCAATCGCTATGCCGGGATCTATGCCTGGGGCACCACGGGCGTGGGCTTTCAGGATGAGGCGGTCAAGCAGCGCCTGCCCGACGCGCCGACGGACAGTTGGGCCATGCTGTTCGACCCGGCGGTGGTGGCGAAATTCGCCGATTGCGGGGTCAGCCTGCTCAACGATCCCAACGAGGTGTTCGCGGCGGTCATGAAATACATGGGCCTGGACATCAACCGCCAGAACCTCGATGACCTGAAACGCGCCGAAGCGCAACTGGCGAAGATCCGCCCCTACATTCGCTATTTCGATAACGACCTGAACATCAGCGACCTGGCCAACGGCAACACCTGTGTGGCGATGTCGTGGAACGGCAACGTGGCCATCGCTGCCGGCCAGGCCGAAGCGGCGGGCAAGCCTTACAAGCTCGGTTACCGGATTCCGAAGGAGGGCACGTTGATCTGGTTCGACGCCATGGTCATTCCCAAGGATGCACCGCATCCGCAGGCCGGCCTGGCCTTGATGGATTACCTGATGACGCCTGAAGTGATGGCGCCGATCACCGACACCATTCACTACGCCAACGCAATCACTGCGGCGGACAGCCTGATCGACCCGGCGATTCGCAATGACCCGGGGACCTACCCGCCGGCCGAAGTTCGCGCTTCGTTGTACAGCAAGAATGACAACGGCAAGGCCTTCAACCGGGCGCTGATCCGGGCGTTCAGCCGGTTGAAATCGGGGTTGTGACTGGCGTTGGAGAGCAAGCTCGCTTTCGAAGGATCGGCGCCGCCCCTGTGGGAGCGAGCCTGCTCGCGAAGAACGATAACGCGGTCTACCGGCCCGGCACCCGCCACAAATACCAGGACGCCACCGTCCGGTAAGGGCTCCACGCCAGGCCGATTTCGATCATCTGTCTGCGCGTCGGCTGTGCTTGCAGGCCTTTGAGTCGTCGATACCCCTCACGCACCCCGAAATCGTCGGCCGGCAGGATGTCCGGCCGTTCGAGGCTGTAGATCAGCAGCATTTCCACGGTCCAGCGGCCCACCCCGCGCAGGGTGATCAGGCGTTCGATCAGCGCTTCATCGTCCATGGCCAGCGCCGTGGCGTAATCCGGCACGACGCCGTCGAGGGTGGCCTGGGCGATGCCTTGAAGGGTCGCGATCTTGCTGGCGGAGAACCCGCAATCGCGCAGTTGATCGAAGTCGCTGGCGACGATCTGCTCGGGTCTGGGGAATCCGCCTGACGGGAACAGGGCCAGCAAGCGGCCGATGATCGCATCGCCGGCCCGGGCATGCAGTTGCTGATAGGCAATCGCCCGCATCAGCGATTCATAGGGATCGCGGGCGGCCTGGGGTTGGTGCAGGCAAGGGCCGACCGCCGCAATGTGCCGGCGCCAATCCTCATCGATTGACGACAGGAAATCGGTGGCGGGTTGATAGCGCTCGGGCATGGGCTCAGGCATTGGCGCAGGGCTTCAACGGCGCGTTGATTTCGTCATGGGTCTTTTCGTGCAATTGCATGTCGAGCCTGTCCATTGAGGGTCCTTATGAACAACAGTGGGTGGTCAGAAGGCGAGTGGCTGGGTGATCTGCACGGCGGCTTTTTCCAGCCTGAGCAGGAACGCCTTGCGCGGCTGTCCTCCACCATAGCCCGTCAGCGAGCCATCGGCACCAATCACCCGGTGGCAGGGCACGACGATCGAAAGGCGGTTGTGCCCATTGGCCAGGCCGACCGCGCGGCTGGCGCCAGGCTTGCCCAGCCTGGCCGCGATGGCCCCGTAGGTGGTGGTCTGGCCGTAAGGGATGGTCGCCAGCACCGCCCAGACCTGGCGGGAAAATTCGCTGCCGGGCAGGTGCAGCGCCACGTTGAACTCGGTCAAGTGACCGGCGAAATACTGCGCCAGTTCCTGTTCAATGTGTTGCAGGTGGCGGTTGTGGCCTGGCGCCACGGCATAGCCGTAACGGTTCTGCAGGGCTTCTATCTCCCGGGTCAACGCCGGCCGGTCGAGGAATTCCAGCAACACCAGTCCGCGTCGTTCGGCCATGGCGATCATCGGCCCCAGCGGCGTGGTCAGGCGCGTGAACAGCAGCGGCTCACTGTTGGCCGCGCGACCGGGAGTGATGTGGAAGGATTTGCGGAAGGCATCGCGAAAACCGCTCAGGGACTCGTAGCCGGAGTCGAATGCCGCACTGTCGATGGAATCGCCCTGTTTGATACCGCCCAGCGCCATGCCCAGGCGGCGCGTGCGCAACCAGGCATGAAAGGTCATGCCGAAATGCTGCTTGAACCAGCGCCGCAGTTTCAGCGGCTCGATGCCTGTGGCCAGCAACCGGGCATCGGTCCAGCGCTGCTCGGGATCGGCGTCTACCGACTTGAGCAGCGTCTGTACCCAGTCCGGGGCGATGGCCGCGGCGTCCAGGGGTTTACAGCGCAGGCAGGCGCGATAGCCCGCCGACAGGCACTCATCGGCATGGGCGAAGAATTCGACATTCTCCGGCTTTGGTTTGCGTGCCGTGCAACTGGGGCGACAGAAAATCCCGGTGGTTTTGACCGCGGTAAAAAACACCCCCTCGTAGGCGGTGTCGCGTTCGAGCATGGCGCGAACCATCTCGGCGTGGGGCGGAAGTAGCGTGCTGTGCAAGTTCATGGGGCCAGCATAGAGCGCGAATCCTGTGGTCTCCACCGGAAAATCGACAGGGAATTCCGGACCGTTTCAAGCAGCGATCCGTCAGGCCCTGCCGGTGCTCGACTAGTGCTTGTGACGATGATGGATGTCTGGAAAGTGCGCGTGACTGTGCCGCATGGGCGTGTGTTGGTGTTCATGGCTGTGGGGTTCGGTGCCGTCCCACTCAAATTCATGGTCGTGTTGGTGGTGTTCATCGTGGACGTGTCGATGTCGGTGAAGCAGTGCCTGGTGTTCATGCTCATGGGCATGGCTTTCCTTGAGATGAATCCAGACCCCCAGGCCCATCAACAATGAGGCCGCCCAAAAACTCGCCGTCACCGATTCGCCCAGCAGCAGGATGGCTATGGCGGCGCCGAGGAACGGCGCGGTGGAAAAGTAGGCGCCCGTGCGTGCCGATCCCAGCCCGCGCAAGGCCAGCACAAACAACACCAGGCTGATACCGTAACCGAGGAAACCGACGATCAGGGTTGGGCCCAGTACCGTCATCTGTGGCAACGATGCGCCGAGTGACAGCGCCAGGGAGCAGTTCACCAACCCGGCGCACAAACCCTTTACACCCGCAATGAACAGCGCGTCGGAGGCTGAGACTTTGCGCGTCAGGTTGTTATCGATAGCCCAACAGGCACAGGCCAGGGCGACCAACAGCGGTCCGGTCCAGCCCTGGGCGTGAACCGCTCCCTGTGGCCAGGCCAGCAGCACGCCCCCTGCAACGATTGCCAGCATGCCGAGGACGATGCGTCGGTCGGCGTTCTCTTTAAACACCACCCACGCCAGCACGGCGGTCAGCACGGATTCGAGGTTCAGCATCAAGGAGGCTGTGGCGCCAGAGGTTGAGGTCAAGCCGAACATCAAGGCCACGGGGCCGAGAATCCCGCCAAAGGCAATTGCGCCGATCAGCCAGGGCCATTCCGCAGCGGTCAGCCCGCTGGGGCGCCAGCCACGGTCGCGGATCAATCGGGCGACGCTCAGTCCCAGGCCGCTGCCCATGTACAGCAGCCCGGCCAGGAGGATGGGCGAAAGGTTCAGCCCCAGCAGCTTGGCCAACGGTGTACTTGCACCAAAGAGCGCAGCGGCGGCAAGGGCATACAGAATGCTTATGTTCATTTGGGGCCTGGCTTTCACGGCAATGGCGGGATGACCTATTTAGTCACAGGCGCAGTTGCCGATCCATGCTGGCGCAGAAGGCCATGAATAAAAACGGCTCAGGCCCGACGCGCCATCAACAACACCGAAGCCGCCGCCGACAGCAGCCCCGCGCAGCAGCGGTTGAAGATGCGCTTGCCCGACGGCTTGGCGAACCAGCGGCGCATGTGCAGGCCCAGGTAGGCGTAGGCGGCGATGGCGATCCATTCCAGTATCAGGAACAGGGCGCCCAACACCGCGAATTGCGGGGTGATGGCGCGGGTCGAGTCAACGAACTGCGGCAAGAACGCGGTGAAGATCAGGATCGCCTTCGGGTTGCCTGCTGCCACCAGGAACTCTTGCCGGGCCAGCGCCAGCAGGCCCACGGGCGCGCCGGTCACTACGCTCGTAACGCCGGGGTCGGCGCGCCACAACTGCCAGGCCAGGTAGAACAGGTACGCCGCACCGAGAATCTTGATCCCGTAGAACAACAGTTCCGAGGTTTGCAGCACCACCGCCAGACCAGCCGAGGCCAGGGCGATCATCCCGGCGAACGCCAGCAGGCGGCCGACGCCGGCCAGGCACGCGGTGCGATAGCCGTAGCGGGTCGAGTTGCTCACCGACAGCAGGTTGTTCGGGCCGGGCGCCATGTTCAGGGCGAAGCAGGCCGGGAGAAAGAGGGAGAGGGTGGCGAGGTCCATGATCGGCTCCAGTGACGAGAGCGTATTTTTATCACAGCCCTCGAAGGGGCCGCCCCGTACAGTCACTGACCTAAAGTGCCGTATCAGTGGTTAACGGGCGCATCTTTTCGCCCCGGCGACGCAGAGGATCACCGCGACCGTCACCCCGAGCATGCCCAGGCTGACGTGTTCGTGCAGCAAGGTTGCCGCCAGCGTCAGGCCGAAAAACGGCTGCAGCAATTGCAGTTGGCCAACGGCGGCGATTCCACCCTGGGCGAGGCCGCGGTACCAGAACACAAACCCGATCAACATGCTGAACAGCGACACATACGCCAGGCTGAACCAGGCGGGCGCGCTGATGTTGGCAAAGGTTGCCGGCGCCCGCCACCACGTCACCAGCGCCATGACCGGCAGCGCTAACACCAGCGCCCAGCAAATCACCTGCCAGCCACCGAGCGTCCTGGACAGCTTCGCGCCTTCGGCATAGCCGAGGCCGCAGGCCAGGATCGCCAGCAGCATCAACAGGTCACCCTGGGGCGAAGCGGTCAGGCCTTGGGAGATCGCGAAGCCAACGACCAACAGGCTGCCGAGCACCGAGAACACCCAGAACACCGGTCGGGGCCGCTCGCCACCGCGCAAGACCCCGAACACCGCAGTCGCCAGCGGCAACAGGCCGACGAATACGATGGAATGGGCCGAGGTCACGTACTGCAGCGCCAGTGCCGTCAGCAAGGGAAAGCCGACCACCACACCTGACGCCACGATGGCCAAGGGCAGCAGTTGCTGGCGCGCGGGGCGTTTTTCCTTAAACAGCAGCAACAGGCACAGTGCCAGGATCGCCGCGAGGGTGGCGCGGGCGACGGTGAGGAATACCGGATCGAATTCCAGTACCGCCACCCGCGTTGCTGGCAGCGATCCGCTGAAGATCAGCACGCCGATCAGGCCATTGATCCAGCCGCTGGCATGGCTTTGCACTAATCGGTGTTGCAGGTTCGAAGTCCGTTCCATCGCGCTCTCGCTCAAAGTCTGGTTGCACGAAAGCCATCCTATGATCGACTATCGGTACAATCAAAAAATTGTCATGGATACAACTCGACATGCCTCGTTCCCGCTACAAATCCCTGGTAGACGCTTTTGCCGCCGACATCCGCTCCGGTCGCCTGTCGCCCGGCACGCGCTTGCCGACTCACCGGCAGCTCGCCACTGAGCAAGGCCTGGCGCTGGTCACGGCGAGCCGGGTGTACGCCGAGCTTGAGCGCATGGGTCTGGTCAGCGGCGAAACCGGGCGCGGCACCTTTGTCCGGGAGACGTCGCTGCCGCCCGGGCAAGGCATCGCCCAGTCGGTGGTCGCGGCGGGGATGATCGACCTCAACTTCAACTACCCGTCGTTGCCCGGGCAGGCCGATCTGTTGCGCAATGCCCTGCGGCAGTTGGCGTTGTCCGGTGACCTGGAAGCGCTGCTGCGTTACCAGCCCCACGCGGGGCGTCTGCACGAACGGGCCTCGGTGGCGCGGCACCTGATTGAACGCGGGCTCAACGTGCCGGCCGAACAGGTCATGATCGTCAGTGGCGCCCAGCACGGTCTGGCGGTGACCTTGATGACCTTGCTCAAGCCCGGCGATGTGATCGCTGCTGATGCGTTGACATACCCCGGTTTCAAGACACTGGCCGAAACCCTGCATCTGGAGCTGTTGCCCATTCCGGTCACGGACAAGGGCCCTGATCTGGCAGCCCTCGAAGCCTTGTGCCGGACCCGTTCGGTTCGGGCCCTGTACACGATGCCAACGCTGCACAACCCCTTGGGCTGGGTGATGGCCGCCGACCAGCGGGAGCAGTTGGTGTCGATCGCGCGCAAGCATGATCTGAAGATCATCGAAGACGCGGCCTACGCCTTTCTGGCCGAAGACGTTCCGCCACCCCTGGCGACGATAGCGCCGGAAAGGACGGTGTACGTTTCAGGCCTGTCGAAGAATATCGCCACTGGCTTGCGTGTCGGATTCATTGCCGCGCCCGCGCCCTGGGTCGCGGCCTTCGAGCGCACGATCATGGCGACCACCTGGAACACGCCCGGCGTGATGACCGCCATCGCCTGCGCCTGGCTCGACGACGGCACCGTCCTCAAGCTCGAAGCACAGAAGCGTGCGGACGCCCAGGCCAGGCAGGCCCTGGCGCGCAAGGAACTGGCGGGACTGAGGACCGTCACTCATCCTTCTTCGTATTTCATCTGGCTGCCATTGACCGACGATGCCCGCGCCGACCAGATCGCCATGGCCTTGATGCGCGAGCAGGTCTCGGTCTCGCCGGCCGACCCCTTTGCGATCTCGGCCCATGTACCCCACGCGATCCGCCTGGCGCTGGGCTCGGTGGACATGGACTCGCTGCGCCAGGCGCTGGTGAAAGTGAAAAGGGTGGTCGGCTTTTACGCCTAGGGCAGTTTTCTTCAATACGCACGCCAGCAGGCGCTTTACCTTGGGGCCTGGTTCAACTGACAGGAACAGGTGTGCGATGAGTCTGATGATGTCCATGGCGGCGTTTGCGTTGGCCGCTTCGATTACGCCGGGGCCGGTGAATATCGTGGCGTTGAGTTCCGGGGCGCGCTTCGGCTTTCGTGCCAGTCAGCGGCATGTGGCCGGGGCGACCCTGGGCTTTGTGTTGCTGCTGGTGTTGATGGGGCTGGGGTTGCACGAGGTGTTGCGACTGTGGCCGGCGATGACACGGGTGGTGCAGTGGGCGGGCGTGGCGTTCCTGTTGTACATGGCGTACAAGCTCGCCGCCGACAATGGGCAGCTTGAGGCGAAGGACGCAAACCGTGCGCCGTCGATGCTGTATGGCGCCGTGATGCAATGGCTCAACCCGAAAGCCTGGCTGGCCTGCGTGGCTGGTATGGGGGCGTTTGTCGCCGATGGCGAGGCGCGGCTGGTCTGGCAATTTGCGGCGGTGTACCTGGTGATTTGCTACCTGTCGGTGGGCTGCTGGGCCTACGCCGGGACTTTTCTGCGCGGCTACCTCGACAACCCGGCGGGCATGCGCTGGTTTAACCGGGTGATGGCGTTGATGCTGGCGGTCAGTGCGGTTTACCTGATTGCCGAATGACGGGCAGGTCTGTGGCGAGGGGGGATCGCCACAGGAAACTCACTGCCCAAAAAATTCCTACAACCCCGTCGCATCCAGATACGGAAGCCTCCTACACCACCCTCGGAAACCTCCTATTTCAACCCTTTTCACCTTCGTGAAAGCTGTCACGCGCTTGAACGAGGGTGGAAAAAATGCCTCCCCGTGCACCTCAAACAGGCCAGGGAGGTCTGAATTTTGCAAATCGCCCCGCGTATTTTCTTCGACCACAGCCGCCACAAAATCCAGGTCCGCAACCTCGACGCCACCCTCGACGTACTCGCCTTCCACGGCACCGAGCGCCTGAGCGAGCCCTTCCTCTACACCATCGAATTCACCAGCACCGACCTCGACCTCGGTGCCCCACAATTGCTCGGCCAGGACGCGCGGTTCAGCCTGCACGCGCCGCCGATTAAGCCCTTGCCGGGGCTGAAGTTGCCCGAGGTCAAGCCGTTGCGCACCCTGTTCGGTGTGGTCAGCGGCTTCAAGCGCTTGTCCGCGTCGGTGGACGAAGCGCGCTACGAGATCACCCTGCAACCGCGCCTGGCCCTGCTCGATCGCGGCCGGCAGTTCCGCATCTACCAGCAGCAATCGGTGCCGGAAATCGTCGAGAGCATCCTGCGCAGCCGCCATGGCTTCCGGGGTCAGGATTTCCTGTTTCGTCTGGTGCGCGAGTACCCCAGGCGCGCGCAGGTGATGCAATACAACGAGAGCGACCTGATGTTCATCAGCCGCCTGCTCGCCGACGTCGGCATCTGGTACCGCTTCACCAGCGACGAGCGCCTGCGCATCGACGTGGTGGAGTTTTGCGACGACCAGCGCGGTTACCAGTTCGACGTGCGCCTGCCGCACCATTCGCCCGCCGGCCTGAGCAGCAGCGACGAGGACGGCGTCTGGGACCTGCAAACCCGCCATCAGGTGGTGGAACGGCAGGTTAACGTCCGCGCCTATCACCACCGCGATGCCCACGCCTACCTCGACGGCGACGTCGACCAGACCCGTGGCGCCACCACCACCTACGGCGAGGCCTACCACTACGCCGAAGGCTACCGCGAGCTCGGCAACGCCTACCTCCAGGACGAAGACCTGCAAAGCGAAAGCGGCTACTTCTACGCACGCCTGCGCCATGAACGCTACCTCAACGAGCAGACCCGGCTCAGCGGCATCAGCAGCAGCGCCACCCTGGCCCCCGGCCAGGTCCTGAAAATCGCCGGCGGCGCGCCCCAGGCCTTCGCCCCCGGCGCGGTCATCACCGGGCTGGTCACCCAGGCCGCCCGCGACCGCAGCTTCGAAGCCCGCTTCGAGGCCATGCCCTACGCCGAGACCATCTGCTTTCGGCCACCGCTGGTGGACAAACCGCAAATCGCCGGCACCGTCCCGGCCCGCGTCACCAACCCCCAGGCCAACGACCCCTACGCCGAGATCGACCTTGAAGGGCGCTACCGGGTCAACTTCCTGTTCGACCGCGACACCTGGAACCCCGGTCAGGAAAGCATGTGGCTACGCCTGGCCCGCGCCTACGCCGGCGACACCCACGGCCTGCACCTGCCGCTGATCGCCGGCACCGAAGTGGCCATCGCCTTCGAACAAGGCGACCCCGACCGCCCCTACATCGCCCACGCCCTGCACGACAACCAACACCCCGATCACGTGACCCTGGCCAAGCGCGACTACACCCGCAATGTGCTGCGCACCCCGGCCAACAACAAACTGCGCCTGGAAGACCGGCGCGGCCAGGAGCACGTCAAGCTCAGCACCGAGTACGGCGGCAAAAGCCAGTTGAACCTGGGGCATCTGGTGGATGCGAAGAAGCACAAGCGCGGGGAAGGGTTTGAGCTGCGGACGGATGATTGGCTCAACTGACCCTGGCCCTGCCTGATTTGAAGGAGCGCTGGCCGCTGTTGCGAGGTGTCGCGTGGGTGGGAGATCAGAGCAGCGAGGCAGCCTTTGTGGAGGTCGTGGCCAAGGCTGGCGTGACATTGCCCGAAGCGCGTTTGCCTCTGCAGGACCTGTCCGATCTGGATCGAATGATCGATGGGTTTAATCAGCATTGTCGCGACGAAGCTGATTGGCTGTTGTGCGCCGGGGTGGTGTCGGTGCCGAGTGCCGAAGAGCCAGAGCTGCCCGGTGAAGCAGGCTTTGTCTGGCTGGTGAGTTGCCGGGGCCGGCAGTTATTGCACAGGGGTGAGTACCTGTTGAGCGAGGCCAGCGAGTCGCCCGCTGAACTCTGTGTACAGATGCAACGCTACGCCGGGCTGGACGCAGCACCGCCAACCTGTCTGGCGCTGGATAAAACCAGTCAGGGGGCTTTCGTGAAAGGCGGCTGGTCGGCCACTGAACATCAATTATCAGAACACTGGGGCGTACTGGCGCAACTCGCGCCCTTCATCGGCATGTCCCTGGCGTTGTTGCAGGCGGGGCAGGCAGGGCAGCCTTGTGGCTGGCTGAGTCAGGACGGAAACAATCAATTGGCTATTGGAATGGCGGTGCCTCATGGCGGTGAGTAAGCAAGCGAGCAAAGGCTCTCTGGTGAAAGTGGGATCGGGCTATCTGCTGGTCGTGACGCTCTTGGTGGTGGTCGGTTGTCTGCTGTACGACTTGAGCCATGAATACTTCGGCTGGCCTCGACTACCCTTCAAATCGTTGGTGCTGTGGGGGGCGGGTACCTGGGTTGCCCTGTGCGGGTTCTGTCCGGTGATACTGCTGGCCTGGGATCGTTTGGCGGTGACTTGGGCGACGCGCGTGACAGGGGTAGAGGTTGATGCACCGATTTCGCCATTAAGCAAAGAGCCCGGTCCGGCAGACGATTCCTGGGTCGCTGAATTAAAGGAATATCTGCACGAAAACCACCGTTTCCTTTGGCGTCGCAAAGTCCGCCTGCTGCTGGTCGTTGGCGAACCTGATCAGATCACCGCCATCGCCCCCAACCTGAACGCTAAAAAATGGCTCGCCGGCCACGACACCATTCTGCTCTGGGGCGGCAGCACCCAAACCAGATTCGATGCTGGCCGCTTCACCCCGTGGCAAGGCCTGAGCCGCTGGCGCGCCCTCGACGCTGTGATCTGGGCCCTGGACTCGCAACAAAGCACTGACGCCCGGGCGATGGACGCCGGTGTGCGTCACCTGCGAGACCTGGCGCGCCAGCTGCGCTGGCAGTTACCGCTGCACCTGTGGCAGGTCTGCGACAGTCGATGGGAGCAGGACAAACGCCCGACCCAGGCGGTGGGTTGTCTGCTGCCATCCGGCGTGACGCCGCTGGCCGTGGAGCGTCAGTTGGAAAACTTGCTGCAACCCCTGCGCGACAGCGGTTGGGCGCAGATACAGGGCACCATGAGTCATGATTTCCTGTTGCGTCTGTCTCGCGATTTGCAGGTCGAGGGCATAAGCCGTTGGCAACAGGCCCTGACGCCGTTGTTCCGGGTATTCGACCGTGGGGTGCCGTTACGCGGGTTGTGGTTCAGCCTGCCGGTGCCGGGCGGTAAAGCAACTGAAGAAAATACTGATCACCTTTGGCACGCCACACCGCCCTGGGAGGGCGTGCTCGCTGACAAGACGTTACCCCATCGCCGCCTGGGCTGGGGCGTCACGCGGGTGGGTTATTCACTGGCGCTGGGACTGGTGTTGATCTGGGGCGCGGGGCTTTTGCTTTCATTTGCCAGTAACCGCGTGCACATCGCCCAGGTGCAGACCTTGCTGGTGTCCCTCAAGCAATCGCAAAGCGCGGACGAGCAATGGCTGGCATTCAACGAGCTAACCCGCGAACTCGGGCGCCTTGATTACCGAAGTGAACACGGTTCGCCGTGGTACCAGCGCTTCGGCCTGAACAAGAATCCAGAACTGCTGCAAATGCTATGGCCCACCTATGTCGAGGCCAACCAGCGATTGTTGCGCGATCCGGCCGTGGCCAGCCTGCAACAACAGCTTACTGCCCTGATCAAGTTGCCCGCCGACAGCCCCGAGCGCACCCGGCGTGCCGGCGCGGCCTATGACCAACTCAAGGCCTACCTGATGCTGGCGCAACCGGAAAAAGTCGACGCGGCCTTTCTGGTCAAGGTCCTGGGCCCGCTCGAGCCGAGCGACGCCGGGGTTTCGCCGGGGTTGTGGCACGGCCTGTCGCCGACGCTCTGGCAGTTCTATGGCGAGCACCTGGTGGCGCATCCGCACTGGCGCATCGAGGCCGACCCGAAGCTGGTGGCCCAGGTCCGACAGGTATTGCTCGGCCAGTTGGGCCAACGCAATGCCGAAGCCAGCCTGTATCAAACCGTCCTCGATGATGCCGCCAACCTCTACCCGGCCTTGAGCCTGCAGCAAATGGTCGGCGAGACCAATGCCCGGGCGCTGTTTTCCACGCGCAAGCAGGTGCCGGGTGTGTTCACCCGCTCGGCCTGGGAGGGGCAGATACGCCAGGCCATCGATGGCATCGTCGAGGCACGCCGCGAAGAAATCGACTGGGTGCTCAGCGATGACCCCACCGACATCGCTGGCGAGTCGACCCCGGACCAACTGCGACAGCAACTGACCGAGCGTTACTTGCGCGACTACGCCAACGCCTGGCTGGGCTTTCTCAACAGCCTGCGCTGGCAGCCGGTCAACAGCCTCGGCGAGGTGATTGATCAATTGGCGCTGATGAGCGATGTGCGCCAGTCGCCCCTGATTGCCCTGATGAACACCCTGGCGTATCAGGGCCAGGCCGGCGTGCGCGGGCCGGCGTTCGCCGACTCGCTGGTCAAATCGGCGCAGAAGCTGATCGGCCAGGACAAGGTGCCGGCGATCGACCAGCAGCTGCCGGGATCGGGCAGTCCGCTGGACGCCACCTTCGGCCCGTTGCTGGCGCTGTTGGGCAAGGACGCCGAGAGCCGCAACGACAGCGACCGCCTGAGCCTGCAAGCCTTCCTCAACCGCGTCACCCGGGTGCGCCTGAAGCTGCAACAAGTGAGCAACGCCGCCAACCCGCAAGACATGACCCAGGCCCTGGCGCAGAGCGTGTTTCAAGGCCAGAACGTCGACCTCACCGACACCCAGTCCTACGGCAGCCTGGTCGCCGCCAGCCTTGGCGCGGAGTGGGACGGCATCGGCCAGACCCTGTTCGTGCAACCGCTGGAACAGGCCTGGCAACGGGTCCTGCAACCCTCGGCCGCCGGCCTCAACAGCCAGTGGCAACGGGCGATCGTCGACGACTGGCACCGCGCCTTCGCCGGTCGCTTCCCCTTCGCCGCGACCGCCAGCGACGCGTCGTTGCCGATGCTCGGGCAAATGATTCGGGCCGACTCCGGGCGCATCGAACAGTTCTTGCAGCAACAACTGGGCGGGGTGTTACGCAAGGAAGGCCAGCGTTGGGTGGCCGACACGCGCCATAGCCAGGGCCTGCGCTTCAACCCGCAATTTCTCAGCGCGATCAACCAGCTCAGCCACCTGGCCGACGTGCTGTTCACCGACGGCGGCATGGGCCTGAGCTTCGAACTGCGGGCCAAACCGGTGCGCGACCTGGTGCAAACCACCTTCATCCTCAATGGCGACAAACATCACTACTTCAACCAGAAAGAGCGCTGGCAGCGCTTCAGCTGGCCCGGTTTCACCAGCCACCCGGGCACCAGCCTGACCTGGACCAGCGTGTCTGCCGGCGAACGCCTGTTCGGCGACTACCAGGGCACCTGGGGCCTGATCCGCCTGCTGGAACAGGCGCGGATCACGCCCTTGAACGACAGCGACAGCCACTACCAGGTGCAGCTCAGGGCCCCGGACGGCATCGACCTGACCTGGCACCTGCGCACCGAGCTGGGCGCGGGGCCGATGGCGCTGCTCAAGCTGAGGAACTTTGAATTGCCGACGCAGGTGTTTGTGGTTGAGGGCACCAAAGCCCGGCGCAAGTGACTGACAGGTCTGTGGCGAGGGGCTTGTCGGATCGCCGCACTGTCCCGCTGGGCTGCGAAGCGGCCCCGGCATTTCGTCAGCGAGACCCTGCATACAGGTCTTGCGACGGCTTCGCCGCCGAGCGGGAGCAAGCTCCCTCGCCACAGGAAATCACTGCCACAGGAACTCCGCTGTCACAAGGGCTCACCCCCGATACTGCCCCGGTGTCGCCGCCAGATGCTGTTTAAACGCCCGTTGAAAGTGCGCCTGATCGGCGAATCCTGCTTCCAGTGCGACATCGGCGATTAGCTTGCCATGGCGCAGTTGGTCCCGGGCGAACTGGATGCGCCGGTTGACCAGGAAGGCGTGGGGCGTCATGCCGTAATGCTGCTTGAACGCGCGGATCAGGTAGGACGGTGACAGCTGTGCCGCTTCGCAGATGTCTTCGAGCTTGAGCATTTGCGTGCAGTGATCGCGGATGAAATCGGCGGCGCGTTCCAGTTTGAAGTTCGGTTCGCGCAGCGGTGGATCGGTCGGGTTGAGGCGCAGCTGCACGTCGCTGAAAAACTCCACGGCCGTGCTCTGCTTGCGCAGCACGTCCTGCTGCGGATCGACCAGCACCTCATACAAGGCCTTCAGCCCATCAAACAGGCTGGCGTCGGCAGTGTGGGTGAGGGCAAAGCGGCGAAACGCCAGATCGTCGCTGAACCCGAGCTGGTGCTGCAAATCGGTGAGCCACGCAGTATCGACGTAGAGCATCAGGTACGACCAGGGCTGGTCGTCGATTGGATTGCAGGCATGGACATCGCCGGGGTTCATCAGCACCACGGTGCCGGTGCTGACTTCGAACTGCGATTGCTCGTGGATGTAGGTGCTGCGCCCGGCGGTGATGGCGCCGATGGAGAAGTGTTCGTGGGCATGCCGGCTGTAACAGACCTCGCGCCCGTCGGCGATGGAGCGCGCTTCGATGAAGGGCAGGGCATCGTCGCGCCAGAAGCGCGGGGCCTTGTCGCAGGCCTTGAGCGTGGTGAGCTTCATGGTCAGTCCTTGGCAGTTCAGCGTCGGAGTGTATTAGCTCTCGCCGTCAAAGGCTCGTTGCAGCGCGGCAATATCGAGTTTTTTCATGTGCATCATCGCCTGCATGGCGCGCTGTGATTTTGCCGTGTCGGGGTCTTTGATCATCTCCATCAGTGCCACCGGCACGATTTGCCATGAGACGCCGAACTTGTCCTTGAGCCAGCCGCATTGCTGCGCTTCGACCGGCCCGCCCGCCGACAGGCGTCCCCAGAAATGGTCGACTTCTTCCTGGGTCTGGCAATTGACCTGGAACGAGACCGCTTCGTTGAATTTGAAATTCGGGCCCCCGTTGAGGCCGCTAAACGTCTGCCCGTCGAGTTCAAAACTGACAGTCATTACCGAACCGACTTCCCGGCCGTGGAATTCCTGGCCGGCCTTGCCGTAATGGGTGATGGCGGTGATTTTTGCGTGATCGAAGATCGCACAGTAGAACTTGGCGGCTTCTTCGGCCTGGCCGTCGAACCACAGGCACGGGGTGATTTTGGGTACGTGTAGCATGGCGGGTCTCCCTGGCAGGTTTTTGCAGGCTGGACTATCAGCGTAGCCAGCCTCTGGTCGTCTGGCGGTGCCGTAGATCGACAAGTTCTTCCTGTTTTTTTGGCTGGATATAGTCTTTATGACAACCAATCGAGTCATACAGACTATTCAACGCAGTAGTCTTTAAGACTCTGTGCCTCGCAGGTGGCTGATTTTGAGGGCTTAAAGTTCTGGCACGGGACTTGATACGCCTCATGTACAACTGAATACCTTCAGGAGTACGGAAAATGTTCGACTTTTTCAGCCATCCTCAGAATGTTCTGCACCTCTCGAGCCGTGTGCTCGGCACTGGCTTGGCCATGTTGCTTGCCGGGATCTACGGCGCTTACCTCTATAACGGTCATCTGCCGATCGTTGCGCTGGTCGCCATGCACGCCATGACCATCATCGGGCCAACCCTGCTGAAAGTCGGCTACGTCATGCGCCTGTTGGCCCAGCATCGGTTGAGCAAGCCTGTGGCCAGGGCGCTGGCCTGATGGGCAATTTCGCAAGCAAGCCCGTTTTCAGTCTCGGTTTTCGCCCGTTCTTTCTGGCGGGAGCGGGGTTTGCCGCGCTGGCGGTGGCCATCTGGGGGCTGTGGCTGTACGGCCGATGGCCGGGCATTGAACCGGTCGGCGGCATGCTCGTCTGGCATCGACACGAGATGCCGTTCGGGTTTGCCGTGGCAATCATTGCCGGCTTTCTGCTGACAGCGGTGCCGAACTGGACGGGACGCCGGGGGCTAAACGGCTGGCCGCTGATCGGGCTGGTGCTGGTGTGGCTGCTGGCACGACTGGCGTGGCTGATGCCGATTCCTTCTTCGTTGGTCCTGATATTTCAACTGCCGTTTCTGCCGCTGCTGGCCTGGGTGCTGGGGTGCGATTTGTTGGCGGCAGGCAAACGCGAAAACTACCCGATTTTGCTGATGATCAGCTTGCTCGCCGGGTGTCAGCTGATGACGCTGTGGGGGCTCCAGACCCATGACGATGGCTTGCAACGGCGCGGTGTGCTGGCGGCACTGTGGCTGGTGGCGGCGTTGATGAGTGTGATCGGTGGGCGAGTGATCCCGTTCTTCATTCAGCGTGGGCTGAATCGTCCGCCATTGCCTGCGTCCAGCCCGTTGCCGACCCGGGTGCTGCTGGTCAGTGGCTTGCTGGCCGCCGTGAGCGTTGCCGTCGGCCTGAATGACGCGCCAAGGCCATGGTTGTCGCTGTTGTTTGTGCTGATCGGGGTGTTGCACCTGTGGCGGCTGTGGCGCTGGCATGACCGCGCAATGTGGCGGGTGCCTCTGCTGTGGTCGCTGTATGTGGCCTATGCCTGGCTGGTCGTGGCGGTCGTGGCGATGGCGTTGTGGCACGCCGGGCTGATGCTGCAACAGAGTCTGGCCACCCATGCGCTGGCGGTTGGCGCAATCGGCGGGCTGATACTGGCGATGATTGCCCGGGTCAGCCTCGGCCATACCGGACGGCCGCTGCTGCCTTCGAAGGCGATGGTCGCGGGGTTTGCCCTGGTGCTGCTGGCGGGTGTGTCGCGGGTACTGCTGGTGCCGTTTTCCGGAGTGGGGCTGGGGTTGGCGGCGCTGCTTTGGTGTTCGGCGTTCGGGCTGTTCCTGCTGGGTTATACCGGGGTTTTGCTCAAGCCACGGGCCTAGTTGTCGGTAGGCGCCCGCTTGCCAGCGACAGCGGTGTGTCAGGCGACATCGATGCTGATAGAGCCACCGCTTTCGCCGGCAAGCCGGCTCCTGCGGGGCTGTGTTCTGGACGACCGATGGTCGATACGATTCGGCCTTCGGGTCAATTTGCGCTTAGCTGTAGGAATAGCCCTGCGCGCGTAGATTCGCTTCACTCCCTTAAAAATCACCTTTCCCAAGACGCGCGCTCTTCAGAACACCTTGAGTCTGAGGACCATCGCAATGCTGACCCTGAACATCAATGGCAAGGACCAGGAACTGGATGTCCCCGCGGACATGCCGCTGCTCTGGGTTCTACGCGACGTTGCGCACCTGACCGGGACCAAATTCGGTTGTGGCATGGCCCAGTGCGGCGCCTGCACCGTGCACATCGACGGCGCGCCGCTGCGCTCGTGCATCACGCCCGCGACGGCCGTGGCCCACGGGCAGAAAATCCTCACCATCGAAGGCCTGTCCACTGACGGATCGCACCCGGTGCAACAAGCCTGGGCCGAACTCGATGTGGTGCAGTGCGGTTACTGTCAGTCCGGGCAGATCATGTCGGCGGCGGCGCTGCTGGCGAAGATCCCCAAACCGACTGACAGCGACATCGATCAGGCACTGTCCGGCAACATTTGTCGTTGCGGCACCTATCCACGCATCCGCGCCGCGATCAAACGCGCCGCCGAGTTGGGTTGAGGTGGCCATGGACAGCATCACTGCGTTATCCCGTCGTGGTTTCCTCAAGGGCGCCACGGCGCTGGGCGGCGGCCTGGTGGTGGCGTTTGTCATCCCCGGCGGCCATCGGTTTGCCCGGGGCGCGGACAACCAGGGCAAGGTGTTCGCACCGAATGCGTTTTTGCGCATTGGCAATGACAACAGCGTCACCGTGTTGCTCGGCCATTCGGAAATGGGCCAGGGCATCTGGACCGGCCTGACCATGCTGATCGCCGAAGAGCTGGACGCCGATTGGTCGAAAATCCGCGTCGAACATTCCCCGGCCTCGGCCAAGGACTATGGCCTGGCCGGGTTTGGCGGGATGCAGATCACCGGCGGCTCGACCTCGACCTGGATGGAGTTCGACCGCTACCGCCAGGCCGGTGCCGCCGCGCGGTTGATGTTGATCGAGGCCGCAGCCAAGCGTTTCAACGTGGCGCCGTCCGGGATCCGCACCGAATCGGGGATGGTCATTGCCGGTGACCAGCGCGTCAGCTACGGCGAACTGGCCGACGATGCCGGCAAATTGCCGGTGCCGGATCCGGCATCGATGAAGCTCAAGGACGCCAAGGACTGGAAATTCATCGGCAAACCCACCAAACGCCTGGACACCCCGGAAAAAATCACCGGGCGCGCGAAGTTCGGCATGGACGTGCAATTCGACGGCTTGATGACCGCGATGGTCGCCCGGTCGCCGGTATTCGGCGGCAGCGTCAAATCCTTTGAAGGCGCCGGCGCGCTGGCGATCCCGGGGGTGCTCAAAGTGGTGCAGGTGCCGACCGGCGTGGCGGTGATTGCCGAGCATTACTGGGCGGCCAAGCTGGGGCGCGATGCGCTGACGGTCGAGTGGGACCTGGGGCCGAACACCGGTCTGGACAGTCAAAAACTGCTGGAAAGCTTCCGCAAGCTCGCCGCCACGCCGGGCCTTCCCGCCAGCCAGGCCGGCGACACCCAGGCGGCGCTGGCCAAGGCGAGCAAGACCATCGATGTCGAGTACAGCGTGCCGTACCTGGCCCATGCGCCCATGGAGCCGCTGAACTGCACGGTGAAGATCACCCCGGACAAGTGCGAGATCTGGACCGGTACCCAGTTCCAGACCCTCGATCAGATGATTGCCGGGAAAATCACCGGGCTCAAACCTGAGCAGGTGCAAATCCATACCGAATTCCTGGGCGGCGGTTTTGGCCGGCGTGCCAACCCGACTTCGGACTTTGTCGCTGAAGCGGTGCAGGTGGCCAAGGCAGCGGGCGGGCCGGTGAAAACCGTGTGGGCGCGGGAGGACGACATTCGTGGCGGCTATTACCGCTCGGCGTTCCTGCATCAGGCGCGGATTGGCCTGGGGGCCGACGGCCTGCCGCTGGCGTGGAAGCATGTGATGGTCGGGCAGTCGATCATGGCCGGCACCTCCCTCGAAGCGGCGATGGTCAAGAACGGCATCGACAAGACCTCGGTCGAAGGCGTGGCGGACAGTCCCTACCTCGAAGGGCTGGCCAATCATCAAGTCGAACTGCATTCACCGCAAACCGGTATCAGTGTGCTGTGGTTGCGTTCGGTGGGGCACAGTCACACGGCGTTTGTCATGGAGTCGTTGATCGACGAACTGGCTTCAGCGGCGGGCAAGGACCCGGTGGAGTATCGCCGTACCTTGCTCAAGGACCATCCGCGACACCTCGGTGTGTTGAACCTGGCGGTGGAGAAAGCCAACTGGAAGGCGCCACTGCCCCAGGGCCACGCCTTGGGCGTGGCGGTGCATGAGTCTTTCGGCAGTTACGTGGCGCAGGTTGCCGAGGTGTCCCAGGACAACCTGGCGATCCGCGTGCATCGGGTGGTGTGCGCGGTGGACTGCGGGATTGCGGTCAACCCGCAGAGCATCGCGGCGCAGATGGAATCGTGCATCACCTTTGGCCTCGGCTTTACCTTGCACAGCAAACTGACCTTCAAGGACGGGCAAGTGGTGCAGTCCAATTACCACGACTATCAGGTGCTGCGGCTCAACGAGATGCCGGTGGTGGAGGTGCATATCCTGCCCAGCAGCGATAAACCCGGTGGCATCGGCGAGGCGGGCGTGCCACCCACGGCGCCGGCCGTGGCCAACGCGGTGTTTGCCTTGACCGGCCAGCGCCTGCGTGAATTGCCGCTGCAGTTGTCGGGGGTGTGAGATGAAACGACATCACTGGTTGCTGGGCTCGTTATTGCTGATTTGCCTTTTTATCTATGCAACCGAGCTGTTTGCCGATAATCGCGAAGCCTTGAAAGCCTTCGAAACCGTGCAGAAGGTTTTCCAGAGCCCGCGTTGCCAGAACTGCCACATTCCCGGCGATTCGCCGTTGCAGTTCGACGCCGGAAAACCCCATGGGATGAATGTGGTGCGTGGCCTGGATGGCAAGGGCGCGGCCGGATTGCCCTGCGCGACCTGCCACGCCGAGGCCAATCCACCGCCCAGTTATGGCCCCAAGGCACCTCCGGGGGCGCCCCATTGGAGCCTGCCACCGGCCGCGCACAAAATGGCCTGGATTGGCCTGCCGCCCGACAAGTTGTGCGCCATGATCAAGGACCGTTCCAGCAACGGCGATCGTGATTTCGCGGCGCTGATCAAGCACGTCAGCGAGGACAAATTGGTGTTGTGGGGCTGGAATCCCGGGGGCAATCGCGAGCCCGTGCCGGTGCCCCACGATATTTTCGTCGAGCAATTCAAGGTGTGGGCGGACGCGGGAGGGCCATGTCCGCTGGGTAGCTGACCAACGGTGCCTCAACCGGGAGTCAAACCGGTTCTGTGCGACTCTAAAGTACATAGTCGCCACAGGAGCAACTTATGCTGATCCCAGGCAAGACTTACCCATCAAGCGTCTGCGCAGACCCTTTGCGCACGCCATTGCAGGAGCGCGAACTGCTGCGCGACCTGGCCCGCCAGGCTGAGCAGGAAGTGATCGGCGTGCAGATGGCGAGCATGGATGAGTTGACGCTGCTGTCCAATCGGCACGGGTTCATTGCATTGGCCCAACTGGGGCTGAACGTCTGCCAGCAACTGGGCCGGCCGGCGACCCTGCTGTTTTTCAACCTCGATGAGTTCAAGCGCATCAACTACCTGTTCGGTCGCGCCGAGGGCGACGATGCCCTGAAAACCTTTGCCGACGTGCTGCGCATTGGCTTCAGGGAAAGTGATGTGATCGGTCGACTGGAAGGCGCCACCTTCGTCGCCTTGCTGACCGGTTCCAGCGCGGTGGACATCAAGGCAATCAAGGCGCGACTCGAAGAAATGCTCGACGAGCGCAATGCCACGGTGCATCGCGGTTATGACATCCGCTTCAGCATTGGGCAGATCGAGTACGACACTGTGCAGCATGGCTCGATTGAAGAGCTTTTGGTCGAGGCGGAAAGGGTGTTGGGCCGCTAGAAGTGTATTGGCTGGACTGGCCCCTTCGCGGGCAAGCCCGCTCCCACAGAGGCTTGGTGTACACCGCTCGTGTGAACGACAGAAATCACTGTGGGAGCGGGCTTGCCCGCGAAGGCGTTCTTGCTGTCACCGCTTATTTGGCAAACAACTGCCCGATATCCTTGAACGCCTTGAATTCCAGCGCATTGCCGCAGGGATCAAACAGAAACATGGTCGCCTGCTCACCCACCAGTCCCTGAAAACGAATTCCCGGTTCGATCACAAAGCGCGTCCCCAGTGACTTCAGGCGTTCGGCCAGTGCCTCCCACTCCGTCATGCCCAGCACCACGCCAAAATGCGGCACCGGTACGTCATGGCCGTCCACGGCGTTGGTGTGGGCGGCTTCCTGGGTCGCGTTTTTCGGTGCCAGGTGAATCACTAACTGGTGTCCGAAAAAATTGAAATCGACCCAGTGATCGCTGGAGCGACCTTCTTCCAGACCGAAAACGCTGCCATAGAAGTGCCGCGCGGCCGGCAGGTCATAGACGGGAATAGCGAGGTGAAAAGGGGAGAGTTGCATCGGGTGGGCCTCAATCTGCTGAATTCAGGCTGAGTGTAGTCCTGTGCTTTTCGATTAAAAGACGATAGTTTTTGCGCCGAGCTCAAATTATTTCGATCAATCGGGGACCCTATGCTGCGGGAACTGAAAACCTTTATCGCGGTGACGCGTTACGGCACGTTTGCGGCAGCAGGCCTGCACATCGGCCTGACACAGTCGGCCGTCAGTGCGCAGATGCGCAACCTGGAACAGGCCCTCGGCATTCGCTTGTTCGATCGCACCGGACGTCAGGCGCTGCTCAATGCGGCGGGGCAGCGCGCGTTGCCCATGGCCCGCGAGATCCTGGACACCTTCAGCCGCATGGCGGTCAGCGACGATGTCAGCGAATACCGTGGCGAGCTGAAAATCGGCGCGGTGGCCACGGCCCAGACCGGATTGTTGCCCCAGGCGCTGCTGCGTTTGCGTCAGCAAGCGCCGTTGCTGGAGCCGAAACTGGTGCCGGGGGTGTCGCTCAATCTGCTGAGCCAGGTGGACACCGGCGAAGTCGATCTGGCGATCCTGATCAAGCCACCGTTCGACCTGCCCAAGGAACTGTCGGCACAAGTCATTCGTCGCGAGCCATTTGTTTTGATCGTCCCGGCGGAACTTGAAGGCGACGAGCCGCTGCAGTTGCTCGCCGAGCATCCTCACGTACGCTACGACCGCAACTCGTTCGGTGGACGCCTGGTGACCCGGTTTCTGCGTGAACAGCAGATCGATGTGCAGGTGGCGCTGGAGCTGGATGAACTGGAAGCCATCGTCAAGATGGTCGAATGCGGTTTGGGGATTTCGCTCCTGCCCGAAGCCGGGTTATGGCTCGAGCACGGGGCGAAGGTCAGGGTGGTCCGCTTGGGTGAGTTGACGTTTTATCGCGAGATTGTGCTGTTGCAACGCTATGGCCAGCGGACTCAGCCGATTCAGCAGTTGTTTGCCAATTGTCTGACACAACCGTAATCCCTGTAGGAGCGAGCCTGCTCGCGATGGACTTCAGACCACCCCGTTTCATCCTGACAAAACGCATCATCGTTAACGACCATCGCGAGCAGGCTCGCTCCTACAAAGGGCGTGCCGTCCTGACATCACAGGCACAAAAAACCCGCCTGAAGAGGCGGGTCCTTTTTATCGGCTAACCGAAGATCACTCTTCGATGTTGCCCATGGCCGTGGTGTTGAAGCCACCGTCCACGTACATGATTTCACCGCTGATGCCGGAGGCCAGGTCCGAGCACAGGAAGGCGCCGGCGTTGCCGACTTCTTCGATGGTGACGTTGCGACGCAGCGGGGTTTGCGCTTCGTTGGCGGCCAGCATCTTGCGGAAGTTCTTGATGCCGGAAGCGGCGAGGGTACGGATCGGGCCAGCCGATACGCAGTTGACGCGGGTGCCGTCCGGGCCCAGGGAGCCGGCCAGGTAACGCACGCCGGCTTCCAGGGAGGCCTTGGCCATGCCCATGACGTTGTAGTTCGGCATGGTGCGCTCGGCGCCCAGGTAGGACAGGGTCAGCAGGCTGCCGTTGCGGCCTTTCATCATTTCGCGACCGGCCTTGGCCAGGGCCACGAAGCTGTAGGCGCTGATGTCGTGAGCGATGCGGAAACCTTCACGGGTGGTGGCTTCGGTGAAGTCGCCGTCCAGTTGGTCGCCCGGGGCGAAGCCCACGGAGTGCACGATGCAATCCAGGCCGTCCCACTTCTTGCTCAGCTCTTCGAAAACCTTGGCGATTTCCGCATCGCTGGCCACGTCGCACGGGAAGCACAGCTCAGGGCTCGAACCCCAGCCTTGTGCGAACTCTTCGACACGACCTTTCAGTTTGTCGTTCTGATAAGTGAAGGCAAGCTCAGCGCCCTCGCGATGCATGGCGGCAGCGATGCCGGATGCGATGGACAGCTTGCTGGCGACACCGACGATCAGTACGCGCTTACCGGCGAGAAAACCCATGTGTTGCTCCTCTCTTTCAGGTTATTGCGCAGTGGCTGGAGCCAGGAAAGCGGCTTCCAGCAACTGCTGTGTATACGGATGTTGGGGGGCGGCAAAAATGCTTTGCGCGTCTCCCTGTTCGACCACTTGGCCATGCTTGACCACCATCAGCTGGTGGCTCAGCGCTTTGACGACAGCCAGGTCATGGCTGATAAACAGATACGTCAGGTTGTACTTGCTTTGCAGTGAACGCAAAAGCTCCACCACTTGGCGTTGCACGGTGCGGTCGAGGGCCGAAGTCGGCTCGTCCAGCAGAATCAACGCCGGTTTTAGCACTAATGCCCGGGCAATGGCGATTCTCTGCCGCTGCCCACCGGAAAATTCGTGGGGGTAGCGGTGCCGGGTTTCCGGGTCCAGACCTACCTCCTTGAGTGCCGCAATGATCGCTTGTTCCTGTTCCGCCTCGGTGCCCATCTTGTGGATCCGCAGGCCCTCGCCGACGATCTGGCTCACGCACATGCGCGGGCTCAGGCTGCCGAAGGGGTCCTGAAACACCACCTGCATCTCTCTGCGCAACGGCCGCACCTGTTGTTGCGTCAGGCAGTCTAGCTGTTTGCCTTCAAAACGGATGGCGCCTTTGCTGCCGATCAACCGCAGGATCGCCAGACCCAATGTCGATTTGCCGGAACCGCTTTCACCCACAATCCCCAGGGTCTGCCCCTGAGGCAGGCTGAAATTGATGCCATCCACCGCCTTGACGTAATCCACCGTCTTTTTCAGCAGGCCTTTCTTGATCGGGAACCAGACTTTCAGGTCCTCGACCGTCAGCAACGGCGGGCCAACCACGTTGGTTGCCGGCGTGCCGCTGGGCTCTGCGGCCAGCAGGATGCGAGTGTACGGATGCTGCGGTGCGCGGAACAACTCTTCGCACGATGCCTGTTCGACGATGCAACCGCGCTGCATGACACATACGCGATGCGCAATTCTTTTCACCAGGTTCAAATCGTGGCTGATCAGCAGCAATGCCATGCCCAGGCGGGCCTGTAATTCCTTGAGCAATTCGAGGATTTTCAGCTGAACGGTCACGTCCAGGGCGGTGGTCGGCTCGTCGGCGATCAGCAGTTCCGGCTCGTTGGCCAGGGCCATGGCGATCATCACGCGCTGACGTTGACCACCGGACAACTCATGGGGCAGGGCCTTGAGGCGCTTGTGTGGCTCGGGGATGCCGACCATTTCCAGCAGCTCCAGGGTACGCTTGGTCGCGACTTTACCAATCAGCCCCTTGTGGATGCCCAGTACCTCGTTGATCTGTTTCTCGATCGAGTGCAGCGGGTTGAGTGAGGTCATCGGCTCCTGGAAGATCATCGCGATCCGGTTGCCGCGGATGTGCCGGATGGTTTTTTCTTTCAGGCTCAGCAGGTCCTGCCCGGAATAGGCGATGGTGCCCGATGGATGCCGGGCGAGCGGGTAGGGCAGCAGACGAAGGATCGAGTGGGCGGTTACCGATTTGCCGGAGCCGCTTTCGCCCACCAGGGCCAGGGTTTCACCGCGTTTGATGTCGAAGCTGACCCCTTCGACCACGCGCTGGCACTGGTCGCCGACGACGAATTCGACGGCGAGATCGCGCACTTCGATCAGATTGTCCTGATTCATTTCACTTCCTCGGGTCGAAGGCATCGCGAGCGGACTCGCCGATAAACACCAGCAAACTCAACATCAAGGCCAGCACCGCAAACGCACTCATGCCGAGCCAGGGCGCTTGCAGGTTGGATTTGCCCTGGGCCACCAGTTCACCCAGGGACGGGCTGCCCGCCGGCAGGCCGAAGCCGAGGAAATCCAGGGCGGTCAGGGTGCCGATGGCGCCGGTCAGGATGAACGGCATGAAGGTCATGGTCGAGACCATGGCGTTGGGCAGGATGTGGCGGAACATGATTGCGCCATTCTGCATGCCCAGCGCCCGGGCCGCGCGCACGTATTCCAGATTACGCCCACGCAGGAACTCGGCGCGCACCACGTCCACCAGACTCATCCAGGAAAACAGCAGCATGATGCCCAGCAGCCACCAGAAATTCGGCTGGACGAAACTGGCCAGGATGATCAGCAGATAGAGCACCGGCAACCCGGACCAGATTTCCAGGAACCGCTGGCCGGCCAGATCGACCCAGCCACCGTAGAACCCCTGCAAGGCACCGGCGATGACGCCGATCAGCGAACTGAACAGGGTCAGCGTCAGGGCAAACAACACCGAAATGCGGAAGCCGTAGATCACCCGGGCCAGCACGTCACGCCCCTGGTCGTCGGTGCCGAGGAGGTTATCGGTCGACGGGGGGGCCGGTGCCGGGACCTTCAGGTCGTAATTGATGCTCTGGTAGCTGTAGGGAATCGGCGCCCACAGCACCCAGGCGTCCTTGGCCTTGAGCAGTTCGCGGATGTACGGGCTCTTGTAGTTGGCCTCCAGCGGGAATTCGCCACCAAAGGTGGTTTCCGGGTAACGCTTGAGCGCCGGGAAGTACCAGTGGTTGTCGTAATGCACCGCCAGGGGTTTGTCATTGGCGATCAATTCGGCGCCAAGGCTGGCACCGAACAGGATCAGAAACAGCCATAGCGACCACCAGCCACGCTTGTTGGCCTTGAACAGTTCGAAGCGGCGGCGATTGAGCGGGGACAGGTTCATCTCAATGCTCCCGGCTTTCGAAGTCGATGCGCGGATCGACAAAGGTGTAGGTGAGGTCGCCGATCAGTTTCACCACCAGCCCCAGCAGGGTGAAGATGAACAGGGTGCCAAAAACCACCGGGTAATCGCGGTTGATCGCCGCTTCAAAACTCATCAGGCCGAGGCCGTCGAGGGAGAAGATCACTTCGACCAGCAGCGAACCGGTGAAGAAGATACCGATGAACGCCGACGGGAACCCGGCGATCACCAGCAGCATGGCGTTGCGGAACACATGGCCGTAGAGCACGCGATGGTGGGTCAGGCCCTTGGCCTTGGCGGTGACCACGTATTGCTTGTTGATTTCGTCGAGGAAGCTGTTTTTGGTCAGCAGGGTCATGGTCGCGAAGTTGCCGATCACCAGTGCGGTCACCGGCAGCGCCAGGTGCCAGAAGTAATCGAGCACCTTGCCGCCCATGCTCAGTTCATCGAAGTTGTTCGACGTGAGCCCGCGCAAGGGGAACCAGTCGAGGTAGCTGCCGCCGGCAAACACCACGATCAGCAGGATGGCGAACAGGAACGCCGGGATGGCGTAGCCGACGATGATCGCCGAACTGGTCCAGACATCGAAGTGACTGCCGTGGCGCGTCGCCTTGGCGATCCCCAGGGGAATCGACACCAGGTACATGATCAGGGTGCTCCACAGCCCCAGGGAGATCGATACCGGCATCTTTTCCTTGATCAGGTCGATGACCTTGGCGTCGCGGAAGAAGCTGTCGCCGAAATCCAGGGACGCATAGTTCTTGACCATGATCCACAAGCGTTCCGGGGCCGACTTGTCAAAGCCGTACATGTGCTCGATTTCCTTGATCAGGGCCGGGTCCAGCCCTTGGGCGCCGCGATAGGCCGAGCCGGCCACCGAGACTTCGGCACCGCCACCGGCGATGCGACTGGTGGCACCTTCGAAGCCTTCGAGCTTGGCGATCATTTGCTCCACCGGCCCGCCAGGGGCCGCCTGGATGATCACGAAGTTGATCAGCAAAATGCCGAACAAAGTCGGGATGATCAGCAGCAGTCGCCGAAAAATATACGCCAGCATCTGATTACTCCGTTCCCGCAGGGTCGGCTTGCAATTTGGTTTCGATCTCTATCGCAGGTTTGGCATCGGGCTTGACCCACCAGGTGGCGGTGCCGATGTCGTATTTAGGCGAGACCTTGGGATGACCGATGTGGTTCCAGTAGGCCACGCGCCAGGTCTTGATGTGCCAGTTGGGAATCACGTAATAGCCCCATTGCAACACCCGGTCCAGTGCCCGGGCATGGGCCACCAGGCTTTTGCGCGAATCGGCGTTGATCAGTTGTTCGACCAGTTGGTCCACCACCGGGTCCTTGAGGCCCATGGTGTTGCGGCTGCCGGGTTTGTCGGCGGCAGCGGTCATCCAGAACTCGCGCTGTTCGTTGCCCGGCGAGTTGGACTGCGGGAAGCTGCCGACGATCATGTCGAAGTCCCGCGAGCGCACGCGGTTGATGTACTGCGAGACGTCGACCCGGCGGATCACCAGGTCGATGCCCAAGTCGCTCAGGTTGCGCTTGAACGGCAGCAGCACCCGCTCGAACTCGGTCTGGGCCAGCAGGAACTCGATCGTCACGGGTTTGCCGGTGGTATCGACCATTTTGTCATCGACGATGCGCCAGCCAGCCTCTTGCAGCAGTTGATAGGCCTTGCGCTGCTGGGTGCGGATCATGCCGCTGCCATCGGTAACCGGGTTCTGGAAGGCTTCGCTGAACACCTGTTCGGGGATCTTGCCGCGGAACGGATCGAGGATCGCCAGTTGATCGGCATCGGGCAGCCCGGTGGCGGCCATTTCCGAGTTCTCGAAATAGCTGCGGGTTCGCGCGTAGGCGCCGTTGAACAATTGCTTGTTGGTCCACTCGAAGTCCAGCAACAGCGTCAGGGCCTGGCGCACTCGCACGTCCTGGAACAGCGGGCGACGCAGGTTGAACACGAAGCCTTGCATGCCGGTGGGGTTGCCGTTGGGGATCTGCTCC
Organism: Pseudomonas moorei; assembly: GCF_008801475.1. Lineage (GTDB taxonomy): Bacteria > Pseudomonadota > Gammaproteobacteria > Pseudomonadales > Pseudomonadaceae > Aquipseudomonas > Aquipseudomonas moorei. Next base: position 417,194 of record NZ_VZPP01000003.1, on the reverse strand, counting down.
TTGATCAGGCGGCCCTCGGTGACCGCCGGGATGTTGTAGGCGTTGGCCCAGTTCTTGGCGGTCATTTCCAGCCAGTAGTCGAACTGCCCGGCCTTGAGCGCCTCCAGCGCGACGGTGTTGTCGCGGTAGTAGTCGGTGGTCATCACGTCGAAATTGTAGAAACCACGGTTGGCCGGCAGGTCCTTGCCCCAGTAGTCCTTGACCCGCTCATAGCGCACCGAACGCCCGGCCTTCACTTCGCTGACCCGATAGGGGCCACTGCCCAGGGGGATTTCGAGGTTGCCCTTGTTGAAATCGCGGGTCGCCCACCAATGCTTGGGCAGGACCGGCAACTGACCGAGGATCAGCGGCAGTTCGCGGTTGTTGTTGTGCTTGAACTTGAACAACACCGTGAGCGGATCTTCGGCGACCACTTCGTCGACATCGCTGTAGTAGCCGCGGTACATCGGGGCGCCATCCTTGATCAGGGTCTGGAAGCTGAACACCACATCTTCGGCGCGTATCGGATGACCATCATGGAATCGCGCTTCCGGGCGCAGGTAGAAACGCACCCAGGTATTGTCCGGTGCCTTCTCGATCTTGCCGGCGACCAGGCCGTATTCGGTGAAGGGTTCGTCCAGGCCATGTTTGGTCAGGGTGTCGTAGATCAGATTGATGTCGTCGGCGGCCACCCCCTTGCTGATGAACGGGTTGAGGCTGTCGAAGCCGCCGAACCCGGCCTGGCGGAATTTTCCGCCCTTGGGGGCGTCCGGGTTGACGTAATCGAAGTGTTTGAAATCGGCCGGGTACTTTGGCGGCTCGTTGTACAGGGTCAGGGCATGCTGCGGGGCGGCACAGGCCAGCCCGACGAACAATAGGGCGCTGGCCTGCAGAAGCAGGGCGCTTGCAGGTTTCATTGATCTTTCTCCGAAGATTTCAGCCACCACGCGCTCAGGCCCAGGGTGTAGGGCGGTGTGGTGACGAAGGCCAGCCGGTTGCGGTAGGCCAGGCGATGATAGTTGAGGTACCAGTTGGGAATGCTGTAGTGCTGCCACAGCAGTACCCGATCCAGAGCCCGGCCGGCGGCGACTTGTTCGTCGCGACTCTTGGCGGCGAGCAGTTGTTCGAGCAGATGGTCGACCACTGGATTGGCGATGCCTGCGTAATTCTTGCTGCCCTTGACCCCGGCCTGGCTGGAGTGGAAGTACTGCCACTGTTCAAGGCCCGGGCTGAGGGTCTGGTTGAGCGTCATCAGAATCATGTCGAAGTCGAACTGGTCGAGGCGCTGCTTGTACTGCGCACGATCGACCGTTCGCAGCCGCGCGTCGATGCCAATGCTGGTCAGGTTCTCGACATAGGGCTGAAGAATGCGTTCCAGGTTCGGGTTGACCAGCAGGATCTCCAGGCGCAGCGGTTGTCCGGCGGCGTTTTGCAGGCGCTGGCCGTTGAGCTTCCAGCCGGCCTCGGCGAGCAATCCCAGGGCTTTACGCAAGGTTTCCCGGGGGATGCCGGCGCCTTGGGTCTGCGGCAGGCTGAAGGGCTCGGTGAACAGCCTGGCGGGCAACTGCTCGCGCCAGGGTTTGAGCATCAGCCATTCATGCCCGACCGGCAGCCCGGTGGCGGAGAACTCGCTGTTGGGGTAATAGCTAATGGCGCGCTGGTAGGCGCCGCTGAACAGCGTGCGGTTGGTCCACTCGAAGTCGAACATCAAGCCCAACGCTTCACGAACCTTCACGTCAGAGAAGGTCGGGCGGCGGCTGTTCATGAACAGGCCCTGGCTCTGGGTCGGAATCTGGTGCGGGATCTGCGCCTTGATCACTTCACCGCGGCGGATCGCCGGGAAGTTGTAGCCGGTGTCCCAGTTCTTCGCCTGGTGCTCGATATAGATGTCGAACTCGCCGGCCTTGAACGCTTCGAATGCCACATCGCTGTCGCGGTAGAACTCGACTTCCATGCGGTCGAAATTGTACTTGCCTCGATTGACGGCCAGATCCTTGCCCCAATAGTCCTTGACCCGCTCGAAAACGATCTGCCGTCCCGGCGTCACCGACGTGATGCGATACGGTCCGCTGCCCAGCGGGGGCTCGAAGGTGGTGGCCTTGAAGTCGCGACCTTTCCAGTAGTGTTGCGGCAGGACCGGCAACTCGCCCAGGCGCAGGATCAGCAGCGGATTGCCGGCGCGCTTGAAGACGAACCGTATGCGCTGCGGGTTGAGGATATCGACCCGCGACACTTCCTGCAGGTTGGTGCGGTACTGCGGATGACCTTCCTTGAGCAGCAGACGGTAGGAGAACGCCACGTCGTAGGCGGTGATCGGCGTGCCATCGTGGAAGCGCGCTTCGGGGCGCAGGTTGAACACTACCCAGCTGCGGTCCTCGTTGTACTCCACCGACTGGGCTATCAGGCCATAACTGGATGTCGGCTCGTCACCGGAGGGGGCGTACTGGCCGGTGCCGACCATCAGCGGTTCGTTGAGTTCGTTGATGCCGTATTGCAGGAAGTTCGGCGTGGTCACCGGGCTGGTGCCCTTGAAGGTGTAGGGGTTGAGCGTATCGAAGGTGCCAAATGCCATCACCCGCAACGTACCGCCCTTGGGCGCTTGCGGGTTGACCCAGTCGAAGTGGGTAAATCTGGCCGGGTACTTGAGCGTGCCGAACTGCGCATAACCATGGCTTTCGCTGATCGTCGCGCTTGCGGTGGAGCTCAAGGCCAGGCTGATCAGGAGCAGGAGGAGGGGACGCTTCAAGTCAGAGATCCGATCCAGGCGGCTTGGGCTTTGTGGGCCGTACAGTAACAGCTTGTCTGGACAGGAAAAAGACAGGGGTTTAAAGCAGATCTGATCCGTTGCAGGAGTCGGCTTGCTCGCGGTGGTTTGGGAGATTACGCGTAAAACTGGAAGCGTGGCGGCGCTCTCTGGTTTTTCGCGAGCAGGCTCGCTCCTATCAGAAGGGGTGAAAAAATTCGCGGACAAAAAAAGCCCCTGAATGCAGGGGCTTGTTTTTAATGCGGGTTGGCGACGATGAGCATTTGACCGGGTTTCAGCGCCTGGCCAACGCGCGGGTTCCAGCGCTTGAGGTGTTGCATTTCAACGTTGAATCGCTTGGCCACGATGTACAGCGAGTCGCCTTGCTGAACCTTGTATTGGGTTTGTGGCTTCCTGGTCTCGCTCTTGGTCCTGGCGTTGGCCGCGACCACGGTGTTGATGCGTCCGGAGCCGCGCTTGCCGGTGTCCTGAATGACCAGGGTCTGGCCAGGCTTGAGGTTCTTGCCACTGAGCTTGTTCCAGCGCTGCAGGTCCTTGATGTCGACGTTGTTGGCCTTGGCGATGGAGCCCAGGTTGTCGCCCCGCTTGACCCGGTAGTTGCGTTTGACACTCGCCACCCGGATGTCATCAGCGCCCTCGAAGACCGGTTTGCGCGGTTTCTTGCTGATCAGCTCTTCAGGACGCATGGTCTGCAGGCTGGTGGTCAGCAACTGCGCCTTGGAGGTCGGCACCAACAGATGCTGGGGGCCGTCGAGGGTGGTGCGCTGTTTGAACGCGGGGTTGAGCTGGAACAGTTCGTCTTCATCGATGTTGGCGACTTCTGCGACCTTGGACAGGTCCATGCGCTGGTTGATTTCGACGACCTGGAAGTAGGGTTCGTTGGCGATCGGGTTGAGGTTCACGCCATAGGCTTCTGGCGCCAGCACCACTTGCGAGAGGGCCAGCAGCTTCGGCACATACGCCTGGGTCTCGGCAGGCAGCGGCAGGTTCCAGTAGTCGGTGGGCAGGCCGAGCCTTTCATTGCGCTCGATGGCCCGGCTGACGGTGCCTTCGCCCGCGTTGTACGCGGCCAGGGCCAGCAGCCAGTCGCCGTTGAACATGTCGTGCAGGCGGGTCAGGTAATCCATTGCCGCAGTGGTCGAGGCAGTGATATCGCGACGACCATCATAGGAGCGGGTTTGACGCAGGTTGTAGTAACGCCCGGTGGACGGGATGAACTGCCAAAGACCCACCGCGTCGGCCCGGGAGTAGGCCATCGGGTTGTAGGCGCTTTCAATCACCGGCAACAGCGCCAGTTCCAGCGGCATGTTGCGCTCTTCGAGGCGTTCGATGATGTAGTGAATGTAAAGGCTGCCACGAGAGCCGGCGTTTTCGAGGAAGGATGGATTGCTGGCGAACCACAGACGCTGTTGCTCAATGCGCGGATTGACGCCCAGGCCTTCCTGCAGCTGGAAACCCTGGCGCATGCGTTCCCAGACGTCCTGCGCAGCCTGCGGGCTCGGCTTTTCACTGAGCCAGACAGGTTTTTGCTTGGCACGAGCGGCAATATTCGGAGTGTGTGCCGCATCGGTTTGCGGCACATGGCTTGAGCAGCCCGCCAATGTCGCGGACACAGCCACCGCTATGGCTTGAGCCAGGCGGGTCAATGCATCCGAATTGATGGCTTTGCGAATAGGTGACGACATTGGCTGGAAGTAAGTTCCGGGCAAAAATGTCGGGGGATTCTAGAAAGCGCACCCCCTGCGGTCAACCATTCAGAATTTGCGGAACCTCGGCGACTCTGTTCAGAACGTGTCTTTCCAGGCTCGCAAAACCGCAAAAACCATATCGGGCGCCGGGTTATGCGTGCCGGTCCGTTCGTCCGCTTTTTCTTTAACGGATGTTTCAGCGGTGCGCAAGAACGGGTTTGTGCGTTTTTCCAGGCCCACCGTGGACGGCAACGTAATGACGCCGGCTTCCCGTTGTCGGGTCACGGTGGCCAGGCGCTCGAGGGTGTCGGGATTGCCGGGCTCGACCGCCGCGGCGAAGCGCAGGTTGCTCAGCGTATATTCGTGGGTGCAGTACACCCGGGTGTCCTCGGGAAGGGCCGCGAGGCGTGACAGCGAGGTATACATTTGCAGGGGCGTGCCTTCGAACAGGCGGCCGCAACCGGCCGCGAACAGGGTGTCTCCGCAAAACAGCAGGCCGCGATGATAATAGGCAATATGCCCGAGGGTATGGCCAGGCACGGCGATGACATCGAATTCATGGCCCAGCACGCTGATACGGTCGTTATCCTTGAGGGCAATGTCCCGCGCCGGAATGTTTTCGCTGGCCGGACCGTAGACGGTGGCATCGGTGGTTTTTTTCAGCTGCTCGACGCCGCCGACATGGTCATGATGGTGGTGAGTGATCAGAATATCGCTCAACACCCATCGCGGATTGGCTGCAAGCCAGGCCTGCACGGGGGCGGCATCGCCAGGGTCGACCACTGCACAGCGCTGGGTATCGTGGTCCTGTAACAGCCAAATGTAGTTGTCGGTAAAGGCGGGCAGGGCAGTGATCTGTATCATCGTCGGATTCGCCAATTGGTAAGCAATGGCGCATCTTAGAGCTTCCTGGCGCGTTGGAGAATGCAATGACCGATAAAGCGTTCGCTCAGGCTGATCCTGACTGGCTGGCGTTGATCAGCGCGGCCCGTGAATGGCTGTCCGGCCCCATCGGGCAGTTTTTGCTGGATGAAGAACGACGCATGCTCGAAGAAGAGCTGGGTCGTTTTTTTGGTGGCTATCTGGTCCATTACGGCCCGTCGGCGCAGACGCCGCCGTCAGCGCCGCAGGTACAGCGCAATGTACGCCTGGGTGCACCGTTGCCGGGGGTTGAGATTGTCTGCGAAGAGCAGGCCTGGCCGTTGAGCGAGCATGCCGCCGATGTGGTGGTCATGCAGCATGGACTGGATTTCTGCCTGTCGCCCCATGGCTTGCTGCGCGAAGCGGCGAGCAGCGTACGCCCTGGCGGCCACCTGTTGATCATCGGGATCAATCCCTGGAGCACTTGGGGGCTGCGCCATTTGTTCGCTCACGATGCATTGCGCAAGGCTCGCTGCATTTCCCCCTCGCGTGTGACCGACTGGCTGAACCTGCTGGGCTTCGCGCTGGAGAAACGTCGTTTCGGGTGCTATCGTCCGCCGCTCGCGTCACCGGCCTGGCAGACCCGTCTGGCCGGTTGGGAGCGCATGGCCGGTCAATGGCAGTTGTCTGGCGGCGGCTTCTATTTATTGGTGGCGCGCAAGATAGTGGTGGGCCTGCGCCCATTGCGTCAGGAGCGTCGCGAACCGATGGGCAAGTTGATTCCTTTGCCCATGGCCAAGGTCAACCGTCGTCGTATCGAACCGTAATTCACCTTGTATTTCCTGGCCGGGGTTGCACCCGGTCTCGGGCTTTGTCGATCACTGATCGGCGAGCCACCGCATTTTCTGGATAGATTGGCATGAGCGATAGCGTAGAACTCTTCACCGACGGCGCCTGCAAAGGCAATCCTGGCCCTGGCGGCTGGGGCGCATTACTGGTGTGCAAGGGGGTCGAAAAGGAACTTTGGGGTGGCGAAACCAACACCACCAACAACCGCATGGAGCTGATGGGCGCGATCCGTGGCCTGGAAGAACTCAAGCGTCCCTGTGACGTGCTGCTGGTGACCGACTCCCAGTACGTGATGAAAGGCATCAACGAGTGGATGGCCAACTGGAAGAAACGCGGCTGGAAAACCGCTTCGAAAGAACCGGTCAAGAATGCCGACCTGTGGAAACTGCTCGACGAGCAGGTCAATCGTCACAACGTCACCTGGAAATGGGTGCGCGGACACATTGGCCATCACGGCAACGAGCGGGCCGACCAACTGGCCAACCGCGGCGTGGATGAAGTGCGCGGGTTCAAGCAGGCCTGATGACCGGGTCGTCGCCATCGCGAGCAGGCTCGCTCCCACAGGAAACTTACGAACCATGAAGATCCAGCGTGGAGCCTGCTCGCGATGGGGGCAACACGGCGTACCTGAAAGACCTTGGCGAGCGTGTTAACATCGCCGCTTTTGCACGATTGACCGATTGAGAGCTGAGCATCAGATGGCCACCAGATCCGTTGTACTCGACACCGAAACCACCGGCATGCCGGTGACCGACGGCCACCGGATTATCGAAATCGGTTGCGTCGAGTTGATCGGTCGGCGCCTGACCGGGCGGCATTTCCACGTCTATCTGCAACCGGATCGCGAAAGTGATGAAGGCGCCATCGGCGTCCACGGCATCACCAACGAATTTCTGGTGGGCAAGCCGCGTTTTGCCGAAGTGGCCGAAGAATTCTTCGAATTCATCAAGGGCGCGCAGCTGATCATCCATAACGCGGCGTTCGACGTTGGCTTCATCAACAACGAATTCGCACTGATGGGCCAGCACGACCGTGCGGACATCACGCAGCACTGCTCGATCCTCGACACCCTGCTCATGGCCCGGGAACGTCACCCTGGCCAGCGCAACAGCCTCGATGCCCTGTGCAAACGCTACGGCGTCGACAACTCCGGCCGTGAACTGCACGGCGCCTTGCTCGACTCCGAGATTCTTGCCGACGTTTACCTGACCATGACCGGCGGCCAGACCAGCCTGTCGCTGGCCGGCAATGCGTCCGATGGCAATGGTTCCGGCGAAGGTGCGGACAACTCCGCCACGGAAATCCGCCGTCTGCCCGCCGACCGTCAGCCGACCCGTATCATTCGCGCCAGCGAAGACGATCTGGCCCGGCATGTGGCACGCATGGAAGCCATCGCCAAGTCGGCCGGTGCGCCGGCGCTGTGGGTGCAGTTGGCCGAGGCGGAGGCGCAGGCCTAGGTCTTTTCCCTCTGTGGATGACCCGTTTTGGGGCGTCGCACTCGCTACATCTGCTGCAACCCTCTAACCTGAGGGTATTGGCAGGCTCTGGTCTGCCGCCTCAGGACACTGAGCCCCATGTATAAAGATTTGAAATTCCCGGTCTTGATCGTCCATCGCGACATCAAGGCCGACACCGTTGCCGGTGACCGCGTGCGGGGCATTGCCCGGGAGCTGGAGCAGGAAGGTTTCAGTATTGTCTCGGCCGTGGATTACACCGAGGGGCGTTTGGTGGCTTCGACGCATCACGGACTGTCGTGCATGTTGATCGCGGCGGAAGATGCCAGCGCTCATACGCATTTGTTACAGAATATGGCCGAGCTGATCGGGCTGGCGCGGGTGCGTGCGCCGGACCTGCCAATCTTCGCCCTGGGCGAGCAAGTCACCCTGGAAAACGCCCCGGCCGACGCCATGGCCGAGCTCAATCAGCTGCGCGGGATACTTTATCTGTTCGAAGACACCGTGCCCTTTCTCGCTCGCCAGGTGGCGCGGGCGGCGCGCAAATACCTCGATGGCTTGCTGCCGCCGTTTTTCAAGGCCCTGGTGCAGCACACCGCGGACTCCAATTATTCCTGGCACACCCCTGGGCATGGCGGTGGCGTGGCGTACCACAAAAGTCCGGTTGGGCAGGCATTTCACCAGTTCTTCGGGGAAAACACCCTGCGTTCGGATTTGTCGGTGTCGGTGCCGGAGCTCGGTTCGCTGCTGGATCACACCGGGCCGCTGGCCGAAGCAGAGGCCCGCGCGGCCCGTAACTTCGGTGCGGATCACACCTTCTTTGTGATCAACGGGACGTCGACTGCGAACAAGATCGTCTGGCACTCCATGGTCGCGCGCGATGACCTGGTGCTGGTCGATCGCAACTGTCACAAGTCGGTACTGCATTCGATCATCATGACGGGCGCGATCCCGCTGTACCTGTGCCCGGAGCGCAATGAGCTGGGAATCATCGGCCCGATTCCGCTGAGCGAATTCAGCCGCGAAGCGATCCAGGCGAAGATCGATGCCAGTCCATTGACCAAGGGCCGCGCGCCCAGGGTCAAGCTCGCGGTGGTCACCAATTCAACCTATGACGGCCTGTGCTACAACGCCGAGCTGATCAAGCAGCAATTGGGCACCAGCGTCGAGGTGCTGCATTTCGACGAGGCCTGGTACGCCTATGCGGCGTTTCACGAGTTTTTCGCCGGGCGCTACGGCATGGGCACCTCACGCAGTGAGGACGGCCCGCTGGTGTTCACCACCCATTCCACTCACAAGTTGCTGGCAGCGTTCAGCCAGGCCTCGATGATTCATGTGCAGGACGGTGGTGCGCGTCAACTCGATCGTGACCGTTTCAACGAAGCCTTCATGATGCACATCTCCACGTCGCCGCAGTACGGCATCATCGCTTCACTGGACGTTGCTTCGGCCATGATGGAGGGCCCGGCCGGGCGATCGCTGCTTCAGGAAATGTTCGATGAGGCCCTGAGTTTTCGCCGGGCGCTGGCCAACCTGCGCCAGCACATCGCCGCCGATGACTGGTGGTTTTTCATCTGGCAGCCGCCTTCGGTGGAAGGCATCGACCGGGTTGTCACACAAGACTGGCTGCTGCAACCGGAGGACGACTGGCACGGCTTTGGCGGCGTGACCGACGATTACGTGCTGCTCGATCCGATCAAGGTCACCCTGGTGATGCCGGGCCTGACCGCGGGCGGCGCCCTGAGCGAGCGAGGGATTCCGGCGGCCGTCGTCAGCAAGTTCCTGTGGGAGCGCGGGCTGGTGGTGGAGAAGACCGGTTTGTATTCGTTCCTGGTGCTGTTCTCCATGGGCATCACAAAGGGCAAGTGGAGCACGCTGCTCACCGAATTGCTGGAATTCAAGCGCAGTTACGACGCCAATGTCAGTCTGGCCCATTGCCTGCCGTGCGTGGCGCAGGAGAATGTCGCGCGTTATCAGGGCATGGGCTTGCGCGATCTGTGCGATCAATTGCACGCCTGTTATCGCAGCAATGCCACGGCCAGGCATCTCAAGCGCATGTACACCGTCCTGCCGGAAATCGCCATGAAGCCGGCAGACGCCTATGATCAATTGGTGCGCGGCGAAGTTGAAGCGGTGTCGATCGATGCTCTGGAAGGGCGTATCGCTGCCGTGATGTTGGTGCCATACCCGCCGGGGATTCCGTTGATCATGCCCGGCGAGCGTTTTACCGAGTCGACACGCTCGATCATCGACTACCTGAAGTTTGCTCGCACGTTCGACAGCAGCTTTCCCGGGTTTGTCGCCGATGTGCACGGCTTGCAACACGAAGATGAGGGCAATGGACGGCACTACACCGTCGATTGCATCAAGGAGTGAGGACCTTTCCCAGTATGCAACCGGTCATAAATCCGATTTACCCAGGGCTGTCGGTGCGCGTCGCCGATGAAGGTTTTGCCGCCTATATCTGGGGCAGCGATTTCAGTTTTGAAGTTGCCGCCTACGGCGCACCTGAAATAGGCAAGCCAGTGGAGCAATGGCACGTCACGCCGATCACCCCCTACCGCAAGTGCTATGGCATCGACCCCGAGGAGTTCAGCAGTTATCGCGACGCCGCCGACAGCGCAATTTTCATGGCCTATCTGGATGACGAGCCAGTGGGGCATCTGGTGGTCAGCACCAACTGGAACGGCTTTGCCCATATCGACGAATTGGCGGTGCATGCGCCTGCCCGGCGCCATGGCGTGGCCAAGGCGCTACTGGATGTGGCGCAGTTCTGGAGTCGCAAGAAGAAGCTGCCAGGCATCATGCTGGAAACCCAGAACAACAATCTGGGCGCTTGCCGCCTCTATGAACGCTGCGGCTATGTGGTAGGCGGCGTCGACCATCTGCGTTATCGGGGTATCGATCCCAACACTGCCGAGGTGGCGTTGTTCTGGTACCGCTTTTTCGATAATCCGCTGGAAAAACCGATCAGTTCGCCAACATCGCCGCGGCTTGTTCCGTGATGATCGCCAGCAAGGCCTGAACGGCGGGGGAAGGCTCGCCGTTTTTAAGGCTCAAGGCGTAGAGACTGACCGGCACCGCTGGCGCCAGCGGGCAGACATCGAGCCCGGCCGATTTGGCACCGAGGGCGGTGAAGGGGTCGACGATGGCCAGGCCTTCACCGGCCTCGACCATGCTGCGCATCATCTGGTGAGTCTGCACCCGTGTGTGGATCACCGGTGCCGGGCGCAGCCCATGCAGTTTGTTTTCCAGCGCCGGGCTGAGCGGGTCGTGACCTTCGAGGCCGACCATCGCCTGGCCCGCCAGGTCCTGCAAGGAAATGTACTTCTGCCGGGGTTGCAACCAGCCATGGGGCGCGAGCAGCTGCAGTTTGCCCTGGGCAATCACCTGGCATTCAATCTCGGGCCGATCCGGGTCATGCAAGCTCAATCCCAGATCGCTTTCGCGCAGCAGCAAGCTTTTGACGATCTCGCGGGTGGGTTGGCTGAGCAGGGTGCAGGGCGCATCGGGCAGGCGTCGACGCAGCGCGGCAATGCTTTGCGGCAGCAATTGCTGGGCCAGGGGCGGCGTGCAGATGATGCGTAAGGGAGGGGCCTGGTATTGCCTGAGGCTGCTGGCCAGGCGCTGCACCGGTTCGAGCGCATCGTAGACGCGGGCCATTTCGACTTGAAGCTCCCGTGCCTCACGGGTGGCTTGCAGACGCCCGCGTACGCTGGAGAACAACATGAAGCCCAACTGACCCTCGGCGTCGCGCAGAATGCGTTCGACTTCGGCCACCGGCAGCTGCAGCCATTCGGCGGCAGTGCCCAGGTGACCGGTCTGCAGGAGCGCCTGGATCACTTCGATATGGCGTAAGCGCATGCGTGAAGTCCATGTTCAGCAGGTGAGGGAGTCAGTGGCTGAATCCTAACCCATGTCTGCGCTTAAGACTTCTGCTCATGCCATCGAGTTATGAAACGCTGCTCGATACGGGCTCGCGGGTAATGGTGACGCCCGATTGCACCAGCAGGAATTCGTTTTCATCCAGCTTGTTCACGCGATCGCCAATTGCCAGCTTGTACGTGGTGACAGGCGCCGCGCTTGCCAGGCCGTCTGCCGGCGGGGTGGATTCCTGGAACTCATGTACGGAATAAATGCGGCCTTCCGCGTCTCTTGCATGGAACTGACCGACGAGTACTGCTGCCATCTGCTTAGAACCTCTGGAGATAAATCACTCAATTTGCGGCTCAGTAGACCGTCGCTGGGTGAAGTAAGTTTTCCTACAGGAAAAAAATAGTCAGGGACGGCGTTTCCGTTCGCCCACTGTTTGAATCGTCATCTATAACTACAAGCTCCTCCCATCGGACAGTCGAGAATCTTCCATGAGCAACGTCTTTAAGGTCGCAGTCCTGGTCGGCAGCCTGAGAAAGGATTCGATCAATCGCAAGATCGCGCTGGCCCTGGCCGATCTGGCACCGGCCAATCTCAAGCTGACTATTGTCGAAATCGGCGATCTGCCGCTGTACAACGAAGACATCGATGGCGCTTCACCGCCGGCAGCCTACAGCACTTTCCGACAACAGGTGAGCTCATCCGACGCAGTGCTCTTCGTCACTGCGGAATACAACCGCTCGGTGCCTGCCCCGATGAAAAACGCCATCGACGTGGGTTCGCGTCCATATGGCAAAAGTGTCTGGAGCGGCAAGCCCGGCGCGGTGATCAGTGCATCGCCTGGCGCGATCGGCGGATTTGGCGCCAACCATCACCTGCGGCAGTCCATGGTGTTCCTCAACGTGCCTATGATGCAGCAACCGGAAGCCTACCTGGGCGGTGCCGGTTCGGCGTTCGACGAGGCGGGCAAGCTGTCCGAATCGGTCAAGCCGTTCCTGCAGAGTTTCATCAATGCCTATGGGCAGTGGGTGGAGCAGCACAAGAAGGCCTGAGGTTGTTTGCATGCTGAGGGAGCTTGCCTGTGACAAAGGGCGGGCCCCCTCAATTCAGGTCGCACACGCAACACAGCATTGATCCTTTGGGCGCCATTGCCACGGACGGCGGCTCTACTTCAGAATCCCCGCCGGTCCGCTCCTTGCTCAAGGCTGTTTCGCATGCTCGCCGCTTCATTGATTTTTCTTCTGACGATTACCCTGGTTATCTGGCAGCCCAAAGGCCTCGGCGTCGGTTGGAGCGCGGTGCTGGGCGCCGTACTCGCGCTGATTTTCGGCGTGGTGCATCTGAGCGACATCCCGCAGGTGTGGCAGATCATCTGGAACGCCACCGGTACCTTTGTCGCGCTGATTATCATCAGCCTGTTGCTCGACGAAGCCGGGTTGTTTGCCTGGGCGGCGCTGCATGTGGCGCGATGGGGGCGGGGCAATGGACGAAAGTTGTTTGCCTATATGGTGCTGCTCGGCGCGCTGGTTTCGGCGTTGTTCGCCAATGACGGTGCGGCCCTGATACTGACGCCCATCGTGATTTCCATGTTGCTGGCGTTGCGCTTTTCGCCGACGGCCACCCTGGCATTTGTCATGGGCGCCGGTTTCATTGCCGACACCGCCAGCCTGCCATTGGTGGTGTCGAACCTGGTGAACATCGTTTCGGCGGACTTCTTCAAGATCGGTTTCAACCGCTACGCCGCGGTGATGATTCCGGTCAACCTGGTCAGCGTGGCCGCGACCCTGGCGGTGCTGATGTGGTTCTTCCGGCGCGACATTCCCCGGGATTACGACCCCGAACAACTGGAGCGCCCGGCTTCTGCGATCCATGACAAGGCGACGTTCTATGCCGGTTGGGCAGTGCTGGTGATTCTGTTGCTTGGTTGTTTTGCGCTGGAGCCGCTGGGCATTCCGATCAGTGCCATTTCGGCGGTGTGTGCGGCCTTGCTGCTGGCCATCGCGGCCCGCGGTCACAGGATTTCCACGCGCAAAGTCATGAAAGAAGCGCCGTGGCATATCGTGATTTTCTCGCTGGGCATGTACCTGGTGGTCTATGGCCTGCGCAACGCCGGGCTGACCGGTTATCTGGCGGTCTGGCTGGACGCCTTTGCCGGATATGGCGTCTGGGGCGCGGCCCTGGGCACGGGGGTGCTGACCGCGTTGTTGTCGTCGATCATGAATAACCTGCCGACGGTGCTGATCGGCCTGTTGTCCATTGATGCGAGTCAGGCAACGGAAGTGGTGAAGGAGGCAATGATCTACGCCAACGTCATCGGCAGCGACCTGGGCCCGAAAATCACCCCGATCGGCAGTCTGGCGACCCTATTGTGGTTGCATGTGCTGGAACGCAAGAACATCCAGATTGGCTGGGGGTACTACTTCAAGGTCGGGATTGTGTTGACGGTGCCGGTGTTGCTGGCAACCCTGGCGGCGCTGGCGGTACGGTTGTCCGTTTAAATCGCGATGGCCCTGGTCCGATCACTGCACATTTCAACCCTGGCCCGGCACATTCGGCCAAAGATCCGCCACCAGAAACAATCGTTCAGCTTCCTCCCACTCGCCCTGGTCGTTTTCCGTCAGCCGGACCAGCAGTTGCGCCGGCGCCAGCGGCTCCAGATCGCTTAACCACGCATCCAGTTGCTCGGCGCTCCATGTCTGCTCGGCAGGGTAGTGCGCTGGCGCCAGCCAGGCATGGCGGGGCAGGGGTTGCCAGCGGCCAGACGGACTCTGGGCCACGAACTCGGCCCAATCCTTTTGGTGCAGCCAGCGACCACGCAAGTGTTGCGGATGCGCCCCTCGGGGTGGCGCCGCTTGCCCCGGCCAGGGATAAAGCAAGTAACCGCCCAGCCATAAATGCGCGCTGAACTCGCGGATGCCCAGCGCCGCCAGCACTTCGCGGCTTTCCGGTCGCGCGGAAATCGGCAATTGATGCTGGCACAGGTGTGCCAATTTTCGATCCAACCGATCATGGCAACCGGGGCCGAGCCATTGCGCGGTATCGTGGCCGTTGCCGTTTTGCGGCCCCAGATACAGCTTGATCGCCAGCTCCAGGTGATGCACGCCGTCTCGATCACGCAGCAGCATGTCCAGTTCGCCGAGGGTGTGGCCTTCGCGGCGGATCGGCATGTTGGCGGCAATCAACTCGATACCTGGCGCGTGCTGCACGGCAAATTGCCAGAGGCGCTCGTAGTACAGGCCCAGTCGCCGGGTACGGGCCTGAGACAGCCAATGCAGCAAGCCATAACTGTCTCGATCCAGTTGTAGCAGCCAGTGTTGCAGGCGTTCCGGCGCCTGCACCCAGTCACTGCCGGCCAGCGGATGGCGCTGCGGCCACGGGGTGTCGCTGAGCATCGGCGGCGCCAGGATGACCCATGCCAGGTCGCGCACTTCGGGGTGGCGCAACTGGTGGGGTAACTGCAGCAAATCTGGAAATAGGATCATCTTGCGAGCATAGCCCGAAACCGGAAGCCGCCTTGAGGCTGAAAGGATTTTGTCTATCAGCGGCTTTCGCCCATAATCGTGCTTTTCGCCGTCGCTGCCCTTCCTTAGGAGCCCCATGGAGCAATTTCGCAATATCGGCATCATCGGTCGTCTGGGCAGTTCTCAGGTGCTCGATACCGTCCGCCGACTGAAACGGTTTCTGCTCGATCGTCACCTGCATGTGATCCTCGAAGACACCATCGCTGAAGTCTTGCCGGGCCATGGTCTGCAAACCTCCTCGCGCAAGATGCTCGGCGAAGTCTGCGACATGGTCATCGTGGTCGGGGGCGATGGCAGCCTGCTGGGCGCAGCCCGTGCGCTGGCCAGGCACAATATTCCGGTGCTCGGCATCAACCGCGGCAGCCTGGGCTTTCTGACCGACATCCGCCCCGATGAGCTGGAAGTCAAGGTCGCCGAAGTGCTCGACGGCCACTATCTGGTGGAAAACCGCTTCCTGCTGCAGGCCGAAGTCCGCCGTCACGCCGAGGCCATCGGTCAGGGCGATGCACTGAACGACGTGGTGCTGCACCCCGGCAAATCCACGCGGATGATTGAGTTCGAGCTGTACATCGACGGCCAGTTCGTCTGCAGCCAGAAAGCCGACGGCCTGATCGTCGCCACGCCGACGGGGTCGACCGCCTACGCGCTGTCTGCGGGCGGGCCGATCATGCACCCCAAGCTCGACGCTATTGTGATTGTGCCGATGTACCCCCATACCTTGTCGGGCAGGCCCATCGTGGTCGATGGCAACAGTGAGCTGAAAATCGTCGTGTCCAAGGATATGCAGATCTACCCGCAAGTCTCGTGTGACGGGCAGAACCACTTCACCTGTGCGCCGGGTGACACCATCACCGTCAGCAAAAAAGCCCAGAAACTGCGGCTGATTCACCCGCTCGACCACAACTACTATGAAGTCTGCCGGACCAAGCTCGGCTGGGGCAGCAAGTTGGGGGGTGGAGGCGACTGATGCTCGATCCCGCGCGTAGCTATGACCTGATCGGTGACGTGCACGGTTGCGCTCTGACCCTGGAGCACTTGCTCGACCGACTTGGTTATCACAAACAAGCTGGCGTCTGGCGTCATGCCTCGCGCATGGCGGTGTTCGTCGGTGACATCATCGACCGTGGCCCACGGATTCGCGAGGCGCTGCATATCGTCCACGACATGGTCGAGGCCGGTCAGGCGCTGTGCATCATGGGCAACCATGAGTTCAACGCGTTGGGCTGGAGTACGCCGGCATTGCCTGGCAGCGGCAAGCAGTTCGTACGCGAACACACCCCGCGCCATGCCCGGTTGCTTCAGGAAACCCTGACCCAGTTCGAGCATCATCCAGCGGACTGGCATGACTTCTTGCAATGGTTCTATGACATGCCGTTGTTCGTCGATGCCGGGCGCTTCCGGGTGGTGCATGCCTGTTGGGATGCGAGCTTGATCGAACCGTTGCGGGCATTGTTCCCCAATGGTTGCGTCGATGAACACTTCCTTCAGGCGTCTGCCATGCCCGGCAGCTTCGCCTGTACCGTGTTTGACCGATTGCTGCGCGGCACCGACATGCGCCTGCCCCATGGCCTGACCATGACCAGCGGCGATGGCCTGACACGCTCGTTCTTCCGGACCAAATTCTGGGAAGACGATCCGCAAACCTACGGAGACATCGTGTTCCAGCCTGACGCCTTGCCCGAACCGGTGGCCCGCACGCCGCTGTCGTCAACCGAGAAAAACAACCTGCTGCGCTACGGCATCGACGAACCGTTGCTGTTCGTCGGCCATTACTGGCGTAGCGGCAAACCCGCCCCGATTCGTCCGAATCTGGCGTGCCTGGATTACAGCGCCGTGCTCTACGGCAAACTCGTTGCCTATCGACTTGACCAGGAAAGTCGTCTCGATCCGCATAAATTCGTCTGGGTCGATGTTGAGCGGCCGGAGGTGCTGCAATGACGACAGTCGCCGTATTGCGCTTGCCCCTGGCGGTGGATTTGAGCGGGTTCGTCAAACTGCTGCAACGCATGCAGGTGCCCCATCGGGTCAGTGAGGAGGCGGGCGAGCAAGTGCTGTGGGTGCCGGCGAACATCAGTGAAGACGTCCGGGTGCTGTACGAACGCTATCCGGCGGGCGACCCCGATGAGCAACTGGATATCCCGGTGGCGAGGACGGTTCGCCGGCCGAGCTTGCGCTCGCAGCTTCGCCATGCAAAAGGCACAGCGTTGGTGCTGTTGCTCAGCCTGATCGTCGGTATCGTGACTTGGCTGGGCGATAACCTAGACACCATGCGCTGGCTGACTTTCCTCGATTATCACGTCGTCGGTGAGTACATCCACTTTGTGCCATTGGCCGACAGCCTCGCGGCTGGGCAATGGTGGCGACTGGTGACGCCGATGCTGATCCACTTCGGCATCCTGCACTTGGCCATGAACGGCATGTGGTACTGGGAGCTGGGACGGCGCATCGAATCGCGTCAGGGCACTGTCAATTTGATAGGCCTGACCCTGCTGTTCAGTCTTGCCTCCAACTATGCCCAGTTTGTTTTCAGCGGCCCCACACTGTTTGGCGGGTTGTCCGGCGTGTTGTACGGACTGCTCGGGCATTGCTGGATTTTCCAGATATTGTCGCCGAACGCCGCCTATCGTTTGCCCCGCGGGGTGCTGGTGATGATGCTGGTGTGGCTGCTGCTGTGTCTGTCCGGGCTGGTCTCGATGATCGGCTTCGGTGAAATCGCCAACGCGGCCCATGTCAGCGGGCTGCTCGTCGGATGCTTGACCGGTTTGTTGGGTGGTTTGTACAACCGCCGTAAACTGGCCGCCTGAAACAGTTATGTAAATAGAGAGCGCGGAGACCCAATGTCCTCTTTTAACGAAATGATCAAAAACATCACCCCGGACATCTACCAGAGCCTGAAACTGGCGGTGGAAATCGGTAAATGGTCCGATGGTGGCAAGCTCACCGCCGAGCAGCGCGAGCTGTCTTTGCAAGCGATGATCGCCTGGGAAATCAAAAACCTGCCTGAAGAAGAGCGTACCGGCTACATGGGGCCGCAGGAATGCAGCTCCAAATCGATTCAAGTGCCCAATATCCTGTTCAAGTCGGATGCCATCCATTGATCGAGATTGGCCGCGGTGCAATCAGTAAAATGTCGGCGCGCCTGGACGGGCCGAACGTGCAATACGCCTTTCGCCTGGGCGACGCCGAGGTACCGGTCAACCCCTTGATCGGCACCAAGGTTCGCCTGGAATACCTGGGGTCGATCCACTGCACCCATTGCGGACGCAAGACCAAAACCAGTTTCAGCCAGGGCTACTGCTACCCCTGCATGAGCAAACTGGCCCAGTGCGACGTGTGCATCATGAGCCCGGAGCGCTGCCATTACGACGCCGGCACTTGCCGCGAGCCGGAGTGGGGCGAGCAGTTCTGCATGACCGATCACATCGTGTACCTGTCGAACTCGTCCGGGGTGAAAGTCGGGATCACCCGCGCCACCCAGTTGCCGACCCGCTGGATCGACCAGGGCGCCAGCCAGGCCTTGCCGATCATGCGTGTGTCGACCCGCCAGCAATCGGGCTTTGTCGAGGATCTGTTCCGCAGTCAGGTCGCGGACAAGACCAATTGGCGCGCCTTGCTCAAGGGGGATGCGGCGCCCGTGGACCTGGCGCAGGTTCGCGATCAGTTGTTCGACAGCTGCGCCGAAGGCCTGCAAGGGTTGCAGCAGCGTTTCGGCCTCCAGGCGATTCAGACCGTCGCCGATGTCGAACCACTCGAAATCCGCTACCCGGTCGAGCAATACCCGGCCAAGATCGTCAGCTTCAACCTGGACAAGCAGCCGATTGCCGAAGGCACGCTGATGGGGGTCAAGGGCCAGTACCTGATCTTCGACACCGGCGTGATCAACATTCGTAAATACACGGCTTATCAGCTGGCCGTGCATCAGTAAGGACTCCAGCATGCGCACCGAACAACCGAAGATGATCTACCTCAAGGACTATCAGGCACCCGAGTACCTGATCGACGAAACGCACCTGACCTTCGAGTTGTTCGAGGACCACAGCCTGGTCCATGCGCAACTGGTGATGCGCCGCAATCCCGAGCGCGGTCCGGGCCTGCCGCCGCTGGTGCTGGACGGCCAGCAACTGGAACTGCTGTCGGTGACGCTGGCTGATCGCGAACTGGGCATCGCGGATTACCAGTTGACCGAGAATCACCTGACCCTGCACCCGACCAGCACCACCTTCACGGTCGACACCAGCGTCAGGATCCACCCGGAAACCAACACCGCGCTGGAAGGCCTGTACAAATCCGGCACGATGTTCTGCACCCAGTGCGAGGCCGAAGGCTTCCGCAAGATCACCTATTACCTCGACCGTCCGGACGTGATGAGCACGTTCACCACCACCGTGGTCGCCGAGCAGCACAGCTATCCGGTGCTGCTGTCCAACGGCAACCCGATTGCCTCGGGGCCTGGCGAAGATGGCCGGCACTGGGCGACCTGGGAGGACCCGTTCAAGAAGCCGGCGTACCTGTTCGCGCTGGTGGCCGGTGATCTGTGGTGTGTCGAGGACAGCTTCACCACCATGACCGGGCGCTCCGTGGCGCTGCGCATCTATGTCGAGCCGGAAAACATCGACAAGTGCCAGCACGCCATGAACAGCCTGAAAAAGTCCATGCGCTGGGACGAAGAGGTCTACGGTCGCGAATACGACCTGGACATCTTCATGATCGTTGCCGTGAACGACTTCAACATGGGCGCGATGGAGAACAAGGGCCTCAACATCTTCAACTCCAGCGCCGTGCTGGCCCGGGCCGAAACCGCCACCGATGCCGCGCACCAGCGGGTCGAGGCGATCGTTGCCCACGAGTACTTCCACAACTGGTCGGGCAACCGCGTGACCTGCCGCGACTGGTTCCAGTTGTCGCTCAAGGAAGGCTTCACGGTTTTCCGCGATTCGCATTTCTCTGCCGACATGAACTCGGCCACGGTCAAGCGCATCCAGGACGTGGCGTACCTGCGCACTCACCAATTCGCCGAAGACGCCGGCCCCATGGCCCACGCGGTGCGTCCGGACAGCTTCATCGAAATTTCCAACTTCTACACCCTGACCGTGTACGAAAAGGGTTCGGAAGTGGTCGGCATGATCCACACCTTGCTCGGCGCCGAAGGGTTCCGTAAAGGCAGCGACCTGTACTTCGAGCGCCACGACGGCCAGGCCGTGACCTGCGACGACTTCATCAAGGCCATGGAAGACGCCAATGGCGTTGACCTGACCCAGTTCAAGCGCTGGTACAGCCAGGCAGGCACGCCACGCCTGGCGGTGAGCGAGTCCTACGACGCGGCGGCCAGGACCTACAGCCTGACCTTCCGCCAGAGCTGCCCGGAAACGCCGGACAAGGTTCAGAAACTGCCGTTCGTGATCCCGGTCGAGCTGGGCCTGCTGGACAGCCAGGGCAACGAAATCGCCTTGCGCCTTCACGGCGAAGCCAGCGCCCAGGGCACTACCCGGGTGCTTTCCGTGACCGAAGCCGAGCAGACCTTCACCTTCGTCGACATCGCCGAACAACCGCTGCCGTCGCTGCTGCGAGGCTTCTCGGCGCCGGTAAAACTGAGCTTCCCGTACAACCGCGACCAACTGATGTTCCTGATGCAGCACGACAGCGACGGGTTCAATCGTTGGGATGCTGGCCAGCAATTGTCGGTGCAAGTGCTGCAGGAACTGATTGCCCAGCAGCAAAAGGGTGAAGCGCTGGTGCTCGATCAGCGTCTGGTTTCGGCCTTGCGCACCGTGCTGTCCGACGATTCGCTGGATCAAGCGATGGTCGCGGAAATGCTCTCGCTGCCAAGCGAAGCCTATCTGACCGAAATCAGCGAAGTGGCCGACGTCGAGGCCATTCACATCGCCCGCGAGTTTGCCCGCAAGCAACTGGCCGAAGCGTTGTTCGACGGCCTGTGGACGCGCTATCAGGCCAACCGCGATCTGTCGAAGCAGACCCCGTACGTGGCCGAGGCCGAGCATTTTGCCCGCCGAGCGCTGCAGAACATTGCGCTGTCGTACCTGATGCTCAGCGGCAAGCCTGAAGTCCTGGCGGCGACACTGGAGCAGTTCGACACCTGCGACAACATGACCGAGCGCTTGACCGCACTCGCGGTGCTGGTCAATTCGCCGTTCGAAGAGCAGAAGGCCAAGGCGTTGAGCAGTTTCGCCGAGCACTTCAAGGACAACCCGCTGGTCATGGACCAGTGGTTCAGTGTCCAGGCGGGCAGCGTGTTGCCAGGTGGCCTGGAGCGGGTCAAGGCGTTGATGCAGCATCCGGCGTTCAACATCAAGAACCCGAACAAGGTGCGGGCACTGGTAGGCGCATTCGCCGGGCAGAACCTGATCAACTTCCATGCGGCCGACGGTTCCGGGTATCGCTTCCTGGCAGACCTGGTGATCGAGTTGAACAGCTTCAACCCGCAGATCGCTTCCCGCCAACTGGCACCGCTGACCCGCTGGCGCAAGTACGACAGCGCCCGCCAGGCCTTGATGAAAGGCGAGCTGGAGCGCATTCGTGCTTCCGGCCAGCTGTCCAGCGATGTGTTTGAAGTGGTCAGCAAAAGCCTGGCTTGATGCCTTTTGCGCGCAGTGCCAGTCACTGCGCGGTGCCTAAACCTCGAGCAAGCTCGCTTCTACAGGGTTCTGTCTGATCCTGGCAGGAGCCAGCCTGCTGGCGATGGTCGTCAACGATAACGCGTGTGATCTGGATAAACGCGGCGCACTTGAGTCCATCGTGAGCCGGCTCGCTCCTACAGGTATGGCGTTACATCCTCCTGAGCCAGCTCGCGATGATCTCGACCCAGACACCATCATCCTTCCTGATACCCCCTCATTCACCCGCGCCCGTTATCCCTTCAGTTAACAAAACATAACGTGCCGTCGATTGTCAGCCCTTCAAAAACACCGATAGGATAAGCCAGCTTCCGAAGGGGCTCTGGATTGCGGGTTTCAGGACTATGCTCCGAAACAGTCAATCACGGCGAGCACCCTGTCGGCGCCCTGAAAGGTTGAACGACCTAACAATAATAATGGGGGAAGGTCTATGAGTGAGCCTGTCATGGGTGTGGGTATCTGCCGCCCGCCGGCAATACGCAAATTCGCGTTGCTGGCCACAGCGCTCTCGCTGTTCGGCTGTGCCATGGTGTCGGCGCCAGTGCTGGCCGCTGACGCGCCGGCATCCGACGTTGTTTATTCCGTTGAATCGGCCAAGGCCAGCAAAAGCCTGATACTCGATGTCGTGCACGCAGGCTCGCGCCTGGTGGCGGTCGGGGATCGCGGTCACATTCTCTATTCCGACGACAAAGGCGCGACCTGGGTTCAGGCCAAGGTGCCCACCCGGCAACTGCTGACGTCGGTGTTCTTTGTCGATAACAAGCATGGCTGGGCCGTCGGTCATGACGCGCAGATCCTCGCCAGCGAGGACGGTGGCGTCACCTGGACCAAGCAATTCGAAGATCTGAAACGCGAATCGCCGCTGCTCGATGTCTGGTTCAAGGACGTCAACAGCGGCTTTGCCGTGGGCGCCTACGGGTCGTTGATGGAAACCACCGACGGCGGCAAGCACTGGGAAGATGCCAGCGATCGCCTGGACAACGAAGACCAGTACCACCTCAACGCCATCGCGGCGGTCAAGGATGCCGGGCTGTTCATCGTTGGCGAGCAGGGCAGCATGTTCCGCTCCGCCGATTGGGGCCAGACCTGGGAAAAACTCCAAGGTCCTTACCAGGGGTCGCTGTTCGGTGTGATCGGCACCGCACAGGCCAATACGCTGCTGGCTTACGGGCTGCGCGGCAATCTCTATCGCTCCACCGATTTCGGCAGCACCTGGCAGCAAATCGAACTCAAGGCCGAACGCGGTGACCTGGAATTCGGTCTGTCCGGTGGCACGCTGCTGGAAGACGGTTCGATCGTGATCGTCGGCAACGGCGGTTCGGTGATCAGCAGCAGCGACAACGGCGAGACTTTCAGCGTATTCAATCGTCGGGATCGCATTTCCCTCTCGTCGGTCACTGCCGCCGGGAATGGCAATCTGATTCTGACCGGACAGGGCGGCGTTCACGCCACTTCGCCAAACGGCGCCGAGCTGGGCAAATGAGCCGGGTTAATAATAAGAAGGCGGGGCTATGACTTCCTTGAGCACTCATCATCAAGACAAGGCGACGTTTCTTGAGCGCCTGATTTTCAACAACCGCCCGGCAGTGATCACGATCTGCCTGCTGGTCAGCATCTTCCTGTTCTGGCAGGCGACGCTGATCAGGCCATCGACCAGCTTCGAGAAAATGATCCCGCTCGAGCATCCGTTCATTCAAAAGATGATGGAGCACCGCAACGATCTGGCGAACCTGGGCAACACCGTGCGGATTTCCGTGGAAGCCACAGACGGCGACATCTTCTCCAAGGAATACATGGAGACCCTGCGTCAGATCAACGACGAGGTGTTCTACATTTCCGGCGTCGACCGTTCCGGCCTCAAGTCGCTGTGGAGCCCGAGCGTACGCTGGACCGAAGTGACCGAGGAGGGCTTCGCCGGTGGTGAGGTGATCCCGCAGAGTTACAACGGTTCGCAAGCCAGCCTCGACCTGCTGCGCAACAACGTGCTCAAGTCCGGACAGGTCGGGCGCCTGGTATCCAACGACTTCAAGTCGAGCATCGTCGACATCCCGCTGCTGGAGGCCTACCCGGACCCACAGGACCAGGGCAAGTTGCTGGCGCTGGACTACCGCAAGTTTTCCCACGAACTCGAAGACAAGATCCGTAACAAGTTCGAAGCGCAGAACCCCCACATCAAGATTCACATCGTCGGCTTCGCCAAGAAAGTGGGCGACCTGATCGATGGCCTGGTGATGGTGGTGATGTTCTTCGGCATCGCCTTCGTCATTACCCTGATCCTGTTGTACTGGTTCACCAACTGCATGCGCAGTACGGTGGCCGTGTTGAGTACGACGCTGGTGGCGGTGGTCTGGCAGCTCGGGTTGATGCACTTCTTCGGCTTCGGGCTTGATCCCTACTCGATGCTGGTACCGTTCCTGATCTTCGCCATCGGTATTTCCCATGGCGTACAGAAGATCAACGGCATTGCCCTGCAATCCAGTGATGCGGACAACGCCCTGACCGCTGCGCGCCGCACCTTCCGCCAACTGTTCCTGCCGGGGATGATCGCGATTCTCGCGGATGCGGTTGGCTTCATCACGTTGCTGATCATCGACATCGGCGTGATCCGCGAGCTGGCCATCGGCGCGTCCATCGGCGTAGCGGTGATCGTGTTCACCAACCTGATCCTCTTGCCGGTGGCAATTTCCTACGTCGGCATCAGCAAGCGCGCCGTCGAGCGCAGCAAGAAGGATGCTCACCGCGAACATCCGTTCTGGCGTCTGTTGGCCAATTTTGCCAGCGCCAAAGTCGCACCGGTCTCCATTCTGCTGGCGCTGATCGCCTTCGGTGGCGGCCTCTGGTACAGCCAGAACCTCAAGATCGGTGACCTTGACCAGGGCGCGCCGGAGCTGCGTCCGGACTCGCGTTACAACAAGGACAACAACTTCATCATCAACAATTACTCGACCAGCTCCGATGTATTGGTGGTGATGGTCAAGACCAAGGCTGAAGGTTGCTCGCGCTACGAAGCCATGGCGCCGATCGACGAACTGATGTGGAAGATGCAGAACACCGAGGGCGTGCAATCGGCGATCTCCCTGGTGACGGTGTCCAAGCAAATGATCAAGGGCATGAACGAGGGCAACCTGAAGTGGGAAACCCTGTCGCGCAACCCTGACGTGCTGAACAACTCCATTGCCCGGGCTGACGGTTTGTACAACAACAGCTGCTCGTTGGCGCCGGTGCTGGTGTTCCTCAACGATCACAAGGCCGAGACCCTGAATCGCGCCGTGCATGCGGTGCAGGAATTCGCCAAGGCCAACAACAAGGATGGCCTGGAATTCCTCCTCGCCGCCGGTAACGCCGGTATCGAGGCGGCCACCAACGAGGTGATCAAGGAATCCGAGCTGACCATCCTGATCCTGGTCTACATCTGCGTGGCGACCATGTGCATGATCACCTTCCGCTCCTGGGCGGCGACCTTGTGCATC
Organism: Pseudomonas moorei; assembly: GCF_008801475.1. Lineage (GTDB taxonomy): Bacteria > Pseudomonadota > Gammaproteobacteria > Pseudomonadales > Pseudomonadaceae > Aquipseudomonas > Aquipseudomonas moorei. The sequence continues at coordinate 392,103 of NZ_VZPP01000003.1, read as the reverse complement.
GTGCTGCCGCTGGTGCTGACGTCGGTACTGGGCAACGCCCTGATGGCCTTCATGGGCATCGGCGTAAAAGTCGCGACGCTGCCGGTCGTGGCGCTCGGGGTGGGGATTGGCGTGGACTACGGGATCTACATCTACAGCCGCCTGGAAAGCTTCCTGCGTGCCGGTCTGCCGCTGCAAGAGGCTTACTACCAGACGCTGAAGTCCACCGGTAAGGCCGTACTGTTCACCGGCCTGTGCCTGGCCATCGGCGTGTGCACCTGGATCTTCTCGGCCATCAAGTTCCAGGCCGACATGGGCCTGATGCTGACCTTCATGCTGCTCTGGAACATGTTCGGTGCACTGTGGCTGCTGCCAGCACTGGCACGCTTCCTGATCAAGCCGGAGAAACTGGCGGGGCAGAAGGGCAATTCGCTGTTTGCTCACTGATCCACGAAGAAATGAAAAAGCCGCAACCCTGGTTGCGGCTTTTTTGTTTCTCAAATTCCACCTCAAATCCTGTGGGAGCCGGCTACCGGCGAAGCGGTTCAACCGTCGGCATGGATGCCGCTGATCCACCGCCATCGCTGCGATGCGGCGACCCGACGTCAGCGTCTACAGAAGGCTGTGGTCGTCAGTGCCCAGCACCACATTCAATGCGTTACGCGCATCGTCAAGTTGCACCAGGGTCGCATGTCGCGCACCCAACGCATCGCGATTCTCGATGGCGGTCAAAATCGCCTTGTGTCGTGGCAGCGCCAGTTCATGCAGGTTGGGCCGCTGGTTCGAGTGCTTCAACGCTTCGGCAATGGCCACCGAGAGCATGTTGCACAGGTTGGCCAGCAAGTCGTTGTGGGTCGCATCGGCGATGCGACTGTGGAAGTCCAGGTCCGGTTGCAACAGCGCTTCCGGCGTTGGCGCGGCTTCCATGCGTTGATAGGCCTCAGCGATGGATGCGATGTCGGCCTCCGTGGCGAATTGCGCGGCCAGTGCGGCGGCGGCCGGTTCGATGATGCTGCGCACGCTGGTCAGCAGATCGAAGAACTGGTTCTGCGGACTGCTTTGCATCAGCCAATGCAGCACGTCCGGATCAAGCATGTGCCAGTCTTTGCGCGGTTTGACCACCGTGCCGACCCGTGGACGGGAATACACCAGGCCTTTGGCGACCAACACCCGAGTGGCTTCGCGCAACACCGGCCGGCTGACGGCATATTCCTCGCACAACAGGGCTTCGGCGGGCAGTTTGTCATCGGGCTTGAAGCGTCCGGAGACGATCTGCATGCCCAGTTCCTGGACGATGCGCGAATGCATGCTTTTGCGGTCGGAAGGTTTGCGGTAGTCCATGGGGAATGGCGCGGTCCTGTGCGATGGAGATGCCGGGCATGATAACAGGCGCGGCGGGTGACGGTCGCTAGCGCCGGTTTTTGACTGGCGCAGAACGACCGTAGGAGCGAGCCTGCTCGCGATGGACTTGAAGGCGACGCGTGCTTTCAGTCAGGGCGCGTCATCGTTTACGTCCATCGCGAGCAGGCTCGCTCCTACAGGGGGGTGGGGTTAGTGGGAGTGACGTGGCACTTCAGCCCCTCGGCAGCCGACCAGGAAATCGAAGTCGCAACCCTGATCCGCCTGCAAGACATGGTCGATGTACAACTGGCGATAACCGCCCACCAACAATGGCTGAGGCGGTTGCAGGTCCGCCATGCGTGCGGCCAGTTCGGCGTCCGGGATGTCCAGGTGCAGGCGGCCACTGGTGCAATCGAGTTCGATCCAGTCACCTTCCTTCACCGCCGCCAAGGGGCCGCCCGCCGCCGCTTCCGGCGCTACGTGCAGGACAACGGTGCCATACGCCGTGCCGCTCATGCGTGCGTCGGATATGCGCACCATATCGGTCACGCCCTGGGCCAACAGTTTGGCTGGCAGGCCCATGTTGCCGACCTCGGCCATGCCCGGATAACCCTTGGGTCCGCAGTTTTTCATGACCAGTATCGAGTTGGCGTCGACGTCCAGCTCCGGGTCGTTGATCCGCGCCTTGTACATATCGAAGTTCTCGAACACCACCGCACGCCCGCGATGTTGCATCAATTCCGGTGTGGCAGCAGAAGGCTTGAGTACGGCACCGAGGGGCGCCAGGTTGCCGCGCAATACGCAGATGCCACCGTCGGCGCGAATCGGGTTGTCGAGGGTGCGGATCACTTCATCTTCGCCGTAGATCGGTGCGTCCCTGGTGTTCTCGCCGATGGACTTGCCGTTGACGGTCAAGGCGTTCGGGTTCGGGATCAGATTGGCCTCGCCGAGACGGCGCAACACCGCCGGCAAACCACCGGCGTAGTAGAACTCTTCCATCAGGAAACGCCCGGAGGGCTGTAGGTCGACGATGGTCGGCATGCCGCGCCCGATGCGGGTCCAATCGTCGAGATCCAGTTCCACGCCGATGCGGCCGGCAATGGCTTTGAGGTGGATCACGGCGTTGGTCGATCCGCCAATGGCGGCATTGACGCGAATAGCGTTTTCGAAGGCTTCCCGGGTCAGGATCTTCGACAGTTTCAGGTCTTCGCGGACCATTTCCACGGCGCGCATGCCGGACATGTGTGCCAGCACATAACGCCGCGCATCGACGGCTGGAATCGCCGCGTTGTGGGGCAGGGAAGTGCCCAGCGCTTCAGCCATGCAAGCCATGGTCGAGGCGGTGCCCATGGTGTTGCAGGTGCCGGCGGAGCGCGACATGCCGCCCTCGGCTGCAAGGAAATCATCGATCGTGATGGTGCCGGCCTTGACCTGTTCGCTGAGCTGCCAGACTACCGTGCCCGAGCCAATGTCCTTGCCCTTGTGTTTGCCGTTGAGCATCGGTCCGCCGGTGACGACGATGGCCGGCACGTCGCAACTGGCCGCGCCCATCAACAGCGCCGGGGTGGTTTTATCGCAGCCGGTCAGCAGCACCACGCCGTCAATCGGGTTGCCGCGAATGGCTTCTTCCACGTCCATGCTGGCCAGGTTGCGGGTGAGCATGGCGGTGGGGCGCAGGTTCGATTCGCCATTGGAGAACACCGGGAATTCCACGGGGAAACCACCGGCCTCGATCACGCCGCGTTTGACGTGCTCGGCAATCTGGCGGAAATGCGCGTTGCACGGCGTCAGTTCCGACCAGGTGTTGCAGATGCCGATGATCGGCTTGCCGTGGAACTGGTGGTCGGCGATGCCCTGATTCTTCATCCAGCTGCGGTACATGAAGCCGTTCTTGTCGGCCGTGCCAAACCATTGGGCGGAGCGCAGGGTGGGTTTCTTATCAGACATGATCGATTCTCTTATTGTATGACTATATGGTTCAAGCTTGCGCCTAACATAAGCGTAAATTGACCTGTTTGGAAGTGTTGTTGGGTAATTAGTATTACTATATAGTTGCTTTCAACGGAGGGATGGCCCTGACGGTTTTCCGTGAGAGGCGTCTCCCGAGGTTCTATAAAAACAACAATCGGAGACCGATCTCATGAGCCAGGAACTGCGGCTTGTTCGCCGCATCACGCTGAAACTGATTCCCTTCCTGATCCTGCTGTACCTGATCGCCTATGTGGATCGCTCCGCCGTGGGCTTCGCCAAATTGCACATGGGCGCCGACATCGGCCTGGGCGATGCGGCTTACGGTCTAGGCGCAGGGCTGTTCTTCATTGGTTACTTCCTGCTGGAAATCCCCAGCAACCTGATGCTCGACCGCTTCGGTGCGCGGCGCTGGTTCGCGCGGATCATGATCACCTGGGGCGCCATCACCATCGGCATGGCCTTCGTCCAGGGGCCGAACAGCTTCTATGTAATGCGTTTCCTGCTCGGTGCAGCCGAAGCCGGGTTCTTCCCGGGCGTTCTCTACTACATCACCCAGTGGTTCCCGGTGCGCCATCGCGGCAAGATCCTCGGGCTGTTCATCCTGTCCCAACCCATCGCGATGATGATCACCGGGCCGGTGTCCGGCGGATTGCTGGGCATGGACGGCGTGCTCGGACTGCATGGCTGGCAATGGTTGTTCATCGTCATTGGCACCCCGGCGATCCTGCTGACCTGGCCGGTGCTGCGTTACCTGCCGGACGGCCCGCAACAGGTGAAATGGATGGACCAGTCCGAGAAAGACTGGCTGACCGGCGAGCTGAAAAAAGACCTGGAACAGTACGGCCAGACCCGCCACGGCAACCCCTTGCATGCCCTCAAGGACAAGCGTGTGTTGTTGTTGGCGCTGTTCTACCTGCCGGTGACGCTGAGCATCTATGGCCTGGGCCTGTGGCTGCCGACGCTGATCAAGCAATTTGGCGGCAGCGATCTGGTGACCGGGTTCGTTTCATCGGTGCCGTACATTTTCGGAATCATCGGCTTGCTGATCATTCCGCGCAGTTCCGACCGTCTGAACGATCGCTACGGCCACCTCGCGGTGCTTTATGTATTGGGTGCCATCGGCTTGTTCTTCAGCGCCTGGCTGTCGGTGCCGGTGCTGCAGCTGGCAGCGCTTTGCCTGGTGGCATTCGCGCTGTTTTCCTGCACGGCGATCTTCTGGACCTTGCCCGGCCGCTTCTTTGCCGGCGCCAGCGCAGCGGCGGGGATTGCCTTGATCAACTCGGTGGGCAACCTCGGCGGCTACATCGGCCCGTTTGTGATCGGTGCGCTCAAGGAATACACCGGCAACCTGGCCTCGGGTTTGTACTTTCTGTCCGGCGTCATGCTGTTCGGCCTGGTGCTGACCGGCGTGGTCTATCGCCTGCTGGAACGCAAGCACGTGCTGCCGGCCGATGAGTTTGCCGCCAGTGCCCGCGGCGCAACCCGCACCTGACCCATAACTGGAAATCACCACTATCCCTGTGGGAGCGGGCTTGCCCGCGATAGCAATCTATCTGGCACATGAATGTTGAATGTGCTGCCGTCATCGCGGGCAAGCCCGCTCCCACAGGGAGTCAGGTGCGCCCGAGTTCTGTGTTTACAGGAGAGATTCATGCGTCTGGTTCAGTTCGAATTGAGTAACGGCGAGCGTCGGGTTGGCGTCGTCGAGCAAGGAATGGTGCGTGAGGTGCAGGACGCGCGCACGGTTCGTGACCTGGCACTGGCGGCGATCGAGGCCGGGGTCAACCTCGAGCAGCAAGTGAAAAAACTGGGGCTGGGGATCAGCCATGACTACGCCGAACTGCTGGCGCAACTGCGCATCCTGCCGCCACTGGATCATCCCGACCCGGCGCACATGCTGATCAGCGGCACCGGACTGACGCACCTGGGCAGCGCTTCGGCCCGGGACAAAATGCATCAGCAGGCTGGTGACGAAACGGCGATGACCGACACCATGCGCATCTTCAAGTGGGGCGTGGAGGGCGGTAAGCCCGAAGCGGGTGAGGCCGGCGTGCAGCCTGAATGGTTTTACAAGGGCGACGGCAGCATTGTCGTGCGTCCAGGCGAGCCGTTCCCGTTGCCGCTGTTTGCCGAAGATGCTGGTGAAGAGCCTGAAATCAGCGGCCTGTATGTCATCGGCCACAATGGCAAACCCTATCGCCTAGGTTTTGCCGTGGGCAACGAGTTCTCCGATCACGTGATGGAACGCAAGAACTACCTGTATCTGGCCCATTCAAAATTGCGCAGTTGCAGCTACGGGCCGGAACTGCGAGTCGGCGATCTGCCGCAGCACCTGGCCGGTACCAGCCGCATCCTGCGGGACGGTGAAGTGCTGTGGCAGAACGAGTTCCTCAGCGGCGAAGCGAACATGTGCCACAGCCTGGCCAACCTGGAATATCACCATTTCAAGTACAGCCAGTTCCTGCGCCCGGGGGACGTGCACATTCATTTCTTCGGCACCGCGACCCTGTCGTTCGCCGAGGGTGTGCGCACCCGTCCTGGTGACGTGTTCGAAATCAGTCAGGCCGAGTTCGGCGCGCCATTGATCAATGGCATTTCGCCGGTCGAAGCGGTATTCGAACCCGGCTCCGTCGGCACCTTGTGAGGCGTTACCCATGACCCGGATTCTTGGCCACAACTACATCGGCGGCCAGCGCAGCGCGCTGGGCACCGTCAAACTGCAGAGTGTCGACGCCGAAACGGGCGAAGCGCTGCCCCATGATTTCTACCAGGCGACACCGGAGGAGGTCGATGCCGCCGCCAAGGCTGCGGCCCTGGCGTACCCTGCTTATCGCCACTTGAGCGCCGAGCGTCGCGCGCAGTTTCTCGAAGCCATCGCCGATGAACTCGATGCCCTGGGTGACGCGTTCGTGACGCTGGTTTGCCGTGAAACCGCGCTGCCAGCGGCACGGATCATCGGCGAGCGCGGCCGCACCAGCGGGCAGATGCGTTTGTTCGCCAAGGTGCTGCGGCGCGGCGACTTCTACGGGGCGCGCATCGACCAGGCGCTGCCTGAGCGCCAACCGCTGCCGCGACCCGATCTGCGCCAGTACCGCATCGGCCTCGGGCCGGTGGCAGTGTTTGGAGCGAGCAATTTTCCCCTGGCCTTTTCCACCGCGGGTGGCGATACCGCTGCGGCACTGGCCGCCGGTTGCCCGGTGGTGTTCAAGGCCCACAGTGGACACATGGCCACGGCGGAGCAGGTGGCCGATGCCATCGTCCGCGCGGCGCAAAAGACCGGGATGCCGACCGGCGTTTTCAACATGATCTACGGCGCTGGCGTCGGCGAAGCACTGGTCAAGCATCCGGCCATTCAGGCGGTGGGCTTCACCGGTTCGCTCAAGGGCGGCAGGGCGCTGTGCGACATGGCGGCGGCGCGTGCACAACCGATACCGGTGTTCGCCGAGATGTCGAGCATCAACCCGGTGATCGTGCTGCCCCAGGCACTGCAAGAGCGCACGGAAACCATTGCCCGTGGCCTGTCGGCTTCCGTGGTTCAGGGCTGTGGTCAGTTCTGCACTAACCCCGGCCTTGTTATCGGTATCCGTTCGCCGCAGTTCAGCGCGTTCCTCAAATTGCTCGCCGACATGATGGCCGATCAACCGGCGCAAACCATGCTCAACGCCGGAACCCTGGGCAGCTATGGCAAGGGCCTGCAAAAGCTTTCCGGTCATCCGGGCATCGAGCACCTGGCGGGCAAACCGCAACAAGGTCATCAAGCGCAGCCGCAACTGTTCAAGGCAGATGTCAGCTTGCTGATCAACGGCGACAAGGTACTGCAAGAGGAAGTGTTTGGCCCGACCACCGTAGTGGTGGAAGTGGCCGATCAGGCACAACTGCACGCTGCATTGAATGGGCTGCACGGTCAGTTGACCGCGACGATCTTGGGTGAACAGGCTGACTTTGAACAGTTCGGTGAGCTCACGGCCTTGCTGGAGCAGAAGGTCGGGCGAATCCTGATCAACGGCTATCCCACCGGTGTCGAGGTGTGCGATTCGATGGTGCATGGCGGGCCGTATCCGGCGACGTCGGACGCTCGCGGCACGTCGGTGGGCACCCTGGCCATCGACCGTTTCCTGCGCCCGGTGTGCTTCCAGAATTACCCGGACAACCTGCTGCCGGAGGCGTTGCAGAATGCTAATCCGCTGGGCATTCAGCGCCTGGTGGATGGCAAGCCCTCCCGCGACGCGATCTGATCGCGGGTGACAGTCCCCGTGGGAGCGGGCAAGCCCGCATCCACGGATTGTGTGGAACAGTCCGCAAACCCATGAGCTATCATTGCGTCTTTCCCTTCCAAAGATTGAATGCCATGACTGCTGCCACTGACACCTTACTCAACGTCCTCGAACACTGCGGTATGGTGGAAATCGACGGGCTGCACGCCTTCGAATTTTCCCTCGACGAGGACGACAACCTGCACATCGAATGCATGGACGGTCGAGCGGCCAAGCATTGGGAGTTCACGCCGGCGCAAATCCAGGCCGCTAGCTTCGACAGCACTTTGCAAAGCTGGTTGATCACGGGTGATTCTGGTGAACATCGCCTGGTTTGCCTCGGTGACGTCATTGGCGGTGACAACGATGACGATGATGAAGACGATGAAAATGAGGATGCGTAACTTCTGGCCATTGTTCATGGCCGGCAGCATCGGTGCGATGGGCGTTCAAGTCGCTTCTGCCGAGGACTATCAACTGCTGGTGGGTTCGTACACCGCCGGACAAAGCCAGGGCCTCTATCGGCTGCATTTCGACAGCGCGACCGGGCAGATCGACGCCAAACCCCTGCAAGTGGTCAAAAGCGAAAATCCCTCCTGGCTGACCCTGTCAAAGGATCAGCGTCGTCTGTTCGTGGTCAATGAAAACGGCCCCGGCCAGACCGATCCGGTAGGGCGAGTGAGCAGCTACGCAATCGACCCCAAGACCCATGAGCTGAGCCTGATCAATCAGGTGCAGAGCCTGGGCAATGAACCGACGCATTCGAGCCTCAGCGCTGACGCCAGCCATCTGTTTGTCAGCAACTACTCGGTGGCCGAAGATCCCGGTGGCACCCTGGCGGTGTTACCGGTGAGTGCCGACGGTGCGCTCAAGCCGGTGGTGCAGATGAGCAGCCATCCGGCCAGTCGGGTCAATCCCGAGCGGCAGATGTCGGCGCACGTGCATTCGACGGTCTCGGCGCCGGATGGCCGATACGTGTTCTCCAATGACCTGGGCGCGGACAGGGTTTTTGCCTACCGTTTCGATCCCAAGGCCAACCCGGACCTGCCATTGACCCCGGCCAAGCCGGCGTTCGTCCAGTTGCCTGCCGGCAGCGGGCCACGGCATTTGCTGTTCAGCGCCGATGGCAAACGCGCCTGGCTGACCATGGAGATGAGTGCACAGGTGGCGGTGTTCGATTACCGGGACGGCTCGCTGGTGCAGACGCAGATGGTCGACCTGGCGGCCGGCCAGCCGGTCTCGGACAAGGCTGCCGCCGCGTTACATGCCTCGGCAGACGGCAAATTCCTTTACGTCAGCAACCGTGGCACCGCCAATCAGTTGCTGGTGTTCGCCATCGACCCTGCAACCGGCCACCTCAAGGAGCTGCAACGTCGTTCGGTGGAAGGCGACCACCCGCGTGAGTTCAGCCTCGATCCCAGTGGCAAATTTGTGCTGATCGCCAATCAGAAGAGCAACCAGATTGTCGTCGTCGAGCGCGATGCCAAGACCGGTTTGCTGGGTAAAACCGTGCAAAAGTTGCCGATGGACGCCCCGAGCGATCTCAAGTTTTTGCTGCGACAATAGGCCGCAGGCCCCGGTCCAAGGGGCCTGCGCTGTTCTATCAATGAGGCTGATATCTGGTAATGCTGCAAAGCATTTCAAGACGGCGCCCCTCGAAGGTTAAGTTTGCTTCACGGCCCCACCGGGCAAGCAAGCCAACTGACTTCGAGGAATACCGCCATGAACTTCAATCTCTTCTCCGTAATCGCCGCTTCCGCCATCTCTGCTTCCGTTGCCCTGCCAGCCAGTGCCAACGTTGAAATCAGCGAGAAAAAATCCCACACCCAGAGCTACACCCAGAAATACCTGCAGCAGAGCGCCAACTTCTACGCCGCGCTGGATCACAAAGCCCAACACTGAAAGCTACTTCCTGCCCCCTTTATGCAGGAGCCAAGTCACTTGCCAATCGATCGTCCGCGGACCGAAAGGCGTAGAAGTGATGTCGCTCCTGCATAACGCATTTACGACAGCATCAAATAGCCATCAATCTTCTGCTTGATATCACTCCACTGCACGTTTAAATTTGACGCTGATTTTTTGACTCCTTCTCAAGAAAAAGGATCGACAAGATGGCGATGCGTCTGGCTGTGGTGCTGCTGTTTCTCTATTCCACCCCTATTTTATCGGCTGCACAGCCCATTCCCGGCGAGCCTGACGCTGCCCGTGAACGCCTGATGAGTTTTATTGAAGACTGAAATAGTCTGCTTCAATGATCAACGAAGCTGATAGTTGCTATAGATCGGACTCGTTGGTTATCCGCGCTTTTTTGATCGATCCTGTGGACATTGAAACATGCCCACGGAGAACATCATGGCCCGCGCAATCATCACTTCTGCCAAACATGGCGCCTACATGGCTATCGGTCTTTACCTGGTCATGGTGCTGGCGGTCAGTCTTTCGCCGCAGTCGCAACAATCCTTCGAAGCGCCGATTCAAGTCGCGCATCCCGGCATCCAGTTTGAACACCGCGCCCAACAGGCGATGGTCGATCAGGCTGATCTCGCGGGAGTCGGCGGAGCATGAACAGATGCAAGCTTTTGGTCGTTGCCTTTCTGGCATTCATCACCAATGGATTTTCCTTGCTGGGGATCGGGCAAGGTTCGATAGGCGGGGTGGCACGAGCCATCGAGGCCAACCACAGCATCGCGCGTAACATCGAGACCGCCAAGGCCATGGGGATGCTGGCCGGTAATCCGCCGGTCGAACCTGAAAGCGGCTTTTTCGGGCCGTTCGAAGTGGACTGCTCGATGATCGGAATGTGTGAAGTGCTGGCCTGAATCACTGAATCACTGAATCACTGAATCACTGAATCACCATGATCCCTGTGGGAGCGAGCCTGCTCGCGATGGTCGTTAACGATGACGCTGAGCACCTGTCACCGCGCGGCGCTCTCAGGTTTTTCGCGAGCAGGCTCGCTCCTACAGAGGGGCGCGTTTATTTCGCCATGATCGACGTAAACAATGTCGACTCGATAAACCGCTGCAACCAGGCCTGCAATCGCCGATAAGGCGTCTGCGCGAACCACTCGCGATCGACATGGGCGAATTGCCGAACGAACGGCATCAACGCCACGTCGGCGAGGCTGGGATGATCGGCCAGCAAGCAGGCGTGACCCTCGAGCATCTGGTCGAGCTTGCGCAAGAACACCTCGCCCTCGGCGCGGTAAAACTCCATTGCATGCTCGGGGTAGCGTTCGGCGTATTTGTAGCGATTGAGCTGCACCTTGAACGCCTGGTCGTTTTCCTCGATCAGTGCGGCAATGGTCAGCTGTCCTTGGGGATCATCCTTGAGCAACCAGTCCTGCGGGTCATTCTGCGCCAACGCCCAGCGCATGATTTCCAGGCTTTCATCGATGACCTGGCCGTCCACGTCCAGCACCGGCACCGTGCCTTTGCTCGACAGCGCGAGCATTTCGGCGGGTTTGGCCTTCAGACTGACTTCGACAATGCTGACCTCAACCCCGGAGTAGCGCAGGGCCATGCGCGCCCGCATGGCGTACGGGCAGCGGCGGAAGGAATAGAGCGTGGTCATTTCACCTCCAGGGTGCTGAGGCCGTTGCCTTGCCGACGGACCTGAATCTGTACCGGAATCCGTTCATGCATTTCCTGCACGTGGGAAATGACCGCGACCTTGCGGCCCTGGGCCTGCAGGCCGTCGAGGGCGTCCATGGCCAGTTGCAGGGATTCCGGGTCGAGGCTGCCGAAGCCTTCGTCGATGAACAGCGATTCGATTTTCAGCGTGCTTGACGCCATCGATGCCAGGCCCAGCGCCAGCGCCAGCGACACCAGGAAGGTCTCGCCACCGGACAACGAATGCACCGAACGCAGTTCGTCGCCCATCTCGGTGTCCATCACCAGCAACCCCAGCATGCTGCCGCCGCGCTTGAGGCGATAGCGGCGCACCAGTTGGCGCAGTTGCACGTTGGCGTGATGGACCAGCAAGTCGAGGTTGTAGGCCTGGGCGATCTTGCGGAAGGTGTCGCCGGTGGCCGAACCGATCAACGCATTCAAACGCGCCCAGCGCTGGAATTCGGCGTAGGCGTCGGCAATCTGTTGCGCCAGGGCCTGATTGGCGTTTTGCCGGCGCTGGTCCTCTGCCTGTTCGGCACGTAACTCGGCACAGCGCTGTTCGCTGAGGCCGAACTGGTTTTGCAGGTCGGTGAGGGCGCTGGCGAGTTGCTCGGCGTCGAGGTTGCCATTGTGCTGGGCCTGATGATCGGCCAGGCGCTGGTCACGTTCCTGCAGCAGCACCTTGGCCTGTTCGATGGCTTTTTCGCTGTTCTGCAAGCGCTGGCGTAGCTCGCTGACGTACGTGTCATCGACCCGCAGCAGGTCTTCGAGACCGCCGTCATCCAGCTCGGGATGACGCGCGCGCCAGTCAGCAATCTTCTGCGTCAGCTCGTTGTCTTCGCTCTGCAGCGCTTGCAAACGCTCCTGTTGTGCCTTGAGTTCCGCGCCAATCCGCACGTATTGCGTGCGCACGTTCTGCAGTTCCGAAGCCGTGGCGGTTTCGGCGTTGCGCGCCTGCTCCACGGCCTGTTCCAGTTGCTGTTGCCAGTGCTCGGCGCTGCTGTGTTCGCCCAGCAGTTGCGCGAGTTTCGCTTGACAGGCCTGTTGCTGTTCGGCCAGAGCACTGAACTGCTGCTCGGCGCTTTGCAGCTGCTGTATGCGGCTGAGCTGGCGATCCTGTTCCTTCTCCAGCGTCTGCTGACATTGCTGCTGTTCGGCCAGTTCTTCCTTTTGCTGATCGACTTGCGCCAGGCGCTCGGCGATCTGCCGATCCAGCTGCATGAAGGTTGCCGCCGGCTCGACGCGCAAGGCCTCGAGGGTTTCGGCCGGCAGCAGGCTGGCGAACGTGGTGAGTTCCTCGTCGAGGCGCTGACGGTCGCTGCTCAGTTCGCGTTGTTGATTGCTCAGGTGCTGCGCTGCTTGCTGATGCGCGGTCTCGGTATTGCGCAGTTGCTGGGTCAGGCGCGCGGCATCCTGCTGCAGGGTGAGCAGGGCGCTTTGGCGTTGTTCGTCCTGGGTGATGCTCTGGTTCAACTGATCGTTTTGCCGGGTCAGCCAGGCGTCGCGCTTGTCGGCGTCCTGATTGAACAACGAAGTGCCCAGCGGGTGCGCCTCCAGGCTCGGCGCCAGTGCCTGGAGTTGGGCGGTCAATTGTTCTTGCTGTTGCAGCAGCTCTTTCTGCCGGGCGATCACACCACCGACTTCGGCGCGCAGCTCGGTGAGCTTTTCCTTGAGCTGATCCACCGCCTGCTGGGCCGAGGCCTGCTCATTTTCGTCGTGGCGACCCAGGCTTTGCAGCAGTGCTTCAGGCTGATGATACGGGTGCTCGTTGCTGCCGCAGACCGGGCAGGGCTGGTCGTCTTGCAACTGCGCGCGCAACTCTTCGACACTGGCGCTGCGGGCCAGACGCTGGCGTTCGAGCAGTTCACGGGTGACGTTGAGGGTTTGTTCGGCGACGCTGAGTTCGGCTTTGGTTTTGACCCCGTCCTGGGTCAGGCGCTCGCGCTCCTGTTGCGCATCGAGCAGTCGCTGGTGCCGCTCGGCGCCGCGTTTTTCCAGCTCCTGCTGACTGGCCCAGAGCCGCGTCATGTCTTCAATGGCGCGCAGTTGTTTACGATTGTCCTGCAACAGGTTGCCAAGGATACCGATCTGCTCGGCAACCGCATCCGGCTCGGCGCCGGCCTCTTTGAACAGCACTTCCAGTTGCTGTTTTTGCGTGTTCAGTGCTTCGGCGCTTTGCGCCGCCTTCTGTTCGAGGGTGGCCAGTTCGGCCTGGCCCTTGTTCAGTCGATTGCCAATCAGCATCAGCTGTTGCAGGCGATCGCGGTAGGCATTCCACGCATCGCTCAACGGCGCCAGATGGGTGCTCTGTTCCAGCTCGGTGGCCATTTTTTGCAGGCGTTCAGCGACCTGGGCCTGTTTGACCTGCAAGGTTTCAATGCCGCTCTGGCCTTGCGTGCAGGCCTGCTCGGCGGACTGTCGGGCGTCGGCGCTGAGGGCGGTGTCCTTGGCGAGGCGGGCGAGGGTGCTTTGCTCCTCGAACGCCTGACGCAGCAGCGGGGCGCTTTCGCTGTGCCGCTGCTGCGCTTCGCTCAGGGCGTTTTTCGCCGAATCGAGGGTTTGCTCCAGTTGCGTCTGGCGTTCGCTGAGTTCGCCGTGTTGGCGGGTATGTGTAGCAATCTGTGCAGCCAGTGGCGTCAGTTGCGCATCGAGTTCCGTCTTGCGCGCGAACTGGTGACGTTGCGGGGCGAGTTGTTCAAGGCGCGTGAGCTTGAGGCGTTCGCCGGCCAGACCTTCCCACTGTTGTTGCGAACTGTGCAGTTGCTCGGCGGCCGCTTGTTGCGCGTCCTGCAACTGACGCAAATCCTTGAGCCAGGTGTGTTGCTGCTCCAGCTGCTTGATTTGCGCCTGCTGCAACTTCAGCTGTTGCTGCGCTTCGTTGAAGCGTTCATCCAGCTCTGCACGGGCTTCGGGCGACAGCGGGGTGACACCGCTGGCCTGGTCCTGCAGCAGCTTGTGCGCCTCGCGGGCCTCTTTGGTCTTGTCGAAGGCCCGACGGCCGAGACGGGTGTAGAGCGCCGTGTCGGTGAGTTTTTCCAGCAGTTCGCTGCGGTCGTTGTCATCGGCCTTGAGAAAGGCGCTGAACTCGCTTTGGGCCAGCAGCACGGCACGGGTGAACTGTTCGAAATTCAGGCCCAGGGCGGCTTCGAGTTGCGTCTTGTATTCGCCTTTCTGGCTGGCCAGCAGTTGATCCTGATCGATGTCACGCAGGCTCTGGCGACTGGCCTGCAGCTTGCCACCGGCCTTTTCCCGGGCGCGGTTGGCTTCCCAGCGTGCGCGATAGCGGCGGCCGTCGACACCGACGAAATCCACTTCGGCATAGCCCTCACCGGTGCCGCGACGCAGCAGGGTACGCGGGTCACCGGTGCCGATTTCGCCATCGGCGTCCGGCACCTTGGCGTCGCGGCCGGTGTTGTTCAGCCGCGGCACGGCACCGAACAAGGCCAGGCACAGGGCATCGAGCAAGGTGCTTTTGCCGGCGCCGGTCGGTCCGGTGATGGCGAACAGGCCGGCACTGGCCAGGGGTTCGGCGGTGAAGTCGATTTCAAAGGGCCCGGCCAGGGAGGCGAGGTTTTTCAGGCGGATCGCGAGGATCTTCATGGCTGTTCGCCCTCCATCTGCACGTCTTGCAGCAGCTCGGCAAAGTCCTTGAGGGTTTGCTCGTCGACTTCGCTGCCGTAATTGTCCTGCCAGGCCCGGCTGAACAGTTCCTGCGGGGTGAGCTGGTCCAGTTCGATCAGCGCCGCACCGTCCTCGGTGCCGTCACGACTGCCATTGCCGGCGTATTCGGCGGCGATGCGCACCAGTCGCACAGCCTTGCCTAGCAGGGCGCTTTCCACTTGATGGCGCAAGTCGGGTTGCGGTTCGTCGAGGCGCACCCGGACTTCAAGCCAGGGTTGGCGCTGCAAGTCGGCGAGCAGGTCGATGTTCGGCAAGTCCGCCAATTGCAACAGGATCTCCGCCAGCGGCGCCGGGCCGAGACGCTGCAGGTTCACCGCACGGGGAATGAGTCTGGGTTCGACGCTGACCAGGGTTTCGCCGTCGAGGGTGATGTCGAGAATCTGGTGCTGGTAGCCGATCTCCGAGAACGACAACGGAATCGGCGAGCCGCTGTAGCGAATGCGCTTCTCGCCGTTGACCTTTTGCGGCTTGTGCAAATGTCCGAGGGCCACGTAGCTGATGCTTGGCCCGAACAGGCTGGCGGGCAGGGCTTCGGCGTTGCCGATGATCAGGCTGCGCTCGGAGTCTTCCGACACCGAACCACCGGCCATGTGCGCATGGCTGATGGCGATCAGTGCCTGGCCCGGCTGACGTTTGGCGTTGGCCGCTTCGATCAGCCATTCATGAACCTGGCCAATGCCGCGCAGGTAGTTGTCGCCCAGATGCGCGCCGGTCACTTCCGCCGGGCGCAGGAACGGCAGCGCCAGGCACCAGCCGGCGATTTCACCGCTAGCGTCCGGCAGAGGCAGCAACAGGCGTTCGGCGTCCAGTTGCCCGTCATCGAGCCACAACACGCGACCCAGGGCATGGGTGCGCAAGCGGCGCATCAAAGGCGCGGGCAGTTCGATCCGCGATCCGGAATCATGGTTGCCGGCAATCATCACGATGGTCAGCGACGGCTGCTGCTCGTGGGCGCTGACGATGAAGTCGTAGAGGCGTTCCTGGGCTTTGACCGGCGGGTTGACCGTGTCGAAGATATCGCCGGCGATCAGCAGCACATCGGGCTGATCCAGCTTGAGCTGACGCAACAGCCAGTCGAGAAAACAACCGTGCTCGAAATCGCGATCCTGGCCGTGCAGGTTCTGCCCGAGGTGCCAGTCGGAGGTGTGGAACAGACGCAAGGGCAACTCCGCTAGATAAAAGGTGATGGCCGCGGGGACACATGACGCGGCGAAAGGGGAGAGAGTTTACTGGCAAAAAAACACGATCGCACCGCGAACCTGTGGCGAGGGAGCTTGCGCCCGCCGGGCTGAGAAGCGGCCCCACATTCGAATACCCAATGATAACGGGTCAAGGCTTTGCGGTTGCTTCGCAACGGAGCGGGAGCGAGCGCCCTCGCCACAAAAGCTTCCTGCCATAAAGACGGGTGTTTATTTGGGATAAAGCGGCGGCAAACCACTGTCACCCACCGGGTCCTGGACCCGCTCGGCAATCGGGATGGTGCGGATCGCCCGCCACAGCTCTTCGCCTTGCCAGTGTTGGCCGGTTTCGCTGTAGAGCGCGCCGTTCAAGCCGTCGAGGGCGTCGGACAGTGGCACGAAGCGGGCGGCCATGTCGGCCAGGGTTTCCGGTTGCTGTCGGGCCCAGGCGTCGAGGGCCTGGCGCGTGGCGTGGGGATCGTTGGCCTGGCAGGCACGCTTGAGGTCGTCGAGTACGGTGCGCGGGCTCGGGCCGGTCTGTGCGGCTCGCGCGATTGCCGGTTGCCAGCGCGCGCGCCACCACAGGCCAAAGCCCAGCAGCGTCGTGCAAGCGAGGATCAGGGTGCTGAGTTTCCAGCGCCGCAGGGTTTCGTTGTCGACAGTGGCGTTGGCCGGTGAGTTGCCGGCCGGCGTGTCGACCACTAGGCTCGGATTGGCCGCGACCTGCAGGGTTCGGGCCGGCAGGCTGGTGTGTTCCAGATGGTCTTCAAAGGTGTTCCACCAGACCACTTCGACCGACGGCAGCTCGATCGGTCCGCTACGGACCGGTACCAGCGCCTCACGGTCTTCACGACTGCCGACCAGGCCGCGGTCGTTGTTCTGGTTGCCCAGCACCGGTTGGTCCGGATAACGACGCAGACCACTGGCCTCCGTACCTGGCAATGGCGGAAGTTGCGAACTGCCCAGGCCTTCGGCCTTGACGATCAGGCTGCGGGTCAGCGAGTCACCGACCTGGACATGCTCCGGTTCCGGGTTCCAGTGCTCGCTCAGGGTCAGGCTGCGTGCCGGCAGCCATGGCAGGTCGGCGGGGTAGGTGATGGGCTTGGCCTTGACCGTCAGCAGCAGTTCGCTGGAGCTGACGCGCATCAGCTTGCCGGATTTCGGCGATTGCGGTGTGGCGTCCGGGGCGGGCTGTGCATCCACCAGGGCGGCATTGAAGGTTTGCGCCGGGATGATCAGTTCGCCACTGTGCTGCGGATAGATCGCATAGCGCATTTCGATCACGCCATGGCGCACGCCGTTGATGTCTTTCTCGTAGGTGCGCGATTCGCCGAGCTGCTCGATGCGTGCATCCGGAATCTGCAGTGGCGGCAGGCTGCTGTCGTCGTACAGCGACACCGAATGGTAGATGCGCAAGGTCAGGACTGCCTGAGCCTGCACGTACACGCTGTTCTGGTCGAGGCTGGCGTCGATGAAGACCGGGGCCTGTTTGTTCGGGTTGTCCTGGGTTTGGCTTTCCACCACTTGCACGGTGATCGGCTGGCTCTCGACGTCACCCAGCTTCAACGGCGGAATCACTACGCTGCCATTTTCTTTGGGCAGCAGGGTGACGATCCAGCGTGTGGTGGCGCGGTTGTCGCCGCTGAGGGTGTTCAACTGGTTGACCTGACGTGTGCCACGCACCTCGAAAAGTGGTTCCAGCGGCGTCAGGTCCGGCTTGCCGAACTGCGTGACGTCGGAGGACTCCAGGGTCAGTTCGATTGTCTCTCCGGAGCTCAGGCGGGTGCGATCGACGCTGGCGACCAGCTCGGCTGCCTGGGCCTGAGCGGTGCAGATCAGCAAGGCCGGCATCGAGGCGAGCATGTAGGCGGTGAAGCGGGTCATCGAGTTTTTCCCTGATCCTGATGTTGTTGCTGTTCGTACCAGAATTTGCGTCTGAGCAATTCGCCGGGGTCATCCGGGATCTGCCTCAGCCACTGCTCCAGCGCCTGCTGTTGTTCGCCTTCGATGCTGTCGTTGGCCGGGCGCATGGGCGGTGTGGTGTGCTGTTCATCCCCCAGTTCGCTGCCCGGTACTTCATTGCTGCCGGGGCGGGTCGGGCGGGCTGGTGGTTGTTCGGTGGCGGATTGGGCGTCCTCGCTTTCGGCCTTCGGTTCGCCCGTGCCCGACGGTTGCGTCGAGGTGGCGCCGGACGGTGATTCCTGGGGCGGCGTCTGCGGCTCTTCAGTGGAGGCCTTGTCCGGCTCGGCGGCAGGCGGGGTCTGTTGCTGCTTGATCAGGGCTTCCACCAGTGCCTTGTTGGTCAGGGCCGGGCGCAAGTCCGGCTGGCGCTCCAGCGCCTGATCGTAGGCGTCCAGCGCGGCTTCCAGTTCGCCATTTTTGGCCAGGGCATTGCCACGATTGTAGTGGGCGTGGGCGTCATTGCCTTCGGCGAACCGCTGGGCGGCGCCGGTGTAATCACCGGCCTCGTAAAGGGCCACACCTTGCCATTGGCGATCTTCGAAATGTTGTGCCGCTTCTGCCGGGCGTTTCTGCTTGAGCAGGTGTTGACCCTGTTGGTCGGGGCGCAGCCACAGGTCCTGAAAGTCGAAGGCATAGCTCGACTGTGGCAATGCCAGCAACAGCGGCAGGCAGAACAGCCAGCCGCGACGGCCGGCGCAGGCCGCCAGCAACAACAAGGGCAGCAGCAGCCAGTAACCCTGATCGGCCCAGGTGTCCAGGCGCAGGGTCTGACCGTCGTTGCGCAGGTTGCGCGGGCCGTCGAGCAGGCCGAGGGCGCGCAGGTCGGTATCGTCCAGGCGCGCCTGGCGATAATGTCCATCCAGGTCACTGGCGAAGGCTTTGAGGCCAGCGTCGTCCAGACGAGGCACCAGAATCGCGCCCTGTTCATCTTTGAGGAAACTGCCATCTTCCTGAGTGATCGGCGCACCTTCGGCGGTGCCGATGCCGAGCATCAGAAACTGCGTTGATTTGCCGCTCAGCGCGCGGCGAATCCCCAAGCGTTCCTGCTCCGTGAGAGATGAACCAATCAACAGGATCCGGCCATCGCCGAGGGCGGCCTGTTGCAGCAAGGTCAGGGCCTTGGCCACCGCGAGGTCGGCGCGATGGCCGGCTTCGGGCATCAGCGACGGCTTGAGGGCATCGAGCAGATTGTGGCTGGTGGCCAAATCATCCGACAGGGGGACGAGGGCGTGCGCACTGCCGGCGTATACGACGATGGCCGTCTGCGCATCACTGCGATTTTGCAGCAGGTCGAACAGCTTGCGCCGGGCCTGCTCCAGGCGGTTGGGCTGAACGTCGGCGGCGAGCATCTCCGGGGTCAACTCCAGCAGCACCACCAATGGGTCGGCGGGTTTCTGGCTCAGTTGCTCGACACGTTCCCAGCTCGGGCCCAACAGTGCGAACACGGTCAGCAGCCAGGCCACGCCAAGGGCGATCCACGGCAGTTTGCTGTCGCGTCCGTTGCCACCACTGAGCAATGCCGAGTGGAAGGCGGGCGGCAGAATCATCTGCCAGCGCCCGGCACGTTTCTGCCGATGCCAGAGTTGCCAGAGCAACCAGCCAAGCAATGGCAGCAACAGCAGCCACCAGGGGCGGAACCAGTAGGGCCAGAGTGCGCTCATCGACGCCTCCGCAGACGCAGGCGCTTGAGCCGCTCGCGCCAGTCAGGCAGTTGCGTTTGCAAAAACAGATCCTTGGTAAACAGGCGGTGCAAGGGGGTATCCGGCCAGAGTTCGCGGGCCACCAACAGCATGCTCAATAACAGTGCCAGCGCCAAAGGCCACTGATACAACGTCTGAGCCGGGCGGGCCTGGGTCGGTTGCTGGGCCACGGGCTCCAGTCGGTCGAGAGTCTCCTTGATCGCTTGCAGCTCCTTGCCGTCACGGGCCCGGAAGTATTGGCCGCCCGTGGTTTCGGCGATGGCTCTGAGGGACGGTTCGTCCAGATCCAGGCTCGGGTTGATCCCGAGGAACCCCGGGGTGCCACTTTGCTCCGGGTCGGCGCCGATGCCGATCGGGTAGATTTTCACCCCTTCCTTGGCCGCCAGGCGCGCTGCGGTGAGCGGGTCGATCTGGCCGGCGTTGTTGGCGCCGTCCGTCACCAGAATCAATACGCGGCTTTGTGCCGGACGCTGGCGCAAGCGCTTGATGGCCAAGCCAATGGCGTCGCCGATGGCGGTGTTCTTGCCGGCGATGCCGATACGCGCTTCGTCGAGCCAGACACGCACCGTGTGGCGGTCGAACGTCAGGGGCGCTTGCAGGTACGCCTGGCTGCCGAACAGGATCAGGCCGACCCGATCACCTTCGCGGCTTTCCAGGAAATCACCGAGCAAATGCTGGACCAGCGCAAGGCGGCTGACATCGTCGTCCTGCCATTGCATGTCGGGGAAGTCCATGGAACCGGACACATCCACCGCCACCAGCAGATCGCGGCCGCTGGCAGCAATCGGCAACGGTTCGCCCAGCCATTGCGGACGCGCGGCGGCGGTCAGCAACATCAGCCACAGCAGCATGAACGGTGCCTGTTGGCGCCAGGCCGGCAGGTTGGCGCGAGCGCGGCGCCGGGCCAGGCCTTCGAGGTCATTGAGGAAACTGACCTTGAGCGCCGGCTCGCCGCTGTCGGCCACCGGCAACAGTATGCGCATCAGCCACGGCAGGGGCAGCAGGACGAAGATCCACGGCCAGGCGAACTCAAACATGTTTGCGAATCCAGATTTCGACGGCTTGGGTCAGGCCGGCAATGGCCTTGTCGTCGAGTTTGCATTCGGGCTTGTAGGCGCCTTCGACCAGCACCATCCAGCGGGTCAGGCCGGCTGCCGGGCAGCGGTTGTCCAGAAAGGCCAGCCATTTGCGTCCGTTGAGGGTGTGGCTCTGGCTGTAGGGATAGTGGTTTCGGCACAGGCGCTTGAGCAGGCCGTTGAGCTGTTGCAGCCAGGCGCCTGCGGGCGCGCCGTCGTAGGGCTTGGGCATCAACGCCAGTTCCGCCAGCGCGGCAAGGCGCACCGGGTCCAGTGGTTGCTCGGCGCGCACGACCGGGCGTTTGCCCGGCAGGAAGCGTCGCAGCTTCCACAGGCCGAAACCGATCAAAGGCAGCAACAACAGCAACAACCACCAGCCCGGCGCCGGTGGCCAGAACCCGATGGCGGGTGGGGTAATCAGCGGTTGCAGCTGATCGAGACTGTTCATCGGCCTTTCCCCGGTTTCTGCGGGTTCAGGTATTCGCGCAATTGTTCGACCATCTCGCTTTGGGTGCTCAGGGGCATCAACAACACGCGCAGTTTTTGTGCGAGCAATTCCCAACGGGCAATGCGCGCTTCGGCCTGGGCGCGGTAGGTCTGGCGCAGGTCGAAATTCAGCGTGTCGAGTTCCAGCTGAGCGCCACGTTCGGCAAAGCGCAACAGCCCGGCGGCGGGCAGGGCGTGATCCAACGGGTCGGACAGTGGCAGCAGCAACAGATCGCAATGGCGCGACAACAAACTCAACTGCTGTTCGGCGCTCTCGGACAGGGCCCGTTCGTCGCAGATCACGATCGCCAGGCTGCCCGGGCGCAACACTTCCCGGGCACGACGCAAGGCAATGCCGAAGGCATCGCGGGCCGGCTCGCTTTCGGTGTTCAGGGACTGGTTGACGCGCACCAGTCGGTTGAGCAATTGCAGCAGGCTCTGCTTGCTGCGCCGGGGTTTGATTTCGTAATGCTCGTTGTCGCCGAACACCAGTCCGCCGACCCGATCGTTATGACCCAGCGCGGCCCAGCCGATCAGGCTCGCGGCCTGGGCGGCGAGCACCGACTTGAACATCAGCCCGGAGCCGAAAAACAGCCGGCGGCTTTGCTCGACCATGATGAAGATCGGCCGCTCGCGTTCTTCGTGGAACAGTTTGGTGTGCGGCTCTTGCGTTCGCGCCGTGACGCGCCAGTCGATGGTGCGCACGTCGTCACCGGCCTGGTAGACCCGCACCTGATCGAAGTCCACGCCACGTCCGCGCAGCTTGGAGTGGTGCAGGCCGATCAGCGGGCTGCGCTGGCTCGGCGTGGAGAACAATTGCACTTCACGTAAGCGATGGCGCATCTCGATCAGCTCGGCGAGCGTGATGCGGATACCCGGTTGGGACGGCAGGGGGGCGTTCATCGGGGTCAAGCGACGGCTACGACGTCGAGAATCCGCTGGACCACCCGATCCTGGTCGATCCCCGCGGCTTCGGCTTCAAAGGAGAGAATGATGCGATGGCGCAGCACATCGAACAGCACGGCCTGGATGTCTTCCGGGCTGACGAAGTCGCGACCGGCCAGCCAGGCGTGGGCGCGGGCGCAACGGTCGAGGGCAATCGAACCGCGAGGACTGGCGCCGTAGGCAATCCATTCGGCCATTTCCGGGTCGAATTTGCCCGGTGTCCGCGTGGCCATGACCAATTGCACCAGGTATTCCTCCACGGCGTCGGCCATGTACAAGCCGAGGATTTCCTTGCGCGCGGCAAAGATGGCCTGCTGACTGACCCGGCGTTCGGGCTTGGTCTCACCGTTCAGCGCTTCGCCGCGAGCCTGTTGCAGGATCCGCCGTTCGACGGCGGCATCGGGAAAGCCGATTTTCACGTGCATCAGGAAACGGTCGAGCTGGGCTTCGGGCAGCGGGTAGGTCCCTTCCTGCTCGATGGGGTTTTGCGTGGCCATCACCAGAAACAGCGGTGACAGCTCATACGTGCTGCGCCCGACACTGACCTGGCGCTCGGCCATGGCTTCGAGCAAGGCCGACTGGACCTTGGCCGGCGCCCGGTTGATTTCGTCCGCCAGCACCAGGTTGTGGAAGATCGGGCCTTGCTGGAACACGAAGCTGCCGGTTTCCGGGCGATAGATCTCCGTGCCGGTAATGTCGGCCGGCAACAGGTCGGGGGTGAACTGAATGCGATGGAACTGGGCTTCGATGCCCTCGGCCAGTTCTTTGATGGCCTTGGTCTTGGCCAGGCCAGGGGCGCCCTCGACCAGCATGTGGCCGTCGGCAAGCAGGGCGATGAGCAAGCGCTCGATGAGTTTTTCCTGGCCGAGAATCTGCGTTGAAAGAAAGGTTCGCAGCGCAAGCAGCGCTTCACGATGTTCCATCGATGACTGTTCCTGGAAAGGGTGACCGACGACGTTCGAATAACGCCAGGGCTGGGGGCGTTACTTTAATCCATCGCGGGGGGCGGCGACTAACGGCATTTTGCGTAAAGTGGGGGAAATGATTGGAGAGACGCCGCAACCTTGACAGGCAGAAAGGCAGGTTGGGGCTTCAGGACGCCATCGCGGGCAAGCACGCTCCCACAGTTATCTGCGGAGTGTTCACTATCTGTGCTGCACATCCAGACCCTGTGGGAGCGGGCTTGCCCGCGATGAGGCCTGCTCAGGCACCGTTAAATGTTGCTGATGTAAGTCCCGGTCCCCTTGAGAATGTTCTGCAAGGTTTCCTCAACTTCCGCCAGCTCGCTCGCATCGGTGCTGTGAGTGATCTCCAGCACATCATCGCCATTGAGCGCATCAGCATCGGCCGCCGCGATTTCGATCTTCAGCAGGGTAGGGCTCAGGGTGACTTTCACACCGTCCAGGGACGATGGTTCGTCATCGAGGGTGATTTCCAGCTCGTCCTCGTCCGGGTAGCGGGTCATCAGGAACATTTCGCCCTTGTTGCTGTGGCAGCAGAGCATGGCCATGTTGTCTTCTTCTTCATCGCAAGGGTTGACGATCAAGAGGGGGGTGGTCATTTGCATGGGGAGTTCCTGGCTCGGCGAGCGTTTGAGGGCTACAAAAGCCAATTCTGCCAGCCGTCGAGTCTTTGTGCTGCCCCCGAGTGGCCTGAGTCGCAAAATAGTGCGTTTTATATTATTGGTCGGATGAATTTCAGCCTGGCTTCATGGTTTGGTCTATGAATGATGAAAGACCTGTCTTTCGGATGTGTCTCATCCGGCAACATGAAAAATCCGATGGGGCTGTAGGGTATTTATACAAGGGAAAAATAACCCGTATCCACGGCGTTTTTGCTTGTTTTGTCCGATTTATTTGCCTTAGTTTTTGCAGCTCGAACGCGTTGGATTGCGTAGTCAGCTATGAAAAAAAGGACCTTTGAATGCGTCGTTATTTTGAGTGGGCAGATGAGATCAAACATTTGTCCGAAGAGCAGGTCGAGGAGCTCTATCAGCGTTATCTGAACGGCGAAAAAACTGCGGAACTGGCAGTCGAATACAACATTTCGGCGAATGTCCGCAGTCTGTTGAAGGTATTGCCACCCATCATCAGCAAGGACCTGGCATGCCCTTACTGCGACCTTCCCATGTGGGTGCGTCGGCATGCCAGGGGTACTCCTGTCTCAATCCGTAAGCCCTTCAAATGCGTGCGTTGCGAGCACTATCACTTCGCGCCGGGCAACTATGGTCGGCATAGGCTCTGTAATTGCATCGAGTGTTACAAAGTGCGCCAGCAGGAAGTCGCGGCCCAAGCGTTGCGCGACCGGAGTGAGCTGGAGAAGCGTTATGGAGTAACGAGTCCGCCAGTGCCGTATGCGTCGCTGAGCTTCGTTCAGAAACTGGTCCTGCTTGCCTTGCTGGACGATGGCGGCGCCGCCGGTGCGGAACGCATCGCCCCGCTCGATGCCAGTACAAGAAGCGAATATTTGGCGCCCAGCGAAGAATCCAGCGAAGAGTGGGTGAAAAAGCTCTACGAATGCGGCGCATTATTGGTCGATCTGGGTTCGGATATTAAGGCGTTCGACCGGGCATCCGGATGCCTGATCAACGATTTTTCCGCAGTACGCTGGCTGCCAAACGTTGCCCTGGAGCCCAGCGTACAGTGCACTCGCGACGCGCTGTACCTGGCGCTTTATCAGGAGCTGTCCGGGGCCGTGCAGCCCGCCTGGAAAAGCGAGCTTTATGCGTTGATGTTCAGTCTGGCGCGGGATGAGTCGATCCAGTACATCCAGGTGCTGACCAATGAGGTGAATTTTGTGTTCAGTGCCCAAGGGCGTGCCGAAACCGTCGTTGGCCAGCTTTTGCAGGACTTCTCGGTAAGTCATCTCTACTACTTTGCGCGCCTGGCCGTGAAAAATGCCGCGCATTTTTATGCGACCGGCAACTCCAAGGGCAGAAACCATGCAGCAAACACCATTCCGGGCAACATGCTGGGTACGGCGCAGGATGCGCTGGCGAGGAATTGGCGCAAGACAGCCTATCGCGATTCGCGGGTGCCGCAGTCGGCCTTGCATCGCTTGCTATATGACGTGGTACTCAAGGACAGCGGTGCTGGCTTTTCGAAGTCACCCGGAATCTATTGGCGCGATGAATTGGTGCCGCAGTTTTTTTCCGGGGCCCTCTTCGGCAGTGATCTGGCAGGGCATCTGCAGCTGTTTTGTCGTGAGTGCGACTCGGCCAATATCGACGCCAGCATGGACAAGATGACGCTGCAAATGATGTGTTACGACTGCGCCACCGTGAGTAAATTCCGAGCCATTGAAGACTTGATTGACTGATTTGGTCGTAGTTACTACGGCGATCCCGTCGGCGTCCATGATTTGCCCCGCAATCATGGGTGTCGTCTTTTTCTGATCCGCTTGAAAACGCAACGGTCTCCTGCACGTGTTTTCGGGTGAATGGCCGGCCGATCCGGCAGGAATTTCCCCGATTTCCCGCTCGGCTGCTAGTGTTGATCGTTGCGCATGGCGCAAGCAGCGTACCGTTGACCGAATATGTCGCAGCACCGCAAGCACGGGCCTTGCCGCACTCGTTAAGCTGCGCAACGGATGAGCACCTGTAAAGGCATTGTGCTGCATGCAGCCCAGTCGTTTTTGCAGATGCCCATTCATGGAAGGTGAATGTGACCTGAGTGTCTCGTCCAGCTTCACCCACCTGTCGTCCTGTTTCCTCTGCCCGAGAATCAGGAACAGGGTGACGGGTTGCCCCGAACAGGGGTTTTGCACGCGACGCTTCCATCAATAACAAGCCCAAGCGGAGTACCACAGATGGCGTTCTTCACCGCAGCCAGCAAAGCCGACTTCCAGCACCAACTGCAAGCGGCACTGGCGCAGCACATCAGTGAACAGGCACTGCCACAAGTGGCGCTGTTCGCTGAACAATTCTTCGGCATCATTTCCCTGGATGAACTGACCCAGCGTCGGTTGTCCGACCTCGCTGGCTGTACCCTTTCTGCGTGGCGCCTGCTTGAGCGCTTCGATCACGCGCATCCGCAAGTGCGCGTCTACAACCCCGATTACGAGCGTCATGGCTGGCAGTCGACCCACACCGCGGTCGAAGTGCTGCACCATGACCTGCCGTTCCTGGTCGACTCGGTGCGTACCGAGCTGAACCGTCGCGGTTACAGCATTCACACCCTGCAAACCACCGTGCTGAGCGTGCGTCGCGGCAGCAAGGGCGAGTTGCTGGAAATCCTGCCGAAAGGCACCCAGGGCGACGACATTCTGCAAGAGTCGTTGATGTACCTGGAAATCGACCGTTGCGCCAACACCGCCGAACTGAACGTGCTGACCAAAGAGCTGGAGCAAGTGCTCGGCGAAGTGCGCGTTGCGG
The DNA here is from genome assembly GCF_008801475.1 of Pseudomonas moorei. GTDB lineage: Bacteria > Pseudomonadota > Gammaproteobacteria > Pseudomonadales > Pseudomonadaceae > Aquipseudomonas > Aquipseudomonas moorei. Next base: position 365,548 of record NZ_VZPP01000003.1, on the reverse strand, counting down.
TGGGCGATTTCGAGCCGATGAAAGCCAAGGTCCAGGAAATCCTTTCCAGCCTGGACAACAGCCAGTTCGCCGTCGATGCCGACGAGAAGAGCGAAATCAAGAGCTTCCTGGAATGGTTGGTGGGCAACCACTTCACCTTCCTCGGCTACGAAGAGTTCGTGGTGCGTGATGAAGCCGACGGCGGTCACATCGTCTACGACCAGGACTCCTTCCTGGGCCTGACCAAACTGCTGCGTACCGGCATGACCTACGATGAACTGCGTATCGAAGACTACGCCGTGAACTACCTGCGCGAGCCGAAACTGCTGACGTTCGCCAAGGCCGCGCACCCAAGCCGCGTGCACCGTCCGGCTTACCCGGACTACGTATCGATCCGTGAAATCGATGCCGACGGCAAGATCATCAAGGAATGCCGTTTCATGGGCCTGTACACCTCCTCGGTGTACGGCGAAAGCGTGCGTGCCATTCCGTACATTCGCCGCAAGGTCGAGGAAATCGAACGCCGTTCCGGCTTCCAGGCCAAGGCACACCTGGGCAAGGAACTGGCACAGGTGCTCGAAGTGCTGCCGCGCGACGATCTGTTCCAGACCCCGGTGGACGAGCTGTTCAGCACCGTGATGTCGATCGTGCAGATCCAGGAACGCAACAAGATTCGCGTGTTCCTGCGCAAAGACCCGTACGGCCGTTTCTGCTACTGCCTGGCCTACGTGCCGCGTGACATCTACTCCACCGAAGTGCGCCAGAAGATCCAGCAAGTGCTGATGGATCGCCTGAAAGCCTCCGATTGCGAGTTCTGGACCTTCTTCTCCGAGTCCGTGCTGGCTCGCGTGCAGCTGATCCTGCGCGTCGACCCGAAAAACCGCATCGACATCGACCCGCTGCTGCTGGAAAAAGAAGTGGTGCAGGCCTGCCGCAGCTGGCAGGACGACTACGCCAGTCTGGTGGTCGAAAGCTTCGGCGAAGCCCACGGCACCAACGTGCTGGCCGACTTCCCGAAAGGTTTCCCGGCCGGTTACCGCGAGCGTTTCGCCGCCCATTCGGCTGTGGTCGACATGCAGCATCTGCTGAGCCTGAGCGAAAAAAATCCGCTGGTGATGAGCTTCTATCAGCCGCTGGGTCAGGTCTCCGGCCAGCGTGAGCTGCATTGCAAGCTGTACCACGCCGATACCCCGCTGGCACTGTCCGACGTGTTGCCGATCCTGGAAAACCTCGGCTTGCGCGTGCTGGGTGAGTTCCCGTATCGCCTGCGTCACACCAATGGCCGCGAGTTCTGGATTCACGACTTCGCGTTTACCGCCGCCGAAGGCCTGGAACTGGACATCCAGCAACTCAACGACACCCTGCAGGACGCGTTCGTCCACATCGTGCGCGGCGATGCCGAAAACGATGCGTTCAACCGTCTGGTGCTGACCGCCGGCCTGCCATGGCGTGATGTGGCGCTGCTGCGTGCTTACGCCCGCTACATGAAGCAGATCCGTCTGGGCTTCGACCTGGGCTACATCGCCAGCACCCTGAACAACCACACCGACATCGCTCGCGAGTTGACCCGGTTGTTCAAGACCCGTTTCTACCTGGCGCGCAAACTCACCAGCGACGATCTGGAAGACAAGCAGCAACGTCTGGAACAAGCGATCCTGAGCGCCCTGGACGACGTCCAGGTGTTGAACGAAGACCGTATCCTGCGTCGCTACCTGGACCTGATCAAGGCAACCCTGCGTACCAACTTCTACCAGACTGATGCGAACGGGCATAACAAGTCCTACTTCAGCTTCAAGTTCAACCCGCACCTGATTCCAGAGCTGCCAAAGCCGGTACCGAAGTTCGAAATCTTCGTTTACTCGCCGCGAGTCGAAGGTGTGCACCTGCGCTTCGGCAACGTGGCGCGTGGTGGCCTGCGCTGGTCCGACCGTGAAGAAGACTTCCGTACCGAAGTCCTGGGCCTGGTAAAAGCCCAGCAAGTGAAGAACTCGGTCATCGTGCCGGTGGGTGCGAAGGGTGGCTTCCTGCCACGTCGCCTGCCACTGGGCGGCAGCCGTGACGAGATCGCGGCCGAAGGCATTGCCTGCTACCGCATCTTCATTTCGGGCCTGCTGGACATCACCGACAACCTGAAAGACGGCGCCCTGGTACCGCCGGCCAATGTCGTGCGTCATGACGACGATGACCCGTACCTGGTCGTGGCGGCGGACAAGGGCACTGCAACCTTCTCCGACATCGCCAACGGTATCGCCATCGACTACGGCTTCTGGCTGGGTGACGCGTTTGCGTCCGGTGGTTCGGCCGGTTACGACCACAAGAAAATGGGCATCACCGCCAAGGGCGCGTGGGTCGGCGTACAACGCCACTTCCGCGAGCGCGGCATCAACGTCCAGAAAGACAGCATCACCGTGGTCGGTGTCGGCGACATGGCCGGTGACGTGTTCGGTAACGGCTTGTTGATGTCCGACAAGCTGCAACTGGTCGCAGCGTTCAACCACCTGCACATCTTCATTGATCCGAACCCGAATCCGGCCACCAGCTTCGCCGAGCGTCAGCGTCTGTTCGATCTGCCGCGTTCGGCCTGGTCGGATTACGACACCAGCATCATGTCCGAAGGCGGCGGGATCTTCTCGCGCAGCGCGAAAAGCATCGCGATTTCCCCGCAGATGCAGGAACGCTTCGACATCCAGGCTGACAAGCTGACCCCGACCGAACTGCTCAACGCCTTGCTCAAGGCGCCGGTGGATCTGTTGTGGAACGGCGGTATCGGTACCTACGTCAAAGCCAGCAGCGAAACCCACGCCGATGTCGGCGACAAGGCCAACGATGCACTGCGCGTGAACGGCAACGAACTGCGCTGCAAAGTGGTGGGCGAGGGCGGTAACCTCGGCATGACCCAGCTGGGTCGTGTGGAGTTCGGCCTCAATGGCGGCGGCTCCAACACCGACTTCATCGACAACGCCGGTGGCGTGGACTGCTCCGACCACGAAGTCAACATCAAGATCCTGCTGAACGAAGTGGTTCAGGCCGGTGACATGACCGACAAGCAACGCAACCAGTTGCTGGCGAGCATGACCGACGAAGTCGGCAACCTGGTACTGGGCAACAACTACAAGCAGACTCAGGCCTTGTCCCTGGCGGCCCGTCGCGCCTTGCCGCGCATTGCCGAGTACAAGCGTCTGATGAACGATCTGGAAGGTCGCGGCAAGCTGGATCGCGCCATCGAGTTCCTGCCGAACGAAGAGCAGATCAACGAGCGCGTTGCCGCAGGCCATGGCCTGACCCGCGCCGAGCTGTCGGTATTGATCTCCTACAGCAAGATCGATCTCAAGGAGCAGTTGCTGAACTCCCTGGTGCCGGACGACGATTACCTGACCCGCGACATGGAAACCGCTTTCCCGCCGACTCTGGTGAGCAAGTTCTCCCAAGCCATGCGCCGTCATCGTCTGAAGCGCGAAATCGTCAGCACCCAGATCGCCAACGATCTGGTCAACCACATGGGCATCACCTTCGTTCAACGACTCAAAGAGTCGACCGGCATGAGCCCGGCGAACGTGGCCGGTGCTTACGTGATCGTGCGCGACATTTTCCACCTCCCGCACTGGTTCCGTCAGATCGAAGCCCTGGACTACCAGGTCTCCGCCGATGTGCAACTGGAGCTGATGGATGAGCTGATGCGTCTGGGCCGTCGCGCCACGCGCTGGTTCCTGCGCACCCGTCGCAACGAGCAGAACGCTGCCCGTGACGTCGCGCACTTCGGTCCGCATCTGGCAGCGCTGGGCCTCAAGCTCGACGAACTGCTGGAAGGCCCGACCCGCGAAGGCTGGCAGTCCCGCTACCAGGCCTACGTCGCTGCTGGCGTTCCTGAGTTGCTGGCGCGCATGGTTGCAGGCACTACTCACCTGTACACCTTGCTGCCGATCATCGAGGCCTCCGACGTGACCGGCCAGAACGCAGCGGACGTGGCCAAGGCCTACTTCGCCGTGGGCAGCGCGCTGGACATCACCTGGTACCTGCAACAGATCAGCGCTCTGCCGGTTGAAAACAACTGGCAGGCCCTGGCCCGTGAAGCGTTCCGCGATGACGTCGACTGGCAGCAACGTGCGATCACCATCTCGGTCCTGCAGCAGGGCGACGGTACCCAGGACGTGGAAACACGCCTGGAACTGTGGATGCAGCAGAACGAAAGCATGATCGAACGCTGGCGCGCCATGCTGGTGGAAATCCGTGCCGCCAGCGGCACTGATTACGCCATGTACGCGGTGGCCAACCGCGAATTGCTGGATCTGGCATTGAGCGGTCAAGCGGTGGTATCTGCCGCAGCGGTCGCCGAGCTGGAACCGGCGGCCTGATCAGGCGTTGAATGAAAAAGCCCCGCATCGAGAGATGCGGGGCTTTTTTATTCAAGGGTGGAAACGTGTCGGCCCATGGATCGATCACTCAGGTGTAGGGCGTGGAGCGTGCGGGTGTCGAGACGTGCCTTTCCAGAATTTGCAGATTGAACGTGACGACATCGCCGGACTCATCGGTGAAACAGGTGCTGTATGCCGGGTCGCGCCAGATTGCTTTTTTGATGATTCCGGCGTTGCGTGCTTTCAAGTAAAGGGTCGCTTGGGAGCTGCTCAAATCATCCAGAGTGATGATTTGATGAAAGCCGTTCAGTAAATGGAAGGAGGTGGTATTACCGCCGGAGGCCGGATAGGCGCCCAGCACGCCTTTTCCGCCCTTGCTGAAGTATTTTTGGTAGTAGGCTTCGCTCAGAATCTGCAGGTTGTAGTAGTCGTTATAACACTTGAAGTGGACGACCATGGCCGTGGATTTTCTGCCGCCTGTACGGAGCATGGTTTGGGTGACAGGATCATAGGCTTCAAAGGTCGTCACTACATTTGGAGGTATGGGAGATCTGCTTCCACCCGGTTCGAAATGACTCGCACTCAATACCTGGTCAAAAAATGTCATGTTGATTTCATCGCAAGTGATGCGGGCGATGAAGGATCTTTCCTGGTCTTTAGTCATGAAGACGTTCCTTGTCTATAGGGGATAATTGTTGGCGCCGTCGCGCGGAGCTGAAGATACCGCTGTTTAAAATTCATGACGTTGATTAATTGTGAGCAAACCCTTCCTGTCCAGGTTGGAGTTTGCTCACATTAATTTTCGCAGTTTCAATACGATTTTCGCTCTGTCTTGTTGTCGAGCATCGAGACGTTACTTGTCGGGTTGGTCAATAAATTACTGAGCGACTGGTCAAACTTCTGCAGCGCTCTTACTTGCACATTCTGCTGTTCGTTAATATCCGCGACGATGTCTTCGCTGCGCTTGTAATCCGCCCATACCGGGCTCAATGCCTTGGCGTCATGCCCTTGTGCAGTGCCGATGTAAGCCAGGTTGTTGTCGTAAAAGTCCACGCTGACCTTCGCTTCGATGTCGGAGCTGCGCGATGTCATCAGCTGGCTGCGGCTGTCGACGATGCCGACCACCTCCGGCTTGGCCGCCATCAGGCTCCGCATGTCCGGGTACACCGTGACCGAGCCGAACTGGCGCTGCAGCGAGGCCTTGACCCAATCCACCGCCAGATCGGGCTGGGAGGTGGCTACGTAGGCATCGTGAATCGGTTGCACCAGCAGGCTCTGGCCGAAACCGGTGCCGGCGTTGGCCTGGTAATTCTGTAAGTAGGCGCGGTTGGTTAGAGTATTGCGGCTGTAGACGATGCCCAGCGAAACATTGTGGCCGTTGGGTATGCTCCGGGCATTACTGCGCCCAACGGGTTGCGTGAAAATGCCATCCACTGAAGATACCGCCGAAGGAGCGGTGGGTATTGAACAGCCGGCTATTAGCACGGTGACTGTCAGGGTACTGACAAGCGCAAGTTTCATGGTGTTTCTCCGGTGAAACAACATCAGTCGGAAAGTTAAATTGCCGGTTTTACTCGGCAGTCATTCCAGACTAAACCGCGAATTGACGATGAAATAGTCAATATCCGTAGTTATCAGGCGCCCAATAGTTTTGTTTGGTTTAAAGCGTTCGGGTTAATTGCCGACGGATATAAAAAGGCCCAAATCAATGATTCGGGCCTTTTTGTTTATGGCTGAACGTACAGCTATCAGTTTTCCAATGGGATCAGTACTTTCTCTTCTGGCGACAGCACCATGAACACCAATAGTTTTGCAGGCTTGGTTTTGCTGGCGTTTTTCGAAACCAGGTGCTCGGAACCGGCCGGTTCGTACCAATACTCACCGGCCTTGTAGGTCCGTTCTTTTTCGCCCTTCACTTGGGAAGTGATGGCCCCCGATAACACATAGGCCATGGCAGTGCCTTCATGCTTGTGCGCAATGGAGGATTGCCCCGGCTGGTAGTCGACTTCGATCATCAGGGCTTTCTTGCCAGGTGCGTTTTGCAGCATTTGATCTTGCAGCACCGTGACCTTTTCTGAATGATCACTGGCTTCATGGGCGAATGCCGAGGCGGAAACGGTCAGGGCCAAGGCAACAAAAGGGGCAGTACATAGGCGCAAAACGTTCATGGTTCATTACCTGCAATGGATGAGTTGTCCGGAACCAATCTAGTGCGGCACCCACCACAAAAAAACAGCCAATATTCGGGAAGTCCAGGGGACCAATGTCAGGTCTTCAGACAAAAAAAGATCGCAGCCCCCGGCACCTTCTACAGAGGTACCCATGCCCTGAAGAAAGTGCCGAAAGCTGCGATCTTTAATCGCATTCTTAACGAATCGGAAAACTGTTGAAGTCGACAGCGTTGGCCAGCTGGCAATCGATCAGGTCGATGAATCCCTGCACTTGAGGGCTGTTGAAATGCGATTGCATGGCCGCTTCCGATTGCCAATGGGCACTCACGGTCCAGCGATTACTGTCGTCGGGGCAACGGTCGACCATATAGGACTCGCAACCCGGAAGTTCGCGCAGGGTTTCGACAATCTTTTGCAGTTGCTTACCCAGTTCGTCCGAGCGACCAGCGACGGCTTTTACCTTGACGGTATTGATCATTTGGTTGGGCATTGCTCACACTCCTGAATCAGGCCGGACGAATCCTGCTCATTGAGAGATAACGCCTATGCAGGATAGGCCTGCACCCCGGGACCACCAATAGCCAATCGCCGGATAAAGTCGCAGACCAATCCGTCAGGCGACTTGCTGCAAGATGTCCCGCAGGCGATCCAGGGCGATGTCGATGTCCAGGGTTTCAATGGCGCCAAAACCGAGGAAAAGCCCGGCCAGCGGCACCTGCTGGTAGAAAAAGCTGTCGATGGGGTAGAGCCCGACTTCGACTTTTTTCGCCAGTTCGATCACCAACGGGACATCGATCGGCACTTTGCATAGCACCACCATGTGGAAACCGGCCGTGGTCGGCACCGCTTCAAGCCATGGCGAGAGGTCGGTGGCGATGCGCGCCAGTATCCGGTCCCGTCGACCGGCGTAGATCGTGTGACAACGGCGAATGTGCTTGAGCAGGCAGCCTTCGGCGATGAACTTGGCCAGCGCCCATTGCGGCAGGGTCGAGGTGTGAAGGTCGGTGAGCTGCTTGGCACGCACCACCGCATCGAGAATCGCCGGCGGCAGAATCGCATAACCTAGCCGCAACTCCGGCAACAGGGTTTTCGAGAAGGTCCCGACGTAGGCGACGATCCCGCGTTCATCCATGCTTTGCAGCGAATCTGTGGGCCGGCCCTCATAGCGGAATTCGCTGTCGTAGTCGTCTTCGATGATGATTGCCCCCAGCTCATGGGCCTTGGCCAGCAACGCCACGCGCCGTTCCTGGCTCATGGGCATGCCCAGCGGGAACTGGTGCGACGGGGTCACATAAATCAGCCGCGTGCCAAGGGGAATCTTGTCCACCTGAATGCCTTCGCCATCCACTGGTACGCCGATCACCGTGGCGCCGTGGGTGCCGAACAACAGGCGTGCTGGCGGGTAACCGGGGTCTTCCATGGCGACAACGCTGCCCGGCCGGGTCAGTACCCGGGCAATCAGGTCCAGGGCCTGCTGGGCGCCGTTGCACACCACCACGTCTTCATCCTGGCAATTGACCCCGCGAGAAAATGCGATGTGCCGGGCGATGGCATTGCGCAGCGCCGGCAGGCCTTCCGGCAGGCTGTAGAAGCCTTTGGAGGCGGAGATCTGCCGCAAGGCGTGGGAGGTGCAGCGCCGCCAGTCGTCCTGGGGAAACTGGCCCTTGCTGGTGGCGCCACCAATGAAGTCGTAGCGCAGCGAGCCTTCCAGTGTCGGGTGGCGCAGAAATACTGGCAGGTTGCGCCAGGATTCAATGACCTCGAAACCGGCCAGTTCCGAATGGCTCTGTTTACGCTCGACTTTCGAAGCCCGGGCGTTGACATAGGTGCCTTTGCCGATCACCCCGGTCAGGAAATTTTCGTAGGTCAGTTGAGCATAGGTGTCGGAAATGGTCTTGCGCGAAATGCCCAGTTGCTCGGCCAGCAGGCGACTGGGCGGCAGTTGCGTCCCGGCTGCCAGTCGTCCGGACTCAATCGCGCTGCGCAGTTGGTTGTACAGCTGACCGGCCAGGTCCTTGCGGCCATTGATGACAACATGTAGTTCCATACCGGCCAAACTCCGGGGCAATTGGGGCGCGTGTGCGTCGCGCAAGATTACCCTCATCCTGCGCTTGTGCAGAAGTTGCGTGGCGGAAAAACCGTCAATTGGTCTGGAGACGGGTGGTCCACGGTTTTTCCGTCGAATTGGACCTGTAACGCACAGGCAACAACGGATAACGTCAATTGCACATCCGTGCTGCACGAGACCCGCCATGAACCCCCGTCTGGATTACTACAGCGCGTCACCCAAGGCGATGAAAGCCATGATCGCGATGGAGGCCTTGACCAGCAGCTTGAGCATCGAGCCGGCGCTGCTGCACCTGATCAAGATCCGAGCGTCACAGCTCAACGGCTGTGCGTTCTGCACCGACATGCATTCGGTGGATGCGCGGCGCCTGGGCGAAACCGATCGGCGCCTGTATTCCATTGTCGTATGGCGTGACAGCAACTTCTTCAACCCGCGCGAACGGGCGGCCCTGGCCTGGACCGAGGCCGTGACCCTGCTTGCCGAAAGCCATGTGCCGGACGATGTCTACGAGCAGGCGCGAGCGCAATTCAGCGAAGCTGAACTGGTCGACCTGACCATCGCCGTCACGACCATCAACAGCTGGAATCGGCTGGCGGTGAGTTTCCGGCAAAGCCCCAGTACCTGATCGGTTTGTCATACGGCTTTCATGAAGGGTGCGCAGGATGGATTGCACCGATAGACGGACAGGGAGTCATCGATGTCAATCATGGAAGCCGGCAGCCGTCGGCTCATTGCCGAGCACTGCGCAGCCATCGAGAAAAGCGTTTCCTGGCGGACACTGGCGGCGGATCTCGATCCGGTGCTGGCCCAGTGTTTCAACGTCACCGCTCGTTGTGGCTGTTTCATGCAGGCGGCGCGGAGCCTCAATATCAAGGCGACCCGCTTGCGCAAGCAATTGGCGCAGCTGGAAACACAGCTGCAGTGTTCGTTGTTCAGCCCCTCGGACAATGGCGTTGCCCTCAGTCGTGACGGGCTGCAGCTGCATTCGCAATTGATCGCACTGGCCCACGAGCGCGACTTGCCGGTGATCGAACAACCGCTGGTGCGCCTGGCCGTCGCCGAATCGATCCTGCACGACATTCTCGGGCGTGACCTGGTGGCCTTGCTACGGCGCAACGCCAGCGTGCGCCTGGACATCATCAGCCTCGACAGCGAACTGTCACTGCGAGCGGTCAGTGCCGATGTGGTGTTGTGGTTGGCCGGCACCGACTCGCCGCTACCCGGCCCGAGTTTTGCCATCAGCGAACCCCGGCGCCTGGCGCGTCTGGACTACCTGCCGCACATCGCCAAACGTTACTCAAGGGTCGCTTCGCGCCCGGACAGTCTCGATGACCTGGCCGATTTCCTGCTGGTGCAGTGGCAGCATGATCGGCAGGTCGACTGTTTTCGCCCGTGGAACAACCTGGTAGACCAGCGCCTGGCCGGGGTGGTGCAGTTGCATTCCTATGAACTGATGCTGGAGATGATCCGTTGCAGCGCCTGCATCGGCCTCTTGCCCGGCTACATGAGCCGTTTCGACCGTGGCTTGATCGGTTTGCCAGGGCTGTTCAACGCACCGATGCAGCGTCAGGTCTGGCTGGCGGTGAATGTCCACTCCGAGGGGGATGAGCAGGTTCAGATGATCGTCGAATTGATCAACAGTACCTTCAACGAGCGCCGGGAGTGGTTCGAAGGTTGAGCCCGATCAAACTGCGGGAGCGAGCCTGCTCCCACAGGGGGCTCGCCAGCCGGGAAGGATGCGATATAGAGTGAGCGGCCATGTCTGTATCAAGGATGAGTCACCCATGCCCGCCATCGATCCTGTCATCACCCTCGAACGCTTCAACGAATCCCACATTGAAGGCATCACCGCGCTTTACCACGACCCCATGGTCGCCCGGCAGACGCTGCAAATGCCGTTTCCGTCCCGCGAGACCTGGCGCAAACGCCTGGCGTCGGACAACGAACGAATCATTCAATTGGTGGCGCTGCACCAGGGCGCCGTTATCGGCAGCATCACCCTTGAGCAGTTTTCACGTGTCCGTCGTGGCCATGCCGGTACGTTCGGCATGGGTGTCGCGCAGGCGTGGCAGGGCAAGGGCGTCGGCACCAAACTGTTGGCGGCGGCGCTGGATATCGCCGATGACTGGATGAATCTGCGGCGGATCGAACTGTCCGTCTATGCCGACAACGAAGCTGCCATCGGCCTGTATCGCAAATTCGGCTTTGAAACCGAAGGGATCTTGCGCGATTACGCGGTGCGTGACGGGGTCTTCGTCGATACCTTGAGCATGGCGCGCCTGCGTCGCCCACCCAAGGCCGATTGAATCAGCGGTTCAGGACAACGCCAGTGCCGCTCGTGCTTTTAGTCGTACGCCCGCGGCGCGCTTCTGCCATGCTCAAGGTCCGCAGCACCGCTTCAATCAAAGGAACACCGCGATGGACGACGTACAGCAACTGGGCGAGATGCTTCGTCATTACGCAGACAGCGAAGCGCACAAGAAACAACTGTTCGAGACGCAATCGGCCGAATGGGCCAAGCGCATTGGCGAACTGTTCGATCAGATCCAGCAGTGGCTGGAACCCGTCAAGGCGCCGAATCTGCTGGAGGTCAGTCGTGAAGCCTATGTCGCATCGGGGCCGAGCGTGCCGGTGGAAACCTCCACCTTCAATACCGAAAAACTGAGCATCCTGATCGCCGGCAAACCGGTGGAGTTCGTGCCGGATGTGATGGGTGTTGGCGGGCAGATTTCAGTGGCGGTAATGGGCTTTACCGCTGCACGCTACGGCAGTGTTTCGCTGGTTTGCCTGCCGCCGTCGGACGGCTGGCAATGGCGCAAGACCAACGGCTTGAAGGACCCGGATACCTTCGCCTTCGACGCGAATTTTCTGGCGCAGCAGTTGCAGAGCCTGATTCCCCGCGAGCGCAACTGAATTCACTGAGCGATGCACAGGCCCCTGTGGGAGCGAGCCTGCTCGCGATGAGGCCAGTTCAGACAACACTGATGTTGAATATCAGACCGCCATCGCCAGCAAGCTCGCTCCCACAGGGGTTGGCTGTTGTATCAGAGTTCGAGGTGACCCCATCCTGGCTTCGGCTCTTGCGGGGCGACGGCCTTCACCGTCTTTCCCGTCGCCTGTTCCACCCGCCGCGCCACTTCCGGGTCATCGGCAAATGGCATCAGGCTGGCGTCATCGAGGCTTTGCGCCGAATGACTGCTCAGGCAGTACTCGACGCCCAGCCACAGGCAAACCGCCCCCAGAATATTCAGTGCGATTTCGATCATCAGGCGATCTGCGCCTCCCGTTCGGCCATTCGCACGTCGGCCACCCGTACCGTGCGCCAGACGTTGTAAGCCATCAGCAGCATGCCGCCGAGGAAGAACACGCCACCGGCAAAGCGCACCACAAACCCCGGATGACTGGCCTGCAAGGCTTCGACGAAGGAATAGGTGAGGGTGCCATCGTCATTGATGGCCCGCCACATCAGGCCCTGGGTGATGCCGTTGACCCACATCGAGGCGATGTACAGCACCGTGCCGATGGTCGCCAGCCAGAAATGCAGGTTGATCAGTGGCGTGCTGTGCATCTGCTCGCGACCGAAGACTTTCGGCACCATGTGGTACGTCGCGCCGAAGGTGATCATCGCCACCCAGCCGAGGGCGCCGGCGTGCACGTGGCCGATGGTCCAGTCGGTGTAGTGGGAGAGGGCGTTGACGGTCTTGATCGCCATCATCGGCCCTTCGAAGGTCGACATGCCGTAAAACGCCAGGGACAGCACCAGAAAGCGCAGGATCGGATCGGTGCGCAATTTATGCCAGGCCCCCGACAGGGTCATCATGCCGTTGATCATGCCGCCCCAGCTCGGAGCCAACAGGATCAATGACATCGCCATGCCCAGTGACTGGGCCCAGTCCGGCAGCGCGGTGTAGTGCAAGTGGTGCGGACCGGCCCAGATATACAGGGTGATCAGCGCCCAGAAATGCACGATGGACAGGCGATAGGAATACACCGGACGTCCCACCTGTTTAGGCACGAAGTAGTACATCATCCCGAGGAAACCGGTGGTCAGGAAGAAACCCACCGCATTGTGTCCGTACCACCACTGCACCATGGCATCGGTGGCCCCGGAATACACCGGATAGGACTTGAACCAGCCCACCGGGATCGACAGGTGATTGACCACGTGCAGCATCGCGATCACCACGATGAACGCCCCGAAAAACCAGTTGCCGACGTAGATGTGTCGGGTCTTGCGCCGCACCACCGTGGTGAAGAACACGATGGCATAGGCGACCCAGACCACGGTCATCCACACCGCGCCGGAGAACTCGATCTCGGCGTATTCCTTGGTCGTGGTGTAACCCAGCGGCAGGCTGATCAGCATGATCACGATCACCGATTGCCAACCCCAGAAGGTGAACGCGGCGAGTCTGTCCGAGAACAGTCGCACTTGGCAGGTACGCTGCACCGCGTAGTAACTGGCCGCGAATTGCGCGCTGCCGGCAAAACCGAAAATCACCAGGTGGTGTGCAGCGGGCGTAACCGGCCGAAGGTGGTCCACGGCAGATCAAGGTTCATCTGCGGCCACACCAGTTGCGAGGCGATCCATACGCCCATCGCCATCCCTACGACGCCCCAGATCACCGTCGCCACGACGAATTGGCGCACGACCTTGTAGTTATAGGCCTGCCCGACAGTTGTTGTGCTCATGCTCAATGCTTCCACGGTTGCAATGCCGTGCACTGTAGAAACCGGGGTGAAAACAAAACAGGCTCAGGAAAAGTTCATTAGTGCGGATCAGATTGAAAATGACCATGGCCTGGATGATCCACCTCTGATACGGCTTTTAAACCAATATCTGAATCTGTAATGAAAATGAGCGCCGGCCCATAGTGCTACCTCCTGTAGGAGCGAGCCTTCTCGCGATGGGCGTCAACGATGACGCGGGCTCTCTGGATGCCCCCGTTGCCTGTGCGTTTTTCGCGAGCAGGCTCGCGCCTGCAGGGTGATGTGCCAAATCCTGATGAGGTAGCCACATGTATCAGTACGACGACTATGACCGGGCGCTGGTGTTCGAGCGGGTTGCGCAGTTTCGCGATCAGGTCGAGCGCTTCATCGCGGGGGACCTGAGCGAGGAAGAGTTCCTGCCGCTACGCCTGCAGAATGGCCTGTACATGCAGAAACACGCCTACATGCTGCGGGTGGCCATCCCTTACGGCACCCTGAGCGCCCGGCAGATGCGCACGCTGGCGAGCATCGCCCGCGACTACGACCGTGGTTACGGCCACTTCACCACGCGGCAGAACATGCAGTTCAACTGGATCGAACTGGCCGAAGTGCCGGATATCCTCGAACGCCTGGCCCGGGTGGACATGCACGCGATCCAGACCTCCGGCAACTGTGTGCGCAACATCACCACCGAAGCCTTTGCCGGGGTCGCGGCCGACGAAATGATCGACCCGCGCCCGCTGGCGGAAATCCTGCGGCAGTGGTCGACCATCAATCCGGAATTCCTGTTCCTGCCGCGCAAGTTCAAGATTGCCATCTGCTCGGCCGAGCAGGATCGGGCGGCGATCATGATGCATGACATCGGTCTCTATCTTTACCCTGGCAGCGATGGGCAAATGCTCCTGCGGGTCATCGTCGGCGGAGGTTTGGGGCGCACGCCGATCCTCGGCTTGCAGATCCGTGAAGGCTTGCCGTGGCAGCATTTGCTGTCCTACGTCGAGGCGGTGTTGCGGGTCTACAACCGCCATGGCCGGCGAGACAACAAGTACAAGGCGCGGATCAAGATTCTGGTCAAGGCCCTGGGCATCGAGGCGTTCGCCCGGGAAGTCGAGGAAGAATGGCAGTACCTGCGGGACGGACCGGCACAGTTGACCCAAGACGAGTACGAGCGAGTGGCTGGTGCCTTCGTCGCGCCGCCATACCGCGAATGGGCGGACACCTGCCTGGATTTCGGCACACAGTTGAGCGCGCACCCGGCTTTCGCCCGTTGGGTGCAGCGCAATGTGCAGGCGCACAAGGTGCCGGGATACGCCAGCGTGGTGCTGTCGACCAAACCCGGCAGTGCCGCGCCGCCGGGCGATGTCACCAGCGAACAGATGGAGGCGGTGGCCGAATGGGCCGAGCGCTTCGGGTTCGCCGAGATCCGCATTGCCCACGAACAGAATATCGTCCTGCCGGACGTGCCCAAGGCCGACCTGTTCGCGCTTTGGCGCCTGGCCTGCGAGCACAACCTGGGCAGCGCCAACGTCGGCTTGCTGACCGACATCATCGCCTGTCCCGGTGGCGACTTCTGCGCACTGGCCAACGCCAAGTCGATCCCCATCGCCCAGGCCATTCAGGCGCGTTTCGACGACCTCGACTACCTGCACGACCTCGGTGACATCAGCCTCAATATTTCGGGCTGCATGAACGCCTGTGGGCACCATCACATCGGCAACATCGGCATCCTGGGGGTCGATAAGAACGGCAGCGAGTGGTACCAGATCACCCTCGGTGGGGCCCAGGGCAAGAACAGTGCGCTGGGCAAGGTCATCGGCCCGTCCTTCAGCGCCGCCGAAGTGCCCGGGGTGATCGAGCACATCATCGATACCTTTGTGCGTTACCGCGAGAGCGAGGAGCTGTTCGTCGATACCTTGCAGCGCATCGGCCTGGAACCGTTCAAAGAGGCGGTTTATCCGAAAACGCTGGAGGTATCGGCATGAACAATCTGTTGCGTCTGCAAGAGGGCGTGGCGCGGATTATAGAGGACGACCCATGGATGCTGGTCCGGGACCTGGAGGCGCCATTGCCGGCGGGCAAGCTGATCCTGCCCCTGGCCCGTTGGCTGGAAAACTCTCGGCAACAAGCGTTGTGGCTAGGGCCGGACGATGACGTGGAGAGCCTCAAGCCGTGGTTGGCCGAACTGCCGCTGATCGCCGTGGACTTTCCGAGTTTCCGCGATGGTCGCGGCTACAGCCAGGCGTACTTGCTGCGCACTCGATTGGGCTGGACGGGCGAGTTGCGTGCCATCGGTGACGTGCTGCGCGATCAGCTCAGCCACATGCGTCAATGCGGCTTCGACAGCTTCGCGGTGCGGGCGGATAAGTCTGCCGAGGATGCGTTGAAAGGATTGGCCGGCATGAGCGTGCTTTACGGTCGTTCGGTGATAGAACCGCGGCCGTTGTTTCGGCGGCGGTGACTCAGATGGGGTGTTCACAATGTGGCGAGGGCGCTTGCTCCCGCTGGGCCGCGCAGCGGCCCCAATATTTAGTCAGACACGCCGTGCGAGCAGGTCTTACGACTGCTGCGCAGCCGAGCGGGACGGTGAGGTGATCCGACTAGCTCCCTCGCCACAGCAGCACAGCAGCCCACAATCACTTCAATGCCGGATCGCCCATGTTCATTTTCTTCCAGCCCTGCAACAGCACCTGCGCTTTCGGTTCCTGACCATTGTTCAGGTAGTACTGGATCAACGCCAGGCGCGCATTGCGGTTGGCCGGCTGCACTTTCAATAGCCGTTCCAGTTCTTCGCACGCCTCATCGACTTTGCCGCTGTCGTGCAGCGCCACAGCCAGCACGTAGCCAAACTGGGCACTCTGCGGTTCCAGTTGCGCGGCTTTGCGCAGGAAGGGCATGGCCTGGGCGGATTGGCCCGCGCGTACCAGCGACAAGCCCTGGGTATGTTGCAGCAGGGCGGCGTCCGGGTGCTCTTTGAGGCTTTGCGCCAACAGTGCCTGTGCTTCCTGTCCGCGGCCATTGGCCTCCAGCCACTGCACCAGCGTCACCAGTGCCGGGTAGAAACCCGGATCACGCTTGAGCGCGGTTCGCAGTAAGCCTTCGACCTCGCCCGTGCGCCCGCTGGCCTGATACAGCATGGCCAGGTTGAGGTTGGATTCGGCACGTTCGGCCAGACTCTTTTGCACGCTTTCGTACTCGGCGATGGCCGCCTCCCAATGGGCCCGGGCACTGCCCAGACCCGTGTTCGCGACGCTGAGCAAGTCCCGGGCCGCGGCAATGCGCACGGCTTTCACCGGATCGCTGAGCAACGGCGACAGCAAGGCGGCGCGCTCTTCGGGCGGCAGGAACGCACTGATGGCATGGACCGCGCTTTCCCGCACTTGCGGCGCTGGATGGCTCAGGTCCCTGGTCGCCAGTTTCAACGCCTGCTCGCTTGGATACAGCGGCAGCTCGGCGAGCAGGGTCGCCCGTTGAATCGCCGGCAGGTTGCTGCGTTGCAGTTGCTCGTAGAGCGCCTGCGCCGCGCCTGGCT
Source organism: Pseudomonas moorei (assembly GCF_008801475.1). Lineage (GTDB taxonomy): Bacteria > Pseudomonadota > Gammaproteobacteria > Pseudomonadales > Pseudomonadaceae > Aquipseudomonas > Aquipseudomonas moorei. Next base: position 348,739 of record NZ_VZPP01000003.1, on the reverse strand, counting down.
GGCCGTTGCGAATCAGCCACAGGCTTTCGTCGTAGCGGGGGGCCTGGACGGGGCTGGCGTTGGCGGTGTTCCACAGCTTGAACTGCTCGGTGACCTTGTCGCCAGCCTTGCCCTGGTGGCAGCTCAGGCAGGCGTCCGGTGTACCGAGTCTTGCCGCACGCTCGGGGTTGGGAATACTGAAACTGTGGTCATGGCGGAAGTCATTGCCCATGTAGAATTTGCCGGGCATGTGGCAATCCACGCATTGCGATCCCGGTTGGCCCATGGCGTGACGGGTGTGTTCGATGGAGTCGTAATTCTTCGCTTGCAGGCCCTTGCCATCGACGGTTTGCACGGTCGTCTTGCCGGCGGTGTTGTGACATTGCAGGCACACGCCGTTACCCGGCGCCTTGAGCTCGGCGCTGTGCGGGTTGTGGCAATTGCTGCAGCGCACCCCCTTGTCGAACATCTTGCTCTGGGCGAAGGAGCCGTGTTCGAACACTTCGTCCTTGATCTTGCCGTCCAGGGCATACAGCTCGCGGGTCAGCGGGCTCGGCAGGTAGTCATCCATCAAGCGCTTGCCAACGGTGTAGCCGTCGTCCAACGGCGCGCGGCGCGAGTGGCAGCGGGCGCAGGTCTCGATTTCGACGGTGGCGTTCTTGTCCTTGAGATCGACGGCAAAACCGGCGTGGATCAGATCGGTCTTTTTCGCGGTCCATTCCAGGTGGTTCGAGGCCGGGCCATGGCACGCCTGGCAACCGACCCCGAGGCTGTTCCACTGGCTGTCGAAGGTGTTCTTCGCCGCATCGAAATTACGCTTGAAACCGGTGGTGTGGCACTCAATGCACATGAAGTTGGCGTTCTGGCTCGGTTTGCTCCAGTGCAGCGGGTCCTTGAAGGTCACGCCCTGGCCCGGATAGAGATGAAACCAGCGGTGCTTCTCGGTATCCCAGGCCACGCCCAGGGCTTGCAGGCGACCTTCACCGACCTCGATCAAATACTGCTGCAAGGGGGCAATGCCGAAGGTGTAGGCCACCTTGAAGTCGGCATTCTTGCCGTCGCTGCCGGGGGTGTTGACCCAGAAATCGTCGTCCTTGCGCGAAAAACGGGTGGTTTCGTTTTCCGCCTTGAAGGTGACGTTGTTGAAATCACCGAGCATGGTTTCGGTGTTGGCCGGTTGCATCGCCAATTGGTGATGGGAGCCTTGCCAGTCCTTGACCTGCGCGCTGTGGCAGCCCTGGCATTGTTGCTCATCGACCATTTTGGCCGGCGCCAGGGCAACGGGCTGCGGTGGCGCCTTGACCGGTTCACCCACGGCCTTGCTGACCGGTGCGTAGGTCAGGGGGGCCGGATTGCCGCTGAACAGAAACCAGCCGATGCCTGCGACCGCCAACAGCAAAATGCCGATGGTGACGGGAAACAGGTAGCGCTTGATCAGGGTCGGTTGCGAGTCAGGGCTTGTGTTTGCAGCTTTATTTTTATGTTTCGGCATTGCGACTTCCGTGGTCCAGGTGCGATTGCCGTCAGGCGGGTTCAGCGAGAGGCAGCTTTGCCGGATGGCCGGCGTCTGTCAAATGACGCTTGTGATCGGTTATGCGGCGTTGGATGAATAGAGTGAGTGTTGATAGTGATGCGTTGAGGGAGATGGCCCCTTCGCTGGCAAGCCAGCTCCCACAGGTGGCGTTCCGACTATGGCGGTCTGATGGTTACCAGATCAATCCCCGCCAAACCAGCGGAAATACGGGTTACCGCCATCCCCGCGCATCACCTCGCGAGCATCCCTGGCCCAGGCATCACGGTCACCCTCGTAGGCATGCAGGCTCGCCCGATAGAACTGCATCAGGCGTTGCTGGTGGGTGTTCATCCGTTCGATGAAAGCGGCGTCAGCGTTGACCAGGGGCGGGGCACTGCGCAGATTCAGCAGCGCCGGAAGCACGCGGGTAATTTCCTTGTCCCGTACCCAGGGGGCGTATTCGATTCGTGGTTGATCGTCGGTCACCGGTGGCGCATCCGCAGCGAAGCGTTCAAGGCCGGCACGATCGGTGACCCAGGTCGCCAGCAGCGCGGCCGCCGAGCCGATACCGACATCCTGCAAGGTGCTGCGCACGCTGTCCTGCTGGAAGCGTGCGCTGATTTTCGCCGCATCCAGTTCCATCGGCTCCAGCGAACCCACCAGCAGCATCTCGTGGAACTCGCTGGTCCACAGGGTGGCGTAGGGGAAGACATCAAGGAAACTGCGCACCAGCGAGCGTGAGTCGTCGATGTTTTGCGTCGGCAACGGCAGCCATTGGGCGACCAGGCCCTGTTTCTGCAAACGGCTGGCCGCCAATTGGTAAAAGTCCCGGGAATACAGATTGACCACACCGGCAGCGGACGGCGGTGGTGGTTCGAGGGTGATCAGGTCGTACGGCTGCGGGTTGCGCAGCAGTTCCTGGCGACCGTCGCGCAGACGGACATCGACACCGGGATCGCTGGCGGCATTGAAGTTGCCCTTGAACAAGGGCGCGGCCTTGACCACCGAGGGCAACAGTTCGGCGACGACGCGATGTTCCAGGCCCGGATAGCGGGTCAAGGCGCCTGCGGTGATGCCGGTGCCGAACCCGATCACCAGCGCCGAGCGCGGTTCTCCGTTGTGGATCAGCAGCGGCAACAGTGCCTGGATGCGCATGTAGCGCAGGGATGGCATGGCGTCGCCGGTGTTGGACACGCCCTGGATGTACAGGCGCTGGAAGGCTTTCTGGCCTTTGCCCTGGGTGACCACGGCAACCGTGCCGCCGCGACCTTCCTCATAGAACGCCAAGGTGCCGTTGCGGGCACCGGGCAGCAGGCTGGCCAGTTTGTCGACCGGGGTCAGCAGTGCCAGCACCACCGATAACAGGCCGACCGCGACCACGCCCTGACGCCGGCCTTTCTTGACCCCATGCCCCTTGCGCACGGCGAAGTAGCCGATCCCGGCGGCGATGATCGCCAGCAAGCCAAGGGTTCGCACCAGCCCCAGCAAGGGGATCAGCACAAAGCCGCAGAGCATCACCCCGATAATCCCGCCCAGGGTATTGAACGCCACGACTTCTCCCACATTGCGCCCCACATGGTCGCGCCCGACGCTCAAGCGCAGTGCCACGGGAAACGCCGCGCCGAGCAGCACGGTCGGCACGAACACGATGCTCAGGGCGGCGACCGCAAAGCGTGCGCTCATGCCCAGTAACTCACTGGCGCCCAACGACAGCACCCAGGCTTCGACCAGGCTCTGGGCGAGCACCAGCCAGCGCCCGAGCACGGCGATTTCCAGCAATGCGATCACTCCTGCGCCGGCGATCAGCAGGCCGAATACGCCCCAGGGATCGCGCAGCCGATCAACCCGTCGAGCGAGCAGCGCGCTGCCCAGGAACAGCCCGGTAAGGTACGTCGCCAGCACCACGGCAAAGGCATAGGTGCGCGTGCTCATGAACTGCACGATGGACTGTGACCACACCACTTCGTAGCCAAGAGCCACGCCACCGGCAATTGAATACAGCCACAGGGCCAGGCGATCCGGTGCCTTGTCCGTGTGGTGTTTGACCGGTGCTTCAACCGGCAGTGAACGATGGCGGTGGAACCACAAGGCTCCGGCAGCGGCCAGCAGGTTCAGCATCGCGGCAGCCAGGGCGCTACCGCGCACGCCGAGGGTGGCGATCAGCACGAACGCCGCGAGCAGGGTGCCGGCGATGGCGCCGGCGGTATTCGCCGCATACAAGTGTCCGCCAGCCTTGCCCAATTGTTGCGGGTGACTGGCCAACGAACGAACCAGCACGGGTAAGGTGCCACCCATCAACAGGGCGGGAATGCCCACCAGGGCAAACGGCAACACCCAGGCCAGCAGACCGATGTGCTGTTCCAGCCAGGCGAAAGGACTGGCCGCCAGGCTCATGGCGAAGGTTGCGCCGACGCCGAGCACCGCCACCAGCACTTCCAGCCCGGCATACAGCAGCACCGGTTGCTGCAAGCGGTCCGCCCAGCGGCCGAACAGCAAGCCCCCCAGGGCCAGGCCTGCAAAAAACGCACTGATGCCGGTGGTGATGGCGTACACCTCGACGCCCACCACCAGTGACAGTTGTTTGATCCACAGCACCTGATACACCAGTGCCGCGGCACCGGAGACGAATAGCAACAGGGCGGGGATCAACAGCGCCGGGGAGGCGACGTGAGGGGCAGGTATGGCCGACGACTTGCTGGCGACACGTGATGACATGGGGCTGATGCCTTGTACGATTTTCGGATTGAAAAAAATCTATAGGCGCTGGCTCAGACACTCTGTCTGTCGACCGGACGGTCGCCATCGCTGGCAAGCCAGCGCCTACAGTTGTGCGCTTTCAGAAAAAAGTCCGCTCGCCGGTGAAGGCGAGCGGCGGTCAAGCGGTCTTACTGTGCAGCTTTCATCTTTTCGGCAATCTTGGCATCTACCGCGGCACGAATCTGGTCAACACTGAAGCTGGCCGGTTTCTGGCTAGGTGGATACTCGATGAAGGTCTGCAGGAACTGCGCAGATTTGGTCACTGCCTGGGCAACCAGATAAACGTTTTTGGTGGTCCAGTCGTAATACTGGTCAGACACGATGTCCGCCCGTTCGTACGGGTCCATCCGCAGGTTGAAGATTTTCGGTACCCGCAGGCAAACGAACGGTTCGCTCCATACTTTGAAGCCGCCCGGCGCACGCTGCTCGCAGAACACCGCTTTCCAGTTGCCGAAACGCATCGACACCAGCATGCCGTCATCGTTGAAGTAGTAGAACTCCTTGCGTTCGCCTTTGGGTTGCTGACCGGTCAGGTAGGGCAGCTGGTTGTAGCCGTCCAGGTGCACCTTGAAGTTGGTCCCGCCAGACGTCGGTGCCCAGCCCTTGAGCAGTTTGTCTTTCACATCGGCATCGCCGGCAGCGGCGAGCAGGGTCGGGAACCAGTCCATGCCCGAGAACAGCTCGTTGGACACTTCACCAGCCTTGATTTTGCCTGGCCAGCGCACCATGGCCGGTACGCGGTAGGCGCCTTCCCAGTTGGAGTTCTTCTCGTTACGGAACGGTGTGGTCGCCGCGTCCGGCCAGGAGAACTGGTTCGGGCCGTTGTCAGTGGTGTAGACGACGATGGTGTTGTCAGTGATCTTCAGGTCATCGAGGGTCTTGAGCAGTTTGCCGACGTCGCCGTCGTGCTCGAGCATGCCGTCTGCATATTCATTACCGGGCATGCCGCTCTGGCCCTTCATCGAATCGCGTACATGGGTGAACAAGTGCATGCGGGTAGTGTTCATCCAGACGAAGAACGGTTTGTCCGCCTTGGCCTGCTTCTCGATGAACGCCTGGGCGGCGGCGGTGGTTTCGTCGTCGATGGTTTCCATGCGTTTTTTGGTCAAGGCACCGGTGTCCTCGATCTTGCCGTCGGCGAAGCTGTGGATCACGCCGCGTGGAGAGTTGGCCTTGACGAACTCGGCGTCGTCATTGGGCCAGTACGGACGTTCAGGCTCTTCTTCGGCATTGAGGTGATAGAGGTTGCCGAAGAACTCGTCGAAACCGTGGTTGGTCGGCAGGTACTCGTCCTTGTCGCCCAGGTGGTTCTTGCCGAACTGGCCAGTAGCGTAGCCAAGGCCCTTGAGCGCCTGGGCGATGGTGATGTCACGCTTTTGCAGGCCGACAGGGGCGCCCGGAATGCCGACTTTCGACAGACCCGTACGCAAAGGTGTCTGACCGGTAATGAACGACGAGCGCCCGGCGGTGCAGCTGTTCTCCGCGTAATAGTCGGTGAACAGCATGCCTTCCTTGGCGATGCGGTCGATGTTCGGCGTCTTGTAACCGACCACACCCATGGAATAGGCGCTGATGTTGGTCTGGCCGATGTCATCACCGAAAATCACCAGAATGTTGGGTTTTTCCGCGGCCACGGCAGTTGCCGAAATCGCCATGACCGAAGTCGCCACCAGGGCAAGCTTGGGTAACCATTTGCGTATGCGAGTCATCTGACTTGCTCCTTTTGCTTACGTCGCTCGGTGCGACAAACGTTTATTGCGGTCCTGCGTTACGCTTTTTTTTATTGCACTTGCTCAGGTGTGGCGGCATCGAACGGGTAGATCCGACGCCATTCGGTCGCCATGTCGACGACCGTCCAGCCACGTTTGTTGGCTTCGTCCAGGGCCTTGTCCAGTCGGCCGATCTGCGACTCGCGGTCATAGGCCCACTCGCGTTTGGCGTCGGTGTGATGCACCAGGCCCATGAAGCGTTTGCCCGGCCCGGCAGCGGTCCACTGCAGCATTTGCAGGTCGCCGTCGGAGTTGCCGAAGGCCAGGATCGGCCGCTTGCCAATGACGGCGTCGATGCTTTCCGGTTTGCCCGGCCCGTCGTCGTTGTGCGCCAGTTTTCGCGTGCGCAGGATCGACGCCTGGCCATCCTTGTACTGAAACGCCGTGACGAAAGTGGTGCCGATCACCCGCTCGGGCGGGATGCCGTAGACCTTCTCGGCGAAGGCGCGCATGAAACCGGTGTCGCCACCGGAGACGATGTAGGTCTTGAAGTCTTCACTGCGCAGGTAGTCGAGCATTTCCAGCATTGGCTGGAAGATCATCTCGGTGTACGGCTTGCCGGTTTTCGGATGGCGCGCCTGGCTCAGCCAGGTCTTGGCGTAGTCGTCGAAGGCCTCGGTGGTCATCCCGGTGTGGGTCGCACCGAAGATCTTCATCATGCCGTCCAGGCCGGTGGCCGCCAGCGCTTTGTGATCGTTTTCCAGCACCGCCTGGAACGGTTGGGTGGTTTTCCACTCCGGGTGTTGGGGCGCGGTGCGCTTGACCTCTTCCAGGGCAAACAGCAGCTCGAAGTACATCGGTTGCTCGCTCCACAAGGTGCCGTCGTTATCGAACACGGCGATGCGATCCTCGGGGTTGACGAAGTCCTTGCTGCCTTGATCGGTCACCGCCTGCACGAACTCGATGATGTGTTTTTTCGCCGGGCCGTCGTTCCAGGAGGGCAGGGGTTCGGCGGCCTGAGCCATTAGGGGCAGGCTCAAAGCCAGGGCCAAGAGCAACTTCAGCCCGTGGAAATGACGGTGCGCTATCGGGTTCGTCATGGGAATTCCTTCTCGTGCCCGGGGTTGAGTGGTCGCAATGCGGGAGCGACTGATTCTTTGTTGTGTTCGGCCTGACTATGCAGCGTAGTCAAGGATTCCTTGAGTTGGTGCAGCGCCTGATCTTTGGTGGGCTCGCGGCCGTAGCAGGCGCGTAGAAAGGCTTGCAGGCGCGGGCCGAAACCCGTCAGCTTCAAGCCCGTTTGGCTACGTCGGGTCCACAGGTACAGGGCGCTCAATTGTGGCGGTTCGGCTTCAAGCTGCACCGGGATTTGCCGCCAGGCGTAGTCGGCAGAGGCCATCCAGGCACTATGCCGCGCCTGACGCCGGGCCTTGGCCCTGAGGTACGCGCGATGGACGAAGGGGCGGGCAAACCAGGCAAGTAGCGCCACGCTCGACAGCAACGCCAACAGGCTGAAAGCAAAGCCCGAAAGGTGCAGGCGATGGGGCTGACCGAGTTGCTTCAGGTCTTCGCTGATCGAAAACACCGGCCGATAGGCACTGTTGGCGGCGGCGTCGAAGTTCACGGCGGGCACTTGTGCGGTGCGGGTTTGCTGGCTGCTGGCGTCCCACCATTTCAGCTTGATGGCCGGCAAGGTGTGAGGGCCTTCGGTGTCGATGCGGTAGGTCACGCTGTCGATACGCTGGCCGCCGGTGAAGTGGCCGCGGCCGTCGTCCAGGGTAGCGACCTGCGGGTTCTTGGCGTATCGACTGAGGCCGGTGACATCCCCTAGCGAAGGCGTCGGCAATGACATGGCCAGGGCGCCGTCCGCTTGCAGTGTCAGTTGCCGGGTGACGCTGTCGCCGACCTTCAGCGGAGTCGCGGAATTGATGATTTGCTGGGTGAAACGCAGTCCCTGGGCGACCAGCACCGGTTCGCCGGGCGCGAAACCCGCTGGTTGCGCCGCCGTGAAGTGCAGCGGCTGGCTCTGGGCGCTCAGTTCGACGCTGGCCTGACCCGGGGTGGCGCGCACGCTCAAGGCGGGAATGTCGAAGCCCTGCGCCACATTCGGTGTGATCAGGTAGCTGTAGCGCATGCCGTTGAATGACTGGCCGTCGAGCGTCTGGTTCAGGTGCTCGGCGTGGCCGTCCGGCGGCATCACCAGCGCGCCGGGCAACGTGAACTCGGGCAGGGTAGGGGCGTTGGTGAACCAGGTGTCGGTGAGGATATCGAGGTGCAATTCGACCAGGCTGCCGACCATGGCGGTGTCGGCCGGTTGCAGGCTGGTCTGGACACGCAGTTCGGGTTCGGCGGCGAGAGCGGTGGTGCTGATCAGGCACAGGAGCAAGGTGCCGAGTATTGTGTTGCCCGGGCAGGAGCCTTCGCGGGCAAGCCCGCTCCCAGAGGTTGCGCGCCGTTCATGTCGTTTGGGGACGGCAACGATCCCTGTGGGAGCAGGCTTGCCGGCGATGGGAGTGACTGGGTCTCGCAGACTGATCATGGCTTCACTCCTGCCTGATCCTGCAAACTGAATTTTTGCTTCAAGAATTTCGCTGGCGATGTCGTGAGGTTCTGCAGCCACTGTTCATCCGAGGCTGCCCGATCGGTTTGCACTGTTCTGCTCTGGCCCTTGCCGGGTGCCTTGTCCATCTTGATGGCGTCCGGTTTGACTTTGGGGGCGTTTTTTTCGGCGCTTTCGGTGTCTTTCTGCAAGGCCATGGCCAAGGCCAGGTTGGCCGTGGCTTCAGGGAACTGCGGCTGCAATTTCAGCGCCTGGGTGTAGGCGGCGATGGCCTCGTCGAATTTGAAGCGGCGCACGTAAATGTTGCCCAGGTAGAAATACGCCTGGGGCGTTTCCAGGCGGGCGAAACTGGCCAGGGCCAGGTCGAAATCAGCGGCGTTGTACGCAGCAATGCCTTTCCAGTACGGGTCAACGAAATGTGCTGCGGCTTGTGGGAAGTGCCCGTGCTCGAATGCCCATCGGCCTTGCTGGTCCGGGGTAAGAAACGCGTCGGTCAGTGCGTTGGCCTGTGCGGGTGACGGTTGCAAGCCAATACCCATGGCCAGTAAAAAGCCGGCCATCCAGTTCAGGCTCCAACCCTTGCGCACGCTGAAGAACGCGATCAACAGCAACGGCCAGCACAGCCAGTATCCGGCGTCTTTCCAGTGCAGTTCGCGCTGTTCGTCGCTGGCACTCTGGAAATGCTGCTGGGCGTGCAGTTCGATCCAGTCCAGATCGTCGTTATTGAGGGTCAGGCTGCCCAGTGGTGCATCCAGCGTTGAGGCGAGCTGCTTGAGGGCGGCCTGATCGAAGCTACCCAGCGCCGGGCGACCGTTGCTGTCGGTGCGCGGCTGGCCGTCGGCAGTGTGGATGATGCCGCCGTCCTCGTTGCCAACGGCCAGGATCAGCACTTGCAGCGCGCTGTCGTCCAGCTGTTTGTCTAGACCCGCCAGCGCCGATGTGTCGGCACCGTCGGTGATCAACAAGAGCGTCCCCGGCGCTTTTTCGGCACTCAGCAAACGCTTGGCCTGATCGATGACTGCTCCGACATTTTTCCCCGGTTTGCCGATCAGATCGGTGCCCAGTGCCTGGATAAAGGTATCGAGCAGGGCCGGGTCATCCGTGGGCGGCAACACCAGGTGCGCACTGCCGGCATAGGCGATCAGCGCGTTGCGGGCGCCGGCGCGACGCTGGATCAGGTCATGCAACTTGTGTTTGGCCGCTTCCAGGCGTGTCGGTTGCACATCGTTGGCGTCCATGGACGGCGACAGGTCGAGGGCGATGATCAACGGCGCCCGGTTTTGCAAAAAATCAGGGCGATCCTGCTCCCAGGTCGGTCCGGCGGCGGCCAGCGCGCCGAGCGCCAACAGCGCGCAAACCAGATGCACCGGGCGCAGCCACTGTTGATCCTGCGGGGCAATCAGGAGGTGCGGCAGCAAATGCTCGGCAATGTTGCTGCGCAATCGCCGCTGCAAGTCGCGGCTGCGGCGCCAGAGCCACGGCAGAACGGCGGCGAAGGGCAGCAGTAACAACCACAGTGGACGCAGGAAATGGAAGTCGCTGAGGTTGATGTCCATCTCAAACCTCCTGCCGCTGACGGGCAATGGACAGGCGTGGCCACAGCAGGGCGCCCAGGTGATAGAGCGCGAGCAAGGCGATCGACGCCCCGAGCGGCCACCAGAACAGATCACGTTTGGGTTGATGACTGAGGGTCTTCACTTGATGCGGCGTGAGGGTATCGAGGGTGCTGTAGACCTGATCCAGCGCATCGCGGTCTTCGGCGCGGAAGAACTTGCCTCCGGTGGCGGCGGCAATCTGCTGCAAGCCCTGCAGGTTGACCTTGGCTTCACCGGAGGCGTCAGGATCGCCGATGCCGATGGTGTGAATCACCACACCCTTGGCCGCCGCCATGGCCGCCGCGTGATCCGGAGTGATGGCGCTGCTGGTGTCGTTGCCGTCGGTGAGCAGGATCAGCACTTTTTCTTGTTCGCGGGCCTGGTCGAGCAGTTTCAGGCTCAAGCCGATGGCGTCGCCAATCGCTGTATTGGGGCCGGCCATGCCAATGCCGGTGTCGTCCAGCAACAGCGACAGGCTGGCGTGATCGAGGGTCAAGGGGGCCTGCGGGTAAGCGCCGCTGCCGAACACGATCAGGCCGAGACGATCCTCTTTGCGCTTGTCGATGAAGCTATGCACTACCGCTTTGACGGCGTCCAGGCGATTGATTTTCTGGCCATTGGCGTCGGTGAAATCGGTGGTTTCCATGGACTGTGAAAGGTCGATGGCCAGCATCAGGTCGCGTACCGGTTGCTGACGCTCGATGGGTTTTTCCACGTACACCGGCCGGGCCGCCGCCAGCAGCAACAGTGCCCACACCAGCAGGTTCAACAGCAATTGCCAGCGGTTGCTGCGGGTGCCGGCCTGACTGGGAGCCTGGCCGACGGCACGGCTCATGGCGGTAAAAAACGGCACGCGCACGGCGCTGCGCGCCTCACGGTAGTCAGGCAGGTAGCGATAACCGAACCATGGCAATGGCAGCAACAGCAACAGCCAGGGGTAATCAAGCTGCCACATGATGATGCTCCACCCAGGTTTTGCAGGTGTCGAACAGCTGCTGGCGTTGCTCATTGGGCAGTGCACGCAAAGCCGCATCGGGGGCATATGCAAGTAGCGACAGTTGTTGGCTGAAGTTGGCGGGCAACGGCTGCTTGCAGTGGCGCTGCAAAAACGCCTGCCAATCATCTTTTCCAAGTGCTGCCGGCGACTGTGGGAGCGAGCCTGCTCGTGATAGCGGACTGTCAACCACCTTCGTCGTTGGATGTTGAGCCGCCATCACGAGCAGGCTCGCTCCCACAGGTTGTGCGGCGGGCATTGAGAGGGCGGTACGTTTTAGAAGTTCTGGAAGTTCGCGCAACGCATTCAGGTCATCACTGCGCTTTTGCAACTGCGCCAGGCGCAGCAGCGCCTCACGCCGATAACGATCGCGCCGCCATTGCCAGTAACGCCGCGCGCTGACCAGCAACACCGTCACTGTCAATAGCGCCAACAATGCCCACCAACCCCACGTTTGCGGTGCGTAGCTGACCGCCGCTGGCAGGGCAATTTCCTGGAGTTGGTCAATGCTCGGAACGTTCGGATTCATCGCCGCGCTCCCGCCAGTTTGCCCAGCTCGGCGCGCAATTGTTGCTGTGCCTCGGTGGCGGTGCTGAACATCATCAAAGGCACCCGACTGCGCCGCAACAGCGTTGCAACGTCCTTCAGCCGGCCACTGAGAAAGTCTCCCAAAGGCTGGTTCACCTGACGGCGCTCCACCGCCAGCTCTACCTGCAACTCACCTTGGGTGATCAGCAAGCGGCCGTTTTTCGGCAGGTTCAGGGCCAGCGGATCGTAGACCTGCATGGCGATCACATCGTTGTGCGTGGCCAATTGGCGCATCAGCTGCAAGGTTCGTTCACCGGCCCCGGCAAAGTCGCTGACGATGCAGATCAGGTGATCGTGCCCCGCCAGGGCCAGGCACTGCTGCAACACCTTGTCGAGTTGCTCTTCGCCTTCGGCATCCGGGTTGGCCGCATTCAGTGCCTGGTTTTGCTGGGCGATACGGCTGCACAACGCTTCGATCCGCTTGCGGCTGCGCAACGGCGCGATGCGGTCGATGCGTTGGTCGTTGAACACCAGCCCACCGACCCGGTCCCCGGCGTTGAACACCATCCACGCCGCCAGGGCGCCGAGTTCAGCGGCGACGGCGGATTTGAAGCTGCGTTGCGAGCCGAAAAACATCGACATGCGCTGATCCACGACAATCAACGCCGGACGGTCCCGCTCTTCGGTGAAGGTGCGCACCACCGGTTTGCCGGTGCGCAACGACGCACGCCAGTCGAGGTGACGCAAATCGTCCCCGGGCTGGTAACGGCGCAATTCATCGAAGTTCAGGCCACGGCCCCGCAGGCGCGACGCATGGTTGCCGGCCAGGATGCTGCCCCGGGGCTGACGCGCAAGAAAACTCAAGTCACGGGCCTTGAATTCCAGCGCCATCAATTGCGCCAGAGAGACATAGACCAGGCCGTCGGCGTTCATGCGGGAATTGCCACTTTATCGAGCAACCGATCGAGCACCTGATCAGCCGTTACGCCATCGGCCACCGCGTCATAACTCAGTTGCAGGCGATGGCGCAGTACCGGGTGCACCACGGCGCGCACGTTATCCGGTGAGACGAAGTCCTGGCCCTGCAACCAGGCGTCGGCGCGGGCGCAGCGGTCCAGGCCGATACCGCCGCGAGGACTGGCACCGATATTGATCCAGCGCCCGAGGTCGGCGTCGTAATCGGCCGGATGGCGGGTGGCATTGATGATGTCGATCAAGTAGCGGTCGATGGCCGGGGAGACGTGCACCGCGCTGACTTCCCGGCGCGCGGCGAAGATCACGTCCTGGGCCAGGGCGAAGCCCTGCACTGGAGCAGTCTTGGCGCCGAGTGCCTGTTCCTCCTCGCGCAACAAGCGCAGCACCTGGCTCTCGTTTGTCGCGCTGGGGTAATCCAGCAGGACTTTCATCAGAAAGCGGTCCATCTGCGCTTCGGGCAGCGGGTAGGTGCCTTCCTGTTCGATGGGATTCTGTGTCGCGACAACGATGAACAGTTCCGGTAGCGCATGACTGTTGCCGGCCACGGTGATTTGCCGCTCTTCCATGGCTTCGAGCAACGCCGCCTGGACCTTGGCCGGGGCGCGGTTGATTTCGTCGGCCAGGATCAGGTTGCCGAACAGCGGGCCCGGCTGGAAGCGGATCTCGTTTTTGCCCTCGACCTGATGCAGCACCTCGGCGCCGGTGATGTCCGACGGCAGCAAGTCCGGGGTGAACTGGATGCGGCTCATCTTCGCGTCCAGGTGTTTGGCCAGTGCCTTCACCGTGCGAGTCTTGGCCAGCCCCGGCAGGCTTTCCAGGAGCAAGTGCCCATTGGCCAGCAGGCCCAGGAGGATCTGCCGAATCACCTGGTCCTGGCCCAGTACGGCTTCGGCGATGCTGGCTTGAAGGGCGTTGAGGTCATTGAGTGCGGTCATGGGTTACTCCTCGCTCAAAACATAAAGGTCGGAATGACCGGGGTGGAAGACGGGCGGAATTTCCAGCGGGCGCTGATGATCATCCCTGGCGATCTCCTAGAAAAACGCGAGGGTCAGGTTGATGTTGAAACCATTGCCTTCCGGCCGGTTCTTGGTGTCGAACTCGGGCACCCAGCGGGCGCTGACGCTGGCCTGGGCATCGGCGAACTTGCCGCTCCAGCCCACGGAAGGGCCGGCCCCCACCGAACGTCCGCGAAAGCCAGTGGTAGAGCCACTGCCGGAGTCATCGGTGATCTGCTGGATGTAACCGGCAACCAGACCGGCGTTCCAGCCGTTGCCGAAACCATGGGTCCACAGGGCGTCGAGGGTGAAGATGTCGCCGTTTTTATAATCGGTGGCATTGTTTTCGGTATAGAACTCCAGCCCGCCCGACAACGTGAACTCGCCGCCCTTGCCGTCCGCGTGGGTAAACGCCACGGTGGGCATGAAGGTGTAGGTGTTCTGTCCGGGGTTGGCCAGGCGATTGTCGTTGTAGGCACCGGTCGGCACGTAGATCGGCAGGGACAAGGAGAGGTGGTTGACCTCGTCGAAGTGGTAGCCGGCGGCAATCGGTGTCACCAGCATGTCGGCGAACTGGGTGCCGGTGTCTTCATTGCCCAGCGTGCGGCCACGGGGGCCGCTGATGCTCGCGGTGACGTCGGTGTATTGCACCGGCACGCCAATGGCCGAGGCATAGTTCCAGCTTCCCTTGCCGGTGTCCCAGATACGGGTGAAGTTGGCCATGGTGTAGGACACCTTCATGTCCACCCCGGTACTCAAGGCACCGACAATCGGCACTTGGGTGTTGCCCTTGAGATCGCCGTCGTACCAGATGCTGGTCAGGGACATCACCCAGCCCGGTGCCGGCGGAATAACCCCCGCATTGGAAAATACCTGCTGACCGGTGATCGGCCGGCCAACGCCGCCCTCGGCTGCCAGCACCAGCGGGCTACCCCCAACCATGCACAGCGCCAACAAAGGGCGCACTACTGAAGGCCTGATCATCACTGACTCCGCTTATTTGTCTTTTTGGTCTACAGGGGTCAGCAACGGCATATTCCATTGGCCATTGGTGACTTCCGGTTTGGGCAGGTAGAGGCGCAGTACGCCGTAGAACGGACCGTTCGGTGCCGGCAGCCAGTTGCTTTGCAGGTCTTTGGCCGGCGCCTGGTGCTGTACATAGAGGGTCAGGCCACCGTCGGTATCGCGTTTGAGGTCAGGCAGCATGCGCGAGTTGATCAGGTAGCGATTGAGCGGGTTGGCCACCAGGAGTTTGTTCTGGCCGTCGTACATCGTCAGCGACCAGAACGCGTCGGCCGGGGGCAGGGCGTCTTTGTCGAAGTGCAGGGTGTAATCGTGTTTCGAGGCATCGACCGGTTGCCCGTCCTTGTCGACGAAATAGCCGATGTAATCCGCTTCTTCGGCGGAGTTGCCGAAAATCCCCATGTTGGCGCCGGCGTAGCGGTACAGGTAATTGCCCTTGAGGTGGTCGCGGGTGCCGAACACGTCACCGCTGGAGACTTCGTGGGTGTCGACTTTGGTTTTCTTGAATTCGGCGAACTCGGCCTTGGCGTCGCTGATGCCGTCCTCCAGGGCCTTGCGCTGGTCCGGGCTGAGGGTGTTGACGTTGAACGGCTTGCCGGCTTCGATGCCGATTTTCGCGAATCGCCCCAGCAGGTCCTTTTCCACGTCCTGGGAGGGTGCGAAGGACAGCATGAAGTTCAGGTAACGGAAGATGTCCGGGGTGTCGCTCATGGTCGGTGTGGGTTTCGGCCAGTCGATCTTCGGCGCAGCCGGTGGCGCCTTTTGCTTGTCGTAGTGGCTCAGGGTTTCGACCTTGTAACCCTTCTGGATCTGCTTGACCTTGGCCAGGTCCTTGTCATCGAACAACTGGGTGCGATACAGCGCGTAGGCGATGTTGCTTTCGCTACGCAGCAGGCGGTCGATGTTCAGCGGTTGCTGACCCTGCCAGTTGGGCCCGGCGATCATGTAGTGGCCGCCATTGTTGCCGGTGCTGCGGGTTCCCAGGTAGGCGAAGTTCTGCGTGTAGGCGTCGATCAATTGCACCGAGTAGTAACGGTGCTCTTCGATGGGCGGCAAGGTCAGCACCAGGGGCTCGGCGCGCAGATCCATCCAGACGAAGGAATAGGGCGTGTCGGCATTTGGCGTGACGAACGCGGTGTCCCTGGCGGTAAACGCCTTGGCGGTGTTGCCGATCTGGTTGAACGGTGCCTTGAAGTTCGGGCTCTTCTTGTCCACGGCCTGGGTGTACAGCGTCTTGTACATCTCCACTACGGGGAAACCATATAGATAGGCTTCCTTGGCAATGCTCCGGGCTTCTTCCGGGGTGGCGGTGAAGTTGGCCGAGGCGCTGGTGCTCAGGGCCAGGGCCAGACCGCTCAACAGTAAATTGCGCTTATTCATGGTGGGTCCTTGTTGAAATCCTGCCCGTCATTTCACGGCTGTGATGTCGTCGAGTTTCCAGGTCTTGTTGAAATAGGCTTCAGTCGGGGCATACAGGCGGAAGTAGCTGAACCAGTGTTTGCCCGGCAGGGTTTGCACCCAGTTGTTCTCGAAGCCTTTTGGCGCGGTCGGGCCGAAGTACAGGTCCACTGAGCCATCGGTGTTCTTTTTCAGGTCCTGGCGTGACGACAGGTCGGCTTTGCGTTGTGGGTTATCAATCAGGCAACGGCTGTCGGTGTCGTACACGGTCAACGACCAGAACTGCTTGGCTGGCGGGTTGGCGCCGACGTGGAGGCGATAGTGCTTGCCGCCGTCGAGCCAGTTGCCCTTGTCGTCGGTGTAAGCGCCGAGGTAGGTCTGGCCCAGGCCCGGGGTTTTGGAAACCATGCCTTTGGTGTTGGTGACCGCTTCGTAAAACCAGGCACTGCGTTCCCACAACTGGTCGTAATAGGCCACGCGCTGCGACGGCTCGGCGATGTTCAGCACGGTGTCCCATCGCCGGTCCGGCCAGTACTGTGCGCCGGGGAAACGTTTGGCGAACGTGTTGGCCTTGGCGATCAGTTCACCCACCAGGGCTCCTTGCTCCAGGGCCTTGTGTTGGGCTTCGGTCGGGTTGAACGGTTTGTCTTTCTCGATGCCAAGGCTGGCGAGCATGGCCATGTAGAAGCGGTCACGTTCGTTGACCGGTTCTTTCTGGATGATCTGGTGCAGGCGCTGCCAATACGCCAGGCCGCGTGGCTGGGTGCCGGACCAGGCTTTGCCACCAGGAGAGAGCAGTTTGGTCTTTGCCGGATCGGCGCGTTTGGCGTAGGGATACATCTTGAACTGTTCGACCAGTGCCGTGCCTTTGGCCGGGTCCGGATCGAGCACGCGAAAACCTACCAGCACGTTCATGGTTTCCGATTTGGCCAGGTAATACTTGCCGGCATCGGCCGGCGGTTCGACGCCTGGTGGCAGCACCAGGTATTTGCCGCCCTGGCCCTTGTCGGGGCCGGTCTGGCCCATGTCGATGATTGCGCGCTGCCAGAAATCACCGACGCCCCCTGCGGTCGGGCCGGGCGGCAATTCGATGACCAGCGGGCCGGTTTCATTGAGATCGACGAAACCGAGGATGTACGGTGTGGTGGCGTTGGCGGTGATCACACCGAGCTTGTCTTCGTAGCTGTTGAGCACCATCAGGTCGCCGCTGCGGGCACCCAGTTTGTCGCGGAATTCTGCCTGCCATTGGGCGTAAGACACCAGCGGCAAGGCCCAGAGGTAACTTTGGGTGGCCTGCTGGAAATCCAGTTCGGCATACAGTTTGGCAATGGATTCGTGGGCTGGCAGCTCGCCCTCCATGGCAATTTTGCCGATTCGGGTGTCGAGGTCCTGAGCACCGACACCACAACTGACGAACATCGTCATCAGGCTGAAACCGGCTACGCGAATGGCACCGTGCATAAAAGCTCCTTGCTGACCGTTATTCACGGTCCATGCGGTTCGAAGAAGGCATTAATGGTATTAGGCCGGGGTTTGCAGGTTTTGCCGCCCCCCAAACCGAGGGGGCGTGAGGGTGATTTTGAATGTCGAACACCCAGTTGGCGTTTGAGCGAAAGTCACTGCGATGTAGATCGAATCGGGCGTTGGCCGGGAAGTGGGTGGCTGTATGCAGCTTCAGGGCGCATTGGTCCAGCAGGTGGGGAGCGGGCGCAAGGTACTGCAGGTTGTTGATGGTGTCGGCAGTCTCGGTGTTGTCCACCTGGGCGTAAAAGCCAGGCACAGGCAAAGTCGCCAAAAGACAGACGTGCATCCCCTTTTTATTCGCCATGATTCCCCGGTTCCTTGGTGGCTCATATAGACAACTCGGCACTTGGCGGCCGTTACGACGTAGTCTCTTTGCTATCCAGCCTGTAGGACACGTCTTGTTGACGCTAGCAGCTCACCACCGTTTAGCCAGTCGAAGGGATTAATTCTTTGGTTTTGTGTGCAAAATCTCACCTTTTTCGTGTACTAGAAAGTTAATGCGATTCAGTGGGTTGGACGTGAGCGCGCGTATTGAAACGAGGGAACCCGCCGTCTGTGAGAACACAAAAGGCGGGTTTCAAGGATCCATGGCGAGGGACTTTCCCCTGTTGGGCAGTGGAGCGACCCCTCAACGGGGTAGACGCGATTTATCGAGAAAACGGATCGACGATTGCGGGGCGTCCGCGCACCCGAAGCCAGCAATTCACAGGTGTATTCGAGCAGGGTCCGGTTGTCGATGTCGGGGGGCGAGCCCGCCACTGTCCTGACTCGTTGCTCAGCACTTCTTCTGCCCAAACGCCCGCTGTTCCTGCTCGCGCAGTTCCGGCGTGAATTCTTCGCCAAAATCCTCCATCTCGAACACCTGGCGGATTTCGATCTCGGCCTCGGTACCCGGCATCGGGTTGGGGCAGCGCTTGACCCACTCGATGGCTTCCTCCCTGGACTTCACCTGCCACAGCCAGTAGCCGGCAATCAGTTCCTTGGTTTCGGCGAACGGGCCGTCGATCACCGTGCGCTTGTCGCCCGAGAAGCGCACGCGGGCGCCTTTGCTGCTGGGGTGCAGGCCTTCGCCCGCGACGAGGATGCCGGCCTTGGCCAGTTCTTCGTTGTAGTTGCCCATGGCGGTCAGCAGTTCGTTGCTGGGCATGACACCGGCTTCGGAGTCCTGGCTGGCTTTGATGATGATCATGAATCGCATGGTTTTAATCTCCGCTGGATTAGAGTGCTTCAATTTATAGTCGTACGGCGGAGGGCCTAATCGACACTGTTGCAAAAAAATTCACCAACGAGGTCGATGCGGGGCTTTCGTGATGAGCGCCGGGAGGCGGCTGGGGAGGGCGATTGCCTAATGGGTCGGACAAGCCCGGCTTCCACAGGGTCTTGTGGTGATTGTGCAAACACCGGGTTTCAGATTGCTCGACGACTGGTCACAATTTGTATCCAGAGTAGGTCGTCGGACAATTTCGTGGTTAACTTCGACCTCTTCAAAATTCTCTACCACAAACGTTCAGAAGGACTCCGTTCATGGCTCAAGTCACTCTTAAAGGCAACCCGGTTCAAGTCAACGGCCAACTGCCTCAAGCCGGTTCCAAGGCGCCAGCCTTTTCCCTGGTTGCCGGCAATCTGTCCGACGTCACCCTGAAAGACTTCGCCGGCAAGCGCAAAGTGCTGAACATCTTCCCAAGCGTCGACACCCCGACCTGCGCCACCTCCGTGCGCAAGTTCAACGCCCAGGCCAACGACGTGGCCAACACCGTGGTGCTGTGCATCTCCGCTGACCTGCCGTTCGCCCAGGCCCGTTTCTGCGGCGCGGAAGGTCTGGAAAACGTCCAGAACCTGTCGACCCTGCGCGGTGCCGAATTCATCCAGAACTACGGCGTGGCCATCGCTGACGGCCCGCTCAAAGGCCTGACCGCCCGCGCCGTGGTGGTACTGGACGAGAACGACAACGTGCTGCACAGCGAACTGGTCAAGGAAATCGCTGAAGAACCGAACTACGAAGCGGCACTTGCTGTACTGAAATAAGCATACCTTTACAAAGTTTAACGGCCTGGCCCTCCCCAGGCCGTTTTCATTTGTGCTTCAGTGTCTTAGATAAGTCTTCTGTTACGTAAGCCGAAGGTAAATTGCCGGTAAAGGCGCTTTGCTTAATACCCGCCAGTGCTTATCGTTCAGCCTCATGTAAAAAAGAAGCCCACGCGCCTAATGGTTGATCACTCAATGCAATCCTCCACCCCCCGTAGTCCCCGTCGCTGGCTGTTTGGCCTGCTCGTACTCTTGGTCATCGCTGGTCTGTGCTGGAAGTTCTGGCCTGGCAGCGCGGTGCCGAAAGACGCTGCGGGGCAAAAAGCCGTTGCCGGACACACGGGCAGGTCGGGCGCGATGCGTCCCGGCTTCGGCGGTGCGACAGGGCCGGTTCCGGTGCGAGTGGCGCCGGCGGTCAAGGGTGACTTCCCGCTGTACTACAAGGCTTTGGGCACCGTCACGGCGCTGAATACCATCAACGTGCGCAGCCGCGTCGGCGGTGAACTGGTCAAGATCTACTTCGAAGAAGGGCAGATGGTCAAAGCTGGCGATCTGCTGGCCGAGATTGATCCACGTCCGTACCAGAACGCCTTGCTTCAGGCCGAAGGCACCTTGCTGCAGAACCAGGCACAGCTGAAAAACGCCCAGGTGGACGTCGAGCGTTATCGCGGCCTGTACCGTGAAGACAGCATCGCCAAGCAAACCCTGGACACCGCCGAAGCACTGGTGGGACAGTTCCAAGGCACGGTCAAGACCAATCAGGCGGCGGTCAACGACGCCAAGCTCAATCTCGAATTCACCCGGATCCGTGCACCGATCGCCGGACGCATCGGTTTGCGGCAACTGGACATCGGCAACCTGGTCGCGGCCAACGATACGACGGCACTGGCAGTCATCACCCAGATCCAACCGATCAGCGTAGCCTTCACCCTGCCGGAAAGCAGCCTTGACGTCGTGCTGGCCCGCTATCGCAGTGGCGCGAGGCTGCCGGCCGAAGCCTGGGATCGTGGTGATACCAAGCTGCAGGCCACCGGCGTGTTGCAGAGTCTGGACAACCAGATCAACGTCACCACCGGGACCCTGAAATTCAAGGCGCGCTACGAAAACCGCGATCAGTCGCTGTTCCCCAACCAGTTCGTCAATGTGCGCCTGTTGGCCGACACCCTCAAAGACGTGGTGCTCGCACCTTCTGCGGCCATCCAGTTCGGTACAAACGGCACGTTCGTCTATGCCCTGGACGGCGACAAGAAGGTCAAGATTCGCCAGTTGAAAATCGGCGCCAGCGACGGTGAAAACACCGTGGTCACCGAAGGCCTTTCCGCGGGTGATCGCGTGGTGCTGGAGGGCACCGACCGTCTCAAGGACGGCAGCGACGTGGAAGTGGTCAACACCCCCGAGGACGTGCCGGCCAGTCCGGCTGGCCACCTGCAAGGCAAATCGGCGGCCAGTACGACTGAACAGACCACCGACAAGGCGAAAAAGGGCGGCGCATGAATCTCTCGCGGCTGTTCATCCTTCGCCCGGTAGCGACCACCCTGAGCATGCTGGCCATCGTTCTGGCCGGCGTGATCGCTTATCGGCTGTTGCCGGTCTCGGCGTTGCCTCAGGTCGATTACCCGACCATCCGCGTCATGACCCTTTACCCCGGCGCCAGCCCGGACGTCATGACCAGCGCCGTCACCGCTCCGCTCGAACGGCAGTTCGGGCAGATGCCCGGCCTGACGCAAATGGCGTCCACCAGCTCCGGTGGCGCCTCGGTGCTGACCCTGCGTTTCAGCCTCGACATCAACATGGACGTCGCCGAGCAGCAGGTGCAAGCCGCGATCAACGCCGCGACCAACCTGCTGCCCAAGGACCTGCCGGCGCCGCCGGTGTACAACAAGGTCAACCCGGCCGATACGCCGGTGCTGACCCTGGCCATCACGTCCAAGACCATGCTGCTGCCCAAGCTCAACGACCTGGTCGACACCCGCATGGCACAGAAAATCGCCCAGATCAGCGGCGTTGGCATGGTCAGCATCGCCGGTGGTCAGCGTCAGGCGGTGCGGATCAAGGTCAATCCCGAGGCCCTGGCGGCCAACGGCCTGAACCTGTCGGACGTGCGCACGCTGATTGGCGCCTCCAACGTCAACCAGCCCAAGGGCAACTTCGATGGCCCGACGCGGGTCTCGATGCTCGATGCAAACGATCAACTGACGTCGCCCAAGGACTACGCCAACCTGATCCTGGCATACGCCAACGGCGCACCGTTGCGTCTCAAGGACGTGGCCGAAATCGTCGACGGCGCCGAGAACGAGCGTCTGGCGGCGTGGGCCAACGAAAACCAGGCGGTGTTGCTGAATATCCAGCGCCAGCCCGGGGCCAACGTCATCGAGGTGGTCGACCGGATCAAGGCCTTGCTGCCGAGCATCACCGACAACCTGCCGGCCGGCCTCGACGTGACGGTGCTGACTGACCGCACCCAGACCATCCGCGCCTCGGTCAAGGACGTGCAGCACGAGTTGCTGATCGCCATCGCGCTGGTGGTGATGGTGACGTTCCTGTTTCTGCGTCGGGCAAGCGCCACGATCATTCCGTCGGTGGCCGTGCCGCTGTCGCTGATCGGCACCTTTGGCGTGATGTACCTCGCGGGCTTCTCGGTCAACAACCTCACCTTGATGGCCCTGACCATCGCCACCGGTTTCGTGGTGGACGACGCGATCGTCATGCTGGAAAACATTGCCCGATTCATCGAAGAGGGCGACAGCCCTTTGAATGCGGCACTCAAGGGCGCCAAGCAGATCGGCTTCACCCTGATTTCCCTGACCCTGTCGCTGATCGCGGTGTTGATCCCGCTGCTGTTCATGGCGGACGTGGTGGGGCGGTTGTTCCGCGAATTCGCCATCACCCTGTCGGTGGCGATCCTGATCTCCCTGGTGGTGTCCCTGACCCTGACGCCGATGATGTGCGCGCGGCTGCTCAAGCGAGAACCCAAGGAAGAAGAACAAGGCCGTTTCTATCGGGCCAGTGGCGCGTTCATCGATTGGATGATCACGGCCTACGGGCGCAAATTGCAGTGGGTGCTCAAGCACCAACCGCTGACCCTGTTGGTGGCCATCGGCACCCTGGCGCTGACGGTATTGCTGTACATCGCCGTGCCCAAGGGCTTCTTCCCGGTACAGGACACCGGGGTGATCCAGGGCATTTCCGAGGCGCCGCAGTCGATTTCCTTCGCCGCGATGAGCGAACGCCAGCAGGAACTCGCCAAGGTGATCCTGGCCGATCCGGCGGTTGAAAGCCTGTCGTCCTACATCGGTGTCGATGGCGACAACTCCACGCTCAACAGCGGTCGGTTGCTGATCAATCTCAAATCCCACAGCGAGCGCGACCTGAGTGCTACGGCAGTGATTGCCCGGTTGCAACCGGAGCTGGACAAACTGGTCGGCATTCGCCTGTTCATGCAGCCGGTGCAGGATTTGACCATCGAGGACCGTGTCAGCCGTACGCAATATCAGTTCAGCATGTCGTCGCCGGACTCCGAATTGCTCAGCCTGTGGAGCGGGCGGCTGGTCGAGGCCCTGGCGCAACGGCCGGAACTGACCGACGTCGCCAGCGACCTGCAGGACAAGGGGTTGCAGGTCTATCTGGTGATCGACCGGGATGCCGCGTCGCGGGTCGGGGTGTCGGTGTCGAACATCACCGATGCGCTGTATGACGCCTTCGGCCAGCGGCAGATTTCCACCATTTACACCCAGGCCAGCCAATACCGCGTGGTGCTGCAATCACAGTCCGGGGAGAAGATCGGCCCGCAGGCGCTGGAGCAGATCCACGTCAAGACCACCGATGGCGGTCAGGTGCGTCTGTCCAGCCTGGCGCACATCGAAGAGCGCCAGGCGCAACTGGCGATCACCCATATCGGCCAGTTCCCGGCGGTGATGATGTCGTTCAACCTCGCGCCCGGCGTGGCGCTGGGGCATGCGGTGCAGATCATCGAACAGGTACAGAAGGACATCGGCATGCCGATTGGCGTGCAGACCCAGTTCCAGGGCGCGGCCGAGGCTTTCCAGGCGTCGCTGTCGAGTACCCTGCTGCTGATCCTGGCGGCGGTGGTGACCATGTACATCGTGTTGGGCGTGCTGTACGAAAGCTACATTCACCCGATCACCATTCTCTCGACCCTGCCCTCGGCGGCAGTCGGTGCGTTGCTGGCGTTGATCCTCAGCGGCAATGACCTGGGCATGATCGCGATCATCGGCATCATCCTGTTGATCGGGATCGTGAAGAAGAACGCCATCATGATGATCGACTTCGCCCTCGACGCCGAGCGCAATCAGGGCATGGCCCCTGAAACGGCCATCTACCAGGCGGCCTTGCTGCGTTTCCGGCCAATCCTGATGACCACCCTGGCGGCCCTGTTTGGCGCGGTGCCCCTGATGTTGGCCACCGGTTCCGGGGCGGAATTGCGTCAACCGCTGGGTCTGGTGATGGTCGGCGGCTTGTTGGTCAGTCAGGTGCTGACGCTGTTCACTACGCCGGTTATCTATCTCTACTTCGATCGCCTCGGTCGGCGCTGGGGTCGCAAGCCTGAGCCGGTGGAAGCGGTAGAGCAGCCATGAACCTCTCCGGTCCTTTCATCAGGCGCCCGGTCGCGACCATGTTGCTGAGCCTGGCGATCATGTTGCTGGGCGGTGTCAGTTTCGGCCTGTTGCCGGTGTCGCCGCTGCCCCAAATGGACTTTCCGGTGATCGTGGTGCAGGCCAGCCTGCCAGGCGCAAGCCCGGAGGTCATGGCGTCCACCGTGGCCACGCCGCTGGAGCGTTCCTTCGGCGCCATCGCCGGGGTCAATACCATGAGCAGCCGCTCCAGCCAGGGCTCGACCCGGGTGATCCTGCAATTCGACCTCGACCGCGACATCAACGGCGCGGCGCGGGAAGTGCAGGCGGCGATCAACGCCTCGCGTAACCTGTTGCCCAGCGGCATGCGCAGCATGCCAACGTACAAGAAGGTCAACCCGTCCCAGGCGCCGATCATGGTGCTGTCGCTGACCTCGGACGTACTTGAAAAAGGCCAGCTCTACGACCTGGCGTCGACCATCCTGTCCCAGAGCCTGTCCCAGGTGCAGGGTGTCGGTGAGGTACAGATCGGTGGCAGTTCGCTGCCGGCGGTGCGCATCGAGCTCGAACCCCAGGCGCTCAATCAGTACGGCGTGGCGCTGGACGATGTGCGCAACACCATCGCCAATGCCAACGTGCGCCGGCCCAAGGGCTCGGTGGAGGACAGCCAGCGCTTGTGGCAAGTCCAGGCCAACGACCAACTGGAAAAAGCCAAGGACTATGAGTCGCTGATCATTCACTACGCCGACGGTGCAGCCCTGCGCCTTAAGGATGTGGCCAAGGTCAGCGACGGCGTCGAGGACCGTTACAACAGCGGATTCTTCAACAACGATTCGGCGGTATTGCTGGTCATCAACCGGCAAGCCGGCGCCAACATCATTGAGACGGTCAACGAGATCAAGGCGCAGCTGCCGGCGTTGCAGGCGGTGCTGCCGGCCAGCGTCAAACTGAACCTGGCCATGGACCGCTCGCCGGTGATCAAGGCCACGCTGCACGAAGCGGAGATGACCCTGCTGATCGCCGTGGCCCTGGTGATTCTGGTGGTGTTCCTGTTTCTCGGTAACTTCCGTGCGTCGCTGATTCCGACCCTGGCGGTGCCGGTGTCGCTGGTCGGCACCTTTGCGGTGATGTACCTCTATGGCTTCTCGCTGAACAACCTGTCGCTGATGGCGCTGATTCTGGCCACCGGGCTGGTGGTGGACGATGCCATCGTCGTGCTGGAGAACATTTCCCGGCACATCGACGAAGGTGTACGGCCAATGAAGGCGGCCTACCTCGGCGCCCGGGAAGTCGGCTTCACGCTGCTGTCAATGAACGTGTCACTGGTGGCGGTGTTCCTGTCGATCCTGTTCATGGGCGGGATCATTGAAAGTCTGTTTCGTGAGTTTTCGATCACCCTGGCGGCGTCGATCGTGGTGTCGCTGGTGGTCTCGCTGACACTCACGCCGATGCTTTGCGCGCGTTGGCTCAAGCCCCATGTGCCGGGCCAGGAAAACCGCTTGCAACGCTGGAGCCGCCAGGCCAACGAATGGCTGGTCGCTAAATACGCGACGAGCCTCGACTGGGTGTTGCGCCATCGGCGGCTGACCTTGTTGAGTCTGCTGGTGACCGTTGGCGTCAACGTTGCCCTGTACGTGGTCGTGCCGAAAACCTTTATGCCGCAACAGGACACCGGCCAGTTGATCGGTTTTGTGCGCGGCGACGACGGCCTGTCGTTCAGCGTGATGCAGCCGAAAATGGAGACCTTCCGCCGCGCCGTGCTCAAGGACGAAGCCGTGGAAAGCGTCGCCGGTTTCATCGGTGGCACCAACGGCACCAATAACACCTTCATGCTGGTGCGGTTGAAACCGATCAAGGAACGCAATATCTCGGCGCAGAAGGTCATCGAACGTCTACGCAAGGAAATGCCCAAGGTCGCCGGGGCGCAACTGATGCTGATGGCCGACCAGGACCTGCAATTCGGTGGTGGCCGTGAACAGACCACATCGCAGTATTCCTACATTTTGCAAAGCGCTGATCTTGGCGAGTTGCGCGAGTGGTACCCGAAAGTCGTCACCGCGCTGAGGGCTTTGCCGGAGCTGACCGCGATTGACGCCCGTGAAGGCCGTGGTGCCCAACAGGTGACCTTGATTGTCGACCGCGACCAGGCCAAGCGCCTCGGGGTCGACATGGACATGGTCACGGCGGTGCTGAACAACGCCTACAGTCAGCGGCAGATTTCCACCATCTACGACAGCCTCAACCAGTACCAGGTGGTGATGGAGGTCAACCCGAAATACGCCCAGGACCCGATCACCCTCAAGCAGGTTCAGGTGATTACCGCTGCGGGTGAGCGGATTCCGCTGTCGACCATCGCTCACTATGAAAACAGCCTGGAAGATGACCGGGTCAGCCACGAAGGCCAGTTCGCTTCCGAAAGCATTTCCTTCGACATGGCCGAAGGGGTCACGGTGGAGCAGGGCACGGCGGCTATCGAGCGGGCGATTGCCAGGCTGGGCATGCCGGAAGACGTGATCGTGAAAATGGCCGGCACCGCCGATGCCTTTGCCGCCACCCAGAAGAGTCAGCCGTTCATGATCCTTGGCGCGCTGGTGGCGGTGTACCTGGTATTGGGTGTGCTGTATGAAAGCTACATCCACCCGCTGACCATTCTGTCGACCTTGCCCTCGGCCGGTGTCGGCGCCTTGCTGTCCATCTATGCCTTGGGCGGGGAGTTCAGCCTGATCTCGTTGCTGGGCCTGTTCCTGCTGATCGGCGTGGTCAAGAAAAACGCCATCCTGATGATCGACCTGGCCCTGCAACTCGAACGCCAGCAAGGCATGGCGCCGCTGGAGTCGATCCGCAACGCCTGTTTGCAACGTTTGCGGCCGATTCTTATGACCACCCTGGCGGCGATTCTCGGCGCCTTGCCATTGTTGCTCAGCCGTGCAGAAGGGGCGGAAATGCGCCAGCCACTGGGCCTGACCATTATCGGCGGGCTGATCTTCAGCCAAGTGTTGACCCTTTACACAACCCCGGTGGTTTACCTCTATCTCGACAAGCTGCGCCATCGTTTCAACCATTGGCGTGGGGTGCGTACCGATGCTGCTCTGGAAACTCCGCTATGACTGACCGTTCGCTTTACAACCTGGCTGCACCGATGATCGCGGCTCGAGGCTCGCGTTTGTTGAGCCTGTCGCTGTGCGTGGTGATGCTCAGTGCCTGTGCCGTCGGCCCCGATTACCAGCGCCCGCAAACCGCCACGCCGGCGCAGTACAAGGAAGCGGCCGGCTGGCGTCAGGCCAATCCGAGCGATTCCCTGGCCCGCGGCGCGTGGTGGGAGTTGTATGGTGATCAGCAACTCAATGGTCTGGTCGAGAAACTCAATGCGTCCAACCAGACCGTGGCGCAGTCCGAAGCCCAGTATCGCCAGGCCCAGGCCCTTGTGCGCAGCGCCCGAGGCGCGTTTTTCCCGACGGTGGACCTGACCGTCGGCAAGAACCGCTCCAGCCAGGGCACCGGCAGCAGCAATTCCAGCCTGACCAGTTCTTCCAGCGGCATTCGTGACACCTATACGGCCCAGGCCGGCGTGAGTTGGGAGGCCGATGTCTGGGGCAAACTGCGTCGCGGCCTGGAAGCCGACACCGCCAATGCCGAGGCCAGTTTTGCCGACCTGGCGGCGATGCGCCTGAGCCAGCAGTCGGAACTGGTGCAGAACTACCTGCAATTGCGCGTGATCGATGAGCAGAAACGCCTGCTGGAGGCGACGGTCGAGGCCTATCAGCGTTCGTTGAAAATGACCGAAAACCAATACCGCGCCGGGGTCTCCGGCAAGGATGCGGTGGCCCAGGCGCAGACTCAACTCAAGAGCACCGAGGCGGATATGGTCGATTTGATCTGGCAGCGCGCCCAGTTCGAAAACGCCATCGCCGTACTCATCGGTTTGCCGCCCGCCGAGTTCAACCTGGCGGAAATCAACAGCATCCCGGCATTGCCGCAAGTGCCACTGAGCCTGCCTTCGCAACTGCTGGAACGGCGCCCGGACATTGCCTCCGCCGAACGTTCGGTCATGGCCGCCAACGCTAACATCGGTGTAGCCAAGGCTGCCTATTACCCGGACCTGACGCTGAGCCTGAATGGCGGTTACAGCAGCAGCACGTATGCCAACTGGATCAGCTTGCCTAACCGCTTCTGGTCGGTCGGGCCGCAACTGGCCATGACCTTGTTCGACGGTGGTCAACGTTCGGCGGAAGTGGACCGCAGCGAAGCGGCCTACGATGAAACCGTGGCCAAATACCGCCAGACCGTGCTCGATGGTTTCCGTGAAGTGGAAAATTACCTGGTTCAGCTCAAGGTGCTGCAAGACGAAGCGGTCGTACGCCAGCAGGCACTGGATGCGGCCCGTGAGTCTTTGCGCTTGACCCAGAACCAGTACAAGGCCGGTCTGATCGCCTACATCGATGTGGTAGTGACCCAGGCCGCTGCCCTGAACAATGAACGCAGCAACCTGAGCCTGCTGCAAAGTCGCTTGATTGCCAGCGTGCAGTTGATTGCGGCATTGGGTGGCGGGTGGGATGGCCAACTGCAGGTCAGCGGCAATTTGTAGGCGCTGGCTTTCCAGCACCTGCAAAATTGGCGAACTTACGCTTGTTACGATGCCAAACGGCAGTTATTTCCGCCCCCACATTGATCGTTAAAAACCACTCGTCCAGTTAATGTGAAACCTTAAAACAAGCGTTTCATCGGACTGCTGGCCTTTTGCTAATTTTGTGAGTGCGTTCTCATTTGGAATCAGTACAATCGCCGGATTTGCCCCGCCAGGCATGATCGTCATCCAGGGGGGCGCTCGCGAGAAGTCTCATGCTCATCGGTAGCTATTCCCCCACCCTGGTTATCATTTCGCTCTGTGTGGCGATTCTCGCTTCATACACGGCTCTCGACCTGACTGGACGCATTGCCACGGCCAAGGGGCGGGCCGTGCATTTATGGACGGCGGGTGGCGCTTTCGCCATGGGCATCGGCGTATGGTCGATGCATTTCATCGGCATGCTCGCGTTCAAATTGCCCATCGATCTGGGCTATGACATCACCTTGACACTGCTGTCGCTGTTGATCGGCGTCCTGTCTTGCGGCTTTGCCCTGTGGCTGGTCAGTCAGCCGCAACTGCCGGCGTGGCAATTGGCTGTCGGCGCGCTGGCCATGGGCGCCGGGATCAGCGCCATGCATTACACCGGCATGGCGGCCATGCGCATGCAGCCGGGTATCGATTACGATCCGACGCTGTTCAGCGCGTCGCTGCTGATCGCGGTAGGCGCCTCCGGGGCGGCGCTATGGATTGCCTTCCGTTTGCGTCAGCACACGCCTTATGTGCGCCTGATCCGCGGCGGTGCGGCAGTCATCATGGGGATTGCCATTGTCGGCATGCATTACACCGGCATGGCGGCTGCGCGTTTTCCCGATGGCAGCTTTTGCGGCGCGGCGGTCAATGGCCTGAATGGCAAAGGCCTGGACAATCTCGTGCTGATCACCACCCTGGCGGTGTTGAGCATCGCCTTGTTGACGTCGATCCTCGACGCGCGCCTGGAGGCCCGCACCGCCAGCCTTGCCCAATCACTGACCGAAGCCAACCGCGAACTCACCCAACTGGCCCTGCACGACACCCTGACCGGTTTGCCGAATCGGGTGTTGCTGGCCGACCGCATCGACCAGGCGATGTCCAGGGTGGACGCCGAAGGTGGGTGTTTTGCGTTGATGTTCATCGATCTGGACGGCTTCAAGCCGGTCAATGACGCCTTCGGTCACCATATGGGTGACTTGCTGTTGCGCGAGGTCAGCCTGCGTTTGCGCGAAGACCTGCGCAGCCAGGACACCTTGGCGCGCATTGGCGGCGATGAGTTCGTGTTGCTGGTGCAGTTGAGTGAGCAAAACGATGCCATGGGCCTCGCGGCGCGCCAGGTCGGGTTGATCGCCCGTTCGTTCCGGGTCGCCGAACATGACTTGCAGATCTCTGCCAGCGTCGGTATTGCGCTGTATCCGGGCAATGGCCAGAGCGCCCACGAATTGCTGATGAATGCCGATGCGGCGATGTATCACGCCAAGGGCGCCGGCAAAAACGGTTACAGCTTCTTCGATGCCTCGATGAACAGCAACGCGCGAAAACAGCTGCAACTGCTGCAGGACCTGCGCAACGCCCTGGACCACAACGAGTTCAGCCTTCACTACCAGCCCAAGTTCGACGCCGGTAACGGCCGGCCGGTCGGTGCCGAGGCGTTGTTGCGCTGGGAGCATCCGACGCAGGGCATGTTGCTGCCGGACAAGTTCATCGATCTCGCGGAAAAGACCGGGCTGATCATTCCGATTGGTGACTGGGTGCTCAATGAAGCCTGCCGCCAGATGCGCGAGTGGTACGTGCTTGGCTACACCGACTGGCGTATCGCGGTGAATCTTTCCGCCTTGCAGTTCTGCCATGTCGGCCTGGTACAGAGTGTCGCCAAGGCGCTGGCCACGCATCATCTGCCGGCCAACAGCCTGACCCTGGAAATCACTGAAACCACCGCCATGAGCGATGCCGATGCGAGCATGACGGTACTTCAGGCGCTGTCGGACATGGGCGTTGACCTGTCCATCGATGATTTCGGTACCGGCTATTCCAGTTTGATGTATCTCAAGCGGCTGCCGGCCAACGAACTGAAAATCGACCGAGGGTTTGTGCGTGACCTGGAGCGCGACAGCGACGATGCCGCGATTGTTTCCGCCATCGTCGCCCTGGGCCAGGCACTGGGTTTGCGGATCGTCGCCGAAGGCGTGGAAACCGGGTCGCAACAGGACTTCCTGACCCAACTCGGGTGCTACTCGTTGCAGGGTTACTTGCTCGGGCATCCATTGCCCGCCGAGCGTTTCATGGTGGAGATCCATCGTTCGGAGCAATTGGCGGTGGTTTGACAGGCGTTTGTGATCCGGGAGCTGGCGACAGGTTCATGCAAAAACCGACGAGGACGGTTATTCTTGCCCCCGGAACGCTTACGCTTGAAACGGGGAAAGCCTGCATGGACAAAGTCATTATCATCACCGGCGGCAGTCGCGGCATCGGTGCCGCCACAGCCCTGTTGGCCGCCGAACAAGGTTACCGGATCTGCATCAACTATCAGGCCGATGAACAAGCGGCGCAGGGCGTGCTGGAGAAAGTCCGCGCGCTGGGTGCCCAGGCCATCGCCGTACGGGCCGATGTCAGCATCGAAGACGAAGTGATCGCGCTGTTTCACCGGGTTGATACCGAACTTGGCCGGGTCACCGCGCTGGTGAACAACGCCGGTACCGTGGGACACAAGTCCCGTGTCGACGAAATGTCCGAATTTCGTATCCTCAGAACCCTCAAGACCAATGTGCTGGCGCCCGTCCTGTGCGCCAAGCATGCGATTCTGCGCATGTCGCCCAAGCACGGCGGGCAGGGCGGCAGCATCGTCAATGTGTCCTCGGTCGCCGCCCGTCTGGGTGCACCCAACGAATACGTCGACTACGCCGCCTCCAAGGGCGCACTCGACACCTTCACCATTGGCCTGTCCAAGGAAGTGGCCGGCGAAGGCATCCGCGTCAACGCCGTACGCCCCGGCTATATCTATACCGATTTCCACGCACTGAGCGGCGACCCTGATCGGGTCAGCAAACTGGAGTCGGCGATACCCATGGCCCGGGGCGGGCGTCCGGATGAAGTGGCCGAGGCGATAGTCTGGTTGCTGTCGGACAAGGCTTCGTACGCGACCGGGACCTTCGTTGATTTGGGGGGTGGACGTTAGACCTCTGGATGGTCGCTGTCAGGTCTGGCCTCTTCGCGAGCAGGCTCGCTCCCACAATTGACCGTGTACCCTTTGGGAGCAAGCTCGCTCCCAAGGTTGACCGTGTACCCCTGTGGGAGCGAGCCTGCTCGCGATTGCGTTCTTTCAAGCGACATCTGAACGTCAGAACGATCGAATAATCCGCCCCAACGTCTCCATCGCCTTTTCCGCCGCCTCATCCCACGGGCTCCCGTAATTCAAGCGAATGCAATTCCTGAATCTTTGGGTCGGCGAGAATATCGGCCCCGGCGCAATACTGATGCCCTGGGCCAGGGCCATTTGAAACAACTTCAACGAATCCATCTGCTCCGGCAATTCCAGCCATAAAAAGTACCCGCCTGCTGGCTGACTGACGCGAGTCTGAGCCGGAAAGTAGCGAGCGATGGCCGCGAGCATCGCGCTTTGTTGTTCTTCCAGGGCATAGCGCAGTTTGCGCAGATGCCGATCGTAACCGCCGTGCTGCAGGTAATCGGCAATGGCGGCCTGAGCCGGCATCGAGGCGCACAGAGACGTCATGAGTTTGAGGCGTTCGATTTTCTGCGCGTAACGACCTGCGGCCACCCAGCCAATGCGATAACCGGGCGCAAGGCTTTTGGCGAAGGAGCCGCAATGCATGACCAGGCCTTCGGTATCAAACGCCTTGGCCGGTTTCGGTGCCTGTTGTCCGTAATACAACTCGGCGTAGACATCGTCTTCGATCAGCGGTACCTGGTGACGGCGCAGCAGCTCCACCAGTTCCTGTTTCTTCGCCTCGGGCATGGT
This sequence comes from Pseudomonas moorei, assembly GCF_008801475.1. GTDB lineage: Bacteria > Pseudomonadota > Gammaproteobacteria > Pseudomonadales > Pseudomonadaceae > Aquipseudomonas > Aquipseudomonas moorei. Next base: position 315,999 of record NZ_VZPP01000003.1, on the reverse strand, counting down.
GGCGCCCATGGGATTCTGGAAGCTGGTCATGCACCAGCAGGCCTTGATCGGGTGGCGGTCCAGGGTTTGCGCGAGGACGCCGAGGTCGATGCCGTCGCGCGGGTGCACCGGAATTTCCACGGCTTTGATTTTCAGCCGCTCGAGGATTTGCAGGCAGGCATAGAACGCCGGGGCTTCGATGGCCACCAGGTCGCCGGGTTGGGTCACGGCTTGCAGGCACAGATTCAGCGCTTCCAGTGCACCGTTGGTGATCAGCAGTTCTTCCATGGGCAGCATCAGCCCGCCGACCATGTAGCGCAGGGCGATTTGCCGACGCAATTGCGGGTTGCCCGGCGACATATCGGTCACGACCATGCGCGGGTCCATCTCGCGGCTGGCACTGGCCAGCGATCGCGACAGCCGTTGCAGCGGAAACAGGGTCGGGCTGGGGAACGCCGAGCCGAAGGGCACAGTGTTCGGGTCCTTGATCGAGTCGAGGACCGAGAACACCAGTTCGCTGACGTCGACTTCAGTCGATTCGTTGACCTGGCTGCTGATTTCCGGCTCGGAAAACGGTCGCGGTGCATGGGCATTGACGAAGTAGCCGGATCGCGGCCGGGCGCGGATCAAGCCGCGGCGCTCCAGCAGGTAATACGCCTGGAACACGGTGGAGGGGCTGACGCCGTAGGTCTGGCTGGCGTAGCGCACCGATGGCACGCGCTGTCCGGGGCCCAGGACACCGGAGCGGATCAGTTCTGCGATGTCGTCGGCGAATTTTTCGTAGCGTTTCATCGGTATCCCGCAATGGAATCGAATAACGGTGGCGAGGGTGCAATTTCCCTCGCCACAAAGCTGTGCATCTTAAAGGCTCAGCGGTTCATTGGCGCTACAAAGCGGCTCTTGGCCACGCTATAGATGCCGGGTTCGTCGCTGTCGACGATTTTGAAGGCGATGCTTTGCGAGCTGCTGGCCGGACGGTCCGTGGTCATTGCCACCGACACCGGCACATCGACAATTTCGCCGGGTGCCAGGCTCAGTTCAGTCTTGCCCTGCAACTGGAAACCTTCGCCGTCGACCAATGCCAGGCGGTAGTCCTGACGCTGCTGGGTCTTGTTGATGATCTTCAGGCTGTAGATGTTTTCGATCTGCCCCTGGCTGTTCTCGCGGAATAGGCCGCGGTCCTTGCTGACGTCCAGCGACACCATTGGCCGTTCGACCAAGGCCAGTACCAAGGCGCCGATCATCACCAGCAGCACGGCGGTGTAGCCGATCAGTCGTGGACGCAACAGATGAGTCTTGCCGCCTTGCAGTTGGTGCTCCGAGGTGTAGCTGATCAGCCCGCGAGCGTAGCCCATTTTGTCCATGATCGAATCACAGGCGTCGATGCACGCGGCGCAGCCGATGCATTCCATCTGCAAGCCATCGCGGATGTCGATGCCGGTCGGGCATACCTGCACGCACAGTTGGCAATCAATGCAATCACCCAGCCCGACTTCGGCCGGTTTGACCTCGCGTTTGCGCGGGCCACGGCTTTCGCCCCGGGCGACGTCGTAGGAAATGGTCAGGGTGTCCTTGTCGAACATCACGCTCTGGAACCGCGCATAGGGGCACATGTGCATGCACACCGCTTCACGCAGCCAACCGGCATTGATGTAGGTGGCGCCGGTGAAGAACAGCACCCAGAACAGGCTGACGCCACTCAACTGCAAGGTCAGCAGTTCTTCGGCCAGCGGCCGGATCGGCGTGAAGTAACCGACGAAGGTCAGGCCGGTCAGCAGGCTGATCGCCAGCCACAGCGTGTGCTTGGCCGAGCGGCGCATGAGCTTGTTCAAGCCCCAGGGCGCGGCTTGCAGTTTGATGCGCTGGTAACGTTCGCCCTCGGTGATTTTCTCGCACCACATGAAGATCCAGGTCCAGGAACTTTGCGGGCAGGTATAGCCACACCAGACCCGCCCGGCGAACACGGTGATCGCAAACAGGCCGAACGCGGCAATGATCAGCAGGGCCGAGAGCAGGATGAAATCCTGTGGCCAGAACGTCGCGCCGAAGATGTGGAACTTGCTTTCGGACAGGTCCCAGAGCACTGCTTGGCGCCCACCCCAGTTCAACCACACGGTGCCGAAGAACAGCAGAAACAGAAATCCCGCACCGCTCATGCGCAGGGTGCGGAACACACCGGTGAAGCTGCGGGTGTGGATCAGGTTGTCGCTGGTCTTGACCTTCATCTTGGGGCGTGAAGGTTCATGGGTTTTTACGATTGGGGCACTTTCTACGGTTCGGACGGGGATTCTCTCGCTCATGGTCTTTCGCTCATCAGCCTCCATCAGGCATGAGCACTATGAGCGGCCATCTGTTTGCATAACAGACTCAGGTATCGCAATAAAAACCGGATCAGATGGGGTTCGCATGCGATCCTGCGACAAGTTGAAGCACCTGCCTCGGCGGCACGCAGTTGGCTATATCAGGTGTTTGCAGCCAATGTTGATTCGGGTCAGTCAAATCACCGAATCACTGTCAGTCGCCTTCAGATGCCGGCGACCGTCCACCGCGCCTGCTACGGTCAATGCGTCGGCTTCTGCTTCGGTGATGTAAATGCGATTGCCATTGATGTCTACCGCGGACATGGCTTTTTCCCCGTCGGTGACAATGGTGACGTCGGGACACAGACGAATTTCTTCGCCGTTTTCGGTGGTAAAGAAGCAGGTCTGGTTTTCAATGCGCACGGTCATGGGAGTGTCCTTCTTTTCAGCGGGATCTACAGTCTTAGGGCACACCCGGCGGTCATCGTTCTATGCAACCGATTAATGGTCGTCGCTGTCCACCTTCCATGACCTTCTCAAGGACAGCGCCATGAACGCCTGGTGGCATGAAGTCTGGGTGACCCTGCAGGCCGAATTCGCTGACATCGGCGACGCTTCCCAACTGACGCGCATCACCGTGCGCCTGCTGATCGCCGCGTCCCTGGGCGGCATTCTCGGCTTCGAACGCGAGAGCAAGGGCAAGGCCGCAGGCGTACGTACCCACATGCTGGTGGCACTCGGCGCGGCGCTGTTTGTGCTGGTGCCACAGATGTCCGGTTCCCAGGCCGATGCCATGAGCCGGGTCGTGCAGGGCGTCATCGCCGGCATCGGCTTCCTCGGCGCCGGCACCATCCTGAAAAACCAGGAAGGCGACGAAGGCCACGTAAAAGGCCTGACCACCGCCGCCGGCTTATGGATGACCGCCGCCATCGGCGTCTCCGCCGGGTTGGGCAGGGAGGCGACGGCGGTGTTCAGTACGGCGTTGGCGTTGGTGATTTTCAGTGTGGTGCCGAGGATCTTGAACATGCTCGAAAGGAAGAACGACCACCTGTAGGAGCGAGCCTGCTCGCAAAGGTCGTTAACGATGACGCGGGCAACCAGGTACTCAGCGGTGCTCGATATTCCATTGCATTCGGGCTCGCTCCTACAGGTACAACGGTGAAAGATCGTCAGCCTATGGTCATTCCGGCGTCACAATCACCGGCGGCATGGTGTCAGGCGGTTCTTCCCGTGGAGGCGTGGTGCCGGGTGGTTCCTGCTCGGGCACCGGTTGTGGGTCGGTCGGTGGGATTACCGGATTGTCGATGTTCGGATCGGGTGTTTCGCCCGGGAATGGATTGGTCATGGTCTAGCCTCCAGTGGCACATGGCGTGAGTCGTGCTTAAGTTGATTGACCGCCACGCTACGGATTTGATTCCGGCCAATTATCGATGAACTTTTCCGGGCGCCCGGCGCTCGGAACCTAAGTGAGTTAATCGGGATGACAACCAGACACAAGAGCGTCCATGGGGCGTAACGGAGAGATGCTCGATGACGACTGAAAAACCGACAGAATTGAGCTACAACCCGCACATGCCGCTGTCGCAGGCTCTATTGCTGCCACGGATCGTGATTGAAAACACCATGCCGACCCTCGACGGCGGGCAATTCGCTGTCAAGGCGGTGGTGGGTCAGGACGTGGTGGTCACCAGTAAAGTGTATGCCGACGGCCATGACCGGCTCGCGGTACGGGTACGTTGGCGCACCGAGGGCGATGAGGTCTGGCACAGCGAAGTCATGACCGCCCTGGGCAACAATGGCTGGCAAGGCCGCTTCCGCGTCGAAGACCAGGGGCGTTATGTGTTCTGTATCGAGGCCTGGATCGATCAATTCGCCAGTTTCCTTCATGAGCTGGAAAAAAAGCACATGGCCTCCGTCCCCGTCAGCCTGGAGTTGCAGGAAGGTCGCCTTCACGTTCAGCAAGCGGCCGAGCGCACCGAGGGGCAACTGAGCGAGCAACTGGCGGCGCTGCACCATGAATTGTGCGGGTTGCTCGAAACCGAGCAGGTCGCGTTGTTCCTGCACCACCGTAGCGCCGGGTTGATGGCCCAGGCCGATCACCGTGCTTACCTGAGTCTGAGCCCCGAGTTTCCGGTTGATGTCGAACGCGAACTGGCGCAGTTCGCCAGTTGGTATGAATTGTTCCCACGTTCGATCACCGATGATCCGGCTCGCCATGGCACCTTCAATGACGTGCATTCGCGCTTGCCGATGATTCAGGACATGGGCTTCGACGTGCTCTATTTCCCGCCGATTCACCCGATCGGTCGCAGCTATCGCAAAGGCCCGAACAATTCCCTGACCGCCGGGCCTAACGACCCCGGCAGCCCCTACGCCATCGGTAGCGAAGAGGGCGGCCATGAGGCGATTCATTCGCAACTGGGCACCCGTGAAGACTTCCGCCGACTGGTGGTGGCCGCGTCTGAATACGGACTGGAAATCGCCCTCGACTTCGCCATTCAGTGCTCCCAGGACCATCCATGGCTACAGCAGCATCCCGGTTGGTTCAACTGGCGCCCTGACGGTACGATCAAATACGCCGAGAACCCGCCGAAAAAATACCAGGACATCGTCAACGTCGATTTCTACTCCGCCGAGGCGATTCCCAGCTTGTGGGTTGAATTGCGCGATATCGTGGTGGGCTGGGTCGAGGAGGGCGTGAAGCTCTTTCGCGTCGACAACCCGCACACCAAACCGTTGCCGTTCTGGCAGTGGCTGATCGCCGATGTGCGTGCGTTGTATCCCGAGGTGATTTTCCTTGCCGAGGCTTTTACCACGCCGGCCATGATGGCGCGGCTGGGCAAGGTCGGTTACTCCCAGAGCTACACCTATTTCACCTGGCGCAATACCAAACAGGAACTGGCGACCTATTTCACCGAGCTGAACGAGTCGCCATGGCGTGAATGCTTCCGGCCAAACTTCTTCGTCAACACGCCGGACATCAATCCGGCGTTCCTGCACGATTCCGGCCGCCCCGGGTTTCTGATTCGCGCGGCACTGGCGACCATGGGCTCGGGGTTGTGGGGCATGTATTCCGGGTTTGAGTTGTGTGAGTCGGCAGCGATTCCGGGCAAGGAGGAATACCTGGATTCCGAGAAGTACGAGATCCGCCCGCGGGACTTCACCGCGCCGGGCAACATCATTGCGGAGATTGCCCAGCTCAATCGCATCCGCCGGCAAAACCCTGCGCTGCACACGCATTTGGGCCTGAAGGTCTACAACGCCTGGAACGACAACATTCTGTATTTCGGCAAACGCAGCGTCGATGGCAGCAATTTCATCCTGGTGGCCGTCAACCTCGACCCGCATCACCCGCAGGAGGCGAATTTCGAATTGCCGCTGTGGGAAATGGGCTTGCCCGACGATGCCACTACCCACGGCGAAGACTTGATGAACGGTCATCGCTGGACCTGGTACGGCAAGTACCAGTTCATGCGGATCGACCCGGCGCATCAGCCGTTCGGGATCTGGCGGATTACCGCGCCCTGAGTCCACCACAGGTAATAACCACATTTGAATGGGTGATCGGCTCAGAGGTTAGTTCGAATGCGAAAGGAGTTCCCAATGGCGAAGAAACCCAAGGCAGCCACTTTCATCAAGGACCCGCTCTGGTACAAGGATGCGGTGATCTATCAGGTTCACGTCAAATCGTTTTTCGACTCCAACAATGATGGGATTGGCGATTTTCCCGGCCTGATCGCCAAGCTCGATTACATTGCCGACCTCGGCGTCAACACCATCTGGCTCTTGCCGTTCTACCCCTCGCCACGGCGCGACGATGGCTATGACATCGCCGAATATCGCGGCGTCCACAGCGACTACGGCACCATGGCCGACGCCAAGCGCTTTATTGCCGAGGCGCACAAACGCGGCTTGCGGGTGATCACCGAACTAGTCATCAACCATACCTCCGACCAGCACGCCTGGTTCCAGCGCGCACGCAAGGCCAAGAAAGGTTCAGCGGCGCGGGATTTCTACGTGTGGTCCGATGACGATCAAAAGTACGACGGTACGCGCATCATTTTTCTCGACACCGAAAAGTCCAACTGGACCTGGGACCCGGTCGCCGGCCAGTACTTCTGGCACCGCTTTTATTCGCACCAGCCGGACCTGAACTTCGATAACCCGCAAGTCATGAAAGCGGTCCTGTCAGTGATGCGTTACTGGCTCGACATGGGCATTGATGGTCTGCGCCTCGACGCGATCCCGTACTTGATCGAGCGCGACGGCACCAACAACGAAAACCTGCCCGAGACCCACGACGTCCTCAAGCAGATCCGTGCAGAAATCGACGCCAATTACCCGGACCGCATGTTGCTGGCCGAGGCCAATCAATGGCCCGAAGACACGCAGTTGTATTTCGGCGACACCGACAAACAGGGCCTCAACGGCGATGAATGCCACATGGCCTTTCACTTTCCGCTGATGCCGCGCATGTACATGGCGCTGGCCCAGGAAGACCGCTTCCCGATTACCGACATCCTGCGCCAGACCCCGGAAATCCCTGCCAATTGCCAGTGGGCGATTTTCCTGCGCAATCACGATGAGCTGACCCTGGAGATGGTCACCGACAAGGAGCGCGATTACCTGTGGAACTACTACGCGGCTGATCGTCGTGCGCGTATCAACCTGGGGATTCGCCGGCGCCTGGCACCCTTGATGGAGCGTGATCGACGGCGGGTGGAGTTGCTCAACAGCCTGCTGCTGTCGATGCCCGGCACGCCGACGCTGTATTACGGCGATGAAATCGGCATGGGCGACAACATTTACCTGGGCGACCGCGATGGCGTACGCACGCCGATGCAATGGTCGATCGACCGTAACGGCGGCTTTTCCCGCGCCGACCCGGCGAGCCTGGTGCTGCCGCCGATCATGGACCCGCAATACGGCTATCTCTCGGTCAACGTCGAAACCCAGGCCGGCGACCCGCATTCGCTGTTGAACTGGACCCGGCGCATGCTCGCGGTGCGCAAGCAATCCAAGGCGTTCGGGCGCGGCACCTTGAAAATGCTTGCGCCGAGCAACCGCAGGATCCTGGCCTATACCCGCGAATTCACCGGGGCGGACGGCAGGCACGAAATCATTCTGTGTGTGGCCAACGTGTCGCGCAGTGCGCAGGCGGCGGAGCTGGACCTGTCGGCCTACGTCGGCATGGTGCCGGTGGAGATGCTCGGCGGTAACGCGTTTCCGCCGATCGGCCAGCTGAATTTTCTCCTGACCCTGGCGCCTTACGGCTTCTACTGGTTCGTATTGGCCACGGAAAACCAGATGCCGAGCTGGCACGTGGAACCGGCCCAAAGCTTGCCGGACTTCACCACGCTGGTCCTGAAAAAACGCATGGAAGAACTGCTCGAAGCCCCGGCGCGCGACACGCTTGAACAGGACATTTTGCCCAACTGGTTGCAAAACCGCCGCTGGTTCGCCGGCAAGGACGCGGCCATCGAGCAGGTCCACCTGGCCTATGGTGTGCGTTTTGGTGATGCCACGCACCCGGTGCTGTTGAGTGAAATCGAAGTCTCCAGCGGCGGCCAGACCAGCCGTTACCAACTGCCGTTCGGCTTCATTGCTGAAGACCAGGTCGGGACGGCACTGCCGCAGCAGCTGGCACTGTCACGGGTTCGTCGAGGGCCGCAGGTCGGCTTGATCACCGATGCCTTCAGTCTCGAGAATTTCATCCACACCGTGCTGCAGGGCATGCAGGACCATCTGGTGCTGCCGTCAGACGGTGGCGAGATCCGCTTCGAGCCAACCGCCGAACTGGCCAAGCTGGGGCTGACGGCTGAATCGGAAGTGCGTTACCTGTCTGCCGAGCAATCGAACAGTTCAGTGGTGATCGGCAACAGCCTGGTGTTGAAGCTGATCCGCAAAGTCGCCGCCGGTGTGCACCCGGAACTGGAGATGAGTGCCTATCTGACACGCGCCGGTTTCCGCAATATTTCGCCGTTGCTGGGTGCCGTGGTGCGCCAGGACGCCAGGGGCGAGGACAACTTGCTGATGATTGCCCAAGGCTATTTGAGCAATCAGGGCGACGCCTGGGAGTGGACGCAGAACAACCTGGAGCGAGCGCTGCGCGATGAGTTGGCGGACGCCATGTCCGAGCAGGAGCAACACTACAACGCGCTCGGTGAATTGAAAGATTTCGCTGCCATGCTGGGGCAGCGCCTGGGGGAAATGCACCAGGTGCTGGCGGCGCCTAGCGACAATCCGGATTTCGCTCCGCACGTCACTACGCAAAAAGAGGCACAGGCTTCGGCCAAGGATGTCGTGGCACAAATCGAGCATGCGTTGAAGTTGCTTAAAGACCATCAAACCGAACTGAACCCGGCGGACAAAGGCCTGGTCAGCCGTTTACTGGACTACAAAAAAGCCATCCTCAGTCATGTGCAGGCACTGGGCAAAAAATCCGTGGGAGGACTGAAGATTCGCGTGCATGGCGACTTGCATCTGGGGCAGGTACTGGTGATCAAGGGTGATGCGTATCTGATCGACTTCGAAGGCGAACCGGCGCGACCGTTGCATGAACGTCGTGGCAAACACAGTCCATTTAAAGATGTGAGCGGCGTTTTGCGATCTTTCGACTACGCTGCGGCCATGGCCATCAACGTGCATAACGTTGATAACACTGCCGAAGCCCGTGCGGCTCGCCAACGGGTTTCCGATCGCTACTTGAGCGAAGCGCGGCAAGCATTTGTTGACGCTTATCGGCTGGCGGCAGCTAGTCTTGGCCATGCATGGCAAGATCCTGAAGGCGAGGACGCCGCGCTGGCGTTGTTCGGTCTGGAGAAGGCAGCGTACGAAGTGGCCTACGAGGCAGAGAATCGCCCCACTTGGCTGTCCGTGCCGTTGCACGGTTTGTACGGGTTATTGAATGGGCTTAAACCCTTTTCCGATCTTGGTGGAGAGTAGTCATGGGTTTCTCGAACAAGGAACAGGGTCAGTATGAAGAAGCACTGCTACCCAGGGCGCGGGACATCGATGCGCTGGTGCGCGCCGAGCATCACGACCCTTTTGCAATTCTCGGTCCCCACGGCGATGGTGCCGGTGGACAATTCATTCGGGCTTATCTACCGGACGCCTTGAGCGTGCAGGTAGTGGCGAAGGAGTCGGGAGAAGAACTCGGTCACCTGGAGTTGACTCAGACACCGGGACTGTTTGTCGGGCATTTCGACCGGGCGCAACCTTATCTGCTGCGCACTCGCTGGGCTGGCGGCGAACAGATCGCCGAAGACCCGTACAGTTTCGGTCCGCTGCTCGGTGAAATGGATCTCTACCTGTTCGCCGAGGGCAATCACCGCGACCTGAGCAGTTGCTTGGGTGCGCAGCTGATGACGGTCGACGGTGTCGATGGCGTGCGTTTCGCCGTGTGGGCGCCGAATGCCAGGCGGGTGTCAGTGGTCGGTGATTTCAACGTCTGGGATGGTCGCCGCCATCCGATGCGTTTGCGTCATCCCACCGGAGTCTGGGAGCTGTTCATCCCGCGCCTGCAGGCGGGGGAAGCGTACAAGTACGAAATTCTTGGCAAGGACGGGATACTACCGCTGAAGGCCGACCCCATGGCCCTCGCCACGTCGCTGCCGCCAGACACGGCCTCGAAAGTGGCCTCACCGCTGAAGATCGACTGGCAGGACCAGGAATGGATGCAGTCCCGTGGCGAGCGTCAGCGCCCGACCGCGCCGTTGTCCATTTACGAACTGCACGCCGGCTCGTGGCAATGCGAGCTGGATGATCTGGGCGAAGTGGCTCGCCAGTACACCTGGCCGGAACTGGCCGAACGGCTGATTCCGTATGTGAAGGAGCTGGGTTTCACCCACATCGAACTGATGCCGATCATGGAGCACCCGTTTGGCGGATCGTGGGGCTATCAACTGCTCTCGCAATTCGCCACCAGCGCCCGCTACGGCACCGGGGATGAGTTCGCGGCGTTCGTCAATGCCTGCCACCAGGCCGACATCGGGGTGATCCTCGACTGGGTGCCGGCGCATTTCCCGACTGATACCCACGGCCTGGCGCAATTCGACGGCACTGCGCTGTACGAGTACGGCAACCCACAGGAAGGCTTTCATCAGGATTGGGACACGCTGATCTATAACCTTGGTCGCACCGAAGTGCATGGCTACATGCTGGCGTCGGCGTTGCACTGGCTCAAGCATTTCCACGTCGACGGCCTGCGGGTCGATGCCGTGGCGTCGATGCTCTATCGCGATTACTCGCGCAAGGCCGGCGAATGGGTGCCGAATCGCCATGGTGGTCGAGAAAACCTCGAAGCCATCGACTTCCTGCGTCACCTCAACGACGTCGTGGCTCTGGAAGCACCGGGTGCCCTGGTGATCGCCGAGGAGTCCACCGCATGGCCAGGCGTCAGTCAGAGTACGCAACAGGGTGGCCTGGGCTTCGCTTACAAATGGAACATGGGCTGGATGCACGATTCATTGCATTACATCCAGCAGGACCCGGTGTACCGCGCCCATCATCACAACGAGCTGAGTTTCGGCCTGGTCTACGCCTGGTCCGAGCGGTTCATCCTGCCGATCTCCCACGACGAAGTGGTGCACGGCAAGCATTCGCTCATCGACAAGATGCCCGGTGACCGCTGGCAGAAATTTGCCAACCTGCGGGCTTACCTGAGCTTCATGTGGGCGCATCCGGGCAAGAAACTGTTGTTCATGGGCTGTGAGTTCGGCCAGTGGCGCGAGTGGAACCACGACCAGCAACTGGATTGGTACTTGCTGCAGTACTCCGAGCACAAAGGTGTTCAGAAACTGGTGAGCGACCTCAATCGGCTGTACCGCGAAGAGCCGGCGCTGTACGAGCAGGACGATGTACCGCAAGGTTTCCAGTGGCTGATTGGCGATGATGCGATCAACAGCGTGTATGCCTGGTTGCGCTGGAGCAAGGACGGCAGGCCGGTGCTGGTGGTGGCGAACTTCACCCCCGTGCCGCGTGAGTCTTATCGCATCGGTGTTCCGTTTGCCGGGCGCTGGACCGAGTTGATGAACAGTGATTCGGCGACCTATGCCGGCTCCAATTACGGCAACAGTGGCGGGGCATACACCGAGGAGGCGCCCAGTCATGGACAGGCGTTGTCATTGGTGCTGAATCTGCCGCCGTTGGCCGTTTTGATGTTGCGCCCCGAAGGTTGATCCGAAGAGGCCTCGCCAGATCGCGAGTGAACTCGCTTCGACAGGGTCCATGTGACCCTTTTGGAGCGCGTTGCTCGCGATGGCGTCGCCCGCTCAGCAGTCTTTTCGAGGTCTGATCCTCACCACCGCATCCGCACACCCAGGCTGGCGATCAACCCGTTCAAATCATTCTGGTCGACGTCACTGCTGTAATCGGCGCTGACGTAAAGGCTTACTGTCGGGGTCATTCTGGCCACCAGGCCCAATCCCAGCTCTACCGTCGAAGAATTCCGGCTGCTGCTGATCTTGTCGACCTGATCCAGGGTCACGGTATTGCCGGTGTTCACCGTGTGCCACAAGTTGGTCCGCACATAGGGCTCCACGGGCAGGCCATTGAAGTCGTAACTCCCTTTCAGTTTGGCGCCGACCCGGCCGCTCCACGACGACAAGTCAGTGGAAGAGGCAGTGCCCGAGCCTGCGTAAGGGGTGTCCAGGGTGATCCGTTGGTTGATCAATTGCGCCTGGGGTTCAACCACCCAGTGTTCGCCAAGGCTGATGGGGAAGCCACCTTCCATCGACACCGTCATCGCGCTGCCCTCGGCGGCTTGCCGCACACCCTGTTCGTTGCGGGTATAGCCATTGATCCGGCCGCCGCTGGCCGTCAAGTCCACGTGCCAGCCTTGTGCCCCGATCAGGCTCCAGTAGGCGCCGAGGTTTTGGCCTTGCAGGCTGAAGGTGTCGCTGTTGGAGTCTGATTGGACGCGATTGGTGAACAAGCCAGTGCTGTTGCCCTGGATCAGGCTGGTGCCACCGATCAGGCCAACCCGCTGAGTACGGCCACTGCCGCTTTCCAGGGTCATGATCGCCGGGCCTTTCACTTCACCGGCAGCGGAAGTGGAGATGCCTTCGGCTAGAACGTCGTTTTGTGCCTGGCGCGAGGCCTGTCCATACACCTGATCCCAGGCGGCAGGCGAGGCATCTTCGGTCGTCAGGTGCGAACTTCGCAGATCGGGCATGGCGCTGAAACGGCCGGGATACGTGGAGACTTGTGCGGGCATGGAGAGCATCGGGACGTCCTGGCGATACCAGGGCGAAATATCTTCCTCGACAGGCGAGGCCTGTACTTCCATGGAAGAGCACAGCAGGAGTGAGCTCGAGACTGTGCAAAAAGTGATTTTGATCTCTTGTTGGGTGAGTGAAGTTTTCATGGGGGTCTACCTTGCAATCGCATGCCATTCTCGCTTTGCCGTCTCTCCTACCCCGAGTGAGGGGCGACCGATGGATGGGGGCAAGCCGGTGCCCGCCCGTGTTCGCGGGTGACTTGGGGGCTTGCCCCTGATTGTGGTTCCGGGGGTAGTAACGTGAATTCAAGGAGACCCCTGCCACTGCGTCAAGAAAATGGCCGATAAGTGGTATGGGTATTTTAGGGGTTATAAGTGACTGATTTTTGTCGTCTCTCTAAGTTCTTGTTAAATGGAAAAAACAAGGAAAAAGCCCTGAAATAGAGCCATTGCTCGGTATTTACCAGCTCACCCGGATACCGGCATTACCGATCATTCCCCGCAGTTGCTGACTGTCGATGTTGCAGGAGTAATCGGCACTGGCGTACACACTGACGCCGGGGGCGAGCGTCAGGATGGCGCCGACGCCGAGGTCGGCCCATGAGGATTTCTGTTGCGTGTCGATATCGGTGACACCGGCAAATCTGACCGTATCGGTGCCCGAAAGCGTGTGCCACAGGTTAGCGCGCAGGTAAGGTTCGAGCGGCAGGCCACTGACCTGATAACGGCCCTTGAGCCGGGCACCGAGCCGACCGGTCCAGGCCGGATCGGAATCGAACGTCACCCGGGAGATGCCGTCGTCCTGAGTGTCGAGGGCAAGGTTCTGATGGATCACCTGCGCCTGGGGTTCGATCACCCAACGGCTTGCCAGCAGGAACGGGTAACCGGCCTCTGCCGACAGCGTCAGCACATGTCCTTTGTTATCGAGCTTAAGGCCGCGATCGGAATGACTGTCGCCGTCGAGCCAGGTGTACATCGCCACCGTGTCGACGTACCAGCCTCTGGCGTCGGTCAGGGTCCAGTAAGCGCCAAGACTGTCCCCTCGCAATTCAACCTTGCCCGCACGCTTGCCTTCGAACCCTTCGTTGAGACCGTCGACGTCGCCCTTCAAGCGGCTATGCCCGACGAAGAATCCGCTGCGTTGGGCATGCCCCCCGGACGTCAGCGAGCTGTACAAGTCGTTGCCCACCTGGAAGCCGTCCAGCGAGCCATCGAGCCGTGGCGTGACGGTGCCGGCCCAGGTCTGGTTTACATCCTTGCCATAGACCCGACCCCAGCCTGCGCCGAAGGCCCGGGTTTCGTTCAGTAGACGCTGATCGCCCTGGCGATCGTGGAATGTACCAAGGGCGGTCAGGGTCAGTTGCGCAGCGGCCGGTGGCAATACGGACCAGACCGGGACTTCCGCGCGGTACAGGGGAATCGCGGCGGCACCGGGCTGGGCAATGGGCAGCGGCGGACTACCGGCAGCGGCGACCGGCGTGGCCACCAGAGGCACAAGAATCGGCGGCAGGGCCGGGTCGGGATTAGGCACAGCAACCAGTGGCGCCGCGACGACAGAAGAGCGCAGGTACCAACTGTTTTCGCTGCCGGCTGTGATACCGCCCTTGTACAGGACGTAATCGAAGGCGCCCGCCGACACTGGGGTTTTCAGGGTAAAGGCGCCGTTGTCGCTGATCGCCGCCCCCTGGGCCTGAACAACCTGAATGCCATTCTGCTGGGTCAACGCGCCAGCGCCACCGAGGTTACTGATGCTGATCGAGGTGCTGCCGGTCAAGGCGCCATCGATGACCACCAGCTTGTCACTCGGCGAATTGTCGTCGCCCAGTGCGCTTTGCAAAAACAGTTGCCCGTTGTTGCCCGAATAATTGCCCTGCACGGCAAGCACATCGTTGGTGCGCGTATTACCGCTGCTCAGGTCAATTACCCCGGCGTTATTCAGGGTCGCGCGCTGCCCCGGGATGAAGGGCACGATGCTGCCCTGGCTGGACGTCAGTACGCTGCTGCCATCGATGTTGAATACACCCGTGCGGCTGCCGCTGTCGCCGAGCACGAAGTTGCCGGTGAGGTCGAACCGCGAACCGTTGTTGAGGTTAACGGTTTCCCAGTTGATGTAACGGGCGGCGCCGGCGGATGTGGTGTGATCAAAGGTCAACTGATCGGTGCCCGGGCCACCGTCGAGGCTTGGGGTCAGGGCGAGGGTGGTTTCAGTCAGGTTGCGCAAAATGGCCTTGTCATTGTCATCGCCCATCAGGATCGCCGATCGGATAATGCCGCCGCCGTCCCATAGAAAGGTGTCATTACCCGTACTGGCGCGGATTTCGCCGACGACCTCGCCGCCTGTCACGGTGATGCTGTCGTTGCCACCGCTGACGCTGATATTGCCGCCAATCCTGCCGCCGGAAACGATGATGGTGTCGGTGTCGAAGCCGGTGACCAGATTGCCCAGGATCTGTCCGCCCGAGAGATCGAACAGATTGTTATCGAGCTTCATGTCGACCCGGCCAATGGTGCCGTCGGTCATTTTGGCGGTATCGCCATCCTCGAAGGCGCCGACGATGGTGCCGCCGGTCATCAGGAAAAAATCGCGACTGTCGCCCTGGGCCAGGGACTGGATGGTCCCGCCGCTTATGGTGAAGTTGTCGACGCCATTGCCCTGGTCGACGGCCCCGGTGATCTGGCCAGCGCTGATGTTCAGGGTGTCGGCGCCGCCCCCCTGATCGAGCGAACCGACAATGCGCCCCGAGTTCAGGTTGACGGTATCGTTGCCGGCGCCAAACGTCACATTGCCATTGATCGTACCGGTGCCATTGGCGGGAAACGTCAGGGTGTTGTTGCCGGCCAGATCGGTCAGCGGTCCATTGTTGGCGCTGTCACACACGAAGTTATCGTTACCGGCGGTGGGGATGAGGGTGCAGGCGGCGTGGAGGGGAGGAGACCAGGCTGAACACAGCCAAAGGGCAAATACACAGGCGCTGAAACGGTACTTGGGTAGCTCTGACCATGGATTCATGCTCGTCTCCGCATCGGGATCGGCGACTGACCCGCCACGGCGTCAACATTGGCCAGGCATCAGTCACTCTCGGCAGCGCGAGTTGCGAGACAGCATCGGAAGGCAATCTCCCGTCATCCAGAACCTTCGGCAACGACGGCTACGGTGTTCGCAGGTCCTCAGGGCCAGCCCCACGGACATGGGCAACGTAGCAGCAGCGTTTAGCGGTTTCTACTGTCAGAAATACCAGAAATGACGGGGAATTTACTTTGACTCAACGGTTTTTTCCGGGGGAACAAGGCTTCAGAGATGCACTTCCACGGCCAACGGCAGGTGATCCGACAGGTGCGTCCAGGGTTTGTTTCCGAGGATTTTCGGATCATGGCTACTGGCATTGCGCAGGTAGATGCGGTCCAGGCGCAGCAGGGGGAACCGCGCCGGATAGGTTTTTGCGGGGCGCCCGAGGTGACGTTCGAAGGCTTCGTGCAAGTCGTCACGCCGGGCGAGGGCGACGTTGCCCTGTAACTGCCAATCGTTGAAGTCGCCGGCAATGATCACTGGCGCGTCGTCAGGCAGGGACTCAAGCAACTGACAGAGCAGCTGCAGCTGCAGTTGGCGATGGCTTTCCAACAAGCTCAGATGAACGCAGATCGCATGCACTTCGGCGTGGCCCGGCACATCAAGGATGCAATGCAGCAGACCACGACGTTCCGGTCCGGTGATGGAAACGTCGAGGTTGCGGTGTTCGCGAATCGGGTATTTCGACAGCAGGGCGTTGCCGTGATGGCCATCGGGGTACACCGCATTGCGCCCGTAGGCAAAATCGCTCCACATGCTGTCGGCGAGGAATTCGTATTGTGAGGTTTGCGGCCATTGGTGGTAGCGCGAGGAGTGACGCTCGTGTTCGCCGACCACTTCTTGCAGAAACACCAGATCGGCCGATGTACTGCGTACCGCTTCACGCAGTTCCGGAAGGATGAAACGTCGGTTGAGGGCGGTAAACCCCTTGTGGGTATTGACCGTCAGCACGCGCAATCGATTGATGGCCGGTGGGTTGTTCAATGGCTTTGATTCAATCGTGTCGCGTTTGGAATTACGGGTCACTTTCACTCCTCTGAATCCGGGTGACTTATGTATGCGACTGATACGCAAGCGGGCAGTTCAGTTTGAGTGAAGTAAGGATAGCCTCCACGCACGCATTGGCTGTTTGTCGGCTGTTTCTCGCGTCAGACAAACACGATTTCATAAGGCAGACGCATCCGCTCAAGCAGTACCCGAGGCAGCATCGGTGCAATGCCGATCGCCGGTTCGCCATTGAGTTGGCTGGCATAGGCATGGGTGGCGTGGCTTTTGCGTGCGACCGTCCAGCTGTCCAGGCGTATTTTGCGCGCGCGGTGCCAGGGGATCGCGGCGTAATCACGCGCTGGCCAATGCCAGGCCCAGACCGGTATTTCATGGAAGGTTGCACCGGCAAGGGTCGCGGCATTGGCGCTGGCGCGGCCGACGGCGTCGTGGTCGCTGACGCCATCCGCGCCCCAGGTACTGAACACCACATCGCCGGGGCGCAAGTAGCGTGCAATGAATTGCGTCAGTTCCAGTTCATGCTCGGCCAGGGCGTTGTCGGTAAAGCCGCCACGAATCCATTTCAGGCTATGCATGGGCAAACCGAGGCGACGCAAGGCTTCGACACTCTCCTGAGAGCGAAACACGCTGAGGCGTTTTTCCGACCACTGCTGCGAACCCGGATGGCTGGCGCTGCCGTCAGTGACGGAGATCAGTTGCAGGGGATGGCCGTTGGCGCTGAGCAATTGCAGCAGGCCACCGCAGGTCACCACTTCATCGCCGGGATGCGGGGCGATCACCACGGCGCGTGCGCCGGCCGGGACCAACGACTGGGTGCCGATCACTGGGATATTGTCCAGTTGCGCGGCGCTGTTCCAGATTTGTCCCGCCAGGGTGCTTTCACTGATGGAGGCAGACTTCATGGGGTTACGTCCTTGTTCCGTTCGCCTTCAGTCATGCGCAATGCTTGCGGGCGGCAAGCCAGGCTGACCCGTGAGGGCTGGTTGATGGCAATGCGCGGCGCTCCGAACCCTTGGGCGCCGCGCATCCAGTATTGCTCATCGACGCGAGTTCGTCGGCATTTGAAACAATTTTTATCCGACGAGTCTTTGGTTCATTTCAATCCTCTTCCTCATGCTGCAATTCGAACAGCAGCAGTGAGCGGCCGGTCACCGAATACTCGTGGCCGAACTCGAAGCGTTCCTGGCCGCGAACCGACGGTTGGTTAGTATCGACCATGCACGTCCAGAAGCCGCCATCGGGGACTTCCGGCAACGTGAAGTTGACGATGTCGTGATGGGCATTGACCACCAGCAGCAGGGTGGCGTCGGCCCCTTTGCGGCGAATACCGGTTTCCTGCGCACGTCCGTCAAGCAGCATGCCCAGGCAACGATTGTGCGCATCATGCCAGTGCTTGGTGGTCATCTCGCTGCCGTCCGCGGCCAGCCAGGTGACGTCCTTGACGCCGATATCCTCGTTGTAATTGCCGACCAGGAAGCGCCCGCGGCGCAGGATCGGATAGGCCAGGCGCAGCTTGATCAGGCGTTTGACGAATTTGAGCAGGGCTTTGCCGTCTTCACTCAAGTCCCAGTTGACCCAACCGATCTCGCTGTCCTGGCAATAAGCATTGTTGTTACCGTCCTGGGTGCGGGCGAATTCGTCACCGGCTACCAGCATGGGCGTGCCTTGGGACAGCAACAGGGTGGCGAAGAAATTGCGCATCTGTCGCTGACGCAGAGCGTTGATTTCCGGGTCGTCGGTAGGACCCTCCACTCCATGGTTCCAGGACAGGTTGTTGTTGCTGCCGTCCTGATTGTCTTCGTCGTTGGCTTCGTTGTGCTTGTCGTTGTAGGACACCAGGTCGTTGAGGGTGAAGCCGTCGTGGGCGGTGACGAAATTCACCGAAGCATAGGGCCGGCGACCGCGCTGGTTGAACATTTCGCCGGACGCGGTCATGCGACTGGCGAAGTCCGCCAGTTGCCCATCGTCGCCTTTCCAGAACGCACGCACGGTATCGCGAAACTTGTCGTTCCACTCCACCCAGCCCGGCGGGAAGTTGCCGACCTGATAGCCGCCGGGGCCGCAATCCCAGGGCTCGGCAATCATCTTCACCTGACGCAGCACCGGGTCCTGGCGACAGGCCACGAGGAAGCTGTGACGCTCGTCAAAGCCGTCGTGGTAGCGCCCCAGAATGGTCGCCAGGTCGAAGCGGAAGCCGTCGACGTGCATCTCCGTCGCCCAGTAGCGCAGGGAGTCGGTGACCATTTGCAGGACGCACGGATGGCTCAGGTCCAGGGTGTTGCCGGTGCCGGAGTCGTTGATGTAGAAGCGCTTGTCGTCAGGCATCAAGCGGTAGTAGGACGCGTTGTCGATGCCGCGCATCGACAGGGTCGGGCCTTGTTCGTTGCCCTCGGCGGTGTGGTTGTAGACCACGTCCAGGATCACTTCGAGGTTGGCTTCGTGCAGGTGCGCGACCATTTCCTTGAATTCGGCGATCTTGCCGCTGGCCAGGTAACGCGGGTCGGGGGCGAAAAACGCGATGCTGTTGTAACCCCAGTAGTTGGTCATGCCCTTGTGCAACAGATGCTGGTCGTTGACGAAGGCATGAATCGGCAGCAGCTCCACGGTCGACACGCCGAGCTTGCGGATGTGTTCCAGGACATCGTCGACCATCAACCCGGCGAAAGTGCCGCGCACGTTCTCGGGGACGGAAGGGTGACGCATGCTGATGCCGCGCACGTGGGTCTCGTAAATGATCGTTTTGTCCCACGGCACGCTGACCCGGTGATCGTGGCCCCAGGTGTGCGCGGGGTCGATGACTTTGCATTTGGGGACGAAGGGCGCGCTGTCCCGTTCATCGAAACTGAGGTCGGCGTCGGGATGGCCGATGGTGTAGCCAAACAATGCTTCGGACCATTTCAATTTGCCAACCAATTGCTTGGCGTAGGGGTCGATCAATAGCTTGTTGTGGTTGAAACGGTGGCCGTTGGCGGGGTCATAGGGACCGTAGACCCGATAGCCATAGATCAGCCCGGGATGGGCGTCGGGCAAGTAGCCGTGGTAGATCTCGTCGGTGTATTCCGGCAGTTCGATGCGTTCGAGCTCGACCTCGCCGGCATCATCGAAAATGCACAGTTCGACTTTGGTGGCGTGAGCGGAGAACAAGGCGAAATTGACCCCAAGACCGTCCCAGGTCGCACCCAGTGGAAAGGGCAGGCCTTCACGAATTCGCGAGGCCTCGACTTGAGGGGCTGGCGCGGTTTTCTTCGGACTGGGCATAGGTGCTCCTGCAAAGTGAGGTACAGAGACGCCGCAATCTGTGGGAGCGAGCCTGCTCGCGATTGCGGTGTGTCAGGTAATGCATGTGTCGAGGTAAACCGTCCTCGCGAGCAGGCTCGCTCACACAGGGGGTTGTTGAGGGTGAGCGTCCCTCGGTGGCGAGCGGACTCGCCACGCGTTCAATCAGGAAAAAGTGCGAGCCAATCAGTTCGCCGGCGGTTTACGCGCTGCGCGAGGCTTTTTCTCGGTGGCTTTTTCCCCGGGCGGGATCAAGGCGGAGGCCGACGCCGGTTTGGCTTTGGCTTTGGCTTTTGGCGCGGCCACTTTGCCTTCTCCCGCCTTGCCATTGGCGGTTTTGCTCACAGGCGCTTTTGCCGGTTTTTTCGGCGCCAGTGCTTCAGCTTCGGCGAGTTTGCGTGCCATCTCCCAGTGGCGGCTCTCCTGGCCTTCGGGTTTCCCTTCGGACTCCCAGATCTGATAGGCAAATTCACGGATGCGTTTATCGTCGGTACTCATCGCATTGCTCCTGAACTGAACTCAAGTGTCGGTAGTTTGAATAAATAGATTGACCGGGAAGTCCCCCAGTGCGGCGCTGATCATCAGCTCCCTGTTTTTTGTGACTGTGATGCTTGAAAAAAGTCCCTTTAGATTTTCGTCAGCGATCGCGAACGGTAAATCGATTCGCGTATCGCCCCACTGCAGCGCGTTGACCTGCGGCACGGCACTGTTTTCCAGCAGCGCCGAGCAACGGATCGGCACGATGACGATGGCGCGTTTACCCTCCCATTCACGAACAAATCCCAGCACTCGATGGGCCTGGCTGCCGACGACTTCGAGGGCCTGGTAAGTCCCTCGCCGGAACAGCTCGGCGTGCTCGGTGCGCAAGTTCAAGGTCTGCGCAATCAAGGTTTGCTTGATGCGCCCGTCGCGCCAGTTCGCCAGCTGATCCGGCAGATTCACTGCTTGCTGCAAGGCCTGTTGGCGGCTGGCGTAGTCCACTGGCCGGCGATTGTCCGGATCGACCAGGCTGAAGTCCCAGAACTCGTTGCCCTGATAAAGATCCGGCACGCCCGGCACGGTCATGCGCAGCAAGGTTTGCGCCAATCCGTTGAGTGCGCCGGGCACGGCAATCGCGTGCACAGCCTTGCCGAGCGCCGTGCGCAGAAAGTCGCCCTGCGGGCTCAACAGCAGGCGCCGGATGAAGCTTTCAACCGCTTGTTCGTAGGCATCGTTGGGCGCGCTCCAGCTGCTTTGTAGCTTGGCTTCACGCAGCGCTTTGCGTTGCCATTGCCAGAGGCGTTCGGCATAGGCCGCCAGTGCCGGTTGATCGTCAACCTGCAGGTGCAGTGGCCAGCTGCCGAGGATTGCTTGATACAGAATCAGTTCATCACCCGCCGATGGCTGCTGATCATCGTCGCGCAACGGGCGGGCGAGGGCGCGCCAGAGGCCGATCTGCTCGACGTACCACTGACTGCGTTCGCTCAACACCGCCAGGCGCGCACGGGTGTCTTCGCCGCGCTTGTGGTCGTGGGTCGCGGTGGCCAGCAGGTTGTCCGGAAAATCGGCGAGGCGTTGCGCGCACGCGGCATGAAAATCCTCGACCGGCGCGCTGAACTGCTCGGTGCTGAAACCGACGTCATTGCGCGACAGCAGCACTGCCGAACGATAGAACGCGGTGTCTTCCACGGCCTTCGCCGCAGCCGGAGAGGTCAGTTGCTGAAACCGCACGCAGGCATGCCTGATCCGTTTGCGCACGCGTCCGGCCGGGGCCTTGCGCCACGGCTCGCCGCCCAGCCAGCGGGCCAGGCAATCGAGCACCGGCCAGTCGGCTTCGCCGAGGGTCTGCCGGGCGCCGTCCATGGCCTGCTGGAAAAAAACGTTGTCCTGGGACGACCGCCCGAGGGGGCTGATGTAGGTGCGGTACACCGGAAAATGGATGATCAGTTCCTGCAATGCCCGGCGGATCGCCCCCAGGGTCAGGTCGCGGGTCATCAGGTCTTCCCGGGCCACTTGCAGCAGCGCCTGAGCGACACTTTCGAAATCCCCGGCCAGGGAGCCGTTGAGGATCTGTTGCCGGGCCAGTTGCACTTCCTGACGGAAATCGGCGGGACGTTCGCTGTGCCGCTGCCAGAGTCTGCCCAAGGCCTGTTCGCCTTGAGGATCGTGTTGCAACAACGACACCTGGTTCATGAATTCATAGCCGGTGGTGCCGTCCACCGACCAGTCGCGGTGCAGGGTTTCGCCTTCGCCGAGGATCTTTTCCACATAGATCGGCAGGTGCCGGCCAGGGACCAGGCTGTCGACCCGCCGCCGCAGCTTGCGGCAGTAACCCCGAGGGTCGGCGAGGCCGTCGATGTGGTCGACGCGCAGACCATCGACCAGTCCTTGCGCCACCAGCTGGAAAATCTTTGCATGGGTCGCTTCGAACACCGCCGGGCGTTCGACCCGCAGGCCGCCCAGTTCATTGACATCGAAGAAACGCCGCCAGTTGATGTCATCCGCGGCCGTACGCCAACTGGCGAGGCGATAGCTCTGGCGCTCCAACAGGTTATGCAGGCGCTCGAAACCTTCACGGGTGAGCGAATCGTAGGCTTTCAGGTTTTGCTCGATGGCCTGCAGCATGGCGGGATCTGTGGCCAGTTCGCGCAATTCGTCCTGCAAGGGAATGGCCAGGCGGTGAGCGTCGGTCTGGTAGCTCAGGGTACTGAACCGGTTGGCCAGGGATTTGAGCTGATCGATGTCGGACGTGAGCAACTCACCGCAGGTCATCGGGCAAATCGGAAAGTGGTGTTCGTAATGCTCGACAAAAAACGCGCCATGCTGCGCATCGAAACGCAAGGGCAGGGTGCCGTCCTGCAGGGCAACCCCATAGTCGCTGCCAAGGAACGGCAGCAGCAGTTTCCCCTCCATCAACGGGTCGGCGGAGTGCCACTGGATATCATAGAACTCGCTATAGGGGCTCAGGCGCCCCCACTCAAGCAAGTCCAGCCACCAGGGGTTGTCACTCCCACCGACCGCCATGTGATTGGAGACGATATCGAGGATCAGCCCCATGCTGTGCTCGCGCAACGCGCTGACCAGACGGCGCAACGCCGCTTCGCCGCCCAACTCCGGGTTGATGGTGGTCGGGTCCACCACGTCATAGCCATGCATCGACCCGGCGCGGGCGCTGAGCAGCGGCGAGGCGTAGACATGGCTGATGCCGAGCTCGGCGAAGTACGGCACCAGCGGTACCGCATCGTCCAGGGTAAAGCCCTTGTGAAACTGCAGCCGCAGGGTGGCCCGCAGCGGCTGTATTGGCAGAGCGCTCATTGGTCACGCTCGGCCGCCTGAAGTCGCGCGCAGGCGAGCAATTCCAGGCGTCGCGAGGCGTCCGGGTCATCGAGCAGGGTTTCGCTGTTACCGCGCAGGCGTCGGGACCAGTTGGGATGAGCATCGATGGTGCCAGGCAAGTTGGCCTGCTGTTCGACGCCCAGCGCATCTTCCAGTGGCAGCAACACCAGCGGCGCACGGGTATGGCCAAGGAAGCGCACACTGGCGTCGAGCACCTGATCAGTCTCGTGGGACTCTTCGCGAAAGTTCTGCGGGTCCTGGCTCAAGGCCCGGCGCAAGCCTTCGCGCTCGCGTTCGCGGTGTTGGCGCCACTCGATTTCACCGTTGGCGTCGATGAGGTTGAGTCGGGCGTTCCAGTCGATGTCGCGGCCATGCCACCAACCGTTGAGGGTTGGCAAATCATGGGTGCTGGTGGTCGCCAGCGCGTTGTCCGGCCAGTCGAGGATCGGTTTGAAATGAGTGTTGTCCTGTTCGAACAGCAGCACCCGCATGCCCAGCATCGAACGGGCGATGAGCTTTTCCCGCAGACCTTCGGGCACGGTGCCGAGGTCTTCGCCAAGGACGATCGCCTGGTGGCGATGGGATTCCAGGGTCAGCAGCCGTAGCAGGTCGTCCACCGGGTAATACAGGTACGCACCGTCGGCGGGCGGCGCGCCGTTGGGGATGACCCACAGACGTTGCAGGCCCATGACGTGGTCGATCCGCAGGCCGCCGGCGTGGGCAAAATTGGCCCTGAGCATTTCGATGAAAGCGCGAAAGCCATTGCGCACGAGGCCTTCGGGAGAAAATGCGGAGATCCCCCAGCCTTGGCCGGTTCGGTTGAGAATATCCGGTGGCGCGCCGACGGTGAGTGAGGCGAGCAATTCGTCCTGGCGACTCCAGGCCTGACTGCCACCGCCATCAGCGCCCACTGCCAGATCGCTAATCAGGCCAATGCGCATGCCGCTGCTGCGGGCTGTCGCTTGGGCGCGTTCCAGGCAGCGGGTGATCAGCCACTGGCAGAAGGCGAAGAAACCGATGCGCCCGGCGTTTTCTTCGGCGAATTCGGTGAGGGCAGCACTGCGCGGGTTGCGCCATTGTTCGGGCCACTCGCGCCAGTCAAGGCTTTCACCCTTGGCGGCGCGGATCTCTTGAATGGCTTCGAAGCGGCAGTGATTTTCCAGGGCTTCGCCACCGGCATGACGAAAACTGCTGAAATCGGCATGCAACGGGTGTTCGCCCTGAACGAAACCTTCGTACAGCGCCTGCAACAGTCGGTGTTTGGCTTCGGCCGCGGCCGGCCAGTCGATCAAGGCACGCTCCTGTAGATCCTTCAGCTCGGCGCCCAGCCCGGTGGCATCGATGGCGGCGCGCATGGCTCGCTCACCAAGGATCGCCCCTGGCGCGCAGTAAAGGCTGTTAAGGAACAACCGGCTGGAGGGCGAATAAGGGCTATAGCGCCGGGTGTCGTTGGCGAACATGGCATGCAGCGGGCTGATCGCCAGCGCGTCGGCGCCACGCTCACCGGCGACCCGGGCCAGGTCTTCCAATGCCTGGGTATCACCGAATCCGCCATCGCCCTCACGCCGCAAGGCATAGAGCTGCACGCTCAAGCCCCAGGTGCGCGGTATCGGGCTGTCCACGGCATCGCCCACGCTGAAGCAGCGTTCGGGCGCCACGGCCAGGGTAAAGGACTGGCCATCGATGCTGACGTGCTGGTAACCCACCGGAATCAACCCAGGCAAAATTGCCTCGGCGTCCAGTTTGAGGGTGAGTCGCGAACCATCTTCGAGGTGGATCTCGCAGGGTGTGTGCGGTTCGAAGTGGTGGGCCAAATTGAGCCCGACGCCGAAGTCGGCGGTAATCAGCGGCGGTAGCTGTCGGGTTTGCTGCGCCTGCTGCAATTGCTGCAGGCTGGCGTCGATTTCCTGAGCACTGCCGGCCGGGTGGCCGAGGCCGGTCAGAACGCTGCGCAAGACCGAGGGTGCAACTTTTTGCGGGCGACCATTGGCATCGATCCAGTCGACCGCGAGGCCGGCCCGGCTGGCCAGGATTTCCAGTTGCGCATCACTCATTGGCGCTCTCCATCGGGGGTTGCAAAGGGGCTGCGGCCGTGAGGCTGACAAGCGCGCAATACGGAGCCAGAGTGCCTTTTTCCAAGCGCTCGGCCGAATGTGGCGGATGTTCGAACAACAACGAACTGCCGACTGACGCAGTGTGGAGTACCGGTGCTGCGCTAAGGTTCAGGTCAATGCGCAACAGATTGCCATCGCCCATTCGCCACGACGCACTGACCGCACCGACCGCCAGCACTTCGGCTCCCAGCGCCTGGGTACCGGGCAGGCGCGGAATGATCTGTTGCTGGCGGAGCTGCAACAGGCGGTGATACAGCTCGTGCATCTGCGACGATCCATTGGCTGTCAGCACTGGGCGGGATGATTCGAAGGTCTGTGGCGCGTTCGGGTCGGGAATTTGCGCGCGTTTGTACGGATCAGTAAACGCGGCGAACGCTGCAAACTCGTTACGCCGTCCTTCACGGACCCGTTGCGCCAGTTCGCCATGGTGGCTGGTGAAAAACAGAAAGGGTTGTTCGGCGGCAAACTCATCCCCCATGAACATCAGCGGGATCATCGGCGACAACAACAGCAGCACGGTGGCAGCCTGCAGCGCTTGTGCGGGGGCGAGTTGATGCAATCGCTCGCCAAAGGCGCGATTGCCGATCTGGTCGTGATTTTGCAGGAACAGTACGAACGCGCTGGGTGGAAGGTGGCCGCTGGGCTCGCCCCGAGGCTTGCCGCGGCGGTCGACGTGCCCCTGGAAGACGAAACCCTGGCTCAGGCAGCGCGCCAGTTGTTCGGTAGGGTTTTGCGCATAGTCGGCGTAGTAGGCGTCGGTTTCGCCGGTCAGCAGTACGTGCAGGGCGTTGTGGCCGTCATCGTTCCACTGCGCGTCGTAGCCTTGCTCCAGCAGGCTGGCCCGGTTGTGCTCGTTTTCCACGATCAGCCAGACATGGCGAGCGTCATCGGTCTGCTCGCGTACACGTTGAGCCAGTTCCTGAAGAAAGTGCGGGTCTTCGATGGCGTGGACGGCGTCCAGGCGCAAGCCGTCGAAACGGTACTCGAGCAACCACATCAAAGCATTTTCGATGAAAAAGTCCCGCACTTCGCGCCGGCGAAAGTCGATGGCCGCGCCCCAGGGCGTGTGCACGTCTTCGCGGAAAAAGCCCTTGGCATAGCGATGCAGGTAATTGCCGTCCGGGCCGAAGTGGTTGTAGACCACGTCGAGAATCACCGCCAGACCGTGGCCATGGGCGGTGTCGATCAGGTGCTTGAGTTGATCGGGCGAACCATAAGAGGCCTGGGGTGCGTAGGGCAGCACCCCGTCGTAACCCCAATTGCGCTCACCGGGGAACTGCGCCAGGGGCATCAGTTCGATGGCGGTCACGCCCAGTTCAACCAGCCGCTTCAGTTGTTGCTCGACTGCCGCAAACCCGCCGAGCACACCCACGTGCAGCTCGTAAATCACCGCCTCGTGCCAGGGGCGGCCACGCCAGGGGCTGTGATGCCACTGGTAGGCATGCGGATCGACCACCACGCTGTGCTGGTCGATGTCACCGGCCTGGGCGCGGGAGGCCGGGTCGGGCACCTCCAGCTCGCCATCGATGCAGTAGCGATATCGCGTGCCCGCCGGGCAGTGGATGTTGTTAACGAACCAGCCGTCGTCTTGCGGCAACAACGGCAAGGATTGTCCATTTTCCAGTTCGACACTGACGTAAAACGCATCTGGCGCCCACAACGCAAATCGCGTGTGTTCCGCGTCCAGCATGATTGCGCCGTGGGGCCAGGTCTCAGGGGTCCGTAACGGCATTTCAAAGCCTCTTTATTGTTTGTGTGATTTCCCCAGAGCCTTGGCCACCAGTTGTTCGTAGAGTTCGGCGTAGGGTTCGACGGCCTTGCACCAGTTGAACGGGGCCGCCATGGCCCGGCAACGCATGGCATGCAGCAGGTCGGGAAAAGCAAATACCTTGAAGGCGCGGCTCAGGGCTTCCTGATAGCTCTCCACGGTCGATTCATCGAACAGGAAGCCGGTCACGCCGTTTTCAATGGTGTCGGCCAGGCCGCCGGTATTACGCGCCACCGGTAACGACCCGAAACGCTGGGCGTACATCTGGCTCAAGCCGCAAGGCTCGTAACGCGAAGGCATCAGCAGGAAGTCGCTGCCGGCAAACATGCGCCGGGCGTCGGTTTCGTTGAAGCCGATGCGCACGCCGATTTGCCCGGGAAAGCGCAAGGCCAGTTCGCGCATGGCTTGCTCTTCTTCCGGTTCGCCACGGCCGATGATCGCAATCTGGCCACCGGACTTGACGATGTATTCGGAGACCGCTTCGGTCAGGTCCAGGCCTTTCTGGTAGACCAGTCGCGAGACCACGGCGAACAGCGGGCCTTCAGAGTCTTCCAGGCCAAACAGTTGGCGCACGTGGGCGGCGTTGACCGCCTTGCCTTCCCAGTCGCCAATGCTGAACGGGCGGAACAGGTGAGTGTCGGTCGCCGCGTCCCAGCTCTCATCGATGCCGTTGGGAATGCCGCTGAGCAGGCCTTGCTGGGTCTTGGCGGCAAGGAATCCGTCGAGACCGCAGCCGAAGGCCGGGGTGGTGATTTCCTGGGCGTAGGTCGCGCTGACCGTGGTGATGTGGCTCGAATAGGCCATGCCGGCCTTGAGGAACGACATCTTGCCGTAGAACTCCATGCCTTCCTGTTGCAGCGCATGGAGGGGAATACCCAGTTCCGGGCAGGAGCCGAGGCTGGTCACGCCCTGATACGCCAGATTGTGGATGGTGAACAGGGTCGGGGTGCGTTGTCCGCGCCAGTGCATATAAGCGGGCGCCAGGCCGGCCGGCCAGTCGTGGGCGTGCACCAGGTCCGGGCACCAGTGGATTTGTGCCAGGTTGGCAGCGATATCGGCAGCCGCCAGGCCCAGGCGGGCGAAGCGAATGTGGTTGTCCGGCCAGTCGCGACCGTTGTTGGCGCCATAGGGCGAACCTTCACGCTCGTACAACTCGGGGCAGATCAAAACATAAATGACCAGGCCGTCGGGCATGTCCATGCGCCCGATCTTGCAAGGTGGCAGGGCGGCATGGCCCCCGAGCTCACCGATGATATGAATCGGATTCTCACTGTGCAGCACCTGCGGGTAACCGGGAATCAGCACCCGCACATCGTGCAGATGCGACATCGCCCGTGGCAGTGCCGCCGACACGTCGCCCAGGCCCCCGGTTTTCACCAGATCGGCGATCTCGGAGGTCACAAACAATACTTTTTTCTTGTTCGGGTTCTGACTGGCAACCGGTGTCAGCGTCTTGGTGACGGGAACACTGATCGATTGGGCACTGTGGGCGCTCACGGCGCTCGATTCGCCGACCTGTTGACGAGCACGCTCTCCCTGAATATCCAAAGCCGCACTGATCATATGCATCTCCCGTGTTGTTGATCTAATTCTTAGGTCTGGCAAACGGTATTTCGTGGCCAATTCCTGTGGCCGGGCGCAAACGCGCTCCACATCGTTGAGCAAGTGCTGCCCAAATGCGCAGAAGCAGAATGGGTGAATGGGCCGTTGCAAAGATTGCACCAGTCGTAACGCACCTACCTTTCAGTCGACCGATCACGGCAGGCAAAAGTTTCGACTTTTTTTCCACTTTGTGACCGACCGGTTTTCCCCCGCGAACGTGAGTCTAGGCCAGAACTTAGAGCGGTAAAGCTCAGATGGCAAAATTGTTCGACAATCGGTTTAACGAGGTACGGATGTGCCGGATTGGAGGGCAAACGCACCGACGAAGTGCAGTTTTTTTGATGAAAATGGCTGAAAACGAAGCACAAATGTCACATCAGTGTGCGTGGGTGAACAGTTGGTTTGCACCATTGCGGTGCAGAATCGGACAGTGTGGTGTTTGATCTGGCTTCTTTGCGAGCAAGCTCGCTTCCGCAGAGATTTGCGGTGTTCACAAAACCTGTGGAAGCGGGCTGGCCCGAGATAGGGAGGCAGTGCTCCGGATTGACGAGGCTGTTGGGGCGCTATTGCGGGTAAGCCACGCTCACACATTCAGTTCATCAAGCGAATGGACGCACCAGCGGCCCAGGCCTGAATGTCTTCGATCATCTGCGAAAAGAACAGCTGGTAATTCTGTTGGCTGACATACCCGACATGGGGCGTGGCCAAAACATTGTCCAGGGTTCTGAAGGGATGAAGCGGTGGCAGCGGCTCGACGTCGAACACATCCAGTGCCGCGCCTGCCAGCTGACGTTTCTGCAGCGCCTTGATCAAGGCCGCCTCGTCGACGATGGGCCCGCGCGCCGTGTTGACCAGCAGCGCCGAGGGTTTCATCCAGCCCAGCGCCTCGGCGTTCACCAGGCCTCGGGAGCGATCGCTGAGTACCAGATGCACCGACAACACATCGGCCTGCTCGAACAGTTCCTGCTTGCTGACATAACTCACGCCAACTTGTGCCGCCCGTTCAGCGGTGAGGTTCTCACTCCAAGCGATGACGCGCATGCCGAATACCTGGCCAAATTGCGCAACCCGTTGGCCGATGCTGCCCAAACCGAGGATCCCCAGGGTCTTGCCGTGCAGGTCGCCGCCCAGCCCTTGCTGCCATTGGCCGGCGCGCAAGGCATTGGCTTCGGCCACGAGATTGCGGGTGGCGGCCATGATCAGCGCCCAGGTCAGTTCCGGGGCGGCGTGTTTGTAGCTGTCGGTGCCACATACCTGAATACCCAGCGCGGCGGCTGCCTTCAAATCGAGCGCGGCGTTGCGCATACCACCGGTGACCAGCAACTTGAGTTTCGGCAACTGGCGCAGCAGGGCCTCATCGAAGCGCGTGCGCTCACGCATCACGCAAATCACGTCAAACTCGCTCAGGCGACCCGCCAGGGTGGCATTGTCGGCGGGGTATTCATGAATAAAGCTGACCTGGCCGATGCTTTCCAGCACCGACCAATCGACCACGTTGCGGGCCACGTCCTGCCAATCGTCAATTACCGCAATCTGCACCGCCATCAGCCTTACCTCATCAATGCACGGGGTTGGTTTTGCTCAGCCAGGCGAGCAATGCCTGGTGGAATTTTTCCGGCTCTTCCATCTGCGGCGCGTGGCCCAGGCCTGGGAACTCGATCAATGTCGAATGGG
The DNA here is from genome assembly GCF_008801475.1 of Pseudomonas moorei. Lineage (GTDB taxonomy): Bacteria > Pseudomonadota > Gammaproteobacteria > Pseudomonadales > Pseudomonadaceae > Aquipseudomonas > Aquipseudomonas moorei. Next base: position 285,680 of record NZ_VZPP01000003.1, on the reverse strand, counting down.
CAATCCGCTGTGCCACTTGTTTGCCGAGCACGTCGTAATGGCCGATTTTAGCCTTGACCTCGGGTGGCGCGATGTCGCTGCCGATGGCGGTCGTGTCGGACGTGCCGATCAGCAGCAGGGTGGGCATCTTCAGGTTCTGGAATTCGTAGTACACCGGTTGGCTGAAGATCATGTCGTAGATCAAGGCCGAATTCCACGCGACCTGCGTATGCCCCGGGCCTTTGTTCAGGCCGGCCAGCATGTCCACCCAGCGGTCGAACTCGGGCTTCCAGCGCCCGGCGTAATAGGTGTTGCGTTCATAGGTGCGGATACCGTCGGCGCTGAGCTTGAGTTCGCGCTCGTACCACTGGTCAACGGAGCGCCATGGAACGCCCAGGGCTTTCCAGTCTTCCAGGCCAATAGGGTTGACCAGTGCCAGTTGTTCGACCTGTTCGGGGTATTGCAGCGCGTAGCGGGTAGCGAGCATGCCGCCGGTCGAGTGGCCCAGGAGGCTGGCCTTCTGGATGCCAAGGGCCTTGAGCAATTGCTGGGTGTTACTGGCCAGTTGCTGGAAACTGTACTGATAGTGCTCGGGCTTGCTGGAGGTACAGAAACCGATCTGGTCGGGGGCAATGACCCGATAACCAGCGTCGCTCAGGGCTTTGATCGAAGTGTTCCAGGTCGCACCGCAGAAATTCTTGCCGTGCATCAGCACGACACTGCGGCCATTGGCCTTGCCATGGGCGGCGACGTCCATGTAGCCCATTTGCAGGGTTTGGCCCTGGGACTCGAAGGCGAAGTGTTTGACCGTGTAGGGGTACTCGAAACCTTGCAGCTCAGGGCCATAGGCCGGGCTCTCGGCATGAGCGATGACCGGCAGCGCAGCGGTCAGCAGCAAACCGGGCAACCAGCGGGAGAGGGTGGGTGACATGGGATACTCCACGGGAAATCCGCCGATGCTGAATCGGCTTGATTAGGGCGACATTAAACAGGCAATCGTCGCGGCGGTTGGTTCAACCCATCCAGCCCAGGGTGATCAGCGCCAGCACCCCATAACGGGCGCCTTTGGCCAGCGTCACGATCAGCAGGAAACGCCCCAGTGGCTCACGCATGACGCCGGCCACCAGGGTCAGCGGGTCGCCGATCACCGGCAGCCAGCTCAGCAGCAGCGACCAATGACCGTAACGCTGGTAACGATGACGGGCGCGTTCCAGGTGCCGGGGGCTGACCGGAAACCAGCGCCGGTCACGGAAGCGCTCGATGGCCCGTCCCAGCCACCAGTTCAGCAGGGAGCCGAGGACATTGCCCAGGGTCGCCACCGCCAGTAGCAACCACAGCCAATACCGATCGCTGAGCAACAGCCCCACCAGGACCGCTTCGGATTGCAGGGGTAACAGCGTTGCGGCACCGAAAGCTGCCAGGAACAGCCCGAGGTAAGCGCCGAACATCAATGGGCCGGGTAGTCCGCCACCACCACATCGGTGCCGTCCTTTTTCAGGCCGATCACTTGATAGGCATCGCTCATGCCATCCATCTCCATGCCCGGCGAGCCCATGGGCATGCCGGGCGCGGCAACGCCCAGCAGATCGTCACGCTTGCTCAGGGCCAATATCTGGTCGGCCGGCACGTGGCCTTCGACGAATTTGCCATTGATCAAGCCCGTATGGCACGACGCCAGGCGCGGTGGCACGCCGTGCTGTTGCTTGAACTCGCTCATGTTGGCTTCGACATGGTCCTCAACCTTGAAGCCGTTGGCTTGCAGATGGCTGATCCATTTTTTGCAGCAACCGCAGTTGGCGTCGCGATGCACCTCGATCGGAATCAGCTCGGTGGCCTGGGCCAGGGATGAAATCAACAGGGCGCTCAGAGCGGCCAAACGCAGATGGGTTTGCATGTGGGGAGGGTCTCGTGGTGCGGGCAAAGGAAGGCATTCTGACCAAAATTTCCTGCCCGACATTCAAGGATTGTTTCTAATTAATACAAAGTCGCTTGGCCCCCATCTTCGCAGATCCAGGCTGACATCCCGATGAGACGCACATTACAAAGCTGTCAGGTACGTCCTGGGTTGCGGGTACGCCAACTCATAAAAAACAAACTAACCAAGACGTACAAAAATTTGAATGACTTATTTTGTTCATATGTAGGAAGTTTCTGTAAGGCAACAAAACAAGCTGTGTGGGGATTTGTATCTGAATTGTACTGGAATTGTAAAAAGCTCGAATCAGTTGTTGATTGTACCTGTGCCGCAGCCGATATTCGCGCCCACTTAACTGGGTTGAACAAGGAGTTTTTATGGTTGCCTCACGAGGACTTCCATCATGACCATCGGTTACACAGGCACCTGGGCCCCCAAGGCAGGATTGTTGGTGCGAGATACCAACAGTCGATCAAAACCCATCGCGCAAAGCGACAAGGTCCGCCAGATGTTGAATCTGGTGGGCAACAATCCGGTGGCGCTGGACACCGCGAAGATGGATCAAATGAAACTGCGTAAGCAACTAACGGGGTTTGACCCGGCGAATGTGTCCGTCAAGTCGCTCGGCAATCTCAGTTCTTTCTTGCGCGAGCGTGGCTTGATCAGCGACGTGACGGCACTGACACTGACGAATGCGGGGGACAAGTTCGATCGTTTCGGTATTGCGACGGATCCGGAAGCCAAGTTCAATGCGCTGGAATACTTTGCCCTTCAACTGGATAACATTCAGACCAATAACGTGAAGGGCAACAAGTACGCCAATTTCTTGATTCCCGAGTTTAAAAAAGCCATCTACGTATTGCAGAACCTGAAAACTTACGGCGAGAGCGGCGGGCCGGCGGTACGTCCCGGCAAGAACGTCGAAGCGAAAGCCTGATACAACTAGTGCTGGCCCGTTCAGGCGATCGAACGGGCCAGGCCATTGTTTGTCCTGATCAAGACTCCACTAAGAATAAGGTTTGTCAGTTCGCTGATTGAATGTTCGGCTGTCTGATGAACAACGGACGTTATCGATGCTGGTAGTAACCCGGTCCGCCATGGTCGTTGTAGTAATGGTCATGGTGCCAGCCACCGCGGGGGAACACGATGCAGCCACTCAGGGACAAGAGAGCCAGCAGGGGAATCAACAGCGTGATTCGACGCAACATTTGTAAATCCTCATGGTTATCGCCGCGATGAAGCTAAAACTCTTCATCGGCTGTAACATGAGACCCCGTTCGCCGCCTCTCATCCCCGAAAATCGGTAGGGACTTGGCATGCGATCGGATACAAAGCGGATACATTCTTCAGGTTCAGGCTTACATTCAGGAAATGGCAATGACCCAGTCGCAACGTTTGAAATACTCGATTCTGATCTCCCTGGTGGTACTGGGAATCATGTTTGGCCTTTCGTATCTGCAGAACGTTGGGGTCATCAGCGAAAAGCTGTTCCAGTACATCGCCATTGGCGTGGCGGTGATCGTGGTAGTCATCAATGGGGTGATGCGTCGCAAGGTCAAGCCCTGAGCAAACGGCTCAGGGTTTGTTCAAGCCTGATGCAGGACAGCGGCGGCCTTCGGGTGCAGGCTGTAGCTTTTGTCCGGATTGAGGACTAGCACGCCTTCACTGCACAGGCGTTTGAGCACTTCGCGCACACTCAGGAAGGACAGCGGTATATCCAGCTCCAGCAATTGAGTGTGCACGCCACGCACGCCCAGGCTGCGGTCGTGTTTGGCGGCCGTCAGCAAGGCGTCGATGACTTTCAGGCGGATCAGGCTGGTGCGCAGGCCGAAACTCTTGAGCAGCACCCGAATCCGCTCATTGCCATGGCGCTCGGCAGGCGGGTCGAAGGCATCGCTTCCGAGGGCGTTGCCGATTGACGCATTGCTACCGTCCGTTGGCAGTTGCGAGTTGTACATGGCAAAACTCCCGTTGCGAGCCTCATCAGGAAAAAAGTTGTGCGCTCGTACCTGACTGGACGTATGAGCCACGCAAATCATGAAGCCTCAAATGTAGAAATTTCGTCGTCATTGCGTCAGCAACCTGTGAGCCCCACAGCATCTCCTGCCAGCGCACGCAATTTTGTCGTTTGCTTCGTCCCTGAATGGGTGCGCCGTGCGTGACCAAGATTCAGACAATCCAGCAGGATCAAACGGCATTGAATCGGGCCATCATTACTGGGGAAAACCGATGCGCAGCCCTCGAAGCTGCGCATGTTCGTGTCGGTCAGGCTTGTGAGGTCGATGTGTCAGGCAACGGGTCCAGCTGTCGGCCCATCTCGCAAATCAGGAATGCGATCGAATCGGCATTGCGCAAGATGATGTCAATCCTCTTGTCCGGGTTGTGCGGGTCAAGAAAGGCTTCGCGTGCCGCTTCTATTGTCTGGGTGCCGGCGATTTTGAGGATGGCCTTGCCCACGTGATTCAAGCCGGGAACTTCATCCAGGTCGTCCCATGCCTGATCGTCGTTATTCCAGCGGGCGAACAGTTCTTCCCGGGGCGTCCCGAGCGATAGCGCTTCTCGCTGAAAAACCTCCTGTATCTGCTTGATCGCACGTCCATATTGGGTAATGGGCGACACCAGGTCGCTGAACGGCCGTCTCGCCTCCAGCGTCGCAATATCCAGGGCGCTTGCAAACAAATGCGCGAACTCATGGATCAGTGTGGCGGCCTGACTGTGTTCGTCGACATTGAAGGGCTCGGTCAAACAGGACTTGTACCAGTCCAGTTGCTGATCGAAGAATCTTTCAGTGAAATGCACGTTTTTCCGCGCATCCTGCTCCACGACGAAAGCGATCAGGTTGGCGTGTTGGTACTTGTTCGAGCCTACGATAAAACGTTCGCTGTTCAGCAAATCTTCTTCGGGATCCACCAGCGCCGTGCAAATGGGGACGATGCTCTGTTTGATTTTGTCGAGCAGACCGTGATCGACGCTGCGAACATCAAAGAAATGTTTGAGGAACGTATCCAGTCGAGTGCCGGGGATCAAGCGCCTGAGGTGCGCCAGGTTATGCAGGCTGTTGAAGGCGTAATAGCGTGCCATATCGATGGCCTGCACGATCATCCGGGCCTTTTCGGGATGGTGGGTACGTATGTCTTCCATGCCCCGCGCTTCGATGTTCAATAACCGACTGTCCTCGGCGGCACTGTTGAGGCGCTGTTCAAGTTGGCTTTTAAGCGTGTCGAGGCTGTCGAACTTCCTGATGCCATCGTACGGGTTGTACAGAATCAAACCGTTGTCATCCGGCGTCAGGCTCAAGACAAAACTGCCGACCAGGGGCGTGTACCCGGACCCCTCCGCGTGGACCAGGATGCTGTGCGCGAGCATGGGCGGCGTTTGTTGACTGCGCTGTGCCTGGCTGGCCAGTTCCACGTGGCCGAGCCATTCGAATTCCTTGCGTGAAAGTCGGTGGATTTTGCCAAGGTCGTTCCAGAGTCCAGGGGACTGCAGGGCCTCGGGGAAAAAAAGCGGAGTGGGGGAAGTTGGCATCGTCGAGTCTCATGCGCGGCGCCGATGAGTGCGCCTGTTGATAGAGTCTCAAGCCTAAAAACGTTGAACGGACAAAGGTGGTAGATAGTTACTGCCTGCCGGACTTGAGTTTGTGACAACTCGATAACGCCCCTTTAATGCATCGGCCCCATCTAAAAGTTGACAGGTTGCTCGCCCCGAGTTGTTAATCGGAGGTCTACCTACGCTGTTGCCCCCTCCAATAATTAGTCTGGAGCTTCAGATGTCTGCGCCACACGATCAAGTGTCTACTGTTGTCTCGCAAAACCTGTCCTTCGACGAACTGACAGCCTTGCTTGAGAAGATATTCCAGCGTCATGGCACCTCGGCCGAAGTTGCCCGGGTGCTTGCTGCAAACTGCGCCGGCGCCGAACGCGACGGGGCGCACAGTCACGGGGTGTTCCGGATTCCGGGATACGTCTCGACACTGCAAAGCGGTTGGGTCAACGGTCAGGCCGTTCCGGTGGTCGAGGATGTGGCTTCGGGGTTTGTCCGGGTCGACGCCGGCAACGGGTTTGCGCAACCGGCCCTCGCCGCCGCACGGGCCTTGCTGGTGGAAAAGGCCCGCAGTGCCGGCATCGCGGTCCTGGCGATCCGCAATTCCCATCATTTCGCGGCTCTGTGGCCGGACGTCGAGCCGTTTGCCTATGAAGGGCTGGTGGCGCTCAGCGTGGTCAACAGCATGACTTGCGTGGTGCCGCATGGTGCCGACCGGCCGCTGTTTGGTACCAATCCGATTGCCTTCGCCGCGCCGCGGGCCGACGGTGATCCGATTGTCTTTGACTTGGCGACCAGCGCCATTGCCCATGGCGACGTGCAGATTGCCGCGCGCAAGGGTGAGCGTTTGCCTCCCGGCATGGGCGTGGACAGTCTCGGTCAGCCGACCCAGGACCCGAAAGCGATCCTGGAAGGTGGGGCATTGTTACCGTTCGGCGGGCACAAGGGCTCGGCGCTGTCGATGATGGTGGAGTTGCTGGCGGCGGCGTTGACCGGAGGCAATTTCTCCTTCGAGTTCGACTGGAAAAACCATCCCGGCGCCAAGACCCCATGGACCGGGCAGTTACTGATCGTGATCGATCCATCCAAGGCCGCGGGGCAGAGCTTCGCCGAGCGCAGCCAGGAGCTGGTACGGCAGATGCACGGTGTGGGTCTGAAGCGCTTGCCGGGTGATCGGCGTCATCATCAACGCGCGAAATCCGCAACAGCGGGCATTGCCCTGGACGACCAGACGTTGGCGAATTTGCGGGAGTTGGCTGGAATTTGATGAACGTGTGAACACCACCACACCTGTGGGAGCAAGCTCCCACAGGGCGTTGGATTTACGTGTGTTCAGCGGCGTGCCAGCAACAACCCGACCACCAGGCCAAATCCGGCAGAAACCGCAACGGTTTGCCATGGATGGCCGCCGATGTAGGTCTCGGTGGCGTCGACCGCAGGTTTCGCCCGATCACGCACGCTGGTCACTGAATCCCGGGCCTGCTGGAGTTTCTGGGCAATCTGCCCGCGGAGCGTCTCGGCTTCCTCACCGACCAGTGAGGCGCTGCTTTTGAGCAATTTTTCCGATTCTTCGATCAGGGCTGAAAGTTCGCTGAATGCTTGATCCTTGATTTGATCTTCGGCGGCTTGTGCGGCGGTTTTCCGGGCCATTGAAAGACTCCTTGCAGGTAAGTGGACAGTGAACAATGGAGTGCGCCGCGATTGAAAAAGTTGCAGCGATTTTTCGCTCAGATTCAATCCGGAAGAAAATCCAGCGCAGGACGTTTCGTCCTACAGTGTAAGATGTTGCCTATTTTACGCAGCAGGAAATTCCCATGAGCTTCAATCTGGCCGACAAACCCCTTGCCGAGCGCGCTGCGCTTGAAGATGAGAAATCCCGTCTGTTCGAACTCTGGCAAACCAACCTGGGCAAAGCCAAGGGCGAGGCCGCACGGTTGTTTGGCGAACGTGCCAAGCGCAAAGGCAAATGGGCCGAGTGGGTCCGTGCCGAGCTGGACGGCATGTCGCCGCCGGAGTTTTCGAACATGGTGCGCAGCGAAGTCAATCGCCTGATGGCAGCCAACAAGTAACGCTTAGGCAAAACTGGCTACGATCGCTTCACGTACTTTCAACACCACCGGATCGAGCCGGGTGCTGGTACGCCAGCCCAGCTCGATCGGGTAACGGGGCAATATCAAAGGGCAGGGCAGCAGCGCCAACCCGGTTAGCGCCGCAATGCTTCGCGCGGCGTGGGCCGGAATGGTCGCCACCGCCTGACTGCCCTTGAGCAGGTGCGGCAACGCCGCAAAATGCGTGGTCGAGGCGCAGACCCGCCGGCTCAAGCCGACCGCCGCCAAGCCTTCGTCGGTGATCCCGATAAATCCACCCGATGACACCAGGATGTGTTCGCGGGCTACAAACGCCTCAAGACTGATGTGCTGCTGTCCCTCGGCCAGGCTGAGCGGATCAACCAGACACGCGTAATGTCCCTCGCCCAGCACTTGGCGACTGAGCAGACGTTCGGCAAAACCGCCGGCGGTAATCGCCAGGTCGATGCTGCGTTCCATCAAGGCTTGCGCGACAATCTGGCTGTGGGTCTGGCGAAAGATCAGGCGTAATTTTGGCGCGCGGCGAGCAATTTCTTCGATCAAGCGGCGACCGTAGGCAATCTCGAAATCGTCGGACATGCCCACCGTCACCGAGCGACCGTCGTAATGGTTGGCGGTGGGGTCAAGCATCGCCAGGCTTTGTCGGCATTTGTTGAGCGCATCGCTGACCACCGGCTTCAACTGATTGGCCGCCAGCGTAGGGGCAAGGCCGCGGCCGGTGCGCACGAACAACTGATCGCCATACACCTCGCGCAACCGCCGCAATGCGGCGCTGACTGCCGATTGCGTCACGCCCAGGCGCAGGGCGGCGCGGCTGGCGCTGGCCTCCTCGTGCAGGGCTTCGAAGACTTTGAGTAAGTTGAGATCGATGTCGATGATATTCATCTGGTTCATATCATTTAGCAGTAAGTGGGGCTTTATTCATGATCACGTCAGGCTGGAGAATCAGCAACACCTGATGTGAATGGAGTGACCGCGATGCCCAAATCAATCGTTGCTGCCCTGCAGATCGGCGCCTTGCCCGGCGGCAAAGCCGAGACCCTGGAACAGATCCTGTCGTATGAAAACGCAATCATCGAGTCCGCTGCCGCGCTGGTGGTGATGCCTGAAGCCTTGCTGGGCGGTTATCCGAAAGGTGAGGGCTTTGGCACGCAATTGGGCTACCGATTGCCCGAGGGCCGCGAAGCGTTCGCCCGCTATTTCGCCAACTCAATCGATGTACCCGGAGCGGAAACGGACGCGCTGGCCGGATTGTCGGCGCGTACCAACGCCAATCTGGTCATCGGCGTGATCGAGCGTGCCGGCAGCACCTTGTATTGCACCGCGCTGTATTTCGACCCGCAGGCAGGGCTGGTCGCCAAGCACCGCAAACTGATGCCCACCGGCACCGAGCGCCTGATCTGGGGCAAGGGCGACGGTTCGACCCTGCCAGTGATCGACAGCCAGGTCGGGCGGATTGGGGCGGTGGTGTGCTGGGAAAACATGATGCCGCTGCTGCGCACCGCGATGTACGCCAAAGGCATCGAAGTGTGGTGCGCGCCGACCGTGGATGAGCGGGAGATGTGGCAGGTCAGCATGCGCCATATCGCCCATGAGGGGCGCTGCTTTGTGGTCAGCGCTTGTCAGGTCCAGGATTCGCCGCAAGCCCTGGGCGTGGAAGTGGCCAACTGGCCGGCGCAGCGGCCGCTGATTGCCGGCGGCAGTGTGATCGTCGGGCCCATGGGCGACATTCTGGCCGGGCCGTTACGTGACGGACCAGGCTTGCTCACGGCTGAAATCGACACCGATGATTTGATCCGCGCCCGTTACGACTATGACGTAGTGGGCCACTATGCACGCCCGGATGTGTTCGAGTTGACGGTGGATGAACGGGCCAGACCCGGCGTGAAGTTCAGCGCATGACATCTGTAGGAGCGAGCTTGCTCGCGATCACGGAGGCACATCCAAGGTTGACTGTTCCAACGCTATCGCGAGCAAGCTAGCTCCTGCAGTTGATTTGTGGTTTCCAAGTGTCGGCGTTCTTCCCTTTTGAAATGATGAGTCAGCGCTGCTGGAGCCACTCTTCGCGGGTGATTTCCCAGACTTCTTTCGGAAATCTTCCTCCCACAAAGTCGCCTTCCTCGGTGTGGATCAGGCGCATGCCGGTACGCTCGGAAAGTTTGCGTGAGCCAATGTTCGGCGCCGCTTTGGGCACGCGCAACACGTCACGATCCAGGGTTTCAAACCAATATCGGGTGACCGCCTCACTCGCTTCGGTCATTAAACCCTGACTTTGCCATTGCGGGCCAAGCCAGAATCCGCGGTTGTTGTCCTGTTCATTCATCAGGCTGATATTGCCGATCAATTGCCCGGGTGCCGACTTTAAGCGGATCGACCAATGCCATTCCTCGCCACGGGCGATCGCAGGCAGGGCATTGTTTCGCAAGTACGTGAGCGCTCCATCGCAGGGATAGGGCCATGGCACCAAGACGTTCAGGTAACGCACCACTTCCCAGCGCGGGAATTGTTGCTGGATGGCTTCGGCATCGGCCAGTTCCAGCGGGCGCAGGATCAGACGCTGGGTGTAAAGCGTGGGGGTGGGTTCCATGTTCTTTATCGCTCCTTGAAATCATACTTAGCGGCTGCCGGTCATCGGCCCTGGCAGGCTGAGTTTGCCACTGTCCACGAAGCGTGTGGTACCGAACAGGCCTCCGGCCAGCTTGCCGCGCAGCACGTAGGGCAGATTGTTCAGGGATTGCATTTGGCTCAACCCAATGGTCTGGCGCAACACCGAGAAGGCCGACACGCTGACGGGCACGGTCAACACGGTTTCGGAATAGCGTGAAATTGAACCGGACTGATCGCTGACCCCGGAGGCGAAGGGCTGACCGTTGATTTCCAGGTCCAGTGCCACGCCGTTGTAGTTGATGTTGGTGCCATTGGGGTTTTGCACGCGAATCTTCACGGCGAACCGGACTTCCATGTCTTGGCTTTGCAGCGGTTGGATACCGACGACATTGACCTTCAACGGATCGCTATTGGGAAACGAGGAACAGGCGCTCAGGCAGAGCAGCAGGAGGGAAACGAGGACTGCGTGGACACTGCGCATTGACGTGCTCTCGATGAGAAAAGGGCTGAACCACCCATGGCTCAGCCCTTGAGCGCAATCTAGCGGTTCAACTGTGCGACACCCGCAGGCGTTACGGGTTCACCCTGGGCCGGCATATCGGGGTTCTGCATCACTTGCAGGACCGAGGCCTCGGGATCGAACTCGTCCTCTTCCAGCTCGATGAATTCTTCAGGCAGGAAGATATTCAAAACGATAGCGCACAGCGCGCCGACGGTGATGGGCGATTCAAAAATGTTGTGCAGGGCCAAGGGCAGTTCACGCAGGACTTCTGGCACTGCCGCCACGCCCAGGCCCATGCCCAGGGAAATCGCCACGATCAGCATGTTGCGCCGATGCAGTCCCGCTTCGGCGAGGATCTTGATCCCGGCCACCGCGACGGTGCCGAACATCACCAGCTCAGCGCCGCCGAGCACCGGTTTGGGCATCAATTGCAGTACCGCGCCAATCATCGGGAACAACCCCAGCAGCACCAACAGGCCGGCAATGAAAAACGCCACGTAGCGGCTGGCCACGCCGGTGAGCTGAATGACGCCGTTGTTCTGCGCGAAGGTCACCATCGGCATGCTGTTGAACACCGCGGCCATGGCCGAATTGAGGCCGTCGGCCAGCAACCCTGACTTGATTCGGCGGATGTACACCGGGCCTTTGACCGGCTGCCGGGAAATCATCGAGTTGGCCGTCAAGTCACCGGCCGCTTCCAGTGGCGACACCAGGAAAATCACGGCCACCGGCACGAACGCCACCCAATCGAAGGAAAACCCGTATTTGAACGGCACCGGCACGCTCATCAGCGGCACGGCCGGCAGGCTGGCGAAGTCGACATGGCCCATCAGCCAGGCAACCCCGTAACCCAGGGTCAGGCCGATGACAATGGCGCCGAGACGCAGGAACGGCACATCGACCCGGTTCAGCACCACGATCGTCCCCAGCACCAGCCCGGCCAGGCCCAGGTGGCTGGCAGCACCCAGGTCGCTGGCGCCGAATCCGCCGGCGATGTCGGTCATGGCGACCTTGATCAGCGACAGCCCCATGAGCGTGATGATCGTGCCGGTGACCACCGGGGTGATCAGCATGCGCAATTTGCCGATGAACTGGCTCAACACCACCTCGATGAAGGCGGCGAAAAAGCACACACCGAAAATCGTCGAGAGGATTTCATCGGTGCCGCCGCCCCGGGCCTTGACCATGAAACCGGCGCTGAGGATGACGCTGATGAACGAAAAACTGGTGCCTTGCAGGCACAACAGGCCGGAACCCACCGGACCGAAACGCCGCGCCTGAACGAAGGTGCCCAGGCCCGAGACGAACAGGGCCATGCTGATCAGGTAAGGGATTTCGCTGTGCAGGCCCAGGGCGCTGCCCATGATTAGCGTCGGGGTGATGATGCCGACGAAACTGGCGAGCACATGTTGCAGGGCGGCGAAGACGGTGGCAGTCAGATGCGGGCGATCGTTGAGGCCATAGATCAGGTCGTTGTGACGCGGGGCAGGGGGTTTTTCAGAGACGGTCATGGGGCTTGTGCGGGCCAGAAGGCGACCCGGGTCAGAAAATGGAGGCGCAGGATGCCAGAAAGACCATTTTGTGGCGAGCAAAGTCCCCGAAACCTCGGCCAACCTGTAGGAGCGAGCCTTGCTCGCGATGGACGTCAACGAAAACGCGGGAAATCAGGCACCCCGCGGTGTTCTGAAATCCATCGCGAGCAAGCTCGCTCCTACAGAGGGATTCGTTGTTCAGGCAAACGCCGCGAGCAAATCCTCTTCAAACGCCTTCTGCGCATCCCCCGGGATCTGGGCGCGATGGCGGGCCAAATGGAACGCTACATCGAAGCTCATGCCTTCACGGCGCACGACCCGCAGCAAGCCTTTGTCTTCCCAGCTTCGGGCGAAGTGGCTGGGCAGGTAGCCGACGTGCTTGCCGGACAGAATGAAGGCGAGGGTGCCTTCAACCTGCTCCGAGCGCGCCGAACACACTTTGCCCTGGAACGGCTCGTCGCTGCGCAGGAAGCGGTAGGGGTGATCGACCCGGTCGCAGGCCTGCAATGCCTGATCGTCCGGCGCGTCGTTGTCGAATAGCGGATGACCGGGGGCGCAATACAGGTGCTGGGTTTCGCTGAACAATTGGCGGTAATCGAAAGCGCTCTGTGCCTGGGAGAAATAGCCGATGGCCAGGTCCAGACGCTGTTGCAGCAACAAGCGCTCCATTTCGCCGGGCATCGCGCTGATCAACTCGATGCGCACTGATTCGTCTCGCTCACGGAAACGCCGGATAGCGTCGGCCACTTGCTGCAGGATCGATTGATCCAGGGCTTCGGACAGGCCCAGGCGCACCTCACCGATCAATCTTCCGGCCACGCCGTTGGATTGATGGCGGAACGCTTCGATGGATTCGAACAAAGCCTTGGTGGCCGAGAGCAATTGTTCGCCCTTGGGGGTGATCCTGAATCCGCCCTTGCCACGACTGCACAGACGATAGCCGAGTCGGGTTTCCAGTTTGGCCATTTGCTGGCTGATGCTGGACTGGCTCAAGCCCAGTTCACCCTGGGCCGCACTGAAGCCACCACATTCCACCACGCTGACGAACAGGCGCAACAGGTGCAGGTCCAGATCGTGGAGTTGACCGAGCATCAAACATTACTCCTGGGTAATGTCAGGTTAACAAACTTGATATTTTACCAATGTATCCGACGACGCATCCTGCCGTCACTTCCTCTTGTCAGGTGTTTGTCATGGCTCTCAAGTTCAAGCTGTGTTTACCCGCGTTGCTCCTGGCCGTGGCCGCCTCGGCCCAGGCTGAAGACAAAGTCGTCAATCTCTACAGCTGGGCCGATTACGTTGCCCCGGAAACCCTGCAACGTTTCGAGCAGGAAACCGGCATTCATGTGCGCTACGACACCTTCGATGCACCGGAAGTGCTCGAGACCAAGTTGCTCACCGGTGGCAGCGGCTATGACGTGGTCGTGCCGTCGTCCAGCGTATTGGCGCGTGGCCTGGCGGCGGGCGCACTGAAAGCGATTCCCCATGAAGGCCTCAAGGGCTACGCGAATCTTGATCCGGACCTGCTGGAGAAGCTCGCCGCGGTCGATCCCGGCAATCAATATGGCGTGCCCTACACCTGGGGCACCCTGGGGCTTGGAATGAATGTCGAAGCGGTGCGCAAGCGTCTGCCGAACGTGCCGTTCAACAGCCTGGATTTGCTCTTCAAACCGGAATACGCCAGCCAGCTCAAGGACTGTGGCGTTGCGATCATCGATTCGCCGCAGGAAGTGATCGGCCTGGCCTTGCACTACCTGGGCAAAGATCCCTACAGCACCGACAAGAACGATCTGGATGCGGCGCAGGTGTTGTTGCATCAACTGCAGCCCTCGGTGCTGTATGTCGCCAGCGGGCGGCAGATCAACGATCTGGCCAACGGCAGTATTTGCCTGGCACTGGCTTACAACGGCGATGCGAGCATGGCCGCGGATCAGGCGCGCAAGGCCAACAAACCGTACGAAATCGCCTACCGGATTCCGAAGGAAGGCACCCTGGTCTGGCAAGACAATCTGGCGATCCCCAAGGATGCGCCACACCCCGAAGCCGCTCGCCAATTCATCGAGTTCATGCTTCGCCCAGAGTCCGTCGCCGCACTGACCAACACGCTGTTCTTTGCCACGGCCAACCAAGCGGCCACGCCGCTGGTGGATGAGGCGGTGCGCACCGATCCGGACATCTATCCGCCCGCCGACATTCGTGACCGCCTGTACGCCGACCGCAGCATGAGCCTCAAGGACATGCGCCAGCGCACTCGCGTGTGGACCGCTTTCCGTAGCCGCCAATAACAAGGAACCTTCAATGGACGTCCCAGCGCAGAACGACCAAGCCATCACCCGTGACAGCCTTTACGGCACTGCCGCCGAAAGTACCTACGCCGGTATCACCAGTTTCATGCGCCGTCGCTACAGCCGCGATTTACGCGGTGTCGACGTCGCAGTCAGCGGTGTGCCTTTTGACACGGCCACCAGTAACCGTCCAGGTGCACGCTTCGGACCACGGGGCATTCGCGCCGCGTCCACCGGGATTGCCTGGGAACGCCACTGGCCGTGGACGTTCGACCCGTTCGATCACCTGGCGGTCGTTGACTTTGGCGATTGCGACTTCGATTACGGATCGCCGCAGTCGACGCCGGAATGCATCGAAGCCCACGCCGAACACATCCTCAATGCCGGCAGCGCGATGTTGACCTTCGGCGGCGATCATTTCATCACCTACCCGCTGCTCAAGGCCCATGCCCGCAAGCACGGTGCGCTGTCGCTGATTCACTTCGACGCCCATAGCGACACCTGGCCGGACGAAGAGGGCAAGCGCATCGACCATGGCACCATGTTCTGGCACGCCGCCAAGGAGGGCCTGGTCGATCCTTCGCATTCGGTGCAGATCGGCTTGCGCACCACCAACGACGATCACCAGGGCTTTGAAGTGCTGGATGCACGACAAGTGCATCGGCGTGGCGTGGACACGATTGTCGAAGCCATCCGCGCACGGGTCGGCGATCACCCGGTGTACCTGACGTTCGACATCGACTGCCTCGACCCGGCCTTCGCTCCGGGTACTGGAACACCGGTGTGTGGCGGCTTGAGCACGGTGCAGGCGCTGGAGATTCTCGGTGGTTTGCGCGGGATCAACCTGGTGGGCATGGACGTGGTGGAAGTGGCACCGGCCTATGACAGCGCCGACATCACCTCACTGGCGGCAGCGACCCTGGCGATGGAAATGCTGTGTTTGTATGCGGCGAGGCATAAGGTCGACCGGTAAAAACAACCCGGTATTTGGTCGCCTGCCCGAGTGATGGTATGTCGGGTGGGCCACCTGAAATACGTAGGAGCGAGCTTACTCGCGATGAAGGTGTCTGCGATCAGGCTGTCAGCGGCCTGCGTGGTGCTTTTTCCTCGATTGAGCATCCTCTCGGACATTTCACTGAAGACAACGCTGACGAGTGGCATACTGCTGCGCATGAATGTCGACTCCCCCCTCAGCGCCTGGCAACACGCCATCGAACAAAAGGGCTTCGTCCAGGACGAAGCCCAGGAACATGCCGTCTGGGCGTTGCAAAAGTGCCACGAAGCCTTGCATGAAGGCCGCAAGTCGATTTCCGGTGTGTACCTCTGGGGTCCGGTCGGGCGCGGTAAAACCTGGTTGATGGACCAGTTTTACCAGCACCTGCGGGTACCGGCCCGGCGTCAACACTTCCATCATTTCATGGGATGGGTGCATCAGCGCTCGTTTCAACTGACCGGCACCGCCGACCCCTTGAAGGCACTGGCTCGGGAACTGGCCGAAGAGGTGCGCGTGCTGTGCTTCGACGAACTGTTCGTCAATGACATCGGTGACGCCATCATTCTCGGGCGCTTGTTCCAGGTCATGTTCGAGCAGGGCGTGGTGGTGGTCTGCACCTCCAACCTGCCGCCCGACCAGTTGTACGCCGATGGCTTCAATCGCGACCGTTTCCTGCCCGCCATTGCGGCGATCAAGCAGCACATGCAGGTGATTGCCGTGGATGGCGGGGAAGACCATCGACTGCATCCAGGCCAGGGCTTGCAGCGTTACTGGGTGACTACGCCCGGACAATCGAGTGCCCTGGGCGATGTGTTCAAGGCGTTGACCGTCGGTCAGGCGGTTTCCAGTGCGCCGGTCCAGGTCGGCTATCGCTCGCTCGATGTCGTGCAGGCCAGCCAGGGCGTGCTCTGGTGTCGTTACGCCGACCTCTGTGAACAGCCTTTCGCCGCCATGGATTTCATGACCCTGTGTGACACCTACAGCGCTATCCTGTTGAGCGACGTACCCAACCTCAGTGCTCAAAAGCGCCAGGGGCGCATAGCCCGTGGCACCGAAGATGGAGTCGAGCGGGTGGTGGCCGGCGATCGCGAGTTGCCACAGTTATCGGTGCATGATGACGGCGTACGGCGGTTCATTGCCCTGGTGGACGAGTGCTACGACCGCAAGGTGCCGCTGTACCTCGAAGCGCAGGTGCCCATGGACTCGCTGTACACCCAGGGCTATCTGGAATTCCCGTTCCGCCGCACCCTCAGTCGCCTGCAGGAGATGCAGCTGCAACGTTTCGCCGAGGCGTGAGAACCAGGAGGCGTGAAGATGAATCAACCGCTGTCCCACCATTTGCTGACCATGGCCTACCAGAACGCCTGGGCCAATCATCGACTGGCCAAGGCCTGGAGTCAGTTGAATCAAGATGAACTGGCGGCACCGCGCACCAGTTTCTTCCCCAGTCTCAGCGCGACTCTGAATCACATACTGACATGTGACTGGTTTTACCTGGATGCCCTCGAGCGTGAGTTGCGCGGCGACGATCCGCACCCCGATTGCTACGTCTTTTTCAAGGACGACGAGCCTTACACCCAGGCCGTCGACCTCATGCGCGAGCAATCCCATGTGGATCGACGCTTGATTGCCTATTGCGAGCAAATGCGCGACGCCGATCTGGCCAGGGTCGTGACCATCGCCCGTGACACACCACAGCACGAGAGCCGCCTGCGCCTGTTGTCACACCTGTTCGAGCACCAGATCCACCATCGCGGCCAGGTTCACGCGATGCTCAGCGGCACCTCAGTCAAGCCGCCACAACTGGACGAGTTTTTCTGTGTCGGCGAATCGCATCTGCGGGCTGAGGATTTTGCCGAGTTGGGCTGGACCGAGGCTTTGATTTGGGGGCATTGAGCCAGCAAGCTTTTGATTTGCCGCGGCGCCCACGATATCGTCACCCGGCCTTCCAGGGCGAACAACGCGCTGGGGCTACTTCATGCAATCGAGGATGGAAATGGATTCCGCGGAAATACTAGTGTTGCAGGCCAGCTATACCAATCCGGTGCATGCCGAAGCCATCTGTCTGGTGTTGAACAGTTACGCTGAAGACCCGATGGGGGGAGGCCACTCCTTGCCTGCCAGCGTGCTGGAGCACTTGCCGGGTGAGCTGGCCAAGCGCCCTCATGCCTTCAGTGTGCTGGCCTTCGTCGGCGGCGAACCCGCCGGGCTGGTCAATTGCTTCGAAGGTTTCTCGACCTTCGCCTGTCGGCCGTTGGTCAATGTTCATGACGTGGCGGTCGTGCCGAAGTTTCGCGGATTGGGGCTGAGCCAGCGGATGTTGCGGAAGGTCGAAGAGATCGCCCGTCAACGCGGCTGCTGCAAAATCACCCTGGAGGTGCTGGAGGGTAATGCGGTGGCCCAGGCGTCCTACGGCAAGTTCGGCTTTGCCCCGGGTGAGTTCGACCCGGCGCACGGTCGAATGATGTTCTGGATCAAGGCGCTTTGATCAAGGTGCTGAGATCAAGGCGCTGTGATCAAGACAAAAAAGGGGCGCCCATCAGGACGCCCAATGATCGACTCTGACTGCAGAGCAGGACAGTCAGAGGTGTAACAATCATTTCGGTCTGTAGGACTCGGTCATTTGCGCGGTTTGGTCGTCGGGGACCCGCAATGGCGTCGTCTGACTTTGCGTGGCGTTGCCCAACGCCAGTTGCTGGTTGTATCTCAGGGTTTCGTAGTAGTACCTCATGCGTTCGGCTCCACCTTCTGCAAATACGCAGGTGGAGCCGAGAGTCATCAGGACGGCGAGGGTCAACGTAATACGTTTCATGGTATGCCTCCTACTAACAGCGGTCGGATGCCATTCGTCCATGAATCAATGAATCAATGAATCGAAGTCGAATTTCGATTATCCGCCGATTCCATTAAAAGGGAATTAAAGGTGGTTGGAGTTTCCAGCCCAGGATCTGCGTTGCCTGTCATCGGGTCATGCCAGTCAATTGCCGGGCAGGAGTAGAGAAGTGCTGCTCCAATCGACCGAGCATCAACAAGCCAATGTGAAAAATGCGGGAGTCGCCATGGCTGGCGAAGGGCTATTGCGCATCGGAAGCAGTGCGGGACTGCTTCCAGTTCAGGGGGGGAATCAGGCGTGAGGGGCGCCCTGGGTCACGGACAAGGGCTCTTGGCCCTGGAGCAGCAAGCGCAGTTGCGCCAGTTCCTGTTTCAACTGATCGCGTTCGTCCTTCAACTGGCGCAATTCATCGCGACGGATAGTGACGTAAAGGGTTTGTGCTGGCAGTGCGGTCTGTACGGTGCCCATTGCTCACCTCGCAAATGGCGTGTCTCAACTGTAGATCCGCCCAAATCGGCGGTTGATCTACTATCGGCGCCGATTTTGATTTCTTTTGCCCTTGAAGGGAACTTTTTTATTTTTCATGGTCGTTGTGTCTTCGACACGATTCCCGACGTTATCAGTCTGGATCGGGCACAATGCCCGGAAACTTCATCCCGACGCTCTGGACTAAGCTTCATTAGTCGCGTTGGGCTATACCTTTGACACACTTTTATTTGTAGTAGGGAGCATCAGCACATGCAACTCGGGATTATTGGACTGGGCCGCATGGGCGGTAATATTGCGCGGCGCCTGATGCTCAACGGGCATACCACCGTTGTGTACGACCGCAATACCGCCTTCGTCGAGACCTTGAGCGCAGAGGGCGCCACCGGCGCTGCCGATTTGCCGGCCCTGGTCGCTGGCCTGGCCAAACCACGAGCGGTCTGGGTCATGTTGCCGGCCGGCGCACCGACCGAAGAAACCATCGACGCCCTGAGCAACCTGCTCGAAGCCGGCGACACCATCATCGACGGCGGCAACACTTTCTATAAGGACGATATCCGCCGGGCGAAAACCCTCTCGGAAAAAGGCCTTCACTACATCGATGTCGGTACTTCCGGTGGCGTGTGGGGCCTGGAGCGCGGTTACTGCATGATGATCGGCGGCGATGCCGAGACCGTTAACCGTCTCGACCCGCTGTTCCAGAGCCTGGCACCGGGCATGGGCGACATTCCGCGCACCAAGGACCGCAAGTCCGATGACCATCGCGCCGAGCACGGCTACATTCATGCCGGTCCGGCGGGTGCCGGGCATTTCGTGAAAATGATCCATAACGGAATCGAATACGGAATGATGCAGGCCTTTGCCGAAGGCTTCGACATTCTCAAGACCAAGGCCAGCACCAACCTGCCGGAAGACCAGCGCTTCGACTTGAACGTCGCGGACATCGCCGAGGTCTGGCGTCGTGGCAGTGTGGTCTCATCCTGGCTGCTCGACCTGACCGCCGACGCCCTGGCCAGTGACCCGAAACTCGATGGTTTTTCCGGATCCGTAGCCGACAGTGGTGAAGGTCGCTGGACCATTGAAGCCGCCATGGAGCAATCGGTGCCCGTCCCCGTGCTGTCGAATTCGCTGTTCTCGCGCTACCGTTCCCGTGGCCAGGGCACCTTTGGCGACAAGATCCTTTCGGCCCAGCGCTTCGGCTTCGGCGGCCATGTGGAGACTCCGAAAAAATGACCCAAGTGATCCGCAGAAAATCCAAGACGGAACCCGCGCCACCGACCACGCTGTTTTTGTTCGGCGCCCATGGCGATCTGGTCAAGCGCCTGCTGATGCCGGCGCTGTATAACCTCAAGCGCGACGGGTTACTCGGGGATGGACTGCGGATCATCGGCGTTGACCACAACGCCATCAGCGATGAAGGCTTCGCGAACAAACTCGAAGACTTCATTCGCAACGAGGCGGCCGCAAAAGTCGGCAAGGGCGATCAGGCCCTTGACCCGCAGGTGTGGGCCAGACTCGCCAAAGGCATCAGCTACGTCCAGGGCGATTTCCTGGACGACAGCACTTATCAAGCGCTGGGGGCGAAGATTGCCGCCAGCGGCACTGGCAATGCGGTGTTCTACCTGGCCACCGCGCCGCGCTTTTTCACTGAAGTGGTCCGCCGTCTGGGCGCGTCAGGGTTGCTGGCGGAGAGCCCGGAGTCCTTCAGGAGGGTGGTGATCGAAAAGCCTTTCGGTTCCGATTTGCAAACCGCCGAAGCCTTGAACTCATGCCTGCTCAAGGTCATGACGGAAAAGCAGATCTATCGGATCGATCACTATCTGGGCAAGGAAACCGTGCAGAACATTCTGGTCAGCCGGTTTTCCAATAGCCTGTTCGAAGCGTTTTGGAACAACCATTACATCGACCACGTGCAAATCACCGCCGCTGAAACCGTCGGCGTGGAAACCCGTGGCAGTTTTTACGAACACACCGGCGCCCTGCGCGACATGGTGCCCAATCACCTGTTCCAGTTGCTGGCGATGGTGGCCATGGAGCCTCCGGCAGCCTTTGGCGCCGATGCGGTGCGTGGGGAAAAAGCCAAGGTGGTCGGCGCTATCCGCCCCTGGTCGATCGAAGAGGCCCGCGCCAATTCGGTACGCGGTCAATACACCGCCGGGGAAGTCGACGGCAAACCAATGCCAGGGTATCGCCAGGAAGAGAAGGTGGCACCGGACAGCAACACTGAAACCTATGTGGCCCTGAAGGTCATGATCGACAATTGGCGTTGGGTCGGCGTGCCGTTCTACCTGCGTACCGGCAAGCGCATGAGCGTGCGCGACACCGAAATCGTGATTTGCTTCAAGCCCGCGCCCTACGCGCAGTTCCGTGATACCGAGGTCGATGAGCTTGAACCGACCTACCTGCGGATCCAGATTCAGCCCAACGAAGGCATGTGGTTCGATTTGCTGGCCAAACGGCCTGGCCAGGCCCTGAAAATGGACAACATCGAACTGGGTTTTGCCTACAAGGATTTCTTTGAAATGCAACCGTCCACCGGCTATGAAACCCTGATCTACGATTGCCTGACCGGCGATCAGACGTTGTTCCAGCGTGCCGACAACATTGAAAACGGCTGGCGTGCCGTACAGCCGTTCCTCGACGCCTGGCAGCAGGATTCAACGCTGCAAAACTACGCCGCAGGTGAAAACGGGCCGCAGGCCGCCGAAGAATTGCTGGCTCGCGATGGTCGCGTCTGGCACGGTCTCGGATGAGTGGGCAGGCGCAACATCCCATCCGGTTTTTGCTCAGTGACATGGATGGCACCTTGCTGCTGCCCGATCACAGTCTCAGTCAGCGCACCGTCGATGCGGTACGCGCGTTGCGTGAGGCCGGGGTACTGTTCAGTCTCGCCACCGGCCGACCACCCAAAGCCATGTTGCACATGATCGAGGCCCTGGGCGTCGACTTGCCGACCGCTGCCTTCAACGGCGGTACCCTCGTCAACCCGGACGGCAGTCTGCTGGTGGCGCATTACTTGCCGGCCACCGCGGCACTGACCACGCTCGCGCTGTTGGCCGATCAGCCGGACATTGAGGTCTGGGTCTTCAGTGGCGGCGACTGGCTGGTGAAAGACCCGAGCGGCGCCTTGGTGCCCCGAGAGCAGCATGGCCTGGGATATCCGCCGGTGGCGGTGGAGAGCTTCGAACCGTTTCTTGAACGAATCGACAAGATCGTCGCCGCCAGCAGCAACACCGAGTTGCTGATCGAGCTAGAAGCGCAGTTGCTACCTCTGGTGGAGGGGCAGGCCCAGGTTTCCCGTTCGCAACCGGTTTATCTGGACATCACCGCGATGCAAGCCAACAAGGGCCAAGCGCTGGCGACCCTGGCCGCGTTTCTCGGTGTGCCGCTGGAGCAAACGGCGGCCATGGGCGATGGCGGCAATGATCCGGCCATGTTCCATCGCGCCGGGTTGTCGATTGCCATGGGGCAGGCCGAGGAGGAAGTGAAGCGCCAGGCTGATGTGGTGACGGGCGCCAATACCGAGGAGGGTGCGGCTCAAGCGATAGAGCGATACATCCTCCCTCGATAGCCATTCATACCCAATCGTGTGAGCGAGCAGGCTCGCCCACACATTTTTTGGGCAATCTTTAGAGCCAGTAGCTCACGGCGTACCAACCCAGACCACCCATCACCACGGTATAGGGCAGCGCCATCCATACCATCCGTCCGTAAGACAGACGAATCAGCGGCGCAATCGCCGAAGTCAGCAGGAACAGGAATGCGGCCTGACCGTTAGGCGTCGCCACACTCGGCAAGTTGGTACCGGTGTTGATCGCGATCGCCAGGGTTTCGAAATGCTCGCGGCTCATGTGGCCGGAGAGGAACGCCTGTTTCACTTCCGTGATGTAGATGGTCGCCACGAACACGTTATCGCTGATGGCCGAGAGCAAGCCATTGGCTATAAACAGCATGCCTGGTTGCTGATCGGCGGGCAGCGCCAGTACCCACTGGATCAATGGCGTGAACAACTGTTGATCGTGAATGACCGCCACCACGGCGAAGAACACCACCAGCAATGCGGTGAACGGCATGGCATCCTTGAATGCGCTGCCGAGACGGTGTTCGTCGGTGATGCCGGTGAAGGCCGTGATCAGCACGATCACCATCAAACCGATCAAACCCACTTCCGCCACGTGAAACGCCAGACCGGCAATCAGAATCAATGCGGCCGCGCCCTGGACGATGAGGGCTGCACGCTGCTGCGAAGTGCGTTCGGCATTGTCTTCGGCCGCGTAATTGGCCAGCACGGCGCGGACGTTGTCCGGCAGCAGGGTGCCGTAGCCGAACCAGCGCAACTTTTCCAGCAGGACGCAGGTCACCAGACCGGCCACCAGCACCGGGAGCGAAACCGGAGCGACTTGCAGAAAGAACTCGGAAAAATGCCATCCCATTTCATGGCCGATCAGCAGGTTCTGCGGTTCGCCCACCAGCGTGCAAACGCCACCCAGCGCCGTACCGACGGCACCGTGCATCAACAAGCTACGCAGGAACGCACGAAACTGATGGAGGTCGCCGTGATGGAGAGTAGGCAGATGCTGATCATCGCCGTACTCGCTGTCCTGGCGCGGATCGGTGCCCGAGGCCACCCGGTGGTACACCGAGTAGAACCCGACGGCAGCGCTGATGATCACTGCCGTCACGGTCAGAGCGTCGAGAAACGCCGAGAGGAACGCCGACAAAAAGCAGAACATCAACGCCAGCAGCGCCTTGGAGCGCACCCCAAGCAGCAGGCGCGAAAACAGGAACAACAGCAGATCTTTCATGAAGTAGATGCCGGCCACCATGAACATCAGCAGCAGGATCACCGGGAAATTGTGCACGAGCTCGTCATAAAGCGCCTGTGGCGTGGTCATTTTCAGCAACAGTGCTTCGACCAACAACAAGCCACCCGGCATCAGCGGATAACACTTGAGTGCCATGGCCAAGGTGAAAATGAACTCCAGCACCACTAACCAGCCAGCGGCCACCGGACCTGCCGTCCACAGCACCAGAGCATTGAGAATCAGGAAACCGACAATACAAACCTTGTACCAGCGGGGTGAATTGCCCAGAAAGTTACGCGCGAACGCCTGAGGCATCGAGCCGGACATTAGCTGCTCCTTGTATTAAGAAGCGCGCAACTTGCCGTAAGCGCAAGGGAAGATCAAGTACGGAAGAAATACTTTGGACTAAGCCAGATAACGGACGACGACCGCCTTATAGTTGCCATCCAGCGAATAACCGCCGACCACGATGTTCCCGTCTTCCTGCACGGCGACGGACGTTGCCGTATCCAGGCTTTTGCCCAGGCGGGTACGCATCCATCCGTTGCCATCGCCGAACGCATGATCAAGCTGACCGTCCTTCAGGTATCGGCCAAGAATGAAGTCGGCTTCGACACCACCGATGGTGGCACCGGCCACCAACACGCTGCCGTCCGGTTGCGCTTGAGCGGCGGTCCATTGGCAACCGCTACGAGCGATGTTCAGCAAGTGCGCCTGGCCGCCGTTGCAGCGGTTGTCCGGGCGGCCATTGACGCGGACTTTCAAGGCCATGCAATGCATCGGGTCGCGGCTGCTGCCAAAGCACTGAACGTCGCCATTTTCCTGCTGAATGATTTGACTCACCTGAGCGCTGTGCCCACGGGCCCTGAAGGTCATGAATCCATCGACGGCGAAATGGGCGTCGAGACTGCCGTCCGGGTGATAGCGGGCCAACAACCCTTCCTCGGGGAAGTTGATCGAGCCGCCAACGAGGATCCGACCGTCCCGCTGCACACTCAGGCTGCTGAGCCAGGTGTTCATCAGCAAATGCCTGACTATCACGAAACCGCGGCCATTGAAGGTACTGTCCAGCGAACCGTCGGGGTCGAGCCGGATGAGCAGGCCGGCATGATCAGCCAGTTCGAAGTGATGGTTGGCCACCAGCAGGATTCGACCGTCCTCCTGGACCGCCACATCACAAGCTTCGGCACCCGGCACGCCTGCGGGCAGCCAGGCATCGCGCACACCATGGGACAGATGCCCCGGCAGGCGCACGACGCAACGACCGTTGTCGCCAAACTGCCGGGCCGGGCGGCCCTGTTGGTCAAACAAGGCCAATGCGGGGAGGGTACGGTGGGTGTTTTCATAGTGCAGGCCGACGATCAGAATGTGTCCATCGGGCAGCACCTGAACCTTGCCGGCCATGGCTTCGAAACCTTGTTCGAATTGTCCGATGACGCTGCCTTGGTGGCCGAAGGTCAGGTCCGCCGAGCCGTCCTTCAGCAGTCGGGCCAGGCCAAAACGGCTACCTCCCTGGGTTCCGACCTTTGCCGCCACCAGCATACGGCCCTGTGAATCTATCGCGACGTCGTTGGCCATGCTTGAAAGGCTGTCGGCGAAATACACCTGGGTCTTGCCATGGCTGGCGAAGGCAGGATCGAGTTTCCCGGCATGACCGACTACGGGTTGTGAAGCCAAGACGGACTGGATTGACATGCACGCATCTCCTTGCGAGTCGTCCTGATCCAGAAGTTGGGGCAGCGACTATAAGGAGAACATTCAAAACCTGAATGCTTGAATGCACAACGGGGATAACTAACAAGCGGAGGGTCGTTGTGTGCCACAACAGTGTCTTTTCGAACCACTGGCAAGCCAGCAACGTATTCAGGCGCGTACAAGTTCAAATAAACGAGTGTCGCAAGTACCAACTAACGAAGGGGAAAGGCGCGGATTATCCTTGGGATAATCCGCAAAACAATTAATGCGGCATCGACCAGGACTGGAGTTGGTAACCTTCCTGGCTCAACTCGGTACGGGCCTGTTCAAGCAGGCGCTCAAGCTGTGCTGGATCGGTATAGGCGCTGCTCGGGATCTGCTTGCGGCCGATGCTGGTGTTGGTACGGTCGATCACGGTCAGGCTGAGTTCGCCGGTGCAGTCTTGCGCCCAGGCCACGCACTGGAAAGGCTGAAATGCGCGGTCGGCAATCAAAAGAGCTTCGTTGATACGGAGCGGGGCGTTCATAGGATGTTCCCTCAATATGCCCAATCAAGTGATGTGCCGACGGTTGGGCTTGGCGTTCGGCAGGTTACTTGTACTGATGTCCGCAACAGTGGTTCGGGTCACATGCGATCAAAAGAAATTTCAACTTTCTTTCATATACCCGATGCGTCGAGCCATTTTGAAAGGTAAATGAAAGGTTGAGTTAATTAGGTGGCTAACAAAGTCCCTTCTTATAACTATTTCCGCCCCCGCTCTATAGTCAAACGGTACAAGGCCACGTCAAATTCTTGCTAATGTTACAGCCAGGTTTGCCAAATGACTGTTTTTAATAATTTTTCCTGAATTTGGCGCCAAGGAATAGTCATGAGCGATGCGCCTGCCTTACGACGTCTATTAGTCGTGGACCCCTGCGACGACTGCCATCGTCTGCTACCGGGGTTGCGCTCCGTGGGTTGGGACGTGGACAGCTGTTCGCTGGAAAACGCCGCCGACCGAACCTGTGACGTAGGATTGTTACGGTTGCAGCCCTGGCACCTCGAGCACCCGGATGCCGTCAAGGATGTCATCAGCCGCAGCGGAACCGAATGGATCGCCGTGCTCAATCAGGAAGTCCTGCGGCTACAGAATGTCGGGGACTTTGTCTGCGAGTGGTTCTTCGATTTTCATACCTTGCCGTTCGACGTTTCCAGGGTCCAGGTCACGCTGGGGCGGGCCTTTGGCATGGCGCGCCTGCGCGGGCAGGGAACGGTTCATATCGATCAGCCCGAGCACGAACTGCTGGGGGACAGCAAACCCATACGCGAATTGCGTAAGTTGTTGAGCAAACTGGCGCCCACCGAGTCGCCGGTGTTGATACGCGGGGAAAGCGGCACAGGCAAGGAGCTGGTTGCCCGCACGCTGCATCGGCAATCCCTGCGCCACAATAAACCCTTTGTCGCGATCAATTGTGGCGCGATTCCCGAGCATCTGATCCAGTCCGAACTGTTCGGCCACGAGAAGGGGGCCTTTACGGGCGCCCATCAACGCAAGATCGGGCGAATCGAAGCGGCTAACGGTGGCACGCTTTTTCTCGACGAGATCGGCGATCTGCCCTTGGAGTTGCAGGCGAACCTGTTGCGTTTCCTTCAGGAAAGGCACATCGAGCGGGTAGGGGGCAGTCAGCCGATTCCCGTGGATGTGCGGGTGTTGGCTGCGACCCACGTCGATCTCGAGGCCGCGATCGAGAAGAAACGCTTTCGCGAAGACCTGTATTACCGGCTCAATGTGTTGCAGGTCGCAACCGCCCCCCTGCGTGAGCGCAATGGCGATCTGTCGATGCTGGCCAACCACTTTTCCCATTTCTACAGCCATGAAACCGGTCGCCGTCCACGCAGTTTCAGCGAGGACGCCATGATCGCCATGGGTAAGCACGACTGGCCGGGCAATGTTCGGGAACTGGCCAACCGGGTCCGTCGCGGGTTGGTACTGGCTGAAGGCCGGCAGATCGAAGCGCGCGATTTGGGCTTGATCAGCCATCATTCCATCGCCGTGCCGATGGGCACGCTGGAAGACTACAAGCACCGGGCAGAGCGCCAGGCGTTGTGCGATGTGCTTAACCGCCACAGCGATAATCTGAGCATCGCTGCCAAGGTGCTGGGGATCTCCAGGCCCACCTTCTACCGTTTGCTGCACAAGCATCAAATACGGTGAGCCGCTAAGGTGTATCGCTGCAAGCCAATGCTGCGAGAGCTTGCAGAGCCCACCAAAAAGCCCGCTGAAACAGCGGGCTTTTAGTTGGAGCAGGATTAGAAGTAGTAAGGGAATTTCAGGCTGAAGGAAAAGTCAGGCGCGTCGTCGGTCATCCCGATAGACAGTTGCGGGACGATCGTCAGGTTATCGCTGGCGGCGATGGTCATGCCGATGTTGAAGTTGCCCGAGTTGTAATCGCTGTTGGTGATGGATTGCCAATCCCCTCCGTCCGGTTTGATCTTGCTCTTGCGGGCGAACTGATCGGTGAACGAGAACGACATACTCATCTTCTCGTTCAAGGCGAATGCAATGCCGGCGCCGATCTGCCAGGAATCGCCCAGTTTCACATCTCCGGGTACCTTGGAATTGACCTGGGGACTGATGTCGCTGAATGAGTCTTCCATGTTGTAGGTATAGGCCAGGCTGCCGAACAGCACCGCAGGGTCGAAAGTCTTGACCAGCGAGATGCCCGGGGTAATCGACCAGACACCGTTGCCGGTAGGCAAGCTATCGGGTACCGCCAGGTTATTATTGTTCGGATCCACGATCAGCTTAATGCCGTAAGGGTCTTCACCCGTTGGTGCCTTGATCCGCAGTGTGGCGACCGCGTCGGGATAGTTGGCCGATTCATCGAGAAACTTGTAGGCAACGCCAACGTTGACATCGCCGATGGTCGGGTCGCGGGTGACGGATGCATCCGACGTCACCGGACCTGCGCCACCGGCGCCTCCGGAGGAGTACGTCGATTCGCGATAGATCACGGGAACGTTGATGTCGAACTGCCAACGTTGTGCCACGTTGTAGCGGGCAGTCAGGTCCAGGGTCCAGTTATCCGCCTTGATACGGTCGATGTTGATGTTGCCGAGAAAAATCGAATCCAGTGCCAGGAAGCCGTTGAGCGTCAATGCCCGGGTATCGTAGTGCGTGTAGGTCAGGCCGGTTTCGAAGCTGAATTTGCCGCCACCGAAGAAGCCGCTGGCTTCGTCATAGAGGTTGGAAACGCTTTGCGCAGGTTCCGAGTCATCCTTGAGCGACTGACCATATGACGCGCCTGTGGCTCCCGACCCGGAAGCGGCCACTGTCTGACCACCCTTGGTCTTTTCCGCGGGGGATTTGGTCAGGCGCTTGGGTGCAGGTGTCGCTGGTGTTTCTTCGACCTGGCGAACGCGCTGTTCGAGTACCATCAGCGCGTTCTGTTGTGCTTCGTAACGTTGTTTCAGCTCCATGAGTTCTTGTTTTAATGCTTCAACCTGGGGATCCGGTGCTGCGTATAGCAATGAGGCCGGGGCCAGGCTACTCAAACAAACGAAAGCCCTGAACGTTAAAGATCGGTGCATGGGTTAGCCGTCCCTTCTGACACGTCTGGTGTGACTGAGCGTAGATCAGAATCCGCTGGTGCGTAGCCCTTTGAGCTGGTCTAGATTGCCGCTCAACGAGCCGGCCGTCGGAACGGTGTCACGCAGTACGACATTGAGCGACGTGATGTTGCGGACCTGATTGCCGGCGCCGAGTAACGTCGTGTTCTGCAGAAGCCCTCCCTGGGCCAGTCTTTGTACGGTATTACCCTGGTTGTTGTTGGCCACAATGTTGAGTTGTATGCCATTACCGGTTGAGGAAACGCTCACCGAACCCGCTCCGTTGGCGCCGGTTAACGTCGAGCCGGCGGCCAATGGCTGGCCCTGCTGCTGTTGTGTGGCTGGGGCCTGGTTAGCCTTGCTCACGTTGATATCAACGTTGTTGTAGGCCGAGTTGTAGTCACCGGCAGCCCGCGTGACTTGTGTGACACCTTCGGTGCTGTTGAGGCCGTTGCCGCCCGTGACGGTGCCGGTGCCTTGGGATTGCGAGGTACCCGTGCCTTTTTCATCGATCTTCGACACATAGAACTGTGGCTGGATGGTCGATTGTTGAATCTGCATCGAGGACGTTGCCCCGATCACTTCACCGTTGGCATTTTGCCAGGTGCTGGTCATGGCGATGCCGAAGCTGATAATGCGTCCCGGCATGACAAAGCGGCCGCGCAGGCTCGCCAATTGCTGGTCATTCAATTCGATGGGTTTAAAGGTCTCTGCATGGATTGGCAGGCTGGCGGCGAGGCAAGCCACTGCCAGCCAGATTGGAGTCTTCATTGGATACTCCCGGAGCTTCGTGCTCCCTTGTTATTAGAAGAAGTCGCTTTGGATGAATCCAAAATCCATCAACTCAGCGTCTGGCACCGGGTTGAAATTGTTGACACGATTCTTGGCGCTCAGCGGCAACGGCGGATCGAGCAACGCATTGGTCTTGTCGTAGCCCTGACCGATGACGGCAAAGATGATGCCGTTCCAGCCTTTGACAAAGTCGTCGACTTTGTAGCGTTTATGACCGAGTACCGGATCTCCGATATACACCCAGCCGTCATGGACTCTCTGCATGACTACAAAATGCTTGTAGCCACGTATATCCATGAGTACCACCACAGGAATTTTGATTTCACCCAGGGTTTCCGTTGCTACCCGGTAGCCACGGGCGCGCATGCCGATGCTTTCCACGTAGTGCTTCATGTCGAGCATGGAGAAGCCCTGAACGCGGACAAGATCCTGATCGGAGTGTGCCAGCATGCCTTCGATGATCTGGTCTTCAGTGACGTCCAGCCAATAGGCTTGGCGCAAAATGGTCGCCAGCGCCGCTGCACCGCAACTAAAGTCGGTTTTCTGTTGCACCAGGTCGGCAAATTTACGTTCGCGGATGCTCTGGATCGGCTTGAACACCACTGCGCCGCCCGGCAGGACGGACAGCGGCATTTGTGCTGCTTCGCTCACACTGGCCACGCAAAGCAAAAATGCCAAGACGATAATGCGCATTGTGGGATGCCTTCTGGTTGTGGTGAAAAAAGGCCCCCGTAAGGGGGCCTCCAGAGACAGCATTAGAACGACTGGTTGGAGATGGCCAGCGAGTTGCTTTGTTGGTTGCCCACACCAGCAGCCACGTTGACACCCAGGTTGCCACTGCCACCATTCACCGAACCACTCAGGGTTGCAGTGTTGGTCACAGGGTTTGCCCAGCCGGTTGGAGTCAGCACTTGATAGGAGTAGGTATTACTCAAATCAAATGAACTGCTTTCGCTGTAGCTCTTCGTTACGTCTTTCGAAGACGCAGACGATTTCTCGCCTGATTTGGCGTACGAGGAGTCATACGCTTTTGTGAACGAAGAGTCGTGCGATTTGGTGTAGGAAGAGTCGGACGAACTGCTGTTCGACGTGTTGAGAGAACCACTGGCCGATGCATCAAGCGATGCGGACAGAGAAGCGTCAGCAGACCTGCTGCGGGTGTGATCGGCGCCGCCATTATTCCAGGTCGACGATCTGGAAGCACTCGCCGATGCGTCCAGGCTAGCGTTCAGAGAAGCATCGAACGAAGCACTGCTGGAAGCACTGGAATCTGCGCTTCTGGATCCGCTAGCATCGAAGCTTTTTGATCCGCTTGCATTGAAGCTATTGTTACCGCTAGCAGACCAGCTGCTGTTGGCGCTCTTATCAACGCTCAGGCTGGAGTCCTTGTTAAAGGAGGCACTGCCACTGGCTGTTTTGGTAACAGTCAGAGTATCCACGCGATAAGTCCGGTCGGCGCCGTTGTTTACGGTCAGGCCAGGGCTGCTTTGATCGGCCGAGGCAGTGGCTGTAGCGCTACCAAGTGGGGAGTTGGAGTTGGCGATTGCCATGGTGTTTTTCTGTTGGTTAAGGTCGCCGCCAGCAACGTTGATACCCATGTTGCCGCTGCCGCCATTACCCGAGCCACTCATCGTTGCAGTGTTTGTGACGCCGTAGTTATCGACACGGTTGTTGTTGCCGTATTGAGTGACTTTGGCGGTGGCAGTGGCATTGCCGAACACGAAGCTGTTATCCAGGCTTGATTCGGAGGAGGCGTTAGCGATGGCAGCCGCGTTGTCTTGTTGGTTGCCGTTGCCGCCTGCCACGTTGACGCCGACGTTGCCGCTGGCACCCGAGGCGGAACTACTCATCTCGGCAGAGTTTTGAGTACCTTCGTTATAGATGCGGTTGCCGGTACTGGTCTGCTTGTCGGTGGCACTTGCCGTTGCATTGACAAGGATCTTGGTTGGAGGAGGAGGAGTGTGGCCGTGGTGATGGTCACGCCGATCGTTTTGCCCAGCTTGTACAGCAACAGCCATGACCGCAGCAATTGCGAAAACCAGAGGCTTTAATGCCATCGAAGGTTTCATGGTGATTCTCCGTACTTATTTTAGGTTAAGTGTTGAAACTACCTGTTTGGGTCAATCCGCGACCCGTACGCTGAAGGTGTTGGCCATTCGGTTTCCCACCCCTGCGCTCTGATTCAACTGAATTACCCCGCGGCTACCGGTGAAGGCCTGATCGCTGGTAGCGACCTGGCGATAGCCCGGTGCAGAGTCAGTTGGATCGGAGTTGTTGAGCAGCGTCACGTTCTGTTGCATGAGGACGCTGTCGTCGATGCTTTGCGGCTGAGCACTGATGCTGATGCGCAGTGCGTTGGCTTGCTGGGTATTGGCGCCCGAACTCTGGTTTACGCCCAATACGCCGCTGCCGTTACTGAAGGAGTTGCCCTGAATGCTCGAGTGCGCATCCATGGCAGGGTCGACTTGACCGCGCAGCCGTTGGCGAATCTGTACGGTCGCGCTGGCGCCATGGCCAATGGCGATGGCACGGGCGTTAGCCTGTTGCTGGAGATCGCCAGCCGCCTGGTTGACGGAGAAGTTGCCCTGGTACTGCGCGCCCGAATCATCGATTTCGGCGTTATTGATGACGGGAGATTGGGCGAAGGCCGATGTACTGCAAAGCATGGCGATGATCAGTAGCGAGCGATTCATCTCAACGGTCCCCCGTTATGATTCTCAAAGCGCCCAGGCCTTGCTGGACGTTTGAATTGACCATGTTGGCAATGCCGTTGTTGCCCGAATTTCCCGAGCGTCCGGCGGGGATGTTGGAAAGCTGGGTCTGGTTGGTGATGTTCCCGCCCAGGTTGTTGGTGCCTTGGGCGACCAGGCGTGAAATGCCTGCACCACTGGCGACGCTGGCAAAGTCACCGTCGCTCAACTCGCTCGTCTGATTGAGGATTTGTTTGGACGGGTTGGCATTGGCGGTCGTGGGGTTAGGATCGGGAGCTAACGTCGGAGTCACTGCGTCTCGCACCTGAACATCACGTTTGATAATGATGATGCCGTTGTCGGCCTGTACAGGCAGGCAAACACTTGAGCCCAGTGCACATCCGATCAGCAGGAGGCTAAAAATGCGGTTATCAAGTTTCCCCACGGCGGCAATTCCTTCTGTAAGTGGAACGCTGGCCCTTATCAGCGTTGCGAGGAAGAGAGCAGAAGGTGTGCCGGTTTTTGATTTTCTTTTTAAAACAGCGGGTTGGATTTATTAATCAAGGTGGTTGAAAAAGATTTGTAACGCTGCTGAGACAAAGCCACGTAAAAACGCCGTCCATGCGGGCGGCATTGCTCGCCAAGGGCGTTGCAGGCAAGTTGTATCAGCGGTGTAACATTTTCTTTCAGGACGGCCCGGAATGCTTTAATTCGCGGGTTTGCGGGGAAGGGAGTGTTTCAGGAATGGACATTTATACCTTTGCAGGGGGCGCCCGTTTCAGGCTTTTAGTAAGCATGCCACAGCTTCAAATGCCGCCAGTTTGCGCTGTGTCCAGCCGCCTTGCAGTACCTGGCAAGGCTGGTGGTGCAGGTTCAGCCATTGGTGGCTGGCCTGGAAAAACGCCTGGCGTTCTGCCAGTTGCGGTTGGCAACGTTGTCCGTCGTCATGCCAGGCCACGGATTCAGGGCTGAGCAGCAAATGCAGGTCGTAGTGCCGTGCCAGCAATGCGTGTTCTATCCAGGCCGGGCAAGCGCCAAACAAAGTACGGCTCCAAAGGATATTGCTCAGCAGGTGAGTATCGAGAATCAACAACTCGGGTTGTTTGCCGCGTGCCTCATCTTCCCAAGTCAGCTGGCCATTCGCTATGTCTGTAATGTCACCGTAGCAGGTTTCGCGGGCTTCGCTGTCGATAAAGTGCCGAACATATTCACCGACCAATATGCCGCCAAAATTGGCGTGAATCTCGTTCGAAAGCCAGCTTTTGCCGCTGGATTCCGGGCCTGTCAGCACCAACACCTTCATGGGCAAAGCAGCGGATCGCTGCGCCATGTGCGCCAGCCTTTTATGGCCAGCAGCGTGAACAGCCCATACAAGGCAGCAGTCAGGTACATGCCTTTATAGAGGAACAGGCCGACGAAAATACAGTCCAGAGCGATCCACAGCGGCCAGCACTGTACGCGCTTTTGCGCCATCCAGAATTGCGCCACCAGACTGTAGGCCGTGAGAGCGGCATCGAGCCAGGGTTGCGCTGCGTCGGTCCAGTTCGCCATGGCGGCGCCGAGCAACAGGCTGCCGATCGCGCCGAAGGCCAGTCCCGACGCTACTGCTTGGCCGCCCAACCGGCTGACCTCGCGCCCATGCCGTGTCTCGCCTGCGCGGGTCCACTGCCACCAGCCGTACAGCTGCAATGCGGCGTAGATCAGTTGCAGCAGCATGTCCGAATACAGCTTCACTTCGAAAAAGATCCAGCTATATAAAAGCACCATGACCAGGCCGATCGGCCAGCACCAAGGGTTCTGTTTGACCGTCAGCCAGACGGCAATGACACCGAGGGCAGCGGCAAACAGTTCAAGCCCGGACATGCAGTTTCCTTGGGTAAAGTCGAAGAGGGGCGGATTGTACCTCTCCTGTCATCAATTAGCGTCAGCCCCTCGCCAGTCCCCATAACACGGCAGCACGGATCGGACTTGTCTGATAGGATTTGCGCCCCGCACGGTAAACCTGAAATCCAACTGTTTCACGGAGTTTTTCAGGATCGAGTGTGTTTCTTGTGCTCGCATAGTTTCGACTACGCTGATCGCGATAAGCGTTTTAAAAAATACTAATGGGGCATGCATCGGCGCATAGCCTTTTGGGGGATTGATGGATCTTTGGACTGCCTTTCAGGCTTTGATTCTTGGCGTTGTAGAAGGACTTACAGAGTTTTTGCCCATTTCCAGTACCGGTCACCAGATTATCGTGGCCGACTTGCTCGACTTCGGTGGCGAGCGTGCAATGGCGTTCAACATCATCATCCAGCTCGGGGCGATCCTGGCGGTGGTGTGGGAGTTCCGCCGCAAGATTTTCGACGTGGTCATCGGCTTGCCGACCCAGCCGAGTGCGCGGCGCTTCACCGCGAACCTGCTGATCGCCTTCCTGCCGGCTGTGGTACTGGGGGTAATTTTCGCTGACCTGATCCACCACTACCTGTTCAACCCGATCACCGTGGCGACGGCCTTGGTGGTGGGCGGCATCATTATGTTGTGGGCTGAACAGCGTCAGCATGAAGTGCATGCCGATACCGTCGATGAAATCACATGGAAAGACGCCCTGAAAGTCGGGTTCGCCCAGTGCCTGGCGATGATTCCGGGTACTTCGCGTTCCGGCTCGACGATCATCGGCGGCCTGTTGTTCGGTCTGTCGCGTAAAACTGCCACCGAGTTCTCGTTCTTCCTGGCGATGCCGACCATGGTGGGGGCGGCGGTGTACTCAGGCTACAAGTACCACAAGCTGTTTGTGCCGGCAGACTTCCCGGTATTCGCCCTGGGTTTCGTCACGGCGTTTATCTTCGCCATGATTGCCGTGCGTGGTTTGCTCAAGTTCATCGCCAGCCACAGCTACGCGGCGTTTGCCTGGTATCGCATCGCGTTCGGCCTGCTGATTCTGGCTACCTGGCAGTTTGGCTGGGTTGACTGGACTGCCGCCAAGCCATGAGTGATTCCAGCGCGCGCAATCAACCCGGACGCCAGTCTGGGGGAGATATCCAGCATCTGCGCCTGAAACTGTTGGTGTTCGCGATTTTGTGCGCGCTGCCGCTGATAGGTTCGATGTCGTTGTGGCTGCGTGGGGTCTCGCCGATTCCCTTGGCGGCCTACGGCATCGTCAGCGTACTGACGTTTTTCCTGTACTGGAATGACAAACGCAGCGCCCGGATCGATCAACGGCGAACACCGGAAAACGTGCTGCATGCGCTGGAGTTCGCCGGGGGCTGGCCGGGTGCCTTGCTGGCCCAGCAAGTCTTTCGGCACAAGACGCGCAAGGTCTCCTATCAGTTGGTGTTCTGGATCATCGTGTTGCTGCACCAGGTGTTCTGGATCGACATGCTGTTTCTCGGTGCCAACCTATTGGCACTGTTTTAAAGCAATAACCCTACCTGGGTACGCTTGGGCAATTTGCCGACCACCAGTTTATGGGAGCGCCGCAACAGACCTTGCAGCTCCTCGGTGCCAAGCGGGTAGGGCGTTGCCATGATGATCCACTGCGCCCGTGCCAGATAAGGTGCGGGATGAATGCCCGGACGGTCGCAATGACCGAGAAACAAATCCTTGTCGACTTTGAACGCCAGGGACGCGCCACGCAGATTCTGCAAGGCGAACATCTTGTTCCCGGCAATCGAAAATACCCGTACACCTCCCCATTTGTAGTCTTCCCGCGCGCCGGGCAACGCCAGGCAGAATGTCGCGACGTCCTCTTCGCTCATGCGTCCAGCCTTCATATCAATCGGTCCCCACAGGCATTGAATGATTCGATCAGATGGTCGATCCAGGCGCGAACGGCTGGCATCACCCCGCGTCGATGAGGGTAGACCGCCTGCAACCAGCCACCAGGCAGTGACCACTCGGGCAGTATCTGCACCAGCGCGCCAGTCTGCAGTTCCTGCTCGCAATACATCATCGGCAGCATGGTAAAGCCCTGGCCGGAGAGGGTGCAGGCCCGACGGATAATGAAGTCGTCGATACCCAGCCGGGCCTCCAGCGCCAGGTCACAGCTCTTGCCCTGTTGGTCGAGCATGCGAATGTGCACCATACGGTCGGCTTCCAGGGCGCCAAGCACCGGCAAACCCTTGAGATCTTCGGGATGATTGATTTCTCGACCGTGAATCAGCGCCGGACTGGCGACCAGGAGCATCTGCGCCTGACGCAAGCGTCGGGTGACCAGCAAAGGGTCTTCATCACCCAGTTCGCGGACCCGCAGGGCGACGTCGACGCCCTCGTTCACCAGATCGACGCGGCGATTGAGCAGCATGACTTCCAGTTGAACCTGAGGGCATTTTTCAAGAAATTTGCTGATCACCGACGGTAGCAGCTCATGGGCCAATCCCACAGGGCATGACACCCGCAAGCGCCCTCGAGGTTCGCTGGACATGCTGGCCACGGCTTCGTCGGCCATTTCGGCTTCCAGCAACATGGCCTGACAGTGCCTCAGGTAGCGCTCGCCCACGGCCGTCAGTTTGAGTTGGCGGGTGGTACGTTGCAGCAGACGGGCGCCCAGGCGTTCTTCCAATTCCGCAATGCGCCGCGACAACCGTGACTTGGGAATGCCGAGTAGTCGCCCGGCCGCGGCGAAACCACCGGCTTCCACGACCTTGGCGAAGTAATAGAGGTCATTGAGGTCTTGCATGGGTATTGGCTCGATTGTTCTATCAGTGGGACAAACTATCGCATTGTTGCAGTCTAATCAGCTATTGGTTTCGTCTGTAGGATCGTTTCCATCAGATCGCCCCGGTGGCGATCCTCACCTGGAGATCCCACATGAAACTGCTGCATATCGATTCGAGCATTCTTGGTGATAACTCGGCGTCCCGTCAGCTGAGCAGCGAAGTTGTCAAAGCCTGGCAAATAGCCGAGCCGTCGGCGGTGGTGACTTACCGTGACCTGGCGGCTGACGCCATCAGCCATTTTTCCTCGAACACCCTGGTTGCTGCCGGCACGCCCGCTGAACTGCGCGACGCCGCACAACAGCACGAAGCACAACTCAGTGCTTCCACCCTGGCCGAGTTCCTCGCCGCCGATGCCGTGGTGATTGCAGCGCCGATGTACAACTTCACTGTCCCGACTCAATTGAAGGCGTGGATCGACCGCATCGCCGTTGCCGGCCAGACCTTCCGTTACACCGAGGCCGGCCCTGAAGGGCTGTGCGGCGGCAAGAAAGTCGTGATCGTGTCGACTTCCGGTGGGATGCATGCCGGCCAGGCAACGGGTGTTGCCCACGAAGAGTACTTGAAGGTGCTGTTCGGTTTCATCGGTATCACGGACATCGAATTTGTTCGCGCCCACGGCCTGGCTTATGGCGATGAAGTCCGCAACAAGGCCATGAGCGACGCTCACGCGCAAATCAGCGAGCAACTGTTCGCCGCCGCGTAAGGCTTGCGTAAAGACAGTACACTGCTCAGGCAATCCCACAAAAAACTCTGTATTCTGGATACGCAAGTACCAGGTACGGAGTTTTTTGTTTCTGGTCGTTTCAGATTCTGGCCCAAGTTATGCAGTCAAGGGTACAGGTCTCTAGTCCGGTAACAAGGTGGGGCATCCCATGATGCGTCTTTGTGCAACTTTACTGATTTGTCTGCTCTGCAGCCTGAATACAGTGCACGCCGCGCCTGCACCGCATCCACACTGGAGCGTCGGTTACCACGAACTGAGTTTTCTCGACCCGCTGGACCTGCAACCGATGCGTGCGATTGCCTTCTACCCATCGAGCGAAAAGGAACACTCCAGCAGGCTCGAGGGTTACACCGTCGAAGCCGGTGAAGACACCAAAGTCGCCATCGGCCGGTTCCCCATGCTGATGCTCTCCCACGGCAACACCGGAACGCCACTGGCGCTGCACGACCTCGCCACCTCCCTGGCACGCAAGGGGTTTGTAGTGGTAGCCGTGATTCACCCCGGCGACAACTCCAAGGACCACAGTCGTCTCGGCACCTTGAGCAACCTGTACGGACGGCCGATCCAGATATCCGAAGCCATTACCGCGACCCTGGGCGACCGCATGCTGTCGCCGTTCGTCAATGCTGATCAGGTGGGTGTCATCGGTTATTCGGCCGGGGGCGAGACCGCATTGATTCTATCCGGCGCGACCCCGGATCTGGATCGCCTGCGCCGTTACTGCGAGGAACGCCCGGACGACCGCGACGCCTGTAACACCAAGGGTGAACTGATCGTCGACCGCGATGACCTGCAACCGGTGGCGGATCCACGCGTCCATGCGTTGATGCTGATGGCGCCGCTGAGCTTGAAGTTCGGCCGTCAAACCCTCGCCGACGTGCACGTGCCGGTCCTGCTTTATAGCGGCGACGGCGACAAACTGGTGCCCATCGACAAAAACGCAGTGGCTTTGGCGCGCAAGCTGCCCGTTGCTCCGGACTTCAAGTTGCTGGCCGGGGCAGGGCACTTCGTATTCATGGCGCCGTGCAACGACGAGCAGATTGTCATCATGCCAGCGCTGTGTACTGATGCCGATGGTGTCGATCGTGAAGACATTCACCGAAACCTGATTTCCGAAGCCGGGAGCTTCTTCTCCCGCACGCTGGGCAAGGCGACTCGGGCCGGAATGCAAACTGCCGATCAGTGAGGGGGATCGGCAGTTGTTTATCGTTGGTTACTTATCAGCTAAAGCAGTTCCAGAGTGACTACTCTTGCATTAAGTTCACGTACGGACTCGATAAGAGGCGCCACCAGTTTTTGGTAATCAACTTGCAAGTGGCCCCGATCAGTGCGTACTAACTGGGGGGTAGACTTTCTACACATCATGGGCAATCAGGCCGACATGGGTAGGGTCGTTTTGCTTCCAGTTGAACGTGACACCATGGAGTTTCAGGAGGTTTTTCATAGGGTTTTCCTGACGTAGAAATGGGCAGCACTCATCCCCAATATCGTCGCCGACGTCCCAGCATTGACCGTTATGGCAGATTTGTTGCTGCGTCGAGCTTTGCGCATGGGCTGTGCCGTAGAGGGAAAACAGCAATGCAGGTGCGAGCAGGCTTAAAGGCAATATACGCATGTTTATTAATTTCCATTTGTCGATTGTTATGTAACAGCGGCGTCGAGCATCTGTGAAAGTTGACACTTCAAACAATGCTGGCTCTTTGTCTCAATCGATGCGGCATGTTGCGCTGGAATCCTTCGGTAATGTTTTAATCCATGATCTTGTCGGTGTCAGCGTTCAACGGGTTTGACGCGCACTTTGGTGTGACAGGAGCAGCGTCAGGCAAAGGCCGGTGACTGACAACAACGCAGCTGCGAAGAATATCCACGTATAACCCAAGTTCAATGCCACCGCCCCCATCAAGGGGCCGGCGATCGCCAACGCCAGGTCGAAAAACACCGCATAGGCACTCAAACCGGCACCGCGGCTGGAACTGGGCACCTGCTTGATCGCCTCGACGCCCAGCGCCGGGTACACCAACGACAGACCGAAGCCGGTCAGGCCGGCACCGATCAAGGCATAGGCGGTCGAAGGCGCAAGCCACAGCAGTAGCAGGCCGACTGTTTCAATGCTCATGCAGGCGATGGCCGAGGTGAATCCGCCGAAACGGCTGATGCTGGCAATGAACAGCAAACGCGCCAGAATGAAGCACACGCCGAACACGGTCAGGCAGTAAGCCGCGCCGGTCCAGCCACGATTGAGGTAATACAAGGTGATGAAAGTGGTCAGGGTACCGTAGCCGATGGAGGCCAGGCTCAGGCTCGCGCCAAAGGGCGCAATGCGACCGAACACCGCCCAGAACGGCAAACGCTCGCCCCGGATCACGGGCACCGATGGCTTGTTGCGAATCAGCAGCAGCGCAGCCAACGCCAGCACCGACAGCGCGATGCCCAGGCTGACGAATCCCAACTGATCGACCATCACCACGCCCAGCGGAGCGCCGATGGCAATCGCGCCATAGGAAGCGATGCCGTTCCACGAGATCGAGCGCGCGGTGTGCTCGGCACCCACTTGGCCCATGCACCAACTGATGGTGCCGACTCCGATCAGTCCCTGGGCGATCCCCAGCAATAAACGCCCCGCAATCAAAATCAACAGGCTTAGCAGCGGAGCGCTTTGCAACAGGGTCGACAGCAGCGTCAATGCCCCGCTCAACACAATGCCTGACAGACCGTAAATGATCGCCCGCTTGGTACCGACGCTGTCGGACATACGCCCGGCCATGGGGCGGCTGAGCAGCGTGGCAAGATACTGCGAGCCGATGGTCAACCCCGCGATGACGGCACTGAACCCCAGTTGTTCATGGACATAGCCCGGCAATACCGCAATCGGCAGGCCGATGCAGAGAAAGGCAATAAAGGTGTAGAAAACGATGGAGACGATCTGCAGGGTGATCGCCATGGAGCTTTGCGGTAGCTGTTGCGGCGCAGACATGAGGGCTCGTTCGCGGGCGGCGGTGGGAGAACTGCATGATGGCGTGGCGTTGACATAAAAGGAAGCAGGCTAACTACTTTTGCCATGACATTGTCGCTGTTGTTCATGGCCCCATCGTGAGCAAGCTCACTCCCACATTGTGGAATGTATCCCTTGTGGGAGTGAGCCTGCTCGCGATGACTTATGCACCAACAGGAAACCTTGGTCTGAAATGAAAAAAGCCCTGTCACATGGACAGGGCTTTTCATTTGCAGCTTGTGCAGCTAAAGGCGTGGATCTGCCCTTAGAACACCACGCCCTGACTGCGCAGGTAGTCGTCATAGGTGCCGCTGAAGTCGGTCACGCCATTCGGGCTGAGTTCGATGATGCGGGTGGCCAGGGACGATACGAACTCACGGTCGTGGCTGACGAAGATCAGCGTGCCCGGATAGTTCTCCAGCGCCAGGTTCAGCGCTTCGATGGATTCCATGTCCAGGTGGTTGGTCGGTTCGTCCATCACCAGTACGTTCGGCTTTTGCAGGATCAGCTTGCCGAACAGCATGCGACCTTGCTCACCACCGGAAATGACCTTAACCGACTTGAGGATCTCGTCGTTGGAGAACAGCATGCGGCCCAGGGTGCCGCGAATGATCTGCTCGCCTTGAGTCCACTGGCCCATCCAGTCGAACAGGCTGACATCGTCTTCGAAATCGTGGGCGTGGTCCTGGGCGTAGTAGCCCAATTCCGCGCTCTCGGTCCACTTCACGGAACCGGCGTCCGGGGTGAGTTCGCCCATCAAGGTGCGCAGCAGGGTGGTCTTGCCGATACCGTTCGGGCCGATGATTGCGACGCGTTCGCCGGCTTCAACTGTGAAGCTGAAGTTCTTGAACAGGGTCTTGCCGTCGAAGCCCTTGGACATCTGCTCGATGGTCACGGCTTGACGATGCAGCTTCTTGGTCTGTTCAAAACGAATGAACGGGCTCACGCGGCTCGATGGCTTGACCTCGGCCAGCTGGATCTTGTCGATCTGCTTGGCGCGGGAAGTCGCCTGCTTGGCTTTCGAGGCGTTGGCCGAGAAGCGGCTGACGAAGGTTTGCAGTTCGGCGATCTGGGCTTTCTTTTTGGCGTTGTCCGACAGCAATTGCTCGCGCGATTGAGTCGCGGCGGTCATGTACTCGTCGTAGTTGCCCGGGAACAGGCGCAGCTCACCGTAGTCCAGGTCGGCCATGTGGGTGCAGACGCTGTTGAGGAAGTGACGGTCGTGGGAAATGATAATCATGGTGCTGTTACGCGCCGTGAGAATGGTTTCCAGCCAGCGAATGGTGTTGATGTCCAGGTGGTTGGTCGGTTCGTCGAGCAACAGCACTTCCGGGTCGGAGAACAGGGCCTGGGCAAGCAATACACGCAGCTTCCAGCCTGGAGCGACTTCGGTCATCGGGCCGAAATGCTGTTCCAGGGGAATACCCAGACCCAGCAACAGCTCACCGGCGCGGGATTCGGCGGTGTAGCCGTCCATTTCAGCGAATTCGGTTTCAAGCTCGGCCACGGCCATGCCGTCTTCTTCGCTCATTTCCGGCAGCGAGTAGATACGATCGCGCTCGGCCTTGACCTTCCACAACTCTTCGTGACCCATGATCACGGTGTCGATCACGGTGAATTCTTCGTAGGCGAACTGATCCTGGCGCAATTTACCCAGGCGTACGTTCGGCTCCAGCATGACCTGGCCGCCAGACGGCTCGAGGTCACCGCCGAGAATCTTCATGAAGGTCGACTTGCCGCAACCGTTGGCACCGATCAAGCCATAACGGTTGCCGCCGTTAAATTTGACCGAAACGTTTTCGAACAACGGCTTGGCGCCGAACTGCATGGTGATGTTAGCTGTGGAGATCAATTACCTTACCTATCAATGGGTTAGAGCTGGTCTTTTTTGCCTGATACCGATTTGATACCAATCTGGAGCTTTTCCAGCTCCGCCCAGTCTGAGCTTGAGTTGAGCCAACGCGCATACGTCGTCAGCAACATTTGGACACTGTGGCCAAGCTGCTGAGCGATGAATGCGGGGTTCATGTTGGACATTAAGCATATTGTCGCATAAGTATGACGGCAGTTGTACGGCGGTCGATAAGGCATCGCCAGCTCTTTGAGTGCCGGCCCCCACTGTTTGTGCAGATCGGAGGTCTGTTTGATGTACTCGCTGTTCTTCGACGGCGGGAACACATAGGGAGTCGTCTTGACTCTGCCGATACCCTTGGCGCGGCGCTCGGCGTACTGGCGAGCGAACTCGAGCGCATGCAGCGCTCGCTCGTTCAGCAGCACGAAACGATCCTTGCCGGTTTTGGTGCGCTCTTCGACGGCGGTCAGGGCGACTGTGCGGCAGACGTGAACCTGGCGTTTCACCAGGTCAACCGCCTCCCAGCGCAACGCGGCGACCTCGCCCAGGCGAAGCCCCGTGAAGAACGCGAACTCAAAGAACGCAGCATATATACCGCTGGGCCAGTGTGTCGTCTGATACAGGTGGTCGATGATTAGGTTGGCTTCGTCCAGGGAAAACGGGTTGATCTCCTTGCGACCTCGCTTCGGGAGATCGATCATTTTGGCCGGATTTTTTTTGATCAGCTCTTCAGCCACGGCCGCATCCAGAATTGTCGAGAGCTTGACCAAGGCGTTGCGCCGAACACCAGGAGACGTCCACTCCGTAGCCGCAATAATGCGGCGTAGGAGGGTGGTGGTAATCAGATCAATGCGCACCCGGGCAAGCGGTGGAATCCAGTAAAGGTTCAGCGCACCCTTATAGTTGTTGCGAGTACCGCTGGTGATGTTCCGGCCATCCAGCCACAACTGGGCATACTCGTGGAAGGTCGGTACACCACCGAGTAATACCGATGACCCGGGAAACAGCTCGGCGTACTTGGCGTCATCCAACAGGCCGAGTTTGATCAGGTTGTCTACTTGATCGCGTAATTGGGATGCAGCTTTAATGCCCTTCTGCGTCGTGGGATAGGGGAGGGTTTCGCTTCGGCGGATACCGTTCCAAGTAAAACGAATCCTGAGGGATTTGCGGAAGAGTTCAACTCCATCGGGCAAATCCACTGTGCTTCTTCCCATTCGTAATATCTCTTTTTGCTGTACATGATGCGATTCCCCAGCTTGTTCCAAACGCCTTCGGGGATTTGCTTGCGGGCACGCCGGGTTGCGAGTGCTCTAAATGAAATACCCAGGATATGGGCCATAACCTCTTCCGATACCTTGTCTACTTCGGGATGTGGCATCTGCTCCGGTTTACCACCGCTTACGCTGTCAATGTTTTGGGCGCTCATGCGTAGTCCCTCGCATGCTTTGAGGCTCGACGTATCCATGCAGTAAAACCTGCTCTGTAGGCGTAATGCTCTCGAGCGAAGTTGTCGGAATTACTTGCGCCTGGTGACCTGATGTACGTTCCGCGTTGCCGGCAGTACTGCACGCCTTCAGGCACTGGAAACTCTCTCTCAAACTCGGCGCGCTCATCGATCTGAACCGCTTTGACGGCTTGCTGCTGAGGCGGCCCCTGATCTGGCATAGTGCGCGTATCCCCCACAACAGGCTGCGCGAGCGGGCCATTCTGAGCGGTTAGCGATGCATCGGGTGACGCTGCCCCGCGCAGCTTTTCGTGGGGTATAAGTGCCTCGGTGGTGCTGCTGGAAGGAGCAGTAATGCCTGCTGCTGCGCAGCAGAGGCTGCTTGTTTCCTGCGCGTCGAGGCTCGTTTTGGTATTTGGCTCGGGCAAGTCGAAGCGCTTGCCGGTATGGGGGAGGCTCTGGCTCATG
This sequence comes from Pseudomonas moorei, assembly GCF_008801475.1. Lineage (GTDB taxonomy): Bacteria > Pseudomonadota > Gammaproteobacteria > Pseudomonadales > Pseudomonadaceae > Aquipseudomonas > Aquipseudomonas moorei. The sequence goes on along the minus strand of NZ_VZPP01000003.1, from coordinate 241,167 downwards.
CGGCCCCCCTGTTCTACTGGCTCCAGGAGGGCGGCCATGGTGAGTGCTTGTTCGCGGAGCGCGATAGATTCACGTTCGAGCTTTTTGCCAGTGCGGAATGCGGCGAATGTCTCGGCGGCGATTCTGAGTTTTTCCGTGATGGCCAGCAGGGTTTGGCGTTCTGGTTCACCCAGTTTCGAAGTGGCCAGTACGCGCTCGTAGCGGGCGTAAAGCTGCTGGTGCTGTTCCCTTGCTTGGTTAAGCGAAAGCTCCAGATTGCGGATGTTTTGCGAATGGTCGGAATGTTTAATGGGCATTCCTTCATCAATGCCCTTAACGCGTCCGTCGATGAGGCCGCCGCGGTAGCCGGCCCAATAGGTGAGGCCTACAAGCAAGATGAGGACAATCAGTGCGCAGATCTGTATTGCGGTCATGTGGTGTGCTCCTGGTGATGTCATCGGCTGGTGGTGACAGCCGTTCGGTTTGTGGGTGTTACTAGGTGGTCTCTTCCTGCTGTCGCTGCATGTCTTCGTCTGCCTTGTAGGCACGGATGTCGATCAGTGAGGCGACGTGCCGAATATGGGCGTACTTCGGTGCCTTTCGGCTGGTGTCCAGCGTGGTGATGGGAAGCTGGATGCGGCCGCTGCTGATCTCGGTGACGAACGACTGCTCGTTGAGGTTGCGGAAGTACTGCTCGCGCACTTTGTCCAGCGGGATCAGGACATCGCCGAAGATGCGGTAGAGCAATTCGACGGTGGCCGACTCCGGTGCCGGGTGCAGGCGTAGTGGGTTTTGTGCTGCGTTACTCATGGCTTAGTTGGGCCTCCTTGCGTTGTGTTCTTGCCGGGTGGTTCCAGGCATTCAGGCAATGGGTTCTGGTCAGCTCGCGCAGATGCTCGGGAACTTCGAGGAGCGCGGCGTTGCGCTCCTCTCGTGTCCGCATGGCGATGATCTGGCGGGCGTATTCCCTAGGCCACGTCACGGGTGTCTACCGGAATGGCGGGTAACGCCAATCCCAGTTGCTCGGCCAGCCAGCTGATGCCGGGTTGTTTGACCCGGGTTGATTGGCTGTACTGCATGCCGAGCTGGTCGTGATACCAGTGGCCGTCCTTGACCCGCAGATAGTCGCGATCACGGGTGGGGTAGGCCGGCAGGTTCCGTTCGTTGAGCAGACCCTTTTCACGCATCAATTTGATGAGCTTTGGTCTAGTCAGACCAAGTTGGCTGGCGGCTTGGGCGAGTGTGCGTTCCATGGCGTCCCCTCACGCAGCGTGTGCGGCAGGTGTCGCCGCAGCTGCCAGGTGGTTTATGGACTCCACGACCTTGCCGTAGATCTCGACATCGGTGCCGCACACGGTGAAGCATTTGGTGCGTGGGCTCTTTACACCGATGCTCAGGATGGTGGTGATACCGGGGCGGGTGTGGGTGCGATGTATCGCGACGTGAAGGGGTAGTTCGAAACCCATGTCGAGGCTCAGGGTGCCCCCGGTGATGACCAGTTCGAACACGCGTTGCTTGTCCTGCAGATTAAACCGACCGTAATCGCGCTCTGCATGGGGCAAGTACAGCAGATCAGCTGAGTTGCTTAAGTGAAAAGGACCGTTGGCAATTTCTTCGATGAAGTCAGCCAGCTTGAGGTGCATTTTCTTTTCGTTGTTCAAGGTCAGCGTGTGGCGTTCGCTGTCCATCTCAACGACGAAAACGGTCTCGGCCGTGCCGCGCTCAACCCTGAGACGAAACGGCAAAGCTTCACGCTTGGGCGCTGACCGCAGGACGTGGTTGAAGGTCTCGGACAGGTTGACCTGGGCATTGAGCAACTGCAGGGTACGGTTGTCGATTTTGAACTTGCTCATGCTGCTTGCCCTCCGCCGTTTGGGGCGAATGGCGCGGGCGCAGTGCGGGCTTTCAGCTTTGGCTTTGCGGGGACAAACGCGCAGCCGCATTCGCGGGCCAGGCGGCGAATCTCGAAGATGCGGATCGGGTCAGCAGCGGCTGGATGGATATGCAGGGTGGCTGTGGTGTGCATGGGTATTGCCTCGCTCTGTGGTGGAAGAGTGAGGCAATAATTAACCCAAAAGGTTATTTGTGCAAGAAAAAATACCCTTGAAGGTGGGTCCTGGTGAAATTCTGTTCAGCTTAACCTAGCTCTATTGCTCAAGATGCATAAACTCATTGCCAAGAGAAGTGTTAGCAATCGAGAATATGAAAAAATATGGAGTTGTAGACGTGATCCAGGATGCTGAAGTAGGCCAGAATCAGACGGTAGAACCCAAAAACGATGATTTAGCACTGCCTAAAATCGACGTTTTATTTGCAATTACTGCGGCTTTAGGCAGGAACACTGAGCTAACCGGCAGTCCGTTTGAGGCTAAAACCGGCACTCCTTGGGTTCTCGGAGACTCGACGGCTCAAAAATTTGTTGAAAAAATTGAAGAAAGATTTAGGAAAAAGAACAAGCTACATGGTTTTTTCTCAAAAACTATCTGGCATGCGATGCCAGATACAGTTAGAAAATTGCTGGCAGTCGAGTGCGATCATCTTACATTCACAAACTCAGTAATGACGTTGCTTAAAAATGCCGCTAATGAAATTGTTGGTGGAGGTTTAGGTGGTGGGCATGTTGTTTTCATAATGTATCGTGATCGCGTTGTTAATGCTCAGGATATGGATGAGGACACAAATCATGGTAGGTTGTTAATTGTTATGGTTGGCAATCGAAGTGGTTTTGAGTTTGATGATAAGCTTCAGCCTAAAAGCCTTACATCAATTGATATAAATGCCCTGCGACAAGCTGCTTGGATTGATCTGAATTTGTTTGATGTGTCATATCCTGAAAACTCAGGTGATGCATACCTTCGATTTATTCAAGGGCAATCGAGGAGTGAGTTTTTTAAGTCAGCCCTTGGATGCATGGAATCTCCTAGTAATAAGGCAAGCGTTGATAATATATATAAATCTATTAGAGATTTTTTTGCTGAGAATAAGATCAGCAGAACCGACCGAGATAAGTGTTTAGCTAGCGTTGAGGCATTCCTGCTCAAGAAAGGTAAAGACAGAAAGACGGTGCAGTTAAAAGAGATTCAAGCGCTAGTCGATCGAGTGCTACCTGAAGACTCAGAGCTTTTAGGTGGTTTTTGTGTTTTTGTAAATGATAAAGAATATGAAATAAGCTCGCACTTCGAACCTACAGTTGCTTCTGCCGTTTCCGGCGCATCTGTGAATGTGACTGATACTAGTCGTAGTTATGAATGTAAACTTAAAGTGACCTCTCTCGGGTTTGATGGTTCTGACAGGCCTGTTAAAGTTGATAAGGACTTTAACTATATTCGTATTCCTCTAGATGCAGCTTCTAAAAAAACGATATCGGACCTCATGAGTTCGGTGGATGAAACTAATGGATGACGGGAGATTAGTTGCTCAGTTCCTTGAAAAGGGTGCTTTGACTTGGGAGGACTCCTATCTCGATATCGTGATTAAACGTGATAAATTTACATTCGATTGGAATGAAGTCTCCCTCGCATTCAAGGCTGTAGGCTATGCTTCAGAAATTGAAAGAGAGGATGTAGGTGATGAGTTTAAATTCTCTTTGTCTAATGAAAGCAGTAAGTGGTCTGAAAAGCGGAAGCTTTTCTTTTATGCCAATGATGAGGATTTTTGGGCCGCGTTCACAAATGATGCTAACTCGGATAGTTATTATTATATAACTGAATGTAAAGCTACAAATATTCCGGGCTTTGCGTCCTTGTTTTCAAATAAGGTCGAATGCTATGTGATATGGCGAAAAGTTTTAGAGTTGTTAGTTGATCATGTTGGCACCAGAACTTCTATGAATGAGTTTATTTATTTTATAGCTGGGGATAAGAGTGCCAAAAAATACGAAGTCAATCCCGTAATAGCTTTTGGTGAGTTTTCGGATGGTTTTGATGAAGGCTTGCAAAAAATCGCAAAGAGTTTGTTTGATCATTTGAAAGTGGATGATGCTCACCAACTAGAAAGAAAGTCAGTAATGCGAACTGCATTAGCAGATATTCTAGGCGAGGATCATACTGGAAGCCCTTTTGTCTGGGTCGTTTCTCAGGGGGCGAAATTATTTAAAAAATATCGTGAGCATTATGATAATTATACTCACCGGTTTTCTGTAAATAAGCTTCTGACTGAGATTGAAGAGAAGAATCTAGAATATACCAATAAAATTAATGACTTCATTACTGGCAGCCAAACAAAAGCGTTTGCGCTGCCAGGTGTCTTGGTGGGTATAGCTGCGTTGGTGAAATCCGCTGGCATGGCTGAAATGGCTTTGATATGCGTGGGATTGATGATGGTCAGATCTCTTACGAAAACGGCCAATGATATTTACTTTGATTCTTTTGATAATTTGCTTATCCAAATTAAGAAAGGTTTTGAGAAGTATAAAAAAACTGAGGTTGCGGAGGAGGTAAAAGAAAGTGCGGAGGATACTCAGTCAAAAATTGAAGGCCTAATAAGTAAAGCTAAAAAGAGACTTGAGTATATTGATAAAGTTGCTTACGTCATGTTGCTTTCAGGGTTTTCTTTTTTGGCATATAAACTTTATTTGGCGCCAGATAATACTGCCGCTAAGATTTTTTTTGCGAGTGTTTGGGCGGATTTTGTAAGTCTCAGTTTATATGTTAAGTCCATGGTTTTGTCGTCTTGGCAACTAATTTGAAAGCTTCAAAAATGTTGTTATCTTGAACATTAAAGGTCCGAGATTTTCCAGCGAGCGCGACCACAAACTCTCCACTCTTCCGTCATTCGAATTATGCGCTCTGGCCAATCAGGGTTGAGCGCATATAGATACTGCTCATTACCTTCTTGCTTCAGTTGTTTAAGCGTCGCAGCGTGATCACGAGTACGCTTAGCTGCCACAAAATGTCCAGGAAGGGCCTCAAGTGAAGGATCGATTACAATTTTGTCCCCCTCCATAAACTTGGGTTCCATGCTTATACCTTCTACGCGGAGGATAAAGGCCCGGGGACCTACAGGTCCGGGTGCTTCGATCCATTCTTCGGCATCCCGCGGGTCAAACGTTTCAATAGCTTCGCACCATGAGCCTGCAGCAATCGAGCCGATAACCGGTAGCTTTCTTCCGGTATAGCCAATGACTGAGCCGTTGTTGAATTCAGCAAAGGCATTCGGAACGTCGAGCGAACCATTCGGCAGGCTTAACGCATTTTCGATCTCTCGGGCGATTTGGTCGCCAATACCCTTGGTGGGATTCTTACCCCCGAAAGCACTCACTTGAGCCGGCGCTTTACCCAGCAGCTCGGCTATATCGATCAGCCGCAGTTTTTTTTCGGCCAGGACCCTGCGGAAATTATCTAGTCGTGTGTCTGAAATTCTCATGCTGCGATTGTGCCCAGATTAACCTATGAGGTGAATGTCCTTCTAGGTATTGCTTAAATTAACCTTTATGGTTAAATTGCACCTCGCGGAGGTACACCACATGAAATTACGTGACTATATCGAGCTTTTAGATTCTCAAGCACTGCTGGCTTATGCCGGGCGCTGCAACATCGCTGTGAATTACTTGCGTCTACATGTGAAGTACGCGAGTAAAGACCCTAGCGTTTCGTTGATCAAATCGTTGGCCCGTGAAAGCGAAGGTTGTGTATCACTTGCCGAAGTCCTAGAGCATTTCGGTGTGACGGAATCCAAAGCAGCATAGCTAGAAAAAAGGCGACCTAAAGGCCGCCCAGTTCCTCCCGGCACGCACCACCACAGCGCTGTCGGGTCGCAGTAAAGGGAGGCGGGCACACCACATGCTAGCCACCTCCCTTTACTGCGCTTTCCAGGACATGGAATGCCCTGTTGTTGCTGCCTTTTCCACCACAGATTGGGCAGCGGTTGCGCCAGGGGTGAGTAACGGATTGCTCGCCCCGGCACGGTGCCGGTGTCGATCCTGAAGATCTAGCCGGCGTTTGGGCCCTTTCAAGCCACGCGGCAAATGTACCACCACTGCATGTCGCGCGGCACTGGCAACTTTTAAGGATTAATGCCATGAGCCGAATCGCTCTGAGTTCTGTTGAGCGGGCGCAGCGAGAAGTGCTGCCGCTCGACCTCGCGCTTTACCATGCCGCTCGGGACTATCCTGGCGGTGCGGCAGCCATCGCCGCCACCACCGGCAGAAACGCCACCACGCTGCAGCACAAACTTTCCCCAACCCATCCGAGCCACACGGTGAACATTCAGGAGTTCGGCGAGATCCTGGAGTTGACCAAGGATCGCCGCATTCTGGATGCGGTGCATGCACTGGTGGGTGACACGACCTGGCAGGAGCTGGCCGAGGCGTACACCAACGACATGCCTGAAACGCTGACCACCGGCATTGCTGAGTACTTCCGGCAGGTGGCTGATTTGGCTGATACCTGGGCCAAGAGCATCGGCGATGGGGTGGTGACGGACGATGAACTCGCCGCGATTCGCCTGCAGGTGTTTCGTGGGATTCAAGGGCTGCTGGGGATGTTCAACCGCGCCACCTATGTTAACCAGACGACGCGGGGTGCTGACCGTGGCTGATATCGCTGATTTCGCTAATGACCTGGTGCAGGAGCGGATCGATCAGGCGCTGGCAGCCCGCAATGCCGCCAAGTCTATGTCGATAGTTCATTCGTTTTTGTTCTGCGAAGAGTGCGACGATCCGATTCCAGAAGGTCGCCGAGTCGCGTCACCGGGGTGCACGCAGTGCGTGCAGTGCCAGTCGATTGATGAACAGCGGGAGGCTCGCCATGCTCGATGAGGTATTGGGGCAGTTCGCAGACTACGGCCTTGAGCCTGAGCAGCCGCTGAGTTTCGGCAAGCTGACCCGCTGTAAAACGGCGCAGGACAAGGGCAAGGAAAAGAACGGTTGGTACATCGTTCATGAGCATCACACCGAGAAGGGCGAAACGCTGATTTTTGGCAGCTTCGGTGATTGGCGTTCGGGTGAGACACAAAAGATCAAAGTCAAAGCCGCGCGGATGTCACCGGAAGAGCGTGAGGTGATGCGTGCTCGGCAGGAGGACGCCAAGCGCCGAGCTGCCGAGATCGCTGCCAATGCGGCGCGCCGTGCGGCGAATCGGGCTGCTGCGCTGTTCAAGCGCATGCCAGAGAAGGGCCGAAGCGACTATCTGGATCGAAAGCAGATCGTGGGTTTCGGCGTTCGATATGCACCGCGCTCAGGCGCGTTTTTGGTGCCTATGTGCAACGTACGCGATCAGATTGTGGGCCTGCAGGTGGTGTTTCCAACCAAGCAGGAAGACACCGGCCGGGACAAGTCCTATTGGCCTTACGGCATGTCGAAGGAGGGGGCTTTCCACCTGATTGGGCCGCACCCGGAGCCGGGTGAGCCAGTGTTGGTATGTGAGGGCTACGCCACCGGCGCCAGCCTGCACATGGCGACCTCGCTGACTGTTGCGATCGCCTTCGATGCGGGCAATTTGCTGGTAGTGTGCAAGGCCATGCGCGAGCGCTTTCCTGGTTGCCCGCTGATTGTGTGCCGGGATGATGACTGGAAGACCAAACGGCCGAATGGCGAGCCATGGAACCCCGGTGAAGAGAAGGCGAACAATGCCGCACTGATCGTCGGTGGTCAGGTGGTCGCGCCGATCTTTTCCGGGGAGCGGGAAGACAAGTGGACCGACTTCAACGATCTGCATGTTGCCGAGGGTTTGGAAGCGGTGCGCCGCCAGGTGTTGGCGGTGGTCAAGCCACCGGCTGCCGGTGGTTGGAAGGATATGTTAGCCCGCAGTGAAAGCGGCGCCTTGATTGCGCATATGCAGAACGTCGAGCTGATCCTGGCCAATGACGAGCGCTGGGCTGGGGTGATCAGCTACAGCGCGTTCAGCTCGAAGATCGTGAAGCTGCGCGCTGCACCTTATGGCGGCGGCACGGGTGATTGGGCGGACATTGATGATGTGCGGGTGATGAAGTGGCTTGCGCAGCAGTACAACTTGCGGGTGAAAGCCTCGCATGTGATTGAGGCGGTGAGCGTCGTTGCGCATGACCATGCATTTCATCCGGTGCGCCAGTACTTGCGCAAGCTGGAGTGGGATCGGGTGCCACGTCTCGAAAGCTGGCTCACGGACGTCATGGGCGTGAAGGCTACTGATTACTCTTCGAAGGTCGGCAAGCGTTGGATGATGTCGGCCGTGGCCCGGGTGATGAAGCCAGGCTGCAAGGCCGACTCGGTGATGATTCTGGAAGGCGCTCAAGGCGCTGGTAAATCGACGGCGATGAGCATTCTCGGCGGCGAGTGGTTCATGGATACGCCATTTGCGCTGGGTGACAAGGATGGCTTTCAGGCGATCCGGGGCAAGTGGATTGTTGAGCTGGGGGAGCTGGATAGCTTCAACAAGGCTGAAAGCACCAAGGCTAAGCAGTTTTTCTCCGCGTCCACCGACACCTATCGCGAGAGCTATGGCCGCAGAACCATGGATGTGCCACGCCAGTGTGTATTTGTGGGTACGACCAACCAGGACGAGTACCTAAAGGATGCCACGGGAAACCGGCGTTATTGGCCTGTGGCCTGTACCAAGGTGGATCTGGAGTTGTTGCGCGAGATGCGCGATCAGCTGTGGGCCGAGGCGGTGTTCTGTTATGACGCGGGCGACCTCTGGTGGGTGACGCTGGATGAAGCGGCAATGTTTGGCGAGGAGCAGGACGAGCGTTTTGTGGTAGATGAGTGGGAAGGGCCAATTCTGACCTGGCTCGAAGAGTCGCAGATCGGCGAGACCACCACTGGCAGCGAAGTGCTGGCCAATGCGTTGAAGTTGGACTTCGGGCATTGGGGCAAGCCGGAGCAGATGCGGGTGGGGGCGATCATGCATCGGTTGGGGTGGCGTCGTGTGCGTTTGCCGGCGTTGGCTAAGAGTGGGCAGCGGCCCTGGGCTTACAAGAAACCGGCAGGGTGGGGTGGTGCATCGGCGTTGCAGCGAGAAGCGTTCGAGGAGCCTTGCTTTGATGATTAAGGAAATCGATTCGCTGCTTCGGTTGTGGGCGCAGGAGCTGCACTCGGAACATTCAAAAGGGGGGCTGGCTGGGGGAAACATGGTTGCCATGATGATGGAGAGCAATGGGCAACTGATCAGGGGGCGGCGTGCCTTCCGTGCGCCGCTGGAGAGTTCGTTGGACATTGAGCTGATCGTGAGCAAGCACTTGGCACCGGAGCTGGTGACGGTAGTGCGGGAGCATTACTGCACGCTCGATGTGGATATGCGCTTGCGGTATGCCCACTGCGGTTGTGGCCGCGACACGTACTACCAGCGTTTGCATGATGCGCATCTGCAGATCTACTGGGTGCTGATGGGGAAGGCTGCGTGACCCCAGGCATCGCTCCGGTTGTGGTTGTCCCACTGGCCCGTCTTGTCTCGCTGCGTTTTGACGCAGTGGGACAGGTGCGGGCCTTGTCGTTGTTGGGTTGTCCCACCGTCCCGCCTAGAAGTGCCTCCCGCCCGTGTGAGCGTAGCGGGCGAGCATTACGCGCTTACGCGCGAACGCGTGTTCTTTAAATTTCTTCCTTTACACGAGAAAGTAGAAAGATAAGTAGGACAGTGGGGCGAAGCCCCGAATTTAGGCGCTCTCAGGCGTCCCACTTCGATTCCGAAAAGTGGGACGTATGGGACACCACCGAAACAACAGAATGCCGTAGTGGTGTATTCGCCGACATTCGCTAGGCGTTCACCCTGTGTTACCCACTTATTCACTGGGTGGCATTAAAACAGGGTTGCTGCCACCGGAATCGACCTGTAAAAAGTAGTCATCTTCGATAGGTGCGACCGCAGAGAGCGGCAGGCACCACACCACCAAACCCGGCCATTGCGTCGGGTTTTTGCGTTTATAGGGAAGGCGATGACGAATGAGCAACAGGCGTTGGTAGATATGCCGGTTTGGATGGTGATTGTCCTGTCGCTGGTCGGCGGCGTGTCCGGCGAGATGTGGCGGGCAGACAAGGCTGGTGTGCGAGGTTGGCCGCTGGTGCGGCGGTTGGCACTTCGGTCTGGTGCCTGCGTTGCGTGTGGGCTGTCAACGATGATGCTGTTGCATGCCGCCGGGGTTTCAATTGTGGCGGCAGGGGGCATCGGATGTTTGACGGCCATGGCCGGCGCCGATGTTGCCATCGGGTTGTACGAACGCTGGGCGGCGAAGCGGTTGGGGATCTCCGATCTGCCTCCGGGCAGCGGCGGGTCGGCCTGAAATCGCCGGGGACCCTGGGGGTATTCGGTGGGTACGGGGTCGGAAACCCGCGGGAAAGTGTTAGCGGCAGGGTTGCCAGCTTACTGAAATTCAATCCATTGAAATTGAAAGGTTTGCATTGAAAAGCCGTTGAAAAGGAGGGCTTATGACAGAACCAATGTACCTGTCAAAGAGCGCCTTCGCGGCTCGCATTGGCAGGGCGCCCAGTTACATCACCTGGTTGAAAAACAACAACCGACTGGTGCTCACCGCCGATGGTAAGCAGGTAGATGTCACGGCCAGCGAAGTATTGATTCGCGAGACCGCTGACCCGAGCAAAACCGCTGTTGCGGATCGGCACCACCAAGATCGGCTTCAGCGTGACGTGTACAGCCAACTGTCCAGCCAAGTCGAACCGACTTCAACGGCTGCGCCGCCGCCAGTAATTGCCCCTACCGGGCAGTTGCCAGACTTCCAGAAAGCCCGCGCCCTACGCGAACACAACCTGGCACAGCTCGCCGAGATCGAGTTGCACAAGGCCAAGGGCTCGCTGGTGTTCGCGTCGGCGGTGCAGACGGGCGCTTATAGCGCTGGGCGCATGCTGCGTGATCAACTGCTGGGCATGCCTCCGCAGCTGGCGCCTGAATTGGCTTCCATGACGGACCCTTGGGAAATCGAAAAACACCTGACGGCGGCGATCCGTCGCTCGCTGGAAGATGCCGAGCGCATGTCCTCCGCAGACCTTGAACACGCACTGACCATGAGTTGACCTTATGACTTCGGACATTCCTGATGGTGCAGAGGTGTACCGTGAGGCGTATTTCCGTGGGCTGCGGCCCGACCCGGATGTCTGGATCGATCAGTGGGCCGATGAGTACATGCGCATTCCGCGTGACACCGGCGCTGCTGAGCCCGGCCAGTACCGCACTTCACGTACACCGTACGCCCGCGAGCCCATGCGCTGCCTGTCGCCGGCTCACCCCTGCAAGCGAGTGATCACCATGGTCGCGTCGCAGCTAATGAAAACCCAGATTGGTCTCAACTGGATCGGTGGCCTGATGCACATGGCGCCGTCGAACATCCTGGCGCTCTTGCCCAGTTTGGGCCTGGCCAAACGGGTGTCGTCGCGGATCGGCAAAACCATCAAGGCGACGCCGGTGTTGCGTGAGCGTGTCGCGGCCAGCCGCTCGCGGGATTCGCGCAACACCATGGACACCAAGGAGTTCGAGGGCGGCACCCTGTATGTCACCACCGCCGGCTCAGCGGCCAACTTGTCGGAGCTGTCTGCGCGCTACATCTACGGCGACGAGATCGACCGCTGGGAGGTGGATATCGGCGAGGAGGGCGACCCCATTGAGCTGGCGGAAACGAGGGGCAGTACCTTCGGCCGAAACGCGAAGTTCTACTTCTCCAGCTCGCCGACGATCAAGGGCGCTTCGCGAATCTCCGATTTGTTCGAGGGCAGCGATCAGCGTCACTACTACGTGCCGTGCCCGTATTGTGGTCACATGCAGACGCTTGAGTGGGAAAACCTCCTCTACTCGGCCGACTTCAGCGTAGTGCATTACAAGTGCGCGGCGTCCGGGATGGACTGTGACGTGCTGATCGATGAATACCACAAGGGTGAAATGCTCGCCAAAGGCGAGTGGCGCGCCCATGCCGAGGGTGACGGCGAGACGGTGGGCTTTCACCTCAACGCACTGTATTCACCTCTCGGCTGGATGGACTGGAGGTCGCTGGCCAAGCAGTTCGAGAAAGCGAAAAAGGCCCAAGCCAAAGGCGATCTTGAACCCATGCAAGTGTTTTACAACACCCGCTTGGCGAAGGTTTGGGACGCGGCTCAAGAGCAGACCAAGGCCAATGTGCTGCGAGCCCGGGCGCGCTTGGAACTATTCGGACTGGGGTCGATGCCGGCGGCTGTGTTGATGATCACCGGTGCCGTCGACGTTCAGGCCAATCGCCTGGAATTCATGGCCATGGGCTGGGGCGTCGGCATGGAGCGCTGGGTCATCGACTACCAGATCGTTTCAGGCGACCCCGCCGATGAACGCACCTGGGCCGCGCTGGACGAATTGCTCAAAGCCAAGTATCGCCATCCGTGCGGTGTTGGCCTCGGCATTCTTGCGGTGGCGGTTGACTCCGGTGGCCACCACACCGACGAGGTTTACCAGTTCTGCCGCGTCCGCCGTTGGCGTAACGTGTTCGCCATCAAGGGCGCGAGCAAGCCCGGCAAGCCGGTCATCGCCCAGCGCCCATCCATGGTCGATGTCACCTGGAAAGGCCAGACCGAGCGTAACGGCGCCGAGCTGTGGTTCGTCGGTACCGACACCGCGAAGGACTGGATTTACAACCGTTATCCGTTCGAAGCCGGCCCGGGCGCGCTGCACTTTGCCAATGACCTGCCCGATGATTTTTTCGATCAGTGTGTCGCCGAGCGTAAGGTCGCGCGCTACATCCGTGGTCACAAGCGTATCGAATGGGTCAAGGGCAAGGCCGAACGCAACGAAGCGCTCGACCTGATGGTGTACTGCCTGGCCATGGCCCATTACCTGGGTCTTAATCGCTACAAGGAGCACGACTGGGAGCGGGTGCGCCAGTCGCTGGCGCAGTCAGGTCTGTTCGACGAAGGCATCAAGCCAGTGCAAGGCGAGCGCGTCAGTAATGCCGAGCAAAACGCACCCGCTGTTGTACCGCAACCAGCTCCGCAGCCACTTGGTCCTGTCGTGCAATCGCGACCCGTAGCACCACCTCAACGCCGCAGCTCCAGTAGCGGTTACCTGAAGAGACGCTGATATGTCATTTACCCAGAAGCACCTCGACGCAGTTGAGGCGGCCATCGCTCGCGGTGAGAAAACCGTGCGCTACACCGACCGTACCGTGGAGTACCGTTCGGTCGATGAGCTGCTGAAAGCTCGTGACGAGATCCGCACCTCGCTGGTGAACTCAGCCGGACCGCGCTCCCGCGTCGTTCGGCTTTGCCACGGAGGCAAAGGACTCTAATGGCTCGCTATCCGACGCTGACCCGTAACGGATTCGTGTTGCCGTCGAACATCAAAGCCAGTTACGAAGGCGCCGGTGAGGGCCGCCGATCCGCTGGCTGGGATGCGCCCGACAACGGTATCAACAGCATAAACACCCCAGCGCTGCGCAACCTGCGCTCGCGCTCACGGGCTGCGGTTCGCAATGACCCGTATGCCTACAACGTGATCGACAAGCGTGTCAGTAACCTGATCGGAACAGGGATCACACCTCGACCGAAAACCGATGACGAGACCCTGCGCAAATTGCTGCAGGAACTGTGGGATGACTGGGTCGATGAATCGGATGCGGATGAACGTACCGACTTCAACGGCCAGCAGGCACTGATCGCTCGTACGGTCGAAACCTCGGGTGAATGCTTTGTCCGCTTGCGGCCGCGCAGCCTGGATGAAGGTTTAGCGGTGCCATTGCAGATTCAGGCGCTGGCACCGGAGTTCGTACCGCACGACAAATTCGAGACGACCAAAGCCGGCAACATCATCCGCGCAGGAATCGAGTTCACGCCGGGCGGCAAGCGCGTGGCGTACTGGATGTACCTGTCGCACCCGCGTGATGCCTCGTCGCTGAACGCCGGTTACAACCAACTGGTGCGGGTGCCTGCGTCGCAGGTGCTGCACATCTTTGAGCCGGTCGAACCGGGCCAGCTGCGCGGCGTACCGCGTTTGTCGCCGGTGTTGAAACGCCTGCGCAGTCTCGACAACTACGACGACGCGGTGCTGTTCCGCCAGGAAGTGGCCAACCTATTTGCCGGGTTTATCAGCCGGCCAGCCCCGGACTCCGGCCCCGTGCCGAGAGACCCGGTTACCGGTCAGCCGCTGAGCCTGGATGGCGATGGCTTCACGCCGATGGTCGCCTTGGAGCCCGGCACCATGCAGGAGTTGGGACCGGGTGAAGAGGTTGAGTTTTCCAAACCACCGGACGCCGGCAACAACTATCCGGACTTCATGCGGCAGCAACTAATGGCCGCTGCCGCCGGTACCGGAACGCCCTACGAAATCCTCACCGGCGATATGCGTGAGGTCAACGACCGGGCGTTGCGGGTAGTGCTCAACGAGTTCCGGCGCCGGTTGGAGCAACTGCAATTCAGCGTGTATGTGCATCAACTTTGCCGCCCCGTTCGGGCAGCCTGGATGGACATGGCCGTTCTGTCGGGTGCCCTGGTGCTGGAGGACTACGCCCAGCGTCGCCGCGAATACCTGCGTACCCGCTGGGTGCCGCAAGGCTGGGCTTACATCCAGCCGGTGCAAGACGTGCAGGCGCGGCGCATGGAAGTGCAGGCCGGCTTCGCCTCGCGTAGCGAGATGGTCCTGCGTACCGGTTACGACGCCGAAACGGTCGACGCCGAAAACGCGGCCGACCTGGCCAGGGCCACAAATCTTGGTCTCAATTACAACACCCTTGAAGCCGTCGAGCCGCTCGACGACAAGGAGCAACCATGAGCAAAAAAGCGCGACCGCGCATTTACAACCGGGCGGGCCAGCGTGTGCCGGTGCAAGACAAGACCTGGTATGCCCTTCAGGCCAGCGGCGACGCCGCCGAGCGAGTGATCGAAGTGTTCGTCTATGGCGAGATCGGCGGCTGGGGCATTACCGCCAATCAGTTTGTGCAGGACCTGCGCGCCATGGACGATGGCGCCTCGCCGGTGATCGCGGCCTTCAATAGCATCGGTGGTGATTTGTTCGACGGACTGGCCATGCACAATGCGTTGTCGCGTTTGGGAGAGCGTTGTACCGGTCGGATCGATGCGCTGGCGGCCAGTGCAGCCAGCGTGGCCGTGTGTGGTGCGCACCGAGTGGTGATCGCCTCGAACGCCATGTTGATGATTCACAACCCCTGGACTTACGCGGCCGGGGATGCTGAAGACTTCCGCAAAGTGGCCGACGTTCTCGATCAGACGATGGAAGCCATCATAGCGGCCTACAAGGCCAAGGCACCTGACATCGATGAGGTCGAGTTGCGACGCTTGGTCGCGAACGAAACATGGTTGACCGCCAGTGAAGCGGTGGCCTTGGGGCTAGCTGATGAAGTCGGCGACGGCGTCAAGGTCAAGGCCTGTCTCGGCCAAGGGGCCGTGTTGCAGCGGTACCAGCATGTACCGGCGGAATTGCTCGCGCAGCTTGATGAACCAGCGGAGACAGAGTCGGATTTGGAGCCTGACGATCCGCCGCTGACACCGACCGTAGTCGACTCGGCAAAGCTAGCCCTGATGATTACCCAGCGCTGCGCTGAGGCGGGGATCAGCAACCTTGTCGATTCGCTACTCAGCTCCACCAAGCTCGAAAACGAAGAGGTCGTTCAAGCCGAGCTGGCCCGTGCCACGGCCGTGAATGACTTGTGTGTGGCTGCACGCTTGCCGGAGTTCAGCGCCGAGTTTGTTGCGGCAGGGCTGGACGTCGCAGCTGTTCGAGCGCGCCTGTTCGACAAGATCGTCACCAGCGGCAAGGGCTTCGAAATCGACAACAGCTTGCCGCTGGACGATGACCCTGCGCCAAAGGTGCAGGCCAAACAAATCGATCAACCATCCATCTGGTCTGCCCGCCAAGCCGCGCAGGCCGGTAAATCCCGATCTGCGACAGGAGCAAGACGATGACCATTCAACGCGAACCCATGCATGCAGGCGAATTTCTCCTGTCTGAAGGGGCGGGCACCATTTCCCGCGAAGCCATCAACGTTGCCGCCGGCCCAGCACTGGAGCCGGGGCAGATCCTGGGATTGGTTACCGCAACCGCTGAGTTTGCCCCTTACGACCCGACCGCCGAAGACGGCACCGAAAACGCCATCGCCATTCTCTTCGGTCCCTTGGGCGAGTCGGATGTTGTCCGTCGCGGTCGCGCCGTGGTGCGTCTGGCGGAAGTCAGTGAAGCCCACCTCACCGGCCTCGATCCTGCGGCTGAAAAAGCACTGGCTACTCATTCGCTGATCGTTCGCTAAGACGACCACCCTGATTCCCCAGCCCGCCCAGTGCGGGTTTTTTGTTTTCTGGAGAAAGCTACATGGCTGACATTGAAATCTTTAACGATGACGCGTTTTCGGTCTCTTCGCTGACCGCCGCCATCAACGAACAGGAATACCTCCCGGGCCGCATCAGCAGCCTCGGCCTGTTCCAGGAAGAGGGCATCAACACCCTGACCGTGCAGATCGAAAAAGACGGCGACACCCTGGCCCTGGTACCAGCGGGTGAGCGTGGCACATCCGGCCTGGTGGTCAGCGGCACAAAGCGCAATCTGATCCCGTTCAACACCGTGCACCTGCCGCAACGCTTCGCCATCAAGGCCGACGAGATCCAGGGCATTCGTGCCTTCGGCACCCGTTCTGAATTGCAGGCCGTGCAGGACGTGGTCAACAAGCGCCTGGCCAAAGCGCGCCGGCAGCTGGATGCCACGCACGAATTTCAGCGCATGGGCGCGCTCAATGGCCAGATCCTTGATGCGGACGGCACCACCGTCTTGCTCGACATCTACAAAACCTTTGGCGTGACCCGCAAGAAAATGTCCATGGGGCTGAACAGTCCGGACACCGAACTTCGCGTCAAGTGTGGTGATGCGCTGGACCTGCAGGAGGAGGCCCTGGGCAGTATCACCAGCACCGGCTCGCGGGCACTGTGCGGTAAGAATTTCTGGAACAAGCTGCTGGTCCACAAGTCGGTTAAAGAAACCTACCTCAACAGTCAGCAGGCGGCGGCATTGCGCGGCGATGCCCGCGAAAGTTTCGAATTCGGCGGCATCGTCTGGGAGCGCTATCGCGGCAAGATCGCTGGCGTGACCTTCATCCACGACGACAAGGCGCTGCTGATTCCCGAAGGCGTGCCGGACTTGTACATCTCGGTGTTCGCGCCGGCCGACTACATGGAAACGGTCAACACCGAAGGTGTGCCGTACTACAGCAAAATCGAGCCGATGCCGTTCAACAAGGGCATGGCCGGTGAAGCGCAGTCGAACCCGCTGCACCTGTGCACTCGACCGCTCGCGCAGATCCTGCTGGAACTCTGACCATGAGCTTTCGTGATCTGATTGCCGATGTCGATGCCGTGGTGTTCGAAACCCTGGGCGACAGCGCGCGGATCGAAGGCCGTGACGAACCGGTGCTCGGTATGTTCGCCGCGCCCTGGCTACAGCCGAAGTTCGGCAAGCTCAACACGGGCCTGCGTGAACCGCGATTCGAGATCCGTGTCAGCGACTCAGCGGGCCTGCAACAGGGCATGTTGGTCAGTATCGACTTGCCCGCGCTGGACGGTGGCGGCGACTACGACCTGCTGCAGCTGGAGCCGAGCGGCGACGGTCTGGTCGCCTTGATCTTGAGGATGCGCGCATGAGTGTCGGTAGTCACTTCAAGGCCTCGGCTGGCGGCGGGATGATCTCGATTCAGTCTTCGTCGTCGGATCTGCAAGCGTTCCAGGAGCTGGCCAAGGTGGTGCCCAAAGCGGCGGCCGCCGCGCACTGTCGAGCGATCAACAAGACGTTGGGTTGGTTGCGCACGCACATTGCCCGGGCGGTCAGTCGACAAGAACGCATCGCCGTCGCGGCGGTGCGTCAGCGATTACGCAGCTATCCGGTCACCGGTGGGGCCATGAGCGGCAAGCTGTGGTTTGGTTTGAACGCCATCGAGTCCAGCCGGATCGGCCGAGCGCGCCAGACTGGCAGCGGTGTATCAGTGGCCGGACGCCGTTACCAGGGCGCGTTCCTCAAGCAGGTCTACGGCAACAAGCCCGACATTTGGATTCGCACGGCGAGCAAACACTTCAGTTCGGACGACTACCCCGACAGCACCGTCAGGGCGCGGGGCGGCGCCAGTTCGGGCTGGATTGCGGAGAACGACAGTCGCTTTCCGCTGGCCAAGGCCAAGGTCTCCCTGGAGCAGGCGCGACCGCACTTCGACAGCTGGGTGCGCAAGGCCGATGAGCGCTTGTTGGAGATCTTGCAGCAGGAGCTCAACTTTGAACTGCAAAAGTACCTGAAGGGGAAATGACGTGTCGGAAGAGCCATTTGGTTTGGATCAACTCTACCGGGCTATCGAGCAGCACCTAGTTACGGAATTGCCGGGTGTTCGAGCAGTAACTGCCTGGCCGAAAATCGAAGATCGCGTGGCGCTGCCGGCGGTGTTTCTGGAGATGGCCGAGTTCGAACCCGGTACCGACATCGGCACGGGAGAAACTACGCTGGTGTGCAAGTTCGAAGCGCGCATCGTCGTCGACCCGATCCAGCGACATCACCATCAGCAAGCCGTGCAACTGGCTACTCAATTAGCGTTGATCCTTCGGGCGCAAACCTGGGGGCTGGAAGTCGAGCCGGCAGTGTTCATTCAAGCCGGACAGGACTGGACTCGGCCGGAACTGGATGGCTACACCGTCTGGCTGGTGGAATGGAGTCAGCAGATCTACCTCGGCCCGCAGCAGTGGCCGTGGCCCGATGAGCCGCCTGGCTCACTGTGGCTCGGTTTCAACAACGACACCAAAGAGCAGTTCTTTCCTGCGGATGACGTGCCATGAGTTACGCCCTGGCCGAGCATGACCGCATGATTGCCGCCATGTTGATGCCGTGTGTCGTGGTCGGCGTGGATTTGGCAGCGGCCGCCGTTCGGGTGCAGTCGGGTGACTGGGTCAGCGCCTGGGTGCGTTGGCACAGTCTGGCGGCGGGCAAGGCCCGGCACTGGCGGGCGCCGAGCCTGAACGAGCAGGGGGTGTTGTTCAACCCCAGTGGCCAGGCCGGCATGGGCACCTTTATCCCTGGGCTGTATGGCGATGCTGGCGCGCAACCGGATAACCGCGATCATGTTGAAGTCTGGCGTTTCGAGGATGGTGGTTCGCTGGTGTACGACTGGGAAGCCAAGAGCTACAGCATCACGCTGCCCACCGGAACTGTGAACGTTAAAGTCGGCGGTACCGAAGCCGTGGTCACCGACAGCGCGGTCAATGTGACCTCCGAGAATATCAACCTGAAAGGTGTCGTTGCCATCGACGGTCCGCTGCACGTCACGCAGAACATCACCAGTGACGGGGCAATCCTCGACGTCGGTGGTAACAGCAACCACCACACGCATTAATTTCAACCGTTGAAAGCCCGCCCAGTGCGGGCTTTTTCATGCCTGGAGAAAACACATGGCCAAGCCCACTGAGACGCCTGCCACTGATGAACACACGGTCATCGAACCGACGCCGGAGTTCTCGACCTTCCGTGACACGGTTTACACCTCGCGTGTCCTGATCGTTCCCGAAACCGGCCGTACGTTGACCGTGGCCCAAGGGCAGGTGCAGGTAAAAACCGCTGATGTCGAAGCCATTACCTTTCTGAAATCCCACCCGGACCTACAGTCGCTCAAGGAGTGATGTCGATGATCGGAATGGACCGCCACACCGGCCAACCCATTTCCGGCGTCGAACACCTGCGCCAGTCCATTGCGGACATTCTGGCCACGCCGCTGGGCAGTCGCCGCTATCGGCCTGAGTACGGCAGCACGCTCCGGCGCTTTGTCGATCTGCCGGTGAACGAAGGCTGGAAGAGCGCGGTGCAAGCCGAGGTCGCCCGAGCATTGGGACGCTGGGAGCCGCGTTTGCGCTTGGAGCGTGTGCGGGTGCTGTCCGTGCTGAATGGGGCCATCAACATTCAGGTGAGCGGTGAATACCTCGGTGAAGGTGTGTTGCTGGAGGTGAGTGCATGAGTGTCGTCAACCTGTCGGCATTGCCGGCGCCGGACGTGCTGGAGTCGCTGGATTTTGAAGACCTCTATCAGGAGGTCCTGGCCGACTTTCGTTTGCAGATGGGCGATAACTGGACGGCGGTGCTGGAGTCTGACCCGGTCGTCAAGCTGCTGGAGGTTGCGGCCTATCAGAAGCTGATGAGCCGGGCGCGGATCAATGACGCGGCAAAGGCCAGTCTGTTGGCCTATGCACGCGGCACGGATCTGGACAATCGCGCAGCTGATTATGGGGTCGAGCGGCTGACGATCACCGAGGCCGACCCTGATGCGGTGCCGCCCATCGCGGCGGTAATGGAAAAAGACGACGCGCTGCGTTACCGCACTCAGCTATCCCTTGAGGGCCTGTCGGTGGCCGGCAGTCGTGGCGCGTATGAGTTTCACGCGCTGATCGCCTCGGCCAACGTCGCGAGCGTGTCGGTCGACTCGCCGACCTTCAAGGCGGCGGAAATTAGCCAGGCTGTGCGCGATCAGTTGCCGGCCGGGGCCATCGTGGTGGTCTGTGACTATTCGGCCGGCCTAGTCAATCCGCTGCCGGGCGACGTGTCGCTGGCCGTGCTGCCGGCGCCCGATAGCACGGTGGAGCCGGTCGCCCTGGTGGCCACCGTGCAAGCGGCGCTATCGGCCGAGGACGTGCGCCCGATCACCGATCGGCCGCGCAGTCAGCTCGGCCAGCCGAGCAATTTTAGCGTCGATGCCAATTTGGAGGTTCTAGACGGCCCGTCGAAGGAGGTCGTTCTGGCGGCGGCCAATACGGCGCTGGTGGCAGCGATCAAGGCGGCCCGGCAGTTAGAGGGGGAAATGTCGCTGTCGGCGATCTATGCCGCTTTGCACGTCTCCGGCGTGCGCCGGGTGGTGCTGAAACAGCCCACGGCCGACGTGATCTGTGACAAGCGGCATTACCCCAGCTGCACCTCGATCAAGGTCACAGGGACGGTCGTTCAATGAGCCGGTTATTACCGCTGAACAGCACGCCCCTGGAGTGTGCGCTGGCCACGGCCTGTGACCTGGGCATTGACCCGGAAATCATCCGGGGCGTGGCCGACTCTGCCCGCTGTCCGGTGGACTTCTTGCCCTGGTTGGCCTGGGCCATGTCGGTCGAAGGCTGGGAGGCCGCCGACACCGAAGAACAGCAACGCGCGCTTATTCGCGAGTCGATCCCGGTTCACAAGCGCAAAGGCACCGTCGGTGCGGTGCGCCGGGTGCTGAAGGCGGTCGGGGTGCGTGCCGAGTTCAAGGAGTGGACGCAAATCCCCGGGGCGGTGCCGTACACCTTTGAGTTGATTGCCTGGGCCAACGACAACCGGGGCGGTGAGGGGTCGATTCTGTCCCCGCAACTGTTCCAGCGTCTGCGCGCCCTGGTCGACGCGACGAAGAACGAGCGCAGTCACTACGCGCTCAAGGTCGGCGCGCGGTTTGACGGTGGCTTTCGCCTGGGCAATGCCAGCCAAACGCGGCAATTGGAGCGCCGCACGCTGGACGCGCAAGGCGTGCCGATGGACACCGCCGAGCAAGCCCTGGGGCTGACCAACGCGGCCAGCGTTCGCTGTGTCCTTCATCAAAGCGCCGATCTGATGGGCGTTCCCGTTCAAGTAGAGCAGGGCTTTGCGGTCGCTAATGCGGCCCGCGCCCGTGTTGTCGTTCGCGCCACTATGGAGGCCGTTCTCATATGAGTACCCCGTTACAACCCCTGATCACCAAGGTCGGGCTGGCCGCCATCTGGCGCGCGGACAAGACCGGCCTGGCGGCCGAAATCACTCACATTGTGGTGGGCACTAGTGGCTATACCCCGACCAACACACAAACCGCCCTGCGCACTCAGGTAGCGAAATACGCCATTTCTGATGGCCAGCAACTGAGCGAAACCCTGCTGCACGTCACGGCGGTGGCCGACGACGGTAAAGCCTATTGGGTGCGTGAGGTCGGCTTTCTGCTGTCCGACGGCACCTTGCTAGCGGTCTGGTCACACCCCACCGAGGCCCTGACTTACAAGTCGGCTACGGCCGAGTTGCTGCTGGCTTATGACCTGTCGCTGACCGCGTTGCCGGCCAATAGCGTGACCATCACTTCAACCGGTGCGGGGTTGAACTTGACGCTTTCGGCCGAGCTGGCCGCGCTGGCGTCGGCGAGCATCGCCGAAATGCTGCGCGGGGTGAAGCAGCAGGACGCGTTCGACAGTCAGGACAAGCTTAACCAGCAACAAGGCCAGCAAATCCTCAACCTGATGGATCGCATGCGGACTGTCGAGCAACGTCAAGATTTGGATCACGACGGCCTGTTGACTGCCATCGCGGCCAACGCCACTGGGTTAATCACGCTGCAAAACCTTTTCTCTAAAACCACCCTTGGAGTTTGAGCCGTATGAGTCTCGAATCGCAGATTGCCGACTTGGTGTCGGCCACCAATACCTTGATCACCACCTTCAACACCAAAAAAACCAGCATTGATGCCGCTGTCGCGGCGGCGATTGCTGCGATTCCGGTCGGTCTGAAAAACTACTACATCAACCCGTTGACGGGTGATGATACGGCGGTAGGCAGTGCTGCGGCGCCGTTAAAAACGCTTGATAAAGCGCTGAGCACTACGCCTGTAGGTGGTGTTTGCGTGGCCTACCTGCAAACTGATTATGTGATGAATAACAGTCTGAACGTCGACGGCCGGTTCCTTCACATCCGTTCCGACGTGTCGGGCGTGAAGCGAAAAATCACCCACAACTACTATGCGACCTCCGACGGTAGCGCGACTTATCTGGCGGGCTTTGTCCAGTACAACGGCGCGCAAATTATGGTCAGCGACCTGACGTTTGTTTTGCCTTCGCCGGCCGGATTAAACCCGGTTCCGAGCGGCTTTGTTAACGCGTTGTTCAAAACAAACTCCAGCGCGGGCACGGTTATGTGTGCGGTCAAGATGACCGGTTGCGAGGTTATCGCCCCGGCGGATTATCTCGGCTTTATCGTGGGCTCTCCCAACTGCGCAATTGCCTTTGAAGTGCTTAACGTGCAGTTCCCGGCTGGGTTTGGCGGCCGGTATATCACCAACGTTGCGGCGGGAACTAGCTCGGCAACGCTATCCAACCTTTTGACCAACCTGTCGACCCTGTGAGGCCAACATGCAAACCACCAATCTTTCCGTAACTTATGGCGACAAGGCTTTTGTTGGTTGGAACTTCGTCGACCTGCCTTTGGGGGCCGCGCTTCTGGCAGCGGCTCAGCAGATCGACGTCGCGGCTGATCTGGCGCGCCGCGTAGTCCTGGGTGACTCGCTGCGAGCGGTTGAGTATCAGTTGACCGCTCAGGAGGCCGAGGCTTTCGCTGCGGCGGGATACACCGGAGACATGCCGCCCTCGGTGCAGGCCTGGGCCGATGCGGCCGAGCTCGAGCCGAAGGCGGCCACTGACAGCATCATTGCCGAGGCCGATGCCTGGAAAACGGCGCTGTATGCGATCCGTGCGGCTCGCCTGAAGGGCAAACAACGGGCGCTCAAGGCCACCAGTCACGACGCCGCCGAGGCGCTGGCTGACACCGCAATCGCTGCCATTCGCGACAGCATTGCCGGGGTTGGCAACGCTGGCTAAACCCTGATTCAAACGCCTTGAGCGCCCCGACTGTCGGGGCGTTTTTGTTTGTGCAAATGACCGCGCCGGGCGCGGTCTTTTGCTTTCTGGAGAATGCTTCATGAGTGGATTTTTTCACGGCGTTACGACGACGTTGGTCGACACCGGTGCGCGGACCATTGCCTTGCCGTCGTCGTCGATCATTGGTCTGTGCGATACCTTTACCCCGGGAATCCTCGGCGGCGGCACTGCCAAAGCGGGTGACCTGGTATTGCTCACCTCCGAGCGCGAAGCCATTGCCGCGTTCGGTGCTGACTCGGCCATTACCCGGGCGGCCCAAGCGATCTATGTCCGCGCCAAGGCGGTGATCGTCGCGGTCGGCGTGCCCAAACTCGAAGATGCAGCGCTGCAAACCTCGGCCATCATTGGCGGTGTCTTGGCCTCGGGTCAGCGCACCGGCCTGCAGGCCTTGCTCGACGGCAAGAGTAAGCACAACGCTCAACCCAAACTCTTGATCGCCCCTAAACATTCGGCGACGCAAGCGGTGGCCACGGCCATGGATGCACTGGCCGGCAAGCTACGCGCCATGGCCATCGTCGACGGTCCGAACACCACCGACGAGGCGGTCATGGCTTACGCCGAAAACTTCGGCAGCAAGCGGGTGTACCTGGTCGATCCGGGTGTCCAGTACTGGGACACGGTGCTCAGTGCCACGGTCGATGCGCCGGGCTCGGCTTGGGTCGCGGGACTCTTTGCCTGGACCGATGCGAACTACGGTTACTGGGCCTCGCCGTCGAACAAGGAGTTTGTCGGCATCACCGGCACCACGCGCCCGATCGAGTACCTGGACGGCGATGAGACCTGCCGGGCCAACCTGCTCAACGGCGCGAACATCGCCACGATTATCCGTGATGGCGGGTATCGCCTGTGGGGCAACCGCACCTGCTCCAGCGATGCGAAATGGGCGTTCGTTACCCGCGTGCGCACCTGCGACATTCTCATGGATGCGATCCAGGCAGGGCACAAGTGGGCGGTCGACCGCTCGATCACCAAGACCTACGTCAAAGAAGTGACCGAAGGCCTGGATGCGTTCATGCGCGATCAGAAGAACGCCGGGGCGATCATTAATTTTGAAGTGTTTCCGGACACCGAACTCAACACTGCCAGCCAGATTGAGCAGGGCAAGGTGTATTGGCGCATTCGCTTCACTGACGTGCCGCCGGCAGAAAACCCGAACTTCCTGATCGAAGTCACCAACCAGTGGCTGACCGAAGTCCTCGACGCTTAAGGAGCACGCCAGATGATTCCTCAAACTTTGTACAACACCAACCTGTTCGTCGACGGGGTCAACTTTGCCGGCGACGTACCGAGCCTGACCCTGCCCAAGCTCACGATCAAAACCGACGAGTACCGGGGAGGTGGCATGGCCGGTGCCATCGAGATGGACCAGGGCCTGGAAAAAATGGAGGCGTCCTTTGTCACCAAGGGCGTGCGTCGCGAATCGCTCAAGCACTTCGGGCTGGCAGATGGATCGGCGTTCAACGCGTCGTTCCGTGGCGCCTTTCGCGGGCACAAGGGCACCGTCACGGCTGTGGTGGCGACCTTGCGCGGTCTGCTCAAAGAAGTCGATTTGGGCGACTGGAAAGCCGGTGATCCAGCGGAAATCAAACACGCCATCGCGCCGGTCTACTACAAACTCGAAATCGACGGTCGGGTGATGTACGAAATCGACATGATCGCCGGGGTCCAGGTGATCGATGGCAAAGACCAGCTCGCCGAAGTGCGCTCCGCGCTTGGCCTCTAGGGGATTAGATCCGCATGACCATGCAAACTGTGAAAAAACTGCCGGACTGGCTGTCGATCAACACCGACAGCGCCGTCGTGACCCTGTCGCGTCCGAGTGAGGTCAACGGCGTGAAGGTGGATTCCTTGGTGCTGCGAGCGCCGCTGGTGCGTGAGGTCCGCGCCGCAGATCGGGCGGCGGGTGACGATGACGAGCAGCGCGAACTGTTGCTGTTCGCCAGCCTGGCCGAGGCGGGCATCAAGGATCTGGAAGGCCTGAAGGTGGTGGACTACCGCCGTCTGCAGACAGCCTATTCGCACCTGGTGCCGCACACGGATTATTCGAAATCACTCCCGGCGTGGTTGTCGATCACTGCTGAAAATGCGCTGGTCAGTCTCTCGCGTCCCAGCGAAATCAACGGCGTGCAGGTCGACAAACTGACCCTGCGCTCGCCGACAGTGCGCGAAGTACGGGCCGCGGATCGTGCAGCGAGTGGCGACGACGAGCAGCGCGAACTGGTGTTGTTCGCGGACCTGGCCGGCGC
The DNA here is from genome assembly GCF_008801475.1 of Pseudomonas moorei. Lineage (GTDB taxonomy): Bacteria > Pseudomonadota > Gammaproteobacteria > Pseudomonadales > Pseudomonadaceae > Aquipseudomonas > Aquipseudomonas moorei. Next base: position 215,410 of record NZ_VZPP01000003.1, on the reverse strand, counting down.
CGCCATCGCCGATCTGGAGGGCCTGAAGGTGGTGGACTACAACCGCTTGCAGGCCGGCTATTTTCGCCTGGAGCAAGACGACGGGGTTTGATCCGGGGGTAATGAAGATGGTGGCGAAACGTCTCGCGGCGGACACCGGGTTTTCCGCTGCAGAGATTCAATCGATGCCGTTTTCCGAGATGGTGTGGTGGCTCACGGATTGAGCTACTTCCGGTAATGCTCTGCACAGGGGAGCCATGACATGGCGAACAAACTCTCCCTCGGTTTGGTGATCGGTGGTGCCGTCAGTCCAACGGTCGGCGCCGCGTTCAATGAGGTGACAGGGCGCATCAAGCGCCTGGAAGCGGAAGGTAACAAGGCGCGCGTGCTGCAGCGCACGATTGGCGACACCATTCGCCTGCGCGATGAATGGAAAAAGGCCCACGACAGCGGCGCCGCTGGCGCGTCGAAGTTGCTGGGTCGCTTGAACTCCAACCTCGACAGCCTGAAAAAACAGGGCGTCGAAGTCGGTCGGCTGGACAAGGCGTACCGATCCCTCGGCCAGGCTGCGAACAAGGCCGAGTTCAAGGCCAAGGGTTACCAGCAGATTGATGCCGGCAAGGCAGGGATGAAGAGCACGGTCGGTCAGGCCGTGGCTGGTGTGGCGACGGTGGGTATTGCGACCAAGGTCAGTGCCGACTTCGGGGCCATCGTCCGCGACATTGCGATCAAGGCCGGCATTGCCAATGATCCGAAAGAAAAACAGATGGCGCAGACGATCATCGAGACGTCGCGTGACACCGGCATGGCGCGCAATGACGTTGCTGACGTGGTCAACCAGTTGGTGGGTGCCGGCATGGACCTGGCTAAGGCGCTGGAGTATGCGCCGGTCGCGGCCAAGTTTGCCGTGGGCCAGGGTTCGAGTGGTGCCGACACGGCGAAGATGATCAATGCCCTCGGGCAGAACGCCATGATTACCGACGCCAAACAGATGCAGCAGGCGCTGGAGGCCATCGCCTTTCAGGGCCAGGCCGGCAGTTTTGAAGCGGTCGACATGGCGCGTTGGTTCCCCGAGCTGCTGTCGAACATGGGCAATTTGAACATCACCGGCATGGACGCGGTGACGCAGCTGGGCGCCATGCTCCAGGTGCAGATGAAGACGGCCGGCGGCGCCGATGAGGCGGCGAACAACCTGAAAAACTGGATGGGCAAGATCGGCTCAACCGACACGGTGGAGGCCTACAAGAAGGCCGGTATCGATTACAAAGGCTCGATGCAGACCGGTTTGCAGAACGGACTATCGACCCTGGAATCGAGCATGGCCTTGGCGCAGAAATACATCCAGGCCACCGACCCGAAACGCGCTGCGCAGATGGCCGAAGCCACGGCGAAGATCAGCCAGGAGGCGGATCCAGAAAAGGCTAAGGCGATGATGGCGTCGCTCGAAGAGGCCCTGCGTACCGGCGACCTGTTCGCCGACATGCAGGTCAAGGCGGCGCTCTCGGCGTACCTGCAGAACAAGGCGTTGTACAGCCAACTGAAAAACGATTCGCGCGAAGCGTCGGGCATCCTCGATAAAAACCTCGCCGAGCGGCGTGAAGCCTCCTCACAGAAGTGGGCGGAGATGGCGCAGTCGATGGATGACGCCCTGCGCAGTGTCGGCGATGCCCTTCGGCCGGTGACCGATACCGTGGCCGAGGGGTTGACCAAAGTCACCAAAGGCATCACCGCGCTGTCGGACAGCTCGCCCGGAGTCGTCACCGGCATCGCGGCGGTCGGCGGTGGCTTCCTGGCACTGAAGACACTGTTCAGTTCGTACAAGATCGGCAAGGGGTTGTTCAACCTGGCGCGCGGGACACTGGGCAACGGCAAGTCCGACGAGGTGCAGAAAGTCTTCATCACCAATTCTTTGGGAGGTGATCGTGTCGTTCCGGGGGCAGAGCTCAAGGGCAAGGCGGGTAAGGCCTTATCTTTGGTCGAGACTGGGCTGAAGGCGTTGGCAGCGGTCAAGGGCGCGTCTGAAGGAGGCGAGGCGGCTGACGGGCAGGAGGGCAAGAAAGCCGGTGGTTTTGACTTGGTGTCGACCGGTCTCAAGGTGGTGTCGCTGGCCAAAGAAGCCGCTGGTGATGGCGATGTTCAAGCCGGTCTAGAAGACGGAGTCGTCAGGAAGGTGTTTGTGGTCAACGCTGCCGCCATGGGCGGCGGAGGTGGACCTGTCGAGCGTCGGCGCCGTGGTCGTGGGACCGCCCGTAATTCCTCTCGGCGGCGTCGTTCTGCCGTGCCGCCACGCCCGGGAGACCCGTCACGTCCGCCGGTTCCCGCGCCAAGGCCGGCTGTTCCAGCGCCGCGTCCAGCCGCATCCGTATCTGCAACCGGCGGCGTGTTGGCCAAGCTGGGGGTGGTGGCGGAAACGGTGGGGAAGGTCGGCAAGCTGGGCAAAGTCATCCCGGGCGGCGCGCTCATAGACGCCGGCGGCATGGTCTTCGAAACCTACCAGAACGCCAAGACCCAGGATGAAAAGGCCGAAGGTTACGGCGAGGCGGCGGGTTCGCTGGCGGGCACCATGGCCGGTGCCGCCGCCGGGGCGGCCATCGGTTCGGTGGTCCCTATCATCGGTACCGCCATTGGCGGAATGGTTGGCGCGTATCTGGGCAGCCTGGGCGGCACTGCCTTGGGCGGTGTCGCGGGCAAGTCATGGTTCGGCAGCGCAGAGCAAAAGCCAGCAACTGCGGTAACGCCTTTGCTGATGGCGCCTCGGCCGGGGCCGGTGGTGCCAAGTCTGGCCAGTATGGGACGTTCCTTCAGCGGGGCGAACGCACCTGGTGCATTACTGATGGCAGGTCCCACCGCACCACCCAGCCCAGCCTTGGGTGATGTCGCGCGCGCGTTGGCGGCGCCGACTCCGACCAAGCCCGCGCCGGTGGTCATTCAGCCGAAAGAGCCTGGGAAACCAGCACCGACCAAGGTGGATCAGCAGTTTAAGTACTCCTTGAACATGCCGGTCACCGTGCAAGGCGATGTCAAAGATCCGCAACGACTGGCGCAGGACTTGATGCCGCACATGCAGCGGATGATGGCCGATGCCGCGAAACAGAGTGCGTCCAACCAACTGTTCGATGAACCCCACTTGTAAGGAGCACCCATGGCCTACATGGAACAGCTACAGGCCGGCCTGAAGTACCTGGTTGAAGCGGGGGAGACTGGGCGTCGCAGTGCGGATGGCATGCTCGGCCCGGTCAACGGGGCGATCCGCGAAATCACCGGCGCGGCGTCCGAGCTGGAAAACATCCCGTTCGTGGGGCCAGCGATGGGTGCCAAGCTGCAGCGGGTGATGCGTGGTATCGATGCGGCACAGGCCAAGGTCGGCCAGGTGGTGGCTATCTACGGCCGGGCCACCCGTGCCGCCGCCGAGGTGCAGGAACGCATGGGGACGCTAAAGGAACAGGCGGGCAAGGCATCGACGGCGATCAATTCGATCGCCGGCAAGGTCAGTCCGTCCCTGGCCAACATCGTGCCGACCAGCGCGTTTGCCATCGATGGCACTCCGGCACCGGAGGCCGTGAAGCCGTTCCCGCACCTGCTGATCCTGCAGCCGCAGGATCCGAAGGCCCAACCGTACTACTTCAACCTGGACACGGCGGCCTTCGACGAGCTCACGCGCTCGACCGAGTTTCGCTGGGCCTCGCAAGAACGCCTGTCGCGTCGGCCGGCGCAGCAAGCGGTCGGCATCGGCGAAGAAAAAATAAGCCTGAAAGGCACGATCTATCCCGGCTTCAAGGGCGGACTCAAGCAGCTCGACGCCTTGCGCAGCATGGGCGCGCAACTGAAGCCGTTAACCCTGACCACGGGCTATGGCGATGTCATGGGCACCTGGTGCCTGAAGACCATCACGGAAGAGCAGGGCGCGCTGATGCACGGCGGGATTCCGCGTAAACAAGGGTTCACTCTGGAGTTTGTGCGCTATGGCGACGACATGCAGAACGTCTGACGGGGATCTGCTGGACACCATCTGCCATAACTACTATGGCCACTTGAGCGGCACCGTTGAGGCGGTGCTGAACGCCAATCAAGGGTTGGCCGATGAGGAGCAGCCCTATCGGGCGGGTGTGGTGATCGCGCTACCCGATCTGGCGACGCCCGCACAGGAACAGGTCACGCTGTGGGATTAATGGTCTACACTCGAGCCGCTTGATTACTCAAGCTCCTTACTTTCTTACCCGCCTTGTGCGGGTTTTTTTTTGAGCAAAATCCATGACGCCTATTTTTCGCATCGTTGCCAATGGCGCCGATATCACGGCGTTGATCAATGATCGGCTGATTCAGCTGCGCACCCTGGACAAGCCCGGAATGGAATCCGACGAGTTCGAATTGCGGATCGATGACCGCGATGGTCAGGTAACCCTGCCGTCGCGCGGCAGTGCCATCGAGGTCTATCTCGGTTACGCCGAAACATCGTTGGCCCGCATGGGGCGCTACATGGTGGACGAGATCGAAGTCTCCGGACCACCAGATACGCTGGTGATCAAGGGCAAGGCCAGTGACATGCGCGGCACCGGCAAGACCATCCGCAGCGGCAGTTGGGAGAACGTGCCGCTGTCGACCATCGTGACCAACATCGCGGCACGCAACAGCTGGCAACCGATGTGCCCGGTGGACACCAAGGTGGTCCGGGCCGACCAGCTCAGCGAGTCCGATTTTAACTTCCTCACTCGCCTGGCTAAGCAGTACGACTGCACGGCCAAGGTGGCCGACGGCAAGCTGTTGGTGATGCCACGCCAAGGCGGGCAGAGCGCAAGCGGCAAGGCCTTCGGCGCAATCACCCTGACGCGCCGCGACGTCAGTCGTTGGCAGTTTCGTTTGGGGGATCGCAGTGCGCACAAGGCCGTGGCGACCAAACATCAGGACAAAAAGAACGGGAAGCTGGTCGTGGTCTCCCTGGACAACGACGACGTGCCCGATGGCCTGCCGGCGGTGCACACCGACCGCCATATCTATCCCAATAAAACTGCCGCCGAGGCAGCGGCCAAGGCCCGCTTGGCCGCGTTCAATCGCTCCGGTGCCGGGGTGCGCCTGGAAATGCCCGGGCGCACCGACATCTTTGCCGAGCGCTCGATCAATGCCCAAGGCTTCAAGGATGGGCTCGATGGTGAGTACCTGACCGATTCGGTCGAACAGGTTTACACCCAGTCTGGCTGGTCGACCACCGTCGAGTGCAACGGCGGCAAGCAGGGCAAAGCGAAGGCCAAGGGCAAGAAGAAAAAACAACCGAAGGACCTGAAGGTGGTTCAGCTGAATCAATAAGCCGCGCCCGCCGACAGTGTCGCTGTCAGACAAAACAGGAGTTATGCGAATGCCATTAACTGAACAACAGCTACAACGCATCATGCCGAACGCCCGCCGCCAAGCGGGCGTTTTTGTTTCCGCCTTAAACGCAGCCATGACCAACCGGCAAATCAACACGCCAAAACGCCAGGCGGCGTTTCTCGCCCAGGTCGGTCACGAATCCGGCCAACTGCAGTACGTTCGAGAACTGGGCGGCGACCAGTACCTGAGAAAATACGACACCGGCAATCTGGCGGTGAAATTGGGGAACACTCCAGAAGCGGATGGTGATGGCCAGCGCTATCGCGGTCGCGGCTTGATCCAGATCACCGGACACAGCAACTACCTGCGCTGCAGCTTGGCGCTGTTCAATGACGAGCGTTTGTTGCGCACGCCGGAACTGCTCGAGCAGCCGCAATGGGCGGCCGAGTCGGCGGCATGGTTCTGGTGGGTACGCGAGCTGAGCGCGTTAGCGGATCGAGACGAGTTCGAGGCAATCACCCGCAAGATCAATGGCGGGCTGAATGGTCTCGCGGATCGGCTGCAGTTGTGGGAGCGGGCGAGGGCAGTGTTATGCGTCTCGTCGACCTGATGCCGGCGTCGTATCGAATGATCGCTGCCGGTGGGTTGTTGGTCGCCTTCGCAGGTGGTTCTGCCGCGTTGGCTTGGCAGGTCCAGGACTGGCGATACGGACAACAGATCGCTGAACAGGCTCGCCTGCACACCGACACCCTTAATCAATTGGCCTTGGCTTCGGCCGCGCAACAGCGCGCGGAACAAGGCAAACGTTTTGCCCTGGAGCAGCGCTTGTCAGCCAGCGAACAAACCCATTACCGAGCCCTGAGCGATGCCCAACGTGATCAAGGTCGCCTGCGCGACCGCCTTGCCACTGCTGATGTGCGCCTGTCAGTCCTACTCGACGCCACCGATTCAGCCAGCGGCTGCGCAATGTCAGCCACCCCCTCCGCCGGCAGCGTGGTTCATGGTCCCACAAGAGCCCAACTTGACCCGGCGCATGCTCAACGAATTATCGGCATCACCGATGCCGGCGACCAAGGACTGATCGCCTTGGCGGCCTGCCAGGCCTACGCCAAAGAAGTCTCAACACCGAAGTGAAAAAGAGCGGCCGGGGTGGATGCGTCAACATCCAGCCCAACCGCCGTCCCTGCAGAACGTCCCTGCAAGTCCAGCCAAGGCTCTTACTCCGTGCACGAAGCGCGGCGAGCCTAGCACCTGTTTATATATACAGTAAAGGTCTTGCTCTCTATGTCCACACCCATCATCCCTTGGATGGGCGGTAAACGCCGCCTGGCCGACCGTCTTATCCCGCTTTTTCCGCCGCACGAATGCTACGTCGAAGTCTTTGCCGGCGGTGCCGCGCTGTATTTCTTGCGACCCCAGGCCGCGCCCGTTGAAGTCCTCAACGACATCAACGGCGATCTTGTCACGCTGTACCGCGTCGTGCAGAACCACCTCGAAGAGTTCGTGCGCCAGTTCAAATGGGCGCTCAGCTCACGCCAAGTGTTCGAGTGGCAGAAGATGACGCGCCCCGAAACCCTTACCGACATTCAGCGCGCTGCACGTTTCTTCTACCTGCAGCACCATGCCTTCGCCGGCAAAGTCACCGGGCAGACGTTTGGCACCGCGACCACCGGCCCGGCCATCAACCTGCTGCGGATCGAGGAAAATCTCTCGACCGCCTGGCAGCGCCTGTCCGGGACTTACGTCGAAAACCTCCCTTGGCTTGACTGCGCGGAACGCTACGACCGTGCCCACACCTTCCATTATATGGACCCGCCGTATTGGCAGACTGCCGGGTACGGGGTGGATTTTCCGTTCGAAAATTATGAGCGGATGGCCGACTTCATGCGGCGTTGTAAAGGCAAGGTGATGGTCAGTATTAATGACCACCCAGACATCCGTCGCGTGTTCGAAGGCTTTCATTTCGAGACGCTGGATATTCGCTACAGCAACATGAATCAGCGCGAGGCGCGCGCCGAGGTGAGCGGCGAGCTAGTAATAATGAATTGGGAGCCGGCGGCGTTGGGAGGACTCTTTTAAGAACTGAGAACCGGGCGTTTGGACCTTTTGGGGTAACAAAGGGTCCATTGTTTTCATCCGTTACCTGAACGCTGCGTAGAGACAACTTAAATGGGCGGCAATCATTTTGATGACAGTCGCCTTGGGTTTCCGCCGAGCTTTAAGTGATGGGCGCGGATGACGACGTGAAGGTAAAACTTCGCGATCACCCATTTCCTTTGTAATCGCCGCCTTGAATTTCCCTCTTAGGTTCAATCAATCCGCGTCCCTGATTGCGAACATTGTCCAGGGCCGGGTCGATCTTGAACCATTCGAACTGCTCAGCGGGCTCGCACTGCAGCATCACCTGCTCGGCGCGCTCCTCGGGCGTTGCCGGGTCCAGCCATTCGCGGGCCAACTCTGGTGACAACGCCACCGGCCGCCGATCATGAATATCGACCATGCCGTCGGCGCTTTCGGCGGTGATGATCACAAAACCATTGTGTCCACCGGGGGCTTGCTCGGGGTTGGGATATTGGCCAATCGCGCCGCAAAAAATCGGGGTCTGATCACGATGGCGAATCAGATAGGGCTGTTTTTTTGGCCCGCCTTCGTCTACCCACTCGAACCAGCTGTCGATAGGGATTAACGCTCGGTGCGGCCAGAGCGCCCGAAAAAAGGATAGACACGATGTGACCAACACTTACCGAAATCCGTTTTGGGGCTGGTATTGTTTAAAATAATTTCCTGCTAGTTCTTGCGCGTCCGCTAGCTGTGTTTTGGATAGCTGTTTAGCTGCACGATCTCGAAACTCACTGACACTAAAGTCCCCATTGGCAGCAGCGACAGAGAACCAGACATACGCCTGTTTATAATCCTGCGGAACGCCTTTACCGTTGGCGTAGCTAAACCCGAGAAAGGACTGGGCATCGACTGTGCCCTGCTCAGCGGCCTTGCGGTACCAGAAAACCGCCTGTTTATAATCCTGCGGAACGCCTTCACCTTCAGCATAGATATTCCCAAGGCTGGACTGAGCAGAAGCGTCGCCCTGTTCGGCGGCCTTGCGGTACCAGAAACCTGCCTGTTTCGCATCCTTTGCAATACCACCTTCACCCAAGCCGTAGAGCCCCCCGAGGAGGGACTGAGCAGAAGCGTCGCCCTGTTCGGCGGCTTTGCGGAACCAGACCACCGCCTGTTTCCAGTCCTTTGCTACGCCCCCACCCGTAAAGTATTGCATTCCAAGATTTACCTGCGCCTTGGCATAGCCCTGTTCGGCGGCCTTGCGGAACCAGACCACCGCCTGTTTCGCATCCTTTGGTAAACCTGCACCGTAGGCGTAGCAAGCCCCAAGTTTTGACTGGCCCTTTGCATTGCCCTGTTCGGCGGCCTTGCGGTACCAGACAGCCGCTTGCTGAGCGTCCATCGTAACGCTCTCGCCCTTGGAGTAGCTATCCGCGAGGTTGAGTTGGGCTTCGACATCACCCTGTTCAGCCATTCTCCGAATCTCTGTCAGATCCTGCGAAGCACAGGCATAGCTGGCTGACTGTAACAAGCACAATGCCAGGAAGAACGAGCGCGCATAGCGCTTGTAAGGGGGTACTGCGGTTGACTGGTTCACGTCCCTGCTCACTCTGACTTCAAAAAGCGCCGAGCTTAATCGATAGGCGCGGATGGCGCCGGAGTGATTGCGGGCTGCGCTGGTGCTTGTCCGGGCCCAAGAACCCGGAATTGAACATAAATCCCGTTATAGGTAACGCGGCGGACCTACCTCTGGCGCACCAATTGGCACTGGGTCAGCTCGCCCGGAGGACCGTTACGGGTCAGGGTCAGGCCTTCCAGCTTTCCGGCCGGCTCACCGTTGTAATGAAACACGTCGCCTTCGAGCGTTCCCACCTCCCAAGCCCCCTCGAAATATCGGCCTTGGCGCAGCTCGCCTACCTTGATCCTTTCGGGATCAAGTAAGTCGTAGCAGGCTTTTGGGTCGTATTGCTCGCTCATTGCTGGCGTCCTTGTATTGGTGTTATGGCCCCCGCCAGAATTGACCCTTTAGGCGGGGTTCCTTTCAGGCGGAAAAATTATTTCGATTGGATGCAAATTTTATCCGGTACCGGTTGCGGCCCGCTGTAGGCGTCTTGGCGTTCTCGCTCACGTTTAGCGCGCTCACGGCATCACACCCGCCCATCGGCTGCAACCATCCCGCGCCAATTGGATCGACAGATCGCGCTTTTTCAGCGAGGATTATTCAGCATCGACTGGAGCAATGCCTTCATCAAATCTGCATACTCGTTCCGCGCATCCTGCATATAAGGCTGCATAGCGCTGAGGTCGCTATTATAGGCCACCACACAAGTATTATTGGTTGAATTTGCCCAATATTTAACCTGGTCAGGGTGGCTTCGCATTTGAGTATTTAAATTGTTTAACATTGGCTGATACCGCTGATAATATTTGTCGGCATCTGAGTAAACAATGGACGCCAAGGCGTAATCACGCATCATGTCGTGATTTTGTTCTTCATTAGAAGGTAATCCATTGTCTTTTAAGAATTGCTGAAACGCACTGATGAGCGCCGAGCAGTTCGCATATTTTTCAGCCTTGTCCGCGACGTAAGGTCGGTGCGGCGCTACGGGCATGTGCTCGGGATATGGTTCTTTCGGGATGGGGATTGAGGTGGGCTGACGTTTCGAGCTTGTTTTATCTGCAGCAATGGTCATCAAAAAACTGCTGCTGTCGGAACGCAACATGCTCAGGAAATTGTCAATGCCTTCGAGGGCAGGTTGCAACTGGTTAGTGTTGCACATCCCTTCCAGCACGTTCCGGTCATTTCTCAAGTCCTGTTGTGCTGCCTGTCGCAAGGCCGTAATGCGAGTAGGAGTTGATTGCGGCTCGATATATTCTGGCTTTATATCTTGTAGTGTCGAGGCAACCAGCGTCGGATACAGGAAGACTATAGCTGCGCCGCAGGTTTCATTGTTCGGTTTAAATGCGGACTCTAGCATGCTTTCATTTGCGTAAGTTCGAAAGTTCTGAATATTTTTCAGTGCTAGGGTGTTTGATTTATAGTCTGGGATATATGGATTGCCATTCTCTTTTACGATTTGAACATAAATGTCGCTGAGTTTTGACAACGCTGCATAATTATCAACTGGCGAGCCCGGTTGGACAGAGCCGAGTTTCTGGAAGTTTACAAGATGACCTAACTGGTCGAACAAAGCGTTGTAGTGTTTGAGTTCGCTGCCGTCGCTCACTTGTGCACCGAAGCTGCCATAGTTCTCCTCAGAAGCGACCTGTCCAGCGTTGGAGGCAAGGGGGAGCAACGTAAAAAGCCATAGACTAATGGCGGAGACTCTTCTCATTGGCAACATTGCCTATCCTTAGTAATCATAGAGCTCCCATGTGGTTGCTCATTCTCATGATTGGAACATTCAGTTGGATTTTGGGTGAGGCCCAAACCAAGCATGATAGTAAAGTGCCGCCACTAAAGCATCTGGATATGTTCAAAAAGCCTTGAAGCCCTTTTATTTACGGCGCCGTAGGGCTTTTTTCTTAGGTACTCAAACACAATCGGCGTGTGAGGGATATAGGGTAAGCTTCCGTTTTTCTGGCTTGGAGGCCGAGCGCATGTGGTGGCAGTCTGTATTTGATTATGCGAAACAGGCTTGGGAGGCAATGGTCGTTGCTGGTGTCATTGGCTACGTCGTCGCAGCGTTGAAGCCGATCTCGACCATAATAAAAGCCATCATGGACCACCGAAAAGGGAAAGGCCGGGTGAAGGCTGAAGGAATGCTGCTACCTGACTTTCAGAACCGTCAAGAAGATGCTCGCCGCGTTTCCCGGGGCGGCTATATGGGGAATCTGCTAATCGAATGTCTCGAGGTCAAAGTCCGGAATATTGGCACACTACCTGCCTTTGTTGAGAATGTATGGTTGACTGACTCTGATGGTTCTGTTTATTGGGCCTATAAAATTTCAACGTGGAGCAATATTCTGGTTCGTATCGGTGAAGAAGCACCTACGGAAATTCCGCCAGGATCTAATCATGTGTTTCTCGTCCGCGTTCCTTTCGAAAAGGACATCAGCGAGCTGCTCGAGTGGAGCGTTTCATTTAACAATGGCATTCTGTGGAAAGTCAGACTCAAAACTTTTCGGCAGCGATTGCCATCTTGGGTACCATTCAGCAGCCGCAGTGATCACTCAAGGTTAGGGCAAAATTAGGGCAAATTGGAGACCGCTATAGGCCGCGCAAGGCGTATATGCGACGCGGATTCTCCCGGTTAATGCGGCCTACAGCGGTATGCGGAGCTAGTCGCTCGGGTTCGAATCCCTATCTATGCCCTTTACCAGAAATGCAGCGACCGCATCCAACCCAGGCTGTGTGAAAACACCTGCAATTGTCTAATCTTCTGATCGTCGAGATCGTAGCGGGGACGATCATGAAGCGATTCATTGAAGGCGAGGCCCGGACGCAAGTGACGCTGCTGCCGGAGTGCCTGGACGATTACGTAACCCAAGAAAATCCAGTCCGTGTGGTCGACGTTTTCGTCGATGAACTCGATCTGGGCGCACTTGGGTTTGAGGGCGTCGATCCTGCTGCAACGGGTCGTCCGGCCTATCATCCAGCGATCTTGTTGAAGATCTATATCTACGGCTATCTCAATCGGATTCAGTCCAGCCGCCGGCTGGAGCGTGAGGCCGAGCGCAACGTCGAGTTGATGTGGCTGACGGGGCGTTTGGCTCCGGACTTCAAAACCATTGCCGACTTTCGCAAAGACAACGGCAAAGCCATTCGCAGCGTCTGCCGACAATTCGTAGTGCTTTGCCGCAATCTCAATCTCTTCTCCCAATCGATCATCGCCATCGACGGCAGCAAATTCAAAGCCGTGAACAACCGCGACCGTAACTTCACCCAGGGCAAAGTGAAGGCACGCATGCAGCAGATCGAGCAGAGCATTGATCGATATCTGGCGGCGATGGATTCGGCGGATCGGGCAATGCCCGAAGTGGCCGAGGCCAAAACCGAGCGGCTTAAAGAAAAGATAGAAACACTGAAAAAGCAGATGCAGAAACTCAAGGACATCGAGTTGCAGCTCCACGAAAGTCCAGACCAGCAGATCTCCCTCACAGACCCAGATGCACGCTCAATGGCCACAAGCGGCCGAGGCACCGGAACGGTTGGCTACAACGTACAAACAGCTGTCGACGACAAACACCATCTGATCATCGCCCATGAGGTGACCAACGTTGGTAATGACCGGGCGCAACTCAACAATATGGCGAACCAAGCGCGTGAAGAGATCGGCGCTGAGTCGCTGACGGTGGTGGCCGACCGAGGCTATTACAAAGGCTTGGAAATCCTTGCCTGCGAGCAGGCGGGCATCACCACCTTCGTACCGAAACCCCTGACTTCCGGCAGCAAAGCCGAAGGCCGATTTGGTAAGCAGGACTTCATCTACGTTACTGCATCGGACGAGTATCGATGCCCCGCGGGACAGTTACTGACCCGGCGGCATTCTTCGATGGAAGACGGCATGCTACTGCACTGTTATTGGTTCTCGGGTTGCCAGTCCTGCGCAATGCAGAAGCAGTGTACGACGGGTAAGGAGCGCCGGATAAAGCGCTGGGAACATGAAGCCGTAGTCGATGCGATGCAGGTACGGCTGGAAAATGATCCAACGATGATGAGGCGTCGCCGACAGACCGTTGAACATCCTTTTGGAACGCTCAAATACTGGATGGGAAGTACCCACTTCCTGACCAAAACCCTTCCGCGGGTAAGCACTGAGATGAGCCTTCATGTGCTGGCCTACAACCTCAAACGAATGATGAGCATCTTCGGCATCGCAGGACTGCTTGAGGCGATCAGGGCGTGAATCCCGCCGTTTGATCGTCCGTGAGCGGCTGTTTGGGCCGCTGGCGCGGCCCAAACAGCATTACGAACACCTATGTAGCTTACTGGGGCAATTCGCGCTTCCGTCTGCTGGTTTCGCAGGCAATCCAAGCAAATCCCGGTTTTCAATGAATCCAGCGTGTTTTCACACAGCCTGAACCCATTGCAGCCCCTTGTGCCCATCAGTAGACGGGCAAGAACAACCAGTTGGTCACCGACGACCGCGTCCAACAGAAGCCGCCGGCTACGAGTCCTCGAAAGTGCGGAGACTCGTGTTTCCGTAAACAGTGCGGAGCCTTCATAGTGAGACTGAAATCAAAATGCTAGACTAACGACAAAATCTTACTGCATCTCGCGAGGGCAAAGTTTGGAAGTCTCAAAATTTATCTCTAAATGCGATGAATACTTTGCAGAGTATGAAGCAGCTGGGTATCGCACCCCTAAGGGGTATGAAAAAATATACTCACTAGCACGGCATAATATCGGTGACCCGAAAACGGTTCTTCGAGCATGTACTTATCTTCGACAGAAGATGGTAATTATGCGTCATCAGCAAAAACTCAACCATGAAAAATATTTCCCAGTTCTAGATGCGATTCGAGACGCAGCAAGACAAGCTCCCGCACAGGGAATACTGGTGCCACCAGAAACAGATTGGAGTGAGCTGCTCAAGATAGTAATTGAAAATCGAAAAGAACTTTGTTTTTTTGATGGTCCTGCATCGTCACCTCTGGACGAAAAACTGGACACATTCGCTTCCTCTTACCAAAGGCTGACTAGTATTGGCGTTGAGATTGTAGAGAGGGACTATCAGTTTTACATATCTGAGCAAAGCAACAGACTAATACAGTCCGAGATTGAGCGTCTGTGCGCAGCCTATGGCGGCGATAACATGCTAGTCGCTCTAACCCAACGACTAGGCAAAACATTTAACAGCACAACTGGGCGATTCATGGAATACCGCCGTGTCTCAATGGGTACAACATCGGTGCAGGCAGCTTTGCCGTTCGGGTACCTCTTCGCGCTGGGAGTCAAGCATGCAGGGTCAAAAGGCTTTAGAAATTCGTCGCACTTTGATCATTTGCTGATTTTTATATCTGATCTAATAGTTGTTTTTGAGATCCAACCTTATTCTCAGTTCGAGGCTATGCATCTCGGCGAAGAAGTCATGCTGGATTTTATTAAAAAAAATATGCTTTATGACAGTTTAGTGGGACTTCCTCAGATCAAAGCAAATTGCGCTTTCGACTTGATAAAGCTTGTGCATACAAAATTTTCCGAGGCCAACTACTATTCACATAATGTAAAGATCAAAGATGTGACTAGGGTCGCCCTAGCGCTGATTTCGTTGTCTGACACCAGGCGGTTTACCACAGTGACCGCCAAGGAAATTGCATCAAAAACTGGAATTGCAGAGTTTAAAGTCCAGGAAGCAGTGGAGCGGGTGCTGAGTGCCGCGTCAGGCTCGGCCAACTCAGAACTGGTGTTCCCTCCCTCAAGTCTCGCGATAGACCACTACTTCAAACCAATCATCAAGGTCGGAAATCAATATAGAATTCTTCCAAAAAGTATAGCTTCATTAGGGGCACTAAACGCAGTTTGCAATTGCATATCAAGACCTGACGACGAATGGTCAAATCCGAAGGATAGTGCTTTAGGCTACGCAATTGAAGATTTTCTAAGAGATAAATTAATACGCAAAGGCATAAGCATTTTCCACGGGAATCGGATTGGTGGCGAACTGGAACTTGAATCAGATCTGATATGCGAAACAAACGATAAAATCTATATATTTGAAATGAAAAAGAAAGGACTGACTCGTCAAGCGTTGTCGGGAGATGAGCCGAAAATACTTTCTGATCTCGCAGATAGCGTGCTAGCGACTCATGTACAAGCAATGCGCATAGAGAATGTGCTCAAAAATAATGGATCAATCACCTTGGCCAACGACGGAAATGAGAAAACTGTCTATTTAAATGGGCGCGCTGTGACTAGAGTTTCGGTAAGCCTTCATGATTTCGGAGCATTGCAAGATAAAACCGTTTTGCAGCGCATCCTCACCATTGCTGTATTCAGCGAAGTAAGACATCCTGACAAAAAAATAGATGAAAATCTAAAGAAATGGAGGAAACACTCGACCGAACTGCAGCGGCTTGCAGGCGAGAATGGGGAGATTGGAGTTAAGGGCAGGATTCCATTTTACAGTTCTCTATTTATGAGTATTCCGCAGATAATTATGGTGCTGGAAAACTCAGACACTCCTGGAGGTTTTTTTAAGCACATGGCTAGCCTCGTCTCAATGACTACAGGAAGTCGTGACACCTACACTGAGTTCTTAAATCGGTTACATTTTGTGGAACAGTGCAAGGCTGAGGGCCTTGATATTTGATATCTGAACCAGATATGTCGTATGGCTTGAGGAAGCGCGGTTCACCGCTCCTGAAGAACCTCGATTTAGGTTGACTGACTTCCTCAGGGCGTGATGCGGTCGGTCGTGTAACTCGTCGAATATTTTTAATGAATGAACCAAGTCGATCTACGAAAGACAATACCATTACCACGAGTAGGTAATCATGAGCGGCAGCCTCGCGAACTCAAACGCTGCCCTCACGTTCGATAACCAGAATCCGTGCTTCCCCACGAGGATGCGCAACATGTTCACATCCCACTTCCGCAAAAAACACGTCGCCAACCACCAGTGTCACGATTCGCTCGATGCCCGACTCGCGATAATGCATATCGACCGTGCCATCGAGGAGTGCAAATACCTCTTCACCATCGTTTACATGCCACCTGTATGGCTGGTCGGTCCAGTGGAGACGGACCGTGGTTCCGCCCATGTTAGCGATGTCGTCAGCACCCCAAGCGCGAGTGGCGGTGAAATCTTTGCTTCGAATAATTCTCATCGACAGTAGTTCTCTAGCACTGAATTTCTATCAATTTAACAGAACCTTCGACCGTCCGTTGCTGGCCGTTTTTTGCCTGTCGCGAAGGACGGAAACCGACCCATTACGGCCCTTCACGGCGTCTACAAATCTAGGGGCGATTCATACCCTAGGTTAGCGTCTGAAAATACCGTTGGTCTCCAATATGCGCTACTTGGTCACTATGTAGATTCCGTGTGCTACACCCTAATGTGTCCGTAAGGCTGGCCGCTGATGGGCATAGAGGGAGTTAGCCAGTACATCCTGATTATGCGAAGCGATTGTGATGGCTATGTTTGTAGTGCGCGGGCGTGGCTCTTTCATCAATTAGGACACTGTCCATAACCTCTGAGAACCCTTGCATGACCATAAGAAGACAATCGACAGAGCTGGCGCGAAATTGCCCGGTTAGCACCGTGGCTAGCGCAGCGTCAAAAAAACCACAGCAAATAGATCAGCGCACTCTAAAATTATTGGTAGGGTTGATAGCTATCTTTTTGGCGAACGTTTGCAGTTTTTTTGCAGTCTCTGCAATAGATTCAATCAGCGCTTCATACGTAGAGGGGGGGTGGGCGCGCGATTTTTTTGTGGGTTCCCTATTCGCAATATCTGCGTTCTTGGTAGCCTATAATGGTGTATCGACACTAGAAAAATACATAAGCAAAATAGCTGCAATGGCTGCAATGGGTGTCGCATTATTTCCATGTGATTGCGTTAATGGCATTGTAGAAGAAGGAGCGAAACTATCCGGCCTCACATGCGGGCAGTTAGATGCCATGGGCAGAGCGTCTCCTGTGCACTACGTCGCAGCTGCCACGCTTTTTATAGTACTGACTATTTTTTGCCGGATTTTTTATAAGCGTGCTAAAGACAAAAAACATAAAGAAGCGATACTTCGGATGCGTATCTACGCGACTTGCGGGGCTGTAATGATTGCATCTATTGCATTTATGGCTACAGGCTCTTTATTACATACTAAGTTCGGTATTCCACGTTTCACCTTCCAAGGTGAACGTGCTGGCTTGATAGCCTTTGGCATTTCATGGCTCACGGCAAGTAAGGTTTTGCCTGGACTGTCAAGCAATGAGGAAAGGCTAAAGCTTTTTAAAGGCAAAACACCTGAAGGGCCAGTCAAGCCTGTGGCTTAGTCAGAAACAGTCGGCCGAGGCTTCGAATGACCTTCACTTCAGACGCCCCTCCAGTCAGGGTACCCGCTAAGGGTTTCGAAGACTAAAGGCGAACCACTCAACATGGATCAATTTCGTCGATGCGCAATGCTCCGAGTAATATGCATGCTTGGAAAACATTAAAATAAGTCGAGCCGGTAAATTTATAAAATAGCCCATCTATAATCACTGATAAAAAATCAGACCACAAAAGCAATATCAAAAAACTTTATATTACGCTTGGTTATTAGATGGGCGGTACCATCGCACCTTGAAGTGCAGCTTTTCACATCTAATATCCAATATCAAAACAGAGGAGAGCTGTCATGAGCGATGCAACCTACAAAATAATCACCAGGGACGACTCTGGTGGGGCCCCACTACTCATAGTGAAATTTCAGGTCGAATATGAGGTAATCCTCAATGCTGATCGTTTTACAGAGCTGCAGAAGACGGTTGCTCAATTTTCTGATGGCGTCACTGGCGACAAGCTAACGCCTGAGGAAACTCTTCTCTGGGAGGACGAACTCAGGCGAATCGGCTCGTATCGAAACGCGATTGGGGAGCTTGCACCCTATCAATTCATGGAGCTTGAGACAAAGCCAAAAACCATCCCCAGAGGTCTTCTACACCAGATACTTACTACCTTTGAGGAAAACGCCAAAAGCGAAATCAGACTATTCGTTACTGGTTCTGTCCCAAACTTTAGCCTAAATATAAATTGGGGAACTTTAACGTATACCTTTCCAATACCCCAGGATCAAATAGAGCCAAGTAAAACCGCCTTCTCTCAGGCCTCGGTGGCAGCCCAGAAATGCATTAATGAAGGACAAGACCCAGATAAAGCAACGCAATCAATTCTAGATACTATAAAAGCCGTTGCTGGGACTGGAAAAGTTACTATTGACATATATAAGTGCGCCTCAGCAATGAGCAAAGCCTCAAGAAGTGGCGTGTTAGGAATTCTTGGTGCTTTCGTCACTTCTTGCACGGACATATTCGCAGACTTAAGCACTCTCATTGAGAACTTTATTAAAGAGCAGGAAGAGAGGGATGCTGCCGCAAGACAGAAGCAACAGGATGAAGTCGATGCAGGTATCGATAGAATCTCGAAGTGCCCAAATATCGATGCAGGGATTGAGAAAAGTAGAGATATCGACCGTGCCGAAATCATCAGTCGAACTGCATAGCCTCATCAACCCTTCGTTGACGACCAACAGTTGATTTTCCCCATCCAATCCCGGGCCCCCCTATGGTAACTGGGTACTTTCCTAATGCCTCTCATGGGATGCGCCCCCTTCCAGGATTCATATGTCAGACTTGGAAGTGAAGGCGCCTCTCCCTTAACGTGCTGGTCAAGTCCAATGCAAATGGCTGGTCAGGTCGAATGCGAACAGGTGGGCAAATCAGTGCAATTACCCACCTCCCTGGCCGGATTTTTTTCCCGCGCTACAATCTTCAGAAATCCCACCCAATGGACGCGGCCATGACAACCGAACGTCCTCAGCTGAAACTGGTATCCAAGGACCACAATCTCGACGTCTGGAAAAAGACCTGGACCATCATCGAGGAGCAAGTGGTCTGTCCGCAGCGCGCGGCGATCCAGCCCATCGAGTTCCGCTTCCGCCCATTTAGGCACGCAATATACTGCCCTCGACTCGGGAAGATTCATTACCCGTGGAACGACCTCCTCGAGATAATTGCAGGCCAGCTGAAAAATGGACTGGTGTGATCAATCCAGATGGCAGGTCCTGGCCGATTTCTGCCTGTGAACGATCACTCTGGTGTCATCAGTACCGCGAGCGTCATCTTGATGAACTCTTCATTCTTGTCGATCGTTTCCAAGGCGCCACGCACATTTCCACCGACCTCGGTTGCTCCGCGTTGCTCGACCCAAAGCGTAAGCTCCATGATGGCAGCCTCCAGGGCGAGTTGGTTTTCGTTGATTTTGAACAGCAGGGAAGGGAGCAGGTCAGAGTTTGGCATCGTGAATCCTCCGTGAAGAATTCAGCGTAGCAGTCGAATGTTGGGAGGGTGACTTGCTGCCCCCCTTCCCTAAGCAAGGGTCGGCTTACCCCAAGCCGACAAACCAAGAACTGGTAGTGCCCGTGACAGGCCTGTCTTACACCCTGCTTAAAAATTGCTACAAGAAGAAGTAATAAAACGCGATGGGCTAGGCGTGCCGGGGCTGCAGTGGATTGCTACATCCAATCCATCATCGAACCTCATCGTAGAGGGTCGCCGTATTGGAGGTTAGGGGGGATCCTGATACCAATTTTGATACCAAACGGCGTTATTTCAGGTGTTTTGATGCGATCCGATGCGGCTTAAGCCCTTGATTTTTCTGCGCTTGAGGCTACATCACGATACCTGGAAGATCGCATGGTGATGTTAGCTGTAGAGATCAAAGGTTTTTCCTGCGAAGCATTCAGAGTAGCGGGTGGCGGCAGTACCGAATCAGTACCTGCGCTGAGGCCGGGATCATTCCCGTCATCAACCAAGGGGGGGCGCATAAAGTTTGGCGGCGATTGTACTGGTCTGGCTCTTTAAACGATAGGGCAATCCGGCCCCTCAGACGCTTTGCTGGCATCAGTGGACAGATTTTCAACATTTCAGGTTAACTATTGGTTACAAAGTGTGGCTAAAATGCCACCTATCATTAGTTGCCGATATTCAGCACCGGCTCAACGGCGTGCCATAGGGCTGCTAATCATATTCAGACGCTGCAAAAGCCCCGCAGGCCAGAGACTGGCAGGGCGCGCAGTTTGTTCACCCATGACGTGTGACGAATTCCGTGAAACTCATCATTGCCGCTATCTACGTTGTCTCCATCGCGTATGTCCATCTGCGTGGGCGGGTGCGCCATAAACTGGGCCGCCAATTGAGCGACCACTCGACGTTTCTGGCGCCGATCAACTGCTTCCTTTATCTGTTCTCGAAGCTTCCCAGCAAGCCGTATCTCAATCCGGCCGACTTTCCCGACCTGAGCCCGTTGCAGGCCCACTGGGAAGAAATCCGCGCCGAAGGCCAGAACCTCTTGCAGGCCGGGGAGATCAAGCGCTCCAGCCAGTATGACGATGTGGGTTTCAACTCGTTCTTCAAATCCGGCTGGAAACGCTTCTATCTCAAGTGGTACGGCGACAGCCATCCGTCGGCGATGAAGCTCTGCCCGCGCACCACCGAACTGGTGCAGAGCATCGGTTCGATCAAGGCAGCGATGTTCGCGGAATTGCCACCGGGTTCGAAACTGGTGCGTCACCGCGACCCGTACGCCGGCTCATACCGATATCACCTGGGCCTGGCGACGCCCAACGACAGCGGTTGCTACATCAACGTCGATGGCGAGAACTACCATTGGCGCGATGGTGAAGCGGTGATGTTTGACGAGACGTACATTCATTACGCCGAAAACGCCACCGAGCAGAACCGGATCATTCTGTTTTGCGACGTTGAACGGCCGATGAAGTATCGCTGGGCGGCCGCGTTCAACGCCTGGTTCAGTCGCAATGTGATGTCGGCGGCTGGAGCGCCGAACGAGGAGGGTGACCGGATCGGCGCCATCAATCGACTGTTCGGCAGGATCTACAAGATTCGTCTGCGCGGCAAAGAACTGAAAAAGCGCAACCGCAAGCGCTATTACCTGGAAAAGTGGGCGATCTTCGGCGGGTTGCTGGCGATTTTCATCCTGGTCTGATTCATTCGCCGGGTCGACCGAGGGCATCGCGGGCTTGCCTTCGGTGAGCCAGGCCGGCCGCGCGCCTTACTTGCTGACTTTTTTCCTTGCCGCCGGTTTGGCAGCCGGTTTGGGTTTTGCGGTCGCCTTGCCTGGCGCCTTGCCACCCAGACTGCGTTTGAGCAACTCAGTCAGGTCAATGACATCCGCTGTCTTGCGCTCCTCTTCGCCGGTGGCCGTTTCCACATCCTCAATCTTGCCTTCGTGGGCTTTCTTGTCCACCAGGGCCATGATCTTGTCCTCAAACTCGTCCCGGTAGTCATCCGGCGACCACTCGGCGCTCATGTCCTCCACCAGTCGCTTGGCCATGTCCAGTTCGCCCTTGGCCAGCTCGGCCTTGGTGACGTCAGGGCCTAGCGCCAACTCCTCCAGGCTGCGCACTTCCGCCGGCCAGCGCAGTTTCACCAGCACCATGGCCGATTCCAGTGGCATCAGCGCCGCCAGATACTGGCGGGTGTGCAGCACTACGCGTGCCAGGGCGACTTTTTTGGTTCGGGTAAGCGTTTCGCGCAACAGCGCATACACCTTGCCCCCGCGTTTATCCGGTGCCAGGTAATAGGGTGTGTCGATGTTCTGCAACGGGATCTGTTCGCTGTCGACAAAGGCAAAAATGTCGATGGTCTGGGTCGACAGGGGATGCGCCGAGCGAATTTCCTCTTCGCTGAGCACCACGTATCGACCCTTTTCGTACTGGACACCCTTGACGATGTGTTCCTTGGTGACTTCCTTGCCGGTGATCTTGTTGACGCGCTTGTAGCCAACCGGGTCCATGCTGCGGCTGTCGAGCCAGTCGAAATCCACCCCATGGGAAGACGTCGCCGAGACCAGGGCGACGGGGATGTGCACCAGGCCGAAACTGATTGCGCCCTTCCAGATTGCCCGCGCCATGGTCGTCTACTCGTGAGTGATGATCAGCTGACACGTGGCGTCTGGAAAAAGTTTCAGCGACCTTCAGCCCCGCCGGGATGGGCGCCAACCTCGTGTTACATCTTCTCGGAGGTTTTTGTTAACAAATACGAACCCCGAGCGTAGCGTGCTATCGAAGACTCTATTCTGGCTCACGTCGAGAGACTCCCCATGAACCGATGCATGCTTGGCCTCATCACGCTGGCCCTCAGCGGTTTCATCATCCCGGCGGTTCAGGCTCATGTGGCAGGGTCAGGTGCGCCGATGCAGATCGCCCAGAACTTGCCGGGCAGCAATAACAATCCCTACAACAGTCCGATTCGCCGCGCCAATCCAAACAGCATGCAGGGTACACAGCCGAGCGCACCTGCCGTCCGTGGGCCGAACACCGTGCCGGTTCCGCGGCCACCGACCCTCGATAATGGTGGCGTCGGCAATCGCTATCCCCAGGATCGGCCGGCACCCCCCCCCCCCCCCAAGTTCATCTCCAACCCGCCTCAGCGAGACCCGGACGCCCGCAACCCGTGATGGCCGGGCAGCCAGGCTGTCGGTCATTTCTCATGACAAAAGGAATCGTGCATGTTGCGTAAAACCCTTCTGGCCATTGTCTGCGCCAGCGCCTTGATGACTACCACGTTGTCCGCCATGGCGGCGGCTGCTCAGGAGATGCCGAGCGAGCAGGGCACGCTTGAAGTCACACCGATCGTCACGGGGCTGGAACATCCCTGGGCCCTGGCGTTTCTGCCTGACCGCCAGGGCATGCTCGTGACCGAACGGCCCGGCAACCTGAGGCGGGTGACGGTTGACGGCAAACTCTCAGCACCGATCAGTGGCGTGCCAGAGGTCTGGGCCAAGGGGCAGGGTGGCTTGCTGGATGTGGCGCTGTCACCCGACTTCAAGCAAGACCGCACGGTCTACCTGTCCTATGCCGAAGGTGGAGGTCAGGGGGACAAGGCCGGGACTGCCGTCGGCCGTGGGCGCTTGTCCGAAGATCTGACCTCACTCAAGGATTTTCAGGTGATTTTCCGTCAGGAACCGAAGCTGTCGGTCGGCAACCACTTCGGCTCGCGGCTGGTGTTCGATCGGGAGGGCTATCTGTTCATTACGCTGGGAGAAAACAACGACCGCCCGACCGCCCAGGACCTCGACAAGTTGCAAGGCAAGGTGGTGCGGATTTACCCCGACGGCAAGGTGCCGGACGACAACCCATTTGTCGGTCAGGCCGGCGTGCGCCCGGAAATCTGGTCGTACGGTCATCGCAATCCCCAAGGCGCGGCGCTCAACCCCTGGACCGGCATCCTCTGGGAGAACGAGCACGGTCCCCAGGGCGGTGACGAGGTCAATATCATCGAACGCGGCAAGAATTACGGCTGGCCGCTGGCCACCCATGGCATCGACTATTCCGGCCAGCCGATCCCCGAAGCCAAAGGCACCACCGCCGAAGGCACCGTCGCACCGCACCATGTCTGGGAGAAATCCCCCGGCCTCAGTGGGCTGGCGTTCTACGACGGCGACCGATTCAAGGCCTGGCAGCACAATGCGTTTATCGGTGCTTTGGTGACTCAGGAGCTTATCCGCTTGCAGTTCGACGGTGATCGGGTGGTCCACGAAGAGCGCTTGTTGGGTGAGCTCAATCAACGCATTCGCGATGTGCGGCAGGGACCGGATGGCTATTTGTACGTGCTGACCGATGAAGCGAACGGTGGACTGTACAAGCTGGGACTGAAATAACGCGCAGCCCCGTGGAGAGGGGCAAGCCCCCTTGCCATAGCAATCGGAGCGTTCACTCGCGACGATACAAGATCACCGCCGCCCGCAGCTTGTCCCGGCCGAATCGGCACATTTTTTCGAATTCCCCGTGGCTGACCGGCAGATGCTGGCAGTCCATGGGTTGGCGATGCTGGCTATGGTCCACGTCGGGATCATGCAGATAGACGAATTCGTCGTCGCAATCGGTGACGATCACCCAATGCGGCGATTTCGAACGGGTCAATCGATAGCTGCTGATCAGCACCAACGGCTGTCCACCCTGTTCCAGCAAGCGCGGCAGGTTCAGCGCCCCGCCCATCGCACACTCGACATCAGTGGCTTGCAACTGCGTCGTGAACTCATCGTGCACCAGGCGCATGACGTCTTTTTTATGCTCGTCGCGCACACCGTCGAGGAATAAGGGGCCGGCCATGCTCAATTGCAGATTCACCCGAAAACCCCACCGCCATGCCGCCAATGCCAAGCCCTGTGGACTGCAACCTCCGTGACCGGAAGTCATGAACACGGTAGTCGCCTCGCGCCAGATCTGCAGTTCTTCGCGGCGCTCCAGCGCTCGGCCCTGTTGCAACGCGCCCATAGCCATCAGCAGACAGGCCGGACCACAGGTGAAATCGGTGGTTTGTGGGTAATAGGGCACCTGGATGTTTCGAGAGTCGCGGTGCTGAAGGATGCGCTTTTCCAGGCGCAACGCGTCGGCGTGGTCCTGGTAGTAGTCGTGAATCAACGCGAAACGCCGATAGCCATTGCGCTCATACAGGGCAATCGCTGCCGGGTTATCGATGCGCACCTCCAGCCGCAAATAGGCGCAATCGTGCGCCAGTGCACAGGCCTCGATGCGCTCGAGCAATTGTTTGCCCAAACCGCTGCCCCGCGCCTGGACCGCGATTGCAATCGAATACAGGCGTGCCAGCGACGTACCGCGATGGAACAGCACAACGGCATATCCCACCAGGTCCTCGCCACGCTGGGCCACCAGCAGTTGTCCGTGTGCCCGAGTGATCATCCATTGGAAGCTGCGACTGTTGAGCCGATCCGTGGTGAAACACTGTTCTTCAAGTTGCAGTAGTGCAGGTAGATCCTCAGTGACCGCCAACCGAAATACCAGACTCATATGACCACCGTAAAAGTTGCGTAATGAAACGGGACTTTCGAAAAAGTTCGTGCTTAATAGGAAAGGTCTTGTTCTCCAACGGATCAATCACTATGTCAGCGGTACAAGGTCATTGGCGCGCAGTATCCGAGCAAACTTTGCCGGCAGCAATCACTTCCGCAACTTATTTAAATGATGCGAATAGAACTTCCAGCCAATTGATTATCATCGTCGAGCGCAAGGAAGATTGGGCCTCTTACTTCCCCAGTGAAGACATCGTTACGGCCCAGGAGTATCTCGAGCAAACCCGCGACAATGACCAGGGCAAACGCGTTCAGGTGATCAACCTGTGCCGCAGTTACAAGTACCTCGGGCATGGCTACTATTGCTCCCTACTGGCCGAAGCGCGCGGCCACAAGGTCATCCCGTCGGTGCGGACCATCAGTGAGCTGACGCGTAAATCCCTATATGGTCTGGCGCTGGATGATCTGGACAAAACCCTTGAGAAAGCCCTCAGCCATCATCTCTACAGTGACACCGAAGGTTTTACCCTGACCTTGTATTTTGGCAAAACCAACATCGAGCCTTTACAGGATCTGGCGCGCCAACTATTTGAAGTGTTTGCCTGTCCGATTCTGTTAGTTGAGTTTCGCCGAACTAACGGTTGGCACATCGAGGGCATCAAGTATGGTGCGCTGCACAAGTTGCGTGAAGATCAGGAAGATCAGTTTGCGAACTCGCTGGATAGTTTCAGTCGCAAGATCTGGCGAATGCCGCGATCAAGGCGTCTGGCTCGTTATGACCTGGCGATATTGCACGATCCCCAGGAAGCCTTGCCGCCGTCCAACGCCAAGGCGCTGGACAACTTTGTCAGGGTCGGCAAGACCCTGGGTATCGACGTCGACTTGATTGAGCGCAAGGATTACGCACGAATTGCCGAGTACGACGCGCTGTTGATCCGCGAGACCACCAGCGTCGACAACCACACCTATCGTTTCGCCAAGAAAGCCGAGAGCGAAGGGCTGGTGGTGATGGACGATCCAACGTCCATCCTGCGCTGCACCAACAAGGTGTACCTGACAGATCTGCTCAAAAGCCACCAACTGGGCATGCCTGCCACCGAAATCCTCTACAAGGAGCGACCGGAAGATTTCGAACGGGTCGGCGAGCGCCTCGGTTTTCCGTTGGTGTTGAAAATTCCCGACGGCTGTTTTTCCCGAGGCGTGATCAAGGTTGAAAGCCAGCAGGCATTGCTCGAAGCCACGGCCGAGCTGTTCGAGCATTCCGTGCTGTTGCTGGCCCAGGAATTCTTCTACACCGAGTACGACTGGCGCATCGGCATACTTAACCGCAAACCGATCTTTGCCTGCCAATACTTCATGTCCAAGGGGCACTGGCAGATTTACAACCACAAGGCCAAGGGCCAGGACATCAACGGCGAATGCCGGACCCTGGCCGTTCACGAAGCGCCCCGCGCGGTGGTGGAGCTGGCTGTGAGGACCGCCAACCTGATCGGCGATGGCTTGTACGGCGTAGACCTCAAGCAGTCCGGTGACAAAGTGGTGGTGATCGAAGTCAACGACAACCCGAACATGGACGCCGGCATCGAAGACGCTTATTTGCAGGACGATCTGTATTCACTGGTCCTGGAGGAATTCGTCCGCCGCCTTGAACTCAAACGCCGCGGCCAGGCCTGGTGAGCGGCCCATGATCAAAAGTTATCAGTTGAGCCACGGTACGCTGCACGCCGTTGAAAGACTGGATGCCGAGGTGATGTTGTTCAGCAATCCCGACACCGCCGAACGGGACCTGCTGCACAGTCAATTCAAACTGGATGATCACGCCCTGGCCTCGGCGCTCGACCCTGACGAGGTGTCGCGCATCGAATTTCACCCCGACAACCTGTTCCTGATCTGGAAGCGACCGGACAATTACTCCGGCGCCGACAACCTGGCTTTCCAAGTGTCGTCCTGCGGCCTGTTGTTTTGCCCGGGCCGCTTGCTGGTGATCACCACTGACGATGCGCCCCTTGGCGGACTCGGCAAGCGCCAGCCGCTGAACACGCCACTGGATGTGCTGCTCGAATTGCTGTTCAACAATATCCATCACTATTTGGGGCACCTCAAAGTGATCAAGATGGTTGCCCGGGAGTTGCAGCAGAAATTCAATGCGTCGATGCAGAACCAGCACTTGATCCAGATGTTCAATCTCAGCGAAAGCCTGATCTATTACATCAACGCCATTCACAGTAACGGCGCGGTACTGACCCGGTTGCGCAATCATGCGGAAAAGGAGCACTTCGGCGCCCATGCCATTGGCCTGATCGACGACCTGATCATCGAAAACAACCAGTGTTACAAGCAGGCGGAAATCTACTCGACGGTGTTCTCCGGGCTCATCGACGCCCGGGGCAACCTGATGAACAACAGCATGAACAACCTGCTGCGCAAACTGACATTGATCAACGTGGTGTTTTTGCCGCTGAACCTGATCGCGAGCATCGGCGGCATGTCCGAGTTCAGCATGATGACGGCGGGGACCCCGTGGTGGGTTTCTCATCCATTGTTTTTGCTGGCAATGATGTTCGGGGCAGGGGGGATGTTGCTGTGGCTGAAGCGATTGGCGAAGTGAATGGAGGCCACCTTCACAGTAATTGAAGTGCTCACTAAACCCTGTGGGAACGGGCTTGCCCGGGAAAGCAATCTCGACGACGCTACAGATTAAGGATCAACAAGCCAAAGAAAATTGGCCATTGACTTGCCATCAGCACCCGGCTAATTTCCGGTCATGACTTCCACCGTATTGCGCTGCCAGCCAAGCATTATTACCGCCATTCCTCATTTGGCGGGCTAGCTCACGACTGCAGCACCCAACCCGCCCTAGAGGCGGGTTTTCATTTTCTGTCTCGGGGCTCTGATCAACGTCAGGAGACGATCATGACCCGCGTGCACACCCAACAATCCCTGCTTGAGCATTACGTCAAAAAGATCCTAGCGGCGCCGGTCTACGAGCTGGCGGTGCGCACGCCGTTGCAACCGGCGCCAGCGCTGTCTGCGGCATTGGGTAATCAAATCCTGCTCAAACGCGAAGACTTGCAACCCACCTTCTCCTTCAAGATCCGTGGCGCCTACAACAAACTGGTCCAACTGAGCCCTGAGCAAAAGGCGCGGGGCGTGGTGACGGCGTCGGCGGGAAATCACGCCCAGGGCGTGGCGTTGGCTGCACGTGAGCTGGGGATCGACGCCACAATCGTGATGCCCGCCACCACACCGGAACTGAAGGTGCTCGGGGTGCGCAGCCGTGGCGCGGATGCTTTGTTGCATGGCGAGAGCTTTCCGTTTGCCCTGGCCTTTGCCCTGGAACTGGCGCAAACGACCGGGAAGACTTTCGTTTCGCCCTTCGATGACCCGGATGTGATCGCGGGGCAGGGCACCGTGGCCATGGAGATCCTGCGTCAGCACCAGGGGCCGCTGGACGCTATTTTCGTACCGGTGGGCGGTGGTGGCTTGATCGCCGGCATTGCGGCGTACGTCAAATACCTTCGGCCTGAAGTACGCATCATCGGTGTCGAATCGGAGCACTCCGCTTGCTTGCAGGCAGCATTGCAGGCAGATCAGCGCGTCGTCCTGCCAAGCGTCGGCACCTTCGCCGATGGCGTGGCCGTCGCACAGATCGGCGCCCATGGCTTTGAAGTGTGCCGGTTTTGCGTCGACGAATTGCTGACCGTCAGCAACGACGAACTCTGCGCCGCGATCAAGAATATCTATGACGATACCCGCTCGATCACCGAACCTTCCGGTGCATTGGCGGTGGCTGGCATCAAGAAGTACGTCGCCAGAAGCGCAGCCCGTGGCCAGACCTTCGTGGCCATCGATTCGGGGGCCAATATCAATTTCGACAGTTTGCGGCATGTGGCCGAGCGCGCCGCGTTATGCGACGCCCCGGCGTGAATCAAGTCAGCCGGCAAGCGGACGCCAAACGGTGCGTTTCACGGTTACTCAGCGATTGCGTTATCGACTTTGCCGGAGGCTGACCAGATCCGGTAGCGAACCTCGACGTCCTTGGGCACGTAGAGCACGATGGGCAGTTTGCTGTTGTAGCGCAGCATGAACCCGTCACCGACCACCGGCACGAAGTCCTGGTGACTCTTGCCATTCGGGCATGCCATGAGGGTGCTCATCGGGCCGATGACTTTTTCCAGGCGGTAGAACGGATAGCCCCAACCCTCAAGGTTTTTCTCTTCGAGAATGCCGCCCAGGCCTGGCGATTGCAGTCGACGTTCAAGGTTTTGCCGGCGAGGATCTCGACCTGGTAGTCGTCTTCACGGGCTTGCGGGGTGAGGTGGATAACCTGGCGGGTAAAGCCACTTTCAGGTTTCGGAAAGGGGGCGACCTCTTCAAGTTTCGCTGCGTGCGCAGCGCTCGACAGTACGGCAACTATCAGCCCAACGGTGGTGTTAGCGGTCCAACAACCCATGTTGCCTCCTTGCGTATGTGTGGGGTCAGCGGATACTGGATCAGCGTGTTTCTATTCTTGACGGCATCGGCGGCTAATGCAAACCGGACATCGGAGTGTGCAAATTGCAGGGCCTCTGAATGTGTTTTTTGCAAATTGCACGGTCAATATTTGAGAACGCCGGAATAACTTCTTGATTTACCGATGAACTGCACAGCGAAATTCAAGGCATGTTTTATGCTGGAGTAGTTCTCAAGCTGGCCGGGATTTCACATGAGTCAGCACCGACAGTTGATTGGCAGTCTCACAAAGGAGAGGGTCGCCATGTTTTTATCTGCCTTGGAACTACGCAACATCATTGAAAGCAGTTTTCTACCGAAGCGCTGCCAATGCACGCTGACGCCGGAGTTGTCGATGACGGTAAAAGTGTATTCGGACGGTGAGACCGATCAGCTGGATCTATTGAAAACGGGCATAAACGCTCAACAACTCAATGGCTGCCGGGAAATCAATGATTTGATCGCCGAACTGCGTTCAGACCTTGAACTTCACCATACGGAAAGCGTTCACCGCCACGTGGTGGGCAAGGCCGGTTAGCCCACTGTCTCGAGCTCCGCCGATACGCGTCGGGTCTGGAAAAACGCCAGGCCCAGCGCCAGTTCGAATCCGACCGCAAGCAATATGCCCGGACCCACATGGCCATTGAGCCATTCGCCGAAACCCAGCGCCGCCAGTCCCCAGCATCCAACCGTGAAGCCATAGCTCAATGCTTGACGGATGGGCGACGGTGCTTCATTGCGAATCCGATAAAAAATCACGCACAACGCCGCAAACAATACGGCGATCCGTCGTGCCATCAGTCCAGCCGCCAGCGAATATTCGATATCCCAGGTCGCCAGTAACCACTGGGGCGTCAACCCCCAGACCAGCGCCAGTAGCAGACACAATGTGGCAGTGAATGTCGACAGCGTACGAAACGATAACTGCATGGCGAATCCTTGCGGCAGTGGGGGAAGGCGCTAGAGCATAGCGCCAGAACCCGCTCACGAATACCGCAAGGTGTTATTTCAGACTTTTCAGTCAGTTCTGATAACTGCAGGCGTCAGACAGTTTCCGGTAGGCGATTTCCGCAGGCTTGCCTGACTGGTCATCGATGTACTTCATTTGCGCCGTGACAACCTTGCAATCCAGGGTGTCCGGTTCGGTCAGCGCGATGACTTTACCCACGTGCAGCGACATGCCGTAGTGATAGGAAGGTACGGATTGAGTGGTGGTAGTGGTGTCGTTGGCCTGTGCAACCCCTGTCAATGAGACACAGACCAGGGCGGCGGAAACGAGCAGGGTGCGCGAGTTCATGAGACGATCTCCAGTGCAGGCGTAAGTCAGCTCGACGTGTTGTCGAACCTGCCGCACTGGGCGTCAGAGGGCTCTGCGGGAGTGCGGTCCAGTAGAGTGTTGGACTGCGCGATTAAGCATTGGTTAAGTCACCTGTACGCCGCCTGTCGCCTGGCCACTACCGTTTGGCGGCAACGTTCCGGCTAAGGTCGTCGAATCTCCCACGGCGCCCGTTGTGAATGACCGGGAATTGTAGGAACGGGCTTGCTCCGGGCCGCGTTCCTGCGACAGGGCCTTCGAATTCAACGACGACCCAATTGATGCCGATACGGCAAGTCCGGTCCGGTCTTGCTGCACGTCAGCGCCGCAGCCTGAACCGCAAACCTGACCATCGCGTCGATCTGTTCACGACTCAATTGGCCCACGCCTTCAGCCGAATCCAGCTGCTGCTCGGTCAACCAGGTAATCAAAGCCGCTTGAAAGGTATCGCCGGCACCGACAGTGTCGGCGATTTTCACCGCACAGGCGGGAATCGACCACGAACCGTGGGCGCGACTGAATACGGTGGCGCCTTCGCCACCTCGGGTCAAAAACGCCAACTGACAACGGTGCTGCAACCAGCCATCAATCACCCGTGCCGGGTCTTGCCCGGGATACAGCAGGTTCAAGTCTTCATCGCTGACCTTGATCAGGTCGGCATGTTCGACCAACGTGGCAATCCGTGAGCGCCACAGCTCGATGTTGGGTTCAGGGTTAAGCCGCACGTTGGGGTCGAGGCTGATCAGGCGCCGGCCACTTTCGCGACGCACCAACTCCAGCAGCGTGTCGGCCACGGGTTGCACGACCAGCGAATATGAACCGATGTGCAACCCGCGCACTTGCGGCCCCAGTTCCGGCAGATGTTCCGGTTTCAGTTGCCGGTCCGCGCAGCCCTCGCCACGGAAGCTGTAGTGTGGCGAGCCATTGGCCCCGACCGCGACCATGGCCAGGGTGGTGGGCGCTGGGAAATCCACCAGGTAGTCAGTGCCTACGCCTTCGTCCTGCAACACTTGCAACAAGCGCCGACCGAGGTAATCGGTCGACAATCCGGCAAACAGCGCTGCGTCGACGCCCAGGCGGCACAAACCCACCGCGACGTTGAACGGCGAGCCGCCGGCAATCGCCTTGAAATTCACTTTTGAAGCCAATTCGCTGGCGTCGTTTTCACTGAAGAAATCGAACAGCGCTTCGCCACACACCAGATACATAGTTGTTCGCTCTTTAAAGGGTTGCGACATGCTGTCGATAGCGTTCGTAGGCCTGTTGGGAGGCCATCACGTTTTCTGCAATCGGCAAGGTTTCACTGGCCAGGTCGAGTTTCACGCAACGCTCGCACAGGTCCGAGAGGCTGTCTTCGTGGCCGTTGGCCCAGGATGTACTCCACGCCGCCTGAATCGCCGCGCCCAGGGCGGCGGCTTCGCTTTGTTCGGTGCAGATCACTGGCGTGTTCATGGTGTCGGCGACTATTTGCCGCCACACCTGACTTTTCGAACCGCCGCCGATCAGGCAGATGCTGCGGCTTTGTAAGCCATTGTCGCGCAGCAGGTCCAGTCCATATCGCAAACCGAAGGTAGTGCCTTCGACCACGGCACGGCACAGATTGGCTTGGGTCAGGTTGGTCATGTTCAGACCCAGGACGCTGCCGGTGGCATGGGGCAGGGCGGGCACGCGTTCGCCGTTGAGGAACGGCAGCATACACACGCCTTCGGCGCCGATGGGGGCCTGGGTGACGAGCGCGTTGAAACACTCGATATCCAGATCGAACAACTCGCGGATCACCCCGGTGACGTTGGTCAGGTTCATGGTGCAGATCAACGGCAGCCAGCCGCCGCTGGAGGAGCAAAAGGTCGCCACCGCAGCGTCCGGACTGACCTTCGGCTGATCGACATAGGCGTAGATCGTCCCGGACGAACCGAGGCTCATGGTGATCGCGCCCGGTTTGATGTTGCCCGTGCCGATCGCGCCCATCATGTTGTCACCGCCGCCGCTGGAGACCCGCGCGCGCGGGTTGATGCCCAAGTGCCCGGCGATGTTCGGCAGCACGGTGCCGACGGGGGCGTGAGCATCGATCAGTTCCGGCAACGCCGCTTGCAAGCGGCCGCTGGGGTCGATGTCACGCAGCAACTGCAAATCCCATTGGCGGGTGCGCACATTGAAGTAGCCGGTGCCGGAGGCGTCGCCGTACTCGCTGCAGCTGCGCCCGGTGAGCCAGTAGTTGAGGTAATCGTGGGGCAGCAGCACGTGAGCGATGTGGGAGAAAATCTCGGGATGCTGTTCCTGGGTCCATAACAGTTTGGACACGGTATAGCCTGGGGCGATGACCACACCCAGACGTTCCAGCGAGCCTTTTTCGCCGCCCAGATGCTTGAGCAGTCGATCGTTTTCTTCGACGGTTTCGGTGTCGCACCAGAGCTTGGCCGGGCGCAGCACCTTGCCTTGATGGTCGAGCAGCACCAGGCCGTGTTGTTGGCCGGATACGCCGATGCCGAGAATGGCCTGGCCGTCGACATTGGCGGCTAGCAAGGCGCGCCGGGTGGCGAGGGTCAACGCGTCCAGCCACTGCGCCGGGTCCTGTTCACGGCGGCCATTGGCGCCACTGATCAGCTTGTGCGCAGCAGCGCCCTGGCCCAGCACTCGACCACTGACGGCGTCCAGGATAATGGCTTTGGTGCCCTGGGTGCCGCAGTCGATGCCGAGGAAGAGTTGTTGGTTTGTCATGGCAGGTCCTGTGTGTCAGGTCGATCTTGGTGACCATTGAGCATCTGCGTTGTCTGTCAGGTCGTCATCGCGGGCAAGCCCGCGACGGCAGCAGCTTCAACGCAGGACTTATGCCAGAACCCTCTCCAGCGTCCGCGTCACCCCGACATCGCGCAAGCTGTTGCAGCACCACTCAAATGCCGCGACAAACTCCGCCGAGCGCGGTATCGCCGTGCCAAAGATCTCCTCGACCCCCAGCATCCGCTGGGTGATCAACGCATCATCGGCCACCAGCGCCTGGCAGAACGCCGCCCTTGGGTCCGGGATGGCGTAGGTGTCACCGTTCTCGTCCACTCCTTTCAAGTACAAGGCCCAGGCGGCCACGACCAGCGCCGCCCGTTTGGTGTCCTGACCGTCGGCGATCAGGCGGTTGATGGTCGGTACGGTGAATTTCGGAAACTTCGACGAACCGTCCGAGCAAACCCGCTCCAGTTGGTCGGCAATCGCCTGGTTGGAAAAACGTGCCACCAGCGTGTTTTTGTACTCGGTCAGGTCAATTCCCGGCACCGCTGACAACTGCGGGGTCACGTCCAGGTCCATGTAGGCGCGCATGTAGCGCACGAACAGCGGGTCGTTCATGGTTTCGTGCACGAAGCGGTAACCCTTCAGAAAACCCAGATAAGTCAGGGCCAGGTGACTGCCATTGAGCAGTTTGATCTTCATTTCTTCATAGGGCGTGACGTCGTCGGTGAACTGCACGCCGACCTTTTCCCAGGCCGGACGACCATTGACGAATTTGTCTTCCAGCACCCACTGCACAAAGGGTTCGCAGACCACTGGCCAAGCGTCGTCCAGCCCATGCTTGTCGGCCAGTTGCAGGCGATGTTCGGTACTGGTCATGGGCGTGATGCGATCGACCATGGCATTGGGGAAACTCACGTTGCGCTCGATCCAGTCGCGCAGACCGGCGTCGCGCAATGCCGCGAAGGCCAGCAACGCCTTGCGGGTGACGGCCCCGTTGTGCGGCAGGTTATCGCAGGACATCAAGGTGAACGCCGGTGTGCCAGTCGCCCGGCGTTTGGCCAGTGCGGCACAGAGGAAGCCGAACACGGTTTTCGGTGCGTCAGGGTTCGCCAGGTCATGCTGGATCTGCGGCAGCCCGGCCATGAACTCGCCATTGCTGTCATCGATGCAGTAGCCGCCTTCGGTGATGGTGAGCGAGACGATGCGGATCTCGGGGCTGGCCAGTTTTTCGATCAGCGCCTGGGCACCGTCTTCGGCCAGCAGCATGTCGCGAATGGCCCCGATGACCCGCACTTCGGTGTCGTCGCTATCGCCCAGTTCGAACAGGGTGAACAGGTAGTCCTGTTCTTTCAGATCGTCCCGGGCACGGCGGTCTTCGGCGCGCAGGCCGACACCGCAGATCGCCCATTCCAGGCCTTCGCCGGTATTCATCAGGGCGTCGGTGTAATACGCCTGATGGGCGCGGTGAAAGCCGCCGACGCCAATGTGGGCGATGCCTTGGCGACTGTCACTCAGGGCGTAGGCGGGCAGGGCCACCTCGGGGGCGAGGCGGTTGAGGTTCTGTCTATTGAGTTTCATCACAGGTTCTCTGAAATCAGGCGGCAACGGGCAGTGGGCGGGTCAGCGCCACGCCGTTGGCATCGAATAAATGGCAGTGCCCGGCGTCCAGATGCAGGCTCAAGGACTCACCGTAGCGGCTGGCCAGATCACCGCGCACACGCATGGTCAAGGCCTCGCCGGAAGCGGTCACGACGTGACAGAAGGTGTCGCTGCCCAGGCGTTCGCTGACGTCGGCAGTGACTTGCAGTGTGCAGTCGCCGGGCTTGGCCAGCTCCAGGTGTTCCGGACGAATGCCCAGGGTCACCGCGCCACCCACGGTCAGGTTGGCAGCGCTGAGCGGCAAAGTGATGCGGGTGCCGGCGTCCAGTTGCACTTCGCAACCCTGGCTGTCGACACGGCTGACGTTGCCCTTGAGAAAACCCATCTTCGGCGTGCCGAGAAAACCGGCGACAAACAGGTTGGCCGGTTGGTGATAGAGGTCCAGGGGCGAGCCGACTTGCTCGATCTTGCCGCCGTTGAGCACCACCACCTTGTCGGCCATGGTCATGGCTTCGACCTGGTCATGGGTCACGTAGATCATCGTCGCTTGCAGGTCTTTGTGCAGGCGCAACAGTTCCAGACGCATCTGTACCCGCAGTGCCGCGTCGAGGTTCGACAGTGGTTCGTCGAACAGGAAAATCTTCGGGTTGCGCACGATGGCCCGGCCGATCGCTACGCGCTGACGCTGACCACCGGACAATTGCTTCGGTTTGCGCTCCAGCATCGGCCCCAGCTCGAGAATGCGCGCGGCTTCGCTGACTTTCTTCTCCACTTCAGCCTTGGGCACGCCCGCCAGATCGAGGGCGAACGACATGTTCTTGCGCACGCTCATGTGCGGATACAGGGCATACGTCTGGAACACCATCGCCAGATCGCGCTTGGCCGGGCTGACCTCAGTGATGTCGCGGCCATCGAGTTCGATGGTGCCGCCGCTGACTTCTTCCAGGCCGGCGATCAGGCGCAACAGGGTGGATTTGCCGCAGCCCGACGGGCCGACGAATACCACGAATTCCTTGTCGTACACTTCCAGGTCGATGCCTTTGATGATGGAAAAGCCTTCGAAGCCTTTCTGCAGATTCTTGATTTTCAGGTTGGCCATGGTGGTGGGCCTCCACTGTTGGTTATTTGGTTGAACCTGTAGGAGCGAGCTTGCTCGCGATGAACTCACAGGCGACACGTTTGTTGAGGCAGCCCGCGTTATCGTTTACGTCCATCGCGGGTAAGCCCGTTCCCACAATGGGTATTCATTTCACGGCGCCGAACGACAGGCCGCGCACCAGTTGTTTCTGGCTGATCCAGCCGAAGATCAGGATTGGTGCGCAGGCCAGGGTCGACACCGCCGACAACTTGGCCCAGAACAATCCTTCGGGGCTGGAGTACGAGGCGATCAATGCGGTCAGTGGCGCGGCTTTCGATGAAGTGAGGTTCAGCGACCAGAACGCTTCGTTCCAGCACAGGATCAGCGACAGCAGGACGGTAGAGGCCAGCCCGCCCTTGGCGATCGGCAGCAACACGCGGACCATTTCCTGCCACAGGGTCGCGCCATCCAGCCGAGCGGCTTCGAGGATGTCTTTCGGGATGTCCTTGAAGTAGGTGTAAATCATCCAGACCACGATCGGCAGGTTGATCAGGGTGTAGATCACGATCAGCGCGATGCGCGTATCCAGCAGACCGAAGCTCTTGGCCAGCAGGTAGATCGGCATCAAGACGCCCACCGGTGGCAGCATCTTGGTCGAGAGCATCCACAGCAGCGTGCCTTTGGTGCGTTGGGTTTCATAGAACGCCATCGAGTAGGCCGCCGGCACCGCAATCAGCAGGCACAGCGCGGTGGCGCTGAACGAGATCACCACCGAGTTCCAGGCGAAACTGAAGTAATCACTGCGCTCGTTGATGTGCAGGTAGTTCTCCAGGGTCGGGGTGAAGATGAACTGCGGCGGCGTGGCGAACGCGTCAATTTCGGTCTTGAAACTGGTCAGCACCATCCAGAAGATCGGGAAAAAGATCAGGATCGCGATGGCCCAGGCCAGGGTGCCGAGCAGCAGGCTTTGCAGGCGACGGGATTGTTGAAGGGTCATGGCGCGGGCCTCAGGCTTTATCTGTCAGGTTTTTGCCGATCATTCGCACCAGCACGATGGCCGCGATATTGGCGATCACCACCGCAATCAAGCCGCCGGCGGAGGCCATGCCGACGTCGAACTGCACCAGCGCCTGGTTGTAGATCAGGTAGGCGAGGTTGGTCGAGGCGTAGCCGGGGCCGCCGTTGGTGGTGGTGAAGATTTCGGCGAACACCGAGAGCAGGAAGATGGTTTCGATCATCACCACCACGGCAATGGGCCGGGCCAGGTGCGGCAACGTCAGGTGCCAGAAAATCGCAACGGGCCCGGCACCGTCCAGGCGCGCGGCTTCCTTCTGTTCCTGATCGAGGGACTGCATGGCAGTCATCAGGATCAGGATCGCGAAGGGCAGCCATTGCCACGAGACAATGATGATGATCGACAGCAGCGGGTAATGCGCCAGCCAGTCCACCGGTTGCGCGCCGAACAGTTTCCAGACGTAGGCGAGCATGCCCGACACCGGATGGAAGATCAGGTTTTTCCAGATCAGCGCTCCGACCGTGGGCATGATGAAGAACGGCGAGATCAACATCACCCGCACGATGCCTCGGCCGAGAAATTCACTGGCCTCCAGCAAGGCACTGATCAACACGCCGAACACCACGCTGATCAGCAGCACGCTGCCCACCAGCAACAGGGTGTTGGTGGCCCCGGGCAGGAACCCCGAGTCCGTCAGGAAGTAGGTGAAGTTCTCCAGCCCGACGAATTCGTTTTCACCCGGATTGAGCAGGTTGTAGCGAATCATCGAGAAGTACAGCGTCATGCCCAACGGCACGATCATCCACAGCAGCAGCAACGCCACCGAAGGGCTGACCAGAAACCAGCCTGGGTTGCTCAACCGGCTTTTACGCAGCGGTTGAGGGATTTCCATGTGAGCTTTGGCAGTTGAGGTATTCATGGTGATCACGACCGTTTGGGTGCAGATACATGTTCAGGAAAGAACAACATTCCTGACATAGACGCGAACCCTGTGGGAGCGGGCTTGCCCGCGATGGCGATTGAGCCGTCGACATCAATGTTGAATGTGCCGGCCTCATCGCTGGCAAGCCAGTTCCCACAGGTTAAGTGGCGGTTACTTGGGATAACCGGCGCGCTTCATCTCTCGCTCTGTGGTTTGCTGCGCCGCCGTCAGGGCCTGGTCGACCGTCATCTGACCGATCAGCGCCGCGGAAAACGACTTGCCGACCTGGGTGCCAATGCCCTGAAACTCGGGAATGGTCACCAACTGAATGCCGATGTAGGGCACCGGTTTCAGCGTCGGCTTGCTCGGGTCTGCGGCTTTCAGTGACTCCAGCGTCACCTTGGCAAACGGCGCGGCACTCATGTACGCCTCGCTGTAGGTCGAGGCCCGGGTGCCTGGCGGCACGTTGGCGATGCCGTCTTTTTCTGCAACCAGCGCACTGTATTCCCTGGAGGTCGCCCAGGCGCTGAAGGTTTTCGCCGCATCCTTGGCCTTGGAACTGGTCGGGATCGCCAGTGCCCAGGAGTACAGCCATGCCGAGCCTTTGTCGGTGACCTGATGCGGGGCGTAGGTGAAGCCGACGTGATCGGCCACTTTGCTTTGGGTCTTGTCGGTGACGAACGAGCCGGCGACGCTGGCATCGACCCAGATCGCGCATTTGCCGCTGTTGAACAGCGCCAGGTTTTCGTTGAAACCGTTGCTCGATGCGCCCGGCGGGCCGGATTTCTTCATGGTGTCGACGTAGAAGTTCAGCGCGTTTTTCCACTCGGCGCCGGTGAATTCCGGCTGCCATTGCTCATCGAACCAGCGCGCGCCATAGGCGTTGGCGAGGGTGGTGATCAACGCCATGTTCTCGCCCCAACCGGCCTTGCCGCGCAGGCAGATGCCGTACTGCTCTTTATCCTTGTTGGTGAGTTTGCCGGCGAACTCGCCGATCTGTTCCCAGGTCGGGCGCTCGGGCATGGTCAGCCCGGCGTTCTTGAACAGGTCGGTGCGATAGTAGGTGATGGAGCTTTCGGCGTAGAACGGCAGTGCGTACAACGAGCCCTTTACCGACAAACCTTCACGCACCGAGGGGAACACATCGTCGAGGGCATAGCTCGCCGGCAGGTCCTTCATCGGTTCCAGCCAACCCTTGGCGCCCCACAGTGCCGCTTCGTACATGCCGATGGTCAATACGTCGAACTGCCCGCCCTGGGTGGCGATGTCGGTGGTCAGGCGCTGACGCAGGACGTTTTCTTCAAGCACCACCCAATTGAGCTTGATCTCGGGATGCTCGGCCTCGAAGGTTTTCGAGAGCTTTTGCATGCGGATCATGTCGCTGTTGTTGACGGTGGCGATGGTCAGGGTCTGGGCGCCGAGGCTGACGCTGCTGAGGGTCATGCAGGTGAGGGCAAGCAGAGCTTTTACAGAAGGTTGCATCGTGCACTCCTTTTCTGCTCCCGTGGGGGGACAGAAGGACGGTTATTGTTTTTGTGTCTTCCGCTTGTAGGAAGAATCTGCGCTGATTACAGCCTTCAATTCACGGCGAAACAAATCATCCGTCGCACTTGAATCGATACTTTTTTGCACTGGGGTTTAGAGCGGTAGACGCAGGGAAGGGCTTTTCAGCGGTGAAGTGATATCGAATCCGTACAGGTTTTCGACACCAGGCAGGTCAAAACCTGTGGGAGCTGGCTTGCCAGCGATGGCGGTGGATCAGTCGATAGAGATGTTGGTTGCGCAGGCCTCATCGCTGGCAAGCCAGCTCCCACAGGGACGGGTGATGTCAGCCGTGGTTTTGCTCGGTCAGACGCTGTACCACCAACCGCCGGTAATGGGACGGCGTCATGCCCTTGAGCTGTTGAAAACGCCGGTTGAAGTTGGAAATATTGTTGAAGCCCG
This sequence comes from Pseudomonas moorei, assembly GCF_008801475.1. GTDB lineage: Bacteria > Pseudomonadota > Gammaproteobacteria > Pseudomonadales > Pseudomonadaceae > Aquipseudomonas > Aquipseudomonas moorei. The sequence goes on along the minus strand of NZ_VZPP01000003.1, from coordinate 175,506 downwards.
ATTCGAAACAGACGTCGGTCACCGGTTTGTCGCCGTCGGCCAGCAACTCGCAGGACTTACTGATGCGCAGGCGATTGACGAACTCGATGAAATTGCGCCCGGTGGCCTGTTTGAACACCCGGCTGAAATAGGTCGGTTTCATGCCCAGGTGCTCGGCGACTTCTTCTAGCGGCAACTCCCGCGCGTAGTGGGCAAAGATGTAATCCACCGCGCGGTTGGTGCGGTCGATGTTGTGCTCGTCAGCCAGTTGCGGCGTCGTGGCGCCGGACAACAACTGATAGTCGTCAGTGGCTGCGAGCAATCCCAGCAGAATGAAAAAGTGCCCCAGCCGCGTCACGCCCTGCGTATCGGCGATGCGTTGCATCAGGTCCATCGCCTGGCGGATGGTGTGCTTGCAACGAAATTCGATGCCGTACTGCGCCCGCTCCAGCAGCGGGGCGAGGGTCTTGAGTTCGGCGAACACCTGATAGCCGCTGTCGAACAACTCATCGGTGAAGTTCACCAGCATGTCGCGCTTGGGCACCACTTCGTCTTCGGCCACCTGGCTGATCCAGTTGTGCGGCAGATTCGGGCCGGTCAGGAACAGGCTTTCGGGGTAGAAGTTGCCGATGTAGTCGCCGATGAACACCTTGCCGGAGCTGGCGACAATCAGGTGCAACTCGTATTCCTTGTGGAAATGCCAGCGTACCAACGGGCAGGGAAACCCGTGCTGGCGGTAGATGATGGACAACCCGTTGTGGTCATCCATCAGCTCATAGGAAGGGTCGGTTACTCTGGCATTACGAGTCATGTCGGCACGCTTTTCTTGTTAACGCACCGTGATCATGCCCTTTGCGCAGTGGCAAATGCCAGTTTGCCGCAATATGACGTCTAGCGAGACCTTGTGCACTCATGGAACGCGTGGCCGTAAACGGCTTTCATGCTGCTGGGGCTCCAGCAATAGCGGACGATGTCGGATTCTTCGAAAAAATCGGTGCTGATGATGCAGCAGCGCGTGCCCCGGCTTCGTGTGGTGCTGAACCAGTCGTAGATAAAAACCATCGTAGGGGGCATCTGCCAGCGTTATTACGTCCTGTCTATGTTGGAGCGCCGTAGGTCATATAACTTTTTCTGGAACGCGATTCTTTGCCTCAATCCATTGCGCCATGTACTGAGTGCTCTTGTGTTGATGGTGGCGCAACATGCTGCCGGTAAAGTTATCCCGGCGGATCTGCGCCAGATGCCGTTGGCAATACAGCAGTTTTTCAATCAGGGCCGGGCCATGGGTGGACTGCTGGTAGCGGCTGGCGAGCAGTGCCTGGGCCTGGCGCTGGGCTTGCTGCCAATCAGACTTGTCGGTGTGCAAGCGCACCGCGTTATCGGCGAACTCGCGGGCGGTTCGGCACACGGCTCCGGGCCAGGCTTGCGAGCCGTGCATGGCTTCGGCGCCTGTTGGCGTGGTGACAGTCGGCGTACCGCAGAGCATTGCATCAACGATTTTGCCTTTGATTCCCGCGCCAAAACGCAGTGGCGCCAGGCTCACCCGAGCCGCCGACATGACCTGCAACGCATCTTCCGCCCAGTTCATCACGTGAAAGCCCTGGCCGGCATTGTGCAGCGCGGTTGCCTTGGGCGGCGTGTAAGCGCCATAGATGTGCAACTGCGCGCCAGGCAAATGCTCGCGGATCATTGGCCAGATGACGGTTTTCAACCAAAGCACCGCGTCCCAGTTGGGTGCATGCCGAAAGTTGCCAATGTGCAGGAAGTGCGCGCGGTCTTCGAACGGTACCGGCAGCTGGTTCGGCAGATCAACCATCAGCGGGCACCAATGCAGCAGGCTTCGCGGAAGGTTGAACTGCTCGACCAGCAACTCGATTTCCACCTCGGAGATCATCAGGTTCAAGTCACAACGATAAATCGCGGCGATCTCCCGTTTGGCCAGATTGGTATCGGCCATGAACTCGAACTCTTCGCGCAACGCCGGCGCAAACAAGTCCGTGAAGTCATTGGCGTCATCACTGGCCTTCAATCGTGCCTTGAGTCTTTGATGCCGGGCATCGCGCAGACTTTGCAGGTCGGACGTTTCAAGCACGCGCAGTGCCTGGGGACAATGTTTCTCAACGCGCCAGCCAAACTGCTCTTCCATCATGAAGCGATCGAACAGCACCACATCCGGGGCCAGTTCGCGGACGAACGTGTCGAAGCTGCTGTTATTCAACTCGATCGGCACCTCACGAATACCCAGCGCCGTCAGGTCAGCCCGGTGTTCGCCGCTGCCGGCCGGGCTGCTGAAGGTGATGTCCCAACCCTGCTGCAGGAATGTCTCAAGGATCTGCATCATGTGGCCGCCGGCTGCGGAGGAGCGGGGCTCGGGCCAGACGTAACCAATGACCAGGACTCTGGTTGCGCGAGGTTCACTCATGTACGGGGTTTCCTTGGAGCGTGCAGGGGGCAGACAAATTTACGAGGGGGCGGTATTAGACCATGGCCGGTAGCAGGTTCACTCGAGAATGCTCTTGACCTTGTCCCGCAACTGATCAATGGAGAAGGGTTTGCCAATCACATGCATCCCTTCGGGCACTTCGATGCTTTCGGCATAACCGCTGGCAAACAAGACCGGTAGATCGTGGCGCAGCATGCGCGCCTGAGCGGCCAGTTCTCGGCCATCCATCACTGGCAGGCCGACATCGGTCATCATCAAGTCGATGTGCTGGTCCTCGTCATTGAGAAAATCCAGCGCCTGCTCACAGCCATCGGCTTCAAGAACTTTGAACTCCAGCTCCTCCAGCACATCGACAATCAGCATGCGCACGATGGCGTCGTCTTCGACAACCAGGATGATGGAGGAGTTGGCGGACATGGCGGATATCTCGAGAAGTGGGGAGGGTGGCCAGTCGATCGAAATCGCCGGCCTCTTGCATGAGTAAATGGCGACTGCCGACAAGTTCCCGACAGGCTATAAAAAGAGTAGTGACACAGTAGCTGGAAGGATAACCGCTCCCATGGCGTCAAAGCAGCTGAGATGTAGGAAATTGCGCGAAAACGCATCAGAAAATTGGATCAATGCGCCGGTTATGGGGCAAACTCCTTGGTTTTCACCAGTTGGACAAGGCTTGACTATGACCTCTGAGTCTTCAGTTGATGAGCAACGGTTCCGCAAACTCCTGAGCCGCAACATCAGCCTGCCGCTGGGTGTTGGTGTTATCAGTGCTGTGTTCTTCGTTTCGTTGATCATGTACCTGCTGTCGACGATCCAGTGGGTCGAGCACACGGACCGGGTGATCAATAACGCCAATGAAGCGCTCAAGCTGACGGTCGACCTGGAAACCGGCATGCGCGGTTTCCTGCTCAGCGGTGACGAAAAATTTCTCGAACCCTATGAAACGGCAAAACCGAGAATCGAGGTGGTACTCACGACCTTGCTCGATTTGACGGGCGACAACCCGGCCCAGACCGACCGTCTGCACCGGCTGCAGGCCTTGCAACAGGAATGGGCCAACTATGCGCAAAGCATGATCGATTTACAGCGATCCAGCGGCGATTACCGCGGCGCGGTTCGGGCTGGAAAAGGCAAGCGCTTGACCGATGAGATCCGCAAGCAATTCGAAGACGTGATCGACATGGAGCAGCAACTGCGCACCACCCGCAACGATGAGGTGAGGCGCACGACGGTCTGGAGCATCGGACTTTACCTGTTGTTCATCGCCGCCATCAGTGGCTTGCTGGCGTATATCGGCCGACGTGACCTGCTCAATCTGTCCACCAGTTACAGCGCCAACCTTGCCGCGCAGCAGGCCAGCGCCCGTCGCCTGGAACAGCAGGCCTGGCTGCGCAATGGCCAGACCGAGCTCGCTGAGCAGGTACTGGGGCAACTGAGCCTGAATTTGCTCGGGCGCAACATCCTGCAGTTCTGCGCGCAGTACCTGGGCAGTGCGGTGGCGGCGCTGTATGTCCGTGAAGAACACGGCGGCCTCAGGCGCGTGGCGTCCTACGGTTTTTCGCGTGAGCAGGAAGCCATCGATCAGCAGATCTACAGTGACGAAGGCATCGTCGGCCAGGTGGCACAACAGGCGCGCCTGATCCGCCTCGACAACGTGCCGAGCGACTACTTCAAGGTCACTTCCGGACTCGGCCAGGGCTTGCCACGCAGCGTGCTGGTGGTGCCGACCAGCGACGACGACCGGGTCAATGGCGTCATCGAACTGGGTTTCCTGCGTCCACTGAACGACCGCGACATCGAATTGCTTGAGTTGATAGCGGCCAACATCGGCACCTCCATTGAGGCCGCGCGTTATCGCCAGCGCCTGCAGGAAGTGCTGGCCGAAACCCAGCAACTCAACGAAGAGTTGCAGGTGCAGCAAGAAGAACTCAAGACCGCCAACGAAGAACTCGAAGAACAGTCGCGGATCCTCAAGGAATCCCAGGCGCACCTGGAAACCCAGCAGGTGGAGCTGGAGCAGACCAACGAGCAACTCGCCGAACAGGCAACGATTCTGGCCGAGCAACGCGACGCCATGGACCTGAAGAACACCGAGCTCAATCAGGCCCAGCATCAACTTGAAGAGCGCGCTGAAGAGCTGCAGCGCTCCAGCAAGTACAAGTCGGAATTTCTCGCCAACATGTCCCACGAACTGCGCACGCCGCTCAACAGTTCGTTGATCCTGGCCAAATTGCTGGCGGAAAACCCCCAGGAAAACCTCAGCGCCGAACAGGTCAAGTTTGCCGAATCGATCTATAGCGCCGGTAATGACTTGCTCAACCTGATCAACGACATACTCGATATTTCCAAGGTCGAGGCCGGCAAACTGGAGATCCGCCCGGAAAGCACCAGCGTCGCACGTCTGGTGGACGGCTTGCGCGGGATGTTCCAGGCATTGGCCACGGACAAGCAGCTGGAGTTTCACGTCACGCTGGAAGACAGCGCTCCGGCGTTGATCTTCACCGACCGCCAGCGCCTGGAGCAGGTGATCAAGAACCTGCTGTCCAACGCGGTGAAGTTCACCGAAAAGGGCAGTGTCAGTCTCAGCGTTGCCTCGGCGCCCAACCACGGCATTGCCTTTAGTGTCCGCGACACCGGGATCGGCATTGCCGATGATCAGCAGGAAAGCATTTTCGAAGCCTTTCGCCAGGCCGATGGCACCACCAACCGCCGTTACGGTGGCACCGGGCTCGGCCTGTCGATTTCCCGCGACCTGGCCGCCTTGCTGGGCGGCTCCATCAGCGTCAGCAGCATACCGGGGCAGGGCAGTGTATTCACCCTGGTCTTGCCGCAACAATACGTCGAACCGGGTGAGGACCCCGTCGAACCGATGCGCTCGGTAGCGCTAGCGCCAGCCCCGCCTGTGGCGCCGGCCGCATTGGCGCCGCGGGTAATCGAAGACATCCCGCGCTTCGACGATGACCGCAACAGGGCACCGTTCGCTACCCGCTGCATTCTGGTGGTCGAGGACGAACCGAACTTTGCGCAAATTCTCTACGATCTTGCCCATGAGCTGGGTTATCAGTGCCTGGTGGCCCATGCTGCCGATGAAGGCTACGACCTGGCCCGCGAGTTCACTCCCGACGCGATCCTGCTGGACATGCGCCTGCCCGATCATTCCGGCTTGACCGTCCTGCAACGCCTCAAGGAGCACGCGCAAACCCGGCATATCCCGGTGCACGTGATTTCCGTCGAAGACCGGGTCGAGGCGGCGATGCACATGGGCGCCATCGGTTATGCGCTCAAGCCGACCACGCGCGAAGAACTCAAGGACGTCTTTGCGCGCCTGGAAGCCAAGCTGACCCAGAAAGTCAAACGCGTGCTGCTGGTGGAGGACGATGATCTGCAGCGCGATAGCATTTCCCGCCTGATCGGCGACGATGACATCGAAATCACCGCCGTCGGCCTGGCTCAGGACGCACTGGATCTGCTGCGCACCACGATCTTCGATTGCATGATCATCGACCTCAAACTGCCGGACATGCTCGGCAATGACCTGCTCAAACGCATGTCCACCGAAGACATCTGCTCGTTTCCGCCAGTGATCGTCTATACCGGGCGCAACTTGACCCGGGACGAAGAAACCGAGCTGCGCAAGTATTCGCGCTCGATCATTATCAAGGGCGCGCGTTCGCCAGAGCGCTTGCTGGATGAGGTCACACTTTTTCTGCACAAAGTCGAATCCCGGCTGTCCCATGAACGACAGACAATGCTCAAGACCGCCCGCAGCCGCGACAAGGTGTTCGAGGGGCGCAAAGTGCTGCTTGTGGACGACGACGTACGCAACATCTTCGCCCTCACCAGCGCACTGGAGCAAAAGGGTGCAGTCGTGATCATCGGCCGGAACGGCCTTGAGGCGATTGATCGATTGAATGAATTCGAGGACATCGATCTGGTGTTGATGGACGTAATGATGCCGGAGATGGATGGCTTCGAAGCCACCATCGAGATCCGCAAGGACCCGCGCTGGCGCAAGCTGCCGATCATTGCGGTGACGGCCAAGGCCATGAAGGACGATCAGGAGCGCTGCCTGCAGGCAGGCGCCAACGATTACCTGGCCAAGCCCATTGACCTGGATCGTCTGTTTTCGCTGATCCGTGTGTGGTTACCGAAAATGGAACGTATCTAGTGGAGCGCCATTATCCAGGGGAGCGAAACAGCGAAATCGAATTGCGCTTGTTGATCGAGGCGATCTACCTGAAGTACAGCTATGATTTTCGCGATTATTCCGGCGCTTCGATCAAGCGCCGGGTCACTCATGCGCTGAGCCAGTTCGAGTGCAATACCATTTCGGCCCTGCAGGAAAAGGTCTTGCACGATCCGAAGGCGTTCATGCAGTTGCTGCAGCTGCTGACGATTCCGGTCAGTGAAATGTTCCGTGATCCCTCGCACTTTCTGGCCATACGCAAGGAAGTGGTGCCGCTGCTCAGGACTTACCCATCGATCAAGGTCTGGATCGCCGGTTGCAGCACGGGCGAGGAGGTCTATTCGATGGCGATTTTGCTGCGCGAAGAAGGCCTGCTGGACCGCACCATCATCTATGCCACCGACATCAATCCGCGTTCGCTGGAAAAAGCCAAGCAAGGCATTTTCTCGATGGAGAATGTCCGGGCCTACACTTCCAACTATCAGCACGCAGGTGGTCAACGCTCCTTCGCCGATTACTACACGGCAGCCTATGGCTACGCGATATTCGACAAGTCGCTGTGCGAGAACGTGACGTTCGCCGATCACAGCCTGGCGACCGACAGTGTGTTTTCAGAAACACAATTAATTTCGTGTCGTAACGTATTGATTTATTTCAATAAAAAACTTCAGGATCGCGCATTCGGTTTGTTTCACGAGTCACTGTGCCACCGTGGATTTCTGGTGCTGGGGAGCAAGGAAACCCCGGATTTTTCGGCCTATGGCAATCAATTCGAGCCCTTGGTCAAACTGGAACGGATCTACCGTAAATCATGAACAACGCCATGGGCTTGCCTTCCATAGAAGCAATCGTGATCGGCGCCTCGGCAGGCGGGGTAGAAGCGTTGCTCAATATCCTCACCCCGCTGCGTAAAGGCTTTGGGTTGCCGATCATTGTGGTGCTGCACTTGCCGGATGATCGTCGCAGCCAGTTGGCGGAAGTCTTTGCCCGACGGGTAGCCTTGCCGGTGCTGGAGGCCGGCGACAAAACCCAGGTCGAAGCCGGAACCCTGTATTTCGCCGCGCCCGGTTATCACTTGTCAGTGGAGCAGGACCGCAGCTTTTCCTTGAGTCTTGAAGAGCGCGTACATTATTCGCGGCCCGCCATCGACTACCTGTTCGAATCGGCCGCCGATGCCTATGGGCCGAAACTGCTCGCCGTGTTGTTGACCGGCGCCAATCGCGACGGGGCCCACGGTCTTGCACAGGTCAAGCGACGTGGCGGGCTGACGGTCGTGCAAGACCCGGACGAGGCGCAGGTCGCGACCATGCCCCTGGCGGCGCTGGACATTCACCAGCCTGACCACATTCTCACTATTCACGGCATCGGCCGTCTGCTTGTCGAGCTGGAACACATCGCATGCTAAGTAATATTCAGGCCAAACTGCTGATCGTCGACGATTTGCCGGAAAATCTGTTGGCACTTGAAGCGCTGATCAAGCGTGAAGACCGCATCGTCTATAAGGCGCTTTCCGCCGACGAAGCCTTGTCGCTGTTGTTGCAGCACGAATTTGCCATGGCCATTCTCGACGTGCAGATGCCTGGCATGAACGGGTTCGAACTGGCCGAGTTGATGCGTGGCACGGAAAAGACCAAGAACATTCCGATCGTGTTCGTCAGTGCCGCCGGTCGCGAGCTGAACTACGCGTTCAAGGGCTATGAAAGCGGTGCCGTGGACTTCCTGCACAAACCGCTGGACATTCATGCGGTCAAGAGCAAGGTCAATGTGTTCGTCGAGCTGTTTCGTCAGAGCAAGGCGATGAAACAGCAGGTCGAGCAGCTGGAGCAGAGCCGGCGCGAGCAGGAGGCATTGCTCAACCGATTGCAGAGTACCCAACTGGAATTGGAGCAGGCCGTGAGGATGCGCGATGACTTCATGTCCATCGTTGCCCACGAAGTGCGCACGCCGCTCAATGGCCTGATCCTCGAAACCCAGTTGCGCAAGATGCATCTGGCCCGGGATAACGCGGCCGCTTTTACCCTCGACAAGATGCACGCGATGGTCGACCGCGACGAACGGCAAATCAAAAGCCTGATCCGCCTGATCGAAGACATGCTTGATGTGTCGCGCATTCGCACCGGCAAACTGTCGATCCGACCGACACGCTTCGATCTGTCGGAACGGGTTCGCCATGTATTGCAGAACTTCGCCGCGCAGATCGAGGCCGCCGAGTCCTCGGTGACCCTGGTGGCCGAGCAACCGGTGATCGGCAACTGGGATGAGTTTCGTATCGAGCAGGTCATTTCCAACCTGCTGACCAACGCCTTGCGTTACGGGGCCAAGAGCCCGATCACCGTGAAGGTGTACAGTGAGAACGGTGAAGCACGGGTAGAAGTGCGTGATTTCGGGATCGGCATCAGTGAAGAGAACCAGCACAGGATTTTCCAGCAGTTCGAGCGCGTCACGGCCAAACACGCCGTCGCCGGGCTCGGGCTGGGATTGTTTATTTCCGAACAGATTGTCACCGCCCATGGCGGTAGCATTACCGTCGAAAGCCGGATTGGCGAAGGCGCCCTGTTTCGCGTTTGTCTGCCGCTGTAGGAAAACGGCGCGATAAACGCAACCTCTGATCGACCTCACGGTCGTATCAGCAGCTATTGACCGAACAAAGGCTTCCCATGAGTGAAGATGCACAAGACGTCGTATTGATCGTCGAAGATGACCCCTCGATTCTGATGATACTCACCGCCTACCTGTCGGGGGAGGGCTACCGGGTACTGCAGGCCGAAAACGGCGAGCAGGCCTTCGAGATCCTCGCCAGCAAGCCACACCTGGACATGATGATCACCGACTTCCGTCTGCCGGGCGGAATCTCCGGCGTGCAGATCGCCGAGCCCGCGGTCAAGCTGCGACCGGAACTCAAGGTGATATTCATCAGTGGCTACCCGCAGGAAATCCGTGAAACCGACAGCCCGATCACGCGCACCGCGCCTATTCTCGCCAAGCCGTTCGATCTGGATGTGCTGCAGGAAATGATGCAGGACATGCTGTCCTGATGGCGGCAGGCGCTGCCCTTTGGCAACGCCTGCCAGGTGAGCTCTTCAGACGCTGATCATCTCCCGCACCTTCGCCGTCAACAGGTCGAAAGTGAACGGTTTGGTGATCATCTGCATACCGGGGTCAAGAAAACCGCCGCGCACCGCCGCGTGCTCGGCATAGCCGGTGATGAACAGGACCTTGAGCCCGGGCCGGTGCTGTCGGCCGATCTCCGCCAATTGTCGACCGTTCATGCCGGGCAAGCCGACATCACTGATCATCAGGTCGATACGCTGCGGCGAGTCAAGAATCGGCAACGCGCTGTCCGCATCGCCGGCCTCGACGAAGGCATAGCCCAGCTCACTCAACACGGTACTCACCAACACGCGAACTGCCGGGTCATCTTCGACGATCAGCACGGTTTCGCCATTCTGCGCGAAAAGCGGATGCTGGCGATCGACCGGACTGACCTGTGGCAGGTCGCCCCCGAAGCGTGGCAGGAACAGGCTCACCGTGGTGCCTTCGCCTACTTCGCTTTGAATGGCGACGTGGCCCCGGGATTGTTTGCTGAAGCCGTAGATCATCGACAAGCCCAGGCCGGTGCCCTGGCCGATGGGCTTGGTGGTGAAAAATGGATCGAAGGCACGGCTGATGGTGCTTTGCGGCATGCCACAACCATTGTCCGTGACACTGAGCATCACGTAGTCACCCGGCTTGAGGTTGCTGTGGGCTTCGGTGAAGCCGGCATCCAGCTGCTGGTTCGCAGTCCGCACCACCAGTTTGCCGCCATCGGGCATGGCATCGCGGGCATTGATGACCAGGTTGAGCAGGGCGCTCTCCAGTTGATTGGGGTCGGCCTCGGCCACCCATAGACGCTCGCTCAGCTGCATGTCCAGGCGAATGCTTTCGTTGATGCTGCGTTGCAGCAATTCGCCCATGGAGATCACCAGGTTGTTCATCTCCACCGGCTTGGAGTCCAGCGACTGGCGGCGGGAGAACGCCAACAGACGATGAGTCAGGCCCGCCGCGCGATTGGCTGACGTCACGCCAAGGTCGATCAGGCTGTCCAGATCCTCGGTGCGGCCACGGGCCAGGCGCCGGCGCAGCAACTCCAGGCTGCCGATGATGCCGGTCAGCATGTTGTTGAAGTCATGGGCAATACCGCCCGTGAGTTGGCCGACCGCCTCCATTTTCTGCGATTGGCGCAACACTTCTTCATTGTGACGCAACTGCGCGGTGCGCTCTTCGACTTGCTGCTCAAGGGTTTCGAGGGTGTTCTGCAGGCGCAGCTCGCTCTGGCTCAAGTCGACCAGCCGGTCCCTGGCTTCATATTGTCGTCGACGTCCGCGCAGGGCCGTGGTCACCAGGCTGATCAATGTCTCCGGATGAAAGGGGCGCTCGAGGAAGGTGACGTTGCCCAATTGCGGGCCAAAACGTGAGGCAGGGTTTTGTTCCGGGCCACCGTGATGGGTCAACAATACGATTGGCAGGTCCGACCAGGCTGGCTGCTGCTCGATCAGGCCCAGCAAGGGTTCCAGATCGATGCCCAGCAAGGCCTCGGCGGAAATCAGCAGCAACCCCGCACCCTGTTCCAGTTCGCGGCATAGCTCGACCAGACCCGCACTGATAACGCCGTCGAAACCCGCTTCACGGAGCAGCATCAAGGCGATCTGGCCGTCACGTCCCAGCGGCGCGAGGATGATCGCGCGCTCGGAAGTGGCTTCGACCGCCGTCATGGGCTTTCTTCCCCGAGCAGCGGGTTGCTGGCGCCCATATAAGTGGGAACGCCGCGCAAAACGCCCTGGAATGATTCCAGCGGCTCGCCGATGGTCATGCCGTGGCTGCTGATGCGGTATTCACGGATGGTCGATTCATGGCTGCCGGTGCGTTTCTTGATCACCGAAATCGCCCGACGCACCTTGCCCACGGCTTCGAAGTAACGCAGCAGAATCACGGTGTCCGCCAGATAGGTGATGTCCACCGGGGCCTGCATATCGCCTACCAGTCCGTGCTGGGCGACGGTCATGAACGTCGCGGCGCCCTGACGATTGAGGTACAGCAGCAGCTCGTGCATGTGCAGGACCAGGGCGTTCTCTTCGGGCATGGCCGCCTGGTAACCGTTGATGCTGTCGATGACCACGGTCTTGATGTTGCGCTCGTCGACACAGCGGCGAACCCGGTGGGAGAACTCGCCGGGGGACAGTTCAGCGGCATCGACTTGTTCGATCAGCAAGTTGCCGCTGCGTTGCAGCCCCTGCAAATCGATACCGATGTTTTTCATGCGTTCGAACAGCAGACCCAGTTCCTCGTCGAAAATGAACAGGGCGGCTTTTTCACCCCGGGCCACGGCAGCGGCCGCGAAGATCATGGAGATGAGGGACTTGCCGGTACCGGCCGGACCGAGAATCAACGTGCTGGAGCCGGTTTCGATACCGCCGCCGAGCAGGGCGTCCATTTCCGCGATGCCGCTGGTCAATTGCTGGCGCAGGTAGCGCCCGCGGTGTTCGGCGGCCACCAGGCGCGGAAACACATGCACGCCATCACCCATGATGGTGAAGTCATGAAAGCCGCCACGGTATTTCTGGCCTCGGTACTTCACCACCCGGATACGTCGCCGTTCGGCGCCGTAGTTGGGGGTCAGTTCCTCCAGGCGAATCACGCCGTGGGCCACGCTGTGCACGGTTTTGTCGAGGGACTCGGTGGTCAGGTCGTCGAGCAGCAACACGGTGGCGTCGTAGCGCACGAAGTAGTGCTTGATCGCGAGGATCTGCCGGCGGTAGCGCAATGAGCTTTGCGCCAGCAGGCGGATTTCGGACAGGCTGTCGAGCACCACGCGGGTTGGCTTGAAGCGTTCGACCACTTCGAAGATCTGCTTGGTGGCTTCGCCCAACTCCAGGTCAGAGGAGTACAGCAGCGACTGCTGGTGCTGGGCATTAAGCAGGCTTTCCGGCGGCGTCAGTTCGAAAATATGCACGTTTTCACCCAGTTCCCAACCGTGGGAGCGGGCGCCCTGGCGCAGTTCGCGTTCGGTTTCGGACAGGGTGATGTACAACGAGCGTTCGCCGGCCTGGGCGCCGGCCAACAGAAAGTGCAGGGCAACGGTGGTTTTGCCGGTGCCCGGTTCACCCTCCAGTAAAAACACGTGGCCGCGAGAGAGTCCGCCATCGAGGATGTCATCCAGCCCTTCGATACCGGTGGCGGCTTTTACACTGATCAACTCGTGGGATATAGACAAAAAATGCCCTCTCTTGACTAGGGGAACGAGGCAGTGGGCGCTGAGTGCCACTATGGTCTGCCTATTCACTTGACCTTTGGTCGAGACGAGCGTTCAACAAAATTTACGGCGGGATATCAGAGACCCTGCTGCAGGGCCGGATCGTCCGGATTCATTTGTTCGAGTTGTGCCAGCAGGATCTGCACGTTCTGCAGTTGTCCGCTTTCCTTCCAGTAGTTGATCAGCAGCACCCGCGCCCTGCGATCGTTCGGGTGGCGCTGGACGATCTCCTGCAACTGCTTCTGCGCCGCCTCCAACTCCTGTTGACCATGTAGGGTGGTGGCCAGGTCATAGCGATAGTCCTTGTTGCCCGGCTCAAGCTCCACGGCTTTGGACAGCCCCAGCAGGGCGAATTCACTCTGGCCATGATTGAGCAGCCAAAGCCCCAGTGCATGCTGCAAATAGGCCGAATCGGGCTGCGCCTTCAATTGCTTGGCCAGCAACTGCCGGGCGGCATCGCTTTGTCCCAGTTTATCGAGCACGTCAATCTGCATGACCAGCGCCGGCAGGTTGTCGGGGGCCAGGCGCAGGGTGTTATCAAGCGCCTGCTGGGCTTCCTTGAATTCGGCATTGTGCAAATGCAGGCGAGCCAGTTGGTAGTCATTCTCGGCGCTTTCCGGCGCGTTTTTGAGTACCTGCTCCCAGGCATCGATGGCTTGTTCCAGCGGCCCGAAATACAAGCCGAGGTCATCCGGTGACAAGCCCAGCAAGGCGTTGACGACGGCAAACCGCACATTCTGGTCGCTGTCCTCCAGCAACGGCCCGAGCAACAAACTGCGCTGGCCGTTGGGCACCAGTCCGCTGATGCTCTTGATCGCCGCGATGCGCACATCGGGCGACTCATGTTTCAAGTCGGCGTCCGCGAGTTTCAGGGCCACCGAACTCGGATAGTTGGGCAGTTCGGCATGCAACCAGATGCGCCGTTTGGGCGATAAATCGGGGCGGCCCAATTGTTGGTACAGCACGCGAGCGGCGCCGGGCTGGCCGGCACGGGCCTGGGTCAGCGCTTCGCTGTAACCGCGCTTGATCGCTTCAGGCACCACAGGGGTCGTGCTGCGCTGGTACAGCCATGCGAGGCCGACGACAAACAAGGCGCAGAGACTGATAAGCAGATAACGGCGGGAGTGGGGCATGCAGAATCCGGGAGCTGGCAAGCTTTTGCAAAGTCAGCAGCTTCGGTCAGGCGAGGCTCCGAGTCAAACCCTGACTGACCTGGAAAACGGCAGATCACGTTGGTTCGCAAAGCTGTCGAGCCCGCGCAGCTGTGACTAAGCTTGCTGGACAACGGTCAGCGGGCGTGGCAATGCAAGCGCTTCTCCAATACTTCAAGGCGATACTCAACCCCGGTCCCGGGGTGCTCCTGTTTGCCTTGAGAACCATCGCCGCGGGGCTGCTGACGCTGTACCTGGCCTTTCTGTTCGACCTTGATCAGCCCAAGTGGTCGGTCATGGCCGTGGTCATCATCAGCCAGCCATTGGGCGGTATGGTGCTGGCCCGCAGTTTTGGCCAGGTCATTGGTACGACCATGGGCGCGGTGGTGGCGGTGGCCACCATGGCGATCTTTCCCCAGGCGCCCCTGCCTTTCATTGCCACCCTGGCCTTGTGGCTCGCGTTCTGTACCGCCGGCGGCACTTTGTTGCGCTACACCAGCTCCCAGGCGTTCGTCCTCAGTGGCTACACCGCCGTGGTCATTGCGCTGCTGGCGATACCGGATCAGGACGGCACGTTTCTGCTGGCGGTCACCCGAGTCACCGAAACCTTGTTGGCTGTTGCCTGTGTGTGCGTGGTCAGCCTGCTCACCGCGCGCCCTGAAGCCGTGGCCCGGGATTACTTCGCCAAAATCGACCAAATCACCAAACTGCTGGCAACCCATGCCAGTGCGATCATCCGCACCGAGGAAAGCGAGGCGGACTTTCAACGCCGGCAAATGCAACTGCTGGGTCAGATCAGCGCCCTGGAGGGGGTGCGCCGGCACCTGTACTTCGACGCGCCTCGCCTGCGCAGCGCCAACGGGCTGGTGCAATTGCTGGGCAATCAGTTGTTGTTGCTGACCGCGCGGCTGACCGCCTTGCGTCACCAGCGGCAATTGCTGACAGAACGTTGGGAAGGGGAGTTACCCGAGGAAATCCAGCGGCTACGCGAGGAAGAACTGGCCTTTCTCGATGAATTGGCTCAACAGGGACGCTCGCTGTCCAGCGAAAAACGCCACCCTTTCACTACGTTGCGCCAACGCTTCGACGAACTGGCCTACCGGGCCGAACAAATGACCGAGAGCATGCCGGCCACCTTGCGCTCGCTGGCCTGGTCGCTGCGCTGGGAACAGGCGCGGATGCTGCAGCAACTGGAACAGATACTGGAGCTCAGCGATGCCATCCAGAGCGGGCGGCCCGCCAGCAGCGTCTTTCGCGGGCAGGAGAATCCACTGCATCTGGACTTTACCCTGGCGACCATGAATGCCATCCGCGCATTCACCGCGCTATTGGTGGCTGGCCTGATCTGGATCGAAACCGGCTGGGACGGGGCGCGGGCGGGCATGGTGCTGCTGGGTATTCTCTGTTCGCTGATGTCGACGTTTCCACGGCCGCTGCTGGTCGTTCAAAGCTATGCCCGAGGGTTTGGCCTCGCGTTGCTGGCGTCGGCGCTGCTGCAGTTCCTGTTCGTGCCGATGATCAGTAACTTCGAGATGCTCGCGTTGCTGCTGACACCCTTGCTTTACGCGGTCGCCGTGGGGCTGTCCAGTCCGCCAACCACCGGCACCGGTATCGGTTTGGGGCTGACGACATTTCTGCTGCTGGGCCCGTTGAATGTGGGGCTTGGACAAAATACGGCCATCCAGTGGTTCGAGTTCGCCGGTGCCTATACCTGCGCAACGGTACTGGGATTGAGTGTCTACGCGCTGATCTTTCCGTTCAGGCCGGTATTGCGGATGCGCCGGTTGTTCAAGGAGAACTGCGAGCAGGTGTACGCCTTGCTGAAAGTCCCGGCCACCGATGAAAACCAGTTTGCCTTCGAGAGTCGCATGGTGGATCGCCTGACCATGATGCTGGGATTGCTGCCGGCGGCCGACGACCAGGCATCGCGGGACCTGTTTGAGGTCAGCCTCGGTTGCATGGCTTTGGGTATCGCCTTGAACCAGCTGCGCCAACAGGGGCAGGGTAACGCGTTGCTGACGCCGGCGCTGCAAAGCCAGCTGTTCGCCACGGTGCGTGAAACCGGGAGGCTGGTCGCCGGCCGCCCCGGCATTCGAGCGGATCGCGTGATCGCCAGCCTGCACACCCTGGGCGATGAACTCGACACCCTGCACTCCAGCGTCCATGAACACCTGTGGTCGGTGTTTCGCATGCGCGTGGCGTTGCTGATCGTGGTGTCATTCCTGGAGCGCCATCGCCGTCACTTTGAACCGGTCACCCCACAAGGAGTACCTGCACTTGCCCATTGATCTGGAAATAGGCGGTGTCTACCTGCCGCCCATCGCCCAGGCGCTGCTGCTGGGCCTGCCGATTTTCCTCGCGCTGGACTGGGTGCTGCGGCGTCTGGGGGTGCTGCGCTTCGTCTGGCATGAAGCGTTGTTCGAGGGTGCGTTGTACGCCTGCGTGTGTGCGACGCTGATTTTGCTGATGGGAGCCTGACGCCTTGAAGAAGATCCTTTCACACTTGACGACCTTGGCCGTGGTCGTGTTGGCGTTCGTTCTCGGCTGGTTTGCCTGGGAGCATTACACCCGCGCCCCCTGGACCCGGGATGCCAGGGTGCGTGCCGACGTGGTGACCCTGTCCGCCGATGTCTCGGGGCGCATCGTCAGTCTCGGCGTGCAGGACAACCAGCATGTGGACAAGGGCCAGTTGTTGCTGGAAATCGATCCGGCGCGCTATTCCCTGGCGGTTGAACACGCCAGACGCTCGGTGGAGGTGGCGAAAGCGTCGCTCGGGCAGTCTGAAGCGACCATCGTCTCCAGCGAGGCGTTGCTACACCAGCGCCAGAGCGAAGAGCGGCGGCGGCGAACCCTCAAGGAGCGCTCGGCGATTTCCGGTGAGGAGTGGGAGAAGTCCAACACCGAAGTCTCGGTGGCGCAGGCTGACTTGCTGCGTAACCAGGCCAACCTGGGGCTGGCGCAGGCCAACGTGCAACTGGCGATTGCGGCATTGACCCAGGCCGAACTGGACTTGAAGCGCACGCGGGTCGAATCGCCAGTCAGTGGCTACGTCACCAACCTGCTGACCCGCGAGGGTGACTATGCAGCGGTGGGCGGTCCGTTGTTGGCACTGGTGGACAGCGACAGCTTCTATGTCAGCGGCTACTTCGAGGAAACCAAGTTGCCGCGCATCGCCGAGGGCGACCGGGTCGACATTGAATTGATGAGCGGTGAAAAGTTCGGCGGCACTGTGCAGAGCATTGCCTTCGCGATCGCCGACCGGGAAAACCTGCCCGGTGGGCGGCTACTGGCCAACATCAACCCCAGCTACACCTGGGTCAAGCTGGCGCAAAGGGTACCCGTGCGGATCAGGATCGATGAGGGCTACGCCGGCAAAGACAAGCTGCGCGCCGGGACCACGGCCACCGTTACCGTCGAGGACAACCACAAGTCTCAATAGGATCGCTAACTTCGCGGACACATTCGGACCCGGTGGGAGCGAGCCTGCTCGCGATAGCAATCAGTCAGTCACCCTTGATGCTGGATTTGCTGACGGCATCGCTGCGATGCGGCGACCCGACAAGTCCGTACCCACAAGGGTTCCGCAGCAGGTAATAAACGCCAGGCGTTTACCGGGATTCTTCCATCCGAGTTCCCTGGGATTACCTGAAGAACCAAAAAAAAGCCCCGCGACCGAATGAGGCGCAGGGCAAAGGAATTGGTTGGTTGCGGCCAACCAAAGGAGCGCTTGAAAAAGGTTACTTGCTGGCGACCGTTTCCGGCTGCCAGCCACCGCCGAGTGCCTTGTAGATCGCGACGATGCCGCGGTACAGGTCGACTTCGGCCTGGGCCTGGGTGTCTTCGGCCGCCAGACGCTCACGCTGGGCATCGAGCAACACAAGGAAATCGGCGGTGCCTTCGCGGTAGCGGATCTCGGCGAGGTCGGCAGCGGAACGGCTCGATTCGCTCTGGCGAATCAGCGAAATCAACCGTTGTTGGCGTTTGCCGTAATCGCTGAAGGCGTTCTCCGATTCTTCCAGGGCCAGCAAGACTTGTTGCTCGTAGCTCGCCAGGGCGCCTTCGGCGTCGGCGTCGGCACCGCGCAAGCGGGCCTTGACGCTGCCCAGATCGAACGCCGCCCAGGTGATGCTCGGGCCAAGCGCCCAGGCGTTGGCCGCCGAGGAACCGATCTGCGAACCACGCCCGGCGGTGAAACCAAGGAAGCCGCTGAGGCTGACCCGCGGGAACAGATCAGCCTTGGCCACGCCGATGCGCGCCGTGGCCGAAGCCAGTTTGCGTTCGGCGCTGCGAATGTCCGGGCGACGTTGCAGCAGTTCGCCCGGATCACCAATGGGCAATGCCTTGGCAATGGCCGGCAATTCCTTGGGGCTCAGGTCGACGCTCAACTTGTCCGGGCGTTGACCCAGCAGGGTGGCGATGCGGTTTTTCTGCCGAACCTGTTCGGCCTGCAATTGCGGCACGCTGGCTTCGACCGACGCCAGCCGTGCGTCGGCGCGTTCCACGTCGAGCTGATCACCCACGCCGGCATCACGCAGGCTGATGGTGATCTTGCGCGACTCCTGCTGGTTCTCCAGGTTGGCCAGGGCGATTTTTTCCCGCAGCTGCGCACCGCGCAGCTGGCCGTAAGAATCCACCAGTTCGGCAATCATGGTGACTTGCAGTTGATACAGATCGGCCTCGACCGCTTGTTGCTCGGCGTTGGCCGATTCCAGGTTGCGCTGGATGCGGCCAAACAGGTCGATCTCCCACGCCATGTCCAGGCCCAGGTCGTAGCGTTCGCTGTTGACCCGATCGGTGGTCTGGCCGGGAATCTGCCCCTTGGCCAGGTCACTGCTGACCCGGCTGGTGATGGTCGGCATGGCGTCATTGCTGACGTCGTCGCGTATCGCCCGCGCCGCTTTCCAGCGGGCGAAGGCGACGCGCAAGTCGCGGTTGCCTTTCAGGGACTCGGTCACCAACTGGTTGAGGGTCGGGTCCTCGAACTGCTGCCACCAGATGCCTTCGAAACGGGAACGGTCGAAGTTCTTCTGACCGGCCGCGCCATCGGTGGCGGTGGTGATATGGGCCGCCTCGGTGGCCGGGGTCTTGTAGTCCGGGCCCACGGCACAGGCGCTCAGCGCCAGTACCAGGAGACTCGGCAGGAAGGCTTTCAGGCTCATTAATGCGACTCCAGTTGCGACTCAAGTTTGAGGGCCTTGGCCGCTTTGCGCGCTTCACCGCGCTCGACAAAGTTGCGAATCAATACGTAGAACACCGGTGTCAGCAACAGACCGAAGAAGGTCACCCCGAGCATCCCGGAGAACACCGCCACACCCATGGCATGACGCATTTCGGCACCGGCACCGCTGGAGAACACCAGTGGCACCACACCCATGATGAACGCGAAGGAGGTCATCAGGATCGGCCGCAGACGCAGGCGGCAGGCTTCCAGTACCGCGGCCAGTGGGTTGAGACCTTCCAGCTGTTTATCCTTGGCAAACTCGACGATCAGAATCGCGTTCTTGCACGCCAGGCCCACCAGTACGATCAAGCCGATCTGGGTAAAGATGTTGTTGTCGCCACCGGACACAATCACCCCGGTGATGGCCGACAGCAGGGTCATCGGTACGATCAGGATCACCGCCAGTGGCAGGCTCCAGCTTTCGTATTGCGCCGCGAGCACCAGGAACGCCAGCAGTACGCAGAGCGGGAACACGAACAGCGCGGTGTTGCCGGACAGAATCTGCTGGTAGGTCAGGTCGGTCCATTCGTAGGTCATGCCGTTTGGAAGTTCATCCTTGAGCAGTTTCTCGATGGCTTTCTGGGCCTGGCCAGAGCTGTAGCCGGGGGCTGCCGCACCGTTGATTTCAGCGGTGATGAAGCCGTTGTAGTGCATCACGCGGTCCGGGCCCGAGGTGTCGCTGACCTTGATGAAGGTCGCCAGCGGGATCATTTCGCCCTTGTTGTTGCGTACTTTCAGCTGGCCGATCTGATCCGGTTCAAGACGGAACTGCTGTTCAGCCTGAACGTTGACCTGATAGGTGCGACCAAAGCGGTTGAAGTCGTTGGCATACAGCGAACCCAGGTAGATCTGCAGGGTGTCGAAGATGTCGCTGACGGCCACGCCGTGGGTCTTGGCTTTTTCCCGGTCGATGGCAGCGTCGACCTGCGGCACGTTCACGGTGTAGCTGGTGAACAGGTTGGCCAGTTCCGGAACGCTGTGGCTCTTGGCAATGATGTTCATGGTTTGCTTGTACAGCTCGTCGTAGCCCAGGTTGCCCCGGTCTTCGATTTGCAGGCGGAAACCACCGATCGTGCCCAGGCCCTGTACCGGCGGCGGCGGGAAGATCGCAATGTAGGCACCCTGGATGTCGGCGAACTTGGCGTTCAGCGCGGCCGCAATGGCACCGGCCGATTCGCTTGGGTCCTTGCGCTCGTCAAACGGCTTGAGCGGGGTGAACACGATGCCGGCGTTGGGGCTGTTGGTGAAACCGTTGATCGACAGGCCGGGGAAGGCCACCGAGTTGGCGACGCCGGGTTGCTTGAGGGCAATCTCGGACATCTGCTGGATCACTGCATCGGTGCGATCCAGGCTGGCGGCGTCCGGCAACTGGGCAAACGCCACCAGGTATTGCTTGTCCTGCGCCGGGACGAAACCGGTCGGGGTGCTGGAGAAACCGAAGAACGTCAGGACCATCAGGCCGGCGTACAGCAGCAGGGCGATGCCGCTGCTGCGGATCACGCGGCCAACGGTGCCGACATAGCCATGGCTGGCCTTTTCAAAGAAGCGGTTGAAGGGGCGGAACAGCCAGCCACCGAACACCTTGTCCAGGAGTCTGGAGAAGCGGTCTTTCGGCGCATCGTGACCTTTGAGCAATACGGCGGCCAATGCCGGCGACAGGGTCAGCGAGTTGAAGGCCGAGATCACCGTGGAAATCGCAATGGTCAGGGCGAACTGCTTGTAGAACTGGCCGGTCAACCCGGAGATGAAGGCCGCCGGGATAAACACCGCACACAGTACCAGCGCCGTGGCGATGATCGGCCCGGTCACTTCACGCATGGCGCGCTTGGTCGCTTCGACCGGGTTTAGGCCCAGTTCGATGTTCCGTTCGACGTTCTCCACCACCACGATCGCGTCGTCCACCACGATACCGATCGCCAGTACCAGGCCGAACAGCGACAAGGCGTTCAACGAGAAGCCGAACAGGTGCATCACGGCAAACGTACCGATCAGCGACACCGGCACCGCCACCAGAGGAATGATCGAGGCGCGCCAGGTTTGCAGGAACAGGATCACCACCAGCACCACGAGGATCAGCGCTTCGAACAGAGTGTGAACCACCGCTTCGATGGAACCGCGCACGAAGATCGTCGGGTCATAGACGATGCTGAAGTCCATGCCTTCCGGGAAGCTTTTCTTCAGCTCCGCCATCTTGTCGCGCACTTCGTTGGAGATCTCGATGGCGTTGGAGCCCGGACGCTGGAAGATCGGGATCGCCACCGCCGGCTGATTGTTGAGTTGCGAACGCAAGGCGTACTGGCTGGAGCCCAGCTCGACGCGCGCAATGTCTTTCAGGCGCGTGATTTCACCGTTTTCGCCGGAGCGAATGATGATGTTCTCGAACTCTTCTTCGGACACCAGGCGACCCTGGGTGTTGACCGACAGCTGGAACGCGGTGGCGTTCGGTGCAGGCGGCGCACCCAGTGCACCGGCGGCGACCTGGCGGTTCTGTTCGCGGATCGCGGTAACCACATCGGTAGCGGTCAGGTTGCGCGAAGCGGTCTTGTTCGGATCGAGCCACACCCGCAGCGAGTAGTCGCCCATGCCGAACAATTGCACATCACCGACACCGCCCAGGCGCGCCAGCTCATCCTTGATGTTGAGCAAGGCGTAGTTGGACAGGTAAAGCATGTCGTAGCGTTTGTCCGGCGAGGTCAAGTGCACGACCATGGTCAGGTCGGGCGATGCCTTGTCCACGGTGATACCGATGCGCGTCACTTCTTCGGGCAGTTTCGGTTCGGTCCGGGTCACGCGGTTCTGCACCTGCACCTGCGCATTGTCCAGGTCGGTACCCAGGGCGAAGGTGATGGTCAGGGTGATCTTGCCGTCGGCGGTCGACTGCGAGGACATGTACAACATGTTCTCGACGCCGGTGATCGCTTGCTCCAGCGGAGCGGCCACGGTTTCACCAATGACCTTGGGGTTGGCACCGGGGAAGTTGGCGCGGACCACAACGGTCGGCGGCACCACTTCCGGGTATTCGCTGATCGGCAACTGGAACAGCGAGATGGCACCGGCGATCAGGATCAGCAGCGACAGCACTGCGGCGAAGATCGGCCGTGAAATGAAGAATTGGGAAAAATTCATCGGAGTCGTTATCCCTTAACCGCGTGGAGTCGCAGCAGCCAGCTTCACAGCCGTACCCGGCGCGACCTTGGCAGGCGCGACTTGAGGCAGGTTGCTGGCTTCCAGCGCTTGACGTTGTTGTGCCAGGGCCGCGAGGGTTTGCTCGCTGGCCATCGGGATCACTTCAGGGGTGACAGGCGAACCAGGTCGTACCCGCTGCAGGCCCTTGACGATGATGGTGTCGTCCTTGTTCAGGCCGTTGCGCACGATGCGCAAGCCTTCGATCTTCGGACCCAGCTCGACTGCGCGGTAGGCCGTTTTGTTGTCGGCGTCCATCACCAGCACGAACTTCTTGCCCAGGTCGGTGCCGACCGCTTCATCGTTGATCAGCATGGCGTTGTAGGTGCCGCTGCCAACCAGTTTCAGGCGCGCATAGAGACCCGGGGTGTAGCTGCCGTCGCTGTTGTCGAAGACGGCGCGACCACGGATGGTGCCGGTTTTCGGATTGACCTGGTTGTCGACGAAGTTCATCTGGCCCAGGTGCGGGTTACCGTCTTCGTTTGACAGGCCCATGTAGACCGGAGTGGTGGCACCGCGTTTGCCCTGGCGGGCGAGCTGGGTGTACTTGAGGAACACGCGCTCGTCAGCGTCGAAGTAGGCGTAGACCTTGTCGGTGGAAACGACGCTGGTCAGTGGCGTGGTATCGGCGGTCACCAGGTTGCCGGCGGTGATTTCCGCACGGCTGACACGACCGCTGATGGGCGCGGTGACGCGGGTGAAACTCAGGTTCAGTTTGGCCAGGTCCAGTTGCGCTTGAAGCGCACCGACGGCGGCGCGGGCTTCTTGAGCGGCGCTGGTGCGCGAATCGGCCAGCTCGGCGGAAATCGCGTTGCTGGTGCGCAGGCGTTCACCGCGCTGGGCTTCGTTTTCGCTGCGGGTGGCATTGGCGCGGGCCTGGGCGACCAGCGCTTCGAGGCGGCGGACCTCTGCTTGGAATGGACGAGGGTCGATCTGGAACAGCAGGTCGCCTTTCTTCACCAGAGCGCCTTCGGTAAAGGCCACTTCATCGATCTGACCGGAAACCCGTGGACGAATCTCGACGGTTTCCGGCGCTTCCAGGCGACCGGTGAATTCGTCCCACTCGTTGACCGGTTGCTCCAGCACCTTGGCCACGCTGACCTTGGCAGCGGGCGGGGCGGCGGCAGTTTGCGGAGCCTTGCCGCAGGCGCTCATCACCACGACGGCCAACAGGGCCAATGGGAAGCGCAAATGTTTGAGTGACTGTTCCATGGATGCATCCGCCAATGTATTGAGATTGGCGAATGATGCGCGGCAGGCCTGGAGCGGACGAATCGAACGGGGCGAAGATAACTATCATTCGGAATGATAGGAGAGCTTCAGTCAGCTCTCTAGCCTGCGCCTCAAGTCAGGTACCGATCAATTCGGTTGATGGCAATTCTGTGTTGCCACAAACGCAACAGTCTGGCCTGGGACCGGGTCGCGCCGATCGCTGGCAAGCCAGCGCCTGCAGAATTGGCGTCGTTCACATGATTTTTTATCGGCAGGGTTAACGTAGGAACTGGCTTGTCGGCGAAGGCGTCAGATGCCTTCACAAAGCATTCAAGCCAGACTATCCGGATCGCCAAAGAACGTTTTGACAGGGCTCCAGGACGGTGTTTTGAGGTCGGAAAAATCTGTCGATGCCGCCGCATGCCCCGCCTGTGCGAGCGATTGCGAATGGCGATTTCTGACAGAGACCAAGAGGGTTGCGGATGGTTTTCAGTGTGCCGCCCAACCTGAATCGGCAGCAGTCGGGCGTCGATCTGTTTATCTGACACCGAGCCACCGAGGGAGCGCAACGTCCCCTCGGTGGCCAGGCTTCAGTCAGTCACGGAACCCTGCGGTATTCTCCCGGCGAAACTGTCCACCAGGCTCGCCACCACCATCTCTCCCATTCGCGTGCGGGTCTGCAGCGTCGCACTCGCGCGATGGGGCTGCAGTACCACTTTCTCGTTGCCGAACAATGTCTCGGGGACGTTCGGTTCATCGACAAACACATCCAGCGCCGCACCGGCGATCTCACCAGCGGCCAGCGCCGCCACCAGATCGACCTCGTTGACCAGCTTGCCGCGCGCCACGTTGATCAGATACCCGTCCTTGCCCATCGCCTGCAACACCTCGGCATTGATGATGGCTTCAGCCTTGTCGGCAGCGGCCGCGAGAATCAGCGCATCACTGTTGCTGGCCAGTTGCTTCAGATCGGCAATGAAAGTGTGGTTCACATCGTTCATCGGCTGCAGATCGGTGTAACTGATCGGGCAGCCGAACGCCGCGGCCCGGGTCGCCACTGCACGGCCGACCCGGCCCATGCCGACGATCCCTATGCGCATGCCCGACACTTGACGCGCCAACGGCAACGGGGCCAACGGTGTCGGGCTATGGGGCCATTGCCCCGAACGCACATAACGATCACTGGTGCACAGACCCCGGCATACGGCAATCAACAATCCGATGGCCAGGTCGGCGACGTCTTCGGTCAGCGCGCCAATGGTCGCGGTTACGCGGATCCCGCGATCCCTGGCGTAAGCCAGGTCTACCGCATCGGTGCCGACGCCATTGACCGCCACCACTTCCAGTTTGGGTAACTGCGCCATCAGTGCCTGGCTGATGCCAGTATGGCCGCCGGTGATCACGCCGCGAATGTTCGCCCCGTGTTCCTGCAAGTAAGCCTGCTTGTCGGTCTGTTGGAAGTAGCGTCTGACGGTAAACAGCTCATCGAGCCGCGCGTTGATTTCAGGGATCAGGATCGGGCTGAGCTGCAAGACTTCTGGCTTCATGTAAACCTCGCGTAGCGGAATAAAAAGGCCGGTTTAACCACGACCGGCAAACGGCATGGCGCTGGCCATGACGGTCATGTTCAGGACGTTCGCCTCCAGCGGCAGACCGGCGATGTAGCGCACGGCATCGGCCACATGCTTGACGTCCACCATCGGCTCCACGGCGATGGTGCCGTTGGCCTGGCGCACGCCTTTGGTCATGCGCACCGACATGTCGGTCAGGGCGTTGCCGATGTCGATCTGGCTGCAGGCGATGTTGAATTCCCGGCCGTCCAGGGCCAGGGATTTGGTCAGCCCCAGCACCGCGTGTTTGCTGGCGGTGTAGGCGCTGCTGAAGGGGCGTGGGGTATGTGCCGAGATCGAGCCGTTATTGATGATGCGTCCGCCCTGTGGCTGTTGCCGGCGCATCAGCCCGAAGGCACCGCGGGCGCAGAGGAATACGCCATTGAGGTTGGTGTCGATCACGTTCCGCCACTGTTCGAACGTCAGCTCATCCAACGGCACCGCAGGAGCGTTGACCCCGGCGTTGTTGAACACCACATCGAGGTGTCCGTATACCTCGGTGATGGTGGCAAACAGTGCATCGACACTGGCCGGGTCGCGCACGTCAGTGGGCACCGCCAACGCGTCGTGTCCCTCGCTCTGTGCCCGTTCGACCAATGCCTGCAATGGCTCTGGCCGGCGTCCGGCCAATACCAGGGTGAATCCGTCTGCCATCAGCGCCAGGGCCACGGCGCGGCCGATTCCGCTACCGGCGCCGGTGACCAGAGCCACTTTCAAAGGACTGTTCATGTTGTTATCTCCATTCTCGATTCGCGAGGGCGTGTGCCGGGTTCAAGGTCGCTGACCGACATGCATTTCAAGTTGGCCGATGCCGTCGATCCCGGCATTGATGACGTCGCCTGGTTGCAGCACATCGACGCCTGCCGGGCTGCCGGTCATGATCAAGTCACCGGCCCGGAGCGCTACCGATTGCGAGATGCGGCTGATGATTTCACTGACCGACCAGATCTGGCTGTCGAGGCTGTCGCGCTGGCGCTCTTGGCCGTTGACGTTCAGCCACAAATCGCCGTCCGGGTGTCCGGCGCGAGTCACTGGCACGATGGCGGTCATCGGCGCGGCGCCGTCGAACACCTTGGCACCCTCCCACGGCAAACCATTGCTTTTGGCCGCGCGCTGGACGTCACGACGGGTCAGATCAAGACCGACGGCATAGCCCCAGACATAGGCCAACGCCTGACTCTCCGGGATATTGGCGCCGCCTTCACCGATGGCCACGACCAATTCGATTTCGTGGACGAACTCTTCGGTCAATGGCGGGAAAGTCACTTCACCCGCCGCATCCACCACGTTGCTCGCCGGTTTCATGAAGAACACTGGCGGCTGGCGGGACTGGCCCTGGGTGTCTGGCCAAGGGTAGTTGCGGCCGACGCAAAATACCCGGCCAATGGGAAAGCGCTGCTGGCTGCCGGCAACCGGCAAGGTCACGGGCAGATCCGGGGTAAACACATACTCGGTCATCATCATTTTTGTAGTCGTCCTGTTTGAAGCGTCAGCGTACGGCGGCAATCTTTTGCAAAGTTGGACGAAAGCCGCCTCGTGTTGGAGAAAAACGGTTTCCTGGCTCAGCGCGCCTTGAGTTCGATGCGATACAGGCGACCGAGCAGCAATGAATAAGACAAGGTGCCCATCAACGCCACGCCACCAATGAACCAGAAGGCGTAGGCAAACGAACCTGTCGCGTGGACGATGCCGCCAATCACGATCGGGGTGACGATCCCGCCGATATTGGCGGCCAGGCTGGTGACCCCGCCGGTCAGGCCGATCAGTTCCTTGGGCGCAACTTCCGATACGGCCGCCCACGACGACGAAGCGATTCCCTGAGCGAAGAAGGCTATGGTCAGCACGGCAATGCAGATCACGTTCGAGTCGGTGAAATTCACCAGCACAATCGACATACCCAGCATCGATCCGACCACCAATGGCAACTTGCGAGCGAAGGACATTGAGTAACCACGGCGTATCAGCAAGTCGGAGACGATGCCGGCCAGCAGAATGCCGACCGTTGCACCCACGAACGGCAGCACCGCGAAGATCCCGGCCTTGATTATGGTCAGCTTGCGTTCTTCGATCAGGTACGTCGGGAACCAGGTCAGGAAGAAGTACAACGCTGAGGTGCTGGCGAACTTGCCGATGCAAATCGCCCAGATTTGCCGATAGCTGAACAGCTCGGCGATCTGCCTCCAGTTGAACCGGGTGCGCTCCTGACTGCTCTTGACCAGTCCACCCCCGGCTTCGATGTACTTCAGTTCTTCCTGGCTGACGTTCTTGCAGCTCAGCGGATCGCGGTACACGTAGAGCCAGATCACGCCGAACACAATGCCGAGTATCCCGGTGCTGTAGAACACATGGCGCCAGTCATAGGTCGTGGCCAGCCATAACAGTGCGCCGGTAAACAGAGCCGTGCCCAGATATTGGCCGCACACGTAAATGCTGCTGGCCAGGCCCCGTTCGCGGGCCGGGAACCATACCGTCACCGCACGGCTGTTGGCCGGAAACGCTGGAGCTTCCATGGCACCGACGGCCAGGCGCAGCCCGAACAGCGAAGCGAATCCTGTGGCAAAGCCTTGGCACACGGTGACCGTCGACCAACTGATCAGCGACACCCCGTAAGTGAATCGGGAACCGAAGCGATCGGCAATGAACCCGGCAGGCACCAGGGCGAGTGCGTAGGTCCAGGCAAACGCGGAAAAGATCAGGCCCATTTCGATCTTGTCCAGGCCCAGGTCCTTGGCCATGAACGGCGCGGCAATCGAGATGTTTACGCGGTCGATGTAGTTGATGATGGTCGCAATCAGCAGCAATGACAGCATGAACCAGCGCCGACGCGTTGGCAGTCGCTGAGGCAACAGGGCGTCACGGGCGCCAGCGCTCACCGACGGCGCGGTGGACGGGGATGTTTGCGAGTTCGACATGAGTAGACCTTTTTATTGTTAGAAGAATCGAGATGTTCGCGCGCAGCCGAAGCCGGTGCCTCCAGTGTCGGGGCAGAGCAATCGCTACTTGAATGAGAGGCGCGGACAGCTGCTGTCAGGCGCTCAGATACGCCTTCGGACAGACTCGGTCGGGGGAGGGTTGGCGAGGGAAAAAAACAGGCTCATCACGTGCGCACCTTTTGATTGTTTTTGGAAGGGTCGGGCTGCATTGCCTGTCACAGTGGTCGTACAACATCTCTAAATCAATGGAGGCGTTAGATCGTTTTTTCTCCTGAAAACATCGATTAATGCAGGTGTCCAAGAAAAATCAAATCAGCTCATTTCCACAGTTCTGCCTCATATTCTTCATAAGGTATTGTTTTTTAAATAAATAATATTTTGTGTGTGCTCATGGCTTTTTGGACGGACGACACATCACTCACAGATACAATTAATTCCCTGTATTCTGTTGTCATCCTATGACGTGTTGAAGCCAGCGGTGTCTGCCTTCACAATCACTGCGGTCGCCGCCTGCATCGCGACGCGACGACAACCTGTCCACTTACCTGTCGAGGATCCTCAGGAAATGTCGTCACCGAGTCGAGTACCCACCTACGTCATGCAGCAACGCAGCGAATTGACGGATTTCTACATCCGCGACAAAAAGGGACGGCGAGCCGAAACCAGTCCGCATCGTCACGAGTACTTCCAGATCCAGGTCAACCTCGGTGGAGATACCGTGCAGCACATCGGCAACGTCGAACGTCCGTTTCCACGCAATACACTGGCCTTCATCCTGCCCCATCGCGTGCACGTGATTCCGCATCCGGCCGACAGCAATTTCATGGTGATCAATTTTTCCCAGACCTTCCTGCTGCCGCATTTGCAGTGCGACCCGATGGATCTGGAGGAAGTCTCGATTCTGCTGGCCCCGGAGTTGTCACCGTTCCGTTTCCAGGAACATCTGGATTTCATTCTGGCCGATGAGGACTTCAACAAAGTCTGTGCCCTGATCGAACAGATGCGAGTTCTGGATGAGAACCGTCAGTTTGGCACTCGTGAGATGCTCAAGGGGTTGTTGCTGCAACTGGTGGGGAGTGTTTGTGCCTTGTATGCCGAGCCGCTCAAACGGTTGGCCGAAGAGAATGCCGCCGAAGTCAGCCGACGCAATGCGCTGAGCAGGATGTCGGAATACTTGCGCAAGAACATCGCCGACCCCGATCTCAACCTGATCAAGGTGGCTGCTGCGACTTACCTGTCTCCGACCTATCTGACGCACTGGTTGCGCAAGGAAATCGGAAAGACCTTCACTGAGCTGGTGCTCGAGCGCAGGATGCACGCGGCGCGCAATTATCTGCTCAATGGAACACGACCGGTGGGGGAGGTGGCGAGGTTGTGCGGCTTCGCTGACGAGGCTTATTTCTCCCGACGCTTTCGCCAGATACATGGTCAGCCACCTGGACAATTCAGACGCCAGCAACTCAATCCCGATACTCCACAATCACCGTCCAACACATGATCGACAGCTGTGGGTGATGTGGCGGTAGCTACCGAGGTCGATCCGGGCGCACCGGATTGTCCGAAATCAGACGTTCACCGCAGCATCTCCCAGGCAAATGCAGTCTCGACAAA
The DNA here is from genome assembly GCF_008801475.1 of Pseudomonas moorei. Lineage (GTDB taxonomy): Bacteria > Pseudomonadota > Gammaproteobacteria > Pseudomonadales > Pseudomonadaceae > Aquipseudomonas > Aquipseudomonas moorei. The sequence continues at coordinate 145,691 of NZ_VZPP01000003.1, read as the reverse complement.
TGCCTCCAGACACCTTGTCTACCAGGATCTCGATAGAGAAGTGCCCGAAGCGCTTGGGCAGCCAGATGGCACGTGCCCCGGAGGGTGATTGCGGGTTCGCGCGTGCCAATGGCTTTGCGTTTTTGTCTTCTGGCTGAACGCCGGCGACCATCGGTTCGTCATAGGCCTTCTTGAGGTCCGGTATATGCCGTTAACCTTCTGTCATTAAGCAGTTTTTTTGAGCCGGGTGGACTTCCGTTACAGACTATCCGGGTCGCCAAAGAACATCTGAATCCGCGAGCGCAACCAGCGCTCACCCGGATCATTGTCCTGCGACCCGCGCCAGGCCATGTGCAACTCGAAGCTGCGCACCGGCAGTGGCGGGTCTTCCGCCCGCACGCCGCCGGCAGCGGTCAGTGCGTCGGCCGTATAGTCCGGCACGGTGGCGACAATATCGGTGCCGGCGAGGAGGGTGCTCAAGCCGTTGAATTGCGGGACGGCGAGCACCACGTGTCGTTTGCGCCCGAGCTTTTCCAGCTCCTCATCGATAAAACCGCTGAGGTCGCCGGCGAACGAGACCAGCGCATGGGGACGCGCACAATAATCATCCAGGCTCAGCGGCCCCGGCACGGTGTCGGCACGCAGCAGTTTGGGCTGACTGCGGCGCAACACTTTGCGCTTGGCGTTCGCGGGCAGGTCGGTGGTGTAGCTGACACCGATGGAAATTTCGCCGGATGCCAGCAACCCCGGCATCAGGATGTAGTTGACCCGGCGCACCACCAGTACGATCCCCGGCGATTCGGCACGCAGGCGTTTGAGCAGCATCGGCAGCAGGGCGAACTCGACATCGTCCGACAGTCCGATGCGAAACACTGCGGTGCTGGTGGCCGGATCGAAATCGGCCGCGCGGCTGACCGCTGTGGAAATTGAATCCAGCGCCGGCGAGAGCAGGGCGAAGATTTCCACGGCCCGGGCGGAGGGCTCCATGCTGCGGCCGGTGCGCACAAACAACGGATCATCAAACAGCCCGCGAAGACGCGAGAGCGCGGCGCTGATGGCCGGCTGGCCAAGGAACAGCTTCTCCGCAGCGCGAGTCACACTGCGCTCGTGCATCAATGTTTCGAATACGATTAACAGGTTCAGGTCGACACGACGCAGGTCATTACGATTCATCTGGAGTCCTGGCAGAGTCAGCAAACTTGACGTGAGCGGCCATATGAGAACAATGGCCAGCGAGAATATTACGGGGAAAGGCTGGTACTCTGCACCGAGTAATTCAGTTTTCCTACAAATGCGGCTTCGGTTTCTCACGACATTTGACAATGTTGCCGCTGCTGCGGAATCAATGACAGGCATGTCGACTATTAATAGCCACTGATAGTCTTGGGTTAAAAGCCCAGCTAGAGTTCAAGGCATTAGAGGTTTATTTGGCGAGGTTTGCGATGTCCCGCACGATCCGTTTTCACAAGTTTGGTCCAGCCGAGGTGCTCAAATGCGAAGAGCATGCGACGGCTCTGCCTGCACCGGGCGAAGTGCAGGTGCGCGTCGAAGCCATTGGCATCAGCTGGTATGACACGCTGTGGCGTCAGAACCTGGCCTCGTCCCACGCTCGCCTGCCTTCCGGTATTGGCCAGGAAATGGCCGGTATCGTGACCGCCGTCGGCGAAGGTGTCGATGACCTGGCCGTGGGTGACAAGGTCGCCAGCTTCCCCGCCCAGAGCCCGAACGACTATCCGGTCTACGGTGATTTGATTGTGCTGCCGCGCACATCGCTGACCCGCTATCCCGACGTGCTCAGCCCGATTGAAGCCAGCGTGCATTACACGCCGCTGCTGATCGCCTATTTCGCTTACGTCGATCTGGCACGGGTCAAACCCGGGCAATTTGCCCTGGTGACCGATGCCAGTCACTGCGCAGGCCCTTCTTTTGTTCAGTTGGGCAAAGCCTTGGGCGTGCGAGTGATCGCTGCCACCAAGAGCGCAGAAGAACGTGAAAACCTGCTGTCGCTGGGTGCCGAGAAAGTCATCGTCACCGAAGAAGAAGACCTGCTGATTCGGGTCAACAAGATCACTGACAATCGTGGTGTCGATGTCGTGTTCGATGGTCTCGGTGGTCCGCAGATGTCGCTGCTTGGCGATGTCCTGGCGCCTCGGGGCAGCCTGGTGCTGTACGGTCTGCAAGGTGGCAACCAGACACCGTTCCCGGCTTGCGCGGCGTTTCAGAAAAACATTCAGTTCTTTGTACACTGCATCGGCAACTTCACCGGCAAGCCGGAACTGGGCATCATCCAGGACCAGGTCGCACTGCAACGTGCCTTGCGCGACATCAACCAATTGACCGCGGACCGCGTTCTGCTGCCACTCAAGACTCGGGTCTTCCCGTTTACCGAGGTGGTCGAGGCACATCGCTACATGGACGAATGCCCATGCCGCGAACGAGTCGCCCTGCAGGTCGAACCGGCCTGACGCTCCCGCAAAAGTCCGTGCCTTCACGGACTTTTTGCCTTCAGCACTTTCCGACATGACACACCCCATTGGCCTGCCAATGGGCCGGTTCAGCAACTGAACTGGTTTTTGCTGACTATCTGTAGCTTCTAATCAGCATCTAAGCCTTGATAATTGAATGATTACTTTCATCTCAAGGAATGAGTCATGGCCAAGTATCCGATCGATACTTTTCGATGCACAGCATTGCCACTAATTCAAAAAACACTGCACGGTTACAGGGTTGCCGAACATTCGGGGGCAACTTCTTTCTTTATTTCTTGTAATAAACGTCTGTGGGACGCTGTCGGACATTTCCTAGGATGTCGAGCGCCAACGGATGAAGCCTTGCCAGCAGGGCTTTTCGTCAATGCAGAGGGCGTTCGCCGCGTTGGCAACGACCCAACCTTCTGCATATTGGCTTGAAAACTTAAGTGTTAGCATTTGGCTATCATTCCCGATAATTCACTCATCTCCAGGCAACCCCTTGCGCTGTGCGCGCAGTTATTTGCGCGGCTTCGGACTTATAAGCATCAGGTAAATAAAGATGACCAACATCCATGAACAAGCCATGAACAATGTCTATCAACAAGTATTGCAACGCTTACTGAGTTTCTTTTCCCGTGCCGAACGCACCGCATTGCAGTTATTGATCCAGCGCCTGGCGGTGGCTGCCGGAGGCATGGAGCAAATGGGCAGCTACAAGGTACTGGCTATCCAGTCCGGTTCCCGCGACTGTTGCTACACCCTGGCGTTACTGCGTGCGGCACAGCTGACCATTGCCACGCGGGCGCCTGCGACATTCCAGTTGCGGGTGGCGACGTTGCGCTTGAACAGCACCAGTTCAGCGGCCCTGGATAACATCGACCGCACTTACAGCGCGTTGTTCGTCCATGACGACCCGAGGGTTGAACTGTTGATGGTCGAGAACCGCGAAGTCCTGCCCTTCGACCCTGCCGCGCCCATATCGAAGGCCGGTCGCGAGTCCAACCGGATGAACCTGTTGATGATCGGCCATCGCCGCACCTCGGACGAGCCGCTCGAACTCTGGGATGACGGTTATCTGGCCACAGGCGAGTTCTATGGACAAATCGCCCGCTGGAACCACGGTGTCGACGCCTTGATCAGCGGTGACTCGCCACGCCAGCAGAAGCAGTTCATCGAGGGATTGAACCGCGCGGCGACCAAGGCCGGCATCGGATTGACGAGCCACCCCGATTCCGAGTTCGGCTGCCTGTTCGCGCGACTCGACGAGCTGGGAAGTGACTGCTACCAGGCGTTTTATGGCGAACACGGCCAGGTGCCCTGGCGTCCGGCCGAGCAGTTTGAAGCTTGCCGGCGCAGCACGTTCATCAGTATTCACGACATATTGGTCGGTAATCTGGAAGAACGTTGGCCGTTGTTGTCGGAGTTTCTTGGTTTCAAGGCGGACACGTTGACGAGGCAACTCAACGACTACGAGTACGCCAGCCCGGGCATTGCCGCGCATATTGAAGGCTTGCAAGCCTGCTTCGTGCAGGGTCAGACCTACGAGGCAGGCGTCGCCCGATACCTGCAACGCACCTTGGTGATGATGCATCGCCGACAACTGCCGGAACGCCTGTGCGAGCAGGCTGTGGAGGCGTTCGGCAACCCGGCGGCGCTGGACGAATTACGCGCGCAAGCGGCGGCCGAGGCTCAACTCAGTCTTGGTTTGAGCGAGGCGCAACTGGTGTGCCTGTTGTTTGCGCCTTTCACCAAGAATGGCGCCAGGCTTGAGCACTTCCTGCGCAAGTGCCATCCAGGCATGCTCGTGGCCTTGCCTGACCTGCACCGGGCCATGCAGGGCCAGCCGGTCGCCGAGCAGATCATGCAATGGATGATCGACGTCAGCGGCTTGCCTGTCAGCCTGATCGGACAGCTTTACCGCATGGCGCCGGTGTCCAGTCAAGGGGGCGGGGCAGCAGCGTGGGCGGGCACCGATGCGCAGGCCATTGAAGGACCTGACGACGCCCCACTCTCGGGTGAATGGTCGGCAGGTCGCTGAAGGTGAGCTTCAAACGCTTTGAAACAGGCTTTTGCCCATGAAAGGTCCGCGCGAAACCGACTTTGCATATCAGGCGGTGTACCGCTATCTGACCAGCCTGATCAGCGAGCATGCCACTGATGCACGCGTGCGCCTGCCATCGTTGCGCCAATTGGCGCAGCGTCTGAACGTATCGATCTCGACCATTCAATACGCTTACTCGCTGCTGGAGAAGGAAGGGCGCGTCTATTCATTGGCCAAGTCAGGCTATTACGCTACGCCGGTGCCTTCCATCAGTACCCTCTACAGTGGCAGCGACCTGCTGGAAATGGTCTACAGCCACGCGCGGCGCCCCGGCACGCTGAACCTGAGCGCCGATGAGCCCGCTTTGCTGCAGCCACTCGACAGCCCACTGTTGCTACTGGAAAGGGAGTTGCTGCGGCAGTATCCGCGCCAGCCGCAAGCGTCTTCACAACCGTGCGGCGAACTGGAACTGCGTACCGCACTGGCTGCGCGTTATACCTCTTCGCCGGTGCGCTGCTGGCATGCCGATGAGGTCTACATTGGTGCCGATCTGCGTGGTGTATTGGAAATACTGATCACCGTGTTGTCGCTCAGGGGCGCCACGGTGGTGGTCGAGTCGCCGTGTGACTGCGCATTGCTGCGCCTGTTGCAGGATGCCGACGTGCGAGTCATCGAATGGCCGCTGCTGGCCAACGGAGCGCTGAATCTCGAACACCTCGAAGCGCTGCTTGAAACCGAGCAGGTAAGACTGGTCATGGTGTCCTCCGGGGTGAACATGCCCCGGGGCAGCCGGGCGCCCGACCATAATCGCCAGGCCGTTGCGCAGTTGTTGGCGCGCCATGACTGCCAGGTGCTGGAAAACGATTGTTACGGCGAGCTGGGGTTCGAGCCTGAAGGTCTGCATTTTCGCGATCTGCTGCCGGCCGAACGACTGATCGTGTTTTCCTCCTTCGAAAAAATCATCGGCCCGGAGGCGCCCTTCGGTTATCTGCTCTCGCGTCACCTGGGAGCCGAATTACAACGGCACTTTCTGTTGCGCGCCTTCCGCCTATCACCGATTCGCCAGAAAGCCATTGCGCGCCTGTACAGCAACGGTCGTATCGACCATCACTTGCAGGTGCTGCGGCGCCGGCTCAAGGACAGCAAGGCGCTGATGACCCAGTTGCTGCAAGAGCGACTGGGTGATGCACTGCACTTCGTCGAGCCTCAGGGCGGCTCGACCATCTGGGTGAGTTCGCTGCGCCGCGTCGATGTGCGTCGGGTGTTTCAGCGCCTGCTCAAACATCAGGTGGTGATCGCGCCAGGCGAGCTGTTCAGCCTCCAGGGATTGCATGCTCAACATCTGCGGCTGAGTCATACCTTTGCCAGCGAGCATGACCTCGCCGGAGCACTGGGCCTGCTGGGGGATGCCCTGCGTCTGGAAGCCATTGACTGAGCACGGTTGAAAAACATCGGCCACACTCATGGATCGATCCCATCGCACTATGGTCAAACTGCCAGTAAACTGCGCTCCTATCCCTGAACCACTCTATTCCAGAGGTTTTGCATGACACTCAGTCCTTTTGCGGGTAAACCGGCACCGGCAGAACTGTTGGTCGACATCCCGCGACTGGTAACGGCTTATTACACGGGCCAGCCTGATGCTTCGATCTCCACCCAGCGCGTCGCCTTTGGCACGTCCGGGCACCGGGGCAGCTCGTTCGACCTGAGTTTCAATGAATGGCACGTCCTGGCGATCAGCCAGGCGATCTGCCTGTACCGCGAAGCCCAGGGCATCGACGGCCCGCTCTTTGTCGGCATCGACACCCACGCGCTCTCCACCCCGGCCGGCGCCAGTGCCCTTGAAGTGCTCGCCGCCAACGGTGTGACGGTGATGATCGCCGCAGGCGATGAATACACCCCGACCCCGGCGGTTTCCCATGCGATTCTCTGCTACAACCGTGGCCGTACTTCGGGGCTGGCCGACGGAATTGTGATCACGCCGTCCCACAACCCGCCGCAAAGCGGTGGCTACAAATACAACCCGACCAATGGCGGCCCGGCCGATACCCACATCACCAAGTGGATCGAAGCCAAGGCCAACGAGCTGCTGGCCAACAAGCTGGCCGGCGTCAAGCGCATCAGCTACGAACAGGCCCTGAAGGCCAGCACCACCCATCGTCATGACTACCTAAATACCTATGTTGCCGATCTGATCAACGTGATCGACTTCGATGCCATCCGCGACGCCAAGCTGCGCCTGGGTGTCGATCCGCTGGGTGGAGCAGGGGTGCGCTACTGGTCGGCGATTGCCGAGCACTACCGCCTGGACCTGGAGGTGGTGAACAAACAGGTGGATTCGACCTTCCGTTTCATGACCGTCGACTGGGATGGCCAGATTCGCATGGACCCATCGTCCAGCTACGCGATGCAGGGCCTGATCGGCCTGAAAGAACGTTTCGACGTGGCATTCGCCTGCGATCCGGACCACGACCGCCATGGCATCGTCACGCCGTCCGGCGGCCTGTTGGCGCCGAACAACTACCTCGCGGTATCGATCGATTATCTGTTCCAGAACCGCCCGCACTGGCGTGCGGATGCGGCCGTGGGCAAAACCGTGGTCAGCAGTGGCTTGATCGATCGCGTGGCCAAGCGCCTGGGCCGCCGCCTGTACGAAGTGCCAGTCGGCTTCAAATGGTTTGCCGATGGCCTGTTCGACGGGTCCCTGGGCTTTGGTGGCGAAGAAAGCGCCGGTGCCTCGTTCCTGCGCAAGGACGGTAGCGTCTGGTGCACCGACAAGGACGGCCTGATCCCGGCCCTGCTGGCGGCAGAAATGACCGCTCGCACCGGTCGCGATCCAAGCCAGGCCTACCGTGCCTTGACCGATGAGCTGGGCGAGCCGTTCTCGGTGCGGGTCGATGCCAAGGCCAACCCGGAGCAAAAAGCCCTGCTGAGCAAGCTGTCGCCGGCGCAAGTCACCTCGACCGAACTGGCGGGCGAGCCGATCCAGAGCATCCTCAGCCACGCCCCGGGTAATGACCAGGCCATCGGCGGCCTGAAAGTCATGACCGAGAACGGCTGGTTCGCGGCGCGTCCGTCGGGCACCGAAGACATCTACAAGATCTACGCGGAAAGCTTCATCGGCGATGAGCACCTCAAGCAACTGGTGGCCGAAGCTCAAACCCTCGTGGATGGCGCCATCTCCGCCAAGTGACTGAGGGACCTGTGGTGAGGAGGCAAGCCTCCTCGCTACACCGAGACGGATAAAAAAAGGGGCAACCATCACGGTTGCCCCTTTTTTGTCTGGCGTTTACTGGATCAGGCCAGGTCCACCAACACGATTTCACTGTCCTCGATGGCCGTCACGCGCAATAGGGATTCTTGCGCCACCGCGACACCGTCTCGAGCTTGTGCACGCAAGCCATTGACCTCAATGACCCCCGTTGCCGGCACCAGGTAGGCACGGCGACCGTTGTCCAGATGATACTCGGCGGTTTCGCCGGCCTTGAGGTTCGCCGCCACCAGCCGGGCATCGGCACGGATGCGCAGGCTCTGATCGTCGCCCGCCTTGCCGCTGGCCAGGGTCACGAAACCTTCACGCTGGCCTTTGGGGAACGGCTTGGCGCCCCAGGACGGCGCCAGGCCGGATTCGTTGGGAATGATCCAGATCTGGAAGATCTTGGTCGGCGTCGCTTCCAGGTTGTACTCACTGTGGGCAATCCCGGTACCCGCGCTCATGACCTGTACGTCACCGGCTTCGGTACGGCCCTTGTTGCCAAGGTTGTCCTGGTGGGTAATGGCCCCTTCACGGACATAGGTGATGATTTCCATGTCGCGATGCGGGTGTTGCGGGAAGCCGGTGCCAGGGGCGATCACGTCGTCGTTCCAGACCCGCAGGTTGCCCCAGTTCATGCGTTTGGGGTCATGGTACTCGGCGAACGAAAAGTGGTGATGCGCATCCAACCAGCCATGGTGAGCGCCACCGAGCGAGTTGAAAGGTCTGAGTTCAAGCATGATCGTCTCCTGAAAGGTTCGTCATGGGGCGGCAGGCCGGGGCCATGAAGCGAGACCGGTGGTTGATGACAGGCATCATCCAGCAGGCAAGGATCGAAAAAAAGCGTAAAAAGTGCTGCATAACAATCGATTTACTTGATAGAAAATCGCCTCGAAACATTATCATCCTGCTTTCAGTTCTTCGCATAAGCCAATGAGTCATAAGCATTTCACTAGAACTCAACGGCAAATGAAGACACCATAGCCCTCAACAGCCTCAGACCCTGGAGTCCGTCCGCGTGCCGCAACACACCCCCGATCTTCCGCCTGAACTTCGTCCTCTGGCCGAGATGCCGCTGCTCAAGCGCCTGGCCGCCCGGTTCTTCGGCCATGGCCTGACGCGCCTGCGCGCCCAGCACCGCGCGTCCTGGTTGCATGGCCAGGCCGACGGCTTTCGCAGCGGCCATATGGCGGGGGTGGAATACGGCTATAAAGAGGGCAAGCTCGAAGGGTTGGAAGAAGGCCGGCAGGTCCTGCTGATTCGCGACTCGCGTTCCACCGAGCATCGTCCGCCCGGCATCGACGAACACCTGTTCGACGACTGGCGCCTGCCATTGAACGCGGAATTGAAGAAACGCATGAAGGCCGACGTCGCGCGTTTGCTCCCGGCACACGCCCAGCCCAGCGCCGCCCAGTGGAAGATGATCTTCAGTGACACGCCTTCGACTTCAGTGATCGCGGGGGCCGGTGCCGGCAAGTCGACGACCCTGGTGCTGCGGATCGTGCTGCTGGCGCATTATCTGGGCTTTGAGCTGAGCTCGATGACGGTGGTGACCTTCACCCGGGAATCACGCAAGGACTTCATCAACAAGTTGATCGAACTGTTCGCGCTCTGGGGGCATACGCTCAACCTCAAGGACGCTCGCGACCTGGTGCGCACTTTCCACTCGCGGATTCTGCCGATGGTCCGCAGCTTGCCCGGCTTCGAACGCTTGCAGGCCTTTGAAAACCTCAGTTTCCGTGGGCAAAACGGCGAGGAGGACGTCGATAGCAATCCATTCGACCTGCGCATCAATGATGCCCAACGCCAGCAACTGAACGCCTGTTATCACGCCTTGCACACCGGCGATGAGCGTTTCCGTGAACTGATCAAACCCTTGTCACGCCACGCCTTGCAGCTCAGGGAGCTGGAGCGCGATCATCCGGATGTGCAAAAACGCATGGCCGTGACCGAACTGGCCGCCAAACGTGATGAGGAACTGTGCGACTTCGTCGAGGATTTGTGGTTTCGCGCGGGCGCCTGGCCGATCAAAGGTATCGAGCCCAATCGCCAGACCTTCGATATCAACGGCTCGACCTTTCATTGCCACGGCTACATTCCGTCCCTGGACGCCTGGGTCGTGCTGGGTTTCGATCCTCGGGAAAACCCGCAGGTCAGCCGTCCCAACGCCAAGCTGACGGTCCGTGCAGAGTGGGCTGTAAAGCGCACACTGTTTCAAGCTTTCTGTCGTAAGCCATTGATTTGGCTGGATAGTTACGAGTCATCAAAGCGTGTACTGGCCTCGTTGGCCGGCGATGCCAGTGCCGGGCCAGGCTTTGATTACAAGGTCAAGGGCGAGCTCGCGTCCGCGCCACTGCTCGATTGTTTCGTCGCGGCCGCCGGGTTTATCGAGAACCTTGGCCTGGATGTACCGAACGCCGTCAGCCAGATGAGTTTTGCCAAGGACGATCCGGACCGGTTTTTCTTCGAGGCATTGAGTCTGTTCTGGCGAGCGCTGGAAGATCATCTGCTCGAGCAGAAACCGCCAATCATGACCTACAACCGGATGTTCGCCTTGTTCAGCGAACATTCCCCGGAAAACCTCAAGCTCCTCAGCGACGAGCTGTTGCGGCCGCTTTCGCACCTGATGATCGACGAGTTTCAGGACGTCTCGCCGCAGATCGTCTCGTGGATTCGCGCCAGCCTGGCCGAAATCCGCAGTCGTGGCCCGGCCATGCACGTCGGGCGTGGTGCGCAGCGCTCGTCTTTGCTCTGCGTGGGGGACGACTGGCAGTCGATCTACGGTTGGCGCGGCAGTTCGCCGAGTTATTTCATGGAGTTCAACAAGGAGTTTTCGTCGCCGAGCACCACCCGGGTCATGCTCAGCGACAACTATCGCAGCCACCAACACATCATCGACGCCGCCGAACACATCGTCCGCGCCGCGCCAGCGATCCCCGGCAAGAAGGCCAGGGCCAGCGGCGCGCCCAAGGAGTTGTGGCCGGTCAACGTGCTGGATCGTGACGATCAGGGCATGGCCAAGCGCTTGATGGAGCATTACCGCAAGGGCGATTCAATCTTGATGTTATATCGAAAAAGCAGCGATAAGTTATTGATAGAGCAGCATATTCAGCCTGTAGTTAATGTAGATTCTAGCTTGCCGTACGAAGCCCGGCGCCTGAAACAACTGACCTATCACAGCGCCAAGGGCTTGCAGGCCGATGCCGTGTTCCTGCTCGGCGACTGCCAGCACTTGACCAGTTCACCGTACAAGAACCAGGTCTACCGCATGGCGGGCCTGGGCAAGGCCGGCGACAGCGAGCCGTATGACACCGCGCAGAAGGACGAGATCCTGCGGCTGGCTTACGTCGGCATTACCCGGGCCGTCAGCCATTGCTACTGGTACGTCGATGCCCAGGATACCCAGGCGGTGAATATGCCCAAGGCTTCAGACCGCATCGGCAAGGGCAAGGCGTTTTTTGTCGATCACCGGGACTGCAAGAGCTCAGCCTGAGGCTTTATATCCCGGCCAACAAAAAGCCCACAAAATGTGGGCTTTTTCGTGAGGTTCGGCCTTCAGGCATAGCTCCTTAGGGCCACCGGGGGAACGAACGCTTCCAGCTCATCCTCGACGGCTTCGATTATTCGCTCTACATCGGCTGCATTCATGACGGTTGCACAAGGTATACCGGCAATGGCGATCATGGTCTCGCCAGTGGCTCGATCGAACAGGCGGGCAATCATGCTGCCCGGGGCATCCATGCTCGCCTCGAAACCCATGGGATGAAAATGCCAGCGCATCAGCTGGCAGGCGTTTGGAAAGGTGACCTTACTGAAGCCTTTATTCATATGTTGCCCGCCTTCTTCATCGAGCGCTTCCATTAGCTCATGGTAGGTGGGAAGAACCTTCGTTGGTTCAACCGGTGACAGACTTTAAAAGTAGCACCCGGATGTGAAAATCATGTGTTTTTTTCAGTCCGTTTGGCGATTGCCGGTTGTTTTCTTGGTCCAGAGCACGTCCTGGCTGATCTTCGATGATGGGGTGCCTGCCGTTGCTCATTGAAGCGGCGGCAGAAGTTCGGCAAGCTCGTTGCTTTTCGTCGAGATGCCTATGCACGCCGAGGATGATGGCCCGCAGCAAACCCAGGCCACGGGCGAAACGGTCATGCGTTATCACCTGCGCTGGAAACACCGGGACCTGGATGGCGTCATGGCGCTGTACCACCCCGATGTTCAATACAGCGACTTTTTCCAGAACCGGGTCATGGGCCTGGACGAACTGCGCGAATACGTACGCAACAGCATGCCAAGGGACCCGGATGAGGCGCTGGAACACTCCGATCGCATTCGCCTGGACGGCAACACCGCGTTCATCCAGTACCGCATCACCCTGCGCGGCGGTGAAGGCCTGGTGTCGTTCCGCGCCAGTGAAGCGATCACCGTGCGCGACGGACTGATCTGGCGGGTCAACGAATACGCCTCCCTGGTGCACGAGCAGCCCGCCAGTAAAACCACCGGGCCACAACGGCCCGCGGTCAGTCGACTCGGCCTGTCGCCGCGTCAGCTGAGTTTCATGGCGGACGACTTGCAGCAGTACTTCCAGCACCAGCAACCCTATCTCGACCCTGAACTCGACTTGCAGCGGGTGGCGAAGGAGTGCGGCTACAGCCGTAATCAAATCTCCTATCTGCTCAATCAGGTGCTGGGCCAGAGCTTCTATCGCTACGTCAACCAGGCACGCCTGCAACACCTGCTCGCGGCCCTGGACAGCGCCACGCCGCCGGTGCGCATCGACGAACTGGCCTTTGCCGCCGGGTTCAATTCGCTGTCGGCGTTCTACAGCTGTTTCCGCCAGCACACCGGCCAGTCGCCCAAAGCCTACGTCAAACAAATTTCTTTGCGTGCACGCGCGCAAGACAGCCTCTGAGCCCACGCACTAGGATCACCGCCATCGAAGTTTGAGTGGCGGAGTCTTGCATGCCGGCGTGGCGCACTATCAGTTTGTGGATGGACCAACTCGACGAGCCGTTACTCGCTCGTCCGGCACTGGATCAGGATCTGGATCTCGACGTAGCGATCATCGGCGCCGGATACACCGGCCTGTGGACCGCGTACTACCTCAAGCGCCAGGCACCGGAGCTGAACATTGCCATCATCGAGGCGCAGACCGCCGGTTTTGGCGCCTCGGGGCGCAATGGCGGCTGGCTGATGGGCAATCTGCTGGGCGAAGACCGGTTGCTGGCCCCTTTGTCACCGCAACAGCGCAGGGCGTCCTATGACCTGCTGCACCGCATTCCTGACGAAGTGCAGATCGTCCTCGAACGTGAAGGTATCGAATGCGATTACCGCAAGGGCGGGGTGCTTTACTGTGCCGCCCGCTACCCGGAGCAAGAGTCGAGCCTGCGCCAGTATCTGGACTCGCTCCACCGCCAGGGCCTCAATGAAAACGATTATCGCTGGCTCAGTGCCCAACAGTTGGCGCAGCAAATCCGCATCGCCAAGCCCTATGGCGGAATCTACGCACCGCACGTCGCCACCCTGCACCCGGCCAAACTGGTACGCGGCCTGGCGCGCACCGTCGAGCGCATGGGCGTCAGGATTTACGAAAACAGCCCGGTCACCCACTGGCAGGCGGGTAGCCTGCGCACCGTGCAAGCCTCGGTTCGCAGCCGTTGGGTGGTGCCGGCGGTGGAAGGCTATTCGGTCACGCTGCCGCCGCTCGGGCGTTACCAATTGCCGGTACAAAGCCTGATCGTCGCCACCGAGCCTTTATCTGCGGCCACCTGGGATGAAATTGGCCTGAGCAACGGCCAGGCGTTCAGTGAAAGCAGCCGTCAGGTCACCTACGGCCAGCGCACGGCTGACAACCGTTTGATCTTCGGCGCGCGCGGCGGCTACCAGTTTGCTGGCAAGTTGCGCCATGACTTCAACCTGACCAGTAGCGAAATCGAGCTGCGTCGTTACCTGTTCAGTGAGCTGTTCCCGCAGCTCAAGAACGTGCAGATCACCCATGGCTGGGGCGGCAACCTGGGCATGTCGCGGCGCTTCAAGCCACACATGCTCTGCGACCAGGCCAGTGGCATCGCCTTGTCCGGCGGCTATGGCGGGGAGGGCGTGGGCGCCAGCAACCTGGGTGGGCGAACCCTTGCCGACCTGATTCTGCAGCGCGACACCGAGCTGGTTCACCAGCCGTGGGTCATCCCCCGGCGCGGGCTCGATGCGCTCAGGGCCTGGGAGCCCGAACCCTGCCGCTGGCTGGGCTACAACGCGATCATCCGCAGCTTCGTCCATGAAGACCAGACCCTGGCCAATCCGGCCACCGCGCCCTGGCGGCGCAAGCTTGCCAGCGGGGTCGCGGGGTTCATGGAAGGTTTCATGCACTGACCGACGCGATCTTCATCTACAGGCTTCATCGAAAGGTACTCCCATGAGCATCACGCAATTCAAAAACACCGCAACCCTCACTCTGCAAGCGTCCAGCCCGGTCGCCGTGCCGCTGGGCTTGCCCGTGGCCGTCGCATCGACCACCAGCGTCGAACGCGACGACGGCGTCGAAACCGGGGTTTGGGAATGCACGCCCGGTCGCTGGCGGCGGCAGATCGTCGCCCAGGAGTTCTGTCACTTCATCCAGGGCCGCTGCACCTTCACCCCGGATGACGGCGGCGACACCCTGCACATAGAAGCCGGCGATGCACTGATGTTGCCAGCCAACACCCTCGGCATCTGGGACATCCAGGAAACCGTGCGCAAGACCTACGTGTTGATTTTTTGAAAATAGAAAATTGAAAGCTGATCCCTTGATTGCCTGCCAAACAAAAACAACCTCTACAGGAATCGACTCATGATCCGAAAGACACTGACCCTGGCGCCGCTGATGCTCGCCGCTTCAATCAGTCAGGCCGCTGACACCGTCAAGATCTACAACTGGTCGGACTACATCGCACCGGACACCACGAAAAATTTCCAGAAAGACACTGGTATCGCCTTCACCTACGACGTCTATGACAGCAATGAAACCCTCGATGGCAAGTTGATGACCGGCAAATCCGGTTATGACGTGGTGTTTCCGTCCAATCACTTCATGGCGCGGCAAATTGAAGGCAAGGCGCTGAAGAAGCTCGACAAGAGCCAGTTGCCGAACTGGAAAAACCTCAATCCGGTGTTGCTCAAGGCCTTGCAGACCAACGATCCGGGTAACGAGCATGGTTTTCCGTATCTGTGGGGCAGTACCGGGATCGGCTACAACATTGCCAAAGTCAAAGCAGTACTGGGCGACAACGCCCCGGTGGATTCCTGGGACCTGATCTTCAAGCCCGAGAACATGGAAAAACTGCAGAAGTGTGGCGTGGCCATTCTCGACAACGGCCCGGAACTGCTGCCCGCCGCCCTGAACTACCTGGGCCTGCCGCATCACAGTAAAAACCCGGAAGACTACAAGAAGGCTGAAGCGCTGCTGTTGAAAGTACGGCCGTATGTCAGCTATTTCCACTCGTCCAAATACACCAGTGATCTGGCCAACGGCGACATCTGCGTGGCCGTCGGCTTCTCCGGCGACATCCTGCAAGCGGAAAACCGCGCCAGGGAAGCCAAGAACGGTATCGACATCGGTTATTCGATTCCCAAGGAAGGCGCGGCGATCTGGTTTGACATGGTGGCCATGCCCGTCGATGCCCCGGATGAAAAGGCCGGGTACGCCTTCATGAACTACTTGCTGCGCCCGGACGTCATGGCCGATATCAGTAACTACGTGCACTACGCCAATGGCAATGAACAGGCCGACAGCCTGATCGAACCGGCGATCAAGAACGACACGAAGGTCTATCCGAGCCCGGACATGATGGGCAAATTGTTCGCCCTCGAAGCCATGCCGCTGAACATCGACCGGGTTCGCACCCGTGTATGGAACAAGATTCGCACCGGTAGCTAAGGGGTTCAGGCCATCGGGACAGGAGGTCCCGGTGTGCAATCAGCCAACCGGCTCGGCCTTGCAACTCATCTCCGCCGAGCCCGGCATCAGCAACAAGGCGTCATCGCCCTCGTACCAGAAGCTGTAGCTCCCTCTGAAATCCTTGCCGCTGTATCGGGAGCCGATAGTGCTCGGCTGCTGGTTCAAGGTGACGGAGGTGTTCGCCCACTTCAGGTACACGACACCCGGCTCGACCGTAAAGAAGGTGGCCGCGACCAACGCGTTCAATCCCGCGCAACGAAAGGCCACGGGGCCTTCAGTCAGGCGGCTGGGATCCTTGGTCCTGGCAATGGCTGAGCCCTGGCGCAGTTGAAAGGCGCGCTCGGCATAACTGCGGATCGTGCACGCCTTGGGCTCGCGATCAGAGGCGCACTGATTACGGGCGTCGAGCCAGAACTGCTGATCGATTTCGACCTTGTTTCGTGGCGGTACCGCGTGGTCGTCTGTCAGCACCAACAGATACAGGCGCTGCAGTTCGATGTCCATTTGCGCCAGTTGCGGGTCGCGACAGATGAGTTTTTCGATGGATGCCCTGGACGTGGCGCAATCGAAACTGGTCTTGAATACCCGCGAAGAAGTGGCAGCACTTGCGCACAGGCTGGTTGCCGCGCACGCGCTGGCGGCGAGGAGAGCGGCCAAAAGGGGCGTGAGCATTTTCATTTCGGCTTCACCTGGATCATGACGTGATGCCTGCGCAAACAATCGCTCGCACGGGGTGTATCGCAGTGTAAGGCAGGTATGGAAACCTGCCACACCAATGGGGATAAGCAGGGGACGTGATCAACTATAACGCGCTACTCAGTCTTCCCGGCGGATCGTGGACACGTCATTGGCGTTGACTCTGACTTTGGCTCCGGAAATATCCTCGAATTCGAAGAAGCCGTCCTTGGTCTTGGTTTTCGGCATGTCCTTGGTCAGGTACTGAGTGCCGTTCTGCAGCGTCACTACCGTGGGTGTCGAGCAACCGGCCAGGGCCAGAAAGGCCGCGATTGCCAGGGGCAAGCCCAGCGTCTTGATGTTCATAACCACCTCTCATACTTCAAATGAAACAGTGCGACTGTCGCGAACGACTGCGCTTCTTAGGCGGTTGGTGCCATGGAACGGCAGAAAGTTCGACGCCCGTTGAAAATTACCTGGCTGCGTCGCCTTCTATCCCTTTTCGTTTGCATCGGACAGGGCGTAACTGGTATCTGTACGCATAACCAGTATTCGCTCGCCATGGCCCTTTTTCCCGTGACTGCAAACCCTCTCGACGATCCGTTCTATTACCTCAACAACTTCATGCAGGTGCTTGATTGGCTTGAACATCGCTATGCCGATGTACTGAGCGTCGAGGAGCAGCGCTTCATTCGCGAGTTCAATGGCCTTACGCGTGAATCCCGGGGGCTGCTGGTCAGAATGGTCATGCGCAAGGGCATTCACTTCAGGGCCGGCAAGCTGCATTACCCCGAGATCGGCGACATCGCCAGCGCCGTCGAACCGTTACTGGCGCTGGGCTGGGTTGATGAGCAGGCACCGTTGACCCTCGAAGCGCTGTTCGAGGTCCTGCTCAAGGCCGAAATCCTGCAATGCCTGGGCAGTGCCATCGATCAACCCAAGGGCAAAAAAGCCGACTGGCTGCCGGTGCTGAGCGAGCAATTCGCACAACCCCAATGCTTCCGCGACTGGTGCCCGACACTGGACGATCGCCTCTTCAGCCTGACCATCATGGGCCTGTGCGATCGCCTGCGCCTGATGTTTTTCGGCAATCTTTACCAGGACTGGTCGGAATTCGTCCTGGCCGACCTTGGCATCTTCACCTACGAAAAAGTCGAGTTCTGCGCCGATTCCCGTGGCTTGCGCAGCCGCGAGGACGTGGACGCCTGCCTGTTCCTGCACGAGCAACAGCAGCAGTTCGAGGCCGGCGAAGCACTGGCAGAAGTTGTCGAGCGGATCAACGGCCTGACGCTGAGCAATCCCTGGCTGCAAAGACGTCGAGACAAGCTGCTGTTCCAGATCGGCCAGCACTGTGAACGCATCGCCGATTTCTCTACCGCGCTGGGCCTGTACCGTCAGTGCGCCTATCCCGGCGCGCGCCTGCGGCTGATTCGGGTACTGGAGCGCTGCGAGGAGTATGAACTGGCCCTGGACCTGGCGACCCAGGCCGGGCAATCGCCGCAAAGCGCCGCCGAACAGCAACAATTGCTTCGTCTGCTGCCCAGGCTGCGGCGCAAACTCGGCGGGCCGGCAATGAAGCGGGCGTCGCCTCGGGAAATGTTGCGTCTGGACCTGCAATTGCCCAGGGTCGATCCGGCCTTGTCGGTGGAGTACCACGTCCAGGCGCACTTGTCCGAAGAGACTGCGCCGGTCCATTACGTTGAAAACAGTCTGATCAACTCGCTGTTCGGCCTGTTGTGCTGGCCGGCGATCTTCGCGCCGTTGCCAGGGGCGTTTTTCCACCCGTTCCAGCGCGGTCCGGTGGACCTGCTGAGTGAGGATTTCCACAGTCGACGTGCCGATCTGTTCCAGGCTTGCCTGGCCGAGCTCGATGACGGTTGTTACCGGCAGACCATTCGTGAACGCTACGCGCAAAAGTGGGGCGTGCAGTCGCCGTTCGTGTTCTGGGGCGTGCTCAGCGAGGAGCTGCTGGAGCAGGCCCTCGACTGCTTGCCGGCCGAGCACCTCAAGCACTGGTTCAACCGCCTGCTGCTGGACATCAAGGCCAATCGCGCCGGCATGCCGGACCTGATCCAGTTCTGGCCGCAGCAAAAGACCTACCGCATGATCGAAGTCAAAGGCCCCGGCGATCGTCTGCAGGATAACCAGCTGCGCTGGCTGGAGTTTTGCCATGAGCATCAGATGCCGATTGCCGTGTGCTACGTGCAATGGGCGGAGCAAGACGTTTGAGCTATAGCATCGCGGTGCGGGCGCTGTGTGAGTTCACCGCCAAGGTCGGTGACCTCGACTTGCGCTTCACACCGTCGCCGACCGCGCTGGAAGGCATCGTCGGCCATCGCACCGTGGCGTCCCGGCGCAGCGAGGGCTACCAGAGTGAAGTCGCCCTCGAAGGCCAATATCGGACCCTGACCGTCAAGGGCAGGGCGGATGGCTACGATCCAGCGCAAAACTGCCTCGAAGAAGTCAAGACCTACCGTGGCGACTTGAGCAAGCAACCCGCCAACCACCGCCAATTGCACTGGGCCCAGGCGAAAGTCTACGGCTGGTTGATGTGCCGCAAGCTCGACCTGGAACGGATCAACCTGGCGCTGGTGTACTTCGACATCGTCAGCGAAAGGGAAACCTGTCTGCTCGAAACGTTCAGCGCGGCCGAGTTGAAGTCATTCTTCGAGGAGCATTGCGCACGGTTCCTGCACTGGGCCGAGCAGGAATTGGCCCATCGCGAGGCACGCAATCGGGCGGCGCAACTGCTCGCGTTTCCCCATGCCGGTTTCCGACCGGGCCAGCGGCATCTGGCCGAGTCGGTGTTCAAGGCCGTCAGCACGGGCCGCTGCCTGATGGCCCAGGCACCGACGGGGATTGGCAAGACCGTCGGCACGCTGTTTCCGATGCTCAAGGCCATGGCGCCCCGGCAACTGGACAAGGTGTTCTTCCTGACGGCGAAGACCCCGGGGCGCAAGCTGGCACTGGACGCTGCCCAGGTGATTATTGAAAGCGCCGATGCGCCGCCTTTGCGGGTCCTGGAAATGATCGCCCGGGACAAGGCCTGCGAACACCCGGACAAGGCCTGCCACGGTGAGTCCTGCCCGTTGGCCCAGGGCTTCTATGACCGCTTGCCAGCCGCGCGCCAGGCCGCCAGTGAGCTCAAGCTATTGAATCAGGGCGCCTTGCGCCAGGTCGCGCTGGACCACGCGGTCTGTCCGTATTACCTGAGTCAGGAAATGGCCCGCTGGGCGGACGTGGTGGTTGCCGACTACAACTATTACTTCGATTTCAGCGCCTTGCTGTTCGGCCTGGCCCAAGCCAACAACTGGACTGTCGCGGTGCTGGTGGACGAGGCGCACAATCTGGTGGAGCGTGGCCGTCAGATGTACAGCGCCAGCCTTGATCAGGCGACCCTCAACGGCGTACGAAAAACCGCTCCCGAAGCACTGAAAAAGCCCCTGCAACGGGTCAACCGCGAATGGAATGCCCTGCACAACCTCCAATCGGGCGCCTACCAGGCCTATGACAAAGCCCCGGAAAAACTGCTCCAGGCATTGACATCGTGCAGTGCCAGCATCGGCGACTATCTGAACGATCACCCGCAAGGGCTGGACAGCGCACTACAAAGTTTCTACTTCGAGATGCTGCAGTTCTGTCGTGTAGCCGAGCTCTTCGATGGGCAGTTCCTGTTCGACATCAGCAAGCGCGACCTCGACCGCAAACGATGCCTTTCGCAACTGTGCCTGCGCAACGTGGTGCCTGCCGGTTTCATCGGGCCACGCCTGACCGCCTCACGCAGCACCGTGCTGTTTTCCGCGACCCTCAGCCCTCGCCACTATTACGCCGATCTGCTGGGCACACCGCTCGACACGGTGTGCATCGACGTCGAATCGCCGTTTCATGCCGACCAGTTGCAAGTGCACATCGTCGACCGGATCTCCACGCGGTTCGTCCATCGGGAAGCCTCGCTGGCGCCGATCGTCGAGCTGATCGCCAACCAGTTCATCCAGCGTCCCGGCAACTACCTGGCATTTTTCAGCAGTTTCGATTATCTGCAGCAAGTGGCGCAGTTGCTGGCCGAGCGGCACCCGCAGATCACCCTGTGGGCGCAGTCTCGCGGGATGGCGGAAGAACAGCGTCAGCAGTTTCTCGATCAGTTCACCGAAGGCGGCGCGGGCATTGGTTTTGCGGTGCTGGGCGGAGCGTTCGGCGAAGGCATCGACTTGCCCGGTGCACGGCTGATCGGCGCGTTCATCGCCACCCTGGGCCTGGCCCAGCTCAACCCGGTCAACGAACAGTTGAAGCGGCGCATGGCGGCGATTTTCGGTGCCGGCTACGACTACACCTACCTGTTTCCCGGCGTGCAGAAAGTGGTACAGGCCGCCGGACGGGTGATTCGCACCCAACAGGACCAGGGTGTGGTGATGTTGATCGATGACCGGTTTGCCGAGAGCAAGGTCAGGCAACTGCTGCCGCGTTGGTGGTCGATTGCCCCCGCGCTCTGACGGTCCTGCTCTTTTTTCGCCTCACCAAACGCCCGGTTTGCCGCATACTCCCGTTAAACACCAGTGCCGAGGGCCCAATGAGCAAGGATCAAAGCAAAGCCGACGCCTTCGAGGACAAGCGTTTCCGCCTGTTGATCGATGCGGTGATTGACTACGCGATCTACATGATTGACCCCGACGGCATCATCACCAGCTGGAACGCCGGCGCCAAGCGTTTCAAAGGGTACGAGGAGGCGGAAATCCTCGGCCAGCATTTTTCGCGCTTCTATACCGAAGAGGACCGCCGTGCCGGTTTGCCCCAACGGGCGCTGGACACGGCGATTCACGAAGGGCGATTCGAAGGCGAAGGCTGGCGCGTACGCAAGGACGGCACGCACTTCTGGTCCCACGTGGTGATCGATCCGATTGTCGATCCTTCGGGAAAATTGCTGGGATTTGCCAAGATCACCCGTGATTTGACCGACCGCAAAATGGCTGAAGAAGTCCTCAAGCAGAGCGAGCAGCAGTTCCGCTTGCTGGTGCAAAGCGTCACGGACTATGCCATTTACATGCTCGCCCCGGATGGACGCGTGACCAACTGGAATCTCGGTGCGCAGCGCATCAAGGGCTATTTGCCCCGCGAAGTGATCGGCGAGCATTTCTCGATGTTCTATACCCCGCAAGACCGCGAGGCGGGTGAGCCGCAGCGAACCCTGGACACCGCGACCCGTGAAGGGCGATTCGAAAGCAAGGGCTGGCGTGTACGCAAGGACGGCACACGGTTTCTGGCGCATGTCGTGGTCGATCCGATCCGGGGCGAGACCGGTACCTTGCTCGGTTTCGCCAAGATCACCCGTGACATCACCGAATCGACACTCGCCCAGCAGACGCTGGAGCAAACCCGCGAAGCGCTGTTCCAGGCGCAGAAAATGCAGGCCATCGGCCAACTCAGCGGCGGCATCGCCCACGACTTCAACAATTTGTTGACCGTCATCCTTGGCAATCTGGAAATCGTGCGCAAGCGTCTGGCGGATGACCCGAAAGTCGTGCGATTGCTGGACAACGCGACCCAGGGTGCCTTGCGCGGTGTTTCCCTGACCCAGCGCATGCTGGCTTTTGCACGGCGTCAGGAACTGAAGTCGGAACCTGTCGAGATACCGGCCCTGGTGCAGGGAATCTCCGGTCTGCTGCGCAGTTCGTTGGGGCCGTCAGTGGAATTGGAAACGCGTTTCCTTCCGGATGTCGAGCCAGTGATGGCCGACGTCAACCAACTTGAACTGGCCGTGTTGAATCTGGCCACCAACGCCCGTGATGCCATGCCCCATGGTGGCAAGATCGTCATCAGCACGCGAACCGAAGAGATCCACAAGGGCAGCCGCCCGGCACTGGCTGCCGGCCGTTATGTGTGCCTGAGTGTCACCGATACCGGGGAAGGCATGGATGAGGCGACGCTGGCGTCAGCGATGGACCCGTTCTTCACCACCAAAGGACTGGGCAAGGGCACCGGGCTGGGGTTGTCGATGGTCCACGGCTGTATCGCGCAATTGGGCGGACGGTTGGTGCTCAAGAGCCAGAAAGATCAGGGCACCACGGCGGAACTGTGGTTGCCCGTCGCTACCGAGAGCGTGGCGGCCAACCTGGTTGCCGATAAACCCGTGGCGCCGGATGTGCCACGCCTGTGCGTCCTGGTGGTGGATGACGACAGCCTGGTGCTGACCAGCACCTGCCTGTTGCTCGAAGACCTCGGGCATCGGGTCATCAGCGCCACCTCCGGTGTCCAGGCACTCGAATTGTTTACGGGGCAACAGAGCATTGACCTGGTGATCACCGACATGGCCATGCCGCAGATGAGTGGTGCGCAACTGGCGGATGCGATCCGCACACTGGACCCCAACGTACCGATTATCCTGGCCACCGGTTATGCCGAGCGACTGGAAGGATTCGCCACCAAACTGCCCAGGCTGTCGAAACCCTTTACTCAACTCAGCCTGGTGGAAGTGATTGCTTCGGCGATGAAGTAAGCAAACGGGTGACAGGGTCAGCCACCCGATGCCACCGGCATCCCGCGCAGGTAGCACGAGGCGAGTGCCAATGCCCGCAGCACGGCACCCCGGTGCGGCGATCCAGGCAATAAAGCTCACGCGCGCCGCGTTCAGTCTGGTTACACGCGTTATCGTTGACGTCCATCGCGAGCAAGCTAGCTCCTGCAATGGGCCGTGCACGGGTACGCAATTCCTGGGCCGGTGTCAGGCGCGGAGGTTGCGCAAGCTGCGCTCCATCCGCGCGATGCCTTCTTCCAGCAATGAGCGCGGGCAGCCGAAGTTCAGGCGCACGAACTGTTGGCAGTCATCGCCGAAGTCCAGGCCGGCGCTCAAACCGACTTTGGCCTGTTCGAGAAAAAACTGCTGCGGGTTGTCCAGCCCCAGCGCCGAGCAATCGAGCCAGGCCAGGTAGGTGCTTTGCGGCACGTTCATGCTGATACCCGGCAGGCGGCTGCGCACGGCTTCGACCAGGTAATCGCGGTTGCCTTGCAGGTAGGCCTTGAGTTCGTTCAGCCAGGGCGCGGCTTCGCTGTAGGCGACGCGGGTGGCTTCCAGGCCCAGGGGGTTGACGCTGTCGACCATGCCGCAACGGGCCTGGTTGACGCGCTCACGCAGGTGGCGGTCCTGAATGATCATGAACGAGGTTTTCAGCCCGGCGATGTTGTAGGCCTTGCTGGCCGACATCAGGGTGATGGTGCGCTGGGCGATTTGCGGGCTCAGCGTCGCCATCGGAATGTGCTGGCGACCGTCGTAACACAGCTCGGCGTGAATTTCGTCGGAGATGATCCAGGCGTCGTGCTCCAGGCAGATATCGGCAATGGCCTGCAACTCGGCGCGCGGGAATGCTTTGCCCAGCGGGTTGTGCGGGTTGCTCAACAGCAGCGCGCCGCCACCTTGCAGCGACTGGCTCAAGGTCGTCAGCGGCGTTGCGTAGGTACCATCAGGCTGCGCCTCGAAGCCCAGCTCGACCTTGTTCAATCCCCAATGGCCCGGGGCATGACGCAGCGGCGGGTAATTCGGCACCTGCACCACGACATTCTGTTGCGGTTGCACCAGGGCCTTGAGCGCCATGTTGAAGCCCGACTCGACGCCCGGCAGGAAGATCAGTTCCTGGGGCTCCACGCGCCAGGCGTATTTGTTCCACAGGTCGGCCACGATGGCCTCGCGCAAGTCGTCCGGGGCCACGCTATAGCCGACCATCGGGTGTTCCAGGCGTTTTTGCAGGGCCTGGATGATCACCGGCGGTGCGGCGAAATCCATGTCGGCGACCCACATTGGCAGCACGTCGGCCGGGTAGCGGCTCCATTTGGTGCTGCCGGTGTTGTGGCGGTCGAAGACCTGATCAAAATCGAAAGTCATGCGCAGTCTCGTCAAGGCTGGGTTGGATATGGCGCCATGATAAGCGCCAAGCCCCTGTAGGAGCGAGCCTGCTCGCGATGGAGTGTCAGTCGACACTCGCTTGACTGACTCACCATCGCGAGCAGGCTCGCTCATACAGGTGACCGCGTCGCCCCCGAGAATGCCCGACGGTCGGGTTTCATCGCGATTTCGACAGCCTTGACTAGAGTTTCAGTGTCGGCAGCCCGTCTGCCGCAACCATGTTTGTTGTGAAAAATCCGGGAAAAGTACCGGATTTCCAACTGATCAGGAGTGCACGATGGACCTCAGCCGTCGTCAGTTCTTCAAGGTCGCCGGTATCGGCCTTGCAGGCTCTAGCCTGGGTGCGTTGGGCATGGCCCCGACGCCAGCCTTTGCCGAACAGGTGCGCCACTTCAAGCTCGCCCACACCCATGAAACCCGCAACACCTGCCCGTATTGCTCGGTCGGCTGTGGGGTGATCATGTACAGCCAGGGCGATGCGGCGAAGAATGTCGCGCAAAGCATCATCCACATCGAAGGTGACGCCGACCACCCGGTCAACCGCGGCACCCTGTGCCCCAAAGGCGCAGGCCTGCTGGACTTCATTCACAGCCCCGGTCGCCTGCAATACCCGCAGGTACGCAAGCCCGGCAGCAGCGAATGGACGCGGGTGTCCTGGGATGACGCGCTCAATCGCATTGCCGACCTGATGAAGGCCGACCGCGACGCCAACTTCATCGAGAAAAACGCCCAGGGGCAAACGGTGAACCGCTGGCTGACCACCGGCTTCCTCGCGGCCTCGGCAGCGTCCAATGAAGCGGGCTACATCACCCACAAGGTCATTCGCAGTCTCGGCATGCTGGGGTTTGATAACCAGGCGCGTGTCTGACACGGCCCGACGGTGGCAAGTCTTGCCCCGACGTATGGCCGTGGCGCCATGACCAATACCTGGACCGATATCGCCAACGCGAACCTGGTTCTGGTGATGGGCGGCAACTCAGCAGAAGCGCACCCTTGCGGTTTCAAATGGGTGACCGAAGCCAAGGCGCACAACAAGGCGCGGCTGATCGTGGTCGACCCGCGATTCACCCGCACGGCCTCGGTGGCCGACTATTACGCGCCGATCCGCACCGGCACCGACATCGCCTTCATGGGCGGGTTGATCAACTACCTGCTGACCGAGAACAAGATCCAGCACGAATACGTGCGCAATTACACCGACGTGTCGTTCATCGTCAAAGCCGGCTATGGCTTCGAAGACGGGATTTTCAGCGGCTACGACGTCGCCAAACGCGCCTACACCGACAAGTCCGGCTGGGGTTACGAGCTCGGTGAGGACGGTTTTGCCAAGGTCGACCCGACGCTGCAAGACCCGCGTTGCGTCTATCAACTGATGAAGCAGCACTACAGCCGCTACAACATCGACCTGGCGAGTCAGATTTGCGGCATGCCGGTCGATGCCATGAAAAAGATCTGGGAAGAAATCGCCACCTGCTCGCAACCGGGCAAGACCATGACGATTCTCTACGCCCTGGGCTGGACCCAGCACTCCATCGGTTCGCAGATCATCCGCAGCGCCGCCATGGTGCAATTGCTGCTGGGCAACGTCGGCATGCCGGGCGGGGGCGTGAATGCCTTGCGCGGGCACTCCAACATCCAGGGGCTGACCGACCTCGGTCTTTTGTCCAACTCGTTGCCCGGTTACCTGACGCTGCCGGGTGACGCCGAGCAGGATTACAACGCCTACATCGTCAAACGCACGCAAAAACCGCTGCGGCCGGGGCAGTTGTCCTATTGGCAGAACTACGGCAAGTTCCACGTCAGCCTGATGAAAGCCTGGTACGGCGCCAACGCCACGGCTGAGAACAACTGGTGCTACGAGTACCTGCCGAAGCTGGACATTCCCAACTACGACATCCTCAAGGTGTTCGACCTGATGGGCCAGGGCAAGGTCAACGGCTACATGTGCCAGGGCTTCAATCCGATCGCCGCGTTGCCCGACAAGAACCGGGTGATGGCGGCGCTGGCCAGACTCAAATGGCTGGTGGTGATGGACCCGCTGGCCACCGAGACCTCGGAGTTCTGGCGCAACGTCGGGCCGTTCAACGATGTGAAGAGCGCCGACATCCAGACCGAAGTGATTCGCCTGCCCACCACCTGCTTCGCCGAAGAAGACGGTTCGCTGGTCAACAGCAGCCGCTGGTTGCAATGGCACTGGAAAGGCGCCGATGGCCCTGGTGAAGCGCAAACCGACATTCGCATCATGAGCGAGCTGTTCCTGCGCTTGCGCCAACGCTATCAGAGCGAAGGCGGGAAATACCCCGACCCGATCCTCAAACTGTCCTGGCCCTACAAGATCGCCGACGAACCTTCGCCGGAGGAACTGGCGAAGGAAATCAACGGTTCCGCCACCGCCGACTTCACCGACGCCACTGGCGCGGCTATCAAGGCCAATACCCAACTCGCCGGCTTCGCTCAGCTCAAGGACGATGGCAGCACGGCGTCCGGCTGCTGGATTTTCTGCGGCAGCTGGACCGAGGCGGGCAACCAGATGGCCCGGCGCGATAACAGCGACCCATACGGCATGCATCAACATCAGGGCTGGGCCTGGGCCTGGCCGGCCAACCGGCGGATTCTCTACAACCGTGCCTCCGCTGACGTGCAAGGCAAACCCTGGGATCCGAAAAAACGCCTGGTGTGGTGGAACGGCAAAGCCTGGGGCGGCACCGACGTGCCTGACTACAAGGCCGATGTGCCGCCGGAAGCCGGGATGAACCCGTTCATCATGAACCCCGAAGGCGTGGCGCGGTTCTTTGCCGTCGACAAGATGAACGAAGGGCCGTTCCCCGAGCACTATGAGCCGTTCGAAACGCCCATCGGCATCAACCCGATGCACCCGGACAACAAGAAAGCCACCAGCAACCCGGCGGCGCGGATCTTCGACTCGGTGTGGGACTCCCTCGGCGTGGCCAAGGATTACCCGTACGCCGCCACCAGTTACCGCCTGACCGAGCATTTCCACTTCTGGAGCAAGCACTGCAAGCTCAACGCGATTGCCCAGCCCGAGCAGTTCGTCGAGATCGGCGAAGTGCTGGCCAAGGAGAAAGGCATCGTCGCCGGCGACCGTGTGCGCGTCAGCTGCAAGCGCGGGCATATTGAAGCAGTGGCGGTGGTGACCAAGCGGATTCGGCCGTTGCAGGTCAACAATCAAGTGGTGCACCAGATCGGTATCCCGCTGCACTGGGGTTTCACCGGCCTGACGCGCCACGGTTACCTGACCAACACCCTGGTGCCGTTCCTCGGCGATGGCAACACCCAGACCCCGGAATCCAAGTCATTCCTGGTCAACGTGGAGAAAATCTAAATGGCCAGCCAAGACATCATTGCCCGCTCGGCCACCACCACCGTACCGTCCTCGGTGCGCAATCAGGAGGAAGTCGCCAAGCTCATCGACACCACCAAGTGCATTGGCTGCAAGGCCTGCCAGGTCGCCTGCTCGGAATGGAACGAACTGCGCGACGAGGTCGGCCACAACCACGGCACCTATGACAACCCGCAGGACCTCAGCGCCGAAACCTGGACCCTGATGCGCTTCACCGAGCACGAAAACGATGCCGGCAACCTGGAATGGTTGATTCGCAAGGACGGCTGCATGCACTGCGCCGAGCCCGGTTGCCTGGCGGCATGCCCCAGCCCCGGTGCGATCATCAAGCACGCCAACGGCATCGTCGATTTCAACCAGGACCACTGCATCGGTTGCGGCTACTGCATCACGGGTTGCCCGTTCAACATTCCGCGCATCTCGCAAAAGGATCACAAGGCCTACAAATGCACCCTGTGTTCGGACCGGGTGGCCGTAGGGCTGGAGCCGGCCTGCGTGAAAACCTGTCCGACCGGGGCCATCGTCTTCGGCTCCAAGGAAGACATGAAGGAGCACGCTGCCGAGCGCATCGTCGACCTCAAGAGTCGCGGTTTTGACCAGGCCGGTCTGTACGACCCCGCCGGCGTCGGCGGCACCCATGTGATGTACGTGCTGCACCATGCCGACACGCCCAAGCTCTACGCTGGCTTGCCCGCCGACCCGGCGATCAGTCCGTTGGTGGGCCTGTGGAAAGGCGTGAGCAAACCCCTGGCGCTGCTGGCGATGGGCGCGGCGGTGCTGGCCGGGTTCTTCCATTACGTGCGCGTTGGCCCGCAGATCGTCGAAGAGGACGAACTGCCGCCAGGCAATGACCCGGCGGTGCACGAGGTCGATCCGTCGGTGCACACCTATGATCCGAAGCGGGAGAACAGGTCATGATCCGCAAAGAGATCCTTCGCTATACCGCCAACCAGCGCACCAACCACTGGCTGGTGGCGATCCTGTTTTTCATGGCCGGGCTGTCCGGGCTGGCGTTGTTCCACCCGGCGCTGTTCTGGCTGAGCAACCTGTTTGGCGGCGGTCCCTGGACACGCATCCTGCACCCGTTCATGGGCGTGTTGATGTTTCTGTTGTTCCTCGGGCTGGTGGTGCGCTTCTGGCGCGCCAATTACTTCATTGCCAATGACCGCTTGTGGCTCAAGCGTATTGACCGGGTGATGAAAAACGAAGAGGAGGGCGTGCCCCCCATCGGCAAGTACAACCCCGGGCAGAAGCTGCTGTTCTGGACTTTACTGCTGTGCATGTTCGGGCTGCTGTTCACCGGTCTGGTGATCTGGCGCGCGTATTTCAGCGACTACTTCGGCATCACCATGATCCGTTGGGCGATGTTGCTGCATGCCTTGGCCGGTTTCGTGCTGATCCTGAGCATCATCGTGCACATCTACGCCGGGATCTGGATCAAGGGCTCGGTCAGCGCCATGCTGCATGGCTGGGTCAGCCGCGCCTGGGCGAAGAAACACCACGAACTGTGGTATCGCGAGGTGACGCGTGACGAGCGTCCCGACCCGCCCTTGAGCAAAAAAGGATAACGATTTGGCCACCATTCTGGAGCCTGGAGAGATCGAAGCGGCGGCCACGGCACCGCCGTTTCTGCACCTGCCACCACCCAACCTGTTCACCTTGCGCGCGCTGCGCCTGGAGCGTCTGGCCGAAGGGCATCCCTTGGCCGAGTACCTGCGCCTGATTGCCGGGTTATGTCACGAGCAGCAGCGTCTGATGGATGATCCGCCCGACGCGGCCGTGCCGGATCCGCAACGTATCCGGCGCTGCCTGGAGCACGGTCTACCGCCGTTCGCCGCCGACGGCCTGGTGCGCGAAGACGCCTGGTTGCCGTTCCTGCACGGTTTGTTGAAGCGCTATCAACCCGCCGCGCAACCGGCGGTGGAACAGGCTGTGGCGACGTTGCGCAACGCCAGCGCCGGGCAGCTCAAGACCTGGGCGCTGGCCTTGGTCAGCGGCCAGTTCAGCTTGTTGCCGGCGGCCCTGGTGCCGTTTCTCGGCGCGGCATTGCAGGTCGCGTGGAGTCATTGGTTGCTGACGACGCCAGACCTCGCCTTGAAACCCGGCTCCAGCCTCAACCAATGCCCGGCCTGTGGTTCACCGGCCATGGCCGGGGTGATTCGCCATCGCGGCAAATACAACGGTCTGCGCTATCTGGTGTGCTCGCTGTGCGCCTGCGAATGGCATGTGGTGCGGGTCAAGTGCGTGTATTGCGAGCAAAGCAAGGGCCTGCAATACGTCAGCTTCGACAGCGACCGCCACGCTGCCGACAAAGCCCCGTTGCGCGCCGAAACCTGTCCCGGCTGCCAGAGCTACCTCAAGCAGATCTACCTGGAGTGCGACGCCGAAGGCGAAGCGCTGTCCGCCGACCTGAGCAGCCTGATGCTCGACATGCGCCTGGAGCAGGAAGGCTTTCAGCGTCCGGCGCCCAATCTGCTGCTGGCCCCCGGAGGCGACTGACGCGAACGTCTACACTCAGGCGGTCCATCTTTGCCGGAGCGCCTGATGTCTGCCCGATCCGCCAGCCCAGCCTTGCGCCTGCCCTCCATCGACAGCTTGCTGCGCGACCCGGCGTGTCAGCCTTTGGCCGAACGTTATGGGCGCGATGCCTTGCTCGCCAGCCTGCGACAGTTGCTCGACGACTTGCGCGAACCGGTACTGGTCGGACAACTCGACGCCGTTGAACTCGCCCCACAAGTGCTGGCGGGCAGGGCGGGTGAGCGGCTGGCCAATCAGCATCGCAGCCATGTGCGCCGGGTGTTCAACCTCACCGGCACGGTGCTGCACACCAACCTGGGGCGTGCCTTGCTGCCGGAAGAAGCCATAGACGCAGTGCAAATGGCCGCGCGTTATCCGCTGAATCTGGAGTTCGACCTGCACAGCGGCAAGCGTGGCGACCGCGACGATCTGATCGAAGGCCTGATTCGCGAGCTGACTGGCGCGGAGGCGGTGACCGTGGTCAACAACAACGCCGCCGCCGTGCTGCTTACCCTCAACAGCCTGGGCGCGCGCAAGGAAGGCATCATTTCCCGGGGCGAGCTGATCGAAATCGGCGGCGCCTTTCGCATCCCGGACATCATGGCCCGCGCCGGGGTGAAGTTGCATGAAGTCGGCACCACCAACCGCACCCACGCCCGTGACTACGAAGCCGCTATCGGCCCGCGCAGTGGTCTGGTGATGCGCGTGCATGCAAGCAACTACAACATTCAGGGCTTCACTACCCATGTGCCCACCGCGGAGCTGGCGCAACTGGCGCATCAGCATGGCTTGCCGCTGCTGGAGGACCTCGGCAGTGGCAGTTTGCTGGACCTCACGCGCTGGGGCCTGCCGGCCGAGCCGACGGTGCGACAGGCGCTGCTCGATGGCGCAGACATCGTCACCTTCAGCGGCGACAAACTGCTCGGCGGTCCCCAGGCCGGTTTGATCGTAGGGCGCAAGGAACTGATCGCACGGATCAAGAAAAACCCGCTGAAACGTGCACTTCGCGTCGACAAACTGACCCTCGCCGCCCTCGAAGCGGTGCTCGGCCTGTACCGCAACCCGGACCGGCTGGCCGAGCGGCTGCCAAGCCTGCGGCTGCTGACCCGGCCCCAGGCGGATATCTTCGCCCAGGCTCAACGGCTGTTGCCGTCCCTGGCGCACGTGTTAGGCGCTGCCTGGAGCGTCAGTGCAGAGCCGGCGCTGGGCATGATCGGCAGTGGCAGCCAGCCGGTGGCGCGCTTGCCGGGTGCGGCGCTATGCCTGCGGCCGAACTGCTCCAAGCGTCTGCGCGGTCGTTGGCTGCACGGTCTGGAAGAGAACCTGCGCAGCCTGCCGATTCCGGTGCTCGGGCGCATCGACGACGACGCCTTGTGGCTGGACTTGCGCCAACTGGACGACGAGCCGGCGTGGCTGGCGCAACTCGGTCAGTTGCAAGCAGGGGATCCGGCAAAGTGATCGTCGGCACCGCAGGGCACATCGACCACGGCAAGACCGCATTGCTCCAGGCACTGACCGGACAATCTGGTGACCGACGCCGGGAAGAGCGTGAGCGAGGCATGACCATCGACCTTGGTTACCTCTACGCCGCCCTGGAACCGGGCGCCGGCCTCAGCGGTTTTATCGACGTACCCGGTCATGAGCGCTTCACCCACAACATGCTGGCCGGGGCGCAGGGCATCGATCTGGTGCTGCTGGTGGTGGCTGCCGACGACGGGGTGATGCCGCAAACCCGCGAGCACCTGGCCATCGTCGAACTGCTGGGCATCCCCCGGGCACTGGTGGCGATCAGCAAATGCGACCGGGTCGATGAGGCTCGTGTGCAGATCGTCTGTGAGCAGGTCAAAGCCTTGCTGGCGCCGGGCCCTTATGCCGATGCGCCGCAGATCGTGCTGTCGAGCGTGACCGGGCAGGGCATCTACACCCTGCGTCAGGCCTTGATCGAAGCGCAACACAGCGTGCGGCAACGCCGTCTGGAAGGCGGCTTTCGCCTGTGGATCGATCGGGCATTCAGCGTGGCGGGCGCGGGTATCGTGGTCACCGGCACGTCGCTGTCCGGGCAGGTTACGGTCGGCGATACATTGATGCTCGGCCCGCTTGGCAAATCGGTGCGGGTGCGTGGCTTGCATGCACAGAATCGAGTGGCCGAGGTCGCCCTGGCCGGTCAGCGTGTGGCCTTGAACATCAGTGCCGAACGCCTGGCGCTGGAGCAGATACACCGAGGTCAGTGGCTGTGCGCTGAATGGCTGCATGCACCGACCCAGCGAATCGATATCGACCTGCGTTTGTTACCCGGCGAACCGCGCGCTTTCGAACACTTTCAACCGGTGCACGTTCATCTCGGCACGCAGGAGGTGACCGGACACGTGGCGTTGCTGGAGGGCACCAGCCTGGCGCCGGGCGCACGGATGTTCGCGCAACTGCTGCTGAATGCGCCGGTGCAGGCGGTCAAGGGCGATCCACTGATTCTGCGTGACCAGAGCGCACAACGTACCCTCGGCGGTGGTCGGGTGCTCGACCCGTTCGCGCCCGACCGACAACGACGCAGCCCCGAGCGTCTGGCGCAGTTACACACGCTGGCCGCGCACAACGAGTTGGAACACTGCCTGCCTGAATTACTGGCCCACGGCGAAACCGGGCTCGACTCCGTGCGTCTGGAGCGTCAATTCAATCGCCCCCGCGACACCTGGGTTTTGCCCGCGGACGTACGCCTGATCGACACCCGCCAAGGATCGTTGCTGTTCAGCGCGGCGCGTTGGGAAGGGCTGAAAACACGCTTGCTGGAACAACTGGCGCGCTTTCACGAACTGGAACCGGACCAAATGGGCCCGGACCGCGATCGCCTGCGTCGATTCAGTGCCACGGTCCTCGATCGTCCGACCTTCATCTGCCTGCTCGACGAATTGCTGGTCAGTGGCGACATCGCCAGCAGCGGGCCGTGGCTGCATCTGCCTGGCCATCAAGTGCGCTTGAGCGACGCGGACGAAGCCCTTTGGCATCAATTACAGCCATCGTTCGAAAAGGCCGGATTCGATCCACCCTGGGTGCGCGACTTGCCGCATGACGAAGCCACGGTGCGTTTGCTGCTGCGCAAAATGGCTCGATTGGGGTTGCTGCACCAGGTGGTCCGCGACCTCTTTTACACCGATGCGATGATCCGCCGATTGGCGGCTATGCTGTTGCAATTGGCCGACGTCGACCCGGTGATCCAGGTGTCGGCGTTTCGCGATGCGGTGGGCCTGGGGCGCAAGCGCAGTATCCAGATTCTCGAATACTTCGACCGCCTGGGCCTGACCCGACGGGTGGGCGATCGCCGCCAGATTCGTCCCGACAACGTATTGGCCCGGCGCCCATAGCCAGGTTTCAAGGAAGGTAATCGCGCCCGGTGGCGCGGCCGGGCTTCAAACCCGGTTGGGGACGGCATCCGTTCCCGGGCAGGTTCGACTCCGGCTACCTTCCGCCATTTTCCGCTCAGAAGGGCCCGAAATTCAGCGGGTACTGGATGACCACGTAAAGCCTGTCGATGTCATCGCCGCCCTGGGCAGCGTTGGCGCGGTGCGACACATGGGACACCTGCAGGCTCAACCCCTTGGCGGCACCTGACTGCACGATATAGCGCAGGTCGATGTCGCGCTCCCAATGGCGTCCGCCATCCCCTTGTTGCGGTACGTACTCACCCAGCGACGGGTCGAACGGGTTATACGCTCCGCCCTGGGGCGCGTGGGTGCCGTCGATGCCGGTGCCTTTGACGTAGCGGGTCATGAAGTTCAGGCCGGGCACGCCAAAGGTGCTCAAGTCGAGGTCGTAACGTGCCTGCCACGAGCGTTCGCCCGCGCCGTTGAAATCGGCGTACTTGATCGAGTTGGCGAGGTAGATCGAATCGCCACCGACGAAATCGAACGGTGTATTGCCCTCGACTTTTTGATACGCCAGGGTGAAACCATGGGCACCGACCGTGTATTTGCCCGACAGGCTATAGGCCGTGTTGTCGATGGCGCCGGCCAGCGCCTGACCGGTTTGCCGGGTGTGGTAGATGTTCCCGTCGAGGAATATGCCCGGCTGTTTCAGGTGCAGGTTGCCGTAGTACTGATGCCAGGTGTCCGTCAGCTCTGAGGCGTACAGTGCGCCGCCGACAGGGCTTTGCGTGAACAGGTCGGCGCCGGCGAACGAAATTCCGCCCGCTTCGGTATTGGCCCCGTAACCGTAAAAATTGCCCTTGCTTGAGGAACTGTCCTGGTTCTTAAAGGCCGTGAAGTGGCCGGCAGCTAGCTTCATGCCGTCGATTTCGCGGCTGTTGAGCAGAAAGCCGGTGGCGTATTCCGGTTGCAGACGCTTGTCCGAGGTGTCGAACACCGGGGTTTCCACCGTCATTTCACCGAAGGACAAGGTGGTTTTCGAGCTATTGAGTTTGATTGCACCGCCACCGCTGGAATAGTCACTGGCGCTGCGCCCATCGCTGTCGACCGGCAACAGACCGGTCCCGGAACGGCCCTTGCCGCTGTCCAGCTTCAAACCCAGGAAAGCATGGGCGTCGAGGCCAAAACCCACGGTCCCCGGTGTGAATCCGGATTCAAAGGAGCTGATAAAGCCCTGAGCCCATTCGGCTTTATAGCTTTTGCCCGTCGGCGAGGGGGAACGGTAGTCGCTGTTGAGGTAGAAGTTGCGACTGAGCACCTCAAGCGACGCACCACTGAGAAACCCTGATGCCGATTCGTCTGCCAGGGCGGTCCCGGTGGTCAGTAGCGATAAGCATAAGGACAGGCTGATCCGCAGGTCGGGGGAGGCACACTTCATCGATCTGTCACCACAGGCCCGCGACTGCGAAAGGTCCGCAGCCGCAGGCAGTTGAAAAGCGATTAATGGCCTTCCGAAGCGCCAAACATGGTTTTGGCGTAGATCAGTCCCAGACCATAGGCGCCACCGTTGGCAATCGAGGTTTTCACGGTTTCGTCGTAGGTCTCGGTGCGCGCCCAGTCACGCTGCAGCTCCAGCAGGTATTGCAGCGATGTCATCGGCCGGGCACCGAGCTGGATCATGCGCTGCATGGCCATTTCGTGGGCTTCGGTGCTGACGTCGCCGCAGGCGTCGGCGATCACATAGACCTCGAAGCCCTGGTCGATTGCCGACAGTGCCGGGCCGACGATGCACACTGACGTCCACAAGCCGGCCAGGACGATTTTCTGTTTGCCGAAGGCATTGACCTCGACAGCGATCCGCTCATCTTCCCAGGTGTTCATGCTGGTGCGGTCGATCACCTTGTGTTCCGGGAACACCGCCTTGATTTCGTCGAAGATCGGACCGGAAAAGCTCTTTTCGGCGACCGTGGTCAGAATCGTCGAGACCTTGAATCCACGCGCGGCCTTGGCGACCAGGGAAGCGTTATTGCGCAGCGTGACGGCGTCGATGGATTTGGTCGCAAAGGACATCTGCGACTGGTGATCGATCATGATCAGGGTGTGGTCGGTCGGGTTCAGCAGGGTTTTACCGGGAACAGCTTTCGCAATGGCCATGACAACGATCCTTACGGGGGAGTGAGGCGTTCATGGTGGCGCAGACTCAGGCGCAAAGATTGAATCGGTGTGCTGTGTTGGAGGCGTTTTTCCCCAAGCGTGCCAATGGAATCGCGCCCACGCACAGGAGGCAGGCGTGCCTGCCAGAGCTTATGGATAAAAAACGCGACGCCCAATTGAGAGGAGCTGACGCCGCGTGGGTTCAAGCGTCAGAACTGTTCGGCGCTCAGGCCATACAAGGGGGTGCTGCCGGCGCGAATGGATTGCTCCAGGCTCAAGATGCGCGGCAGCAGGCGATGGATGTAGAAGTCGGCGGTGGCGATTTTCGCGCCGTAGAACGTGTCGTCCTCGCCCCGTTTGTGCAGGGCCACTTGCGCCATCCGCGCCCAAAGCCAGGCGTAGGCGACGTAACCGAACAGGTGCAGATATTCCACTGAAGCGGCGCCGACTTCGTTACGGTGGGTCGCCGCTCGATCCTGCAGCCAGTCGCTCAGGTCCTCCAGGCGCTGCACCGCGTCCAGCAACTGAGAGGCATAGGGCGCATCGGGTTGGGCGGCAAAGCGGCGAATCTCCCCGGTGAATTGGCGCAGCGCCAGCCCCTTGTCGGCCAGCACCTTGCGCCCGAGCAGGTCCAGCGCCTGGATGCCGTTGGTGCCTTCATAAATCTGCGCAATGCGCACGTCGCGCACCAGTTGCTCCTGGCCCCATTCGCGGATGTAGCCATGGCCACCAAACACTTGCTGGCCGTTGATGCAGCTTTCCAGGCCGGTGTCGGTAAAAAATGCCTTGGCCACCGGCGTCAGCAGCGCGACCAGGTCCTGGGCGCTCTCACGCTCCCGGGCATCGTCGGAAAATTTCGCCAGGTCCAGTTGCTGCCCGACATAACTGGCGAACGCGCGACCGCCTTCTGTCAGGGCTTTCATGCTCAGCAGCATGCGTCGCACGTCGGGGTGCACGATGATCGGGTCGGCCGCTTTGTCCGGGGCCATGGCGCCAGTCGGCGAGCGGCTCTGGATGCGTTCGCGGGCGTAGGCCACGGCGCTCTGATAGGACGCCTCGGCACAGCCGATGCCCTGGATGCCGATGGACAGGCGTTCGTAATTCATCATGGTGAACATCGCCGCCAGGCCCTTGTTCGCTTCACCGATCAACCAACCGCTGGCGCCGTCGAAGTTCATCACGCAGGTGGCCGACGCCTTGATCCCCATCTTGTGTTCGATCGAACCGCAACTCACGGCGTTGCCGGCGCCGAGGGAGCCGTCGGCGTTGACCAGCATTTTCGGCACCAGAAACAGCGAAATTCCTTTAGGGCCAGCCGGCGCATCGGGCAGCTTGGCGAGGACCAGGTGGACGATGTTTTCAGTCAGGTCCTGATCGCCGCCGGTGATGAAAATCTTGCTGCCGGTGATGGCGTAGCTGCCGTCGGCCTGAGGTTCGGCGCGGGTGCGGATGAGCCCCAGGTCGGTGCCGGCGTGGGCTTCGGTCAGGCACATGGAACCGGCCCAGCGGCCTTCGTACATTGGTGGCAGATAGAGGTTTTTCAGGGCTTCGCTGGCATGGGCATCCAGCGCCAGGCAGGCACCGGAGCTCAGGGCCGAATACAACGCAAAGCTTGAATTGGCGCCGTAGAGCATCTCTTCGAACTGCACCGCGAGCATCTTCGGCATGCCCATGCCGCCAAACTCGACATTCCCGGACAAACCCACCCAGCCGCCTTCGATGTAGGTGGTGTAAGCCTGCTTGAAGCCGACAGGCGTGGTGACTTGCCCCGCCTGCCACTGCGCGCCTTCTTCATCGCCGCTGCGATTGAGCGGCGCGATCAGGTGCGAGGTGACTTTCGCCGCTTCCTCGAGAATGGCGTCGGCCGTGTCGGCATCGACGCTATCGGCCAGCGCCGGCAGGCGTGCCCACAGGGCCGGGGCGTCGAATACTTCATGCAGCACAAAGCGCATGTCGCGCAGCGGGGCTTTGAATTCGGGCATAACGTGAACCTCGTTGTGACGGTTGTGCGAGGGGCAGGGCGCCGCATCGGCGGGCCGTACCTTTTTGGTCTATGACTGGAAACGCTGGCGCTAAAGTCGGCGTGCACGAGCCCTTGGGCGCCAGGTCAATCACCTGCCGCTCAAGGGGTACGGCGTTGTGTCAGGCTAGAGCGCCGCAGCCCGGTCGCGCAGCACGTATTTCTGGATCTTGCCGGTGGATGTCTTGGGCAACAGGGTGAAGATCACGGTGCGCGGCACTTTGAAGCCGGCCAGGTGTTCGCGGCAGAAACTGATGATGTCCGCCTCGCGAACGTCCTGGTGATCGGCCTTGAGCGTAATGAAGGCGCAGGGCGTTTCGCCCCACTTTTCATCGGGACGGGCAACCACGGCCGCCTCCATCACACCCGGATGACGGTAGAGCACGCCTTCGAGTTCGATGGTGGAAATGTTCTCGCCACCGGAAATGATGATGTCCTTGAGACGATCCTTGATTTCCACGTAACCGTCGGGATGACACACCGCCAGGTCGCCAGTGTGGAACCAGCCGCCCTCAAACGCTTCGGCCGTGGCGGACGGGTTCTTCAGGTAGCCCTTCATCACGGTATTGCCGCGCATGAAAATCTCACCGATGGTCTGGCCATCGCGCGGGGTCGGCTCCAGGGTCTTCGAGTCACCGACCATCACGCCTTCCAGGGTTGGGTAACGTACGCCTTGCCGGGACTTGATTTGCGCCCGTTCTTCCAGAGGCAACTCATCCCATTCGGCATGCCAGGCACAAATCGTCACCGGGCCGTAGGTTTCCGTCAGGCCATAGACGTGCGTGACCTTGATGCCCATGGCTTCCACGGCACCGATCACTTTGGCCGGCGGAGCGGCACCGGCCACCATGGCGCTGACCGGATGATCGATGGCTGCTTTCGCCGATTCCGGCATGTTCACCAGGGCATTGAGCACGATCGGCGCACCGCACAGGTGAGTGATCTGATGCTCGCGAATCAGCGTGAGGATTTTCTGCGGATCGACCCGGCGTAAAAACACATGCACACCGGCCATGGCGGTGATGGTCCAGGGGTAGCACCAGCCGTTGCAATGGAACATCGGCAGCGTCCAGAGGTACACAGGATGGTTGCCCATGGCCCAGGTCATCTGGTTGCCCAAGGCGTTCAGGTACGCGCCGCGATGGTGGTAGACCACGCCTTTGGGATTGCCGGTGGTGCCGGAGGTGTAGTTCAGGGAGATGGCTTGCCATTCGTCCACTGGCCATTTCCAGTCGAACGCCGGATCGCCTTCGGCCAACAACGCTTCGTAGTCCAGATCGCTGACGGCCTGGCCTTCGCCATACTCCGGGTCGTTGACGTCAATCACCAGCGGCGGGTGATCGAGCATGCCGATCGCCGCGTGGATCACCCCATGGAATTCACGGTCGGTAATCAGCACCTTGGCTTCACCATGCTGCAGCATGAAGGCGATGGCTTCGGCATCCAGGCGCACGTTGAGCGGGTTGAGCACCGCACCGATCATCGGCACGCCGAAATGCACTTCAAGCATCTCGGGAATGTTGGGCAGCATCACCGCCACCGTGTCGTCCTTGCCGATACCGCGGCCGGCCAGTGCCGAGGCCAGGCGCCGGCAGCGGATGTAAGTCTGGGCCCAGGTGCGGCGGATCGAACCGTGGATGACGGCGGGATAGTCCGGATAAACGTTGGCAGTGCGTTCGATGAAGCTCAGAGGCGACAAGGCAATGTGATTGACAGCCGAAGGGTCTAGCCCTTGCTCATAGATCGACATGTTCGGGTACTCGGTGGCTGATTGTTAGCTCTATGGGTGACCTGGCGAGGCAGTCGCTGAGGGCACCTTTTATGTCCGGAGTACGTTATATAACAATCAGTCATTTGTATGGAAGTACAACCTATGGCGTATGGTATATATACTATATGTGCTTCTTTCAATTCTAAACGAATGCCGCCAGACGTCTAAACCCGGTATATCCTTGGTTTTCCTCACAAAGTGGACCCGCGATGAGCCTGACTCCCGTTCGATTGCACAGCTGGATGCGCCTGCAACGCGAAGGCGTGGCATTGGCTGCCCGCGCCGATGCGTTGTGCCGCGCCCTCCAGGATTGCCCGCAAGTGCAGCGCGCGGTTTATCTCAGTTGGCAGCCCGATGTGCGGATCTACAGCCACGAAGGCTCGGCCCAGCACTTTCCGCCGGGCCTGGGCGACCCGGCGCTGGCCAGCGATCAGTTGCTGTTCGAACGCCTGGTCGAAGCAGGGCACCTGGATCTGGCTCAAGTCCGTCAACTCGACTGCTGGTTGTCGGGCCGATTGCGTCGCGCCGCCATCAGCCATGGCCAGGTGTTCGATCTGGCCTTGCAACCGGGGCAGGCGGGGTTGTTGCTGGTGGAAGTGTGCGAGGGGGTCAGTCTCGACTGGCTCGGCTGGGTGCAGGATGTGTTGACGACCCTGCTCAGCAGCGTCAACGGGATGCTGCGCGGCTCACCTTTGCTGGGTCACGATCCGCAACCGAGCCTGTTGCTCGATGCCCAGGGTCGACCATTGGAATTCAACGCAGCGCTATTGGCCTTGCTCGGCGAAAAGCCGTTGACTGATGTGCTGGGCTTTTTACCGGTCAATCATCGGGTGTTGGTGCGCGCGTGCCTGGATCAGCAACGCGCCATCGAAGGTGTCGAGGCCCGGTTCGAAGCGCAAATACTGATCTGGACGTTCATCCCCGATCCGCAGGACAACCGGGTGCTCGCCCGTTGCCGCGATGCCACGACTCAAGTGCTGGCAGAACGGGAAGCGACCACCGCACGCCGGCTGTACAGGCTGATCATCGAAAACACCACCGACCTGATTTCCCGGCACACGCCGGACGGGTGTTTTCTCGATGCCTCGCCCGCGTCCTGGACGTTGCTCGGCTACTGGCCCGAGCAATTGCGCGGGCAAATGGCCCAGGGGCTGTTCCATAGCCAGGACCTGGCCACTCTGGTTCAGCGGGCGCGGGATGCGCTGGAACAGGACGGATATCACACGATGACCTATCGCATTCGCCATCGCGACGGGCATTACCTGTGGTTCGAAACCGCCAGCCGGGCCATCCGCGAGACTTACACCGGTACAGTGGTCGAAGTGGTCAGCGTCTCCAGGGACGTCACGGCGCGCGTGCAGGCCGAGGAAAACAAGCGCCGCCTGGCCGAAGTGGTCGAGGCCAACATCGACCCGGTGCTGTTCATCGATTCCGAGGGACAGGTCACTTACCTCAACCCGGCGGCGCGGCGCATTCTCGGCATCGATGAGCAACAAGCGATGCCGGCCCTCGCAGGATTGTTCGCCAGTGCCGACCTGGCGCGCCTGCAACATGACGGCTGGAGCAGCGCTGAACGCGATGGCGTCTGGAGCACCGATTCGCGCTTGCAGCCACCCGGCGGCGGCACCTCGGTGCCGGTTTCGCTGGTGTTGCTGGCGCACCGTAGCGCCGGCGGCGAGCGCTATTACTCGCTGGTGGCACGGGACATGACCGAACGTGAATTGCGCGAAGCGCAGCAACGTCGTCATCAGGATGAACTGGCACACACCGCGCGGTTGGTGACGCTGGGTGAACTGGCCTCGGGGATCGCCCACGAAATCAACCAGCCACTGGCTGCCGTGGTGAATTACGCCAATGCGAGTCAACGCTATTTGCAGACACTGGGCAGCAATCCCCAGGCAACTACCAGAGTGGCGCAAGGGCTGGAACGCATTACCCACCATGCCACTCATGCGTCTGAAGTTATCCGGCGTCTGCGTGGGTTTCTGCGCAAGGGGCAGCGTCGCATGCAGGCGCTGAACCTCACCGACGTCGCCCGCGAATCGGTGCGTTTGTGTGCCTGGGAGGCGAGCAATTGCCAAGTGACAATCGAGGATCGACTGCCGGATAATCTGCCGCCCGTTTACGCCGACCGCGTGTTGCTTGAGCAGGTGTTGCTCAATCTGCTGCGCAACGCGATCGACGCCAACCGCGAGCAACATCCCGGTCAGCCTTCGTTGATCGTGATGGCGGTGGAGCAGGGCAGTGGCGCCAGCGTGGAAATCAGTGTGCAAGACCAGGGGCCGGGTGTCAGCGAGCCCGAACTGGAGCAGATCTTTACCCCGTTCTACACCAGCAAGGCCGAGGGCCTGGGGCTCGGCTTGTCCATGAGCCGCAGCATCATCGAGGGGTTCGGTGGCGATCTGCAGGCCCGGCGCCAGCCTGTCGGGCTGCTGATGTGTTGCCGCCTGCCGCTTGCCGGTCCAACAAAACAACAACAGGAATAACGCAATGTCAGGTGTGACGGAGCACGTCGTGTATGTGGTCGACGATGACCAGGGCATGCTCGATTCAACGGTGTGGCTGCTGGAGTCGGTCGGCCTCAAGGCCTTGCCGTTTACCAGCGGTGTGGCGTTTCTCGATGCCTGCGATGCCAGTCTCGATGCCTGCGTGATTCTCGACGTGCGCATGCCCGGCATGGGTGGGTTGAACGTGCAGGAAGAAATGCGCGTGCGTGAACTGAACCTGCCAATCATTTTCGTCAGCGGCCACGCCGATGTGCCAATCGTGGTCCGGGCCTTCAAGGCGGGCGCCCATGATTTCATCGAGAAGCCCTACAACGAGCAGTTGCTGCTGGACAGCGTGCAGCAGGCACTGAGCAGTTGCGCCACGCGGCGGTCCGGCAATCAGGCCTTGCAGGCACGCTTGCTCACCCTGACGCCACGGGAGCTCGACGTCATGTTGCCTCTGGTGCAGGGTTACACCACCCGCGAAATCGCCGAGCAATTGGGCGTCAGTGCAAAGACCGTCGACCTGTATCGCTCGCGGGTGATGAAACGCATGCAGGCCAACACGTTGCCGGACCTGGTGGGCATGGCCATTGCGGCGAACATGGTCGATCCACTGAAGCTGCGTTGATCCTTCGCACCGTGCAATGTGCGTCTATGCTGGGCTAACAGATTCGCCCACTTCACGGCGAACCGCGAGGAGACAGCGATGGTGCCCACACCGCTTACAGTGAAAACCTTGTCCGGCGGCCTGCTTGATGTGTTGATCCGCGCCGGGCTGATTGTCGTGATGGTGCTGTTTTGCTTCGAGATTTTCCGACCGTTTCGCGACTTGATGCTGTGGTCGTTGATCCTGGCGATCACGCTTTACCCGTTGCAAACGCGGCTCAGGGGGTCGCTTGGACAAAAGGACGGATTGATTGCGACCCTGATCGTGCTGGCCGCCATCTTGATCTTGATGGTGCCGGTCTATTTGTTGGGATCCTCCGTGGTCGATTCGATCCAGCACACCATCTACATGGTCAAGACCCAGGGCTTTCAAATTCCCCCGCCGACCGAATCCGTCGCCACCTGGCCTCTGGTGGGTAAACCCATATCGATCCTCTGGTTGCAGGCAGCCAACGATTTGCCAAGCCTGACCGTGAAGTACATTCCGCAAATCAAAGGCGTCAGCCTGGGCCTGCTGAGCAAACTGGCCGGAATCGGCATGGGCTTTCTCATTTTCATCTTCGCCCTGATCATCGCTGGCATCTTCATGGCCTACGGCGAAGC
The DNA here is from genome assembly GCF_008801475.1 of Pseudomonas moorei. GTDB lineage: Bacteria > Pseudomonadota > Gammaproteobacteria > Pseudomonadales > Pseudomonadaceae > Aquipseudomonas > Aquipseudomonas moorei. Next base: position 102,517 of record NZ_VZPP01000003.1, on the reverse strand, counting down.
CGGCCGCCGCAGCGCGATCCAGATCGCCTCGCGTTTCAGCGGGCCGGACAGAGGCCCGAGTATCGCGGCGCTATGCACCGCAACGATCCGGGCCGTGGCGCTCGGGGTGGTCGGCATCGCCTTCATCCAGATGTTGCTGGTGGGCCTGGGATTCGTCTTCAAGGGCGTACCCGCCGCCGGGCTGCTGGCAATGGGGGTGTTGTTGCTGGGGATCATGCAATTGCCGGCGACGCTCATCACCATCCCGGTCATCGTTTATGTGTTCGCCACTGAAGGTCCGAGTACCGCGACTATCGTGTTCGCCATCTACGTGTTCGTTGCGGGCCTGGTGGACAACGTACTCAAACCCTTGATGTTGGGGCGCGGAGTCGCCGTGCCAATGCCGGTGATACTGATCGGGGCCCTGGGCGGTATGGTCACCAGCGGCATCCTCGGCTTGTTCATCGGCCCGGTGGCGCTTGCGGTCGGCTATCAATTGTTCTGGCAGTGGGTGGAGGATCGGCCCCAGGACGAAAATCAGCCATTACCCTGAAACCTGTGCGGAAAGGAACCCAGCATGCGCAACAGGTTAGTCACAGCCGTCATCGCCGTTTTCTGTTTGTTGAGCACGGTGCCTCTGCGGGCCGAGGATCCGCCCAAGGCCCCGGATGCACCCGCGGAGCTCAAAGTGGCCAACCGCAGTGTCATTGTGTTCCGTGCGACGGTTCTCGGAGAGCCACCGCAATCGCGGGTCAAGGGCGCCAGCGCGGTGATCCGCGAGGCGCTGGATGAAGCCGACGATCTGACAGTCAGCATTGATCCGATCCAGAACAGTTACCTGGTGTTGTTAGGGGTCAGGCGCGCTTTCATAGTGGCACCCAAAGACGTTGACACCCAGGGTGCCGCTTCAACCCTGGAGACTGCCGAGCAAGCGGCGCAAAACCTGCGTCTGGTGGTCGCTGAGACTCAGGAAGCGCGCAGCCTGAGACTGATTCTCAGGGCGTTGATCGCCGTGACGCTGGCCACCACCCTTTACCTCGCGCTGCTGTGGGTCATGGTTTACCTGCGGCGAAAAATGCTGAATAAGCTCCCGGAGTTGATGGATCGGCACACCAAGGCGTTGAGCGTGGGGCGCGTCCAGCTCATCGATGCCAATTTCCTCTACCTGTTGGTCAGCCGTGTGCTGTGGTTTCTGCGCTGGCTGGTGGTGTTGCTGTTGACCTACGAGTGGCTGGGATTTGTCCTGTCGCGTTTTCCCTACACCCGGCCATGGGGAGAAAGCCTCAATAACTACCTGCTGGAGATCGTGACCTACCTGTTCCAAAGCATCATCAGCGCCATTCCCGGACTGGGCGTGGCCCTGATGATTTTCTTCATCGCCCGAGGCGTCAGCGCCTTCAGCAAGCGAGTGTTGCGACGCCTGGCCAGCCCCGGCATCTTCAACTGGCTGAACCAGGAAACCCTGCAGCCGACCACCCGGCTCATGTCCCTGGCGATCTGGTTGTTTGCGTTGGCCATGGCTTATCCGTATTTGCCGGGGGCGGGCACCGATGCATTCAAGGGCTTGTCGGTGTTGATCGGCCTGATGATTTCCCTGGGCGCCACCAGTGTGATCGGTCAGGCGGCGTCGGGGCTGATTCTGACCTACACACGCACCCTGCGACCGGGGGAGTTCGTGCGTATCGGTGAATACGAAGGCACGGTGACCGAGTTGGGCATGTTCACCACGCGCATCCGTACCGGCCTGGGCGAGCTGCTGACCTTGCCCAACTCGATGATCACCAACTCGGTCACCAAGAACTATTCGCGAACCGTGCAGGGCGACGGTTACGTGGTCGATACGGTGGTGACCATCGGCTACGACACGCCTTGGCGACAGGTTGAAGCCATGCTGCTGGAAGCCGCCAGACGCACCACCGGGATCCTTGCAGTGCCGACGCCCCAGGTGTTTCAGACCGCATTGTCGGACTTCTACCCGGAGTACCGCCTCGTGGCCCAGGCCATCCCCAGCCAGCCGCGTACCCGTGCCGAGTTGCTCAGCATGCTGCACGCCAATATCCAGGATGTGTTCAACGAGTACGGCGTGCAAATCATGTCGCCGCACTACTTTGGCGACCCGGGGGAAGCGAAGTGGGTGCCGAGGGAGAAATGGTATTCGGCCCCTGCGCAGGAGCCGAAACAGTCAAAATGACTGACTGAGCGAAGCAGACGGCAGGGACGCTCGCATCGCCGTAATGGCTGGAGCAATTCTTCAAGGTGGCCGCCGACACCTGTCATGAAATGAAAAGCCGTTGTCGTCTGATGAGAAGCGATGACGGCGCCGGAGACCTACAGTCCAATCAGCGCAATTCGACGCACTCGCCAAAATCGCAGATTGGAGAATAAGAAAAAATGGCCAAAGCCGTTCGCTTTTACGAAACCGGTGGTCCCGATGTTCTTCGTTACGAAGAGGTCGAAGTCGGCGACCCGGGCCCAGGCCAGGTTCGTCTTCGTCACGTGGCGGTCGGCCTGAACTATGCCGACACCTACTTTCGCAATGGCACTTACCCGATCCCGCTGCCCAATGGCATGGGTGTCGAAGCGTCCGGCGTGGTCCAGGCCGTCGGCGAAGGGGTGACCAACGTGCAAGTGGGTGATCGCGTCACCTACACCGGGTTCCTCAACACCTTGGGGGCGTACAGCACCGAGCGCCTGATCCCGGCAGCGCCGCTGATCAAACTCCCGGAAACCATCAGTTTCGAAACTGCCGCAGCGATGACCATGCGCGGCCTGACGTCGTCGTACCTGATGCGCCGCATTTACGATTTCAAGGTCGGTGACAGCATTTTGCTGCACGCTGCAGCGGGCGGGGTCGGCCTGATCGTATCGCAGTGGGCCAAGCTGCTGGGCCTGACCGTGATTGGTACCGTGTCTACCGAGGTCAAGGGTGAAATAGCCCGGGCCCACGGCTGCGACCATGTCATCAACTACAGTCATGAAGACGTCGCCCACCGCGTTCGCGAACTGACGGACGGCGTCGGCGTCAACGTGGTGTTCGACAGCGTCGGCAAGAATACTTTCATGGGCTCGCTGGATTCGCTCAAGCGTCGCGGCCTGATGGTCTGTGTCGGTACGGCGTCCGGTCCGATCCCGGCGTTCGACCCGGTCATGCTGGCGATGAAAGGCTCGCTGTACCTGACCCGCCCGGCCCTGGCCGACTACATCGCCGACCCTGCGGAAAAAGCGGCCCTGGCCGGTGAATTGTTCGACCACGTCGGCAACGGCCGGATCAAAATCGAGATCAACCAGCACTACGCCTTGCAGGATGCCGTTCAGGCCCACCGGGACCTGGAATCGCGCAAGACCACGGGCTCGTCGATTTTCGTCATTTAAGGGAGTTCGCTGCCATGAAAGTCGAACAATTGACCTGCAACATCGGTGCGGAACTGATCGGCGTCAACCTCGCCGACGCGATCCACGACGATGGTCTTTTCGCCGAGATTCGGGCCCAGTTGCTCACCCATCGTGTGGTGTTCCTGCGCGACCAGAACATCAGTCGCGCCGAGCACGTGGCGTTCGCCCGTCGCTTCGGCGAGCTGGAAGATCATCCGGTGGCTGGCAGTGATCCGGATCACCCCGGTCTGGTGCAGATCTATAAGAACCCCGACCAGCCGATGGACCGCTACGAGAACGCCTGGCACACCGACGCCACCTGGCGCGAAGCACCGCCCATGGGGTGCGTGCTGCGCTGCGTGGAGTGCCCGCCGGTCGGCGGTGACACCATGTGGGCGAACATGGTCGAGGCCTACGCCAACCTGCCCGATGACGTGAAGGTGAAGATTGCCGACCTGCGTGCCCGCCACAGCATCGAAGCGAGCTTCGGCGCGGCCATGCCGATCGAAAAACGCCTGGCGCTGAAGGCCATGTATCCGGACGCCGAGCACCCGGTGGTGCGCACCCACCCGGAAACCGGTGAGAAGGTGCTGTTCGTCAATGCCTTCACCACCCACTTCAGCAACTTCCACACCCCCGAGCGGGTGCGTTTCGGCCAGGACGCCAACCCTGGCGCCAGCGAGCTGCTGCGTTACCTGATCAGCCAGGCGTACATCCCCGAGTATCAAGTGCGCTGGCGCTGGAAGCCCAACAGCGTTGCCATCTGGGACAACCGCAGTACCCAGCATTACGCCGTCATGGATTACCCGCCGTGCCATCGCAAGATGGAACGCGCCGGGATCATGGGCGACAAGACTTACTGATCGACCCCTTCTGCATACGCACTCGTAAACACGTCTGCCCGGCACGAATCCGGGTGGGCGGGACAATCATAAGAACTGGCATAAGAACTGGAGAGCAACCATGCAATTCTTCGACGATTCCCTACACCCCGAAAACATGGAAAAGGTCGTCATTACCGTGGCCCCGTACGGCCCGGAATGGATGCCGGAAGACTTCCCCGAAGACATCCCGCTGACCATGGACGAGCAAGTGCAAAAAGCGGTCGAGTGCTACGAAGCCGGTGCCACCGTTCTGCACCTGCACGTACGCGAACTGGATGGCAAGGGTTCCAAGCGCCTGTCCAAGTTCAACGAGCTGATCGCCGGTGTGCGCGAAGCCGTGCCGGACATGATCATCCAGGTCGGCGGCTCGATTTCCTTCGCCCCTGAAAGCGATGGCGAAGCGGCCAAGTGGTTGTCCGACGATACGCGCCACATGCTGGCCGAGCTGACGCCAAAACCGGATCAGGTGACGGTGGCGATCAACACCACCCAAATGAACATCATGGAGCTGCTGTACCCGGAATACCTGGAAGGCACCTCCCTGTCCAATCCGTTGTTCCAGGCGGCCTACAGCGAAATGACGGTGCCAGCCGGTCCAGCCTGGGTGGCCGAGCACCTCAAGCGCCTCACGGAGAACGGCATCCAGCCGCACTTCCAACTGACCGGGATTCATGCCTACGAAACCCTCGAGCGTCTGGTACGCAAGGGCATCTACAAAGGCCCGCTGAACCTGACCTGGATCGGCATCGGTGGCGGTTTCGACGGCCCGAACCCGTTCAACTTCTTCAACTTCATCCACCGTGTTCCGGACGGTTGCACCCTGACCTCCGAGTCGCTGCTCAAGAACGTACTGCCGTTCAACACCATGGCGATGTCCATGGGCATGCACCCGCGTGTGGGCAACGAAGACACTATCATTGATCACAAGGGCGAACGTTTCGGCTCGGTGGCGCAGATCAAGCAAACCGTGCGCATCGCCCATGAACTGGGGCGCGAAATCGCGACCGGTAAAGAGGCCCGCGAGATCTATCGCATCGGTGTGCAATACCAAAGCATCGAAGAAACCCTGTTGGCCAACGGCATGGCCCCCAACCGCAAGGTTGGGCAGAAAGGTGTGCCGCAGCGCGGCTGACCGGCAGTGGTGGCGAGAGGCCGATGGTCTCTCGCTCACTGCATGCAACACGCTTGATAACAACAATAAAACGAAGCTTTGAGGAGGCTGCATGGCCTTTCATCCAATCGCCGCGGACGATGACGACTGCAGTGGTGTCGGCGTTGCGCGCAAATATGCCTGGATCGTCTTTGCACTGACGTTTGGCCTGTTGATTTCCGACTATATGTCGCGTCAGGTACTGAACGCGGTGTTCCCGATGCTCAAGGGCGAGTGGTCCTTGAGCGATGGACAACTGGGCCTGCTCAGTGGCGTTGTCGCTCTGATGGTCGGCCTGCTGACGTTTCCCTTGTCGTTGATGGCGGATCGTTTCGGCCGGGTCAAAAGCCTCGCGCTGATGGCGCTGTTGTGGAGTGTGGCCACGCTGGGCTGTGCCTTGGCCCAGGATTACCCGCAGATGTTCATTGCGCGGTTCATGGTCGGAGTCGGTGAAGCGGCGTACGGCAGTGTCGGCATCGCCGTAGTGATTTCCGTGTTTCCCAAACACATGCGAGCCACCCTGGCCAGCGCTTTCATGGCCGGCGGCATGTTCGGTTCCGTGTTGGGCATGGCGTTGGGCGGAGCCATCGCTGCCAAGCTGGGCTGGCGCTGGTCGTTTGCCGGCATGGCGCTGTTTGGCCTGCTGCTGGCGGTGCTGTATCCGATCATCGTCAAGGAAGCACGCATTGCTCCGCAGCGCGTTGCGACCCTGGCGGCCGCGAAGGTCAAGCAACCGTTGCGCACGTTGTTTTCCAGCCGCTCGGTGATCGCGACCTATGTCGGCAGCGGCTTGCAGCTGTTCGTCGGCGGCACCGTGATCGTGTGGATGCCCAGTTACCTGAATCGCTACTACGAAATGGGCACGGACAAGGCCGGGGGCATGGCGGCGATCATCGTGCTGTGCAGCGGCGCCGGGATGATTCTGTGCGGCATGCTCAGTGATCGCCTGTGCCGGCAATCACCGGAACGCAAGGTGGCCCTGGCCATTGCCTATTGCCTGGGCAGTTGCCTGCTGTTGTCGGCGGCGTTCGCCCTGCCGGCGGGGCCTGTGCAACTGGCGTTGATCTGCCTCGGTATGTTGATTGCCGCCGGCACCACCGGTCCTGCCGGGGCGATGGTCGCCAACCTGACCCACTATTCGGTGCATGGCACGGCGTTCGCCACCTTGACCCTGGCCAACAACATGCTCGGCCTGGCGCCGGGGCCGTTCATCACCGGCAGGGTGTCCGACCTGATCGGCCTGCAGGCGGCCTTTCAATTGGTGCCTCTGGTCAGCCTCGGGGCCGCAGCAGTGTTCTTTTATGCCAAGTGTCATTACCACAGAGATATTGCCCGCCTTCAGGGTCAGCGCGTGCCTGATCCTGTCAATGCAGCCGGGTTAGAGGTGAAGTTGTGAGTCGTCGCTTATCCATTGATGTGTTTTTTGATTTTATCTGCCCCTGGTGCCTGATCGGCAAACGCCAATTGGAGCATGCGCAAGTGCAGTTTCGCAGTCGCAACCCGGATGTGCAGATCACCACGGTCTGGCACGGGGTGCAGTTGCTGCCGCATTTGCCCGTGGAAGGTGAGCCCTTCGCCGATTTCTATCGCAAGCGCTTGGGCAATGCCGATGCCGTGACCATGCGCCAGGCTCAAGTTCGGCAGGCTGCCTCGGCGGTTGGGTTGACCATTGACTTCAGCCGTATCGAGACCATGCCCAACACCGCTGACGCCCATCGTTTGTTCGAGCGTGCCAGCGCACTGGGCAATGTCGCCCAGCGTGAAATGTTGCTCGAACGACTGTTCGCCGGGTATTTCCGCAAAGGCGAAAACCTGGGTTGCCGTGACACGTTGCTCGCCATTGCCAGCTCCTGCGGCGTCGATCCGGACAGCCTGCTCGATTGCCTGAAAGGCGATGCGACGCCCTTCGCCGAATCCCCCGATGCGACCAGTGGCGTACCGAGCTTTCAGTTCGACCGCCGTTTGACAGTGATTGGTGCACAACCTGCGCAGGCGTTGCTCGGGGCCATGAGTGAAGCGCTCAGGGAAAGTGATCGCGAGCGGCAATCGGCATGACCAGGCGTATCCCCGTACCTGCCGGCAAACACCCACAGGCCGGTGGCCGTGCACTGTTCGAGTTCGACGACAAAAGCCTGGCGCTGTTCAACGTTGACGGGCAGTTGTTCGCCATCGACGACAGCTGCCCGCACCAGGGCGCGTCGCTTTGTGGCGGGCGCCTGGAGGGTCGAGTGATCCAGTGCTGCGCCCACGGCCTGCGCTTCGACCTGCTCAGCGGCTACTTGCTCAATTCCACCCAGGTCAAGGTCACTAACTACCCGGTCGAGATCATCGACGGCCAGGCGTTCATCATCATTTCCGAGGAGTCCGTGCCATGAGCGCCATTGCTCTTACCCGTATCCATAGCCGCACCCGCGAATTGGCACCGGGGTTCATTGTCAGTCTGATCGTGGCAGCGGCCGCGTCGTTTTTATCCGAGCACTACGGTGCGCCGGTGATGCTGTTCGCCTTGTTGCTGGGCATGGCGCTGAACTTCCTGTCGGGCGACGGTGCCTGCAAGGCCGGCATTGAATTCACGGCGCGTAGCGTATTGCGCATTGGCGTGGCACTGCTGGGTATGCGCATCACCCTGGAACAGATGGCCGCGCTGGGCTGGAAACCGGTGGCCCTGGTGGTGATTCTGGTGGTCGTGACCATTAGCGTCTCGGTGGTCGCGGCCAAGGCCATGGGGTTCCAGCGCCTGTTCGGCATGCTCACCGGCGGGGCCACGGCGATCTGTGGCGCATCGGCGGCGCTGGCCCTGGCGGCGGCGTTGCCCAACCATCCGCAGAAAGAACGCGCCACCTTGTTCACCGTGATCGGGGTGTCGGCGCTGTCGACCCTGGCGATGATCGTCTATCCGATGATTGCCAAGTGGCTGGCCTTGTCGCCACAGGTGGCCGGCGTGTTCCTGGGGGCCACCATCCATGACGTGGCCCAAGTCGTCGGCGCCGGCTACAGCATGTCGACCGAGACCGGCGATACGGCCACAGTGGTCAAGCTGATGCGTGTCGCCATGCTGCTGCCGGTGATCGTCAGCGCCGCCATGATTACCCGCATGCAAGGCGCCGATCCCACCGGCAAACGGCCGCCGCTGCTGCCGTGGTTCGCCGTTGGCTTCCTGATACTGGCCTGCATCAACAGCACCGGCTGGGTGGTCCCGGCGGTGCAGGGTGCGGTCAATGAGCTGTCTCGCTGGTGCCTGGTGGTTTCCATCAGCGCCCTGGGCATGAAAACCCAACTCAAGGAACTGGCCGCCGTCGGTATCAAGCCGATTCTCCTGATGGTGGGAGAGACCGTGTTCCTGGTGGTTCTTGTGCTGCTGTTGCTGCACTGGGGAGCGTAACCCCGGCGCACGCAACAGCTTTCAGCAAGTGGCGTCGCACTGTGTTCACTCCAACGCGGTGCAGCGCTCGACCGGCGTCAAAAGCGCCGGTTTTTTTGCGGCGACTGTACCAGCAGTCGCCGTTTTTTTTGTTTGGAGGCTGCTGCGGAATCCGCAGGCACCGGCTTGCTGGCGAAAGGGCCTTTGAGGGCTGTGTTGAGTTCCAGGCTGCTTTCGCTGGTAAGCCGGCGCCTGCAGTTTGATCTCCAGAGGTTCAGGTTTTTTTCGGGGCGAGGAGGGGTGTCGTCTCCGTCGGCGCTTTGGCGCTGCCGGGCTTGTGAGTTGCACGCCAGGCCGCTGGCGGCATGTCGAACTGGGTGATGAACCAGCGCGTGAACGAGCTCGCCATGGAATAGCCCAGCATGTCGGCAATTCGGCTCAGCGAGTAATTGGGGTTTTCCAGGTAGCGCAACACCAGGTCGCGACGCACGTCGTTGATCAGGTCGTTGAACGCACAGCCATCATCCTTGAGGCGACGTTGCAGGGTCCGTACGTTCATGCCCTGGGTCTGGGCAATTTGCTCGATCGTGGCGCGCCCCATCGGCAGCAGCAGGTAAATGGCCTTGCGCACTTCAAACAGCATCGACGGTCCTTCGTGGCTCTGTAGCGAATCCAGGTAGCTTTGGGCGTAACGCGCCATGGCCGGGTCGGCATGGGGGTTGGTCATGTCGAGGCTGGCGTCGGGGCAGACAATGCCGTTGAATTCGCTGCCGAACTCCAGGTTGCAACCGAACAGGCGGCGATGCAGATGCAGGTTATCCGGAGCCTGGTGGGTGAAGTTGACGCTGTACGGATGCCAATGCGTCCCCAGCAGGGCCGCGCACAGACGGAACATCACGCCAATGGCCAGCTCATTGGCTTGCCGGCAGGACATCGGTGACTCGGTGACCACCTCTTCACGAATGATCACCATCTTGCCGGCCTCCTCGACGAAGATGGCCAGCGAATCGTTCATCAGGTGACGGTAATGCACCAGCACCTGCAGCGCATCACGCAGCGTGCGCTGATGCGTGAGCAGCAGGCTGACCACGCCAAAGTCCGAGAGTTGACGCGACTCGGCCATGCTCAGGCCGAAGGTCTGGCAACCGGTGGCGGCCGCCGAAAGCTCCAGCAGGCGCACCGCTGAATCAATCGGAATGCGTTGCTCGGGGGCCAGCAGACGGGCCTTGCTCAGGCCGACCTGCGCCAGCACATCGTGAGGATTGAACCCCAGGTAATGGGCCACATCCAGGTAGTTGGTCAAGACAGCGGCGCGAACGAGCTTGGTCATGAAGAGGTCTTCCCTGGAGCGTCTCGATGGAATTGAGCGGGTCGGACTATATCCAGCACATCATGAAATGAAAAGATTTTGAAGCCGCGTTTTTTGGCTTGTGCACGACCATCAACCAGGCACCAATGCGGTGTCATCAAAAGAAAAGTCGGTGTCGTCAAATGAAAAGCATAGCGGGTGGGGGCTCTTTAATGTCGGTACTACAAAAAGATGCTGGCGATACAGCCAGGCGAGCTACCGAGAAGGTGAGGTGTTCAAGTGAACAAACTGCAAACCGCCGCTACCGTTCTGATTGTACCGGGTCTGCGCGACCACGTTGCCGAGCATTGGCAAACGCTGCTTGAAGCCCGGTTGAACAACGTACGCAGCGTTCCGCCACTTGAAACCGACAAACTGGATTGCGCCGCCCGCGTCCGGGCGATCCAGCACCAACTGGAGCAAATCGACGGACCGGTGATTCTCGTCGCCCACAGCGCGGGCGTGCTGATGGTTGCCCACTGGGCCGCCCGACACAGCGGCTCGATCAAGGGCGCGCTGCTGGCCGCGCCGCCGGACCTCAATGCCACCTGGCCAACAAACTACCCATCCCCTGAAACCCTCAAAGCCAACGGCTGGGACCCTCTGCCTGCCGGTGCGCTGCCGTTTCGCAGCATCGTGGCGGGCAGCACCAACGATCACCTGGCCAGTCTGGATGCCGTCACCCGCATGGCCCGCAACTGGGGCAGCGAACTGCTCAACCTCGGCGAAGTCGGCCATCTCAATCCCGCTTCGGGCTTTGGCCACTGGCCGCAAGCCGAAGCCCTCATCCTGGAACTGGATCGCTAGTCAGGCACCTGGCCGGACGTGTTGTGTCCGGCACCTGCTCTAACCTGTGAGAAAAACGCAGACCCTTCACCAGGGCCTGTGCAAGGAAAGCTGCGCTTAAAAACAAGTACAACATGGCGGAGACAATGTAATGCATAACAATAAGAGTCACAGCCACACACTCCCTTCACGTCGCAGTCTCTTGGCCCTGGCCATTCTGGCTGCTTCGATGCCGGTGGCCCAAGCGGTCGAAATCGATACCGGCAACCCTGACTGGTCGGTGCGCTTTGACAACACCGTGAAGTACAACTACGGCGTGCGGACCGAAAACGCCGACAAGCGCATGCTCGGGACGCCGAACAACAACGACGGCGACTACAACTTTCGCAAGGGCGGCACCAACATCACCAACCGCCTTGACGTGTTGAGCGAGCTGGATGTGGTCAATCAGGGCAAGCAGGGGTTTCGTGTCAGTGCCGCGAGTTGGTACGACCAGGCCTATGATGACATTGGCTCCAGTTCCAATCCCTTCGTCAATGGCAATGGCTCGACCTCCGGGCTGGTTAACAATGACACGCGCCCTGTGATCGGTAGTCGCGTCAACCCCGGCGTCGGCAACGGCAGTCCGCACCTGAGCAACTATGCCCAGCGCTACTACAGTGGTCCGTCCGGGGAAATCCTCGACGCCTTTGTGTTCTGGAACCATGAAGTAGGCGATGAGTCGCAGATCAGCCTCAAGGCCGGTCAGCACAACGTGTTCTGGGGTGAGACCATCCTGAACCCGGTGCATTCGATCAGCTACGGTCAGTCGGGCCTGGACCTTGCCAAGCTGGCGGCTTCGCCGGGTACCGAGGCCAAGGAACTGTTCGTTCCGCGTAATCAACTCTCGATGACCTTCACCGTCAATCCCGAGCTGACCTTGGGCGCTCAGTACTTCATGCATTGGGATGCCGCCCGCCTGCCCGAGGCGGGTACCTACTATGGCGGCTCCGATCTGGTGGGTACCGGTGCGCAGTCCTTTCTGCTGGGCAACACCAATGCCCCCTCGGGTACCCCTTTGCTGGGATGTGGACTGGCGCCTTGCAATGGTCTGACCAACGTGCGTCGCGGTCACGACCTGACGCCGGATAACAGCGGGGACTGGGGCGTCATGGCCAAATGGTCGCCGGCCTGGCTGGACGGGACACTGGGCGTCTACTACCGCCAGACCTCGGATATTTTGCCGCAGGCGTGGATCAACGCCACCGGTATCACTTCGGCTAACCCCAATGGGACTGTGCCCAATTTCAAGACCGCAGCGGGGCAGGTGCAGGGCGTTGCCAATACGCTTAACTCGCTGAGCACCGCCACCTATCAAATGGCCTATGCCGATAATATTCATATTTTCGGTTTGAGCCTGTCGAAGGACGTGGGCGGCGTGAGTGTTGGCTCGGACCTGAACATCCGCGAAAACATGCCACTGGCCAGCATCCCGGCAATCGTCGTCAATAGCAACGCGTACGGTCTGGGTCAGGGGCTAGGCCTGTTGCCCGCGCGTACAGCGGACACCGGTGTTGTCAATGAAATCCCCAGCAATGGCAACTTGAGCGCCACCGGTGAGACGTTGCACTGGACACTCAACGGCCTGATGACCCTTCCCAAAACGCCAGTGTTCGATCAGGCAACCCTGCTCACCGAACTCTATTACAGCAACCTGCTTCACCTCGATAGCCAGAATGCCGCGCTCTACAAGGGTAATGGCAGCTACCAGGGCATCGACAAGCCGACTCGCGACAACTGGGGTATTGCGGTCAACTTCACGCCGACCTGGTACCAGGTATTCCCTGGTGTCGATCTGAACATGCCGATATCGGTCAATGCGGGGCTTGCTGGCGTGTCACCGGTCAGCGGCGGCGGTGCGAAAGACACTGGCAACTATGCCGTCGGCGTCGGCGCGATTGTTTACAACAAATACTTTGTCGATCTGAAGTATGTGGACTCCTTCGGCCAGACCGACAAGTGCAACGTCAGCGGCGTGAGCACAGGTTCAAAAGGTGGCGACGGCTCCACGCCGAACGCCTTCAGCGGTAACGAAAACTACGCGTGTTATGGCGGTGGCTACTCGTCGTTCTCGGGTGCCGGCGCAACCACTGCGGATCGCGGCGCTGTTTACCTGACACTGAAAACCACTTTCTGATTCACGAATGGCTTACCCCGGTAAGCAGGAGAATAACAAGATGAAATTCGTGCACACGTTGCTGGCCGCATCCTTGGCCATGGCTTTCGCCGCTCATGCGCAGGCCGCTGTATCGGCTCAGGAGGCCGCCAGACTCGGCACCAGCCTGACCCAGGTCGGGGCCGAAAAGGCCGCTAATGCCGACGGTTCCATTCCGGCGTATACCGGTGGCTTGACCACCCCTCCGGCCAACTTCAAACCCGGCGACAGCATGCGTCCGGACCCCTTTGCCAGTGAAAAACCGCTGCAGGTGATCGATGGCAAGAACGTCGATCAATACAAGGGGTTGCTGACGGCCACCACCGCGGAGCTGGCCAAGCGTTTTCCGACCTATCACATCAATGTGTACCCGACCCACCGCACTGCAGCACTGCCTCAGGCGGTGTTGGATAATGGCCTGAAAAACGCCAGCGGTGCCAAGTCGCTCGAGGGCGGGTTGGCCATCGATAACGTCCTGCCCGGCGTGCCTTTCCCGATCCCGCAATCGGGTGCCGAGGCGATGTGGAACTTCCTGCTGCGCTATCAGGGCGTCAGCATCAACTCCAAGTATGACTCCTGGAACGTCGATTCGGCGGGCGTACCGAGCCTGGCGATCACTGGCGAAGCGTTCATCGCTTATCCGATTTACGAAAACCTGACGAAGCCCATCAGCAGCAGCGACATCTACTATCAGATGAAGCTGTATTACACCGGTCCTGCGCGCCGGGCGGGCGAGTCGGTCATGCTCAAGGACGCCGCCAACCCGCTGCAGCAGCCGCGCCGCGCCTGGCAGTACCTGCCAGGTCAACGTCGGGTAAAACTGGCACCGGACCTGGCTTACGACACGCCTAACCCGGGTACTGCCGGCGCCGGTACCTATGACGATGTCTTCGTGTTCAACGGTGCGCTGGATCGCTACGACTGGAAGCTGGTGGGCAAGCAAGAAATGATCGTGCCGTACAACACCTACAAGCTGACCTATGCCCAGGATCCGAAGTCGCTGACCACCCCCAACCACCTGGCACCCGACTTCGTGCGCTGGGAAAAACACCGCGTCTGGGTCGTGGAGGGCAACCTCAAGGCTGGCGCACGGCACGTTTACCAGAAGCGCCGTTTCTACCTGGATGAAGACACTTGGACCGCTCTGGCCTCCGACGAATACGACGCGCGTGGTCAACTGTACCGTGGCTCATTCGCTTTCCTCAGCCAGAGCTATGACAAGCAAGTCCCGGACGCTACACCCTTCATGATTTACGATCTGGTCGGCGGCTCCTACAACATCAATGGTGTGGTAGGCCCGTACGGTGGCATCAAGTACGTTGACCCGCTCTCGAAGGTGCAGTGGTCGCCGGAGTCCCTGGCGGGCGCCGGTATTCGCTAAGCACAAAGTGACACAGAGCCTGTTTGGTCCACTGCCTCCCCGGCAGTGTGACCGGACAACTCTCGGCGCCGAGTCGAGAGTCCAGGGGTGCCTGATTTCAACGCTGGGTTGCACGTTCGTGCCCCAGCGCAGTTCCCTCATGAGGACGCCGTATGTATTCGTACAAAAAGTGCGTGTCGTTGGTGCTGGGCGCCACGCTGGCACTGTTGCAGGGACTTGCCCAAGCGGCCGGCTATGTTGACGTGCTGGACCTGCCAGCCAAGGCCAGTGCCCTGGCGGTGCGCAGCCCTCTGCTGGACGTGGCCCGCGCGGGAGAGCGACTGGTTGCTGTCGGCCAGCGTGGTCACATTCTTTATTCCGATGATGCTGGCAAGCGCTGGCAGCAAGCTGCTGTACCGGTCAGTTCCGACCTGACAGCCGTGAGTTTTCCTACAGCAACACAAGGCTGGGCGGTCGGCAACGATGGTGTGGTACTGCACAGCGGCGATGCCGGCGCGACGTGGAGCAAGCAGCTCGATGGTCGTCAAATCGGTGCCTTGCTGGTCAAACACTACGGTGACTTGGCCACTGCCGATTCAGGCAACGAACAATGGGCGCAGCTCGTCAGCGAAGGCCAGCGTCTGGTCGAGGAGGGCGCCGACAAACCGCTGCTGGGCGTCTGGTTCGCCAACGCCAGACTCGGTTATGTCGTCGGTGTGTTCAACCTGATCTTGCGTACAGAAGACGGCGGTCAGCACTGGACGCCCTTCGAAGACCGCACAGAAAACCCGCAAGGCTTGCACCTCGAAGCCATTGCCTCCACCGGTGACGCGCTCTACATCGCAGGAGAACAGGGCCTGCTGCTCAAGTGGGATGAGTCCAGCCAGCATTTCATGGCCGTGCAAACGCCTTATCAGGGCAGCTTTTTCGGCGTTATCGGTAAGCCAGGTGAAGTGCTGGCTTACGGCCTGCGCGGACATGTGTTTCGCAGCGTCGATGCCGGCAAGAGCTGGAGTGAGTTGAACGCCGGGCTGCCAGTCAATATCACCGCCGCCACGCTGGACGCGAAAGGCAATTACCGGTTGTTCACTCAGGCCGGTCACATGTTGGTGGAACAGGAAGGCCGTACGCAGTTGCAACTGGTACCGCAGCAAGGTCAATCCCCCGTGGCAGGTGCCACGCTGGCCGCCGATGGCTCGCTGGTGTTGGTGGGTAGTCGTGGTGTGCGTGCACTTCGCGTCGAATAAGAACTGGATCAATTAGAGCGAGTACCCTGACATGGGCAACATCAAGCAAGACACCATGCCGGTGATCCGCGATTTGCGTGACTTCGATCAGCGCTCCGGCAACCGGCTGGAACGCTGGGTGTTCAATCACCGTCCGCTGTTCATGCTGTTCATGGTGATCGTCACCCTGCTGCTGGGTTACATGGCGCTGACTCGTCTGGAGCTGCGCCCCAGCTTCGAAAAAATGATTCCGCAGAGCCAGCCCTACATTCAGAACTTCCTCGAGAACCGCAAATCGTTGCGCGGCCTGGGCAGCTCGGTGCGGGTGGTGGTGGAAAACACCCAGGGCGATATTTTCGACCCTGAATATCTGGCCGTGCTCAAGCAGGTCAACGACGACCTGTTCCTCACCGAAGGCGTCGATCGCGCCTGGATGAAGTCGCTGTGGAGCCCGTCGGTACGCTGGACTGAAGTCACCGAGCAGGGTTTTCAGGGTGGCCCGGTAATGCCCGATGACTACAAGGGCTCGCCGTCGGACATTGAGAAGCTGCGTCAGAATATCAACCGTGCGGGTCTCGTCGGGAGTCTGGTGGCCAGCGACTTCAAATCGAGCATGCTGGTGGTGCCATTACTGGACGTTGCCTCGGCCACCGGCCATGGCATCAACTACTACCAATTCGCCCAGACCCTAGAGCAGCAACTGCGCGACAAGGTTGAGTTCGCCGGTGACAGCGCCGCACGCAAGGCCGGAAAAGAAGGCACCGGCAAGTACAAGGTGCATGTGATCGGTTTCGCCAAGTTGATCGGTGATCTGATCGACGGCCTGATCCAGGTGATGATGTTCTTCGGCCTGGCCGTGATCACCTCGTTCGTCATCATTTATCTGTACACCCGTTGCATCCGCAGCACGCTGCTGGTGATCTTCTGTTCGCTGACCGCAGTGGTCTGGCAACTGGGCATCGTCGCCTGGCTGGGCTATGCCATCGATCCGTACTCGGTGCTGGTGCCGTTCCTGATTTTCGCCATCGGTGTCTCCCACGCGGCGCAGAAGATGAACGGCATCATGCAGGACATCGCCCGTGGCACCCATAAGCTGGTCGCGGCGCGCTACACCTTCCGCCGTTTGTTCATTGCCGGGGTCACCGCGTTGCTGGCCGACGCGGTGGGTTTCGCGGTGCTGATGCTGATCGACATTCCGGTGATTCAGGACCTGGCCATTACCGCCAGTATCGGGGTGGCGGTGTTGATCTTCACCTCGCTGCTACTGATGCCGGTGGCGCTGTCCTACATCGGTGTCGGGCGCAAGGCCGCGGAGCGAGCGCTGAAGATCGATACCCGTGCCGACGAGAGCCGCGGCTTCGGCAAGCTGTGGGATTTTCTCGACCGCTTCACCACGCGCAAGTGGGCCACGGGCATCGTGCTCGGCGCCGTGGCGCTGGGCATCGCCGGCTTCATGGTCAGTCAGCACCTGCAGATCGGCGACCTCGACAGCGGCGCCCCGGAGCTGCGCGCCGACTCGCGCTATAACCGCGATAACGCCTACATCACCAGCCACTATGCGCTGTCCAGCGATCTGTTCGCGGTGATGATCAAGACCCCGCCTGAAGGTTGCCTGAATTATCAGACGCTGATTCTGGCCGACCGCCTGGCCTGGGAGTTGCAGCAATACCCGGGCGTGCAAGCGACGTCTTCGCTGGTCAATGCGGTCCGGCAGATCACCGCCGGTTCGTTCGAGGGCAACCCCAAGCTCAACAGCATCCAGCGCAACCAGAACGTGCTGAACTACGCGGCGCAGCAGGCCTCGGTCAATGCTCCGGAACTGTTCAACACCGATTGCTCGGTGATGCCGGTGATCGCTTTCCTCAAGGACCACAAGGCCCAAACGCTGGACGCGGTGGTCGCGATCGCCGACAAGTTCGCCCGCGAAAACAGCACCCCGGACCGCCAGTTCCTGCTGGCCGCCGGCACCGCCGGTATCGAAGCAGCGACCAATATCGTCGTGCGTGAGGCCAATCACACGATGCTGCTGTACGTGTACGCAGCAGTGACGCTGTTCTGCCTGATCACCTTCCGTAGCTGGCGTGCCACGCTGGTGGCGCTGCTGCCGCTGGTACTGACCTCGATTCTCTGTGAGGCGCTGATGGTCATCATGGGGATTGGCGTCAAGGTCGCGACGCTGCCGGTGATCGCGCTGGGGGTCGGGATCGGTGTCGACTACGCGCTGTATCTGCTCAGCGTGCAGTTGCATTACCAGCGCCAGGGCATGCCGTTGGCACAGGCCTACCGTAACGCCGTGTCCTTCACCGGCCGGGTGGTGGGACTGGTCGGTATCACCCTGGCGGCGGGGGTGGTGTGCTGGGCCTGGTCGCCGATCAAGTTCCAGGCCGACATGGGCATCCTGCTGACCTTCATGTTCATCTGGAACATGCTCGGTGCGTTGATCCTGATCCCGGCACTGTCCAGTTTCCTGCTGCGCAACATCGCCCCCGTACCCGCAAGCACCAAGGAGCGAGCGGCGGAGCTCGTTGACGCAAACCATTAACCTTTTTGCACTTCCATTGACCAGGGCAGGTTGAATGCCCTGACATTGCCTGAGTATTTCAAATATGGCTGACTACAAAGCACCCCTGCGCGATATCCGGTTCGTCCTCAACGAAGTTTTCAACGTCTCTCGCCTGTGGGCGGCGATGCCGGCCCTGGCCGAGGTGGTGGATGAAGAAACCGCCAACGCAGTCCTCGAAGAAGCCGGCAAGATCAGTGCGGAACTGATCGCGCCGCTCAATCGCAGTGGCGACGAGCAAGGTTGTTCCTGGCACAACGGCGAAGTGTCCACCCCTGATGGTTTTGCCCAGGCCTATCGCGCCTTTGCCGAGGGTGGCTGGGGCGGCGTCGGTGGTGACCCGGCCTACGGCGGCATGGGCATGCCCAAGGTGATCGGCGCGCAGGTCGAGGAAATGGTCAACGGCGCCAATCTGTCTTTCGGCCTCTACCCGATGTTGACCGCCGGTGCTTGCCTGGCGATCAAGGCCCATGCCAGCGAAGAACTGAAGTCCGCCTTCCTGCCGAACATGTACGCCGGCACCTGGACTGGCTCGATGTGCCTGACCGAACCCCACGCGGGCACCGACCTGGGGATTATCCGCACCAAGGCCGAACCTCAGGCCGACGGCTCCTACAAGATCAGCGGGACCAAGATCTTCATCACCGGCGGCGAACAAGACCTGACCGAGAACATCATTCACCTGGTGCTGGCCAAACTGCCGGATGCCCCGGCGGGGCCGAAGGGCATTTCGCTGTTCCTGGTGCCGAAGTTCATGGTCAATGCCGATGGCAGCCTGGGCCAGCGAAACGCGCTGTCCTGTGGTTCGATCGAACACAAGATGGGGATCAAGGCGTCCGCCACCTGCGTGATGAACTTTGACGGCGCCACGGGCTGGATCGTCGATGCGCCGAACAGGGGCCTGGCGGCGATGTTCACCATGATGAACTACGAACGTCTGGGCGTTGGCATTCAAGGCCTGGCCACGGGCGAGCGTTCGTACCAGAACGCCGTTGAATACGCCCGTGACCGGCTGCAAAGCCGTTCGCCGAGCGGCGCGCAGAGCAAAGACAAAGTGGCCGACCCGATCATCGTGCACCCGGACGTGCGGCGCATGCTGCTGACCATGAAAGCCGCGAACGAGGGCGGTCGTGCTTTCTCGACTTACGTGGCCATGCAACTGGACACCGCCAAGTTCAGCGAAGACGCCTCGACCCGCAAGCGCGCGGAAGACCTGGTGGCGTTGCTGACGCCGGTGGCCAAGGCGTTCCTCACTGATATGGGGCTGGAGACCACGATTCACGGCCAGCAGATTTTCGGCGGCCACGGCTACATCCGCGAATGGGGTCAGGAGCAACTGGTGCGTGACGTGCGCATCACCCAGATCTACGAAGGCACCAATGGCATTCAGGCGCTGGACCTGGTCGGACGCAAAGTGGTGGGCACCGGAGGCGAGTTGTACAAGCTGTTTGCCGACGAGATTCGCCATTTCACTGCCACCGCTTGTGCCGACCTCGCGGAGTTCACCAAGCCGCTCAACAGCGCCCTGGACAACCTCGACGAACTCACGGCGTGGCTGCTCGACCGTTCAAAAAACAACCCCAACGAAATCGGCGCGGCGTCGGTCGAGTACTTGCACGCCTTCGGTTACACCGCTTACGCCTACATGTGGGCACTGATGGCCAAGGCAGCCGTGGGCAAGGAAACGCAGGACGACTTCTACGCCAGCAAGCTGGGCACGGCGCGCTTCTACTTCGCCCGCCTGCTGCCACGCGTTCATTCGCTGGCCGCGTCGGTCAAGGCCGGCAGCGAGTCGCTGTACTTGCTCGACGCCGATCAGTTCTGACCCCGTGAACCGGAGATGATCTCCAATCAACAGCATCAGGAAGACTTCACCGTGGTGAAAACAAAAATACTCGCGCCTGCACCAGGCGCTTACAGCTACCCCTTGTTGATCAAGAGCCTGTTGCTCTCGGGCGCACGCTATGCGCCGGATCAGGAAATTGTCTACGCGGACAAGCTGCGCTACAGCTACCGGACGCTGAATGAACGCATCAAACGATTGGCTAACGCGCTCACCCAGGCGGGCGTCAAAGCTGGCGATACCGTGGCTTTGCTGGATTGGGACAGCCATCGGTATCTGGAGTGTTTTTTCGCCGTGCCGATGCTGGGGGCGGTGTTGCACACGGTGAATATCCGCCTGTCTGCGGAGCAGGTTCTCTACACCATGAACCACGCCGAAGATGATCTGGTGCTGGTGCATGACGATTTTCTGCCGCTGATGGAGCAGGTCCACGATCAGTTGACCACCGTCAAAGGCTACATTCAGCTCTCCGATCAGGACGCGCCGTCGACTGCATTGCCGGTGCTGGGGGAATACGAAAGCCTGTTGGCGCGGGCTGAAACGCACTTCGATTTCCCTGATTTCGATGAGCACTCGGTCGCCACGCTGTTCTACACCACGGGCACGACGGGCGACCCCAAGGGCGTGTACTTCTCCCATCGCCAGTTGGTCTTGCACACGCTCAATGCCGTCGGCACCCTCGGCGTCTATCAGGGCCTGCCATTGTTGCGTTCCGACGATGTCTACATGCCGATCACGCCGATGTTCCATGTGCATGCCTGGGGCGTGCCCTACGTCGCGACATTGATGGGGATCAAGCAGGTGTATCCGGGGCGTTATGAGCCCAACAGCCTGGTCAGGCTGTACCGCGAAGAGAAGGTCAGTTTTTCCCATTGCGTACCAACGATCCTGCAAATGATCCTGGGTTGCGACGAAGGGCAACGGACTGATTTCGACGGCTGGAAAATGCTCCTGGGCGGCAGCGCCCTGACCCATGGGCTGGCCGCCCAGGCGACCGCGCGGGGCATGCGTGTGCACAGCGGCTACGGCATGTCCGAGACCTGTCCGCTGCTGTGCCTGACCCATCTGAGTGAGGCCGAACTGGAACTGCCGGCGTCCGATCAGGTCGCCGCACGTATCAAGACCGGCGTGGCGGTGCCGATGGTGGACTTGCGCATCATTGATGCCAGCGGCAACGAAGTGGTGCAGGACGGTGAGGCGCTGGGCGAGATCGTGGTTCGTGCACCCTGGTTGACCCAGGGTTACCTGAACGCACCCGAGCAAGGCGCGCAACTGTGGGAAAACGGCTGGATGCATACCGGTGATATCGGCTCCATCGACCCCATGGGCGTCGTGGAGATCAAGGACCGGATCAAGGACGTGATCAAGACGGGCGGGGAGTGGATCAGTTCGCTCGAGCTGGAGAGCCTGATCAGCGAGCACCCCGCCGTCAGCTCGGTGGCGGTGGTGGGCGTACCTGACGCGCAGTGGGGGGAACGACCGGTGGCGCTGGTCGTGTCAGAAGGCATCACGGCTGAAATGCTGGTGACCCATCTGCTTCAGTATGTCGAGAGTGGCCGCATCAACAAATGGGCGATCCCTCGGCAGATCAGGCTGGTGGCCGACATACCCAAGACCAGTGTCGGGAAAATCAACAAGCGGCTGATCCGCGAACAGGAATTGAGTCAATAACCGACGATGCGCGTTTGTAGGAGCGAGCCGGCTCGCGATGGTGGTCAACGATAACGCGGGGAACCTGACACCCCTTGGCGTCTTTGAGTTCATCGCGAGCAGGCTCGCTCCTACAGGGGGCGTGGGTCATCCCAGATGTTCGGGCTTGACCGGGTCCCCCGACTGCATGTTCAGCTGCACCCGGACATCTTCGAACATCTCGTCGTAATACTTGTGGTTCGAGCCGATCTGGCTGTGGATCTTTGGAATCCCGTACTTCTCTACAACTTTCGTGAAGTTGCTGGCGAAATTGTAGGCCTGGTCCTTGGGCAGATAGAAACTCTCTTCGAACGGCTTGTCGAAAATGGTGCCGTGCATCTTGAACAGCATCCCCTTGCCTTCCTTGGGGTCCTGAGTGACTTCGTAGTCGATGTATATGTTGTAGCTGACGTCATCGTTGGTCAGCGCATGACGCTCGATGTGCATGTGACCGGGCTCGAACTTAGCCATTGTCATCTCTCCTTCAAATAGGCCTTGAAGCGGGGCAGGCCGCCAGCCTGCCCGCAGTATCGCGACTATCGATAGCTGATACCGGGTGTCGCCGTGCTCACGCGAGTACCGGCCTTGCCCTGGACGATCGCTTCGATGTCCGAAAGCGAGCCAATCACCGCGACCTTTCCAGTATGGCGGGCAAACTCGCAGGCTGCCTGCACCTTCGGCCCCATGGAGCCGGCGGCGAAGCCCAGACGCTCCAGTTCGTCGGGGTGCGCCTGGGCGATGCCTTTCTGGGTCGGCTTGCCATAGTCGATATACGCCGCATTGACGTCGGTGGCGATCACCAGCAAATCGCTTTCCAGTTGTTCGGCCAGCAGCGCCGAGCACAGGTCTTTATCGATCACCGCTTCCACGCCCTGAAGCCTGCGGTGTTCATCGTACATCGTGGGAATACCGCCACCGCCGGCACAGATCACGATGCTGCCTTTTTCCAGCAGCCACTTGATCGGGCGGATCTCGAAGATGCGCTTGGGCTTGGGGCTGGCGACCACGCGGCGGAATTTGTCGCCGTCCGGGGCAATGGCCCAGCCTTTTTCGGCGGCGAGTTTTTCCGCTTCGGCCTTGGAGTACACCGGGCCGATGGGTTTGCTCGGCTTCTGGAACGCCGGGTCATTGGCGTCGACTTCGACCTGGGTCAGCAGCGTGGCGAAGGGCACTTCGAAGTCCAGCAGGTTGCCCAGTTCCTGTTCGATGATGTAGCCGATCATGCCTTCGGTTTCAGCGCCCAGCACGTCCAGCGGATAAGGCGACACCGACGTGTAGGCTGCCGCTTGCAGCGACAGCAGGCCGACCTGAGGGCCATTGCCGTGAGCGATGACCAGTTGGTTGCCGGGGTGGATCTTGGCGATCTGTTCGGTGGCGATCCGGATGTTGGCGCGCTGATTGTCAGCGGTCATCGGTTCACCCCGGCGAAGCAGGGCGTTACCGCCCAGAGCAACGACGATACGCATGGTGTATGTCCTTTCAGAGTTCGGTGATCCCCAGTAGGAGCGAGCTTGCTCGCGATGAGCTCAAGAGCACCGCGGAAATCCAGTAAATTCCGCGTCACCGTTGACGACCTTCGCGAGCAGGCTCGCTCCTACAGGAGGTGCGCGGGCTTACAAGTCAGCCAGTGTCGACACCAGAATCGCCTTGATGGTGTGCATGCGGTTTTCCGCTTGCTCGAAAGCGATGCAGGCCGGTGATTCGAATACGTCATCGGTCACTTCGATGCCGTTGGCCAGGTGCGGATACTGTTCGGCAATCTGCTTGCCGACCTTGGTGTCACTGTTATGGAAAGCCGGCAGGCAATGCATGAACTTGGTGCGCGGGTTGCCGGTGGCTTTCATCAGCTCGGCATTGACCTGGTACGGCAGCAATTGCTTGATGCGTTCGGCCCAGGCTTCGACCGGCTCGCCCATGGACACCCACACGTCGGTGTGAATGAAGTCCACGCCTTTCACAGCCGCTTTCGGGTCCTCGGTCAGGGTGATGCGGGCACCGCTTTCTTCACCGTATTTCTTGCAGCGGGCCACCAGGTCGTCCGCCGGCCACAGGGCTTTCGGCGCGCAGATGCGTACGTCCATGCCGAGCTTGGCGCCCACCAGCAGCAGCGAGTTACCCATGTTGTTACGCGCGTCGCCGAGGTAGGCGTAGCTGATTTCGTGAATCGGCTTGTCGGCGTGTTCACGCATGGTCAGCACGTCGGCGATCATTTGCGTCGGGTGGTATTCGTCGGTCAGGCCGTTGAACACCGGCACGCCGGCAAACTTGGCCAGTTCTTCGACGATTTCCTGCTTGAAGCCCCGGTATTCGATGGCGTCGTACATGCGCCCGAGCACCCGAGCGGTGTCCTTCATGCTTTCCTTGTGGCCGATCTGCGAGGAGTTCGGGTCGATGTAGGTGACATTCGCGCCCTGGTCATAAGCGGCGACTTCGAAGGCGCAACGGGTGCGGGTCGAGGTTTTTTCGAAGATCAGCGCGATGTTGTTGCCTTTGAGGTGTTGCTGTTCGGTGCCAGTGTATTTGGCCCGCTTGAGGTCACGGGAAAGATCGAGCAGGTAGCGCAATTCGCGAGGGGTGTGGTGTTCCAGGCTCAGCAGATTGCGGTTATGGATGTTGAACGCCATTTTGGATCTCCTAAGGTGTCGGTTATCCCCTGGGTCCGTGCGTTGTAAGCACGGACCGAGGTTAATAGGTTAGTAATCGATCGGGTCGCGGATGATCGGGCAGGTCATGCAGTGACCGCCGCCACGGCCGCGGCCGAGTTCGCCGGCGCTGATGGTGATGACCTCGACCCCGGCCTTGCGCAGCAGGGTGTTGGTGTAGGTGTTGCGGTCGTAGCCGACGACCACGCCGGGTTCCATGGCGACCACGTTGTTACCGTCGTCCCACTGTTCGCGTTCGGCGGCGAAGCTGTTGCCGCCGGTTTCCACGACGCGCAGTGCTTTCAGATTGAGGGCCTTGGCCACGGTGTCGAGGAAGTTGGTTTCTTCGCGACGGATGTCGATGCCGCCTTGCTTGCTTTCGTCCGGGCGCAGGGTGAAGGCCACGATCTGGCTCACCACTTCCGGGAAGATGGTCACCAGGTCGCGGTCGCAGAAGCTGAACACCGTGTCCAGGTGCATCGCTGCGCGGGATTTCGGCATGCCGGCAACGATCACCTTCTCGACGGCTTTGTTCTTGAACAGATTGAGCGCCAGTTGGCCGATCGCCTGACGGGATGAGCGTTCGCCCATGCCGATCAAGACCACGCCGTTGCCGATGGGCATGACGTCGCCGCCTTCAAGGGTGGAGCTGCCGTGTTCCTGGTCAGGATCGCCGTACCAGATCTGGAAGTCGGCGTTGGTGAACTCGGGGTGGAATTTGTAGATGGCGGTCGTCAGCAGTGTTTCCTGGCGGCGCGCCGGCCAGTACATCGGGTTGAGCGTCACGCCACCGTAGATCCAGCAGGTGGTGTCGCGGGTGAATTGGGTGTTGGGCAGTGGCGGCAGAATGAAGCTGGAGTGGCCGAGGAAGTCGCGGAACATCTGGATGGTCTTGCCACCGAAGCTGTCCGGCAGGTCATCGGCCGATACGCCGCCAATCAGGAACTCGGCGATCTTGCGAGGTTCCAGGCTGCGCAGCCACGAGGTTGTTTCATTGATCAGGCCCAAGCCGACCGAATTGGCGGTGACCTTGCGTTCCAGAATCCAGTCCAGGGCTTCAGGAATGGCAACGATGTCGGTCAACAGGTTGTGCATTTCCAGCACATCAACGTTGCGCTCACGCATTTTGGTGACGAAATCGAAATGGTCGCGCTTGGCTTGGGCCACCCACAACACGTCGTCGAAAAGCAGTTCGTCACAGTTGTTCGGGGTCAGCCGCTGATGGGCCAGGCCGGGGGAGCAAACCATGACTTTGCGCAGTTTGCCGGCTTCGGAATGGACGCCGAACTTAACTTTTTCCGTGGTCATTACAGTGATCCTCCAGATGACAATTAATCAGGGGGTTACAGAGTCAGGAAGCCGTCATACAGCCCATAGGCCGCCACCAGGGCGCCCACGACGACGGCCACGAAAATCAGCTTCTCGACGTTGGTGAAAACAGGTTTGTCGATTTCCATCTTGGCCTTGGCGAACAGAATGACGCCGGGCGCATAGAGCAGGGCGGACAGCAGCAGGTACTTGACGCCGCCGGCATAGATCAGCCAGATCGCGTAGACCAGGGCGATAGCACCTATGAACAGGTCTTTCTGGCGTTCGGGCGCGGCGCTTTCATAAGTCTCACCGCGTACCGCCAGCAAAAACGCATAAGCTGCCGACCACAGGTAAGGCACCAGAATCATTGAGGTCGCCAGGTAGATCAGCGACAGGTAAGTACTGGCCGAGAACAGGGTGATGATCAGGAACAGCTGCACCATGGCGTTGGTCAGCCACAGGGCGTTGACCGGTACATTCTTGCTGTTTTCCTTGCGCAGGAACGCCGGCATGGTGTGGTCCTTGGCTGCGGCAAACATGATCTCCGCGCACAGCAGCACCCATGACAGCAATGCCCCGAGCAGCGAGATGACCAGACCGACGCTGATCAGCACCGCGCCCCAATGACCCACCACATGCTCCAGCACGGCGGCCATCGACGGGTTCTGCAGCTTGGCCAGTTCCGGTTGGGTCATGACGCCCAGCGACAGTACGTTCACCAACACCAGGAACAGCAGCACGGTAATGAACCCGATCACGGTGGCTTTACCCACGTCGGTGCGTTTTTCCGCCCGCGCCGAGAAGATGCTCGCGCCTTCGATGCCAATGAACACCCACACGGTGACCAGCATCATTTTGCGCACCTGGTTCATCACGCTGCCCAAGTCCGGGTTTTTCAGGCCCCAGATGTCAGCGGTAAAGATGTCCAGTTTGAAGGCGAACAAGGTGATCAACATGAACAGCAACAGCGGCACGACCTTGGCGATTGTGGTGACCAGGTTGATGAATGCCGCTTCCTTGATCCCCTGCAACACGAGGAAATGCACGCCCCACAGCAGCACTGACGCACCGATCACGGCGGCCACCGTATTGCCTTCGCCGAAGATCGGGAAGAAATAACCGAGGGTGCTGAACAGCAGAACGAAATAACCGACGTTGCCCAGCCAGGCACTGATCCAGTATCCCCAGGCGGAAGAGAAACCCATGTAGTCGCCAAAACCGGCTTTGGCGTAAGCGTAAACACCACCGTCCAGGTCAGGCTTGCGGTTGGCCAGCGTCTGGAAGACGAAGGCCAGGGTCAGCATGCCCACGGCAGTAATTGCCCAACCGATCAGAATGGCGCCGACGTCTGCACTGACAGCCATGTTTTGTGGCAGGGAAAATATTCCGCCGCCAATCATCGAACCGACGACCAAGGCCACCAGTGCGCCAAGTTTCAGTTTTCCGGGGGATTCAGACATTGCATGACTCCAATGCAGGAGAAGAGAGACAACAGATTAGTTCTGTTAGCAATTCAATCATCTGATTTAGATCAGTACATGGGCACATTCCATTGTGATTTGAACGACTTATATTCGATCCTGGAACATGGCTACTTCTCCGGAAACGCCTTATCCAGAGGCCTCGGAAAGAACAAACGGCAATACTGCGTATTGCTTCGAGTTTTTACGCTAGTTCGTTTCTGTGTTTCTGCAAATTTTTGACACCCGATTTCAGTAACGCTATGAATTAACGGTTTCGTTCAACCCAAGTGTTCTTAGCACGGCACCGATATTCTGATCGGCTATAACTAACAGGCTCCTTGTTCGGCGTTATTTAATAAACGTCATTGCGCTGAAGCCATTTAGTTAATGCCAGGCAAGTGACGGTTTCATGGCTGTGATAAAACCCGGCCGCATCGGGAAATAAATGGAGACCCAGGAATGTCGCAACCCACGCAAAAGCTTCGACTGAGTGCATTGATCGCCCTGGTGGTGGGCTCGATGATTGGTGGTGGCATCTTTTCACTGCCTCAGAACATGGCAGAGCGCGCCGATGCCGGTGCGGTGCTGATCGGCTGGGCGATTACCGCCGTGGGCATGCTGACCCTGGCCTTCGTGTTCCAGACCCTGGCCAATCGCAAACCGGAGCTCAATTCCGGGGTGTATGCCTACGCCAAGGCCGGGTTCGGCGACTACATGGGGTTTTCCTCGGCCTGGGGTTACTGGATCAGTGCCTGGCTGGGCAACGTCGGCTATTTCGTGTTGTTGTTCAGTACCCTCGGTTATTTCTTTCCGGTATTTGGCCAGGGTAATACACCGATCGCTATTGGCTGCGCCTCGGTATTGCTTTGGGCAGTGCACTTTCTGGTATTGCGCGGGATCAAGGAGGCCGCATTCATCAATCAGTTGACCACTGTGGCCAAGATCGTTCCGCTGATCATGTTTATCGTGATTGCCGCAGTGGCCTTCAAGGCCGAGATCTTCACCCGGGACATCTGGGGGCAGAGCAATCCGGACTTTGGCGGCGTGATGGACCAGGTGCGCAACATGATGCTGGTCACCGTGTTCGTGTTCATCGGCATTGAAGGCGCCAGCATCTATTCGGCCAGGGCGGAGAAACGCACCGATGTCGGGCGCGCGACGGTCATTGGCTTCCTCAGCGTGCTGGCCTTGCTGGTGTTGGTGAACGTGCTGTCGCTCGGGATCATGAGCCAGCCGGAACTGGCGACGTTGCAGAACCCGTCGCTGGCGGCGGTGCTGGAGCGCATCGTCGGCCCCTGGGGAGCCTTGTTGATCAGCGTCGGCCTGGCGATTTCGTTGCTCGGGGCCTTGTTGTCGTGGGCATTGCTGTGCGCCGAGATCCTTTTCGCCACCGCAAAGGACAAGACCATGCCGGCGTTCCTGACCCGGGAGAACGCCAACCACGTGCCGGTCAACGCGTTGTGGCTGACCAATTCAATGATCCAGATTTTCTTGCTGATCACGCTGTTTTCCGCAGGGACCTACACCAGCCTGATCTACCTCGCGTCGTCGATGATCCTGGTGCCGTACCTGTGGTCGGCGGCCTATGCGGTGCTGTTGAGCGGGCGCGGCGAAACCTATGAACATGCCTCGGCGGAGCGCACCAAGGATCTGTTGATCGGCGGCATTGCGCTGAGTTATGCGGTGTGGCTGCTGTATGCCGGGGGCGTGAAATACCTGCTGCTATCGGCGTTGCTGTATGCGCCTGGGGTGATCTTGTTCGCCAAGGCCAAGCACGAGCAGGGAGAGCCTTTGTTCACCCATTTCGAGAAGGGCATTTTTGCCTGTGTCATCACCGCTGCCGGCCTGGCGGGATATGGGTTGTACAACGGCTTTTTGTCGCTGTGAGGCGCTGAATCTTCAAAGTTCCCCGTCTTCGGCGCCGGGATAAACCCCGTGTAGCAGGCGATAGCGGTCGTGCCGTACCTGGGCGATGCGGTCGAGGACCTGACGCTCGGGGAATCCCAACATGATCAGGGCATGCGACGCCAGCATCAGGCTGGACTCGAGTAACTCGGGCACCACTTCGCTGGCGCCGGCCGCCTTCAACTCGGGACACTGGCTGTCGTCGCGCGTACGCACCAGGATCGGCACGTCCGGATTGATGCGACGCGCCTCCTTCAGCACCTGCAGGGCAACCTCGGTTTTGTCCACGGCGATGACCACCAGGCTGGCGCGCTCCAGGCCAACGGCGACCAGCAGTTCGCCACGATGGGAATCGCCGTAATGCACGTCGCTTTCAGCGACGGCCGCTTCACGTACCCGGACCGGGTCATTGTCCAGTGCGATGTAGGGCTGTTGCGCCTTGCGCATTATTCGCCCGATCGATTGCCCCACACGACCGTAACCACAAATCACCACATGGCCCTGTACGCCGGCGTTGAGCGCGCTGATTTCCTCCAGCTTCGCTTCTTCATTGGGCTTGCGGTGCAGATGTGTGGCAATCCAGGGGGCGGCGCGCAGTAACGACGGGGTGACCACCATTGAGCAGAAGGTCGCCGCCAGCAACAGGCTGCCGAGGTTGGCAGGCATCAGGTCGTTTTGCTGCATCTGCGCCATCAATGCAAAGCAGAACTCGCCGCCCTGGGCCAGGGCCAGGCCGCTGCGCCACGCGGTTTCCCCGTCGCTGACGCGCCATTTGACCAGAAGCGCGACCACGCTGCCCTTGATCAGCAACAGCGCCAGCGTCAGCCCGAGGATCAGCAGGCCGTGACTGGCGAACAGGCGCAAGTCGATCAGCATGCCGATGCTTATGAAAAACACGCCGAGCAGTATGTCGCGGAACGGCCGCAGATCGGCCTCGATCTGGTGCCGGTAGTGGCTTTCCCCCAGCAACATGCCGGCGAGAAATGCGCCCAGGGCAGGGGAGAGCCCGATCAGGTGGGTCAGCCCGGCCGTCAGCAGGACGATGACCAGGGCCAGCAAGACGAACAGCTCAGCCGAGCGTGCCGCCGCGACCTCATGGAACAGGCGCGGCAATACCCAGCGACTGGCCAGGGACAGCCCGATAAACAACAACACGGTTTTACCCAGGGTCAATGGCAGCGCCCAATACCAGGCTTGATCGCTGTTACCGGCGAAGACCGGCACCAGGGTCAGCAACAACACCGCGACCACGTCCTGGAACAACAGAACGCCGATGGCATTCTGGCCGTGGCTGCTGAAAATCTCGCCGAGGCTGGTCAACTCCTTGCTGACAATGGCGGTGGAAGACAGTGCCAGCCCGCCACCCAGTAACAACGCTGGCGTCGTCGCCACGCCTGCCAGCATCAGTAACGCGCCCAGTACCGCCCCCGACACCAGGACTTGCAGGCTGCCCAGGCCAAAGACAACCTGGCGCAGGGCAATCATTTTCGACAGGGAAAATTCCAGCCCGAGCGAAAACAGCAAAAACACCACGCCCAGTTCGGCGAGAAGCGGCAGCGCTTCACTTTCATCCACCCAGCCAAACGCCCTGGGGCCGACGATCAGGCCCACAAAGAGATAACCCAGCACCGGTGGCAATCGCAGGCGATAGAACAGGGAAATGACGACCAGGGAGGAGGTGAGGATGATGATCAGACTGACAAACATAGAGACTCCGTGATGGTGCAAGGTGCGGCCATGAATGCCGCGCCAGTGAGGCTCAAGGCGAATGGTGGATGTCAGGTTTGATCCTGATTCTTCAAATCGGCCATGGCGGATAACGCCAAGCCAGGGCGCTGTCCCCGGGGGAGTGTAGCCCGAGCAAAAAAACCGACCGGGTTTGCTCGCACCAATGCGGCAGCAATATCGATTCAAACTACACTCACAGGGGGCTGGAATCGGACTGTCGCAAGACCGGCGCCAGCGCAGGCCCGCGAACCTGAATCACAGGGCATCCAAAGGCGAGAAACCTGCCAAGGTTGGAAGCATGCAAAGCACCGCAGAACATAAGCCCTCGCGTGTGCTCGATCCCGTCGAGCGTGTCACGGAGGTGATCTTCGGCTTGCTCATGGCGATGACTTTCACTGGAACGATCAGCGTGGTCACCGCAGATCAGGAGGCCGAACGCGTGATGATGATCGCCGCGCTCGGCTGCAACCTGGCCTGGGGACTCGCGGACGCGGTGATGTATCTGCTGCGAACACTGATTGAACATACCCGCAACCGCACGCTATTGAAAAAGGTGTGCAGCGGGGTGGATGCGGCTACCGGGCAGTCGCTCATTGCCAATGCGTTACCACCACGCCTGGCGACAGCGGCCGGTGCCGACGGCCTGGAATTGTTGCGTCGACGCCTGGCCGAAACCGCCACCATGCCCGCGCCGCCGCGACTTGGCCTGAATGACTTCAAGGGGGCACTCGGTGTGTTCCTGCTGGTGGTGCTCTCGACATTTCCGCTGGTGATCCCGTTTCTGTTACTCGAACAGACAAGACTTGCGGTGCGCGTGTCCAAC
Organism: Pseudomonas moorei; assembly: GCF_008801475.1. Classification (GTDB taxonomy): domain Bacteria; phylum Pseudomonadota; class Gammaproteobacteria; order Pseudomonadales; family Pseudomonadaceae; genus Aquipseudomonas; species Aquipseudomonas moorei. The sequence goes on along the minus strand of NZ_VZPP01000003.1, from coordinate 70,893 downwards.
CTCGTCGGACTGGCCGTGCTCTTCGCGGGGGGCTGGATTCTGGCGCGTTACGCAGGCGCCAGACCATGGCAGGGGGCGATTGCGCTGACAATCACCGGTGCCTTGCTGATCAGCGCAATCATTGCGCTCGGCGGATAAGCATCCAGGCATTTCCAATTCCCTCCAGCGCCACTGCCGGGGTGAACTTTTGTAAGTCAGTGACTGAAAATCGTGAGGTCTTGAACATGGCAAAGGATAAAAAAGGCAGCTCAAAAAGTGCTTCCGCTGAAGGCGCGAAGCTGACAAACAAAGCGTATCTGGCGCAATTGCGCCTGCTGCATGTCGAGCTGGTCAAGCTGCAGGAGTGGGTCAGGGTAAAGGGCATCAAGGTCTGTATTGTCTTCGAGGGGCGCGACGGTGCCGGCAAGGGCGGGACGATCAAGGCACTGACCGAGCGCGTCAACCCGCGGGTCTTTCGGGTGGTGGCCCTGCCAGCCCCGACCGACCGTGAAAAGAGCCAGATGTATGTGCAGCGCTACCTGCCGCACCTGCCGGCGGCTGGTGAAGTGGTGATCTTCGATCGCAGTTGGTACAACCGCGCGGGCGTTGAGCGGGTGATGGGATTCTGCAGTGAAGAACAGGCGGAAAAATTCCTGCTAACGGCCCCCCTCGTAGAACGCGCCATCGTCAACTCCGGGGTTATCCTGCTCAAGTACTGGCTGGAGGTCAGCCCGCAGGAGCAGACCCGTCGACTCGAGGCGCGGATCAAGGACGGGCGCAAAATCTGGAAACTGTCACCGATGGACCTCAAGTCCTATGGCCACTGGTACGACTATTCACGGGCACGAGATGCGATGTTCAAAGCCACCGACACCGAGCATGCGCCTTGGCTGGTCGCGAACTCGAACGACAAGCGCCGGGCCCGCCTCAACATCATCACCGACCTGCTCAGCCGGATACCGTACAAAGAGATCCCGCGCAAGAAGGTGACCTTGCCCAAACGGCAGAAGCCTGGCGGCTATCGCAAGCCGGATTATCCGTTCCGGCAGATCCCGGAAAAATTCTGACCGGTACGTCCACGCGAACCTGCGCCATCGCCAGAGGGCTGAAGTCCCATGAGTCAATCGGATACGACGCCACCCGGGCCGGGGCGGATTGCGCGCAGGGAAACAGGCGCCGACCAACCCGGCTGGAGCCGCTGGCTGCCGGGCCTGCGGATGCTGCGCAGCTACAAGGCTGCCTGGCTGCAGCACGATATCGTCGCCGGCCTGGTACTCACCACCATGCTGGTGCCGGTCGGCATCGCTTATGCGGTGGCCTCAGGTGTCCCCGGTATCTACGGCCTCTATGCGACCATCGTGCCGCTACTCGCCTATGCGTTGTTCGGGCCCAGCCGGATTCTGGTACTGGGGCCTGATTCTTCGCTGGCGGCGGTGATACTTGCGGTGGTCCTGCCATTGTCCGGCGGCGACCCGCAGCGCGCGATCGCCCTGGCGGGCATGATGGCGATCGTCTCGGGGACGGTGTGTATCCTGGCCGGTATCGCGCGCCTGGGCTTCGTCACGGAACTGCTGTCCAAACCGATCCGCTATGGCTACATGAACGGGATCGCGTTGACGGTATTGATCAGCCAGTTACCGAAGTTTTTCGGCTTCTCGATCAACAGCGAAGGCCCCCTGAGAAATCTGTGGGCCATTGCAATGGCGGTGGTCGATGGCAAGACCAATTGGGTCACGTTCGCCATCGGCGCGGCGACCCTGGTGGTGATCCTGCTGCTCAAGGACAAAAAACGTGTGCCGGGGATTTTGATCGCGGTGGCAGGCGCCACGGTGGCCGTGGGAGTGCTGGACCTGGCGTCGCATAACGTAGCGATCCTCGGTTCACTGCCACAAGGCCTGCCGGCGTTCGCCATCCCGTGGATCACCACTGAGGATATCGTTCCGGTGATCATTGGCGGTTGTGCCGTCGCCCTCGTGTCGTTCGCCGACACCAGTGTGCTTTCCCGGGTGTATGCGGCACGCACCCGTTCCTATGTCGATCCGAACCAGGAGATGGTAGGGCTCGGCGTCGCCAATCTGGCGGGTGGGTTGTTTCAAGGCTTCCCGATCAGCAGCAGTTCATCGCGCACACCGGTGGCCGAAGCGGCGGGGGCCAGGACCCAACTGGCCGGCGTCGTCGGTGCACTGGCGGTCGCCGTGCTGCTGATGGTAGCGCCGGACCTGCTGCACAACCTGCCGACCAGTGCCTTGGCCGCTGTCGTGATCGCGTCGGCGATCGGCCTGATCGAAGTCACTGACCTGCTGCGAATCTATCGTATCCAGCGTTGGGAGTTCTGGCTCTCCATCGTCTGCACGATAGGCGTGGCCGTGTTTGGCGCGATCGAGGGCATCGGGCTGGCGATCGTCATTGCGGTCATTGAGTTCCTGTGGGATGCCTGGCGCCCGTACTCCGCCATTCTGGGGCGTGCCGATGGCGTGCACGGCTTTCACGACATCAAACGTTACCCCAACGCGCGCATGCTGCCCGGACTGGTGTTGTTCCGCTGGGACGCACCGTTGTTTTTCGCCAACGCCGAACTGTTCAGTGACCGGGTGCTGGACGCCGTGGCCGCGTCCCCCACGCCCGTGCGCTGGCTGGTCGTGGCAGCGGAGCCGGTGACCAGCGTCGACGTGACCTCCGCCGACATGCTCGCCGAGCTGCACGAAACCTTGCACGAGGCCGGCATCAAATTGTGCGTGGCGGAAATGAAGGACCCGGTCAAGGACAAGCTCAAGCGATTCGGGCTTATGCCGCGGTTCGGCGAATCGGCGTTCTATCCGACGGTGGGCTCTGCCGTGAGCGGCTACCTCAATAACCATCCGCAAGAACGAAAGCCGGGGCTGGACGAGGATTACGAATAAGCGGTGAAGGGGCAACCCGGCGACTACTGGCCAGGTTTGTCCTTGCCGACGACCGTCAGCTTGTCAGCCTCGCTTACCCAACCACCGCCAGTCGCTTTGTACAGATCGATCATGTTGGTGAACACCGAGCCACGGGTGCGGGTGTAATTCAATTCGGCGTCGAACAGGCTGCGCTCGGCGTCCAGCACCTCGATGTAGCTGGTGTAACCGTTGTCGTAGCGCAACCGTGCGTAATGGGCGTAAGTGCTCAGTGCCTCGACCTGCCTGGCCTGGTAATCCATCTGTTCTCTGGATTTACTCGACGCGACCAAGGCATTTTCCACGTCCCTGAACGCCGATTGAATCGCCTGCTGGTAAGTCAGCAGCGCTTGTTTCTGGAAGGCTTCGGCTTGTTGCACCTGCCCGGCGATACCGCCGGCCGTGAAGATCGGCATGCTCGCCGCCACACCATAGGACCAGGTGGAAGCGGGCCCGGTGAACAGGTTCGACAGTTGGGTGCTGGCGGAGCCCAACAGTCCGGTCAAGGAGATTGTCGGGAAGTACTGGGCCTTGGCGGCGCCGATCTGGGCATTGGCCGAGATCAGATTCAGCTCGGCCTGACGCAAATCAGGTCGCCGCTCGAGCAAATCCGACGGTAAGCCGGCCGGCACCGTTGGCAGATTCAGTTGGGCTAGGTCACGGCCGCGGATGATCGGCCCCGGGTTGCGCCCAAGCAGCACGGCCAGGGCGTTTTCCTGTTGCGCGACCAAGGGTTCGAATTGCGCAACCGACGCCTGGGTGCGCTCGAATTCGGATTGGTTCTGCGCCAGTTCCATTTCGGAAATGGTGCCGGCACCGTAGCGCAGTTTGAATATTTCATAGGATTCACCGCGCGCCTTGGCGGTCGTGCGGGCGATTTCCAGCTCCCGGTCGAGATCGCGCAGGGTCACGTAACTCGACGCTACCGAGGCGACCAGACTCAATATCACGCTTCGACGGCCTTCTTCCGAGGCCAGCAAATCGGCACGGGCGGATTCGTCCAGGCGGCGCAAACGGCCCCAGATATCCAGTTCCCAGTTCACGCTGAGAATGGCCTGGTAGTTGTTGAACACCGGATCCACCGATGGATCCAGCGGTACCGGACCGGTGTCTCGCTGCGAACGGGACCGCTGCCCCTGGGCACCCAGCCCGACTTGCGGGAACAACAGGGAGCGGGTCTGGCCGTAACGGCCCTGGAACTCTTCGACCCGCGCGGCAGCAATCTTGATGTCCTTGTTTTCGAGCAGCGCCGTGCGGATCAGGTCATTGAGGACAGGGTCCTGGAACTGCTCCCACCACAGCGTGTTCGACAGATTCTTTGCTTCTTTGTCCGCGTAACGGTAGGCCGCGGGGGTGTCGATATTCGGGTGCTGGTAGTCAGGCCCTACCATGCAACCCGCCAGGCCCAGGCACAACAACAGTGGGAAAGGAGGCTTACGCATCTCAATCCCCCTCATGTCGGTTTTGTGCCGCGCCGTCGGGAATCGTCGGAGCCTGCGTCAGTGCCGGCGGCTTGGCAGCCTTTTGGGCGTTGTCCTTTTCCCCGAACATTCGCTCTATCAGGTAATAGAACATGGGGATGAAGAAGATCGCGATCACCGTCGCCGCCAGCATGCCGCCAATCACCCCGGTACCAATGGAGTGGCGGCTGTTCTCCGAGGCACCGACGGCGATGGCCAGCGGAACGCAGCCGAGGATGAACGCCAGGGACGTCATCACGATAGGGCGCAGACGTTCTTTTGCGGCGGTCATGGCGGCGTCGTAGGCCGACATGCCGGTTTCCCGGTTCAGTACCGCAAACTCGAAAATAAGGATGGCGTTCTTGGCGGCCAGGGCCACCAGCATGGTCAAGCCGATCTGGAAGTAGACGTCGTTGCTCAAGCCCCGAAGCAGGACGGCGAGCAGGGCACCGAACAAGGCAAAGGGGACGGCCAGCAGCACACCCACGGGCAGCGACCACTTTTCGTACTGCGCCGCGAGGATCAGGAACACCATCACCAGGCCGAAGATGAACACCTGGGAGGAGGCACCGCCACTCTTTTTCTCCTCGAATGCCTCGCCGCTCAAGGCCAGCGCATAGTCATTGGTCATGATTTCCGCGCTGATTTCTTCCAGGGCCTTGAGTGCCTGGCCGGAGCTATAGCCCGGTGCGGGGTTCGCCGTGAGTTTGACCGCCGGGAAGTTGTTGAAACGGGTCAGCAGGTCGGGGCCGGTGACGTAGCGGGTGGTCAGCAAGGCCTTGAGCGGCACCATGTCGAGGTTTTTGCTGCGCACGAAGATCTCCTGCAGGTCCTCGGCCTTTAAGCGATACTCCGGTTCGGCCTGCAAAATCACCTGCCACAGGCGACTGAACTTGTTGAATTGCGAGATGTAGAGCGAGCCGAACATGGTCTGCATCGCGCTGTAGACATCTTCGACCGGCACGCCCAGGGATTCCGCTTTCTCCCGATCGACGTCGACCATCAATTGACGGGAAAACACATTGAAGGTGGAGGTGATGACACCCAGCTCAGGACGTGTCTTGGCCTTCGCCACCAGATTGGCGACCAGTTCCGCCAGTTGACCGACACTGCCGTCGCCCTTGCTTTGCACCCAGACCTCCATGCCACCGGTGGTACCCAGGCCGGGAATGGACGGTGGGTTGACCGGCAAAATGATCCCGCCCTGAACCGTGGAAAACGCCCGCGCGGCTTTCTGAATCACCGCCGAGGCGCTTTGTGCCTTGATGGTTTCGGAGTCTTTGTAACGCCCCTCGAAATCTTTGAAGCCGACGAAAAATGCACCGGCATTGTTCTTGTTCTGGCCGTCGAGCAGGCTGTAGCCGTTCACAATCGCAACACCTTCGACGGCCTCGTCGTTCATGAAGAAATCACTGGCTACTTTGCCCACTTCTCCGGTGCGATCCAGGCTGGCGGCGTCGGGCATGATCACCGCGCCGAGCAAGTAGCCCTGGTCTTCCGGTGGCAGGAACGCGCTGGGGATACGCTGAGCCATCAACAGGATCAGCACGACCATGCCGGCAAAAAGCAGCAACGCCAGCACGAAGCGCTTGATCATGAAGGCCACCGAGCGTGAATAGCCCTCGGTCATGCGCTCGAAATTGCGTTCGAACCAGCGGAAAAAGGCGTTCTTGTCACCGTGCTGCGGCTTGAGCAGCAGGGCGGCCAGGGCAGGGGACAGGGTCAGGGCGACCAGGCCGGAAATCACCACGGAAATGGCGATGGTGATCGCGAACTGTTTATAGAGCTGACCGGTGATACCGCCCATGAACGCCACCGGAATGAACACCGCGCACAGCACCAGCACAATAGCCACCACCGGGCCTGCCACTTCATCCATCGCCCGTTTTGCCGCGTCCTTGGGCGTCATCTTGTGCACATGCATGTTGCGTTCGACGTTTTCGATCACCACGATCGCGTCGTCCACCACGATACCGATGGCCAGCACCATGCCGAACAACGTCAGCATGTTCACCGAAAATCCGAGGGCGGACATGCCGATGAAGGTGCCGACAATCGACACCGGCACCGCGATTACCGGAATCAGCGTCGCTCGCAGGCTCTGGAGGAAGATGTAGACCACGATGACCACCAGCACCAGGGCTTCGAAGAAGGTGTGGATCACCTCGGAAATCGAAGCACGGGTAAAGGCCGTAGTGTCCATCACGATCTTGTACTCGATGCCCTCGGGAAACGTGGCCTTCATGTCCGACAGGGTCTTGGTCACCGCCGCGGAAACGTCGAGGGCGTTCGCGCCGGGTTGCTGGTACACGGAGATCAATGTCGCCGGCCGGCCCTGATAGGTGCTGCGCAGGGAATAGTCCTTTTGCCCGAGTTCGGCGCGCCCGACGTCCTTGAGTCGAACGATGGCAGCGCCGTTGTTACTGGCGCGCAAGATGATGTTCTCGAACTCCGATGGCTCGGTCAGGCGTCCCTTGGTGGTCACGGCAAACGACTGCTCCACGGGTTGCCCCGTTGGCGACTGACCGACCCGGCCCACGGCGAACTGCTGGTTCTGATTGGCCACGGCTTTCTGCACATCGGCGGCGGTGATGCCCAACTGGGCCATGCGGTCGGGCTTGAGCCAGATCCGCATGGCGTAGTCCGGCGTACCGAAGATACTGGCCTGGTTCGCCCCCGGAATGCGCTTGATCGCATCGAGGATATAGAGGTTGGCGTAGTTGGCGACGTAGGTGCTGTCGTAGCGATCGCCGGGGGAATACACCGCAAGCACCATCATGAACGCCGACGATTTTTTCTGTACCTGGATGCCCTGGCTCTGCACGGCGGAGGGCAGTTGCGGCAAGGCCAGGTTGACCCGGTTCTGCACGTCGACCTGGGCCAGCGACGGATCGGTGCCGATTTCGAAGAACACGTTGAGGGTCATGTTGCCCGTCGCGGAGCTCGACGAGTTCATGTAGATCATGTTGTCGGCGCCGTTGACCTGTTGCTCGATGGGCGCGGCCACGTTATTGGCCACGACCTGCGCATCGGCACCGGGGTAGGTCGCCGCCACCGTAATCTGTGGCGGCGTGATGTCCGGGTACTGCGCAACGGGCAGTTTGAGCATGGCCACTGCACCGGCCAGGGTGATGATGATGGAGATCACCGAGGCGAAGATCGGCCGATCGATGCAATAGTGGGAAATGCTCATTGGCTTTTCCCGCCATTGGCTTTTGCCGCTTGTCCTTCGGCTGCGCCTGTTGACGCGGCACCAGGTGCATCGACAATGTTCAATGGCCCGCCCGGCGTGACCCTGATCGCGCCATCGACCACGATGCGCTCGCCAGCCCGCAGGCCCTTGTTGATGAACCAGTTGTCCCCTTGCCAATCGCCCACTTCAACCACCCGTTGCTCGGGTTTGCCTTCGGCATTGAGGACCCATACGAAGTGACTCTTGGCACCTTCGAGCACGGCCTTTTGCGGCACGAGAATGGCGTTGGGCCGGGATGCGCCTTTGGCCAGCGCCCGCACAAACTGGCCCGGACGGAGCTGGCCATTGGGGTTGGCGAACACTGCGCGAACCAGGAAGGTGCCGGTGCCCTGGCTGTAGGCAGGCGCAAGAAAATTCAACTTGCCCGTGTTGGGGAACAAGGTGCCGTCCGCCAGGACCACTTCAACGGTAAATTCACTGCGCGGCGGGAAAATGAGATGGCCGGCGGCGATTTCGTCGCGGTACTTCAGGGTTTCGTTTTCCGACAGGCTGAAGTTGACGTACATCGGGTCCATCTGTGACACCGACGTCAGCAACCCCGACTCGCCTGGCGTCACATAACTGCCTTCCTGCTTCTTTGCATAGCTGGAAAGTCCGGTGAGGGGAGAGGTGATGGTGGTGTAGCTGAGGTTCAACTGCTCGGTGCGCACAGTACCCTCTGCGGCCAATACGGCGGCACGGGTCTCACGCTCGTTGCCGACGGCATTGTCCAGGTCCATCTTGCTGACCGCATTCTGCGCCGCCAGTGGCTTGACCCGGGCCAGCGTAGCCTTGGCCACTTCCCAGCGGGCCTGCTGCTGGGCCAGTTGACCCTGGGCCGACACCAGCGCGGCTTCAAAGGGTTTACGGTCCATCTGGAACAGCGTCTGCCCGGCTTTCACCAGATCGCCTTCGGTGTACAGCCGCTTGTCCAGGAATCCGGCCACGCGGGCACGGATTTCCACCTCGCGGGAACTCTGGGTCTGGGCGACAAATTCAAAAGTCACTGGCGTGTCGCGAGCGGTGACCGTCATGACCGTCACTTCAGGAGGCTTGCGCGCCGGGGAATCCGGTTCTTTGCCGCAGCCGCCCAACAGGACGAAAATCCCCAGCAAACTGGCAACTGGCAGGCCGAAACCGCTGGAAAATTTCACGCCGCCCATGCCGATGCTCCCTCAAGGTCGATGAAGCAAGCGTAGCTAGCATTGCTTTGGATACCAGTGATCCAAAGCAATTCTGGTTCAAAAAAATACCGACCGTGCAGAGGTGACGATTGGCTTTGATCGGGAGGGGGGCGCAAAAGGTCGAGCCTGGCCATTTCTGGCGTCGAGCCAAGTGTTTCGTTGTTAATGCAATTCGCTTTTGCCTGATAGTGATCGGGACGCATTGACACTCATGACCCGGGCTTGCCCTTGGCAGTGGCGAGCATTCAGGAGTCGAAATCTGACAAACCCAGCTCCCCCCGGGCACCGACAATCAGGTGCATTGCTGCCACCTTTGACGCGGCGTGGAGATCGACATGGTTATCAAAGCCCTTGGCCAACGGGAGCGTGGAAAATGCTGCCATTGACCGAATCCGACCGGCTCCGGACGCCAGTGCTGCAGATAGGTTTCTGGTTGGTGGAAGCCTTTGACTTTTATGCCCTGGCCAATGCACTGGAGCCACTGCGGCTGGCCAATCAGATAGCGGGGCGCCGTGTCTGCCAGTGGCAGATCCTTAGCCTGGAGGGGCAGCAGTTGCATGCCAGTAACGGCATCGCAACCGCCACTGCGCGACTGGATCAAGCGCTGCCGCTGGATGTGTTAATCCTCTGTGGCGGCGATGACTTGCCTCTTCGGCCGGATCATTCGGACCTGTGCACTCGGCTGCGCCACTGGGCGGCGCAACCGATAGGCCTGGGAGCCTTGGGCAATGCCGGATGGCTGCTGGCGAAGATTGGCGCGCTGGATGGGTTCCGCTGCAGCCTGCCCGAGCCAGACCCTTCAATGAAGACGGCGGCCTATAGCGAGTTGACTCCGGTAGCCGCGCCGTTTTGTGTCGATCGCCAACGGTTGACCTGCGTGGGTCCGCAGGCCGTCCAGGGGTTGATGCACGAAGTGATCGGCCGGACCCACGGTCGTGGCCTGATCCTGCGAATGGAAAAATACGCAGCACGCCAGTCCCGCCCGCTGCTGCCGATGCATGAGGCCCCGGCAAAACTTCAGGCAACACTGGCATTGATGAACGAGCACTTGTGCCGAACGCTGGGGATCGATGAACTGGCCGAGACCATGGGCGTTTCCCGCAGACACCTTGAGCGGCTGTTCAAAAGCAGCCTGGGCTGTTCGCCGTCCAGGCACTACCTGGATTTGCGCCTGCAACGGGCGCGACAGTTATTGCGCGACGGTGAACAGACCCTGGCGACTGTCGTTGGGGCGTGCGGATTCGTTTCGCTGCAACATTTCATTCGTTGCTATCGGCAGTACTTCGGCGCACACCCTCGCGAGCACATGGGCATGAACCTGCCTGCAAAGGCCCAGGGTGCTCCGGCCTCCTTGCGCATGGCACCGGTCCGGTCGCGAGCCTCTTCGTTGTCCCACTGACACACAAGCCTTTTGCCAATGCCTCCGCCAAGCGCCTGTATCGCGCTTGCCGGGGGCATTTTGCGTTCTGTCGCCGTGGTCTTCAGGCGTGCCGTCGCAAACAGCGGGTATGGCCAATTACAGGTCGGATTCGCACAAAAAACCACACTTTGCATCTGTTCGAATGATCTTCAGCGGCCCGCCAGATTGGCGCCTTCTGTAGCTCAAACAATGACAAGGATAAATGACATGCAAATGCCGAAAACCATCCAGATCAAGAACGGCGAAAAAACCACCCCGACGTTCTCGGCCCAGGAATATGCCAACCGCCAGGCCAAATTGCGGGCTTATCTGGCGCAGAACAACATCGACGCGGCCGTCTTCACGTCCTACCACAACATCAACTACTACAGTGATTTCCTCTATTGCTCGTTCGGTCGCTCATACGCGCTGGTGGTGACCCAGGACAGCGCTGTGACCATCAGCGCCAACATCGACGGCTGTCAGCCATGGCGCCGTACCGTCGGCACGGAAAACATCGTTTATACCGACTGGCAGCGCGACAACTTCTTCGTCGCGATCCAGCAGGCCTTACCGAAGGCCGGACGCATCGGCATTGAGTTCGACCATCTGAACCTGCTCAATCGCGACAAACTCGCCAGCCGCTATCCGCAGGCCGAACTGGTGGACGTAGCCGCCCCCTGCATGCGTATGCGTATGATCAAGTCCGCCGAGGAACACGCGATCATCCGTCAGGGTGCCCGGGTAGCGGACATCGGTGGTGCCGCCATCGTCGAAGCCTTGCGTGATCAGGTTCCGGAATACGAAGTGGCCCTGCACGCCACTCAGGCCATGGTGCGCGAAATCGCCCGTACCTTCCCGGACTCCGAACTGATGGACACCTGGACCTGGTTCCAGTCCGGCATCAACACCGACGGCGCGCATAACCCGGTCACCTCGCGCAAGGTCAACAAGGGCGACATTCTCAGCCTCAACTGTTTCCCGATGATCGCCGGTTACTACACGGCCCTGGAACGCACCTTGTTCCTGGACCACTGCTCTGACGAGCATCTGCGCCTGTGGGAAGTCAACGTCAAGGTGCACGAGGCCGGCCTCAAACTGATCAAGCCGGGCATGCGCTGCTGCGATATCGCGTTGCAGTTGAACGAGATCTTCCTGGAACACGATCTGCTGCAATACCGCACCTTCGGCTATGGTCACTCCTTCGGGACCCTGAGCCACTACTACGGCCGCGAAGCAGGACTGGAACTGCGCGAAGACATCGACACCGTTCTGGAGCCGGGGATGGTGGTTTCGATCGAACCGATGATCATGCTGCCCGAAGGCCTTCCGGGTGCGGGCGGTTATCGTGAACACGACATACTGATCGTCAACGAGGAGGGCGGGGAAAACATCACCAAGTTCCCGTATGGCCCGGAACACAACATCATCAAAAAGTAAGACCTTGCGCCGCACAGTGATCCTGTGCGGCGTTTGATTTTGATGTGCGGCTAAACAGCTTTCCGGCGACCGAGTCAAACCGAAAAAAAACGCATGCGCACCCAGAGCGCGCAGCATCTACTGACCCTTAACCCTGCCAAGTACAACAATAGAGGGTATATGTCATGTTCTTAGTCCCGACTTCTCATTACGATCAACTCACCGCCAGCATTGGAGGTGGCCAATGAACACCCAAAGCGCAAGCCTGACGCCGACCCTGGCCCAGAAATTAGAACAGACCGCCGAGCGCAAAGCCCTGCGCCGCGCTGCCAGTGCCAGTTTCATGGGTAATTTCGTCGAATGGTTCGACTACGCGGCCTACGGCTATCTGGCCACCGTCATCGCCCTGACGTTCTTTCCGCAAACCGACAAGGCCACCGCGTTGCTGGCGACGTTCGCGGTGTTCGCGCTGTCGTTTATCGTCCGCCCGCTGGGGGGACTGGTCTGGGGCCACTTCGGTGACAGGTACGGGCGGCGCAGTGCGTTGTCCTGGTCGATCCTGATCATGTCTGTCTCGACCTTCTGCATTGGCATTCTGCCGACCTACAACCATATCGGCCTGTGGGCACCGGCGTTGTTGTTGCTGATTCGCTTGTTCCAGGGCTTCTCCGCGTCGGGTGAATACGCCGGAGCCTCGGCCTTTCTCGCCGAATATGCCCCTGAGGGCAAACGCGGTTTGTACACCAGCATCGTCCCGGCCAGTACGGCGGCCGGCTTGCTGTTCGGCGCGGTGTTTGTGGCCGGCTTGCATTCATGGATGAGTGTCGAGGACCTGCACAGCTGGGGCTGGCGCTTACCCTTCCTGCTGGCCGCGCCATTCGGCCTGGTGGGGCGCTATATCCGCATGAGCCTGCAGGACACGCCCAAGTTCCTGGAGATGGAGAAACGCCTGGAGGCGAAGGAGTGCGCAACCCCGGCGCCGATTCGCGAATTGCTGACGGTGCATCGGCGCAGCGTGATCATCGGGATCGGCGTGACCTGCCTGAATGCCGTGGCGTTCTACCTGTTGCTCAGCTACATGCCGACCTACCTGTCCACCGAAATGGGCATGACCGAGAGTGATTCGTTCCTGGCGTCGACGGTGTCGCTGGCCACCTACATCGGCCTGATTTTCCTGATGGGCAAGCTGTCGGACCGATTCGGGCGCAAGACCATGTTGCTGACGGCTTCGGTGTTGTTCCTGCTGCTGACATTTCCGCTGTTCGGGATGCTCGAGAATCAACCGCTGATTGTGATTCTGATGATCCAGATTGCGTTCGGCGCGATCCTGGCCATGAATGATGGCACCTTGCCGTGCTTCCTCGCCGAGATATTCCCCACCCGCGTACGCTTCAGCGGATTTGCCTTCAGCTTCAACATCGCCAATGCGGTGTTCGGTGGCACCGCGCCGTTTATCGCGACCTGGCTGATTCAACTGACCGGCAACAAAATGGCCCCGGCCTGGTACCTGCTGGCGGCAGCGGCGGTGGCCTTGATTGCCATGCTGGCGAGCCGGGAAACGGCGCATAAGGCGTTGCAGGACTGACCTGCACTCGGTGAACGCTTGGACGCCATCGCCAGCCAGCTCGCTCCCACAGGGGATCTTCAGTGGATGTCGAATCGATGTTCACAAAGATCAAATGCGGGAGCGAGCTTGCTCGCGAAGAGCCCAGTCACACCCACATCACTCTTTAGCGGCAGCGCGGCTTCGCGAGCAATTGCATCGTTTGCCGCACTAATGTGCGGCAGCGACTTGTTTACGCTCACCAATGGGCGATACACCGAAGAAACGGCTGTAGCACTTGGAGAAGTGCGCCGGGGAAACGAAGCCGCAGGCGAGGGCAATGTCACGAACCTGCGATTCGCTGCGAAGCAGTAATTGTCGTGCCCGTGAAAGGCGCAGTTCCAGGTAGTACTGACTCGGTGTGCGTTGCAGATGCTTGTGGAACAGACGCTCCAGTTGGCGGACCGATACCTCGTTCAACCGCGCCAGTTCCTCCAGGCCTACCGGCTCCTCAAGGTTGGCCTCCATGATCGCCACCATCTGGCTGAGCTTGGGCTGCGAAGTGCCCAGCTTTTGCCGCAATGGAACACGCTGTTGCTCCTGAGCCCCTCGTACCCGATCGCACAACAGCAACTCGGCCGCATGGGCCGCAATTTCACGACCACCCGGTTCGCGGGCAATCAATTGCAGGGTCATGTCCATGGACGCCACGCCACCGGAACAGGTGTAGCGATCACGGTCGAGCTCGAACAACTGGTTGGAAATAATGATCCCCGGGAAACGCTCCTTCAGGGCTTCGATGTCTTCCCAGTGAATCGTGCAGCGATAGCCTTTGAGCAAGTCGGCGCGAGCCAGCAGGTGGCTGCCGGTGCAAATCCCGCCCAGCGGCACCTGATCGTGCGCCAGTTTGCGCAACCAGTTGATGAGCGGTCGGCTGCTGTGATTGGAGACGATCGGGTTTGATCCGACCACGAACAGCATGTCGAGCCTGGGCGCATCGGCGATGGTGTAGTCAGGCAGGATGCGCATGCCGTTGCTGGCCGTCACCGGGTCCAGACTGGCGGCGATGATGACCGTGCGGAACATCGTCTGGCGCGCCGCCAGATTGGCCATGCGCAGGGTTTCCACGGCCGAGGCGAAGCCGATGGTGGTGAAGTTGGGGATGACCAGAAAGCCGACGGTTTTCACCGGCCGTTGTTCATTCGTCGAACGTCCTGCAGGGGGCCTGGCCGCCTGGAGTTTCGCCATCATTACCGCTCCTCAACTGCATCAGTGACGTGCTCTGCGACAAGCAGCGACAGGGCCACGTCATCTCGTTTTGTTGTTGTCAGCCCGGTGTACGGGGTACTGGATATTACACCGGGTGGCCGCTCAATAGGCCATCACAGAATGAACAGGCAGCATTCGTGTGGAGCGTTTAACAGTGTCGTTGCAAGCAGCCCATCGACCGCTCAAGGTCGCACACACGGGTGGACCTTGAGCATGCCGAGTGGATCAGGCGCGAACATTTGGCCGAGGCGCGGCGATATCGGCCGACAATGAACTAGCCGGTGTCACCCCTTGGTCAGATCAACCAGCGGCGTCTGCCGCACCTCAGTCTCGCGCCCCCCCTGAATCTCGCTCACCTGCTTCAAGGCCTTATCCACGGCCGCCTTATCCGCCAACAAGCTGTAGCTGATGCGGAACTGCTTGTGTTCCTTCGGCCCAATGGTCGGTACCAGGTTCAGTGGCCGCTGATAACGGCGGTTATAGGAAAAACTTGTCCCCGGCTCCAGCCCCGTGACATAGCCCTGGCCTTGGGTATCGGTGTTTTTCCACAGAGAAAACACGGGCAGTGTCTGCGTGTTGAAACCGACCGAAACACCCAGGCTGCCGGCCTTGTTATGTAACACGGTCAACGTATCGCCCTTGGCATCGGCATACGGCACCACGTTATAAACCGTTTCGTCGTAGTCCTTGGTCGGTGCGCGGTAGGTTTGCCAGTCGGGCAGGTCGCCCTTGGCCTTGTCGTTGAACGGTGACACCTGTTTCACCGGTGCGGAGAAACGAGCGCCTTGCTCCAGGAACGGGGTGCTTAAGTTACTGTGATACAGCGCCTGGTATTCCTTCGGATAGTCACCGTTATTGGTCAGGGTGTCGTTGAGGGCGAACACCACGCTGCCGGGTTCGGTGACCAGTTCGGTCGCCACAGAGAAGTCGACCTTCTTGAACGCCTGTTCTTTCAATTCGCCGCGCAGGGTGATGGCGTACGGTGGTTTTTCATCGATGTGCAGGGTGACGGTGTTCGCAGGAATGTTGGCGGCCCGACCGTGCAGGGTCAGCAGTTCGCCGTTGTCGACACCGGGGTGGCCGACCCATTCGTATCCGCAGCGGGTGACCAGCTCATTGAATCCTTCCAGCCAGCCCAGACCACCACGGCCATTGAGTTCGATAAAGGCCGGATTGACCACTTCCTTGACCGGCGAATCCCAGCCCATGCGCACATTGCCGACCGAGGCGTGCAAGACGTTCATTCCACGAGTCGGCACGACCGAGAGTTTCATCGTGCCGTTATCGATGTCGACGATGCTGACGCCTTCCTGCCGACCGCCGTGCAAGGTGCGCAGGGTGACACTGAAGGGTTTGTCGGTTTTTACGCCGAGTTGCTGGCTGGTGATCTGCCAGTCCTGGGCGGCTTTGTCGGTGTCTAGAAGAACGTAATCCCAGGCCATGGCGTGGGAGGCAGCGGACAGTGCGCTGAGGGCAACAAAGAGTTTGAGCGGGGTCATGGCAGCAGCCTTTCTTGGAGTTGTGCCATTTTTATAGACTTGATGAAACGTTTCAGCAAGCTGAAAAAGCGAAAAACCTCCCGCACATTCCAAGAACTATTCGGGGCAAATCGGAAAATCGAGTCGATGGAATCGCGATCAGGCCGCCGAGGCGCCGGCTACTTTCAATCCACGTGTCGTGACAGGCTTACACCTGGCTTCTGCCAGGCATGTCGATCCCGTGCTGATGCACCCGCCGATACAGGGTTGCCCGTGAGATACCCAATGCCTTGGCAGCGGCGGTGGGTTTCCAGCGGTGGCGCACCAAGGCATCGAGTAGGGCCTGACGTTCCGGGCTCGCACAGCCATCGATGGTTGGTCCATCAAGTCGGTGATCTTGCAACTGCTCGGGCAAATGGCTGACCTGAATCAGGTTTGAATCGCACACCGCGCAGGCATAACGCAGCACATGCCGTAACTGACGTACGTTACCTGGCCAGCGGTAGCCGAGCAGGCATTCCAGAGCCGCACCTCCCAGTTGCATCGGTTCCGCGCAAAGCGTCGATTCCTCATCGAGAATCCGGTTGATCAGCGCCAACCGGTCACTACGCTCGCGCAACGGCGGTAACTGGAAGCGCGCACCATTCAAACGAAAGTAGAGGTCTTCCCGAAACTCACCCGAGGCGACCAGTCCTTCCAGATCGCGGTGGCTTGCGCAGACGACCTGAAGGTCGATCGCTCTGCTGCGTGAAGCTCCCAGAGGCGCCACTTCACCCTCTGCAAGAACCCGCAGCAGCCGTGTTTGCAAGGGCAGGGGCATGTCGCCGATTTCATCGAGAAACAGAGTGCCGCCATCGGCCTGTTCCAGCAGCCCTTGCATGCCCTTGCTCGAGGCACCTGTGAAGGCACCGGCGACATAGCCAAATAATTCGCTTTCGATCAGGTTCTCGGGGATCGCCGCGCAGTTCACCGCAACGAACGGCCGCTCGCGGCGCTGGCTGGCTTGGTGCAACTGACGGGCGAAGACTTCCTTGCCGGAACCGGTTTCGCCCTGGATCAGCACCGGCAGGTTGCGGTCTTTAACCCGCACGGCAAGACGCAGGCTTTCTTCCAGTCGCGGGTCGAGTTCGGCGGGTGTCAGTGCCAGTCGCGAAGCGTTGCGCTTCACCCGCCGTGGCACGTTAAGACGACCGTGCACTTGCGTGTGGCCATCCTGGCTGTGCAACAGGCACAGCGACTCGTCTCTGATCCGATGCAGCAACTGCTGATCGAACACTTGGCCAATGTGTTCCGGCAGTTGACCAAAACTGTGCAACAGCCATTGGCGCGCAGCAGGGTTCAACGCCTGCAGGCAGCCGTCGTCGTCCCAGGCGAGCAAGTAATCGGGTTGGCTGTCGACGTAGCCTGGGCTGCTGTGGGCTCGCAGCACCCAATAGCCCTGGGCGCTGCTCATGAAAAATGCCTGTTCGATTTCACGCGCGCTCTGCACCACCATCTGCCGGATCAGGTGTTGGGAGCGGCGGTCGTCGGGTGAGCGCACCGCCGACACATCGAGCACCCCGAGCAGTTCCCCCTTGGGGTCGAAGACCGGCGCGGCCGAGCAGGTGAGTCCGATGAAGGCGGCGCGAAAATGATCGCGTTTGTGGACGGTGACCGGCGTTCGCGCAGTCAGTACCGCCGCCACGCCACACGTACCTTCCTCACCCTCCGACCAGCAAGTGCCGAGGTAAAGACCGGCCTTGCGGCAGTCATTGCGGATGGAGGATTCGACACGGTAATCGATGGTCTGGCCCTGAGCGTCGGTGAGCAGGACGCAGTAGTCGGCATCGCGGACCCGACCGTGGAGGCGGGCGACTTCTTCACTGGCGATGCGCAAGAACAGCTCGGAGCGCTCGCGGCATTCCTGCAGCACGTTCTGCGAGAGGATCCGTGGTCCTTGTAGCGAGCCGGGATCCAGGTGGTGTTGCTCCATGGAGCGGCGCCAGGAGTCGAGAATCAGGTCCGACACAGGCAGCTGCGGCAAATGTCCGGCATTTTTCAAAACACGGCTGACGCAATCCACATGCGCCTTTGAGTGTGCGGAAAGCATTAAGGCCTCCGGTTCCATCTTCTTTTAGTTGTGCGGCTATTAAGCGCCGTTCATGGGTCACAGACAAGTGTCGAGGCAAGCGGGGCCGGCGGTGAGACGCGACGTCTCACCGTCTCGCCGCCACCTCGTGCAGCCTGACATGACGCGTCTCATTCGGAATGGATTCGGGCCACCCATGGGTGACCATCGGAACGCTCTACGGCGGGCTTTTTCAGGCGTTTTTGCAGACCTGGCACCGGCCTTGCTCTAGCTCTGGCAACCAGCCCGACTGGCCACCCAATAATAAAAAGAGGTGCCCGATGTCCTGCCGAAACCCTTTCCTTGATCTGCCGATGGTGGCGTCATGAGTCGTGCGCCGCTGACCGTAGGCATCATTGCCAACCCGGCCTCCGGCCGCGACGTGCGGCGACTGACCGCCAACGCCGGGTTGTTTTCCAGCACCGACAAGGTCTCGGTGATCCAGCGCTTGCTGGCGGCCTTTGGCGCCACGGGTGTCGAACGGGTGCTGATGCCCACGGACATGACCGGGATTGCCGCCGCCGTGCTGAAAAACAGCCACGGCCGCCAGGCGCGCAGCAGCCACTGGCCGGCCCTTGAGTTTCTCGACCTGACCCTGCGCCAAAGCGTCGAGGACACCCGCCTCGCGGCACGCTGGATGGCTGAACGCGGTGTTGCGCTGATTGCGGTGCTGGGCGGTGACGGCACTCACAAGGCGGTGGCCGCTGAAGTGGGCGACATTCCGCTGCTGACGCTGTCCACCGGCACCAATAACGCCTTTCCGGAATTACGTGAAGCCACCAGCGCCGGGTTGGCCGGCGGGCTGTTTGTCAGTGGGCGGATCCCGCCCGAGATCGCCTTGCGCCGCAACAAACGCTTGCTGGTGCGCGAACCGAGTCGTGGCCTGTGCGAGATGGCCCTGGTGGACGTGGCGGTGTCCTCGCTGCCCTTTGTCGGCGCACGGGCCATCAGTCGCGGGGCCGATCTGGCCGAGGTCTTTGTGACCTTTGCCGAACCTCAGTCCATTGGCATCTCGGCTCTTTGCGGCTTGTGGTTTCCCGTGTCACGCCACGCGCCTGGCGGAGCCTGGATGCGACTCGATGCGCGATCGCCCGAAGCGCTGTTGGTGCCTCTGGCTCCAGGCCTGCTGCAAGGCTGCGGTGTGCTCGCGGCCGGAAGCCTTGAACCCGGGGTCGCCCATCGTCTGTGCCTGGTCAGCGGAACCCTCGCTCTGGATGGCGAGCGCGAGATCGAATTCAACGCCCATGACCGGCCCACGGTCACTCTCGATGCCGGCGGTCCGCTGAGCATCGATGTCAATGCGACCCTGGCCCATGCCGCGCAACAGCGACTACTGGCCATCGGTAGCGAGCACCCGCAACACCCTCTGAACCTTGAATCACAAGACACCCTGGAGAATAAAAATGTCGACACAGCTGACCGCTGATCAATTGCTGCATGCCTATCAGGTGATGCGCACCATCCGCGTCTTTGAAGAGCGCCTGCACGTGGAATTTGCCACCGGTGAGATTCCCGGTTTTGTCCATCTGTATGCCGGCGAAGAGGCCTCGGCCGCCGGGGTCATGGCCCACTTGGGGGATGACGATTGCATTGCCTCCAACCACCGTGGTCACGGCCACTGCATCGCCAAAGGCGTCGATGTGTACGGGATGATGGCCGAGATCTACGGCAAGAAAACCGGGGTCTGCCAAGGCAAAGGCGGCTCCATGCACATCGCCGATTTCGAGAAGGGCATGCTCGGTGCCAATGGCATTGTGGGGGCCGGTGCGCCGCTGGTCGTGGGCGCGGCGCTGGCTGCGAAACTCAAGGGCACTGACAGTGTTGCGGTGGTGTTCTTTGGCGACGGTGGTTCCAACGAAGGGGCGGTGTTCGAAGCGATGAACATGGCCTCGGTGTGGAATCTGCCGTGCCTTTTCATTGCCGAGAACAACGGTTACGCCGAAGCCACGGCCTCCAACTGGTCGGTGGCCTGCGATCACATCGCCGACCGCGCAGCCGGTTTCGGCATGCCCGGCGTCACGGTGGACGGTTTCGACTTCTTCGCCGTTCACGAAGCCGCCGGTGCCGCCGTGAAACGGGCCAGGGCCGGGGAGGGGCCGTCGCTGATCGAGGTCAAACTGACTCGCTATTACGGTCACTTTGAAGGCGATGCCCAGACCTATCGGGCGCCGGACGAGGTCAAGCATTTCCGCGAGCACAACGATTGTTTGATGCAGTTCCACGATCGCGTCATCCGCGCCGGGCGGGTGCAGGCCAGCCAGTTGGACCAGATCGACAGCGAGGTGGACCTGCTGATCGAGAACGCCGTGCGCAAGGCCAAGTCCGACCCCAAGCCAAGCGCGGCCGACCTGCTTTCCGACGTCTACGTTTCCTATCCCTGAACGCCCCCATAACAAGAATCGAGACCTTCATCATGGCGAGAAAAATCAGTTATCAGCAGGCAATCAACGAAGCGCTGGCCCAGGAAATGCGCCGCGATCCCAGCGTGTTCATCATGGGGGAGGACGTCGCCGGCGGTGCCGGTGCCCCCGGTGAAAACGATGCCTGGGGCGGGGTGCTGGGCGTGACCAAGGGCCTCTATCACCAATTCCCGGGGCGAGTGCTGGACACGCCATTGTCGGAGTTGGGCTATGTCGGTGCTGCCGTGGGCGCCGCGACCTGCGGCGTGCGCCCGGTGTGTGAGTTGATGTTCGTCGACTTCGCCGGTTGCTGCCTGGACCAGATCCTCAATCAGGCGGCCAAGTTTCGCTACATGTTCGGCGGCAAGGCGTCCACGCCACTGGTAATCCGCACGATGGTCGGTGCCGGGTTGCGGGCCGCCGCCCAGCACTCGCAGATGCTGACCTCATTGTGGACTCACATTCCAGGGCTGAAAGTGGTCTGCCCGTCGTCACCTTATGACGCCAAAGGGTTGCTTATCCAGGCGATCCGCGACAACGATCCGGTGATCTTCTGTGAACACAAATTGCTCTACAGCATGCAGGGTGAAGTACCGCAAGAGCTCTATACCATCCCCTTCGGCGAAGCCAATTTCCTGCGTGATGGCAAGGATGTGACGCTGGTCTCCTATGGCCGCACGGTCAACACCGCGATGGACGCTGCCCGCAATCTGGCCGCGCGCGGCATCGATTGCGAGGTAATCGACTTGCGCACCACCAGCCCGCTGGACGAAGACAGTATTTTGGAAAGTGTGGAGAAGACCGGACGCCTGGTGGTCATCGACGAAGCCAACCCGCGTTGCTCCATGGCCACTGATATTTCGGCTTTGGTGGCGCAAAAAGCATTCGCCTCGCTCAAGGCGCCGATCGAGATGGTCACTGCACCGCATACGCCGGTACCGTTCTCTGACGCCCTGGAAGACCTCTACATTCCCGACGCGGCGAAGATCGAGAACGCCGTGCTCAAACTGATCGAGTGGAGCAAGCGTTCATGAGCCAGATCCATACCTTGACCATGCCCAAGTGGGGCCTGTCCATGACGGAGGGCCGGGTCGATGTCTGGCTCAAGGAAGAAGGCGAGGCCATCGCCAAGGGCGACGAAGTGCTGGACGTCGAAACCGACAAAATCTCCAGCAGTGTCGAGGCGCCTTTTTCGGGGGTGCTTCGTCGGCAGATCGCCCGCCAGGACGAAACCCTCGCGGTGGGTGCGCTACTCGGCATCGTGGTCGATGGCGAGGCGAGCGAGGTCGAGATCGACGCGGTTATCGAGCAGTTTCAGGCCACGTTCGTGCCTGGGGGCAGCGCTGAGGAAGACCAGGGGCCGACGCCGCAAAAGGTCGAGCTGGACGGGCGGTTGATCCGTTACTTCGAGCGCGGCGAAGGCGGGGTGCCATTGGTACTGGTGCACGGCTTTGGCGGTGACCTGAACAACTGGATGTTCAATCATGAAGCATTGGCTGCCGGGCGTCGGGTGGTTGCTCTGGACCTGCCAGGCCATGGCGAGTCGACCAAACAACTGGAGCGCGGAGACCTGGATGAGCTGAGCAGCGCAGTGCTGACGCTGCTGGATCACCTGGACATTCCGGCAGCGCATCTGGTGGGTCATTCCATGGGCGGAGCGGTGTCGCTGAACGTTGCGCGTCTGGAACCGAAGCGGGTACGGAGCTTGACCTTGATCGGCAGCGCAGGTCTGGGGGAGGGCATCAACGGCGATTACCTGGAAGGTTTTGTCGAGGCGGCCAACCGCAATGCCCTCAAGACACAGTTGGTGAAACTGTTCTCCAATCCTGATCTGGTCAACCGGCAGATGCTCGAAGACATGCTCAAGTACAAGCGCCTGGAGGGCGTGGGCACGGCCCTGCGCCTGCTGGTATCAGGCTTGTTCAAGGAAGGATCTCAGCAGCTCGATCTTCGGGGCGTGGTGCAGGACGGCGAGCAGCCGGTATTGCTGATCTGGGGCAGTGACGACGCGATTATTCCAGCGAACCATAGTGCCGGGCTGAAGGCCCAGGTCGAGGTCCTGCCAGGTCAGGCACACATGGTGCAGATGGAAGCGGCCGAACAAGTCAACCAATTGATTCTGAAGTTTGTGCAACAGCACTGACGCCCCTCCTGGCGGCCTCTCGCGGGCTGCCAGGAGTCACTATTTCAAGGAGATGTCGCTATGAGCCTTCCGAGCAATCCTCAACGCAGTATGCGTGCCGCTGTCTGGCACGGCCGCCACGATATTCGTGTCGAAGACGTTCCGCTGCCAATGGCGCCACCGGCCGGTTGGGTGCAGATCCGTGTGCAATGGTGCGGAATTTGTGGTTCCGATCTGCATGAGTACGTGGCCGGGCCGGTGTTCATACCGGTTGATGCGCCGCACCCACTGACCGGAATCAAGGGCCAGTGCATTCTCGGTCACGAGTTTTGTGGCGAAATCGTCGAGCTCGGTGCCGGTGTCGAGGGTTTCAGCGTCGGCGAACCGGTGGCGGCCGATGCCTGCCAACACTGCGGTACCTGCTATTACTGCACCCACGGGCTGTACAACATCTGCGAGAACCTGGCCTTCACCGGACTGATGAATAATGGTGCCTTCGCCGAACGGGTCAACGTGCCGGCGAATCTGTTGTACAAGTTGCCGGCGAATTTTCCTGCGGAAGCCGGGGCCCTGATCGAGCCACTGGCGGTGGGCATGCACGCGGTGAAAAAAGCCGGGAGCCTGCTCGGGCAGAACGTTGTCGTCGTGGGTGCGGGCACCATTGGCTTATGCACCATCATGTGCGCCAAGGCTGCCGGTGCGGCTCAGGTGATCGCTCTGGAAATGTCTGGGGCGCGCAAGGCCAAGGCCCTGGAAGTGGGGGCGACCCATGTGCTTGATCCCAAGGAGTGCGATGCCTTGGCTGAAGTGCGGCGCCTGACGGGTGGGCTCGGGGCGGATGTCAGCTTCGAATGCATCGGCAACAAACACACGGCCAAGCTCGCGATCGATCTGATCCGCAAAGCCGGCAAGTGCGTACTGGTGGGGATCTTCGAGGAGCCCAGCGAGTTCAACTTTTTCGAGCTGGTGGCGACCGAAAAACAAGTGCTGGGTGCGCTGGCCTATAACGGTGAGTTCGCGGATGTGATCGCTTTTATCGCGGATGGCCGCCTGGATATCACGCCGCTGGTGACGGGGCGCATTCAGTTGGAGCAGATCGTGGGGCAGGGCTTCGAGGAGCTGGTGAACAACAAGGAGCACAACGTCAAAATCATCGTGTCTCCCGGTCGAGTCTGAAACGGCTCAATCGGGCGATGAACCAGGCTGGTCGCTGGCGGACAAGGGCTAGGACGCTGAGCGCCTGCGACGCCATTGCGACCGGCGCAACATCATCGAACGCAGGTTAGGCTGGTTGGAAGAGAACCTGGTTCTGAGAACTATTAGCCAGAATCCGGGTTAGAGTGCTCATCTAATGTCAGTTCATAAGGTCCCTCCACTTGATTCGCAACGTCGCGCCAAGCGGTTACAGCGAACGAACCGGGCAAAAAAACGTATACCAATCGTTATTTGAAGAATGAATCGTCCGCTGTTTGTTTCACTCGATGGGCCCAAGGGCACCGGCAAAACCACGCTGTTGGAGGCCGTTACGAAAGTGCTGCGCGCCGACAACAAAATGGTGATCCGACTTTGCGAGAAAAAAAGCGATCCCTATAGGGGTGAAACAATGGCCCTCGTTAACAAGCTCGTCAGAAATCCCGCTCGGGATCTGGAGTGGGCGGTTTGTGAGCGCCTTGCTGATAGCCGCAACTGGATTTCCCTGCATGTGCTGACTAAACAGCCACCGGGCAGCATCATCCTGATCGATCGCTGGTACCCGTCAGATGCGGCGTTTCGCCGGATAATCCCGTTTGCAGAGATCCTGCAGTTAAACATTGATCGAAACGTGCGAGTGCCAGACCTGCATGTCGGGGTTGTCACCGACCCTGATATTTCATGGGCCAGGGCTGCGGCACGACAGCGTGGGTTGAGCAGTACGGTCATCCATAAGCTGGAAGAACAGGTCGCTTGTACCAACGCGTTCGAACGTGCGATGGCGGATCACGGCTGGGTTCTATGCCGTAATGAAGGCACGATCGAAGACGCAACGATGCAGGTGATTTCTGAGATCTATAAAGTCCTTGGGTGCCCGGTAGATGAAATCCACTGCGCCGGTCTTGATGCGGTTGAGCTAGCCAAGGTTTAGATCGTTAGCAGGATCGAACGTCTGCATCCATGACCAAGACTTAATTCGACTTCCCTCGGTGTCACCCCGCCATTCGTCTGCAAGGTGCCTTGCCGCTCCTTGACAGGCAAGTGATCTGGGGAAATACTCGCACCAATATTCATATATATGACTAGATAACAAGGTGAATAAAGTCGATGAATGCTCTCTCCAGTGATGTCCGCCTGCCGCTTTACCAACGCTTGCGTGATCAATTGGCTGAACAGATCGCCAATAATCGCTGGCGTCCAGGGGAAGCCATTCCCACCGAAGCCGCGCTTTCGGCCGAATACCAATTGTCCACGGGGACCGTGCGCAAAGCGGTCGATGCCTTGGTCAGTGAGGGCATTCTGGAGCGGCAACAAGGTCGAGGTACCTTTATTCGGCGACCACAATTCCAGTCTTCGCTATTCCGATTCTTCCGTTTTCAAACCGCTGCCGGCGAACGCCAGGTACCGGAAAGTCGCATCCTGTCGATTGAACCGGTGCCTGCGCCCTCGGCGGTGGCACAGGCCTTGGGGCTGCCTCCCGAAGCGCCAGTCATTCGCATCGTCCGCGTGCGACTGCTTGATGTTAAGCCGGTGCTCGCCGAAGAAATCTGGCTGCCACGCGACCGCTTCCAACCACTGTTGGAGATCGACCTGAGTCTGAAAGGGCCGCTGCTGTATCCGATCTATGAAGAGGTCTGCGGTCAGGTTGTCGCATCGGCCGAAGAAACGCTGACCGCCGAATCGGTGAATGACGTGCACGCGCGATTGCTGCAGGTCCCGGTCAACAGCCCGGTGGTGGTTATTGAGCGTCTGGCGCGTGATTACGCGGGCACGCCGCTGGAGTGGCGCCGTTCTCGCGGGCATGCCGAGCACTTCCGTTACAGCGTGGAGATTCGTTAACCCGTGCCTGGGTAGCGGATCGTCAAGCGGCGAGACGCTCGCCGCTGGCTTCATTGTTTTGTGTTCATGACTGGCCCCGTAGCGGCGCGGTTCGCTCTCGGCTGCCTCACGTTCCACCTATAAGGATAAGAATCATGTTCAGCTGGTATCGCCAAGTCACTCCTCGGGAGCGCAAAACGTTTTGGGCCTGCTTCGGCGGATGGTCGCTCGACGCGCTGGAAGTACAAATGTTCGGCCTGGCGATTCCGGCGTTGATCGCCGCGTTTGCCTTGACCAAGGGTGATGCAGGGCTGATCAGCGGGGTCACGCTGGTCACTTCGGCCATCGGCGGCTGGGTAGGGGGGACATTGTCCGACCGCTATGGCCGGGTACGCACACTGCAATGGATGATTGTGTGGTTCTCGGTCTTCACCTTTCTGTCCGCGTTCGTCACGGGCTTTCATCAGCTGTTGATCGTCAAGGCACTGCAAGGCTTCGGCATCGGTGGCGAGTGGGCGGCCGGCGCGGTGCTGATGGCTGAAACCATCAACCCTCAATATCGCGGCAAAGTGATGGGCACCGTGCAGAGTGCCTGGGCCGTGGGTTGGGGGCTGGCCGTCGGCGTGTTTGCGCTGATTTATTCTTTCGTCCCGCAAGACATGGCCTGGCGTGTGATGTTTATCGTGGGCCTGCTGCCGTCGTTCCTGATCATCTGGGTACGGCGTAATGTCGAGGAACCTGACAGTTTCCAGCGCCTGCAAAAGCAAAACGCGATTCCGCAAAGCTTCTTCAAATCCCTGGCCGGTATTTTCCGCCCCGAACTGATCCGCGTGACGTTGTTCGGTGGTCTGTTGGGCCTGGGGGCGCACGGTGGTTACCACGCGGTGATGACCTGGCTGCCGACGTTTCTCAAGACCGAACGCAACCTGTCGGTACTCAACTCTGGCGGCTACCTGGCGGTGATCATCCTGGCCTTTTGGTGTGGATGCGTGGTCAGCGGGTTTCTGATCGACCGTATTGGCCGTCGTAAAAACATCGTCCTGTTCGCGCTGTGCTGTGTCGTCACTGTGCAGTGTTATGTGTTCATGCCCCTGACCAATACCCAGATGTTGTTCCTTGGTTTCCCGCTCGGTTTTTTCGCGGCCGGTATTCCCGCGAGCCTTGGCGCACTGTTCAACGAGCTGTACCCGGCGGATGTACGCGGTGCCGGTGTGGGCTTCTGCTACAACTTTGGCCGGGTGCTCTCCGCGGTGTTCCCTTTCCTGGTCGGTCACATGAGCGACTCCATGTCCCTGGGGTCTGCGATTGGTATCGACGCCGGGATTGCCTATGGCGTGGCGGTAGTCGCGGCACTTTGCCTGCCGGAAACCCGTGGACGCAGCCTCGAAGCTTCGAGTTCATCGGTGCCAGCAACGGTCAATGGCAACGAGAGCGCCCGGGCCTGATGCCCTTTACCTTCTATAGATGAACGCTATGACTGACACCAGTTCTACGCCGATCACCGGCATCGACTCCCATGCTCATGTGTTTAGCCGTGATCTGAATCTGGTCGGTGCACGGCGCTATACGCCTGATTACGACGCCACGCTTGAGCAGTATCTGACGCACTTGCACGCTCATGGTCTGAGTCATGGCGTATTGGTGCAACCGAGCTTTCTCGGCACCGACAATAGCTACTTGCTGGCGGCGTTGAGGCAGGCGCCGGAGCAATTGCGAGGCGTGGTTGTGCTGGAACCAGGCGTCAGTCGCGCCACGTTGAATGACATGGATCACCTGCGCGTGGTCGGCGTTCGCTTGAACCTGATGGGTAAGGCGTTACCTGATTTTCGTAACAGTGCCTGGAGAGAGTTTTTCAGCCACATTGCTGATCTTGACTGGCATGTCGAGTTGCATCGGGAGGTAATAGACCTGCCGGGACTGATCCATCAATTGATGCCGTTCGGTTTGAAGTTGGTGGTTGATCACTTTGGTCGGCCGGATGCCAATTCGGGCGTCGATCAGCCCGGGTTTTGCGAGTTACTGGAGTTGGGATCGAAAGGTTCGATCTGGATGAAGGTATCGGGAATCTATCGTTTGGGAGGTACGCCGCAACAGAACATCAATTTCGCTCGAAAGGCATTACCGCTGTTGGAACAAAGTTTCGGCCTCCACCAGTTGGTGTGGGGCAGCGACTGGCCGCATACGCAGCATGAGCAAAGTGTCGGTTTCGGCACCGTAGTCGATCAGTTGCAAGCCCTGGAGTGTTCGACGCAGGTTAGCGATTCGTTGCTGGTGCAAGCGCCTCGAAGGTTATTCGGTTTTGCAAAAGGCGAAAGCTGAAACTTGCGCCTGCATTTGCAGATGACCATTCAACTCACCCATTTAAACGAATACATACAGAACGTTCGAAGTGCGACGTTGCAGTAAAACCTATCGTGCCGCATCGAGAAATTCTGTGTAACAGCAGCATATTCCAATTAC
Source organism: Pseudomonas moorei (assembly GCF_008801475.1). Taxonomy (GTDB): domain Bacteria; phylum Pseudomonadota; class Gammaproteobacteria; order Pseudomonadales; family Pseudomonadaceae; genus Aquipseudomonas; species Aquipseudomonas moorei. The sequence continues at coordinate 42,915 of NZ_VZPP01000003.1, read as the reverse complement.
AAGAGTAGATTCCATGAACACGTCATCCAATGCCGAAGTTGAAAGCACCCAAACGCTGTTTGGTTTATCGTGTGCGCCGACAGGCGTTACGGTTTCAAACTTCTCTTTCAAATCTGAGTGCAGTTTGAACGCCAGCCCAACCGAGATCCTTTTATGACTCCCTTAGATATAGACCTCTTGCTGACCGCATTGGTGAGCGTCCTGGTGCTGGTGGCGCTCATCGTGTCGCGTCTCAAAATGCACCCGCTCCTGGCCTTGCTAGTCGTTTCCGTTGGCGTTGGCTTTGCAACCAGTATGGAGCCAGACACCATCGTCTCCCACTTGATCACCGGCGCCGGAAAGACACTGGGGGCAGTAGGGGTCGTCATCGCGCTTGGAGCGATGCTAGGCAAAATTCTTGCTGACGCAGGCGTCACAGAGCAGATCGCCGAGGTCATCCTCAAGCGAACATCGGATCGGATGATTCCTTGGGCCATGATGATGGTTGCATTTGTAATAGGCATTCCCATGTTTTTCGAGGTGGGCCTGGTGATCATGCTGCCGCTGATATTCAGCGTGGCTCGCAAGCTGGAAAGCCAGGCTCGCTTCAAAGGTTCAGCGTATGTGTATGTGGGGGTTCCGGTGATTGCGGCACTTGCAGCCATGCACGGGATGGTACCGCCGCACCCTGGCCCCTTGACGGCTATCGCCGCGCTCAAAACCTCGGTTGGGCCCACCATGCTCTATGGCTTCCTTGCGGCTATTCCTGCAATGATTTTAGGCGGCCCGCTTTATGGCGCGTTCATTTCTCCGCGCATGAGCACTCGGCCCGATCAGGTTTTGCTGGATCAGTTCACCCTGGCTGAAAAAGCCGACGATCAACCAAGCACCAGCGTATGGCTTGGCGTGCTGGCAGCCTTGCTACCGGCGATCCTGATGCTGATTCATGCCGTCGCTGAGATGGTATTACCCAAGGGCAGTGCGATCCTGAAAATAGCTGGTTTCTTGGGCAATCCCCTGATAGCCATGCTCCTGGGCGTGCTGTTCGCCGGGGCAAGTCTGGTACTCGCGCGGGGCGGCGATGCGGGGCAATTGCGCGAATCCCTGGGCAAGAGCCTCAAGCCAATCGCCTCAATCATCATGATCATCGCCGGCGGTGGTGCCTTTCAGGAGCTGCTGACCAGCGCCAAGGTGGGCGATGCCATTGTGCACCTGATCCAGCAGTCTGCGTTCCCTCCGCTGATCTTGGGTTGGTTGATCGCGATGTTGCTCTCGGTATCCACCGGTTCTGCCACTGTAGGTATCGTTGGTGCTGCTGGCTTGCTGGCGCCGCTTGCAGGTGCAGATCCCGGCCTCAACCTGCCTCTGCTTGCCTTGTCCATAGGCTGTGGCTCGCTGTTCTTCAACTATGCGAACCATGCGGGCTTCTGGATGGTGAAGGAATCCTTCGGCATGACTATGGGCGAAGCCACCAAGACCATTTCGGTGGTTCAATCCATCGTAGCCGTGGTCGGTTTGATTGTGGTGTTGATGTTGAATGCGGCTGTCACGGTGAATTGAGTCAGGATCCGTTCGCAGGTAGTCACCCTGCCGCAGTGAGTTAGCCGAGGGTGGGAGATTCTATGGTTGAGGAAATGCCCTCAACCCGCTTTTGATTGGTATTCGCTCTGTCCTTTTAGCAGGGCGAACACGCCCAATCGCGCAGCCACCTCTGAAACAGGAAGCTGTTTTTCGGTCACACACGCCGCTGAGCAAAAGTTGCATTAAAGGAGAGCGCCTCGTGGGAGGGGACGCCCTATGAGTCCTACCCTGAAGGATGCGCCGCAAGGCATGTTGCACACCTTGCGGCGATTTCGCCCTTTAAATCGAGAGACATGGGCGCTGCTGCGCCAGCCACCGACAGACAGGTAGTCGCTCCAGCGCCACTGCCGAGAAGGTCGAAAGATCCAGTCCGAACTTTACCGGCCCGTCGGTGAAACCTGAGACGAAGTCGAGTCTGAAGCCTTGCAGCCAGGAAATACGCCTGCCACCGCTGCAACACTCGAATATCACCCTCTGCACAAAACGGATAGCGATCTGCGCAGAGCGGATATTGCCCCGCTGCCGGTCTCAATACCCTTCATTTGCATCCTGCGTAACAGTCCTGTGCATGACACGTAACAATGCGGCCGCCATCGGTGGAGCGTTGCGTGCGTTGCCTGCAGCAGGCGGCTGAGCGCCCAAACGAACAATAAAAAATAACAACAAGAGACCGATGTCATGCGAAAAATCGATGTACACGAGGTGATCGACAACGCACGCTTCAACCGCTTTCACTGGATGGTGTTGTTCTGGTGCGCGCTGATCATCATCTTCGACGGCTACGACCTGGTGATCTACGGGGTGGTCTTGCCGACGTTGATGAAAGAGTGGGGACTGAGCCCGCTGGAGGCCGGTGCGCTGGGCAGTTATGCGCTGTTTGGCATGATGTTCGGTGCGCTGTTTTTCGGTCCGCTGTCGGACAAGATCGGGCGCAAGAAAACCATCACCCTTTGCGTGATGCTCTTCAGCGGTTTTACCGTGCTCAACGGCTTTGCCACGAGCCCCACGACCTTTGGCATCTGCCGGTTCATTGCCGGCCTTGGCATCGGCGGCGTCATGCCCAATGTGGTGGCGCTGATGAACGAGTACGCGCCAAAGAAAATTCGCAGCACCCTGGTCGCCATCATGTTCAGCGGTTATTCGGTGGGTGGCATGCTCTCGGCGGGCCTGGGGATCGTGCTTATTCCCAGCTTCGGTTGGCAGGCGGTGTTCTACATCGCGGGGCTGCCGCTGTTGCTGCTGCCATTGATCATGTATTTCCTGCCGGAATCGGTGGGTTTCATGCTGCGCCAAGGCCGCAACGAGCAAGCACGCGCTGTCTTGCAACGCGTTGACCCGGCCTATGTCGCCCAAGTCAGCGACACCCTGCACATGGCAGAAGTGAAGGGCACCGGCACGCCGGTACTGCAGCTGTTCCGCGAAGGCCGCGCCATGCGCACGCTGATGCTTTGGCTGGCGTTTTTCTGCTGCCTGTTGATGGTCTACGCCTTGAGTTCCTGGCTGCCGAAACTCATGGCCAACGCCGGTTACAGCCTGGGCTCAAGCTTGTCCTTCCTGCTGGCGTTGAACTTCGGCGCGATTTTCGGTGCGGTGGGTGGGGGCGTACTGGGCGACAAGCTCAACCTGCCAAGGGTGCTGGCGGTGTTCTTCGCGATTGCCGCGGTGTCGATCACCTTGCTCGGATTCAAAAGTCCGACCCCGGTGTTGTACCTGCTGATCGCCATCGCCGGCGCCACCACCATCGGTTCGCAAATCCTGCTGTATGCCTGTGCCGCGCAGTTCTATTCCATGGCCATTCGTTCCACCGGGCTTGGCTGGGCGTCGGGGATCGGCCGTAACGGTGCCATTGTCGGCCCGCTGTTAGGCGGCGCATTGCTGGGAATCAATTTGCCGCTGCAACTCAATTTCATGGCGTTCGCCCTGCCGGGTGCGGTGGCCGCTCTCGCCATGACCCTGTATGCCATCAGCAGCCAGCGAAACGCCTCCAACGTGACCGCGCCGCTGTCGGCGGCCAAGGCTTGAGTGCGTAAGGAGCTGTTTGATGAAAGGCTTGATGCGTGACTTTTCGCTGTCCGCTGCGGTTGCGGGCTTTATTGCCACGGTGATCTCGTATGCGGGCCCACTGGTGATCATTTTCCAGGCGGCGGACGCCGCGCACCTGTCTCGCGAGCTGTTGTCGTCCTGGGTCTGGGCGATCTCCATTGGCAGTGCGCTGCTGGGCATCGGCCTGAGCCTGCGTTACCGCGTGCCGATCATCATTGCCTGGTCAGCACCGGGCTCGGCCCTGCTGGTGGCGTTGCTGCCGGGCATCTCGATGAACGAGGCCGTCGGTGCCTATTTGCTGAGCAGTCTGATGATCTTTCTGGTCGGCATTTCGGGCGCCTTCGACCGCGTTATCGGCAAGCTGCCCGGGGCCATCGCAGCGGCGATGCTGGCGGGGATTCTGTTGCGTTTCGGCACTGGCCTGTTCGTGTCATTGCAAGGCCAGCCCGGGTTGGTGCTGGCGATGTTCGCCACCTACCTGGTGTGCAAACGGCTGCTGCCGCGTTACGCAGTGATGGCGGTACTGGTGGTGGGCTGTGCCATCGCCATGCTCACCGGCCAATTGCACCGCGAAGCCCTGGTGATCGGCCTGGCGACGCCGGTTTGGGTCACCCCGCAGTTCAGCCTGGGAGCAACCTTGAACGTTGCCTTGCCATTGGTGATGGTGGCGCTGACCGGGCAGTTCGTGCCGGGCATGGCGGTGTTGCGCGCCTCGGGTTACGCCACGCCGGCCAGACCGATCATTGCCTGTAGTGCGCTGGGCACGGCGCTGTTGGCGCCGTTTGGCTGCCACGGCCTCAACCTGGCGGCGATCACTGCCGCCATTTGCACGGGCCGCGAGGCCCATGAAGATCCGGGCAAACGCTATGTCGCCGGTGTGGTCGGCGGCCTCTGTTACCTGGTCTTGGGCATCTTTGGGGCGACCCTGGTGTCGTTATTCGCCGCCTTCCCAAAAGAGCTGATCGCCGCCCTGGCGGGACTGGCCCTGTTCGCTGCCATTGCCGGCGCCCTGGCCAACGCGATGGCCGTACCCAATGACCGCGAAGCGGCGCTGGTGACGTTCCTCACCACCGCCTCGGGCATGTCGCTGTTCGGCTTGTCCGCCGCGTTCTGGGGGCTGATTTTCGGCATGACCGCGCACCTGCTGTCGGGTGCGCGGCGGCCGCCCCTTGCCACCTCCAGCAGCGCCCGGGAGGTGGCGCGCTGACCTGTATCCGCCACGCCTTACTTTTCATAACAACAATAAGAGCACACCGATGAAGTCAACCATTCATGCAACTCGTACGCTATTGTCCATGGCTGTCGCCTTGGGTTGTTCCAGCCAATTGATGGCATCGCAGGGCGGTTTTATCGAGGATGCCACCGCCACCTTGCAGGCTCGCAATTATTACTTCAGCCGCGACTACTCAGACATTGTCGGCGCTAACCGGCAGTCGAAGGCCGAGGAGTGGGCCCAGGGCTTTATCCTCAACGCCAAGTCCGGTTACACCCAAGGGCCTATCGGCGTTGGCGTCGATGTCATCGGCCTGCTCGGGCTCAAGCTCGACAGCAGCCCGGACCGGGTCAACACCGGCCTGTTGCCGGTACAGAGCGATGGCCGCGCGGCCGATGAGTACAGCCGCCTGGAAGGCACGCTAAAGCTGCGCTACTCGAAGACCGAACTGCGCGTCGGCGAGCTACAACCAAACGTGCCGGTGCTGGTTTTCAGTGACATCCGCCTGCTGCCGCCCAGTTACCAAGGGGCGAGCTTCACTTCCGCCGAGATCAATGGCCTGACGTTGCAAGGTGGCCATCTGAGTTCCACTCATCTGCGCAACGAGGCCGGCGACGAGAAGATGCAGGCGATGCTCAGCTACGTGCCCCAGCGCCAGGCCAGCAGTGACGCGTTCAACTACGGTGGCGGCGATTACGCCTTCAACGACAAACACACCAGCGTCAGTGCCTGGTACGGGCAACTGGAAGACATCTACCAGCAAGGCTTCCTGGGGCTGAAACACAGCCAGCCCCTGGGCAGTTGGACCCTGGGCGCCAACCTCGGCTATTTCGACGCGAAGGAGGATGGCAAGAAGCTGTTGGGCAATATCGACAACCAGGCGTTCTTCTCCCTGCTGTCGGCCAAGTACGGCGGCCATACCTTCTACGTCGGCTACCAGGGCATGTACGGTGAAAGCGCGTTCCCTCGGGTATTCGCCAACATCTCGCCGCTGGGCAACGAAGTGCCGACCTATGAATTCGCCTCCACCGACGAGCGATCCTGGCAGGCGCGCTACGACTACGACTTCGCCGCCCTCGGCGTGCCGGGGCTGACCAGCACCGTGCGCTACATCACCGGCAACAACGTCGACACCGGCAAGGGCTTCGAAGGCAAGGACCGCGAGCGCGACCTGGACCTCGGTTACGTCGTGCAGAGCGGGACTTTCGCGGGGCTTGGCATCCGGGTGCGCAATGCCATGGCGCGCTCCAATTACCGCAGCGATATTGACGAGAACCGGCTGATCCTGAGCTACACCTGGACGTTGCTGTGAGTGAGGCGAGTATGAGCAATAAAGTCTGGGCACGATTGGCCCTGGTTACAGCGGGCGGCGCAGTTGTGCTGCTCGCTTTCGGCAACGGCATGCACCTGATGTATGCCGGCATCATCAATCTGTTGCTGCTGGCGGCGGCGGTGCTTTTTCAGCGTCAGCCAATACGGGTAGTCGAAGTGCTCGTGCAACGGGAGCCGGATCCCGTGGTGTCCAGTGCGCCGGTCCCGCTACCGTCGTTGCCGGTGTTCGAGCCCGCTTGGCCGGGCGCCGAGGTAAAGGAGGCACTTGAACACTTGACGAGAGTGGTGCAACAAACCGAAGACGACATGCGCTTTGCCAACCAGCTGGCGCGTGGCGCGGGCGAACGGGTACAGGCCAGTGCCGTGAGCATGCAGTCTTCGGCTGCCGTGCTGGGGGATCTGGATCAGTATCTGCAGCGCCTGGATCAGGTGTTCGATGAACTGGGCAGCCAGTCGGTACGCATCGGTGCGATTGTCGGCAGCATCCAGGACATCGCTCGGCAGACCAACCTGCTGGCGCTCAATGCCGCGATCGAGGCCGCTCGGGCTGGTGACCATGGCCGGGGTTTTGCTGTGGTGGCGGACGAGGTGCGCAATCTGTCGCGCCAGGCAGCGGACTCCAGTGCGCAGATCCGGCAGATCGCCACTGGTCTGGAAAAGTCGGCAGAGGATGCCCGTCAGGGACTTGAACAGCTTACCGATTCGACGCGTTTGGGCCTGGACAAGGCTGAGGTTGCGTTGCAATCGATGGGGGAGTTACGCAGTGGCGCGGTGGCCAGGCTGGAAGTGGTCGAGCGCGTCATGCAACGGTTGGCCAGTTTGCACGAGTTGGCCCTGCAGGCAACCCGGATCGCGGTCTGAACAACCTGCTGTTTCGGCCTCTCAAACGCCCGAGCAACTGCCCATCACCCGGTAGGTCAACGTGTGACTTTCACCCTGATGGTCGATGTAAACCATGGTCGCCGGTACGACATCGCACGCAGTCGAGGTATCGGTTACCGAGATGACTTTCGCGATATCCAGGGATGGAGGAGTTGCGGTCGGGTTGCTTTCGGCGGCCATAACGGCGGTGGTGGTCAGGGCCAACAGTACGCTCAACAAGGTCTTCATGGTTTTTGCTCCGTGGTGTTTCGATGAGTCAATTCTATTCTTCTGCCGATAGGGATAAAGAGGTCTGTACATGATGCAGCGTTACATCAGATGCAACAGTCGTTACCACTGGAGGGTTCATGGACCTGCTTAACAGCCTGCGGGTATTTGTGCGTGTGGCCGACGCAGGCAGCTTTACCACGGCTGCACAGGCGCTGGACTTTTCCACGGCGCAAGTGTCTCGGCTGGTGGCGGATCTTGAGCAGCATGTGCAGGCACGTCTGCTGCAGCGCACCACCCGCCGTTTGAGCCTGACCGAAGCCGGCGAACGCTTCCTGTTGCGGGCGCGGCAAATACTGGACGACATGGCGGAGGCCACCGCAGAAGCGCGTGGCGCTCACCTGGAGCCCAATGGCCGTTTGCGTCTGCATTGTTTGACCGGGTTGGGCGTGCTGATGACGCCACTCATTGCCCGCTACTGCGAGCTCTACCCGGACGTGGTGGTTGAGTTGACCTTGTCACAACGCAATCCCGACCCCCTTGAGGACGGGCACGACGTGGTGATCTCCATCGCCCAGGAACTGGCGGATTCACAATTCGTTGCCCAAGCGGTAGGGCGTATCTTCAGCATCCCATGCGCATCGCCCGGGTACATTGCGCGTCGGGGCCTGCCCGGTCACCCCGAACAACTGAATGAACATAGCTGCCTGCGCATGATCGACCCGTTGTACAGCGATGAGTGGGTCTTCCGTGACGAGCAGGGTGAGGTTTCAGTGGTGCCCGGTAAAACCTTCCAGAGCAACGTTCCCGAGGCGATGGTCAATGCGTCGGAGGCCGGGATGGGCATCAGCCTGCTGCCGTTCTACACCGCCACCCGTTCGCTGCGCGAGGGCACCTTGCTGCGCGTGCTGGGCGATCACCGGCTCAGGGAGCGAAACGTCTATGCGCTCTATCCTTCCAAGCGTTTTCTGGATGCCAAGGTGAGGACCTGGGTGGACTTTCTCAAGGCTGAGTTGCCCGGGCTTTTTGCCCGGCATGAGGTCATTGCCAATGATGCTCGGTATTGGGGAATGGGCTAGCTAAAAAGATCAACGGCGCTGCGCCTGCTGGATATTCCAGTAGTGGGCCATGGCGAATCGGCGATGCTGACCGCGTGCATGCTCGGGCGCACGTTCGGGGTTCTGGTGTTCATTGAAGAGTTGGCTGAGCAGGTTAAGCGTTCGATTTTCCAGTCCGTTCCCTGATATTTGACGTGAACGTGGATTTATACATTCACAAAGAAACGATGCAGCCAACATTTAAGCGCGTTAATACGGTCAGAGAATTTCAAGATAAGAGATGTAGAGAGGGTGGACGTGATTCATTTAGGCCGTGTGACCGATAGCTAAAAAAGATAAAAGAAAATTGTATAAAAACCAGATGGTTATGGGGATTGCTTCTTGAAAAAGATAAAAAGGAAACGTAAAGATGGGTTTTCCATCATTTTTGAACGCTTAATCACTCCCGGCAAAGCAGTCGGTTTCGCTGGTTCTTTGAGATGCAATCGAGAAAAAATTGGCGAGTCTCTACCGAACGTGGTTAAGAAGCGTACGGGTCAAATCCGATTTTTCGATAGCAAGATGAACTGCAAAATGATGGGGCGGCGCTAAGCAAGGGGATAGCTAAGTGGGCGAATTTTGCAGCCCATTGCTGCTCGTTGGTTTTTGGATTGGAGGAGGGCGTCACGACAAACGCATCGCTAGAGCCAGGCTCCACATGAAGCGAGCGGAAAACGACAGAAAAATCGATTTTACGCTGAATGCAGCATGATGTTCGGGTGGATGATTCTAATAAAATAGTTTTATGTGCAATTATGCGAAAACGGCGCCATCGCGATGCGATTGTGCAGTGTCAGTTCGCTAGCTTGTCATTGTTCAAATAAAGAGTTCTTGGGCTTTGTCCTTTTTTGATGATGCTCAGAGGTTGGCGGATTGATGCCGAGTCAACTTCCCAAGTTTTTTATACTTTCAGTTAAGTAAGGTACGAGACATTGCTTCGAAAATAATAAAAGAAGAAAAGCGCTGACACGATGTCAGCGCTGAGGCAATGCAACCAGGGCATCCTCGAAACGCGCGTTAGCGTGGTATTGATGTCAGAGCAAAGGGATGCTGTAACTCACGATCAACCGATTCTGATCCTGATTGCGCGATGCCTCGCTGTTCGACTTGCCATTGCGCCACCCAAAGCCCACCCCTTTCAGCGCTCCGGACTGCAGCACGTAGTCGAGGCTGATATCCCGCTCCCATTCCTTCTGGTTATCACCGGACGTGGTCTTGATGTTGTCGCCACTGAGGTACATGACCGACGCCTTCAGGCCTGGCACACCCAGGCCTGCGAAGTCATACGCATACTGGCCGAAAGTGGTGCGTTCGCCAGCGCGAGTGAAAGTCTGGATCAGGCGATCGGTGTACAGGTACAGACTGACCCCGCCCGCACCTTTGTCCGCGAGGCCGCCCTGGTTGAGTTGGGTGAAACCGCTACCGCTGGAAACGCTTTGATAACCCGCAGTGACTGCATGGGCACCCAGGGAGTAGATCAGCGCCGCGCTCCAGGTTTTGTTGTCAATTTCGCCATCGCCATCCCGGGTGTAGCCGCTGATCTTGTAGCCCGAGGTACCGGAGCTGTTGGCGCCGGACGAGTTGGTCTTGAAGTAACGCAGGTCGGTTTTCAGGGATTGGTTGTCCGAGATCGTCAGGGTGTGTATCAGGCCGAAAAACTGCTGAGTGTAGTAGTCCTCGAGGTTGGCGTAGTAATACTGCGCCGTCAGGTCTTTGGTGACTTTCCAGTCGCCACCGGCGAAGTCGAACGCGTTGCTTTCACGGGTGCCGCCGACGGCGGCCAATCCGGTCTGGTCGCTGGAGCCTCGGCCCGTCGCATGTCCGATCCGGCCACCGGTAAAGGTCAGGTCCTTGAACTCGCCCGACGTGATCTGCCCACCTTCGAAAGTCTGGGGCAGCAGGCGACCGTCGTTGGACACCAGGATCGGCAGCTTCGGCATCAGCGTGCCGAGGCGCAGTTCGGTCTTCGAGACCTTGACCTTGCCGGTCAACCCCAACCGGCTCCACGAATCGACCGCGCTGCCGTCACTGTCCGACGGAATCATCGAACCGCCGACATGCCGGCCTTTGCCGCTGTCCAGGGTGATCCCCGTCAGGCCCAGGGCATCGATGCCAAAACCCACCACGCCGTTGGTGTAGCCCGACTTGAAGTCGAGCATGAATCCCTGGGCCCATTCTTCGGTTTTCGACGGCGTGGCGGTGCCGTCGCGGTTGTCGTTGTTGAAGTAGAAATTGCGCAGGCCCAACGTGGCCTTGCTGTCGCTCAGAAAGTCAGCCTGCGCCTGGGTGCTCAGTGCAAGGGCGCCCAGCGCAAGGGTAACCACCGTGTTCTTGTTGCTCATCTCAATCGCCCCTATTTTTTTGTAATTCGAATTCAGGAGGGTGGCTCCCGCTATCGGCGGGAGCCTGAAACTCGTATCAGATACCCAACACGTTGGCGCCGATGCACGGATCGATCCCGCGCTCCAGACGACGCTGGTGGACGACAACGGTGATTTCCATGGAACCGGTGGTCACGTCGAAGTCGAGGATATGGCCGCCATAGGCCTGGAACGTGGCATCACCCGCGACGCCGTGCATGTGGATCGACGGCTGGTCGTTCTTCCAGGCCATCGAGCCGGTGATGCTCGCCATCTCGACATTGCTGAAAACTTTGGCGTCGAAGTCCTTCTTGTCCTTGTTCCAGAAGCCGAACTTCACGTTGCCGAAGCCGATGCCGCTGATGGATGCGCTTGGGATCTTCTCGGCGATGGCCAGTTTGGTCAGCTCCTTGAAGGCGTTGTCGCCCATGCGCAGCACCATCAGGTAACCGGTGGGGGTCTTGGTGTAGCGCGGGGTGGTTTCAGTGGCACATTGCATGGGCGGCGGCGTCGCAGTGGTTGAAGTCTCGGCAACGGCCAATTGTGTGGCCGCAGTGTTAAGCAGAAGGGCGGCAGTAACAGCCAACATCAATTTGCACAGGCGTTGTTTCGGGTGAAGTTGAACGTGCATGGGACTTCCTCTGTTTTTGTTGTTGTGGGGTACAGCAGTTTTCTGGACGAGCGAATCCGACGCCTGTTGTTCACAGGCGTGGGAGTTATGGCTAACAGCGGGTGGTAACGCTGAGGCTTACAGCCCGTTGCGGCTGCTGACCCCGTCAATCAACCGGGCGATGCCCAGCGGATTGAAGTTTTTCAGGGCGTCCGGCAACAGACTGTCGGGGCAGTTCTGGAAGCACACCGGCCGCAGGAAACGATCAATCGCCAGCGTTCCCACCGAGGTGCCGCGCGCATCCGACGTCGCGGGGTAAGGCCCGCCATGCACCATGGCATCGCTTACTTCAACGCCAGTCGGATAACCGTTGAACAGCACGCGCCCGACTTTCTGTTCCAGCAGGGCCAACACTTCGTTGAGGGTGGTGAGTTCCGAATCCTCGACAATCAGGGTGGCGGTCAACTGACCGCGCAGGCCGTGCAGGGCCTGGAGCAACTCGGCGTGATCGGCGACTTCGACCACGATGGTGGTAGGCCCGAAAACTTCCTCTTGCAGTAACTCGTCACCGTCAATCAACAGGCTGACATCCGCCTTGAACAACTGCGGCCGCGCCTGATTGCCCTGTTGTGCGTTGCCGGCCAGGTGCGTGATGCCCGAGTGGGCGCGCAGGTTGTCGAGGCCGTGGCAATAGCTTTTCAACGCGCCGCTATTGAGCATGGTTTGCGCAGATTGCTCGCCCATCAGCCCGGCAAAACGTTCAAGAAACGCGGTGAATTCCGGCGAGCGAATGCCCAACACCAAACCGGGGTTGGTGCAGAACTGACCTGCACCGAGGACCACGGACGCGGCCAGTTCGGTGGCGATCTTTTCACCCCGTGCTTTTAGCGCTTCAGGCATCAGCAACACCGGGTTGATGCTGCTCATCTCGGCGAACACCGGGATCGGCTGCGGCCGTGCCGCCGCCATGTCACACAAGGCCCGGCCACCGCGCAACGACCCGGTAAACCCGACAGCTTGAATTGCCGGGTGCTTGACCAGCGCTTCACCGACGCTGCCGTAGACCATGCTGAACACACCGTCGGGCATGCCGGTCTGGCGGGCGGCGCGGGTGATGGCGTCAGCGACGTAATCGGCGGTCGCCATGTGGCCACTGTGGGCTTTGAACACCACCGGGCAACCAGCGGCGAGGGCGGACGCGGTGTCACCACCCGCCGTGGAAAACGCCAGCGGAAAGTTGCTGGCACCGAAGACGGCAACCGGGCCGAGGCCGGTGCGGTATTGGCGCAGGTCTGGACGGGGCAGCGGCTTGCGCTCCGGCAGGGCGCGGTCGATGCGCGCCCCGTAGAAATCGCCCCGACGCAGCGCCGTGGCGAACAAACGCATCTGGCCGCTGGTGCGGGCGCGCTCACCCTGAATGCGCCCGGCGGGAAGGGCGGTTTCGCGGCAGACGAGGGCGATAAATGACTCGTCCAACGCGTCGAGTTCTGTGGCGATGGCGTCAAGGAAGTCGGCACGGCGGGCGGCCGACAGGTTACGGAAAACCGGGTAAGCCGTGGCCGCCGCTTCTGCGGCCGTATTCACTTCCTCCTCAGTTGCCTGATGGAACCGGAACGGCAGCGCTTCGCCGGTGCTGGCGTCGTGGCTTTGCAGGGTGTTCGAACCTTTGGCCGAACGAGCGCCGGCAATGTAGTTGTGGCCTGAAACTTCAAACATGGGAGCTCCTTAAGGGCTGTTCAAATAGGGATCAAGTGAGCCGATAAATACGTCGGGCGTTGTCATGAAACAGCGCCAGTCGATCAACGCGGGAACGGTCGCGGACGATGGTTTTGAAACCGTCGAACACTTCGCTGAGGCTGTTCACCACACCATCGACCGGGTAGTTGCTGGCAAAGGCGCAGCGACTGACGTCGAAAATCGATATCGCGTCGTTCACCACCTCGCGGTTGGCTTCCACGGGCCAGGCCTGGCCTGGGATGCAAATGCCGGAAATCTTTAGCGCGACGTTGGGCTCGCGAGCCAGCAGCGCCAGGTTGTCGCGCCAGCCGGCCAGACCTTGCGGCGAGCGATCCGCCGGCAGCGCGGTGTGATTGACCACGAGGGTCACGTCGGGAAAGTCCCGGGCCAGTTCGGCGGCTTCCGGCAGATGCCACCACGGTGCTTGCAACTCGAAATGCAGACCGTTTTGCGCCAGTCGGGCGTAGCCGTCGCGCCAGCGCGGATCGCGCATGGAGCCGGGCGCGGAAAAGTCTTCGCGCCATTCTTCACGGCGCGTGACCGTCGGTTTGTGGCGCACGCCGCGGACCAGCGGATGTTCGCGGTACAGGCGCAGCAGCTCAGGTGCGTCCTCGCGATCCAGCCAGGCCTGGCCGACCATGGCCGCCAAGGACGGTTCGTGCTCCGTCAGGGACTCGATAAAACGCACTTCGTCGGCCGGTGTCGCCGGGTCCCATTCACCCTCGATCACCACGGTCTGCACGATGCGATGCCGGCCCGTCAGCCGCTTATAGTCCTCGGGCAAAAAGGTGCGGCAGATCGACGAGTAATCGCCGTAACGGAATGGGCGCAATGGCCGGTCGTTCAGCCACGGGTAGTAATGGGCCTCGATATCGAAGTAATGCTGGTGGGCGTCGACGATGGGTAAATCCGCGTCGTCGCCGCTGGCCAGAAAGCGTTCGCGCCAGTTATCCATGCTGTGGCTCCAGGCGATAGAAGCGCTGCGCATTGCCGGCGAAAACCGCTTCCTGCACCGCACGCCCCAGCGGCGCGAGCATCGTGGCCATGCCATCGGCAATCGTGTCGTAGGACGCGCGCAACCCGGCGACCGGAAAGTTGCTGGCGAACATGCAACGCTCGGAGCCGAAGATCTCCAGGGCGGCCAGCACCACCACTCGGTTGTCGTCGTAATTCCAGTGCGAATCCTTGAGGCCGAATTCCGACAGCTTGATATGCACGTTGGGTTGCAAGGCCAGTGCCTCCAGGCCTTTGCGCCAGCGCGCCATACCCGACGGGCTGCGATCCCAGGCGAAACCCGTGTGGTTCAAGGCGATCTGAATCCGGGGAAACATCGCCGCCACTTCCGCAGCCTCGGCCAAGTGCCACGGCGGCACACGCAAATCCCAGGACAAACCGTGTTCGGCCAGGCGCGAAAAGCCTTCCAGCCATTTCGGGTCTTGCATGGTGCCCTTGGCCCCGGCCACTGACTCCAGCGGTGAAACCGACGTCACCGGTTTCGAGCGAATCCCCCGAACCAATGGCCGGGTCGCCTGGGCCGCAAGTATCTCGGCGCTGTCGTCGCGATCAAACCAGGCATGGGCGACGATGGCGTTCGGGAAGCCGAAGCGTGCGTTCACCTGTTCCAGCCAAAGGGTTTCGGCGACTTGCTCATCCCGAGCCCGTTCGGCCTCGACGTGTACCGTGCCGACCAAGCGCTGGTTTTGCGTCAGGGCCAGGAAGTGTTCCGGCAAAAAATCCCGGCACAGGCTGTGATAGTCACCGAGAAAAAATTCCTCGTGATACTCGTCCTGCAACCACGGATAGCGCCCGTTGCCGAGGTCCCACAGGTGATGGTGGGCATCAACAATCGGCAAGGCGTCCTCGGGTGCCAGGTTGGGCAGGCCATTGCGTTCATGCAGCGTGATCATGACGGCAGCCCTTGCTCAGCGCGACGCGGCGAATTGGGAACGGTTGAGCAGGCCGTCTTCGACTTCGCCAGCGGCGGCAGCCTCGGCCTTGGATTGCACACGGCTGCGCAGCTTCGCGACGTTCACCACCACGCGGGTATGCGCTGCCGTGGCCACCAGTTCGACCTCGTCACGTACCTCGACGTTGAAGGTCACACTGCGCCCTTCGATGCGGGTGACCGTGGCGACGATACTGACCGACATACCCTGCAGCGTGGCCCCGACATGACGGATATCGACCGCCGCACCGACGGTGTTTTCACCTTCATTGAGGAAGGTCAGCAAGTAATCGAGGCAGGTCTGTTCGATGTCGTCGACCAATCGTGGTGTGGCGTAGATGCGCAGATCCTCACCCAAAAACGAAATGGTGCGTTGCTGATCGACGGTCAGGCGGCGCTCGGTGGTGGTGCCTGCTTCCAGCGTTGAGAAATTCATAAGCAACCTCGGGCTATCAAAGGAGTGATCAGATGTTGGGCAGGAAACCGATGGATATCCACGGCACGGCAATCAGTACGCCGAGGGCCACGACCAGTGCGCCGAGGTACGGCCAGACCCGGCGCATGGCGCCACTGGGGTCGACCTTGGCGATGGCGCACGCCGCGTAGAAACCGACGCCAAACGGCGGCGCGAACAAGCCCAGGCCCATGGCAAAGATCGCGACCATCGCGTAATGCACGTCGTTGATGCCCATGGTCTTGGAGATGGGAAACAGCAACGGCCCGAACAACACGATGGCCGGAATGCCTTCGAGGAAGCTGCCCAGCAGAATGAAGGCCACCGCCGAGATGATCAGGAAGCCCATCGCCCCCCCGGGCACCGTCGACATCACTTGCGCCAGTTGATGGGAAAAGCCCGATTGGGTCAGCGCCCAGGCCATGGCGGTGGCGCTGCCGATAATGATCAGAATCGCGCCGGACAAGGAGGCGGTGCTGACCAGGATCGGATAGAGGCGGCGCCAGTCAAAGCAGCGATAGCACAGCAACCCGACGATAAAGGTGTAGGCCACGCCAATCGCCGCCACTTCGGTGGCCGTGGCCACGCCTTCGACCACCGCGGTGCGAATCACGAAGGGCAGGGCCAGGGCCGGTAAAGCCACCAGCAGTGAATGCCCGATTTCCTTGGCTGAGGCGCGTTTGCCGGTGGAGGCTTCGCCCTTGCGGTTTTTCCACCAGATCACCGCCGCCATCGCGATGGCGCCCACCACTGCCGGCATGAACCCTCCGGTGAACAGGGCCGAAATCGACACCCCGGTCACCGAGCCGATGGTGATCAGTACCAGGCTTGGGGGAATGGTTTCCGACATCGCGCCGGAGGCATTGAGCATCGCTACCAGTTCGTTTTCGTCCTCGCCGCGTTTCTTCATTTCCGGAAACAGCGCTGGGGCGATGGCGGCCATGTCGGCGGCCTTGGACCCGGAAATGCCGGAAATCAGGTAGATGGCACCAATCAGCACATACGACAAGCCGCCGCGCACATGGCCGATCAGCGAGCACAGGAAACGGATCATCGCCCGGGCCATGCCCATGGCTTCGATCAATGCGCCCAAAAACACGAACAGCGGAATCGCCAGCAGAATCAGGCTCGCCATGCCTTCGTCCATGCGCCCAACTACCAGGGTCAGCGGCGTGGCGGTCATGGTCGACAGGTACGCCACGGTGGCCAGGCCGAACGCGACCATAATCGGCACGCCGATGATGATCATCGCCATCACCCCGATCATGAAGAACACGATCAGGTTCCAGTTGCCCATCAGCAACAGCAGGCCTTCGCTGACCCATAACAACGCCGCCATGGAGGCCAGCATCGCCACCGACACCGTGAAGTCGATCAGCCGGGCGCTGGTCAGCAGGCGCGCGACGCAGGTCATCAACATCAGGCTCAGGCCGACCGCAATGGCAGACACGCGGAAGGCGTTGGGGATTTCCAGGGCGGCGGTGGTGATGATCCACTCGTCGCTGACGTACTCCCAGGCCGGGGTGAACAGCAGCCCGATAAACGCGATAACGATCACCGCGCCCAAAGTGTCGATAAAGGCGCGTTTCTCCGCAGGCAAACGCCCGATAAACGAGGTGAGGCGCATGTGTTCGCCGCGCCGCATCGCCACCACCGAACCGAGCATCGCCAGCCACAGGAACAGCAGCGAGGCCAGTTCATCGCCCCAGACAATCGGCTGATTCAGCACATATCGGGAGAACACGTTGCAGAACAGCAGGGTGACTTCGACCACCACCAGCAACGCCGCGCTGCCCTCGGTCAGCCAGCGCAGGCCGGTGTCCAGGGCGCGGCCGAGGCGCAAAGTGGTTTGCCGTGGGCTGCGTCCGTCAGCAGGGGAAACGTCCGTCATTCGTAGTTCGTTTTTCATGACCCGGTCTCCGGCTTAGGACAATTGACCCGCGTACTGCTCGAGCAAGCTCCAGGCTTCGGTGCCGTACTTTTCTTTCCATTGGGTGTAGAAGCCTTTCGATTGCAGGTCGGTCCTGAACAATGAACGGTCGACTTTGTTGAAGGTGATGCCATGGGCGATCAGGGACGGTTCCAGGCTGGAGTTGAGATCGATCACCTGTTGACGCTGAACCAGCGCGGCGGCGTTGATCTGCCGGGAAACGATTTCCTGCACGTCCGCCGGCAGTTTCGGGAAGGTCTTGCCCGAGGCGACGATCCAGAAACCGCCCCAGATGTGGTCGGTCATCGAGCAGTACTTCTGCACTTCATAGAAGCGTGCGGACTCGACCACCACCAACGGGTTTTCCTGGCCGTCGACCACTTTGGTCTGCAGCGCCGAATAGGTTTCGTTGATGCTGATGCCGGTAGGGGAGGCGCCCAGGGCGCTGAACATGGAGGTCCACAACGGGCTGACCAGCACCCGCAACTTGAAGCCGGCGAGGTCTTGCGGCGTGTTGATCGGGCGGGTCGAACTGGTGATCTGACGGAATCCGTTGTTCCAGACTTTTTCCATCGGGATCAGGCCGACCTTCTCGGTCTTGGCCCGCACGTACTCGCCGAGTTTGCCGTCCAGCGCAGCCCAGACACTGTCGTAGTCCTTGAACGCGAACGGCATGCTTTCGATGGACATGGCCGGCACCAGGGTCGAGAGAATCGCCCCGGGCAATGGAATGAAATCGATGGCCCCGGCGCGCACCTGGGACAGCATGTCGGTATCGCCGCCCATGGCGCCGTTGGCGTACACCTGCAAGTCCACAGCACCGTTGGTTTCAGCCTTGATCGCTTCGGACGCGGCCTTCATCTGTTTGTTCAGCGGATGGGTGTCGGGCAAGCTGCTGGTGTAGCGCAACACGATGGGTTTGGTCGCGGCGAAAACGCTGGAAGGCAGCAGGTTGGCGGCGAAGGCGCCACCGACGGTGATGCCGGCAGATTGCAGAAATGATCGGCGGCTAACGGCCTCGGTCAAGATACGGCTCATGATGTTCACCTCATTGTTTTTGTAGTTGTTCTGAAAAACCGCGCTCACAGGGGCGTTGTGTCAGGCCAGTGCCACCACGGCTTTGCTTTTGATCAGCTCATCGATTTCAGCGTCCGCATAACCGCTTTCCTTCAGCACCTCGCGGGTGTGCTCACCCAGCAGCGGCGCATGGCGGCTAGTCGGTGGCGCGGCGTTGTCCATGTCGGAGAAGTGAATCGGCAGGCCCATTCCGCGCACCCGGCCTTCGGTGGGGTGTTCGGTTTCCACCACCATGCCGCGCGCGATGGTTTGCGGGTGGGCGAGGGCGGCGGCGATGTCCAGCACCGGTCCGGCGGGCAGGCCGAGGCTGTCGAACAACACCATCCATTCATCGGTAGTGCGCGCCACCAGCACTTCGTTGAGGATGTCCACCAGGGCCAGGCGATGTTCCATGCGCAAGGCGTTGCTGGCGAAGCGCGGGTCGGCTTTGAGTTGCGGCACGGCCAGGGCTTCGACCAGACGCTCGTAGTTGGCCTGGTTGGCGGCGCCGATGTTGATCCAGCCATCGGCGGTGCGGAACACCTGGTACGGCGCGCTGGTGGAGTTGGCCGAACCCATTTTCGGCAGGATGGTGCCGTCGGCGAAAAACGCCGCTGCCGGCCAGTACATCTGTTGCAGGCCAGCCTCGAACAGCGAGGTGTCGACCATTTGCCCAAGACCGGTTTTCTGCTTCGCGGCGTAGGCGGCGCAGATGCCTAGAGCAGCGAGGATGCCGGAGTTGATGTCCGCCACCGGCGAGCCGGCCTTGACCGGTTCACGCCCGGCTTCACCGGTCATGCTCATCATGCCGCTCATGCCTTGGGCGATCAGGTCGAAGCCACCTTTCTCACCAAACGGGCCGCTGCGGCCGTAGCCGGAGATGGCGCAGTAGATCAGGCCCGGGTTGATGGTTTTCAGGGTGTCATAACCCAGGCCGAATTTTTCCATGGTGCCGGCGCGGTAGTTTTCCGTGACCACATCGGCATCCAGCAACAGCCGGCGCAACACATCGCGGCCGCCGTCGGTCTTCAGGTTCAAGCCAATGCCGCGTTTGTTGCGGTTGACCACCATGAACGAGGCGGATTCGCCGCTGGCCATGATCGGCGAGAAGCGCCGCGAGTCGTCACCGTCGGGCACTTTCTCAACCTTCACCACGTCGGCACCCATGTCGGCCAGCATCATCCCGCACACCGGCCCAGACATGATGTGAGCCAGTTCTACCACGCGCATACCTGTCAGCGGTCCCATATCATTTACCCTCGAAGTGTGGTTTGGCTTTGGCGATGAATGCGTTCAGGCCAGTCTGAAAATCTGCGGTGTCGTAGCAGGAATAAC
Organism: Pseudomonas moorei; assembly: GCF_008801475.1. Taxonomy (GTDB): domain Bacteria; phylum Pseudomonadota; class Gammaproteobacteria; order Pseudomonadales; family Pseudomonadaceae; genus Aquipseudomonas; species Aquipseudomonas moorei. The sequence goes on along the minus strand of NZ_VZPP01000003.1, from coordinate 23,154 downwards.
TCGCGTCGATCTGCTCGGCGGTGGGTGCCACGCCGGCCTCAAGCTGCAACGCAGCATGGCGATGCCAGCGGGCGACCAGCGGCGCGCCCTGGGTAATGCGTTTGGCGGTGGCGAGGGTTTCGGATTCGACTTCGGCATCCGGCACGACCCGGGTCACGAGGTTTTTCACGTAGGCGTCGTTGGCGTCGAGAATGCGACCCTCCAGCAGAATCTCCAGGGTCGTCGAGCGCCCGGCCAGCGCCACCAGACCGGCCATTTCGTCGTATGACATGACCAGGCCCAGCTTGCCCACGGGTGCGCCAAAACGGCTGGAGCTGCCGCAGATGCGCAGGTCGCACAACGCGGCGATTTCCAGGCCGCCACCGACGCACACGCCGTGAATCATGGCGATCACCGGGTGCGGGCATTCGACGACGGCGCGCATGGCCGCCGAAGTGATTTCGGCATAGTGGCGAGCTTGGGCCTGATTGGCGCGCACGCTGGGGAACTCGCTGACATCGGCGCCAGCGGCAAAGGCTTGCTCGCCGGCGCCGCGCAATATCACGCAACGCACGCTGGTGTCAGCGGACAGTTCGGTCATGACGTCCCTCAGGTCCTGCCACATGGACAGGGTCAGGGCGTTCATTTTCCCTGGGTGGCTGAGGGTGACGATGGCAATGGCGGCTTGCCGTTCGATAAGGACGGTGGGCTTCATGATTGTTCCGCTGTCCTCAGCTGGGCCGAGAACGCGGTTGCCTCCTGATTTATTGTTGTTGGATAGCGCTTGCTTACAGCGATTGTTCGAGCATCGACCGGTAGTCCGCCGGCGAGGCTTCCCGAGGGTTGGTCTTGTGGCTGTGATCGTGCAGGGCGCCCTCGATGATCCTGGCAAACAAGCTCTCATCGACCCCGATCTCGCTCAGGCGGGTTGGCAGGCCGAGGCGACGGGTCATGTCTTCGATGGCGACGCCGATATCGGCCCCGGCTTCAAGGCCCATGGCGTGGCGCAGTCGTTCGAGTTTTTGCTCGTTGCGCACGGTCGGGGCGTTGGCGTTAAAGTCGACGACGGCCGGCAAGAAGATCGCGTTCAAGGTGCCATGATGTAGCTTCGGATTGATCCCGCCCAAGGCGTGGGACAGGCTGTGCACGCAGCCCAGTCCTTTCTGGAACGCGAGGGCGCCTTGCATCGACGCGCTCATCATGTTCATCCGTGCTTCACGATCACCGGGCTCGGAGGTGGCGCGTTCGATGTGTTCCCAGGCGCGCCACAGGCCATCGAGGGCAATGCCGTCGGCGGCGGGGTTGAAGGCCGGGGCCATAAAGGTTTCGATGCAATGGGCGATGGCGTCCATGCCGGTGGCGGCGGTGAGCATCGGTGGCAGGCCGAGGGTCAGTTCCGGGTCGCAGATCGCCACGCGGGGCACCACATACGGCGAGATCACGCCGACTTTGCGGCCATCGTCGAGAATCAAAATCGCGCCGCGGCCGACTTCGCTGCCGGTGCCGGCAGTGGTCGGAATCGCGATCAACGGCGCGGTGGCGGCGGTGATGCGATCCAGCCCACCTTCAATCACCGCAAAGCTTTGCAGCGGACCATCGTGGGTGGCGCAGACCGCCACACCCTTGGCCAGATCGATGGACGAACCACCGCCCACGGCGATGATGCCGTTGCAATCGCCGAGGCGATATTGCGCGACGGCTTCACGCACCGCATGTTCGTTGGGATTGGGCGGGGTGGCGTCGAAAATCGTCGGCGTCAGGCTGCCGCCCAGGGCCGCGATGACCTTGTCGACGATGCCGGCATTGCGCACGCCAATGTCAGTGACGATCAGCGGCCGGGTGATGCCGGCGCGCTCGGCTTCGGCGGCCAGATGCTCCAGGCTGTCGTAGCCGAATTGGATCTTGGTGACGTAATTGATGAGGGACATGATTCACCACAAGTTATACAGGATTGTTATTGTTGCAATCGGTCCGGGGCAGGAGGGCTCTCGCTCTCGGGTCAAACCCATTGCATTGCCTGGTTGTGGGGTGGACTATAGGGCCGTCGCGGCGCGACCCGATACTGACAACTTTCGATACCTCTATAACTATTAGTTAACCCTGATGACGCCCTCACTCAACTCAATCATGTCCCGCCTGCACATCAAGCAACTGCGCTTGTTGATCGCCCTGGATGACCACGGCTCCTTGCTGGGCGCGGCCAAACAGGTTGCGCTGACCCAACCCGGGGCCAGCAAAGCCCTGCAGGAAATCGAAACCACCTTCGGCACTTCGTTGTTCACCCGCACTAACCGCGGGTTGGAACCCACCGATGCCGGACGCTCGGTGATTCGCTACGCCCGGTTGATCCAGACCGACCTCGCACACCTGCGCGAAGAGATCATCGGCATCATGAGCGGCGAGGGCGGGCGCGTGTGCGTTGGCACCATCATGGGCGCCGTGCCGCTGCTGACCACCGCGATCAGCCGGGTCATCGCCGACCACCCGAAGCTGTCCATCGAGATCGTCGAAGACACCAGCGCCGCGTTGCTCAGCCAACTCGACGCCGGACGCCTGGACCTGGCGATCTGTCGCACCACCATCAGCACCACGCCTTACTTGTATGAGAGCTCGACCTTCGTCGAAGAAACCCTGGCGGTGATCGCCAGCACCCAACATCCATTCGCCTACGCCCGGCAACTCTCGCTCAAGGACCTGGTGGATTATCGCTGGGTGGTCTATCGCGCCAACATGCCCATGCGCTTGCTGCTGGAGCGCGAGTTCCACGAGGCCGACCTGCGTTTCCCGGTGCACTTGCTGGAAACCACTTCGGCCTTCGCCACCCTGTCTCTGTTGCAGGAAAACCCGACCCTGGTCGCGCTGGTGTCCACCGACGTGGCCAAGTTCTGCTCCGGCTACGGCTTTACCACCACGCTCCCTCTGCCCATCACCTCCCGCAGCGAACCCTATGAGCTGGTGTCGCGCAAAAACGTCCCGGATTCGCCCGCCGCGCGGCTGTTACGGGAGGCGTTGCTGAACCCGGTGTGAGGCTGTTGGAATACTGACGGGGTTTGCAATCGCGCATTCGTGCAATTACGGCAAATGTGATTTGAGCCAGACGCGGTGTTTGTCAGGGATCAGCGCCGCGATACTCCGCCGGGATTTTGTCTGTCTTATAACGGGCCCATGGATGGCCACCGCGAGGTTAGAACAATGAATGTGTCCAACCGACTTGCGCTCCTGATCACCGCCGCCGCACTGCTCAGCGCCTGTGGCGAGTCTTCCAAATTGCCGCCCCAGGCCAGTGTCGGCCCGGCGCCGCAGTTGCCGGAACCTACCACCTCGCTGATCCCCACGTTGAAAGTGTCTAAGGCCATCGGCTGGCCGGGCAATGCCATGCCCACGGCGCCCGCCGGTTTCAAGGTGACCGCACTGGCGGAGAATCTGGATCACCCGCGCTGGGTCTACACCCTGCCCAATGGCGACCTGCTGGTCGCTGAGAGCAACCACCCGCCGATGCCGGAAGGCGCGACCGGCGGCGGCAGCGGACCGATTGCCTGGGCCAAGCGCACGGTCATGGGCTTCGTGATGGGCCGGGTCGGGGCAGATGTGCCGAGTGCCAATCGCATCACCCTGCTGCGTGATGCCGATGGCGATGGCCGCGCCGAAGTGCGTACAGTGTTCATGAGTAACCTGACGTCACCGTTTGGCATGGCGTTGGTGGGCAATGAGCTGTTTATTGCCAACGCCGATGCCCTGGTCAAAGTGCCGTACAACACGGGGCAGACCGAGGTCAGCGCCACACCGGTGAAAGTCACCGACCTGCCCGCCGGCATCAATCACCACTGGACCAAGAACGTTATCGCCAACCCCGAGGGCACCAAGCTCTACGTCACGGTGGGCTCCAACAGCAACGTCGGCGAGAACGGCCTGGAGGCGGAAGAAGGGCGCGCGGCAATTTGGGAAGTGGACGTCAAAAGTGGCAATAAGCGCCTGTTCGCCAGTGGCCTGCGCAACCCCAATGGCCTGGCCTGGAAGCCCGGTTCGAGCCAATTGTGGACCGTGGTTAATGAGCGGGACGAAATCGGCAGCGACCTGGTGCCGGATTACCTGACCTCGGTGAAGGACGGCGCGTTCTACGGCTGGCCGTGGAGTTACTACGGCGCCCACGTCGATGTTCGCGTGGACCCGCCGCGCCCGGACAAAGTGGCCGAGGCTATCGCGCCGGACTACGCGTTGGGCACCCACGTCGCGCCGCTGGGCCTGACGTTCTCCGATGCCCGAGGCATGCCCGCCAGCTTCGCTAATGGCGTGTTCGTCGGCGAGCATGGCTCGTGGAACCGCAATCCCCAGGCCGGCTATAAGGTGGTGTTCATTCCTTTCAGCGACGGCAAACCTTCGGGGCTGCCGGTGGACTTTCTGACTGGTTTCCTAACTGCCGACGGCGAAGCACAAGGGCGTCCAGTGGGCGTGGCGCTTGACCAGCGTGGGGCATTGTTGGTTGCCGATGACGTGGGCAACAAGGTTTGGCGCATCACAGCCATGAAACCTGTTCAGTAAAATGTGCCTTTGACCCCTGCAATGAAGGCAACCTGAGACACCAGTGCGCCAGGCCTTGGAACACCGGCCAGCAAAGTCAGAAAACGCCCCACCCAACGAGCTTATGGTGGGGCAGTTTCCTGATTTCACCGGACGGCTCATTCTTGATGAGCTCGAATGGCAGGAGTCGGGGCCGGCCTCGGTGGCAATTTGCGCTCATGTTGAACCAGAGTGCGAGTGGCGCCAGATGTAAGCGAATTCGGGCAGTGGCAGCCCGGGGGGTGAAATTCGGATCGCTGCGCCGAAGTTTTCTTGCAGACGTGCGGATTCTTCAACCAGTAGGCGGCTGAGCGAGCGATCGCGGATCGCCCAGCAGCATGATGCGCGACTTGTGATCGTCAGGGCAGCTTGCGATCTGTGCATCGTCGAACAGGGAGGAGGTCGAGGTTAGGCCTTGGAGGGTCCGGCCTGACACATCATTTAACTTATGGGCGATGCTTTTTGTTCATGAGCGATCGAAACCCCAATCACTAGCGGGTTTTCTCCGGGTGTATGGAGCCAAATGTTCACAGATTTATGTTCATGAGGAGCCTCTGGTTTATCTGCAGAGGACTCCTTGGGATTGCCAAATCCTGGAACGACATTAGGTGTGAGCTTCGGTACCCATGAGCTTCATGACGGCGGAGCAACGTATTAAAACTGAGCCGCTTGGCCGGTTGATGACTTTAGGTTTAAAGTTAACTTTAAGGTCATTAGGTTTTTTGGGGCGCGATATGAGAATTGGTGAACTGGCGAAAATCAGCGGCTTAGCGCCGTCGCGCATCCGCTTCTATGAGGCGAGCGGTTTGATCAAGTCGGTCGAACGCAAAGCCAATGGTTATCGTGATTACGCCCCCGACACTGAGTGGGTGCTGGAAATCATCACCGGTGCGCAGGCGGCGGGTTTCTCTTTGGAGGAAATCCGCCAATTGATGCCGATGAATGCGAGTGGCTGGCAGCACGACCAGTTGCTCAGTGGCCTCAAGCAAAAAGTTGAGGAAATCGAAGTGCTGCAGCAACGGCTGGCCCAGAACAAGGAGCAATTGCTGCTGGTCATCAAGGGCATCGAGGGTAAACCCGAGGGCATGGCGTGTGCGGACAATGCGCAACTGCTGATCAATCGTCTGCGCGAAGAAGGCGTGACTCCTGCTTCTGGCAAGCGTGCGGCAGGAGCGGCCAGGAAAAGAACCGCCCGTGAGGCTTTCGGGGCTTGATGGGCGGAATAGTTTTCAGCGCTCGCCAACCAGAGTGACGAGCGGTTTTGGCGCATAGAGCGCACTCTGGAATTCAGGCACATATTCGTATTTCATCATCTTCCCCAACTTCAGGGAGCGGAGGTAATTCGACAGGCTACCGTTGCCCAGCGTGAGCGTGGCCGCATCCGCGTCCCGGCTGGAGCCGTGGCTGAGCTGGCGGGATACTGCGTACCCGTAGGCCAGTTGGCCCTGATGATCGAGGTTGGTGAAACTGCTGGTGACGATATCCTCGTCGCGGGACAATTTTTCGAGCTTCTTCGCGGTGAAGGACACATCCAGTTTGCCAGTCTGACTGTCGGTGATGTCATAGATCACCGATTGCGCATCCTCTTTGCGATCTATGCCGGTCAGCCATTTCGGCAGGTTGTAACCGACGACACCGCGCACCCGCGCCAGCTCAGTGTTGACCGGCAACTTGAGCACATAACCCCAGAAGTCTTCTGACATCGACTGGCCAATCAACGTGATCGGCCCCAGATTGGTTTTGCCCGGTTTGTTGGTGATGATCGATACGGCTACTTCGTTATAGGCATCGTTATCGCAATGTTCGTAGGTGTATGCGGTGAACGCGATCAAGCCACGGCCCGGCCAGACTTGCAGCGGCTGCACGGCTGCCAGTACCTCAGGCGGCATCAGCGCCCGGAGGCGATCCAGATCGGCCGTATAGACCGCCGTGACACGACTGTTCTGATAGTAGAAGTTGGGCGAAAACGACTCAAAGCCAATGTCGACCCTGTTCTTCGCCAAGCCCTTGAACCAGCTCAAATCAACGCCCGGTATTTCGGTGGCAATCACTGACAACGGCGGGTTGGAGCGAAAACGGTCGTAGAGGCCGCCCTTGACGACGGGCACTTGGTGACCTGCGATATCGATTGTGGTGGTGACGGTCGGGCTCGGTATTTCAGGTGTCTCCGCCAACGCAGCGTTGGCAAACGTATTGAATAGCAATCCTGTTAAAACGGCGCTTGCGAGTTTCAATTGGTCTTTCTCCGGGGTGGTGGGATCTACTAGAGGGGGCTGCGAGCTGCGTTGTCGGCGGAGCGCACGGCCATCACGGCTTCAGCCACGGCCTTGGGCGATTGAGGGTTTTGGCCGGTCACCAGCCTTCCATCGGTAACGGCAAATGAAGTGAACGGTAGCCAGCCCTTGTGGTAGTGCGCGCCTTGGCTCACCAACCTGTCCTCAAGGTAGAACGGCACCTGCTTTTTCATGCCCGAAAACAGCTCTTCCCGGTCAGAGAATCCGGTGATGTTTCGGCCCTTGATGATCAACTGGCCTTTTTCATCTCTCAGATCCAGGAGACCCGCTACGCCATGGCACACGGCGGAGACGATGCCGCCCTGGTTGTAGATGGTTTCGGCGACACGCCGCAGATCGGGATTGTTAGGGAAGTCCCACATCACCCCATGGCCCCCGGTGAAGTAGATGACGCTGAACCGGGACGGATCGACATCGGCGATCGGTATCGTATTTTGCAGGCGAGCGCGGAAGGCAGGGGACTGCAAATGTTCACGGGCGGCCTTGTCCATGTACAACCAGCCCAGACTGCGTTCGTCCAGAGGCACCGCGCCACCTTTGGGGCTGGCAAACACAGTGGTGTACCCGGCCGCTTCAACCACATCGGTGAAGTGGGTCAACTCGGTAAGCCACAGTCCCGTGGTATCGGTTCGTGTGGGATAGCTGGCGTGATTGGTCATGATCACCAGTATCTGGCGATCCCTGGTAGCAGTCGACTCAGCATTTGCAAACGTCATGAAAGCACCACCTATCAATACCAGGGCATAGGAAACTAGGGTCTTCAGCTTCATCCGGGTTCCATCATTCAAGCAGTCAGCGCATGCTCACCTTAAACCTCGCTTTAAGGTCAACCCTGTTGCTGCAAATAATTTTCGCCGGTGCTCCCGGACTTTTGCTTGACCCTCAACCTGACTTTAAAGCTAGCGTCTGAAGTTGATTGGGCAGGGCAATAACGCTCGTCATCAATCCATTTAGGAGCAGCGCATGAGTCAGCAAGACAATCCGGATACCCAGATGAAATGGATGATTTATGGCGCCAACGGCTACACGGGCGAGTTGATCGCTCGTGATGCTGCAAAGCGTGGATTCAAGCCTGTGCTGGCCGGGCGCAGTCGTGACAAGGTCGAGGCTTTGGCCCGGGAACTGGGCCTTGAAGCCCGGGTGTTCGGACTTGATGATGAAGCGCGGTTGCTTGCGCAGATCAAGGGCCACGGATTGGTGCTGCATTGCGCAGGGCCGTTTTCAGCTACCGCCGCGCCGATGATCGAAGCCTGCCAGCGGGCCAGTGCACATTACCTGGACATCACCGGTGAGATTGCCGTATTCGAACACGCCCAGTCCCTGAATGAGCGGGCGCGGGCAGCGGGCGTAGTCATTTGCCCCGGCGTCGGCTTCGATGTCGTCCCGACCGACTGCGTCGCCGCCGCACTGAAAAACGCGCTGCCGGATGCGACGCATCTGGCGCTGGGCTTCGATTCGCACTCGAGCTTTTCGCCTGGCACTGCCAAGACATCTATCGAAGGCCTGGCGCAGGGCGGCAAGATTCGTCGTAACGGCAAGATCATCTCGGTACCACTGGCGTATCGTGTACGGTGTATCGACTTCGGTGCCGGAGAGAAACTGGCGATGACGATTCCCTGGGGCGACGTTTCTACCGCTTGGCACACCACCGGCATTGCCAATATCGAGGTGTTCATACCCGGCTCGGCGGGGATGATTCGCGGCGCCAGGCTGGCCAACTTGATTCGGCCGTTGCTGGGTTTGTCGTTTGTACAGCGGCTGCTCAAAGCGCGCATCGGCAAGACGGTTATCGGCCCGGATCGGGCAAAACGTGCCGATCAAGGCACCTATGTGTGGGGCGAGGCTCGTAACGCTCGCGGTGAATGCAAAGTCGCCCGCGTGCACACAGCGAACGTCTACAGCCTGACGATCGACGCTGCGTTGGCGGTGGTCGAGTATCTGTTGAAGACGCGTCCGCCCGGCGGTGCCTACACGCCTGCGCGGTTGTTGGGTGCCGATCTGGTGACACACTTGCCTGGGTCAGATGCAATCAATATTGAAGGACCTTGAAAAAAGCCATTGACCTTAAAGTTGACTTCAATCTTATGGTGGCCTCATCTCAACTTGAGGACTGCCCCGTGAATGTGTTCGACGCCCTGATGCTGCCCAATGGTTCGACCATCAAGAACCGAATCGCCAAAGCTGCCATGGAAGAAAACATGGCGGACCCCGACCAGGCACCCTCCGCAGAACTGATGCGTCTGTATCAGGTGTGGGCCGATGGGGGAGCCGGACTGATCATCACTGGCAACGTGATGGTCGACGGTCGCGCCATGACCGGGCCCGGTGGCGTGGTGTTGCAGGATGATCGGCAGCTGGACAAGTTCAAGCGCTGGGCGCGGATTGGTCGATCCAGCGGTGCCCAGTTCTGGTTGCAGATCAATCACCCGGGGCGTCAGATGCAGGCGAACCTCGGGCAAAAGACCTGGGCGCCGTCAGCCGTGCCGCTGGAGCTGGGCAAAATGTCCAAGCGTTTCGCTATGCCTCACGCGATGACTCAAAACGTGATTGAGGATGTCATTCAGCGCTTCGCGCACACCGCGCGTCTTGGCGAAGAAGCCGGATTCACCGGCGTGGAAATCCACGCCGCCCACGGCTATTTGTTGAGCCAGTTTCTTTCGCCGCTGACGAACCAAAGAACAGACGAGTGGGGCGGTTCTCTGGAAAACCGCGCGCGATTGCTGCTCGAAATCGTCAAGGCAGTAAGGGCTGTGGTTTCGGCGGAATTTGCGGTGGCGGTTAAACTCAACTCCGCTGATTTCCAGCGCGGAGGATTTACAGCCGATGACGCGAAAAAGGTCGTTGAACTGCTCAACGTGCAGGGCGTGGATTTGGTGGAATTGTCCGGAGGCAGTTACGAAGTCCCGGCCATGCAGGGGGAGGCGCGCGATGGTCGCACGCTGGCTCGCGAGGCCTATTTCGTCGAGTTTGCCCGGGACATCCAGACCGTCGCCAATATGCCGGTGATGGTCACTGGCGGTATACGTCGCCTTCCGATTGCCGAAAGCGTCGTGCAAGGTGGTGTGGATATGGTGGGCATCGGAACGGCGTTGGCCATCGATCCGCATCTGCCGCGTGACTGGCTGCTGGGCAAGGACAATTCCCCGCAATTGCCGCCGATCAAATGGAAAAACAAGGCCATCGCAGCCCTGGCCAACATGGCAGTGGTGAAGTTTCAACTGCGCAAACTGAGTCGGGTGAAAAAGCCTGATCCGAACGTGTCACCGTTGCGCGCGCTGATTTTGCAGCAGATCGCCATGGCATTTCGCACTCGGCAATACCGGCGTTGGATAGAGAAGCGTTCGATGTGAGTCAATAGGCATAGACCAGTAAGGGCGAGCCCCCCGTGAAAGATGTCAGCCTAGCGGTACGGGTTCGGATTGAACGGATGGTCACTATTGAGTCCTGACTGACCAAGTGATTTTTTGTTTGAGTACAAAAGGGCTCTTCGAGGGCCGCTTTGTGATAAGCCGTTGATGCGTAGGGATACCGGTGAACGCTGAAATTCAATCCGGTGAATGGTGGAATTGGATAGCCGGCCTTGGAGGGCCCGGTCTGACACATAATTTAACATAATATACATTATGCGCAATGGTGCGTACTGACTTGAGAGGCTCTGTTGGTCAGATTTGTAGCGCTCGTGTCAGCAACCACTAATAAATGGAAAGCGCCGCTAGGCCGTAACCGTCTGTTTTAATTGGCTATATTTTTTACTGCCAACGTTTGCCTCCAGCCGTTTGGTCACAGATCGCCGGAAAGTCACTCTCTACAAGCCTCTTGATCATCGTTCTCGGCTTTTCCATTTAATAACGATTTTGCGCGAGCTCATATTTCTGCCGAACAATGACCATCACTCAAGTGAAAACCACTCTAACGCTATGAGTTTCATAAGATTATTCGTCTATTGCTGCCTGGTAAGCTGAGCGTATGCCCGAGCGATACCGCGTTGAAACCCGTCCAATAGTCATCAATCAGCGGAAAAACAGTGACTCAAATGTCTATTTTCCGCGTTATAACGACCAGGTCTGGCCCGCATTCCACGGATTAGTGACCAATGCTTATTCGAGGTCTTGCGCTAACGAATTGATTTTTAGTTACTTGTGGTGCTTGTTCCGCTTCGGCAGCGAAATTTTCGCACCCAAAGGGTTTCCGTCGAATTCTGATCATGCTCAGTATTCAGCGGAAAATAATCGCGCTTTTGTGGCGCTACCGACCTCGTCCGAGGTTGCCCCCTCAGATTTGTACATCTAATATAACGCGCGTATTGCTATCACTCGTGATGGTCATCATTGGACTTGGCAGTAGTCGACCCTCCTCATACAACACTTCTAACAGACCGATCTCAATCTGAACGCACGTGTGCATTTTCGGCTTTCTGGTGGATGAGACCTAAACGCTCGAAAACTAAGCAGCATTAAGACTGATGCATGATTTATACAATTGGGCATAGTCTACGGACCGATGCGCTGCCAATCGCACCGCTCTCTAACTTGGATAATGGGTCAGCTCGACTAAACATCTATTTAGTTGAGTTATTAATATGCTCCTTTCTCCTTCCTTCAGTCTGGGCGGTGGCGCGCTGTTCGCGGGCCTCGGCTAGTTCACGCCGGCTTGCGAGCAATGTCTGCTGCAGGACCAGCAGGCGGCCATTGACCTCCTTAAGCTGGGCGCTCGCCGCTTTGCTTTCCTCGCGGGCCCGATCGATCTCGCGAAATGCTCGGTCCTCAATGTCACGGGTGTAGCGTTGCTGCTCGAGGCGCGTCTGCTCAGCCTGCTGCTGGCTTTCCTGCAACTGCTGGCGTACCTCGTCGCGCTGGCCGAGCAGTTCCTCACGCTGCTGACGTAGGTCGTCGATCTGCGTCAAGCGCTGGGTCAGCAGTTGCTCCAGGTCGGAGAGTCGAGTCTCGGCTGCCTTGCGGGCGGCCAACGCCTCGGCCGTTTGCTGGCGAGCTTGCGCGGCTTCCAGTCGGGCCCGGGCTTCAACGGTCGCCAACTGTTCGCGCTCTTCGGCCAGCACTTGGCGCTGGCCGGCTAGTGATTGTTCAACCACGCCCTGCGCCAGCGTGGTTGCCTACTGCCAGATGGCAACAAAGGCTTATTGCGGTTTAAGCCTGGCTCCCATCCGCTGTGAAAATACGATTCCAATCTCGAACCACCAATGTCCGACACGCGATCTCTGATCCCCCGAAGCAGCGTCTTGAGACCGTCTGCATGTTTGCTTCTGTTAAATAGTAAATTGACTCACCATTTTCATTGAGCAAAATGCCACCCGCACCTCGCAACAACGCGTGTCCTGCAACGACGTCATGTGCAGAAACCGCGTACAGAGAAACTCCGCAGACGCCATCTCCTGCGGCGACTTTTGCAAGCCTATAGGCAATTGAGGGCATCGCAACAAAACTGCTGGGGGTGCAGAGCTCACGATTGATCTCTGGCTTGATGATCGCGGCGGCACTCACCATCACGTAGGAGCTGCTCGACAACGCCAGTCCAGTAAGCTTTCTTGCTACTGGCTGTCCATTGCGTAACAAATCGGGTAGTCCCTCAGACCAGGCGATGCAATCAGGCGAGCCCTCAACAGTGACTGGTGCGTAGACCACGCCCAATACCGGAATTTGCTTATGCAGAAGGCCGACAGAAATGGCAGACCCTTTGAGACCTTTGAGAAAATCACTCGTACCGTCGTTAGGATCGACGACCCAACACCAGGAATGTCCCGTGAGGCTATGTCCGGTTTCCTCGCCCCAGAAGTCACAAGAAAAAAGTCCTAGAAGTTGCTGGCGTAGAACGCGTTCGATTTCTATGTCTACTATGGCCTTATCGCCCTTCCCTCGTGGTCCATTTACCCTCGCCCATTCCGCAATAAGTAGCTGCCCCGCGCGGATAACTACCTCGATAGTCTGAGTGAGTAGCATTGGAAGATCTGATTTGTGCATGGGGCTCTCAATATCGGAAGAAATACTGGGACGCTTGATTAGGGTTAGGCTGTCAGCTAGGCAATTCAGATTTGTCTATGCATCCAGGGCGCATCATCTGACCACATGTAATGGGTCGAAAATAGGCGTGTGCAGCCGCGGTCACCTTGAGGATTAGGGTTATGCTAGCCGCCCGCAAGGCGCCCAGTAGGTTCATGTTCTATTCCGAATTGCGATGCCGCATCAAGAAATCTATGTGCTGCTTCATTAGATCTATTTGCCATCATGCGCTGGGCTTCGGCCTCAAATTGAGCCTTTAAAAACCACTTAGACGTTTTGACTTTACGTCTTCCTTTCATGGCCGCCTCTCGTGAACACTGTTGGGTAAGCGTGCTTTTTCGTCGCGCTCGTCATGGCCTATCGCCGGTAGCGATGATTAGCGTGGAGGTCGATAAGTTTGAAAGCCTGAGGTATCCGTACCCTCCTCCCCGGTTTGATCTACAAAAAGGTCTCCTTTGGGATTGAGCTACGGTACCAATGGAGAGTCGACAACTACTCAGGGGCATCCTCCTCATCAGGTAGATTTACTGCGTTGACCATTCGAGTGATGACGATAGACAACCAGGTTTGATGGGCGACAAGCTCTGGATCAACGTCACCATCCGCGTTGGACGTTTCATAGAGTGATCTCCAGCCCAGGATATCTGCTGGGTCGACCTTAGCGTTGTCTCTAAATACAGCTTTTGAAGCAAGCCGGTAGGCGTATGTATCCAAGCAAGCGTCATCCGCTAACCTTAGCTCGACTCGGCCAAAATCAAACACATTCTCAGCGATCCATCGCGGAGAGCCGTTAAGTTTTGGAGGAATCGCCAGCAGGACACCAACGATGGCCTTATCTGAATCAGGCCGATCCATTTCGTTGAACAGGTCGATCAGATGTTGGCCGGAGAAGCGTTTGAATATCTCTATCCCCTGCTCCGGCTGAGCAACGTTCGCCACCGCGACCATCAGCATGGTTGAAGGACTGTGCTCATTACTCGTCGCAGATAACTGACGGGCGCTAATCTGAAGTGCGGGCATAAAACTCTCTCAAAATGAACACTATAGATTGTAGCTCTATAGAGTTCAAAAAGGCTTCATCGTTCCTTTTGTGGATTAAGCAAAATGGAACTGAAGGAAGCGTTCGCCATTGCGTTACGTAACACACGGCTTCGCCGGGGCTTGACCCAAGAAGATTTTGGAATCGTCAGTAGCAGGACATATCTCAGTACGCTTGAGCGCGGCCTTAAGAACGTTACATTGGAAAAGGCATCGGAGCTTGCCGACAGAATGGGTGTGCACCCGCTTACCCTCCTCCTTGAGAGTTTTTTGCTTCTCGATCCGGATACAGATTTAGACTCGCTGCTTGAACGTATTCGGCGTGAGATCAATACGGACCAAAACTCTTAGAGAGGAGCCGGTGATGTCGCATTAGTGCGGAGCGTCGTCTGGCGTCTCGTACTGAGTCAGGCATATCGACCTTGAGCAACTTGAGGGTTCCGGGGAAGTCTCCTAGTCAATCTCAAGGTATACGAGAATCTCCAGCATGGTCCCGATGGCGTGCTGGCCAGGTAGGCGACTGGTTTCCGGCGATATGTCACCTGCCGTTGACCAGCCTCTCCCTGCGGCCTGTCATATCTGCAAAGTGCTAATGCGCCATAGAATCAGAATGCCAACCCTTCTGCTAACTGAATCAGCATCTCCTCAACCCGGCGGGTGCCCTGGATGGTTGAAAGCATCGCAATTGGGCTTTTACCCGAAAAGCAATCCTTGGACTTGGAGAGCCAGTGCTTGGCCTTATCGTCGTCCCCGAAGAGCGTCTGGGCCATGGCGATGATGTGTGCAACACGAAACAGGCGATCGCTCTCCTCGACTGTCAATCGCTGGCCGTGCGCCAACCTCGTTTTGAGAGCTTTGAGTGGAATGATCTGATCGCGCTCCAGCAAGCTTATTGCGCCAAGGTCGCAAAGGGCTTTGACACTACCAGCCGAGAAACCCGCCTCGATCAGTTCATGGATATCCTGATCTGAAGCGTCCGTAGGGATGTAGAGAAGTGCTTCCAGCCGTACCCGGTAGGCACCATAGGCATTCTCGCGCAGAATTTCAGCAAACATAGGGCACCCTCTTGATTCGGCATTTGCTTTGGACCTTTCGCGACAGGCAGCGACCGTCGATGACCGGCGGGTAATATTCGTCCGAGTAGAACTCAGCACGAGCATAATGAAACGTCTCCAACGATGGAATGAGAGTCAAACGTTTATGAGCGAAAGCGAACGCTGGACAGTCAAATGCCAGGAAGCCGCAGATGGAACTGGCGACGTCATCGTAGATCTGCCGCCAGAACTGCTTGCGAAATTAGGCTTAGACCTTGGGGACGAGTTGACCATCGAGGTAGTAGATGGCGCGATTGTCCTGGAGCCGAAGCGCAATACATCGCCATCTCCCTGAACTCTGCCCTACCCCGGTGCACAACCTAAATTCCCAGCTGGTTTACTCAGAGTCCAGCGTCTTGAAAGCAGCCCCCGCGTCTGGATTTGCGGCCGATTTTAAAGGTGCAAGTTCTGCGGGCATTTGCACCGTAGAAGCGGTTGTTGCTGACCGGCTTGACCGTCCGCTCCTGGCCGATTTCAGTCCTTCGCGACAGGCAGAAAGCGGCCAAAATCGGTCATCCACTATCAGATAGCCGGAGTCTTCGGCTAAAGCTGCTCTGAAATCCATCTGCCCCGCTGCGTCCAGCATTATTGTTGCGACACTAAATGACCATTTTCTCACCTGCCACGGACCCACATTTGGTTCTAAAGAGCCAACCCCTCGAACCTTGTCTGTAAAGAAATGCTGAGTCAGCAACTCTAGACGTACTACCAGACCAACTGATACATAGGAAGGCTTTTTGAGATTATCGTAAACAGGAAGGCAGTCGGGATGCGTGAAAACGAGACTACCTCCGAGTCTATGATCTCGTCGGTCGGGACAACTGGAAGCCTACAATGGGTTCGTTCGAGTACGACGGTGAAAACTGGTGGTGCAACGTTGTCGGTAAGGGCAACAAGGCCGCGAAAATTAGCGCACGAGACGAATACATTGAAGCCTACTTGAAGCGATATCGGACCACCCTCTCCCTTCCGCCCTTGCCGTCTCACAAGGAGAGTACTCCACTAGTCACAACGGTCAGAGGTCGAGCTGGCCTGTCAGATCGTTATATTCGTGCCCTCATTCAGATGGTGTTCGATAAATCACTTCAACGCATGAAGGACGACGGTCAAACTGACTTAGAGATGGACAAGCTTCGGTCGACATCCCTACATTGGTTGCGTCACACCGCGGCTACATTTGACGCGCCATTTCGCGATATCAAAGATCTCCAAGCGGACTTACGCCACGAGAGTATGTCGACAACTCAGAATACCTATTACAACTCGCTGGATCAGAATCGTGCCAAGTCAGTTAAGGGGTTCGGGATCAAGGACAGAGGTTAGGATTTAGCTAAAATCAGCAAGCGAGGTGCGGAGTTGGTTGTCGAGTGACCCGTACACGAGCGGGGAATGTTACATTGCTGTATGAAATACTCGATTCTTACCTAACGTGACTGGAAGGTTTACATCCGTCGATCGCGAACAGCCAAGAGATGTAGATCTAGCCGCCGCATAGATTCGAGACGACTAGATGACACTGAAATACAGGATGGTTAAGAGTTCCTAGAGCGCCTTACATTCCGGAATTCGCTTTAAGCCCACTTGTTATTCCATGAGTAAATCGTAGAAAAACTTAGCCTCCACTATCCACTGTTCTAACACGGAGTGCGGCTTTCCGGTTACAACGTATCGGAGTATATCATCCGGGTGATTGGGGTTTCGGACACCATACGATGCGGCATTAGCCGACGCCTTCCCAAAGGTATCTTTACAACGATGAGCGTAAAAGTGACGTATATGTTTCAAATCGCGAAAAAGATTGGTGTTCAACGCCAAAGCGTTCTGAATCGATACGACATTACTCGCGCCTGAAGCTACTAGTATTTTTTCAGTTTCCTTCGGATCACGAATGGTAGGCTCATCCGTTCGTTTCACACGTGCTGGAAATTTCATGTTTTTGTATTTAACACTGTTAGCAATTGACAAAATATAAGCACCAATTTCGTCCTCTGCCCCTAGAACGTTATTAACAGTTATTTTGTTGCCTTTAGTAGTCTTCGCTCCTCGCATTGTGCTGATTGTAAACTCACGAAGCGCGCAAATATTGAGGTTGTCTAACTCAATTGATATGTATGCCAGTCGCATACTCTGCTGGTCAACGGACAAGGCTCCTAGAGAGCGGTGAAGCCGGTGTAACCGCTCAAGCCGATACTGCGTCGCGTCATTTAATCTTCCTAGATTCATAGATGCGCGCATTGTAATTACACCAATTGAGTTAAAGCTTTCTTAAAATAAAGAAACCTAATTGCTCGAGCCGTGGCAGTGTTGGTCGCTTCAGAGTTCGCTTTGACAAACATCCCCAAGGCTGGGAAATCATCTGGCTCGCGGAGTGCAGAAATTAGTGTGTCGATAGTGTAAGCATGTTGATTTATAGCATCGACGATGTCTGTATGAGCCTCCACCGCCAACCTTTCGTACTCTTCGTCGTACTTTAGAGATATAGCGGCCATCACGATAGACTGGAATACATGCATCCTTAGTAGAATATCTTCATGTAGAACGTCAGTGTTTATGAAAAAATCAACACCAAAGGTGATTTTTTCTTGGAAAACAGCAGCATCTTCAAAATCTGCATTATATTTTTTATATAGCTTATCAAGCTGAACACCTTTAACGGTAATAAAACCCTCATCAAGAGTCAACGCAATTTCCGCATAAAGGCGCAAATCAGTCATTCTGATCAAGTCTCGTCTAGAAAGCAGTCCGAGCGAAAGAAGCCGTTCTTTATACAGCTCGGCAGTCCTGTTTATAAACCATTTAAAATCACCCTGGTAGCGAGCGTTTCGTTGTTCCTCAGCGTTCAGGGGCACATTGTTAGCGTTCATGCGTCGAAATGCTTCCCTGACCTCGTCTTCCGGTACACCCGCGAACTGATCTACTGGCAACTGGTAAGACAGAAATTTCGTTTTCCACTCGTCTGAGAGCTTATTATATTTCATTCCTCGCAGCTCTTCAGTCTCGATATTTTTCGAAAGAGCGAGTTTGTTCTCGTAAAATAGCATCAGCGCTTGACTCCGCTGCTGCCCGTCTACAATCTCTTTAACAACAGCCCTGCTAAGCAAATCCAATTTAGCATAAACAAACATCTTAGGAATAGGGTATTCCAGTAAAATAGATTCGATAAAGAATGACCGAGCAGGCGCATTCCACAGACCATCTTTGCGCTGATAATCCGAGTTTACGATTATCTTCTTTTCTTGCATTGCGCTACAGTAGTCTGCAACTGAGATTGGCGACGCGTTAGCTTTCATATATCGTCCTTAGCTTAATTTTTTTTTAAAAAGCAGATGACTGACTCTACTGAGCCTGTCGGCTTATTATACTTCCTCGACCTAGTATTAATTCCGCTCATTGAGTTTCGTTGAGCAAAATCTTCCCGGCGAAACAAAGTCAATCCTTGGAATTGAGCCATTTCAGTTACTATTGAAGCCACATCATTATGAATGTCTTTATAGTACGAGTCCTGAACGACGAGTACCGCACCACCTCCGCTTTTAAGACTTTTGGCCAAACCTCTCATAGACCTTGCCATTTTGCTAAAGTAGTCAATATGCGACTTGTAGTAATACCCCGCCGAGGCTTTTGATGAATGGTTTCTCAGCTTATCTATAAATGCATTGCAAGTTTCACCCCAATTAATATCAGGTGCGCACACTATTTTCGGCACCTTTATTGAACCAATCATCTTTCTACTGAGTTCATCTCGACTCTGACCCAATAACGGAGCAATCAACGCAAGTTCAATTCTAGTCGCCGCCGTATAGTCAATTCGAGTACAGTATGGCGGCGATGTCAAAATTAAATCTGCATAATTTTCCCTTATGAAAGTAGTGGAGTCTCCAACAATAATGCTTGATTCTGTGGATGCGTCACTGTAAATATTAGATTCACGCAGCGAAGCAACTACATTGCTAAGCTGGAAAAAAAACTGCTGTTTTAACTCTAGTTTTGTTACAGAGAGCCTATGCTCGTTCTCTTTTGGAAGTCTTAGCCATGTCGGATTGGTTGAGCGGAACGGCTTTGTCAACACACGGCAAGCATTGAAGAGTGCGACATATAAATTGGAAGCGAGGCATGAGTACTTATTCAACTCCATATTTTCGAGAGTTCCACAATCCCTGATAAGTAGCGTTCTAGCCTTCTGTTCAACTTGTCTAATGACCAATGTCGAATCGATGTCAAACCACTGCAGGAGCGGGTCATCACTCGATACGTGATGGTTGATACTCGATGTCTTTTGAAAAATTTTCTTTGCCTCTGCCTCCAACAGATCAACAGCAGCCGCTTGCAAGTTACGCGCTCTTGCAACCATAACCATCACTGGATTTATATCAATTCCGCATGTGTGAAAGCCTAGTTTTAAAGCTGCTGTTGTAGTTGTACCGCTTCCATTCCAGGGGTCTAAAACAACCGCGCCTGTTTTAAGCGATGTCGAGCCAATTATACTTTTGGCAAACGACTCAGGAAAACCCGCATAATATGGGAAAAAATCTTTCAGTTTTGACTGAGCCGATACTTTCCTTTTTGGCGAGTCGATGATTAATGAATCAAACAAATAATGCTCCAGGAATCTTTTCGAGTGCACACAACGATGGGGTGCACTTTAGCAGGATGCGTCCCTGTCTCCCAACACCTTATCGCCCACTAACGTCTCGGCGTGGAGCAAGGGGCCGTTTTACCGGCTAGGTCGGAACACTGATCCGCATTGAGGACATTCTCACTTGTACCTGCGTTGGAGAATGAGACCATTGTGGCCGTTCCCCACAATCGTACTAGCAGGCAATACTCAATCGCGAAATCCTTCATTTTCGTTGGCACTGTAAAATCACGCAGCAGAGCCTTTGCCGCCCAGGCAGACTCTTTTGACCGAGAGGCATCTCAGTCAACCGCGCAAAAAATCACCACTGAGAATTCTCCATTTGTTATCTACCTCATTTGCTACGGGTACACCGTGAAGCGAGTATATGGTGCGCTAGCTAACCGAGTACGCCGACCAGCACATCATCACTCCACTCAAACAGCGTTTGGCTGCCCTCGCCCAATGACACATCACCCAGGATTCCCTGACCCCACCAAGACACCCTCCGTGCGCCAAATGATCAAGGGCATTCTTGGCTTGCATCCCGCTCAGGAGAAGCAAGGGCCCCTCTGCTACCGCAGTATCTGGAACAGGCGGTGCAGTGGCTGGAGCAAGATGCACAACAGGCCGCTGCGCGACACGACTTGGCCACCCTGCTGCGCAGTCGGCGTGACACGGCCTTGGAGCTGATCGGATTCTGGCGTGGCTTTCGGGGGTGATGAGTTATCCCGCTTGCAGGTTGAGCACACCCAAGCGCAAGCCGGGGTGGGCATAACCTTTTACCTACCGCATAGCAAAGGTGATCGCCAGCAGCGCCGCACGACCTACCGTACGCCCGCCTTGAAGAAGCTCTGCCCTGTCCAGGCATACATCAACTAGATTACTGTCGCCGGCATTGCGCATGGCGCATCTTTTAGAAAGCTCAATCGTTGGAGGCATCTGGCTGAGGATGGCTTGAATGCCAACAGCCTGATTCCACTGGTGCGGAGAATTTTCAATCGTGCGGGCGTGTCTGGTGATCTCTACACCAGTCATTCGCTACGTAGAGGATTCGCCACCTGGGCGGCTGCCAATGGATGGGATATCGAAGCACTGATGGCTTATGTCGGCTGGAAGGACATGAAATCAGCCATGCGTTATATCGACACGGCAGATTTCTTTGGGGCGTTGGCGATAGGTCAGCCACTTACTCCATGCGCCATTCCCCAAGAGCATACGTTGGCAGTTGCTGAAAACTCCTAGGACCTGATGAGGTTCACATGGGTACCCGCCAATGTGACGTCGTTTAAAAGTCGTGGAGGACGTCGCCCGTGGTAGTTGTTTCATTTTGGAATGAATTCGTACACCACACTTCCCTTCCCCACCGCTCGAAACGCTCCAGCCCCCTTATTCGAGAAAGGATTGGAAAGCAGCGTAGGGGTCATTCTCGAAGGGTCGCCTACATTGGCGAGGTATAGTATCCGATACTGATGCTCTATATCTCCACGATAACGTTGCGCAGCAAAGATTTCGGTTGGACCCATCTCAAATCTCAACGGGTTTCCGGTACTGGCCTTAACCTCGTAGTAATACGTGCGGCTCTTCGTCGCGACAATGAAATCGTACCCCAAACTGTCCGAACCGCCGCTCGTGTCTAGTACTGCATCACGATAGCGGGATACCCACATGCTTTCGTCAACTGACTCAAGTTTGTGCCGGCGGCGTAGCCATTCCCGAGCCCATAGCTCCCCCATTAAACCCACTGCGAGTTTCTGCTCATCAGACATGCTCGTCTCAGGTAGTTTGGGCAGACCTACGGTCCCACCACCTCCCGTGGTTGTACTTGCCCGGTAAAAATCCATCGTTTGCAGGGTCGCCTCTTTCGATGAAACGTGACTCAACGATGGGGCTTGGGCCGCAGCCGCAACAACAGCGGCGGCGATATCGAGATATCCTGCCGAGATCGCGGACATGCTCACGCCGTTAAACTCGACTTGCATACGCCGACGCTGCTGTTCGAGCCGAATACCCTTCGCACGCTCCTCATTGCTGATCATGCTCTCCGCCGATAGTCCCCAATATGCCAAATCCTTGCTGGCGACTTTTCCAACAGGCCAGATATTGGTTTGGGTTAACCAGTGCACGATCTGTTCATCGTCCAATAAACGAAAGTCGAGCCAGCCACTGTCACGAGCATGGGAGATGCAGGATTCACGCGCCGTTTCTGGGTTGCTCCAAATTTGGCGCACCAAGGGGGTCGCAACGACTCCGCCAACACGTACCCAGGCAGAAAGTATCGGTGCGTAATGTGTCAAAAATGTGCGGAGAATTGCGCCGTTGGACGCTCGACATTCAGCCAACGAAAGGTCCAACGGTACATCCGAAGCTCCAGCAGGTAGCACGCCCTCCATCCATCTAGTGATTTGGGCATTCATCATTTCAGAGGGTAGTTCGTCGTACTTTGTGAACCATGATGACTGCGGCTCAACAGCAAATATCCCCTCTCTTGCGGCGATGTATGCATCCAGTCTTTCCTTTCTGTCGAACATACCAACACTGCGCTCTCGCAGCCGCTCAACGGTGGCCGCTTGCTGCAGGCGCAAATGACGCGTCCAGACCTCGCGATGGATATGCTCGTTGCTCACGAATTTATAGCGACCTCCAAGAGCAGAAATAGCCAGATTGAGTTGTCCGATCTGAAGCTGGAACTCCGTCTTCAGATCAAACAAATCGGCTAGATGAATCATTCGCGCCTCAAGGGTCGCAAGCGGGATTCCCACCTCGAAGGCCAAAGCTTCAAATGCAGCACGCAGCTCTTCATCCTGAGGTTCGCTCTGCGTCGAAAGCTCTTGTAGCCTGGCGGTGGTCTGCGTGGAACCGTTGCAGGCCGAAAGCGGTATCGCAAGATCAAGAATGCCTATCAAATCACCACTTGCGAGGAGCCGAGTTTGCCGGATTACTTCCGGTTCTATACCTAGAGCAGTCGCTAAAATCGTGTCATCAGGTATCTCTTCGTCCTCATTCCGCATCGTGGATGCCAGGCGTAACAAAGCAGCGTCGAGACCGTGCGCCAAATCTCGCACCTTTAGAGCAACTGCAAGCTGGCCCGAAGCTCCCGCAATATGCTCCAGTGTTAACGTGCCCTGTTCAGCTTGGACTATCAGTACAGGACCAGATGCACGATTAAGAACAAGTGAGCCACGCAGTGAAAAGGGTATGGCTACCCATTTGTTGCCGTGCTTTATTTGGATTTTTTGCCCGGTAATTACCTCTAACGACTGCGCCGCGCGTCGAAGTCGTCCGAGCGTTCTTTGGGTTGACTGCATGAAGGCACTGTTCTTGTGTTCTGCAACACAGACGAGGAAATCTACAAACCATGCCCCAATAACCTCGCTCAGAAGGCGACTTGGCGTAGTGTCATCGAACCTGATGCCGTCGACATAGACTTCTGCTGTGTCGGCGCTGATTGAAAACTGACCCACCCTGCCGATTGAAAATTGACCCAGGGCGGATTGCTGATTTTTGCATCAGCAATTGTGGATAAGCTTAGCAGTCGTGTCCCGGTGGAAGAGGCATTAAAG
>NZ_VZPP01000002.1 GCF_008801475.1 Pseudomonas moorei | reverse complement strand
CCCGCCAGCTGATGGCGCTAATGGGCTGAAAGGCCTTTTTTCGTCTGTTGCCCGCACAAAAAACAAACGCCCCGAACAAGTCGGGGCGTTTGTTGGGCTGGCCTTCAGTGTGTTTTCACACAGTCTGCGAAGGTCCCGATCCATTGCAGGAGCAAGCTCGCTCCTACTGTTTTTTGTCCGGGTTACTGGCCCGGAATGTCCTTGCGCAGTTTCACCGGGTCACGCTGCTGTTTCTTTCTTGCAATCGCAGTGCGCATCTTGATGTTGATCGCTTCCACCGCCAGCGAGAACGCCATGGCGAAGTAGACGTAGCCTTTTGGCACGTGCACGTCGAAGGATTCGGCAATCAGCACCGTACCGACCACCAACAGGAACGACAGCGCCAGCATCTTCAGCGAAGGGTGCTTGTCGATGAACTCGCTGATGGTGCCGGAAGCCCACATCATCACCAATACGGCCACGATGATGGCCGCGACCATGACCGGTACGTGGGAGACCATGCCGACCGCGGTGATTACCGAGTCCAGGGAGAACACGATGTCAATGATCGCAATCTGGATGATGGTGTAGAGGAAATTGCCGCCCGCGCCACTCGGCTCGTCGTTGGTTTCGTCTTCGCCTTCCAGCGCGTGGTACATCTCCTGCGAGCTTTTCCACAGCAGGAACAGGCCACCGAAGAACAGGATCAGGTCTCGCCCGGAAATACCCTGGCCGAACACGACGAACAGGTCGGCGGTGAGGCGCATGACCCAGGTGATCGACAGCAACAACAGAATCCGCGTGACCATGGCCAGCGCCAGCCCGAAAATCCGGGTGCGCGCCTGCATGTGTTTGGGCATGCGGCTGACCAGGATCGAAATCATGATGATGTTATCGATACCCAGGACGATTTCCAGGGCGGTCAGGGTAAAGAAGGCAACCCAGATCTCAGGGTTGGTCAGCCATTCCATGTGTATTCCTTTGAGCGAGTGTTAAACCACGAAGGGTCCGGGCTTCAAACCACAAAGCCTGGACCCGGAGTGGTGAGTCTTGGGCTTATAGCGTGCTGAACAGCGGGAAAATCCCCATCAGCACTGCGGCAACCAGTATGCACATGCACACCAGCACTGCCCATTTCAGGGTGAAGCGCTGATGGTCACCGAAATCGATACCGGCCAGGGCCACCAACAGGTAGGTCGATGGTACCAGCGGGCTCAGCAAGTGGACGGGCTGACCGACGATCGAGGCACGTGCCATTTCCACTGCGGTAATACCGTAGTGGCTGGCGGCTTCGGCAAGTACCGGTAACACGCCGTAATAAAACGCATCGTTCGACATGAAGAACGTGAACGGCATGCTCACCAGCGCCGTGATCACGGCCAGGTAAGGGCCGAGGAAATCAGGGATCACTGCCAACAGGCTTTTCGACATGGCATCCACCATACCGGTGCCCGACAGGATGCCGGTGAAAATACCGGCGGCGAAGATCAGGCCGACCACCGCCAGAACGCTGCCGGCGTGGGCCGCGACACGATCTTTCTGCTGTTGCAGGCACGGATAGTTGACGATCATCGCAATACTGAACGCCACCATGAACAGCACGGGCAGCGGCAGCAGACCAGCGATCAGGGTGCACATCAACGCCAGGGTCAGGGCACCGTTGAACCAGATCAGGTTCGGACGACGGGCATCCGGGAACTGCGAAACACTGATTACGCTGTGGTCGACTTCATCGCCAACCAGATGCAGCTCACCCAGACGCGCCCGCTCACGCTTGCCGTAGAAGTAGGCAATGACGAGGATCGCCAGCACACCGACAGCCATCGCCGGAATCATCGGCACGAAGATCGCCGACGGATCCACATGCAATGCACTGGCCGCGCGAGCGGTCGGGCCACCCCACGGGGTCATGTTCATCACGCCACCGGCGAGGATGATCAGGCCGGCCATGATCCGCGGGCTCATGCCGATACGGCTGTAGAGCGGCAGCATGGCGGCCACGCAAATCATATAAGTGGTCGCGCCGTCACCATCGAGGGAGACGACGAGCGCCAGTACGGCGGTGCCGACCGAAACTTTCAACGGGTCGCCCTTGACCAGCTTGAGGATCTTGCGCACGGCCGGGTCGAACAGACCCGAGTCGATCATCAGGGCGAAGTAAAGAATGGCGAACATCAGCATCACGCCGGTCGGCGCAAGCTTGGTAATGCCTTCGAGCATCATCGGGCCGATTTTCGGGGCAAAGCCGCCGAACAGGGCGAAGACGATCGGGATGATGATCAGGGCGATCAGCGCGGACAGGCGCTTGGTCATGATCAGGAACATGAACGTGATGACCATGGCGAAGCCAAGGAAAGTCAGCATGGGAATACTCCAGGCGTAGCGCGGCTAGGGAAAGGGCGGATCGGGCGGGATCAGCGCAGAATGGCAAGCACGAGGCGTACGGACGGAGTTGGAGCGAAGCGGCGGATAGAAGAGGACATCAGGATCACCATTGTTGTTGTTAAATGGGCCGGGCGAGCAATCGAACACTCGTGTTGGCCAACCGGTCTGTTGCCGGCAGTGAGGGCGATCCTAATCGGGGAAGCTTTCAGCCAGCTTTCGCCGAGGAAAGCTTTGACCGGATGCATAACCGGTCGTCGGACGCTATCTGGACCGACAACCGCTTGCCGAGGCTGCATCTGGACGAACATTTGCCGGGCGAGCCTGAAGAACGCATCTGTTCAAAAAATAGACAGATCCAGTGGGCGAATCGCGCCCATCCAGATGGCGTGCTCGCTGTGGTCCAGCAGATCGTCGCCGGTGTCCGGGTGCAGGAACACCACCAGACCCTTGCGGTTGAGCGCCAGCCACGGCAACACATCGCCGATGAGCTCAGGTCCGAAGGCCAGCTGGCAACTCCAGTCCGGATGCGGGCCGACCGGGCGTTCGTGGACGCGGCCCATCTTCAGCGGAAACAATTGTGCTGCCTGTTCACACAACGCCCGAGCCTGATCGATGGTGTTGGCATCGAAGTAAACATGGGCGTGATAGCCCTTGATCCGTTGCATTTGAATCCCTCCAAAACCCGGTCGAACCCTCACCGTTTCCCACAGGTCACACGCCATATACGCAGAAAACAACGGAGCCCGGCCATGAAAAATGCCGAAACACCAGTGGTGAAAGTGGTGCTTTATGGTGCCATGAGTAGCCTCGGCAGCGCGCTGATGGCTGAAATGTTGCGCCGCCAACATGAAGTGATCGCCATTCTCGATGACCTGACGGCACTCGCGCCACGTCCGGGCTTGCGCACCAAGACGGGCGACCTGTTTGACGCCGATCGGGTCAAGCAAAGCGTAGCGGGCAGCTCAGCCGTCATCTGCTTGTTGGACGCGCCAGGATTACCCTTCAACAGCGAATATGTAGAAAAGACCATCGTACCGGGCCCCGTCGAGCAGGTGCTGGCGGTGGATGCGTTAATCGATGGTATGCGGGCGGCGGGCGTTGCACGGTTGTTTCTGGTGGGCGACTTCGAGGTGCTGGACGATCCCGAGATTGACGACGGCCTGCAACGTCACGCGGCCGAAGAAATACGCGAAGCGCTGCAAAGCAGTGCATTGCAGTGGACACTGGTAAACGCCCCGCGGGGCGTGCCCGGACTGACCATCGAACATTTCAGTCAGGTCAGCAGCAGCCTGGAGCCAGGTCTGGCAGAGCCATTGAAACGTCTGACCCGGACTGCCGTGGGAATCGCCGATGAATTGCGTTTAAACCTGCACATCGGCGAGCACGTCAACTTCATCGCGACTGAACCCTAAACCGCAATTGAGGGCAGGGCCAGACCGTTGAGCGATTGCGCACTGCTGGCCTGCTCGGCCATCAACCAGTCGACAAACTGTTGAATCAATGCGCCGCGCCGCTTGCGTTGCGGCAGGACCACGTAATAGCCCAGCCGGGATATCACCGTCTCGGCGATGGGGCGGCACAACAGACCTTGCGCCAGCAAGTTATCCACAAGGTGGCGCCAGCCGATGGCCACGCCCTGACCGCCAATCGCGGCCTGGATCAGCAGGGTGTAGTTGTCGAAGCGCAACTGGCCAGGCGCCGGGGGAGAGGTGATGCCCAATGCGCGAAACACGCCGCTCCAATCAAACCAGTGGCTGCTGTTCTCACCGCGAAGGTGCAACAACGGAAACTCCAGCAGCGCCTGGGCGGGCAAGGGCAGGGGACGCTCACTCAGCAACTGCGGGCTGCACACCGGGAAAACTTCCTCACTGAACAGCCAATGGCTTTCGCCCTGTTTGAAGCGGCCATCCCCGAACAGCACCGCCACGTCGATATCGGTACGTACCATGTTATGGCTGCGCTCACTGGTCACCAGGCTGACGTCCACCTGCGGATGGGCGGCGTGAAAGCGGTGCAGGCGCGGCATCAGCCAGTACGCCGCGAATGCGAAATCAGTCGCGACTTGCAGCACCTCATGCTGTTGTTGTGCACTGATAGCGCTTAATCCTGCATCTATTTGCTGCAAACCGAGCTGAACTTGCTCGAAAAGAATCATCCCGGCCTCGGTCAGTTCGATCCCGCGATAAATGCGATCGAACAGGCGTGTCGCCAGTTGTTCTTCCAACCGTTTGATCTGCTGACTGATGGCCGGTTGCGTGGTGCCGAGTTCAACAGCGGCGGCAGTGAAACTGCGTTGGCGGGCCGCGGACTCGAATGCGCGAAGCAAGTCCAGGGACAGGTCACCCAGGGCGTCATACATAAGCTGTGCTTATCCTAGTCATTGCCGTACAGGGGCTTTACCGCAATTCGCATGGGTTACATGCTCGATCGCAGCACTCTCGCATAAACATCCACTATGGAATGCCGCGATCACATGAAGCGCAAGAACATTCTTTTCATCATGGCCGATCAGATGGCCGCGCCAATGTTGCCGTTCTACGGTCCTTCGCCGATCAAACTGCCTAATCTCAGCCGCCTCGCCGCCCAAGGCGTGGTATTCGACGCCGCGTACTGCAACAGCCCTCTGTGCGCGCCTTCGCGCTTTACCCTGGTCAGCGGTCAGTTGCCGAGCAAGATTGGCGCCTACGACAACGCAGCGGATTTCCCGGCCGACGTACCGACCTATGCCCACTATCTGCGTCGCCTCGGCTACCGCACCGCGCTGTCGGGCAAGATGCATTTCTGCGGCCCGGACCAATTGCACGGCTATGAAGAACGTCTGACCAGCGATATCTATCCAGCCGACTACGGCTGGGCAGTGAATTGGGACGAGCCGGATGTGCGCCCGTCCTGGTATCACAACATGTCTTCGGTGCTGCAAGCCGGACCCTGCGTACGCACCAATCAACTCGATTTTGACGAAGAAGTGGTGTTCAAGGCCCAGCAGTATTTGTTCGATCACATCCGCGAAGACGGCGACCGGCCGTTCTGCCTGACCGTTTCGATGACTCACCCCCATGATCCGTACACCATTCCCAAGGCATTCTGGGATCTGTACGACGATGCCGATATCCCGTTGCCTGCGACGCCGGATCAACACGAGCTCGATCCGCATTCGCAACGCTTGCTCAAGGTCTACGACCTGTGGGACAAGCCGCTGCCTGTGGATAAGATCCGCGACGCCCGCCGCGCCTATTTCGGCGCGTGCAGCTATATCGATAGCAACGTCGGCAAACTCCTGCAAACACTCGAAGATACCGGGCTCATCGATGACACCATCATCGTGTTCTCTGGCGACCACGGCGACATGCTCGGTGAGCGTGGCCTCTGGTACAAAATGCACTGGTATGAAATGGCGGCTCGCGTGCCCCTGTTGATAAGTGCCCCGGGGCAATTCGGCGCCGGTCGGGTCAGCGCCTCAGTGTCCACTGCCGACCTGCTGCCGACCTTCGTCGAACTGGCGGGCGGTTCGCTGGAACCGGGCTTGCCGCTCGATGGCCGTTCACTGGTTCCGCACCTGCAAGGGCAGGGCGGTCACGACGAAGTGTTCGGCGAGTACATGGCCGAAGGCACCATCAGCCCGTTGATGATGATTCGCCGCGGCGCCTACAAATTCATCTACAGCGAAGACGACCCTTGCCTACTCTTCGATGTGCACAATGACCCGCACGAACTGGAAGAACTCAGCCAGTCTCCGCAACATCGCCTGCTGTTCGACGATTTTCTCGCCGAAGCGCGGGCCCGATGGGACATCCCCGCGATCCACCAACAGGTGCTCGCGAGCCAGAGACGCCGGCGTTTCGTCGCCGATGCGCTGACCATCGGCAAGCTGAAGAGCTGGGATCACCAGCCGCTGGTGGACGCCAGTCAGCAGTACATGCGCAACCACATCGACCTTGATGATCTGGAGCGTAAAGCACGTTATCCACAACCCTGCCAAAATCAATAATGTTAAGGGGAAGTCCATGCAAAGGTTATCCACAATACTGACGGTCGGGCTCCTGGCTCTGGGCAGCACTTCGGCGTTTGCCGATCAGAGCTGCGATACGGTGAAAATGGCCGATCCCGGCTGGAGCGACATCGCCGCGACCAACGCCATCACCGGGTTTCTGCTGGACGGCATGGGCTACAAGGCCAAGGTCGACACCCTGGCGGTGCCGATCACCTATGGCGGGCTAAAGGATGGCCAGGTCGATGTGTTCCTGGGTAACTGGATGCCGGCGCAGCAGGGCTTCTACGACAAATTCGTCGCCACCGGCGATGTCACGCAACTGTCGAAGAACCTCGATGGCACGGAATTCACCCTCGCCGTCCCGGACTACGTGTGGGATGCGGGTGTGCATAACTTTGCCGACCTGAACAAGTTCGCCGACAAGTTCGACAAGAAGATCTACGGCATCGGCTCCGGCGCGCCCGCGAATGCCTCGTTGCAGGAAATCATCAAGAAGAACGACTTCGACATGGGTCAGTGGAAACTGGTCGAATCCAGCGAACAGGCGATGCTCGCCGAAGTGTCTCGCGCCGTGAAAAAACAGAAGTTCGTGACCTTCCTCGGCTGGACCCCGCACCCGATGAACGTGCAGCTGAAAATGCATTACCTCAAGGGCGGCGAGAAGTATTTCGGCGATACCGGCAGCGTCCACACTCTGACCCGCAAAGGTTATGCACAGGCCTGTCCGAACGTTGGCAAGCTGCTGACCAACCTGAGTTTCACCCAGGAGATGGAAAACAGCATCATGGCCGAGGTGGTGAACAAGAAAATCAGCAATGCCGACGCGGCCAAGGCATGGATCAAGGCCAACCCGGCGGTGCTGGACAAGTGGCTCGATGGCGTGAAGACCGTGGATGGCAAGGATGCGTTGCCGGCGGTGAAAGCCAGGCTCTGATAATGACCTGTGGCGAGGGAGCTTGCTCCCGCTGGAGCGCGTAGCGCTCCCCGTCCGGTCAACTCGGTGAATCTGTCTTATCGAGTCGTCCGGGCTTGCGTCTGCTACGCAGCCGAGCGGGAGCAAGCTCCCTCGCCACAGAAATAGCCCTGCCACAATTTCGTTGTCGTCCTGCTACCCTTGCGAAAATCCCCAACCGAGAGGACCCATGGCCCTTCCCAGTCGCCATTCACTCTTTCCCTTCCTCACCTGGTTACCCCGGCAAACCCGCGCCAGCGTTGGTCGTGATCTGATTGTCGGGCTCAGTGGCGCCATCCTCGCGCTGCCGCAATCCATCGCCTACGCGCTGATTGCCGGCCTGCCACCGGAATATGGCCTGTACGCGGCGATCATCCCGGTGCTGATTGCTTGTTTGTGGGGTTCGTCGTGGCATTTGATCTGTGGTCCTACGGCGGCCATCTCCATTGTCCTGTACGCCAGCGTCAGTCCTCTGGCCGTTCCCGCGACGCAGGACTACGTCACCTTGATCCTGTTGCTGACGTTCCTGGCCGGGGTTTTCCAGTGGCTGCTGGGTTTGTTGCGGTTTGGCGCACTGGTGAATTTCGTCTCTCACTCTGTGGTGCTGGGCTTCACGCTAGGCGCGGCCGTGGTGATTGCCGTCGGCCAGTTGCCCAATCTGCTGGGGCTGGACTTGCCGAGCCAGGCCACTGCCCTGGACAGCTTCATCAATTTATTCAGGCATCTCGACAAGGTGGATAAACCATCTCTGGCACTGGGCCTGGCCACCGTCGTGATCGGCGCGATCCTGAAACTGTTGTTGCCGCGCTGGCCGACCCTGTTGATCACGCTGATGCTGGGCGCGCTGCTGGTTTGGCTCTGGCCAGCAATGTTCGGTCATGTGCAACTGGTCAGCGCCTTCACTGGAAAGTTACCGCCGTTCAGCCCGTTGCCGCTGGACCTCGACCTGATCCTGCGCCTGCTGCCCAGTGCCGTGGCCGTGGGCATGCTCGGGCTGGTGACCAGCCTGTCGATTGCCCGCTCGCTGTCCGCACGGTCACAGCAGTTGCTCGATGCCAATCAGGAAGTTCGCGCCCAAGGCTTATCCAACATCATCGGTGCGTTCTTTTCCGGATCGCTGTCAGCCGGCTCCTTTACCCGCTCAGGGCTGAGCTATGAAGCCGGCGCCTGCTCACCGTTGGCGGGGGTATTTTCGGCGTTGTGGGTGGCACTGTTCGCGATCTTCGGCGCCAGCCTGATCGCACACATTCCAATCCCGGCCATGGCCGGCAGCATCCTGTTGATCGCCTGGGGATTGGTCGACCATCGCGGCATTCGCGCCTTGCTGCGGGTCAGCCATGCCGAATTCGTGGTGATGGCCCTGACTTGCGTCGCGACCTTGCTGCTGGAATTGCAGACGGCCATCTATGCCGGCGTGCTGGCGTCGCTGTTCTTCTACCTCAAACGCACCTCACAACCGCGGGTACAACATATACGCAATGGCGATGAGGACATTCTGCGGGTCGGCGGTTCGATCTTTTTCGGCGCCAGCCACTACCTGCAAGTGCGCCTGCAACTGATGCACGGTGCGCGGGTGGTGATCGAGGCGCAGCAGATCAACTTCATCGACTATTCGGGCGTGGAAATGCTGCATCAGGAAGCGCGCCGACTGCTGCGCCAGAATCGCAGCCTGACCCTGCGCCAGGCTCGGCCGCAGGTGGTGGAAGAGTTACGCAAGCTCGAAGGCGCGGAGAAATGCCCGATTCGGTTTGAAGACTGAAACACCGCACGGGAAATACACTGAACCCTGTGGCGAGGGAGCAAGCTCCCTCGCCACAAAGGCCTAGAGGGCCAACTGCCGGCGCAACTCGGCCAGCACCGGCGCCGTATCCGGGCGCACGCCGCGCCACAGGAAAAAAGCCTCAGCCGCCTGTTCGGCGAGCATGCCCAAGCCATCCATCGCCACTGCGGCACCGTGTTCGCTGGCCCAACGGCAGAACGAGGTTGGTTCCTTGCCGTACATCATGTCGTAGCACACCGTTTTGCCCGGCTCGATCAGGCTGGCGGCGATCGGCGGGACTTCGCCCGAGAGGCTGGCGGACGTCGCGTTGATGATCAGGTCCACCGACTCCTGCAACCAGTCATAACCGCTGGCCGATACCGGGCCCAGGTCGCAGAACAGCTCCGCCAGCAACTCGGCCTTGTCCACTGTGCGGTTGGCGATGATCACCGACGCCGGTTGCTCCGCCAACAAAGGCTCCAATGCACCGCGCACCGCGCCGCCAGCACCAAGCAGCAGGATGCGTTTGCCCTTGAGGCTGAACCCGGCATTGACTGTCAGGTCGCGCACCAGGCCGGCACCGTCAGTGTTATCGCCCAGCAGAGTGCCATCGGCCAGTTTGCTCAGGGTATTCACCGCCCCGGCCCGTTGGGCCCGCGCCGTCAGGCTGTCGGCGAGACGAAAGGCCTCTTCCTTGAACGGCACAGTGACATTCGCCCCACGACCTTCGAGGAAAAACGCCCGGGCACAGCCGGAAAAATCGTCGAGCGGCGCCAGCGAAGTGCTGTAGTCGAGTTTCTGGGCGGTCTGCTCGGCAAACAAGCGATGGATCAGCGGCGACTTGCTGTGACCAATCGGGTTGCCGAATACGACGTAACGGTCCATCAGGATTCCTCGTTCAGGCCTTGGCCAACCAATCGCGGTCTTGCAGGAAGTATTCGGTCAGGCGCGCTTCTTCGCTGCCCGGTTCGGCCTTCCAGTCATAACCCCAGCGCACTTGCGGCGGCAGGGACATGAGGATCGACTCGGTACGCCCGCCCGATTGCAGGCCGAACAAGGTGCCACGGTCGTAAACCAGGTTGAACTCGACATAACGCCCACGGCGGAACTCCTGGAATTCGCGCTGTTTGGCGGTGAACGCATCGTTTTTGCGGCGTTGCACGATCGGCAGATAAGCCTCGATATAGGCATCGCCGATGGCGCGCATGAAGGCGAAACTGGTGTCGAAGTCCCACTCGTTCAGGTCATCGAAAAACAGGCCGCCGATGCCCCGTGGCTCGTGGCGATGCTTGATGTGGAAGTAGCTGTCGCACCAGGCCTTGTAGCGCGAATAGACATCCGGACCGAACGGCGCGCAGGCCTGCTCGGCGATACGATGCCAGTGCACGCAGTCTTCTTCATTGCCGTAGTAAGGGGTCAGGTCGAAGCCGCCGCCGAACCACCAGACCGGCTCTTCGCCTTCTTTTTCGGCGATGAAAAAGCGCACGTTGGCGTGGGAAGTTGGCACATGCGGGTTGTGCGGGTGAATCACCAGGGACACGCCCAGGCCTTCGAAACCACGCCCGGCCAGTTCCGGCCGATGGGCACTGGCGGACGGTGGCAGACCGCTGCCGAAGACGTGGGAAAAATTGACGCCGCCCTTTTCGATCACCGCGCCGTTTTCGATCACCCGCGTACGTCCACCGCCACCGGCGGGCCGGGTCCAGGCGTCTTCGACGAAGCGCGTGCCACCGTCTTCGGCTTCCAGGGCAGCGCAAATGCGGTCTTGCAGGTCGAGCAGGTAGGCTTTTACGGCCTCGGTGCGGGTAGTCATGGCATCACCTTGGATCGGGCAAAGCTACGCGGCGCTCCATTGGAGCTCAGCCGGCGCAAATGGGCGCGTAGCATACCACCGCCGATGCGCTCGTCGCAGTTGACGAAGATCAAGCTTAGGAGTCCGATAGGACGCTTTGGTAGAAACGATCTCAGGAGAGTGCAGATGGCAAAGCGTATCCAGTTCCGTGCCCACGGTGGCCCCGAAGTGCTCGAGTATGTGGATTACCAACCCGCCGAGCCCGGCCCGCAGCAGGTCCGCGTGAGCAACAAGGCCATCGGCCTGAACTTCATCGATACCTATTACCGCAGCGGCCTCTATTCGCCACCATCCCTGCCATCGGGTGTGGGTGCCGAAGGGGCGGGCGTGGTCGAGGCGGTCGGCAGCGAAGTCACCCGATTCAAGGTCGGTGATCGCGTGGCCTATGGCAGCGGGCCATTGGGTGCCTACAGTGACGTGCATGTATTGCCTGCGGCCAACCTGGTGCATCTGCCGGACGCCATCAGCTTCGAACAAGCCGCCGGGGTCATGCTCAAAGGCCTGACCGTGCAATACCTGTTGCGTCAGACCTACGAACTCAAGGGCGGCGAAACCATCTTGTTCCACGCGGCGGCCGGTGGCGTGGGTTCACTGGCTTGCCAATGGGCCAAAGCACTGGGTGTGAAGTTGATTGGCACTGTGAGTTCAGCGGAGA
Organism: Pseudomonas moorei; assembly: GCF_008801475.1. GTDB lineage: Bacteria > Pseudomonadota > Gammaproteobacteria > Pseudomonadales > Pseudomonadaceae > Aquipseudomonas > Aquipseudomonas moorei. The sequence continues at coordinate 532,513 of NZ_VZPP01000002.1, read as the reverse complement.
AAGCCGCGCTGGCCAAGGCCAACGGCGCCTGGGCGACCATTGACTACAGCCATGAAAACGTCACGCAGCGCGTACTGGAATTGACTGACGGCAAAAAGGTCCCGGTGGTGTATGACGGCGTCGGCAAGGACACCTGGCTGACTTCGCTCGACAGCGTGGCGCCCCGGGGGCTGGTGGTGAGTTTCGGCAATGCGTCCGGTGCGGTGGACGGGGTGAACCTGGGGATTCTGGCGGCGAAGGGTTCGCTGTACGTGACCCGCCCCACACTGGCGACCTACGCCAACAACGCCGAAAACCTGCAGAAAATGGCCGATGAACTGTTCGAGATGATCATCAGCGGCAAGCTGAAGGTCGATATCAGCCAGCGTTACCCACTGGCTGAAGCGGCGAAGGCACAGACCGAGTTGTCGGCGCGGCGCACAACGGGGTCAGTGGTGTTGTTGCCTTAACAATTTCAGCGCCTGCTCGGCCTCATCGCGGGCAAGCCCGCTCCCACAAGGACTGGCTGTGAACACATATTTTGTGAACACCAGAATCCACTGTGGTAACGGGCTTGCCCGCGATTGGGGTCACCCTCGGCCTTAACCTGCGCGCATCACCTGGCCGGTTGCCAGATCACGAATCACGCTCGGGTTCTTGCGCCCTCCCAGATTCCCGCCCAGCACCAGATCAAGCTGCCCCCGGAAATACTGCTCCACGCGAATCCGCGTGCGCGCCGCCGGCCGGCCCTGAGGGTTGGCGGACGTCGACACCAGCGGCCCGACCAACGAGCACAAGTCCCGCACCAGCGGGTGATCGCTGACCCGCAGGGCCACGGTTTCATGCACGCCGGTAATCCACTGCGGCAACATGTTCTGATGCGGCACCAGCCAGGTGTTCGGCCCCGGCCAGGTGCTGGCCATGCGATCCATCCACAGCTCAGGGAAGTCGTCGAAGAGGAAGTCGAACTGACGGATATTGTCGGCGACCAGAATCAGGCCTTTATCCACAGACCGGCCCTTGAGCAGCAACAGCCGCTCCACGGCCTCTTCGTCCCACGGGTCGCAACCCAGACCCCAGACAGCTTCGGTTGGGTAGGCAATCACCGCCCCGGCGCGAATTGCTTGCGCGGCTTGTTGCACACGCCAACTGTTGACCATGAAAAACACTCCAGAATAAGGCTCTGCGCAGTTTACCGATCTTGTTTATAAAACCTAGCTCACCCGTGCAAACCAGCGGCCGTTTTCGCAGACTGCGCGGCCCTCCATCTCCAGCTCCGTCAACGCCCCCAGCACTTTGGGCAAGGCCCAGCCGCTGGCATCGGCCAGCGCTTCACTGGAGAGCGGGGCGGCGTGAAGCAGGGTCAGCAATGGGTGGGGCGCCGCCATCTCGGGCGCTTCTGTGGAAAACGGCAGCTGCTGCCAGCCGCGCAAGGCTTCGAGAATATGCTCGATGGTTTCCACCAGCACGGCGCCGTCGCGGATCAGCTGATGGCAACCGCGGGCGCCGGGGTGATGGATCGATCCCGGAATCGCATACACCTCGCGCCCCTGTTCCGCCGCCAGCCTCGCGGTGATCAACGAACCGCTGGCAACGCTGGCCTCCACCACCAGCACACCGAGGGACAAACCGCTGATGATCCGATTGCGTCGCGGGAAGTTGCTGGCGGTCGGTCCGGCGTCTAGCGGGAACTCCGAAAGTACCGCGCTACCCGAGGCGATCATCTTGTCGGCCAGTCGTCGATTGCGCTGTGGATAAAATTTTTCAAGACCCGTGCCAAGTACCCCGACCGTTTGCCCGCCAATGTCCAAAGCCGCCTGATGAGCGGCCGCGTCGATGCCCAGGGCCAGACCGCTGGTAATGACAAACCCGGCGCCGGCCAGGCTGCGGGAAAAAGCCGCGGCGGTGTCCATGCCCGGCCGTGACGCACGCCGACTGCCCACCATCGCCAACTGAGGTTTTTCCAGAATGCCGGGGTCGCCAGCGACAAATAACAGCGGCGGCGCATCGCTGATTTGCGCCAGCAGTGAAGGGTAGTCGGGTTGGTCCCACATCAGTAAATGCTGGCCAGGACGCTCTAGCCAAGCCAAAGCGTGGCTGGCGCCATCGCGGATTTCAGCGCATCGCCTGGCCTCGGAACAGGCCAGCGGCAAACCCAGCGCACGCCAGGCACTGGCGGGTGCGCTGATGGCTTTGGACGCCGAACCGAACGCCTCCAGCAGTTTCTTGAAACGCGCCGGACCCAATTCAGGTAGACGGTGCAGACGTAAACGAGCTTCCAGTTCCGCAGGGGAAACCGGTGTAGAGGCAGGCATCGACATGGATCATCCTTGATCGTTATGAGCACCCGTACAAACGGGAATAAGCTGTGGATAACTCTGTTGGTAACTTGTGAAGCACGCTTACGGATTTCGTACCTTGTCCATCACCGCCAGCGAGCGCGATGCCTTGAGTACCAGCCCGTAGCTGAGCTTGTCGTAGGTGCGGAAGACCATCAGCAGTCCGGCGCGCTCATCGGGGATTTTCAGCGGCTGGCCGGTGATCCGGTCACGCACGGTTTCACCGGTCTTCATCACTTCCAGGACATTGCCTTCGGTCAGCCCATCGCGTTGGCCCTTGTTCAGGGTGACCACGTCGAGCGCGCCGATCTGGGTGACACCGCGCGGCACATCGATGATCAGGCCGTTGATTTCGTTTTTGGGGGCACTGGGCATGAAGGTCGAATTGATCGGGCGTTCCTCACCGCTGAACAAACGATCACCGAGGCGCACCTCCTGGGTCGTGTGTTGCAGCGCCAGCGTGGCGACGTCGCCTTCAATGGCGAGGACTTCGCCGCTGCCGATGTCATCGGCGTTGATCCCCAGAAACGCCTGGGTCAGCGGATCGGTGTAGACCTTGCCCTGGCGGAAGATGCCGTAGACCGGCTGCGCCGGGTCGAATTGGCCGCGAGCAAAGATGCGATCGCCAACGCCGCTGAGCACCCGCTCGGCGTCCCCGGCCACGATGTAGGGTGCCTGGTCGAAATCCTCGACCTTGTCGACGATACGGTTGCTCAGCAGAAAGCTGTTGATCGACTTCAGTGGGATGCTCGGAATGGCCTCTGCGACCGGGCTGCTGCGCACCCGTGGCGAAAGCTTGATGGTGCCTCGGGAAGGACCGCGATCGAGGGTCAACCGTGGCTGGCCGTCTACGTAGACGAGCGATAGCAAGTCGCCGGGATAAATCAGATCGGGATTTTCGATCCGGGGATTGGCCTGCCAGAGCTCGGGCCACTGCCATGGCTCACGGAGGAATTTTGCCGAGATATCCCAGAGCGTGTCCCCTGCAACCACTGTGTATTGCTGTGGAAAACCTTCCCTGAGCTGCACTTGCCCATGCGCCCAACCTGCCGAGGCCAGAAGGAGCAAGGCGAGTAGTGATTTCCTCATGCGGTGAATCCCTTTATTATGTGCGTTCGCGTGAAACGCCAGAGCCGTCAGTGGCTCGCTCCCGGCTTGCTTATGAAAAGAAGGGAGCTACGTTTTACATAGATAGCCTGCATCTTCTGACTCGCCAGGCCATCGACCCGACCTTACTTCACACGTGCAGTCATCAAGCTTATGGCCATTTTAAACATCCTCGAATTCCCTGATCCGCGCCTGCGCACTATCGCCAAACCAGTGGCCGTAGTGGACGACGAAGTGCGTCAGTTGGTCGATGACATGTTTGAAACAATGTATGAAGCACCGGGCATCGGCCTCGCCGCGACCCAGGTCAACGTGCACAAACGTATCGTCGTGATGGACCTCTCCGAAGATCGCACCGAACCGCGCGTGTTCATCAACCCTGAGCTCGAGCCCCTGACCGACGACATGGGTCAGTATCAGGAAGGCTGCCTATCGGTGCCGGGCTTCTACGAAAACGTCGATCGTCCGCAACGAGTCAAGGTCAAGGCCCTGGACCGCGACGGCCAACCTTACGAACTGATCGCCGAAGAACTGCTCGCGGTGTGCATCCAGCACGAATGCGACCACCTGAACGGCAAATTGTTCGTTGACTACCTGTCGACGCTCAAACGCGACCGGATCAAGAAGAAACTGGAAAAGCTCCACCGCCAGAACGCTTGATGCCCTCCTTCAAAGGCTTGCTGCGGCAAGCCTTTTTCTTTTCAAGATGCTTTGCACTAGAGAGCCCTTCATGACTGAGCCACTGCGCATCGTCTTTGCCGGCACCCCGGAATTCGCCGCTGAACACCTCAAGGCCCTGTTGAACAGCCCTTACGAGATCGTTGCGGTCTACACCCAACCGGATCGTCCGGCAGGTCGTGGGCAGAAGCTGATGCCGAGCCCGGTCAAGCAGCTTGCTCTGGAAAACAATCTCCCGGTGCTGCAACCGCCCACGCTGCGCAACGAAGACGCCCAGGCTGAACTGGCCGCACTGAAACCGGACCTGATGGTAGTGGTCGCCTATGGCCTGATCCTGCCGCAAGTGGTGCTGGATATTCCGCGTCTGGGCTGCATCAACAGCCACGCCTCGCTGCTGCCACGCTGGCGCGGTGCGGCGCCGATCCAGCGCGCCGTGCAAGCGGGCGACGCCGAAAGCGGCGTGACCGTGATGCGCATGGAAGCGGGGCTCGACACCGGGCCGATGTTGCTCAAGGTCATCACGCCGATCAGCGCCGAAGACACCGGCGGCAGCCTGCACGATCGCCTGGCCGAAATGGGGCCGCCTGCGGTGATTCAAGCCATTGCCGGCCTCGCTGCCGGCACGCTGGAAGGCGAAGTGCAGGACGACAACCTCGCCACCTATGCACACAAATTGAACAAGGATGAAGCCCGCGTTGACTGGACCCGTCCGGCGATTGAGCTGGAACGCCTGGTCCGGGCCTTCAATCCATGGCCGATCACTCACAGCACCTTGAATGGCGAAGCGCTGAAAGTGTTGGCCGCGAGCCTCGCGCAAGGGAAGGGCACACCGGGTGAAATCCTTAGCGCCAGCAAGGACGGGCTGATCGTCGCCTGTGGTGAACAGGCGCTGTGCCTGACACGCCTGCAATTGCCCGGCGGCAAAGCGCTGAACTTCAGCGACTTGTTCAACAGCCGTCGTGAGAAATTCGCGGTGGGCACCGTCCTCGGTCACACGGCGGACGCTCAATGAACCCGCGTATGGCCGCCGCCAAGGCACTGGCTGCTGTTCTCAGCGGCAAAGCCTCACTCAACAGTTCGCTGCCCACGCAAATGGACAAGGTCGAAGATCGCGATCGCGGTTTCACCCAGGACCTGGCGTTCGGCACCGCGCGCTGGCAGCCGCGGTTGTCGGCACTGGCGGCCAAACTGTTGCAGAAGCCTTTCAAGGCAGCGGACGCCGATGTTGAAGCCTTGTTGCTGGTCGGCCTCTACCAGTTGCTCTACACCCGTGTGCCGGCCCACGCCGCCATCGGTGAGACCGTCGGTTGCGCCGACAAGCTGAAAAAACCCTGGGCCAAAGCCTTGCTCAACGCCGTGCTACGCCGCGCCCAACGGGAAAGCGAAGCGCTGCTGGCGGAGCTGGAACACGACCCGGTGGTGCGCACCGCTCACCCGCGCTGGCTGCAAAAATCCCTGAAGGCGTTCTGGCCGGAGCAATGGGAAGCCATTTGCGCAGCGAACAACGCGCACCCGCCGATGATCCTTCGCGTGAATCGTCGCCATCACACCCGCGACGCCTACCTCGGCTTGCTGAGCGAGGCCGGCATTGCCGCCAGTGCGTGCCTTTACAGCCGTGACGGCATCATCCTCGACGCCGCCACCGACGTGCGCAGCCTGCCCGGTTTCGCCGAAGGCTGGATCAGCGTGCAGGATGAAGCGGCGCAACTGGCCGCCGATCTGCTTGACCTCGCACCCGGTCAACGGGTGCTGGACGCCTGCTGTGCACCGGGTGGCAAAACCTGCCACATCCTTGAAGCCGAGCCGGCATTGGCAGGCGTGGTGGCCGTGGATCTGGAAGCCAAACGCCTGGTCCGCGTGCGTGAAAACCTCGAACGCCTTGGCCTGAGCGCCGAGCTGATCGCCGCCGACGGTCGCGACACCGCCACCTGGTGGGATGGCAAGCCGTTCCAGCGCATCCTGCTCGACGCCCCGTGCTCGGCCACTGGCGTGATTCGTCGTCATCCGGACATCAAGCTCACCCGCCAACCCGATGACATCGCCGCGCTGGCACTGCTGCAAGGCGAGCTGCTGGATGCCCTGTGGAAAACCCTGGAGGTCGGCGGCATTTTGCTCTACGCCACCTGCTCCACACTGCCGACCGAGAACACCGAAGTCATCGAAGCGTTCCTTGCCCGCACGCCGGGCGCCCGTGAACTGGACCTCGCGACCGCGGCCGGGATAAAGCAACCCCATGGTCGCCAATTGCTCGCGCAGGAAGGCGGACACGACGGCTTCTATTACGCCAAGCTGATCAAGATCGCCGCCGCGCGCGGTTAAACGGATTCAATGGAGTGACTGGATGAAAATCATCATCCTCGGTGCGGGGCAGGTCGGCGGTTCGCTGGCGGAACATCTGGCCAGCGAGGCCAACGACATCACGGTGGTCGACACCGACGGCGAGCGCCTGCGCAATCTCGGCGACCGCCTGGACATCCGCACGGTCCAGGGTCGCGGCTCACTGCCGACGGTACTGCGCCAGGCTGGAGCGGATGACGCCGACATGCTGGTGGCCGTGACCAACAGTGACGAGACCAACATGGTCGCCTGCCAGGTCGCCCACACCCTGTTCCACACCCCCACCAAAATCGCCCGCGTACGCGAAGCGGCGTACCTCACGCGCTCCGAACTGTTCGATAACGACGCGATTCCGGTGGACGTGCTGATCAGCCCGGAACAAGTGGTCACCAACTACATCAAACGCCTGATCCAGCACCCGGGTGCTTTGCAGGTGATCGACTTCGCCGAAGGCAAGGCACAACTGGTCGCGGTGCGGGCCTATTACGGCGGGCCACTGGTGGGTCAACAACTGCGGCAATTGCGCGAGCACATGCCGAATGTCGAAACCCGCGTGGCGGCCATCTTCCGTCGCGATCGCCCGATCCTGCCCCAAGGCGACACGGTGATCGAAGCGGACGACGAAGTGTTTTTCATCGCGGCCAAAGCGAACATTCGCGCGGTGATGAGTGAAATGCGCCGTCTCGACGAGACCTACAAACGCATCGTCATCGCCGGCGGCGGGCAGATCGGTGAGCGACTGGCCGAAGCCATCGAAAGCCGTTACCAGGTAAAGATCATCGAGATGAATCCGGCACGCTGCCGCCATCTCTCGGACACCCTCGACAGCACCGTCGTGCTGCAGGGCAGTGCCTCCGACCGCGACCTGTTGATGGAAGAAAACATCGCCGACGCGGACATCTTCCTGGCCCTGACCAACGACGACGAAGCCAACATCATGTCTTCACTGCTGGCCAAACGCCTGGGCGCGAAGAAGGTGATGACCATCATCAACAACCCGGCGTATGTGGATCTGATCCAGGGCGGCGATATCGACATCGCCATCAGTCCGCAACTGGCAACCATCGGCACCTTGCTGGCCCACGTGCGGCGCGGCGACATCGTCAGCGTGCACTCACTGCGCCGGGGCGCCGCCGAAGCCATCGAGGCGATTGCCCACGGCGACGCGAAATCGAGCAAGGTCATCGGCAAAGCCATCGAGAACATTGGCCTGCCGCCGGGCGCTACCATCGGGGCGATCATCCGCGACGAAGAAGTGATCATTGCCCACGATGACACGGTGATCGCGGCGGGGGACCATGTGATTTTGTTCCTTGTGGATAAGAAGCATATTCGTGATGTGGAAAAACTGTTCCATGTGGGGCTGAGCTTTTTCTGAGGTTTTGCAGCGGCTGTACGGGCCCCGATCGCTGGCAAGCCAGCTCCCACAATTTTTTCGATTGTTCACAAACGTCATGTACATCTGAAAACCCAGTGGGAGCTGGCTTGCCAGCGATGGCGGTTTCAAAGATACAAATAACGTCCTCTGACACTCCTCATGCAAGGAATCCACCCATGATCGAATCCCTGGAAAAAATGCTCGCCAAGGGTGTGGATAACTCATTGCTGCGCTTCGGCCTGGGCAAGGGTTACCTGGATCTGGGGGAGAACGCCAAGGCTGTGGAACATTTCCAGCGTTGCGTCGAGATTGATCCGAAGTATTCGGCAGCATGGAAGCTATTGGGCAAAGCCCACCTGGCGCTGGCGGACTATCCGGCTGCGCGCCACGCTTGGGAGCAAGGCCAGGAAGCCGCCAAAGCCCATGGCGACAAACAGGCCGAGAAGGAAATGACGGTGTTCCTGAAAAAGCTGGATCGTCACGCGCACTGATCAGAGATAACGCAAACCAATGCCTTCGGCATCCACTTGCACCACTTCCATGCGCACACGCGGCGCGCCTGTGGGCAAGTCCTGCACCTGCCCGTAAACCACCGCGCCCCTGGGTAGAGCCGACAATGCCGGATGCTTGACGTAGACGCCCGTGGTCGACAGGTTGCGCGTCTGGCCCAGGCATTCACCAACGGTTTCGTGACTGATCTTGATGCGAAATGATTTACGGTGTTCGGACATCTACTGCGCCCTTATGAACGTGTTGTGAATAACTTGTAGGAGCGAGCCTGCTCGCGATGGTCGTGAACGATGACGCGGAAAGTCTGATTCCCCGTGGTGCCCTCAGGTCCATCGCGAGCAGGCTCGCTACAGTTATCCACAGACTGTGCCAATTGTTTCAATACCAGCGCTCTTCACCTGGCGGGCGCTTCTTGAAGCGTTTCATGCTCCACATGTACTGGCTCGGATACGCCCGCACATAGCGCTCAACCACCTTGCTCATGGCGGCACAGGATTCCTCGGTGTCAGTGCTGTACATGGCCTCTGGCGCGGCTTCGAGGATCACTTTATAGCCCGAACCGTCTGGCAGACGCAGGGCGTGCAGGAACACACCGACCGCTTTGCCGCCCGCGAGCATGTTCGGCACGAATTTGCTGGTCAAAGCCTGGGTGGCGAAGAACGGCACGAAGATCCCGGCGGATTCGGCCGGTTCCGGGTCGGCGGGGATGCCCACTGCACCGCCTTTGCGCACTTCCTTGATGACGCTGAGGATGCCTTCCTTGGTGGAAGCGGCCACTTTGTTGCCCAGTTGCACCCGCTGCTTTTGCAGCAATTCATCCACCGCCTTCAATTTCGGCGGGCGGTAGAAAATGATCGGTTTGCACTGGCTGCAATAAAAGTGGTTGAGCACTTCCCAGTTGCCCAAGTGACTGGTGATGCCGACCACGCCTTTGCCGGAGGCCAGGGCGTCTTTCAAAATGTCGAGGCCTTCAACTTCGCGCACCAGGTCGATGGAGCGTTGGGCTGGCCAGATCCAGGCGCAGGCGCTTTCTGTCAGTGACTTGCCGATGTCTTTCAGACTCTGGCCCACCAGACGCTCACGTTCGGCGGGGTCCATCTCCGGAAAGCATTTGGACAGGTTGATCCGCACCACGTCGCGTGAACGGTTAGGGGTTTTCCACATCACCCAGCCAATCGCCGAGCCGACAGCCTGCACCGCCCGCCACGGGAGCAGGGCAAACAACCGCAGAGCGCCTACCAGCAAGGCGCCTTTAAACTTATCCACAGGTCACTCCTGATCTTGTGCTGTGCGCGAGGCGGCTATTCTAACCGCCGTTCGCCAGCTGCGCGTAGCGGTCGCAATCGCGGGTGTGATCCATGACCATGCCCGAAGCCTGCATCAGCGCGTAGCAAATGGTCGGGCCTACGAAGGTGAAGCCGGCCTTTTTCAGGCCTTTGCTCATCTCCACCGCCTCGGGTGTGATGGCCGGGACTTCGGTGCGATCCTTGAAATGATTGACCTTCGGAACACCGCCGACATATGACCAGAGAAGCTCGACAGGGTCTTCCAGCGCCAGCCAGGCCTGGGCGTTGCGCCGGGCCGCGTTGAGCTTGAGGCGATTGCGAATGATGCCCGGATCGAGCATCAGATCATCGATTTCAGCATCACTCATCTGGGCCACGCGCTGCACGTCAAAGCCATACAGCACCCGGCGATAGTGTTCGCGTTTGCGCAATACGGTGATCCAGGAAAGCCCGGCCTGGAACCCTTCGAGCAAAAGCAACTCGAACAATCCCTGCGCATCGCGTAGCGGCGTGCCCCACTCCTGATCGTGATAAGCCATGTACAGCGGATCTTCGGAACACCAAAAGCAGCGTGGCATAAGGCTCCAGGGGGCGTGCGCAGCAACGAATCGGGTATACTCCCGCTCTTTAAATCGCAGCCCAAGAAACAGGTGAATTTCGTGAGCCAGCCTACGCCAGCCGTGCGTACCTTCCAAGACTTGATCCTCGCCCTCCAGCAATACTGGGCCGAGCAAGGTTGTGTGGTACTTCAGCCCTACGATATGGAAGTAGGCGCCGGCACTTTCCACACCGCAACATTCCTGCGCGCCATTGGCCCGGAAACCTGGAACGCCGCCTATGTGCAGCCAAGCCGTCGCCCGACTGACGGCCGCTATGGCGAAAACCCGAACCGACTGCAGCACTACTACCAGTTCCAGGTAGTCCTGAAGCCGAACCCGGACAACTTCCAGGAGCTGTACCTGGGCTCCCTCAAGCACGTGGGCCTGGACCCATTGGTGCACGACATCCGCTTCGTCGAAGATAACTGGGAATCGCCGACCCTCGGCGCCTGGGGTCTGGGCTGGGAAGTCTGGCTCAACGGCATGGAAGTGACGCAGTTCACTTACTTCCAGCAAGCGGGCGGCATCGAGTGCTACCCGGTGACGGGCGAGATCACTTACGGCCTGGAACGTCTGGCCATGTACCTGCAGGGCGTGGACTCGGTCTACGACCTGGTCTGGGCTGACGGTCCGTTCGGCAAAGTGACCTACGGCGACGTGTTCCACCAGAACGAAGTGGAGCAGTCGACCTACAACTTCGAACACGCCAACGTCGAGAAGCTGTTCGAGCTGTTCGATTTCTATGAAAGCGAAGCCAAGCGCCTGATCGAACTCGACCAGCCGCTGCCGTTGCCGAGCTACGAAATGGTGTTGAAGGCCTCCCATACCTTCAACCTGCTGGATGCGCGCCGGGCAATCTCGGTAACCGCGCGTCAGCAATACATTCTGCGTGTGCGCACCCTGGCGCGTTCCGTGGCGCAAGCCTACCTGCTGGCTCGCGCCAAGCTGGGCTTCCCGATGGCAACCCCGGACCTGCGTGATGAAGTACTGGCCAAGCTGGAGGCTGCACAATGAGTGCTCTGGATTTTCTGGTTGAACTGGGCACTGAAGAACTGCCACCCAAAGCCCTGAACACCCTGGCCGAAGCGTTTCTGGCCGGTATCGACAAGGGCCTGCAAGCGGCCGGCCTGAACTACGAGACCAAAACCGTTTATGCCGCGCCACGTCGTCTGGCCGTGCTGATCACCTCGCTGGCCACTCAGCAGCCCGATCGCAGCATCAACCTCGATGGCCCGCCACGTCAGGCCGCGTTCGATGCCGAAGGCAATCCGACCCAAGCGGCACTGGGCTTTGCCAAGAAGTGCGGCGTCGACCTGAGCGAAATCGATCAGAGCGGCCCGAAACTGCGCTACAGCCAAAACATCGCCGGCAAGCCGACCGCGAGCCTGCTGCCGACCATCGTCGAAGACTCCCTGAATGACCTGCCGATTCCCAAGCGTATGCGCTGGGGGGCTCGCAAGGAAGAATTCGTTCGCCCGACCCAATGGCTGGTAATGCTGCTCGGTGACCAGATCATCGACTGCACCATCCTCGCCCAGAAGGCCGGCCGCGATTCCCGTGGTCATCGCTTCCACCATCCGGAAAGCGTGCGCATCGGTTCGCCGTCCAGCTACCTGGCTGACCTGCGCGCCGCTTACGTCCTGGCTGACGCAAACGAGCGTCGCGACATCATCAGCAAGCGCACCGAAGAGCTGGCAACCCGTCAGGAAGGCACCGCGATCGTGCCGCCGGACCTGCTCGACGAAGTGACCGCGCTGGTTGAATGGCCGGTGCCGCTGGTGTGCTCGTTCGAAGAGCGCTTCCTTGAAGTGCCGCAAGAAGCCTTGATCACCACCATGCAGGACAACCAGAAGTATTTCTGCCTGCTGGATGCCGACGGCAAGTTGCTGCCACGCTTCATTACCGTGGCCAACATCGAGAGCAAGGACCCGCAGCAGATCATCGCCGGTAACGAGAAAGTGGTTCGCCCACGCCTGACCGACGCCGAGTTCTTCTTCAAGCAAGACAAGAAGCAGAAACTCGAAGACTTCAACCTGCGCCTGCAAAACGTGGTGTTCCAGGAAAAACTCGGCAGCGTCTATGACAAGGCCGAACGTGTTTCCAAACTGGCTGCGTTCATCGCTCAGCGCATCGGCGGCAACGCCGCGTGGGCTGCCCGCGCAGGCCTGCTGTCCAAGTGCGACCTGGCGACCGAAATGGTCGGCGAGTTCCCGGAGATGCAGGGTGTCGCCGGCTACTATTACGCCCTCAACGATGGCGAGCCGGAAGACGTTGCACTGGCGCTGAACGAGCAATACATGCCTCGCGGTGCCGGCGCCGAGCTGCCGACCACCCTGACCGGTGCGGCCGTGGCCATCGCTGACAAACTGGATACCCTGGTCGGTATTTTCGGCATCGGCATGCTGCCAACCGGCAGTAAAGATCCGTATGCCTTGCGCCGTGCCGCATTGGGCGTATTGCGCATCCTGATCGACAAGAAACTCGACCTCGACCTGACCGACGCCGTGGCTTTCGCCGTGAATGCGTTCGGTGCCAAGGTCAAGGCTAGCGGCCTGAACGACGTGGTACTGGAGTTCATCTTCGACCGTCTGCGTGCTCGTTATGAGGACGAAGGTGTCGACGTCGCGACCTACCTGTCGGTGCGCGCCCTGAAGCCGGGTTCGGCCCTGGACTTCGACCAGCGCGTACAAGCGGTGGAAGCCTTCCGCAAGTTACCGGAAGCCGCTGCCCTGGCCGCGGTGAACAAACGCGTTTCGAATCTGCTGAGCAAAGTGGAAGGCTCCGTGCCGACCGTCGTGGAAGCCAAGTACTTCGACAATGCCAACGAGTTCTCCCTGTACTCGGCGATCCAGCAGGCAGACCAGGCTGTTCAACCGATGGCTGCAGCGCGTCAGTACAGCGAATCCCTGGCACGCCTGGCCGCCTTGCGCGAGCCGGTGGATGCGTTCTTCGAAGCCGTGATGGTCAACGCGGAAGACGCGAAAGTTCGCGCCAACCGTTATGCGTTGCTGGCGCGTCTGCGGGGACTGTTCCTCGGCGTCGCCGATATTTCATTGCTGGGCTGAGGGACTGCTGTTGAAACTGCTGATACTCGATCGGGACGGGGTGATCAATTACGACTCCGACGCTTACATCAAGTCAGTGGAGGAGTGGATACCGCTCCCCGGTTCGATCGAAGCCATCGCGCAGTTGAGCAAGGCCGGCTGGACGGTAGCGGTGGCTACCAACCAGTCCGGCATCGCTCGCGGCTATTACGACATCGCTACCCTGGACGCCATGCACGAGCGCTTGCGCTCGCTGGTGGCGGAGCAGGGCGGCGAAGTCGGCTTGATCGTCTACTGCCCGCATGGGCCGGACGAAGGCTGCGATTGCCGCAAGCCAAAACCCGGGATGTTGAAAAACATCGCCGCACATTACAACGTATCGCTGACTAATCTATGGTTCGTCGGCGATAGTCTCGGTGACCTGGAAGCCGCCAAAGCCGTCGATTCTCAGCCAGTTTTAGTTAAGACCGGAAAAGGCGAAAAGACTTTGGGCAAGAGCCTGCCGGTGGGCACTTTGATTTTCGACGATCTGGCGGCGATTGCCGCAGAACTTATCAACAATTAGAGCGCTCTCGAACTCCTGACCAGGGAATGTTCGGGAGTGCGCTTGAACAGTCGGGCAGTGCCCGTAACGGTAAACGTCGCCATGTCGATACTGCAGGCCATCAGAACCTTCCTCTTTTACCTGCTGCTGGGCACCAGCTCCTTGCTGTGGTGCAGCCTGAGCTTTTTTATCGCGCCATTTCTGCCGTTCAAGGCGCGCTATCGCTTCATCAACGTTTATTGGTGTCGCTGCGCCTTGTGGCTGAGCAAGGTGTTTCTGGGTATCAGCTACGAGGTGAAGGGCGCCGAGAACGTACCAGACCGGCCCTGTGTGATTCAGTCGAACCACCAGAGCACCTGGGAGACGTTCTTTCTCTCGGCCTACTTCGAACCTTTGAGCCAGGTGCTCAAGCGTGAGTTGCTCTATGTGCCGTTCTTCGGCTGGGCCATGGCCATGCTGCGTCCGATTGCCATCGACCGGGACAACCCGAAAGCCGCCCTCAAGCATGTAGCGAAGAAAGGCGACGAGCTACTCAAGGACAATGTCTGGGTGCTGATCTTTCCCGAAGGTACACGTGTCCCTTACGGCACCATCGGCAAATTCTCCCGCGGCGGATCCGCTTTGGCGGTGAATGCTGATCTGCCGGTGCTGCCCATTGCGCACAATGCCGGCAAGTTCTGGCCGAAAACCGGTTGGGCGAAAAAGAAGGGTGTCATCACCGTGATCATTGGTGCCCCTATGTATGCAGAAGGCAATGGACCTCGATCCATTGCCGATCTGAATGATCGGGTCCAGGCCTGGAACGAGCAGATGCAAAGGGAAATGGGCTCGCTGCCACCCGCTCCACAAGCGCCACTGGCCAATGACCAAGTGGCTGTCTGAGCTTCTGTGGATAACCTGTGTACCGTTTGTTCAAAAAGCGTCGAATATTGTTTTTAACTTACTGATTTATATAGATATTTTAAAAACGCCAAAAAAACCGAAAAACGTGCATAAGTTTTTTTCGGGCGCAAAAAAACCGGCTGATATAGCCGGTTTTTTTATGCCTGCGAGATGGCCGTTTCAATCGATTGGTTCTGCAACAAAAAAGGCCAACGCATGACGTTGGCCTCTTTCGTTTGACGAGTTAAACGAGTATTAGAAGTCCAGGTTGGAAACCGCCAGGGCGTTGCTTTCGATGAAGTCACGGCGAGGTTCGACCGCATCACCCATCAGGGTGTTGAAGATCTGATCTGCACCAATGGCGTCTTCGATCGTGACTTTGAGCATACGGCGCGAGCTTGGGTCCATGGTGGTTTCCCACAGCTGATCCGGGTTCATCTCGCCCAGACCTTTGTATCGCTGGATGGTGTGGCGCTTGGTGCTTTCGGCCATCAGCCACTCAAGGGCTTCCTTGAACTCGGTAACCTGCTTCTTGCGCTCACCACGCTGGATGTACGCGCCCTCGTCCAGCAAGGTGCTCAGTTGGGCCCCCAGGGAAACAACGGTCTTGTAGTCGTTGCTGCCGAAGAAGTCGCGGTTGAAGGTGACGTAGTTCGACAGGCCGTGGGAGATCAGCTCGACCTCAGGCAGCCATACGTTACGCTCACGGTCTTCGCGCAGGCTGGCCTTGTAGACCAGGCCGGACTTCTCGACGGTACGCAGACGCACTTCGTACTGGGCCAGCCAATCCTGCATCGCTGCGTGATCGGACAGTTGCTCCAGGCTGACGGCAGGCAGGTAGATGAAGTGCTCGGTCAGTTCCTGTGGATACAGGCGCGAAAGACGCTTGAGGGTCTTCATCACCAGGCGGAAGTCGTTCACCAGGCGCTCAAGGGCTTCGCCGGAGATACCCGGCGCTTCCTCGTTCAAGTGCAGGCTCGCATCTTCCAGGGCCGACTGCGTCATGTACTCTTCCATGGCGTCGTCGTCTTTGATGTATTGCTCTTGCTTGCCCTTCTTGACCTTGTACAGCGGCGGCTGAGCGATGTAGATGTAGCCACGCTCGATCAGCTCCGGCAACTGACGGAAGAAGAAGGTCAGCAGCAGGGTACGGATGTGCGAACCGTCGACGTCAGCGTCGGTCATGATGATGATGTTGTGATAGCGCAGCTTGTCGATGTTGTACTCGTCGCGACCGATGCCGCAACCCAGCGCAGTGATCAAGGTGCCCACTTCCTGGGAAGAAATCATCTTGTCGAAACGCGCTTTCTCGACGTTCAGGATCTTGCCCTTCAGGGGCAGAATCGCCTGGGTCTTGCGGTTACGACCCTGCTTGGCGGAGCCGCCAGCAGAGTCACCTTCCACGAGGTACAGTTCAGACAGGGCAGGGTCCTTTTCCTGGCAGTCAGCCAGTTTGCCCGGCAGGCCGGCGATATCCAGCGCGCCTTTACGACGGGTCATCTCACGAGCCTTGCGCGCCGCTTCACGGGCACGGGCGGCGTCGATCATCTTGCCGACCACGAGTTTGGCTTCGTTCGGGTTTTCCAGCAGGAAGTCGGAGAAGTACTTGCCCATTTCCTGTTCGACCGCTGTCTTCACTTCGGAAGACACCAGCTTGTCTTTGGTCTGGGAGCTGAACTTCGGATCTGGCACTTTCACCGAAATGATCGCGGTCAGGCCTTCACGGGCATCGTCGCCAGTGGTGGCAACTTTATGCTTCTTCGCCAGGCCTTCGGCTTCAATGTAGGTGTTCAGGTTACGCGTCAGGGCGGAACGGAAACCCACCAGGTGAGTACCGCCATCGCGCTGTGGAATGTTGTTGGTGAAGCACAACAGGTTCTCGTTGAAGCTGTCGTTCCACTGCAGGGCGATTTCCACGCCAATGCCGTCTTCACGCTGGATGTTGAAGTGGAACACCTGGTTGACCGGCGTCTTGTTGGTGTTCAGGTATTCAACGAACGCCCGCAGACCACCTTCGTACTTGAACAGTTCTTCCTTGCCGCTGCGCTCATCCTTGAGGACGATGCCGACACCGGAGTTGAGGAAGGACAGTTCACGAATCCGCTTGGCCAGGATGTCCCAGCTGAAGTGAATGTTCTTGAAGGTTTCGCTGGAAGCCTTGAAGTGGATCTGGGTACCGGTGGTTTCACTGTCACCGACAATTTTCATCGGTTCCTGCGGAACGCCATGCACGTAAGTCTGTTCCCAGATCTTGCCGCTGCGACGTACCGTCAGGACCAGCTGTTCGGACAATGCGTTTACAACCGACACACCTACACCGTGCAGACCGCCGGATACTTTGTAGGAGTTGTCGTCGAATTTACCGCCGGCGTGCAGCACGGTCATGATGACCTCGGCTGCCGAAACGCCTTCTTCTTTGTGTACGTCTACCGGGATGCCACGGCCGTTGTCGCGAACGGTGATGGATTCATCCGGGTGGATGATGATACTGATGTCGTCGCAGTGGCCGGCCAGCGCTTCGTCGATCGAGTTATCGACCACCTCGAACACCATGTGGTGCAGACCGCTGCCATCGTCGGTGTCACCAATGTACATACCGGGACGTTTGCGTACGGCATCCAGGCCTTTCAGCACTTTAATGCTCGTTGAGTCGTACGTATTTTCTTCGCTCAATGCCTTCACTCCCGATGGTCGTGGGTCTGGGTGATACGGCCCTGTTCCACGTGGAACAGAGCGACTGGCGTTTCCGTCTGCCAGCCTTCCCTCAATAATTCGTGATCTACACAGGTGATAAACACCTGGCAGCGTAAGTCTTCCAGCAAGCGGCAAAGCGCGCGGCGGTGTTGCTCGTCCAGTTCGGACGGCAAGTCATCCACCAGATAAATACACTGACCGCGACGGGCCTGGCTGACCAGGTGCCCTTGGGCAATCCGCAATGCACAGACAACCAGCTTTTGCTGGCCGCGGGACAATATATCCGCGGCATTATGAGCGCCCAATCTGAGGCGCAAATCAGCGCGTTGTGGTCCGGCCTGGGTATGCCCCATTTGCTGATCCCGCTGAAGGGACCCGGCAAGCACAGCGCTCAGCTCACGGTCCTTATCCCAACCTCGGTAATAGCTGAGCGTTAAGCCCTCGAGCTCAACCAGTTCGCTCAAGGTCTGTTCAAAGACTGGTTTCAAGGCTTTGATGTAAGCGCGGCGGTATTCATCAATTTCAGCGCTGGCCTGGCACAGTTCCCTGTCCCAAACCGCTTGCGAAACGGCGTCAAGTGTACCATGCCGCAGCCAAGAGTTTCTCTGGCGCAGGGCCTTCTGCAAGCGCTGCCAGGTGGACATGAAACGAGGTTCCACGTGGAACACGCCCCAGTCGAGAAACTGCCGACGAATCTTCGGCGCGCCTTCCAGCAAGCGAAAACTGTCGGGGTTGATCAACTGCAAAGGCAGGATCTCTGCCAGTTGCGCCGCGCTACGGGCATTCTGGCCGTCGATGCGGATCTGGAACTCCCCTTGGCGATCGCGAGAGATACCCAACGCGCTGTGCCCACCCTCGGCAAGCTCCACCTGCCCGAACACCGTGCAAGCCAATTGCTCGTACTGAATGACTGGTAACAGACGGGTGCTGCGAAACGAACGGGCAAGCCCCAGCAGGTGTATGGCTTCCAGAACACTGGTTTTGCCGCTGCCGTTGGCGCCGTAAAGAATGTTGATTCGGGGGGAGGGGGAGAAGGTCACCGGGTGCAGATTACGCACCGCGGTGACCGAGACGCGACTTAAGGACATCTAGCTTCTGCTGAGCATGATTACAGACGCATCGGCATGACAACGTAGGCCGAATCGTCGTTGTCGGACTCTTGCACCAGCGCACTGCTGTTGGAGTCGGACAGGATCAGACGAACCTGCTCGGTGGTCATCACGCCCAGTACGTCGAGCAAGTAGCTGACGTTGAAGCCGATCTCAAGGGAGCCGCCGTTGTATTCAACGCCGACTTCTTCCTCCGCCTCTTCCTGCTCCGGGTTGTTCGCCTGGATCTTCAGTTGACCATTGGCCAGTTGCAGGCGGATGCCGCGGTATTTCTCGTTGGACAGAATCGCGGTACGGCTGAAGGCTTCGCGCAATGCCTGGCGGTCACCGAGTACCAGCTTGTCGCCGCCTTTCGGCAGAACGCGCTCGTAATCCGGGAATTTACCGTCGACCAGTTTGGAGGTGAAGGTGAACTCACCGGTGGTGGCACGAATGTGATGCTGACCCAGGACAATGCTGACGATGCCGTCCGGCTCGGTCAGGAGGCGGGCAAGTTCAAGTATGCCTTTGCGCGGTACGATGACCTGATGGCGATCCGGCTGACCGATATCGGCCTGCATCGAGCACATGGCCAGACGATGGCCGTCAGTGGCGACAGCGCGAATGACACCGGCAGAAACTTCAAGCAGCATGCCGTTCAGGTAGTAACGCACGTCCTGCTGGGCCATGGCGAAACTGGTGCGCTCGATGAGGCGACGCAGTTTGCTTTGCTCCAGGCTGCAGGTCAGCGAACCCGGGCCTTCTTCAACCGTCGGGAAATCATTGGCCGGCAGGGTCGACAGGGTAAAGCGGCTACGGCCGGCCTTTACCACCAGCTTCTGCTCGTCGACCTTGATATCGATCAGCGCATCGTTCGGCAGGCTTTTGCAAATATCCATCAGTTTGCGCGCAGGCACGGTGATGGAACCTGGTTCGGCAGGCTCTTCGAGTTGAACACGACCGACCAGCTCGACTTCCAGGTCGGTACCGGTCAGCGACAGTTGCTGGCCTTCGACAACCAGCAGCACGTTGGAGAGCACCGGCAAGGTCTGGCGGCGCTCGACGACGCCTGCGACCAGTTGCAGGGGTTTCAACAGGGCTTCGCGTTGAATGGTGAAATGCATGGTCTAGTCCCTTGCCTTAATAAGCTGCGCTGGTGTTCATCAAGTGGTCAGTGTACGCAGCAGGTTCTTGTAGTCCTCGCGGATGTCCGCGTCGGATTCCTTAAGTTCGTTGATCTTGCGGCAGGCGTGCAACACCGTCGTGTGATCGCGACCGCCAAACACATCGCCAATTTCCGGCAGGCTGTGGTTGGTCAGCTCCTTGGACAACGCCATGGCGACCTGACGCGGACGGGCGACCGAACGCGAACGGCGTTTGGACAGCAAGTCAGAGATCTTGATCTTGTAGTACTCGGCGACAGTGCGCTGAATGTTATCCACAGAGACCAGTTTATCTTGCAGCGCCAGCAGGTCTTTCAGGGATTCACGAATCAACTCGATGGTGATGTCGCGCCCCATGAAGTGCGAGTGGGCAATCACGCGTTTAAGCGCGCCTTCCAGCTCCCGGACGTTGGAGCGAATACGCTGGGCAATGAAGAACGCCGCATCATGGGGCAGTTCGACCTTGGCCTGGTCGGCCTTTTTCATCAGGATCGCCACACGGGTTTCCAGCTCAGGAGGCTCGACGGCTACCGTTAGGCCCCAGCCGAAGCGGGATTTCAGGCGCTCTTCAAGGCCTTCGATTTCCTTCGGGTAGCGGTCACTGGTGAGAATGACCTGCTGACCACCTTCAAGCAGTGCGTTGAAGGTGTGGAAAAACTCTTCCTGGGAACGTTCCTTGCGGGCGAAGAACTGAATGTCGTCGATCAGCAAGGCGTCCACCGAACGGTAGAAACGCTTGAACTCGTTGATCGCGTTCAGTTGCAGGGCCTTGACCATGTCGGCCACGAAGCGTTCGGAATGCAGATACACGACCTTGGCATTCGGGTTCTTCTTTAATAGGTGGTTACCCACAGCGTGCATCAAGTGGGTTTTACCCAAACCGACACCACCATAAAGGAAGAGCGGGTTGTAACCGTGCTTGGGGTTGTCCGCCACTTGCCAGGCCGCAGCCCGGGCCAGTTGGTTGGACTTGCCCTCAACGAAGTTTTCGAAGGTGAAGGTACGGTTCAGGTAGCTGGTGTGCTTGAGCGCGCCTTCAACCTGCACGGTGCGTTGTTCAGAACGAACCGGTGCTTGCTGGGAGCTGGCGCCGGCCATCGGATCGAAGCTGTCGCGCGAAGGCTCTTCTTCAGTGACCTCGGCCACTTTTTGCGTGGCACGCTTGGTTGGAGCCGCCGCCGGTGGTGGTGCGCTGACCGGTGCAGCCGCAGCCTGGGAGGCCGCAGCCGCCAGCGGAGCATTCGGCGCGGCACGCGGCGCCGAGCTGCGTTTGCTGCCTATTAATAAGGAAAGCGCTGGCGCCATGCCATTGCCATGCTCGTCCAGCAACTCCAGGACGCGGCTCAGGTATTTTTCGTTGACCCAGTCCAGCACAAAACGATTGGGTGCATAGACACGCAACTCGTCGCCTTCAGCTTCGACCTGTAGTGGACGGATCCAAGTGTTGAATTGTTGGGCAGGCAGCTCATCGCGCAAAAGCTCCACGCACTGCTGCCAAAGTTCCACTGACACGGATATCCCCTAAGTTGAAAGCCGGTGAGGCAAAAACAAGCGGCCATTGTAGCGACCAGACGCCGACTTATCCACATGAAGGTTGATCACCAGCCAAGAAGAATCAACGTTTTATACGCAAAAAAGACGACCAATGGTCTGTGAATAAGCTCTGTGGATAACCGGGTCAGAGCCCATTGCACAACTGGGGGTGAAAGTCAGTGGATAACCTGCCTGTGGATAAGGCACTCTTTCGCCCACAGGTTATCCGACAGTGCAGCACAGGCTGAACACGGTTTTCCACTGTAGTTGTCATTCTCTGTACATCACGTGTTAAAAGGCCTGAAGCCAGTTATCCACAGATGACCGCGCCCCTAGCTTTTATAAGCTTTACAGAAAAGCTTTAAATACTCTCCTTCTTTAATTTTATGTTTGGCGAAGGAGGGTCGCGCTGCAAAACGTCCGGAGATCTATTTATAAGAAACGTTGGTTGGAAATTGACCTAGAGGCTTGCTTTCTCTAGAATCCCCGGTCTCTTAAAACGGGGGCCATTCCGGCCCGTTGTGGACGAACCAGGTAACACGACAATGAAACGTACTTTCCAACCAAGCACTATCAAACGCGCTCGTACCCACGGTTTCCGTGCTCGCATGGCTACCAAGAACGGTCGTGCCGTTCTGTCGCGTCGTCGCGCCAAAGGTCGTGCGCGTCTGGCAGTTTGATAATCCGGCACTGGAGGTGAGTCAGGACTTCAGTCGGGAAAAGCGTCTGCTTACTCCCCGGCATTTCAAGGCAGTCTTTGACTCCCCTACCGGCAAGGTTCCGGGGAAAAATCTCCTGCTCCTTGCGCGCAACAACGATCTTGATCACCCCCGTCTCGGGCTGGTTATCGGGAAAAAGAGCGTAAAGCTCTCCGTCGAGCGCAATCGCCTCAAACGTCTGATGCGCGAATCGTTTCGCCTGCACCAGGATTCACTGGTCGGTTGGGACATTGTTATCGTCGCGCGCAAAGGTTTAGGTGACGTAGAAAACCCCGAATTGATTCAGCATTTCGGCAAGCTCTGGAAACGACTGGCACGCAGCACGCCGGTACCAGCAGTGAAAACCGAAACTGTAGGGGTAGACAGTCCAGATGCGTAAACTGGCACTCGTTCCGATCCAGTTTTACCGCTTTGCCATTAGTCCCCTGATGGCCAATCACTGTCGTTTCTACCCCAGTTGTTCCTGCTACGCGTTAGAAGCCATCGAAAATCATGGCCTCCTGCGCGGTGGCTGGCTGACCTTTCGTCGTTTAGGTCGCTGTCATCCGTGGAATCCCGGTGGTTATGACCCGGTTCCACCTATCCCTACCTCCCGTTCTTCTTCGATGGCCGAGTAATCATGGATATCAAACGCACGATCCTGATCGTCGCCCTGGCAATCGTGTCCTACGTTATGGTTCTTAAATGGAACCAGGACTATGGCCAGGCTGCCCTGCCGACTCAGAATGTTGCTTCCAGTACTTCCGCACCGGGCCTCCCGGATACGGCAACTGGCAATAAAGCGTCCGTCAGTGACGACATTCCACGCGCCGCAAACGATACCAGCGCACCTGCCGAAACTCCGGTAGCGGCAAGCACCGACCTCATCCAGATCAAAACGGATGTGCTCGATCTGGCTATCGATCCACAAGGTGGTGATGTTGCGCAGCTGAAATTGCCGCTGTATCCACGTCGCCAGGACCATCCGGAAATTCCATTCCAGCTGTTCGATAACGGCAACGAGCGGACTTATCTGGCTCAGAGTGGCTTGATCGGAAGCAACGGCCCGGACGCAAGTCCTGCCGGTCGTCCGGTTTACTCCTCGGAGAAGAAGATCTATCAACTGGCTGATGGTCAGGACCAATTGGTCGTGGACCTGAAGTTCAGCAAGGACGGCGTCAATTACATCAAGCGTTTCACCCTGAAGCGTGGCCTGTATGACGTAACCGTTTCCTACCTGATCGACAACGAAAGCACTCAGCCGTGGTCCGGTGCAATGTTCGCGCAATTGAAGCGTGACTCCAGCGCCGATCCGTCTTCCAGCACCGCCACCGGCACCGCGACTTACCTGGGTGCAGCCCTGTGGACAAGTTCCGAGCCGTACAAGAAAGTGTCCATGAAGGACATGGACAAAGGACAGCTGAAAGAAAACGTTACCGGCGGTTGGGTAGCCTGGCTGCAACACTACTTCGTGACTGCCTGGATTCCGGCCAAGGGCGAAAACAACGTCGTCCAGACCCGTAAAGACAGCAAAGGCAACTACATCATTGGCTACACCGGTCCATCCTTGACCGTTGCGCCAGGTGCCAAGGCTGAAACCAGCGCTGTTTTGTACGCCGGTCCGAAAAGCCAGGCTGTGCTGAAACAGTTGTCCCCAGGTCTGGAACTGACCGTTGACTACGGCATTCTGTGGTTCATCGCTCAACCGATCTTCTGGCTGCTGCAACACATCCACGCCATTGTGGGTAACTGGGGCTTCTCGATCATTTTCCTGACCATGCTGATCAAGGGGCTTTTCTTCCCGTTGTCGGCCGCCAGCTACAAATCCATGGCGCGCATGCGTGCAGTGGCCCCAAGACTGGCCGCGCTGAAAGAGCAACATGGCGATGACCGGCAGAAAATGTCGCAGGCCATGATGGAGCTGTACAAGAAAGAGAAGATCAATCCGCTGGGTGGTTGCTTGCCAATCCTCGTGCAGATGCCGGTTTTCCTATCGCTGTACTGGGTTCTGCTGGAAAGCGTCGAAATGCGTCAGGCTCCGTTCATCCTGTGGATTACAGACCTGTCGATCAAGGATCCGTTCTTCATTCTGCCGATCATCATGGGTGCAACCATGTTCATCCAGCAGCAGTTGAACCCGACGCCTCCGGATCCGATGCAGGCCAAAGTGATGAAGCTGATGCCAATCATCTTCACCTTCTTCTTCCTGTGGTTCCCGGCTGGTCTGGTGCTGTACTGGGTAGTGAACAACTGCCTGTCCATCGCCCAACAGTGGTACATCACTCGTAAGATCGAAGCAGCTACCAAAGCGGCTGCCTGACTTACACTGTGGATAACCACTCAAGACGCCCCCTAGTGGGGCGTTTTGCTATCTGTCACTTTTGTCTGGATACCGGTTTATGAGCGCTCCTCGTGAAACCATCGCTGCCGTCGCCACCGCCCAAGGTCGCGGAGGCGTTGGCATCGTCCGCATTTCCGGGCCGTTGGCCAGCGCTGCGGCCAAGGCCTTCAGTGGTCGTGAGCTCAAGCCAAGATTTGCTCATTACGGGCCATTCCTCGGCGCCAACGATGAGGTGCTGGACCAAGGCATCGTGCTGTATTTCCCGGGCCCCAACTCGTTCACCGGCGAAGATGTCCTGGAATTGCAGGGGCACGGTGGCCCTATTGTTCTGGATATGCTGCTCAAGCGCTGCCTGGAATTGGGCTGTCGACTCGCCCGACCGGGTGAATTCAGCGAACGCGCTTTTCTGAACGACAAACTCGACCTGGCCCAGGCCGAAGCGATTGCTGACTTGATCGAAGCCAGTTCGGCCCAGGCGGCCCGAAATGCGCTACGTTCCCTGCAGGGTGCGTTCTCGGTGCGTGTGCATAACCTCACCGAACAACTGATCGGCTTGCGGATCTATGTCGAAGCCGCCATCGACTTCCCTGAAGAAGAAATCGATTTCCTCGCCGATGGCCACGTGTTGAGCATGCTCGACAAAGTGCGCGACGAGTTATCCACCGTGATGCGCGAAGCCGGGCAGGGCGCGTTGTTGCGTGATGGCATGACCGTTGTCATTGCCGGCCGACCGAATGCCGGCAAATCCAGTCTGCTCAATGCCCTGGCTGGTCGTGAAGCGGCAATCGTGACCGAAATTGCCGGCACCACTCGCGACGTGCTGCGCGAACATATCCACATCGATGGCATGCCCCTGCATGTGGTCGACACCGCGGGACTTCGTGACACCGATGATCATGTGGAAAAAATCGGTGTGGAACGGGCATTGAAAGCCATTGGTGAGGCAGATCGCGTGTTGCTGGTCGTCGATGCCACGGCCCCCGAAGCAGTGGATCCCTTTGCACTGTGGCCGGAATTCCTCGAAACCCGCCCCGATCCGGCAAAGGTCACGCTGATCCGCAACAAGGCAGACCTCACGGGTGAAGCGATCGCTCTGGATGTCAGTGACGATGGCCATGTCACCATCAGCCTGAGCGCCAAGTCCGCTGGCGCAGGGCTGGAGCTGCTGCGCGATCACCTCAAGGCCTGCATGGGTTATGAACAGACCTCCGAAAGCAGCTTCAGCGCGCGCCGGCGTCATCTTGAGGCATTGCGACATGCCAGCGCTTCCCTTGAGCACGGTCGCGCTCAACTGACATTGGCGGGTGCTGGAGAATTGCTCGCCGAAGATTTGCGCCTGGCTCAGCAATTTTTGGGCGAAATCACCGGCGCCTTCAGCTCCGATGACTTGTTGGGCCGGATCTTCTCCAGCTTCTGCATCGGTAAATAACCCCCTCGTTGTCCACAGACAGGCCATTCGTGCCTGTCTGTTCTCCCTTTTTTCCACACCAGCCTGCTATGCCGAGCGGAATTTTTTCCGAGCTGGCGGATTTTCTGTGCCCTGGATTTGCTCAATCAGCTGTTTTCTGTGGATTAAGCCCTGTGAATAACCGCCGCTAAGGGCAGTTGATAACAAGGCCCGAAAACTGAAGATAACCGCCTCTGTGGATAACCAATACTTTAATCCACAGGCTTACACCTGTTATCCAAGGACCTCCTTGGTACATGACCACAGGGTTTTGAATCGCTGTACACATTGAAAATAAAGGGCTGCGTCGATCTATCCACAGAAAGGTCGGTCAGTAGAAATAAACATAAAAACAAAGATTTAATAAATTTCTCTCTTTTTAATTTCTATAACTCCGACTTCTCCACAGCTGGTTAATTTTTGTGCAAAGGGTTCTTTAGGAAGGGGGAAGTCCCTATACTTGTCGACCAGGTCCAAAAACCTGAGCTCAAACTATTCCTGAATTACCTACTTAAGCAGGCACGAGGTGCGTGGTGGATTTCCCTTCCCGTTTTGAAGTGATCGTCATCGGCGGCGGTCATGCCGGTACCGAGGCAGCACTGGCCTCAGCACGAATGGGGGTGAAAACCCTGTTGCTGACGCATAACGTGGAAACCCTCGGTGCCATGAGCTGCAACCCCGCTATTGGTGGCATTGGCAAAAGCCATCTGGTCAAGGAAATCGACGCCCTGGGCGGTGCGATGGCCCTGGCCACCGATAAAGGTGGTATTCAATTTCGCGTATTGAACAGCCGCAAAGGCCCTGCCGTGCGCGCCACTCGCGCTCAGGCCGATCGGATTCTCTACAAGGCTGCTGTCCGCGAAATTCTGGAAAACCAGCCGAACCTGTGGATATTTCAACAGGCTGCAGATGATCTGATCGTCGAGCAGGAGCAAGTACGCGGCGTAGTGACCCAGATGGGCCTGCGTTTCCTGGCAGATTCAGTGGTTTTGACCACAGGCACATTCCTGGGTGGACTTATCCACATCGGTCTGCAAAATTTTTCTGGTGGTCGCGCCGGTGATCCACCGTCCATTGCCCTGGCTCACCGTCTGCGTGAATTGCCGCTGCGCGTCGGTCGCCTTAAAACCGGTACGCCGCCGCGTATTGACGCCCGCTCTGTGGATTTCTCGGTGATGACCGAGCAAGCCGGCGATACGCCAATCCCGGTGATGTCGTTCATGGGCAATAAGGAACAGCATCCACGCCAAGTCAGTTGCTGGATTACCCACACGAACGCCCGCACCCACGAAATCATTGCCGCGAACCTCGATCGTTCGCCGATGTATTCCGCTGCTGGTGAGATTGAAGGCATCGGCCCGCGTTATTGCCCGTCGATCGAAGACAAGATCCATCGCTTTGCCGACAAGGAAAGCCATCAGGTTTTCATCGAACCGGAAGGTCTGACGACAAACGAGCTGTACCCGAACGGGATATCCACATCCTTGCCGTTCGACGTCCAGCTGCAGATCGTGCAATCGATCCGTGGCATGGAAAATGCGCACATCGTGCGTCCGGGCTACGCCATCGAGTACGACTACTTCGATCCGCGGGACCTGAAATACAGCCTGGAAACCAAGGTGATCGGCGGTCTGTTCTTCGCCGGACAGATCAATGGCACCACCGGTTACGAAGAAGCCGGCGCCCAGGGTTTGTTGGCCGGAACCAACGCAGCACTGCGTGCGCAAGGCAAAGATGCCTGGTGCCCGCGTCGCGATGAGGCCTACATCGGTGTGTTGGTCGACGACCTGATTACCCTGGGTACTCAAGAACCGTATCGGATGTTCACTTCTCGTGCCGAATACCGTTTGATCCTGCGCGAAGACAACGCCGACCTGCGCTTGACCGAAAAAGGTCGCGAGCTGGGTCTGGTGGATGACATCCGCTGGGCGGCTTTCTGCAAAAAGCGCGAAAGCATCGAACTGGAAGAGCAGCGCCTGAAAAGCACCTGGGTACGCCCGGGTACCGAGCAAGGTGATGCGATTGCCGAAAAATTCGGCACGCCGCTGACCCACGAATACAACTTGCTGAATCTCTTGAGTCGTCCGGAAATCGACTACGCTGGTCTGATCGCCGTGACCGGTGGGGGCGCAGACGATCCACAGGTCGCCGAGCAGGTCGAAATCAAGACCAAGTACGCCGGCTACATCGATCGCCAACAGGATGAAATCGCTCGTCTGCGGGCCAGTGAAGACATCAGACTGCCTGTGGATATCGATTACACGAACATTTCCGGTCTCTCCAAAGAGATCCAGAGCAAGCTCGGTGCGACTCGCCCGGAAACACTGGGTCAGGCCTCGCGTATTCCGGGCGTTACGCCGGCAGCCATTTCGCTGTTGATGATTCATTTGAAAAAACGCGGCGCGGGCCGTCAGTTGGAGCAAAGCGCTTGAGTTCGTTGGTCACCTCGCAACATGCAGAAGAGTTATCCACAGGTGCTCGCCAGCTCGGTGTTGCTCTGACCGAAACCCAGCACGCGCAGTTGCTGGGTTATCTGGCCCTGTTGATCAAATGGAACAAGGCTTACAACCTGACCGCCGTGCGCGATCCGGACGAGATGGTGTCCCGTCACTTGCTCGATAGTCTGAGCGTGATGTCGTTCATCGAAAACGGTCGCTGGCTCGACGTGGGCAGCGGCGGCGGCATGCCGGGGATTCCATTGGCGATCCTGTTTCCAGAGTCCCAAGTGACCTGCCTGGACAGCAACGGCAAGAAAACCCGCTTCCTGACCCAGGTCAAACTCGAACTCAAACTGGATAACCTGCAAGTTATCCACAGTCGTGTCGAAGCCTTCCAGCCTGCTCAGCCATTCAACGGGATCATTTCCCGGGCGTTCAGCAGCATGGAGAACTTCACCAACTGGACTCGCCACCTCGGCGACACCGATACACGTTGGCTGGCAATGAAGGGCGTTCATCCCGCCGATGAGCTGGTAGCATTGCCGGCAGACTTCCACCTCGATAGCGAACACGCCCTGGCCGTACCCGGTTGCCAAGGCCAACGCCATCTGCTGATACTGCGCCGCACGGCATGATTGGGAACACAAGCAAGAATGGCTAAGGTATTCGCGATAGCGAACCAAAAGGGTGGTGTGGGCAAGACCACCACCTGCATCAACCTCGCGGCATCCCTGGTAGCGACCAAGCGCCGGGTGTTGCTGATCGATCTCGATCCACAAGGCAACGCCACCATGGGGAGCGGTGTGGATAAACACGGTCTGGAAAACTCGGTCTACGACCTGTTGATCGGCGAGTGCGACCTGGCTCAGGCCATGCACTTCTCCGAACATGGTGGTTACCAGTTGTTGCCGGCCAACCGCGACCTGACCGCCGCTGAAGTGGTTCTGCTGGAAATGCAGATGAAGGAAAGCCGTCTGCGCAGCGCGTTGGCGCCGATTCGCGAGAATTACGACTACATCCTGATCGACTGTCCGCCGTCGCTGTCGATGCTGACGCTGAACGCACTTGTCGCGGCCGATGGGGTCATTATCCCCATGCAGTGCGAGTACTTCGCACTGGAAGGGTTGAGCGACCTTGTGGATAACATCAAGCGTATCGCCGAATTGCTGAACCCTGACCTCAAGGTCGAAGGTCTGCTGCGCACGATGTACGACCCGCGCCTGAGCCTGATGAACGATGTGTCGGCGCAGCTCAAGGAACACTTCGGTGAGCAACTCTACGACACCGTCATTCCACGCAACATCCGTCTGGCCGAAGCTCCTAGCTACGGCATGCCGGCGCTGGCGTACGACAAATCATCCCGTGGCGCTGTTGCCTACCTGGCTCTGGCCGGCGAGATGGTTCGTCGTCAACGCAAAAACTCACGTATCGCCGCTGCCCAGCCAACTTAAGGAATCCCCATGGCCGTCAAGAAACGAGGTCTCGGACGTGGACTGGATGCACTGCTGAGTGGTCCGACCGTCAGCGCGTTGGAAGAACAAGCGATACAAGCCGATCAGCGCGAGCTGCAACATCTGCCGCTGGATTTGCTCCAGCGCGGCAAGTACCAGCCTCGCCGCGATATGGATGCTCAGGCGCTCGAGGAGCTGGCGCAGTCGATCAAGGCCCAGGGCGTCATGCAGCCGATTGTGGTTCGTCCGATCGGTGGTGGCCGCTTCGAAATCATCGCCGGTGAACGCCGTTGGCGCGCGAGCCAACAGGCCGGTCAGGAAACGATCCCGGCAATGGTCCGCGATGTACCGGATGAAACCGCGATTGCCATCGCGCTGATCGAGAACATCCAGCGCGAAGACCTTAACCCGATCGAAGAAGCGGTGGCCCTGCAGCGTTTGCAGCAGGAATTCCAGCTGACCCAGCAACAAGTGGCCGAAGCTGTGGGTAAGTCCCGAGTGACGGTGGCCAATTTATTGCGCCTGATTTCATTGCCGGAAGTTATCAAGACGATGCTTTCTCACGGCGACCTGGAAATGGGTCATGCCCGTGCTTTGCTCGGTTTGCCGGATAATCAACAAGTTGAGGGGGCGCGACATGTTGTCGCACGCGGGCTCACTGTGCGCCAAACTGAGGCACTGGTTCGCCAGTGGTTGAGTGGTAAACCGGAGCCTGTTGAACCGGTAAAACCAGACCCGGATATCGCTCGACTGGAGCAGCGTCTGGCCGAGCGCCTAGGCTCTGCGGTGCAGATCCGCCATGGTAAGAAGGGTAAAGGGCAGTTGGTAATTGGCTACAACTCCCTGGATGAGCTACAAGGTGTACTCGCTCATATTCGCTGAAACATTTCCTCATGTAGCGCGCAGTCGGAAATCACTACCTGATAGTTGAATAGGGGCTGAACCGCCCCTATACTCTGCGCGCATTTTGTCGGCACAAATTATGCCAAGTTGTTGCATTTCGGCAGCCGACCATTGGAGAGCAATAGTGATGGAAACCCGCACGCCAAACCGCTTGCCGTTCCATCGTCTGGCAGTATTTCCGGTGTTAATGGCTCAATTTGTCATTTTGCTGATTGCCGCTTTGGCGCTCTGGCAATGGTATGGAGTCGTTGCCGGGTACTCGGGACTTTGCGGAGGCCTGATAGCCTTGCTGCCCAATGTTTATTTCGCTCACAGGGCATTTCGGTTTTCCGGCGCCCGAGCAGCTCAAGCCATCGTCCGGTCTTTTTATGCCGGCGAGGCGGGCAAACTGATTTTGACGGCAGTGCTCTTTGCATTGACGTTTGCAGGTGTGAAGCCATTGGCGCCGCTAGCTGTATTCGGCGTCTTCGTGTTGACCCAACTGGTCAGCTGGTTCGCGCCCCTGCTGATGAGAACAAGACTTTCGAGACCTTAGGGCGTTTGAGGCAACCATGGCAGAAACAACCGCTTCGGGCTATATCCAGCACCACTTGCAGAACCTGACTTTCGGTCAGCACCCTACCGGCGGCTGGGGCTTTGCCCACACCGCAGCAGAAGCCAAGGAAATGGGCTTCTGGGCTTTCCACGTCGATACTCTCGGCTGGTCGGTCGCACTGGGTCTGATTTTCGTTCTTCTTTTCCGCATGGCGGCAAAGAAAGCGACTTCCGGGCAACCAGGGGCTTTGCAGAACTTCGTTGAAGTATTGGTCGAATTCGTCGATGGCAGCGTGAAAGACAGCTTCCATGGCCGTAGCCCGGTGATTGCGCCGCTGGCACTGACCATCTTCGTCTGGGTGTTCCTGATGAACGCCGTCGACCTGGTACCGGTCGACTGGATTCCTCAGCTGGCCATCCTGATCTCCGGCGACCACCACATCCCGTTCCGCGCCGTGTCGACCACCGACCCGAACGCGACCCTGGGTATGGCGTTCTCGGTTTTCGCACTGATCATTTTCTATAGCATCAAGGTCAAGGGCCTCGGCGGCTTCATCGGCGAGCTGACCCTGCACCCGTTCGGCAGCAAGAACATCTTCGTTCAGGCCCTGCTGATCCCGGTGAACTTCCTGCTGGAATTCGTGACCCTGATCGCAAAACCGATCTCCCTGGCTCTGCGTCTGTTCGGCAACATGTACGCCGGCGAGCTGGTGTTCATTCTGATCGCCGTGATGTTCGGCAGCGGTCTGCTCTGGCTTAGTGGCCTGGGCGTAGTTCTGCAGTGGGCGTGGGCAGTGTTCCACATCCTGATCATCACCCTGCAGGCGTTCATCTTCATGATGCTGACCATCGTTTACCTGTCGATGGCGCACGAAGAAAACCATTAAGACCAGTCTCGACTAGTCTGATGTCCCTCCTGGTCAAACGGGAGGGTGCTCCTCACGGGGCATCTGAAACGATTTGTTTTACCGCTTTAATCTAAAAAACCTAAACCATACGACGTAAAAGTCGGGAGGAAAGATGGAAACTGTAGTTGGTCTAACCGCTATCGCTGTTGCACTGTTGATCGGCCTGGGCGCACTGGGTACCGCAATTGGTTTCGGCCTGCTGGGCGGCAAGTTCCTGGAAGGCGCAGCGCGTCAGCCAGAAATGGTTCCAATGCTGCAAGTTAAAATGTTCATCGTTGCCGGTCTGCTCGACGCCGTAACCATGATCGGTGTTGGTATCGCTCTGTTCTTCACCTTTGCGAACCCGTTCGTTGGTCAGATCGCTGGCTAATTACTCGGATCTTCCGAGTAATTTGATGTGATGGACAACGTAACTGCGAGGTGTTGGCGTGAACATTAATGCGACCCTGATTGGCCAGTCCGTTGCGTTCCTGATTTTTGTACTGTTCTGCATGAAGTTCGTATGGCCTCCGGTCATCACGGCGCTGCACGAACGTCAAAAGAAGATCGCGGATGGACTGGACGCTGCCAGCCGAGCAGCTCGCGACCTGGAGTTGGCCCAAGAGAAAGCGGGTCAACAACTGCGCGAAGCGAAAGCTCAGGCAGCTGAAATCATCGAGCAAGCCAAGAAGCGCGGTTCTCAGATCGTCGACGAAGCCCGTGAACAGGCTCGCGTCGAAGCTGACCGTGTGAAGGCTCAGGCTCAGGCCGAGATCGAACAGGAACTGAATAGCGTCAAAGACGCGCTGCGCGCCCAAGTGGGTAGCCTGGCCGTTGGCGGTGCCGCGAAGATCCTGGGTGCCACAATCGATCAAAACGCGCACGCAGAGCTGGTTAACCAACTGGCTGCTGAAATCTAAGCGAGGGCGATCATGGCAGAACTGACCACGTTGGCCCGACCTTACGCTAAGGCGGCCTTCGAGCACGCTCAGGCCCACCAGCAACTGGCCAATTGGTCAGCCATGCTCGGCCTGGCAGCAGCGGTGTCGCAAGACGACACCATGCTGCGCGTGCTCAAGGCCCCGCGACTGACGAGCGCAGAAAAGGCCGCCACGTTCATTGACGTGTGCGGCGACAAGTTCGATGCCAAGGCACAGAATTTCATCCACGTCGTTGCCGAAAACGACCGTCTCCCGCTGTTGCCGGAGATTGCCGCCCTGTTCGACCTGTACAAGGCCGAGCAGGAGAAGTCGGTAGATGTGGAAGTGACCAGTGCATTTGCATTGAACCAAGAACAGCAAGACAAACTCGCCAAGGTTCTCAGTGCACGACTCAACCGGGAAGTGCGCCTGCAAGTCGAGGAAGACAGTTCCCTTATTGGGGGTGTTGTCATCCGCGCCGGCGACCTGGTTATCGATGGCTCGATTCGCGGCAAAATCGCGAAACTTGCCGAAGCATTGAAATCTTGAGTTTGAAGGGGCAGCAGAGCAATGCAGCAACTCAATCCTTCCGAAATAAGTGAAATTATCAAGGGCCGCATCGACAAACTCGATGTGACCTCCCAAGCCCGTAACGAAGGCACTGTCGTCAGCGTATCTGACGGTATCGTGCGGATTCACGGTCTGGCCGACGTTATGTCCGGCGAGATGATCGAGTTTCCGGGCGGCGTCTACGGTATGGCCCTCAACCTGGAGCAAGACTCTGTAGGTGCCGTTATTTTGGGCGCATACCAGTCTCTGGCTGAAGGCATGAGCGCCAAGTGCACAGGCCGCATCCTGGAAGTTCCGGTTGGTAAGGAACTGCTGGGTCGCGTAGTCGATGCACTGGGTAACCCGGTTGACGGCAAAGGTCCGCTGAACAACACCCAGACCGATGCGGTCGAGAAAGTTGCTCCAGGCGTGATCTGGCGTAAGTCGGTAGACCAGCCTGTACAGACTGGCTACAAGGCTGTCGATGCCATGATCCCTGTCGGCCGTGGCCAGCGTGAGCTGATCATCGGTGACCGTCAGATCGGTAAAACCGCTCTGGCGATCGATGCGATCATCAACCAGAAAGACAGCGGCATTTTCTGCGTCTACGTAGCCATCGGTCAGAAGCAATCGACCATCGCCAACGTGGTTCGCAAGCTGGAAGAAAACGGCGCACTGAAAAACACGATCATCGTGGCTGCAAGTGCTTCGGAATCTCCTGCGCTGCAATACCTGGCACCGTACGCCGGTTGCACCATGGGTGAATTCTTCCGCGACCGCGGTGAAGACGCGCTGATCGTTTATGACGATCTGTCCAAGCAGGCAGTGGCTTACCGCCAGATCTCCCTGCTGCTGCGCCGTCCACCAGGCCGTGAAGCTTACCCAGGCGACGTGTTCTATCTCCACTCCCGTCTGCTGGAGCGCGCATCCCGCGTTTCGGAAGAGTATGTAGAGAAGTTCACCAACGGCGCAGTGACCGGCAAAACCGGTTCCCTGACCGCACTGCCGATCATCGAAACCCAGGCTGGCGACGTTTCCGCGTTCGTTCCGACCAACGTGATTTCCATCACCGACGGTCAGATCTTCCTGGAATCGGCCATGTTCAACTCGGGCATCCGCCCTGCAGTGAACGCCGGTGTTTCGGTATCCCGTGTGGGTGGTGCCGCTCAGACCAAGATCATCAAGAAGCTGTCCGGTGGTATCCGTACCGCTCTGGCTCAGTACCGTGAACTGGCGGCATTCGCCCAGTTTGCTTCTGACCTGGACGAAGCGACCCGTAAGCAACTTGAGCATGGTCAGCGCGTTACCGAGCTGATGAAGCAGAAGCAATACGCGCCAATGTCGATCGCCGACATGTCGCTGTCGCTGTATGCCGCTGAGCGTGGGTTCCTGACTGACGTAGAAATCACCAAAGTCGGCAGCTTCGAGCAAGCGCTGATTGCTTACTTCAACCGCGATCACGCCGACCTCATGGCGAAGATCAACGTGAAGGGTGACTTCAATGACGAAATCGATAGCGGCCTGAAAGCCGGTATCGAGAAGTTCAAGGCCACCCAAACCTGGTAAGCCGCAGCGGGAGCCGCAAGGCTCCCGCTTGCTAACCTGATAGGTGTTACATGGCAGGCGCAAAAGAGATTCGCAGTAAGATTGCGAGCATCAAAAGCACGCAAAAAATTACCAGCGCCATGGAAAAAGTGGCGGTCAGCAAAATGCGCAGGGCACAAATGCGCATGGCTGCTACCCGTCCTTATGCGGAGCGCATCCGCCAGGTTATTGGTCATCTGGCCAACGCTAACCCGGAGTATCGCCACCCGTTCATGATCGACCGTGAAGTAAAGCGCGTCGGTTATGTCGTGGTGAGCAGTGACCGTGGTCTGTGTGGTGGCTTGAACACCAACCTGTTCAAGGCTTTGGTCAAGGACATGGCGGTAAACCGCGAAAACGGTGTCGAGATCGATCTGTGCGTGATTGGTAGCAAGGGTGCGGCTTTCTTCCGCAACTTCGGCGGTAACGTCGTTGCAGCTATCAGCCACTTGGGTGAAGAGCCGTCGATCAATGATCTGATCGGCAGCGTCAAGGTGATGCTGGATGCTTATCTGGACGGCCGTATTGACCGTTTGTCCGTGGTATCCAACAAGTTCATCAACACCATGACACAACACCCTACCGTGGAGCAGTTGGTTCCGCTGGTGGCAACCCCGGATCAAGCACTCAAGCACCACTGGGACTATCTCTACGAACCTGATGCCAAAGAGCTGCTTGACGGCTTGATGGTGCGTTACGTGGAGGCGCAGGTGTACCAGGCGGTGGTCGAGAACAACGCAGCTGAACAAGCTGCGCGGATGATCGCGATGAAGAACGCTACCGACAACGCCGGTGATTTGATCAGCGAATTGCAGCTGGTCTACAACAAGGCGCGTCAGGCTGCGATCACCCAAGAGATCTCGGAAATCGTCGGCGGCGCTGCCGCGGTTTAACGGTTCAAATTTTCAGAGGATCCAGCTATGAGTAGCGGACGTATCGTTCAAATCATCGGCGCCGTTATCGACGTGGAATTTCCACGCGACAGCGTACCGAGCATCTACAACGCGCTGAAAGTACAAGGCGCGGAAACTACCCTGGAAGTCCAGCAGCAGCTGGGTGACGGCGTAGTTCGTACCATTGCGATGGGTACCACCGAAGGCTTGAAGCGCGGTCTAAACGTTGTCGATTCCGGCGCTGCCATCTCCGTACCGGTCGGTAAAGCGACCCTGGGCCGGATCATGGACGTTCTGGGCAACCCGATCGACGAAGCAGGCCCGATCGACACCGAAGAGCGCTGGGGTATTCACCGCGCTGCTCCATCCTTCGCGGAACAAGCAGGCGGCAACGACCTGCTGGAAACCGGTATCAAGGTTATCGACCTGGTTTGCCCGTTCGCCAAGGGCGGTAAAGTCGGTCTGTTCGGTGGTGCCGGTGTAGGCAAAACCGTAAACATGATGGAACTGATCCGTAACATCGCCATCGAGCACAGCGGTTATTCCGTGTTCGCCGGTGTGGGTGAGCGTACTCGTGAGGGTAACGACTTTTACCACGAGATGAAGGATTCCAACGTTCTGGACAAAGTGGCACTGGTTTACGGTCAGATGAACGAGCCGCCGGGAAACCGTCTGCGCGTAGCACTGACCGGCCTGACCATGGCCGAGAAGTTCCGTGACGAAGGTAACGACGTTCTGCTGTTCGTCGACAACATCTATCGTTACACCCTGGCCGGTACTGAAGTATCCGCACTGCTGGGCCGTATGCCTTCCGCAGTAGGTTACCAGCCGACCCTGGCTGAAGAGATGGGCGTGCTGCAAGAGCGCATCACTTCGACCAAGCAAGGTTCGATTACGTCGATCCAGGCCGTATACGTACCAGCGGACGACTTGACTGACCCGTCGCCAGCGACCACCTTCGCCCACTTGGACGCCACCGTCGTTCTGTCCCGTGACATCGCTTCCCTGGGTATCTACCCAGCGGTAGACCCACTGGATTCGACTTCGCGCCAGCTGGACCCGAACGTGATCGGCAACGATCACTACGAAACCGCTCGCGGTGTACAGTATGTTCTTCAGCGCTACAAAGAACTGAAGGACATCATTGCGATCCTGGGTATGGACGAGCTGTCGGAAGCCGACAAGCAGTTGGTAAACCGTGCTCGTAAGATCCAGCGTTTCTTGTCGCAGCCGTTCTTCGTGGCTGAAGTCTTCACCGGTGCTTCGGGTAAATACGTTTCCCTGAAAGACACCATTGCTGGCTTCAAAGGCATCCTCAACGGTGACTACGACCACCTGCCAGAACAAGCGTTCTACATGGTTGGCGGCATCGAAGAAGCGATCGAGAAAGCCAAGAAACTGTAATCCCGGCGCCCGGCAACGGGCGCTAATTTAGGTTGAGGCAATCAGATGGCTATGACAGTCCATTGCGATATCGTCAGCGCGGAAGGGGAAATTTTTTCCGGTCTGGTCGAGATGGTGATTGCGCACGGTGCACTGGGTGATCTTGGTATCGCTCTGGGTCACGCGCCGCTGATCACTAACCTGAAACCAGGCCCGATCCGCCTGGTCAAGCAGGGCGGGGAAGAGGAGGTGTATTACATCTCCGGTGGTTTCCTCGAGGTTCAGCCGAACATGGTCAAGGTCCTTGCCGATACTGTGCAACGTGCTGCCGACCTGGACGAAGCCTCCGCTAAGGAAGCCGTTAAGGCTGCCGAGAAGGCATTGCATGAGCGTGGCGCGGAATTCGATTACGGTTCTGCTTCCGTACGTCTGGCCGAGGCTACAGCTCAGCTGCGCACCGTCCAGCAGATCCGCAAGAAGTTCGGCCGCTAAGGCAGCGCTTGTTGTGTGATTGATTAAAAAGGGTAGCCTCGGCTACCCTTTTTTCTTTTCTGATGTCCACCACTATGGTCGCAGCCGCTGACCACCCAGGATTAGTAGCCAGTCATGTCTCTTGAAATCGTTATTCTCGCTGCCGGTCAAGGCACGCGCATGCGTTCGGCCTTGCCGAAAGTCCTGCACCCGATTGCTGGCAATTCGATGCTCGGTCATGTTATCCACAGCGCCCGACAACTTGATCCACAGCGCATTCACGTGGTCATTGGTCATGGTGCCGATGCTGTTCGTGAGCGTCTGGCGGCCGATGATCTGAATTTTGTCCTTCAGGACAAACAACTGGGCACCGGACATGCCGTGGCCCAGGCCGTACCCTTCATCAAGTCCGATACGGTGCTGATTCTTTATGGGGACGTGCCACTGATTGAAGTGGAAACCCTGCAACGCCTGCTCAAGAAAGTTGCGCCACAGCAGTTGGGTTTGCTGACCGTTAATCTTGACGATCCGACCGGTTATGGCCGCATCGTGCGTGACGCCGCGGGCAATGTCACCGCTATCGTCGAGCAAAAAGACGCCAGCGAAGCCGAGCGCGCAATCACCGAAGGCAATACCGGTATTCTGGCCCTGCCATTCCAAAGCCTTGGCGGCTGGATGAGCCGGCTCTCCAACAACAACGCCCAAGGCGAGTATTACCTGACTGACGTGATTGCCATGGCGGTGAGTGACGGCTTGGTGGTGGCCACCGAACAACCCCATGACGCCATGGAAGTGCAGGGCGCCAACGACCGCAAGCAGCTATCGGAACTTGAGCGTCACTATCAATTGCGTGCCGGTCGCCGTTTGATGGCGCAGGGCGTTACGCTGCGTGACCCGGCTCGTTTCGATGTCCGTGGTGAAGTTACGGTTGGCCGAGACGTGTTGATCGATATCAACGTGATCCTTGAAGGCAAGGTCGTCATCGAAGACGACGTTGTGATCGGTCCTAACTGCGTGATCAAGGACAGTACCTTGCGCAAAGGCGTGGTGGTCAAGGCCAACAGCCACATCGAAGGCGCCATTCTGGGTGAAGGCAGCGATGCCGGGCCGTTCGCACGTTTGCGTCCAGGTACGGTGCTGGAGGCTCGCGCGCATGTGGGTAACTTTGTTGAGCTGAAAAATGCCCACTTGGGCGAAGGTGCCAAGGCTGGTCATCTGACTTACCTGGGAGACGCCGAAGTGGGCGCTCGTACCAACATTGGCGCCGGCACTATCACCTGCAATTACGATGGTGTGAATAAATGGAAAACGGTATTGGGTGAAGATGTGTTCATCGGCTCCAACAATTCATTGGTGGCACCTGTGGATATCTCTTCCGGAGCAACCACTGCGGCTGGTTCGACCATTACCCTGAATGTGGATAAGGCGCAGTTGGCTGTGGGTCGTGCCCGCCAAAAGAATATCGATGGCTGGAAACGGCCTGAGAAAATCAAGAAGAACTGAGTTATCCACATCGGTGATCGCCTGAAGTTATTCACAGGCACTCAGTAGCGTTGTGGGCAAGTCTCGCTCCCACCGGAGCGGGATTTGCCGCGCTGTTTTTATCCACAGCACCTCTTTATCGCACCAGGCTTGACGAAGTTTCGTTAATGGGTTTTTATTGGTTTCGTTATCTTTCGAAACGAAACTTACCAAGTCATGTCGAAACGCAACACACCTCAACGCCGCCACAACATTCTTGCCTTGCTCAATGAGCAGGGTGAAGTCAGTGTGGATGAGTTGGCCAAGCGCTTCGAAACCTCTGAAGTTACGATTCGCAAGGATCTGGCAGCCCTTGAAAGTAACGGCCTGCTGCTTCGTCGTTATGGTGGCGCCATCACCATGCCCCAGGAGCTGGTTGCAGACCTCGGTCAGCCGGTCTCCAAGTACAAGCAAGCCATTGCCCGTGCTGCAGTGGCGCGTATTCGCGAACATGCGCGAATCATAATCGACAGCGGCAGCACCACCGCGGCAATGATCCCGGAACTCGGACTGCAGCCGGGCCTGGTGGTGATGACCAACTCCCTGCATGTCGCCAACGCCTTGAGCGAACTTGAGCATGAGCCGGTGCTGTTGATGACCGGCGGCACCTGGGATCCGCACTCCGAATCCTTTCAGGGTCAGGTGGCCGAGCAGGTACTACGCTCTTACGACTTTGATCAGCTGTTTATTGGTGCCGATGGCATCGATCTGGTCCGCGGTACAACCACCTTCAATGAATTGCTTGGGCTGAGCCGGGTCATGGCTGAAGTGGCCCGCGAAGTGGTCGTTATGGTGGAGGCCGATAAGATTGGCCGCAAGATCCCAAACCTGGAACTGCCCTGGAGCAGCGTCCATACCCTCATTACCGATGATCGCCTGCCACTTGAGGCACGAAATCAGATACAGGCGCGTGGAATCACAGTGATCTGCGCGACTGTCAGTCAGGAGAAATAGCATGTGTGGAATTGTCGGCGCCGTCGCAGAACGTAACATCACCGCCATCCTGGTCGAAGGCCTGAAGCGTCTGGAATACCGTGGGTATGACAGCGCCGGTGTGGCGGTCTACACCAATGACGCAAAACTGGAACGCCTGCGTCGCCCGGGCAAAGTCAGTGAGCTGGATCTGGCCCTGGCCGAAGCGCCGCTGGTTGGTCGTTTGGGTATCGCCCACACACGTTGGGCGACTCATGGCGCCCCGTGTGAGCGTAATGCGCACCCGCATTTTTCCGGCGACCTGGCGGTGGTGCACAACGGCATCATCGAAAACCACGAAGCCCTGCGTGAACAGCTCAAAGCCTTGGGTTACACCTTCACTTCGGACACCGACACCGAGGTCATCGCCCACCTGCTGGACCACAAACTCAAGGACCTGGAAGACCTGACCGCAGCCCTCAAGGCAACTGTCAAAGAGTTGCACGGTGCGTACGGCCTGGCAGTGATCAGTGCTCGGCAGCCAGATCGCCTGGTCGCTGCCCGCAGTGGCAGCCCATTGGTGATCGGTCTGGGGCTGGGTGAAAACTTCCTCGCGTCCGACCAGTTGGCGTTACGCCAGGTCACCGACCGCTTCATGTACCTGGAAGAAGGCGATATCGCCGAAATTCGTCGCGACAGCGTGCATATCTGGGACGTTGACGGCAAGGCGGTCGAGCGCGAAGCCGTCCAGTACCGTGATGGCGCAGAAGCGGCCGATAAGGGTGAGTTCCGTCATTTCATGCTCAAGGAAATCCATGAGCAACCGTCTGTTGTACAGCGAACCCTGGAAGGGCGCCTGAGCCAAACTCAAGTCCTGGTGCAGGCCTTCGGTCCACAAGCGGCCGAGCTGTTCGCCAAAGTACGCAACGTACAGATCGTCGCCTGCGGCACCAGCTATCACGCAGGGATGGTCGCTCGTTACTGGCTGGAAGAGCTGGCTGGCATTCCGTGCCAGGTCGAAGTTGCCAGTGAATTCCGCTACCGCAAGGTAGTGGTACAGCCGGACACACTGTTCGTGACCATCTCCCAATCCGGCGAAACCGCCGACACTCTGGCCGCGCTGCGCAACGCCAAGGAATTGGGATTCCTCGCCAGCCTGGCAATCTGTAACGTCGGCATCAGCTCGCTGGTGCGAGAATCCGATCTGACCTTGCTGACCCAGGCCGGTCGCGAAATCGGCGTGGCCTCGACCAAAGCTTTCACCACGCAATTGGTTGGATTGCTGTTGTTGACCCTGTCTCTGGGGCAGGTGCGCGGCACGCTGAGCAAAAGCGTTGAAGCAACGCTGGTCGAAGAGTTGCGTCGCTTGCCAACCCGCCTCGGTGAAGCGCTGGCCATGGACAGCACCGTGGAGAAAATCGCTGAGTTGTTCGCCGAAAAAAATCACACCCTGTTCCTCGGACGTGGTGCGCAATTCCCGGTTGCGATGGAAGGGGCGCTCAAGCTCAAGGAGATTTCCTACATTCACGCCGAGGCTTATCCGGCTGGCGAGCTGAAGCACGGTCCGTTGGCGCTTGTGGATAACGACATGCCAGTCGTAACCGTTGCGCCGAACAATGAGCTGCTGGAAAAACTGAAGTCCAACCTTCAGGAAGTCCGCGCCCGTGGTGGCGAGCTGATTGTCTTCGCCGACGAGCAGGCTGGCATGACCAATGGTGAAGGCACGCACGTTGTGCATATGCCGCACATCCACGACATCCTGTCGCCGATCCTCTACACCATCCCGCTGCAGCTGCTGTCGTAC
Organism: Pseudomonas moorei; assembly: GCF_008801475.1. Classification (GTDB taxonomy): domain Bacteria; phylum Pseudomonadota; class Gammaproteobacteria; order Pseudomonadales; family Pseudomonadaceae; genus Aquipseudomonas; species Aquipseudomonas moorei. Next base: position 490,616 of record NZ_VZPP01000002.1, on the reverse strand, counting down.
TACGTGGCTGTGCTGAAAGGCACCGACGTTGACCAGCCACGCAACCTGGCGAAATCGGTGACTGTGGAATAAGTTATCCACAGCTGATCGAACCCTTGGTTTTAGACAATAAAAACTGTCGCGGAACAATAAAAACTGTCGCAACACGCAGGGAGGTGCCGCTCGTCTCCTTGCGTTGCGAGAACTGCCGTTGAGAAGGTCTGTTTCAGTTCGAGACGGGACTGCCCCCTCGATGCTTTGAGTCGCTGAGAACCTAAAGCAGGGGGCCCTCTTCCCTTTCTTTCGTTTTACCGAGGCGAATATCGCGTTTCTATTAATATAGCGCTGACAGCCAAATTCGCTAATTGTGATTAATATGCTTTTAAAAATACAAACCGATGAGGCATTAGATTCTTACATCTCAAGAAATAGGCTGTTTTTAAAAGATAAATTTGAAGTCGAAGATCCTTTTAAGTCATTGCAAGGTGATGAATGGTCGATCAAAGACTTAATATTGGTCGCAGATCTAATGAGCTGGCATCACTTTGCCGGATTCATTAAGCTAGTTCAGCAGCACACTGTTTATTTTAGTTATCGTCTAATCGTTGATGATGTCGAATCTATGCTTTTGAGACACAGGTTTCTAGAAAAGAGCAACTGTGACTTTGGTTATGTTACTAAGGGTAAAAATGTTGCTATATGTCTCGAATGTGTAAAGGATGATATTGAACGAGTAGGTTTCTCTTTTTGGAGGCGAAGTCATCAAAATGAAATTAATGTCTGCGCTACACATAACGTAAAATTACTCAAGAAGTGCCAATTCTGTGATCGTGCTTTTCGCGTAGAAAATCACTGCCTCAATGTATTGTGGAGTGGTTGTAAATGCGGCAGGTATATCCTAGAGTCGGAAACAGAGATCAATGAATGCAGTTTGGAGTTCAAAAGATCAAAACTTAATGCAGCTATATTGAATTTTGACCGTAAACTTGATTGCGTAATCGCCTATGAATCTTTTTTAATCGCTCTAAATTGTAATGAGCGATATAAAGAACTGTGGAATGAAGTGACTGACTCTCGTTTTGATCGTGTTTTGTTTCCTTGGACAAAATCTGATTTGCACTATGAAATCAAAACATATCTAAGCTTTGGGCCGGAACATCTTAGGGTGTGTTGTTACATTGTCGCTACACTTATATTTTTGTTGTTCGCAGACTTTGAAGAGTTTATCCGCTCCTTCAAATATATCTTGGAAAAAAAGTCGCTACAGTTCGAAAGTATGACAGAGAAACGTGCGAGCCTTGTTAGTTAGAAACGTAAACTTTACCAAACAACTGCCACAGCAGCGTGCGTCAGACCTGCTGGACACGGCATTTAGCTGTTTTCGCGCATTGTCCAGATTGCAGCGCAACGATTGCCATCACTAATCCTGCTACTATTCCCACAAAAATGCTTGGTGCTTGGGATACAGAATTGGTAACTTCAACGATCTTCCAAAACGTCACACTAATCATGTAGTGGAAGACAGAGCGGAAGCGGTTTTTCGAAGTTTGATATCAGCCTCCGAAGTCCTTGTGCTACAGGCCTATGACCGAAAGGATTATGGAACCGACAACCAGATCGAAGTTACTGATAGCGGATGTGCTATGAACATCAGGAGCTGGCCGAACTGTTACGACGAGATTTTCCTATTGTCCCTGAAAGATACAAGAGCTCGGTTAAAATCAGCGGTTTATAGCTGACGTATTTCGATCTAAAATTATTAATGATTCACTGGAGTGATTAATTTGCTATTTTCATGTAATTCACATGTCAAAAATTTTAATGTTATATATTGAAGGCTGACTTATGAGTTTGACCGACCCAAATGTTCAATCAGCATTAATTGCTGCGTCGACTACATTAACTGTTCTATTTCTTCGAGCTCTGGCAAAACCGGTCTGGGAGCGAAGCTTCCACAAATTCAAGCTAGAAAGCGATTACAGATACGACCAAAGAAAGAGGGTTAGAGAGGCTATCTCAAAATATAAAGTGCCGTTACTAAATTCTGCAGAGTATCTTAATCACCGACTTTGGAATTTCTCTAAAAATGCGCCTGAAGCTTGGCATGTTAAAAGTGCCGATGAGCAAATTAAGGATAAGTATTATTTGCAATCATTTTGCTATAGGTTTTTATTGTTTTTTGCGATCTGCAGGAAGGTCGATTTAGAACTTGTGTTTCTAGATAGCACGGTAAGTACAAAAGAAGATCTAGAGTTACTTAAATATTTGAAGTGCTTTCCGCATTTCTTCTGTGACGCCGGAATATTCGAAGGGCTAAATTACGACCATTCGAAACCTACCGATCATTTTTTTTGGAGATGATTTTCGAGAACTCATTAATAAATTAGAGGGGGATAATGGGTTTATAAATTTTTCCGAATTTAAAGATAAAAATCCTGAAATAGAATTTGCGCCTGTGTTTAGATATTTTTCCGGGATTTCGACTGATCGGAGTTGCAATCGCTGGTACGCCTTGAATGGCTTTCATTTTACTTTGATGTCATTTTTAAATGATTATGGTTATGACTTTCAAAAAACGGGAAATAAAAAATTATCAGATCTCGCCAAAGAATTGCCAAAAAATATGCTTATCAGAAATATAATGAATTTTTATGCACGACTTTCACTTGGCAGAAACAAAAATATGCGTAAAGTAATATCGGCGATGTTGGCGGTCAAATAAAGTAATTACAGTCTCAGTTTTTGACGGAAGTGGGTGCCCGCTTCTGGCCGATTTGTGCCTGTCGTGACCGGCAGTAGTCGACCCGAAGCGGACTCTGACCAGCATTTGGTTAAGGGGGGCTTTAGCCCGTCCCATTGAGCGAAGTGAACGATTTGAACCAGTTGTTATGCATGTTTTACTAGCCGTTTCTTTAAATGATACAGGTTAGTCCCGATTGGGCGATCCTCAAGAACACCATAAATCTCATATCCATGCCGCTCATAGAACTTTTTAGCATCAACGGTTTTTAAGAATGCAACTACTGCTCCATTGTTGGCACCAATCGCTTCTGCTTTTTCCAAAAGCATAGATCCTACTTTTTTACCGCGATGAGATTCCTTAACCCAAAAGGTGTCAATTTCTAAGCCATCCCAGTAACAGTTACAGCTTATTGCACCGATGTAGTCGCCTACTTCATCGTGTGCAACCACCATGAATATTTTATCTTCCGATTCTGGTGGCAGATTTGGATATTGAATTCGAAGATATTCTGAAAACCTATTATTCAGAACTCCTTTATCCTTTTCTGTTGGAGAACCCAATACATCAATCTTGATTTCCATTTTATTGCTCCTTAAATTCAACTTTTAGATGCCGAACGGCTTTTGGCATAACATCCTATGTTCATGCGTAATCCCTTGAGCAATCAAAAAATCGAAATTGTAAACGCGACATCAAGAAGGGGGAAAGCGACATATTACTTAGCACATTACTGACGTGTTAGCTGCGTGTCCATGGTCTGCTATTGGCCGTTTTCTGCCTGTCGTGACCGGCAGAAATCGACCCATTGCAGCCTGTCGAGACAGGCGAATATCGGCCAATAGCAGACATTCGATTTAGTGACTCTTCGAACCAACCTGCCGATCTTCACCTAGCGATTGCAGCTTTTCTAGCTACGCTTGCCAGCAAGAGATTGGTGCAAGTACGCCGACTCGTTAATTGTCTGGCAAGGGAGCCAACAACCATGGATAGCACTCAGGGCGTTTATCCATCAGCGACCGTTCTGGTGGTCGATGATACCCCCGACAACCTGATGTTGATCGCCGAGTTGCTGAAGGACAAATATCGGGTCAAGGCCGCCAATAGCGGCGAGAAGGCCCTGCGTCTTCTGCAGGCTGATCCACTGCCCGACCTGATCCTGCTGGACATCATGATGCCGGGCCTGTCCGGTTATGACGTCGCCGAGCAGCTCAAACGTGATGCCCGCATTCGCCACATACCGATCATTTTCCTGACTTCCATGACCGCTACGGAGGACGAGATTCGCGGCTTGAGCCTGGGGGCTGCGGATTACATTACCAAGCCGATCATTCCCCCCGTGCTCATGGCCAGGGTTGAGACGCAGATCAAGCTCAAGTCCGTTGCCGATTTCCTGCGCAATCAGAACGAATTTCTCGAGCAGGAAGTGCAGCGCCGCACCCGGGAGGTGATCGCCATCCAGGATGTCACGATCCACGCCATGGCCTCGCTGGCGGAAACCCGTGACAACGAAACCGGCAACCACATTCGTCGAACCCAGCACTATGTGAAACGGCTGGCTGAACTGTTGAGCAATCACCCGCGCTTCTGTCACTTCCTCGACGAGGACACCATCAAACTGCTGTTCAAATCAGCCCCGCTGCACGATATCGGCAAGATTGGTATTCCCGATCGTATCCTGCTCAAACCGGGACGCCTGACCCCGGAGGAATTCGAGGTCATGAAGACCCACACCACGTTAGGGCGCGACGCCATCCAGCACGCCGAGGATCAATTAGGTATCAACGTCGACTTCCTTCATTTGGCCAAGGAAATTGCCTACGGCCATCAGGAAAAGTGGGACGGCAGTGGCTATCCGCAAGGCGTGGCCACCGACGACATCCCGATCAGCGCCAGGTTGATGGCGGTGGCAGATGTCTACGATGCACTGATCAGCCGCCGCGTGTACAAGCCCGGCATGTCCCATGAGCAGGCGGTGGCAATCATCCGCGAAGGCCGGGGCTCGCACTTTGATCCGGACATCTGCGACGCGTTTCTCGCCAATGCCGAGCAGTTCCGCGCAATTGCTGAACAATTTGCCGACAGCGACCAGGACATGGCCAGGCAGTTAGCCCTGCTTGAGCAGATCGCCGACCGTCCCTGAGCCCCACGCATCCGTTTGCACATCCCGTTGAAAGAGGCCGTTTATGAACAGACTGTTCGAGATGCTCGAGCGCCTGTCTCTGCGCAGTAAATTGATCATCGGCTTCGCTGCGCTGCTGATATTGATCCTGATATTGGGTGTGCAAAGCCTGCGCACTCAGTATTCGCTCAAAAATGAAATGCAGCAGTTGTACCAGCAGGATCTGGTGGGTATTCAGCATGTGCAGGAAGTTCGGGTGCAGTTGCCGCATCTGTTGCTCGCCATGCAACGTGCAATCGCTACCAACAACGCGGACATCCGTATCAGCGCCAGAGCCCAGATGGATATCGCCCAACAGCGACTCCATGAAGCGCTGGAGCAGGTTCGTCCGACACTGCGCCGACAGAGCAGCATCAGCAGCCTGGTGGAATTCGAAGTGTTATTACAGCGTCTGCAAAAAAATGGCGATGAGGCACTGGAACTGGCTGGCAAGGGCTCCTTGGGACAGGCCTTGATGTTGCTCAACAGTAAGGATTTTCTTGCGCTGGAGCAGGGCGGCGACGGGCTGCTCTCGCAGATCGAGAAAAACAAGGAAACCGACATCCACGATACGGCGAAGAACCTGGCGGAATACGCAGAGCGCAGTACTGCGATCACGTACATCTTGCTGCTGGGTGGTTCGGCGCTGGCCTTGCTGTTGACCTGGCTGGTCAGTTATTCGATTCGCGTGCCGTTGAATCGCGTCCGCGTGGCGGTGGACGAATTGGCGTCCGGCAAGCTGGACGGCCAGATCCCTCACACCGATCTTCGCAACGAAACCGGCGACCTGGCGCGTGCCATCGCCACGCTGCAGCTGGAGGCTTGTCAGCTTGAGCGTCAGCGTTGGGTGAAAAACCACACCTCACTTCTGCAAGTGGGCCTGCAACAGGCGGAGACGCCGCAGCAGTTGGCTCAGGCTTTTTTCAGCCACATCGCGCCGCAGTTGGGCATGTGCCAAGGAGCGCTTTACGTTCTCTATGAAGGCGCGGCACGCCTGCGCTTGGTGAGCGGTTATGCGGTGGACAGTGCGCACCCGCTACCCACAGAACTAGATCTCGGGGAAGGGTTGCTTGGCCAGTGCGCGCTGGATCGCCAACCTCGTCAGCTTGAGGATCTACCCGAACCGTTTTGGCATGTGCGTACGCCGTTGGGCGCAGCCCCCGCCAGCGTCCTGTTGGTTCAGCCCGTGTTGCGTGGCGAACGCCTGCTCGGGGTTATGGAAATGGCCGGTTTTCGCCAACTGGAAGAGAACGAAGCGCTGCTGCTGCAAGAAGTCCTGCCCAGGCTGGCCGGTGCCATGGCCATTATGGAACGCAGTGAGGCAGCCCAGGCGCTGCTGCTGGAAACTCGCCGTCAGGCAGACGAAATGGGCGCGCAAGCCTTGCAACTGGAACACCAGGCCAGCGAGCTGGAGGCCCAGCAGGCAGCACTGCGCGCCACCGAGGCCTGGTATCGCGGCATCATCGAGGCCGCACCGGACGGCATGCTGGTGCTGGGAGCCGATGGCCGCATCCTGATGACCAACCCGCAAATGGACACCCTGTTTGGCTACGCCCCCGGCGAGCTGATTGGCGCCAGCATTGAGCGTCTGGTACCGCAGGCTGCCCGCGAGCGGCATGTCAAGTTACGCGACGGCTTCATTGCCAGCGGCGGAACCCGGCAGATGGGCGGCGATCTGGACGATCTGAGCGGCGTGCGCAAGGACGGCAGCTTGTTCTCCGTGGAAATCGGCCTTTCCCACTTGCCCCGTCTGGAGGGGCGTGGCGTCTGCGTGTGCGCCTCGGTGCGCGATGTCAGTGAGCGCAGGGCGATTGAAGCCAGGTTGCGCACTGCCAGCGATCGCCTGAACCTGGCACAGGAGTCGGGTGACATCGGTCTGTTCGACGTCGATCTGGTCAGCGGCACAAATTATTGGACGCCACAGCTCGAAACCCTGTTTGGTCTGGAGCCTGGCGGCTTCGGTGGCACGCTGGCGCACTGGCAGGCGCTGGTGCATCCCGACGATGTAGCGAGGGTCAGCAGCACGTTCGAGAGTGCCGTCCAGAGTGGCAATGATCGGGCCGAATTCGATTTTCGCATCGTGCGCAAAAATGATGGTCGGGTGCGCACGTTCCGCTCGCTCAACCGTTTTTCACGCACACCAGACGGCAAGCCATTGCGCGCAACCGGCATCAACATCGACGTGACGGCTCTGGCGGAGGCTCGAGCAGCGGCCGAAGAAGCCACTCAAGCGAAGAGTGAGTTCCTTGCCAACATGAGTCATGAGATCCGCACGCCGATGAACGCCATCATCGGGATGAGCCATCTGGCGCTGCGTACTTCGCTGGACAATCGCCAGCGCAATTACATTGAAAAGGTGCACCGCTCGGCGGAGAACCTACTGGGCATCATCAACGACATTCTCGACTTCTCAAAAATTGAAGCCGGCAGGATGAGTCTCGAGCAGATCCCGTTCCGACTGGAAGATGTGCTCGACAGCTTCGCTGCCATGATCGGCCTGAAGACCGAGGACAAGGGGCTGGAATTGTTATTTCAGATCCCGCCCGACCTGCCCACAGCTCTGCTTGGCGATCCCCTGCGATTGGGGCAAGTGTTGGTCAACCTGGGCAACAACGCCGCCAAGTTCACCGAACACGGTGAGATCGTGGTCGGCGTTGAAGAAATGGCTTCTCATAACGAACACGTGCAGCTGCACTTCTGGGTGCGCGACACGGGCATCGGCATGACCGTCGAGCAGTGTTCACGCTTATTTCAGTCGTTCAGTCAGGCTGACAGTTCGATCACGCGCAAGTACGGGGGCACCGGGCTGGGATTGTCCATCTCGAAGAAGCTGGTGGAGTTGATGGCCGGCCGAATCTGGGTTGAAAGCCAGCCGGGATTCGGCTCCACGTTCCATTTCCAGATGCAACTCGGTGTGCAGCAAGGACTGCAACCTCGTCGTATGTTCAAGGCCGGCGAACTGCTCGGCATGCGGGTTCTGGTCGTGGACGACAACGCGAGTGCCCGTGAAATTCTCTCGGGCATGGCGCGCAGCTTTGGCCTGGAAGTGGATGTCGCGCAGAGCGGTAGTCTGGCGCTGCGCCTGTTGGCCGACGCCGAGCATAAGGGGCTGCCTTACGATCTGGTTTTGATGGACTGGCGGATGCCGGGCATGGATGGCATGGAAGCCGTGAGCAGAATGCATTCTGCGAGTCTGATGCGCACACCATCGGTGATCATGATCACCGCTTTTGGCCGCGAAGAAGCCCGCGAAGAAGCCGAACGCCAGGGCATCCAGTTACCGGTGGTACTGACCAAACCCGTCACGCCGTCATCGTTACTCGAAGCCATCGGTGTCGTGCTGGGCAGAGACACCCACAGCGATACGCGGGCTGGCGAACGCTCCCAACAGAATGCCAGTACCGTTGCCAGTCTCAACGGCGCCCGGCTGCTTTTGGTCGAAGACAATGAGCTAAATCAAGAACTGGCCAGCGAACTGCTGGAAAGTGTCGGCATACGCTTGCGACTCGCTACGCACGGTCAAGAGGCCCTGGATATCCTTGGCGAGGATGGCGACTTCGATGGAGTGTTGATGGATTGCCAGATGCCAGTGATGGATGGCTACACGGCCACCCGGCAAATTCGCCAGCAACTGCGCTTCAGCACTCTGCCAGTGATCGCCATGACCGCCAACGCTATGGACGGTGACCGCGAGCGTGCGCTCGAATGCGGCATGAACGACCATATCTCCAAGCCACTGAATGTCGAAACCATGTTCGCCACAATGGCAAAGTGGATCAAGCCACGAGCCGCTCAAGCACCGCTGAACGCAGGCTTCGCCGATGGATTGCCAGATCGTCTTGAGGGCATTGATGTGGTGGCGGGTCTCGCCACCTGCATGGGGCGGCGGGATCTCTATTTACGTCTGCTCTGCAAGTTTCGCGATACTCAGACAGACTTTGCGGAGCAATTCCAGGCCGCACGAATCGATCCGGATCCTGGTGCCGCGGGACGGCTGGCGCACAGTTTGCGCGGCACCGCCGGCAACATCGGCGCCAAGGCCGTGGCGCAGGCTTGCACGTTGTTAGAACAGGCCTGCCAGAACGGCGAGCCGGGTTCGGTAGTGCAAGCGCTAGCGATGCAGGTCGAGCATTCCTTGCTCCCGACCCTGGCGGCTCTGGCCAACCTTAAGGCAAACACACCGGCCTCCATGGATGGCTATCCGCTGGACGACTCGGCAATCAGCGAGCAACTGAATAGGCTGATCAGACTATTGGAGGAGGGTGATACGACGGCTTTGGACGTGCTGGCGGCACTGCGCAATATGCCACTTGATCGAGCGTTGGCAGAACGGCTGGCACTCGCCGCGGCGCAGGTGGAACTGTTCGACTTTGATCGCGCCTTGCAGCTCATTCAGGATAAATGAATTGGGTAAGCAGGTAGCCGCTAACCTTTAACTGCAGTTGACCGCTTTTGGCCGTTTTGTGCCTGTCGCGAAGGACGCAACCAAGCCAGAACCGCCTTCGTAAGGCAGAGACGGGCCAGTACCAGACGTGCGTCGTAGCCTGCTTTGTGTTCCCTTGTATTACGGCCTCTATTGCGCCATAGTTCGCGCAACAACTAACCCTCATGACCGGCGTGGCTTGACCATCTGGTTGGAGGGGGGAAAAGCCGGCGCTAGCCGGTTTTTCCGTTTTTGGAGGACTAGAAATTCCGGGAACGCCTGAGCTAGAGGCTCTGCGCTTGCATTTATATCAACGGATAAAGGGTGCTTACGTGGCACTCCCGCACAAGTGGCTGGACCTGGCCAAGAGCTGCCTGTCGCGTTGCACTGCAATTTATTCAACGCTCATAGCGATGATCGACCAATACGCAAATATAGCGATGTGTAGCAAAATTCACTATATATCGTTAGAAAATCCTATATTTGGTTGGCCGCCTTCTTGTTCCGATCATTGAGAGTGATAGAGCAGTAGTGGGAACATGCGGTTATGAGCCCACGCTTTGCCAGATATCGGCACCCTAATCGTCGGGGACTAGCAAGGCAGCGTCGATTAATCCGGCCGCTTCTTTAGCTCGCAGTGTGGAGGGCGTGGTAAGTCGTAGTACAGACAGGACGGAGCGGCTTGTGGTCGGCACGGCCGGGCCGCAGCGGTGGCCGCCATGCTCGCCGAAAGCTGGTCGCCCCGTCCGAATTCACACTAGTAACTTTTACCAGGTGCTCCTCTCAGGTTAACTGTTCTTTTTTATTAGTGAAATCAACGCGCGGGTACGAGGGTATCGACTTCTATTTTCTAAACAAGATGATAGGGTCGGAGCTAAGGAGAAGATCTCAAAATTATCTAATCTAAGGTTTTTATCGCTTCCAAACTTTTCAATCAGGGATTTTCTAATGAATATTTCTAAGTCTACATCCCGTGCCTCCCAATCGATACGCGAATTATTTCCAATCCGACCGGAAGGTAATTTAGTAGTTTGCGAGAGAAGCCAGGCTTTATCGTTTCTATAGAGCCATGCATAAAGCTCAGGGGTGCGAGCGCGGACAGTCTTAGCGCTAGGGTGTGTGGTTTCTTTAACTGTAGCCATCCAATTTTTTCGATGCTGAATCAATGCAGATTTGCGCTGAATTTCAGCCCATGAGCGTTCTACCAAAGGCTCTTCACGAAGTAATCTATTTACAGTAGATATAGAAATCTCGAACTCTGAGCAAACTTGAGTCTTCGGCTTGCCAGCTGCCAAACGCTCCAATATTTGAATGCGGAGACGGGGCTTTAGCACTTTTGGCCTGCGTATACTCTTTTGCGCCAAAGATTTTTCCGGTATACGTTCAGTTCCCGGTGAAATCCTGTCCCTTCCGCCAATGGTTAATACCGCTTGGCCTTCCTTAGCTTCTTGGTGATCGTAGGCTTCCACAAACGAGTCCATATCGCCGAAAAGCCAGATAATCATGATCAAGTGTTTCAACGGATGGCAATGCCCTCGCGGGCTGCGGGTTAGTTGCTCAATGTAGGAAGCTGCACCTTCCGCTGTCGTTGGAAGACATGTGAGCGGATGATAAGGCTGGAGCAGTGAAGTAAGGTGGGATAGGGAAGAGGCAATGCTCTTCAAATTTTGCCCGGAACTGCAAAATCGGCCTAATGCATTTCGGTAGACAGTTTTCACAAGCTGAAGGTCAAAGCGCCGGTGCAGTCCGAGAGCTGCAAGTTCAATTACGGCCGTTGCCAATTGTACAAGTAAATCCTGAGTTCTAGATTCGAACACAGTTTCTAAGTGATCAGTTAATGAGTCTTGGCTTGGTAGAACCCAACTAAAACGCGCAGACCATCTGCGATTGTGATGACTCTCCATTAGCATCTTACGGTGGACTGGACACACTATGACGCCTGGATACTGATGAGTAAGGTGCCAGTAGGAAACCCCATAAGCTGCGGCATCGGCTTTTATGCATGCCCGACATGCCTTCAAGGGGTGCTCTGCACCAAAGCGACTTGTGATGAGGCCTAGACAGTATTTAATCGAGCCAAGCTTTGAACTATGCAATGCCAAAATAGCAGCGTTGATATTCGAATCCGACTGAAAAGGGAAAAACATTGGAAGTATTGTGTGTTTAGAGATGATAGTCTCCGGATTTCCCCATGCGGATAGCAATTGTTCATCAAGAGTATCTAGGTTATATGGAAAGTCATGTTTAATTTTGAGTGGGGAGGGGTTCGTTAGCCGCATGGATGTCATCGCGGAAGCCAATTGGCCATTAAAGAAGTGATGACGGCTGCAAAGGCTGAAAAATGTTTCATCCTCAAGCCAGCGCAAAGTTACGTTCAACTGTTGATCTAGATAGCCGGCTGATGCGAGGTTCATGCCCTGAGCTCACACATAAGGTAAGTTCTTTACGTTACTCATGTTAGCGCAAATGGTAAAAGTCATTTAAGTTATAAAGTTTTGCTTTTCAGCGGATTATTATAATAAAGGCGAGATAATCAAAACGAATGTTTTGTGTTTTAAGATTTTGTCTGGGGGAGAATTCAATAATTTTTAGGTAGTAACTTAGCGAGAAAGTCCCTTAGGCGTGCCTATGAAAGTGTATTTTTTCAAACTTTTTAGGTTGTCAGCGAGCATTTTCTAGCGGTAACATGATTCGCTTTACCAAACTTCTCCAAAGAACTATCCAGGACAGGAATCGGCGAAAACGCCAACTGAACTGCCCGCATTACGTGAAGGTGAAGACCCAGCCTTGGGAGAGATGGTCCAAATCGATAAGCCGCCGAAGGCGTCCTTTCGGATCATCTCAGGTGAGCGTATGTGGAATCAGAATGAGGAATTGTCATGGCATCTAGCTAAACAGAGGAGCTAGGAGTCAGATAGACAAAGGCCCAAGTGTCAGCTTGGGCCTTCGTGGATATGTCAGATTTTCGTCCCTGACAAATCCATTGTCTATCCCCTTCGCGTAAGGCGTCAAGCCCTGCGCGGCTCCGCTCATCCCGAGAAAAGTACTTGTCGTGAATAGCGAGGCCTAAGTGTGCCTGCTTTTTGAAGTATGCGGTCTTCTCCTAGTGATTTCCTGGCTACTGGGTGAAAGGCTCAAGGACATTGGAATGCAAAAATGACACCGCAGCAAAAATTTGGACTGATAGTGAGCCGCCAAGCCCGTTTCAAATGGGGAGATGTGTATGTCCCGTCTACGATGGCGGTACCTAGGGAAGCTCCTAAAGGTTCTCGTATTAGTAGGTTGAACAGTCGGAAACTCGGCCGCACCTTACATACGCTGTCCACACCAGAGCGGGTGTTTACGCAACTCGCGCTTTATCATCCTGATTTGCTCGATATACATGAGCAGAAGATGCTTTCGCCTGTTACTACAGGGCATCCCCTTCGTGGTCACCCGTTGATCAAAGGCACATTTCCTAACCCTCTGCGTGGGACATTAGAAATCGCGACTGAAATAGGATTTAAACATTATGAAATCGCCATTGATAACGAGGAAGGTAATCGGCATAAAGTTCCTTACCCGTACCAGGGCGATCTTTTGTTGTACATGAAAGGACATGATGGAATTCCCTATGCAGTGAACTGGTCGGTAAAGGATAAAATAGAATCATTTACTGAGAGAAGAAGATCCAGTGTCAAAACACCGGTACAGCAGAGAAAAGACCGAGAGCACGCCCAGCTTAGAGCCAAACTGGAGAAAGAATACTATTCCAGCGCCGGGATAAGAACAGTGCAGGTTTCTTTAGATTTAATAGAATCAGCGGTAATAGCAAATCTGGATTTACTATTTTCCATGCACGACTTACCTGCCACGCATAGCCTGGAATTGTTTGAGGAATTCAGTTGTGATATTCAGGAAGCTGTTAAAGCGGGATACCCGGTAGCGCAGGTCATGATTAGATATGGAGCACGCTGGGGCAATCGCGATCAATTTATTGCTAGGTTCTACCAAGATGTCTGGAACCGCAAACTTCTAGTAAATCTATTCGAACCAATACTCATCGATCATCCGTTAACTAGCGAACAGCAAGATCTGCTCTCTGTCTATGGAACGCTTTTTGAGGAGTCAGAAAAGTGATGATTGGCGGGCGTGTAATCGCTCCAGAGGGGTTCCTCTGTCTATCAAAAGGAGCCGTATATCATTTTCTGCAGAGTGACTCGGCTCGAAACCGAGTTAGGCTCATTCTTTTCGCCGATGATGGGAATGATGTCAGTGCTCAGCTCGTTACAATATCAGCAGTAGAGTTTGAGGAGGCACTCGAGAATGACTTGCTGATTTGTGACAATTCTAGCGGGATCTATCCACCTTGGCTCGAGCCCGTACAGGGTGTTGCTATTCCACATCTTGAAAGTCTGCGGAGATCGAAGAAAGAGAGCTATGACCAAAAAGTTGATCGCCGGTATATGGCTATTGCGGAATTGGTAAGTCGTTTTTTAGAGATCTTGGCGAGTGATAACCCAAACGCCATAATCAATGCTCACGCTAAGAGTCAACGCCCCCAGCAAAATGCTGGGCGACTTAGATTTTGGTTTTACAGTTACATTATTTTCGGCCATAACAAATGGGCTCTACTACCAAAATTTCACCGAATAGGTGGTTGGAATCGGGGTGATCCTTCTCGCGTGCGGAAACTAGGTAGACCATCTTCAAAAGGACGTAAATTTGGGTATCCCGTCACGGCAGACATGAAGGAAAAGATTCTTTCTGGATTTCTGAAATTTAAATCCTCATACAAGACGCAAGAGAGCCTATACAACGTCGTTCTTACTAGGGAGTTTAAGTGTGTTGTCCATATTAAGAAGGACGGCACTAGAGTGTTCGGTCACCCGGAAGGCCAGCCTTTTCCGTCTCAGGTGCAGTTCAAATACTGGCTGAAGAAAATGATCAGTCCAGATGCGCTTGCACGCGAGTTGAAAGGAGCGCACAAAAAGCGTGCGCAATCGGGCTCGCAGGGGAGTTTTTCTGAGCGATTGACCAATGTGAACCAGCGCGTAGAGTTCGACGGCTATTACATCTCGGAGAAGCTAACTGGCCTTACAGAGGGTAGCGCCGTGGATAGCTTTTGCGTCGTGCGTGCTGTATGCGGTCTATCCGGAGCGGTGGTTGGCATAGGATTCTCGGAAGGGAAGGAGAATATGGCTGCCTATAGGATGGCTCTGTTTTCAATGGCAGTAGATAAGGTGAGGTTTGGCGAGCTATTCGGCATGGAGATCAAGCCAGGCGAGTGGCCATGTGTCGGCCTTTCTGGAGGTGTCGTTTTCGATAGAGGCCCAGGAGCAGGGTTAAAATGCGAGCCTGAGATAAATTGGCTGGGGAGTTTTGAGTTGACACCGGTTTATTCTGGGCAGTCCAAGGCCACTGTTGAATCTTCCCACCCGAGGGATAAAAAGAGCTTTGAACAACCAACATACTTCCACAGCAAGCTTAATTTCGTCGAAATGGCCAAGCGTGAAATTTTTCAGGTTCTATGGGACAACCACACCTCTGATGCTGGGCGTCGTATGTCGGAGGAGATGTTGCTGACTGGTTTCAAGCCGACACCTCACAACATTTGGAATTATTTAGATAGTCGCTGTAGGAACAGCTCTATTGGAATGCCATTTGATACGGCAGTGAGAACTTTCCTTACACAGCATTCCGCTATGATACAGAAAGACGCCGTTTATTTTTATGGACGAAAATATAGATCTCAAGCACTGATGAATACTCGGGTATTTGATCGGGTTGCCAGGAATGGTGCAATCAAGATTACAGCTTTCGCTATGACCATGTGTGTACGGCATATATGGGTTGAAGTAGAAGGGGTACTGTTTGAATTGGATATTGTCCGCTCCGCGAGTACCTTGCCTGGTAGCATTGATATATCCCTGCAAGACCTAAAAGAGATCGATACGATGCGTCGTGCAGGCGCAGCCGCACTTAGGGAAGAAAGGCCGGCTATGCAGCAGGAGTATATAGACAGATTCAATAGAAATACTGGAGAAGAATGGGGCAGTGGGGTACGTAAGCTCGGTCGAGCGGGTAAGGGAGCGCCAGCGCAGCGCGATATAGCGGACTACAATCGTTTTAGAGGGCAGCGAAATGAATGAGAGAATTCTCGCTCGGTTCGATGGATGCTCCGACATTGAACAGATCCGTGAGAGGGTCACGGTCAGTCCCGCCCCGGTCCAGGCTTTAGGTAGTCTGGATGCTTTGATGGGGGCAGAGGTCCTTGCTGATGCTCTAAGACAAATCTATTTACCGAATGAGTTTTCTCTAGAATTTATTAAGGAGATGGTGGCCCGGGCGTCACTGTACAGTCGAAAGCTGTTCGAGAGCCAGACTGCGTACCTTTCCCGAGTTTACAACCCTCCGGATGTGGAGGTTGCACCTGTTTGTCTAACAGGCTTAGCAGGCATTGGCAAAAGCCAGACTATTACCGCTTTACGGAAAGTTCTACCGCCACCTCTTGGCTTCACGTGTGACCACTTCGAGGGAACGCTCCAATTGGTCTCTTACTGGTATGCAAGTGCCAGAGGGAAAGCCGGGGGTCGACAGTTGCTTGCAGATTTTGTGTTAGATGGACAACAAAGATCCAGTTATAACTCTGCAAAGCTGTTAATTGAGTGTCGCCGGCGTGTAAATAGAGACGGTGTTTCAATGTTGATATTAGAGGAAACCCAGCATATTAATACAGGCCAGGGCGCTTCTAAGGTTACCGACATTCTGTTGACGATGGCGGCGATCGGTCCGCCGATGATATACGTCTCTAACTACAGTCTGGTGCATAAGCTGCTCGGTCGGAACAGCGAGGACAAGCAACGTTTGCTTTCAGAGCCGCGAATTATGCTGCCGGATGCTCCGGACGGCTTGGATTGGCGAACTTATGTCGCTGAGTGCGTCAGGGTCAGTGCTGGCCATATTCAGGCACCGCTTGATGATCTCGTGAATGAGATATATAGATCTACCTTTGGTATTAAGCGGCTTGTCGTTCAGCTGATAAAGCTTGCATATATAGAAGCTCGATCATCTGGTCGTTTGTGCATAGACATCAACGATATTACTCGTGCATACCGCTCGCCAGCCTACGCAACCAACCAAAAAGATGTGGAAGAGTTACACCTGCAGGCACTTCAAAACCGTACAACAGGGAGTCGGATGGATCTGCGTTGCCCTTTTGAGCTACCAAGTGACCTGAGGTCAAAAGTCGTAAAGTTTGCGCGTACCGATCGAGTTAATCGAGTCATCAACAAGGTTTTCCATTCGTCCCTCAATGAAAGCGAGCGTTCTGCTATGGAGCACATCGAACCGGAAGCATCCAAAGCCACTCGATCACCTAAAGTTCCGCGCCGACCTCGGGTGCCCCAAGCGTCGGAGACAGATCTGGCAAACGCTTTCGAACAGGTCCTCGAATCAATGGGTACTGCTAAGCCTAAGAAGCCGAGGTAACAGTCGGCTCCTTGTCTATAGCAGGCGTCGCAGTCTGAGGAATATCTAGCAGCCGAAGGATGACCTTTAGAAAAATCTGCACTTAAGCGGCATCTTATTTCTCCTTCCAATGCCGCTGACGCATGCCAGTCTCGCTGTTAGTTAAAAACAGAATCATTGAGTTCTATGTGTTGGCGCTGATGTGATTTTGACCCAGGCTGCTGATTTTGGGTGACCTAAAATCGGCCTCTGAAATCCCACGCCAAGATATCGTTTGCTCTGTATTCGGGAGGGTCAATGATTTCCGGCAGCCTGGGTCAAAATCGTATCAGCGCCAACAACCAGCCTAACGATCAGTGATTTACTGGCTAAAGTGGATTACGCGGGTACGCGTGGCGATAGTGATGGTGTCACAGCTCTGGACGGTGAAGTGCTAACGACTCAAAGCCTGTCAGCAAGCCCTCGTTCTTGAAGGCTGAACCCCTGGCCTGCTATAGCAGATGGGTGATGGTCCAACCTTGATCGGTCAATGCCGTTTTACACTCGTCTGAAACCCGTTCTGCATTGACTGCCAAGCACAGAAAGCTGGTAGGTCGCGACATACCGACATATAGGTTTCGAAATTGAGAAAGCTGAGTCTCAGGCATTTTCCCGGAGCGAGTGCCAATCCCAGCAATGATGGGTAATGCCAGCTGTAGGTCGAAGCGACGACTTGGATGGCCTAGAGACTCCATGACGAGTGTTGCCAGATGCGTTTCGCCTTTCATCGAGGCGAGGGTGCCGATATGAATATCTAAGCTGCGACCATTTTTTTCGATAGCGCACATGGACCGGTGGGCTCCGTTAATAGCCATGGCATCTGGTCGCTCAAAAACCGGGAGCGCGGCGAATATCTGTGGTGTCATGTGATTTGGGAGCAAAGGGCGCAGCCTCACGTATAAAAAATTCACGATGCGGATACGCCTAGCTTCATCCGCATTGCTCACGTTTTTCATGCACAGATCACGAATCAGTAGCCGGAAGGCTGAAACATCTTCATCAGCATCACGCAGTTTTCGAATTAACTGATGATCGGTTTTCAAGCCTTCGACAATCTCTGCCTTGGCCGCGCGTAGTACCAGAAACAGCGCTCTGCGGATCTCCTCAAATCGTGATGAAAACGATGCGTTTACGGCAGGCTTGGGCCCCCCGAGAAGCGCCCAGAATCGCACAAGCTTGAGTCCGGGTGATTGGTCGCCACCCGAAGCCGGCCAGTAGTCCAGGAGGGTACGGCCTGCTATCTGTGTTAGAGCATCGCCCTGTTTGCGAGCGCAAAGGGCTTTGACTTTTCCCCTAGTAAGATCGGTATCGCTGAACCGGTCTAGTACATGGTCTCCAAACGTCGAGATTACTTCCTGTACTCGCCCGGTGCTGTAGACGATCAGCATGGACGCGTGACGGTCTTCGCCCTCTCCGGTAACAGCGGTACCTGCCAGCTGTGCTCTAGACACGGACTTAGCGATGTGGGGACCGAAGCGCTTGCTGGAGGAGATCGGAAGTACGTCGCCTCGAGGGAAAGTCAGGTTTTCCGCGCCTTCCGAGCTTCCAAGGATTCGCTGGTTGATGTCGCCGAAGCGCTGAATGGTGACGGTCTCATCGAACATCAGCTGCAACAAACGCTCTTGCTCCCAGGACGTGTCCTGCATTTCGTCGATGAAGACGATAGGAAACCGTCTGGATAGCAGGGTGCGAACCTTAGGGAAAAGGGTCAACAAACGTTCTGCGTACGCGAACATGTCCGCGTGCCGGAAAACCCCTTCAGCAGCGAGTTTTTCTTTGATACCGACGATTGTCGGAAGGGTTTTCGCGCCTGGTTTAGGAAGCGAGCCAAACTCGCTGGCGAGGTCCAGTGAGGCACCTTTGTACACCAACCCCTCTAGCATGGGCGCGACGCTCGCATTCTTTTGCATATAAAGCTTCAAGCCAAAGTTAGCTTGGGCTAACGCCACTGCTCGGCGAGCAAAGATATCGTTGTCGATCACATCGACAGTCATCCCATTGCTTCGCAGATAGGGCAGAGCCAGAAACTGATTCACCATGGCGTGAATCGTCCCGATGAAGTGGGGATGTGTGAGCAGGCGACTCCCGTCATGGCTTGTACCTAACCGATGTTGAATCTCATCACGGGCGACATTGGTATGACTGAGCACACAAACGCCTGCGCGGCTTGAGGTCCATCTGCGGCTCAGCATCAGGAGCTTCGCGGCTAGTACCGTGGTCTTGCCACTGCCTGGCGCGGCGTTGATGTCACGAGACTGGTTCTCCAGCAATACGGCGCGCCGCTCTTGATCATCGAAGTTCAAGTCGGGTGTCAGTTCGCGTAGAGCCGCAAGGTCGGCAGCATTGATCACAGGGACTGTCATGGCTTAGCCCTGCCAGTCAGATGTCGTAGCGCCTGCTGTAGGTAAGGCGGCAGCTTGTTGAACAACTCATCGCCTTTCCCATAGTCGCCTGTTGAAATCAGGTGAGCAGCGTATTGGGCTGTGATCGCTTTTGATGCCTCTTTTTCAACGAGCGGCTGGTAAATGAGTGACGCCAGTTCCACTGGCGAGTGTCCGGCGTTCGAGAGTTCTTTCCAACGCTCGCCTGCATCGACGAGCGTCTTCTTCTCATCTTCCTCCGTCAGCCGCTCACCCCTCGAATCTGCCTTCTTCGCCAGGTGAATTGCGTCATGCATCAACTGGGCACATCCATGAAGGGCGAGATCGAATTCCAGCGTCCAGTTGTTGGAGACGCAGACAATTGTGCTACCACCCTGGGCGCGGTCGACCTTCGTTTTGACCAGTGCCTCGACTTCCTCTGGCGTGTAGTCTTTTTCGAATCGCTTACGATTGTTCTTGGGAGGAGATATGTAGGTGGCCTCATTGGGAACGATGTCACGATCCGTAATACAGGCGACAGGAATGGGAATCGCCGAGCCATCAATCGGCTGCAAGATTCGCGCGTAGTGATAAAGCCCAACTCCGCCGACGTTAACGCAAGAAATGCCGTATTCGTTGAACGAATATCCTGAAGCCGCAGCAAGAGCGGGCAGCAGCAGCGCTTCTGCTGGCCCTTCCACGATCGCAACGCCGCGAGCGAAGAACAGATTCGCTTTGGTGGCATCGATAAAGCGCCTCAAAAACTCGTAATCACTTTTCAGCAATTTGGTCTTCCCGTGAGCCAAGCTGAATAGTCGCGCACGGTTTACCAAGGTCAGACTTGCGATGTCCGCACCCGCCGCCAGAGATGGGCTGTGGGTAGTCATGATGATCTGAACAGGGCGGCTATCTGGCTCCGCCGCTTTGGAGGTGCGTTCGAGGAGCAGCTGAACGCGCTCCTGCAGTTGCGGATGGAGATGGGCCTCGGGTTCCTCGATCAGCAGCAGTCCGAGTTCATCACCGTCCCGCAGCAGAACCAGTTCGGTCGCCATGAACAGAGCGTTGTTATAGCCGAGTCCGCGAATGCACCGCTCACCTGGATCGATGGTGGAGGATGGCAGCAGCGCCAATTCGAAGCGCTCCAGAATGGGCTGCAGGCCCAGCTCCGGAGCGATCTGGATACGTGAGGACAAAGCATCGCCGGCAAACGCGAACTTGTTCAGGTAGTTGTCGTTGATGTCGTCCTGGACGTCTCTGATGACCTGATGTTCGCCCAGGTGATGCTGAGCAAACGCCATCAGCCCTACCAGGTTGCTAGGGACGGTAGCAGGAGCCGCTAGGTCGAAGTCATTTTGCTCCTGCCCATCAATGCGTTTATGAGCGCCCAAAATTTGGGACAGCCGAGACTGGCGACCAGGGCGCAACTCGGCTTCGGCATCTCGAAGGGGGCGCAAGTAGGTGGCTCGGATGAGCTCGCGAACCGCCGTGCCGATCTCTGGCCCCGTGCCGTTCGGGCCCGAGCAGGTAATTGCCTCGACCCGTCCACGTTTGTTGGCCTTCGGTGGTACCCAACGCGCCTGCAGAAAAACGATCAAGCTATGAGACCCGTCTGCTTCGTGGGTCATCCATTCGAGAACTGAGGCTTCTTGCTCGGGGTCTAGGTCCACAAGTGTGGCTTCGATGAATAGAGAGCGTGCTCGTGTCGTGCCCGTGATGTGAAAGTCAGTTTCGAAGAGGCGAATGAACTCGTAGCTGGTTGTCCACAGCACGTAGCGAATCGCGTCGATTACAGAGGTTTTACCGGAATCGTTTTCCCCGACAAGGATGTTCAGTCCTGGGGCAAGCTCCCAATCAAGTGATGGGGCAACCGTACCGTCGCCAAACGCACGAAAATTTGACGCCCTTATCCGCTTCAAATGCATCTTGCTTCTCCGTCCTGTTGGAAAGCCTGTCCCAAATGGCGTAAGGCAGTCCGTGCGCTCTATGGGTGTGATTGGCTTTTATCACGGGAGAAAGCGGGTCGGAAGGTAATTTAGTGTAACCGTCCGGCCAAGTCACCTACCGAACTCCAGCATCAAGGGCGATGGTGTCCGCGTATTTTTAAGCGGACGCGATCGCCCTTATAGACAGGGTTTTCATGCGCCAACGAAGCTCTTATCCCAAACCATTTAAAGCTCAGGTCGTCTAGGAATGCCTGCAGGCTGGAGCGCCGATTTCCAGCGTAGCCATCCGCCACGGCATCAACGCCAGTGTAATCCGCAAGTGGCTACCGACATATCGGGATCAATCGCCTGCAATCTTGCCGGCTTTCGTTCTGGTTAAAGCGGTACCAAGGTGAGCAATAGAAGAGATGGTGGTCATCTCGCTGCCTTTGGGTGATAAATCCATCACCGTAAAGTGGCCAGCCTCGGATCCGGACGGCTGCGCGTGTTTCATTCGTGACCTGGCCCAATGATCCGCGTCGATGCTACCGGTCATCTCTCCACGATGCTTCTGAGTGGCTATTGCAGTAAGGTGAGCCTTATCCAAAGGAACAGGGAGCTACCGGAGGCAAATATGCCAGCGATGTATTTACTTGGTCGGTGTCCCTCCGCACGTGCCCGTTGCTGGAGCAGCCAGTATCGTTGTTACCTAGCTCGTCGGGATCAGGTTCAGTATCAGGCTGCTTACGTTCTGGGCAATGATCGACTAGCGTCTGAATGGCTTACAAGGCCGGCTCTTGCCTTGGACAAGCGAACTCCCTGTAGCCTACTGGGAGATGCCAAGGGCTATTCCCAGGTCCTTGATCACCTGATGAGGATCGAATATGGGGTCTACTGAGGCGATGCTGGACAGGGATGGCATTTGGGGTGCCGGTGTGGTCCTACGTATCGAGCCGCCTGCGCCGACCCGCTGCCTATGCAAACCTAACACCAGGACTGAGGTTGCTCTTTATCAAGCTTCACTTCCGATCCGTAGCGGATCCTGGGCCAGTGAAATTTGCCTTGGTTTAGTCGTCGCGCTGCAGTAAGCGGCCAGCAATCACACCTTCATAATCCCATCACCATGGGCGATGGTGTCCGCCTATCGCTAGGACTTCCATGCACTAACAAAGCTCATTCAGCGTTACAACTGGACAGGGCCGCATCAGCACAACAGCTTCGCACTGTTGGAGATTGCGGAAGAAAACTCAATTCTTTGTCCGGGAATTGTTGACTACTACTGCCAACCATCGAGTCGAGCCTTGAACTTAGAAGGAGTACAAAAAATCAAGGGTGAATTACAGGGATAAAGTGGTGCTCCAAGGTTTTCAGTAAAGACGCATCCCCCACAGATTTAGCAGCCTGTCGAATATCCTCGGGGCCACACACGATCAAGTTAAATTTGGCACTGTTTGCGATGCGTGTTTTTTCGATCCGTTGCTGGGCTTCAGGAGACAGAAGTCCACTCGTCCACAGTTCAAACTGTGGTTTGGGTTTGTCCCATTTTATGTGTTGCAAATGGTGCCTGACCCGCTTAATGCGAGTATTTAGCCATAGGTCTATCTCCTCATCACTAACAAGGATGCCAGGCCCCATACCTTTACATTCGATGAATCGGGCTGAAACTCCGTCTTTCACAGCCCAGACATCCACCTCAGCCTTACCGTCCACACCCGAGCAGATTTTGTTGAGCTGAACCTCCCCAGGAAAAGTCTTCCGAACGAGCTCGGCAATGAGTAGTTCGAAGAAGGATCCTCGCATGTTCCCTAAAGCCCCCTCGAGCTTGCTTAGCCTTGTGATGACATCGTCGAGCTTTCCGGAGTCCACCACTCCCTGTACGGCGTTCTTTAGTGTTTTGGTCAGATCGCGGAATGCCTCAGCCACGTCCTTCCCAAAAAGAGACTCAGGTGTCGCGGGTATGACACCGGCCGATCTCAGTTCAGCGAATGCGTCGTTTTCGAAGCGCTGTCCGACCAAGAGGAACATCACGCGACCAATGTTCCCCAATGCTTGGAGTGTTTTAACTTTGTGGAGGAAAGGTTTGATTGCGCTGACGCTGACATTGTCCAGTAGGAGAACATCGCACGCGATGAATCCAGGCTTGAGTTCGCCTTTGCCACGATCAGCTAGAGCGGTGCTGTAGCTCGGAGCGCTGAGATCCCAGTTAAAGGTGCCGACGCTAGGTAACTTCTCTTCAATTCCTCCTCGGAGGAGGACGCTGTTGTAGCTAGCGAACGCTAGGTTTCGTAGCCATTCCTTGATGCTATCGAGAAGCACTGATTCTGCCATCAGACGTGCACGGACACCGGCTGAGATTGCATCCAAATCCGGGCTTATAGATATCTGTCTAGTCACCACGCATGGTCCAATTCCTGGCTGGTCTGTCACCACCAAGACGCCAGCCTCTGTCATGCGTTTGAGGACAGCAGCGGAGGCAATATGCCGCTTCTGAGCTATCGGTGCGCCACAGGCGATGTGAAAGTGATGGACTGGCAATATCTCACGGCAAAGTACAGCAGCTAGTGCCCACGAGTAGGCACCATCGACGGAGAAAATTGCTTCGTAAAGGTTTTCCCAGTACTCATCCGTCGCATACTGCATTTTGAGGTATACAAATGTCGCGCCGCGTGCGAAGGGCAAGCTCTTCAGCTTTTGAAATTCATCTGAAGCACGGCTTATGCGTTGGCGAGCCGCGTCAGAAGAGAGGCCGTGCTTCTCAACTAGGTAACTCGCCAGCTTGGTACTTAGGCAAGGTCCCTGTTCCTCCAGCGCATCCTTGAACATTTGATCCTCCTTCACGTTATGTCACAGAGCGCTATTTATAATCTAAAATCTATACTCCTTGCATGGTGAAAAACAGCTGTTAAATATTTTGTTTAAAATCAATTGGTTACATGTGAAAAAAATCAAATTTCGAACGGCACTCTGTCACAGCAAAAAAAGGATGGCCTGAATTACCCCTGATTTGCTCTTTATTGTGATTGTCAGGATTTTGTACGCTGACTTTCATTTCGGCGAAGCTACAGTCCACCCCCCAAGCTTGCTTGCAAACGTCAGTAATTATCGAGACTACGTTTGAACGCCTCTTTGAAGCCCGCTTTGATCATCAGTTCATGCATCGTGGTGTGCGGCGCTTTTTTCAAAGCTTGCTTAAATGAGGTCAGGCGTAAGCCAATAGCGCCTTTACGTCGTCATCGTTGAGCATGAACACCCCTGCCGCCACACTTGCTCCTCGTGTGCCCATCACAACTAGGTCTGCGTACATACCTTGAGTTAGTGAAAATCCTTGTTGCTTCCCTGGAGCCGTGAATGCGCCTTTTTGCTCAAGCCCAGCATTCTCGTAAAAATCTATCAGGTCATAGCCGCACAACAGGAAGGTATCGCGCGGATCTTCGATCAGCGCATTGAGAATCTGTGAGCCAATACCGTGGCCGCGAAACTCTGGGAAAACAAAGATTTTGTGACAATAGCGTGGAACGTTTGGGTCTGGATGAACGAACAACAACGCATAGCCGTAGAGGCAGCCATTTTCATGGCTCATGGCAACCTTCAGATGCCCTGACCGGTAGCACTCGTCAAAAATTCCCGCCACATGCTTGATGGCCTTTCGGGTTGCCTCTTCTGAAAAGAAAAGAAACTGCATGGCTAGAATGGGCTGAGCGAGCAGATCCTGAAGCACGCCTTTGGCTTCATTTTCCAAGATCTGGGGAAGGAAGGTGTCGATCAGTTGTTGATCAGAAAGAGTGGTGTCTGGCATAGATAAGCGCTCCTGCTTTGACTGGATAGCCCGCTCGTTTCGCATGGGCGATACAGTTGTCCTAGGGTAGAGCGCCGAGCGTACCTGCCACTGTTAGAGTTTGTCATCCGACAAAATCATCCAACATGTTGCGGCTTGGATACCGGAGAGGTCTGCGCTCCATTCAACGGGCTCAAATGGTAGGCTGCGGCTCAGGCAAATCGTATGGTCGAACATAAAAGAGCTCTGTGTAGATAGAGCTCGAGTTGCGCTGTCACGACGTAGACTTGGTTGCGGCTCAGGGAATGCGGTTGTAGTAGCGATCCGGGTGGACACGCTCAGAACCAATCCCTTCCAAGGCTAGATGCCAAAAATTTCCTTTGACCATCGCCTTGCTTGAAGCCAGAACCTGGATAGCACCGGCATCTACATCATGCTCCTGATAAATGAAGTCGCCTGCTTCGAGGTCCTGGGCTGGGCAGCGGCGTACAAAGTGCTTGTTGCCGTCACTATCCTCAAGCTCAACCAGCACCGGTTGGTCACAGGTTTTGCAGGTCCACGTACGGTCATTCAGATCCTCGAAGCGATCTAGGTTGTCGGTCTCACAGTGAGAACACGAATAGCTTGCGTCGTATCCAGTGGCCATGCGGGGTGCTTTAGGGGGAGTACGTGGAGCCATGGGATATATCCTTGGTTTATGTCGATAAGGAGTTTTATCACCAATTTGTTGGCATCGTCGATTCCTGCTTCCCAGCAGAATAGTTGTGGTAAGCGAGGGATAAAATAGCCATATGAATTAGGTGAGCCAGTCCGTTGAGCTCCGGGTGCACCTTCGTGTTGCAAGAACGGAGACTTTGGTAATGAGTGCCTTAACTGAGCACGAGCAAAGCAACGCGTACTTTGCGCTGATCGGGCCTGCACGTGAGTACCAAGTGGATTGGCGTTCCGGGAAGTCTTCCAACCTACCGAAATCGGTGCGGCAAAACATCACGGACGGCCTACGTCTAGAGAACGTGCCGTGGTATGGGGAGCTCAATGATGTTGAGTTCCCGAGTCGGCTGTACGAGCTTGAAACCCTTCCCTCCACGGACAGTCGCTAAAAAGACGTCGTCGGCGACATTTGGCAGCATCGCTATAACAACGATGACTGGATCTTCAGCGACTCCAGACTCAATCTCTTCGATGGGAGCGCTGAGGCATTTCTCCGGTTTCTCTGCGAAACGGTGCATCCCGTGGTTCGCCCCTAACGAGAAGAAGCGATTAAGCTAGTTGAGCATTTCAACGATCAACTCCAGAACGCTGGCTGGGAGTTGTACCAAGAGCAGCAAATCGCCGGCCGCCCACGCTTTTCCTACCGGCTGATGAGCAGCGCTTCGACAGAAGCGAACGCAACCAGGTCGGTCATGCGAGCGAGAGTTGTTGTTGAGACGCTGAGCGCCGGATCGATGGCGAAGCAAATTGAACGTCGGGAATATGCCGTCGATTCAGACCCCGAATTGGCGATCGGGACGGCCAAAGAACTGGTAAAAAGCTGCTGTAAGTCCATTCTCACGAAACGAGAAACTCCGTTCACCAAGGCCGATGACCTAGGCAATCTGACGAAAAAGGTCACCAAAGCATTGCAGCTGGTTCCCGACGGAGTCAGTGAAGTAGCTAAGGACGCTGAAAACATCAAGAATATCCTCCGCAACCTCTCTCAGTTGACCAGCAATCTCACGCAGTTGAGAGGTTTGTACGGTACCGGACATGGCAAGGTGCAGCCCAGGCATGCTCGGCTTGCGGTTGCCGCAGCAGTGGCATTTATCGATTTCGTATCGGAAACGCACCGATACCGAGAAGCTTCCGAGCCGCAGAGGTGAAGAGCTTGGTAGAGCAGTCGTTTAACCTTCATGGGGTTCACGCTAAGGGGTTGTCAGTGTTTTTATTCAAGACAGTCATGAAGTGAGCCATGAGCTCATCTGCCAGACAGCAGCTGTACGGCTTGAGTAACTGCGGAAGCTCAGCGAGGAGAGTTGTACGGTCGATTTTAACGTTGAGGTGACTCGCTAGGTATTCCATTTTAAGGTGGCTACTCTGGCCGTCATCGGCCATGGATGCGACTGAGAACAGGGAGGTTAGGTAGTTCAGCACCTTGGTGTCCATGTGCTTTTCCATAAAAGCCAGCTTCTGAACATTGGTGTCCAGACTTTCCTTCAGATCTACACCGCTAGCTGCAAGCGCCGAAAGAAAAGCTTTGTGCACATAGATTTTAGAGTGAGTCTCACCAGGGAGGCTGAGCGTTACCTGACGAGACGTTCGTTGCACGCTAAACAGCAGTGCTGCGGCGATCGCTGTTTGATGGGCGACATGGAGGTCATCAAAGTATGCCTTTCTGTACGGGCTCATCATGTCGGTATTAGGACAATGCTTTTGCCCGTAGATGCGAACAAGGCACTCCGCCTGGCCGACGAGATCGTCGGGCAGTTCGCAGACGTCAACGTCGAAAGCCTGAGCGACATTCGCCAAAATTTCACCTGCAGTTGCCGTTAGGTCTAGCTTGGTTATTTCAATTGGAAAATCATCAAGAAGGGTCTTGTTAAGCTCGCACATTTCTCGCCAATGGGACGTTTCTGCATCCAGAAAATGATCTTTGAGCAAGCGGACTCTTGCCATGTCTCTGGATGCATCGGGCGGGACACCCTCAAGCGTGGAGACGAAACCTTTTCTGGCGAATTCCACCGCTTTAGCAGCACCATAGTCGGGTGGGACGTGCGTAGGCCAAAACGCAAAGCCCTTTAATGGATCAGCGCAACCGTTTTCCCGGTTATTCTGTACCAAAAGCTGGCGCTGAAGGGCGGCTAGGTAATCTGAGACAGCCTTCGTCATTCGCATTGACCGCTGCTCAAAGATTCCGCCCGGCAGTTCGCAATTGATGGATTTCTCAAGCAATGGCTTGGCTGAATCCAGCGCTGAGCTTGGGATTCCCTCCTTAAGCTCGGCGAGGTAATACTGGAGCATCTCGTCCCGATTTTTTTTATGGCGCTTGCTGCTGGGTACCTTGGAGCCGAGGACGGCACTCATCGATGGCTTTGAGAACAACACATACGGACGCCACTTTTTGCTACGTGCCGACATCCGCCTCACGAGGACTGTAAGCTTTGCCTGTTCAAACCGCATAAGGTCGTCGCGACTTGGAGAGCCAGGCTCCTCTTGATACTCAGAGCCTAAAATGTCCTGGGGATCGATGCCATACGCTGCCAGCAATTCCTTCAATGGCTGGTAAGCCTTTTCTGTCACGTCAAATTCTGCGGTGAGGTGCTTGTAGAAGTCCTCACCGTCAAAACGGGTCTTTTCGTCAAGAGCGCTGATAGGCACACCCGGTTCAAAGCGAGTATCACTATCAGTCAGTTTTTCTTGGTGACTCATATCATTGCCCGTCATGATCGATTTTTTTCGAAGCGTCGATAGTCAAGACCACACTTTTGTCGGCCATGCGCCCCAGCCCCTTTGCCGTTCGCATGTCAGAAAAGACTGTGCCTCCGTTTTGTATTTCCCCCAGAATCTCAAATTGATCTGCTGCGGCCCGGACGGCCATTGGGGCCGAGAGATGCGCTGTGGTCATCAGCCTATCGGCCATTAGGCCGATCAAGCCCAGGTCACCGATCTCCTCGCGAAGCTGGGCGAAGTGGTACATCTGACGGCCGGGGGTTAGCACTACGTTCTGGCTCATGGGAAAACTCCGATTGGTTTGTCGTGAGCGAACAGTACCGGCAACAACATTCAGGACACAGGATCTAATCTTACAAGACGGCACAGATAGGAAAATGTAGGGCTGGATCCACCAGTCCGCGCAAGTTGTCAGCACCAAGATAGTTCGAGACATGGTTTGCTGACGAGTCGCGCACATGAATATGGCGGCTTGCCATATCGCAGGGCAATTGAGGATAGAGTCGGAAATGGAAAGCTTCAAAAAGGACAACCACTACGTACCTCAGGCGTACCTGCGGCAGTGGATGATCGATGGCAAAGTCCTTGCCTACCGACTGATAGTGCCGCACGAAAAAAGCGCGATCTGGAAGCCGCTTTCAACCAAAAGCTTAGCCATGCTTCCGCATCTTTATACCTATTTCTCTGGCGCTGAAGACAGCGATGAAGTCGAGCGCTGGCTTGATCGTGATTTCGAAGGTCCTGGACTCGCATCCATAGCAAAAGTAGTTAGCGAGTCGCGATTGACCCGAGAGGATTGGAATAATTTGTTCCGCTTTGCTGTTGCGCAATCGGTCCGAACGCCTGCTCAAATGCAGAGCTTTATCAAACGCCAAAATGAAACGCTTGAAGCATTACTGTCTGAGTCCATTGAATGGTCCATGGCCCAAATCGAGGCAGCTTCAGCCGTTGGAGCCCAGCCTGAGCCCCCTCCAGTTGTAGAGCCCTACAGCAAGCTGCCCCTGAAGCTGCAACGTGTGAAAAATGAGGATGGCGAAGACGGCATTAAAGCGCAGGTCCTGAACGGGCGGAAATTTTGGCTCTGGCAGATCGAACATGTGCTCAAGAGCACTATCAATCGGTTGCCAAATCATCGGTGGACCATCCTGCACGCTCCACTTGGGGTCACCTGGCCAACCACCGATAACCCGTTCATGAGGGTGGGAGTTGGTGCGGATGGAGCGTTGAGTCTTGAGGGTGGTTGGGGAGTGCCAGGTACAAAACTGTTCATGCCACTCAGCCCCAAACATCTTCTGTTTGCGTGTGTTGGCTCTCCACCCCCTCAGCGCGGCACCACGTTAAGTCTTGCTGAAGCAGTATTTTACCGGACGATGATTTTGACCGGCGCTTGTCGCTACGTGTTTGCAACTGATACACGAGATATTGTGGAGTACAAGCCCCGAACCGTGTGCCGCGAGCAATTTGAAGCAGAGAAGAAGGGTTGGGCGGAATGGCATGAGAGCCAATCGAGAGAGGAAGCCGATTACCCCGACCTGTGATGGATCTGAATCACCTCTGCTTTTTGGAGGCGCCTCCTAGCTTCACAGTGGCTTTGGTGGGCCGGGAAGCTGGGGACTTTTCACTGATTGATATGCGGTACGAAAATAGAAAAGCCCGCCATGAGGGACGGTCTATCAAGTGTCTCCAAGGGGATGCTATGTGCCAACGGTAGTGATCAACTCATCTAGGACACATTTTAAGATTTTCTTCGGTTTCCCCCGGGGTCAACTCGTCGCTACATTAATTAGGCCGGATCCAGTTGTAGTGATGCATCAGGTACTGGCTGAAATCTCGCTGTGCTTGTTGCCCGGTCATGTTACTCGTGGTCGGTGGCCTCCAGTGCTCTGAAATGTACGTCAAAACCGCGTCGCACATGGCTGCGACAGTTTTAATTCTCTAGAGCGTAAGCCTAAACCGGTTTTTGGGGGGGGGGCGACAGTTTTGCGTTTCCTCCGTAATTGGATTTGTGCGTGTAAATACGGGTATGCCCGCGACAGTTTTAATTCTCTAAATTCACCCTGGTTTTTGAGAATTAAAACGGTCGCGTGCGAATTAAAACGGTCCCATGCGGCCATTCATCACTTGGACATCACGTCGCAGGCTGGGGAACCTGATGCAGCCTCATCGGCTATTCTAGGTCGCGACGTGATATTGAGGCCGTTGTTGGAGCTTCGGCCTTGAGCTCTGATATATACCCCACGCTCTTCGACTGGCGCATGAAATAAAAGTGACTTCTAACAATGCTTCTACGTATCCAGCGAGATGAAACAATTCACTCCTTTATAGAACGCAATATCTTTATTCTAGGCAAAGGCCGGTTTCCAAAATGGTATACGTCTAAGAGCCTCACAAGCGAAGATGTTAGAAACGTTGCATCATTATTAGGATGGCATGGATGCTCTGGTTTCAACCGACTATTGCATAACCACACCTGTCAACCGTTGTTTTCAGTATTAAAAAGTTCACAGGATATGGCTTATTCCGGTAGTAAATATATTGCTGAATTCGTAGATGTAGACCTTGCTTTTCCGAAGCGATTGACCTTCTGTCCTGAATGCGTGAGGTCTGATTTCGAGAAAGTCGGTTTTTCATATTGGCGCAGGGCCTCCCTAGAGTCTGTTGGCGTATGTGCAATTCATAACGTTATTTTAGAGTCCGTATGCCCTGCTTGCGATAAGCCATTTACCTTTCAAGGACATAGTCGTAATGTAATGTGGGAGGGGTGTGGCGGAAAGTATCTCAGCGAAAGCCACTCAAGAGTGAACAACGACCTTGCGGAGCTAAAGCGCTCACGGTTAATCGATGATTTATACAAATGCCGATTTCATATATCATTAATACCCGCCTTAGAAGCACTGTCAGTTAGGTTTTTTTCAGATCCGTCAGAGATGCCTTCGAATACATCTAACCAGGAGGAGTTACAAAAAATTTCGCGAATTATAAGTACTCAGCTGGCTCGAGTGAAAATACATGCTGAAAGTAATCTTGCATTTTATTTTGAGTATGTCGATTTCGACAGTATTATTAACTCTATAACTATGCTTTACGATGGATTTCAGGAGTTTGTCGCGGATGTCATTGGGCCCTGTGATGAAGTACGCGACATCACATCATTATGGTCAACATACAGGGCCGGAGGTCATGAGTCTGCCCATTATGTGGACGAGGATTATTCGCTTGGAGTTGGCAACTGGTATTGCCCATACCCATCACCTTTATCTTTCGGGTTTGGGCGTGGTGATTTCATTAAAAAAAGCATTTCGATAGTCTATCCATGCTGTTCGTTTGTTGATGTAAAAAAAGGCAGAGGGCAACTCGCTCCAAGCTTGGCTGATCCGCCACACCCCGCTATTCCGAGTATCGAACCAATGGAAGCTTTTGGATAGGGTTCTACTCATCTTATTAGCCAAGGGTCCCCAATAGCGCACCGTAGCGATACGATTCCGGACAGGTGCTTAATATGATGAGGCGCCCATCACCCCGTGCGTTGTAATAGTTCTCTAATAAGCAATCGGGTTTTAGGATAATGGGTGCGTTTTTCTAACAAACGAGACAAACTTGGAACCAGGCTGAACAGCGCGGTTTTAGATATTCTCAGTTGGTCGTACTCGCCATACGCGCGATGCATCGTCGAAAGTATCAGATTCTGAAGTTCTATATCACGCTTGTCCCAGTCTATGGATGAGTAATTCCCCAGTCGTCCGCACGGCAATTCTGAATTACGCGCTAGCAGCCAATCACGATCATTGCGATAGAGCCAAGCATATAGATTGGGTGTCCTTGATCGTAATTCTTTCGTGGACATTTGGCTGTTTTCTTTAATCACACTATTCCATTGTGCACGATAGGTGCGTAGGTTTTTCCTTAACTGCTTCTCTTGTCTTGACGTTTTTACTAATCTATCTGAAGAAAGAAGGCGATTAACGGTGCTAATCGAAACTCTGAACTTAGAGCAGATTTTATCTTTTGCTTCTCCTTTTATCAGGTTTTCTAAGATTGCAACACGTAATTGTGGTTTTAATTTCTTTGGTCTACGAGCGACTAAAGTATTCATCTCGCTGGTAGTAGGTTGTAGATTATTTTTCGCGAAAGCGGCATTGCTAAATTTTGTTAATAAGCCAGCCTTACTCCTTGCGTCGTATTGATCGATAAACATGTTAAGTCGGTCAAATAGCCAAGTGATCAGCACCAAGTGCTTTAGGGGATGACATCTGCCACGAACTTTGCGCGTCATCTGTGAGATAAAAGCCGATGCTTTTGACGGCGTAGTTGGAAGGGAGGTATATGGCGGATATGGTTGAATAAGCGATGCGTATTCGGCGAATGAGTTTGCTGTTCTTTCTCGTATTTCGAAGCTTGCTCCAAGTAGATCGAGCGCATCCTTGTACACATTGGAAACGCTATCCGGGTCAAAACACCGTGACTTACC
The DNA here is from genome assembly GCF_008801475.1 of Pseudomonas moorei. GTDB lineage: Bacteria > Pseudomonadota > Gammaproteobacteria > Pseudomonadales > Pseudomonadaceae > Aquipseudomonas > Aquipseudomonas moorei. Next base: position 457,874 of record NZ_VZPP01000002.1, on the reverse strand, counting down.
GTCATGCACAAGGTCGAGTATCGCTTCACTCATTTTTTTAAGCGCATTTTTAGCTGCGTCGCTAGGGTAAGGTGGCGAGTCCGACTCAAAAAGCTCTTCGCTCGGAAGGATCCATTTAAAGCGCCCCGACCATTGCCGATTCACTATGCACTCCTTTAAAAGCAGCTCATGAACTGGGCACAACACTACACCAGGATACTGGTGCGAAAGGTGCCAATAAGCGGCTCCACAGGTTAGACGATCCTCTCGCATGCAGGATGTGCATGCCTTCAAAGGATGTTCGGCTCCGAATCGCCCGGTCACAAGGCCCAGACTGTACTTTATCGATCCAATTGACGGACTTTGCATCGCTAGAACAGCGTTGTCGATTCGGTCTCTGGATTGAAAGGGGATTAACAAGGGGAGAATGGTGTGCTCGAGGATGATCGATGTGGCATCCCCCCAGCAGGCTGTCATCCGACTATCTAGAGAGCAGAGGTTGCTGGGTAAGTCATGGGTAGTGGAGCAGCGGGGTGAGCCGAAAAGCCATTTTAATGTGCTGGAAGTATCCAGGTGGCCCAAGAATTGGTGCTGACGGCTGCACAGACTGAAGAAGGTCTCATCGTTATACCACCGCAGTATCGCGTCAGGCTGAGCCATCACCCAAGCCCTCAAACGGGTCGGGCTGTATGATAGATGAGCCTACTAACCTACCGGAAATGACAACGAGCGATAACAACTAGCTTTTTTGATTTCCTTGCGCGCTATTCGCCTGAAAAGACACACCTGTTCGGAGTCGGAAAGCTGGTAGCGTGGCGTCGAACTCCCCACGCCACCACTCTTTTTGTTGTCACGCAACAATTTCAGGCGTTAACATATTTCATTTTTTTGGTTGCGATGATCTCGCCATTTTTTTGGGAGACATACGAACTAGACGTGCACTTCCGCTAGCCACGGAAGTAATACTAACACCTGCTAAATGGATACTTAACATGTATTGATAAAAATAAACTTTTGAAGCCAAGAGACAGGAGCCCAAGCGCCAACTTGGGCCCCTGTGGATAAGTCAGGTTAGGACGCTGACCAATCCATTCTCTATTCCTAACTGCGGGACGTCAAGTCTCGCACGGCTTCGTTCGTCCACAGGAAAGTTAGCGTTATCCACAGCGCTAGTCCGCGCGCGAGCCCGTAATACGTGGGTTTTCATGACGTTATAGGTTTTATCCCCAATCAATATGACGCTCTGAGGCCCAGAAAATGGATTGCATATATGACACCAGAACAACGAGTAACCCTCATCTTGAGCCGTCAAAGTAGCTTCGAATGGGGGGACATATACATCCCCTCGACCCTGGCTATGCCACGCGAGGCTCCGAAAGGATCCCGTATCAGCAGACTCAACAGCCGCAAGCTCGGTCGAGAATTGCACGCGCTTTCCTCCCCTGAGAAGGTGTTTACGCAGTTGGCTCTTTACCATCCTGATCTGTTCGATCTTCACGAGCAGAAAATGCTATGGCCTCTGAAGTCAGGCCATCCACTTCGTGGGCATCCATTGATGAAAGGTGTCTATCTGGCACCGGTTAGTGGAACCTTGGAGATTGCGAAGGAGCTAGGGTGTTGGCGCTGATGCGATTTTGACCCAGGCTGCCGGAAATCGTTAACCCACCTAAATACATCAGTAAACGATGTCTAGGCGCGAGATTCATAGGCCGAATTTAGGTCAGGCAAAATCAGCAGCCTGGGTCAAAATCGCATCAGCGCTAACAGTTGAAGTGAGCACGTCTCTACTGGGAAGCAGCTATTCTGTGAGGCGAGTGGGCTTCTTTCATTTATTTTGTGAACCCTGTCGACGGCCAAGGCGCGACTTTTGCGGAGGAGGGTAACCTGTACCAGCGCGAGATGAGGCTCTCGGGATGGCCGGTCAGCCAGCGCAAGCTGATTTTGACCACGGTCCTGGTTAATGGCCTTGAGTATGACCATGCCGTCATCCTCGATGTGGATGCGGATGCGCTTGATGCGAAGGATCTGTATGTGGCGATGACTCAAGGATCGAGGTCTCTCACCATCATCGGGACAGGCCGACATCTGCCAGCTAAGGTCTTGGTCCAGGTCAGTGTGAGATTTCATTGTTGCAGTGGAGGTCTCATCCCACGCGCATCTCACAGAGTTGCAGCCAGATGGCGGCAAAAAATAGGCCAGATCCATTACGTACCGTGGCGCGACAGTTTTAATTCTCAAGCGATTTGCGCCTAAGTGGCGTTTTAGGCTGATGCGACAGTTTTGCGAATTATTTGTAGAGGTTTGGAGGCCACGGAATCCGCCATCTCCTCGCGACAGCTTTAATTCTCAAAATTCAACCCTCTAAAAATCGCAGCCCAATGGTTGCGATTTTTTTATCCGAATCGAGGACATACCCATGGACCGCTTCCAGGAAATGCAGGTCTTCGCCGCCGTGGCTCAGGACCAGGGGTTTTCGGCGGCGGCGCGGCGTCTGGGCATGTCGGCAGCCAGTGTCACCCGCGCGGTGGCGGCGTTGGAGAAACGTATTGGTACGCAGCTGCTGACGCGCACTACGCGCAGCGTGCACCTGAGCGAGGCGGGCCAGCGTTATCTTGAAGATTGTCGGAGAATTCTCGCTGAGGTCCAGGAAGCCGAGGATTCGGTGGCGGGCAGTCATGCCCAACCCCGTGGGCAATTGACGCTGACGGCGCCGGTGTTGTTTGGTGAGCTGTTCATCACACCGCTGATGGTGAATTTTCTGACGCAATTTCCCGACGTCACGATCAATGCGTTGTTAGTCGATCGGATAGTGAGTGTGGTGGAGGAGGGCATCGATGTGGCCGTGCGCATCGGTGAGCTACCCGACAGCAATCAGCACGCCATTCGAGTCGGTGAGGTGCGACGAGTGATTTGCGCGTCACCGCAGTTTCTTGCCATTCACGGAAGGCCAAGACATCCGCAAGACCTGGCGAAAGCGCCAATCATCGCCACATCGTCGATAGGCCAACAAAGAAGCTGGCCATTCCTGGTCGATGGCGAGGCGCTGAATGTCCGTCCTGAACCACGGCTGGTGGTGACGGCGAATCAGGCGGCCATTACCGCTGCGAGCCTTGGCCTGGGCTTCACTCGGGTTTTGTCTTATCAGGTGGCGGGCAAGGTCGCGGCTGGAGAGCTGGAGATCATCCTGGCCGGCTTCGAAATGCCGGCTTTGCCCATTCATGTGATGTATCAGGGAGGGCGCAATGCCCCGGCACGCGTCCGCAGCTTTGTGGACTTTACCGTGAAGGCGCTCAGGGAAAACCCCGCACTGAGTGGTTGATGGTTTATTGCGCTGGTTGAAATAATGGATTGCGTTTGCTGGTTATTCTGTTGTTTTGGTGACTGGTAGAAGATGACTGCCTCCTGCGCTGATCCACCGAACAGCGCTTTTCATCCTGCGGAGTCGACCATGCAAGCCATCAAACTCTACAACTTTCCCCGTTCCGGCCACGCGCACCGTGTGGAGCTGATGCTTTCGCTACTGCAATTACCAACCGAGTTGATCTTCGTCGACCTGGCCAAGGGCGAACACAAGCAACCGCAATACCTGGCACTCAATGCTTTTGGTCAGGTGCCGGTGCTGGATGACCAAGGCGTGGTATTGGCCGATTCCAACGCGATCCTGGTTTATCTGGCACAGAAATACGGCAAGGGTCGTTGGTTGCCAACCGATCCGGTGGGTGCCGCCAGGGTGCAGCGTTGGTTGTCGGTTGCTGCCGGGCCGATTGCTTTTGGTCCGGCCAGGGCCAGGTTGATCACGGTATTTGGCGCACCTTACAACGCTGAAGAAACGATCGCTTACGCCCATACCGTGCTGAAGATCATCGATCATGAACTGGCCAATACGCCTTGGCTGGCTGGCAGCGAGCCGACCATCGCTGACGTGGCAGCCTACAGCTACATCGCCCATGCACCTGAAGGCAATGTCTCGCTGGACGACTACGCCAACATCCGCGCCTGGCTGGCACGGGTAGAAGCCTTGCCAGGATTTGTCGGCATGCCGCGCACCGTTGCGGGCCTGCAAAAAACTGCCTGATGCTAGCGGCCCGACACTGTCGGGCCCTTCACGCTGCGCCGAGAGTGCAGGGGAGTAGCCGTAATGGACCGTTCACCGTGGCATGCTGGCGAAAAAGAGTTGCAGGCTCATGTGGGTGTCGCTGAGCGAATGGAGGTGTTGGGGCGTCGGGTAATTCGCACCGAGATGCCCGACCAGCACCGTACGTTCTATCAGCAACTGCCGTTCATGCTTTACGGCGCGGTGGATGCAAATGGCAATCCGTGGGCCAGCGTGCTGGAAGGAGCACCGGGCTTCGCCCATTCACCTGAACCAGGGCTGTTGCAATTCAGCAGCTTGCCGGCTGCCGATGATCCGGCGCAATTGGCTGATGGGGCGGCGATCGGTCTGCTTGGGATCGAACTTCACACCCGGCGTCGCAACCGTATCAATGGTCGTATCGGCGCAATGTCCTCGAACGGCTTTGGCGTGACGGTGCAGCAGTCTTACGGCAACTGTCCGCAATACATTCAACTACGGCAGTTTCGATCCGTGCCATTGGCAGATCCGGCAACCCGACTCGCGCAGCATTACAGCGAGCTGGATGAGGCGGCCAAGGCGATGATTGCCGAGGCAGATACCTTCTTTGTCGCCAGTTATGTGGACGTCGAGGGTGAGCGTTCGGTGGATGTTTCCCATCGCGGCGGTCAATCCGGTTTTGTACAGGTAGAAGGTAATCGCCTGACCATCCCGGATTTCGCCGGCAATCTTTTTTTCAACACATTGGGCAACCTTCTGGCCAATCCCAGGGCTGGTTTGTTGTTCATCGATTTCAATTCCGGTGACCTGCTGCAACTCAGCGGTCGCACCGAAATCATCCTTGAAGGTCCACAGGTCGAAGCCTTTCAGGGGGCCGAGCGCTTGTGGACGTTCCACGTGGAACATGTGGTGCGTCGACCCGCCGCCTTGGCTTTGCGCTGGCGTTTCGACGGCGTGTCACCCACCAGTTTGCTGACTGGCACTTGGGCGCAAGCCACGGCCCGCCTGCAAGCACAGGCCTTGGGCGACAGCTGGCGGCCGCTGCGGGTGGTGAAGATCGAACCGGAAAGCCACAACATTCGCTCGATCTACCTGGAGCCCGCCGACGGTGCCGGTTTGCCTTTGTTCCACGCCGGGCAGCATCTGCCCTTGCGGTTCAACATTGATGGCGAAGTGCATATCCGCACGTATAGCCTGTCGAGCGCACCGTCCGATGATTTCTTCCGCATCAGTGTCAAACGTGACGGACGTGTGTCTTCACACCTGCACGAACAGGTTCACGTCGGTGATCTTTTGGAAGCGCGTGCACCTCAAGGGCATTTCACTGTAGCCCCTCATGAGCGCCGTCCGCTGGTGTTGATGGCCGCCGGAGTTGGCATTACGCCGCTTTTGTCGATGCTGCGTGAGGTGGTTTATCAAGGTTTGCGTACCCGCCGTATTCGGCCGACCTGGTTCTTGCAGAGTTCGCGTACGTTGGGCGATCAAGTGTTTCGTCGTGAACTGGACCGCTTGCTTGATGACGCTGGTGATGCCGTCAGGGTAGTGCGGCTGCTCAGTCAACCAGAGCCTTCGGCGCGTGAGGGTGAAGATTTCGACCTGACCGGACGAATTGACGTCGCGCTACTCAAGGATCTGCTTGAGGTCGAGGACTACGATCTTCTGGATTTCGTCCTGTGCGGTCCGGGAAGTTTTACCCAAGCGAAGTACGACGGATTGCGCGAGCTGGACATCCGCGATGCAAGGATTCACGCCGAAACCTTCGGGCCCTCTACATTGCGTCGACAACCAGACCCGGACGCCGTGGTTATCGAACAACCGCCAGCCTCCACCACCTCGGTACCGGTGGTGTTCCAGCGCTCCGCCAAAGAGGCTCGCTGGCAACCCGATGGAAGCAGTCTTCTGGAGCTGGCGGAAAGTCGCGGATTGCGCCCGGAATTCAGCTGCCGAGGGGGTTCCTGCGGGACCTGCAAGACGCGTTTGATCAGCGGCCAGGTGCATTATCCACAGCCACCCGCCGAAGTACCGGAGGAAGGACAGGTGCTGATTTGTTGTGCAATTCCGGCTCAGGGCGCGCAGCCTCTGGTGCTGGATATCTGAAGAGTCGTCATAAGCCATCATTGCCCGGAGAGCGATGGCTCAGTAGGGTAGAGCGCAGAACGAAAGGGCCGTCACTGGCTCTTTCTGCATTTTCAGGGATAGGCGCCTTAATGGTTTTTCTTGCTCGCTGGATCGTCCTGCTGACATCGCTGGCGCTGTTCAGCGGTTGCGAAGAACAGGATGCTCCGCCACTCGATCAGCAGCTCTACGTCTGGCAACGACAATGGACACCTGATCATGACGTCGCTCTGAGGGACAGCCGCGCAGACTTTTCCACTTTGCGGGTGTTGGCGCTTCAAGCCTTTCCCCAGGCCGGCTGGAGTCGGGCACGGATTGATCCTGCATTGCTCAAGCGAGACGGGCGGCCACTGATTGCCGTGATTCGCCTCGATGGCCAGCTCAAGTCGTTGGATCAGGATGAGGTCACGACACAGATTCAACAGGTGATCAGTGATTGGCAGGCGCTTGGACTGAGCCTCTCCGGTGTGGAAATCGACCACGATGCAGGTAACGCCCGGCTACCGGCGTACCGTGAGTTTCTGCAGCATTTGCGCGCCAATCTGCCAGCCTCTTTGCCGCTGAGCATCACCGCGTTGCCGGCGTGGCTCGACAGTCGCGAATTGCCTGCATTGTTATCCACAGTTGATAGCAGCGTGCTGCAAGTGCATGCCGTCAGCGACCCGCGTCGTGGTCTGTTCGATCCGGCGCAGGCCCGGCACTGGGCGAAAGAATGGAGCCGTATCACTTCGAAGCCCTTCTATTTAGCGTTGCCGGCATACGGCGTGGCGTTGTTGCCCAGTGCGGGCGGTGCGCCGATCGTGGAAAGTGAGATTCGCCTCGAACGTGAGGGCAAGCGTCAGGAATTGCTGGCCGACCCACTGCAACTCAGACAGCTTGGCGCCGAATTGCGTGCCGATCCGCCGGCACATCTGGCGGGCCTGATCTGGTTTCGCCTGCCACTGGCCAACGACCGTCGCGCCTGGAGCCTGATGACCTTGCGCGCTGTAGTACGCGGTGACGCGCTGAACAGTCGGTTGGCGCTGAAACTCTCGGCCCACGAAGGCCTCTATGACATCGACATCAACAACGAGGGCAACCTCGACACAGCCTGGCCCGAGCGTGTGACGTTGGCGGTTCGAGGGTGTGAGGGGGCGGATGCGCTGGCCGGTTATGCGTTGCAACAAGGCCCGGATCTGCTTACCTTCACCCGCCTGCATGACGGTCGAATAGCGGCTGGCGGACAGCGTGCCATGGGTTGGGCTCGCTGTGCACATATTGATCAAGGAGGTTCGAATGTTTACCCGTAACTGGTCCCGCCATCTACTTTGCCTGAGTCTCAGCCTGCCGCTGGGTTCGGCGCTGGCGTGCGGGCCGGATTTCCCCATGCGCCTGCTCGACAATCGTAACCAGTCGCTGGCGGAACTGCCTGAGGGTAACTTCAATTTCGAGGTCAATCGCCTGGGGCATGCCATTGCCGGGTTGAAACACGTCACTCAAGCCGTCAACAGCATGGAAACAACCGACTATGCAGAACAGCGCAGTCAGGCCGAGCAGGCTGGTTTGACGGCCGATCAGCAGGCGCTGGTGCAACAGTTGCGTGCGTTGACCGATGCTCGCCAGGTTGAGGTTGGGGGCGAAAAGCTGCCGGCTGAGCTCAAGTTCTATCTGGCCGGTGCCGTGGCATTTGCTGGCGGCGATTTTGGATTGGCGGCGGAGTATTTTAAGAAGGTATTGGCGCTGCCGGCCGATCAACGATCGTTGCGCAGCACATGGGCCGCATACTCGCTGGGCCGGGCGTTGTTTGCCATCAGCTTGGAAGCGGGCGCCGATCCCGACGTGCTGGCGCAGTCGCGCCAGGCTTTCGAGCAAACCCGGCAACTGAGCATCGATGGTTTCAGCGATCCGCTGGAGTTGGGCGTTGCCAGTCTGGGTGAACAAGCCCGCGTTGCCCGGAAGGAGGGCGACTGGAACAGCGCCATCGAATTGTATGCCACGCAAAACCTCCAGGGTTCGGCGGTTGGCTACACCTCGCTGAAGCTGTTGATGGCTGAACTTGCAGCGATGCCGGACGATCAACTGGCCGAACTGCTCAAGGGCAAAGCGGTACAACAGCTGATCACGGCGTCCTTGATCAGTCGACTGGGTTGGTCATTCGGCGATCAGCCGCCCAACGAACAGAAATTGATCAAACTCCTTCAAAGCAGCACGCGCGGTACGCTCGATAACGCCGATCGCCTGGCGGCGGTCAATTATCAACAGGGTGACTACGCCAGCGCCAAGGCCTTCCTGGAACACGCCGGCGATGGCGGCCTGGCTTGGTGGCTGCGGGCCAAACTGGCGGTGCGCGAGGGTGATAAAAATGCTGCGGCTGCCGCTTATGCGAAGGCGGCCCAGGCTTTCCCGCAGAATGAATCCTGGGGTGAGCGCAGAACGCCGGACTACGATTACGAAACGCTCCAGCCCAAGTGTCGGGTCGAAGGCGAAAGCGCGATTCTGGCCTTGCAGCGCGGGGATTACCTGCAGGCTTTTGATCAGCTTTATCGAAGCAACGACATTTACTGGTTCGATGCGGCTACAGTCGCCGAGCGCGTGCTGACCGTCGATGAGCTCAAACATTACGTCGACACTCAGGTTCCGGCGCCACCGGCACTCAGTCAGCAGGATCGCGACAACTATGTACCGCTGCCGGTGGCCGCCAAGCTGCGCAATTTGCTCGGGCGGCGCTTGTTGCGTGAAGCACGTTACGAAGAGGCACCGGCCTACTTCGACAGCGTGGATTTACAGAATAAGGCAACGTGGTATGGGCAGTTGCGCCAGGACGCTGAATCAAAATGGTGGCCGAGCAAGCGTGCATTTGCCTATTTCCACGCCGCAACGCTGGCCCGATTCGACGGAATGGAACTCTTGGGTTACGAGATGGCCCCGGACTACGCCACATTGGCTGGCAATTACAGTCTCGAAAGCAACGAACTCAAAGTTGGTCCATGGGTGGCCGAACAGGAAGTCATCCGCCAGCGTGTCAGTGCTGCCCAACCCGATCGGCGTTATCACTACCGTTATGTCGCCAATGCATTGGCCAGTCGTGCCGCCGATTACTTGCCTCATACCAGTCAGGCATTCGCGGCTGTGCTGTGTGCGGCGACCGGGTGGAATACCGATTCTGATGAAAAACGCGCTTTCTATCAGCGCTACGTCAAGGAAGGCCCTTATGTTGATTGGGCCGTATTTTTCGGCGAGCGCTGCCCTTATCCGGAAATCGAGAATGCTGATAAGCGTTACGTGACCCAAGCTATGGCCCCCATCCGTGCAACACTTCGGCCCTACAAAAAGTGGCTGGAGATGGGGGGGGTCGTGGTGTTTACAGCGATCGCCCTGTTGCTGATCAACCGTCACAAGCGCAAGAAGCGGGCGTAATTACGCCTGCTGAACAAAGGTCAGCCGCACCGCGAAACCGATCAACAGGCTGCCAAACAGCCACTGCTGCAGGCGTTGGGCGGATGGACTGCGTTGCAGCCATCGGCCCAAGGCCGCACCGACCAGCGCATAGGCACTGTCGAACAGCAAACCGACGGCCACCAACACCACGCCCAACGTCGCGAATTGTGCGAGCACCGGCCCGGCGTGCGGATTGATGAACTGTGGCAACAGAACGGAGCAGAACAACAACGCCTTGGGATTAAGCAGGTTGGTCAGCAGGCCGCGCTGTATCGCCTGCGCCCAGCGCGGTTTCCCGGTGGTTTGATGGGCGCCATTGAGGTTCGGCAGCAGGGTCGTGCGCAGGCACTGAACACCGATCCACAACAGGTACGCGGCACCGGCCAGACGCACCACGTCGAAGGTCCAGGGCGCCGCCTTGAACAGTGCCGCCAATCCCAATGCCGCCAGCGCCACATGGCAGGCCCGGGCGATGGCCAGGCCCACCGCCGTAGCCAGCGCAGCGCCTTTGCCCTGGCGAGCACCGGTCTGCAACAGCAGGATCATGTCGGGGCCGGGCAATAAATACACCACCGCCAATGCCATGAAAAACAGCCACAGTCCCGCCATGTTGCACCCCATTCGTTGTCGATTCGGTAAGGCCAGTCTAGGGCGCAAGAGCGGGGCAGGTGGTTGCGTAGTTCGCTTCTAAAACGACCAGTCTTGGCATAATCTGCCAGTCTTTGACCTTCGTACCATCGGGATCTGCCAAACCATGAAACTGGATGCCTACGACCGCAAGATTCTCGCCGCACTGCAACGGGACGGTCGCTTGAGCAATGTGCAATTGGCTGACGAAATCGGACTGTCTGCGTCGCCCTGTTTACGGCGGGTGCGGATGCTTGAAGAGGCCGGGGTTATTCGTGGCTATCAGGCCAATCTGGATCGCGATGAAGTCGGGCTTGGCTTGACCGTGTTCGTGGGGGTCAAGGTCGAGCGCCATAACGACGAGCAGGCAGAAGCCTTTCGACTGGCGGTGACGGCACTGCCCGAAGTGATTTCGGCGTTTCTGGTGTCAGGGGAATCGGATTTTCTGTTACAGGTGGTGGTGCCGGATTTGCGTGCGTATGACCGGTTTCTCACGGGATGCTTGTTGAAATTGCCGGGCGTGAGCGATATCCGCAGCAACTTTGCCATTCACACGGTGAAGACGCCGGGGGCGTTGCCCTTGGGGCATTTGCCGCTTTAGCCAAGGCGATCTTTTCGCGAGCAGACTCACCCCCACAGATGGATGCATTTCAATGTGGGAGCGCGAGCCTGCTCGCGAAAGCAATGGACCCGCCACAGGAAACTCAGGCGCGTTACATCTGCGTCGCCATCCCCTCCACATTCATCGCGGCCTGGCGCAACGCCTCGGAGCGCGTCGGGTGCGGGTGACAGGTCAGGGCGATGTCTTCGGCGGACGCGCTGAACTCCATGGCCACGCAATATTCGCCAATCATTTCACTGACGCTCGGGCCCACCAGGTGCACGCCGAGGATTTCGTCCGTGCGCTCATCAGCCAGTACTTTGGCAAAGCCTTCGGTTTCGTGATTGATCTTCGCCCGGCTGTTGGCGGTGAAGGGGAATTTGCCGACTTTGAATGCACGACCTTCGGCCTTCAGTTGTTCTTCGGTCTTGCCGACGCTGGCCAGTTCGGGTTTGGTATAGATCACGTTGGGGATCAAGTCGTAATTGACCTCGCCGGCCTTGCCAACGATCTGCTCGACGCAGGCCATGGCTTCGTCTTCGGCCTTGTGCGCGAGCATCGGGCCGGAGGTGACATCGCCAATCACCCAGACGCCAGCGGCTTCGGTGCGGTGGCCCTTGTTGGCGAGCATGCCGCGTTTGTCTGTACTGAGGCCGACGTTCTCCAGCCCCAGACCCTGTGTATAAGGTCGGCGTCCGATGGCCACCAGCACGTAATCGGCTTCAATCGACTCTGCGGTGCCGCCTGCGGCGGGCTCGACGCTGAGTTGAACGCCGGTGGCGGAAGTTGTGGCGCGGGTCACTTTTGAACTCAACTTGAAGCTGATCCCTTGTTTGCTCAATGAGCGCTGCAGGGTTTTGCCTGCCTCGCCGTCCACGCCCGGGCAGATCCGATCCAGGTATTCGACCACGGTCACTCGAGCCCCCAGGCGCCGCCAGACCGAACCCAGCTCCAAACCAATCACTCCGGCGCCGATCACCACCAGGTGTTTCGGGACTTCCGTCAGTGACAGTGCGCCAGTGGAATCGAGAATGCGTTGGTTATCGATATCCACACCGGGCAGGGGAGTGGGTTCCGAACCGGTGGCGATGATGATGTCTTTGGCGCTCAGTTCGGTCTTGCCACCGCTGCTGTCCGTTACCGTGACTTTGCCCGGCCCGTCTATATGGCCCCATCCCTTGATCCAGTCGACCTTGTTTTTGCGAAAGAGAAACTCGATGCCTTTGGTCAGACCGGCCACGCTCTCGTCTTTCTGTTTCATCATCTGAGCCAGATTGAGCGTGGGTTTGACTTCGATACCCAGGTTGGCGAATTCCGCACCCATCGCCGCGTCGTACAGTTCGGAGGCGTGCAGCAACGCCTTCGATGGCATGCAGCCAACGTTCAGGCAGGTGCCCCCCAGGGTGGCGCGTCCTTCTACGCACGCTGCTTTCAAACCCAGTTGGCCCGCGCGGATGGCTGCGTTGTAGCCACCGGGGCCACCACCAAGTATCACGACGTCATAAGTGCTCATGGATTACTCCTGGATTGAAAGCGGATGGTGGAGGGGTAAAAGTAGTCTTTGAAAAAAATTACGATCGTAATATGAGCGTTTTAGTGCATTTCGGTCAAGGCTTCAGCCTAGGGACAGGTTGGGCATTTTTAGATAGAGCAAATATGTACGGAAATTTCACCGATTGCGTTATATCGTAACGAAATGCGACGTGAGCAACGTAAACACTGGGGTGGTATGCAAGTCGATCTCGATGATGAAGGAGCGCAGGCAGCCGGACTGCCGCGCTTTCAGCAGGCCGTTTTTCAGGGGCGCCGATTGCGCTTGTTCGCCATCGGTCTGGGCGCACTCGCGGCAATGGGCCTGGTGTCAGGTTTTTTTGTCGGGCTGTTTGCGCCTCAATCCCTTTGGCCGGCCCTGCTGTTCAATCAGAGCGCTGCGTTGCTGGTACTGGTTGCAGGCTTGCAATCCGCCTGGTGGGTGACGCAATGGCGCGCGCGGGCGATGAGTCCGCTGGCGCCGTTGGTGGTCGCTTCTGAAGAGGCCGAAGCCCCGTTGGGCTGGTACGAACGGCTGCTGGAGCGGATCAGTCAGCGCTGGCTGAATCTGCTAAGACATATCGGTACGCCAACGCTGTGGTTGGGTGGTTGGGCACTGCTTGCATTGCTCAGCGTCGAACAAGCATGGAACCTTGATTTACCGCCCGCCGCCCTGGGGATGTCGGCCACTGTCGGCGCTGCCTTGGCGCTGTTGCTGGCCTTCGGCTTGCTGGTGCTGGAGCGTCAGCTGACACAGGAAGGCAGTGCCCAATGGCCCGAAGCAGGCGCATTGGCGCAACTCACCCGTGTGGCAATCATCAGTCTGATACTCAGTGCGTTATGCCTGTTGTTTGGCAATGAAACCTCGGTCTGGCCAGTGCGCCTGGCCGTACTGATCGGCCTGCTGCCGGGGCTCGTCGCCTTCGAATTGTTGCTGCGTGCCGTGTTGTCATTGTTCAGTCCTCGTCGGGATCGACTCGAACCTGCATTGCTGGCGCGTAGCTTTGTTGCCGACTTGCTGCGCTGGCCACCGCAACCCTTGCTGGCCTTGCAGCACGAATTGCACAACCGCTTCGGCATCGACCTGCGACAGATCTGGGCCTTCACTTACATGCGTCGGGCGTTTTTGCCGGTGCTGGGTGTTGTCGCCATCGTCGGTTGGTCGCTGACCGGTGTTCACGAAATACCGTTGCAAGGGCGGGGGATCTACGAGCGTTTCGGCAAACCCGTGGCGGTGTTCGGCCCTGGATTACATGCAGGTTTACCCTGGCCGTTGGGCAGGGTGATAAGTGTCGAAAACGGCGTGGTTCATGAATTGGCCACCAGCGTGGGCGAAACGTCAGCCCCTGTGCAGGCCGACCCCGCTGAAGGTCCGGCGCCGATAACGGCCAACCGGTTATGGGACGCCAGCCATGTGAATGACAAATCCCAGGTGATTGCCAGCAGCCGTGCCGACAAACAGAGCTTCCAGATCGTCAACATGGACGTCCGTTTTGTCTATCGCATCGGTCTGGATGATCAGGCGGCGTTGGCGGCGACTTACAACAGCGCGGATGTGCCGACGCTGATCCGCAGCACCGCCAGCCGCATTCTGGTCCACGACTTCGCCTCGCGGACTCTTGACGGTTTGCTCGGTGAGGACCGGGTAGGGCTCGCCGAAGAAATTGGCCGGGCGGTGCAGGCCGACCTGAAGAAACTCGACAGCGGCGTGGAAATTCTCGCCACGGTGGTCGAGGCGATTCATCCACCGGCAGGGGCGGCCAATGCTTATCACGGCGTACAAGCGGCGCAGATCGGCGCGCAAGCCCTGATCGCCCGTGAACGCGGCGCCGCCGCCGAAGCCACCAATCAGGCCCAGTTACAGGCCAGCATGGCCCGCGATCAAGCCACGGCGAATGCCCGGGAAATCAATGCGACGGCCAAGGCTGCCGACCTGAAATTCGCCGCCGAGAAAAAGGCTTATGCCAGTGCGGGCCAGGCCTTCGTGCTTGAGCAATACCTCGATCAACTTTCCCAGGGCCTGGCCAATGCCAGGTTGCTGGTCCTCGATCATCGCCTGGGCGGCAGCAGTAATGCGCCGACCATCGATCTCCGTACGTTCACGTTGCCGGCTGACCCTGCGTCGTCGCGTCAATCCTCTCAGCCAGGAGCCGCCCATTGAGCCAGTCACATACCCACGATCACGATGACCACAGTGGCCACGATCACGGTCATGGCGGGCATCACCACCACGGTCATCACCATCACCACCACGGCGATCCGCAAGAGGCCGGTCCATTCCCTTGGCGACGCATGGGGTGGGCTGCATTGCTGGTGGCGTTTGCGGTGGCGGCTGCGAGCCTGGTGCAAGTGCGTTCGGGTGAAGCGACGGTGATTACCCGTTTCGGCAACCCGTCGCGGGTCTTGCTTGAACCCGGTCTGGGGTGGCGTTGGCCGGCCCCGTTCGAAGCGGCGATTCCGGTTGATCTGCGTCTGCGCACCACGTCCAGCGGTTTGCAGGATGTCGGCACGCGCGACGGATTGCGCATCATTATCCAGGCCTACGTGGCCTGGCAGGTGCAGGGTGACCCTGACAATGTGCAGCGCTTTATGCGCGCGGTGCAAAATCAGCCAGACGAAGCGGCGCGACAGATCCGTACTTTTGTCGGCTCGGCACTGGAGACCACGGCCAGCAGTTTTGATCTCGCCAATCTGGTGAACACCGACGCCAGTCAAGTTCACATCGCTGATTTCGAGGCGCAACTGCGTAAGCAAATCGATCAGCAGTTGCTGACCACCTACGGCGTGCGGGTACTGCAAGTGGGTATCGAACGCCTGACCTTACCTTCGGTGACCCTGAGCGCGACGGTCGATCGCATGCGCGCCGAGCGTGAAACCATCGCCACCGAACGCACGGCCATCGGCAAGCGCGAAGCCGCGCAAATCCGCTCCGCAGCGGAACGTGATGCGCGAATCGTCCAGGCCGATGCGACCGTGAAAGCGGCTGACATCGAGGCGCAATCCCGAGTCGAAGCCGCGCAGATTTATGGCCGCGCCTATGCCGGTTCACCACAGCTATACAACCTGCTGCGTTCGCTCGATACCTTGGGCACCGTGGTCACGCCGGGTACGAAGCTGATTCTGCGCACCGATGCCGCGCCTTTCCGGGTATTGGTTGATGGTCCGCCAACGCTCGATAACAAGTCCGGATCTCAGCCATGAGTTGGGTTCCACGTGGAACAAATGAGTTGAGCAGCCCCTGGATACAGGCCGGGCGCTTGGCATTTCTCGCGCTTTACGCGGTAACGGTTCTGGCCGCTCTGGCGTGGGCGTTCTCCAACGTGCGGCAAATAGATCCGCAAAATCGTGCGGTGGTTTTGCACTTTGGCGCGCTGGATCGCATCCAGAATGCCGGTTTGCTGTTGGCCTGGCCTCGACCGTTTGAGCAGGTGATTTTGCTGCCGGCGGCGGACCGGGTGATCGAGCGTCGCGTGGAAAATCTGCTGCGCACGGACGCCGCATTGCAGGCTGATCGCGTGGCCAGTTTCGCAACGCCGATCAGCGATGCGCTGGCAGGTTCCGGTTACCTGCTGACGGGTGATGCCGGTGTGGTGCAACTGGATGTGCGGGTCTTCTACAAGGTCACTGAGCCGTATGCCTTCGTGCTTCAAGGCGAGCATGTACTGCCGGCGCTGGACCGCGTCGTGACCCGCAGTGCGGTGGCGCTTGCCGCTGCACGTGACCTGGACACTATTCTGGTCGCCCGCCCGGAATTGATCGGTGCGGATAATCAGGCCGCCGAGAGGCGTGAACGTCTGCGCGGTGATCTGGTGCAAGGTATCAATCAACGCCTGGCTGAATTATCGGCGACGGGGCAGGGACTGGGGATCGAAGTATCGCGGGTCGATGTGCAATCGAGTCTGCCGGACCCTGCGGTCAATGCCTTCAACGCCGTACTGACGGCCAGTCAACAAGCCGACAAAGCCGTGGCCAACGCGCGCACTGACGCCGAGAAGCTGACCCAGACCGCCAACGAACAAGCCGACCGCACACTGCAGGTCGCCCACGCTCAGGCGAGCGAACGACTGGCAAAAGCCTCGGCGGATACGGCCACGGTGTTGAGCCTGACCACCGCGCAACAACAGGGCACCGACCCGCAAATGTTGATGCGGATCTACCGCGAACGGATACCGAAGATTCTTGGCCAGGCAGGCTCGGTCACCACGGTTGATCCGAAAGACGATTCCCGCCTGATCATTCAGGGAGCTGCACAATGACCGCTCAAACTGCTGCGCCGAGCATGTTGTCCTCGGCAGAACAGCGCAGCGCTGCCCGTCAATTGACCCTCGCCATGCTTGCTCTCGGCTTGCTTGCGCTGGGACTCTTGTGGCGCTGGTTGTCGCCGCAACAGATCGGTGTCAGCCAGTTACTCCTGGGTTTTGCTTCCGTGCTGGTGGCCGTGCCCGTCATGCGTTCGGCCTGGTACAGCCTGAGGTATCCGAGTTTGCACGGGATCACCGATCAATTGATCGCCCTGGCCATGCTGGGTGCCTGGGCGACAGGCGATCTGCTGACGGCGGCGTTGCTTCCGATCATCATGATCTTCGGCCACGTATTGGAAGAACGCAGTGTCATTGGCTCGCAAGAAGCCATTCACGCCCTGGGCAAACTGACTCGCAGCCATGCACGCAAGGTTCAGGCGGATGGCTCCATCGTCGAGGTGGACAACGGTTCGCTGAAGGCGGGCGATCGGGTGGAGGTTCGTGCCGGTGACCGGGTGCCGGCGGATGGTCTCGTGTTGTCCGGTCAGGCGAGTCTGGACACCGCGTCCATCACCGGTGAATCGGTGCCGATCGAGGCCGGCGTCGGCATGCCGGTGTTCGGTGGTGCGATTAATCTCGATGGCTTGCTGCGCATCGAAGTGACCCGAACGGGGCGCGAATCGACTCTGGGTAAAGTCATCGCGCTGATGCAAAACGCCGAACGCTCCAAGCCGCCGATCACCCGGTTGCTGGAGCGTTATGCCGGAAGCTACATGGTGCTGGTATTGCTACTGGCCGCAGTGACCTGGTTCATCACCAACGACGCTCAAGCCATGCTGGCGGTGTTGGTGGCGGCTTGTCCTTGTGCGCTGGTGTTGTCGGCACCAGCGACGGCAATTGCCGGGGTGGCGGTGGCGGCGCGGCACGGCATTCTGATTCGCAGTTCGGCGTTCCTTGAGGAGCTGGCCGACCTGACATCCCTGGTGGTCGACAAGACCGGAACCCTGACTTTCGGCACCTTGCGCCTGCAAGCCATCGACAGTCCGCTGGAGGACCGCAGCCACGTCTTGAAACTCGCCGCCAGCCTCGGCTCCGCCAGCAGCCACCCGGTCAGTCGGGCGCTGGCCGGGCTGGTGACTCAAGATCATTTTTTGCTGCTGTCGAACATTCACGAGCGTCAGGGCTTGGGTGTGGTGGCCATGACGGAGCAAGGCGAAGCCGCACTGGGGCGACCGGAGTTGTTCGCCCAGTTGGGCATCGCCACCTCAAGCGTTCCAGACCACGACGGTCCGATTGCCGGGCTGGCGCTCAACGGTGAATTCCTCGCCTGGCTGTTGTTGGCCGACAGCGTTAAACCGGAAGCGAAATTTGCCTTGAATGAGTTGCGCGAACTTGGATTGGGTCGGCAGCTGTTGCTGACCGGTGACCGTCAAAGTGTCGCTCATACACTCGCTCGGGATGTCGGCATCAGTGATGTCGAAGCGCAGGCCTTGCCCGAGGACAAACTGAATCGCGTGCTCAAGGAGATCGGCAACGGTTTCCGGCCGATGGTGGTGGGGGACGGCATCAACGATTCGCTGGCACTCAAGGCTGGCGTAGTGGGTGTTGCGATGGGCGCAGGCGGGGCGGATATCGCGTTGGCGTCGGCTGATGTTGTGCTGATCGGCAGCGACCTGCGTCGCCTCGGTACCTGCGTGCGCTTGAGTCGGCAATGCCGACAGACTTTGCAGGTCAACGTGATCATCGGCCTGGGTTGGACCCTGGCGATTGTGGCCTTTGCCGCGTTCGGCTGGCTCGGTGCGGCGGGCGCGATGATTGCGGCGTTGTTGCATAACCTCAGTACATTGTTGGTGCTGGGCAATGCAGGGCGGCTGCTGCGCTTTCAAGAACCGCTGCTCAAGTTAAAGGATGAGGAGTGAGTTCCATTCGGCGGCGGCTCTAGCACGCGGGATGCTCGGTGGAAAGATTTCAGAACTGTGTGCGCTGTTCGCAGTCATTTAAAGTGAGGGCTCGGCATTTTGTGTATTCGCGGTAACAAGCGGTCTTTTGCCGCGAATCATAGAAAGCGGCTATTAGTTCGATAGCCAGCTATTTTTTCAAGATGGTCTACCCTCTGATCAGACGTCTGAAACAAGGGGGATTATCCATGCTCGCGCAACTTCCACCGGCCTTACAGAATCTGCAGTTACCGCTACGCCTGCGACTCTGGGACGGCCATGAATTCAATCTGGGGCCGACGCCCAGCGTCACGATTGTGGTCAAGGACCCACAAATGGTTACCCAGTTCACTCATCCAAGCCTGGACGCGCTCGGAGCAGCGTTTGTCGAGGGCAAACTGGAGCTGGAGGGTTCCATCAGCGACGTGATTCGCGTGTGCGATGAATGGAGTCAGGCGCTGATAGCAGAGGACGATGGCAGTCAGCCTGTACGTACCCTCCACGACAAGGAAACCGACGCCAAGGCGATTTCCTATCACTACGATCTGTCCAATGCGTTTTATCAGCTGTGGCTCGACAGCGACATGGCCTATTCCTGCGCTTATTTCGAGACCGGCAGCGAGAGTCTTGAGCAAGCCCAACAAGCAAAATTCCGCCATCTGTGCCGCAAGTTACGCCTGCAACCGGGTGACTATTTGCTGGATGTCGGCTGCGGCTGGGGCGGGCTGGCGCGGTATGCGGCCCGCGAATTCGGCGCGAAAGTGTTCGGCATCACGCTGAGCAAGGAGCAACTGGCCCTGGCCCGTGAACGCGTAAAAGAGGAAGGGCTGGAGGACCTGGTCGAACTGCAATTGCTCGACTACCGCGATTTGCCGCAAGACGGTCGTTTCGACAAGGTTGTCAGCGTCGGTATGTTCGAACACGTGGGTCACGCCAACCTGGCCGAGTACTGCAAAACCTTGTTCGGAGCGGTGAAGGAGGGCGGCCTGGTAATGAACCACGGGATCACGGCCAAGCACACCGATGGTCGTCCGGTGGGACGTGGCGCTGGGGATTTCATTGAGAAATACGTATTCCCCAATGGCGAACTGCCGCACCTGTCGATGATCTCTGCCGAGATCAGCGAGGCAGGACTCGAGATTGTTGATGTCGAGAGCTTGCGTCTGCACTACGCGCGCACCCTTGACCATTGGAGCGAACGCCTGGAAGACAACCTTGAAGCCGCCGCCAAACAGGTGCCGGATCAAGCGTTGCGGATCTGGCGGCTGTACCTGGCCGGCTGCGCCTACGCGTTCGCCAGGGGCTGGATCAATCTGCATCAGATCCTTGCAGTGAAGACCCATCCGGATGGCAGCCATGAACTGCCATGGACCCGTGACGACATCTACACGCCTTAAAGAATCGGCGAAATAAGCCGGGCAACCCGCATGCCGACCTGTTGCAGGCGGTGGGTTTCCCGGCTTTCTTCTTTGGCGATTTCGTGAGCCTGGGCGAAGTCATCGTTGAGCATCCGCTCCACCTCGGCAGCAAAGTCGCTATCGACTGTCAGCAACATCACTTCGAAATTCAGCCGGAACGAACGGTTGTCCAGGTTGGCGCTGCCTATGGCGCTGATTTCGCTGTCGATCAAGACCACCTTCTGATGCAGGAAACCGGGTTGGTAGCGGAACACGCGCACCCCGGCACGCACGGCTTCGAAGGCATAGAGGCTGGAGGCTGCGTAGACGATTCGGTGATCGGGTCGTGACGGCAGCAGTAGCCGCACATCCACCCCACGCAACACCGCCAGGCGCAAGGCGGCGAACACCGCTTCGTCCGGAATGAAATACGGGCTGGTGATCCATACCCGTTCGGTTGCCGCATGAATGGCTTCGACGAAGAACAACGAACAGGTCTCGTAGGAATCCGCCGGCCCGCTGGCCAGCAATTGGCAGAGTACTCCGGCATCCGGGTACACATCGGGCAGGATCAGGGGCGGTAGTTCGCGCGCAGCCCAGAACCAGTCTTCGGCAAAGGATTCCTGCATGCACGCCACCACTGGGCCGCGCACTCGCACATGGGTATCGCGCCAAGGCGCCAGGGGTGGTTTCTCGCCCATGTATTCGTCGCCGACGTTGTGCCCGCCGACGAAGCCCAGCACCCCGTCAACGACGACAATCTTGCGATGATTACGAAAGTTGACCTGAAAGCGGTTAAGCCAGCCGCTGCGGGTAGCGAAGGCTTTGACCTCGACGCCCCCCTCACGCAGCGACTGCACATAACTGTGGGGCAGGGTGTGACTGCCAATCCGGTCGTACAGCAAGTGAATCGCCACGCCTTCGGCGGCCTTCTGCAGCAGCAAATCACGCAGACGTTGCCCGAGGCGGTCGTCGTGAACGATGAAGAACTGGATCAGTACGGCTTCTTTCGCCTGACTGATGGCGTCGAATATCGCATCGAAAGTGGCGCGGCCGTTGATCAACAGTCGCACTTCATTGTTGGCCAGGCACGGCATGCGGCCCAGCCTTGGCATTGCTCTTAAAGAGGCGTAGGCGATTGAGGCGCGAGCGGTGAGTGCTTCTTCTACCCATGGCCGCCAGTTGAGCTCGGAGATGGCCTTGCGCATCTCTTCGTTGGCCTGGCGCCGGGCCTTGATGTAACCATCGAAAGTACTGCGGCCAAATACCAGATAAGGAACAAGCGTCAGGTAGGGTATAAAAACCAGCGACAGGGCCCATGCGATCGATCCCTGGGCGGTGCGAACGGTCAACACCGCGTGTATTGCCGCGATCATGCCTAGAAAATGCAGCAGGGCGATTGTGTAGCCAAAAATATGAGGGCCAAAATAATCCATGGGGGCAGCCTTGCTCCTGAAGATTCAATGCGTAACAGACCATGTTCCGGGCAGAATGTCGCTAATTAATTGACCCATGAACCGAAGACCGTGGCTGACGTCTAACGGCCACTATTGATCAGGAGTTTCACGATGAACGTTCGTCTGCTGGGTTTGGCCATGGCACTGGGTTTGGCGCTTCCTGTGGCCGCTCAGGCGCAAATGCTTCAGCCAGGCTTGTGGGAATTGACCTCAAGCAATATGAAAGTCGATGACCAGAACCTGCCGGATCTGCAATTGATCCTCGGTCAGCTTCAAAGTCAAATGACCCCTGAACAGCGCGCGCAGCTGGAAAAGCAGGGCATCACCATGGGCGGTAAGGGAATCCGCGCGTGCTTGACCCCGGAGCAGGTCAAGACTGACAACATTCCACTCACGGACCCGCAGTCGGGCTGCAAGCAGGAAATCACTGATCGCAATGGCAACCAGTGGAAATTCCGCTTCAGTTGTCCGAAGGCTCAAGGTGCGGGTGTCGCTACTTTCGTCAGTGATCGTGAGTTCACGACCAAGGTCAACGGTACCTTCAATGCCACCGGTATTCAGCAGAAGGGCAGTCTCGATACCCGCGCCGTATGGTTGGGTCAGGATTGCGGAACCGTAAAGCCAAGGGCCTAAAAGTTTCGCGGGCCAGCCTTGTTCCTGCAGATGTCACTGATTGACAGGAATGAGGCTGGCTTGCGAAGGGATTGTGTTCACACGTGCCCATTTCCCGGTTGCCTTAACCATTCACAAGCTACTTCAACCTTCATCCTGCCGAAATCCTCACCGCTGCGACTGCGCACACTGACAAACCCACCGGCCTGCTCTTTCTCGCCAATCACGACCAGGTAGGGCACCGTTTGGCTGTGCTGGCGAATCTTGTAACCGACTTTTTCATGTCGCAGATCCGCCAAGGCGCGCACGCCCGTGCGGCGCAAGGTTTCGGTGACCGATTGTGCATAACTGGCCTGACTTTCATCGATGCTCACCACCATCACATGGGGGGGCAGGCGCCACTGTTGCAACTCTTGGTGACTGGACCAACACGTACCGTAGATCCTTTGCTGCAAGGTCCCGCTGATGTGATCAAGGGCGAATGCCTGCAGGACCTTGGTGGTGGGCACATGCGGGCCGGTCGTCAAATACTCGGAGTCACCCAGTCGGTAGACCGACAAGTGCTCAGGGTGCAGGGATGGAGAGGGTGTGTCACGGCGTCGTATCGAGTGGTTGGTCGCGGCCAGTGACTGCATGCGCGCTTCGATCAGGGGCAGATCGGTCGACGTCAGGGGGCGCTCAACGGCGAACTCGCAAAAGAATCCGTCACCCAGCACCGAGCCCGTCCGCATCTGTGCATGGGAATGGAGTTGCTTGACCGCCATCGCCAGCATCAACGAACAGGATCGTCGGAGGATCTCCAGCCCATCGGGCTCCTGCGGCGTGACAATACTGACCCTGGCGTTCGCCTTGATCATGAATTCGCAGTCCACCAACGCACCGTCGACCCGTCCTGCTACTGCCGCATTGGCCAGCCCTGGACCAATACTCGCAGCAACCTCATGGACGGATAGCGGTTGATCGTATTCACGCAACGAACCATCGGGCAGGGTGATCTTGATCATGGTTTATTGTTCTCAAATGCTTCGATCACACGCGTAAACATTAGAGGCAAACGTTGTCGTTTGTCATGTAGACATTTGTCGGACCAGATCAGAGTGCCCGATGACCATGCTTAGAACTCGTTCTGCACGGTCATGGTTTGCTCAACGCGTTGTAGAGGGTATTGAGGTTGTGCTCGAACAAACCGGTAAACGTACTGGCCGGGCCGCTCGATGCAAGCGCATCGGAGTACAGGGTGCCGCCAATCTGCGCACCACTTTCGTCGGCGATCTGCTTGAGCAGGCGGGCGTCCTTGATGTTTTCCATGAACACCGCCTTGACCCTGGCCTGACGAATCTGGGTGATCAGCGCAGCGACTTCGCTGGCCGAAGGTTCGCGTTCGGTCGACAGGCCCTGAGGCGCGATGAAGTCGATTCCATAAGCCTGACCGAGATAGCCGAAGGCGTCATGGGACGTGACGATCTTGCGATTGCCTGGAGGAAGCGAGCCGAGCTTGGCTTTGGCGTCGGCCAGCAATGCGTAGATCTGCTTCAGGTAGGCTTGGCTGTTGCGTTGGTAGTCGGCCTCGTTCGCGGGATCGGCGGCGATCAGCGCTTGGGTGATGTTACTGATGTACAGCTCGGTGTTCGCCAGGTTGTGCCAGGCATGGGGGTCTGGAATGGTTTTGCCGTCCTCATCCAGTGAGCGCGGAATGACGCCGTGGCTGGCGCTGATCACCGGTGCTTTGGTTTCAGTGCTGGCCACCAGGCGATCCAGCCATGGTTCGAAACCCAAGCCATTCTTGATAATGAGTCTGGCCTTCAACAGCGCTTGCGCGTCATCTGGTGACGGTTCGTACGTGTGGGCATCGGCGTCCGGGCCGACCATGTTGGTGATCTGGATATGCTCGCCACCGACCTGATGGGTCATGTCGGCGAGGATGCTGAAACTGGTGACCACCTGAAGTTTTTCCGCGGCGGACAGCGACATCGACAGCATCAAACTGAACAGCACGAGTAAAGCGCGCATCGGGTAATACCTCATTGGGATGTGAGCAAAGGCGGGCGGCGCAGCAATCCGTGCACCGGTCCGAACACCACGGACACCAGATAGAAACCACCCGCCACCAGCACAATGGCGGGACCGCTGGGGAGTGAGTCATGGAACGACAGCAGCAGACCGAGCCACACCGAAAGGCTGCCGAGCAGCGCGGCAATGGCAATCAATACCGGCAGTCGACGGCTCCAGAAGCGCGAAGCGGCGGCGGGCAGCATCATCAAGCCAACCACCATCAAGGCCCCGATCGCCTGGAAACCAATGACCAGGTTCAGCACCACCAGCGTCAGGAAGACGCCATGGGCCAGGGGGCCGAGACGGCTGACGGTTCGCAGGAAAAGCGGATCGAGGGTGTCCAGCACCAGCGGACGGTAGATCAGCAGCATGGCGATCAGGCTGGAACCGCAGACCCACAACATGCCGGTTAAAGTCGGGGCATCGACCGCTAGCGCCGAACCAAAGAGCAGATGCAGCAGGTCCAGACGTTTACCGGCGATACCCAGGATCAATACGCCGCTGGCCAGGGAGATCGGGTAGATAGCGGCGAGGCTGGCGTCTTCGCGCAGACCGGTGCGGCGGGTGATCCATGCGGCGAGGCCCGCCATGCCAAGCCCTGCGGTGAGACCGCCGATGGTCAACGCGCCGAGGCTCAAACCGGCGAGCCAGAAGCCCAGTGCAGCGCCGGGCAAGATGCCATGGGCCACCGCATCACCAATCAGACTCATGCGTCGCCAGATCAGAAATACGCCCAGCGGGGCCGTGCTGCACGCCAGCGCCAATCCACCGAGCAATGCACGGCGCATGAAGACGAACTCGTGAAACGGTTGCCAAAGATCTGCGGCGGTGAGCATCAGGCCACCTGCATTTGGGGTTGTTGATGAATCAAGTCCAAACTCGGCCCGAGGACGCATCCACTGCTTTTGATCAGCAGGGTTTGTGGCATGTGTTGGCGAACAGCGGCCAAGTCGTGGCACACGACGACCAAGGTTCGGCCCTCGGTATGCCAGGCATGAATGTGTTCCCAGAGAAGCGCCTGACCCGATTCATCGAGGGCAGCGTGAGGCTCATCGAGCAGCAGCAAGGGTGCGTCCGTGAGGCTCAAACGAGCAAGCAGGGCACGCTGCAGTTCGCCGCCGGACAGGGCCATCAACGGGCGCTGTTCCAAACCGACCAGGTGCCAACTTTCAAGTACGGCTTCGAGGCTTTGCCTGCGTGTCTCTGGCGATTGCTTGCTGCCCCAGAAACCCGCGGCCACCAGGGCCTGGAGGCTGATGGGAAATTGCCGGTCCAGGTGTTGTTGCTGTGGCAAAAAAGAAAGTGCGCCTCGACGTTTAACCCCCAGCACCACATTGCCGGCCAGCGGCTTTTGCAAGCCAGCGATGACTTTCAGCAAACTGCTTTTACCTGAGCCGTTAGCCCCGATAACGGCGGTCAGGCTGCCCGAGGCTAACTCGAAATCCATCGGAGGCGTCAGCGGTTGACCGGGCGCCCCCCATTGCAAGGCTTGGCAACGGATCATGCGACCTCCCAATTCCAGCGACTTTCGGCGACGGCATCGTGGGCGTGCAGGCTTTCTGCATGGACGACTCGAATGTGAAAGGCATTGATGCCCGGGGCGCGTTTCAAGGCCTGATTCAATCGTCGCGCAGCGTCTTCACAGAACATCAGGTTCTGACCGTTGGCCAAGGCGAACGCCTGTTCGTCTGCGCGCTTGACCGCGGTTTGCACGGCGGTACCGAGGGCTGCTTCGGCGTCGTTGATGATTGCAATCAGTGGCAGCTCATCCAGGAAGTCATCCAGACGAAGATGCAATTGGGCGATGCTGCGTTGGCTGTGCGGCGTCGCCACGATGCCTTTTGTTGACCCGAGCCAAGCCAAAACATCGGCGTGTTGCAGGGAGGTGTTGGCGAAATCAGTGATGAACTGTTGCTGAATCAATTGCCGGGACAGCGCCGCCGAACAGGGACAGGTTGAGGAATAAGGCACGTCGATTTTTAGTTCCACGTGGAACATTGCGTTCTTCAAATGCGCTTCGATGGTCACGGGGTAGGTTTTCCAGCCAGCCAGCGGGCTAATCAACGCGGGTCTTTTAAGCAGTAAATCCGTGTGAATTTTTACGGATGCGCGGCTGGAAATCCCTGGGTGGCTGTCGAGGAAGCGCTGTAACACTCGTCGTAGAACAGGCGGCGAGAGCGTTTCCTGTTCCAGTTGTTCCAGCGCCAGATAAAGACGCGACATGTGGATGCCGCGTGCTTCTCCATCGTCCAGGCTCACTCCGGCAT
The DNA here is from genome assembly GCF_008801475.1 of Pseudomonas moorei. Taxonomy (GTDB): domain Bacteria; phylum Pseudomonadota; class Gammaproteobacteria; order Pseudomonadales; family Pseudomonadaceae; genus Aquipseudomonas; species Aquipseudomonas moorei. The sequence continues at coordinate 431,570 of NZ_VZPP01000002.1, read as the reverse complement.
CAGCCTTTGCCACTAGCCGTTGGCCATCGAACAAAACAGGAAGAGCAATGCCGCACATGCCCACCCACTCTAGTGGCAGGGCTTGGCGTGAGGCCTGCACGGCGATATCCGGCAGAGTCAGCGCATTCATAAGCAGGTCCATCGTGGGAGTTGAAACGACATGTTATATTATAACAATAAATTCGACGATGCCTTTTTCACGAGCGGGCTTTCACCATGCACAGACGTCACCTGCTCAATCTGATTCTGGCCAGCGCGGCCTTTGCTTTGCCCTTCGGTGTGTCGGCCACACAAATTCGCAACGCGCGGCTTTGGCGTTCGGACGGTAACTTGAGATTGGTCTTTGATCTGAGCGGGCCGGTGCACTACAAGACGTTCACCTTGAGCGCGCCGGAACGGCTGATCATCGATGTGACAGGTGCCGACCTCGTCGGCGACTTCAGTCAATTGGCGTTTGCCGGCAGCTTCATTCGTTCGATTCGTTCAGGGCGCTTCGGACAGGGTGATACCCGAATCGTCCTGGACCTCGGCAATCCGGTGCAGCTCAACAGTTTTCTTCTACCACCCCAGGACGGGCAGGGGCATCGCCTGGTGCTCGATCTGAAGACCGCCGTGCCCTTGCAGATCGCGCAGGCCCCCGACGGGATCATCGCCAAGCCTCACCCCAAGCGCGACATCATAGTGGTCGTTGATCCTGGTCACGGAGGCAAGGACCCTGGCGCCGTTGGGTCCAGGGGGGAACGTGAAAAAGACGTGGTGCTGTCCATCGCTCAGTTGTTGGCCAAACGACTGAAGCGGGAAAAAGGCTTCGATGTGAAGCTGGTACGTAACGACGACGTCTTCGTCCCGTTACGCAAGCGCGTGGAGATTGCCCGCAAGCACAACGCCGACATGTTCATCTCGGTGCATGCTGATGCGGCACCGCGCCTCACGGCTTCAGGCGCTTCGGTGTATTGCCTGTCCGAGGGCGGCGCGACCTCGGCCACGGCGCGCTTCATGGCGCAACGGGAAAACGGCGCTGACCTGCTGGGTGCGACCCGTCTGCTCAGCCTCAAGGACAAGGACCCGATGCTCGCCGGAGTGATTCTCGACATGTCGATGAACGCCACCCTCGCTGCCAGTTTGCAGTTGGGCAGCACGGTCCTGGGCAGTTTGGCGGGCATTACAACGTTGCACCAAAAGCGTGTGGAACAAGCCGGGTTCGCAGTGCTGAAGTCACCGGACGTGCCGTCGATCCTGGTGGAAACCGGCTTCATTTCCAATCCCCGCGATAGCCAGCGATTGGTGACGGCACGCCATCAGCAGGCAGTGGCGGACGGCTTGTTTGAAGGTCTGCAGCGCTACTTTCAGAAGAATCCTCCGGCCAATAGCTACATCGCCTGGCAGCAGGCGCAGAAAACGTCCCTCGCCTGACTAGCAGCCAGCCACACGGCTGCAAGTGAACCTGGCACTGCTGCCGCCAGAGCTGGAAAAACGGTTGACCGTGGTCCAGCCGACGCGGCGGTTATAGCCGACCCAGGTTTCGCCGTCAGAAGCGATGCCGGTGAAAAAGGTCAGTTGGCCGTAACGACTGTTGGTCTGCGCCCAATAGCGTTTTCCAACCACTTCGAACCCGCGCAGATAAATCGTGCTGCCGGCCGTGTTGACGCTGTAGGCATTGCCATCGGCGTCCACGCAAGCCAGCAAGTTGGCGCTGCGGGTGCAGGTGGCCAGGGTCGGAATTTGCCCCCAGGCATCGACAGCGACCAACAAGGCAGCGCTTGTCAGCGCCAATTTCAGGGCATTACGCATGGCGTTTCTCTTGGTTGGAAGGGGCTCCAGCATTCTGCCGGTTGTCATCGAAGGCAAAAAGGGAGTGGTTCGATTAATTGGTTATATTATAACATTCAATGAGGCCCGACGATTTGACCGGGCATCCTTTGTGAGGAGCACCAGATGCCTGATCGTCTTCCCGTCACCGTGTTGTCCGGCTTTCTCGGCGCCGGAAAAAGTACACTTCTTAATTACATACTACGTAATCGCGAAAACCTTCGGGTCGCTGTCATCGTCAACGATATGAGCGAAATCAACATTGATGGTAGCGAGGTGCAACGGGATGTGCGCCTTAATCGTGCCGAAGAAAAACTCGTGGAAATGAGCAACGGCTGCATTTGCTGCACCTTGCGCGAAGACTTGCTCGAGGAGGTGAGCAAACTCGCGATGGACGGTCGTTTTGATTACTTGTTGATCGAGTCCACGGGCATTTCCGAACCGCTGCCCGTCGCGGAAACCTTCACCTTCTGCGACGAAAGCGGCCAAAGCCTCAACGACATCGCCCGGCTCGACACCATGGTCACCGTGGTCGATGGCATGAACTTCCTGCTCGACTACCAGGCCGCCGAAAACCTCGACTCCCGTGGTGAAACCCTTGGCGAAGAGGATGAACGCTCGATCACCGACCTGTTGATCGAGCAGATCGAATTCGCCGACGTCATCCTGATCAGCAAGATCGACTTGATCAGCAGCCGCGAACGGCAAGAGTTGATGGCAATCCTCAAGCGGCTTAACGCCCGCGCGGAAATCATTGCGATGGTCATGGGCGAAGTGCCGCTGAAAAAAATCCTCAACACCGGTCGATTCGACTTCAAAAAAGCCGCCGAGGCGCCGGGCTGGCTGCAGGCGTTGCGGGGTGAACACCTGCCGGAAACCGAAGAATACGGCATCGCTTCTACAGTTTATCGTGCGCGCCGACCCTTCCATCCGCAGCGGTTCTTCAACTTTATCGATCGTCCGTGGGTAAACGGAAAACTGCTGCGTTCCAAAGGTTTCTTCTGGCTGGCAAGCAAACACAAGGATGCGGGCAGTTGGTCCCAGGCCGGGGGGCTGATGCGACACGGGTTTGCCGGACGTTGGTGGCGTTTCGTACCGAAGGACCAATGGCCGCAGGAGGAAGAAAGCACGGCCGGCATCATGGAACACTGGACTGCTTCCACGGGAGATTGCCGGCAGGAGCTGGTGTTCATCGGTCAGAACATCGACTTCGCGAAACTCACCGGCGAGCTCGACGGCTGCCTGCTGACCGATGAAGAAATGGCGCTCGGTGTCGAGGGTTGGCAACGGCTGCCAGATCCATTCGGTCCATGGCATGAAGAGGCGGCCTGATGCTGACGCTGACCCCTGTAGTCGCGAACCCGGCCGCGACGCGCGCCATCCATCAACATCAGGCTGCCACTCCAGGTGCTCTGGCCCGCATCTTGAACGATGATGTGAACCTCGCCGTCTGGAACCGCCAGCTCCCGGCTCATATCGAGGATTTCGCAACCCTGCTGCTGTCCCTGAATGAACCGCTGGCCGAGTCGTTGGCTTTCGAAATGCCCGACGACGAAGCCGAGCCCGATCTCCACGGATTGGCCTCACGCTTCAGTGATCTGCAGGGCTATGAAGGTTTCATCGCCGACCTGTCGTGGCTGGTCCGTGCGTTCGCTTGTTTGCTCGGCGCCAGGCGCATCGGCCTGCGTCTGCGGGTTTTGGACAAGGCGATGTGCCCGCGTTTTCACGTCGATCATGTACCGGTGCGGCTGATTACCACCTATGCCGGGATCGGCAGCCAGTGGCTTATGGAAGGCGCGATGGATCGCCGACAATTGGGTAAGCCTGACGCTGAACCCCAGGACAACTCGCTGATCGGGCAGATCGCCAGCGGCGACGTGGCCTTGCTCAAGGGGGAGAAATGGCACGGCAACGAAGGTTTCGGGTTGATTCACCGCTCGCCGCAACTCGCTGCTGGCGAGCGTCGTTTGATCCTCACCCTCGACTGGTTGAGCTAGTGACTCAGGGATTGAGCCAGGTGCCCTGGCTCTGCGCCTCGCAAAACGGATTCAGATACGCCGCATCGGTGGCCACGCCGTAATAGTGAATATCCTGCCGGTAAGGCATATTGGCGACTTGAGCGTTGCTGCAAACGCCGAATGCTCCGGCAGGGCACTGGTCGAGGTACTGCACCTCGACTGTCTGCCCGGCCAGATTCGGCTGACAGAAGCCGTCGGCGAACAGTTTTTCCGGGATGTTGCGGTTCTGCTGGCAGACTTTCACATCGAGCCTTTCAGCCTGACTGTGGACGACGCAGCCTTGAGCCAGCGCCTCGCTGCATACCAGCGTCAGGAGCAACGACCATCCCCTCAACCGCATCCTAACTTCCGCAGAAAATCTCGATCATGTTGCAGAACATTCCCACCCACGTCATCGCCGGGCCATTGGGTGCCGGCAAGACCAGTCTGATCAAGCACCTGCTGGCGCAGCGCCCGGCTGGAGAGCGTTGGGCAGTGTTGATCAATGAGTTCGGCCAGATCGGCCTCGACGCCGCGCTGCTGACGCAGGACGCCGATGGTATCGCACTGGGTGAAGTCGCCGGGGGTTGTTTGTGTTGCGTCAACGGTGCGCCGTTTCAGATCGGACTCGGCCGACTGCTGCGCAAGGCGCGACCGGATCGCTTGTTCATTGAACCGTCCGGGTTGGGGCATCCGGCGCAGTTGCTCAGGCAGTTGAGCGAGGCGCCGTGGGTCGGCGTGTTGGCGGTGCAGCCCTGTGTGATGGTGCTTGATGCCCAAGCCCTGGCCAGCGGCAAAGCGTTGCCCGAGTCGCAACAGGACGCGTTGAGCAGTGCCGGTTTGTTGCTGCTGAACAAGGCCGACGGTCTGGACGCCAATGATCGTCAGCGAATCGCTGCGCAGTTGCCTGCTCGTCCATTGTATTGGACGCAGCAAGCGCGCTTGCCGCTGAGCGAACTGCCGGGACTGTTGGCTCATGGAACGGCGGGTGTGGATAACTTTGTGATGCCCAGGGGGCTGGCGCAAATACCGGCCATCTGGAGCGATCCAGCGCTACCGATTTGTTTGAGTCAGGCACAGGAGGGTGGCTGGAGCATTGGCTGGCGCTGGCATCCCGGCCAGGTATTCGATGTGGCGCGTGTCACCCATTGGCTCGCAAGTCTCGGGTGGCGGCGTGCGAAGCTGGTTATCCACAGTGTCGAGGGTTGGGTGTCGGCGAATTCGCTGGAAAGTGCCGAGTTGCAATGGCAAGCCAGTGAGTGGCGGCAGGATTCGCGGATCGAACTGATTTTCAGTGCGCCGCAGGATGTCGGCTCATTGCAGCAGAGCCTCGCCGAGTGCCGGTTGAGCGCGCATTAGCTTGCTCGCGCTCAAGGCCGCCACTTGTTGTGTTCTTGCCGCCAGTCGCTCAGCTGGATCACTTCGGCGCTGGGCCTTGCGACATCAACGACGGGGGGCGTGTCGTCGAACGGTGCCGGATAGGGTGCCAACTCGATTTGCGCACTGTGGGCGCCGAATTGGGTAATCGTGCCGCTGTGGCGAGTTTCGCCGGTCACGGTGAATTCGAAGTTATACACACGGGCCAGCCGTCGGCGACCACTGGCATCCTTGATGAAGCCGATTTTTTTCAACGCCACGTTGCCATCCAGCAACTCGATCCCGAGCTTGCCGCAATGCTGTTTGACCCGCTCCAGCGCACGTTCGCGCAGGCCATGGTTGTGCCAAAGCCAAGCGCCCGCCGTGGCGAACAACATCAGCACGAAAATATTTCCAAGGGTCAGCATCGACAGGGTGCTCCAACAAGATAGTGTCAGCTTAACTGCGTCGCCGGTCTGTCGTACAGGCTGCGTTTAGTCGCATACTGCGTGGCTCGAATTTCAATCGTTTTACGGATAACTCACCGCATGAAACGTACACCCCATCTGCTCGCTATCCAGTCCCACGTGGTATTCGGCCACGCTGGCAACAGTGCCGCGGTTTTCCCGATGCAGCGGGTCGGGGTGAACGTCTGGCCGCTCAACACCGTGCAATTCTCCAATCACACTCAGTACGGCCAATGGACCGGCGAAGTGCTGGCGCCTCACCACATTCCCGATCTGGTTGAAGGTATCGCGGCGATTGGCGAGCTGGGCAATTGCGATGCGGTGCTGTCGGGCTACCTCGGCAGTGCGGCCCAGGGTCGGGCCATCCTCACGGGGGTGGCGCGGATCAAGTCGATGAATCCCAAGGCGCTGTACCTGTGTGACCCGGTGATGGGGCATCCGGAGAAAGGCTGCAGCGTGCCGGCGGAAGTCAGCGATTTCCTGCTGGAGGAGGCCGCCGTCGTGGCGGACTTCATGTGCCCGAATCAACTGGAGCTCGACAGCTTCTCGGGGCGCAAGCCGCAATCGTTGTTCGATTGCCTGGCGATGGCGCGAGCGTTGCTGGCGCGTGGTCCGAAGGCGGTACTGGTCAAGCATCTGGACTATCCCGGCAAAACGCCGGATGTCTTCGAAATGCTGCTGGTGACCGCCGAAGGCAGCTGGCATTTGCAGCGTCCGCTGCTGGCGTTCCCGCGTCAGCCGGTGGGTGTTGGCGACCTGACCTCCGGGCTGTTCCTGGCCCGCGTCCTGCTGGGCGACAGCCTGGTGGCGGCTTTCGAATTCGCCGCGTCGGCGGTGCATGAGGTGTTGCTGGAAACCCAGGCCTGCGCCAGTTATGAACTGGAACTGGTCCGGGCACAGGACCGGATTGCCCATCCGCGGGTGCGGTTTGAAGCAACTTCGATCAGCTTGTAAGCAGATCGCGGCAAAAAAAGGATCGCAGCCTGCGGCAGCTGCGATCTTTTACTTTAAGCGTCGCCCTTGATTTCCTGATAACGCTTTTCCAGCTCCTGCCGGATCTGCCGGCGCTGCTGAGCCTGCATGTAGCGACGCTTGTCTTCACTGTTCTGCGGTTGCAGGGGCGGCACGGCGGCAGGTTTGCGCTGATCATCCACCGCGACCATGGTGAAGAAGCAGCTATTGGTGTGGCGCACCGAGCGTTCACGAATGTTTTCGGTCACGACCTTGATGCCCACCTCCATCGAGGTGTTGCCGGTGTAGTTGACCGACGCCAGGAAGGTCACCAGTTCGCCGACATGAATCGGCTCACGGAAAATCACCTGGTCCACCGACAGGGTCACCACGTAGCGGCCGGCATAACGGCTGGCGCAAGCGTAGGCCACTTCGTCGAGGTACTTGAGCAAGGTCCCGCCGTGAACATTGCCAGAGAAGTTGGCCATGTCGGGGGTCATCAATACCGTCATCGACAGCTGGGCGTTTCCGGGTTCCATAGCATTCTCACGGGTCAAGGCAAGGTCTGAGGGGACGCACCTCTGCGGGTGCCGGTACGGTTTTTTCAAACCAACGTTATCGGGACGCCGCAGGCGGCGCCGCCGTCACGCCGGATCGATCTGTTTCCATATATTGCACCGCCTTTCTGCCGGAAGTCGCGGTGTTACCCTTCAAAAGCCTGTCTCCAAGGGCAATTCCTGAACGAAAATCGGATTTATTACCCTGCTTGATCAGACTTTTCCTGTGTCCGATAGAGCGATGTCAGTCAAGGAGCCTCACACCATGCATGCCATCAGTTTCATTCAGGATTTGGCAGTGATCATGTTGGTCGCAGGTGTGGTGACTGTGCTCTTTCATCGGTTCAAACAACCGGTGGTTCTGGGTTATATCGTCGCCGGCTTCATCATTGGCCCACACACCCCGCCGTTCGGCTTGATCCACGATGAAGAAACCATCAAGACCCTGGCGGAGCTCGGGGTGATTTTCCTGATGTTCTGCCTGGGCCTGGAATTCAGTCTGCGCAAGTTGTTCAAGGTGGGCGCCACGGCGTTTATCGCGGCGTTCCTGGAAATCGTGCTGATGATCTGGATCGGTTACGAGATAGGCCGCTGGTTCGACTGGAACACCATGGATTCGCTGTTCCTGGGCGCGATACTGGCGATCTCCTCGACCACCATCATCGTCAAGGCGCTCAACGATCTGAAGATGAAGAACGAGCGCTTTGCGCAGTTGATTTTCGGAGTGCTGATCGTCGAGGACATTCTGGGCATTGGCATCATCGCCTTGCTGTCGAGTATTGCGGTCAGCGGCACGGTCAGCTCTGGCGAAGTGTTCTCCACGGTCGGCAAACTCTCGTTGTTCATGATCGTCGCGCTGGTCATCGGCATCTTGCTGGTACCGCGATTGCTGGCCTATGTGGCCAGATTCGAGAGCAATGAAATGCTGCTGATCACGGTGCTGGGCCTGTGTTTCGGCTTCTGCCTGCTGGTGGTCAAGCTCGAATACAGCATGGTGCTGGGTGCGTTCCTGATCGGGGCGATCATGGCCGAGTCCCGACAGTTGCTGAAGATCGAGCGCCTGATCGAACCGGTTCGCGATTTGTTCAGCGCGATTTTCTTCGTCGCCATCGGGCTGATGCTGGACCCGATGATCCTGCTGCAATATGCCTGGCCGATTGCGGTGATCACCGTCGCCGTGGTGCTCGGCAAGATGCTGTCCTGCGGTCTCGGCGCCTTTATCGCCGGCAATGACGGACGCACCTCACTGCGCGTGGGGATGGGGCTGTCGCAGATTGGCGAATTTTCTTTCATTATCGCTGCCCTGGGCATGACCCTGCAGGTCACCAGCAACTTCCTGTATCCAGTGGCGGTGGCGGTATCGGTGATCACCACGCTGCTGACACCCTATTTGATTCGAGCGGCCGATCCTTTGTCGATCAAGCTGGCCGCCGTGATGCCGCAGCGCCTGGGGCGAGTGCTGGGGATGTATGGCGAATGGCTTCGCAGCATCCAGCCTCAGGGCGAGGGTGCGTTGCTGGCATCGATGATCCGACGAATTCTGCTGCAAGTCGGGGTCAATCTGGCATTGGTAATCGCGATCTTCTTCTCCGGCGCTTATTTCGCCGAACGAATGGCTGTCTATGTGCAAGATCTGATCAGCGATCCGAGCTGGCAGAAGGCGCTGATCTGGGGTGGGGCGCTGCTGTTGTCGCTGCCCTTCCTGATTGCCGCTTATCGCAAGCTCAAGGCACTGTCGATGCTGCTGGCGGAAATGGGCGTGAAGCCGGAGATGGCCGGGCGCCACACGCAGCGAGTGCGTCGGGTGATTGCAGAAGTCATCCCGATCCTCTCGCTGTTGGTGATCTTCCTGCTGTTGGCGGCCTTGTCGGCCAGTATTCTGCCGACCAACAAGTTGCTGATGCTGATCATCGTGGTCGCGGCCGCTGTGGCGGCGCTGCTGTGGCGCTGGTTTATCCGCGTTCACACGAGGATGCAAGTCGCACTGCTGGATACCCTGGACAATCACAAGGATTCATCCGGGCATTGAGCCATGAAGCGTCAGCTCACTCAGCTTTCCAGCCAGACGTCCCGCGCCCAATGCCAAACCGATTCCCAGGTCTCTTCAGCAATCAGCTCGTCTTCGGCCAGCCAAAGCACGACGGTGCCGTCCTCTTCGACCAGGTAGTAGTTATCACCATCCTGGCAGATTGGAATCATGCTGCGATCAACGCCAGCGTCCCAAGCATTGGCGGCAACGTCCGGCAGGTAGGTATGGGATTGTGGGTCGGTGACGGTCACAGGCTCCAGACTGCCGTAGACCACATCGCTGACGGTCAGCAGAAACTCTTTGAAGACGAACGGAATGTCGATGAACAGCTGTTCTTCGATTTCCACCAGCAGATCTTCGTCTGGCAGCTCCAAGGGGACCGGTACCGGTTCGTTGGCTTCACGCAGTTGTTCGATGATTTCTTCCACGTCCGGGATCCTCTTGCTTGAATGGCGCGGTTTATATGGGGCGGTTTATACAGTAGCTCGCTATAGATGCAACCGCGAAATAGAAAACCCCGGACAAGTCCGGGGTTTTGACTGCAGCACGTGAACGCGAGGAGTGATCAGCCGTTCTGGCGGATACCAGCCACCAGCCAAGGCTGGTTTTCGCCCTGGGCACGTTCCATGTTCCAGCTTTCGCTGAACGCTTCGCCCTGGTCGAAACGCGAGGTTTTCGACACGCCGCTGAAGGTCAGGGTGGCGATGGTCTTGTCGGCGCGATCATCCACACCGTCCAGTTGCACAACCAGGTTATCGATGTAGGTGGACTGGAAGCCGTCACCCAGATCAGCACGTTCGCGCTTGAGGAATTCCAGCATTTGCGGGGTCACGAACTCTGCGATCTTGTCCATTTCGTTGGCATCCCAGTGTTGCTGCAGGGACTGGAAATGGTTGCGGGCCGCTTCGACGAAGTTCTGTTCATTGAACCAGGCAGGCGCATTGATGACTGGACGTGCGGCGACCGGTGCGGCCGAACCGCCGAAGATCGAGCCGCCAGCAGGCTTCTGCTCGAACACTTCACGCTGCATTGGCGCATAGCCTGCCGGAGCCATGTGCTCCTGCTGCTTGCGACGACGAGCGGCAATGAAGCGGAAGATCAGGAAGGCGATGACCGCCATGATCAGGATGTCGAAGATCTGCATGCCCTGGAAGCCGCCGCCCATGAACATGGACGCCAGCAGACCACCAGCGGCGATACCGGCCAGAGGGCCGAGCCAGCGCGAAGCACCGCCGGCTTTGGCTGCAGCGCCAGCAGCGCCGGCAGCGCCTGCGGTCGCAGCTGCGCCGCCCATGCCTGGAGAAGAAGGCGCCATCTGGCTGGTTTGGTGCGTCGGCGCCGCGCCGGCGCTTTTGCCACCACCGAAGCGCTTGGCGGCATTGACGTCGAGACTCATCGTCAGGCCAATGCACAGCGCCATGGCGATGCTAAGAAAACGTTTCATAAAGGGAATTCCCATTTGTGGAGGGCACGCGCGCCATGTTGCACAGCTGAAGTGACACTGGCTAGCGGCAGAGTGTTTCGGGCTTTTGCTTGACAGGGTTCGTTCAGCTTTAGTCAATGCAATAAGGCCTGTTAACTTTGGTCTGTAGGATGAGTGGATAAGTTCTGTAGGGAAGATCTCTAACGTCGCAACGCCAGCATGACCACCCCGGCCGTGATCAGACCGATTCCGCCCCATTGACGCAGGTCGAGTTTTTCGCCCAGCAGGATCACGCCGAGCACAGCGACCAGCACCACGCTGAGTTTGTCCACCGGAGCGACCAGTGAAGCGGGGCCGACCTTGAGCGCGCGGAAATAGCAAATCCACGATGCGCCAGTGGCCAGCCCCGACAGCAGCAGAAATAGATAGCTCTTGGTGGAAATCGATCCCAGTGACTGATATTGGCCCGTCGCGTACAAAATCAAGGCCAGGCTGACCAGGACCACGATGGTGCGCAACAGGGTGGCAAAGTCGGAATTGACGTTTTCGACGCCGATTTTCGCGAAAATCGCGGTCATCGCCGCAAATACAGCGGACAACAGGGCCCAGAATGTCCAGGAAGAAAAGAAGCCTGAGCCCATCTCATCGCACCTTTAAGTTCAGATATCGGCCTGCATCCTGTGGGAGCGAGCTTGCTCGCGATGACGGGCTGACAGCCAGAGATAATGTCGACTGATCTACCGCTATCGCAAGCAAGCTCGCTCCTGCACAAAAGCTAGATCGCTTCCAGCTTCGCATACCCCAGCATCAGCCACTTGCTGCCTTCGCTGAAGTTCACCTGTACGCGGGCCTGAGCCCCTGCGCCTTCGAAGTTGAGGATTACGCCATCGCCAAACACTGAGTGGCGTACGGTCTGCCCCAGGCTGAAGCCGGTTTGAGGGATCTCGCTTCCGCTGAACAGGTTGCTGCCACTCATCGACTGGTTGCCACCGAACGGACGGCTGACGCTGTTGGAAAGGCGCACTTCCTGAATCAGGCCTTTCGGTACCTCGCGTACGAAACGTGAGACTTTGTTATAGGTCTCACTGCCGTACAGGCGTCGGGTTTCAGCATAGGTCATCACCAGGTTCTGCATGGCCCGGGTAATGCCGACGTAGGCCAGACGACGTTCCTCTTCCAGACGGCCAGGCTCTTCCAGGCTCATCTTGTGCGGGAACAGGCCTTCCTCCATGCCCACCAGGAACACATAAGGGAATTCCAGGCCCTTGGCGCTGTGCAGGGTCATCAACTGAATGCTGTCTTCGTGCTCGTCCGCCTGGGTATCCCCGGCTTCCAGCGATGCATGACCGAGGAATGCCGCCAGTGGTGTCAGGTCCTCGTCTTCTTCGCTGTTCTCGAAGTTGCGCGCGGCGCTCACCAATTCCTCAAGGTTTTCTACCCGAGCCTGGCCTTTCTCGCCTTTTTCCGCTTCGTGATAGGCAATCAGCCCGGACTGCTCGATGACGGTCTGGGTCATCAGGTGCAGCGGCATCTCCATGCATTTGGCAGCGAGGTTTTCGATCAGCTCGACAAACGCGCCCAGAGCGCTGGCCGCGCGCCCGGTCAGGCCTTTGTTGGCCACGAGCTGACGCATGGCTTCCCACATCGACACATCGCTGTGGCGCGCATGGTCGCGAATCGCTTCGACGGTTTTCTCGCCAATGCCACGGGCCGGGACGTTGATCACCCGTTCCAGCGCAGCATCGTTGCCTCGACCTTCAAGCAAGCGCAGGTAGGCCATGGCGTTCTTGATTTCGGCCCGTTCGAAGAAGCGCTGCCCGCCATAGATGCGGTACGGGATGCGCTCGCGCAGCAAGGCTTCTTCCAAAACGCGCGATTGGGCGTTGGAGCGATACAAAATGGCAATATCGCTACGCGCCAGGCCGGTTTTCAGCGCGCTTTCGATCGTTTCGACAACGTAGCGGGCTTCGTCGTGCTCGTTGAAAGCAGCGTATAGATTGATGGCTTCGCCTTCGCCGCCGTCTGTCCACAGTTCTTTGCCCAGGCGCCCGGTGTTGTTGGCGATCAAGGCGTTGGCGGCCTTGAGAATCCCGGCGGTGGAGCGGTAGTTCTGCTCCAGGCGAATGGTTTCGGCGTCCGGGAAGTCTTCGGAGTACTGATAGATGTTCTCGATTTTCGCGCCACGCCAGCCGTAAATCGACTGATCGTCATCGCCAACCACCATCAGGCTGTCGCCACCCTTGGCCAGCAAGCGCAACCAGGCGTATTGAACGGCGTTGGTGTCCTGGAATTCATCCACCAGAATGTGGCGGAAACGCTTTTGATAATGCGCCAGCAGCCCCGGGTGATCGCGCCACAAGTCCAGTGCGCGCAACAGCAGTTCGGAGAAATCGATGACACCCGCACGCAGGCACGCAGCCTCGTAGGCTTCATAGATACTGCGCATGGTGGCCAGGAACAAATCACCGCTGGCTTGAATGTGTTGCGGGCGCAGACCTTCGTCTTTCTGCCCGTTGATGAACCATTGGGCCTGACGGGCCGGCCAGCGTTGCTCGTCCAGGCCGAGCTCGCGGATTACTCGCTTGACCAGCCGCTGCTGGTCGTCGCTGTCGAGAATCTGGAAGGTCTGGCTCAGCCCGGCTTCCTGCCAATGCGCCCGCAACAAGCGGTGCGCCAGGCCGTGGAAGGTGCCGACCCACATGCCGGCCGGGTTGATACCCATCAACTGCTCGATGCGATGACGCATCTCGGCAGCGGCCTTGTTGGTGAACGTCACGGACAGGATGGAGTGGGGCGAAGCGTTTTCGACCTGGATCAACCAGGCGATACGGTGCACCAGCACTCGGGTTTTACCGGAACCAGCACCGGCCAGGACCAACTGACGACCCACGGGGGCTGCTACGGCCTGCCGTTGGGCATCGTTGAGGGAGTTCAGCAGAAGGGAGAGATCATCGCGCATCGGGGCATTCTAGGGGGCTGCGTCACACCGGGCAAACCCCGCTTTGTTTTAGCCGATGAAAGATACGTGCGGGACGACCGGTCAGTCATTGTCCGCAGACGTTGGCCGGCCTTGTCCGGCGGCTTTTGTTCCTGGGACGGGTGGTCGTACTTTTGACTGTTTTTTGATCTGTAGCTGTTTGGTCCGGGCATTTGCTTGTGTATGCTCCGTCCACGTTTCGGGCCTGTGCTCGTCATTTATAAGAACAAGAATATTGCCTATGACCTTCAGCTCCGACCTGTCGGGCCCCTCCGCGGAGCCCCGGGTTATCCGTAAACAATACGCCATGGAAATGGCGGTCGAACGCACGCGTCTGCTATATCAGGGCTCTTTGCTGCCCACACTGTTCATGTTGATCAATGGTCTGGTCTGCGCCGGGTTGCTCTGGAGTCCGCAGCGATATTTCCTGGTCAGCGTCTGGCTGGTGTGGTTGCTGTCCCTGGTGGCGTTGCGGGTGATCCAGGTCGCCGCCTTCGATTCGGCGATTCCCAACCGCCAGGCCAATCCGATCTGGCGGCGCATGTTTTTGCTGGGCTCCGGTCTCACCGGCCTGACCCTTGCCGGCGCTGGCATTGCGCTGGTTCCCGCCGATAATTTCATTCAGCAAGCCTGGGTTTTCGGGCTGATCGGCGCCGCGGCGCTCTCGGCCAGTGTCGCCTACGCGGTCAGCCTGCCGGCGTTCCTGTCGTTCACCTTGCCCTGTTTGTTGCCGGCCATCGCCTATCTGTTCTGGGGCGGCGATGAACAGGCACATGGCTGGGGCTGGTTCGGCCTGATTTTGCTGGGCGCGCTGAGTGTGGTGACCTGGCAGGTCAACGGCCTGATCAATCGGGAGTTATTGCGACGTTTCCAGAATCAAGCGTTGATCGAGCATTTGCAGCAAGCGCAAAACTGCAGCGACCAGCTCAATCAAAAACTGGCCAGGGAAATTGAGCAGCGCCGTCGTGCCGAAGACGAACTGCGCGAAATTCAGGCCGGCCTTGAAAGCCGTGTTGCACAACGCAGCCTGGAGCTGGACGCCGCCAATCAGGCACTGAGCAAGAGTGAGGCGCGACTGGCGCTGGCATTGAAGGCCAGTGAATTGGGGCTGTGGGACTGGAACCTGCAAACCGATGAGGTCCATCACACCCAGATTCAGGAGCTGTTCGGACTGGAGCCGGAATACGTGACGGCCATGCTGCGTCATCTCAAGCCACGCCTGCATCCCGACGATCTTCCTGCACTGAGAAGGGCGTTGGTCGAACATTTGAAGGGGCGCACCGAGGATTACCTGATCGAATATCGCGTGCGTCATGCCGACGGCCACTGGGTGTGGATCGAAGACCGCGGGCGAGCTGTAGAGCGCGCCGAAAACGGCCGAGTGATTCGCATGGTCGGCACCCGTCGTGACATCAGCGCCAGCAAGGCTCTCGAAGAACAACAGCAACTGGCGGCGACCGTATTCGAGGCGGCCAGCGAAGGTATCGTGATTTTTGACCCGAACTACGCCCTGATCGCGATCAATCAGGCCTTCAGCCGCGTGACTGGCTATGAAATCGACGACATGCTCGGGCGCAACGTCGTCGAGTTGCCCTGCAGTCGTGATGCGCGCCGACACTACGGCGCGATTCATCAGGCGCTGGAGCAATACGGCAGCTGGCAGGGCGAACTGGTGGAAACCCGCAAGAACGGGGAGATGTACCCGCAATGGCTGCAATTGAATACTGTGCGCGATATTCGGGGAAAGGTAAGTCATATTGTCGGCTTCTTCTCCGATCTTTCGGCGCGGCGAGAATCCGAAGAGCGCATGCGCTATTTGACCCACTACGACGAACTGACGGGCCTGGCCAACCGGGCGATGTTCCGCGAACGGCTCAGCGAAGCGCATCAGCGGGTGCGCCAGGGCGGCTACCGCAGCCTGGCGCTGCTGCACATCAATCTGGATCGCTTCAAACAGCTCAACGATAGCCTCGGTCATGAAGTCGCCGACCAGTTGCTGCAGAAAATGGCTCGGCGTCTGGTCAACGCACTGCCCGAGGCGGACACCATCGCGCGTTTGTCGGGCGACGAGTTCGCTGTGTTGTTCAATTCCTACGGCAACCTATCGAGCCTGGCGCGGGTGGCGACGCGTTTGTCGACCAAGTTGCGTTTGCCGCTGACCATCGATGGTCATGAACTGGTGGTCAGCTCATCCATGGGCATCAGTCTGTTGCCGGACAACGCCCGGGAAATTTCCGCGTTGGTCAGCCAGTCGAACATGGCCATGCAGCATGCCAAGCATTTGGGCGGCAATAATTTCCAGTTCTATACCGACAGTCTGCAAGCCAGCACGCTGGAGCGCCTGCAACTGGAAAACCAGCTGCGCAAAGCGATCGAAGAGAAGCAACTGATGGTGTTCTACCAGCCGAAGTTGTGTCTCGCCACGGGCAAGCTGAACGCTGCCGAAGCTTTGGTGCGCTGGGACCATCCCACCATGGGCCGCGTGCCGCCGGGGGACTTCATCGGCCTGGCTGAGGAAACCGGGCTGATCGGCCCAATCGGCGAGTTCGTGTTGCGTCAGGCCTGCTGGCAAGCCTGTGAGTGGCAGCGACAGGGGCTCGAGCCGATTCGGGTGTCGGTCAATCTGTCGGTGCATCAACTGCGTCAGGGCAAGCTGGTCAGCCTGGTTCGTCAGGTGCTGGAAGAAACCGGTCTTGCACCGCATTACCTGGAGCTGGAGCTCACCGAAAGCCAGTTGCTGGACAGCGTCGAGCACATCATCGCGACGTTCCAGCAGTTACGTGATTTGGGCGTCAAGCTGGCGATCGATGATTTTGGCACCGGCTATTCGTCACTGAGCTATCTCAAACGCATCCCGGTGGATTACGTGAAAATCGATCAGGCGTTCATTCGCGGCCTGGGGGAGGGCACCGAGGATGCGGCGATCACCCGAGCGATCATCGCCATGGCTCACGGTTTGTCGTTGAAGGTAGTGGCGGAAGGGGTCGAGCGTCAGGAGCAGCTTGAATTCCTCAAGCAAGAACACTGCGACGAGGTGCAAGGGTATCTGATCAGTCGGCCAATCGAGGCACAGGGCCTGGCGGTTATGCTGCGGGACCAATGCATTGACTGAATAGGGATTTTCCCGTCGGATGGGTTTGAATGCCGACGGGAAATCAGGAAGTTGGTGTGTTCTTAGTGGGTTATCAGAACTTTATCGATATGATGAATTAATTTGCCATCGTGGAAAATACTTACGCCAGTGACATAGGAGTCGCCAGGCACTTTATATTCGACATGTTTGTCGGTCTCGACTTGCAAAGAAATTTGATTGGACGTTTCAAGTTTCAAATTCAGGCGAAGGTCGAAGGATTTGTCCTGTATCGGACTTAGTTCAAGCTTCGGTGTGATGCCCGTGTGGGCAACGGTTACAGTGCCGTAGGTGCGGAAAGAGTTGGCGCCAGGCATGCGATCGATTTGTGCGGTCCAGTCTTTGGTTTTAATGCTCATGATAAATAATCCCTTTGGTTAGTTGTTATTGTTTCCTGCGGAATTAATATATCTAGCCGAGTTTGGTTGTGGCTAATAAATATAAGTTGTAATTGTAAGGTTGTGTTTGTTGGTTCTATTGTTCGGGCAAATCAGAGTGAGAAATCAATTAACTGTCTGAAGGTCGCCATAAACGCCTGGAAGGGGGGGGAGGGGCCGCTTCAGGCATCAGGCAGTACTGCTACATGAAGCGCGGGCACCTGAAATCGAGGGATCCGGTTACTCATTGAGCAGGCAAAAAGCCGATTCATGTAGTATAACTACAAGCGTGCTACATCCCCGGCGCCAGCCCATAACAAAGAGTCCAGCCCTTTGAATCTGCTGCAACACATCGCCCAGTCTCGCCACCTGTTACGCAAGTCGGAGCTCAAGGTCGCCGACCACGTGCTGCTTGATCCTGCGGCCGTGATGCACAGTTCCATGGCCGACCTGGCCCACAGCGTCGGCATCAGCGAACCGACCATCGTGCGTTTTTGCCGCGCCATCGGTTGTTCGGGATTTCAGGACCTGAAGCTGAAGCTGGCCCAGAGCCTGGCGGCAGGTGCGAGCTTCGGGCAATTCGCGATCCACGAAGACGATTCGGTCGCTGATTACAGCCTGAAGATCTTCGACACCACCTTGCACACCTTGATGGAGGTTCGCGAGAAGCTCGATCCCCTGGAGCTTCAGCGAGCCGTGACGCTGATGTCACAGGCTCAGCGCGTGGAATTCTACGGTTTCGGTGCTTCGGGTGCCGTCGCGGCAGATGCCCAGCACAAGTTCTTCCGTTTGCTGCTCACTGCAGCGGCCTATTCCGACCCGCACATGCAGGCGATGTCGGCGGTGACCCTGAAACCGACCGACGTGGCGATCTGTATTTCCCAGTCCGGACGTTCCAAGGATCTGCTGATCACCGCCAACTTGGTGCGTGAAAGCGGTGCGTCATTGATCACGCTTTGCCCAAGTCAGACACCGTTGGCCGAACTGTCGACCGTCAACCTGGCCATCGATGTGCACGAGGACACCGAGATCTACACGCCGCTCACCTCGCGTATCGCTCACCTGGTGGTGATCGACGTGCTGGCGATGGGTGTGGCCATGGCCCGTGGTCCGAGCCTGGTCAATCACCTCAAGAGCGTCAAACGCAGTCTTCGCAGCTTGCGCTTGTCACCCAAGTCGGTGAAAGCGCTGGACGATTGAATTCAAGGTTGGCGCGGACTTTGTTGCGAGGGAGCTTGCTCCCGCTGGGGCGCCTAGCGGCCCCAAAGAATGGGCCTGCTGCGCAGTCCGGCGGGAGCAAGCTCCCTCGCCACAGGTGCAGCAGCGACCAACAAGCTTTCATCAGTCTGTAACTTCACAGCCGCCAAACCGTCATCCCTCGCGCCTATCTTGAAACTCCCGTACTCGCCTTGGGAGACTCGAAATGGCCCTGCCTTACGAAGAACGCAACAGCGCTGTCAAAACCCGTCGCCAGCAAGAAGATCAGCGCCGCATGGAATTTCGCCGCGCCATTGAAGATCGCTGCGAACGCCGTCAGCTTCTGGCCGAGATCGGTGATTTTCCTGAAGATCTGGAACTCAACTTTTGGCAGGCCGCATCGCCAGTTTCCCGTCGAAACGCTCAACCAGCGCGCTGATCTGCACGCGTTCGCTGCGAATGAACGCAAGGAATGCGTGAGCTACCGGTGACAGCCGTTTAGCCTTGGCCTGCACCAGGCACCAGCTGCGATAGAGCGGCAGCTCGTCGACCGGCAACTCGATCAATCCGCCGGTCGCCAGTTCAAGGTTCAGGGCGTGACGCGTCAAGAGCGCCACGCCCAGACCCGCCAGCACGCATTCACGCTGGGCTTCGGCTGACGAGACTTCCTGTGTCTGGTTGAAGTGCACGCGCTTCTCTTTGAAATACTCTTCACAAGCCAGTCGCGTCCCCGAGCCGGATTCGCGCATCAGCAGTGTGTAGGGCTCAAGATCCTGCAATCGCAGCGGCCCCATGTGGCACAGCGGATGATCCGGCGGCGCCACGGCGACGATGGGGTTGTTAAGGAACGGCAAGAATTCAAGGCCCATGTCCTGCGGCACCATCGACATGATCACCAGGTCATCGCGGTTGTCCGACAGGCGTCTGATCACCTGTCCGCGGTTGACCACCGTCAGTTGCAGGTTCACTTCCGGGTGCTGGCGCTTGAATGCGGCAAACAGGTGCGGTACGAAATATTTGGCGCTGGATTCCACCGCCAGCTTGAGTTGGCCCTGCAACGAACCCTGCATGTCCGAGAGCTGCATATCGAGGTTTTCCAGGCGCCCGAAAATGTCCCGGCTGGCGCGTTGAAGGGCTTCAGCCGCTTCCGTCATGTAGAGTTTCTTGCCGACGTAGTCGAACAACGGTTGACCAATCAGCTCCTCAAGTTGCCGAATCTGTAGGCTGACGGCCGGTTGTGTGAGCGACATTTCGTCGGCTGCGCGGCTGTAGGACCTCAGATCACAGACTTCATTGAAAATCTGCAATTGACGCAATGTCATACGCATCAATGACTTACGCATTTTTAGGGTCGCTCTCGTCGCAGGCTGATGTTTCAACTATAAGTCTTTACTTATGCATGACCCAATAATTATTCATTTTTGTTAATTCCTTGTGAGCGCTAGTGTGGGGCCGCGACCAAATTGAAACATTTGGTCACGCGTCGACCTGGTCTAGCAGGTCGTGGGTACCACCGGCTCAAGGGAACCTCCAAGTGATAAAAAAGATCCTGATCGCCAACCGTGGTGAGATTGCCGTACGAATCGTGCGTGCTTGCGCCGAAATGGGCATTCGCTCGGTCGCGATCTATTCCGACGCCGACCGCCATGCCTTGCATGTGAAGCGTGCCGACGAAGCCCACAGCATTGGTGCCGAGCCGCTGGCCGGTTACCTCAACCCGCGCAAGCTGGTGAACCTGGCTGTGGAAACCGGTTGCGATGCGCTGCACCCCGGCTACGGATTCCTTTCGGAAAACGCTGAACTGGCAGACATCTGCGCCGAACGCGGGATCAAATTCATTGGTCCATCGGCTGAAGTCATTCGCCGCATGGGCGACAAGACCGAAGCCCGCCGCAGCATGATCAAGGCTGGCGTGCCAGTCACTCCTGGCACCGAAGGCAACGTGTCGGGCATCGAAGAGGCCCTGACCGAAGGCGATCGCATCGGTTACCCGGTGATGCTCAAGGCCACGTCCGGTGGTGGCGGTCGCGGCATTCGTCGTTGCAACAGCCGCGAAGAACTCGAACAAGCTTTCCCGCGCGTCATTTCCGAAGCCACCAAGGCCTTCGGTTCTGCGGAAGTGTTTCTGGAAAAGTGCATCGTCAATCCGAAGCACATCGAAGCGCAGATCCTCGGCGACAGCTTTGGCAACGTGGTTCACCTGTTCGAGCGTGATTGCTCGATCCAGCGTCGTAACCAAAAGCTGATCGAGATCGCCCCGAGCCCGCAACTGACCCCCGAACAACGCGCCTACATCGGCGACTTGTCGGTGCGTGCAGCCAAGGCCGTGGGTTACGAGAACGCCGGTACCGTGGAGTTCCTGCTCGCCGAGGGCGAGGTGTACTTCATGGAAATGAACACCCGGGTGCAGGTGGAACACACCATCACCGAAGAAATCACTGGCATCGACATTGTTCGCGAGCAGATCCGCATCGCCTCCGGACTGCCGCTTTCGGTGAAGCAGGAAGATATCCAGCACCGTGGTTTCGCCCTGCAGTTCCGGATCAACGCCGAAGACCCGAAGAACAATTTCCTGCCGAGCTTCGGCAAGATCACTCGCTACTACGCTCCCGGCGGCCCGGGCGTGCGGACCGACACGGCGATCTACACCGGTTACACCATTCCGCCGTTCTACGATTCCATGTGCCTGAAACTGGTGGTGTGGGCGTTGACCTGGGAAGAAGCGATGGACCGTGGCTTGCGCGCCCTCGACGACATGCGTCTGCAAGGGGTCAAGACCACCGCCGCGTACTACCAGGAAATCCTGCGTAACCCGGAATTCCGTAGCGGCCAGTTCAACACCAGCTTCGTTGAAAGCCATCCTGAACTGACCAACTACTCGATCAAGCGCAAACCCGAAGAGCTGGCCCTGGCCATCGCCGCCGCCATCGCCGCCCACGCAGGCCTGTGAGGAATAGAACAATGAGCAAGAAAATACACGTTACCGACACGATCCTGCGCGACGCTCACCAATCGCTGCTCGCCACCCGCATGCGCACCGAAGACATGCTGCCGATCTGCGACAAGCTCGACAAAGTCGGCTACTGGTCGCTGGAATGCTGGGGTGGCGCGACTTTCGACGCCTGCGTGCGCTTCCTGAAAGAAGACCCGTGGGAGCGTCTGCGTCAACTGCGCGCCGCGTTGCCTAACACCCGTCTGCAAATGCTTCTGCGCGGCCAGAACCTGTTGGGCTACCGTCACTACAGCGACGACGTGGTCAAGGCGTTCGTGGCCAAGGCTGCTGTCAATGGCATCGACGTGTTCCGCATCTTCGACGCCATGAACGACGTGCGTAACCTGCGCGTGGCCATCGAAGCGGTGAAGGCTGCCGGCAAACACGCCCAGGGCACCATCGCCTACACCACCAGCCCGGTGCACACCATCGACGCGTTCGTGGCGCAAGCCAAGCAGATGGAAGCCATGGGTTGCGACTCGGTGGCGATCAAGGACATGGCTGGCCTGCTGACGCCGTACGCTACCGGCGAATTGGTCAAGGCATTGAAATCCGAGCAGTCGCTGCCAGTGTTCATCCACTCGCACGACACCGCGGGCCTGGCCGCGATGTGCCAACTCAAGGCAATCGAAAACGGCGCCGACCACATCGACACCGCGATCTCCAGCTTCGCCTCTGGCACCAGCCACCCGGGTACCGAGTCGATGGTTGCCGCCCTGAAAGGCACCGAGTTCGACACCGGCCTGAATCTGGAACTGCTGCAAGAGATTGGTCTGTACTTCTACGCCGTGCGCAAGAAATACCACCAGTTCGAAAGCGAATTCACCGCCGTCGACACGCGCGTTCAAGTCAACCAGGTTCCGGGCGGGATGATTTCCAACCTGGCCAACCAGTTGAAAGAGCAGGGCGCCCTGAACCGTATGGGCGAAGTGCTGGCCGAAATCCCTCGCGTTCGTGAAGACCTCGGCTTCCCGCCGCTGGTGACCCCGACTTCGCAGATCGTCGGCACCCAGGCGTTCTTCAACGTGCTCGCCGGTGAGCGTTACAAGACCATCACCAACGAAGTGAAGCTCTACCTGCAAGGTGGCTACGGCAAGGCGCCGGGCACCGTGAACGAGCAACTGCGTCGTCAGGCCATCGGCAGCGAAGAGGTGATCGACGTTCGTCCGGCCGACCTGCTCAAACCGGAAATGGCCAAGCTGCGTGCCGACATCGGTGCCCTGGCCAAGTCTGAAGAGGACGTGCTGACCTTCGCCATGTTCCCGGACATTGGCCGCAAGTTCCTCGAAGAACGCGCCGCGGGCACCCTGACGCCGGAAGTGCTGTTGCCGATCCCGGAAGCCGGCCGCGTGGCCTCGGCGGGTGGCGAAGGCGTGCCGACCGAGTTCGTCATCGACGTACACGGCGAAACCTACCGCGTCGACATCACCGGCGTTGGCGTGAAGGCCGAAGGCAAGCGCCACTTCTACCTGTCCATCGACGGCATGCCGGAAGAAGTGGTGTTCGAGCCACTGAACGAATTCGTCAGCGGTGGCAGCAGCAAGCGCAAGCAAGCCACTGCGCCAGGCCATGTCAGCACCACCATGCCGGGCAACATCGTCGACGTATTGGTCAAGGAAGACGACACCGTCAAGGCTGGCCAGGCTGTGCTGATCACCGAAGCGATGAAAATGGAAACCGAAGTGCAGGCCGCCATCGCCGGCAAGGTCACTGCCATCCATGTGGCCAAAGGTGACCGGGTGAATCCGGGCGAGATCCTGATCGAGATCGAAGGCTGATTTAACAGCCTCGATATAACGCTTTAAACCTCGGGGGGGCATGTGCTCCCCTTTTTTTTCGGCGTAAAACGCTTGCCCAATGTGAGAGCGAGCTTGCTCGCGATAGCGTGGTGTCAGTCAACACGTGTGTTGAAGGTTACTCCGCCATCGCGAGCAAGCCCGCTTGTATTGGTTCGAAGTCCCGTTGGGCTCTTATTCCCGACATTGCGCCAATGTCTTTAACTGCCCCGATTCCGTCTGGTTCTCATCGCTCAACCAGCGCTCAAATCCCGCTCCAATCGCCGGCCATTCCGAATCGAGGATCGAGTACCACGCTGTGTCACGGTTCTGTCCCTTGACCACCATGTGCTGGCGAAACACGCCTTCAAAACTGAACCCCAGGCGCTCGGCTGCGTATTTGGAGCGGGCGTTGGCGTTATTGCATTTCCATTCCAGACGCCGGTAACCCAGGGCGAACGACTCCTTGGCCAACAGGTAAACCGCCTCGGTACTCTTTGGCGAGCGTTGCATCGGCGCGCCGAAGGTTACATGGCCGATTTCGATGCGACCCTGGGCCGGCACGATCGACATCAGGCTGAGAATGCCTTGAACCTTGCCTGTGACCTTGTCGATCACGCTGAAGAAGTACGGGTCGCTGTTGGCCGCGTGGTTGTTCAACCAGTCGTTGAACGCGCTGCGCTCGGGGAAGGGGCCGTAAGGCAAGTAGTCCCAGAGCTTGAGATCGGCACCCAGGCCTTGCAGGGCTTCGAACAGGTCGTCGCCGTGGCGCGCAGGGTCGAGTTTTTCCAGGCGGATGAAACGCCCTTCGATGAGTTGGACCGAGGGTGCCGGGACGCCTTTCCAGTCCGCGAGTGAAGTCGACATGCTGTTCTCCTTGAACCTTATATGGCTTTGCGAAACTGGATGAAACCGGGGCGTTCGGCGATGCGCTCATAGAGCTGGATCGCGGTGGCGTTGGTTTCGTGGGTCAGCCAATGCACCTTGCAGCAACCGTCGGCCTTGGCTGTGGTGTAGACGAATTCAATCAACTGGCGGCCCACGCCCGTGCCACGGGTTTCTGGCACTACCAGCAAATCTTGCAGGTAGCAGGAGTTTTCGATGCTCCAGTTCGAACGATGGTAGATGAAGTGAACCATACCCACGGCTTTGCCATCGGCCCAGGCGAGGGCTGCATGGGTCGGTTCGCCTGGATCAAGCAGGCGCTGCCAGGTGCTGTCGCTGACCGCCTCGGGCAATTCGGTGTTGTAGAAATTCAGGTAGGCCTGCCACAACGGCAACCACGCGGCGTGATCACCGGCGGTGACTTGGCGAATCTCGATTTGACTCATGGTGATTTCCTTAGCGCATCAATTGGGCGAGGGCCTGGTCGTTGACTTCCGGGCTGGCGGCCAGGCCTTCACGCACGCCAGCGATGTCGGCGGCGCTGCGGTTCTGGCTGAGCTTGCGCTTGCCCTCCAGGCGGTCAATGGGAATGGCGAAACCGACGATGGCCTTGAGCATGCCGTCGATGTAATCGGCGGGGGCATCGGCCACTGACCACGGTTGAGTGCGACCAGCTTCATGACGGTCGGTGAGGGTGCTGACGATGTCCAGCAGCCGCCCGCCATCGCTGAAGGTTTCGGCTCGGCCATAGGCGTGTACGGCGACGTAGTTCCAGGTTGGCACGACTTTGCCGTGTTCGGCCTTGCTCGGGTAGAAGCCGGGGCTGACGTAGGCGTCGGCACCGGCAAAAATCAGCAGGGCTTCGGCACCGTCGCGCAGGTCTTTCCACTGTGGGTTGGCTTTGGCCAGATGCCCGTACAGCGTGCCGTTCGAGCCTTGTTCGCAATGCAACAGCACCGGCACATGACTGGCTTGCAGGCCGCTCTCGCCCTGGGTAACCAATATGGCGAGACGGGTGGCGAGGATCAGTTCGTGCAGTTGGGACAACTCGTCGATGGCAAAAGCGCGTGGCGTGTACATGGAGATATTTTCCTTGGCGAATGCCTGCATCCTAGGCAGGCTATTGGTCTGTTGTAAGAGCCATTAATGACCAATTTCATAGGTCCATTGCCATGACGGACGCGCCGCTTTCCTTGTCGTTCAACCCCGCCGGTATCGAACTCGACCGTCGCCAGGGGCTGAGCCGCCAGCTCTATCAGGCTTTGCGCCTTCGCGTCCTCGACGGACGATTGGCCAGCGGTACGCGACTGCCGGCCAGTCGTGATCTGGCCGCGGCGTTGGCGATTTCCCGTAACAGCGTGGTGCGTGCCTACGATCAGCTCTATGCCGAAGGATTTATCGAAGGGCGGGTTGGCGACGGGACCTATGTGGCGCAATTGCCGCAAAGTGCATTACCGGTAAAAAAACTATCCACAAAAGTATCCACAGGGTTTTCAACAGGCTTACCCACAGCTTTATCCACAAATCGGGTGGATTTACCTGTGATTTCATCCAGCAAAGTTATCCACAGTGGCGCGTTGGGGCGTGTTGAAAAGAACCATTTAGCGATGCCGCCCAGTGGTCCGCCACGGGCTTTTCGAGTCGGCGTTCCGGCGTTCGATCTGTTTCCTTTCGAGGTCTGGGCCAAGCTGAATGCGGCTTTCTGGCGTAAACCCGATTTGCAGCAGCTGTGTTACGGCGACCCGGCAGGCGATGCCCGATTACGCGGGTTGATCGCAGCCTACTTGCGCAGTTCGCGAGGCATGCAGTGCACCGCTGAGCAAATAGTGATCACCAGTGGTGCGCAGCAGGGGATCAGCCTTTGTGCACAGTTGCTGGTGGAACCGGGCGACGGGGTGGCGATTGAGAATCCTGGATATCGCGCGGCGGGTCATGCATTCGCCGTCGCCGGTGCGCGGTTGCACGGGGTCGCCGTGGATAGCGAGGGCATCGACTGCAGCGAGCTGGCCAGACTCAGTGATTGCCGGCTGACCTACGTCACACCTTCGCATCAGTACCCGACAGGGGTGGTCATGAGTCTGGCGCGTCGTCTGGAGTTGCTGGCCTGGGCCGAGCGCACGCAAGGCTGGATCGTCGAGGATGATTACGATGGTGAGTACCGCTACAGCGGCGCCCCGCTGGCACCCCTGGCGGCATTGGATAGGCAAGGCCGGGTGCTTTACGTCGGCACGTTCGGCAAGGTGGCGTTTCCCGCCTTGCGCCTGGGTTACCTGGTGTTGCCTGCGGGTCTGGTGCAAGCCTTTGCCCAGCGTCGTGCGGTGGATGTGCGTCATTCGGAAGTCAGTACCCAGGCGGTGATGGCCGAGTTCATGGCGGCGGGACACTTCCAGCGACATATCCGCCGCATGCGTCGCGCGGCGCTGAGTCGGCGCAATACCCTGCTGGGTGGTTGGCCGCCGGACATGCCCGGCGTCGGCCCGTTACCCACGGTCGCCGCCGGGCTGCACATGACCGTGCCGGTCGATAGCGTGGCGCGAGAGCAGGAGCTGATCGAATTGGCACGGGGTGTCGATGTCGAGATCAATGGCTTGAGCAGTTATTGGCTGCCGGACTCCAGCACCCCGATCGATCAACGCGCCGGGCTGGTGCTGGGCTTTGCCGCAGTGCCTGAGCAAGCGATCGGGGCGGCGCTGGAGCGATTACGCTCGGTGTGGCGTGTTCGCTGAGCTGGCTGTTCAGTCATCGCCAATCTCCTTCTTGACGTTCAAGGCTTTTGAAAAGAACAGTGAACCGGCCAGTTGCGGGCTGATTTCGCTTCTATAGACCGCAATCACCTGGCTGCTGGAGGCCGAACTCAGGTCGAATGCCCCGGCCATCAGTCGTTGATCACGCCGTTTCAGGTGGGCAGCGGTAAACGCTTCGGTGGGCGTGTTGGGGGCGGCATAGTGGAAGTGGGCGTACCACAGGGGTTGCCCGGTGCCTCGCTCGCGAATCTCGTATTCCTGCAGGTAATCCTTGCGCGGGCCTTTGAGTCGACGCCGTTCACCATTAGGCACGATATCGATTTCATTTTTGTTCGATAACCATTCGACGCGCGCGGCCGTGGGCGGCTGTTGCTTGATCATGTCGACCCGAATCCGGTAGCCCTCGGCGTAGAGTCGATCGCGTGCTGCGCGCAGTTGTGTAGCCAGCGTTGTCGAGGAGGCCGTTGTATTCGAACCGGTCGGGGTCTGTTCCAGTGCCTTGGCGCCTTTATCGAGTTGCTCGGCTTTCTGTTGGAACAACTCCTCGATTTCCACCGGAATACGGCCAGGTTTTTTTGCGCTCGTTTCAGTTTGCCGGATGAAGCTTTCCACGCTGTCGAGCAGCGTCTGACCTTGAGCGATTTGCGTCTCCAGGTCTGGTACCTGCGCCGACGGGCGTTGACGTCTGGGCTTTACTCGCTCGACCCAGACGCCCGGTGTTTTTTCGTGAAAGGTGGCGATCACCTTGCCGGTCATGGGCGCTTTGACGTCGAGCAGTATCGGTTGGCCTGATGTCGAGGGACGTACTTCGCCCACCACCGTGCCCTTGAAGCGAGTCTTGATCACCTGTTTGCGCGATGCAGGTTCGGGCCTTGAGGGGCCGGGCCGCGGCTCCAGTGGCCGCTGCTCTCGCAGCAACTGCGCCAGAAAGGCTTCGGTGTCCCGCTGGAAATCGCTGATCCGTGTGCGCAGGTGCATGAACGGTTGATCAAGCACGGCGTCCTTGTGGCTGAGGGCGAAATCTTCGAATGACTGATCAATGGCGGAAAATTGTTCGAGCATCCCGTTGAGGCCTTCGATGCGTTCCGCTGCAAGCCAGGCGCCTCCTTCCAGCATCAACTCCTGCGATGTCTGGATAACCAGGTTGGCGGTGTCGAGCAGGCGTGCGAATTCGCTGTAGGCTTGCTTCAGCGCAACAGTGTTTCCCTCCTTCAGGCAGGCGTCGCGGGCCAGCGAGACCTGAAGCGCCTTGAGATCGTTAAGGCTGAAAGCCGGTAATTTTGCCCGGTAGGTGTTGGCTACTTCGGCAGCACTTCTGCCGAGTCGGCTCAGCGCCTGGAACTGCGATTGTGCAAACTCGATTTTTCCGATCATGCCCTCAGTCAGGTCGACCATTTTCCGGTAGGTGGCGCGGTCGCCGGCACCACCAGACATTTCTTCAGCGTCCAGCAGCGCCAGGGTTTCCCTCAGGGTTTGAGCGAAAGTTGCATTGCGTTGGTCGAGCCAGGTCTGGTTGAAGAACAATTGGGTGCCGAGCATCTCGATCATGACGGCCCGGTAGTTGGGCACTGTTTCCAGCAGGTTCAGCGATTTCAACTGTTCGATGGGGACTGCGTATTCCTGGGTGCGTCGTTCAAGCTTCTCCAGGAATTGCGTTTGTGCGGTCAGCAGAGCCTCGTCGCCGACCGAATTTTTCATGGCGTTGTGGGCGTCCGTCAGCTCTGTACGTGCCCGCTCGCGTTCGTTGTCAAACTCGACCAATTGCTTTTTGAGCTCGGCGATGCGCTCGCGGTTTTGCTGTTTCATTGCCTTGCGCCGGCTCGACAGACCACCGCCCCGCAGGCGCAGGCGTGTGTCGACAAACCACTCGCCGCGTTTATTGCTGATCAGTGCCGGGCCGCTGCGTGTGGGCTGCTGACGAGAGTCGATGATCGACACTTCGCCGGTGTCCTCGACGGCGACCTCAAACCAGCGCTCGCCTACTGGTGCGTAACAGGCGTTTCCCTTTCGATAGAGATGGCGATACAGATCGTTGCCACCGTCGGGCGCTGTCAGCGGTTCGGGTGGCGTGATGTTGTAGCGATCCAGTGTTTTGGTCAGGTCCAGGACAACATCGGTCGTCACTGACGGGCGATGTAGCACAGGAAGATGCTCGCTGGCGATGTCGGGCAATTGCACGACGCTCACAGTTTGCAGGGCCGGTTTTTCCGGGGGCTCGCCCGCTGTTGCAATCGGCTTTTCCTGGATCCTGCGCACGGGCGGATTACGGGTACTGGCGTGATGGACAAGCACCATGGACAGGGTCAGCAGCAGATCGGTCATGGCTGAGTTGCGCTGCTGTTGATCGCCATTGTCGGCAGCGTCGAGCGTTTGCTGCACGTCATCCAGCACTTGCCAGATCCACGCGGTCGTCCCGATGGTTTGGCCGAGAAAGGGCAGTGCGGCATTGAGCAGCGCCCAGGCGACGCGCTTGAAAGTCGCCCAGCGATATTGCGCATTGGACAGCGATTGCCGTTGCGCCAATTCAACCAGCGCATTGACGTTGGATTTATACAAGGTGGCCAGGTAGTCGCCGCTGAGGACGCGCTGGCCAAGGGCGATGGGGCCGCTCATTTGCAGGGAGGTCAGCGGGTCGGCCAGCAGTTGCGAAATGCTCCAGACCGAAGGCCGGTCGCCGGTGAACGCATAGTTGGCGTAGTTGGCGCGGGCGTCATCCGGCAGCCAGGCGAGTACGGATTGGCGCAATGTCGGCGAGTGTTTGATGGTGTAGACCAGGTTGGCCGGTGTCGGATACTGGCTCAGCGAGTGCTCAAGCATGGGCCGGTAAAGCAGGCATGGCCCCTTGTCCATCTGCCGGGGCCCGATCACGAACATGTTGGTCACTTCATCGCTGGCCCCCCCGATGCGCCAGCCAGGCGTGAAGGCCAGTGGGCGAATCACGATCTCCTGGCCATCCACCCAGCGATTGGCGTCGAGCACTTGGACCACTGCGGCGACATAGCGATAACCCGTCTCATCGATGCCGTTCTGTTTGCGAATCTTCAACTGCAAGGCCAGTAGCGGCAATTCGACGCGCAAATGGCTGGTGAACAGGTTCTGCCGTCGCAGGCTTTCAACGGGATCGCCGAGCAGCTCGCTTTTGATCAGCGCCGGGTAGTTCTGGCCGATGTCGACGCGAGCGATCAGTTCCTCCAGGTAACTCACCGTCATCCATTTCGGCAGCGCGGCGGCGCGGGTGCTGCGCACGGATTTGTTGCCCTGCGGCAGGGCAATCAGGTTTTGCAGTGCCAGGTCGACCAGGCTCAGGGTCGTGCGCTCGGGCTCTACCATTGGCACAAAGCTGCCCCAGACCACCACGCTGTCGACCGTGATCTCGATGTCCGCCAGGTTCAGTCCTGTCGCATCGGCATGATCTTTGAGCATGCCCTCGCGCAGTTGATCCAGCGCAAACTCGCGGATCGGTTTGATCCCGTCCTGAAAGGACTTCCCGGCGTTCTGATTGCGCACCGTCACCAGATCCATGAGATGACGACTGTAAGCGGTGAGGTCGCTGGAAGACGCATCGGCCGTCCAGTCTGGCAGCGATTGCTCGACCCGATTGAAACGCGAGGAAGACTGCTTGTCCGTCGGGTCGAGCTCGCTGGTAGCGCGGGTGATGTGGGGCGCAACGTCCGGGTGGCTCGCTGCAGGTTCGTTGGCCAACGCACCGATTGCGTCGGCTTGCAGGGCTATCAGATTGCACGCCAGGCGGTCGAAGTAATTGCCCTGGGGTTCGATCAGGCGCCAATGCAGAACGTTGCCCTGAACTTGCCCATTGGCGTCCGTCAACAACGACGCGCCCAGTTCCTGCAGGGAGTCGAACGCCTGGAAACCGCGGGTGATGGTGTGAGTAATGACCAGGGTTCGAGTGCCCAGTGTTCCGACCAGTACCGCCATGTCGAGGATGTTGACGTGGGTCGAGTCAGCACCGCTCATGGCGTCCAGGTCGATCAGACAGGCGCGTGACTGATAGGGGTCATGGGAATGGCGAACGCTTTTGTCCGGGTAGGTGAACAGTTTGCCGGCCATGGCGTGTTGATCGGTGTCCCAGTCCGGGTTTGCCTCGATGCTCCACAGATCGCGCAAGGACTTGGACAGTTCCTGCCAGCGGGAAGTCGATGCGCGAGTGAACTGATTCCAGTAATCGACCTGCTGTTCCTGAAACGCGACAAACAGCAGCGGTGCCAGCTCATTGAGCAGACGTCCGATGGCGTCGATGCTGACCGGCAGTTGTGCCGGTGTCTGTTTCAGGGGGTGCAGCGTCAGGTAGTGCTCGCCGTCGAGGTAGACCACAGGCGTTCCCGCTACGCCATGGCGCACCAGTGCGTCTGTCAGCGATTCGAAGTGCCGTGGTCCGGGTTCGACGCGCTGTTCCTGGAGAGTCCAGGTGGGCGTGACCACCATGGCTAGCCGAGGGTCGATTTGCAGGTTCGGGTACAGCGTTTTCAAGGCAGGTTGTAGCGCACGGGTGGCGACTTCCCTGATCGAGGGGCCGGTGACCAATTGAGTGAGCAGGGCAACCTGGTCGGTGGAAAGGCCAGGTAAAACGGAAGGGCTGGTAGTGTCGGGCATGGTCACATCCTTTGTGGAGGGGCGCGCAGGTATGGCAAAACGTTCGGCGCGCGATCCGTTGCAAGGTAGTGACGGGCAGGCAGGTGAAGGCGGTAAATAAATATCACGGGCAAAAAAAGACCTGCGCGTGCGCAGGTCTCGGTCAGAGGCTAAAGCGATACGTGTCAGGTGCCTGACTTGATTTTGGTCCAGGCCCGGGTCCGCGCACGTTCGGCATCCCGTGGCAACGGTTGCAGGGTATAGAGCGTGCCCATCGCCGTTTCAGTCGGGTACAGGTTCGGGTTGTTGCGGATCGCCGGGTCGACCATCTCCGTGGCGTCCTTGTTCGGGTTCGGGTAACCGACGAAGTCGCTGACCGGTGCAATGACCTGGGGTTGCAGCAGGTAGTTGATGAAGGTGTAGGCGTCTTCCGGGTTCTTCGCGCCCTTTGGAATGGCGAGCATGTCGAACCAGATCGGCGCGCCTTCTTTTGGCAGGCGCATGTCGACGACGACACCGTTCTTGGCTTCCTTGGCGCGGTTGGCGGCCTGGGAGAAACTGCCGGAATAACCGACGGCGACGCAGATGTCACCGTTGGCGATATCGGCCATGTACTTGGACGAGTGGAAATAGGTGATGTACGGGCGGATTTTCATCAGCAGCGCTTCAGCCTTGTCGTAGTCCGCAGGCTTCTTGCTGTTGGGGTCCAGGCCAAGGTGTTGCAGGGCCAGCGGCAGGATCTCCGACGGCGAGTCGAGCAGGGCGACGCCGCACTGCTTGAGCTTGCTGATGTTCTCTTCCTTGAAGATCAGGTCCCAGCTGTCGACCGGCGCGTCATCGCCCAGTACTGCCTTGACCTTGGCCGGGTTGAAGCCGATCAGGATGGTGCCGTACATGTAGGGCACCGCGAACTTGTTGCCCGGGTCATTGGCTTCGATCAGCTTCATCAGCTTGGGATCGAGATGGTTCCAGTTCGGCAGTTTGCTGCGGTCAAGCGGCTGGAAAACTCCGGCCTCGATCTGCTTGGCGAGAAACACGTTGGACGGGACCACCACGTCGTAACCGGAGTTGCCGGTCAGCAGCTTGGCTTCGAGGGCTTCGTTGGTATCGAAGATGTCATAGACCAGTTTGGTCTGGGTGTTCTGCGCCTTGAAATCTTCCAAGGCTTTGGGGGTGATGTAATCGAACCAGTTGTAGACGCGCAACGTTCGTTCTTCGGCGTGCACGGCACCGCTGAGCACCATGGCACTCAGGGCTGGCACGATAAAACGCTTGAGCCTTTTCATTGTTTTAATTCCTCATTGAGCGCTTTCAAAACCTTCAAGGACGTTCACCGCGTTGATGCCGATTTCCTCGACCGCGTAACCACCCTCCATCACGAACAGCGTCGGTTTGCCGAGGCCGGCGATGCGCTTGCCCATGGCCAGGTAATCCGGGCTGTCGAGCTTGAATTGCGAGATCGGATCGTCCTTGAAGGTGTCGACCCCCAGTGACACAACGATGATGTCCGCGCCGTAGCTTTCGATCTCTTTGCAGGCCTGTTCCAGGGCGGCGCTCCAGGTGTCCCAGCCGCTGCCGGCGGGCAACGGGTAGTTGAAGTTGAAACCCTCACCCGCGCCTTCGCCGTGTTCATCTTCATAGCCGAGGAAGAACGGGAATTCGGCTTCCGGATGGCCATGGATCGAGGTGAACAGCACGTCGCTGCGTTCGTAGAAAATCGACTGGGTACCGTTGCCGTGGTGGTAGTCCACGTCGAGGATGGCGACTTTTTTGTGGCCCTGATCGATGAAGGCCTGGGCGGCGATGGCAGCGTTGTTGAGGTAGCAGTAACCGCCCATCAAGTCGCCTGCGGCGTGGTGTCCTGGTGGACGGCACAAGGCAAAGGCACTGCGTGCACCAGCCTGGATTTCCGCCTGGGCGGTCAATGCCACTTGCGCTGCGCTGTACGCGGCTTGCCAGGTACCGGCAGTGATCGGTGCACCGCCGTCGAAGCTGTAATAACCGAGCTGGCCGTGCAGGCTGGCCGGTTTGATTTGGCGCAGGGTACGGGCCGGCCAGGTGTAGGGCAGCAGGTCACCGTCGGTGTTGAACTCGGTCCAGCGCGCCCAGGCGCCCTTGAAGAAATCGAGGTAGTCGCGGCTGTGCACGCGCTCGATGGGGCCGAGGCCGAAATCCTTGGGCGCCTCCACCGGGCCCAGGTTCTGGTTTTGCACGCGGGCCAGGACGTGGTCGGCTCGCGAAGGCATTTCGAAGCAAGGCTTGAGTTGCCCGTCTATTAATTCACAACGGCCGTGGTGCAGATGGTGATCGTTCGAGTAGATCGTCAGCATTTCTTGTTCTCCGCAGGCTGATTCGGGTTGAACACAGTCTTGCGGGGCGCACGATTTTGGAGAATGGCAGGAAAGGCCAAAAGGGGATCTATATGGCCAAAAAATCTGACCGAAATTCGCCCCTTTTTAATGCGCCAAGCCCTGGCATGGCGCGTGGAATGCAGACTCTGTGGGAGCGGGCTCGCCCGCGAAGGCGGCATTACAGCCGCTGTGGATGTGCCGGATGCACTGGCCTCTTCGCTGGCAATCGCCTACGAGGGCCGGTGCTGCGGGCGGAACTGGCTCGGCGCTACACCACTCCAGCGCACGAAGGCATGGCGAAAGCTGGCGGTCTCGCTGAAACCCAGGGCCTCGGCGATCTGATAGATCGGCAACTGATCCTCGCACAGCATTTGCTTGGCTTGCTCGAAGCGCAATTCATCGAGCAATTCCTGATAGCTGCAGCCCAGGTCCTTGAGGTGCCGACGCAAGGTTCGCGCCGAACAATTCATTTGCTCGGCCAGTCCCTCCAGCCCAGGCGCGGCATTCAGTTGCGCGCTGAGCAGTTGCCGAATTCGTCCCAGCCACGCCTGGCGCCCGGTGAACTCGACGTTCTGTTTGCGGCAGCGTTCGGCCATGGCTTGATGGGTTATCACGTCGGCCAATGGCAGGGGCTGGTCGAGCCAGCGCCTGTCGAAGGCGAAGGCGTTGTCCCGTGCCCCGAAATGCAGCGGGCAGTTGAAGTGTTCGGCGTAGGTCGCTTCGTAGTCGGGTGCGGCGTGTTCGAAGCGAGCAGCGAGCAGTGGCAGCGGATGACCGAGCAGGTCGTCGCAGATGACCTTGAGCGAAACCAGGCAGAACTCGGCGTTGAACACCGCCATCGCCGGGCTCTCGCGATAATCGGCCGCGACGAACCAGACACGCTCGCCATCCTCCTCCAGGCTCAATTCGAAAAGTGTTCCCAGCAGCGCCGGATATCGCATCGCCAGACGCAAAGCGTCACCGAAGGTGGCACTGGTGAGCAGTGCATAGCCGAGTATGCCGTAGCAGGACACGTGCATCCGCCGACCTAGTTCCAGGCCGATGTCACGCTTGAGTGCGACTGCGTTGGCGCAGACTTGCATCTCTTGATTGGTGGTGATGCGCGTGTCGGCACGGTTCAGATCCGCGGCACTGATGCCGCTGCCGGCCAATAGCGCCTCACTGGACAAGCCTTCGGCCTTGAAGGTGTTGAGGATCAGCGAGACGGCGTTGAGGGTCGTGAGGTGGGAGTGGAGCATGGCGACTTCCAGTCTTGGGTTGCTGGAATGGGAGCAAGTTGTGTGCCGGGACCGGACTAATGGGGTTTCGGCACGCCCAGTGAAGCCGGCGGTTACAGACGCCATACCCGGATACCGCCCCCCGTGTCTGCGAGGTTTTTATCTTCGTCACGGTCGCCGCGCACCTATGCGTTGGCTGTCATTACGACATTTCATGTACCCAGGGATGGACCTCAATCATGACATCTTCAAACGTTACCCCAGCCATCACCCGCCCGCCGCATCGGCTTCGGCCGGACGCTGACGTCGTTTCACAGGCCTTGAGCGTTTTGCACCTGTTTGCCGATCGCCCGACCTTGCGAGAAACGGCACGAAGAACCTTGCAACAAGTCCTTGATGACCGGTTTCCCAATCTCGATATCCAGGTGGAAAGCGCTGTCATTCTCGAGCCTCGGTGGAGTGAAACGCCAGGAAGCTCAAGCTTTGCAGGTTATCAAAGCTATGGACTGACAGATCTTTTGCTCGAAAGTTACTGGCAGGGCAGTTGCAAAGTATTCAGTGACAAGAGCGTTCTCTCACGGCATTCCAACGTAGCAACTCCGCCGGCCATTGACGTCGATTTGAGCGAAATCCAGGAGGTCCTCGATGAGTGGGGGCCGCAGTTGCTGGAGTGCTATCAACATGATCTGGCAGCCTTCTGGAGCCAATCGAACGAGGACGACGCCAGTCCCTGGCAACAACTTCGCGACCTGTTCCGGGGGCAACTGTTCATAGCCTCTCAGGCACTTGCCGGTGATCCATTTTTGACGGTCCAGAGCGTACTTGATTACCCCGACAGTACCCAGCGCGAAACAGTCCAGGGCGAAGCTGCGACCGAGACTGCCGTGACATATGTGTACGAGGACGTCAGCACCTCGACGCCGGATGATGTGATTGTCCTGTCGATGATTCGCAAGGTGGAAGGGCGAACCATTGCATTGCTGGACACATTGTCCGGCGGAATCGAAGTGTTCAGTTCCGAGGAAGCCATGGTGCAATCATGGTTTGGCGCCCGCCAGCAGCTGTCGCTAAGAAACTACTGGGCGGAACATGACATTTTCGAGGCGTTGACCCTGAGCCTTCTCGAGCGTCAGCTGCAGGTTATTGCGACGATCAAGCCCGCAGCCTTCGTCGACTTGCCTGGCCTTGAGCGACGATTGGACCAGCTCAGTAGCCCGACGATGTTGCTCGGTGCCTTTCGTTCAGGCCATGAAGCCAGGTTGTCGACCCTGGAAGATTTATTGCCGTCATGGCTCAAGCAGGCTTATCCGGCGGAGCGCGCTACTTACAGCCGGTTGCTGGCCTTGCTGGCGGCCCGGAATCGAACCGGTGCCTCATACCTGTCGGACATCGCCCCGATTCATGAATATGCCGAGCAGGCATTGAAGGCACTGATGGTCGAGGACGATGAGGCCCGCAAGTCTATCAATGTGGGCGATATCGAGGTGACGCTGCAGCGATTGGAGAACACGACATTCGAAATCATCGACCCGCCATTCCCCGAGCCTCGCTACCAGACCGCCCGCTCGACCTTTGCGCAACTGGCGGTGAAAAACATCGGCGCCTTGCCCCTGGTTCCAGCGCAGATTCATTATCGCAACGGTGAACCACCACCGTGGCTGACGTATGACTACCTGCGGGAACTGACCACTCGCGCCGACATCGGCCAGCGTTATCCCGACATGTTGCAGCGTAAATTGCTGGACGACCCTTCTGAGTGTAACCAGCGACGACAACAGTTTCGCGTGAGCATGCACATTCAGCTGCCGCTGTTGGCCCTGGAGCTGAAAATCCGTCAGCGCTTGTCGAATACGGCCTATTGCCAGGTAGTCGCCGCCCTGCAATCGGAGACGGTCGATCGCCAGGTCGAGGGACATGCCATGGTGGTCAGACCGCTGGGGTTCCAGGTTGGAACCGCCTCCAGTGCTGACTACGTCTTGAACATGTTTGTGATCGGCCCGCAGGAGCTTGGACGTGGGCCACATGTTCTTTACCGGCCTGCTTCGGATGAGCCAATGCTCGAGTTTGCCTCATGGGAAGCTCTATTGATTGCCATTCAGGAGAATGAATCATTGCAGCGCAGCGTGCTTGCCGGGCTGGCACCCTCGATTCGCCACGTCTATGCCAACGGCGGCTTCGTGGAGCCCCACGAGGGACGGGTAGTGTTCGGTGACTTCGACGCGCTCCAGTCGCAACGTGTTTCGCTCGCCAGCGGGCCGCTGGCAATTGATGTGTTCAGCACACTGTACCGGTCTTGTGCCCAAGCGCTCATCGAGCAGGCCAAAGGTGATTCCGTATCGAACTCAGAGGCCCGTTGGGATCAAGTAAAGGACTTCGGGTGGGCATTGTTCAATTTGCTACAGCCACTGTTGGATGGTCCATTGGCAGCTATCGGCCTTTTGGTCCAGCTCACCAAGAGCATTGAAGTGTTTGTTCAACGTGAAAATGCCGAGAATCGATTGGAAGCAGCGGCAGATGTGTTGATGAACCTGGCCTTGATACTGGTGCATACGGGTTCGCCCGTACTTGCTATTGCGCACACCGAAGCGTCTGGCGTCGTCGGCGAAACCGCGCTCGATCAGCGCATCCCGCTCGACAATAAAATCGACAGGCGGCCTGTCGGCCCTCTCGGGGGGGAGCCGAAGCTTTCTTATGGCTGGAACACTGCGCGAGGCCAGTTATCAGCTCGGCAGCTGGCCGATCTCAACTCATTCAAGCTCTCGC
Organism: Pseudomonas moorei; assembly: GCF_008801475.1. Classification (GTDB taxonomy): domain Bacteria; phylum Pseudomonadota; class Gammaproteobacteria; order Pseudomonadales; family Pseudomonadaceae; genus Aquipseudomonas; species Aquipseudomonas moorei. The sequence goes on along the minus strand of NZ_VZPP01000002.1, from coordinate 393,983 downwards.
AGCCGTTGCGCGCAGATGCGGTGGTCGAATCCGGCGAGTTTCGCGGGCTATATCAGCAAGGCGAGTACTGGTATGCCCGCGTCGAAGATGACTGGTTTCGGGTGTCGCCCACATTGGACGGGGTCGTGATCACGGATCCGCAGGGGGCGTCGCGCAGGGGGCCTTGGCTGAAAAGTGACGGGCAGGGTCGCTGGAACTTCGATTTCCGCCTGCGTCTGCTGGGAGGCGCAGGGCTTAGTGTTCGGGCTAAAAGGAAGCTCAAGCAGCTGGAGAAAAAAGCGCAGGATCTATTGGCCGGATACCAAGGGCAGTTGGCTGAGGCCGGACGGATGTCCAAATCTGATCGCCCGCCGGCCGACGTAGAGACGCTCATCATGAATCAGGCTGACCCGTTGGAAGCCGTAGCCGACGATATCGAGCAATTGACCCGGCCAGTGGGTGAAGTGTCATTAAAGCCAATCGTAGATGACTTGAGGGATACAGCCATGCATCTTCGGAAACTGGCACAGCAAACACGGATTGAAATGTACAAATCGCGGAAGCCGACTGCGGGAGCAGTGGATTATCTATGGGAGAAAGAAGAGATAAGCATCCACAAGATCGGCGAGCGAACCGACAGCTCTGCAGGCAAAGGCACTGATTTTTTGCAGGAATACCAGATTCGCGACACCGCCAACAACAATGTGCTGTGGTATGCACATTTTCATTACTCGACAAAGGGGGCTGCGCCAGCATCCTTCACCAAGGCCCACCTGAAAACGGTCGCGCAGCGTCGCCAGGGTCTGAATTTTCAGAAGGATCAACAAGCGGCTGGCCAAGCAGTGACCAGCATATGGCGTGAAAATATCAGTCCTGCGCTGGCCAGGAAGGTGTTTTTACATCCATAGACTGAAGTGACAGGGCAAGCCTTCCTGGCGGCGACGGTCAGGAAGGCTTACAAGACTGCAAGCCAGTCCTGTTTACCTCAGACCAGTTCGCCACAGAGGTCGAGTTCTACAAGTTGACGGACTTCGCCCGTTTCCAGCCCCGCCCCCAACAACCCGTGCAATTTGCCGAATGCCGCTTCGCGAGTCATGCCGCCCCCGGACAACACGCCGACACCGCGCAAGCGACTGCCAGCCTCATAGACATCCAGCTCGACGCCACCTTCATGACACTGCGTGACCGCCACCACCACCACGCCTTTGTCCCGCGCTCGCCCCAGGCTGGCGAGAAACCCGGGGTTGTCGCTCGGCCCGGTTCCACTGCCATAGCACTCCAGCACCAGCCCCTGAATACCGCTGGCGAGCAAGCCATCCAATACCTCGGCGCCGATGCCGGGAAACAGCGGCAGTACCGCAACATTTGCCAATTGTTTGGGCTGGTTGTAATGCAGCTGCGGCGCAATCGAAAGTGCCTTCACACCACCGCCCTGACGCTCCAGGCGTTTGAAGGGATGACGGCCAAAGCTGCGCACTTTCGCGCAGCGGGTCGGCGCCAACAGCTCGCCGTGGAAGTACAGGTGCACACCCGGTGCCAGACCTTGACCCAAGGCAACCAGTGCGCCGCTGAGGTTTTCCCAGGCATCGCTGTCGATGACACCGGCCGGCAGCATGGACCCGGTGAAACACACACGGGCCTGCAGGCCAAGCAACTGGAAGCTCATCGCCGCAGCGCTGTAGGCCAGGGTGTCGGTGCCATGCAGGATCAGCACGCTGTCGCAGCCTTGCACATCCACGGCGTCGACCACGGCTTCACGCAGTTGCTGCCAGTAGGCCGGGGTCATGTTGGCGCTATCGATCAGGGGCGACATCTCGCGAAAGCGCCACTGCGGCACCACCAGTTCCGGTTGACTGTGCAGGTACTCGCGCATCCGCGCTTCGAAACCGGATGCGGGTGCCAGGCCATGTGCACTGGCTTGCATGCCGATGGTGCCGCCGGTGTAGAGCACCATGACGTGCTGGGCGGCAGGGTAGGAATTGGGGATCATCTGGAGGTCTCCACAAGAGATGACATGTGGGAGCGAGCCTGCTCGCGATGGCTGTTATTCCGCCAACATCAATGTTGAATGATTAACCGCTATCGCGAGCAGGCGCGCTCCCACAGGTAATGCACTTTAACTGACGGGCGCATGGGATGCGCCCGTCATTTACCGGTCAGCGTTGCGCTGCGGGTACGCCTTGCGGCTCAGCCTGTGCCTGAGGGGCGGCGGCCGGCGGATTGGCTGGCCAGGCCTTGCGGTCCAGATCCAGGTCCTGGAACTTGGCGGAGTCGAACACTGGCGTCTTGATCCCGGCGGTGCGTTGGTCGTCGTAATCTCGCAGGATGCGCATGCCGACCTTGAACAGCAGGAACAGCGCGATCAGGTTGACGAACGCCAGCATGGTCATGGTGATGTCGGCGAAGGCGAACACGGTGCCGAGGTTCTCGATGGCGCCCCAGAAGATCAATACCAGTACCAGCGCGCGGTAGCCCATCAGTGCCTTGCGGTTTTCACCGATCAGGAAGCGCAGGTTGCTCTCGCCCAGGTAGTAGTTGTAGAGGATCGAAGTGAACACGAACAACGCCAGCGCCACGGAAATGAACATCCGGCCCCAGTCACCGACCACGGCGGCCAGGGAGTTCTGGGTCAGGGCGATGCCGTCACCTTCGAAGCCGGGGGTGTAGAAGCCCGAGAGCAGGATCAGCAACGCGGTGCAGGTGCAGATCACGAACGTATCGAGGAACACGCTGAATGCCTGCACCACACCTTGCGCCACCGGGTGCTCGACCGACGCGACAGCGGCCACGTTGGGCGCGCTGCCCAGGCCCGCTTCGTTGGCGAACACGCCACGCTTCACGCCCATGACGATGGCGCTGCCGATCAGGCCGCCAAAGGCCTGATCCAGGCCGAAGGCGCTTTTGACGATGGTCATCAGCATGCCTGGCACCTGGTCGAACTGCAGCACGATCACATAGACGGTCACGCCGATGTACACCAGGGTTTTGACCGGCACCAGCAGGTCAGCGACCTTGGCGATGCGCTTGATCCCGCCGATGAACACCAGGCCCAGCAGCGCGGCCAGGCCGATGCCGGTGTAAGTTGTGTTCAGGCCGAAGGCATTGTTCAGCGAGTGGGTCACGGCGTGGGCTTGCAGGCCGTTGAAGGCGAAGCCGAACGTCACCAGCAGCAGGAATGCCATGAGCATGCCGAGCCAGCGTTTTTGCAGGCCGTGCTGGATGTAGTAGGACGGGCCGCCACGGTAGGTGCCGTCGGCATCGGCGCGTTTGTAGAGCTGGCCAAGGGAGCATTCGAAGAAGCTGCTGGACATGCCGACCAGCGCGGTCACCCACATCCAGAACACCGCGCCTGGCCCACCAAGGGTCACGGCGATGCCGACACCGGCAATGTTGCCCGCACCGACACGGCCGGCAAGGCTGAGCATCAGGGCCTGGAACGAGCTGAGTTGCCCGGCGCTGCTTTTGAGGCTGTCGCGGAACACCGCGAACATGTGGAAGAAGTGACGCAGTTGAACGAAACGCGAGCGGATCGTGAAGTAGCTACCGAGCCCGACAATGAGCACGATCAGTACTTTCCCTGAGAGGAAGTCGTTAATGACTTCGAGCATGGATTATTCCTCGCTGTTTTTTGTGTAGGCAAATGCTGGCCGGATCGAAACATCGCGTTACACCCGTTGGCGCACGGCACAACAGGCGGGTCGATGTTCGTCCCGGTTTCATATCGCGGGTTTGTTATTAGTTCGGGTTTCGCATGGGTTGTGGTCTCGCTACCGACGGCCGCCCCTGCGAAGAGGGGCGGCACTATACCGATGACGGTGCCGTCCGTCTGCACGGTTTTGATGCATTCGTCTCCTGCAGGAGCGAGACCGCTCTCACCAAAAAGCAAAAAAAAGGGCCTGGAGACTGATCTCCAAGCCCTCAAAAGGTGAGAGGTGTCTAGTCCCTCGACCTGGTGAGCGGTGCTACAGGTAACGCGTCGGATCAGGCTTTAAGCGGAACCAGACGCGGAGCAATCATGTTTTCCGGGCGCAGGATGTCGGCGAGCATGGCGTCGTCGAGCAAGCCTTCTTCGCGCACCAGTTCCAGCACGCCGCGGCCGCTTTCGAGCGCGATACGGGCGATACGGGTGGCGTTTTCATAGCCGATGTACGGGTTCAGTGCGGTGACCAGGCCGATCGAGTGCTCGACCAGTTCACGGCAGCGCTCTTCGTTGGCAGTGATGCCGACGATGCAGTGCTCGCGCAGCATGTCCATGGCGCGTTGCAGCAGGCGGATCGAGTCGAAGATCTTGAAGGCGATCAGCGGCTCCATCACGTTCAGTTGCAGCTGGCCGCCTTCGGCCGCGATGGTCAGCGCCAGGTCGTTACCGATGATCTGGAACGCTACCTGGTTAACAGCTTCCGGAATAACCGGGTTGACCTTGCCTGGCATGATCGAGCTGCCCGGCTGACGCGCTGGCAGGTTGATTTCGTTGATGCCGGTGCGTGGGCCGCTGGACAGCAGACGCAGGTCGTTGCAGATCTTCGACAGCTTGACCGCGGTGCGCTTGAGCATGCCGGAGAACAGCACGAAGGCGCCCATGTCGGAAGTGGCTTCGATCAGGTCGGCTGCCGGAACCAGCGGTTGACCGCTGATCAGGGCCAGGCGTTGAACGGCCAGGTGCTGGTAACGCGGGTCGGCGTTGATGCCGGTACCGATCGCGGTGCCGCCCAGGTTCACTTCGGTCAGGACTTCCGGAGCCAGGGTCTTCAGACGCGCCAGGTCTTCGCCCAGGGTGGTGGCGAAGGCGCGGAATTCCTGGCCCAGGGTCATCGGCACGGCGTCTTGCAGCTGGGTACGACCCATCTTCAGGACGTGGCTGAATTCTTCACCCTTGGCGGCGAAGGCCTGGATCAGGCTGTCGAGGCTGGCGAGCAGGGCGTCGTGACCCAACAGCAGACCCAGGCGGATGGCCGTCGGATAAGCGTCGTTGGTCGACTGCGCCATGTTCACGTCGTTGTTCGGGTGCAGGTACTGGTATTCGCCTTTCTGGTGACCCATGGCCTCCAGTGCGATGTTGGCGATCACTTCGTTGGCATTCATGTTGGTCGAAGTGCCAGCGCCGCCTTGAATCATGTCCACCACGAACTCTTCGTGGAAGTCGCCGCGGATCAGACGTGCACAGGCTTCGCTGATGGCCGCGTGTTTGGCTTCACTGAGGTGACCCAGTTCACGGTTGGCGTCAGCGGCGGCTTGTTTGACCATGGCCAGGCCGACAACCAGCTTCGGGTAATGCGAAATCGGAACGCCGGAGAGACGGAAGTTGTTCACCGCTCGCAGGGTCTGGATGCCGTAATACGCTTGAGCCGGTACTTCGAGTACGCCAAGCAGGTCTTTTTCTGTGCGGAATGATGCAGCGGAGGACATGATAGAAATCATCTCAATATGGACCCGGTCTGTGCCGGAACACCGCAAATGCTAGGCTTGTGGAGAAATTTGGGCCAATGCTGTTAAACACTGGCCTATGCACATTCGGCATAATGCCTGTGTGACGCCGTGTGTCCGGCGAGCGTGTGACCTAAATTGGTGCGTGTCCGGGAGGACGTGATGAATCTGGAAAGCAAATGGCTGGAGGACTTTAGTGCCCTGGCCGCCACCCGCAGTTTCTCCCAGGCGGCGGAGCGACGTTTCGTGACCCAGCCGGCGTTCAGTCGGAGAATCCGCAGCCTGGAGGCCGCGCTGGGCCTGACGCTGGTCAACCGTTCGCGTACGCCTGTGGAATTGACGGCGGCGGGGCAATTGTTCCTCGTCACTGCACGGACCGTGGTCGAGCAACTCGGTGAAGTGCTGCGCCATTTGCATCATCTGGAAGGCGGGCAGGGTGAAGTGATGCAGGTCGCTGCCGCTCACTCGCTGGCGTTGGGGTTCTTTCCGCGCTGGATTGCCCAACTGCGCAATGAAGGCCTCAACATCGCCACGCGATTGGTGGCGACCAACGTTGGCGATGCGGTGCATGCCTTGCGTGAAGGGGGCTGCGACTTGATGCTGGCGTTCTATGACCCGGATGCCGCGATGCAGATGGACCCGGAAATCTTCCCCTCGCTGCACCTGGGCCAAACGAAGATGTTGCCGGTCTGCGCGGCGGATGCAGAGGGCAAGCCGCTGTTCGATCTGGAAGGCGAAGGCAGCGTGCCGTTGCTGGCCTACAGCGCCGGTGCGTTTCTTGGTCGCTCGGTGAACATGTTGCTGCGCCAGCGAGCATTGCGCTTCACCACCATCTACGAAACCGCCATGGCCGACAGTCTCAAGAGCATGGCACTGGAGGGCCTGGGCATCGCCTGGGTGCCGCAACTCAGTGTGCGCGCCGAACTGGCGCGCGGTGAACTGGTGGTCTGCGGCGGACCGCAATGGCACGTGCCGCTGGAGATTCGTTTGTACCGCTGCGCACTGGTGCGCAAGGCCAATGTGCGGTTGCTGTGGCGCAAGCTGGAGGGTGGGGCGGCGGCCGGAGCGTGACGATGGTCGCGGGCGCCAGGAGCTTGTAGCGCTTACGGTGACATTCAATACAGGCTATCTACATAGTCCTTGATACGCTTTCGATTCCCGTCGCCGAATACCATGCAATTGGACCTGAGGGGGAGTGGTGGGAACATGAATGTTTCGCACCACCAACCGTTATACAAAACTTCGCCGTCATCATGATCTGCGTTGAATGTGTGACCCAGTTCATGCCCTATCGCTTGCTTGAAATCAAGAGACGCAATGGCGACCCTACCGGGCTGTGCGTCCGCGATACCTGCCACGCCACCAAAGAGTGGATGGCCATTAATCATGTCGTTGGTGATCAGAAGTACCCGGTCGTTGCGGGATGCTCGAAACTCTTTATCATCGTATCTTTTCTTTTTGTATTGCCAGGCAAGTTTTCCCCATTCAGCCACTATTTTTTCCCGGTCATCACCTTTGTATTGGAAATTACTGTATGGCGCCTTGTTTTCATCAAGGACTACATGGGCCTTTCGGCCAGTAATGCTTTCGAACTCGACGATGAAAGGGTGGAGGTATTCGTTGTATATGCTGTCTCTTTTTGATTTGGGAATGTCGTCATGGAAGATGGCAAAAATCCGTATAGGATCGATAGGGTCATCTTTCAAGGGAGGAGGGCTATCGGTAGCGTGAATATTGAAACTTGTGGCTGATATAGCAATAAGAAAGGCGAGTTTAATTAATGTTTTATGCATGATGATGTCTCGTGACTTATAGTTATCCTCAACGTGTGTGAGGGTGTTTGGTTGATCTTTGATTTGGTTTATTGAAGGGTTGTTATTGCGCTGATGTATAACATCCGCAATAAGGGCGTGCGCTAGTAGAGTTTTAAATTGTATTGCGCGGAAGTGTTCGAAGTTTGTAAGTGTAAAGTTGCTGGTTGGTTTTAAGGTTCTAATTGGAGAGCCAGAAAATCCTGACCTTAAAATCAATAAAGCCACTGTTTTGCCTCAGATGACAGATGGTCGCAACAGGGGCTGTTTATCTGTCGTATTGCGGTATACTGCGCGGCCTTCGGCCGGTTCGCCCGGCCATAATTCGTACAATCAAGCCACGCATTCTGCGTGGCTTGTTGTTTTTTGACGCGCCTGCGGGCGCCCAGAGAGAAGAGGCACGACGATGAGTGCACTGGTTGGCGTGATCATGGGCTCCAAGTCCGATTGGTCCACCCTTAGCCACACCGCCGATATGCTGGAAAAGCTCGGCATCCCTTACGAGGTGAAAGTGGTCTCTGCCCACCGCACCCCGGACCTGCTGTTCCAGTACGCTGAAGAAGCCGAGGCGCGTGGTATCGAGGTGATCATCGCCGGTGCCGGTGGCGCGGCCCACTTGCCTGGCATGTGTGCGGCCAAGACCCACCTGCCGGTACTGGGCGTTCCGGTGCAGTCGTCGATGCTCTCGGGCGTCGATTCCCTGCTCTCCATTGTGCAGATGCCAGCGGGCATTCCGGTCGCCACCCTGGCCATCGGCAAGGCCGGCGCGATCAACGCCGCGCTGCTGTCGGCGAGTATCCTTGGCGCCAAGCACCCGCAGTTCCATGAAGTGCTGAAAACCTTCCGTGCTGAGCAGACAGACAGCGTCCTGGATAATCCAGACCCACGCATTGCCTGAGGTTGTTGACGATGAAGATCGGTGTAATCGGTGGCGGCCAGTTGGGTCGCATGTTGGCGCTGGCGGGTACTCCGCTGGGCATGAACTTCGCTTTCCTGGACCCGGCGCCGGACGCCTGCGCGGCGGCATTGGGTGAACACCTGCGCGCCGACTACGGCGACCAGAATCACCTGCGTCAGTTGGCCGATGAAGTCGATCTGGTGACCTTCGAGTTCGAGAGCGTCCCGGCCGAAACCGTGGCGTTCCTGTCGCAATTCGTTCCGGTGTATCCGAGTGCCGAAGCCCTGCGCATTGCCCGCGATCGCTGGTTCGAGAAGAGCATGTTCAAGGACCTGGGGATTCCAACCCCGGCGTTTGCCGACATCCAGTCGCAAGCCGATCTTGACGCCGCCGTGGCCTCCATCGGCCTGCCGGCTGTACTCAAGACCCGCACCCTGGGTTACGACGGCAAAGGCCAGAAAGTGCTGCGCACCCCTGAAGACGTGGTTGGCACGTTCGCCGAACTGGGCAGCGTCGCCTGCCTGCTGGAAGGCTTCGTGCCGTTCACCGGTGAAGTTTCATTGATCGCTGTGCGTGCGCGCGACGGTGAAACCCGGTTCTACCCGCTGGTGCACAACACTCACGACAGCGGCATCCTCAAGCTGTCCGTGGCCAGCACCAATCACCCGCTGCAAGCGCTGGCCGAAGACTATTCCAGTCGCGTGCTCAAGCAGCTGGATTATGTGGGCGTCATGGCATTCGAGTTCTTTGAAGTCGACGGTGGCCTCAAGGCCAACGAAATTGCCCCGCGCGTACACAACTCCGGGCACTGGACCACCGAAGGCGCCGAATGCAGCCAGTTCGAAAACCACCTGCGCGCCGTGGCCGGCCTGCCGTTGGGTTCGACGGCCAAGGTTGGTGAGAGCGCCATGCTCAACTTCATCGGCAAAGTGCCGGAGACCGAGAAAGTCCTGGCCATCGCCGATTGCCACCTGCATCACTATGGCAAAGCCTTCAAGGTGGGGCGCAAGGTCGGTCACGCCAACCTGCGATGTGCGGACCGCGAGACGCTGGCCGCGCAGATCCTCAAGGTCGAAGCGCTCATCGCCGAATAGTTTCATGTGGCAGCGGCGGAACCATTAAGGGGTCGCCGTTCTCTCATGGCAGGATGCGAAAGTCTGGCTAGGCTTTCGCATGACTATCCATTCAGAGGGAAATGCCATGGGAATTATCGGAACCATCTTTATCGGCCTGATCGTCGGCCTGCTGGCGCGGTTCCTGAAACCGGGCGATGACAGCATGGGCTGGATCATGACCATCCTGCTCGGTATTGGCGGTTCGCTGGCAGCCACATATGGCGGTCAGGCGTTAGGCATTTACCAGGCCGGGCAAGGTGCAGGCTTCCTTGGTGCCCTGGTTGGCGCCATTGTGTTGCTGGTGATCTACGGCCTGATCAAAAAGAGCTGATTCGTACGACAAAGTCCTCTCGGCCGCGCAACCCGAGAGGGCTAAAATGCCCGGCGAATCACCGTCCTTCCTTTTACCGAGCACCTTCATGCGCCGTCTTTTGTTGACACTTCTTTTCCTGGGTACGGGCTTTGCCCACGCCGGCGAACTGCCGGAAACCGACTGGCTCGAACTGATGCCCAAGTCGGACCAGAAAGCCCTTGAGGCCATGCCTGAAATCGACCACAACTCCCCCGAGGCCAATGGCACCTTTACCCAAAAGGGTGGCATGAAGCAGAGCAAAGGCCTGCCTGCGGTGATGTATTCGACCAAAACCGTTGCGTCGATGAACGACAAGGACATCCGTATCGGTGGCTATCCAGTGCCGTTGGAAACCGACGAGAAAGGGCGCAGCACCCTGTTTTTCCTGGTGCCATACCCAGGTGCCTGCATCCACGTGCCGCCACCGCCACCGAATCAACTGGTGCTGGTGCGGTATCCAAAAGGTTTGAAACTGAACGATATCTACACGCCGTTGTGGGTGACCGGCACGCTGAAGATCGAGAAGGTCAGCAATGACCTGGCCGATGCGGCGTATGCGCTGGATGCGGCGAAGGTGCGGGTGGTGAAAGAGTCCGATCTGTAGAGATTCAAATGTGGGAGCGAGCCTGCTCGCGATAGCAACCTGACAGCCAACGATGATGTTGGATGGGGTGACCTCATCGCGAGCAGGCTCGCTCCCACACTGTTTTTTAGTGCAGCTTAGAGCGGCTTGCTGTCGATGCTGACGCCCAACGTATGGCTCGCACCCGGCGCCAGCGAAACCACGTCACCCATCACATTCGCCGTTTCGATGCACAGCATGCGCTGCCAGCCATCGTTGGCCATGTCGCTGAACGCAGCGGCGCGATCGATCCAGGGGTTCCAGATTACCGCAGAGCGTGAGCCAGTGCTGGTCAGCTCGATGCGTCGCTCCCAGGCTGGATCAACAATGCTCAGCTTCGCTGGTGTATCGAGATAGATGCGATCGGTCTCGCCGGCAAAGCGCAGGTCGCCGGACTGAGTCACGGTTTTCCAGTCGTCCAGAGTCTCGATATAGTCCAAGCCATCCAGTCCTTCGACATGCACGCTGCGCACATCGCTGACGGCAAAATAGCTGTGCAACGCCTGGCTGATCGTGACGTTTTCAGCGCCCCGGTTGTGGCTGGTCAAACGGATGTGCAGTTGCTCATCCAGGCGAATGTTCAGCTTCAAGTCCACCTGGTGTGGCCAGCCCGGCAAGCCGCCCTCGGGATAAGGCAGGAGGAATTCGACGTTAAGGCTTTCGCCCTCGGCTTCGATGCCACCCAGTTCCCAGTCCATCGCACGCACCAGACCGTGTGCGGTCGCCGGTTCGTGGCTGACGCGCATGGCCTGAACGCTCAGCGGATTGCGCGCCAGGTTACCGAACCACGGCCAGCAAACCGGCACACCGGCGCGAATGCTCTTGCCCGTCTTGAACACCGCCTCGTCGTTGAGCCAGATCAGTGGTGGCTGGCCGGCCAGTTGATAACTGAGGATCTGCGCGCCTTGCTGGGCGACCAGCAATTCGGCCTGGCCGTGGCGGATGCGCCAGCAGTTCAGCTCATCCAGTTTCACGGCTTCAACGTTGGGCGTGTTCATGGGGCAACTCTCGATCAGGAACAATGACGACTACAGACTGCAAAAAGATCGCCGGGTTTAACGAACCTTTTTTTAACGAGCTCTGGGCGGAACCGAACGGGTGCGGCCGCTGCCATCGATGGCGACGAACACGAATACCGCTTCGGTGACTTTGCGCCATTCGCTGGACAGCGGATCATCGCTCCAGACCTCGACCATCATCTTGATCGAGCTACGGCCGATTTCCAGTGCCTGCGTATAGAAGGAGAGCTGAGCGCCCACCGCCACCGGAACCAGAAACGCCATACGGTCGATCGCCACCGTGGCCACGCGTCCACCGGCAACCTTGCTGGCCATAGCGGTGCCAGCCAAGTCCATTTGCGAAACCAGCCAGCCGCCGAAAATATCGCCAAAGCCGTTGGTTTCGCGAGGAAGCGCGGTGATTTGCAGGGCCAGGTCGCCTTGCGGAATCGGATCTTCTTGTTCGAGCTCTATCATGCCGGGGGTGCCTCTGACCCGTGACTCTTCGTTGGTATTGCTGGTGGTAGCCGTCTTCGGGAAAAACGATCCAAGCACCGAACATACTACGTTCGTCACGTTTTTCTTCAGGCGCCTAAAGGGAAACTCTGCGAAATCGCCTATGAACCTGACAGGCGTTTTCGCACAGCAACCCTTTCAATCTGCAGCAAGATTGCGAGTATATCGGTCGGTAGACTCCTAGACGACCGTCCGGTTCTCATTTTGACCGTCAAAAACGCACCTCTATGTGCTTTTTCGAACAATTTGTTATGGTGCCGGTCCTGCCCGAGCCCTTGCCAGCGTTGTTGGGGCGGCAGATTTGACTATAAGAGAAGCCCTTGCCATGACCACCGCGCCCTCGAGTATCGCGCAGCCAAGCCAGCCTGCACGTCCGCTGACCCGCAACGACTACAAGACCCTATCGCTGTCGGCCCTGGGCGGCGCGCTGGAATTCTACGACTTCATCATTTTCGTGTTCTTTGCCACGGTGGTGGGCAAGCTGTTCTTCCCGGCGGACATGCCAGAGTGGCTGCGCTTGATGCAGACCTTTGGCATCTTTGCTGCCGGCTACCTGGCGCGCCCGTTGGGCGGCATCGTGATGGCGCACTTCGGCGACCTGCTGGGGCGCAAGAAGATGTTCACCCTGAGCATTTTCATGATGGCGGTACCGACCCTGATCATGGGCTTGTTGCCGACTTATGCGCAGATCGGCCTGTGGGCGCCGATCCTGTTGCTGCTGATGCGGGTGATTCAGGGCGCGGCGATTGGCGGCGAAGTGCCGGGCGCCTGGGTCTTCGTTTCCGAACACGTTCCGCAGCGGCACATTGGCTACGCCTGCGGCACCCTGACCAGCGGTTTGACGGCAGGCATCCTCCTGGGATCGCTGGTCGCAACGGCGATCAACAGCCTTTACACCCCGGCGGAAGTGTCGGATTACGCCTGGCGGATTCCGTTCCTGTTGGGCGGTGTGTTTGGCCTGTTCTCGGTGTACCTGCGCCGCTGGCTGCACGAAACCCCGGTGTTCGCCGAACTGCAATTGCGCAAGGCCCTGGCCGAGGAAGTGCCGCTGCGTGCAGTGCTGCGTGACCATCGTGGCGCCATCGCGATTTCCATGTTGCTGACCTGGCTGCTGTCCGCGGCCATCGTGGTATTGATCCTGATGACCCCGACCGTGTTGCAAACGGTCTACCACTTCTCGCCGACCACATCCCTGCAGGCGAACAGTGTGGCGATCGTTTTCCTTAGCGTTGGTTGCGTCATTGCCGGCGCATTGGCCGATCGCTTTGGCGCGGGTCGAGTGTTCGTGTTCGGCTGCGCCGCCTTGCTGGCCAGCTCCTGGACCTTCTATCACGGCCTGGCCGACCATCCTGACTGGCTGTTCCCGATGTACGCCCTGACCGGCCTGTTGGTCGGCACCATCGGTGCGGTGCCGTACGTCATGGTCAAGGCGTTCCCACCGGTAGTGCGCTTCAGTGGCTTGTCCTTTTCCTACAACGTGGCCTATGCCATTTTCGGTGGCCTGACGCCGATGATCGTCAGTCTGCTGCTCAAGGAAAGCCCGATGGGGCCGGCTTACTACGTCGCGATCCTGTGCGGGGTGGGGATTCTGGTGGGTGGGTATCTCTGGAAGAAGGGTCGATAAACCAAGCCCCTTCATCGATTGAACGGGCCTCATCGCGAGCAGGCTCGCTCTCACAGAAGTCTGTGGTGAACACAGAATCGATGTGTGGAGCCTGCTCGCGTTGGGGCTGCGCGGATTATCGCGTAACCCCAAATACTGGCCTTTCATCCAATTGTCATATTTCAGCCATAGAGTGTTCACACGGCCTGCTGATACTTGGCCCCGACTTAACACACCCTATCTGCTAGGAGTAAGGCATGAAACTGAAGCGTTTGATGGCGGCAATGACTTTTGTCGCTGCTGGCGTTGCGACTGCCCACGCGGTAGCCGCTGGCGTTGACCCGGCAATTCCGGCTTACACCAAGGTCACCGGTGTATCGGGCAACTTGTCCAGCGTTGGTTCCGACACCCTGGCCAACCTCATGACCCTGTGGGCTGAGAACTACAAAAAAGAATACCCGAACGTAAACATCCAGATTCAGGCCGCTGGCTCCGCCACCGCGCCACCTGCGCTGACTGAAGGCACCTCCAACCTGGGCCCGATGAGCCGCAAGATGAAGGACACCGAACTGGCTGCCTTCGAACAGAAGTACGGCTACAAGCCAACTGCTATCCCGGTTGCCGTGGACGCCCTGGCGGTGTTCGTGCACAAAGACAACCCGATCCAGCACCTGACCATGGAACAAGTCGACGCGATCTTCTCGTCCACTCGTCTGTGCGGCGCCAAGACCGAAGTCAAAACCTGGGGTGACCTGGGCGTGACCGGCGACCTGGCCAACAAGCCGGTTCAACTGTTCGGTCGTAACTCGGTATCCGGCACCTACGGCTACTTCAAAGAAGAAGCCCTGTGCAAAGGCGATTACAAACCGAACGTCAACGAACAACCAGGTTCGGCTTCGGTCGTGCAGTCGATCAGCTCCTCGCTGAACGGCATCGGTTACTCGGGCATCGGTTACAAGACCGCTAGCGTGAAAACTGTAGCCCTGGCCAAGAAAGGCAGCACCGACTTCATCGAAGACTCGGAAGAAAACGCCCTGAACGGCAAGTACCCGCTGTCCCGCTTCCTGTACGTGTACGTCAACAAGGCCCCGAACAAGCCTCTGGCCCCGCTGGAAGCCGAGTTCGTGAAACTGGTTCTGTCGAAGCAGGGTCAGGAAGTTGTAGTGAAAGACGGTTACATCCCACTGCCAGCCAAAGTTGCAGCCAAAGCCCTGGCTGACTTGGGTCTGTCGGAAGGCGGCGCTGAAGTCGCAAAAAAGTAACAAATTGAGTCCGAAGTGAACCCCCTTCGGACTTTAATGGGGGCGGCAGGAGCCGCCCCCATACACTTCTAATCCTCTATCCACTGCTGGCTAACGCTAGCGGCGGATTTGTCGCGTCACTGTGCTGTCATCTTTCTGTCATACAGGATCGCTAGGGTGTGCGAATGAATGATCTGGCCAATTCCAACATGACTACAAATCCCCCCAAGCGAATTGATTTCAATACGCCTGAGCTGCAACGCAAGCGCCGCATCCGCGCGCTCAAGGATCGCCTGACCCGCTGGTACGTCCTCGTGGGCGGCCTGGCTGTCCTGGGCGCGATCACGTTGATCTTTTTCTTCCTTGCCTACGTCGTCGCGCCCCTGTTCCAGGGTGCCAGCCTGACCGCCAAGGACGCCATCACGCCAGCCTGGATGCAAGACGCCGGCAAGCCGCTGATGATCTCCCTGGAAGAACAGAACCAGGTGGCCATGCGGGTTTCCGACAAGGGCCAGGCGCTGTTCTTCGATATCGACAGTGGCGCCGAACTCAAGCGCGTCGATTTGCCTGTCCCGGCCGGTGTCACCGTGACCTCCATTGCTGAAGACCAGCCAGGTCACCCGCTGGCGGCCGTGGGCCTGTCCAACGGCCAGGCGCTGGTATTCCGTCACACCTACAAAGTCAGCTACCCGGACGGCAAGAAAACCATTTCGCCAGCGGTCGAATACCCGTACGGCGAAACGCCGATCATGGTGAACGAGACGGGCGGTGCGCTGGAGCACGTGAGCCTCAACGCCAACGATACGACCCTGATGCTGGTCGGTGCCACCGGTTCGCAACTCAATGTTTTGTCGCTGACCAGCGAAGAAAACATGATGACCGGCGAAATCACCAACGAGCAGAAGCGTATTGATCTGCCGCAAATGACAGAACCGGTGAAAAACATCTTCGTCGATCCGCGTCAGCAGTGGTTGTACGTGGTCAACGGGCGTGCCCAGGCCGACGTATTCAGCCTGCGCGACAAGAGCCTCAACGGTCGCTACAAACTGCTTGAAGACGGTGATGCCCAAGTCACTGCCAGCACTCAACTGGTTGGCGGTATCTCGCTGATCATCGGCGACTCCAAAGGTGGCCTGGCCCAATGGTTCATGGCGCGCGATCATGACGGCGAACAGCGCCTGAAGCAGATCCGCACCTTCCAGATGGGCACCACGCCTATCGTTGAAATCACTGCCGAAGAGCGCCGCAAGGGCTTCGTCGCCCTCGACGCCTCCGGCAAGCTCGGCGTGTTCCACAGTACAGCCCACCGCACCTTGCTGGTGAATCAGGTGGTCGAAGGCCAGGGCCTTTTCGGCCTGTCGCCACGGGCCAACTGCGTGATCGTGGAAGCCGGCGGCAAGCTGCAACCGTTGCTGCTCGACAACCCGCACCCGGAAGTCTCGTGGAGCGCGTTGTGGAGCAAGGTCTGGTACGAGAACTACGACGAGCCTAAGTACGTCTGGCAATCGACCGCCGCCAACACCGATTTCGAACCCAAGCTGAGCCTGTCGCCGCTGACCTTCGGTACCCTCAAGGCCGCGTTCTACGCCATGCTGCTGGCGGCTCCACTGGCCGTCGCTGCTGCGATCTACACCGCGTACTTCATGGCGCCGGGCATGCGCCGCAAGGTCAAGCCGGTGATCGAACTGATGGAAGCGATGCCGACGGTGATCCTCGGTTTCTTCGCCGGTCTATTCCTGGCGCCGTATGTAGAAGGGCACCTGCCGGGTATCTTCAGCCTGCTGATGCTATTGCCGATCGGCATTCTGGTCGCCGGTTTCATCTTCAGCCGCCTGCCTGAATCCATCCGCCTGAAAGTGCCGGACGGCTGGGAAAGCGCGATCCTGATCCCGGTGATCCTCTTCGTTGGCTGGCTCTCGCTGTACATGAGCCCGTTCATGGAGAACTGGTTCTTCGGCGGCGACATGCGCATGTGGATCTCCCACGACCTGGGCATCACCTACGACCAGCGCAACGCACTGGTGGTCGGCCTGGCCATGGGCTTTGCGGTCATCCCGAACATCTATTCCATCGCCGAAGACGCCGTGTTCAGCGTGCCTCGCGGCCTGACCCTCGGCTCCCTGGCCCTCGGTGCCACGCCGTGGCAGACCATGACTCGCGTGGTGATCCTCACCGCCAGCCCGGGCATCTTCTCGGCGCTGATGATCGGCATGGGCCGTGCGGTCGGTGAAACCATGATCGTGTTGATGGCCACCGGTAACACCCCGGTCATGGAAATGAACCTGTTCGAAGGCCTGCGCACCCTGGCCGCCAACGTCGCGGTGGAAATGCCCGAATCGGAAGTCGGCGGCAGCCACTACCGCGTGCTGTTCCTCTCGGCGCTGGTGCTGCTGTTGTTCACCTTCATCATGAACACCCTCGCGGAGCTGATTCGTCAGCGTCTGCGCAAGAAATACTCGTCGCTTTAAGAAAGGTAGAAGTCTGTGAAACAGAACTCCCTGAATGGATGGTTCAAGAGCGGCGCCCCCGGCGTCTGGATCAGCGGTGGCGCGGTGTCCATCGCGGTCATCATGACCATTGGCCTGCTGGCGGTGATCGCCGTGCGCGGTCTGGGTCACTTCTGGCCGGCGGATCTGATCCACGCCAATTACGACGTGCCAGGCCAGGCCAATCACCTGGTCATCGGCGAAGTGGTGCAGAAGGAAGAAGTGCCTCGCGCACGTCTGAAGTCCGCTGGTTTGCCGGTGCCGGATCAAGGCCCGGAATTCATGACCCGCGAGCTGATCAAGGTCGGCAACCGCGACCTCAACGGCAACGACTTCACCTGGGTGGTCGGCGAGTGGCTGAGCAACCAGACCACGCCGCTGGAGCTGATGACCATCGAGCGTCGTGAGTGGGGCAACTTCTACGGCTACCTGGTCAACGTCAAACAGGACGGCAAGGTCATCGCTGAAGGCGAAGCCGCATGGCCTGAGTTGCAGGCCCGCGTGGATCGCGTCAACAAGCTGGCTGCCCAGCTCAAGAGCCTGGAAAAAACCGACATTGGCGCGATCAACTCCGGTCTCGAGCGTATCCGCTTGCACGGTCGCAAGCTGGAGCTGGAAGGCAAACTCGACCCTGCCGCGCAAGCGGACATGGAATCCGAGCGCGCCGAGCTGAACGCTCGCTATCAAGAGGTCGAAGCACGTCTGGCCGATCTGCACGCGCAGTTCAACCGCGACAGCCTGACGGCCCGCGATGCCAACGGCAAGGAAGTGGAAATCGGTATCGGCAAAGTGGTTCATGCCTATCAGCCGAACGCCATGAGCACCATGACCAAGATGGGTTTCTACTTCAGCAAGGTCTGGGAGTTCCTGAGCGACGACCCGCGTGAAGCGAACACCGAAGGCGGGATTTTCCCGGCGATCTTCGGCACCGTGATGATGACCTTGATCATGGCGATGATCGTCACCCCGTTCGGCGTACTGGCGGCGGTGTACCTGCGTGAATACGCCAAGCAAAACACCCTGACCCGCGTGATCCGTATCGCGGTGAACAACCTGGCGGGCGTTCCGGCCATCGTGTACGGCGTGTTTGGTCTGGGCTTCTTCGTCTATGTGCTGGGTGGTTCGGTCGACCGGTTGTTCTTCCCGGAAGCCTTGCCGGCACCGACCTTCGGTACACCGGGCCTGCTCTGGGCTTCGCTGACCCTGGCGCTGCTGGCGGTGCCGGTGGTGATCGTGGCCACCGAAGAAGGTCTGGCGCGGATTCCTCGCACCGTTCGCGAAGGTTCGTTGGCCCTCGGCGCGACCAAGGCTGAAACCTTGTGGAAGATCGTGCTGCCAATGGCCAGCCCGGCGATGATGACCGGCATGATCCTCGCCGTGGCGCGCGCTGCGGGTGAAGTGGCACCGCTGATGCTGGTGGGTGTGGTGAAACTGGCGCCGTCGCTGCCGGTGGACGGCAACTACCCGTACCTGCACCTGGACCAGAAGATCATGCACCTGGGCTTCCACATCTATGACGTCGGCTTCCAGAGCCCGAACGTCGAGGCCGCGCGGCCGCTGGTGTACGCCACGGCGCTGCTGCTGGTGCTGGTGATCGCGACATTGAACCTGTCGGCCGTGTGGATCCGTAACCACCTGCGCGAGAAGTACAAGGCTTTGGACAGTTAAGACAAACCCTGTGGGAGCTGGCTTGCCAGCGATGGCATCACCGCGGTGCTGCTGGCAGACCGAGTCGCCTGCATCGCTGGCAAGCCAGCTCCCACAGGAAGCAGCGTCAGACACAGATTTTGAGTAAACCATTGGCCAGGCCAGTGGTTCAAAAAACCGAATTTGTTAGCACAGGGAGCCTCCCATGCAGCACGAAGCACATACCCACGGCATCAACATGTCGGCCCTGGGTCGCGACAAACAGAGCCTGAGCCTCGAGCAGGAAACCGTGGCCATCGAAGTGCCGGGCCTGAGCCTGTTCTACGGCGAGAAACAAGCCCTGTACGACGTCAGCATGAACATTCCGAAACAGCGCGTGACCGCCTTCATCGGCCCGTCCGGCTGCGGCAAGTCCACGTTGCTGCGTACCTTCAATCGCATGAACGATCTGGTGGACGGTTGCCGCGTCGAAGGCGCGATCAACCTGTACGGCAACAACATCTATCGCAAGGGCGAAGACGTGGCCGAGCTGCGTCGTCGTGTCGGTATGGTGTTCCAGAAGCCCAACCCGTTCCCGAAAACCATCTACGAGAACGTGGTCTACGGCCTGCGGATCCAGGGCATCAACAAGAAGCGCATCCTCGACGAAGCGGTCGAGTGGGCGTTGAAAGGCGCGGCCTTGTGGGACGAAGTCAAAGACCGTCTGCATGAATCGGCACTGGGCCTGTCCGGTGGTCAGCAGCAACGTCTGGTCATCGCTCGCACCATCGCCGTGGAGCCGGAAGTGCTGCTGCTCGACGAACCGTGCTCGGCACTTGACCCGATCTCGACATTGAAAGTCGAAGAGCTGATCTATGAGCTGAAGTCCAAGTTCACCATCGTCATCGTGACCCACAACATGCAACAGGCCGCTCGGGTGTCCGACTACACGGCGTTCATGTACATGGGCAAGCTGGTGGAATTCGGCGATACCGATACCCTGTTTACCAATCCGGCGAAGAAGCAGACCGAAGACTACATCACCGGTCGTTACGGCTAGGAAGTTGTAGTTGCTCACTGAACTGACGCTGCGGTCCACCGCACCTTACCGGACGCTCCAAGGACGCCAACATGATTAGCAAAGAAGGCCTTACCCACCACATCTCCCAGCAGTTCAACGCCGAGCTGGAGGAAGTACGCAGCCACCTCCTGGCCATGGGCGGGCTGGTGGAGAAGCAGGTCAACGACGCGGTGACCGCGCTGATCGAGGCCGACTCCGGCCTGGCCCAGCAAGTCCGCGAGATCGATGACCAGATCAACCAGATGGAACGTAATATCGACGAAGAATGCCTGCGTATTCTGGCCCGTCGTCAGCCGGCAGCGTCGGACTTGCGCCTGATCATCAGCATCTCCAAGTCGGTGATCGACCTGGAGCGCATCGGTGACGAAGCGACCAAGATCGCCCGCCGCGCCATCCAGTTGTGCGAAGAAGGCGAAGCGCCGCGCGGTTACGTTGAAGTGCGCCACATCGGCGACCAGGTGCGCAACATGGTGCGCGATGCCCTGGACGCTTTTGCCCGTTTCGACGCCGACCTGGCGTTGTCGGTGGCGCAATACGACAAAGTCATCGACCGTGAATACAAGACCGCCCTGCGTGAGCTGGCGACCTACATGATGGAAGACCCACGCTCTATCTCGCGGGTCTTGAGCATTATCTGGGTGTTGCGTTCGCTGGAGCGCATCGGCGACCACGCGCGCAATATCTCGGAGTTGGTGATTTATCTGGTGCGCGGTACCGATGTGCGTCACCTGGGCCTCAAGCGCATGAAGGAAGAAGTTCAGGGCACAAGTGCTGAAACCGCTAATGTTCCGGGTGAAGCTGACGATAAGTAAGATTGCCCAAGTAAAGCGCCCGGCCCTTTGGCCGGGCGTTTTTGTTTGTGGTTCACGAATTCGAAAGGCAGCACCCGTGAACGAAAAGTCCCGGCGTGACTGAAGGTTTTGGCAAAGTGCCATCAGCAAAGCGGTATGCTTGCCGGGGTTTTTTAAGGGGTTATGGATGAGTAAGGTCAGTGTGTTGGTCGTGGACGATGCCTCGTTCATTCGTGACCTGGTGAAAAAGTGCCTGCGTAACTACTTCCCGGGCATGCGCATCGAAGATGCAATCAACGGTAGAAAGGCTCAGGCGCTGCTGGCACGGGAAACGTTCGACCTGGTGCTGTGCGACTGGGAAATGCCGGAAATGTCCGGCCTGGAGCTGCTGACCTGGTGCCGCGAGCAGGACAATCTCAAAACCATGCCCTTTGTGATGGTGACCAGCCGTGGCGACAAGGAAAACGTCGTGCAGGCGATTCAGGCCGGGGTTTCCGGCTATGTCAGCAAGCCGTTTACCAATGAGCAACTGATCAACAAGGTCAAGCAGGCGCTGCACAAGGTCGGCAAACTCGACACGTTGATGAGCGTCGCGGCGACCAAAACCAGCTCGGCGTTCGGCAACGATTCGCTCAATGCATTGACCGGCGGCAAGGCCGCCGTCGTCGCGCCATCGCCTTCTGCCCCGGCACCTGCTGCCGCACCGTCCCGCGGTTTGCTCAATAGCCCGCCGGTCAAGGCACCTGCCTCTGCGGCGACCGGCGGGCGTGGTCAGGGTCAATTGCGTCTGCCGAATGGTATTCAGCAGTGCGT
This sequence comes from Pseudomonas moorei, assembly GCF_008801475.1. Lineage (GTDB taxonomy): Bacteria > Pseudomonadota > Gammaproteobacteria > Pseudomonadales > Pseudomonadaceae > Aquipseudomonas > Aquipseudomonas moorei. Next base: position 372,627 of record NZ_VZPP01000002.1, on the reverse strand, counting down.
GATCAAGGCACTGAGCCTCAAGGAAGCGCTGTTGGTGGTGAAACGCTCTGAAACACTGCCACAAGTGCTGGATAGCGCAGTGCTCGACCTGGAGCAGGGCGACAACGCCGAAACCGCCCGTCTGAATGGCTATTTGCACGCCGTCGTCGCCCATGAGCCCAAGCCTGATAGCGACTGGTTGCAACTGACCTTCCGCTTTGTCGATCAGGACGCGCAGAAACTCGACTACCTCTCCCGCCTGATCGCCCGCGGCACCGCGCAGAAGCACTTCATTCCGGGGGCGTAAGTCAGGCGTCGCCTGTCTGGCAGCCATCGCGGGCAAGTCCGCTTCCACAGGTACAGCGCAGAACCTGTGGGAGCGGGCTTGCCCTAAATGACGCTGGAACAATCTCCACACATCAGCCTGACCATCCACTTTGAAACATCTGCCGACAACGCGGGTCAATTCCGACTGCTAGGCTCATTCCAGGCCTCACACGACAGAATCCTGCCCATGCTCGCGCGCCTGCTGTTTTTATGTGGTCTGTTCATGGCTGCCTCCCCGGCCATGGCCGTGACCATCTACAAGTCCACCGACGCCAATGGCGTGGTCTCCTACAGCGACCGCCCCACGAAAGGCTCCAAGGTGTTCACCTTCCGCGATCGCATGGAAGAGCACCTTGAGCGTCAGGTGTACCTGGTGATCATGAAGAAGGACGGCGTGGACAGCGTGTACGTGCGTAACGACCTGTATGCGCCGGTAGAGATCGAATTGAGTTTCGATGGCTTGAAGAACGTCAGTGGCGCGCCGAGCCGGCCAATTCGTCGGGTGATGCCGTCACGCAGCAGCATTCGTCTGGCGATGCTCACGGCCACTGAGGCCGCAAGACCGATCGCCTATATCCCAAGGTTCGAATACTCCCTGGGCGACCCTGCAGGCGCCTCCGTGGCCTATCGATACCCGTTGCCCTGGCGTGGCGGGCCGTTTCGGGTGACTCAGGGCGCCGAAGGTCAATACAGCCACTTTGGGCCGAAGAACCGTTACGCCATCGACATCGCCATGCCCGAAGGCACACCGATCATTGCCGCACGTGGCGGGGTCGTGGTGAAGATTGAAAACGGGCAGACCGGACGCGGCACCAATCCATCGGGCAATTTCGTGCGGGTGTTGCACGATGACGGGACCATGGGTGTGTACCTGCACCTGAAAAAAGGCTCGGTCAGCGTTCGGGAGGGGCAAAGGGTGATGGTGGGCACCGCACTGGCGCTGTCGGGCAATACCGGCAACAGCAGCGGGCCGCACCTGCATTTCGTGGTGCAGCGCAACACCGGGATGGGCCTGGTGTCGATTCCGTATCAGTTCAACCAGCCGGTGGGGATGTTGCCCAACTTTGCGTTGGGCAAGCAATAACGAGGGCTTGTGAAAACTTATTGTGGCGAGGGAGCAAGCTCCCTCGCCACAAGAGCCGGTCGCTGCACTCAGTCGAGCAACAACACCTTGGCCAGAATGATCTTCGGTCCTTTCATCTTCTTGATGATGATGCGCAGGCCTTCGACTTCCAGCACTTCTTCCTCTTCCGGCACGCGTTTGAGGGTTTCGTAGACGAGCCCTGCGAGGGTTTCGGCTTCAACGTGGTCCAGGTCGATACCCAGCAGTCGTTCCACCTTGAACAGCGGCGTATCGCCTCGAACCAGCAGCTTGCCCGGCTGGTAGGCGAGGATCCCGCGTTCGGCCTTGCGGTGTTCGTCCTGAATGTCGCCGACCAGCACTTCCAGCACGTCTTCCATGGTCAGGTAGCCGATGATGTTGCCGTCGGCCTCTTCAACCACGGCGAAGTGCGAGCCGCCCTTGCGGAACTGTTCCAGTAACTGCGACAGCGGCATGTGCCTGGACACACGCTCCAGCGGACGGGTCAGTTCGGCCAGGTTGAACGACTCGGGAATGTGATCCAGGGCCGCCAGTTCGAGCAGCAGGTCCTTGATGTGCAGCAGGCCGACGAACTCCTGGCGCTCGCTGTCGTACACCGGATAACGGCTGAACTTGTGGCGACGGAACATCGCCAGGATTTCCTTGAGCGGCGCGTTGAACTCCAGTGTCACCAGGTCTTCGCGGGAATTGGCCCAGTCGACCACTTCCAGTTCGCCCATTTCCACCGCCGAGGCCAGTACGCGCATGCCCTGGTCGCTCGGGTCCTGGCCACGGCTGGAGTGCAGGATCAGTTTCAGTTCCTCGCGGCTGTAGTGGTGCTCGTGATGCGGGCCGGGCTCACCCTGGCCGGCAATGCGCAGGATCGTGTTGGCACTGGCGTTGAGCAAGTAGATCGCCGGGTACATGGCCCAGTAGAACAGGTACAGCGGCACGGCGGTCCACAGCGACAGCAGCTCGGGTTTGCGAATGGCCCAGGATTTCGGAGCCAGTTCGCCGACCACGATGTGCAGGTACGAGATGACGAAAAACGCGGCGAAGAACGAAACGCCCTTGATCACTTCGGCCGACTGCACGCCGACGGCGTCGAGCAGCGGTTCAAGGATGTGGGCGAACGCCGGTTCACCGACCCAGCCGAGGCCCAGGGAGGCGAGGGTGATACCCAGTTGGCACGCCGACAGGTAGGCATCGAGCTGACTGTGCACGGTACGCAGGATGTGCCCGCGCCAGCCGTGTTTTTCAGCGATGGCTTCGACCCGGGTCGAGCGCAGTTTGACCATGGCAAATTCCGCCGCAACGAAAAATCCGTTGAGCAACACCAGGATCAGAGCAAAAAGAATCATGCCGAAGTCGGCGAATAGTGTGGCGAGGGTCAAACCAGGGGAAGGGTCCATGATGGAGTTTTGCGGGTTCCGTGTATTCGAAAGGAAAGAAAAAAGTGGGCCTGAAAGGCAGGCACAAGTCAGCCAATGTAGCGGCTGACTCAGCGATTGCCTAGTGCCGCTATCAGTCCGCTGGGCTGATGACCCGGGATTTGCTGACCTGGGCAGGGGCGAAATGGCAGGTAAAGGTGCTGCCGTGCCCCGGTACGCTGCTGATTTCCATCCGTGCGCGGTGCCGCAGCAGCACATGTTTGACGATTGCCAGCCCCAACCCGGTGCCACCGGTATTGGAGTTGCGACTGGAGTCGACGCGATAGAAGCGTTCGGTCAGTCGCGGCAGGTGTTTGCTGTCGATGCCGATCCCGGAGTCCTGCACGCTCAGGTGCGCGCCTTGTTCATCGCCCCACCAGCGAATGCGGATGTTGCCTTCGGCCGGGGTGTACTTGACCGCGTTGAACACCAGGTTGGAAAACGCGCTGCGCAGTTCGGCTTCACTGCCTTTGAGCAAAATCGTCGGGTCGGCTTCCAGGGTGATGCGCTGATTCTTCTGACCGGAAAGCTGTTGAGCGTCACTCTTGATCGACTGCAACAGGCCATCGATGGCCACTGGCTGGTTATCCGATGGGTAGTCGGTGGCTTCGAGCTTGGCCAGCAGCAGCAAGTCATTGAGCAGCGTCTGCATGCGCTCGCCTTGTTGCTGCATCTGCTGCAGGGCGCGATTCCAGCGTGGGTTCACGTCCTCGACGTTGTCGAGCAGGGTTTCCAGGTAGCCGCAAATTACCGTCAGTGGCGTGCGTAATTCATGGGACACGTTGGCGATGAAGTCTTTGCGCATCTGTTCGAGCTGATGGATGCGTGTCACGTCGCGCACCAGCATCAGATGCTCGTTGTTGCCGTAACGGGTGATGTACAGCTGAATACGCATCCGGTCGTTGGTCGGCGAAGGGATTTCCAGCGGCTCGGCGTAGCTGTCCTGCTCGAAGTATTCCTTGAAGCGCGGGTGACGCACCAGGTTGGTCACCGGCTGGCCGCTGTCCTGCGGCGTCTTGAGGCCCAGCAGGGTTTCGGCGGCACGGTTCCACCATTCCAGGTTGCCATCGCTGTCGAGCATGACCACCGCGTCTTTCAAGGCGGCGGTGGATTCCTGTACCCGGTCGATCACGGCTTGCAACCGCCCGCGCACTCGCTGATCGCGACGTTGCAGGTGGTAGATGCTGTCGAACACTTCGCCCCACAGGCCATAGCCATCGGGCGGGGCTTCATCGGGTTGATGCAGGCGCAGCCACTCGTGCAGGCGCAGCAGTTGCTTGAGGGTCCAGGTCAGGTAAAGGCCCAGTCCCGCGGCTAGGCTCCAGCCGTAGTAGCCGGTGATCAAACCGATCACCAGGCAGGCGGTGACCAGCAGCAGCATGTGGCGAATCAGGGTGCCATGCCAGTTTTGGTTCACGAAAAATATGCGTCCTTGTCAGCGAGTCTGGCGGCTGGCTCAGGCCTTGGTGGAGAACCGGTAGCCGGTGCCGCGCACGGTTTGTACCAGGTTTTCGTAGGCGTCGCCGAGGGCTTTGCGCAGGCGACGGATGTGCACATCGACGGTGCGCTCTTCAACATAGACGTTGCCGCCCCAGACCTGATCCAGCAATTGGCCGCGCGTGTAGGCGCGTTCCTGGTGGGTCATGAAGAACTGCAGCAGACGGTATTCGGTCGGCCCCATTTCGGCCGGTTTGCCATCGATGGTCACGCGGTGGCCGATCGGGTCCAGCAGCAGGCCACCGACTTCAATCGGCGCTTCGCCATCGGTAGGACCGGCACGGCGCAGCACGGCTTTGAGGCGTGCGACCAGTTCACGGGGAGAAAAGGGTTTGGTGATGTAATCGTCGGCGCCGACTTCCAGGCCCTGGATCTTGTTGTCTTCTTCGCCCTTGGCGGTGAGCATGATGATCGGGATATCACCGGTCAGTTCATCGCGCTTTAGGCGGCGGGCCAGCTCGATGCCAGAGGTGCCGGGCAGCATCCAGTCGAGCAGGATCAGGTCAGGTTTGCGGTCGACGATAATGGCGTGGGCCTGCTGGGAGTTCTCGGCCTCCAGGCAGTCGTAGCCGGCCATTTCCAACGCAACGGCGATCATTTCGCGAATAGGCGCTTCGTCGTCGACGATCAGAATGCTCCTGCCAACCATGCCTTAATCCTCTTGTCATTTAACTGTCTTGCGCCGCATTAGATAACGGAATTATTGCAGTCGTGTGACAGTATTTTAGCCGTCCGGCGATTGTCGCGAACCTGGACTAAGCTCTAAGTCCGAATCCTGACAACCGCAAAAGGAAGGTTTCCATGAATTACATCGCTCAATCCTGGAAGGCTTTGCTGGTAACGGCCGTGCTAACGCTGCCGACCCTGGCGCTCGCCGCCGACCCGGCAATGATGAAAGACGGCATGATGGTCGACCATAAAGGCATGACCGTATACACGTTCGACAAAGACTCGGGCGGCAAGTCGATGTGTAATGGTGACTGCGCGAAGAATTGGCCACCCATGATGGCTCCGGCCGGCGCCAAGCCCGAAGGCAAATTCACGCCTATCAAGCGTGATGACGGCACGATGCAGTGGGCGTATGACGGTAAACCGCTGTACACCTTCATGAAGGACGAAAAGCCTGGAGAAATGAAGGGCGACGGCATGAAAGACGTCTGGCATGTCGTTCACGAGCATAAGTGACCGACTCGATCCGCCCCCGCATGAATGCTCTGCGGGGGCGATATCAATCCTGTCTCAGCGCAACCCGTAGTCCAGCACGATCCCGACGAAAATCGCCAGTCCGGCCCAGTGGTTGTGCAAAAACGCCTTGAAACAGCGCATCCGCTCCTTGTCGCGGGTGTACCAGAATTCCCAGGCAAAGCAGCCCGCCGCCACCGCCAGCCCGAGGTGGAACCAGGCGCCGAGCTCGAATTTCGAACCCGCCAGCAGCAAGCATCCCAGCGCCAACCCTTGCAGGGTCAGGATGATCACCCGGTCCGCCTCGCCGAACAGAATCGCCGTGGATTTCACGCCGATCTTCAGATCGTCGTCGCGGTCGGTCATCGCGTAATAGGTGTCGTAGCCCACCGTCCACAGCAGATTGCCGATGTACAGCAACCAGGCCGCCGCCGGCAGTTCACCGGTTTCGGCGGTGAACGCCATCGGCATCCCCCAGGAAAACGCCGCGCCCAACACCACCTGCGGGTAATAGGTGTAGCGCTTCATGAACGGGTAAGTGAATGCCAGCGCCAGACCGCCCAGTGACAACCAGATCGTGGTCGCGTTGGTGCACAGCACCAGCAGGAAACTCACGCCCATCAATAGCGCAAAGAACACCAACGCTTCTTTGGAGCTGATCTTGCCACTCGCCAGTGGCCGTTGTGCGGTGCGTTTCACATGGCCATCGACCTTGCGGTCGGCCCAGTCGTTGATCACACAGCCGCCGGCGCGGGTCAGTACCACACCGAGGACAAAAATCACGATGTTGGCCAGCGACGGCGAGCCCTTGCCGGCAATCCACAGCGCCCACAGTGTTGGCCACAGCAACAGATAGATGCCAATCGGCTTGTCCATGCGCGTCAGCTGAATGAAGTCCCAGGCCCGAGGGTTCAAGCGGTTCAGGGACTTGAGCAGGCTCTGGTACATCAGCAGTTCTCCGGATGCGCGCGGGCGGCGTTCCACAGGGTCGGCAGGAAAATTTCGGCCACCAGTACGCTCAAGGCGCCGCGGTCGAAACGCGAACGGCGGCCCCATAATTCAGGCGACTGGACCTCATTCGGCAGCCACGCTTGAGGATAGTGACAAACCTCGATGGCCCGGCGCTGGAAGGCGTGATCGCAAAACAGCAATTCGCCCAGGGAGCGGCTGCCCAATTCATCCATGTGCAAACCGTCGCCCTGCAAGGCGCTACGCGAGGCAACGCTGCGGGCAAACACCCACGCTTCGCCATGACCGCGCAGATACACCTCGCGAACCCAGCCCTCACTGCCTTCGGCCAGATCCAGCGCGGCGCATTCGTCGGCGCGCAGGGTCTGCCAGCCTTCGAACAGCGGCGTGACGCTGAAGCCGTCATTCGACAAACGGGTCAGGCGGCGGGTTAGCGAACCTTCGTCGAATAGCCAATCGAGGGTAGACGTATCGGGGAGGGGCGTCAGTTGGCTTTGAGGAAGCCAGAGCGGGGCCGGGCAAGGGGATTTTGAGTGCGGCACAGTGAGTCATTATTGGCAGCAAAGGAGGCGGCGAGCTTAACATGTCAGCTCATCAATTTGAGTGATCTGGCCGCCCGTTGCGCCGAACAGGCTTGCATCTGCACGGCCCGATCAGTAAAAAACGCTTTTGAGCTCGATGGCAGCGCAGCAGCCGTTGACCGTCCGTGCCGGCAAAAGCCTGAACCCTGAGGATGTACCTGAATGAAAAAGTGGCAATGTATCGTCTGCGGCCTGATCTACAACGAAGCCGATGGTTGGCCGGATGACGGCATCGCGCCCGGCACTCGCTGGGAAGACGTGCCGGCAGACTGGCTGTGCCCTGACTGCGGTGTGGGCAAAATGGACTTCGAAATGATCGAAATCGCTGCTTGAACAATTGAGGAGTCATGCATGAATGCACCTGTCGTAATCGTCGGCACCGGGTTGGCGGGTTACAACGTGGCCCGCGAATTTCGCAAGCTCGATAGCGAAACATCATTGCTGCTGATTACCGCAGATGACGGTCGCTCCTACTCCAAGCCAATGCTCTCCACCGGTTTTGGCAAAAACAAAGACGCCGACGGCCTGAGCATGGCCGAGCCCGGCACCATGGCCGAGCAGTTGAAAGCCGAAGTGCGCACCCACACGCGCATCAGTGGTATCGACCCGGGCCACAAGCGCCTGTGGATCGGCGAAGAAGCGGTGTACTACCGTGACCTGATCCTGGCCTGGGGCGCAGAAACCGTGCGCGTGCCCATCGAAGGTGATGCGGCGGACTGCGTATTCCCGATCAACGACCTGGAAGACTACGCACGCTTTCGCGCGGCAGCGGCCGGCAAGCGCCGTGTGCTATTGCTCGGCGCGGGCCTGATCGGCTGCGAGTTCGCCAACGACCTCAGCCTCGGCGGCTACGAGGTGCAACTGGTGGCGCCGTGTGAACAAGTCATGCCGACCCTCCTGCACCCGGCGGCGGCTGCGGCGGTGCAGGCCGGGCTGGAAAGTCTCGGCGCACGCTTCCACCTCGGGCCGGTGCTCAATCGCCTGCAGCGCGTCGCTGATGGCCTGGAGGCGCATCTGTCCGATGGTCAGGTGATCCCGTGCGACGTGGTGGTGTCGGCCATTGGCCTGCGTCCACGCATCGACCTGGCTGCCGCTGCCGGCGTGCAAGTCAATCGCGGCGTGGTGGTCAACCGTCAGCTGCAAACCTCCCACGCCAACATCTACGCCCTGGGTGACTGTGCCGAGGTCGATGGGCTGAACCTGCTGTATGTGATGCCCCTGATGAGCTGTGCCAGAGCTCTGGCCCAGACCCTCGCCGGTAACCCGACGGCGGTCACCTATGGGCCGATGCCCATCACCGTCAAAACCCCGGTGTGCCCATTGGTGGTGTCCCCGCCGCCACGCGGTGCGGAGGGCGTCTGGACCGTCGAAGGGCAGGGTGCCGACATCAAGGTGTTATGCCGCGATGCCAGCGGCAGACTGCTCGGATACGCCCTGACAGGCGCGGCGGTGATGGAAAAACTGGCCCTGAACAAAGAGCTTCCGGCGCTGCTGGCGTAAATACCGGTCGTTCTGTCGGAATCACCCCCCTTTTGCCCATACATTGGCCGCGCCGACACTGGCGCGGCTCCTCGCTGCGTGCCATCCTCACTCCCGTCTGCCGCAGAGTAGAGCACCTGCGGCGCTTTGGGCGCTGCTCCGCAGAGAGCAGCACGGACATAACAACAAAAAACCGTCAAAGGGGCTTCACTAATATGCGTAAACCAGAACTCGCCGCAGCAATTGCTGAAAAAGCAGACCTCACCAAAGAGCAGGCCAACCGCGTTCTCAACGCCGTTCTCGAAGAAATCACCGGCGCCCTGCACCGCAAAGACAGCGTCACGCTGGTAGGTTTCGGCACCTTCCTGCAACGCCACCGCGGTGCCCGCACCGGCAAAAACCCGCAAACCGGTGAGCCCGTCAAAATCAAGGCCAGCAACACCGTCGCCTTCAAGCCAGGCAAATCGTTGAAAGACAGCGTCAATCCGTAATCCGTCGCCATACCCTGCATAGCGGGGAAGCGGAAAAAAGAATGGGCACGCCAACCAGGTTGGGTGCCCATTTTTTTTGGTTTTCGCGCCATCCCGGAAGCTGATTACGCAACACCCGTAGGAGCCAGCCTTGCTGGCGATGGTCGTTGACGATACCGCGTGTGGGCTGGATAAACGCGGCGCACTTGAGGTCATCGCTAGCAAGCTGGCTACAGGATGTGTTTCGGTTGGTGTAGGAGTGCAGGGAGGGTGGTCTGTCAGAAGGCTTTAAAAATTGTGACTTGGCGGTCATCGTGCGGCTAATGGTTATGATCTCCTCCTAATGTAACTGGATACTGGCGTTATGGCTTGAAGCCGTTAAACTGCCCCGGCCGTTCATTTTCTTTTTGAGGCTAGCGCATGAAATTTCGTTTTCTGCTGTGGATGCTGGGTTTGTTGATGGGTAAGGCCAGTCGGACCAATCCTGCGTTTCAGCAGCAGTTGGGCGACAAGGACCTGGTGTTTCAGCTGCAGACCCTGGACGGGAAGGTGGCGCGGCACTTTCGTGTGAAGGATCAGCGCATCACCAGCAAGGCGGGCGTGTATGCCGAACCTGCGTTTGCCATCGCCTTCAAAGACGCCGCGTATGGCTTTGCCACGATGCAGGCGAAGAACAAGCAGTTGGCGTTCATGACGGGGATTCAGGACAAGTCGATTCAGATCAAGGGCAACCCCGCGTTGGTAATCTGGTTCCAGGGGTTGACCAAGTATTTGAAGCCGAAGAAAAAGTCTGCCGTAGCTCGTTGATAGGCGTTCTATCAGAAGGGGGCTCGGCTTTAATTACTTCCAATTCTGAAAAATAAAAATTAAAGAGACTGTCATTTATGACAGGTCACAATTGCCTTTTCGCGTGCTCCACTGTGCTGGGTTCAACAAGGTTTTCATTCCTTACTCACCACAATGGAGCAAGAACATGAGCAAGGTAAAAGAAGCGGCAGCGGGCACCCTCGATCCATCCTTTGGCGATAATGGAGTGGTGGATCTGGAGTCCGACGGGAACCTGAGTGTTCCTCAGTCAATTTTTGCGCTATCCGATGGAAAATTGCTTTATGCCAATGGCGATCATGGGGATGGCCAAAATACACTCAGGCTCAGGCGCTTGCACGCCAATGGATTCTTCGACTCGTCGTTCGGTGAAAACGGATCAGTGATTCTGCCTCTTGGTTGGAACACGGCGCCTAGATTCGGATTATTTTCATATCAGGCTGACAGGCTCTTGGTGAAGGGTACACACCTGACTGAAAATGGTCAGAGCGATATGGTACTCGCGCGACTAGACCTGGATGGTCGCATGGATGCCACATTTGGTACTGATGGCATTGTGAAGATCGACCCCTATGATCTGGTTTACCCGCGTAATACCAAGCCGAATCACGAAAGCACCGTCCAAAATCTAACCCCTGCGTTCAATTACATCGGTAGGTCTGTGTGCGTGCAGCCAGATGGCAAGATTCTGGTGGCACACAGCGGAATTCGCGATGACGAGTATCAAAGTAGCGGGCTGGTTTTTCGTCTGTTGCCGAACGGGTCGATTGACAAGACGTTTAACGGAACGGGTGTATTGCTTATCGAGCTGAATATCGATGGCGCTGAGGATAACGAAGCCATAAGTATCGCCCTGCAGAAAGATGGAAAAATTCTGGTGTGCGGTAGTTACTTGGCTGAGTCAACCGTAAGTGGCTATATCATTCGTTACGAAGAAAACGGTGAATTAGATACCACCTTCAACAATGGCAGGCAGGTGGTAATCACCAACCCGAATTTCAAAATAATTGCAGCTGGCACCATTTCGGTGAGAGAAAGCGACAATACAATTCTTGTGGTGGGCACCGCCTATGAGGCGTTTAGCCCGATACCATCTGCCAGTACGCCATGGATTGCAGTTCTTGACGCCGATGGCTCGTTCAATATTTTGTTCAATAACAGCAAGCCATTGTTCGCGAGGGTAGTGCCTGGCGATGGATCATGGCGTAATTCTGCTTGGCAGGAAGATGGCAGCGCGATTCTTGTCTCCGGATCGGTCGTAGCGCGCTATCTTTCAAGCGGTTTGCTGGATCCGTCATTCAATGATACGGGCTGGAACTCCCACAAAGGTAGCTATAAGGACATGTTGGTAACAAGCGACAGGAAACTCGTCGTTATCGGACAGAGGAGTTTGTTGCGCTACCTCACATGAGCAGTTGAGTAGAAGCGCTGAGGGCTAGCCTGGCTAGTCAGGTTTCAAGCGGATTCATCGCGGGCAAGCCACGCACCCACAGGGATCATTTAAATCCTGTGGGAGCGGGCTTGCCCGCGATGCCTTTCAGCCCTGAGTGAATTGCGAAGCGAGTTCACGCAGCAATACTTCGGCTTCAAGCACTTTGCTGACCACGTCTTCAGCCTTGGCGCGGGTCAGGCCGAGGCGTTCGAGCAGGGCGTCGGGGATGTCTTCATCGGGGCCGGAACCAATGCCACGGCTGCGCAGCAAACGCACGCTCAGGCATACGAGGTTCGGGTACTCGGCGTAGTCGCCGTCGTAATGTGGGTCGTGCTGGAAACGCAACGCGGTGGCCAGTTCATCGGGCATGTCCCAGTAGCGCATCAGCCAGGCGCCGATCTGTTCGCGGCTGATGCCCAGCAGGTGTTGCTCGATGTAGCTGTGGCACAGGTGCGGGTTGACCTCCAGGTGGCGGCAGATCAGCGAGAAGTGCGGCGGGAAAACGTGGGCCAACAGCAGGTAGCCGAAGTTGTGCAGCAGGCCGGCCAGGTAAGTCAGGCCGGCTTCCGGGCGCTGGGTGCGCGGCATGGCGCGGGTCAGGCCTTCAATGACGGCGGCGGTGTAGATCGATTGCTGCCAGTACGGCGTGCTGTGTTGCGGGTGGTCCTTGGGCAGGCTCAGGGTTTTGCCCAGGGCCAGGCCCAGCGCCAGGTTGATCACCAGGTCGAAACCCAGCACCCGAACGATGGCATCTTCCACCGAGCGGATCTTGCCCGGCGACGCGTAGTAAGGCGACGCCGCCCAGCTCACCACTTGCGCCGCCAGCGCCGGGTCGGTCTCGACCACGCCGGTGATGTCGTCGATGGTGGCGTTGGGGTCGACGCGCAGCTTGATGATCTTCTGCGCGGTCTCGGCCAGCGGCGGAATCTCGATGGTCGCTTCCAGGCGCTGCTGGATGCGTCGTGCGGTGAACGCTTGAACGGCCTGGGTGATTTCCTCGCGGTCATCGTCGGGGCGGTCGAGGTTCGGGCGGATGCTGGCCAGCACTTCGCCGAAATTGGCGGCGCTGGCTTTATTCAGCATGGATTTGAAGGCTTCGCTGCTGATTTCCAGCAACACACCAGGCTCGCCCGAGTTGACCAGCAACATCGGTTCGCGCAGCAGGCTTTCCTCGTACAGGCACGGCGAGCTGGTGAGTGACGGCAGACCTGGCAACAGGCTCAGGTTGTGCTTGCCGAGCATCTTCACCAGGCGCTCGGTCGGCACCGCGGTGAGGCGGCGACCGGTGAGTTCGGTGAGGCGATTGAGGTCCAGCAACTGGCTCTGCGGGAACAGCACCATCAGTGCGCCAACGGCATCGTCTAGCAGCACGGCCTGGACCTTGCGCGCCGGATTCAGGCCGTGATGGTCGAGAACTTCTTCGTAGGCAATGCCCAGTTTGCCCAGCATCAGCCGAATGACCGACGGCGCGTGCGGGGTAGCGGGTGCGAGGGCAACTTCGGTCATGGTCTGTATCCGTTCGAAAACAATTGCAGGAGTATAACCAGCTTGCTCAAACCCATCTCTCAGAAACTGCGACGGTGCTCACACTTGGCCGTATTGCTGCCCATGGCGCAACCATCGGTCGAGCAGTGGGCTGACGTGGTCGGGCCAGCGTTCGAGCAAAGCTTGAGCCGCGTCTCGCACGGCGGGTAGCAGGTCGGCGTCGCGCATCAGGTCGGCGACCTTGAATTGAAGCAGACCCGTCTGGCGTGTGCCGAGCATTTCGCCGGGGCCGCGCAGTTCGAGGTCTTTTTCGGCGATGACAAAGCCGTCGTTGGTTTCGCGCATGATGCCCAGACGCTGTCGACCGATCTGCGACAGCGGCGGATGGTAGAGCAACACGCAATGGCTGACGGCACTGCCTCGCCCGACGCGACCGCGCAGCTGGTGCAGTTGCGCGAGGCCAAGGCGTTCCGGGTTTTCGATGATCATCAGGCTGGCGTTGGGCACGTCGACACCCACTTCGATCACGGTGGTGGCGACCAGCAGCTGCAAGTTGCCGGCCTTGAATTCGGCCATCACGGCGGCTTTCTCGGCCGGCTTCATGCGCCCGTGGATCAGCCCGACCTTCAACTCGCCGAGGGCGGCGGTGAGGTCTTCATAGGTGGTTTCGGCGGCCTGGCAGGTCAGCTCTTCCGACTCTTCAATCAGCGTGCACACCCAATAGGCCTGACGACCCTCGGCACAGGCGCCGCGCACCCGTTCGATGACTTCGACCCGCCGGGTGTCGGTGATCAGCACAGTGTTCACAGGCGTTCGGCCGGGCGGCAGTTCGTCGAGGATCGAGGTGTCGAGGTCGGCGTAGGCACTCATGGCCAGGGTTCGCGGGATAGGCGTCGCAGTCATGATCAGTTGATGTGGGCACATGCGCCCGCCGACGCCTTTCTGCCGTAACGCCAGGCGCTGTTGCACACCGAAGCGGTGCTGTTCGTCAATGATCACCAGCGCCAGGTTCTTGAACTGCACCTCGTCCTGGAACAGCGCGTGGGTGCCGACCACCATCGGTGTGCCATTGGCAATCTGCTCCAGTGCGGCCACGCGGTTTTTGCCCTTGAGCTTGCCGGCCAGCCACGCGACTTCGATACCCAGTGGTTCGAGCCAGCGTTTGAAGGTGATGAAGTGCTGTTCGGCGAGAATTTCGGTGGGCGCCATCAGGGCGACCTGATAGCCGGCCTCCAGCGCTTGCAACGCAGCCAGCGCAGCGACCACGGTCTTGCCCGCGCCGACGTCGCCCTGAATCAAGCGCAACATCGGCTCGTGTTGACTGAGGTCGTAGGCGATTTCGTTGCCGACCCGCTGCTGTGCACCCGTAGGGCTGAAGCCGAGGTTGGCCAGGTATCTGGCCGGTAGCTTCGTGGCTTTGGGCATGGCCGGTGCGCGCAGCGAGCGCATGCTTTCGCGCAGGCGTTGCTGGGACAGTTGATGGGTCAGCAGTTCTTCGAAGGCCAGGCGGTGCTGGGCCCAGTGGTGGCCGAGGGCGAGCTCGTCGACATCGGCGTCGGCCGGAGGATGGTGCAGGTAGCGGATCGCATCGGCCAGCGGTGCCAATTGATAATCACGGGCCAGTTCGGTCGGCAGCCAGTCGGGCAGGCTGGTGGGGCCGAGCAAGGTCAGGGTCTGCATGCACAGTTGGCGCAAGCGTTGCTGCGTCAGGCCTTCGGTGAGCGGATACACCGGGGTCAGGGTTTCGTCCACCGGCGGCGGCTCGTCGCCGGTAATGGCGCGGTATTCCGGGTGGTAGATTTCCAGCCCCGACGCACCGGGTCGCGCTTCGCCGTAGCAGCGAATTCGCGTGCCGCGCTTGAGGCCTTCTTTCTGTGCGTTGCTGAAATGGTAGAAGCGCAGGCTGAGCCCGCCGGTGCCGTCCTGCAGGCGCACCACCAGGCTGCGGCGTCGGCCCATGACCACGTCGGCACCGCTGACGGTGCCTTCGATCACGGCATCCTGACCTGGGCGCAACGCCCCGATCGGGACCACGCGAGTGCGGTCCTGGTAGCGCAGCGGCAGGTGAAACAGGACGTCCTGGAGATTTTCCAGACCCACCTTGGCCAGTTTCTCGGCCATGGCTTCGCCGACACCCTTGAGTGCCGTCACCGACACTTGCGACAACTCGGTCATGACACGTGCTTAGCCGGCCACCACCGGTGCCGATGGCTTGGCCACCGAGCACAGGCGAATGGAGTCAGCGAGAATTTCAATGGCTTTCGGACGCGGGAAGCTCGCACGCCAGGCGATGGCCACGGTGCGAAACGGCACCGGCGCCGACAACGGTCGAACTTCGATCACGCCAGGGGCGTAGTGGTGGCTGTCGACGGCCGACAGCGGCAGGATCGAAACCCCGAGGCCGGAGGCAACCATGTGGCGGATGGTTTCCAGCGAACTGGATTCCACCGTGGTGTGTTTGGCGCCGTCGTTGCCTTTGGTCAGGGTCGGGCAGGCTTCCAGTACCTGATCGCGGAAGCAGTGGCCTTCGCCGAGCAACAGCAGGCTCTTGTCATTGAGCAGGCTGGCGTCGATGGATTCTTTTTGTGTCCACGGGTGCTGCGCCGGCATCAGGACGTAGAACGGCTCATCGTAGAGCTGCAGGGTCAGGACGTCGGCTTCATTGAACGGCAGGGCGATGATGATCGCGTCGAGCTCGCCGTTGCGCAGCTTGTCACGCAGGATGTGGGTGAAGTTTTCTTCGATGTACAACGGCATCTGCGGGGCAACCCGGTGCAGTTGCGGGATCAGGTGCGGGAACAGGTACGGGCCGACGGTGTAGATCGCGCCGACTTTCAGCGGGGCGGTCAGTTGGTTCTTGCCGGCTTGGGCCAATTCGCGAATGCCTTGGGCCTGCTCCAGGACTTTCTGTGCCTGGGCCACGATGCCTTCGCCAACCGGGGTCAGGCGCACGGCGCTTTTGCTGCGCTCGAAAATCAGCACACCGAGTTCGTCTTCAAGCTTTTTCACGCCCACCGAAAGGGTCGGTTGGCTGACGTGGCAACGCTCGGCTGCATGGCCGAAGTGCTGCTCTTGGGCGAGGGTAACGATGTAGCGTAATTCTGTGAGGGTCATAGCAAGCGTCCATGAAGTTGCGAGCCAAGCATACCGGCTGCAATCGATAGACGCACGTTATCAGACTGTGTGTGTCGGGTGACACCGGACAATGCCGGTTTGCCGCTGGCGGATACGTAAAAGGCACCTTTCGATGCCTTTGGTAGATCGCTGCAGAACCTGTAGGAGCGAGCTTGCTCGCGATAGCGCTCCAACAGTCAACGATGATGTTGGACGTCAGGCAGCAATCGCGAGCAAGCTCGCTCCCCTATTGATCAGCGCCGGGCTTTATCCAGCGAGTAAACAAAGGGCGCAACAATCTCGATGGAGCCGTTGCTCAACATGTCAGCCGGGGGCTTGGGCAGCGGTTGGGCGCGACGGATCATCTCCAGCGTGGCCCGGTCAAGATCGGCCGTACCAGAGGCGCCGACCAGTTCGAACGACAACACCTTGCCTTCAGCGTCCACCACGAAGCGCAGACGGTTCATGCCTTGTTTGCCCCGTGCCTGTGCACTGGCCGGGTACTTTTTGTACTTGGCCAAATGTGCGAGCAAGGCGCCTTGCCAGCTGGCCTTGGCCGCCACTTGAGCCGGCGATGGGCCAGGGGCTGGCTGAGCGGATTGCTCCGTCGGTGCCGGCGTCGGTGGCGCTTCGCTCGGTTTTGCCTCGGATGGCTTTTCCTTGGGCGGCTCGGGCTTTTTCTCCACAGGCTTGGGCGGTTGAGGCTTGGGCTTGGGTTTGACCGGTTTCGGCACCGCAATCTCGGCCTTGGGGGCTTCGGCGAGCTTCGGGATCGGCAGTTCTTCAACCGGAGCTGGCGGCTGCGGCGGTGTGACGACCTTCGGCGGCGCAGGCGGTGGCGGGGCGGGAAGCGGTGCCAGCTCGACCATCATTGCCTGGGGTGGCAATTCGATGGGCGGGCGAGCCGTCCAGTTCACGGCCAGCGCAACGGCCAGCGCGTGAACACCCAGCACCACGGCCAGGCTCGCGCCGTATCGCGTCAGCTTATGGCGCGTCGTGATCATTTCTTGGCTGCCGACTCGAGACCGACCAGACCCACCTTCAGGTAGCCGGCGGAGCGCAGGGTGTCCATCACGCTCATGAGGTCACCGTAGTCCACGCCCTTGTCGGCCTGGAAGAAGATCGTCGTGTCTTTCTTGCCATGGGTCTTGGCGTCGAGTGTGGCGCCGAGTGTTTCGGCCTTCACTTCGTCTTCGCCGAGGAACAGGCGCTGGTCAGCCTTGACGCTGAGGAATACCGGTTTTTCGGGGCGTGGCGCCGGTTTGGCGGTGGACGCCGGCAGGTCGACCTTGATGTCCACGGTGGCCAGCGGCGCCGCGACCATGAAGATGATCAGCAGCACGAGCATGACGTCGATGAACGGCGTGACGTTGATTTCGTGATTTTCGGCCAGATCGTCGTCCGCGCCTTCTTTCAAATGCAGGCCCATGGCCGATTACCCCACTTTCACCATGTGCGGTGGCGAGCTGCGCTCAGGCTGGTGGTCGAGGTCGCGGCTGACCAGCAGCAGGACCTGCGCCGAAGCGTCGGACACCTGCGCCTTGTAACCGGCGATGGAGCGGGCGAATACGTTGTAGATGACGACCGCAGGAATCGCGGCAACCAGTCCCAGTGCCGTTGCCAGCAGGGCTTCGGCGATGCCGGGAGCCACCACGGCGAGGTTGGTGGTCTGGGTCTTGGCGATGCCTATGAAGCTGTTCATGATGCCCCATACGGTACCGAACAGGCCTACGAACGGCGCTGTGGAACCGATGGTGGCGAGCACGCCGGTACCGCTGCTCATATTGCGACCGCAGGCAGCGACCAGGCGTTCGAGGCGGAAGCTGACGCGTTCCTTGATACCTTCCTTCTCGCGGCTATTGACCGACAGGCGCATTTCTTCGAGGGCGTCGTGCACCAGCAAGTTAGCGAGGGTGCCCGCCTTTGCCGCGGAGACGCTGGCTTCCTTGAGCGAGGCAGATTTTTTCAGCTGGGCGATTTCGTCACGCAGACGGCGCTTGGCGCCCATCAGTTCCAGGCCTTTGGCGATCCAGATGGTCCAGGTGATGATCGAGGCGATGGCCAGACCGATCATCACGATTTTCACGATGATGTCGGCGTTCTGGTACATGCCCCACGGCGACAGGTCGTGGGCCATGCCCAGGGAATTATCGGCTTCGAGGACTTCGGGCGCGTCTTCGCTGGCGATGGCTTGGGTCTGTGCCGGGTCGGCGGCAACTGGAATGACAGCCGGGGCAGTGTGATCGGCTGGAGCCGGTGCGGTGGCGGCGGTCGGAGTGGCTGGTGCTTGGGCGTCGGCGAACGCGGCAGCAGGTGCCAGCAGCACGCTGAACAACAGGGCGGTCAGCGTGCTCCAGATGCGAGGTCGTTTGGTAGGCGAAGCGGAGAGTTGATTGCGTGTCATGCTGGCCGGACCTGAGAGGAAAATTCGATTAATGTTCTTCCAGGCCTCGTGGGGGCCGAGAACAAAGTGGCGTGCATTATTGCAATTAATTCTTGTTAACAAAAGTAATAGAGTCTCTTTTTTTCTTGCATTGCTAACCGCTTGTCCACTGTCGGCGCTAGCTTATCCGTTCCCGAGAGGAGTTTTTTGATGTCCGCACCTTCTGTTCTGATCGCCGGTTGTGGTGATGTCGGTGGTCGTCTGGCCACGCAATTGTTGGCGTTGGGGTGGGAAGTTCATGGCCTGCGGCGTGACATTTCGCGACTGCCCGAGGGTGTAATCGGCGTGGCGGGCGACTTGTTCAATGAAGACTGTCCGGCCACCTGGCCAATCGGTGCCGTGGACTACCTGGTGTATTGCGCGGCGGCTACCGATCACGATGAGGCCGGTTACCGCGCTGCTTACGTGCAGGGCTTGCAACACGTGCTGGGCTGGTTGAACGACTACGGGCAGGTGCCCGAACGTTTGTTGTTCGTTTCCAGCAGCAGTGTTTACGGGCAGCAGCAGGGCGAGTGGGTCGATGAGACTTCGCCGGCCGTGGCGGCTGGCTACTCCGGGCGCGTGATGCTCGAAGCCGAGCAGATTGCGCTCAATAGCGGCATTCCGGCCAGCATTGTGCGGTTGACCGGTATTTATGGTCCAGGCCGCGAGTGGTTACTGACTCAGGTGCGCCGGGGGTATCGCGTGGCGGTCGATCCTCCGCTGTATGCCAATCGGATTCATGCCGATGACGCCGCAGGGTTGATGGCATTTCTCCTTGAGGCCGCTCGACGTGGCGTGGCGTTGGAGGATGTTTATATCGGCGTCGATGATGCACCCGCTGCGTTGGCGGATGTGGTGGGTTGGTTGCGCGAGTACCTGGGGGTGACCGAGTGGGCAGATGACGCCAGCGTACGCCGCACCGGAAGCAAGCGTTGCAGCAATGCGCGGGCGAAGGCCTTGGGCTGGACGCCTAAGTATCCGAGTTTTCGTGAGGGGTATGCGGCGATTCTTGAAGGGCGCTGCTGACGTTCAGGCGCCATAAACACCTGTAGGAGTGAGCAAGCTCGCTCCCACAGGTGTTTTTGTATTGCTTACTGCTTCTCGAGCAGCCACTTGCGATCGCCTGGCGTGAACGAAGGCATCTCGTCAGCCTGTGCGGTGTTCACGGTCTGGAAAATTTCCAGTTCTTTGCCTTTGCGGGTAAAGATCCACGCATTCCCTTGGCCGTTGAGTTGCAGCCACATGTTGTCGTTGCCGCCGCTCATCGACGCACAATCGCCAGCCAGGCACAGCGCGTAGCGATCAGTGTTCGGCAGGCCGCTGACCTGGCCGTCGGCCTGGAACTGCACAGTGTTGCCTTCGCCCGGGCCGCTGACGATTTTCCAGTTACCGCCCATGTAGGCTGAGTAGAGTGCCCGTTCGAAGCTGGCGCCGATCGGCGCGCCATCCGGTACAGGGATCAATGCGCGGTCGAAGACTTGTGCCGGTTCGTTCTCGGTCGAGGCTTGGCTCAATTGCTTGCCATCGCGCTTCAACTCACTGCTGGTACTGCCATAAAAGTCGACTTTCCAGGCGTTGGACTCTTCGCCCAGCAGCTTGCCTTCGACATTTTCAAAACCATTGGTGTAGCGGGCCTGGGCAGCCTTGGTGTTGACGTTCCATTCCAGGTTCGGACCATAGGCCTGGAGCGCTTCACGCAGGGGAACGCCTTTGGATGCCGCGTCAATCGCCACCTGGTTGATCCAGGTGCCGCTGATATCACGGTCGGCAGGGTTGCTGGCACATCCGCCCAAAAAAAGGGCGAGCAGCGAGAGAGCAAGCGCTTTGCGCATGGTGGAATCCTTTCAAACTTTCTTTACAGCTGAGCAGTCGGCGCAGCCTCAGGCTGCGCCAGACGCATTACTCGATGACCAGGATGGCATCCATTTCAACTTGCGAACCCTTTGGCAAGGCCGCTACGCCGATGGCGGCGCGGGCAGGGTAAGGCTGGTCGAAGTACTTGCCCATGATCTCGTTGACCTTGGCGAAGTGGCTCAGGTCGGTGAGGAAGATGTTCAGTTTGACGATGTCCTTGAACGAGCCACCGGCAGCTTCAGCCACAGCCTTGAGGTTCTCGAAGACCTGGACGGTCTGGGCTTCGAAGCCTTCAACCAGTTCCATGGTTTTTGGGTCCAGAGGAATTTGACCCGACATGTAAACAGTGTTGCCAGCCTTGATCGCCTGGGAATAAGTACCGATGGCGGCCGGGGCCTTGTCGCTGGTGATAACGGTCTTGGTCATGAATGACTCCTTGTAAGGGTTGGATGGCTACGCACGCATGCGGGTGATGCGGATCACCCCGGTCAGGGCGCGCAGTTTCTTGATCACGCGGGCCAGGTGCACGCGGTCGTGCACGCTGACCACCAGTTGGACCACGCTGATGCGACCATCGCGTTCGTCCATGCTGATTTTTTCGATGTTGCCGTCGGCCGCATTGACGCTGCTGGCCAGCAGGGCGATCAGGCCACGCTGGTGTTCCAGCTCGACACGCAGTTCGACATTGAATTCGCCGGTGACATCCTTGGCCCACGAGAGCTGGATACATTTTTCCGGGTTGTGGCGGATTTCGCTGATGTTACGGCAGTTGTCCAGGTGCACGACCATGCCTTTGCCCGCAGACAGGTGGCCGACAATCGGGTCGCCCGGGATCGGTGTGCAGCACTTGGCGTAGCTGAGCACCAGGCCTTCGGTGCCGCGAATCGCCAGCGGACCTTCCGGGCTCGGTAGCTGTTCACCTTCGCCGAGCAGGCGCCGGGCTACAACGTAGGCCATGCGATTGCCCAGGCCAATGTCTTCCAGCAGGTCTTCGATCAGCTCGAGGCGGTACTCGGTGAGCATGGCCTTGACGCGCTCGGCCGGGATTTTTTCCAGCGAGCTGTCGAAGCCGTTGAGGACTTTGTTCAGCAGGCGCTCGCCCAGGCTGATGGACTCAGAGCGGCGTTGCAGTTTCAGCGCATGGCGGATGTGCGTACGCGCCTTGCCGGTGACCACGAAGTTGAGCCACGCCGGGTTCGGCCGCGCACCCGGAGCGCTGACGATCTCGACCGTAGAGCCGCTTTGCAGAGGTTCGGACAGTGGCGCGAGTCGACGGTTGATCCGGCAGGCGATGCAGCTGTTGCCCACGTCGGTATGTACCGCATAAGCGAAGTCGACCGCCGTGGAGCCCTTGGGCAGCTCCATGATCCGGCCTTTGGGCGTGAACACGTAGACCTCGTCCGGGAACAGGTCGATCTTCACGCTTTCGATGAATTCCAGCGAGTTGCCGGCGCGCTGCTGCATTTCCAGCACGCCTTTGACCCATTGGCGCGCGCGGGCGTGAGTGCCTTTTGGCTGCTCATCGCCGCTGGATTTATACAGCCAATGGGCGGCGATGCCGTTGTTGGCCATCTCTTCCATTTCGCGGGTGCGGATCTGGATTTCGATCGGAACGCCATGCATGCCGAACAGCGTTGTGTGCAGCGACTGATAGCCGTTGGCCTTGGGGATCGCGATGTAATCCTTGAAACGACCCGGCAACGGCTTGTACAAATTATGCACGGCACCCAGAACGCGGTAACAGGTATCGACCTTGTCGACGATGATCCGGAACGCGTAGACGTCCATGATCTCGTTGAAGGCCCGACGCTTGCCGCGCATTTTCTTGTAGATGCCGTAGAGGTGTTTCTGTCGACCGCTGACTTCGCCCTGAATGCCGTCGATGGCCAGACAGTGGCTGAGGGATTCCTCGATCTTGTTGACGATTTCCTTGCGGTTGCCCCGGGCGCGCTTGACCGCCTGGTAGATTCGCGCGGAACGCATCGGGTGCATGGCCTTGAAGCCGAGGTCTTCGAATTCTATGCGGATGGCGTGCATGCCCAGCCGGTTGGCGATGGGCGCATAGATTTCCAGGGTTTCCTTGGCGATGCGCCGACGTTTCTCGCCGGACAGCACTTCCAGCGTGCGCATGTTGTGCAGTCGGTCGGCCAGCTTGACCAGGATCACGCGAATGTCACGTGCCATGGCCATGGCCATTTTCTGGAAGTTTTCAGCCTGGGCTTCGGCCTTGGTCTCGAAGTTCATCTGGGTCAGTTTGCTGACCCCGTCGACCAGTTCGGCCACGGTTTCGCCGAACTGCGCCTGCAGCGCTTCCTTGGCAATACCGGTGTCTTCGATCACGTCATGCAGCATGGCCGCCATCAGGCTCTGATGGTCCATGTGCATGTCGGCAAGAATATTCGCTACAGCGAGCGGGTGCGTTACGTACGCCTCGCCACTGCGGCGGCGTTGGCCGTCGTGGGCTTGTTCGGCGTAGAAATACGCTCGGCGGACCAGATTGACCTGGTCCTTGCCGAGGTAGGTCGATATGCGATCGGCGAGGGCGTCTATGCTCGGCATGATGACTCCTGCCGTAAGCTGTGATCCCGCGCCGTGCTACGTCGACCAGGCATAGGCTTAGACGGCCTCGTTGGACTCGTCCTCGAATGCAGCAAAAAGCGGTTCATCTTCAACGATTTCGGCTTCGGCGATAGCTGCGTAGTCGATCAGGCCTTCAGCGATTTCACGCAGGGCGACGACGGTAGGCTTGTCGTTTTCCCATGCTACTTTCGGCTCTTTGCCGCCGGTGGCCAGTTGACGGGCACGCTTGGTAGAGAGCATGACCAGCTCAAAGCGGTTATCCACGTGTTCTAGGCAGTCTTCAACGGTTACGCGGGCCATGGTCTTCCTCGTAGCAAATGCAATATGCGCGCTGCCCGGATGGGCGAGCGGACTCAACAGTTTAAAAAATCACCAGCGATTAGGGAAGCGCTGATTTTTTGATCAAGCCCTTCAACGCGCTGCAAGTGCCAATGTAAAGCCCTCGCAGCGGTTTTGGGAAGAGCTGTTTAACCGAGCAATTCAGCCAGCAATTTGCCAAAACGCTGTTGTTGGCGTTTCTGTTGCAGCTGATTGGCGCGGAAAATTGCCTTCAGGTCGTGCAGCGCGTGGGCGAAATCGTCGTTGATGATCAGGTAGTCGTAGTCGACATAATGGCTCATTTCGCTGACGGCTTCGCGCATGCGGCCGTCAATGATCTCGTCGCTGTCCTGGCCACGATTGGTCAGGCGTTGGTGCAGGGCCTGAAGCGATGGCGGCAGAATGAAGATCGAGCGGGCCTTGGGCATCAGTTGACGCACTTGCTCGGCACCCTGCCAGTCGATTTCCAGGATCAGGTCGTGGCCTTCGTCGAGGGTCTGCTGCAGGTGGCTT
This sequence comes from Pseudomonas moorei, assembly GCF_008801475.1. Classification (GTDB taxonomy): domain Bacteria; phylum Pseudomonadota; class Gammaproteobacteria; order Pseudomonadales; family Pseudomonadaceae; genus Aquipseudomonas; species Aquipseudomonas moorei. The sequence continues at coordinate 349,086 of NZ_VZPP01000002.1, read as the reverse complement.
TGCGAGGTGCCGTAGAGATTGCCGAAAACCTCGGCGCGCTCGAGGAAATCCCCGTGCTCGATCATCTTCACGAACTCGCTGCGTTCGACGAAGTGGTAGTTCACGCCGTTCACTTCACCGGGGCGCATGGCCCGGGTGGTATGGGAAATCGAGACGCGGATCTCCGGATCGGCGTCGGTCAGGGCTTTGACCAGGCTGCTTTTGCCCGCGCCCGATGGGGCGGAAATAATGTACAGGGTGCCGGTGCTGTGGGTCATGTCGGGAATGCCTTACTCAATATTCTGCACTTGTTCGCGCATCTGCTCGATCAACACCTTGAGGTTGACCGCAGCCTGGGTGCTGCGCGGGTCGAAGGCTTTGGAGCCCAGTGTGTTGGCTTCGCGGTTGAGCTCCTGCATCAGGAAATCCAGGCGCCGTCCGGCAGCGCCGCCGGACTTGAGTACCCGGCGAACTTCAATGATGTGAGTGCTCAGGCGATCCAGTTCTTCGGCGACGTCGCTCTTTTGCGCGAGCATGACCATTTCCTGCTCCAGGCGCTGCGGGTCCATCTCGGCCTTCATGTCGGCGAAACGGTCGAGGACCTTCTGACGCTGGGTGGCGAGCATCTGCGGGACCAATTCGCGCAAGGTCACCACGTCTTCTTCAATGGAGGTCAGGCGCTCGTTGATCAACCGCGCCAGCTCCGCGCCTTCGCGCTCGCGGCCGGACTTGAGTTCCTTCAGTCCCTGGTTGAACAGCGCCAGTGCTTCGGCGTTCAGCGCTTGCGGGTCGGTGGCATCGCCTACCAGCACGCCGGGCCAGGCGAGGACTTCGAGGGGGTTCAGCGCTGCCGGATTTTTGATCAGGCTGGCGATCGTCTCGGCGGCGGCGACCAATTGCGCGGCGCGCGCCTGGTCGACTTGCAGCGGTTTGCCCGTGTTTTCTTCGGTGAAGCGCAGGGTGCATTCCAGCTTGCCCCGGGACACGCCCTGGCGCAGGGCTTCGCGCACGGCACCTTCAAGGTCGCGAAAAGACTCGGGCAGACGCAAGTGGGGTTCCAGGTACCGGCTGTTGACCGAGCGCAGTTCCCAGCTCAGGGTGCCCTGAACGCCGGCTTTCTCGACGCGGGCGAAGGCGGTCATGCTGTGCACCATGGCGGTACCTCGCAATGCAGATCGGCCGGAACAGCGATTCCGGTCATCCGATATCAATGAATTTAAGCCGACTGGCAGCAAAGGCGCAGGATTGTAGCGCAGTGGTACGTATGCGCCCAAACACAGGCTGTCACAAACGGCTGCAAAGCTTCGGCGACGGGCTGTTCAGAGCCTTCGGTCGTCGGAGGATTTTTTTAGAAGTGCCCAGCGGTGGCCGTCGGCTCTATAATGCTCCGCAGTTTTCCGTCCCCGTACAGGTATCCCTTATGAAACGTCCAAGTGGTCGCGCTGCCGATCAGCTCCGCTCGATCCGCATTACCCGCAACTACACCAAACACGCCGAGGGATCTGTACTGGTCGAGTTCGGTGATACCAAAGTCATCTGCACCGTCAGCGTCGAGAATGGCGTGCCGCGTTTTCTCAAAGGTCAGGGCCAGGGCTGGCTGACGGCCGAATACGGCATGCTGCCGCGCGCCACCGGTGAGCGTAACCAGCGTGAAGCAAGCCGCGGCAAGCAAGGCGGTCGCACTCTGGAGATCCAGCGCCTGATCGGCCGTTCCCTGCGCGCTTCGCTGGACATGTCCAAGCTGGGCGACGTTACCCTGTACGTCGACTGCGACGTGATCCAGGCTGACGGCGGCACCCGCACCGCATCCATCACTGGCGCCATGGTTGCGCTGGTCGATGCCTTGAAAGTGATCAAGAAGCGCGGCGGCCTGAAGGGCGGCGACCCGCTCAAGCAAATGATCGGAGCCGTTTCGGTGGGCATGTATCAGGGCGAGCCAGTGCTGGACCTCGATTACCTGGAAGACTCCGCAGCCGAGACCGACCTGAACGTAGTGATGACCAGTACCGGTGGTTTCATCGAAGTCCAGGGTACTGCCGAAGGCGCACCGTTCCAGCCTGAAGAGCTGAACGCCATGCTGGAACTGGCGAAGAAAGGCATGAACGAGATCTTCGACCTGCAAAAGGCTGCACTGGCTGACTAACCGGAATGGTCCAGGCAAGGAGGGCGCCATGAGTGACGAACAGCAGCTGCTTCCCACCCCGAGCAAAGAGGTTCGGCAGTGGGCGATGTTTTGTCACCTGTCCGCCTTGCTGGGGATCTGGATTCCATTCGGTACCTTGATCGGCCCATTGATTCTCTGGCAGATGAAGCGTGAGATGGACCCGTTTGTCGATGCGCAGGGCAAGGAAGCACTGAACTTTCAGCTCACTGTCGCCATAGCTTCTGCCATTTGTTTTTTGCTGATGGTGGTGATCGTCGGATTCTTCCTGTTTGGTCTGATCGCGATTGGTGCGTTGGTACTGACCATTATTGCTGGAGTGAAAGCCAATGAAGGGGTGCCTTATCGGTATCCGTTCACCTGGCGGCTGATCAAATAAGCAATCCGTGCCCTGTCGGCATGAGTTTGTTGACCAGAAAAGACGACATTACTCGCTTATCTTTTTCGATTTAAAACAAATGCCCCGATTTCGGGGCATTTGCTCTTCTAAAAACAGTTGAATGTTTCAAGTTGTGTGTAACGGTTGTCACTGCAAAATTCAGGCGCTGCAGAAATTTTCTCATACACATATATACAATCGTCTTACACGTTTAGTCACAACTGCAACGCTTTAACACGGCCTATCTGCTTGGCAATGCGACTTGGTGGTTGATAAGGTTGCGCCAAGTAATATTTATCTAGAAATATTTCGATATATTCAAACCATTGACGGTCCTTGAATCTCAATTAATCAGTGTTGAGTGATCAACCTGTTCAAGAGGCGAGTCCAGGTAAAAAGTTCGCCCCTGAATATATATCAATGAATTATTCCAATGTTTCAGCTCGATTTTTACGGAACACTTGTGGCTGCCTCCCTGGTGCTGTTACTGGGACGAGGGCTTGTCACGCGTGTCGGCTTTTTACGTACTTACAATATCCCTGAACCTGTAGCAGGAGGACTGCTGGTTGCTCTGGCTCTCCTGGCCCTGCGAGGCCTGGACATTGAAGTTCGATTTGATACTTCACTGCAGACACCCTTGATGTTGGCGTTTTTTGCCACCATTGGCTTGAGTGCAGACTTCGCCAGCTTGAAGAAAGGCGGGCGCATAGTGGGGATTTTTCTACTGGCGGTCATCGGGCTTCTGGTGGTCCAGAATGCCATGGGCATCGGTCTCGCAACGGCGTTGGGGCTCGATCCCTTGATGGGCCTGCTGACAGGCTCCGTTACGCTGGCGGGTGGGCACGGTACAGGCGCGGCGTGGAGCGCGACGTTCAGCGAGAAGTATGGCCTGGCCTCTGCTTCCGAGCTGGCGATGGCTTCTGCAACCTTTGGCCTGGTCCTGGGCGGATTGATTGGTGGGCCGGTCGCTCGCCTGCTCATCAACCGTGTTCAGGTACCCGGCCTTGAGCAAGCGAAGCCAGGGATGCCCAGGGGCTTTGAGCAACCGAACAAAGAGCGCTCGATCACGCCATTTTCGTTCATCGAGACGCTCGCGCTGATTGCGGTCAGTTTGCTGGCAGGTTCTCTCCTGAATGGTCTGTTGAAGGACACCGCCTTTGAGCTGCCGACGTTCGTTTGCGTCTTGTTCGTGGGTGTGGTTTTGCGCAACGGTCTTTCCGCACTTGGCTTGTATCAGGTGTTTGAGCGTGAAGTTTCAGTGCTGGGTAATGTCAGCTTGTCGCTGTTTCTGGCGATTGCGCTAATGTCACTCAAACTTTGGGACCTGGCTGCACTGGCGTTGCCTATCTTCATTATCCTGGCTGCGCAGACCCTGGTCATGGCGCTATTCGCGATGTTCGTGACTTTCAGGGTCATGGGCAGCAACTACGATGCGGCAGTGCTGGCGGCAGGACACTGCGGTTTCGGGCTGGGTGCCACGCCAACGGCGATCGCTAACATGCAAGCGGTGACTCAGCGTTATGGGCCTTCGCAGATAGCATTTCTGGTGGTGCCGATGGTAGGGGCGTTCTTCATCGACATCATTAATGTGATCGTGATCAAGTTGTACCTTGCGTTGCCGATCTTCGCCGCTGCCTGAAGATCCGAACACTGCTGATGATCCAAAAAAAATGCCCGTATCTTGCGATACGGGCATTTTTCATTCGATGCAACGCTTAGATGGTCAGCGTCCAGTCGTAGTCCACGATCAGCGGCGCGTGTTGCGAGAACCGCGGCTGGCGTGGCAAGCGTGCGCTGCGTACGAAGCGACGCAGACCCGGGGTCAGCAGTTGATAGTCGAAACGCCAACCGAGGTTGAGCATTTCGGCTTGTTCATTATCCGGCCACCAGCTGTACTGATCGCCTTCACGGCTGACTTCGCGCAGGGCATCGACATAGCCCATGTTGCCGACAATCTCGTCCATCCAGGCACGTTCAGGTGCCAGGAAGCCCGGGGATTGCTGGCTGTCGCGCCAGTTCTTGATATCCAGCTTCTGTTGCGCCACGTACAGCGAGCCACAGTAAATGTACTCGCGACGTTTGCGTCGCTGTTTATCCAGGTAACGGGCGAAGTCGTCCATTAGCTTGAACTTCTGGTTCAAGTCTTCATCGCCGTTCTGCCCCGAAGGGAGCAGCAAGGTCGCGATGCTGACCTTGTCGAAATCGGCTTGCAGGTAGCGCCCGTAGCGGTCGGCCGTCTCGAAACCGAGACCGCTGATGACAGCCTTCGGTTGCAGCCGCGAATACAAAGCCACGCCACCTTGGGCGGGGACTTCGGCATCGCAGGCATAAAGGAAGTATCCATCCAGTTGGAAGGCTGGATCGTCCAGTTCAAAGGCGGAGGCGCGGGTGTCCTGCAGGCAGATGACGTCGGCATTCTGTGCTTGCAGCCAACTGAGCAAACCACGCTCGACTGCAGCCTGAATACCATTGACGTTCACACTGATGATCCGCATAAATGGCCCCAAAAATCGCGTGCGTGTATGATACACGGCGTCAAGCTAATTAGCTAAATCCGTGGTATTTGGGGTTTTTCCATGCAAGCGTATCAGCGCGATTTCATTCGTTTTGCCATCGATCGCGGCGTTTTGCGCTTCGGTGAGTTCACCCTGAAGTCCGGACGTACCAGTCCTTACTTCTTCAATGCCGGCCTGTTCAATACAGGTTCGGCCCTGGCGCAGCTGGGGCGTTTCTATGCCGCAGCCATTGCCGAAAGCGGTATTTCCTTCGATGTGCTGTTCGGGCCAGCCTACAAAGGCATCCCGTTGGCGGCGACCACCGCCGTGGCATTGGCCGAGCATCACAACCGTGACCTGCCCTGGTGTTTCAACCGCAAGGAAGCCAAGGCTCACGGCGAAGGCGGCAGCCTGGTCGGCGCACCATTGACCGGCAACGTGCTGATCATTGACGACGTGATCACCGCTGGCACCGCCATTCGCGAGGTGATGCAAATCATCGCGTCCCAGGACGGCGCCAAGGCCGCTGGCGTGCTGATCGCCCTGAACCGTCAGGAGCGTGGCAACGGCGAGCTGTCGGCGATCCAGGAAGTGGAGCGCGATTTCGGTATCCCGGTGATCAGCATCGTTTCGCTGAACCAGGTGCTGGAATTCCTGGCTGATGATCCGCAGCTCAAGCAGCACTTGCCGGCTGTAGAAGCGTACCGCGCTCAGTTCGGCGTTTGATGTAATTCCCTTTGGGACGAGCTTTTGTGACGGGGGAGCAAGCTCCCTCGCCACAGGAAAGGCAGTTTTTTACAGGGATCGCAGGCAAAAAAAGACCCCGCTCAGCCTGGCTGAGCGGGGTCTTTTTTTGCACTATCGCTTAGTGACGCTTGCGATTGCTGATCAAGGTACCCACACCGGTATCGGTGAAGATTTCCAGCAGGATCGCATTCGGCACGCGACCGTCGATGATCAGCGAGCTGCCCACACCGCCTTGAACCGCTTCCAGCGCGCAACGGATCTTCGGCAACATGCCGCCGTAGATGGTGCCATCGGCGATCAGATCGTCGACCTGCTGAGTGCTCAGACCGGTCAGGACCTTGCCCGACTTGTCCATCAGGCCGGCAATGTTGGTCAGCAGCATCAGCTTCTCGGCTTTCAGCGCTTCGGCAACTTTACCGGCCACCAGGTCAGCGTTGATGTTGTATGACTCGCCGTTCTCACCGACGCCGATGGGCGCGATCACCGGGATGAAGTTGCCTTTGACCAGCAGGTTCAGCAGTTCGGTGTTGATCCCGACCACTTCGCCCACCTGACCGATGTCGATGATTTCCGGTTGGGTCATCTCCGGCGTCTGGCGAGTGACGGTGAGCTTTTTCGCGCGAATCAGCCCGGCGTCTTTGCCGGTCAGGCCGATGGCGCTGCCGCCATGACGGTTGATCAGGTTGACGATGTCCTTGTTGACCTGGCCACCGAGGACCATTTCAACGACGTCCATGGTCGCAGCGTCGGTGACGCGCATGCCATCGACGAAATGGCTTTCGATCGACAGGCGCTTGAGCAAATCACCGATTTGCGGGCCGCCACCGTGAACGACTACCGGGTTGATGCCCACGGCTTTCATCAGCACGATGTCGCGGGCGAAGCCGGTTTTCAGCTCCTCGCTTTCCATCGCGTTGCCGCCGTATTTGATCACCAGCGTCTTGCCGACATAACGGCGAATGTAGGGCAGTGCTTCGGACAGGACCTTGGCGGTGTTGGCGGCGGCTTCGCGTTCGAGGGTCATTCAGGGCTCCGGTGCTTCAATAAATCAAAACGGTAGTTGGAGATCAGGTGCAACACGCTTCAGTTGAACGTGGAATACGTCCTTGATGCGCTGCAATTCAGCCTCGTCATCGGCCTCGAAACGCAGCACCAGCACCGGTGTGGTGTTGGACGCGCGAACCAGGCCCCAGCCTTTGGCATAGTCGACTCGCACGCCGTCAATGGTGGTCAGGTCAGCGCCTGCGCCCCACTGCGCGTCGTGCAGTGCATCAATGATGCTGAATTTGCTCTCTTCGGTCACATGGATATTGATTTCCGGCGTAGAAATATCATTCGGGAAGGTCGCGAACAGCTCTTCGGCCGATGATTTTTCCTTACTGAGGATCTCCAGCAGCCGCGCGGCGCTGTAAATGCCATCGTCGAAACCGAACCAGCGCTCCTTGAAGAAGATGTGCCCGCTCATTTCGCCGGCCAGCAGGGCGCCGGATTGTTTCATTTTCTTCTTGATCAGCGAGTGACCGGTCTTCCACATCAGCGGACGGCCACCGTATTCCTTGATCAGCGGGATCAGGCGACGGGTGCATTTGACGTCGAAGATGATTTCGGCGTCCGGGTTGCGCGCCACCACGTCGCGGGCGAACAGCATCAGCAGGCGGTCCGGATAGACGATGCTGCCGGTGTTGGTCACCACGCCGACACGGTCACCGTCACCGTCGAAGGCCAGGCCGATGTCAGCGTTGGTTTCCTTGACCTTGGCGATCAGGTCGACGAGGTTTTCAGGCTTGCCCGGATCCGGATGGTGGTTCGGGAAGTTGCCGTCGACTTCGCAGAACAACGGAATGACTTCGCAATTCAGCGCTTCGATCAGCTGCGGAGCGATCACACCGGCGGCGCCATTGCCGCAGTCCACGACTACTTTCAGGCGGCGGGCCAGTTTGATGTCCTGGACGATTTCGGTGGTGTAGTGATCGAGGATCTCGACCCGGGTGATGCTGCCTTGGCCGCTGCTCAGGTTGTTGGTCTTGAGACGTTCATGCAGTGCCTGGATCTGTTCGTTGGCCAAGGTATCGCCAGCAATGACGATTTTGAAGCCGTTGTAGTTCGATGGGTTGTGGCTGCCGGTCAGCATGACCCCGGATTTGCCGGCCAAAATGTTGGCGGCGTAGTACAGCGCTGGCGTTGGCACCAGGCCGACGTCGCTGACGTGGCAGCCGCTTTCAGCCAGGCCTTGGATCAGTTTTTCCACCAGCTCCGGGCCGGACAGGCGACCATCACGGCCAACGGATACATTGGGTTCGCCCTGCGCGAGGCTTTGTGCACCGATGGCGCGACCGAGCCAGTAGGCCGTTTCTGCGTTCAGAAATTCCGGGACGGTGCCGCGAATGTCATAGGCGCGGAAAATGCTGTCTGGGAACTTGGGGGCAATTTTGGCCGGGGTGCTCATCTGGGGAAACTCCATCTCGAATGTGGCTGGACCTGCCTGCGAGTGACTCGGCAGACTCAAACTGAAGGGTATGACGGCGTTTTCCACAGAGAGTTCGTGGTGCGAAAAGGCCATCCTGGCGGAATCAGCGGCCAATAGGTTGGCTAATACCTTGATTTTGGGCGGCTACCCTTCCCGTTGAGGCCGCTCAAAATGTATGGCGAGGATGCGTGTTTCCTCGCCTCGGGGACAGCCTATGAGATCAGTGGCTGCCTGAGTGACCGAAGCCACCCGTGCCACGTTGGGTTTCGACGAACTCTTCGACCATCTCGAAATGTGCCTGCACCACCGGTACCAGCACCAGTTGCGCCAGGCGTTCGCCCACGGCCATGGTGAAGTCCGTCTGGCCACGGTTCCAGCACGAAACCATTAGCGGACCCTGGTAATCAGAGTCGATCAGCCCCACCAGGTTGCCCAGCACGATACCGTGCTTATGGCCCAGGCCGGAGCGCGGCAGGATCAGTGCGGCGAGGTTCGGGTCGCCGATGTAGACCGACAGGCCGGTAGGGATCAGCACGGTTTCACCCGGCTTGATCACGATGTCCTGCTCCAGCATGGCGCGCAGGTCGAGGCCGGCGGAGCCCGGTGTGGCGTATTGCGGCAACGGGAATTCGGTACCGATGCGGGGATCGAGGATCTTGGCTTGCAAAGCGTGCATGTAAATTAAACCTGGTTCAGACGTTCGGCGATAAAAGTGATCAGCTGGCGAGCAATCTTGCTCTTGCTGGTCTGGGCGAAAAGTGTGGCGTGAAGCTCGCGGTCGATCACGCTGCAGGCGTTTTCTTCGCTGTTGAAGCCAATGCTCGGGTTGGCGACGTCGTTGGCGACGATCAAGTCGAGGTTCTTGTCCTTCAACTTGCGGGCAGCGTAGTCGAGCAGGTGTTCGGTTTCAGCGGCGAAACCGACACTGAACGGACGGTCGGGGCGTGTCGCGATGCTGGCCAGGATGTCCGGGTTGCGCACCATTTGCAGCAACAAGCCGTCGCCGTTCGTAGGATCTTTCTTGAGTTTTTGTGGGGCGACTACTTCGGGGCGGTAATCCGCGACCGCCGCAGAGGCGATGAACAGGTCGCAGGGGATCGCGGCTTCGCAGGCGGCCAGCATGTCGCGGGCACTGACGACATCGATGCGTGTGACGCGGTCCGGCGTCGGCAGATGCACGGGGCCGGTGATCAGCGTCACCCGAGCGCCGGCTTCAACAGCCGCTTCAGCCAGGGCGAAGCCCATTTTTCCGGAGCTGTGATTGGTGATGTAGCGCACCGGGTCGATGTTTTCCTGGGTCGGGCCGGCGGTGATCAGCACGTGCTTGCCGGTCAGCGCCTGGCGCTGGAAGCAGTCGGCGGCGCACTGGGCCAGATCGGTGGCTTCGAGCATGCGACCCAGGCCGACGTCGCCGCAGGCCTGGCTGCCAGAGGCCGGGCCAAAGACTTTCAAGTCGCGACTTTCGAGGGTTTGCAGGTTGGCCTGGGTCGCTGGATCGCGCCACATGGCCTGGTTCATCGCGGGGGCGACAGCGACGACTGCGTCGGTAGCCAGCACCAGGGTGGTCAGCAAATCATCGGCAATGCCTTGGGCCAGGCGGGCGATCAAGTCTGCGGTAGCGGGCGCGATCAGTACCAGATCGGCCCATTTCGCCAGCTCGATGTGGCCCATGGCGGCTTCGGCTGCCGGGTCCAGCAGATCCAGATGGACCGGATGCCCGGACAGGGCCTGCATGGTCAGCGGGGTGATGAACTCGGCGCCGCCACGGGTCATGACCACGCGCACTTCAGCACCCTGATCCATCAGGCGGCGAACCAGGTCGGCGCTCTTATAGGCAGCAATGCCGCCGCCGACGCCCAGAACAATGCGTTTCCGATACAGCCGCTGCATAGGCCTGCCTTTCAATTCGTTGATGACTGCTGGGCGATACCCCCTCCCCAGGAGTGAAATCGCCCGCAAAAAAGATGGGCTACGATATCACAGCGACCGCTATGGAACAGCGGCGCCCACAGACAGGGAGGTGCTATGAGTATTCGCAATTGGCCGGCGGCGGAACGGCCGCGGGAGAGATTACTGACGCTGGGAGCGGCGAGTCTTTCAGACGCCGAGTTGCTGGCGATTTTTTTACGAACTGGCGTATCCGGCAAAAGCGCGGTGGATCTGGCGCGGCATCTGCTGAGCCAGTTTGGCAGCTTGCGTGCATTGCTCGAGGCCGATCTGGTCACGTTCAGCCTGCATTTGGGACTTGGGCCCGCGAAATTCGCTCAGTTGCAGGCAGCGCAGGAAATGAGCAGGCGCCATTTGGCCGAGCGTGCGCGGCAAAAACCGGCACTGGAAAGCCCGCACGCCGTTCGCGAATATCTGAAATCGATGTTGCGCCACGAGCCGCACGAGGTGTTCGGCTGCCTGTTTCTGGATTCCAAACATCAGGTGCTGAGTTTCGAAGCGCTGTTTCGCGGTTCCATCGACAATACCAGTGTGCATCCGCGGGAGGTGGTCAAGCGTGCGCTGGCAAACAACGCCGCGGCGTTGATCCTGCACAACCACCCGTCGGGCAATAGCGACCCCAGTCAGGCTGACCGGGTGCTGACCAGGCGCCTGCAAAAGGCGCTGGAGTTGATCGATGTACGAGTGCTTGATCACTTCATCATCGGTGATGGCGATCCACTGTCCATGGCCGAGTACGGTTGGATGTAAATGAGTGCGTAACACTGTAGGAGCGAGCTTGCTCGCGATGAACCCGTGAACGTCGCGGGGGTGTCAGGTTGCCCGCTTTATCCTTGACGATCATCGCGAGCAAGCTTGCTCCTACAATTTGACCTTCGAAAAGTCCTGACGCCCAAACGGGCTGACCGAATAACCCTCAACCTCTTTGCGCGTCAGTGCGAACGCGGTCGGGTGGGCCAGCGGCAGCCAGAGTGCCTGTTGCTGGATCTGCGTCTGGGCCTGTTCATAGAGTTTGCTGCGTACACCTTGCTCGCCGGTGGTTTTGCCGGCACTGATCAGCTTGTCCAGATCCGCATTGCAATAGCGGGAGAAATTGGTGCCGGACTTCACCGCAGCGCAGGAAAACTGAGGTGTGAGGAAGTTGTCCGGGTCGCCGTTGTCGCCAGCCCAACCCATGAACAGCAGGTCGTGCTCACCGGCCTTGGCGCGGCGGATCAGTTCGCCCCATTCGATCACGCGGATCTCGGCCTGAATGCCGATTTCCGCGAGGTCAGATTGCAGCAGCTGAGCGCCGAGGCTCGGGTTCGGGTTCAGCAGGCTGCCGGTAGGGCGGGTCCAGATGGTGGTCTGGAAACCGTCCTTGAGCCCGGCCTTGGCCATCAATGCCTTGGCTTTCTCGACGTCATGCGGGTAGCCCGGCAGGTTTTTCGCGTAGCTCCAGGTATTGGGTGGGTACGGGCCGTTGGCTGCTTCGGCGGTGTCCTCGAACACGGCTTTGACGTAGTTGGCCTTGTCGAACACAAGGTTGATCGCCTGGCGTACTTCCGGCTTGTCCAGCGGTGGATGTTGGCTGTTGATGCCGACGAATGCGGTCATGAACGCGTCAGTCTTTTCCACCTTCAGGGTCGGCTCTTTCAGCGCGGCCTGCACGTCCAGAGGTTTGGGCGACAGGGCGATCTGGCACTCATTGCGTCGCAGCTTCTGCAAGCGCACGTTCGCGTCCGGGGTAATGGCGAAGATCAACGGGTCCACTGACGGCTTGCCGCCAAAGTAGTCCGGGTTGGCTTTGTAGCGAACCGAAGCATCCTTCTGGAAGCGTGTGAAAACGAACGGGCCGGTGCCGATTGGCTGGCTGTTGAGCTTGTCTGTGGTGCCGGCCTTCAACAATTTGTCGGCGTATTCGGCCGAGTAAATCGAGGCGAAACCCATGCTCAGGGTCGCGAGGAACGTCGAGTCCGGATGGTCCAGGGTGAAGCGCACGGTCAGCGGATCGAGGGCATCGATCTTCTTGATCAGTGCTGGCAATTGCATCGATTGCGCATGAGGAAAGCCACTCTGGGCAACCTGGTGCCAAGGGTTGGCCGGGTCGAGCATGCGGTCGAAGCTGAATTTCACGTCTTCGGCGGTCAGCTCGCGGGTCGGGCTGAAATAGTCGGTGCGGTGGAATTTCACCTGTGGGTGCAGCTTGAAGACGTAGATCAGGCCATCGGGGCTGACTTCCCAGCTGTCCGCCAGGCTGGCGACCACTTTGCCGCTGGCGGTATCGAAGTCCACCAGCCGGTTCATCAGTACGTCGGCCGAGGCATTGGTGGTGGTCAGCGAGTTGTATTGCACCACGTCGAACCCTTCCGGGCTGGCCTCGGTGCAGACGCTCAGGGCGGCGGCGAAGGCCTGTGGGCTCAGCAAAAACGGGGCGAGCAACAACGGTAGGGCAGCGAGGCGCATGGTCGGATTCCTTTACAGATCGAAGGCCCATCTGCAAGTGCAGTCTGGAAAAGGCTTACCCTAGTGGGCTCGATTGCAAATGACTATCCCCTTTTTGATTTTGAGGGGACCATAGGCGATTGATTTTGGTGGGCATCGGGCGCCAAACGGCAAGATGGGTGGGTTGGGCGGATTCTCTGCGACGAGTGGTCAAAATCGACGACAGCCTTTATCCAAGGCGGCTGGCGCCGGAAAAATGGGGTTTTTATCAACTCATCGCACACCGAATGTTGTTGCTCTCCAGTCTTTCTGGTATAAAGCAGCGCTCTTTTCTAGGGGCCCGGTTCCTTCGTTTGTAGGTGTAGCCGGTAAGACCCCTAAAGAAACGCGGCGCCTGGCGCCAAATGACTGAGAGATTAAGCGGCCAACCCATGCCGGGTTGGGCATGTGGTTTTAGAGGGCTGAGGCATGTCTAGAGTCTGTCAAGTTACCGGTAAGGGTCCGGTGACTGGGAATAACATTTCCCACGCAAACAACAAAACCCGTCGTCGTTTCCTGCCGAACCTGCAGCATCACCGCTTCTGGGTTGAAGAAGAGAAACGTTTCGTGCGTCTGCGCGTATCTGCCAAAGGCATGCGTATCATCGACAAGCGTGGCATCACTGCCGTGCTGGCCGAAATCCGCAAAGCTGGCAAGATCTAAGGGAGCTAATCATGCGTGAATTGATTCGTTTGATTTCGAGCGCCGGTACTGGTCACTTCTACACTACCGACAAGAACAAGCGTACTACTCCGGACAAAATCGAGATCAAGAAATTTGATCCGGTTGTTCGCAAGCACGTGATCTACAAAGAAGGCAAAATCAAGTAATTGATTTTCTCCTCTTACGAAAAAGGCCCGTATCGCGAGATACGGGCCTTTTTTGTTGCCTGAGTTTTGTGGTGCTTGTCAGGGCCTTCGTACGGAGCAAGTCCGCTTCCACAGGTTCTGCGAATGACGCAGATCTCTGTGGGAGCGTGGCTTGCCCGCGATAAGGTCGGTCCAGACTATGGACGTCTTCAGGCCTTCTGTTCAAACGCCACATAAATCTTGCGGCACGGCTCCAGCACTTCCCAGGTGCCCCGGAACCCGGCCGGGATCACGAAGCGATCACCCGCGCGGACGGTTTTGCTGTTGCCATCGTTATCGCGCAGCACGGAAACGCCCTGAATGATTTCGCAGTATTCATGCTCGGTGAAGTTCACCAGCCACTGGCCGACGGCACCTTCCCACACGCCAGCATTCAATTGACCGCAAGGGCTGTTGTAGTGGTTGTAGACCGTTTGCTCGGGGTCGCCCTTGAGCACTCTGGCCGGGTCTGGTCGATAGCGCTCGGGCTCGGTGGTGGCCTGGCCAAAGTCGACGATGTTCTGGACGCTCATTGTTGTATTCCCCAGTTATTGTTGGTATCGCTAAAGTCTATGTTTATTAAAATGAACATCGCAAGGCCGTTTGCCGGTGTTATGTCAAATATATTGAAACTTCACCTGCCGCTGGTTTAGGGTGGCGGTTGCCTTGGGCCGAAAGCAGGCTGGCCGGGCAGAATTCCTGACAGCGCCCGCGAAGATCGCGGGTGTCGTATTCAATAAGAGGAGGACACTCGCATGACCACCCTGACTCGTGCCGATTGGGAGCAGCGGGCTCGCGATCTGAAGATCGAAGGCCGCGCCTACATCAATGGTGAATACACCGATGCCGTCTCCGGCGAGACCTTCGAGTGCATCAGCCCGGTCGATGGCCGTCTGCTGGGCAAGATTGCCAGCTGTGATGCCGCCGATGCCCAGCGCGCCGTTGAAAACGCCCGTGCCACCTTCAATTCCGGTGTCTGGTCGCGCCTGGCGCCGACCAAACGCAAAGCCACCATGATCCGTTTTGCCGGCCTGCTGAAACAGCACGCCGAAGAGCTGGCCTTGCTTGAAACCCTGGACATGGGCAAGCCGATCAGCGACTCCCTGTACATCGACGTTCCCGGCGCGGCGCAAGCCCTGAGCTGGAGCGGCGAAGCCATCGACAAGATCTACGACGAAGTCGCGGCGACCCCGCACGATCAACTGGGCCTGGTGACTCGCGAGCCTGTCGGTGTTGTCGGCGCCATCGTGCCGTGGAACTTCCCGCTGATGATGGCGTGCTGGAAACTCGGTCCGGCGCTGTCCACCGGTAACTCGGTGATCCTCAAACCGTCGGAAAAATCGCCGCTGACCGCCATCCGCATCGCTGCTTTGGCCGTCGAAGCCGGGATTCCGAAAGGCGTGCTCAACGTCCTGCCGGGTTACGGTCATACCGTCGGCAAGGCCCTGGCCCTGCATAACGACGTAGATACTCTGGTGTTCACCGGTTCGACCAAGATCGCCAAGCAACTGCTGATCTACTCCGGCGAATCGAATATGAAGCGCGTCTGGCTCGAAGCCGGCGGCAAGAGCCCGAACATCGTGTTCGCCGACGCGCCAAACCTGCAGGAGGCTGCTGAAGCCGCTGCGGGTGCTATCGCCTTCAACCAGGGCGAAGTCTGCACCGCCGGTTCGCGCCTGCTGGTGGAGCGTTCGATCAAGGACAAATTCCTGCCACTGGTGATCGAAGCCCTGAAAACCTGGAAGCCGGGCAACCCGCTGGATCCGGCGACCAACGTCGGTGCATTGGTGGATACCCAGCAGATGAACACCGTGTTGTCCTACATCGAGTCCGGTCATACCGACGGCGCCAAACTGGTGGCCGGTGGTAAACGTATCCTCCAGGAAACCGGTGGTACCTACGTTGAGCCGACGATTTTCGACGGCGTGAGCAACGCGATGAAAATCGCCCAGGAAGAAATCTTCGGCCCGGTACTGTCAGTCATCACCTTCGACAGCGCCGAAGAAGCCGTCGCGATCGCCAACGACACCCCGTACGGTCTGGCCGCTGCCGTGTGGACTTCCGACATCTCCAAGGCGCACCTGACCGCCCGTGCACTGCGTGCCGGTAGTGTGTGGGTCAACCAGTACGATGGCGGCGACATGACCGCACCGTTCGGTGGCTTCAAGCAGTCCGGCAACGGTCGCGACAAGTCGCTGCACGCGTTCGACAAGTACACCGAGCTGAAGGCGACCTGGATCAAGTTGTAAGTCGTTACAGGCGGCCTGTTGCAGAGCAGGCCTCCTGAACGAAGCAGATCCCTTGTGGGAGCGAGCCTGCTCGCGATTAGCGGTGTGACAGTCGACGAACAAGTTGAATGTTGCTCCGTCATCGCGAGCAGGCTCGCTCCCACAGTGTTTTGTGCCGTACATAAAAATTATCCACAGGAGCGTGGAACATGCGTTGGGCGACGTATTTCGCCGTGTTGGCGTCTGTCTTGAGTGTCGGTCTGGCCCTGGGGGTCAGCATGCCGCTGGTGTCGTTTCGCCTGGAAAGCTGGGGTTACGGCTCGTTTGCCATTGGTGTGATGGCGGCGATGCCGGCCATCGGTGTACTGGTCGGGGCGAAGATTTCCAGTCGTCTGGCGGCGCGTTTCGGCACCGCCAACCTGATGCGCCTGTGCCTGTGGGCCGGAGCGGTTTCCATCGGCTTGTTGGCACTGTTGCCGAGTTACCCGATCTGGCTGGTGCTGCGGCTGATGATCGGGGTGATCCTGACCCTCGTGTTCATCATCGGTGAAAGCTGGATCAACCAACTGGTGGTCGAGCAATGGCGTGGGCGTTTGGTCGCGCTGTATGGCAGCAGTTATGCGCTGAGTCAGCTGGCCGGACCGGTGTTGTTGGGCTTTATTGGCACCGAGCACGATTATGGTTTTTGGGTTGGCGTCAGTCTGCTGATGGCGGCACCGTTCCTGTTGTTGGGCCGCAGCGGTGCTCCGAGCAGTGAGTCCAGCAGCGTGACTCTGAGAGATTTGCTCGAGTTCTGTCGGGGTCTGCCGGCGATTGCCTGGGCGGTGTCGCTGTTTGCTGCGTTCGAAGCAATGATCCTGACGCTGCTGCCGGTCTACTGCTTGCGCCAGGGCTTCACCACGGAAATCGCCCTGGCGATGGTCAGTACGGTGGTGGTCGGTGATGCCGTGCTGCAATTACCGATTGGCGCATTGGCCGATCGCCTGTCGCGGCGCGCCTTGTTTACCGGGTGCGCGGTGGTGCTGCTGGGGTCGAGTCTGGCCATCCCGTTGCTGATCGACACGTTGCTGATCTGGCCGCTGTGGGTGTTGTTCGGTGCCAGCGCGGGCGGCTTGTTCACCTTGTCGCTGATTCTGATCGGCGAGCGTTATCGCGACGACGCGCTGGTCAGGGCCAATGCGCATATCGCGCAGTTATGGGGGATCGGCTGCCTGATCGGACCATTGTTGGCCGGTGCCGGCAGCCAGTGGATCAGCGGGCACGCCTTGCCGTTGCTGATGGCGGTGGGGGCGTTGGGCGTTTTGATCGTCGTTTCGCGCCAAGGGGCATTTGGCTCGGTTGCCGAGCCGGCCTAAGCCCTGTGGGAGCAAGCTCCCGCAGGGTTACAACATCCGTTCCAGGCCAACCGTATTACTGAGCCAGGCATTGAAGTGTCGCCACCAACTGCCCGGCTCCCTGGTCAGGGTGTGCAGTTTGCCATTGTCTTCGGTGACCCAGACGAGCTGGTTTTTTTCCAGTTCCACTTTGTAGCTCAGGGGCGGCGCCATGCCTTGCAGCGCCAGTTCGCGCGCGTGTGCCGCGAGTTCCGGGCTGTCCACCAGAACGCCGACTTCGGTGTTCCACAGCACCGAGCGCGGATCGAAGTTGAACGAGCCGATGAAGGCTTTCTGCTGGTCGAAAATGATCGCTTTGCTGTGCAGGCTGGAATCGGAGCCGCGATAGGATCGGCTGTAGAATAGTTTGGGGCCGCTGCCGCCTTCGCCCGGCTGGCGGCGCAACTCGAACAATTGCACGCCATGTTCCAGCAACGCCTTGCGATACGGTGCATAACCGCCATGCACCGCCGGTACGTCCGTCGCTTCCAGGGAGTTGGTCAGCAGTCGTACTGAAACCCCGGCATCGGCGCGCCCGGTCAAGTAGACCAGCCCTGGCTGACCTGGCACGAAATAAGCCGAGACCATGATCAACTCTTTGCTGACGCCATTGAGTTCGGGCGCCAATTGCGTGGTCAGCAGCAATTGAGGGTCTGGTTCGCCATCGGCCAGCACCTTGCTTGGTGCATCCCACAACGCCTGGTTCCAGGCCCATACCAACTCTTTGCGCCAAATGTCCAGGCGCGGTTTGGTGGCGTAAGTCATCAGATGTTTATAGAGGGCGTGGTTCTCCTTTCGGGTTGCCTCCAGGGATTCTTCGAGCCGGGTCCGGGTGTTTTCCAGGTCCTTGGCGGTCGGTTTGCTGTATAGAAACCCATCGATCGGCTTGCTCAGGGCGCTGTTCCAGTACTGGTCGAAACTGTGGCCCAACTGCTCGGCGACCGGGCCCACGCCGAGCATGTCGATGTCGGTGAAGTTCAGGTTGGGTTCGGCATCGAAATACTCGTCACCCAGATTGCGGCCACCCACGATGGCCATGCTGTTGTCGGCCAGCCACAGTTTGTTATGCATGCGCCGATGTTGCTGCGACAGGTTGAACAAGCGGCCCATGGTTCGCGTCACGCCAGTGCTGCGGCCCAGATTCAGCGGGTTGAACACGCGAATCTGGATCTGTGGATGCGCCGCCAGCGTGGCGATGGTGAAGTCCAGGCCGTCACTGGTGGTATCGTCGATCAGAATACGCACGCGCACGCCACGGTCAGCGGCCTTGAGCAGTTCATTGGCCAGCATTCGTGTACTGATGCCGTCGTGAACGATGTAGTACTGCAAATCGAGACTGCGTTGCGCGTTGCGGATCAGCTCGGCGCGCGCAGTGAAGGCTTCGGTGCTGTCGGAAAGCAGGCGAAAACCGGACTGCCCTTGATGGGGCGCTGCCTGGGCCAGGACCGAGCGACCGAATGCCGAGTCACTCGCTGGCAGCGCCTGGCTCGGTTCGCGCTGTACGTCGAGGCTGGCGCAACCACCGAGAAACGAGGCCAATACAAGAGCAAGCAGGGGCTTTGTGACTCTCACGTGGGATCGTTCCGATTGGCGGCAGGTCTTGGCATATGGACGTTGGTATCCGCAGAAAGGTCAGTCGTTGAGATTGCTGGTTTCGGCCAGCAATTGGATGGCCGCCGCACCGACCTTGCGTACCGCGTCTTCGATCTGTGCTGTTGGTTTGGCAGCGTAGTTCATCCGCAGGCAATTGCGGTATTTGCCAGAGGCGGAAAAGATGCTGCCGACGGCAATCTGTACGCCCTGGTCGTGTAAGGCGCGATTCAGTTTCAGGGTGTCGAACCCTTCCGGCAGTTCAACCCACAGCATGAAGCTGCCTTGCGGACGACTGGCGCGCGTACCGGCTGGGAAGTAGCGGGTGACCCAGTCGATCATGGCGTCGCGATTGCGCTGGTATTGCGTCCGCATCCTTCGCAAATGCGGTTCGAAATGGCCGCCCTTGAGGAATTCGGCGATGGCAATCTGTGGCTGTGGCGCCGTGGAGCCAGTGCTGATGTATTTCATGTGCAGCACCCGTTCCAGGTAACGACCGGGTGCCACCCAGCCGATGCGCAGGCCAGGTGCCAACGTCTTGGAAAATGAACTGCACAGTAAGACGCGACCGTCCTCGTCGAAGGATTTGATCGTACGCGGACGCGGATAGGTGTAGGACAGTTCGCCATACACATCATCCTCGATGATCGCCACGTCGAAACGCTGTGCGAGCGTCAACAGCCCGCGTTTTCGCGACTCCGGCATGATGTAGCCCAGCGGGTTGTTGCAGTTGGGGGTCAACTGTATGGCCTTGATCGGCCATTGTTCCAATGCCAGTTCCAGCGCTTCCAGGCTGATGCCGGTGAGCGGGTCAGTGGGGATTTCCAGGGCTTTCATGCCCAGGCCCTTGAGGGTCTGCATGGCGCCGTGGAAGCTGGGTGAGTCGACCGCCACGATGTCGCCCGGCTCGCAGATCGCCCGAATGCTGGTAGACAGCGCTTCATGGCAACCGGTTGTGACCACCAGATCGCCCGGGCTCAATTGGCAGCCGGAATCGAGCATCAGGCGTGCAATCTGTTCGCGCAGCTCGATATTGCCGTGGATGTTGTCGTAATACAGGCCGGGCATGTCCTGCCGCCGACTGATCCGCGCCAGATCACGCAACAACGGTTTCATGGTCGGGCTGGTGATGTCCGGCATGCCGCGACCCAGTTGCACCACATCCTTTCGCGGTACCGCGCGGATCAGTTCCAGCACCTGATCCCATTGGGAGATATCCACAGGGCGTTGAGCCGGGCGACCAATCGCCGGCAGTTCCGGCAACTCGCGACTGACCGGCACGAAATACCCGGATTTGGGTTTTGGCGTGGCCAGTCCGTTGTCTTCCAGCATGCGATAGGCCTGCTGCACCGTGCTCAGGCTGACCCCGTGCTCAATGCTCAGTGCCCGCACCGATGGCAGCCGGTCACCCGGGCGATAGAAGCCCTGTTCGATACGCGTGCCGAGCAATTCGGCGAGGTTCACATAAAGGGTCATGGCACTGCCTCGGTGCGGGTGATTCGGTAGACCAGTACAGATGCGGTAAAAATCGACAATTCAGTGCTTCGAACGGCAATTCTGTATGGAAATAATACATCAGTGTTGAATCTGTAATGCTTTTGCTCGCCCACGCATCATGGAATCTCTGGCTACCCAAGTAAACAGGAGCAATGAAAATGAACGGCTTGAGCGATGTGCGGCTGACGTTACACAGTCAGGAACTGGCGGCAGGGCAGAATAACGGTGCGCACAGGTCAGTCATGCGCAATGCACCGATGGGCCTGAGTCGCTGGGCTCTGTTCTGGCAGCGTCTGCACACGCGCCAGGCGCTGCTGAGGCTGACACCCGAGCAGCTCAAGGATGTCGGGCTGACGCGTGAACAGGCGCGGGAGGAGGGGCTCAAGCCTTTCTGGCGGATCTGAGTTTTGCAGCGTTTTCTCCGGGCCTCTTCGCTGGCTTGCCAGCGAAGGCGTCAGAGATGACACCAAAGCCATATCAGACCCACTCTTTGAGCCGATGCCACAACATCCCCAGCGCCAGTAACGGCGAACGCAGATGCTTGCCGCCGG
The DNA here is from genome assembly GCF_008801475.1 of Pseudomonas moorei. Lineage (GTDB taxonomy): Bacteria > Pseudomonadota > Gammaproteobacteria > Pseudomonadales > Pseudomonadaceae > Aquipseudomonas > Aquipseudomonas moorei. The sequence goes on along the minus strand of NZ_VZPP01000002.1, from coordinate 328,361 downwards.
GGAAGGTGATGTGTGGCACCTTGGCGAACAGATCGAACCCACCGCTGTGCTGGCCGCTGATCGCTTCGGCCAGCAACTTGCCCGCCAGGTGCGTGGCATTCACGCCATGGCCGGAATAGGCCTGGGCGTAATACACATTCGGTTGGTCGTTGAGTCGACCGATTTGCGGCAAGCGGTTGGCGCCGATACCGATCATGCCGCCCCATTGGTAATCGATTTTCACGTCGGCCAGCTGCGGGAATACATCCAGCATCTTTGGCCGCATGTAGGCGGCGATGTCTTTCGGGTCTCGACCTGAGTAATGGCAGGCGCCGCCGAACAGCAAGCGTCGATCTGCCGAGAGCCGGTAGTAATCCAGCGCCACTCGCTGATCACAGACCGCCATGTTCTGCGGTAGCAGGGCGTGCGCCTGCTCCTCGCTCAACGGTTCGGTGGCGATGATGTAACTGCCGGCGGGCAGCACTTTGCCGCTGAGGTGCGGGTTTAGTTCATTGAGGTAAGCGTTGCAGCCCAGCACCAATGTCCTGGCGCGGACCGAGCCTTGGGCGGAATGAACCTTGATCTCGGGGCCGTAATCGATTCGGGTAACCGCGGACTGTTCGAATAGTTTGACGCCCAATCGCAGGGCGGCAGCCGCTTCGCCCAGTGCCAGGTTCAACGGGTGCAGGTGCCCGGAACCCATGTCGACAAGACCGCCGACGTAGCGGTCGGAGCCCACCACCGTGTGCATCTCATGGGGTTGCAGCAGGCGGGTTTCGTAGCGATAACCGAGGCTGCGCAGTTCTTCGGCGTCTTCGGCGAAGCCTTCGAGGTCGCGGGGTTTGTTGGCCAGGTCGCAGTAACCCCAGGTCAGGTCGCAGGGGATCTGAAATCGCTCGATGCGCTGTCGGACGATTTCCACCGCTTCCAGGCCCATGAGTTTCATCTGACGCACACCGTCCGCACCGATCACATTGGCGAATTGATCGAGGCCGTGCCCGACGCCGCGAATCAACTGCCCGCCATTGCGTCCGCTGGCGCCCCAGCCGATCTTGTGCGCTTCGAGCAACACCACGCTGAGGCCGCGTTCGGCCAGTTCAAGCGCCGTATTCAATCCCGAGAACCCGCCACCGACCACGCACACGTCGGCCAGCACTTCGCCCTTGAGCAGCGGATACTCCGGCTGCGGCAAGCTGCTGGCGGCATAGTAGGAGGCGGTGTGCTGGTGGTTCGAGACAGGTTGCCGAGCACGAGCAGTCATCTACGTGATCCTGATACTTGTGTTTATAAAATTTGACGGAGCATAAGCCGGACCTTCGCAGACGGGCAACATTGGTCGGTTGCTGCTGTCTGGATCTGGGCTTTTGCGTCAGAATCCCGCTCTATTCCGATATCGGTCACCGCTTCGATGAGCTGCAACAGTCAGAAAATCCGCACCCTTCGCCAGCAGATTCCCTCATTCGAGTGCGTCCCCGGCTGCCATGACTGCTGTGGCCCGGTGACAACCTCCCCGGAAGAAATGTCGCGCCTGCCGCGCAAGACCCGGGCCGAGCAGGACGCGGCGATGGAGGAACTCAACTGTGTGCACCTGGGACCGAACGGTTGCACGGTGTATGACGAGCGGCCACTGATCTGCCGATTGTTCGGCACGACCAAGAGCTTGCCGTGCCCCAACGGGCGAGGGCCGGTGGAGCTGATTCATCCGCGGGTGGAGAAGCAGGTGTTCGAATACATGGCCAGTACACGGCAGGTGTTGGTTTAAACGGCGGTGTACTTCAGCGGAACTGAGCCGACCCTGTCGCGGGCAGACCCGCTTCCACAGGTCAGCGCAACACCTGTGGGAGCGGGCTTGAACAAACTGTAAGTTTCAATCCGGAATTGGCAAACTCAAGCTCTCTTTCACCTCTTCCATCACGATGTAACTCTTGGATTCGCGCACATGGGGCAGCTTGAGCAGGATGTCGCCCAGCAGCTTGCGGTACGAGGCCATCTCGGAAATCCGCGCTTTCACCAGATAGTCGAAGTCCCCTGACACCAGATGGCATTCCAGCACGTGGGGCAGCTTCAGCACTGCGCGTCGGAACTCTTCGAAAGTGTCGCCGGATTTGTAGTCGAGACTGATCTCTACGAACACCAGAAGACTACCCTTGAGGTGTTGCGGATTGAGCCGCGCGTTGTAGCCCATGATGATCCCTTCGCGCTCCAGGCGCCGCACCCGTTCGGTACAGGGCGTGGTCGAGAGCCCGACCTTCTCCCCCAGCTCGGTGAAGGAAATACGTCCGTCCGCTTGCAGGATCCGCAGAATGTTGCGGTCGATCTTATCCAGCTCACGTTTGGTTTGAGTGTTGGTACGCATAGGGGATGCGCCTCCGTGAAAAGGGTTTTTGCCGAGAATTGTCGCCAAATATAGGCGCTTATATAGTGAAAATCACTGGCTATTCTTTTTTACACTGCGCACATCTAAAGCTCTGAACAACAAACGTCAGCGGTTAGCCGCGATGAGGGATATGAAAATGCGCGTTATGGTCTTGGGTAGCGGCGTCATCGGCACCACCAGTGCTTACTATCTGGCCCGTGCCGGGTTTGAAGTGGTGGTCGTCGACCGGCAGCCAGCTGCCGCGATGGAGACCAGTTTCGCCAACGCCGGCCAGGTTTCGCCCGGTTATGCCTCGCCGTGGGCCGCACCGGGCGTGCCGCTCAAAGCCATCAAGTGGCTGTTGCAGCGCCACGCGCCGCTGGCGATCAAAGCCACTGGCGACATCGACCAATACCTGTGGATGGCGCAAATGCTGCGCAACTGCACCGCCAGCCGTTACGCGGTGAACAAGGAGCGCATGGTCCGTCTGTCCGAGTACAGCCGTGACTGCCTCGACGAACTGCGCGCCGAAACCGGCATTGCCTACGAAGGCCGCAGCCTCGGTACGACTCAATTATTCCGCACCCAGGCCCAGCTCGACGGCGCAGCGAAAGACATCGCCGTGTTGAAAGAGTCTGGCGTGCCGTTCGAACTGCTCGACCGCGCAGGCATTGCCCGCGTTGAGCCGGCCCTGGCGAGTGTCACCGACATCCTCGCCGGTGCCTTGCGCCTGCCGAACGACCAGACCGGCGACTGCCAGATGTTCACCACCAAGCTTGCAGAGATGGCCGCGAACCTCGGCGTGCAATTCCGTTTCGGTCAGGACATCCAGCGCCTGGACTTCGCCGGCGATCGCATCAACGGTGTATGGATCGACGGCAAGCTGGAAACCGCTGACCGCTACGTCCTTGCACTCGGCAGCTACTCGCCGCAATTGCTCAAGCCTCTGGGCATCAAGGCCCCGGTGTATCCGCTCAAGGGTTACTCCCTGACCGTGCCGATCACCAACCCGGCCATGGCCCCGACCTCGACCATTCTCGACGAGACCTACAAGGTTGCGATCACCCGTTTCGACAACCGCATCCGCGTCGGCGGCATGGCTGAAATCGCCGGTTTTGACCTGTCGCTGAACCCGCGTCGGCGCGAAACCCTGGAGATGATCGTCAACGACCTCTATCCTCAGGGCGGCAATCTGGCCGAGGCCAGCTTCTGGACCGGCCTGCGTCCGACCACTCCGGATGGCACGCCAATTGTTGGTGCCACGCCGTTCAAGAATCTGTTCCTGAACACCGGTCACGGCACCCTGGGCTGGACCATGGCTTGTGGCTCCGGCCGCTTGCTGGCTGATCTGATGGCGAAGAAAAAGCCACAAATCAGTGCCGAAGGCCTCGATATTTCCCGTTATGGCAACAAAACCCAGGAGTCCGCAAAGCATGTCAATCCAGCGCCAGCTCACCAATGAGCGCATGAGTCAGATCGTCACCCACAACGGCACGGTGTATCTGGCCGGACAGGTTGGCGACGACATGAACGCCGGGATTGAACAGCAGACCCGTGAAGCCCTCGCCAACATCGAGCGTTTGCTCGATCTGGCCGGGACCGACAAAAACCGTCTGCTGTCGGTGACGATTTACCTGAAAGACATCGATGCACACTTCGCCGGCATGAATGCCGTCTGGGACCAGTGGTTGCCCAAAGGCGTCGCACCGGCCCGCGCCACCGTTGAAGCGAAGCTGTGCGAACCGGAAATCCTGGTAGAGCTGTCGGTTGTAGCCGCTCTGCCATAAGCAACTCAGAAAGATCCCTCTCCCGGCGCGACTGGCGGCTAACGTCATCAGCCTGCGCCGGTTTTTCTTCCAAACGACCGACCAGAAGTCTGCCGCCATGCGCCCTGCCCGTGCCCTGATCGACCTTCAAGCCCTGCGTCACAACTACCAAATCGCCCGTGAAGTCACGGGTGCCAAGGCCCTCGCGGTCATCAAGGCCGATGCTTACGGCCATGGCGCGGTGCGTTGCGCCCAGGCGCTGGAAGCCGAGGCAGATGGTTTTGCCGTGGCCTGCATTGAAGAAGCCCTGGAGCTTCGGGCCGCAGGCATTCGTGCGCCGGTGTTGTTGCTGGAAGGTTTTTTTGAGGCGGATGAGCTTTCGCTGATCGTCGAGCATGATTTCTGGTGCGTGGTGCATTCGCTGTGGCAACTCGAGGCGATCGAGAAGGCCGCTTTGAGCAAACCGATTGTGGTCTGGCTCAAACTCGATTCGGGCATGCATCGGGTGGGCCTGCATCCGAAGGATTACCAAGCGGCCTACCAGCGTCTGCTGGCCACTGGCAAGGTCGCGAAGATCGTGCTGATGAGCCACTTCGCCCGAGCCGATGAGTTGCACAGTCAAGCGAGCGTCGAGCAAGTCGCTGTGTTTGAAGCGGCGCGTCAGGGACTGTCGGCCGAGGTCAGCCTTCGCAACTCGCCGGCGGTGCTCGGCTGGCCGCAGGTACCGAGTGACTGGGTGCGTCCAGGCATCATGCTCTACGGTGCCACACCGTTTGAAGAAGCCAATGCCGTGGCTGCACGCCTGCAGCCGGTGATGACCCTTGAATCGAAAGTGATCAGCGTGCGTGAACTGCCGGCCGGCGAGCCGATTGGTTATGGCGCCAAATTCATTACCCAGAAACCGATGCGCGTGGGCGTGGTGGCCATGGGGTACGCCGACGGCTACCCGCGCCTGGCACCGACCGGCACCCCAGTGTTGGTCGCGGGGCAGCGTAGCCAGTTGATCGGCCGTGTGTCGATGGACATGCTGTGCATCGACCTGACCGATGTGCCGCAAGCGGGACTGGGTTCGACCGTGGAGTTGTGGGGCAAGAACATCCTGGCCAGCGACGTGGCCATCGCAGCAGGCACGATTCCTTACCAGATCTTCTGCAACCTGCGCCGGGTGCCACTGCTCTATTCCGGGAGCTAGGGCCAGACAGGCCGGACCGGAAGTTGTCTCGCCGAACAGGATTCAGGTCAAAGTGTTGTAAATACTGAACGCTGTCGCCATGATAACGCTCATTATTCCAACAACCTGAATTCCTGGAGGCTCCAGCATTGGACGTCGGTGAGCGACTGCAATCAATCCGTAAGCTCAAAGGACTTTCCCAGCGTGAGCTCGCCAAACGTGCGGGCGTCACCAACAGCACCATTTCGATGATCGAGAAGAACAGTGTCAGCCCCTCGATCAGCTCGCTGCGCAAAGTGTTGGGCGGGATTCCCATGTCCATGGTCGAGTTCTTTTCCGAAGAAATCCTGCAGGAAAAACCGGCTCAGATCGTATACAAAGCTAACGAACTGATCGATATTTCCGATGGTGCAGTGACCATGAAACTGGTTGGCCGGGCACACCCGAGTCGGGCTATCACGTTCCTCACTGAAATCTACCCGCCCGGCGCCGATACCGGTGAAGAGATGCTCACCCATGAGGGCGAGGAAACCGGCATTTTGGTGGAAGGGCGTCTGGAACTGGTGGTCGGACTCGAAACATTTGTGCTCGAAGCGGGCGATAGCTACTACTTTGAAAGTACCAAGCCGCATCGTTTCCGTAATCCGTTCGATGCGCCGGCGCGACTAATCAGCGCAGCTACACCGGCGAATTTTTAAGCAAAGAGGCGCCCTGCCAGCACGGCCGAGGCACCCGAGCTGTTTTACCGTTGCGCAACAAGACCCCTTCGACTTTGGGGTTGTTTCAGTGTCGCGGGCTTACCGCTATACTTGCGCCCGCCTGCGAACCGTGGCCGTAGGCGTGACTAGCCACCATTGAGGGTGAACGCGTGAATCTAATTATGAAAATGCTGGCCGTACCAGCAACCGTATTGGCCCTCTGGGCTGTCAGCGCTCAAGCTGCGACCAACGACGAAATTGCCAAGCGCCTTGAGCCAGTCGGCCAGGTTTGCGTACAGGGTAAAGAGTGCAAGGGCATGGAAGTCGCCGCCTCTGCCGGCGGCGGTGGCGGTGCCAAGACGCCTGATGAAGTGATTGCAAAACATTGCAACGCTTGCCACGGTACCGGCCTGCTGGGCTCACCAAAAATCGGTGATACCGCCGCCTGGAAAGACCGTGCCGATCACCAGGGCGGCCTGGACGGCATCCTGGCCAAAGCCATTACCGGTATCAACTCGATGCCGCCTAAAGGCACCTGCGCCGATTGCTCCGACGCCGAGCTCAAAGGCGCGATCCAGAAGATGTCCGGCCTGAAATAAGGCGCCGCATCTTTCGCAAAAAACCGTCTCAGGACGGTTTTTTTGTGCCTGCTGATCGCCGCCACCCCCTGTAGGAGCGAGCTTGCTCGCGATGGTTTCGAAGGCGCCGAGGCGTGTCAGGTTCACCAGGTTATCGTTGACGACCATCGCGAGCTCGCTCCTACAGGGTTTTGTGTTTCTAGCGGGCTGTTCTTTGCAGCCAAGACCCGGCAAGCTCAGTCCAACCCCACGTCATGGAATGTAAGGGAGGTTCGGATGGTTCAGCTGTGTTCTATCGAGCAAGCGGTTGATGACGTGTTGGCGCGGTTGCCGGCGCATATTCACATGGGCCTGCCTTTGGGCCTGGGCAAGCCCAATCACTTCGTTAACGCGTTGTACCAACGTGTCGCGCAAATGCCGGAGCGGCGACTGACGATCTACACCGCGCTGTGCCTGGGACGCCCTGCGTTGGGCGATGGATTGCAAAAGCGCTTCCTCGAACCTTTCACCGAACGGGTTTTCGGCGACTATCCGGAACTGGATTTTCTTGCCGATCTGCGTCGCGACAGCCTGCCGGGAAACATCCATATCCAGCAGTTCTTCATGCAGCCCGGCAGCCTGCTACACAGTGCGTGCGCGCAACAGGACTATGTCAGCAGCAACTACAGCCATGCCGCGCGGGACATCAACGCCGCCGGGTTGAACCTGGTTGCACAGTTGGTGGCCAGTCATGCCGAGCACCCGGACCGTTTGAGCCTGAGCTGCAACCCGGACATCACCCTCGACCTGTTGCCGATGATCGCCAAGCGCCGGGCTGCCGGGGAAACGATCCTGATGCTCGGCCAGGTGCACAACGATTTGCCCTACATGCCCGGTGATGCCGAAGTCGCCATCGATACGTTTGACCTGTTGATCGACGCGAAGGACAGCACCACGCTGTTCTCCACGCCGAACATGCCAGTGGGGTTCCAGGATCACTTCATCGGTTTGCACGCCAGCACGCTGGTCCGCGATGGCGGCACCTTGCAGATCGGCATCGGCGCCATGGGCGATGCGCTGACCGCTGCGTTGCTGGCGCGGCAGGCCGATAACAGCGGCTACAAGGCGCTGTTGGCGGATCTGAATCTGAGCCAGTGGGCACAATTGATCGAGCGCGAAGGCGGCACCGAGCCGTTCGCCAAAGGCCTTTACGGTTGCAGCGAAATGTTCGTCAACGGCCTGCTGGTGCTGGCGGATGCCGGGATCGTGCGGCGCAAGGTCTACCCGGATGTGCCGACTCAGCAACAGGCGAATGCCGGCACTCTGGACGAAGCGACACAGACTGACGGCATTTCGGTGCATGGCGGCTTCTTTCTCGGGCCGCGCAGTTTCTATGAGCGCTTGCGTGAATTGCCACAAGGCAAGCGACTCGAATTCAACATGACCCGCATCAGCTACATCAACGAACTCTACGGCCAGGAAGAATTGAAGCGCTTGCAGCGCCTCGATGCACGGTTCATCAACACCGCATTCACCATGACCTTGCTTGGTGCAGGCGTGGCGGATCAACTGGAGGACGGACGTGTGCTCAGCGGAGTGGGCGGGCAATACAACTTCGTTGCCCAGGGTCATGCGCTGCAGGGTGCGCGCTCGATACTGTTGCTGCGCAGCTGGCGCGAGTCGGGTGGCGAGGTCAGTTCCAACATGGTTTGGGAGTATGGTCACTGCACGATTCCACGGCATTTGCGCGACATCGTCGTCACCGAGTACGGCATCGCCGATCTGCGGGGCAAGACCGATGCGGCAGTGATTGAAGCGTTGTTGAATATCAGCGACTCACGTTTCCAGCCGGGGCTGATCGAGCAAGCGCAGAAGGTCGGCAAATTACCGAAGGATTTCCGCCTTGATCCGCGTTTCACCGACAACCGTCCGCAACGTTTGCAGGCGATTCAGGCGCGGCATCCGCATTTGTTTCCGGAGTATCCGTTGGGCTGTGATTTCACTGGCGTGGAGCGGGATGTGTTGCGGGCGCTGAATTGGCTCAAGAGCAAATTCAAACTGAGCGAGATTCTGGAACTGGGCAAGGCTGCGCTGGATGCGCCGGAGCCAGCGGCGTTTCCTGAGCATCTGGAGCGCATGCAGCTGACCAAACCTGAAGGATTGAAAGAGGATTTGTATCAGCGGTTGTTGCTTGCGGGCCTCAAGGCCACCGCTCCCTGACGGATAGCCGAAAACCACTGTGGGAGTAAGCTCGCTCCCACAGGTATTGCAGTGTTCGGACGTTACTCGATGAAGGTCACGACGCCGCCGGCGAGGGATTTCACGCGAGCCAGGGACTCGACGCGATAACCCTGTGCATCCAGTTCTGCACGACCGCCCTGGAACGATTTCTCGATCACGATCCCCAGGCCTGCGACGGTGGCGCCGGCCTGCTTGATGATCGAAATCAGCGCCTGGGACGCCTTACCGTTGGCCAGGAAGTCGTCGATGATCAGTACGCGGTCGCTGCTGGTCAGGTGGCGCGGGGAGATCGCCACGGTGCTTTCGGTCTGCTTGGTGAACGAGTACACGGTCGCCGACAGCAGGTTTTCGGTCAGGGTCAGGGACTGGTGCTTGCGGGCGAAAATCACCGGTACGCCAAGGTTCAGGCCCGTCATGATCGCCGGGGCGATGCCCGAGGCTTCGATGGTGACGATCTTGGTAATGCCCGAGTCCTTGAACAGCGTGGCGAATTCGTCGCCGATCAGCTTCATCAGGGCGGGGTCGATCTGGTGGTTCAGAAAGGCGTCGACCTTCAGAACCTGGTCGGAAAGCACGATGCCTTGTTCGCGAATTTTCTGGTGCAGTGCTTCCATGAAGCTGTCCTCTATTGGCGTCTTTTGCGCCGAAGGTCTAATTAAAGGGGTCAATTCTAGCGCTTTAACATGGCGCGTATATCCGCCAGTGCGCTATTGCCGCGAACGGCTTTGACTTCGGTCGGGGTGTCGTCGTTGCCTTCCCAGGCCAGGTCGTCCGGCGGCAGTTCATCGAGGAAGCGGCTCGGTGCGCAGTCGATGATCTCGCCGTATTGCTTGCGCTTGGCGGCGAAAGTGAAGGCCAGGGTCTGACGTGCGCGGGTAATCCCCACGTAGGCCAGGCGACGTTCTTCTTCGATGGTGTCGGCTTCGATGCTGGAGCGGTGCGGGAGGATTTCCTCTTCCATACCCATGATGAACACGTAGGGGAATTCCAGGCCCTTGGAGGCGTGCAGGGTCATCATCTGAACACCTTCGGCACCGTCTTCCTCTTCCTGCTGACGCTCCAGCATGTCGCGCAGCACCAGCTTGCCGATGGCGTCTTCGACGGTCATTTCGCCGTCTTCGTCTTTTTCCAGGGTGTTCTTCAGCGCCTCGATCAGGAACCAGACGTTACCCATGCGGTAATCAGCGGCCTTGTCGCTGGAGCTGTTGGTGCGCAGCCAGTTCTCGTAGTCGATGTCCATGACCATGCTGCGCAGGGCCGAGATCGGGTCTTCGCCGGCGCATTGCTCGCGCACCTTGTCCATGAAGCGCTTGAAGCGCGACAGGCGATCGGTGAAGCGCGAATCCAGGTGCTCGCCCAGGCCGATTTCGTCGGTGGCGGCGTACATCGAGATTTTTCGCTCGGTGGCGTAGTTGCCCAGCTTCTCCAACGTCGTCGAACCGATTTCCCGACGTGGAACGTTGATCACCCGCAGGAAGGCGTTGTCGTCGTCCGGGTTCACGATCAGGCGGAAGTAGGCCATCAGGTCTTTCACTTCCTGGCGTCCGAAAAAACTGTTGCCGCCAGACAGGCGATACGGCACCTGGTGGTGCTGCAACTTCAGCTCGATCAGCTTGGCCTGGTAGTTACCGCGATACAGGATGGCGAAATCGCTGTAAGGGCGGTCGGTGCGCAAGTGCAGGCTGAGGATTTCCACGGCCACGCGCTCGGCTTCGGCGTCTTCGTTGCGGCAGCGGATCACGCGGATCTCGTCGCCGTGGCCCATTTCACTCCACAGCTGCTTTTCGAATTCGTGGGGGTTGTTGGAAATCAGCACGTTGGCGCAGCGCAAGATGCGGCTGGTGGAGCGATAGTTCTGCTCCAGCATCACCACTTTCAACGATGGGTAGTCGTCCTTGAGCAGCATCAGGTTTTCCGGGCGCGCGCCGCGCCAGGCATAGATCGACTGGTCGTCGTCACCTACCACGGTGAACTGGTTGCGCTTGCCGATGAGCATTTTCACCAGCAGGTACTGGCTGGCGTTGGTGTCCTGGTATTCGTCCACCAGTAGGTAGCGCACCTTGTTCTGCCACTTTTCCAGGATGTCGGCGTGTTCTTCGAACAGCTTCACCGGCAGCAGGATCAAATCGTCGAAATCCACCGCGTTGAACGCCTTGAGCGTGCGCTGGTAGTGGGTGTAGACGATAGCGGCGGTCTGTTCCTTGGGGTTGCGCGCGTTTTCCAGGGCCTGGGGCGGCAGGATCAGGTCGTTCTTCCAGGCACCGATCATGTTCTTGATCTCGTCGACGCCGTCGTCGCCCGAGTATTCCTTCTGCATGATGTCGGTCATCAGGGCCTTGACGTCGGCCTCGTCGAAGATCGAGAAGCCCGGTTTATAGCCCAGCCGCACGTGTTCCTTGCGGATGATGTTCAGGCCCAGGTTGTGGAAGGTACAGACCGTCAGGCCGCGGCCTTCACCAGCGCGCAGCAGCGTGCCGACCCGTTCCTTCATCTCGCGCGCCGCCTTGTTGGTAAAGGTCATGGCGACGATGTACTGGGCGCGGATGCCACAGTTCTGGATCAAGTGTGCGATCTTGCGCGTGATCACACTGGTCTTGCCGGACCCAGCGCCGGCGAGCACCAAAAGAGGGCCGCCGACGTAGCTCACGGCTTCTTGCTGCCGGGGATTGAGTCGGGACATACGTAAATTCAGGAGTCAGGACGAAATGGGCCGGCATTTTAACAGGCTCAGCGATTTGTGCTGCTCTCTCCGACTTGTGACGTATAACGCGATCTCTATTTGCCGGTTTTGTTACTTTCACGCAGGATGCGCGAGGAAATTGCGTCTAATGTTCGTAATTCCGGATACAAAGGCCTCGTTTTGATAACTGATGTCATTGGTCATTAGTTATCGGCACGGCATAATGCCCATCGCCTACATCTTTGCAGAGTCTAGGGAGCTAGCTTGTCTACGCCTGTCGAACCCTTGCGTTTGCTGCTACTGGCCGAAGAGCCGGCGTGGGCAGCGTTGTTGCGCGAGTGTCTGGCTCCGATGGGGAGCTCGGCCGTGCTCATCAGCGCGCCGAGTTGGGAGTCGGTCAGCAGTCTGTTCGACGACAACCGCAGCGCGGTGTTGTTGACGATCCCGGCTCTTCAGCCGGCGCCTGGCCGTTGCTGTCTGCCGACGGTTTTGCTGCTTGAGCATGAACCGCTGACGCCACCCGACGGTGTGAGTGACTGGCTGGTACGCGACCATCTCGACCCGGGCATGCTGCGCCGGTGCCTGCGGCATGTGCGCGAGCGCGGGGTACTGGAAAACACCCTGCAGCGTCTCGCCGAACAAGACCCTTTGACCGGCATTGCCAATCGTCAGGGCTTCCAGACATTGTTGACGGCCCGATTGGCCGAAAACGAAGGGCGTGGCCTGGCGCTGGGCCACCTCGATCTCGACAACTTCCGTCACGCCAATGATGCCCTTGGCCACCAGGCCGGTGACCGGTTGATTCTGCAAGTGGTCGCGCGGCTCAAAAGCCAGCTTGAGGCCGGCGATCAACTGGCACGGCTGGGCAGTGATGAATTCGCCTTGCTGATCGACACCCGCCGCGCCCCTCAGCGCGCCGAGTGGATGGCCGAGCGCATCACCGAAGCGCTGGCCGAGCCGTATTGGGTCGATGGCGAAAGCCTGTTGATCGGCTCCAGCCTGGGTATCGCCCACGCTCGGGCCCAGGCCGGTGCCGACCCGTTGATGTGGCACGCACACATCGCCATGCAGCAGGCCAAGAGCACACAGGGCTGTACCTTTCATATCTTCAACGAGCGCATCAACCGCAATGCCCGCAGCATCGCCGACCTCGAAAGCGAACTGCGCCGGGCATTGCGCCGCGATGAGCTGGAACTGCATTACCAGCCACGCCTGAACCTTGAGGACGGGCAGATCGTCGGCCTCGAGGCATTGGTGCGCTGGCGTCATGGCGAGCGTGGCTTGCTGCCGCCGAGTGAATTCGTGCCGCTGGCCGAGCAAAGCGGCTTGATCGTGCCACTGGGCTACTGGGTGATTTCCCGGGCCTTGCGCGACATGCAGGCCCTGCGTGAGCGCGGCTTGCCGCCGTTGCACATGGCGATCAATCTGTCGTTCAGGCAGTTTCAGGACAGCCAGTTGCTCTCGACCCTTAGCCGGCTGATTGCCGAACGTGGCGTCGAGGCGCAGTGGCTGGAGTTCGAATTGACCGAAACCGCGGTCATGCGCCGCAGTGATCTGGTCAAGCAGACCATGGACGCCCTGGGGCGCCTGGGGGTGCGTTTCTCCCTCGACGATTTCGGTACCGGGTTCTCGTCGTTCGTACACCTCAACAGCCTGCCGATTACCTTGCTCAAGATCGACAAGAGCTTCGTCGGCGGCATGGAGCAGCGGGAAGAGAATCGCAAACTGGTCCACGCCATGATCAACCTGGCGCACAACCTCAACCTCGAAGTCGTCGCCGAAGGGGTGGAAACCCCGGAGCAACTGGAGCTGTTGCGCGGGTTTGATTGCGATCAGGTGCAGGGTTATCTGATCAGCAAGCCGTTGGCCCTGGCGGATCTGGTGGACTACCTGACGTTTGATTCCAGCCAGCAGGCGATGCTGGAAGTGGTGAGCTGACCGCGAATAATAGGCTGCCACGGAGCCCTGCAGGAGCGAGCTTGCTCGCGATGAACGACAACGATAATGCCGGTTGGCAGGTGCCCCGCGGCGTTTTCAGGTTTATCGCGAGCAAGCTCACTCCTACAAGGGATCTCAGTCAGTCTGAGCAAACCCGAAGCGCTGCTCTGATGTCGTGTCCTGCCGAATCATTCGCTTCATCTTCCACTCGAACGCCAGCGTCAAACTCACCGCCGAGCACGCCAGGCCCAGCGCCAGGCCCCACCAGACGCCCGTCGGCCCCCATTGCAAGTCGAACGCCATCCACCACGCCGCAGGCGCGCCGATCAGCCAATAGCAAGCCAGACCGACCAGGAATGTGGTCTTGGCGTCCTTGAGTCCACGAATGCAGCCCATGGCGATGGTTTGCGTACCGTCGAACAGTTCGAACCACGCTGCGACCGCCAACAGGCTCACCGCCAAGTGGATGACGTCGCGAAACGCCGGGTCGTTGTGGTCAAGAAACAGGCCCACCAACTGGTTCGGCAACAGCCAGAACACCATCGCGAAACACAGCATCGCCGCGGCACCGAAAGCGAGGCCGACCCGGCCAGCCAGTCGTGCATCGAGCAGTTGCCCGGCACCGTAGTGCTGGCCGATGCGCATGGTGATCGCGTAGGAAATCCCCGCCGGTACCATGAACGCCACCGAGACGATCTGCAGGGCGATCTGGTGTGCGCCCAATTGCGTGCTGCCCATGGTGCCCATGCACAGCGCCGCGAAGGCAAACAGCCCGACCTCCACCGCGTAAGTGCCGCCAATCGGCAGGCCCAGGCGCCATAGCTCTTTCAGGTACTGTCGGTTGAGCCGCAGCAGGCCCTGACGCAGCGGATAGGCGTCGTAAGCCGGGTGCCGGCGAATATGCAGCGCCAATACCAGGGCCATGAGGTTGGCGACAATCGCCGTGACCAGGCCAATACCCATCAGCCCCAGTTTAGGCAGGCCAAACATGCCGGTAATCAAGGCGTAGTTGAGCAGGAAGTTCGCCACCGTACCGCCCAGGCTGATCACCATCACTGGCGTCGCACGGCCGATGGCGCTGGTGAAGCCACGCAGGGCCATGAAGCTCAGATAGCCGGGGAGGGCGAACGGCAGAAAGATCAGGAACTGCCCGGCCGACTGGACGTTGCTTTCAGTCTGGCCGAACAGCAGCAGCACCGGTTTCAGATTCCACAACAGCAGTCCGGCGACCAGCGCCATCAGCCACGCCAGCCACAACCCGGCCTGGGTCAACCGGGTCGCGCCGAGGATGTCGCCGGCACCCTGACGGATCGCCACCAGGGTGCCGACTGCCGCAATGACGCCAATGCAGAAAATGGACACGAACGAATAGGTCGCCGCGCCGAGCCCGCCGCCGGCCAGTGCCTCGGGGCTCAGGCGCGCCATCATCAAGGTGTCGGTGAGGACCATCAACATGTGCGCCAACTGCGAGGCAATCAACGGCCCCGCCAGCCGCAGGATGGCCCAGAGTTCAATACGCGCTGGATGCTGCATGGTCATCACGCTCGTTTATCAAAGAGGACAGGAAAGCGTCGATTCTCGGCGCTCTGGACGGAATGCACAAAGGGATAAAAAGGATGGGTGGCATGATTCAAACTCATGCTAGAGAGTTTCTGCTAGGGTGGCCAAATCCCGCTGTAGGAGCTTTCCCAATGTCACGTCGTCTCCCTCCCTTGTATGCCTTGCGCGCATTCGAAGCTGCGGCGCGGCACAGTTCGTTCACACGAGCGGCCGAAGAACTGTCGATCACGCAGAGTGCGGTCAGCCGGCACATTCGTACGCTCGAAGAGCACTTTGCCTGTCGCCTGTTTCATCGCAGTGGCCGTCATCTGCAACTGACCGAGTCGGCGCGCTTGCTATTACCGGGCATCCGCGAGGGCTTCACCGCCCTGGAGCGCGCCTGTAACACCCTGCGCGCCGAAGACGACATCCTGCGCATGAAAGCCCCGTCGACCCTGACCATGCGCTGGTTGCTGGCGCGCCTGAGTCGCTTCCGCCATTTGCAACCGGGCAACGAGGTGCAATTGACCAGCGCCTGGATGGATGTCGATTCTGTGGATTTCAACGAGGAGCCGTTCGACTGCGCGGTATTGCTGAGCAACGGGCACTTCCCGCCGGATTGGGAGGCGAGTTACCTGTTTCCCGAGGAACTGATTCCAGTGGGCGCGCCCAACCTGCCGAATGATCAGCCTTGGGATGCGGCGCGGCTGGCAAACACCGAGTTGCTGCACCCGACACCGGACCGCCGCGACTGGCGTAACTGGCTGGAGCGCATGGGCCTGGCCGATCAAGTGTCGCTCAAGGGTGGCCAGGTGTTCGATACGCTGGAACTGGGCATGATCGCGGCCGCCCGCGGCTACGGCGTGTCCATGGGCGATCTGCTGATGGTGGCGGAAGATGTGGCACAGGGACGCTTGAGCCTGCCATGGCCAACCGCTGTCGCAAGCGGCGAGCGTTATTACCTGGTCTGGCCGAAAACCCGCCCCGGTGGCGAGCGCATGCGTCGGCTCAGCGACTTCTTGCAAAGTGAGGTCCGGGCGATGGAGTTGCCGGATGTCGAGCACTTGAGCTGAATCGATAGAGCCTCAACGGCGACGGGCTTGAGCTATATCCGGGTCAAACGCTCAAGTATTCCCGTTCACCGCCGAATAGCTGCACATGGGACCTTCGTGCAGGTTCGACGCTTTCCCATCATCAGAAACTTTTGCTGAGTGCGCCGTGATCAGGATGATCCGCTCGCTCGGCCAGGAGCCGTCATGCCTCAACCTCGTGCCCGGATCGCCTCACAGCTGGGTCTTGCGCTCGCCTTGATTCTGGTGACAGTCATCAGCGCAAGCACCTTGTTCGCCCTGCGTTCGCTAGATGCCGCCAACCTGGCCACCCGCGAAGAGCACCTGACCAGCGAGGCCCGGTTGCTGGCCGATCAGTTGAGCACCTTCCACGGCACGTTGCGTGAAAGCACCCAGCGCCTGGCGGGTTTGTTCGAGAAGCGTTTCAGTGCCGGCTTGAGCGTGCACCCGGATGAGCCGGTGACGGTGGCGGGCACGCAGACCCCAGGCCTGCACCTGGGCAGCGAAGTGCTGAACAACGACTTCAAGGAAGTGGACGAGTTCAAGCAGATGACTGCCGGTGCGGCCACGGTGTTCGTGCGCAGCGGCGAAGACTTTATCCGGGTCAGTACGTCCCTGAGCAAACAGGACGGCAGCCGGGCCATCGGCACGATGCTTGATCACGCCCACCCGGCCTACGCACGCCTGATGGCGGGGCAGAGCTATGTCGGGCGTGCCTTGCTGTTCGAACGCTCCTACATGACGCAATACACCCCGGTACGGGACAGCAGCGGCAAGGTGATTGCCGTGTTGTTCGTGGGCTTCGATTACACCGACGCGCAAAATGCTCAGTTCGAAAACCTCAAGCGTTTCCGCATCGGCCAGACCGGTTCCCTGGCACTGCTGGACGAGCAGAATAAATGGCTGGTGCCGATTGCCGGTGTGCAAGCGCTGGATCAGGCCGTCCCGGCGGTCATGGCGCTGGTCAAGACGCCAGGCAAAGGCCAGTTCTGGAGCGACAAGTCCGAAGACTTCTACAGCATTGCCGTACCGTTTGAAGGCGGGCCGTGGTCGGTGGTGGCAAGCATGCCGAAAACCGAAATCAGCGCTGTGACCTGGAGCGTCGGTATCCAGTTGGCCATCGGCAGTCTGTTGGCGATGTTGCTGGCGGTCGGCGCAGCGGTCTGGCTGTTGCGCAGCAAACTGGCGCCGCTGGGTGATCTGGTGCGTCAGGCCGAAGCCTTGGGTGCCGGTGATTTGAGCGTGCGTCTGAGCGTGTCGAGCAACGATGAAATCGGCCAGTTGGCTTGCGCCTTCAACCAGATGAGTCAGGCGTTGTCGACCATGGTCGAGCACATCCGCAACGCCTCGATGGAGGTCAACAGCCGCGCCCAGGCCTTGTCCGGGTTGTCCGGCGGTGCCTATGAAGGGATGGAGCAGCAATCGGGCGAGATCACCAGCATGGCCGGGGCCGTGGAAGAGTTCAGTGCCACCTCCCTGAACATTGCCGACAACATGGGCAGCACCCAGCGTCTGGCACAGGAAAACGCTCGGCAAACGCAAATCGGTCGTACGTCGATGGACGAAGCGTCCTCGTCGCTTGAGCAAATTGCCGGCGCATTGAACAGCACGGCGACGGTGATCAATACCTTGGGACAGCGCTCCCAGGAAATCGGCGGCATCGTTGGCGTCATCACCTCGATTGCCGAACAAACCAACTTATTGGCGCTCAACGCCGCGATCGAAGCGGCGCGTGCCGGTGAGCAGGGGCGTGGCTTTGCCGTGGTGGCCGACGAAGTGCGTAACCTCGCCTCGCGCACCCGTCAGGCCACGGACGAAATTTCCGTGATGATCCAGAGCATTCAGCAGGAAACCGGCAACGCCATCAGCACCATGGAGCAGGGTAATGTGCTGATGCAGGAAGGCTTGTCGCGCAACGCCAACGTGGCTTCTGCACTTGCACATATCGATGAGCAAAGCCGTTCAGCCGGCCAGCAATTCGCCGCGATTACCACGGCGACCCAGGAACAGAGCAGTACGGCGACGTTGCTCAGCAGTAACTTGCAAAGCATTGCGCTGGCCAACAGCGAGCAGCGGGAAGTGGTGTCGAACCTGGCGGTCACTGCTAAAGAGCTGGAGAAGCTGGCGGCGGATTTGCGGTCGGAGGTCGACCGGTTTCGCTGATGTGCCTTTGAAATAGTCATCGCGAGCAGGCACTCATTGCGTTGCAGGCCGATACTGCAATGCCTCCGCCAGATGCTCCCGCTTGATCCCGTCGACCTGTTCCAGATCCGCCAGGGTTCGCGCCACCTTCAGCAACCGATGCGCCGAGCGAAGCGACAGGGTCAGCCGTTCACAGGCCGTTTCCAGCCAGTTCTCATCGACTGTGGATAACTTGCAGTGCCGGCGCAGCCCCGGCAAATCGAGAAAGGCGTTGGCGCACCCCTGACGCTTTTGCTGGCGTTCGCGGGCATCAGCGACCAGCACCGCCGCGCTGGCGCTGTCCTCTCCGGGTTTCACCGTCGGATTCAACGCCGTGGCCTCCCGCGCCACCGTCAGGTGCAAATCGATCCGATCCAGCAAGGGCCCGGACAGTTTGTTGCGATAGCGCTGAACCATGTCCGGCGTGCAGGAGCAGCGGCCAGTGGGTTCGCCAAGATATCCACAAGGGCATGGATTCATTGCCGCCACCAACTGAAAACGTGCCGGAAACCGCACGCGATCCTTGGCCCGGGAAATCACGATATGGCCTGACTCCAGTGGCTCTCTCAAAACCTCGAGCACTTTGCGGTCGAACTCTGGAAGCTCATCGAGAAACAAAACACCGTGGTGGGCGAGGGTGATTTCACCGGGCTGTGGTTTCGAGCCGCCACCGACCAGCGCCGGGCCAGAAGCCGAGTGGTGCGGTTGTCTGAAGGGGCGCTGCGGCCAATGGCTCAACGGGACGCAACTGGTGACGGACTGAATGGCGGCCACTTCCAGTGCTTCGCACTCTGCCAGTGGGGGCAGCAGCCCTGGCAGGCGACTCGCCAGAAGCGTCTTGCCCGTTCCGGGAGGTCCGCTGAAGAGGAGGTTATGCGCACCCGCCGCTGCAATCAGCAACGCCCGTTTGGCTGCTTGCTGACCCTGCACTTCGTTCAGGTCGGGGTAGGGTTTGCTGGCGTGGATCAATCCATCGGACACATAGGGCTCCACCGGCGTGTGCCCGTTGAAATGCGCCACGGCCTGCAGCAGATGATCCACCGCAATCACCTTCAACCCCGACGCCAGGCACGCTTCTTCGGCATTCGCACGCGGCACCATCAACGAGCGTCCGGCCTTGCGCGCGGCCAACGCCGCCGGCAACACGCCCCGCACCGCACGCACTGCGCCTGACAGGGCCAACTCGCCCAGACACTCCACATCATCGAGCGTCAATGTCGGCACCTGCACACTGGCCGAAAGAATCCCCAAGGCAATCGCCAGATCGAACCGTCCGCCATCCTTGGGCAAATCCGCCGGGGCCAGATTCAAGGTGATCCGTCGCGCCGGAAACTGGAGCCCCGAATTGATGATCGCGCTACGTACTCGATCTTTGCTCTCTTTCACCGCCGCCTCGGGCAGGCCGACCATGGTCAGCGACGGCAAGCCATTGGCCAGATGAACTTCGACAGTGACGGAGGGGGCATCCACGCCAATCTGGGCGCGGCTGTGGACGATGGAGAGGGACATGGTCGTTCCTTGAGTTGTACGGGGGCCGCTTCCTGCGGGTTTTTGCAAGGGTAGACGGCAGTGCTGTTTCCGCGGTGCATGGCAGGCAAGGAATTTTCGCAAGATGTTGCGCGGCTTCACGGGCAGCGCATTGATTCTGTGGCGAGGGGGAGGGCTCCCCCGCCGCAAACGATTCCAGTCTTTAATCTCTTTGAAGAGCGATTAAAGTGCGATGCGCCAGTGTTAGTGGAAAGTGATCAGTTATTGCATTACTGCGTGTGGAAAAATATGGGTGGCCAACTAAGTTGGCTCAGGATCGCTCGCTCGGTTGAGGCGGCTTAGAGGAAGACTGTTCGTAGTCAGGCAGGTTGCTATCACTATTTGGAATTTTTAGTATAAAGCTTTCTATGTCGACCTTCTCTTTGCCTTCTGCGACATGCGTCAAATAGTTAAAATCTAAAGCTATCAATTCATTAAGTCTGGATTCGTAGTTGCTCGGGTAATCTGCTTGTTCTATTCGAGGTAAGCCTTTGTAGTGGTCAAGGACGCTTTGGAAGAATTTGGTCAGTTTTCCTGTGGTGTTGTATTCATGCTCTGCCTCGGCAACGACTTTTTGCCTCCATGCGAATTCTTGTTTATCTGACTCTTCCAGCGCTGCCCGTCTTTCATTAACGGTAAACGTGCCGCTGTCATCGTATGTAATTAAGGCCAGTTGATCCGCCGACATTCCAGAAAATGGATTGCTGGCCAGTCCTCTCGTATATAAAGTTGCTTTTTCGGCGCGTGCTAATAACGTGGGATCGTCTGTGTCAGGAACTTCAGTGTCGTGCTTCAATTTGTTTGCAGTGTAGTATGGGCTCAGTAGCTCATTAACTGTTTTTCTAGCCAGCGACTCCAGCTCCACTCTGGTCAGGCTCGCATCTCGGGCCTGTGCACGTAATGAGGCTTCGCTTAATTGATTTGCCATCGTGGAAACTGTAGTGCTGCCAAATGAGCCAGTCGGGGCTTGGGGCGGGCTCTGGCTGATGCCTGTATTTCCACCAGGATTGGTTGTCATCGTTTTTGATCCAGTCAGAGCCAGACCGCTTTCAACTACAGGATTGCTTGTTGAATTAATCATCATTGCTGCTCCCTTTGTTTTTATAAGTTAGATAGGATCTGCCGCTTTATCTCATCGTGATTTCTACCGACCAAGCATAGGTAGTAGGGTTTGTTCTGGTTGCTCTTATAGTGCAGGTAGCACCACCACTGGGAGTGGCTGTATGACTCCACTTGGGGATTTTGCTGCCGCCTGAGCCGGAGGTAGTCACAAACGTAGATAGATATACACAGTTTTTTGTGCCGATTTTATATCGTAAATTAGCATGGTTGTAGTCAGGGGATGTCTGGCTTTGTATCGTGTAAGTCTCCGAGCTATTTGCATTTATGGTGGTTTTTGGAGTGGGCTCTGCGTTTGTTTTTGTAATGAATTCGTTATTGGTTGTGGGTGTATACGTAGCGGTCTGTGTTCCAAGATTTTTGAATGTAACTGTAACGGGTGGTCCGGCGAGAGCTGGGTTTATGTGAAGTGCCGTCAATGTAAAAACAGTAATTAAAGACATGTATGTTTTCATAGGCGTTACTCCTTGTGATGTTAGGAATATTCCATTGGTATCAATAACTAATATTCACTGCGAGCTAGATTTTTTTCGTGCTGATGCAGTGCTCGCGTTCAAATGACTCATTTGAGAGGAGAGCTTAGAAAGGGGGGATTTGCGGCGCAATCAGACGGCGGATGAGAGTTTCGTAGGATGTTGCCGGGACTCTTGCGGGCTTGAAGTCCGCAGTCTCGGCAATTCCTACAGATAAATCTGACAGTCGTTACGACCTTGTCGCGAGCAGGCTCGCGTACACGGTGGTATGGGGCTAACCATTAGGGATTGGGGCGTTATTCTGCAGGCGGATTGAGCCTCGCTTCCATCTCCGCGACCTTCGTTTCAAGTGCTTCCAACCGTGCTCGCGTCCGCGCCAGCACGACCATCTGGCTATCAAACTCTTCCCGGCTCACCAGATCCAGCTTGCTGAAGCCACTCTGCAGCAGGGCCTTGAACTGGCTTTCGATTTCGCTTTTCGGCAATGGGGTGTCGCCGCTGAAGAGACGGGAGGCGGTGCCAGTCAGGGCGTCGAGGAAGTCTTTGGGCGCGAGCATGGGAAAGGTCCTGATAACAATGGAAGGCAGTGTATCACGCAGTGTCTATAGTCATTTCGCGGGCAGTCGATGCACGCTTTTCGCGCATGGGGACGGACGGCATCGCACCGTTGTTGTGCGTAACGCATGGAGTGTTGTTGCGAAGTTGCTGGCATCTACTGGTAAAGGCTTGAAAACAGTAGGTTTTGTGGAGATGGCAAGCTTTCTGCTTAGTCCATGGTGACCCATGCACTGATGCAGTCGCTGTGACGAATGCAGTGCGCCAAGCGAAACGCGGGGAGTGTTTCGTGAGGAGCGGGTAGCTGGCGTCGGACGGGCAGGTAAGGCCGACGATGCGTTACAAAGCCAGGCACTGCGCTTAGACTTGAGACGGGTTTGTTTTCCTGGGGCAAGTCCACCAATTCGGGAGAGAGTTTTCATGAAGCTAGTCACTGCCATCATCAAGCCGTTCAAGTTGGACGACGTGCGCGAATCGTTGTCCGAGATCGGCGTGCAGGGCATTACCGTCACCGAAGTCAAAGGCTTCGGTCGGCAGAAGGGGCACACCGAGCTGTATCGCGGCGCGGAATACGTGGTCGATTTCCTGCCAAAGGTGAAGATTGATGTCGCCATTGACGACAAGGATCTCGACCGGGTTATCGAGGCGATAACCAAGGCCGCCAACACCGGCAAGATCGGTGATGGCAAGATCTTCGTGGTCAATCTGGAACAGGCGATTCGCATCCGTACCGGCGAAACCGATACCGACGCAATCTAAGCCGCCACAAACCCAACGCCCCAGGAGAAAACAATATGACTCTGCGTAAATTCGCAGGGCTAGGAGCCCTGCTGTCCATCGTAATGCCCGGCCTGGCCATGGCGGCAGATCCGGTGGCGACTCCAGTCCTCAACTCCGGCGATACCGCCTGGATGTTGACCTCGACTGCCCTCGTGCTGTTCATGACCATTCCCGGTCTCGCGCTGTTCTACGGCGGCATGGTTCGTTCGAAAAACATTCTTTCCGTGATGATGCAGTGCTTCGCCATTACGGGGCTGGTTACCATCCTGTGGTTCATTTATGGCTACAGCATGGCGTTTGACACGACGGGCATGGAAGCAGGCGTGGTCAACTACAATTCCTTTGTTGGCAGCCTTGCCAAGGCCTTCCTCGCCGGCATCACACCGGCCAGCATTACCGGCCCTGCGGCGCTGTTCCCTGAAGCGGTATTTGTTACCTATCAGATGACTTTCGCCATCATTACTCCAGCGCTGATCGTCGGTGCGTTCGCTGAGCGGATGAAGTTCTCTGCAATGCTGGTCTTCATGGGCGTGTGGTTCACTCTGGTATATGCGCCGATTGCGCACATGGTCTGGAGCGGTCCGGGTTCTCTGTTGGGCGACTGGGGCGTACTGGATTTCGCCGGTGGCACCGTGGTGCACATCAACGCCGGTATTGCAGGTCTTGTAGCCTGCCTGGTGCTGGGCAAGCGAAAAGGCTTCCCTACGACTCCAATGGCTCCGCATAACCTTGGTTACACCCTGGTAGGCGCGGCCATGCTGTGGGTCGGCTGGTTTGGTTTCAACGCCGGTTCCGCAGCTGCGGCCAACGGTACTGCCGGCATGGCGATGCTGGTGACCCAGATCGCAACCGCCGCCGCCGCGCTGGGCTGGATGTTCGCCGAGTGGATCACCCACGGCAAACCTAGCGCACTGGGTATCGCATCGGGTGTGGTTGCCGGCCTGGTCGCCATTACCCCGGCCGCCGGTACTGTAGGCCCAATGGGCTCACTGATAATCGGCCTGGCCGCGGGCGTCGTGTGCTTCTTCTGCGCCACCACCCTGAAACGCAAGCTCGGCTATGACGACTCCCTGGATGCCTTCGGCGTGCACGGTATCGGCGGTATCCTCGGCGCGATCCTGACCGGTGTATTCGCTGCACCTTCCCTGGGTGGTTTCGGCACCGTCACCGACATCGCCGCGCAAGTCTGGATTCAGTGCAAAGGCGTGGGCTTCACGGTGATCTACACCGCGATCGTCACCTTCATCATTCTCAAGGTGCTGGACGCCATCATGGGTCTGCGTATCACCGAAGAAGAAGAAGCCGTCGGTATCGACCTGGCGCTTCACAACGAACGCGGCTACAACTTGTAAGCACGCGCATGAGAAAACTTGCCCGGCTCGCCGGGCATTTTTTTGTCCGGAATTTGTCATCGGGGGCTGCGCTGAAAGGTTTTTTCTTACAGCTTTTGCGACGTTTACGACGCGGGTTTTTGTGCCGCTGATGGCTTACAGGAATGAAGGAATATTAGGGCCTTTGTTTTTTCCCAGAGCGCGCTAGAATGCGCCCCGAACGTGCGGAGAACTGTATGTGGCAGCAGACTCTGATTACCCTGCGGGCGAGGCCCCGGGGCTTTCATCTGGTAACGGACGAGTTACTCGCCGGCTTGCCTGAACTCAGGGCGTGTCGGGTTGGTCTGCTGCATTTGTGGCTACAGCATACCTCGGCGTCGTTGACCATCAACGAGAACGCCGATCCGGCGGTACGACGCGACTTCGAACGATTTTTCAATCGTCTGATCCCACAAGGAACAGACGGCTATGAGCATAACGACGAAGGCCTGGACGACCTCCCGGCGCACTTCAAGGCCAGCGTGCTTGGCTGTCAGCTCAGTTTGCCGGTTACGGCGGGCCGACTGGCGCTAGGGACCTGGCAAGGCGTTTATCTGGGCGAGCACCGTGATCATGGCGGTGCCCGTAAAGTCCTCGCCACCTTGCACGGTGAAGGGGCATAACCGCTGGTCAGCAGCGGCTGTTGATTTTTTTCCGGCAGCCTTCGACAGAGGGCAAAGCTGGGCTATAACTAATCTGCTTTTCGCAAGTCATGAGGTAGAACATGAGCGACGATGATCTGGAAAACGACGACCTCGAAGTAGGCGACGACGACGAAACCGAAGAAGGTCTGGAAGCAGCGGCGGAAGACGTCGCTGAAGATGACGGCGGTGATGCGCCGGTTCCGACCGCCAAAGGCAAAGCCAAGGCAGCGGTATCAATCGATGAGCTGCCGAGTGTCGAAGCCAAGAACAAGGAGCGCGACGCCCTGGCCAAGGCCATGGAAGAGTTCCTGGCTCGTGGCGGCAAGGTGCAGGAAGTGGAGGCCAATGTGGTCGCCGATCCGCCCAAGAAGCCTGATAACAAGTACGGCAGCCGGCCTATCTAAGCCTGTTTCCTTGCTTGCTGAAAAAGCCCGCCGTCGCTGCGGGCTTTTTCATGCCTGAAACAAAAATATGAAAACTGTGGTGATCTCTGTGGGAGCGAGCTTGTCAGTTCGAGGCCTTGTTCCAACTCGCCAACAACGCCGGCAACTCGGTCAGGCTACGGATCTCGGCATCCGGCAATCGCTCGGCTTCCCAGTCCTTGCCGGCCGGGTTGAACCAGATCGCCCGCAGTCCCGCTTGCTGGGCGCCGGCAATGTCGTCGCCCGGGTGATCACCGATGTGCACCGCTGTCTCGGCCGTGGCACCGCCACGCTGCAGCGCCTCATGGAACAATCGAGAATCAGGTTTGGCGATGCCGATGTCTTCGGCGCATAACGCAAACTTGAAGTAGTCCGCGAGCCCCAGGCGTCGTACGTCGGCATTGCCGTTGGTCACCACGCCGAGGGTGTAATGGTTGGCCAGCACTTCCAGGGTCGGTTGTACTTCAGGGAAGATTTCCAGCTGATGCCGGGCATGCAGAAACACTTCGAAGCTCTGATCGGCCAGGTCGGACGCTTCTGTATGGGCGTAACCGGCTTCTTCCAGCGCCTGGAACAGCACCCGGCGGCGCAGGGCGCTGATGCGGTGCTTGAGGTTCGGCTCGATGCTCAGGATGCGCTCTCGAATGGCCCACAAGTGCTCCACCGGCACCGCGCCCAGATTCGGTGCGTGTTCAGCCAGCCATTCACGGAGGATGGCTTCGGCGCTGACGATCACCGGAGCGGTGTCCCACAGAGTGTCGTCGAGGTCGAAGGTGATCAGTTGGAGAGTCATGAATCATCGCCTTTAATGCGTTTGGCCCGTGGATGAGCACTGTCATAGACCGTGGCCAGGTGCTGGAAGTCCAGGTGGGTATAAATCTGCGTGGTCTTGATGTCCGAATGGCCGAGCAGCTCCTGCACCGCCCGCAGGTCCTGGGAGGACTCCAGCAAGTGGCTGGCGAAGGAGTGGCGCAACATGTGCGGGTGCAGATTTTGCCCGAGCTCACGTTCGCCAGCGGCTTTTACCCGTAGCTGAATCGCCCGTGGGCCGAGCCGCCGGCCTTGCTGGCTGACAAATACCGCGTCGTCCGCCGGATTGGCCAATGCCCGCAATGGCAACCAGAGTTCCAAGGCTTCGCGCGCCATTTTGCCCACCGGCAGCAGACGGGTTTTGCTGCCCTTGCCGAGCACCTGGACCATGCCATCCGCCAAATCAAGCTGATCAAGATTCAGTCCGGTCAGCTCCGACAGGCGCAGCCCGGAAGAGTAGAACAGCTCAAGTATCGCCTGATCGCGACGTGCCAGAAAATCATCCTCCACACCGCCTTCAAGCAGTTGCAGCGCGCGGTCAGTGTCGAGGGTTTTCGGCAGGCGGCGTTCGCCCTTGGGTGGCGCCAGGCCGTTGGCCGGATCGTGGTCGCACAGGCCTTCACGGTTCAGGTAGTGATAGAGCCCGCGCACCGCCGACAAGAGTCGCGCCAGGCTGCGGGAGGACTGGCCTTGTGCATGCAGGCGAGCGATCAGGCTGCGCAGGCGCTGGATGTCCAGCGCTGCCCAACTGCCGATGTTCTGTTTGACGCACCAGCCCAGCACCTTGTCGAGGTCGCGACGATAGGCCGAAAGCGTGTGCGGTGACACCTGCCGCTCACTGCGCAGGTGTTCGCAGTAAGCGTCCAGTTGCCGTTCCATGTTCAGCGTACCGAGCGCAGGGAGTTGTTGACCCGTGGCAGCACGCGGCCCATGACTTCGGCGATGTAGCTCAGGAACAAGGTGCCCACCGAGCTTTTGTAGTGCTGCGGATCACGGCTGGCGATGGCCAGGATGCCGTGGATGCCCTGGTGGCTGATGGCGACGACGGCGGTGGAACCGATCTGCTTGCGCTGCTCTTCGCCGAACAGGAAGTCCAGCTCGTGCTCGCGCAGGCTGCCGCT
This sequence comes from Pseudomonas moorei, assembly GCF_008801475.1. Taxonomy (GTDB): domain Bacteria; phylum Pseudomonadota; class Gammaproteobacteria; order Pseudomonadales; family Pseudomonadaceae; genus Aquipseudomonas; species Aquipseudomonas moorei. The sequence goes on along the minus strand of NZ_VZPP01000002.1, from coordinate 301,364 downwards.
GACGCTTTTGTCTTCCTGCAACAAGCCGCCTATGGCCACTTGTGCCTCGGCGTGGGTCACCCAGCGGCCGACCGGCATGGCGTTGTCGCCAAGCAGAATGAGGCTGACAAAAGGCACCTGGAAGTCCTGGCGCAGGCTGTCTTCGACAGACATCACCACGTCTTCCAGGCTGGCGGCGTCCATCAGCGCGAGGATCAGGCGGCGGGTCTTGTCGAACAACCGGTCGTTGTCGCGGGCCACGTCCATCAAGTGCGAGAGACGGTGCCGCAACTCGATGTTGCGATCACGCAGGATGGTCATCTGGCGTTCCACCAGCGACACGGTGTCGCCACGCCGGTGGGGAATGCGCAAGGCCGGCAGCAATTCTTCGTGCTGGGCGAAGAAGTCCGGATGAGCCTCCAGGTACGCGGCAATTGCCGCCGCCTCCAGGCTCTCGGACGGGGATTCGTCGGACTGTCGGGCGGGTACCTGAGGCTTATCGGTCATGGCTTTGGCTCACTCAAAGACGCACTTGTCCTTCATATACACGGACTGCCGGGCCGGTCATCAATACCGGGTGGCCAGGGCCTGCCCATTCAATGGACAGACGCCCGCCAGGCAGGTCGATCAATAGCGGCGAGTCCATCCACCCCTGGCTGATCGCGGCCACTGCGGCGGCACAGGCGCCGGTACCGCAAGCCTGGGTTTCCCCGGCCCCGCGTTCCCAGACGCGCAATTGTGCGCGGCCCCGGTCGATGACCTGGAGAAAACCGACATTGACCCGTGCCGGGAAGCGCGGGTGATGTTCGATTTTCGGCCCCAGTTCATGTACCGGCGCATTGTTGATATCGCTGACCCGCAGAACCGCATGGGGATTGCCCATGGACACGGCGGCCAGTTCCACGGGTGTGCCATCGACGTCGACCTGATAGCTCAGGGCCTGCTCGGGTGCCAGGAACGGGATGTCGGCCGGTACCAGGCGCGGGGCGCCCATGTTTACGCCGATCTGCCCGTCGCTGCGCACGTCCAGCTCGATGATGCCACTTTTGGTTTCGACGCGGATCTGCCGTTTTGCGGTCAGGCGCTTGTCGAGCACGAAGCGGGCGAAACAGCGCGCACCATTGCCGCACTGTTCCACTTCAGAGCCGTCGGAGTTGAAGATCCGATAACGGAAGTCCACGTCCGGGTTGCTGGGCGCTTCGACGATCAGCAGCTGGTCGAAACCGATGCCGGTGTGCCGGTCACCCCAAAGCTTGGCGTGCTTGGGCAGAATATGCGCGTGCTGGCTGACCAGGTCGAGGACCATGAAGTCGTTGCCCAGGCCGTGCATTTTGGTAAAACGCAGCAGCATGGTTTTACTCCGGCAGCAGGCTTTCGCCAGCAAACAACTCGGCTACCGTTTCACGGCGACGCACTTCAAATGCCTGATCACCGTCCACCAACACTTCAGCGGCGCGGCCACGGGTGTTGTAGTTGGAGCTCATGACAAACCCATAGGCGCCAGCCGAATGCACGGCCAGCAGATCGCCTTCTTCCAGGGCCAATTCACGATCCTTGGCCAGGAAGTCGCCGGTCTCGCAGATCGGGCCGACGATGTCGTAGGCGCGACCGGCCGTGTTGCGCGGGCGCACGGCAGTGACGTCCATCCAGGCTTGGTACAGCGCCGGGCGGATCAGGTCGTTCATGGCCGCGTCGACGATGGCGAAATCCTTGTGTTCGGTGTGCTTGAGGTACTCGACCTGAGTCAGCAGCACGCCGGCATTGGCCACGATGAAGCGGCCCGGCTCGAACACCAGCGCCAGGTCGCGACCGTCAAGACGTTCGCGCACGGCCTTGATGTAGTCGGCAGCCAATGGCGGCTCTTCGTCGCGATAACGCACGCCCAGGCCGCCACCGAGATCGATGTGGCGCAGGTAAATGCCGCAATCGCCGAGACGGTCGACCAGGCCCAGCAGGCGGTCGAGGGCGTCGATGAAGGGCGGCAGGGTGGTCAGTTGCGAGCCGATATGGCAGTCGACGCCGACCACTTCCAGGTTCGGCAGCTGCGCGGCGCGCACGTACACGTCCTCGGCGTCGGCAATGGCGATGCCGAACTTGTTCTCTTTGAGACCGGTGGAAATGTACGGGTGAGTGCCGGCATCGACATCCGGATTCACGCGCAGCGAGATCGGCGCGCGAACACCCAGTTCGGCGGCAACCACTTGCAGGCGCTCCAGCTCGTCGGTGGATTCGACGTTGAAGCAGTGCACGCCGACTTCCAGGGCGCGACGCATGTCGTCACGGGTCTTGCCGACACCGGAGAACACGATCTTGTCGGCGCTGCCGCCGGCGGCGAGTACGCGTTCCAGCTCGCCACGGGAGACGATGTCGAAACCGGCGCCCAGGCGCGCCAGGACATTCAGTACACCCAGGTTGGAGTTGGCCTTGACCGCGAAGCAGACCAGATGTGGCATGCCCGCCAGTGCATCGGCGTAAGCCAGGTATTGGGCTTCGATGTGGGCACGGGAGTAAACGTAAGTCGGTGTACCAAAGCGATCGGCGATGGCAGACAGGGCAACACCTTCCGCGAACAGTTCACCGTCACGGTAGTTAAAAGCGTCCATGAGGTTCCCTTATTGGTAGACGTCGTGCTTGTGTGCCTTGGAGGCAGGCTTTTGCGAGGACTGGGCTTGCGCCGCAGGATCCTGGTTGTCGTCAGGCAGGTACAGCGGGCCTTTTTGACCGCAGGCCGACACAAGGCAGGCAACCGCGAGGAGCGCAGCAAGGGAGGAGATCAGGCGCTTCATGGCGAAATCCTTGAAAATGCATTAATTGCGCCGGAGTATACCGGCCACCCGGCAGCTTGCCTATGCGACGGGGCTCCCGTCTGGCGGGCCTTGGACCGATGCCGGTCGGTATCATGCAATCCTTGTGGGAGCGAGACTGCTCGCGATAGCGGTGTTTCCGTTGACCATAATGTTAAATGTGCCGGCGTCATCGCGAGCAGGCTCGCACACAGATTGGGGTTGCTGGGCGTTATCCTTTGCAATCGGGAGGCCTCGGTCGTATCTTGCGGCGCTTGAGCCTGATCAGACACTTTTTGAGGTTGCCGTAATGAGTTTGTCCGAAGCGCGTTTCCATGACCTGGTCGATGCCACCCAGCAGACGTTGGAGGACATCTTTGACGACAGCGACCTGGATATCGATCTGGAAAGCTCGGCCGGTGTGCTCACCGTCAAGTTCGAAAACGGAACCCAGTTGATTTTCAGTCGGCAAGAGCCATTGCGTCAGTTGTGGCTGGCGGCAGTGTCCGGTGGCTTCCACTTCGATTACGACGAAGAGAGCGAGCGCTGGATGTGCGACAAGAGCGAAGAGCAACTGGGCGAGATGCTTGAGCGCATCGTCAAGGCGCAAGCTGACGTCGAACTCGATTTCGAAGGTCTGTAACGCCGTGACACAGTCAGCGCCCGTGCGTCCGCCCAAGCCGCTCTACAGCAACGTCAGCCCGGCAGTGCCATCGCCGTGCAGCGGCGTGTGTCGGCTGGACGCGCAAAAAGTCTGCCTGGGCTGTTTTCGCCACGTCGAAGACATCCGCGAATGGCGCTCGGCGGATGACGAACGTCGCCGGGTGATTTGCGAGCAGGCTCTGCAACGCCGATCCCTGTAGGGAGGGCGATGACCGCCGGGTGGCGACTTGTATATTTTTTGAGCTGTGTTAGTGTCCGGATACGCCTCAACTCATCGAGGCTCGTGAAAACCCCGCCTTTTTCTGGCGGGGTTTTGCTTTTTTCGTGCAGAAGAAAGGAGTCTGCCCTGATCATGACCGCACCTTCCATCACCCTTACCCGTCTGGACGTACAGCGTCTGGAGCGTCTGATCGACAGCCTGGATGAAACGCTGCCGGGCGTTATCGCGTTGCAAACCGAACTGGACCGCGCCGATACATTGGTCAGTCACGAAGACGTGCCGGCCGATGTCGTGACCATGAATTCGCGCGTGCACTGCCGTGAAGAGAGCAGTGGCAAGGATTACCACCTGACCCTGGTTTATCCAAAGGATGCCAATGCCGACGAAGGTCGGATCTCCATCCTGGCCCCCGTGGGCAGCGCGTTGCTCGGCCTGAAGGTTGGCCAGCACATCGACTGGCCGGCGCCGGGTGGCAAGACGCTGAAACTGACCCTGCTGGAAGTCGAATCGCAGCCTGCCAATGGCGGCGCCTTCCCCGAGTGACAACCTGTCAGACCTGTTCGAGCGCCTCGTTCAGTGCGTGCTCCAGGTCGGCCTTGTAGCGCAGGTACAAATTGCTTGAACTCTGCCCATCACCGAGCAGGCCTGTCAGGTCAAGGTCGGTGATGTAGCAGCGATAGCGCTCGGTTTCCCGGCGCTGTTCGATGATTTCCCGGGCGACCACGCTGAATAGTTGGTCGCCATGCTCCAGCTCTGAAAACTCCCGCTGATTGCAATACAGGGTGACCTGTACCTTGCCCGGTGCCGCTTTGCCGATGATCGCCTGCACGTCATAGAACGGTTTGTTGGTCGGTGTTTGCGGTGCCGGCCGGGCTTCGACGTGACGCGCGCGCCCCGCCCCCGAGGGCAGAAGCTGATAAAACAACGTGTCCAGGCTCAGGGGGTGGGCCGCGTCCATGGGCAGCAAGGCGTCGCGCCGGTACTGGATCGACTGCAGGAACCGTTGCAGCGGCACCAGCAGGCTTTGCTCGTCATGCCACGGCAAGCGCTGCTGCCACAAGGCATTGAATTCATCGAGTACGTACAGCTCGGCCTGGTCTTCCTTGACCCGGTAAAACACCTGAAGGCAGTCGGGCTGCCCCATGGGCAGGAGCAGTGCCAGGTCGTGGTTTTCCAGTGCCTTGTGATCAAGGTGCAGCGGGCTGTAACGGGTCAGGTCTTCGCTCAGGTAATCGAACAGCGCAGGCAGTGTGGTCAGGACGATGTGATTGACCCGGCCGGGTACCAGTTCAAGTACGTGGTAATGCTGCTGGACCTGAATCAGGTAGCGGTAATTGAGTTTGCTCAGCAGCAGGTTCTGCGCCGTGTCGAGGATCTCTTCGACGCGCTGGGCAATGAATTGCGCACGGTTGTGGCAGAAGCACCGCACCCGCAGCCTGGGCTGCTGCGGTCCGTTGGGCAGATTGTTGAGGTAGTCGCGCAGGCAGTCGAGCAGGGCGTGGGGGCCGTCGAAGCGATTGACCAATACTTCGTTCCAGCTATTGAGCGTGACTTGATCCAGGGTCAGCACCAGGTTTTCCCTGACGCCGGCATAGCTCAGGGAGTCGGTGCGCTCGGTGGTCATCAGGATGTTCAGGTCGCGATGGTGCTTGAGCGGGTCGATGCCGACGTTCACCAGGATCAGCACTTCGCTGGGCACGCTGGCGCGCAACAACGGTTCTTCGGCGACGGTCTGCAGCGGCAGGCGAATGCTCTGTTGCAGACTGCCCAGCAAGTTGAACAGTTCGAATTCGCTCAGGTCGCTGCTTCCGGGGTGCAGGGCCAGGCGGGTGCTGCTGTCGATCACGCCGTTGCGGTGGCACCAGGTCAGCAGTTCAAGCAACTGACGGCTGCGCTTGATCGGGGCGAAGTGCTCCCACTCAAGGGCGGTCAGGCTGCCGTTGTACAAAGCCCACTGGCTCGGTTCCGATTCCTTTTTGCTCGAAGCATGTACCAGTGTCAGGGTGTCTTCGGCCAGGTCCGGCGCGATGCCCGGGTTGATGAATTCGACCTTGTCCGCCTTGCGCTCGAAGGCGGCATACAGGCGTCGGCCCAGCACACTCAGGTCGCGTTTGTTGATCAGACTGGCAGTTTGGTCGTTACGGGCAAATTGGGTCAGGAAGCGGTAGCTGTAGTTCAGCTCGTTAACCAGGGCTCGGCGCTCCGAGCTGACCTGGCGGACTTTCCACTGACTGCGGCTGTCGAGCAGCGCCAATTGCCGTGGGTCCCATTGCCATTCGTGGGCCAGCCGTTCCAGTAACGAACGTTGCCAGCCCTGGGTTCGAGCGCTGCTGCCGGTGAGCTTGCGATTGACCTTCAGGTACAGCGCGCGACGCACCAGTTCCAGGCGCTCTGGCTCGTTGCGAGCAATGAGGTATTCCTCGATGCGCCGGTAGACCACGACGTACGGGTCCAGCTCATCGAGGTCGAGACGGTTGGCGAACACGGCTTGCTTGAAACGCAGGCTCAGGCACTGGACCTTGGGGTGCTCGCTGGCATAAACCTCGGTCAGTAGCAGTTTGAGCACCGATTTGTAAGGCGACTCGATGCCTTTGAACAGTTGCCAGAGCCCAGCACCGATAAATTCACCGGGTGGAATGTAGGCCAGGTGTCCCAGGTCGAGGGTTTCGTCAGCGCGGATGAAACGCTTGGAAATCAGCGTGTGGGTGTAGCGGTCGTAACTCGCTTCTTCATAGACGGGCACCAGCCACCAGATCGGCGTGCGCCCGGCCAGCCAGATCGCGGTACGGTAAAACTCGTCCAGCAGCAAGTAGTGCTGGGTGGTACCGCAGTCTTCCGAACTCAATTGGCTATCGCGCTCGCCGCGCACGAAGCGAACCGGGTCGATCAGGAAAAAGTGCGCTTCGGCTCCCTGGCTGTCGGCCCAGGCTTCGAGCAATTGGCATTTCTTGCGCAGTTCGGCGAGTTCCTGCTCGGTCAAATCCGGGCTGTGGCAGACCCACACGTCCATATCGCTCTGATCGGCCTGGGCCAGCGTGCCGAGGCTGCCCATCAGGAACAGGCCGTGAATCGGCCGCGGCGGATTGCTGCCGTGGCGCGGCTTATAGGAAAACGAGCGGGTCAGGCGTTGAGCTTCGGCCAAGGCGTTGGCATCCGGCTCGAAATTCGACAGCCCGGCCGGTGTGCTGCCGGAAACGTAACCCGGCAACAGCGGATGATTGACGTGAAAAAACAATGGCAGAAGGTTCAGCACCCCTTGCTGGCGGGTCGACAAACCCTCCATGGCGCGAGCCATGCGGCCCTCATTGAGCTTCAGAAAGCGTGCGCGCAGTTGGCTGAGAACCTTGCGGTCGATTCCCTCGTCCAGATCGGGGCGGATTTCATGGGTGCGGGTCATGTCAGCTCAAACCGGCTCACAGGGCTCGGATGTGGGGCTCTCGGTTGAGGGGCAGTTTAGCGCCTTGGCGCGGAGGCATTTAAGCTGATTTTGTTTTTCTGACGTCAGATTTTTATCGCGTGGCGATTACAGGTCGCAGAGTTTGCCCGCGGAAATCCCGTGGTGGAGGTTTCCGTGGGCAATGCGATGGAATTCAGGCTGTTTCTTTTACGCTCAGAATGGTCAGCAGGGTTTGCACATTTTGCGCGGCGTCACGACCCAGGCTGGTCAGGTAGCCGCCATCGGGTTGGTCAATCAGTTCTTTTTCATACAGGCGACGGGCAGCGGCAATGGCTTTGGGGGCAGCGGTCTGATGAATTTTCAAACCTTCCTGGGAACTGTCCAGGTTGAAGAGTGCGAGGATTTCCAGTTCGGCAACCAACTCAGGGGTAAGCGACATAGGGACTCCAGACTTTCTAGGAATTAGACGACAGCGCCCCTAAGGTGATCCCACTCGTGCGGCATGTCCAGCCCTCGCGACAGGGTTTTTTCATCATGGTGAGCTTTCCCCGTTTCCGGGGCTCGCAGGAGCGGGCTCGCTCCTGCAGGGGGAAGGGGTTATTTCTTTTCCGGGGGCAACTCGGGCAGCGCGCGCAATGCCGCTTCGTACCATTCGGTGTCGAACGCGCGGTCTTCTTCGAGGATTGCGTCGATTTCTACGGCCAAAACATGGGCCATCAGGTTGAGGATTTCTTCCTTCTCGTAGCCCACCAGTGTCAGCTTGTTGAAGGTCGCCTTGGCGGCCGGCGGATTTTCGCTTTCGATCTGGTTTTCGATGGCTTCGATCAGGGTGTTTTCAGTGAATTCTTCTTCGTCGCTATCGATGTCTGTAGGCTCGCTCATGGCAGGCTCCTCAAGTTAAGGCGGCCAGTTTACCCGCATTCAGCAGCGTGATGCTGCTGGCAAGAAAGCCTCGAGCGATCTATAAACAGGCACTGCCCACCCCGCACGGCCTGGAGGCTCTGTGATGATCAAGCTTTATGGATTTTCCGTCAGCAACTACTACAACATGGTCAAACTGGCGTTGCTGGAAAAAGGCCTGGCCTTCGAGGAAGTGCCGTTTTACGGCGGCACCAGCGCCGAGGCGCTGGCCATCAGTCCGCGCGGCAAGGTGCCGGTGTTGCAGGTCGAGCAGGGCTTCATCAACGAAACCAGCGTGATTCTCGAGTACATCGAGCAGAGCCAGCAAGGCAGGCCCCTGCTGCCAAGCGATCCATTCCAGCGCGCGCAAGTGTTGGCGCTGGCCAGGGAAATCGAGTTGTACATCGAACTGCCGGCGCGCGCCTGTTACGGCGAAGCGTTTTTCGGCATGAAGGTGCCCGATGCGATCAAGGAAAAGACCAGGGCCGAGTTGCTTCTGGGAGTGGCGGCCCTGGGCCGGCACGGCAAGTTCGCCCCCTATGTAGCGGGCGACAGCTTGAGCGTGGCGGATCTGTATTTCCTGTACAGCGTGCCGCTGGCGTGTGGCGTGGCGCACAAACTGTTCGGGATGGATCTGTTGGCTGAAGTGCCGCAGGCCAAGGCGCTGCTGGAACGATTGGGAGAAACCCCGAACGTGCAGCGAGTGGCGGCGGATCGGGAAGCGGCGATGCCGGCGTTTATGGCAATGGTTGCGGCGAAGAAGTAGGAATCTTCAGCGCTCTTGCGAATGCCATCGCGGGCAAGCCCGCTCCCACAGGTTTTGTGTCGTGCCGCCATCGGGCGAACGCCACAAAACCTGTGACAGCAAGCGGGTGACGTGCCGCCTGCTCGCGAAGCTCTTTAGCGACTGGCGAGCAACGCCTGACCGCGAACCACGGCGGCCTTCACCTGCGCCGGCGCTGTGCCGCCGATGTGATTACGGGCGTTGACCGAGCCTTCCAGGGTCAGTACTGCGAAAACGTCCTGATCGATCTGGTCGCTGAACTTGCGCAGTTCTTCCAGGCTCATCTCCGCCAGGTCCTTGCCGCTTTCCACGCCGTACTTCACCGCATGGCCAACGATTTCATGGCAGTCACGGAACGGCAGACCACGGCGGACCAGGTAGTCAGCCAGGTCAGTGGCGGTAGAGAAGCCGCGCAGGGCCGCTTCGCGCATCATCGCGTGCTTGGGCTTGATCGCCGGGATCATGTCGGCGAAGGCCCGTAGCGAGTCGCGCAGGGTATCGGCGGCGTCGAACAGCGGTTCCTTGTCTTCCTGGTTGTCCTTGTTGTAAGCCAGAGGCTGGCCTTTCATCAGGGTCAGCAGGCCCATCAAGGCGCCGAACACGCGGCCGCTCTTGCCGCGCACCAGTTCCGGCACGTCCGGGTTTTTCTTTTGCGGCATGATCGAACTGCCGGTGCAGAAACGGTCTGGCAGATCGATGAACTGGAATTGCGCACTGGTCCACAGCACCAGTTCTTCGGAGAAGCGTGACAGGTGCATCATCGCGATGCTGGCGGCCGAGCAAAATTCGATAGCGAAGTCACGATCGGACACGTTGTCCAGCGAGTTGCCACCCACTGCGTCGAAACCCAGCAATTGGGCGGTGTATTCACGGTCGATCGGGTACGTGGTCCCGGCCAGGGCGGCGCTGCCCAGAGGCATACGGTTGGTGCGCTTGCGGCAGTCGACAAGACGCTCGTAGTCGCGGCTGAGCATTTCGAACCAGGCCAGCATGTGGTGCCCGAAGGTGACGGGCTGTGCGGTCTGCAGGTGGGTGAAGCCTGGCATGATGCTGCCCGCTTCGCGTTCGGCCTGTTCCAGCAAGCCTTTTTGCAGGCGGGTGATTTCGCCCAGAATCAGGTCGATTTCGTCACGCAGCCACAGGCGGATATCGGTAGCGACCTGGTCGTTACGACTGCGTCCGGTGTGCAACTTCTTGCCGGTCACGCCGATGCGGTCGGTCAGGCGCGCCTCGATGTTCATGTGTACGTCTTCGAGGTCGATGCGCCAGTCGAACTGGCCGGCCTCGATTTCACCCTGGATGGTCTTCAGGCCATCGATGATGCTGTCGCGCTCGGCATCGGTGAGCACGCCGACCTTGGCCAGCATGGTGGCGTGGGCGATCGAGCCCATGATGTCGTGGCGATACAGGCGCTGGTCGAAGGTGACGGAGGCGGTGAAGCGGGCGACGAAGGCGTCGACGGGTTCACTGAAGCGGCCGCCCCAGGACTGATTGGTCTTGTCAGTGCTCATGAATTCGCTCGTATCGGCTGAAGAAAGATGGCGTTGAAAGCTGCCGCGGATAATAACAGGGTTGCCATTGCTGTCGCTGACACTGGTCGCCTGGTTTTTTCGTGGCCAGCGCCTGTCCCAGGCAAGTCCTGTGCAATTGGCTCAACGATATTTTTCATTTGAGCAATATCGTCCCGGCAACCGTCTACAGTTGGACAGTAGGATCAGTGCACTTCTCGGTGCGCAAGCGGACTATAAGAAGAGGGGGTGTTCAGATTGCGTATCAGCAAACCCTGTGGCGCTGTGTCGCCAATGCGAGCCTGGGCCGCCAATTGCCCGGCGGATGAAAATTTAGCCGTCGGTCTCGCGGCACTTTTTGACGCTCGCGCTAGTCTTAGCGTGGATCGCGGTGACGGACGTCACTTACCCTGTCTACGCTATCCTTGTGCGAGACTCACGCAGGAATCCAGCGCAATATGAATGTCCTGATCGTTGATGACGACCCCCTAGCCCGCGAGCGCCTGAGCCGAATGGTTGGCGAACTCGAGGGATACAGTGTCCTGGAGCCCAGCGCCACGAACGGCGAAGAAGCGTTGGCACTGATCGACAGCCACAAGCCGGATATCGTGCTACTCGATATCCGCATGCCAGGCCTTGATGGCCTGCAAGTGGCCGCGCGATTGTGCGAACGCGAAACCCCGCCCGCCGTGGTGTTCTGCACAGGGCCCGATGAATTTGCCGTGGAAGCCTTACAGGCCAGCGCCGTAGGCTATCTGGTGAAACCTGTGCGAACCGAACATTTACATGACGCATTAAAGAAAGCCGAGCGACCCAATCGTGTTCAACTCTCGGCCCTGACCCGCCCGGCCGCCGAAAGCGGCAATGGCCCACGCAGCCACATCAGCGCCCGAACCCGAAAGGGAATCGAGCTGATCCCGCTGGATCAGGTGGTCTACTTCATTGCCGATCACAAATACGTGACCTTGCGCCACGAGAGCGGCGAAGTGCTTCTGGATGAGCCGCTCAAGGCCCTCGAGGACGAGTTTGGTGACCGCTTTGTGCGGATCCACCGCAACGCACTGGTCGCTCGTGATCGCATCGAACGGCTGCAACGAACGCCACTCGGGCACTTCCAGCTGTTCCTCAAAGGCCTGAACGGTGACGCCTTGATCGTCAGTCGACGCCACGTGGCGGGCGTTAGGAAAATGATGCAACAGCTTTAATTCGCCGGTTACAGGCGTATTTCACACCCGAATGCCGGAAATCCGGGGCCAGGGAGGCCGAGTAGTATCTGATACAAGTCAAAGTGGATTTGGCTGAGCTGTTATTATCCGCCGTATCTATTCAGTACGGATTGATCCATGTCCTCTCGCGAAATCCGCATCGCCACGCGTAAAAGTGCTCTCGCCCTGTGGCAGGCCGAATATGTCAAAGCCCGTCTTGAAGAGGCCCATCCCGGTCTGCTCGTGACGCTGGTCCCGATGGTCAGTCGTGGCGACAAGCTGCTTGACTCGCCGCTGTCGAAAATCGGTGGCAAGGGGCTGTTCGTCAAAGAGCTGGAAACCGCGTTGCTGGAAAACGAAGCCGACATCGCCGTGCATTCCATGAAAGACGTGCCGATGGACTTCCCCGAAGGCCTGGGGCTGTTCTGTATCTGCGAGCGCGAAGACCCGCGCGATGCATTCGTCTCCAATACCTATGCCAGCCTGGATGAGTTGCCCGAAGGTAGCATCGTCGGCACGTCGAGCCTGCGTCGCCAGGCCCAATTGCTGACCCGTCGTCCGGACCTGGAAATCCGCTTCCTGCGCGGCAACGTCAATACTCGTCTGGCCAAGCTCGATGCCGGTGAATACGACGCCATCATCCTTGCATCCGCCGGTTTGATTCGCCTGGGCTTCGAAGATCGCATTACATCGGCCATCAGTGTTGACGACAGCCTGCCCGCCGGTGGCCAGGGTGCCGTCGGCATCGAATGCCGCAGTGCAGACAGTGAAATTCACGCGCTGCTGGCGCCGCTGCATCACCGGGACACCGCCACCCGCGTGACGGCCGAACGTTCCCTCAATAAACACCTCAATGGAGGCTGCCAGGTGCCGATTGCCTGCTATGCCGTGCTTGAAGGCGAGCAGATCTGGTTGCGTGGCCTGGTGGGGGATCCGAGCGGCGGTCTGCTGCTGAATGCCGAAGCTCGCGCGCCGCGTGATCAGGCCGAGGCCTTGGGTGTGCAAGTGGCCGAAGACCTTTTGAGCCAGGGCGCCAACGAGATTCTCAAAGCGGTCTATGGCGAGGCAGGTCACGAGTGACGGGCTGGCGCCTGCTGCTGACGCGTCCGGCGGATGAGTCGGCGGCGCTGAGCGATCTGCTGGCCGAACAGGGGATTTTCAGCAGTAGCTTGCCGCTTTTGGACATAGCGCCGATCCCTGCCTCTGACACAATGCGCCAGGTGATGCAGGAACTGGATCGTTACAGCGCCGTGATCGTGGTCAGCAAGCCAGCCGCCCGGATTGCCCTTGAGTTGCTTGACCGGTTTTGTTCGTCAGCGCCCCGTGTGCAGTGGTTCAGTGTCGGCGCGGCGACGGCGCAGATCCTTGCCGATCATGGCCTGGACGTGAGCTTTCCGGCGCAGGGCGACGACAGCGAAGCCTTGCTTGAACTCGCGTCGTTGCGCGAGGCTATCGCCGGGCCTGATCCGCGCGTGCTGATCCTGCGTGGAGAGGGCGGTCGCGAGTTGCTGGCAGAGCGCCTGCGCGAGCGAGGTGCTAGTGTCGAGTATCTGGAGCTGTACCGTCGTGAACTGCCGCACTACCTGCCGGCAGCGTTGCCACGGCAGATCGAAGCGGAACGCCTGAACGGGCTGGTGGTCAGCAGTGGGCAGGGTTTTGAGCACCTGCATCAATTGGCCGCAGATGCCTGGCCACGGTTGGCGCAGTTGCCGTTGTTTGTACCAAGTCCCAGGGTCGCCGAGCTGGCACGTGCCGCCGGGGCCCTGACAGTTGTGGATTGCCGCGGCGCCAGTGCCGCGGCTTTGCTGACGGCGTTACGGGAGCACCCCGTGCCCGTTCTCTAATGCAAAGGATGGATACGTGAGCGAAACAGCCTTGCCTAAAGAAGACGTCCGGCCAGTGCTCGATGCACCGGTTGAAAATCCACCACCCGCTGCAGAGCAGCGTCGAGGCAATGGGCTGGCAATCGTCGCGCTGCTGTTGGGCGCTGCCGGTGTCGCGGTGGGGGGCTGGGGAGTCTGGCAGGTGCGTCACCTGCAAGCGACTAACCAGCAACAGCTGAGTCAGGTGCAGGCGTTGAGTGATGAGTCGCAAAGCCTGAAGCTCAATGAGCAGCGCCTGAGTGCACGCCTTGAGCAACTTCCCGGCGCCGATGTGCTGGAAGAGCGCAGCCGCCTGGTGATTCAGTTGCAGGGCGATCAGCAACGCCTGAACCAGCGTCTGGAAACCGTTCTCGGCGCCAGCCGCAAGGACTGGCGTCTGGCCGAGGCCGAGCACCTGCTGCGTCTGGCCAGCCTGCGTCTTTCCGCCTTGCAGGACATCAGCAGTGCCCAGGCCCTGGTGCAGGGCGCCGATGAAATTCTGCGCGAACAAAATGATCCCGGTGCCTTCGCCGCTCGCGAGCAAGTGGCCAAAACCCTGGTGGCCTTGCGCAGCACCGAGCAACCGGATCGCACCGGACTGTTCCTGCGATTGGGGGCATTGCGTGAGCAGGTGATCGGCCTGACCGAGCTGGCGCCCGAGTACAAGGATCGTGGCGAATCGTTGCTCGGCCTGACCGCTGATGGTGATGGCGCCAGCCGTTGGTCTCAGTGGTGGGATCAGATTTCGCGCTACATCCGCATCGATTTCAATGCCGATAAAAATGTTCGCCCGTTACTGGCCGGGCAGAGCCTGAGCCAGGTGCGACTGGCCCTGAGCCTGACGCTCGAGCAAGCGCAATGGGCCGCGCTCAATGGGCAGGCCGCAGTGTACTCCCAGGCACTGGACGAAGCGCGCGATGTGCTCAAGGGCAATTTCAACCCGGACAATCCGCAGAGCAAAGTGATGCTTGAACAGGTGGCCGAGTTGGGCAAGCAGCCTGTCACCGTGGTCACTCCGGATCTGACCGGCACGCTGAGTGCGGTTCAGGCTTATCTGGAGCGGCGTAACGTGAATGCGGAAGACTCGGTCAAGCCCATGGCCAAACCTGCCGCGAACACGGCGCAGGAGGCCACGCCATGAAGCGCCTGTATGTGATCGTGTTCCTGGTCATCGCCGCGACCGCCGCGCTGGGCTTGGCGATAGCGGAGCACTCCGGCTACGTGCTGATCGCCTACAAGACCTTTCGCTACGAATCGAGCCTGTGGGCAACGTTGGCCCTGGTGGCTGTCCTTTGGCTGATGCTCTGGGGAATCAAGGCGTTGGTCGAGTTGGTGACGACTTCCAGTGGCGTGGTCAACCCATGGTCACGGCGCAATCGCAGTCGTCGGGTGCAGGTTGCCATCGAGCATGGTCAGCTGGATCTGGCTGAAGGTCGCTGGGCCAGTGCGCAGCGTCATCTGGCCCGGGCGGCGGAAGCCGAACGCCAGCCGCTGCTGTATTACCTCGGTGCTGCCCGTGCCGCGAACGAACAAGGCCATTACGAGGAAAGCGACAACTTGCTGGAGCGTGCGTTGGAGCGTCAGCCCCAGGCTGAGCTGGCAATCGCCTTGAGCCACGCGCAATTGCAGACCGATCGCGGTGACACCGATGGCGCCCTCGCGACCCTGCAAGCAATGCACGAGCGCCACCCTCATAACGTCCAGGCCCTTCGCCAGTTGCAGCGCCTGCATCAGCAGCGGGGCGACTGGCCGGCGTTGATCCGGTTGCTGCCGGAGTTGCGCAAGGACAAGGTTTTGCCCGCGTCTGAACTGGCCGAGCTGGAGAGCCGTGCCTGGGGAGAGAACTTGTCCCTGGCGGCACATCAGGAAGCAGGCGGAACCGTCGGCTTGCAGACGCTCAATCGTGCCTGGCAGCAGCTGAGTTCGGCCCAGCGTCAGGAGCCTCAACTGGTGCTCGCCTATGCCGAACAACTGCGCCAGCTGGGGGCTCAGGTCGAGGCCGAAGAAGTCTTGAGGACAGCGCTCAAGCGCAGCTACGACAGTCACCTGGCGCGGCTCTACGGTTTGGTTCGTGGCAGTGATCCGGCGCGTCAGCTGCAACTGGCTGAAGGTTGGCTCAAGGAGCATCCAGCCGACCCGAGCCTGCTTTTGACCCTGGGGCGCCTTTGCCTGCAAAGCAGCCTGTGGGGCAAGGCGCGGGATTATCTGGAAAGCAGTCTGCGCGTGCAGCGCAACCCGGAAGCCTGTGCCGAACTGGCTCGGTTGCTGGCGCAGATGGGGGACACCGAGCGCAGTAATCAGCTGTTCCAGGAAGGTCTGGGCTTGCTGGACGAGCGTTTGTTGGCAGCACCACTGCCGGTGCCGGCTCACGCTTGAGAGTGAGTGAAGGGTCGCCCGAAGGGGCGATCCGATGGTGCAAATTTTTGTCGGAATTTTCCTTTCGTGATGGGGCTTCAGCAGAATCCTACAAGCGACTACATCTGATCCTCTGTTTTCTGTCGGGAATTCCCTACACTCTTGCTGAAGTGTCCCTGCCAACCTGCCTTGAAAGGCTGTCGCGCTTTCCTCTACCGTAGCCGTCGGTCCTCACTGTTACGGAAAAGCCATGCCTATGGCCTGCTCACGTTCTCTGTTTTTCATGGTCTTCATTGCGGGCAGCCTGGGCCTGTCCTATTACCTTGAATACGTCGTCGGCCTAAAGCCATGTGGCTTGTGCTTGTTGCAACGGTTTTGCTTGGCGCTGCTGACAGGCTTCTGCCTGATGGCTTCAGTGCATGGTCCCGGTCGCTTCGGTTCTTTCCTGTATTGGCTGCTCGGACTGATCAGTAGCCTGGTCGGCACTGTCCTGGCATGGCGACAGGTGTTGCTGCAAAGTGATCCGGCGCAGCAATTGTCGACCTGTGCGCCCAATTTGAGTGACCTGTTCGCCAGCGCGCCCTGGACGTGCATCTTGCAGCAGATGTTCAAAGGCACCATCGATTGCGCACAAATCTCCTGGACGCTGTTTGACTTGAGCATCCCGGAGTGGAGTCTGCTGTTCTTCGTCGCGATGATGATTCTGGCGGGTTATCAACTGCTGCATCATGTCTGGACCGCCGTTCGGCGACCGCTCAGCGACGAGTCGTCGCACCAGGCCCTGGTGGGTGATTAAACACTTGTATGAACTTTATCGCCTGCGTACCTTGAAGCCACAGTCGTGCGGGCATAATCTGGCCCGCACGTGTCATTGGAATTATGTTGCTCGATGACGCTCTGCCTGGCCGATTCTTGACCTTCAAGAGTATGACGGGTGTAGGGCAGCATGACCCACAAGGGAAGAGAGATCGCCATGCTCGAAAGTTGTCAGAATGCTCAGGAACGTTGGGGTGGAGTACATCTGCTGATCGATCGTTGGTTGCAGGAACGTCACGAACTGGTTCGTGCCTATGATGCGCTCGGTGCCAGGCCCGAGGCTCTGGGGGAAAACCGCAAACCTTTGCAGGAATTCTGCGGTGTGCTGGTTGATTACGTGTCCGCCGGGCATTTCGAGATCTATGAACAGCTGACCGGTGAAGCCAAGGCTTTCAATGACAAGCGTGGTTTGGAACTGGCTGAGACCCTCTACCCGCGCATCGACGTCATCACCGAGAAACTGCTCGCGTTCAACGACCTGTGCGATGCAGGCAAGTGCGTGGCAGAGAAATTCAAGGAGCTGGGTGGTCTGTTGCATGAGCGCTTCGAACTGGAAGATTGCCTGATCGAAGTTCTGCACACCGCTCACAAGGCAGAAGACTCGGTTCAAGCCTGAAGTCTCTCCTCGCAATACCAAAAACGGTGCGCCTTGCGCACCGTTTTTCGTTTCCGCCATTCAGCCAGTGGCACCACGCAGTTCGACTTCGAACACCAGCGGTGTAAACGGCGCGATCAAGTCGCCGGCACCATCGGCGCCATAGGCTTGCGCCGATGGAATCACCAGGCGCCATTTCGCACCGACCGGCATTTGCTGCAGCGCACTGCGCCATCCGCTGATCACGCTATCGAGACTGAACCATTGTGGCTGGCTGTTCTGGTCGAACACCGTGCCGTCGGGAAGGCGACCGATATACAGCACCTGCACCTTGCCGTTCGGCCCGGCCTTGGCGCCAGTGCCTGGCGTCAGTTCTGTCAGCAGTATTCCATCTGCCAGTTCACGAACACCGGGCTTGGCTTTTTCCTCGGCGAGAAAGCGCTGCTCTTTTTCCAGGGCCACTTCGCTTCGGGGCGCAGGCGTTTGCATGGCGACCCGGGCTTCGTGCTCATTCAGGATCTGTTCGATCTGCTCGTCTTTCAAAGCCAGAGGCTTGCCTTGATAGGCTTGCTGCAAACCTTCGACGAGCGCCTGCAGTTGCAGATCGGGGACCTCCTGGCGCAGGCGTTCGCCGAGGCTCGCACCCAGACTGTAAGCCAGATCGTGAGCGTCATTTTCCTGGGTTTTTTCGGCCGCGTGGGCAGTGGAAAAAATCACGCACAGCGATAAAAAAAAGTAGCGCGACATGGGCACCCTCCAACCTGAGATGCGGGCGATTATGCCAGTGCGAATGCATTCAACGGTGAACTGCTTTTTCGCAAGAGCAGAACATTTTCGATCTGTTGCAACGCAACGCTCTGGATACTGTCAAGATGCCCTAGCGGCGGTAGCAGCAGAGGTCTAGTATGAGCCGCACCCACGTCAGCCAGGAGGTAAACCATGTCGGCCACCAAGAAGCCTGTAAATACCCCGTTGCACTTACTTCAACAACTCTCGGGCAGCTTGCTCGAGCATCTGGAAACCGCTTGTTCCGAAGCACTGGCTGATGCTGAAAAACTGCTCGCCAAGCTGGAAAAGCAGCGCGGAAAAGCGCAGGAAAAATTGCACAACGCCCGCACCAAATTGCAGGACGCTGCATCGGCCGGCAAGGCCAAGGCACAAGCCAAAGCGAAGGACGCCGTGAAGGAACTCGAGGACCTGCTTGATGCCCTCAAGGAGCGTCAGTCGGACACTCGCGGCTACATCCTGCAACTCAAGCGCGACGCTCAAGAAAGCCTGAAACTGGCCCAGGGCGTTGGTCGCGTTCAAGAGGCTGTCGGCAAGGCATTGTCCCTGCGTGCGGCCAAGTCTGCTGCGGCCCCTGCGAAGAAAGCCGCTGCCAAACCGGTTGCTGCAAAAGCACCGGCCAAGCCTGCCGCCAAACCGGTTGCCAAGGCACCGGTGAAAGCCGTAGCCAAGCCTGCCGCAAAACCTGCGGCGAAAAAAACCGTCGCGGCCAGCGCTGCCAAACCGGCAGCTAAAACAACCGCCGCCAAACCGGCTGCGGCCAAACCGGCTGCTGCAAAAACAGCTGCTGCCAAACCAGCCGTAGCGAAAACTGCTGCAGCGAAACCAGCAGCAAAACCAGCGGCAAAAACCGCCGCTAAACCTGCAGCCAAAACCGCAGCGGCGAAACCTGCTGCCAAGCCAGCCGCTAAACCTGTCGCAGCTAAACCCGCTGCCAAGCCAGCGGCAAAACCTGCTGCAAAAACGACGGCTAAACCAGCTGCCAAACCTGCTGCGGCGAAACCTGCCGCTGCCGCCAAAACTGCCACGGCCAGTGCAGCAAAACCCGCCGCAGCAAAACCCGCTGCCAAGCCTGCCGCTAAGCCAGCCGCCAAACCTGCTGCCAGACCAGCCGTGAAAAAACCGGTTGCCGCCAAGCCGGCCGCCGCGCCAGTTGCCAAGCCAGCCGTCCCGGCTGCAGCCGCCACACCTGCTCCGGCAGCCACCCCCTCGACAGTCGCGCCAGCGCCAACGCCGGCCGCTGCTCCGAGCGCAACCACCTCCAACCCAACCAGCGCTTCCTAAGTGCCGGATGCCGCGACGCGCAGCTGATGCAGCGCGTCGCGGTCCAGGTGAGCGGCGCCCGCCGCGACACCTTCGAGCCAGAGCGACAGATCGGTCGCTTCTGCTTGCGGCCAACCTTGTGCCGATCGCTCCAGTCGTAGCAACAGATGTCGCTCGGCTTCCAGCTCCAGGGTCTTCACCTGTTCGCGCAGTGCATTCAGTTCAGTGTCATTCATGGCGATGGCTTTCCATTGCATGCGCAATGCCCGCAGCGGTTGCACGACATCGCTGTCCCACGGCTCAACCACGCTGCGAAGTTGCTGCAGGCGTTGCCCATTGCAGGCGACCCCTCGCTGTCCCAGCCAGGCCGCGCAGAGCAGCAGGCACACGTTGACACCCGCCGACTGCAATTGCAGGCACGCCTGTTCAACGCCCGGACGGGCATAAGTGCTAAGGGAAAAGCTCCACAGGTCAGAGGACATAGTGCTACTCGCGCCAGTTGCGAGCGAAGCTGGTAGACTCCGCCGCCATTATGATTCGACTTCAGAACCTGACTTTACAGCGTGGCCCGCAACGTCTGCTAGAAGACGCCGAGTTGACGCTGCACGCCGGCCAGAAAGCCGGCCTCATCGGTGCCAACGGCGCCGGCAAATCGAGCCTGTTCGCCTTGCTTCGGGGTGAGCTGCACCCGGACTCGGGTGATTGCTTCCTGCCGGCCGACTGGCGTATCGCCCACATGCGCCAGGAAGTCGATACGCTCGAACGCCTGGCGGTTGACTATGTGCTCGATGGCGACCTGCGCCTGCGTCAGGTGCAACGCGACCTCGCTGCAGCCGAAGCGGCCCATGACGGTGCCGCTCAGGCCCGTCTGCACTCGGAACTCGACAGTGCCGACGGCTACACCGCCGATGCCCGTGCCCGCAAGCTGCTGGCGGGCCTTGGATTCACCAACGAGCAAATGGACCGGCAAGTCGGTGATTTCTCCGGCGGCTGGCGGATGCGTCTGAACCTGGCGCAGGCCTTGATGTGCCCCTCGGACCTGTTGCTGCTCGACGAACCGACCAACCACTTGGACCTCGACGCCATCATCTGGCTGGAAGAGTGGCTCAAAAGCTATCCCGGCACCTTGATGCTGATTTCCCACGACCGGGATTTCCTCGATGCCGTGGTCGATCACGTGGCTCACGTCGATCAGCGCAAGATCACCCTGTATCGCGGTGGCTACAGCGCCTTCGAACGCGCCCGCGCCGAACGCCTGGCCCAGCAACAACAGGCTTACGAGAAGCAGCAGGCGCAACGTGCGCACATGGAAAGCTACATCGCCCGTTTCAAGGCCCAGGCCACCAAGGCCCGCCAGGCCCAGAGCCGGATCAAGGCGCTGGAACGGATGGAAGAGCTGACCGCGGCCCACGTCGACTCGCCGTTCGACTTCGTCTTCCGCGAATCGCAGAAAATCTCCAGCCCGCTGATCGACCTGTCCGATGCCCGACTGGGTTATGGCGAGAAGGCGGTGTTGGAGAAGGTCAAGCTGCAACTGACGCCTGGCGCACGGATCGGCCTGCTTGGCCCCAACGGCGCCGGCAAATCGACCCTGATCAAGAACCTTGCGGGTGAGCTCACGCCGCTGGCCGGTCGCTTGACCCGTGGCGAGAACACGGTTGTCGGTTACTTCGCACAGCATCAGTTGGATTCCCTGGACTCGAAGGCCAGCCCGTTGCTGCACTTGCAGCGCCTGGCACCGACCGAGCGCGAGCAGACCCTGCGTGACTTCCTCGGCGGCTTCGACTTCCGTGGTGCGCGGATCGATGAGCCCGTGCTGAATTTCTCCGGTGGCGAGAAGGCGCGTCTGGCGTTGGCGCTGATCGCCTGGGACCGACCGAACCTGTTGCTGCTCGACGAACCAACCAACCACCTGGATCTGGAAATGCGCCTGGCGCTGACCATGGCCCTGCAGGAGTTCAGTGGCGCGGTACTGGTGGTTTCCCACGACCGTCATTTGCTCAAAAGCACCACCGACAATTTCTATCTGGTCGCCGATGGCAAGGTCGAAGAATTCGACGGTGATCTGGAGGACTACACCCGTTGGCTGGTGGAGTACCGTCAGCGCAATGCCCCGGTCAGCAACACGCCGGTCAATCCGGACAAGACCGACAAGAAAGCCCAGCGTCAGGCTGCGGCGGCGTTGCGTCAGCAACTGGCACCGCACAAGCGCGAGGCCGACAAGCTCGAAGCCGAACTGGGCAAGCTCCACGAGAAACTGGCGAAGATCGATGCCAGTCTCGGTGACAGCGATATCTACGAACCGGCGCGCAAGAACGAATTGCGTGATCTGTTGGCCGAGCAGGCCAAGTTGAAGGTGCGTGAGGCCGAGCTGGAAGAAGCCTGGATGGAAGCCCTGGAACTGTTGGAAAGCATGCAGGCGGAGCTGGAGGCGCTGTCCTGATGGACGCCCTCAAGTTACCGTTGCCGGCAGTGTGGGTCGAGCCGATCTGGCTCGGTGCGCAAATCCTGTTGATCCTGCTGGCCGGTTACTTCACCCAGCGCTTCGTCGCGAAATGCCTGAACCGTCTCGGTGAGCGCTACCCGTTTCCGCCACAATTGCTGATGCCGCTGCGCGGCGGCCTGCGCTGGCTGATCATGGGCAGCGCGCTGATTTTCGTGCTGGAGCGTCTCGGGGTTTCGGCCACGGTGCTCTGGACCGCGTTGTCCGGATTCGTCGCGGTGGCAGCGGTGGCGTTTTTCGCCATGTGGAGCGTGCTCTCCAACCTGCTCTGCGCGATTCTGATCTTCACGGTCGGCCCCTTCCGCCTCGGCGATGTGGTCGAGCTGGTGGACACCACCGACAAGCCCGGGGTCAAAGGCCGGGTAGTAGCGATCAATTTGCTTTACACCACATTGATTGAGGCCGAAGAGCTCGGAACCGGCAGTGCCATGGTGCAAGTGCCCAACAGCCTGTTTTTCCAGCGTTCGGTTCGACGCTGGCGCGGCAGTGATGTCTTTCCTTCGAGCGGTTTCGAAAAGTAGCCGAGACACCGGCCGCGCTGGTCGGCAGTCGTCATGTCCTACAAAAAATCGGTGGTCATCGGGCCAAAGCCGCATTAGCTTAGACGTCTGTTACGAGTCTGAGTCGAGGTGTGCGATGGAGCTTCAAACATGGTTGGCGTTTTTCGCCGCCTGCTGGGTGATCAGCCTGTCTCCTGGTGCGGGCGCCATTGCGTCGATGTCCAGCGGCCTGCAATACGGTTTCTGGCGCGGGTACTGGAATGCCCTTGGCCTGCAATTGGGGCTGGCGCTGCAGATCGCGATTGTCGGCGCCGGTGTGGGCGCGATTCTCACGGCATCGGCGACCGCGTTCTACGCAATCAAATGGTTCGGTGTGGCGTATCTGGTCTATCTCGCGATCAAACAATGGCGTGCGTTGCCCAGCGACATGAGCGATAACGCCGCCGTGCGCCCGATCGGCAAACCGCTGGTGCTGATATTCCGTGGGTTCCTGGTCAACATCAGCAACCCCAAGGCGTTGGTGTTCATGTTGGCGGTGTTGCCGCAGTTCATCGACCCCCACGCGCCGCTGCTGGCGCAGTACCTGATCATTGGTGTAACCATGATCTGCGTCGACCTGATCGTCATGGCCGGTTACACCGGGTTGGCATCCAGGGTGCTGCGCCTGTTGCGTACGCCCAAGCAGCAGAAACGCATGAACAGGACCTTTGCCGGGTTGTTCATTGGAGCGGCGGCCTTCATGGCGACCTTGCGCAAAGCCGTCGTTTAACCCCACGCTGACTAAAAAGGCGACCTTTGCAGGTCGCCTTTTTTATTGCCGCAAGGGTTGGATTAACGCGCCCGTTTGGCCTGACGACCCATGGCTGCGGGTCGGCGAACGGTCGATGGGGGCGCCGGCTCCTTGTTTCGCTCTGACGCCAGCAGAGCAGACAACACTTGAGTGAAAGTCATTGAGAGTGAACAATATATTACTTCGTATTTCCAACTGAGACTCATTCATGATTGCCCCGTCCCGTTTCCTGGCCTGGCTGTTTGTGCCGTTGCTGGCCTTATGCAGCTCCCATCTGCTGGCCGACACGGTGGAAGCCGCGCCGAAAGCGCTGCACCTGCTCGACTACATCGGTGCGGATTACCCGGCAACGGTTCAGGCAGGCAAGGTCACTGACGAGTCTGAATACCGCGAGCAGCTCGAATTCACCCGGGTGCTGCAAGGGCTGGTCGCCGCCATGCCGGACAAGCCGGAAAAAGCCGGGCTGGAGCAGGGCATCAGTGCGCTGCATGCGGCGATCACGGCGCGTCAGGACGGCGCGGATGTCGCCCGTCAGGCCCGGCAACTGGGCGCGAAACTGGCCGTGGCCTACGAGGTCAGCCAGGCCCCTGTCATAACCCCGGACCCAACTCGTGGCGCACCGCTGTACGCCCAGCATTGTTCGGTGTGCCACGGCGATGCGGGCGCTGGCGACGGCCCTGCGGGTGTCGGCCTGACCCCGCCACCGGCCAATCTGCGGGATGCCGCGCGCCTGGATCACCTGAGCCTCTACGGGATCTACAGCACCCTGGGACTTGGCGTCGAAGGCACCGACATGCCGGCCTTCGCCGATCAGCTGGACGATCGTCAGCGCTGGGATCTGGCCACTTACGTCGCCAGCTTCAGTGCCGATCCGACGGCGGCCAGTAGCGACAAGCTTTACAACATTGCCGATCTGGCCCGTCAGACGCCATCCGAAGTTCAGGTGGCGGAAGGCCCGCAAGCGGCTGCGACCTTCCGTGCCCAGCGGGCTCAACCACCGCAAGTCAAGCGCGGCCCGGCGCAGTTGCTCGACTACACCGCCGCCACGCTGGACAAGAGCATCGCGGCCTATCGCGCCGGTGAACACGATCAGGCCTATGACTTGTCGGTTGCGGCGTATCTGGAAGGCTTCGAACTGGTCGAAAGCTCGCTGGATAACGTCGATGCCAGCGTGCGCAAAGACACTGAAAAATCGCTGATGGCCTACCGTCAGTCGTTGCAAGATGGCTTGCCGGTAGAGCAGGTAGAACAGCGTCTGGAGGCCGCCAAGGCCAAGTTGAAAGTGTCCGCCGGCTTGTTGGGCAGTGATGGTTTGAGCTGGTCCCTGAGCTTTATTTCCGGCTTGTTGATTCTGCTGCGCGAAGGTCTGGAAGCCATCCTGGTGCTGGCGGCAATCCTCGCCTTCTTGCGTAACACCGGTCAGCAATCGGCGGTGCGCAGTGTCAACGTCGGTTGGGGGCTGGCGCTGTTGGCCGGTCTGGGGACATGGGCGCTGGCGGCGTATGTGATCGATGTCAGCGGGTCCCAGCGGGAACTGTTGGAAGGCGCGACGGCACTGTTTGCCAGCGTCATGGTGCTGTGGCTCGGCGTGTGGATGCACGACCGTCGTCATGCCGCAGCCTGGCAGGATTACATCAAGAGCAGCCTGGTGGGCGGTGGCGGGCGTTTCGGCTTTGCGATCCTGGCGTTTTTCTCGGTTTATCGGGAGCTGTTCGAAGTGATCCTGTTTTACGAAACCCTGTGGCTGCAGGCCGGCCCTGCCGGTCACGATGCGGTACTGGCCGGTGGGGCGACGGCGCTGGTGCTGTTGGTCGGCCTGGCATGGGTCATCCTGCGTGGTTCAGCGAAACTGCCGCTGGCGCTGTTCTTCAGCATCAACGCTGCTCTGCTGTGCGCGCTGTCGGTGGTGTTCGCCGGGCATGGTGTGAAGGCGCTGCAGGAAGCCGGGATCTTCGGTACGCGGCCGGTGCCGTTCTTTGAATTCGACTGGCTGGGAATTCATGCCGATGCGTATTCGCTGAGTGCTCAGGCGGTGGCGATAGTTGCGATTGTTGTGTTGTACGGTCGGAGCTGGATGGCTGAGAAGCGTCGGGTAGCTGTTTCTTAACGCATTCGCTTCGCTCACATTCGCGAGCAGGCTCGTTCCCACAGGATTAGCGCTAACCTTGTGGGAGCGAGCCTGCTCGCGATGCTTTTTGGAAGAGGAAAAACTGATGCGTGTCTGGATCGATGCCGACGCCTGCCCCAGGGCGGCCAAGGACCTGGTGGTGAAGTTCGCCCTCAAGCGCCGCTTCGAAGTGGTGCTGGTGGCCGGGCAGCCGCAGATCAAGCCGGGCCTGGCGCTGGTTAAGCTGATCGTGGTGCCGAGCGGCCCGGACGCGGCCGACGATTACCTGGTTGAGCACGCGGTGCCTGGGGAGTTGGTGATCTGCAGCGATGTGCCGCTGGCCGACCGTCTGGTGAAAAAGGGCGTTGCCGCGCTGGACCCGCGAGGCAAGGAGTTCGATGCGCAGAACATGGGTGATCGGCTGGCAGTGCGTAACCTGTTCACCGATTTGCGAGAGCAGGGGCAGATGGGTGGTGGCCCGGCGCCGTTTGGCGAGCGGGAAAAGCAGGCGTTTGCCAATGCACTGGATCGGATATTGACCCGGTTATCGCGTAACGCCTGAGCGTATGCCGCCCTTGTGGCGAGGGAGCAAGCTCCCTCGCCACAGAAATCAGTCACTGCGATGTGTCAGGCGTCGTTTTCGTGGGTCAGCTCAAGCACTCGGTCGACCAGCTTGTTGATGCCGGACGCCGCTTCGCTGATCGACTGCGCCAACATGTACGCCGGGGTGGTCACCAGTTTGCGTGCCTTGTCTTCGACGATTTCGCTGACTGCGCATTCCTTGTGGGTTGCGCCCATCTTGTTCAGGGCGGCTGCGGTGTCGGCGTCGTTGCCGATGGTGCAGGTCACGCCCGGCCCATAGATCTTCGCTGCCAGTGCCGGCGAGATGCAGATCAGGCCGACCGGCTTGCCGGCCTCGGCAAAGGCTTCGGTCAGGGCCAGTACGTCCGGTTGCACAGTGCAGCCGGTGCCTTCGACGGCAAAGTTGGAGAGGTTCTTGGCCGAACCGAAACCGCCGGGAACGATCAAGGCATCGAAATCCTCGACGCTGGCTTCGCGGATGTCCTTGACCTCGCCACGGGCGATGCGCGCCGACTCCACCAGCACATTGCGCGACTCGGGCATTTCTTCGCCGGTCAGGTGGTTGATCACATGCAACTGCGCGATGTCCGGGGCAAAACACTGCACCTGGGCGCCGCGCTGGTCCAGGCGCAGCAAGGTAATCACGCTTTCGTAGATCTCTGCGCCGTCGTACACGCCACAACCGGAAAGGATCACTGCAACTTTTTTGCTCATGGGCTTTTCTCCATATTCATGGCGTTAAATGTCCACTAATTTGTCACTCGTTGCCATAGGGTTAAATCGCGGCTACACATAGCATCTGTCCCCAGGATTCCGATCAGGGCGCGTCATGGACTTCATTTTGTATGCGGTGCCGTTTTTCTTTGTGCTGATTGCCGTCGAGCTGTTGGCCGACCGTTGGCGCGGGGTGAGCAACTATCGGGTGGCGGACGCGATCAACAGCATCAGCACCGGCGTGCTGTCGACCACCACCGGCCTGCTGACCAAGGGCGTGGGGCTGGTCACTTATGCCTTTGCCCTCAAGCATCTGGCGCTGTCCGAGCTTTCGGCCGACAGCGTTTGGGTCTGGGTTTTCGCCTTCGTCTTCTACGACTTCTGCTACTACTGGCTGCATCGCATGGGCCACGAACGCAACATTCTCTGGGCCGCGCATTCGGTGCACCACCAGAGCGAGGACTACAACCTCTCCACCGCCCTGCGTCAGACCAGCACCGGATTTCTGCTGAGCTGGATCTTCTACTTGCCCTTGGCGGTGGTTGGCGTGCCGCTGCTGGTATTCGTCAGCGTCGGCGCGCTGAACCTGCTGTACCAGTTCTGGGTTCATACCCGGCACATTCCCAAGCTCGGCTGGTTCGAGTGGTTCTTTGTCACGCCGTCCAATCATCGGGCTCACCATGCACAGAACGCTCTTTACATGGATCGCAACTACGGCGGGGTGTTCATTATTTGGGATCGCCTGTTCGGCTCGTTCCAGGAAGAAGACGAGACCGAACCGGTGATCTTCGGCGTGACCACGCCGCTGGCGAGCTGGAATCCGATATGGGCGAACGTGCAGTTCTATGCGCAGTTGTGGGCGGATGCCCGGCGTGCGCAAAGCACCTGGGACAAGTTGCGGATCTGGTTCATGCGCACCGGTTGGCGGCCGGCGGACGTAGCGGCCAAATACCCGATGAGCAAACCGGACCTGACCCAGTTCCGCAAGTTCGAGGTGCCGCTGGACGGGCGGCAGCAGCTCTACGTCTTGCTGCAGTTCTGCGTTTACATCGCGTTGGGCAGTTACTTGATGAATCTGGAGCCGAGCCTGTCGACCGCCGCTCTGGTCTTGGGCTGGAGTGCAATGGCGTTGGGACTGTTCGTGCTGGGCGTGGCCCTGGAGAATCGCCCGTGGGCGTTGAAGCTGGAGTTATTGCGACTGGCGTCGAACGTGCCGCTGGTATGGCTGGCGCCGCTGGTGGGGTTGTGGACGGCCAACGCGGTGGGCTGGGTCGGCCTGCTCAGTTACAGCTTGCTCAGCGGCATCGGTCTCTACTGCTGCAGAAACCGCTTCACTCGGCTGGCGTCTTAGGACTTTCGGTTTTGGCTCGTTCGGCCTTCAGGGCTTGCTCGTCGGCATAGATCTGTTTGGCCAGGCGGGCATTCTTGAAGCGTCGGCGCA
Organism: Pseudomonas moorei; assembly: GCF_008801475.1. GTDB lineage: Bacteria > Pseudomonadota > Gammaproteobacteria > Pseudomonadales > Pseudomonadaceae > Aquipseudomonas > Aquipseudomonas moorei. The sequence continues at coordinate 273,611 of NZ_VZPP01000002.1, read as the reverse complement.
GCCACAGGATCAGGCCCAGGATGAGCAGGGCGCCCAGCACCCATAGCTCGTATTTCTTGATGCTGCCGAGCATGCCTTCCAGCACCGCGCCGAAGTGATAGGCGGCGGCAGCCAGCGCGGCAGCCCAGACCGCGGCCCCAATGCCGTTGAGCAGCAAGTAGCGGCCCGGTGGGTAGCCCGACAGGCCGATGGCGACGGGCATCACGGTGCGCAACCCATAGACGAAGCGGAAGCTCAGCACCCAGATGTCCGGGTGTTTGCGGATATGTTCCAGCGCCCGGTCACCCATCAGTTGCCAGCGTGGTTTGCGCGCAAGCAACTTGCGCCCGTGCTTTCGTCCCAGGAAGTACCACAGCTGATCGCCGGCATAACTGCCGAAGAACGCCACGACCACCACCAGGTTGATATCCATGTATCCACGGAACGCGAGGAAGCCTGCGAGCACCAGAATGGTTTCGCCTTCGAAGAACGTGCCGAGAAACAGGGCAAAGTAGCCGAAGTCATGCAGAAATTGTTGGAGCATTGTCTGGGTGCTGGCGAAATGAACGCGCAGCCTAACCCTTCGTACACATTCAGGAAAGTGTCCAAATGTGTCTCGACGTGAACATTTCCTACAAGGACAATGGAATGCGGCTACCTGTCGCAGCGTGCACATAACTGTCACACGTTGGTCATAATGGCCGCTTATAACTGTCACGCTCGCCCGTCAGCGCGGGCTCAGGAGTCTGCCGTGAGCTTTACCCCCGCCAACCGTTTGTTCCCTGCAACCCGCCTGCGCCGCAACCGCCGTGATGATTTTTCGCGTCGTCTGGTCCGTGAAAACGTATTGACCGTCGATGATCTGATCCTGCCGGTGTTCGTGCTGGACGGTGAGAACCGTCGCGAAGCGGTCGCCTCGATGCCGGGCGTCGAACGCCTGACCATCGATTTGTTGCTGGAAGAGGCGGCCAAATGGGTCGAGCTAGGGATTCCGGCGCTGGCGCTGTTCCCGGTCACTCCGCCTGAACTCAAGTCGCTGGACGCCGCCGAAGCCTGGAACCCCGAGGGTATTGCCCAGCGTGCCACCCGGGCCTTGCGCGCGCGGTTCCCTGAGCTGGGCGTGATCACCGATGTCGCGCTGGACCCGTTCACTACCCACGGTCAGGACGGCATTCTCGACGAAGAAGGCTATGTGCAAAACGACATCACCGTCGACGCACTGGTCAAGCAGGCCTTGTCCCATGCCGAAGCCGGCGCTCAGGTCGTTGCTCCGTCGGACATGATGGACGGTCGCATCCAGGCCATACGCGAGGCACTGGAACTGGCCGATCACGTCAATGTGCGGATCATGGCCTACTCGGCCAAGTACGCCAGCGCCTATTACGGCCCGTTCCGCGATGCGGTGGGCTCGGCGCTGAATCTGGGCAAGGCCAACAAGGCCTCCTATCAGATGGACCCGGCCAACAGCAACGAAGCCCTGCACGAAGTGGCGGCTGACTTGTCAGAAGGCGCAGACATGGTCATGGTCAAGCCAGGCATGCCCTATCTGGACATCCTCTGCCGGGTCAAAGAAGAATTCAAAGTGCCGACTTTTGTTTATCAGGTCAGCGGCGAGTACGCCATGCACATGGCAGCGATCCAGAATGGCTGGTTGAGCGAAGGGGTGATCCTCGAATCCCTGACCGCCTTTAAACGTGCAGGCGCTGATGGCATCCTGACGTACTTTGCCGTTCGCGCAGCTCAATTGTTACGAGAGCAAAAATAGCCCTCCCAGGAACATTCGATGAATACCGAAGTACTCACTGAAGTTGCCGTAAAAGACGCTCAGCCTGTGGTGGAGCAAATCGACGAAACCCCGCCGGAACTGGAGCCCGCTCCGCAAGCGGTCGCCGAAACCGCCGCGGCAGCGCCAGCGATTGCGATTCCGGGCCTGGATGACAGCAGCCTCTATATCCACCGCGAGCTGTCGCAACTGCAGTTCAACATCCGCGTACTGGAACAGGCGCTGGATGAGTCCTACCCCTTGCTGGAGCGGTTGAAGTTTCTGCTGATCTTCTCCAGCAACCTGGACGAGTTCTTCGAAATTCGAGTGGCCGGCCTGAAGAAACAGATCACCTTCGCCCGTGAACAGGCCGGTGCCGATGGCCTGCAACCGCACCAGGCCCTGGCCCGCATCAGCGAGCTGGTGCATGGTCACGTTGACCGTCAGTACGCGATTCTCAACGATATCCTGCTGCCGGAGCTGGAGAAGCATCAGGTCCGCTTCATTCGTCGCCGGCACTGGACGACCAAGCTCAAGACCTGGGTTCGTCGTTACTTCCGCGATGAAATCGCCCCGATCATCACCCCGATCGGCCTCGATCCGACGCACCCGTTCCCGTTGCTGGTCAACAAGAGCCTGAACTTCATCGTCGAGCTCGAAGGTATCGACGCCTTCGGTCGCGATTCCGGCCTGGCGATCATTCCGGCCCCGCGCCTGTTGCCACGGATCATCAAGGTGCCGGAAGAAGTCGGCGGCTCTGGCGACAACTATGTGTTCCTGTCATCGATGATCCACGCTCACGCCGATGACCTGTTCCAGGGCATGAAGGTCAAGGGCTGCTATCAGTTCCGCCTGACCCGTAACGCCGACCTGGCGCTGGACTCCGAGGATGTCGAGGACCTGGCCCGCGCGTTGCGCGGTGAACTGTTCTCCCGTCGCTACGGTGACGCGGTGCGTCTGGAAGTGGCTGATACCTGCCCGAAACACCTGTCCGACTACCTGCTCAAGCAATTCAACCTGAGCGAGACCGAGCTGTATCAGGTCAATGGCCCGGTGAACCTGACGCGACTGTTCAGCATTACCGGCCTGGACAGCCAGCGCGAGCTGCAATACGTGCCGTTCACGCCGCAGATCCCCAAACTGCTGCAGAACAGCGAAAACATCTTCAGCGTGATCAGCAAGCAGGACATCCTGTTGCTGCACCCGTTTGAGTCATTCACCCCGGTGGTCGACCTGCTGCGTCAGGCGGCAAAGGACCCGCACGTTCTGGCTGTACGCCAGACCCTGTACCGCTCCGGCGCCAACTCGGAAATCGTCGATGCGCTGGTCGATGCCGCGCGTAACGGCAAGGAAGTCACCGCCGTCATCGAATTGCGCGCGCGGTTCGACGAAGAATCCAACCTGCAACTGGCCAGCCGCCTGCAAGCGGCGGGTGCGGTGGTGATTTATGGCGTGGTCGGCTTCAAGACCCACGCCAAGATGATGCTGATCCTGCGTCGCGAGGCCGGTGAAATCGTGCGTTATGCGCACCTGGGCACCGGTAACTACCACGCCGGCAACGCCCGCCTGTACACCGACTACAGCCTGCTGACCTCCGACGACGCCTTGTGCGAAGACGTTGGCAAGCTGTTCAGCCAGTTGATTGGCATGGGCAAGACGCTGCGCATGAAGAAGTTGCTGCATGCGCCGTTCACCCTGAAGAAGGGCATGCTCGACATGATTGCCCGCGAAACCCAGTTCGCCCTCGACGGCAAACCGGCGCACATCATCGCCAAGTTCAACTCGCTGACCGATCCGAAGATCATCCGTGCGCTGTACAAGGCCAGCCAGTCGGGCGTGCGCATCGATCTGGTGGTGCGTGGCATGTGCTGCCTGCGGCCGGGCATCGCCGGGGTTTCGCACAACATCCATGTGCGCTCGATCATCGGTCGCTTCCTCGAGCACACCCGGGTCTTCTACTTCCTCAACGGCGGCGACGAGCAGATGTTCCTGTCCAGTGCCGACTGGATGGAGCGCAACCTCGACAAACGCGTCGAAACTTGCTTCCCGGTCGAGGGCAAGAAGCTGATCATGCGGGTCAAGAAGGAGCTGGAGTTGTATCTCACTGATAACACCCACAGCTGGAGCTTGCAGTCGGACGGCCGTTACATCCGCAATACGCCGACCGGCAACCAGAACCCGCGCAGTGCACAGGCGACGTTGCTGGAGCGCCTGGGCAGCCCGATCCTGACGGTTCGTTAACGCACAAAACCTGTGGGAGCGAGCAAGCTCGCTCCCACAGGGGTGGGTTACTTGCTGAATCGCGGGCACAAAAAAGGGCGATCCATTGGATCGCCCTTTTTGCTTTTGCTGGTTTTCAGCGAGCGTTCAGGACGATGTCGACCCGGGTGAGCCATTCCGCTTCGATGGCGAAGTCGGCCTGGGTCAGCTGGTTGTCGTCCAGCCAGTTTTCCGGGAATACCACTTCCAGGCTGTTTCCATTGGCATTGAGTTCGACCTGAGGCATGGCTTGAGTGCCGCGGATGTGATGGAACAGGATCGCGAAGCGCAGCAGCACGCACAGGCGAATCAGTTTGATGCCGTCATCGCCGAACTCGGCGAATTTGTCCTTGGGAATATTGCGACGGTGGCCGCGCACCAGCAGTGCGAGCATCAATTGGTCTTCGCGGGAGAACCCGGCCAGGTCCGAGTGTTCGATCAGGTAGGCGCCGTGCTTGTGGTACTGGTAGTGGGCGATGTCCAGGCCCACTTCGTGGACCTTGGCGGCCCAGCCGAGCAGTTCACGCCAGACACCGTCCTCCAGATCCCAGTCCTTGGCCACCTGATCGAACGCATGCAGGGCCTTGCGTTCGACCCGCGCCGCCTGTTCAAGGTCGACGTGATAACGCTCCATCAGCGAGGTGAGGGTGCGTTCGCGCACGTCCTCATGGTGATGGCGACCCAGCAGGTCGTAGAGCACGCCTTCACGCAGGGCGCCTTCACAATGGTCCATGCGTTGCAGTTCGAGGGCGTCGAAAATGGCTTCGAGAATCGCCAGGCCGGCCGGGAAAATCGCGCGCCGGTCGGGCTTGATGCCTTCGAAGTCGATTTTCTCGACATCACCGAGCTTGATCAGCTTGCGCTTGAGCCAGGCCAGCCCCTCGGCGTTGACTTCGCCCGCACCATGACCGCCGGCCTTCAATGCCAAACCGATGGCGCGGATGGTTCCCGAGGAGCCGATGGCTTCATCCCAGGTCAGGCGGTGCAGGGCGTGTTCAATGCTCATGATCTCCAGCCGTGCCGCCGTGTACGCCTGGGCGTAGCGGGCCGGGGTGATCTTGCCGTCCTTGAAATAGCGCTGGGTGAAGCTGACACAGCCCATTTGCAGGCTTTCGCGCAGCAAGGGTTCGAAACGCTGGCCGATGATGAATTCAGTACTGCCGCCACCGATGTCGGCCACCAGGCGCTTGCCCGGGGTGTCGGCGAGGGTGTGGGACACGCCGAGATAGATCAGGCGCGCCTCTTCACGGCCGGAGATGACCTCCACCGGGTGCCCCAGGATTTCTTCGGCGCGACGGATGAATTCGGCGCGGTTGCGGGCTTCGCGCAGGGCATTGGTGCCGACGATGCGCACGGCGCCCGTGGGCATACCGTTGATCAGTTGGGCAAATCGTTTGAGGCAGTCGAGCCCGCGCTGCATGGATTCTTCGCTGAGCTGGCGCTCTTCGTCGATGCCGGCGGCCAGCTGAACCTTTTCCCCGAGACGTTCGAGAATGCGGATTTCGCCGTTCTGGGCCTTGGCCACGACCATGTGAAAGCTGTTGGAGCCCAGGTCGATTGCGGCGATCAGGGACAGATTCTTGGCTTGGGATTGCGGCATGGTCAGGGTCTCGGTCGATAACCCTGACATCGTGCCACGATCAAAGGCTGCCGCCAACGCGCAGTGTTCAAAGCCTTGATCCTGCGCAGGTTCTGTGGCGAGGAAGCAAGCTCCCTCGCCACAGAGGATTTAACCAGTTGCTTCTACGGTGCCAATGAAATTCGCCAGCTCCGCCGTCTGCGGATTGGCGAACAGCACTTTCGGATCCCCCACTTCATGCACCTTGCCCAGATGCATGAACACCAACTTGTCCCCAACCTCCCGGGCAAAGCGCATTTCGTGGGTGACCATGATCAGTGTCATGCCTTCCCTGGCCAGTTGCCGGACCACGCTCAACACTTCATTGACCAGCTCCGGGTCCAGTGCCGAGGTGATTTCATCGCACAACAGCACTTTTGGCGACATCGCCAGGGCACGGGCAATCGCCACCCGTTGTTGCTGCCCACCGGACAGTCGATCGGGGAAAGCATCGAATTTCTCGCCCAGTCCTACGCGCTCCAGCATCTGCCGCGCCAGTTCGGCGGCCTTGGCTTTCGGCACTTTCTGCACCACTTGCGGCGCGAGCATCACGTTCTCGCCCACCGTCAGGTGCGGAAACAGGTTGAACTGCTGGAACACCATGCCGACTTTTTGCCGCAGGCTACGCAGGTCCGCGCGGGCGGCATCAAGGTATTCGCCGTCGACCTCGATGACGCCATCGTTGATCGACTCCAGACCGTTGAGGGTGCGCAGCAGGGTCGATTTACCCGAGCCGCTGCGCCCGATGATTGCCACCACCTGACCTTCCTCGACACTCAGGTCGATGCCTTTGAGCACATGGTGATCGCCATAATATTTATGCAGGGCGGAAATTCTAAGCAGAGGCATGCAGTCTCCTTTCCAGGTAGCGCGCACTGAGGGACAAGGGGTAGCAGAGCAAGAAGTAGCCGAGGGCGACGAGGCCGTAGACCATGAAGGGTTCAAACGTCGCGTTGGCGAGCATGCCGCCGGTTTTGGTCAGCTCGGTGAAGCCGATGATCGAGGTCACGGCGGTGCCTTTGACCACCTGCACCGAGAAGCCCACGGTCGGCGCCACGGCGATGCGCAGCGCCTGGGGCAGGATCACATAGCGCAACTGTTCCAGAGGGCTCAGCGCCAGGCTCGACGAGGCTTCCCACTGGCCGTTGGGAATCGAATCGACGCAACCGCGCCAGATCTCTGCCAGGTAAGCGCTGGTGAACAGGGTCAACGCCAGCGCTGCCGCCGCCCACGGCGAAATTTCCACCCCGGCCAACGCTACGCCGAAGAACACCAGAAACAGCTGCATCAACAGTGGCGTGCCCTGGAACAGTTCGATGTAGGTGCGGGCGAAGTTGCGTGGCAGGGGATTGTCCGAGATACGCATCACCATGATCAGCAGCCCGATCAAGCCGCCACCGATGAACGCCACCAGCGACAGGGCCAGGGTCCATTGCAGGCCCGTGAGCAGGTTGCGCACGATGTCCAGGAAGGTGAAATCGCTCATCGGCTGCTCCTTGCTACGAATCGATGACCGATCCAGTTGAGCAACTGGCGGATCAACAGGGCCATGCACAGGTAGATCAGCGTGGTCAGGGCGTAGGTTTCAAAGGCGCGGAAGTTGCGCGATTGAATGAAGTTGGCGGCGAAGCTCAGCTCTTCCGTGGCGATTTGCGAACACACCGCCGAGCCGAGCATGACGATGATGATCTGGCTGCTCAGGGCCGGCCAGACCTTGTTCAGGGCCGGCAACAGCACTACGTGACGGAACGCTTCGAAGCGCGTCATCGCCAACGCCGCCGCGGCTTCCAGTTGACCGCGGGGGATCGCCTGGATGCCGGCGCGGATGATCTCGGTGGAGTACGCGCCCAGATTGATCACCATCGCCAGCACGGCGGCCTGCCATTCGGAAATCTGCAGGCCCAGCGAGGGCAGGCCGAAGAAGATGAAAAACAACTGCACCAGGAATGGCGTGTTGCGGATCAACTCGACATAGACGCCGAAAATCCCGGCGAACGGACGGATGTTCCACGCCCGCACCAAGGCTCCCACGATGCCGACACTCACGCCGAGCACCGCGCCAATGGCCGTCAGCTCAAGGGTGAACAAGGCCCCGCGCAGCAGCAGATCGGTGTTTTGCACCACCGGCAGGAAATCGAACTGATAAGCCATAAAGGGGCTCCTGCACGCAGAGTCAGAGGTCGGCCGGCAGTGGTTCTTTGAGCCAGGTCAGGGCGTTCTTCTCAAGAGAGCCGTCGCCCTTGGCGGTGACGAGGATCTGGTTGACCTTGTCCAGCAGCGCCGGCTCGTTCTTGTTGATGCCCACGTAGACCGGCGAATCTTTGAGCTTCACTTTCAGCGCCGGCACGCGTTTCGGGCTCTTCTCGCTGATCGCCACCATCACCACGTTGCCGCTGGCGATCAGGTCGACCTGACCGGCCAGGTAGGCGGCGATGGTCGAGTTGTTGTCTTCGAAACGCTTGATGGTCACGCCTTCGGGGGCGACCTTGGTCAGTTCGATGTCTTCGATGGCGCCACGGGTGACGCTGATGGTTTTGCCCTTGAGGTCGTCCAGGCTCTTGACGTTGGCGTCTGGCGGACCGAACACGGCGAGGTAGAACGGCGCGTAGGCACGGGAGAAGTCGATGACTTTTTCACGCTCGGGGTTCTTGCCGAGGCTGGAGATCACCAGATCCACCTTGCCGGTGGTCAGGAACGGAATGCGATTGGTGCTGTTGACCGGCGTCAGCTCAAGTCTGACCTTGAGCTGGTCGGCCAGCAATTTGGCGGTATCGATATCCAGGCCGCGCGGCTTCATGTCCGGGCCGACCGAGCCGAAGGGCGGAAAGTCCTGAGGCACGGCGACTTTAAGGACGCCGCGCTTGAGCACATCCTCCAGGCCGTCGGCGTGGGCGGGTGCCTGGCTCAGCATCAGACTGGCAAACAGGGCAGCGAGGAGGGCGCTGTATCGCTGGATCATGGCAAATCTCCGAATCGGCGAGGAGTAAATTCTGCGATTCGACAGAGCACGGGGCATGCCAACATGGGGTTTCTCGGGTCCAAGGCCGCGGTTTTGCTGGCTTCGCAAGGTCTTACTGGTCTGAACAGTCAGGTGTTGTTTCGCACCTCCATAGCGCACCTGAGAAAATCGCCGAACCCCCATGGGGCACGACTTGCCGGGCGCCGCGAATAGCTTTACAACTAGCCGCTTATTGGCCTGGTTCGTCTGGAAAACCATGAATTCGATCTCCCGCGCCGTACCCGAAGTGGCGCTGCAAGCCATCCGCAAACTGATCACCGAACAGGGTTTCGGTCCGGGCGGTGCCTTGCCCTCGCAAAGGGACCTGGCGCTGCAATTGGGGGTCAGTCGAGCGTCGCTGCGCGAGGCCTTGTCATCGCTCAGTGCGCTGGGGGTTATCAGCATCCAGCCCGGTAAAGGCGTGTTCGTGCAGTCGCCCGTGGAGCTGCCGCGAGGCGAGGGCGCACCGGGCTGGCCGTTCGCGGCGCAGGCTTCGCCGCTGGATATCTTTCAATTGCGCTATGCACTGGAGGGTTTTGCGGCGGGGCTCGCCGCCGTGACCTTGAGCACCGATGAGCTCGATGCGCTGGAAGACAATGTCGCCGCCATGCGCATTGAGCTGAAGTCCGGCGACTTCGAGGCGGCTGCGCGCCTGGACTTCGACTTCCACCGGCGCATTCTGCTCGCCAGTGGCAATCAGGCGATGCTGAGCATTCTGACCGCCAGCGCCGACATCTTCCTGGAAAGCCAGAAACTACCGTTCATCCGGGCCGAGCGGGCCATGGAAACCTGGCAGGAGCACCGTAAAGTCCTGCGGGCGCTGGCCCGGCGTGCCTCTGGGGCCGCGCAGAAAGCCATGCATGAGCATGTGCGCAATGCCGCCCTGCGCACCGGAATCGCTTTCGTCGCTCCCGCCGCGACCTGACTTGGGCTATACCCAAACTCATGCACCACCATAGCGAGACTCAATCAACTGCGGCTTCCTGAACGTGGGAAGGGCAGCTATGATGGGCCACGTTTTTTTGCTTACAACCCTGGAGAATTCCATGAGCAGCGATCTTATCAAACACGTTAGCGACGCTAGCTTCGAGGCCGACGTACTCAAGGCTGAAGGCGCTGTACTGGTCGATTACTGGGCTGAATGGTGCGGCCCTTGCAAAATGATCGCTCCTGTTCTGGACGAAATTGCCGAGACCTACAAAGGCAAGCTGACCGTTGCCAAACTGAACATCGACGAAAACCAGGAAACCCCGGCCAAGCATGGCGTGCGTGGTATCCCGACCCTGATGCTGTTCAAGAACGGCAACGTCGAAGCGACCAAGGTCGGTGCGCTGTCGAAGTCGCAGCTGGCGGCCTTCCTCGACGCCAACATCTAAGCGTCGTTGTAGCGTGCCATGAAAAAGCCCCGCAAATAGCGGGGCTTTTTCGTTATAAGGGGCTAGACGCTCCGAAACTCAGGTGTTACATTCGGCCCCGCACTGGTTTCTCCAGTGCCCCCTGCTAGCCGTCGCCGACGCTCTCCTTTTCGAATAAGTACGCGATCCTGTCGCCTTCTCCGCGGCGCGGCCTCATTAAGCCAAAAGCTTAATTTCCCCCCTCCATAAATGATTACGTCATTCCTATATGAATCTGACTGAACTCAAGCAAAAGCCGATTACCGAACTGCTCGAATTGGCCGAACAGATGGGCATAGAAAATATGGCCCGTTCGCGCAAGCAGGACGTGATTTTCTCCCTGCTGAAAAAGCACGCGAAAAGCGGCGAGGAAATCTCCGGTGATGGCGTGCTGGAGATTCTCCAGGACGGCTTCGGCTTCCTCCGCTCTGCAGACGCCTCCTATCTCGCCGGCCCTGACGATATCTACGTCTCGCCGAGCCAGATCCGTCGCTTCAACTTGCGCACCGGTGACACCATCGTTGGCAAGATCCGTCCTCCGAAGGAAGGCGAGCGTTATTTCGCGCTGCTCAAGGTCGACACGATCAACTTCGACCGTCCGGAAAACGCGAAAAACAAGATTCTCTTCGAGAACCTGACCCCGCTGTTCCCGACCGTGCGCATGAAGATGGAAGCCGGCAACGGTTCCACCGAAGACTTGACCGGTCGTGTCATCGACCTGTGCGCCCCGATCGGCAAAGGCCAGCGCGGTCTGATCGTTGCACCGCCGAAAGCCGGTAAAACGATCATGCTGCAAAACATCGCGGCCAACATCGCCCGTAACAACCCTGAAGTTCATCTGATCGTGTTGCTGATCGATGAACGTCCGGAAGAAGTAACCGAAATGCAGCGTACCGTGCGCGGCGAAGTGGTTGCCTCGACGTTTGACGAGCCGCCAACCCGCCACGTGCAGGTTGCCGAAATGGTGATCGAGAAGGCCAAGCGCCTGGTCGAACACAAGAAAGACGTGGTGATCCTGCTCGACTCCATCACCCGTCTGGCCCGTGCCTACAACACCGTGATCCCGAGCTCCGGCAAGGTATTGACCGGTGGTGTCGATGCCCACGCCCTGGAGAAACCGAAACGTTTCTTCGGTGCTGCGCGGAACATCGAAGAAGGCGGCTCGCTGACCATCATCGCCACCGCACTGGTTGAAACCGGTTCGAAGATGGACGAAGTGATTTACGAAGAATTCAAAGGCACCGGCAACATGGAACTGCCTCTGGATCGTCGTATCGCTGAAAAACGCGTCTTCCCGGCGATCAACATCAACCGTTCCGGCACCCGCCGCGAAGAGTTGCTGACCGCTGATGACGAGTTGCAGCGCATGTGGATCCTGCGCAAGCTGCTGCATCCGATGGATGAAGTGGCTGCCATCGAGTTCCTGGTCGACAAGCTGAAAACGACCAAGACCAACGATGAGTTCTTCTTGTCGATGAAGCGCAAGTAACAAGAAAGCTGTTTAAAAAGAAGCGCCCTGAAAGGGCGCTTTTTTTGTGCCGGTCTATTTGTATCTGGATTGAAATCTGTGCTGTTGATAACGTGCGCCCTTTCCTTGGACTATGTATCCAAAAATGAGAAAGGGCTTTTATGCACACGTTTGGCAATCGCCGTGATATCGACGGATTACGGGCATTGGCGGTTATTCCCGTCGTACTTTTTCATTTCGGATTCAATACATTCAGTGGCGGCTTTGTCGGCGTCGACGTATTTTTCGTCATTTCCGGCTTCCTGATCACCACCATCCTGTTCCGTGAAATCAGTGCACAGCGTTTCAGCTTCATTGATTTCTGGGCGCGTCGTGCCCGTCGTATCATTCCTGCCCTGACCATGGTCATGTTGGTCACGCTGGCGCTGGGCTGGCTGCTGCTGACGGCCAAGGACTTTTCCGAGCTGGGACGAACAGTGCGCTATCAGTCGCTGTTCATCTCCAACATTCTGTTCATGCGTGAGGACGGCTACTTCCAGCCTGCCTCCGAGCTGAAGCCGCTGCTGCATACCTGGTCGCTGGCCGTGGAAGAGCAGTACTACATTTTCTTCCCGTTGCTGATGACAGCCCTGATCCGTTATGTCCGCCACTGGCGCTGGATGTTGCTCGCCGTACTGCTGATCTCGTTCGGCTTGAATATTCATTACATCGAGCAAAAGCCGGAATTCACGTTCTTTTCGCTGCCGACCCGGGCCTGGGAGTTGCTCTGCGGAGCCATGCTGGCTGTGATGCCGGCGCCCAAGCAGGCGGTGCGTGCGTGGGTGTATCAGGTTGTCGGCCTCGCCGGGCTGGTCGCGGTGCTGGTTGCGGTATTCACTTTTGACAAATCCACCGTATTTCCGGGCTGGGCCGCCCTGTTGCCGGTGTTGGGCACGACTGCGCTGATCTGGTCAGGTGCGCAAGGCGCGAGCTGGACCGCGCGGTTGTTGAGCCTGCGTGCGCTGGTCTGGGTGGGCCTGCTCTCTTACTCGCTGTACCTGTGGCACTGGCCGGTCTATGTCTACGCCAACGCCATTTCCATCGACGGCATTCAACCGCTGGAGGCGATCGGCTGGATCACCCTGTCGCTGGGGCTGGCGTGGTTGAGCCTGCGCTATGTCGAGTTGCCGTTCCGGGAGAAGCGTCTGCTCGCCACTCGTAACGCGGTGTTGGCCGGGGCTGTTGCTGTCATCGTGGTGCTGGCGACGACGGGGACGGCGATCAATTCAGCTGACGGCCTTCCCCAGCGCTTGACCGGCAAGGCGCTGGAATTTGCCCAGGCCCAGGAATGGCGGGCCGGACAGTTGAATTGCATGCTGGTCACCCAGGACAAGTCGCTGGACAAGGCTTGTCTGGTCGGTAACAACAAGGATATCCCGGCCACACAAATGTTTTGGGGCGACAGCCACGCCGCGGCATTGCTGCCGGCCATCGAACGCAACGCCCGTCGCGAAGGGCGCCCGATCTGGCTGTTCAGCATGAGCGCCTGCTCGCCGGTACTCAGTAATGATCAGCGCCAGCGTTGTATAGACTTCAACGAACAGACCATGGAAAAAGTGCGCAGTCTCGGGATAAAGGAGGTGGTGCTGGCGTCCAATTGGAGCCTGAACGTATATGGTCGTGAAGACGGCGACAAAAAAGTATTGCTCAACTCCAATGACACTACCGCTCAGGCCGAGCAACGTATGGCTGCTGCGCTGAAGGCGCGCGTGGCCGCGTTGCGAGAGGCAGGGGTGCAAGTCTGGCTGTTCAAGGACGTACCACTGCAAAGCAAAGGCAGTGTCAACCGCCTCACTAGCCTGGCTCGGATCGGGCGTTCGGCCGAGGGGCTCGGTCGTCCGCTCGAAGAACATCTGACACGACAGCATTTCATCAATGCCTTGTTCGATTCCATGAGTGCTGCCGATCCAGGGGTGCACGTGATCGACCCTACGCCAATGATGTGCACCAGTAGAATTTGCAGCATCGAGGTCGACGGCCGCTCGCAATACCGGGACGAGGATCACTTGTCAGATGTGGGAGGCGCCAGGTTGAGTCCGTTGTTTGTGCCGCTGCTGCTGGGTGCGAGCCACAATTGAGCGATGCCGGGCACTGACGGGCTGCTGTTTGACCGTCAGAGCAGGTAGGATGTACGCCTATTTTAGGGGTGCCATCTTCAATGAAATTCAAGGATCTTCGGGATTTCGTGCAGCAGCTTGAGCAGCGCGGAGAGTTGAAACGCATCCAGATCCCCGTCTCTCCTGTGCTGGAGATGACCGAGGTCTGTGACCGTACGCTGCGTGCCAAAGGCCCGGCACTATTGTTCGAAAAGCCAACCGGTTACGACATTCCGGTGCTCGGCAACCTGTTCGGTACGCCTGAGCGGGTAGCCATGGGCATGGGCGCCGAATCGGTCAGCGAACTGCGCGAGATTGGCAAGCTGTTGGCGTTCCTCAAGGAGCCCGAGCCGCCGAAGGGGCTGAAAGATGCCTGGTCCAAGTTGCCGATCTTCCGCAAGATCATCTCGATGGCGCCCAAGGTCGTCAAAGATGCGATCTGCCAGGAAGTGGTCATAGAAGGTGACGACGTCGACCTTGCCATGTTGCCGGTGCAGACCTGCTGGCCTGGGGATGTCGCCCCGCTGATCACCTGGGGCCTGACCGTCACCAAGGGCCCGAACAAGGATCGGCAGAATCTCGGTATCTACCGCCAGCAAGTGATTGGCCGCAACAAGGTCATCATGCGCTGGCTGAGCCATCGCGGCGGCGCCCTGGATTACCGTGAGTGGTGCGAGAAGCATCCGGGCCAACCGTTCCCGGTGGCCGTGGCGCTGGGCGCCGATCCCGCGACCATCCTCGGCGCCGTGACCCCGGTGCCCGATACCCTCTCCGAATACGCCTTTGCCGGCCTGCTGCGCGGTAACCGCACCGAACTGGTGAAGTGCCGTGGCAATGACCTGCAAGTGCCGGCCACGGCCGAAATCATCCTTGAAGGCGTGATCCATCCCGGCGAGATGGCGGACGAAGGTCCGTATGGCGACCACACCGGTTACTACAACGAAGTCGACAGCTTCCCGGTGTTTACGGTCGAGCGCATTACCCACCGCATCAAGCCGATTTACCACAGCACCTACACCGGGCGTCCACCGGATGAACCGGCGATTCTCGGGGTGGCGCTGAACGAAGTGTTCGTGCCGATCCTGCAGAAGCAGTTCCCGGAGATCACCGATTTCTACCTGCCGCCCGAAGGTTGCTCGTATCGCATGGCCGTCGTGACCATGAAGAAGTCGTATCCGGGGCATGCCAAGCGGGTAATGCTCGGCGTCTGGTCGTTTTTGCGACAGTTCATGTACACCAAGTTCGTTATCGTCACTGACGACGATATCAACGCACGGGACTGGAACGACGTGATCTGGGCCATCACCACGCGCATGGACCCCAAGCGCGACACGGTGATGATCGAAAACACGCCGATCGACTACCTCGACTTCGCCTCTCCGGTGTCCGGTCTGGGTTCGAAGATGGGGCTCGATGCCACGCATAAATGGCCGGGCGAAACCACGCGGGAGTGGGGTCGGGTCATCGTCAAGGACGAAGCCGTGACCAAGCGGATCGATGCCATCTGGAATCAGTTAGGAATAGATTGATGCGTGTAACTTTGCAGCCCTCCGGAGCGGTGCTGGATATCCTGCCCGGCGAGCGGATTCTCGATGGCGCACGCCGTCTGGGCTATGAATGCCCGCAAAGCTGTCGTAACGGTAATTGCCACGTGTGTGCCGCGCTGCTGGTGGAGGGGCGTGTCGAACAGGCCGGCGGTGTGCGCGACCATGGTGAGTTCTACACTTGCATAGCAGAGCCGCTGGAAGACTGCATTGTGCTGTGGGATGGCGTGCTCGCGCTGGGAGAGTTGCCGGTGCGCAGTCTGTCGTGTCAGGTCACCAGTTGCACCGACGTCGGCGGTGATACCTGGCGGGTACGGCTGCGGGCGCCGGCCGGCAAACCGCCGCGTTATCACGCGGGGCAGTATCTGATGATTCACCGGGACAACGGCGAAAAGTCGTCGTTTTCCCTGGCCTCGGCTCCATCAGGCGGGCGCGATCTGGAAATCCACGTGCTGGCGCGCGAAGCCAGTGCGCTGAACCTGATCAAACAATTGCAACGCGAAACGATGGTGCGGATCGACATGCCGTTCGGCGACACGCACCTGGCCGAGTTGCCAGACGGTCCACTGGTGCTGATCGCTGCGGGTACCGGCATGGGGCAGGTCCACGGCCTGATCGAACATTGCCGTGCCACGGGCTTCAAACATCCCGTACACCTGTATTGGGGCGTGCGTCGGCCCGAAGATTTTTATCAAATCGAACATTGGGACGAGTGGCTGAAATTGCCCAATCTGTTCCTGCATAAAGTCGTCAGCGATCAGTGCGGATGGCAGGGGCGTTGCGGCATGTTGCATGAAGCCGTTCGCGAGGACTTCCCGGATCTCAAGGCACTGCACGTGTATGCCAGTGGTTCGCCGGCGATGGTCTACGGCACGCTGGATGCGCTGGTCGAGGCGGGGATGGACGCCCACCAGATGCGAGCCGACGTATTTGCGTACGCGCCGCGATCTTGATCCGCGATCTTGATCCCCGCTCTTGATCCGCGCTCTTGATTGCCGCCCGGCAGGCCCTTTCTAGAAGCGAATGCCCGTCGTCACCATGGCCGCGTTGGCGCCGAGGAACACCAACTCGGCGGCCAGCGGGCCGTAGTGCGCGCCAACGGATGGAATGATCACCGGCGCAATGCCGAAGTGGTTGAGTGGAATCTTGTCCTTGTACCGGCCGCTGTAGCCCTCGAGCAGCCCGCCGGTCAATTTCAGATACACCGGATACTCGGCACTCTCATAGCGTTTACCGGCATAGGCATAGTTGGAGCGCTGGCTGAACGAGTTGCGAAAAGTTGCTCCACCAAATACCCAGCCAGACGCGTCATTGCGTTCAATGCCAATCAGATCCTGATTGTTATTGTGGTCGGGATCAGGTGAGTAATGTCGGGTGTAGATGCTGGTCTGTGCATACCAGAAGCCTTTGTCCTGTTGTGCATCATCCGCCGCCAGAACATGGCCAGCCTGGACCATCAACAACATGGCAAAAAGCCCCGGTTTTCTCATCATCCAGCCTCTGTTAAGCGGTATGGCTTACGCCTGAGGGGGCGTTATACGTGTACGCCCGGCAACGGGGAAGGCAGAAAATCCGAGAGTTTAGTAGGAAACTTCCTGCGCATTATGAACCTGCCCTGAACAGGCCGAATGCTTATGCATATGTCATTCAGGTATTTAAGCCATTTCGCAAATGGTATTAGGCTATATAAAACGAGGTGGCTGCAGTGATAACCGGTATTTAGGGGCATCACGAGTGTCATACATCCCTTAGCACTTTTCGTTTTACAGTTACTGCTATATGTTCTATGTAACGAAATTTGCTGCATCTTGTAATACTTGTGGGGCCGAACACTTCCGCCATGACAGCCATTGAATCGACTTTTCTGAATCTGGCTTACCCTCCGCGGCTCGATCTGGGGCCGCAGCTCACTCACGAACAATTGCTCAGCTCGATGCAGTCGACCATGGCACGCCACAAGGGCGGCCCGGTCTGGTTGTTCGCGTATGGGTCACTGATCTGGCGCCCCGAATGCACGGCGGTTGAGCGGGTTCGCGGGCGGGTGCATGGCTACCATCGCGGTTTGTACCTGTGGTCCCACGAACATCGCGGCACGCCGGAAATGCCCGGCCTGGTGTTTGGTCTGGATCGCGGCGGCTCTTGCAGTGGATTTGCCTACCGATTGCCGGAAGAGCGACTGGAGGCTTCGCTGTACGCGCTCTGGAAACGGGAAATGCCCTTTCCGTCCTATCGCCCGCACTGGCTTAATTGCCGACTTGAAGACGGTAGCCAGGTACAGGCGTTGGGATTCGTTCTGGAGCGGCACCTGCCCAGCTATGCCGGTAACTTGCCGGATCACGTGCTCAGTCATGTTTTTGAAAACGCTTGCGGGCGCTACGGCACCACGCGCGATTATGTCGAACAGACCGCTCGTGCCTTGCGTAGCCATGCAATGCCGGACCGAAATCTGGAAGCGCGGCTCAAGCGCTGCAAGTCAAAGTCCGATCAGACGGATGCTCCGCCGATGTGAAAGGGTGCAGGAAACATTACCTGCGCGCCCGCTTCGTGGCTTTAGAGCTACAAATGAAAAGGCCAGAACAACCTCGTCAGTTGTTCCGGCCTTTTTTGGTCTCTGGCGAAGGCTCAGCGAACCTGCACCACGACTTTCCCGACGGCCTTGCGCTGGCCGAGGTCATTGATGGCCTGTGCGGCGTTGCTCAACGGGTAGACCTGCGATACCAGTGGCTTCAACTTGCCTTCGGCAAACCAGCCGAACAATTGCTGGAAGTTTGCCGCGTTGTCCTGAGGCTGGCGCTGGGCGAACGAGCCCCAGAACACACCAAGCACCGCTGCGCCCTTGAGCAAGGCCAGGTTCACCGGCAGTTCAGGGATACGCCCACTGGCAAAGCCAACCACCAGCAGGCGGCCGTTCCAGGCGATGGCGCGGACGGCCTGGTCGAACAGGTCGCCGCCCACCGGGTCGTAGATCACGTCGGCGCCCTGGCCATCGGTCAGGCGTTTGATTTCGTCCTTGAGGCTGGTTTCGCTGTAGTTGATCAGTTCATCGGCACCGGCGGCCTTGGCCACGGCGAGTTTTTCCGCGCTGCTGGCGGCGGCGATGACCCGAGCGCCCATGGCTTTGCCGATTTCCACGGCGGCCAGGCCGACACCGCCGGAAGCGCCGAGAACCAGCAGGGTTTCACCCGGTTGCAGGTTGCCCCGTTGCTTGAGCGCATGCATCGAGGTGCCGTAGGTCATGCTGAAGGCGGCGGCAGTATTGAAGTCCATGGAAGGCGGAATCGGCAGCACGTTGTAGCCCGGCACCGCGACCTGTTCGGCGAAACTGCCCCAACCGGTCAGGGCCATGACCCGGTCACCGACTTTCAGGTGGCTGACCTTTTCGCCTACCGCGCTCACCACGCCGGCGGCCTCGCCACCCGGAGAAAACGGGAAGGGCGGTTTGAACTGGTATTTGCCCTCGATGATCAGCGTGTCCGGGAAATTCACCCCGGCGGCGTGCACGTCCAGCAGGATTTCGTTCTTCTTCGCGACAGGACTGGCGACGTCTTCCAGCACCAGCGATTCGGCGGGGCCGAAGGCTTTGCACAGCACGGCTTTCATCAGGGCTATTCCTTTGGGAGTGATGGCCGATAAGTGTAGGTGTGTGAGTCGATGGGTCAACGAGCATGCCCGGCCCTGATAGTCAGCCATAAGCTTGTGCTTGAGCGGCGGGTCGTTATGCTAGGCCGCAAACCGGATAAGGAGCGAATTGTGAAAGCGTGGATCGTGTTGATGCTGGCCCTGTCTCTGCCTGTGGCAGCGGTGGCCGAAGAGGCAAAAGAAGGTGAGGCTCCGAAGGTCAACTACATCACCCTCAGCCCGCCGTTCGTGGGCAACTATGGGTTGGACGGCACGCCGAAGCTCAAGGTCTACAAGGCCGACGTGGCGTTGCGCGTGACCGGTGACGAGGCCACCAAAGCGGTGAAAGCCAATGAACCGCTGATCCGCAATCAACTGGTGGCGCTGTTTGCCCAGCAGACCACCGAGACGATGAACAACGTCGAAGCCAAGGAAAAACTACGTCAGGAAGCCCTGAAGCAAACCCAGCAAGTCATGAATGACGAAACCGGCAAGCCGGTGGTCGAGGATCTGTTGTTCAACAATCTGATCATCCAGTAACGCTGGATCTACAGGCATTGGCTTGAGCAGCGCTTCAGGACGCCAGGCTCTTGCGAAACCGCATCAGCGCGATCGCAAAGAACAGCAGGCCGATGCCGGCGAGCTCGAGCAAGTCCGGCCACACCACGCTCAGCCCGGCGTCGCGAAACAGGATCGCGGCGCCAAGGCTGACGAAATGTGTCGATGGCGACCCCTGCATCACCCATTGCAACCATTGCGGCATGCTGTCGAGCGGCGTGCTGCCACCGGACAGCAGCAGCATCGGAATGATGACCGGAATGGCCAGCAGGCCGAACTGCGGTGTCGACCGGGCCAGGGTCGCGAGGAAAATCCCCAGCGCCGTACTGGCGAACAGATAAACCGCGGTCACCATCAAAAACAGACCCATGGAGCCGGCCAGCGGCACGCCGAGTGCGCCTTTGACGATCACTTCCAGTGAGATCCAGGTGCACACCACGACGACGAGCATGTTGCTCCAGATTTTCGCCAGCATGATCTCCAGTGCCGTCAGCGGCAGCACCAGCAAATGGTCGAGGGTGCCGTGTTCGCGCTCACGCAGCAGCGCCGTGCCGGTGAGGATGATGGCGAGGATGGTGATGTTGTTGACGATCTGAATCACGGCCAGGAACCAGCCACCTTCCAGGTTGGTGTTGAACAGCGAGCGGGTGGTCAGCAGGATCGGCGCCTGGCTGGCGGGATCGCTTTGACCACTGTAGGTCAGCAATTCGCGCTGGAATATCCGCCCGATGTAGCCGGCCCCCATGAATGCCTGGCTCATGGCCGTGGCATCGACGTTCACCTGCACCGCAGGCTGGCGACCGGCCAACAAATCCGTCTGAAAATTCGCCGGCACATTGATCACAAAGGTGTACCGGCCACTGTCCAGGACCTGGTCGAGTTGTCCGTAAGGCAGCGGCACAGGGCGCTGAAACTCCGGCGGTTGCAGGGCCTGGGCCAGTTGTCGTGACAAGTGACTGTGATCCTCGTCCACCATCGCCACGCTGGCGTTGTGCACGCCGATCACCGAACCGGCGGCCGGCATGTAGATCGCCACGGTGAAGGCGTAGAACAGAAACACCAGCAATACGCTGTCGTGCCGCAAGCTGGTCAGTTCCTTGATGCCCAGACGCAAGATGTGAGCAAGCTTGTGCATCAGGCCTCCTGCTTTTTCAGCATGATCAGGCTCAGCCCGGTAAACCCGAGAAAAAACCCGAACAGCGCCAGGCATTGCGGCCACAACTGCCGCAGGTCCAGCGCTTTGGTGAAAGTGCCGACGGTGATATCGAGGAAATAGCCCGCCGGAAACAACATCCCCATCACCGCCGCCGCACCCTCAAGAGAAGAGCGCGGCACGATCAGCCCGGAAAACTGGATGGTTGGCAGACTGGTGATGATCATGGTGCCGAGGATGGCGGCGATCTGGGTCCGGGTGAACGCCGAGATCAACAGCCCCATGCTGGTCGTGGCCAATACGTAGAGCAGTCCGCCGAAGGCCAGGGTGAGGCCGCTGCCCTTGAAGGGCACGCCGAACAGCCAGCGGTTCATCGCCGTCAGCACGGCCAGATTGATCAGGCTGATCGCCAGATACGGCGCCTGTTTGCCCAGCAGGAATTCCAGGCGGGTGAGCGGCGTGGCGTAGAAGTTGGTGATCGACCCCAGTTCTTTCTCCCGCACGATCCCCAGGGCCGTCAACATGGCCGGGATGAACGCGAGGATCAGCGCCATCACCCCGGGGCCGATGGCGTTGACGCTGACCACGTCCTGGTTGTAGCGGAATCGGGTTTCGAGTTTGGCTGCTGCGGGGGTATTCAGTGCGGGGCTGCTCTGTTCGGCCAGTCGCTCCAGATCTGACTGGTGCACCGCTTCCACATAGTTGCGACTGGTCTCGGCACGAAACGGCATGCCCCCATCCAGCCAGGCCGCCACAGTGGGTTGGCGTCCGGCGTACAGGTCGCGACCAAAGCCAGGCGGGATCTCCAACGCGAGTTTGATTTCCGAACGCTGAAGGCGTCGATGCAGTTCTTTCGTGTCGCGGATGGGGAATTGTTCGGCGAAGTAGCGAGAGCTGCGAAAGGCCTCCAGGTAGGTGCGGCTTTGCGGCGTCTGGTCTTGATCGAACACGGCGAAAGCGAGGTTTTCCACATCCAGCGAAATGCCATAGCCGAAGATCACCATCATGAAAATGGCTCCCAGCATGGCAAATGCCATTCGCACTTTGTCGCGCAGCAACTCCTTGCCTTCGCGGGTGGCCACTGCCACCAGTCGCCCGACACTGAAACCGCGCTCTTTCATTGGCTTGGCCGCTGTGACAGGTGCGTCGACCGGGGCTGGCGGAGTCGGTGTCTCGGCCGTTCCTTGAGCCTGTTCCAGACAGGTGACAAACGCAGCCTCCAGGGTTTCGCCGTTGAACTGTCGTTGCAGTGCTGCCGGGGTGTCACAAGCCAGCACCTTGCCGGCGTGCATCAGTGAAATGCGGTCGCAGCGCTGGGCTTCGTTCATGAAGTGGGTGGAGAGGAAAATCGTCACGCCTTGCTCGCGCGACAGTTCGATCAGCAGTCGCCAAAAGTCGTCTCGCGCCGCCGGGTCGACACCGGACGTGGGTTCGTCGAGGATCAGGACTTCCGGTCGATGCAACACCGCGACGGCCAGTGACAGCCGTTGGCGCAAGCCCAACGGCAAGGCGCCGGACTGTTGGTCGGCCACACCGCCCAGGTTGAAGCGCTGGATCAGTTCGTCGATGCGCCGGACGCTATCGGCCTTGGGCAAATCGAACAGGCGTGCATGCAAATCCAGGTTTTGCCGCACGCTGAGCTCGCCATACAGCGAGAAGCTCTGGGACATGAAACCGACCCGTTTTCGCGTGGCCAGGTCCTTGGCGTTCACCGGATTACCCAGCAACGTGGCGCTGCCTTCGCTGGCCGGCATCAGCCCGGTGAGGACTTTCATGGTGGTGGTTTTGCCGCAGCCATTGGAGCCGAGGAAGCCGAAAATTTCGCCGCGACCGATGGCGAAGCTGACCTTGTCCACGGCGGTAAAATCGCCAAAGCGCAGGGTCAGGTCGTGGGCCTCGATGGCAATGTCAGTAGTGGAGCCGGTCCGGGGAGGAATCACCAGCGGCTGGTTGTCGTGGCCACTGTCGCCCTGGAAATGTGTGAACGCCTCGTCGAGTTTGCCGCCGGGCGTGACGGCGGCCAATTCGCTGCTCAGGCCCGTGGCAATCAACCGACCGCCGTCGAGCATCAGGCAATGTTCGAATTGCTCGGCCTCTTCCATGTACGCGGTAGCGACCAGCAGTGTCAGTTGCGGGCGTTGACGCCGCACATCGTCCACCAGTTCCCAGAAGCGCCGCCGGGACAAGGGATCGACGCCTGTGGTCGGTTCGTCGAGGATCAGCAGGTCCGGCTCGTGGATCAGCGCACAGCAGAGCCCGAGCTTCTGCTTCATGCCGCCAGACAGTTTGCCGGCCGGGCGATCGGCAAAGTGCAACAGGTCGGTGGCCAGCAGCAAGCTGTGCCTGCGCTGGTCGCATTCGGCTTTTGAAAGGCCGAACAGCGTGGCGAAAAACTGGATGTTCTCGCTGATCGACAATTCAGGATAAAGGTTGCCGCCCAGGCCCTGAGGCATGAAGGCGATACGCGAGTAGAGGCTATTGCGATGGCGACGGTCCTGAATCGAGCCGTCAAGCACGTTCAATTGACCTTGTTGCAGGGTTTTCACGCCTGCGATCAAACCCAGCAAACTCGACTTGCCGGCACCGTCCGGGCCGATCAGGCCGCAGCGTGTGCCGGTGGGCAGGCTGAAACTGATGTCGGTCAGGGCCTGCTGTTTGCCGTAAAGGTGGTTGATGCCAGTGGCTTGCAGCGCCAGGGCAGTCATTGCAGGTTGGCCGGCCAATTGACCGGCGCGGTACGTACATAACCGGCTCCGGGCATTCCCGGCTTGGCCTGGGGCAGGGCGCCTGGATCGGTCAGGCGCAGTTTGACCCGGAACACCAGTTTTTGCCGTTCGTCGCGGGTTTCGACTTCCTTGGGGGTGAATTGCGACTTGGCGGCGACGAAGCTGATTTTGGCGGGTTGCGGGTGGTCGGGCAGGGCGTCGAGCAGGATCCGAGCATCATCGCCAACCGCCAGGCGTCCGGTAATGGAAGCTGGAAGGTAGAGGTTCATGTACTGGTCGCTGGGGTCTATCAGCAATAGCACCCGTCCGCCGGCACCCAGCACCTCGCCGGGTTCGGCCATGCGCAACTGGATGACCCCGTCGATGGGGGCTCGCAGGCTGCTGTCATCGATTTCGCTGGTCAACATCGCCACTTGGGCCTGGGCTGCGCCAATCGTCGCGCTGACCGCCGATACCTGGGCTCTGGAAGCGGCGACTGCGGCAACGCCTGTGTCCAGGCGCGCCTGTTGTTGATCGACGACCTGGCTGCTGACGAAACCGTGCTTTATCAGTTCCTGGGAGCGCTTGAGCTCCTGTTGAGCCAGCAGTTGTTCGCTCTGGCGCAGTTGCACGTTGGCCTGGGCGGCGGACAGGTTTTCCCGCGCACGCAGCACCTCGGCTTCAGCCTGGTTGCGCTGGGCTTCGAGGGTGCGGGTATCCATGCGGGCCAGCAGTTGGCCCTTGGTGACCTTGTCGCCTTCATCGACGAACACCTCTGCCAGGCGTCCGGGTGTCTTGCTGGCGATCTGCACTTCGGTGGCTTCAAGGCGGCCATTGCCGACGTACAAGCCTTCGGGCAGCCGGTCATGCATTGACTTCCAGTAACCGAAACCACCGGCGGCCAACAGCAAAACCATCAACGAACTGGCGAAGAAAATCGAAGAGCGACTGTGGGTAGACATGCGGGCATCCTGCGGCTGTTGCGTCCTAGTCTGGTTGATCGAGCGCCGGGGCGATTTGATACCAGTCAACTGAGGGGCAAGCCTAACCTGATTGGTCAGGCAAAGGAGGACGATCGGCGCCTTCTGTTTTATTTAGCGTAAATCGAGGACGGCTGCCCATTGTTCGGCGGTCACCGGCATTACCGACAATCGACTGCCTTTCTGCACCAGTGGCATTTGCGCCAGTGCGGGCTGCTGTTTCAGGTAATCGAGCTTCAAGACCCTGGGAAACGTCTCGACGTGCGCGACATCAATCGCGCTCCAGGCGTTTTTCTCCGGTGAGGCTTTTGGGTCGAAGTAGTGGCTTTCTGGTTCCAGCGCCGTCGGGTCCGGATAAGCGGATTCAACGATCTTGCCAATCCCGGCAATCCCCGGCTCGGGGCAGCTGGAATGGTAGAAGAAGAACTCGTCGCCGACCGCCATGGCCCTTAGGAAATTGCGCGCCTGATAGTTGCGAACCCCGTCCCAGCGCGCTTTGCCGAGCTTCTCCAGACCTTTGATCGAGAGTTCGTCGGGCTCGGATTTCATCAGCCAATAGGCCATGGTTTTAGCTCCTTGCGAGGTCATTGGGCGGCTTGTCCGGCCATTTTATGACAAACCGACAGTCGGTTGACGCCAGCATTTGCGTGCCGGTTCACGTTGTCGCAAAATGCCGGCCTTTAGAGCTTGACGCTGCTGCACGGCCTACAAACGGAAACCGCTGCTGTCATCGTGTTGATATGCCTTTGGGGGGCAATCGATGAAACGCAAACCGGATTTACTATGGATTTTGGTTATTTTGTTCGGCCTTGGGGTCGTGACTACCGGCTATGCCCAAAGCCTGTGGACCAACAAGACCGATGCCCCGGTCGAAGTCGCACAGTTACAACAACAGTCGACCGCTTTCAAACGCTGAACCCGTCTCTCGACGCCGCTGATTCCGGTGGCGTCTAGCCTGCGTAATACCAAGCCTTGTCTGTCACCGTGCCCTGCAACGGTACATCCCAGCTCGCCTGAGCCAGGCGCTCTACCTTCTGGCATTCATGGGCCAGCCCCAGCAGCGTCGGTTTGCGCCAGTCATGACGGCGCGATAGATAGGCCAGACTGCGATCATAGAAGCCGCCGCCCATGCCCAGGCGTCCGCCGACATCGTCAAATCCCACCAATGGCAGCAGCACTAGGTCCAGCGCCCAGACTTTGCGTTGTCGGGCGAGGTTGTGCCTGGGTTCGAGAATCCGGAAGCGATTGGGTTTGAGTTTTTCGCCGAGGCGAATGCGCTGGAACACCATTTTGGTGCGCGGCCAGGCGCTGAGCACCGGCAGATAGGTGGCCTTGCCCCGACGCTGGGCGGCACGCAGCAGCAGGCGCGGATCGATTTCACCGTCGGTGGGCAGATAAAGAGAGATGTGTCTGGCGCGGCGAAACAGCGGTTGCTGGGCCAATTGCCTGTACAGCCCGCGAGCGGCCTGGCGCTGCTGACTGGCGGTCAGTGCACGGCGGGCCTTGCGCAGCATGCGTCGAAGTTGCGGGCGGGGAAGCAGCGCAGGTTCGGTCATGGATTCGGGCTTCAGCAGATCGGGTACGTGAAGCGTACCCGTAAAAACGCCGATGCCGGTATTAAAACCGGCATCGGACTGGAATCAGGCTCCCCGGATGAACCGCTGTCGACTTAGCCCTTGAACCCGAAAGTTCAAGGTGGAAGATGCAGTAGGCTTTAAGGCTTTCCGTCTAGCGGACATGCACACCAGCCCAACGTGCAACCTCCAGGGTATAGCAAATCGGCTCAGGGACATCGCCAACTGGCAAGCACCCCAGGGAGTGTTGGGAGTATACCGCAAGCGTCGGCGCGAATCAGCCTTTGGTGACATCCGGATCGGTAGACAGCACCAGATCGACACGATCGAGCAGGTCCCGTACCTGTTCGCGGGTCGAGCTGCTGGCCTGAACATCCGGGCGCTCTTCCTTGTGCAGCAGGTCGTGCGTGATGTTCAACGCGGCCATGACAGCGATGCGATCGGCGCCGATGACTTTGCCGCTGCTGCGGATTTCACGCATTTTGCCGTCCAGGTAGCGAGCAGCGCTCACCAGGTTGCTGCGTTCTTCCTGGGGACAGATGATCGAATATTCTTTGTCGAGGATCTGCACGGTGACGCTATTGCTTGAACTCATGAGTCTTGCTCCAGGGCCTTGAGGCGCGAAATCATCGATTCGACCTTACGCCGGGCGATTTCGTTTTTTTCAATGAGGTGAGCGCGTTCCTCGCGCCAGGTCTTTTCCTGAGCTAGTAAGAGTCCGTTTTGGCTCTTAAGTTGCTCGACTCGGGTAATCAGCAGCTCGAGTCTGGCCATCAGCGCTTGCAGGTCGGTGTCTTCCATTGTCTTCACTGTCTGATGGGGGCGAACTGTAGGCGCGAGCCTGCTCGCGATGGTCGCCAACGTTACCGCTGGGGCTCTGACACCCCATGGCGTTCTCGGGTTCATCGCGAGCAAGCTCGCTCCTACAGAGGAGTCGATGTAGGATACAAGGCCTTCATTCTAGACATAGCGCCGTCTGGCGCCTAGCTACCCATGCCCATTCAGAATTCCCCGTACCAAGCCTTCGCCACCCTGCTGACTTCCAGCGGTCATCCTGTCTCGCCCGCCGAACTGCACGGCCTGCTGCTCGGCCGCAGCTGCGCCGGTGCTGGTTTTGATGCCGAAGGCTGGCTGATCGATGCCGCCGAGCTGCTGGAAACCGAGCCGCAGGAAAACGTCCGCAATGCCTTGATCGGCCTGCAGGAAATGGTCAAGGGCGAACTCACTGGCGACGACGTGACCGTCGTTCTGCTGCTGCCAACCGATGACGCCCCCCTTGCCGAACGTGCCGCGGCACTGGGTCAATGGTGTCAGGGCTTCCTCAGCGGTTTCGGCCTGAACTGCCGCGATAGCAGCATGCTGAGCACCGAGGCCACCGAAGTGTTACAGGATCTGGCGGCGATTTCCCAGGTCCAGGACGCTCTGGAAGAGTCCGACGACGGCGAAAACGACTATATGGAAGTCATGGAGTACCTGCGCGTTGCGCCGCTGCTGCTGTTCTCCGAAACCCGGAAGGCGGACGCACCTGCTGCCGCCAAGCCGTCGCTGCACTGATCAATGCCAGGGAACGCCATCTGCCCATGATCCATATCCCGAAATCGGAATACAGCCGTCGCCGCAAGGCCTTGATGGCGCAGATGGAACCCAACAGCATCGCGATCCTGCCCGCTGCCGCGGTGGCCATTCGCAACCGCGACGTCGAGCACGTTTACCGCCAGGACAGCGACTTCCAGTACCTCAGCGGTTTTCCCGAGCCTCAGGCCGTGCTGGTGTTGATACCGGGACGCTTGCACGGTGAGTACATCCTGTTCTGCCGCGAACGCAATGCCGAGCGAGAGTTGTGGGACGGCTTGCGTGCCGGGCAGGAAGGCGCGATCCGCGACTTCGGCGCCGACGACGCGTTCCCGATCACCGACATCGACGACATCCTGCCGGGCCTGATCGAGGGCCGTGACCGGGTGTATTCAGCCATGGGCAGCAACCCGGAATTCGACCGGCATCTGATGGAGTGGATCAACGTGATCCGCTCCAAAGCCAATCTTGGCGCCCAGCCACCGAACGAATATGTTGCCCTGGATCATTTGCTTCACGACATGCGCCTGTATAAATCGGCGGCAGAAGTGAAAGTGATGCGCGAAGCTGCAAGGATTTCCGCCCAGGCCCATGTGCGTGCCATGCAGGCCAGCCGTGCCGGGTTGCACGAATTCAGCCTGGAAGCCGAGCTTGATTACGAGTTCCGCAAGGGCGGGGCGAAGATGCCGGCCTACGGGTCGATCGTCGCGGCGGGGCGCAACAGTTGCATCCTGCATTACCAGCAGAATGACGCGGTGCTCAAGGACGGCGATCTGGTGTTGATCGACGCCGGGTGCGAAATCGACTGTTACGCCAGCGATATCACGCGCACCTGGCCGGTCAACGGCAAGTATTCTGCGGAACAGAAGGCCATCTACGAATTGGTGCTGGCGGCGCAGGAAGCGGCGTTTGCCGAGATCGCCCCGAACAAGCATTGGAATCAGGCCCACGAAGCCACGGTCCGGGTAATCACTGCGGGGCTGGTCGAGTTGGGTTTGCTGCAGGGCGATGTCGATGAGCTGATCGCCAGCGAAGCCTACAAGGCGTTTTACATGCACCGTGCCGGGCACTGGCTGGGCATGGATGTGCATGACGTCGGCGAATACAAGGTCGGCGGCGAATGGCGCGTGCTGGAAGTCGGCATGGCGCTGACCGTGGAGCCGGGGATCTACATCGCCCCGGATAACCAGAGCGTGGCGAAGAAATGGCGCGGCATTGGCGTGCGCATCGAGGACGACGTGGTGGTGACCAGAACCGGCTGTGAAATCCTGACCAAAGGCGTGCCGAAAACGGTCGCCGAGATCGAGGCCCTGATGGCCGAAGCACGGACACAAGCGGCATGAGTCGAGTCAATCTGGCGATTATCGGTGGTGGCCTGGTTGGCGCCAGTCTGGCGTTGGCCTTGCAGGCCGGGGCCAAGGCCCGCGGCTGGAAGATCGTGCTGATCGAGCCTTTCGCTCCCGGCCATACCTGGCAACCGAGCTACGACGCGCGCTCCACGGCGTTGTCCTTTGGTGCCCGGCAGATTTATCAGCGCCTGGGCGTGTGGCAGGAAATTTCCCGCCGCGCCGAGCCGATCAAGCAGATTCACGTCTCCGACCGTGGGCGTTTTTCCACGGCGCGGCTGTCGGCGATGGAAGAAGGCGTTCCAGCGCTGGGTTACGTGGTGGAAAACGCCTGGCTCGGGCAATGCCTGTGGCAAGGCCTGGACAAGGACGTGATCAGTTGGCGCTGCCCGGCTGAAGTCACGCGCATGGAGCCGCTGACTGACGGCTATCGCTTGACCCTCAATGATGAAACCACCCTGGAATGCGACCTGGCTGTGCTCGCTGACGGCGGCCGTTCCGGCTTGCGCGAGCAGTTGGGCATCGGCATCAAGAAACGCCCGTACAACCAGAGCGCGCTGATCGCCAATATTACGCCGAGCGAAGCCCATAACGGCATGGCTTTCGAGCGCTTCACCGACGATGGTCCGATGGCCTTGCTGCCACTGCCGGACAACCGTTGTGCACTGGTCTGGACTCGCCAGGGCATGGATGCGCAGCGGCTGGCGGCCCTTGATGAACGCAGCTTCCTCAGTGAATTGCAGGGTGTATTCGGCTATCGCCTCGGCACCTTGAAGCAGGTCGGCGCCCGCCATTTGTATCCGCTGGCACTGGTGGAGGCCGAAGAGCAGGTTCGGCCGCATCTGGCTGTGCTCGGCAACGCGGCACACAGCCTGCACCCGATCGCCGGTCAGGGTTTCAACCTGTCCCTGCGTGATGCCCAGGCATTGGCCGATGCGCTGCTTGCAAGCGACGGAACGCCGGGCGATTTTGCGACCTTGCAGGCTTACCGCGAACGTCAGCGCCTGGATCAGAACCTCACGGTGGGCTTCTCCGACCAGGTCACGCGTTTGTTCGGCAGCACTCAGCCATTGGTTTCCATGGGGCGCAACCTGGGTCTGCTGGGCCTCGACCTGCTGCCGCCGGCCAAGCGCTGGTTCGCCAGGCAGGCAATGGGCCTGGGTACTCGCCCCGATGCTTGAATGGCTAACCAAAAAGATCGGCAAGGCGCGGCTGATGCGCTGGTTTATGGGTCTCTACCCGCCGTACCTAGGTGCCGGGGTTCGGGTGCGGCACATCAGCGATGATTTTCGCGACATCCAGGTGTCCATGGGCTTGAGCTGGTACAACCGCAATTACGTGGGCACGCAGTTCGGTGGCAGCCTGTATTCCATGGTCGACCCGTTCTTCATGTTGATGCTCATGGAAAACCTCGGGCGTCATTACATCGTCTGGGACAAAGCCGCCGACATCGACTTCATCGCGCCGGGCAAAGGCACGGTGTATGCCCGTTTCAACATCGATGACACCCTGCTCGACGAGATCCGTCGGCAGACTGCGGGTGGCGACAAGTACCTGCCGCAATTGCAGGTCGATATTCACGACGGCGCCGGCCACCTGGTGGCGCGAGTCGGAAAAACCCTTTACGTGCGGCTCAAGCCGCAAGCGAGACAGGCTTAAAGCATGGAAATGCGCGCAGATCTGCTGATTGTCGGGGCTGGAATGGTCGGCAGCGCCCTCGCGCTGGCGTTGCAGGACAGCGGGCTGGAAGTCCTGCTGCTGGACGGCAGCCCTTTGAGCGTCAAACCCTTTGACGCCCAGGCGCCATTCGAGCCGCGAGTGAGCGCCTTGTCTGCCGCCAGTCAGCGGATTCTTGAGCGCTTGGGTGTCTGGGATGGCATCGTCAGCCGCCGCAGCAGTCCTTACCGCGACATGCATGTCTGGGACGGCAGCGGCACTGGAGAAATCCACTTCTCGGCCGCCAGTGTGCATGCCGATGCACTGGGCCATATCATCGAGAATCGCGTGGTTCAGGACGCCTTGCTTGATCGCTTGCACGACTGCGACCTGGGCATGCTGGCCAATGCGCGCCTGGAACAAATGCGCCGCTCTGGTGACGACTGGCTGCTCACCCTGGCCGACGGCCGTACCCTGCGCGCGCCTCTGGTGATCGCGGCAGATGGTGCCAATTCGGCGGTGCGGCGCCTGACCGGTGTCGCGACCCGTGAGTGGGATTACATGCACCATGCAATCGTCACCAGCGTGCGCAGCTCAAAACCTCATCAAATGACCGCCTGGCAGCGCTTTACCGATAACGGCCCGTTGGCGTTCCTGCCGCTGGAACGGGACGGTCAGCAGGATTGGTGCTCGATCGTCTGGTCGACCACCCCCGGTGAAGCCGAACAGCTGATGGCCATGGATGACGAAGGCTTCTGTCGCGCGCTGGAGCGGGCCTTTGAAGGCCGGCTCGGTACTGTGCTCAGCGCCGACCCTCGCCTGTGTGTACCGCTGCGTCAGCGACATGCCAAGCGTTACGTCGCTGAAGGCCTGGCCCTGATCGGTGATGCGGCGCACACCATTCACCCGTTGGCCGGCCAAGGCGTAAACCTCGGGTTCCTCGATGCCGCCGTGCTGGCCGAAGTGCTGCTGCAAGCGTCAAGCCGGGGTGAACGTCTGGCGGATGTGAAAGTGCTCAGTCGCTACGAGCGCCGGCGCATGCCCCATAACCTGGCGTTGATGGCGGCGATGGAGGGTTTCGAGCGCTTGTTCCAGGCCGATCCGTTGCCGGTGCGCTGGTTGCGAAATGCCGGGTTGAAAATGGTCGAGCAAATGCCCGAGGCCAAGGCGTTGTTCGTGCGTGAGGCCCTTGGGTTGACCGGGGACTTACCGGCGCTGGCCAAGGCCTGAGATTTTTACCGAGGCTAATGACCCCATCGAGAGCTTGCTCGCGATGGGGCCAGAACATCCGCCGTGGATTTCCTGCGGTGCAACATCTGGTAACTCCTCCGCAAACTGTTCGATTGAGAAGCTAAATGTGAGTCCTTATCATTTGCCCTCACTTTTTCAATCGAGAGACCGCTCCCATGTTGGCACCAAAGCGTCTATTGACCGCACTGGCCCTGACCCTGATCGGCAGCACCGTCGCCCAGGCTGCCGACGAGGTGGTGGTCTACTCCTCGCGTATCGATGAGCTGATCAAACCGGTCTTCGATGCCTACACCGCGAAAACCGGGGTGAAGGTGAAGTTCATCACCGACAAGGAAGCCCCGCTGATGCAGCGGATCAAGGCCGAGGGCGAGAACGCTACCGCCGACCTGTTGCTGACCGTCGACGCCGGCAACCTCTGGCAAGCCGAGCAGATGGGTATCCTCCAGCCGTTCCCCTCGAAAACCATCGACGCCAACATCCCGCCTCAGTACCGCGCATCCTCACACGCCTGGACCGGCCTGAGCCTGCGGGCGCGGACCATCGCCTATTCCACCGAACGGGTGAAACCGGGTGAATTGACCACCTACGAAGCCCTGGCCGACAAGAACTGGGAAGGCCGCCTGTGCCTGCGCACGGCGAAGAAGGTCTACAACCAGTCTCTGACCGCCACCATGATCGAAGTCCACGGCGCCGAGAAAACCGAGAAGGTCCTCAAGGGCTGGGTCAACAACCTGTCCACCGACGTGTTCTCCGACGATGTCGCGGTGCTGGAAGCCATCAAGGCCGGCCAATGCGACGTCGGCATCGTCAACACCTACTACTACGGCCGTCTGCACAAGCAGAAACCTGACCTTCCAGTGAAGCTGTTCTGGCCAAACCAGGCGGATCGAGGCGTGCACGTCAATCTGTCCGGCATCGGTCTGACCAGGCACGCGCCGCATCCGGAAGCCGCCAAGGCGCTGGTGGAGTGGATGACCACGCCTGAGGCGCAGAAAATCTTCGCTGACGTCAACCAGGAGTTTCCGGCCAACCCTGCCGTGCATCCATCGGCTGAAGTCGCTGCCTGGGGGCAGTTCGTGGCCGACACCTTGCCGGTGGAAGTCGCCGGCAAGCGTCAGGCCGAGGCGATTCGCATGATGGATCGCGCTGGCTGGAACTGAGTTGCTTAGTAGACTGCGCCCGCCAATGCGGGGCGTTTTGTCTATGGGCCAAGCGCCTTGGCCCTGTAGGAGCCGGCTTGCCAGCGAAGGCGGTGTACCTGACAACCGTGCTGACCGGTTCACTGGATAGCCAGCTCCAGCAGGGGAGCTGCTGTTGTATCTATCTCATCCGTTAGAGAGTTTTTCCTTGGCCCACCCCGCCCAACGCCGCTGGTACCCGCTGGTCTTCGCCATTGCTGCGCTGGTCCTACTGCCCCTGAGCGTTTTGCTGCTTTCCTGGCAAACCATCGATCAGCCAATCTGGTCCCATCTGTGGGACACGCAGATGTCACGCTTGCTGGGCAACACGCTGATGCTGGTGCTCGGCGTCGGTGTTGGCGTCACGTTGCTGGGCGTGAGCCTGGCCTGGCTCACCAGCCTGTGCGAATTCCCCGGCCGGCGTTGGCTGGACTGGGCATTGATGCTGCCGTTTGCGATACCGGCCTATGTGCTGGCCTTCGTTTTCGTCGGCTTGCTGGATTTCGCCGGCCCTGTGCAAACCCTGCTGCGCGAATGGTTCGGAACGGGCATGCGCTTGCCTCGGGTGCGTTCCACGGGCGGGGTGATTCTGGTTCTGGTGCTGGTCTTTTATCCCTACGTTTATCTGCTGGCACGTACCGCGTTCCTGGTTCAGGGCAAGGGTTTGATGGAAGCGGCGCGCGTCCTCGGGCAATCGCCATGGCAGGCTTTCTGGCGGGTGGCCTTGCCCATGGCGCGACCGGCCATCGGCGCGGGCGTGGCATTGGCGTTGATGGAAACCCTGGCGGATTTCGGCGCGGTGTCGGTGTTCAACTTCGACACCTTTACTACCGCGATCTACAAGACCTGGTACGGGTTTTTCAGTCTCTCCACCGCCACGCAACTGGCCAGCCTGTTGCTGTTGGTGGTGATGGTGGTGCTGTACGGCGAGCGTCGCGCACGGGGTGCCAACCGGGCGAGTAATGAGCGGCCAAGGGTCAAGGCCTTGTATCACCTGCGGGGGTTCAAAGCGCTGCTGGCCATGAGCTGGTGCGGCCTGGTCTTTGCCTGTGCCTTTGTCATTCCGATGCTGCAATTGCTGGTGTGGTTCTGGCAGCGTGGACGCTTCGATCTGGATGAGCGGTACGCCGGACTGATCGTCCACACCCTGTACCTGGGCGCGATGGCCGCGCTGATCACGGTCAGTGTCGCTCTGGTGTTGGCATTCGCCAGGCGCCTGGCACCCACGCCAGGGATCCGTGCCGGAGTCAGTCTGGCCAATCTGGGCTACGCCTTGCCCGGCTCGGTGCTGGCGGTGTCGATCATGCTGGCGTTCAGTTACCTGGATCGCGAGCTGGTGATTCCGCTCTCCGGTTGGCTCGGTGGGGCCGGCAGACCTTTTTTGTTGGGCAGTCTGTCGGCGTTGTTGCTGGCATATCTGGTGCGCTTCATTGCCGTGGCCTATGGGCCCCTGGAAAGCAGTCTGGCGCGTATACGGCCTTCTTTGCCCGAAGCGGCCCGTAGCCTTGGCGTCAGTGGCCCACGACTGTTTTTCAAAGTGTATCTGCCGTTGCTGTTGCCCGGCTCGTTGAGCGCCGCACTGCTGGTCTTTGTCGACGTGCTCAAGGAAATGCCCGCGACCCTGCTGATGCGTCCGTTTGGCTGGGATACGCTGGCGGTTCGGATCTTTGAAATGACCAGCGAGGGTGAGTGGGCGAGGGCCTCTTTGCCGGCGTTGACCCTGGTATTGGTCGGGCTGCTACCGGTCATCGGATTGATCCGACGTTCAGCACATCGAAACAGCTAGGTGTCAGTCCTCCACCTTGCAGCTACAATGCGCGGCATTCGGTGCGGTCCGTCTGACAGACACGGTAGTGAAAATCGGCTGGAGGCCCTTTATTTCAAGGCTTTCACCCGAATAGACATTCAACCGCACCTTCGCCACGCCCGGAAGGAGAAACCCATGGGACAGCGTACGCCTCTGTATGACCTTCATCTCGCCCTCGGCGCGAAGATGGTCGATTTTGGCGGTTGGGATATGCCTTTGCATTACGGATCGCAGGTCGAGGAACACCATCAGGTGCGCCGCGATTGCGGTGTGTTCGATGTATCCCACATGACCGTGATCGATGTCGGCGGGTCCCAGGCCAAGGCCTGGCTTCAGCATCTGCTGACCAATGACGTCGAACGTTTGCACAGCTCTGGCCGTGCCTTGTACAGCGCCATGCTCAACGAGCAAGGTGGCATCGTCGACGACATGATCGTTTATCGCCTCGACGACGGTTATCGCCTGGTAGTCAACGCCTCGACCCGCAATCAGGATCTGGCGTGGATGCAGGCTCATCTCGACGGCTTTGACGTGCAGCTCAATGAGCGCTCGGAGCTGGCGATGCTGGCCATCCAAGGCCCCCACGCCAGGCAAAAAGTAGGCGAACTGGTCACCCAGTCCCGTGGCAATCTCATCCAGCTCCTCAAGCCTTTCGAAGGCCAACCCGATGGGGACTGGTTCATCGCGCGCACAGGCTACACAGGTGAAGACGGCCTGGAAATCATTCTGCCAGCCAATCAGGCACCGGGATTCTTCAACGATCTGGTCGGGGCGGGCATTTCCCCGATCGGCCTTGGCGCACGGGATACCTTGCGGGTTGAGGCCGGCATGAATCTGTACGGGCAGGACATCGGCCAGGATGTTTCACCGCTGGTCTCCAACATGGCCTGGAGCATTGCCTGGGAACCGGCCACCCGCCAGTTCATCGGTCGTGCGGCCCTGGAGGCTGAACAGGCCGGCGGTATACAGCATCGGCTGGTCGGGCTGGTCCTCGAGGAGCGTGGGGTATTACGCGCTCATCAAGTGGTCCGCATCGCTGATGTTGGCGAAGGGGAGATCACCAGTGGTAGTTTCTCTCCTACGCTTAGCAAGTCGATTGCACTGGCGCGCGTGCCAATGGCAACTGCCGACCGCGCAGAAGTGGAAATCCGTGGCAAGTGGTACCCGGTCCGAGTGGTCAAACCGACCTTCGTACGCCATGGCAAAACCTTGATTTAACCTATTCTGGCGGCATTGACCGCCGACAATTCCCGAGGATACAGAACATGAGCGATATCCCTGCCGACCTGCGTTTTGCCGAAAGTCACGAATGGGCACGCCTGGAAGCCGATGGCACCGTCACCGTGGGCATCAGCGATCACGCGCAGGAAGCGCTGGGTGATGTGGTGTTTGTCGAGCTGACCGAAGTCGGAAAAACCTTTGCAGCCGGTGATCAATCCGGTGTGGTGGAATCGGTAAAAGCAGCGTCCGACATCTACTCCCCGGTTGCCGGTGAAGTGATCGCGATCAACGAAGAGCTGAGCGGCTCGCCAGAGCTGTTGAACTCCGACCCGTACGGCGCGTGGATCTTCAAACTCAAGCCAAGCAACGCCGCTGACCTGGACAAGCTGCTCGACGCGGCGGGTTACAAGGCCGCCATCGGCGAGTAAGACCCGCCCCGCAGGAGCCGGCAAGCCGGCTCCTGCAAGGTTGGACTCAAGGCTTCAGTACGGCTTTGACCGCTGCCACCGAACGCTCGACGTCCGCTTTGGTCATCGCGGTAAACATCGGCAGCGAAACAATCAAGCGTCCCACCCGTTCGGCTGTCGGGAACATCCCCTCCTTGAAACCGCGCTCGCGGTAAAGACTCAGCAAGTGAATCGGCGGGTAGTGATAGCCGATACCGATACCCAATGCCTGCATCTGTTCCATGAAGGTGGCTCGGGCCGGTTTGCCATCCTGACGCTCAGGCAATACCAGCTGGAACAAATGCCAGTTGCTGTTTTCGAAGTCCGCCGGGGGGAGTTGCGCCCCGTATTGCGCTTCAAAATCTTCGCCAAAGCAGGCGAAGTAGTGTTTGGCCAGTTCACGCCGATGAGCGGTGATCGCTTCGAGATGAGCAAATTGCCCCAGGCCGATGGCCGCGGCGACATCGGTCATGTTGAACTTGCCGCCCAGCACATCGACGTCCAGGCCATCAAAGCCGCTGCGCGTAACGCCTTGCAGACGGTACTTTTCCGCCAGCTTCACTTCTTCGGCATTGTTCAGCACCAGGCAGCCGCCCTCCGACGAGGTGACGTTCTTGTTTGCCTGAAAGCTGAAGGAAACGAAATCGCCGGTCGAGCCAATGCGCTGGCCGTTCCAGCTTGAGCCCAACGCTTGTGCCGCGTCTTCGATGATCCGCAGGCCATGCTTGTGAGCCAGTGCGTACAAGCGAGTCATGTCCACGGGCAGCCCGGCCAGATACACCGGGATGATGGCTTTGGTGCGCGGGGTGATCGCGGCTTCCAGCTGATCCAGATCGATGTTGCGGGTCACCGGGTCGATGTCGGCAAACACCGGTGTGGCGCCAACTTCCAGAATAACGTTGGCGGTGGCGACCCAGGAAATCGGAGTGGTGATCACTTCGTCACCCGGTCCGATGCCGGCGATGCGCAAGGCGATTTCCATGGTGCAGGTGCCGGAATTGAACGTGCGCACCGGGCGTCCGCCAAAATATTCCGACAGTTGCGCTTCAAAGGCCTGAACCTTGGGGCCGCTGGTAATCCAGCCCGAACGCAGGACCTCGCCGACGGCGGCGATGGTGGCTTCGTCGATAGTGGGTTTGGAGAAGGGCAGGAAAGGCAGTTGGCTCATAAATGAAGGCACCTCATCAGCAAGTATTGGGTAAGCGACGGACATGATGATCCGTAATGCCCGGCAGCGCCATGCTCTCGGTGTCGGCAGCGGCTGCTATGCTGGTTTGACCGTGTTGCATCGACGCTGAGCGCCAGTCCAGAGAGAGCCCGTCATGTCCCAGTTGCCGTCCCTGAGCCAGTTACGCGATCCCAATGCCTTCCTTCGCCGTCACCTGGGGCCCGATGCCGCCGAGCAACAGGCGATGCTCGACAGCCTCGGTCTCGGCAGCCGGGTCGAGTTGATCGAGCAAACGGTGCCGCCGGGCATTCGTCTGAACCGGGCGCTTGACCTGCCGCCGGCCCTCGATGAAGAAGCCGCCTTGGCCAAGTTGCGGGGCTACGCCGAGCAGAACCAGGTCTGGACCAGCCTGATCGGCATGGGCTATCACGGCACGCTCACACCCGCTGTCATTCTGCGCAACGTGCTGGAAAATCCCGGCTGGTACACCGCGTACACACCCTATCAGCCGGAAATTGCCCAGGGACGTCTCGAAGCGTTGTTGAATTTCCAGCAACTGACCATCGACCTCACGGGCCTTGAGCTGGCCAATGCCTCGTTGCTCGACGAAGCCACAGCGGCGGCGGAAGCCATGGCCTTGGCCAAGCGGGTGGCCAAATCCAAAAGCAATATTTTCTTCGTCGACGAAAATTGCCATCCGCAGACGATATCCGTGGTGCAGACCCGTGCCGAAGGCTTTGGGTTCGAGCTGGTCATCGGCCCTGTGGATAACCTGAAACAGCACCAGGTGTTCGGTGCACTGCTGCAATATCCCGACACTCACGGCGAGATTCGCGATCTGCGGCCCTTGATCGATCACCTGCATGCCCAGCAGGCATTGGCGTGTGTCGCCGCCGATCTGTTGAGTCTGTTGTTACTGACCCCTCCGGGGGAGTTGGGCGCGGACGTGGTGTTCGGCTCCTCCCAGCGTTTCGGCGTACCGATGGGCTACGGCGGGCCTCACGCAGCGTTTTTTGCCAGCCGCGACGAATACAAACGTGCGATACCCGGGCGGATCATCGGCGTGTCGAAAGACGCGCGTGGCAATGTGGCCCTGCGCATGGCGCTGCAGACCCGTGAGCAACATATCCGCCGGGAGAAGGCCAACTCGAACATCTGCACGGCCCAGGTACTGCTGGCCAATATCGCCAGTTTCTACGCGGTCTATCATGGCCCTGAAGGGTTGAAGCGGATCGCCCAGCGCGTGCATCGCCTGACCTGCATCCTCGCCGCCGGCCTTGAGCGCAAGGGCCTGATCCGCGTCAATGAACACTTCTTCGACACCCTGACCCTGGACGTCGGCGGCACCCAGACCGCGATCATTGAAAGCGCCCAGGCTGCGCAGATCAATGTGCGCATTCTGGGGCGCGGGCGATTGGGTGTGAGCCTGGACGAAACCTGTGGCGAAGCCACGGTGGCGAAACTGTTCGATGTGTTCCTGGGCGCCGATCATGGGCTCAAGGTTGAAGAACTGGACGCCGAAACCCTGAGCCCCGGCATTCCCGGGGCCCTGGCGCGTACCTCGCCTTATCTGCGCCATCCGGTATTCAACGCCCATCACAGCGAAACCGAGATGCTGCGTTACCTCAAGCAGCTGGAAAACAAGGACCTGGCGCTCAATCAATCGATGATCCCGTTGGGCTCCTGCACCATGAAGCTCAATGCCACCAGCGAGATGATCCCGATTACCTGGCCGCAATTCGCCAATCTGCATCCGTTCGCACCGAAAGAGCAGGCTGCCGGTTATGCGCTGATGATCGAAGAGCTGGAGCGTTGGCTGTGCGCGATCACCGGTTTCGATGCGATCTGCATGCAACCCAACTCCGGTGCCCAGGGCGAGTACGCCGGGTTGCTGGCCATTCGCAAATACCACGAGAGCCGGCATCAGGGTACCCGGGACATCTGCCTGATCCCGTCCTCCGCCCACGGCACCAACCCGGCTTCAGCGCAGATGGCCGGGATGCGCGTGGTGATTGTCGAATGCGATGAGGCGGGCAACGTCGATCTGGAGGACTTGAAAGACAAGGCTGCGCAGGCCGGGGACAAACTCGCCTGCCTGATGGCGACTTATCCTTCGACCCATGGGGTGTACGAGGAAGGCATCAGCGAGATCTGTGAGGTGATCCACAGCCATGGCGGTCAGGTCTACATGGACGGTGCCAACCTCAATGCCCAGGTCGGGCTTGCGCGTCCGGCGGACATTGGTGCGGATGTATCGCACATGAACCTGCACAAAACCTTCTGCATCCCCCACGGCGGCGGCGGTCCGGGCATGGGTCCGATTGGCGTGCGCGCACACCTGGCACCCTTCGTTGCCAATCACCCGGTGGTGCCGATCGACGGGCCGCTGGCGCAGAATGGTGCCGTCAGTGCTGCCCCCTGGGGCAGCGCGAGCATTCTGCCGATCAGCTGGATGTACATCGCCATGATGGGGCCGCAACTGGCGGACGCCAGTGAAGTGGCGATCCTTGCCGCGAATTACCTGGCGCAACACCTGTCCGGGGCGTTCCCGGTGCTCTACACCGGGCGCAACGAGCGGGTAGCCCACGAGTGCATTCTCGACCTGCGCCCCCTCAAGGCGCTGACCGGTATCAGCGAAGAGGATGTGGCCAAGCGCCTGATGGACTATGGCTTCCATGCGCCAACCATGTCGTTCCCGGTGCCTGGGACCTTGATGGTCGAACCCACCGAAAGTGAATCGAAGGCAGAACTGGACCGCTTTATCGGCGCGATGCTGAGCATTCGCGCGGAAATTACCGAGGTGCAGAACGGCAACTGGCCGGGCGAGGACAACCCGCTGAAACGTGCGCCGCATACCCTGGCCGATATCACCGGTGTCTGGGAGCGGCCTTACAGCATCGAGCAGGCCGTTACGCCGGACGCTCACACCAAGGCCCACAAGTATTGGCCGGTGGTGAATCGGGTGGACAATGTCTACGGCGACCGAAATCTGTTTTGTGCGTGTGTGCCGGTGGATGAGTACCGCTGATAAACACGCATCCCATGTAGGAGCTGGCTTGCCAGCGATGGAGTGTCAGTCGACATCAATTTGGCTGACCCACCATCGATGGCAAGCCAGCTCCTACAAGGGGATTTGTGTTGGCCATAAAAATGCCGCTCCATTTGAGCGGCATTTTTATTCAACTTGAAGGCTTATTCCGACGCCACGGCATTCTTCGCCAGGATCGCATTCGCCAGTTCCATGTCTGTCGCCTGCAGGCCCGGGTTGTCGGCGCGGACTTTCTGCATGGCGGCTTCCAGGTATGGGCCGCGGATGCCGCCGTCGCTGGCGACGAAGCTGCCGGCATCGTCCTGGGCGGCGACGATCAGCTTGTGATCCTTGAACGTCAGGTAGGTCGAACCGGTGGTGGCACCGGAGGAAATGACGTTACGCCAAAAGCTATCGGCCATCGCCGAACCGACAGGCAGGGACAGCAGGGCGATGGTTGCGACAGCAAGTTTCAGACGCATAAAAGTGACTCCACAGGGTTAACTCCGGTGTTTGATAGCGATTCCCC
This sequence comes from Pseudomonas moorei, assembly GCF_008801475.1. Classification (GTDB taxonomy): domain Bacteria; phylum Pseudomonadota; class Gammaproteobacteria; order Pseudomonadales; family Pseudomonadaceae; genus Aquipseudomonas; species Aquipseudomonas moorei. Next base: position 232,664 of record NZ_VZPP01000002.1, on the reverse strand, counting down.
CAATCGAGTTCCACTGCGGCCAATCTACTTTTGCTCACTCTGTGGCGTCACTCGCAGCACCTCCTCGATGGTCGTCACACCGGCCGCCACTTTCTGCGCACCGGACAATCGCAGACTGCGCATGCCTTCCTTAAAGGCCTGACGCCGCACGGCGAGCAAGTCCGTGTCCGGGTTGATCAGCGCCTTGAGACCATCAGTCAGTTGCATGATTTCGTAGACCCCGGCGCGGCCGTGATAGCCGGTGTCGCGGCATTCCAGGCAGCCGATGGCGCGTTGCGCATGGGTGGGGAGCGGCGCTTGCCAGGGGCGGGTCAGGGTCTGCCAATCCTCTTCACTCAGGTCTTGCGGAGCCTTGCAGTGCGGGCACAAGGTGCGCACCAGTCGCTGGGCCATGACCCCCAGTAGCGTGGCCTTGATCAAATAATGCGGTACGCCAAGTTCCAGCAGGCGACTGATGGCGCCGGGCGCGTCATTGGTGTGCAGGGTCGACAGCACAAGGTGCCCGGTGAGGGCCGCCTGAATGGCCATTTCCGCGGTTTCGAGGTCGCGAATCTCGCCGATCATGATGATGTCCGGGTCTTGTCGCATCAGTGCGCGCACGCCGGCGGCGAAGCTCAGGTCGATGTTGTGCTGGACCTGCATCTGATTGAACGCCGGCTCGACCATTTCGATCGGGTCCTCGATGGTGCAGAGGTTGACCTGCGGCGTCGCCAGTTTTTTCAGCGTGGTGTAGAGCGTGGTGGTCTTGCCGGACCCCGTTGGCCCGGTGACCAGAATGATGCCGTTGGGCTGGCGCGTCATGTCGTGCCAGCGCCGCAGATCGTCGGCTGAAAACCCGAGCTGATCGAAGTCCTTGAGCAGCACCTCCGGGTCGAAGATCCGCATGACCATTTTTTCGCCGAAGGCTGTCGGCAGTGTCGATAGCCGCAACTCGACTTCGCCACCCTCCGGGGTCTTGGTCTTCACCCGGCCGTCCTGGGGTTTGCGTTTCTCCGCAACGTTCATCCGGCCCAGGCTTTTCAGGCGGCTGACGATGGCCATGGTGACCTGTGGCGGGAATTGGTAGACGTTGTGCAGCACGCCGTCGATGCGAAAACGCACCGTGCCCTGTTCGCGTCGGGGCTCGATGTGGATATCGCTGGCACGTTGCTGGAAAGCGTACTGGAACAGCCAGTCGACAATGTTGACGATGTGCGCGTCGTTGGCGTCCGGCTCCTGGTCGCTGGCGCCGAGATTGAGCAGCTGTTCGAAATTGCCCAGGGTGTTGAATGGCTGATCGGCGTTATTCGCGCCGCTGACCGACTTGGCCAGGCGAAAGAACTCCACGCTGAAGCGCTGGATATCCACCGGATTGGCCACCACACGTTTAATGGGCAGCTTCAGCACATGGGTCAGGTCGGCTTCCCAGCCTTTGACGTAGGGTTGTGCGCTGGCCACGGTCACAGCGTCGCGATCGATGGACACCGCCAGAATCTTGTGGCGTTGGGCGAAGGCGTAGGACATCAAGGGCGTGATGGCGGCGACGTTGATCTTCAGCGGATCGATGCGCAAGTAAGGCTGGCCAGCCTGCTGCGACAGCCACAGCGTCAGGCTTTCGAGGTCGAGGTGTTTGCCGGGTCGGCTGAGGTCCTCCAGCTGTTGGCTGGCGATGAACTCCAGGGGGTGCATCTGGCCATTGGCGACATGGCGGCGGCGGGCGTTGAGCGCGTGTTCGGCCGAATCCTGGTTGATAAAGCCCTGGGCGACCAGTTCACGCAGCAAATCACTGAGATCCAGCCAGCGGTCCTGAAGGGCGAGTTGAACGGACATGCGGGCTCCTTGTGAACGACAGTTCGCAAAGGATAGTCGTGACCCTGCCGACCGCTGGGCCACTACCCGACCAAGCCGTATCGACTTCTTTCAGCCTGTCGCCTGAGCCGTTTCGCCCCAGGCAGAATCCGCCGATTGCAGATCGACCGAGCAGATGCTGATCAGGTTACGCAGTTTTTCCGCAATCACCTGGGCACGGTGCCAGGTCAACCCGTCGACGATTACATGGATGTCCATCAGGTCGTCCTGGCGCTGCACGTTCACCTGTTCCGGCGTCAGAAACTGCAGGGCGAACAGGTTCAATGCGCGGCAAAGCAGGTCCGGCTCGGCTTCGGCCAGCAACTGATAGCGAACGCGGCAGAGCGTGTTGCTGACGTTCCAGACATCGGCGCGGGTGGGCGGGGTGTTCACGGCTTCCAGATACGGCATGGTCGATCTCCAAATCACTGGAGAAATTTTTACATTCGTGGCCGGGTATTTCTTATCTATGATGGGGCGTATGGCGGCTAAGCCGAATCGTTTAATTCATAAATTCGCTAATCAAGGGTTTTTTTATGCAGAGCGAACTGGATAGCTACGACCGCAGGATTCTCGCGTTGCTGCAAGAGGACGCTTCGCTCTCCAGTGCGCAGATTGCCGAACAGGTGGGGCTGTCGCAGTCACCGTGCTGGCGGCGGATTCAGCGGATGAAAGAGGAGGGGATCATTCGGGGTCAGGTGACGTTGCTCGACCGCAAGAAAATCGGGCTCAACACGCAGATTTTCGCGCAGGTCAAACTCAACGCCCACGGACGCTCGAATTTCACCGAGTTCACCGAAGCCATTCGCGGCTTTCCCGAAGTGCTGGAGTGTTATGTATTGATGGGAGCGGTGGATTTCATGCTGCGGATCGTCGCGGCAGACATCGAGGCGTATGAGCGATTTTTCTTCGAGAAACTATCGCTGGTGCCGGGGATTCAGGAGGTCAATTCGGTTGTGGCGTTGTCGGAGATCAAGTCGACCACCAGTTTACCGGTCTGAAGTGTTGTGGTGACTGTGCTGGCCTTATCGCGAGCAGGCTCGCTCCCACAGGTATTGCACTGAACCTGTGGGAGCGGGCTTGCCCGCGATGGCGGTATTACAGGCGCAGAAGCATCTTCCAGGCACGATTCTGATAAACCGCAATCGCCTGCTGCTTGCGCGCATCCAGGGTTTCGTCGGTGATCGGTTCGTTGGCCAGTTGCGCCAGCTTGTTCAGCTCGCCATACAGGCGATCCATTTCCGGGATGTCCAGCACGTGACGCGCGTGGTGTAGCCAGGCCTGGATGCGTTCAATACGCGGCAGTTGCTCGGCCAGGTCTTCCGGTTGCTGCTGGTAACGCTGCAATTGCAGCGAGTTGGCTTCTTCGCCCAGCAGGCGTGGCAACCAGCTGCCCAGTTGCGCGGCGCCCTGGCGATTGCCGCGGGTATTGCGGTCGGCGGCCCAGGTGCGAGCGAGCAACCAGCGCGAGGTGTTCAGGGAGAACAGGCCCCAGCGCGGGTCTTCGAGTTCTTCAAGGAACTGCTCCGGCGCGGCTTTGCGTACATCTTCGTCATCCAGGCCGGCCTGGACCAGCGGACGCCAGTCTTCGAGCAGGGCATCAAGCGCGACGCGCAGGTCGTGGGTCGATTGACGCGGCGCAGCCTGGCCGAGGCTGCTGACCAGCGCGCGCAATTCGGCGAGGTTTTCCACCCAGTCCTGCAGCAGGCGCCAGTGGCCATTGAAGCGATATTGTTCGGCCAGACGCTGGCTGCTGCCCAGCAAGTGCCAGCTCAGGGCGGCGAAGGCGTCGTCCAGCGGCGTTTCGGCGGTGATCTGCGGTGCCGGCAGGCTCAACGAATAACTGTTGGCGTCGTACAGGCGATAGCCGCGTTCGGCCTTGCTGATGTCGCAGGGCATCAGGGCCAGGGTCGCGGCCAGCTCGGCGGCCAGTTCCAGCAACGCGGCCGGTTCGCCTTCGCGCAATTCCAGTTCCAGCTCGCAGATTTCTTCTTTCTGTTTGCCCACCACCACGTGGCCCAGGTCCAGCGCGGCTTCGATGACCACTTTGGTCTTGCCGCGGCCCCAGGCGATTTCGGCGCGTTCGCGGACAAAATCAGTGGTGAAAATCGGCTTCAGGGTTTTCTTGTCCAATTCAGCCAGGGCTTCGGGCCAGCATTCACCGTCGAGCTTCTTCACGTCGAGCTTGGCTTTGGGCAGGTGCCAGTCGTACTCATTGCGCTCGGACAGACCGGCGACGCTCTGGCCACGGGTCTTGAGCGTTTGAATGACTTCTTCGCCATCCTTGCGCAGGCGCAGGGCGACCTTGGCGCGGGCCAGATCGCGCTCGGGCGTGTCGAAGTACTGGTTCATCAACTCACGGCGGTCCCAGCCACTTTTGTTGCGTTTTTTCAGTAGCGGGTGCTCGCGCAGAGCAGCGAGGGTTTCGCGGCTGACGCGGAGTTTGATTTCGGTTTCTTTCTGCATGGCCGGAAAATCCAGGATCGGGAGCGCAGCCGGGGGAATGTGTGGCTGCCAAGGTCGTGCAGTGTACAGGAGTCGTCCTTGCTCCGCCCTGCGACGGTTTATTCCTGTCGCCGGATGGTTCTATGATGGACTTCAATCCGCGAGTGGGAGCCAGCGATGCCTTTGCCGTCCATGAAAGATCAGTTCGCTGCATTGATCGCTGCACCGTCGGTCAGTTGCACCCAGGCGAATCTCGATCAATCCAATCGCCCGGTGATCGACCTGCTGGCCGCCTGGCTCGGCGACCTGGGTTTCGCCTGCGACATCCAGCAGGTCAGTCCCGGTAAATTCAACCTGTTGGCCAGTTTCGGCTCCGGTCCTGGCGGTCTGGTGCTGGCCGGCCACAGTGACACCGTGCCGTTCGATGGCGCGCTGTGGCAGACCGACCCGCTGAAGCTGACCGAAGTCGACGGTCGCTGGGTCGGCCTGGGCAGTTGTGACATGAAGGGCTTTTTCGCCCTGGCCATCGAGGCGGTCAAACCGCTGCTCGATCAGCCGTTCAAGCAGCCGCTGCTGATCCTGGCCACCTGCGATGAAGAGAGTTCGATGTCTGGCGCACGCGCCCTCGCACAAGCCGGACGGCTGTTGGGGCGAGCGGCGGTGATCGGCGAGCCGACCGGGCTCAAGCCGATTCGCATGCACAAAGGCGTCATGATGGAGCGCATCGACATTCTCGGGCAGAGCGGCCACTCCTCCGACCCACGCCTGGGGCACAGCGCCCTCGAAGCCATGCACGATGCCATTGGCGAACTGCGGGGACTGCGTCTGTTGTGGCAGCGTGAATTTCGCAATCCACAATTCAGCGTGCCGATGCCGACGATGAATTTCGGCTGTATTCATGGTGGCGATAACCCCAACCGTATTTGCGGGCAATGTTCGCTGGAGTTCGACCTGCGGCCATTGCCGGGCATGGACCCCAAAGCCCTGCGCGCGGCGATTTTGCAGAAGCTCAACCCGATTGCCGAACGGCATCAGGTCAAGATCGATTACGCACCACTGTTCCCCGAAGTGCCGCCGTTCGAACAGGCCGAAGACGCGGAACTGGTGCGGATCGCCGAAAAGCTCACCGGTCATACGGCCGAAGCAGTGGCGTTCGGCACCGAAGCGCCTTATCTTCAGCAACTTGGCTGCGAGACACTGGTGCTCGGCCCGGGCGATATCGCCTGCGCCCACCAGCCGGGGGAATACCTCGAAATGTCACGTTTGCAGCCTACGGTGCATCTATTACGTCAGTTGATTGAACATTACTGCCTGACACCGGCAAACAACCCCCTGTAGGAGCGAGCCTGCTCGCGATGGACGTCAACGATGACGAGAGCTGCCTGGAGCAACGCGGTAGCTCTACCACCATCGCGAGCAAGCTCGCTCCTACAGGTGTTTGCGGTTAAATTGCCGGTACCCAACCCCGTATTCATGAGGAGAGCGCGCGTGTCGCCAAGCCTGTTCCGACGATAACCATCAGCCCGCTGTGCGTTTTCTGTTTCGCCCTTTTTTTCGGCTGCTATTTATTACAGGCCCAGGTTCATGCCCGAATACGTCAATTGGCTTCGTCACGCTTCGCCATACATCAACGCCCACCGCGATTGCACCTTCGTCGTCATGCTGCCCGGCGACGGCGTTGAGCATCCCAACTTCGGCAATATCGTCCACGACCTGGTGCTGTTGCACAGCCTGGGCGTACGACTGGTGCTGGTTCACGGTTCGCGTCCGCAAATCGAAGCGCGTCTCGCCGCTCGCGGCCTGACCCCGCATTACCATCACGGCATGCGCATCACCGACGCGGCAACGCTTGAGTGCGTGATCGATGCCGTCGGCCAGTTGCGCATCGCCATCGAAGCGCGGCTGTCGATGGACATGGCTTCCTCGCCGATGCAGGGCTCACGCTTGCGCGTGGCCAGCGGCAACCTCGTTACGGCCCGACCGATCGGCGTGCTCGAAGGCGTCGACTATCACCACACCGGCGAAGTACGCCGGGTCGACCGCAAGGGCATCAATCGCCTGCTGGACGAGCGCTCCATCGTGCTGCTGTCGCCATTGGGCTACTCGCCGACCGGTGAAATTTTCAACCTCGCCTGTGAAGACGTCGCCACCCGCGCGGCCATTGATCTGGGCGCGGACAAACTGCTGCTGTTTGGCGCAGACCTTGGCTTGATCGATGAGCATGGCCGTCTGGTTCGTGAATTGCGTCCGCAACAGGTGCCGGCGCATTTGCAGCGTCTGGGCAGCAATTATCAGGCGGAACTGCTGGATGCCGCCGCAGAAGCCTGCCGTGGCGGCGTGGCACGCAGTCATATCGTCAGCTATGCCGAGGATGGCGCTCTGCTGACCGAACTGTTCACCCGCGACGGTGGCGGCACGCTGGTCGCCCAGGAACAATTTGAAGTGGTGCGCGAAGCGGCCATTGAAGACGTCGGTGGTCTGCTGGACTTGATCAGTCCGCTGGAAGAGCAGGGGATTCTGGTGCGGCGTTCCCGCGAGGTGCTGGAGCGCGAGATCGAGCAGTTCAGTGTGGTCGAGCGTGAAGGCATGATCATCGCCTGCGCGGCGCTGTATCAGATTGCCGATTCCGATGCCGGTGAGCTGGCCTGCCTGGCCGTTAACCCTGAGTACCGTCATGGCGGTCGTGGGGATGAGCTGCTGGAGCGCATCGAAACCCGTGCACGGGCGCAAGGGCTCAAGACACTGTTCGTCCTGACGACCCGCACCGCGCACTGGTTCCGCGAGCGTGGTTTCGAGCCCAGCAGCGTCGAGCGCCTGCCGTCGGCGCGGGCGTCGCTGTACAACTATCAGCGTAATTCGAAGATCTTCGAAAAGACCCTTTGACCGTGGTGGTCCTATCGCGAGCAGGCTCGCTCCCACAAGGTTCTGTGTCGTTCGCAGAACCTGTGGGCGAGCCTGCTCGCGATGGGCCGCGCAGCCGCCTTCAGCAATTACTCGGTGACGAACTTCGCGCTCACATACGGCGAATAATCCGGCAGCACCGTTTCAACCTTCCCTTGTTCCTTCAAGAATTTCGCGGTCTCACCAATCGCCTTCGCCGTGCCGCCGTCCAGCAGTGCGCTGGTCTTTTGCGCCTTGGCGTCCGGGAAGTCGGAGCCGGCCAGCAGTTCCGGCACGTCAGCGGCGTTGGCACCGGTCAGTTTGGCGATTTTTTGCACGGGTAGTGAGTCAGCGGTCCAGCTGTCCTTGTGCGCGGCATAGTCGGCAAAAGAGTCCAGGGTGACCTTGGCGAACCTGGCGACCACTTCCGGATGCTTCTCGGCGTAGTCCTTGCGCGCCACCCACACTTCGAAGGTGGGAGCTCCCCATTGGCCGACCTGTGCGGCATCCGTCAAGGTCTTGCCAGTCTTGCGAATTTCACCCAGGGCCGGCGACCAGACGAACGCCCCATCGATGTCTCCACGTTTCCAGGCCGCGGCGATTTCCGCCGGTTGCAGGTTCACCACTTTGACTTTCGAGATGTCCAGGCCCCAGTGCTTCAGTGCACCCAGCAGGCTGTAGTGGGAGGTCGAGACGAACGGCGTCGCGATGGTTTTGCCGATCAGATCTTCCGGTTTGTTGATGCCGCTGCCGTCGCGCACCACCAGGGCTTCGGCCGCATTGATCTGGGCGGACACAATGAACGCGACGATCGGAAGCTTGCGCGAGGCTGCCGCAGCCAGTGGGCTGGAACCCAGATTGCCGATCTGCACATCGCCGGAGGCAATCGCGGTGACGACTTCCGGACCGCTATTGAAACGACGCCAGTCGATTTTCTCGCCGATGGTTTTTTCGTAAATGCCGTCGGCCTGGGGGACTTTGCTCGGGTCGATTCCAGTCTGGTAGCCCACTGTGAGATTTGCCGCATAAGTGGAAAAAGAATGTGCCAGCAACACACAAACTGTAACAATTGGTCTGGATAGTTCGCGCTTGAATCGCATGGGGGGCGGCCTTTGCGTAAAGGAATTGTTTCCGAAGTGAGTCAACGCTAAATGATCTAAAAAACGACCAATAAATACCATTTAGGAATTAGCTTATGAGTCGACCGCTCTAGGCTGGGGTAGTGCGCGGCGGTGAGTTAAATTCCTAAAAGGTATGAGAAAAGAATTGGTCTATTCTTTTCAGGTTTGTGACAGTTTCATGACCTGCAGGGACCAAAAAAACGGGCATTAGACTATGGTCGTAGACACACATGGTTACGATTGACTTGTGGGTCACGGTACGGCGCTAATCGCGCATCTTAGGAATCGGGGCATCGACTCTGAGCCAGGAACACAAGAATTAGAAACGAGAGGAGCTAAACAATGAACAAGTCCACCTTGGCATTGGCCGTGGCGGTTGGGGTTTTGGCGCAGCAGGCAGGCGCAGCAGGTTTCCTGGAAGACAGCAAGGCTTCCGTCAGTTCCCGGACCATGTATTACGACGCCGATGTCCGTGAAGGCGCCAGCACTGCTGCGAACCGTCAGCGAGAAACTGCTGAGGGTCTGAAGTTCGATTACCTGTCCGGCTTCACTCAGGGAACAGTTGGTTTCGGTATCGATGCTCAGGCGCTGGTCGGCATCCACCTGGATGGCGGCAGGGGTCACCACCCGCTGGGTAACAGCAACTCCTTCTTCCCAAGCGACGGCGACAGGTCTGCCGACGAGTGGAGCCGTCTGGATGCCAACGTCAAGGCGCGTTTCTCCAAGACTGAGGCCCACTTGGGTGGCGGCCTGGCACCTAACCTGCCGATCCTGATTGCGAACGACAGCCGTCTGCTGCCGCAGACCTTCGAAGGTGGCACCATCTCCTCGAAGGAAATCGACAACGTGACCTTCAACCTGGGTCAACTGGAGCACGCGTCGGGTCGCGCTTCCTCCAACGACACGGGCATGGCAGTGGCTGGCGGTACCCAGGACAGCAACAAGTTCCGTTACGCCGGTGCTGACTGGAAGGTCACCAAAGACCTGTTGCTGCAGTACTACTATGCGAACCTGGAAGACTACTACAAGCAGAACTTCCTCGGCCTGGTGCACGTCTACCCGATCGCGGCGAACCAGTCGTTCAAGACTGATCTTCGTTATTTCGACAGCAGTTCCGATGGCAAGAACGGCGATCCTGGCTACTTCTTCAACAACAACGGTGGTTATGCCAAGAACATAAACGAGGTCGATAACAAGACCTGGAGCGCGACGTTCACCTACACCCTGGGGGGCAGTGCGTTCCTGCTTGGCCATCAGCGTGTCAATGATGACGGCGGCTTCGTTTTCTTGAACCAGGGAAGCTTGATCGATAGTAACGGTCGTCCAGAAGGTGCCGGTGGCTCCAGCTTCTACTCATTCACCGACGCCACCGTGGGCAGCTTCATCCGTGCCGGTGAAAACACCAGCTACGGTCAGTACTCCTATGACTTCGCGTCATTGGGTGTGCCAGGCTTGAAAGCTTCGGCTGCGTACTTGTATGGCCGGGACATCAAGGCTAAGTCCGGCGTGGGTGATGATCTGAACGAGCGGGAAACTGACCTGCGCGTAGACTACGTGATTCAAACGGGTCCACTGAAAGGGTTTGGCACGACGCTGCGTCACGGTGCTTATCGTGGCAACACCAACCCTGACCAGGACCAGACCCGTCTGATCTTCAACTACACCTACAGCTTCCTGTAATACGCGCCACCCAAAGAAAACCTCGCCCATCGGCGAGGTTTTTTTTTTGCGCTGCGTTTTATATTCCATAAACAATGCACATGATGATTTTTTATTCTTTTTAGCTTTTTCTCCAAGCGCATAAAGTAGGCGCATCCGACTCGCCATGCGTCTCGGATTTGGCGATTTCACCCCTCGACAAACCAACCATCAAGGAATTGGCCTGTCAGCCGATACCTCGGTTTCGTGCTGCGGATGTATATAGCCAAATGGCATTAAAAGTAATTGGGTAATTCTTTTAAGGTTTATGTCGAGGTATCCTGTAGCAATGAAAACCCCGATTTAGAGCGGTTGACGCGATTGGCGCGTCTGCGGATCCAGGGCGTACGACCCAGGACCAGCAACAGAAAAATTAGAATCAATAGGAGCGAAACAATGAACAAGTCCACCTTGGCCCTGGCTGTGGCCGTAGGGGTTTTGGCGCAGCAGGCAAGCGCCGCCGGTTTCATCGAAGACAGCAAGGCCACCCTGGGTCTGCGTAACTTCTACATCAACACCGACAACCGCGATGGCCAGCCATCGGCGACGTCCAACACCCGTAACAAGAACGCCGAATGGGGCCAGGGCTTCGATCTGCGCTTCATCTCCGGTTACACCCAGGGCACTGTCCAGTTCGGTGTTGATGCAATCGGCCTGTACGGCGTGCGTCTGGACTCCAGCCGTGCAGAGCACGGTAACTACACCGGCACGGCTTCGGGCGGTACCGTTTTCCCTAGCGATGGCAACGAAGCTGTGAATGATTTCGCCAGCCTGGGCGTGACCGGCAAGGCCAGGATCTCCCAGACCGAGCTGAAAATCGGCACCCTGCAACCCAACAACCCGGTCATCAAATACAACGATGGTCGTCTGTTGCCACAAACCTTCCAGGGCGGCGCGATCACCTCGAACGAGATCAAGGACCTGACCCTGACCGCTGGGCAAATCGAGCACGCCAAAGGCCGTAACTCCAGCAACAATGAAGGCTTGTCCATCGCGGGTGCCAACGGCAGCTCGAACTATGACGCTGGTGAATTCGTCAACAAGTTCTACTACGGCGGCGCTGACTACAAAATCACCAAAGACCTGACCGCTTCGTACTACTACGGCAACCTGGAAGACTTCTACAAACAACACTTCCTGGGTCTGGTGCACAACTGGGCCATCGGCCCGGGCGTGTTGAAGTCTGACTTCCGTTATTTCCATAGCTCGGACGACGGTGCCAACGGCAGCGATCCGCTTTACTACAGCTCTGGCAACTACAGCGGCGTGGCTAACGGTAAAGGCAAGGTCGACAACAACCTCTACAGCGGCCTGTTCCTGTACAGCGTTGCCGGTCACACCTTCGGTGGCGGTTACCAGGTCAGCAACGGCAGCAGTGACTTCCCTTGGCTGAACCAGGGCGACGGTTCGTCGAACTACACCATCACCGACTCGCAAATCCAGAAGTTCAGCCGTGCCGGCGAGCGCACCTGGCAAGCCCGTTACTCGTATGACTTCGCCACCGTCGGCGTGCCTGGCCTGACGGCGGGTGTGGTTTACCTGCATGGCGATAACATCGACACCGTTAACGCACGCGGTGGCGAAGCGGCTAACGGCGCTACGGAGTGGGAGCGTGACCTGAGCGTTGGTTATGTGGTCCAGTCGGGCGCACTGAAGAACCTGGGCGTGGCGTGGAAAAACGCCACCTGGCGCACCGATCTGCCGAGCACCCGCTCGCAGGACGAAAACCGCCTGATCGTCAGCTACTCGATCCCGCTGTTGTAACAGCGAGTGGGAGCGAGCCTGCTCGCGAAGGTGTCGTCTCAGCCACAAACGTGCTGAATGACGCACGCCTTCGGGAGTAAGCCGTGACCAACCAAAAAAAAGCCCCGCCCGGCATCTCGCCGGGCGGGGCTTTTGCGTTTTCAAGGCGGGCTCACCCCCGCAAACCCGCCTTGAAACTCCCCTTTTTTGCAGCAACTCAAGGCCTTCTCGAACCTCGGTGGCGATGTTCGGCGGGATGGGCAGGCACGTCCAGTGAACAGATCTTTAATATTACTTATGGATATAAATAAATCGATATTTATTCTTTTTAATAGATAAAAAACGCAGGCACAGTTGAGCTCATCAAGCACTCACAAGGAGCAGCACCATGAGCCTCAGACTCGGCGATATCGCCCCCGATTTCGAACAGGATTCAAGTGCCGGCACCATCCGGTTCCACCAGTGGCTGGGCGACAGCTGGGGTGTGCTGTTTTCCCATCCGGCGGACTTCACGCCGGTGTGCACCACCGAACTGGGATTCACGGCCAGGCTCAAGGATGAGTTCGACAAGCGTGGGGTCAAGACCATTGCGCTGTCCGTCGACCCGGTGGATTCGCATCACAAGTGGATCGAAGACATCAACGAAACCCAGAACACGGTGGTCACCTTTCCGATCCTCGACGATGCCGACCGCAAGGTCTCGGACCTGTACGACCTGATCCACCCCAACGCCAACGACACCCTCACGGTGCGCTCGCTGTTCGTGATCGACCCGAATAAAAAGGTCCGGTTGACCATCACCTACCCGGCGAGCACCGGCCGCAACTTCCATGAAATCCTGCGGGTGATCGACTCGCTGCAACTCACCGACAACTACAAGGTGGCCACCCCGGCCAACTGGCAGGACGGTGATGAGGTGGTGATTGTGCCGTCGCTCAAGGATGAAGACGAAATCAAGCAACGCTTTCCCAAGGGCTACCGCGCCGTCAAACCTTACTTGCGCCTGACACCGCAGCCCAATCGGTGAGTCACCAACATTGATGGTGTGGCTGATGTCGCCATCGCGAGCAAGCTCGCTCCCACAATTGATCGCGTAACCCCGTGGGAGCGAGCTTGCTCGCGATGGCGACCGAACAGGTGCAACAGAATCCAGAGTACAAAGCAGGGGATTTCAGGCCGTTTCGACGGCCTTTTTTTTCGCCTGGAAGAAATGGATTTATATATCTCTTAATTGCATAACCAAATGAATAAATATGATTTATGGATATATAAATCACCTGTTAAGGTCACTCCATCGAAGCGAGATCGCAAACCGCGAATCGCCCCCACCGTTCAAGGAATCGTCTGAATGCTGGTCGTCTCACTCGGTGGCAGTCCCAGCCAACGCTCCCGTTCCGGGGTGCTGCTGGGCCGCTCCCAGCGTTGGTTACAAGAGCAAGGCGTGGAAGTGGTGAGTTATCAGGTACGGGACTTCCCGGCCGAAGACTTGCTGCATGCACGCTTCGACAGCCCGAAGGTGATCGACCTGTTGCAACAGATTGAAAACGCCGACGGTCTGCTGATCGCCACACCGGTGTACAAGGCGTCGTTCTCCGGAGCGTTGAAAACCGTACTGGATTTGCTGCCCGAGCGCGCGTTGAGTCACAAGGTGGTTCTGCCAATGGCAACCGGGGGCAGCATCGCCCACATGCTGGCGGTGGATTACGCACTCAAGCCGGTGTTGTCGGCCTTGAAGGCCCAGGAAATGCTCCACGGCATTTTCGCGGTGGACAGCCAGATCGCCTACGGCGAAGGCAGCGCGCTGGCGCAATTGGCGCCGGAGCTGGAGCAAAGACTGATCGAATCGCTGGAGCTGTTTTTCAGCGCCATGGCCCGACGGCCCAAGCCGCTCGATCCGAACCTGTTGAATGAACGTTTGTTGAGTGCTCGCTGGAGCATTTAAGCCCCACCCGACATTGATGTACTGGCCTTACTCGCCCGCTAACGGGCAAGCAGGTGCAGCCAAAACCCAACTGCAAAAAAGGAGAGCGCCATGCGCCCTGTTATTTTGCGTCGTGGTCTGGTCGCTCTGTTTGCAGCGGCTGTAGCCTTCGGCGCCATTACTCAAGCTCAAGCTGAAACATTGCGAATCGGCTATCAGAAATACGGCACCCTGGTGCTGCTCAAAGCCAAAGGCTCTCTGGAAAAACGCCTCGCCGCCCAAGGCGTGGACGTGCAATGGACTGAATTCCCCGGCGGCCCGCAACTGCTCGAAGGCCTGAACGTCGGTTCCATTGACTTCGGCGTCACCGGCGAAACCCCGCCCGTGTTCGCTCAGGCGGCGGGCGCTGATTTGCTTTACGTCGCCTACGAACCCCCAGCCCCTCACAGTGAAGCGATCCTGGTACCGAAGGACTCGGCGATCAAATCGGTGGCGGATCTCAAGGGCAAGAAAGTCGTCCTGAACAAAGGCTCCAACGTGCACTACCTGCTGGTTCGCGCGCTGGAAGACGCCGGCCTCAAGTACACCGACATCCAGACCGTGTTCCTGCCGCCGGCCGATGCCCGCGCTGCGTTCGAACGTGGCAGCGTCGATGCCTGGGTCATCTGGGACCCGTACCAGGCAGCCGCCGAACAACAACTGCAGGCGCGCACCCTGCGCGATGGCCAAGGCATCGTCGACAACCATCAGTTCTACCTGGCGACCAAGCCTTACGCACAGAAAAATCCTGAGGTGATCAAGACCCTGGTGGAAGAAGTGCGCGCCGTCGGCGAGTGGTCCAAAGCCAATCCACAAGAGGTGACCCAACAAGTGTCGCCACTGCTCGGCCTGCCGGCGGACATCACCCTGACCTCGGTGAAACGCCAGGGCTACGGCGCATTGTTCCTGACCCCCGACGTGGTCGCCGCGCAACAGAAAATCGCCGACAGCTTCTACCAGCTCAAGCTGATTCCCAAGCCGTTGAGCATCAAAGACGTGATCTGGACGCCACCGGCAGCCGTTGCCAAAGCACAGTAATTCGATCCCCCAAGGAGACCACTCCATGAGCCTCAATATCTTCTGGTTCCTGCCAACCCACGGCGACGGCCATTACCTTGGCACCGCCGAAGGCGCTCGCGCCGTCGACCACGGTTACCTGCAGCAAGTCGCGCAAGCGGCGGATCGCCTGGGCTTCGGCGGGGTGCTGATTCCCACCGGTCGCTCCTGCGAAGACTCGTGGCTGGTGGCGGCGTCGCTGATCCCGGTGACCCAGCGTTTGAAATTCCTTGTCGCCCTGCGCCCCGGGATTATTTCCCCGACGGTGGCCGCGCGTCAGGCCGCGACGCTGGATCGCCTGTCCGGCGGACGTGCGCTGTTTAACCTGGTGACGGGCGGTGATCCGGAGGAGTTGGCCGGCGATGGTCTGTTCCTCAGTCATGAAGAGCGCTATCAGGCTTCGGTGGAATTCACCCGCATCTGGCGCCGCGTGCTGGAAGGCGAAACTGTTGATTACGATGGTCAGCACATCAGCGTGAAGGGAGCCAAATTGCTCTATCCGCCGATTCAGCAACCGCGTCCGCCGCTGTACTTCGGCGGCTCCTCGGAAGCGGCGCAGGACCTGGCGGCAGAGCAGGTTGAAATGGTGCTGACCTGGGGCGAACCACCCGCCGCCGTTGCCGAGAAGATTGAGCAGGTACGCGCCAAAGCCGCGAAACTCGGCCGTACCGTGCGCTTTGGCATTCGCCTGCATGTGATCGTGCGCGAAACCAACGCCGAGGCCTGGCAAGCGGCGGACCGCCTGATTTCGCATCTGGACGACGACACCATCGCTCGCGCCCAGGCTTCCCTGGCGCGCTTCGATTCGGTCGGCCAGCAGCGCATGGCCGCGTTGCACGGTGGCAGTCGCGACAACCTGGAAGTCAGCCCCAACCTGTGGGCCGGTGTTGGCCTGGTTCGCGGCGGTGCCGGTACGGCGCTGGTGGGCGATGGTCCGACCGTGGCCGCTCGCGTGAAGGAGTACGCGGACCTGGGCATCGACACCTTCATCTTCTCCGGTTATCCACACCTGGAAGAGTCGTATCGCGTAGCCGAGTTGCTGTTCCCGCACCTCGATATCGAGCGTCCAGAGCTGCCGAAAAGCGCCGGTTACGTCAGCCCGTTCGGCGAGATGGTGGCCAACGACATTCTTCCCAAAGCCGCGTCCCAGAGCTGAGGCGCGCCATGAAGAAAATTATCCACAGTCTCGCGCCCTGGGCGTTGCCGGTGTTGCTGCTGGCGGTGTGGCAGTTGTCGGTATCGGCGGGCTGGTTGTCGACTCGGATTCTGCCGGCACCGATCGCCGTGATCGAAGCCGGGGTGAGCCTGGTGCGCAGTGGCGAAATCTGGACACACCTGGCGATCAGCGGCTGGCGTGCCGCACTGGGTTTCACCATCGGCGGCAGCATCGGCCTGACCCTGGGTTTCATCACCGGACTGTCGAAATGGGGTGAACGCCTGCTCGACAGCTCGGTGCAGATGATCCGCAACGTGCCGCACCTGGCGCTGATCCCGTTGGTGATTCTGTGGTTCGGCATCGACGAGTCGGCGAAGATTTTCCTGGTGGCGCTGGGCACCTTGTTCCCGATCTACCTCAACACTTACCACGGCATCCGCAACGTCGATCCGGCGTTGGTGGAGATGTCGCGCAGTTATGGTTTGTCCGGTTTCAGCCTGTTCCGTCAGGTGATTCTGCCGGGGGCGCTGCCGTCGATCCTGGTCGGCGTGCGCTTCGCCTTGGGCTTCATGTGGTTGACGCTGATCGTCGCCGAGACCATTTCCGCCAGTTCGGGCATTGGCTATCTGGCGATGAACGCCCGGGAGTTTCTGCAGACCGACGTGGTGGTGCTGGCGATTCTGCTGTACGCCGTGCTCGGCAAACTGGCCGACCTCGCCGCCCGTGGACTTGAGCGTGTGTGGCTGCGCTGGCATCCGGCCTATCAAGTCGCCAAGGGAGGTGCCGCATGACCGCACAGCAACCTCCACGCCTGCTGCGCGGCATCCCGCTGGCGGTGCGCAATCTGCAAAAAACCTTCGGCTCGCGACAGGTGTTGCGTGACATCGACCTGCACATTCCGGCAGGCCAGTTTGTGGCTGTGGTCGGTCGTAGCGGCTGCGGCAAGAGCACCTTGCTGCGCTTGCTCGCGGGCCTTGATCAGCCTTCCGGCGGTGAATTGCTGGCCGGCGCCGCGCCGCTCAGTGATGCGCGGGAAGACACACGCTTGATGTTCCAGGAAGCGCGTCTGCTGCCATGGAAACGGATCATCGACAACGTCGGCCTCGGGCTCAAGGGTAATTGGCGACCACAAGCACTGGAAGCCCTGGAAGCGGTCGGCCTGGCGGATCGCGCCAACGAGTGGCCGGCGGCGCTGTCCGGAGGGCAGAAGCAACGCGTCGCCTTGGCCCGTGCGCTGATCCATCAACCGCGCCTGCTGTTGCTCGACGAGCCGTTGGGCGCGCTGGATGCGCTGACCCGAATCGAAATGCAGCAACTGATCGAACGGCTTTGGCAGCAGCACGGTTTCACCGTGTTGCTGGTGACCCACGACGTCAGTGAAGCGGTGGCGATTGCCGATCGGGTGATCTTGATCGAAGACGGCGAAGTCGGCCTCGACCTGCAGGTGGAACTGCCGCGCCCCCGGGTTCGCGGCTCCCATCGGCTGGCGGCGCTGGAAACCGAAGTGCTCAACCGTGTGCTGTCACTGCCCGGCCAACCGCCGGAGCCGGAACCTGTTTCACCCTTGCCTACGCAGTTGCGTTGGGCTCAATAACTCAAGTCTTATCCAACGACAGGAATCAACATCATGACGATCAAAGCCATCAACGTTCGCAACCAGTTCAAAGGCTCCATCAAGGAAATCGTTCTCGGCGACGTGCTGTCGGAAATCGACGTGCAAACCGCTTCCGGCATCGTCACTTCGGTGATCACCACGCGTTCGGTGAAAGAGCTGGAGCTGGCCGTCGGCAGCGAAGTGATCGCATTCGTGAAATCCACCGAGGTGTCGATCGCCAAGTTGTAAGCCGTGCGCGCAAACAACAACCCCGAAGGGTTTGAGCCCTTCGGGGTTTTTTGTTCGTTAAAGATCGCGCTTGGGCAGATAGGGCGGCAAATACAGCCCAAGGTAAGCATCAAACACCCGCATCCCTTCTTCAGCCATGCGCGGCGTGATCTGTCCATGCTGCTGGACCGAACGCGCATAGACCCGATCGCCGAGCTCCATGGCCAGCGCAAATACATCGACATCGCCCGGCAGCTTCGGCAGTTCGAAGTGGTGGTCGAACAGTTTGTGCATCAGGTCGCCCAATTCGATGTCGTGCTGACGATCGGCCTGGGTGACCTCGGTCAGGCCGTGTTGGGCAAGAATGAGTTGGCGGGCGGCGGCGTCTTCACTGTAGATCTCGAGCATGCGCTGTTCTACCAGGCGCGACAGATCCCGCCAGCTGCTCAGCGCCTGATGGTCGATGGGCGCTTGCAGGCAGGCGCGGAACGCGGCGTGGACATCGGCGGTCAGGGCTTCGAGCAGGGCCGGGACGCTGGCGAAGAAGTGGTAGACGGAGGAGGGCGGGATCTCCGCACGCTCAGCCACGCTGTAGATCGACAGACTGGCCACGCCCTCGGCGGCCAGCAGCGTGCGGGCCGCATCGAGTATCGAATCGATCCGGGCCTGGCTGCGTGCGCGGGGTTTGCGGGGGGTGGCTACGCGTGTCATTGAGGTCTCCTGCGGGGCAGCGGGCATTGTACGAGCGGGGTTGCGTGTTGTCTCGTCGGCCGCCATCGCTGGCAAGCCAGCTCCCACAGAAATTTCCGGTGTACACGGAATTTATGTTCACTGGAGATCAACTGGGGGTGGCTGGCTTGCCAGCGATCCGCCGCAGGCGGCCATAAAAAAACGCCGCAAGCTGTAAAGCCTGCGGCGTTCTTTTTTACTGCAATCGCTTACACGGTATGCAGGTACCAGTTGTACTCGAGGTCGGAGATGGAGTGTTCGAACTCTTCCAGCTCGCTCTCTTTACAGGCCACGAAGATATCGATGTATTTCGGATCGATGTACTTGGCCATGACTTCGCTGTCGTCCAGCTCGCGCAAGGCATCGCGCAGGTTGTTCGGCAGGCTTTGCTCGTTCTGCTCGTAGCTGTTGCCTTCCACTGGCGCGCCCGGCTCGATCTTGTTGACCAGGCCGTGGTGCACGCCTGCCAGGACCGAAGCCATCAGCAGGTAAGGGTTGGCGTCGGCGCCGGCCACGCGGTGTTCCAGGCGGACCGCGTCGGCGGAACCGGTCGGCACGCGCAGGGCGACAGTGCGGTTGTCCAGGCCCCAGCTTGGCGAGTTCGGCACGTAGAACTGTGCGCCGAAACGACGGTAGGAGTTGACGTTCGGGCAGAGGAAAGCCATCTGCGCCGGTAGGGTCTCGAGCACACCGCCGATCGCGTGACGCAGTGCGGCGTTCTGCTCGGGATCCTCACTGGCAAAAATGTTTTTGCCGTCTTTGTCGAGAATCGAGATGTGGACGTGCAGACCATTGCCTGCCTGGCCTGGATAAGGCTTGGCCATGAAGGTGGTGTCCATTTCATGGTCGTAGGCGATGTTCTTGATCAGGCGCTTGAGCAGGACCGCGTAGTCGCATGCCTTGATCGGGTCGGCCACGTGGTGCAGGTTCACTTCGAACTGCGCCGGGGCACTTTCCTTGACGATGGCGTCGGCCGGGATGCCTTGTTCTTTCGCGCCTTCCAGAATGTCCTGGAGGCAGTCGACGTATTCGTCGAGGTCGTCGATCAGGTAAACCTGCGTCGAGTGCGGGCGTTTGCCGGAGATCGGCGAGCGCGGTGGTTGTGGGCGGCCGTTCACGTTCTCCTGGTCAATCAGGTAGAACTCCAGTTCGAATGCGGCGCAGATGGTCAGGCCCAGCTCATCGAACTTGGTTACGACTTGTCGCAGCACTTCGCGCGGGTCGGCGAAGAAAGGGTCACCTTCGAGTTCGTGCATGGTCATCAACAGTTGCGCGGTCGGGCGCTTCTGCCATGGCTCATTGCACAGGGTGTCGGGGATTGGATAGCAGATTCGGTCAGCATCGCCGATGTCCAGGCCCAGGCCGGTGCTTTCCACCGTAGAGCCATTGATATCCAGAGCAAATAGAGAGGCCGGCAGGTTGATGCCTTTCTCGTAAACCTTGTGGAGGCTGGTGCGTTCGATGCGCTTGCCGCGCACCACACCATTCATATCCGCAATCAGAAGGTCAACGTACAGAACCTCAGGATGTTCCTTAAGGAACGCGTTCGCTTCGTTAAGCTGAACGGCACGCGGGGGTACCGACATGATGCAACACCTTTGTTGTTAAAAATATCAATCATTGATCTCTTCGGATTCCAGTCAACCCGAACGGCATGCCGAAGTCAAGCGAGGCCGTTTTTGCCCTAAAAAAGCGCTCGTGTGGCTTTTTTGAAGCACTTTGGGGCGTTTTTATGCCCTTGAGCGCTATGCCGTATGCAGGCTTGAGCGGGCCGTGTTGTATTTTTTACGGGGGTGTTGTGTAAAAAAATGAACAAGGCTAAGCTCGAATCAAACCCATAACAGCAATAATACCGGGGTGCTTCATGTCTCGCCTGCCGTTAATCGGCGTCACCGACTGCTCTAGGCAGATCGGTCTGCATGCTTATCACATCAGTGGCGACATTGACGTCAGCGTCGCAGCCTTCACGGCTCCGGGACTGCCGGTGATTCTTCCGTCCCTGGCGAGTCGACCATTGGCGTCCGATATTCTGGACAGCCCTGATGTCACCCCCATTACGGTTACTCCATTCAATATAGAACCGATTCACAATAGCGGCGCCTCCATTGCCTTGGGCACCGCTTGCGATTCTGCACGCCCGGTATTTGCCGCGTGGTGCGAAAAAACACGATAGCCTTTCGTACACTGGAATTTCAACGCGACGCCGATGCGTCAAACATCGCCTGACTCATGCAAGAGTCGGGAAACTCAAAGCCTAGAGGCATTTATGAGTAACAACCTCGACCAGCTCACCGATTGGTTGAAAGACCACAAGATCACAGAAGTCGAATGCATGATCGCCGACTTGACCGGGATCACCCGGGGCAAGATTTCGCCGACCAACAAATTCATCGCGGAAAAAGGCATGCGCCTGCCAGAGAGCGTGCTGCTGCAGACCGTGACCGGCGATTACGTCGAAGACGACATCTATTACGAGCTGCTTGATCCGGCCGACATCGACATGGTCTGCCGTCCCGACCAGAACGCGGTGTACCTGGTGCCTTGGGCCATCGAGCCCACCGCTATCGTCATTCACGACACCTACGACAAGCAAGGCAACCCGATCGAGCTGTCGCCGCGCAACGTGCTGAAGAAAGTCCTGAAACTCTATTCCGACAAGGGCTGGCAGCCCATCGTCGCGCCGGAAATGGAGTTCTACCTGACCAAGCGCAGCGATGACCCGGATTACCCGCTGCAGCCGCCGATTGGCCGTTCCGGACGCCCTGAAACCGGTCGCCAATCGTTTTCCATTGAAGCGGCCAACGAATTCGATCCGCTGTTCGAAGACGTCTATGACTGGTGCGAGCTGCAGGACCTGGACCTCGACACGCTGATCCACGAGGACGGCACGGCGCAGATGGAAATCAACTTCCGTCACGGTGATGCCCTGTCCCTGGCCGACCAGATCCTGGTGTTCAAGCGCACGATGCGCGAAGCGGCGCTCAAGCATGACGTGGCCGCCACTTTCATGGCCAAGCCCATGACCGGCGAGCCGGGCAGTGCCATGCACTTGCACCAGAGCATCATCGACATCGAAACCGGCAAGAACATCTTCTCCAATGAAGACGGGACCATGAGCCAGTTGTTCCTGCACCACATCGGTGGCTTGCAGAAACTGATTCCCGAGCTGTTGCCGCTGTTCGCACCCAACGTCAACTCGTTCCGCCGCTTCCTGCCGGACACTTCGGCACCGGTGAACGTGGAATGGGGCGAAGAGAACCGCACCGTGGGCCTGCGGGTTCCGGATGCCGGGCCGCAGAACCGTCGGGTGGAAAACCGCCTGCCGGGCGCCGATGCCAACCCGTACCTGGCGATCGCCGCGAGCCTGCTCTGCGGTTACATCGGCATGGTCGAAGGCCTGAACCCGAGTGCTCCGGTGGTGGGCCGTGGCTATGAGCGCCGCAACCTGCGCCTGCCACTGACCATCGAGGACGCGCTGGAACGCATGGAAAACAGCGCGGCCATCGCGAAATACCTGGGCAAAAATTTCATCACTGGCTACGTCGCGGTCAAGCGGGCCGAGCATGAAAACTTCAAGCGCGTGATCAGTTCGTGGGAACGGGAATTCCTGCTTTTTGCCGTCTGACGCGCCGGGCGTCGTTGTGATCAAACGGCGCCTCCACCTGATTTTTTTAGGAGATTGGTATGACCAGCAACAACCCGCAAACCCGTGAATGGCAAGCCCTGAGCAGTGACCACCACCTGGCCCCGTTCAGCGACTTCAAGCAGTTGAAAGAGAAAGGCCCGCGGATCATCACCAACGCCAAAGGCGTTTACCTGTGGGACAGCGAAGGCAACAAGATCCTCGACGGCATGGCCGGCCTGTGGTGCGTGGCCATCGGTTACGGTCGCGATGAACTGGCCGATGCCGCCAGCAAGCAAATGCGCGAACTGCCGTACTACAACCTGTTCTTCCAGACCGCTCACCCGCCGGTGCTGGAACTGGCCAAGGCCATCGCCGATATCGCGCCTGAAGGCATGAACCACGTGTTCTTCACCGGTTCCGGCTCTGAAGGCAACGACACCATGCTGCGTATGGTTCGCCACTATTGGGCGATCAAGGGCCAGCCGAACAAGAAAGTCATCATCAGCCGCAAGAACGGCTATCACGGTTCCACCGTGGCCGGCGCGAGCCTGGGTGGCATGACCTACATGCACGAACAAGGCGACTTGCCGATCCCGGGCATCGTCCACATCGCCCAGCCGTACTGGTTCGCCGAAGGCGGCGACATGACGCCGGAAGAGTTCGGTGTCTGGGCGGCCAACCAGCTCGAAGAGAAAATTCTGGAAATCGGCGTCGACAACGTGGGCGCCTTTATTGCCGAACCGATCCAGGGCGCCGGCGGCGTGATCATTCCGCCAGACACCTACTGGCCGCGCATCAAGGAAATCCTCGCCAAGTACGACATCCTGTTCGTGGCAGACGAAGTGATCTGTGGTTTCGGCCGCACCGGCGAGTGGTTCGGTTCCGATTTCTACGGCCTCAAGCCCGACATGATGACCATCGCCAAAGGCCTGACCTCCGGCTACATCCCCATGGGTGGCCTGATCGTGCGCGACGAAGTGGTGGCAGTGCTCAATGAAGGCGGCGATTTCAACCACGGTTTCACGTACTCCGGTCACCCGGTGGCGGCTGCGGTGGCGCTGGAAAACATCCGCATCCTGCGCGACGAAAAAATTATCGAGCGCGTGCACAACGAAACGGCACCGTATTTGCAGAAACGCTTGCGGGAACTGAATGATCACCCATTGGTGGGCGAAGTTCGTGGTGTGGGTCTGTTGGGGGCTATCGAGCTGGTGCAGGACAAGGCCACTCGCAAGCGCTACGAAGGCAAGGGCGTTGGCATGATCTGCCGGCAGTTCTGCTTCGACAACGGCCTGATCATGCGCGCCGTGGGCGATACCATGATCATCGCTCCGCCGCTGGTGATCACACTGGCGGAAATCGATGAGCTAGTGACCAAGGCACGCAAGTGCCTGGACCTGACCCTGAGTGCATTGCAGGGCTAAGTGCTAGGCTCTGAGCGCAAGTATGAAACTTTCGCTCAGAGCAGCCATAAAGGGTGGCCTTTTGTTGAAAGACCGCCTCGGAACTTGCCAGACTAGCCGCGGTTCCAGTTGCCCGGGTTCGGCCGCTGAACTTAGTGGTTCAAAAAAGAAAAATTTGGAGCATCACGCATGAAGGCATTAGGCAAAAAGTTTGCTGGCAAGACTCTTCTCGCCATGTCCCTGATGGGCATTATGGCGGGCGCGGTTCAGGCCGATGACAAAGTTCTGCACGTGTACAACTGGTCCGACTACATTGCTCCGGACACCATCGCGAACTTCGAAAAAGAGTCCGGCATCAAAGTCGTGTATGACGTTTTCGACAGTAACGAAACCCTGGAAGCGAAGTTGCTGGCAGGCAAGTCCGGCTACGACATCGTTGTACCGTCGAACAACTTCCTGGCCAAGCAGATCAAGGCCGGTGTTTACCAGAAGCTGGACAAGTCCAAGCTGCCTAACTGGAAAAACCTGAACCCGGACCTGCTCAAGGCCGTATCGGTGAGCGACCCAGGCAACGAACACGCCTTCCCGTACATGTGGGGTTCGATCGGTATCGGCTTCAACGCCGAGAAGGTCAAGGCTGCACTGGGTGCCGACGCACCGACCAACTCCTGGGATCTGATCTTCAAGCCTGAAAACGCCGCCAAGCTGAAGTCGTGCGGTATCAGCCTGCTGGATTCGCCAACCGAGATGATTCCGGTGGCGCTGCATTACCTGGGCCTGCCAACCGACAGCCAGAAGAAAGAAGACATCGACAAGGCTCAGGCGCTGCTGCTCAAGGTTCGTCCTTCGATCGCCTACTTCCACTCTTCCAAGTACATCTCCGACCTGGCCAACGGCAACATCTGCGTAGCCGTGGGTTATTCGGGGGACGTGTACCAGGCCAAGTCCCGCGCGGCTGAAGCCGGTGACAAGGTGAAAGTCAGCTACAACATCCCGAAAGAAGGTGCGGGCAGCTTCTACGACATGGTCGCCATCCCTAAAGATGCCGAAAACGTCGAAGGCGCCTACAAATTCATGACCTACCTGCAGAAGCCGGAAGTCATGGCTGCAATCACCAACGCCGTGCGCTTCCCGAACGGTAACGCGGCTGCCACGCCACTGGTTGATAAAGACATCACCAGCGATCCAGGCATCTACCCGCCAGCGGACGTGCAGGCCAAGCTGTACGCGATTGCCGACTTGCCGGCCGCGACCCAGCGGATCCTGACTCGCAGTTGGACCACGATCAAATCCGGTAAGTAATGGGTAAAACCTTGTAGGAGTGAGCTTGCTCGCGATGAGTCTGATAGCACCGCGAGGTGTCAGGCACCCAGCGTCATCCTTGACGGCCATTGCGAGCGGGCTCGCTCCTACAGGTATCTGCATAAAAGTTTTGCTGGAACGGTTTTTCGAGGGTAAGTTGCGCGCCGGTTTTGTTGCCAGGCAGCCATGGCTGTCATGTAACGCGGGGCAACTTGGGCCCAACTAATTTTAGAGGACCTCCACTTGCCTATTTTTTCTTTTTTGCGCAATGCCTTGCTGGCTGCTGCCGGGTTGACGCTTGCCGTCAATGCCCAGGCCGCCGGTACCGTGCATGTTTATAATTGGTCGGATTACATCGGGCAGACCACCCTGGCGGACTTTCAGAAAGAGACCGGCATTAAACCGGTTTATGACGTTTTCGACTCCAACGAAACCCTGGAAGGCAAGTTGCTGGCCGGGCGCACCGGGTACGACGTGGTCGTGCCGTCCAACCACTTCCTTGGCAAGCAGATCAAGGCCGGCGCTTTCCAGAAGCTCGACAAGAAACTGCTGACGAACTACGGCAACCTTGATGCGGTGCTGCTCAAGCGCCTGGAGCAGAACGATCCGGGTAACCAGTACGCCGTACCGTACCTCTGGGGCACCAACGGCATCGGCTACAACGTCGACAAGATCAAGGCCGTGCTGGGCGTCGATTCGATCGATTCCTGGGCGGTGTTGTTCGAGCCGGAAAACATCAAGAAACTGCAGAGCTGCGGTGTAGCGTTCCTCGACTCCGCTGACGAAATGATGCCCACCGTTCTCAACTACATGGGCCTGAACGCCAACAGCACCAACCCCGAAGATTACAAAAAGGCTGAAGCCAAGTTGCTGGCGGTGCGGCCTTACGTGACCTACTTCCATTCGTCGAAATACATCACCGACCTGGCCAACGGCGATATCTGCATCGCGGTCGGCTTCTCCGGCGACATGTTCCAGGCACGCAACCGTGCCGAAGAAGCCAAGAAGGGCGTGAAGATCGCCTACACCATTCCCAAAGAAGGTGGCGCACTATGGTTCGACATGCTGGCGATTCCGAAGGATTCGGCCAACGTCAAAGAGGCCCACGCGTTCATCAACTATTTGCTGAAACCTGAGGTTATCGCCCAGGTCAGTGATTACGTCGGCTACGCCAACCCTAACCCGGGGTCGGACAAACTGATGGAACAGTCCATTCGCACCGACGAAGCGGTTTATCCACCGCAAGCCGTGCTCGACAAGACTTACGTGTCTATCGAGTTACCACCAAACATTCAACGTTTGATGACCCGCAGCTGGACCAAGGTCAAGTCGGGTAAATAGCTTCAAGGCTCAAACTATCCAAGGTTGGCTCACCTTGAGCGAACTGCACTCTTTTTTTCTGGGAGTTTCGTAAATGGCAGTTGCCTCCGGCGCCTATAAGAAAGCCCTCGAGGGCGACCAGTCACCTAAACAGGTGCTGGTCAAAATCGACCGGGTCACGAAGAAGTTCGACGAGACGATTGCCGTGGACGATGTGTCCCTGGAAATCAAGAAAGGCGAGATTTTCGCCCTGCTCGGCGGTTCGGGATCGGGCAAATCCACCTTGCTGCGTATGCTCGCGGGTTTCGAGCGTCCAACCGAAGGACGGATCTTCCTCGATGGCGTAGACATCACCGACATGCCGCCGTACGAGCGGCCGATCAACATGATGTTCCAGTCCTACGCATTGTTCCCGCACATGACCGTGGCGCAGAACATCGCCTTCGGCCTCAAGCAGGACAAGCTGCCGGCCGCTGAAATCGATGCACGCGTGGCCGACATGCTCAAGCTGGTGCAGATGAGCCAATACGCCAAGCGCAAACCCCATCAATTGTCCGGTGGTCAGCGTCAGCGTGTTGCCCTGGCCCGTTCCCTGGCCAAGCGTCCGAAGCTGCTGTTGCTCGACGAACCGATGGGCGCACTGGACAAGAAGCTGCGTTCGCAAATGCAGCTGGAGCTGGTGGAGATCATCGAACGCGTCGGCGTAACCTGCGTCATGGTGACCCACGACCAGGAAGAGGCCATGACCATGGCCGAGCGCATCGCGATCATGCACCTGGGCTGGATCGCCCAGATCGGCAGCCCGATCGACATCTACGAAACCCCGACCAGCCGCCTGGTCTGCGAATTCATCGGCAACGTCAACATCTTCGACGGTGAAGTGATCGACGATGCCGAAGGCCACGCGACCATCACCTGCAAGGACCTGGACCGCCAGATCTATGTCGGCCACGGCATCAGCACCTCGGTGCAGGACAAGTCCGTGACCTACGCGATTCGTCCGGAAAAGCTGCTCGTGACCCCGACCATGCCGACCTGCGAATACAACTGGTCCAGCGGCAAGGTGCACGACATCGCCTACCTGGGCGGTCACTCGGTGTTCTACGTTGAACTGCCGAGCGGCAAGATCGTCCAGTCCTTCGTCGCCAACGCCGAACGCCGTGGCCAGCGGCCGACCTGGGGTGATCAGGTGTACGTGTACTGGGAAGACGACAGCGGCGTGGTACTTCGCTCATGAACATGCGCAAACTCAAACGCCGCTTCAGTCGAATAATTCCCGGTGGCCGCCAGTTGGTCATCGGGGTTCCCTTCATCTGGCTGTTCCTGTTCTTCATGCTGCCGTTCTTCATCGTCCTGAAGATCAGCTTCGCCGAAGCCGACGTGGCCATTCCGCCGTACACCGAGATCTACAGCTACGCCGAGCAGAAATTGCAGCTGCTGCTGAACCTGGGCAACTACGCGACGCTGGCTGGCGACGAGCTGTACATCGCCGCCTACCTCGGCTCGCTGAAGATGGCGTTTTTCAGCACCATCCTCTGTCTGCTGATCGGCTATCCGATGGCCTACGCCATCGCCAGCGCCCGTAAAGAGCTGCAAACGGTGCTGGTGCTGCTGATCATGATGCCGACCTGGACCGCGATCCTGATCCGCGTGTATGCGTGGATGGGCATCCTCAGCAACAACGGTCTGCTCAACGGTTTCCTGATGAGCATGGGCTGGATCAACGAACCGCTGCAGATCCTCAACACCAACCTGGCGGTCTACATCGGCGTGGTTTATTCCTACCTGCCGTTCATGATCCTGCCGCTCTACGCCAACCTGGTGAAGCACGATCAAAGCCTGCTGGAAGCCGCGTCGGACCTGGGTTCGAGCAACTTCAACAGCTTCTGGAAGATCACGATTCCGCTGTCGAAAAACGGCATCATCGCCGGCTGCATGCTGGTGTTCATCCCGGTGGTGGGCGAGTTCGTGATCCCGGAACTGCTCGGTGGTCCGGAAACCCTGATGATCGGTAAAGTGCTCTGGCAAGAGTTCTTCAACAACCGAGACTGGCCGGTGGCTTCTTCCCTGGCGGTAGTGATGCTGGCGATCCTGATTGTGCCGATCATTCTCTTCAACCGCAGTCAGGCCAAGGAAATGGAGGGTAAAGAATGAAGCGCTTCCGTTTCTCCAGCTTGATGCTGGTATTGGGTCTGCTGTTCATTTATGCGCCGATGCTGATCCTGGTGATCTACTCGTTCAACGCCTCGAAACTGGTGACGGTGTGGGGCGGCTGGTCGATCAAGTGGTACGTCGGCCTGCTCGACAACACGCAACTGATGGGCTCGGTGGTGCGCTCGCTGGAAATCGCCTGCTACACGGCGGTGGCGGCGGTGGCACTGGGTACGCTGGCAGCGTTCGTCCTGACCCGTATTACTCACTTCAAGGGCCGTACGCTGTTCGGCGGCCTGGTGACCGCGCCGCTGGTCATGCCCGAGGTGATCACCGGTCTGTCGCTGTTGCTGCTGTTCGTGGCCATGGCGCAGATGATCGGCTGGCCGCAGGAACGCGGCATCGTCACCATCTGGATCGCTCACACCACGTTCTGTGCGGCGTATGTGGCGGTGGTGGTCTCGGCGCGTTTGCGTGAGCTGGACCTGTCCATCGAAGAAGCGGCCATGGACCTCGGTGCTCGGCCATGGAAGGTGTTCTTCCTGATCACCATTCCGATGATCGCGCCATCCCTGGGCGCGGGCGGCATGATGTCCTTCGCCCTGTCCCTGGATGACCTGGTGTTGGCGAGCTTCGTGTCGGGTCCGGGGTCCACGACCCTGCCGATGGAAGTGTTCTCGGCGGTACGCCTGGGCGTGAAGCCGGAGATCAACGCCGTGGCCAGCCTGATTCTGCTGGCGGTATCGCTGATGACGTTCCTGGTGTGGTTCTTCAGCCGCCGCGCCGAAGAAAGCCGCAAGCGGGCGATTCAGCAGGCCATCGAAGAAGGCGCTGCCGATTCGTGGAAGCAACCGGACGTGCGTCGCGCGCAGGCACCGGAAGCGGCTTGAGCTTGATGTCGGGTTGGCCACAATTTCGTGGCCGCCCCTGATCCACTGTAAGAGCGAGCCTGCTCGCGATGGACTCCCAGTCGACCTCTTCGTTGACTGACTCTCCTTCGCGAGCGGGCTCGCTCCCACAGGTTGTTTGGAGGTCAGGCAAGCCAAGGGGATTTGCGGATGACCTCGACAAAGTTCATCGGTTTGAACCCCGGCTCCTGATCCACCAGCACATCCGTCTTCACGTTACCAAACGTGGTCTGCGGGCGATGGCGCAAGCCGTCGGCAAAGGCGCAGATGATGCATTCCTTGAACCCTTCACCCCGTGGATGCGCATGCACCACTGCTTCGCGCTGCGCGGTGGGAAACGCGGCGTAGTCCATCCCCAGTACGTCCATCTCGACACCGGCCGTCACCAGCGCAACGGTTGGCCGCAAATGTTGGGGCACGCCAGGGGTGGTGTGCAGGGCGATCGATAACCAGACCTGCTCAATGTCGTCATCGCTGAACCCGTAGGGCCTGAGGAACGCGGCCGCCGCATTGGCGCCATCGACCTCGAAGCGTTCGCTGTCACTGCGATAGCCTTCCACCAGGCCGAGGTCATGGAACATCGCGCCGACGTACAACAGCTCAGGGTTATAGGCCAGTTGCTTGCGTTCACCGCTCAGCGCACCAAACAGGAATACCCGGCGCGAGTGGTGGTAGAGCAGGTCTGATTCGATGTCGCGGATGTATTCGGTGGTGGCTCTGGCCAATGCGCTGTCAGGGATTTTGATACCGGCGATGGTGGTGCTCATGGGAGTTCCCTCGAGATGAACGCCGTGGCGGCGCTGAGGGTTCAGTCTGTTCGTCCACCCCAAACCGGACAATCGATCCATGGCTGCGATCCCGGCCAATGAGCGAACATATCGCGCCAACCTCGCTTGTCGGGCCTGGATTGGCTAGGGTTGCACACAGCCCCTGTAGGAGCGAGCCTGCTCGCGATGGATGTCAACGATGACG
This sequence comes from Pseudomonas moorei, assembly GCF_008801475.1. Taxonomy (GTDB): domain Bacteria; phylum Pseudomonadota; class Gammaproteobacteria; order Pseudomonadales; family Pseudomonadaceae; genus Aquipseudomonas; species Aquipseudomonas moorei. The sequence continues at coordinate 202,546 of NZ_VZPP01000002.1, read as the reverse complement.
CGGGCTGTCTGGATAAACACAGCGCCCTCACGGCCATCGCGAGCAGGCTCGCTCCTACAGGAGACGGTGTGATCCGATTCATAAAAGGCTATTCACGTCATGAGTAAAACCGTTGCCATCGTGGTGTTCGCAGGTGTGCAGTCGCTGGACGTCACTGGCCCCATGGATGTGTTTTCCGAAGCCAATCGATTCCTCGCCCCCAAGGATCATTATCAGATTGAAGTGATAGGCGTGGAGCGCGGCGCGATGGCGTGTTCCAACGGCCTGTCGCTCAACGCCCATCGACATTTCAGCGAAGCATTGCAGGGCTACGACTTGCTGCTGGTGGCGGGTGGGCCGCAGTTGCCATTCATGAACTTCGGCGCGGTATTCGATGCCTGGCTGCGCGATGCCTGCGCGCGGGCGCAACGCTTTGGCTCGATCTGCAACGGCGCATTCATGCTCGCCCGGGCGGGTTTGCTGGAGGGGCGTACGGTGACCACCCATTGGAGCGATGCGCCAGCGTTGGCGGCGCTTTGCCCGACCACTCGGGTCGAAGCCGATCGCCTGTACGTCCAGGATGCCGAGCTTTACACCTCGGCGGGGGTCACGGCGGGGATCGACTTGTCGTTGTACCTGCTGGGTCGCGACCATGGACCGGAAGTGGCGTTGAGCGTGGCCAAGCGGCTGGTGGTGTTCACCCAGCGCTCGGGCGGCCAGTCACAGTTCAGCCCGTTCCTCGCTCCCCATGCCGAACCGACCTCGGCGGTGGCAATGGTTCAGCACTACGTGTTGGCCAACCTCAACGGCGACCTGACCATCGCCGACCTGGCCAATGCCGCCAACATGAGTGCGCGCAATTTTTCCAGAGTGTTCGCCAGGGAAGCGAAGATCACCCCGGCCGAGTTCGTCGAGTGGGCCAGGGTAGACGCGGCACGGGTGCTGCTGGAAAGCACCCGGTCGCCGCTCAAGACGGTAGCCTATCAATGCGGCTTCCGCGATGCCCAGCACATGCGCAGTGTGTTCAATCGCAGGCTGGGGGTGACGCCGCAACAGTTCAGGCTGAACTTTGCGACGATGGTTTGAGCCAGGATTTGCGTTGTTCTCGCGGGCCTCATCGCGAGCAGGCCAGTCCAGGCAACACAAATTTTACTGAGCGCCCCGCGCCGGCAACAGCTTCAACGTACTGCGCGTATTGGCCGTGACCTCTTCATCATTGAGATACGCCTGGTAGTACAGGCCTTCGATGTACGACTCGGCCTGATCGTCGTAGTGGCTGTCGAATGGCACGCCGCTCTGGCCGACCGGGTTGACGGTCAGGCTGTGGGCCGGGTCGGCGAAGTCGATCAGGCGTCGGGTCGACGGGCCATACGTCACCGGCCAGGGCGCCGGGCCGATCTTGGCTGACAGGTTGTTCGGCACTTCATGGCTGCCGGGCGCGGCGAAGGGGCCGACGTTGAAAATCAGGTCCAGCGGTTTTTGCTGCCCCAGCGGATGGCCGTGGGTCAGCGTATGGGCCTTGCCCCACTGCCATTGCGCGAAGTCCGGACCGAGGGTGGTCTTGAGGTGGGCGATGCTGGCCTGCCACGCAGCCTTGACGGTATCGGCCCGGGTTTCCTTGCCAAGGGTGTTGCGATTGTCCCACCACGGCGAGTCAGGGTTGGCGGCCAGGCGCGGCAGCGCGGCGTCGATCACGCGGGTCGAGAGCAGCGTTTCGAAGAAATCGTTGCCCAATTCATCGTGCATCGTCGCGTCAGCCAGATTGAACAGGAACTGGTTGAACACCGTGGCACTGGTGGATTCCAGCGGGTAGTTGCCCTTCCATTGAGCCAGTTGTTCCACCAGTTTCAGTTCGGCGGGATCGCTCACCACGGTGCGCAATACCGGCAGCAAGGGCGCCAGCAGGCGCGGGCCGTAGGCGGTGGTGGTGCCCAACTGCAGCTTCTGACTGGACTCCAGATCCCACTTGATGCCCTTGTCGCTGAGCTGTTGATTGAGCTGCTGACCACGGTCGGCCAGGTTGTAATAACCGGGAATCTCCATGCCCGTCGGTGACACCGGCTGGAAGTTGGCCGAGACGATGTACCCCCGCGCCGGGTTTTCTTCCTGCGGGTTGGCGCTGAAGGGGTAGAAACCGTCCTTGTCGGCCTCGGGCGTGCTGCCGTCGAGGATAAAGCCGGGGCGCACGCCCGCAGGGCGCTTGGGTAGTTGTGCTGCGGCCCACCAGCCGATGTCGCCCTTGGCGTTGGCCCAGACGATGTTCAGGCCGGGGGCCTGGACCTTGGCGGCAGCACTGCGTGCCTTGGCCAGGGTGTCGGCACGGTTGAGCTGATAGAAGCCCTCGAGGATCGGGTTCTGGCTTTCGAGAAAACCCCACCACATGGCGATTGGCGTCTTGCCCACGCCGCTGCCGAGCACATCGTTGACGATCGGGCCGTGGGGCGACTGGCGCAACACCAGCGTGACCGGAGCCTGACCCTTGACCGCGATTTGCTGTTCGCTGGTCACCATGTCTGCCCATTTGCCGCGGTACCAGACCTGGTTGGGGTTGTCCAGGTTGACCTTTTCGGCAATCAGGTCGAGGTCGTCGTTCTGGAACATGGTGATGCTCCAGCCGAAATCACGGTTCATGCCCAGCGAAGCGAACGGCATCAAGGCCTGATAGTGGCCGTAGAGTTCGAACCCCGGTGCAGAGAGATGCGCTTCGTACCACACCGCGGGCGCGGAAAAGCGGATATGCGGGTCGCCGGCCAGCAGCGGCTTGCCGCTTTGGGTTCGGCTGCCGGCGACGACCCAGGCGTTGCTGCCTTCGAATTGCGGCAGGCCATTGTCGGCCAGCGCCTGTTCACTGAGGCGGGCGAGGGCGTTGAGGTCTTTCCAGTCACTGCTGGCGAGTGCGGGTGTCGCGCCGCCGTGACGTTTCGCCAATACGCCCTTGGGCTGCCAGTCGAGATCGAAGATGTTCAGGTAGTCGGCGCCCAGCTGATCGCGCACGTAGGTCAGCAGGGGCTCGGTGCGAAACGCCGCGGCAAAACTGTAGGCCATGTAACCGGCGATGCTGATGGTGTCCTGGGCCGTGAACGGGCGCTTGGGAATGCCCAATACATTGAACTCCACGGGTTTGGCGTGAGTGTCCTGATACTGGTTGATGCCATCCAGATAGGCCTGCATGGCGATGAAGGCGGGCGATTGTTTATCCAGGTTCGCCAGGTAGGTTTCGGCGCGCTCGCGAATGCGCAGGCTGCGCATCAACTTGTCGGTGTCGAGCAGCTTGGGCCCGAGCACTTCGGCCAGCTCGCCACGGGCCAGGCGACGCAGGATTTCCATTTGGAACAAGCGGTCCTGGGCATGGACGTAGCCGAGGGCGCGGTAAAGATCGGTTTCGTTTTCGGCGCGTATGTGCGGCACGCCTCGCTCGTCGTAGCGCACGGTGACCGAACCTTGCAGGTGTTGCAGTTCCACCATGCCCTGGCGTGACGGCTGCTTGCTGTAGGCGTACCAGCCGCCCGCCGCGATGAGCGCGACGATCAGCAAACCGAAAGCGGTCAGGCTGCGTTTCATGGTGTCTCCTTGTTGTTATGTGTGACAGCGATTCCCTGGCGCCACTGTTTAACACGGCAGGCTGGTTTGGCCCATCGCCCGTAGGAGGGATTCGTCTGGCTACTTCGCCGTGGTAGCGGGCCAGGGGCAGTAACACCCCACCGCCAGTGTGTGCGTGGCACTCACCTCACGACCTTCGTTCAGCGCTTTGAGGATCGGTTCGATAAAGCTGTTGCTCGAATTGCAGGTCAGGCCTTCGCTGTAGGGGCCGAAGTACGCCAGTTTGCCGCTGCGATCCCAGATCGCCACGGCCGGGCTGGCCGGGATCTGCTCGGAGCCGGGCAAGACGTCGAGGCTTTTCAGGCTGCTCAGGGTGCTGGGTAGCTGGCCATGACTGCCGGGCTTTTGCACCGCATAAAATTCCACACCCTGCGGTACGTAGCGCTCGACCAGTTCGGCCAGGTGTTGTTGATTGCCGACGTTGCACGGACAGGCCGGGTCCCAGAAATGCACCAGGCGGATGGCGCCGGGGCCGGCGAGGTCAGCGGGAAGACGCAGCGGATCGCCAGAGAACACCGCCGTATGCTCACTGAATGCGCGCAGGTAACGTCCCTGGAACCAGTCATAAGCAGCCCACAGTACTCCGGCACACACGAGCGCTAGCAGGCTGATAATCAGTGTGGCGCGGTAAGGCGGGCGCATTGGGGGCACTCCTTGAGGGTCGGCTAGCTTGCCATGCTTGCTGCGACAGATGAATATCGCAGGTCCATAAAGTCCGTTTCATGCCCTGGAATCGTTCATGCCTGTCACCTTCGACCCTGATCACCTGCGCGCCAGCCTGCGGCCATTGGCCGAGCGGCAGCCGTTGTCGGTAGAGGCGCAGGCTTATCAGCGGTTTTACGGGCTGGATTTTTCTTCACGCAATGTGCGCAGCGGCCTGGGGCGTTTCCAGGTCGACGGCTATGAAGTCGTCAGCCAGTTCTGGTGGCCCGAGCGGGCGAAAGCGACGCTGTTTGTGTTCCATGGTTTTTATGATCACACCGGGCTTTACCGGCATGTGATCGAGTGGGCGCTGGATCAGGGTTTTGCCGTGATTGCCTGCGACTTGCCGGGGCACGGGCTGTCCAGCGGCGAGCGGGCGAGCATCAGGGATTTCGCCGAGTACCAGGACACCCTGCAAGGGCTGTTCAGCGAGGCGCACTCCCTGGCGCTGCCGCAACCGTGGCATTTGTGCGGGCAAAGCACCGGTGGCGCCATTGTGATCGATCATGTGCTCAATGCGGGGGCGAGCAGCCCGGCCCAGGGGCAGGTGATTCTGTTGGCACCGCTGGTGCGGCCGCGGGCGTGGGGTTGGTCGAAATTCAGCTATTACCTGCTCAAGCCTTTCGTCAAAGCCATTGCCCGCCGCTTCAGCGAGAACTCCAACGACCCGGAATTTTTGCCCTTCCTGCAGGCCGATCCATTGCAGCCACTGCGTCTGCCGACGGCTTGGGTAGGCGCGCTGGCACGCTGGATCAAACGTGTCGAAGCCGCACCGGCAAGCCCCCGGCGACCCCTGATTGTCCAAGGCCAGGCGGACATGACGGTGGACTGGGAGCATAACCTTGAGGTGTTGCGGGGCAAGTTCGATCGGCCGCAGGTGCTGATGCTGCCCGAGGCGCGGCATCATTTGGCGAATGAAGTGCCGGCGTTGCGAGGGGAGTACTTCGGGTTTTTGACCAAGCGGATCAAGGGGCGGAATCAGTGATCATTCGGGCCCCCAAAAATTATTGGGCCAGGTTCGACGTGCTTTGCCCCACCGCGAGCCCCGCCCGAATCGCCGCCAGTGCCGCCTGGTAATAAGCCTTGCCCTCTGCCGACTCGGCAAATGTGGCGAACTCTTCCAGTTCTTCATCCGACAGATCGCGATAGACATACAGCAGTGTGTTGTTCAAGTCGCTGCCGATCTGCTCCATCAAGCGCTGGCGCTGACTGTTCAACATGCCTTGTGCCTGACCGGCGCCGAGCAGGCCGGGGATCATCGCGCTCAGGCTGTCGGCCGCAACACCGGCAATCGCCAGGCTGACTTCCGCGCCGGCCTCGCGAGCGGGCAGGGCCTGGGCCAGGTGACCGATGATCAGCAGGCGGCTATCGCTGGCCTGCATCCTCGGCAAGCCCTTGGCGTTTTTCGCCAGTTGGTCGCGGCGCGTCGCCAGCAATTCGGCGGTGACGATCTTCTTGCCCAGTGGCGATTGGAAGAAGGCCAGCGCCGGTTTCGGATCGGCGAGGTTCTTGCGCAGTTGCGATTCGGCGCGCTGATCCACGGCTTTGGGGTCAAAGCGTTGATTGCTGTTGTTGACCAGTGCCTGGAACACCGCGGGTGGCAGACTGCTTTGGTAGCGTTGTTGGGCGGCTGAAAGAGCGTCGTTGAAATGCGCGCGTTGTTCTGGCCAGCCGGCGACCTTGTACAACTGGTCGTGGCCGTCTGCCCAAGCGGGCAAAACGCAGAACATCAGCAGGGAGAAAAGCAAACGGCGCATAGGGACTCCTGTCAGCAGGCGACTATTCTCCGTGTGGCATACGGACTTGTCGAGAATTCGTATCAACCCGCTGCGTGGCTCTGTCGGATTTTCAGGCGCAGGAATACTATGCGCGCCATGCCAATACCTTCTGATCACCCATTGCTGTTACGAATCGTCGATGACCTGGCCGCCAATGGCTGGTCGCAGCAAAATATTTTCCTGCCTCTGGATCTGACCCGGGCACTGGCGGCCGAGTGCCGTAAACGTGCCGCCGAAGGTGAGCTGGCTCCCGCTGCGGTGGGGCGCGGGCCGTCCTCGGAGATTCGCGAGGGTATTCGCGGCGATCATATCCAGTGGATCGAGCCCGGCCAGGCCGAGCCTTGCGACAGTTACCTGGAGTTGATGGACAGCCTGCGCGAGGCCATGAACCGCGATCTGTTCCTGGGGCTGGAAGATTTCGAAAGCCATTTCGCGATGTACCCGCCGGGGGCGTTCTACCTCAAGCATGTCGACCGGTTTCGCGATGACGACCGGCGCATGGTCTCGGCGGTGGTCTACCTCAATGAGGGTTGGCTGCCCGAGCACGGCGGCCAATTGCGCATGTACCTGGAAGAAGGCGCGGCATACGATGTGACACCGATCGGTGGCTGCCTGGTGGTGTTCCTGTCGGGTGAGGTCCCCCATGAAGTTTTGCCTGCGACCCGCGAACGCATGTCGTTGACCGGCTGGTTCCGGCGTCGCGGCAACGAGCCGTTCTGATGATGCAGAAAATTCTGGTAAGCCGCTGCCTGCTGGGGCATCGCGTACGTTACGACGGCGGGGCCAGCGGTCCGTTCGATCAGCTACAGGTCTGGCTCGATGAAGGTCGTGTCGTGCCGTTGTGCCCGGAAGTCGCCGGTGGATTGCCGACACCACGTGCGGCGGCGGAAATCCCGGGCGGGCAGGGCGGTGAAGTGCTGGATGGTCAGGCGTCGGTGCTGACGACCGAGGGCGAGGACGTCAGCGCGCAGTTTCTGAGTGGGGCCTGCCAGGCACTGGAACTGGTGCGGCAGCATGGCATCCGCATCGCCGTACTCAAGGCCAACAGCCCGTCTTGTGGCAATCTGCTGACCTATGACGGGACGTTCAGTGGGGTGAAGGTCCGTGGCGAAGGCGTGACGGCTGCACTGCTCAAGCGCCACGGCGTGCAAGTCTTCAGCGAGCTGGAGCTGGCTGAAGCGGCGGCGGCCCTGGAAAACCTGAGCTGACCCCGAACCCTGCAGGCGCTGGCTGGTCGGGTCGCCGCATCGCAGCGATGGTCTTTAACGATAACGCGTGTGAGCTGGGTAAACGCTACGCACTTGAGTCCTTCGCGAGCAAGCTCACGCCTACAGGGTCATTGCTTTGGCGTTACACCCGCATCTGGCCCAAACCATTTCTCTTCCAGCGCTTTAAGCCGGCCATCGGCCTTGATTCGCTGCAACGCGTTTTCCAGGCTGGCATGAAAGGCCGGATTACCCTTCTGAAACGGAATCGCCAGGTTCACGGGCGAACTGGCTTTGGGCTTCTCTTCTGTCAGCGATTGCACCAGCAGCATTGAGCGCGGCTCGTCTTTCTGCGCAATCAGCTGTGCATCGGTACGACGATAAGGTTCGCTGAAGTCGAAACGTTCCTTGAGCGCCGGGGTCTCTGTTATGTGATTGATGGCGATGTCGTACTTGCCGCTTTCGACGCCGGTCAACAGATCGCTGCCGTCAGTGACGACGAAATCGGCCCGAACTTCCAGTTCGTTGGCGAGCAGTTGACCCAATTCAACTTCGAAGCCCTCGAGCTTGTCGTCTTTCTTGAAATTGAAAGGGGGAGTATTGGCCTCAAGGGCTATGCGCAGTTCGCCGCGGTCGTTGACGTCATCAATCAGTTCGGCATGAGCCAACGGGCTCAAAAGGGGTAGCAGGCAGATCAGGCCAGGCAGAAAACGCATGGTCACTCCTTTGAAATCATTATCGCGACGCTGTTATCAGGTTCGCTTTGCTATGGTTATCGAGTGCCTTCGACAACGATTGACCATGAAGTTGTGATGGTCACGCGGATTTTACGGAAAAACTGGAGAAGAGAATGAAAACCTTTATGTCACGAGCTGCTTTGGCTGGCCTGCTGATGGGCGTTTCTGTGCTGGCCAGTGCTGCGACTCCGGCGCCTGCGGGTGCTGCAGTGTCCATCGTTTCTCCTAAAGACGGTGCGACGGTTCCACAGACTGTCGTCGTCAAGTTCGCTGTCGAGAACATAGCGCTGGCGCCAGCTGGCGATCCCACCAAGAACACAGGCCACCATCACCTGCTGATCGATGTAGACGAAATGCCGGCGGCGGGTATGCCGATTCCGAACGATGCCCACCACCTGCACTACGGCAAGGCGCAGACCCAGGCTGAAATAACCCTGACACCGGGCAAACACACCCTCCAGCTGGAGCTGGGCGACAGCGGCCACATGCCATTCGATCCGCCGATCGTCTCGAAGAAGATCACCGTAAACGTTAAATAACGTTATTGCGCGCATGAAAAAGGGAGCCCCGAAGGCTCCCTTTTTTGTCGCTCAACTCGCGATCAGAACAACACGCGGCTACGGATGGTGCCGTTGACGTGTTGCAGCTTCTCTTGCGCCAGTTCCGAGTACTCGGCGTCTACGTCGATAACCACGTAGCCGACTTTCTCGTTGGTCTGCAGGAACTGACCGGAAATGTTGATGCCGTTTTCGGCGAAGACCTTGTTGATCTCGCTCATCACACCCGGAATGTTTTCGTGGATGTGCAACAGGCGGTGCTTGCCAGGGTGAGCCGGCAGGGCCACTTCCGGGAAGTTCACGGACGATACCGAGGTACCGTTGTCGCTGTACTTGACCAGCTTCTCGGCCACTTCCAGACCAATGTTGGCCTGCGCCTCGGCGGTGGAACCACCGATGTGCGGGGTCAGGATCACGTTGTCCAGGCCACGCAGCGGGCTTTCGAACTCTTCATCGTTGGAGCGTGGCTCCACCGGGAATACGTCGATGGCAGCGCCGATCAGGTGTTTGTCCTTGATGGCGGCGGCCAGGTGGTCCAGCTCGACCACGGTGCCGCGTGCGGCGTTGATCAGGATGCCGCCCTTCTTGATGGCGCGGATTTCCTTCTCGCCGATCATCCACTGGGTCGCAGCGGTTTCCGGTACGTGCAGGGTCACGATGTCGGACATGCCCAGCAGCTCGTGCAGGTTGCCGACCTGGGTGGCGTTACCCAGTGGCAGCTTGGTCACGGTGTCGTAGAAGTACACCTGCATGCCCAGGCCTTCAGCCAGGACCGACAATTGGGTACCGATCGAGCCGTAGCCGACGATGCCCAGCTTCTTGCCACGGATTTCGAAGGAGTTGGCCGCGCTCTTGATCCAGCCGCCACGGTGGCAGGAAGCGTTCTTCTCGGGGATGCCGCGCAACAACAGGATCGCTTCGGCCAGCACCAGCTCGGCAACGGAGCGGGTGTTGGAGTACGGGGCGTTGAACACGGCGATACCGCGCTCGCGGGCCGCGTCCAGATCAACCTGGTTGGTGCCGATGCAGAAACATCCAACCGCGACGAGCTTCTTCGCATGATCGAAGATCTCTTCGGTCAGTTGAGTGCGCGAGCGAATGCCGATGAAGTGAGCATCAGCGATCTTTTCCTTGAGTTGGGCTTCCGGCAGAGAACCTGTGAGGTACTCGATGCTGGTGTAGCCCGCCGCCTTGAGGACGTCGACAGCCGATTGGTGGACGCCTTCGAGAAGAAGGAACTTGATCTTGCTCTTATCGAGAGAAGTCTTGCTCATCTGCGTAAACCTGTATCCCGGAGAAAAATGGCAGGAGATAGCCAGCAGACGCTGACCCGGACGGCAGGAAAGCCGTCGCCGCAGAACAGCCGTTGGGCACTATGCTGCGGGGTCGGTATGCTAGCATATGCGCCCCGCTAAACACTCATTCCTGCGACGTGAAGCGTTCTCAGGATGACCATGAATTGTTCGAGAGTTCTGTCGATGACCAATCCTGCCCTGATTGATGAGCTGAAGACCCTGGTTGAGCCCGGCAAGGTGCTGACCGATGACGACTCCCTGAATGCTTACGGTAAGGATTGGACCAAGCATTTCGCCCCGGCACCCACGGCCATCGTGTTCCCGAAGACCACCGAACAGGTCCAGGCCATTGTCCTGTGGGCCAATAAACACAAGGTGGCGCTGGTGCCGTCCGGCGGACGTACCGGTCTTTCTGCGGCGGCGGTCGCGGCCAACGGCGAAGTCGTCGTGTCGTTCGACTACATGAACCAGATCCTCGACGTAAACCTCACCGACCGCACCGCCGTGTGTCAGCCGGGCGTGGTGACCGAGCATTTGCAGAACGTGGCCGAAGAAAACGGCCTGTACTACCCGGTGGACTTCGCTTCGGCGGGTTCGAGCCAGATTGGCGGCAACATCGGCACCAATGCCGGCGGGATCAAAGTGATTCGCTACGGCATGACCCGTAACTGGGTCGCCGGCATGAAAGTGGTCACCGGCAAGGGCGACGTGCTGGAACTGAACCGTGACCTGATCAAGAACGCGACCGGCTACGACATGCGTCAGCTGTTCATTGGTGCTGAAGGCACCCTCGGTTTCGTGGTCGAGGCGACCATGCGCCTGGATCGCGCACCGAAAAACCTCACTGCCATGGTCCTCGGCACCGCCGATTTCGATTCGATCATGCCGGTGCTGCACGCGTTCCAGAGCAAACTCGACCTGACTGCCTTCGAATTCTTCTCCGATAAAGCCCTAGCCAAAGTCATGGCCCGTGGCGACGTTCCGGCGCCGTTCGAATCCGATTGCCCGTTCTACGCACTGCTCGAATTTGAAGCGACCACCGAAGAAGTGGCCAACCACGCGCTGGAAACCTTCGAGCACTGCGTCGAGCAGGGCTGGGTGCTGGACGGCGTGATGAGCCAGAGCGAAACCCAGCTGCAGAATTTGTGGAAACTGCGCGAATACATCTCCGAAACCATTTCCCACTGGACGCCATACAAGAACGACATTTCGGTCACCGTGTCGAAAGTTCCGGCGTTCCTGAAGGAAATTGACGCGATCGTCGGCGAACACTACCCGGACTTCGAAATCGTCTGGTTCGGTCACATTGGCGACGGCAACCTGCACCTGAACATCCTCAAGCCGGATAACCTGAGCAAGGACGAGTTCTTCGCCAAGTGTGCGACCGTTAACAAATGGGTATTCGAAACCGTCGAGAAGTACAACGGTTCGATTTCCGCCGAGCACGGCGTGGGCATGACCAAGCGTGATTACTTGACCTACAGCCGCTCCCCGGTTGAGATCGAGTACATGAAAGCCGTCAAGGCGGTGTTCGACCCGAACGGCATCATGAACCCGGGCAAGATTTTCGCTGTCTGAATCAACGAATCAGGAGTCGGTCAATGAGCTATCAGCACCAGTATGTCGACGGTACGCGTATTCATTTCCCGCTGGGGAAAGTGGTGTGCATCGGCCGTAACTACGCCGAACACGCCAAGGAACTGGATAATCCGATCCCGACCGAGCCATTGCTGTTCATCAAGCCGGGCAGTTGCGTGGTGTCACCGGAAGGTGGTTTCAGCATTCCGACCGACCGCGGTGCAGTGCATTACGAGGCGGAAATTGCGGTGTTGATCGGCAAGTCACTGTCGACCAAGCCAAGCCGTGAAGAAGTGCTCGACGCGATCTCCGGTTTCGCTCCGGCCCTGGACCTGACCCTGCGTGACAAGCAGGCCGAGCTGAAATCCAAGGGCCTGCCCTGGGAAATCGCCAAGTCCTTCGACGGTGCAGCGGTGATTGCTCCGTTCGTATCCGGCAGCACTTTCGCCGACCTGACTGATATCGGCATTCGCCTGACCATCAACGGCGAAGTTCGCCAGGATGGCAACAGCAGCGCGATGCTCAACCCGATCGTGCCGATGATCCAGCACATGGCCGGCTGCTTCTCGCTGCAGGCCGGTGATGTGATCCTCACTGGCACGCCAGTGGGCGTGGGTCCGTTGAATGTCGGTGATGAGATCGTTCTGGAACTGCCGGGCGCCAGCAGCTTCACCAGCAGCGTTCGCTGATCACACGCAAGACCTCGGTAGGCGCTGGCTTGCCAGCGAAGGCGGTCTTCCGGTCAACCTGTTCATTGACTGTGAGGGCCTCTTCGCCGGCAAGCCAGCCCCGCAGAGGTGTCACTTCGCCCGCCTGGTTTTCGGCGCCTGAGCCAAGCCCAAGCGTGCTTTTACCCACCGATTGATTTTCTGGATGCATTCCCCGATGGCCACCCGACCGCTGACCACGCTGAAAACCGCCCGCCGATCGCGCTTCGCCATGCGTTGGTACTCCTGGCTTTTGCTGGTCATCGTCGCCGCCTACGGCCTTGCATTTGCCATGCATTGGGACAATCGCGGCGTGCTGTGGGTGCGAGAGCAGTTCAAGAGCCCGGCTGAGCGCCAGGCGAGTGTCTGGCTGCCGGACTATCGTGCGGTGATCGACGCCAAGCCCCTGCCGGGCATGGAAAAGGACGAAGCGTCGGACCTGGCCTACGATCCGCAGACCAAAACCCTGTTTTCGGTCATGGGGAAAAACCCGTTTCTGGTCGAGTTGACGTTGCAGGGCGATGTGTTGCGCAAAATGCCGCTGGTGGGCTGGAGCAACCCGGAAGGCGTCACGGTGCTGGGCAACGGCTTGCTGGCCATTGTCGATGAGCGCTCTCACTTGATTACCATCGTCAAGGTCGATGCCGATACCCGCGAGCTGAACATCGCCAATTTCCCGAAATACGACCTCGGCCCGTCTAAAGACCAGAACAAAGCGTTCGAAGGGGTCACCTGGGATTCGAGCAATCAGCAGTTGATGCTGGGTGAAGAGCGCCCACCAGCGTTGTTTGCCTGGAAAGGCGACGGTAAGGTCCTGACCGGTGACAAGGTCAAGCTTGCCAGTCATGCGCTGGACATGCGCAACCTTTCGGCTCTGGCCATTGATCCGCGGACCGGGCACATGCTGGTGCTGTCCGCCGATTCCCATCTGCTGCTGGAGCTGGATAAAAAGGGCGAGCAGGTCAGCTTTATTGCCCTGCTGGGTGGTCTCAATGGCCTGAGAAATACCATTCCCCGCGCTGAAGGCGTGGCCATGGATGAGGCCGGTACGCTGTACATGGTGAGTGAGCCGAACCTGTTCTACCGCTTCGAAAAGCACAAGTAATCGCGGCGACGCCGGCAGCTCTTGCGTTGTCCTTCAGGGCTGATGGCCATTAAGCTGCAATTCAGGCAGGCGTGATATTTCATCCGCCTGTTTTGATTCCGAGCCTGTCCGAATGCGTCGATTTGCCCGCCCCAAGCCTCTGATACTGATCCTGTCGGCGATTGCGCTGATCGTTCTGGTCGCAATCGGCCAATACCTGCGCCTGTTCGAGCGCGCGTGGTTCAACCTGAATACGCTTTGGCAGCCGATGGATACCCAGTCCATTGGCCTGGACCAGTATCAAGTGGTCCTGGAAGGGCAAGTCATCAAGGGTCTGGACGCCGATGTTTCGGCGTTGACCTTCGATCCGGTGCGCAAAAGCCTGTTCACCGTCACCAACAAAAATGCCGAGTTGATCGAGCTGTCCCTGGACGGCAGGATTTTGCGTCGTGTGGCATTGATCGGTTTTGGTGATGCGGAAGCGGTGGAGTTCATCAGTGCCGACACCTACGTGATCGCCGACGAAAGCCAGCAGCGCCTGATCAAGATTCACCTGGAGCAGGGCACTACCTTCCTCGATGCGGTGGACGCCGAACAGATGACGCTCGGCGTGCACGCGAGCGGCAACAAGGGCTTCGAGGGGCTGGCCTACGATTCGGTGGGCAAGCGTCTGTTTGTCGCCAAGGAGCGCGACCCGATGCTGATCTACGAAGTGCACGGGTTTCCGCACTTCAATCCGGAAAAATCCTACGCGGTGCACGTCATCAACAATCCCAAGCGTGACGCCGGTTTGTTCGTGCGGGATCTGTCGAGCCTGCAATATGACGAACGCAGCGGGCACTTGATGGCGCTGTCCGACGAGTCTCGGCTGGTTCTGGAGCTGGATGTGGACGGACGACCGCTGAGCACGATGTCGTTGAGCAAGGGGCGCCAGGGGTTGCAAAAGAACGTGCCGCAAGCGGAAGGGATCGCCATGGGTGACGACGGTACGGTGTACCTGGTGAGTGAGCCGAACTTGTTCTATGTCTTCAAGAAGCCGCCGCAGCCTTAACCAGCACCGTAAAGCCAATGTGGGAGCGAGCCTGCTCGCGATTTCGGTCCATCATTCAACATCTGAGTCGACTGATCAGGCCTGATCGCGAGCAGGCTCGCTGCCACAGGTTTTGTGTCTGGCTTACTCGGCGCGCAGGGTCTTCACGCCTTCACTGGTCCCGAGCAACAGCAGGTCCGCCGGACGCGCCGCGAACAGACCGTTGGTGACTACGCCGACGATCGCGTTGATTTGCTTCTCCAGCTCCACCGGGTTGGTGATCTGCATGTTGTAGACGTCGAGGATGATGTTGCCGTTGTCGGTCAGCACGCCTTCACGGTAGACCGGGTCGCCGCCGAGTTTCACCAGTTCGCGGGCCACGTGGCTGCGGGCCATCGGGATCACTTCCACCGGCAGCGGGAAGGTGCCCAGTACCGGCACCAGCTTGCTGGCGTCGGCGATGCAGATGAAGGTCTTGGCCACGGCCGCGACGATTTTTTCGCGGGTCAGGGCTGCGCCGCCGCCCTTGATCAGGTGAAGGTGCTCGTCGCTTTCATCGGCGCCGTCGACGTAGAACTCCAGATCGCTCACGGTATTAAGCTCGTACACGGGAATGCCGTGGCCCTTGAGACGGGCGGCCGTGGCTTCGGAGCTGGCGACCGCGCCGTCGAATGCACCCTTGTGTTGGGCCAGGGCGTCGATGAAGCAGTTGGCGGTGGAACCGGTGCCGACCCCGACGATGCTCTTGTCATCGAGTTTCGGGAGGATGAAGTCGACGGCGGCCTGAGCCACTGCCTGTTTGAGTTGATCCTGGGTCATGCGGGCTCCGAGGTGCCGAAGAGGGGAACGAAAGGCCTGCATTATAGGCGTCGGGGCGGGGAAGGTCATTGCCCGATTAGTGCAGGAGCGAGCTTGCTCGCGATGGTCGCGAACGATAATGCGTAAAACCAGATACCCCGCAGTGCCTTTGGTTTTTTCGCGAGCAAGCTCGCTCCTGCAGGTAATGATCTCTTTCGGGTGACTTAAAACCACCGGTTTAGTGTGGTCGCCTGCCCAAAAGCCGGGTTAGACTCCTTGGTCCTGCCCAACCCGCTCAGTGATGCTTTCCGATGCTTGAACAGTACGTCAAAAAGATCCTCACCTCGCGCGTTTATGACGTTGCCGTAGAAACCCCATTGCAGACTGCCCGTCAGCTCTCCGAGCGGCTGGGCAACAGTATTTTGCTCAAGCGCGAAGACTTGCAGCCGGTGTTCTCGTTCAAGATTCGCGGCGCTTACAACAAGCTGACCCAATTGAGCGACGAAGAGCGCGCGCGTGGCGTGGTCACCGCCTCGGCGGGCAACCATGCGCAAGGCCTGGCCCTGGCGGCCAAGGTGTTGGGCGTGAAGGCGACCATCGTGATGCCCAAGACCACTCCCGAGATCAAGGTCGAAGGCGTGCGCTCCCGTGGCGGCAAAGTGGTGCTGCACGGCGATTCGTTCCCGGAAGCCCTGGCCTACTCGCTGAAACTGGTCGACGAAAAAGGCTACGTCTACATCCACCCTTATGACGATCCGCACACCATTGCCGGGCAGGGCACGGTGGCCATGGAGATCCTGCGCCAGCATCCCGGGCGCCTGGACGCGATTTTCGTCCCGGTGGGCGGCGGCGGGCTGATCGCCGGTATCGCGGCGTACGTCAAATACCTGCGCCCTGAAATCAAGATCATCGGCGTCGAACCGGACGACTCCAACTGCCTGCAAGTCGCCATCGCGGCGGGTGAACGGGTTGTGCTGCCGACCGTGGGCATCTTTGCCGACGGTGTCGCGGTGGCCCAGATCGGCCAGCACACCTTTGATATCTGCAAAGATCATGTCGATGAAGTGATCACCGTCAGCACCGACGAAATCTGCGCCGCGATCAAGGATATCTACGACGATACCCGCTCGATCACCGAACCTGCCGGGGCCTTGGGCGTGGCGGGGATCAAGAAGTACGTCGAGCAGCGCGGCGTCACCGGGCACACCTTCGTGGCCATCGATTCCGGGGCCAACGTCAACTTCGACCGATTGCGCCACGTGGCCGAGCGCGCCGAACTGGGTGAGGGTCGCGAAGCCATCATCGCCGTGACCATTCCCGAGAAACCGGGCAGCTTCAAGGCGTTCTGCGAAGCCATCGGCAAGCGCCAGATCACCGAATTCAACTACCGCTACAACACCGGCAGCGAGGCGCACATCTTCGTTGGCGTGCAGACACACCCGGAAACCGACCCGCGCAGTGCGCTGATCGCCAGCCTCAGCGAGCAGGGCTTCCCGGTGATCGACCTGACGGACAACGAACTGGCCAAGTTGCACATCCGTCACATGGTAGGCGGCCGCGCGGCCCATGTGGTCGATGAAGTGATCCTGCGCTTCGAGTTCCCGGAGCGTCCGGGTGCGTTGTTTAACTTCCTTAACAAGCTCGGCGGGCGCTGGAACATATCGATGTTCCACTACCGCAACCATGGTGCGGCGGATGGCCGTGTGGTTGCCGGCCTGCAGGTGCCTCACGATGAGCGTCACCTGGTGCCCGCAGCGCTTGAGGAAATCGGCTACCCGTACTGGGACGAAAGCGACAACCCGGCCTATCAGCTGTTTCTCGGCTGAACGGCTACGCTGATGGGCAAGCCATAAGGAACTCGAGCCATGGAAACGTTAACTGCCCTGAAAGCGGCGCACATGGTGGCAACGGTCGTGCTGCTGCTGTGTGCATTGGGTCTGGGGATCTGGGTCTGGCGGACCCGGCGAAACGGTGATGCCACGGCGGGAAGTCGCACCTTGCAGAAGCCGCGGGTGTTTGTCTGGCTGTTGATGGGGCTGGCGCTGCTGAGCATGCCGTTTACCGGCTGGGGGATGGTCCACTTGGTGGGCTGGCCATTGGGTCAGACCTGGCTGCTGGCGTCGAGCGTGTTGTACACCGTGGCGGCGCTGGCTTGGTTCTGGTTGCTGGTGCGCTTGAATCGATTGCGCAAGGCACCGGGTGGTGTCGGCAAGTTCAGCGTTGCCTTGGCGCTGTTCAGTTTTGTGTGTTTTATCGCGATTGCCGGTTTGATGGGCGCCAAACCAGTGTAGGAGCGAGCCTGCTCGCGATGGTCGCTAACGAAAACGCGGGGTACCTGACTCTCCGCGGCGACCTTGAGTTTTTCGCGAGCAGGCTCGCTCCTACAGTAGGGTCATCAGTCAGCCGCGCAGACTGATGACCGGCCAGCCACGCTTTTTGGCTTCAGCATGAAGGTTGGGGTCCGGGTCGACGGCCACCGGGTTCGCCACCTGCTCCAGCAACGCCAGGTCATTCATCGAGTCGCTATAGAAGTAGCTGTCTTCCAGCGAATGCCCGGTCTCCTCCAGCCAACGATTCAACCGTGTCACCTTGCCTTCACGGAAGCACGGCACGTCGGTGCTGCGCCCGGTGTAGCGGCCGTCGACCATCTCGCATTCGGTAGCAATCAGGTGTTCGACACCCAGGCGCACGGCAATCGGTCCGGTGACGAAGCGATTGGTGGCGGTGATGATCACCAGCTTGTCGCCGGCTTCCCGGTGTTTGGCCAGCAGATCAATCGCCTTGGGCAGTACGATCGGCTCGATGCAATCGCGCATGTAGTCGCTGTGCCATTGATCCAGGGTGGCCATTTCGGTGCGGCCGAGGACCTCGAGGCAGAAATTCAGGTAGGCGGCGTTATCCAGCTTGCCGGCCAGGTAGTCCTGATAGAACTCATCGTTGCGTGCCTTGTAGGCCACGGCGTCGAGGAAGCCGCGTTCACAAAGGTAATCGCCCCAGGCGTGGTCGCTGTCGCCGCCCAGAAGGGTGTTGTCCAAGTCGAATAAAGCCAGCCGCATTGCAGTTACTCGCTGAAAAGTCTGTAGAAAGGTGTCCAGAATACGGACTTTTCACAAGAGTGCACATAAGGTAGGCCCGCGCGTTGCTGCCTTCACAACCTTTGTGGAACAATGCGGCGACATGCGTTTGCGAGGTTGTTGCCGTGATCGACCCCGATGGTTTCCGTCCTAATGTCGGGATCATTCTCACGAATGATGCCGGACAGGTGCTATGGGCTCGCCGTATCAATCAAGATGCCTGGCAGTTTCCCCAAGGTGGAATCAACCCCCAGGAGACGCCGGAAGACGCCTTGTACCGCGAGTTGAACGAAGAAGTGGGCCTGGAGCGCGAAGATGTTGAAATTCTCGCCTGCACCCGGGGCTGGTTGCGCTATCGTTTGCCGCAACGTCTGGTCAGGACTCACAGCCAACCGCTGTGCATCGGCCAGAAGCAGAAATGGTTTCTCCTGCGCCTGATCTCCAACGAGCAGCGGGTGCGGATGGATTTGACCGGTAAACCGGAGTTCGATGGCTGGCGCTGGGTCAGCTATTGGTATCCGTTGGGCCAGGTGGTGACATTCAAGCGCGAGGTGTATCGACGCGCTCTCAAAGAGCTTGCCCCGCGCCTTTTAGCGCGCGACTGACGACGGAGTTCGACCCCGAGCCATGCTCAATACGCTGCGCAAGATCGTCCAGGAAGTTAACTCCGCCAAGGATCTCAAGGCGGCGTTGGGGATTATTGTGTTGCGCGTCAAAGAGGCCATGGGCAGCCAGGTCTGCTCGGTCTACCTGCTTGACCCCGAGACCAACCGTTTCGTGCTGATGGCCACCGAGGGCTTGAACAAGCGCTCGATCGGCAAGGTCAGCATGGCGCCCAATGAAGGTCTGGTCGGTCTGGTCGGCACGCGTGAAGAACCCCTGAACCTCGAAAATGCCGCGGATCACCCGCGCTACCGCTACTTCGCCGAAACCGGCGAAGAACGCTACGCCTCGTTCCTCGGGGCGCCGATCATCCACCACCGTCGCGTTGTCGGCGTGTTGGTCATTCAGCAAAAAGAACGTCGCCAGTTCGATGAAGGTGAAGAAGCCTTCCTCGTGACCATGAGCGCGCAGCTCGCCGGCGTTATCGCCCACGCCGAGGCCACCGGTTCGATCCGTGGCCTGGGCCGTCAGGGCAAGGGCATCCAGGAAGCCAAGTTCGTCGGCGTACCGGGTTCACCGGGCGCGGCGGTCGGTACGGCGGTGGTCATGCTGCCCCCGGCCGATCTGGATGTGGTGCCCGACAAGACCATCATCGACATCGACGCCGAGCTGGGGCTGTTCAAGACCGCCATTGAGGGTGTGCGCGCCGATATGCGCGCATTGTCCGCCAAGCTCGCCACGCAGCTGCGTCCCGAAGAGCGCGCCCTGTTCGACGTCTACCTGATGATGCTCGACGACGCGGCGCTCGGCAGTGAAGTGACCACCGTGATCAAGACCGGTCAGTGGGCCCAGGGCGCGTTGCGTCAGGTGGTGACCGATCACGTCAACCGTTTCGAATTGATGGACGACGCCTACCTGCGTGAGCGCGCTTCGGACGTCAAGGACCTGGGCCGGCGCTTGCTCGCCTACCTGCAGGAAGAGCGTCAGCAAACCCTGGTCTACCCCGACAACACCATTCTGGTCAGCGAAGAGCTGACGCCGGCCATGCTCGGCGAGGTGCCGGAAGGCAAGCTGGCGGGTCTGGTCTCGGTACTCGGTTCGGGTAACTCCCACGTGGCGATCCTGGCGCGCGCCATGGGTATCCCGACGGTGATGGGCCTGGTCGACCTGCCGTATTCCAAGGTCGACGGCATCCAGATGATCGTCGACGGCTACCACGGCGAGGTCTACACCAACCCGAGCGACGTATTGCGCAAGCAGTTCGCCGACGTGGTCGAGGAAGAGAAACAACTGGCGCTGGGCCTCGATGCCCTGCGCGATTTGCCGTGCGTGACCGTCGATGGCCACCGCATGCCGCTGTGGGTCAACACCGGCCTGCTGGCCGATGTGGCGCGAGCGCAGAAGCGCGGTGCCGAAGGCGTTGGCCTGTACCGCACCGAAGTGCCGTTCATGATCAACCAGCGCTTCCCCAGCGAAAAGGAACAACTGGCGATCTATCGCGAGCAACTCGCTGCATTCCATCCGCAACCTGTGACCATGCGCAGCCTGGATATCGGCGGCGACAAGGCGCTGTCGTACTTCCCGATCAAGGAAGACAACCCGTTCCTCGGCTGGCGCGGCATTCGCGTGACCCTCGACCACCCGGAAATCTTCCTGGTGCAGACCCGCGCCATGCTCAAGGCCAGCGAAGGCCTGAACAATCTGCGAATCCTGCTGCCGATGATCTCCGGCACCCATGAGCTCGAAGAAGCCCTGCACCTGATTCATCGGGCCTGGGGCGAAGTGCGCGACGAAGGCACCGACGTGCCGATGCCGCCCATTGGCGTGATGATCGAGATTCCGGCGGCGGTGTACCAGACCAAGGAACTGGCGCGGCAGGTGGACTTCCTGTCAGTCGGTTCCAACGACCTGACCCAGTACCTGCTGGCCGTGGACCGTAACAACCCACGGGTGGCCGATCTCTACGATTACCTGCATCCGGCCGTGCTGCAAGCGCTGCAAAACGTGGTGCGCGATGCCCATGCCGAAGGCAAGCCGGTGAGCATCTGCGGTGAGATGGCTGGCGACCCGGCGGCGGCGGTTCTGTTGATGGCCATGGGTTTCGACAGCCTGTCGATGAACGCCACCAACTTGCCGAAAGTGAAGTGGATGCTGCGCCAGATCAACCTGAGCAAGGCCAAGGAGTTGTTGGCGGAGCTGATGACCATCGACAACCCGCAAGTGATCCACAGCTCGCTGCAACTGGCGCTGAAAAACCTCGGGTTGGCGCGGATGATCAATCCGGCTTCGGTCAAAACCCTCTAAAAAGCTGACGGCCCCATCGCGAGCAGGCTCGCTCCCACACTGGATCTGCGAACGACGCAAATTCCTTGTGGGAGCGAGCCTGCTCACGATGGGGTCTGTCCATGCAATACAAAACTAAACCCTGATCTCTATTTCCCCCAAATGCCCGCCATAGGGCCCGAAACTCCTTTCGACCAAATGCCGCGAGCCGTCCGCGTGCACAACCAACGCCGTACTCGCCCGGGTGCCGTAACTCTGGCTGGCAATGAACACGCTCGACAGCAATGTTTCGGTGGCCAGTCCCACGCCGGTATCCGGCAGCTCGGCGAATGGCGCGGTCTGCGGATCGCTCAGCAAGGTCAGTAGCGTCTCAGGTCGTGGATCATCCATTGCCGCGCTCAATGCAGCCTTGGCCTTGAGCAGCTTCGGCCACGGCGTATCCAGCCCGGCATTCGACACCCCGTAGACGCCCGGTTGCAGCATGACGGCTTCCGATTCCCGGGCATTGAAGTGCCACAGCTCATGCAGGTTGCCCACCAGCAGGTTAAAGCCGCCGTATTCCGGCGAACGTGCGACAACGTCGCCTAAATAGTCGTCAATCGGCAGTTCGCCGGTGAGAAAGCGCGCCACCAGTTCACCGCGGGATCGGCGGCCGGGCGGTCGATGCGGATCGCGGATATTGGTCAGCGCGGCAAAGCGACCATTGGCGCCAATGCCGAGCCAGGTTCCACCCGCCTCCAGGTCGCGGCCGGCATGAACCTGCGGTGCTTCAGGCCATTGCGCCAGCGGCAGGCTGGGGCGGGCGTAGAACTCGTCGCGGTTGGCCGCCACGATCAATGGCTGGGCATGACCCGGGCGCCAGGCGAAAACAATCAGGCACATAAGGTTGTCCTTGTGTGTTTTTTGCTCACTCTACGCAGTCATTGCGCGGGTATCCATCGCCATCCAGTGGAGCCGAGGGCCATGCATCCGTTACCATGCCGCTCCGGTTTTGGGGTTGGGTGGTGTAGCACCATGGAATTTCTGCTCTATCTGGCGCTCGGCGCCTGTGCCGGCGTGCTGGCCGGGCTGTTTGGCGTGGGCGGCGGGATCATTATCGTCCCGGTGCTGGTGTTCAGCTTCAAGGCGCAAGGGTTTGATCCGTCGATCCTCACGCACCTGGCCGTCGGCACGTCCCTGGCGACCATCATTTTTACTTCGGTCAATGCCATTCGCGAGCATCACAGGCGCGGTGCCGTGCGCTGGCCGATTTTCGTCTGGCTGACCGTTGGCATTCTGATCGGCGCCGGTTTCGGGGCAGTGACGGCCGAGGCGATTTCCGGGCCAAACCTGCAAAAGATCATTGGTGTGTTCGCCCTGGTCATTGCCGCGCAATTGGCGCTGAACCTCAAACCCAAGGCCAGTCGAACGGTGCCGGGTAAATTCGGTCTGACCGTGGCCGGCAGCGTCATTGGCTGGGCGTCGGCGATTTTCGGGATTGGCGGCGGTTCGCTGACCGTGCCGTTCCTGACCTGGCGCAGTGTGCCGATGCAGCAAGCAGTGGCCACGTCATCGGCCTGCGGCTTGCCGATTGCGTTGTCCAGTGCATTATTTTTCATGATTCTGGGCTGGCACGATCCCTTGCTGCCGGCCCATAGTCTCGGTTTTGTTTACTTGCCGGCGCTGCTGGGCATTGCCCTGACCAGCATGTTCTTCGCCCGCATCGGCGCACGTTTGGCCCACAAGCTGTCGCCGAAGTTGCTGAAAAGACTGTTTGCCGCTTTGCTGTTCTGCGTCGGCCTGAACTTCTTGCTCTGACACAGGGCGCAATCCTGGCTTAATCCTGAGGTGGCAGCGTCGCCCGGGAATTTTTGAGATTTGAACTCTAACGAGGAGTCGCAATGCTGCCTTACCCGCAGATCGACCCGGTGGCCGTGGCCATCGGTCCGCTGAAAATCCACTGGTACGGTCTGATGTACCTGATCGGCATCGGCGGCGCCTGGCTGCTGGCGTCGCGCCGGTTGAACCGCTTCGACCCGACCTGGACCAAGGAAAAACTCTCCGACATGGTGTTCTGGATGTCGATGGGGGTGATCGTCGGCGGCCGCCTCGGCTACGTGTTGTTCTACGATCTGAGTGCGTACCTGGCCAACCCGACGCTGATTTTCGAAGTGTGGAAGGGCGGCATGTCATTCCACGGCGGCTTCATCGGAGTGATGCTGGCGGCCTTGTGGTTCGGTAAAAAGAACAACAAGTCGTTCTTCCAGCTGATGGACTTCGTCGCACCCATGGTACCGATCGGCCTTGGCGCCGGACGCATCGGCAACTTCATCAATGCCGAGCTGTGGGGCAAGCCGACCGACGTGCCGTGGGCAATGATCTTCCCGCCGTTCAGCGATCCAGCGCAGTTGCCGCGTCACCCGTCGCAGCTGTATCAGTTCGCCCTCGAAGGCGTGGCGCTGTTCCTGATCCTGTGGCTGTTCTCGCGCAAGCCGCGGCCGACCATGGCGGTCTCCGGGATGTTCGCGCTGTTCTACGGCATCTTCCGTTTCATCGTCGAATTCGTCCGCGTGCCGGACGCACAACTGGGCTATCTGGCCTGGAACTGGCTGACCATGGGTCAGTTGCTGTGCGTGCCGATGATCGTTGGCGGGCTGTTCCTGATCTGGCTGGCGTATCACCGCGCCCCGGCGACTCCAGCGGCAGCGGCATAAATTCGAACCCCGCAGCGACGGCTGCGGGTTCAAGGACACAGGTAACTCATGAAGCAATATCTCGAACTGGTCGCCCACGTCATCAAGAACGGCACCAAACAGGCCAACCGTACGGGCGTGAACACCATCAGCTTCCCTGGCGCGATGCTGCGTTATGACCTGAAGGAAGGTTTCCCGGCGATCACCACGCGCAAGATGGCCTTCAAATCCGCCATCGGCGAGATGTGTGGCTTTCTGCGTGGCGTGAACAACGCGGCAGAATTCCGCGCCCTGGGCTGCAAGGTCTGGGACCAGAACGCCAACGAAAACGCCCAGTGGCTGGCCAACCCGTTCCGTCAGGGCGAAGACGACCTCGGCGAGATCTACGGCGTGCAATGGCGCAAGTGGCCGGCGTACAAGCAGATCCCGGTCAGCAACCAGGCCGCCATCGAGCAGACCCTGAAGCAAGGCTACCGCCAGATCGCCGAAGGCGAAGAAGGCGGTCATGCCTACGTGGTGCTGTACAAGGCCATCGACCAGGTTCGCCAATGCGTCGACACCATCATCAAGGACCCGGGCAGCCGCCGTATCCTGTTCCACGGCTGGAACGTCGCCCAGCTCGATGAAATGGCCCTGCCGCCGTGCCACCTGCTGTACCAGTTCCACCCGAATGTCGAGACCAAGGAGATTTCCCTGACCCTCTACATCCGCTCCAACGACCTGGGCCTTTTATACCCCCCTACAGAAACTGCACATTATCTAATGGCTGCGTAGATCAAATTCTTTTCCGAGCGCTTTTAAAGTGACTAGTCATAACTGCACATTCTGTATAGGGTACGTGCATGGCGCGAGGAGTAATGAGTATGAAGGTGGTAGCTGCAAGAGCCGAGGTGCTTGATCTAGGGGAGTCGCTGCTTAACGAGATTGAGCTAACGACCGAGGGTGTGGTTCAAGTGACGGGGGCTGGTGTTTTCGACGATGACGAACGTCTGATGCCCCGGATATCCGATTTCCTCTCGGAGCGGGCCGCAACGGATCTGCTGTCGATCAAGTCTGTGAAGACGTATGGCCATAATCTCGGCTATATCCTTGAATACCTGAAGTCTCGTCCAGACTTCAGATCCACCGAAAGGGATGAGGCCTTCGTGGAGGCTGGCACCCATGTTTTCCGCGAGTACTTTAAGCTTCTACTCGAAGACCAAGACCTTGAAGGCAACACAGCCCGTAACCGTGATGCCACCCTCATGTCCTTCATGGGCAATTACCTATGCAAGTCGGTGGATGGCCGAGCTCCGTTTAGGGCCAGCAATCCCTATGACCATGGGCTGCTAACGCCTGCACCTAAAGCTAAGCTCATCAAAGGCTGTGATACTGAGGAGTTGATGGCCCTCATCGAAGCCTCCCCGTACGAACGCGAGCGGTGCCTGCTGCAGTTCATCTTTGATGCAGGCCTACGCCGCTCTGAGGTCGAGTTCGTGACGCTCCAGAACGTCCTCGACGCCCTGAAATTCAGCAGAGCCCAGTTTATCTCGCAGGACGACCTGCCTCCTTTGCACGTCGATTACTGCCCGATATACATCAACGGCAGTAAAGGGCGAGGCAATGAAAAGAAAGCTCGTTACAGCATCGTCAGCCGCGCAACGCTGCAGCGAATTAAGCGATACCACGATTCCATACTGTATCGCACCTACTCCCGCAAATATGGCAAGGCTACGGACACTCCAGCCTTTTTCAACACTGAGGGCGAGGCCTTCAGTCCGAGAGCGGTTAGCAGTCTCCTTGAGCGATTGAGCGAGCGCGCGATCCTGACTAGCAAACTATCTCGGCCGGTATCTCCGCACAAGCTCAGGCATGGAAATGCTTACGCAATCCTTTCAAGCCCGGATCTTGGCGCTGACTATATGGAGCGCCTAACGATTGCCCAGAAAAGTCTAGGCCACGCCCATTTTTCGACGACCGAAAAGTACAACCAGATTGCCATGGATCTTCATCGAAAGATGATGGATGACAACGCGATCACCGTCACACGGGCCCAGGAAATGGAAGCCTTGATCCAGAAGACCTGGCTCAGGATAAGACCGGCCGATCGAAAGTGAATGTTCTAACGCGCACCTGAATCGTTGCCGCTCAAGATTGCCGCTGGCTGCGCCATAGCAATCGCCCCAAGAAAATAGAGTGCCCCTTTGATCTGAGTGATCAGAGGTGCTGACTCGCAGCTGTGGAAATAGATGGATGAGTATTCAACAAAAACTGAGTTTTGAAGATGTTAGCAGTGTTGGGGGCGGCCGAGCACGAGCCGCTGAAGTCGGCCTTCGTTTTCAAAACTGGGCTTCTGCGGTTATCCCAGATCGGCTAGCCCTGCTCAATATTCCGCTCAGCGCCCGCAGCGGCGTGAAGATTTCGAGAAAGTATCTTGAAGAAGAACTCGGCTTTACTTTTGATATGCAGGTCGCCCATGAGGAAACCATTGCATCTGTTTGTCAGGCCATGGAAGCACAAAACATTTTAGTCGAAGGCTTTACCGTTCAAGATTGTGAATACCGTCGCTACCTCCTCAAATGGTTTGAAGGACTGACCTCTGATGAAAAAGCCAAGCTCCCCCTTATCGCCGGCAAAATCAAGTTCCGAGGGGTGATTGATAGTATTGGCCCCGGCATGAGTCATGCGAAGCTGTCCCCGTTATTTAAGACCACCGTGCAGGAGCTTTCGGCTGAAGTACTGGAAATCCAGCAGTCTCTTAGGCCGCCTGACCTCTCTAAAAAACGCAAGACGTCTTCAGAGATCAGTGAGCTGATTACGGATTGGGCGCAACGGGTCATCCAGAGTCGTGGGTCGCTTCTAAGCGTCCCGCTCATCCTGCGTCCGGGCAAGCCGCAGATAGTGAGTGATCATATTGGCGAGCAGATTTCAGCATCCTCCCAAGCCGTCGCGAAGAAAATTCATCTAACTTCGAATGTCATCGAAGCGATGATCGAGCAAAAAATTGTGCTGCCCGAATACAGCTCCTATGAGTGCGATTGGAGAAGAAGGCTGCTGCGCTGGTATGAAGGGATGGATGACAAACAAAAGCTCAACATTCCTGTATATGGCAATAAAATAAAGGTCAAAGGATTTTTCGACCAAGTCAAGTCTCTGGCCAACCTCTATTACAATGCCAGCCTTCCTTTGATCATGATTACGCTGGACGAAATTACGAGTGATCTCCGAGAGCGGGGGGTGCTTGCCGACGACTATAAAACTGTTAGTCAACGGTTTGCAGAAAAAGAGCTTTTGATAGTCGACGATGTTGCGGAGAGCCCTTACAAACGCCTGTGCCGATATCGGGAAATATCGGTAGGGAGCATTGACGACCTTGCGCAGGGTGAAGGAGAGCCGTTCTCGCCGTTGATGCACCTCTTTGCGGCTGCCTCCTTAGGTAGCCACCACAAATCTGGGATCAGCAACTATCTGGAAGCCTACAGATACTTTAGTCGGGGTCTTATCGAATCTGGGCTTGAGGGGCACGAATCCATTGTAGAAATGGTCGGAATCTACTCGCTGGTCAGATTCAGAAAGTATCTCGAATGCCTGATGATCGAAGAAAAAATTTCCTCCCACTCCAGCAATACGCTAATGAGCTCAGCTCGAATAATGATGGAGACGGCACGTGGACTAAAGGGAATGGCCATGGAGTCATTCATTTCAGCGTCAGGGTTCGATGTTGCATCTGAAACTGATCTGTACCGACCGTATTCACCTGCGGAACGAACCCGGATTTCTGATGCTATCAGTGAAGCTATCGACCGTACGAATACGTTAGTACAGCCCTATGTACAATCTGGGCAAGGGGAAGATCCACTCGATACATCTGGTTGTATGAAGCGTGGTTTCAGATCTCTTGAAAATGCCCGTTGGATATTTGAGAATAAACTGAACTGTGTGCCCATTGGCTTCAAGACGGTCGATAAAAAGGATCCATATCAGAAGGCATTTATAAATATTGTAAATGCTCAAAATGTTTCAATTTTCGATATCTATAAAAGCTGGGGTGTTCTATATGCTCGCGACTCCCAGGTGCTCTCGCCTTATATTGCTCGGTTGGCACAAGTTACAGGGCTAAATGGCGACTCTTTGCTTAGCCTCGATGTGGGCGACTTTGAAGAGCGTCATAAGCTAACCAATCGGCCATGCTTAAGGTATTGGAAAGAGCGATCTAATGGTGCCAAGGAATACCACCTTGATATTTTCTATGCCGACATTACATGGCTTACGACATCTCAAGGTCGTGAAGTCCGTAAAATATTCGATGATGTCCTTGCGCTTACGGCGGACTTTAGGTTGCAAGCTGAACCTAAAGTTGCGTCGCGGCTGTTTATTTACCGTTCTATAGCGCCGAGTACTTATAATCAGATCAAGTCGTTGGATGCATCATCGTCGACAACTCTAAACAAGATATTCGAAAAGTTTTCGGCGGAGTACGGGCTTTTTCTTGATAGTGGCGAGCCCCTGAGGTTGTCTGCGTCGAGGTTTCGCCCAAGCTTTGTTAGCGAACTGATCGAACGTGGTGTGTCCATGCGAGAAGTGCAAGTCATTCTTGGTCACAAAAATATGTCTACTACTATCGGCTATTTAGAGAGACTCGACCTCAATAGGGTCGCCCGGAAGATTCTTGATGAGGCCATCAGGAAAATTCATGATGGAACTGTAGTCAACGAACCCAAAGCGCCTATGCCGAAGGTCGTGGCCACCGAGGGTGACAATATCATCTTCAAAACCCCTTTGGGCGGATGTCGCAATATCCTGAACCCACCAGATTTCATCAAAAAGCTCCGGGGATATATTCCTGGACGACCTTGCGCGCTCTATAACAAATGCTTAGCATGTGATAATCGGCTGATCACGAAAGCCAACTTGCCTGACCTGTATGCGATGCGACGCGATTATCTCCAGACACTTGAAACCTCCCGTGTGGTTGATACTCCCTACGGCTCAATTATCTTGGAGAATCTAGCGCTGCTGGAAGAAATCCTCGACCCAAATTTCTCTGACTTTACTGCTGTTGAATTGGAGGAAGCGGAGCGGTTGTCGGAATATATTGAGACCAATGTGATCGTCGAGGGGGCATTTCAATGAACGAGTCAGAATTCAACCTACTTTCTAAGTTCGGTTCGTTACGCACATGGTTCGCGCCTACTCCTGATAATCATGAAGTACTATTCAGGCAGCCTGCTGATGAAAGCATTGTCAATGCAACCTCGCAACTGCAAGCCCTTGCCTACTACGAGGCATTGATGGCTTT
Organism: Pseudomonas moorei; assembly: GCF_008801475.1. Taxonomy (GTDB): domain Bacteria; phylum Pseudomonadota; class Gammaproteobacteria; order Pseudomonadales; family Pseudomonadaceae; genus Aquipseudomonas; species Aquipseudomonas moorei. Next base: position 173,586 of record NZ_VZPP01000002.1, on the reverse strand, counting down.
ACCAGTAGCAAGGAAGGATAAGCGAAAAGGATCTCAGTCTCTATTCAAAGATATGGTTTGGGACTTTAATCCAAACTATCCAGACGCAGCGAGGAACGTGAAGGGTGCGAAGTTGAGGATGGACTGGTCTAAATATCCTGACGTAAATTCTGTCGTTCTATTAGAGATGAAGGTGGCTTTTTACCTCTATTATCTAGCCCCCACTCACATTTATGGCGGTGCGAGTCGGAAGAAAAAGCACAAGAAGGTCAACACGATCGTTGCTAATTTTCAGCATGGAATGAGGTTTCTTAATGAAATGTCTCTTCGTGACCAGCAGGAGTTTGGTAAGGACTATGTGCTTCATAGCGGGCTGGGCATAAAGAACTTTGACCTGATGTCGTATCAAGATGCTGCTAAGAGCCATGAGTTTCCCTACTCGGCAGACCTCAGAGTTTTTTTCTACGTCATTCGATCGCCCTTTCTGGCAGAAAATCTATTCGGCGGCTATCTGCCGTACGTCGATCTCGATGTGCTCGAATGGAAATACGTTTCCGGTGTGAAAGAAGACGAAGACAATGGAAAAGATGCGGCTCCCGTAACGAGTGAGGTCTTGCCCAATTCCGTATTTGAGCGCTCGTCCTATTCTGCATCGATGCTGGTCGTTGACTTTCTGGCGACCCTAGGGGAGCCCATTGTGGACATTGATACCTTGAGACGGCGCAATGCCAGGCAGTTCAAGCGTGCGGAGTCTCATGGCTTAAGTAATCGTCTCATGAAAATGTATACCTTTATGAGGTTGAAGCAGAAAGGGTACTCAGACGAGCACATGGCATCGGTCATGGGAGGGATGCCTGACGAGTTCCTGACCCAGCGTCGGAGTAAGGATCAGAATCGTACGACGATTTCCAAGCAGACACTGGTTAAGCTTTCAGAGGGGCGGCTGAATGATGCTCTGCGGGTTTATCTTAACCAAGTTAACTACAGCTGCTGCTACCTTGTTGCACAGTACACAGGAATGCGCCCTTCGGAATTGTCGAATATTATCCTCGATGATGCGCTTGAAGAAGATGGTGCCTACTGGCTGATTAAGAGTCATGTTGTGAAGCATAGAGAGAGCTACGGGAAGCTCTTTGATGATACATGGGTGGCAATCCCGATCATCAGGGATGCTATTGCGGCGGCGCAGATCTGTGCTCGCTACAAGCAGAGTCCATATCTCTTCTCGTCAGTAGATACGGTAGGGCCTGGCGAAACGTCCTCGCCTCTTGAATCAAGTGGGCTCCGTTATCAATTGAGCACTTTTTTCGAACAAGTATTGCCAGAAGACGAATGTCAATCTCTGGTCTTCACGCCTTATATGTTACGACATACCTTGGCGTATCAGTTGTATCGGGCAGACGTTGGGCTGCCATTTATCTCCCATCAGCTTAAGCATTTTGGGGAAGTTGTTGGTGGCTACCAGAATCGAGGTTACAGTGCCGTGACCCTGGTATATGGTCACATAGGCGATATTATCGAGATGGGTGGCCGGAAGAAAAGCACAAATCAATATCGCCATATGGCTGAGAAGGAAGTTGTTCGTCTGCACTATGATCCGGAAGGCAGCTATGCTGGTACTAATGCTACCGCGCATAAGGCTCGCAACCAGGCATTGTTTAAGATGTATCAGGATGCAGGATTTTCCGCCGAAGAAGTTTTTGAGGTGCTAGTTGCCAAAGGAATCGCCATTGTCAATATTGGCATGGGTATGTGTTATGGCGGCCGCGTGGAGGATTTCGACGAAAGCCTTCCTTGTATTGGCGGCCTTCGCTGTAACCCGAATCGGTGCCAGAATTCGGTAATTACCAAAGCTCACGCGCCTAAGTGGCGGGAAATTTATACCCAAAACCAAATGCTTCTTACTGACCCTCTTTATCAGGATCGACTTGATCAAATTCATGAGGTGATCAATGAGGCGAAGGGTGTCCTTGTGTACCTTGGTGAAAAGCTGGAGCTCGAAGTATGAGTAGCCAACCTTTTGATGCGCGTAACGCAAATGACTTCGATAAAATTACTGTGGCATTAACTGAAGCTGTTTCTGCTATATCAAGAAATGACGACATTAAAGCTACTGTCACTGAGTTGAGTCGAATCTCTGGTGTTCATCGGAATACGATTTATCAGCGCAAGTGGCCAATTGAAAAATTAGCGCTGATTAAAGACCAGCGAACACTAAAACAAATGGCGCTCGCTAGAAAGAAAGTCAAACGTCAAGACCCAGTAAGTATGCTGGAGAATAGACTGGAAAAAAGTAGGTTGGAAGTAGTATACTGGTTTAATAAATTTAGAGACTCAGAACAGACGGCTATTGCATTTGAGACTAGGTTAACCAGGGTGCGTGATGCCCGTGATGTTTCCCTAAAAATCTCTGAGGAGCGTCTGTCCAAGATACAGTCTCTTGAAACTGAAATTGAGAAGCTCAGGGACGTCATCACATTCCTTGAGGCTGAGAGCCCGGAGAATCCGAAGTGAAAGCATATCAAGACCTGCTGGCCGACGTGCTCAGCAATGGCGTAGAGAAAGGCGACCGCACCGGTACCGGTACGTTGAGCGTGTTTGGTCGCCAGTTTCGCCACAACCTTGAGGATGGTTTTCCGCTCATCACCACCAAGAAAGTCCATTTCAAAGGCATCATCAACGAGCTTCTGTGGTTCCTGAGCGGAGACACGAACACCAAATGGCTCAAGGAGCATGGTGTTTCGATCTGGGATGAGTGGGCAACCGATACCGGTGACCTGGGCCCGATCTATGGCAAGCAGTGGACACAGTGGCCGACGGCGGATGGCAAGACCATTAACCAGATCGACTATGTCATCAATACGCTGAAGACCAACCCGAATAGCCGGCGCATCCTTTTTCACGGTTGGAACGTGGAGTACCTCCCTGACGAGAAGCTCACCCCGCAACAAAATGTCTTGGAAGGGAAGATGGCGCTACCCCCTTGCCACTTGCTTTATCAGTTCTATGTCGCAAACAACAAGCTGTCTGCACACCTGCTGATCAGATCGTCCGACCTGATGTTGGGCTGGCCCTACAATTGCGCATCGCTTGCGGCCCTGACAACTATGCTGGCGCAGCAGACGTCGCTGGGGCTCGGCGAGATCGTCATCACAATGAGTGACGCTCACATCTACCTGAACCACCTTGAGCAAGTGAAGCTCCAGTTGACACGCGAGCCCAAGCCGCTACCCAAGCTTATTCTCAAGCGTAAGCCAGATAGTATCTACGACTACACGTTTGAGGACTTCGAGTTGGTTGACTACGATCCGCATCCTCATATCTCCGCACCGGTTGCCATCTGAGCCACCCTTAGGAGTGAAGGTGGGTGGCTATCATCCTATCCACCTTGGACACATAGAGACCAGGAGCTAACTCTCGCAGTGCTGATGACACCCGAATGATCGGGTACCAAATCGCGCCTTTGCTTCGAGTGTGGATATCAATTTCAAGCTCACGAGCCTTCGTACCCATGAGCCCTGGATCCGCCTCACCTTATTCGCGTTAATGCCCGCGGATATAGTGCTCCAATTGCTGGATCAGATCGGCCTGCTCGATGATGGCTTCTTTCACCAGGTCACCAATCGACAAGAGGCCAATCAGTTGATCACCTTCTACCACTGGCAAATGGCGCAGATGACTATCGGTCATGACCACCATGCAACGCTCAATGCTCTGCTGGCTGTCCGCCGTAACGACGGGAGCGCTCATGACGGCCCTGACCGGCGTACCGACCGAAGAGCGCCCCTGTAGGACTACCTTGCGCGCATAGTCGCGTTCGCTGATAACGCCCACCACCAGCCCCTTTTCTATCACGGGTAGAGCACCCACATTCTTTTCCGCCATCATCTTCAGCGCTTCAAGCACCATCTGATCTGGAGCGATACTATGCACCTGCTGATTTTTCATGACCTTCAGTTTCAGCAATTGCGCGGCTGTTTTCATACACACCTCCGAAGCCAACTACGTTTAGAAGAAATAAAACGCCTGAAACCATTCGGTGACAGACACCTTTGCTTGTTCTTTTGCTGTGTTGAAGCCAGACGTCCCTGCCTGATGCACCAATGTCCCCCAATTACCAGTACGGCCGATCGATCGTCGTTGACCGAGGGGGTGTCCAGAGGAATCCGTTCCCAGTAAATCTGATGTAAACCAGGCAGCCTTTGTGCTACCCGACAGAGACTTCATCCTATGTGGAAATCCAGGATCCCGAGCTAGAGATAATTGTCACTCATGACACGTGAGTGAGTAGGTACAGAGTCTGAAAAGCTAACCGGAAGCTAACGCTGTAGGGGGCGGCGGGGATAAAAAGGGCCGCTCGCACCAGCCAGGCACGAACGACCAAAAAAGTTTGCGAGCTATCAGAGCGGATAGGGCTAATCAAAAGCTCTACTGTGAATCACGTCATCTTAGTGAGCACTGAGATGACAGCACTGATTGCTAGACTCTACGGCATTAAAACCGGAAAACTGCTTGGAGCCAAAACTTATCGCCTTCAGCTCTGTTTAACACCATTGATTCATGTTGCCATTTTGCAACAAAGCCCCAAGCAGGGGTTTGATATTTCATTGCTGGGCCTATTGCGAATGCGCGCCCCTTATTGTCTTCTGTGCTAGTAGTGACAATATCTTGGTCGTCACCGGTTATTTGTTTGTAAAAGTAACCGCTTACACCAAGCTGGAGCGTCGGTGTAATGTTGTACCCTATGTTGTAGTCTATATTTAGTTCATTGCCTGATTTATATTTGGTTGCGCTGTTTTCTTTGTTGACTATATAGAGTGCCTTGGCGCTAACTTCAAGATTTTTTATGGGATATGCCGTTATCCCGTACCAAGGGGCGAAAGACCAATAATTTCGGCCAGGATTAAAAAGCCTATCTTTGTCATAAGAGCCGGTTGGCGTAAAAATATCTACCGCTACGACTTGACTCAATCCAGGCGAACTCCATCCCAAAAGTAGTGGAACAAGCGTAATATCGCCAACTCCCTCTTGGCGATCACTTCTGTGCACGCGTCCTGCTGGCGTATCAACGTCAAAGCTGACATTGCCTTTGACAAGCGGAATGATAAATCGACTCGAGAGTGTTGCACCGAGAATTGAGTAATCTGAATAAGTATAGTCGAAACGCAATGCAAGCGCTTTGACATCAAGATCGAAGTTATGAATGTTGGGCTTCTCGGATCCATTGTTTCCGATGGTTTTAGTTGCCTTATAGTCTGATACATAAACGAAATTGGTCAAGCCGGGAGGGGGAAGCTTTCCAGAGAGCACGGTATTCACCCCAGAAGGGTATACTGATCCACCCCCTTCTGTAGCGACAGCAACGCCTGTAAAAAAAGGAAGCATGGCAAGAGTAATCGACGCGGGAGATAAGGCACGCCGAGCAGTACATTTTTTATTTTTCATTATTTAAACCCTACTTTTTGATTGTTTTTATATGTTGAGCTGTTTTTGTTTCGGAGTTTCTAATGGAAGCGTTGCTCTGCCTGCAGGTGGTTATAAAATATTCATAGGTGTACAGCTTAAGTTGCTCCGAGCGAATAAATCGCTAGGGGGCGATCTACAGTTAGCGTCGCCGAAAAATTACCCCAGCCCAACTTGCGTGGAGTTGAGTTGGGGGGTATAGAATACCTTTCGACAAAACTTAATGAGTCTGTCAGGCCAGTGGTTATATGGCCTTAGGGTTGCCCCTGCTAGTACCCTGTTTAAGGGTCGTAATCTCAGCAGAACCTGGAGCATATCGATAATAGAAACTTTTGCGCCTACTCTTGCCAGCCAATATTTCGCGGGGTGCAAGCTCGCGAAGATCAAAACTTGCAAGAGTATCTATTTATCTTTGACTTTCGACATTGCCTCTCTACGAATGGGAAGGATGCACTTCACGCATAGTGTCTTTCATGGCTTGTTGCACCTCTTCGCCAAGATCATGCTTCCAGATCCAGTCCATTCGGTTCTCTAAGCAAAATTTCAGCTTCGAAGTGTCCCGCCCAACGCCTTGAGTTTTATATTCGTACAAATCCCCAGCTTCCCGTGACGTTAGCTGGACTCGCGAAGCGCGCGCTCTACGTGTGTCGTCATAAGCAGCTAGCAGACGAGGCACATCAGCTACACCATGGGCAGGATTGCTGAGTACTTCGGTCATGAAGAATGCATCTTCTAACCCTTGGCCTGCACCTGCTCCTTGATGGGGAAGCATCGCGTGAGCCGCATCACCAATCAGAGCCACCCGACCATGGACATAAGTTGGCAAAGGATCGAAATCGTGTAGGGCCCACAGCGTGGGATTTTTTATGCTTGATAGCAACGTCTTAACTGCAGAGCCCGCACCATCGAATCGATGCAGCATTTCATCCGTAGTAGCGTTGCGAACCCAAGGCTGGCCCGCTGGCCATTCTGGCTCAGCTACACTTCGGTCAGATACAAAGGCAACAATATTGGTCAAGCGACCTTTTTTTACTGGGAAAGTTAAGACGTGACCATCCTCAATCAGGAACATTTGGGGAACATTCAGGAGGTGTTCATCCAGCGAAGCGGCTCGGAATGCTTCCCGTAGCACGGCAGTTTCAACGAGCCCTCGATATGCGGATGTGCCAGTAAAACGAGGATCAACGCGGTCGTGACCTGCAGCAGTCAGAACGGAATTACGGATTGTGGATTTGATACCGTCTGCTGCGATCAGTACGTCGGCCGTGTAAGTACTCCCATCTGCAAACTTCAGCGTGACGTCATCAGGATTCTCTTCGTAACCCAGAAGATGTTTTCCTAGCGACGCTATACCTGCCGGCAGACGCCTTTCTAGCATGTCTATGAAATCGGCACGGTGAATGGAGGACTGGCCAATGCCCGGTGCTAAAGTCGCCACAATCAGAGATGCATCATCCGCGTGCCGCCATTCAAACCACACATCCTGCCAAGGTGCGGGAGTGCTATCCGCGATGTCTCGATAGACGTTACCAACGCCCAAACGATTAATAGCCTCAACGGCATTCACACCGAACGATATACCCGCGCCGATCTCACCAAATGCGGAAGCGGTTTCAAATAGTTTGACGTGGATGTGTGGGGCTTTGCTGAGGCCTAGCGCCAAAGCCGCCCCAGCTATACCGCCACCAACAATTGCTACACGCAGAGGTGATGAGTTCATGGAGCACCTTTTGTTTTGTGATTGTAGGTAATGAATTTTCCTCACTGGAGGTGGTTGACGTCCAAGACTTTATAACTATGCATCATAGCCTCTGGTCTATAGTATAGGGTGAGAGCCTGATCCAGAGGCGCTTAGGTTTTGGAACCTAAAAAGGCGAGGCAAATGAGAAAGGTCTCGAAAGGAGACAGAAGGAAAATCGAAGAATCGTTACGTGCTAAGACAAGCTGGAAAAAATATTGCTGCCTAGTCACGTTTTCGCGTTCGCTGCTGTGTTTGTGGAAGTAACTTTCGTACAGAAACTAGGAGTGGCTTACTGTGGAAATCCGTCAACTGAAGCGATTTATCACCGTCGCAAAGACCCAAAATTTCACTAAGGCAGCGGAGCTCCTGCATGTAGCTCAACCATCTCTTAGTAAGCAGATACTCCAGCTGGAGGAAGAATTGGGTTTTTCCTTGTTTCTAAGGGATACTCGACCAATTCAGCTTACCGAAGCGGGACAACGGCTCTTTGAAGATGCAGTTAGTGTAGTAGCTCGTTTAGATCAAATGAAGTTTAATGCCCAACAAATTGCTTTAGGCACAAAGAAAACACTGACAATTGGATTCGTTGCTTCCGCGCTTTATGCTGCACTCCCAACAGTCATTCGCCGACTCAGGAGGGTTAGGCCTGATTTAGAAGTAAAGTGGTTGGAAATGTCGTCAGGCGAACAAGTCGCAGCTTTAGCCGAAGGACGAATAGATCTGGGATTTGGGCGTATCTATACAGACTCTAATGAGATATGTAGAACCGTGCTGCGAGAGGAGAGACTTCTTGCGGCATTTCCGCCCAGCTTCGCGCTGGCGAGTGTACCAGACGATATCTCTCTTACTGAGCTCGGAGATCTTCCAATCATCGTTTATCCAGCGCACATTCATCCAAGTTTCGCCGATAAGGTACTGGAGTTACTACGGTTGCACAGTTCATCCCCTTCGATAATTCATACGGTTGGTGATCTACAAACCGCCTTAGGATTGGCTTCGGCCGAGTCGGGATATTGCGTAATACCAGCTTCTTCAAGACATCTTAGGTCTGACTTGGTTTATCGAATAATAAGTGAGCCTGAAGCAGTATCTCCGCTCATAATGAGTTACCGATTGGAAGATAATGAGTCAATAGTTGAGACAATAAAACAGTTGACGCGCGAGCTATATGCAGAGAGACCAGATTGGCTGGAAGCCAAGTACAATCGAATATTTGACTTCTGATCAAGGTATATATTTATGTAATATTAATGCTCGGGGCGAAGTCGTGATCGCCAGCCTATTGTCAATATCTATAGGTGCAATTGATTTCGACAAGAATGAAGCTGAACTAATTTATTGAGTGCGATAACTGGTCAATAGCGCACCATTGACCAGTTTGCTTTACCTATAGGGGACGTTTTCCCTGCCATGCATGAGTGATCAGCACCTTGACTCCCTCTGGCTCCAACGTGCGAGGATTGGGGTACATGTTTTTAAAGGCCAATTCAGTAGCCTTTTGAATACCTTCTTCCGGCATGCCTAATTCTTTAAGCGACATCTGTGCCCCTAATTTTTTAGCCAAATCATACAGCGCCTGCGCTGGACTGATAGTGTCAAGAGCTCGACGCAGGCGTTCTATCGCTTGAGGTGTGTGGCCTGCGTTGTAGGCTAAAGCATGAGGAAGTAAAGCCGTATGGGTTTCTGCGTGGGGTAGGTTGAAGGTGCCTCCCAACGTATGGCAAAGCTTATGGTGAATCGCCATTGAAACTGACCCTAGGCAAATACCACAGAGCCATGCGCCATAGAGCGCATTGCTACGGCCATCCAAATCTTCTGGATTTGCTGCGATTAATGGCAATGCTTTTACTAAGGAGCGCACCCCCTCTTCGGCTAGTGTCGCGATCACCGGATTGGTGTCATGGGCATAAAGCGCTTCTACAGCATGAGCGATTGCATTCATTCCACTGGTTACTGATATTGCTACAGGTAACCCCGTAGTCAGGTTCACGTCGTAAATAACCACCTTGGGACGAATTTTGGGGTCACTCTTCGTAACCTTAAGTTCGTTTTCGGTTTCCCCCAGGATTGCAGTCATCTCTGAACCTGCATACGTTGTGGGGATGACGACTTGGGGCAGACCGGTTCGAAATGCGATCGCTTTGCTGAGACCGATACTAGACCCGCCGCCAACAGCTACAACGCCGTCGACCTGATGCGACTCAACGATGCTCATGGCTTCGTTAGTGACGGAGACCGGTGTATGCATGACCGCCTCACTGAAGCAAGCTACGATGCGGCCACCTAATTTAAGGCGTAGTTCCTCGTTGAAAGCTCGCTGGCCAGCAGTACCAACAATCAAAACCTTATTAAGTCCTAATTGATCAAGTTCTCGAGTCAAGAAATCGATCGAGCCGGCGCCGAATACCACACGCGATTGAGCGCTGGTGTATACGAAAGGTGTATTAAATCGTTGCACGTGTTATCTCCTTAGCGAATCGCGATAGCGTTGGCGGGCGAACCAACGCCACCTACGATGGGCAAAGGTGCGGCGGTTAGCATAAACGTGTACCTCCCGTCTGCCGCACATGCTTTGGCCAGTTCATCAATATTCCAGAGCTCGCCAATGGGCATACCCATGAGTGGAATGATGGCCCGGTGCATGATGCCCGCGTGCGCACTGCATTCTTCATGGCGAAGCTCCCCAGGCGTGAAAAACGGGCTATCAGGTTTAGCTGGCCAGCATTCTAATGCGAAGTTATCGGCGGCAATGATGCTGATCCGGTTATCCCACAGCCAGGAAAGAGTTTTGGTGGATTGTTCAAGACCGGGGTGAAACTGCTCTGTGACAAGGTTGGCCCGAGTTGATTCGTCCGTGCGGTTGAGATAGTAATCGAGCCAGCCGAACCGGATGATCACAGCGTCACCCCACTGAATCTCAACACCCTGACTTTTTCTAGCTGCCTCCAGAATATCAACCGAGATGGCTTGGCCGCTTGACTGATCCAGAGTTAAGCCTTGCTTGGCCATATAGCGTTCCACATCGATCAACACTCCGCGAGTTGCAATAGGTAACGCCGCGAAATGATGGATACTTAGTGTATTGGTACCAGGTTTGAACTGAGTATGGTCATAGCCATTGTAAAATCCGTACTCGGGGTGCCCTATATGGCGCAGTCCATCGATTTGACTGCCATATTGCGTGTAAAAATTGTCTAGCCACTCGTCGTGGTGAAAATCATTACGTTGAAATATATGGTGTGCAATAGGCTTGCGTGTTGGTGCCAGAGAGGGGTAGATGGACGTCGACGGTAGATCGAGGCTAAACGCCTTACCATCAACGACAGAGGCAATGCCTCGCAAGCGTGACTCTGTGTTGATGAGATTGAGCGTGCCTACCTGGTCGTTGTCACCAAACAGCCCCCAGCTTGACCCTGGAGGAGCATCTTTGCGTTCAAGCAATTGCTCATAAGTTGGCAGCGATTTTGAATTGAAGCTCATCTGATGGCACCTCTCTCGAAGTTGTTATTGTTACGGGGAGTTTTTAGGCCGATGGCCTAAGGCGTTACTTATTTGAGATGCCGTACCCAACAGATGCGGAAGGTAGTACTCGCACATTTCCTCAAGCGTCCTACCTGTAGTTCCGCAGGACAGGGAAAGTGCTGCTGTAACATTTCCTTGCATGTCAAATATTGGTACGGCTATAGATCTGCGACCGATCTCAAGTTCTTGGTCTACTGCATCCCAACCTCGGATGCGCACTGCAGCGATTCTCTCTTCCAACTGAACTCTATCGACAATTGTTCTGTCGGTAAGGGCTTTAAGGTTGGCGGTTTCCAAGTACCGCTCTAAAGCCCGAGTATTGAGGCCTGCTAGGAGGACATGCCCAGAAGATGTGGCGTGTGCGGGCAGGCGTGTCCCGACAGCCAGCGTAATACCGGTAATCCGGTGACGATGCACTCGGCTGACGTAGATGACGTCCGTGCCGTCCAGTGCCACCAATGAGGTGCTTTCATCTAGGAGATCTGTCAATTGCTCAAGGCGAACTTGAGCGATCTGGGTAAGGCTCTGCGAGGAAAGGTAGGCATACCCTAGCTCCAACATCTTGGGCGTCAGGCTGAACGTCGACTCCCTCTGTTGTACGTACCCCAGTCGCTCAAGAGTGAGCAAGATTCGCCTGGCCGTTGGCTTGCTCAGGCCGGTTCGTCGTGCGACCTCGCTGAGCGTGCTTGCTGAGGTTTGGTGGGTATAGGAGGCAATGACCGTCATACAGCGCTCTATCGACTGTATGTGGTCGGCATTCCTTTCCTCAATGAATTCGTCAGTCATCAATTACCCCTTGGTTGCGTGACTGCCTGGTGTTGACACGCAGGCGGATTATAACCACTATGTTCACATGCCGTACAGATAGTACGCATAGCGTACAACGGTAATGGGTTTGGGATCAAGTGCCATCGTTTCAGGGCTACCTAAACCCTTGGTAAATAACTATAAAACAGGCGATATCGCGTCCGACCGATGCGACCCGGAGGAAAAATGAGTAACGCTCGATTAGCCGAATTGGTTTCTGCGCTTGAGTCAGAGCTCCTTGATTTCATGGAGCGCCATCAGGTAAATCACGACGAATATCGCGCTGCGACCGATTTAATCGTTTCGTCGATCAAGCAGGGAGAGGAATCGCTCCTCTTTGATGTATTTTTCGAAGCCCGGGCGACTGACACAGGTAACGTAGATCGAGAGGGAAGCCCAGAGGCGATCGAAGGGCCTTTCTACGTTCCAAATGCTCCTTTTCTTCCCGCTCCAAGCGTCATGCCTCAACGACCAAATGAAGCGGGAGTCATCCTCTTTTTTACAGGAGAAGTTAGAGACGCAAAGGGAAACCCTATATCGGAAATGGAAATTGACCTCTGGCATGCCGACGCTGAAGGCTTGTATTCCAACATTCACCCAGGGATCCCCGACTTCAACCTGCGCGGTAGGTTTAACACAGATTCGGACGGCAAATTTGAGGTCAAGACGATTTTGCCTCCACCCTACGAAATCCCTAAGTCAGGGCCTACCGGTTATGTACTTAGTCAGCTAGGCCGTCACTTTTTCCGCCCGGCACACCTTCATATGAAACTGCGTCATCCCAATCATGTTGAGATGACATCGCAGCTTTACTTCGCCGGTGGTGACTATCTTAAAAATGACGTCGCCAATGCGGTACGGGAAGGTTTGATCGGCGTTTTTAGCTACGTCGATGATCCCGCAGAGATAGCGCGCCGGGGTCTTTCCGACCCCTTCTACGTGTACAGATACGACTTCACACTGCCATCTTGAGGAAGCTTTTACATTTTAAAGCCTGACTGATTGCTGTCGGGCTTTTTCCTAATTTTGGAGCGATCAATGTCATCCGCATTCATCATTGAAAACGTTGTTTCTCAACGCTTGGATATTCCATTTTCCGAACCCATTCGCATGTCATTCGGAACCTTGGATCGCCTCAACTTGCTCCTTGTCCGCCTGACCGACAATAGCGGCCTTGAGGGTATTGGAGAGACGACCGTGATGGGAGGGCCGTACTGGGGTGGAGAAAGTATCGAGGCCGTTCAAGCGGCAATCGACAAATATTTGCGACCTCAGATCATGGGTATTTCCTATGGTGGCGTGGAGGACTTCAGCAATCAGCTTTCGCGCCTTGTGCGTGGTAATGCTTCCGCACGCTCTGCGCTCGAAATGGCGGCGTTTGACCTAGTGGGGAAGCGGACGGGGCTGTCAGCCGGAAGTCTTCTAGGCGGTCAATGTCGTAGTAAGCTACCAGTCGCTTGGACTCTTTCTACCGGGTCTGAAAAGGGAGACATCGAAGAAGGCGATAGGGCGATTCAGGCTCGTGGGCATTCGCGATTCAAGCTGAAGTTCGGAGTTGGTAAGGCAGATGACGAGCTATCGCGTATTGCTAGTATTGCCGAGGCATTCCGGGGACGAGCTTCAATAATTCTGGACATTAATCAGGGTTGGGATTTGAGTTCTGCATTGCGATATTTTCCTCTACTGGAAGAGGTAGGTATCGAGTGTATCGAGCAGCCTCTCCCAAGCGCAGATCACCAAGGTGCTGCACGGCTCCGTAACTCTACCTCCATGGAGATCATCGCTGACGAGGCGTTGGTAGATCTACGATCGGCATTTGAGGTAGCTCGTTACGGGGCAGCTTCAGCGGTCTCGCTCAAGCCTACTCGAGATGGCGGGCTCTTGGCGGCCAAACGAATCTCATACGTTGCATCAGCGGCCGGCATGAAAATTTATGGAGGGACTGCATTGGAGAGTTCCCTTGGAACTGCTGCGAGTGCACACCTATATGCCAGCTTGCCGGAAATTCATCTTGGAACGGAGCTGTTCGGGCCTTTACGTTTGCAGGCGGATATTGTCAAGAATCCGCTACTACCTCGGGATGGCCTCCTTGAAGTGCCACAGGGCCATGGATTGGGAATGGTTTTAGACGAAGATTTGGTCAGAACCCTTCGCTATACAGGGGGCTGAGCATGGAAATATGAAAGAGGTAGAGAGCGTTTATTCTCTCGCTCTCTCATCGAAGTTGCCTAGGTCGTTATTTCCCAATCGCTCCAGGTGTTTACGGAATTGAGAGCACCCTGAGCCTCACCATATCAAAGTGCAGCCCCTTGCGTTGCTCGTATAACAAAAACAAGAAGGTATCCAATGCATATCAAAAGTCCCCTACAAGGCAGGGTGGGTTCGGCCGCCTTAAAGCTCCTTCCGATTAATATTTTTCTGGGAGGAAAATTATGAACAGGTCTATTAGCGATCAATTGGATCATAAAGAGATGGGGAGATTTCAGTGGGCAGTCGTTGCTCTCTGTTTTCTCATCAACATGCTCGATGGCTTCGATGTTTTGGTAATGGCATTTACAGCTGCATCAGTCTCAAATGAATGGGAACTTAGCGGCATTCAGCTTGGCTATTTACTCAGCGCAGGCCTGGTAGGAATGGGCCTCGGCTCGCTTTTCATTGCCCCCTGGGCAGACCGGTTCGGCCGCCGTCCGCTGATCCTACTCAGCATATCAATTGCCGGCATCGGAATGCTGGCTTCATCCCAGGCGACCTCCGTGACGATGCTCGGTATCTTAAGGCTTCTGACAGGGCTGGGAATTGGCGGTGTAATCGCGAGCAGCTATGTCATCGCTGGTGAATATGCCAACAAGAAGTGGCGAAGCTTGGCTATCAGCCTACAAGCAACGGCCTATGCGCTTGGGGCAACAGTGGGTGGATTGATTGCGGCGCAGATCATTCCCCATTTTGGATGGCGCTCAGTATTTTTCTATGGCGGAGTCGCCACCTTACTCACGCTTCCGATCATGTATTTCGCGCTTCCCGAGTCCATCGCATTTCTAATTTCACGTCAGCCCCGTAAAGCCTTGTACAAAGTTAATCGGCTACTGAATCGAGTAGGGATTGATCAGATAAACGAGATGCCAAAGGTTGCAGTAGGCGCGAAAGATTCCCCGCGCAATGCGTTTACTGCGCTGTTTTCACGCGATCTTCTGCGCTCCACCCTATTGGTCTGGGCCGGTTTTTTTCTAGTGATGTTCGGCTTCTACTTCGTAATGAGCTGGACGCCAAAGCTTCTGGTTTCTGCTGGCCTTACGAATCAACAAGGTATCACCGGAGGCGTATTACTCAATGTAGGAGGAATTGTTGGGACTTTTCTGATTGGATTGTTCGCTGCCCGATACAGGCTTTCTCGGGTCTTGATGAGCTATTTGATTCTCAATGCCTTGTTCCTCGCTATCTTCGTTCATTTCACCTCAAGCTTGAGCTTGGCTTACGTCCTAATCCTGATTATTGGAGTTCTGCTGAATGGTTGCGTGGCAGGCTTGTTCGCACTGACACCTACCATTTATGGGGCCGAGCGACGTGTTACCGCGCTAGGATGGGGGATCGGTATGGGACGAATAGGTGCCATACTCTCATCTCTTGTGGCAGGTAGATTGATTGATGCCAGTTGGAAACCATCTGACATATATCTCCTATTCGCCATCACATTCGTGATCGCAGCGATAGTTGTTTGGCTTATGCCTAAGCCTACAACCTTGCAGGTAGCGCTTAAACCTGCCTCCTGACGTACAGGTCTATGAGCCGAACCAAGTGATCTTCGAGGATCAACTCTTCCAGCGAGACCGGAAATAGACTGGTCTCGCTGCGGTACTCTCATTGAATGTAGGCCTAACGAAAAATGCTCCGTGTCTTTTGATACGGAGCATTTCTTTGAGCTCTATGCGGATTGCTAGATTCACACACACAGCCTGTCAGAGAGCCCTTCCTTGTACTCAGACCAAACTCATTTGGTTAACCAGGACTCAACGGTCGCGGAGCCGTGTTCTGCTTTCCATTCCTTGAGGGTCTTGTGGTTGCCGCCTTTGGTTTCGACAACTTCGCCGGAATGAGGATTTTTATAAACCTTCACCTGGCGTGGCTTCCGAGTACTGGTTTGGGGCTCAGCGGCTGGTGCACGACGACTGGACTGTGGATCAAGCAGATTGATCACGTCTTTCAGGCTGTAGCCGTACTCGGCAAGCAGAGCGCGTAGCTTGTTCTCAAATTCGATTTCTTTCTTGAGGCCAGCATCGCCTTTCAGGGCTTCGAGAGCCTCGAGCTGTTCGGCGAGGTGTTTTTCGAGCTGGCGGAATTCAGCGAGTTTGGACATGAGAGATCTCTTTTCAGTAGTTACCTAACAGTATATTGCAAATCGGACAGTGTAATAGGGACTGCTGGCGACAACTGAGACAGCAGCTGAAAATTATGGCTCAGCAATAATTATGGCTGAGCCATAATTTGAGATAATTCAGTTTTGCCGATTCCCCACCGATGGTGAAACTCGAATCACCTGCAGTACACCGTCCAAAGCTGGTCGATCTACGTTGTGATGCGCCTTCATGATGACAAAACAAGCCGGGAGGCCAAGCTTTTGAGAAGCTCTGCAAGCATTCGCGCATCTAGCAACGCATGGTGTGGCAGATCAGACAGCTCTACCTGTTCGAGAGCTTCCGCATTCACCTGATTGAAGAGGCTTGTAAGGTTGGTCGGTTGATGCAGAACCTGGACTGGCCAGGATTGATGATCGGCACAAGCGAGATCATGGAAAAATCCCCAATCCCAATGTGGCGCATCTGAACACACCTCTAGCTCTTCGTTGAAGCCGCCTAGAAATCTTCGAAGAGAGGCTCGGGCTTCGACAAGCGACTGACCGTATCGCGAAAGCTCGAGCTGCGGCAGAACGTACTGGATGACGAAATCACTGCAGTCCTCAACCGAATATACGTGTCAAGTTATCCCGTTATGAGTCGGAGTTCGATTGCTCAGCGCAATAGCTATCTCTCACATGATCACAGGCCATTGGAAGCGGTGCCAGCGTTTGGCGTCGTTGAGCTTTGGCTCTCAAAGCTTCATGGCTTGGACATAGGTACTCCATAGGCGAGAAGAAAAGCCTCCACAGCCCGCCCCGTGGTAGCCCGAATCTTTATCTTACTTTCCGACTTCGAGGTCGAGAACAGGAAGTGATCGATCCATTCAGCTTCAAGCAACGCTCGCATATGAAGTGCTGCTACCTCTGGGTCTGATTGTCGCAACAGCCCTCGACCCATCGCGTTTTGCAGGCTTTGTGATATGGCTGAAAGAAACTGGGCGGGCCCTGCCTGGTAGCATTTAAGGCCCAACTCATTCTTTCGCCCGGCTTCGGATAACAGTAGGCGCCGCACAGCCATCACCTCTTCCGAATAGAGAAGCTCGGTGATTTTCTCGCCGAGCACTTCCAAATCCTTGCGCAGGTTCACTAGCGGTTTCTCAATGATCTGGAAGATCTCGTCCATTTGGGAATTCGTCGAATCCATAAGCACCTCATAGAACAGCGCTTCTTTGGAATCGAAATAGGAGTACAAGGTTGCTTTCGAGTAACCCAATCTCTGGGCAACCTCAGCCATAGATGTACCCTCAAATCCGAGTTCTTTGAAAACCTGCCCTGCGGCTTCACGGATGGCCAGACGCCTCGCTTCGGTTTTCTTCTTCATCGACTACCCTCCACAGCAAAGCGGCATGTTAAGCGAAAAAAGCTTGTACAAGGTCAGGACTCCAACTGTAAAATGAACCAGCTGGTTTTGTTATGGGTGGCTATGACTCCTCAGATAAATCGCCAACGCCCAAGCGAAAAAGTCAGTTGCGTACGGTTGCCGCATTGAAAAGCGACCTGTGTTCGCCGATGAGCCTTGTCTCACCGTGCAGGATTGGATATGAACAAGAAAAGACCCGTGAACCTCGACCTTGGAACCTTCAAGTATCCGATCACCTCAATCACATCGATACTCCATCGGATCTCAGGAATAATCCTGTTCCCCTGCGTGTTCCTGATGCTGTATGCACTGGGGAAATCTCTGAACTCCGAGGAGGGGTTCAATGAAATGAAGACGATGTTGTCCACGCCGTTTGCGAAGGTTGTCGTTTGGTTCGTCGTGTCGGCGTTGGCGTACCACTTGGTAGCAGGTGTAAGACATCTCATCATGGATATGGGCGTTGGGGAAACTTTGGAGGGTGGTAAGCGTGGATCGCTGATCGTGCTCGTCGTCTCTGTAGTCCTGATCGCCGTTACTGGGTTTTGGCTCTGGGGTTGACGGTTCGAGATAGCTTGCAGTGGATGCCCATGGATGCTCGCTGGCTTTGCGCCGTCACGTGTTGACGTGTGAAATACGAGTTAAATCAGTGCCTTGTGCCACTTATGTGGCAGCAAGTCCTCTATTTTACACGCCCGATGAGTCGGCAGACGAGTTAAAACATCCTTGAGATACGCATACGGATCGTGCCCGTTCATGCGCGCGGATTGGATCAAGCTCATAATCGCCGCCGCCCGTTTTCCGCTGCGTAGCGATCCGGCGAACAACCAGTTTGAGCGTCCAAGTGCCCACGGCCGAATTTGGTTTTCGACGGGATTGTTGTCTATGGGTACAGCCCCGTCCTCCAAGTAACGCGTTAGCGCTACCCAGCGTTTAAGGCTGTAATCCAAGGCTTTGGCCGTTGCCGATCCGTTGGGCACAAGATCGCGCTGGGTCAACATCCAGTCGTGCAGTGCTTTCGCTAATGGCGCCGCTTTTTCTTGCGGGCGCTAGTTTCATCGGAACAAAAGCGGGCAACGCCGGCGCCTGACGATCTCGATAAGCAGGTATCCACTTTCGAACCAGGTTGGCATTGATGCCGTGGCGCAGGGCTACGCTAGCCATTGAAACGCCAGGTTGCAGGCACTCCTGGACGATCTGGGTTTTAAAGGGTTTGGGATAAGAGGTTCTTTGGCGCATGGCAATCCTGATGATAAGGGCGATAGTGTCCACGTATTTTTAAGTGGACAACATCGCCCTTATCTCTGGGATCGGGTAGGTGACTTCGCTGGACGGTTACATATCTTCAACGCCCTTTCCTTTTCAACGATTGTTAGCGTGACCTGTCATCGCAGCCACGCTCATCCCACTATTTACAGTGCACCGTCCATAGCTGATCAACCCGCGTAGTGAAACCCTGGCCCATTATCTCCCGGCGCATTAGGGCGGAATACGCTTTCGCAGCTCGCGTAGGAGCGGTGCAGTCGATCAGCGCAAAGAGGATCAGGCTTGCGGATCATGTGCACGCACGCTCCCCTTAATAATCAGCCCATCGGCTTCGACGATGAAGTGAATCTTCGTTCTACTTCACCATCGCCGATGTGCCACTATTCGAGGATTCGTCACGGATGGCATGGACTTGCTTGCATGCATACCTGGCGTACGGGTTACAGCACTCTGATTTCCGACGAACAGGATTTTTGTCATGACCGCTCCTTTAGTGCCTCCGATACCGTTAGCTCTTCCCGTGCCCTTGGCGCCTGCCCACAATGGATTGTTAGCGTACTTACGCCCTGGTAGCTCCGAATGGCTGCCCGTAACAGAGACGGCTTTCAAAGTATTAGCTGGCGTTAATGAGATAGATGACACGGGACTTCAGCGAGTCCGATCCAACCGTTCGGCCTTAGCAGACCTTTTCGGCAACGCTTTACAGATGCCAAATTTAGGTTTTTTTGCCGGTAGCGGTACCTCGCTTGCACCAGTGGGTGGCCCTAGCATGTGGCAGTTATGGACGGCGGCAATGTGCACGGACTCAACGGGGGCTCAGCTCACGATAGGTGCAGCCGCCGTTTGTGAGACAGTCAGATACGTTGAGCTAAAATCTCCAAATATTGAGCATTTTCTTTCCCGTTGCGATGCGTTTCTTGCATTCAATGAGAGCGAAGAGGTCGCTTCGTTTGTTCGCAGTGTTAAAACCATAATCTTGCATCTATGCACTGATTTTTTGAACAATACTCAATCAGACATCTCTTCCTACAGACATTTATTGCAAAAGCTTGCACGTCGCCGCGTACGTGATCCCCGCTTGAAGGTTTTCACGACCAATTACGATATGTGCTTCGAAACAGCGGCATCTGACCTGGGAATGGTTGTTGTCGATGGCTTTTCCTACACCCGCAAACGAAGATTTGACGGCCGTCATTTTGATTTCGACATCGTCCGTAGGGAAAGCGACAAGCACGAGTTTGTAGAAGGGATATACCAGCTTCACAAACTGCACGGTTCAGTAAGCTGGACTCGCAATGAAAACGATATTTATGAAGACGGGTCACCCCATCCAGACGACGCTTGCTTGATATACCCTGCAAAAGGGAAATATCAACAAGCATTCATTCAGCCGCATCTGGAGCTTCTTTCTCGGTTTCTGGATTTCGTTCGTCAGCCCAACAGCTGTCTGGTTGTCTCCGGTTTCGGCTTTAACGACGATCATTTATCCGAGCCGATTTTATCCGCGATCCAGTCCAATCCCAGTTTAAAATTGATCCTCACCGACTATCGTTGCATTGAACATGCGCATAACAAAGGGCACCACGGCTCAAGCGCCTATTGGGCAAAATTCCACGAGTTGTCTCAAAAGGGATTCGACGTCCATTTCGTTGGGGGCTCTTTTTCTGACGTCGTAGATCAGATCCCTTACCTGCGCGCGATTTCCCCAGCAGAGCAGTTGGCGAATGCCGTGAGAAGGCTCGGTCATAGAGATCAGGGATGACTGTTGACATATCTACCGATGGGATATTGCTAGCAGATCTCAAGATCGGAGTTGTATCTAGCGTCGCGGCTCAGCACGTTAAGGTAAATCTGGCTCACGCCGGGGAAGCTAGTGGTCACTACTTAAGTAGCAAGAGATACGGCAAGGGTGAAGTTGGGGAGCTTGTCCTGATCGAGGGACAGCAGTCCATTGTTCTAGGCCGGATCACCGAGGTCAGCCTGCCCGATAGAGATCGCAATGAGATATCTCAGGATTTCTCCGGGCTCAGAAAAGTCGACGCAATTGGCTTCGTTCGGCTGCTAGGTTCAGTTCACCCCATCAGCTTGAAAGTCCAGGCGGGCGTCGCCGCATATCCACGCCTTGGAGACCGGGTGTACTCGGCACCAGGCGAATTCATATCGATGATTCCGCTGCTAACCAGCGCGGGCATTGACGTCCAATCACCACCGGTATCGCTCAATCTTGGCGTGGTGTCAGGAGAGGGTGGATTCCCAATTTCTGTGACCCCGGAAAAGCTTTTTGGCCGGCACTGTGCAATCTTGGGCTCGACCGGAGGTGGGAAAAGTTGGACTACTTCAAAAATCATCGAAGAATGTCGACGCTATCCTTCAAAAACGATATTGCTGGATGCGACCAGTGAGTACAGATCACTCAGCGGTGCCGATACCGTTCACCTTCATTTGGGTGACCCGCTGCATGAGAATCGTGACTCTGTAGAAATTGTCATTCCTCCTACCAATTTCACGGAGGGAGATTTCATTGCCCTCTTCCAGCCTGCAGGAAAAACGCAAGGCCCTAAGCTCAGAGAGGCTATTAGAAGCTTGCGCCTTGCCGCACTGGCTCCGGAGCTATTTCCACAAGGTTACATTCCCAAAATTAACACCTCTAAGGAGAATTTCAGAAGGGCCCTTAACACCAATGGGAACGCGAGCCTCGTAAACAAGCCAACGCAGCCTTTTGACATCAGCCTTTTGGTACGGCAAATCGTTCAGGAATGCTGTTTCCCCGATGCAGGAGCAAACGGCTTAGACCGATTCGGCGCCGCCAACAACGAGCTTTCATATTGCTCATCGCTACTGACGAGAATCACGGGAGTTATGGACTCCCCCTTCACTTGCATGCGTTTTCAATTCTGACGCAGCACTTCCAAGTCTATCAGCTCAGATGGACGAATTCTTGGACGGTGACGCCAAGCTTTTGCGTGTCTGCCTTAGCGCTGTCGGCTACGAGTTCAACGCACGAGAAGTCGTCGCTAACGCAATCGGCCGGATGCTTCTGCAGCGTGCTAGGGCAGACGCTTTTCGCACGAATCCGCTCTTGGTGATCCTGGACGAAGCACATAACTTCTTAGGGAAGTCGGTGGGCAGTGAAGACGATCTTCAAAACCTTGATGCGTTTGAAATGATCGCCAAAGAGGGACGTAAGTATGGCCTGAACATCTGTCTCGCAACTCAAAGGCCTCGTGACATTACGGAAGGAGTACTGAGTCAAATGGGGACGATGTTGGTTCATCGTCTGACCAATGATCGAGATCGCGACGTTGTCGAAAGAGCTTGTGGAGAAATCGATAGGTCGGCTGCTGCCTTTCTTCCGAACCTCAAGCAAGGTGAGGTAGCCGTCGTGGGAGTCGATTTTCCGATCCCTGTTACCATCCAGATCGACAGGCCGTCCCAGCCTCCGCTCTCAGATGGGCCCAGCTATCAAATGCTTTGGAGGGGTTCCAGTAGCTGAAGCTTGAATGCCGTGCGTGGCAAGTTCAACGGGGCAACAGGTAGAGAAACGCGCACGCTCATGAGGTTTGGCGACGCTCGACCCTGCGAAAAAGGCAAATGGCAGATGCATATCAGCCTGAGGATATGCATTAAAAATGCGCTCCGGATCATCAATCGGAGCGATACTCAACGGGTACATGTCAAGTCCCAATACGAGACTTTTTCAGAGGGTAGATGAAGAGGGATACCTGCGTTTTTCTTGGGCGGAAATCCATTCCTCGATTGATATCAGCACCGCGCTCTTACTCTCACCGTCGATGAAAACTGGCTCTCGGGTGGTGATAACGTGCTCGAGCAACTCATCGAAATGGATCGCTGCCCGAATAGCAGTCCACCGTTCCTCATTTGCCATGCTGCAAGGCCCTTTTAGTTGAGATCAAACAACACCGTCTCCCCATCGCCTACCCGACACAAGTCTTCAAGCGTTCAAAGGCATCCAATTTCTTGAACGTCGACCTGCCCATTTGCCGCTTGAAGCTAGCAATAACGTACAAGCTGTTCAGCGTCGTCAGAACCCAGAAGCGACCTTCTTTATGCACAGATAAAATGTGGGAGGTTCGAATCATGTTCCCATCCTTGAATTGCTCACGAGGCCCTTTCCGTGAGTGATCAAAGACTATGGCGATGCACGTATTGCCCACGAACAGCGCATCGCTAAGATACCCAGTGATCGGTGAATCGTAAGGCCACTGTTGGGCGCAAATGATCCTTTTGAGTTGAAAGTCAGTCAGGTGGCGCTCATGACGGCCTGAGTCGCTCGTGTCGAGCATGTTAGATCTCCATCCACTTTAATGATCTGACGTGGCTGAGGTGCCTCGCCCGAGCCAGCTCTGGTGGCTGTTGAGCTGATACCCACAAACCTAACTCTTGGTGCTAAAGGGAAGACGCGATAGTCCCTGCGATCAGCCCTTTTCCTTTGAGATCTAGGCATCGTCAGAGGCGTTCGCCGGACTTGAGGAACTGGAGCAGGCTAGCTCTTCCGCCGCCTCGCTTGAAGGTACCTACAACGTAATGTCCTTCATGCGTTGATAGCACCCAGAACCGGCCTTCCTTTCGAGCCGATAGAATTTTTCCTGTTTGGATGATTGAGCAATCAGCGTGACGGCCAAAGTCATCCTTATCTAGATGGCCAAAGACCACACCCAAGCATGTGTCATCTATGACCATCGCACCGCTGATAAATGCCGTGATGGCAATGGTGTACTTTTGATTTGTTGCTCGCACCAGACGAATCAACTCAAAGTCGGTCAGCCACTTACTGTGGAACTCCACGTTAATAACTTCAGACAAAATGTCCTCCTAATGCATTTCCTTCTTCTTCGATTTCCACCCAGCCCCTCGTTACGACGTTTGGGCGCTGGTGTAAATCTTCCCGGTCTCTGTCGTGAATTCGTAGAGGGGCGGGTCTCTTTTAGTATTTCGCAATATGATTTTGGTAAGAGGCTCCATTAGGTACTGACCTTGATGGTTCATCCAAGGTGGGGAAAACAATGACACCTGGTTAACCAAAATAAAATCCGACTCGCCTTGCCATAATTCTAGAAGAGTCTCTTCGTCACTCACAAGCTTCCTACATGGCCCAATTTTTCCATTAATCGAACCTACACCCTCTACAAAAAAGGAGTACGTACTGAAGGAAAGGTCGATGGTTTTCCAAAGAAGCAGTTCCTCATCAGGCCCGCCCTGTAGGTCTCTCCGAGTCGTTCTAAACAAATGAGTCTCCAGCAATGGGCGCTACGCGATCATTTCATCGCTGCAGATGCACGTTAGGAGATTAGATCAAAAAATCACTCGCATTCCTTTTAGGGAATGGGCATCAATTAGTTGTCCAGGCGCATCGGTATAAGCCTTTTCGTCATCTATGTTGTGAAGACAAACCCGACGCCCCGTGGAGTCATATCCCACCAGCAATCCCGAAAGCCCCTCCATAATCCATTTGCCGGCTTTGTTCATCCACCCAGGCGTGACGACCTGAATTTCCGTAACGACAAAATCGCTGGTTTGTTGGGAAAGTATTTCTTCGAGCATATCGACGTCACTAATCATCATGGTGCGTGTCCATACCCTGCCCTCCAATCGCTCTTCAAGGACAACGTGATACCAAGCATGAGCCAAGTGGCGCTCAAACATCCGCCAGTTCGAATACCCATCCCCGAAGAAATTAGGAGTGCCCTCGGCAACGGTTTCATGACTTCTAAACATTTCACACTCCCGTGGATCTACAGACCGCAGTTGCAGCTGACATTATTGATAAAGAGACAATATCGAGGCGAGACTGGCTGACTTTTCGTCGCCGTCTCCCGCCAAAACGTACACCGTGTTTTTGGTTTCAAAGAGAAAGCCATCTTGGAATGAAATGGCCATGGTGCTGCGCACCCAATTTCCGTAATCGAAGCGGCCTCGGCTGTCTAGGATCACTTTTTCGGCGAAAACAAAGAGCGGCAGGTGGCCATGAAGGTGGATTTTGGTGAGATCCGTATCGCTCGCTATTGCGCGCACGATCGTCCACTGCTGGACGATGCAAAAGCCTTTGTTTGGAAAGCGGCTCTGTACCAGCTGAATCAAGCTCTCTTGGCTTTCCGTAGAACCAGACCGAGGCTCTCCATTGCTGGAGAGGAGCTCACCGGCTGCTTGGGTATCTTCTAGTTCCAATCAAAAAGCCTCTGTCAATACATGTGATATGTTTGCGGGGGGTGGCTCGCTCCCTGATCGGAGCGCGGATGATACCGGCGATTCCCAAAGAAGAACTATATTGCATAGATGGGAATTTATCAATGTGGCCTTATCCTTTCCTTTGTGGGAAGTACTCATGCCACTGCGATTAGCGCTAGCCGCGATCCTACGATTGACCAGGAAAGCACGCGGCTTGTCCCAAGAGCAGCTTGCTACCGCAGTAGAAGCGAGGCACCTACACAACCTTGAGCACGCAAAGTCCAGCGTAACCCTGGACACTCTTGAAGGGATTGCCAAGCGTCTTGACGTCGATGTTTTAGCTCTACTCGCTATGGCATCTAGCTACGAGAGGCAACAGTCCACTGCTGACTTCCTTTCATTCCTGAGCAATGAAATCCAGAAGCTGGAAAAGCTCGGTGTAATGGCCAGCCTGCCAAGTGAATTTCAAGATGGTGATTTGCGGACGGGTAAAGCGGGCAAGCGGCCCGTGCCTGCTGAAAAGATCCAGGCGGTGCTTGCATGCAAAGCAAAAGGTTTTACTCAGAAACAAACGTGCACAGAGCTTGGCATGGCGGCTTCAACGGTGAACAAGATTTGGCACTCGGATGCAGGTGGCGTCGTAGCCGAGCTCAACGAATAAGCTGATTGGTTTGGTTGCAAAGCAATAAGCCCGATGTGCTACCAAGATAAAATTGTTCAAATATTTCGAGCTGGTCTCCATTGCTCCGATCTTCAAGCGTGCGGCCAATTCGCTTTTTGAACTCCAGCTTTAAGGATGGAGGTTTCAGCTTATTTTTAAGCGAACACCATCGCTCTCAAGATTTCGAAGCACTTAAAGAAGCTGATACCCAAACCTTAACGAACTCGGTCGCTAATCTTTGATGGGGATCGTGACCTTTTGCGACTCGCAATTCCTTCCTACAGGTCAGGCCCGTCGTCTCACCCCCCCCCACAATTGGTCATCAGCGTTAGGTTTTAGGTGAAAATATGGCAATATGCCTTCATGTTGGCCAGCGCTTTTTTAAGGGCGTTAATACAGGACGTCTAGCAGGCAATCGCTTTCCTTCGGCCCAGATGAATAACCGGAAAAATATTGATTTATTACGCCCGATCGCTTGCTTCCTAAATGTGCAAATGTTTATAATGCACACATAGTAAAATGCTCGGGAAATCCCATATTTAGACGTAATGTGCAGGAGGTAGGGGGGACAAATGGCCTGGGCACGCCGTTCAACCTCACCGAAGGTGCCGCGCTGCTGAGCCTGATCGGTCGCCTGACCGGCTACACGCCGCGTTGGTTCACCTATTTCATCGGTGACGCCCACGTCTACGAAAACCACCTGGACATGCTCAATGAGCAGCTCAAGCGCGAGCCGTTCCCGATGCCGAAACTGGTGATCAGTGATCGTGTGCCGGAGTTTGCCAGGACGGGTGTGTACCAGCCGGAGTGGCTGGAGCTGGTCGAACCGAGCGATTTCTCGCTGGAAGGCTACGAGCACCATCCGCCGATGACGGCGCCAATGGCGGTCTGAAGCCTAACGCTGCCCCCTGTAGCGAGCCTGCTCGCGATGGACGTGAACGATGACGCGAATTGTCTGAAAGAATGCGTCGTCATTGAGTCCATCGCGAGCAGGCTCGCTCCTACAAGGGTAAGTGGTGTTTTCAGTGGCCGTGACTACGGCCCACATGTGAATGCTCAACCTCCGTCGCCACCACCCCGCCACTCACTTCCAGCCGCTGCAAAATCCCGCATTGATCGATGTCCGGCCCTTCGCTGCAGCGTTGGCGCAGGTCGAGCAGTTGTGCCTGTAGCGCGAGCAGCCCATCGATCCGCGCCTTGACGTGGTGGATGTGTTCGTCGATCAACGCATTCACGCTTTCGCACTGATCCTGCGGACTGTCGCGCAACGTCAGCAGGCTGCGGATTTCTTCGAGGGTCATGTCGAGGGTGCGGCAGTTGCGGATGAAGGTCAGGCGCTCGGCGTGGGCCTGGGTGTAGACGCGGTAGTTGCCATCGCTGCGGGCGGGTTCCGGCAGCAGGTTTTCGCGCTCGTAGTAGCGGATGGTTTCCACGGCGCAGTCGGTGAGCTTGGCCAGTTCTCCGATCTTCATGATGGCAATCTCCAAATGGGTGCTTGACCCTATAGTGGCTACAGGGTCTTTACTTGGCAACAGGCACCTTCATGGACGCGACCCAATGAGCGATTCCCTTCACACCCACAAACCCGAGGCTGAGCACGATCACGATCACGATCACGATCACGATCACGATCACGATCACAGCCACAAGCTGCAGCCTGTGCAGAAGCATGAACATGGCGGTCACGGCGATTCCTGCTGTTCCGCCAAAGTGGCGGCGCCGTCGCTGGTCAAATTGAGCGAAACGCCAACCGCTGGCGCGCGGCTGAGCAGCTTCCGCATCGAAGCGATGGACTGCCCGACCGAGCAAACACTGATCCAGAACAAACTCGGCAAGCTGGCGGGTGTGCAGCAGCTGGAATTCAACCTGATCAACCGGGTGCTGGGCGTGACCCACGACCTGCCAGGCACCGCACCGATCATCGAAGCCATCAAGTCCCTTGGCATGCAGGCCGAGCCGCTGGAGCAGGGCGTTGAAGCGCCAGCTCCGGCCGTCGAGAAAAAGCCCTGGTGGCCCTTGGCGCTGTCTGGCGTCGGTGCATTGCTGGCCGAAGTCATTCATTTCACCAGTGCCGCGCCGAATGGGGTGGTGGCGATCATTGCGTTGGTGTCGATCCTCAGTGGCGGTTTGGGTACCTATAAAAAGGGCTGGATCGCCCTGAAGAATCTAAACCTGAACATCAACGCACTGATGAGCATTGCAGTGACCGGTGCGATCCTGATCGGGCAGTGGCCGGAAGCGGCCATGGTGATGTTCCTGTTCACCGTGGCCGAGTTGATCGAAGCCAAATCCCTTGACCGTGCGCGCAACGCCATCGGCGGCTTGATGCAGATGGCCCCGGAGCGGGCCACGGTGCAGCAGGCCGACGGTGTGTGGGTTGAACAGGACGTCAAAACCATCGAGCTCGGTACCCGGGTGCGCGTACGCCCCGGCGAGCGCATCGGCCTGGATGGCGAGGTGCTGTCCGGCACTTCGACCATCGATCAGGCACCGATCACCGGCGAAAGCTTGCCGGTGGAGAAAACCGTCGGCGATAAAGTGTTCGCCGGCACCATCAACCAGGCCGGTTCGCTGGAATACGCCGTGACGGCCGCAGCGAACCACTCGACCCTGGCACGGATCATCCACGCCGTCGAACAGGCCCAGGGCGCGCGGGCACCGACCCAACGATTCGTTGACCGGTTTTCGAAAATCTACACCCCGGCCGTGTTCATCCTGGCCTTGGCGGTGGCGGTCATCCCGCCGTTGTTCATGGGCGCGCTGTGGTTCGACTGGATCTATCGCGCGCTGGTTTTGCTGGTGGTGGCCTGCCCCTGCGCGCTGGTGATTTCCACACCTGTGACCATCGTCAGCGGCCTCGCTGCGGCGGCGCGCAAAGGCATTCTGGTGAAGGGTGGCGTTTATCTGGAAGGTGGTCACAAGCTGGATTACCTGGCGCTGGACAAGACCGGCACCATCACCCATGGCAAACCGGTACAGACCGATTACCTGGCGCTCGATCCGGTTGCTGCAACGTTGGCCCCGGCCCTTGCCGCGGCGCTGGCCGGTCGCTCGGATCACCCGGTGTCCCTGGCCATTGCCAATGCAGCTGTGGATAAACAGCTTGCGCCGCTGACTGTGGATAACTTCGAGGCCCTGGCCGGGCGCGGGGTGCGCGGGGAGGTGGGCGGACAGGTCTATTACCTGGGCAACCACCGCCTGGTGGAAGAGCTGAATCTTTGCTCGCCTGAATTGGAAGAGAAGCTGTTCGCGCTGGAAAAACAGGGTAAATCCGTGGTGCTGTTACTCGATCAGACCGGCCCATTGGCGCTGTTTGCCGTGGCCGACACGGTAAAGGACTCCAGCCGTGAAGCGATCCGACAACTGCACGATCTGGGTATCAAAACCCTGATGCTGACCGGCGATAACGTCCACACCGCGCAGGCGATCGCGGCGCAGGTCGGTATCGATCAGGCCCGGGGCGACCTGCTGCCGACCGACAAACTGCAAGCCATCGAAGCGCTTTATGCACAGGGCCATCGTGTGGCAATGGTCGGCGACGGCATCAATGATGCGCCGGCACTGGCCAGGGCGGAAATCGGTTTCGCCATGGCCGCCGCGGGCACCGATACCGCCATCGAGACCGCCGATGTTGCCCTGATGGACGACGATCTGCGCAAAATCCCGGCATTCATTCGACTGTCGCGGCAAACCTCGAGCATCCTCAAACAGAACATCGCGTTGGCATTGGTCATCAAAGCGGTCTTTCTTGGGGTAACCTTCGCCGGGCTCGCTACCATGTGGATGGCGGTGTTCGCCGACATGGGCGTGAGCCTGTTGGTGGTGTTCAACGGTTTGCGCCTGTTGCGCAAGTAGAAGAAGAGGGACGGGTGTGCTGAGTGCCGAGCTTAAGGCTTTTTACATGGTGGCCCGCCTGGGCAGCATTACCCTGGCGGCAAAAAAGCTCGGCCTGAGCCAACCGACGGTGACGACGCAGATTCGCCACCTCGAGAGTCAGTATTCGGTGGAGCTGTTCTACCGTGGCGGCCGCCGCCTCAGTGTCAGCGATGAAGGCGCGAAGCTGTTGCCGATGGTCAAGGTATTGATGCAGCAGGAAGCCGACATCGAGTTTTTCCTGCGCAACTGCGGCCAGGTCCAGGGCACATTACGCATCGCAGCCACGGCGCCGTATTACATCCTCGATCTGGTGAAGACCTTTCGTGAGCGCTTGCCCCAGGTGGAAGTGTCGGTGGAAATCGGCAACTCACAACAGGTGCTCGAAGCGCTTGAGGAGTATCGGGTCGATGTCGCGGCATCCTCGCAGTTGCTGGAAGACGCTCGGTTGATCCGCCGGGTGCTCGGCAGCGATCCATTGGTGCTGGCGGTGCATCGCAATCACCCGCTGGCAGTTCACGATCATGTGCCGCTCAGTGCACTGGCGGGGCATACCTTGCTGATGCGTGAACCGGGCTCGACCACCCGTCGGCTGACTGAAGAGCTGCTGGCTGGCGCAGGCGTGTGCTTTGGGCCGTTGCTGGAGATTGGCAGTCGCGAGTCGATCCGTGAGGCGGTGCTGCGCAACATCGGCATCAGCATCATCGCCCGCCAGGAGGTCCCTCATGATCCGCAATTGCGGGTGCTGACCATCGAGAACGCGCCGCAGATCCCCGAGTATCTGTATTGCCTCAAGGAGCGGAAAAACGCCCGGTTGCCGGCGGCATTTTTGGGCGTGGCGCAGGAAATGGCGCCGGCCTGAAATCTCTATTGCTTGTCCCGGCCTCATCGCCGGCAAGCCCGCTCCCACAGTTGACCGCAATCCCCTGTGGGAGCGAGCTTGCTCGCGATGGCGGCCGATGGCACAACGCAAGACTTGAACCAAAATCCTCGAATACCACTATCGGCAGTTTTTGCCCTACTGCCACATGACGGACTCATTACAACTCTAGGATGGCTCTCATCTGCTAGATGAGGTCCGTCCATGAACAACCCGATCGCAACTGCCCTGACCAACCCGGGCGCACCCATGAAAGTGCGTGGCGTCCAGAAACGCTTTGGCGCTTTCACTGCGCTGGATAACGTTTCCCTCGACGTGGCGGCCGGTGAGCTGGTGTGTCTGCTCGGCCCGTCGGGCTGTGGCAAAACCACCTTGCTGCGCTGCATCGCCGGGCTGGAAAAGCAGGACAGCGGCGAGTTGTACCTCGGTGACCGCGACGTTTCCCACCTGGCACCCCAGGCCCGTGACTACGGCATTCTGTTTCAGTCCTACGCGCTGTTTCCCAACCTGACAGTCGAAGCGAACATTGCCTACGGCCTCGCCGGCAGTGGTCGCGATGAAATGCGCCGCCGGGTCGGTCAGATGCTGGAACTGGTCGGCCTGACTGGCAGTGAGAAAAAGTACCCAGGCCAGTTGTCCGGTGGTCAGCAGCAACGGGTTGCCCTGGCTCGTGCCCTGGCTCCGGCGCCTTCGCTATTGCTGCTGGATGAGCCGATGTCGGCACTGGACGCTCGGGTCCGCGAGCATCTGTGCACGGAGCTGCGCCAGCTGCAACGCAATCTCGGCATCACCACCCTGATGGTCACCCACAATCAGGACGAGGCCATGCTGATGGCCGACCGCATTGCCGTGATGAACAATGGCAAGGTCGAGCAATACGCCACGCCACAGGAAATCTACAACCGCCCGGCCACGCCATTCGTGGCGGAGTTCGTCGGTCAGGGTAACTGGTTGCCATTCCATCGCAGCAGCGACAGTCACGCCCAGGTCGGTGGCATGAACATGCGCCTGGCCGACGGCAGTGCCAAAAGCGCTTCGGGGCGGCTGTTCTGTCGCCCTGAAGCGATCAACGTCAACCCGCCGGTGCATGAAGAAAACCTGTTCCCGGCCAAGGTTCGCGAAATCACCTTCCTCGGTAATCGCTGCCGCATGAGCTTTGAACTCGATCAGTTGCCGGGGCACGCGCTGCTGGCCGAACTGGCGCCGGAAGCCATGCCGCGTCTGGGTTCGCAGCAAATCATGGTCGCCTTGCCGCCGCGCAGCCTGCAGGTGTTTGCCTGATGAGCGCCAATATCGCGCTGCCGCTGCCACACAAGCAGGTGCGGCAGACCTCCCGTGCCGAGATCGGCGATCGGTTGTTCGTGGTCGGCGGCAAAGTCCTTCTGCTGGTGTTGCTGGGCGTCGCGGTGTTGATGCCGTTGCTGGCGATTTTCTGGCGCGGGTTCAGTTCTGAAGCCGGGCAGGGCGGTGGCTGGATCGCCGCCAGGGAACTGGTGACCAGCGACAATTTCCACTGGTTGCTGGGCAATAGCCTGAAAGTTTCCCTCAGCGTCGCGGCCATCGTCGTACCGCTGGCCTACCTGTTTGCCTACGCCTTGCAGCGCACCTTGATCCCGGCCAAAGGCATCTGGCGCGGCATTTCCCTGCTGCCCTTGATGGCGCCATCGATGCTGCCGGGGATCGCGCTGGTTTACCTGTTCGGCAACCAGGGCCTGTTGCGTGGCCTGCTCTCGGACAACATCTATGGCTTCTGGGGCATCGTGCTCGGTGAGGTGATCTACACCTTCCCACACGCCCTGATGATTCTGCTGTCGGCCTTGTCCCTGGCGGATGCGCGACTGTTCGATGCCGCCTCCAGCATGGGCGCCAGTCCGGCGAAAGCCTTTCGCAGCATCACCTGGCCGGCGACGCGTCAGGCGGTGTTCGCCGCGTTCTGCCTGGTGTTCACCCTGACCATCACCGACTTCGGTGTGCCCGTGGTGGTCGGTGGCGACTATCAAGTGCTGGCGCTGGAAGCCTACAAGGCCGTCGTCGGCCAGCAACAGTTCGGACGCGGCGCCTTGATCGGCATGGTGTTGCTGCTGCCGGCGCTGTTCAGCTTCGGTGTCGATGCCTGGTTGCGCCGTCGTCACGGCGACGCCATGAGCGGGCGGGCCCAGGTGTTCAAGCCGGCGCCATCGAAGCGGCGCGACGGTTGCTACCTGGCCATCGTCCTGCTGATCAGCGCCGCGCTGTTGCTGGTGTTCGGCATGGCGGTGTTCTCCTCGCTGGTGAAGTTCTGGCCGTACAACCTGTCGCTGTCGCTCAATCACTACCAGTTCAACGAAACCGCCGGCGGTGGCTGGCTGGCCTACGGCAACAGCCTGAAGATGGCCCTGGGCACAGCGTTGATCGGCAGTCTGCTGATCTTCACCGGCGCCTACCTGATGGAAAAAACCAAGGGTCAGCGCGGCCTGAACCTGACCCTGCGCATGCTCAGTTTCGTGCCGATGGCGGTGCCTGGCCTGGTGCTGGGATTGGGCTACGTCTTTTTCTTCAACCTCACCGGCAATCCGCTGCATGTGCTCTACGGGACCATGACCCTGCTGATCGTGTGCACCATCGCGCACTACCTGACCACCGCGCAAATGACCGCCACCACCGCGTTGCGCCAACTCGACGCCGAGTTCGAAGCCGCCGCGCTGTCGCTCAAGGCGCCGCTGTACCGGCACTACCTGCGCGTCACCGTGCCGATCTGCCTGCCGGCGCTGCTGGACATCGTGCGCTACCTGTTCGTCTCGGCGATGACCACCGTATCGGCGGCGATCTTCCTCTACAGCCCCGACACCATCCTCGCGGCGGTGGCGGTGCTGAACATGGACGACGCCGGCAATGTCGGCGGCGCGGCGGCGATGTCGACCCTGATT
Source organism: Pseudomonas moorei (assembly GCF_008801475.1). Taxonomy (GTDB): domain Bacteria; phylum Pseudomonadota; class Gammaproteobacteria; order Pseudomonadales; family Pseudomonadaceae; genus Aquipseudomonas; species Aquipseudomonas moorei. The sequence continues at coordinate 140,555 of NZ_VZPP01000002.1, read as the reverse complement.
CTGTTCACTTCGGCGGGCGTGTCCCTGCTGCTGGCCTGGGCTTCGCGCGGCTTGCTGCGCCGCTCCCAGGCCTGGCGGCAGACCGCGCCTGGTCACTGAATCCTTCTCCTCAAACCGAAAGCACCCACTCAACTCAACAACAGGAAAAGATCATGTTCAAGCCTATGGCCCTGGCCGCTGCTGTCCTCACCGCTTTCAGCCTGAACGCCTATGCGGCGAAAACCGAGTTGACGGTGTACACCGCCCTCGAAGCCGAACAGCTGACGGCCTACAAGGCCGCGTTCGAAAAGACCAACCCGGACGTTGAAATCAAGTGGGTGCGTGATTCCACCGGCATCATCACCGCCAAACTGCTGGCCGAAAAAGCCCGCCCACAAGCTGACGCGGTCTGGGGGCTGGCTGCTTCGAGCCTGGCGATCCTCGACCAGCAAGGCATGTTGCAAAGCTACGCGCCAAAGGATCTGGGCAAGATCGGCGGCAACTACCGCGACGCCGCCAACCCGCCAGCCTGGGTCGGCATGGACGTCTGGGCCGCGACCATTTGCTTCAACACCGTCGAAGCCGAGAAGCAGGGCCTGAGCAAGCCAGTAAGCTGGCAGGACCTGACCAAGCCTGAGTACAAAGGCAAGATCGTCATGCCGAACCCGGCTTCGTCCGGCACTGGTTTCCTCGACGTCAGCGCCTGGCTGCAGACCTTCGGCGAGAAGCAGGGCTGGGCTTACATGGACGCCCTGCACCAGAACATCGGTCAGTACGTCCACTCCGGTTCCAAGCCTTGCAAACTGGCGGCAGCCGGTGAATTCCCGATCGGTATTTCCTTTGAATACCCGGCCGTACAGCTCAAGCGCCAGGGCGCGCCGCTGGACATCATCCTGCCGAAGGAAGGCCTGGGCTGGGAAATCGAAGCCACCGCCGTGATCAAGGGCACGCCACACGAAGACGCGGCGAAGAAACTCGCGGACTTCTCGGCTAGCCCAGAGGCCATGGAACTCTACAAAGAGAACTTCGCCGTCCTCGCACAACCTGGCATCGCCAAGCCGCAGACTGAACTGCCAGCGGATTACGAGCAGCGCCTGATCAAGAACGACTTTGCCTGGGCTTCGAAGAACCGCGACGAGATCCTGACCGAATGGCGCAAGCGCTATGACGGCAAGTCCGAGAAAGTTGTAGCCAAGTAATTTTCATCGGCTGACAGGGCCTCTTCGCGAGCAGGCTCGCTCCCACATTGGAATGCGCTCTCCTGTGGGAGCGAGCCTGCTCGCGAAAGCGGTCTCGAATTTAAGGCATCTCTTAATGACACAACACAACGACATGCTGATCGTCGGCGCTGGCATCCTGGGTTTGTCCCACGCTTATGCCGCGGCCAAGCGCGGTCTCAAGGTCACGGTTTTCGAACGCAGCGAAACGCCCGTCGGTGCTTCGGTGCGCAACTTCGGCCAGGCGTTGGTCACCGGCCAGCCGCCGGGTCCGATGCTGGAGCTGGCCCGCGCCAGTCGCGGCATCTGGGGCGACTGGGCGCAACTCGCTGGCGTGCAACTCAAGCGCAATGGCTCGTACCTGTTCGCCCGCACCGAGGCCGAAGAACAGTTGCTTGAAGCCTTCTGCGAGGGTCGCGCCGTTGAACACAATTACCGCGTCGACTTGCTGCGCGGCGCTGCATTGCGCGATTTGTACGACGGCCAATTTCGCCATCATCGCGCCGCTTTGCACGGCATGGACGACCAGCAGCTGTATTCGCGCGAAGCGATTCCGGCGCTGATCGATTTCCTGCGCCGCGACCTGGGCGTCGAATTCCACTTTTCCACGCTGGTGCGCGATATCGAACCGGGCCGCTTGCACAGCACGGCCGGCAGTTTCAGCGCCGGGCAGATCATTGTCTGTTCCGGCCACGATTATCAGACCTTGCTGGCCGAGCAGATCGCCGAACTCGATCCGCAAATCTGCCGCCTGCAAATGCTTCGCGCCCGACCGCAGATCAACCTGAACCTGCAACACGCCTTGCTCACCGGTTTGAGTTGCGTGCATTACGGCGCCTTCGCCGACCTGCCGGAAGCGGCGGCGGTGCAGGCTGAAATTCTGCGGCACGCGCCGCATCTGCACGAAAACGGCATTCACCTGCTGATCAGTCCGACGCCCTATGGCGAACTGATCATCGGTGACTCCCACCATTACGGCCGCGATCCATCGCCCTTCAATGCCGAGCAGGTCGACGACTGGATGATCGAGCTGGCTGAGCAGACGCTGGGCTGCAAGGTGCAAGTGGTTGAGCGCTGGCAGGGTGTCTATGGTTCACGGGGGCCGGGGCCGTTTTCGTTCCTGCGTCCGGCTGAAGGTCTGAGTGTGGCGTTGATGCACACCGGCGTCGGCATGAGCGTCGGGCCGGCGATGGCCGAGCGCAATGTGGCTACTGTTTTGGGAGAAATCTGATGGCGCGTCATGAGCAAGTCATCGCCGAAGTGTTCGGGTTGTACGAGCGTTTTGGCGACAGCGATTACATCGGCGAGCCGGTGTCGCAGATCGAGCACATGTCCCAGGCCGCCGAACTGGCCATGGCTGAAGGCTTCGACGATGAAGTGGTGTTGGCGGCATTTTTCCACGATATCGGGCATATCTGCAGCGAAGGCGCGGAGAACATGGGCGGTTTCGGCGTGGTCAGTCATGAGCGGTTGGGCGCCGATTACCTGCGCCGCGTCGGCTTCAGCGAACGCATGGCGCGCTTGGTGGAGTATCACGTTCAGGCCAAGCGTTATCTGACGCTCCGGGAGCCGGGGTACTACGAACGCTTGAGTGAAGCCAGTCGCCGGACCCTGGAATATCAGGGCGGGGTGATGACGCAGACCGAGGCTGAGGCGTTCGAAAAAGACCCGTTGTGCGCGGTCAGTTTGCGCATGCGCCAATGGGATGAACAGGCCAAAGAGATGCATGTGCCGGTCATTGATCTGGCGGTATTGAAGGATAAGGCATTGCGGCTGTTGGCGGCGTAAACCGCTGGCACCGAGTCGCGGCCATCGCGAGCAGGCCGGTCAGGCCACTAGAGCTGCTGCGCCAAGACTTCGATCTGCTCCTGCCGCTCCGCCTGATTCAACTTCGCATGGGGATTGAGCGACGACCACTGCGGATACGCCCGCGCCTTGTTCAAGGCTTCCGGCAGTTTGCCTTCGCGCCAGGTCTTGTCCTGGGGCGTGGCCACTTGAATGCTGTCCATCGCCGCGTGCCCTCGCGCGTCCAGCGCTTGCAGCAGCTGTCGTTGGCGTAGTGCCAATAACCGCAGCACGCTGTCATCGACCGTCAGTTCGCGCTGGCCTTTGATCTTGCCGAGCAACCGGCTGCCGTAACTGCGCGCGGTTTGCAGGGCGCCACCCGCGATGGCCCCGGCCAGTGCCGCTGCGCCAAGGGTCAGGCCGCCGACCAGCAAGTCGACGCCGGCCCCGGCGGCCGCACCGGCCGCAATTCCACCACCAACCCGCACGCCCAGTTGCTTGAGGGTCTCGGGGTTGAACAGGTCATCGCCCCAACGACCATCGAGCAGCGGCAGATCACTGGCCGCCGCATCCTGCGGGCGGAAAGCGTAGAGCTTGAGCAAGGCTTCGACGCAGCGCTGTTCCCGTTGACGCACGGCCTTGCGCAATTCGCCGATGGCCTGTTGTTCCTGCTCGGCATCACTGGCCACGCTGCGCCGGCAGGCGGCGCAGTCGATCAATAACTCGGCGATCAAACGCACCGCACTCTGCTGACGTGCCCGGCGCTGAGCCTGTTGATCGGCAATCAAACGCTCCAGCTGCGGGCGGGCATGTTCGAGCAACAGCGCGAGGCTTTCATAGAGTCGGCGTTCGCCATCCTCGGGCGGTGCGACGCTGTCGAAGCGCACCAGCGCATGCAGGCCGAGGCGCGCCAGGGCTTCGCGCCAGGCCGGTTCGCGGTGGTTGGCGCTGCTGACAAAATTCAGCACCGGCAGCAGCGGTTTGCCACAACCGGCCAGCACTTCCAGTTCGTCGCGGTACTTGGCCAGCACCGGCTCGCGGGCATCGATCACATAGAGGCCGGCGTCGCAGGCCAGCAATTGCCGCAGCACCTTGGCTTCCTGTTCGAAACGCTGTCGTGCTTCGCTGCCCTCGAGGAAGCGAGCCAGCCGGGCAGGGCCATCGAGGCGTTCGCCGGGGCGCTCCAGGCGTTCGAGGTAATCGAGCAGGGCGATGGCGTCTTCCAGGCCGGGGGTGTCGTAGAGATCGAGCAAGGGCTCGCCCTCCACCGACAAGCGCGCGCCTTCGACGTGTCGCGTGGTGCTGGGGCGATGGGACACTTCACCAAAGCCGACGTCACGGGTCAGGGTGCGCAGCAACGAGGTCTTGCCGACATTGGTGTGGCCGACAACGGCGAGCTTCAGCGGTTTAGTCATGACCCGTCTCCAGCCAATTGAGCGGTGCGCAATCGGCAAACGGCAGCTCCAGTTGTTGCAACGCTACGTGCCAGTCGCCAAGGCGCTCGGCGTCCAGCGCCTCACCGGGCGGTGCTTGCAACAACCAGACGCGGGTGGCGCTGGCGCTGCGGGCCAATTCGGCGATCAGCGCAAGACTGCCGCGATCCGGCGAGCGCCGTGGATCGCAGGCGATGGCCAGGCGCGCAGGCGGGAAACGGCTGAGTTGTTCGAGGAGTTTGTGCCGCGATTCGCGACTGTCGAGGACGCCGGCATTACTCACATTCTTCGGCAGTGGCGGCGGCCACGGACGCTGGTCGTCCAGTTCGATGGCCACCAACAGCGCGCCATCGCTTTGCTGGTCGCTGACACCGCTTTCGACCCGATGAAGTTGCTCGGGCGCGGCGTCGCTGATGCCCAAACGTTCGCTGGTCGGCATCAAGCGTTCGCGCAATTGCGCATAGCCGGGCAGATTCAAATCCAGGTGCAAGGACGCCTGGCCGGTTTTCCAGCGCCACAGACAAAAAGCGGCGAGCAGCAAGCGCGGGACAACGCCGCAGACCAGTAGCACGCCCACCAGCCAGGTGGCCCAGGCCTGGCGGGCGCTTTCGATGTTCAGTGCGGCATCGCCACTGGCGCGGATCATTTCCACGGTCGGCACGTTGAACCCGAGCAAGGACGGCAACGCACCGAGGGCCTGGGTCACGGTGATGAAGGTATCGGCGCTGAGAATGGTGGTCTCCCAGACAAAGCCATAGCGCCGGGTCGCCAGCAGCGTCAGCAGAATCGCCAGCGCGCTGAGCATCGCCAGCAACCACAAGCTGTTGACCAGGATGCCGATGGCCCAGCGATTGAGTTTGTGTCGTTGCAACATCAGGATCAGGGCCGGTGCCAGTTGTGCGGCTTTGGCGTCGCGGGCGAGCTTTTCGCTGAGCCACAGCCACAAACGTCCGAGGCTGGCGCCATGTTCGCCGGCAAACACCAGGCCCAATGCCCAGCTCAACAGCAGGATCAGGTTCAGTCCGAGCAAACTGCCCAAGGCCCAGAACACATTGACCGGCATCTGGCCGTCCCCCAGGGCGGCAAACGCCAGGCCGGCACCACTGACCACGGCCAGCACGGCCAATACAAGCAGCGCCAGCCGCGCCCCTTGCAGCCAGTGTTTGAGTGCGTCGCTCAGGCCATCGCGCTCGGCCAGCCACAGGGCGCGGCGTTGAATGCGTGTCGGCAAATCACCGCCGGCATTGCGGGCGAGGCGATTGGCTTCCAGATCCTCCAGAGGGCCGGCGTGCTCTTCGCGCAGGCGGATGGTTTCTGTCAGCCAGAGGTTGTTCAGTTCAGTCACGCGGCATCCCGTCGCTTGGATTGAGTCGTGAGCATAACCGCTGTGGCGCTTGTCGGGGGGCTACGTTGCGAGAAGCCGAGCCTCTGGTATCCTCGCCGGCATGACTAAATCACTCCCCCTCAGCCTGATCGCAGCCCTCGGCGAAAACCGTGTGATCGGCATCGACAACAGCATGCCCTGGCACTTGCCAGGGGACTTCAAATACTTCAAGGCCACCACCCTGGGCAAGCCGATCATCATGGGGCGCAAGACCTGGGATTCCCTCGGTCGTCCGTTGCCGGGCCGCTTGAACATCGTGGTCAGTCGTCAGGCCGATCTGGTGCTGGAAGGCGCGGAGGTTTATCCGTCGCTGGAGGCTGCGGTGATTCGCGCAGAAGCATGGGCGAAGGAACAAGGCGTCGATGAGCTGATGCTGATTGGCGGCGCGCAGTTGTATGCGCAAGGGTTGGCGCAAGCTGATCGCTTGTACCTGACGCGTGTGGCGTTGAGCCCGGAAGGGGATGCGTGGTTTCCGGAGTTTGATTTGGGCCAGTGGAAGCTGGTGTCGAATGTGCCAAACCCGGCCGAAGGCGACAAACCGGCGTACAGCTTCGAAGTCTGGGAAAAAGCCTAAAAGCTTCGCTGGCAAGCCAGCTCCCACAGGGATCCATGGTGTTCACACAATGGGTGTTTCACCCAGGACACTGTGGGAGCTGGCTTGCCAGCGAAGGCGATCTGTCAGGCGCTGCTTATGCGTGCGCCAACTCCGAATGCTCATCCGCATCCAGCAAGGCTTTATCCGTCTGTTGCATCACCTGACTGGTAATCGCCCCGGCCGTGATCGATCCACTCACGTTCAACGCCGTGCGCCCCATATCAATCAGCGGCTCGACCGAAATCAGCAACGCCACCAGTGATACCGGCAAACCCATCGCCGGCAGCACGATCAGCGCGGCGAAGGTCGCGCCACCGCCCACTCCGGCCACCCCGGCCGAACTCAGCGTCACAATCGCCACCAGTGTCGCGATCCACAGCGGGTCCAGCGGATTGATGCCCACGGTTGGCGCCACCATTACCGCCAACATCGCCGGGTACAGACCGGCACAGCCGTTCTGGCCAATGGTCGCGCCGAACGAGGCGGCGAAACTGGCGACAGACTGTGGAATGCCCAGGCGACGGGTCTGCGCTTCGATGCTCAGCGGGATAGTCGCCGCGCTCGAGCGGCTGGTGAAAGCGAACGTCAGCACCGGCCAGATTTTGCGGAAAAAGCGCAGCGGGTTAATTCCGGCCGCCGACACCAGCGCGCCGTGGACCACAAACATCAGGCCCAGGCCCAAGTAGGAAACCACCACGAAACTGCCGAGCTTGATGATGTCCTGCAGGTTGGAACCGGCGACCACTTTGGTCATCAGCGCCAATACGCCGTAAGGGGTCAGCTTCATGACCAGGCGCACCAGACGCATCACCCAGGCTTGCAGGGTGTCGATGGCGTTGATCACTTTCTGACCTTTTTCCACGTCATCCTTCAACAGTTGCAGCGCCGCGACACCCAGGAAGGCGGCGAAGATCACCACGCTGATAATCGACGTCGGCTTGGCCCGCGCCAGATCGGCGAACGGGTTTTGCGGGATGAACGACAGCAACAGTTGCGGCACGTTCAGGTCGGCGACCTTGCCGGCGTAATCGGTCTGGATGGTTTGCAGGCGGGCCATTTCCTGGGTGCCGGCGACCAAGCCTTCGGCGGTCAGGCCGAACAGGTTGGTCAGGCCGATGCCGATCAGCGCCGCGATGGCGGTGGTAAACAGCAGCGTGCCGATGGTCAGAAAGCTGATTTTGCCCAGCGACGAAGCATTGTGCAGACGGGCCACGGCGCTGAGGATCGAGGCGAACACCAGTGGGATCACGATCATTTGCAGTAATTGCACATAACCATTGCCTACCAGATCGAACCAGCCAATCGAGGCTTTGAGCACCGGGTTACCGGCACCGTAGACCGAGTGCAGGGCCACGCCGAATGCCACGCCCAGCCCCAGTGCAAGCAGGACTTTTTTCGCCAGGCTCCAGTTGGAGCGGCGGGTTTGTGCCAGGCCCAGAAGCAGGGCGAGGAACACCAGCAGATTCAGAATCAGCGGCAGATTCATTGGAACTCCCATTAGACATGTGCCAACTGCCTTCCGGGGCAGTTGCGAACCGGCAAGGCTAACAGCTTGATATCTAATGAATTAATATCAAAAACGTCTGGTAACTGTCGTTTTTGGAATAAGCGCATGTCGCTCTCGGCGATGCAATTGGCGCTATAGGTACGTTGGCGGTCGCTGACAGACGAGGACTGTCACACTTATTTGTTAGCGTCGATGCCTTTAATTCAGGGAGAAACGCCAATGAAGTTCGCACCGAAATTTCTGGCAGCAGCACTTTGCGTGGGCCTCGCGGGCCAAGTGTTTGCAACGGATCTTAAACACTGGCCCGCCGATCAGGCCAAGGCGCTGGACGCGATGATTGCGGCCAACGCCAACAAGGGTAACTTCGCAGTGTTCGACATGGACAACACCAGTTACCGCTACGACCTCGAAGAGTCCTTGCTGCCGTTCATGGAAAACAAGGGCCTGATCACCCGCGAGACCCTTGATCCCTCCCTGAAGCTGATGCCGTTCAAGGACACCGCCGACCACAAGGAAAGCCTGTTCAGCTACTACTATCGCCTCTGCGAAGTCGATGACATGGTTTGCTACCCATGGGTCGCCCAAGTGTTCTCCGGCTTTACCCTGCAAGAACTCAAGGGCTATGTCGACGAGATGATGGCTTCGGGCAAACCGGTCCCGGCCACTTATTACGATGGCGACGTGGTCAAGAACCTCGACGTCAACCCGCCGAAAATCTTCACGGGTCAGAAAGAGCTCTACAACAAGTTGATGGAGAACGGCATCGAGGTCTACGTGATGACCGCCGCCTCCGAAGAACTGGTGCGCATGGTCGCTGCCGATCCGAAGTACGGCTACAACGTCAAACCGGAGAACGTGATCGGCGTGACCACGCTGCTCAAGGATCGCAAGACCGGCGAACTGACCACCGCCCGCAAGCAGATCACCGCCGGCAAGTATGACGAGAAAGCCAACCTCGGCCTCGAACTGACCCCGTATCTGTGGACACCTGCGACCTGGATGGCCGGCAAACACGCGGCGATCCTGACCTACATCGATGAGTGGAAAAAACCGGTGCTGGTCGGCGGCGACACCCCAACCAGTGATGGTTACATGCTGTTCCACGGGGTCGACGTGGCCAAGGGCGGTATTCATTTGTGGGTCAACCGCAAGGATAAGTACATGACCCAGATCCAGGGCATGATGGCCAAAAACGCCGCAGCCCAGGCCAAGGAAGGGCTGGCGGTAACGGCGGACAAGAACTGGGTGATCGTCAAACCGGAAGAAATCCAGTAAGGATTTGCTTCACTGTAGGAGCGAGCCTGCTCGCGATGGTCGTCAACGATAACGCTGGAAGCCTGATACCCCGCAGTGCTCTCAGGTTTTTCGCGAGCAAGCTCGCTCCTACAGCTGACCGGATGTTGCCCAAAAAAATACCCCGCACTTGGCGGGGTATTTTTTTGTTCGACGGTTAAGCCTTACAGCCCGTCGAGCATGGCCTTGTTACGTACTGCACCCTTGTCGGCGCTGGTCGCCAGCAGGGCATAGGCTTTCAGGGCCGTGGTCACTTTGCGTGGACGCTTCTCGACGGGTTTCCAGCCTTTCTTGTCCTGCTCGACCCGGCGCGCGGCCAGTTCTTCATCGCTGATCAACAGGTTGATCGAGCGGTTCGGAATGTCGATCAGCACTTTGTCGCCGTCCTGCACCAGGCCGATGGCGCCACCGGCTGCCGCTTCAGGCGACGCGTGACCGATGGACAGGCCCGAAGTACCGCCGGAGAAACGGCCGTCGGTGAGCAGGGCACAGGCTTTGCCCAGGCCTTTGGATTTCAGGTAGGACGTCGGGTACAGCATTTCCTGCATGCCCGGGCCGCCTTTCGGGCCTTCGTAGCGAATGATGACGATGTCGCCTTCCTTCACTTCGTCGGCGAGGATGCCGCGTACGGCGCTGTCCTGGCTTTCGAAGATCTTCGCATTGCCTTCGAAGACGTGGATCGACTCGTCCACGCCCGCGGTTTTCACCACGCAACCGTCGAGCGCGATGTTTCCGTACAGCACGGCCAGGCCGCCCTCTTTCGAGTAGGCGTGCTCGACACTGCGGATGCAGCCGTTTTCACGGTCGTCGTCCAGGGTTTCCCAACGGGTCGACTGGCTGAACGCGGTCTGGGTCGGGATGCCTGCCGGGCCGGCCTTGAAGAAGTGGTGCACGGCTTCGTCAGTGGTCTGGGTGATGTCCCACTTGGCGATGGCTTCTTCCATGCTGCGGCTGTGCACGGTTGGCAGGTCGGTGTGCAGCAGGCCACCACGGGCCAGCGAGCCGAGGATGCTGAAGATCCCGCCGGCACGGTGTACATCTTCCATGTGGTACTTCTGGATGTTCGGCGCGACCTTGCACAGTTGCGGTACATGACGGGACAGACGGTCGATGTCGCGCAGGTCGAAATCGATCTCGGCTTCCTGGGCAGCGGCCAGCAAGTGCAGGATGGTGTTGGTGGAACCGCCCATGGCGATGTCCAGGGTCATGGCGTTTTCGAACGCCTTGAAGTTGGCGATGTTGCGCGGCAATACCGACTCGTCGTTCTCGCCGTAGTAACGCTTGCACAGCTCGACGATGGTGCGGCCGGCCTGCAGGAACAGCTGTTCGCGGTCGCTGTGGGTGGCCAGGGTCGAACCGTTGCCCGGCAAGGCCAGACCCAGTGCTTCGACCAGGCAGTTCATCGAGTTGGCGGTGAACATGCCGGAGCACGAACCGCAGGTCGGGCAGGCGCTGCGCTCGTACTCGGCGACTTTCTCGTCAGAAGCGCTGGAGTCGGCGGCGATCACCATGGCGTCTACCAGGTCGAGGCCGTGGGAGGCGAGTTTGGTCTTGCCGGCTTCCATCGGGCCGCCGGAAACGAAGATCACCGGGATGTTCAGGCGCAGGGACGCCATCAGCATGCCTGGGGTGATCTTGTCGCAGTTGGAGATGCAGACGATCGCGTCGGCGCAGTGGGCGTTGACCATGTACTCGACGGAGTCGGCGATGATTTCGCGGCTCGGCAGCGAATACAACATGCCGTCGTGGCCCATGGCGATACCGTCATCGACGGCGATGGTGTTGAATTCTTTCGCCACACCGCCAGCGCGTTCGATTTCGCGGGCGACCAGTTGGCCCAGGTCTTTGAGGTGCACGTGGCCCGGTACGAACTGGGTGAACGAGTTGGCGATGGCGATGATCGGCTTTTTGAAGTCGTCATCTTTCATCCCTGTTGCGCGCCACAGTGCGCGGGCGCCGGCCATGTTGCGGCCGTGGGTGGATGTTTTCGAGCGGTAATCAGGCATGAAGCACTCCGGGCGGCTAAATCAGGTATCAAAAGGGAAGTGAGCTTCTATTGACGTCTGGAACACTCAGAAATGGCCGTGTGTCCGGAAGTTGCCGATAACTTTGCGGGATCGCCGCGCGCTTCAGCTTGAGCTCATAAACCCGCCGGGGGATGACTGGCGATGAATGTCGCGATTCTACACGGCTGGCGGCTGGAGGGAATGCCGGGAAGCGTCGAACCCGTATCAGCGGAGCACACGGGATGACGACCGGCAGCTGTCACGCCCCGTCCAGGGCCCCCTGATTCTTGTGGTCGATCAACGCATTCAGGCCCAGACCTGCAAGACTCAATATCAGGAAGCCAATGGCCAGTGTGGTGGTCAGGTCCCCGGACACCAGATTGATCACCATGCTGACGACGCCGCCACCCATGAAGATCAGCACAGCGCCGACCGATGTAGAGGTTCCGGCATATGCCGGATGGATGCTCATGGCCCTGGAGTTGACGACGGGCCGGGTAATGGTGGTCCCGACCGTGCAGATCAGCATGGATACCAGTACCGCAGCGGCAGACAGGCCGAAGTGGCGAATCAGCCACAGCATCAACACACCCGAAACCGCGATCAGCCCCAGGCCAACAACGATCTGGGTATGGGCTTGCAGGCGTTCATGCAAGACGTTGGCGACTGCGCCGCCGCCCACGTACGCAACGCCATAGAGCAATAACGTCCAGGCGAACTCGTAGGGTGAGAGGGCCAGGTGTTCCATGAAAATAATGGGTGAAGTCACGATGAACGAAAAATGGCAGGCGAAAGCCAGGGCCGAAATCAGCCAGTAAGCCATGAAGCGTGCATTCGAACAGACGTGCCAGTAGGCACTGAAAAATCCCCCGCGCGATGCGGTGCGGATAGCTGAGGACTCCTTGAGCAGCCAGCAGGCGCTTGACCAGACTGAAACGGCCAGTGCGACAAACACATAGAAGCTGCCTTGCCAGCCAAGCTGCAATTGCAACCACGTCCCCAACAGCGGCGAAATTGAAATGAATACGCCACTGGCGGTCACCATCCAGATCCTCAGTCGCTGCCTTTCATGGCCTTCGAACAAATCCTGCACCAGCGCCTGTGACAGCGAAAAGGACCCGCAACCGATCGCCTGGACCACACGAAACCCCAGGAACCAATGGTATTCGCTTGAAAATGCGCATCCCAACGCGCCAATGGCCGCGATAGCTATACCTCCCAACAACAGCTTCTTGCGGCCCCACATGTCCGAGAGGGGGCCAACCAGCATCACGGAGAACGCCAGGCTGACGGCGAACAGGCTGACAGACAACGCAGTGTCGGCAGGCGAAATCCGGAAGTAGGCCGACAGGTCTGGAAAGGAGGGAAGAACCACGTCCAATGGAAAAACGCCCAACAGTGTCATGGTCATGAGCAATAGGACGATCAACGGCTTTTCTTTGGCATTATTGGTGTGCCGCATTCTTCAACACGCTCGTTCCGTGAGAGGTGGACGAGAATTGATTTGATGAAGAAGCAAGTCAATGCGGCAGGGCGTGGGCCCTTTCTGAATCTGCTGTAGGAGCGAGCCTGCTCCGGGCGGCGTTCCGACGATGAGCGTCAACGATAACGCGGTGTGTCTGGCTATCCGCGGTGTCTTTGCGTTTTTCGTCGGAACGCCGCCCGGAGCAGGCTCGCTCCTACAGAGGTGGGGTGTGTATTAGAGCCAGACGGCATCCCAGAGTGGATAGTTGCCGATATGGTCGACAAGCCCTGCGCGAAGCGGGTTGGCGATGATGTATCGAGCCATGGCTTTCAGATCTTCCTCACGCCGCAGGGCTCGGTCGAAGTAGCCTTTTTGCCATACGGGAGTATATGGATCTCGTTTCTGATTGATCAGACGCGTGCAGCGAGATTTGGTGGCTTGCACCAGTTTCGGTAAATCACCGTTGTGAAGTTCAATCAACCAGTGGAAGTGATCCGGCATGACTACCCAGGCTATGGAGGTGGCATGGCCGGCTTCCTGAGCCCTTCTGAACTCATGCACCAAAAAACGGCCCGTACGCCAATCCTGGAAGAAAGGCTGTCGTTCATGGGTGACGGCGGTCAGGTGATAGATACGACCGGATTGCGAGTGTCGACCGGTGCGTAATCGATGGGCTTTTGGCGTGTTGGACATTCCGTTGTCCTCTTCAATGGTGGGAAGAGAAAACGGTAGGCGTGGGGCAGGAGGTTGTCGTATCGACAGTGGATCAGGATGTGTCGTAAACCTGTAGGAGCGAGCCTGCTCGCGATGAACGTCAACGATAACGCGGTGTGTCTGGTGCCCGCGGTGTCTTTGCGTTTTTCGCGAGCAGGCTCGCTCCTACAGGAGGTGTTGTCAGCTGTTTGGCAGCAACCGGCAGGTGATGCTCTTGATGTAACGGGTTTCGGCAATGGCTGGGTGCACCGGATGATCCGGACCCTGGCCGCCGCGCTCGAGCATCTGGATGTTGCGATCCAGGTGACGGGCGCTGGTCAGCAGGATGTTCTGCAGGTCGTCTTCCGGCAGGTGCATCGAGCACGAAGCGCTGACCAGGATGCCGTCCTTGGTGAGCAGGCGCATGGCTTGCTCGTTCAGGCGGCGGTAGGCGCCTTCGCCGTTCTTCATGTCTTTCTTGCGTTTGATGAACGCCGGCGGGTCGGCCACGATCACGTCGAAACGTTCTTCGCTGGCTTTTAGCTCTTTCAGGGCTTCGAAGACGTCGCCTTCGATGCAGGTCATCTTCTCGGCGAAGCCGTTCAGCGCGGCGTTGCGCTCGACGCCGTCGAGGGCGAAGGCCGACGCGTCGACGCAGAACACTTCACTGGCGCCGAAGGCAGCGGCCTGCACGCCCCAGCCGCCGATGTAGCTGTAGAGGTCCAGTACGCGTTTGCCTTTGGCATAAGGTGCCAGGCGTGCGCGGTTCATGCGGTGGTCGTAGAACCAGCCGGTTTTCTGGCCCTGGATGACGGGCGCTTCGAATTTCACGCCGTTTTCTTCCAGTGCAACCCACTCCGGCACCAGGCCGAAGACGGTTTCGACATAGCGATTGAGGCCTTCGGCATCACGGGCCGCGGAGTCGTTCTTGAACAGAATGCCGCTTGGCTTGAGCACTTGGGTCAGGGCCGCGATCACGTCGTCTTTATGGGCTTCCATGGTCGCCGAGGCGATCTGCACGACCAGGATGTCGCCGAAACGATCGACCACCAGACCTGGCAGCAGGTCGGAATCGCCGTAGACCAGGCGATAGAAAGGCTTGTCGAACAGGCGATCGCGCAGCGACAGGGCGACGTTCAGGCGATGCACCAGCAGCGACTTGTCCAGCGGCAGCTTGATGTCGCGCGACAGCAGGCGGGCGCAGATCAGGTTGTTCGGGCTCATGGCAACGATGCCCAGGGGCTTGCCGCCTGCGGCTTCGAGGATCGCCTGGTCGCCGGCCTTGAAACCGTGCAAAGGGGTCGCCGCTACATCGATTTCGTTGCTATAGACCCACAAGTGACCGTTGCGCAGACGACGGTCGGCATTGGCTTTGAGGCGCAGGCTAGGCAGGGACATGACGTCGCTCCAGAAAAAAGAGCGGGAGTATAGCGTGTTGCGGCGCTTGCAGGTTCAGCGGGTAGACATGTGGCAAACGGCTTGAGAAATCCATAGACACCCTCACCCCCGGCATAAAGCATTGCCTGGCGATTTGGTATGTCGGATCCAACTTTAAGAAGCTAGAATCTGCGCCTGACCCAGAGTGTGTACTTATGTCCCAAGAGCTGACTCCCGAACAGATCCAACAGTCCCTGCAAGGCATTAGCGTGCCCGCTCAACCGCAGATCATGGTGGATTTGCAGATGGAGCAGTACATGCCGGACCCGGATCTGGAGGTGATCGCGAAGCTGATTTCCCAGGACCCAGGCCTTTCCGGCTCCCTGCTGAAAATCGTCAACTCGCCTTATTACGGCCTGACGAACAAGATCGCCTCGATCCAGCGCGCGGTGAATCTGCTGGGCAGCCGTTCGATCATCAACCTGATCAACGCCCAGTCGATCAAGGGTGAGATGAACGATGAAACCATCGTCACCTTGAACCGTTTCTGGGACACCGCCCAGGACGTGGCGATGACTTGCCTGACCCTGGCCAAGCGCATCGGCGCCCAGGCCGGCGATGAAGCCTATGCCCTGGGCTTGTTCCACGACTGTGGTGTGCCGCTGATGCTCCAGCGTTTCCCCGACTACATGAGCGTCCTGGAACAGGCCTACGCCAATGCCGGCCCCGAGTGCCGGGTGGTGGATACCGAGAACAACGCGTTCAACACCAATCACGCGGTGGTCGGTTACTACACGGCCAAGTCCTGGCGCCTGCCGGATCACGTGACGGCGGCGATTGCCAACCATCACAATGCCCTGGCGATCTTCAGCGATGAATCGTCGCGCAACAGCTCGCTGAAAAACCTGCTGGCGATTCTGAAAATGGCCGAGCACATTTGTGCGTCCTACCGTGTACTCGGGAACCAGACCGAAGACCACGAATGGAACAGCATCGGGCATCTGGTGCTCGATTATGTCGGTCTGTCGGACTACGACTTCGAAACCCTCAAGCAGACCATTCGCGATCTCGGCACTCACCGCTGAGTGCCGGACCTTCTTCTTTTTCGAGCGCCCGATTCGAGAGCACCATGCCTGAACTGCCAGAAGTCGAAACCACCCGTCGCGGCATTGCCCCGCACCTGGAAGGCCAGCGCGTCAGCCGGGTGATCGTGCGCGATCGCCGTCTGCGCTGGCCGATCCCCGAAGACCTCGATGTGCGGTTGTCCGGGCAGCGTATCGTGCTGGTTGAGCGGCGCGCCAAGTACCTGTTGATCAATGCCGAAGTCGGTACGTTGATCAGCCATTTGGGCATGTCGGGCAATTTGCGTCTGGTGGAAGTCGGCACGCCGGCGGCCAAGCATGAACACGTGGATATCGAGCTCGAATCAGGCCTGGCCCTGCGCTACACCGACCCGCGACGGTTTGGTGCGATGCTGTGGAGCCTTGATCCACTCAACCACGAATTATTGATTCGCCTGGGGCCGGAGCCGTTGACCGACCTGTTCGATGGCGAGCGATTGTTCCAGCAATCCCGTGGACGCTCGATGGCGGTCAAGCCGTTCATCATGGACAACGCGGTGGTGGTCGGCGTCGGCAATATCTATGCGACCGAAGCGCTGTTCGCCGCCGGGATTGACCCGCGTCGTGAGGCCAAGAGCATTTCCCGGGCACGCTATCTGAAGCTGGCCATCGAGATCAAACGCATCCTGGCCGCCGCCATCGAGCGCGGAGGCACCACGCTGCGGGACTTCATCGGGGGTGATGGTCAGCCGGGCTACTTCCAGCAGGAATTGTTCGTGTACGGCCGTGGCGCTGAACCGTGCAAGGTCTGTGGTACAGAACTGCGGGAAGTGAAGCTCGGGCAGCGGGCCAGCGTCTTTTGCCCACGCTGTCAGCGCTGAAACGCCTGCAGTCTATAGGCAGGTTTCTGACTGTCCAGCCGGAGTCGGGGAGAGGGTCGAGCGGCGGGAGTTATTCAGTCGGATATTGGGTGCATCTTATGACGTCATCGCGGGCAAGCCCGCTCCCACAGGGTTTAAGCGATCCTTGTGGGAGCGGGCTTGCCCGCGATGGCGTTTGAACAGATATCGAAAGACTCAAGCCTTGCCGGTGATTTTCCGGTACTTCTCCATCAACTGCTCGTGAGTTTCCGGATGGGCTTCGTCCAGGGGAATGCAATCGACCGGGCAGACCTGCTGGCACTGCGGTTCGTCGTAGTGGCCGACGCATTGGGTGCACAGGTTCGGGTCGATCACGTAGATCTCTTCGCCTTGGGAAATGGCGGCGTTCGGGCACTCAGGTTCGCAGACGTCGCAGTTGATGCAATCGTCGGTGATGATCAGGGACATGCTAACTCCAGCCGGGGCGGCAGGCCCGGGCGCAATAAATCAATGCGCGTAATTGTGCCGCATTGGCGCCTGCGTTGCACGCAGGTGCGACGTACTGTAGAGCCAGCCTGCGGGCGATGAACCCGAGAACGCCGCGGGGTGTCAGGGTTCCCGCGTTCGTTCACGTCCATCGCCAGCAGGCTCGCCCCTGCAGCTTGCGGGGTTTATTTCTTGAAGCGTTCGGTCAGGGCGTCCGCCACCACGGGGTGCACGAACTTGGTGATATCGCCGCCAAGGGCTGCAATTTCACGGACCAGCGTCGAGGAAATGAACGAATAACGCTCGGACGGGGTGAGGAACAGACTCTCCACATCCGGAGCCAACTGACGGTTCATGTTGGCCAGCTGGAATTCGTATTCGAAGTCCGACACCGCGCGCAGACCACGCAGGAACACGTTGGCATTCTGCTCTTTGGCAAAGTGTGCCAGCAGTGTCGAGAAGCCGACGACTTCAACGTTCGGCAGATGTTTGGTGACCTCGCGGGCCAGCTCCACACGCTGTTCCAGGGGAAACAACGGGTTTTTCTTCGGGCTGGCGGCGACGGCAATGATCACGTGATCGAACAGGCGCGAGGCGCGTTCGACCAGATCGCCATGGCCCTTGGTAATAGGGTCGAAGGTACCTGGGTACAACACTCGGTTCATCGCGTCGTCCTGGCGGGAGTGCGTTGGGGAGTCGGATGGTATCGCAGCCTAACCGGTCGGCCAAGTCGCCTGTTGGGTAAGAAAGCACTATAGACGATGGGAATATTCGTCGTTTTCATGAGTTTTTCAAACGTTCGGCCAGGGAAGTCGCCAGTTGCGCCGTCAGCCCGTAGACCGATAGCTGCGGGTTTGCGCCAATGCTGGTGGGGAACAGCGAGCCGTCGTGAATCGACAGATTGGCCAGTTGATGATGTCGACCGAGGCTGTCGGTCACGGCGGTTTTCGGGTCTTCGCCCATGGCGCAACCGCCCATCACATGGGCGCTGCCCAGCCGCGTGCGGTACAGCTCCAGGCTCAAACCATCGATCAGCGTGCGCGCTTCGCCCAGGGTTTTCACATAGCGGGCGTCGGCGTGCATGGGCATCACGGCCTTGGCGCCACCGGCAAACTGAATCTCGGCCATGCTGTGGAACGCACGGCGCAAGCCTTCCCACACATAAGGCGAAACCTGGTAATCGAGCACCGGCGTGCCATCACCGCGCAATTCGACGGTGCCGCCGGTGCTGTCCGGGTGAAAACCGTCCCGCAGCAACGCGAGCATGGCGTGAGTATGGGGAAGGTTGGCCAGGTGCTGGGCATTTTCCTGGCCGAAACCACCAAGTAGCGTCGTGGCCAGCGCCGGGTGCAGCGGCGGCACCTCCAGTTTGTACGCCATCCTGCCCGTGGTGCCGTCCAGCCATTGGAAATGGTCGGAGTAAATCGACTGCGGTGCCCCGTAGAACGGATTGATCACCTCATCAAACAGCCCGGCAGACATGTTCACCACATGCAGGAAAGTCCGTTTGCCCAGCCGTTTGTGCGGATCGGGCGCTTCGGAACGCAGCAACAGCGCCGGGCTGTTGATCCCGCCACCGGCCAGCACGTAATGCCGCGCCTTGACCGTGATTCGACGTCCAGTGGGTTCGACGCAGCGCTCGTCCATCGCCACGCATTGCAGGCCGGTGACCTTGTCGCCAGTCAGAATGAGTTTTTCAGCGCGGGCCAGGTAAAGCAACTCGCCACCCTTTTCCAGGGTCGCCGGAATGGTCGTGACCATCATCGATTGCTTGGCGTTGGTCGGGCAGCCCATGCCGCAGTAGCCGAGGTTCCAGCAGCCGCGCACGTTGCGCGGGATCACATGCCAGCTGTAACCGAGTTTCTCGCAGCCTTTGCGGATCACGTCGTTGTTGGCATTGGGTGGAACCATCCACGGCGCCACCCCCAGGCGCTGCTCCATTTTCTCGAACCACGGCGCCATTTCAGCCGGTGAGTGGCCTTTTACGTTGTGCTCCCTGGCCCAGTGTTCCAGGGTCGGTTCCGGGGTGCGGAAGCTTGAGGTCCAGTTGATCAACGTGGTGCCGCCCACCGCCCGGCCCTGGAGAATGGTGATCGCTCCATCCTTGCTCATGCGGCCGATACCTTCCTGATAAAGGCTGGCGTAGGCCTGGTCTTCAAGCAGTTTGAAGTCACTGCTGGTCTTGAGCGGTCCCTCCTCGATCAGCAGCACTTTGTAGCCGGCTGCGCTGAGGATTTCGGCCGTGGTTCCACCGCCGGCGCCACTGCCGATGATCGCCACATCCGCTTCGAGGGTCAGGTCCTGGGTCAGTTGTGAGCCGTTGTAGGTTTTCCAGCCACGGGCCATGCCTTCGCGGAACGGATCGGGTACGGGCATCTTGGGGTTCTCTTGTTGTTATGGTTTGGATCAGCGGTGTTCATGACGCCTTCTTCGCGAGCAGGCTTGCTCCCACAAGGGGAGGCGATTCTCTGTGGGAGCGAACCTGCCCGCGATAGGGTTGACTCGACTTCAAACCGTGGGCGGCCCGGGATACCCGCAGTGCGCCCACGATTCCTTGCGCCCGTACCAGGCCATCATCACCAGTTGCAGTAACGAGCTGTGACCCATGCGTAACAGGCTCAAGGAGCTGTTTTCCCAGCGATCGAGAAAGTGCCGGATCTCATCGCCGCTGGCGTTTTCCCAGCTGCCCCAGATACCGGTCAGCGGCCCGCGGGTCACGGCCATGCCCAGCACGTCGAACAACTGCCGGGTCAACTTGAGCATTTCCGGTGACAGGTGATCGAGGCTGTAGTCCAGGCCTTTGAGGGTCCCTTCGACGGCGTCGGGCATCCGTTCGACGGGCACGGCACCGTCGAGCATGACTGGCACCAGTGCCCGCAGACACAGCAGGTCGCCACTGCGCAGGGCCGCGAAACCGCTGGCTGCAATGCTCGACGAGCAACCGCTGAGGCTGGCCCCCAACCCGGCGGTGGCAAGAAAGGCGCTGGCGCCGAGGCTGAATTTGAGCAGGCCGCGCCGTGACAGCGCGGGTGTATCGGACAGGCTTGGGCTCATTATTGTTATTACCCGAGGGTGATGATCGTTAGCGGATGAACAACTTCTGGATCAGTTTCTGAATGGATTTCCCGTACGGCGGGTAGATCAGTTTCGCCGCGTTGAACCGCTGTTTGATCAGCACACCCTTGGCCTTGCTGAAGGTCAGGAATCCTTCGTGGCCATGGTAATGGCCCATGCCAGAGGCGCCAATGCCGCCGAACGGCATGTCGTCCTGGGCAACGTGCAGCAGGGTGTCGTTCAGGCACACGCCGCCGGAATGGGTTTCATGAAGTACGCGGTTTTGCTCGCGTTTGTCGTAGCCGAAGTAGTACAGCGCTAGTGGTCGAGGGCGCTGGTTGATGTAGGAAAACGCCTGATCCAGGCCCTTGTACGGCACGATGGGCAGCAATGGGCCGAAGATTTCATCCTGCATCACCGTCATGTCGTCGCTGACGTTGAGCAGCAAGCAATGGCCCATACGGCGTCCCTGGGCCTGTTCGAACAGCGGTATCAGCAGCGCGCCTTTGCTGGTGGCATCGCTGATATAGCCATTGAGTCGCGCCAGTTGGCGGTCATTGATGATTGCGGTGTAGTCCGGGTTGTCGGCCAGGGTCGGATAAAACCCGCGAACCGCCTGGCGATAGGCCTCGACGAAAGATCCGACGCGTTCTTCGGGCACCAGCACGTAGTCCGGCGCCACGCAGGTTTGCCCGGCGTTGAGGGTCTTGCCGAAAGCGATGCGTTCGGCGGCGTCCTTGAGGGGGACGTCGCGGGATACGATGGCTGGGGATTTGCCGCCCAGTTCGAGGGTCACCGGCGTCAGGTTCTCCGCAGCGGCCCGCATCACGTGTTTGCCGATGCTGGTGGCGCCGGTGAACAACAAATGATCGAAATGCAGTCGTGAGAACGCGACGCCGATGTCGGCCTCGCCCAGTACCACGCAGACCAGGTCTGCGGGAAAGATGCGCCCCAGCAGTTCCTTGAGCAGCAAACCGGTAGCGGGGGTCGACTCGCTGAGCTTGAGCATCACCCGATTGCCCGCCGACAGCGCACCGACCAAAGGCCCGATGGCCAGGTACAGCGGGTAGTTCCACGGCACGATCACCCCGACCACGCCCAGCGGCTGGTAGACCACTTTCGCCGAGGCTGGCTGGAAGGCTACGCCGACCTTGCGTCGCGACGCTCGCATCCAGCCCTTGAGGTGGCGGCTGGCGTAATGAATGCCATGCAGGCTGGGCATCAATTCGGCGAGCAGGGTTTCATCGGCGCTGCGATGGCTGAAGTCCTGGCTGATGGCGTCGATCAAGGATTGGCGTTCGCTGCTCAACAGGTCGCGCAAGGCCTTGAGCCATTGCTGGCGCTGGGCCGCGGGTGGCATCGGGTTGGCGGCGTAGGCGGCGCGCTGCGCGTCGAAGAGGTTTTGGAGTTCTTCCAGAGGCTGCTGCAAGTCTTGCAGGTAGGAAATTTCAGCGGTCATGGTCGGCTCCGAATTTATTGTAATGAGGCTCGTTTTAGAGTCTATGCTCTAGAAAGTCAAATGACATCCTGCCGCAGCTTTGTTTTATCCCTGTCCGGTTAGGTCGTAAGATGCCCGTCAACGCACTCTGAATTAAAGCTCAAGCCATGGCCCCAAGGATCAAAACCAGCGAGCGCATCGTGCAGAACAGCCTGGAGCTGTTCAATCAACAGGGCGAGCGCAGCATCAGCACCAATCACATCGCTGCTCACATGGAGATTTCTCCAGGCAACCTGTACTACCACTTCCCCAACAAGCAGGCGATCATCGCTGTGCTGTTCAGTGAGTACGAAAGCCTGGTGGACAGTTTCCTGCGTCCGCCACAGGGCCGCGCCGCCACAGTGGAAGACAAGCGCTACTACCTCAAGGAGCTGCTCTCGGCGATGTGGCGCTACCGGTTTTTGCATCGAGACCTCGAACATTTGCTCGACAGCGATGCAGACCTGGCCGGGCGCTATCGGCGCTTTTCCCAGCGCTGCCTGATCCAGGGCACGCACATCTACGAAGGCTTCGTCGAGGCAGGCATCCTGAAGATGGATCGGGTGCAGATCGAATCCCTGACCCTCAATGCCTGGATCATCCTCACGTCCTGGGTGCGCTTTCTGTGCACCACGCGGGAAAACTCCAGCCACCTCAGCGAGCAAGCGATCAAGCGCGGGGTCTATCAGGTATTGGTGCTTGAGGCCGGCTTCGTCACGGATCAGGCGCGCGATGCGGTCAACGCCTTGTTCGAAGAGTTTTACGTGCCGCTGGCCCAGGCTCTGGAAGAGCTGTGAATCGCAAAGTGCAGTAGGATCGTCATTCGACACCATCACAGGAGCCTGTTATGCCCATTGCGCAACTGATCAGCCCGCCAGCACTGGACCTGAAGAAGGACCAGCCGGGGTTGGTGATTCTGGATTGTCGTTTTGCCCTCGAGGACCCGGATTACGGTCAGCGCAGTTATGCCGAAGGACACATCGCCGGGTCGAGCTTCGCCGATCTTGAACGCGATCTCAGCGGCAAAGTGGTCAGGGGCGTGACCGGGCGTCATCCGTTGCCCGAGCCGGCCGACCTGATCGAGCGCCTGCAAGCCTGGGGCATCAACGCCGACAGCGAAGTGGTTTTGTATGACGATGGTCCCGGGGCCTACGCGGCTCGGGCCTGGTGGTTGCTGGCGTGGCTGGGCAAGCGTGATGGCGTGTTCATCCTCGATGGCGGGCTCAAAGCCTGGCATGCCGCGGGGTTACCGTTGAGTCTGGACGCGCCTTCAATCACTCGCGGTACCTTTACCGGGAGTCCCGACGCCTCGCTGTTGCTCAGCGCAGAACAGTTGCACAAGCGTCTGGGCCAACCCGCACTGACCTTGCTTGACGCCCGCGCCTTGCCGCGCTTCAAGGGCGAAGTGGAGCCGATCGATCCGATTGCCGGGCACATCCCCGGCGCGCAGTGTGCGGCGTTCACCGACAACCTGGGCAGCGATGGGCGTTTCCTTCCGGCCGATCAACTCAAGCAGCGTTTTGCGGCGAAGCTGCAAGATCGTTCGCCAACTGAGCTGGTGGCGTATTGCGGCTCCGGTGTGACGGCTTGCCATAACCTGTTTGCGTTGTGCCTGGCGGGTTATCCGTTGGGTTCGTTGTATGCCGGGTCGTGGAGTGAGTGGATCAACGAGCCTGCTCGGGGCATCGCCACCGGCGAATAAACAGCGCAAACCTGTGGGAGCAGGCTCGCTCCCACATTGTTTTTGTCGTCATCAGGATCCGGGCAACTGCCGCGCACTGCGATACGCCCCCGGCCCAACCCCATACACCTGCTTGAATTGCCGACTCAGATGGCTCTGGTCGGCAAATCCCAACTGCGTCGCAACTTCCAGCGGCCAGCAACCGCCCTGCAAGAGTGCCCGCGCCCGAGCGATGCGTTGTTGCATCAGCCAGGTGTGCGGCGGCATGCCAGTGGCGCGGCGGAACACCCGGGCAAAGTGAAAGGGCGACAAGTTCACAGCCGCTGCCAGTTCTTCCAGCGAGGGAGGCGCCGCCAGGCGCGTGTGCAGCAGGTCCTTGGCCAAGGTCACCGCCCGGTGTTCCTTGCCCGGTTTTCCCGCATCCGCAACTGCCGCGTGGCGCTGCAACAGAGACAGCATCAGTTCACGCCAGGCGGTCTGTTGTTGCAGTGCGCTGGCCGGGCTTTCCAACAAGCGGTGCAATTGGCAGAAGCCGTTCACCAGATCCGGATCGCGGTACAGCGTGGCACCGAACGCCGGCAGGTTGTGGGTGGGCAATTCGAGTTCGGCCAGCAGCGACAGGATCTGCCCGCTATCGGGATAAAACGCCCGGTATAACCAGCCGTCCTCCGTACCCTTGTGCCCGGTGTGCAGTTCATCCGGGTTGATCAACACCAGTGTGCCGCTGCCAGCCAGATGCTCGGCACCGCGATACCGGTAGCGCTGGGCGCCGGCCATGATCATGCCGATCACGTAGCCGTCGTGCACATGAGGGGCGAAACGCTGCTCGATGTAGCGCGCCGACAATAACTCGACCCCGGCCAGCGGCGCGGTATGCCAGAAGTGGATGGATTCGCCCTGAGGGTTGTTCACGGTCTACTCGCGGGCCACGGTGGCCAGCCACTGTGGGATGCGCCGTTCCAGGTAGTACCCCGGTTGGCGGAACGAGCCGTCGACAAATCCGACATGCCCGCCTTTGGCCTGCAACTCGAAATGCGTGCAGGCCGACAGCTCTTGAGTTTGGGGCAGGCTGTGGGGAAATACGAAGGGGTCGTCGGCGGCCTGAATGATCAGGGTTGGCGTGCGGATTTCGCCGAGGAAGTAGCGGCTCGACGCGCGGCGATAGTAGTCCTCGGCATCGGCAAAACCATTCAGCGGTGCAGTCACCCGGCCGTCGAAATCCCAGAACGTGCGCATGTTCTCCAGCGAGCCCAGCGCCGCGATTGCCGCCAGGCCGTCTTCGCGCCCGTCGTGCTGGAACTGCCGTTGCTTGTTCTTGATGTAGGCCAGCATCTCGCGCATGAAATGCGCCTGATAGACCTTGGAAAATCCCTGGCCGATGCGGTCGGCACATTGGTCGAGGCGAAACGGCACTGACACCGCCACCGCACCGAGCACGCCGCTGGCACTGCCGGTTTCGCCCAGGTGTTTAAGCAACACATTGCCGCCCAAGGAGTAGCCGACCGCAAACAGCGGAGCGAGAGGGCGTTTGGCGCGCAAGTGCCTGATGGTTTCGGCCAGGTCTTCACTGGCACCGGAATGGTAGCTGCGCGGCAGCAGATTGGGCTCGCCGGAGCAGCCGCGCCAGTTCAGCGCGACACTGGCCCAGCCGCGATCGCCCAGCGCCTTTTGTATCCCGGCCACATAAGGCGAATTCGACGAACCTGTCAGGCCGTGCAACACCAGGACCAGGGGCGCATCGATGCTGTGCGGACCGTGCCAGTCGAGGTCGAGGAAGTCGCCATCCTCAAGCCACAGGCGTTCACGCTCACGCTGAAGATGAGTGGTTTTGCGCCACAGCGGTCCCCACAAGGTTTGCAAGTGCGGGTTGCCGAGGCCGAAGGCCGGGATGAAGCGTTCTGACGGATGGGACACGAGTGTTCTCGAAGCATCGGCGCGTGCCTTGAAGGAGGCACGCACCTTGTTCAGGCCGATCGATTAGCCGGCAATCTCTGCCATACGTTGCCACAACGAATAATAGACCCGCCCGGACTTTTGCTCCCGGTGCAGACGCCAGTTGCCTGGCAGGCCCAAGGTGGAGGGTGCGGTTTCGCTTTCGGTATAAACCCAGGCGTCGTCTGCCAGCCACTGACGCTCTTCAAGCAACGTACAAACGGCGGGTAACAGGTTTTGGTTGAACGGCGGGTCGAGGAATACCAGGTCGTAGGCAACCGCTGGCTGGGTTTCCAGATAGCGCAGGGCGTCGGCGGTCTGCACCTGGCCAGTGGTGCAGCGCAGCGTACCCAGATGCTCCTTGAGGCTGGATACCGCCAAGCTGCTGGCGTCCAGCGCCTGGCCCATGGCTGCACCACGGGACAAAGCCTCGAGAAACAGCGCGCCACTGCCGGTGAACGGGTCGAGCACCTTGGCGCCGGGGACGTAGGGAGCCAGCCAGTTGAACAGGGTTTCACGCACCCGGTCCGGCGTCGGGCGCAGGCCCGGAGCGTCAGGGAAGCTCAGCTTTCGGCTGCGCCATTCGCCGCCGATGATGCGCAGTTGGTTCACGCCGTTATGCACGTTGTGAACCGGTTTTTTAGGACGGGAAGTGGCCATTAATGCTCCGGAACCCCGAGCGGTTGCTCGGCAGGTTTATCAGTAGGGGCCGGTAACGGCTTTTGTGGCACGGTCGGGCCAGCGCTGACGATGACCATTTTGTCCGTGCTCAGGTGTTTGTTCAGTGCAGACCGGACTTGCTCGACAGTCAGGTTCTGGGACTGTTGCATGAAGTCCTCCAGATGACTCAACGGCAGGTTATAGAAGCCGATGGCGCCCAGTTGGCCGACAATGTCGGCGTTGCTGGCGGTCGACAGCGGGAAGCTGCCGGACAGTTCGCGCTTGGCGTCGTCGAGTTCTTTTTCGGTCGGGCCGGTTTTAAGGTAGTCGGCCAGCACGTCCTGCACCAGCTTCAGGGTGCCTTCGCTCATTTCGGCGCGGGTCTGCAGATTGATCATGAACGGGCCGCGCGCCTGCATCGGGGTGAAGCCCGAATACACGCCATAAGACAGGCCACGCTTTTCGCGGACTTCGCTCATCAGGCGAGTGCCGAAACCGCCACCGCCGAGGATCTGGTTACCCATGGACAGGGCCGCGTAGTCCGGATCGTCACGGTCGATGCCCAGTTGCGCGATCATCAGATTGGTCTGCTTGGACGGAAACTCGATGTGGCTGACGCTGGCCTTGGGTTCGGCCGGTTGCGCGATTTTCGGCAGGGCCGGGCCTTTGGGCAGGGCCGCGGAAACCTTTGCTGCAATGGCTTCGGCTTCAGTGCGGGACAAGTCACCCACCAGTGCGATCACTACGTTTCCGGCAGCGTAGGCTTTCTGGTGGAACGCACGCAGTTGCTCCAGGGTGATGGCCGGAATGGTGTCCGCCGTGCCGTCGCTGGAATGCGCATACGGGTGATCGCCATACAGGCGGTTCATCAATTCGACGCTGGCCAGTTTGCCGGGATTCTGTTTCTGGTATTCGAAACCGGCGAGCAACTGGTTCTTGATGCGGGTAAAGGAATCAGCGGGGAACGTCGGTTTGCCCACGACTTCGGCGAACAGCTTCAAGGCTGGCTCGCGTTTGTCCGCGGCGCTGAGGCTGCGCAAGAAGGCGACCGCCATGTCTTTGTAGGCACCGTTGCCGAAATCGGCGCCCAGTCCTTCGAAGCCCTGGGCAATCGCGCTGACGTCTTTGCCGGCGACGCCTTCGTTGAGCATGGCGTTGGTCAGGGTCGCCAGACCGGGTGCATCGCCATCCTGGCTGCTGCCGGCGGCGAAGATCAGGCGCATGTCGAACATCGGCAGCTCACGGGCTTCGACAAACAGCACCTTGGCGCCTTCGGCTGTTTGCCAGGTCTGGATGTCGAGTTTGCGATGGCTCGGTGCCTTGCCGTTGAGCGCGGTCAGCGATTGCAGTTTCTGGCTGGCCCTGGCTTTGTCCAGTGCCTCGCTGGCAATGGAATCATCAGTCTTGGAGAAATAGAACGCGGCTGAGCCGATCAGCATGGCTGCGATCAGGCCCAGCAGGGCCAGGCGCGATTTTTTACGCTCACTCATGAGTCGTCTCCTCTGGCAGAACATGGGCGACGCTGAGACGTTCGCGGGTGAAATACAGCTTGGCGGCTTTCTGGATATCTTGCGGTGTCACGCTTTCAAGGTCGGTGAGCTCGGTGTCCATCACTTTCCAGGACAGGCCGACGGTTTCCAGTTGACCAATAGCAGAGGCCTGGCTGGTGATCGAGTCACGTTCGTAAACCAGACCGGCGATGACCTGCGCACGCACGCGCTCGAGTTCTTCGCTGGACGGGGCGGTGGTTTTAAGTTGTTCGAGCAGCTTCCACAAACCGGCTTCTGCCTGTTCGATGGTTTTGTTTTTCTGACTGTTAGGGGTTGCCGACAGCGTGAACAGACTGTCGCCACGGGTGTAGGCGTCGTAACTCGACGAGCCGCCGGACACCAGCTCTTCGCCACGCTCCAACTGGGTCGGGATGCGAGCGCTGTAGCCGCCGTCGAGCAGGGCGGAAATCAGGCGCAAGGCGTTCACCGAGCGTTTGTCTTCGGCGGTGGCAATGCTCGGTACGTTGAATGCCAGCATCAGGCTGGGCAATTGGGTCTTCACGTGCAGGGTGATCTGGCGCTCGCCGGGCTCGGCCAGTTCCAGCGGAATCTTCGCCGGCGGCACGTCGCGTCTGGCGATCGGCCCGAAGTAACGCTGGGCCAGGGCTTTGACTTCGTCCGGGGTCACATCGCCGACCACCACCAGCGTGGCGTTGTTCGGCACGTACCAGGATTGATACCAGTGGCGCAGCTCTTCGACCTTCATGCGGTCAAGATCCGCCATCCAGCCGATGGTGGGCGTGTGATAGCCGCTGGCCGGGTAGGCCATGGCCTTGAAGCGCTCGTAGGCCTTGGACATCGGTTTGTCGTCGGTGCGCAGGCGGCGTTCTTCTTTAATGACTTCGATTTCCCGGGCGAACTCATCGGCCGGCAGGCGCAGGCTGGCCATGCGGTCGGCTTCCAGTTCGAAGGCCACGCCCAGGCGATCGCGGGCCAGCACCTGGTAATACGCGGTGAAGTCGTCGCTGGTGAAGGCGTTCTCTTCGGCGCCGAGGTCACGCAGGATCAGCGAGGCTTCGCCGGGACCGACTTTCTCGCTGCCCTTGAACATCATGTGTTCCAGGGCGTGGGACAACCCGGTCTGACCCGGAGTCTCGTAGCTGGAGCCGACCTTGTACCAGACCTGTGAAACCACCACCGGCGCGCGATGATCTTCGCGCACGACGACCTTCAGGCCATTGTCGAGGGTGAATTCGTGGGTGGGTTGCGGGTCGGCAGCCAGGGCCGAAAGGGGCAGGCAAACTGTGCCGAGCAGCAGGCCTGCGGCGCGGCGGGCTAGAGCATTCATTCGTTTTTAAACCTTTGGGGCTGTCCGCTTGGTCTTAGCCTAGGCGGGCGAGGAGGTGCTAGGATACTGATCCGTTTTAGCGGCGGCCACGCCTATCAGGCCTTTATGCTTGATCAGGTTGATTGGGTTTACGACGGAAGGTGGATATTTATCAACTGAATTCCGCTTTTTCGCCGATTTTGCTGCTTTAGTCCTATGAGAAGTCGATTTCTTGAGGCGCCGTTGAGCACCTCGACAAAATGTTGCGCGTGAACAAGCTGGATGAATCACAGTCTGTTCTGCATCGAATATTTATTTGCCGGGGCGCCCGTTGGCGCGTCGCTACCGTGAGATAGCCGTCCCCCATGTTTGGTTCCAACGACGACAAGAAGACCCCAGCTGCGGCTGGCGAAAAGAAAAGCCTGTTCGGATGGCTGCGCAAAAAACCGCAGGAACCCGTCGTCGAACAGCCACAGTCAACGCCCGAGCCAGCGCCTGCGCCAGTTGTGTCGCCAATCGCAGAGCCGGTACTGCAACCGGTTGCCGAACCTGTAGATGAAGTTCCGGCCGAATTGCCCCGGACCCCGGTCGCTCAGCCCTGGCTGACGTTGCCGGTGGCGGAAGAACCGGTGGCCCTGGTTGAAGATGAGCAGGCGCCACACGTGACGCCGCCGATTCCTGCGCAGCCTCCTGTGGCTCATGAGCCGGTTCGTGCGCCAGTGATCGAGCCGGTTATTGCCGCGCCGGTTGTCGAGGCTGCGCCGGTATTCGTCCCACCGGTTGCACCGGTTGTCAAAGCGCCAGAGCCTGCACCTGCACCTGCACCTGCACCTGCACCTGCACCTGCACCTGCACCTGCACCTGCACCTGCACCTGTTGTCGCTGCACCGGTCGAACCGCCGGCTGAACCTGTTCGCACCGAAGAAACCAAGGCCGGTTTCTTCGCCCGCCTCAAACAGGGCCTGTCCAAGACCAGCGCCAGCATCGGCGAAGGCATGGCCAGCCTGTTTCTGGGCAAGAAAGCCATCGACGATGATCTGCTTGATGATCTCGAAACCCGTCTGCTGACCGCCGACGTCGGCGTCGAAGCCACTTCGGTGATCATTCAGCGCCTGACCCAGAAGGTTGCGCGCAAGGAGCTGGCTGACTCCGATGCCTTGTACAAGTCCCTGCAAGCCGAACTCGCGGCCATGCTCAAGCCCGTCGAGCAACCGCTGAAAATCACCTCGCAAAACAAGCCGTTCGTGATTCTGGTCGTTGGCGTCAACGGTGCCGGCAAGACCACCACCATCGGCAAGCTGGCAAAGAAACTGCAGCTGGAAGGCAAGAAAGTCATGCTCGCTGCCGGTGACACCTTCCGTGCCGCAGCGGTCGAACAATTGCAGGTCTGGGGTGAGCGCAACAAGATTCCGGTCATCGCCCAGCACACGGGTGCCGACTCGGCCTCGGTTATCTTCGACGCCGTGCAGGCCGCCAAGGCCCGTGGCATTGATGTGCTGATCGCCGACACCGCCGGTCGTCTGCACACCAAAGACAACCTGATGGAAGAACTGAAGAAAGTTCGGCGGGTGATCGGCAAGCTCGACGCCGATGCACCGCACGAAGTGTTGCTGGTGCTCGATGCCGGCACCGGCCAGAACGCCATCAACCAGGCCAAACAGTTCAACCAGACCGTCGAACTGACTGGCCTGGCACTGACCAAGCTCGACGGAACCGCCAAGGGCGGGGTGATTTTTGCCCTGGCCAAGCAGTTCGGTCTGCCGATCCGCTATATCGGCGTCGGTGAAGGCATCGACGATTTGCGCACTTTTGAAGCTGAACCCTTTGTCCAGGCACTGTTTGCCGAGCGGGAGCGTTCATGATTCGTTTCGAACAGGTCGGTAAACGCTACCCGAACGGTCACGTCGGCTTGCATGAGCTGAGCTTTCGAGTCCGTCGCGGTGAGTTTTTGTTTGTAACCGGCCATTCCGGTGCCGGTAAAAGTACTTTGTTGCGGTTGCTGCTGGCCATGGAACGTCCCACCAGCGGCAAGTTGCTGCTGGCCGGGCAGGACCTGAGCACCATCAGCAACGCGCAGATTCCATTTTTGCGCCGACAGATCGGCGTGGTGTTCCAGAACCACCAGCTGTTGTTTGATCGCACGGTGTTCAACAACGTCGCGCTGCCGTTGCAGATTCTTGGCCTGTCCAAGGCGGAAATCGCCAAGCGCGTGGATTCGGCCCTGGAGCGTGTAGCGCTGTCGGACAAGACCGATCTGTACCCCGGCGACCTCTCCACCGGCCAGCAACAGCGCGTCGGCATTGCCCGCGCCATCGTCCACCGTCCGGCGTTGCTGCTGGCGGACGAACCGACCGGTAACCTCGACCCGCGTCTGGCGGCGGAAATCATGGGTGTGTTTGAAGACATCAACCGTCTGGGCACCAGCGTGCTGATCGCCAGTCACGACCTGGCCCTGATCGCGCGCATGCGCCATCGCATGCTGACCCTGCAACGCGGTCGATTGATTGGCGACGGGGAGGCCGGCGTATGAGTGCGACTCGCAGTCCAAAGGTTTCCGAGCGTGTAGCCCCGAAGGCCGCCGATCCGCAACCGACCAAGAAAAAGCACGACGACGATGACGGCCCGGACTTCGCCACGCTGTTCCGTGCCTGGGTCGAGAGCCATCGCGCCAGTCTGCTCGACAGCTTGCGTCGTCTGGGCAAGCAGCCTATCGGCAGTTTTTTCACCTGCATGGTGATGGCCGTGGCCCTGAGTTTGCCCATGGGTCTGTCACTTTTGCTAAGTAACGTTGAGCGTCTGGGTGGTTCCTGGCAGCGAGCTGCGCAAATTTCCCTGTACCTGCAACTCGAAGCCAGCCCGGCCGAAGGCGAGGCGCTGCGCGAGCGGATCAAGGCTATGCCGGGCGTAGCCGATGCCGAATACGTTGGGCGGGATCAAGCGCTGGAAGAGTTCCAGCAGCAGTCTGGCCTGGGCGACGCGCTCAAGGAGTTGCCGGAAAACCCGCTGCCCGGCGTGGTCCTGGTGACGCCGAACGAAGTCGATAAGCCGACTCTTGAAGCATTAAGACAAAAACTTTCCGAGCTGCCGAAGGTACAGCAGGCGCAGCTTGATTTAGTCTGGGTGGAGCGTCTGGCAGCCATTCTCAAGCTGGGCGACCGTTTTGTTTTCGGTCTGACCGTGCTTCTGGTTTCTGCATTACTTTTGGTGATAGGCAATACCATTCGTCTTCATATTGAAAACCGCCGCACAGAGATAGAAGTGATTAAACTGGTTGGCGGCACTGACAGCTATGTACGCAGGCCCTTTCTCTATATGGGCGCGCTTTATGGCTTCGGTGCGGGGATTTTTTCCTGGGGTGTATTGGCGTTTGGCCTTAACTGGCTGAATGACGCGGTAGTCGGGCTGGCCGGTTTGTACGGCAGTGATTTCGCGCTGGCCGGAGTGCCGGTTGCCGACGGTCTGTCTCTCTTGCTTGGCGCGGTGCTGTTAGGGTATATCGGTGCATGGATTGCAGTCGCACGCCACCTGAGGGAGCTTGCGCCTAAGTAGTGTCATTTTGCTCGTATTGACCTTTCAGCTTTTATGGGAACTTGCTCTTCGGTTTCCGGTCAATTTTCGCAGTGCTTAACTGCACGAGTTTTGTAAGTCGGAGGTTTTTTCGTATGACCAATTCTTTGCAGCCTGCATATGCTCTGGTCCCGGGTGCGAACCTGGAGGCCTATGTGCACACGGTGAACAGCATTCCTTTGCTGACGCCGGAGCAGGAGCGTGAACTGGCCGAGAGTCTCTATTATGAGCAGGATCTTGAGGCGGCTCGGCAGATGGTGCTCGCCCACCTGCGTTTTGTCGTACATATCGCCCGTAGCTATTCCGGCTACGGTCTGGCTCAGGCTGACCTGATCCAGGAAGGTAACGTCGGCCTGATGAAGGCCGTGAAGCGCTTCAACCCGGAAATGGGCGTGCGCCTGGTGTCCTTTGCCGTGCACTGGATCAAGGCTGAAATCCACGAATTTATCCTGCGCAACTGGCGTATCGTGAAAGTCGCGACCACCAAGGCCCAGCGCAAACTGTTCTTCAATCTGCGCAGCCAGAAGAAACGTCTGGCCTGGTTGAACAATGAGGAAGTCCATCGTGTGGCGGAAAGCCTCGGCGTAGAGCCGCGGGAAGTGCGCGAGATGGAAAGTCGCCTGACCGGCCATGACATGGCCTTCGACCCGGCTGCTGAAGCTGACGACGACAGTGCTTTCCAGTCGCCGGCCAACTACCTGGAAGACCACCGGTACGATCCGGCCCGTCAACTGGAAGATGCCGACTGGAGCGACAACTCCAATCACAACCTGCACGAAGCGCTGGAAGTGCTGGACGACCGCAGTCGAGACATCCTCTATCAGCGTTGGCTGGCAGAAGAAAAAGCCACGCTGCACGACCTGGCGCAGAAGTACAACGTGTCGGCCGAGCGTATTCGTCAGCTTGAGAAGAGCGCGATGAACAAACTCAAGTTGTCGATTGCCGCGTAACCGGCAAGCAGGCAATAAAAAACGCCCCGATCATTGATCGGGGCGTTTTTGTTTCTGGCCTCACACATAACCAATGTGGGAGCGTCATTGAGACCACGGCGCCCGGCGCGAATCGTTCAGTCCCACCAGATAGCTGTCGCCCCCCAACTGGCTCATCTGCTGCCGAATCCACCCCGCACGCCGCGAAACGTAAGAAGTCGGATGGCTGGCGCTCCACACGCGCGGGTTGGGCAGCACGGCGGCCAATAGACTCGATTGCTGTCGACTAAGGTTTTTCGCGCTGATTCCAAAATGATGTCGTGCTGCCGCCTCGGCGCCAAACACCCCGTCATCCCATTCGACACTGTTGAGATACACCTCGAGAATCCGCTGCTTGGGCCAGAACACTTCGATCAGGCCGGTAAACCAGGCTTCCAGGCCTTTGCGCAACCAGCTGCGACCGGACCACAGGAACAGGTTTTTCGAAACCTGCTGGCTCAGGGTGCTGGCGCCGCGAACCGTACCGCCGAGTTCGTTATGGGCCAGTGCGGCCTGGATCGCTCCGAAGTCAAAGCCCCAGTGCTCCGGGAATTTCTGATCCTCACCCGCGATCACCGCCACTTTCAGGTCATCCGAGATTTCATCCCAGGGCTTCCAGGTGCGTTGCAGGTCAATGGGTTCGCCGTTGAACCAGGATTCAATCTTGCGTTCAACCATCAACGCCGTCCCCGGCGGTGGTACCACGCGAAAAATCAGCACGAGCAGTA
The DNA here is from genome assembly GCF_008801475.1 of Pseudomonas moorei. Taxonomy (GTDB): domain Bacteria; phylum Pseudomonadota; class Gammaproteobacteria; order Pseudomonadales; family Pseudomonadaceae; genus Aquipseudomonas; species Aquipseudomonas moorei. The sequence goes on along the minus strand of NZ_VZPP01000002.1, from coordinate 106,530 downwards.
CGCTGCCGCCCATGAACCAGAGCACGGCCTTCGTGAATCGACGGAAAAATATACGCAGCATAGAGATGGCTTGGCCGAACCCGTTGAGCGGGCCATTATACAGACCCTGTTGATTGCGTCTGACTGGAGTTCTTCATGCTGCGTGGCTTTCTGATGCTGGCCGCTTTTTTCGGTTTCACCGGTGTCGGCCTTGGCGCATTCGCCGCCCACGGTCTGAAAAATCGCCTGAGTGCCGAGTACCTGGCCATTTTCCACACCGGCGTCACCTATCAACTGGTGCATACACTGGCGCTGCTGGGTGTGGCGCTGCTGGCCACGCAGGTGCCCGGTCGACTGATCACCTGGGCCGGTGCGTCCTTTGCCATCGGCATCCTGCTGTTCTCCGGCAGTCTGTACGTGCTGACGCTGACAGGCTTCAGCAAGCTCGGCATCATCACGCCTTTTGGCGGCCTGGCATTCCTGGTTGGCTGGTTTTGCCTGGGCCTTGCCGCCTGGCGCTTGCAGCTTACCGCTTGACGCTTGTTGCTGACCTTTAGGTCACGATCGGGCTAGAATGCCAGCCCCTAAAAATGATGGCGGCATCCGGCATGCGCATTCAGTTGAACGGCGAATCCTTTGAACTGCCCGACGGTGAAACCGTTGCGGCCCTGCTGACCCGTCTGGACCTGACCGGACGTCGGGTGGCGGTCGAACTCAATCTGGATATCGTCCCGCGCAGTCAGCATGCCGATACCACGCTCAATGACGGCGACAACGTCGAAGTCGTGCATGCCATCGGCGGCGGCTAGCCGTCTGGCCCGTATGGGCCGAGAATTCTGCAAGACCCTCACTCCTACAGAGGATTTCCCATGAGCATCGTTCGTAGCGACAAGCCCTTCGTCCTGGCTGGTCGTACTTACCAGTCGCGTTTGCTGGTAGGTACCGGCAAGTACCGTGACATGGAAGAAACCCGCCTGGCCATCGAGGCCTCGGGTGCCGAGATCGTCACTTTCGCAGTGCGTCGTACCAACCTCGGCCAGAACGCGGGCGAACCGAACCTGCTGGATTTCCTGTCGCCGGATCGCTACACCTTTCTGCCGAACACTGCCGGTTGCTATGACGCAGTCGAGGCCGTGCGCACCTGCCGCCTGGCGCGTGAGCTGCTCGATGGTCACAACCTGGTGAAGCTGGAAGTGCTGGCGGACCAGAAAACCCTGTTTCCCAACGTGATCGAAACCCTCAAGGCCGCGGAGTCGCTGGTCAAGGAAGGCTTCGACGTGATGGTCTACACCAGCGACGACCCGATCATCGCCCGGCAACTGGCGGAAATCGGCTGCATCGCGGTGATGCCGCTGGCCGGCCTGATCGGCTCTGGCCTGGGGATCTGCAACCCGTACAACCTGCAGATCATCCTTGAAGAAGCGAAGATCCCGGTGCTGGTGGATGCCGGTGTCGGTACCGCTTCCGACGCTACCATCGCCATGGAACTGGGTTGTGACGCCGTCCTGATGAACTCGGCGATCGCCCACGCCCAGCAGCCGATCATGATGGCTGAAGCCATGAAACACGCCATCGTTGCGGGCCGTTTGGCTTACCTCGCTGGCCGCATGCCGAAAAAACTCTATGCCAGCGCCTCTTCGCCGCTGGATGGTCTGATCAAGTAAGAGCCATTGATGACTGAATCGAACGACACGCCTATCCAGACGGAAGAAGGCGACGAGCGCCAACACCGCCGCATCAAGAGTTTCGTGATGCGTGCCGGGCGCATGACCGAAGGCCAACAACGTGGCCTGGAGCAGGGTGCACCGCTGTTCGTGCTGCCCCTGGCCGACGCGCCGGTGGACTTCGACCAGGTGTTCGGTCGCTCGGCACCGCGCTCGCTGGAAATCGGTTTCGGCATGGGCCATTCGCTGCTGGAAATGGCGGCGGCTTCGCCGGAGCAGGATTTCATCGGTGTCGAAGTGCACCGTCCGGGCGTTGGTGCGTTGCTCAATGGCGTGCTGACCCAGGGTTTGACCAACCTGCGGGTCTACGATTGCGATGCCATCGAAGTGCTCAACCGTTGCGTGGCCGACAACAGCCTCGATCGCCTGATGCTGTTTTTCCCGGATCCATGGCACAAGAGCCGTCATCACAAGCGTCGCATCGTTCAGGCTTCGTTCGCTGAACTGGTACGCAGCAAGTTGAAGGTCGGCGGCATCCTGCACATGGCCACCGACTGGGAACCGTACGCTGAATACATGCTGGAAGTGATGAACGTCGCGCCGGGTTATCGCAACCTGGCCGAAGACGGCAAATGTGTACCGCGCCCGGCCGAGCGGCCGATCACCAAGTTCGAACGTCGTGGCGAACGTCTTGGGCATGGTGTGTGGGATCTGAAGTTCGAAAAACTGGCGTAGGAGCGAGCTTGCTCGCGACAAACCAGAGAACAACGCGGGGCTCCAGATGCCCCGCGTTTTCGTTAACGATCATCGCGAGCAGGCTCGCTCCTACAGTGGATGTTCGGTGCAGCTGAAGTCAGCGGCGGTCAGCGACGACGCCGATGAGCACCAGCACCACCAGCAACACCGGCGCCAGGCTGTAGTTGTTGAATTGGCTCAAGCCGCGAACGATCCACGGCGTGGCGTAGATCAGCGCGGCGCCACTGCCCACCATGCACAGCAATGCCATCAACGGTACGCGCAAGGCGCCAGCAATGCTGCCCAGGCGTTGCTCGACCCAGCCTTTGAAGTCCGCGCCAAACAGCACCAGCAGACAGCCCACCAGGGCCAGGGCGATTTCCGAGAGATTGCTGCGGCTCCAGCGAGAAACGGTGGCGAGCAGGTCGAGTACCAGATCCATTCGATTTCCTTATGTCAGAAACTTTTGCAGCAAGTCGTTGAGGAATAGCTGTCCGCGCTCGGTAGCCGCCAGACGTGTCGGTTCGACCTGCAACAGGCCACTTTGTTCGGCTTCGCGACGCGCTTCGGCCAGGCTTTCCAGGGACAGGCCGGTGCGTTCCGGGTACAGCCGCGATTCGACCCCTTCGGTCAGGCGCAGGGCATTCATCAGGAACTCGAACGGCATCTCGTCGTTGGTCAGGGCTTTCTCGCCCGCCTGGAAGCTTTTGGCCGGGTTGAGGTAGTCCTTCGGCAGGCGAGTCTTCCAGGTTCGCACGATGCGCCCGTCCGGATGGCTGAGCTTGCCGTGGGCGCCGGCACCAATGCCAATGAAGTCGCCGAAACTCCAGTAATTGAGGTTATGCCGTGCCGGCCGGCCCGGTTGGGCGTAGGCCGAGACCTCGTACTGCGCGTAACCGTGTTCGGCCAGCAGTGCCTGGCCGGCTTCCTGAATGTCCCACAAGGTGTCGTCTTCCGGCAGCGTCGGCGGCTGGTTCCAGAACACGGTGTTCGGCTCCAGGGTCAGCTGATACCAGGAAAGGTGGGTCGGCTTCAGGGCGATGGCCTGGCGCAGGTCGCTCAGGGCGTCCTCCAGTGACTGATCCGGCAGGCCGTGCATCAGGTCCAGGTTGAAGTTATCGAACCCGGCCTGACGCGCCATGCCAGCGGCTCGCACCGCTTCGTCGCCGTTGTGAATCCGCCCCAGCGCCTCGAGCTTTGCTTGCTGGAAGCTCTGGATGCCGATCGACAGTCGATTGATGCCGAGCGCCCGATAGGCGACGAATTTCTCTTGCTCGAACGTGCCGGGGTTGGCTTCCAGGGTGATTTCGATGTCGTGGGCAAAGGGAATGCGCTGTTCGACGCCTTTGAGCAGTCGGCCCAGCGCGGCGGCGCTGAACAGGCTCGGCGTGCCGCCACCGAAGAAAATCGAGGTCAACTCGCGGCCATAGACAGCGTGCAGGTCCTGATCGAGGTCGGCCAGCAACGCATCGACATACTCCTCTTCCGGCAGCACCGGGCTGGCGGTATGGGAGTTGAAGTCGCAGTAAGGGCATTTGCGCACACACCACGGGATGTGGATGTACAGCGCCAAAGGCGGCAGGACCGGCAGGGCCGCCCGAGGCGATTGCGCGGCACCGCCGAAGATCAGCGGCGACGCGGAGCGGTCGTGGGTCATTTCAGGCCCAGACGCTGGCGCAGCAGATCCATTGCACGGGCGCGGTGACTGATCTGGTTCTTGTCGCCCGGGCTCAGCTCGGCGCTGGAGCAATCGCGCTCCGGCACCCAGAAGAGCGGGTCGTAGCCAAAGCCGTGTTCGCCACTGGCCTCATTCAGGATGCGACCATGCCACAGGCCCTCGCAGAGAATCGGCAGCGGGTCTTCAGCATGTCGCACCAGGGCCAGCACGCAGACGAACTGTGCGCCGCGCTCGGCCTCGGGCACGTCCTTGAGGACGTCCAGCAATTTGGCGTTGTTCGCCGCATCGCCTTTGCCGTCGGCATATCGCGCCGAGTAGATGCCCGGCGCACCGCCGAGGAAGTCCACCGCCAACCCGGAATCGTCGGCCAGCGCCGGCAAGCCGGAAATGCGCGCGGCGTTGCGGGCCTTGAGAATGGCGTTCTCGACGAACGACAGGCCGGTTTCTTCAGGCTCGACCTGGCTGAACTCGCCGATCGAGCGCAGTTGCACCGAGTCGCCGAGCATGGCCTGGAGTTCCTTGAGTTTGCCGGCGTTGTGGCTGGCCAGTACGAGTTGCGTGAAGTTGATCATTCGCCGGGGAAGAGCTCTTGGTTGAAATTGATGGTGTTGATTTTGTCACCGGTCTGCACCTTGATCTCGAAGGTGCGGGTTTCCTGTTGAGGCACAGGGTACTGAGCGATGTAATAAATGGCGCCCTGCTCGGTGATCTGTTTAAAGCTCAGTGGCACGCTCTGGCTGGTAAGGTCTTTGACCGTGCCGGTGACTTGCGCCATCAGCGGTTTACCGTCCTTGAGCACCGAAATATTGATCACGCCCTGATTCTTGCTGCGAATGAGCTCGGCCGATTTGGCGATGTCCGGCGTCAGGTAGGTGGAATTGAAGGTGTTGTAGTGCACCGTCACGTCGCCAAAGGTTTCCTGGCGCTCGCTTTTGATGACGTCGGCGGCCATGGCCGTGACGCTCAGGCAGGCGGTGAGTAGAAACAGCGCTAGACGACCCATGATCGTTCTCCTCGAAATGTGGTGATTCAGACCGCGACCTTGTGGTCCGCAAGCCCCGGGCTGCTGACGCGGTAGATACCGATCTCACCTAACAGATTAGGCCATAGCTTACTGGCCCACCCGTGCCGATGCTGTTGATCCACGGCAAGCCGATCAATGACCTTGGCTTCACGTTCGCGACACAAGGCTTCAAAGTCTTCGAAAGTGCAAAAGTGGATGTTTGGCGTGTTGTACCAGGTGTATGGCAGAAACTCGGAAACCGGCATCCGCCCCTTGCTGGCCAGGTACCAGCGGCAGCGCCAGTGACCGAAGTTGGGGAAGGTGATGATGCACTGACGTCCGACCCGCAGCATTTCGTCGAGGATCTTGTCTGGGTAATGCACCGCCTGCAGCGCCTGGGTCATGACCACGATGTCGAAGCTGTTGCTGGCAAAGTTGCCCAGGCCCTTGTCCAGGTCCTGTTCGATGACGTTGATGCCCTTGGCCATGCATTCGGCGATGTTGTCGGCGTCGTTTTCCAAGCCATAACCGGTGACCTGCTTGTTATCACGCAGCCAGGCCAGCAACTCGCCATCGCCGCAACCCAGGTCGAGCACGCGGCTACCGGCGGGGATCCATTCCTGGATGATTTCCAGATCAGCTCTCATGGCTATCTCACAACGTAATGCGGTTCATGTAATTGCCGAACGCCTGCAAGTAACGCGGGATCGGAATCAGGAAGGCGTCGTGGCCCTGCGGCGCGTCGATTTCCAGGTAGCAGACGTCCTTGCGCGCGGCCATCAGTGCGTCCACCAGTTCCCGCGAGCGGGCAGGGGAGAAGCGCCAGTCGGTGGTGAACGACATCACACAGAACTTGGCGGTGGCGCCGGCGAAGGTCTTGGCCAGGTCATCGTCGAAATTGGCGGCCGGATCGAAGTAGTCCAGGGCCTTGGTCATCAGCAGGTAAGTGTTGGCGTCGAATCGCCCGGAGAACTCTTCCCCCTGGTAGCGCAGGTAGCTTTCGACCTGGAACTCGACGCTGTGGAAGTCGTAGTTGAGCTTCTCGCTTTTCAGGCCGCGACCGAATTTCTCGCCCATGGAATCGTCGGACAGATACGTGATGTGCCCGACCATCCGTGCCAGCATCAGGCCGCGCTTGGGGATCACGCCAAATTCCTGGAACGAACCGCCGTGGAATTCCGGGTCGGTGAGAATCGCCTGACGTGCCACTTCGTTGAAGGCAATGTTCTGCGCCGACAGCTTCGGTGCCGAGGCGATGGCCAGGCAGTGTCGTACGCGGTCCGGGTACGTGATGGTCCACTGCAGGGCCTGCATTCCGCCCAGGCTGCCGCCGATGACGGCCGCCCATTGGCCGATGCCAAGCAAGTCGGCGAGGCGCGCCTGGCTGTGCACCCAGTCTTCCACGGTCAGCACCGGGAAGTCGGCACCAAATGGCTTGCCGCTCTCCGGGTTGATGCTGCTCGGGCCGGTGGAGCCATTGCAGCCGCCGAGGTTGTTCAGGCTGACCACGAAGAATTTGTTGGTGTCGATGGGCTTGCCGGGGCCGATGCAGCTGTCCCACCAACCGGGTTTGCGGTCGTCAGGGCTGTGATAGCCGGCCGCGTGGTGGTGTCCGGACAAGGCGTGGCAGATCAGCACGGCGTTGCTCGCCGTGGCGTTCAGCGTGCCATAGGTTTCGTAAATCAAGTCATAGGCTGGTAGCGAACGACCGCAGGCCAACGCCAGGGGTTCGCTGAAGTGCGCCACTTGCGGCGTCACCAGACCAACAGAATCGGGGGGAAAGGCAGCTGGCATCGACCCTGCTCTCATTGAAATGAGGCGTAAGTCTAAAGACCAGTGGGGTTAGCGGCAAGCAAAGGGCGGGCCTGATTTCATTCAGTTGTACCGAGGCGCTTCATTCGCGAGCAGGGTCGCTCCCACAGGGGAAACGCATTCCAATGTGGCAGCGAGCCTGCTCGCGATGAATGATGAAGCGGTTTAGATCAAACCGAATAATTCCTTAGGCATCAGCGCGTAGTAAGCCAGGCGCGGAATCAGCCAGCTTTGCAGCAATTGCAGTGCGATAAAGGCGAAGATGGGCGAGATGTCGAGGCCGCCCAGGTTCGGAATGATCCGGCGGAAGGGTGCAAGTACCGGTTCGGTGATCTGCTGGACCAGTTCTGCGCCGGGGTTATGGCTGCCAGGAGCGACCCAGGACAGGATCACACTGATGATCATCGCCCAGAACAGGATCTTCAAAAACAGCGCGAAGATGCCGATCAAAGCCCATGGCACCAGGAACAGCACGTCGACCTTGTACCCGCTGAGCAGCAGGATGACGGCGAACAGCACCATCTGCACGATCAGCGCCAACACCAAAGACGACATGTCCAGCCCGAACATGCTCGGGATGACCCGGCGCAGTGGCTTGAGCAACGGTTGGGTGGCCTTCACGGCGAACTGGCAGAGCGGGTTGTAGAAGTTTGCCCGCACCAGTTGCAGGATAAAGCGCAACAGCACGACCAGCAGATACAGGCTGCCCAGGGTTTGAATCACAAAAATGGCAGCGTCATTGAGTCCGAGCATCATTGATTCCTTTGTGAGAGCGGATTAGCGACCGAGTTGCTCAGCCATTTCGGCCGAACGGTGCGCGGCGGCGCCCAGTGCTTTTTCGACCAGCGCTTCGAAGCCGCCAGCCTGGAACGATTTGATCGCCGCTTCCGTGGTGCCCGCAGGCGAGGTCACGCGGCGACGCAATTCAGCCGCGTCGACGTCGCTGGACACCGCCATGTGAGCGGCGCCCAATGCGGTTTGCAGGGTCAATTGAGCGGCGATGTCGGCTGGCAGGCCGAGTTTCACGCCGGCGGCGGTCATGGCTTCGATCAGCAGGAAGAAGTAGGCAGGGCCCGAGCCGGAAACGGCGGTGACCGCATCCAGTTGCTGCTCCTGCTCCAGCCACAAGGCAATCCCGACGGCCGACAGCAGCTCTTGCGCTTGCTGACGCTGTTCGGCGCTGACCTGAGGCGTGGCGAACAAGCCACTCACGCCCTGACGCAGCAGCGCCGGGGTGTTGGGCATGCAACGCACGATCGGCTGGGCGCCGAGCCAGTTGTTCATGCTGGCGCAGGTGATGCCGGCGGCAATGGAAACCACCAGTTGCTCAGGCTTCAGGCTTGGACGGATCGCTTCGCAGACCGTTTTCATCGCTTGAGGCTTGACCGCCAGCACGATCACGTCGGCACCGTCGATGGCCTGTGCGTTGTCGGCAAAGGTTTCGATGCCGTGTTCGGCGCTTACCCGGGCGCGGGTTTCTTCACCCGGGTCACTGGCGCGGATCTGCGTGGCGTCCAGACCTTTGGCCCGCAGGCCGCCGATCAGACTGGCGGCCATGTTACCGGCACCGATAAAGGCGATACGCGTCTTGCTCATGTCAGGTCCTTATCAAAAGTGTGTAAGCCATGGATCAAGGCTGTGAATAGTCGCGAGCGCCAAACAGGGCCGTACCAATGCGGACCCAGGTGGCGCCCTGAGCGATGGCCGATTCGAGATCGTGGCTCATGCCCATGGAAAGTGTGTCGAGCGGCAGATTGAGGCTGGCTTGCAGGTTCTGCACGGCAGCAAAGGCGGCATCCTGGGCGGCGCGATCTTCAGTCGGCTCGGGAATCGCCATCAATCCGCGCAACTTGAGGCGTGGCAGGGCACTGATGGCATTGGCCAGGGCCGGCAGGTCGGCCGGGGTGCAGCCGGATTTACTGGCCTCACCGCTGACATTGACCTGGATGCAGATGTTCAACGGTGGCAAATCGGCAGGTCGTTGTTCGGACAAGCGTTGAGCAATTTTCAGGCGATCCACGGAATGCACCCAGGCGAAGTGCTCGGCGATTGCGCGAGTCTTGTTCGATTGAATGGGGCCGATGAAGTGCCAGATCAAGGGCAGGTCGGCCAATTCGAGCTGCTTGCCGAGGGCTTCCTGCAGGTAGTTTTCGCCAAAGTCGCGCAAGCCGGCGGCATAGGCGTCGCGCAGGGCTTGTGCGGGTTTGGTCTTGCTCACGGCCAGCAACTGGACGCTGTGTTCGTCCCGGTTGGCGGCGAGGGCGGCGGCGCGGATGCGCGAACTAACCAGTTCAATGTTGTCTGCTATCGTGGACATTCAAGAGGCGCCAGCGGGTCTGAGGTTGGCGGCATTCTACTGGAATTGAGGAGTGCTATGGATATCACTGAGCTGCTGGCGTTCAGCGCCAAACAAGGAGCATCCGACCTGCACCTGTCCGCGGGCCTGCCACCGATGATTCGGGTTGATGGCGATGTGCGGCGCATCAACCTGCCGCCTCTGGACCACAAGGAAGTGCAGGCGCTGATCTACGACATCATGAACGACACCCAGCGGGCGGACTTCGAGAAGCACCTGGAAACCGACTTTTCCTTTGAATTGCCCGGCGTGGCGCGTTTTCGGGTCAACGCGTTCAACCAGAGCCGCGGTGCTGGCGCCGTGTTTCGCACCATTCCCTCCAGGGTCTTGAGCATGGAGGAGTTGGGCATGGGTGATGTGTTTCGCAAAATGACCGACGCTCCCCGTGGCCTGGTGCTGGTGACCGGCCCGACCGGCTCCGGCAAGTCCACGACGCTGGCGGCGATGATCGATTATCTGAACAATCATCGCCACCACCATATCCTCACTATTGAAGACCCTGTCGAGTTCGTCCACGAATCGCGCAAATGCCTGATCAATCAGCGTGAGGTCCACCGTGATACCCGCAGCTTTGCCACGGCCTTGCGTTCGGCCCTGCGCGAAGACCCGGATGTCATTCTGGTCGGCGAGATGCGCGACCTGGAAACCATTCGCCTGGCGCTGACCGCCGCCGAAACCGGTCATCTGGTGTTCGGCACGATGCACACCACCTCGGCGGCGAAGACCATTGACCGGATCATCGACGTGTTTCCGGGGGATGAAAAGTCGATGGTGCGTTCGATGCTGTCCGAATCGTTGCTGGCAGTGGTTTCCCAAACCCTGGTCAAGAAGATCGGCGGCGGGCGTACAGCCGCCCACGAGATCATGCTCGGCACGTCGGCGATCCGAAACCTGATCCGTGAAGACAAGGTGGCGCAGATGTATTCATCGATTCAGGCAGGAGGGTCGCTGGGCATGCAGACGCTGGACATGAGCCTGAAGGACCTGGTGACCAAGGGCCTGGTCACTCGCGACCATGCGCGGGAGAAGGCGCGGTCGCCGGATAATTTCTGAGGGGCTGGTACAGCATTGTGGCGAGGGAGCAAGCTCCCTCGCCACAAATGCCTGCCTCGGGAGGCAGGCGTTTTCAAATCAGCGCTGAACAACCCGCATCTGATGCGGTTCTTTTGGCAGAACCCGTTTTGCAACGGCGTAGTGGTTTTCCCAGTACGGCTTCTTCAGTGTGTCGATGGTCACCGACTTGCCACGACGCGGTGCGTGGATGAAGCGGTCGTTGCCCAGGTAGATGGCAACGTGATTGACTCGACGACTCTTGATGTTGAAGAAAATCAGGTCGCCCGGCTTCAAGTCGTTGCGATCGACTTTCTGGCCGTGACCGCTGGCCATGGCATTGGAAGTGCGTGGCAGGTCAAACGTGGCGTCGTTGAACGCGTATTTCACCAGGCCGCTGCAGTCGAAGCCTTTGCTCGGGCTGCTGCCGCCCCAACGATACGGTGTACCGAGGACGTTGACCGCGCGGCTCAGCACGTTGCTGCTTTCCTTGTTCGCCATCGGCGGAACCAGGCCACTTTTTTTGCTGGCCAGGTGTTGAGCGTGTTTGACTGACTTTTTGCTTTTGTTCGAAGGAGCAGAAGCATGGGATTTCGGGGTGTAACCATTAACGTTCGGAAGACGTTGCTCACGATTGGTGGCGTGGGCGGCCAGTGGCAATAATAGGCAAATGGTTAGCCATGTCTTTATAAATGGACGCATTAGGCAGGGCTCGTATGGGTTAGCGCGCAACTTTATAACAGCTTTTTTGTCCCTTCCGAGGCCGTTGGTCGATTCAACCTGGGGGTCAACGGAACCAAATAAGCGGCAAAAAGACGCAATTGTCGGACAGAAGTCAGGTGCTACAAGGCTTTGACGGGAGACAACGTACCATTTGCCATACGTCGGGTGCTCGTAAAAAAGTCACAAAGAATTCAAGAATATTTATCTATCGCGTGAATCGAGGTCATCCATGAACACCTATCAACAACCTGTTCCCCATCAAGATACCCACAGCAAAGTGATCGGTTATCTGCTGTGGATTTTCGGTTTCACCGGCGCTCACCGCTTTTATTACGGCAAGCCGGTCACGGGGACGATCTGGTTCTTCACTTTTGGCTTGCTGGGGATTGGCTGGTTGATCGACCTGTTTCTGATCCCGTCCATGGACCGTGAAGCTGATCTTCGGTTCAACGCCGGACCGATCGAATACAACGTTGCCTGGATTCTGCTGACGTTTCTCGGGGTGTTCGGTGTGCACCGGATGTATCAGGGGAAATGGATCAGCGGCTTGATCTACCTGCTGACGGGCGGACTGTTCTTCGTGGGAGTGCTGTATGACTTCTGGACGCTGAATGATCAGGTTTCGCTGCGTAACGCGCAGAACCGCTGATTAATTGTGGCGAGGGAGCAAGCTCCCTCGCCACAGGTTTTATGCCTGGTGACTGATCCGTCCATCCACCAGGGTGTAACGCACCAGGCCCGGCAGGCTGTGTCCGATGAACGGGCAGTTCTCGCCTTTGGACAGCCAGGTTTCCCCGGCCACGGTCGAGGCCGCGGGGTCGAACAGCACGATATCCGCCGCACCACCCACCGCCAGTTTGCCCGCCGGCAGGCGCAAGGCCTCGGCAGGACCGGCGCCAAGGCGCGCCAGCAGGGTCGGCAAGTCCAGCAAACCGTCTTCCACCAGTGTCATCGCCAATGGCAGCAGCAGTTCGACGCTGCTGATGCCGGGCTCGGTGGCACCGAACGGCGCCAGCTTGGCATCGCGCTCGTGGGGTTGGTGGTGGCTGGAAATCGCCGAAACCACGCCCGACTTCACTGCCGCGCGCAGGCCCTCGCGGTCGGCGCCGGTACGGAGCGGAGGCTGGACGTGATACAGGCTGTTGAAGTCGATCAGCGCTTCGTCCGTCAGGATCAGCTGGTACAGGGCGACATCCGCCGTAACCTTCAGGCCGCGGGCCTGGGCCTGGGCGATCAGGGCCACACCGCGCGCGCTGGTGAGTTGGCTGAAGTGCGCGCGCACGCCGGTTTGCTCGACCAGCAACAGGTCCCGGGCCAGGGCCACGGTCTCGGCGGTTTCCGGAATGCCCGGCAAGCCGAGGAAGCTGGCGGTCGGGCCTTCGTGGGCCAAACCACCTTCGGCCAGATCATGGTCCTGGGAATTGAAAATCACCGTCAGGTCGAAGGTTGCCGCGTACTCCAGTGCCCGGCACAGGGTACGGGTGTTGCGGAAGCTCTCCAGTCCGTTGCCGAAGGCTACGCAGCCGGCATCGCGCAGCGCGACCAGCTCTGCCAGCTGTTCGCCGTCCAGGCCTTTGCTCAGGGCGCCGATCGGGAAGACTTTGGTGTTGCCGGCCTCGCGGGCGCGGTCGAGGATCAGTTCGGCCACCGCCGAGGTGTCCAGTACCGGTTTGGTTTTTGGCGGGCAGCACAGGCTGGTCACGCCACCGGCCGCAGCTGCGCGGGTTTCGCTGACGATCGAGCCTTTACGGCTGTAGCCCGGCTCGCGCAGGGCAACGTTGAGGTCAACCAGGCCAGGGGCGGCCACCAGGCCTTTGGCGTCGAGGGTGTCGACGGCGACAAAACCGGCCGGTGCGGCGCCAATGGCGACGATCTTGCAGGCTTCAATGTGGATATCGGTTACTTGATCCAGGCCGCTGGCTGGATCGATCACGCGGGCGCCGAGAATGCTGAGCTTCACTGGGCGTTCTCCTGCTCGAATTGGCGCTGGGCTGTCTGCCCGCTCATGGCCATGGACAGCACGGCCATACGAATGGCGATGCCGTAGGTCACCTGATTGAGGATCACCGAGTGCGGGCCGTCGGCCACCGCCGACTCAATCTCCACGCCACGGTTGATCGGCCCCGGGTGCATCACGATGGCATCGGGCTTGGCGCCGGCCAGGCGCGCGGTGGTCAGGCCGAACAGGCGGTAGAACTCGCCTTCGCTCGGCAGCAGGCCGCCGGTCATGCGCTCGCGCTGCAGGCGCAACATGATCACCACGTCGACGTCTTTCAGGCCTTCGGTCATGTCGGTGTAGACCTTCACGCCGTATTGTTCGATACCGATCGGCAGCAGGGTTTTCGGGGCGATTACGCGGATATCGGGGCAGCCCAGGGTCTTCAGCGCGAGCATGTTCGAGCGCGCCACCCGCGAGTGCAGGATGTCGCCGACGATGGCCACCGAGAGGTTCTCGAAGCCGCCCTTGTGCCGGCGGATGGTGAGCATGTCGAGCATGCCCTGGGTCGGGTGGGCGTGACGGCCGTCGCCGCCGTTGATGATCGCCACTTGCGGGCAGACATGCTCGGCGATGAAGTGCGCGGCGCCGGAGTCACCGTGACGCACGACGAACATGTCGGCCGCCATGGCTTCCAGGTTGCGCAAGGTGTCGAGCAGGGTTTCACCCTTGCTCGCCGACGACGTGGACACGTTCAAAGTGATCACGTCAGCCGACAGGCGCTGGGCCGCCAGTTCGAAGGTGGTGCGGGTGCGGGTGGAGTTCTCGAAGAACACGTTGCACACGGTCTTGCCGCGCAGCAGCGGGACTTTCTTCACCGCCCGGGCGCCGACTTCGAGGAACGAGTCGGCGGTGTCGAGGATTTCCGTCAGCAGCTCGCGGCGCAAACCGTCGAGCGAGAGGAAGTGGCGCAGCTGGCCCTGATCATTGAGCTGCAGCGGGCGCTTGGTTTCTAGAGGCGTCATCGCAAGGGGGACTCTCAATAGGGCGAATTAAAGGGCGAGGTCTTGCACTTCGAGCTTGAGCTCCGGGCCGGACAGCTTCACGCGCTCGTGGGCCGCGAGTGACAGCGTCGCACCGACCACGTTCGGGCGGATCGGCAGCTCGCCGGCGTCCAGGTCCAGCAGGCAGACCAGCGTCACGCTGGCCGGACGCCCGTAGTCGAAGAGTTCGTTCATGGCCGCGCGGATGGTCCGGCCGCTCATCAGTACGTCGTCGATCAGCACCAGGTGCTGGCCTTCGATTTCGAACGGCAGGGCAGACGGACGCACTTGCGGGTGCAGGCCGTTCTGGCTGAAGTCGTCGCGGTAGAAGGAAACATCGAGCGTGCCGAGGGGCTCGTGGCTGCCCAGCTCTTTGAGCAGAGCCTGGGCGACCCAGACGCCGCCGGTACGAATACCGATGAAGCGCGGTTCGCTGATGCCACGGTGTTCCAGGTGTGCCTTGAGACGGATCGCCATCTGGCTGATCAGTTCGGTGGGATTGGGCAGGCTCATGGTTGCTCCTTCTTGGGCCCGAGTCGGGTTGTGCTTGGGTTGGCTCGGGTTGTAGCTAAAAGAGGCGCGTGGCGACTCTTCAGGGTTAGGTGCATCAGGATTCGAACAATGCGCTGTTTTCGTCGAGCCAGCCTTGCAGCAACAGGGCGGCGGCGATGGCATCGACCGGGTTATCGCGGTAACTGCCTTTCTGGCCGCCACGATCACGTCGTTCGCCTTTGGCTTCGAACGTGGTCAGGCGTTCGTCGTGGGTATAGAAGGGCAGATTGAAACGACCGTTCAGGCGGCGGGCGAACTTTTCCGCGCGGGCGCACATCTCGCTGGGCGTGCCGTCCATGTTCAGCGGCAGGCCGACCACCACGGCGTCGGGCTTCCATTCCTTGATCAGGGCTTCGACCTGATCCCAGTCGGGAATGCCGTTCTGCGCTTTCAGGGTGCACAGTTCGCGGGCCTGGCCGGTAATCACCTGGCCTACCGCAACGCCGATCTGTTTGGTGCCGTAGTCGAATCCCAGGATCAGCCGCAGGGCCATCAGGCGTGCCCCGCCTGGCTGGTGAGCAGGCTGAGGTTGACGCCCAGATGTTTGGCGGCCGCTTCCAGGCGCAATTCACTGCTGGTGTTGAACAGGACGTCAGCGTCGAACGGGCAGGTCAGCCAGGCGTTCTGCGCCAGTTCGGCTTCCAGTTGCCCGGCTTCCCAGCCGGCATACCCGAGGGCGATCAGGCTTTTCGCCGGGCCGACGCCATCGGCGATGGCGAACAGCACGTCCTGGGAGGTCGACAGGGATAAATCGCCTTCCAGATCAACGGTCGCCTGATAGCGCTGCCCCGAGGGATGCAGGACAAACCCGCGATCGGTCTGCACCGGGCCGCCGATGAAAATCGGCACGTGCTGGCAGAGTGCAGGAGGTTCGATATCCGGGCGCAATTGCTCGAGGATATCGGCCAGGTTCAGGTCCTGCGGACGGTTGACCACCAGCCCCATGGCACCATTGGCCGTGTGCTCGACGATGTAGGTCAAGGTGTGCGCAAAGTTCGGGTCGACCATGTGTGGCATGGCGATCAGGAAGTGGTGCTTGAGGTAGCTGGGGCTGACGTTTTTCATGAGCGCTAGTGTGGCGTTGGAGGGGCGAACTGACAAGCTGGGGATGCGCAGGAAATGCCGCAAATTGCTGTTGGCGACACAAACCCTGTAGGAGCGAGCTTGCTCGCGATGGTCGTCAACGATAACGCCGCAAGGTTGATACTACGCGGTGCTCTCAGATTTATCGCGAGCAAGCTCGCTCCTACAGGGGGATTTGGGTTGGTATCAGTTGCTTGAGAGGCGATCGCCGCGGGCAAACTTCCAGGTGCGAATGATTTCCAGGCGGTCAATATCCGACAGATCCCCGGTAAACGGAGCAAAGGGCGCTGCCAGCCGCACGATGCGCTGGGCCGCCTGATCGAGCAACGGTTGCCCGGAAGACTCCAGCACCAGCACCTCATACAGCGAACCGTCCCGGTTGATCGACACCATCAGGCGCAAATTGCCGTAAATCTGCTTGCGCCGGGCTTCGTCGGGGTAATTGAGGTTGCCGATGCGCTCGACCTTCTTGCGCCATTCGTCCTTGTACCAGGCGCCCTTGTCTTTCATGGTCGAGGCGGCGCTCAGGCGATGGATGCGCGGGCGCTTGGCGTACAACTGTTGTTCGTTGGCCAGTTCCGCTTCCAGGCTGGCGATGTCGCTGGATAACTGTTCGGTGTCAAACGTTGGCGCGGCGACCGCGGGTTTGATGTCGGTTTTGGGCTCTTCGGTCTTGGCGGCGGTTTTTTTCGGCTTCGGCGCGACGGTGGTCACGGCAGCCTTGGGCGGAGCGTCCCGCACTTCAGGCTTGGCCGCCGGCGGTGGCGTGACTTTCTGCACCTTGTTGTCCTGGAACGGCGCGACCTCGGTGGTCTTGGGAATGGCCTTTTTATCCAGGGTGCCGCTGCCTTGCTGGTTTTCCTGGGCGAGGAAATCAGCTTTCTCAGGCTTCCTTTCGCTTTTGAAAGTGGCGAGGGTGATTTCCAGGGTTTTGCTGATCTGCTGGGGCTCGACCATCGTGAAGCCGACACCCAGCAGCAAGGCCAGGTGAATCAGCGCCGCGAGAAACAGGGTAAAACCGAGGCGATCGGCCGGGCGCACGCCACGGTGGGCGAGTTCGACGGGCAGATCGGACGGGAGTGTCATGACAAGGAAACCAACATCGCGTTTTCACAGGCCGCGCATGATAACGCAATGTTGGTTTGGCTTTTCAACGAGCCTTGAGCTTCTGATCGATGGCATCCATCAGCAGGCCGCCGATGTCGGTGCCAAAGGCGTTGTCGATCTCGCGAATGCAGGTCGGGCTGGTGACGTTGATTTCCGTCAGATGCTCGCCGATCACATCCAGGCCTACGAACAGCAGGCCCTTTTCGCGCAGAGTCGGGCCGACTTGCGCGGCGATCCAGCGATCTTTATCGGTCAGCGGACGCGCTTCGCCACGGCCACCGGCGGCCAGGTTGCCACGGGTTTCGCCGGCAGCCGGAATGCGCGCCAGGCAGTAGTCCACCGGTTCGCCGTCGATCATCAGGATGCGTTTGTCACCATCGACGATGGCAGGCAGGTAACCCTGGATCATGATCTGCTGCTGACCGTGCAGGGTCAGGGTCTCGAGGATCACCGACAGGTTCGGGTGGCCCGCGGTGTGGCGGAAGATCGACGAGCCGCCCATGCCGTCCAGCGGCTTGAGGATCACGTCCCCATGGTGGTCGGCGAACTCGCGCAGCACATCCGGGCGACGGCTGACGATGGTCGGCGGCGTGCACTGCGGGAACAGCGTGGCGAACAGTTTTTCGTTGCAGTCACGCAGGCTCTGCGGTTTGTTGACCACCAGCACGCCAGCGCTTTCGGCTTGCTCGAGCAGATACGTGGTGTAGACGAATTCCATGTCGAACGGCGGATCCTTGCGCATCAGGATCACGTCCAGATCGCTCAGCAGATTGTCCTGCTCGGCGTCCAGTTCGAACCATTTTTCCGGATTGGCGAAGACCTTCAGCGGACGCATCCGCGCGCGTGCCTGGCCTTCGGCCTGGTACAGGTCACGCTGCTCCATATAGAACAGTTCCCAGCCGCGCTTCTGCGCAGCCAGCAGCATGGCCAGCGAGCTATCCTTTTTATAGGAAATGCTGGCAATAGGGTCCATGACAATCCCGACGCGAACGCTCATGGGTGTTTCCTCGAAAGTAGGGGCGTATGTGTGATCTGTAGGAGCGAGCCTGCTCCGGGCAGCTCGCTCCTACAAAAGATCAGGCCGTAAAGTGGCGTCAGAGTGGCGCTGAGTGTGTTCCCGGTCAAGGAAAAACCACCTCGGAGGTTGGCCGATAGATTGGTGTTGGAGACTGTGCTAAAAAGACTGCCAAGTTGTACTGGCCCTTGAGTATCAAGGGTTTCTGGCCGCCATTAACCGGCAAACGGACAATTTGATTCGCAAAGGCGACGGTAGAGCATTTATGGAACAGCATTCCAGCGCCTTGAAGGTCATGGTCATCGACGATTCGAAGACGATTCGCCGAACCGCCGAAACGCTGTTGAAAAACGTAGGCTGTGAAGTGATCACGGCCATCGACGGTTTCGATGCCCTGGCCAAGATCGCCGACAATCACCCTGGCATCATCTTTGTCGACATCATGATGCCGCGTCTGGATGGCTATCAAACCTGCGCATTAATCAAGAACAACCCGGCTTTCAAGTCCACGCCAGTGATTATGCTGTCGTCCAAGGACGGGCTGTTCGACAAGGCCAAGGGGCGTATCGTCGGCTCCGACCAGTTTTTGACCAAGCCTTTCAGCAAGGAAGAACTGCTGAACGCGATCCAGGCCCATGTTCCGGGCTTTGCCGCCGTTTTGCCGCAGTAAGACACCTACAGTGACGCTCGGCCAACGGGCCTTGCGTCGACAAGAATGGGGAAGACCATGGCTCGTATCCTGATCGTCGATGATTCGCCGACTGAGATGTACAAACTGACCGGCATGCTGGAAAAGCACGGTCATGAAGTATTGAAAGCCGAAAACGGCGCCGACGGCGTGGCCCTGGCCCGCCTGGAAAAGCCCGACGCGGTGCTGATGGACATCGTCATGCCCGGCCTCAACGGTTTCCAGGCGACCCGTCAGTTGACCAAAGACCCGGAAACCGGGCACATCCCGGTGATCATCATCACCACCAAGGATCAGGAAACCGACAAGGTCTGGGGCACACGCCAGGGGGCCAGGGACTACCTGACCAAGCCCGTCGACGAAGAAACCCTGATCAAGACCCTGAACAACGTCCTGCCCGGTTGATTGTCCGGTCATGACCGAGTCGCTGACCGCCTTCGAGCTGCTGCTGCAGATTGACCAGCGTTGTCGTCTGCTGGCCGCGGACTTGCCGTCCCAGCCACCCCGGCAGGACAGCTGGAGTGGCATCGGCTTTCGCGTGGGCGAGCACTGGTATGTTGCGCCCATGAGCGAAGTCGGCGAGGTGTTGCACGAGCCGCGCTTTACGCAACTGCCCGGGGTCAAGCCTTGGGTCAAGGGCGTGGCCAACCTACGCGGACGGTTGTTGCCGATCATGGACCTGTGTGGCTTCTTTGGTTACGAACTGTCGACCGCGCGAAGGCAGCGACGGGTATTGGTGGTGGAGTACGAAGATGTGTTTGCCGGCTTGATGGTCGACGAAGTCTTCGGCCTGCAGCACTTTGCTCAAGACAGCCTGAAGGCCGTGCCCGCTGACGAATTGCAGGGGCCGATGGCGGCATTTGTTGAAGGCTGTTTCCAGGGCGAGCAGAGTTGGCGGGTGTTCAGCCCGTTTGCGCTGGTACGCTCGCAAGGATTCATGAACGTGGCCCTGTAAACCCTGTGGGAGCGAGCCTGCTCGCGATTGAACGATAACGCGGTTTTCCTGATGCGCCGCGGCGCCTGAATCGCGAGCAGGCTCGCTCCTACAGGTACTTCGGCAAGCTTTAAAGGGTGTTGGTGACCGATGATAAAAGCAAAAGCAGGCAAGCCAATGGAAGGGTCGCGCAGCCGGTCGCAGATCATTGTGCTGTTTATCGCACTGATCATCTTCATCATGCTGTTGTTCGCCAACTTCGCGTACCTCAACACCCAGGCCACTTACGATAAGCAGTACATCGGCCACGCTGGCGAATTGCGCGTGCTGTCCCAGCGCATTGCCAAAAACGCCACCGAGGCCGCCGCCGGCAAGGCTGCGGCATTCAAGCTGCTCAGCGATGCGCGCAACGATTTTGCCCAGCGCTGGGGCTATCTGAAAAAAGGCGATCCGGCGACCGGCTTGCCGCCAGCGCCGGCGACCGTGCGCCCGGAAATGCGCGCCGTGCAACTGGATTGGGAGCGCCTGCTGAAAAACACCGACGCCATTCTCTCCAGCGAGCAGACCGTGTTGTCACTGCATCAGGTGGCCGCCACCCTCGCCGAAACCGTGCCGCAGCTGCAGGTCGAATACGAAAAGGTGGTGGAAATCCTGCTGCAGCGCGGTGCTCCGGCGGGTCAGGTGGCGATGGCCCAACGTCAATCGCTGCTGGCTGAGCGGATTCTCGGCGCGGTAAACACGGTGTTGTCCGGCGATGAAAATTCGCAACAGGCTGCCGACGCTTTCGGTCGCGACGCGGCGCGTTTCGGCCTGGTGCTCAACGGCATGCTCCAGGGCAACCTGTCGCAGAGGATCAGCCAGGTCGAAGATCGCGATGCGCGCGCGCGACTGACCGAAATTTCCGAGCTGTTCGAGTTTGTCTCGGGTTCAGTGGATGAAATCCTCGAAACCTCGCCCGAACTGTTCAAGGTGCGCGAATCGGCCACCAACATTTTCAGCCTGTCGCAAACCCTGCTCGATGAAGCCTCGCACCTGGCCAGCGGTTTCGAAAACCTGGCGGGCGGGCGCACCACCGATACCATTGGCGGTTACGTGTTGGGTCTGTTGGCGTTGGCCTCCATCATCCTCATTGGCCTGGTGATGGTGCGTGAAACCAATCGCCAGCTGCGGGAAACTGCCGAGAAAAATGAGCGCAACCAGAACGCGATCATGCGCCTGCTCGATGAGATCGAGGACCTGGCCGATGGCGACCTGACGGTCACGGCATCGGTCACCGAAGATTTCACCGGCACCATCGCCGACTCGATCAATTACTCCGTGGATCAACTGCGCGACCTGGTGGCGACCATCAACCTGACGGCCGGCCAGGTGGCGGCCGCCGTGCAGGAAACCCAGGCCACCGCCATGCACCTGGCGCAGGCGTCGGAGCATCAGGCGCAGCAGATTGCCGAAGCCTCTACCGCCATCAATGAGATGGCCGAATCCATCGACCAGGTGTCGGCCAACGCTGCCGAATCGTCGGCGGTGGCCGAACGCTCGGTGGAAATCGCCAACAAGGGCAACGAGGTGGTGCACAACACCATCCACGGCATGGACAACATCCGTGAACAGATTCAGGACACCGCCAAGCGGATCAAACGTCTTGGCGAGTCTTCCCAGGAAATCGGCGACATTGTCAGCCTGATCGATGACATTGCCGATCAAACCAACATCCTCGCCCTCAATGCGGCGATCCAGGCGTCCATGGCCGGTGATGCCGGGCGCGGTTTTGCGGTGGTCGCCGATGAAGTGCAGCGTCTGGCCGAGCGCTCGTCCGCCGCGACCCGGCAGATCGAAACACTGGTGCGGGCGATTCAGACCGACACCAACGAAGCCGTGATTTCCATGGAACAGACCACCACCGAAGTGGTGCGGGGTGCGCGGCTGGCGCAGGATGCGGGTGTGGCCCTGGAAGAAATCGAAGGGGTTTCCAAGACACTGGCGGCGCTGATCCAGAGTATTTCCAATGCCGCACAACAACAGACGTCGTCTGCCGGTCAGATTTCCCTGACGATGAATGTGATCCAGCAAATCACGACGCAGACCTCGTCAGGTTCCACCGCCACTGCCGAGAGCATTGGCAACCTGGCGAAGATGGCCAGCCAGTTGCGGCGGTCGGTGTCCGGTTTCACCTTGCCGGCCGCCAAGGCGCAGGCGACGGACAAAGCTTGAACCGCCTGCGGGCGTTGGCATTTTGACTGAAGTGGTAACTGAGGTGGTTATGGGTGATCGGCACGACTATGTGGCCCTCGAATGGGTCAAAGGCGAGATTGCCGAAACGCTGAAGCAGGCTCATCACGCCATCGAAACCCTGCTGGATGATCCGCAGGCGACGCACGCGCTGGGCGATTGCCTGGCGTGCATTCATCAGGTTCACGGCAGTTTGCAGATGGTCGAATTCTACGGCGCGGCCTTGCTCGCCGAAGAGATGGAGCAGCTTGTAAGCGCCCTGCAACAGGGCCGCGTCAGCCATCGTGACGAGGCGCTGCACCTGCTGATGCAAGCCTTGGGGCAACTGCCGATCTACCTCGACCGGGTTCAGGGTGCGCGACGCGACCTGCCGCTGGTGGTGCTGCCGCTGATCAACGACCTGCGCAGCGCCCGTGGCGAAGGCCTGTTGTCGGAAACCAGCCTGTTCAGCCCGCTGCTGCCCGATCTGCCGCCGCTGGACGAAGCGTCGCTGGCGCATCTGGAACCGCCGGACCTGCCGAGCGTGCTGCGCAAGTTGCGGCAAATGTTGCAGATGGCCCTGGTTGGCTTGCTCCGCGAGCAGGATGACGAGACCAATCTCGGTTATCTGGCCAAGGTATTCAGTCGCCTCGAAAGCCTGTGCGGTAACGCACCCCTGAGCCCGTTGTGGCAGATCGCCGCGGCGCTGGTCGAAGGCATGCGCGCCGGTGCGATTGCCAACAGCCCTGCCTTGCGCAGCCTGTTCAAGGAAGCCGACAAAGAACTCAAACGCCTGCTCGAACAGGGCATGCCCGCCATCAATCAACCGGCGCCGCCGGAGCTGCTCAAGAGTTTGCTGTTCTACATAGCCAAAGCCGAACACCCCACCGGGCAGATGCTGACCATGAAAGATCGCTACGGACTGGATGACGCGCTGCCTGACAGCGCAATGGTCGATGAGGAACGTGCACGACTGGCAGGGCCTGACCGCGACGCCATGCGTTCGGTACTGGCGGCACTGTGCGAGGAGCTGGTGCGGGTCAAGGAGCGCCTGGACCTGTTCGTGCGCAGCGACCGTCAACACGCTTCCGATCTCGACAGCCTGCTGGCGCCGCTGCGGCAAATCGCCGACACCCTGGCGGTGTTGGGTTTCGGTCAGCCGCGCAAGGTCATCATTGACCAATTGGCGGTGGTCCTGAGCCTCGCCCAGGGCCAGCGCGCACCCGATGACGCGATTCTCATGGACGTCGCCGGGGCCTTGCTCTACGTCGAAGCGACGCTGGCCGGCATGGTCGGCACCGTGGAGCCGGAGAGTCAGGAAGAAAGCCGTCTGCCAACCACCGACCTGACGCAGATTCACCAGATCGTGATCAAGGAAGCGCGCATCTGCCTGCAACAGGCCAAGGACATGATCGTCGACTACATCGACGCCGACTGGGACCGTCAGCATTTACAGGCGCTGCCGGCCTTGCTGACCCAGGTTCGCGGTGCGCTGGCGATGATTCCGTTGAGCCGCGCGGCCAGCCTGATCGAAACCTGCAATCACTTCATCCGCGAGCACCTGTTGCTCGATCCCGGTCAGCCCGGCTGGCAGGAACTGGACAGCCTGGCCGACGTGATCGCCAGCCTCGAATACTATCTGGAGCGCCTCAACGATGACCCGGAAGCACCCGGTGAGTCGTTGCTCGATATCGCCGAAAAAAGCCTGGCGTCACTCGGTTTCTTCCCTAGCGAACAGCATGTGCCGGTGCTCGAGGATGTACTGAGTCCGAGCGAAGCGCAGGTCATGCAGCAGAGGCAGGAACTGGACACCCCGGCCGTCGTCCAGACCCTGGCGGATGTGTTGGCCAGCCCTGTGTCGGCACTCAATCCGCCCGCCCAGACCACACCGGGCAGCCTGTTGCCGCCGCCTGCCGGTGAAACACCGGTGGATGACGAGCTGCGCGAAGTGTTCCTCGAAGAGACCGACGAGGTGTTGGACATCCTGCGGGAATACCTGCCGCGCTGGTCGGCCAACCCTGATGACCCGTCAGCCCTGGGGGAAGTGCGTCGCGCTTTCCATACGCTGAAGGGCAGCGGCCGAATGGTCCGGGCACTGGTGCTCGGCGAACTGGCCTGGGCCGTGGAAAACCTGCTCAACCGTGTGCTGGAACACAGCGTCGCCCCGGGCGCTGCGGTGCAACAACTGCTGGGCGATGTGTTGGCGCTGTTGCCGGAGCTGGTGGCCGAATTTGCCGCCAATGCCCAACGCCAGCGTAACGACGTCGACCAACTGGCCGCCCGGGCCCATGCCCTGGCCAAGGGCGAGGCATTGGCCGCCGATGAAGATACCCAAGACGTCGCGGCCCTCGATCCTTTGTTGCTGGAGATCTTCCGCAAAGAAGCCGAATCCCATTTGAGCAGTCTCAATCGCTTTCTGGATCAGGCTGCCGAACACGTGCCGTTGCAGGCCAGCGATGAATTGCAGCGTGCCTTGCACACCCTCAAGGGCAGTGCGTCGATGGCCGGGGTGTTGCCGATTGCCGAGCTCGCCGCGCCGCTGGATCAACTGGCCCGGGAATACAAGGCCCACCAGATCGCCCTCGACCTGGACGAAGTCGAATTGCTGTTGGAAGCCGAAGGTTTGTTCCGCCTCGGTTTGCGCCAACTGAAGACGGACCCGTTGGCCGAGATCCCTGACGCGGCGGCATTGATCGAACGCACCCAGGCCTTGTTGGCCGAACGTCTGGCCAGCCTGTCGAACACCCCGAACACAGGCCTTCGCATCAAGCGCGATCCGCAGTTGATCAACAACTTTCTGGCCCAGGGCATGGACATCCTGCTGGACGCCGAAAGCCTGTTGCAACGCTGGCAGCAACACCCCGGCGAACGCCAGGAACTCAGTGCGCTGCTGGATGAATTGACCACCCTCGGCGAAGGTGCACACCTGGCCGATTTGCATCCGGTGGATGAGCTGTGCGAAGCCTTGCTCGACCTTTACGGTGCCGTGGAAGAAAGCAGCCTGGCGGTCAGCGAGGCGTTTTTCCATGAAGCGCAAAGTGCCCACGAAGCGCTGATCAACATGCTCGACGAACTGGCTGCCGGCCAGGAAGTCAGTCCGCGCCCGGAGCGGATTCGCGCCTTGCACGGCTTGCTCGATCAGAGCCTCGACCCGTCGGCCATGGGCCTGATCCGTAGCGACGGCAGCCGTACCCTGAGCATCCGCGAACTGTCCGATGCCACCGCCGAACTTGAAAACAGCCTGCCCCCTGTGGGCGCTGGCTTGCCAGCGATGGTCGTCAACGATGACGCGTTATCGCAGGATAAACGCGGCGCCTGTGAATCCATCGCGAGCAGGCTCGCTCCTACAAGGGAACACGAGCCGGACGACGAGATCGTTTCGATCTTCCTCGAAGAAGCCGCGGATATCCTTGAAAGCGCCGGTCCGGCCTTGCAGCGCTGGTTAAGCGAGCCGTCCAATGCTGCGCCGCTGTCGTCCTTGCAACGGGATTTGCATACCCTCAAAGGCGGCGCGCGCATGGCCGAGGTCGAGCCGGTCGGCGATCTGGCCCATGAACTGGAAAGCCTTTACGAAGGCCTGGTGGACCGCCGGTACAGCTACAGCGACGGGCTCGCTTCTTTGTTGCAACACAGCCACGATCGCTTGGCGCATTTGCTTGAACAGCTGCAACAGCATCAATCCCTCGACGATCCGGGCGAACTGATCGAAGCGATCCGTGCGTTCCGCCAGGGACACGCAGGCCATGCCGATCTGATCGAGCCGGCGGCCAGCAATGACTCGGCCCATCACGACAGCGAGCTGCTGGACATCTTCCTTGAGGAAGGTTTCGACATCATCGAAAGCTCCGGTGCGGCGCTGGTGCGCTGGCAGGCCGAGCCGTCGAATCGTCAGGAAGTGGAAACCCTGCTGCGCGACCTGCACACGCTCAAGGGCGGCGCACGCATGGTGGAGATCACCCCGATCGGCGATTTGGCCCATGAGCTGGAATTTCTCTACGAAGGTTTATCCGCCGGAGTACTGAAACCCACGGCGGCGTTGTTCGAGCTGCTGCAACGCAGCCATGATCGACTGGCGCAAATGCTCGACGCGACCCGCGCCGGCGAACCCTTGCCGCCGGCCGATCGACTGATCGACGCGATCAAGAATTTCAGCCACCCGGCGCTGCCTGAAACGCCAACGCCAATCGCGCTGCCCGCCGCTGCAAAAGCCGAAACCCCGCTGCAACCCGATGCCGGCGCCGACATGGTCAAGGTCTCGGCGGAACTGCTCGACGACCTGGTCAACCTGGCCGGCGAGTCATCGATTGTTCGCGGCCGCATCGAGCAGCAGGTCAGCGATGCGCAAATCGCCCTGAACGAGATGGAAACCACCATCGAGCGGATGCGCGATCAGTTGCGCCGCCTCGATATCGAAACCCAGGGCCGGATCCTCAGTCGCCAGCAAGTCGACGCCGAACGCCTGGGTTACGAAGAGTTCGATCCCCTGGAAATGGACCGGCACTCACAATTGCAGCAACTGTCGCGGGCACTGTTCGAGTCCGCTTCCGACCTGCTCGACCTCAAGGAAACCCTCGACCGGCGCAATCAGGACGCGGAAAACCTGCTGCAACAGCAGGGCCGTATCAACACCGAGCTGCAGGAAGGCCTGATGCGCACGCGCATGGTGCCGTTCGAAAAGATGCTGCCGCGCTTGAAACGCATCGTTCGTCAGGTTTCCGAGGAGTTGGGCAAGGACGTTGAGTTCATCGTCGAAAACGCCGAAGGCGAAATGGATCGCAACGTGCTCGAACGCATGGCGGCACCGCTGGAGCACATGCTGCGCAATGCCGTGGACCATGGACTTGAATCTGCCGAGGCGCGAATAGCGGCGGGTAAACCGGCCCAGGGACGGATCACCCTCGACCTGTTGCGCGAGGGTGGCGACATCATTTTCGATATCCGCGATGACGGTGCCGGCGTGCCGCTGGAGGCGGTGCGGCGCAAGGCGATCAAGCGCGGTCTGCTCGACCCGAACAGCGAAATCAGCGACCGCGACGTGCTGCAATTCATCCTGCAGCCGGGGTTCTCCACGGCCGAGAAAATCACCCAGATTTCCGGGCGCGGCGTCGGCATGGATGTCGTGCATGAAGAAGTCCGGCAACTGGGCGGCAGCATGAGTATTGATTCCGTGCCGGGGCAGGGCGTGCATTTCCGCATTCGCCTGCCGTTCACGGTGTCGGTCAACCGCGCGCTGATGGTGCAATGTGGCGAGGATCAATACGCGATCCCGTTGAACACCATCGACGGGATCGTCCGTGTGCTGCCAAACGAACTCGAAGGGCACTTCCGCCTCGACCCGCCGACCTATGAATACGCCGGGCAACGCTATGAACTGTGCTACCTGGGCGAACTGTTGAAAACCAGTCCACGGCCGAAGTTGCTGGGCCAGAACCTGCCGCTGCCGGTGCTGCTGGTGCAGTGCAACGAGCGGCACATCGCGGTGTTGGTCGACGCCATGGCCGGCACTCGCGAGATCGTGGTCAAGAGCCTCGGCCCGCAGTTCGCGGCCGTGCAGGGCGTTTCCGGCGCGACGATCCTGGGCGATGGCCGGGTGGTGCTGATTCTGGATTTGCTGGCGCCGATCCGCGCCCTGCAAGCCCATGTGCCACAGCGTCCGGCCAATCAAGACCTCGAGCCCGAGCCGCAACGGCCGTTGCTGATCATGGTGGTCGATGACTCGGTGACTGTACGCAAGGTCACCAGCCGCTTGCTCGAACGCCATGGCATGAACGTGCTGACGGCCAAGGACGGCGTCGACGCCATGTTGTTGCTCGAAGAGCACAGGCCGGACGTGATGCTGCTCGACATCGAAATGCCGCGCATGGACGGTTTCGAAGTGGCCAGGCAAGTCCGCAGTGACGAGCGTTTTCAGCACCTGCCCATCATCATGATTACTTCCCGCACCGGCCAGAAACACCGCGACCGCGCCATGGCCATCGGTGTCAACGACTACCTCGGCAAGCCGTACCAGGAATCGGTCCTGCTCGAAAGCATTGCCCTATGGAGCAAAACCCATGCTTGAGCGGCTGATCAACCCGCGCACCAGCCACCTCACTGGCCTTTTACTGCTCCTGGCTGACCGCAACCTGATCCTGCCCAACGTTGCGGTCGCCGAATTGATCGACTACCAGCCCGCCGCGTTCGACCTCGACTCGCCGCCCTGGTTTCTCGGGCGAGTACCGTGGCGCAACCGGCAAATCCCGCTGCTCAGTTTCGAGTCGGCGTGCGGCAGTAAAGTCGTTATCGGAGAGCGCGCGCGGATCGTCATCCTCAACGCCCTCGGCGGCCGCCCTGAATTGAAATTCATCGCCATGCTGGTCCAGGGAATTCCCCGCTCGTACAAGCTCGACAGTCAGTTGAGCTATGTCGACGTGCCGCTGTGTTCGCTGGAAAAAGCAGCGGTGCAAGTGGGCGATCAAGTGGCCAGGGTTCCGGATTTGCTGGGGTTGGAAGAGTTGCTGGTAGGGGCGGGGTTGGTTTGAAGGTTGATGATTCCCAAAAAGGGACCTAAAGTTCCCTTTTTGGGACCTTTTGGTTGTTGACGTGGAAAACCTGTCGCTGAGCGAAGCATTGTTCACCACGACCCAGCAAAAAGTGCTGGGCCTTATGTTTGGCAAACCCGACCGAAGCTTTTACGCGAACGAGATCGCCCGCTGGGCTCAGGTCGGAAAAGGCAGTCTCATGCGCGAACTGGACCGCTTGCAACGAGCGGGTGTGCTGACGATGTCACGTCTGGGTAATCAGACCCACTACCAGGCCAATCCCGATTGCCCGATCTATGCCGAACTGTTGGGTATTACTCGCAAGACATTCGGTATCGCCGAGCCTTTGCGTGAGGCACTGCAACCCTTCGCCGAACAACTCACATGGGCGTTTGTTTATGGGTCCATCGCCAAGGATCAGGCCATCGCATCCAGTGACATTGACCTCATGTTGATCGGGGAAGGGCTGCACTACAGTGATGTGATGGAGCGGCTCTTACCTCTGGAAGAGCATCTGGGCCGCACCCTTAATCCGACGCTCTACACCCCTGATGACTGGGTTGCAAAACTGACGGCCGAAAACAGCTTCGTCATGCGGGTAGCGCAACAGGAGAAGATCAACCTGATGGGGGAAAACCCTTTGGAGTCCAAGGATGGGCAGCAACGAGAATCTGGAAAACCTGTTACGTAGTGGTGGACTGAAGGCCGAAGCACCCGATCGCAAGGAATGCGAAGGCTTGATGCGTTCGGCAACAGATCGCCTGAAAGATGCGCAAACCTCTTCACTTTCCTTCGCCAGCCGATTCGATCTGGCCTACAACGCTGCTCATGGCATTGCACTGACAGCGCTTCGATTGCGTGGCTACCGTTCGGATAAGCGTTACCTGGTTTTCCAGTGCCTGATCCACACCGCAGGGTGCAGGTTCGGCTATTCGCCCTTTGCCATGAACGACGCAACCTGGCGGAGTACGAAGGCTATATGGATGAAGATGAGGCATTGCTGGGGCAGTTGCTGGAAAGCACTGCGCAGTTGTTGATCGGGGTGGAGCAGCAAATGGCAGAACGGTGATTCAGGAAGCTTCGAAACGTTTTGACGGCCCCATCGCCGGCAAGCCGGCTTCCACACTGTTCTTGCAATCACGATACCTGTGGGAGCGGGCTTGCCCGCGAAGGCGTCAGCCATGGCAACGAAACTCTTCTGCACCATTAACCTGACCGTAACAATCCATCACCCTGCTTGATTGATGCCCGCCACCCAACGCTCCTAAGGTGACCCCACGACAGCGAACCCGTGGAGTGGTCATGACAACAACAATATCCCCCGACTCGCGATGGACGCGGCGGCGCAGCGAAAAGTTGCGGCGTCTCGAACTGGTGCGGGGCCTTGCCGACGGTGTGGTGTTGCCCACCGACAAGATCGTGGCGGCGCTGGAGGCGTTGATTCTGCCTGGCGACCGTGTGGTGCTGGAGGGCAACAACCAGAAGCAGGCGGATTTTCTCTCCCGCTCGTTGGTCAAGGCCGATCCGGGCAAGCTGCATGACTTGCACATGATCATGCCCAGCGTCGGACGCGCCGAGCACCTGGACCTGTTCGAACGCAGCATTGCCAGCAAACTCGACTTCGCCTTCGCCGGCGCGCAAAGCTTGCGCATCAGCCAGTTGCTCGAAGACGGCCTGCTGGAAATCGGCGCGATCCACACTTACATCGAGCTCTATGCGCGGCTGGTGGTGGATCTGATTCCCAACGTTGTGCTCTCGGCCGGTTTCATGGCCGACCGCGCCGGCAACATCTACACGGGAGCAAGTACCGAAGACACCCCGGCCCTGATCGAGCCGGCCGCGTTCAGCGACGGCATTGTCATCGTCCAGGTCAATCAGTTGGTGGACGATGTCAGCGAATTGCCCCGCGTCGACATTCCCGCGTCCTGGGTCGATTTCGTGGTGGTGGCCGATAAACCGTTCTATATCGAACCGCTGTTCACCCGCGACCCCCGGCACATCAAGCCTGTGCACGTGCTCATGGCGATGATGGCGATCCGCGGCATCTACGAAAAACACAATGTTCAGTCGCTCAATCACGGCATCGGTTTCAACACCGCCGCCATTGAGCTGATCCTGCCGACCTACGGCGAATCCCTCGGATTGAAGGGCAAGATCTGCCGCAATTGGACACTCAATCCGCACCCGACGTTGATCCCGGCGATTGAAAGCGGTTGGGTCGAAAGCGTGCATTGCTTCGGCACCGAACTGGGCATGGAAAACTACATCGCCGCCCGGCCTGACGTGTTCTTCACCGGGCGTGACGGTTCCATGCGTTCCAACCGCATGTTCAGCCAACTCGCCGGGCAATACGCGGTGGACCTGTTTATCGGTGCCACCCTGCAAGTCGATGGCGATGGCCATTCTTCAACCGTGACCCGTGGACGCCTGGCCGGTTTCGGTGGGGCACCGAACATGGGCCACGATCCACGTGGTCGGCGCCACGGTACGCCGGCCTGGCTCGACATGCGCCACAGCGACGCGCCTGAACCCATGCTCGAACGCGGCAAGAAACTCGTGGTGCAGATGGTCGAGACCTTCCAGGAGGGCGGCAAACCGACGTTCGTCGAAACCCTCGATGCGATCGACGTGGCGAAAAAAAGCGGCATGCCGTTGGCGCCGATCATGATCTACGGCGACGACGTCACCCACCTGCTCACCGAAGAAGGCATCGCCTACCTGTACAAGGCGCGCTCGCTGGAAGAGCGCCGGGCGATGATCGCCGCCGTCGCCGGGGTGACCGCCATCGGCCTGCGTCATAACCCCAAAGACACGGCGCGCATGCGCCGCGAAGGGCTGATCGCCTTGCCCGAAGACCTGGGCATCCGCCGCACCGACGCCACCCGCGAATTGCTCGCCGCCAAAAGCGTGGCCGACCTGGTCGAGTGGTCCGGTGGTCTCTACAACCCGCCCGCCAAATTCAGGAGCTGGTAATGCACGCATTTAACCTGCAAGCGAAACCCCTGAGCCTGGCCGACCGGCTGGCGGACCTGGCGGTGGACGCGCTGATCGACGAAGCGGACCTGTCGCCGAAGCCGGCGCTGGTCGACCGACGCGGCAGCGGTGCCCATACCGATTTGCACCTGGGGCTGATGCACGCCTCGGCACTGTCCTTGTGGCCAGCGTTCAAGGAAATGGCTGAAGCCGCCATCGAAATCGGCGAGATCGGTTCGCCCCTGCGTGAGGCCATCGGGCTGATCGGCCGAGAAGGCGAGCAAGTGATGCTCGCCACTACCCACGGCGTGAATACCCATCGCGGGGCCATCTGGGCGTTAGGCCTGTTGGTTGCGGCTGCCGCGCTGGAGCCTGAATCCACTGCCGCAGGTTCCATCGCTTTGCGCGCCGCACGCCTGGCCTTGCTCGACGACCGCCATGCGCCACGGCCTCTGAGCCATGGTGCTCAGGTCGCCCAGCGCTATGGCGCTCGCGGTGCCCGGGAAGAAGCGCAGTTGGGCTTCCCGGCCGTCACCCAGCGCGCCCTGCCACAACTCAAGCGCAGCCGCGCCGCCGGCCATGGCGAACAGAACGCCCGGCTCGATGCACTGCTGGCGATCATGACCCGGCTGGCCGACACCTGCGTGCTCTACCGCGCCGGCGAGCATGGCCTGCACACCATGCAGCGTGGCGCCCAGGCGGTACTCGACGCCGGTGGTAGTGCCAGCCTCGGCGGTCGCCGTCGCTTGCATGAGCTGGACCAACAATTAATCGCGCTGAATGCCTCGCCCGGTGGTGCTGCCGATCTGCTCGCAGCCTGCCTGTTCATCGACCGCATCGAATCCCGCGACGGCATTAATCAGGGAGCTTTTTGATGGAAACCTTATCCTTTGAATTCCCCGCCGGGCAGCCGCCACGCGGGCGCACGCTGGTGGGCTGTGTCGGCTCGGGCGATCTGGAAGTGCTGATCGAGCCGGGTCAGGCCGGCAGGCTGACGATCAACGTGCAGACCTCGGTCAATGGCAGCGAGCAACGCTGGCAGCACCTGTTTGCACGGATGTTCGACGGGCAGACCCCGCCGGCGATGGACATCAATATTCACGATTTCGGCGCCACCCCCGGCGTGGTGCGTTTGCGCCTGGAGCAGGGTTTCGAGGAGATCAGCCATGACTGACAGCGCTGAACTGCTGCACAAGCACAGCTTCGTCGAACTCGGCGCCCGCCAACGGGCGAAAGCCTTGCTCGATGCCGGTACCTTTCGTGAATTGCTCGACCCGTTTCAACGGGTCATGTCGCCCTGGTTGTCGCGTCAGGGCGTAGTGCCACAGGCCGATGACGGCGTGATCATTGCCAAGGGCAGCATCGACGGTTTGCCGGTGGTGATCGGGGCTATCGAAGGGGCGTTCCAGGGCGGCAGCCTCGGTGAAGTCGGCGGGGCGAAACTTGCCGGTGCACTGGAGCTGGCGGTCGAAGACAACCGCAAGGGCATTCCGACCCGTGCCGTGCTGCTACTGGAAACCGGTGGCGTGCGTTTGCAGGAGGCTAACCTCGGCCTGGCGGC
This sequence comes from Pseudomonas moorei, assembly GCF_008801475.1. Taxonomy (GTDB): domain Bacteria; phylum Pseudomonadota; class Gammaproteobacteria; order Pseudomonadales; family Pseudomonadaceae; genus Aquipseudomonas; species Aquipseudomonas moorei. The sequence continues at coordinate 73,909 of NZ_VZPP01000002.1, read as the reverse complement.
GATTGCCGATGTTCATGCGGCGATTGTCGACCTGCGTCAATACCAACCCGTGATTGGCGTGGTGGCCGGTAGCGTGGGCTGCTTCGGCGGCATGTCGATTGCCGCGGGCTTGTGCAGCTATTTGCTGGTGACCCAGGAAGCGCGCCTCGGCCTGAACGGTCCGCAGGTGATCGAACAGGAAGCCGGGCTTGAGGAGTACGACTCGCGGGATCGTCCATTCATCTGGAGCCTGACCGGCGGCGAACAACGTTTCGCCACCGGCCTGGTGGACCGCTACGCCGAGGACGACGTGGCCCAGATCCGCCAACAGGTCAGCGCATTGCTCAAGCAGGGTTTGCCCGCGCAGCAACGCAGCGCTCAGGCCGAACTGTTCCTGCAACGGCTGGCGCGTCTGGACGCCGAACCGCAAATCGAACCTTCAGTGGTTCGCGATCTGTATCAAGGAGAGCGCTCATGAGCTCGTATTCACTGAGAGGCTTGAACTGGTTCAACGCCTTGAGTGCTGGTGCCAAACCGGTCGAAGGTTTGCCGGCCTCGCTGAAGGTGGCGGATGGATTTATCGGTGAACAAGCCGTTCGGTTTATCGCGGTGGTGGCCGATCCGGATAACCGTTTTGTTCGTGCCCGACATGGCGAGGTCGGCTTGCTCGAAGGTTGGGGCCTGGCCAAAGCGGTGGATGAAGTCATCGCGGCCGATCAGGACAAAGCGCAAAAACGTGCCTTGATCGCCATCGTCGACGTACCGAGTCAAGCTTATGGCCGGCGCGAAGAAGCGCTCGGTATTCATCAGGCCCTGGCCGGCGCCGTCGACAGTTATGCCCGTGCCCGACTGGCCGGCCACGCCGTGATCGGCTTGCTGGTGGGCAAGGCCATGTCCGGGGCGTTTCTCGCCCACGGCTATCAAGCCAACCGGCTGATTGCCTTGCGTGATCCGGGTGTGATGGTGCATGCCATGGGCAAGGCATCGGCGGCGCGGGTGACGCTGCGCAGTATCGAAGAACTGGAAACCCTGGCCGCCAGCGTGCCGCCGATGGCCTATGACATCGACAGCTATGCCAGCCTTGGCTTGCTCTGGGAAACCTTGTCGGTGGAGCAGATCGAACAGCCGTCCGTGAGCGATCTGGCACGGGTGACTGAGTGCCTGACTTTGGCGATCGGCGATGTCGCCGCCAAAGGACGTGACCTGAGCGGCCGCCTCGGTGCCGCCAATCGCGCGGCCTCAAGCCAGGTTCGCCAATTGCTGAGGGCACAGTGGTGAACACGCTGCTGGCCCACGACCTGCTCTGGGGGATGACCCTGGAGCAGTTGCCCGCGGATGCGCCGGCGTGGGTGATCGAGTCTGTCCTTGCAGGGCAACCGGTGGTGGTACGGCGCGCTTTGTCAGCGGTAGGGCAGGTTGCGGTCGGTGTGCGTGGCCGTCTGCGTGAGCAGCGTTACGCGGCGTCGATGGCGATCAGGTCGATCACCCGTTGGGTTACGCCGGAAGCACTCTGTCATGTCGACATCGACCGTGCGTTGCCGGCACTTCAAGCCCTGCATCAATTGCGGCCCATGCTCAATGGCGGCGGTTGGGTCTGGGGTGTCAGTGGCAGTGCCGGGTTTGAGCTGGCCAGCGGTTTTACAGCCCTGCACGAGGGCAGTGATCTCGACCTGATTCTGCGTACGCCGCAGCCGCTGAGTCGCACCCGCGCTCAAGCGTTGCTGGCGACGCTCGACAGCGCCATGTGCGCGGTGGACATGCAATTGCAGACGCCATATGGCGCCGTCGCCTTGCGTGAATGGGCCGGTTCTTCGAATCGCGTTCTGCTCAAGAATGCCAGTCAGGCCTGTCTGGTGCTCGATCCATGGAACCCGCAGGAGCAGGCAGCGTGAGCAGCTTGTTGGTGTTCCCCGGCCAGGGCGCGCAGCAGCCGGGCATGCTCCAGCGCTTGCCTCGGGAAACCCTGAACGAGGCGAGCGACGTGCTCGGTGAGGATGTCTTGCGGCTCGATTCTGCCGAAGCCCTGCAGTCGACGCGGGCCGTTCAGTTGTGCCTGTTGATCGCGGGCGTGGCGGCGTCACGACAGCTGTCAGTGGCTGCGGATTATGTCGCCGGATTGTCCATCGGCGCCTACCCGGCAGCGGTGGTGGCCGGTGCGCTGAGTTTCAGCGATGCGTTGCATCTGGTCAGCCTGCGCGGTGAGTTGATGCAGCAGGCTTATCCACAGGGCTACGGCATGACCGCGATAATCGGTCTGGATCTGACTACGGTAGAAGGTTTGCTGGCTCGGGTTCACGGCAATGACTCGCCGGTTTACCTGGCCAACATCAACGCCGATAACCAGGTGGTGATCGCCGGCAGCGATGGTGCGATGAAAGCGGTCGCCGAGTTGGCGAAAGTCCATGGCGCCGGACTGGCCAAGCGTCTGGCGGTGAGCGTGCCTTCGCACTGTCCGCTGCTGGATGCGCCGGCGAAGGTCCTGGCCGAAGCCTTCGCCACGGTGCCACTGAAAACGCCTGTCCTGGGTTATCTCAGCGGCAGCCGCGCGCGGAGGGTGACCCACATCGAAGCGTTGCGCGACGACCTCGCTTTCAACATGTGCCGTGTGGTGGATTGGCGCGGCACGGTACAAAGCGCTTATGAGCGCGGCGTACGTCTACTGATCGAACTGCCGCCCGGTGCGGTGCTGACCGGGCTGGCGCGCCGGGTGTTCGAGCAGGGCACCGTGATGGCTTTCGACGGTGCACGGCTCGATACCCTGCAGGCGCTGTTGCGTGAGGAGGGAAGCCGCCAACCCTAGATCTCAGGCTTCGAACAACAAAAACAATATTCGACGATGCATTTTGAGGACGACAACAATGATTATTTACGGTGTGGCGCTGTTGGCGATCTGTACGCTGGCAGGGGTGATCATGGGTGACATGCTGGGCGTGTTGCTGGGTGTGCAATCCAATGTCGGCGGAGTCGGGATCGCAATGATCCTGCTGATCTGCGCGCGGTTGTGGATGCACAAGCGTGGCGGCATGACCAAGGACTGCGAGATGGGCGTCGGCTTCTGGGGCGCGATGTACATTCCGGTGGTGGTGGCGATGGCCGCGCAACAGAACGTGGTCACGGCGCTGCACGGCGGCCCGGTGGCGGTGCTGGCGGCCATCGGTTCGGTGGTGGTCTGCGGCTGCACCATTGCGCTGATCAGCCGGACCCACAAGGGCGAACCCTTGCCCGACGAGCCGGCGGAAATAACGTCGGTTGGCGCATCGGCAGGAGGTCGCTGATATGTGGGATCTCATCGAGAAAGGCCTGGAACACAACGGTCTGGTCACGGCGTTCGCATTCGTTGGCGTGATCATGTGGGTGTCGGTGGTGGTGTCCAAACGCCTGACTTTCGGGCGTATTCACGGCTCGGCGATTGCCATCGTCATCGGCCTGGTCCTGGCCTGGGTCGGCGGTACGCTGACGGGCGGGCAGAAAGGCCTGGCGGACCTGACGCTGTTCTCCGGCATTGGTTTGATGGGCGGCGCGATGCTGCGTGACTTTGCCATCGTCGCCACGGCGTTCGAAGTACAGGCGACCGAAGCGAAGAAGGCCGGTTTGATCGGGGCGATTGCCTTGTTGCTGGGCACGGTGCTGCCGTTCATTGTCGGTGTGTGCATGGCCTGGGCCTTCGGTTATCGCGATGCGGTGAGCATGACCACCATTGGCGCTGGCGCGGTGACCTACATCGTCGGGCCGGTGACCGGGGCGGCGATTGGCGCGAGTTCCGATGTGGTGGCGTTGTCGATTGCCACCGGGCTGATCAAGGCGATTCTGGTGATGGTTGGCACGCCGATGGCGGCGCGCTGGATGGGCCTGGATAACCCGCGTTCGGCCATGGTGTTTGGTGGCCTGGCCGGGACGGTCAGCGGTGTGACAGCGGGGCTGGCGGCGACGGATCGGCGTCTGGTGCCTTATGGTGCGTTGACGGCGACCTTCCACACCGGGCTGGGCTGCTTGCTGGGGCCTTCGTTGTTGTTCTTTATCGTTCGGGGGATTGTGGGCTGATTGCTTTTTGTGGCGAGGGAGCATGCTCCCTCGCCACCCGTTTCAGGCCTGCCGATTGGCATACATCCGACACTCCGCCAGCAACGCCAACAGATTCGGGTCACGCTCCTTGGCCTTGAGAAACACCACCCCGATGTGCTGCTGCAACCGGTATTTTTCCTGCAACGGGATCAGTTTCACCCGGTTCTCATACACCGCCGCAATCCTGCCCGGCAGCAAGGCATAACCCACCCCCGAACTGACCATGCTCAGCAAGGTGAAGATGTCGTTGACCTGCATCGCCACCTTCGGCTCGAACCCCGCCTGCTCGAATACCCGCTTGCCGTCCTGGTGGGTGGCGAAGCCCTGGGTCAGGGTGATGAAGGTTTCGTCGCGCACTTCGGCGAGGTCGACTTCGCTGCGTTGGGCGAACTTCGAATCGGCCGGCGTGGCGAGGAAGATGTCGTCGGAAAACAACGGAATCTGCTCGCAGTCCGGGTCGTTGATGCTGTCGTCCAGGGACACCAGGATCGCATCCACTTCCATGTTCTTGAGTTTGTAGAGCAGGTCGAAATTCGAGCCAAGGATCAGGTCGATGTTGAGTTCACTGCGGCGGATTTTCAGGCCCATGATCAACTGCGGCACGGTCTTCACGGTCAGCGAATACAGTGAGCCCAGTTTGAAGCGTTCAGCGGAAAACCCGGCGGCCTCGCGGGTCAGGCGCACGCTCTCGAGCACGTCCTGAATCAGCTTCTGTGCCCGCTCCTCCAGCACGTAGGCGCTTTCCAGCGGCGTCAGGTTGCGGCCCTCGTGTTTGAACAGCGGGCAGCGCAAGGCGCTTTCCAGCGAATGGATCGCCCGGTGCACGCTGACGTTGCTGGTCTGCAACTCGGCCGCGGCCCGCGCCAGGTTACCGGTGCGCATGAAGGCCAGGAACACTTCGAGTTTTTTCAGGGTCAACTCTTCGTCAATCAGCATGGCGCGGACTCTTTTTGGAATGACCCGATTGTGCCTATTTACATTGGGTTACGCAGACCTTTGTGGGCGCTGGCTTGCCAGCGATGGCGCCATGAAGATCAACGTAAAACTTGAGGCTCGACAGCAGAAAGCCGGCCATTGTGTTCTGAAACATTGCGCTTTTAAGCTTCAGGCCTAAGCCTTGTACGTTGGGTTAATGATTTTCGAGGTGGATTACCGATGTATCACGGGGAAAGACTCAATGCCTGGACGCATCTGGTCGGGGCGGTGGCGGCGTTTGTTGGTGGTATTTGGCTGATCGTCCTCGCCAGCCTGGATGGCAGCCCGTGGAAGATCGTCAGCATGGCGATCTACGCCTTCACCTTGCTGGTGCTGTACAGCGCGTCGACCGTGTACCACAGCGTGCGCGGACGCAAGAAAGTGATCATGCAGAAGGTTGATCACTTTTCGATCTACCTGCTGATCGCCGGCAGTTATACGCCGTTTTGCCTGGTGACCTTGCGCGGGCCCTGGGGCTGGACGTTGTTCGGGATTGTCTGGGGGTTGGCACTGATCGGCATCTTGCAGGAGATCAAGCCGCGTTCTGAAGCGCGGATTCTGTCGATCGTGATATACGCGGTGATGGGCTGGATCGTGCTGGTGGCGGTCAAGCCATTGCTGGCGGCGCTGGGTGGCGCCGGGTTTGCGTGGCTGGCCTCGGGCGGGGTGTTTTACACCGTGGGCATTATCTTTTTTGCCCTCGACCATCGCCTGCGGCATGCCCATGGGGTCTGGCATCTGTTTGTGATCGCCGGGAGTCTGCTGCACTTCGTGGCGATTTTCTTTTATGTCCTGTGATCGCTCCTACAGATCCGGTGCAAGACCCGCAATGCGGTCGAGTTGTGCCTGGGCCTGTCGACTGAACACCTGCAACAGGTCGCTCAATGTGTGGGGCGGCGGTTCCGTGGCACGGGTCACCGCATACAGGGTGATGGGCAGCGGTGGCGCGAGAGGGCGAATAGTCGTTGTGGCGGGGGAAGCGCCCAGGGCCGTGAACGGATCGATCACCGCCAGCCCGGCACCGGACTCGACCATCGCCCGGGCCAGCGAATAGGTCTGCACCGCGATGCGCACCCGAGGCGGAGGTTCGACCGCTTCGAGGTAGCTGTCGAGCCGGGCGGCCAGCGGGTCGGCGCTGGACAAGCCAATCAGCGGCGCATCGGCCAGGGCCATCAATGACAATGGCATGCCGGCCTGCGCCGATGGCCAGTAACCCGCCGGTGCCAGCACCACCAATACACCGCCCGCCAAGGCGTGGGCCTTGAGCCCCGGATGATCCGGTCTTTGAAGTGTCAGGGCGACATCCACTTCACGCATCAGCAGATTTTGCACCAGCTCACGGCTATGGGCGCTGGACAGTTCGCAGGCGATGTCCGGATAGCGTGCGGTCCACTCGTGAATGGCCGGCGGCAACAACGACAGGGCCAGCGCCGGAGTGGCGCCGATCCGCAGGCTGTGGCCCGGTTCGCGACGCAGGCTCTGAGCCAGGCGCCGCACGCCTTGCAGGCTTTCGCTGACCTTGTCGACCTCGCGCTCCAGCTCCAGCGCTTCGGGCGTCGCTTGCAACTTGCCGCGAACGCGCAAGAACAACGGGAACCCCAACTGCTGCTCGGCGTGTTGCAGCACCTTGGTCACCGCCGGTTGCGAGACATGCAGCAATTGCGCGGCGGCGCTGATCGATCCGGTTTGGCGGATGGCCTGGAAAATCTCGATGTGACGAAGGCGCATGGCGAGTCCATAACCTTTGTTTATGGGTTGAGCATCTTTATTCATTGTTCGCCGCCTGTCACCTGGCCCTAACCTCGGCTTCGTCATCACAACGGTTTTAAGGACGGACATGGCTCAGCGTGTGTGCATTATCGGCGGCGGCGTGATTGGCCTGGCAACGGCTTATGCGCTGGTGCGCGACGGCTTCGAAGTGACCGTCATCGAGGCGCGGGACGCGTTGGGCAGCGAAACGAGTTTCGCCAATGGTGGGCAACTCTCCTATCGCTACGTCGCACCTTTGGCTGACGCCGGTGTGCCGTTGCAAGCCATCGGCTGGATGCTGCGCGGCGATTCACCCTTGAAGCTTCGCCCGCGGTTCGACGCTGCGCAGTGGCGCTGGATGGTGTCCTTCCTCGGCGCTTGCCGTCGTTCGGTCAACCGCGAGAACGCCGCGCACTTGCTGCGGCTGGCGCTGTTCAGTCAGGGCACATTGGAGGCATGGCGCGAAGACGATGGGCTCGCAGGCTTCCAATGGCGGCGCAACGGCAAACTGGTGACCTTCCGGGAGCGCGCCAGCTTCGAGCATGCATGCCGGCAGCTGGCCGACCCTCAGCAGCAACAGGTGCTGTCGGCGGCCGAGTGCGCTCAACTTGAGCCGGCCCTGGCCAATGCCCCATTTGTCGGTGCGATTTATACGCCCGACGAAGAAGTGGGCGATTGCCATGCTTTCTGCCGGCTATTGGCTACACGGTTGCAAGCATCCGGGCGTTGCGAGCTACGCCTGGGGCAAGCGGTGACCGGCATTCGCCACGCCAATGGCAGCGTCAGCGCCATCGATCTGGGTGAGCAAGTGTTGCCGGTCGATCAATTGGTGATCGCCGCCGGCCACCGCAGTCCGCTGTTGGCATTGCCCGGTCTGCAATTGCCGTTGTACCCGCTCAAGGGCTACAGCCTGACGGTGCCCATTGGCCCCGAACACCAGGCCCCGGATGTGAGCGTCACCGACTATGACCGCAAGATCGTATATGCACGGATCGGCGACCGGTTGCGGGTGGCCGCGATGGTCGACATCGTTGGCTTTGATCCGGCTATAGACCCCAAGCGACTGGCGCTGATCAAGCGTCAGGCCCGTGACACCTTCCCCAATGCCGGGGCCTATAACGCGGCCATCGAATGGGCCGGGATGCGCCCGGCCACGCCAAGCGGCGTGCCGTTGCTGGGCGCCACCGCCTATCGCAACCTGTGGCTCAACATCGGTCATGGCGCGTTGGGGTTCACCCTGGCTTGTGGCAGTGGGCAGTTGCTCAGTGAGCTGATCGGCCAGCGCCGGCCCTCTATTGATATGCACGGTTTCAACCACCGGGCTGCCTGATCATTTATTTGCGAAGAGGACACTGCAATGACCATTACCCGACTCCACAGCAACTCGAGGTTGTCTGGCGCCGTGTCGTTTGGCGATCTGGTATTTCTCTCCGGCCAAGTGCCGGGTGAGGCCGCGGACGTGGGCGGCCAGACCCGCGAAGTGCTGGCCAGGATTGATGCATTGCTGGCCGAAGCCGGCAGCCACAAGGATCAAATGCTCAGTGCGACCATTTACTTGAAAAACATCACCGACGATTTTGCCGCCATGAATGAGGTCTGGTCGACCTGGCTATCGCCGGGGCAGGCCCCGAGCCGCACGACCGTGCAGGCCGAGCTGGCGCGGCCGCAGGTGCTGGTGGAAATCACCGTCATCGCCGCTCGTTTGAAATGACCGTCACCCAATACCCACAACGGAGAATAACAATGCAAAAAATCACGTTGCTCGGCTGCACCCTCGGACTGTTGCTCGCGAGTCAGGTCCAGGCCAACGAGGCCCCGCTGACCGGCACCCTGAGCAAGATCGCCGATGCCAGGAGCATTACCCTGGGCTATCGCGATGCGTCGGTGCCGTTCTCTTACGTGGGTGATCAAACCGGCAAGCCGATGGGCTATTCAGTGGATCTGGCGGGCAAGATTGTCGAGCGCATCAAGCAACAATTGGTGTTGCCGGACCTGAAGGTCAAGTACAACCTGGTGACGTCGCAAACACGCATTCCTCTGGTGCAGAACGGTACCGTGGACCTGGAGTGCGGCTCCACGGGCGTGACCGCCGAGCGGCAGAAGCAAGTGGCGTTTTCCTATGGCTTCATCTATGTAAAAGGCCAATTGCTGACTGCCAGGGACAGCGGCATCAAGAGCTTCGCCGACTTGCGTGGCAAGAACGTGGTGACGACTGCCGGTACTACCAACGAGCGCTTCCTGAAGAGCTATAACGTCGACCACAAGATCGACATGTTCGTGATCAGCGCCAAGGACCACGGCGAAGCCTTTCAGATGTTGCAATCGGGTCGTGCCGCCGCTTTCTACATGGACGATGCGCTTCTCTATGGCGAGCGCGCCAAGGCCCATGACCCACACAAGTGGGTGGTGGTGGGAGAGGAGCAATCGCGGGAGATCTACAGCTGCATGGTGCGCAAGGACGATCCGCAGTTCCTGGCGCTGGTCAACGGCGCGCTGGGGGATCTGTACAGTTCGGGGGAAATCAACGGCATCTATCAGCGCTGGTTCGAACAGCCGATTCCGCCGAAGGGTTTGAACCTTGAGTTTCCGATGACCAGCGAACTCAAGGCGATCATTGCCAAGCCGGTGAGTGATCCGGTGCAATAGTTACCTGTGCTGTTTCCGTAGACCGCGTCGCGGCCATCGCGAGCAGGCCCGCTCCCACAGTGGAACGCATTTCAAGTGTGGGAGCCTGCTTGCGATGAGGCCCTAGAAATCGCCCCACAACTGCTGGGCCACCGCCAAGGCAACCACCGGCGCCGTCTCTGTACGCAATACCCGAGGCCCAAGCCGGGCCGCATGAAAACCGGCCCCCTTGGCCTGATCCACTTCCGTATCCGACAACCCGCCTTCCGGGCCGATCAGAAACGCCAGCGTCGCAGGCTTGGCATGGCTGACCCATGGTTCGGCCACCGGGTGCAGCACCAGTTTCAATTCAGCCTGAGTCTGCTTCAACCAATCGGCCAGCAGCACCGGCGGATGGATCACCGGTACCCGTGAGCGCCCGCATTGCTCGCATGCGCTGATGGCGACCTGACGCCAGTGCAGCAGGCGTTTGTCGGCGCGTTCGTCCTTGAGCCGGACTTCGCAGCGTTCGCTGAAGATCGGGGTGATTTCGGTGACACCCAGTTCAGTGGCTTTCTGGATCGCCCAGTCCATGCGCTCGCCACGGGACAGGCCCTGGCCCAGATGGATCTGCAGTGGCGAATCGATCTGACCGGCGAACTGCTCGTCGATCTGCACCACGACACGTTTCTTGCCGACCTCCACCAGAGTGGCGCGGAATTCCTGGCCCGAGCCATCGAACAGTTGCAGCAGATCGCCTTCAGCCATGCGCAACACGCGGCTGATGTAATGGGCCTGGGCTTCGGGCAATTCGTGCTCGCCGGTACTCAGGGGGGCGTCGATAAAGAAGCGGGACAGTCTCATTTGAGTTCTCTACTAAATACGATCGGAGTCGCTTTTGTGGCGAGGGAGCTTGCTCCCGCCCGACTGCGCCGCCGTCGTAAATCCAGTGGATGCCATACAATTGGAAAAACGGGGTTGCAGGTTTTGGGGCCGCTTCACAGCCCAACGGGAGCAAGCTCCCTCGCCACAGGGTCGTGCAGTGACGGTCAGCCCGGATCACGGAACCCCGGATGGAAGTCCTTCGGCACCGAAACACTGACGCTGTCGCGAGTCGCGATGTCGATGCCTTCGCTGGCCACTTCGGCCAGAAAGTCGATCTGCTCCGGCGTGACCACGTACGGCGGCAGGAAATACACCACGCTGCCCAATGGTCGAAGTAGCGCACCGCGCTCCAGCGCATGCTGGAACACCTTCAGGCCACGGCGTTCCTGCCATGGATAGGCCTCTTTGCTGGCCTTGTCCTGAACCATCTCGATGGCCAGGACCATGCCGGTCTGGCGCACTTCACTGACGTTCGGGTGATCCACCAGGTGCGCCGTGGAGGAGGCCATGCGCCGGGCCAGGACCTTGTTGTTCTCGATGACGTTGTCTTCTTCGAAGATATCCAGCGTTGCCAGCGCCGCCGCACAGGCCAGCGGGTTGCCGGTGTAGCTGTGCGAGTGCAGGAAGGCGCGCAGGGTCGGGTAGTCGTCGTAGAACGCGCCGTACACCTCTTCGGTGGTCAGGCAGGCGGCCAGCGGCAGGTAGCCGCCGGTCAGGGCCTTGGACAGACAGAGGAAGTCCGGGCGGATGCCGGCCTGTTCACAGGCGAACATGGTGCCGGTGCGGCCGAAACCGACGGCGATTTCGTCATGGATCAGGTGCACGCCATAGCGGTCGCAGGCTTCGCGCAGCAGCTTGAGGTACACCGGGTGGTACATGCGCATGCCGCCGGCACCCTGGATCAGCGGTTCGACAATCACTGCCGCGACCGTGTCGTGATTCTCGGCCAGGGTCTGCTCCATGGCGGCGAACATGGTGCGCGAGTGTTCTTCCCAACTCATACCTTCGGGGCGCAGGTAGCAATCCGGGCTTGGCACCTTGATGGTGTCGAGCAGCAGGGCCTTATAGGTTTCGGTGAACAGCGGCACGTCGCCCACCGACATCGCGGCCATGGTTTCGCCGTGGTAGCTGTTGGTCAGGGTCACGAAGCGCTTCTTGTTCGGCTGACCGCGGTTGAGCCAGTAGTGAAAGCTCATCTTCAGCGCCACTTCGATGCAGGAGGACCCGTTATCGGCGTAGAAACACCGTGTCAGGCCTTCCGGCGTCATCTTCACCAGGCGCTCGGACAATTCGATCACGGGCTGATGGCTGAAACCGGCGAGGATCACGTGTTCGAGTTGATCGACCTGATCCTTGATGCGCTGGTTGATGCGCGGGTTGGCATGGCCGAACACATTGACCCACCAGGAACTGACGGCATCGAGGTAGCGCTTGCCTTCGAAGTCTTCCAGCCAGACACCTTCGCCGCGCTTGATCGGGATCAGAGGCAGTTGTTCGTGATCTTTCATCTGGGTGCAGGGATGCCACAACACCGCGAGATCGCGTTCCATCCACTGTTTATTCAGGCCCATTTTCACTCTCCTGGAGGCGGTCCGTGACAAGCGCGGACATACAATCGCGCAAGCCTATGCAATGCATCGCGTGGGGACAACCCATTGTGTCGATTGGGCTACTTTGTATCGGGCGTTCAGACGCTGCTGGCAGGCGTCTGGCAGTTGACGTGTCCTTTGCGGTTCTTGAGCCGACTGGCTCGCAAAGACCGTTATTTTTTTGCCATAAAACATCAGAAATTCCGGCTTCATCTGCGCAGTCCTACACGCCTCAGCGATGTATCAGATACATCCCACAACCGAATCAGAATGAAATGATAGAGAGCGGCTGCTCTTGAAACCCAGGATCTTCAAAACCTGGAGGTCATATGAAAGCACTCGCACTAATAATTGGATTGATCGCACTTTCTGGCTGTGTAGATGGCCATTTTTTTCCTAAAGGACATGGTCATGAACTGGACTTTAAATGTGAGATGAATCCGTACGATCCTGAATGCTTACAGATACGCCCGGTCTACCATAATTAGAGAAGCCAACCATGGCGAGCCCAGGAAAGCCTGATTGCTCGCCTTCGTAACCCACCAAATCCCCTCCTGTATTGCGTGCTCCGGCCAAGGCACCAACGAACAGTGCCTTTGCTCCCGCCAGAACGCGATGCCGCCCGGAAAATAGGTTCGCGCCAGGCCTCAGGGCCCCCATTTTTTGCCTGAAAAAAACCGCGAGCAGAAATCGAATAAATCTTTCAGTACAGGTGTTCTCAGATTTGTATTCACTTTTTCTGACAATTTGCCCTTTAATCTTTCCTTAACTCAGCTATTTCAGACTCTTGATCGTATTTCTCGATATTTCAAAGCAAAATTTTCCGCTTTTTTTCGATAGATAACTCGATAGTCTTGGGCCAGCACTTACAGGGATCTAGGCAATGCAGCTACGTAACACCACTTCTCGCTATGGCTGGGTCAGCATCTTCCTGCACTGGGGGGTAGCGCTGGCGGTTTTCGGTTTGTTCGCCCTGGGGCTGTGGATGGTGGGTCTGGGTTACTACGATCCCTGGCGCAAAGCCGGGCCGGACATCCACAAGAGCATCGGGCTGATACTGCTGGCGTTCATGGTGTTACGCGTGTTGTGGCGTTTCATCAGCCCACCACCGCCGACGTTGAGCAGCTACAGCCCCATGACGCGTCTGGGCGCCAAGTTGGGCCATGCCTTTCTGTATATCTGTCTGTTTGCCGTGATGATTGCCGGTTACCTGATTTCCACCGCAGAAGGTGTCGGGATTCCGGTGTTTGACTGGTTTGAAGTGCCTGCACTGGTTTCCGGACTACCGGACCAGGCAGATAACGCCGGTGCGATTCATCTCTACCTGGCGTGGGCGCTGGTCATTTTTTCCGGCCTCCATGCGTTGGCAGCTTTGAAGCACCACTTTATCGACCGCGATGTGACCCTGAAACGAATGCTGGGTCGCAAAGCCTGAAGTTCAACCTCGACTCCCAAGGAAAACCAAGCATGTTGAAAAAGACTCTCGCCGCTCTGGCAATCGGTTCCGCCCTGCTGTCTGCCAATGTCATGGCCGCTGACTATGTTGTCGATAAACAAGGCCAGCACGCCTTCGTCAACTTCAAGATCAGCCACCTGGGCTACAGCTACATCACCGGTACCTTCAAGGACATCGACGGCAAGTTCAGTTTCGACGCGGCCAAGCCTGAAGACAGCAAGATTGAGTTCAACGTGCACCCCGCGAGCGTTTTCACCAACAACGCTGAGCGTGACAAGCACATCTCCAGCAAAGACTTCCTGGAAGTGGATAAATTCGCTACAGCCACCTTCGTGTCCACCAGCGTCAAATCCACCGGCAAAAACGCCGCAGGCAAAGACACTGCCGACGTGACCGGTGATTTGACCATCCACGGCGTGACCAAACCAGTGGTGGTCAAGGCCACTTTCCTGGGTGAAGGCAAGGATCCATGGGGCGGCTACCGTGCGGGCTTCGAAGGCACCACCAGCATCAAGCGTTCTGATTTCGGCAAGATGATGGATCTGGGTCCACAGTCTGACGCCGTCGATCTGTACATCACGTTTGAAGGCGTCAAAGCGAAGTAATTTTCGCCCCTGACAAAAAACGCCCGCTGCTTTCCCGAGCACGGGCGTTTTTTATTGGCGAACACACATCCATTGTGGGAGCGAGCGTGATCGCGATGGCGGCCATTCAGTCAACACAGTTCTGAATGTGAGGGCCTCATCGTGAGCAGGCTCGCTCCCACAGGTATTTGTATCGCTCATAAAAAATGCCCCGGACCTTTCGGCTCGGGGCATTTTTATGGCTTTGAAAAACTCAGCGATTGCGGGTCAGCAAGGCCGGTTTTTCACCGCGAGGGCGGGTTGGCAGTTGATCCAGCTGCTCGGGTGTCGGGAAGCGATCAGCCTTCGACTCCTTGTGCATGATCTTCGGTGCCGGGCCACGCGGGTTCTGCACGGCCGGTTCCGAACGAGGCTGGTCGTCGCGGGCCGGACGGCGGTTGCGCGAGTCTTCGCGACGGGCCTGGCCGTCACGCGGCGCACCATTGCGTGGGCCGCTGCGTTTGGCTGGCGGCGTGCCGGTGCTGGCGCCATCGCTGTTGCGCGGACCATTCTGGCGACCCTGTGGCTTGCCGCCACGAGGTGCGCCGGAACCTGCCGTCGCGCCATGTGCCGGAGCACCCGGACGGCGGCCACGGCCCTGGGCCGGTTTTTGCTGTGGCACGTAGTCGACGCGGTTACCGAAGTTATCGATATCGTCGTCGAGGAACTCGTCCGGGGCACGATCAGCGGCCGGGCGAGGAGCCGGGCGTTGCTGTTCACGGGCCGGCGTGCCTTCGCGCGGCTTTTGCTCACGGGCCGGGCGCTCGCCGCGACCGGACGCGGCAGGTTTTTCCTTGCCTTTGTCCTTGCCCTTGTCTTTGCGACCGCCACCGCTGCCGTTCGGGCCATCGCCGCGCGGGCCACGTGGATTGCGCGGGTTACGCACATCCGGACGCTCGCGAACTTCAGGCTTCTCGGCTTCCACGGCGCTCGAATCGAAGCCCATCAGGTCACCGTCGGCGATTTTCTGCTTGGTCATGCGTTCGATGCTTTTGAGCAGCTTCTCTTCGTCCGGAGCCACCAGCGAGATCGCCTCGCCCGAACGACCGGCACGGCCAGTCCGGCCGATGCGGTGCACGTAGTCTTCATCGACGTTCGGCAGTTCGAAGTTGACCACGTGTGGCAACTGGTCGATGTCCAGGCCGCGAGCGGCGATGTCGGTGGCGACCAGGATGCGTACGTCACCGGCCTTGAAGTCGGCCAGGGCTTTGGTGCGGGCGTTCTGGCTCTTGTTGCCGTGGATCGCGACAGCGCTCAGGCCGTGCTTGTCCAGGTACTCGGCCAGGCGGTTGGCGCCGTGCTTGGTACGGGTGAACACCAGCACTTGTTCCCAGGCACCGGCGGTAATCAGGTGCGCCAGCAGGGAACGCTTGTGGTTGGCCGGCAGGCGGAACACGCGTTGTTCGATGCGCTCGACCGTGGTGTTCGGCGGCGTGACTTCGATGCGTTCCGGGTTGTGCAGCAATTTGCCGGCGAGGTCGGTGATGTCTTTGGAGAAGGTCGCGGAGAACAGCAGGTTCTGCCGTTTGGCCGGCAGGCGGGCCAGGACCTTTTTCACGTCATGGACAAAGCCCATGTCGAGCATGCGATCGGCTTCGTCCAGCACGAGGATTTCCACGTGGGACAGGTCGACGCTGCCTTGGCCGGCGAGGTCGAGCAGGCGGCCAGGGCAGGCCACCAGCACGTCTACACCGCGGGACATGGCCTGAACCTGCGGGTTCATGCCAACGCCGCCGAAGATGCAGGCGCTGACGAACTTCAGGTCACGGGCATAGACCTTGAAGCTTTCGTGCACTTGCGCCGCGAGTTCGCGGGTAGGGGTCAGGACCAGGACGCGTGGTTGGCGCGGGCCATGACGCTGGGATTTGTCCGGATGACCATTCGGGAACAACCGCTCCAGGATCGGAAGGGCGAAACCGCCGGTTTTACCAGTACCTGTCTGTGCCGCGACCATCAGGTCGCGACCTTGCAACACGGCGGGAATGGCCCGCTGTTGCACCGGAGTAGGCTCGGTATAGCCCGCTGCCTCGATGGCGCGGACTAAAGCCTCGGAGAGACCGAGGGAAGCAAAGGACATGAGTAATCCTGTTTTAGTTAGGGCTTGGCCCAATGGGAGTCTTGCCTGGCGCGAATGGCGTTTAAGAGGAACGCAATCCCGTCCGGTCCTGCTGGGTTTCGAAAGCTCGTCTGAAGCGCTCGCGCGGGCTGCAAAGCTGCGCTGTAGCGGGGTCGAGATGCCTTGAACGATTCCGAGCGTCCGGGCGTGAGCCTGGCGGGAAGGCCGGAGTATAACAGAGCAATCACTGCGCGCCGCTTTCCTGCTGCTCAACGGTTTTTGCGGTGGTGGCAGTGGCGTGTTCCGCCGGCGCGGTGGTTGTCGGGTCGGCACCGTATCGGGCACTTAGTTCTGCGTAGGCCGGTTCGCGCTTGAAGCGCTTGAGCTCGGCACCGAAGCGCTGCACCAGCAAATCCATGCCGGCATTGCGGCGCACCGCCAGAAACTGGCTCTGCTGGCTGATGATGGTCGGGTTTTCGGTGATTTTGTCGCGGATGTTCAACTGGTCGAGCAGATGCTGGCCGACCCGGCGATCGGTGATCAGCAGGTCAATACGCCCCCGCAACAGTTTGCCGAAGTTGGCTTCATGGCTCGGCGCCGGCTCACGGGTGAACAGTGTCGAGTCCCTGAAGTCCTGGCTGTACAGGTAGCCCGGCGAGGTGCCGATGGTCAGGCCGCGCAGTTCATCGAGGCTGTGGAACGGATGCGGCCGCTCATTGGCGTAGAACATCACGAACTGTACTTCCGAGAGCGGTTCGCCGGGGTAGAGCAGCATCGCGTCGCGTTCGTCGCTGTGGAAAATGTCCAGCGCGCCATCGGCCTGGCCTGTTTCAAGCATCGACAGGCAGCGTTTCCATGGCAGGAATTGCCACTCGACTTCGATGCCCAGTCGCTTGAAGACAATCGCCGTGGTTTCGTAGTCCAGCCCCAGGGATTTGCCGTTCTCCTCATAGACATAAGGAGCCCAGGGTTCCGTGACAATGCGCAGTTTCTCGCCCCGGGCCGCGAAGCTCAGGCAAGTGAAGACAAGCACGGCGATTAGCTGCGTGATCAAAGGCATGGGCTTGAGATTACGACGAGAAACGGCAAAGAGCCAGAAACGGGATCCAGAAGCTCTATCTCCGTGTGTTGCATCACAATAAACCTGCTGTGGAAGCAAAAAATCGCCGCCCGAGAAGGCGCCTACAGAAACGTCGGTTTCCAATGCAGGCGCTTTCGCAGGCGGCGATCTTTTGATCTTGCTTCGATAGCTTTTAGCGCGGCAGCTTCAGGTTGTTCCACACCGCCAGGCTCGCTTCGGCCTGGTTCAGTGTGTAGAAGTGCAGCCCTGGCGCACCACCTTGCAGCAGGCGTTCGCACATCTCGGTGATGACGTGTTCACCAAAGCGTTGAATGCTCTGGGTGTCGTCGCCGTAGGCTTCAAGTTGCTTGCGGATCCAGCGCGGGATTTCCGCACCGCAGGCATCGGAGAAGCGCGCCAGCTTGCTGTAGTTGGTGATCGGCATGATCCCCGGCACGACCGGGATGTTCACGCCCAGTGCCCGTACACGCTCGACGAAATAGAAGTAGCTGTCGGCGTTGAAGAAGTACTGGGTGATCGCGCTGTCGGCACCGGCTTTGGCCTTGCGGACGAAGTTGGCGATATCGTCTTCGAAATTGCGCGCTTGCGGGTGCATCTCCGGGTAAGCGGCTACTTCAATATGGAAATGATCACCGGTCTCTTCACGAATGAATTCAACCAGGTCATTGGCGTGGCGCAATTCGCCGCTGGCCATGCCCATGCCCGAAGGCAGGTCACCGCGCAGGGCAACGATACGTTTGATGCCGGCAGCCTTGTACTGGCTCAGCAGGCCGCGCAAGTCATCCTTGCTGTCGCCCACGCAAGACAAGTGCGGCGCGGCAGGTACTTTGACTTCGCTTTCGAGCTGCAACACGGTGTTGAGGGTGCGATCACGGGTCGAACCGCCAGCGCCGTAGGTGCAGGAGAAGAAATCGGGGTTATAGGTTGCCAACTGGCGGGCAGTGGCGAGCAGCTTTTCTTGCCCGGCATCGGTCTTCGTCGGGAAGAACTCGAAGCTGTAGCGACGATCTTGGGACATGGTCATATCCTTGGAAACGCGTAAAGCGGACGCAGGCCGCTCCTTGCAGGAGCGAGCCTGGTCGCGAAAAACGTGAGGGAAGCGCGTTCAGCCAGGCAGTACGCGTTATCGTTAACGTCCTTGGCGAGCAGGCTCATTCCCACAGGGGAGGAGCCGGCCTATCAGTAGCGGTAAGCGTGTGGCTTGAACGGACCTTCGACGGTCACGCCGATGTAGTCGGCCTGGGTCTTGGTCAGTTGGGTCACTACGCCGCCGAAGCCACGGACCATTTCCAGGGCCACTTCTTCGTCGAGTTTCTTCGGCAGTACTTCAACGGTCAGGCGCTCGGCTTTCTGGGCTGGCGACAGGTCGGCGTACTTTTGACCGAACAGGAAGATCTGGGCCAGAACCTGGTTGGCGAACGAACCGTCCATGATGCGGCTTGGGTGGCCAGTGGCGTTGCCCAGGTTAACCAGGCGGCCTTCGGCCAGCAGGATCAGGTAGTCGTCGTTCTGGGCATCGAATGCGCCAGGACCGGTACGGTGGATCTTGTGAACCTGTGGCTTCACTTCTTCCCATGCCCAGTTCTTGCGCATGAAAGCGGTGTCGATTTCGTTGTCGAAGTGGCCGATGTTGCAGACAACAGCGCGCTTCTTCAGGGCTTTGAGCATGTTCGAGTCGCAAACATTGACGTTGCCGGTGGTGGTCACGATCAGGTCGATCTTGCCCAGCAGTGCCTTGTCGATGCTGGCTTCGGTACCGTTGTTGATCCCGTCGATGAACGGCGAAACCACTTCGAAACCGTCCATGCAGGCTTGCATGGCGCAGATCGGGTCGACTTCGGACACTTTGACGATCATGCCTTCCTGACGCAGGGACTGAGCCGAGCCCTTGCCCACGTCACCGTATCCGATGACCAGCGCTTGCTTGCCGGACAGCAGGTGGTCGGTACCGCGCTTGATCGCATCGTTCAGGCTGTGACGGCAGCCGTACTTGTTGTCGTTCTTGCTCTTGGTGACCGAGTCGTTGACGTTGATGGCCGGGATTTTCAGCTCGCCCTTGGCCAGCATGTCCAGCAGACGGTGTACGCCAGTGGTGGTTTCTTCGGTCACGCCGTGGACGCGATCCAGCACCTGCGGGTACTTCTTGTGCAGCAGCTCGGTCAGGTCGCCGCCGTCGTCGAGGATCATGTTGGCGTCCCATGGCTTGCCATCCTTGAGGATGGTTTGCTCCAGGCACCACTCGTACTCTTCTTCGGTTTCGCCTTTCCAGGCGAAAACCGGAATGCCGGCAGCGGCGATGGACGCAGCCGCCTGGTCTTGAGTCGAGAAAATGTTGCAGGACGACCAGCGTACTTCGGCACCCAGGGCAACCAGGGTTTCGATCAGCACGGCAGTCTGAATGGTCATGTGGATGCAGCCGAGGATCTTCGCGCCCTTGAGCGGTTGCTCTTCGGAGTACTTGCGACGCAGACCCATCAGGGCTGGCATTTCGGATTCGGCGATGATGGTCTCGCGACGGCCCCAGGCAGCCAGCGACATGTCGGCCACTTTGTAATCGGTAAAATCTGCAGGCGTGATAACAGCGCTCATGAAGAGCCTCCATTCGTAATGTATGCGAATGGGCGCCGTTGTGCGTTTAGTGTCTGGCTGATGACAGCCAGGCAACGCCCCATCCGAGCCTGACAGGTTGAACCTGCTGCAGCGCCCCTCGGACAGGTGGCGGGAAAACGGTACCCGGTAGAGGTTACCGTTTTGAAACGGGGGCGATTATAGCGGGCTATGCTGATCTTCCAAAGCCTTTCTGTTGGTCAATGTCCGAACGGTAATCGAGACCATAGTCGATGGTTAATAGAGCTCTGGCCCGGGGTCTGCCAAGATACCGCCCATCATTCGGCAAGACGCTCAGGAGTGAATATGAATTTCCACACCCGCAAATGGGTTAAGCCCGAAGACCTCAACCCCAACGGCACACTGTTCGGCGGCAGCCTGTTGCGCTGGATAGACGAAGAGGCGGCGATTTACGCCATCGTCCAGTTGGGCAACCAGCGCGTCGTCACCAAGTACATTTCGGAAATCAACTTTGTCAGCGCCTCGCGACAAGGCGACATCATCGAACTGGGCATCACTGCCACCGAATTCGGTCGCACCTCGATCACCCTGACCTGTGAAGTGCGCAACAAGATCACCCGCAAAAGCATCCTCACGGTGGAGAAGATGGTCTTCGTCAACCTGGGCGAAGACGGCTTGCCGGCGCCCCATGGCCGGACCGAGATCAAGTACGTCAAAGACCAGTTCAAGGAAGATGAATTGGTTACCAAGTGACATCGGTGTTGGCTACATCGCGAGCAGGCTCGCTCCCTCAAGGATCACGTTATACCTGAGGGGGCGAGCCTGCTCGCGAAAACGGTTGTGCAATCACCAAAGATTTACCTGCCTACTGAACAGCCATGAACCACGGGGGTCGTAACTTAATCGCACGCCAGCGGTTCAGGAGCCCCATGGACACTCAAAAAGACGGCAAGACCCCCGACCTCTCGGCCAAAGAGCAGCGCGAGGTCGAAAAGAGCCAGCCACCGCGCGCGGCGGTGCTGCACGAAATCATCCGCACCCAGGGCGATCAAGAGCTTGAGCGCAGCGTTGCCGCGCTCTGGTGGTCGGCGCTGGCCGCCGGCCTGACCATGGGCCTTTCCCTGATGGGCATGGGATTGCTCAATTCGCGGCTGCCGGAGGGTGAAGGCTTCAAGGTGATCGCCAGTTTCGGTTACTGCGCGGGTTTTCTTGCAGTGATCCTTGCCCGCCAGCAGTTGTTCACGGAAAACACTCTGACTGCTGTGCTGCCGATCATGAGCAAACCCACGCTGGCAAACTTCGGTCGCTTGCTCCGGCTGTGGACGGTGGTGCTGGTCGGCAATCTGTGCGGCACCTTGCTGGTGGCCTACGTCATGCTGAAGCTGCCGATATTCGATAGCAAAACCGATTTGGCCTTTCTGGACATCGGCCGCAAGGTCATGGAAAACCACCCCGGTCAGATGTTCGCCAAGGGCATCGTCTCCGGCTGGATGATCGCCACCATGGTCTGGATGATTCCATCCATGGAGAGCGCCAAGATGTGGATCATCATCCTCATCACCTACCTCATGGCGCTGGGGGATTTCACTCACATCGTGGTCGGTTCGGCCGAGGTTTCCTACCTGGTGTTCGCCGGCGAGCTGCCGTGGAAGGATTTCTGGCTGGTGTTCGCCGGGCCGACGCTGGCAGGGAATATCATCGGCGGCAGTTTCATCTTTGCGCTAATCAGTCATGCGCAAATTCGCAGCGAAAGCGGGGCGCCAAAGGAAGCTGCGGACCGAGACCGGGAGTCCGGTCCGCAGGAGCTCAAAAAATGATCAGGGCAAAAAGGCCGAGGCTCAGCCGGGCACATTGACCACGGCAGCATTGCGCCGCTGCAGATGGATGAAGTACAGCGCCGCCAGTACCGTCAAGCCGCTGACCAGCGCACCCGTCCAGGGCAGGTCGGCCAGGTCGGCACCGCTGGCGACCACCAGGCCGCCGATCCAGGCGCCCGCTGCGTTGCCAAGATTGAATGCGCTCTGATTCAGCGTCGACCCCAGGTTCGGCGCCTCATGGGCCTGGTCAATGATCAGCAATTGCAGGATCGGGCACAGGGCGAAGGCGAAGATTCCCCACAGCACCAGCGTAATGGCGGCCGGGATCACCGAGTGGCTGGTCTGGCTGAACGCGGCCAATACCACCACCACGGCCAGCGCCATGCCCACCAGTGACGGCAGCAGGCGACTGTCTGCCAGGCGCCCGCCGAGCATGCTACCGGCCGTCAAACCGACACCGAACAACAGCAGCATGATGGTCACGCCGTGGGGGCTGACGCCGGTGACGTCTTGCAGAATCGGGGCAATGTAGGTGAACACGCTGAACAGGCTGGTCGATGCCAGCACGCTCATGCCCAGCGCCAGCAGCACGTTGGTTTTACCCAATACCTTGAATTCGCTGGCCAGGTTGGCCCTGTCCATCGCGATGTTCGTGGGCAGCCACACCCACTGTGCAATCGCGGCAATCACGCCGATCACCGACACCGCCCAGAAGGTAGAGCGCCAGCCGGCATATTGTCCGAGTGCCGTGCCCAAGGGGACGCCGAGCACGTTGGCCAGGGTCAGGCCGGTGAACATCATGGCAATCGCCTGGGCCCGTTTGTTGGGTGCGACCAGCCCGGCGGCCACGACCGAGCCGATGCCGAAGAACGCACCGTGACAGAGCGCGGTAATCACCCGCGCGGCCATCAGCGTGGCGTAGTTCGGCGCCAAGGCGCAGAGCATGTTGCCGAGAATGAACATCAGCGTCATGCCCAGCAGCGTGGCCTTTCGGGGCATGTTGGCCGTGCCGACGGCGAGGATCGGCGCACCGAACACCACGCCCAGCGCATAGCCGGTAATCAACAATCCGGCGTGGGGAATGCTCACGGCCAGATCGCGGGCGACGTCGGGCAACAGGCCCATGATGACGAATTCAGTGGTGCCGATGCCGAACGCGGCAACGGCGAGGGCAAGCAAGGCGAGTGGCATGCGCAAGGTCTCTGTCGGTAGTCTTGACGCTGTGATCAGGCATACGCATGCCAAAGTCCGTTCTCGACGAGAGCGGGCAGGGGCAGATTTTATTGGAATTAGTCTGTGCGCAACTGAGTGCGGCGTGGTCACTTGCAGTATAAACAGCCGCTGACATATGGCGAATCAATTATCCGCCCGAACACTGTAGGAGCGAGCTTGCTCGCGATGAACGCCAACGATGACGCGTGCTTGCTGGCTAGTCGCGTTGCTCTTGGTCTTTTCGCGAACAAGCTCGCTCCTGCAGGGGGCGCGGAAAAAATAAAAAAAGGAGTGTGCCGTGCTTGCGACGGCTTTGGTGTTGGTGGCGGCGCTGTTACACGCGGCGTGGAATACCTTGATCAAATTCAGCGCCGAACGGCTGCTGGTGGTGGCCTGCATGGACAGCGTGGCGTTGCTGTTTGTCGCCATCATGCTGCCGTTTGTGGCGTTGCCGCCGCTTGAAATCTGGCCGTGGATCCTGGCGTCGGCGGCGTTCGAGTTGCTCTATCGCTACTTGTTGATCCAGGCCTATCGGGTCGGCGACCTGGGCTTGGTCTATCCGCTGATGCGAGGCTTGTCGCCGCTGGTGGTGCTGGCGTTGACGCTGATCTTTGCCGGCGAGGCGCTGACGGATCAGCAGGTTTTCGGAATTCTGCTGATCCCGCTCGGCATGCTGTGCCTGCTTTGGCAGGGCGGCGGCGGTGCACGCTTGCCGTGGTCGATGTTGCCGGTGGTGGCGTTGATCGGCTTGTGCATCGGTTGCTACACCTACATTGACGGCCAGGCGCTGCGGCGCTGGTCGCATCCGCTGGATTACCTGGTCTGGGTGACGTTGCTCAGTGCCTGGCCATTTCCGTTGTTGGCCTGGGTGAGCAAGCGACCGGCCTTCAAGCTGTTCTGGCGTGAGCAGTGGCGATTGGGGCTGGCGGTCGGGTTCTGCGTATTGTTCAGCTACGCTCTGGTGCTGTGGGCCATGCAGTTGGGTTCGATTGCCGAAGCGGCGGCGTTGCGCGAGATCAGTGTGATTCTGGTGGTGCTGTTCGGCATGCGCTATCTGAAAGAACCTTTCGGCAGACCTCGGCTCTTAGCCTGTGGGCTGGTGTTGGTTGGCATGCTGGTCATGAAGTTCTGACCGGCCCGCGAGGGAGCCCGATTGTCTATAACGTGAAGAAGGGACTGCTTTTATGACGGTTGCTCTGTGGTGCATTTTGATCGCGATTTTTCTGCCCTACCTGTGCACGGGGATCGCCAAGGCCAGTGGCCGGTACAACCTGAAAGACAACCATGACCCACGGGACTTTCTCGAGTCACTCAATGGTTTGGGTCGACGCGCACATGCGGCGCAACTGAACGGCTTCGAAGTGACCCCGGCGTTTGCGGCGGCCGTGATCGTGGCGCACCTGGTCGGCAATGCCGAACTGGTGACGATCAATGTGCTGTCGGTGTTGTTCATTACCAGTCGGCTGCTTTACATCATTTGCTATCTGGCGGACTGGGCGATTTTGCGGTCGCTGGTCTGGCTGGTGGGGATGGGCCTGATTGTGTCGTTTTTTGTTGTATCTGTTTGAATCTCCACCGCCTATAACTGCCGCTTCGCAAGCAGGCTCGCTCCCACAGGGGTATGCATTCCAATGTGGCGAGCCTGCTCGCGAAAGCTTTCTAACGGGCAGCGCCGGTCTCAGGGTTTAGTCTTTTCTGCATCCGCCACCTGCGGTACTTGTGGCAATGCCGCCCCTTTGGGCCACAGCATCCAGATCTGCCCCTGCTGCTTCATGTCCCCGGCCAATTGCCCGGCGGCGTCGCCCGTGCCCCAGAACAAGTCCGCGCGTACTTCGCCGGCAATAGCGCCACCGGTGTCCTGTGCCGCCACGGGGCGGACCAGTGCCGTACCGTCCGGTTTGGTGGTCGACAACCACAACAGGCTGCCCAGCGGAATCACTTTGCGATCCACTGCCGCGCTGTAACCCGCCGTCAGCGGGACGTTCAGCGAGCCGCGAGGCCCTTCGTTGCTGTCGGGGTTGCGGGTGAAAAACACATAGCTGGGGTTGCTGCCGAGCAGTTCCGGAATGCGCGTCGGGTTCGCCTTGGCCCAGGTGCTGATCGCACCCATGGTCACGTCCTCTTTCTTCAACTCGCCTTGCTCGACCAGCCAGCGACCGATGGGTCGATACGGATGGCCGTTCTGATCGGCATAAGCGATGCGCAACTGACGGCCACTGTCGAGCTGGATGCGACCCGAACCCTGGATTTGCAGGAACTGCAGGTTCATCGGGTCGGTCAGCCAGGCCACCACCGGCGCCTTGACGCCCTTGCTCTCGATGGTGGCTGCATCGTCATAAGGTTTGAGCACGCGGCCTTCGAGCCGACCGCGCAGGCGTTTGCCTTTGAGTTCCGGATAGATGCTGTCCAGCGCAACGATGATCATGTCTTCGGGTACGCCATACACCGGGATGTTCGCCGTTGCGGTCTGGGTCAGGCTGCCGGGGTATACCGGTTCGTAGTAGCCGGTGATCAGTCCATTGGGGTTATCGTTGGCAGCGCGCAGGCCATAGACGTCAAGGTTCTGCTTGAGAAAGCCACGGATTTCGTTGGCGGTCTGCGGAACGTTGGCGGCCGCCGTGCAGGTTGCGCCCCAGACCGGGTCAGTCTTGAGTCGGGTGCAAGCGCTGCGCCACGAGCCGAAACCGGCGACAAGGTCATTGTCCGACACCGCCGGCAGTGCTTCCCACTTGGCACTGGAGTAGGTGGCCAGGGCGTGGGTTTTCGGTTTGTTGTTGTCACCTCCGGTGCAGCCTGCGAGCAGGGCCACCATCGGCAGGGTCCAGGCCAGGCTGTGACGCCATGCCTTGAAACGGCTATTCATGGAGTGATTTCCTTTGCCGGTTGCCTGAGTGCTCCATGCGCTCAGGCAACCCTTATCGATAATAGGGCTATTGGTGTTTGCCGATGACGCGAGGATACTGGCCGCCATTTCCCGTGACTTGAAGCCAACATGACTCTTAAAAGACTTTCTGTTGTATTGCTGGCCTGCCTGACGTTGACCGCTTGCGGCGCGGTCGATCCCAACTCGCCGCTGGGTCAGCGCAAGGCTATTTTCAAGCAAATGCTCAAGACCGGCGAAGACCTGGGTGGCATGTTGCGTGGTCGGATTGCATTCGATGGCCAGAAATTCGCTGACGGCGCCGTGAAGCTCGATGCGTTGTCCCATGAGCCATGGAAACATTTTCCGCAAGTGCGCGAAGAAGATCACGCCAGCGCCAAAAGCGATGTCTGGGAGCAGCAGGCACGCTTTCAGGCCATGGCCCGCGATCTTGAAAAGGCTACCGGTGAACTGGTAACGGTCAGTCAGGTTCAACCCTACAAGGCCAGCAACCTGGGGCCGGCGGTGCAGAAGGTCGAGGACGCCTGTAGTGCGTGTCATAAAGCGTTTCGGGATCATTGATTGCCTGAGATGACCGGGTAACTGAACAACTGTGGCGAGGGAGCTTGCTCCCGTCAGGTTGCGCAGCAGCCCCAAAGCCATTCAACCGATTTGTATCAGAAAGACCTGGTCGGCCGAATGTGCGACGGCTGCGCCGCCGAGCGGGAGCAAGCTCCCTCGCCACAGCGTTCGTGGATTACTTATCCAGTTCATCCAGCGCGTCCTGCAATTCCTTGCGCGACTCGGCGAGTTTGTCCTTGCGCTTGTTGATCTTGTCGGGATCGCCTTTTTTCATGGCCTTGTCGAGGTCGGCCTGACGAACGCTGACTTCATGTTTGGCGTCGAGGACCCTGTTTTCCCGTTCCTTTTTCAAGGCGGCGTCGGTGCAATGTTCGGTGACTTCGCTCAAGGCTTTTTCCAGGCCGGCCTGCTGGTCTGCATTGCCGTGGGATTTGGCCAGTTCGATCTGATTGATGATGCCTTGCTTCTTGGCGGCGCAGCCCGTCAGCTCTGGTGCCTCTTCAGCGGCCATCAGTGGGGCGGCCAACACGCTGCAGAGGGTCAACAGGGCGAGCGGTGAAAGAAATTTCATAAAAGCTCCAGGTGAAAAGGCGATCGGGTCAGCGCAGCGATGGCTTGTTTGAGCTCATCGGTACCACAGGGTTCCCGCACGGGCGGGCAGCTGCGGCCGTTAAAAACCGTCGATCCCCACCCTGCGTAAAGTTTCACTCAAGGCCAGGACCTGCGGGTCGCGGAAAAATGCGCTCAATTGCGCCGCGCGTCCCGGGCCGATCCCGGCCTCGGCCTGCCATTGTCCGGTGTCTCGCCGGGCCAGTTCCTGCCAGGAATCGGCAAGGTTCGCCTGGCCTGTCGGCGGCAAACCCAGTGCTTTCAACCAGCGTATAAAAGGGCGTTGCCGGGCACTGTTGAAACTGTCCACGAGACGAGCGGCACTGCGCTCGCCGAAACCGTCAATGTTAGCAAGCTCTTGAGCATCGAGGGTCAACCAATCCAGCAGGTTGTTCAGATGACCTGCCGCAAGCAATCTTTCCCAGGTGCCAGGGCCGACATGGGGCAAGGCCAGGCCCTGCTTGCCACTGAGCCAGGACAGGCGCGCAAGAAACTGACTTTCGCAGCCCGGCGTCGGTTGCCAGCAACTGAGCGGATGAAAGTCTTCTGCCGCCGGCACCCTCAGGTCTGGGCGCAGGGTGCTACGCAATACGACGTCATCCAGCCTTGGAATGGTCAGGCCCGCCAGGCTGATCGCGACCTGGTCGCCCGGACGGATATCCAGGGTTTGCCAGCGCTGCAGGGAGCCCACGCTGACGCGTTTGATTTGCCGGTCATCGAGTGTCACCGGTGTCAGCTCCAGTAGCGGGGTGATGCGCCCGGTCCGGCCAACCTTGAAGTGAACCTTACGCACTTCGGCCAGCGCCTGGGCGAAAGGGTATTTCCAGGCGGCGATCCAATACGGCGGTTTGGCCTGCCAGCGTTCGGCGGGCGGGCGTTGCTCCTGGCGCAGAACGATGCCATCAGTGGCGAAGGGAAGGGGCGAGCGATACCAGTGATCACGCCAGCGCTCGGCGTCGGCGAAACCACTGATCGGCTGGCTGTAGGCAGAGCTATCGGGGAAGCCCAGCGTATTCAGGGCTGCATGACGGGCGAGCAAACTCGCAGGCCCCTGTGGCCAGTCCCAGACAAACAGACCGATACCCGCCGTCTGTCCGGCATCCAGCACCTTGCGTGCCATCAGGCCGGCCACCGTGGTACGGGCATTGAGGCTGCCGGCCCGGACTTGTACGTGGTCGGTCAGGCGCCAGTAGAGTTCGCCTTGCACGACCAAGTCCAGTGGTTGCGACAGTTGCCCGGGAATGGCCGGTATCTGGCGCGCCGCGGCCGTCCAGTCCTGGCCACTTACACCGTCGCCGCGACTGATGGCTTGCACAAGCAGGCCACTGCGATACACCAGGGTGACCGCCACGCCGTCGACTTTGGGTTGAACCCACACATCGGAGCGATCCCGCAGCCAATGCTCGACGGCGCGGGCATCGCGCAGTTTTTCCAGGCCAGTGTGGACGACAGGGTGGGAAGCCGTGCCTCGCGCGGTGCGCAGCGGATCTGTGGAGGGGTCAAGGTTGAAGCATTGGCGCCAATCGGTGAGGCGTGTGTGGGACTGGTCATACAGTTCATCGGCGATCAGTGAGCGACCCTGGCGGTGATAGTGGTCGTCCCAGGTGTCGATTTGTTTTTGCAGGGCGGTGACTTCTTTGAGGACGCGTTCGGGCGGCCAGTCGGGGCATTGGTCTGCCTGGGCGTTCAGGCAGGAGAAAATGAACAGGCAAGTGAAAGACAGGCACAGGTTGCGGAACATCGCGAGCGTCCTTGCTCATGGGGGTGTTTGAAAGCTAGGTCAGTAATGGTGGGTGCGAGGAGCGGGAGTTTTGCCGGGTATTTCTGCTGGCAGTGCCGGCCTCTTCGCGGGCAAGCTCGCTCCGCAGGGGCCGATGGTGTACGCAGAATATGCGCCCGCCCAATCCTTGCTCGCGAAGGCGGTGATGCGGTGAGAAAGCATAAAAAAGCCCCGCACGGTGAACCGTGCAGGGCTTTTGGGTACCGCGGGGGAGGGCTTACAGGCCGGCAGCGGAGCGCAGGGCTTCGGCGCGGTCGGTTTTTTCCCAAGTGAATGTGGTGAAGGTGTCGTCGCCCACAGTCTTGGTTGCCGGGGTACGACCGAAGTGGCCGTACGCAGCGGTTTCGCGGTACATCGGGTGCAGCAGGTCAAGCATCTTGGTGATGGCGTATGGGCGCAGGTCGAAGATTTCGCGGACCAGTTTGACGATTTTGTCGTCGCTGATCTTGCCGGTGCCGAAGGTGTTCAACGAGATCGACGTCGGCTGGGCGACGCCGATGGCGTAGGAAACCTGAATCTCGCAGCGTTCGGCCAGACCAGCAGCGACGATGTTCTTGGCGACATAACGGCCGGCGTAGGCCGCCGAACGGTCAACCTTCGATGGATCCTTGCCGGAGAACGCGCCACCGCCGTGACGGGCCATGCCGCCGTAGCTGTCAACGATGATCTTGCGACCGGTCAGGCCGCAGTCGCCGACCGGGCCGCCGATGATGAACTGGCCAGTCGGGTTGATGTGGAACTGGGTGTCCTTGGACAGCAATTCGGCCGGCAGCACGTGCTTGACGATCAGCTCCATCACGCCTTCGCGCAGGTCGTTGTACGACACTTCCGGGTTGTGCTGGGTCGACAGAACGACGGCGTCGATGCCGACAACCTTGCCGTTTTCGTAGCGGCAGGTCACTTGCGACTTGGCGTCCGGACGCAGCCAGGGCAGCAGGCCGGATTTACGGGCATCAGCCTGACGCTGAACCAGCTGGTGCGAGAAAGTGATCGGTGCAGGCATCAGCACGTCGGTTTCGTTGCTGGCGTAGCCGAACATCAGGCCCTGGTCGCCGGCGCCCTGATCTTCAGGCTTGGCACGGTCGACGCCCTGGTTGATGTCAGGGGACTGCTTGCCGATGATGTTCATCACGCCGCAGGTCGCGCCGTCGAAACCGACGTTGGAGCTGGTGTAGCCGATGTCGGTGATCACGTCACGAACGATCTGCTCCAGGTCAACCCAGGCCGAGGTGGTGACTTCGCCGGCGATGATCGCCACGCCCGT
Source organism: Pseudomonas moorei (assembly GCF_008801475.1). Lineage (GTDB taxonomy): Bacteria > Pseudomonadota > Gammaproteobacteria > Pseudomonadales > Pseudomonadaceae > Aquipseudomonas > Aquipseudomonas moorei. The sequence goes on along the minus strand of NZ_VZPP01000002.1, from coordinate 44,158 downwards.
TTTCACCAGAGTCTCGCACGCCACACGGGCGAACTTGTCTTCAGCAATGATGGCGTCCAGCACCGCATCAGAAATCTGGTCGGCGATTTTGTCCGGATGCCCTTCAGACACGGACTCGGAGGTGAAAAGGGAGTATTCGCTCATCTCGATGTTTTCCTGATATTTACCGATGGTGAGTGTCGCCAGTCGACCGCTGAAAATGGCGGACCTGAATCTGGAAACCATTACGTAAGCCTACATAGAGGCTTTCCCCGGGAACGAGTCCCGCAGCGGTGGCCCAACGGGCCAGATCGTCCTGTTCAAACCCCAACCAAAGATCACCGCAGGCTTCCCTGGCCCAACTCTGGTTGTGGCTACATAACTCTGTCACTAACAGGCTACCGCCTGGTTGCAGCAAGTCGGCCATGTGCTTGAGCGCTTCGGCCGGCGCGGCGAAATGGTGCAGCACCATGTTCAGTACAACGCAATCTGCCGTCAGGCTGACGCCATTCAATGCATCGGCCAGTTGCAGGGTAACGTTAGCCAGCGCGTCGCGTTCGCAAACCTGGCGGGCCAGTTCAAGCATCGCCGAGCTGTTGTCCAGCGCCGTGACCTGAGCGAAGCGGCGTGCCAGCTCCGGCAGAAAAGCGCCATCACCGGGGCCGACTTCAATCGCCGTGGCGTCAGCGCTGAAGCTCAATTTATCGAGCAAGGCCACCACGCTTTCGCGGTACTGCGGCAGGCCGGCAATCAAGTCTTGCTGGGCGCGAAATTTCTCCGCGACCCGTGAGAAAAAGTCCTGGCTGGCGGCTGCCCGTTGTCCATGGACCTGAGCAATTCGTGACTGCACATCGACAGGCAGGGGCAGGTTGTCCACTTCTTCGAGCAAGGCGGCGTGCAGCTTACCGCCCAGCAGTTCGGTGTGGGGCAGGGCGCGACGGTAGAAAATCGCATTGCCTTCACGGCGGGTCGCCACCAGGTCGGCCTGGGCCAGTACCTTGAGGTGATGACTCATGCCGGACTGGCCGATGCCGAAGATCTGCGCCAGCTCCAGTACGCCAAACGAGTCGTTGGCCAGTGCGCGCAATACATTCAACCGCAGAGGATCGCCGCCGGCCTTGCACAGGGCCGCCAGGTCATCGCAATCGTCATGTCGAATGGAAGGCGCGCGTAGATTCATAAGGCCGGCAGTCTAGACACGCGCCGAAAGCACCGCAAGGGCAATATCAAAAAGTTTTGATATTGCACGATAAATGGCACTTCTCACGAGGTGGTTAACTCTACAAGCGAACAGCGGAAAGGTTTCATCAGTCGAAACCGCCGTAAACCATGGGAAAAACGTCTCCAGATGACTATCTGTCATTGCCCCGAGGCGGCCGGGTGAGGGAAAATGCTCGCCTTTTTTCCGTTTCGTTTATTCAAACCCCAGGAGATCAGCGATGCCTAGCCGTCGTGAGCGTGCCAACGCCATTCGTGCCCTCAGCATGGATGCCGTGCAAAAAGCCAACAGCGGCCATCCCGGTGCCCCCATGGGTATGGCGGATATCGCCGAAGTGCTTTGGCGCGACTACCTCAAGCACAACCCGAGCAATCCATCGTTCGCCGACCGTGACCGCTTCGTGCTGTCCAACGGTCACGGCTCGATGTTGATCTACTCGCTGCTGCACCTGACCGGCTACGACCTGTCGATCGACGACCTGAAGCAGTTCCGCCAACTGCACAGCCGCACCCCGGGTCACCCGGAATTCGGTTACACCCCTGGCGTCGAGACCACCACCGGTCCACTGGGTCAGGGCCTGGCCAACGCCGTGGGTTTTGCCCTGGCTGAAAAAGTCATGGCGGCGCAGTTCAACCGTCCAGGGCACAACATCGTTGACCACCACACCTACGTTTTCCTGGGTGATGGCTGCATGATGGAAGGCATTTCCCACGAAGTCGCTTCCCTGGCCGGTACCTTGGGCCTGGGCAAACTGATTGCCTTCTACGATGACAACGGCATTTCCATCGACGGCGAAGTCGAAGGCTGGTTCACCGACGACACGCCGAAGCGTTTCGAAGCCTACAACTGGCAAGTGATCCGCAATGTCGACGGTCACGACCCGGAAGAAATCAAGACCGCGATCGAGACTGCACGCAAGAGCCCGCTGCCGACCCTGATCTGCTGCAAGACCACCATCGGCTTCGGTTCGCCGAACAAGCAAGGCAAGGAAGACTGCCACGGCGCCCCGCTGGGTGACGCGGAAATCGCCCTGACCCGCGCGGCACTGAAGTGGAACCATGGCCCGTTCGAAATCCCGGCCGACATCTACGCCGAGTGGGACGCCAAGGAAGCCGGCCGCGCCGTTGAAGCCGAGTGGGACCAGCGTTTTGCTGCCTACTCCGCCGCTTTCCCGACTGAAGCCAACGAGCTGATCCGTCGCCTGAGCGGCGAGCTGCCGGCTGACTTCAGCGAAAAAGCCGATGCCTACATCGCCGAAGTGGCCGCCAAAGGCGAAACCATCGCCAGCCGCAAGGCCAGCCAGAACGCGCTGAATGCCTTCGGTCCGCTGCTGCCTGAGTTCCTCGGCGGTTCGGCTGACCTGGCCGGTTCCAACCTGACCCTGTGGAAAGGCTGCAAGGGCGTCACCGCTGATGACGCCAGCGGCAACTACATGTACTACGGTGTGCGCGAGTTCGGCATGACCGCCATCATGAACGGCGTTGCCCTGCACGGCGGCCTGGTGCCTTACGGCGCGACCTTCCTGATGTTCATGGAATACGCCCGCAATGCCGTGCGCATGTCGGCCCTGATGAAGCAGCGCGTGATCCATGTCTACACCCACGACTCCATCGGTCTGGGCGAAGACGGTCCGACTCACCAGCCAATCGAGCAACTGGCCAGCCTGCGCTGCACGCCGAACCTCGACACCTGGCGTCCAGCCGATGCCGTTGAATCGGCGGTGAGCTGGAAGTATGCGCTGGAGCGTAAAGACGGTCCTTCGGCCCTGATTTTCTCGCGTCAGAACCTGCAACACCAAACCCGTTCTGCCCTGCAGATCGCCGACATCAGCCGCGGTGGCTACGTGTTGAAAGATTGCGCGGGCGAGCCTGAGCTGATCCTGATCGCCACCGGTTCGGAAGTCGGCCTGGCCGTACAGGCCTTCGACAAACTGACCGAGCAGGGCCGCAAGGTACGTGTGGTTTCCATGCCGTGCACCAGCGTGTTCGATGCCCAGGACGCCGGTTACAAGCAGTCGGTTCTGCCGTTGCAAGTCAGCGCCCGTATCGCCATCGAGGCCGCTCACGCGGACTACTGGTACAAATACGTCGGCCTGGAAGGTCGCGTGATCGGCATGACCACCTACGGCGAGTCGGCGCCTGCGCCTGCCTTGTTCGAAGAGTTCGGCTTCACCCTGGAAAACATCCTGGGTCAGGCTGAAGAACTGCTGGAAGACTAAGCACAACGCGGCGGTTTCACGACCGCCGCGATTCCCCTGTAGGAGCGAGCCTGCTCGCGATGGTCGTTAACGATAACGCTGGGTGTCTGTATGCCCGCGTTGTCTGGGTCACCATCGTCGGAACGCCGCCCGGAGCCGGCTCGCTCCTACAGTGGGGTGTGTTGCACACAAGAATTTCGTCTGACTGCGTCTATCGAGAACCCCATGCCTCAACCGCGTCCCTACAAAGTTGCACTCAACGGCTACGGCCGGATTGGTCGTTGCGTCTTGCGTGCGTTGTTCGAGCGAGGCGAGAAGGCCGGGTTTGAAATTGTCGCGATCAACGATCTGGCCGACATGGCCAGCATCGAATACCTGACACGCTTCGACTCCACCCACGGGCGCTTTCCCGGCGAGGTGAAGGTCGACGGCGATTGTCTGCATATCAATGGCAACTGCGTGAAGGTCCTGCGCAGTGCCACCCCCGAAAACATCGATTGGGCGTCCCTGGGCGTCGATCTGGTGCTGGAGTGCTCCGGCGCCTACCACACCCGTGCAGACGGCCAGCGTTTTCTCGACGCCGGCGCGCCCCGGGTGCTGTTTTCCCAGCCGATGGCCAGCGAGTCGGATGTCGACGCCACCATCGTCTACGGCGTGAATCAGGATTGCCTGACCGGTGATGAACTGCTGGTGTCCAACGCGTCCTGCACCACCAACTGCGGCGTGCCGTTGTTGCGCCTGCTGGATCAGGCGATTGGTCTGGAATATGTGTCGATCACCACCATTCACTCGGCGATGAACGATCAGCCGGTGATCGATGCGTATCACCACGAAGACCTGCGTCGCACCCGTTCGGCGTTTCAGTCGGTGATTCCGGTTTCCACTGGTCTGGCGCGCGGCATCGAACGCCTGTTGCCGGAACTTGCCGGGCGAATTCAGGCCAAAGCCGTACGGGTGCCAACGGTTAACGTGTCTTGCCTCGACATTACGATGCAGACCGTCAGCGATACCGACGCCGTCGAGGTCAACCGGATCCTGCGTGAGGCTGCCACCAGCGGCCCGCTCAAAGGCCTGTTGGCCTACACCGAGCTCCCCCATGCAAGCTGTGATTTCAATCATGACCCACATTCGGCCATCGTCGATGCCAGTCAGACCCGTGTTTCCGGCCCCCGGCTGGTCAACATCCTGGCCTGGTTCGACAACGAATGGGGTTTTGCCAACCGAATGCTGGATGTAGCAGAACATTATCTGCAAACAGCTACTTCACTTTCTGTCTCTACAAAACAGTAACTCAGGAAATGCGACCCATGACCGTGTTGAAGATGTCCGACCTCGATCTGCAAGGTAAGCGCGTATTGATCCGCGAAGACCTCAACGTCCCAGTCAAGGACGGAGTTGTCACCAGCGACGCGCGAATCCTGGCTTCGCTGCCGACCATCAAGCTGGCCCTGGAAAAAGGCGCGGCCGTGATGGTTTGCTCGCACCTTGGCCGTCCGACCGAGGGCGAGTTCTCGGCCGAGAACAGCCTCAAGCCAGTCGCCGACTACCTGAGCAAGGCCCTGGGCCGTGAAGTGCCGCTGGTGGCTGATTACCTGGGCGGCGTCGACGTCAAGGCCGGCGACATCGTGCTGTTCGAAAACGTGCGCTTCAACAAGGGCGAGAAAAAGAACGCTGACGAACTGGCCCAGCAATACGCCGCCCTGTGCGACGTGTTTGTGATGGACGCCTTCGGCACCGCTCACCGTGCCGAGGGTTCGACCCACGGCGTGGCCAAGTTCGCCAAAGTTGCTGCGGCAGGTCCCCTGCTGGCTGCCGAGCTGGAAGCACTGGGCAAAGCGCTCGGCGCCCCGGCCAAGCCAATGGCCGCCATCGTCGCGGGCTCCAAGGTGTCGACCAAGCTCGACGTGCTGAACAGCCTGAGCCAGATCTGCGACCAGTTGATCGTCGGCGGCGGCATCGCCAACACCTTCCTCGCGGCTGCCGGTCACCCGGTCGGCAAATCCCTGTACGAGCCGGACCTGCTCGACACCGCTCGCGCCATCGCCGCCAAGGTCAGCGTGCCGCTGCCGGTGGACGTGGTAGTGGCCAAGGAATTCGCTGAAAGCGCCGAAGCGACCGTCAAGCTGATCGCCGACGTGGCGGCCGACGACATGATCCTGGACATCGGCCCACAGACCGCCGCGAATTTCGCCGAGCTGCTGAAATCGACGAAGACCATCCTGTGGAACGGCCCGGTCGGCGTGTTCGAATTCGATCAGTTCGGTAACGGCACCAAAGTGCTGGCCCAGGCCATCGCGGACAGCGCGGCGTTCTCCATTGCCGGCGGTGGCGACACCCTGGCCGCTATCGATAAGTATGGCGTTGCCGGGCAAATCTCCTACATTTCTACCGGTGGCGGCGCGTTCCTCGAATTCGTCGAAGGCAAAGTGCTGCCTGCCGTTGAAGTCCTGGAAAGCCGGGCCAAGGCCTGAGGGTCGCCCGTTTGACCTGGCAAGGGAGTGTTCACATGGTCAAGACGCTAGCGCTGTTGGTCGTCGCGGGCTCACTGGCGGCTTGCGGGAGTAACCCGAAAGCCACGCCGGAGCCTGCACCGGTTGCGCCCCAGAACGGCTGCTACCAGGCCGAGTGGCAGGCGGAAACCAATCCGGTGATCAACAAGCGTTCCGGGCCTGATGGCCTGGACAAATACGAGACACAGACTCCCGCCAAGGAACATGGTTGCCCTTGACGGGTCTGACTGATTACTCAGGGCTGGCGGCGTGTGCTGTCAGTCGAGGAGCACGGATGAAAGGTTTTATCGCCGTCGCGGCGTTGTCGTTGCTGGCCGGTTGTTCTCAGTTGAACCTGTTCCAGTCGTCCGCTCCTGTGGATAACTGGACCACCTGGACCTGCGACAGCCAGGCCAAAGTGCTTTGGCGCTACACCGATGACAGCCGCAAGGCAGTTGACGTGCGCCTGGGCGGTGCCGATCAGGTCTACCGCTTGAAGCAGGAACCGGGCGCGTCCGGTTCGTTGTACAGCGACAACATGCTGGCTTTTCACATAAAAGGTGAGGAAGGCCTGGTTTACTGGGTCGCCACCAATGATTTGATCGGGCGTGGTTGTAAAGCGCAATGATTGACACACCACGGACCCAATGTGGGAGCGAGCCTGCTCGCGATGGTCGTTAACGATAACGCTGGCTATCTGGTTAAACGCGTTGTCCAGAAGTCCATCGCGAGCGGGCTCGCTCCCACAGGGATCTTTGTAGTGTTTGAGGTTTTGGTAACACCGAATTCGCAGCCCGGGCCAACCCCCGATCTGCAATAACTTGAATAGCCGCCGCCGCTACGGCAGGCTGGCACGATTAACGACCCAAACCGGGAGAGACACACACAATGGCACTTATCAGCATGCGCCAGATGCTGGACCACGCAGCCGAGTTCGGCTACGGCGTTCCAGCCTTCAACGTCAACAACCTTGAGCAGATGCGCGCCATCATGGAAGCCGCTGACAAGACTGACTCCCCGGTGATCGTCCAGGCTTCGGCCGGTGCTCGCAAATACGCCGGCGCGCCGTTCCTGCGTCACCTGATCCTGGCGGCAATCGAAGAATTCCCGCACATCCCGGTGTGCATGCACCAGGACCACGGCACCAGCCCTGACGTCTGCCAGCGTTCCATCCAGCTGGGCTTCAGCTCGGTGATGATGGACGGCTCCCTGGGCGAAGACGGCAAGACCCCGACCGACTACGACTACAACGTCCGTGTCACCCAGCAAACCGTGGCCATGGCTCACGCCTGCGGCGTTTCGGTAGAAGGCGAGCTGGGCTGCCTGGGTTCGCTGGAAACCGGCATGGCCGGTGAAGAAGACGGTATCGGTGCCGAAGGCGTTCTGGATCACAGCCAGATGCTGACCGACCCGGAAGAAGCCGCTGACTTCGTCAAGCGTACTCAGGTCGATGCCCTGGCCATCGCCATCGGCACCAGCCACGGCGCCTACAAGTTCACCAAGCCACCTACCGGCGACGTGCTGGCGATCGATCGCATCAAGGAAATCCACAAGCGCATCCCGAACACTCACCTGGTGATGCACGGTTCGTCTTCGGTTCCGCAAGAGTGGCTGGCGATCATCAACCAGTACGGCGGCGACATCAAAGAAACCTACGGCGTACCGGTTGAAGAAATCGTTGAAGGCATCAAGCACGGCGTGCGCAAGGTCAACATCGACACCGACCTGCGTCTGGCATCCACTGGCGCAATGCGTCGCCTGATGGCCACCAACCCGAGCGAATTCGATCCGCGTAAATTCTTCGGCGCCACCGTAACCGCCATGCGCGACGTGTGCATCGCTCGCTACGAAGCCTTCGGCACCGCGGGCAACGCTTCGAAGATCAAGCCGATCTCCCTGGAAGCGATGTTCCAGCGTTACCTGAAAGGTGAGTTGAACGCCAAGGTCAACTAAGCCTCCAGCGTTTTATTTGCATGAAAAACCCGTCGGAAGGCGGGTTTTTTTATGGGCGTGTTAAAAGTCGAAGCTTGAATCTATTCATTTTATTAGTTGTAGGAAGAGTTGCTCAATGAGCAGGTATTTTTCCGTTTGTTTTGGTGGCCTTTGACAGGGTATAGGGCATGCGCTAAATGAGTTTGTCGATGGCTGGATTGCCATCGATTTTGTTTATTCATGGAAGAGGAACTTGAGCATGTTTTCTGGAAAAAATATCAAGCAACCAGGTCTTTATGTTTTATCGATGTTGTTCATGGGGGCTGGCTCGGCCGGTGCCCATGCTGCAGACCGCTTCTTTACGGCCTCAATTGATAGCAAGGGTGCAGTGATAAGGCAGTCACCCGAATGGATCAGTGGTGTGAAACATTACCCCCGGCCGGGATATTTTTCTGAATATGAAATATCCCTCAAGGCTGGCGTATTTGAGCGAGCGTCAGAGTTCTGCTCTGTATCAGTAACCGATGTTGAGTCATACGACGATTTGTTATTCGCTCAAGCCAAACTGGCTGGAACGCCGACGACGCGTAAGTTGAAAGTGATCACCCAAATATCAGGCAGTTCAGAAAAGGATGTGGGGACGTCGAAGAGTTTCATGCTGATGTGCGTTCGCTAGACTTCAGGACGAGCAAGTGATCCGGCGGGTTTTCGGTCGCGCCGGGTCACTCTGTTGCAGCCTCGTCAGGTGTTTCGGGACTTGAAGGACAAGACCGTTATTTATCGTGATCAATGTCCAGCTTGCTGAACGTCACCATCCCGCCCTCGCTGGTATATCCGGTGTTGTCCTGCACATACACCCCGGCCTTGAAGTACAACGGTTTATCGCGCCACGTCGCGCTGATATTGGTATCCCACTGGTAACCCGCCGCGCTGATGCCAAGCGCGCCGCCAGGGCTGAGGTGGATAAGGTAGGAGAACTGCTGATTGAGTTTCACACCGGTGGCGATGGTGATCACCCGGCCCTCATCGTCATCGGGGTGCATGCGCACTTTGGCGACGATGTTGCCGGTCAAGGTCGAGGTCTTGTATTGGTACTCGACCTTCACCAAGGGCTTCTGGCTTTTATAGGCATGGATCTGGCCAATCACGATCTTGCCCGAACTGGGTACCTGGTTCACCGCCAGGGTGGCGCGCAGGGAGTTGTCGGCGTCCGGGTAGTACCAGTTTTTCAGCGTGCCATTGCTGTAGGTTTCCCGCAGTTCGGTGCGTGGGTAAATGGCGTTTTCAGTGCGCGAGCCGGTCACCGGGGTCCAGAAGAACAGCGTGCCGGTGTCGGAATGGAAGTATTGATCCTTGAAGCCGTTCACCAGTTTGGAGGTTTCAACGGTGTACGGCGGACTGCCGACGGGAACGCTGAGGTTCCAGGTTGCGAGGTCGATCATAGTCAGAAACTTCCACGAATTTTTACTGCACGCGCGTACCAATCGCTCTAGCACGCGCCTTTGGGCGGCCTTTATAAGCGTAGAGGACTTTTTTGTTAATGCCCGTCTGGCGGTTTGCTGGCGCCAACATCCTGTCGAAATGCCATCTATGCCAGTTTTAGCGGGCTGTAGCGCCGACCGTTAGTCGGCAAATGAACCCTTCAGTTAAATGATGGCGCTCTGACACCTTCTGATTTTCCGGATCCGGGTCTAGAGTGAAGGCTTAGTATTTGTCCGGTTTTCACAAGAGCCCGGCCTGACGTCCCGAATATAGAGAAGCAGCATGGAATGCGCCCACCCGAAGCCAGTCGAAGGCAGCTCAACCTTATTAATCGTCGACGATTACCCTGAAAACCTGATCAGCATGCGCGCGTTGTTGCAGCGCCAGGACTGGCAAGTCATCACCGCGGCTTCGGGTTTCGAAGCCCTCAGCCTGTTGCTGGAACACGATGTCGACCTGGTGCTGCTGGATGTGCAGATGCCGGGCATGGATGGTTTTGAAGTCGCGCGCCTGATGCGCGGCAGTCAGCGAACCTGCCTCACACCGATAATTTTCCTGACGGCCAATGAACAGTCCCAGGATGCCGTGATCAAGGGTTATGCCAGTGGCGCGGTGGATTACCTGTTCAAGCCGTTCGACCCGCAAATTCTCAAGCCCAAGGTTCAGGCATTGCTGGAGCACCAGCGTAATCGCCGGGCATTGCAGCGCCTGAGCCATGACCTGGAAGTCGCTCGCGCCTTCAATGCCTCGGTGTTGGATAACGCCGCCGAGGGCATTCTGGTGGTTGGCGAAGACGGCCGGATCGGCTTTGCCAACCCGGCGATCTCGCGGCTGCTCACGGCCCCGGTGCAAGAACTGCAAGGCCGGGAGTTTCTGGATTTCCTGCAAAAACCGCATGTCCCGGTCTGGGCCGATTCGGATCTGTTGGCCGGGTACAGGCGCGGCGAAACCTTGCGCCTGCATGATGCGCTGCTGCGTACCGCGCCCGGTCAGCAGGTGCCGGTGGCCCTGTCCTGCGCGCCGTTGCCCGCCGAACAGCGGGCAATGGTGGTGACGATCCAGGACATGTCGGTGGTGCGTCACCTGCATCAGCAACTGGAATCCCAGGCGGTCACCGACCCGCTCACCGGGCTGCTCAATCGGCGCGGTTTTTACCAGACCGTGGAGAACCTGCTGCTGCGCGGCGAACGCTCCGACAGTGCCTGGGTGCTGTTGTACCTGGACCTCGATGGCTTCAAGCGAGTCAACGATTCCCTCGGTCACGATGCCGGCGACCGGGTGCTGCGTTGGGTTTCCGAGCAACTGAAGGCCTGCCTGCGGCCGTTCGATATCCTGGCGCGCATGGGCGGCGACGAATTCACCGCGTTTCTGGACCTGGAATTCCCGGAGCAAGCGGCCAAGATCGCGGAAAAACTGATCGAGCGGGTTTCGATTTGTCAGCAGATCGACGGTCTTGATATTGCCTTGGGTGCGAGCATCGGCATCGCCACATTCCCGGATTGCGGTGCCAATCTGGACGGTTTGCTGCGGGCTTCCGACATCGCCATGTACGAGGCCAAGCGCGCCGGGCGACAGCAATATCGCTTTTACGATCATGAAATGAATGGACGGGCACGCTCGCGGCTGATGCTCGAAGAAAGTGTGCGCACGGCCATCGAGAATCGCGATTTCAATCTGGTGTATCAACCCCAGGTGTCCATCGCCGACGGGCAGATTCGTGGCTTCGAGGCGTTGCTGCGCTGGCAGCACCCCAGCGTTGGCGATGTGCCTCCAGGGCTGTTTTTGCCATTGCTGGAAGAGGCGCGGTTGATCAGTCGGCTGGGCAGCTGGATTTACCATCGCGGTGCCGGGCAGCGCAAAGCCTGGGAAGCGCTGTTTGCCGAGGATCTGGTGCTGGGCGTCAGTTTGAGCAGCACGCAATTTGCCATGCCCAATCTGGTCACCGAGTTGCGCCAGGTGCTGGAGCGACATGGCTTGCAGGCGCGTCATCTGGAAGTCGAGGTGACGGAAGCGGCCTTGATGCATCATCCGGAAGAAACCCGTAAACAGCTGCGTTTGCTGCGTAATCTTGGGGTCCGGGTCGCGCTGGATGACTTCGGTTCCGGCCCATGCTCGCTGGCTCATTTGCGCGATCTGGAACTGGATACGCTCAAACTTGACCGCCATTTAATCGCCCGGCTACCGGATTCTTCACGGGATGCAGCGCTGGTGCGCAATGTCATCGAGCTGTGCAAGCAGTACGGGATGCTGGTGATTGCCGAAGGGGTGGAAACCATGGCGCAGTACGACTGGCTGCAAGCCCATGGCTGCGAGTATGTGCAGGGCTTTCTGGTATCGCGTCCGATGATGGCCGAGGACATCGGCCACTTTGCGCAGCCGTTTGACTGGAGCGCGCTGACTGGCTGAATTCGCTACACTGGCGACCTTTTCGTCACTTGTGTTGCCGCACCGATGACCGCGTTGAAATACCTCCAGGCTTATCCCGCCACGTTGCAGGACCAGGTACGCCAGTTGATCGCTGACGATCGGCTGGGCGACTACCTGAGTCAGCGTTATCCGGAAAAACACGGCGTGCAGAGCGATAAGGCGCTGTACACCTACGCGCTCGACCTCAAGCAGGAATACCTGCGCAACGCCCCGGCCATCGACAAGGTGTTGTTCGACAACCGTCTGGACCTGACCCACCGTGCGCTCGGCCTGCACACCACGATTTCCCGGGTGCAAGGCGGCAAGCTCAAGGCCAAGAAGGAAATTCGCATCGCCTCGCTGTTCAAGGAAGCGCCTTCCGAGTTTCTGAAAATGATCGTGGTGCATGAGTTGGCGCACTTCAAGGAATCCGATCACAACAAGGCGTTCTACAAACTGTGCGAACACATGCTGCCGGGCTATCACCAGGTGGAGTTCGATGTGCGGGTGTACCTGACCTGGCGGGATATGCAATAAAAGAAAAGGATCGTCAGATGGATGTCAGCAAGACCAAAAGCAGCTTCTACCGTCGACTGTATGTGGCGTATCTGATCGACAGCGGGCTGGCCAGCAGCGTCCCGGCATTGACCGAGGTCACCGGGATGCCACGACGCACGGCCCAGGACACCATCGCCGCGTTGGCGGACCTGGATATCGTTTGCGAGTTCGAGCAGGAAGAGGGCGCACGCAACCACGCCGGGCGCTATCGGATTCGCGAGTGGGGAGCGATCGATCGGGGATGGATCGAGCGCAATTTGCGGCAGATCAAGGCGGTGCTGGAGTATCCCTGAGATTTTGTGGCGCCGATGATGAGGCCATCGCGGGCAAGCCACGCTCCCACAAGGTTTGTATCGTTCGCAAAAACTGTGGGAGCTGGCTTGCCAGCGATGGAGCCCTTACTGGCGACGCATGCCTATATGTGGAATGCCATCCTCGACATACTCCTCACCCGCCACCACAAACCCGTACCGCCCGTAGTACCCCTGCAAATGCGCCTGGGCAGAGAGGTAGATCGGGATCTCGGGCCAGTACTTTTCGGCCTGCTTCAGCGCCTGGGCCATCAGCTCGTGACCTAGCCCGGTGCCCCGTGCAGCGGGAGCAATGACCACTCGCCCGATCACCACGTCGCCGCCCTGTAGCTCGGGGTCCAGCAGGCGCAGATAGGCCACCAGGCGATCGCCGTCCCACGCCATCAAATGGCAGGTGTCACCTTCCAGGTCCTGGCCATCGATATCCTGATAGACGCATTTCTGTTCGACGACAAATACCTCTGCGCGCAATTGCAGAATGGCGTACAGCTGTTCCTTGCCCAGATCGCTATGGTGTTTGCAGACCCAATCGATTGTCATGTTCCTGATTCCCTGAAAACGTCCCTGAGATACTAAGCGCCTCGACGCTGGATGTCTTGAAGGCGGAGAAATCTGTGAAAAAGACCAAAATGCCATCATTCATTTCTCGCGCCGCTGTCTTCTTTGTGTAATCTGGGATCAAGCGATGTGCAGTGGCTTCAATGAGCTAACGTTAGTGCCTGGGCGTGCCGGTACGGGGCTTGGAGTTTGGCTGAAAACACGTCGGGCAGCCCGCCCGCTAAGGATTTTCTAGCATGCCGCGATTGCATCGAGCCTTTGCTTTGATTGGATTGCTGTTGCTGACTCAAAGTGCCGCGGCGGAGAAGCTGCGACTGGTGGCGGATGCCTGGCCTCCGTTTACCGACGCCACGCTGATCAATGGTGGGTTGGCCACCGATATTGTCAGCACCGCCCTGGCGCGCGCCGGCTATGCCAGCGATTTCGAGCAGGTGCCTTGGGCACGCGCACTGTTGGGCGTGGGCGAAGGACGCTACGACGTGCTGGTCAACGCCTGGTACACCGACGAGCGCACAAAGCTCGGCCAGTTTTCATCTGAGTACCTGCTCAATCGCGTGCGCTTTCTCAAGCGCAAGGACGCGCCAATCGAATTCAACAATTTGCAGCAACTGCACACCTATCCGATCGCGGTCGTGCGTGGCTATGCCTATTCGGCGGCGTTCGATGAAGACGAATCCCTGCAGAAAATCCCGGTACACAACTTTGCCATGGCCGTGCGGATGGTCGCCGCCGACAGGGTCAAGCTGACCCTGGAAGACGAGTACGTCGCCCGGTATTACCTGGCCCGTGAATCAGCCAAAGTGCGCAACGCCGTGGAGTTTCTGCCCAAGCCCCTGAGCGAGAACAGCCTGCATATCCTGGTCAGCCTGAAGAACCCGCAGCATGAGCAGATCGTCGCGAGTTTCGACCGCGAGATCGCGGCGATGAAGGCGGATGGCAGTTATGAGCGGTTGATGAAGCAGCATGGGATGTAGGCTTTGTGGCGGGGCTGATGGCCTCATCGCTGGCAAGCCAGCTCCCACAGTATCCGGTGGGTTACAAAGGGTTTGTGTCCAACCCATTTCCCTATGGGTTACATAGGATTTGTGTCTACCCCATTTCCCTGTGGGAGCTGGCTTGCCAGCGATGACGTCCGTCAGGACGCCGCAGCCCTCAATCCTCGCTCGTATCCTTGATCAAATGCGCCGCCAGCGTCCTTAGCGGCCCCAGTTGCCGGCAGATCAACGCCAGTTGTGTCTGAACCAGCCGTTGGCCTTCATCGATTTCATCGGGCATCTGCTCAAGCGTATTGGCCAGCGCTTCTTCCTCATCACTCTGAATGGCAATCGCCGCTTTGCTGGCAAGCCCTTGGGCGATTTCGTCGATGCTGGCGGCCAGCTTCACGCCGGCGCCTTCGATCAACTGCTCGCGAACATCCGGCGGCAGTTGGGTTTCCCGGTGTGCGCCCAGTCCAGACAGGTAACTGAGCAATGTGTGCGAGAGCACCAGGAAGCGGAAGCCAACATCGGCCTCCTTACGGAAATGCCCCGGCTCCATCAGCATGTTCGCCAGCGTGGTCGACAGCGCCGCGTCAGCGTTGTGCGCGTTGCGCCGGGCCAGGCGATACGCCAGGTCGTCGCTCTTGCCAGCGGCGTATTGCTGCATGATCTGGCGCAGATAAATGCTGTTGCAGGTCAGGGTATTGGCCAGCACCTTGTTCAGGCGTCGACCCTGCCAGTCCGGCAGGAACAGCAGCACCGCGAGCCCGGCGATCAGCCCGCCGAGCAGGGTGTCGAGCAGCCGTGGCAGAAACAATCCGTAGCCGTCGCCCACCTGGTTGAAACAGAACAGCACCATCAAGGTAATCGCCGCCGTCGCCGCGGTGTAGCGGGTGGTGCGGTTGGTAAAGAACACCACCCCGGCGGCAATCGCGAAGCACGACTGGATCAACGGATTGGGGAACAAGTCGAACAGTGCCCAGGCCAGGGTCAGGCCGATGGCGGTGCCGATGATCCGTTGACCGAGCTTGCGCCGGGTCGCGCCGTAGTTCGGCTGACAGACAAAGAGCGTGGTCAGGATGATCCAGTAGCCCTGGGACGGGTGGATCAAATGCACCATCGCGTAGCCGACGCTCAGGGCCAAGGGCAAACGCAGGGCGTGGCGGAACAGCAGGGACGTCGGCGTCAGCTGCGTGCGCAGGCGTACCCAGACATCCTTGAGGTTGCGTGGCGAGCGGTCGAGCAGGCTGCTGTCGGTGGCGTCGGCCAGGGCGTCGGGGTTGCTGGCGTCGCTGAGCAAACGGTCAAGGGTGGCGAGGTTGGCCGCCAGTGCCCGCAACGAGCGCAGCAAACCGCGCCAGGCCGGGTTGCTCTGGATGCGCAGGTGTTCGAGGGAGGCGTGCAGGTCGCTCAGGGCTTCGGCGAAGCTTGCGTCATAGATGAACGGCTGGCGCATCTGGATCGATTCGGCCAGCGCCCGGCAGGCCTTGCCCTGCTGACGCAGCAGGCGTTGGCAGCGGAACAGCACGTCACTGTGGAAAAACGCCTCGGCCAGTGCGTTATACGGGTAGTGCGAGGAGCTGGCGCGTTCGTGGATGTCCTGGGCGAGAAAGTACAGCTTCAAGTAACGGCTGACTTTCGAGCCCGGCCGACCGTTGCCGACCCGATGCAGGATGATTTCCTTGGCGGCGTTCAGCGCGGCGACCACGCGACCGTTCTGCTGGGCCAGTTCCAGGCGCCGTGCTTCCACGTCCAACTGGCGGATCGGCTCGAACAGCGACGACTTCAACTTCAGGTAAAAACCCAATTCACGGAACAACCGCGCCAGGCTTTGTTGCACCGGCTGATTGGAAAACAGCGCCTGCCACAACACCGACAGAAAACCGTACCAGGCCGCACCGGCCACCAGTAGCACGGGTTCGTGCCAGAAATCGGTGACCGCGCCGCCGCGCTGGTCGACGCCGATCATGGTGTAGACCGACAGAATCAGCGTCGCCGAGGCAATCGCGCCATAGCGTTCGCCCAGGGCACCGAGCATCGTCAGGCAGAACGCAGCCAGGGCGAAGGCAATGATGAAAATGATGGGGTAGGGGAACAGCAGTTCAACCGACAGCGCGGCGACCAGGAAACACACCAGCGTCACCGCCAGTGCGTTGAGTCGACCTTGCCAGCTATCGTCGGTCTCGGCCAGGGCGCTGGCGATAATCCCCAGGAACAGCGGGATCAGCAGCCCCATTTCATCCTGATACCAACACAGCGCCATGGTGCCGGTCAGGGCGATGAACACCCGCACGCTGTAACTGAATTTATCCAGCGCCCAAAGGCGCCGCAAAGACTGACGAAACGAGGTCGATGACATGAAGTGCGAGGGCCTTCCGAGGCGATGACGCTAAATTGAGCCAGTAATGACGCCGACGCAATGGCGCCGATCACATCTGACAGCAAAATCTGTTCCTTTGAGATCCTGTGTCGACCGCAATCTTTGAGATTGATATAGAACCCTGTGGAAGCTGGCTTGCCAGCGATAGCGACCTGGCAGTCAACAAAGACGTTGGATGTACCGGCCTCATCGCTGGCAAGCCAGCTCCCACAGGAATTGTATTTACATTGGTCAGACGTACTGCGCAGCAGCGTAGCCGGAGGCCCAGGCCCACTGGAAGTTGAAACCGCCCAGGTGCCCGGTTACGTCGAGCACTTCGCCGATGAAGTACAGGCCAGGGCTTTTCAGCGATTCCATGGTCTTGGACGAGACCTCGTTGGTATCGACGCCACCCAGGGTCACTTCGGCGGTGCGGTAGCCTTCGGTGCCGGCCGGCACGATTTTCCAGCACGCCAGTTTTTCGGCGATGGCAGCCATTTCAGCGTGGGTGTACTGCTTCATCGGTTTGGAGACGAACCAGTTGTCCGCCAGGAGGTTGGCCATCTTCTTGGTGAAGATTTCACCGAGCAGGGTTTTCAGCTCGCTGTTGGGGCGTTCGGCTTGTTGCTGTTGCAGCCAGGACGGCACGTCATGGTCGGGCATCAGGTTGATCTCGACCGTGTCGCCGGGCTCCCAGAACGAAGAAATCTGCAGAATCGCCGGGCCACTCAGGCCGCGGTGAGTGAACAGGATGTTCTCGCGGAAGCTCTGGTCATTGCAGCTCACCAGGCAATCGACCGAAGTGCCGGACAGCTCGGTGCACAGTTCCTTGAGCTGATCGGTAATGGTGAACGGCACCAGCCCGGCGCGGGTTGGCAGCAATTCGTGGCCGAACTGCCTGGCCACCTGATAGCCGAAACCGGTGGCGCCCAGGGTCGGAATCGACAGGCCGCCGGTGGCGATCACCAGGGATTCACAGGTGACCTGGCCCAACGTGGTGTCCAGCAGGTAGCCCTTTTCGAGCTTCTCGATGGTCTGGATCGAGGTGTCCAGGTGCAGGCTGACGCCGACCTGATCACACTCGTTGAGCAGCATTTCGAGGATGTCGCTGGATTTGTTATCGCAGAACAACTGGCCGAGCTTTTTCTCGTGGTACGGCACGCCGTGCTTGGCGACCATGCCGATGAAATCCCACTGGGTGTAGCGGGCCAGGGCGGATTTGCAGAAATGCGCGTTCTGCGAAAGGAAATTGCCGGGTTCTGTGTACATGTTGGTGAAATTGCAGCGGCCGCCGCCTGACATCAGGATTTTCTTGCCGGCCTTGTTCGCGTGGTCGAGCAACAGCACCTTGCGCCCGCGCCCGGCGGCTGTCAGCGCGCACATCAACCCTGCGGCGCCAGCGCCAATGATCACGACTTCGGTAGAGCGCAAAACGGTGTCCTCAGACAAAATTCATGTTCCCCAGAAACCATTGTGGGAGCGGGCTTGCCCGCGATGGCGGACTGACAGGCAAAATGAATGTTGAATGTACTGACCTCATCGCGGGCAAGCCCGCTCCCACAGGGTCGGTGGCGTTTTTTACAAAATACGCACGCGCAGCGAACGGCCCTTGATCTTGCCGTCGTTCAGGCGCTGCAGGGCTTGTTTGGCGATGCCACGCTCAACCGCCACATAGGCCTGGAAATCGAAAATCGCAATCTTGCCCACCTGAGCGCCGGGAATACCGGCATCGCCGGTCAGTGCGCCGAGAATGTCGCCCGGGCGTACCTTGTCCTTGCGGCCGGCACCAATGCACAGGGTGCTCATCTGTGGCAGCAGCGGACCACCACCCTGGGACGTGAGGTTGTCCACCTGGTCCCAGGTCAACGGCGATTTCTGCAACTGTTCGATGGCTTGGGCGCGCTGCGCTTCGGACGGCGCCACCAGGCTGATCGCCAGGCCTTTCTCACCGGCGCGACCGGTACGGCCGACGCGGTGGATGTGGATTTCCGAGTCACGGGCCAGCTCGACGTTGATCACCATGTCCAGCGAGTCGATGTCCAGGCCACGTGCTGCAACGTCGGTGGCGACCAGTACCGAAGTACTGCGGTTGGCGAACATCGCCAGGACCTGGTCGCGATCACGCTGTTCCAGATCGCCGTGCAGGCCGACGGCGGAAATGCCTTTGGCGGTCAGGTGATCGACGGTTTCCTGAACCTGCTGCTTGGTGAAGCAGAAGGCTACGCAGGACGCCGGACGGAAGTGGCCCAGTACCTTGGTCACCGCGCTCATGCGCTCTTCCGGGGAGATTTCGTAGAAGCGCTGCTCGATCTGTGTGTCGTCGTGGAACGCCTCGGCCTTCACTTGCTGCGGGTTACGCATGAACTTCGAGGCCAACTGCTTGATGCCCACCGGGTAGGTGGCGGAGAACAGCAGGGTCTGGCGACGTTCCGGGGCCTGCATGATGATTTCTTCGATGGAATCGTAGAAACCCATGTCGAGCATGCGGTCGGCTTCGTCGAGGATCAGGGTGTTCAGGCCGTGGAGCACCAGCGAACCTTTGCGCAGGTGCTGCTGAATGCGCCCTGGAGTGCCGACGATGATGTGCGCGCCGTGCTCCAGCGAAGCGATCTGCGGGCCGAGGGACACGCCGCCGCACAGGGTCAGGACCTTGATGTTGTCTTCGGCACGGGCCAGGCGACGGATTTCCTTGGCGACCTGGTCGGCCAGCTCGCGCGTCGGGCACAGGATCAGTGCCTGGCAACCGAAGTAGCGCGGATTGATCGGGTTCAGCAGGCCGATACCGAAGGCCGCGGTCTTGCCGCTGCCGGTCTTGGCCTGGGCGATCAGGTCCATCCCCTTGAGGATCACCGGCAAGCTTTGCGCCTGGATCGGCGTCATCTGGGCATAACCGAGGGAGTCGAGGTTAGCCAGCATGGCGGCGGACAGCGGCAAAGTATTAAAAGCGGTGGCGATGGTGGTCACGGGACTGGCCTGCAAAACAAAATGTCGCGCAGTGTACCAGCCCGATGGCCATTCGCCCTAAGGCTCGATGTGTTCTTCCGGACGTTTGACGCGCCGTCCGTCTTCTCTTGAGAGCTGCGAGAAGATCGTCGCGGCCAGCATCGCCATGATGCCGACGGTCACAAAGGTCAGTTGGAACGCGCCCAGCACGGTTTCCACGCCGTCATTTCCGATCTCCGCCGTGAAGCCGCCAAGCAACGCACCGGCGCAGGCCACGCCCAGGCTCAGGGACAATTGCGCGACCACCGACAGCAGGCTGTTGCCGCTGCTGGCACTGGCGTCGTCGAGGTCGATCAGGGTCACGGTGTTCATGGCGGTGAACTGCAAGGAGTTGATTGCACCCAGGACCGCCAGCAGGCACAGCAGCAACCAGTACGGCGTCTGTTCACTGACCAGGCCCATGCTCGCCAGCATGATGCCCAAGGCCAGGGTGTTGCCGGTCAGCACGATGCGGTAGCCCAGACGCTCGATCAGCGGGCGCGCCACCCACTTGGCGATCATCGCGGCAGCCGCCAGCGGCAGCATGCTCATCCCGGCCTGGGACGGTGAATAGCCCAGCGCCACTTGCAGCAGCAACGGCACCAGAAACGGCAGGGCGCCGCTGCCCAGTCGGGCGAACAGATTGCCCAGAATGCCGACGGCAAAGGTGCGGGTCTTGAACAGCGAAGGCGCGAACAGCGGGTTTTCGATGTGTCCGGCACGAAGCCAGTAGGCCGCCAGGCAAGCCATGCCGCCGAACAGCAGCAACATCACCCGCAGGTGCGGCAGGTGCAGTTCGCCCAGGCCTTCCATGGCGATGGTGATCAGAATCATCGCCGCGCCGAACAGCAGGAAACCCAGGCTATCGAAACGGGTGCGCTCGTTGCCGCGCAGGTCCGGGATGAATTTCCACACGGCATAACAACCGACCACCCCCACCGGCAGGTTGATCAGGAAGATCCAGTGCCACGTCAGGTATTGCACCATCCAGCCGCCCATGGTCGGGCCGATCAACGGGCCGAGCAGGCCGGGAATGGTGATGAAACCCATGATTCGCACCAGTTCCGAGCGTGGGTAGGCGCGCAGCACCACCAACCGCCCGACCGGCAACATCAGGGCGCCGCCCAGGCCCTGGATGACCCGGGCGCCGATCAGCAGGGTCAGGCTGGTCGACAGCGCGCACAGCAATGAACCGATGCTGAACAGCAGGATCGCGCCGAAGAAGATTTTCCGGGTGCCGAAGCGATCGGCGATCCAGCCCGAAGCCGGGATCAGCAAGGCGACCGTGAGCATGTAGGCGATGATCACACCTTGCATGCGCAGCGGGTCTTCGGCCAGGTCTGCGGCCATGGCCGGCAGGGCGGTATTGAGGATCGTCCCGTCGAGGGACTGCATGAAAAAGGCAATGGCGACGACCCACGGCACCCAGCGGGCGGTGACAGCGTCGAGAGGTGGGCGGTTGGGCATGGGACCTCGTGTTAATGTGAGCTTTACACCATTCCTGTAGGAGCGAGCCTGCTCCGGGCGGCGTTTCGACGATGAACTCAAGGACGCCGCGGGGTATCAGGTTCCCCGCGCTATCGTTCACCACCATCGCGAGCAGGCTCGCTCCTACAGGGTTTTGCGCTTTTACAGGGTCAAGGTAAGTTTGCTGACCAGCGCCCCCGGCAACAACGCCGAAGCCGTGGCCCGCTGGCTGTAGGTACTGGCCGATAACAGCATCTCGCGTTCCTGGGTCAACGCCTCCAACTGCGAACCGAGCAGGCTGAAGGCGCTGTCGTCGAAACGCATGGTGCTGACCGGTGCCTGAATCTCGCCGTTTTCGACCCAGAACGTCGCAAACCGGGTCATGCCGGTCAGGCGCGCCGCCGGTTGGTCCGAGTAGTTCAGGTACCACAGGTTGCTGATGTACAAGCCGGTGCCCAGCTCCTTGAGGATTTCCGATTCAGGCAGCACGCCGCCCTTCATGTTCAAGGCACTGGGTGATTCGCCGCCGCTGGCGCCGTTGGCGGTCAGGCCATATTCGGCGGCACTGCGAGAACCCACCAATTGCGCCCCGGCCTTGCCCTCGACAATCAACTTGAGATCACTGCGCGGATAGCCTTCGTCGGAGAACGCCGGGCTCAACGAGCCGCTGACCTTTTCGTCCAGCGAGACCTGCGGGCTGAACGCCTGGTCGCCCCCGTAGAGCTTCTGCAGCGGGCTGTTTTTGCTGGCAATCGACTGCGCCGAAAAACCGCCCCAGCACAGCATGCTCATGATCTCTTCCAATGCGGCTGGCGCAAGATAGGCGCGGTACTGGCCCGGCGCCAAGGTGCGCAAGGGGCGGCCCAGGAACTCAAGCTGCTCGCGGGCCTGCCGGAAGCGCCTGGCGAAGCCTTCGCTGCTCCAGTCGTGCCCGGCGTAGCTGGCTTTCACCGCCTGGCCGTTTTCATGAAACAGGCTGAAATCGAAATTGAAACTGTTGGCCTGATGCCAGCCGAAGGCGCCGGAGGAGCTGGCAAAGCCACGGCTGATGTGACCGGCGGCATAGAAACCGACCAGATCCAGGCCTTGCGCGGCTTGAGCGATTTCAGCGACCACTTGCTCGGTGTCCGGCAGCGGATGCTCCTGCACGTTCTTGCTCTGCCAGCTGTTGTAGTTCAGCAGCAGATACGGGTCCTGCGGCAGCAGCGGCAAGGTTTCCCGCAGCTGTTGCAGGCCTTCGGACAGACGCTGCAAGTCGACGTCGGGGTCGCCAGCCAGGGTGATGTGCAAATCCGCATGACGACCCTCGTTGATCAATTTCAAACCGATGCTTGCCTGCTGCACTTGACCGGACTGGCGCACCTTGGCGTGGTTGAAACGGACGAAAGCCGACGACTCGGCGGCATAACTGAGGGTGAACTGTTCCGGTTCGCGCAGGGCTTCACGCAAACCGGCGACCAATGCCTTGAACGACTCGGCCTGGGTTTTCGATGGACTCATCAGGCGTCTCCTCCGAACACATCCACATGGCTGAACACACAGGCCGGCGAGGCATGGCCGACGCGGATCACCTGATTCGGTTCGCCTTTGCCGCAGTTGGGGGTGCCGAGCACCTCGAAGGTGCTGGCATCGCCGACAGCGTTGAGGCTCTTCCAGAACTGCGCGGAAATCGCCCGGTAATTCGGGTTTTTCACCACGCCCTTGAGTTCGCCGTTTTCAATCAACTGGCCCCATTCGCAGCCGAACTGGAACTTGTTGCGTGCATCGTCGATGGACCACGAGCGGTTGGTGCTCATCAAGATGCCGTGCTCAATGTTGCCAACCAGTTGCTCCAGCGGCTGATCGCCAGGCTCGATGTTGAGGTTGGCCATGCGGTCGATCGGCGGGCGGTTCCAGCCGCAGGCGCGGCTGTTGGCGACGCCTTCCAGGCCGGCGCGGAATTGCGACAACGCGCCACCCAATGGCCGCAGCAGCAGGCCTTCACGGATCAGGAACTGTTTGCTGGCGGCGCTGCCATCGTCGTCATGGCCGTAACTGGCGAGTTGTTCGGGGATGTCCGGGTCGAAGGTCACGTTGAGCAGTTTCGAGCCGTATTGCAGGCGGCCGAAGTCTTCGGCTTTGACGAAGCTGGTGCCCGCGTAATTGCGTTCGTCACCGAGGATGCGATCCAGCTCCAGCGGGTGGCCGATGGATTCATGGATCTGCAGCATCATCTGGTCAGGCATCAGCAGCAGATCGCGCGGGCCTTGGGGCGTGTTCGGCGCCAGCAGCAATTGCAGCGCCTGGTCGGCGACGGTCGGCCCGGCACCGACCAGGCCGCAACGGCTGATAACGTCGGCGCCACCTTGTTGGCCGAAGTTCTCGCGACCGAGGCTGCGGGTCTGGCTGTCGTTGCCGTCGTAGGCGGTGACGTCGAGGCCGGGGTAGACGAAGCGTTGAGCCTGACGCAATTCGGCGCCGGCGCTGTTGAGGTAGATCTGCTCGACATGGGTGATGCCGATGCTCACCTGCCAGTTCACCAGGCGCTCGTCCTTGGGCACGGCGGCGGACTCGTCGCCGAGCAACTGGTAGCAGTCGCTCAGGGACGGGAACGGCTGGTCGAGGTTCGGCGAAAAGTAATCGGCGCAAGCACTCGACACGGCATGTTCGCGCAGGTCCAGCAAGGCGTGGGGCTTGAGGCGGCGAGCTTGCTGTTCGGCACGTTCGAGGGCGGCTTGCAGGCCCTGTTGCGACAGGTCGTTGGTGGCGGCGTAGGCTTCGACACCGTTGACCCGCACCGTCAGCATCGCGCCTTCGTCACGGCTCAGGCTCGGCGGTTCGGCGACGTTCTTTCGCACCGACAGGTACTGACCGGACTCGCGCACATAACGCAGGGAAAAGAATTCAGCGCCCGTGCGCAAGGCAGCAAAACGCTGCTTGAGCTGGGGATGGAAATCGAACATTCGGGAACCTCCTTGGTGTGGAGCATCGATGTTGCGAGGGGAGGGTGAAACGTTTGCGTGGCGCTAGAGTAGGCCTGTGCGGGGGGTGGGATCAAGGTTGGAGCGGTGCGGGAGGGGATTGCTGTGTCTGGCAGGAAAATATGTACTGGTTTGCCCGGCCTCATCGCGGGCAAGCCCGCTCCCACAGGATTCGCGTGATTTCAAAATCGACGCATAACCTTGTGGGAGCGGGCTTGCCCGCGATGGAAGCGGCGCAGTTCTACGCCTTACGCCGTCTGGCCTACTTCACGCAGCGGCTTGCCCTTGACCGGCGCATCGCCGGCGACGTAGTAGGCAGCCTTGCTGCGCGGCAGCGGCTTGCGACCGCGGATTTTGTCGGCGATTTTCTCGGCGATCATGATCGTTGGCGCGTTGAGGTTGCCGGTGGTGATGATCGGCATGATCGAGGCATCGACCACACGCAGGCCCTGCAGGCCGTGCACGCGACCTTCGCCATCGACCACGGCCATCTCGTCGGTGCCCATCTTGCACGAGCAGGATGGGTGGAACGCGGTTTCGGCGTGCTCGCGGATGAACTTGTCCAGTTGCTCGTCGGTTTGCACTTCGATGCCGGGGCTGATTTCGCGGCCACGGAAGGCGTCCAGTGCCGGCTGTTGCATGATTTCGCGGGTCAGGCGGATGCCGTCGCGGAATTCCTGCCAGTCCTGCTCGGTGGCCATGTAGTTGAACAGGATGCTCGGGTGCTGGCGTGGGTCCTTGGACTTGGCCTGGATGCGACCACGGCTCGGCGAACGCATGGAGCCCATGTGCGCCTGGAAGCCGTGCTCTTTCACACCGTTGCTGCCGTTGTAGTTAATCGCTACCGGCAGGAAGTGGTACTGGATGTTCGGCCACTCGAATTCCGGACGGGTGCGGATGAAACCGCCGGCTTCGAACTGGTTGCTGGCGCCGATGCCGGTGCCGTTGAACAGCCATTCGGCACCAATGGCCGGCTGGTTCCACCACAGCAGCGACGGGTACAGCGAGACCGGTTGGGTGCACGCGTATTGCAGGTACAGCTCCAGGTGGTCCTGCAGGTTTTCACCGACGCCCGGCAGGTCGTGGACCACCGGAATATCGAGCTTTTTCAGCAGTGCGGCCGGGCCGACACCGGAGCGTTGCAGGATCTGCGGCGAGGCGATGGCGCCGGAGCACAGCAGCACTTCCTTGCGTGCCTTGACCTCGACGCGCTCTTCGGCGGCGCCGACCAGGTAACGCACGCCGACCGCACGCTTGCCTTCGAACAGGATCTTGTCGGTCAGGGCGTGGGTGACGATGGTCAGGGTCGAACGCTTCTTGGCGATGTCCAGGTAGCCGCGCGCGGTACTGGCGCGACGGCCCTTCGGCGTCACGGTACGGTCCATCGGGCCGAAACCTTCCTGCTGGTAGCCGTTCAAGTCTTCGGTGCGCGGGTAACCGGCCTGCACGCCGGCTTCAACCATGGCGTGGAACAGTGGGTTGTTGCCGGCTTTGGGCGTGGTCACGCTGACCGGGCCGTCGCCACCGTGGTAATCGTTGGGGCCGATGTCGCGGGTTTCGGCTTTGCGGAAATACGGCAGGCAGTCCAGGTAGGTCCAGTCTTCCAGGCCTGGCAGTTTGGCCCAGCCGTCGTAGTCCATGGCGTTGCCGCGGATGTAGCACATGCCGTTGATCAGCGAAGAACCGCCCAGGCCCTTGCCGCGCCCGCACTCCATGCGACGACCGTCCATGTGGGGTTCCGGATCGGTTTCGTAGGCCCAGTTGTAGCGACGGCCTTGCAGCGGGAACGCCAGGGCGGCCGGCATCTGCGTGCGGAAGTCGGAACGGTAGTCCGGGCCGCCCGCTTCGAGCAGCAGGACGGTGACGCCTTCGTCTTCAGTCAGACGGGTCGCCAGGGTGTTACCGGCCGAGCCGGCACCGATGATGATGTAATCGAATTCTTGGGACATTGAATGCACCCTCTTTAGATGTGGTCAGGTCGGACCCAGGCGAGTGCTGCGCACTCGAATCGCTGGCAAGCCAGCTCCCACAAGGATTGGGGGCTGCCACAGATTTGGTGGGCGACACCAAACCTGTGGGAGCTGGCTTGCCAGCGATGACGGCCCGGCAAGCAATACAGGACTCGGGTCTTAGAACACCGAGACGTAATCGCCCAGCTCGACCTGTACCGATTTGATGCGGGTGAAGTTGTTCAGCGAGCTGATGCCGTTCTCACGACCCACACCCGACTGCTTGTAGCCGCCAACCGGCATCTTGGCGTCGGATTCGCCCCAGGCGTTGATCCAGCAGATACCGGCTTCCAGTTGATGAATCACGCGGTGGGCGCGGTTCAGGTCGCGGGTGACGATACCGGCGGCCAGGCCGAAGTCGGTGTCGTTGGCGCGACGGATCACTTCTTCTTCGGTTTCGTAGGTGAGGATCGCCATCACCGGGCCAAAGATTTCTTCACGGACGATGGTCATGTCGTCGGTGCAGTCAGTGAATACGGTCGGCGCGACGAACGCGCCCTTGGCGAATTCGCCGTCGGTCAGACGCTCGCCGCCGCACAGCAGGCGGGCA
This sequence comes from Pseudomonas moorei, assembly GCF_008801475.1. Classification (GTDB taxonomy): domain Bacteria; phylum Pseudomonadota; class Gammaproteobacteria; order Pseudomonadales; family Pseudomonadaceae; genus Aquipseudomonas; species Aquipseudomonas moorei. The sequence continues at coordinate 17,723 of NZ_VZPP01000002.1, read as the reverse complement.
CCTTCTTCCTTGCCCTTGGCGATGTAGCCCAGCACGCTTTCCATGTGGGCGAAGCTGACCAGCGGGCCGAAGTTGGTGTTTTCATCTTGCGGATTGCCGACGCGAATGCGCGCAACGCGCTCAACGATCTTGGCTTCGAAGGCGGCTTTGAGGTGGCTCGGCACGAATACGCGGGTGCCGTTGGTGCAGACCTGACCGGAGCTGTAGAAGTTGGCCATCATTGCGGTGTCGGCGGCGCGATCGAGGTCGGCGTCGTCGCAGATGATCAGCGGGGATTTGCCGCCCAGCTCCATGGTCACGTCCTTGAGCGAAGAGCTCGAAGCGCTGGCCATGACTTTCTTGCCGGTGTCGGTGCCGCCGGTGAACGAAACTTTTTCGATGCGTGGGTGCTCGGTCAGCCAGGTGCCGACTTCGCGGCCGCTGCCGGTCAGGACGTTGAATACGCCAGCCGGAACGCCTGCCTCGGTGTAGATCTCGGCCAGTTTCAGGGTCGTCAGGGATGTGACTTCGCTAGGCTTGAAGATCATCGCGTTACCGGCCGCGAGGGCTGGCGCGGATTTCCACAGGGCGATCTGAATCGGGTAGTTCCACGCGCCGATACCGGCCACGACGCCCAGCGGCTCGCGACGGGTGTAGACGAACGAAGTGGTGCGCAGCGGGATCTGCTCGCCTTCGATGGCAGGCACCAGGCCGGCGTAGTACTCCAGCACGTCAGCGCCGGTGACGATGTCGACGTAACGGGTTTCGGAATATGCCTTGCCGGTGTCCAGGGTTTCCAGGGCGGCCAGCTCGTCATTGCGCTCACGCAGGATTTCCACGGCGCGACGCAGGATGCGCGAACGCTCCATCGCGGTCATTGCCGCCCAGATTTTCTGACCCTTTTCAGCGCTGACCACCGCGCGCTCGACGTCTTCCTTGGTTGCGCGCTGTACGGTTGCGAGGACTTCACCGTTAGCCGGGTTGATGGCTTCGAAAGTGGCGTCGCTGCTGGCGTCGGAGTACGCGCCATCGATGTAGAGTTTTTGCAGTTCGAAACGGGCCATATAGTCCTCGCAAGAGCATAAGTGGTTGGCGTTAACCACCGGGCGTGCCGTGGAGCCTTGGCGTCGCTGGTCGGTGGCGGTTCAGGGGTCGAGCGGTTATGTGTGCTCTAACTCACCTGCTTGGCCAATTGGATATCCATGTATTCGTAAGCGATCTGTTGCGCCTGCTCGGTGTCGAAAGCGTCTCCCGACAACGCGCCGCGCAACCACAACCCGTCAATGAGGGCTGCCAGGCCACGGGCGGCGCTGCGCGCTTGATCGAGCGGCAACACACGGCGGAACTGGCAGCACAGGTTGGAATACAGACGGTGATCGTTGATCCGCTGCAACCTGTGCAAAGACGGCTGGTGCATGCTGGTGGCCCAGAAGGCCAGCCAGGTTTTCATTGCCGGGCCATTGACCTGGCTGGCGTCGAAGTTGCCTTCGATGATCACCTGCAGATGTGCCCGGGGGCTGTCGTCTGCCAGCGCTTGGCGGCGCAGGGTGACGTTCTCGCTCAGGACGCTCATCAGATACCGCATCGTGGCGGCGATCAGGCCGTTCTTGTCCTGAAAGTAGTGACTGATGATGCCATTCGAGACACCGGCCAAACGGGCGATCAGCGCAATGCTGGCGTCCCCCATACCGACCTGATCGACAGCCTGCAAAGTGGCTTCGATCAACTGCTGGCGGCGGATGGGTTGCATACCGACCTTGGGCATCTTGCACATCTCCTTAGGCCTTCCGGCGGACGAAGAACGACCACCGGGCTGAGGCCAGTCTATTTTGTTTTGATTGAACGTTCAATCAACAAAGAATAAGATCTGCGACAATTCGTCGCTGCTTACAGATTTTTCCTACATGTAAATGGCGTCAAACCGACATCCGAAAACGCTCGAATCCTGTACGCGCTGGCGTCTGCAGGGCTTCGGGCTTTTTCGGCGTGTCTTTATATCACCCACCGGTCGGCTGCCCACTAACCGATTGGTCGGGTAACACACTGCCTTGCGTTCTTCTCTCGCACTGCCCGGAGCATCTGTGCCATGAGTTCTGCCTCGCTAATAAAGACCCCACCCGAGAAGGTGACGGTCAACGGTTGGGTGTTCTACACCTCTACCGCGTTGATTCTGTTGTTGACCGCCATTCTGATCATCGCCCCGCAAGAGGCCGGCAGAATGCTCGGTACGGCGCAGGCCTGGTTGTCCCGCAGCTTCGGCTGGTACTACATGGTGGTGATCGCCGCCTACCTGATTTTTGTCGTTGGCCTGGCGTTTTCGTCCTACGGCAAGCTCAAGCTCGGCAGCAAGGACGATACCCCGGACTTCAGCTACGGCGCCTGGGCGGGGATGCTGTTCTCGTCGGGCATCGGCATTTCGCTGTTGTACTTCGGCGCTTCCGAGCCGCTGGACCATTATTTCAACCCGCCGGAAGGCGTGGCGGGCAGCAACCTCGCCGCGCGTCAGGCGGTTCAGCTGACGTTCCTGCACTGGGGCCTGCACGGCTGGGCGATCTATGCGCTGGTCGGCCTGGCCGTGGCGTACTTTGCCTATCGGCATAACCAGCCACTGGCGTTGCGTTCGGCGTTGTATCCGCTGGTGGGCGAGCGATGGGTCAAGGGTGCGGCCGGTCATGCGGTGGACGGCTTTGGCATGTTCGTGACCCTGTTGGGTCTGGTGACCAACCTGGGGATTGGTTCGCTGCAAGTGTCGTCGGGCCTTGAAAACCTGTTCGGCATGGAACACAGCAACACCAACCTGCTGATCGTGATCATCGTGATGAGCACGGTGGCGACCATTGCTGCGGTGTCGGGCGTGGAAAACGGCATCCGTCGCCTGTCCAACCTGAACATCGTGCTGTTCAGCGGCCTGCTGATTTTCGTGCTGCTGTTCGGCCCGACCCTGCACTTGCTCAATGGTTTTGTGCAGAACGTCGGTGATTACCTGAACGGCGTGGTGCTGAAAACCTTCGACCTCTATGTGTACGAAGGCGACACAGAGAAGTCCGACCGCTGGCTGGGCCTGTGGACCCTGTTCTACTGGGCCTGGTGGATTTCCTGGGCACCATTCGTGGGCATGTTCGTCGCGCGTATCTCCCGTGGTCGCACGGTGCGTGAGATGGTGGCCGGCGTACTGCTGATTCCGTTGGGTTTCACCCTGGCGTGGCTGTCGATTTTCGGTAACTCGGCGCTGGACCTGGTGATGAACCACGGTGCGGTGGAGCTCGGCAAGACGGCGCTGGAACAGCCGTCCATGGCTATCTACCAGTTGCTGGAGCATTACCCGGCGTCGAAAGTCGTGATCGGCGTGTCGATCTTTGTCGGTTTCGTGTTGTTCCTGACCCCGGCGGACTCCGGCGCGGTGATGATGGCCAACCTTTCGTGCAAGGGCGGTAACGTCGACGAAGACGCCCCGCACTGGTTGCGGATCTTCTGGTCGGTGGTGATCACCCTGGTGACCATCGGTCTGCTGTTTGCCGGTAACTTCGAGGCCATGCAAACCATGGTGGTGCTGGCCGGCCTGCCGTTCTCGGTGGTGCTGGTGTTCTTCATGTTCGGCTTGCACAAGGCCATGCGCCAGGACGTGCAGATCGAACAGGAACAAGCCGAGCTGGCGGCGCGTGGTCGTCGTGGTTTCAGCGAGCGTTTGACGCAACTGGACCTGCAACCGAGCCAGTCTGTCGTGCAGCGTTTCATGGACAAGCATGTGAGCCCGGCGTTGCAGGATGCGACGGCGCAAATGCGTGCCCAGGGCCTGCAAGTGCAGACGCTGCTGGGCAAGTCCAAGCGTTGCATGGGCGTACGGGTGGAGATGGAAGAGGGCAACCCGTTTGTCTACGAAGTGAGCCTGGACGGCTACCTGGCCACGCCAACCGAGTCGGCTCAGTCCGATGAATCGCGTCAGCGTTACTACCGTGCCGAGGTGTACCTGCACAACGGCAGCCAGGACTACGACTTGATGGGCTTCACCCAGGATCAGATCACCCGTGACGTGCTCGACCAGTTTGAAAGCCATCGGCAGCTCCTTGGCCGGGTGTATAGCTAAGGCTTGAGGGATGCGGTGCGAGTAGCTGCACCGCAATCCCTGTGGGAGCGAGCTTGCTCGCGATGGCGGTGGGTCAGTCAACACTTAGGCTGAATGTTCCGCCCTCATCGCGAGCAAGCTCGCTCCCACAGGTTTTTCCACAGGTTCTATGCACCAACAAAAACGCCGCGATTCTCTCGCGGCGTTTTTGTGTCTGTTGCCTTACCCCAGGTTCTTGCCGAGCAGCGCGTGGTACAGCTCGCTGTCGCCGAGAATCCCGACCACATGGTTGTTGTCGTGCAGCACCAGTTTGTTGCCGGTCTGATAACGAATCTGCAGCGCATCGCGCATGCCGATGTTCGAATCCACCAGCGTTGGTCGACGACCCAACCCTTCAACCGCCTGACCCGGTACCCAGTTCTGCAGGTCCAGAACCGAGCCGTTCTGGCGTGCACCCTTGATGGTGTTGCCTTCGGCCAGGTCCAGCCAGGAGTCGCCGCCCGGATCGAGGCACACCGAACCGTTGATGCGCTTGCAGTTGTCCAGGGTGCGCATCAGGCTGCGACCGCACAGTACGTTCAGCGGGTTGGTGTGGGCCACGAAGGTCCGCACGTAGTCATCCGCCGGGTTCAGCACGATCTCTTCCGGCACGCTGTACTGGATGATCCGGCCGTCTTTCATGATCGCGATACGGCTACCGAGCTTCAGGGCTTCATCGAGGTCGTGGCTCACGAACACGATGGTTTTGCTCAGCTTGCGTTGCAGTTCCAGCAGTTCGTCCTGCAGGCCTTGGCGGATCAGCGGGTCGAGGGCCGAGAACGGTTCGTCCATCAGCAGAATGTCGGCGTCCATCGCCAGGGCGCGGGCCAGGCCCACGCGTTGTTGCATGCCACCGGACAGCTCGTTGGGTTTCTTGTTGCGCCACTGGGTCAGGCCCACCAGCTCAAGCTTTTCGTCCACCAGCTTGCGTCGTTCCTTCTCGGGACGACCCTGCATTTCGAGGCCGAAGCTGATGTTCTCGCGCACCGTCAGCCAAGGCATCAGGGCGAACTTCTGGAACACCATCGCGATGCGCTTGGTGCGCATCATTTTCAGTTCCGCCGGGGTACAGGACGCAATGTCGATCTGCTTGCCTTCATGCTCGACGAACAGCTTGCCGCGGCTGACGGTGTTGAGGCCGTTGATGCAGCGCAACAGACTGGACTTGCCGGAGCCGGACAGGCCCATCAGTACGCAGATTTCACCTTTTTCGATGTCCAGGCTGGCCTTTTCGACCCCCACGATCTGCCCGGTCTTTTTCAGGATCTCGTTGCGGGTCATGCCTTGATCCAGCAGCTTGAGTGCCTCGCGTGGATCCTTGGAGAAGATAACGTCGACGTTATCGAAGCGAATAATGCTCATGCGTCACCCCCTACTTTGGCTTCGGGTTGTTTGCAGATACGGTCGAGCATGATCGCCAGCAGTACGATCGCCAGGCCGGCTTCGAAGCCCAGGGCGATATCAGCGGTATTCAGTGCGTTGACCACCGGTTTGCCCAGGCCATCGGCGCCCACCAGTGCCGCGATCACCACCATCGACAACGACAGCATGATGCACTGGGTGATACCGGCCGCGATGCTTGGCATGGCGTGGGGCAGTTCGATTCGCGAGAGCAGTTGACGTCGCGAGCAGCCAAAGGCCTTGCCGGCGTCCATCAATTCTTCCGGAACATCGCGGATACCCAGGTAGGTCAGGCGGATGGGCGCGGCAATCGCGAACACCACCGTCGAAATCAGACCCGGGACCACACCCAGACCGAAGAGGGTCAGGGTAGGAATGAGGTACACGAAGGTCGGTACGGTCTGCATCAGATCGAGTACCGGACGCATCAGCGTGTAGAACATCGGTTTGTGCGCGGCGACGATACCCAGGGGGACGCCGATGACCACGCAGACCAGGGTGGCGAACATCACCTGGGCGAGGGTTTCCATGGTTTCCTGCCAGTACCCCAGATTGAGGATCAGCAGAAAGGAGGCAATGACGAATACGGTCAGGCCCCATTTGCGCTGGATGAAGTGTGCTAGTAGTGCAATCAGGCCGATCAATGCCAGCGGGTTGAACCAGGTCAGCGCAAATGTCACGCCGTGGATCATCGTTTCCAGTGTCACGGCGATTGCGTCGAAGGTGCTGGCGCCGTGTTTCGTCAGCCATTCAACGAAGCCCGCGATGTACTGGCCTAAGGGGATTTTCTGATCAATCAGCATGGTAGTGAACGTCCGCATGCAAGGAAATAAACAGCCCGGGCGGGCTAGCCCGCCCGGCGTAAGCGATTACTGCGCGAGCTTGGCTTTCACGGCCTCCAGGCCTGGTTTACCGTCAATGGTGGTCACGCCAGCGAGCCAGGTATCGAGCACCTGTGGATTCTTTTTCAGCCAGGCCTTGGCGGCCGCTTCAGGCTTCATCTTGTCGTCCAGGATGTTGCCCATGAGGGTGCTTTCCATGTCGACAGTGAACTCCAGATTCTTCAGCAACTGACCCACGTTGCTGCATTCCTGGGTGTACCCCTTGCGGGTATTGGTCAGGACGGTTGCTGCACCGAAATCCGGGCCGAAATAATCGTCGCCGCCGGTGAGGTATTGGATTTTGAAACGCTTGTTCATCGGGTGAGGAGCCCAGCCGAGGAACACCACGGCGGTGTCGCGTTTCTGCGCGCGGTCGACCTGCGAGAGCATGCCGGCTTCACTGGATTCGACCACTTTGAAACCGGCGTCTTTGAGGCCGAAGGCGTTCTTGTCGATCATACTCTGGATCAGACGGTTACCGTCATTACCCGGCTCGATCCCGTAAATCTTGCCGTCGAGCTCTTTCTTGAACTTGGCGATGTCGGCGAAGTCATGCAGGCCTTTGTCATACAGGGCCTGTGGTACCGCCAGGGTGTATTTGGCGCCTTTGAGGTTGGTGCGCACGGTATCCACGGTGCCGGCATCGCGGTAGGCCTTGATGTCGTTTTCCATGGTCGGCATCCAGTTCCCCAGGAAAACATCCATGTTCTTGCCGTCGGCCAGGGACTTGTAGGTCACCGGCACGGAAATCATTGTGGTCTTGGTCTTGTAGCCCAAGGCATCGAGTACGACGCTGGTGGTGGCGGTTGTTGCGGTGATATCGGTCCAACCGACATCGGAGAAGTTTACGGTACTGCATTGTGCCGGCTCGGCGGCTTGCGCCAGGAGCGGCAGACTAAGCATGGCGGCCAACAACAACGACGGGGAACCTTTCATGGATGGACTCCTTGGTGTTTTTTTTGGCAGTGTTCCGACTGGGACCACCGCACTTATGGGTTGCGGTTGGATGGCGTTTTGGAGACAGCTCTACCACGGCGCCTTGCAATCGAGTCGATACGATCATGTACCAGTGAAAATCTGACGCCTACAGGGTGCGTCGTAACCAGTACAGGGAGGGTCGCATCCAGTGTCAGTGACGTCGCTTACAGCTTTTTTCAGCCCGATTTCCCCCTGCGTGTCGCAAAAAAACGGCGAAAACACGACGTAAAAGACACGCGGCGTTCGTGAGCATGAGTGCGTCGGTGTGAGACGTCGAACGACAAATTAAAAGCCTGATGATGCGGCCATCCCGACGGATTGCAGCTTGAGCGTAGCAGCTCCGTCACCGGGCGCTTTTGCGCCTGGAGTTGGCACATCCAGGAGTCCGGCAGTAATGGCTATCAGTGTTTTCGACCTGTTCAAAATCGGCATCGGCCCTTCCAGTTCGCATACCGTGGGCCCTATGCGGGCAGCGGCGCTGTTCGTGCAAGGTTTGCGTGAGCGCGGATTGCTGGAGCAAGTGCGGCGCGTCGAAGTTCAGCTTTTCGGTTCGTTGTCGGCCACAGGCATCGGCCACGGCAGCGACAATGCGGTGATCATGGGGCTGATGGGCGAATGGCCGGATGCGATCGATCCGTCGCAAATCGGCATTCGCATCGCCACCCTGCGTGAAACCCACACGCTGTTGCTCGACGGTCGCCTGTCGGTGCCTTTTATCTGGGACCGGGACATGCGCCTGATCGACGAGAACCTGCCGTTCCATCCCAACGCCATGACCCTGATTGTCGAAGACGATCATGGCGAGCTGCATCGCGACACCTACTATTCGGTCGGCGGTGGCTTTGTCGTCGATGAGGCCCAGGCATCCAGCGGTGTCGTCGACCTCGACAGCACCGTATTGCCTTACGACTTCTCCAGCGCCGCCGAGCTGTTGGAACTGTGCAAAAAGCACGACCTGCGCGTGGCTGAATTAATGATGGCCAACGAGAAGGTCTGGCGCAGTGAAGAAGAGATTCGCAGCGGTTTGATGAAGCTCTGGCGTGCCATGCAGGATTGCGTGGATCACGGCCTCAAGCACGAAGGCATCCTGCCTGGTGGCCTGAATGTGCGCCGGCGCGCGGCCAAGCTGCATCGCAGCTTGCAGGAATTGAACAAACCCAACGTGATCGGCTCGACGCTCAGTGCCATGGAGTGGGTCAACCTGTTCGCCCTGGCGGTCAACGAAGAAAACGCGGCCGGCGGGCGCATGGTCACGGCGCCGACCAATGGCGCGGCGGGGATCATTCCGGCGGTGTTGCACTACTTTATGAAGTTCAGCGAAGACGTGACCGACGCCAATGTCGTCGACTACTTCCTTGGGGCCGCTGCGGTCGGGATTCTGTGCAAGAAGAACGCTTCGATATCCGGTGCCGAAGTCGGTTGCCAGGGGGAGGTCGGTTCGGCCTGTGCCATGGCGGCGGCCGGGTTGGCGGAAATCCTCGGCGCCACGCCGGAGCAACTGTGCAACGCAGCGGAAATCGGCCTGGAACATAACCTTGGCTTGACCTGTGACCCGGTAGGCGGGCTGGTGCAGGTGCCGTGCATCGAGCGCAACGCGATTGCCGCGGTGAAAGCGATCAACGCGGCACAGATGGCCTTGCGCGGCGATGGTCAGCATTTCATCTCGCTGGATCGGGTGATCCGCACCATGCGCGATACCGGTGCCGACATGCATGACAAATATAAGGAAACATCGCGGGGCGGGTTGGCGGTCAGCGCTGTAGAGTGCTGAGACCGTGTCGAGCCCAATCGCTGGCAAGCCAGCTCCCACAGGTTCTTCGGTGTGTCTGATATCTGGCTCACACCACAAATCAGTATGGGAGCTGGCTTGCCAGCGATAGCGCCAGATCAGTCAAAACTGCGCGCTAAATGAACACCCGATCGAAAACGCGCCACCTTTTGGCGCGTCGCAAACAGGTAAATCATGACCTCAGGGTCAGGGATCGCCAGGGACCCTGACCGCCTGTCACCTGTGCCTGCGGTGACACTCTTCCCCGTATCGTTTCAGCCCTGTTCCCACAAGTGCTACCGATTTGCTCACACGCAACGGGGCAGCGCACTTGTCCGGCCCGATGGCCTCTTAATCCCTACTCGCCGCGCGTCATATGCAGACACATTCCGACGTCGTTTTTAGGAGTTATTGAACGCGCATTCAAATTTAGGCATGGCATTTGCTCTGTCATTACAAAGCCCGTCTCCCACGCGAGAACGATGGCAATAACAAGAGCCTCCGCCTGAGGCCATCACCCGCTTTGTGTGAGGAGATACCGCGATGACGTCGTTCAACTCCGGGGCCCAACCCCAGAACCGTGCGCCTCAATCCATCGGCTTTCTGCTGCTGGACAATTTCACGCTGATTTCCCTGGCTTCCGCAGTGGAGCCTCTGCGAATGGCCAACCAATTGTCCGGTCGCGAGCTGTATCGCTGGACCACTCTCACCGTCGATGGCGGTCAGGTCTGGGCCAGTGACGGTCTGCAGATCACTCCCGACGCCTCCATGCACAAAGCCCCGCCAATGGACACCGTGATCGTCTGCGGCGGCATCGGTATTCAACGCACTGTTACCCGCGAACACGTGTCATGGCTGCAGAGCCAGGCGCGTCAGTCCCGTCGCCTCGGTGCGGTCTGCACCGGCAGCTGGGCACTGGCGTGCGCCGGCTTGCTGGACGGTTTCGACTGCAGCGTGCACTGGGAATGCCTGGCCGCGATGCAGGAAGCTTTCCCGCGTGTGGCCATGAGTACGCGTCTGTTCACCCTCGACCGTAACCGCTTCACCAGCTCCGGTGGCACCGCGCCGCTGGACATGATGCTGCACCTGATCAGCCGCGATCACGGTCGCGAACTGTCGGCTGCGATTTCGGAGATGTTCGTCTACGAACGCATCCGCAACGAACAGGATCACCAGCGCGTGCCGCTCAAGCACATGCTCGGCACCAACCAGCCGAAATTGCAGGAAATCGTCGCGTTGATGGAGGCCAACCTCGAAGAGCCGATCGACCTGGACGAACTGGCGGTGTATGTCGCCGTGTCCCGTCGTCAACTGGAGCGGCTGTTCCAGAAGTACCTGCACTGCTCGCCGTCGCGTTACTACCTGAAACTGCGCCTGATCCGTGCACGGCAGCTGCTCAAGCAAACGCCGATGTCGATCATCGAAGTGGCGTCGGTCTGTGGCTTCGTGTCCACGCCGCACTTCTCCAAGTGCTACCGCGAATACTTCGGCATTCCGCCGCGTGACGAGCGCGTAGGCTCCAATACCACCCAGCAAGTGGCGATGATGCCGCTGCCGCAAGCGCTGGTGCTGTCGCCGTTGTCCGGGCCGTTGTCGGCGCTGAGTCAGGCGCGCAACGAGTCGACGTTTGCCAGCGTAAGGCTCTAAACCACTGTGGCGAGGGAGCTTGCTCCCGCTGGGCTGCGAAGCGGCCCCCTGGATCGGCGGATGCGGTTTTCAGAATAATCGCATTCGCCGGTTTTGCGACCGCTTCGCGCTCGAGCGGGAGCAAGCTCCCTCGCCACAGAGTATTTGCAGGTCGCCTATCGGGCGCGATGGCTCTGCTGATACTCCGCCAACGCCGGCAGCAATTGCCTGTCGATGGCCTGACGCACGGCCGGCAGGATGGTCGCGCCGCTGGTGTACATCTGCTTGACCATCGTGCGCAGCACGATCGCCCGCTCGTTGTTCAAACCTCGTACCGCACATTCGCAAGCCTGGTCGGCGGTCGCGCCATTGGGCGCTTGGAAGCCCAATGCCTTGAGCTGACCCAACAGGTCTTCCTGGTCAATCAAATCGGCGTGCATCATGACGCAAATCCTTCTTCTGGGAACGGTGTCGTGGCTCGATTCTGGTAGGGGTGCAGGGTGGCGGCAAGGGCGATTTGTCGCGATGGCCGCAATGGCTATGAACAGGTCGTTTTCGGCTAACTTGCCGGTCAAGGGAGTCGGCAAACTGGAATCAGCTGGCTTCACGAAGGTTTGGTCACCCTCGCGCGCAGCTCCTCAACAGTACCTTCTGCCTCGATCTTGTCACGGCTTGATCGGGGTTTTTTTTGGTCCATGAATCCTGGTTCTTGTGTTGCTTGTGCGGACGCCATCGCGAGCAGGCTCGCTCCCACAGAGGATCGCGTACCCCATGTGGGAGCGAGCCTGCTCGCGATGAACGATGACGCGGTTTAACGCTGTAACACGAGGATGCGCGACAGCAACTCATCGCGGTCCACATAGCAACCTTGGAAATGCCGGGCGCCGGTGGCGGGGTCGAAGGCATTGCGGGCGTGCAGGGTGCGGCGGTTGTCGAAGCACCAGAGTTCGCCGGGATTGAGCCTTTGCATCAAGCGGAACCGGGGTTCGCGCGTCATCGCAATAAAGCGCCGATAGGCCCGATACAGCCGGGGCATTTGTTCCACCGAGGCATCGAACGGGCCGCGCAAAAAGTTGGCCATGCGGATTTCCGACACCTGCCCGCAAGCGTTCAGGGCGATGATCGGCGCGAGGCAGCGGTAGTCGCTGTGGCGGTCCTTGTTGCGAAATTCCACCGGGATTTCGCAGAGGCTTTGAAAGGCTTGCGGATCTTCCTCGCGTAACGCCTCGGCGATGGCAAAGCCGTCGACAAAAATGCTCTCGCCCCCCTCGGCGTCGTTGACCAGGCAATGCAGGAACTGCAGCCCCGGTTGCAGCTCTCGGGTCGGCAAATCACTGTGCAGCGGCAGGTTGAAAGCGGTGTAGGCGTTGCTGTCGGCATCGGCCTTGGATTGCACGTTGAACAGCACACCGAAATTGCTTTCGCGGATGAACGAAATACGCTGCGCGATCAACTTCAATGAGCCGGGTTCGGTGGGCACGCCACGGACCTGGGTCAGGCCGACATCGCGCACTGCCAGCAGCCATTGCAACAAGGCCTGGTTGTCTTGCATCAGCGCCTCATAGTCGAACACAGGCAGTTGCAGATCGCTGTGCCAGAGCCTGGCTTTCGGTTTGCCGGCCTGACGCTCGGCACGGGATTCGTCGTCATACGCGTGGGCGCGCAGCCAGCCAGGGTCGAAGCGACTGAGGTGGCCATCTTGCCACTGCACGCACAGGCAGCCTTCGGCATCGACGCCGGCCTCTGCGGGTACCAGCTGTTCCGGGACGTCGACAATCTCCAGTACTTGCTCACGGGTGACGGTGTAGACGCATTGCGGGCAGGGGCAGTTGTCCCGTAGCCATTGATGATGAAACGGGCTGAGGCGGTTGTCGGCCCACTTCACCAGAACATGATCGGCCATGACCTGCACGCCCTTCAGCGCGCTGATCAACGGATAAGTACGGAAGTCGGCGAAAGCGGCGGCGGTGTTCATGGCGATCTCCTTGTTATTTTTTTGGGGGTAACGCGATCACTCGGCCAATGTACTCGGGGGTGGGCAGGTCGGTTTGTTCGGCGACGATGGCTTGCAGGCGACCCAGGGTGTCTTCGCTGAACGGCGCGGAACGCGGCCCGGCGAGGTCGACGTGCAGCAGCATTTGCTCGTTGCCCGCCAGTTCCTTGTCGTCACCCACAATATGCAGGCTGTGATAGAGGTGCAGGCGTTTGCTGTCGTGGCCGATGATCTGCGTGTGCACTTCGACCTCGGCGTCGAGCTTCACTTCGTGCAGGTAGTTGAGGTGCAGCTCCAGGGTAAACAACGAGTTGCCGCTGGCTTCGCGGCTGTTGCTGTCGAGCCCCAGGCGATCCATCAGCGCATCGGTAGCGTAGCTGAAGATAAGCAGGTAGAAGGCGTCGCGCAGGTGGCCGTTGTAGTCGACCCAGTCGGGGATGATTCTGGTTTGGTAGGTGGTGAGGGTGGGCATGATTCCGGTTCCAATGTTGGTGGTGACTGGACCGCCGCTTTCGCGAGCAGGCTCGCTCCCACAAGGACAGCGCAAACCTGTGGGAGCGAGCCTGCTCGCGAAGGGGCCAGACCTGCGGGGCTCATTATTCGGCAAATGCCATCCCATGCTTCTCTTTGGTGGTCTTCACCGCCTCCAGCACCGCCAGCAGGCAGTCATCGCGATAGCGCTCCAGCGCCGAAATGCTGTGTTTGCCCAATTGCTCGCTGGTGCCATCGACCACGTCATCGATCAGCTTGTCGGTCAGCTCCGGCGCTGGCAGGTAGGTCCATGGCAACTGCAACGCCGGGCCGAACTGTGCCATGAAGTGGCGCATGCCGGCATCGCCGCCGGCCAGGGTGTAGGTCAGGAAGGTGCCCATGAACGACCAGCGCAGGCCCGCGCCGAAACGGATCGCGTCGTCGATTTCGCCGGTGGTTGCGACGCCGTCGTTGACCAGGTGCAGCGCCTCGCGCCACAGCGCTTCGAGCAAGCGGTCAGCGATGAAGCCCGGCACTTCCTTGCGTACGTGCAACGGGCGCATGCCGAGGGATTCATAGACTTTCATCGCCGCTTGCACCGCTTCAGGCGCGGTGTTTTTGCCGCCGACCACTTCGACCAATGGCAGCAGGTAAACCGGGTTGAACGGATGGCCGACCACGCAGCGTTCCGGGTGCGTGGCGCTCTCGTAGAACTCGCTCGGCAACAGGCCGGAGGTGCTGGAGCCGATCAATGCGTCGGGCTTGGCCGCGGCGCTGATTTTGCTGTGCAGTTCCAGTTTCAGTTCCAGGCGTTCCGGGGCGCTTTCCTGGATGAAATCGGCGTCGCGAACGCATTCCTCGATGGTCGCGACAAAGCGCAGACGATCCTGTGAGGCGCCAGGGGCCAGGCCTTGTTTTTCCAGCGCGCCCCAGGCGTTGGCAACGCGTTTGCGCAGGGCTGCCTCGGCGCCGGGCGCCGGGTCCCAGGCGACAACGTCGAGACCGTGGGCGAGGGCGCGGGACACCCAACCGCTGCCGATGACACCGCTGCCCAGGGCGGCGAAAGTTTTGATATCGGTGATAAAGCTCATGGCAACTTCCTGAATAGTTCGGTGATCCTTGTAGGAGTGAGCCTGCTCGCGATGGTATTCCAGGCGCTGAGTGGCGTCGGCTGTACCTTTTTCGCGAGCAAGCTCGCTCCTACAGGGGAAAAAGAGGGGTTATCCGCGCTGGGTCAGGCCCATTTTCTTGCGGCCTTCAGCCGGGGTGAGCACGCGGGCACCGAGGCGGCTGAGGATTTCCGTAGCGCGTTCGACCAGTTGGCCGTTGGTCGCCAGCACGCCCTTGTCCAGCCACAGGTTGTCTTCCAGACCGACTCGCACGTTGCCGCCGAGCAGCACCGCTTGAGCGGCCATCGGCATTTGCATGCGACCGATGCCGAAACCGGCCCACACCGCATCGGCCGGCAGGTTGTCGACCATGGCCTTCATGGTGGTGGTGTCAGCCGGCGCGCCCCATGGGATGCCCAGGCAGAGCTGGAACAGCGGGTTGTCGAGCAGGCCTTCCTTGATCATTTGTTTGGCGAACCACAAGTGACCGGTGTCGAAAATTTCCAGCTCGGCCTTCACGCCCAGCTCTTGAATGCGTTTGGCGCCAGCGCGCAGTTGCGCGGGGGTGGAGACGTAAATGGTGTCGCCGTCGCCGAAATTCAGGGTGCCGCAATCGAGGGTGCAGATTTCCGGCAGCAGTTCTTCTACGTGAGCCAGACGGGTCAGCGGGCCGACCAGGTCGGTGTTCGGGCCGAACTCCATCGGGTTCTCGCCAGCGCCGATTTCCAGGTCGCCGCCCATGCCGGCGGTCAGGTTGACGATGATGTCGACGTCGGCTTCGCGAATGCGCTCCATCACCTCGCGGTACAGCGCCACATCACGGCTGAACTTGCCGGTTTCAGGGTCGCGAACGTGGCAGTGAACCACGGTGGCGCCGGCCTTGGCGGCTTCCACGGCGGCAGCGGCGATTTGTTTCGGGGTGACCGGCACATGTGGGCTCTTGGCGGTCGTGTCGCCAGCACCGGTGAGTGCGCAGGTGATGATGACGTCGTGGTTCATGAGGTGGTTCCTTGCAGGCGTGATTGGTCTGTCCGCAGCCCTTTCGGGCTGCGAATCGGTGGTTCGATTCAGGTCGTGTTACGGGTGAGTCATTTGCTGGTCAGTTGAAGATTCTGAGCAGCCGGTTTGCCATCGAAGGTGGTGACGCCTTCAAGCCAGCGTTGCTTGTCTTGCGGGTGATCCTTGAGCCATTGCTTGGCGGATTCCAAGGCGTCCTTATGATCGAGCAGCGGCTGCATCATGCGGCTCTCGTCTTCGGCGGTGAATTTCAGATTGGTCAGCAGGCGACCAATGTTTGGGCACTGCTCGGCATATTTTGGCGCGGTGACGGTCCAGACGGTGGCCTTGCCTTCGTTCGGGCCGAGGGCGTCGTCGCTGCCGGTCAGGTAGGTCATCTTGACGTTGACGTTCATCGGGTGCGGCGCCCAACCGAAGAAGACCACGGCTTCATTGCGACGCACGGCGCGATCCACCGCGGCGAGCATGCCGGCTTCGCTGGACTCGACCAACTGGAACTTGCCGAGGCCGAACTGGTTCTTGGCGATCATCGCCTTGATCTGGGTGTTGGCGCCCGAGCCTGGCTCGATGCCGTAGATTTTGCCGCCCAGTTCTTTTTCGAACTTGGCGATGTCGGCGAAGGTTTTCAGGCCCTTGTCAGCGAGGTAGGTGGGCACGGCCAGGGTGGCGCGTGCGTCTTCCAGGCTGGGTGCCTCAAGTACCTTGACCTGGTTGGCCTGGACGAACGGGGTGATGGTCTGGGTCATCAGCGGGTTCCAGTAACCCAGGAACAGGTCGAGGCGCTGATCACGGATCCCGGCAAAAATGATTTGCTGGGAGGCGCTGGTTTGTTTGGTGTTGTAGCCGAGGCCATCGAGCAATACCTGGGTCATGGCGCTGGTGGCGATCACGTCGGTCCAGTTCACCACACCCATGCGCACGTTCTGGCATGCGGCGGGTTCGGCGGCCATGACACTGGCGCTCAGCAAAGCGGTACCGCTGAGTGCAAGAACACAGCTGCTGATCAGTCGTTTCATCTCAGGTTTCCTCGGCAGTTCGTTATTGTGAGTTCCGGCGTCTGACGCGCCGGTGATGCCAAGTTACGCACCCAGGGCGCCATGAAAGCGCACTGCGGCGACCAGCTCTTGCACTGCAGCGACCTGTGCTCTTGAATGCCGCTGGTAAGTGGCGTATCAACATCAACACGCTGTCCGCCCTCTCGTTTCCGCCAACCGAGTGCGCTCCATGTCCCAGGATTTCTATTTCTTGTTGATGCCGGGCTTCTCGGCCATTGGATTTATCTCGGCCATCGAGCCATTGCGGGTCGCCAATCGCTTTCGCGGCGAGTTGTATCGGTGGCATGTATTGAGCGCCGATGGCGGGGCAGTGCTGGCCAGCAACGGCATGTCGGTCAACGCCGATGCGGCGCTGGAGCCGCTGAAAAAAGGCGCGACCCTGTTAGTGGTCGCCGGTTTCGAACCGCTGAAGTTCGCGACCCCGACGCTGGAGCATTGGCTGCGACGGCTGGACAACGAAGGCGTGACCCTCGGCGCCATCGACACCGGCAGTTTCATCCTCGCGCAAGCGGGCCTGCTCGACGGCCATCGCCTGACCCTGCACTGGGAAGCCATCGACGCCTTCAAGGAATCCTATCCGCAGCTCAGCGTCACCCAGGAGCTGTTCGAGATCGACCGACGGCGCATCACGTCGGCGGGCGGCACGGCCTCCATCGATCTGATGCTCGACCTGATCGCTCAGGCCCACGGCCCGGAGCTGGCGATTCAGGTCAGCGAACAGTTCGTGCTCGGCCGCATCCGCCCGCGCAAAGACCACCAGCGTATGGAGGTCGCCACCCGATATGGCATCAGTAACAAGAAACTGGTGCACGTGATCGGCGAAATGGAACAGCACAGCGAACCGCCGCTGAGCACGCTGGAACTGGCGGAATCGATCAAAGTCACCCGGCGTCAGCTCGAACGGCTGTTTCGCCTGCACCTGAACGACACACCGAGCAATTTCTATCTGCGCTTGAGGCTGGAGAAGGCCCGGCAATTGCTGCGCCAGACCGACATGAGCGTGCTGGAAGTGAGCATTGCCTGCGGGTTTGAGTCGCCGTCGTATTTCACCCGTAGTTATCGGGCGAAGTATGAGCGCTGTCCGCGGGAGGACCGGCGTACTGCCAAAGCGTGATTCTGAAAACACCGAAAAAACTGTGGGAGCGGGCTTGCCCGCGATGAGGCCGGCACATTCAACATTGATGCTGACTGATACGCTGCCATCGCGGGCAAGCCCGCTCCCACATCTATGGATATCCCCATTTCTGCAATACTGTTTTCGATGCGTGCTTGGCTTGCTTTCATCTATCCGGCGTCTGGGTGGCGACCCTGCGCCTCGATGAGAATCGCGCCCGACGGCCCTT
>NZ_VZPP01000001.1 GCF_008801475.1 Pseudomonas moorei | reverse complement strand
CAACATTTCCATGCTGATCACCCTGTGTTCTCCTGCTCGAAAAGTGAGCAGAAGCAATTGAACACCTGGGTCAGTTTTCAGTCGGCAGAACAGCCTTTACTGGGTCAGTTTTCGGTCAGCGGCAACAGTCAAACCTTCCTCTAGCCGCTTGGATTCAGTACGCGACAAGCCTAGCTGCTCCTGAAGCGCTTCTTTCGCCCCATCTGCCTTGGCAACTGCTGTCTTCATGGCGGCAATCTCACCGCTCAAACGAAGCGCCGCGTCTTCATGCGTCGCTGCCACCTTAGCCTGCTGTCGCGCCTCACTTAATAGGCGCTCGTTATCCCTGTTGAGTCGAGTCAGTTCATCCTGCTTGAGCATCAACGTCTGCTGAAGCTGGCGTAGCTCAACCTGAACCTGCTGCACCTGCCCTTCGTGTCGTTGCTGCTCTTGATCCCGCTGCTCCTTGACCGCGTTGCGGTAATGTTCCAACGCATCGCGTGAATGCAGGTGCTTTTCTTCCAGCGAGCGGATCTGCTCATCTTTGTCCTGCACGCGAATTTCCAAGTCACTGCAATTTTGGCTCAGGCGGGCATTGCGGGTGAGTTCGGCTTGCAGGCTTGCCTGACAAGTCTGTAACTCATCCGCTTGAAGCCCTAACGCCCCTTTCTGACTATCGACTTCACGCTGCAAAGAGGCGAGTTCGGCATTCAAGCCGTCGAGCTTTTGCTCCAGCTCGCTGCGCTGCTCGTCGAAACGCGCCTGTGCGTGCGCGAGAGCTTCGCCTCCCTCCTCCGTCATTCGCTCTAAAAGGCCAGCCACAAGCTCGGTCAATTCATCGCTCAATCGCTCTCTAGAGGCCCGCGGTCGAGGGTCAAAATCTTCTAATTCCTTCAAATAGCGGTGAATAGTCGTCTTTGATCCGGTATTGCCCAGCTCGATGCGCACGGCGTCGATACTCGGATTCTCGCCCCGAGCCAGCAGCGATTCCCGCGCTTTTTGGACAATCGCCCTGTTAATTCCGCCGCGCGCCATTCTTCTCTCCTACGATTTCGTACTGTTTTACATACCACGTATATACATAGCACTTTACTGCTATAAAAAGAACAATATAAGGGTGATTCTTTGATAAAATAATCGAGCGTTATCGCATCATAGAGCTGGTTTTCGTTTTTTCCAGCGTGGGAAAAGGTACGTTTGGCGTAGGAACGATATGAACATGGCGGATCGCTACCTGCAGGCCGGCACCCGGGAAAATACCCGGCGCAGCTATCGTGCAGCGGTGGAACATTTCGAAGTGACTTGGGGTGGCTTCCTCCCCACGACGGGCGATGGCATCGTGCGCTACCTCGCCGAGTACGCGGACAAGCACACCATCAGCACGCTGAAGCAGCGCCTGGCCGCCCTCGCCCAATGGCACATCACGCAGGGATTCCCCGACCCCACCAAAACACCTACCGTGCGGCAGATGATCAAGGGCATCCGCGCGTTGCATCCCGCTCAGGAGAAACAAGCGACTCCCCTGCTCCTGCAGCACCTGGAACAAGCTGTTCAGTGGCTGGAGCAGGACGCGGAGAAAGCAGCTGCCCGCCAGGATCTGACCACCCTGCTGCGCAGCCGGCGTGACATGGCCTTGGTGCTGATCGGGTTCTGGCGTGGTTTTCGCGGGGATGAGTTGTCGCGCTTGCAGATTGAGAACACCCAAGCGCAGGCAGGGGTGGGCATTACCTTCTACCTACCGCACAGCAAGGGCGATCGCCAGCACCGCGTCACGACGTTCCGTACACCTGCCTTGAAGAAGCTTTGTCCGGTGCAAGCCTATGTGAACTGGATCACCATCGCCGGCATTGCACATGGCCCAGTCTTCAGAAAGCTCGATCGTTGGGGGCATCTAGCTGAAGACGGCTTTAACGCTAACAGCCTGATTCCACTGCTGCGGCGAATTTTTAATCGCGCGGGGGTGTCTGGCGATCTTTACACCAGTCACTCATTACGTCGCGGCTTCGCCACCTGGGCAGCGGCCAATGGCTGGGATATCAAAGCGATGATGACGTACGTCGGCTGGAAGGACATGAAGTCAGCCATGCGCTACATCGACACGGCAGATTCCTTTGGGGAGTTGGCGACAAGTCGGCCACTCACTTCATCAGCTATTTCCCAAGTGCAAGCGTTGACAGTGGCTGAAAATCCCTAAGGGCCGGATGAAGTGTCGCGAGTAAATTTGTTTCACCGTTGATGGAGCGGATGGACTCGGTTCGCGTGGTTGCGCGCCATCGAATGAAATGTTGTGCGCGGTCAACTTGGGCGCGGCTGACTAGTGGGCCGATGGAGGTTGCCGAATCGTGATGGTTGTCGACTAGTACCGCTCTGACTGAAGTCTTTATCCTTTTAAGCGCATCCTTAAAGCGCGCGCGACGCAACCATAGTCTTGTGCCAGCAACCCAGGCCCGACGGTTGTTCCTAAAGGCCGCATACAGTGTCAGGGGAACTGCGTCGTCGAGAGTTCTGCCTCATCCAGCACTATAGAGGCAGTTGCCCTGCGTTATCGTAGACACCCATCGCTCGCAAACTCGCTCCTACAGGAGAACTCGGTCTGCTGTGAGAATCAGATGTCCAGTACTAGGGTCTCACTGCCTGCGGCCGGCACGGCGCAGCAGATCAGTACTTCATCCGCCGCCAAGCCTTGTTCCGGGGTGTTGAGGTAGTGGACCTGCCCACTGGTCATCTTGGTAGTACAGGTGCCGCAGGAGCCGCCACGGCAGCTGAACTCAGGGTTAAGGCCGCGGGCTTCCGCCAGTTCCAGTAGAGTCCCGGTGCCTGGCTCCCAGCGCGCTTCCTTGCCGGAAGTGGCGAACAGCACCTTCACAGGCTCACTGGCGATAGGCACCTGCAGTGCGGCGGGAACGCTGACTTCGGCGTCACGCACTAGCGTGGACGGTCCGAATGTCTCGGCATGAATGCGGTCATCTGGGATGCGCATTTTGCGCAGGCCGTCATACAACGCCTGGGTGAAACTCCCCGGCCCGCACAGGTAAAAGTCGTAGTCGTTGAGCGGCAGCAGGGTCTTGAGCAGTTCGACATCGATCCTGCCGGCCAGGTCATAACTCTCGCCACCGCCCTCGGTCGGCGGCTGGCTGACCACCCGCAGGACTTTGACCTTGTCCCCTGCCCTCGCCACTAACTCTTCGAATTCCTCGCGAAAGGCCAGGTCGTCCACCGAGCGACTGCTTTGTAACACCCAGGTCGGGCGCATGCGGTTAATGCGTTTTCCTT
This sequence comes from Pseudomonas moorei, assembly GCF_008801475.1. Classification (GTDB taxonomy): domain Bacteria; phylum Pseudomonadota; class Gammaproteobacteria; order Pseudomonadales; family Pseudomonadaceae; genus Aquipseudomonas; species Aquipseudomonas moorei. The sequence goes on along the minus strand of NZ_VZPP01000001.1, from coordinate 590,325 downwards.
CGTAGACTACTTCCCGCAGCATCGACAACATCGGCGTAATGCCAACGCCCGCCCCCAGAAGCACAAGAGGACGCCGCTCCGAGGGTTGAACCGTGAAATGCCCCTGGGGTGCCCGCGCTTCGATCAAGTCACCGACCTGAATCCGATCGTGCAGATGTGAAGACACCACGCCATCACGCTTGACGCTGATGCGCAAAAATTGATCCGAGGGTGCACTGGACACGGTGTAGGTACGAATCGTCGGCGGTTGCCCATCCAGCAACAGCCGCACAGGCATGTGTTGGCCCGGCTCGAATCTGGGCAAACCAACGCCATCGCACGACTCAAAATAGAACGAACGAATACTGCGGCTTTCATCGACGATGCGCGCCACCCGCAGCGGACGCCAGTGAGTACGAAGGGCTTCGGCCTCCAATCGCTCCGCAGCCTGCTCCCAACTTCCTGTCATTGTCGAGTTGAGTGATTCGCCTTCGGCCTGGTCGGCCCAGCGCAATGCCAGCGCAGCCTGACGGTGAACGATGCGCTGCGGCGTGAAACGCCAGAGCCGCTCGGCGCCTTGGAACGCGGCGATTTCCGGGTCGTCTAGCAGTACTTCAGCGGTGCCGGTCATTTGTAGCAGGTCACCGTTCTCGAAATTGATAAACGTCAGCCCGGCACGGGGGTTGAGCAAGATGTTGCCCAGGGTGTTGAAAAAAAGGTTGCCGGAAAAGTCCGGGATAGTGAGCGAGCCGTCTTCTTCCATTCGTACAAAACCAGCCTTGCCGCCGCGATGAGAGGCATCGACTTGGTTCTGACCATCACGCACGACGTAGGTCGCTACATAAAACGAATCCGCCGATGTGACCATGCGGCGTATCAGTGGATCGGTCACGGTCAGCTCTTGAGCGATGTCTGCCGTCTCTTCGACGAACTCGTACTGACGCAGATTAATGTAGCGTGGGCAGTTACCATAGGCTTGAGTCACGACGATCTCGATACGATCGTCCAGCGCCCGCAGTACATTGCCATTCATACGATTGCGGCGGCGAGTGTGCAACTCAATGCCTAACATACCTATCGCATCGCCCGGCTGCATGCCTTCATGAGCAGGATCGTTAGGCTGTGGTTCGAGCTTGATCTGTAAAACTTCCGGTGTGGGAGAGATCATGAAGCCCGGTTGCCCGGTGCGAAGGGTGGCCCACACATCGCCTTGCCGATCCACGGCGCCCAACACCACAAAAGGTAGTTGCGAATAAAACTCGCGATGCTGGTCCGGCATCCACGTCCGCGACATCTGCCGCTGACCGACACCCACCATCATGTCCACTGCACCGACGGCGCGCTGTAAAGTCAATTCACCTTCATGCCAAGGTGAAGATCGAGGTTTTGAGGTGTCGTCCATTCGCTTTCCCCTTGCGCCCGCCGTAACGGTCTGTCTGCTTCGTCACCTCAAACGTGGAGGTGAACTGAGTCAGGCGCATGTTGACGCTGAAGTGCCTGTGGCGGAATGGGCACAAAATGCAATCCAGCATTTCAGAAAATGAAATGCTGGGGCGTCAATAGCGAGTTTGTGAATCCCTGTAGAGCGAGTTGGCGAAGGCACCCCGTATGACTACTCCGAAGGCGTTAGCTAAAAGTCGTTCGAGGATCGCTTTACGTGCATGGACGTGGACAGCATCGACTTCGTCTGGATTCACGACACCTCCAAGGTTTTCCACGATGACGCCTAGCTCGCAAAGTTCGAGAACCCCGCACTGGTGCGTTCCTGTCGACTCAAGCTCATGAATCACAACTGCCGCCTAACCATACGCTCACGCCTTGTAAAAATAATCAGCGGTGAGCGTTTGTCGCCTTGGCGTGACTTTTCATATCACGCCAGAGCGCGCTTGGCCGCCGTTTTGATGTGGGTGCTGTACAGCGTCAACCCGGTGAACGCCAGGCCACCAACCAGGTTGCCCAGCACGGTCGGGATCTCATTCCAGACCAGGTAGTCCATCACCGAGAACCCGCCACCCATGATCATCGCCGACGGAAACAGGAACATGTTGACCACCGAGTGCTCGAACCCCATAAAGAAGAACAGCATGATCGGCATCCACATGGCGATCACCTTACCGCTCACCGAGGTCGAGATCATCGCGCCGACCACACCCATGGAGACCATCCAGTTGCACAGCATGCCGCGCAGGAAAATCGTGATCCAGCCGCCCACGCCATAGTGTGCATAACCCAGGGTGCGGGCCTCGCCGATGCTGGCGATCTTTTCCCCGACCGCGCCCGGACCGGTATTGAAGCCGTAGGTAAAGACGAACGCCATCATGAACGCCACGGTCAGCGCACCGGCAAAGTTACCGACAAACACCAGCCCCCAGTTGCGCAACACACCGCGCACGGTGACGCCCGGACGCTTGTCCAGCAGCGCCAGTGGCGTGAGCATGAATACCCCAGTCAGCAGGTCGAAACCCATCAGGTACAGCATCGAGAAGCCCACGGGGAACAGCACCGCACCGAGCAGCGCGGAACCGCTCTGCACCGCGATGGTGACCGCAAACACTGCGGCCAGAGCCAGAATCGCCCCCGCCATGAAACTGCGAATCAGGGTGTCGCGGGTCGACATGTGAATTTTCGATTCGCCGGCATCGAGCATCTTGGTGACGAATTCGAATGGAAGTAGATAGGACATTGGGCTTTCCTCGTAGCTGATTTTTCAAAAGCGGAACGGCTGCTCGATCACCAGGACCGGTAAGGCAGGAACTTGCCATTGAGGGTCAGCAGGACGCGATCGCCCTTGGGGTCTTCAATTTTTTCGACATGCATGGAGAAGTCGATGGCGCTCATGATGCCGTCGCCAAATTTTTCCTGGATCACGTCCTTGAGCGTCGGGCCGTAGACACCCACCACCTCGTACAGGCGATAGATCAGCGGGTCCTGGGGCACGGTCTTTTCCCAACTCTTGACCGGGAACTCGGTCATGGCTATGGCCACGTCTTCACCCAACTCCAGCACCTCACAAATACGCGCGGCGACATCCGGCGAGGCGCTGTTCATGCCGTAGCACACCGAGGCCAGCCACACCGGCGCCTTTCTGACCAGTTCGCTCAAGTGGTCCCAGGTCATTTCCTTGCGAGCCTTGGCGGCCATGATGGTGTGATGCATTTCGACTTTGTTCATGTTGAAGATCTCTCTTGTGGGTTTTAGCGATACTGGAGAGATAGCGAGAGTCGTGCCAATTGCTAAATTATTCTTATCACGTTGATTTTTAGAGGTTTATTCTCAGAATAGTTTCAAAAGAAACTAACGAATTATCGTAAATAACGAAACTTGGTTAATTAATTTACGATTTTTCGTATATTCGACGTACCGTATCAGTTAGGGTCTCCCGGACCATGTCCACCGCCATCGACAAAATATCCGCTGCTTACGCTCCGCTCGCCATGCTGGTGGTGGACCCGGCATCGGACGCTCTGGTCCAGGTCAATGCCGCCGGCCTCGCTCTGCTTGGCTGCGAAGAGAATGCTACTTCCCTCACCCGCTTCAGCCATTTCTTCGGCAGCGCCATCGCACTGTGGGTCAGCTTCACCGACGAGGTGCTAACTCAGGGCGAAGCCTGGTCCGACGATCTCAGCCTGCTCGACCTGACCCGCAAACACCACGCCGTCGAAGTCAACGCCCGGGCACTGGAGGATGGCCAGCGCATCCTGCTGATGATCCAAGACCGCGATCAGCTGGAAACCCGCCGCAACCGTTCCGAAGCCCGCCGCCAACATCGCTTGGGCCACGTTGGCTGGGAGCGCATCACTCAAGTGTTCGAACGCATCGAGCGACAGAACCGCCTGATCCTCGGCGCCGTAGGTGAAGGCATCTACGGGCTGGACGCCGCTGGGCAAACCACCTTCATCAACCCGGCCGCCGAACGGATTCTCGGGTGGAGCGCAGGGGACATGGTCGGCCATGATGCCCACCAGTTGTTTCACCACAGCCACAGTGATGGCAGTCTGTTTGAAGTACAGCAGTGCTCCATTCACACCTCGTTCAGCGACGGCCAGGTGCGCCGTGTCGACAACGAGGTGTTCTGGCACAAGAACGGCGAAGCCATACCCGTGGAGTACACCAGCACACCGATTTTCGAGATGGGCCGTCTGGTGGGGGCGGTGGTGTTGTTCCGCGACATTCGTGAGCGGCAGCGGGCCGAACTGCGGTTGCGCGAAGCCTTGAATGAAGTGGAGCAACTCAAGCAACGTCTGGAGCTGGAAAACCAATACCTGCAGGAAGAGATCAAGGCGGAGCGCAATCACCACGAGATCGTTGGCGACAGCCCTGCGGTGCTGCACCTGATCCGCCAGATCGAACTGGTGGCGCCAACCGACGCCAACGTGCTGGTCACTGGCGAATCCGGGACCGGAAAGGAATTGATTGCTCGGGCGATCCACGCAAGCAGCCGGCGCAGCGACCGCCCGTTAATTCGCGTCAACTGCGCGGCGATTCCTCGGGACTTGTTCGAAAGCGAGTTTTTCGGTCACGTCAAAGGCGCCTTCACAGGGGCCACCAATGATCGGGTCGGACGCTTTGAACTGGCCGATGGCGGCACGCTGTTTCTCGATGAGGTGGGCGAAATCCCCTTGGAGCTGCAAAGCAAACTGCTAAGGGTGCTGCAGGACCAGCAGTTCGAACGGGTGGGCGATAACCTGACCCGAGCGGTGGATGTGAGGGTGATTGCCGCCACCAACCGCGACCTGCGGGAGATGGTCGCCGCTGGCGGATTTCGTGAAGATTTGTACTTCCGCTTGAACGTGTTTCCGGTGCGTTCGGTGCCCTTGCGCGAACGCCTGGGCGACATACCGCTGTTGGCTGGCCACTTTCTTGAGCGCGCCTGCCAAGCCTTCAACAAACCGGGAGTGCGTCTGCCGTTGACCCAGGTCGAGGTGCTCAAGCGTTATCCGTGGCCGGGCAATATTCGAGAGCTGGAAAACGTGATCGAGCGACAGATCATCGTCTCGCAGGATGGCCGCTTACGCTTCGATGAGCTATTGCCGGCCGCCGCTCGCGAGCAGATTGAGACACCCGTAGAACCGCTGGACGACAGCGAACCGCTGCGCGATGAGATTGTGCAACAGCAACTTCGCCTGAACACCGTGGCGATGCTCAAACGCACTGGAGGCAAAGTCTCCGGCGAAGGCGGAGCTGCGCAACTGCTGGGGCTCAAACCGACCACCCTGGCCTCACGCCTGCGCAAATGGAACATTGATCCGCGGAATTACAAACCCGGTCGCCGCGAGTGATAACGGGCTTCGTCTGGTTATCCGCAGCGTCTATGAGACCATCGCGAGCAGGCTCGCTCCCACAGGGGTGATGTGACGGGTACAGGATCAGGTATAACCTGGATCATGGGAGCGAGCCAGCTCGTGATGGACGCCAACGATGACGCAGGCTGCCAGAATGACCGAGTTACCGGAGGTCGGTGCGAACTGGCAATCAACCAACTTGCTCAATCATCGTCAGCGCCTGCTTGCTCCCATTGGGTCTGAGGCATGGCTCAAAACCTTTGCTCAATCACCTCGCCGCTGCCCGTTTTCCCTGAATCAAGCTCTCGGCCCGGTCAGAGCTGATCTGGTCCACGAGGTAACGCGCATCCTTGGCCACCCCGGAAAACCGCCCCGAGCCCCAGGTGTACAACCAAGGCAACCCAAGGAAGTACAACCCCGGCTGCGCGGTCACGCCGCGCTGATGGCCCGGATGGCCACGGCCATTGAAGACCGGTGCCTCGACCCAGGTGAAGTCCGGGCTGAAGCCGATGCACCAGATGATGCTGGTGATGCCAGCCGCCACAAGGTCCACTTCACTGCGTTCTTGCTCAGGCGTCCAGTTGGGAACATAGCGCTCACCGGCCGGCGCCTCGATGCCGTGCTGTTCGATGTAGTTGTCGATCGAGCCGTTGATGCGGTTGTACACCGCATCGGCGCTGTCGAGGCTCTCCGCTAGGTTAAGCGCGAACTGCATCCGCGTGCCCTGCAAGCCTTCTAGTCGACCGAGCAATTCCATGCCTTCCACGGCAAACTTGCGCAGGTCGATGTCGCGCCCGCCGTCACGCCCGGTGACGTAGTGGTTGGTGTTATCGCGAACGCCTTCGCGCAACGGATGGGTGTCAACCCCGATTTCGTAGTAGCCCATTTCCGCCAGCCAATCGACCACGTCCTTGCCCCGGTAGAAGCGTGCGCAACGCGGTGCATCACCGACCGCCAGAAAGACCTTGCGCCCGGCCAAGTGAAGGTCTTCGGCGATTTGCGCCCCCGATTGTCCAGATCCGACCACCAGCACATTCCCGGCAGGCAAGGCCGCGGGATTGCGGTACTGCTCCGAATGCAACTGATGAACGCCCGCAGGCAGACGCTCGGCCAGGCGCGGAATGATTGGCGTGTGATAACCACCCGAAGCAACAATCACCTGATCGGCCGAAAACTCGCCCTGGGAGGTATGCACCTCGAAACCACCGATGGCGCGCGGCACCACGCGCTGTACTGTCACGCCCTCGCGCACCGGCGCATTCACCGCTTTAACGAAGCCCGCCAGGTACGCGTTGATCTCGTCTTTTTTCATGAACCCGTGAGGATCGGCGCCCTTGAAATCATCGACGTAGGTGTAACCCGGTAAGGCGCACTGCCAGTTCGGCGTGACCAGGCTGAAGGCATCCCAGCGCTGGTTGCGCCATGTGTGGGTGACGCTGTGCTTTTCCAGCACCAGATGATCGACCCCTTCCTGTTGCAGGTAGTAGCTGGCAGACAATCCGGCCTGCCCGCCGCCGACGACGATCACGCTGTGGTGTTGAGTTTTGATGGAAGTGAGGTGGCTGGTCATAACGTTGCTCCGGTCATCGGTGACGATAAAAATTCAGAAAAATCAGAACGAGCTCCAGCCCGCACCGATCACTTGCCCCGCGCCCTCGGTGCGCATGCTGATCACGTTCACCCGCCCCTCGACGTCGGCCGGTTCAACCAGATAACTGGCCTGACCCTTCAGCGAACTCAAGGTGTCCATGGCCGAACTGCAATAGAACCCCTTGACCTCCTTGACCCGTTCCGAGGCGTTGTTCAGCGCGCTTTCGATGCGCTGCAAAAAGTCCGGCAGCGGGTAACTGGCGCCCTCTTCTAGGTATTGGAAAATCACCGTTGAAGGCGAGTAACCGGTGGCTTCGCGGCCATTGGGCCAGCGGATCTTGAAGTTGACGGCGGGCATGTCAGTGCTCCTGTTGCTTGAGGTTTAAAGGGGTCAGGTCCAGATGGGGATAGCTGAAACCGGTGAAGGCCTGCTCGCGCAGATTCCAGAACAGGCCGCGTTGTTCGCCGTGGCGGACGGTCATGACGCCGCTGGCATCGACCGCGCCAATGCGCTCACAGCGCAGCCCTTCGAAGGCGAAAGCGGTCTGGACCTGGTCCCAGTCACCTTCATCGAGGGTCATCAGAAAGCCGTAGCTGGGGAACACCTGCAGCCAGCGCACAAGGTCGGCATCCGGCGGGCACGGCAGCGCCGCCAGATCGACGCTCGCGCCGCAACCGGTGGTTTCCAGCAGCATCAACAGGCTGCCCAGAACCCCGGCGTTGCTGATGTCCTTAGCGGCGTGTAGCAATCGGGCATCGGCCAGGCGCGGCAGCACGTCGAGCTTGCTGCGCAGGCGTTCGGCGGGCACGCCTTCGAATGCCTTCCAATAGGTACTGTCAGCGTGCCAGGCACCTTCAAGGTCCACGGCCATGGAGATTACCTGCCCCGGAGCGACATGGAGGGTCGACAACAGGTGCTGCGCAGTGCCGGTAATCGCCACGGCCAGCGCCGTCGGGTTATCGCGGGTGAGGCTGGTATGGCCCCCGGCGAGCAACAGGCCGTAGGCCTCACATGCCGCACGGATACCCGCCAGAATCTGCTGCGCAGCCGTGTTGTCGTGATGCCAATAGGCGTTGACCACCGCCGTCGCGCGGCCGCCCATGGCGGTGATGTCGCTGACGTTGGCCATGACCGCCGACCATCCCGCAAACCACGGCGTCGCCTCGACGAAGGCCGGCAACATGCCTTCGATGGCAAGCAGTTGAAAGTGATTGCCACAGGCAATGGCCGCGGTGTCGTCGCCGGGCAAGGCGTACAGCTGTTCACGGGTCAGGGCTTGTTTAGTGCTGCCCATGACCGCCGCCGGCTGCTGGATCGCCTGTTTCGACAGCATCGCGGGGGTGCTGCGCAGGGTGTCGATCAAAATCGCGAGATCATTCATGGCGCGCCACCTTCAGCGCCCGCAACGACACCTGACGCGGCATCAACGGGTAGCTCGCCAGATCCGCCTGCATCAGGCAATGAGGCTGGCCGAGCAACTCCAGTTGTTCCAGGCTGTGCCAGCGCAAACCATGGAAATAGCCTTCGTTCTGCGCCTGAACCGTGGCGCGGAACACCTCGCAGCCCAGGTCCTTGGCCCGTGACACCGCTTCGTTGACCAACGCCTTGCCGATCATGCTGTGCCGCCGATACGCCGGCGCCACGCACAAGCGTCCGCCAAACCACAGACCCGGATCCGGCTGGTAGATGCGCACCGCGCCCACCACCTGATCGGCGATCCCGCAATTGCCGGCCAGGGCGACGATGGCAATTGCCTGGAAGTCATGGCTGTCCTTGTCCTGCACCAACAGTTGTTGCTCATCGGAAAACACCGAGCGGCGCAGGGCGAAATACGCCTGTTTCTCCCAGTGTTCACGGGCGGGCTTGACCAGCAACTCACCGGCGCGAAACGGCTCGAACGTGCTGTCGACCAAAGCAAAGACGGAATGGGCCATGGGAGTTCTCCGGCTTATTCGTAGTTTTTCAGGGCCGAGCACGCGCCACATTTGGCGCAGCCGGCGTTGATCTGATCGGAGTGCAGACCATGACGGCGCAGGCTCGCGCCGATCTGCGGATACAGGCGAGCCATCATGGCGCTGTCGGGTTTGGGGTGATGGGCCAACGGTGTGCCGTCGATGGGCACGAACGGCACCACGAACGGGTACACGCCAAGGGCGCACAAACGCTCGCTCATCTCGCTGATGGCCGCTTCGCTGTCACCCAGGCCGGCGAGGATGTAGGTGCTGACCTGGCCGCGACCGAACACGTCGACCGCTGCGCTGAAGGCTTCGAAGTAACGACTCAGCGGTACTTCGGCCTTGCCCGGCATGATCCGCTGGCGCACTTCGTCGGTGACCGCTTCCAGGTGCATGCCTAGGGATACCACGCCACTGTCGGCCAGGCGCTGGAACCAGCGATCATCGTCCGGCGGCTCGCACTGCGCCTGGATCGGCAGGTCGACTGCCGCTGTCACGGCTGCGGCGGATTCACACAGGATCGACGCACCGCGGTCCGGGGTTTGCGGCGTGCCGGTGGTCATCACCATGTGCTTGACGCCATCGAGCTCCACCGCGGCCTTCGCCACTTGCGCCAATTGCTGCGGACGCTTGCGAGCGATGGTCTTGCCCGCTGCCAGCGACTGGCCGATAGCGCAGAACTGGCAGGAGCTGCCGCGATCGTTGAAGCGAATGCAGTGCTGCAATACCGTGGTCGCCAACACGTCGCGGCTGTGCAGCGTGGCGATTTTCCAGTAGGGAATGCCGTCGGCGGTGCTCAAGCCGTAGAAGTTCGGCACTCCGGGCATCTGTACCTGACCGACCTGCAAGCCTTCACGGAAGATCAACGCCTGGCTGCCATCAGCACTGGGTTGCGCCTGGTAAGGCGAGGTCTGCGAGGCCTGGTTGAGGATCGGCACCATCATGGTCCGGCTGCCGAACGTCAGCGCCTTGTGGTCCGACGGCCCGGCGCCGCCCTGGCGGGACAGGCCGTTTTGCGCCGCTGGCCAGCGCACGCCGTGGCACTGCAACTCGGCCAGCAGTTCATTTGTTTGCATGATCGAGCTCCTCGGTAGCAGCCGTTGCCAAATGGGCAGCACGCTCATGCACATAGGCCGTGGGCGTGCGGTCGATCAGCAGGCTGAGCAGTTCCGGACGACTGTAGTGCCCGACCGAATCCATCATGCGTTTGCGCTTGTCGATCAGCGCCAGGTCGAGGTCGGCAATCACCACGCCTTCGTTGGCACGCAGCGGCTCGCCGAGCAACTTGCCCTCAGGTGAAACGATGGCAGTGAAGCAACCACCGGAGATCGGGCCCAGGCCACAACCGGTGTCCTGCATGATCTGGCCTTGCTGATCGGCATCCAGCCAAGCAGTGGCGTTGACTACGAAACAGCCGGACTCCAGGGCGTGATGGCGAATGGTGACTTCGATCTGTTCGGCGAAGATGTCGCCCACCAGGGAGCCGGGAAACATCGCCGCGTGGATCTGCTCGCCGTCGGCCATCAAGGCGTAGCGCGCCAGCGGGTTGTAATGCTCCCAGCACGCCAGCGAACCGATGCGCCCGATGGCGCTGTCGACGGCGCGCAGGCCGGAGCCGTCGCCCTGCCCCCAGACCATGCGCTCGTGGTAGGTCGGGGTGATCTTGCGGCGATGCTGGATCAGCGTGCCGTCGGCGTCGAACAGCAGCTGGGCGTTGTAGATCGTGCCGCCATCGCGCTCATTGACGCCGATGGACACCACCATCCCCGCCTGCTTGCACGCCTCGCCAATGGCCAGGGTGGCGGCGGACGGTACAGTGACCGATTGATCGAGCAGTTTCAGGTGCTGGGCACCCATGGTGAAGGCCGGCTGCACAAAGGAAAAATACGGGTAGTACGGCACCACCGTCTCCGGGAACACGGCGAACTGCACGCCTTGCTGGCCCAAAGCGATGATCTGTTGGCAGACCTTGTCCACGGTGCCTTCGCGGCTGTAAAGCACGGGGCTCAGTTGAACGGCTGCTGCGCGAATGATGGGCATGATGGGGGTCCTGAAGTGTTGTGTGTTCACAAGATCGATGTCGCTGTTGTGGCGAGCGAGCTCGCTCGCCACAGGGGTATTTCAGCGGCGCTGTCAGGCCGTCCAGGTATCAATGATCATTGCGCCCTCGCGGCGCATCAGCAGGCGCAGGTCCATCACGTCCAGCGGGTTGATCGGGCGGATGCCTTCGATCAGGGCTTTTTCGGTCTGGCCGTACAGGGCTTGCAGGGCAAAGCGGCAGGCGTACACCTCGCCGCCCTCCTCCATGAACTGCATCAATTGCTTGTTCACCGCCAGGTGCCCGGGAAACGCCTCGGCGCCCAAGGTCGGGAAGCCGCGTTGCACGCCCAGTTGCACGCCCGGCCCGTACAACAGGATTTTGGTTTCGAAGCCTTTGCGCAGCAGGCGCTTGGCCTGAAGCATGTTGACCAGGCCGATGGAGCCTTCGAAGGCGATGGTGTGGAAGGTGATCAATACTTTTTCGCCCGGTTCGGCTTTGATGTCCTCAAAGACTTTCTCTTCGTAATTGACCAGGAAGTCGCCGTCTTTGTAATGGGGGATGTCCACGGTTGGCATAGTGTCGCTCTCCAGTGTCTTCGTGCTTGAACGTCAGCCTGGGTTGGCTGCCGGGTTGCAGGAGATAGAGCGAACGCCGTGCCAGAAAATAAAACGTTTTTCTGCAGTGGGTTAAGCATCTGATTTGTATGAAGATACCAATCTGATCCGGTTTTTGTTCCGGCATCTGATGCTATCGCCGAACCACGCATTCCCGTAGAAATACGAATATTCGTAGCCACAGAACACGAGATTTCGTAGCCATGAACGAAGCAGACTCCCTCAGCGGTTGGGCCGACCTGGCCTATTCCTCGCGGCACATGGTGTTCGAGCATTGCGCCGAAGCCATCGCGTTGCTCAATCCCTACGCCGATCGGCTGGTGGACCTCAACATCGCCGCCTGCAAACTGCTCGGCTATCCCAGGCAGGAGCTTCTTGAACTGCCGGTGAGCAAACTCTTCGGTCATCAACTGGCAGACTTGATCGTCTTCACCCAGGCGGTGATGGACAAGGGACGCGGCTGGAGCGACGAGCTCAGTTGCAACTGCAAGAGCGGCGAACGCATCGAGCTGGAAATCTCCGCCACCACCTTGCAGGTCAAGGGCGAGCAGCAGCTGATTCTGGTAATGCGCGAACTCAGCCTGCAGAAGTACCAGCGCGACCAGGCGGACACCGAACGCACCATGCGCGGCGGGCTGATCGAGTGGCGCAATATCCTCAACCTGTTCCAGGAAAACGAGCGCGATAACCAGTTGCTGCTCAGCTCCGTGGGCGACGGCATCTACAGCATCGACAGCGAAGGCCTGGCCACTTTCGTCAATCCAGCCTGCGCGCGCATGCTGGGCTGGGAAACCCAGGACATGATCGGCAAGAACATCCACCGCATTCACCACCATACCCATGCCGATGGCAGCCATTACCCGGTGGAACAGTGCCCCATCTACAAAGCGGTGCACGACGGTGTGATCCACGAAGGTCGTCAGGAGATTTTCTGGCGCCGCGACGGCAGTTCGTTCCCGGTGGAATTCACCAGCACCCCGGTGATCTCCGATGGCCGTATCGTTGGAGCCGTGGTGGTGTTCCGTGACATCACCGAGCGGCGCAGCACGGAAAACCAGCTGCAAAGCGCCCTCGAAGAACTCAAGGTGCTCAAGGATCGGCTGGAAGAGCAAAACGCCTATCTGCAGGAAGAGATTCACATCGAGCACAACTACCGCGAGATCGTCGGCCAGAGCGAACCGATCAAGAAAATTATCCGGCAGATCGACGTGGTCGCGCCCACCGATGCCAGCGTGTTGATCAACGGTGAATCGGGCACAGGCAAGGAACTGATCGCCCGCGCGATTCACCAGGCCAGCCGCCGTAACGGCCACCCGCTGATCCGGGTCAACTGTGCGGCGATCCCCGCAGAACTGTTCGAGAGCGAATTCTTCGGCCACATCCGCGGCGCCTTTACCGGCGCCGTGCGCGATCGGGTCGGCCGCTTCGAGCTGGCGGATGGCGGCACGCTCTTTCTCGATGAAATCGGCGAAATCCCCCTTGAGCTGCAAAGCAAACTGCTGCGTGTGTTGCAGGAGGGGCAATTCGAACGGGTCGGCGAAGAGCGCACGCGCAAGGTCGATGTGCGGATCGTCGCCGCGACCAACCGCGACCTGCGCCAGGAAGTGGCGACCAAGCACTTTCGTGAAGACCTGTATTTCCGCCTCAACGTGTTCCCGATCCAGTCCCCGGCGTTGCGCGATCGCCTGATGGACATCGGCGCCCTGGCCGCGCACTTCCTCAAGCAGACTGGCAAACGCCTGAACATGCCCGGCCGGCGCCTGCGCAATAGCGATATCGAACGCCTGCAACGCTATTCGTGGCCGGGGAATATTCGCGAACTGCAAAACGTCATCGAGCGCGCGTTGATCACCTCGATTGGCGCCGACCTGAACCTGGACCTGCCGGACGAGCCCAAAACCAGCCTGCCTGCACCACAGCAACCCTCCTCCGAAGTTGCGATCATGACTGACGCGCAAATTCGCGAACTTGAACGCAGCAACATGCAGGCCGCATTGAAGGCGGCGGATGGCAAGTTGTTCGGCAAAGGCGGCGCAGCGCAATTGCTGGGACTGAAACCGACGACATTGGCGTCGCGGTTCAAACGGCTGGAGATCAAGCTCGAATAAAGCGTGGGCCCGGTCGCCACGCAACTTCGTAAAACCCGCTACGAAATGTCGTATTCCTACGGAGTTACGTAGCGGGCCGGCTCAGAACGGAACGTCCCACAAATCAAAAATACCGTTATTAATCATAACGATATGAAATCACCAACAAAGTGGTACGTCATTCGCAATTGGGTAGCCGTCAGCCGCCCTCCGCGGCGAAACGACGGATTCCTGCCATGCCAACAGCCACCACGCTCATCGCTTCCCGTACAGAAACCTACCTGGCTTCGATGCCCAACCTGGCCTTCACCGGGTTGTCGGAAAACTGGTTGTTGAAAGAGTGCGGCCATCAACACTGGCTCGCCCTGGCGCAATTGCATGATCGAGCGTTGCCTGATTTCGTCGATGACCAAGGACGCATCGCCTACGCCGCGTTCACGGCGGTCAATACTTGGGATTTGAAGCTGGAAGCGATCATCGAAAATCGCGAGTTCCGGATTCATACCCGGATCGGTCGCGGCGGCCAGGCCCGGCATTTCAGCGAACATGAAGTCTGGCTGGGCGATCGCGTCGTGGGGCAACTGGCGCTACTGTCGACCTTCATCAGCCGGCATGTACCGGGGGACAATCGCAGTGTCAGCAAGGCTTGCCTCAGGGGCTCGACGGCAGCAGTGACCGAGCTGCCGCAGGCACTGCAAGTGCTGCATGTCGACAACCGTCGGATACGCAGCGGGAATTGGCACAGTCATTACGGTATCGATCGCCAGGCAACCGCGGCGCAGGCATTCGATTTCACGCCCTGCCCCGACATCGATTTCAACGGTGCCGACCTGCTGTACTTCGCCAACTTCCAGGCCATGGTCGAGCGTGCCGAATGGGCCCTGCTAGGGTTGCGCCGCCCAGGTCATGTCCGCCAACGCGAGCTGCATTTCTACGGCAACCTCAATATCGGTGACAGCGTGCAACTGCTTTTGCACACGACATCGCCAAGCCATCGCGAGCTTCACTGGTGCGAGGTATTTCGGCGTAGCGACGGGTTCAAGCTGGCCGATGTGTTCACCCGCAAACACCATCTTTCGGACTGCAGCCGATGAGCCATTCTCCCCTTTGGCGACCCGAAGGTCTGCGACTCAAGACGTTGTACCAGAGCAGTGACGTCGAAGGTCTTGAGCACCTGCACAGCCTGCCCGGCAAGGCACCCTTTGTGCGTGGCCCCTACGCCAGCATGTACCTGCAAAAGCCCTGGACCGTGCGTCAATACACCGGGTTCGCCGGCGCCGAGGCGAGCAATCAGCGCCTGCGCCAGCGCCTGGCCGAAGGCGCCACCGGCCTGTCGCTCGCCTTCGATCTGCCGACCCATCGCGGCTACGACTCCAGCGATCCACACTGGCAAGCCGACGTCGGCAAGGCAGGCGTGGCCATCGACAGTGTTGAGGACATGATCGAGTTGCTGGACGGCATCGCCCTGGACCAGGTCTCGGTGTCATTGACCATGAACGGCGCGGTACTGCCAGTGCTGGCGGCCTTCATCGTTGCCGCTCAGGAATCCGGCGTCGCGCCGGAACGGCTCAGTGGCACGATCCAGAACGACATTCTCAAAGAGTTCATGGTTCGCAACACCTACATTTTTGCGCCGAAACCTTCAATGCAGATCACTCTTGATGTGATCAGCTACTTGAATGAGCACGTACCTCGGTTTAATCCGATTTCGGTGTCCGGTTATCACTTTCAAGAGGCCGGGGCCGACACCGTGCTGGAGCTGGCACTGACCCTGATCAACGCAAGGACTTACGCCGAGCAAGTGCAAAACAACGGCCTGGACGTGCAGCGATTCTGCGAACGCATCAGTTTCTTTTTCGGCATCGGCAGCGACTTTTTCAGTGAAGTCGCCAAGTGTCGTGCGGCACGCCTGTTGTGGTGGGAAATTACCCGGGACCTTGGAGTCACCCTCGATAAAGGCCAGGCGCTGCGCATGCATTGCCAGACCTCCGGCTGGTCCCTTAGCGCTCAGGACCCGCTGAACAATGTCGTGCGCACCACCGTCCAGGCCATGGCCGCGGTCTTCGGCGGCACCCAGTCGCTGCACACCAATGCCTGGGATGAAGCCCTGACGCTGCCCAGTGAGGCCTCGTCGAGACTGGCGAGCAATACCCAGCACATCCTTCAACAGGAAACCGGCCTGTGCGACGTGGTCGACCCGTGGGCGGGGTCTTACATGATGGAAGCCTTGACGGCGCAGCTGGCGCAACAGGCGCGTCTGCAAATGGCCGAGATCGATGCCCTGGGTGGTGTGTTCCAGGCGATTGAGTCCGGCGCGATCAACCGGGCCATTCACCATCAGGCCATGGCTACCCAGGCACGTCTCGATAGCGGGATTGCACGGCGTGTCGCTGCAAATGAACCCGCGCAGGAGCCGGTGACGCCCGTGGACAGTCAGGCACTGCGCGCCCGCCAGGGCCAACGCCTCAACCGCCTGCGACTCAAGCGCGACAACGCTCGGGTTGAGGCGCAGCTGCATTCGATCACCGAGTGCGCACGCTCGGGCCAGGGGAATCTGCTGGAGAATACCGTGGCGGCCATCAGCGCGCGGGCGACACTTGGTGAGTGCACCCAGGCACTGGAAAAGGTCTGGCCTCGGTTCAGGCAAGGGCTGGATTTCAGTGTGGGGCACTATGGACCGTCTATGAGTCAGCAGCCCGATTGGGCGATCGTTGCGCAGCGCCTGTCGACCTTTGTCGCCCAGAGTGGTCGCCGGCCCAGGATCCTGCTGTCTAAACTGGGCCAGGACGGGCATGACCGCGGGATTCGCTTGATGGCTGCAGCGCTGGCCGATGCCGGTTTCGAGGTGCGCCTGTTGCCGCTGTTTCAAACGCCGGCGCAGGTGCTGGACGTCTTGGACGATGCCGATTTACCAGATCTGATCGGCGTTTCAAGCCTGGCCGGAGCGCACACGGAACTGCTGACTGAACTGTTGGGTTTGTTGAATCAACGAAGGATTGACGTTCCGCTGGTCGTCGGCGGCATTATTCCGCAGGCCGATGTACGACTGTTGCTGCAACGGGGGGTCAAGGCCTGCTTCGGACCGGGACAGGAGGTAGCGCAGATGGTCGGCCAACTGATCGATCTGCTCCACGTTGCCTGACTGTAGGAGCGAGCACGCTCCTACAGAAAGGCGTTCAGGCCGGTGTGAGTTTCACTACATTCAGGACGCGGCGAGTTTCGCGGCAATCTTCGTCACGTACTCACCTTGGTACCGTGCGATGCCCAGTTCCTTGGCATCCGGCTGGCGCGAGCCGTCACCGCCGGCGATGGTGGCCGCGCCGTACGGTGAGCCGCCGCGCGTCTGGGAAATATCGAACAGCGCCGGGTCGCCGTAGCCGATGGGCACGATCACCATGCCGTGGTGCGCCAGGGTGTTCCAGGTGGAGGTAATGGTAGTCTCCTGACCGCCACCGGTGCCAGTGGAGGTGAACACGCTGGTCACCTTGCCCACCAGCGCGCCTTTGGCCCAAAGGCCGCCGGTCTGATCCAGGAACGTACGCATCTGCCCGGCCATGTTGCCGAAGCGTGTGGGCGTGCCGAAGATGATCGCGTCGTAATCGCCCAACTCGCTCGGCGAGGCAACGGCCGCCTGTTGCTCGGTCTTGCCGTGAGCGGCCTTGAACGCTTGCGGGTCCATGGTTTCCGGGACGCGCTTGACGGTCACTTCCACCCCGGCCACCTTGCGGGCGCCTTCGGCGACAGCGTGAGCCATGGCCTCGATATGGCCGTACATCGAATAATAAAGAACCAGTACCTTTGCCATCGTGCTTTCTCCTGAATCGCTATGGACGAGCAACATTGCCCGTTATGGGTGATGGATCTACTGCGCAAAACGCTACTTGAAAACGGGAATGGAGGCCGAAGCCTGGCGAGCCGTTTTTTGCTGACGCATCCGATTGGCAATCTCGGCGATTTTCGCCTCACCGGCGCGTAAGGCTTCGTCGTTGGTATGCACCGAGTAGTAGCCAAGCTTGAGATCGTACGGGTGAGGAAAGGCCGACCCCAGGACGAATACGGCGTCCCTGTTCCCGGCTTCCAGCGTTAACGCCTGATGACCTGGCTGGAAGACCACCATTTCCCCGGATTCGATCTTATCTGGCGTGTGAACAGCACCTCGGCTGACGCATAGCCACAACGTGCGGTGTCCTTTGGGCGGTGTGTAGGTCCAAGACTCGCCGGCAGGTATTGTCACCAGCAAATAGTTCACGCCTGCAGGCGCTCGGATGGGGCTTTGCACGCCTTCGTAGCGTCCGACGATGACTCGAGCAGGACCGACCTGGGGCGTTGCACTCGCCTCCAGATACTGACTGTCGACCGGAGCGCTCTCCAGCTCAGCAGGTAGGGCAAGCCACAGCTGAAAACCCTGTACTCGCGCGGATGTGCCACTGGACAGTTCCTTGCCATGCCAGACCCCTGCCCCCGCTCGCAGCCATTCAACGCCTCCGTAACCAATGGTTCCGCTGCCGGCGTCCGGATCATCGAAGTGCATGTTGCCTTCAGTGATCACGGTGACTGTCGCGATGCCCGAATGCGGATGCACGGGCATCTGCCCCAGAAATGAACTGGGCGCATCGAACAGGTCCAGGAACACGAACGGCTTGAGCAACTGACCGAAATCCGAGGGGCTCATCAGCCGGACGATGGGGCCGTGGCTACTTCCGGAGTTGCGGTGGCTGATTTGACGAGTATGGCCAGTGTTGCGAAGGGCGGTGAGGTTCATGCGATGTCCTCTGATGATGTGAGTACCCACAAGCGCCGGAGTCAATCTGCGGTGACCTGTAACGTGAATTCATCATAGACAGTCGGTATTCGTTTGATTAGCGGCTAGAGTAGAGTTTCACTCATCCATATTTGGCCTAATCGAATGTTCGACTTGAACGACGTCGCCATTTTCATTCAGATCGTCGACGCCGGTAGCTTTGCCGATGCGGCCCGTCGCACCGGCGCATCCGCCAACACGCTGAGCCGGCGCATGAAGCAGCTGGAAGAATCCATGGGCGTGCGACTGCTGCATCGGTCCACCCGCAAGCTGGTACTGACCGACGCTGGAAAATCGCTCTATAGGCAAAGCGCCAGCCAGATAAACGAGTTGTTCGAGCTCAGCCGTCAACTCATCGGTGGGGTTCGGGAACCGGTCGGCAGGCTGCGGATCGCGGCGCCGGCTGATTTTTTTGAAGTATTCCAGATGGATTTCGTCGCGGATTTCCTGGCCCGTTACCCCAAGGTCAGCCTGGATTTTGTCTTGAGTGACCAGCGGGTGGATCTGATTGCCGAAGGTATCGACATCGCGTTCCGGTCCGGCGTCATGTCCGATTCGAGCCTGGTCGCGCGCAAAATAAACACCGGTCGCCGAATACTCGCAGCCAGCCCGCGATACCTCGAAGCTTATGGTGTGCCAAAGGATATTCAGTCGTTAAGCGAACACAACTGCATTTTTCCGGCGCACCCGTCGGGTCAAGCCACCTGGCACCTTGTCGGCCCCCACGGCGCCACACAGTTGAGCGTGACCGGCCGATTCAGCGCGAGCAGCGCCCAGGCGCAATTGAAAGCAGCCGTAGCCGGATTGGGCATCTGCTTTTTGCCGGACCCCATTCTGCGTGCAAGCCTGGGCAGTGGCAGTCTGGCGGAGGTGCTGTGTGACTACGGCCAGCAAACCAATGATTTATTCATCGTCTTCCCCAGCCGCAATCAAATCCCCTTGGCAGTCAGCAAGTTTGTTGAAGAGGCGATCGGGCATTTGCAAGGGGCGCTGTATTAGCAAGGTACGTCCACTCACCCTTGACACCAGGTCACTGATCGCAACAATGCGATAGCGTTTGCTACAACTCGACACGGCGGATGAGTTGCACTCTGGAAAAGAGCAATCAACAACTCGAATTATCGATATCTATTAACGACAGCCATACATATCTATAACTATTGAAAATACATTAAATAACCCTGCACCAGTATTGCCATCAGCGCGAACATCAAAATTCGGCAACTTAAAAAATAATGTATGCGAGTATATCCTCGCCTACACTCGCTTGAAGTTAATGAAAATGCTCTCCGTTATTCACCCACTGGAGTTTTAAGCATGGCTGATTCTGAAACCCGCCCCCCTCTCCCTCCCTTTACTCGTGAAACCGCTCTGCTCAAGGTCCGTCTTGCCGAAGATGGCTGGAACACCCGTGATGCGCAGAAAGTATCGCTGGCTTATACACCCGACACGAAGTGGCGAAATCGTGTCGACTTCGCAACCAACCGGGCCGAAGCAGCAGCATTCCTGACGCGTAAATGGAACAAAGAGTTGGACTACCGACTGATCAAGGAACTGTGGGCTTTCACGGATAATCGTATCGCCGTTCGCTATGCGTATGAATGGCATGATGACTCAGGAAACTGGTTCCGCTCCTACGGTAACGAGAATTGGGAGTTCGCTGAAAACGGTCTGATGGCGCACCGTTTTGCCTGTATCAACGACATGCCCATCAAGGAATCGGAGCGCAAGTTCCGCTGGCCGCTGGGACGCCGCCCTGACGATCATCCCGGCCTTAGCGAGTTGGGCCTGTAATAGTCAATTCATCAATCTACGCCAGCCTGCGTGTTTCGATCACTGGCGATTACCTGCAGGAGGCCCGCTTTACGCGGGCCTTTCTTTGGCTGCCTTGAGGACTGCGTGGACCAGTCCGCGACACTGCTTTGTGCTTTCAGTCGTCAAAACTCAACACCGTATCAGGCGGAAAAATGCCCACATGCGCCTGAAACGCAACACCCCACTCCTTCATCGCCAGCATGACCGGCCCCAGCGTAAGCCCCAGATCAGTCAGTGTGTATTCCACCCGGGGAGGCACCTGGGCGTACACCTTTCGCGCGAGAACCCCGTGGGCTTCCAGTTCGCGAAGTTGCAGAGTCAGCGAGCGTTGCGTAATCCCCTCGCCAATGAGGCCTTTCAACTCGCCAAAGCGCTTCGTACCGCTGAGCAAGTGGTACAACACCAGCGGCTTCCACTTCCCTCCTGTTACCTCGAGCATCACTTTTACGCCACAACGATAGGCTGTTCTCTCAGTCATTTACGGTCCCGTTGGTATACATTTTTTCCCTATATATCAGTGATGTGCCTACTTGTGAAATAACCTGAGTCAGTGACCAATAAGGTGTTCGCATTATTACTACTCAAGGACACTTTGTATGAAAGCTGCATATTACGATCAACTGGGAACTGCGGTCGAAGTACTGAAAGTCGGTGATGTTCCGACGCCGGCTCCCGGCCCTGGAGAAGTCAGGGTCAAAGTGGCCATGTCCGGCGTGAACCCTAGCGACATCAAGGGCCGGAGCGGCTTCAAAGGTGCCATGCCTTTCAAACGCATCATTCCTCATCAGGATGGCGCTGGTGTCATCGACTCGGTGGGACAAGGAATTTGCGAATCCAGAATCGGCGAACGGGTATGGATGTTCGAAGCTCAATCGGGCCGCGCATTCGGTACCGCCGCCGAGTTCGTGGTGCTGCCCGCAGGCAACGTCGTTCGTCTGGCCGATGACGTCTCTTTCGAAACCGGCGCGAGCCTCGGCATTGCTGCGCTCACTGCTCACTATTGCCTGTTCGCCGATGGCGAACTCACTGGCAAAAGAGTATTGGTTCAGGGTGGCGCAGGCGTAGTGGGCGAAGCGGCGATTCAGTTGGCGAAGTGGACTGGCGCGTGGGTAGCAACCACAATTCGCCATGCCAGAGATGTAGAAACGGCAAAAGCCTCGGGAGCAGACCTGATCATCAACATGCGCGAGGAGGATGTCAGTGTGGCAATCAAAGCAGCGACCCATGGCAAAGGCGTCGACCGTATCATCGAGGTTGACCCAATCGCCAACCTGAAAATCGACATGGACTGTCTGGCCAGGGGCGGCACCATTAGTGTTTACGCGGTAACTACACCAGATGCAGAATTATCCATTCCCGTCATGAAATCCATGGGCAACTGCTCCGTGTTGCGCTTTGTACTGGTCTATAACATTCCCGATGAAGCCAAGCGTCGTGCAATTGGAGATGTGACATCGTGTATTGCCCAAGGCGCGTACAAACCTACGATCGGTTTGACGGTACCGCTGGAGCAAATCGCGCAGGCGCATGGGGCGTTGGAGACCCGTGCAGTCAAGGGCAAAGTGTTGATAGACGTTCAGCCGTAAACCATCGCCCCTCGAGCTGCGCCCTCTCGGCAAGTACCATCGAATGGCACTTGCCGAGAGGGCGCAGCTCGTTACGTTCCTGAGTGCATGCCCAGTACGATCACTACCGGGATCATACCCGGAACTGTTTGACCGCCAGGTTCAGGCTCTCACTTAAACTCGCCAGGTCCCGCGCAGTCTGAGCGCCGTGTTGCGTTTCCTGAGCGACCGTTTCGACTGCCTGTGCGATCTGCTGGATGCTGCGATTGATGTCTTCGGAGACCATGGTCTGCTCATCGGCCGCGCTGGCGATCTGCGTGTTCATGGTGTTGATGGTTTCGATCTGGGTCGCGATGACGCGCAACGACGCGGTGGCATGCGCAGCCTGCTCGCTGGTGCGGCTGCCGGCGTCACTGGATTGCTTCATGGCGTTGACGGTGTCGATCGTGCCTCGCTTGAGCCGATCGATCATGGCCTGAATTTCCTGGGTGCTGGTTTGCGTGCGACCGGCCAGGGCGCGCACTTCATCGGCTACTACCGCGAACCCGCGCCCCGCCTCACCGGCGCGGGCGGCTTCGATGGCGGCATTGAGCGCCAGCAAGTTGGTCTGTTCGGCAATGGAGCGAATGACCCCGAGTACGCCGACGATCGATCCAACATCGTGTTGCAGGTGGTCCAGGGATTCGCCACTGATTTTCAGATTGCCAACCAGGGTGTAGATATTGTCCACGCTGGCATCCACCACACGGCTGGCCGAAGCGCCTTCGCCTTCCGCCTGACTCGCCGCTTCGGCGGCTTCTTGCGCGCTACGCGCCACTTGCAATGCGGTGGCGGACATTTGGTTGATCGCTGCGGCCACTTGTTCGGTTTCCTGGCGTTGCATGTTCATGGCTTTTTCCGATCGGCTGGCTTGTTCGGCGACATCGGTGATCAACACATTGAGTTCCCGTGACATGTGGGTGATTTGCCGGATCAGGCCATGGACTTTGTCCACAAAACGGTTGAAAGAGCCCGCCAGTTGCCCCGCCTCGTCGTTGCGAAGGACCTGCAGTCGACGGGTCAGGTCGCCATCGCCGGCAGCCACCTGTTCCATTTGGGTCCTGAGCAATTTAAGCGGTGACAGCAAGCGTCGAACCATCCACAACGCAAAGAACGCCAGGCTGACGGCCAACACCACGGTAA
Organism: Pseudomonas moorei; assembly: GCF_008801475.1. GTDB lineage: Bacteria > Pseudomonadota > Gammaproteobacteria > Pseudomonadales > Pseudomonadaceae > Aquipseudomonas > Aquipseudomonas moorei. Next base: position 567,413 of record NZ_VZPP01000001.1, on the reverse strand, counting down.
GGCCGAGCATGACGGTGATGAATTGCTCGCTGAGGGTTTTGATCCGCACAGTTGTGTCGGCAAGTTTGGGTTCGACGTCATCCAGGCTCAGGCCGGAGCCAATGATCAGGTCCCACTTTTCCAGGTACACGGCGTATCCGATTTTCGTGACTATGCGACCGCTGTCAGGCATCGGGATTTTGTAATTCTGGTAGTGGCTACCTTCCTTGGCTTTCCGGATCAGTTCGTTGATGGCGTAGACACCGTCGGCGTCACGCAGATTCCTGAAGCTCTCACCGATTTTCAGGTCCTTGTCTGCCCAGAACACGCGGGTGCTCTGGCTGTCATAACCGAAAAAAATGCCATCGATACCGTAGTGCAGCTGCTTAAGTATCGCCACGGCCTTGTCCCGTGCTGCCAGGTCACCCTGCGCCGAAGCCGCGTAGATCGGCGCAATGGCACTTTGCGCGACCTGCATGGCTTGCTCGAGTGCAACTTTGCGCTCGTTGATCAGGACTTCACGGGTATGAAGCACCTGTTCATCCGTAACCTGCTGCAACAGTACGATGGATACCGCGGTGATGATGCTGGCAAGGAGTACGACAGGGACGATACACAACAACACGAGTTTGCTACGGATGGAGTGGATCATTTTTTCGACACCGTTTTGTGGCGACGGACCCGCGCGTCAGTGGTCCGCTGCAAAAAAATAATGGACAGGCTGGCGAGCAAGCTCGCCAAAACGACGACAGGCACAATGCAGATCAGCAGGCATTTGCTTCGCAGTGAAAGATTCATTTCGTGGCTTTGGTCGAAGATGTCGAGATTGCCGAGCCCGTGATTCCTTTCCCGAGCCCAACTCAACTGTGAAACAGCGCAGCTTCAGAAGCGAAAGACCGCCTGCACCCAGAAACGATCACCTTCGGACCGGTTTTCCACTTTCATTTCATGCTGCCACTTCATGGCGAAACCCCATTGCGGCGTTTGATATTTAACGGCCGGACCAATGGCAAATACTTGCCCCTTGTTTCCGTCCAGATAGGTTTCACCATTTTGTTCATCATCGGTGATTTGCTTGTAGATGTAGCCGTTGACACCTACTTGCCATTCCTTGGTGACGTTATAACCAATGTTGTAGTCGGCGTTAAATTCGTCACCGGATTTATAGTTGGTTGCATCGTTCTTGGTGTTAACGAAATAGACCATCTTGGAACTTATTTCCAAGTTGTCTATTGGATAAGCGGTAAACGAATACCACGGCCCGTAAGACCAGGTATTTCGACCCGGGTTGAAGAGCCGATCTTCGTCGTAGGAACCGATCGGCGCGACGATATCCAGACCTAGCAGTTGGTGGAACCGTGGAGTACTCCAACTCAGGATTAGCGGAACCAGCGTCAGATCGCCCATGCCGTCCTGATGCTCGGTCTTGTGCACCCGGCCGCGCGGAGTGTCCACGTCGAAACTGATTTCGCCCTTGACCAGCGGCAATGCCATGCGGGTCTCAACCTTGGCGCCCAACAAAGTGAAATCCGTATAGACATAGTCCAGACGCAGAGAAATGGCCTGCACGTTCAGATCGAAATTATGGATGCCGGTTTTGTCGTGACCGTCGCTGTCTTTGGTCGAGTTGGCAACATAATCACTAAGATACCAGAACGACGTCAGGCCCGGCGGTGGCAACCTTCCGGAGGCTACGGTATTGACGCCAACCGGATAAACACTTCCACCGCCTTCCGTCGCTTGGGCGCTAGAAGGAAGTACTACGCCGGCCAACAGCAAGGCGGCAAAGTACTTGGACTCAGTGTTGGAGAATCGGACTACAGGCTTCATTTTTATATACCTTGTTGTATTTTTTATAGCGGTCGTTTCTTGCTTACTTGCCATTTACAGGCAGCACCAAACCCTTCCCTGATTTGGGAACTACTGATATTTGGAGCTACAGACATGTTGGCATCGACTTAATAAATAGTCTCGCTATTTAAAAAGTGTGCAACCTTGTGGCATAAAACCTGCCGATCAATAGCGATCGGCAGTTCGCACTGATATCAGGCGATAATCGTTTCCAACTCTCCCAGACCATCGATCCAGACTTTCAGCACGTCGCCCCGGGCTAGGAACACGCCCTTCTCCATGCCCACACCGGCCGGCGTGCCGGTCAGGATGACATCACCTGGAAACAGTTCGACGCGCTGGCTCAGGTATTCGATCTGATCAGCAATGCCATACAGGTGGTTGGAGGTGTTGGAGTCCTGCTCGATCGTGCCGTTACGCCACAATTTGATGTCGAGGTTTTCCGGGTCTGCGACGAACTGTGCCGGTGTTAGGTAAGGCCCCAGCGGACACGCGCCATTGAAAACCTTGTGACCGATCCAGTCAAAGCGGAACGGCGAACTGGCATCGACCGCGTCACGCACCAGGCTGTCCCTAGCCGAAAGGTCATTGGCGCAGGTGTAGCCGGCGACATAATCGAGCGCTTTGTCAGCACTGACACGATACGCGCGGCGTCCAATCACCACCGCCAGTTCGGCTTCCCAGTCGAGTTTCTTGGTGCCCTCAGGCATCTCGACGATCTGTTTGTGCGCCGCCAGACTGCCACGGCCGGCCTTGATGAAATGCCAAGGTGCAATGCCATCGGCGCGCGGATCGAGGGACAGGTTCATATTGAAGGCCAAGGCCATGGCTGCCACGTGATCGCGGTAGTTGGCACCGGCCGCGTAGATAGTGCCCGGCCGCTGCAAGGGTGACGCTAGTTCCAGTGCCTGCAAGTCGAGTAGATGAGCATCAAAATTACTCGGGTTGGCCGCAATGCTGTCAGCAAGAATCTGAAGCTGCTCGTTGGCGCCTGCCCAGTCCTCCAGCAAACCATCGATCGCGATCACCTGCAGATCAACCGAAGCCGACTTTGCCGCCCGGCCCAAGTCGTAGGCCCGCTCACCGACCAACAGCCCTGTCGCAGGAACGACAGCGTCGGACTGATAGGCGAAAAGTTGATATTTCATAAGTCACCTTAAAGAAGCGAACCGCGTTTATCCGAGAAGGTCATGTGTACGGTGATGCCGCCTTCCATGAGCATCCACTTGCGTACCTCCGCACCGAACACACCGTTGGCAATGAACGGGTCGGCCTGGACCAGCCGTTCAGCCTCAGCCTGGTCCGCAGCCCGCAGAATGGTCATGCCGCCCAGTTGCCCCGGCGCGTACTGCTCGGAGACAAACGGCCCGGAAGCAAACAGCTCGCCACGATTCTGCGCGGCGATGGCCCACTGCAGGTGGGCCCCCAACAACTCCGACATGCGTGTCAAGTCCTTGGGCGTACGAAAAGCCACGAACAGGGGTTTGTTCAGCATGCCGGCAAGCAACGCTTGCTCCGGAGTCGTGTCAGCCATGGGCGAGCGCCTCATTCAGAGCCATGGACGGGCCTTGCTCAGCACCATCAGGCACTTCGTAGTTGTGGGCGAAGTCTTCCTTGGGTGGACCGACAGCCCACACAGCGGCCAGCTCATGCGGGCCCGCAGCATTCAACACGACCCAGTCGCTGTCATCTTCGGGGATCACGTCGATATCCCAGAAGTACTCCACCAGGCTATTCCACGGATCGCGGATGTAGTGGAAGTAGTTGGAGCCGCCAACATGGCGACCCAGGCCGAAAGCGCTGATGTAACCCTTGGCCATCAGGCTCTGGGCACCCATCTCGATTTCGTCGATGTCCATCACTTCGAAACTCAGGTGGTGCAGGCCGCTGTGGGAACTCTTGGCCAGGCCCAGCGCGTGGTGATCGCCACCACAACCGAAACGCAGGAAACCGAGGATATCGCCGGCGCGATCGGACACCTTCATGCCAAGCACCTGGGTATAGAACGCGATGGACTTGTCCATGTCCGGACTGAACTTGATTAGGTGGCCCAGGCGCAGCGGTGTAGCGATGCGCGACGACGAGGTCAGGTCGCAGGCACGCTGACCGATCCGGCGATAACGGCCATGGGTGTTCACTTCCGGGGTAGGCCGTGGCGCCGCAGGAGCTTCTACGCCTTCACAGATGTGGACCCAGTCGTTGCTCGGATCACGGAACCAGATGCCCTTTGAATCGATATTGAACGGCGCATCTTCAAGGGTAACGTTATGGCTCTTAAGGTTTTTGCGCACCTGTTTCATGCCGGCGGCATCGGTGCCATAGGCGACGTAACTCAAATGCTTAGGGCTGCCGGGCATCAAGCGAATCTGATCCTGGCCGCGACCTTTGCATCGCAGCACCAGATGCTCGCCCGATACGCGCGCTTCCAGGCCGAAGGCCTCATAGAATGCACGCCCTACTTCCAGATCCGGAACAGACAAACCTACGTGATGAAGAAAACGGATCATGACGGTATCTCCTTTACTGAATCGGGGAAAACGGTGCGCCGGTCAGCAACTCGACCTGCTGCGCCGTCACCATGTGCCCTGCCTTGCCGAGGAATTCGTGCCATTTCGGATTGCCCGACAGAGCGGCGCGCCGTTGAGCGCGGTCCTCATAGCTGGAAAAGCCCCAGATGTGGATGACCCTGTTTACGTCACCGGTTTCAGGCTTGAGGTAGGCAATGAGGTTACCCAGCGCTTCACTCTGGATTTTCAGGCCTTCGGCCTGGTACACACGAAGGAATTCATTCAGGGTGCCAGGCTTGAGTTGGTAGGTGCGTTGTTCAATAAGCATGTCGTTCACTCTTGTTGGGGACGTACACGGGAATCGGCTTCGATCAGCTTGATCACGGCGGAGATATCTTCTTCACCCATGCCCAAGTCCAGCGCACGGTTGAAGTAGGATTGGGCTGCACTGAACAGCGGCGATGCACAGCCCAGGTCCGCGGACAGGTCACCGGCCATGTGCAGGTATTTTTCCAGCGTCACGATCGGGCCTGGCGCTGGCTGGAAGGTGCGGCTGGCCATCATTGGGGCACGCACCATGAACATGGTCGAACTGCCCGCGCTCTGGCGGATCACTTCGACCACTTTTTCGGCGCTGAAGCCGGCGCGTACGCCCAGGTTCATGGCCTCAGCGGCGGCGAGCGTGTGGATGGTCAGCAGGTAGTTGGCGATCAGCTTCATTGCCACGGCACTGCCGAACTCGCCGATCCTGAACTGGATGTCCGCGATGGCACTGAGCACCGGTTGGCAGTGCTCGATCAGTTGCTCGTCACCTCCCAGGAACAGCGACGCCTTGCGGGCGAGCACCAGGGGTGGAGAACCGCTGACTTCCGCTTCCAGCACGCGGGCGCCCTTGCCTTGAATGCGCTCGGCCATCTGCACTTTGAAGTCGCGCTCATAGGTGCCCATCTCGATCAGAGTGTGATCCGGGCGCAAGGCACCGAGCAGTCCGTCAGGCCCCTCCATGATTTCGATCTGGGACGCTTCGCTCGGCAAGCAGGTGAGGATGAAGTCCGACTCGGCGGCGACTTCGGCAGGACTGTTGAGGGCAATACCACCCAATTGCACAAAGGGTTCACGGTCACGGCGACGGTAACCAACCACTCGATATCCGGCAGCGAGCAGGTTACTTGCGATGGGCAGGCCGAGTTGGCCGATACCCACCATTCCGATAGTGATAGCGCTCATTTTAGGCTTCTCTTGTTGTTATTGTTGCGGTTGTACACCGCAACGCGTCATTGGCTGCTAACTTAGGCGCGGCTTTGATCGAGAACAAATAGCCTGAGTTATTTATAACTAGTAATGAGAGTGATACGAGGCGCTGCGATGAAGGATTTGAACCTGCTGTTTGCGTTCGAGGCACTGTGGCGTGACCACTCTGTGTCCATCGCAGCCGATAATCTGGGGGTCACCCAGGGTGCGGTCAGCAGTTCGCTAAAACGCTTGCGCCAGGAGTACGGCGACCGTCTGTTCACTGTAGTAGGCCGGCGCATGGAACCCACGCCGTTCGCCGTGCAAATCGCACCGACGCTTCTCGAAGCCCTGGACCTGGTGCGCGAGGCACAGAGCCGCGCCCTTGAGTTTTCCCCGCAGCACTGCCGCAAAGTATTCACCGTGCGCACACGAGACATCGGCGAGGCCGTGTGCCTGCCGACGATTCTGAAGATGCTGCAAACCCAGGCGCCTATGAGCCGCATCAATACCGTCGCCAGCAGTGTCGAAGAGACCTTGATCGGACTGTCCACGGGTCGCATTGACCTGGCGATTGGTTACCTGCCGACTCTGAAGACGGACATCCACCGGACTATCGTGTCTTCGCAGCATTACGTCTGTGCGCTGCGCCGGGGCCACCCGTTGGCCGACGCAGAGTTGACCCTAGAGCGCTTCTTGGCGCAGCAACACTTGCTGGTGGAAACCGGCGGCACCGGGCACGTGCTGCTCGAGCGCGCTGATCGAAGCCGGCGCGCGCCACAACATCGGTGTGCGCATTCCCCAATATCTCTCGGCCCCGCACCTGTTGCTGGAGTCGGACATGCTGTGGGTAGTGCCCAACGTGCTGGGCAAGACCCTGTCGAGATTCTTTCCCCTGCTACTCAAACCCCTGCCCCTGGTGCTGCCGGAATTCGACATCGCGCTCTACTGGCATGACCGCTTTCACCGCGATCCGCAGAACAAATGGTTTCGCGAGATGTTGGCGGCCGCCCTGCGCGAGTCCCTTGCAGACTGAGAGCGGGTCGACCGTTAGGCCTCGGAAAACAGCTCGAACATCAGTTGACGCAACCAGCGGTTGGCCGGGTCGCGGTGGTACCGCGCATGCCACAGCATGTTGATGGTGAACTCGGGAATGTCCACCGGGTGCGGCAGCGCCGTCAGGCCGAAGTGTTCGAGGTTCACCGTGGCATAACGCTCCGGCACCGTGGCCACCAGATCGGTGTGTTTGAGGATGTGGCCGATGGCGGCGAAGTGCGGCACTTCCAGGCGAATCGAACGCTCGATGCCCAAGCGCATCATCAGTGTATCCGCTTCGCCGTGGCCGGTGTTGGCCGCAACGACCCGCACGTGACCGTAGGCACAAAACCGCTCCAGGGTCAGCGGTTCCCTGGTTGCGGGGTGATCCTTGCGGCAAAGGAACACATAGTGCTGGCGCATCAAACGACGCTGGAAGAAGCCTGCGCGCAATTGCGGGATCAGGCCGATTGCAACGTCCACAGTACCATTCTGCAAGTCTTCGTTGAGGCTCATCGCATTGTCGCGAACGGTGCTGATCTTGCAACCGGGGGCCAGGCGCGCCAGGGCATCCATCAACCGGGGTATCAGGTAGATCTCCCCGATATCGGTCATCGCCACGGTGAATGTCCGCGCGCTGCTTAGGGGGGCGAAGGTGTTGGCCCGACTCAAGGCATCGCGCAGCGTGTCCATGGCCTGCAACACCGGCTCGGCCAGTTGCTCGGCGTACGGTGTGGGCTGCATGCCGTGATAAGTACGCACAAACAGGTCATCCCCCAGCGCCGCCCGCAGGCGCTTGAGCGCATTGCTTACCGCCGGCTGCGTAAGCCCGAGGTTTTCCGCCGCAGTCGAGACGCGACGGTCGAGCAACAGCTGGTTGAAAACCACCAGCAGGTTCAAATCCAGGTCATGCAGTTCCATGGTTACGCTCTAAATCGGGGCTGGGCAGGTCCGCAAAAGTAATATTCAGACTGGTGATAGATCTTATACGGGTCAGTGCATTTATCAATGTCACTGCGTTACTCATGATGGTTCCCACAACAAGAATTTCCGTCATGGGTATCCCAATGAATAACAACAGCTCCAAGCAATCCCTGCGTATAGGTATCGTCGGCGGCGGCATTTCCGGCGTCGCCCTGGCCCTTGATCTCTGCCGCAACAGTGACGTCGAGGTGCAGCTGTTTGAAGCTGCACCGGCCTTCGGTGAAGTGGGTGCCGGTGTCGCGTTCGGCGCTAACTCGGTGCGTGCTCTCAACGGCCTCGGTATCGGCGACGCCTACCGCAAAGTCGAAGACCGCACCCCTGCCCCCTGGGAAGACGTTTGGTTCGAATGGCGCCACGGCACCGGCGAATCCAAGTACCTGGCGACCACCGTAATGCCGGGCATGGGCCAGTCTACGGTGCACCGCGCCGACTTCCTCGATGTGCTGACCACGCACCTGCCTGCGGGTATCGCGCAGTTCAATAAACGCGCCGTGGGTGTTGAGCAGAACGGCAACGAGGCCCGTGTCACGTTCGCCGACGGTACCGACTACCGTTGCGACCTGCTGATTGCCGCAGACGGCATCAAATCGGCGCTGCGCGCTCACGTACTCGAAGGTATCAACGCTGAACCGGCCGAGCCGCGCTTCACCGGCACCTGCGCCTATCGCGGCATGATCGACAGCGACACCCTGCGTGCCGCCTACCGCGCCAAGGGCATCAATACTCATCTGGTGGACGTGCCGCAGATGTACTTGGTCAAGGACGGGCACATCCTGACCTTTCCGGTGAAACAGGGTCGCATTATCAACGTGGTGGCGTTCCTTTCCGACCGCTCCAGCGCCACCCCGCAATGGCCGGCCGACGCCCCGTGGGTGCGCAAGACCACCCAGGCGCAGATGCTCGAAGACTTCGCCGAGTGGGGTGAGGCTGCCCGCACGCTACTCGAGTGCATTCCCGAGCCGACCTACTGGGCATTGCATGACCTGGCCGAGTTGCCGGGCTACGTGCACAACCGCGTGGTGCTGATCGGCGACGCCGCCCACGCCATGCTGCCGCACCAGGGTGCCGGTGCCGGCCAGGGCCTGGAAGATGCTTACTTCCTGGCACGCCTGTTGGGCGACTCGCGGCTGACCGCCGACAACCTCCCCGCCGTGCTCACCACCTACGACGAACTGCGCCGTCCGCGAGCGTGCAAGGTACAACGCACCTCCTGGCAGGCAGGCGAGCTGTACGAGATGCGCGACCCCGAGATCGGCGCTGATGAGCAGGCCCTGGCGGCCAAGCTGGAAAGCCGTTTCAACTGGTTGTGGAACCACGACCCGGAAACCGATGTGGTCGAGGCGCGCGCGCGTCTGGGCTGGGGGATGCCGTCAGACGCATCCTGATCGTCTGCGCTCAAACCGGGGTGCGCCCAGGCGACACCCCGGCTCAAATAACAATTACAAGAAGAGCCATGCCATGCGAACTATCGACGTAGCCACCCTGCTCGACGGGGCCCGATTCAATGCCTTTCACGCACGCCTGCTGTTCTGGGGTGCGCTCATCATAATTTTCGACGGTTACGATCTGGTCATCTACGGCGTGGTGCTGCCCGCCCTGATGAAGGATTGGGGCCTCACTGCGTTGCAGGCCGGTCTGTTGGGTAGCTGCGCGCTGCTGGGCATGATGGTCGGCGCGCTGTTTTTCGGTCAATTGTCGGATCGAATCGGCCGGCGCAAGACCATCACAATGTGCGTGGTGCTGTTCAGCGGCATCACCGTAATCAACGGCTTTGCCCGCACCCCTGAAGAGTTCGCTTTTTTCCGTTTTCTGGCCGGTATCGGCATCGGCGGGGTCATGCCCAACGTCATCGCGCTGATGAACGAGTACGCGCCGAAAAAGTTGCGGGGTACGCTGATCGCCGTGATGTTCACCGGTTATTCCGTCGGCGGCATGTTGTCCGCCGGGCTTGGCATGTGGCTGATTCCGCAATATGGCTGGTCGTCGGTGTTCTTAGTCGCAGCCGTGCCATTGGTCGTGTTGCCCCTGTTGGTCAGCCAGCTGCCGGAGTCGATCAACTTTCTGCTGCGCAAGACTAGGGTCATAGATGCCCAGCATTTGCTGCACCGGGCAGAACCTGAATACATCCCGCACATGGATGACGAACTGCATCGCGAGGCTGGCCAGGCCCCCAAGGTCTCTGTCGTGCAGATCTTCCAGGACGGACGCCTGATCAATACCCTGCTGCTCTGGTTGGCGTTCTGCTGCAGCCTGCTGATGATCTACGGCATCAGTGCCTGGCTGCCCAAGCTGATGAACACCGCCGGTTACGGCATCAACTCCAGCATCGGCTTTTTGCTGGTGCTCAATTTCGGCGCGATCTTCGGTTCTCTGTTTGGTGGCTGGCTGGCCGACCGCTTCGGTCTCGGCCGGGTGCTCCTGTGTTTCCTGACCGCCAGTGCGCTGGTCTTGGCATTGATGGCGGTGAAGGCGCCACTGTCGGTGCTCTATGTGTTGATCGCCATAGCCGGCGGCGGCACCACTGGCGCGCAGATCCTCGCCAATGCCTTCGCGGTGCAGTACTACCCGGCGCACATCCGCTCCACCGGACTGGGCTGGGCCATGGGCATCGGCCGCATCGGCGCAATCATCGGCCCGATGCTCGGGGCGGCCATGCATGCCGCGGAACTGCCGTTGCAGTTTTCCTTTCTGGCTTTCGCTGTCCCGGGGCTGATCGGTGCCGGGGCGATCGGACTGTTCCTGATTCGGGTCAGGCGCCAGCGCCCCACCGACCCGGACGTGAAGGCCGTTCAACCACAGGCCAATCCGTAATGACCCCTGACGTTCTTGCAACCTGCATCTGGAAGCCGGTATGACCCAAGCCAAAATCGAAAGCATCGAGACGATCCTCGTCGATCTGCCCACCGTCCGCCCGCACAAGTTGGCGATGCACACCATTTCGCAGCAGACCCTGGTGATCATTCGCCTGCGCTGCAGCGACGGTATCGAAGGCCTGGGCGAGTCGACCACGGTCGGCGGGCTGTCCTACGCCAACGAAAGCCCGGAAAGCATCAAGACCAATATCGACGTGCACTTGGCGCCGGCCTTGATCGGTATGGACGCCAGTAACTTCAATGCCGCGATGCAACGTCTGGACCGGATTGCCAAGGGCAACACCTTCGCCAAGTCCGGCCTGGAGAGCGCCTTGCTTGACGCCCAGGGCAAGCGCCAGGGTGTGGCCGTCAGCCAATTGCTGGGCGGTCGTGTGCGCGACAGCCTGGAAGTGGGCTGGGTTCTGGCCAGCGGCAATACGGCCAGGGACATCGCCGAGGCCGAGCATTTTCTCGATGTGCGCCGCCACCGCATTTTCAAAGTGAAGATAGGTGCCAATCCGCTGGAGCAGGACCTCAAGCACGTGGTGGCGATCAAGCAGGCCCTGGGCGATCGAGCCAGCGTGCGGGTCGACGTCAACCAGTATTGGGATGAAGCGCAGGCGATTCGTGGCTGCCAGGTGCTGGGCGACAACGGCATTGACCTGATCGAACAACCGATTTCGCGGATCAACCGTGCCGGCCAGGTGCGCCTCAATCAGCGCAGCTTGGCCCCGATCATGGCCGACGAATCGATCGAATCGGTGGAGGACGCATTCAGTCTCGCAGCGGATGGCGCGGCCAGCGTGTTCGCCCTGAAGATTGCCAAGAACGGCGGTCCACGCGCGGTACTGCGTACTGCTCAGATCGCTGAAGCGGCGGGCATCGCGCTGTATGGCGCGACCATGCTCGAAGGCGCCATCGGCACCCTCGCCTCCGCCCATGCCTTCCTGACCTTGAAGAAGCTGGCCTGGGGCACCGAGTTGTTCGGCCCGCTACTGCTGACCGAAGAGATCGTGAACGAGGCACCGGTTTACCGCGATTTCGAATTGCACGTCCCCAATACACCGGGTCTTGGCGTGAGCCTGGATGAAGAACGCCTCGCGCTGTTTCGTCGCCGGTAGCCAAGGCGATTTAACGCGCAGCCCTTGATAGCTCGCCGAATCTAAAACAAAAAACGAGGAACTGAGACATGACCGTAAAAATCAGCCACACCGCTGAAGTGCAGGACCTGATCAAGGAGGCCGCCGGTTTCAACAGCGACCAGGGCAGCCCGCGCCTCAAGCAACTGATGCATCGCCTGATCAGCGACGCCTTCAAGATCATCGAAGACCTGGAAGTGACCGAAGACGAATTCTGGTTGGCGGTGGATCGCCTGAACAAGGTCGGCGCCCACGCTGAGTTCGGCTTGCTGCTGCCGGGCCTGAGCATGGAGCACTTCATGGACCTGCTGCAGGACGCCAAGGACCAGCAGATAGGCCTGGCCGGCGGGACCCCGCGGACCATCGAAGGGCCTCTGTACGTGGCTAACGCGCCGCTCAGCGAAGGTTTTGCGCGCATGGATGATGGCAGTGAAGATGACGTCGGCATCCCGCTGTTCATCAAGGGTACGGTCCTCAATACGGACGGCAAGCCGGTGGCCGGTGCGATCGTTGATCTGTGGCACGCCAACACCAATGGCACCTACTCCTACTTCGACGAGAGTCAGTCGGCGTTCAACCTGCGTCGCCGGATCAAGACCGACGCTGAAGGCCGTTACACCGCGCGCAGCATCATTCCGAGCGGTTACGGTGTGAATCCCGAAGGGCCGACCCAGGAATGCCTGAGCGCCCTGGGCCGCCACGGTCAGCGCCCGGCACATATCCATGTGTTCGTTTCCGCACCGGAACATCGTCATCTGACCAGCCAGATCAACCTTGCCGGCGACAAATACCTGTGGGACGACTTCGCCTACGCCACCCGTGAAGGGCTGGTCGGCGAAGCCAGACTGCTCGACAACGCCGACGCCTCGAAAGCCCATGGTCTGGACGGGCGACAGTTCGCTGAACTCGAATTCGACTTCGTTCTGCAACCGGCGGTCAACGCCGACGATGAACACCGCAGCCAGCGTCCACGCGCCGGCCAATGATCTTGCGGTATCTGTAAAGCGCGAACGACAAGGCCCCATCCAATGATGGGGCCTTGTCGTTTGCGGAACCTCTAGGATCGAGCAGGCTCGCGATGCTCGTTAACGATGACGTTGGCTGCCTGAATGCCCGCGTTGCACGGGTGTTATTCGCGATCAAGTTCGCTCCTACAAGGGGTTCGCGCCCACTCAGGTACTTTTGAGAAAATTCGTAACCAGATGCGCGAACGCCGCCGCGTGCTCGATCTGTGTCCAGTGCCCACAGCGGCCAAACACATGCAACTGACTGTCATCAATCCATTGCTGCAGGGTCAGCGAGGTGGAAAGAGGTATTACCTTGTCGTCACGACCATGAATCAACAACGTCTTGTGACCGATGTCGCGTATATCGGCCTCAGGATGCGCCATCGCCTCCACCCAACGCTGGCGTGGCGCCGGGAACATAGCTGAAAACGCTTCCTGAACCCCGGCACGGTTGCTCGCCTCATAGCGCATGCGCACCAGGTCATCCCCCACCAGCGCCTGGTCATAGGCGAACACCTGCATGATGGCGCGCATGTTGTCTTCACTCGGCTCGTACCCCCAAACCGCATCCAGGCCCGGCGTAAGCTCGAACGGCACGCCGACACTGCCCATCAGGATCAGCCGGTTGACGCGCTGCGGGTGGTGGATCGCCAGGGCCAGGGCCATGGAGCCGCCGAACGAATTGCCGATCACATTGACTTTATCGACGCCGGTGGCATCCAGAAACGCGACGATCTGCTCCAGCCAGAGGTTGCGCGAATAGACGATATCCGCCGGCGTCTGGCTGAAGCCGAAACCCGCCAGGTCCGGGGCCAGCAAGCGGAAGTCCGATTGCAGGCTCTGAATGCTCAGGCGCCAATTGGCCCAGGCACTTACGCCGGGACCGGAGCCGTGCAACAGCAGCATCGGCTCTCCACTGCCCACATCATGGTAATTGGTCATGATGGACCCGGTTTGAACGCTACGGCCGATCTCGGGGTTATGTTGGCTGTTCATACTGTCTCCCTGTTTTCAACGGTCGGTATTGCCCTTGGGGCTGACGCAAAAATCGGCCTGTGAACCAGTCACAAACCGAAAGCTGCGGAAGAATGTGTTGCCGGGAGCCCGGCGCAGTGGGCGCCGGGTTGCCAGCTCTGGTTCAAGCGCTCACGACAGCGTGATCGCCGACGAGGTCGCTTGATGGGGCGGGCAAATGCCCGGTTTGCTCGCCGTGGCAAGATTGACCTTGGTGGCCGGTTCACCGCGTGACGGTTCGGACGATACCTGCGCCTGAGGCAACAGGAAGTGCGCCAGCGCCGGCAACAGGATCAAGGCACCGAGCATGTTCCAAATGAACATGAACGCCAGCAGAATCCCCATGTCGGCCTGGAACTTGATTGGCGAAAACGCCCAGGACGCCACGCCCAGCGCCAGTGTCACGCCAGTCAGCATCACCACTTTGCCGGTGAAGGTCAGTGCCCGGTAATAGGCTTCGGACAGCGTGGAACCCTGGCGAAGTTGCCCCAGGACGATGGTCAGCACATACAGCGCATAATCCACGCCGATCCCGACGCCCAGCGCAATCACCGGTAAGGTCGCAACCTTGATGCCCATCCCCAGGGACACCATCAAGGCTTCGGCCAGGATCGAGGTCAAGGCCAAAGGCACCACGGCGCAGACCACGGCGCGCCAGGAGCGGAAGGAGATAAAGCACAGCAGGATCACCGCGCCATACACCCAGAACAGCATTTCGTGACTGGCCTTTTTCACTACGATATTGGTCGCCGCTTCGATGCCGGCGTTGCCCGCCGTGAGCACGAACTTCACGCCGTCGGTGTTGTTTTTCGCAGCGAAGGCTTCGACCTTGTCCACCACGCCCGCTAGGGTGTCGGCCTTGTGGTCTTGCAGGTACACGAACAGCGACAGCAGGTTGCAGCCCTGGTTGAAGATTTCCCGCGGCGTGCGGTTGGCCACGGTGTTCAGCGTCCATTGGTTGGGCACCAGTTCATACCACTTCGGATTGCCTTCGTTCATGCCTACGGTGATCCGGCGGCTGAGCAACGGCAGCGAATTGGTCCCCTCCACGCCCGCCACGTCATGCAATTCCCACTCGAGCGCATCCACCAGCGCCTGAGTCTTGTAGGCGGTGCATTGATCATTCGGCGTTTCGACCATCACCACCAGCACGTCACTGCTCGCTGAATAGGCCTTGGCCATAAACGCGTTGTCCAGGTTATAGCGCGAATCGGCACGCAGCTCCGGTGCGCCTGGGTCGAGATCACCGACCTTGAGATGCAGGCTGACCATGAACCCTGCCACGCCCAGAATGATCGAAACCACCACCGCCACACTGGCCCATTTGCGCTCGGTGAACAGATCGAGAAAACGCCAGACCACATGTTTTTCGACGCCGGCCGCCTCACCCGCCTCGTCCCTCATGCTGCGCACGGCTGCACTGCGGCTGACCCCGGTAAAGCTCAGCAACACCGGCAGCAGGATCAGGTTGGTGAAGATCAACACCGCCACGCCGATGCTCGCGGTAATCGCCAGTTCCTGAATCACCCGGATGTTGATGACCAGCAATACGGCAAAGCCCACTGCATCGCAAAGCAACGCCGTCAGACCTGCGAGAAACAGCCGGCGAAAGGTGAAGCGCGCCGCCACCAGCTTGTGCATGCCACGGCCGACGTCCTGCATGATCCCATTCATCTTCTGCGCGCCATGGCTGATGCCAATGGCGAAGACCAGGAACGGCACTAGGATCGAATAGGGATCCAGTTCGAAGCCTAGCAACGGCAAGATGCCCATCTGCCAGGTCACCGCAATCAGTGAGGTGACGACCACCAGCAAGGTGCTGCGCACGCAACGGGTATACCAGTACACCGCGGCACCGGCGATCACGATAGTCAGAAAGAAGAACCACAGCACCAGGCGAATGCCATCGATCAGATCCCCCACGACCTTGGCAAAACCGGTGATGTGCAGTTCGACACCCTGGCCTCGGTACTTGTCCCTGAGGGTTTCCAGTTGCTCGGAGAATTGCTTGTAGTCCAGGGCTTTGCCTGTCTCAGGATTCACGTCCAGCAGCGGCACGAAGATGATGCTGGACTTGTAGTCCGAGGCCACCAATTGCTCGGCATCTCCCGAACGCTCGACGTTGGTCCTGGTCTGGTCGATGCTTTGCGGCGACTGATCATAGTTGTCCGGAATCACCGGACCACCGTCCAGCCCTTCTTCGGTCACCCCCAGCCAGCGCGTATTCGAAGTCCACAGCGACTTGAGGAACGCACGATCGACACCCGGGATCAGGAACACTTCATCGTTGAGTTCCTTCAGGGTCTCCAGATACGCCGCATTGAAAATCGTGCCTTGCTTGACCTCGACGGCGATGCGCACCGCGTTGCCAAAGCCCTTCATATCGCCTTTGTGCTTGAGGTATTGCTCGATGTACGGATGCCCCGTGGGGATCATCTTTTCGAAATCGGCATTTAGCTTCAGTTTGGTCGCGTAAAAACCCAGCACCAGGGTGACCAGCAGGCACACCACCAGCACTATCATCCGATGATTGAAGAACAGGCGCTCCACGATCGAACCGGATTGCTTGTCAAAGTCTTCCAGGTTGCAAATGACGGGTTTGCCGTCCGCGCAATTATCAAATTTCATTACTTACTCCCGACAACGCTGGACAAGCTGACCTTCGTGACACCCCGCATACCCACCACGACCAGGCCGCCATCGGCTGCCTGGGTGATGCCCGCCAGCGGCGGCAGTTGTTTCATTGGCGACAACTGGAAACTGTTGCCCTTGTCGCGGCTGAGCAGAAGTTGGCCGGACTGATTGACCAAAACAAAACCGCCGTCCTTCAAGCGCACGCTGCCGGTGATCGAAGCGCTGGACGGCACCTCGACCTTGGTCCAGTCGGCGCCACTGTCGCTGGAGCGGTAGGTGCTGCCACGCAGGCCGCTGACCAGCAGTTGGTCGTTGGCGTCCACTATCAAGTCGAAGTAGCTGCCCTCGTAAGGCGTCTGGACCGCCTCGAATTCGGCGCCGTCGTTTTGCGAGCGAAACACGCTGCCCTGCTCACCGACGATGTACAGGCTCGAACCACTGCCTCCCATGGCATAGAGGTGCAACCCGGTCGGGTTGTCGACGTGTGCCTGCCATGGCTGCCAGTTATGGCCGCCATCGTCCGTACGCAAAATGAGGTTGTAGGAACCGATGATGTAGCCGGTGCGTCTGTTGACGAAATAGACGTCCAGCAATGGCTTGTCCGGACCATCGGATACCATTAGCTCGGCGGCCTTCACCTGGCGCTCAAGCTCATCCGGATCGCCGTTGTTGCTCTGCTGGCGTTCTTTGGCAATACGTAACAGGGTCTGGGCCAATTCGATACCGTCGAACTGTTTTTCCCAGGTTTCGCCACCGTCCTTGCTATGTAATGCAACACCGCCATGACCGACGGCCCACCCCTGTTTCGCGTCGACAAACTGCACGGAGGTCAGTGTCACGCTTACCGGGACTTTCGCCTGGCGCCAGGAGATGCCGTTGTCGTCCGACAGCACGACGATGCCCCGCTCGCCCACCGCTACCAGGCGATCAGGCGTCGAGGTCACGGCTACCAGCACTGAGTTTTCGGCATGGGGCGAAAGCTGTGCCGGACGCTCAAGCGGTCCGGGAACGACTGCCTGAGCGGACCAGGACGAGGCCAGCAAAAATGCGGCAGTGAGCAAATCACCGACCGTTCGATTACAGCGCATAGACATTCTCCAGCTTTTTTTATAATTGTTATCTGACGCGGATCTACAACCTTTTATCGGGCCCTGCAGGAGCGTGCTGGCGATGGACTCAAAGGTGACGCGTTAATCCAGAAGCTTCGCGCTTTCGTCGACGTCCATCGCGAGCAAGCTCGCTCCTACGGGGAATTGCAGGTTGCTTTAACGCACGCCTTCGCCCGACATCGCTTCAGGCGTGAAATCGCCGGACCTGGCATCGGTCAGCATCTTGAGGTGGAAGGTGTAGGAAGGATTGCTCCAGTCTGTCGCGCCCTCGCCGCTCCAGCCGCCGGTTTGCAGGTTGTGGGTCGACCATTGCAGGTTCGGGTACACGAAAGGACCGTCCGGGATCAGGAAAGGCAACGAGATCTGGGTACGCCACAGTTGCCCCTGACCGTCCCAGCCATCCGCCAGAATCGCGCCCCAGGTGTCTTCATCCAGGTAGTAACGACGCTTGGGCACCACATGCCGCTTGCCTGGCGCCAGATCGGCTTCCACGACCCAGACACGGTGCAGTTCCCAACGGGTCGAATCCGGGTTGATGTGGTGGGGCATCAACTGCTTGTCGATCGACACGTTTTTTTGCAGGAACTTGTTGTTGTTATAGGGAATATAAAGCTCTTTTTTCCCGACCAGCTTCCAGTTGTAACGGTCCAGGTCGCCCAGAAAAATGTACGACTCGTCGTAATATTCCATCCCCGAGTTCACATCCGAAGGCGTGTCGTAACCCAGGGTCGGCGCCTTGCGCACGCGACGTTGCCCCGGCAGGTATTGCCAGGCCTGACGCGGTTTGTTGGTCGAGTCGATAAGCACGAACTGCTCACCGGACTTGATGGGTGGATCAGTCATCCATACGCGCAAAAGAGTGGATTGGCCCTTGAAGGTTTCAAGCGAACCATTCTTGTTGTAGTACGGGAACATGGCCTTGTTATAGCCCCGCACCGACAGCACCAGCTTGCCGTCCGGCGTGCCGACGTAGTTGTTGAAGGCGTATGAGGTCGCCTCCCCGGCATAGAGCAACTTGTGATTCCACATGGCTTCGGCGCCGTTTTTCGGAATCGGAAATGGAATGCCGCCATAGGCGCCTTCGACCCAGACCTTGTCGTCAGTCAACTTGGCGCGGGTCGCGTTAGCAAAGGTGTTGTCGTAGACCCATTGTGGTGCCGCCGCCGTGCGGTGAGTCGGATACACGTCCAGGCGATAGCTGTCCGGGTACTTCTTCAACATGGCCTTGATGCCATCGCTCAACTTGTCGGCGTACTTGTCCATGTTCTTCGAATCGATGGTGTACAGCGGCTTTTCGCTGGCGAAGGGGTCCAGCCGTGAGTCGCCGTTTTTGTAACCGGCCGGCACCGTGGTGTAGCCACCATCCCAAGCGGGAATCGTGCCTTCCTTGTTGCCGGCCTTTTCCGCCCCCATGGGGGTCAGGGTCGATTTGAGCTGTGCGGCCTCGTCAGGGGACACCGCCGCCAGAACGTGTGGTGTCGCGAACATCACGCTCCACAACGCAGCGCATAAAATCGTGTGTTTTGCTTGCATCTTCACATCTCCTGCTCGGCTTATTGTTTTTACTAGAGCGAACGCTGCACGGAGAACGCGATGAAATCGCGATCCTTCAGGGATTGGTCGTAGGAGTAGGATTGATCCGCGGAGTTGGCCGGCACCACGCCGGTTTCTTCAGTGCCGAAGAACGTGGTGTACATCAGGCTGAGCTTCCATGTTTTCAGGTAGTCGGCCTTGAGCCCGACACTGAAGTCACCGCCATGATTGACGCTGAAACCCGGGTTGATCACCGAGGACTTGCCGAACAGGCCATAGCCCACGCCGATCGGCACCGTGAGGTCGACCCCGTCCAGCACCTGGTAGTAGGCAGGCTCGAAAATCATGCGCACCGCACCGGCATCGCGGGTGGCATTGGGGTCCAGTGCGTCGGCGTTCTTGGTGATGCTCAGGCGGCGGTTCCACGCCACTTCACCGAGAAAATTACCGCCTTCCCACAACGGGCCAGCGTCGAGCAAGGCAATCCATGAGACCTGGCCGTGAGCAGTACGGCCGACGGGATACAAAGGGTGGTTGTTATTGTTGATTTGTTCCCCTGGCAACACGGTCACCGAACCGGCGTGCGGCACCAGAGGCATATTGTCCCGCACCGAAAAGTCACCGGCAACGTTGGTGTCACCCACCGTGGTACTGAAGCTGACACCCAGGGCCTTGATCTTCTCCGGGTACACCAGCTCGTACGTGTCCGGCGCAAAGGCCGGGCTCAGACTGGCATGCACCACCGGGCTCTTGGCGTTGTATTGAATGGCATAGAGACCAAACTCGCCGTCGATATCTTCTGGCCGAAAGCGCAGTTGCAAACCACCCTGGCCGGAGTTGCTGGCCTTTTTGTCTTTACCACGGATAAAACTCGAACCGGGACCAGCGAGAATCTGTTCACCGCCGTCATCGAGAATGTCCACAGTGGAGAAGTAACTGCCCGCCGCTGGTAAGCGATCTGCTTCCCAATGCACCTGGTAATACGCGCCGAGTGCTAGGTTGTCCCGCAGCTGGATTTGCCCGGAGATCTGCGGCACCGGACGCACCAGTTCCTTGAACTGCGTACCCGGTACAGACAGCAACTTGACGATATCGGTCGGTGCCTGGCCTCCCGCAATACCGTTGGCGCCGTAGAACAGGCTTTCGCCATAGAGGACAGTATGTTGACCGACACGAATGGTCGTGGGCATGTCGCCGATTTCGGTCTTGCCGAAGACAAACGCATCCAGCAGTTCCGCCTTGCGACCGTGCAGTTTCTCGGTCTCGGAGGTGAACTCGTTGTAGTCCACAGAGCGCGAGTTATTGGTGAACGGTGAATCGTTGTCGTTCTTGCGGTTGTAGATGCTGTCATACCAGCCGGCGCCGCTCACGCGCAGCCCCATATTGTTCTTGGTCAGGTCGAATTCGGAAAACAGATCCATCCGGTTCGAAATCATGCCCTTGTCGAAGTTGCGGTCACCGTCGTCCTGGTTGGCGTCGCCGGTCAACTTCGAAGATTGATCCTTTACACGCCAGGCGGCGCTGTACTTGATCGTGTTGTCCCAGCGAATCTTCAAATCTTCGACGCCGGTATTGAACTCGAACGCACTGGCCATGGGGGCGGCGAATGCAGTCATCGCGGTCACAACGGCACACGCCAGCGCCCGGTGTTGAAACTGATGACTTTCCGAATCCTGACGTTGCGCGCACGCAAGCGCACCTGACTCTCTTGTTTTCTTGACGATCATTTTCTCTTCACCAACTTAGTTATTATTAGTGCTTGGTTTTGAAGAAGCCGTGACGCTCGCTGGCCATAAAGACAGCGATATTTTTAGTGATTTACAATCCCTTGAAGTTAGCGACTTAGCACATTGCGTGTTTCACCACGCGGTAGTTCCGCCGTCGATTTTTATATCCGTGCCGGTGATGAACGAACTTTCCTCCGAGGCCAGAAACAGCGCAGTTGCGGCCACTTCCTCGGGCTTGCCGATACGACCCAACATGATCTTGCCGACCATCACATCGACCCACTCCGGATCTTCCAGCAGCGGAAGCGTTTGCTTGGATTCGATCAAGCCGGGTGAAATGCTGTTGGCACGCAATCCATAGGTACGGCCTTCCATCGCCAGTTGTCGGGTCATCGACAGCACGGCGCCTTTGGCTGCGGAATGCGCGATGCCGGGCAACATGCGATAGGTCGACCAGGCGGACACCGATGCAGTGTTGATGATGGACGAGCCCGGCGTCTTGATCAGCTCAGGCCAGGCGGCTCGTACCAGGTGGAAAACCAGATTCAGCTCCTGGTCGATTGTACGGTGCCAATCGAAGTCGGAAATCTCGTCGACCCAGCCGAAATAGGCCATGGCCGCGTTATTGAACAGGACATCGACACGACCATAGGTCGAGACGGCCAGTTCAACCAGTTCCTTGCATTGCAGCGTATCGGTCAAGTCACATTCGCTCAGGGACACCATCTCCCCCCCGAACGACAGCACTTCGTCGACCGTCGCTTCAGCCGACTCGCGGTTGATATCGCAGCCGACCACTTTTGCGCCCTGGCGGGCGAACATAAGTGCTGCGGCTCGTCCCATCGAACCACCGGTGCCGGTGATGATACAAACCTTACCCTTCAGACGATCACTCATGACGTTCTCCTGCTTGATGGGAAGTCAACGTGTCACGGTCGCCTCCGTTGCGATCAACCGTTGATGGCAGAGCGCAAAGCGAGCGATGGACAAGGTCGGGTTCTCATTCTCCGTTCACCCAGAACAGGTTGAGATCAAACCCGAGGTCCTGCGTGACCTTGCCATCGCCGCACCGCTTGCCCTCGTCCGTCAGGCGACGTTTTTTTTCGCGCGCATACGGCCCAGCGTGGTGTTTACCGCTTCGCAGTAAGAGATTTCCATGCCTTCGGCAAAGGCTTTTTCTTCCGGGCTGCCAGCCTTCACGCCTTCCAGGGAAAAGGTGAAGGTAAAGCGCAGGAACAGCGTGCCGTTCTCTTCTTCGATGATGTTCTTGATGATGCCGCGTGCGCCGCCGGAAATACGCACGAACTCGACACGCTCTTGCGGGAAAAGCGTGATTAGCTCTTGCAGAGTTTCACCGTGCAGCACCACTTCGCGAATGAATGGGTTGCGGCCTTCGGCTTCTTCAACGATCGTGCATTGCTCGATCGGGCCGACATAACCGATAGGATTGCGCGCCTTTTCTTCCAGACCTTCCCAGACCTGGGCTCGGGTCAACTCAACTTCACCGGCCGGATTGATTTCCAGACGCTTACTTACAATGATCATCTTGCTCACCTTTTTATTTTCAAATGACGCGGCCGCCCGTTCATGAGTGGCCGCACACCACACAACAGCGGTTTTCAGATGGCGAGGTAGCCGCCATCCACGGACAAGGATGTCCCGGTCACGAAACTGGATTTGTCTGACAGCAGCCACAACGCAGCGGCGGCGATTTCCTCGGGCTTGCCGAAGCGACCTATCGGGTGGCGCTCGCGCAATGCCTGGAACTGATTGGCAAAGTTGTCTTCCTGGCTCAGGCGCAGAATCATCGGGGTCTCGATGATTCCGGGAAGGACGGCATTCACGCGGATTCGCTGCGGGCCGTAATCAACGGCGGCGGCTTTGGTCAGGCCGAGTACGCCATGCTTGGCCGCGATGTAGTCGGAGGCGGCGGCGATGGCCACCGCACCCAGGGCTGATGCCGTGTTGACGATAGAGCCGCCGCCGGAGGCGAGCATGGCTCGGATCTGATGCTTCATGCAGTAGAAGACGCCGGTCAGGTCGACCTTGATGATGCGGTCCCAGGCTTCGGCGGAGATTTCATGCAGCGGCAGGTGGCTCTGTTCGATGCCAGCATTGTTGAAAGCGCCGTGCAGCACACCGAAGCGGCTGATCACCTCGTCGACGGCGTCTTTGACCGCGGCTTCGTCGGTGATATCGCAAGGTATGGCATGGACGGCACCGCCGCAGGACTGCACCACTTCAACGATATCGTTCAAACCGGCGGTATCGCGGTCCAGCATGATGACCCGGGCGCCGGCCTCGGCAAACGCAATGACCGAAGCTTTGCCGATGCCACCGGATGCGCCAGTGACAATGATATTGCGTTGGTTCAAATCACTCATAGCTAGCTTCCATTGGCGACTTTTTTGTTATTCATCTCGTTCCTGGCCAAGTGCCGCATTAAGCCCTTGCACTGAATCTGGCCAACAACCATGACTGCCTTCGGTGATGCTGCTGCCCAACATCGGGGGCTGGTCAGTGGTTCAACTTTAGGTAGGCGACCGGTCACTGACTAGATGAATAAATCACTAAAGACTGTTGCTTTAATGCACCAATGAAATGCCGCAAAACCCTTCCACTGCCGAAGGGGTCCATGCTCCAATGCGGCGCGAACACGATCATCGTGAGCACGGTGATCCCTGTCGGAGCGAGCATGCTCGCGAGGAACTCAAGGGCGCCGCGTTCATCCTGCGGGCACGCGTTATCGTTGACGTCCATCGTGAGCGTGCTCGCTCCTACAGGGTTGCTATTGGTTCCGAAAAAGGGGGGACGTTGCATGAATGACCTGAACGATCTGCACTACTTCGTCCTTGTCGTCAGGCATGGAGGGTTTTCACCCGCGGCCAGGGCCACGGGCATCGAGAAAACCCTGCTCAGCCGGCACATTGCCCTTCTGGAGAAACGCATTGGTGCGCGCCTGTTGCACCGCACCACGCGCCAGGTGTCGCTGACGGAAGCCGGCCAACATTTCTTTGCACTGAGCCAGGCTGTGGTCGAGGGCGCGCAGACCGCCTATGAGAGCGTCGAGCACATGCGCCGTGAACCCGTAGGTCTGGTGCGCTTGAGTTGCCCTCAGGTCATGGCCAAGACCTACGTGTCACCGCTCCTGCCCAGCTACATGGCGAAGTACCCAAAGGTTCGCTTGGAGCTGAGCGCGGTAGACCGCGAGGTCGATTTGTATGAGGAGCGACTCGATATCGCTCTGCGTGCCCGCACCCATATCGACGAAACCGCCGGGCTGGTGGCGAAAACCCTGGGCAGCGCCAGGCGATTAATGGTCGCAAGCCCGACGCTGCTCGATCGCGTGGGCCGCCCCGACACCCTCAAGGCCTTATCGGGCCTGCCGACCCTGTGCCTGCCAGCGGACATGCACGATGGTTTCGGCCGCTGGCTGCTGCACAACGGCGTTCACGAAGAACGACTGATGCCCCATCTGCCCTGCCTGATTTCCGACGATTTGAGCATGCAGCTGGACGCCGCGCTCAATGGCCTAGGCATTGCGATGTTGCCGGAGCCGATCGTCGTAGGGTGGGTGCGCAGCGGTGCGCTTGAGGTGGTGATGCCCTCGTGGGCCGGACCGCCCCACCTGATTCATCTGCTGTATCCGAAACCCAAGGGCATGTTGCCCTCGGTGCGCAGTGTGATCGACTACCTGAGCCTACATCTGCCGCAGCTCATACTCGATGGCACGCTGAGCGGCAAAGCGTCCGATTGAGTTATTGCCACTGCGCCTGCTGACTCTTCAAAACCCGGCCCATCATTTCGCGCAGCCATTTATTCTGTGGGTCTCGATGAAAGCGATCGTGCCAGTACAGATCAATCTCGAACGAAGGAATCTGCAGCGGCAAGGGCTGGATAGCCAACGGGTAAAAGCGCGCCAGCGTCTTGCCGAGCGCACATGGCAGCGTCCAGATTAGGTCACTGTCCAGCAGTAGGTGCGGACTGGACAGATGATGAGGCACGCGCATCTTGACGCAGTCCGCGCCCCCCGCATCGATCAAGGCACGCTCCAGCGCCTGATGGCCGGTACCGCCCGCCTCCACCAGTAGATGGTCGCAAGCGATGAACTCGTCCAGGGACATTACCTTGTTGGCCAAGGGATGGTCGCGGCGCATGGCACACACGTAGTGCTGGGAAAACACCGGCAATCGATGTATGTCGGTTTGCAAAGTCGGCATGAAGCCCATTGCCAGATCGATCCTGCCGGTGGCCAAGCCGTTGAGGGTTTCCTCCACGCCGCCTCCGACGGTGTTCATGCGCGCCAGGGGGGCATCGGCGGCCAGCTTTTTCAGAATCGGCGGTAGGCACACCACTTCCCCCACATCGAGCATTCTAACGGTAAACGACTTGCGGCAAAGTCCCGGATCGAACTCGAGCATCTGGCTTTCCGCAGCCCGGATCAGGGCTAGTGACTGCAACAGGCGCGGCGCGATTTGAGCGCAAAAAGGTGTAGGTTCCATCCGCCGGCCGACCAGCGTAAACAACCGGTCGCTGTAGGTCTGGCGCAGGCGCTTGAGACTACTGCTGACGGCCGACTGAGTGACGCCCAGGTTCTGCGCTGCGATTGACGTCGAATGATCCCGCCAAAGCGCTTCGAAGATGTACAGCAAATTCAGATCTTTCATCACGGTGCCTTGATCACGTCTTTCCAGAACGCCGGCGACCTGCCGGCCTCGAGAGAGGCAGCTGGCAGGTCACTGGCAGGGGAACCTGGAACGAAGGTCAGGCGGTGGCGCGGATCAGATGACTGTCGGGCACACTAGCGAACACCGGGGACAGGTCGATGTTGATCCGGTAATCGTTGATCAGTCGATCGGCATTGAAACGCAGGACAACACAACACGGCACGCCAACGGTGACGCCCGTGTGTTTGGTGTAGTAGCTGTCGAACTCGATAATAGTCACGTGATCGAGTTCCCACACGCCGGTCATGACATGCTCAAGGCCCTGGATCTGCGAGTAAAAGGCGCCCACACCGTCCTTGATCGCCACCTTGCCCACCAGTTTCGGTGCGTTGCCAAAGCGGAATTCGACGTCATCCGCCAGGTAGCTCAGGAAGCCTTCGATGTTTTTGCTGTCGACACAGTCAAACATCGCTTTCATTGCGTAATTCATCCAGCAATCCTCGTTTTTGTTGTTGTTTTCTTTCACCCGACTTTATTTTCCGCGCCCTGATACCGCAATACAGCAAAATCACCAAAGCCTGTTGCGCCAGTGCACCAATCAAGCCCGGGGTTCAGGTCGGGTAGATCTTCGGACAATTGAGCAAGTCCAGCGCCACATCGACAATCATGTCTTCCTGGCCACCCACCATGCGCCGCTGGCCGAGCTCCACCAGAATGTCCACAGTCTTGAGACCATATCGCCTGGCGGCGACTTCAGCATGGCGCAGGAAGCTCGAATAGACGCCGGCATACCCCAGCGCCAGGGTTTCGCGATCGACGCGCACCGGCCGGTCCTGCAGCGGACGGACGATGTCATCGGCGGCGTCCATCAGGGTGTAGAGGTCGGTGCCATGATGCCAACCCATCCTATCGGCGGCGGCGATAAAGACCTCCAGCGGCGCGTTTCCAGCGCCGGCGCCCATGCCTGCGAGGCTAGCGTCGATGCGGTCGCAGCCCTCCTCCACGGCGACGATCGAGTTGGCTACGCCTAGCGACAAATTATGGTGAGCGTGCATGCCGGTGTGTGTCGTAGGGTCGAGCACTTCCTTGAGCGCGCGGAACCGCTCGCGAATGTCCTGCATGCTCATCGCGCCACCGGAGTCCACCACATAGATACAGGTGGCACCATAGGTCTCCATGATCTTGGCCTGGGTCGCGAGATTCTGCGGGCTGGTCAGGTGGCTCATCATCAGAAAACCTACGGTGTCCATTCCCAGTTCGCGCGCATATTCGATGTGTTGGCGCGAAACGTCCGCTTCGGTGCAATGGGTGGCGACCCTGACAATTCGTGCGCCGGCGTTGTACGCTGCCTTGAGGTCGTGAACGGTGCCGATGCCGGGCAACAGCAGCGTGGCGACCTTCGCGTGAGAAATCACATCGCTGACCGCTTCGATCCACTCAAGGTCGGTGTGCGCGCCAAAGCCGTAGTTGAAACTGGAGCCCTGCAGGCCATCGCCATGCGCCACTTCGATGCTGTCCACACGTGCCTTGTCCAGTGCACGGGCAATGGTCTGGACGTTGTCGATGGAGTACTGATGACGAATCGCATGGCTGCCGTCACGCAACGTAACGTCAGAAATGTAGAGTTTTTTTCCGGGATTGAACGTCATGGTGTGTTCCTTTAGTTAACCATCGAACGCGCGATGCGCTCTGCGGTGGCCAAAGCGGCGCAAGTCATGATGTCGAGGTTGCCCGCATAGGCCGGCAGGTAATGTGCGGCACCCTCGACTTCGAGAAAGATCGACGTTTTCAGCCCGCTGAAACGTCCATGCCCAGGGATGTTCACGGGTGCGTCGACTGGAATCTGCTCGAACTGCACACGCTGCTTGAGCCGATAACCCGGAACATAGTCGTTGACGGCACGGACCATCTCCTCCACGGATCTCCTGACCTCGTCCTCATTGGCCATCGCGGACAACACGTAGACGGTGTCGCGCATGATCAACGGCGGCTCGGCCGGATTGAGCACAATGATGGCCTTGCCCTTGGCTGCGCCACCGACTTTTTCGATGGCCCTGGAGGTGGTTTCGGTGAACTCATCGATATTGGCACGGGTACCGGGCCCAGCCGATTTGCTGCTGATCGAGGCCACGATTTCCGCGTAATGAACCTCGGCTACCCTAGACACGGCTGCCACCATGGGAATGGTCGCCTGGCCGCCGCAGGTCACCATATTGACGTTGGTGGCGCTGAGGTTCTGTTCCAGATTCACCACCGGAACGCAGAGCGGACCGATCGCCGCCGGTGTCAGATCGATGATCCGGATGTCGGGTTTATGTCGACGCAGCAAGGTTTCATTGTCCAGATGGGCACTGGCAGAGGTGGCATCGAAGACAAATTCGATGTCGGCGAACTCAGGCATGCCGATCAAGCCTTCGACGCCTTCGTGGGACACCGCCACCCCCATTTTTCTGGCTCGCGCCAGGCCGTCCGAAGCTGCATCGATGCCCACTAGCACCGAAATCTGCAAGTGCTGACTCTGGCGCAGTATCTTGATCATCAAGTCCGTGCCGATATTGCCCGAACCCAAAATCGCGACTTTCTTCTTGTTTGTATTCATAACGGTTTCCTCGCACCTAACGCCCGAGCGCCTTGGCGGTTTTGCCAGCAATACCGAAATCTGTCTTCGGCATTTCGTTGATGATGACGCGCACCGATTCGATGGGCGCCTGCAGCGAGCTCACGGCCGCGTCGGTCAGTGCGGCTATCAATCGAGCCTTCTGTTCCTCGCTGCGGCCTTCGACCAGAAATACCTGCATGATTGGCATGGGACTGTTCTCACAGAAGGCTGGACTGAAAGCGCATCGAAACGCTGCCCAGATGTTGATACCGCACATTGATCTGATCGCCCGCCTGAACGGCGATCGCTTCGGTCATGCCTCCAGTCATGATGAAAGTGCCCGCGGGCAGCTCACGGCCCCGCGCGCCCAGCATGTTGGCCAACATGGCCACGCTTTGCGCCGGATGCCCCAGCACCGCCGCGCCTGCGGCGGTTGCCACCACCTCGCCGTTTTTTTCCAGCACCACGCCGAGGCATTTGAGGTCGATCCCTTTGGGGTCGAGGGCGTTGCCGCCCACAACAAAGCGCGCCGCCGAGGTGTTATCGGCGATCACACTCTTGAGGTCGAAGCGAAAGTTTTCGTACCGCGAGTCGATCACTTCCACGGCGGGAATAATGAAGTCGGTGGCGGCCAGCACATCGCCCACATGACAGCCTGGGCCCTTCAATGGGTGCTTGAGGACAAAGGCAATTTCCGCCTCGATCTTGGGGTGGATCAAATGATCGACATCGATAGCCGAGCCATCCATGCACGAACCGTAGTCCGTCAGAAAGCCGTAGACCGGTTCACTGACGCCCATCTGTTTCATTTTTGCGAACGAGGTCAACCCCATCTTTAGCCCGACGATGCGCACACCTCGCTGCTCTTTGTGGCGGCGAATCGTGTCTTGAATGGCATACGCGTCCTCCCAGTCCATATCAGGGAATTTGTCAGTTATTTTGGTCACGGCCACACCTGTCAACTCAGCTCTTTCCAGATGCAGGGCCAGCTCGATGACCGTCTCGTGTGTCAGTTTCATGGGATCCCCTCAAACAAAACGAACGGACGCAGAGCCGATACCGCCCAGGCTTATGCGCAATTGATCACCGGCCTTGACCGGCACCATGGCGGCCAGTGAGCCGGACAGGATCACCTCGCCTTTCTTCAGGCCGATACCCAAGCGCCCCAGCGTATTGGCCAGCCACGCGACGGCATTGGCTGGGTGACCCAGTGCCGCAGCGCCAGCGCCCGTCGCAATCAGTTCGCCATTTTTTTCCAGTGTCATGCCGACACAGGCCAGGTCGACATCCCGTGGATCGACGCACTCGCTGCCCAGCACGAATGCACCGGCCGAAGCGTTATCGGCGACGGTGTCCTGAATGCGGATTTTCCAGTCTCGAATGCGCGAATCGACAATCTCGAAACAAGGCATGACAAAGTCCGTGGCCCGAATGACATCCGCCACCGTGACACCGGGGCCGGTCAAATCGTGTTTGAGCACGAATGCGATTTCCCCTTCAGCCTTGGGGGCGATCAGTCCGGCGCATTCGATCGCCGCACCGTCGCTGTACAACATCCCGCTGAGCAGGTGGCCGAAGTCCGGTTGATCCACACCCAGCATGTCCATCACGACCTTACTGGTGGCCCCAATCTTCTTGCCGATGATGGTCTGACCGGCATCCAGTCGCGCCTGGATCATGCCCAGCTGGATCTGGTAGGCGTCTTCAATCGTCAGCTGCGGATACCGTTCACTCAGGGGATCGATCGCCTCACGGCTGGTCAGTGCATTGTGCAACTCGCTGCCCAAGGCATGCAGTGTCTGGGTATTCATGAAAGACCTCACAGGCGCACGCAAACGTTGCGTAATTCGGTGTAGAACTCCAGGGAATGCACTCCGCCCTCTCGGCCGATACCCGACTGCTTCGCACCGCCAAAAGCGGTGCGCAGATCGCGCAGGAACCACGAATTGATCCAGCAGACACCGACGTTGAGAACCGAGCCCATGCGGTGGGCCACTTGCAGGTTGGAGGTCCAGACGCTGGCCGCCAGGCCGTACGGCGTGTCATTGACGAGACGCACCACCTCGTCTTCTTCGTCGAAGGGGGCGATGTGACAACACGGGCCGAAAATCTCCTCACGGATCACCGCTGAGTTTTCCGGCAAGTCGGTCCAGATGGTGGGCTGTACCCAGGCACCTTCTGCCAACTCGGAATTGAACTCAGGAACTCCTCCGCCGGTGACCACGGTAGCGCCATCGGCGACGGCCTGACGGTAGTAACCCAGCACTTTTTCACGGTGGCCCAGAGAAATGAGCGGGCCCATGTTCACCCCCCGTTCGTAGGGGATGCCCACGCGCAGGGATTCAGCTTTTGTCTTGAGCGCTGCGACAAAACGTTCGAACACTGGACGCTGGACATACACGCGCTCGGTGCCCAAACAGACCTGGCCGCTGTTCTCAAAGGCCGAACGAGCGACGCCCGCGGCGGCTTTTTCCAGATCGGCATCGGCAAATACCACGGCCGCATTCTTGCCGCCCAGCTCCAGGGACACCGGACGCAGGCCCTTGGCCGCTGCCCTCATGATCACTTCGCCGGTGCCGGTTTCACCGGTGAAGGTGATGCCGTTGACGTCCGGGTGAGCGGTCAGAAACGCACCGGCCGAGTTTTCACCAAAGCCGTGCACGACGTTGTAGACACCCGCCGGGACCCCCGCCTCGAGCATGACTTCACCCAACAAAGTGGCGGTCGCCGGCGTCTCTTCGGACGGTTTGACCACGACGGTATTGCCGCAGGCCAGCGCGGGGCCGACTTTCCAGGTCATCAACAACAGCGGCAGATTCCACGGACAGATCACCCCGATGACGCCGCGCGGTGCACGTACGGCGTAATTGACCGCCTTGCCACCATCGGGGGTGTCCATGGTGAAACATTCGTTCGGGACATTTTTCAGCAGGTCTGCAAACACCCTGAAATTCGCCGCGCCACGGGGAATGTCCAGGTGACTGGCCAGATCGTAAGGCTTACCGGTATCGGCGATTTCCGCGGCGACGAATTCCTGGAAACGACTTTCAATACCTTCGGCGACCTTGTGCAAAATAGCGATGCGTTGCGCAGCGGTCATACTGCCCCAGGGGCCCTGCAAGGCGCCCCGGGCTGCCTGGACCGCCGCGTCCACTTGTGCCTGGCCGGCTTCGTGGACCTTGCCGATCAGGCTATTGTCCACGGGGTTGCGGTTATCGAACGTGCGAACGCCCTCGCACCATTGGTTATCAATGAAATTGCGGAACTCATTAAGAGGCAGTGTGGCCATGTTCAGTTTCCTTGCTGTGTGAGCTCGACCGCCTCGATGTCACCGGCAGTGAGGTAATCCCACATACGTTCGAAGATCCGACCGGAGTAAGTCGCTCGTTGTCGTGTTTGCTCATCGTCAAGTGGCGGCACCCGGTCAGCCAGCCCCGCGGCATGCAGCTGCAACTCGATATGAGCGGCATCCTCCAAGTACCAGTTGAGCGTCAGCGCCTCGACCAGCGAGGCACCGGCCACAACGGCGCCGTTGCCGCGCATCACCAATGCCGGACCGTCCGCCAGTTGCTCGGCCAGCGCCGCCGCCTGAACGTCATCGCGCAACAGTTGCGGGTCATCCCATAGAGGTATGGACGAGTGAAAATAGGCGCCAGCGCCATGCCGTGACTTTGGCGTAATACCGGCGCAGGACAACGTCATGACCTGATCGGGCATGCTGCGAATCACTGCACCGACATCGGCACGACGCTGATAGATCTGCTGATGGATTCGCACCTCACCCAGCACGCCTTCCGGCAACGGGCCCTCGACGGGGACCACCACACCGGGTTCTCCCGGGCCGATCAGCCCCATCGGTTTGGCTGCGCACACCAGGAAGTGATGCGCGTCCAGGCGCAGGCTGCAATGACCATAGGCATGCACCAGGCCCGCCCGAGCCAATGCCCGTGCCGCTAGCCGCACTTCTCGTTGCTGGGCGGCCGTGGCGGTCACGCCACTCACGAACGGAATTCCGCAATATCGGGTTTCGACCCCCAGCAGCAATACGACGTAGGGACCGCCGGGAACTGCCGTGGCCGGTAACCGGCTTCCTCCTCGGCGCTGATGTGCCTGACCCCCGAGGAGTACTCATATGTCATGCCATCGGGCCCTTCGAAATACAGGAAGTAGGCGCCCGAAGTCGGATGGCGACCGGGGCCGAAGAGAATCCGAATGCCACGCTCGCGAAGGAAGTACCAGGCGCGCATGATGTCATCGACGGTTTCGACCTGATGGTTGATGTGCTGCACGCCCGCATGCGAGGACGGAAACAGCGCAATCTTGTGATGCACCTCATCGATGCGCAGCAGCGCCGCCTCGCCGATGCGGTCACTGACCCTGGCGTTGCACAGGCGTGTCCAGAACGCTTCGTCGCGTTTTGCGTTGGTGGTACGCAGGCCGATGTGGTTGAAACCGGTATTGCCGGCATCCCGCGAGGGGAAATGCCGCACGCCACTGGCATGAGGGCCGAGCACCAATTCGATGCGGTTGCCACTCGGGTCGCGGAACTGGATCAGGTCATTGACCGCACGCAACTCGATGTCTTCGCGAGTGCCATGACGAACAGCAAAGCCATTATCTTCGAGCACCTGCGCGGCATGGTCCATCTCCTCGGGCGTGCTCACTTCGAAAGCCGCGGTGGCCTCCTGCGGGTCACCTTCGTAGTAACACAAAGTGTGGTCGCGATCATCGGATCGGAAATAGATGGCGCCATTGGCAACCCGGGCCACTTCCAGACCCAGAATCTGGGTGGCATAGAGGCGGGTTTGTTCCAGATCCGGCGTCCCCAGACGGACATAGCGGATGTCGTGAAGATTGATCATGAAGCGGCCTCGAACGTTATTTTTATGTGGACTTAATCCTCGCGTCGCGGCAAAAATAAAAATAGCAAATTATCTTTATTCATTTTATTTGTTTTGGTTATACCCATGAAAACCGATCTGAATCTTCTCAGAGTGCTTCTGGCCGTCCATGAAGCCGGCAACGTGACCGCCGCGGCACAACGTCTAGGCATGAGTCAACCAGCCGCCAGCGCGGCACTGGCCCGTTTGCGGCGGTCACTGGGAGACGCGCTGTTCGTACGTTCGGGTCAGACAATGGCCGCAACGCCACGAGCCCAAAGCATCATTGATCGCACGCGGGAGGTGATCGACATCATCGACCGCGACATCCTCAGCAATCCGGTGTTCGACCCATCCACCAGCACCGCCCCCTTCATGTTCTGTTTGAGCGAGATTGGCGAAATCGCCTTTCTACCGATGCTGCTCGGGCACCTTCGCAGCGTCGCGCCGCTTGCGCAGATTTGCAGCCTGAGTCTGGCCGCCAAGGACGTGGACGAGCATCTGCGCGAAGGCAAGGTCGACCTGGTCATGGGTTACTTTCCTGACCTCGGCGCGGCGAACATCTATCAGCAAAGATTGTTCTCCCATGACCTGGTCTGCCTGATCCGAGGGGGGCACAAGATCCGGCACGAACAATTGACCCTGGATGAATTCTGCACCCTGGAACATGTACAAGTGCGCGATGGCGGGCGTAATCAGGAGATGTATGAGAGCTACCTGGCTAAGGCCGGTGTTAAGCGAAATATCGTTTTGCAGATGGGTCACTACATGAGTACGGCTTCAATTATCGAGCGGTCGAACCTAGTGGTCGTGCTGCCCCGGACCGTCGCCAGCCTTTACGCGAAATACGCCAATGTTCGCAGCGTCGAATTGCCCGACGGCTTTCCGGTTTACGACATCAAGCAGTACTGGCATGCGCGGTTTCAGAACGACCCGCGTCACCAATGGATTCGCCAGACCGTGCGTACCTTGTTCGAGAACGACCAACCGGGTGTCAGCGCCGCGCTGCCCCACGATCTGCCAGGAAAGGAAGTGGTTTTCGACGACTGACTCCGCCCTCGCTCGGGACTGTCGGTACCGTCAGGATCCTGCGAGCCCTCCCCGCGCCCACGCCGCCTCCAGATCGGCTCGGTGCTGCGGGGCGGCGATGCTGAGCATTTTGTCGACCCTTTGCTTCATGGTCAGTCCACGCAGGTCGGCGACGCCAAACTCGGTGACGATGAGCCCGGCATCACTGCGGGGAATGGTCGTTGGACCATTGAGGCGGGCAACGATTCGACTGTTGCTCCGTGCGCTGGACGGCAGTGCGATGATCGGCAGACCGCCCCGTGAACGATGGGCGCCGCGGATGAAGTCCAGTGATCCCCCTACCGCGCCCAGGTAACTGCCTGCCGCGACCTCAGAGTTCACTTGCCCGGTGAGATCGACCTCCACCGCGGAGTTGATCGCCACCAGACGATCCAGACTGGCCAGCACCTGAGCGTCGTGGGTATAGGCGCTGGAACGCATATGCACTGACCGGTTGCGATGGGCGAACTGCGCCAATGCCTGGCTGCCAATCAGCACGCCGCCCACGCTGAGCCAGGCGTCCCTGCTCTTGCGTGAATTATTGACCACGCCGCTTTGCATGAGCCGCATGACGCCGTCGCCGATGCTGCCCGAATGCACACCCAGATTGTGGTGGTCATTTAAGGCGCTGAGCACTGCATCCGGTATGGCACCGATGCCCGTCTGCAGGGTCGATCCGTCTTCGACCAAGTCGGCGATGTTCCTGGCGATTTTCATGTCTACCTCGCGAATGCTCGCGCTTTCGCTCGCCAGGGGCGCACGGTCGGTGTAGACCACAGCGTCCAGTTCATCCAGACCCAGGGTACGCTCACCATAGGTCCAGGGAGCCTGTTGATTGACCTCCCCGATCACCACGGCCGCCTGTTCCAGCGCACAGAGCAAGTATTCGCTGGCCAGACTGAGGCTGTGCCGGCCGTTGGCATCCGCCGGCGAAAGCTGCAGCATCAGAACATCGACGCGCAATTGCCCAGAACTCAACTGCGACGCCATTTCAGAGTAGTGGCAAGCAAGAATGTCCAGCACACCGGCGTCAGCCAGCGCACGATTTGCGCCGGCACCGCAATAGGCGAGAAAGTCCACGGCATCGGCATGCTCGGGCCGGCAGGTGTCACTGTTGGCAATGCCCAGCAGCACCCGGATGCGCTTGAAATCATGACGCTGTGCCATGAGCGCACGGGTCAGGGTCAGCGGCTCGGCGTTCGCCTGTCCCCATAACACGGTGTCCCCGGGTCGGATCAGGCTGGAGAGGTCCGGTGCATTGGCTTGTAATTCGAGAGGCATGGCAAAACCCTGGCAATAGCGAGCCGGGCCCTGTGGTACAGGACCCAAGGCAGACAGGGCTCAAATGGAAAATGGCGGCCCGTTGCGGGCCGCCGCGACAATCAGAAAATCGACGACGGGTGCTTGGCCAGCGGGGTGACTTTGATCTTCATGAAAGGGAACAGAGGCAGACTCGACAGCAGGCTGTGCAGTTCATCGTTACCTTCGACGTCAAAGATGCTGATGTTGGAGTACTCGCCCACGACGCGCCACAGGTGGGGCCACTTGCCCGACTCCTGGATGTCGATGGCCCTTTCCTTCTCCGACGCCTTGATCCGCTCCACTTCGTCCAGCGGAATGTCACGGGGAATACTGACGGTCATTTCTACGCAATACAGCATGTTGAACTCCAGATATTGTTGTTGAACGAGCGCCCCCTGCCAGCGGCGGCGCGAAACCTCAAACCAGCTCTTCAGTGACGAAGGGCTTAAGCTGGCCGATGAAATACTTACCATGTTCGAACCAGGCCTTGCGGATATCGGATTCCATGTAGACCTGATACTGCTCCTCACTGGCAAACCAGCATTCACCGATCGCATCGATACGGCCTACGTCCAGATACGGCACGTGGGTATCCGTAGGATTACCGGCAACCAGTCGCACTTCGTATTTGTGCAGCCCCGGCATTCCGGCGGACATCTGGAAATGCACCACGCACTCTTTTCGAAACTGCTCGTGGCTCATGCTTTCCGGTTTAACCAACAGATAAAGGATACGAATCATGGGGACCTCGATGAATGGCTAAAGAACGGCGCTCAGGCGGTCTTCGGCGTTGTGGAATTTGTAGGGGCGGCAGCGTCAGCGGCCGGGTCTTGTGCATCCAGCACTTCAATGCTGATGCCCTTGGTTTCCGGTAGCAGCAACAAGGCCACCACGGAGATTGCATAAGCACACAGGCAAAAAAGGCCGATCGCTTGCGCCAGGCCGACATGCACCGAGAGCACACCGACGCCTGTGATCGCCGTGGCACCGACCGACTTGCCGACATTGTAGGAAAAGCCCATGCAGGTGGTGCGCACATGGGTGGGAAACAATTCACTGAGAAACGGCCCCAGCGCCGCGTACATGCCAATGGCGGCGAAGCCCACCAGGAAACCCATGACGTGGGTGACCAGTGGATTGAGCGGGATCATCATGTAGGTGACGGTCACGATCCACGACATCAGCGACAGCACGATCAGCGTCGGACGCCGTCCCAGTTTGTCCGCCAGATAAGCAGTACTGGCGAAACCGGCAAAGCAGCCCAGCGCCATGACCAGGATGGTAGCGATCAACGAACCGGACTCCACACCACGGTCCTTGAGCAACGACGGTATCCACACCAGAATCACGTAGCTGCCCGCTTGCAGACCGACCACCAGAATGCTCGATAGCATTGTCAGCCGCCGGTACTGCGGTTTGAACACGGTCGAGAAAGAGGCTTTGGGCGCCTTGCTTGCAACGGCCTGAACAAACGCATCGGAGTCTTTGACGTGACGGCGGATAAACAACACCATCAGTGCCGGGATGACCCCGAACCAGAACGCGACACGCCAAGCCAGTTCCGCCGGGAACTGGCTGAGGATGACGGTGATGATAATTACCGCGCCTGCCCAACCCAGTGCGAAGCCCGACTGCACAAAGCCCATCGCGCGACCGCGATTACTCGGGTTGATCACTTCAGCCATCAGCGCAGCACCTACCGCCCATTCACCGCCGAAGCCGAAACCTTGCAAGGTCCGGGCGATCAGCAACTGTTCGAAGTTTTGCGCGAAGCCGGCTACCACACCAAAAAAAGTGAACCAGAGAATCGAGAAGATCAGGATGCGCACACGACCGTGGCGGTCGCTGAGAATACCGGCGGCCCAACCGCCAATGGCCGCCGACAGCAATGCGGCAGTGCCGACCATGCCGGCTTCGGCCTTGGTCAGCCCCCACAGGGCAATGATCGTTGGCAGCAGAAAGCTGAACATCTGCATGTCGTAGGAATCCAGCGCCCAGCCGGAGTAGCAGGCCCAGAATGTCTTGCGTTCACGAGGCGAGCCTTTCCTGTACCAATCGAACATGATGACCTTCCTTATTGTTATTGGTGAACTGCTCATGGCCTCAGAGCAACGCCATGGGTGTTTCTGTTACCGATGCGCAATCCGCATTCGCAGCATGAGGGAGTTCGTTGCTTCTGCCCATTTGCCGTTGTGGAAGTCCCTCTTTCGCAATAGCTAAGACCATCTCATTCACGCAACCAACGGCGACAGCAACATGTCTTGAGTCATGCTCGCGACAAGCCGGCCATAACGCTGATAAATGTGGGTCGTGACCAAACCGCGACCGGCCAGGCTACGAACAGGCTCGCTCAGAAAAAGCAGCCAGTCGTTGGCATCGATTAACGAGCTGTGGAACCACAGACTGTGATTGAGCTGACTGACGCGGCCGTGCTGCCACGGATCAGGCATCGAAGGCGACGGCACCAGACATCGGTTGAGCCAGCAGTCGGACATATAGGCCAGCGCCGCAGGGTGCAGACAACCTTCGTTCGGCAGCGGCTGGTTCAAACGCACCCAGTAGCCGACCTCGGGCTGATCGTCTGGTCGCCCGCCCGCTCTTTCAGCGTGGATTGGCCGCACGTCAAGAACAGGCCGGTCAATTAAGCGCAAACGAAGAGCGTGGCCCTGATGCATCTGACTGGCGGCCGATTCGGCGAGAGTCGGCAGGCTTTCGGGTGTCGGCAGCAGGCGGTCCAAGTGATAGACCCTGCCACTGTCAGTGCTGGTTTTCTGGAATGACGCGTTGGCGCTCAACACCAGGCCGGTGCCCTGCACGCCATAGATATGCCGGTTGGAGAAGCATCGGCCGTCCTGCAGCAACTCCACGCTGTACTCAATGGTGTCCAGCGGGCTGGCATCATTGAGAAAGGTCATTTGCAACAGACTGGGGCTGCGCCCTTCCAAGCCTTGCGCCGCCGCCCAAAGCGTTTGGGCGATCAATTGTCCGCCATAGACATGTCCGTGGTTGTCGACGTCACTGGTATGGCTGCGGTATCGGTTTTGCCCATCCAGATCCAGCGCAAGCAATTCGGTCAGGTCCCGCTGATCCCAGTACTGTCCAGAGGTATGCAGCTCCATGACCGGCGCCTTATATCTTAGCCATTGATGCTAAGTTGAGGATGGAAAAGTCCAGTGGCACGGGTGTCAGCTCCTGCAGACGTTCGGCAGTGACATCGCCAATCAGCTCCAGCACCAACACACCGTCATCGGTCAGTTCCAGGGTGGCCATGTCGGTGTAGACCCGACTGACGCAGCCCAGCCCGGTCAATGGGTAGGTGCAGGCGGACAAAAACTTGCTCTGACCGTCCTTGCCCAGGTGATCCATCATCACAAAGATGCGCTTGGCGCCGATCGCCAGGTCCATCGCACCGCCTACTGCGGGAATGGCATCCTTAGCGCCGGTATGCCAGTTGGCCAGGTCGCCGTTGGCTGCGACCTGGAATGCGCCAAGGACGCAGATGTCCAGATGGCCCCCGCGCATCATCCCGAAGGAGTCGGCATGGTGAAAGAATGCGACGCCCGGTAGCGGCTGGATCGGCTCTTTGCCGGCGTTGATCATGTCCCAATCTTCCTGACCGGGAAGCGCGGCCACCCAGCGCCCCAGTACGCCGTTTTCACTGTGCAGGAAAATGTCCTTCTCCTGTGGCAGGTGGTTGGCCACCAGGGTTGGCAGGCCGATGCCCAGGTTGACGTAGGCGCCTTCAGGGATGTCGCGGGCGACGCGAGCCGCCATTGCGTTGCGAATGTTTTTGTCCATTTTTGTTCATCCCACCTGCTGCTGTGCCGGCGCAACATCGGTGCGCTGGACAATGTGTTTGACGAAGATACCGGGGGTGATGACCCGCTCCGGATCAAGCTCACCCAACTCCACCACGCGACCGACCGAAGCAATGGTGTTGTGCGCGGCCATGGCCATGATCGGGGCGAAATTGCGCGCGGTTTTGCGGTACACCAGGTTGCCCCAGCGATCGCCCTCCTCAGCATTGATCAAGGCGAAGTCAACGTGGATGGGGTATTCGAGCACGTAGTTGCGGCCGTCGATGGTGCGCGATTCCTTGCCTTTGGCCAACAAGGTGCCAAAGCCAGTCGGCGTGTAAAAACCACCGATGCCGCAGCCGGCGGCCCGCAGGCGCTCGGCCAAGTTGCCCTGAGGGACGATCTCCAGTTCGATTTTTCCGGCACGGTAGAGGGTCTCGAACACATGAGAACCGTTCATTCGCGGGTAGGAGCAAAGGATCCGGCGAACGCGGCCCGCCTTGAGCAGCGCGGCCAAACCGGTATCGCCCTGGCCGGCGTTGTTGCTGACCAGAGTCAGGTCGGTCGCGCCCTGAGCGATCAATGCCTGAATCAGGTCGTCGGGCATGCCAGCGCCGCCGAAGCCGCCCACGGCCACCACAGCCCCGTCGGGAATGTCCGCCAGCGCTTCAATGGCGCTAGGCAACAGCTTGTTGATCATCGCTATACATCCTTTCTCGTTCTTGGGGCCAGGCCGGAGTCTGGCAAGCAGTGCAAGGCGCTACCCCGCGTTTGAATCAGCTTGCCAGTGCGGCCCGAGGCCCACAATTTCGGACTTCGAAAGGGCGAATTAACGATCGATTAATGGCTGCCTGCGTAACATGCGCGAAACCCTGTAGAAGCTATCGAGTGCAACGAGGCTGCGATCTTTTGATTTTTAAAAACAAAATCAAAAGATCGCAGCCTGCGGCAGCTCCTACAGTGGATTTCTGCATCTATGGGGAGGCAATTCAGGCGGATCTAGACCGTGCGGTAACGCTCGATGAGCGCGTCGGCGAATTCGCGGGCGAAGGTCGAGAGGCCGTCGAAATCCTGGGAACAGAGCTGGAAGGTCCGCACCGCCCAGGGATCAAGCAATTGACAGGCACCGATACCCTGCCGCCCCTTGAGCCGGTCGTAACTGGCCTGAGGCACGATGGCAATACCGGCCCCTGCTTCGACCATACGGAAGATGGCGTCGGAACTGGCAACCTGTACCCGAATGGTCAGCGGCAGGTGCAACGCGGCGGCGGCGCGGCTGAGGAACACATTGATTGCGCTGCCCTCGAGCAACGATACAAAGGCGTATTGCAGGGTTTCCTTAAAAAACACATCACCGCGCAACAGAATTGGGTGATCCAGCGGCGCGATGACCATCAAACGGCTGGATACCAGCGGCACACTCTGCAAGCCGTCGGTGACCACGCTCCCGGACACGATGCCCAGATCGGTGCTGCCCTCGCGAACGGCACGCACGATGTCGTCACTGAGACGCTCGCGCATGTCGATGTGCACATCCGGATGACTGATCAGATACTCACCCACCACCGGCGGCAGGTATTCGGTAATCGCGGTGGTGTTGGCTTGCAGGCGCAACTGCCCCTTGAGGCCGTCGGTGTATTGCTGTAGATCGCCGGTGAGCATTTCCAGCTGGGACAGGATCACCCGCGCGTGCTGTAAATAGGTCTTGCCGGCGTTGGTCAGGGTCACACCCTGAGGCGAGCGCTCGAGCAAGCGCACGCCGAGGTTTTCTTCCAGGTTTTTGATACGGTTGCTTGTTGCGGGCACCGAAAGGAACGAGCGCTCGGAGCCGCGGGTAAGACTGCTGGTTTCCGCGATGTTGATGAACAGACGGAAATCGGTGATATCGAAATGCATCGCCATGGTCGGACGGTTCCTGCCAAGTGAGACTTACTGTACTCACAGTACATTGAGTCTGCCTAGTGGCATTCAACATAGCCACGACCGGCGCGGTCGCGGCTACTTTACAAGCACGGCAAACAAGCCGGTATCAAACCCAGTGCGACGGCTCGAACACGAAGCCGTTGCCCTGGCGACGGATGAAACCGCAATGCGGCTCACCAAAGTGCACCGGCATGATCAGCGCTTCGCGGTCGGCCGCGTTATTGAGAAATTCCAGACGGGTGCGGCGAGCGATGTCTTCCCAGATGCAGTAACCGGAGTTGATGTCCGGGCGCACGATCTGGATCGGGCTGTGCAGGATGTCGCCACAGAAAATACCTTCTTGCCCTTGAGATCGCACACGGAAAGCCACCTGACCAGGACTGTGCCCCGGCGCAGCTTCGACCACCAGGCAATCGGCGATTTCTTCACCTGGCAACATCATTTCTGCAAGGCCTTCGTTGACGATCGGCATCACGCTGTCGAAAAACGACTCTCCGAACACGTCAATCACGCCGGCTTCCTTGTTCTTGCCCTGGTGACAGAAATCGAAGTCGTCCTTGGGCAGGTAGTAACGCGCATTGGGGAACGTCGGCACCCAGCGGCCGTCCTGCCAGGTGGTGTTCCAGCCCACATGGTCGGAGTGAAGGTGGGTGATGACCACGTGTGTGACTTTCTCGGGCGGTGCGCCAGCGGCGATCATCCACTCCTTGACCAGGGTGTTGAGCATGTTCATGCGCGCAATGCCCGGCCGCGGCTTAAAGTTACCGACGCCGGTGTCGATCACAATGATGTTGCTGCCCACGTGCACGATCCAGAACTGGATAGTGACCAGCAACTTGTTCATGTGCTCGATCCAGTGATTTGGCGCCATCAGGTCACGGTGCTGTTGCAGTACACCCTCCTCCATGCCCGGAAACAGGAACGCGGGATCATGGGTCGGGCCCGCGTATTCAAGAATACGGGTAACTTTAATGTCTCCGATCATGCGGGACTGCATCATGGCTTTGTACCTCAACGGTTTTTGTTAGTTCGCGGCTGTGCCGCTGGTTTTTCCGGATTATCCGTTGCCGGTACCGACTGCGCAGTTGATATCTCGTTAACAGCACCTTAAGAAGCGCTTAAGGCGAGTGTACAGCCGCGCAAACGGCATCGGTCGATCAAACGCGCTCGAACAACGCCGCCAGTCCCTGGCCGCCACCGATGCACATGGTTTCCAAGCCATAGCGTGCCTCGCGCCGACGCATTTCGTGCAACAGCGTGGTCATAATGCGCACACCCGTGGCCCCAATGGGGTGGCCCAACGAAATCCCCGAACCGTTGACGTTCACCCGGGACAAGTCGTCCAGGCCCCAGGCCTTGAGCACCGCCAGGGCCTGGGCAGCGAAGGCTTCGTTGAGCTCGATCAAGTCCAGTTCGGCCAGGCTCAACCCGGTTCGCATCAACAGCTTTTGCGTGGCAGGTACTGGCCCGATGCCCATACGCGAGGGTTCGCAACCCGCGGCGGCCCAGTCCACCAGACGCGCCATTGGCGTCAATCCGTGACGCGCGGCGTACTCCGGCGACACCACCAGACAGCCCGCTGCCGCGTCGTTCTGCTGGCTGGAATTGCCCGCCGTGCACACGCCTTCGGGGCGAATGAGGCGGAGGGCCTTCATGCTTTCGAGGCTGGCGTCCTCACGAATGCCCTCGTCTATTGTTACCCGCGTGACGGCGCCGCGCTTGCCGGGCACATCTACCGCGACCACTTCATCGGCGAAGCGCCCTTCTCGCCAGGCAGCCGCGGCATTCTGGTGGCTGCGCACGGAGAAGCTATCCGCTTCCTCGCGGCTAATGCCATAGTCCAGGGCCAGGTTATCGGCGGTTTCCGGCATCCCGGAAATGTGCCCGAATCGCTCGGAAGGCTGCGAACGCTCGCGACCGCGCTCCAGGCGGTCATGAAAGCGCACGCTGCCAGCTCGCGCGCCCCAGCGCATGTCGGTGCTGTAGTACTCAATGTTGCTCATGCTCTCTACACCAACCACCAGCACCGCTTCGGCATTGCCAGTTTTGACCATCATGGAAGCATCGATCACCGCCTGCAGGCCCGAGCCGCAACGACGATCCAGCGTGTAGCCCGGCACCTCAACAGGTAGGCCCGCGGACAACGCAGCGTATCGACCGATGCACGGTGCCTCACTGGAGGCGTAGGACTGTGCGACGATCACCTCGTCCAGTGAGTGTCCCGGCACTCCCGTGCGCGCCATCACCTGGCTAATCATGAACGAGGCCAAATGCTCGGCTGTGAGCGGAGCCAGCGCGCCGCCAAACTTGCCGATGGGTGTGCGAAGGGGCGAAACGATCAGCGCGTTTTTCATTGCAGCTCAACCTCAATGGGGGCAATGCGCACAGCATGGGCGGTCAACGAACGCGCCGGCAATTTTGCATCGCGAAAGCCCGCGTTTCGCCTGGCTTAAGCTCCTGAGTTGTGCCTGTGATCCAGCGGATGCGTTTGCCTTGCCGCTCAAACCCTCACCGCTAAAACTGAATGGCCTACCTCCTTAGCCATTAGTTGACCCCCTCTTCCGCAAAAGCTAATTCCCCCTCTCGCCACGCTCCTAGCATCAT
This sequence comes from Pseudomonas moorei, assembly GCF_008801475.1. Taxonomy (GTDB): domain Bacteria; phylum Pseudomonadota; class Gammaproteobacteria; order Pseudomonadales; family Pseudomonadaceae; genus Aquipseudomonas; species Aquipseudomonas moorei. The sequence goes on along the minus strand of NZ_VZPP01000001.1, from coordinate 523,972 downwards.
GCATCGCACAACATCAGCGGATGCCAGACATGCTCAGTTTCGATCCATCCCAATGGCTGGGACGTACCCAGGAAGCCCACGACCAGTTCAGCCGTAACCTGATCCAGCGCATTGCCGCGACTTTCAACGTGAAAGTTCCTGGTCAGGGTGAAGAACTTCCGTGGCTCTGGCACTGGTGCTTCTTTACGGAGCCAGCCGACAGCAGCGATCTGGGTACGGACGGGCACCCGGCACTCGGCACTTTCATGCCGCCGGCTCATGGTCGCAACCGGATGTGGGCTGGCGGGCGCCTGGATTTCATCGAGCCGTTGCGCGTGGGGTTGCAAGCCACCCGCAAGACCCGGATCGAAAAGATCGCGGAAAAGACCGGTCACACGGGCTCGCTGCTGTTCGTGACACTCAAGCATGAGTATTGGCAGGACGGCCAGCTATGCATCTCGGAAGAACAAGACATTGTCTACCGCGAGCCTAGCCCACCCAAGCTGGGGCAAGGTGAGCCAGTGCCTGAATCCGAGTGGAGGGAGAACTTTAGCCCCACTCCGGTGTTGCTGTTCCGCTATTCCGCATTGACCTTCAATGCCCACCGCATTCACTTCGACTGGCCCTACGTCACAGAGACCGAAGGCTACCCCAACTTGGTAGTTCATGGCCCATTGACCGCCACCCTGAGCATGACTGCTTTCGTGCGCGCCAATCCCCTGGCCCGCGTGCGCCGCTTTAGTTTCCGCGGGCTGCGTCCGCTGATTGCCCCGGACGACTTCCAACTCGGTGGACGACACACGGGTTCCGGCACCGCCGAACTGTGGGCAAGCAATGCGAGCGGCCTTTGCCAGCAAGCCGAAGTGCATTTCGACTGACTCTATAAAAAATGCGCCCGCCTTGGTCGCGGACGCCCAATTCGAGGAACGCTCCATGAGCCACCGTAACAGCGAAGACATCAAATCCATCCGTGAAGGCGTCCGCGCCCTGTGTGCCGAGTTCGACGCTGCCTACTGGCGCAAGATCGATGAAGAAAAAGGTTTTCCTGAAGCCTTCGTCAGCGCCATGACCCAGGCCGGGTGGTTGTCGGCAATGATCCCCGAAGAGTACGGCGGTTCCGGCCTGGGCCTGGCCGAAGCCTCGGTGATCCTGGAAGAAGTGAATTACTGTGGCGGCAACTCCGGCACCATTCACGGCCAGATGTACAACATGTTTACGCTGCTACGTCATGGCAGCGACGCGCAGAAGACCTACTACCTGCCGAAACTGGCCAGTGGCGAACTGCGCCTGCAATCGATGGGTGTGACCGAGCCTACCACTGGTACCGACACCACCAAGATCAAGACCACCGCCGTGCGCAGGGGCGACAAGTACGTGATCAACGGCCAGAAGGTGTGGATCTCGCGTATCCAACATTCCGACCTGATGATCCTCCTCGCCCGCACCACACCGCTAGCGGAGGTGAAGAAGAAGTCTGAAGGCATGTCGATTTTCCTCGTCGATCTGCGCGAGACCATCGGCAAGGGCCTGACCGTGCAGCCGATTGCCAACATGGTCAATCACGAAACCAACGAATTGTTCTTTGACAACCTTGAGTTGCCGGCCGACAGCCTGATCGGTGAAGAAGGCAAAGGCTTCCGCTACATCCTTGATGGCCTCAATGCAGAGCGTACCCTGATCGCTGCCGAGTGCATCGGCGATGGACGCTGGTTCACCGAGAAATCCAGCGCCTATGCCCGCGACCGTGTGGTATTCGGCCGTCCGATCGGACAAAACCAGGGCGTGCAGTTCCCGATCGCGGAAGCCCACATCGAAATCGAAGCGGCTGACCTGATGCGTTGGCGCGCCTGCGAAGAATACGACAGCGGAATCAACGCCGGCGCAAGCGCCAACATGGCCAAGTACCTCGCAGCCAAGGCGTCCTGGGAAGCGGCTAATGCTTGCTTGCAAACCCACGGTGGCTTCGGTTTCGCCTGCGAGTACGACGTAGAGCGAAAATTCCGCGAAACCCGTCTGTACCAGGTTGCACCGATCTCAACCAACCTGATCCTGTCGTACGTGGCCGAGCATCTGCTCGAGTTGCCCCGCTCGTTCTGAGGGAAGATGCCGATGCATAACCCAACATTGCGTTCTGCCCTCTTCGTTCCGGGGAATCGCCCGGAGCGCTTTACGAAGGCGCTGATCAGCGGCGCAGATATCGTTATCGTTGATTTCGAAGACGCGGTCGAAGAAGAACAAAAAGCCAAGGCGCGCGCCAACCTGAGCGCGTTCCTTGACACCAACACCACTGCCCGCGTCTGGGTTCGGGTAAATATGGCCGGCCATGCCGAACATCAAGCCGACCTGGAAATGTGTTGTCACCCAGGCGTCGAAGGCATCTTTTTACCCAAGGCTGAAACGGCGGAGCAACTGCTGCGGGTATCTGCGACGGGCAAGATGATGATTCCTATCGTTGAGAGTGCCCTGGGCCTTGATGCGCTACCGGCTATGGCACGCGTACCCGGTGTCGTGCGCCTGACCTACGGCCGATTGGACCTTGGGCTGGATCTGGGCCTGGACGTGACCAGCTATGGCGCAGAACGCATGTTCGATCAAGTTCGGTACTCCTTGCTGTTGCAGACTCGTCTGTCCGGCCTGGCCGCTCCGCTGGAAAGCGTGTTCTCGAACATCGAAGACAGCGAGCGTCTGCAACATTACGCCCGCACCGCTGGCAATATGGGCTTCGCCGGGATGCTGTGTATTCATCCGAAACAGGTTGCCGTGGTTCACACCGCCCTGGCACCGACGGAGGAAGAACTGGTTTGGGCCCGCCACGTCCTCGATGCGGCCGATGGCCGAGGCGCCTTCAGACTCGATGGCGAAATGATCGATGCCCCGGTGATGGCGCGCGCTAGGCAATTTCTGTCCCTGAGTGCATGGACCACACCGACGAAGCCTGACGCTGATCGCTGATACGTCCGAATACACCCGATTTAAAAGACACCCATAAAGAGTTGCCTCCGCCGGTACGCCCACGACGCCCACCGGCGGCGGTAACTCAGGAGGTATTCACGCGGTCTGTGAGCCCAGCAACGCGGGCTCCATGGCCGACACCGATATCGCCCACTGATACTGCGCATGAAATTTGTTTGGAGGCCCCCTGCTATGAGAGTTTTGGTATCGATCAAGCGTGTGGTCGACTATAACGTCAAGATCCGCGTGAAAGCGGACAACTCCGGCGTCGACCTCGCCAACGTCAAGATGTCGATGAACCCGTTCTGCGAAATCGCAGTGGAAGAAGCCGTACGCCTGAAGGAGAAAGGTGTTGCGACTGAAATCGTCGTCGTTTCCGTCGGCCCGTCCACCGCTCAAGAGCAACTGCGCACCGCGCTGGCTCTGGGTGCCGACCGCGCCATCCTCGTCGAATCCGCTGAAGATCTGACTTCCCTGGCCGTTGCCAAGCTGCTCAAAGCTGTTGTCGACAAGGAACAGCCTCAGCTGGTTATCCTTGGCAAACAAGCCATCGACAGCGACAACAACCAGACTGGCCAGATGCTCGCTGCACTGAGCGGTTACGGTCAGGGCACCTTCGCTTCGAAAGTCGAAGTGTCCGGCGACAGCGTTGCCGTGACCCGCGAAATCGACGGCGGCGCACAGACCGTTTCCCTGAAACTGCCGGCCATCGTCACCACCGACCTGCGTTTGAACGAGCCGCGTTATGCGTCCCTGCCAAACATCATGAAAGCCAAGAAGAAGCCTCTCGAAGTGCTGACTCCGGACGCTTTGGGCGTTTCCACCGCCTCCACCAACAAGACCGTGAAAGTCGAAGCGCCGGCTGCACGCAGCGCGGGTATCAAGGTCAAGTCGGTGGCTGAACTGGTCGAGAAACTGAAAAACGAAGCGAAGGTAATCTAATCATGACTATCTTGGTAATCGCTGAACACGACAACAAGGTAGTGGCTCCGGCCACCCTGAACACCGTGGCTGCCGCTGCCAAAATCGGCGGCGACATCCACGTTCTGGTCGCTGGCCAGGGCGCTGGCGCCGTGGCTGAAGCCGCTGCGAAAATCGCTGGCGTGGCCAAAGTGCTGGTGGCCGACAACGCTGCCTACGCTCACCAGTTGCCGGAAAACGTAGCGCCGCTGGTAGCCGAGCTGGGCGCTGGCTACAGCCACATCCTGGCTGCCGCGACTTCCAACGGCAAAAACATCCTGCCGCGCGTTGCCGCTCAGCTGGAAGTTGACCAGATCTCCGAGATCATCTCGGTGGAAAGCGCTGATACCTTCAAGCGCCCGATCTACGCCGGTAACGCCATCGCTACCGTTCAGTCGAACGCTGCGGTCAAAGTGATCACCGTGCGTGCCACCGGTTTCGACCCGGTGGCTGCTGAAGGTGGTTCGGCTGCTGTTGAAGCGGTTGCTGCTGCGCACAACGCTGGCACCTCGAGCTTCGTTGGCGAAGAACTGGCCAAGTCCGATCGTCCTGAACTGACCGCTGCCAAGATCGTCGTTTCCGGCGGTCGCGGCATGCAGAACGGCGACAACTTCAAACACCTGTACGCCCTGGCCGACAAGCTGGGCGCTGCCGTCGGTGCTTCGCGCGCCGCGGTCGACGCAGGTTTCGTACCCAACGACATGCAGGTCGGTCAGACCGGCAAGATCGTTGCTCCACAGCTGTACATCGCGGTCGGTATCTCCGGCGCGATCCAGCACCTGGCCGGCATGAAAGACTCCAAAGTGATCGTGGCGATCAACAAGGACGAAGAAGCGCCGATCTTCCAGGTGGCCGATTACGGGCTGGTGACTGATCTGTTTGAAGCTGTGCCCGAAATGGTTTCGCTGGTTTAAATATCAGGAATGACCAGAGGGTTGAATCGGGCCTCTTAATATATATAACAAAAGCAAATAGTATCAATGCGTACAATTCGCTTTTATTATTTATGCGGCGGCGCGAGGATTATTCCCCCCATAAAAATGAGTTAAATCCTCGTTGTATGTTGAGGTTCGTTTAAGTGGAAAACCGTTCGCCGGTCCGATTGAAGGGATCATGTGGCAGATGCTGGAGGACAATGGTGTTACCCACTTAACCGTTTTTCAGCTTCGCGAGTCTTTAATGGAACCTCAATCCGCTGCCCCTTAATTCGAGATCAATAAAATGGCCAAGGCTGCCGATGTCGTTGTGCAATGTCTGGAAAATGAAGGTGTCGAGTTTGTATTCGGCATTCCTGGCGAGGAAAATCTCGATCTGCTTGAGTCCCTGCGAAAATCGAAAATCAAGCTGGTACTGACTCGCCACGAACAGTCCGCCGGCTTCATGGCTGCCACCTATGGAAGGCTGACAGGCAAGACTGGTGTGAGTCTGTCGACTCTTGGTCCAGGGGCCACCAACCTGGTCACCGCCGGAGCCTACGCCTACCTGGGCGGCATGCCGATGCTAATGATCACCGGCCAGAAACCGATCAAAAAGTCCAAACAGGGTCGCTTCCAGATCCTCGATGTGGTCGGCATGATGCAGCCACTGACCAAGTACACCCACCAGCTCGCTTCTGCCGACAACATTCCGTCCCGTGTACGCGAAGCGTTTCGCTTGGCGGAGGAAGAAAAGCCCGGTGCCGTGCACCTGGAGTTGCCAGAAGACATCGCCGCCGAGCAGACGGATAGCCTGCCTGTCCCGCCGAGCTTGCATCGACGCCCTTTGGCCGAGCACAAATCCATCGAAGCAGCCGTTCAGAAACTGCAGGCGGCCCGTAGCCCGATTCTGGTTATCGGTGCAGGTGCCAATCGCAAGATGACGGCCAAGGTGCTCAAGCAATTGATTGACAGCACCGGCATCCCCTTTGTCACCACGCAAATGGGCAAGGGCGTGGTGGATGAGCGTCATCCACGCTTTCTCGGCAACGCTGCCCTTTCCGCTGGAGACTTCGTGCACCGCGCTGTCGAAGCCGCCGATCTGATCGTCAATATCGGCCACGATGTCATTGAAAAGCCGCCATTTTTCATGGTCCGTGGCGGTACCGAAGTGATCCACATCAACTTCCGTTCTGCCGAAGTCGATCCTGTGTACTTCCCGCAAATCGAGGTGGTGGGCGACATTGCCAACGCCGTGTGGCAGATCGGTGAAGCGCTGCAGATCCAGACTCATTGGGATTTCAGTCGCCTCATGGCGATCCGCGAAGCCAACGAAGCACAGATCATCGAGGGCGCGGACGACAAGCGTTTCCCGATTTACCCGCAGCGTTTCGTTGCTGACGTGCGTCGCGCCTTACCGTCAGAAGGCATCGTCGCCCTGGACAATGGCATCTACAAGATCTGGTTCGCGCGTAACTACAAGGCCCACAAGCCCAATACCGTGCTGCTGGACAACGCCCTGGCGACCATGGGCGCGGGCCTGCCGTCGGCCATGGCCTCGCATCTTGTCTACCCGGACCGCCCGGTAGTCGCCGTGTGCGGTGACGGTGGTTTCATGATGAATAGCCAGGAACTGGAAACGGCCGTGCGTTTGAAGATGAACCTCACGGTCATCATCCTGCGCGACGACGGCTACGGCATGATCCGCTGGAAGCAGTCGAACATGGGCTTCACCGACTTCGGTCTGGACTATGGCAACCCGGACTTTGTCATGTATGCACAAAGCTATGGCGCTAAAGGCCACCGGGTAGAAAGCGCCGAAGGCTTCCTTCCACTGCTGGAGAGCTGCATCAGTGAGCCGGGTGTGCACGTGATCGATTGCCCCGTGGACTACTCGGAGAATGATTTCATTCTCAACAGCGAACTCAAGAGAAGAAGCGCGTTGGTCTGATCCTTCTATCATCATTCAATCTCAGGGGCGGTGCCGCGATGCCGTGCCGCCCGCGTTCAATGACAACACTGGAGTTCATGATGCAGCTTAAAGACACCCAGTTGTTCCGCCAGCAAGCCTTCATCGATGGCGCTTGGGTCGATGCGGACAATGGTCAGACGATCAAGGTCAACAACCCGGCAACGGGCGAAATTCTGGGCACCGTGCCGAAAATGGGCGCTGCCGAAACCCGCCGTGCGATCGAAGCCGCTGACAAGGCGCTGCCGGCCTGGCGTGCACTGACCGCCAAGGACCGTGCGAACAAGCTGCGTCGCTGGTTCGAGCTGATCATCGAGAACCAGGACGACCTGGCTCGCCTGATGACACTGGAGCAAGGCAAGCCATTGGCCGAAGCCAAGGGCGAAATCGTTTACGCCGCTTCCTTTATCGAGTGGTTCGCCGAAGAAGCCAAGCGCGTCTACGGTGACGTGATTCCGGGCCACCAGCCAGACAAGCGCCTGATCGTGATCAAGCAGCCAATCGGCGTGACCGCTGCCATCACCCCGTGGAACTTCCCGGCTGCAATGATCACCCGTAAAGCCGGCCCAGCCTTGGCTGCCGGTTGCACCATGGTGCTCAAGCCTGCTTCGCAAACGCCGTTCTCGGCATTCGCTCTGGCTGAACTGGCCCAGCGTGCCGGCATTCCTGCTGGCGTGTTCAGCGTGGTGTCCGGCAGTGCCGGCGACATCGGCAGCGAGCTGACCAGCAACCCGATCGTGCGTAAATTGTCCTTCACTGGCTCGACCGAAATCGGTCGTCAGCTGATGGCTGAATGCGCCAAGGACATCAAGAAAGTCTCCCTGGAACTGGGCGGCAACGCGCCGTTCATCGTGTTCGACGACGCGGACCTGGATAAGGCCGTCGAAGGCGCGATCATTTCCAAGTACCGCAACAACGGCCAGACCTGCGTCTGCGCCAACCGTCTGTACATTCAGGATTCGGTCTACGACGCGTTCGCCGAGAAGCTGAAAGTGGCGGTGTCCAAACTCAAGATCGGCAACGGTCTGGAAGAAGGCACCACCACCGGTCCGCTGATTGACGAAAAAGCCGTGGCCAAGGTGCAAGAGCACATTGCTGACGCCGTTTCCAAAGGCGCCACCGTGCTGTCCGGCGGCAAAAGCATGGAAGGCAACTTCTTCGAGCCGACCATCCTGACCAACGTGCCGAAGAACGCAGCCGTGGCCAAGGAAGAAACTTTCGGTCCATTGGCGCCGCTGTTCCGCTTCAAAGACGAAGCCGAAGTGATTGCGATGTCGAACGACACCGAGTTCGGTCTGGCCTCGTACTTCTACGCTCGCGACCTGGGCCGTGTGTTCCGTGTGGCCGAAGCCCTGGAATACGGCATGGTCGGCGTCAACACCGGGTTGATCTCCAACGAAGTCGCGCCGTTCGGCGGCATCAAGGCGTCGGGCCTGGGGCGTGAAGGCTCCAAGTACGGCATCGAAGATTACCTGGAAATCAAATACCTCTGCCTGAGCCTGTAACACGCGACCGAATCAGCTCTTTCAATGATGGAAGGGCTGATTAAGTTATTCAAAACTGCCAAGTATGGCGCGCACCACTCCCCGACTGCTCATGACGAAGCGATTGTTGGCGAAACGATACTGGTTGAATTGGATGACCGCAGGATCACATCATGAACAGGACTGAAAGCACCATTCGCTTGGCTGCCATCAAACTGATTTCCCGTAACGGCTATGAGTCGATGAGTCTTCGTCAACTGGCGGCTGAGTCCGGAGTCAATGTCTCGACGCTCTATCTGTATTACAAAAGCAAAAGTGAGTTACTGCTGGAACTAATCCTGGAGTACCTCCAGAGTCTGGGTCACGAGTGGAATCGCAACTGCCCCGCCGCTAATGTCAGCGCCAGCATACAACTGCGCTCCTTTATTTCGTGCCATATACGCTACCACCTGGAACATCAAGACCAAGCGATGTTAGGCAACCTCGAACTCCGAAGCCTGGACGAGGAATCGTTATCACAGGTTTGCCAGGCTCGACAGATATACCTGAAAACCTTGCAGGACTTACTCGAGCAGGGCGCGAGGGAGGGGGCTTTCGTTTGCGCCGATTCAAAGCAGATGGCGCGCACCTTGCTCAATATGCTGACCCACGCTTGTGTCTGGTATCAGGCCGATGAACGCTGGGGCATCGATGAGGTGATCCGACATTACTCCGAACTGGTGATGAGAATGCTCAGCCCCACTCTAGTCGCTGTGGCCGGTGTACCAGACCGCCGACCTTCCATTACTCGAAGAGTCGTGCCAAGGGAACTATGCCGATGACCGACCCGCAGCAATCGTTTTCCATGGAAGGAAAAGTCGTATGGGTCGTAGATGCCTCAACCCGGTTGGGTGCGCGTTTCGCTCGCCTCATCGCCCGCGCCGGAGCGCAGGTGGCCATTGGTGCACAGCATTCCTGGCAACTGGTTCAACTGGCGGCGGATCTGCGCTGCGAAGGCGCCGTGGTGTTGACCGTCAGCCTAAACAGCGAATGCCGTGTCAGTGTGGAGGCAGCGCTGGCAACGATTCAAGAGTGCTTGGGCAACGTCGATGTACTGATCAACAACAGCGGCGAACACGAATACACTCCACTGAACGATCACATCGTCCACTGCACCAATTTACACATGATGAATAGCGAACATGGCGGCAGTATTGTGACCATTGAGCCGCCACCGAGCGCCATAAGCGAACCCAATCCATGTCTGCGGCCCAACAGTAGCCTGATCCGCATGAGCCGAGCCTTGACCCAGTCGCTGACACCCCATCGCGTTCGTGTCAGCGTGATCGCAGCAGGACGTGGAAATAACCCAAGACTAAAAGAGTCCAGGCGTTCATCTTCAATGACCTGAACGTTGGTCATTGAATAATATTCAACTCAGATAACGACGCTGTGTTCTTGAATGCTCGCGGGCAAATGGATGGAAAGGTAGTCAATCAAGCTCCTTACCGATGGCAGCATTCCCTTCGGCTTTGGAAACAACAAGTGAATAATATGTTCCGCACCTGTCCAGCCACGAAGTACCAACTCCACTTGATTGCGTGCAACAGCTGATGAAGCGATGGGTTCTGGAAGGAGCGCTACACCGAGACCATGAATCGACGCCTCAAGTTGCATCCTCAAGTCATCCGATAATAACCGCGGCGTGTGAGCAGCCAGACAACTGCTTCCCCCATTTTCCAGCAACCATCTCCCCTTACCATTCTGAACGTCTCCCGGACGGCAAAGTGTGTCTACTTGCTTGAGATCTTCTGGCGACTCCAACTGGCCACAACGTGCGATAAATGCAGGGCTGGCCACCAGCACACGCCGAGCCACGCCGAGTTTTCGCGCAACCAGTCCGGCCGAATCTTCGATTTGCGGGCGGGCCCTGAGCGCGAGGTCGAAGCCCTCCTCGATCAAGTTGACCTCGCGATCCGTTGCATTGAGTTCCAGGCGTACCTTGGGATGCATCAACAGATAGCCCGGCAGAATCGGCGACAAATACGTCTCCGCCATCACTTGCGGGCAACTGAGCCGGACCATACCCGCCGGCTCGATTTGCAGGTTGGCAATGCTGTCGAACGCCGTATTGGCCCCTTCGACCACGGTCAGGCATTGCGCATAAAAGTGCGAGCCTGCCTCAGTCAAGGCAATTTGACGGGTAGTTCTGTTTAGCAGGCGTACACCCAGACGCGACTCGAGGATAGCCACCCTGCGGCTTAAACGCGTTTTTTCAACACCCGAGATTTTTGAGGCAGCGGTAAAGCCTTTATGGCGCACCACGAGGACGAAGTATTGAAGGTCATTGAGGTCATCAATCATTGGTGCTGCCCTGCAACAGTCTTGGGTGATTTGACCATCTTATCGATGATTAATGCCTAGTTTACAGTTTATCGCATGAAAACAGCGCTATAAATACGTGCGAAGGATGACAAAGATGTCGATCAAGTTTTCCCCAATAGCTGAAGCCAAAAAGGCTGAACTGGGTGCTCAATTTTCCGCACATCGCCTTGATTTGGACGCACTGACGGGGTTCAGCGCCCCAATCATGGGATTTGATCATTTCCGTGCGAGCGGCCCGACCTTTGCACCGCACCCCCATGCCGGTTTTTCCGCCGTGTCATATCTCTTCGAAGACTCCACTGGCGGCCTGCGAAACCGAGACTCCCTTGGCCACGACTTGGTCATCGAGCCCGGCGCCATGGTCTGGACCCAAGCTGCCCACGGCGTGGTCCACGATGAGCACCCTGCCGTCAACGGCGAGGAAGTACACGGACTGCAACTGTTCGTCAACCTGTCCCGGTCGCACAAAAATCTGCCGCCGCGCGTGATCCATGCATCCGCAGACCAGGTTCCGACCGTGGTCACCGGGCAAGGAGCGCGGGTACGGATTTTGACGGGGTGCTTCAATGAAATCGAAGGGCCCATCGCGCCGGTTGAGCCGTTTACTTTCTTGGATGTGACCCTAAGCGCCAGCTTCACCTACTCGGTACCCAACGGGCAAAACGTCCTGATCTACGTGCTGTCGGGTGCTCTCACTCTTAGCGCCTTTAGCGAACAACGATCATTAACGGCACATCAAGCGATTGCCGCCCGAAGTCTGTCGCAGCCGGAAGATGTACACCTTGTCCCTGACCAAGACGCCCATGTGCTGATTCTTTCCGGCTTCGACCCACAAGAGCCGGTGGCGGTGTACGGCCCATTCATCATGAACGATCAGGCCGGACTCCAGGCCGCCTACTCCCGCTACGTGGAAGGAAAGATGGGCAAACTGCCTCCCCTCTGAACCTCACTGAAATCATCCCGGCGATCCACGAATCGTCGCAACGGCCATGGATTCCATGGCCGCATCACCGGCTGCAAGCCGACTGAAAACCCAGGAGAAACCCCATGAGCTACGATCGTCTGTCAGCTGACAACGCCGCCGTCGTGTTTGTCGATCACCAGACCGGCCTGTCCAACGGCGTGCAGGACCAAAGCCTGCCCGAATACATGACTGCGGTGGCCGCCTTGGCAAAGCTGACCAAGGCCTTCAACCTGCCCGCAATCATCACCACCAGCGCCGCAGATGGCCCCAACGGTCCGGTGCTGCCAATCATCACCCAGACGCTGCCCGATGCTCCAATCATTCACCGCCCGGGTGAAATCAATGCGTGGGGTAACCCGGCCTTTGTCGAGGCTATCGAGAAAACCGGCCGCAAGAAACTGATCGTGGCGGGCGTTTCCACCGAAGTCTGCGTCACCTTCGTCGCGTTGTCGGCGATCAAGGCCGGTTATGACGTGTACGCGGTGATTGATGCATCGGGTACCTGGAACAAGCTGGTGCAGGAAGTCGCCCTCGCCCGCATGGTCCAGGCAGGTGTCGTTCCGATGACATGGGTCGCAGTAGCCGCCGAGTTGCAAGCGGACTGGCGTAACGTCACCGGCGAAACACTGGCCCAGATCATGGGCTTACACCTGCCATTCTATGGCAACCTGCTGGGTAGTTTCATGGCGGCCAAAGGCTAAGCGAACGGCGCCACCGTTTGGCCTATCATCCGCTAGAGTCCATCGCCAGCCGGCTCGCTCCTGCTAAAATAAAACCTGCAGGAGCTAGCTTGCTCGCGGAACAAAGCCCTGGAAACAACCTACTGCTGGTGACCTAGCCGGAGGAACGGGCGCTGATCGAGGGATTCAAAATCACTTACCAACGCTGCGTCAGCCAGGCGGATGTGATTCATGAACTGATCAAAAACGGCCGAGGCGATGCAGGTCTTCAGTTGGCGTGGGCCGACATGGACAAGGTCGCTCGGACCATGATCGATCAACTGGAAAAGCTTGAACAACTTCACGACGCGTCGAAAATCAAGTCCAGCACCGAAGCCACGCAGTTTTACCTGAATGCCAAACGGACCACTCTGTTGCTGGCCTTGCGATTGACCCTGAGTTTGGCCGGCCCATCAGCCAGACACTGACTGCATCGGAAACGGTCGCCGGCGGTGACCTGCGCCCTTCTCGTATCCACATCACCGGCAGCGACGGGCGGCCCTGTTGCTGAAATCCATGGAGCGCATGCGGAAAATCCTTCGCGGCACCCTGATTCATGCGGGTGATCCCGCCAACCAGCTGTCCTCGGCCACCCACGAAATGAGCGCGTTGATGCTCAGCAGTTACAGCCTTGGTCGCAAGTTCGGTGATGGCCATTGACGAGCGCAACACCGTGATTGCCAGCGCTTATGAAGAACAGGTGCAAGTGGCGCATGAGGTGGACAGCAATTTGGTACGCATCCGCGACTTATCCGCACAATCAGCGGTGCGTTCCTTTCAGACCTGCAGGGCCAGCGACGCTCTAGCCGACTTGGCCAATGGTGTGAATGCCAGGCTGAAACACGTTCAGTTATGAGATTGGCTCAGCCCGTTTAACGAGAGTCAGCCAACTCATCTTGGGAAGACGAGTATGGAAGGGCAGCTAAAATCTCGCCTCTCACGCTTGGAGTGACGTTTGTCTGGTTTGAAACCGCGACCTTTCGGGTCACCATCAAATATTACACATTCAGTTACCAATTTCCGTGACCGCTCCTGAAGGACGTCAGCACTCCCACAAGGCTCAGAAAATGCGCTAAGTGGCCGTTTTATAACGCATTGACCAAGGAGGCAGTCTCCGCATGTACCTTCGCATTCATCCTATAAACGAGATTTATTCATAAGCATAAACCAGATTATTTGTTTCCAGCTTCCTTAGCCTCTAGTTTGTCCTCAAAGCAGATCTACTTTTGCACATAATAATTAAAAATAAGGCTTGAATATGACTATTCCACACATCTAGATCCGCTGACGCAGATTATTAGAGCCCGATCATCCAAACCTCACATTAAAATGGCACTTGCGCTAGATTTGAAAACTCATCTTCCCAAAAAGTAAAACTCATTAACGTTCCACATCCCTTCAACGCCAAAATAAAAACTCTCGGCTCTATGATTGATTGCATTAGGCAACGTGTCACATTGACCATTGCCAATCTACCAATGCATAAATATGTCAATCGCCACATCCAAACAGATAGGAAAATAAAAATGAATAAAATATCGAAATGGCATGTATTGATAGGTTGCTTTATAGCATATTTCTTTGATGCGATCGAAATTGTAATGCTTTCACTTTCACTGCCAGTGATCAGGCAGGACATGGACCTCAATATTAACCAAGGGGGACTCTTGGCAACCGCCACTCTTTTAGGTATTGGAGTAAGTAGTGTTATTGCTGGCTGGTACGCAGACACCTTTGGGCGAAGAAAGGCTATGCTTACCTGTTTGCTACTGTTTGGTTCATTAACAGCGATACTCTCGAGCATTGAAAATCTTTATGTATTCATGGGTCTGCGCTTTCTTTCCGGACTTGGGCTGGGCGGCCTGTGGGGAATTGTCGCAGTATACATCGCTGAAAGTTGGCCATCACATCAACGGGCCAGAGCGACGTCACTTGCAATCAGCGCGTTTGCCATTGGTGCTATCGCGGCGTCATTAGCGGCAAAATACATGCTACCCGAATGGCGGACCATGTTTGTTTACGCAGGCGGCATGGTCGTTATTCCTGTGCTTTACATCTATTTCTGGGTTCCAGAAACACCTGCATGGAAGGCAGCCAAGGCGCAGAATCTTAGCCTCAAAAAAAGCGCTACGATTACTGAGATTTTCTCACCGGCGCTCATAAAATCGACTCTACTGGGTACTACAGCAGCCAGTTTTGCCCTGCTCGGCTACTGGGGTGCCAATACGTGGCTACCTACCTATCTAGTCCAAGAACGAGGCTTGAGTTTGAGTTCCATGGCAACCTTCATGGCCATACTAAATATTGGCAACTTTATTGGTCTGAATTTCTTCGGATACTTGGCGGACATTATTGGAAAGCGAAAAGTTATCATCATTTCCCTCGTATGCACCACGGTAATGTTACCAGTTTATATTTATGCCTCCCAGGCAAACACACTGCTCTGGCTTGGTGCCCTGTATGCATTTTTCATCGCCTTCGCGGGTTTGTTCGGTGCATATTTCAGCGAATTGTATCCTACTCACGTTCGAACGCTGGGCGCCGGGTTTTGCTTCAACGCCGGGCGCGGCTTGGCCGCTCTTGCGCCGTTATTGCTAAGCGGTATCGCAACATACTACAGTTTGGCGGCTGGTTTGATGGTTTGCGCCGGATTTTTTTTCGTCTCGGCATGCGTTATATGGTTCATGCCCGAAAAGCCAAAGTTGGTGACTCAGGACATCATACTCGAACCCGTTTCGGCAAACCGGCAGGAGGCAACATGAAATGAAATATTTTAAGGGTGGCCACATATTGCACGCGGATTAACGCTTAAATAAACCCGGATACCATCCGGGTTTATTCAGGTATCTTTTATGCATCCACCCAAAGGAAAAATAAGTCGATCCACTTGGCTTATTGTTTTTGATTAATATGCCTATGCCACTCAGCCGGTCTCCTCGATGTCTATACGCAACGTTGGCGGCGGCACGGAGCTAGTCCGGATGAAGTGAAAGTCAAACTTGGAAAAATTCTTCAAGGCGCTGACCCTCCACATTCTGAGGCGGCTGTTCAGAAGCTTTTGCATGATGCGGTTTTTGGGGACGCTACCCGCTTTTCAGCAGTCTGTTCTGGGGTGCTTGGTTAACGTGAAAAACAGTCTTAATGGTGATCTGAGTAGCAGTTCCTGGCCGTTTTCAGCCTTTCGCGACGGATAGCAATCGGCCAGGAGCGGACGGTCATATCAAGCAGCTTCAGGCTGTGAGCGTAAACGTCCAGCAGGGCTCTCTGCGAGCTTGACCCATCCCTACTACGGATGATATGCCAGTACCCGGGATTGCCATCGATAGGACCTGCTCTATGACCTACCTGTCTTCGTTGCTGCTCGATATCCCCGGCGTGGAGCATGGTTTCGAGACTTCTGGAAATTTAACGCTGCCGGAAGGAACACGTTACTGTGCTCAGGCTCACGGTACGCACATCATCGATGCTGACGTGGAAGGGCGAGATGAACGTCCTGTCGCCGATGCACTGTTCTCGAGAGGAGTCCGGGGTGCGGTAGCGGTCATCACTGCCGATTGCTTGCCGGTTCTGGTTGCGTCGGTTGATCAACCATTTGTCGCGGCAATCCATGCCGGATGGCAGGGTTTGAAAGCGGGCATCCTCGGTAATTCGATAGGCCGGTTAGAGAAAGAAGGTGCTTCTCTTGCTGGATTGCGAATAGTGATAGGCCCATCCATCGGCCCCTGTTGTTATGAGGTGAACAGGAAGTTTGTCGAGGGTATTGAATATGCCGACAGCCATCTTTGGCAAAACGATTCTCCGCCGTGGACGCCCCACAGAGTGCCACCCGCAAGTGCGCCTTGGGTCGAACCTGAGGTCACACATAATGAAGCCTGGTTCGATCTACGAAAATATGCGTTGCACCACTTGGTGGCGAGTGGCGTGAGTATTGAACAGATTCAGGTGCTTGAACATTGTACTTATTGCCACAGCGCTGATCTGGGCAGCTATCGGCGGCGGAGCCATCAAGCCGAGCCTAAATCCTTCCAGTATTCCTGGATAAGACGTTATCGGGATCCGATTTGCTGAATGGCGATTTCAGCCAGTCGCGACAGGCAGAAATCGGCCAAAAGCTGCCTATGGCCAGAAATTAAGCTTAACCGCGTAAACACCCGCGACAGTAAAACAAGCGCTCAAAAACTACCGCTGCGTACTCTGTCGGTTTGAGATGCTCAATGTTGCCCGCTCCCCAATTTACCTGGCGCTTATCACCGATGGTTTTCGGAACAGGGCCGATCGAACGAGTTGCGATCCAATAGACAGTCTATGAACGCACCTAGGGCGGCTGGTCGATATTTTCTATTCGGGTAATAGAGGAAAAGCCCTGGGCGCGAGATCGACCAATCAGCGAGAACTTGGACCAACCGCCCTTGGGCCAAGAGTTCACCCACGCCTTCTTTCTTGAAATGATAGGCAATGCCGAGTCCCTGCAGGGCTGCAGCGATACCGATGTCAGGATGATTGGTGACTACGGGGCCGTTGACCGACACCTCCATTAGCTGGCCTCGCTCCTGGAACTCCCAGCGATATGGTCTGCCGTCCATCTGCAACCGCCAGTTTATGCAGGCGTGATCCTGCAACTCGGCAGGTGACCGGGGCGTGCCACGGCGTGCGAGGTAGTCCGGAGATGCCACAGCGACCATGTTCAGGTCCGGGGTGAGGCGGATGGCCACCATGTCGTTCTCAAGCCTGCCACCTACACGGATGCCCGCGTCAAAACGGCCGAGCACGATATCGGCCAGTGCGTCGTCCACCACGATGTCGAGCAGCACATTAGGGTGGGCCTGATGGAAGCGTGACAGCCGAGGCGCGATAAGGGTTCTGGCGGCGATCCCCGGCGTATTGATACGAAGCGTGCCGCTTATCTGCCCTGTCGCCTCACTGGCTTCTGCGACTGCAACAGCCATCTCTCGAAACAAGGGGGCGATACGGCTGTAGAGCAGCTCACCACTCGCCGATGGAGCAACGCTGCGAGTGGTGCGATTGAGTAGCCGTGCGCCAAGGCGAGCTTCGAGATGCCGAATGGTCTGGCTTAGCGCGGAGGCTGAGAGACCCAAATGCTCTGCCGCGCGGGCGAAGCTCTGGCGCTCAACGATGGCCACGAAGGCTTTTAGCTCAGCAAATTCGGATCCACGCATTATGCATTTTTCTCTACATAGCCAATGCTGATTCTAGGTTATTTAATTAATTCTGTCCGGTACGCATCCTAGGGCTTTCACCGACCCCATGGAGCCGACAACATGCCTACCTTGATCCTACCCGAGACAATCGCCGCCTACTTCGCGTCTGAACATAGCCCCGAAGCACTGGCGCATTGTTTCACGGCGCAAGCCGTCATGACGGACTTCGGTCACACCTACACCGGTATCAACGCCATCAAGGCCCTCATGGCCGAGGCATCGCTCAAGTACAGCGCTACCACCGTTCCCCTTACAATTGAGCGAGAGGACGGATTGCAACTCGTCCGCGCCAAGGTCAGCGGCAATTTCCCTGGCAGCCCGACCGTTCTGTCGTACCGCTTTCGTCTCGAACGCGGCCTGATCGCATCGCTGGAGGTAACAGCATGAACTTCGACCTTCAACTCGATGGCCTGCGCGCAGTGGTCACCGGCGGCACAATGGGCCTTGGCGCTGCAGTCGTTCAGACTCTCGTGGAGGCAGGCGCCAAGGTAGCGACATCGGCGCGCGACGTGTCAGTACGACCGGTGGATGGCGTAACCTATATCGGTGCAGATCTGACCACGGCAAAAGGTGTTGCTCACCTCGCGCAGACTGTCCTTGATAGGTGGGGTGGTATCGATATCGTGATCAACGTGGTCGGAGGCTCAAGCACTCCTGGTGGTGGTTTTGCCGCCATCAGTGACGAGCAGTGGCTAGCAGAACTGAATTTGAATCTGATGCCTGCTGTACGCCTGGACCGCGCATTACTGCCATCCATGCTGGCCCAAGGCTCAGGTGTCATCATCCATGTGAGCTCGATCCAGCGCATGATGCCTCTGCCTGAGTCCACTACCGCCTACGCCGCCGCCAAGGCGGCGCTCACCACTTACAGCAAGTCCCTTGCAAGAGAAGTAATGCCCAAAGGCGTTCGCGTGCTGAGTGTCGCGCCGGGGTGGATTGAGACCGAGGCGTCCGTAAGGTTTGCCGAGCGGTTGGCTGAACAAGCTGGAACCAACTACGAAGGCGGCAAACAAATTGTTATGGAGTCGATAGGCGGAATCCCACTGGGTAGGCCGGCCAAGCCTCAAGAGGTTGCCGACTTGATCGTCTTCCTTGCGTCCTCCCGGGCTGCCTCGATCTCTGGATCCGAACACCGTATTGACGGCGGTACCATCTCAACGCTGTAATCGATAGCCGCAATCAACTGAACGACAGCGAGCCCTCAGGGCTTGCCGCTTCCCTGCATCTCGCGGGATGTTCCCGGCGACATGGGCCTATGCCATTGCATGTTTCGAGGATGTCGGGCCTATACCCTCAAGCCTGCAGCACCGCATCTGTTCCTAAGTCCAGAAGTCCTCTAGTGGCTCACCCTGTCTATTGCTTTCGGCGGCCATTGGCCGCTTTTGGCCGCTTTGTGCCCCTCGCGACAGGCAGTAATCGGCCATTAGCGGACGCTAACTGCCCATCCCCATCCAGTGCTCCCAGACAGGGACCTGACCCAGTCATTTCAACGGGTCATACCTGATCAACGTCTTCGGCTCCAAATACGCGCTCATCCCCCACCTGCCCATTTCGCGCCCAAGGCCTGAATGCTTGAATCCACCGAAGGGGGCACGTGGTTCGTGGGCCAGCGTGTTGATGAGCACGCGCCCCGAATCGATCTGCCGGGCGACGTTCATACAACGTTGGGAGCTTTTTCCCAGCACCAGGGCGCTCAGTCCATAGTCCGTATCGTTGGCAATGCTGATCGCATCAGCATCATCCTCGTAGGGGATGATCGTCAGCACGGGGCCGAAGATTTCCTCACGCGCGATGCGCATCCGGTTGTTGGCATCAGTGAAGATCGTGGGCTTCACGAACCATCCGGCGTGCAAGCCTTCCGGGCGACCTTCGCCACCCGCCAGCAACCTCGCGCCTTCTTCCTGGCCGATACGGATGTAGCGCTGCACCCGTTCCCACTGTTTCTGGCTCACCATTGGACCGATCTCGGTGTCGGCGTTGCCTGGATCGCCCGATTGAATTTGTGAGACACCCTCCTTCGCAATCCGCTCGAACTCTGCCAGCCGGCTGCGCGGAACGAGGATGCGAGTGCCCGCGATGCAAGCCTGGCCGCTGTTGAGAAATCCGGCTTGCAGCACCAGCGGCATGACTGCCTGGAAATCCGCATCGTCAAGCACCACGGTGGGCGACTTGCCGCCGAGTTCAAGCGTCACGCGCTTCATGGTGTCAGCACCGGTTTTTACCAGATGTTGGCCGACAGCGGACGACCCCGTGAACGAGATCTTGGCAACGTCGGGATGACGGACGATTTCCTCGCCTACCACATCGCCTCGTCCGTTGACGATGTTGAATACACCCGGCGGCAGCCCCGCTTCGTGCAACGCCCTGACCACCACCTGCGTCTGCAACGCGCTCATCTCGCTGGGCTTGATGACCGCGGTGCAGCCTGCCGCCAGCGCGGTGGCCAGCTTGTTGCAAATGAAGCCCGCATTGCTGTTCCAGGGTGTGATCAGACCGGTCACGCCCACGGGCGTCAGAATGACCCTGGCCATGCCGACCTGCTCCTCGAAATCGAACGCCTCCAGTGCATCGATTGCTTGCGCGATCACGTCAGCCGGATAAGTCGCCATCCAACGCCCGCGAACCGCAGGTGCGCCGTATTCCACGAGGATGGCTTCCAGCAGCTCTTCCTCCTTTGCCGCCACGGCCTGGTGCATGCGTTGCAATGCCGAAATTCGTTCTTCCCTGCTTGTACGAGCTCACGCCGGGAACGCAGCCTTGGCGGCTGCGATGGCACGCTGAGCGTCCAGTGCATCGCCCAATCGAACCTGACCAATGACTTTCTCGGTGCTCGGGTTATGAAGGTCGAACCATTCCTGACCGTGTGGAATGACGAACTCGCCGTTGATGTAGATATGTTCAATGCGTTGCATGGCGACTCCTCGCTCAAAATGACTCGCCTGAATCGAGCCTCTGTGATCAAGTCTAAGAAGGGTTCATTATTCCGATAAGCCATCCTTTGGCTTATGAAGAATCCTTATATTCAGGACAATCCATGCACAGAACAGGAATGACCGAGCTGGAAGTGGTTCTGGCCGTTGCGCGCCGCAGCAGTTTTCGCGGCGCAGCACAGGAGTTGGGAATGTCCACTACCGCCGTGAGCAGCGCGGTGGCCGGCCTGGAAGCACGCCTGAAAGTTCGCCTGTTCAATCGCTCCACGCGCAGCGTTGCCCTCACCGACATCGGGCAACGCTATGTGGCACGCATCGCACCTGCGTTGGCCCAGATCAAAAGTGCCGACGAAGAAGCCAGCGTCGGCCTCGATGAACCCAGCGGCACATTGCGCATCAATGCACCGCATGGGGCGGCCTATCTGCTGCTGGAGCCGCTATTGAAGCAGTACGCTGAGCGCTATCCCGAAGTGCGCATCGACATCGTCAGCGAATCAAGCATGGTCGACATCGTCGCCGGTGGCTTCGACGCCGGGATTCGCCTGGCAGAGTCTGTGCCGCAAGACATGATCGCCGTGGCACTGTCAGGTGACATCCGGATGCTCGTGGTCGCAACGCCCGAGTACCTCGAACGCCACGGCGTGCCCGAGCATCCGCGAGACCTGCTCACCCACCGGAGCATCGGCATGCGCATGGCCCATGGTGGCCTCTACCAGTGGGAATTGGAGCGCGATGGCCAAAAGCTGCAGATGGATCTGCCGGTGCGCTTCGCCTCCAACGAGTTGCTGGCCATCAAACAGGCCGTGTTGTTGGGCCTTGGCATTGGATTTATTTCCGAGTGGTTCATCGTCGATGAACTGGCAAGCGGCGCACTGGTGCCGGTGTTGATGCCGTGGTGCCCTTCATTTGGCGGGTTGAGGCTCTACTACTCGGGCCATCGTTTCGTACCAGCGCGATTGCGCGCACTGATTGAACTGGCGCAGAAGTTGCGGCCCACGGTGGGTTGATTTTTATGCCCCCTTGTATCGTCGAACATAACTGTAATACCCCATATAAACCCGCCTCCTGCGTCGCTTGCTCCTGGGAACAGCCGAGTGTCATTGCGCTGTCGAGTCATTCACTTTCATATTTGAGGCTTGCGTCGAACTTGTGTCGATTCGCAGGAATGATTGCTGGTGGTCGTTTCGGGTCCGATGAGTGCGTGGTGACGCTTTCCTCAGCCACGTCAATCCGAACCGGGTAGCCGTTGAAGGTCAACGGTAGCGTTTCTGAGTCTTCAACGTTTGTGAGCACTCCGGGATGCACCTATAGGTAGGACTTATGCGATGGATTGTTTATCGGTCTTGGACGCTATTGATCGAATGGCAGAAGATTGCTTCACACCCAAGCAACAGCAACCGAGCCAACCGGACAGGAGAAACACCATGCAACAGTCCCACGCTTACAACGACACCAGCCTCGAACTGACCGCGAAAATACTCGACGCCAAGGCGCGCAAGAATCTGTCCTTCGAACAAGTGACTGAAGGCACCGGCCTCGGCCTCGCTTACGTCACCGCCGCCCTCCTCGGCCAGCACCCGCTGCCTGAAGCCGCTGCCAAAGTGATCGGTGAAAAACTGGAGCTGGATGCCGATTCGGTGGCCCGCCTGCAAATCATCCCGCTGCGTGGCAGCCTCAATGGTGTCCCGACCGACCCGACCATCTACCGTTTTTACGAAATGATCCAGATCTACGGCACCACGTTGAAAGCCCTGGTTCACGAACAGTTCGGCGACGGCATTATCAGCGCAATCAACTTCAAGCTCGACATGAAGAAAGTCGAAGACCCTGAAGGCGGCCACCGCGCAGTGATCACTCTCGACGGCAAGTTCCTGCCACTGCGTCCTTTCTAAGGATGCAACCACAGCTGTAAATCGGCCCGCAGCCTTGCGGGCCTGCTTCAAAAAACGACTAAGCCCTTTCGATCAATCACCACATTTGAATGGAGGATTCATCATGAGAAAAATTCTGTCGCTGGCCCTGTCTCTGACCGCTTCGCTGTCGGCCTACGCCCAGCCAGCCGTGGTCGCACCCGAGGCCGTTCCATTTGCGTACGGCATGCATCTGGATATCGCCAAGGTCGTCAATATCACGTCGGCGGCGGATGTCTGCGGCCCGACACCGGTGCAAATGACCTACCGCGATTCCCATGGTGAAACCCATGTTCTGGAATACAGCGTGATCGGCAGCGGTTGCACCAACTGATCGTTTCCCACACACCACTTATTGAAGGCACACACCATGAAAGCGCTCATCGAAGGATTCTTGAAGTTCCAGAAAGAAGCATTCCCACAACGCACTGACCTGTTCAAACACCTGGCCACCACACAACATCCAGGCACGTTATTCATTACCTGTTCCGACAGCCGGGTTGTTCCGGAACTGCTGACGCAGCAAGAGCCAGGCGAGCTGTTCGTGATCCGTAACGCTGGCAACATCGTGCCGTCCTACAGCCCGCATCCCGGTGGTGTGTCTGCCACTGTCGAATACGCTGTCGCCGTACTGGGCGTGACCGATATCGTGATCTGCGGCCATTCCGATTGCGGTGCCATGACCGCTGTCGCCAAGTGCAAATGCATGGATCACCTGCCTGCGGTCGCCGGCTGGTTGCAACATGCCGAGTCGGCGAAAGTCATCAACGAATCGCGTCCTCACACCAGTGAAGCCGCCAAAGTCAGTTCCATGGTGCGTGAAAACGTCATCGCCCAACTGGCCAACATTCAGACTCATCCAAGCGTGCGCCTGGCTCAGGAAAAAGGTCAGGTGAATCTGCATGGCTGGGTCTACGACATCGGGACCGGTTCAATCGACGCCCTGGACGCCGACAACAAGACGTTCAAGTCTCTGGTCAAGCATCCGAACACCGTTGCCGTTCATGCCCGTCCAGCCAAAGCTGTTGCCTGAATCAGCCTGTCATTTTCAGGAGTACTGAACATGCTGGAAGTCACTATGTACACCACCACGACATGCCCCTACTGCCGCAAGGCCAAGCGCTTGCTAGACGGCAAAGGGATTGCGTACAAAGAAATCGATGTGCGCCCGCTCGGCGTGAAGAACGAAATGGTCAGCCGAAGCGGTCGCCGTACGGTCCCGCAGATTTTCTTCGGCAATAGGCTCGTTGGTGGCTTCGATGACCTGGCTCAACTTGAAAGCGAAGGCGGCATCGACGTGGTACTCAGCCCGCGCATGGCGGGATGAGTACGGATGACGCCAAATCACAAATCCAGCACCAGGGGGGCCTCGCCCTCCTTGGCTTGCGCTGGCACCGCACAGCAAATCAGTACCTCCCCTTCGGCCGGCATCTCAGCCGGCAGGTTCAGATAATGCACTTGACCACTGACCAATCGGGTCCGGCATGTACCGCAGGATCCGCCCCGGCAACTGAAGTCCGGGTTCAGGCCACGGCTCTCGGCCAGTTCCAGTAAACTCCCGCCACCCGGCTCCCAACGAGCTTCCTTCGCCGACGCCGAAAACAGCACTTTGACCGGGCTGCTTGCCGCGGGTACCTGCTCGACCGCCGGGGTTAGATGATCCCGTTGGCGAACCAGAGTCGAAGGGCCGAAAGTCTCCGCGTGAATACGATCATCGCCAATACGCAACTGACGCAGGCCGTCGTACAGCGCCTGGGTAAAAGCACCAGGGCCACACAGGTAAAAATCGTAATCGTCCAGGGGCAGCAATGCCTTGAGCAGCTCGACATCCACCCGCCCCGCCACCTCAAAATCCTCACCAACGCGAGCGTGAGTTTCCGGCTGACTGAGCAGACGCAGCGCATGAATTTTATTCTTGGCACGGGTCGCCAGTTCGTACAGCTCATCGCGAAACCCGAGTTCACCCAGGCTGCGCGCACTTTGGATGAACCAGGTCGGTCGAGTGCGACGGATACGTTCGCCTTCATAAATCACTTCACGCAGCATCGACAGCAGTGGGGTCACGCCCACGCCCGCGGCCAGCAAAACCAACGGTCGATATTCATCGGCTTGCACCGTGAAACGCCCTTGAGGGGCACGGGCTTCAACCAGATCCCCTACCTGAACGCGGTCGTGCAGATGCGACGAGATGAGTCCGTCACGCTTGACGCTGATGCGGAAAAAACTGTCCGACGGCGCACTCGACAGGCTGTAGGTTCTGACCAGAGGCGCCTGTCCTTCAGCAAGGCAAAAGCGCACCGGCAGATGTTGGCCCGCCTCGAACCGCGGTACGCCCGCGCCATCGGCCGGTTCAAAATAGAAGGAGCGAATGGAGCTGCTCTCGTCAACGATCCGCGTCACCCTCAGCGGTCGCCATTGATCGCGCAGGTTATCGGCTTGCAATCGGCCCTCAGCTTGCTCCCAACTGCCAGTCATCAGGCTGTTAGGCGAAAAACCATCAAACCGCCAACGGAGAGCCAACACAGCCTGACGTCGAACCACCTGCTCCACGGTCAGCGTCCAGAGCCGCTCAGCCCCCTGAAAGGCGGCAATCTCCGGTCCCTCGAGAATGATCTCGGTACGCCCGCTGACTTGCAGCATGTCGCCTGTTTCAAAATCGATGAACACCAGCCCCGCGCGCGGGTTGAGCAGGAAATTACCCAAGGTGTTGAAGTGCAGGTTGCCGGCGAAATCGGGAATCGTCAGCACGTTGCCTTCGATCCTGACGAAACCTGAATTGCCACCCCGGTGAGAAACGTCCACCGAGCGCCGGGATGCATCGTCATCCAGGTCGACATAGCTGGCGATGAAAAAGGTATCGGCCTTGGTGATGGCCGCCTTCGCGGCTTCATCCAGTTCGCTGAGACATTCGGCCGCAACATTTGCTGAGGCTTGGCCAAGGCTGACCGGCTCAACGCCTCGCAACTGAATGTATTGCGGGCAGTTGCCGAAAGCGTGCACCACAGAAACGGCAAAACCGCCTGACGAGGCGGTGCTGATGTTACCGTTCATGCGATTGCGCCTTCGGCTCTTCAGGTCAATACCCAGCAGTCCCACCGCAGCGCCCTGCTTAAGGGCTGCCCTGACCGGATCACCCTCGGCAGGCAGGCGGTCGAGTTGCAGCATTCGCGGATCGGGTGAATGGATGAAGCCAGGGGGGCCTTCGACCAACGTGGCCCAAGGCATCCCTTGTTCATCGACCGCGCCCACCACCAGGTAAGGCAACTGGTTGTAAAACAATCGATGCTGATCAGGCATGAAGTCACGTACGACCTTGCGCCCGAATATCTCCATTTGATCGGCGACACCGACGCTTTCCTGCAACTCACGCTCACCCGCATGCCAAGAGGATGCTCCTGGCGCGTCCGACTGATTCATGATCACCTCTACGCATTCGTGAACAGGTGCCCTTCACCCGCCGCCCGGCGAGGAATGGTTGAATCCCGGTACCGGGGGCTAATTCGCAGTTGCCGGGAATCATCAACTCTGTGCTTTACAGCCTCATGAAGCGTTCCGATTCTTCCAGAAAAATGGCGACTTTCTGCCCGTTGGGTGTTGGCCAGTAGTAATCGACAGCATTGGAAAGACTGAACATTGGGTCACCCTTTTCGCCAGCAGAATCGAAACCCTAGGCCACATACTCGTCAGTGCTCAGCACTTCGGCGTACCCGAACTTTAAGGCGGCCATGAACGCCGCATGCACCAGAAGCGCAGGAACCTTGACGTTGTTGAATTCCAGATCGTGGGTCGTACAGGCATCGTGAATAACGGTCGTCTCAAACCCGAAATCGTCAGACGCGCGGGTGACTGCATCGATGCACATGTGGCTCATGTTGCCGACCACGGTGACCCGTTCAATCTCGTTGTGCTCAAGCACTTCGAGCAATTGAGTTTCGCGGTACGGGTTCATGAAGTGTTTGACGATGACCAACTCGTCCCCAAGATTGCGCACATTCTCGTGCAATTGCGCGCCGTCGGAGCCTGGAACAAAAAACGGTGCATTAGGGGCTAAAGTCTCGTGACGGATATGGATGACCAAGTCACCCCGCTCACGTGCTGCTCCAATCACACGAGCCGCATTGTCAGCAGCCGCGTCAGTAGCATTGAGTTCCCATTTGCCGCCGGAAAAATAGTCGTTCTGAATATCAACGACGATGAGTGCTGTGTTAGTCATACGGTTACCTTGGTAAAAAGTCGATCAGGAGTGGGTTGATCATTTCAGGGCACTTGCGGCGTGTCATACCAATCACGGTCGGGGGTGGCGAAGCGCATTTTCTTGCGGATAAAAGCGGCGTTTTCGACGCTGGTTATTTTTTCCAGCAGTACGAATGCAACTTCGGTGGCAGTCCCCGGCCCGCTTGAAGTGATGATCTGGTCATCGACAACCACCGGGCGATCGACAAAGCGTGCACCGGTTTCCAACAGTTGGTTTTTCCGCTTGCCGCCCTCTTGGTGGTAGGTCGTGGCGTTCCTGTCACGCAGCACGCCGGCCACGCCCAGGCACACGGAAGACACGCAAACGCTGGCAACGGGTTTACCGGCTTCGACGAAATGCCGGATGGTCGCCAGGAAGGGTTCGCTCAAGGCTTCCTCGTAAAAACCCGACGGTTCAAAACCACCCGGCAGTGCCAGGGCATCGAAGCTGCTCACGTCCAGATCGCTCAATAAAAAACTCGGATTGAGCATGAGACCGAAGGTGGTCACGATCTTTCTGCGAAGGCCGGCGTTGACCAGTTCCACAGGGTGATCACCCAGCAGGTTGGCCCAGCCAAGCACATCGGTAAAAGCGGCCATTTCCAGGGGCTCTACACCGTTGGCCAGTAACATAAGCACGCGTTTCATCGGTCATGAACCTCTGCTGTGCAGCATGGAAGAGCGTGTGCTTATGCTCCGCCTTAACTGCCGTACAAAGAACGACCACAAAATACAATCCACTATTTCGCTCACTGAAATACCCGATGGGCATCTGTATCAGTGCAAGTTGCGTGCGCTGCACACGCTTAATCAGCATCCGGCTGCATCGCCGGATGTTCGCGCAGGCCTTCGACGATGTGGTCAACGAAGCTGCGTACCCGCATCGAGGCCTTGCGCCCCTCGCGGTACACCACATGCACCGGCAGCGCCGGTAATTCAAAGGGCTGTAATACACGGCGTAATCGCCCAGTATTCAAATACTCGTACAACGGATAGCTCAGGCAGCGGGTAATACCGGCGCCATGTGCGGCCGCATCGATGGCCGCCTGCACTGTCGCGCAACTGATCCGTGTCCGGGCTTTCAAGTGATTGACCTCACCGTTGTGGTGAAAGCCCCACTGGACCCTGTCTCGATAAGCATGGGTGGCGACCAGGCGATGATCTCGCAGATCCTCCGGTACGCCGGGCTCACCGTGAGTAGCCAAATAAGCAGGGCTGCTGCAGACCATCGCGCGCACATGGCCTACCTGTCGTGCGATCAATGACGAACTGGGCAGATGCCCGACCAGCACAGCCACATCGATGCCCTCTTCGTTCATGTTCGGAAAACGATCATGGTATTGCGCAAAAACCTTTACCTCGGGGTACAGATTCATGTAGTCCGAGAGAATCGAGGTCATGACGTAACGGCTGAACAGCAAAGGCATCAGCACCTTGAGATTGCCTTTGGCCTGAACGTGCAAGCCCTTGGCCGAAGCCTCCGCGTCTTCGATGGCCTCGATAATGCGTGAACAATCGGCCATGAAGCCGGCACCGGCCTCAGTCAGCGATACCCCGCGGGTACTTCGAAGTAACAGCTGCACGCCAAGACGTTCCTCCAGCCGTGCAATGGCGCGCACGACCGTAGGTCCTGACACGTTCAAACGACGGGCCGCAGCAGCCAGGCTGGGTCGCTCCGATAATGCTTCGAACATCAGCATTTCATGGTAGCGATCCATCAGTTGGAACCCCTCACCACAGCCTTGAGCGCCGAATCCTTTGCGAGTCTATCCGCGAGAAAATCCACGAAGGTATGAACCTTCGCCGCAATTCTGGCGCTCTTGAGGTAGACCACTTGAATGGGCAACGCAGGCGGTTCGAAATCCTCCAGCACCAACTCCAGTTCACCAGCTGCCACCTGATTGGCCACCTGGTAGGACAACACCCGTGTGACGCCCCAGCCCAGGCTGGCGATATTGATCGCAGCCTGATTGGCAGTAACCACCAATCGCGGTTCGAATCGAAAGCTCAGTGCGTTGCCGTCGTTGACGAATTGCCAGTCACTCAGCAAATGACTGGCCGAAGACATGACGATGTTGGCGGTACTGAGTTCACCGGGATGACGCGGCCTGCCGTTGCGCTCGAAATAATCGGGCGTACCGCAGATCACCTGGCGTACCTCGCCGACTTTGATTGCGTGCTGATTTGACTCATGCAAATGGCCAATGCGTATGGCCACATCGATACCCTCATCAGCCATATTCACGACGCGATCCACCAGCAAGGCATTGATGTGCACCGAAGGAAACTGATCCACGTAGTCGGCCAGCAGCGGAGCGATGAACAACTCGCCAAATAGCACCGACGCGGTCACGGTCAAATGCCCGCACGGTATCGAGTAACTGCCGGCGGCTGCTTCCTCCGCCTCGTCGATATCACTGAGGATACGCCGACAATCCTCAAGATAGCGTTGACCCGCTTCGGTGAGGTGCAGGCTGCGAGTGGTTCGAGAAAGGAGCTGTGTGCCGATGCGCTCTTCCATCGCGGCGATGGCACGGGTCACGCTGGGGGGAGAAATGTTAAACCGGCGAGCGGCCGCGGCAAAACCTTCTTCCTCGGCTACTGCCATGAATATCTGCATTTCTTGAAAACGATCCATAGACGACCTTGTCTTTATGAGAGAACCGCAAGGAGTCTGGCCGCTTAAGCGGTAAGACCTGGTTGCCAGTATCGTCGGCCAAAGCAACTTTCGCACGCGCCGTCGGGCTGGCTGCATGTACGCAAAGTAATCCTGAGGGATATGCGCAACCCGTGAAAAGCAGCTTGCCGGAAGTATTCTCCCGGCAAGCGCTTTGAGGATCGAATCAAGCCGTCTGCAGGCCTACCGCGGTACGTTGCATGCCAACGAAGTTTGGCAATGCTTCGATGCTGCTCAGCCAGGCACGGACATTCGGGTAGTCAGTCAGCGCCACGTTACCTTCGGGAGCGTGAGCCACGTACGTGTAGGCGGCAACATCGGCCACGGTCGGCTTGTCACCGGCCAGGAATTTGCTTTGACCCAGCCCATCTTCCATGACTTTAAGCAGGGCGTGAGAACGTTTGATCGCTTCTTCTGGGTCATAACCGGCACCAAAGACGGTAATCAATCGCGCGGTGGCAGGGCCCGAACTGATTTGACCGGCGGCTACTGACAACCAGCGTTGAACCTTGCCCAGCGCTACCGGATCGGTCGGCAGCCATTGGCCGTTGCCATATTTGGCGGCCAGGTAAACCACGATGCCGTTGGAGTCGGCCAGTACGGTGCCGTTGTCATCGATCACCGGTACTTGTCCAAAACTGTTGATCGCCAGGAACTCGGGGGTTTTGTGTGCGCCCTTCATCAAGTCCACAAAGACCAGTTCTGTCGGCAGGCCGAGCAGGGACAGCATCAATTCAACCCGATGAGAGTGGCCGGACAATGGGTGACGATAAAGTTTGATCGCTTGGGACATGACGTACTCCGATTGTTTTTGAGTTCGACCCGGTCATCGCGTCGATGGAGCTATCTTCCCCTGCCCTCCCAAACTGAGGAATGACCAGCAATTACAATCCAGCATTTCACGGGAAGTAATAATCAGCACTCTTGCATCGAGTCTACTGACCCACTGACACGCCTACCATCAAGTCCATGAAGGCCACTGACGCCGCGCTGTGGTAGTTGTTCTTGCGTCGCAGCAACGAGGCGCCCCGTTGCGGTCCCTTATCCAGCAACGCGATCTTGCGCAGGGCGCGGTCCTGGGTAGCGATGGGTTCCGGAAGAATGGTGGCGACCGCCGTGTGCCGAATCACTTCCAGCAAGGTATTGACCGAGTTGACCTCGATCACCACTTGGGGAGTGATCTGCGTCTTGACGAAATACTCATCGATGCATACGCGGGTGGCGAAGTCCGGCGTCAGCAGTGCGAATTGCAGTTGCGCCACCTGCTCGGCGGTCAACGGCGTCCTGCAGTCGTACAACGGGTGATCGCGTCCCACCATCAAACCCAGGGTTTCGGTATAGGCCGGGATCGTTTCGATGTCGGCGTTTCTCACATCATCGAACGCAATGGCGATATCCAGCGAATCATCCGCCAGGCCGGTTTCGATATCGTCCATCGACAACTCGAAGATTTCCAGATGGATGTTGGGATAGAGGGCCATGTAGTCGCGCATCAAAGGCCCGACCAGATACGCCATGAACGTCGGCGTCATGGCCAGGCGCAGGGTGCCGCGCGACAGGTCCTTTACATCGTGCAGCGCCCGCTTGCCGGCCGCAAGTTCCACCAGCACGCGACGCGCGCATTCGATGTAAGCCTGCCCCGCATCGGTCGGTTTGACGGTACGCGAGGTTCGGTCGAACAGCACGACACCCAGGGTTTCTTCCAGTTGCCGGATCTGTTGCGACAGGGTCGGCTGGGAAACATGCAGCGCCTCTGCAGCGCGGGTGAAGCCGCCGTTATCGGCGACGGCCAACAAATAGCGCAAATGGCGCAGCAGCATAAGAACTCTCCTCTATAGGCACTGCTTATGCGCTGCATTGTATAGCGGAGTGGACTGTTATTGATTAACTGCAGGCAGGTTGGCCCCTGTAGGAGCTATCGAGTGAAACGAGGCGGCGATCCTTTGATCTTGTTTTAAAAACAAAATCAAAAGATCGCCGCCTGCGGCAGCTCCTACAGGGCCAATACTTGCTCGACCTCCGGGTCATCGACAGGTGAGCGCAAGCTGGTGCCAGATGCAGGTCGACGAGCTCAGGTCCTTCGTGACGAGATAAGTGGACTTCATAGCAAGACTGTTAGTAAAAGTCGTGAGTTGGTTGCCTGCCATCATCTGCCGGATACAGGCGTACGTAGGGTCACGAACTCTTCTGCCGAGGTCGGGTGGATGCCGATGGTTTCATCGAACAGGCGCTTGGTAGCACCGGCCTTAAGCGCGATGGCCAGCCCCTGGATGATGTCGCCGGCGTCGGGGCCGACCATGTGGGCGCCCAGCACACGATCCGTCTGGGCGTCCACCACCAGTTTCATTAGCGTCTGCTCGGACGATTCTGTGAGCGTCAGCTTCATCGGCTTGAACCGGCTCTCGAAAATCAGCACTTTGTGGCCATGCTCCAGCGCCTGTTCCTCCGTCAGCCCAACGGTGCCGATGTTGGGCTGGCTGAACACCGCGGTGGGAATGTGGCGGTAATTCACCGGGCGATAGTCTTCGGGTTTGAACAGGCGACGCGCGACCGCCATGCCTTCCGCCGTGGCGACCGGGGTCAATTGCACCCGGCCAATCACATCGCCCAATGCCAGAATCGATGGTTCGCGGGTTTCAAAGTTGTCGTTGACGTCGATGAAACCCTTGTCATTGAGTACGACGCGGGTGTTTTCCAGGCCCAGATTGTCGAGCATGGCGCGGCGGCCAGTGGCGTAGAAAATGCTGTCGGTCTCCAGTTGACGACCGTCGTTAAGCGTCGCCAGTAAACTGCCGTCTGCTTGTTTGTCGATCTGCACGATATCGGTGTTGAACTGCAATTGCAGACCCCGTTTAGTCAGCTCTTGCACCAGGTGCATACGAACCGATTTGTCAAATCCGCGCAGGAATAGCTCACCGCGATACAGTAGGCTGGTGTCGGCACCCAGTCCATTGAAGATGCCGGCAAATTCGACGGCGATGTAACCACCGCCAACCACCAATACTCGCTTGGGCAGTTGTTTCAGAAAGAATGCTTCATTCGAAGTGATTGCGTGCTCATGACCTGGAATATCCGGGATCTGTGGCCATCCGCCGGTGGCAATCAGAATGTGCTCAGCGCTATAACGTTGGCCGTTGATTTCAACGTGATGGGCATCGGCCAGCCGTGCATGGCCTTCGAGCAAGGTCACGCTGCTGTTGATCAGCAAATTGCGGTAAATCCCGTTGAGTCGTTCGATCTCGCGATTCTTATTAGAGATCAATTTTTCCCAGTTGAATTGCGCCTTGCCGGCCGTCCAACCAAAGCCCTCGGCCTGTTCGAAGTCGTCAGCGAAATGCGAGCCGTAGACCAGCAGTTTCTTTGGCACACAACCGACGTTGACGCATGTGCCACCGAGGTAGCGACTCTCGGCTACCGCTACTTTCGCGCCGAACGCGGCGGCAAAACGCGCTGCCCGCACACCGCCGGAACCTGCACCAACTACAAATAAATCAAAATCGTAGGTCATCTCAATTCTCTGCAAGGCACACAACACATGAACTGTTGATTGTCGTTAAAGGGGAGGAAAACGAAGTTTCAATGCACGCAAAAACGTCGCGCGTGGTGTCAAGAGCGAAGTATCGTTCTGATACTTACTGGATCGGTGCGTAACAGGGGCCGCTCTGGACTCGCTAGCCAGCGCTCCCATCAATTGGGGCAGCAGAAAGCCACCTTCGTATTCGGTATCGGCCATGGCTGGGGCGTCCAACCAGCGGTTACCGTCGCAGGAATGAGCGACATCAATCATGTGAAAACTCCCTGGATGGACACTGCATTAACCCGAAATGAGTCAATTGCTTCTGAATTAAGTCTCCCCATCTATGGACAATTAGAGAACCAGCAGGGATGTCATGACTTAATTGTGCTGGGTGAAATAATCTAGCGAGGCGTTGTCATAAGGCCCGAACATCAGCGTCTTATGCGAGGTCATTGATATTCAAAAAAGTCCAAGCCTGCAAAACGCTTTCTGAACGCATCGCGCCGCCAGTCAGTTGGGCAGCATCGCGCAACAGGCCGGCACCGCCGTCAGCCTGCACGGCATTGGTGGCGCTTGGTCGGTTCAATCGCTACAGCCCGCAGTTCGCCGTATCGCTGATCAGCGACGATGCCGCGACGAAGGAGCGCGCTTCTACAACGCCGTCAACGCGCCTTTTGTTGGCAACGGCATCACCCGTCGGGTTGATGGTTAAAACGCGCTCAACAAGCCGGAACTGGGTTTGTCGAACTGGAAGAGCGGACATTTGCTTGCGCGCAGTACGATTCTCTCGGGTGATGACCTGTTCACCATTCGCAGCCACATGACCCAGGTCGATCTGGGCGTCAAAAGCTGAGACCGTCGCTTCCAGCGACCATCCACTATGAGGTCGCTGGAAGGAAACGGAGGCCTATCGTGTGTTGCCAGGGACGCTTAGCCACCGCTGCACGCCGTTCCCCAGACTTGATACGTTACGGTGTGACGCTGTCCATGTGAATCGTCATACGTCAGCTCCACGGGGACGATTCCGCATGCATTACTGACATCGGTAATGCTAATGGTTTTGGCAATATCCAAGGGAACCCCGGGACGTGCGACCTCCTCGGTCGGTTCTGCCAGGATGCTGCTGGATACGATGGCAAACGCCAGAGCAACCGCGGGTTTCAATATGTTTTCCGATAAGCGATTCATGCGCGACTTTCTCGCAGCAGATGACGAGCGGAGTCGGCCATCACAGTGAGAGAGCCTGCCAGCATCAATACGTCTTTAAGCACCAGACGACCGCCACCGGACAGGTAGGGAAAACCGTGCTGAGCGTCGCCTAGGGCACCCACCCAGGCTTCGGGCGTGGTGATCAGAAAGCTCAAAGTCACCAGCGGCGTACCGAAGGCCAACGCACCACCGAGCAAGCCGGTGCGTCGTGAGATCGGGTTGGATAGAACCAACAGCCCAATCAGAAGTTCGACAATGCCCAGACCGGTCGAGAATCCGTAGGTGTTGTTACCTGTCTGCCAGGCGCGCTTCTCGACGTTCAGTTCACCTTCATGTGTCAGGTGAGCGTTGTACTCTTGCGGGTGTTCGTAGAAGAACGACATGAAGGGGCTGTTGGCGACAAACGGCGTGATGCTATCGGCCTCGTATGGGACGAATTTTAGTGCGCCAATCCACAGGAAAACGATGCCGATGGCCAGTCGCATGAGCGAAGCGCCAAAGGTATCCACTTTGCTGAGGAACCGTAACCAGGTTGTAAATGAGGTGAGCATGGGACTTCTCCAGAACATTGAATGTGGAGCTAGTCTGCTGGTTTGGAGACCGGTGCTTTTGTTCGTCATGCTCAAGTTGTTGCTTGATCGTCTCAACGTGACCTTAACGTTTCAATGACGTAAAAAAGCCTCGGCTCTTTGTAGTGCCGAGGCTGCGGTGGACGCGATGTCAGACTAGTTTTTCAGCGTATCAAACGCTTCGAGCGTGCGTAGCGAATAGATGTACGCAGCACCCGCGTTCATCGAGATAGCCGTGGCCAGGGTCGCCGCCACCTCTTCGCGGCTCGCGCCTGCCTTGATCGCTGCGTTCGTATGTGCGGCGATACAACCATCGCAACGAGTAGTGACAGCGACGGCGATCGAGATCAACTCGCGTGTCCTGACATCCAGCACATCGTTTTCGGCAGCGGCTTCACCGAGTGCCATGTAGGCTTTGACCATCTTAGGGTTGCTCTTGCCCAGTGCGCCGAAGGCTTTCTGGATAGTGGGCAATAATTCAGACCAATTATTGAACATAGCGTTAATTCCTGAACAGGTTGAGTGTACTGTTTCGACAGACTCAGTTTTCTCCAGTGGCGCGATTCAGGTTTGTTCAATCGGCTCAGCTTTTATTGCGAAAGACTCAAAATGAATTCAATCGATAAACTCATCAGCTTGGCCAACGTACGCGGCAGCCTGGATTTACGCTGCCAGTTCGAGGGGGATTGGGCGCGCGAGCATGAGCAGGAAGCCTTGGGCAAGGCGCCCTATCACATCGTGTTGGCCGGAGAGTGCCAGGTTTATTTTCCCGATGGCCAGCGTGTTCCCATGAAGACCGGGGACATTTTGTTGCTTCCACGAGGCGCGCCGCATGTCATGCACAGCACAGGCAAAACCGTAGCGCCGACCGTGCCGTACGTTAGCGAAGGTGGTGTCGTGCCGATGCATCGTATTGGCGGGGCCAGTCGCGATTTTGACATGCTCTGTGGCGGGTTTCACTTCAATCGCACGTCACTACTCTTCGCCGCGCTGCCCGAGTATCTGGTCGTCCCGCCCACCGCCAGTGGGCAGCTGCCTGCGCTGGTGGAGATGCTGCGTGGCGAAGCGGACGGCCACCAGGTCTGCTCCAGATTCATGCTCGACGCGCTATCCCAGGCGCTGTTCACCCTAATCCTGCGAGCGCACTTGGCAAGCGATGGCCAGACCGCCGGCTCATTGGCCTTGCTCAGCGATAAACGCCTCGGACGCGCCTGGCAGGCGATGCTGGCCGACCCTGCATTCGAGTGGACCGTTGAAGGGCTGGCGGAAATGGCGAGCATGTCCCGCGCAACTTTTCTGCGCGCATTTGCACGCTTGGCGGGCGCATCACCCTGGGTGCTGTTGACTCAGGTTCGCATGGAATTGGCGTTCAACTTGCTGAGCCACTCCCATCTGGGTTTGAGCGATATTGCCGTACAGGTCGGGTATCAGTCGCAGTCGGCGTTCAGCAAAAAATTTAAAGAGTTTTACGGGGAAGCGCCGGGAAAACTACGTCGTCAGAAGTAGTTTGTGGAACTGTCGCGAACCGTGACAGCGGGGTCAGAGTTTGATTCTATTCTAACAGGAGTCAACTTCTGGCCTAGCTGCGCCGCTTGGTGTGGCCGGTGAACCTCTCCTATGTGTGGCGTCGGCACCAGTCCCACAATTGTGACAAGAGCTATTAATTCCCACGAGAGCATCGCCCAACCGCAGAGTCATCAAAGAATTTTTGTAGTCCGGCCCCCTACGACCTCTCAGGAGAGACGGATCCAACATCTTGCGCTCGGACTTTGATCACTTCGGGGAGCGCGTTGGATGGCCTGCTCTTAAAAAGAAATTCTACGTGTCCTGAACAGATTTTCCCGCAAGTAGTATGCCCTCGCGGAGCCGGTTTTTACCAGACCGGTAGGTAGCGGGTCATTCCGTCCACCAACTCTGCGCTGGCATTGATCCGTTGCCCATACTGGCGCAGGACCTTGGCCAGTTTCTTGCCGTCCTTGCTTTTGTCCTTTCGCCGAATGGCACGCGAGACCTCATCGGAAAACGACGCGCTCAGTTTTTCCTGGCCAGTCCACTCCCTAGGGTTGTACTCAATGACGTCAAGCTGAGGCGTTGCGGTTAACTCCTGAATGGCCAGATTCTTGATCGAACTCTTGCCGCTGCCCCATAGCCCCGTCAGGGCAACGACCAGGCTCTTTGGTTTTTCCAGCCGACAATCGCCGCCGCTAGGTTTTTAGCAAATGTGGATCGCCCTAGTAGATCCTGCTCGGCAGCTTTGATCGGTCGGTCATTCGCGAAACCCAATTCATCCATCGCTCATTCCCTGTGTCGTGTCATGTCCAGCCGTTGAAGCGTAGGCGCCGTATGCTGAAGATGTAGCCTGGGGTGCTTACTTCGCTGACTTGGGTTCGGGCTTTTTCCTCGCGCGTGTCTTGCGTTCGCTGACCGGCGATGAGCGAGATGCACTAACTTCTGCTCCAGCGTGTCGCCACGCGCTTGCTGTGCTGCGGCGTTTTGCAGTGCTTGACCCAGCGCGGCCTGCGCACCTTCAATCTTTTGCTGCAACTGCTCAAGTTGGTTGCCTGCTTCCTTCACTTGGGGGGCATGGCTTGCTCTCTTCTCTGGCACGATCGACTTCACGATGCGCACGATCCTCGACCCCGCGCACGTAGATCTCCTGCGCGACGCGTTCCTACTCGGCCTTAAGTCGCAACTCCTGCAATTCCTGCTGCAAGGTCTGGCTTTACTGCTGCGCGTCACCGCGTTCCCGCAGCAGGCTGTCGCGCTGCTCAGGTCTTGAATCTGCGTCGCACGCTGTTCCAGCAGCAACTCCAGGTCCGCCAAGCGAGTCTCGCTCACTTGCTGGGCCGCCTGCGCAGTCGTCGCATGTTGCCGCGCTAGTGCGGCGACTTGACGCGCCTGGCCCTCCACCGCGGCGACTCGCTCGCGTTCGGCAGCCAAGACCTGACGTTCTTCGGACAACGCCTGCTCAGCAACGCCATGGGACAGATGAATCGCCTGTTGCCACAGGGCGACAAAGGCCTGCGAGACCTCCGCCGGCAACGTCAGCAGGCGAGTCTCGCCGCTCAGCCGTTCGGCCAGCCTCACCCAAGATTGAACGAGCAACCCGCCGACGCACGTCGGACTGCCGCCCCCCAGTTCCAAGCGCACACGTTCCACCGTTGGCCGCTCCCCACGGGCCAGCACCGCATCCGCGGCGGCAAACACGTCGCTTTCCGGCCCCCCTACTGCCATGGCCCGCCTCCGGCTATATTGGGTCTGATAAGGGAATGTTATCCGGACCTATTGAAACGTTGAACGAGATGAAATTGACAGAGCCGGTACAGATGCCCTCCTCCCAGCCGCCGAGGTATTCATTGCCGCCGGTACCGCGGCTAATACGGTGCGCAGCTACCAGGGCGCCCTTGCCTACTGGTCAGCCTGGCTGTAACTACGCTACAGGCGCTCACTCGGTGACGGCGCCTTACCGCCAGAGGTGGTGGTGCAATTCATTGTCGACCACCTCGCCCGACCGGACGGCACAGGCAGCTGGAGCCACCTGCTGCCACGATGCTGCGCTGGTCGCTGCCAAGATCAAGGGCAAGCCAGGGCCGCTGTCGTTCAGCACCGTCAGTCGTCGGCTGGCCGTCCGGGCTAAGTGGCATCGCCTGAAGCAGTGGGTTAATCCGGTAGAGTGTCAGTCTGGGAAAACCCTTTTGCGTGAAGTCCGCAAGGCCCAGACCCGCCAAGGCGTATCCGTAAGGAAGAAAACCGCAGTGTTGCTCGAGCCGCTGTAGGCGATGCTCGCCACCTGCGACGACGGCGTACGTAGTGTGCGCGATCGCGCACTGTAGCTGCTGGCCTGGAGCGGTGGCGGACGACGGCGTTCGGAGGTCGTAGGTTTACAAGTCGGCGACGTGCGCCAACTGGATGCTGATACGTGGGTGTACGCTTTGGGGGTCAACAAGACCGATACCGGCGGCATACGTCGTGAAAAGCCATTGTGTGGCCCCGCGGCACAGGCCCTCACTGCCTGGCTGACTGCCGCTCCTGCTGATAGCGGCCCGCTGTTTCGGCGGCTGTATAAAAGCAACCGGGTCGGTACCGCGCCCCATTCGGCAGATCAAGTGGCGCGCATCGTCCAGCGTCGGGCGAAGCTGGCTGGCTTGGATGGGGACTGGGCGGCGCACAGCTTGAGATCCGGCTTCGTCGCCGAAGCCGGGCGCCAGGGCGTGCCGCTCGGTGAAGTGATGGCCATGACTGAGCACCGCAGTGTTACAACTGTGATGGGCTACTTTCAGGCGGGCTCCCTATTAAACAGTAAAGCAACCTTTTGTTCACCGGCGCCAAAACATCAATCGATCACGCTGAAGACGAGTTCTAATAGTTTTCTGTTTGGTGCAGATTGTTCCAAGGCAAAATGATCGGATGGCCACTCTCACGCTCACATTGGCTGGGCAGATGGAGGAACTGAAGGGGGACTGAGACTGTCACACCCGTACTCAGCTGGGATCCGTAACAGTCCCAGCGCAACGTTCCATTTTTTGCGACTGTGACTGCATATCGTTTATTACTAAATTGACTTGTCATTCGCATAAAATTAAAGCATACAAGTATTGGCGCCCACGCAGCCATGACAACTCTTAAAGCTGGCGAAATCATAAATTTCAAGAGGTGCTCTTTCTTGGCCGATGAAAATATCTTGCCAAGTGAAGCTTGTCTGTCGAAATACAACGCCCAGCAGGATGTGGCAGTACTCGAATCAAAGGGCAGTCGGGGATGCGTTCTAGCAGATGACTGACCTTCAAAAGTGCCCGCGCCCACATGGCACGCCGAGCAGACCGGCTCCACATCTTAAAGTGACACTGCGTAAGCTCAACATTGAGCAGCGAGGCAACCTGCCCGTAAAAATGACGACGCCATAGCCTCTATTGGTTGAGAACTGCAGGACTCGCTAAATCTGACTCAGCCGTTTACTTACTTCCTTGAACCGCTCGACCCGCACAGATAAGAAAACAGCCAATACTGGAATTAACTTGAACGTCACGCTACCCCGTTACCCCAAGCAGAATTTATCCATTAGTTCAATATTGTATCCATCCACTACCCCAAACTAGATGCTGGGATTATGAAAACTTCGCAATTGGAATCACGCAGTTCGACTCAGCAGGCTTAAAATTGAAACAGAGTCCAACAAAGCAAGGCACAGAAAACCAAGAAATTATAATATTACGACCGAGCAGCCACTGTCAGTCGTGTAAAACGCTGCGACTTTTAAACCGCATTACCACCTACACACGATAGTAGAACTTTAGCTTTAGATGATCTCATCGTATTGAAGACGCCACCTGCACCTTCATGTTAAGATGTGAAACTAACTACCACCCCTTCAGGGTTTACTGTTATGAGAAGAAAAATATCTCAAGCGGACGTTGAAAACGCGCTGGCACGATTGGAGTCAATGGCCACACCGCCGACGCTTGACGCCGTGCGTACCGCTTTGGGAAATCAAGGGTCAAGGTCTACCATTGTCAAGCTGTTAAAAAACATCAGAGAAACGCCAAACACGACTCCCGCTCTTGAGAAAAGCATCATGCCTATGCCCTCCTACCTGTCGCGGACCGACTTTTATGAAAAGGTCGACGGTGCCGAAAACATGGAGGGTGCAATCAACTACCTCATCACTGAAAAAAGTGACCCTACCGGCATCATGAGTGACTTGTGCGTGGTCATTCAACGCTTGCGACTCGAAGTAACGCAGTGTCAATCCGAAGTTGTCCACATTCGGAACCTGCACAAAAGCATGCTGAATGCCATGCAGTCCGCGATTAAAGAATGACGTCCCGTTGACGTTGGTGTTAATTGAGTGCTCGATACATTTTGGCCCTAACCTTTTTGTACACACGGAGCGCTAAAACATTGCAGGCTGAAGGTGCTGCATCTTTCCGTCCATCAATGTAAGTAACCAGTCGCTCCCGATCTAGCCACCCCAAAGCCAAGACTGCCTCTCGCCAGGCACACCATCCTTCGAAGCTTGCAGAGGCTTCATGAGCAAAAAAATCGTTTTTCACTAAGGTCCAAAATTTTCTTTCATACGTAACCTCCGGCTCCGTCAGCCGCCTTGTAACCTCACTGCTATGGGCCAGCTTAACGTTGATGATGAGCCATAGATCATTGGCAAATGATTGCCAAGGCTCCTCGGTGCTGATTTCGATGTACGCAACACACAACCGGCGCGCAATCTCCGCGCAGTAAGTGGGTCGACTGCTACAACCTAGCATCGCTAGGAGACAGGCCAGTTGGTCGAGTGCTGATAAACTATAGATGCCTTTGAACCATTTCCCACCGTATCGCGTCCCGTCCCACCCAAAGGATTTGAGGATGCAGAGGCTTTGGCTGTCGGTACAAGACAACCCCGCCGCCTGCCAAACAGGGTGTTCGTAAAAAGCCCGTACGGAAGGTACCGCATGAAAGATTTTGTCGAGGCGCGATTGATGGGGCTGATGCCCGTTTAGGAAACGACGCCATGCCTTTTCGTCAGCCGATCCCTTCGGCAAGTGCTGATCTTTCTCGAACCATCTAGCTAAGGCAAACCCTGCTCGAGCGACCCCCAAACAGTCGGCCAGATGTGCCGCTGTAACCATTGAGCGAAAGTATTCCGTCAGTGGTTTTGCATGTCGCCCCATCCATTCTCACTCTTAAGTGCTTAGTACGATTCTAATCAAAATTTCCTTAATTTTTACAATGCGGAATGTTTTCAGCCCTATGAAAATCATTCATCACGTTGATAAATATAGCTTTATTTTTATTAGCTAAATTTTTTTATGCCCGTTTTATGCCCGCCAAATGGACGCTAAGCTGGAATTAGTAAGGAAACGTACCGTACTAAATGCGGTCCGTTCGTACTCTTGCGTTTCGAATGGAAGGGACTTGGTAGTGAAACAATCCATAGCGGCAGGAACAGTTGTGATCGCGCTGGGTAAGCTGGCGGTTATCACGGAAGTAAAAAATGCTGAGCAGGTCAGCGTCAGAATTAACGACACAGGTGAAACGAAAATTGTGGCGGTCGCAGATGTGGAGATCATTCCTGAAGAGCAGGAAACCATCACTCAGCTCACAACCTACGATCCCGCAGACCCCAAGGAAGCTATGAAGCTGATCGCAGCCGCGGAGCAGGCAGTGATTCTCAAAGAATATTTCAACGGGGACATGACGCAAAACGAGGCGGCTCAAAAACTCTCGCTGAAGAAATCCGCCTTTTACAAACTGGCATCACGCTTCAATCACGCCTTGGGCGCACTGAGCATCATAAAAAACTCCCCTGGCGCCAAAACAGGAAGCCATCGAATTCCCGAGGCAGTGGTTGCTGTTGTTGAAGAGTGTTTTGACCGCCATTACCAAGGAGCGGCAGCCTCCTATTCCCATGTTTGGAAACAGACTCAAGCCGCATGTGCAGAAAAGGGGCTCCCGCCTCCAGGTCTCTCAACTGTACAGCGATTGATTAAAAAGATGGATCCCAAAATTGTGTTCAGGCAAAAGCACGGTCTGGACGCGACAAATCAGCGATTTCAAACCAGACCAGGGTACGTCCACACGGACTACCCGCTCCAGCACGCGCAAATGGACCATACCCGAGTTGATCTCATTCTTCGCGCCGAGCATGACCGCAGTCTCACCATCGGCAGGCCATGGGGAACGTTGCTCATCGATGTCCATACCCGAATCATTCTCGGTTTCTACCTGAGCATGTTCCCTCCCTCGCTGGTTTCAGTGCAACAGACTGTCTGCATGGCGGCACTGCCAAAAAAAAAGAGTCCCCCAACTCTCCCACCCATGGGATTAGCTATCCCTATTACGGGATGCCTGAAAAACTGGGCATGGACAATGCCGCAGAATTTCATTCTCCGGTTTTGGAGGCAGGATTAAGAAAACACGGCTGCAAACCACATTGGCGCAAAATCGGCAAGAAACACATGGGAGGGACCATTGAGAGCCTTATTGGCACGCTGATGACCACTTCCGTTCATTTCCTGCCTGGCACTACCTATTCCAATGTTAAACAGCGTGGAGAATATGACAGCGAAAAACACTCGGCCCTGACGTTCAAGGAATTTTGCGCCTGGTTTGCCGGGCAAGTTCTGATCTACCACGGAACGGTTCACTCCGAACTCAGGAAGTCGCCTAAAGATGCTTGGGAGGAGTTCTACTCCCACAAAACAATGGCGCTCCCTCCGATAATTATCAATAAAAGAAACCTATACATTGATTTCTTGCCCGAACGGCACAAGCCCGTACGGAACAGCGGAATCACAATTAATGCAGGGGTTTATTATGCCCCAGAATTGGCGATCAAGCAGGGCAAAGGCAAAACAACTGTAAAGTATGACCCCAATGACATGACGCACATCTGGGCAAAAATACATGGTGACTATATTCGTGTGCCCCTTATTCGATCCACACACAACTTCATTAACTATGAGTACTACCGGGTAGATCGCGCATTCAACCAAGGGCGACCTGCTGGAACCATCACAGATCCCGAAGCGCTTCAGCAACTGATAAAAAACAACGAATTGGTAAAAAAATCGAAGAAAAAAACCCAACAAAAAAAACGCGAGACGACTCAGACCGAGGCTCAACGTCAGCACAAGGATCGTTTTTCTAATGGTGTACCTAAGCAAATACCGATCAATGACGAATACCATCAGGTCCTGGCTCGTCAGCCAAATGCCGCGGTAAATTTTTCCAAACCACCCGCTTTGTTCGACGATAAGGATTAGCATGAGCGATCAAATCAAACCGTACGCCCACCTACGTAAATCTTTACAGCATCTCACCCTGCTTCCAGACGAACAACGGGTCATGATCTGCCTGCAAGACGTGTTCATTGACTATCCAACGTCCCAATCAATTATCGAAACGATTGGCTACATGCTC
Source organism: Pseudomonas moorei (assembly GCF_008801475.1). GTDB lineage: Bacteria > Pseudomonadota > Gammaproteobacteria > Pseudomonadales > Pseudomonadaceae > Aquipseudomonas > Aquipseudomonas moorei. Next base: position 480,487 of record NZ_VZPP01000001.1, on the reverse strand, counting down.
AAGGTTGAGAACAAGGTACAAGCACCGTGCATGTTGGTTTGGGGCAGTGGCGGATATGGCAAAACAAGCATCATCAAACGTATAAAAGCCATTAACGCAGAGAAAAAAGAGAAACTAATATTCATGAGTTTCCGTCAAAACCCTAATAACTATAACTTCCGGGAATTACTGTTTGAGTCATTCGGCATGCCAATTACACGCAAATTCAGCGGGTATGATGCCTCGAAAGAATTCGCACTCACTGTACAAAGGCTAAACATAAGAGGCATCGTCATCGACGAAATCCACGACGCACTGACACTCACCCCGTTTCAGCAAAAAATAAACTTATCATTGCTCAAAAACCTTTCGGGTGACCCTTACAATCTCAGCGTATTTGCATTTGGAATCGACAAAGCAAGTGAAGCGCTTCGTCTAGATCCACAACTGGAACGGCGATACATGCAACTGCCCCTTCCGACCTGGTCCTTGGACGAGAATTTCAGAGCGTTTCTGGCAGGTTATGAGCGCGTTTTGCCGTTGAAGCTGGAATCAATGCTGTGGTCCGAAGACCTCGCAACCCGCTTGTATGCCCTCTCGGCAGGCATTATGGATAACGTGGCAAAAATCATTCAAGTGTGCGCTGCCGAAGCCATCATCTCAGGCACCGAAAAAATCACCCCGGAACTCGTTGATCGCGCGCCATTGCTCGCCCTCAAATTTGGCGTGTCTATTTTGATCAAGTCGCCTTCGCATTGACATGAAACGACAAGACGCCCTGATCCGACGGGTCGCTGAAGTGCACGAGCTTTTAACCCTGAGCACACCTCAAGCGACAGACACAATTAAGAAGGCAGCGTACCTCCTGCAAAACCAGGAACCTCCACCACCCATATTGTATATCACTGGCCGTTCAGGCTCAGGGGTATCGACAGTAGCGCAAGGCATCTACCTATCACTACGAACGGATGACGGTGGTGTATTCATCATGCCACAAACAGGGGTTGACCCTGGATTACCACCAATAGCAAGGCTATTACGTCACTTTGGATTCGAATGTACTTATGAGGTACTCGAAGTATCTGCCATGAATCAACTGCCCGCGCCCGTCATGAATCTTGCGCAGATGTTGGGCTTTTCTGTCGTGATAGTCGAAGATTATCTGACGGGCGTTGCGAGTCCTGAGCAGAAGCGAAGGCATATAGAACAATGGAAAAAATTAACGGCCTTTCCGTTAACCTTAAAATTGGTGTTAGCCGCACCGTTAGACCAGGTCAAGCACTCTTGGGATAACCAGGAAAGTACGCTGGAGCACCTTCATATAAATGAATGGGAACGCGGCAACCTTTTATCAAGTTATCTAGACGATTTGTCAAGCCTGTGCGGAGAGACGTTAAGGTTAGATGCTCCCTTATCAAACCACATGAAAGAAATTCATAAACTCAGCAAAGGCAACACAGCCCACATGCTAATACACATTCGGCAGTGTGCCATTCACAGCATACTTTCCAATGTAAGCCATATCCCATCTGAACTCTTCCGATTGTCGCTTAAGGAGTTGACTGAATCGAATGCCCGACTATACAGCCAGCTTACCAGCGTGTGACGAGTCGTTCTCCTCTTGGCTTCAACGACTACCTGCAGCAACGCTCTCGCAGGCAGACATCCTGCAAACCGTTTCCGAACGCCAATTGGCGGGTCTCGATGGTCTAGATACGGTCGATCCCGACTTCGACCTGCCATACCACTTTGAATCAAGAATGCGTGAATCATTTCATTTGAAGAGATTTAGCTTTGAACAATTTCGTGCCCAGGCTTCATGGATATTGCCTCACAGCTTTGCAGACTACGCTTGCCTGTCGTGTATTGCCGACTCACTCAGAAAACATGAAAGAATTGTATTTCAGAAGAACTGGAGATATGTCGTAGCACCTATATGCCCCGTTCATTGCGAGATCTTGACTGGCTTTAGAGATCGTCAGAGTGGGTACCTGCAGTATCTGTTTCCGCCTACAACTCCTTTGCGTATGAATTTGCCACGACACGCAGCTGCTGAAGTCGTCAAAATCGCACTCAAGATACAGATCCAGATGCTCCGAATGGAAATGCAATTGAGCGCAGGGTCTTCATCGTTCATCAGTCCGCTCGTGAAAACCTACAATGCACGGAAGCTTTTGATAGAGTTCTTTTTGCAAGCTGCTCCTGCAGGTGCTGGCCTGGCATCTCAATTCATCACTACGCCACGTCCAAAGGAACCCTCATTGAGGGTCCACGGGCTTAAGTTATTGATGAAAATCGGCGCACTGCAAAGCAATTGTGCGGAACGTGCATGCGCACTCGTGTTGATGGGAGTTGTCACGGGCTGGGTCACGGCAAAACAAATTAAAATACTTAATGAAGAGGTACGCTCAGAACGTATCACGTGGGGCTGGAGGCCTATAGATATTGGTCGCTCTTGTCGTCAAATTTACGATCATCACATGTTTAGCAACATGACTCAAATAGGACCCGCGCTCGAAATCTTAAACAACCGCCATATCGCCTTATTCAAAAAAGGGCTCGGAGTATGAAAAAATACGTCAACCTATCAAAAATACACCACTGCTACTTCAATCTTGGAATTCCCGTAACACCTTCAAAAGGGACTCAACTAGGGCCGCTTCATGTTATCTGTTCCATGAACATTGAAACAAATAAAATAATAGGCTACATTTTTACAAATAGCCACCCCACTCTAATGGATCGATTCATCCTACTTTGTAAGATTCACTCAAACTCAAACGACATTAAGGCGTGGAATATTTCGCCCAACGGTGGGGTTCCTTGGTTTCCGAATTCCACGAGAATTTTCAGTGAGACGCAGTGTTCTATTCAGCTGCGTTTATGGAGAGAAATACGGGAAGGCGACCATACGTTACTAAATTTCTTGATGGACATCCCACTCAACTACATGAGAGTGCTCATACACAGACGATATCTCCCGACTTACGCTGTGGAACGCTATGTCAGTGAGAAAGTTAGCGAATACAACTCAACGGGCTCCTAAATCGATCACCACATAGTTGCGCCATCCTCACCTTTACCCCCCCAATCAATGTCTCATCTATTACCACAACCGGTTATTTTCCCCATCCTGGTGATGAGAAATCAGCGCCCCCACGTCCTGCGCGAAAAAAGTTCATCAATCGGCGGAAAAACTGTCAATCATTGGCTATTTTTCCGTCTATTAGTGACTAATACGTGGAAACACATGCAAATCAACTAGTTATAAATTCCGTTTATTAGTGAATGCTGACAGCTCGGAAGTAAATCTTTGAAATTTCCGGAAGTAAAAATTTGAAACGATGGTTTCGTCCCCATTTCAATAAATTACTTCCGTACCCTCTATGTCGCATGTTTCGCATTGTATCTGATGCATTTATGGTTGGTACGGTCACCCGATGGCCTGCACTGATAGATCCACAACGTGTTCAGTTTTGGTCTCCATTGGTCCTCGTGGTCTCCGTTTAAAGGTTTTACTTGCTGGGCCCGCGCGGGTCTACTTCCCAAAACGACGCTGTGTGAAATCTGAAGCCTGCAGCATAGAGTTGATGCTCGGATTTCAACGGCTGTCACTCGTGGTAAGGATCGACGGCTGAGACATTCCATTCAGATAAGGTCATATAGCTAGTGCGATCACCTGGCAGCCTAGGGGCTGCATTGCTTACGACACAGGTCCACCTGCAATCACGTCGCTGTGTGAAATCTGTAGCGTTCAGCGTGGAGTTGGTGCGCAGATTTCAAGGGCTGCCACTACCAGTATGGGGAAAAGACAAACGTCGGCAGTTCTCAGAAGTAATCGTGTAAAAAAATGGGAAGTAATCGTGTAAATCGAGTCTTTCGCCTCACGTTCACGGATTTGCTTACAGGCCACTTGTCTGGCAATCATCAGCGCGCTGAAGGCTCTGGCGCAGCCTTTGGGACCGTCATTGTTCGTGATTTTACGTCATGAGCGGCGAATCCAGAAATGTCGCCCTTGATGAACGTGATCGCGGACCGTATGCGGATTCGCCTATTCGTTTGATTAAAGGAGCTTTTTGGGGACGAGTTCGCTCGTTTACGGCATTACTTACGCGGCAAGCCCATCCGAAAACACGTCGCTGTGTGAAATCTGAAGCGTTCAGCGTGAGTTGGTGCGCAGATTTCAAGGGCTGCCACACATGCAAAAGCGCCGCCGGATTTACTTGCAAATACTGACGGTTTGGCGGTGAACACCTTGCGTTTGAAGGCTTTCTAGCTTTCCTCCCGCCAAACACTCTGGAAACTCTCCTGAATCTGGCAGATTAAAAGCTCAGTAAAATGCCAATTCGGTACCGTTGTTAACCACAATTTTGACTTGTTAACTACGGTGGTTAACAAGTCAAAAAACAAGTTAGCACCGTAATTCTGACTCTGCATGTTCGCCTTGATTTGTCTGGCGCGCCTGGGATTTCAACACTCTGTAATACTGTTCCAACTCCGGGATTTGCCGCTTGGAACTGTTACACTTATCATTGCTCGCGCTGGTCTGTCAGTCGTGACTTCCAGTTTTTGGCAACCCGCGAGATAAGGGGACTACATCAAAGCGCCCTGACACCACTGTCTGACGAGAGATATGTGCTATTGAAAGTGGTCTACCGCCTATGGCAACGTAACGACCTTTACGTGAAATAATTTACTAGCTCAACTAAACATCTATTTAGTTGAGCTATTTCCCAAGTGCCCTCTGATCATTATGGTCCGATCTTCCGCCTGCCCTCCATTTCCATTGTCGATGACATTTCAATGAGTTGCAGCTCATCCTTCACGCGGGGTGGCTGCTCTCTGATTCATGGCTGAACGCCCTGCGCCATAGGGTTCACGATGTGCGATTCAGTGGCAAGTGCTGTTCCAGTGCAAGCACATTCCGTGTCGTGGCGAGTACTGCGTCTGGATTGAGACTCATCGAATCGATGCCAATCTCCACCAGATACGCGGCCATCTCGGGATAATCAGACGGCGCCTGCCCACAGATTCCAGAATGCCGGCCGTTGCGCTTTGCGCCTTCTACCGCCAGACGAATCAGTTGCTTCACACCAGGATCACGCTCATCAAAATCGCAGGCGACGATCGCCGAATCCCGATCCACGCCAAGCACCAGTTGAGTCAGGTCGTTGGATCCGATGGAGAAGCCATCGAACAGTTTGGCGAACGCATCAATCTGGATGACATTGTTAGGTATCTCGCACATGACATAAATCTCCAGACCATTTTCGCCACGCTCAAGGCCGTGGCTGGCCATCGCCTGCAACACCCTTTCCCCCTCCCCCACGGTGCGGCAGAAAGGGATCATCAACTTGACGTTCGTAAGGCCAATCTTGTCGCGCGCCCATTTCATAGCCGCGCACTCCAGTGCAAAACCTTCGGCATACGCCGGGTGGGTATAACGGATAGCGCCACGAAAGCCGATCATCGGGTTGTTTTCTTCGGGCTCGAAGTACTGGCCACCCAGCAGCGTCGCGTATTCATTGCTCTTGAAATCGCTCATGCGCACTACGCACGGTTTTGGATACACCGCTGCTGCAATCGTGGCGACGCCCTCGGCCAGGGTCTTGACGAAGAATTCGGTAGGGTTTCCATAAGCGACACTCAGGGCAGCGATCTTTTTACCCGTTGCGTCATCCACTTTTTCCGGGTGCACGAGCGCCATCGGATGGACCTTGATGTATTCACTGATGATGAACTCCATGCGCGCCAGGCCGATGCCATCCACGGGCAGCGAGGCAAGACTGAAGGCCTGATCGGGGTTGCCAAGGTTCATCATGATCCTGGTTCGAGGGTGTCCCAATTGGCTGAGGTCGGTTTGCTGAATGTCGAACTCCAGAATGCCTGCATAGATGTTCGCGGTTTCGCCGTCGGCGCAACTGACGGTAATCGAGGCGCCCGTCTCGATCTTCTCGACGGCATCTACGGCGCCGACGATGGCCGGAATACCCAGCTCGCGGGCCAAGATGGCGGCATGGCAAGTACGACCGCCCTGGCTCGTCACTATCGCCGCGGCGGTTTTCATTACCGGTTCCCAATCGGGTGTCGTGGTGTTTGCAACCAGCACTTCGCCGGCTCGAAAATCACTTAAATGTGCAGGGTTACTGATAACCCGCGCCTTACCGGCGCCAATTCGAGTACCGACAGCCTTGCCGCTGAGCAGGACGGTCGATCGACGCTTGAGATGGTAGATTTCAAGCACACTTCCTGTCTGTTGCGATGCCACGGTTTCCGGGCGCGCCTGCACCATATACAACTGACCATCGAGTCCATCCTTGGCCCACTCCATATCCATGGGCTTATACGCACCGGCTTTTTCCGAGTAGTGGGTTTCCACCTTGATGGCATAGTCGGCCAATACCATGACCTCCGTATCAGAGATACAAAAGTGCGCGCGCTCTTCGGTTGGCGTGTCGATGTTTTTGGTGTATTCCACCGCGATATTGCGGGTATTGAGTACGTTGGTAAAAACCATCTTCTTTTCTTTGCTACCCAGGCTTCGCTTCAACACCGCACGATAGCCCTTTAGAAAACCGGGTTTGTGCACATAGAAACTGTCGGGGTTAATCGTGCCCTGTACGACATTCTCGCCGAGTCCCAGCGCAGCATTGATGAACACCACATCCTTGAAACCTGTCTCCGTGTCCAGCGAGAACATCACGCCACTGGCCCCAATGTCGCTACGCACCATTTTCATGACCACAACGGCCAGATGGACCTTGTAGTAATCAAAGCCACGGTCGTATTTGTAGTGGATGGAGCGGTCAGTGAAGTTGGAGGCCAGGCAGCGTTTGTAGGCATCGATCAGGGCATCGTCAGTGGCGACATTGAGGTAGGTGTCGTTCTGCCCGGCAAATGAAGCCTGCGGTGAATCTTCAGCGGTCGCCGAGGAGCGTACTGCCAATGAAATGTGCTCACCGTATTGCTGCCTGAGTTGGGCGTAACCCTGCAATATCGCCCCCCTCAGATCTTCGGGTATTGCACAGCCGTAGACAATCGCCCTCGCCCTTTCCCCTCGCGCCTGCAAGTCCTTGACGTCAGAGGGATCAAGCCCGTCGAGTGCTTCATGCAATGGCTGCCAGGCGTCATTGTGATCAAGCACATAACGATACGCATCAGAGGTAATGGCAAAGCCGTTTGGAACGCGTACCCCCAATGCCGTCAGGTTCTGGTACATCTCCCCCAGCGAGGCGCTCTTGCCACCGACCAGTGGAACATCGTTGAGATCCAGCTCGCTGAACCAACGGATATTGTTGTTGGAATACGTCACGGTTTCTCTCCGATTATGGCGTGCCTGCGTCGTCCGGCTCGTCATCCACTGCCGACCAGGGCATGTGGATCGGCATCGGCCAGTCATTTTGCTCGTTGGCCCTGTGATGTATCACCGTCCAGAACAGGTCGAAAATGGTTTTCTGTTCCTTATCCAGCGTTTCGTAGAAGGTTTTGGTCCGCACCTGAGCAGCGTCCAGGCGTACCAGATGGGCCTGCATCCAGTCCGCTTGCGCACGTAGAATCGCGATCCCCCTGGCCATCCGTTCCGGTGTGGTTTCATCGTTCAGCATGTTCTGGGCAGGTGCCATTGCGCCAACTGCGCCTGTACCCTTTTCCAGTTGCTGATGGGCATCGGCCATCACCGCTGTTGCCCACGCATCCCAGGCAGGCAATTGCTCGGGTTTGAGGTCAAGTTTGCCCTTGAGGCCATCCAGGGTTTGCTGTGTCTGTTCGAGCCAGTCGAAATCAGGCTGTTGTTGGGCCATGGCGCCTGGCATTGTCATGGACGGGTTGGCGAAAACGCTGGTCGATGGCGACAGTAAAACGCTTGCCGCAATCAATACGCACAGCCCGATCAGCCTTGATCTGTTCATGTTCAGCTCATCTCGATCCTGTGGGGTCGACTCGAGCATAGGACCCGCATTGGCGGGCAGTCTGATCCATGTCAGAAACCACGGCGATACACGAACAATGGGATGGTCGGTCAACGCTGACGGGCGCTTGTCTTGAATCCTTAACGGTACGTGCGTCCCATCAGTGCGCCAACCCAGGGTAGAGTCGTGTGGCGAGAAACAGGAGCAGAGCAAACACAAACAGCATCACCGCAAAGCTGGTACTCACCGCGTAGATACTCTGGCCACCGACGATCATGGCTCCGCGCAATGCATCCACCAGGTAGGTCAGCGGGTTACACACGGCAACGATCTTCAACCAGCCCGGCATCAGCTCCAGTGGGTAAATGGCGTTCGATGCAAAGAACAGCGGCATGGTCAGCACCTGGCCGATCCCCATGAAACGCTCGCGGGTTTTGACGATGCAGGCGATAACCAAAGAAAAGGTCGAGAAAATACAGGAGCCGATAAACACCCCGGCGGTAACGGTCAAGACAGGCAGCAACTGCCATCTGATTTCCACATGCAGTGCGATGGCAATCAGATAAACCACGAGGGCTTGCACCAGCCCCCTCAGCCCGGCCGCTAAGGCTTTACCCATGATGAGCGAACCGCGATGGGCCGGTGTGACCAACAGTTTGTGCACGATTCCCAAGTCGCGCTCCCAAATAATGGCGATGCCATAGAAAATGGCGCTGAACAGGATGCTTTGCGCAAGAATGCCCGGCGCCATGTAATCCAGATAGCGCAGGTTGCCGGTCGGGATGCCGCGCACTTGGCTGAACACCTGACCGAATATCGCCATCCATAACACTGGCTGCACAGCCCGTGACAATAACTCGGTGGGGTCACGAATCAGCTTGCGCACTTCAGCATCAGCGACGGCGAAGGTCTCAAGGATAAAATCAAACATGCGGATCATCCCAGTCGGTGGATAACATCTCGACTCTCGCGCGTGTCACGATAGTTACCCCCCTGTTCAATGACGACGCCGCTGAAATAGACGAACACATCATCCAGACTGGCGTTTTCGCCGACCTGGGCCTTGAGTACATCGGGTTTTCCTGTCACGGCAAGGCGTCCTTGGTGCAGGATCGCCAACTCGTCGCACAGTACGTCAGCCTCCTCCATGTCATGGGTTGTGATCAGGATGGTCATGCCTTGGCTGGTACGCAGTTGCTGCAACCGCTCCCATACCGTTCTGCGCGCGATGGGGTCCAGCCCCAGCGCAGGCTCATCCAGAAATAACACTTGTGGGTAATGCAGCGTTGCCTGGGCGATTTCGAGCCGGCGTATCATGCCGCCTGAATAAGTTCGTACCAGTTTCGAGGCCACCTCTTCCAAGCCGGCAAATGCCAGTGCTTCCTTGACTCGCGTGACGCGGCGGACACCTCGCAAGCCGTACAAGCGGGCCGAAAGGTTGAGGTTTTCGGTAGCCGTCAATGCCCCATCGGCCGACAGCATCTGTGGCACATAGCCGATACGCCGCCTGACTTCGATCGGTTGCCTGGCAATATCGAAGCCCGCCACGGTGGCCGAGCCGGAGCTGGCATCGAGCAACGTAGTGAGGATTTTGATTGCCGTACTTTTTCCCGCGCCATTGGGACCGAGCAGGCCGAAAATATGCCCCTGGGTCACTTCAAGCGTCAAACCATCAAGTGCCGTGAGGTGATCGAAACGCTTGCTCAATGCCTGGGTGGTGATTGCGAATGACGCATGTGTATCAGTCATGCTTACACCACTCTGCTCGGTGAGGTCAGTGACAGGAGCAACTTACTGTCATCTGACCACGCCGGCCTGCTGTTGATTTAAATCAAATCAAGGCACAACCGCCCTCCCGTTGGACCTGACGCCTCAAAGGCTTTTGGGGTCGTGCCAGGACCGTCAGTGCGCAGCAAGGTGATGCACAGATCAAAATCGTTGAGAGACTCAGTCACACAGTGGATCGAGCGTCATTTTTTCGAATCCAAGTGCCGGGCGTTTCCTGATCTGATCAGGCCGTCACGTTCGACTCGGGGAGATGAACTTCATTAGCACTGCGACCCGCTAGCCAAGCGAGCACAGACGCCGCAACCAACACGGTTGCGCTTAGCTCGAATGTGGCTTTATAACCGCTCAGATCAAAGGCCAGGCCACCGATGATGGCCCCTGCGGCGATAGCCAGTTGGACAATGGCCACGAGCAGGCCCCCACCGGCTTCAGCATCATCCGGAAGCGTTTGCGCCAGCCATGTCCACCATCCAACGGGAGCAGCAGTAGCGACCAGCCCCCATACGCCGAGCAGCACGGCGGTCAGCAACGGCGAAGCGCCGTAGTTCACTAGCGCCAGTGCTATGACAGCCATGATCAGAGGTATAACCGTCAGCGTGCGATAGAGACCATTGCCGATGAATCTTTCGATCAGAAAGGTCCCGATGAAACCTGCCAGTCCCAGACCCAACAGCATCAAAGACAATGTTGAAACGCTGACGCCGGTGACGACCTCAAGAAATGGGCGCAGGTAAGTGAACAGCATGAACTGCCCCATGAAAAATACGCTGACGGCGACCATTCCCAATGCTACTGGCAACCGCTTCATCAGCCGCAGGGCGTTGCCGCTACCTGCCTGGCGCTCGGCCTTGAAGGATGGAAGGCTTATCAGCAGCCACACGGCCGCCAGCGCTGCGACAGGAACAACACAGAAGAATGCGCCACGCCAGCCGATCAGCGAGCCAAGGAAGCTGCCCGCCGGGGCTGCGATTACCGTCGCCAGAGCATTACCACCATTGACAATGGCCAGCGCTCGGGAAATCTGGTCCGGCGGTACCAGACGCATCGCGGTCGCCGCCGACAATGACCAGAAACCGCCGATGGCTATGCCGATCAAGGCACGCCCAAGCATGAATGAGGGGTAGCCTGGCGCGAGCGCGACGACCGTACCTGACACAATCATCAGCAAGGTCAGACACAGCAGCAGCTTCTTGCGTTCGACGCGAGCGGCGATCGCTGCAATGACCAGGCTTGTGATCAATGCGAATGCGCCGGACACGGAAATACCCTGGCCGGCCTGACCTTCCGTGATATGCAGCTCGGCCGCAATGGGCGTCAGCAGGCTGACGGGCATGAATTCTGACGCGACCAGGGCGAATGCGGCCAACGACATGGCCAGCACGGCGCTCCAGCCGCGTTTTTCCGTAGAACGAGAGGTCATTGGAACTACCTGTGGTGCGAAAGGCGTGTTGGTTTTGCGAGGTGGCAAACGAGGCATGAGTCGTACGCTTCGGTTTACGCGAACAGCCGAAGTCAATACACGTCCGGGCGAAATGCCCGGACGTGCGTTTTTTCACTCCGCCAGTGTCGCGTTGTCGATCACGAAACGGTATTTGACGTCACCCTGGAGCATCCGCTCGAACGCCTCATTGATGTGCTCTGCACGTATCAGCTCGATGTCCGAAACGATGCCGTGTTCGGCGCAGAAATCGAGCATCTCCTGGGTTTGCGGGATGCCGCCGATCATCGAACCGGCCAGGGTGCGACGTTTCATGATCAGGTTGAACACGTTGGGCGATGGATGTGGCGAGGCTGGCGCTCCCACCAATGTCATCGCGCCGTCGCGCTTAAGCAGCACCAGCAAGGCGTCCAGGTCATGGGGGGCGGCGACTGTGTTGATGATCAGGTCGAAGCTTTTAAGGTGCGCGGCCATTTGCTGCGCATCGCTTGAGACCACCACTTCATCGGCGCCAAGGCTTTTGGCCGCCTCACGTTTGGATTCGGACGTGGTGAAAGCGACCACATGCGCGCCCAACGCATGGGCCAGTTTGATGCCCATGTGACCCAGGCCACCGATGCCCACCACACCCACTTTCTTCCCGGGGCCCGCGTTCCAGTGACGCAGCGGCGACCAGGTGGTGATGCCCGCGCACAGCAGCGGCGCAACGGCAGCCAGTTGTGCCTCGGGGTGGCGAATACGCAGTGCGTAGCGCTGATGCACAACGATCGCTTGCGAATAACCACCGAGCGTCCAGCCTGGTGCGTCCGGAGTCGGAAAGTTATAGGTGCCAACCACGCCGTCGCAGTAGTTCTCAAGACCTTCAGCACATTCTTCGCAATGTTTGCAGCTGTCGACGATACAGCCCACTCCGACCAGATCACCCGGTGCGAACCCGGTGACCTTCAGGCCTACGGCTGAGACACGGCCGACGATCTCGTGACCGGGCACGCACGGGTATTTCGTACCTTCCCATTCGGCGCGCACCTGGTGCAGGTCCGAGTGGCAGATACCGCAATAGGCAATCTCGATCTGCACATCTTCCGGGCCGGGATCGCGACGAGTGATGCGCAGGGGTTCAAGCGGTTTGTCGCCCGCATGGGCGCCATAAGCGAAGACTTGCATTGAGGCTCTCCTGTGACTGATCGACACATTCTCCCGGTCGATCCGCCTCTGTCCCTAGTGCATTCCTCTTGAATGCTTGCCTAATCCTGTGGGGATGCAGGGTGGTGGAGAGGAAACGCCTTTTCAGCGGATTAAAGTTCGGTCAACAGGAGCGCCCCGACATGATCCCTACCCCGCTGCGCCATGAATCACCTTTCGTCAGCCCTGGAAGGCGCCCTCGCTCGCAGTTCAGCGGTGAATATGGCCGCCTGTTCGGTACCGCGACCAGTCGTGACATTATGGGGCGAGTATTTCCTGAAGAAATTCAATGAACACATTGATGCGACTGGAACCACGATGATTGGGCAGGTACAGCGCATTGATGCAAGTGCTCGCACTGCCAGGGTTGACTTCATACTGTTCCAGCACGCGCGTCAGGCGACCTGCACTGACATCATCACGCACCAGCCAATCGGCCAATAGCGTCACCCCTCCCCCGGCTAACGCCGCCTCGCGCAGAATGTCGGCGTTGTTGCTTTGCAGCCGTCCCTGCACATTCAAGCGAATGATTTCCTCATCACCCTGGAATGTCCAATTGTGGTGGCCCGTGCGGTAATCAAAACGCAGGCATTGATGCTCCAACAGGTCATGGGGGTGTCGGGGCAGCCCGGTACGCGTCAGGTAATCGGGGCTCGCCACCACCCAACGCTGGAAATCGCCCAGCCGCTTGCTGACGATGTCATCACTGACGACCGATGAACCCAGACGCACTGACACATCTATTTGCTCGCTGAGCAGGTCACTGACCTCGTCGCTCAACGAGAGGCTGATCTCAAGGCCAGGATGACGATCCAGCAGTCGCCCCAGATGAGGAGCAATGATGCGTCGGCCGAATTCCACCGGGACGCTGGCCCGTAAGCGCCCTTGAGCTTCGCTGCCACGATCGGTCACGACGGCATCGGCTTCATCGATGGCCTCCAGGATCGCCACTGCCTTTTCGAAGTAGTTCTGTCCCGCCACCGTGACGCTCGTGTTGCGCGTGGTGCGGTTCAGCAAACTGGCGCCCAGCTCGCTTTCCAGTCCCGCTACCTGTCGGGTCACAGACGAAGTGGAGATGCCAAGCTTGCGCGCCGCTGACGAATAACCACCACAGCGTACGGTTTCGACAAACATTTTGAGCGCCAGCAACTTATCCATAAGCGGAGTCCAGGATCGAAAAGGAACGGTAATGACTGTGCACGAACAGGCGTCGTACGTCTTGCATGGCTGTGCTCAATCAGTCGTGGATTAAAGTCGATAGGCGCCGCTGAATCAGGATGGCGTGATGCCCATGATCCGATTACCCATGTTCACCCCCCAGTCGCCCATGCGCCTGCCCTCTGCAAGTTGCTGGCTTTGCCAGGCCTGCAGGGCTTTATCGAGGTCGCCAATGTCGTCGATTGCCTGAGCCAGGAACAATGCATTGCGTGCCGCTTTGGCCGTGCTTCCGGCGGTATGAGGACGCGGTACAAAAGCGGCATCGCCGGTCAACAGCACTCGTCCGAACACCATTTGTGGAACATTCAGATCAAGAATCGCCTGGACAAAAATGTCCTTGGTCTGGCGAATCAGTTCGCGAAAAGCCGGGTTTGCATGCCTTTCGCCAATTTCCCGTATGTAAGCCTCCTGATCCGCCGCCAACGCCCCTGGTGGAATGGAGTGACTACGCCGCAGGCCGTCGCGATCAGTGAGTACGGCGTCCAGCTCCGGCCCTTGCGTGGCTTTCAAATACCATAGCCAGTTGAACCGTCGCTCGCCAGGCTCAACGGAGCCATTCAAACCCGGCACCATGTATTCGAGCATCAGCGATCCAGGGTCCTGTTGAAAGACAAAATCCTCGTAAAGCTGCGTCTTGGCGAAGTCTGTAAGTCGATCCTCATCAACAAGCCCACGCCAAACCACATAGCCCGAATAGCCAGGTTGTGCCCCGGGCAACACCATGCTGCGCACGGATGAACCGGCACCGTCGGCCCCGACCAGCAGGTCTGCCTCGGCACGACTGCCATCGGCAAAAAAAGCGGTCACTCGGTGCTCATTCTGAGCCAGATCCACCAGCGTCTTGCCACGGTGATAATGCTCGGCAGGAAACGCAGAAGATAATGAGCCGTACAGTGTGTTCCAGGACGTCTGCGTTTGCGGCATCGGTTCTTTATGTACGACGGTACCGGCTCGATCCAGATACAGACGATCATGGGACCGGACACCCAGCGCACGGGAATGCTGGATGCCTGCATAGCGAAAATGCTGCAAGACATCCCCTTGCAGAACAATGCCACCGCCACGGCTATCCATTGCCGCGGGGGATCGCTCGAAAACATCGACTTGCCAGCCAATTGCCCGCAACGCCGTGGCGGTAAACAGGCCGCCCAGTGAACCACCGATGACCAGGGCCTTCGGACTATCCGGACTCTTCATTACCTTTCTCCTTGCGAAGTGGTGATTCCCGAACCAACCGGTTTTGAGCTCCGTTATGCCAGCGCCGGATAGTCGATGTAGCCCTTGGCGTCGCCGCCAAAAAAGCTGTTGCCGTCCGCCGGGTTGAGTTCGGTACGCCCGCGCAGGCGAGCCGGCAAGTCGGGGTTGGCAATGAACGGGCGACCGAAAGCGATGAGGTCGGCACGCCCCTGCGCGATGGCCTGTTCAGCGGTTTCTCCGGTGTAACCGCCCGCCAGCATCAGCACACCGTGGAAGTCAGCACGCAGCTGTTTGATGATGGCGTCCCAGCGCGGATCATTACTTTCATCGAGCACCGTGCCGACCATCATCGGTTCCACCAGGTGCAGGTACGCGAGATTCCATTGATTGAGCCGCGAAGCTATGTAGCCAAAGGTCTGTTCCGGGGTGTCATCGCCCATCCCCATGAAACGTCCCATCGGTGTCAGGCGTACGGCAACGCGTTCGGCACCTATTTCTTCGGTCACCGTCTGCACGACTTCGAGCAGCAGCCGCGCACGGTTTTCAATACTTCCACCGTAGCGATCGCTCCGCTGATTGCTGTCGCTGTTGATGAATTGGTCCAGCAGGTAGCCATTGCCCGCGTGGATTTCCACACCGTCCATTCCGGCCGCAAGCGCATTGCGCGCGGCCTGGCGGAAGTCGGAAACGATCGCTTCGATCCCCTTAATGTCCAGTTCCTGAGGGACAGGTACATCACCCCAAACTCCCTCACCTTTCTCATTGAGGATAAAGGTCTTGCCGGGGACCGGCTGCGCGGTCGGTGCTACCGGTAAGCCGCCGTCGGGTTGAAACACCGGGTGTGACACCCTCCCCACATGCCAGAGCTGCAGGAAAATGCGCCCGCCCTCTGCATGCACAGCATCGCTGACCGCTTTCCAGCCCTGAATCTGCTCGTCGCTATGGATGCCCGGCGTCCAGGCGTAACCCTGACCCTGCTGCGAAATCTGGGTCGCCTCGGTGATGATCAACGCGGCACTGGCGCGCTGACGGTAGTACTCGACACTCATCGATGTCGGTACGTTGCCGGGCTGCCCCGCCCGCGAGCGAGTCAGAGGGGCCATGACGACACGGTGATTGAGGTCCAGTTGACCGAGTTTGATTGGGCTGAACAAGTGATGGGACATGATGATTTCCTGTAGGGATCGGGATTGAACAAGCGGCTCAAGCGGCCTGGTTTCGTTTCAGTATCTGAATCATGATTTCGCTGGGTTGCGCGCCGCTGATCACGTCACCCGCAATCTGGATACTCGGCACCGAGCGCACCCCGGACGCCTTGCTTTGCGCTTCGAGCTTCAAGACTTCAGCCGTGCCTGCATCGGTGTTGAGAAAGTCGACAATGGCCTTCCGGTCCAGTCCTGTTTCGCCAGCGATATCGGCCAACACATTGAGGTCACCGATATTCCGCCCCTCGCCGAAGTAAGCCCTGAAAATGGCCTTGACCAGGCATGAAGCGTCTTTACCCGCCTGTTGCTCGCGCCATACCAAGCGATGCGCTGCCAGGGTGTTGGGGGTTGTTTCGACACGCTCATAATGGAAACCAAGACCAACGGCCTTGCCGGCGTGGGTGACCTGCGCGTCCATGGCCTGGCTGCGCGCCCAACTGCCAAATTTGCCCGAACGATAGGCTTTGCGATCCACGCCTTGAACAGGCATGTCCGGGTTCAATTGGTAAGGCAGGAAACTGATTTGACGGTCAGTTGAATAACCCGACGCGGCCAGTGCGCGTTCGAGATTCACCTCACCGATCCAGCACCATGGGCAGATGAAGTCGTAAGTCACCTGAATAGTGGTTGAGTGCACACTCATGACGGCCTCCGTGGTTGAATGTTTTCACACCCCCAAGGTAAGCGTCCGACGCCCGCCGGAGTATCCACCTGCCGCGCAACGTTGCTTTTCGCAACACGCAACGCTGGGGTGATCTGCGCGTCGGCTCATGGCCGTCGTTGCGCCCAGCGCAATGTAGCGTTGCGCCTTGATGGGCTACTCGATCCCAAGCGCCCTGTCTAAGCTCACCGAGCTGAAAGTCGCCGTACGCCAATCGCACGCGGCGGATTGAAAGATCTGTCGTTCACTCGGTTCGAGAGGTAAGGCGATGAAGCGCAAGACGATCATCGGTGCCGTTCTGGCGCTTGGCGTGGTGGGGGCAGGGTTCGCGCTCTGGATGATGTGGAGGCCGGAAATCGCTGCTGTCAGCCCGCCTCAGAGCGCTGGACGCGAATCCCTGGACAGAGGCCGGCGCATCGTCGAAGCGGGCGACTGCGCGGTCTGCCACACGCGACCAGGAGGCGATTACATGGCGGGCGGCTTGCCATTGATCACGCCCTTCGGAACACTCTTCACCACCAACATCACCCCGGACCGGGAAACCGGTATCGGCAAGTGGTCGCTGCCGGCCTTTGAACGAGCCATGCGTGAAGGCATCGCCCGCGACGGTCACTTCCTCTACCCGGCCTTCCCCTACGTGCATTACCGAAAGTTGAGTGATGCCGATATCGCGGATGCCTACGCCTTCCTGATGAGCGTGGACCCGGTCAAATACACCGCACCTGATAACCATATGGTTTTCCCCATGAACTTCCGTGCGCTGGTGTCGTTCTGGAACTTGCTGTTCCTGCATGGGGATCCGCTGGAACCGCTTCCCGACCGGTCTGCGCAATGGAACCGCGGACGCTATCTGGTCGAAGGCGCGGGACACTGTTCGTCCTGTCATTCGCCCTTGAATCTGATTGGCGGCGAAAAGAGCAGCGAGCTGTTCAACGGCGGTATCGTCGACGGCTGGACCGCCCCTTCGCTGCGCGGGATGGCCGAAGCGCAACACCCCTGGAATGAAACCCAGCTAGTCGCCTATCTCACGGGCAAGGTCGCCGAAGATCACGGTGCGGCGGCGGGCCCGATGCTGCCGGTCAGCCTGAGCATCGCGCAATTGCCGGCCGAAGATGCCCAGGCCATCGCCCACTATATTCTCGACCTCAAGCAATCCTCCTCGGTCGCGACGTCACCGCCCTGCCCGCCTGTGGCCAACTCCACTGCCAAGGCTTTGCCGGGCGCGTCGCTGTTCGACGGTGCCTGCGCAAGTTGCCATGGCGCCGCCGCCCCCATGCGCGCCATTGAATCGAGGCCTGCGCTGGCAAGCACCAGCGCAGTCATGGCGGACTCGCCACGAAACCTGATCCAGACCGTCCTGCAGGGCATCCCGATGTCCACCTCCGACTCCAGCCACTACATGCCTGGCTTCGCCGACAGTCTGGATGACACCCACCTCGCCGCCATCGCCGAGTACTTGCGCAACGAGAGCTGCCCGACCAGACCCTGGACGGACCTCGACAAGACAATCAAGAGCATTCGAGCTCAGGAGTAGCCACCGTGATCACACTCGACATCAACGGCAAGACACATGAACTGGACATCCCGCAAGACATGCCGCTGCTGTATGCCCTGCGCAACCAGGTTGGGCTCAATGGCGCGAAATACGGCTGCGGATTGGGTCAGTGCGGCGCTTGCACCGTTTTAGTCAACGATAAACCGGTGTTTTCATGCCTGACGCCTTGCGGCGCGCTGGAGGGCAAGTCCGTGCGCACCGTGGAGAGCCTGGGCAGTGCCGACAAACCGGGGCCGTTGCAGAAAGCCTTTATCGACGAGCAGGCAGCCCAGTGTGGTTATTGCATCGCGGGGATGATCGTACGGGCGCAGGCTCTATTGGAGGCAAACCCTCATCCGGACGATGACACGATTCGTCGCCACATGGCGCCCAACCTGTGCCGCTGCGGCACCCATGTGCGGATCCTCGCCGCCATCAAATCGGTCATCGCGCAGGGAGCCAAGGTATGAAGTCCTCAACGCAAAGCGTCGATCTGAGCCGCCGCGCCTTTGTGATAAACGGCGCGTTGGTGATGGGGTTCGCCATGCTCCCGGGTATCCCGCGAGCCTTCGCCGACACCGAAGTGGACACCTTGGGTACGGCGATCCTGGCGCCTGATTTGCCCGGCAGCCTGCGGGCCACGCCGTATCTGGACGCCTGGATCCGCATTGATGCGAAAGACGGCATTACCGTCTACACCGGCAAAGTGGAACTGGGCACTGGCGTCAAGACCGCGCTCCTGCAGATCGCCGCGGAACGCCTGGAAGTGTCACCGGGTCTCATTCGTTTTCTCACGGCCGACACTGCGCTGACGCCCAATGAGGGTTACACCGCCGGCAGCCATACCATAGTCGACAGCGGTACTGCACTGTTCAACGCTGCGGCCCAGGTGCGTCAGTTGTTACTCGAATCCGCGGCACGCCAATGGCAATCCAACATCGACAGCCTGAGCACACGGGACGCGGTGATCCACGATGGTCAAGGCCGCAGCATGACCTACGTACAAGCGGTGGTCGGGGTTCAATTGCATCGCTTCGCCTCGGCCAGTTCCCCCTTCAAGCCAGCCAGCAGCTTCACCCTGATCGGCCAGTCATTGCCTCGGCTGGACATCCCGGCCAAGGTCAGCGGAGGTGCGGCCTATGTGCAGGACATACGCCTGCCGGACATGCTGCATGCCCGCGTGATACGTCCTCCCCGGCGCGGCAGTCAGCTACTGGACATTGACGAGGCCGCCCTCAACAAACTGCCCGGTGTGGTGAAGCTGGTCCGCAACGGCAGTTACCTCGCTGTGGTCGCCACCGATGAGTGGCTGGCGGTCAAGGCCATGCGCGAAGGCTACGCCGCTGCCCGCTGGACCGAAGGTAATCCGCTACCTGACTCGACACACATCCATCAACTGCTTACCGAGCTGCCAGCGCGGCGCTACCCGGTGAGCGCCAAGGGTCACCTCACGCAACCTGAGTCCCGTGGGTACAAGGCACGGGTGACCAAGCAATACCTGATGCACGGTTCCATCGGACCGTCTTGTGCGGTGGCGTGGTTCAAGGATGGGACGCTGACCGTCTGGACCCATACGCAGGGTGTTTATCCGCTGCGCAATGGCATTGCCGAGATGCTGGGGCTGCCCGTGCAGCAGGTGCGCTGCATCCATGCTGAAGGCTCCGGCTGCTATGGTCACAACGGCGCCGATGACGCTGCCGCCGATGCCGCGTTGATCGCCATGGCCCTGCCTGGCAAACCCATACGGGTGCAATGGATGCGCGAACAGGAAAATCTCTGGGAGCCCTACAGCTCGGCAATGCTGGCCGAAGTCGAAGCGGGACTGGACGACAGCGGCCGTCTGCGTGTCTGGAAATACGAACTCTGGAGCACTCCGCACAACGAACGCATCGTCAATGCCGGGCGCCTGCTGCCGGCGTGGCTATTGGCCAAACCCTTCACCCCTGCGCCTTCGGTTCCGATCGCCCAACCCGAGGGTGACGGCGACCGTAACGCGGTTCCGTTGTATGAGATTCCCAACCTGCAGGTTGACCTGAATTTTGTGCTGAGCATGCCGTTCAGGACCTCGGCCATGCGTTCGCTGGGTGCCCATATCAACGTGTTCGCCATCGAAAGCACGGTGGATGAACTGGCGGCCCGGGCCACTGTGGACCCGGTGCAATTTCGCCGGAATCACTTGAGCGATCCACGTGCACGGGCGGTGGTGGATCGGGTGGCCAGTGCGTTCCGCTGGCCGCAAAAAGCAACAGGCCCTGGCAGCGGAATCGGATTCGCCTTCGCCCGCTATAAAAACATCATGGGTTACTGCGCCATTGCCGTGCAGTTGCATGTGCAGCGCCAGACCGGGCAAGTGACGATTGATCGGGTGGTGGCGGCCGTCGATGTGGGTCAGATTGTCAGCCCCGATGGGCTGCTCAATCAGATTCAGGGCGGCATCGTGCAGTCCGCCAGCTGGACGCTCTATGAACGAATCCTCTATGACGCCAGTGGCCTGCATAGCTTTGATTGGAGTGGCTATCCGATCATGCGTTTTCCCGAGGTGCCGAAGCAGGTCGAGATCCACATGCTCGATCAGCCGGACCAGCCATTTCTCGGTGCTGCGGAAATCGTCCAGGGCCCTATGGCCGCAGCGCTGGGTAATGCCATTAAGGATGCCACCGGCAAGCGTTTGCTCGATTTGCCACTGGCTCGACGAGGCTGGCAGGATGCGTTGGGATCGTGAGCGGTCCTGACGGTCTGAATCGCTCGGCTGTCGCACACTTGGAATAAAAAAGCGGTGGAGGATCACTCGCACCGCCCTACCCCATTCAAGGGAAATGTTTCTCTTCTATAAAACATGCCGTTGGAAGAGAACGGCATGTACACGCAACACTTCTTAAAGCGCTGCCTGTCGGTTAAGCGGGCAGTTAACCCGCTAAATATAGTTTCAACTCCACTCTACCGAATACCGCTTAAAACAATGCCAATTGGTAATTAATGATGATCCGGTTTTCATCCTGTTGCCGAGTGTTCGGAATGTTGTTTCGCACCATCGCGTTTTTCCACATGAGGCTAACCCCTTTCAACGGTCCCGATTGCACGACATAGGCCAGCGTTATATCGCGTTCCCACTCACTGGAATGGCTGGACGCGATGGTATTGATGTCATCTCCTTTAACGTATACAACCCCCGCCGTCGCACCAGGCAAGCCCAGTGTCGCGAAGTCATAGGCGTAGCGTGCTTGCCAGGACTTCTCGCCCGCGTGCACGAACTTCTGAACCTGCATTTCCGTGATGGTGTAAGTGGACGGACCGTCACCCTGGTTTAAATAAGGGAAATCGCTTTTTCCGTTGCTGACCTCATAGCCGGCTCCGAAGGTGTGACCGGCAACGGCATAGGTCAATAGTCCACTGAACAGGTTGTTGTCGACTTTGCCTTTTATCGTATTACCGCCGTAGTAGCCTGTCGTAAAGTACGCAGGGTCATGACCGTTTGCACCATCGTCCCGGCTATTGAAATATCGAAGATCGCTGGTCAGAACGCCCGAACCGATGGCCCAATTATGAGTCAGCCCGAGAAAGTGTTGCTTATAAAAGTCTTCAAGGTTGCCGTAATAATATTGCAAGGTCAGATCTTTGCTCAGTTTGTAATCTCCGCCCGCATAAAGGAATTTATTACTAAAGCGCCCGGTGACAGGGTTGTTGGCACCCGCAATGGACATGTTTTCGTTATTGCTGGAGTTACGCCCCTTGACCCCGTCAATTTGCCCTCCTGTCAGGGTCAGGTCCTTGATGTCCGCGGAGGTCACCTGGGCCCCTTGCCAGGTTTGCGGCAGCAGACGCCCGTCATTGCTGAAGATAACCGGCAGTTTCGGGACCAGAGTGCCTAGCTTCAACTCGGTCCTGGATATCTTCACTTTCCCGGTCAATCCCAAACTGGAAAAATCGTCAACCGCATGGTCGCCGTCGCTTGGAAACACTACGCCTCCGAAGTTGTTACCCGTTGGATTGCCATGTTTACCAGTGCTTGAATCGAGCTTGACACCCAACATGCCTAACGCATCGACACCGAAGCCTACAGGCCCTTGGGTGTATCCGGAGATATATTCCAACTGGAAAGCCTGTCCCCATTCCGCTTGATAACTTTGATTGGCGGCTTTCTGCGCGGGTGTAGCGGAATCACGATAATCGCTGTTGATATAGTAATTACGCAATTTAAGCGCTGCCTTACTATCATCAATGAAACCAGCCGAATGGGCTTGCTGCGCCAATACACACAGGGCAGCCGCAAGGGTCAAAGTACCTTTCATTTATGAGCACTCAAGTTGTGGTTATTGTTTTTGTATTCACGGTTCAGCGGTTTTTCAGGCGCACATGCCCCAGCCGCACAGGCAGCATGAGCGCCGTTATTCAGAAGTTATTTAATGAAGACAGCCACTACCGGGATCAATCCGCCTTGAGCTGGGACTTCCATGTTGCCGGCGTACCCAGTTCAGAGTCGACCAACTGATTTTCGAATTGATTGCGTTCACTGATGGCACTGGCGGAGCGATCGGTCATGGAAAACCAGAAAATACCGATGAATGCGATGGCCATTGAAAACAGGGCCGGATATTCATAAGGGAACCAGGCTTGCTGATGATGAAGGATCTTGACCCAAACGGTTGGACTCAGAATGCACAGGGTGATGGCCGAGACGAGTCCCAGCGATCCGCCAATCACGGCGCCACGGGTCGTCAAGCCTTTCCAGTAGATCGATAACAACAGCACCGGAAAGTTGGAACTGGCGGCGATGGAGAACGTTAAGCTCACAATGAAGGCGATGTTTTGCTTTTCAAACGCAATCGCCAGGAGGATCGACAACACACCCAGTACGATGGTCGTCACACGAGAGACGCGCATTTCGTCACCGTCGGTGGCGGTGCCACGGCGCAAAGCATGGGCATAGAGGTCGTGAGAAACCGCTGACGAGCCCGCCAGGGTCAACCCTGCCACCACCGCCAATATCGTCGAGAACGACACCGCACACATGAATCCGAGGAAGACATTACCGCCGACGTTATGGGCAAGGTGAATCGCGACCATGTTAACGCCACCCAATATTCCACCGGATGCATCGTGATAGGCCGGATTGCTCGCCACCAGGGCGATGGTGCCGAAGCCGATAATCACAATCAGCGCATACCCGATGCCTACAAGACCGGAAGCATAAAGAATGCTTTGGCGCGCGGCTTTAACGTCACCGACGGTGAAAAACCGCATGAGAATGTGTGGAAGACCCGCCGTACCGAAGACCAGTGCCAACCCCAGGGAAATGGCGGATACCGGGTCGGTGATCAAACCTCCGGGGCTCATGATTGCGCCATGGGATGGATGAACCTGGGTGGCTTGAGTGAACAATTGGTTCAGGCTGAATCCGAACTCGGACAACACCATGAACGCCATGAAGACACAGCCGGTCAGCAGTAACACGGCCTTGATGATCTGAATCCAGGTGGTTGCCAGCATCCCGCCAAAGAAAACATAGATGACCATCAGCGTGCCGACGAGCAGTACGGCCGCGGTGTAATCGAAGCCGAACAGCAGTTCCACCAGTTTGCCGGCGCCAACCAGTTGCGACACCAGGTAAAGCAACACGATCACGATGGAGCTGGACGCCGCAAAAGCCCGTATGGGTCTTTGCTTCAGCCTGTAGGACAGAACGTCCGCCAGGGTGTAGCGCCCAAGGTTGCGCAGAGGCTCCGCGATCAGAAACAGGATAATTGGCCAACTGGCGAGAAAGCCGATCGAGTAAATCAGTCCATCGAAACCACTGGTAAACACCAACGCGGAGATGCCCAGTAAAGACGCTGCGGACATGTAGTCTCCGGCTATGGCCCAACCATTCTGGAACCCGGTGATTTTCCCCCCTGCGGCATAGTGATCGGCAACGCTATTGTTCTTGCGCGCGGCCCATCGTGTGACAAATAGAGTGAACACGACGAACGCCAGAAACATGCCTATGGCAATGGAGTTATGTTTGGGCACTGCGGCAGGGACATCGCTCGCGTATACGGTTGCCGAACCAAGGACGGCCGAGAGTGCAATAAGAAGACGCTTCATTTGTTGAAGCTCCTGATGATTGTTTTTATTTTGGGGTCATAGCAGGTGTTGGTGCGCCATACGTAGACAGCCACGAGAAGCACCGTAAAGGCGAGCATTCCGAAACCAATCGGCACGCCCCACGTCATGGGTTGGCCTTCGGTGATCGGTGTACCCAGGCGGGAAGGAATAAAGGCCAGCGAAAGAATAAAACCGAAATATACCGCCAGCATGAGAGCCGTCATGCTCCACGAGAATATTCGTCGCTGTTTGACCAATGCACGAAACTGCGGGTTTTCCAGAATCGGATTTTGAAGAGTGTCTTCAAGCTGTTCAGCGGACACGGCCGGGCCACCGGCTTGCGGATATGCATGTTCCATGGTTCTCTCCTGCGAAGGACGTGTAACTGAATTAAAACTTCACGGGCACTGCCGTTTCGCGCATCACGGCTTCTGGAGTCCGGTACAACTCAGCCATTTCGCGTTCTTGCTCGCTTTTCAATTGCGCCTGCATATACGCGCCAAGATGCCTGGCGTGCTGAACGATCGAGGCGCCGAAACGGCAACGTTGTTGGCTATAGTCCGCCAGGGCATCTTCAACGGATGCATGACGCTCAAGTGCTTCGACGATGGCCAAGGCATCACCGGCCGCCTTGGTGACACCCATACCGCAATGGGGACGGACCACGAATGCAGCGTCGCCGAGCAAGGCGATGCGTCCGAAATTCATCTTCGGTACTTCCAGGTCGTAAATCGGCTGGAACAGCGGTTGCGTTGCTTTCTTCACGACTTCGGCAAACTGCGGCGCCAGTAGCGTATCGGCGGACTTATACATATTGGCGAGCACATCACGGCGTATCAGTGCCGGAGGAATTCCACCTTCAAACTGCTTGCCGCTCTCATCCCGGAGCAGATCCTTCAACTCATCGTCGCCGCTGGTGCGGTACCAGACAAAGTTGTACCGACGCTCTCCTGCATGGGTGCTGTTCGACTGTCCGGCAACCGGATACCCCAAAATCTGCTCGCGCGGAGGTAGACAGAACGCAAATTTATCGAAGAGCGATGCGTGAGCGGAGTCGGAAAGAACAGCTTCGTCGACCAAGCCGCGCCATGCGATATAGCCGGCGTACTGCAGGTGTAAGTCAGGCAGAAGCTGCTGGCGAATCGTCGAGCGAAATCCATCGGCAGCGATAATGATGTCGGCTTGATGAGTGGTGCCATCAGCCAATGTGACACTGGCGTGGGACTCTGTGCTTTCGACCGAGACGACGCTGCCACCGCTACGATAGAGCGAGTCTGGAAACGCGCCGCGAAGCACCTGGTACATCTTCCCCCATGCCGTCAGGGTTTGCGGCAGCGCGTTCTCGAGTACGACATCGCCGTCCTGGTCCAACGTGACGCGCGACAGCACATCGATACCTACCGACGCATCCAGCGGGATGCCCGCTGCGGCCATTGCTTCGAACAATTCAGGGTGTGTAACGATCCCAGCGCCACGTCCGGCCAGTTCATCCGGCACACGCTCGAAGACCTCTACATCCCAACCCTTGCGAAGCAACATGTTCGCCGCAAACAGACCACCCAGCGAACCACCCACGACGATAGCGCGACGTTTGTCCGAGATATGAGTCATGGCTGCACCTCCACAGCCCCAGCGGCATGGGCGGCATGGGCGGCGTAGGAACCGACGGCTTCAAATTCGGAGGCCGGGAAGTTGAGTTCGATGGTGACGCCGGAAGGGTCTTCGATGAAGACCTGATGCAGGCCCAGGCTCGGAACCGTGCGATCACGCCAGGCGATGCCTTCGACTTCCAGGACACCCCAGAACTCAACCAGGCCTGTTACCAGAAACGCAATGTGATCCACGGTTCCAGTGCCCTTCAGCGGGATTTCCTTGTCGCCGAGGTACTTCTGCAGACCCTCGGGGTTGGAGGGATCGATCCCGATAATGTGGACCGTACCAAAATCTTGCTCGTCCCCTCCCATGTACAACCACACGCCGGGAAAGTCGAACGGCGGCCGGTAGCCGGGGGTGAAACCGAGCACCCTTTCATAAAATTGGCTGGACTTCTCCAGGTCGAACGACCGGATCGAGTAATGAGCGAGTTTTCGGACTTGCATGATGCCTCCAACGTTTTTTTGTATTTATTTATCGGTTGATAAACAGTAAGGCCTGACGAAATTGAAGTAAATAGCCGCAGGACCAGATTTTTTGAGGACTGCCCTTTAAACACGTCGTGGTGACGTCTCTACAGGACGAGTTTCAGGCGTTGGGAATGGGCGTTTCAGGGCGAAATAGCGAGGTGCGCGCCCTCCCACCACCCGTACGGCCAAAGGCTGAAACAGGTGATGAGTGGTCGACAAAAAGAAGGGGGAAGCAAGATGCCAGGAGGCGGGAAAACCGAAAAATCAATTCAAGCGAGGCGTCTCGCCGAGGTCGTTGTCGACCTGAGCCAATACATGCGGACCGCCATTGAGGAACGCATCGACCATCTGCTCTATCAGCGCATCAATGTCTTCGGTCACCGGCAGATCGTAGATCCACTTGCGCACGCCGATATAGAAAATGCTGGCATGCAAACTCCAGATCAGTTCGAGCTCCTTTTCATTGATCGTTTCACCGCAGGATGGCGCCAGACCATGGGTATGGCGAATTTCGGCAATAACAGGAATGAAGACTCGCTCACGCAATTTGGCCAGATAGCGATCGTTGATGCCTTCACGGGTCAATCCGGCGAAAACGAAGATGCGAATCCATTCTCGGCGCAGAATCACGTTGGCGTATGAGGTATAGAAACGCACCAGGCGCGCCTGAAGGGGTTGCGAACGATCCTTGATCATCGTCTCCCAAGAGGCATCCCACTGATACACCTCGTCGTAAACACGGTCGATCAAGGCTTCTTTGCTGGGGAAATAGCGATAAAGCAGCGGCTGGGTAATGTCCAGTTGTCGCGCCAGCTCACGGGTGCTTCCAGAGAATCCACACGTCGCAAAGTGCTCAATGGCCTTCTGCACGATCTGCTTTTCCCGGACCTCTGGCGAAAGGCGCCGAGTCGTCGCTTTGACAGTGCCCTGTGAGTCCGCTGAAGTTTGCGGCGCTTTCTCGTCTACGTTTTTTGAGTCTTGCATAACGCCTCACTAGAGCTTCGTCGAGGCATCATACAAAACAAAAGAATGCGCTGGCTATGAACCCCGCCCCGGCGTCTGAGGACGTGAGCAGATCAGTTCCCGGGCAGGAGTCCAGGCGGCGCGATGACTCAGTGGCTCTGCCTGTCTCTACGGGACACCACCAGGAAGATGATCAAGGTCACCAGCGACAATGCACTGCCGACTGCGGCAATCGCCAACCAGCTAAAGTGTTCATAAAGCGAGCTGGCCACCGAGGAGCCGGTCGCCCCGCCAATGAAAATGCTGATCATGTACAACGCATTCAGACGGCCTCGGTTGGCAGTGCCCAAGGCGTAGACGGCTCGTTGTCCAAGCACCATGTTCATCTGCACTGCAAAATCCAGCGCGATACCTGTAACCGCCAGGCCAATCACACCGTAAAAAGGATTGATGAAGGCCGGCAGAAAACTCACTGCGGCCAATATCATGGCCAACTGTGAGGCGCGTCGAGTGTGTCCTGCATCAGCGAGACGCCCACTGAGAGGTGCGGCGATTGCACCGATGGCGCCGACCAGAGAGAAAATCGCAATCTGACTTTGCGTGAGGCCGAACTCACGGCT
Source organism: Pseudomonas moorei (assembly GCF_008801475.1). GTDB lineage: Bacteria > Pseudomonadota > Gammaproteobacteria > Pseudomonadales > Pseudomonadaceae > Aquipseudomonas > Aquipseudomonas moorei. The sequence goes on along the minus strand of NZ_VZPP01000001.1, from coordinate 452,591 downwards.
CAATACCAGCGGCACAGCGGTCCAGAACAAACTGAAGGCGGCAAACATCAACCCTTGATAGAGCGCTCGCTGACGCAATACCGGCTCGCGGCAAAACAGTTGTCCAAGGGACTTCAGCAACTGACCATAGGACGCGCGATGGGTCGGTTGCCATTTGGGCATGGTCATGCCGATCACCATGGAGATGATGAGCATCAACGCAGCCGCGCCGATAAATACGGCCCGCCAGCCAAAATGATCAGCAACCAGGCTCGACAGCGGCCGCGCAAGCAGGATCCCCAACAGCAAGCCCCCCATGATCCCGCCCACCACTCGGCCGCGCGACTCTTCCGGCGCCAGATGCGCGGCCAATGGAATCAGCATTTGCACGGAAACAGAGCTGAAACCGATGAGTGCCGAGACGACAAGGAACACACTCGGCTGCCTGGCCAAACCCGCGGCGATCAGGCTGACGATGGTGACCACGATCGTCGCAATCATCAGTCGGCGGTTTTCCATGAGGTCCGCCAACGGAACCAGGAAAAACAAACCCAGTGCGTAACCAATTTGAGTCAGCGATACGATAAAGCTGGCGCTGCCATTCGACATGCCGATATCCGGGGCGATCAAGCTGATGATCGGTTGTGCGTAATAGATGTTGGCCACGATGGCCCCACAACAAAACGCAAAAAGCAGAACCATCCCTCTCGTCATTGAAGCTTTTGTTAAAGCCGCTGCTGTGCCGCTTGCTGAAACACTCATGCCATGGACTCCTGAAATTCGGCAGCAGTGACTTTCCAATGAAGGTCACCCGCTGGATGTTTGTCAGGTCACAAAGTAGGCGGCTCGCTCCACCGAGAGAATATGGACATGGCGCAACGTCTTGTTGCGTAGTGCGCAAAAGCTGCGCGGGCGCCATCAACGAAGACCAGCCAGCCGAGCGCCAAGGCAACCAGCAATACCAGTCGAATCCAGATGCGCTACTACAATACTTAGAACTTCAGGACCTGACAGGAAGCGAGCGAATGTGGATGAAACGCCAACTCTGCGTCGTTCGGCTGATTCGTTTCGCATCCGCTTCGCTCATCCTCGTCCCCTCCATTGCGGGCGCAGAGGATCTCGAACCCAGGTCCTACGCCAATACGCCGGTTGGTATCAATTTCCTGCTCATGGGCTATAGCGATCTCCGTGGCAACGTGACGGCCAACCCCTCCGTCCCGCTCCAGGATGCCAAGCTCAATATCAAGACTGTCGTGTTTGCATTTGCCAGATCCCTGGATGTCTGGGGCCGCTCCGGGAAGTTCGATATCGTCGTGCCTGAGGCAAGATTGACGGGTTCTGCCCTGTTTGCCGGTGAACCCAGGGAACGTGATGTGACGGGATTGATCGATCCAAGATTTCGCTTTTCGGTCAACTTGTATGGCGCCCCGGCGATGTCCCTGGCTGAATTCCCTAACTATCAACAGGATGTGATTATCGGCACCAGCCTGGCGATCACGGCGCCACTGGGCCAGTACGACGCGAACAAGCTGGTGAATCTCGGCAACAACCGCTGGTCGTTCAAGCCCGAACTGGGGATTTCCAAGCGTCTGGGGCCGGTGACCCTGGAACTGTCCGCCGCGGGAACCTACTACACCGACAATAACGAGTACCTCGGCGACCGCACACTCTCCCAGAACCCGATCTACCAGGTACAGGCGCATTTTATCTATGCCTTTGATAACGGAGTCTGGGTGTCGCTGGATTCGACCTACTTTGAGGGGGGGAGTACTTCAATCGATGGCGTCGGTAACCATGACTTTCAGGAAAACACACGCTATGGATTCACCCTCACGCTACCGTTGAATCGAAATAATTCGGTGAAGCTCAATGCGAGCAATGGCGCACATACTCGTACGGGCAGCGAATACGATGCCATTGGCATCGTCTGGCAGTACCGCTTCGGCGGAGGGCTTTGAACTTGGGGCTTGGGAAACAGCCTTGATGAAATAGCGTCGAAGTACCAATAGCATCCTGAATGCCTCAGTGGCCCGAGACACCCTCCCCCATCAACGCGTTGTACCGGCCTCATACGCGATGATCCCCCTGGCGCTGACGCCGATAAAAAACCCGCTTCACGAACTCGGCCGACACCATGTACACCAGACTGATTGCCAGCATCAGCAACAGGATAGGGAGCGGCAAAGGCACCAGGCCGAACCATTGGGCTACCGGGCTGTATGGCAGTCCTATGGCCAGCAAGCCGATACCCAATGCACTGGCGATCAGCAGTTTCGCCGGACGGCTTTGGTAAAACGGTTTGTAGGTGCGCACGATGAAGATCGTCAGCAGTTGAGTCAGCAACGACTCCACGAACCAGCCGCTGCGGAATACTTCGGGAACCATCTGCGCCATCAGGTACAGGGCCACGAACGTCAGGATGTCGAACAGCGAGCTGACCAGCCCGAACACCACCATGAAATTACGAATCTGCGTGATGTTCCACCGGTGAGGCGTGCTTTGCCATTCCCTGTCGACGTTGTCGCTGGCAATCCCCATTGAAGGGATGTCGGACAGAAAGTTGTTGAGCAATATCTGCTTGGCCAGCAGCGGCAGGAAAGGCAGCGCCAGGGAAGCAAGGGCCATGCTGATCATGTTGCCGAAGTTGGCGCTGGAGACGATCGATATGTATTTGAGGGTATTGGCAAAGGTATGCCGCCCCTCTTCGATCCCTTCGCGCAGGACATTCAGATCGTGCTCCAGCAACACGAAGTCGGCAGCCTGTTTGGCCACGTCGGCAGCGTTGTCCACGGAAATCCCGATATCGGCGACTTGCAGTGCCGGGGCATCATTGATGCCATCCCCCATGTACCCAACCACATGCCCGGTCTTTTGCAGGGCCCGGATGATGCGTTCCTTCTGGTTGGGATCGACCTCGGCGAACAGGGTTGTCAGTGGCGCCAGGTGCATCAAGGCCTCATCTTTCATCGCCGAGAGTTCACCACCGGTGATGATTCGCTCCACCGGCAGGCCCACCGCCAGGCCGACATGGCGGGCGACCAGATGATTGTCGCCGCTGATGATCTTCACTTTCACACCCAACCCGTCCAGGGCGGCGATGGTGTCCTTGACCCCGGGTTCGGGCGGGTCAAAGAACAACAGAAACCCGCGAAAGGTCATGTCCTTTTCTTCGTCCCGACCGTAGTGCGGCTGATCGGGCAATGCGCGAGTGGCGAGGCCAAGGACTCGGAAGCCCTGCTCGCTCCAGTCCGCGAAACGTTTTGCGATTGCCGCCCGTTCCGCGTCGTTCAGCGTGACAACCTGTTCACCACGGCGCAGGTGCGTGCAAACTTCAAGCACGTTGTCCAGGGCGCCCTTGGTCACCATCAGCCTGCTGGCTTCAGGCGCATTGGCCACCACCACGCTGAGGCGTTTGCGGACAAAGTCATAGGGCACTTCATCGAATTTGATGACGTCAGTGCACGGGGCCAGGTCTTTGCCGGCCAGGCTGATGGCATCGTCCATGGCGTTGCGCATCCCGGTCTGCAAACTGGAATTGAACACTGCCAGTTGCAAGACATCAGTGGCGGCGACACCTTCCACATCCATCGCAGCGTCCAGCACCACGACACCCCGGGTCAGCGTACCGGTCTTGTCGGTACACAGAATGTCCATGGCCCCGAGGTTTTCGATGGCGTTGAGGTGGCGCACGATCACCCCTTTGGCAGCCATGCGCTGCGCGCCTTTGGCCAGCGTGATGCTGAGAATCGCCGGCAACAGTTCCGGCGACAGCCCGATGGACAAGGCGATGGCGAACAACAACGTGTCGAGGGGCGGGCGATGCAGCAAGATGTTGATGCCGAACACGACGATGGTGATCACCAGCATCACCCTCAACAGCAAGCCACCAAAATGCCGCAAGCCACGTTCGAATTCGGTTTCGGGAGGCCTTAGGGACAAGGTCTTGGCGATGTGACCGATCTCGCTGTCCTGGGCATAACGCGTCACAAGTACCACGGCCGTTCCGCTACGGACCGAGGTGCCCATGAACACACAATTATGGCGCTGTCCCAGGGTGGCATCGGGGGCACAGTCACCTGGCAGCTTTTCGACCGGAAAGGTTTCGCCGGTCAGCAAGCTCTCCGAGATGAAACAATCAAGTGCCTGCAGGATACGGCCGTCAGCGGCAATCAGGCTGCCGGCGCTGAGTAGCAGGACGTCGCCTGGCACCACCTCACTGGCGGCTACCTCCAGGGTCTTGCCGTCCCGACGGACCGTCGCACGCAAGGCGATCTTGTTGCGCAGCTGCTCCACCGCGTGGCTGGCGCGATTTTCATACCAGGCGCTGAGCACCGCGCTGATCAGCACAATGCACCCGACAATCGCCGCGTCGAGCCAGTCGCCCACCACCACGGCTACCAGTGCGCCGGCAATCAGAATGAGGACCAGGGGTGTGCGCATTTGCTCCAGCACCAGCCTGGCCAATCCCTGTGGTCGGTCCTTGGCTCGAAGTGGCGCGCGGCGCAGTCGGGCCTTGGCCTGGGCATCGCTCAACCCCGTCGGCTTGCTGTGCAACGTGCTGAATAACTGGCTGAGCGACGGGCTCCAGTAATCCGTGCTGACATCATGCGCGGGCTGTGTGGCACTGGAATGCCATTCACGATGCGCGAGCCAGAGACCGGGCAACATCGGTAACCAGAACGTCAAACCGCGAAACAACAATGTCGCGGACAACGCCACCGCAACGTTCACCCCGACCCAATGCAACGTCACCACGGCCGCCGCTTCGAAGGCGCCAAGGCCACCCGGCACAACACCGATACTGCGCAAGACACTGGCCAGCATGAAGCCGGCAAACAACCCCAAGGGCGGAGCCGAGACGCCCAACGCGCGCACCAACACCCACAGCGTTGCGCTGTCCAGCACGATGATCGCCAGCTCCAGCAGCGTGATGCGCCAGAGCAATGCGTGGTTGCGTACCAACGTCCGATCCGCACCGGTGATTAACGCGACGCCCTTGGCAACAATCGAAAAACGCTGACCCGGAATATGGGTCGCCAGACGTTTATTGTCGGCCAGCCTTGGCGTGATTACCGCCAGCACCAGACTGACCGCCACAAACACCCCGCAGGTGGTCACCACGGCGGCCGTGGCATGCCCCTGAAAAATCACCACCGGCAGCGCCACGCCAACAGACAGCACATAGGCCAGGAAGTACCCGGACAGATCCAGGACAAGGCACGCCAGCACCACCGGTTTGGCAAACCCGAGACGCACGAACGAGGCGACAACCGCAAAGGCCCCGCTGATCCCGGAAGACGGCAAGGCTTGATCGACAAACAGCTTCATCAGGCTGAGCTTGCCCGCATCCCAGAGTGAAAGGTGTTGAGCCCCGGCCTTGAGTACTACACGAAAGACTTGCCCCTGTGCCATATAGGTCAGGGCTTGCAAGCCGAAGGCGGCAATGAGCCAGAGCGGCTCTGCCTCCGTCAGCAATCGCGTGAAGGATTCGACGTCGGTGAATTGCAGTGCGACGCCCACGACCGTCGCAAACATGGCCGCGCCCAGCAGCCAAGTGAGCCAGAGGGCGGGACGACTGAAATGCTGGCCTTCTTCCAGCGCAGGCGCGCGAGTAAAGTCTGGAATGGGCGATTTAACAGACATGCCAGGCCCCTGAGCAATTCGGCGGATTGCTGGATTCTGGGCCTGTGGTGGTTATTTGGTTTGATTAATGTCAATCCCGCAGGCCCGAACCGGCTCAGTCCGGCGGGATATTGCTGCTGAAACCTGGATACCTGCAGCGCTGGGCAAACCTAGGGGGTACGTATTATCTGAGCGTTATTGTTGATGATCATTTGAATGATCTCGACCGATCCGTTGATAGCGAATTGAACGCCCATGCACACCAGTATGAAACCCATCAAACGTGAAATGGCATCGATGCCCGACTCCCCCGTCAGCTTCATGATTAAATCCGACGCGCGCAAGCAACCCCAAAGTGTCAAAGCGGTGACAAGGAATATCAGTGGCGGAGCCGTCAGCAATACCCAATGTGGAAAGTTTGTACTGTTTTTAATGGTGGCCGAAGCACTGATGATCATTGCGATAGTGCCCGGGCCGGCTGTGCTGGGCATGGCCAAAGGGATGAAAGCAAAGCTGGTTTTTTTCCCCCCGTCATCGCCGACCGTTGCTACGCGCGGTTTTGGAAACAACATGCTTGAGCCGATCACGACTAGGATTCCACCCCCGGCAATTCGCAGGCCCGGAATGGAGATACTGAATACGCCCATCACAAACTCACCGATGTAATAGGTCACCAGCATGATGATGAACACGTAAAAGGCCGTCAGGAAAGCCTGCTGATTTTTTTCTTCACGACTGAACCCCTGGGATAAAGCCAGAAATAGCGCCACGGTGGTGGGTGGATTGATCAAGGGCAGTAATGCCAGCAACCCAAGTGTGACGGCGTCGAATAAATGGTTCATCCCTATACACCCTGCAAGTCACTGAAGACACTTCGTGGTGCGTCATTGCGGAGCCGGCTGCGTGTCGGCATTTTCTATAAAGCTTTCATTTCGCAACTGCACTCGAACGCCAGTCAAGTCTAGGTGCGATGTGGGTTTTCACCACTGACGGCGAGAATCTGGCCATACCTTGATTTAAATCAGATGCCCCAACCACGCGCGAATCCAACTTAGATCAACACCGTTTACATCCGAAACCGGTCCCCGCACAGGCATGCCGTCGATGTATCAGAACCTCGCCTTCTTCGCCGCCTTCCTCCTGCTCTACAGCCTATTTGCCGGGGGTATCGAGACGCGCCTGCTCAATGGTCCTCTGATGTTCATGCTCGTCGGCCTGATTCTCGGCCCGGCGTTCCTGGGCGTTTTGGCGCCCCGGATCGACAAGGACGGCCTGAAGATCCTCGCAGAGCTGACATTGGCGATTGTTTTATTCAGCGATGCCGCCAATGCCGATCTGAAGGTTCTCAAAGCCCACGAAGGATTGCCGTTGCGCTTGCTGATGATCGGGCTGCCGCTGACGATTATTGGTGGTTGGCTGGTCGGTCATTGGCTGTTTCCGCAGATACCGTCGGTGGAACTGGCAATCATGGCGACCCTCCTGGCCCCCACCGACGCGGCGCTGGGCAAGGCGGTGGTGAGCAATCCCAAGGTTCCCGGCGCCGTGCGTGAAGGGTTGAACGTTGAAAGTGGGTTGAATGACGGTATCTGCGTGCCGGTGCTGTTGATGTTCCTGGCGTTGCTGGTCGAAGAACAGACCCGGTCCCCCCTGGCACTGGCCGCGCAATTGTTCGTTGAGGAACTGGGGATCGGTGCCGTCGTCGGGCTGGCCCTGACTTTTATTGCCTGGCTGATGTTTCGCTACGCCTCAAAACAGGATTGGCAATCGCCCATATGGTCACAACTGACGCTGCCCGGACTCGCCCTCCTGTGCTTTGCCACAGCGCAAACACTCGGTGGCAGCGGATTCATTGCCGCATTCGTCGGCGGGTTACTGGCGAGCAGTCTGTTTTCCGAGCAAAAGCATCGCCTGCTTGAGTCCAGCGAAGAATTCGCCACGCCGCTATCGGTGATTACCTGGATCGTGTTCGGCGCCCTGGTCATCCCTCGGGTCTGGGGCAATCTCACCCCGGTCATCTGGCTCTATGCGGTGCTGAGTCTGACGGTGATTCGCGTGCTGCCGGTACTGATCAGCCTGGCAGGCACGGCCTTCGATTACGAAACCCGACTGTTCATCGGTTGGTTCGGCCCACGCGGACTGGCCACCATCGTCTTTGCCATCATGATCCTGGATTACCCGCTGGAGGCTGGTCGCATGGTAGGCGCCATCGCGGTGTGTACGGTCTTGCTCAGCGTGGTCCTGCATGGTTTGAGCGCCAATCCATGGGTCGCGCGGCTGGCCCGTCGCGAGCCTTGATTGACTTGTACAACTTTACCCCTAGGCTTCAGGCTTATCTGTACAGACTTTCCGATTTGTACAACGTTGCCTGGAACCTGCCATGTCCGCCTGCCAGCCCCCTTTCGCCAAGCCTTTCGCAATGCTGAACCCAGCCCCTGCTACGCGCAGCACATCGCAGCCGAGCGCCTGATGTCGAGCCGGGCATGGCTGATCGCCAACGCGCTATGGATGCAGGCCGGCTGGTGGGGCTGTGTGCTGGGCGCCAGGCACCCTTGGCTGCTACTGCTGGCAGCGGTCGGTTTGGTGATCCATGTGGCGGTTTGTCCACGGCCCGGCGAGGAAGCCCGTGCGCTCCTACGTGTGGGCGTGGCCGGTTGGTTGATGGATGCCGGCCTTGGCGCGCTGGGGGTTTTCGAATTTGACCGGCCGCCCCTGCCACTGTGGCTGGCACTGCTCTGGTTGGTGCTGGCAAGTGGACTTCGCCACAGCCTGGCCTGGGCCCGGAACCCGATGTGGTACGGCGCACTCCTCGGCCTGATCGGTGGCCCTCTGGCGTACATCGCCGGTGCGCCACTGGCCGGGGTCGGTTTGCCTTGGGGCACCCTTGGCACCGCCCTGCTGCTGGCACCGCTGTGGGCAGCAGCTTTGCCCCTCGCCCTGCGACTGGCCGCGCCGCGCTGACAAACACATGACAGCTGCTACGGCTGGCGGCGGAAGAACAGACTCACCTGCCCCAATTCGACACCCAATTTGCTCATGCTCGACCGATTGATCAGGGTGTCGTCGTCCATCAGGTACATCCAGTCGTCGAAATCCACCTCCCAATGCTTGCCGTCCACCGGCAGGTCAAGGCGATAGCGCCAGCGCAGCGCGTTGCCGGCAACCTCGCCCAGGGCTTCGCCAATCACGTCGCTCGCCCGGCCACGCCAGCGCATGGGGCCATCCGGTTCCAGGGTCCAGACCCGCTGCTGGCGCGTGCCATCGCTGTACACAAAACGCTCGTCGAGGATCAGGCGCTGTCCCTCTCTATGGCTTTCGATCTGGACGTGGAAGCGCTTGACCACTTCGCCCGAGCGATTCTGGTACAGGCCCCAGGCTTGCACCGGCCGGGAAAAGAACGCCGCCAGATCCAGGCTCGGTCGTTCCTGGGCATAGTGTTCCACGCCGACATTGCCGCAGCTGGCCAGCAACAGACTGCCAATCAGTAACAGTATTCGCCGCATGTCTATCTCCTCTTCAGAAGGCGCCTATTCAGCAGGGCCGGCCAGCCCCAGCAGGCGCTGGCGCAACTGTGGATCTCGCGCCCGCGGATCGAGCCAGATGTCGAAAAACGCACGGGCGAATCGGGTATCAGTCACTCGCCGGCGAAGCTGGTCGTCGACGTAGAACATGCAGCCTTTGTCGGGCAGGTAGACCCCGGTAATGCGCATGCCGGGCTGAACATCAACGAAGGCTTCACGCATTTCAGCGGCCCACCGCTGCAGGGTGGCGTCGTCCAGGCTCGCCCCGCCCAGGCGGCGCATTTCATCCAGGCTGGCCTTGACCAGCGTGTCCCTTGAAAGTGCACGGCGATACGTCAATTCGAGCGCAAAGGGCTGACCCCACGCCGGCGGCGCCTCGGAGCTCCACAAGCGCGCGGTGTAGAGGCTCATGCCAAACCAGCTGAAATCACCCCGGCCGACCAGACGCGCCTCGGGAACCGTGGGCCGCCAATCCGCCGAGGCCGACACGGCGAAGAACAGCAACAGCAGACAGGCCTTCGACAGGCGATGTTTGAAAGTGCGTCTTGCCTCAATCACGTTCATCAGAGCCTCCTGTCTTCAGCACAATATTGTACAAGAGTAGCTATTTGTATAGCTTTTTACCGAGATGGAGTAAAGCTTGTACAACTTTTTGCCAGGTACTCGCCTCTAACGCAGGTGAGTTCTGACTTTGCGCGTTAAATCTGGAGGTTTTTCATGGCCACGCGTACGACCCTGCTGCTCGCTTGCCTGACCCTGACCCTGACCCTGGCCTTGGCCGGGTGCGCCGGCTCCGGCGATAAACAGCCGCCCACGACCATGCAGGTTGATCTGCAACGCTACCAGGGCACCTGGTATGAGCTGGCCAGGCTACCGATGTTCTTCCAACGCAACTGCGTGCGCTCTGAAGCGCACTACGCCCTGCGTGAGGACGGCAGGATCGACGTCGACAACCGCTGCCAGGATCATGACGGCCAGTGGAACGAAGCCCGGGGCATTGCCGAACCGCAGCAGCCGGGCAGTACCGACAAGCTTTGGGTCCGGTTCGATAATTGGTTCAGCCGTCTGCTGCCGGGCCTGACCAAAGGCAACTACTGGGTGCTGTACCACGACCCGGCCTACCGCGTTGCGCTGGTCGGCCATCCCAATCGCGAATACCTCTGGCTGCTGTCGCGTACCCCCACCGTGAGCAGCGAGACCCGCGACCAGTTACTCGAGATGGCCCGCAAACAGGGGTATGACACCCACAAACTCATCTGGCGCCAGGCAGAAGCGGCCCAGCCCTGAGCGGGCCGAGCCACAGCACTATCGAGCGCCCTCTACGCGCCTTGTTCGAAACGGAACGAGGCGCCATAAGCCGACGCTGGCAAATGGCTCGATCCGTCGGCCCGCAGCCGCGAGCGGAAAGTACCGCTTTGCGGTTGGGTACGGTATAGGCCGCGCTTTTGCAGTTCCGGGATCACCAGTTCGACAAAATCCTCAAGACTGCCCGGACTGATCAGCGGATTGATCATGTAGCCACTGGTGCCGGAAATGCGCGCGTGTTCTTCGATGCGCTCGGCCACCTGTTGCGGGGTCCCCACAAGGATGAGGTCACTGCCACGGGTGACCTTGGCAAAGCGCTGTTTGACGTCGCCGGCTGTCAAGGGTTTGCCACTGCCATCGGGGTGCATCACATAAGAGGTCATGCCCTCGGTGTGAGTCGACAGTGCCTCGTTGTCGGCGTAGCGCCCGATATCGATTCCGGTGTCGCCGGCATAGCTGACCAGTTGGGCCTGCAAGTGATAGTTGCTTTGCAGTTCGTCATATTTGCGCTGGGCTTCGATCTCTGTTTTTGCCGTGACGATGCGCAACACGGTCAGGGACTTCACATCCTCACGCTGACGACCACGGGCCTGGGCCTTGGCCCAGATTTCCTCCAACCCCAGACGAATTTCCTGGGGATTGGACTTGGCAATGAAGATCAATTCAGCGTGTTTGGCGGCGAACTCACGACCACGCCCCGACCAGCCCGCCTGAATCAACAGGGGTGTGCGCTGTGGCGACGGAGAAGTCAGGTGGGGCCCGGCCACCCGGTAATGCTCACCTGCATGATTGATCGGTCGCACACGCTCGCCCCGGGCGTAGAGCTGACGCGCCTTGTCCGCGACCACGGCGTCGTCGGCCCAACTGCCTTCCCAGAGTTTGTACACCACATCAAGAAACTCTTCGGCGCGTTCATAACGATCATCGTGCTTGATCATCTGCTCCAGGCCGAAGTTGCGGGCGGCGCTGGAGAGGTATGAGGTGACGATGTTCCAGCCGACCCGGCCGTTGGTGAGGTGATCCAGCGTACTGAAGCGTCTGGCATGGGTAAAAGGATGTTCATAGCTGGTGGTCACGGTGACGCCAAAGGCCAGGTTCTGCGTGACCGCCGCCAATGCCGGGATGATCATCAGCGGGTCGTTGGCCGGTGCCTCCACAGCCCATTTCATGGCTGCATCGGCGTTGCCACCAAACACGTCGTAGAAGCCCAGGACATCACCAAAGAACAGCATGTCGAGATGAGCCTGGTCGGCAATGCGCGCCAGATTCGACCAATAGCCCAGCGAGTTGATGGCCAGTCGCTCGTCGGCCGGGTGCGTCCAGAGGCTTGGCGCACCGCCGCAGCCCACGCTGGCTTGCTCATAGAGCGCAAACAAAAGAGGTGTTGGATCGGACATCGTGGTTCTCGTCAAAAAAATAGTCGTTAAACGCGGCGGATCACCGCTGATGCTTGAAACCTTTGCCGTAGTGGCGCTCCAGGCGGTGCTGGATCAATTCAAGGCCGATGGACAACAACCAATAGATGATCGCTGCGGTGGAGAGCATTTCGATGTAGCGATAAGAAGACCGACCATAGGACTGCGCCAGGAACATGACCTCCCACACACCCATCACCGAAATCAGCGACGAGTCCTTGAGCATTGATATGAACTGACTGGTGGTCGGCGGAATGATCGTGCGCATGGCTTGCGGCAAGACGATGTGCACAAACGTCGCCGTCGGCCCAAGGCCCAGCGCCATCGCCGCTTCACGCTGCCCGGGCGCTACTGCCTGGATGCCGGCGCGAAAAATCTCGCTGAGGTAGGCGCCATAGTTGAGCGAAAGCGCAATGATTCCGGCGCTGATGGCACCCGGAAGGATCCCCAACTGCGGCAAGCCCAGATAAATCAGCAGGATCTGGATCAGCAGCGGAGTACCGCGAAAAAAAGACGCATAGAAACTGGCAATGCCGAACGCCACTGCGCTGCGTGACAGTCGCGCAAGCGCTGTCACAAAGCCCAGGATCAATGAAAGCCAGATCGAACAGAAGCACAGAAACAACGTCAGCGCGGCACCCTGCAGGAAACCGTTTGGCCCCAGATGCAGGCCGACCAGATTCGGCCACTTCTCCAGGATGATCGAAAACTTCAGATCGAAGCTCATGAAAAACATGACGCACAATCCGAACAGCGCCGCCCAGGTCAAATACAGGCGAGTGCGAAAACCAAACAGCGAGTGAAAACGACGTTTCTCGGGACCGGGGACAACCGTTGTTTTGGCTGTATATGGGTTCAGGGCTGTCATTGGCTGATGTCGGCACCGATCCACTTCTGCGAAATCTTGCTCAACGTACCGTCAGCCTTCAGTTGGCTAATGACCTCGGTGACCCTGGCATTCCATTGCGCATCGCCCTTTTCAATCGCCACGACATTGGGTTCGGCATACAACGCGTCACCGGCGATCTTGAAGCGAGGGTCCTGGGCAATACGTTCGCGGGCCGTGATGAGGTTGGTGACCATCGCGTCAAGGCGCACGCCGGTCCCTAGCGCCAGGTCCTGGAACGCGACGGTTTCATTGTCGTAGGGTGCCACCTGGACATTGTCGAATGGATAGCTCAAAGGCTTGTCCTCGGCGCCCTCAATCACCAGGTCCTTGTTCAAGTAGGCTTCGTAAGTCGACGCGCTGATCACCCCGACTTTTTTCCCGGAGAGGTCCTTGCCCGTGGCGATGTCTTTGTCCTTGGCATTGACCACGATGACCGCAGGCGACTGGTAATACTCGACAGGGAAATCGAACACTTCGGCGCGGGCCTTGCTCGGGGTCATCGAGCAAACGCAAATGTCATAGCGTCCGCTCCAGCGACCCGCCGCGATCACATCCCAGGACGGCGTTTCCAGCTTGAGCTTGACCCCCAGGCGTTGCGCAACCGCCTTGGCCACATCCACATCAAAGCCGTCCAGCTGGTTCTGCTCGTTGAGAAAAGAGAACGGCGGATAGTTTTCCATCAGGACGCCGGTCAACTCGCCTTTTTGCGTGACGCGATCAAGGGTGGTCCCTGCGAAAGCGGTCGAGCAGGCGGCCAGCAAGGCCAGGCCAAGGGGTAAAAATGCGTGTGATTTCAAAGGCGAATGCTCCAATCAGTTAATAAACCTGATTAGATTAAAACGCACTATAAAAATGTCTTGTACTAGTTTTATGGAATAAACAGCTCGTTTCAGGCTATATCCAAACAGCGGCCCCCAGCGTCTGCCCCGCGGCTTCCGGCCCGCTTAAACCGCCGGTCATTGCAACGGCGAAAACGCCGCCGGTAGATAAATCGTCGAGCGCATGTCACGCAGTTGCGGGCCGGAATTTTCCGGTGGCCAGACGCCGTCCGCGACGGCCTGGGTGCGCACTTGCAGGCGCTGTTCCAGCGTGGTCCATGGCCAGATGTGCAGGTAGCGCGGCAATGCACCGTCGGTGGCGTAGAAGGCGGCGTACACCGGCGAATATTGCTCGGCAGTGCGTGATTCCACGGACTTGACCCAGCCATCAAGGGTCGGCTGCAACCCGGCGCTGACCAGGTCGTACACGCGCATTTCGTAGAAGGGGCCATGCTGGCCGGGGCTTAAGGGTTTGAGGAATGGAAACAGGCTGTAGTTTTCGATCCGCAGATCGGTCATGAATTCGTGGGTGCCAAATACCTTGCCATCCAACAGGAAACGTTCACGCTCCGCCTGCCGCAGGCTTTCGTCGGCAAACGCGCGCAGCACGGCGATCTGGTTCAACTGGCCGATTTCCGACGCCCAGCACCCCATCAGGGTGCCGCCAACGCCGGGTTCGGCCAGTGCCGTTTCAATACACGCCAAAGCTTGCGCGACGGTGCGAACCCGAACGGTGAAGGTGATGAGCTCAAAAAAAACCATGATGTACCCCGGCCAACAGCCACTTGAAAGCCAGCAGCCTAGGGCAACGTCATGGGACAAACCATTCGGGCGATCACTCGGCAGGACGGGAAATGCCTTAGTCGGCCAGGTGGTTTCTTTAGGGCGCGGCTCAGTTCGGGTCCAGCAAGCCGCCACTCCAGTTACGCGACACCCGGCTCCCGGTAAACTTGGCGACCCCCATGCCCTGGGCAATCAAGCGATCGCGAAAGCGGGTGACCAGGCGCCCGGCTTGCTCGGCATACAACACCGCTTCCGATGACGGATCACCCGGCCGGTGCAGAATCCGTGCAAAGCGCTGACCTTCCTCGACGATATCGCCCAGCTCTTTTTCAAAGATCAGCACCCCGGGCTGCGGCGCAATAATGGTTTCCATGTGGCCCATTTCCACTGCTTCGACAGGCCAGTCAGAGGGTGGAACTGCCTCATCGATGACGCCGTATCCGCACAGCCAGGCATAGAGGCCCTCGGCATCCTGTTCGGCGAATCGATCATTGACGTCGCCCTGCCCTCGCAACTCCAGGGTCGCGGCCATGCGCGCGTCGGTCCTGCCTTCGCGCAGCCAAGGGGCGATGATGGTTTCTTCGAACGAACCGTCGCCGCCGTCGTCCCAGATGATCGCCACGGCCATTTTCATCGCCGCCGCCAATGCGCGACCACGGGGCCAGAAGCTGCGATGAACGTAGACGTAGGGCAGCGCTTCGTCGTCGGTGTGCAGGTCGAGCATCACGTCGGCCGGTGCCGCCAGCTGCACCAGTTTTTTTTGCCATTCCTGGACGTTGGTCATCGACCGTTCCATCGCCGCCGACTGGTCGAAACCCCGGTTGAAGTTATGCCCGGTGGCGTCGTGGTAACGCCCCAGAATCCGCCCCTGGCGAAACTGTCCGATGCCCAGCGGATTGGCCTGCGGCACCACGGTCACGCTGCCCTTTACCCGACCCTCGGCCTCGGCGACCCGCAGGCGCTGCATCAACAGATGCAGGACCAGCATCCCGGCGATTTCATCGGCATGCACACCGGCCTGCAAATGCACCTTCGGCCCGGGGCCATCGCCCTCGAAACGCCAGGCACCGACCTGCACCGGTTCGCCGTTGTTGTTGCGAACGTTGAACGAAATATCCTGCACCATGCGCTTGCCCTCCCCTCATCAGCGTGAAAAATCGAGGTATTGCCGCTGCCGAGACTGGAGATTGAACACACGTTCAACTAAGCTCGCCAGCGTGGAACCACTGCCAAGGAATCTTCTGTGACAACCACCGCCCCGAAAAACCGCCGCGCCGAGCCTGACGAGCGTCGCGAACTGTTGGTGGCCGCCACCCTGCGCTGCCTGGGCCGCGACGGTCATGCCGGGATTTCGGTGCGGCGCATCGCCACCGAGGCCGGGGTCTCCGTCGGCCTGCTCAATCATCATTTCGGCAGCATCGATGCCCTGATCGCCGACACCTATCAGAAACTCGCGAGCGAACTCACCACGGCACTGCTCCAGGAAATCGAACAGGCCGGCACACCCGCGCAAAAGATGGATGCGTTCCTGGTCGGCTCGTTTTCACCCAGGGTCATGGACCCGAAACTGTTGGGCGTCTGGGTGGTGTTCTGGAGCCTGATCCGGCACTCCGAACACGTCAGCCAGTCCCACGTCAAAACCTACGGCGCCTACATTGATCTGCTCCGCCAATTGCTCGACGACATGGCCGACAGCGAAGGCTTCAGGATTCACGACACGCGCCTGGCTGCCATCGGCCTATCGGCGATGCTCGACGGACTCTGGCTCGAGTGGTGCCTGAATCCCGAGACCTTCAGCGCCGCCAACGGCCTCCATATCTGTCGTTGCTGGATAAAGGGGTTGCGTCACGGAGCATTCAGCACCGACGACGTCCTGTGACGGATGCCGGCCGAAGATCATCGCCAGGGTCCCACTGACGGCGATCAGCCCGGCACCGATCATTAACGACCCATCCATCAGCGTGCCCCAGATCAGGCTCGACAGGGCAAACGCCCAGATCAGTCCGGTGTATTCGAACGGTGCGAGCAAGGTCGCCGTGGCGTGGCGGAAACTGGCGAACAGCAGGAACTGCCCCATGCCGCCCACCAGCCCTGCCCCGACCATGCCCAGCCAGGCCGGTGTCGGCGTCGGGCTGTAGGTCCATGGCAACGCCACGACCATGCAGAGCACGAACACCACGTTGGTGATCAGCATTTGCTCCAGCACCGAGGTCTGGTCATCCACCTGGCGCAACTGGATATAAGTGAAGGCCCAGCACATCGCGGCCAGCAGCGTCAGCACAACCGGCAGTGGTTCGGTCATGTTGTCCGGGCGGCAGGCAATGATCACGCCGGCAAAACCGACGATCAGGCTGAACCACTGCCAGCCGCTGGCTTGCTCCTTGAGAATCACCGCTGCCAGCACCGTGACCATGATCGGCGCGGAAAAATACAGGGTGGTCATTTCCGCCAGGGTCAGGTCCCGGGCCGCCGTGTAATACAGCAGCCAGGCCACGATCGACAGCAGGCCGCGCACCACCAGCAAGCGTCGGCTCGGTGAGGACCAGGCCCGCTGGATCAGACGCGTGCGTCCCGCTGCGAACACGACGGCGACCACCACCAGGGCGCGCCAGAACAGAATGGTCACCACCGAGTAATCAGCCACCAGCCACTTGATGACCGCGTCCTGCAACGCCAGGAACGCGTAGCCCAAGGTGCACAGGCCAATGCCCTGCAGCGAACGGTCAACCCTTGGCGAACTCATTAGGCGGACCTGCGCACGGGCGTCCCGCGCCGTTCGGCAAAGGCAAACAGCGCCTCGATCAGGAACGTCAGGCAGACATACACGCCAGCCACCAGCAACAGCGGCTCATAGACCTGCAAGGTCTGCGCCCGAACCACGTTGGCCGCGCCCAGCAAGTCGATCACCGCAATGGTCGAGGCAAGTGCCGTGGACTTGAGCAGCATCACGGTTTCCCCGGCCAGGGTCGGCAGCAGCAGGCGCAACGCCCGTGGCAAGCGCACCCGCAACAAGGACTGACGCGGGGTCATGCCAAACGCCGAAGCGGCTTCCATCTCACCCTTGGGCACCGCCAGCAGGCCACCACGGATCACTTCACCCACGTAGGCGCCCACCGACACCACCAAGGCGAACACGATGTACCAGTACCCATCGCGCAGGTACGGCCAGAGAAAACTGCCACGGATCAGCGGAAACTGCGCAAACAGGCTGCCGAGGCCGTAGTAGAAGATGTAGATCTGGATCAACAACGGTGTGCCGCGCGTCACGCTGGTATAGAACAGGCTGACCTTGGCGATCACCTTGTTTTTCGAGATCCGCGCCAGCGCCACCAGCACCGCCAGGGCGTAACCGCACACGCTGGAAACCAGCAGGATGGTGATGGTCGTTTGCAGCCCCCGGCCCAACAGCGCCGCGTATTCAATTGTCCACGCTGGAATCATGTCATTCACTCAGCCAATGGCATCCAGCGACGAATGCGTCGCTCGAGCCGTCCCGACAGGTAGTTGGACAACAGCGTCACTGCGTAATACAACGCGGCGGCCGTCAGGTAGAACAACAGATAGTGACGCGTCGAACCCGCGCCTTGCTTGGCGGTGTAGAGCAATTCGTTAGTGCCGACCACGCTGATCAGCGCACTGTCCTTGATCAGGTTGATCCACAGGTTGGCCATCCCGGCCATTGCATACGGCGCCATGATCGGCAGCGTGACGCGGCGGAACAGCCCGAAGCCGTGCAGACCGAAAGCCTTCGCCGATTCGATCTGGCCATAGGGAATCGCCTGGATGGCCGCCCGGAAAATCTCCGAGGCGTAAGCGCCCTGCACCAGCCCCAGTACCAGGATCGCCGCCAGCGGACCGCTCAGGTTGACTGCGTCGTATCCGAGGCGGGCCATCAGCGAGTTGAGCAACATGGAACCGACGTAGTACAGGAGCAGAATCAGTAACAGCTCCGGCACCGCCCGGAACAGTGTGGTATAGCCACGGGCGACGGCCGCAATCGGTTTTGGCGCACCCAGCTTGATACAGGCCACGACCAGGCCGATGGCCAGTCCGACCACAAACGCCCCCGCCGAAATCTGCAGGGTCATCCAGAGTCCCTTGAGCAGCGCCCCGCCCCATCCCTGTTCGGTGAAATTGATCAAATCGAACATTGCTGGCATTTCACTCTCCGGTTAGCAGACATCAACCAACTGACGTGATCCCTGTGGGAGCGAGCGTGCTCGCGAAAAACGTTGACGATGACGCGGTTTAACTGACGAACCGCGTCGCTCTTGCGTTCATCGCGAGCAAGCTCGCTCCTTCAGGAGTTGGGTGCTACCGTCAGAACGTCGGTTTCACACTGGTACCAAAGTAACTTTGGGAGAGGTCGTCGTAGTCCTTGCTCGCCAGCAGGGTCTTGATCGCCATATCGAGTTTGGCCTTCAGTTCGGTGTCGTCCTTGCGCAGACCGGCGCCTACACCCTTGCCGAAGATCGGGTCGTAAGGCACCGCGCCGAGGTAGGCCAGGTTGCTGGCAACGGCATCCGGGGTCTTGACGAAGGACGCCATCGCCGTGCCGTCGGCCATCATCAGGTCGATACGTCCGGCGATCAGGTCGGCGTTGGCCGAGTCCTGGGTGTCGTAATACTTAACGTCGGCAATTTTTTCGTAGTAGGTCTTCAGGTAGCTGGCACTGACCGTCGAGTTCTGCACGCCAATGGTCTTGCCCTTGAGGTCATCCGGGTATTTGGTCACGGCAGTGCCCTTCGGCCCGACCAGCGCGACAACCGAGTCGTAATAGGCCTTGCTGAAGGCGATCTGTTTTTCCCGCTCCTCGGTCACCGACATCGAAGAGAAAATCACGTCGATCTTCTTCGCCAGCAGTGACGGAATGATCCCGTCCCACGCCACTTCCTTGATCTCGCATTGCGCTTTCATTTCGCTGCACAGCTTGTGGATCAGGTCGACTTCGAAGCCCTTCCACTCACCGTTGGCCTGCTTCTCGGTGTACGGCGGATAGGGTTCGGCGGCGACCGCGAACCTGATGGGCTGCGCTTGGGCCGCGCTCATGCCCGCCAGCAATACGCAGGCCGCGCCGGTCAACCAGTGTGCAAAACGTCGATTTCCCATGATGTATTCCCGTCTTTTTATGTGTTAGCGAGTTTGATGAGCGTTGACGAATTGTCGGCAGCGCTCGCTGCGTGGGTGTACGAACACTTCGTCCGGCGAACCGGTTTCCTCGATCAGTCCTTGATGCAGAAAGGCGACTTTGGAAGAGACATCGCGTGCAAAGGCCATTTCATGGGTCACCAGGATCATGGTCCGGCCTTCTTCGGCGAGAGAGCGGATCACCCGCAGCACTTCCCCGACCAGTTCCGGGTCGAGTGCCGAGGTGGGTTCATCGAACAGCATGACCTTGGGCCGCATGGCCAGGGCCCGGGCGATGGCCACCCGTTGTTGCTGTCCCCCGGAAAGAAAAGCCGGGTACTCGTTGCGCTTGGCCGCCAGCCCTACGCGTTCGAGCAAGGCTTCGGCCCGTTCAGTGGCCTCGGCACGGCTTTCACGCAGGACCTGGGTCGGCGCTTCGATCAGGTTTTCCAGCACCGTGCGATGGGGCCAGAGGTTGAAGTTCTGGAACACCATGCCCAGGCTTGAGCGGATGCGCACAAGCTGTTTGGCATCGGACACCAACGGCGCACCGGGCCGTGTGTGGTTCAGGTGAATGCTTTCGCCGTCCACCAGAATCCGCCCCTGGTCCGGTACTTCGAGCATGTTGATGCAGCGCAGCAAAGTACTTTTACCCGAGCCGCTGGCGCCGATCAGGGAGATCACCTCGCCCTCGCGTGCTGTCAGGGAGACGCCCTTGAGCACCTCGATATTGCCGAAGCGTTTGTGTAGCTGTTCGACCTGGATCATGGTGCGGCCGGCGGCCGGTTCGACCACCGCCGACGGGGTCTCGCGGCTGATGATCGGACGTGGTGCCTCACCTTTTAGCACCAGGACAAAATCGCGAATCCGCTGGCAGGCTTCGGCCAGGCGTTCTTCGCCGAGGGTGAAGGACAACCGCACAAAACCTTGCGCCGGCTCGCCGAAGGCCGCCGCATCCAGCACCGATACCCGTGCCTCGCGCAACAGGCGCCAGGCGAACTCCAGCGACGTCAGGCCGGTGGCGCGTACATCCAGCAAGACGAACATGCCGGCGTCGGGTTTGAGCACTTCGATCCCCGGGCAATCCGATAACCCCGCCACCACCAGATCGCGGCGACGGCGATAAATATCGCGCATGCCGTGGGTCACTTCGTCGTGGGCCTGCACGGCCTTGAGCGCGGCTTCCATGACAAACCCCGGCAAGCCGTAGAGCATGCTCAACACCAGGGTTTCGGCATGCGCCACCAGCGAAGGGTCGGCAACGATCCAGCCAATGCGCCAGCCGGTCATGGCATGGGACTTCGACAGGCTGCCGATCACCACGCACCGCTCGGCCATGCCCGGCAAGGCAGCCAGGCTCAGGTGTTCGCGCTCGAACGCCAGGCTTTCATAGACCTCGTCCACCACGACCCACAGGTCATGGGCGATGGCCAGGTCGGCGATGGCTTGCAACTCTTCGCGGTTGAGCACCACGCCGGTGGGATTGTTCGGATTGGAAAAGAAAATCGCCTTGGTGCGCGGGGTAATGGCCTTGGCAAGCACCGCCGCGTCGAGGCGGAAATCGTCGCCCGCCGCACAGGGCACACGTACCAGCGTGGCGCCGGAGGCCTTGAGGGTGGCCTCGTAGGTCACGTACATCGGATCGAGGGCAATCACCTCGTCACCGGCGCTGAGCAGGCACATCGACGCGACGAACAGCGCATTCTGCGCACCGGCCAGGGCAATCACGTTTGACGCTTGCAGCTCACGCTCGAACAGCTTGCCGTAGCGCGTGGCGATGGCCTCGCGCAAAGCCAGGCGACCGGCAATTTCGGTGTAGTGGGTATCACCTTCGCGCAGCGCCTGGATGGCGGCGTCGGTGATGAAATCAGGGGTGGGAAAATCCGGGTCGCCGACGCTGAGGATGATCACGTCCTCGCCGCGACGCCGTGCCTCAAACGCCGCATTGTGAATATCCCAGGCAGCAACGCCTTGACCTGAGATCCGCTCAACAAAGGGTGAAAACCGCATGCCAGTGCCTCGTTCGAAATGAAGAAACGCAAGCCCGCAACCAGCCGGGAGAGAAGGTGCAAGGAACATAGCCCAGACTGAACACTCGTTCAATAGAATACTGATGAAGGTTCGCGTTCAGCGTAAACAGGTCGTTTTTACGACAGTCGCGGCGTTTTTGCGTACCGGCCAATCCGGGCATGCAGAAGACCGCCGGGCGACTATGCTCCTGTGAAGTTCTCCGGTCGGAAAACAGCCAATGCAATCAAGTGCTTCCCTGCTGACGCGATCCGCACGGCTATGGCTGTGCGGTGTGCTCGTCCTCGGCGGTTGCGTGCGGGTGGGACCGGACTTTCAACCGCCCGGCGAGGCTTGGGTCGATCACTGGAACACCCCCGCGATCGAGCACGCCAGCCAACGCACCCTGCAACCGGACATCCGCCAGTGGTGGCAAGTCTTCGCCGACCCGGTGCTCGACCAGTTGATCGCCGAAGCCGATGCGCACAATTCCAGCCTGAAGATCGCCGGCCTGCGGGTGATGGAGGCTCGCGCGCAGTTAGGCATCGCCCAGAGTGGCCGCTACCCGCAGTTGCAACAGGTCGCCGCCGACAGCGTGTACGTCGACCGTCATCAATCCGGGGGCAACAACCCGGTCGACAGCCAGTTCTGGCAGCACAGCGCCGGGTTCGATATCGGTTGGGAACTGGATTTCTGGGGCCGTTTCAGCCGGGCCATCGAGTCTTCCGATGCCAGTTACTTCGCCGCCGAGGCCAATTATGAAGACGGCCTCGTGCTGCTGCGGGCGCAAGTGGCAGATACCTACTTTGCCCTGCGCACCACCGAAGCGCGCTTGCGCGTGGCCAAGGACAACGCCCGGCAGCAACTACGCAACTACGAGATCACCGAAAGGCTGTTCAACAGTGGCCAGACCGCCGAGCTCGACCTGCAGGGGGCCAAGACCCAATACCTCGCCACCTTGAGCACCCTCCCTGTCCTGGCAGACCAGTTATCGAGCACCCGCAATGCGCTGACCGTGCTGATCGGGCGACCACCCGGTGCACTGCCGCAGGTGGTCGAGAGCACCGGGTTGATTCCATTGGTGGACCGTGCCGTATTGCAGGACGTGCCGGCCAATCTACTGTTACGCCGCCCCGACGTACGCGCCGCCGAACTGAATGTCGCCGCGCAGTCCGCATTGATTGGCGTGGCCGAAAGCGATTTCTACCCGTCGCTGTCTTTGCTGGGCAGCATCGTCTGGTCGACCGATACCTTGAGCGGCACATCACGCAGTCTCGATCTGGTCGGAGGGCCCAGCCTGCGCTGGAACGTGTTCGACCATGGCCGCATCAGCAACAACGTGCGGGTCCAGGATGCGCGCTTGCAGCAATTGATCGAGGCCTACCGCGACAAGGTGCGCCAGGCGGCACGCGAAGCCGATGACGCCGCCAACGGCTTGACCCATGCTTTGCAGCGCGAACGCATCCTGCGCGAGGCCGAAGGCGCGGCTAAACGCTCGCTGGACCTGGCGGTCATCCTGTACCGCGAAGGCTATTCGGATTTCCAGCGGGTGCTGGATGCCCAGCGTGCCTTGCTGGAACTGCAGGACAGTTACCTGCTCAGTCGAGGCGATGCGGTGAGTAATGTGATTGCCCTGTACAAGGCCATGGGCGGCGGCTGGTACAGCGCCCAGCCCAGGGTCGACGCGGCCACGCGCCAACAGATGGAACAACGCACCGACTGGGGCGACCTGCTGAACGACCCCCCGGCCGCGCAGCCCGCCTCCCCCCTTGCCCAACCAGGTAATAAACCATGAGTGAAGCCGCCTCCACCCCGCCGCCAGCGGAACCCGCCGCCGACCCGACGAAAAAAGGCGTGAAATGGGTGTTGCTGCTGATTGTCGTGAGCCTGGCCTGGTACCTGCTGGCTGACCGATTCACGCCCTATACGCAGCAGGCACGGGTCGGTGCCTTTGTGATTCCGGTGGCGGCGGAAGTTTCCGGCCGGGTGATTCGCGTCAACGTGCGCAACAACCAGGACGTCAAGGCGGGCGACGTGATTTTCGAGATCGACCCGCAGCCCTACCAGATCGCGGTCGACCGGGCCCGGGCGGATCTCGAATCCACCCGTCGACAAGTCGGCGCCAGCACCGCCGGCATCGCCTCGGCCCAAGCCAACTTGCGCGCCGCGCAGGCCAACGAACTCAAGGCGAGGCAGGACAATCAACGACTGGAAGGCTTGTATCGCGAGGACCCCGGAACCATTTCCGTGCGCCTGCTGGAAGTGTCCCGCGCCAACCGCGAACAGGCCGTCAGCCAGGTCGCCGCCGCCCGCGCCGAAGTGCAGCGCGCCCGCGAGCAGGAAGGCGGCAACGAGGAGTCCAACGCCCTGCTGCGCAGTGCCGCCACCGCTCTGTCGAAAGCCGAACTGGATCTGTCCAACACCCAGGTCCATGCACGCTCGGCCGGTTTGATCACCGACCTGCGCACCGATGTCGGCCAGTTCGCCGCGGCCGGGAACCCGGTGATGACCCTGATTGCGATCCACGACGTCTGGATCAGTGCCGACATGACCGAGAACAACCTCGGCCTGATGCGTCCCGACAGCCCGGTGTTGATCGCACTGGATGCGTTGCCCGGCGAAGTGTTTGCCGGGCGCGTGCGCAGTATCGGTTATGGGGTCAGCGTCGGGCAGCCGACCGCTCCCGGAAGTCTGCCCACGGTGCAGAACAGCCGCGACTGGCTGCGTCCGGCCCAGCGCTTTCCGGTGATCATCGAGTTCTCGCCGGACGCCTTGACCATGCTCAAGGACAACCGTGCCATTCGTGCCGGCGGCCAGGCCGAGGTCATGGCCTTCCCGTCCGAGGGCAATGTCCTCAATCCCCTGGGCCGGATGTTTTTGTGGCTGATGAGCTGGCTGTCCTATGCCTACTAAACGCCCGCCGCGGGTCCAGCGCGCGTTGCGCCTGGCCTGTGGCACCGCGCTGTGCCTGGCCGCGAGTTTCGGCCTGGCGTTGCCGATCCCGTTCCTCGCGCCGGTGCTCGGTGCCTTGCTGCTGGTCAGCCTCAATCGTCCGTTACCATTCAAGGCCGCCCTGGTGCTGGCGGTGACCGCGATGCTGACCACCGGCATTGGCCTGCTGTTGATCCCGGTGTTGCGCTACTACGCCTTCAGCGGCGTGCTGTTGATTGGCATCGGCCTGTTGATGGTCTTTCGATATGGCCAACGGGGTGGCAACAATCTGGTCGTCACCTTTCTGGTGATCGGCCTGACCATGATTCCCTCGGCCGGGGTCGTCGATTTCGGTCTGGCAGCAATGGTCATCAAGGCGCTGATCAGTGGCTTGCTGTTGGCCGTGACGATCGGTGCCTTCAGCCACTGGCTGTTCCCCGAACCGGACAATGCCCCGGCGCCGCCGCCCGCTGCCGCACTGCCGGAGGCCGACGTCGACCGGGTCGCGCTAAGGGCCACCCTGATCGTGATGCCGACCTTCCTGCTGGCGCTGATCGATCCCGCCAGCTACCTGCCGATCGTCCTCAAAGCCGTCAGCCTCGGCCAGCAGAGTTCCAGCACCAACACCCGCGACGCCGCGCGCGAGCTGGTTGGCTCGACCTTGCTCGGCGGTCTGCTGGCGATCCTGTTCTGGAGTGCACTGAGCGTGTTTGTGCATCTGTGGATGTTCTTTTTGTGGATGCTGCTGTTCGCCCTGATCCTGGCGCGCAAGCTCTATGGCCTGAGCCCGGGTCGGCTGAGTCCGGGCTTCTGGCTCAATACCCTGATCACACTGATTATCCTGCTGGGGCAGTCGGTTCAGGACAGCCTGCTGGGAAAGGACGTCTACACCGCGTTCGCGATTCGCATGGGGCTGTTTATCGCGGTGACGCTATATGCGTGTTTGATGGTGCATTGGCTGGATAAGCGACCGGCCACAACAATCGTTGCGCGCCTGCACTGATCTTGTGAGTTGAACTGACCTTGTGGCGAGGGAGCTTGCTCCCGCCGGACTGCGCAGCAGGCCCTTCTTTTCATGCATCGTAGGGCCACTTCGCGTCCCAGCGAGGCGGTGGTCCCACAAACGCCCTTGCCATAAGGCCGGTCTACACCTGCTCAGGGATTAACCTGATACCCCTTGCCCTGCAGGCAGCTCGTATAAGCGGCAGAAGTGGTCGAGGCGTTGGTTTTCTCCTGGGCACGCCGCTCCTGACGCTGGCGCGAACCACCGACCACGGCACCGGCCGCAGCGGTCTGTTTGGCGCGGTCTTGCCGGTAGTCCTGCTTGGTATTGTCATCGACGCGATCATAGATCTCGTCATGCTGATTTCCGCGCACCTGCGCCGCCGTGGCGCCGGCGGCAGCCCCCACAGCCGCGCCCTTGACCCGTCCACCGGAAGGCGTCGAGGTCGTCGATGTACTACTGGCGGCGATGCTGTTGCATTCATTGATGTCGAGTTGGGTCTGTTGCGAACTCTGGCCCTTCATCGGTACGACCGTTTGTGCCCAACCCTGGACACTGAAAACCGACAATACGACGCACAGGCCGATGGGCGACAATCTGTTCATGATGTCCTCCGGATGGGCGCGAGTGGCCCTCAGAAAGTGTAGATCAGCCCTCCTCGCCAACCTCCATGACCAGACAATTTCCGACCCAGCGCACCGGTACCGCCTCCAGCTGCGCGCCCTTGCACGGCCCGTCGATGCAGTGCCCGTCTTCGAAGCGAAACATCGCACTGTGGTGCGCGCACATCAGCACCTTGCCGCCATAGGTGCAAAATTCCTGCGGGCGATAGTCCAGCGGTGCCGAAAAATGCGGGCAGCGGTTGATGTACACCCAGACCTGCTCGCCCTGGCGCACCGCCACCAGGCCGGCCGGGTGCCGTTGCTGGTAGTGCGGCAGGCCCAGGGCGCCGCCGTCAACGATGTCTTCGCGTTGGCACAATGTGATGAGGGTCATGATCAGCCTCGCAACTCGGGGTTGCCGAGACTCCAGAGCCAGGGTCGAATCTGCATGTTGGCGAACAGCCCGGCCTGAACATAGGGATCGTCCTGCAGGAACGCCTCGACCTCGGGCAGGCTGCCGGCCTCGATCACCAGCAACGTGCCATTCATCGCTGTGCCGGCATCATCCAGCGTCGGGCCGCCGAACCGCACGACCACCCGATGGTTGCCGGTCGCACGCAAATGTGCCTGGTGGCTCGGTCGCAGGCGCTGACGCAAGGCCAGCGTGTCCGGACGGTCGGTGGCAAATACCGCAAAAAACTGGCCCATGACTCACTCGCCTTCCATGACGAATTCGTAACAGGCACGCTTGAACGGCAGCGCCATACCCAGCCGTGCGGACACCTCATCGTGGCTGACCCGGTCTTCATAGATCACCTGCAACGACGGCTTGACCCCGAACACCGCGTCGGACTTCAGGTACGGGTCATCGTGGTTGAACAGGTGCGTCACCAGTTTGCGATGCCCCGGCACCTGGATCATGAAATGCAGGTGCGCCGGCCGCCAGGCATGCCGGTTGGCCGCATCGAGCATGCGTCCCACCGGGCCATCGGTCGGTATCGGGTAGGCCACCGGGACAATCGTGCGAATCGCGAAACAGCCGTCGGCGTCGGTGCGATAGCGACCGCGCAGGTTGCCGAACGGCTGTTCGGTGTCCTGCCCCGAATACATGCCGTTTTCGGCGGTCTGCCACACGTCCAGCACCGCGTCGGCCAAGGCATTGCCCTGGGTGTCGACCACCCGCCCGCGCACCAGCGCCGTCTCGCCAGGGGTGAAGGCCATGTTTTCGCCGAACGCGCGCTCGGGCATGCCTTCGATGTAGAACGGCCCGAACACCGTGGTCTCGGTGGCTGTGGCGCTGTGCCGATGGTTGATCGCGTCGACCAGCATCGACACCCCGAGGGTGTCCGAGAGCAGGATGAATTCCTGGCGCACCAGGCCATCGCACTTGTGGCCGGTATCGGTCAGAAAGCGGATGCCTTCGAACCACTCCTGCTCGGTCAGCTCAACCTCACTGACGAACGCATGCAGGTGGCGAACCAGGCTTTGCATGATGTGCCGGTAACGCGCATTGGGCGCGTCGCCGAAGCTGTTCACCGCCTGCTCGGAGATGAGTCTTTCTATGGCTTTGTCTTGATCGGTCATTTTTTTATTCCGACAGGTGCTGACCGCACGGTTGATCAGGCTGGTGCCAGGCCTTTCAGGGCGCGGGTCAGCAACGCTTCGATCGGGTCTTGTTCGAACGGCCGTGGATTGTAGTAAGGGCTGGCGCAGGCAATTTGCGCCGCCTCGGCCGGGCCGTGTTCCGGCAGGCCGATGTCCGCCAGTGCCAGGGGTATGCCCAGTTTCTGATTCAACGCGTACAGCAAGGCGCCGACCTCGCTCGCCTCGCTGCCACCCAGTGCACGGGCCGCGCGTTGCAACGGCCCGGCGGCCGCTTCGCGGTTGTAATGCGCGGCATGGGGCAGGACGATGGCGTGCGCCTGGGCGTGGGGCAGATTGAAGGTTCCGCCCAGGGTATGGCACAGCTTGTGGTGCAAGGCCATGCCGACCGACCCCAGGCAGATGCCCGCCAGCCACGCGCCGTACAACGCCTGGCTGCGTGCCTCTGGATCATTGGGGTCATTGACCACACCCGGCAAGGCTTGGGCCAGCGAACGGATCGACTCTTCGGCCATGAAGCCGATGATCGGATTGGCGTCCTGGGCGTACAGCGCTTCCACCGCGTGGGCCATGGCATTCATGCCCGAGCAGGCGGAAATCTGCGCTGGCAAGGTCAGGGTCAATTGCGGGTCGTAGATCACGGTTTTCGGCAGCACCCGTGGGTCGCGCCCGGTTTTCTTCAGGCGGTTTTCGGTCAGGCCGTAGATCGGCGTCATCTCCGAACCCGCATAGGTGGTCGGCACCGCCACGATCGGCAGTCCCGAGTCCATGGCAATGGCCTTGCCCAGGCCGATGGTCGAACCGCCGCCGATGGCCACGCAGCAATCGGCATCCAGACGGGCCGCCTCGATGCGCGCCGCTTGCGCCACTTCCAGCGGCACGTGCATCACCGCGTGCGGGTAGACCCCGGCGGCGCGCTCACCGAGCAACGCCGCGACCTGTTCGCCCAGGCCGTGCTGTTCCGGGGTGGTGAGGATCAGCGCCCGACGAGCGCCCAGACGCTCGATTTCTTCGGTCAGTGCCGAGAGCTTGCCCCAGCCGAACACCACGCGGGTCGGCAGGCTTTGGTAAACAAAGGGATTCATGGCCGACCTCAGCGTTTGAAGTGTGGGGGGATTTTCGCGTCGACGTTGACCCATACCGAGCGTGCTTCGGTGTAGTCGTGGATCGCTTCGAAACCCATTTCCCGGCCGTAACCGGACTGCCCTACTCCGCCAAACGGGCTGCCGGGGCTGACGCGCTTGTAGCAGTTGATCCAGCACATGCCGGCGTGAATGGCGTCAGCCATTTTATGCGCGCGGCTCAGGTTCTGCGTCCACAGACCGCTGCCCAACCCGTACTCGGTGCTGTTGGCGATGGCCAGCGCTTCTTCGTCGGTGCTGAATCGCACCACGGTGACGAACGGACCGAAGACTTCTTCCTGGCACACGCGATCACCGGGCTTGGCCTCGACCACGGTCGGCTCGACATAAAAGCCGTTGGCGAGTTTTTTGTCGTCCGGTGCCTTGCCGCCGGCGAGAATCTTGCCGCCCTGCTCGATGGCGATGTCGATGTACGCCATTACACGGTCGCGGTGCAGGGCTGAAGTCAGTGGGCCCATTTCGGTGTCCGGGTCCATCGGGTCGCCCAGGCGAATCGATTTGGCCAGGGCGATGAAGCGCTCGAGGAACGGGTCGGCGATGTCTTTGTGCAGAATGAGCCGCGAACCGGCGATGCAGGCCTGGCCCTGGTTGTGGAAGATCGCCCAGGCTGCGCCATTGACGGCCGCATCCAGATTGGCGTCTTCAAACACGATGTTGGCGCCCTTGCCACCCAGCTCCAGCTGGATGCGCTTGAGGTTGCTCTTCGAAGCTTCAACGATGCGCCGGCCGGTGGCGGTCGAGCCGGTGAAGGCGATCTTGCCGACATCGAGGTGTTCGGCCAGCGCTTGCCCGGCGGTATGGCCGTAGCCCGGCACCACGTTGACCACGCCCTTGGGGAAGCCCACTTCAGTCATCAACTCAACGATGCGCAAGGTCGACAATGGGGTGATTTCCGAGGGTTTGATCACGATGGTGTTACCCGCCGCCAGCGCCGGGCCCATTTTCCAGCTGGTGAACATCAGCGGAAAATTCCACGGCACGATCTGCCCGACCACGCCAATCGGCTTGCGCTGCACGTAATTGAGGAACCCGGCTTCCACCGGAATCACCGAACCCTCGATCTTGTCGGCCATGCCACCGAAATAGCGGAAGCAGGCGGCAGTACGCGGCACGTCGAGGCCACGGGAGTCGCGAATCGGGTGGCCGGTGTTCAGCGATTCGAGTTGCGCCAATTCTTCACCGCACTCTTCGATCTTGTCCGCCAGTTTCAGCAGCAGGCGACCACGTTCGGCCGCACCCAACGCCGACCAGGCCGGGAACGCGCGTTTGGCGGCGGCCACCGCCAGGTCGATGTCAGCAGCTTCGGCGGCGGCAATGCGGGTGATCAACGCACTGTCATGGGGTGACACCACGTCAATGGTGCCGCCAGCCACCGCATCAACGAAACGGCCATCGATATAGAGCTGATTTTGCATAATGGTTTCCTCGCACCGCGCCGGGGGCACAGTGTCTGACTGGATGACAAGGGAGCAAGGCCCGGCGCAAGACCGGGCAAGACACGCGGTCTTAGAACTCGATCGGGTATGGCTTGAGCTCACCGCTTTCGTAGCGTTGCGGCAGGTTCGGCGTGGCGTTTTCCCAGACCAGCAGCATCGAGCGCTTGGTCGAGTAGCCCTGGTGACGAATATCCGCCGGCATGGCGCAAATGTCGCCAGCACGCATGGTGATGCGCGCACGGGGATTTCCATCATCCTTGTCCCCGACATCCCAGATGATCTCGTCCGATAGCTGCAAGAACCACTCGATGCGGTCGTTGCCATGGAACACAGGCAGGATGAATTCTTCAGTGGTCGGGCAGAACAGGCTGGCCTTGCACACCGAGGTCACCGACGGGTTCCAGGTCACATCGGAACGCGACAGGTATTTGTGCAGGTTGAAGGCATGCAACTGGCCTTCGAAGCCCTCTGCGGCGTGGACTTCCGGCTCGTCCTGCGACACATCGATGAACTGGCGGTTGACCGGCAGATCGTTGCGCAGCGGCGAATCATCCGGCAGGCCGGGCATGCGTTTGGTGGCGATGCGGAAGCGTTCGATGGCTTCAATGTTGTTGCCGTTCTTGCGACCGAATGCGGTGCCGGTCTCTTCCGGGGCAGCGAACGGGTCGAAAGTGGCGTTGGTCCAGTCGCGCAGAATGGCCTTGAAGGTCGCCATGATCAGCGGTGTTTCGAAGTTTTCGGTGTAGTTGACCCCCGCTGCCTTCAGCGTGCCGTTGAAGGTGCCGGCGTACAGGTCGACTTTGCCGTAGTAGTTGCGGGTACCGATGACATGGTCGAAGTTGACCCAACCATAGAAAAAGCCCCAGGCGACGTCCCGCATCAAGGCGCGCAGAAAGGCGTCGGCCGGAATCAGGTGCGAACGGGTCTGGCCTTTGGCGGGCCAGGTGATACGGGCGAAATACTCGTCGCGTGACAGTTCGAAGGCGCCGAGTTTGAAGGCGCGGTAGCCGGTGACGGCATGGGGAGCGCTGGCCTGGACGTCATCGTCGGCGAACAATGGGGTTTGGGCAGCGGTTTCAAGCATGGCCATGACGGGGTTCCTCTTTTTTTTTGGGCTGGGGGCGGCTGCGCAGGTCACTTGAAGCAGATGTCTGCCCACTTCTCGACCGACAACGGCCCTTTGATGGTCTGCTGCAGGATCACGCCCGGACGACTGGCTTCGAAGCGATAGGCGCTG
This sequence comes from Pseudomonas moorei, assembly GCF_008801475.1. Lineage (GTDB taxonomy): Bacteria > Pseudomonadota > Gammaproteobacteria > Pseudomonadales > Pseudomonadaceae > Aquipseudomonas > Aquipseudomonas moorei. Next base: position 421,175 of record NZ_VZPP01000001.1, on the reverse strand, counting down.
CCCACTGGCAACAGGCATTGATGCCCGCGCTTGAGCAGCACGTAGCCCATCGGCTTGCCCTGGGGTATTTCACCCGCCAGCTGCGTGCCCTCGCCTGCGCTCAATGGCGCATCGAGCTTGAGGAAATCCACTCGTACTTCCCCGTCCATGACGATGGCGAACTCGTCGTGGGCGGCCGTGTACCAGGGCGATTGGCCTTCGGCGCGCAGGGTTTCTATGACGTAGCCGAGGTTGAGGCCGACGACGACTTTTTCATAAGGAAGGGATTTTTCCGCCACTTCGAAAACGTTCGAAAAGGCGTAATGGCTGGCCTGGCCGCTGATGATTTCAACCGAGCCCTTGGTGTACTTGTCCAGCGAGCCGAAGACCGTTTCGATTGCCGCGCTACTCATGGTTTTCACCGTTTTGTTGTTGTAGTAACAGTGAGGCAACAGTACGTCGCACCTAGCCTTGGAACAATTAGAGGACCGGCGACAACAGTGTTTGCAAAACGCAAACACTGGAACCTCTGCAGTCCCTGTAGGAGCGAGCTTGCTCGCGTTAGCGCAGTGTCAGGCAACGGATAGGTTCAATCAGCCACCGCTATCGCGAGCAAGCTCGCTTGTTATGGAGCCATGGCCCGGTTTTTTCAGCGCACCCAGCCACGCTCAAGCAAGGGTTTATCCCAGCATGGCTCATCACCGAAATTCTCCACCAGAAAGTCAATCAACGTGCGCACTTTCAAGGCCCGACGCTGGGTTGCGGGGTACACCGCGGAGAAATTGAACGAGGACAACGCGTACTCCGGCAGCACCGGAATCAGCCGCCCGCTGAGCAAGTCATCGCTGGCCACCAGGGTCGGCAAGCAGACAATGCACACCCCGGTCGAGGCGTAGTCGCGCAGCAAGTGCACGGAATTGGAACGCACCTGCCCAGGAAGGCTCAGCTCCACGGTTTCGTCTTCGCGGGTGAAGATCCAGCGGTTGCGCGACGGATAGCCTTCGTACAGGGCGATCTTGTGTTGCAGCAATTGCTGCGGATGGGTCGGCACGCCGAACTCGCCGGCGTAATCGGGGGACATGCAGAACAATCGGCGCACGCTGAACAGTTTGCGTTCGATCAGGGTTTCCGCCATGGGCGGGAACATCTGGAACGCCACATCGAAGCCTTCTTCAATCGGGTCCACGACCCGGTCATTGACGATGACGTCGACCTCGATGTCTGGGTACAGCCGGGTGAATTCGGCCAGCATCCGGCCGAAGTGACCGATGGCAAAACCGGGCAGCATCTGTACGCGTAACTTGCCGGTGGGCTTGGCGCGCAGCTCGCGCATGTGTTCGGTCAGCGAGTTGAAACTGGCGACCATGTCCGCGCATTCCTTGTAGTACGTCTCGCCGACTTCGGAGAGACGCACATGGCGGGTGCTGCGATGGAACAGCGGCGCGTTGATGAATTGCTCCAGCTGTTGAATGCGATGGGTGATCACCGAGCGGGTCACACCCAATTGCTGAGCCGCCCTGGCGAAGTTGCCGGTTTCGGCCACCCGCACAAAGGCTTCGACACTGAGTAAACGGTCCATGGGACAGGCTCTCTGGATGTTTTTGTTCTTGTAGGAGCTACGAGGTTAGCCTGTTGACCTGTCGCACTCCACATCCATTGTGGCGAGGGAGTTTACTTCCGTTCGGCGGCGTAGCCGCTGCAAACCCGGACACCGCGATTTGACTGAAACACCGTGGTGTCTGGATTTGGGTCCGCTTCGCGACCCAACGGGAATAAACTCCCTCGCCACAGGTAACCCCGCCACAGTCCCCCTTCACTCCAGTTTCAGGTTCCCATACGTATTGACCGATACTCAGTCAGCGATTAAGCCAAGGGTAACGCGCCGTGTCCTGGCTGCCGTAATCCGGGTCCAGGTAGATGAAGCAGCGCTGGATCTTGAAGTCGCGGATTTCGAACACGTCAGCCCAGTAACCGGCACCCGCAGGGGTCGGTACGCCGGCGCGCCAGAGGCCGTCGACGTGCTCGCCGAAACTGGTGCCTTCGCAGACCAGCGTGTCGGTCCCCGTGAGGATCCAGTTGAAGTGCGCGTAATCGTGGGTGATCGACTTCAAACGGCTGCCCAGGTCGCTGAACATCTGGCCGATTTGCTCACGGCCGGTGGCCAGGCCCCATTTGGGAAACAGGACCTGCGCATCCTCGGCGAACAGCTCGAGAATGCTGCCGCCCGTGGAGGTGATGCCGCCATTGTCGAAAGCCTTTAGGTATTCCAGGGCGACCGATTTGCGTTGTTCGTCGGTCATTGTCAGGGTGCTGATCATGAGGATCTCCGGAGTGCTTCGGGAAAAGGTCGAATGTCAGTGCAGCGACTTGATGTAGGTGATGATCTTATGCCGTTTGCCGGGGTCGTCCTGGGCGTAGACCATCGCACTGCCCAGCGCGACGGCCTGGGTATCGGTCAGCCAGGCATCGAGCATTTGCTCGTCCCAGACTTTGCCGGCCATGGCTTTCTTGTAGCCGTCGCTGTAAGTGAAGTTCGACTCGCTGGCAGCCTTGCGACCCAGCAAGCCGAACAGGTTCGGCCCCTGCCCCGGCGGCCCGCCCTTGTCGAAGGTGTGGCAGACCGCGCAATGGCTGGTCGCCAGTTTCTGCGCCAGTTCCAGTTCGTCGGCCTGGGCGATGCCCATCTGACCCATGCCTACCGCCAGCAGCAACAGCGCCGGGGCTCGTAGAAGGAAGTGCTTCATATCGTTGTTCTCTTCTAATCACGATGATGGAATCCATGGGCCGCGAGTGATCGCGGCCCGCTCGATTCAACTGCGGCTCGGTTCTTTGTGTGCCTGGTTCGCCGCGCGATAAGCGAAGGCGATGATCGGGCCAAGCGTCGAACCGCCGGACCAATAAGCACGACCGGAGGCCGAGGCCACGCAGTTGCCGACGCCGTACAGTCCTGGGATCGGCGTGTTGGCGTTATTGAGCACCTGACCAACGGAGTTGGTTTTCGGACCGCCCTTGGTGTCGAGGTTGCCGCCAGTGATCAACGCCGCGTAGTACGGACCTTTCGAGGCCAATGGGTACATCGTCAGGTTACCGGTGCGGTCGGGTTTGACCGGGCCGGTGAACACACCCTGGATCACCAACTCGCCACGATGGAAGTCCAGATCCTTGCCCTTCTTCGCCAACTCGTTGAAGCGCTTGAGCGTGGCTTTCAGGTTTAGATTGAAGTCCTGGCTGAGCTTCATGCCGCCAATGGCGGAGGCATGTTTATCGAGGCGCTCGGCGATGTTTTTGGCCAACTCCTCCAGGGTTTCGCCCCGGACCACATGGCGGTCGTTGCCGCCCTTGGGCACGATGGGCGAGCCGTATTCGTCACTGTTGCAATAGTCCTGGGCACGTTGGTCCCAGATCGAAAACATCACCAGATTCGGGTATTCGGCTTTTTCACCATCCCACTGGAAGAAGGTCGGAACCAGTTCGTTGTAGACGGTTTTTTCATTGACGACGCGCTTGCCGTACTTGTTCACCATCAGCATCGAATCGCCGTTCATGGTGAAGATGCCGGACATCGAACCGTCCTTGGCCAGGGCTTTTTCCAGCAGAATCGGGCATGACCAGGCGTAGTTCATGTTGCGCAACTGCACCCCCAGATCACTGGAGATGCGGATGAAATCGCCTTCGTTGGTCAGCGCCGCGCAGCCGCCGTACACCGGGGCGTTGAGGAAATTGCGGCGCAGTTCCGGATCGTGGGTGAAACCACCGGTGGCGAAGATCACCGCCTTGCGCGCCTTGACCCGTTGACGTGTGCCCTCTTCGGTTTCGACTTCGACGCCGATCGCTTCGCCCTTGGCGTTCTGGATCACTTTCACCACGCGCTCGCCGGTACGGATCTGCACGCCGTCACGCTTGGCTGCGGCCGTCAGCGTACGGATCGCCACGCGACCGCCATCCGACATGCTTGCCCGGGCTTCCTTGGGCACCAGGACACGCCCCTTCTTGGCCTTGTCTTCTGGCAACTCAGCCCAGTAGTCCGGCACGTCCGGGCAATGGCGGTAAGGCAGCGCGTCGCGTTCGGCCAACAGTTCGGCGGCGGGCGAAGCGCTCTCGTAGATCGCTTCGCACATCTCGTATTCCCAATCCGACAGACCGAGTTTCGGCAAGGACGGGTCGTAAGATTGCGGACGAGTCAGACGCGCGACGTAGCGCATGTAGTCGGCTTTATCATCGACGATGCCGGCGTCACGCATCGGCTTGTTGTTCGGCACCCAGTACCAGAACGCCGCTTTGGCCGCGGTGCCCCCCGGGCTGCCGGCCTTCTCCAGCACGACTACATCATTGCCCAGCCAGCGGGAGAACAATGCGGTCGGCAAACCGCTGCCGCCACCGCCGACGACGACAATGTCGTGTTCTCTGTCGAAGGGTAACTCGTCGCTGGCCATCGCCTGTGCCGCCACGCCCGATAGTGCGGCGACCGCGGTACCGGCGGCGCCGGCCTTGATGAAGCTGCGGCGTGACAGTGCAAGTTTCTGGTTTTCTTCGTTCACTTTTTATTCTCCGGAATGAGTAGCGGCCACAAGGGCAAATCACAGAACGCAGGCAGGCGTCTGCGACTCACCAGTAATGCCAAAGCTGCACAAACAAGCCGTCCGTGACGGTGGTGTTGCGCCCATCCACGCCTTTGGAATAGTGGATGGAAACCTGGTCCCACATTTTCTGGTTGAACACCTTCTGTACGCCGGGCTTGAGCTGAAACAGCACACCGGCGCCGAGGGCGGTTTCATTGGAATCGGAGAACTCGATGGCGTTGTTATTGCGATCATCGGAGCTGAAGGTTTTCTGGTAATCAGCGCTGACGAAGGGCGTGACCTGATAGGTCGGACGGTCGACGATGTTGTAGCCCAGGCGCAGGTTTGCATGGCCGGTGTCACCAGGCTCGGTATGGTGCGGGCCCTCGCCGCGAATGATCGCGCCGACCAACAGGTCGATGTTCACCTTGCCCAGCCATTCGTTGTAGAACAGCGAGGGCCACAGGGCGTAGGTGTCGCTGCTGACCGAATCCGCACCGGTCGGCAGTTGCACATAGGCTTGCGCGCCGATGGTGCGCAGTGGGGTCGGGTTGTACCAGACCAGGCCACCAACCAATGGATCGCCAAAGCCGCTGACCCGCGTACCGTTGCCGCGAACCGCAACCTCCGGGAGGGTGATACTGGCGATGAAGCCGGTATTGGGCAGGCCATCCATCTTCCAGTAGTGCAACAGCGACGTCAGGCCAACGTAGGTTTCGGTATTACTGCCGGCGACCTTGTTGCCATGATCGTCGAAGCGTTTGCGGTCGTTGTTGTATTCGAATTCCTGACCCACCGAGTTGTAGGGCTCGGTGAAGTCCGAACTGAATTGGAAACTTTGTGGTCGGTTGCTGGCATAAGGAATACCCGAGGCTTGCGCCATCGCGGGAAACAAAATGCCAGCCCCCAGAACGGGAGCGAACAGGGTTGCTGCGCAGCCCCATGCACGAATACTCATACCTGCCTTCCTTATTTTTATTAGGAGCCAACCCCCAGGGGGGCGTAAGGCCGAAAGCAAGGTATGACGTCTTGATGAGCCCTGGCTGGAGCTCCACCCAATCGTTGGCGGATCGTGATGTTCGGCGTAATGGAGGCTACAAGCGCCCCCCTACGCCAACAATTCCAATCTCGGCGACTTCAGTGTTTGCGTATTTAGAACAATGCCGAGGACATTCGCTGAATTCCGGGAATGACTATGGATTTGGGAAAGACTTCAATCCCCTTGTGTGAGCGTGGCTTGCGCGCGATGGCGTCAGGACAGGCAACATTGATGTCGAATGTGCCGGACCAGTTATTTGGGCAGTGGATACAGCTGTTCGTCGAACTGCGAGAGCTTTGGAAACACGAGTGGCTGATCATCACTCAGATGCTGCAACCGCTGCGCATAATCCGCCAGAAACTCCCGACGCGCCTCATCGCTGATGTACGGCACATGCCACGCCACAAACGGCTCCAGCACATCAAAACCAACGTAAGCCAGGGTCCCGCGCAGGATCGGCCGCAGCATGTCCTGCAACGGACCATGAATCGCGTCCTCGCCGAACATGTGTTCGCGGCCACCCAAAGTGACGGTGACCAATGCCTTTTTACCGGCCAGACCACCCTGATCGTAGAAACGCTTGCCGCCATAGCAGATGCCGGACACCAGCACCCGGTCGATCCAGCCCTTGAGGATCGCCGGGGTGGAGAACCAGAAGACCGGGAAGTTGAGGATCAGCAGGTCGGCCCACAGCAGTTTGTCCAGTTCGGCCTGGATGTCCGCCGCCAGCGACTGGCTTTTCACTCCCAGGCGTTGCTCCAGGGCGTACACCAGATACTCGGGGTTTTCCCGGGAGGAGAAGTCATCGGCGCTGGCCACCGGGTTCCAGTTCATTTTGTACAGGTCGCTGACCTGCACTTCATGGCCCTGGGCTTCAAGGGTCGCGACCGCTTGATCGCGTAAAGCCGCGGTGAAGGATTGTGGCTCTGGATGAGCGTGGACGATCAGTACTTTCATGGTGATTCCTTAGACTTTTTCCAGCGTAGGGTTTGAATTCGGGAGCGCGCGGCTGGCCAGCAAGCGGTCGAGCCAGTCGGGGTCCATTTGCGGTTCGGACGAAAACAGCAGTCCGGTGTAATCCTGGTGCGGCGGGGTGAAAATCCTGCTGCGTGAGCCGTGGTCGACCACCCTGCCCCGTTGCATCACCAGCACTTCATCGGCAATCGCACGCACGGTCGCAACGTCGTGGGTGATGAACAGGTAGGCCACGCCCAGCTGTTGCTGAATACGATTGAGCAGTTTGAGCACGCCTTCGGCCACCAGTTGATCCAGTGCCGAGGTGACTTCGTCGCAGATGATCAACTGCGGGTCGGCCGCCAGTGCCCGGGCGATACAGATCCGTTGTTTTTGCCCACCGGACAGTTCCCGGGGCTGACGCTCCATGAAGATGGCCGGGTCGAGTTCGATCATCTCCAGCAACTCGGCCACCCGCGCACGCATGGCCTTGCCCTTGAGCCCCAGGTAAAAGGTCAGCGGCCGCCCGATGATATCGACGATGCGCTGGCGTGGGTTCAGCGCCGTGTCGGGAATCTGATAAATCATCTGGACGCGCCGCAGCTGCTCCTTGCTGCGCTGGCGAAAGTCCGCTGGCAGTGGCTGGCCGTCATACAGCACCCGGCCCGAGGTCGGCGGCAGCAGACCGGTGATCAGTCGCGCGGTGGAGCTTTTGCCGCTGCCGGATTCGCCGATGACCGCCAGGGTCTGGCCACGGTACAGCTTCAGCGAAACGTCATGCAGCACCGGCTGACGACCGTAACTGGCGCAACTGTTGCGCAGTTCAAGCAGCGGCTGTTCCTGTTGCGGACACGCCTTGGGTTCAGTGCGGAAACTGCGTACCGCCCACAACGACTTGGTGTAGTCCTGCTGCGGATCGCCGAGCATCTTGCGGGTCTCGGCCTCTTCCACAAGCTTGCCGTGGCGCAGCACCATGATGCGGTCGGCCATCTGCGCCACCACCGCCAGGTCGTGGCTGATGTAGATGGCCGCGCTGCCGTAGGTTTTCACCGCATCGCGAATCGCCGCCAGCACTTCGATCTGGGTGGTGACGTCCAGCGCGGTGGTCGGCTCGTCGAAGATGATCAGGTCGGGATGGCAAGCCATGGCCATCGCCGTCATCACCCGCTGCAACTGCCCGCCGGAAACCTGGTGCGGATAACGCTGGCCGATCTGTTCGGGATTGGGCAGGCGTAGCACGCGGTACAGTTCCACGGCTTCAGCCATGGCCTGTGAGCGGCTCATGCCGCCATTTTTCACCGCCGTTTCGACATGCTGGTCGATCAGTCGATGGGCCGGGTTGAACGAAGCGGCCGCGCTTTGTGCGACGTAGGCGATGCGCAAGCCGCGCAACTTGCGCAGGGCTTCGGGTTTGGCCTTGAGCAGATCGATGCCGTCGAAATGCACCGAACCACCGGTGATCTTGCAGCCGTCACGGGTGTAGCCCATGGCCGACAGGCCGAGGGTCGACTTGCCCGCTCCCGACTCGCCGATCAGCCCCAGCACTTCGCCGCGCTGCAGGGTCAGGTCGATGCCCTTGATCAGCGGATGCCAGGCGTCTTCGTAGTGACCTTCGATATGCAGGTTGCGGATTTCCAGCAAAGGTTTGGAGGTCGTCATGTTCAGCATTCCTTGAGGCCGCTGGATTGATGCAGCATCCAGTCGACGACGAAGTTGACGCTGACCGTGATCAATGCCACGGCCAGGGCAGGCAGCAACGGGCTGATGTCGCCGAAGGTAATCAGTACGGCGTTATCGCGCACCATGCTGCCCCAGTCGGCGGTGGGCGGTTGAATGCCCAGACCGAGGAATGACAGCGCACTGATGAACAAAAACACAAAGCAGAACCGCAGGCCGAACTCGGCAATCAACGGTGCCGCCGCGTTCGGCAACACTTCCCGGGTTACCAACCACCACAGGCCTTCACCCCGCAGGCGCGCCGCTTCGACGAAGTCCTGGACCACGACGTTCATCGCCACCGCCCGGGACAGGCGAAACACCCGGGTCGCATCCAGCAGCGCGATCACCAGCACCAACGAGGTCGCCGTGGTGCCGACCACACTGAGAATCAGCAAGGCAAAGATCAGCTGCGGGATCGCCATCAGGATGTCCACCACCCGCGACAGCCCCTGATCGATCGCACCGCCCTTGATCGCCGCGACCAGGCCGCTCAAGCCACCGAGCAGGAACGCCAGCACCGTGGTGAGGAAGGCAATGCCCAGGGTATTGCGCGCGCCGTAGACCAGGCGGCTGAACATGTCGCGCCCCAGGTTATCGGTGCCCAACAGAAACGGCCCGCCCCACGGCGCGAAGCCCTCGCCCACCACCTGGGTTTCGCCGAAGGGCGCCAGTACCGGGGCGAACAGCGCCACCAGGATGTACACAACGATCACCAGCAATCCGAACTTGGCGCTCAGCGGCGCCCGGAGCATTTGTTTAAGAAAGCTCATGGTCTACCCCTTTGGATGCATCAGGCGTGGGTTGCTGGCAATCGACAGCACATCGGCGCTGGTATTGAGCAAGATGTAGGTCGCCGCGAAGATCAGGCTGCAGGCCTGCACCACCGGGATATCGCGCTTGGCCACGGAGTCCACCAGCAACTGGCCGAGGCCGGGATAGACAAACACCACTTCGACCACCACCACGCCCACCACCAGGTACGCCAGGTTCAGCGCCACCACGTTGACGATCGGTGCCAGGGCATTGGGCAAGGCATGGCGAAAGATGATCCGCGACTGGCTGACACCCTTGAGCCGGGCCATTTCGATGTAGGGGCTGGCCAGCAGGTTGATCAGCGAGGCTCGGGTCATGCGCATCATTTGCGCGATCACCACCAGGCTCAGGGTCGCCACGGGCAGCACCGAGCGCTCCAGAATCGTGCCGAGGGACGCATCCGGCGCGAGATTGGAAATGCTCGGGAACCAGTTGAGCTTCACCGCGAACACCAGGATCAGGATGTAGGCGACGAAGAACTCGGGAAACGACACCGCACTCAGCGCCGAGGTGTTGAGCAAACGGTCGAACCAGCTGTTGCGGTACAACGCCGCGAGCATCCCTAACAGCAACGCCAACGGCACCGACACCATGGCCGCCAGCAACGCCAGGCTGAAGGTGTTGCCCAGTCGCGCGCCCACCAATTCAGCGATGGGTCGCTGGTTGGCCAGGGAGACTCCGAGGTCGCCTTGCAACAGGTTCCAGATCCAGTGCCCGAAGCGGGTCAGTGGCGGCATGTCCAGCCCCAGTTGCGCACGGAACGCCGCCACGGTTTCGGGGGTGGCGGATTGGCCGAGCATGGCCTGGGCGATATCACCCGGGAGCATGCCGACCGCGAGAAAAATGATCACTGATACCGCAAACAGCGATAACAGCCCCAATGCCAAACGCTGAAGTAGCAATCTGAAAATACTATTCACCGCGCAGTTCCTTACGAAGATCACCATTTCCAACTGTAGGAGCGAGCCAGCTCGCGATGGACGTCAACGATGACGCGGACAGTCTGAGTATCCGCGTTGCCTTGACCTTTCTCGCGAGCAGGGCTCGCTCCTACAGGGGTTCTTCATCTTTGCCGAACGCTTACGCCTGCCACCAGCGCTCGATTACCCGCAGCCCATCCAGCTCGCCGTAAGGCGCTGTCTGCCCGCCGTGCGCGACCCTGTTGGAGCGCGCCGCCACGGAACTGGCGAACAGCGGCACGATTGCCCCGCCGTCATCCCGGCACAGCGACTGCATTTCGTTGTACATCTCGCGGCGCAGCGGGTCGTTCATCTCGCCACGGGCAGCGTTGAGCAGTTGATTGAAGCGCGGGTTGTCCCAATGGGTTTCGTTCCATGCCGCGCCCTTGGCGTAACCGATGCTGAACATGCGGTCGGCGGTCAGGCTGCTGTACCAGAACGACGTGGTGAAAGGTTGCTTCATCCACACGTTGGTGAAGAAGCCATCGGCCGGCTCGCGTACCACGTCTATGTCGATCCCGGCTGCGCGGGCTTGCTCCTTGAACAGCACCGAGGCATCGACGGCGCCGGTGTACGCCGCGTCCGAGGCTTGCAGGCGCACCTTGAGCGAATCCATGCCGGCCTTTTTCAGGTAGAAGCGCGACTTGTCCGGATCGTAGCTGCGTTGTTCCAGTGCCGTGTTGATGAAGCGGCTGCCAGGCTGGATCGGGTGATCGTTGCCCACCAGGCCATAGCCGTACAGCACCGAGGCCAGCAGGGTTTCACGATTGATCGCATGCTTCATCGCCAGGCGCACGTCATTGTTCTGGAACAGCGGACTGTCGGTGAGCATCGGGAAGGTGTAGTGCTGCGCGCCCTTGGTTTCTTCGATGACCAGGTTCGGATTGCGCTTGAGCAGGGCCACGGTTTTCAGGTCGACCTTGTTGATCACGTCCACTTGCCCGGTGACCAACGCGTTGATTCGCGCGGCGCCGTCGCCAATGGCGATCAGTTCGGCGCTGGCGAAGTGCGCCCGCCCCGCTTTCCAGTAATCCGGGCTGCGTTCCAGGGTCATGCGCACACCCGGTTCGAAGTTCTTCAGGCGATAACCGCCAGTGCCGACACCGGCCTGCCAGTCCGGCACGCCGTCCTTGCTCGGCATGATCACCAGATGGTAATCGGCGACCACGTAGGTGAAATCGGCGTTGCCCGAATGCAGCTCGAACACCACGCTGTCGCTGCCGTTGGCACTGACCTTGGCCACATCGCCCAATACGGTCTTGGCCGCCGAGCTGGATTTGTCCCCGAGGTGATGCTGGATCGAGGCGACCACATCGTCGGCGGTCAGGGTCTTGCCGTTGTGGAAGGTCACGCCCTGGCGCAATTTGAAGGTCCAGACCCGGGCGTCCGGGGTCGAGGTCCAGCTTTCAGCCAGCTCGGGGATCGCCGAGCCGTCGACGGCAATTTCGGTCAGGGTGTTATAGATCGCCGAGAACCCGACGAAGGTGAAGGTATCGACCCAGGAGCCAGGGTCTTTCGAGTCGGTGGTGCTGGCACCGGCCAGGCCCAGGCGCAGCACGCCACCTGGCTTGGGCGTCGCCTCTGCCGCCATGGCGCCGAATGGCAGGCCCATGGAGTACGCGCCGGCAACCGCCGCGGCAGTCGCGCTGTACTTGAGAAAGTCGCGACGCGCAAAGCTGAATTCATGGTTCGCTTGAGTAATCTTGTTTTTGTTATCGCTCATTGCATTGCCTCTGATTGAAAGCTAAGGAAATACCCGTTCAAAACCACGCGAAACACCGGGCCATGGCCCGGTGCAAACACCCTTTGAATCCTTTACCGTCACACCTGGATCGCCTTCACTTCGACGAATTCGTTAAGCCCCTCTTCCCCCCACTCCCGTCCGTTGCCGGATTGCTTGTAGCCGCCGAACGGCGCCTGATAGTTGAAGGCCGCGCCATTGAGGAAGCATTGGCCCGCCCGCAGTTGCCGCCCCAGTTGCAAGGCGCGCTCGCGGCTGCCGGCCCAGACGCCGCTGGACAGGCCGAACGGCGAGTCATTGGCGATCTGGATCGCCTGCGCCTCATCCGCATAGGGAATCAGGCACAGCACCGGACCGAAAATCTCTTCCTGGGCAATGCGCATTCGGTTATCGACATCGGCAAACAGCGTCGGGCGAACGTAATAACCGCGCTCGAAGTCCGGCGCCGAATCACCACCGCAGAGCAACCGCGCGCCTTCGGACTGACCGAGACGGATGTACTCCTCAACGGTGCGACGCTGCCCCGCCGAACACATCGGGCCGAGGAAACTCTGCGGATCGAGCGGATCGCCCATGCGCAGGCTCAGGGTCTCGGCCATGGCCAGTTCCAGCGCTTCGGCATAACGGCTGGCCGGCAGCAACATGCGTGTCAGCGCGGTGCAGGTCTGCCCGGAGTTGATCATCACGTCCTGTACGCCATAACGCACCGCTGCCGCGAGATCCGCATCCTCGGCGATCAGCAACGGTGACTTGCCACCCAGTTCCAGGCACACCCGCTTCACCGATGGCGCCGCTGCCTGGGCAACGCGCACACCCGCGCCGGTAGAACCGGTGAACGACACCATGTCGACGTCCGGGTGCCTGGCCAGGGCTTCGCCGACCTTGGAGCCCGGCCCGCTGACCAGGTTGAACACCCCGGCCGGCAGACCGATATCCTCGATCATCTGCGCCAGCAGAAACGCGTGCAGTGGCGTTTCCTGGCTCGGCTTGACCACCACCGTGCAACCGGCGGCCAAGGCCGGCGCGAGCTTGCCGATCAACTGGTGCAGGGGGTAATTCCACGGGTTGATGAACGCACAGACGCCAACCGCTTCGCGGATCACCAGCGAGTTGCCGACTTCACGCACCTCGTCCATCAAGCCGGCGAGTTCGATGTACTGCTCCAGGCCGATGATCGGCCCGTCCACCTGCACCGAACGGCTCCACTGCACCGGCATCCCCAGTTCAGTGGTGATCACGGCGGCCATTTCATCGGCGCGGGTGCGCAATTGTTCGGCCAGCGCCCGGATGTAACCGGCACGCACACTGGACGGCGTCCGCGACCATGGCCCGAAGGCCCGACGGGCAGCGGCGACAGCGTTGTCGACATCCCGCTCATCGCCCAAGGGTACGCGGCCGGCGACTTCTTCGGTGGCCGGGTTGATCACCTCGGCGATGCCCTGCCCCGACGGGATTTGCCAGCGTCCATCAATAAACAGTGCCTTGTGATCAAGCATGAACCTGAGCCTCCATCAGTTCCTGGGCGCAACGGGCGATGCGCTGGCAGGCATCGCGCAACGGCGCCGCCCCCACCACCAGCCCGAGGCGAATGTGTCCGGCGGCGCTCGGGCCAAAGGCTTCGCCGGCCAGCACCGATACGCCGTGGCGATCGAGCAGACGGTCGGCGAATGCCTGAGCACTGAGGCCGGTTTCGCGGATATCGACCATCACGAACATGCCGCCATCGGGCTTCAGCGCACGCACGCCGGGGCAATCGGCCAGGCTTTCGCACACCTGATCACGGCGCTGCCGATAGGCTTCGCGCATGGCTTCCAGTTCCGGCAACTGGCTCTCCAGTGCCACCACGCCGGCGTCCTGGATAAAGTCCGGCGAGCCGTAGAGCATGCACAGCGCCAGGTTTTCCAGGTGCGCGGACAAAGACAGCGGCGCCACAACCCAACCCACGCGCCAACCGGTCATGGCATGGGATTTCGACAGGCTGTTGAGGGTCGCGGTGCGCTCGGCCATGCCCGGCAGACTCGCCGGGCTGACGTGTTCGCTGTCAAACAGCAGCTCGCTGTAGACCTCATCGGAAATCAGCCACAGATCGTGGGCGATGCACAGTTCCGCCAAGGCTTCCCAGGTGCTGCGCGGCAGGCTCGAGCCCGACGGGTTGTGCGGGCTGTTCAGCGCCAGGGCACGGGTCCGAGGCGTGATGCGGGCGGCGACGTCTTCGGGCAGTACGCGAAAGCCGTTTTCCGAGCGCACCGGCACCGGCACGACCTTGGCCCCGCAAGCTCCGAACACGGCTTCGTAGGTGACGTACATCGGCTCGGCGACGATCACTTCATCGCCGGGGTTGAGCACGCACTGAGCCACGCTGAACAGTGCGCACTGTGCCCCGGCCAGCACCGTGACCTCATCCGCCGACACCGACTGCCCGCTGCGTTGCCCGTGGCGTTTGGCGATGGCTTCTCGCAGGGCACGCTTGCCGCGCACCTCCGCGTAGTGGGTGTTGCCGGACAACAGGCTGTCGATGGCGCCCTGGACGATGGGTTGCGGCGTGTCGAAATCGGGGTCGCCAACCGATAGCAACAAGATGTCCTTGCCTTGCTCCAGCATGGCCAGCGCACGGTAGTGAATATCCCAGGCGGCGGCGCCGTCACCGGCGATGCGTTGAGTCAGATCGGAAAAGCGCATGGCCCTATTCCCTCCAGTAAAGGTTGAACATCAGCGAACGCAGGCATGCTTGAGTTCGATCAGGGTGACACCGTTGCGATTGAAGCCGTGGCGCAGGTCGGTTTGCAGTTCCGCAAGGTTCTGCGGCTGCGTCACGGTGCAGCCGAAGGCGCGGCCCAGCGCGGCGAAATCCGGGTTGCGCGGCAGTACGCCGATGGGTTCGATATCCAGGCCGATCATGTCGTCGCGAATCTGCCCCAGGGCGTCGTTGTTCCACAGCAACACCACCAGTGGGCTGTCCAGCTCCTCGACAGCCGTCGCCAGTTCCTGCGCGGTGTAGAGGAAACCGCCATCCCCCACCAGCACCAGGCCCGGCCGTTGCGGTGCACCGAACTTGGCGCCGATACCGGCTGGCAAGCCGTAGCCCAGGGTGCCGTAGCCGGTCGGGTGCAACCAGCTGCGGGTGGCCGCGCTGGCGAAGGCGTAGTTGCCGGTGTATGCCAGCTGAGTCATGTCGGTGCTGATGAAGGCGTTGGCCGGCAGTTCGGCGGCAATGCGCTGCAGAATCGCCTGATGGATCGACTGCAACGGGCCATGGCCGGCCTGGATGGCTTCACGCAATGCCGCGACTTTGGCAATCGCGGCACCGGCGTCGCGGACATCCGGCGACAGGCGTTCCAGTACGGCGGCCAAGGTCTGCTGTGCATCACCGTGCAACGCCACGGCGCATGGGTAGAAGTCGTTGAACTTGCGCGGATCGATGTCCACCCGCAGCAGTTCGGCGTTGAGTGGCAGGCGTTCGCGCCAGAAATCGGTGTCGGCCATTTCCGTACCGACCGCCAGTACCACGTCGGCTTCGGCGATCAGGTTCCAGCCTGGTTCCACGCACAGCGACGAGCCGGCATTCAACGGAGCGTCCGGTGGCAGCAAGCCTTTACCGGCGACGCTGGTGAACAGCGGCGCGGCCAGTCGGGTGCTCAGTTCGGCCAGTTCTTGTGCGGCATTCAGCGCGCCACCACCGGCGATGATCATTGGCCGTTTGGCGCCGTGCAGCCTGTCGACCGCCTCGTCCAGTGCGAAAGCGGCTGGCGTACCGCGACCGGGGCGACGCACTACGTCATTGCTCCAGTCGCGAGCGACCGGTGCCGACAGCACGTCCAGCGGCACCGAGATGTGCACCGGGCGCGGACGCTCACTGTCGAACACCGCGTAGGCGCGGGCAATCAGTTCCGGCAGGTCTTCGGCGGTCAGCGCCACCGCCGAGAACGCGGTGATAGGCGCGGTCATGGCGCGCTGGTCCTGGCACTCGTGCAGGCTGCCCCAGCCCTTGCCGAGGCTGGCGCTGTGGTTGACGCTGGAAATCACCAGCATCGGAATCGAGTCAGCGTAGGCCTGGCCGATACCGGTGGCGGCGTTGGTCACGCCAGGACCGGTGATGATGAAGCAGACGCCGGGTTTACCGCTGACCCGGGCGTAGCCGTCGGCCATGAAACTGGCGCCCTGTTCATGCCGGGTCAGCACATGACGAATGCCGCTGCCAGGCAAGCCGCGATACAGCTCCAGGGTATGGACGCCGGGAATGCCGAATACGGTGTCGACGCCATAATTGGCCAGCAGACGCACCAGCGCCTGGCCACCGGTCAAGGTTTTGCTTTGCATGTTCAGTTCCTCATTCATGGCCGAGGCGAATCAACGCGTCGACGGCAGTCGTGCCCTGGGCACCGACCAACAATGGGTTCACATCGAGTTCGAGCAATTGCGCGGCGTTTTCGCAGGCGTAGTCGGCCACGGCACGGATCGCCGCGACCAGCGCGTCAAGATCCGCCGCTTCGCGACCACGGAAGCCTTGCAGCAATGCCGCGCTGCGCAGGCTCAGCAACGCCTGGCGAATGGCCCCGTCAGTGGTCGGCAGCAACAGGCTGCGACTGTCCTTGAGCAGTTCCACCAGAATGCCGCCAGCGCCAATCACCAGCGCCAGGCCGAAGTCGTTTTCACGCTTGATGCCGACAATCAGTTCGGCCAGTGGCGGCCTGGCCATTGGTTCCAACAGCAACTGATCGAATGCCACGCCCGGTGCGTACGCGGCAATGCTCGCGCGCATTTTTTCCAGTGCCGCGCTCAGGGCCACGTCGTCCTTGAGGTTCAGCGCCACGGCGCCGGCCTCGGTTTTGTGCGGCAATTGGGCGCTGACGGCTTTGAGCACCAGCGGATAACCCAGGGCTTTGGCATCTTGCAGTGCCCGGTCCGGGGCGCTCAGTACGCCGTTGGGGGTAGGCAGGCCGAATTCGCGCAAGGCCTGCTTGGCGTCCCATTCGTTGAGTAAACGGCCTTCGCCTTGCAGGGCTTGCGGGCACAGCGGCACCAGCGCCGATTCACCGAGGGCCAACAGGGCCTCACGGTTGCGCTGGTAATTGGCAATGCGTCCCCAAGCCGCCAGGCCGTCTTCAACACCCTGCAATGCCGCGACGCCCTGCTCATGCAGACGCTCGCGAGCGTGGGCCGGCAGCAACTCGGGGAAAGCCGAGGTGACGAAACCGGTTTTGCCGTGGCGCACCAGCGCCTTGCAGTACAGGTCCAGCAGCAGGTCACATTCCTTGCGTTCGCCGGTGAACTCGGACGGGTAGTCGAGGACCAGCATCGCGGCATCGGCTTCAGTGCGCAGGGCGCTGTCGAGCATGCGGTTCAGTGCCTCGCCATCGCCCCAGATCGCCGTGGTGAAATCCAGAGGGTTGACCAGGTTGGCGTAGCTGGGCAGTACTTGCGCCAGCTCGCCGGTTTGACCCGCGTCGAGCTTGGGCAGCGCCAGTTCATTGCGCTCGGCGTAGTCGGCGATCAGCCCGGCGTCGCCCCCGGAACAGGCCAGCGCGATCAGGCTGTTGCCCGCCGGCAGGTTGCCGCAGGCGGCGGCTTTCAGGGTTTCGACAAAGCTCACCGGGCCGCTGACGCGGATCACGCCGAGACGTGCGAACAGCGCGTCGTACAGCGCATCGGAGCCGGACAGCGAACTGGTGTGACTCAGGGCCAGCTCGGCACCGATCTGCGACACGCCGGTCTTCAAGGCAATGATCGGCACGCCCTTTTCCAGCGCCTTGTGCGCAGCGCGGGCGAAACCCGGTACGTTCTTCAAACCCTCTAGGTGCAGACCGATGGCGGTAACCCGTGGCTCATCGAGCAGCACATCCATCAACTCGGCCACCCCCAATTGCGCCTGATTGCCCACCGAGGCCATGTAGGCCACGGGCAGCGAACGGTCACTCATGGACAGGTTGTAGGCAAAGTTGCCGCTCTGGGTCAGCACCGCCACGCCCTTCTCCACCGCTTTGCCGCCATGGGCCACCGGCCACAGCGCGCAGCTGTGCAGGTAATCGAGCAGGCCGTAGCAGTTGGGGCCGAGCAAGGCCATGTCACCAGCGGCTTCGAGCAGTTGCTGTTGCAGGGCCTGGCCTTCAGCGCCGGTTTCGGCAAAACCCGAGGCGTAGCAGATGGCGCCGCCGGTACCGATGGCGGCCAGTTCGGCCACGCAGGTCAGGGTCAGGTCGCGGTTGGTCGCAATGAACACCGCGTCCGGGCCGCACGGCAGGTCGGCCACGCTGCGCACACACGGCACGCCTTCGAGGTTCTCGTGCTGCGGATTGATCAGCCACATCTGCCCTGGGTAACCGCCCTCGGCGCAACGCTTGAGGGCGCGGGCCATGCTGCGGCCGCCAACGAACGCCACGTGGCGCGGCGCGAGCATGCGTTTGAGGTTGTCACGAATAGTCTGGGACATAAGTATTCTCCGGACCGATCAGCGCAGCAGCGGCCGCAGCAGCTCGCGGGAAATGATGTGGCGCTGGATTTCCGAGGTGCCTTCCCAGATCCGTTCGATCCGCGCGTTACGCCAGATGCGCTCCACCGGACCTTCGTCCATCAGGCCCATGCCGCCGAAAATCTGCACCGCTTCATCGGCGGTCCGCCCCAGTACCTCGCTGGCAAACAGCTTGGCCATGCCGGCCTCGCCATCGGTCATGGTGCCCTGGTCCATTTTCCACGCGGTGTGCAGGGTCAGCAGTTCGGCCGCGCGAATTTGCGTGGCCATGTCCGCCAACTTGAACGAAACGCCTTGGTAGGTACCGATAGGCTGGCCGAACTGCTTGCGGTCCGCCGCCCATTGCAGCGAGACGTCGAGTGCCCGTTGCGCCTGGCCGACGCAGTTGGCCGCCACCATTACCCGTCCGGCGGTCAGCCAGGCGTTGGCCACGTCCCAGCCCTTGCCGACTTCACCGAGTACCTTGGAGGCCGGTACGCGGCAGTCGTCAAAGAACATTTCGAAGGTGTGATAACCACGGTTGCTCACGCACTTGGGACCACGGCGGATGGTCATGCCCGGCGTATTGCGGTCGACCAGGAACGAGGTCACGGCGTTGCGTTTCTTGCCGTTGTGCTCGTAGGTGTCGGTGACGGCGAAGACGATGGCGAAATCGGCGTGGCCGGCGTGGCTGATGAAGTGCTTGCTGCCATTGAGGACGAAGTCGTCACCGTCGCGCACGGCGCGGGTCTTGATCGCGTTGGCATCGGACCCGGCGCCCGGCTCGGTCAGGGCGAAGCAGTCGATCTTCTCGCCCTGGATGCACGGCAACAGGTAATCGTTGATCTGATCGCCAGTGCAGGCCATGAGGATCTTGGATGGCCGCGCGACGAACACGTGCAGCGCCCAGGAGACCTTCGACAGTTCACGCTCGATCAGCGCCTGGGACAAGTAGTCCAGACCGCCACCACCGACCTCTTCGGGCATGTTGAAGGCGTAGAAACCCGCGGCAATGGCCTTGCCGCGAATCTGCGCGGCGAGCTCCGGGGAGACTTCGTCGGCGCGATCGACTTCGGTTTCATAGGGCAGCAGTTCCTTCTCGACGAAGCTGCGTACCGAGTCCACCAACATTTCTTGTTCTTGGGTCAGTTGGAAATTCATGGGTGCTACCTGTGTTCGTTTGCAAAGAGTGGTGGGTGAGGCGGGCTTAGCGACCGATAAAGCGTGCCGGGCGTTTTTCCATGGCGGCGCGCAGCGCTTCGCTGCCGTCTTCGCTGCGCCCACAGAGCAGGCCGGCGGCCAGTTCCGCTTGCAGTTGCTCGGGCAGGCTGCGGTCGGCACCTTCGCGCATGAGTTTTTTGGTCTGGGCAAACGCAAAGGTCGGCCCCACAGCCAGGCGTGTGGCGAGTTCGCCGGCCACGGCCTGCAATTGATCGTCGGCGCACACTTCGCTGACCAGGCCCGCCGCGAGGGCGCGGTCGGCGCCCCACAGTTCGTCGAGGAACAACAGGCGCTTGGCCTGCTCGGCACCGATCAGGCGTGGCAGGTGCCAACTGGCGCCGGCGTCCGGCGAGTAGGCCATGCTGGTGTAGCCGGCCTTGAAGCGTGCCGACTGCCCGGCGATGCGCAGGTCGCAGCACAGGGTCAGGTCCATCCCGGCGCCAACGGCGGTGCCGTTGATGGCGGCGATGGTCGGCTTTTCCAGGCCGTACAAGCGGGTCATCAGGGCATGAGCAGTTTCGGTCCAGCCGTAGGTTTCCAGCGCGCCACGGGCTTCGGCTTCGGCCCATTCATCGAGGTCGGCACCGGCGCAGAAGCTGCGACCGCTACCGGTCAATACCACCACGCGTACCGCTGGATCAGCGTTGTATGTGTCGAGCAAGGCGTGAAGGTTTTTCAGCGTCGGGATGTCCAGCGCATTGCGCTGAGCCGTGCGATTGAGGGTGATCCAGGCAACGCCTGCTTCGACCTGACTGAGCAGAGAATCGTGAGTAGTCATGCGGGTCCTCGAATTGTTTTGTTTGTCGTGAGGTGTTGCGACTTGGAGCCATACTAAACGAGTGTTCAGTAAGCCGGCAATCGGCGAAGAAATGGGCTGTAACAAGCCATAAAACTCGTTATCTTATTGTTTTTACTAGGTTTTACTCCTATCGATGGGGAGTGAGTGGAACCGTTGTTACAACTTCGAACAACTGCCTGTGGCCTCCCAACCAAGTCGCACAACGCAAAACAACTGTGGGAGCGAGCTTGCTCGCGATGACGGCAGGACATTCAACATCGCTGTTGACTGCCGCACCGCTATCGCGAGCAATCTCGCTCCCACAGGGGGTTGTGCTTGAGTGAATGAATTAAACGCTCGGCAAACTCGGTGCCAGCACTGCCTCGCGGTTGCGATGGAACAGGAAGTACGCGCCATAGCACAGGGCGATAAAGCCGAAGCCCCAGTACAGGGATGGACGCTGGGTTTCATCCAGGGCCAGGAACACGAACAGCGAGCAGCACAAGGTGATGCACATCAGCGGCAGTACCGGGAACCACGGGGCGCGGTATTTCAGGTCGCTGAGTTTGCCGCCGTCGCGCAGGTAGGCCTTGCGGAACTTGTATTGCGCCAAAGCAATGACAATCCAGGTCACGGTGCCGGACATGCCGCTCACCGCCATCAGCACCATGAACAAGGTGTCGGCCGCGATGAAACTGGTCAGCAGCGACACCAGCGCAAAGCACAGGGTGATGCTCAACGCGCGCAACGGCACGCCACGCTTGCTCAGCGGCGATAGACTTTTCGGCGCCATGCCGGTTTTCGACATCGCCCAGAGGATGCGGGTCGAGGCATACAGGCCGGAGTTACCCACCGACAGAATCGCCGTGAGGATCACGAAGTTCATCAGGTCAGCGGCATAGGGGATGCCGACCATGTCGAACACCTGCACAAACGGACTTTCCATCAGGCCCGCCTGCTGCCACGGCACGATGGCCGAGAGCACGATAATCGCCAGCACGTAGAAAATCAGCACGCGGAACACCACGTTGCGCACGGCGCGCGGGATGCTCTTTTCCGGCTGGTCGGTTTCGCCTGCGGCCACGCCCATGATCTCGCAGCCCTGGAAGGCGTAGACCACAGTCATCATCACCGCGAACACGGCGGACAGGCCGTTGGGGAACAGCGAGTCGCCGATCAGGTTGTTCATCATCGGTGCAGGTGCGCCGCTGCTCAGCGGCATCACGCCGAAGATCACCAGCACACCGACCACGATAAAGCCGAGAATTGCCGCGACCTTGATCCCCGAGAACCAGTATTCAGCCTCACCGAAGGCGCGGGTGGCCATGGCGTTGATGCCGAACAGCACCACCACGAACAGCGCCGACCAGTACCAGATTGGCACCGCCGGGAACCAGCGCGTCATCAACATGCCGGCGGCGGTGAACTCCAGGCCCACGGTGGTGGCCCAGCTCATCCAGTACACCCAGCCGATCATGAAGCCGGTGGCCGGACCGATGAACTTGGTGGCGTGGGTCTGGAACGAACCGGACACCGGCATCTGCACGGACAACTCGCCCAGGCAGACCATCACCAGGTACATCAGGAAGCCGGCGACCAGGTAGGCCAGAATCGCCCCCACCGGACCGCCTTGATTAATGGTGACGCCAGAGCCCATGAACAGCCCGGTGCCAATCACGCCCCCCAGGGAGAGCATGAAAATGTGCCGGCTTTTCAGGGCACGGGTCAGTTGGATGCCTTTACGGTCGATGTTTTCACTCATGTCGGCACCCTCAGCAATCGGTGAGGGGCGCGGCGCATGACAGGATGTCGTGGCGCGGGGAAGAATCAGCTTTACGGCAATTCATTATTATTATCTCCAATAAGCTTCGAAGACCGCGCTGCGGCGGTTGCGTCGATTATTGGAAAGCCATGTAAGGTCGCGTTGTACGTATGGATCGAAGTTGTAGAAAGTCGTAACAAAAATGTACGTCAGCTCTGCAACAGGCGTTCCAGCGCCTGTAGTGCGTGCTTGCAGTGCTCATTGAGCGCAGGCGCCAACTGCCCGATAGCCAATTGATCGTTGATCAGGGCCGTCTCTTCCAGTGATCTCAGGACGCCGGCCAAGTCACGAAAACCCAGGGAGTCGGCGCTTCCCGCCAAACGATGGGCCAGGTGTGCGATTTCAGTGAAGTCATCGGCTTCAATCGCTTCGCGCAGCGCCTCGTGGTGTTGCAGAATCGAGTCGCGCAGCACCGCCAGCAACCCCTGCACTTTTTGCTCGCCGAGCAAGTTACGGTGGGTTTGCAGCAGCGGCCAGTCGATGGCGCCCTCTTCCAGCAGCGGCTTGGGCGTCATCAACTGCCCGCTCATGACCTTGCGCAGCGTGTCCAGATTCAGCGGCTTGGCCAGCACGCCATCCATACCGGCATCCAGATACCCGCGAACCAGCGCCGGTTGCACGCTGGCTGTGAGGGCAAAAATGCGCGCGGTACGATTCGGCCCATCGGCACTGCGGATCTGTTTGCACAACTCGACACCAGTCATGCCCGGCAGATGCACATCCAGCAGTATCAGATCGAACCGCTGCGCGGCGCATTGCGCCAATGCCTGCTCACCTTCTTCGGCCAGCCACACCTGGTGGCCGTCCCGTTGCAGCAACCCCTGGACCACTTCGCGATTGAGCACCACATCCTCAACCACCAGCACCTTCAATGCCGGACCTGTCACCTTGATCGGTATGGGTGCGGTGACGCCTGCAGCGGGTTGCAACGTCAACTCGAACCAGAAGCAACTGCCCCGCCCCACTTCACTGGTGACGCCGATGCTGCCACCCATTTGCTCAACCAGGTGTTTACAGATCGCCAGTCCTAACCCGGTGCCGCCGAAGCGCTGCGCCACTTCTTCGCTGGCCTGGGTGAAGCGCTCGAAAATCCGCGCCTGCATCGGCGGGGCAATGCCGATGCCGTTGTCGGTGACACTCACCCGCAGACGATCGCCGCCAGTCTCTCCAGACTGCGCGAGCAACGCCACTTCGACACTGACCTCACCACACTCGGTGAACTTGATCGCGTTGGCCAACAGGTTGCTCAACACCTGCCGCAAGAATTGCTCGGCACCGTGGTGATACTCGGCGATTCGCTGATCGACCCGACACTGCAGGAGGGTGTCGTTATCCAGCGCCTTGGGCTCGAGCAACGTCAGCACCTCATCGATCAATTGGCGAATCGAGAAGTCCACCGGCTCGGGCAGGCTGGCGCCCTCCTCCAGTTTGGCGAAAAACAGCACTTCATTGAGGATGGTCAGCAATCCTTCGCCAGCCTTGTGCAAGGCCTCCAGACGTTTGCCGTCCTGCGGATCGAGGCTGGCGCCGCGCAACAACTCGGCCATACCGAGGATGCCGTTGAGGGGTGTGCGCAACTCATGACTCATGGTCGCCAGGAACCGTGACTTTGCCAGGTTAGCCGCTTCCGCTTCGTCCTTGGCGCGCATCAGGCTGGCAGTGCGTCGCTCGACCATCTTCAGCAACTCGTCGCGGTTGTCCTGCAAGGCCAGCCGATCGCTTTCACGGCGGTCGATGTCGCTGAGGATCGCCCGGCGCATGTCGTCGAGGGCGTGGGCCACGGTGTCGATTTCGTCTTTGTGGACACTGCGCCGCTTGTGCAGGCGCAGCGGCTCATGCCATTCGCCGGCGGCAATACGCCGGGCGAACTCTGCCATGACTTGCAGGTGCCGGGTGACCAGACGGTAAAACAACCAGGACAGCGCAATCGCAAGACCGCAGAGGAACGCCCCCATCCACAACAGGCTGGTCAGCCCGGTGGCATACAGGCGCTGATACACCGCGCCCAGATCGGTGCTGACTTCCAGTTCACCCAAGTGCCGTAAAGGCCCGGACGGCGGTTGGTAGTCCAGGGCAAAACGTTCGACGCGCAACGGCCCGAGCGGATCCGGGTTGCCTTGCAGCAGGTCGAAGTCCGGGCTGCTCAAGTGCACCCGCGCGACGTCGGAGAAGTCCACCAAGCCGCGCAACTGCACATTCAATTGCTCCTGGTTCAGATCCCACAGGCTGCGCTCCAGGCTTGCCAGATAGCCGGCGCGGATCAGCTCCATGCGCGAGTCGATGTCGCGCATTTCCCGACGATATTCGATGTACAGCTGAACGGTACTGGCGAGCACCGTGAAGCACAGGCTGAACAACAGAATGAACAGCAACAGACGCCGCAACAGGCCACCGGGACGTGGGCGAATCATTGTTCGTTCACCGGCAGGTTGATCATGTCGCGGTAAGTGACTTCGCTTTCATCGAGCAGGCGCTCGATGTCGCCAGCATCGACCATGCGCTGCAGTTGCGCATTGATCTGCGGCATCTGACTGGCCAACGGCGAGCGACGGGAAACCGCGACCCGCAGGTAGTCGACGCTCAGGGCCTTGGGCAACGCGACGATGTCCTGGGCGCCCGCCAGACTTTCGATGTAGAGCTGGCCGGTACGGCGCTCCTGGGTGATGAAATCGATGCGCCCGCGAATCAGCTTGCCGAAGTTCTGTCGGCTGTCGGAGACCCATTCTATGTTGTCGTTTTGCGCAACCATGCGATCAAATTCCACGCCGTAACTTTCACCGAACAGCAAGCCGCCACGGTAATGGGCCAGGTCTTCCAGGCGTTCGAACTGCACCGGATGTTGGCGATTGATGAACAACGCGACCTCTTCGCGCAGTACTGGCACCGTGGAAAACAGCATGCTTTGTTGCCGTTGCGCGGTGCTGTAGGCCAGCACCACGTCGACCCGGCCTTCGGCGGCATCGAGCAGGCAGCGTTTCCAGTTGCCCAGCACCACGGTCTCGACCTCGTAGCCCAGCTCACCGAACAGCTTTTTCACCACACTCGGCGCCAGGCCACGGACCTGCTTGCCATCGCTCCAGGAAATCGGCGGGTAGACCGGATAATCGCAGTAGCGGACTTTTTCCGCGGCCAGGGCGTTGCCCGCCACCAGCGCCAACAGCAACCAGAGCAGTCGCCCCACGGCCGTCACGCCGCCAGGCTGGCAGTGAACAGGTAACCGGCGCCGTGGATGGTGATGATCAACTGCGGCTCGGCCGGGTCGTCGTGCAGTTTGCGGCGCAAGCGACCGACCAGCACGTCTATGGAGCGGTCGTTGGGCACCCATTCGCGGTTGCGGATCTGATCCATCAACTGGTCGCGGCTCAGGGTGTGGCCGCTGTTGCGCAGGAACACGCTGAGCAATTGGTACTCGCCGTGGGTCAGCAGGGTTTCGCTGCCGGAAGGATCGATCAGGCGCCGGCGATCGGTGTCCAGCGACCAGTCGGCGAACTGTTTGACGGGCTTGGCCACAGCCGCAACAGGCTGGGGCGTCTGCGCATGACGAACCCGGCGTATCAGGTTTTTCGCCCGGGACACCAGCTCCCGTGGATTGAGAGGTTTAATCACGTAGTCATCGGCACCGCATTCCAGGCCGACGATGCGGTCGATTTCATCGTTGCGCCCGGTGATCAGGATGATCCCGACTTCCGAACGCACCCGCAGTTCACGGGTCAGGGTCAGGCCGTCCTTGCCGGGCAAGCGGATATCGAGCATGACCAGGTCTACGGCCTGGCTGGCCAGAAAGGTTTCGGCCAGTTCCGCCGTGGCGGCGCAATGAACCTCGTAGCCTTCCTGGGACAGGTAGGCGTGCAACAGTTCGCGAATCAGCGGATCGTCATCGACGATCAGTACCCGTGGCGTCATGACTGGGGTGTCCTGCCTGTGCCCGAAGGCGCATTTCTTATTAGAGTGTTTTTGTACATCAGCGCCAGAGAGTAGCCATTGCTGAACGACTGATCAACAGTTGCTCGTCTGTACGCAAAAGCGCTGCCGTCCACCGGCCTGCAAACCATCGACCCAGGCCTCGCAAATCTGGATGCCCTGCTCCGGGGTGAAGGTGCCGGGATTGAGTCCGGACTCCAGCCACAGACCGTCGAGCAAGGCACTGAGGCTGATCGCAGCAAGATCGCCATCGAAGTTTTCCCAGCCTTCTTCCTGCGCCAGTTCCATCAGCACCTTGCGCAAAATGGCACGGTACTCGCCATAGGAATGATCGTGGGCCTGGTTGATCGCCTCGGCGGTTTTCACCGCGCCCCAGAACGCGAGCCAGGCGTCAATGAGTTGCGGGTCGAGCAATTCGGCGGAAAACGAACCGCGGAAAAACGCCGACAAGCGTTCGCGAGCATTGGGTGCAGCCTGTTCCATCGCATCGCGCAGCAGGGTCATGACCCGTCCGGTGATCGCCATGTAGGCCTCGGCCACCAGTTCGTCCTTGCCCGAGTAGTGATGGCTGATCAGCCCCACCGAAACCCCGGCCTCGGCGGAAATCTTGCGGATCGAGGCACCCTGAAAACCGTGGCGCTTGAGGCACACCAGCGTCGCCTCGATCAGATTGGCCTTGCGCAACTCCGGTTCCATGCGGGAAAAACGGGCTTCCTGATTCATGGGTGACATGCTCCTGGATTCAATCAAGGGGGCTCGCGCTACGCCTGCAAGCTGAACGACTGTACAACAAGAGACTGTCATGTCTCCAGTCTGGTGTAAGCCTGTGTCCTTGTGGGGGCTGGTTTGCCGGCGAAGGCGTCAGCACATTCAACCTCTACGTTGCCTGACATACCGCCATTGCGAGCAGGCTCGCTTGTACAGTGTTTTTCGGGCGTTCACACATTCCGCGAACTACCACCAAACCCTATGGGAGCGCGGCTTGCCCGCGATGGCGTCATCCCTATCAACAGAAAATCCGAATCAATCCCGATACCCCGGAGCCACCCGTTCCAGCAAGCGCAACAACGCCGCCCAGGCCAACTGCATGGCATCCGGATCGTTCAATTCACCTTCATCCAGCGCTCGGCCAGGGTCATTGAACTGACGCTCGGTGTGCTCACAGACTTCAGCCGGCGGCAGCACCAACTCACCGGCCGCCTGCGCGGCCAGTTGGATTTCGCAGGCTTTTTCCAGGTAATACATGCGCAGAAACGCCTGACTTACGGTTTCGCCGACCGTCAGCAAGCCATGGTTGCGCAGCATCAATACCGGCTTGTCCCCCATGTCTGCCACCAGTCGCTCTTGCTCACTCAAATCCAGCGCCACGCCTTCGTAGTCGTGATAAGCAACCCGACCATAGAACTCCATGGAAATCTGATTCACCGGCAGCAAGCCGCCCTTCAACGCGGCCACCGCGCAGCCGGATTTGGTGTGGGTATGCAGCACGCATTGGGCATCTTCACGGGCACCATGAATCGCGCTGTGTATCACAAAACCGGCCGGGTTCACTGGGTACGGCGACGGCTCCACCGCATTCCCGTTCAAATCGATTTTCACCAGATTGGACGCGGTGATCTCATCGAACATCAACCCATACGGATTGATCAGAAAATGATGTTCCGGCCCGGGGATACGCACCGAAATGTGGGTAAAGATCAGATCAGTCATGCGGTAATGCGCAATCAAGCGGTAACAGGCGGCCAGTTCTTCACGCAGGCGCTGTTCGGTAGCGCTGCGCGCAGGTGCGGCAGTCAGGTGGGTCGCGATTTCGTTCATTGTTGTGGTTCTCCAGGCGGGTCGGCTGCGCAGACAGTAAGGCTGGACGTGCATGAACGTCCAGCCACTGGCCGTTATTTACTGGCCCAGGCGTTAAAACGCTCTTCCAGCTCCTCACCATGGTCAACCCAGAAGCCGACGTCCATCGAGAGCGCCCCCTTGAGGTTCTGCGGCGCCGTGGGCACCCATTGCGCCAGCTTGTCATCCAGGCGAGCGGCAGCCTCGGTGTTGGTCGGCCCATAGGGAATCTGTTTGACGTAATTGACCTGGGCGTCCGGCTGGTTGGCGAAGGCGATAAAACGCTTGGCCTGATCGACGTGTTTCGACCCCTTGATGATCGCCCAGTAGTCCATGCCGTACAGGCTGCCGGGCCACACCAGCCCCAGATGACTGCCGGTTTGCGCGGCGGCAGCGATGCGTCCGCTGTAGGTCGAGGTCATCACCACATCGCTGGCAGTCAGCCATTGCGGTGGTTGAGCGCCGGCCTCCCACCATTGGATGTAGGGTTTGAGCTGATTCAGTTTGGCGAACGCCCGATCCACGCCCTGGGGCGTATTGAGCACCTTGTACACGTCCTCGACTTTCACCCCGTCGGCCAGCAAGGCGAACTCCAGGTTGTACACCGCACGTTTGCGCAAGCCGCGCTTGCCGGGGATTTTCTGCACGTCCCAGAAATCCGCCCATGAAGTCGGGGCCTGGGCCAGTTTGTCGGTGTCGTAGGCAATCGCCACGCTCCACACCAGCGCAGCCGAACCGCACTCCTGCGCGGCTTCGGGGATCAATTGATCGGCATGGCCCAGGCGGGTCCAGTCCAGGCGCTCATACATGCCCTCCTCGCAGCCACGCATCAGGTCCGGACCTTCGATCTGCACCACGTCCCAATCGACGTTACCGGTGTCGACCATGACTTTGATTTTGGCCATCTCTCCGTTGTATTCGCTCTGGATCACCTTGCTTTGATCCATCGCGCTGAACGGTTGGAAGAACGCCACATCCTGGGCTTTTTGTCCGGCGCCGCCGTAACCGACCACCACCATGTCCGATGCCGCCTGAGCGCTGCCCAGGCCCATGGCCATGGACAACACCAAGGGATAAAAACCGTGCTTGAGCATTTGCGATTTCATCAATGGTTCCTCGTGCAGGTGCCCGCCGAACTCAAGTCGGTGTGGCCCTTTTTTATTGTTGTGAGGTTCGCCCCAAGATGCGGGTGCCATTTCAAGCTACTGCAATGGCCAGTAAAAAAACAAGTTGATTTTTTACTACAGGTAAATTTCTATAGACCAAAATAACAACACCAAAACCAAATGCCTCTGTAGGAGCGAGCCTGCTCGCGATGGACGTTAACGCTAGCGCGTGTTGTCTGGATGAACGCGTCGTCCTCAAGTCCATCGCAAGCAAGCTCGCTCCTACAGGTCAGACTGCCCGGAGTACCCGCACCATGCCGAGCCCGACCCCAGCCTTCGCACACCTGTTCGAACCCTTGCAGATCCGTGGCAAGCGCCTGAAAAACCGCATCATGTCCAGCGGGCACGACACCTCGATGCCCACCGACAACCTGGTCAACGAACAGTTGATCGCCTATCACCGGGCGCGGGCCGAGGGCGGCGTCGGGCTGATCGTGTTGCAGGTGGCCGGCGTGCATGACAGCGCGCGTTATACCTCCCATGTGCTGATGGCCACCGATGACGCCTGCATCGACGGCTACCGGAAAATCGCGCAAACCTGCCATGCCCACGGCACCGTGGTGTTGTCCCAGGTATTTCATCCGGGGCGGGAAATCATGGAATCCAGCGATGGCTTGCTGGCCGTGGCCTACTCCGCCTCGGCGGCGCCCAACGAGCGGTTCCGGGTCATGCCGCGTGCACTCGATCAGGGGATGATCAACGAGATCGTCGCCGGTTACGCCGCCGCGGCAAGGCGCCTGCATCAGGCCGGTATCGATGGCGTGGAAGTGGTCGCCAGCCACGGCTACCTGCCGGCGCAATTCATCAACCCACGGGTCAATCGCCGCACCGATGGCTACAACGGTGATCTGGAACAACGCCTGCGCTTCCTGCGTGAAGTGATTGCCGCTATTCGCGCCAGCACCGACGAGCAATTCATCGTCGGCTTGCGCATTTCCGCGGACGAGCGCGACCCCGAAGGGCTGACCGAAGACGAATCCCTGGCCGCCGTGCAATCGCTGCAAGCGCAACTGGATTACGTGCACATCGTCGCCGGCACTTCGGCCTCGCTCGGTGGTGCGGTGCATATCGTGCCGCCGATGGCGATCGAGGCCGCCTACCTGGCCAGGGAAGCGGGCACCTTCAAGGCGGGTTTGGATATCCCGTTGTTCGTCACCGGGCGCATCAATCAGCCCCAGGAAGCCGAGCTGATTCTGGCCCGTGGTCAGGCTGACGTGTGCGGCATGACCCGCGCCCTGATCTGTGACCCGCAAATGCCCAACAAGACCGATGCCGGCCGCGCTGAAGACGTGCGCGCCTGCATCGCCTGCAATCAGGCGTGCATCGGCCACTTCCACAAGGGCTTGCCGATTTCCTGCATCCAGCACCCGGAAACCGGTCGTGAGTTGATCTTCGCCGAGCGCCGACCCGCGAGCACGCGCAAACGCATCATGATTGCCGGTGGAGGCCCGGCCGGGATGAAAGCCGCTGCGGTTGCCGCTCAACGCGGGCATGAGGTGACGCTGTATGAAGCCAGCGCGCAATTGGGCGGTCAGGTGTTGCTGGCGCAGTTGCTGCCACGGCGCAGCGAGTTCGGCGGCGCCAGCACCAATTTGCAACGGGAAATGGAACTGGCTGGCGTGCGCGTGGTGCGCAACACCCGGGTTGACCGCGCCTTGGTTGAACGGGAAAAACCGCACATGGTCATCATCGCCACCGGGGCCGAGCCCTACTGGCCGCACTTCGAACGCGGTGGCGAATTGCAGGTGGTGGATGCCTGGCAGGTATTGCGTGATGAGGTGCAGATTGGCCGGTCGGTGGTGGTGGTCGACTGGCGTTGCGACTGGATCGGCCCAGGCGTTGCCGAGCGTCTGACCCGTGCCGGGCATCAGGTGCAACTGGCAGTCAATGGCACCCATTGCGGGGAAAACCTGCCGCTGTACGTACGTGATCAAATGGCCGGCGAGCTGCACAAACTGGGGATTGCCATCACCCCTTACGCCCGCTTGTACGGCTGCGATGACAACACTGTCTACCTGCAACACACCGCCAGCGGCGAACCGATGCTGATGGAAAACATCGACACCCTGGTGCTGTGCCAGGGCCATCAGCCGGTGGATACCCTGGGCGCCGAACTGCAGGGCCTGGTTGAATTCCGGCGCATCGGCGACTGCCTGGCACCGAGAACGGCCGAAGAAGCGATTTATGAGGGCCTGAAAGTCGCGTGGGAGCTTTGAGGCTGTTTATACTCCGGGGCTTTGACTCTCAATGACTGCTCTTTGCAGGAGCGAGCCCGCTCCTACAGGGGGCAGAGCGTAGCCACCGGCTCGGGATCGACCATGAGCAACAGCACCACGCCACAACCCGCCACCGGCAGCGCCGAACCGCATTTTCTCGGCACGCGGATACGCGGCCTGCGCAAGCGCCGGGGCATGACCCTGGCGGAACTGGCGCAACAAAGCGAGTTGACCGCCGGCTACATCAGCCAGCTGGAGCGCAACCTCGCTTACCCGTCGATTCCTGCGTTGTTCAATATCGCCCGCAGCCTGGGCGTGACCATCCAGTGGTTCTTCGCCAGCGAAGCGGTCACCGCTCCCGAGGACGACGGCATTGTCGTGCGCAAGAACAGTCGTCTGAGCGTGCACTACGAAGACGGGATCATTGACCAGTTGCTGACCCCACAGCCCAGTCAGCACCTGGAAATGCTGCATTCGCGTTTCCCTCCGGGCACCTACAGCCAACAAAGCTACAGCCACGACGGTGAAGAAGCGGGTTACCTGCTATCGGGGCGTTTCGAGTTGTGGGTCGGCGAGCGCTACTTTCAGCTCAACGAAGGAGACAGTTTCAGCTTCTCCAGCCAGGAGCCACACCGCTACGGCAACCCTGGCGATGTCGATGCGGTGGTGATCTGGGTGATCACCCCGCCGACCTTCTAACGGCGCCCGCGGCCAGTCGGCTGCGCGGTACTCACACGTTTGAGGGTGTCGCTCGGCAACTCCTTGAACAGCGCGCGATAGCTGCTGGAAAACCGCCCCAGATGCCAGAACGACCAGTGCATCGCCACTTCGGCGACGGTGGTTTGCGACGGCGTGCTGATCAGCAACTCCCGGCGGGCGCTGTTGAGGCGACGCAGGCGCAGCCATTGGGTCGGCGCCATACCGGTGAATGTCTTGAATGCATGCTGCAACTGGCGCAGTGAAACCCCTGCAACCTGGGACAGCTCAAGCAGATTGAGGTGTTCTTCGGGCGTATCCGCCGCCCATTCCCCTACTCGCTTCATGATCGCCCGCTCCCCCGCCCGGCGCTGCAAGGCGCCCTGGTCCAGGCACACGCAGGCGTTGTCGAGGATGAACAGGCAATCGTCGAGCAACTGCTGGGTCAGCGCCTCGCGACTGGGCGGATCGAAAGTCTGCGACAACCGGGTCAAGGTGCCGCTGAGCCAGCGACTGAACAGCGCATTCTGCTGTGAATTGAGCGGGGCCATGAACAACCCTTCGAGCCTGGCCACATCCAGCGCGTGACGCTGCACGAACTCCGGCCCGAACACCACGGCGATTTCCTGGTAGTTCTCCGGGGTGATCCAGATGTTGCGACTTTCACCATTGAGCACATACAGCGCGTTGTCGCTGCGATCGAAACAGAACGCCAGCGACCCTTGCGGCGCACTGAAATTCTGCTCGACCCGGGTGTTCATGTGTTCCTCGTAAATCTCCACGCCTTGCAGGTCGAGATAGCGCACCAGACCGGCGAAATGCCCCGGCGACATCTGTTGGTAATGCTGGACCCAACCCGGTGTGGCGCGGATTTGCTCGGCCACGTCGGCGGTGTTGAACGCTTGAACCTGTAACGGATTACACACTGTCATGGGATGACCTGGCGCACTCTTTTGGTGCGCTTTGTGCTGCTTAAAGTGGATAGATGGAAGCGCAAGGCTCGCCCAAGATAGTCGTCAACGCGCTACAGGGGAAGTGTCCGAAAGATGAAATCGGCTTCTCCTGGCGTTAATAAAACCAACAACGAGGTCTTTATGAATGTCCCTTTCGATCAGCTGTTCACTTGGCTGAAAGATCACAAGATTACCGAAGTCGAGTGCGTCGTCAGCGATCTGACCGGCATTGCACGCGGCAAAATCGCACCCACCAACAAGTTCCTGCATGAGCGAGGCATGCGCCTGCCGGAAAGTGTGTTGTTGCAAACGGTAACCGGGGACTTTGTCGACGACGACATCTACTACGACCTGCTCGACCCGGCCGATATCGACATGGTCTGCAAGCCGGTGTCCGACGCGGTGTACGTGGTGCCTTGGGCCATCGAGCCGACCGCCATCGTGATTCACGACACCTTCGACAAATTCGGCAACCCGATCGAGCTGTCGCCACGCAACGTGTTGAAGAAAGTCTTGCAGCTCTACACCGACAAGGGCTGGAAGCCGATTGTCGCGCCGGAAATGGAGTTCTACCTGACCCAGCGCTGCGAAGACCCGGACTTGCCGCTCAAGGCACCGATGGGCCGCTCGGGCCGTGCCGAAAGTGGTCGCCAGTCGTTCTCCATCGATGCCGCCAACGAATTTGACCCGTTGTTCGAAGACGTCTACGACTGGTGCGAGCTGCAAGGCCTGGACCTCGACACGCTGATCCACGAAGACGGCCCGGCGCAGATGGAAATCAACTTCCGCCATGGTGACGCCCTGGACCTGGCCGACCAGATCACGGTGTTCAAGCGCACCCTGCGCGAAGCCGCGCTCAAGCACAACGTGGCGGCGACCTTCATGGCCAAGCCGATTGGCGATGAGCCCGGCAGCGCCATGCACATTCACCAGAGCGTAGTGGAAATCGCCACCGGCAAGCCGATCTTCGCCGATGAAAACGGCAACATGAGTGAGCTGTTCCTGCACCACATCGGTGGCCTGCAGAAATACATCCCGAAAGTGCTGCCGATGTTCGCGCCGAACGTCAACTCGTTCCGCCGCTTCCTGCCGGATACCTCGGCACCGGTGAACGTTGAGTGGGGCGAAGAAAACCGTACCGTCGGCCTGCGCGTGCCGACCTCCAGCCCGGAGGCGATGCGCGTGGAAAACCGCTTGCCGGGTGCAGACGCCAACCCTTACCTGGCCATCGCCGCCAGTTTGCTCTGCGGTTTCCTCGGCATGGTCGAGGGCGTCGAACCGAGCGCCGGGGTCCAGGGTCGCGCCTATGAGCGTCGCAACCTGCGCCTGCCGATCACCATCGAGGAAGCGCTGTCGCAGATGGAAGAATGCGAGACCGTCAGCCGCTACCTGGGCAGCAAGTTCGTGCGTGGCTATGTCGCGGTCAAACGCGCCGAGCACGAGAACTTCAAGCGGGTCATCAGTTCCTGGGAGCGTGAGTTCCTGATGCTCAGCGTCTAGGAAGATCACACATCCCTGTGGGAGCGGGCTTGCCCGCGATGGCGGCCTGTCAGTCAACGATGATGCTGAATGTGCCGGCCCAATCGCGGGCAAGCCCGCTCCCACAGGGGCCGAAGAATCACCTGAAAAAATCCAATAATTCGAAGAGGTGTCGATATGCGTCTATTGAAATCCGTGGTTCCGGTCGCGCTGACTGTTTTGTTCAGCGCCGTTGCCCAGGCTCAGCCACAGGTCAGCGTCTACAACTGGACCGACTACATCGGCGAGACCACCCTCGCCGACTTCCAGGCCAAAACCGGGATCAAGGTGATCTATGACGTTTTCGACTCCAATGAAACCCTGGAAGGAAAACTGCTCGCCGGACGCACCGGGTATGACGTGGTGGTACCGTCCAACCACTTCCTCGCTCGCCAAGTGAAGGCCGGCGCATTCCTCAAGATGGACCGCGAGCAACTGCCGAACTTCAAGAACCTCGACCCGAAACTGCTGGCCCTGCTCGAGAAAAACGATCCGGGTAATGCCCACTCGGTGCCGTACCTGTGGGGCACCAACGGCATCGGTTACAACGTCGACAAGGTCAAGCAGGTGCTGGGCATCGACCACATCGACTCCTGGGCCGTACTGTTCGAACCGGAAAACATCAAGAAGCTCAGCCAGTGCGGCGTGTCGATCATGGACTCGGCGGATGAAGTATTCCCGGCGGTGCTCAACTACATGGGCATGGACCCGCGCAGCGAAAACCCCGAGGACTTCAAGAAGGCCGAAGCCAAGCTGTTGAGCATTCGTCCGTACGTGACCTACTTCCACTCCTCCAAGTACGTGTCGGACCTGGCCAACGGCGATATCTGCGTCGCATTCGGTTACTCCGGTGATGTGTTCCAGGCCGCCAACCGGGCCAAGGAAGCCAAGAACAACGTGAACATCGCCTACGCCATTCCCAAGGAAGGCGCCAATTTGTGGTTCGACCTGCTGGCTATTCCGGCCGACGCCAGCAACCCGAAAGAAGCCCACGCCTTCATCAATTACCTGCTCGATCCTCAGGTGATCGCCAAGGTCAGCGCCTCGGTCGGTTACGCCAACCCGAACCCGCCCGCCAAGCAGTTCATGGACGCCGAACTGGTGAGCAATCCCGAGGTTTACCCATCCCAGGAAGTGCTCGACAAACTGTACATTTCCACCACCCCTCCGCAGTCGATCATGCGTCTGATGACCCGTTCCTGGAGCAAAGTGAAGTCCAACCAATGAACCAGTACACCCAGGAACACACTCACTCCTACTACGCCGCCTCGGCCAGGGGCATGGCGCCCCGGCCCGAGCTGGCCGGGGACATGGTCGCGGATGTCTGTGTGATTGGCGGCGGCTTCACCGGGGTCAACACCGCCATCGAACTGGCCCAGCGCGGGCTCTCGGTGATCCTGCTGGAAGCCCGGCGGATCGGCTGGGGCGCCAGCGGGCGCAACGGTGGCCAGTTGATCCGCGGGATCGGCCATGACGTCAGCGGTTTTGCCCGGCACATCGGCGCCGACGGCGTGCGTTATCTGGAGCAGGCGGGTATCGAATCGGTGGCACTGGTGGGCCAACGTATCCGCGAACACGGTATCGACTGCGACCTGCGCTGGGGTTTTTGCGAGCTGGCCAACACCCCGGCGCAGTTCGCCGGCCTGAAAGCCGAATACGCCGGGCTGAAGGAAACGGGTTACGCCCATGAGACCCGCCTGATCGAACCGGGGCAGATCCGTGAGCAGGTGGTGAACTCCGGCGTGTATGCCGGCGGTCTGGTGGACATGGGGTCAGGGCACTTGCACCCGCTGAACCTGGTATTGGGCGAAGCGAAAGTCGCCGAGTCCCTGGGCGTACGGATCTTTGAGCAGAGCCCGGTGCTGGAGTTGATCCATGGCAGCACCGTGCAGGTGCGCTGTGCCGGTGGCACGGTGCGCGCCGGCAGCCTGGTGCTG
Source organism: Pseudomonas moorei (assembly GCF_008801475.1). Lineage (GTDB taxonomy): Bacteria > Pseudomonadota > Gammaproteobacteria > Pseudomonadales > Pseudomonadaceae > Aquipseudomonas > Aquipseudomonas moorei. The sequence continues at coordinate 384,903 of NZ_VZPP01000001.1, read as the reverse complement.
GCCTGCAACGCACACCTGGAAGAACTTGAGCCGAAACTCAGCGGCAAAGTCCTGCCGGCGGGCAGCTACATCATCGCCACCGAACCCTTGTCGGCAGAGCTCGCTGCGCAGTTGATACCGCGCAACCTGGCCCTGTGCGACCAGAAAGTCGGCCTGGATTACTATCGCTTATCGGCCGACCGGCGCCTGCTGTTCGGCGGTGCCTGCCATTACTCCGGGCGCGATCCGCGGGACATCACGGCCTACATGCGTCCGCAGATGCTCAAGGTCTTCCCGCAACTGGCCAACGTGCGCATCGATTATCAGTGGGGCGGCATGATCGGCATCACGGCCAATCGTTTCCCGCAGGTCGGGCGCCTGAGTCAGCACCCCAATGTGTTCTACGCCCAGGGTTATTCCGGTCATGGCCTGAACGTGACCCACTGGTGCGCCAAACTGCTGGGCGAAGCGATCCACGCCGGCCACAGCCGCGGCTTTGACGTGTTCAGCGCCGTGCCGCACATGACCTTTCCCGGCGGCCGCGTTCTGCGTTCGCCACTGCTGGCCCTCGGCATGCTGTGGTATCGCATGCGTGAAATGCTGGGTTGAGATTGGCTTCAAGCGCTAAACCAATCCTGTGGTGAGGGCGTTTGCCCCCTCGCCACAGGTATCCGGCTGATCAGCCAACCTTTTTCCGTCCTCAAACAGCCTTTCGATTTGCTCAATCGCGAGGCACTTCTATATTGAGGGTGTGCTCTGAACTTCCTGCCTCCTGTCGAGCTTGGCCAATGGCGACGACTGACCACCTGATCATCTGCGAGCACTGCGACTGTGTGTACGAGAAAGTCACGCTCGCCAAATACCAGAAAACCCTGTGCACCCGCTGCGGCGGTGTGCTGCAGCGCTATAACGGCCTGACACTCCAGCAGCGCCTGGCCTTGACCCTTACCGCGTTGATGCTGTGGATTTTCGCCAACTTCTACCCGGTGATGAGCATCAGCCTCAAGGGCCTGAAAAACAGTGCGACGCTCTGGGATTCGGTCATGGCGCTCAGTCTGGGGCCTATCACGTTCATCGCCATGGTGGCGGCCATCGCCATGATCATCGCGCCGATCTTCCAATTGTTGCTGCTGATCTGGGTCCTCGGTTACGCCCTCGCCTCCAGACGCTCACCGGCTTTCAAGTTCTGCATGCGCTGGCTGGAAACCCTGCGCCCCTGGAGCATGCTGGAAGTCTGCCTGTTGGGCGCGATGGTCGCGGTGATTAAACTCGCCGGTTTTCTCGATGTGTTGCCGGGCATCGGTCTGATTGCCCTGGCCATCCTCAGCCTGATGATGATCCGCATCGCCGGGCGCGACATTCGCGAACTGTGGGACATCCTATGACAACGCCTCCGGTCGCCAGCGAGCTGGGCCTGTGCCTGTGTCACAGCTGCGGACTGGCCTGCGACATGACCCACAAGCCCCACGAATGCGAACGTTGCGGGGCCCCGCTGCACCGGCGCAAAACCAACTCGTTGACCCGCACCTGGGCCTACCTGTTCACATCCCTGGTGTTTTACATCCCGGCCAACCTGTTGCCGGTGATGAACACCAAGATGGTCGGCCATGGCGCCGACAGCACGATCATGAGCGGGGTGCTGGAGTTCTGGGAGGCCGGCTCCTGGGACATCGCCCTGATCATCTTTATCGCCAGTATCGCGGTGCCCGGCATCAAGTTCGTGGCCATTACGTTATTGCTGGTGACGGTGCAACGCGACAGCCACTGGGCGCGCAAGGAGCGATCACAGCTGTACCGCTTCGTCGAGGTCATCGGTTACTGGTCCATGCTCGACGTGATAGTGGTGGCCCTGGTGGCCTCACTGGTGAAGTTTCAGGCCCTGGCCGACATCGAGCCCCGGACCGGCATTTTGTTCTTTGGCCTGGTGGTGGTGTTCACCATGCTGTCGGCGATGAGTTTCGATCCGCGCCTGATCTGGGATGAGAAACCGCAAGCCCCACACAACGAGGAGGTCACGGATGAAGCAACTAGCCACTGACGGGGCACAGGTTCCCGGACCGGCGCCGATCAAGACCCGACGTTTCAGCGTGTCACTGGTCTGGATCGTGCCGATTGTCGCGGTGTTGGTGGGCATTTCCCTGGTGGTGCACAGCATGTTGCAGGAGGGGCCGACCATCACCGTCACCTTCAAGACCGGTGACGGCCTGACCGCGAACAAGACCGAGGTCAAATACCGCAACGTGGTGATCGGTCAAGTCACGGACGTGGAACTGAGCAATGACCAGAAGAGCGTCAATGCAACCGTCAAACTGGCCAAGCAGGCGGAAAGTTTTACCCGCGCAGACTCCAAATTCTGGGTGGTGCGCCCAAGAATCGGGGCTGGCGGCGTGTCGGGTATCGATACCCTGTTGTCTGGCGATTACATCGGTGCCGATATCGGCCAGGCCAATGCCCGGGCGAAAAACTTCAAGGGTCTGGAAAACCCGCCCCCCATTACCTATGGCGAGCCGGGCAAGCGCTTCACCCTGCATACCCAGGACCTGGGGTCGCTGGATATCGGTTCTCCGGTGTACTACCGCAAGATCCCGGTCGGCCAAGTCGTCGCCTATGCCCTGGACCCTGATGGCAAGGGAGTGAACATCGACCTGTTCGTCCATGCCCCCAATGATCAGTACGTCACCGAGAACACCCGCTTCTGGAATGCCAGTGGCGTCGATGTGAGCGTCGGTGCCAACGGCTTTGCGGTCAAGACCGAATCCTTGTCCGCCTTGCTGGTCGGTGGCATTGCCTTCCGTGCGCCTGAGTTCAGTCCCGACGACAAGCCGGCCGCGGAGGAATATACCTACGAACTGTTCGAGGACCAGCAAACCGCCCTCGCCCCACCCAACGGCAAGCCGCAGTACCTGGCCCTGCGTTTCGATCAGGCATTGCGCGGGCTAAAGGTTGATGCTCCGGTCGAGTTCCAGGGCGTGGAGATTGGCAAGGTGGTCGGAGTCAATCTTGATTTCGACGCGCAAAAACGCAGCTTCCCGGTCAATGTCGGAATCGTGATCTACCCGCAACGCCTGGGTCAGGCTCACCAGAAAATGCTCAAAGAGATGAAACATGACCCCAACGATGAAGCCGGCGGTGTGCGGCTGATAGGTTCCTTCATCGAGAACGGCCTGCGCGCCCAGGCTCGCACCGGCAATCTGTTGACCGGTCAGTTGTACATCGCCCTGGACTTCTACCCGAAAGCGGAAAAAGTTGCCTTCGATGCCAGCGTGCGCCCGGTCATGATTCCAACGATTCCTGGCAGTCTCGAACAACTGCAGGAAAAACTCGAAGCCATGGTCACCAAGATCAACCAGCTGCCGATCGAGCGCATTGCCAGCAATCTCGACAGCAACCTGGTTGAACTGCGCAAAAGCCTGGGGCAGTTCAATGCCAAGACCCTGCCTGGCGTGCATAACACGCTCTTGGACGTCAGCAAGACCCTGCAAACGGCCAACTCGACACTTCAATCTGCCCATTCCACCCTGGCCGATGATTCGCCCCAACGAGAAAAACTGGACCAGACCCTGAACGAACTCGGACGCACCTCACGTGCCTTGCGTGATCTGGCGGACTATCTGGGCCGGCACCCGGAATCGCTGATTCGCGGTCGCCCCGACAACGCAGCGCCCATCGATCTGCAAGGACCACCGAGCAAATGACCACAGGAGCATCACTCATGGTTTTTCCGCTGAAATTTGCATTGATCGCTACGCTGGCATTGCTCGTTGCCTGTCGCAGCGATCCGATTCAGTTTCACACCCTGACCCCGGCTCAACCGAGCAGCAATACCAGAACCACTACGGATATCCAGATAGAAAGCCTGATCGTTCCACCTCAGGTCGATCGTCCGCAGATTGTCGTGCGCCAGGGCAATACGGGTATGGCGATCCTCGAAACCCAGTGGTGGGGAGCGAGTCTGGTGGATGAGTTGCGCAGTGCCCTGCTCGATCAGATGGTCAACAGCAATCCTCAACGCAAAGTCTCGGTGCGGTTGGTGGTGCAGCGTTTTGATTCGATACCCGGTCAGTACGGGTTGATCGATGTGAAATGGCGTCTGCGCGCCGACGATGAGATCCTGATGACCTGCCGCAGCACATTGCAGACGCCATCAGGGCCATCTATCGACGAATTGGTGGCGGCACAGCAAACCAACGTTAAACGCCTCGCCGCACTGATCAGCCAGGGTGCCACGGGCACCCGCTCGAGTTGCCCGTCAGCCTGATCTCACCCCGCCTCTGCACGATACTCAACGGTGACTTGATCGCCGTTGAGCCGTTCTTTTCCAGGCGTTAGTTCAACTGCAACGCCGCTCCAGTAAAAGACAAGCGTTACCAATAACCAACTAAGTTACCGATTGGGGCTTCGTTGCATTTTTTTCACATTCATTTCACCCCCCCGACACTTGCACGGATTTATTTTTCACCGCGACTAAAACGCCCTCTTGGTTATGAGGCAATCATTCAGCGCAGTTCGAATACTGTTTATCAGCAACTCATTCAAATGCGCCCCTGCAGGTAGAAAGAACTTGGTCAACAGCTTTTCGCACAAAGGGTCGCAGCCCCCCGTCAAGGCAACGCGCCTGTTCAAATCGCTGCTGGCGTTCAGTGGTGTGCTGTTGGTCGCTGCGCTGATGAGTGGTTTTGCCTGGTGGCAACGATCTCCGGTCAATCTGGTGGACGCCGGGACGCAAGCCAGGGCTGAACTGTTGCAACAATGGGCGGCTGGCGAGGTCGTGGTCCTGGTGCGACATGTCGAACGCTGCGACCGCTCGACCAATCCTTGCCTGGGGCCGCCTGATGGCATTACCCGCCTCGGCAGTGAGACGGCCAAGGCAGTGGGGCAAGGCTTGCAGGGCATGGGAATGACGCAGGCCGATGTCCTGTCCAGCCCGCTGACCCGTACGATGCAAACCGCACATTATATGTTTGGCAAAGATGCGCAGGCCCAGGATTGGCTAGCCACTTGCGGTAAAACCCTGCGCAACGATGTCGTGGCGCACAAGCGTGCCGGACACAATCTGATCCTGGTGACGCACAGCGGCTGCATCGCCGATTTTGAGGCCCAGACCGGTTTTAAACATGCCGCCACCAGTGAATATGGCAGCTCATTGTTCGTCCATATTGCGAAGGACGGGCAGCTTCAGGTCGTGGGCATCATTAAGGCACAAGACTGGCACTCGCTATCCGATCAAAAAAGCTGAACAACAATCAGGCTTATATACGGAAGTAAAGCATGCACTCATTAGGCCCCTACCATTTATTGAACTTACGCTGAAATCAAATGACACAGAAAAAATTCTGCGCCGTCAGCCAAAAAACTAAAAATGCCCATAATTCCCGGCAACTTCTGAGCACCAAGGACGAGCAATGACGCACCACCCTTCTTTACCCCGATCCGTAGACGGCCTGCCCCACAGCGCTTCCCAGCCAATGCGTTACAGCGAGCGCTGGATCATGCTTGGCCTGGTCGTGGCGTTCGTGGCGTTTTACCTGCTGCCACTGATGACCCATGGCATGTGGATTCCCGACGAAACCCGCTATGCCCAGATCAGTCAGGAAATGCTGCTGAGCGGTAATTGGGTCTCACCGCATTTCATGGGTATCCGTTACTTCGAAAAACCGATTGCCGGTTACTGGATGATTGCCATCGGCCAGGCGGTGTTTGGCGAAAACCTGTTCGGGGTACGGATCGCCTCGGCGGTGAGTACCGGCCTGAGTGTCTTGCTGGTCTACCTGATCAGCCGCCGCCTCTGGAACGATCCGCGCAAAAGTTTTGCGTGCGCGCTGTTCTACATGAGCTTCGGCCTGATCGCCGGCCAGGCCGGGTACGCCAACCTGGACCCGCAGTTCACGTTCTGGGTCAACTTGAGCCTGGTCATGCTGTGGTTTGCCCTCGACAGCCGTACCAGCCGTGGTCGGCTGGGGGCCTGGGTATTATTGGGCTTCGCCTGTGGCATGGGCTTCATGACCAAAGGGTTCCTCGCCTGGCTGTTGCCGGCGCTGATCGCGCTGCCTTATATGCTTTGGCAGCGTCGCATCAAGGAATTGTTGGGTTACGGTTCACTGGCGGTACTGGTGGCGGTCATCGTCTGCCTGCCGTGGGTGCTTGCCATCCACCATAGAGAACCGGATTTCTGGAACTTTTTCTTCTGGAACGAGCACGTACGCCGTTTCGCTGCCGATAACGCACAGCACGCCCGTCCGTGGTGGTTCTACCTGCCGATGCTGGTTGTCTCGAGTCTGCCGTGGGCGGCATTGTTGCCAACGACATTCATCCAGGCCTGGAAGAACAAGCGCCAACCTGTCTTCGTTTTTCTCCTGCTCTGGCTGTTGTTGCCATTGGCCGTGTTCAGCATGAGCAGCGGAAAACTGCCGACCTACATCATGCCGTGCCTGTTGCCGCTGGCATTGCTGATGGGACACGCCGTGACCGCGTTGCTGGCAAACGCACAAGGCCGGACGATTCGCATCAACGGCTGGCTCAATGTGGTCGTTGCCACCAGCGCCTTGCTGGCATTGCTCTACCTGCAGGCGACCAGGGAAATCTACGCGAACACCGAGATGTTCAGCCTGTCCATGGTGTACATCGTGCTGGTCGGCTGGATTATCGCCAACGCCTTGCAGATCTTGCGCCCTCTGGAGCTTTGGGCGATGCCGTCACTCGGCATCTGGCTGCTGGTCGCGCTGTTGCCGGCCGCCATGCCCAGCCAGATTGTCGACAGCAAAATGCCCGACCGCTTTATCGCCGAGCATCTGGACAGCCTGAAGCAGACCACTTCATTGCTCAGTAACGACCTGGGCGCCGCCTCCGCCCTGTCCTGGCTGGTGAAACGCCCACAGGTCGATCTTTACAATGTCATCGGCGAGCTGAAATACGGCCTCAGCGACCCGGCCATGGCTTCGCGCAAGGTCACCATGGAAAACGTTGGACAATGGATGACCGAGGCGCGCAAAAAGGGCTCGGTGGGCGTAGTCATGCGGGTCAACAGTGTCGATGAAATCCAGGAAGTCGAGGCACTGCCCATCGACGGCCAGCGTTTTCAACGGGGCAACCTGGAAATCCTGATCTTCCCGCAAAGCCAGCCCTGACGGCGATTGATATAAAAAGCCGAGAACTTCAAATGGGGTTCTCGGTTTTTTTGCATATGGGGTGCATGGCTTTCGGGTCAACGGCAGCACCACGCAAGACACCTTCGAAAAAGCCTGTGCCTGAGCCTTCGCCGGTCTTCGCCTGAACGCCAAATGACAGGAATTAACGGTTTTTTTGACGTTTTTTTCTCATTCTCCGCACTACATTCGCCCGCCAAACATGCAAATGATTCCTATTGAACTATGATTCGCGACAACCTATCCTCGTCGACTCCACGTGTTCAATTCCAAAAAGCCGGAGCTGCCACCGCATGATTTCCCGTTTGCCTTCATTCCTGAAAAAAGCCCTGCTGGCCACCGCCCTGGTGAGTGCCGGCCATGTGTATGCGGCCGACAGCGTCGGCATTGTGGTTTACAACGCGCAACACGAAGGCCTGACCAAGGCCTGGGTCGAAGGCTTTACTCAGGAAACCGGTATTCCAGTGACCTTGCGCAATGGTGACGACACCGAGATGGGCAATCAGATCGTGCAGGAAGGCGCCGCGTCACCCGCTGACGTATTCCTGACAGAAAACTCTCCAGCCATGGTCCTGGTCGATAACGCGGGTCTGTTCGCGCCTGTCGACAAAACCACCCTGGAGCAAGTCGACTCCGCCTACCGTCCCGCCCACGGCAAATGGGTTGGAATCGCAGCCCGCTCCACCGTGTTCGTCTACAACCCGAGCAAACTGTCGGAAACGGAACTGCCGAAATCGATCATGGACCTCGCCGCGCCAGCCTGGAAAGGTCGCTGGGCAGCGTCGCCGGGTGGTGCCGACTTCCAGGCCATCGTCGCCGCCATCCTGCAGCAGAAAGGCGAAGCCGCTACCCTCGAATGGCTCAAGGCAATGAAAACCAACTTCACCGCCTACCGGGGCAACAGCTCCGTGCTCAAGGCGGTCAATGCCGGGCAGATCGACAGCGGCGTGATCTACCACTATTACAGCCTGGTCGATCAGTCCAAGACAGGCGAAAACAGCAAGAACACCGCACTGCACTACTTCAAACACAAGGATCCGGGTGCCTTTGTCAGCATCTCGGGTGGCGGCGTCCTCGCCTCCAGCCAACATAAGGAACAAGCCCAGGCGTTCCTCAAGTACGTGACAGGCAAGGAAGGCCAGGCCACGCTCAAGAACGGCAATTCGTTTGAATACGCCGTGGGCAAGAATGCTCAATCCAACCCCAAACTGGTGCCTTTGCAGCAGCTTGACGCGCCAACTGTCGATGCTTCCAAACTCGACAGCAAGAAAGCCGTGGAGCTCATGACTCAGGCCGGACTGCTTTAATTGTTGCCTGAAACCCTACCGGTAGGTATCGCCGAGGCGATACCTACCCACCTGCGTCGTCGATCACGCGGCCGGTTCGCGAGCCGTGGCGGCGCGTGGGTCATCGGTCTGTCGGTGCTGGTTTCCCTGCTGGCGCTGCTCCCCATCGCGTTCGTCATCGGCGTTTACCTGCAGACCGGCTGGTCCACTCTGGTGCCACTGGTGTTCCGGCCGCGAGTCGGCGAATTGCTGGTCAATACTGTGCTGCTGGTCGTTATCACCATTCCCTTGTGCATCGCACTGGGTGTGGCACTGGCATGGCTGACTGAGCGCACGAATTTGCCCGGACGACGCTGGTGGTCGTTGCTGGCCACCGCGCCGCTGGCGGTGCCGGCGTTCGTTCACAGTTATGCCTGGGTGAGTCTGGTCCCGCCGATTCACGGGTTGTTCGCCGGTGTTCTGGTGTCGGTCATCGCTTACTTCCCGTTCCTTTACCTGCCCGTCGCCGCGACGCTGCGTCGACTCGACCCGGCCATCGAAGACGTCGGCGAATCCCTTGGGCTCAAGCCCTGGGCGGTGTTTTTCCGCGTGGTGTTGCCGCAGTTGCGCCTGGCCATCTGCGGTGGTGCCTTGCTGGTTGGCTTGCACCTGCTGGCCGAGTACGGCCTGTATGCGATGATCCGCTTCGACACCTTCACCACCGCGATCTTCGATCAGTTCAAGTCCACCTTCAACGGACCAGCCGCCAACCTGTTGGCCGGCATACTGGCCCTGTGTTGCCTGGCCATGCTGACCGCAGAATCGGCGGCGCGTGGCAACGCGCGTTACGCCCGCGTCGGTTCTGGCAGTGCACGGGAGCAACGGGTGGTGCAACTGAGCAGCTCGTTGAAGGCTCTTGCGCTGGCGTTGCAGATCATCACCTGCGTCCTGGCACTGGGCGTACCGTTGATCACCCTGGGCAAATGGCTGATTGCCGGCGGTGCCGAGGTCTGGGATTTGCCCGAGCTACTCCCGGCCCTGGAACAGACGCTATTGTTGGGTGTCGCGGGTGCCGTGCTGACGACCTGCGCCGCGATCCCGATTGCCTGGCTGTCGATTCGCTCACCGGGCCGCTTGCAACGGCTGCTGGAAGGCTGCAACTACATCACCAGTTCGTTGCCGGGGATCGTCGTGGCACTGGCATTGGTGACGGCGACCATCCAGTTTGCCCGGCCGATTTACCAGACCACGATCACCGTGTTGCTGGCGTACCTGCTGATGTTCCTGCCCCGCGCCCTGGTGAGCCTGCGAGCCGGTATCGCCCAGGCCCCGGTTGAACTGGAAAACATGGCACGCAGCCTGGGTCGCTCACCCGCCCGGGCATTGTGGCTGATTACCCTGCGTCTGGCCGCACCGGGCGCTGCAGCGGGTGCCGCGCTGGTGTTCCTGGCGATCACCAATGAACTGACCGCCACCCTGCTGCTTGCCCCCAACGGCACGCGTACGCTGGCGACCGGGTTCTGGGCCATGACCAGTGAAATCGATTACGCCGCCGCAGCACCCTACGCGCTGCTGATGATTGTCCTGTCGCTTCCGCTGACCGGGCTCCTTTATCACCAATCCAAGAAAACGGCTGGCCGATGAACGCTCTAGAACTGCATTCGATCTCTAAATCCTACGGTTCCCATCGGGCCCTGGATAACGTCAGCCTGTCGGTACCGACTGGCAGCCGTACGGTGATTGTCGGTCCGTCGGGATCGGGCAAAACCACATTGCTGCGGATGATCGCCGGTTTCGAATTCCCCGATACCGGTCGCCTGACGCTCAACGGCCAGACCCTGGTCGACAGCACCCATGAAGTGCCGGCGCACCAACGCCTGATTGGCTACGTCCCGCAGGACGGTGCCTTGTTTCCGCACATGACCGTTGCCGCCAATATCGGCTTCGGGCTGGCCAGCAAGGGCCAGGAACGGCAGGAACGTATCGCTGAATTGATGGACAGCGTTGCCCTCGACGCACGCATGGCCGAACGCTGGCCCCATGAGCTGTCCGGTGGCCAGCAACAACGTGTGGCGCTGGCGCGTGCCCTCGCCCAGCAACCGCGGCTGATGCTGCTGGATGAACCGTTTTCGGCGCTCGATACCGGCTTGCGCGCCGCCATGCGCAAACTGGTCGCGCGATTGCTGGCGGACGCCGGCGTGACCACCATTCTGGTCACCCACGACCAGAGCGAAGCGTTGTCCTTCGCCGATCAATTGGCCGTCATGCGTAATGGTCGGCTGGTGCAGTCCGGGCATCCCCTGGACCTTTACCGCTATCCCGAGGATGAGGAGACGGCGCTGTTTCTCGGCGACGCCGTGGTCATGCCTGCCCGCATCGAGGCCGGCTGGGCCCATTGCGATCTGGGTCGGATCCCGGTCAACAACCACCGCAATAACAGTTCGGCGCAGATCATGCTGCGGCCCGAGCAATTGCAGTTGACCAGCATCGTCCCCAACAGTGCAGAGGGTAGCGGTTGCCAAGCAGTGGTAACCGAACGGGATTTCAGCGGCAATACCTGCACGCTGACCGTCGAGTTGCAGCCATTGAACACTGACGAGCAGCCAGGTCGATCACTGCTGGTGCGCAGCTCAGGCCTCTACGCGCCACCGACCGGCAGTACCGTTCAGGTCTCGACCATCGGTCACGCCCATGTACTGAGCGAACCCTGAACCCTCCCCTTCAAAGGTCGAAACGATCAACCGCCCGGCGCCGCTCATTGTCATCGCGCACATCGTAATTGGCCGTGGTCTGGATGTTGCTGTGATGGGCGAGTTTCTGGGCGATCGACAAATCATGTTCCTCGATCACCCGGGTAATGAACGAACGCCGGAAATCATGGGGCATGATCTTCACCCCCACTTGGGCGCCCCGCTGGCGGGCGATGTAGTAGATCGCATGCTTGGTGATGCGCTCACGGGTGATGTGGCTACCGCGACGTATGCGATTGAACAGGAAGGTGTCGTCCGTCTCACCCTCCTTGAGCTGTGAACGGCGCAGTTCCAGCCAGGCGTTGAGCTTGGCGAAGGCCCAGGCCGGGGCGTATTTGATCAATTGCTTGTTGCCCTTGGCGGTGACCTGAAGGCTGCGCTCAGTGAAATCGACCTGATTCAGGTCCAGGTTCACCGACTCCGATTTGCGCATCCCCGAGCCATACAGAATCCCGATGATCGCTGCGTCCCGCAGGCCCTGCGGTCGTGGATCAGCGGCGCACACTTCCATCAGTTCATGGATCAGCGAGCGCCGCAGATTGCGCCCCTGGGACAGACGCGTGCCGGCAATGCCCTTGACCGAGCGCATCTTCAAGAGATGCTCCTGACTGATCAGGCTCATGCGCCAGGCCTCGTTCATTACCCCCCGCACCGCATTGACATACAGCGACGATGTATTAGGCGCATAACCGTCCGCGCGCAAGGTGGCAACCAGTGCAATCACATCCTCGGGTTGCAACTGATGCCAGGGGATTTCTTCGATGTTCACATCTTCATAGCCCAATCGGTCGGCAGCGTCCTGCAGGACGTACCGCATGGTCAATTGGCTGGCCGGCGCCAGTCGCGCCAGATACACCGTCAGCGGATTGGTTCTGAGAACACTCGGGTCAATAACAGGTAAGTCAATCAAACGATACGGCCTTGAATGAAAACAATTCAACGAAACAACTAAGGATGGAAAACAGACCCTATAAAATGCCAGACTTCTGTAAGACTTTTCTGCTAAACGCAGCGATAAACGGTAAAAGTCTGAACAGTCGCTTAATAGATTCTGGATAAATGATTCGCCGACCGTTTTTTCATGTTCCTTTCACAAAATCGGGCATAACCTCTGGCGGATCTGGCGACCCTCGGCATTTCCCAACCTGCCGACCGTTGCAGGAAAAGTCAACTGATGGTATTTCTCACCAATCTCAAGTAAGTAGTTGATGCAGTTTGTGTTTTAGCGTCTAGAATGCGACCGGATCCATTTTCTAGCCTCAACGGCTATTCACGTTTTCAGCCAAGAGGTGCTCATGAGTCAGGCTTTTCTTCCCTTCTCCCGTCCGAGTATCGGCGATGAGGAAATTGCCGCGGTAGAACAAGTACTGCGCTCAGGCTGGATAACCACTGGGCCGAAAAACCAGGCACTGGAAGAGCACTTCGCCAATTATGTCGGTTGCCGTCATGCCGTGGCACTGTCCTCGGCCACAGGTGGCATGCATATCACTTTACTCGCGCTGGGAATCGGCCCGGGCGATGAAGTCATTACACCCTCGCAGACCTGGGTGTCCACCGCCAACATGATCAGCCTGCTGGGTGCGACACCCGTTTTCGTCGACGTTGACCGCGACACGCTGATGAGTGACGTGGCGAGCATCGAGGCGGCGATCACCCCGCGCACCAAAGCCATCATCCCGGTGCACTACGCTGGCGCTGCGTTCGATCTCGATCCGTTGTATGCACTGGCCGAGAAGCACGGGATCACCGTGATCGAAGACGCCGCCCACGCAGCGGGTACCCGGTATAAAGGTCGCCACGTCGGTTCCACGGGCACCGCGATTTTTTCGTTCCACGCCATCAAGAACATGACCTGCGCCGAAGGCGCCATGTTCGTGACCGACGATGAAGCCCTGGCGACGCGGGTGCGCATGCTCAAGTTCCATGGCCTGGGTGTCGACGCTTACGATCGCCTGACCCATGGCCGTAAACCCCAGGCACAAGTCATGGAGCCGGGATTCAAGTACAACCTGGCCGACATCAATGCGGCCATCGCCCTGGTACAACTGGAGCGGCTGGACGAGATCAACGCCAAACGCACGCTGCTGGCCAACACCTACCTGCAACGCCTGGAAGGCCTGCCGGTGCAACCGCTGGCCATTCCCGCCCATGCGCAGCAACACGCCTGGCACCTGTTCATCTTGCGTATCGATGCCGAGCGCTGCGGGCTGGACCGTGAAGCGTTCATGAAAGCCCTGCAGGAACAGAATATCGGCACCGGGATTCACTTCATCGCGACACACCTGCATACTTGGTATCGCCAGCGCTATCCTGACCTGTACCTGCCCAATACCGAATGGAACTCGGCCCGACTGTGTTCGATCCCGCTGTTCCCCGACATGACCACCGATGACGTCGAGCGCGTTGTCGGCGCCATTGAAAACTGCCTGGACACACGCCTGTGAGACCTTACCCAATCAACTTCGTATCGATCGTGATTCCGGTCTATAACGAAGAAGACAGCCTGCCGGAATTGCTGCGCCGCACCGAAGCGGCGTGCGCGCAATTGCACCACCCCTACGAGATCGTCCTGGTCGACGACGGCAGTCGCGATGACTCCGCGCACATTCTGGAGCAGGCCGCCTCCCGCCCTGACAGCCCGGTAGTGGCGGTCATTCTCAACCGCAACTACGGCCAGCACGCAGCCATCATGGCCGGTTTCGAGCAGTGCAAGGGCGACGTGGTGATCACCCTCGACGCCGACCTGCAAAACCCGCCTGAAGAAATCCCGCGCCTGGTGGCCCAGGCCGAACTGGGCTACGACGTCGTCGCCACCGTGCGCAACAACCGTCAGGACTCGGCCTTGCGCCGTTGGCCGTCGAAACTGATCAACCTCGCCGTGCAACGCTCCACCGGCGTGGCCATGAGCGACTACGGCTGCATGCTGCGTGCCTACCGGCGTACCATAGTCGACGCCATGCTGGCCTGCCGCGAGCGCAGCACCTTTATCCCGATCCTGGCCAACAGCTTCGCCCGTCACACCACGGAAATCCTGGTGAACCACGCCGAGCGCGAACACGGCGATTCCAAATACAGCCCCATGCGCCTGATCAACCTGATGTTCGATCTGGTGACCTGCATGACCACCACGCCACTGCGTCTGCTGAGCATCATCGGCTTCGGCATGGCGGCCCTCGGCGTACTCTTTGCCGTCGCTCTGGTCTTTTTGCGTCTGGCATTCGGCGCCGGCTGGGCTGGCGGTGGCACCTTTGTCCTGTTCGCCGTGTTGTTCGTATTCACCGGCGGCCAATTCATTGGCATGGGCTTGTTGGGCGAATACCTGGGCCGCATGTACAGCGATGTCCGTGCTCGTCCGCGTTTCTTTATCGAAAAGGTGCTGCGTAGTCAGCCTGCCTCTCCTGTTTCCGTTGCCACCATCGATGGCCTCACTTCCACTTCTTCAGATCGGGTTCACCCATGAGCGCAAAAGCTGTTGTCTTCGCCTACCACGATATCGGTTGTGCCGGTATTGAAGCCCTGCTCGCCAGCGGTATTGAAATCGCGGCCGTGTTCACTCACGCCGATGATCCCAAGGAAAATGCCTTCTACGGCTCCGTTGCGCAGCTATGCGCGAGCAAGGGCATCACCGTGCACGCACCGGAAGATGCCAACCATCCGCTGTGGATCGAACGCATCAGCAAGCTCGACCCCGACTACCTGTTCTCGTTCTACTACCGCAACCTGCTGAGCGAGCCATTGCTGGCCACCGCCCGCAAGGGTGCGTTCAACCTGCATGGCTCGTTGTTGCCAAGCTACCGTGGCCGTGCGCCAGCCAACTGGGTGCTGGTCAATGGCGAGACCGAAACCGGCGTAACCCTGCATCGCATGGTCAAGCGTGCCGATGCCGGCGCGATCCTCGCCCAGCGCCCAGTCGCAATCGAGCGCAGCGACACCGCACTGAGCCTGCACGGCAAATTGCGCCAGGCTGCCACCGACCTGTTGCGCGACACCCTGCCGCTGCTGCTGCAAGGCAAAGTCACTGAAACCCCGCAGGATGAATCCAAGGCGAGCGTTTTCGGTCGCCGCACTCCAGCCGACGGTAAGCTGGTCTGGCAAAAGCCGGCAGAAGAACTGTTCAACCTCGTTCGTGCCGTGACCCAGCCGTATCCGGGCGCGTTCTGCGCGGTGGGCGAGCACAAGCTGATTGTCTGGAGTGCCGAAGTGGCCAAGGGCAACGAAGGCCAGGCTCCGGGCCGCGTGATCAGTGTCGACCCGCTGCGCATTGCCTGTGGCGAAGACTCGCTGATCATCACCGCTGGCCAGCGCAACGACAACGGCCTGTACCTGAGCGGCCCGCAACTGGCCAACGAGCTGGGCCTGGTGGACGGTTCCGTGCTGCGTGGTGCCGAGTCCGGTCGTGCGCCGCGTCGCACCCGTGTGCTGATCCTCGGCGTCAACGGTTTCATTGGCAACCACCTGTCCGAGCGCCTGCTGCGTGATGACCGCTACGAGGTTTATGGCCTGGACATCGGTTCCGACGCCATCGACCGCCTGCGCAGCCACCCGAACTTCCACTTCGTCGAAGGCGACATCAGCATTCACTCCGAGTGGATCGAATACCACATCAAGAAGTGCGACGTGGTCTTGCCGCTGGTGGCCATTGCCACCCCGATCGAATACACCCGCAACCCGCTGCGCGTGTTCGAACTGGACTTCGAGGAAAACCTGAAGCTGGTGCGCTACTGCGTCAAGTACAACAAGCGCGTGATCTTCCCGTCGACCTCGGAAGTCTATGGCATGTGCCAGGACAAGAACTTCGACGAAGATGCCTCGAACCTGATTGTTGGTCCCATCAACAAGCAACGCTGGATCTACTCCGTGTCCAAGCAGCTGCTGGACCGCGTGATCTGGGCTTACGGCGCCAAAGGCCTGAACTTCACCCTGTTCCGTCCATTCAACTGGATGGGTCCGCGTCTGGACCGTCTGGATTCGGCACGTATCGGCAGCTCCCGTGCCATCACCCAGCTGATCCTCAACCTGGTGGAAGGTACGCCGATCCGCCTGTTTGACGGCGGCGAGCAGAAACGCTGCTTCACCGACATCGCCGACGGCGTCGAAGCGCTGGCGCGGATCATCGACAACGACAACGATGTCTGCAACGGTCAGATCATCAACATCGGCAACCCGGACAACGAAGCCAGCATCCGTCAGTTGGGCGAAGAGCTGCTGCGTCAGTTCGAAGCTCACCCGCTGCGCGACAACTTCCCACCTTTCGCCGGTTTCCGCGACGTGGAAAGCAAGGCGTTCTACGGTGCCGGTTACCAGGACGTGGAACACCGCAAGCCAAGCATCGCCAACGCCAAGCGCCTGTTGAACTGGGAGCCGACCGTGGAAATGCGTGAAACCATCGGTAACACCCTGGACTTCTTCCTGCGCGAAGCCATGCTCGAAATCGCGGACAAGCGCTGATGCAGGCAGGCCTACGCATCGATGTCGACACTTACCGAGGCACCCGTGAGGGGGTGCCCCGGTTGCTGGAAATGCTGGACGAAGCACAAGTCAAGGCGACGTTTTTCTTCAGCGTTGGCCCGGACAACATGGGGCGCCACTTGTGGCGCCTCATCCGTCCACAATTCCTCTGGAAAATGCTCCGCTCAAACGCGGCCGGCCTGTATGGCTGGGACATCCTGCTGGCCGGCACTGCATGGCCGGGCAAACCGATTGGCCGCGATCTCGGGCACTTGATGCGTCAGGCCCGTGACGCCGGCCATGAGGTCGGCCTGCACGCCTGGGATCACCATGGCTGGCAAGCCAATGCCGGGCGCTGGAACGACGCGCAATTGATCGAGCAGATCCGGCGTGGCGTGGACACCCTCAGCGACATTCTCGGGGCAAAGATCGAGTGTTCGGCCGCCGCCGGTTGGCGCGCGGACGAGCGCGTGATCGAGGCCAAGCAGCGATTCGGTTTTCGCTATAACAGCGATTGCCGTGGTCAGAGCCTGTTCCAGCCGAAGCTGGCCGATGGACGTCTGGGCACACCGCAAATCCCCGTGGACCTGCCGACGTTCGACGAAGTGGTTGGCCCGCATATCGCCGCAAAAGACTTCAACAGCTTTATCCTTGACCGGTTCACCCCGGAAAAAATCAACGTCTACACGATCCATGCCGAAGTAGAAGGGATTCTGATGGCCAATGATTTCCGCCACCTGCTGAGCGATGCGCGGCAGCGTGGCATCCACTTTCAACCCCTGGGTGATTTGCTGCCCGATACCCCTGGCAGTTTGCCGGTCGGTCGCGTGGTACGCGGCGCACTCGAAGGTCGCGAAGGCTGGCTGGGAGTGCAAGGCGCATGAGCAAACGCTGGGCATTGCCGCTGTTGCTGGTGCTTATGGCGCTGGCATACCTGCTGCCTCTGGGAACCCATGGCCTGTGGATTCCCGATGAAACCCGCTACGCCCAGATCAGCCAGCAAATGCTGCTGAGTGGCAACTGGGTGTCGCCGCATTTCATGGACGTGCGCTATTTCGAGAAACCGGTCGCCGGCTACTGGATGATCGCCATCGGTCAGGCGCTGTTCGGTCAAAACCTGTTCGGCGTGCGCTTCGCTTCGGCGCTGAGCACGGCCTTGAGCGTATTACTGTGCTACCTGATCGCACGGCGGATGTGGAACGAGCCGCGCAAGAGTTTCGCCTGTGCGCTGCTGTATATGAGCCTCACGGTGATCGCCGCCCAGGCCGGATACGCCAACCTCGATCCGCAATTCACTTTCTGGGTCAACCTCAGTCTGGTTGCCTTGTGGTTCGCAGTCGATGGCACAGGCCGCGGCCAACGTTTGACGGCCTGGGCGGTGCTGGGGCTGGCGTGTGGCATGGGCTTCATGACCAAGGGGTTTCTCGCCTGGCTGCTGCCGGTGCTGATCGCCCTGCCCTGGATGCTCTGGCAAAAACGCTGGCGCGAGTTGCTGGTCTACGGTCCGGTGGCGATAGTCGTGGCCGTGGCCGTCAGCCTGCCCTGGGTCCTGGCGGTGCATGCGCAGGAGCCCGACTACTGGCGATTCTTCTTCTGGCACGAGCACATCCGCCGCTTCGCCGGGGAAGATGCCCAGCATGATGCGCCATGGTGGTACTACTTGCCGTTGCTGGTAGGGTTCAGCCTGCCGTGGGTGGCTTTGCTGCCGCCTGCGCTGAAACAGGCGTGGCAGACCCGGCGCCAGAGCAACATCGCGTTCCTTTTGCTGTGGCTGTGGATGCCGCTGATCTTTTTCAGCCTGAGCAAAGGCAAGCTGCCTGCCTATATCCTGCCGTGCCTGCTGCCATTGGCTTTGCTGCTGGGTCACACCCTGGCTGATCGGCTGAAACTGGAACAAGGCCGGATCCTCGGTATCAACGGTATTCTCAACCTGGCGCTGGGCCTGATCACCCTGCTCGCCCTGGTCTACCTGCAACTTAAAAAGCCGTTGTACGACCATGAACTGCACAACCTGGTGCTGGTGTTTATCGGTCTGATCGGCTGGATCATGGCCAACCTGCTGCAAGCCTTCAGGCCGTTGCAATGCTGGGGAGCTCCGGCCTTTGGCAGCCTGCTGCTGATCGGCCTGCTGCCGGCCGGCTTGCCCAACTCGGTGGTCGCCAACAAGACGCCTGATCAGTTCATCCTCGATCATGCGCAGGAACTCGGCCAGAGCGCCAGGTTGCTGAGCAACGATCTGGGGGCAGCTTCGGCGCTGGCCTGGCGAATGAAGCGTCCGGACGTGTCTTTCTACAACACCATTGGCGAATTGAAGTACGGCCTTGCCTACCCTGATTCGTTGAAGCAGCGCGTCGATCCCGATCAGATCCAGCAATGGATGCGAGAAGCCCGTCAACAAGGCCCGGTCGGCGTTGTGATGCGGGTCAAAGGTGACGAGGAACTGCAGGAGCTCGAACAGCTGCCCAAGGAAGGCAAGCGTTATGAGGAAGGCAATCTGGTCATTTTGATAATTCCTCAGGCCGCGCCATGAGCCTGATTCTGCTGCTGGTCGCTTGCCTGCTGACGTGCCTGGGCCAGATTGCCCAGAAGTACGCCGTCGAAAGCTGGCGCGGGCAACCCTCGAGCTGGGCGCAGAAACTGCGCTCGCCGTGGTTGTGGCTGGCGCTCGTCTCACTCGGTTTGGGCTTGCTGGTCTGGTTGCTGGTGTTGCAGCGCCTGGAAGTTGGCATCGCCTACCCGATGTTGAGCCTCAATTTCGTGCTGATCACCCTGGTCGCGCGTTTCCTTTTCCACGAAACCATCGACCGCCGTCACTGGCTGGGTGTAGTGCTGGTGATCGGTGGCGTGGCACTGTTGGGACAACACGCATGAACCAGCGACGCGGAATCACCTTCGCCCTGGGCAGCGTGCTGCTGGTCAGTGCCGCACAGTTGGGCATGCGCTGGAGCATGAGTCACCTGCCGTCGCCGGAACAATGGCTTAGCGCCCCGATCAACCTGGCGGCTGTGGCCGTAGTGCTGGCTGCTATCCTTGCCTATGCCCTTTCAATGCTCAGTTGGCTCCTCGCCCTGCGTGACCTGCCCCTGGGCCGGGCCTACTCGCTGCTGAGCATCAGCTACGCACTGGTGTACCTGTTGGCCGCCAGCCTGCCGCTGTTTCACGAAGATTTCAGTCTTTCAAAAAGCCTTGGCGTCGCCCTGGTCATCCTGGGCGTCATCACCATTAATTCTCGACCTGCAAGTGCGCCCGAACTTAGGAGTGCCCCATGAAAATAAGTGTATTTGGTAGCGGTTATGTTGGCTTGGTGCAAGCCGCAGTCCTGGCGGAAGTTGGCCACGACGTGGTCTGCATGGATATTGACGAGAAAAAAGTCAAATTGCTGCAACAGGGCCATGTGAGCATTTTCGAACCTGGGCTTGCCAGCCTGGTGCGCGAAGGCCTGGACGGCAAACGGTTGCAATTCACCAGCGATGAAAAGCTGGCGGTGCAACACGGTCAAGTGTTGTTCATCGCGGTCGGCACGCCGTCCCGTGAGGATGGCTCGGCCGACCTGCGTTATGTCCTGTCCGTGGGCGAAGCGGTAGCGCGCCACCGTGAACAGCCAGTGATCCTGGTGGAAAAATCCACTGTACCGGTCGGTACGGGCGATACCCTGCGCGCGCACATCGACCAATACCTGGCCAAGGACGGGCGTTCGCTGCAGTTCGATATCGTGTCCAACCCGGAGTTCTTGAAGGAAGGCTCGGCTGTATCCGATTGCCGGCGTCCGGACCGTATCATCATCGGCTGCGAGCGCGATGAGGTGCGTGATGTGATGCGCGACCTGTATGCCCCTTTCAACCGCAACCATGACCGCGTCATGTTCATGGACCTGCGTAGCGCCGAGCTGACCAAATACGCCGCCAACTGCATGCTGGCAACCAAAATCAGCTTCATCAACCAGATCGCCGAACTGGCCGAACACCTGGGGGCCGATATCGAATCGGTTCGTCTGGGCATCGGCGCCGACTCCCGTATTGGCTACCACTTCATCTACCCTGGCTGCGGCTACGGCGGATCGTGCTTCCCCAAAGACATGCGCGCCCTGATTCACAGCGCCGAAGAGGCCCACTGCTCCAGCGATCTGCTGCAAGCGGTTGAAGCCATCAACGAGCGGCAGAAACACAAGCTGTTCGATCGCATTAACGCGTTCTACAAAGGCGATCTGAAGGGCAAGACCTTTGCCCTCTGGGGTCTGGCGTTCAAGCCAAACACCGACGACATGCGCGATGCACCAAGTCGCGTGCTGCTTGAATCACTTTGGGCGGCGGGCGCTGAAGTGCGCGCGTTCGATCCCGAAGCCATGCAGGAAACCCAGAACCTGTATCCCGATGAACCGAAGCTGATGTTGATGGGCACGCCGGAATCGGTGTTGACGGGCGCCGACGCGCTGATCATCTGCACCGAGTGGCAGCAATTCAAGGCGCCGGATTTCAACCTGATCCGCCAACGCCTCGTCGCCCCGGTGATCTTCGACGGACGCAACCTGTACGACGCCGAACGTCTGGCCCGTGGCGGCTTCCTGTATTTCCCGATGGGCCGCGGCGAATCGCGCAAACTGCCGATCCCGCATCAGCAATGGCCGGCCGCCCCAGTCGACGCCTCGGCGTAATGTCACGGTCCATCCGCCAACAGTCCTGCGTCGTGGGACTGTTGGCCCTGCTGTTGTTCATTGCCGGGGTCTACCAGCAAGCGCCAATCGGTTTCGATTCGCGCTTCGTGCTGTTCGCCCAGGAGATGCTGCGACACGGGCCGTCGTTTTTCCCGACCACCTATGGTCAGCCCTACGCTGACTACTTGGGGCTTTCGACCCTGTTCATCTGGTTGACGGCCCTGCCGTTTGGCCAGGTCAACAGCCTCAGTGCCTGGCTGCCAAGCGCTATCGCCGGGGCGGTCATCGTCACGCTGATGTACCGTCTGGTTGCACCTGTTTCCAGCCGATGGGCGTTACTGAGCATCGCCCTGATGTTGGTGACCAACACCTTCATCACCGAAGTACGCGCGGTTTCCCAGGACTTGATGCTCGCTGCGGTTGCATTTGCGGTGTTTTATCTGGGCTACGCCGCCGATCACTTCTCGGCACCCCGTCGATGGCTACTGATCTTCGCCTTGTTGCTGCTGGGTTTCGGCCTGCGTGGGCCGATCGGGCTGGTGATCCCCACCGGCATTCTGTGCAGCTACTTTCTGCTCAATCGCCAATGGCAGCGGTTTTTCGGCTTCGGCCTGACGGCCGCAGTGCTGCTGGCCCTGTGTGTCGGCGCGTTACTGTGGATGGCCAAAGCCAGTGGCGGGCCGGTCTTCATGCAGGACGTGATTCGCATGCAGTTCATGGGGCGCATGGACGGTAGAGAAGGCGTCAGCGGCTCGCTCTACTACTTCACCAGTTCGATGGGCAACTATGCGCTGGCGTATCCTCTGGCGCTGCTGGCATTGCTGGCACTGGCCCTGAACAAACCGCGCGACACCGGGCCGGCACTGCGATTGCTCCAGTATTGCGCGGCAGCCGGGTTGATCGTGATGCTCGGGCTTTCGATTCCCCAGGCGAAGAAAGCCCGCTACCTGCTGCCGATATTGCCCTTTGTGGCGATCATCGCCGCCTACCCCTTTGCCGTGGCTCGGGGTCGCTTGTTCAGTTGGCTACGCGGCTTGATGCAGGGCCTGTGGCTGCTCATGCCGGCGTTGTTCGTCGGCGGACTGCTGGTTGCCCAGCGAAAACTTGATCAACAACTGCCCAACCTTGCTACGGTGTTGATGATCCTGGGGGCGTTACAAGTGATTGCGCTGGCGATCCTTGGCAAACCGCACTGGCGCCCGCAAACCCTGGCCGTTTGTTCGGTACTGGCGTTGTGGTCGGTGTACATTCTGGTGTTTGAACCGCTCGAACGGCAGATGTACGACACCCAGACCTTCAGTCGTGCCTCGCTTGAACAGATGCAAAAAGACCCCGCACCGCTGGTGCTGCATCACATGGGCAAGGACGCCAAGGCCATCAAGTTCATGGTCAATATCGAGCAGGATCTGCAACCTGTGTTCACCGAGTCGATTCAAGAGCTGGACACGCTTCAGGGGCCATTGTGGTTGATGATGGATGCCAACGACTACCATGCCCTGCAAGGCACCTCCTATGGCGCTTTGCCGCCCGTACTCAGCGGGCGTTTCGACAAGAACGATTTCGTGCTGCTGCATCGCCCCTTGTAGAAGAGGCCGAAGGCACGGAGCAAGTCCGATGGCCATTCACCGGGCGTCGTTGAAGATCAAGCATGTTCTTCAACGACGCCCGGGGGCCGTGTTAAACAGGACTCCTCGCGTACCTGCTTTCGAATAAGGACATTCACCCCGTGGCCACCTACTCGCTGGTTATCCGCCGGTTGTTGATCTGCTCGTTGACCATCGTTGTCAGCCGCGCGATCACCAGCCCCATGCTCACGCTGTTCCTGAGCAACAAGCTCGGCCTCAACCAACAGGACGTTGGCTTGCTGCTGGGCATCGCGGTGTTCGTCGCAACCCTGCTCGCGCTCTATGGCGGTTACATCATCGACCGCCTGGAAAAACGTCGCCTGCTGATTCTGACCATGCTTTCCAGCGCGATCGGCCTGGTGCTCCTGACCCTTGCCGAAAACCTTTACCTGACCACCGTCATCCTGGTGATCACCGAAACCGCTTCGGCGCTGTTCCTGATCGGTTCAAAAGCGATCCTGAGCGAAAACCTGCCCGTGGGCCAACGGGCCAAGGCGTTTTCCCTGAGCTACACCCTGACCAACATTGGCTATGCCATCGGCCCGATGCTCGGTGTAGTGATCGCCGGGGTCTATCCGATTGCTCCATTCCTGATCGCCGGCGCCATCGCCTTTTTCAGCATTTTTCTGCTGACCGGCATTGCCAGGGACCCGACGCAGCTCCCGGCAACGGGACAGGCGCAAAGCTTCCTCAACACCCTGATCACCCTGAAAAACGACCGCACCCTGATCATGTTCACTGCCGGCTGCCTGCTCAGCACCGTGGTGCACGGTCGCTTCACCTTTTATCTGTCGCAGTATCTGCTGGTCACCAGCGACGACCAGAACACGCTTAAAGTCATGGCCGCCCTGCTCGCCTGCAACGCCATCAGCGTGATCCTGCTGCAATATCAGATCGGCCGCTTCCTCAAGCGCGAACACCTGCGCCACTGGATTGTTGGCGGCACCGCGCTGTTCATCCTCGGCCTGATCGGATTCAGCCTGGCCGACAGCCTGGTGAGCTGGTGCGTGGCGATGTTTATCTTCACCCTGGGCGAAATCATCATTTACCCGGCCGAGTTTCTTTTCGTCGATACCCTGGCGCCGCAAGAGCTGCGTGGCAGTTACTACGGTGCGCAGAACCTCGCAGCGCTAGGGGGTGCACTAAGCCCGGTGATCTGCGGCTTCCTGCTGATGCATACCCCGGCGCCCACCATGTTCTATGCCTTGAGCACGTTGGCAGCCTTGGGTGGCATGTTGTGTTTCATGAGTGGCCGCCGGGTGGCGATACATCAGAATTAATGAACTGAAGCTTCATTAATATGAATTTGTCAGCATCTGCAATGATCGGCACACTGTGCCTGTTCCTCCCCCAATAGTTGGAACAACTTCAAGGGCTTTCTGGGTATCCCAGCTAAGCCCTTTTTTTTCCTCGGTTTTGTCAACGGAACGGTTTCGTCATGCTCGCTCGCTGGTTACCCGCCGCCATCAACACCCGCCCGACAGAGTGGAGCCGTGCCGCTATTGGCATGGCCCTGGGAACCCTGCTCAGTGTCTGGCTGTGCGGCCAGGTATTCGGCATCGAGGTGGCGCAACACCTGATCGGGCCGCTGGGGGCGTCGGCGGTGCTGCTGTTCGCGGTGTCGTCCGGAGCACTGGCGCAACCCTGGTCGATTCTCGGCGGCTACCTCAGCGCCGCCGTAGTCGCACTGTTGGTGGCGCACGTACTCGGTCGCACCCTGACCAGCGCCTGTCTGGCAGCCGGCATGGCCCTGGTGCTGATGTGCTGGCTGCGCTGCCTGCATCCGCCGGCCGGTGCCCTGGCCTTGACCCTGGTGCTGGCAGACCCGGCGACCATTGCCATGGACTGGAAAGCGCTCGGCCCGGTGATGCTCGGTGCCTCGATCATGTTGCTCAGCGCCCTGGCCTACAACAACCTGACGCGCATCCGCTATCCCAAGCGCGCCAATGAACCGGTTGCAGTAGTGCCTGCCGACCACCCGCCCACCGATAACCAGGCGATCACCGCCGAAGACCTGAAATTGGCCCTGGCCGATATGGAGGCCTTCTTCGACGTCACTCCCGAAGACCTTGAACAATTGATCCATGCCAGTGAGTTGCACGCCAAACGTCGCAGTATTGGTGAAGTGCTGAGCCGCGGCGCCTGAACCGTTCAGTACCGGCTACAGGTGCAAAGCAGGCTCAGGAACGGGTTACGCCGCCGATTGTTGCCGGACCGGCACCATCAGGTTCACCGCGCGCACCGACGCTCCGGCGGCCATTCCCAGCGCTTGTGCCGTTTGCGCGTCGACAATCAGCGTACCCGCCGCAACACGTGCCTGTGCGGCAGTGATCCGGCAGTCGGCAAACTGCCGGTTATGAATCAGATAAGTCTCAGCCTGATCCCCGGGGGTACCGATGCTCAATTGCAACACCTGGCTGTCGCGCACCGCCCGGATGTCACCGGTGGCGCACTCGATCAGTGGCCCGCCGTCAAAGATATCGATGTAGTCACGGTGTTCAAACCCCTCAGCCTTGAGCATGCCCAGCGCCGGTTCGGTACTGGGGTGAACGCGGCCAATCACCGTCCGCGCCGATTCAGGCAACAGGCAGGTCGGTAGCGGAAACTTGGGCATCAGTTCGGCGATGAATGTCTTGTTGCCCAGGCCCGTGAGGTAGTCGGCATCGGCAAAATCCATCTTGAAGAAATGCCGCCCCAAACCTTCCCAGAACGGTGAAACACCCTCTTCGTCCGAATAACCGCGCATTTCGGCAATCACCTTGTCGCCGAAGCACTGGCGAAACTCCGCCAGGAACAGAAAGCGTGCCTTCGACAACAGGCGTCCATTCAGGCCATTGCGGTGATCGGCGTGCAGGAACAGAGAACACAACTCGGAATGGCCGGTCATATCGTTGCCGAGGAACAATGTCGGCAATTGTTGATTGATCCCGAGGTTTTTCGAGGCGGCAACGAACAGACCCAGTCGATAGTTGTACCAGGGTTCGCGCAGGCCGACGGCGCCTGCCAGGGCACAGATGCCCACCGCTTCCTTGCGTTCGTTTTCCAGCACGAACAGATAATCGGCATCGGCGCGCTCGGCTTCGCCGGCAAAGGTTTTCGCTGCCCACTCCAGACGCTGGCGCAAGCGCGAAGCGTCAGCCGGCAAAGTGGTCAACCCGGTACCGGCGCTATGGGCAAGCGTCAATAGCGCCGGCAAGTCTTCAGGTGTGGCTGGACGGACGATCATTGCGCGTGCTCCTGGACGGTCGAATGTTTGGGCAGGAAAACTTCAGCCAACATGCAACGGGCGCTGCCGCCACCGATGCGTTCGATCGTGTCGATGTTCACCGGCAGCGGCGTGGTATGGGTTTCAATCAAGCGGCGCTGGTCCGTGTCCAATGATCGCCAGGCCGTGCGCGACATCACCAGCAGCGGCTCACCCGCCGCGTTGTGCACTTCCAGCATGTTGCCGGCGAAGGACTCCAGCTGCGCCCAGTTCAGCGCGACGACCTGTTTGCCGCTGCCTTCGAGCCGTTCACGCAGCGCCGAACGCTCGCCAGGATGGCTGACGGATGCCAGACAAGCGACCGCCAACCGGGTGCCGACGCTCATCATTACGTTGGTGTGATAGATCGCCACACCCTGGCGGTCAACGGCGTTGAAGGCGCACAATTCATAGCCCAGATGCTCGACCACTTGGTCCAGCGCTGCGGCATGGGTTCGGGTAGAAAAGCCGGCGTAGCAAATCCGCTTCTGGCGATCCAGCACCATGCTGCCGGTGCCCTCGAGAAACACGTCCTGCTGTTCCAGGCTGGACAGATCCAGTAACTGCTCGACCCGGTACTCGTCCCGTAGCCAGTCGAGCACACCTTTGTCCCGTTCCAGCCGTCGGTTGTGACCCTGCATCGGATACAGCACCAATGTGCCGTCCGGGTGACTGCTCCACCAGTTGTTGGGGAAGATCGAGTCCGGTGTGTGGGATGCTTCACGGTCGTTGTGCACCATCACTTCGACGCCATGCCGGCGCAGCGCGGTAACGTAACCGTCGAACTCCTCAAGGGCCTTTAGCTGCACGTCTTCGGACACTGAGGCCGGGCGCTGGAAGCGGTTGTTGGCCGCCGTGTCCTGGTTGAAGGAGAAACGTGTCGGGCGAATCATCAAAACGGTATTGGTGGTTTGCATGGGCACAGATTCAATGAGGGTTGAGAGAGGCTCATTGTCTGTTTCGTAGCGAGAAAAACCCGGTTGATAAGGGCTTTCAAGGTGATCAAAACGGCTGAAGTTTGCGGGTTGCCCAGCCGATTCGGCGGGCTGAAAAACAAAAAAATCGCTGCGTTGGGCAGCGATTCCTGATCTTACTCCATCGACGTCTTGACCATCGCCAGCTCCGGGTGGCTGACCAGTTTGTCGATATGCAAGTCCGGGTCGTCAAACCAGACTTCGGTCAATACCCGGTAGTGTTCCATGTCACGGCACCGCATGCGCAGGCTGTAGTCGAACGCGCCACTGATCAGACGGCATTCCAGTACTTGTGGACAGGCCCTGACTTTGGCCTCGAAGGCCTTTTGCGCCGCGCGTCCGCTCTGGTTCGAAAGCGCCACCAGTACCAGCAGGGAAAGGCCCGGCGTGAGTTTTTTCTCATCGAGAATCGCGCCATACCCGCGAATGACCCCTAGCTGCTCGAGTTTACGCACCCTCTCCAGACAAGGCCTGGGGGTCAGGTGCACGCGCTCGGACAGCTTTTGATAAGTGATGCGCCCTTCATGGCGCAGCACTTCGATGATGGCCTGATCAATACGATCAAGCACGATCGACAGATCGCGGATGTCCGCCATGTACGTCTTGCCTCACTTCAAACGACCCGATAGGAATTGCTGCAAACGTTCACTCTTTGGGTGGTCGAGGATGGTGGCGTTGCCCTGCTCCTCGACCCGCCCCTGATGCAAGAACAACACTTGGCTGGAGACCTGTCGTGCAAACCCCATTTCGTGGGTCACCATCAACATGGTCCGGCCTTCTTCGGCCAACGCCTGAATCACCTTGAGCACTTCGCCCACCAGTTCCGGGTCGAGGGCCGAGGTCGGCTCATCGAACAACAGAATCTCGGGCTCCACCACCAGGGCACGGGCGATCGCTACTCGTTGTTGCTGCCCGCCGGACAGAAAGGCCGGGTATTGATCAGCCACCCGTTGCGGCAGACCGACCTTGTCCAGATAGGCCCGTGCGCGCTCTTCCGCTACCTTGCGGTTCATGCCCAGCACCCGGCACGGCGCCAGCACAATGTTTTCGAGCACCGTCAGGTGGCTCCACAGGTTGAAATGCTGGAACACCATTGCCAGGCGCGTGCGCAAACGCTGCAGCTGCTTTGGGTTGGCCACACGCATCCCGCCAATGCCTTGCCGCGTAAGCACTCGCTCACCGTCCAGTGAAATGGCGCCCTCGTCCGCCCGCTCCAGAAAGTTGATACAGCGCAGCATGGTGCTTTTACCCGACCCGCTGGCGCCGATCATGCTAACCACGTCTCCCGCCCGTGCGTTTAACGAGACGCCCTTGAGCACTTCATTGTCACCAAAACGTTTATACAGATTTTCAACCACGAGTTTGTACATGCTAGTGCTCCTGGAGCCGCGCCCTCATCGGCGCTGCACTGGACATTGGAATTTGATTTTTTCAGTGGGCTGGTCCGAGAAAACTCAGCCAGCGTCTCTCTGCCAGACGGAATGCGCCCACCAGGCCGAACGACAATGCGAGGTACAGCAGCCCGGCAATACCGAATGCCTGAAAGGTCATGAAGGTGGCAGCGTTGGCGTCCCGTGCGACTTTCAGGATGTCCGGAATGGTCGCGGTGAACGCCACCGAGGTTGCATGCAGCATCAGGATCACTTCGTTGCTGTAGTAAGGCAGCGCACGGCGCAACGCCGACGGCAGAATCAGTTGCAGATACAGACGCCAGCCGCTCAAGCCATAGGCGTGGGCCGCTTCGATTTCGCCGTAGGGAATGCTGCGAATGGCGCCGGCAAAGATTTCCACCGTATACGCGCAGGTGTTGAGGGTGAACGCCAGCAAGGTGCAATTCATCGCGTCGCGAAAGAATGCTTCCAGCAAGGGTTGCGAGCGGACCACAGCGATACCGTAGATCCCGCTGTAGCAGATCAGCAGCTGGATATACAGCGGTGTACCGCGAAACACATAGGTAAACAGCTGGACCGGCCACCGCAGAAGGCTCCAACGCGAGACCCGCAAAACGGCCAGGGGCAACGACAGCACAAAGCCCATCGCAATACTCGCCACCAGCAACCACAAGGTCATCGCCAACCCGGTAAGGGTTTCGCCGTCGCTGAACAAAAAGGGTTTCCAGTATTCGGCAATCAACTCGATCATCGCGCCATCCCCCGTACGCCCTGGTTGTAGCGTCGCTCCAGCACGCGCAGTACGTAGTTCGACGCGCTGGTGATCAGCAGATAAAGCGCCGCGGCCAGCAGCAGGAAATCAAGCATGTTGAACGTACTTTTACCGGCCTCCTGCGCCACTTTGACCAGGTCCGACAAGCCGATGATCGACACCAGCGCCGTGGCCTTGAGCAACACCAGCCAGTTGTTGCCCAGGCTCGGCAAGGCAAAACGCATCATTTGCGGGAACACGACAAAACGAAAACGCTGCCAGCGATTCAGGCCAAAACACGCGCCGGCTGCCTGCTGGCCGCACGGCACACTCAGAATCGCCCCGCGAAAGGTCTCGGTGAAGTACGCGCCGTAGATAAATCCGAGCGTGACGATGCCGGCCACGAAGGGGTCGATTTCCATGTAGGGCCAACCCATGGCCTCGGTCACGCCGGTCAGCCAGCCTTGCAGGCTGTAGAAAATCAGCAGCATTAACACCAGGTCCGGCACGCCGCGAATAAGGGTTGTATAAAAGGTCGCCGGCAGGTTGAGCAACTTCAGCGGCGACAGTTTGGCCGCCGCGCCGAGCAGCCCCAGCGCCATGCTCACCAGGAGCGCCAGCGCCGCCAGTTTGAGGGTGACCCAAGTGCCATGCAGCAACAACGGGCCATAACCTTGCAGGGCCGAAAGATCGACCCCCGGAATATTCAGGAAGGAGTTCACAGCAGTCACCTGTCTTGATGTCCCTCGACGATCACTGCCACTGAGTAACCGTCGAGGTACGGGATCAGTTGTTGTAGAGGTCCAGATCGCCGAAGTGTTTCTGCTGGATCTGCGCATAGATGCCCTTGTCGTGCAGGGCCTTGATGGCGGCATTGAGCATGCCTTTGAGTTCCTCGTTGTCCTTGCGCACGCCGATGGCGATTTCCGAGGGCACCAGCGGGTCACTGATGCCTTCGCTGTTCTGGAAATCCGCCCCTTGCGGCGAGGTGAGGAAGCTCATTTGTGCTTGCAGCTTGTCCTGGATCGAAGCGTCGAGACGGCCATAGACCAGGTCGGCGTAGACTTGATCCTGATTCTGATAGGCCCGCAGCTTGACCCCGCCCGGCGCCAGTTTGGCCTTGGCGTAGGTTTCCTGAATCGTGCCCTGCATGTAACCGATGGTTTTGCCACGCAGCGACTCGGCGGTAGGCAGCAATCCGGAGTCTTTGCGGGTAACGATGGCGGTCGGTCCGGCGTACAGGCGATCGGTAAAGTCGATCTGTTTTTTACGCGCGTCGGTAACGGTCATCGAGGACTCGATGGCATCGAACTTGCCGGCCTTGAGCCCTGGAATCAGCCCGTCGAAATCATTGCTGACCCACACGCAGGTGAGCTTCAGCTCGGCACATATTGCATTGCCCAGATCCACGCCAAAGCCCTGTACACCGCCATCGGCCGTGGTGGATTCAAAGGGTGGGTAGCTTGGGTTGACGCCAAATCGCAGCTCCTTCCATTCCTTGGCGTTGGCGCCGGTGGTGCAGCAGAGCAACGCGAGTGCCGGCAAAGTCAGCCATTTGATGTACATCTTCTTGAGTCCCGGATTATTTGGATTTATCGCGATCCGGCGCCTGCGTCGGACCACACTTTTTGACAGGGGCAGAGAGTCGATGCGGTCTTCACCGCAGCCGTATTTGTTGTTGTTTTCGACCGAATGGGATCAGCCGTCGGGATGCAGCCCGTTTCCAGTCTTGCCTGGGCAGTGCTTGAAACGGACCGTCAGAATGCCAATTGCGGGCACGGGGCTGGTGTCGTAAGCCCCTGTTCAAACAGCCCAAGTACGCTGAACGAGGGACCGTCACAGCCGATTCTGTCGTCGGCGGCCGTTGGGGTTGGAATATCCACGGATCACAGCCTTCGCCAGCGCCACCTCTGCCATGCGCGCCCCCGCGAGAGCAGGCGAAGGTGGGTATCTCTTGATTTACCCATGAGGCATAAATGCAGGAAGCACCTGCACATATCCCGGTTGTACATCACAAATTTGCACTGTTACGATCCTGCATCGCTCGCGCGCGAGCTTCTCAATAAAGAACAATAAAAGCAGGGAGTTAGTGATGACTGCTCAGGTTTCTTCTCCGGGGACTCCGTCCATGGATGCCAGGCAAAACGAAGTGCTGGCCGAGGTACGCAACCACATCGGTCACCTGACCCTCAACCGCCCCGCCGGCCTCAACGCCCTCACCCTGGACATGGTCCGCACCCTGCAATGCCAGCTCGACACCTGGGCAGAGGATCCGCAGGTGCACGCCGTCGTCCTGCGCGGTGCCGGTGAAAAGGCCTTCTGTGCCGGCGGCGACATTCGTTCGCTGTACGACAGTTTCAAAAGCGGCGACACCCTGCACCAGGACTTCTTCGTCGAGGAATACGCCCTGGACCTCGCAATCCACCATTACCGCAAACCGGTGCTGGCGCTGATGGACGGTTTTGTCCTTGGCGGTGGCATGGGCCTGGTCCAGGGTGCGGATTTGCGTGTGATCACCGAGAAGAGCCGTCTGGCCATGCCGGAAGTCGGCATCGGCTACTTCCCGGACGTCGGCGGCAGTTACTTCCTGCCGCGCATTCCCGGCGAACTGGGGATTTACCTGGGCGTCAGCGGCGTGCAGATCCGTGCGGCCGACGCGCTCTATTGCGGCCTCGCCGACTGGTATCTGGACAGCAGCAAACTCGGCACGCTCGACGAAAAACTCGATCATCTGGAATGGCGCGATACCCCACTCAAGGACCTTCAGGGCCTGCTGGCGAAACTCGCGGTGCAACAACTACCGGACGCGCCTTTAGCGGCGCTGCGTCCGGCCATCGATCACTTCTTCGCCCTGCCCGATGTGCCGAGTATTGTGGAGCAACTGCGCGCCGTAACGGTCGCCGACAGCCATGAGTGGGCCACGACCACCGCGGACCTTCTGGAAACCCGCTCTCCGCTGGCCATGGGCGTGACCCTGGAAATGCTGCGGCGCGGTCGGCACCTGAGCCTGGAACACTGCTTCGCCCTTGAGCTGCACCTGGACCGCCAGTGGTTCGAGCGCGGCGACCTGATCGAAGGCGTGCGCGCCTTGTTGATCGACAAAGACAAACAACCACGCTGGAACCCGCCCACCTTGCAGGCGCTGGACGCCGGGCATGTCGCGAGTTTCTTCCAGGGTTTCGATGAGAGCGGGAGCTGAGTCATGCACGATATCGAATTGAGCGAAGAGCAAGTGATGATCCGCGATATGGCCCGGGACTTCGCCCGTGGCGAAATCGCCCCCCACGCCCAGGCCTGGGAAAAAGCCGGCTGGATCGACGATGGCCTGGTGGCGAAGATGGGGGAACTGGGCTTGCTGGGCATGGTGGTGCCCGAGGAATGGGGTGGCACCTACGTCGACTACGTGGCCTACGCCCTGGCGGTAGAAGAAATCTCGGCCGGCGACGGCGCGACCGGCGCCTTCATGAGTATCCACAACTCGGTGGGCTGCGGGCCGGTGCTCAACTACGGCACTGAAGAACAAAAGCAGACCTGGCTCGCGGATCTCGCCAGCGGCCAGACCATCGGCTGTTTCTGCCTGACCGAACCCCAGGCCGGCTCCGAAGCGCACAATCTGCGCACCCGCGCCGAACTGCGCGACGGCCAATGGGTGATCAACGGTGCCAAGCAGTTCGTCAGCAACGGTAAACGGGCAAAGCTGGCAATCGTGTTTGCCGTGACCGACCCGGACCTGGGCAAGCGCGGTATCTCAGCGTTTCTGGTGCCCACCGACACCGCTGGCTTCATCGTCGATCGCACGGAACACAAGATGGGCATCCGTGCTTCCGACACCTGCGCCGTGACCCTGAACAACTGCAGCATTCCCGAGGCCAACCTGCTGGGTGAACGCGGCAAAGGCCTGGCCATCGCCCTGTCCAACCTTGAAGGCGGACGCATCGGCATCGCCGCCCAGGCCCTGGGCATTGCCCGTGCGGCCTTTGAAGCGGCGCTCGCCTACGCCCGCGAACGCGTGCAGTTCGACAAGCCGATCATCGAGCACCAGAGCATCGCCAACCTGCTGGCCGACATGCACATGCAATTGAATGCCGCACGATTGCTGATCCTGCACGCGGCGCGCCTGCGTACAGCCGGCAAACCCTGTCTGTCGGAGGCTTCGCAAGCCAAACTGTTCGCCTCGGAAATGGCCGAGAAGGTCTGCTCCTCGGCGATTCAGATTCATGGCGGCTACGGGTACCTGGAAGACTATCCGGTGGAGAAGTACTACCGGGATGCGCGCATCACGCAAATCTATGAAGGATCGAGCGAGATTCAGCGGATGGTGATTGCCCGTGAACTGAAGAATTATTTGGTCTGATGCCCTGAAAAGCTTCGCTGGCAAGCCAGCTCCTGCAGGGGGACGCAAATCCCGGGAGCTGGCTTGCCAGCGAAGGCGTCAGCGAGAATGGCACATCGGGTTTATTCCTGCCCGGAGCGCTTGATCGCCCTCACCCCCAGCGCCGCCAGATCGTTCTCGCCCTGCCCCAGCGCCACCGCGTCCAGCAGGTTGTCACGTAGCACGCTGGCAAACGGCAACGGCACGTGATTCGGCTCCCCGGCCTTCAACGCCAACCCCACATCCTTCAAGCCCAGGCGCAAGGTGAACCCTGCGCCTTCGGTTTCACGTCGGGCGATCTTCGGCCCGTAGACCTTGTAGGCCGGCGCTGAAAACAAGGTGCCGGTAATGAAATCGACGAAATCATTGTTGGCCACCCCATAGCTCTGACTCAACGCCATCGCTTCGCCCGTGGCTTCAATGGCACTGATCAACATCATGTTGGTGGCGATTTTGAGCACGCTGGCGCTGACCGGATCTTCGCCCATCGGCCAGGTTTTCTGCCCCAGCACGTCCAGCAGCGGCTGGACCTTGGCAATGGCCCCTTGCGGACCGGCGACGACAATGTTGAGCATGCCGGACTCGGCCAGATCGTTACGACCAAACACCGGCGCGGCAATCAGTTCGACACCTGCGCTGGCGTGTAACTCGGCCATTTCCCGAACGAACGCCACGGACAGTGTGGCCATGCTCAAGTGAATCAAACCCGGCTTGCTCGACGCCAGGGCGCCGCTTTCGATGAGGACGGTGCGGGTTACGGTATCGTCAGCGAGCATGCTGATCACGACGTCGGCAACGAATGCCTCGGTCGGGTGCCTGGTTGCGATGGCGCCCTGCTTGACCAGACTCTCGACCGCCTCCTGACTGCGGTTCCACACCAGCAGTTGATGACCGGCCTTGAGCAGATTGGTCGCCATGCCCTTGCCCATGGAGCCCAGCCCGATAAATCCGATACGCATGACAACCTCCGCTGATTTTGTTCACGTTGGTCGACAAGAATAGCTGGGCTGCGCAAGCCTTAGAAACATCGCGGGCAAGCCCGCTCCCACAGGTGTTTCGGTGCGCAGAAAATCCGCGGCACACCCAAAACCTACTGTGGGAGCGGGCTTGCCCGCGATGGCGTCAGCAAAAACGCCGCATTACTTGCCCTGGAACTCAGCCTCACGCTTGGCAATGAACGCCGCCATGCCTTCCTTCTGATCCTGGGTCGCAAAGGCCGCATGGAACACCCGACGTTCAAAGCGCACGCCTTCCGACAGGCTAACTTCAAAGGCACGGTTCACGCTTTCCTTGACCATCATGGCGATCGGCAGCGACTTTTTGGCGATCAACGCTGCGACTTTCAAGGCCTCGTCCAGCAGCTCATCGCTTGGCACGATCCGCGCCACGATCCCGCAACGCTCCGCTTCCACGGCGTCGATCAAACGCCCGCTCAGGCACATTTCCATGGCCTTGGCCTTGCCCACGGCGCGGGTCAGGCGCTGGGTGCCGCCCATGCCTGGCAGCACGCCGAGGTTGATTTCCGGCTGCCCGAACTTTGCATTGTCGCCGGCCAGGATGAAATCGCACATCAGCGCCAGTTCACACCCGCCACCCAGGGCAAAACCGTTAACTGCCGCGATGATCGGCTTGCGGCGGTTGGCCACCCGATCGCTGTCGCTGAACAGGTCATCGAGGTAGATCTGCGGGTAGGTCAGCTCGGCCATTTCCTTGATGTCGGCACCGGCGGCAAAGGCTTTTTTCGAGCCGGTCAGCACGATGCAGCCGATGTTCGAATCGGCTTCCAGGCCATCAAGGGCGTGGTTCAGTTCGCCGATGATTTGCGAATTCAAGGCGTTCAGCGCTTGCGGGCGGTTCAAGGTAATCAGGGCCACACGGCCGTGGGTTTCCAGCAAAATCGTTTCGTAGCTCACAGATGGACTCCTTCTCAAAGATTGCGCGAAATAACCATGCGCTGAATATCGCTGGTGCCTTCGTAGATCTGGCAGACCCGCACGTCGCGGTAGATCCGCTCCAGCGGAAAGTCGTTCAGGTAACCGTAACCGCCGAGCGTTTGCAATGCCGAAGAGCAGACCTTCTCGGCCATTTCCGAGGCGAACAGCTTCGCCATCGACGCTTCGACCAGTGCCGGTTTACCGCTGTCACGCAGGGCGGCCGCGTAATGCACCATTTGCCGGGCAACGGCAATTTGAGTCGCCATGTCGGCCAAGCGGAAGGCTACCGCCTGATGTTCGATGATCGGTTTTCCGAAGCTCTCGCGTTCGCGGGCGTAGTCCCGGGCCGCTTCGAATGCCGCGCGGGCCATGCCCACCGATTGCGAAGCGATGCCGACGCGGCCACCTTCAAGGTTGGCCAAGGCGATCTTGTAGCCTTCGCCCTCTTCGCCCAGGCGGTTGACCACCGGGACTTTCACGTCTTCGAAGAGGATCTGGCAGGTGTCGGAGGCGTGCTGGCCAAGTTTGTCTTCGACCCGCGCGACTTTGTAGCCCGGCGAATCGGTCGGCACGATCAGCGCGGTGATCCCGCGTTTGCCGGCACTCGGATCAGTCACGGCAAACACAATCACCACCCCGGCGTTCTGCCCGGAGGTGATGAATTGTTTGCAGCCGTTGAGCACATAGTGATCGCCTTCAAGGCGTGCACGGGTTTTCAAGCCGCTGGCGTCGGAGCCGGCCTGGGGTTCGGTCAACGCGAACGCGCCCAGCATCGCACCGCTGGCGAGGGGCTTGAGGAAACGTTCTTTCTGCTCGTCGTTGCCGTAGTTGAGGATCGGCACGCAGCCCACCGAGTTGTGCACGCTCATGATGGTCGAGCACGCCCCGTCGCCGGCGGCGATTTCTTCCAGGGCCATGGCATAGGCCAGGTAACCGGTGTCGCAACCGCCCCACTGTTCCGGCACCAGCATGCCGAAGAAGCCCAGTTCGGCCATCTCACCGATGGCTTCCTTGGGGAAACGGTGCTCGCGGTCCCATTCGGCGGCGAACGGCTTCAGCCGTTCCTCGGCGAATTGCCGGGCCATGTCGCGGATTTGTTGTTGGTCGTCATTGGGGATCATGGTGAATCCTTAAAAATAAGCCTTCGTACAACTACCTGACTGAAACACTGGCCCCTGTAGGAGCGAGCCTGCTCGCGATGGACGCAAGGGCGCCACGTTTATCCAGACAGCCCGCGTAATCGTTAACGTCCATCGCGAGCGGGCTCGCTCCTACAGAGGTCCCGCAGCTAGTACAGGCATTCCACGGCCATGGCCGTCGCTTCACCGCCGCCGATGCAAATGGCCGCAACGCCGCGCTTCAAGCCTTTCTGGCGCAACGCCGACAGCAAGGTCACGAGAATCCGCGCGCCGGACGCGCCGATCGGATGGCCGAGGGCGCAGGCACCGCCGTGCACATTGACCTTCTCATGGGGAATTTCCAGCTGGGTCATGGTCACCAGGCTGACCACGGCAAAGGCTTCGTTGACTTCGACCAGATCGACCTGGTCAAGCGACCAACCGGTTTTCTGCATCAGCTTCTTGATCGCGCCGACCGGTGCCACCGGGAACAGGCCCGGCGTATCGGCAAACGCCGCGTGACCGTGAATCACCGCCAGCGGCTTGAGGCCGCGCTTGTCGGCCTCGGAACGGCGCATCAGCACCAGCGCCGCCGCGCCGTCGGAGATCGAACTGGAGTTCGCCGCCGTGACCGTGCCGCCGTCGCGGAACGCCGGTTTCAGCGAGGCGATTTTGTCCAGCTTGGCCTTTGGCGGCTGTTCGTCGTTGCTGATGGTCACCTGCTCTTTGCCGACGGTCACGGTCAGCGGCACGATCTCGTCCTTGAAGCGGCCATCCTTGATTGCCTGCTGTGCACGGGTGGTCGAGGCGATGGCGAAGGCGTCCTGGG
This sequence comes from Pseudomonas moorei, assembly GCF_008801475.1. Lineage (GTDB taxonomy): Bacteria > Pseudomonadota > Gammaproteobacteria > Pseudomonadales > Pseudomonadaceae > Aquipseudomonas > Aquipseudomonas moorei. Next base: position 347,430 of record NZ_VZPP01000001.1, on the reverse strand, counting down.
CTTCGCGGCTGAAACCGTTGGTTTCGGCGCAATCTTCGGCAAAGGTGCCCATCAGGCGGCCCTTGTCGTAAGCGTCTTCGAGGCCGTCGAGGAACATGTGGTCAAGCACCCGACCGTGGCCCATGCGATAACCGCTGCGGGCGCGGTCCAGCAGGTACGGTGCATTGGACATGCTTTCCATGCCCCCGGCGACGACCACCTCGGCGCTGCCGGCGACCAGCATGTCGTGGGCCAGAATCGCCGCTTCCATCCCCGAACCGCACATCTTGTTCAGGGTGGTGCAGCGGGTCGATTTATCCAGCCCGGCGCCCAGCGCAGCCTGGCGTGCCGGGGCCTGGCCAAGACCGGCGGACAGCACACAGCCGAACAACACTTCTTCGACGGCATCCGCAGCGATACCGGCGCGCTCCACGGCAGCCTTGATGGCGGCCGCACCGAGTTGCGGCGCGGTCAGGCTTTTCAGCTCGCCCTGAAAACCACCCATCGGGGTGCGGACGGCGCTGACGATGACGATTGGATCGTTGGAAAGGCTCATGACAATTGCTCCTTATTTGGCGGCCATGCGCAAGGCACCGTCGAGACGGATCACCTCGCCATTGAGCATGCTGTTTTCAATGATATGCCTGACCAGCGCAGCGTACTCGGCCGGTTTGCCCAGGCGCGGCGGGAACGGCACGCCGGCCGCCAGGGAATCGCGCACTTCCGGGGTCATGCCAGCCATCATCGGGGTTTCGAAAATGCCCGGGGCAATGGTCATCACGCGGATGCCGAAACGCGCCAGTTCTCGGGCGGCGGGCAAGGTCAGGCTGACGATGGCGCCTTTGGACGCGGCGTAGGCCGCCTGGCCGATCTGACCATCGTAGGCCGCGGCGGATGCGGTATTGATGATCACGCCGCGCTCGCCATCGGCGTCCGCGTCGGTTTCGGCGATCGCCGCCGAGGCCAGGCGCAGCATGTTGAAGCTGCCGATCAGGTTGACGTTGATTACCTGACTGAAGCTGGACAGCGCATGCGGACCGTTTTTGCCGAGGATCTTCTCGCCACGCACGATGCCGGCGCAGTTCACCAGGCCATTGAGGCCGCCAAAAGCCTTGACCGTGGCCTGCACCGCCGCCTCAGCCGCCGCTTCGTTGCTGATGTCCGCCACCACGCTTTGCGCACCGAGGCGCTTGGCCTGGGCCGCGACGGCTTCGGCATTCATGTCCACCAGCATCACTTTGGCGCCGGCGGCGACCAGCATTTCAGCGGTGGCCGCGCCCAGGCCGGAAGCACCGCCGGTGACGAGAAAAACCTTGTTTTCGATCTGCATCATTGTTTCCTTGGATTCAAGCTGAAACGTTCTTCGCGGCGGCCTCTTGAGCCTTGGCGATTTCCTGGTTGCGCAAGATAAAGCGCTGCAATTTGCCGCTTGGGGTTTTCGGCAACTCGCTGACAAATTCGATTTCACGGGGGTACGAGTGCGCGGCCAGACGCTTGCGCACATGCTGGCGCAGCTCTTCGGCCAGTTCCGGCGTGGCGCGGTATTGCTCGCCGATCACGACGAAAGCCTTGACCAGTTCGGTACGTTCCGGGTCGGGTTTGCCGACGACCGCCGCTTCGATCACCGCCGGGTGTTCAATCAACGCGCTTTCCACGTCGAACGGCCCGACACGGTAGCCGGAGGTGGTGATCACATCGTCACTGCGACCGACGAAACTGATGCTGCCATCCGGGTTCCACTCCACGGTGTCACCGCTCAAGTAATAGTCGCCGACGAACGCCTTGGTCGGCGCGCCTTCGTAACCGGCGAACCAGCACATCGGCGATTGGCTGCGGTCGATGGCCAGGATGCCTGGCTGGCCGACGCCCACCTCCTTGTACTGCTCGTCCAGCACCACAATGCGATGGCCCGGCGAGGCGAAGCCAGCGGCGCCCATATGAATCGGATGCTCCAGGCCATGGTGATTGCACAACACCATGCCCAGTTCGGTCTGCCCATAGTGGTCATGAATGACCACGCCAAGGTGGTCGGCGAACCAGCGAATCACTTCCGGGTTCAGCGGCTCGCCAGCGCTGCTGACGATACGCAGCTTGCCTTTGATCGACTTGGCGAAGGCGTCGCCCCCGGCGATCAGCAAGCGATAGGCCGTCGGCGATCCGGTGAGATTGGTGATCCCGTATTTGTTAATCACCCGGCAGGTGCTTTCCAGGGTGAACGGGCCATCGTAGAAGGTGATCGGGTGGCCCATCGACATCGGGCCGGTGACACCGAAGTAGATGCCGTATGCCCAACCCGGATCGGCAACGTTCCAGAACGCGTCTTCGGGACGCAAATCCACCGCGTCACGGGTGTAGCTCTGGAACGCGACAATGGCCTTGAGCGGCACCGACAGCGCTTTCGACGGGCCAGTGGTGCCCGAGGTGAACATCAGCAGGAACGGGTCTTCGCCGGTCAACAGTACCGGTTCACAGGCATTGGAGAAGTTGGCCAGTTCGGCCCAGAAACTGAAATCGCCCTGAACGATGCCCTGCCCCTTGGGCCCGCTAACGGTGACGATGGTCGGGCAATCGGCGACTTCAGCGAGTTTCGAGCGGTTGACCGCGTCGGTGACCACGACCTTGGCACCGGAGCTGCCCAGTCGATGCTCGATGGCCTTCGGGCCGAAGGCAGTGAACAGCGGCTGATAAACCGCACCAATGCGCCAGGTGGCGAACACGGTAATCAATAGTTCGATGTTACGTGGCAGCAGACCGGCGACCTTGTCGCCCTTCTGTACGCCCTGGGCCAGGAGGAAGTTGGCGAAACGCGCGGCCTTGTCCTGCAAGTCGCTGAAGGTGTAAGTCGCGCTGGCGCCATCGCGGCCTTCCCAGAACAGCGCGATGCGACCCGGCAAGGCATGCCGGTCGCAGCACTCGATGCAGGCGTTGAGGGCAGTCAGATCGCCAGCGAGTGCGGCGTCGACGGTGTGCTGATAATTGAACTGTGATGTAGCAGACAAGTAATCGCGCATTGCCAGAATCCCTCTGTATTTTTATTAGGTTGGGGGAACCGTAACTAACAGGGAAATACTCGCTCTGCGCGGGTGGAGGGGCAATGGTCAAAGTTATCAAGTTGCGTGACTGGTTTGGCCAAGATCCGGGAGGTGGCGCCTCGTCATGGCACCCAAAGAACCGGATCAGTCAGGACGCTTCGTTGAGAATCAAACTGCGGTAATGCCCCGGATTGGACCCCGACCACTTGCGAAACGCCTTGTAGAACGAACTCGCGTCGGCAAACCCCAGGCGCGTGGCGATTTCCGCGAAGCTGATGGCCGGTTCCGCCAGCCAGACGATAGCCAGTTCCTTGCGCACGCTGTCCTTGAGCCCTTGATAGGTTTGCCCTTCCTCGGCCAACCGGCGGCGCAAGGTCGAGGCCGACATGCACAGGCGTTGCGCCAGGGCTTCGGTTTCGGGCCAGCGTTCGGCCGGCAGTTGCCGCAGATCGTGCTTGATGCGGCTGGCCAGGCTCTGCGGATCGCGGTACTTGACCAGAATGTTCGCCGGCGCATGGGCCAGGAAACGCTTGAGTTCTTCGGCGCTGCGCTTGATCGGCGCATCCAGGCAATCAGCGGAGAAAATCATCCGCGTGCGCGGGCGGTCGAATCGCAGGTTTTCGGAAAACATCACCTGGTAGTCGTCGCAGAAGTCCGGTTGCGAGCAGCGCAACTCGATGGCCAGGATCGGAATCCGCCGCCCCGCCAGCCAGCAGGCCACGCCATGCACGATCATCCAGTAGGTGAAATAGGTAAACGCCCGGCGCGGTTCCTGTTCATCTTCCAGCAGCACGATTTCCGCCAGGCTCTGTTGGCGGACCAACTCCGCGGGCAGGTGGTCGAGCATCAGTGACAGGAAGCTCAAGCCACTGGTGAGGCCCGCCGCCAGACTCGGCTGGACCATGGCGCAACGACAAAGAAACTCCAGGCTGCCGGACTTGAGCTTGCGCGGGTCCATGCCGAAAAACTCATCATCGCCGCGCCGCGCCAACAGACGCCACAGCCGGGCGTACGCGGTGGCCGGTACCCGTGCATCGCTGCTGTGCAGCAGGAGCGGATCGATGCCGACCTTGATCAACACCTCTTCGGTGGCAACGCCCGGGGCACAACTTTGCAACAGCGCTTCTCGCACCAGTTGAATGGAGATGGTGTCTTTTTCTGCCATGGAGCGAGGCAAACCCTGTTCTTGTAGGAGTGGTGCGCATATTAGCTCAGCCATCGACCCAACGCAGACCCCTTGTTGGAGCGAGCCTGCTCGCGATGGAGGTTAACGATGACGTGGTTGCCTGGATGAACGCGGTGCCCTGACGTCCATCGCGAGCAGGCTCGCTCCTACAGGGGGACGGGGGTGATCTTCAGGGTCGTTCAGCTCAGGTTCAGGTAAATGGCAATCGGTAACATATGCGAATGAGTGTCATTATGTTACAAATTCGCACCTTATCTAATTGCCCCACGGTGCTGAATGCTCGTTCCTTTTCTGATCATGCTGCGCGAAGGCGTTGAAGCCGCGTTGATCGTTGGCATCATCGCCAGCTACCTCAAACAGACGGGCCGAGGCCAGTGGATGCCCGCCGTCTGGATCGGCGTGTTCCTCGCCGCCGCCCTCGCCCTGCTGGTAGGCGGAGGTCTGGAACTGGCCAGCGCCGAGTTTCCGCAAAAACAGCAGGAACTGTTTGAAGGCGTGGTCGGCCTGGTGGCGGTCGGCATTCTCAGCTCCATGGTGTTCTGGATGCGCAAAGTGGCGCGCTCCATCAAGCATTCGCTGCACACGTCCCTTGATCAAGCACTGACCGGCTCCCGGCATCAGGTCACTGCCCTGATCGCCATGGTGTTTTTCGCCGTGGCGCGCGAAGGCCTGGAAACGGTGTTCTTCCTGCTCGCGGTGTTCCAGCAAAGCGAAGGTCCGGCGGCCCCGATCGGTGCCCTCCTTGGCCTGTTCCTGGCGATTATCGTGGGTTGGCTGATCTACACCGGCAGCATGCGTCTGAACCTCGGCGCGTTTTTCCGCTGGACTGGCCTGTTCATCCTCGTGGTGGCAGCCGGCATTCTCGCCAGCTCGGTGCAGGCGCTGCATGAGGCCGGTGTGTGGAATCACCTGCAAACCGTGCTCTTCGACATCAGCACCACACTGCCCGTGGACGGTCCGCTGGGTTCGGTGCTGGCCGGCATGTTCGGTTACCAGGACGCCCCGACCGTCAGCACCCTGGGTGCCTATCTGATTTATCTGATCGTGGCGTTGGTGATGTTCTTCAGGCCAACCCCTGCGCCGATTGCAAACTCCGGTAGGAGCGAGCCTGCTCGCGATGGACGTCAACGATGACGCAGGCTGCCTGGAAAAACTCATCGCCTGCATATTCATCGCAAGCAAGCTAGCGCCCACAGGATTCGTTCGAATAACCGGCCAGACAGTCCTCCTCCATTTCCAGCCAGTAAGGGCAACCATGCCAAATCCAGCCCCACCCCAGGCTTCCCCGCCCCGCGCCTTGCGCTGGGCGGTGGCCGGTTCGGTGATCGTGATGATCGCCGCCGGCGGCCTGTTCTATTACGCCGCGAAAATGGCCGCTGACAAGCGCCAGGCCAACCATGACGAAGTGCGGGTGGCCATTCATCCGCACAGCTGCGAGCCCAATGCCCTGACGGTTCCGGCCGGCCATGCCAGCTTCCGTATCGTCAATCAATCCGATCGTGCCGTCGAATGGGAAATCCTCGATGGCGTGCTGGTGGTCGAAGAGCGGGAGAACATCGCACCCGGCCTGAGCCAGGTGATCAACGCCAACCTGTTGGCCGGCGACTACGCCATCACCTGCGGTCTGCTGAGCAATCCGCGCGGCACCTTGCACGTCACGCCGACGGCGGCTTCGGAAGCGGCGGCCAAGGCCAGGCCGTCGATGGTGGCGTTCGTCGGGCCATTGTCGGAGTTCCGCGTGTACCTGAGCAGCCAGGGCTCGGCGCTGATCAAAGCCGTCACCGCCCTTGAGCAAGCGATCGCCGCCGGCGATCTCAGCCAGGCCCAAACCTTGTACGTACCGGCCCGCACCGCTTATCAGCGCCTGGCCCCTGCAGCCCAGCGCCTGGCCGAGCTGGACAATGGGATCAACGCCCGTGCCGACTACTTCGAACAACGCGAGCAAGACCCCGGGTTCGTCGGTTTCCATCGCCTTGAATTCGCGCTGTTCCAGCAACGCAACCTCGACGGTCTGGCACCGGTCGCCCAGCGCCTGTTGGCGGACGTGACCACCCTCAAGCAACAGCTGCTGGCCCAGTCCCTGCCACCGGAGCAATTGGTGAGCCTTGTCGTGCGCAACCTCAACGGCATCGCCGAGGTGCGCGCCCGCAGTGGTGAAGAAGAACGTTACAGCCACATCGATCTGAATGGCTTCGCCGCCAATCTCGACGCCGCGCACAAGGTCGTCGAACTGCTGCGTCCGTTGCTGGCCAAATCCGCCGCCGACCTGCTGCCGCAGATCGACAGTGCGCTCAGCGCTTTCGACACCGAGCTCAACGGTTTCAAGGTCAACGACGGCTACGCCAGCTACGACAGTGTCGGCACCGGGCAACGCCAACAGATCGCCGACAAGGCCAAGGCACTGGCCGTTGCACTCGATGGAATCGACCCCGCCCTTGGCCTTTCCGGCCTCTAAGCAGAAGACGACTTATCAATGAACGATTCAGAACAACTCAACCTCCAGCGGCGCCGGGTATTGATGGGCATGGGCGCAGCCGGTGTCGCCCTGGCCGGCTCCGCGCTGAGCTGCCCGGCCATGGCCGCCAGTCCCGCGCAGGTCACTGAAGCGCCGAGCAGCGACCGCACGCAAGACCGCCACGCATTCCACGGCAAGCACCAGACGGGCATCGTCACCCCGCGCCCGGCGTCCGGCATGTTGGTGTCCTTTGATGTACTGGCCAGCGACCGCCAAGATCTGGAGCGACTGTTTCGCACCCTCAACGATCGCATCGCGTTTTTGATGAAAGGCGGCCCGGTCACCCAGGTCGACCCGAAGTTGCCACCGGTGGATTCGGGCATTCTCGGCCCGATCGTGACCCCGGATAACCTGACCATCACGGTGTCGGTGGGTGCCTCGTTGTTCGATGAGCGCTTCGGACTGGGCAATGCCAAGCCCAAGCGCCTGACTCGCATGGTCGGCTTTCCCAATGACGCGCTGGAGGCCGATTGCTGCCACGGCGACCTGAGCCTGCAGTTCTGTTCCAACACCACCGACACCAACATCCACGCCTTGCGCGACATCGTGAAAAATCTCCCGGACCTGCTGCTGGTGCGCTGGAAGCAGGAAGGCAGCGTGCCGCCCCAGGCCCCGGCAAAACCGGGTGTGCCAGCGCAGAGCGCGCGCAACTTCCTGGGCTTTCGCGACGGCTCGGCCAACCCCGACTCCAACAATGCACAAACCATGGACAGCGTCGTCTGGGTTCAGCCCGGCAGCGACGAACCGGCCTGGGCGGCGAATGGCAGCTATCAGGCGGTGCGGATCATCCGCAACTTCGTCGAGCGTTGGGACCGCACACCGCTGCAGGAACAGGAAAGCATCCTCGGTCGGGTCAAAAGCACCGGCGCGCCCATGGGCGGCACCCATGAATCCCAGGTGCCGGACTACAGCCAGGACCCGCACGGCAAGTTGACCAAACTCGACGCGCATATCCGCCTGGCCAACCCGCGCACCGCCGCGACCCAGGCCAACCTGATCCTGCGCCGTCCGTTCAACTACTCCAACGGCGTGAACAAGAACGGCCAACTGGACATGGGCTTGCTGTTCATCTGCTATCAGGCCGATCTGGAGAAAGGCTTTATCACCGTGCAAAACCGACTCAACGGCGAGCCACTGGAGGAATACCTGAAACCGGTCGGTGGCGGCTATTTCTTCACCTTGCCCGGCGTCACCGGCGATAAGGATTTCATCGGTCGCTCACTGCTCGACGCCACACAACCCACAACAAACGCGTAACCCACCCAACACGGAACCGTCCCATGAAACAGTCGCCACTCGCATTACTGCTGACCCTCGGCTTGCTCACCACCCCGCTTGCGGCTTTCGCGGCAACGGCGCCGCTGGAGCTGGTTCAGCCGATTTCCGACTACAAGATCTACGTCACCGAGCAACTGGATGAACTGGCCAGCCACACCCGGCAATTCACCGACGCCGTGAAAAAAGGCGACCTGGCCACCGCGAAAAAACTCTACGCGCCGACCCGTGTTTACTACGAATCCATCGAGCCGATTGCCGAGCTGTTCAGTGATCTCGACGCGTCCATCGATTCGCGCGTCAATGACCATGAGAAAGGCGTGGAAGCAGAAGACTTCACCGGCTTCCACCGCATCGAATACACGCTGTTTGCGCAAAACAGCACCCAGGGCCTGGGCGAACTGGCCGACGGCCTGAACAAAGACGTCAAGGACCTGCAAACCCGCGTCGCCGGCCTGACGTTCCCGCCGGAAAAAGTCGTTGGCGGTGCCGCTGCGCTGCTTGAGGAAGTGGCCGCCACCAAGATCTCCGGCGAAGAAGATCGCTACAGCCACACCGACCTCTATGACTTCCAGGGCAACATCGACGGCGCGAAAAAAATCGTCGACCTGTTCCGCCCGCAAATCGAAAAACAGGACGCGGCATTCATCGCCAAAGTCGACAAGAACTTCGCCACGGTGAACCAGGTCCTGGCCAAGTACAAAGCCGCAGACGGCGGCTTCGAGACCTACGACAAAGTGAAGGACAGCGACCGCAAGGCGCTGGTCGGCCCGGTGAATACCCTGGCTGAGGATTTGTCGACGTTGCGCGGGAAACTGGGGCTTAACTGAATGGAGTGGCGACTGGAAGGGCCTCATCGCTGGCAAGCCAGCGCCCACAGGTTTTTGAGTCGAACCACACTTGCGTGATCGACATCCAACCCTGTGGGAGCGGGCTTGCCCGCGATGGCGTCAGCCGCCGCGCTATAGCTTTTACAGGATGCGGTACAACAACCGCTCAATACGCACACGACTCACCCGCTTGAGAAACTTCGCCACTCCTGACGGGTAATCCGGCAAGGTTTGCAGGTCCTGGAAGCGCTCGATACGCCGGGTATGCTGGAAAATATGTGCCAGTTCCGTGCGTCGCGGTACCTGTAGCTCGCCCTTCGGATCATCGATCAGCAAGGCATTTTCCAGATCGAGACGAAACGCCCGGGGGTTGAGGTTGTTGCCGGTCAGCAAGGTGTAGCGCTGATCGATCCACATGCCCTTGAGGTGATAGGTGTTATCGCCGTCCAGCCACAGGTGCAGGTTCAACTGACCACTGTCGATGTTGCGCTGATGGCGCTTGGCGAACCGGCGCAGGCTGATCTCATAGAGGTACGGCAGCGCTGAAATCACCTTGAACGGCTCGCTCGGCGGAATGTAGAAGTCGTTGGCAGTCTTGTCGCCGACCACGATGTCGATCTTCACGCCACGCGCCAACGCCCGGTTGATTTCCCGAATCACCGCCAAGGGCAGGTTGAAATACGGCGTGCAGATCGTCAGTTGTTGCTGGGTGCTGGCGATCAGTTCACAAATCACCCGGTTCAGCGGGTTGTTCTTGCCAACGCCAAGCAACGGGCTGACCGACAACCCGGTCCTGTCTGTGGTGCCCTGGGTGGTGTCGTACGCCGCGTGCTTGAGTCGGCTGCGCAGGTCACCGATGTCGCTGCGCAGGCTGCGGGTGGTCGGCAGGTTTGGCAGATCCAGGCGATGCACGGCCTTGGAAGCCACCAGACCATGCTGCACCAGATGTTGCATCGAATCGGCAAGCTGAGGGTTCTGCAGCAGGTGATAACGGTCGTAGCGGTACTTGTCGAACTTGTGCAGGTAGACGTTGTTCAGGCTCGCGCCGCTGTAGATCACACAGTCATCGATCACGAAACCCTTCAGATGCAGGACGCCGAACAGTTCGCGGGTCTGCACCGGCACGCCATACACCGGCACTTCACTGGCGTGGGTGCGGGTCATTTCCTGATACCAGGCCGAGTTGCCCGGCTGCTTGCCGGCGCCGATCAGGCCGCGCTGGGCGCGCAGCCAGTCGACGACCACCACCACGTCCAGTTCCGGACGCGCCAGTTTGGCGGCGTGCAAAGCATCGAGAACTTCCTGACCGGCCTCATCCTGTTGTAGGTACAGCGCAACGATGTAAATGCGCCGAGTGGCACTGGCGATTTTTTCCAGCAGGCAGCGACGGAACTCGGCAGCGCCAGAGAGGAAGGTGACGGCATCGGCGGTCAGCGGAAAACTGCGCAGTTTGGGCAGCAGGGAGCGTTTGAAAAGCGACGGCATAGGGCTCGCAGAGGGTCGAATCCAAAGAGGTGGAGAGCTTACACCATGGATGGGTCTGGGTCTTGTTACTGTCTGTAATAGCCCTTCGCAGGCAAGCCAGCCCCTACAGGTCGCCGCATCGCAGCGAAGGCCGCTTCGTGAACGGAAAAATAACATTTGACCAAGGAGAACGATCGTTCTACTTTAAGCGCCATGAACGAAAATACTAGCAACGACACACGCGACATCATTCTGGATGTCACCGAAAAGCTGATCTACAAAAGTGGCATCGCCGCCACGGGCATGGATCTTCTGGTGAAAACCGCCGGTGTCTCCAGAAAGAGCGTCTACCGCTACTTCGCCAACAAGGAGGAGCTCACTGTCGCGGCCCTGCAACGCCGGGATCAACGCTGGATGCACTGGTACAGGAGCGCGGTCGACCAGGCCGAAACCCCGGCGGACCGGTTGCTCAATCTGTTTACCGTACTCAAATCCTGGTTCTGTTCCGAAGGCTTTCGCGGTTGCGCGTTCATCAATACCAGCGGTGAGACGGGTGATCCGCAAGACCCGGTTCGCCTGGTCGCCAAAGACCACAAACAGAAGCTGCTCGACTACGTGTGCGAGCTGTGTACCGAACATGGCGCCGAAGATCCGCAGACGCTGGCCAAGCAACTGCTGATCCTGATTGACGGGGCCATTACCGTCGCACTTGTCATGGGTGACTACAGTGCCGCCGATAATGCGCAATGCATGGCGCGAAAGTTATTGGACCTGTAACTGCTTGATCAAGACCGACAACTTTGTTGAACTTTAATTTAATACGGAGACATGAAATGTCTAATGCCGAAGTTCGCCCGCCATTGCCGCCCTTTACCCGTGAATCCGCCATCGAAAAAGTCCGCCTGGCCGAAGACGGCTGGAACTCCCGCGATCCGGAGCGTGTGTCGCTGGCCTACACCCTCGACACCCAATGGCGAAACCGCGCAGAGTTCGCCCACAACCGCGAAGAGGCCAAAGCCTTCCTGACCCGTAAATGGGCCAAGGAACTGGACTATCGCCTGATCAAGGAACTCTGGGCCTTCACCGACAACCGCATCGCCGTGCGTTATGCCTATGAATGGCACGACGATTCGGGCAACTGGTTCCGCTCCTACGGCAACGAAAACTGGGAGTTCAACGAACACGGCCTGATGGCCCGGCGCTTCGCCTGCATCAACGACATGCCGATCAAGGAAAGCGAGCGCAAGTTCCGCTGGCCGCTGGGCCGCCGCCCGGATGATCACCCGGGCTTGTCCGACCTCGGTTTGTAAACGCGTCCCTTGTTGAAGCTGGCTTGCCAGCGATGGCGTCCTGACAGTCGACAAATCTGTTATCTGTCAGGTTGCTTTCGCCGGCAAGCCGGCTCTTACAGGGTTTTTTGGTGTTCAGGCGACCGCTGCGGTCTGCCGGGACAGGGCTTCAGCCTCCAACTCCCGCACCAACGGCAATACCCGCTGGCCGAAATACTCCACTTCTTCCTGAAAGTGCAGGAACCCCGCCAATACCAGATCCACGCCCACTGCTTTAAGCGCCACAATCCGCTCGGCGATCTGTCGTGGCGTGCCGATCAGATTGGTCTTGAAGCCATCGTTGTATTGCACCAGGTCCTCGAACGTCGATTTTGCCCAGTTGCCCTCGCCTTCCGGCGATGCCCGCCCGGCCTGCTTCGCTGCGTCACCGAAGGCGGTCACCGCTTCGGGATCGGCCTGATCGATGATCTGTGCCAGCACTGCCCGCGCCTCCTCTTCGGTGTCCCGGGCGATCACGAATGCGTTCACACCGATCTTGACTGAATGATTGTTCGCGGCCGCCTTGGCGCGAATGTCATCGACCTGGGCCTTGATGCCTTCGGGGGTGTTGCCATTGGTGAAATACCAGTCCGACACCCGCGCGGCCATGTCCCGCGCCGCACGGGAACTGCCACCCTGGAAGATTTCCGGGCGACCCTGGGGTTTGGGTTTGAGGCTGTAGTTGTCGAAGCGATAGAAGTCGCCGCGAAAGGTGAAGTTGTCCTGGGTCCAGATGCCTTTAAGTGAGCGAATGAACTCTTCGGAGCGGCGATAGCGCTCATCGTGTTCCAGCCAGTGTTCGCCGATGGCCTGGAACTCGCCCTTGAACCAGCCGCTGACGATATTGACCGCGACCCGCCCGTTGGTGAGCTGATCGATGGTTGCCAGTTGCTTGGCCGCCAGCGCCGGTTGCCAGGGGCCTGGCAGGATCGCGGCGATGACTTTGAGTCTGGTCGTTGCCGCCAGCAGTGCATGGCTGAAGGCCACTGATTCATGCTGATACTCGGCACCGTAACCGGCGGTGAAACGGATCTGCGTCAGGGCATATTCGAACCCCGCCTCCTCGGCCAGCTGCGCCAGCTTGCGGTTGTAGTCGATGCCCCAGTGGGTACGTTGTTCGATCTTGCTGACCACCAGCCCACCGCTGACGTTCGGCACCCAGTAGGCAAATTTGACGGCTTGCTGACTCATTGGCGTGTCCTCGGGACATTAGGGAATGTCCTGGGGCATGAGCAGCAAGTGTGCCAGTCCTGAATCTGGAGCGCTCGGAAACGGTGGCGAGGGAGCTTGCTCCCGCTGGGCTGCGCAGCGGCCCCAAATTTTGGTGAGCGCTGCGCACTCAAGCGGGAGCAAGCTCCCTCGCCACAAAAGCCGCCGTCCCCGGACAATTTGCTGATGCACTGTTGGCCCGACAACAGTTGAAACTGCCGCGCCCCCAATGAAGTCCAGTAAATCCGCACCGAACAGGTCCGGCATGGACCCTGCAATCCCCCTTGGCAGACGCAATGTCTTTTCTGCCAGCCAAGGAGCCACTCCATGACCGAACACCAGGTAATCAACCCACTGTCCACCGGCACCGACTATGAAGCCCTCGCGGCGACCTATCGGCCGATTTTCCAGCGCATTGCCGACGGCGCCCTCGAGCGCGAACAGTCGCGTACGTTGCCCCATGAGCCGATTCAATGGCTCAAGGAAGCCGGCTTTGGTGCGGTGCGGGTGCCGGTTGAATACGGCGGCGGTGGCGCCTCGGTTCCGCAGTTGTTTGAGCTGCTGATCGAACTGGCCGAAGCCGACTCAAACCTTCCCCAGGCATTGCGCGGCCACTTTGCCTTTGTCGAGGATCGCCTCAACGCCCCATCCGGCCCGGCACGGGATGTGTGGTTCAAACGCTTCGTCGAGGGGGACATCGTCGGTTGCGCCTGGACGGAAATCGGCGCGGTGGCGATGGGCGATGTTGTCACCAAGGTCACGCCCCATGGCGATCAATGGCGACTCAATGGCGAGAAGTTCTACAGCACCGGCAGCCTGTTTTCCGACTGGATCGACGTCTATGCCCAACGCAGCGACACCGGTGGCGATGTGATCGCCGCCGTGCGCACGCGCCAGCCGGGTATCGAGCAAAGCGACGATTGGGACGGCTTTGGCCAACGCACCACCGGCAGCGGTACGTCGCGCTTTGTCGATGCCGAAGTGGACGCCGAGAACGTCATCGACTTCGCGACCCGCTTCAAATACCAGACTGCGTTCTATCAGCTCGTGCTGTTAGCCACTCTGGCGGGGATTGGCCGTGCAGCATTGCGCGATGTCTCCCGTCATGTGCGCGAACGCCAGCGCATCTACAGCCATGGCAACGCACAGCGCGTCAGCGAAGACCCACAGGTCCAGCAAGTGGTCGGCAACATTACCGCGTGGGTTTATGCGGCCGAGGCCAGCGCATTGAAAGCCGCACAACCGGCACAGCAGGCCTACGTCGCGCGTTTCGCTGGCGATCCGGCCCGGGAGCGAGCGGCCAACGTGGCGGCAGAGATCGAGTCGGCGAAGGCGCAAGTGGTGGTCACGGAGTTGATTCAACGAGCGACCACCGAACTCTTCAACGCGCTGGGGGCTTCGGATATTCGCCGGGGCAAATCGCTGGATCGACATTGGCGCAATGCGCGGACCGTTTCGTCGCATAACCCGGTGATCTACAAGGCACGGATTGTCGGGGATTGGTCGGTCAACGGAACCGAGCCACCGTTTGTGTGGCAGATCGGCAATGGGCCAGCCGCAAAGGCCTGATGTGTTTTGCAAGGGCCGGCTGCGGGAGATTGGCTGGCTGGAAGGCCGCCATCGCGAGCCGGCTCGTTCCCACATGGATTGGCGCTGAACCTGTAGGAGCGAGCCTGCTCGCGAAAAACGCCCGGACGACGCGTTCATTCAGACCACCCACGTCATCGTTGACGACCATCGCGAGCCGGCTCGTTCCCACAGGGGATTGGGGGCATCTGCAAGTGACTGGTCGGTTATCAAGCCGCCTTTGCTGGCAAGCCAGCGCCAGATGAAAGGCCAGACCAGTCGCCGCAGAATCAGGATCTAGGTAAGATAACCGCCCTTCTGCGCAGCCCTTTGCTGCCACCGCCGAATAAGCCGATTCCATGCCTTTCGAACTCAGTGTTGATCTCACCACCCTGGCCATTCTGGCCCTTGTTGCCTTTGTAGCCGGATTCATCGACGCCATTGCCGGCGGTGGCGGTTTGCTGACCACCCCGGCCTTGCTGACTGCCGGCTTGCCACCGCACCTGGTACTGGGCACCAACAAGCTCAGCTCGACCTTCGGCTCCGCAACCGCCAGTTTCACCTTCTACCGCCGCAAGCTGTTCCATCCCAGGCAGTGGACTCACGCCATCGTCGGCACCCTGGTCGGTGCGCTGAGCGGTGCCGTGGTCGCCCACTACCTGCCCGCCGAGTGGCTCAACAAGATGCTGCCAGTGATCGTCTTTGCCTGCGGTGTCTATCTGTTGTTTGGCGGTACGCCGAAAGCGCCGCTGGACAGCGACGCACCGATCAAGAAAACCTGGCAATCGACCCAAGGCTTCAGCCTCGGCTTCTATGATGGCGTCGCCGGTCCGGGGACCGGGGCGTTCTGGACCGTCAGCAGCCTGCTGCTCTACCCCATCGACCTGGTGAAGGCCAGCGGCGTGGCGCGCAGCATGAACTTCGTCAGCAACGCGGCGGCGCTGTCGATTTTCATTTTTTCCGGTCAGGTGGACTGGGTGATCGGCTTGAGCATGGGCTCGTCATTGATGGTCGGCGCCTTCTTCGGCGCTCGCACCGCCATCAGCGGCGGCGCGAAGTTCATTCGTCCGGTGTTCATCACCGTGGTGCTGGGCCTGACCGTGCGGCTAGCCTGGCAACACTGGTTCAGCATGGCCTAAGCGCCGCGCCACATAGACGTCGATCAGATAACGGGCAATCGAGCGTGACGCCGGCAACGGCGGCAGCTCGTGCACGTTGAACCACTGGGCGTCTTCGATCTCGTCTTCCTGACAGACGATCTCGCCACCGGCGTATTCGGCATGGAAACCGAGCATCATCGAGTGCGGGAACGGCCAGCACTGGCTGCCCATGTACTGAATGTTCTTGACCTCGATCCGCACCTCTTCGCGAACCTCGCGAATCAGGCAATCCTCGGCTGACTCACCCGGCTCGGCGAAGCCTGCCAGCGTGCTGTAGACCCCGCTGACAAACCGTGGCGAACGCGCCAGGAGGATTTCGTCGCCACGGGTCACCAGCACGATCATGCTTGGCGAAATCCGTGGATAGCTGCGCAGATCGCATGGCTGGCAATACATCGCCCGCTCGCGCGGCACCTGGCTCATGGCTTGCCCGCAATTACCGCAAAAGCGATGCTCACGGGCCCAGGTGCCGATCTGCGCGGCGTACGCGAGCACCTTGTAAATCGTGTGATCGCCTTCGAGCATGAACGCCCGCAAGCCTTTCCACTGACAGCCCGGGACTTCGCTGTGACTGCGCAACTCCAGCAGATACACCGGCTCGCCATCGAGGTGACCGATGCCATGCTCGGCAAGAATCGCCAGGTCCTGGCGCTTGAGCCATTCACGGGGGAACAGCGCGCCATTGTCATCGAACAAAAAGCCTTCGGGGCTGCGCGCCACGGCCCAGCCGCCGGGTTGATCGGTGTCCAGTACTGCAGTGGTCCAGCGTGAAGTCATTTTTCAATCAATCCAGAAATTCGGGTTTCTGTTTGCTCATATGGGCGGCCATGGCCACGCGCAAGTCGGTGGATTGCAACATGGCGGCGTTCCAGGTGGCGACGTATTCCAGGCCATCATCGATGCGATGATCGCGCATGTAGCTGATCATCTCCTTGGTACCCGTGACGGCAATCGGCGACTTGCTGGCGATTTCGCGGGCAATGCCCATGACGCCATCAAGCAGGCTGGCGCTGTCGCTGTAAACGCGATTGACCAGGCCCATGCCCCGCGCCTCTTCGGCACCAAAGGTGCGACCAGTGTAAGCCAGTTCGCGCAGCATGCCGTCACCGATGATCCGCGGCAAGCGTTGCAGCGTGCCGACGTCGGCAGCCATGCCGATGTCGATTTCCTTGATCGAGAACTGGGCATCTTCGGCGGCGTAACGCATGTCGCAAGCGGCGATCAGATCGATGGCACCGCCCAGGCAGTAGCCGTGGATGGCGGCCAGTACCGGTTTGCGGCAGTTGTCGACGGCATTGAACGACGCTTGCAGATTGAGAATCTTGCGTCGCAGCAGGCGCGCGTTGCGCCCGACATCCTTGCCCATTTCATTGGCCACGGCGGCCAGCATCATCAGGTCGATGCCAGAGGAAAAATGCTTGCCGGCGCCACTGAGAACCACCACCCGCACTTCGTCGGTGTCGTCGATCCATTGGAAGATCTCGACGATCTCGCTCCAGAACGCAGCATTCATCGAGTTGATCTTTTCCGGGCGATTAATCTGCACATGGGCGATTTTATCGACTAGTTCAACGTTGAATGCTGTGTATTGGGACATGCCAGTGATCCTTTAGCGGGCAAAAAAGAGGCCCGAACTATAACAAGGCACGGCGGCAGGCAGTAAGGCAGCGGTTCGGCCAAAAGCGGGACTTCTCGGCGATCAAGCATGCCCCCCTCGATTTGAGCTTTCCTTGCCAAGAACTCCACAACGGAATGAATAATTGTTCACGCTGCAGTGTTTACCTCCAGACGGGTACCTGCAGAACATGTCGAGGTTTTCGGCCTGTTCGATGTCCCGGCCCTGATCCCTGTGGAGCATTGTCCATGAATAGCCGTTTTTCAGTTTTCACCGTACCGTTGTTGATCGCCACCGTGCTCGCCAGTTCCCTGGCGCTGGCCCACGGCGATGACAACGCCCCCGCCAAGCCCGAATGCCCTCGAGGCCAGGTCCTGGATAAAAAAACGCAAAAATGCGTCCTGCAAACCAGCAAAGCGGTGTCTGACGCCGACCGTACCGATTACGCTTATCAATTGGCCAAGGACGGTCGCTACGAAGAAGCCCTGGCGCTGCTGGATACGCTCCAAAACCCCAACACCGCCAAGGCGTTAAACTATCGCGGCTACGCCACGCGTAAACTGGGGCGCACCGACGAGGGCATCGGTTACTACCTGCAATCGGTCAAACTCGACCCGCAGTACGCGAAGGTCCGCGAATACCTCGGCGAAGCCTACGTGGTCAAAGGCCGCCTGGACCTGGCCCAGGAACAGTTGCAGCGGATCAAATCGATTTGCGGCAACACCTCCTGCGAGGAATACCAGGACCTGGCAGAAGCCATCAACGACTCATCGAAAACCTGACATCCCGAACGGACGGAGGTCGCCATCGCCAGCGATCAGGCAATACGGGCAGAACTGAGCCAGCACCTGGCGCGTTTATGGCGCTACGGCCTGCTGTTGTCCCGACAAAGGCATGTCGCCGAAGACCTGGTGCAGGCCACTTGCGTGCGCGCACTGGAACGGGCCGGGCAATATGAACCGGGAACACGGATGGACCGCTGGCTGATGAGCATCCTGCATTCGATCTGGATCAACGAAGTGCGCGCGCGGCGGGTTCGTCAGGGACAAGGGACAGTCGATACCGACAATGCCTTGTCGTTTGACGGCGAGCACGTGGCGCAGACCCATGTACTGGCGTCGCAGGTCATCCGCCGTGTCGATGCGCTGCCCGAGGCCCAACGGGAAACGGTATTTCTGGCGTATGTCGAGGGTTTGTCCTATCGCGAAGTCGCCGAGGTACTGCAAGTACCGATTGGCACCGTCATGAGCCGCCTCGCCGCAGCGCGGGTAAAACTGGCCGAGTACCCGCCATTGCAATCGGTGCCGAACCCTTCCAGCGGAGAACGTCGATGAACGCGAAACTCTCGGATGAGCAATTGGTGGCCTATCTGGATGACCAGCTCGATACCGAACAGCGGGCACGCATCGACGCGGCCATTGCCGAAGACCCGATGATCGGCCTGCGCCTGCAATGGCTGGATCGCAGCAGCCTGCCGTTCAAGGATGCGTTCAGTCAACTGAGTCGACAGGCCCCCGTGGATCGCCTGCAAGCCATGCTCGACACCCTGCCCTCACCGGCACGCCCACCGCTGAGCCGTCGCTGGTTCCTGGCGGCAGCCGCCGGGCTGGTGGCCGGTGGCGTGCTGGCGGACCGGCTGTTCCTGGGCTGGCAGGAAAGTCAGCAAACCAGCAACTGGCGCGGGCTGGTGGCTGACTATATGGCGCTTTACGTACCGCAGACCCTGGAGCACCTGCCCAGCGATGAAACCACTCAGCGTGCGCAGTTGCAGACGCTCGACGAGCATCTGGGCCTGAAACTCGCACCCGGGCAGTTGAGTTTGCCCCGGGTCGAATTCAAGCGTGCACAAATTCTTGAATACGATGACGTGCCGATCGCCCAGATCACTTACCTCGACCCGGTCCATGGCCCCCTGGCGCTGTGCATCACCCTTTCCAGCAGCGGCAGCCGACATGTCGCCCGGGAGCGTCGGCACGGAATGAACATTGTCTATTGGTCGGACATGCACCACGCCTGGATGCTGATCGGGCATAACCCGCCGGCAGAACTGGAGGCAATGGCCACGACGCTGCGCAGTCGATTCAGCGCCTGATCTTCCGCTATGCACGAATCTCTGTGGCGAGGGAGCTTGCTCCCGCTCGGCGGCGCAGCCGTCGTAAATCCTGCTTACGCGGTCTATCTGAAAGAATGCCCGGGGCCAACTCGCTCACCACAGGGCGGCGGCCTTCAGATCGTTTACCGGGTATGCAGTGTCAGGCCGGCGTCGGCAACCACAGCCGGAATCGCGCCCCACCCAGCGGCGATGCTTCGACGGTCAAGGTACCGCCCTGCGCCTCCAGTGCACGACGACTGATCGCCAGCCCCAGGCCAAACCCGCCCGTGGCCCGATCACGACTGCGATCCAGCCGATAGAACGGCTCGAAAATCCGCTCACGCTGATCATCCGGAATGCCGATGCCGTCATCGTCCACCCAGATTTCGCAACCTTTGGGGCACACCTGCACGCCGATCTGAATGCGCTTTTCGCAGTAACGCATGGCGTTGCGCAGCAGGTTCTGCAGGGCGCGGGCGGTCAGGCGCGGGTCCAGGCTGAAGCGTTCGAGCTGACCATGGAGCAGCACGTCGATGACAATCTCCGGTGATTGTTCTTCATCCACACTGCCCAGAATGCTGTCGATGAATTCGTCCAGCGACACCTCGATCTGCTCCGGCACCCGCGCCGGGATCTGCAGGCGGCTGTAGGACAGCAGTTCCAGCACCAATTCATCGAGTTCACGGATGTGGTCGACCAGCCCCTGCAGGCGCTCGCGGCTGGTGGCCGGCAAGTCGTCGGACAGGGCCAGGGCCAGGCCGAAGTCCAGGCGCGTCAACGGCGTGCGCAGTTCATGAGAAACCGCGTTGAGCAAATCACGCTGCTGATTCAGCAGGTTTTCGATATCGCCGGCCATGGTGTCGAAGACGTTCGCCAGGCTGCCGATGTTGGAACTGGGGGCAATCTGCGTGCGCTCACTCAAGTGGCCCTTGCCGAAGCGCTCAGCGGCACGTTTGAGCCGCTCCAGATCGCGCCAGTGCGGACGCAGCCACAGCAACAGGCACGCGAGCATGGTCGCGCCGATCAGCACGTTGATGCTCCAGTACAGCAGGTTGACGTCCAGCGGGTCCGGCGGTACGACCATTTGCACCACGGTGCGCTCATTCAGCGGCGCCACCGCCAGGGTGCGCCAACCCCAGTCGCCGATACGCACCACGTTTTCACCGCGCTGCAAACGTTGTTGTTCATCAACGGAAAAACTGGCGTCGTCATTACTGCTGAGCACAATGTGCAGCGGCCGGAAATCCTCGTCCATTTCGGCCGCCAGGGCTGGCCACTGCTCGACCGGAACCGCCTTGAACTGCTTGACCATGAGGGTTTGCAGCCCTCGGGAATAATCGAGGTTGTAGGTGACAAAACGCTCGTGGAAGACCTTGATCACCAGGTCCGGCACCAGGTAAATGGCGGCGCTGAACGAGACAATGGTCACCAGGTACAGGCGAAAGAGGATTCTGAACATCGGCTCAGCATTCCCACTCGGAACGGCTGAAGAGGTAGCCCTTGCCCCACACGGTCTTGATCTTGCGCGCTTCGCCGGCGTGATCGTCGAACTTGCGTCGCAGCTTGGAGATCGCCACGTCCACCGAACGGTCGGTGCCGTTGAACTCGATGCCGCGCAGGCGTTGCAGAATCTGGTCGCGGCTCAGCACTTCGCCGGCATGCCGGGCCAGCACCACGAGCAGGTTGTATTCGCCGCTGGACAGTTCGACCAAGTGTCCGCGCCAGGTCACGGTCCGTTCGGACAGGTCGATGCACAGGTTGCCCATGAGGATGCGGTCGTTGGCGGTCTGCGGTTCACTGAGGCTGCTGCGTCGCAGCAAGGTGCGCACCCGGGCCAGCAATACGCGCGGTTCGCAGGGTTTGGTGACGTAATCGTCAGCACCCATTTCCAGGCCCAGCACCTGATCGTGGCTGTCGTCGCGGGCGGTGAGCATCAGGATCGGTAAGCTCGCCGAATCGGCGCGCAACAGGCGACACACTTGCAGGCCGTCCAGCCCCGGCAGCATCAGGTCGAGGATCACCAGGTCCGGCGGATTGAGCCGCGCCCGCTCGCGCACATGATCACCACGGCTGATCACGCTGACGGAGTAGCCATTGCGTTCCAGGTAGCTGGCAATCAGCTCGGCGAGTGCGGTGTCGTCTTCGACCAGGAGGATGTTGGGCATGGAGGTGTTCCAGAAAGTGCTGTGGCGCCTGATAGACCGCTATCGCGAGCAGGCTCGCTCCCACAAGAGACCTCAAGTGGGCACAAGTTCTGTGAACACCACCGAACCACTGTGGGAGCGAGCCTGCTCGCGATAGCAGTCGACCAAGCGCAAATGAAATCAAGGCCTGCAGGATATACGCCCACACGCACACCTGAGTAAAACCCTTACACAATTTCACACAGCGCCTACAAAGCTTCACCGCTACCCTCGCCGGCGCCCAGTAGGATGCTGGGGTCATTATTGGGGTCATTCATGTCTAAAAATCTGCTTGCCAGGCTCAGTCTTGTAGCGCTGGCGTTGACGCTGAGCGCCTGCGACAAGTCCTCCAACGCCGAAGAACAGCCACCGTTGGCCACCGTTCGCATCGAAACCATCGAAGCCCGACCGCTGTCGATCAGCAGTGAACTGAGCGGACGGATCGTGGCGCCACGCATCGCTGAAGTGCGGGCCCGCGTGGCCGGCGTGGTGTTGCAGCGCACCTTCCGCGAAGGCAGCGACGTGAAGAAAGGCGATGTGCTGTTTCGCATCGACCCGGCCCCGTTCAAGGCCGACCTGGAAAGCGCCGAAGCGGCATTGCGCAAGGCCGAGGCCAATGCGTACCAAGCCAGACTGCAAGCGCAGCGCTACGCCCAGTTGATCAACGACAAGGCCATCAGCCGCCAGGACTACGACAACGCGCGCGCTGCCGAGCGACAAACGGCGGCCGACGTCGCCGCCAACAAGGCCGCGGTGGACCGGGCAACCCTCAACCTGGGGTACGCCACCGTTACCGCGCCGATCTCCGGGCGCATCGGTCGCGCGCTGGTGACCGAAGGCGCGCTGGTGGGGCAGAACGAAACCACGCCGCTGGCGCTGATACAACAACTGAACCCGATCCACGCCGACCTCACCCAGTCGACCCGCGAACTCAACGACCTGCGCCGGGCATTCCGCTCCGGTCAGTTGAAAGCAGTCGGTCAAGGACAGGCCAGGGCCACGCTGATCCAGGACGATGGCAGCCTGTACCCGTTGCCGGGCAAGTTGCTGTTCACCGACATCACGGTCGATCCAGGCACCGGGCAGATCATCCTGCGCAGCGAATTCCCGAATCCGGACCTCGACCTGCTGCCGGGCAGTTTCGTGCGCGTGCGCCTGGAGCAGGCGGTCAATCAGCAAGGCATCAGCGTGCCGCAACGGGCCATCCAGCGTGACAGCGCCGGGGTGGCGCAGGTACTGCTGCTTGATGACCAGCAGCGGGTCGGCCAGCAACCGGTCGAACTGGGCCCGGTGCTAAACGATCGCTGGGTCGTCACCGGCGGTCTCAAGCCCGGCGACCGCATTGTCGTCGAAGGCCTGCAACACGCCCGACCCGGTGAAAAAGTGCAGATCGACGACTCCCCTCTTCCACTCGCCCAGGTTTCTGACCAGTAAGCAGGACGCTTGTTTATGCCGCAGTTCTTTATCGACCGCCCGGTGTTTGCCTGGGTGGTGGCGTTGTTCATCCTGCTGGCCGGTGCCCTGGCCATACCGCAGTTGCCGGTGGCGCAGTACCCCGACGTCGCGCCGCCGCAGATCGAAATCTATGCCCTGTACCCCGGTGCCTCGGCGCAGACCGTGGACGAGAGCGTGGTCAGCCTGATCGAGGAAGAACTCAATGGCGCCGATCACCTGCTGTATTTCGAATCCCAAAGCAGTCTGGGCAGTGCCACGATCAAGGCGACCTTTCAGCCCGGCACCGATCCGGAAATGGCCCAGGTCGATGTGCAGAATCGCTTGAAGGTCGTGGAATCGCGCCTGCCGCAAGCGGTGACCCAGCAAGGCTTGCAGGTCGAGAAAGTCTCCGCCGGGTTCCTGTTGTTGATCACCCTGACCTCCAGCGACGGCAAGCTCGACGATGTGGCGCTCAGCGACTACCTGGCGCGCAACGTGATGAACGAGATCAAGCGTCTGGACGGCGTCGGCAAGGCACAGCTGTACGGCGCCGAACGGGCGATGCGCATCTGGATCGACCCGCAGAAACTGCTCGGATTCAACCTGACGCCCGCCGATGTCAATGCCGCCATCGTGGCGCAAAACGCCCAGGTCTCGGCGGGCAGCATCGGCGACTTGCCGAGCCGCACCACCCAGGAAATCACCGCGACCATCCTGGTCAAGGACCAGCTGTCGACGCCGGAGGAATTCGCCGACGTGGTGCTCAAGGCCAACCCCGATGGCTCCACCGTGCGCATCGGCGATGTCGCCAGGGTCGAGATCGGCAGCCAGGACTATCAGTTTTCCACGCGCCTGAACGGCAATCCCTCGACCGCCGTCGGCGTGCAACTGTCGCCCGGCGCCAACGCCCTGAGCACCGCGACGCGGGTGCGGGCGAAGATGGATGAGCTGTCGCGCTACTTCCCGGCCGGGGTGCAATACAAGATCCCGTACGACACGTCGCCGTTTGTGAAAGTCTCGATCACCAAAGTGGTCTACACCCTCGGCGAAGCAATGCTGCTGGTGTTCGCTGTGATGTTCCTGTTCCTGCAGAACATCCGCTACACGCTGATCCCGACCCTGGTGGTGCCGGTGGCGCTGAT
This sequence comes from Pseudomonas moorei, assembly GCF_008801475.1. Lineage (GTDB taxonomy): Bacteria > Pseudomonadota > Gammaproteobacteria > Pseudomonadales > Pseudomonadaceae > Aquipseudomonas > Aquipseudomonas moorei. The sequence goes on along the minus strand of NZ_VZPP01000001.1, from coordinate 323,420 downwards.
GGGCACCTTTGCGACCATGCTCGCGCTGGGTTTCTCGATCAACGTACTGACCATGTTTGGCATGGTGCTGGCCATCGGCATTCTGGTGGACGACGCGATTGTGGTGGTGGAGAACGTCGAGCGAATCATGGCCACTGAAGGCCTGTCGCCCAGGGAAGCGACACGCAAGGCGATGAAGCAGATCACCGGCGCGATCATCGGCATCACGCTGGTGCTGGTGGCGGTGTTCATTCCGATGGCGTTCATGCAGGGCTCGGTCGGGGTGATTTACCGCCAGTTCTCGCTGTCGATGGCGACCTCGATCCTGTTCTCGGCGTTCCTTGCCCTGACCTTGACCCCGGCACTGTGCGCGACGCTGTTGCAACCAATTGCCAAGGGCGAGCATCACGAGAAAGGTGGATTCTTCGGCTGGTTCAACCGCCGTTTCGAACGGCTCACCGAGCGTTATCAGGGTTGGGTCGCCTATGCACTCAAGCGTACCGGCCGCTATCTGTTGATCTACGGTGTGCTGCTGGTGGGTTTGGCTCTGTGCTTTGTACGCCTGCCCTCCTCGTTTTTGCCGGTGGAAGACCAGGGCTATACCATCACCGACATTCAATTACCGCCGGGCGCGACCAAGAATCGGACGGTGCAAGTGGCTGAGCTGATCGAGGCCCACAATGCCGGCGAACCCGGTATCGGTGACAGTGTGGTGATTCTCGGTTTCAGCTTTTCCGGCAGTGGACAGAATGCCGCGCTGGCGTTCTCCACGCTCACGGACTGGTCGCAGCGAGGCAGCGACGACTCGGCGGGGTCGATTGCCGACCGCGCCAACATCGCCCTCAGCCAGATCAAGGACGCCATGGCCTTTGCGGTGCTGCCGCCACCGGTCGACGGCCTCGGCACCTCCAGCGGTTTCGAGTTCCGCCTGCAGGATCGCGGTGGCCTCGGTCACGCCACGCTGATGCGCGCCCGCACCGAGTTGCTGGCCGCCGCCGAGAAAAGCCCGATCCTGATGAACGTGCGCGAAAGCGCCCTGGCCGAAGCGCCACAAGTACAATTGATCGTCGACCGCAAACAGGCGAATGCGCTGGGGGTGTCCTTTGCCGACATTGGTGGCGTGCTGTCCACCGCCGTTGGCTCGACCTACATCAACGACTTCCCCAATCAGGGGCGGATGCAGCGGGTGGTGGTGCAGGCCGAAGGCGATCAACGCAGTCAGGTCGAGGATGTGCTCAAGATTCACGTGCGCAACAACGCGGGCGACATGGTGCCACTGTCGGCGTTCGTCCAGGCCAGATGGACCCAGGGCCCGGCGCAATTGACCCGCTACAACGGCTACCCGGCGATCGCCATTTCCGGCGAACCGAAACCCGGTCACAGCACGGGCGAAGCCATGGCGGAGATCGAGCGACTGGTCGCGTTGGGCCCGGCGGGATTGGGTCAGGAATGGACCGGTTTGTCTTTGCAGGAACGCTTGTCCGGCAGCCAGGCGCCGATCCTGCTCGGCTTGTCGCTGCTGATCGTGTTCCTGTGCCTGGCGGCGTTGTACGAGAGTTGGTCGATCCCGACCTCGGTGCTGCTGGTGGTGCCACTGGGCGTGCTCGGCGCGGTATTGGCGGTGACCTTGCGCGGCATGCCCAACGATGTGTTCTTCAAGGTCGGGCTGATCACCATCATCGGTCTGTCGGCGAAGAACGCGATCCTGATCATCGAATTCGCCAAGAGCCTGTACGACGAAGGCCATGACCTGATCGATGCCACGTTGCAGGCCGCGCGCCTGCGGTTGCGGCCGATTGTCATGACTTCGTTGGCATTCATCCTTGGCGTAGTGCCGTTGGCGATTGCCACCGGCGCAAGCTCGGCAAGCCAGCAAGCCATCGGCACCGGGGTGATTGGCGGAATGATCACCGCGACCCTGGCGGTGGTGTTCGTGCCGTTGTTTTTTGTGGTGGTGATGAAGCTGGTGCGTAAACGCCACAAAAACATCTGACCAATACCACCGATGACTTGTGGGAGCCTGCTCGGTCCCACAAGGGCTTCATGGTGTGAGGATTGTGGTCACAACCGACCGCCCTGGGCTAAGGTGTTGGCACTACCCCGACCCATCGAGCGCTCATGCCCTTCCTCACCCACACCCACCCTCGCCTGTCCACCGCCCTGGCACTGGGCATCGCGGCGGGCATTCTGGTTCCGGCCGATTCGGTCATCAGCAAGATACTCGTCGGCTGGAATGCCGGGGTCTGGACTTACCTGATCCTGATGTCCTGGCTCGTCGTGCGCTCCAAAGCGGCGGATGTGAAACGCATTGCCGACATCGAAGACGAAAACGCCGGGCTGGTGCTGTTCGTGGTGTGCATTGCGGCGATTGCCAGCCTGGCGACCATCACCTTCGAACTGGCTGGCAGCAAGGACCTGGAAATCACCCGCAAACTTCTGCATTACGGTTTCACCGCGTTGACGGTGATCGGTTCGTGGCTGTTGATCGGGGTGATTTTCAGCGTGCATTACGCGCGGCTGTATTACACCTGGCAAGGCAAGGAGCCGGCGCTGCGCTTTGCCGAGGGCTTGACCACCCCCAATTACTGGGACTTCCTGTACTTCTCCTTCACCATCGGCGTGGCGGTGCAGACGTCCGATGTGGGCGTGGCGACCCGTGAGATGCGCAAGATCGTGCTGGCGCAGTCGCTGATCGGGTTTTTGTTCAACACCGCGATATTGGGGTTTTCCATCAATATCGCGGCGGGGCTGTTTAACTGATCATCACCATTGATTCACTGTGCACTCAAGGTCTTCACCTCAAGCGTTGCGGGTGCCGAGTAGCGGCCAGAGACGTCATGGGCGCAAATTTCCACCGAATAGGTACTCGCGCTTCGCAGGCCGATAAACTGCACTGTTGGTAATGGGCCGTGGATTTCCCGCGTAGAGCCCGCATGATTGTCGATTTTCGTTCGATATCCGTTGACTCCGATTGAGCCCTGCGGCGGGCGCCACCTCAGTTGGAAACCCTGTTTAGTGATGGCCGTGACTTCAATTGCCTGCGGCGCATCCATCACCGGCATTTGCACACTGACCTCGTTGCTCGCAGCGGATCTGTTGCCCGCCGCGTCCAGTGCGGCCACAGCGAAACGATAAGTCGTGCCTGGTGTCAGTCCTTTGACCAAGTAACCGTCAACACTGGATTCGACAGGCCTTTCTATCGTCGCGATATCCCTGCCATTCTGCACAATGACGTTATGTGTCACGCGCAGGTCATCCACCGGTGTAACCCATACCAGCATGGCCGTCTGAGATGAAACGGTTATGGCCACTAGCCCTGTCGGTTTGTCAGGGGGGGTAACGTCCTTCTCGGTTCTGAATGTGACCTGTGCTTCTGGTGATAAATATCCAGAAGTATCCTGGGCTCGGACAATGAAAGTGTAGGGTGTGTCGATCTTCAGATTTTTGACCTGATATTGAGTCTCCTCTACCGTCGCTATCAGGTTGGCGCCGGAATACACCCGGTAGCCCGCTATGCCAGCATTGTCGGTTGCAGCGTCCCACTTGAGGATCGCGTCAAAATACCCGATATCCTCGGCCACGAGATTGTGCGGTGGTGTAGGCGGTGTTTGATCTTTTGGCATGACGAAGTGACTGGCAGACGAAATATTATTGCCCGCAGCCTTGGCCCTGACTTCAATCAAAAAATCGTTGGTTGAATCGAGCCCGGTTAGCACACAGGGTGGGTGACTGACATTCAACGTTGCCATGCCTATCACCTTCACCTCGTATCCCACCGCATCCGGACACAAACGACACGTCGCGTAAGGTTCATCCCAGCTCAGGGTCGCCGAGGACGGGGAAGTCCAGCGCCCCCGGATATTGCCCGGGCTGCAAATTTGAAGGACTTGGAGAGGTACATGTTCACTAGATTCGTCAGCCATGGATGAAAATTCTCCTGTTGTCTGTGTGTCTTTTTACTCTGGTTCATTCAAAACCACACCTGACAGAACTGACAGTTTTATCAACCTCAAAACCCCAATGCCTGCACAAACGTTCTAGCCATCGCTCCCGAAACAGCCGTTCAATAAGTCGCCCATTCGCCCCGCAGGTGCCAAATGACCACTCACAACTGGATCGACCTGGCCCAGGACGCCGACACCGGCATCGAGACCCTGCGTGCGCATTTCGAAGGCCACGCCTACGACCCGCACTGGCATGACAGCTATCTGGTCGGCGTGACCGAGCAAGGTGTGCAGCAATTCAACTGCCGGCGAGCCAGGCACCAAAGCACACCGGGCAAGGTGTTCTTGATCGAGCCGGGAGACATTCACGACGGCGAAGCCCCGACCGATGACGGTTTCACCTACCGCATGCTGTACCTCGACCCACGGTGGTTGCAGCGCGAACTCGCCGCCGTGTTCGACAAGGCCCCCGACCACGGCCAATTGAGCTTCGCCAACACCCTGGCAACCGACGCACGCCTGGCTCAGGCCACCAGCCTGGCGTTCGAAACCCTGCACCGCGGCGAACTGAAAATCGTCCGGCAAACTGCCCTGGATGGTTTGCTCGAACGTTTGACCAGCCATCTGCACTGGCGCACTCGCTATGGCGAAGACCCACGCCTGCCCCGTGTGGCGCAGAAAGCCCGGGAATACCTGCACGCCAACGCCCAGTACGACATCGGCCTCGATCAACTGGCTGCGGCTACCGGCGTCGACCGTTTCCGCCTGACCCGTGCGTTCAAGGCCGCCTATGGCATCGCGCCCCACGCCTATCTCGTGCAGTTGCGCCTGGCCAAGGCTCGGCGAATGCTGGCCCAGGGCGAACAACCGGCGGCGGTGGCCATGGCGCTGGGCTTCGCCGACCAGAGTCATCTCGGTCGCTGGTTCGTCCGCGCCTACGGCCTGACACCGGCTCTGTACCGCAAGCGCTGCTCAAATCTTCCAGACAGGTAACGCCGGGATTGTGAAGATCGGCTTCACTGATCTTCACCGGAGTTTGCCCGCGATGTTCGCCTCTTTTCCGACGTTACTGCCCTTCCTGCTGTTTGCCTTTGTCGCCGCGATCACGCCCGGCCCGACCAATATTCTGCTGCTGAGCAACAGTGCCCGGTTCGGCGTGACGGCGGCCATTCCGATCATCCTCGGTGCCTGCGCCAGCGCTGCAGTCCTTGTGCTGCTGGTGGGTACCGGGGCCGGGTCTGCGTTGACGGCCTGGCCGTTGTTGCAAACCGTCATGCAATGGGTCGGTGCAGGGTGGCTGAGCTATCTGGCCTGGCAGATTTTTAGCGCTCCGGCCCAAGCCGTCAGCGCTCAAGCAACCGATGCACGCCTTGGCCTGTGGGGCGCTGCCGGTCTGCAGTGGATCAACCCGAAGACCTGGTTGATGGCGCTGGCGGTGGTCAGTGTGTTTGCCGGAGTAGACGAAAATCGACTGGTCCATGTGCTCTACCTTTCCCTGGCGTTCTTCGTGATTTCGGTGCCATGCCTGAGCGCGTGGGCGCTGCTCGGTGCCGTGTCCTCGCGCTGGTTACGTTCGGCGTTGGCTGTGCAACGCTTCAACCGTGGCATGGCCCTGTTGCTGCTGGGTTCGGCGTGGTGGAGCGTGCTGGGGTAAGCGCCACTCGTCGCCGGTTGTCGGACAATTGTTCATCCGGGGCTTGACGGCGAATTGGCTTTTGGTGTCTTCTGAAACCGGTTTCAGAGGTGCAGCACACGCACCCGACCTGATAAATCCAATAAGAAGGTTTCAGACCGTGAACGATTTCTCCGCCGCCCAGCGCAGCCGCGTGACCATGCTCGACGTGGCCGAACACGCCAAGGTCTCCAAGGCCAGCGTTTCGCGGTTCATCGGCGACGACCGCGCCCTGCTCTCCGATGCCATCGCCCAGCGCATCGAACAAGCCATTGCCGAATTGGGTTATCGCCCGAACCAGATGGCCCGTGGTCTGAAACGCGGACGTACCCGCCTGATCGGCATGCTGGTGGCCGATATCCGCAACCCTTATTCAATTGCCGTGATGCACGGGGTGGAAACCGCCTGCCGTCAGCACGGCTACAGCCTGGTGGTGTGCAACACCGACCGCGACGACGAGCAGGAACGCCAGCACCTGGCCCTGCTGCGCTCCTACAACATCGAAGGCCTGATCGTGAACACCCTCGGCCATCACCGTGACGAGTTGCTCGAACTGCACCGTGAAATGCCCCTGGTGCTGGTGGACCGCAAGGTCGAGCACCTGGAGAGCGATATGGTGGGCCTGGACAACCCCGCAGCGGTCGAGATGGCCCTCGCCCACCTTGAAGAACGCGGCTACCGCGATGTGTTGCTGGTGACCGAACCCTTTGACGGCACCAGTTCTCGCATCGAGCGGGTCGCCAGCTTCAAGGCGCAAATCGAACAACGCCCGGCCCTGCGCGGCACGCTGGTCGAAACCGGCAGCGATCTGAGCGCACAACTCAAAGCCTTTCTCGACACACCCGGACCGGGTCCCAAAGCGCTGTTCTGCGCCAACGGGATTGCGGCGCTGGCCAGCACCCATGCGCTGCGTGAGCTCAAGTGCAACCTGTTTGAAGACGTGGGCCTGATCGCCCTGGATGATCTGGAGTGGTACCCGCTGGTGGGCAACGGCATCACCGCCCTCGCCCAGCCGACCACGGAGATTGGCGCCAGCGCGTTCGAGTGTTTGCTCAAGCGGTTGCGCGGGGATGATGGGGCGGTGCGCACGCTGGATTTTCCGGCGCGGCTGATTGTCCGGGGTTCGACCCTTGGAGTTCTTCGGTGAATGTACCGGCCCTTTCGCGAGCAGGCTCGCTCCCACAAGGATTGGCGAACGCTGGCCCATTGTGGGAGCGAGCCTGCTCGCGATGAGGCCAGCAAGAACATTACAAAAATCAGCAGTGATATTTTTTTGAACAAAAATGAAACCGGTTTCAGAGGTAGAAAAACAATGAACAAACCCGCCGTTTCCATCAGCCTGTCCAGCTACGGTGCCGATCTGGTCCGTCAGCGCGGCCAGGGCAGTTTCATCGACGTCCTGGCCGCCGCTGGCGCCACGCACATTGAATGGCGCGAAGAATTGCTGACGGTCGAGGACCCGGTACAACTGGCCGAAGCGACGCGGACCCAAGGCCTCGAAAGCGTGTATTCCTCGCCCATGGAGCTGTGGTTGGCCGGGCAGTCCAAACCCAATCCGCAACTGATCATCGCCCTGCAGCGCGCCCACGCGTTTGGCGCCAAATGGCTGAAAGTCTCGCTCGGCTATTTCACCGATAACTGTGACCTGCAAGCCCTGACCCGGGTGCTCGCCGAAAGCACCGTGCAGTTACTGGTGGAAAACGACCAGACCTTGCACGGTGGTCGAATCGAACCGTTCCAGCGTTTTTTCACCCAAGTCGAGCAATACCGCCTGCCGATCAAGATGACCTTCGATATCGGCAACTGGCACTGGCAAGACCAGTCGGCCGCCAGCGCCGCACGGCTGCTCGGTCGCCACGTCGGTTACGTGCACTGCAAAGCGGTGACGCGTCGTGCCGACGGCAAGCAGGTGGCCATCCCACCCACCTCCGTTGACTTGCAACAGTGGGAACACCTGCTGCGGCACATGGCCCAAGGGGTTATGCGAGCGGTTGAATACCCGCTGCAAGGCGACGACCTGGTGCAACTGACTCAGGAACACGTCAGCGCCCTCGCCCGACTCGGCCAAGCGCAACTGGAGAACGCTCATGTCTGAGATCGATATTCTGTCGTTCGGCGAAACCATGGCGATGTTCGTCGCCGAGCAGGCCGGCGATCTGGCCAGCGTCAGCGCTTTCCATAAACGCATTGCCGGCGCCGACAGCAACGTCGCCATCGGTTTGTCCCGATTGGGCTTCAAGGTGGCCTGGCTGAGCCGGGTCGGTGCCGACTCGCTGGGCCGATTCGTGATCGATACGCTGGAGAAAGAAGGCCTCGATTGCCGCCACGTCGACATCGACTCCGCACACCCGACCGGTTTTCAGCTCAAGTCGCGCACTGACGATGGCAGCGACCCGGTGGTCGAATACTTCCGCCGTGGCTCGGCGGCCAGTCACTTGTCGGCGCATTCGATCGTGCCTGAACTGCTCAACGCCCGGCACCTGCACGCCACCGGCATTCCACCGGCGCTGTCGGAAACGGCGCGGCAGATGTCGTTCGAATTGATGACCCGCATGCGCGATGCCGGCCGTAGCGTGTCGTTCGATCCGAACCTGCGCCCCGGCCTGTGGGCCAGCGAGCGACTGATGATCAGCGAGATCAACCGCCTCGCCGCCCTCGCCCATTGGGTGCTGCCAGGGTTGAGCGAAGGACGTCTGCTCACCGGCTTCGAAGACCCGGCCGACATCGCTGCGTTCTACCTTGATCAGGGCGCCGAAGCGGTCGCCATCAAGCTCGGCCCGCACGGAGCTTATTACCGCACGCAACTGGATGCCGGATTTGTCGCCGGAGTGCCGGTGCAAACCGTGGTCGACACCGTGGGTGCCGGTGATGGCTTTGCCGTGGGCATGATCAGCGCACTCCTGGAAAACCACAGCTTTGTCGAGGCGGTGAAGCGTGCCAACTGGATTGGCAGCCGCGCGGTGCAGAGCCGCGGGGACATGGAGGGGTTGCCGACCCGGGCCGAGATGTCCGTTGAATTTGAGGCCGCCATCGCGAGCGAGCTCGCTCCCACAGGGGATTTGTGTCGAACATAAATAAAAAGGAACACCACCGATCCTGTGGGAGCGGGCTTGCCCGCGATGAGGCCCGCCCAGTCACTGAAGATTTGAAACCGTTACCTGCTGCGACAAAAACAACAAGCTCAGGAGCACCACCATGAAAACCGCAACGCTCGCCACCCGCCGCTGGTGGTACATCATGCCCATCGTGTTCATCACCTATAGCCTGGCGTACCTCGATCGCGCCAACTACGGGTTCGCCGCCGCCTCGGGCATGGCCGCGGACCTGATGATCACCCCGGGCCTGTCGTCGATGCTCGGCGCGCTGTTCTTCCTCGGTTACTTTTTCTTCCAGGTGCCGGGGGCGATCTACGCGCAGAAACACAGCGTGAAGAAACTGATTTTCGTCAGCCTGATCCTCTGGGGCGGTCTGGCGACCTTGACCGGGATTGTCTCCAACGCCTGGTGGCTGGTAGTCATCCGCTTCATGCTCGGCGTGGTCGAAGCCGCGGTGATGCCGGCGATGCTGATCTATCTGTGCCACTGGTTCACCCGTGCCGAACGCTCGCGGGCCAATACCTTCCTGATCCTCGGAAACCCCGTGACCATGCTGTGGATGTCGGTGGTGTCGGGCTATCTGGTGCAGCATTTCAGCTGGCGCTGGATGTTTATCATCGAAGGTTTGCCGGCGGTGCTCTGGGCCTTTATCTGGTGGCGTCTGGCCGATGATCGTCCCTCCCAGGCCAAGTGGCTCAACGACCAGGAAAAGCTTGATCTGGAAAGCGCCCTGGCGGCCGAGCAGGTCGGCATCAAAGCGGTGAAAAACTACGCTGAAGCGTTCCGCTCCGGCAAAGTCATCCTCCTGGCCCTGCAGTTTTTCTGCTGGAGCATCGGCGTATACGGCTTCGTGCTGTGGCTGCCGTCGATCCTCAAGGCCGGCGCGAAAATGGACATGATCGAAGCCGGCTGGCTCTCGGCCCTGCCTTACCTGGCGGCGGTGATCGGCATGCTGCTGGTGTCCTGGGGTTCGGACAAGCTGCAAAAACGCAAACGCTTCGTCTGGCCGCCGCTGCTGATTGCTTCCATCGCTTTCTACGGTTCCTACGCCCTGGGCGCCGAACATTTCTGGTGGTCGTACACCCTGCTGGTGATTGCCGGTGCCTGCATGTACGCGCCTTACGGCCCTTTCTTCGCGATCATTCCGGAAATCCTCCCGTCCAATGTCGCGGGCGGCGCCATGGCGCTGATCAACAGCATGGGCGCCTTGGGATCGTTCGGCGGCTCCTACCTGGTCGGCTACCTGAACAGTTCCACCGGCTCGCCCGGCGCATCTTATTTGCTGATGAGCGGCGCGCTGATGCTTTCGGTGGTGCTGACGATGTGCCTCAAGCCCGGCGCCAGCGACCGGGAGCGTCCCACGGTCGCGCTGCCCCGTCGCACCGCCGCCCACCCATGAATTGATGTCGAGAGAACCCGGATGAAAAAGCAGGTCGTTCTATACAAGAAACTGTCGCCATCGCTGATGGCTCGCTTGCACGAGCAGGCCGAAGTGACGCTGATCGAAAGCCTCGATGCCCAAGGGCTGGCCAAGCTGCGCGACGCCCTGCCCCGTGCCCAGGGCTTGCTCGGCGCCAGCCTGAAACTCGATGCCGAACTGCTCGACCTGGCGCCGAATCTTGAAGCCATCGCCAGCGTCTCGGTGGGCGTCGACAACTACGACATCGACTACCTGACCGAACGGCGCATCCTGCTCAGCAACACGCCGGATGTGCTGACCGAAACCACCGCCGACACCGGGTTCGCCCTGATCCTGGCCACCGCGCGGCGTGTGGTGGAACTGGCGAACATGGTTCGCGACGGCCAGTGGACCCGCAACATCGGCCCCGCGCATTTCGGCAGTGATGTGCACGGCAAGACCCTGGGCATCATCGGCATGGGGCGCATAGGCGAAGCCCTGGCCCAGCGCGGGCATTTCGGCTTCGGCATGCCGGTGATCTACCACAGCCACTCACCGAAACCGGCGGTCGAACAGCGGTTCAATGCCCGGTACGGCAGCCTCGACGAGCTCTTGCAGCAGGCCGACTTTGTCTGCCTGACCCTGCCGCTGACCGCCGAAACCGAAGGGTTGATCGGTGCGCGGCAGTTCGCGCTGATGCGTCCAGAGACCATCTTCATCAATATTTCACGGGGCAAAGTCGTGGATGAAGCAGCGCTGATCCAGGCCCTGAGCGAACGACAGATTCGCGCCGCCGGGCTGGACGTGTTCGAGCGCGAGCCGCTCAATCACGACTCGCCTTTGCTGCAATTGGACAATGTGGTGGCCACGCCGCACATGGGCTCGGCCACCCACGAAACACGGGAAGCCATGGCCCGGTGTGCGGTGGACAACCTGTTGGCGGCGCTGGCGGGTCAGCGGCCGGCGAATCTGGTCAACCCACTGGCCTGGCGTTAAAGGCCCCGTTCAACACACTGGATGGTTTAACCAAAAACCGCACGCGGCTGCATCAAGTCCGCCGCACACAGGGCAATTCGCCGGCATGCATCGGCCAGTTTCTGCTGGTCCACCACCAGGCCAAGGCGAATATGCCCCGCCGCACTCGGTCCGAACGCTTCGCCCGCCAGCACCGACACGCCATAACCTTCCAATAGCCGCTCGGCGAAGCGCTGGGCCGACAACCCGGTCTGGCGCACATCGACCATCACGAACATCCCGCCATCGGGCCTGACCGCGCGAAGGCCCGGGCAATGGTTAAGGCTCTCGCACACCAGGTCACGGCGCTGGCGATATTCCTCTCGCATCAACGCCACCTGCGGCAGATCTTCGTCGAGCGCCAGCTGCGCAGCCTTTTGCACGAACTCCGGAATGCCGAACAGCATGCACAACGACAGGTTCACCAAATGTTCGGCCATGGGTTTTGGTCCGATCGCCCACCCTACCCGCCAACCGCTCATGGCGTGAGACTTGGACAGGCTGTTGATGGTGGCTGTGCGTTCGGCCATGCCCGGCAGGCTCGCCGGGCTGATGTGCTCTCCCTCGTACAGAAGATCGCTGTAGACCTCATCACTGATCAACCACAGATCGTGGCGAATGCACAGCGCAGCCAGTGCCTGCCAGGTGGACAGGGGCAGACTGGCCCCGGAAGGGTTGTTCGGGCTGTTGAGCAAAATGGCGCGGGTTCTGGGGGTGATACGTGCGGCGACATCCGCCGGGTCGATCCGAAAGCCGTTCTGCGGCCGCACCGGGACTGGCACCACCGTGGCTGCGCAGGCGCCGATCACGCCTTCATACGTCACGTACATCGGCTCGGCGACAATCACTTCATCACCCGGATCAAGCAGGCATTGCGCCACCGAATACACCGCGCATTGCGCCCCTGGAAAGACAATCACATGGTCGGCATCTACCCCCTGGCCACTGCGTTGTCGGTGTCGGCGAGCGATGCTGTCGCGCAGTCCGCGGCTGCCACGGACTTCAGGGTAATGGGTGTCGCCGGCCAACAGGCTGGCGATGGCGGCCTGAACGATGGGTTGTGGGGTATCGAAATCGGGGTCACCAATGGATAACAGCAGCACATCGACGCCCTGCTCGCGTAATTGCAGCGCTCGATCATGAATCTGCCAGGCCGCCGCTCCGTCACCGGCGATTCGTTGGGTCAAGGCTGAGTAGCGCATGTCGATCTCCTATCGCGCGAATTCCAGTGTCTACCCTATCTCAATTCAAAAAACCCGCCAGCCCGCTGCACAAATCGACGGACGGACTCAGCGTCGTCCCACGTGAGCGGATCAGGTCACAGTCAGGCATTTCCACTCAGCATTTATGCAGTGAGGAACCGCTCATCCCGATGGAAAATCCCTTGTAATCAGAAAATTAACGCGCATTTTGCAGAAGAGACAGGCACGAGGAAATATCCTACAAAAACACGCGATGTCTCCGACATCCATTTCAAGCAAGTCTGATTAAAGTGCCGCACCTGTAATTTGTGACAGGTTCCACAGCGGATATTTCGCGCTATAACAAAGCCGTCCTCCGGCCCCGACTCAGGTGTCTGTAGGACGGCCGCGCGAACCATGCCTTTACGAAGTAGGAAGATTCTGCCGCGCCCACGTCGTCAATGAAGATGAATGGAAGATTCATTATGTATCGCAGCAATACCGCCTCGGTTCGATCATCGCCAGCCCCGGTCAATTTCCCGCTTCAGGAGCGCAAGCAACCGCCACCGATCAAGCTGACCAAGCGGGAAAAAGAAGTGCTGCAATGGAGCGCTGCCGGCAAGTCATCCTGGGAAATCGGCAAGATCGTCAGTTGCACCGAGGCTGGTGTGAATTACCACTTTTGTAACATTCGCCGAAAGTTCGGCGTACGCTCACGCTGGATCGCCATCATCATGGCACTGGAACAGGGTTTGATTCATCTGCCTTGAACCAATGCCGTCGGCAATCCTCAGCGTGGCATCGTCCTCGTTGAGAATTTTATGAGTCCGGACCAGTCGCTGCACATTCCAACGCGTTCCTCCTCCCATACAAGTGCCTGTCACGATACACACCCATCGCACAGGCACCGTCCGAACACAGTGCTGCGCATCATCCTTGCCGACGATCACCCCGTGGTGCTCAGCGGCGTTGAAATGGCCCTGTCCCCCCCTTCCGAGCCGACGTTCACAGTGGTCGCCAAGGCGCACACGGCCGATGAACTGATTGGCCTGCTGGTGTGCACGCCTTGCGATCTGTTGATCACCGACTACTCGATGCCCTACGGCGAATTTCCCGATGGCTTGGCGCTGATGGGCTATCTGAAGCGCCATTTCCAGCACTTGCCAGTGATCGTGATGACCATGCTGCGCAACCCGTCGCTGTTGCAGGCGCTGCTCAATGCCGGGGTGCGCGGTTTGTTCGACAAGCGCAGCCCGTTGAGCGAGTTGAAACGGGCTGTACAGCGTGTCGCCAGCGGGCGCCAGCACCTGTGCCCGGGTTTTGCTGAAGCGCTGCAGGCCCAGATGTTGTCCTCCACCGGCAGCGATTTACCGTCGGTGAACCTTTCCGAACGTGAACTGGAGGTGGTGCGGTTGTTTGTCCAGGGACTGTCTGGCCGGCAGATTGCCGCGCAACTGAACCGCAGCGAAAAAACCATCAGCCGCCAAAAAAGAACCGCCATGGACAAGTTGGGACTTGACCATGACGGTGGGTTGGTGGAGTTTGCGCGGGTGAGTGGGTTATGGAATTAGGCGTACGTCGACAAATCTAAAGGAGACGCCTCACTTTCTCCTGCAACTTTTCGACTTTTCTGTAATTGATATTGGACTCGCGGCGTTGACCCAGCTCCTTACTGATACTTGCCTTGTATTCATCTATGAGTGCCTGGTTAGGATTGGGCACCTTCGTAGCCTTCGTGCCTGCTTTGCGAGTTGCTGTCGCCGTTTGAGCGGGCACCGCCTTCGGTTTTGGCGCAGTCAATGGCCCTGATGCAACATCCTGCACTACCTTGACTGTCTCATCAAAAGTTACATTCAAAGCTTTTCGAAACGCTGGACTACTTTCCTGCACCCACTGGCCCACGGGATTAATCGGATTGCGACTCAAGTATGAAGGCAGATTCGGCTTTGGGGGAGGCATTGGAGGCCGCCCCGCAACCGAGGGTCCTTCTGAAGCCAGAGCGCGCGCAGAACCAGCGGTTGACGCAGAATTGTTGACCGCACCCTGGCTTGCTGCCTTTGGAATCAAGATACTTGCATCCTCACTATTTCTTGCCAACCGCGCTACCGCGGAAGCAGCGACATCGTCGGCTGACGCAAATAGCCCCCTTGCAGCCAATATGGTTGCTTTTATGCCCAGCGCCATATGCCCCGTCGGATCAGCGTATTTGATGGGATCCCCCGCCACATACCCATACGCATTCACCCCACCCTCTCCAAACGGACTCCAACTGTCCGGGCTGTAGAACCGCATCATCTGCGTACTGAACAACCGATAGCCCTTGCCCAGAAAATATTCGCCGGTATTGGAGTCCCTCAGCTCGCCGTTATGGCCAAGCCCGCTCTCGGACGCCGCATCATCGGCGCTGTAGCCATACGCCGTATAAGCCCGTGCCTTGCGTCCCGCCGGGCTGACCTCCGACAACACACTGTTCATGTGGTCAGTGGCCAGCATCAGGACTTTGGGTGGGCACCGCCCTGGCGCTCGGCGAGCGCGACTCCACCAGCAAACACGAAGGTACTGTTCCGATCGCCGTCGATCCGGTTGGCCGGTTCATCGCCACGGTAGAAAAGCTGTTCGTTGCCTGCGTCACCGCGCACATTGGACAGGGTGTCCTCGCCGTCGTAGCCGTAGGTTTTCGCCGAGCCACCGCCGAGGGTGCTGACGGTTTCCAGGCGACCCAGGCTGTCATAGCCCAATTGAAACTCCCGATCTTGCAGCAGGTTGCCGTTGGCGTCGTAATTCAGCTCGATGTTCGGGTAGTCGGCATGGTTGTTGGTGATGGCGCCCAGTTGCACCGGGTCTTCCTTGTTGTAGATAAACTTGGCGATATTTCTGCCGCCGGCAAAACGGGTGCGCACCTCTTCAAGGTTGTCCAGCGCGTCGAAGTAGAACTCCTGCTCCTGAATGGTTTTGCCATACGGATCCACCGGCGCCAACGGCCCCGTACAGGTATAGAACTCAAGGCGTCCGCGAAGCTCGTATTCGTATTGCTCGTCCCTCAGCGGCGCGCCTCCGGCGTTGGCCCCTTCACTCAGTACACGGCGTTCTACCTGGTCGAGGCCGTTCCAGGTCTGGCTCAAACGTTGCGCCGAGTCACCAAAATCAAACACTCGCAGTGTTTCACGGCCCTGGGCATCGTACTCAAGCCTGATGGTCAGGCTTTGCTGGCCGCTGGTGTCCACCGTTTGAATACGGCTCATCAGACCTTGGTCGTTGTAGGTGAAGACGGTTTTCACATGCCCCGGCGAGCCCTCAACGCCAACCTCGGTCCGGACCATGCGCCCGGTGGCGTCATGTTCATAATGCTGTACCTGACCGAGCACATCGGTATATCTGAGCAGTCGTCCAGAGCGGCTATGCACGTAGTGCATCTCGTGACTTTGGCCATCTGGCGCTGCAGGCGCTGGCCAGCCATGAGGACCTCGGCCCGGGCCGCTATCGTGTGGAAGTTCGGGTGAACCATGAATATCTGGGGCGGCATGAACTGGACTTTGTCCAACAGGGAGGTGATGACCTTGTTCCTTGTCTGAGTGCCGACCTGCTGGAACAGTTTGGCGTCAAGCTCGATGCCGTTGCCCATCCCGAACAACTGAAGTCGAGCTGCATCAACCTCGTCACGCTCATCGATGGTGCCCGCAGCGAGTTCGATGGCGGACAGTTGCAGCTGGCACTGTCCGTTCCGCAGATCGCCATGCGCCGCAACGTCGCCGGCCATGTCGATCCCGAGCGTTGGGACGAAGGCATCAACGCCGCGTTCATCAACTACCAGGCGTCTGCCCAACAAGGCGCTAATCGCTACGGTGCCAACAATAGCCAGGACCTGTACCTCAACGCCGGCCTCAACCTGGGACCCTGGCGCTTGCGCACCAACCAGAGTGGGCGCCAGGACAGCCACGGTGATCGTGAATGGACCCGTGCCTACACCTATGCGCAACGGGATTTGCCCGGCCTGCACGCCAACCTCACGCTGGGTGAAGCGTTCACCGGTGGCGATGTGTTCAAAAGCCTGCCGATCAAGGGTGCGCTGATCAGTTCGGACGTCGGCATGTTGCCCGACGCGATGCAAGGCTATGCGCCGGTCATCCGCGGCGTGGCGCTGAGCCGGGCCCGGCTGGAGGTCCGACAGAACGGCTATCCGATTTACTCCACCTATGTCAGTGCCGGCCCTTACGTGATCGACGACTTGAACACCGGTGGCGGCAGTGGCGAGCTGGAAGTCGTATTGACCGAAGCCGATGGTCAAGTGCGGCGTTTTATCCAGCCCTATGCATCCCTGGGCAATCTGCTGCGCGAAGGCACGTGGCGCTACAACGCCGCCGTCGGCCGCTACAACGCCGCCAGCCACATCGACGACCCGCTGTTGTGGCAAGGCACCCTGGCCTTGGGCACCGGTTGGGGCACGACACTCTACGGCGGCTTGATGACCGGCGAGTACTATCGGGCCACCAACCTGGGCGTTGCCAAGGATCTGGGCAGCGTCGGTGCGCTGGCACTGGACATCACGCGCTCCGATGCCGATATCGACACCCGCGACCTGGACTCGGTACAGGGGATGAGTTACGCGGTCAAATATGGCAAGACATTCCCCACCCGTACCAGCCTGCGTTTCGCCGGTTATCGCTATTCCACCGAAGGCTATCGTGACTTCGACGAAGCCGTTCGCCAGCGCAGCCAGGACAGCAGTTTCCGTGGCAGCCGGCGCAGCCGTCTGGAAGCCGCGGTGTATCAGAACCTGACCCCGCAAAGCTCGTTGACGCTGACCTTGTCCCAGGAAGAGTACTGGCGCACCGACTATCAACGCCGCCAGTTTCAGTTGAACTTCAATACCCAGCACCGCGGTATTGGCTACACGCTGTTTGCCAGCCAGTCCCTGACTGACAGAAACGACCACAGCGATCGACAGATCGGCCTGAGCGTGTCCCTGCCCCTGGGGTTCGGGCACACCAACTCGGCGACCTTCGACATGCAAAGGAATGGCAACGCTTACAGCCAGCGTGCCAGCCTCAATGGTGTGCTTGACGAGAACCGCTTCAACTACCGCGCGGCCGTGGCCAACCAGGACAACCGCCAGCAGTCGGCAGAACTGTCCATGGGTTATCAAACGACCTTCGGCAATCTCGGTGCCGGCGTGACCCAAGGTAACGATTACCGCAATCTCTCCATTAACGCGACTGGCGCGGTGCTGCTGCATGGCGAAGGTATCGAGTTCGGACCATACCTGGGGGAAACCGCTGGCCTGGTGGAAGTGCCCGGGATCAAAGACGTCGCAATCGCCAACGCACCGGGTGTGCGCACCAACGAGCGCGGCTATGCCCTGGTGCCATACCTGCGTCCTTATCGGGTCAATCAGGTCGAACTGCAAACCGATCAGCTGGGCCCTGACGTCGAAATCGACAATGGCACCACCCAGGTGGTGCCTCGACGTGGCGCGGTGGTCAAGAGCACATTCGCCGCCCGTACGGTCAGCCGCGTGGTCATCAGTGCCACGTACGGCGAGCAGCCTCTGCCCTTCGGTGCGCAAGTGCGCGATGACGAAGATGCCGTGATCGGCCTGGTCGGCCAGGCCGGTCAAGTCATGCTCACCACGGATGACCGACCACAGACCCTCAACGTCCGCTGGGGCGAACAACCTACCCAGCAATGCCGGTTGACGCCGCATGAGCGCTCTGTGCTTGAGGCTGACCATGCCGAAGACCTGGCGAACAAACCGAAAACAACGACTGATTCGTTGCTGGCGGTGTTCAAGAACCCGGCGATCTGGGCGTTTGGCCTGATCTATTTCTGCATCCAGAGCGGTGTCTATGCGATCAATTTCTGGCTGCCGTCGATCATCAAGAACCTGGGCTTCAGCGATAACCTCGTAATCGGCTGGTTGAGTGCGATTCCGTACCTGCTCGCCGCCGTGTTCATGTTGATCGTGGGTCGCTCGGCCGACTTGCGCAAAGAGCGCCGCTGGCACCTGGTCGTGCCAATGCTGATGGGAGCGCTGGGCTTGCTGATCGCGGTGAACTTCGCCGCCAATCCGGCCATTGCGATCCTCGGCCTGACCATCGCCACCATGGGCGCCCTCACCGGCCTGCCGATGTTCTGGCCAGTGCCGACCGCGCTGCTCAGTGCCGGCGCGGCGGCTGGCGGCTTGGCGCTGATCAACTCCATGGGGCAAATGGCCGGGTTCCTCAGCCCTTACCTGGTGGGTTGGGTCAAGGACAGCACCGGGTCGACCGATGCGGCGTTATACCTGTTGGCGGGCGTGATTGTTTGCGGGAGTTTGTTGGCGTTGCGCATGACCCGCACTTTGCGCGCCTGATCCGGGTTCCCTTTGTGGGAGCGAGCCCGTTCCCACATTTCGATTTGATCGATTTTTCATTTTGCTCCCTGCGGTGGTTCTGGTATTTGATTGAGCCTTTCCCATCGGTAAAAGGATTTCGTCATGAGCTACCGCACGCTGGGCCATTCAGGCCTGCAGGTCTCCACCCTGACCCTGGGCACGATGATGTTCGGCGAACAGACCAGCACCGAAGATTCCCTGCGAATCATCGACAAGGCCTGGGACCAGGGCATCAATTTCATCGACACCGCCGACGTCTATACCCAGGGTCACTCCGAAGAAATCGTCGGTGAAGCGATCGCCAGTCGACGCCAGGAATGGGTGCTGGCCACCAAGGTCGGTTTCGGCCCGGTGGATGGCGTACCGAACCGCAGCGGTCTGAGCCGCAAGCACATCTTCAATGGCATCGAGGCCAGCCTGACGCGCCTGGGCACCGACTACGTCGACCTCTATTACCTGCATCGCGAGGACCACAACACGCCGCTGGAGGTCACCGTATCGGCCATCGGCGATTTGATCCGCCAGGGCAAGATCCGTTATTGGGGCCTGTCGAATTATCGTGGCTGGCGCATTGCCGAGGTGATTCGCGTCGCCGACAAACTCGGCGTCGACCGGCCGGTGATCAGCCAGCCGCTGTACAACATCGTCAACCGCCAGGCCGAGACCGAGCAGATCACCGCCGCACAAAACTACGGTTTGGGCGTGGTGCCTTACAGTCCGTTGGCGCGCGGCGTGCTCAGCGGCAAGTACGCGCCGGATGTCACGCCGGACGCCAACAGCCGCGCCGGGCGCCAGGACAAACGCATCCTGGAAACTGAATGGCGTGTCGAGTCCCTGCGCATTGCCCAACAGATCCAGCAATACACCCGGGAACGCGGCGTCGGCATGGTCGAGTTCGCCATCGCCTGGGTGCTGAACAACAGCGCCGTCACTTCGGCCATCGTCGGCCCGCGCACCGAAGCACAATGGGATGCCTACACTAAGGCTCAGGCGGTCAGGATTACGGCTGAAGATGAAGCGTTCATCGATTCGCTGGTGACGCCGGGGCATGCGTCGACGCCGGGTTTCAATGACGTGAGCCATTTCGTGTCGGGTCGTAAACCGCTGACTAACTGACGATACATTTCACTTGTGGGAGTTGGCTTGCCCGCTCCCACAGGGTTTCGGGTCTTGCCCAAAATGTTGTGAATATTGATCATACGGCCAATATTCCGCACAAAAACCACGTATCCTGCGCGCCCCGTTTCACCTTCAATCACGCGAGGACAGTTTGTCTAAAGGTATCGCTCTATCGGTTTCAGCCTCGGTGCTGTTTGCCGTCATGTATTACTACACATCGCTGCTCACGCCCTTGAGTGGCGTGGAAATCTTCGGCTGGCGCATGTTGCTCACGGTGCCGTGCATGACCGTGTTCATGGTGATGTCCGGGGAGTGGAAACGCGTCGTCGACATTGTGCGGCGAGTCGCACGCCGACCTGTTCTGTTGCTTGCCCTGATCATCTCTTCGGCCCTGGTCAGCGTGCAGCTCTGGCTGTTCATGTGGGCGCCACTCAATGGCTATAGCCTGGATGTGTCGCTGGGGTATTTTCTGTTACCGCTGAGCATGGTCCTGACCGGCCGGCTGGCCTATGGTGAACGCCTCTCCTACCTGCAAAAAATCGCCGTGTTTTTCGCCTGCCTCGGCGTGATCAACGAGGTGTATCAGGTCGGCGGATTTTCCTGGGCGACCTTGCTGGTGTGCATCGGCTACCCCACCTATTTCGTCGTGCGCAAGCGCCTGGCAACGGACAACCTCGGTGGCTTGTGGCTGGACATGAGCCTGACCCTTCCGGTGGCATTCTGGTTCGTGCAGAGTGGTGAACAGGGCTTCAACGTGTTTGACCAGCATCCCTGGCTATCGCTGCTGATCCCGTTGCTCGGCGTGATCAGCGCGTCGGCGCTGGTGGTCTATATCATCGCCAGTCGCTTGCTGCCGTTCAGCCTGTTTGGACTGTTGAGTTACGTCGAGCCCGTGCTGTTGCTGGGCGTCGCGTTGCTGCTGGGGGAAAGCATCAAGGCCGGCGAATGGCTGACCTATATCCCGATCTGGATGGCGGTGCTGGTGCTGGTGTTCGAAGGGTTCAAGCATCTAATGCGACAGCGCAGACCTTAACCTACCCCAGAAACAAATGTGGGAGCGAGCCTGCTCGCGAGGGCGGTATGTGAGTCAACATGGGTGTTGAATGCACAACCGCTATCGCGAGCAGGCCCGCTCCCACCCGTTCATCAGCGTTAGGGCTTAGTCGGTGGACAGCACGCCACGACGCACCTGGTCGCGCTCGATGGATTCGAACAGCGCCTTGAAGTTGCCTTCGCCGAAACCATCGTCGCCTTTACGCTGAATGAACTCGAAGAACACCGGCCCCATCAGGGTTTCCGAGAAGATCTGCAACAGCAGGCGCTTGTCGCCCGACTCGGACGAACCGTCCAGCAAAATGCCCCGCGCTTGCAATTCGCCCACCGGCTCGCCGTGGTTCGGCAAACGGCCTTCAAGCATTTCGTAGTAGGTGTCCGGCGGCGCGGTCATGAAGCGCATGCCGATGCTTTTCAGGTGATCCCAGGTCTTGATCAGGTCATCACTGAGGAAGGCCACGTGCTGGATGCCCTCGCCGTTGAACTGCATCAGGAACTCTTCGATCTGCCCGGCGCCCTTGGACGACTCTTCGTTCAACGGGATGCGGATCATGCCGTCCGGCGCGGTCATGGCCTTGGAGGTCAGGCCGGTGTATTCGCCCTTGATATCGAAGTAACGGATTTCACGGAAGTTAAACAGCTTCTCGTAGAAATTGGCCCAGTAGGCCATGCGCCCGCGATACACGTTGTGGGTCAGGTGATCGATGATCTTCAGGCCGGCACCGACCGGGTGACGGTCAACACCTTCAATGAACACGAAGTCGATGTCGTAGATCGAGCTGCCTTCACCAAAGCGGTCGATCAGGTACAGCGGCGCGCCGCCAATACCTTTGATCGCCGGCAGGTTCAGCTCCATCGGACCGGTTTCGATGTGGATCGGCTGGGCACCGAGCTCCAGGGCACGCTTGTAGGCTTTCTGCGAATCCTTGACCCGGAACGCCATACCGCACACCGACGGACCATGTTCGGCCGCAAAGTACGAGGCCACGCTGTGCGGTTCGTTGTTGAGGATCAGGTTGATCGCACCCTGACGATAAAGGTGCACGTCTTTGGAGCGGTGGGTCGCGACCTTGGTGAAGCCCATGATCTCGAAGATCGGCTCCAGGGTATTCGGGGTTGGCGATGCGAATTCGATGAACTCAAAGCCCATCAGGCCCATTGGGTTTTCGTATAAATCTGCCATTTTGGCGCCTCATCATGCTTTTGGAATTAACAAACGTTAGTTGCTAGCGATGCTGAGACCGGAGGGTGGCGCGCAGGAGATGCCCCGCACGCTGCGGGCGAGAAAGTCACCGTAGATCAATTGGAACCCGAATATCTTCATTGTCGACCCAAGGCTTTTGCGGGCGAGGCTTCTGCTGCCAGAAGTCGTTTATTCTTGTATGCGTAACCTGATTCTACACAGCGTAAATCAGTTTGTCCGCCTTCTGTATCAAATCCCCTTTTTCCCCGGGTGTGCAAGGGGTTTATTGCACAGGAAAATCCCCGCCATGATCAGCCCTCCTCCCAGGCACATCGCAGGCGTCAGCGGCTCGCCCAACAGCAGCGCACCGAGGATCACCGCCGTCAGTGGATTCAAGGCAATGAACACCCCGGAGCGGGTCGCGCCGATTTTGCGGATGCCGTCGTAGTAACCGATATAGGCCAATGCCGAGCCCAGCACGCCCAGGTACATCAGGCTCATCCACTGTCGAGGGCCGAGATGGATCAGCGCCGCCATGCTCAGTTCCCCGCCGACGGCACAGGTCAGCCAGAGCATCGCCGTGCCGAGCAAAATCGACCAGGTCACCGTTTGCACCGGGCCCAGGCTTTGATTCAGCTCTCTGGAGCACAGCGAATAAATGCCCCAGCCGAGCACGCAACCGAAAATCAGCAGATCGCCGATCCAGGCATCGTCGTTGCTGACCGATATTGGCCGATGGCGGCTGACGATGACCAGGCTCGCCCCGGCGATGCAGACCGCGATACCCAGCACCTTTGCCCGGCTCAGGCGCTCCTTAAATAGCAGCCATGAGGCCAGTCCGATCACGGCCGGGTTCAGCGCCACAATGAGCGATGCCCGCGAGGCGTTGATGTAGTGCAGGCCATAGAAGAAGCACAGGTTGTAAAAGAAGATCCCGAAAAAGCCCAGTAGCGCCAACTGCAACCATTGCTTGGGACTGGGTCGCGCCAGTGGTATGCGCGCCATGAATAAAAACACCCGTAACGCCACGCTGGCGAGCAGGAATCGCAAGCTGGCGGCAAACAACGGACTGAGGCTGTCGGCCACAAACCGCCCCGCCACAAAGGTACCGCCCCAGATCATCGTGACGGTCGCCAGTTTCAGGTAAATCGGCGCATCGGAGGGGCTGGACAGGCTTTTCTCAAAAATCGTCATACGGACCCAACGGAGGATGGATTGCGGGGCGTATCATTCAACTAATACTTGATCATCGTAAAATGAGTAAATACTCATGACCCTCACCCAACTGGAGATCTTCTCCCTCGTCGCCGAACTGCAGGGCTTTACGGCGGCGGCCAATCGCCTGGGGATTTCCCAATCCGCGGTTTCACATGCCCTCAAATCCCTGGAACAGGAACTGGGGGTGGAGCTGTTGCGCCGCCATCAGTCCCCCATCGAGTTGAGCGATATCGGCCAGCAATTGCTGATGCGTGCCCGCGCCATGCTGGGCCTGGCCGACACCTTGCGCCAGGAAGCGGCCGACGCTCGCGGGATGAAGCGCGGGACTTTGCGCATCGGCTCGTTCGGCCCTACATCCTCGATCAAATTGTTGCCAAAAATCCTGCAGCACTACCGCGCCACGCACCCTGGTATCGAAGTGCACATTGATGAAGGCCCGGACCGGCAGGTGATTCAGTGGCTCGAACAACGACGCATCGATATCGGCTTCGTGGTGCTGCCCGAAGAGCGTTTCGACACGGTTGCCCTGATCCAGGACCAGATGGTCGCGTTGCTGCCGGTAGATCATCCGCTGGCGACCCGCGACAGCTTGAGCCTGGCCGAGCTGTGCCACGCCCCCTTTGTGCTGACCGAGGCCGGCTCATCGGAACTGGTTTCACGGCTGTTCAGCGCCGCGCGCTTGACCCCAAACATCCGCTATCGCTGCTCGCAACTGCTGAGCACGCTGGATACGGTGGCGCGCGGTGATGGGGTGACCGTCGTTGCAGAAAGCTCGCTGCCGGAACACAGCGACCGGCGCTATGTAAAAAAACCGCTGTCGCCCGCAGTGGTACGGGAGGTCGGCCTGGCAGTGCTGGATCGGCGTCAGGCCTCACCGGCGACGCGGGCCTTTATCGAACTCGCCGTGCGAATGCGTTTCTAATGAGCGGCATATGTGCCAAGGGCCAACTATCATGGCTCGGACCCGAACTCTTAATGGGAGGCGCCTCGCCCTGCCAGCATTTGAGAGCCTAACTTGATCGCTACAGGTTTCACGAATGCCGCTCAAAGCCAAATCGCGCAGACGCAGTATCAGGATTGCCGTGACTCTGTTGAGCGGGTTGCTGCCGGTTTTATTGGGCTCTGTCATCCTTTATATGCAGGCTGAACGAGCACTCAGGCAAAGTGCTCAACAGACCGCCGAAGAAGCCATCCGCCAGTTCGAGCTGATGCTCGACAATACCGCCCAGGCGGCCCGTGAGTTATTGCCGCTGGCCGGGCAAAGTTGCAGCGATGTCAATCTGGCCCTGCGTGAACAGGTCACGCGGCGCCCCTTTGTGCGTTCGACCAATCTGGTATGGGACGACACCATTTATTGCAGTTCCCTGTTCGGCGATTATCACGAGAAGATGGCGTCCGGGGATTTCAGCCAAGGCCAGTTGGAATTGATGAAGGGCAATCCGGTCACTCCTGATACGGCTCTGTTGGTGTATCGCCTCGGCATGGGCAAACAGGGCGCCATGAGTACTCTGGACGGATATCACCTGAGTAACGTGCTTCGGCTGATTGGGCGCCAGACATTGTTGTTTCTGCAAATCGGGCCCAATTGGTTGACCGTCGACGGCAAGTTTCACGTCGACATGCTGCCCGACGTCCCGGTGGCGCCAACCAGTCTCGCCTCTTCTCGTTATGGGTTCAGCGTGACCGCCGGTTTTCCCAAGGGTGAAACCTGGCTTTACATGACCAGTCAGTATCCCCCGCTGTTCAGTTTGCTGATCTTTTTCGGCGTGATTTCCGGGTCGATCGGATACTTTCTACAAAAGCGGACATCGTCACCGACCCATGAAATGCGTCGTGCGCTGGAGGCGGCGGAGTTCGTTCCGTATTTCCAGGCGGTGGTGCATGGCGCAACTAAAAAGATCACCGGCATCGAAGTGCTGATGCGCTGGAATCATCCAAAAGAAGGTCTGGTGCGCCCCGACCTGTTTATTCCATTTGCCGAACATTCCGGGCTGATCGTGCCCATGACCCGCTCCTTGATGCAACAGACCGCCAGACTGCTCGCGCCCCTGTCGGCATCGTTCACCGAACCCTTTCATATCGGCATCAACATTACCGCCAGTCACTGCCAGGACCTGGAACTGGTCAAGGATTGCCGCGATTTTCTCGAGGCTTTTGCCCCCGGCTCCGTTCACCTGGTACTGGAATTGACCGAGCGCGAACTTATCGAACCTACCGCCCTCACCCACAGGCTGTTCGAACAAATTCGTGATCTTGGCGTGAAAATCGCCATCGACGACTTCGGGACCGGCCATTCCAGTCTCGGCTACCTGCGTCAGTTCAATGTGGATTTTCTGAAGATCGACCAGAGCTTCGTCGCCATGATCGGCGTCGACACACTGTCTGGCCATCTTCTGGACAGCATCATGGAACTGGCGGACAAGCTAGACCTGGCAATGGTTGCAGAAGGTGTGGAAACTCAGGAACAAAGTGATTACCTGACCGCGCATAACGTTAACTATCTGCAAGGCTATCTATTTGGCAGACCGATGCCTGGCGCGGAGTTCATTAGTGCATTAAGCGATCATTAACTAGCCGCCTTAGCGATAGGCCGCGTTTTTGCGCACCAATTTGAATCAAAAAACTAATCTTGTTACATGACCATAAAGACATGATTTACTCTTGGTCAATTAACTACTACAATTTTTCCTGCCTGCGGAAATTTGGCAGGTGAGCCATTATCACCGAGTCGCTTCAAGGCTCTTGGCTTATAGCTTTGTTTGCGGTTGGTATCAGCCAAACACACTATTGGAGTAAAGATATTGTCCAGACTCGCTGAATTTCGTGCCGCTGAAAAAGCGCTTCAAGAACAGCTCAAGCAGCTTGAATCCCTGAAGAACGATGCCGGGCTCAAGAAAGAAATCGAGTTCGAAGAAAAGCTCCAGGGGCTGATGAAAACCTACGGCAAGAGCCTGCGCGACATCATCGCCATTCTCGATCCGAACCCGGGCAAATCCGGCCTGCAGCAAGTCGCAGCACCTAAAACCCGCCGCGCGCGCGTGGTCAAGGTTTATCAGAACCCGCACACCGGTGAACTGATTGAAACCAAGGGTGGCAACCATCGCGGCTTGAAAGCCTGGAAGGAACAATACGGTGCTGCCACCGTTGAGTCCTGGCTGCGTGGCTAAACGCTCGCTGCTGAAAATCAAAGCCCTGCCAATGCAGGGCTTTTTCATGAACACCATCCAATTGCAACGATCAGGGCCGATCAACTTGCTACTTGCCGGCCAACTTTGTGCTTAATCCCTTTGGATATCTAAACATTTCAACGCCCGCAAAAAAAGCAGTCATTGAAGCGCTCAACTAAAGTTTCAAGCCGTTACGCGCCACCGCTATTTCATCCTGACTCGCTTTATAAGCGTCAGCCTGCCCTGCATAGGAAAGAACATAGGCTTTATCGGCATCCACCGCCGCGACCAAAGTTTGCGAAAGCACGTGACGTCCGTTTTGCGTGATGGTGCAGGTAGTTTCCAGCGCCGATAAACGGCTCAAGGTTGCCGGGTGAATCCGGTTACAGACGCTTTGATAGCCACTCTGGAAAAAGTCCTTCTGCACTGACTTGCGCATTTCCAGCAACACGCCCTGCAGATTGACCTGATGACCGCTTTCCACCCGGGTCGTGGTCAGCTCCATCACCATGACCGGCACGCCTCCCTGGTCGTTTTTCACGGCACGCTGGCGGCTGACCCCGGAAGTCGAATCCCCTTGCGGAACCTCTTCGACTTGCCAGCCAGCGGGCCAGGTCATGACCGGCGCATCGGCGCGCGCACTGACAACCGCTGAAAGCACGCCGATCAAGACGAACAGGGTTTTACAGAATCGACTCATTACAATGCACACTCACTGGGGGAACCCTGAAGTCTGAGCTTCGACCGGCCGTCAGGCAATAGCAGACGGTTTTGGTTTGGTGATGTCACAGCCCTTGCGTATCATTGTTGCCATTCTTCAGCCCCACTTGTTTTCCGGAGGGCCCATGAGCCTGCAAGAACTGAACACCTTCCCCGGCGTGACCGCGCAACCCGATACCGCGACCCAGAAGTTTGTCTTCAACCACACCATGCTGCGGGTCAAGGACATCACCAAATCCCTGGACTTCTACACCCGGATCCTGGGTTTCTCGCTGGTGGAGAAACGTGACTTTCCGGAAGCCGAATTCAGCCTGTACTTCCTCGCCCTGGTCGATAAAAACCAGATCCCGGCCGATGCTGCAGCGCGCACCGAATGGATGAAATCGATTCCCGGCATTCTCGAACTGACCCACAACCATGGCACCGAGAACGACCCGGATTTCGCCTATCACAATGGCAATACCGACCCACGCGGCTTTGGTCACATCTGCATTTCGGTGCCGGACATCGTTGCCGCGTGCGAGCGCTTCGAAGCGCTGGGCTGCGACTTCCAGAAACGCCTGAATGACGGACGGATGAAGAGCCTGGCCTTCATCAAGGACCCGGATGCCTATTGGGTCGAGATCATTCAGCCAGCACCGCTGTAACTGACTGCATAAAAACCCCATGATCACTCATGGGGTTTCGTGTTTTCAGCGCCGCGGTTTATGCCGGGGCGGACGTGCGGATCAGGTGATCGAATGCACTCAGGGAAGCCTTGGCGCCCTCACCCACGGCAATCACGATCTGCTTGTACGGCACGGTCGTCACGTCGCCAGCGGCGAATATGCCCGGTGCCGAGGTCTCGCCACGGGCATCGACGATGATCTCGCCGCGCGGCGACAACTCGATGGTGCCCTTGAGCCAATCGGTGTTGGGCAGCAGACCGATCTGCACGAAGATCCCCTCCAGGTCCACCGTCCGCAGCTCATCACTCTGACGATCCTTGTAGCGCAGGCCGTTGACTTTCTGCCCGTCGCCGGTGACTTCAGTGGTTTGCGCGCTGGTAATCACGGTGACGTTGGGCAGGCTGTGCAACTTGCGCTGCAAGACTGCGTCCGCGCGCAGCTGCACGTCGAACTCCAGCAGCGTCACGTGGGAGACGATACCCGCCAGGTCGATAGCCGCTTCGACACCGGAGTTACCGCCACCAATCACCGCCACACGCTTGCCCTTGAACAGCGGGCCATCGCAGTGCGGGCAGTACGCCACGCCTTTGTTGCGATACTGCTGCTCACCCGGCACGTTCATTTCCCGCCAGCGCGCGCCGGTCGCCAGAATCACGGTCTTGGCTCTGAGCTTCGCACCGCTGGCGAAATGCACCTCGTGCAGCTCACCGTCCTTGCCCGCTACCAACTTGTCGGCACGCTGCAGGTTCATGATGTCCACGTCGTACTGCTTGACGTGTTCTTCCAGCGCCACCGCCAGTTTCGGCCCTTCGGTTTCCTGCACTGAGATGAAGTTTTCGATGGCCATGGTGTCCAGCACCTGCCCGCCAAAACGCTCCGCCGCCACGCCGGTACGAATGCCTTTGCGGGCTGCGTAGATCGCCGCCGAAGCACCGGCCGGACCACCGCCAACCACCAGCACGTCAAAGGCTTGCTTGGCGCTGATCTTCTCGGCCTGCCGCTCGATGCCACTGGTGTCGATCTTCGCGAGAATTTCTTCCAGGCCCATGCGGCCCTGGCCGAAGTTCACGCCGTTGAGGTAGATGCTGGGCACCGCCATGATCTGGCGCTCATCGACCTCAGCCTGGAACAGCGCGCCGTCGATGGCGACATGGCGGATGTTCGGGTTCAACACCGCCATCAGGTTCAGTGCCTGGACCACGTCCGGGCAGTTCTGGCAGGACAGCGAGAAATAAGTCTCGAAATTGAACTCGCCTTTGAGCGAGCGGATCTGTTCGATCACTTCGACACTGGCCTTCGACGGGTGACCGCCGACTTGCAGCAAGGCCAATACCAGCGAAGTGAATTCATGGCCCATGGGGATGCCGGCGAAACGCAGGCTGATATCGGCGCCCGGGCGATTGATCGAGAACGATGGCTTGCGTGCATCGTCACCGTTGTCGAGCAAGGTAATCTGGGTGGAAAGACTGGCAACGTCTTTCAACAGTTCAAGCATTTCCCGGGATTTCGCACCGTCGTCGAGGGAGGCAACGATCTCGATCGGCTGGGTGACCCGTTCCAGGTACGATTTCAACTGGGCTTTAAGATTGGCGTCCAACATACGGGCGATTTCCTTTGTATTTACAGACATAAAAAAACGCCCGAGCGAATCTCGCCCGGGCGTTTTTATTGGGCGGTGCAGCTTGCTTAGAAGGTGCGGAAGTCCGCCCTGATGAAACGCGTCACAGACTTAGATCTTGCCGACCAGGTCCAGGGACGGAGCCAGAGTGGCCTCGCCTTCTTTCCACTTGGCCGGGCAAACCTGGCCTGGGTGAGCTGCGACGTACTGGGCAGCCTTGATCTTGCGCAGCAGCTCGGAAGCGTCACGGCCTACACCACCGTCGTTCAGCTCGACGATCTTGATCTGGCCTTCAGGGTTGATCACGAAGGTGCCACGGTCAGCCAGACCGGCTTCTTCGATCAGTACGTCGAAGTTGCGGGAGATGGCGTGGGTCGGGTCGCCGATCATGGTGTACTGGATTTTGCCAATGGCTGGCGAGGTGTTGTGCCAGGCCGCGTGGGCAAAATGAGTGTCGGTGGAAACGCTGTAGATCTCGACGCCCAGCTTCTGGAAGGCGTCGTAGTTGTCGGCCAGGTCTTCCAGTTCGGTTGGGCAAACGAAGGTGAAGTCAGCCGGGTAGAAGAAAACAACAGACCACTTGCCTTTCAGGTCAGCGTCCGAGACTTGTACGAAATCGCCGTTTTTGTAAGCGGTCGCTTTGAACGGTTTAACTTGGCTGTTGATGATAGGCATCGTTGACTCTCCGTCAGGGGTTAAGAAGTTGATGGAGAGAACTTTACTCACTCGACGGACGGTTGGCTCATTGGCAAACCTCATGCCGCTGATTGGCTTTCGCTATTAGCCAACGTTATTAATAGAAGAAAACCGAATTTACGGCTCCAGCGGCTTTTCCGAGAGGCGGGCCATGCCCAGGAACGGACTGGCTTCGATGTAGCGCATGGCGGATTTCATGTCCTTCCACCCCACATAGCTCATCAACGACTTCAAATCCCAGCCACTCTGATGCGCCCACGAAGCAAAACCACGGCGTAACGAGTGACTGGTATAGAGCTCGGCCGCAATGCCCGCACGCCCCAACGCCTGACGCAGCAGCGGAATGACGCTGTTGGCGTGCAAGCCCTCCTCGCTCAGATGCCCCCAGCGATCGATGCCGCGAAAAACCGGACCTCGGACCAGTGCCGCTTCAGTGATCCAGTCGATATAGGCCTGCACCGGACATAACCGCTGCAATGCCGGTGTCTGGTAGGTCCGACCGAGGTTTTCCCGGTCACTCTTGCTGCGCGGCAGGTACAGGCTGATACCCGAACCGGCACTGGCCTGCACGTGCTCGACCTGGAGGCGACACAGCTCATCGCTACGGAAGCCACGCCAGAAGCCGAGCAGAATCAGCGCGGTATCGCGCCTGGCACGCAGCAGCCCCGGACGATCGCCATTAGCCCTGGCCGCTTGCACCTCTTGCTCCAGCCAGCCGATCACTTGCTCAAGATGCTGCAGTTGCAGTGGCTCGGCCTGTTTCTCCTGGGCCGGATGCAGTGCGCGAATCCCCTTGAACACCTTGCGCACCACAGGCGCCTTGGTCGGGTCGGCAAACCCCTGACTGTTGTGCCACTGCGCCAGTGCCGACAACCGCAACTTCAAGGTGTTGATCGACAACACGCCGGCATGGGCCACCAGATAGCGCGCCACGCTGTCGGCCGTCGCCGGCAGGAACCCGCCCCAAGTGACTTCGAAGTGTTCGATGGCGGCGCGATAGCTGCGACGGGTGTTGTCGCGTGTCGCCGCTTGCAGGTAACGGTCCAGCTCACTCATGGCTCCAACTCTCGAATGCGTACTGCTTTTGCAGGTGCAAAAGCGGATTTCTGCTTATCACACGGGGTAATACCAGTATATCCCGTGTCAGTTAGTTGCTGTTTTTATCTTTTTCTTTTCGATGGTACACTGTGTATTACGGCATTACGTACCACACATCAAAATCGCAGGAGAAATCATGGCCCGTGGCGGCGTTAACAAAGCAGTGGTCCAAGCCGCGCGTCTGGCGATCCTCGCCCGTGGCGAAAACCCGAGCATCGATGCAGTACGAATCGAGATGGGCAACACCGGCTCGAAAACCACAATCCATCGCTACCTGAAAGAATTGGGTGAAGGCACTCAACCTGAGGAGACAGACGCACCGGTGCCTATCGACGATGAGTTGCTGGCCCTGGTGTCGCGGCTGGCGCAGCGCCTGAAGGAACAGGCACAGGAACCTATCGACCAGGCCCGCGAGCAGTTCGAACAGCAACGCAAGGACCTGGAAACACGCTTGCAACAGGCCGAGCAGGCCAATACGCAATTGCAGCAGCACTACGAACTGCAGAGCCTGGCGCTGGCCCAGGAATCCGAGGCCCTGCACAGCACCCAATCCATGCTGCAGACCGAACAAACCCGCAATGCCGGGCTGAACCAGGCGCTGGCAGATTTCGAATTGCGCTTGCAAGACAAGGACGAGCAGATCCGCTCGCTCGAAGAGAAACACCTGCATGCCCGCGACGCACTCGAGCACTACCGCAGTGCCGTCAAGGAGCAGCGTGAACAGGAACACAGCCGCCATGAAAGCCAGGTGCAGCAGTTGCAGATGGAGTTGCGCCAGGCCCAGCAAAGCGCTCTGGTACGCCAGGACGAAATCACCCAGTTGCACCGCAACAACGAGCGCCTGTTGACCGAGAACCGGGGAACCCTGCGTGAGCTGAGCTTGCTGCAAGAACAGCTCAAGCAGAGCAACAGTCGCCAGGATCAGTTACTGGAACAGGCCAATCGGGTTGACGGCGAACGCACCCTCCTCCAGGAACGCTTGCGCGTCGCCCTGCTGGAAAGTCAGTCGCTGAAACAGAACGTCGATGAACAGCTGCAGATCAACAAGTCGCTGGAAATCGAATTGATCAAGGCGCAGGCAGAACGGGAGGAAAGCGAGCGTCTGGCGGCTGCCGTTGCGACAGCGCCAGACACCGCCAGGGACGATTAACCGGCGACCGGTGTACGCATGGTGACGAACTCTTCGGCGGCCGTCGGGTGCACGCCGATGGTTTCGTCGAAGTGGCGCTTGGTGGCGCCGGCTTTCAAGGCAATTGCCAGCCCCTGGACGATCTCACCCGCCTCCGGACCGACCATATGGCAGCCCAGCACCTTGTCGGTCGCGGCATCCACCACCAGTTTCATCAACGTGCGCTCCTGGCATTCGGTCAGGGTCAGCTTCATCGGCCGGAAGCGGCTTTCGAAGATCACCACATCGTGCCCAGCGTCACGCGCTTCTTCTTCGCTCAAACCGACGGTGCCAATGTTCGGCAAGCTGAACACCGCCGTCGGAATCATTTTGTAATCCACCGGACGATACTGCTCAGGCTTGAACAGGCGACGGGCTACCGCCATGCCTTCGGCCAGTGCCACCGGCGTCAGCTGCACCCGGCCAATCACATCCCCGAGCGCCAGAATCGACGGTTCAGCAGTCTGATACTGCTCGTCCACCTCAACAAAGCCTTTCCCGTCAAGTTTCACCCCGGTGTTTTCAAGCCCCAGGTTGTCCAGCATCGGTCGACGACCGGTGGCGTAGAACACGCAGTCGGCTTCCAGTTGCCGGCCATCCTTGAGCGTCACCTTCAGAGTGCCGTCGGCTTGTTTGTCGATGCGCTCGATGTCGGCGTTGAATTGCAGATCCATGCCGCGCTTGGTCAGCTCTTCCTGCAAATGCTTGCGCACCGAACCGTCGAAGCCACGCAGGAACAGGTCGCCGCGATACAGCAACGTGGTTTTCGCACCCAGTCCGTGGAAGATCCCGGCGAACTCGACGGCGATGTAGCCACCGCCGACCACCAGCACTCGCTTGGGCAGTTCCTTCAGGAAAAACGCCTGATTAGAGCTGATCGCGTGCTCATGCCCCGGAATCTGCGGAATCTGCGGCCAGCCGCCAGTAGCGATCAGGATGTGTTTGGCACTGTGGCGCTCGCCATTGATCTCGACCGTGTGCGGATCGATGATCGTGGCGTGACCTTCATGCAGGGTCACGCCACTGCTGACCAGCAAATTGCGGTAAATACCGTTCAGGCGATTGATCTCGCGATCCTTGTTGGCGATCAGCGTCTCCCAATCGAACTGCGCCTCATCGAGAGTCCAGCCAAAGCCCGAAGCCTGCTCGAAGTCTTCGGCGAAGTGCGCGCCGTAGACCAGCAATTTTTTCGGCACGCAGCCGACGTTGACACACGTGCCGCCCAGATAGCGACTCTCGGCCACGGCCACTTTCGCGCCGAAACCGGCTGAAAATCGAGCCGCCCGCACACCACCAGAACCGGCACCAATCACATAAAGGTCAAAATCGTAGGCCATTTTCTATCTCCTCGGCAGGCCATCAGCATACCCGCCACCATGGGTTGGGCAAGCGCTGCTATCGATTTAGGGCCAGAAAATGAAAAGCCACCCGAAGGTGGCTTTTCAGTACAAGCAGCAAAGGCGCTATCAGTAAGCCTTGCCAGTCTTGTAGAAGTTCTCGAAGCAGAAGTTGGTGGCATCGATGTAACCTTCGGCGCCGCCGCAGTCGAAACGCTTGCCCTTGAACTTGTAGGCAATCACGCAACCATCCTGCGCCTGCTTCATCAGGGCGTCAGTGATCTGGATCTCGCCACCTTTGCCTGGATCGGTCTGTTCGATCAGGCTGAAGATGTCCGGCGTCATGATGTAACGACCGATGATCGCCAGGTTCGACGGAGCATCTTCCGGTTTTGGCTTCTCGACCATGTTACGCACGCGGTACAGGTCGTCACCGATCAGGTCGCCTGCAATCACGCCGTACTTGCTGGTTTCTTGCGGATCTACTTCCATGATCGCGACGATGGTGCAGCGATACTGCTTGTACAGCTTGACCATCTGCTTGAGTACGCCGTCACCTTCGAGGTTGACGCACAGGTCATCCGCCAATACCACGGCGAAAGGCTCGTCGCCGATCAGCGGACGACCGGTGAGGATGGCGTGACCCAGACCTTTCATTTCCGTCTGGCGCGTGTAGGAGAACGAGCACTCATCCAACAGGCGGCGGATCCCGACCAGGTATTTCTCCTTGTCGGTGCCCTTGATCTGGTTTTCCAGCTCGTAGCTGATGTCGAAGTGGTCTTCCAGGGCGCGCTTGCCGCGACCGGTGACGATGGAAATTTCGGTCAAACCAGCGTCCAGAGCTTCTTCGACGCCGTACTGGATCAGTGGCTTGTTTACCACCGGCAGCATTTCTTTGGGCATGGCTTTAGTCGCTGGCAGGAAGCGAGTACCGTAACCGGCTGCTGGGAACAAGCATTTCTTGATCATAAAAGTCCTTGAAAGGGCTGTGTGTACGAGTTTCGGCGCAGTCTAATCAGGCGGCGAGCACCTTACAATGCCCCGCACCAGCTAACCGATGCCATCATAGAGAAATTTTCTTGCGGATAGTTCCGCAGACAGCTGCGCCGATCGCCCGGCGGCCTGTTATTGATAGCAGACGCCGTCAGACTTGCACGTTTGTCAACCGAACGGCAATCGCACCACCATACGCCCATCGACACCCGTTGCATGCATTTGGCGCTATCATGGCGCAATTGAACCAGCCAACGAGGCAGATAGATGTCGGCAGCAAAGAGCGTCAACGGTTTCCTGATCAACAAGGCGAAGGACGGACAATGGTGGGTAGGCAGCGTGGCCGGTGAAAATATCGCCGGGCCCTTTGCGACCGAAGCCCTGGCGATTGAAGTGGCATCGGTGCTGGAGCTGGAGCACCCGGAACCCAAGCGACGCGGCAAGGACAAGAGCTGATCGACACCCGAGGCGCCCCATAAGCCCTGCCATTGTGCAGGGCTTTTTTAGGGGCATTGCAGCGTGGGCACCATTCTCTTTAGGAGCGAGCTTGCTGGTGATGGTCGTCAACGATAACTCGCTTGAACAGGATAAACGCGGCGCACTTGAGGGCATCGCCAGCAAGCGGGCTCCTTGTACTGCGTTAGCTTTGTTTCGCAGGATTGCGTGAAGAACCTTTCTTATGAATTTCGGCAAGAAGTGGCCTATCGCTATAACCTTTTGCCGCCGGCGCTGTCACAGCTTTGCCCACCTCCTTGACGATGACAACGACATGACTAAATTCTTGCCACTGATTGCGATACTGGCCCTGAGCGGCTGCGCAACATCCCAAACCACGTACCTCAATGACGGCGAACAAGGTCTGGCCATCGATTGTTCCGGGGAAGCCAACTCCTGGGCTACCTGCTACGAAAAGGCCGACGCCTCCTGCGCCGGCACCGGTTACCGGATCGTGGGCACCGATGGCACGCCAGCGACCAAGGAAAGCGACAAAACCCTGGGTGTCGACGTCGGTAACTACAAGAACCGCAGCGTCGTGGTGGTCTGCAAGTAAGGTCATTGGCCTTACATGTGGATTTCGGCGAACTTGATGCCGAGGCCGCGCACGGTCTCGATCAGATCGTCGAGGCGACTAAAGGATTCGACTTCATCGTTGTCATCCACCAGAAAAAAGCTGCGGCCGCCGCTTTTCTTGAAAAAAACGATCCACTCCCCCCGATCCGCCGGGTTCTGAATCACATGGGTGCCAGAGATTTGCCCCTGTGCATGGTGCTCCCGTACCTGCTCTCGCTTCATGCTCGACTCCAGAAATGACAATGCCGCCAAAGCCTTGCTTTGACGGCATCGATGCTGACTGTCGGCATTGTATCAGCCGGAAATGCACACGGTGGCGGCATCGCGCACATCCCGTGGGCGCAGGGGCACATTGGACATACGTTCATGCAGCTTGATGCTGCTGCCGCCGGAACGATGTTCGATATCAAATACCGCGGCCGGCCCCGACGAGAACTTCTGCGGCACGATCACCCGCACGTCATCCTTATGCGTTTCGATCTGCAAGGCACCACGGCTGCTGGCGAGCTTTTCGCTCAAGCATTGCGCGTACTCGTGGGGCTTCTTGCCTGAAATCACGTTCATGGTGGGCAAGGTCTCGCTGATCTCCGCGACACTTGCACAACCACTGATTGCCAGAAACAACGGCAGGACCCACGCACCCCACTTCATAGAAAACCTCCGATAAAGACCCTCCGACAGCAAAGACGCTGTTTTTCTCCAAGGCATACTGTATTTAACGCCCAAGGAATGCCCGATATCAGTTTTTTATTGCCAAATCGGGCGTCAACGACCGGATAATAACGCCTGCGGGCTGATAAACTGCGCCAATCGCCCATTGCTATCGTTTTGATTTTGTAGAAAAAGCCCTTCTGGAGGCGCCCATGAAATTTATCCACCAGCGCGAGCACCTCAATGAAGACGACATCGTCGTCATCCAATGCTCCCAAATGTGCAATATCCGCTTGATGAACGACGCCAACTTCCGCAGCTTCAAGAATGGCGGCCGTCACACCTACCACGGTGGCGCGTTCGACACCTTCCCGGCCCGCATCACCGCGCCGAGTACCGGTTTCTGGAACATCACTATCGACACGGTCAACCGCCGGGCGATCAGCGTGACCCGCAAACCGACCCTGACTCACTCGATCAAGATCATCCGCCGCTCCAGCTCGAAATTGAGCTGAGTGCCCCCAGTCCGCACACAGACAGGTATGACCGTGGCCCAAACGACCAAATACGTCATCAAATACAAGCTCAACGGCGAGCGTCGCTTCGAATTTGCCCAGCTTGAACACGGCACCCCGGAAGAGGCCAAAGCCGCGCTGGACGCCATTCACGGCCAGAGCGAAGACGTCATCAGCGATATCAGCGTCAGCAAAGCGCTGTAATGCCCAGGGGAGCGGCAACATGGATGTCTGCTCCCGGCGTTGAAAATTCGACCGCAAGTGTCGGAGTGTTCGCGCCATCACCGCCCCTTAGACTGGCCGTCTCACCTTTATTCAAGGAGTCGGAACCATGTCCATCGACTGGGCGCGAGTGGAACAGCAACTCGACCAGGACGGTTGCGCAGTCCTGCGGTCGCTGTTGAACCCTGATGCCTGTGACTCGATCAGCGCTCTCTACCCTCGATCCGAGCCCTTTCGCTCGCAAGTGATCATGGCTCGCCACGGATTTGGCCGTGGCGAGTACAAATACTTCCGATACCCGTTGCCGGATCTCGTTGCCCGATTGCGCAAGGCGCTCTATCCACGTCTGGTCCCGATTGCCAATCGCTGGCACGAACGGATGGGGTTGCCGAACCGTTTTCCTCAAGACCATGAAGATTTCCTCGCCCTTTGCCACGCTGCCGGCCAACAACGCCCGACGCCATTGCTCCTGCAATATGGGCCCCAGGACTACAACTGCTTGCATCAGGACCTGTACGGCGAATGCGTGTTCCCGCTGCAAGTGGCGATCTTGCTGTCAGACCCGGGGGAAGATTTCACCGGCGGCGAATTCGTGCTGACCGAACAGCGCCCACGCATGCAGTCACGCCCACAGGTTATCGATCTGAGGAAAGGTGATGGCGTGATCTTTGCGGTCAGTCAACGGCCGGTCAAGGGTACCCGAGGCGACTACCGGGTGACGATGCGACACGGCGTGAGTCGCCTGCACAGCGGAAAACGGCATACCCTAGGCATTATTTTCCACGACGCATTATGAACACCATGAAGCCGACCACCCTTGATCTGTTCGCCGACGCGGAGCCCGTGCAGCAACCCCGGCGCGAGCAGATTGGCGAACAGTCATACGTCTTGAGGGGCTATGCCCTGCCCTGGCTGGAGCGTTTACTGCCGGCACTGGCGGCTGTGCTGACAGCGGCACCGTTTCGGCAGATGGTCACGCCTGGCGGTTTTACCATGTCGGTCGCCTTGAGCAGTTGCGGCCATTTGGGCTGGACCACCGACCGCAGCGGTTATCGCTACACGCGCCACGACCCGCAGACCGGCCAGCCCTGGCCGGAAATGCCGGAAGTGTTTTTGCAATTGGCACAAGCCGCGGCGCGGGAGGCCGGATTCAGCGATTTTGTCCCCGATTCCTGCCTGATCAACCGATACGTCCCGGGGGCGAAAATGTCATTGCATCAGGACAAAAACGAAAACACCTACGCCGCGCCGATCGTCTCGGTATCGCTCGGGTTGCCAGCCATGTTCCTCTTCGGAGGTTTTGAACGCACTGACAAAAGCCAGCGTGTACCGCTGCTGCACGGCGACATCGTGGTCTGGGGCGGTGTCGATCGCTTGCGATATCACGGCGTCCTGCCGATCAAGGAAGGCCAACATTCACTGCTGGGTGAACAACGGATCAACTTCACCTTCCGCACGGCAGGATGAATCTTTCGGATTTGACCGCAAGCAGCGGAGTGTGACGACATTCCAACGTGGTTAATCTGCCGCAAACAGGTCAACGGACATACCGCCATGACAAGCCAATCGCCAAACATCAGCACCGAACAGGATCCTCGCTGGGCCGCCGTCGTCGCTCGTGACCCGCAGGCAGACGGACAGTTTGTTTATGCGGTGAAAACCACCGGGATCTACTGCAACCCCAGCAGCCTGGCGCGTTTACCAAAGCCGCAGAATGTCGAATTCTTCGATACCGCCGAACAGGCGCAAGCGGCGGGTTATCGTCCGAGCAAACGCGCGGCGAAAGATCAAAGCGCCGTGGCCGCGCAGCATGCCGCCACCGTGGCCGCCGCTTGCCGGCAGATCGAAAACGCGCAAGAACTGCCTGCATTGAACGAACTGGCCGCGGCCGCAGGCCTGAGCAGCTTTCACTTCCATCGTGTATTCAAGGCGGTCACCGGCCTGACACCCAAGGGCTATGCGGCGGCGCATCGTTCACGCAGGGTTCGGGAGCGTTTGACCGATGGCGGTTCGGTAACCGACGCGTTGTACTACGCCGGTTTCAACTCCAACAGCCGCTTTTATGAAACCGCGGATCAACTGCTGGGCATGAAACCCACGGATTACCGCGCCGCCGGCCAGAACAATGACATCCGTTTTGCCGTCGGCCAATGCTCCCTCGGCGCGATTCTGGTGGCGCAAAGCGCACGCGGGGTGTGCGCGATTCTGTTGGGCGACGACCCGCAGCAACTGGTCTGCGATCTGCAGGACAAGTTCCGCCGGGCCAATCTGATTGGCGCCAATCAAGACTTCGAGCAACTGATCGCCAGGGTCGTAGGGTTCATCGAGGCCCCGGCGCTCGGCCTGGACTTGCCTTTGGATGTTCGTGGCACGGCGTTTCAGGAGCGGGTGTGGCAAGCCCTGCGGGACATTCCCGTGGGCAGCACGGCCAGCTACGCCGATATCGCCCGGCAAATCGGCGCGCCGAAAGCCGTTCGCGCGGTGGCTCAGGCCTGTGGCGCGAACAGCCTGGCGGTCGCGATCCCCTGCCACCGCGTGGTGCGCAGCGATGGCAATCTGTCGGGGTATCGCTGGGGTGTGGAGCGCAAGCGGCAACTGCTGGAACGGGAAGCGCAGCCCTAGACGATGCCGATATACACCGCCACGGCCTGCTCGGCGCTGTAGCGTTCGAAGTCAGTGGCGTAGCGCCGCTGGATCTGCGGGTTTGCCTGGAAATAACCCCAGATGCGTTGCCAGGCCTCGATAACCGCAACAGGCATCGGCCCCTTCCCTTCGAATACCAGGTACTGGCCCGCTTCGATGCTGATCGTCTCATAGCCTTGGACCGGGGTCGTGACGGCGATCCCGGCGGTCACATCGAATGCCCCGCCGGCATCCGACTCGTACCCGGAATACACGCCGTAGACCGCTGATTCGGGTTGTTCCGGGGCAATGCGCTCAAACAATCGTTCGCTGTAGAAACGCCCCCACATCGGACCGATCTTCGCCGTATCGGCCGATTGCTCCGCACTGTTGAAGGTCCGTACCTTCAGCCCCGAAATGTTCATCGGAGCCACGTAGACCTGTTTGATTTCCATTGAGGCGCCACTCCCTGTCGTGAGGTATGCGGCCCCCACGAGCCGCAATGGCGCCCACCTTGTCAGCGATTGACGTCGACGACAACCCTGCCCCGCAGTTGGCCGGCGAGCAAGCGCGGTGCCGCTTCAATCGCTTCGCTCAACCCGATTTCATGGCTGATCAGCGGCAACAGGGCAAAATCCAGATCCCTGGCCAGACGGTCCCACGCCTGCACGCGCTTGGCCTTGGGTTGCGTCACGCTGTTGATGCCCGCCAGGGTCACGCCACGCAAGATGAAGGGGGCGACAGAGGCCGGGAAGTCCATGCCCTGCGCCAGACCACAGGCCGCGACCGTCCCGTTGGCCTTGGTGCTGGCGCAGGCATTGGCCAGGGTGTGGCTTCCGACCGAATCGATGACCGCGGCCCAGCGTTCCTTGGCCAGGGGCTTGCCCGGCTCGGACAACGTGGCGCGGTCGATGATTTCGCTCGCCCCCAGTTGCTTGAGGTAGTCGTGTTCCGAAACACGGCCGGTGGACGCCACCACCCGATAACCCAGTTTGCTCAGCAGTGCGATGGCGAAACTGCCTACGCCGCCGTTGGCGCCCGTCACCAGGATTTCGCCTTGCTCGGGGGTCACGCCGTTATGCTCCAGCGCGAGAATGCACAGCATGGCCGTATAACCCGCGGTGCCGATGGCCATTGCCTGGGCAGCGGTAAACGCCTTGGGCAGCGGAATCAGCCAGTCGCCATTCAGACGCGCCTTCTGCGCCAGGCCACCCCAGTGCCCCTCGCCAACCCCCCAGCCATTAAGCAGGACTTTGTCACCCACCTTGTAATCCGGATGCTCGCTGACTTCGACGGTACCCGCCAGATCAATCCCCGGCACCATCGGGAATTTTCGCACCACCGGGCTGCTACCGGTGATCGCCAGGCCATCCTTGAAGTTCAGGGTGCTGTAGTCGACACGCACGGTCACATTGCCTTCAGGCAACTGGTTGTCGTCGATCTGCTGCAGCGCGGCGCGGTAACCGCTGTCGTCTTTCTCGATCAAAATACCTTGGAACATCACTGCCTCCTGGTGAGATCACTCGTTGTGGTTTGAATTAAATACCACATCGTAAAAAAATGCCGCATTCGACTTTAAGCCAATCCATAATACCGCCGGTTTTTTCCATGACCTGCGGCCATGCTTTTTTTGGCGTTCAGGCTGGCTCGTCCGGTAACTCGCGAATCGATGCCTGACCCATCACCTTTTTGGCGCCGGTGGCGGGCTGCGTCGCCGCTGATTCAGCTGCAAACTTGACTGGCCTTGGGTCAGCCTTTGCTGCTACAAAACCGCTTAAACCGCCCTGCCCGGTTTCAACGTCGGAGACCTTCCAAATGAACCCATGGCCAGACACGCGTATTCTTGATCTGTTCGGGATTGAACTGCCCGTTATTCAAGCCCCCATGGCCGGTGCCACCCAGTCGTCCATGGTGATTGCGGCAAGCAATGCCGGTGGCCTGGGCTCGATGCCCGCCGCCATGCTCAGCATCGAGCAATTGCGCGCGGAGCTGACGACCATTCGTCAACACAGCGCGCGCCCGTTCAACGTCAACTTCTTCTGCCACCAGCCGCCGGCTGCCGATGAGCAACGCGCGCGAGACTGGAAAAACCTGTTGGAGCCCTACTACCGGGAGCTGGGCGTCGACTTTGATGCGCCGACGCCAGTGTCCAACCGCGCGCCTTTCGATCACGCAGCCTGTGAGGTGGTCGAAGAATTTCGCCCCGAAGTCGTAAGTTTCCACTTCGGTCTGCCGGAACAATCCCTGCTGGATCGGGTGAAAGCCACCGGCGCAAAGGTAGTGTCCTCGGCCACCACCGTCGAAGAAGCCATCTGGCTTGAGCAGCATGGCTGCGATGCGATCATCGCCATGGGCTATGAAGCGGGAGGACATCGCGGGATGTTTCTCAGTGATGACCTGAGCAGCCAGGTCGGGATCTTTGCCCTGGTGCCACAAGTCGCCGATGCGGTACGGGTACCGGTGATCGCTGCTGGCGGCATTGCCGACGCACGAGGCGTCGCGGCCGCCTTCATGTTGGGCGCTTCGGCGGTACAAGTGGGTACGGCCTATCTGTTCACCTCGGAAGCCAAGGTCAGTGCGTCTCATCACCAGGCATTGCGTACCGCCAGGGAAAGCGAGACCGCCGTCACCAACATTTTCACCGGACGCCCGGCGCGCGGAATCCTCAATCGGGTCATGCGCGAGTTGGGGCCGATATGCGACAAGGCGCCGGCCTTTCCGCTGGCCGGCGGCGCGTTGATGCCTTTGCGTGCGAAGGGCGAAGCGGATTTCAGCAACCTCTGGGCCGGACAGGCGTTCCCGCTGGGGAAGGAAATGACAACGGCAGAGCTGACCCGGCGGCTTGCCGAAGAAGGGTTGGCCAAGTTGCTTGGGCGCTGACGATCCCTCAAGCCAACACAAATCTGTGGTGAAGTGGGCAAGCTCCCTCACCACAGTCCAGTGCAACTCATTCCGTTGGCAGGCATTTCGCTATATATTCTCGTATATAGCGTTACCACCCCCTCTCTGTAATGCCTGTCACGGAGCCGTTTCATGTCCCTTAGCGCCTCACGTTTTGCCCCCACTTGTC
The DNA here is from genome assembly GCF_008801475.1 of Pseudomonas moorei. Classification (GTDB taxonomy): domain Bacteria; phylum Pseudomonadota; class Gammaproteobacteria; order Pseudomonadales; family Pseudomonadaceae; genus Aquipseudomonas; species Aquipseudomonas moorei. Next base: position 280,577 of record NZ_VZPP01000001.1, on the reverse strand, counting down.
TGGCCAGCGTTCTCGCTGTATTCGCCTTTGGCTCTGCCCACGCGGACGAAGTCCAGGTGGCGGTTGCAGCCAACTTCACCGCGCCGATCCAGGCAATCGCGGCAGACTTCGAAAAGGACACCGGTCACAAGCTGGTGACCGCCTTCGGCGCGACGGGTCAGTTCTACACCCAGATCAAGAACGGCGCGCCGTTCGAAGTGTTCCTCTCGGCGGACGACACCACTCCGAAAAAACTCGAAGACGAAGGCGACACGGTCAAGGGCTCGCGCTTTACCTACGCTGTCGGCACCCTGGCGTTGTGGTCGGCCAAGGAAGGCTATGTCGATGCCCTGGGCAAGGTCCTGAGCGACAACCAGTACCAGCATCTGTCCATTGCCAATCCGAAAGCCGCGCCGTACGGCCTGGCGGCCACCCAGGTACTGGCCAGGGAAGGTCTGACCGACAAGGTCAAGGACAAGATCGTTGAAGGCCAGAACATCACCCAGGCCTATCAGTTTGTCTCCACCGGCAATGCGGAATTGGGCTTTGTCGCGCTGTCGCAGATTTACAAGGACGGTAAAATCACCAGCGGTTCGGCCTGGATCGTGCCGGCCAACCTGCACGACCCGATCAAACAAGACGCGGTGATCCTAAACAAAGGCAAGGACAATCCGGCTGCCAAGGCACTGGTTGACTACCTTAAAGGGCCAAAAGCCGCCGCCATCATCAAGTCCTACGGTTACCAACTCTAAATGACGCTATCGAGTGCCGACTTTTCCGCCATCTGGCTGACCCTGAAACTGGCGTCCCTGACGACCGTCATCCTGTTGGTGATCGGCACTCCGCTTGCGTTGTGGCTCTCGCGCACCCAATCCTGGCTGCGCGGCCCGGTCGGGGCGATCGTCGCCCTGCCCCTGGTGCTGCCGCCCACGGTGATCGGCTTTTATCTGTTGCTGGCGCTGGGTCCAAACGGCTTTGTCGGCCAGCTCACCCAATCACTGGGGCTGGGTACCCTGACCTTCAGTTTTGCAGGGTTGGTCATCGGTTCGGTCCTGTACTCGATGCCGTTTGTGGTCCAGCCTCTGCAAAACGCTTTTTCCGCCATCGGCACGCGCCCGTTGGAAGTGGCCGCGACCCTGCGCGCCAATCCCTGGGACAGCTTCTTCAGCGTGACTCTGCCCCTGGCCCGCCCCGGCTTCATCACCGCAGCCATTCTCGGCTTCGCCCACACGGTCGGCGAATTCGGCGTCGTGCTGATGATCGGCGGCAACATTCCCGATAAAACCCGGGTGGTCTCGGTGCAGATCTACGATCACGTCGAAGCCATGGAATACGCCCAGGCCCATTGGCTGGCCGGGGCCATGCTGGTGTTCTCCTTCGCGGTGTTGCTGGCGCTGTACTCCAGCCGTAAAACCAAAGCAGGCTGGAGCTGAGTGATGATTCAAACGCGCCTGAAATTGACTTACCCGGGGTTCCACCTCGATGTCGACCTGCAACTGCCCGGCCGTGGTGTCACGGCACTGTATGGGCATTCCGGCTCGGGCAAGACCACCTGCCTGCGCTGCATCGCCGGTCTGGAAAAGGCCGATCAAGGCTTTATCCAGGTCAACGATGAAGTCTGGCAGGACAGCGACAGGAAGATTTTCGTGGCGCCGCACAAGCGGGCCCTGGGTTACGTGTTTCAGGAGGCCAGCCTGTTTGCGCATCTATCGGTGCTGGGCAATCTGGCGTTCGGTCTCAAGCGTATCCCGAAACCGCAGCGTCGGGTCGACATGGCCCACGCAACCGAACTGTTAGGCATCGGCCACCTGCTGGATCGCCATCCACAACACCTGTCGGGAGGGGAGCGCCAGCGAGTCGGCATCGCCCGCGCCCTGCTCACCAGCCCGAAACTGTTGCTGATGGATGAACCGCTGGCGGCGCTGGATGCCCAGCGCAAAAGCGAAATCCTCCCCTACCTGCAACGGCTGCACAACGAACTGGACATCCCGGTGTTGTATGTCAGCCACTCCCAGGATGAAGTGGCGCGCCTGACCGACCACCTCGTCCTGCTCAGCAACGGCAAGGCGCTGGCCAGCGGCCCGATCGGCCAAACCCTGGCGCGCCTGGACTTGCCTCTGGCGCTGGGCGACGACGCCGGCGTGGTGATCGAAGGCAGCGTCAGTGCCTACGACAGTGACTATCAATTGCTCACCCTGCAACTGCCCGACACGGACTTGAACATTCGCGTGGCGCACACGCCGATGGCCACGGGTCAGGCGTTGCGTTGCAAGGTTCAGGCGCGGGATGTCAGCCTGAGCCTGCACAGTGCCGAGCAAAGCAGCATCCTCAATCGCCTGCCGGTCACCGTGGTCAGCGAGTTGGGCGCCGACAATGCCGCCCATGTGCTGATCCGTGTCGATGCGGCGGGGACCCCGCTACTGGCGCGTATCACCCGCTTCTCCCGCGACCAGTTGAACGTCCATCCCGGCCAGCAACTCTGGGCACAGATCAAAGCCGTGGCGGTGCTCGCGTAAAGGCATTGGCACGACTGCAGCGGCGTGGGGTCAATGCCTGTAACGGCCCCCTGACTTCTTGCCAAGGACTATCGCCATGCCCGATGCGCTGCCTTCCGACTTGCACTATGTCGATGACACCCAACCGGGAATCAGCCGCAGGAAACTGCGCGGCAAGTTCTGCTATTTCGATCCGACGGGACAACGCATCACCGAGCCGGACGAGATCCAGCGCCTCAACGCCCTCGCAGTGCCGCCGGCCTACACCGATGTGTGGATCTGCGCCGATCCGCGCGGGCACCTGCAGGCCACCGGCCGCGACGCTCGGGGTCGCAAGCAGTACCGCTATCACCCGCGCTGGCGTGAGGTTCGCGATCTGGACAAGTATTCGCGCCTGCGGGATTTCGGCCTGGCCTTGCCGAAACTGCGCAGACAGCTGGAAGCCTTGTTGGCCGCTCCGGGCTTCAGCCGCGACAAGGTCATGGCCACGGTCATCACCTTGCTCGATGCCACGCTGATCCGCGTCGGCAACACTCAATATGCCCGGGACAACCGCTCCTACGGCCTGACCACGCTGCGCAACCGGCATGTCGAGATCAACGGCAGCGCAATCCTGTTCCAGTTCCGTGGCAAAAGTGGCGTCGAACATCAGATCACCGTGAAAGACCGGCGACTGGCACGCATCATCAAGCGCTGCCAGGAGATCCCCGGACAAAACCTGTTTCAGTACCTCGATGAAAACGGCGAGCGACACACCGTCACGTCCTCCGACGTCAACGCCTACCTGCAAACCCTGACCGGTGCCGACTTCACTGCCAAGGACTACCGCACCTGGGCCGGCAGCGCGCTCGCCCTGGCGGTGTTGCGAGAGTTGCAATGGCGACCGGAATCGGAGGCGAAACGACATGTGGTGGAGATGGTGAAAAACGTCGCACGACAGTTAGGCAATACGCCGGCAGTGTGCCGCAAGTGCTATATCCATCCAGCGGTGCTCGAAGGATTTCTATTGGGTGCGTTGGCTGAGTTGCCGAAGCCACGAATGCGTAAAGGCCTGCGCGCCGAGGAAGTCGGATTGGCCATGTTGCTGGAGAAATGGGTGTCTGAACCGACGAATTGACTTGTCTATTTTTTGCACGATTGCAAATGACTTCTATAGTTGATCTGTACACGAATCAGCTGCGGTGACGCCATGGAAGACATTTTCGTCGTGAAGCGATGCAACAAGATCATCATTCACGGCCGCCGGGCCGGAGAAACCGCTCACCTACCCCCTGACGCCGCCGTCTGGTATCGCATCGCCGATACCCGAACCCACGGTTTCATCGGTGACGGTTACGATCTCGAGGAAGACGCCCGGCACGTTTGCCGACAGCTCAATGCCAGGTCAAACGTCATGGCCCGTCAAGGCTGACGCGCTCTAGCGTGCCCCATACGGGTCTATACTCAAAGGAGCTGAAGGATCAGCGCCCCGTCGGTAGAAAGCTCGCCTCCCGCGGGCTTTTTACTGCTAACTACCAGGTTTCTTAAGCGGAGGTGTTTCCCATGTCCGAAAAAGAGTCCATCACCACCCTGCTCACCTTGCTTGATTCGCGCCAGGTTCGCCTGGCTGCGGCGTGCAAGGAAATCGCCGACTGGGTCGATCATCAAGGCGGACATCCGACAGCCCTCAGAATTCGTGATCGTCTGAACGACATCGAAAAGGATACGCCGCTGATTCGTAACACCCTGTCGTCGCTCAAACCTGTCGACCCGCCGCTACCCCGGTTCAGATGATTCGATCTGGACGCTCGATGCGAAAACACGGCCCGACGCGGCACGCATGATCGGCGACGCCATCGTCACCGGTCGCGTGCCTGCCTGATCGCCTTCCGCCTTTTCCCCGACCCAGCCACGCGCCGGGATTTTTTTGTGCTCCGGCAAATACCGAACGTCCCTGGTTGTGAGTGGTCCAACGCTTACACGTCACCAAGGAGACGTTCTAATGGTCACTCACTTCAAAGTCAGCGGGCATTTGGCCTGCGGTCACAAGGGAAGCAATCTCACCTCCACGCGTGAACTCAACCGGGTGAAATGCCGAAGCTGCCGCAACACCGACGTTTTCAAGGAAGCACGCCGGAACGAGCGTAACGCGGCACGTCGCGCCGCACGCAAGGCCAAAGTCGCGCATATCGTCACTGACTGGCGCCAGGCCTGGACCGAACGGTTGGCGGCCATGGCCGGACGGCAAAGACTGCCCCGGGGATTTGGCAGTCAGGCTTTCGTCTAGACGCACACATCGGGCCTATAAAATCGGCCCGATTTTCATCGGATCGGACAACACCCGCACCCTCACGGTCGCCTCCCGCAAACGGCCAGATCAGAAAAGCACCGTCAACGTTTAGACCTCCGGAGCTGATGTCCGACGCGCTGCATTGGCGATAATCGGCTTCCTCGACTAGGGTCTCAGACGTATCGAACTGCGACACCTTTTTTGACAGGAGCCTGATCAAGGAGGAACCGATGTCACCCACTCGTAGTGCCGAACAAACCTATCGTCAATGGTCCAGCCCCATCCTGCTGGAACTCAAAGCACGAGAGCACCAGTTGACCCCGTCAGACCGCGAAGCGTTGCAAAATATTCTGCTGGAAAGAAGGTTGATAAACAGCGGCAATCCCGCAGGCCCGGATCGGCGCATGTCAGCGCCGCCCGGTGACGCAAAGAGTTAAAACTGCTTGTATTGGAGAGCCCGGCCCCGATGTCGGGCTTTTTCATTTTTGCCGCTTGTCAGGCTCCCGGCACCTTCCCCGCCGATGCGGATAACTGAACGTCGCCGGCCAGGGCATGCATTCCACGGAAGGCGTGGATTCATTTATTGACGGGTGGTAGCTGGCGTAACCCCCAGAGCAGCAACAGCGCCGCCATGATGATTGCGATCCCCACACTCGCAAAACCGACGGTCACCAGCCCCTCCTGCCACACGTTGGCAGCCTGCCTTGCCCCGGTGAACGGCGACATGGCGGTCGTGCCGAAAATGGCCGCCAGTGTCGTGACCGCCCAGTTCGCATAGGCCCCGTAAAGCAGCGTCCAGTAAGCAATCGCCTTGTTGCGCGAAGAAAGATTCACCTCCATCCAGACCGCGCCGACTGCCAAGAGCAGGATTCCGTTCATCACCCCCTCTAGGTGCGCCGTAAGCCCCATGCGCGGATTGCTGAATTGCTGTTCGACGAGGCCGGTACACAGGCCCAGGAAGAACAGAAACATGCCATGCCACATCAATCTGCGTCGGGTGTGAACCATGAGCTTGTGCCTCTCGAGACTGACCGGAAGCTGATCCTCCAATCCATCTGAGATCAACTCTAGAGGGTTCTGCGACAGAGCGTGGGCCTAAGGCGGGCTGCACGTGGCTTGCGGATCGCCCTCACCGGTCGAGTTTGAACGACGTCAAGCAATGAGCATTCAGGGTGCCTGGAAACTCTGGAGCGATTCAGCCTTTCTTCCTGCGAAACCCATTTCGATGGGCGTTTTCAAGAAGAACACGGAAATGTCCTCAACCTCCAACCTCCTGAACAACCTTTCAGATTCATCCTCGGTGATAGCCATGCGAATCTCCGTAGGTTGATCCGCAAGCTCAAAAAAGTGCGAGGAATGCATTCGACCTGTGTGTCCAAAACCTTCAATGCCCGTGGACAACGTTGCGCCACGCAGCCCCATTTCTTTCGCCAGATCAACGATCCAGTCGCCGAGCATTTTCCCCTGATACCGGCGGTTCTGTTGAGTAAAGAAAATCACCAGGAACCCGTTCATTTTCATCTCCTCACCGCATGCCAATCATTTGATAGGTCAAGAGCCCGGCAGCGGTCATCACCAGTGAGCCCACGACGTGCAATGAAACCGAGCCGAGTGCCCACAGGAGCCTGCCTTCCTGAATCAGGGCAACTGTTTCGGCTGAAAACGTGGAAAAGGTAGTCAGTCCCCCACAGAAACCCGTGATAACCAGCAGACGCCACTCGGGGCTCAGGGAGGGGGATGCGGCCAGGAACGCGATAGCGAAGCCGATGATGTAGCCCCCGACCATGTTGGCCGCCACAGTGCCGGGAGGAATCGTCGGGAACAGCGCATTGAGCTTTATACCCAGCAGCCAGCGAAGCCAGGCGCCAAGTGATGCGCCGACAGCAATAACCAGGAGTGATTTCAGCATGGTTGCAGGTCTCCTCCTGGCTGATCTGGCCGAGGGGATGCGAATAACCGCGTGGCACGAGAGCAAGCTGGCTGAAGAATGGGTGTCATGATTCTGTCCTGAGTTGAAGGACAGGTGCACGCCTACGCTCCCTGTCCAGGGTTGACGCAGGCATCATCAGCACAAGGCGGTTAAAGGAGGAATGCCATCTCCTGTATTGAACCTATAGTACGCCGCCGCGCGGGCTCAAGCGTCACTAAACAGAGCCAGGCCGGGCATGCCAAGGAAAGTTTCAGGTGCACGACTGACAGGCAAAGGCGGCTACAGGGCGCGAATGCGGAAAAGACTTTTTGATGGCGAAAAAAGAAAGAAGGGCTTGCATGAGGTATGTCATGCAAGCCCTTGATATTCATGGTGCCCGAAGCCGGAACCTAACTCAAGCCTGTTTTCCCAATGTTTATTGGGAATCTAGGCGGAACAATGATTTTGATGTGCTAAATGATGTACTTTTATCGAGCTGCTGCTACTATCAATTCGCGGCTAGGGTAGCTCCCGAACGATCGGCGCCTAACCGATCTGCCGCACCCTCAATTAGGCTCGTACTTTAGGGGTACCGACGATGGAATATCATTCAGCGCATCTGCCATGGATGTGGGCTCCAGAAAGTGATGGGGCTGGCGGCAAGGCAGTTGAATCTCCGGATACGATCATTATCACTTGCGATGAAAATTGCGAGAACGAAGTGCTTCGCTTCGACCTTGGTGATCTTGTCGTTCGGTGGATTGAGAATTTCGAGTATCAAGGCTCAAAAAAGATTGAGGACGCCGCAGATATAGCTCTCACCGAAGCACTCGCCAAGCGCTTCCGCGAACTTGCCAACAAACTTGATGCGTCAGTTTTGCGTCAGTAACACTGTATCACGAGCGTGGCCGTGGTAATCCAGCCCGGCCCGCTTCATCAACGCTCATCTGCGGCGTTCTGCCGACTGAACACAATCCCTATCGACACACATTCATCACATACGTCTGAAGCGCCTTCAGGGCTGCTTGATCGGCAATGATCCCGGCGCGGATATCGAAAACAGTTGATCCAGAAGCTGCAGAGAGTTCGACGGTTCCTGCATCGCCCAGGCTGGTGGCGCCGGCGGTACTGGACACGTCCCCACCACTGGCACGACAACTTCCCGCGATGCGCAGCCGGCGAGCAGAATCAGCAGCAGCGCGGCGCCACTTTTCATTTTCAGCGAGGTCATGTGTTTTCTCCTGCGTGGCTTTGGCGTCGATATCGTCACGGGCCTTCTCGGCAATTTGCTGCTTCTCCACTGCCTGTCTGGCCTGCGCTGCGCCGGCATTGGCGATAGATGTCAGATCGGTCTGAAAACTTGCCTTGTTATCGGAGATGATCTTGCCGTAGCTGTTGGCCTGCCACATCCACGAACCAGCTGCGCCAATCAGCAGCGCACCTATATAAGGAAGGAGTCGCAGCCAGATCGTCATGCCAGCACCTTAAGCGCGGTGGCGTAGAAGGCTTGGCGCTCGGCCAGGCCGTTCACCCCGCCGTTGATACGTTTGGTCACCCCAATAAAGTCGCCGGTATCAGCCAGGGCGTTCAGGTTGCGCGAATTCCAGAACCAGGCCGCCGACTTCGCGGCCCACTCGGCCTGCTCGATCAATTCTGGCGTACGCAGCAGGCGGTCATCACCGAACAGTGCCTTGCTGCACGCCAGGTAGTTGTCGTGACCCGTCACCTGAATCAGGCCACGACCGCGGTACTTCTGACCGTCACCGTCAGCCTCTGGTGTGTTGCCCAGCCGTTTGGCCAGCGGGCCCGTGTCGTACTTGCTCAGGTACTGGTCGCCGCCGAGTTCCTTTACATACCGGAACTGGCCGCTCTCATGCCCGACCTGGGCAATGAAGGCCGCCATGCGCAGCCGGGTGTTGATCTGGAACCGATCCATGGCCAAGTTAAGCGCCGACGCAAAAACGCCGGCTTGTGTGCCGGCGTTCGGGAGGATCTGCAGCAACTGCTGCGCAGTGATGGGCATGCTTTTCTCCAGGCAAAAAAATACCCGCTCGATGGCGGGATGCTTGCGTTCTGTTGCGACTATGCCGCGTCGGGTGCTACCGCTGAGACAGTAAGGTCCATGCCGGCCGCCGGCTGAGCAGGCCATACCACTTCAGGCGGCCACCCGATCTGGCTGGTAACTCGGCCAAGCAGCACTGCATAGGTTTTCCATTGCTTGAGCTGAGCCGTGCGAATCGGCAATTCCGCCTCTTCCTCTGGAGTGGCCATCTCCAGATCAATGGCGTCGTTGAGGGTGCTGATTCGGTTGGCCAATGCCTGCTTCTGCGCCACGGTGAGCTGCGTCAGCGCCTGAAGCTTTGCGCTTTGCAGCGCCAGCATGTCTGGAGGCGGATTGATGAACGCAAGATATCGCGGGTCGTCATCCTGGACCTCACCCTGATTCGGATATTCTCCGGGGTCTTGCGGGTTTCCAAAGACGGAGACAACCGAAACTTCGGACGAATCAGAAAACTGAACGTATTGCATATGGGCCGCCTTAAAAAGTGTATGAGGAAATAACGATACTGGCGTTCATCGTTCCAACCGTAACAGTCGCTGCGTACCAAATATTTTGCGCGGTAATTAGCGCCAGATTGAAGTAGCCCGAGGCGTTGGTGTATCCACCGCCAATTAGAACCGTTCCGAGGGCTGAAGCGCTCGATGAGAGTTGCCCAAGGTAGTCGCCCGCGCTATTTGAGCCGATACGCATGTACCCAGCTGCAAATTTTGCATTTGGCGGTACTGCTGCCGAAATACTCAGTGAGGTGAAAGATGCTTGCTGTGTCGACGTGCTGAGAACTGACACCCCGGGGGTTGAAACCACCCTGTCGAACTGAGACCCAACAGCAAGCTGGCCGGCCCCGGTGGTCGGCCACACGCTAACCAGTGCCGAGGCTGTGTAGCCCGACGGCATGTTCGCCCCGGAATACACTTCAGTCTGCACGCCGGCCGTGGCGTTTTTAGCCAAGAGCGCGCTGGTGCCGGTAGTGGGGTTATAAATCGCGTAAAGAGCTACCCACCCACTGGCCGGCGACGACCCGATATCCATGCCGCCGGCGCCTGTCGCCCCCAGGTTAATTGTCTTGCTGAAGCTCGGAAGTCGATACGAATTCCCGCCGAGCGCGGATTTAACGATCACTTCATCGGCAGTTAAGGTCCCGGTAGCACTGGCTGCCGTGATGGACATTTTCGCATTTCTGACCTGTCCAACCACGCACGGCAGCGGCCCCGCTGGCTGACCGGTAAAAAGCGGCGAGTCAAGCGGAGCCATAGCCCCATCGATTGGCCCCTTGTCTACCCAGTTTGCGTTTGCAGCATCCCGCTGTTTAAGCCTTCCTGTCCCGGTGTCAGCCCACACTTGCGCTGGGAAGGTAGGGCTTGGGGCCGATGCCCCGCTGCTCTGCGAGGCCAGCGCCTTGAGCGCCAAGTTGATATCGGCGCGGACAGCAACGCCCGCACCGTTGTCCACGGTCATATCGTGCTGCGACATAGGTCAGTATCCCTTTGAGATGTAGTCAATCGAGCGGCCCGACTGGGCGACCCCACTGGAATTGCGGATGAAGACCGTGAAGCCTGTTGCGGTCTTTGCAGAAACGTCGAGGTAGTCGCCAGGCGATAGGCCTTGCGCGGTCAGGCTGACTGCAGGATTGGCTTTGAATGGTGGTGCGTAGGTGATCGTCAGGCCAAGCGCAGGCACCGCCAGATCATTCCCGCTCTCGATGCGATCTGGCATATCGATCGTCACCTCAAGGGTCGAGACGTCGATCCAGTTTGTCGCAAGCTGAACCTCGCCACGGAGCTGAAAGTCGAACAGCCGAGCGCGGTAGTCGCCGACAACAAACGGTTTCCATGCTGACCAAACGGCCGGGAACACATCGGACGTTCGAACCCACAACGACAGCGAGGCGCCAACCGGAGGGTCGCCGTCGATACTGGTCATCGAATCGAAATCAGTGATCGTGTCGATGTAGCTGCCATCATCGTAAAGCGCGGCCTCTACATTGGCCGTCAGGCGGCAGTCGTAGACGTATCCGAGATCGGAAGGCGCAGCGAAGCTGTAGGTCATCGTCAGCCGCGAACCGCCGTACTTATCGATTTCCCCGAGCCATGTATCGAGGCTGGGAATATCATCGAACAGACCGAGCGCAGCCATTTTCAACACGCCATCAGACGCCGCAGCATTCACTGCCACCCCTGAGAATGCGGGTGATTCAGTGACTGTCAGCACAACGTTGTCAGGCAGAGGAACTTGAGCATCGGACCAGACTTCCGTGATCGGGCCGCCGACGCCAGAGGAGTCAACTGCGCGAGCCAGGTACTTGCCAGGGAGCAGCGATACCACTGCGGATGTTGATCGCCCGGCCGCCTCAGTGAGCGGCAATGCCGAATCCCAGTTGGCCAATGTGCTACGCGATTGGCGGATGTTGATGCTACCGCCGAGCTTCACATCGAGCTCTGGAACAGGGTCCCACGCCAGAGTGGCAACGCTATTGATGACGTCCAGGCGCAAACCACTAAGCGCCGATGGCGGAGCCAACAAGGCCTGTGCGTTATAGGTTTGCAACGCAGCTTGACCGGAAAGCCCGAGCACTGACTTCGGAGTGACCCGAACCGACCATAGGCCAGAAGATGCCGAGTCAAATTCGATGCTCGGCGTCGACACCTCCGTGACGTACTCCCAGTTTCCGCCAGGCTTCATGACCTCCACCTGGTAGCGCATTGCGCGGGCGGGTTGCGTCCAGCTCACCGTCAATCTCGCAGCAGCGACTCCCGTCCCGGTGTCGTACAGCGATTCAAGGAAGGTGAGTTGCCCCATCGCCGCCGGTGCGCCGAGGTTGACGTTGCTGATCGGGTTATCCGTGTCTGGCGTGCCAAACTCGACCTGGTTGAATTTGTCGGGATCAAACGCCACGGCGCTTATTGCGTAAGTGCCGTCGTCGCCCTCGCTGATGCCGATAACACGGAATTTTTGGGTATCCAGCGTCGTGGCGGAAAATGCCCACGGCGCAGAAGCCAGCGGCGCTGCCGGCAGCGGAGGCGAAACGACCAGCGCTGTTGCGCCTGTCAGGACGTTCATGGTCCGCGATGCGTAGGTGCCGTCAGGAAGGATGACGGCGACCAGGCCGGAACCGCCAGACCCGATTGGGGCATCAAGAAGCAACGTGGTGGTGGTGCTACCGGCAAGCAGCCGGCCACCATTACGCGCCCCGGCGCGATTGGCATCGGCGATATCAATGATGTCGCCAGGCAGCGGAATGGCTCCGTCAGCCCCAACAGCAAACGTGACCGCCTCACTCTCTGCGTAGAGCAGCCAGCGCCCCAAACGGCGGGCCTGGCCTCGCGACGTACAGCCGATAGCGACAACATCACTCTGCTGGACTCGCCCCCACTTCGCGATCAGGTCCGGGCGCTCAACAATCTCAACCGATTGCTTGTATTGCTGCAGCGGGTCGTTCCAGGTCACGCCTGCGACGTTGTAGCGTTGATCGGAGGCGACCGACTGGTAGCTGAAATCGCCGCCGACCACATTCGAGTTGTTGAACAGGTATCGGCTGGAGCGAGGCGCATCCTGCACCGCGGTCAGCGTGCCTCCCGCCCAAAAGCTGATGGCACGAAACACGGAAACCATATCGTTGACCAGCTTCCAAGCGTCTTGCTGGGTAGTAAGCGCCAGGTTGCAGGTAAAGCGCGGTTCCAAGCCGCCATACCCGTCAGGGACCAGCGCATCGCAATATTGCGCGATGCTGTACAGCGCGAACTTATCGATCAGCGCTGAGTCAAGCAGGCCACCCAACCCATAGCGGGTATTGGTCAGCATGTCGTACCAGATCCAGGCCGGGTTATCGGTCCAGACCCTCTGGAACGTTCCATTCCATGAGCCGGTGTAGACGCGGGTGAACGGGTTGTAGTTGCTCGGCACCAAAACCTTGATACCGCGCACCAGGAAAGACATGCGTGGAATGCTGGAGAACTGTTGGGCATCAATCGATACCCCGCAAAGCGCGGTGTTCGGGTAACGCAGCTTCTCATCCCACAGCAGCGTGAAGCTGTCGAAGAAGGTGCGGTTCTGAATGGCCGCACTGCCAGAGTCAGCAGAAAGACGTGTCACCCGGATATAGCGGGGCAGCCCCACCGAAACGGACAGCCGCAGGTAATACGAGAACTGCGTACGGCTCATCGTCTTGCCGGTGATCGTCAGATCAGAGCAAAGCGGATACCAGGCGTTGTTATTGAGGCGACCCTCGATACGAAAGGTGACTGACGAGCCGGTCGTGTCCCCATTTTGCATGTTCTGCTCAGAGAGCTGCGGGACGCTGATGGTCACCCGTACCGCGTCGGCATCGGTGTCGGTGATTGCGCGCTCAATGGCTACGCCTGATTTCAGCTCGACGCCAACAGACTGCTCGGCCTCAAGGCCGGTGACCGGCAGATAAGTCTGCCATTGCGTGCCCGGGCGCGTTTCGAGCAGCACATTCGAGAAGTTGAGGCTTCCATCGAAGTTCTGCAGCGGCACATCATCAAAGAAAACGCCCTGATAGCCGCCGACGATCCCTTCGATCTCGCCCTCGCCAATCGCGTGGAGTACCTGAACGTGTTGGCGTGAGCGCAGGCTATCTGGCGCCTCCACTACGGCACGCGTGGATCCGCTGCTGCTTCCGCCCCCCTTCCCACCACCCTTTCTGCCGACAATGACTTCACTCATACCGGGATAGCCTCTGACCAGGCGCCCACGGAGATCACGCTGGATCCGACCAGCATCTGGCCGTAAATCACAGGCACGGGGAGACCTTGCTGCGTGGAGTTGAACGCGCCATTGAAGAGGTAGCTGGGTTTGTTTTCGGTGCTGGCCTGGTCTTCTTGGCTGGATGTTTTCGGTACGGGTGTGAGCATTTGCACCACACCGCCAATTACCATGGCGATACCTACTTTCACCAAGAGCCCACCCAGAGGCGCGGCCCCACCAAAGCTAGCTGTCGAGATAAATGCGCCTGCAACTATGAGTGCTGCTCCTGCGACGACCTGGAAAAGACCTCCGTTTTTACTGCCAGAAATGACTGGCACAATGCGGATTTCCGTTGTCCCGCTCAGGGTGAAGTGTTCTTCTCCAACGTTCTCCCGATTGCGGAAGATGGCGTAACGCAGGCCCTTGCGCGATGAATCACGAATAAAGTCCTCGAATCCTGGGATGGTGTGCTTCAGCGCGCTGAAGGCCTCGCCAGTAGTGCCGGTTTCAAGGAGGCGAAAATGCTCGCGGCCGAATGCCTGAGCCAAGCTGCCAGAGAGCAAAATCCTGGTCATGGCATTTTGGTGGACGGCGCTCATACTTTTCTCCAGGCAATAAAAAACCGCCCGGAGGCGGCTTGGTGTTTTCGATGGTCAGATGCAGGCTTTGGCGGCGTCCTTCCATGCGCTGGTCGCTGCCCAATCCATGGGAAGGAATACCCGAACAGTTGATCCGGACTGTGCTTTATCGATAACCGCCAGCGCTACGACACCAGTTAAGTCGGCGGACGCTGCAATCCTGTAGCCTGATTCGGTTTCAATCGAACTGGTAGATGAGTTGTATGCTTGCCACTTAGGCCCGATACATTGAGCCAGCTGCTTCGGCGTCTTCTGGGACTGACCTGCAAAGGCTGGCTGGTCTTTCTCCAGGCCTGAAGTGGTACACCCCGCCAGCATGATCAGTGCCAGGGCTGTTATAGCTTTCCGCATTGCTGAGCCTCCTTGTGTTTTGCCGACTCTAACAGGGAGGTTGCGCGTAAATACAGGGCCTCGATTCACGAGACTCATGTGAACGGTGACATTTGACGGCACTCATCAGGGGCTTTCACACCCTTGTAGCGCATGATGTGCGTCGTGCACTCGCGGTAGGCGCGACCGTAGACCTCGCGGCAGCTCAGCCGGCCGTAGAGGTGATGCAGCAGCACATCGCCTTCCAGCCAGATCGCACCGTGGCACGGCGTTGGGCTACCGATGGCCATGACGATCAAGTCGCCAGGCTCTGGGGTGTCTACCGGGACAAATCCGGCCCGCTCGAAGTTATCGACGTACAAGTTCTCGCCGTTGTGCCACCAGTCGTCCTTGCGGTAGAAGTCCATCAACTCAATGCCCAGTACCTGCCGGTAGTAGTCGCGGACCAGGGTGTAACAGTCAATCACGCCGTGGACGAAGACCCGGCCTTCCAATGGCATTTCCCCAGCGGCCGGCATCTCATGCCACGTTGCCACACCCTCCTGCAACCCGACGATCCACCACGCCAAGCGACTGGCCGCGTGACTGGCAACATCGTGCAGGCTCGGTTCGGGGCCGGTATCCGGATGTGAGTGCACGACGACGATAATGTCGCCCAAGTCTTCAGCCGCAGCATAGTCTTCCGGATGCAGGATGAAGTGGTCAGGCTCTTCTGATTGGTTGCGGCAAGGCACATACGACGGCTTGCCGCGAGCGCTGACGACCAGGCCCACAGCTTCGCGTGGATACTCGGCGCGGGCATGCGCTTCAGCGTCCGCTCGGCATTTGTTGAACAGTTCGCTCATGGTCAAAGTCTCGGAACGCGGGCGATACCTGGGAAGCCGCCAAAGGGCAGCTCGCCAAACTCACCAAAGCGCAGCTTGCAGCCAGTTACGGAGCGACTGCATTGGTCTAGGGCCGGATCGCTGGTCGGACGATTCGCGTAGTCCGCCACCGGGCCTCCGGCATAACCGCACTCGCCAGATCGGTATGCCCATAGGCAGGTTCCTGCAATCACCTGGCGCCGCGGTAGCTTCACGCCCTGCAGGTCGAGCGGCGAGCCAAGTTCGAACTCAATTGCGGCCGGCGTCTCGCTGGCCTTGCGCGTGATGATCCACGTTTCGACCGGGTACTCTTCGGTCGGGTTGGCCGTAGGGTTCCAACTAGCGCCGGTCTTCTGGTAGGCCAGCAAGCCTCTGGAGCGGGTCAGCTGCATGCTGGAAACATAGAACCCGCTGGTCCCGTTCCCCGTGTAGGTTTCACTCCCGGAGGCGTCGCGCGACAGCACACGAAAATCGAACGAAGTGGCCGCTGGGTCTAAAAGGCCTGAACACCAAATCAGGTATGAGCCGCCGCCGAGGTTCACGACACCTCTATCCGGGCTAACAGTGCTAAGCAGTTGCCCTGTGGATAGATCCATAAAAGCATCGGAACGGAAACCCACGCTGTCAGCCAAGCGAATACGCACTTGCGGTCTGTCCGCATCACACAATTTGACTACCGCAGATGCCGTGTACCACTCAGCTGGGAAGGCGGTTCCGACCTGCCGAATGTAGTGAGAGGTTGTTAATCCTTCCACCAGTTGACTGACTTGCGATCCATAAGGATCAAATAGTGCAGGCAGAGAGGCCGTGACGCCGGCCTTCGTCCAGACCGTTTGAGTCGCCTCTTCCGACCACAGCAGATAGTTGCTCTGAACGAAGTTCACCGCATCCATGTACTTAACCAGCGTGCGCCGGCGCTTGAGTTTGGCGACGAGCAGGTCGTCGTACTGTCTGCACAGCGCGGAAATGGTGCCGCCGAAGTTGCCGACTTGAAGTTTGGGGCGAGCCGGAGAACCTTGGCTGGGTGTGGCGAACTCCTGCGCCTGAATCGGCCAGGGTGTGTAAACGTTGCCCTGCCAGATGACAGATCCCCGGTTTTCATTGGTCCCGGCGTGGAAGCGAATCGTCTGGTCAGGCAACACCAACTCGAAGCCTTCCCAGATCGACAGACCGGTTGATAGTGAAAGCTGACCTTGAAGTGCACTCACTCGAACACCTCCTCAAAGGTCGCGGAAATACTGTCGATGCCGCGCGCCACATCGGTACGCGTCCACTCACGACAAACAAAAACCCCGATCGGGTGACCGGGATGGGTGTAGTTGAACGCCTCGACGGCGCCACGGGCGGCCAGGAAGGCGTCGATGGCGTCAATCTCGGAGTTGATCCGCTTGAACACCAGCGAGTACTTGCGCGGCTGGCGGTTGATGCCGGTTCCCTGCCGCTGCTCGTACCCATCGCCGAACTTGATCACCTTGACCGTCGGGGTGATCACTCTGGAGGCGTCATAAGTCGCCCGCCATGTGAATGCCAGCATGCTGCCTCCTTAAGCGAGTTGCCCGCCGTTACGGCGCGCGAGTGCAATTTCCTGACGCGTCACAACCTTGATGGCCTCGGCCAGGCGCGCTGGGTCTGGCATGGTGCCCCCGCCATCAGAGGCGTCTACCGTCACGCTGACGTTGACCGTGCTGGAATTGGCACCACCACGAACACCAAGGCGACCTTGCGAGTCGCGAGCCAGAGGCACAATGGCCTCAGGACCAGCCTCACCCATCACGCCGGTTTTGCCGTTGGCCATGCCGAAAGCCGTGGGCGAACTGACCACGCTGTCGGAGAACGCACCGCCCTTGGCGAACATCTGCACGCCGCCAGACCAGGCACCGCCCTTCGCTTGCTGGGTCTTAATCCAGTTCGCGTAGTCTGACCCGGTGTAGCCGGCCTGCGTTGAGCCTGACGATCCGCCGAAGTAGGACTGCGCTGCGGTTGTGGCCAAGCCGAACAGCCCGCTAAGCGCAGACGATCCAGCCTGCCGTGCCGCGATACGCGCCATATCCGCCAGAACAGACTTGGCGAAGTCCGAGAACGACAGTTTCCCGGTCAGCGCGAACTGCGCGACGGCGTCTTCCATGGAGCTGAAGGCGTTGGTGAACAGGCTTTTCGTCTGCCCGGACACGTCGCGCGTCGACTCGAGGTAATTCTGCCACGCCGACGATGCGCCAGAGGTCCAATCGCCCTGAGCCACCGTCATCTTGTCGTAGCTTTCGACCGTGATGTCGCGCAGCTCCTGCTGACTCTGTGCGACGGCCTTCAGCTTGGCGTTGTACTCATCGAGGCTCATGCCCCGCGAGCCGTCGCCGTACTGGTTGGCCAGATCGATACGCTGGGCGTTGGCCTTGTCGTCGATGCCATTGAGCTGGTTATTCAGTCCGCGCTGCCTGTCGCCCATCCCAAGGCTGGCGGCTTCCCTATCGCCCTGCTGGCGAAGCGTAACGGCCTGCTGTTGCAGCGCATCGGTGTAGGTCTTGATCGCCAAGGCCTGCTTCTTGACCCGCCCTTCCTCGTTGGTCGCGAGGACTTCGAGCTGGCTGTCGGCATCCTTTTGCGCCTTGACCATGTTGGTGCGCGCATCGGCGATCTTCTGGTCCAGCTGAATGCGCTGCTCACCAGTGGTGCTGGACTTGTCTTTTACGGCTTCCAGTGCCGATATCTCGGTCTCGTAGGCCTGGGTTACCTCTTCACGCTCAGCCCGGATCAGCGCGGTACGCTGGTCGAGGTAGTTCTGCTGCGTGATCAGGCCGGCCTTCTGCTGCGCCTCCAGCTCTTTCTCGGAGTTCGAGTAGGTGGCCTGCAGATCCTTGATTGCGTTCTGGGCATCGTTGTAGCCGGTCAGATTGACCGCTTTGCTGCCGCCTGGCTTATCGGCGAACTGCTTTTTCGCCGCATCACGTAGCTGGTTGAGTTCTGCCGGGGTATAAACCCTTCCGCCATCTCCGGCAGCGGAATCCTTGGCGAGAGCATCGATCTCCTTAAGCCTATCCCTGAGCTTCTCCTGGTTACTCGCGGTAGCCGTAAGCCCTGCATTCAGCTTGTCCTGAGCATTTACCGAGGCCTTCTGACGCTCTACGTACAAGCCTTTAGCTGCGGCGAGTGCTGCCTGGGTATCGCGCTGCTGGGTCAGGAATTTCAGCTCAAGCTGAGAGTTCTCCAGCTTCTTCTTGGCGTCGGTATCGCTTGGATCTGCCGCAACAGCACTTTTCGCATAGGCGACCTGCTGGCTGAGGTCAGCAATTTTCTTGGCCGCATCCTCGGCGCGGCCAATGTCATTGAACGCATCCAGTGTCTTCCTGGTTTCGGAGGCGACCCCTTTCCATGCTCGCTCCCAAATGCTCAGGTTGGCAGTGATGTCAGCCGTACGGGTTTTGATGGTGTCGGCATAGGTGTCGGTCAGAAGCTTCGCCGCACCAATGGTATCGCCTTGCTCTTTCAGGGCGACGATCTGTGAGTAGACGGAAGCCGTCAGGAATCCATACTGTTCGTTCAGCGTTTTGGCGGCGGCAACCGGGTCTTTGCCGATCGAGGCAAACTCGGCGACCGTCTCTTCGATAGCCTTACCGGTGGCCGACTGCATCTCAAGCGCGGCCGTGGCCACGACGCCGAAGCTTTCGCCCGCGATCTTGCTGCTGCCGGCGAGCTGAGCCAGCACTTCTGCCGCCGCACCGGTGGTGCCGATGGTGGAGCTGATCTGAGTGGCCAGCGAACCAAGTTGGTCTGCGCTGGTACCAGCCGCATTACCAGTCAGGATCAGTGCAGCGTTGTAGGCCGTCGCCTCTTGGGAGCCCTTGTAATAGGCAAGGCCAAGGCCTGCAGCTGCTGCGGCCGCCAGGGTGAACGGGTTGATCAAGCCGGCGACATACCCGCCCAGCGCCTTGGCGGCCGGGCCTACACCACCGAACATGTCTTTGAGCTGCCCGCCTTGTTGCAGGAGGACGGTCAACGGTGCCTGACCACCTTGAAGGCTGGTCACGATGTCAGTGAGTTGCGCCGGCACACCACGCAGTGCGGCGGCAGTCTGCGCAGCAGATACACCCACAGCAGCGGTCTGCTTGCCGAGCTTGGCCGTGGCCGCCTCAGCCGCCTTGGTTTCCGCCGCCATCGCCTTGATGGATGCGCCAGCTTGCTTGCTTTGTCCGGTCAGGCCTTCCGTGGCTTTCTCGGCCTTCGCGCCAGCCTGCGCCAGGCCATCCAGCTCAGTGGACGCCTTGGCTACCTCACCGGTCTCTACCTTGATCCCAAGGCTGGCGATGTCTTGTGTCATGCCACTCTCCTGACAATAAATTCACTACGCCTCAGCCATGACAGCGAGCGCTTCGGCCTCCATTACTTGAAGGTCAGGAAATAGTTCGGGGATTTGCCGCTTTTTGATGCCGATGTAGCTGGCCACGTCGCGAATGGACGTGTAGTCGAGCCCGGTCGCGCCGCCGGCGCCGGTGCGCCACTGAGTGCCGAGCGCGTTGAACAAACGGAAGACTGGCCAATTGTCTGGCCAGATCTCCACGTCGTCCCCTTCGAAGTCATCAGCGTCCAGGCCGAACAGCGACAACGTTTCTTCAGGCGCACGCGACCCGTACATCGCTTGCGCCGCGGCGATCAGTTTCCCCGGCGAGCTACCGCGTAGGCAGCCTGATAGGCATCGAGGACTGCGGCTGGGGCGCCCGCGCACGTCCCGACCAGCTCAGTCAGGGATTCGTCGGATAGCTCTTCCGGGAAACTCCAGCCGACAATGATCTCCTTCAGCTGGGCCGCTTCCAAAGCAATCTGCCGATCAGTTGCCTGCTCCCACGTCGCGCCATCCTTCATGGCCTCCTTGGCAGCCGCATCACGCTCCGCGTTCCACTTGTCGTAGTACTTCGCAAGCTCCTTGCGATCGCGGTATTTGAATTCGATATCGACCTTGATCGGATCGAATCCGACGCGCGGAATCTCGACTTCAGCCTTGAACGTGGCGTTCTGGGCAATCTTGAAGCTGGCCATGTGGTTTCCTTACGACAGGTAGCGAACAGGAGCGGCCTGCAGGGCCAGGGAGACGGTGCGCGTCAGGATGTTGCTGCGCGATACCGCCGGTTGCAGCGAGAACGAGGTGTAGGCGCCGTAGTACAACTTGTCGGTGCCTGGCAGGTTCAGGCGAGCGGCCTGTACGGTCTGCGCGATGTCTGCGGCTTGGACAATTGGCACATAAGCCAGAGTAGGGTCATCGGCAACAGTCAGCACCATGCTCGCGGCGGCCTTGTCAGTCGGCAGCTGACGGCCTTGGGCGTCTTCGAGGAACACGACGTCCTGGTAGTTCTGGTCGCCGCCGGAGAACGCCACGTCAGTGATCTGCGGGATCTGCACCCAGGTCATGACCTTTTTCAGGCTGCCCGCGCCGGAGCCGGCCGGGAAGATTGTGGTGCTGGTGGTGTCGATCGTTTCCAGGGTGATCGCGGTAGCGGTAGCGGTCTTGACGCGGACAACCTTGTTGTTCAGCGCGGTCCAGCCGGAAGTGACCAGCAGGATGTCGCCGGCCACCAAAGTCGCGCCGACTACGGTGCAGACCGCTTCAGAGGCGTTGGTGATGGCCGAGAAAGCAAGTGGAGCGGCGTAAGTAGCGGCATGCTCGAACGTCGCGCCGTTGGGAAGTTTGTAGCCCATGGGGGTTTCCTCTATGCAGAAATGACAAAACCCGCTCAATAGCGGGTTCTGGGTTTGCCCAATGGGCGGATTAGGTGGTGTCGGCTCGGTATGTGAACGACAGCGGCAGCGTTGTAGTCGTGTCGCCCTGCTGGGCCGGGGCGGTTGCCATCGGCGAGCGGACGTAGACAGTGAAGGCTGTCTTTGTCAGGTCAAGGTTGTTCGGGAACAGCGCGGCGATCTCATCGGCGATCGATTCAGCCGTGCCTCGGCCAATTCCGGCCTTGGTCACAACGCTGACCTGGAAAACGCCACGGTAGGCCGTGTGCTTGCCTTCGAGGTCTTCGCTGGTCGCGTTGGCCGGCAGCAGAAAGGCGCGCAGGTAAGGTGAGCCGTCGGCCGGCGGCGTGAAGGCGACGTCTTCATAGGCAATCGGCAGTGCCGGCACCCTGGCAGTCGCCCACGTCTTCAAGCGGCCTTCAAGCAGGCTGCGGATGATCTTGTCTGACATCAGGGAAGCTCCGAAACGGCTTTATCGATAAAGGTCTGGAACTCGACCACGGAAATTCTGACCATCCCGGCCGGCGCTTGAGTCGACCAACTTTCGTATTCAAGACGGGGCCCGTACGGGAGATTGTTCATCATCCAGATCGTGCCGACTTCACTGGTGAAGCCCTCGATGATTGCAGCAGCATCGCCTTTCGAGGCCTGGCCGGTCGGGTCGATGCGCTCCAGCGTCCCGGTCTTGGCCGTATCGAACGACACCTGCCAGTTGCCACGGAAGCGACCGCCGACGTAATCACCGCCCGCAACCAGGTCCATGCCGTCCTTGATCAGGCGGCCGGGCTTCATCCGTCCGCTCTTGGACAGGTTCGCCGGATCGTTGCGCAGTTCGGCATTCAGCCGGGCGACTTCGTTGTTGTACTGGGTCGCCACTGAATTCGCCGCCCATAACTCAGGGTTGCCGACCGGGGATCTATCCACCACGGCGGCCAGCAGGTCGATGGCGACCTTCTTGATAACGGTCTCGGCATTGATATTGGCCTTCTCGGCGAACGCCTTCAGATCCAATGCGAAGCTCATTTGCGGGCCTGCACACTAAAGCCGACCGCGAGGCCGGCGTAATCCCAAGGGTCGACGTTCTGGACGGTGTAGGTGTCGCCGTCGAACTGGATCTTGTCCTGGCTGATCGGCTGCGGTGTATCGGTGCCATCCAGCAGTAGCGGCGAGATCAGAATCTTCACA
Source organism: Pseudomonas moorei (assembly GCF_008801475.1). Lineage (GTDB taxonomy): Bacteria > Pseudomonadota > Gammaproteobacteria > Pseudomonadales > Pseudomonadaceae > Aquipseudomonas > Aquipseudomonas moorei. Next base: position 258,419 of record NZ_VZPP01000001.1, on the reverse strand, counting down.
TCACCCTGCTTGATGCGTGATCCATCGATATCCCGCTGGTTGTAGTTCTCGCGGAAGCCCGAGCCGTCGAATTGGGCGGTGGTCACTGGGGTTGTGCCGCTTTCCGGGTCATATTCACCCGTCGTGACGCGGAGCAGTGACAGTTCCAGTCCTTTGCCGCCCTTGCTGCGAGGCGCCAGCATCCGGGCTGCGGTCGCCTTGGCTCGATCATAGATATCGGTCATGAGCGCACCATGGAAATACTGCTCGATCCTTCGATGAACTGAGCCATGATCTTGTCGATCTGCCGATAGCGGACAACGCCATTGCTGTCGAGGTATTCAGTTTTCAGCGGGCCAACGGTTTCGGACTTGATAATCCGGTCGATATCCTTATCCAGATCGTCTTGTCCAGCCTTGAAAGCCATCTCGGCACAGGCCTGAGCAATCGGGTTAGGGACTGCGTCACTGGCCCAGTACTCCAGCCGAGCACCGCCTTGGCGTTTGACCATGTAGCGCGGCCAGGCCAGTGCTTGGGTCGTCTTTGCCCGGTAACCGCATGTGCGCGCGCTGTAGGTGTGCTCCAGATAATCCGTGCTACGGCGCAGCGCCTGCTCTTTCTGGATCTCGGTCAAAGCCAGCCACGCCGCATTGCCACGCGCATCGTGGTACGAGTCGGCATAGGCGACTGAGCACAGTGATTCGGCGTCAGCGCGCCCGGTGCCGTCTTCGGTAATCAAAGTCATGGGTTATCTCGCTGATGTCAGAGGCCGAGTGCTGCGGTGTAGGCAGGAATGGCAAAGCCGGCGATGGTCACATAGCCCGCTGCGTCTGGGTGGGTTCCGTCTTGGGTGCTGAATCCCGTCCAGGTGGTCGGATCAATCCACACAAGCTTGGGATCGGCCTTGGCATCCATCACCCCTTTCAGGATGACGTTGGCTGCATCGACCAGCGATTGAGCCAAGGCGTTTGGCAGGATGCCGCGGCACAAGACCTTGCCATAACCCTTGGCCAGCAGCTTATCAATGCACAGCCCGTAGTCCGCCTGTTCGGTGGAGTCGATGCCGTCTGAGGCATTGTTTCCGCCCAACGCCAGAATAGCTACGTCGTTGCTCGTTACGGTTCGCAGCGGCAGAACGTTGTCGAGCATGGTCTTGCCGCCGGCCACAGTCTGCCCGCTGATGCCGTTGGTGCTGCCGACAAACCCAAGGGCCGCGGCCACGCGCATGGTCTCGGTGTCCGACGACGTAGCGCCAGGCCCGGAGCCGAACGTGATTGAGTCACCGTACTGATCCAGGCGCCGGCGAGTGCCGATGTCCAGGAAAGCAGAGTCAGCCGAAACACAGAAGGTGCCGCCGGTATCTACGAAGTTACCATCGTCCCAAATGTTGTAGGTCGAGGTCGATCCGTCGCAAGGGATGACCAGTGCGCGGGGCGGGAACGCTGCCTCATCGGAAGCCGAGTAGTAAACAGCCGGTCCACCGTTCTTGCTGACGCCCACCTTTCGGGTGCCATTGAGCGTGACTGCCAGCTTGGTGAATGCGCCCTTGATCTTGACCGAGTTGATGCAGGAGCCGTAAACCGTGCCCTTTGGTGTTGCGAGTGACGGCGTGTAGTTGGCCGTGTTGGCGATGATTGCGCCGCTGTACAGACCGAGGGCCGAATCGGCACCTGGCTCGATCTTGCCGACAAAGGTTTGCAGCGCCGGGGGCTGGCCAGTGACCGCGAGTACGTTGCCTGAAGATGCGATGTACGGGGCGCTCGCCATGGCTGCAACCCAGCGCACTTCGACGAACCTGGTCGCATGCGGCAACCCGGTGAACAGCGTATAGACCGATGCAGTGTTCGGCGCGGCGGCAAATGCCCCGCCATCGATGGCCACTTCCATGGATCCAGCGTTATCGCCGAAGTCCGTGGGGTTGGTCAGCTTCGCTTCCGTGCCGGTGATGTACCCGCACCACAGCGTCAGTGCGCCCCGGGCATAAACCCGGGCCGCGTTCTTGGTGGTGCTGACCGAGCCGGTAAAGCCCGGAGAGACCTGCGCCGAGGTGAAGTTGACCGTCGTTGGAGCCGGCAATGAAACACTGCCATTGGCCCCGACGCCCTTGACGCCGCGCCAGATGCTCGCGCCCAGGCCGATCATCAGTACATCGCCACGATGCTAGTTGCGGTGGTCGAAGTCGACATAACTTTCTTGACGCAAGCTGGCAGGATCTGGCCGGCAGACAGGCCTGTGAAAGTCACGGCAACCGAGTCATCCACCAGAACTACCGAGACGTTGCCAGCGCCACCGATGTAAAGCGCCTTGGTAGGCGGGTCGAGCACGGTCACATCGCTTGGAGTGACGGCAGCGGCTTTGATCGCTGGGCTGGAAGCGTCTTTGTAGGCCATGGCTTACTCCGGCTTGTCGAGTTGTTCTTCGGCCAGGGATGCTGCTTCCTGCGCCTTCAATTCTTTCGCGCTCAATTTCTTGGGCACGTACAGTTCGTGGGAGCCTTCGATGAAGTCGAAATCGTTGATCTCGACGAAATCGCCCTGGCCTTCGCCCCACGGTTTCACTTGAATAACTGGCATGTCTTTCTCCACTGAAGGCCCGGAGCCGAAGCCCCGGGCTTCCCGATTAGCCCAGCAGAATGCCCGAGTGACGCGGAGCGATCATTTTCACGCCCCAGGCCAGGTTGACCTCGTAGCGCACTTGGCGTTTCTGCTTGTAGATGGCGAACTCGTAGGTCAGGCCCGACACAGGGTCGGTCACCATCATCACGTCGTCCGCATCATCACCGCCTTCTGGCATAGCAGGGGCGCGGGTTGCCAGCTGGATAGCCGAGCGGTGGAAGAACATGTTGCGAGCAGCGGCAGCGATCACAGTGATGGCCTTGGCAGCAGCGCTCATTGCAACGCGCAGGCCAGGTTCGGCAATGGTGATGGTGCCGCCGTTGGAGGTATCGGCATCGCCCGAGACAACCACGTACTTGTTGGTGTCACCCGCGAAAGTGACGATGTCACCCGCGAGGATGGTGCCGGTACCGGCAGAGGCCAGGGTGATGACGGTTGCGCCCACAGCGTAACCAGCAGCGTTGGTGGTAGCAGCGGCGCCAGTACCTACGACAACACCCTCTTTCACCTGAGCCGAGTTGTGCAGCAGCAGGCCCTGGTATTCACCCAGCGCGCCTTGGCGCAACAGCGCGTCGGCTTGCGGGCCACCGGTGTTGGACTGGAACAGGGTGGACATCTTGCCGCGGATGTTCGCAACAGCTGCGCCACCGAGGACCATGTGCATGTCGCTTTGTGGAGCGCCGTTATCGTCCAGGATCTTGCGAGCCTGAGCGAAGTCGGACAGGTCGCCAGCAGTGCCGAACGGCGTGGTGCCGGCGGTGCCGTAGGCGCGCGACGTGTTGATGTGCAGAGCGGCGAGGTCAGCTTCGATCTCGTTGGTCAGGGTCCGCATGGCTTGGGCGATACGCTGGGTGTTGATGCTGCCCAGGGTACCAGCGTTACGCAGGCCCAGAGTCTCCTCGCCAGTGATGCCGAACGGAACCGAGCGCGCCTTGCTGATGGTCATCTGCACGTTGCCGATGGTCTGGTTCGGGGTGTCAGCAGCGTAAGCCGCAGGAACCAGGTCTTCGGCAGCCATTGCGCCAACCACTGGCGAGACAACAGCCTGGCCGACAGCGGCACGTTCTGCGTTCGAGTCACGGGATACGGCCGGGATGAAACCGACCAGCTCGCGGGATACAACGTCCATCGCTTCCTGAATGGAAGGGATCAGACTGGTAAGGGTCAAAGTGCCCATGCGGTGTTACCTCTTAATCGACAATCTTGATTTTTGCCTGGATCGCCGCTCGCTGATCGAGGGGGCTCAAGGCTTCGTATTGGGTTCGTTTCATGGTCTTGGCACCAAGGTTCACATTGCTTGGTTGTGCGCCGCCGCCATTGGCAGAGGCTGGGAACCAGTGCGGCGCCTTTTCTTTCATGTCGCTGAACCACTCCTTGAGCGTCAGCGGCTTGCCGTCCTTGCCGAATGCGTCTTCTACGGCGACAGGGTTGCCCTCGTCGTCGAGCTTGAAGGTCGCACTGGCGCGGAGCAGCGCGTCATCGATTGCGTACTGGTGGAGGCCAGCAGCGGTGGCTTCTGCGCGGATGCCGTTTTCAAGGACGCGGCGACTGAACTTGTCAGCCCGGGCCTCGGCAGCTTCGCGAGCGGTACGTTCTTTGGCGGTTTCCTGTTCGAAGCCTGCTTTCATGCGCGTGGTGCGCTTGTCGAGCACTTCGTCGATCTTGCCGGCAGCAATCAGGCCGGCTTCTTCGTCGCTGGCGAACTTCGAGAGGATGTTTCGAACTGCATCAGGGTCGATGCCTTCGAAACGAGCAGCGTCTTGTTTGGCCGCCTTGAGCGAGCCCAGCAATTCGCTGTTCTTGGTCTTGAGACCAGCTACAGCCGCTTCAACAGCCGCTGCAACCTTGGTGTCGAAATCTTGGGTGTCGTTGCCGCCGCCGTTGTTGTTGACGTCACCACCAGTCTCTTCCGCCATCAGCGGATACCACTTGCCGAAAATAAACATCTGCTAACCCCTTGGGTCTGTTGGCCGCCTGGCGGCAATAAAAAGCCCCGTCATTGACGAGGCTTGTGTGAATCGCGGGTATAAAAAAGCCCCGGCGGATGCCAGGGCTGTTTGAATTCGTTTGAGGGCTAGAGCTTCTGGAGCTCTTCCACCCAGTAGGATCTGAAGTAGTTCTCGCTGTGCGGGATTGGCTCGCCATCGTAGCCGGCCTGCCGCGATGCGCGGATTCGGTCATGCCAAGCGGTAGTCATGGATTCGGCGGTGCTCTTGGCAAGCACAGGGTCATCGAACCATCCAAGCATCAGCTCAATGCCCGGGTCGAGTATGTCGTAGCACAGCACGTAGATCGTATTCATAGCACCACCCTTTCACCCTTCATGAAGCACTGAGCGCAAAGCAGCGCCTTGGTCCCGCCAGTTGGCTTGCCGTTCTTCATCAGGACGCCGATCTTCGTCTCGATCACTTCCCTGCCCCCGCAGCGATGGCACTGAACCATCGTCGCAGGCTTGGGCATAGCGCGCACACGCTTGCGCACCTCTTCCGCCGGGGTATCCGGAGGCTTGGAGCCGTCGATTACGTGAAAGCGGGGTTTGTCGGTCATGCTGCGATCTTAGCAAATGCCGCCGCATCACGCGCACGCATCTGGTCGAGCGTCATCCACTCCCCTGTCGGCGTATAGAAGTCCTCCAGCTCAAGCTTGCCATCCTTTAGCAGCTGGTAGCGCGCTGGGCCGAGCACCTCGATCTTGCGGGCGTCGGACTGGCGGTTGAGCCATTCACTGTAGGTGGTGTTCGCCGGGACTTGGCCATCCATGCTGGCGCGTTGGGCCGGGGTCATCTCATCGATGTTCATGCCCAACTCTTTCCAGCTCTTGGTCACCGGTGCCGACGTTGACCGGCAGCACCAGTGGATCTTGCCCGGGCCTTGCAGCCAAGGCACCTTGTGACCTATGGGCTTGTGCGTGTTGACGGTGTACTGAAGCTGGTCGCGGATGCGGCACATCGGCGAGGTCTTGTTGTCGAGCGTGGACACCCAGCGCTCGGCCTTGAGGATCTCGTCGTTGGCCTTGTTGAATTCGTCCCGTGCAGTCGCCGCAGTGTGGCTGACTGCCGTTCTGACCACAGCCGCAAGGTCTTTGCGAGGCCGCTCAAGGAAGCCGTCAGCGTATCCAGACGCCCTGGTGCCGCGAATGCTGCGAATGATCTGGTCAGTCGTCTTGCCTTCGAGGTAACCGGTGCGGATGGCGTTGCGGACCTTGACCATGCGGTCGGCGGCGATCTCTGTAGCCCAGTTGCGCAGCAAGCGACCCTGGAACGGTCGAGACATCGCCGCCGCATAGGCCTGCTCGGCGCTGACGCTGGCCATCGGGAAACGAACCAACACCGGATCGGGTAGCACCGTCTCGAACAGCGCCTGCTGCCAGCTCACCTCGTAGCCCGCCAGTTCCTTCAGGTCTTTCTGTAGCTCGGTGGCGACCTGAGCATAGGCCTGAGTGTTGATCAGCCTCACCTGATCCAGCAGCAGCTCCAGGCGCTCAACCGTGAAGGATTCAGCCGGTAGCCGCTCCAGTGCAGCAGCCAGGGCCGCCGAAAGATCAGCATCCGACCGGTTCAGCAGCGCAATGATCCGCCGGACCACGCCAACCTTGTACTTTTCGAGCGAGACGCTGTGCGCGATCTGCTCGTCTTCGAGGACTTGGTTGACGGTTGGCATTTAGAGCGCTCCGAGTGCTGGGCCTTGTGTGGCGATTTTGGCGGCCTCCTCTTCCCACTTGATGTCGCTCGACACCACGTTACGGCGCTGCATCTCAGAGAACAGCGTCTCGTCGGACAGTCGGCCCTGTGATGCCATGTTGAGCAGCAGTGGCAAGGTCGTCTCAGGCGCGAAGTCGATGTCGAAGTTACCCTGCACCTGGACGTGACCGCCTTCCGGCAGCCCGCTCAACTCGGCGAAGTGCTGAAGGATCTGATCAAGCGCGTCCTCGAGGCCGCTCGCCATGGTCTGAAGCGGGCTCATCTCCTGAGCCGCCTCTTCCTCGGCCTGCGTGGCAGTCTTGACGGACTTCGTCTCCTTCTGGAGCAGCTTGGCCCCAGCGACACGCATCTGGTCTTCAATGTCGATCAGCGACGTGCGGCCGGCCTCGATCGAGGCGCCGGTGTGCTCTACCCACTTCATGTCGCCATCTTTCGGCAGCTTGGTAGCGGACGCAGTGCCGACCTTCAGTTCCCAGGTGTCGTCGTCGATGCCAGAGATAGCCAGCATCGGCACCCGGGCAACGTGGAGGATGTTGTCCTGATCGCTCTGCGACTGCCAATGCTTGGCGTTGAGGTAGGCAAGCTCCAGCAGTGGCGGTTTAGCGGTCATGAAGCCGGTGCGGTCGGTGTAGAGCGTGGTCAGTGGGATGTGATCGAGAGAGGTAGGACCCTCATCGTACAGAGCCCACGTCTTCATGCCCTTGGCATCAGTCTGCTCGCGGTAGGTCATCCACGCGCCCGGGATCAGCACACGAATCTGGTTGATGCACTTGATGCCGAATGCGCCCTCTTCTTCCTCGACCGACTCCATGTAGCGGAACTGGGTCAGGACATGCTCGCCGCCGTCGTTGCTGACGCGCCAGCCGACCACCTGTTGGGGGCGAATCATGATGGCGTAGGGGCGAGCCTTGACGGCCCGAGCGTCGGCCAGTGTGACCAGCTGCTCGGTGTCGCCGCTTGGCTTGATGTTCGGGTATTCAGCCAGGGCGTGGCACAGGCCGTGCGACAGCGCCTGAGTGAAGAACGACTTCGCCCAGACTTGCAGGTTGTTGCCTTGACGGTCGAAGTCATCGGTGAAATCGACAACCGCCGGCGGAACGTCCTCGCCCAACACGATCGGCTCAGCGAAGACACGCCCAGTGTTGTTCTTGACCGTCTCGCGGTATGCGGGGAACAAGGTAGAGAGGCCGAGACGCTTACGGTAGTCGCAGTCTTCTTCCTTTGGCCATTTCGGCAACAGCAGTTCACCTGCCTCGCGCATCGCCCGGGTGCCACCCATCAAAGGATCGACGATGGCCCAGTCTTCGCGCATGGCGTCCACTGCCGGCAGCGTTTTGCTTGGGTCGTCAGACATAGTCAGATTCTCAGAGGTGCGGTGGATGCGGTGCGTTTGACGATCGGGAAGCGCTTGATGATGAAGTAACCCAATGCATCGTTCGGGTCTTCCGTGCCGTCTTTGTTGGGTTCGCCCTGGTCGTTGTAGGTCTGCTGTTCAAGCACCCCTGTTGCGACTGGGCAGAGTTCGGTGTTGACCTTGTAGCGGCGCTCACCATCGCCATTCAGGAACATGGCGTTGACGGACAGCACACGGTCACGCACGGCTGGGTTGGCTGGGTTGACGACAAGAGTGAATCCCGCCGTTTTCAATAGGCTGTGGTCTGTCTCGCTCCCGTTGACGCTCTTGCGGTTCTTGCCGCTGGCGTCGGGGTAGATCGAGATGTGATGGTCTGGGTACTTTTCCTTCAGCGCCACGATCATCGCCGGCGTATCGAACACATGGGTGATCTCGCCCAGCAGTAACGGCAGGCCGTCACGGATGACGTGAACCATTGCGGCCATACGACTGATGTTGAAGTCCATGCCGACATGCAGCGCTTCACCGGGCCTGATCGTCTCGCTGGTGTGATTGAGCACCCGGTCGAAGCTTGGGTACACACTGCCCGACACCAGGTTGACGAACTTGCCGTCGATGTAGGCATCGACCAGGTTCGCTGGGTACGACTCTTTGAGCGACCCGATGTAGTCCTTCGGCAGGTTCTTGGCGTTGTCCCGGGTGCTGGCATGCACGATGCCATACAGCGGCCGCTGGCTTGGGTTGGCGGCCAGCTCACGCACGAACTTGCGATAGACCCAGTTGAAGCCTTCAGGTGTCGTCGTGACGTCAATCGTGTTCTGGTCTCGGCCAGGCCACACGGTCGACATCCGCGCAATGATCTTCTTCCACGCGCTGTCGGCCTTCTTGATCGGCATGCAGTCGATCTCATCGACCAAGGCGTGCGCAATGTTGAATCCGACGATGCGGTGCGGGTGCTCCATGCTCTTGCACACAATGGTGCTCAGGCAGCGCCCAAGGTTGTCGCGGAGGTAAACACGCTTCTTGCTGGCCACGATGTCGGCAAACAATCCGAACGCCTGCGCTACCTCTGGCATCGTCTCGTAGAAGATGTCCGCGATCTGCGGATAGGTCGGAGCGAAGTAGCCCTGCGGAATGCCAGGGTGCTCAAGTGCGTTGATGCACATCCGCACGCAGCCCACGAACGTCTTGCCGCTACGGTAGCCGCCGACGAACGCTGAGAACTTCTTGGGGTGACTGATGAACTCGAACTGCGGCTTATTCAGCTTCAGGGTCGCTTGCATCTTCCACCCCGATGATTACTTGCTTGGGCTCGGGCAGGCCCTTGTTCGGGTCTTCCAGTTCGCGGCGGAGCTTCTCGATGTTCAGTCGCTTCATCTCGTCATCGAGGGGCGAGCTGGATTTGTCGGAGAACATGCCCAGGTGCTTGGCGACCTTATCGAGCGCGGCCAGTTGGTCATGCATCTTGATCTCGAACCCTTCCTTGGTCTGCTTCACCCCAGCGTATAGGGCGAGCGCAGCCGGGCTTACGTTGCGCGAGTCATGCGCATGAACAGAGCCAAATCCTTCACCATGGCACTTCGGGCATTTCGGATGCGGGCGGATCGTTGGATCGAACCCAAACCCGCCCTCTTCAGTCACGCTCTCAGGGTCAGATGCGTCAGCGACCGCCTTGAGCATCTCGGCCTCGTCCTTCCACTGATACTCATGGTCAACGCCGAAGCAATGCCGGCAACACCCTCGCCGATACTCGATCAGCTCATTAGGGTTTGCGGTGGCAATCATCCATAGGCGCTCAAGCACCATTTCCTGGGTGATTGCCGCTTTCTGGCCTCGCGCTTCAATGCGAGCGGTGATAATCGACTGAATGTTGGGTTTTGTTAGGTTCTCTGCACCAATGAATCTTGCGGTGGCTTTGCTGTACCCGGCACGGATAGCCGCTTGCGTGGCATTCAGGTCTTTCAGGTACTCATCGACGAAGCGCTGCTGTTTCGCTGTCAGCGCCATAGGGATTCCTTGAGACTTTGGTGCCTCGCTGGGGCAGGACTTGAAAAGGTGGCTGGTTGCCGGTATTGATGGGAATCAACTAAAGGAGATTTGTGTCATGTCGGAAGCTATCAAGCAGATTGGAAACGTTGCCAGCAACACCTATGGCTTTCAAAAAGACGGTGTTAAGCGCGCAATGGCTGTTGCGGCCGCGCTTGAGCTCGTAGCCTTAAACGTTCAGGGCGCTAACAGCAGCAATTTGCTGGATGCTGAACTTGAAAGACTGAGCTCCTACGCCGACAAGATCCAGGAAGCGCTGAAGGTCAACGCCGAGTGATCCACCCGTGCCGCACTCACCTGCGGCACACCTACCGCTTACTGAACAGGTTGAATCGCGTATCGCAGAATGCCGTCGTCACCTGCTGAGTGATCGCCTGCATCGAGTAGGCCTCGAACTCGCTGCTCGGCAAGTCCTCGCCAATGCTGTTCAGGATGAAGCGCCAGGCGTGGGTGCACTCATGAACGATCAACCCGATGATCCCATGACGGCAACTGTCATCCTTCAAGCGCTCATGGATGCAGACGATGATGCAATCCTTGCCATCACCAGTCTCGAAGCGTGTGGTGCACCCGGCTGAACTAGGGTACGGCTCGGATACGTTCATCCGCTTCATTTCGCGGTGCCAGGCCTTCTCGCTTGGGCAGAACCCGATAAAGACCGGCTGCCAGCCCCTGTCGAGCCACACAACTTTGTGCTTTGGCTTCTTCATGGTCTCGCCTCATCAGCTGGTTCGATCTCGCGGTACCGGGTCGCCTTCTTGGCCTGAGCCTTCAGCTTGTCCTCGTCGACGTCCATGCCAATCAGGTAGGCGAAGGTGTTCACGGCTACCACGTAGAAGCGGAACCACCATGGGTGATAGGCCTTCAGCACAAGTTGTCTGGCCATATCGTCACCATAGGTAGCGCAATATATTGCCCTTATTCCGAGCTTTCTCGGCCTATTAGCGCAATATATTGCGTTTAGAGAGTGGCGCCCGCACGAAGCCAGGCACCCTTTGGTTTAACAGGTGATCACAGGGGCTCCGCCATTTGGCCAGAGCTTCGTGTGCTTATCCATGTACTCGCGCAGGCGATCCACAACTGGAGCGCTCGGCAGAATTGGATTGATCTGAAACTTCACTTCAGGCGTGACCTTCACGAACACCGTCTTCAGGTGCTCGGTGATCGACTTCCACTGCTCGGGTGTTGGCTGCTGGCCTGCCGTCAGTTCGGTGTAGCCCTGGAGCCAGTAGGCGAACTGTTCGGGAGTCATTTGGGCGTATCCACTGGAGCTATGTTCGTCTGCGGAATCGCACGCACTACGGCGATGGCGGCAGCCAGGATCCCGTTCACGGCTGAAAAGATCTCTGGGCTGAACAGTGCCTGGAACGATGGCCACACGTAGGCAGCGGTATTGAGCGCTACCAGCACAGCGGCCAGTTGAACGCTGTACATCTTCCAGAGCTGTTGCCATTGGGGAATCAGGTTCATGTGCGCTCCGTGGAACTTGGCGGGATGTTGCAGATATGTCCGCGCTTGGCGATCGCGTAGAGGATCACGGCAAGGTGCATCGTCATTGCGAACGGGCTGATCGGGTGACCCTTGATGTTGAAGATGAAGCTGCCGAATGCGGCGATGGCGACCAGGTAGAACGAGATGCTCAGCAGTGGCTCGTCCATCGGGCGCACGCGGCGCAGGTACTCAGCGGCTGCAATGACCACCAGCACGCACAGGAAGGCGTCGACGACTTGAAGGATGACGTGCATTACGCACCTCCCGTAGCGCCAAACTTTCCTGCCAGTGCTCTCAGGCCCGGGATGATGTTCATCGCCAGCAAGCCAATCAGGAAGGCAACGCCGTATTGAGTTTCACTGCCCGGGGCAATCTTGAAGAACTCGATCGCCAGAGGCGTGCAGAAGATCGCAGAACTGAACCCAGTGAAGAACGCCCAGGCCGCCTGCTTACGGGTCAGGCCTTGCAGGAACGTCAGTGAAAGGATCGCCCCAGCAAACCCGGCGATGATGATGCCGTACTTGGCGAGCAGTACGCCGGCGGCAGTGGTGCTCGCGGGTTCGGCCATGGTGTGACTCCAAGGAATAAAAAAGACCGTCAGGTGGCGGTCAAACCGCTGGGGAGCGGTAAATTCTGGGCAATAAAAAACCCGACGCAGTGGCCGGGTTTTGTACTGTCATTCTTTAACACGCAAGAAGGACAAGATAGTGATTAATCTATGCCACTCTGCCACTACCGTCAAGCGGCAATATCAGAAATCAATTCTTCTGCATCGAGGATGGCCTGGGCCTCCGCCAGCGCACCATCGACCATCGCCTTCAGCTCCTTGCAAATGGCCGACTTCCAGCGGTATTGGGTGCGCTCTGCCGTCGGCTCATCCACCCAGTTATCCATGCAGTACCAGCCGGACGGCAGGACGTTGGTTGAGCGCTTCCCTTCTTGCCCGGGCAACTTCGGCATGGCCCACGTGACGACTGCAGCGTGACGGAACCGCTCCGGGGCCGGCGACTTGATACCTTTTGCGATGGTGACGATGGCGTCGTGCTTGCGCTGGGTGTGCGTTGAGTACTGGGCCAGCAGCGCGAGCCAGTGCGCCGGTGCCAGGCCTTTGCGCAGCCGGCTGAACACCATGCAGTCGACGAGAAACGCAGCCTCCTTCCCGACGATCTCCCCTTTCTGCTTGGCGCACTGTACCTTCGGCTCAAAATCGCACCCGCCGGCCGAGTTGATGGTTTCGGCGGCCAGAGCGCGCACTACTGCGGATACGACGTTTCTGTAGGTCATGCTGAATCCCCCTTAAACCGAATACACAGCGCGACGTTTCGAAGCTTCAGCACCTGGCACAGCATTCGAGATGATGTCCTTCACCTCTTCGGCGCTGATGGTGATGCGGCCCTTCTCGCCGTAGGTCTTGGATCGCAGCACCGCGGTGAGGCATGCACGGGACCGCCAACCACCGTCGTGAGCGTACTTGTCGCCTGGCGCGAGCTGGTTCCATGACTCGACCGTGACGCCGGCGGATTCCTTCGACTGCATGCGGTGGTGGATGTGGCCGATGTCGATGTAGCGGTAGGTCGCCTCGCCCCAATCCACGGAGAAGTCGGTGGCCATCACGTCGATCAGGCGGTCCGGCTTGCACTTGTCGCTGTGGTGGCACATCACGAAGGTGTTGCCCATGCGGTACGGGATGAACACGCTGGAGTTGTCGAGGACGTGAAGGCGCGGGTTTTCCTGATAGACGTGATTCAGGAAGATCCGCATCCAGACGTCGTTCGAGCGGGAGTGGTTGCCCTGGTTGACGATCACATCGACGAACTGGAATTTGGCCAGGGCCTTGTCGACGATCGAGCGCATGATCCGCGCACAGACCTCAATCATCTTCGGGTACCGGCTGTCGAAGTCGAAGTCGTGGCCGGATTCACTCTTGGCGGTGAAGTCCTGGTAGTGCGACATGTCCCCCAGGTCCTGAATAACGCAACGTTCGCAGCTCGGCGCCCGGTCGATCAGCTTGTGCATGGCGACGATCAGCTCACGCTCAGCAATCTTCAAGTCGAAGTTGTGGCCGACCTCATGGGAGTGGGCGAGCATTCCGACGTGGGCGTCCCCGATTTGAAACCACGGGATGATGTCGGTATCCAGCGCCTCAATAGGCCCTGCGATCTCCGGCAGCGGGTTGACGTCTTCCAGGAAGGCTTTGGCGAACGCTTCGTTCATCGCCCGCTGACGCTCCAGGTCGGCACTGGTCTTTACCCACTGCAATACCGGAGCCTTGACGCCTTCCTTGTAGAGGCTGGATGTACCGCTTAGGCGGAAGCCGTCCGGCACGATGTGCGTCATGTCGTGCTCAGGGCTCCAGCCCTTCAACGCCATCTTCGCCTTGCGCTTGTACAACGTCCGCTCGTTCAGGCCGAAGTGCGCGGCAGCGTCAGCCATGGACATCGTCTTGAGCGCTTCGATGATCTGCTCATCGGTGGCTTTGCGTTCAGTCATTGGGCGGCTCCGGGTTTACCAGGGTTACCGCATGGAATGGCTTTCGACTCCAGCTCAATCAGCAGCTCCAGGAAGTGCTTGGCCTTCTCCAGATCCTTGATCCCGCCCTTAGACCGCCACCGGCTGACGTACTTGATGACGCTGCCCTCGGCGAAGGGAATGCCGTTCGCATGGATGTACTCGATGGGCTGAATCTTCAGGTCTTTGTAGTGGTTACCGGAAACTTGAATGTCGAGTGCGCTCACGCTGCTTTCCCCTGTGTCGATTCAAAATGGTCGATGCATGCCGCCTTTGCCTTGTCCAGATCCTTGCCCGAGTGCAGGATTTTCCCGGCTGGCGTCCGGGCGACGTAGGCATGGCCGTGCTCGAGCTTGTACTTGCTCAGCAGATAGCCTTCTTCGCTGGACAGGCAGTGCTTGCTGATGGCTTTCCAGTTCATGGCCGAATCCCCCGACGAATCAAAGCAGCCAATACGCAATACCCCGGCATGATCAGGAGCAACCACAGGTGAGGCAGGATGTCGCTTGGAATGGTGGTCATGCTGCTGATCTCCTTAGTTCACGGGTCTTGGCGCGGTATTCGGCGGTGATGGCTTTCAGTTCATCCGTGGTGTATTTGCGCGGCTTATGGTCGGCTTCGAGCGCTTCCACGGCTTCCAGGCCGATGCGGGCGATCAGGCCGGTGCGGAATGCCTGCGAAACCGTCTCGCCTTTTCGGGCGTACTTGGACGAACCGGCGTTACAGCTTTTGCACTGAAGCCAGATATTGTTAGGAATCAGTCGCAACTCTGGCCGGGCGCCCTTGCCGAGGAAATGACCTGCATCGAACGCGCCGCCGGTCTTCCAGCCCTGCGAAGCCAGAATCGATTCCTGCGACTCGCCACAACTGATGCAGCCGCTGCCGATGCTCAGCTCGTAAGTGCGGCGGTAGTCGCGGACGGCCTTCTCTGCATCCTTGAGGTGGTCTGCGCGCTTTTTCAGGGCCTCTTTTCTGACCTTGATGTCGCGGCGACCGACATCCGCCAGGGCCTTCTTGGCGCTCGCCTGGCCTTTCTCCGATTTCCCGTGAGCGATGGCGCACTCGATCTCTCCGCACACCGCCTGCGCGGCACGGGAAGGCGTGAACATCACACGGCAGGACGGGCAGCGCTTGCGACGTTGGCCGCCGGATGTGAGCGGGGTCTTGCGCTGCAGTGGGGTGCGCTTCATGCAGCCACCTCGCCCAGCAGATCGCCGAAGTAGACGCCCTTCTCCGTGAAGTCGGCCACGATGCGGTCGGTGTAGGCGATGCCCTGGACGCGATTGAACAGGCTAGTCACCGGGAAGCCGTCCGGGCCGAACAGCTTGCAGTCGCCCATCATCGCCAGCTTCTCTTCGTACGGCAGATGGCGCATTACCCGATACCAGGCCTCTTGGAACTCCGGATCATCGTTCAGCAGGATCTGCACGCCGAAGTGGAGCTTGCAGTGCTTGCGCGCATCAGAGGCGTCGCCGATTTGCGTCATCTCGGCGATGCGTTTGTAGAAGGCGAACCACAGGGCGTTCTGGTCGAGGGTGCGGTCCTTGCCAGGGCGTAGCGACACAACCACGAACTTCTTCTCGCGGAACATGGCGGTGAGCATGCCGATGGCTTCGGTGAGTTTGCTGGAGCTGTTCACGCTGATTTTGTCAGTCATGGCGCTTATCCCCATCCTTGACCCAGCGGCGAATTTTCATCTCGCAGCCACTGCAGAGGCCCACGCCTTTAGTCATGCCGAGATGTGTTGCACGGCGCTTACATCCACAGGAGCAGCGGCGACGCGAGGTCGACGACATTGGCTCCATGTAACGGACATGATCCTCGGAACCAACTTGTCCCCAACCAGCGGTGCCCCCACGCATCGCCGCCGAGCGAGCGGCGCGGGATAGATCGTTCAGATCAACCACGGCGTACCCCCTTCGCTTTCAGCTCTGCCAGGTCACCGCACAGCTTGCAGAGCTTCACGCCATCCACTGCCTTGCGGCGATCCTCCGGGATGTCTTCGCCACAGTCTTCGCACTCTTTTGCGCTGATGCCGGTGTACACCGTGCGTGAGGCGATGCGCGCGGCGAGATCCGCCTCAATGCGCTCTTGCGCAATATCGATTTCGTCGGCCATCAGAAGCCTCCTTGCGGATTGAAGTTGTTGAGGAAAGACTTGCTGGTGCGCTCTGGCTGGCGAGGCGCCTCTGCCTGTTGCTGTTCGCGCTGGCCGGCGTAGTTGACGAAGCGTGCGTACTCACCCTGGTGCTGAAGCAAGCAATGGCCAACGGAGGCGTGGCGGTGTTTTACGACATCGATCTCGGTAACGCCGCTGCGCCCGAGGTCGCTGTCTGCGTCACGGTGGGCAATCATGATGATGTCGGCGTCCTGCTCGATCTCGCCGGAGTCGCGGAGATCGGACATTTGCGGCTTTTTGCTGGAGCGCGTTTCGATGCTGCGGTTGAGCTGCGCGAGCACGATGACCGGGACGTTCAACTCCTTGGCCATGCCCTTGATCCCGCGGCTGATCGCGCCGAGTTCGAGGTTGCGGTTTTGCTGGCGAGATCCAGCCTCAGGAGCGATCAGGCCGATGTAGTCGATGATGATCAGATCCAGCGGCTTGGCTTTGTGCTGGAAGCGGGCAATGTTGCGGATGCGGCTGAGTGGCAGGCCGCCCTTCTGGCAAATGCGCAGATCCGCCTGGCTCATTTTCCCGACAGCGCCTGTGATGCGGGCGATCTGCTCGTCGCTACCCATCGCCTGCCCGGTATCGATATTGCCTAGCGTCACCGCAGAGGACGATGCCAGGCTGCGTTTCGAAAGCTCCTTGGCCGACATTTCCAGCGAGAAGACCAGAGCCGACTTGCCATCCTTGATCGTCAGCTTTTCGGCGATCCCCAGGCCCAGCGTGGTTTTGCCAGTGCCAGGCCGCCCCGCGATGATGATGACGTGCGAACCCCGCAGCCCCTGCAGGATCTCGTCGAGGTCATTCAAGCCTGTGGCATGGCCATTGATGCCCAAACCGTTGAAGCGGTCGTCCATTTCATCGACGACTGGGCCGAGCGCTTCACGCAGAGTGATCACGTCCGGCTCGTCGTCTTCGCTGTTCAGCGACAGGACGGCTTCCTGAGCATCAGCAATAATCCCGGCCAATGGTCGCGCATGGCTGGCCATGTTGATAATGGACTGGCCGATATCAGCGATCTTGCGTGCCTTCGAGCGCTCCACAACGATGCGGGCGTATTCGGGGCCGTTGGAGGCGCTGGGCACGTTGCGCATGATCTCGGAAGCAAAAACTATAGTGAGTTCGCCGCTTGAGAGCTCGTTGCGAATGTCTGCCAGTGAAACCGAGTCAACCGGACGGCCTGACGACCTCGCGGCCAGAATCATGGCGTACAGCTCGGAGCAGTCGGTGTTGAAGAAGTCTGCCGGGGATACGACGGCGCCGATTGATTCGACAAGCTCAGGCTTGTGCATCAGCGCGCCGATGACGCCGAATTCAGCTTCGGGTGAAACCAGTGGGCGATCAGCGATCATAGGGCCTCCAACACTTTCAGGACCTTGTCCTGGCGGGTAAGAAACTCAATGTCAGCGGTCCAGCCGCGTTCGTTGTCGCCAGTCCAGTGTTTGTTCTTCAGGCAGTCGTTGAAGTACAGCGTCCAGAATTCACCTTTGCGGAACGGGTGAACGCCGTTGATCTCCAGGTTCCAGCAACCCTTGATCAGGTTCTTGCGCTTCGTGGAGAGCTTCAGGCACTTGGGCAGCTTCTCGCCGCACACGGTGTTGTAGATCTCGGCGATGCGGCTGTAGGGGATGCGGTCGACTTTGGCTGGTTCTGGTTGATCAGGTCCTGGGGTGACTTGCTGTTCCGGTTCAGATTCCAAAACCTCACCGGTCGAAGCGACAGCGGCGACAACTGCGTCAGCAGTAAGATTTGTATTTATGTCTTTTATGTGTGTAATTTTCGACACAGTGGCAGGTGTCTTTTCTACACAGTGTGTAGATTTCAACACAGTGGATTTAGGGTCGATTTTCCATTCGTTTATCGGCAAGAAAGTGATCGGATCACGACTTCCACCATCACGGAAAAGAACTCGCTGACGGATGAGTGAGTTGATTGCCCGAGATACGTTTGCACGTTCCGATACGGCCTTCGCTTCATCGCTGTACATCATCTTGGCGATGTACAGGGCCGCGACCTTCACTGCCTCCTTGTTGTACCCACTGGTGAGTCTGTGGACCGCCAAAGCGACACGCAGCTCACGGCCTGACAGATCAGCGCCTATCAGGGCTTCGTAAAGATCGTTATCCATCCGGGTAAATCCCCCGGTATTGCGAAGTGGGATGACATTGCTCATACTGGTTGCGTCCTGATATTTGAATTGCTCGCTTCGGTTGCAGCCGAACGAGACAAAGAAGCCCGCAAATGACTCATGCAGTCGTTGCGGGCTTTTTTCTTGGCTGGTTCGCTGTACGAAAGCCGAACCAGAACCGCAGCCTTCTCTGCTGCGAATTGGTGGAACTCACGATCCCCCGCCTCTACCGGAACTGAATCGGCGAGCGTAGCCAGGGCCTCATCGAGAACCTGGTTGATATGGAGTGCCGGATGAGGGCGGCGCATTACGCGGCCTTCACCGAGGCTTCCATCACATCCAGGCTCTGCCGAACGTGATTGATCTCTTGGCGAATCATGTTTTTCTCGAAGGCGTTGACGTGGTTGTCAGCCAGCGCGTCGTGAACGGCGATGGTCAGGTCGGCAACTTCTTTGCTGACGTTGATCAGGGACGTGGTGAGGACTTGAGGCTTCGGTGAGTCCTTCGCTACCAGGTCAAAGCCGAACTGCTCAGCCAGGGCACGCAGGGGGCGCATGTCGCCGGTGTGCAGCAACACGCCGAACAGATGCTCTACCGTCAGGTGGTGTGCGTCGTTGTCCGGGTTGGCGCGCTGCAGCAGGCTCACATGGGCGACACCCATCTTTGCCGCGAGCACTTTCGCTTCGTTATCGAGAACAGCGTTCTGGCAAGCCCGCAGGAAGTCGTCCATTCGTAAAACCTCGTTACAGTTTCCGTGGTGGCGCAATGCCAACAAGGCGATGATCTGTTCATCAACTGATCGGGGACGCACCCATGACCAATCAATCCGAATTGCAAGGCGAGATAGCCGCCCTTTGTTGCCTGGTGGTTGCCTTGGCTTCCACCCTTCCCTTGTCGTCTCAGCTCAGGCTGTGGCCTGCGTTTGAGCGGATCGCTAACCCTTTGCGTGATCGTCTTGGCGGTGATGAGTTGCGTGGTTTTGAGCGCGCAACTGTCTCGCTAAGCTCGAGGCGCAGTTAGGCGGCCTGCTCTTTTTTGGTCGCTTTGAATTTGCCCTTGGAGAGGACCTGAATCTGGTACTGCCGGGATTCGGGGATGGTTTCTCCCCACATTGTCACGGCGCTTGGACGGATGCCCAGCGCCAGTGCCAGCTTTGTCTTGCTGCCGAAGAATTCGGCGACTTCATGCGTATTCATTGCGCATCCTCGTTCGAGCCTTGCGCAATTTCAGCATGCTTAAGTTATCGCGTCAATGACGATTTGAAGCTACTGCATGCTTAAATTCAGTTAACTTAATATTGAGTCCATGGAAAGACACGAACGTATTGCCCGAGCCATCGAGCTCAGCGGAAAAAAGAAAGGCGAAATCGCCGCCCTTTGTGGTGTGGCAAATTCGGCCGTCACTCAATGGATTTCAGGGGAGAGCAAAAGCCTTCGCCCTGAAAACCTTTACGCGCTCGCAAAGGCGACCGGTTATCGAGCCGAGTGGCTTGCCATTGGCGAAGGGAGTGAGCGCGAGACCGAATCGAACGTCGGCGAGGCCCGTCATCAGGTTGAGTCCTACCGCTATCCGGTTATCAGCTGGGTTGCCGCCGGCGCCTGGGCCGAAGCGGTCGAGCCCTACCCTGCCGGTTTTTCTGATCGCTACGAATTCTCCGAATACGACTCGAAAGGCCCGGCCTTCTGGCTTGAGGTCAAAGGCGACTCGATGACCTCGCCTGTCGGGCACAGCGTCACCGAAGGCACGCTGATCCTGGTGGACACCGAAGCCGAAGCAGCACCCGGCAAGCTGGTGATCGCCAAGCTGCCGGAGAGCAACGAGGCCACCTTTAAGAAGCTGGTGAATGACGGCGGCAGGCTTTACCTCAAACCGCTGAACCCCAGCTACCCGATTGAAGTCTTCGACGAGCGCTGCCGAATCGTGGGCGTTGTCGTGCGGGCGTTGCAGAAGTTTTAGGCGACAGGCATGGCGGGGAAATGTACGGGTGTCCACGCATCTGAAAAATAATGAGCTGCCTACTAACGGAGTAGCATGGCCAGTCCAGATAAAGCACCATCAGCTTCTTGGGTTGATGGCATAGCCAAAATAATCGACGCCGTTACAAATCTTTATAACGCCGTAGCTGCTAAATCGCCCTTGGTAGCTGATACTGTTGTGATATTGGTATTTCTTTTGCCTTTCTTCTGGCTTATCTGTCGGCACATGGGCATCAGTGTCAGGGAGAAACAGTCGACTTTGCGTGTCAAAGACGCCAGGAAGGCCGCAAAGAAAGGCGCAAAGAAAATTGGAGGAGGAACGAAAACATGACGCACACTCTCATAGCATTCGCATCTGCATTGCTGATAGTGATGTATTGGTTCGTTTGCCGTCGGCGCTCTCTTGTCCATAGGGAGAAAGCTGCAGACCTATTGGTCGCCTTTTTTGATAAGAAAGGGGTCAGTGAAAGCGACAAGGACACTGCGTACTTTTTTTTCAGTTTTGCGACAAGCTGGTTCTTTCTGCCATTCATGACCGTTTTGGCAATCCCAGTGATCCTGGGCAGGACGCTCTCCAATCGTCCGCTCAATTCAGAAAGCGGAAAGGAAAAAGATCTCGTCACAGATGAGATCATGAAAATGTACATGTTCCGCAATCCGATTACTGGAGCTGTGTGCTTCTTAGCCTTCTTTGTGATGGCTTCTGTGGCAATGCTGCTCGGCCTTTTTGCAAATAGGTTGCGGTCGATTCCTTCGCCCTCTGCGGTTTATATGACGACCGCGACGAAGGTTTATCACCCACAACGTAGGCACGCACATTAATTAAAAGCCCGGCCTAGCGCCGGGCTTTTCGTTTCCGCCCTGTCACACATTCGTCACGCAGGGCGGGCACAATCCGCGCCACTGATGGATCAGTATCCCGTCTGCAGAGAGCCCGCCCCGTGCGGGCTTTTTGTTGTCTGCCCTTCCCTGCTCGACAATGATGGCTGTGGGCCATGGTAGAGTTACGACTCAACTATGGAGGGATGCGCCTTGCGGAAATTTGGGATAGTCGTACTGATCATCGGAGTTCTTGTAGTAATTAGCGCAATGGGTATGGATGTCTCGGTATCAAGCGGTCTGGGGCGCGTGAACAATCTTGGCCTGATGGCCGAGCGTCAGAACTTCACAATCATTGGTGGACTGCTTGCTCTCGGCGGCTTGTTAATGATGCTGTTTGGCGGGAAAAA
Organism: Pseudomonas moorei; assembly: GCF_008801475.1. Lineage (GTDB taxonomy): Bacteria > Pseudomonadota > Gammaproteobacteria > Pseudomonadales > Pseudomonadaceae > Aquipseudomonas > Aquipseudomonas moorei. The sequence continues at coordinate 237,227 of NZ_VZPP01000001.1, read as the reverse complement.
AGAGAGATCCACCGTTGCCGCCTCGCATGTGCAAGATACCAGGGCGTGCCCTTTATGCGCTGAAATGATCAAGCCCGCTGCTATCAAATGCCGCTTCTGTGGCGCCGATATAGATCCAGTCCAAGGCCCTAGGTTGGTGAATGGCTGGGCTGCAACTGTGCCATGCAGGGCTGGAGATGAGCGAGATCATGCTATCGGAGCGATAACCGCTCTCGGATTCTCGGTTGTCCCGATGATGGGTGAAACCGTTGGTGCGGGACTTTTCGCCACGAAGGAAGAGGCAAAACATGCTTCTACGCTGCTGAGTAAAGAGCACAAGGTTTTCAGTGAGGTGGCCTATCGAGACACGGTAAGCGGCAAATTCCCGCCTCTCGATGACTAACAGCGAGAACCGTACCAAAGCCCGCCAAGCGCGGGCTTTTTTACGCCCACAGAAAAGACATGTGCGATTTGTTTACATATTTCTCACACCGCCCTTTCGACCTCTTGCGGAAACCTAAAAGTCGAAATACTGTATATGCATACAGCTATGGCAAGGAGCACCGCATGCCTCAACCCACCCCGCAAACAACAAAAAAACCATCGTCCTATGAGCTGGCCGGACGCCGAATTCAGAAACTCATTGCCGCGCCTGGCGTGCAAAAGGTCCAGGCAATCACGGTATCAAGGCTTGAGCATGAATCCGCCGAGGATTGGCAGCGCCTCATTGATGAGATCAGCGAAACGGCAGGCGTGATGGTTGAGGCCTTAGAGGACGGCGCCATCAGGATCGGGTGGCGACAGTACTGCGAAGCGTGAGACGAGCCCGCCACTGAGCGGGCTTTTTAACGACCTACGCTTTCAGCATTCTGAAATTATTTATTCAGCATGCTTGACAGGATAATTTCAGCTTGCTTAAATTCGACTCAAGCCAAACAGAAACACCGGCCCAGCAGCGAAAGCCGCGTCGCTCTTTAACAGCTCAGGATCCTCGCCATCGACTACCCCGGGTTTCAGCCGGTAAGTGCGAGCAACAAATAGTCGATGCCATGCCAGCTCTGGAACTGGCCGTGCTCACCAGATGTGAGTACGCGAAACCACGCAAGCCACTCGATGTGACGCCAGACGCGGCATCGGGCAGCGAGAGGACTCCGGCGATGCGCGTGGTGGAGAGACGAAACACAGAATTGAATTAGCGGTCCCGATAGCCTCGGCTGGGAACGCCGGACCTCATGCACCCTGCCCCACTCAATCAGGGCATTCAGAGCTGTAGCGTGCATGTTGTAAGGACCTGTGATCCATGGCGAACAAAGGCTGTTTGACGCCATGAGTAGGAAGCTCGAAGCCCACACCGAAGACGACCGGCCAGCCCTGCAATCAGCAGCGGGTAACTGGCCAACACCGCTGACGCAACAAGCCCGGTCTGACGCCAGTAGCGGGACCGGGCTCAGATGGCTTCCTGCTGTTTCAGGATCGCCATCTGTTCATTTCACAAATGCGGCTTAAAACCCCTAAGCTGCATTTGGAAGCGAACAGAGGATTCCATGATGGACAAGAAAGAGTTGCAGAAGATGGCGCCGGAGCTGCTGGCGGCTCTTGAGGCGCTGTACAAGCAGTACGAAGGATGGATGGTTGCCGAGTACAACACTTGGCAGCCTACCGAGCACGGCAGCCCCGCAGCGCTCGAAGCCAAACGCCTGATCGAACTCGCCAAACAGTAACCGGCGAAGATTCACAAGAGCCCGCACATCGCGGGCTTTTTCATGCGCTTTACAAATGCCTCTCACACCCCGGGAGGCATTCGAAAGCCCAACGAAAGGATCGACTCATGACCGATATCAAATACACCAACGACGGAAAGAAAGTCCTAATCGTTGGCAAGCTGAACTCCCAAGAAACCATCGTCCAAGAGATCTTCGTAAGCGCCGGGCAAGAGATTCCGAGCGGCGAGAACTTCGTCGTGAAGAGCCTGCACGATGCGCCGGCTGAATCGTGGAAGGAAAAGAACCTGCGCGAGCTTGAGGCGCGTTATGAAAAAGACCGGGCAACGCTCAACCGGAATATTGAGGAACAAAGCAAACGGCTCGGAATTGTGAGGGAGAAAGCAAAAGTTCAGGCCGACACCCTGCTCCGCTTCGTTAACGCCTCTGACGAAAGCCAGCTCGAAACCTTGCGGCTGTTTATGGCCGGCCAGATAACGCACCTGTTCGTATCTGGTTATTCGCCGGAGATCCTTAGCTGGAACGACAGCAACGAAGCCTACGACGTTGATTCTTGGAAAGGCAGATTCAACATTGAGGGCATGAAGCTGGTTTCGCTGTACGGCAAGACTGATGGGAGCTTGAGTTTTCATCTCAATCAATACCGGGATGGCAGCGGCAGTAGCAAACAGATTTATCCGGCGACCAGCTATGAAGGCGCATTGCTCATGGCTCAGGCCCAGCTGGACAAAGACGGTGCTGCGTACATTGCAAGTGATCGCCAACATTTCGATCTGGACGGATGGTCAAAGATCGAAGGGATCGTAATTCCGGCAGCGGTCATAGAAAAATACGAAATAGCGGCAGACGCCCAGCGAGTAAACCGGATCGAAAAGATCAAGAAGGAGCTTGCTGATCTTGAGGCAAAAGCCCCGAAGAAGTCGAAGCAATAACACCCCTCTCCGTACACGTCAGCCAGACGCAAATTGGCCCGATCTCTCCATGGTGATGGAGAGGCTGCATCGGAGTGTGATCTGAATGCGCAGGCTGATGCGCAAGCCGAGGCTCGCTGATGAGCTACTGAGTCCTAGATGAGTTAGGCCATCAAGCCGGAGATCAGCACCGGCCAGATCACACCCCAATGCAGGTACAGCTGCAAGCGCAAATGGTTGCGCACGACCCTGTACGACCAAGCGGAGGATTTGCAGTCATGTAACAGACAGTCAACGACCCGACCCCTCATGGGCCCGGCCGTTTCGTAGGGAAGGTAAAGGCCTGCTTTCGAGCAGGCCTTTTTATTACTCAAACGAGTGAGCCAGCCATGAAACGCACAACCCCGCCCCTCCCCCGCAAGCCCCGCCCCGACGTCCACGACTGCGCCAAAGGTCGGATGCATGACGCACCGAGGAAGGTCATCACCACTATGCCGGGCGGGTATATCGCATGAGCAACTGGATCAAGTGCAGCGATGAGCTGCCAGATCTGCCACGTGGTGGCGGAAAACACCACGTCATTGCCTACACGCCAGCCAGGGAGGCGCAAAGATTCGCGAACGGCTCCCGCTTCCTTTACTGGAACGGCATCGACTGGCGCTACCCAGACGGCTCGCGATTCGAGCATCGCGTAACGCATTGGCAACCCTTCCTCTCCAAGCCAACCGAATAACCACGCCGATCTGGAGGCGATCATGAACGCACTCGCAGCAGCACAGTCACGCTGGGACAACATAACTCCGGTCGACACGTCATCTCGCGACGAGGCCGCAGATGAGTGGGCCTACAACGCCGCCGAGCAACTGGTGCTGGGCTGTGACGTTGTGATTCGCACTCGCCGCCAGACGAAGATGATCAGTTACGCCGACTTCCTCGGCAACGTCCAGGCGCAGCTGAATCAGCGCCAGATCGAAGGAGAGGATGACGAGGACAACTTTGCGCAGTTGGTCATTGCCGCACTCAAAGGCGGCACCGGCAAAAGCTTCGCGGAAAAGTTGCTTGGTCCGCATGGCCTTCAGGAAATCGCTCTCGAGCTGGTCTCGCCATGGTTTGACCTGGCCATGGAGCAAGTTGCGGAGGACGACGACTCATGAGCGACCAGAAAGCAGCCCTCGCCATCGAGTACGAGGTCGCCAAGATCGGCGTGACGCACTCACCGGTGCCGGATCACACCTTCGTGATGGGCATGATCGAGCTTGCCGAGTTCTGCGAGCTGATCGACCCGGCCAAGGCTAACCAGTACCGCAACGAACTGGACGACAAGCGCTCCAAGCGCATCAACGATCTGAAGGGAGTCGCAGCATGAGCAGCCCACCAGTCAAATCCCTGATCGACGAACTGGTCGATGAGCTCGTACTTGAGCACTTGTCGCCCTCCCGCATGCCGCTGAATGAAGCGCTCGGCCTGCCCCGTGACACGCTGGTGATCAACTGCCCGATCCGCTCGGCAGTGACCATCAAGAATGGTCGCCGGGTTATGCAGGTGGCGCAATGAGGAACAAGTACGCAGGTATCTGCTATCGGTGCCACGGCAATGTCCCGGCGGGCGCAGGGCACTTTGAACGCCATCAAGGTAAGTGGCGCACACAGCACGCCGACTGCGCGATCAAAGCCAAGCAGGAGAAAGAATCATGAAACAACTCTTCTGGGTCCTCACCTTCGTAACCGTCCTCATCTGGGGCGCCTACGACGAAATGCGTGAAGTGCACCGGGCGGCTCAGTTGCCTGTGGCGGTGGTACAAACCGCTAAATAATTCACCCTCGCTGGGAGGGCCTTAACTGGATGGCCCAGACGCGCAAGGCGGCAAGAGCGCGATAGCACATCACCGCCAATCAGGGCGAATAGGAGCTGGTCCTTCACCTGCAAAGCCAGTTTGGCGACCACGGCAGCGCGGGCTAACCCAGACCGTTCGTGACCTGATATCCCCTCCTCACTCAATAACTCAAACTCATAGCCGCCTGCATGGCGGAAGGAATCGTCATGTCTGATTTAACCGTCAAGCAAAGCTTCAGCCTCACCCCTTCGTCGCTGAGCGAGGCCATGCAGTTCGCCGAGATCCTGGCAAAGTCGACCATCGTGCCGAAGGAGTTCCTTGGCAATCCGGGCAACATCCTTGTCGCCATTCAGTGGGGCCTGGAGCTTGGCCTGCAACCGCTGCAAGCGATGCAAAACATCGCGGTCATCAACGGCCGGCCCGCACTCTGGGGTGACGCAGTGATCGCCCTGGTGCGCGGCTCGCCTCTTTGCGAATACGTGTACGAAGACGACGACGGCCACACCGCAACTTGCCGAGTGAAGCGACGCGGCGAGAACGAGCAGGTGCGGATCTACACCATGGATGACGCAAAGACGGCCGGCCTCGTCGGCAAGGCCGGGCCATGGACGCAGCACCCAAAGCGTATGCGTCAAATGCGTGCCAGGGCATTCGCCCTGCGTGACGTGTTCCCTGACGTGCTGCGCGGCATGCCGGTCGCGGAAGAGCTGCAGGATATGCCGAAGGAGCGCGAGAACGGTCAGCCGCTCGCCAGCGTAGCCAAGATCGCGGCGCCGGTAGAACTCGAAGCCTATCCGGACGAGAAGCTGGCAGAGAACCTGCCGAAATGGCGAAAGGCGATCGAGGACGGCAAGTCATCGCCTGAGCATCTGATAGCCACCGTCAGCAGCAAATACACGCTGACCGCCGAGCAAATCGACGCCATCAATCAGCTGAAACCACTCGAAGGAGAAGCAGCATGATCATCCATACCGTAGCCCAAGGCTCCGCCGAGTGGCATGCACTGCGCGCCCAGCACTTCACCGCCTCCGAAGCGCCAGCGATGATGGGCGCATCGAAATACCAAACCCGCACCGAACTGTTGACCCTGAAGAAGACCGGCATCGCGCCGGACGTAACCCAGTCGCAGCAGTACATCTTCGACAAAGGCCACACCACTGAAGCGGCGGCACGCCCGCTGGCTGAAGCGCAGATCGGCGAAGAGCTGTATCCAGTTGTTGGCACGCTGGGCAACCTGCTGGCCTCGATGGACGGCGCGACGATGCTCGGCGAGACACTGTTCGAGCACAAGCTCTGGAATGAATCGCTGGTCGCCCAGGTTAAGGCCGAAGACCTCGCCCCCCACTACTACTGGCAACTTGAGCAACAGTTGCTGGTGAGCGGTGCCGAGCGCGTGATCTTCGTTTGCTCGGACGGCACCGCCGAGAACTTCGTTAGCATGGAATACCGGCCAGTCGCCGGCCGCGCCGAACAGTTGATTGAAGGCTGGAAGCAATTCGAGGCTGACCTGGCGAACTTCGAAATGGCCGATGCCCCGTCGATTGTCGTCGGTAAAGCCCCTGATGAGCTGCCAGCGCTGCGCATCGAACTGACTGGCATGGTTACCGCAAGCAACCTCAAAGCGTTCGAACAGTCGGCGCTGGCGGTCATCGACTCAGTGAAAACCGAACTGACCACCGATCAGGACTTCGCCGATGCGAAAAAGGCCGTGAAGTGGTGCGGCGACGTCGAGGACGCTGTCGCCGCGGCGAAGAAGCAGGCTCTGTCGCAAACCCAGACCATCGATGAGCTGTTTTCGTCCCTGGATCGAATCAGCGCCCATGCCCGCGAAACCCGCCTGAAGGTCGACAAGCTGGTGAAAGCGCAAGAGCAGTTGGTGAAGTCGAACATCAAGCAAAAGGCCGAGAAGGCGCTTGCCGATCACATCGCGGCGATCAACAAGACCCTGGGCAACGTGGTTCTGCCGCCAGTCGCCTCGGACTTCCTTGGCGCCATGAAGAACAAGCGCACCATCGCCAGCCTGCAGGATGCGGTTGCTACCGAGCTGGCCCGGGCGAAGATCGATGCCAGCCAGGCAGCTGATGGCATTCGCCTCAACCTTTCGAGCCTGGCCGAGCTTGCTGCTGACTATGCCTTCTTGTTTAGCGACATTCAGCAATTGGTGGTGAAAGCCAATGATGACCTGGTGACGCTGATCAAGTTTCGGATCTCGGAACATGAGAAGGCCGAGGAACAGAAAGCCGAATCCACTCGCAAGCGCATTCGCGAGGAAGAGTTGCAGAAGATCGCTGAAGAGGAAAAGGCAAAGCTTACGGTTGCACCTGTAGTTGCTGAACCGGCACCGGCGGCAGCCCAGGCTCCGGCCGTGTCGGCTTCACCAGTTCGCTCGGCTCCTTCTGTCGTGGCGCCCGCCGCTACCCAGGTCCAGCAGAAACCCGAAGCGCTTCAGGCTGAGGTCTACGACCTTGAAGCATTGGTTAAGGCCGTTGCGTATGGACAGGCTCCGCTATCGGTTTTGGCGGTCAATTGGGAAGCACTCGACGCCATGGTCGCAGACCAAGGCTCCAACTTCAGCATGGCCGGCGTGAGGCTGGCAAAGGCGGCAGCATGAACGCATACGTCAGCCCAGAACTCAGCACGATCCGCGAGAAAGATGCCGATCGTGCTCGGCTCGCCCAGGCCATGGAAGGCTTCGTCGCTCAGGGGAAGGTGATTAAGAAGATCGCCATCGGGCGGGGCCTATTCAGTCCCCAGTCGTTCAACGGTACGGCGACTGATCAGGAACCGAAAGACCTGTCGGTCAAGCTGCCGAAGTCAGCCAAGGCCGCAGCTTATGAGGCGGAACTCGCCGAGAAGATGAAGGCCTATTACGACCGAGGTATGGTTGCTGCGGCCAAAGACCTTCATATCGGTACCCGGCGCGCTAGCCACATCGCAGCCCTGTACGGCATCAAGTTCGCCAGTCATTCCTCGCTCGCGGCCCGCAAAGAGGATCTGGCCCTGGTGCCGAAGATCCGCGCCATGATTCTTGAGGGCCTAACGCAGGACCAAATGTGCGCCGAGTTGAAGATCGGACGCACGACGCTCAAACGAGTCGCCGGCCAGAACGGTTTGACTTTCCGCAGCCCTGCCCAGCACGCCAAGGAAAAGGTTCTGGTCGAGCGCATCAAGGCCATCCGGGATATCGGCTGCACCCGGGCGGCCTGCGCAAGGCAGCTGGAGATCAACCCAAAGGTTCTGCTTCGGCTGATTGCTGAGCATGAAATCGACTTCCCAGTGAGCACGCCGGGGGCCGCATGAGCAAGATCAGGAAGAAAAACAACATGCAGGCCCGGATCGAACGTTCTTGCCGGGCACTCCTCAGCACCAATCACGTCGCCGTCGTGAACATCGACCCCAGCGGCCGGCAGGGAATGATCAACTACAAGTCGTTCAAGAACATCGCCCCGGGCAAGATCGGCCAAGCAGTCTGCGGCCTTCCCCATCGATGGACAATCTACCTGAGCGTCATGTGCCTCGATGCCCGCGGCGACCGCTACAGCAAGTCGGTCGAAGTGGCGCCGGATGGCGTCTACCTCTCCGACCACCTAGCAGACGTGATCGAGCATTGCTACAAGGAGCTGCGCGCCTCTGCCAACCAGAACCAAATGGTGGCTTCTGGCTGGATAGCAATTCCAGAATCCGTATCGCTCGACGAGGCTCACGCGGCCAGGATCTTCGAAGCCGTCGGCGCCTGGAATCAGCAGAAGGTGGCGGCATGAAGCGCATCAGCAACCAGGTGCGCCAGCGCCGAAGACTGACATGGCTGGATCTGCCGGCCCACGGAATTGAAGAGGTGGAACATGGCAAAAACCGCTGCACAGCGCCAGCAGGACAAGCGGGACCGGGACAAGCAGTCCGAAACCGAACGCCTTGCCCGCCTCCTCTCCCGCCGCATATCGCTGGACCTGTATCACAACGATGACGCCCGCCTGAAAAGCCTTATGTCACGACTCGACATCACGGAGGAGCAAGACGTCGTATCGCGGCTCATCTGGGCGGCGGATCGAATGTCTGACGAATCACTTCAAGAGCACATTTGTACTCTTCGCTGATTTGCGTCACGGCCACCTGTCACGAAACCTTAAATTTGTCGCATCCGGTCACGGAGGGCGGCGCCTGACTGGAAATAAAGAATGACTATTACAGCGCCGGTCATCCGCTACCACGGAGCCAAGTTCCGACTAGCACCATGGGTGCTTCAGCACTTCCCGCCACATACCTGCTACGTAGAGTCATTCGGAGGCGCCGCAGGCGTCTTGATGCAGAAACCTCGAGCATATGCCGAGGTATACAACGACTTGGATGGCGATATCGTGAACCTGTTCCGCGTCCTGCAGGATCAGATTGCGCGATCGGGATTAGTCGAGCGGCTTGTATTCACGCCCTACTCACGCGAAGAGTTCGAATTATCATGGGAGCCGAGCGCAGAGCCGATCGAACGTGCAAGAAGAACGATCATCCGCGCCCAGATGGGTTTCGGGTCCGCCGGAGCAACCAAGGGTGTCACAGGGTTTCGCATCGATACGAAGAGGCAGTACGGCACAGCCCAATCACTTTGGGCTGCGTATCCGGAACAACTTGCCGAAGTTGGCCAGCGTCTGAGTGGCGTGCTGATCGAGAACCGCCCAGCGATCGAGGTCATCACCGCTCACGACGGCCCCCAGACTCTGCACTACGTGGACCCGCCCTACGTGCACGACACCAGATACAAAGGTGCATCGAGCGGACGGTATTACAAGCACGAGATGGATGATGCCGCCCACCGGGAATTACTCAGCACTTTGCTCGAGCTAGAAGGAATGGTCGTGCTTTCGGGATACCCGAGTGACCTGTATTCGGAGCTTCTCCCAGGCTGGGCCAGCTACAGCACATCGGCGCGTATCAGTGCCGGGCGCGGCACCGCCAATCGAACGGAATGCATCTGGCTGAATCCAGCCTGTGTCGATCGCGTCAGCCAAATCGGTCTGGATCTCGGCGAGCGCGCTTAACCCATTCCCCCATCACCTCACCCTTCCGGGAGGCCCTATGTCATCCAAAGGAAAACTCGCTGCGGGCCACATGGAGCTTCACTTTTTCTGCGACCAGTGCCGGAAGCCCCGCAGCACCGGAAACCACGATAAATGCAGCAAGGCCCGGCAACGGGAACACGCGCGGAGGAATGAAGATGTCCAATCATGAAACCCTGAACGGCGGCCCCTGCTCTGAGGAAGACTGCGGGAAAAAAGCCAAGACAGGCGGCCTGTGCTCGATGCACTACGCCAGAAAGGTGCGCGGCGGATTGAGACAGCCAACTTTGTCGCCTCAGTCGATCGGCCAGATTTTTACGATGAATGCAGCTGGTCACCCGGCATCCAGCATCGCCAAGGCTGTCGGTTGCTCATACCCAACTGTCGTGCGCTATCTCAACAATGCCGGGATCGTGCTTGGTAATAAGGGTCGAAAGCGCGAACTCACCGACGAGTACCTAAACATGGCGTTGGATATGCGCGCCCAGGGCAAGAAGTGGGACGACATCGAGGCGCACATTGGCTTCTGTAGGCAGACCTTCCAAACATGGATCAGGGCAACGAGGGCTCAATCATGCTGACGAATTTCTTCACCGGCTGGGCCTTGCTGTCGATCATCGCAGTCGCCCTCGCCTGCTGCCTATTTCATAACGGACTATCGGAGGATTTGGAATGATCTGTCGTAAATCTATGGATGCCTGCAAAACGCCTGGCATGTGTTCTCCGCACGGTGGCTGCCAAGACCCTATTCAATCCGAACTGGCTGCTTTGCGGGAAGAGCTGGCGACTCTGAAGTCTCCGGGACCGTTGTGCTTCTGCGGCCTGAAGCAAACAAAGAACCCGCACCCTGAAGCTGGCGTACCTCCCGGCTATCTTGAGGTCGGTACTGTTTACGACTGCATCCCATGCCTGAATAAGAGCCGTCGCGCATGGTCGAAAAAGGCCAATGCACTGACCTCGGAACTAGCTGAAGCAAAGCAGCGCCTTGCGGACGCCGAGCGGCGTAATGTGGAGCTGATCTCGTTGCTACGTGATGCTGCTGAGTACGTCCGGCACCCTGATTACGATTGGCACATTGGCTTCATTCAAGAAGTTGACGCTGCCATCAAACCCACCGAATCGGGAGCAAGCGAATGAAAAAGTTCATCTGGATACTTCGTGCAGCACTGCACATGCGGAAAATCTTCGGGTATTGGTCGCCGCGCAATCTGCAATTCTGCTGGGAGACTGGCGCCACGATATACGACAACTATGAATACGAAGGCAGTGTCAGCGAGATTGGCGAACCTGCTGAAGAAATCGCCGAAGAACTTAGCTGCTGGGGAGACTGAAGCCATGACCAACGATAAAACCGTAACCATGTCGCGAGAGCTGGCGAAAATGCTTGAGCGCAATCTTGTGTGGGGCGACGAAGCATTTAAAGCTCAGCAAGAAATCCGCGCCCTGCTCGCCGCCCCAGTCGTCGAGAGTCAACCCGATGCCTATATGACCGTGCACCCAAATGGAATGAAGGGGCTTTTCTTTCCTTCAGAAAACATAGAACCAAGTCCATATGACAAGCCTCTCTACGTCTCGCCGCCCGCGCCGGTAGTGGTGGTGCTGCCTGAGCGAATTGAGCCGCCATCGGATTACGCATATCGCAAAGGCTGGAACGCCTGCCTCGACAAGGTCAAGGAGCTGAATCAATGATCGCCCTCGCCTGGTTCGCCTATGTGTATTGCTACGAGGGGCCGCGGTGATGACATGCATTCGGATCGAATATGGCTTCATCTGCGTTTCACCATTCTTTCGCCTGCCTCTGTCTGACGGGACTCGAGTGTTCATGAGCTGGCATAACTAACTCGGCCCGATTTTCTTCCGCGATCGCAACGAGCGCCGGGAAATAGAAGACTGGTACGAAAACCCTCGCATCATCGAAGCACTTGACTGGTTCTGCAGTCGCGGCCACCGCGCCTGATTCCACTCCCGCCAAATAACTCCCCTGCTTGCCGCCCCGCGCGGCCGGAGCATCCCCATGTCTCGCATTGAAGAAAGAGAAGGCTGGAACCTGGCTGATCAGTTGATCGAGGCCGGGCGAAAGCTGGACGAACGATTCGGCGGTATTGAGCGGGTCATCGCCAACATTGAACGCACTGCCGCGATGAGGCCGGAAGGCTATCGGGTTGGCATCCAGAAACGCATCGAGGTGGAACGCCATGCAGTATGACATCCATGAGCAAAACCCCGCAGGCGGCCCGGGCAAGCTGCTCGACACCATCGACCGCGTACCAGACATCCGCAAGACCGACTCATTCGTCGAGTTCGACGGCGAGATGCACAAGGTCCTGACCGGTATCCGCAATTTCATCATCGTCACCCAAGAGCGCTGGGCGATGGTGTCGGCTGCTGCATGGAGGAAAATATGAGCGAGCAAATGCGCGAAGAGTTTTCCGCCTGGTATCTGGCGGAGGTAACTCAATCCTACGGCGAGAGCGTCAGGACTCAGGCAGGGAAGAATCTGGCTTGGGTGCGTCAGGATGGCAGCTTTGCAGACCCGATGCTCAGACTGGCCTGCTTGGCGTGGCAAGCGTCCCGCGAACAGCAAAACCTTCACCCGCTCCAGCAGACCCTGCGCGACAACGGCGACCTGATCGCAGCCCATGCCACCATCGCCCAGCAGGCGCAGATGATCGAGCACCTTCGCGGCGGCCCTACTCCTGGCTACACCGCCGTCGACATGACCACCGCTGCGGCGCAAGGGTTCAGGGATGGGGTGGCGAGCGTAGCGATGTTCCGGCCCAGAAAGGATTTAGTGGTCAGGGTTTGGAATGCAGGCGATGACGATGACGCTTTCATCTGCGCTGTAAACGGCGAGGTAACGGTAGACGCCCTGGCCGAGATTGAAGAGGAATTGAAGGGCGAGCACGAATTCAGCAAGGGCCCTGGCGAGTACGTCTATTACGCCTGCCACGATCAAGGTGAAAGTGATGAATACGGCAATGTCCTTTTCCGGCCGGGATGGGAGCTGACAGAGATCAGTTTCGAGAAACCCGACTGGATGAGCATGACGCATGAGCCCGAAAAGCACGTCTCGCCATCCGATGAGCCATGCGACGACTGCGGCGAGGCTGGCTGCATATTCAAACACCACTGCCAAATACCATTTTGAGGGGGCAGTCATGACCGACTACAGCGAACTCAAGAAGGCCGCCGAGGCCTGTGAAGACCTGCTACCGCTTCGGTACATGGAGTGCCCTGGCGCGCTCTACATCCGCAACGACAACGGCATTGTCTTCGACGTGCATCAGAACCGGTCATTCCCCGAATTCATGGCGCAGAACAAGGATTATGCAGATCTGGTGCTCGCCGCCAATCCTGCGACGGTCCTGGCTCTGCTCGCCGAGATTGATCGACTGCGCGGAATTCAGCCCGCATTTCCCCCGCGGCCGCCTGAAGGTGAGGGTCTGCCCCGCTATGGACTTCGCTGGAATGGCCCTCAGCAACCTTTGGCGGTGCTGATGACTGACGGCTACTGGACGCCATGGCATCTAGCCGACCAACTCAAGGCCGAAGTCGCCCGCTCAACCGAGCGAGAGATCCACCAGCTGGCCGAGATAGAGGCGCTACGCAAGAATTCGGCGCGTTACCTGCACCTTAAGGCAACTTGGGACGATGGCCTGTTGCTGGAGCGGTTGGGCGGCAGCGTGCTTCCTGAAGACTGGGATGCCGAGATCGACAAAGATATGAGCAAGGAGTCCCCATGAATACAGCAACTGAAGAAATCGAATTCATCCGACTGCCGGAGGTGAAGCGAATCTGCGGGCTCAGCACCGCAACCATTTACCGAATGGCTGTGAATGGGAAATTCCCTAAGCAAGTGAAGATTGGGGATTCCGCCGTGGCTTGGATCAGGTCAGAGGTTGACCAGTGGGCTGGCCGCAAATCAGCAGCCCGGGTAGATCAGGCCTCCGCCTCCAGCGCATCCAGGTAGTCAGCCCAGTCCTGCATCATTCCTCGCCGCTGCTCCACGTACTCTGCGTGGTTGTACACCTTCCTGATCTTGCTGGAGCCAGCGTGAGAAAGCTGCGCCTCGATCCAGTCCTCGTTGTACCCCATCTCGTTCAGGGCCGTTGAGATCGTGGCGCGGATACCGTGCCCGGTCAGCCTGCCTTCATATCCCATGCGCCTCAGTGCCATGTTGACTGTGCCGTCGCTGATTGGAATTGTCGGCTCATGCCGGCCTGCGATCAGCAGCTTGTAGCGGCCAGTCATCTGGTGCACTTTGCGCGCTTCCTCTACCGCCTGCCGCGACAGTGGCACCAGATATGGCGGAACAACCCCCTCCCCCTTTACCCTGATCATCTTCTTCAACTGCTTCACGGTGCCGGCCGGAACGGTCCACAGCGCTGCTTCAAAGTCGAACTGATCGATGGTCGCACTGCGTAATTCGATTGTGCGCACACCAGTCAGCAGTAGAAGCCTGATAGCACTGCGGGTGTACTCTTTCAGGTCGGCATCGCGCAGCGCAGCCAGGAACTCTTTCAGCTCATGCTGGCGCAGCATTGGGTTATGTTTCTCAGGGGGCTCCTTGGCCGCCACGATATCTAGATCCGCCGCCGGGTTGACATCCAGGTACTCCGAGGCCATCCCGAACCGGAAAATCTCATTCAACCATGTTCGGCATTTGCGGGCGACATTCAGCGCGCCGCGCTTCTCGATGATCCGCAGGGTGGCTAGTACATCCTTGCGAGTGACCTCGGCGATAGGAATCCTGCCCAGCGACGGCAGCAGGTCTTTGTCCAGATAGAGCTGGGCCTGCTTGGCCGCGCCCTTCTTGGCCTCAGCCCAACGCGGAAGTTTGAAGGCATACCACTCGCCGGCCACTACTTCGAAGGTCTTGATCGACGAATCAGCAGCGGCCTGCTTCTCTTTTCTGCGCTCTGAGCGAGGGTCAATACCCTTTGCGACAAGCGAACGGGCTTGATCACGTTTCTCGCGAGCTTCTTTCAGGGAAATTTCAGGATAGGTGCCCAGCGACATGCGCGGCTGCTTGCCGTGCCATGAGAACCGGAAATGCCAAGACTTCGTGCCATTGGGGGCCACGAACAGGGAGAGGCCGCCGCCGTCGGTTATGGAGAACTCTTTGTCGGCCGGCTTGGCCTGGCGCACAGCGGTATCTGTGAGGGGCATTAGTACATCACCGAATCAGTCGAACTGGGAAAGGACTGAATGATGTACTAAAAAATATGAGATGTGGTGATAATTGGTGAGAATCGCTGATAACAGAAAAGCCCGACTCCATCGCGGGAGCCGGGCCTTTTGAGAAGCAGTGATAAAAGCTGAGAAGCGAAGATGGTGCCCGAAGCCGGAATCGAACCGGCACGCCCTTACGAGCGGGGGATTTTAAGTCCCATGCGTCTACCAGTTTCGCCATTCGGGCGGTAGCGCGGTGAAGCGGTCTGAAGTCTGGCCAATACGATCTGGCAGCCCTGACCTTGTGCAGCAGAGGGGGAATATATACATCCCGTCCTGGTGAAGCAAGTTCGCATATGCCCTTTTGCAGACTAAATCTTACAAGCCGGCGCGAATAAAAAAGCTCCGTAAATCATGGATCTACGGAACTTGTTTAACAGTGGACACCAAAGTCGGAACGGCACCGCCCCAGGCAAGTGGCTCATCCACTGACAAAGCCAAGCAGATCAATAGGTTAGCACGACACCCGAAACGCAAGCCACTGATTTTCAAGGGATGAACCTGTTCGAAACCGCCGTCTGGACTGATTACCGACGGCCTTGGCCAAAGGAAGTGATGACGGTCACAGGCCACCAAAAGCGTTCGCCCTCTTCCTGATCTAAATCAAACACGCCTTGGGCGTTTACGCCGACATTAGAACTAGCACTCGCCCCTCGAATTCGGCGTCTGCGCAAACGCTCGTCTCGTGAAGGCTTTCCATCAATGCGCGTCCGCAAGGCCCGAGACAGCCACATCGTTGACTACCCGTTTGAACTGGGCGGACTGGCATTCGCAGCCTGCCCTTCACCATAGGAGTCATGAAAAATGAGCAATTCCGTGAAAAAAATGCCCGAGCATCCCGACGAAAAGGCCGGTCAACACCCCGTGACGACAGACCTTTGGCGGCCGCTGGAAAAGCTTCGGCAGCAGGTCGATCACCTGTTCGACGACTTCAATCGCGGTTCGAGCCTGTCACCCTTCGGTCGCGGGCTGTTTGATGTCGAACCCTTCTGGAAGCGTGAGCTGACAGGGCATGGCATGCCGGCCGTGGACATCAGCGAAAAAGACGCAAGCTTCGAAATCACTGCCGAATTGCCCGGCATGGATCAAAAGAACATTGAGATCAAAGTGTCGAACGGCAACCTGATCATCAAAGGCGAAAAGAAAGAGGACAAGGAAGAGAAAAGGAAGGGCTACTACCTTAGCGAGCGTCACTATGGCTCCTTCGAGCGGGTGTTCAACCTGCCCAAAGGGGTCGACGCCGACAAGATCGAAGCGAGTTTCAGCAAAGGAGTGCTGAGCATCTCGTTGCCGAAAAAGCCCGAGGCCATGAAAGCGGATAAAGTCGTGCCAGTCAAAGGCGAGTAAATCCCAGGCGGCTGCGCCCCTTGCCGGGAAACCGGCAAGGGTTTTTTTTGCCTCGCGGATCCGAGTGAAGACCGATGGTTTTAACCTTTGGCCCCGCCCCGCCTCACCCCCTGAAAATATCGAACGGCTCGATCCTCAGGACTTTGCGGATCCCCAGGTAACTGGAAAAACCGGCAATCAACAGCACCAGCCCAAACGCCAGGCCAAGATTCCAGAACGTGATGATGGCGGCATAGTTGGGCAGGTAGCTCCGTGCGATAGCAATCATCAGGGTCACCAGCCCGATGCCCAGCCCGTAACCGGTCATGGCCGTAAACGTTGCCATGAACAGGATCATGTAGACCAACTCCCGACTCTTGGCCCCAATGGCCTTGAGGGCGGCGAACTTGTCCAGGTTTTCCAGAATGAAGGTGTAAAACGTCTGGCCGGAAATCGACAGGCCGACCAGAAAACTGATGATCGTCATCATCAGGATATTGGTGCCCACCCCGGTTTGATAGATGTAGTAATTGGCGATGCGCTGGTTGAACTCCTGCCTGGTAAGGGCGACATAACCCAACTGCGCTACTTGTTGCTTGATCGCGGCCTGAGCCTGTTTGCTCCTGGATTTGAGCAAGATGTAGGACACCTTGAAACGGGTGGTCGGAATGTACTCGGTGGCGCGCCGGTAGGTGGTGTACAGCGTCGGTACGCCGGTCAAGCCGCCGACCAGGACCTTGGCGATGCCAACAATGGTGCCGCGGTGGTCGTTGAGTTCAAAGGAGGTGCCGATCGTCGGGTTGCCCAGTTTCGAAAACTCCGCATCGTGGACCATGATGAAGGCGTTCTCGGCGTAGATATCCTCGATAACGCCCTGCTCCAGCGCCGGACGACCAAACAGGCTGGTGTCGTCCAGGCCGATCACGCTGACCCCCTGGTAATTGCCATTGGCCAGGCGCACCTGCGCACTGCCGATGAAAATCGGCACGGCGTATTCCACCTGCTTCATGCTGCGCACGGCATCGAGCAGGTAGTCAGGCAAAGGGATGACACTGGTCGGGGTGTTCACCGCCGGATCAATGATCCACATCGGTGCGCCGATGTTGGTCACCGTCGAGTAGGCCCTGTTGAGGATGCCGGCAAACATCGCCGTCATCTGCATCATCAGGAACACCGAAAACGTGATACCCACCAGCAACGCGGAGAATTTGGCCCGGTCATTGACCAGGAGTTTGTAGCCGATGCGCAGGATGCCGTTGTACTTCATGGCGCGGGCCCGCCAGCACCGGCATCGGGCCGGTTCCACCACCCGCCTCCCAACGCCACGAACAGCGCGACGGTGTCCTGATGCCGCTGGGCCAGTGCCTGCAAGTAAGCGATGTTGACCTGATGCAACTGCACATCGGCCACCAACAGCTCCAGATAGGTCACCAGGCCCGAGCGATAGTTGGCTTGCAACAGCCTCAGGGCCTCTTGGGCAGTGGCTTGCGCCTCGGCCTGTTTTTGCAGGACCTGCGCATCGTACTCCAGCGCCTTGAGGACATCGGCCACCTGGGCGAAAGACTCCAGCACCACCTGCCGGTAGTTCGCCGACGCTTGCTGATAAGCATCGATCGCGGCCTGGCGGCCGTACCACAGGCGACCGCCCTCGAACAGCGGGATATCGACCGATGGCCCGACACTCCAGAATCGTCCGGCACTGCTGAACAATGAACCGGTGGAAGACCCTGCGGTTCCGTAAGTGCCCGTAAGGCTGAAACTGGGAAACATCGCCGCCGTTGCCACTCCGATATCGGCGCTGGCCTGGTGCAACAGCGCTTCAGCGGAAAGGATATCCGGCCGCTGGCGGACCAGCACCGAGGGCAGGCTGACGGGCAGATTTTCGGGCAGCGACAGGCCCGTCAAGCGGATGTCGGGGAGCCTGGCGTCCGCCGGCATCACCCCTTCGAGCGTGGCCAGCAGATGCTCGGCCTGGCTGACTTTCTGCTGCAGCGCCGGCAACAACGCCTCGTTGCTGGCAATCAGGCTTTGCAGACTCAAGGTCGCCGAATACGGCGAGGTTCCGCTGCGCACCTGTACCTCGGTGGATTGCAGCTGCTGGCGTTGCAGCTCAATCAGCTGTTGCGTGGCCTCGATCTGCGCGGCGTAGGCGGCACGGGCGATCGCGGTGTTGACGACGTTGGCCGTCAAGGTCAGGTAAGCCGCCTGGGTCAGCCAGGTTTGATTCTCCACCTGGGCTTGCAGGCCCTCGATCGCTCGCCGTTCGCCTCCGAAGACATCGAAGGTGTAGCTGATCGTGCCGCTGAGGGTCAGGACATTGAAGATTGAGCCGGTATTGGTCAGTCCTTGCTGAGCAAGGGTGCTGCGCTGGCGACTCGCACCGAAGCGGGCATCCAGCTGCGGGTAGAACACCCCATAACCGGCCATGAGCGTGTCCTGGCTTTGGCGCAAGCGCGCTTGTGCCGCCTGCAAGGTCATGTTGTCAGAGATCGCCTGCCGCACCAGCGCATCCAGCGGCGCGGATTGGAAGAACCGCCACCAGTCCGGTGTCACCTCGCCTCCGGGCACGAAGCGCTGGACCTGCCCCTCAGCTTCCACCGCAGCCGGCGTGGACTCGCGCAGGTAAGCCTCCTGCCTGGGAGCTGCCGGGCGCGTAAAATCGGGCCCGACCATGCAGGCGCTGCTCAGCACCAGCAGACTCAGGACGAGACAACCGCTCCCTACACGACCCAACCGGCCTGGCCTGTCCATCATTTCTGACCTATGAAGACATCCACCAACTGCCCGGGGTAAACCCTCGGCAGATCTTTTTTCTCGAAACGGAAAACCACCGCCAGCACCCTCAGGTCGACCTTCTCCTGGCGCTGATTGGACAACTCGATCTTCGGCGACACATAGGGCTGAACCCGGACGAACTCCAGCGGCACCTTGATATCCGTGCCATGGATCAGCATCTGCGCCTGAATGTGCTCGGGGGCAGGCAAACGGGCAATCAGGATCTCGTCGACATAACAGCGCACCGCCAGATGATTCTGGTCGCCACTCATGACGATGAGCGGGCTGAATCCCTGGGTGTATGCGTCGTACGCACCTTGGGGCGACACATAGCTGCCGACGGTGCTGTTGATCGCCAGCACCACGCCGTCGGTGGGTGCGCGGATGACGTATTGCGCCAACGCCACCGCCGAGGCCTTGAGTGCGGCTTGGGCCTGGCTGGCCAGGTCCCTGGCCGTGTCCAGGGTGTCCTTGCTGATGGACTTCGGATCGATGCCATAGGAAACCAGCCGTTTGTTGTACTGATCCCGAGCGGTGGTCAACGTGGCTTGTGCCAGCTCGAAATTGGCCTTGGGCAAGGCATCGTCCAGGGTCACCAACGGCATGCCGCGGGTCACCTCTTGCCCCTCGTGCACCAGCACTTGGGTCACGGGCCCGGCCACCTGCGGGTAAATCACGATGTTGCTGCCACTGGACTGCTCACTTTCGATAATGCCGTTGGCATAGATGGCGGTTTCGTAGCTACTGCTCGCGGGGGCGAACGCTGGCGGCAGTGTCTGCGGCGTACGTCCGAACAGATAGGCCGCGATCAATCCGCCCAGGACACCCAAGATCGCCAGTGCGAACAGCATGGGCTTGTTCACGGCGAAGTTCCCTTGGGCTCGGTGATCCGGCCGTCTTCCATGTAAATGATCCGATCGGCGTACTCGTTGATCCGCGCATCGTGGGTAACGATCAAGATGCAGCGCTGCTCATTGAGGACCCGCTCCTTGACGAAGGCGATGATCATTTTGCCGGTATCACCGTCGAGGGATGCCGTGGGCTCATCCAGAATCAGGATCTGCGGCCTGCTCACGATCGCACGGGCAATGGCCACCCGTTGTTGCTCACCGCCGGAAAGCTTGACCGGCAGAATGTCCCCCCGATCCTTGAGCCCCACCACTTCCAGGCTTTGCCTGGCCTGTGCGATGGCATCGTTCCAGTCGTGGTGCTGGAGAATCAGGGGAATGGCGACATTCTCGGCGGCGGTCAGCCGTGCGAAGAGGTGGTAGTCCTGGAACACGAACCCGATGTTGTTGAGGCGCAGCTCTGCCAGTTGATCGCTGCTCAGGCTCCAGATGTCCTGACCATTGATCGTGACCGTCCCGGCGTCGGGCCGCAATATGCCGGAAATCATGCTCAACAGCGTGGTCTTGCCACTGCCCGAAGGCCCGACAATGAACACCATTTCGCCAAACTGCGCGACTAGCGCCACCTCATCGACCGCCTTCATCCGCGCATCCCCTTCGCCAAACCACTTGCACAGCCCGCTGGAAACGATTGCCGGATGATGGTCCGTGGCGACGGCGGTGGTGCTCATGCGTTTTCCTGCCCTGTGCTGAATGTCAAGACGGGTCGACGTGGGTCAGTTCGACGCTGTCGCGATACTCCGGCACCGACACCGACCAGCCCAGTTCCAGACTGATCCGTCGACGCAGCACATCCGAAGCGTTGGGCTCTCCGTGCACGACATAGGTGTGTTTCGGTGGCCGCTTGAATCCGCGCAGCCATTGCATGATTTCGTCGGCGTCCGCATGGGCGGACAAGGTTTGCATCGGGACCACCTCGGCGCGTATCGGTACTTCCTTGCCGTGGATCCGCACCGAAGGCGCGCCCGCGACAATCTGCGCGCCACGGGTACCACCGGCCTGGAAACCCGGGACCAGCAAAGTGTTGACCGGGTTGGGGGCCAGGGTCTTGAGGTGGTGAATCACCCGTCCTCCCGTGGCCATGCCACTGGCGGCGATAATCACGGCCGGGGTGTTGCGCTGATCCAGTTCAATGGAGTCCTTGGTGGTGCGTACGAACTGCGCCACATGGCACATGCCCTCGCATTCCTCCAGGGACAACCGATGCTCGTTGCGAAACCGTTGGTACAGCAGCGTGACATCCGTCGCCATGGGGCTGTTCAGGTAGATCGGCAAGTCCGGGATCGCCCGTTTCTGCATCAACCGATACAGGTGATACATCAACAACTGCGCACGCCCGACGGCAAACGACGGCACCAGGGTGATGCCATGGCGCAACGCGGTACGGGTGATGACGTCCGCCAACTGCGCTTCAGGGTCCTCGGCCGGGTGCTGGCGATCGCCGTAGGTCGACTCCACCAGCAAGTAGTCGGTCTGTTCGATGAGCTCCGGGGCGTACATCAAGGGATCGTTCGGCCGCCCCAGGTCACCGGAGCACACCAGCGTGGTGCCGTCGGCGACAACCTCCACCGTGGCGGCCCCGAGGATATGCCCGGCGCAGCGCATCAGAATGCTCATGCCGGGAACAATGTCCATCCGGTGATGCAGCTCTATGGGTCGCAGCAGTTTCAAGGCCCGTTGCGCATCGTCTTCGGTGTAGAGCGGCAACGCGGGCGTGTGTTTGGAGAACCCGTGCCGATTGGCAAACTCGGCTTCTTCTTCCTGCAAGCGGCCACTGTCGAGCAGCAGGATCTTCACCAGTTCGCAGGTCGCGGGCGTGGCGTAGACCGGCCCGCGATAGCCATTGCGCACCAGCACCGGCAGGTAGCCGCTGTGATCCAGATGAGCGTGGGTCAGGACGATGGCATCGAGGTCCTGGACGGGCAAGCGGAACGGTTCCCAGTTGTGCAAGCGCAGTTGCTTGTAGCCCTGGAACAACCCGCAATCGATCAGTACATGCTGGTCACGATGCTCGAGCAAGTACTTGCTGCCAGTGACCGTGCCCGCTGCGCCCAGAAATGTCATGCGCATGGCCGTCTCCTTGAAGGTTCATGGGAGCGCTATTGATCGCTCTTTGCGGCCTCTGTGCTGTTGATTTTTATCAACGATGAGCGCGACGACTGCCCTGTCAGTCGAGCCATGGCAACGGTTTGACGATCACCAGACTGCACGGTGCCTTGTTCAACACGCTTTCGGCGGTGCTGCCGATGAACCGGTCGATCCCATGGGCGTAGGTCGTGCCCAGCACTACGATGTCGAAGGCGTGCTGTCGGGCGAACCGTGTAATCACCCGATGCGGGATACCCGTCTCCAGATGCCGGCGCTTCTGTTCAATCCCGTAGCGATCGGCCAGTTCATCAAACGCCTCTTGCTGCGCATCGTTGATCGCGTCTCGCAAACTGTCATCCAGCGCGGGGGTCGGCAGACTCGTTGGCGAGTCGCCCATCACCGACCAGCTGTTGACGTTGAGCAGGTGCAAGGCGGCGCCACAGGAGGCCGACAGGGTCGCTGCCAAATCGAGAATCCGGTCATTGAGGCCCTGGGTCAGTTGCTCCAGATGCGACAGATCGACCGCGGCGAGAATCTTCAACGGTTTCGGGTTTTTCGCTCCGGTCACCAGGTGCAAGTGCGCCGGACAATCGCGCAGCAACAGCCAGTCCAGGGGACGGTGGAACGCGCGGTCGAGGGCCGGGACATGGTGGGTGTCCTTGATCACCAGGTCCGGATGGAAGTCATTCACATACTCGAGCACGTGCGCCAGGCTGGTCCTGGCCCAGACCACCTCGGTGGTCACCGGCCGCCCGACGCAGCGGTGAAACCTGGCTTGCTGCTCCAGCCACTGGCGATGCACCTGCAAGTAGCCTTCCCGAGCCTGGGCCATGGCGTCGTGGTCAAACAGCCCGGCCACCGCCAGTGACTGCACATAATCGAACGCAACGATGTGCAACAACGCCCCGGTGGCACTGGCCAGGGCATGGGCCCGGTCAAACGCCGGGGTGCGAACCATTTCGTTGGGGGCAATCAACAGGATACGTTTGAGTTTCACCATCACAGACCTCGCCCTGCCTACCGGCGTACAGCCCACCCGACGTCCAGTCGTGCGGGCTATCACTCATTACTTGCGCGTGGCCTTTTCCAGCATCCGGCTGGCGCGGGTATTGGCTTCATCGGCCGTGCGTTGCGCCTGGGCGGCTGCTTGCGCCGCCTGTTCGGCCTTGTTGTAGGCTTCATCGGCCCTGAGCCGTGCCGAAGCGGCGTTGTTTTCCGCGGACTCCAGCCGGGCATCGATTTCCTGGGCGTGCTTGTTGCTGCACCCGGCCGTCGCGGCCAGCAGAACACTCAGCAATGCAACGGACACACACTTGTTCATGGTTATTCCCTCGGTTGAATGCGGCTGAAAAGCCTCGGACCACTGAACCGAGTATCGGGTGCCCGCGCCTGCGCACTCTGATTTTTGTCAACAGATCGCTGGCTGGCGGGTTGCACGGGCGCTCACTGGAGGCTTATTGATTTAACTCAAGGTCTTCGCGTCGATCAGGCGTACAAAAAAACAAACCGGGTTCATGTGACCCTCTGCCATTCCGTACATCCGCCACAGGACACGATCATGAGCGACTTGAGCCTACGTAAAACCATTCTGGAAGAACTGGAATTCCAGCCGCACATCGACGCCGCCAACATTGGCGTGAGCGTGGAGAACGGTATTGTCACCCTCTCCGGCCACGTCAATACCTATGCCCAGAAGGTCAACGCCGAACGCGCGGTCAAAGCCATAAAAGGCGTACGCGCCGTGGCCGAGGAAATCCAGGTCAGGCTGGAAAAGGGCGCTGGCACGGCGGATGACACCATCGCCAACCGCGCCTTGAACATCATCACCTGGAGCTCCGACATTCCCGAGGGCGACATCAAGCTCACCGTGCAGAAGGGCTGGATTACCCTCGAAGGCCAGGTGGACTGGCAATACCAGAAAGAAACCGCAGAGCGTGCGGTGCGCAAATTGTCCGGCGTGGTGGGCGTGGACAACCGCCTCACCCTTCGTCCGCGGGTGGATGTCGTCGATATCCAGCACAGCATCGAAGAAGCCCTCAAACGCAATGCCGAAGTCGACGCCAAGGCGATACGCGTCAAGGTCGAAGGCGGCGTGGTGAAACTCGAAGGCCGGGTGCATTTCTGGCGTGAGCGTCAGATCGCGGAACGGGCCGCCTGGGCGGTGCCGGGGGTCAGCCAGGTGGACGATCAGTTGCTGATTGCCTGAGCCCGCCCTGGGTGATTCAAGCGCCGCCTGTCCGGCTCCCTGCGCCCATTACCGAGCCAAGGTCATGAAAAAAACTCACCAGTGGAACCTGTCTTACTTCTTGGTCGCGTTCGTCATGCTCAGCATGGTGCAAATGCTGTTTATCGAACGGCGGGTGGTGCAGAGCATTCCCTACAGCCAGTTTCTGCAATTGCTTAGCGAGCAAAAGGTCAGCGATTTGCAGATCGAGAAGGACCAGATCAGCGGCAAACTCCAGGAGCCGATTGACGGGCACACCCAGTTCTCGACCGTACGGGTCGACCCGACACTGGCGACCGATCTCGCCCACTCCGGTGTCGGGTTTACCGGGGTCAACGAAAACACCTTCCTCGCCAGCCTGCTGGGCTGGATTCTGCCCTTTGTCCTGATCATGGTGCTGTGGCATTTCCTGTTTCGCGGGCTGGCGGAAAAGCAAGGCATGGGCGGGCTGATGAGCATCGGCAAGTCCCGGGCCAAGGTGTTCGTGCAGCGCGACACCGGGATCACCTTTGCCGATGTGGCAGGCATCGATGAAGCCAAGGCCGAACTGGTGGAGATTGTTTCGTTCCTCAAGGACAAGGAGAAATATGGGCGCCTGGGTGCCCATATTCCCAAGGGCACATTGCTGGTCGGCCCACCGGGCACCGGCAAAACCCTGGTCGCCAAGGCCATCGCCGGCGAAGCCGGCGTACCGTTTTTCTCGATTTCCGGTTCTGAGTTTGTCGAGATGTTCGTCGGGGTCGGTGCCGCCCGTGTCCACGACTTGTTCGAACAAGCGCGGCAGGCAGCACCCTGCATCATTTTCATCGACGAACTGGACGCCCTAGGCAAAATGCGCGGCGTCGGCGCGTTCGGCGGCAATGACGAAAAAGAGCAGACCCTCAATCAGTTGCTGGCCGAACTGGACGGCTTCGACCCGCGCGAAGGCGTGGTGCTGCTGGCCGCGACCAACCGTCCGGAAGTGCTGGACCCTGCCCTGCTCAGGGCCGGTCGCATCGACCGGCAGATTCTGGTCGATCGTCCTGACCGCAAGGGCCGCCAGGCGATCCTCAAGGTCCACCTGCAAAAGATCACCGTGGAACCGGGCCTCAATGAAGAGCGCGTCGCCGACATCACCACGGGCTTCACCGGCGCCGACCTGGCCAACCTGGTCAACGAAGCGGCCATCGTGGCCACCCGCCGCGGCGCCGACGCGGTCAGCCTGAACGATTTCACCGCCGCCGTGGAGCGCATTGTCGCCGGGGTTGAACGCAAGAGCAGCGTGCTGCGCCCCGAAGAGCGCCAGGTGGTGGCCTATCACGAGATGGGGCATGCCCTGGCCGCCAGCAGCCTGCCGGCCATGGACCCGGTGCACAAGGTGTCGATCGTGCCGCGCGCCATCGGCTCGCTGGGCTATACCCTGCAGCGGCCGACCGAAGATCACTTCCTCATCAGTTGCCAGATGCTCAAGGACCGGATCGTCGTGCTGATGGCTGGGCGTGCGGCCGAATTCCTTGCCTACGGCCAGATTTCCACCGGCGCGGCCGATGACCTGGCCCGCGCGACGGATATCGCCCGGCAATTCATCACCCGCTTTGGCATGAGCCCAGAACTCGGTCAATCGGTATTGGAGCGGCAAAGCGCAACGTACCTGGGTGAGCGCATGCAGGGCGTCGGCGAGAAGGACTACTCGGAACAAACGGCCAGGGAAGTCGACATCGGAATTCGTGCCTTGCTCGACGAGGCCTACGGACGGGCCAAGGTTTTGCTTGAAAGCCGACGCGCCGACCTGGATGCCGGTGCGCGGTTGCTGCTGGAACGGGAAACCCTGACGCCTGAAGAGTTTCCCGCGCTTCTGCCGCTAAAACCCGTTGCAGTGGCTGGCCGGGTGACAGAGACCTCACCCTGAGGGTCTGCCACCCCTCGACGCCTCTAGACCGCCATGACGCAGCAAGGGACCTGATACAGGATGTGTTCGGTCGTACTGCCCAACAGCTTGTCCACTCCACCGGACTGGACTTTGCCCATCACGATCACATCGACGTTCTGCTCATTGGCAAACTCGCTCAACGCAGAGACGGGGTGCCCGATCACGAAATGTCGATGGTCGGCGGACACTCCGTATTGGCTCGCCAACTTGAGGAAGTTCTTTTCCAGGTCCTTGCGCAACGCCTTGGTCAATTCCGCAAGCGTCAGACCGTCCATGTCCGCCAGGTAACCCGCCGAAATGTTGCAGGCGTAGAGCAAATGCAGATCAGCACCGCATTGCATGGCCAGGGCGGTGGCTTGCTGAATGATCCGCTCATTGAGTTCGTTGTCGGGCGACTCCTTGTCGGACACCTCCACCGCGGCAACAATCTTGCGCGGCAATACGAAACTGCTCGCACCCACCAGGTACACCGGTATCGGGCAGTGACGCAGCAAGTACCAGTCCAGGGGCGTGAAAAAGGCCCGCTTGAGCAAGGATTCATGCTGAACTTCCTTGATCAGCAGGTCGGGCTGCATTTCCGCGACATGCGCCAGGATGTCTTCGCGCAGGTCATCGGCCCATGCCACCTCGATCGTCACCTCGAGTCCCCGGGTACGCAAATTGTCGGTCTGCGCCTTGAGCCAGTCGCGGTGATCCTGCAGGTAGGCCTCCCGCGCCGTTTCCCGGTCACCCTGTTCAAGAAAGGACAAAAGGTCCAGCGGCCCTATCAACCCTGCGATGTGCAAACTGGCGCCGCTGGCCTTGGCCAGCGCGGCCGCATGATTGACCGCCGGGGAATGGCGCAAGGCTGGGTTGATGATCAATAACAGCTTTTGGTACTGGCTCATGATCTGCCTCTACTCGGGTGAGTGTTCGATTGCGCCGGCGGCCACGGGCGTCCATTGCCAGTTCAGGACTTCAGGCATGTCCTGCCCGTGTTCAATGAGATAGAGCTTGTGCTTCTCCATGGTCGACCAGTAGCGCGACCGCGCACCTTGCACCTGATCGTGCAGCCGGGGCACACGCTCGATGACGTCCAGGGCCAACTGATAACGATCCAGGTTGTTGAGTACTGCCATGTCGAACGGCGTGGTGGTCGCGCCCTCCTCCTTGTACCCGCGCACGTGGAAATTCTCATGATTGGTGCGCTTGTAGATCAGTCGATGGATCAGCGCCGGGTAGCCGTGGAAGGCAAAAATCACCGGTTTGTCGAGGGTAAAGAACTCATCGAAACGACTGTCCGGCAGACCGTGGGGGTGCTGGAACGACGATTGCAAAACCATCAAGTCCACGACATTGACCACCCGCACCCGCAAGTCCGGCACGTACTCGCGCAACAGGGTCACGGCGGCCAGGGTTTCCAGGGTCGGCACGTCACCGGCGCAGGCCATCACCACGTCCGGGTCGCCATCATCACGACACGCCCAGGCCCAGCGACCGATACCTGCCTGGCAATGGCGGATGGCGGCATCGATATCCAGCCACTGCCATTCCGGCTGCTTGCCGGCGACGATGACGTTGATGTAGTTGCGGCTTCGCAGGCAGTGGTCGGTCACGGACAGCAGGCAATTGGCATCCGGTGGCAGATAGATGCGCACCACGTCCGACTTTTTATTGGCCACCAGATCGATGAACCCCGGGTCCTGGTGGGAGAAACCGTTATGGTCCTGACGCCAGACATGGGAGGTCAGCAGGTAGTTGAGCGAAGCGACCGGTTTGCGCCATGGCACCTCGGCGGCGATCTTCAGCCATTTGGCATGCTGGTTGACCATCGAATCGACGATGTGGATGAAGGCCTCGTAACAGGACAGCAGGCCATGGCGCCCGGTCAGCAAATAGCCCTCCAGCCAGCCCTCGCACACCTGTTCACTGAGGATTTCCATCACCCGGCCATCGGCCGCCAGATTGAGGTCGTCCGGCTCCAGCGGCTCCATCCAGGCCTTGGCGCTGACCTCATAGACGGCATCCAGCCGGTTCGAGGCGGTTTCATCCGGGCCGAACAGGCGAAAGTTACTGGCGCTCAAGTTGTTTTTCATCACGTCGCGCAAATACGTACCCATGACCCGTGTGGCCTCAGCACGCAGGCCGCCCGGCACTTCGAGCGGCACGGCATAGTCGGCAAAGCACGGCAGATCCAACGCTCGCAACAGTGCGCCACCGTTGGCATGGGGGTTAGCGCTCATGCGTCGATGACCGGTTGGTGCCAGCGCCGCCAGTTCGGGCAACAACGCACCATTGGCATCGAACAGTTCGTCGGGGCGATAGCTGTTGAGCCACTCTTCCAGCTGGCACAAATGCGCCGGTTGCCGGAAATCGGCCAGCGGCACCTGGTGCGCGCGCCAGGTGCCCTCGACACGATGGCCATCGACGAATTTCGGGCCGGTCCAGCCTTTGGGGGTCCGTAACACCAGCATTGGCCACAACGGCCGTTCCGGCGGTGCGGATCGCCAGGAGCGGCGCGCGTCGAGCTGAATGCCCTGGATCTTCAGCACCATGGTGTCCAGCGTCCGGGCCAGGGCCTGATGCACTTGCATCGGGTCGTCGCCTTCAACGAAATAAGGATCGTAGCCATAGCCATACAGCAGCGCCGACAGCTCGTCCTCACTGATTCTGGACAGCACGGTGGGGTTGGCGATTTTGTAGCCGTTAAGGTGCAGGATCGGCAACACCGCGCCGTCACGCACCGGATTGAGGAACTTGTTGGAATGCCAACTGGCGGCCAGCGTGCCTGTTTCCGCCTCGCCGTCACCGATCACGCAAGCGACGATCAGTTCAGGATTGTCGAACGCAGCACCGTAGGCATGGGCCAGGCTATAGCCCAGTTCGCCGCCTTCGTGGATCGATCCGGGAATCTGTGCCGAGACATGGCTGGAAATGCCATAAGGCCACGAAAACTGCCGAAACAGGCGAACCAGGCCGTTGCCATTGCACTCCACCGACGGACAGAACTCGGTGTACGTGCCTTCGAGATAGGTCTGGGCGACCACCGCCGGGCCGCCATGACCGGGACCGGCGATGAAAATCATGTTCAGATCGTACTGCTTGATCAAGCGATTGAGGTGGGTATAGATCAGGTTCAATCCGGGTGTCGTGCCCCAATGACCGAGCAGGCGCGGTTTGATGTGCTCCAGGGACAACGGCAGCTTCAACAGCGGGTTGTCCTTGAGGTAAATCTGCCCAACGGCCAGATAGTTGGAGGCCCGCCAATAGGCATCCAGTCCCTCCAGTTGCTCAGCATTTAGAAAATCGCTCATGCCCTTCTCCGCCACAGCCCGGCCCATTGATAGGCCTTTATCGATTCTGCGAGCCTGGATCGCTTGAGACTTGATTTACATCAGATACCCAGGCCACTGCTCCGGTAGAAATGCGCAAGGACGTTTCCCGTTGGTCGATAACATCGGCCGACGTACGATTGAGGCGCGCGCCCGAAGTCCTGGGGCCTATGCTTAGTAGATCCACTGAGGCGTCATCTCTCATGCCGGAAGCCCGCCCCCTGCACAATCACTACCTCAAGGCTGCATGCTCCAGCTGCAGCGTGCATGAGTTGTGCCTGCCGATTGGCATGACCGGCGAGGAAATTGAACGCCTGGACACCTTGATCGTGCAACGTTTCAAGGTCAAAAAAGGCGTCGCGCTGTACCGCACCGGCGACCCGTTGCGCTCGCTGTATGCCGTGCGAATCGGCTCGTTCAAGACCAGCGTGCTGTCGGTCGATGGCCGCGAGCAAGTCACCGGCTTCCAGATTCCCGGTGAAATGCTCGGTCTGGATGCCATCAGCACCGACCTGCATGCGTGCAATGCGGTTGCCCTGGAGGACAGTGAGGTCTGCCCCATCCACTTTGCGCATCTGGAAGAGCTCGCCCATGAGCTGCCCTCACTGCAACACAACCTGAACAAAATCCTCAGCCGGGAAATCGTGCGTGATCACGACATGCTGATGATGCTGGGCAACATGAATTCGGACGAGCGGCTGGCCGCTTTCCTGCTCAACCTGTCGCAACGTTTGTACACCCGTGGTTATTCGTCCACCGACTTTGTCCTGAAAATGCGCCGCGAGGAAATCGGCTCCTACCTGGGGCTGCGTCTGGAAACCGTTTGTCGCGGCATCGCCCATCTGCGCGATCAGGGCCTGGTGGCAATCACTGGCCGCAACGTCAAGATCCAGAATATGGAAGGACTCAAGCAACTGGTCGTGGGCTGCCATCGACCGGCTCCTTGCTGATTCCCGCTCGCCCATAGCATCACCACACGACTCATCGCACCCCATTGCTCAGGATTGCAACATCCGGCCAGGCTTGATCGCCAACACACTGCACGGCGCCCGATGCAACAACTGCTCGGCCGTGGTCCCCAGTAGCTTGTCCAGTCCCTTGTTCTGAACCGTGCCCATGACGATGACATCCGAGTCGTGCTCGGCGGCGAACTCACAAATGCTCGGCACTGGCATGCCCTCCATGAAATGGCGACATTCGGGTGGTACGCCATGGCGTTCGGCGATCGCCGCAAACGCATCCTGCTGAGCGGCGCCCAACGCTTCATAAATGCCGGTGGCCAGCGGCAGTGCGCCAAAGCCCATGTCCTGGGTGTACAAAGACGTCCAGTCAAACACATGCAGCAGTTCCAGCCGGGCATTACAGACTTCGGCCAGTTTCACGGCGGCGTCGATGATCTGATCGTTGAATTCATGATCCTGCTCTTCACTGCGCAGCACATCGATGATCGCCAACACATTGCGAGGGCGCGGATTCAGCGAATGGGTCACCAGATGCACCGGTACCGGGCAGTCGCGCAACAGTTGCCAATCCAGCGGCGTGAAGAACACCCGTTTCAAGGCCGGTTCTTCCTGCGCATCCTTGACGATCATCACCAGCGACATCTCATTGACGAATTGCACAATCTCTTCGTAGGGGTGCTGGACCCACACCACTTCGCAGGTGACCTCGATGCCGAGCTTGCTCATCGACCCGGTTTGCTCCGTCAACCATTGCCGATGGGTTTGCAGATAGCCTTCAACGGCCTGGCTGATCTGCTCAGGGGCAAAAAAGCCGGCCACCGCCAGGGCCTGGACATAATCAAACGCCACAATGTGCAAGGGCAATTGCATGGCATGGGCCAAGGCGGCAGCCCGGTCGAATGCCGGTGTACGGGTCATGGCGGCGGGAGCAATCAACAGTAAGCGCTGGAGTTGCGACATGGAACACCTCGGCACGCGGGCAATGATATGGAACAGGCCTCCAGAATGAGCGCGCCACGTTCAACCGACTTGATATTTGTCAGTTAGCCGCGATCAACCGGGCACGAGGCGACTGGACAGGCTGCGTGTCACCGCAGGTCGGGCGCCATTGGCATTGCCATCTCTGTTTGACAAAGATCAAGCCCCGCTCCAGAGCCTGCCGCAGGATAAAGACGGGTTCCACTGCGCTGACGCACCGTTGCCATTGCCATTGCCATTGCGCACAACAGCGTCCACGCCATTATCGACGGGAGATGTGCCATGCCTGATCAACCACGTTTCATGCTGGTCGTTTCGCACCAGATGGAAATCACACCGGCTTTCGACCGGGCCGCTGCGCTGGCCAAGGCTTCGGGTGCGGCACTGCACATCGTGGCGTTCGATTACCTGGAAGGTCTGGCGAGCGCCGGCATGACCAATGACGAGTCGCGCGAGCAGATGCGCATTGACTACGTCGAACGTCATCGCCAATGGCTGGAGAACCAGGCCCGTCCGTTGCGCAAAATCGGCATCCCCGTCACCACCGAAGTGGTCTGGGTGGAAAGACCCTTGCAGGAAATCCTCATTCATATCAAAGAGCAGCCGATGGCCTTGCTGATCAAGGCCCTGGAGCACGAGTCGCTGCTGTCACGCCTGATGTTCACCCCCCTGGACATCCACCTGCTGCGCGAATGCCCGGTGCCGTTGCATTATGTCAGCCATGTACATCACGACTTGCCGCGCCGGATCGTCGCCGCCGTCGACCCGTTTCACCGCGACGGTCAGTACAAGAATTTCAATGACCGGATCCTGCACGAGGCGGCGAAACTGGCGAGTACCTGCAACGCCGAGCTCGATGTGATCTACGCCCATGACCTTTCCTCCATCAGCGCCGACGAATTCGGCTTCGATAATGCTTCGGCGTTTTTTTCTTCGAATAAAGCCAAGACCCTGTTCGATGCGCAGGCCGATGCCTTCCACGAACTGGCCGAACGCAACGGCATTCCCCCTGAGCACCAGCACATGATCATGGGCGATCCGGCCAAGGTTCTTGCCAGCTACGCCGATGCCTATGACATCGACGTGATCGTCATGGGCCGTGTCGGCCATCGCGGCATGGGCCGCCTGGTGGGCAGTACGGTGGAACATTTGCTGTACAAGCTGCCGTGCAGCATCTGGGTGGTTTCGCCGCAGGTATTGGCTGATTGACAGTGTTCAGTTCTGATCCAGATCATGTTCGCCAGCGGCCAACGGTGTAGAAAGAAGTGAACAGCGTCGTTCATCACGACGCGCCCACCTTTGCTACCGGACGGAGGATCGCCCGATGTTCACTGCCAAAAATCATCCGTATCGGGCCGCTGATGCCTATGCCAAAGTCACTGGCCAATACTGGATCGAAACCCTGCGCGATGGTCGTCACGTGTTGATCCGGCAATTGACGGATAAAGACCGCGAACGTGAATACGCCTTCATCAAACGCCTGGCGCCCGAGTCCCGGCACATGCGTTTTCTCGCGCGGGGCAACGAACCGCAAAAAGCCATGCCGGGACGCTGGGTGGACAACGAAAATAAACAGCGCATGGCGTACATCGCCCTGGTCCACGAGGATGGCCAACTGATCGAGATCGGCGTCAGCCGCTATGGCGCAACGGGCGTGCACAAATGCGAATGCACCGTGACAGTCGCCGAACAATGGAAGCAACTGGGGTAGGGTACGCTACTGATGGAGCATTTGATCACCGCCGCGCGCAAGAATGCCTTCCACCACATTTACGCGGTCGACGAGTCGAGCAACGCACCCATGCGCGCCCTGGCCAGATCCCTGGGTTTCGAGACGCGCGACGATCCTTTCGAGACCCGCAAGGTCGTTCATCTCCTGTACCTGTAATCATCCCGGGCTCCGTTTGGCCCGGGTTGCTGATCAGCCTTGATCGTTCAGATCACCCCGTTGCCGCCATTGCGTAAAAACGTCTTGAGCTCACTCAGCGAGCGGGTATTGAGTACGTCTTGTTTTTCGAGCCAGGCACGACGGGCCTGGGCGACGCCGTAGCGCAAACAGGAAAAATCAGCGCTGCGGTGGGCATCCGAATTGATACTGATGAGCACGCCCTGCTCTTTGGCGGACTGGCAATGGATGTCGA
The DNA here is from genome assembly GCF_008801475.1 of Pseudomonas moorei. Lineage (GTDB taxonomy): Bacteria > Pseudomonadota > Gammaproteobacteria > Pseudomonadales > Pseudomonadaceae > Aquipseudomonas > Aquipseudomonas moorei. The sequence continues at coordinate 203,880 of NZ_VZPP01000001.1, read as the reverse complement.
ACAGGTCCATGCGCTGCGGCTGCGCGTTGAGCTCCAGGCAGCAGCCACGGGCGGAAGCGGCCTTGATGATAGCCGGCAGGTCCATGTTCAGCGGCGCGCGCTCATTGATCAGCCGACACAGCGGGTGAGCCAGAATGCTGAAGTAGCGATGCTCCATGGCTTTTAGCAGGCGTCGGGTTTGTTGCCGCGATGACAGGCTGAAATGACTGTGGACGGCGCCCACCACCAGGTCCAGGCGGCCGAGAACGTCGTCCGGCAAATCCAGGCTGCCGTCCTCGAGAATGTCGACCTCGATACCCTTGAGCAAGGTCATGCCCTGCAAGCGGGCGTTGAGCGCGTCGATCTGGTCGATTTGCTGCAACAACCGGTCAGTGTCCAGACCATGGGCCACCCTCAGGGAACGGGAATGGTCGGTAATCGCCAGGTAGTGCAGCCCGGCCGCCTGGGCCGCACACGCCATCTCTTCCAGGCTGTTGCGGCCATCCGAAGCACGGGTATGGGCATGCAAGTCACCCTTGAGGTCGTTCAACTCGATCAGCCCGGGTAAACGACCTGCCAGCGCCGCTTCGACCTCGCCTCGACCTTCGCGCAGTTCCGGTACGATCCACACCAGACCCAATGCCCGATAAACCGAATCCTCGGTGGCGCTGGCCACGCATTCCCTGGCCTTGAACACGCCATATTCATTGAGTTTCAGGCCCTGCTTCTGGGCCCGCTGCCGAATCGCAATGTTATGCGCCTTGCTGCCGGTGAAATACACCAGTGCCGCACCATAGGCCCCCGGCTTGACCACCCGGATGTCCACTTGCAGGCCAGAACCCAGGAGGACGCTGGCACGCGTGCGCCCTTTGGCCAGCACACGGGTCACGTCCGGATGGCGGATGAAATGCCCACTGACGTCCACAGACGGCCCGGCAGCCACGAGGATATCGATGTCTCCGATGGTGTCGCGCAGGCGTCTCAGGCTTCCGGCGACCGTTGCAATCTCGACACCGGGCATCTGCCGCAGGTACTCGGTCATCCTTTGAGCCACCGGTTCGACGAACGCCAAGGGCCAACGACGTTCCTTTGCGAGGCCCTCTTGCACGGCTTTCAACAACCGGGCTTCCAGCTTTTCGCCGAAGCCGGGCAGATGGCGAATACGCCCCTGCTCAGCGGCCTGGCACAACTGCTGCGCGGTTGCGATTCCCAGGTCGTGGTAGAGGTGCTTGACCCGTTTGGGTCCCAGACCGGCAATGGACAGCAGTTCGACCAGTCCGGGCGGCACTGCCGACTGTAACCGCTGGCGCAGGGCGCAATCGCCGGTGACGACAATTTCATTGATCTTGCCGGCCAGATCGACGCCGACACCCGTCAGCTTGGGCAGCGATTCACCGCGGGTGATGAGCGGCGCCAGGCCAAAGGACAACGCTCTTAAGGTCCGCGCCGCATTACGGTAAGCGCGGATCCGGAAGGGGTTGGCGTCCTCGATGTCCAACAGATCGGCGATGTCGTCAAAAATCGCGGCAATCTCGTCATTGCCCATCAGACGCCTGGCCTGCGGCGACGAAGGCTGCAAGGCGGGCACCGGTGGTGCAAAAGGCATTATTTCTTCGTCCCCAGCGACGCCAGGTAATGAGCGACCGATTCGGCGTCCTCATCCGCCAGCGCATGAGCAACCTGCTGGGTCAGGTCGCCCCGGGGATGCTGTTCGGTGCGTTGAAAAAGCCTGATCTGCCCCATCAGGTAGGCGGCATGCTGACCGGCCAGGCGCGGCACCTGGCCACCGCCCTGACCTTGAGCACCATGACAGGCACTGCATTGAGCAATGCCCGCCCCAGGCACACCCTGGCGAAAGATCAATTCACCCCGCGCATCCGGCGTATCGGCATCAGCCTTCATCGGGCTCTGGGTCGAAAAATAGTCCGCCAGTTCGGCGATCTGGGTCGGCGTCAAATGGGTAAAACCCCACATGTACTGAGTGCCGGTCTTATCGCTGCGTCCATGGTTCTTGAAGTCAGCCAGTTGCAATTTCAGGTACTCCTTTTGCTGGCCGGCCAACTTGGGAAACGTCGGTGAGATGGACTCGCCCGTCAGTCCATGGCACTGGGCGCACACCTGGTCCGCCATGGCGATGCCGGACATGGGCGAAGTGCCTTGCCCGGCCTCCTCGTTCGAATGGGTACAACCCGTGAGCATCGCTACGCAGAGGGCAAGAACCCAGTGTGCCTGGTGCAAAGTACGCTTCATGGCGGTGGCTCCCATGGTCTATGCCCTGCGTCCAACTGTCCGGAAGCCATTCGGAACACCACCTGTCGCTCAGGGCCTATCGGGCGGTCTGCGAATGCTTGATCCAGACACCTTCTCCCAAGCCGTTGCAGCCTTTATTGACGAATCTCAATTTTCCCTCCGAATCAGGGTGTAGGAATAAACAATCAGCTGTTGAAACGCCTCGCTGGGCCGAGCCTGGACGCCCGGCATGATTCTGCCGGCAGGCTAACCCACTCTTAAGGGGATGACGGTCATGAACACAGCCTCGCAAGACCTGCTGGACTCATTGGATGGCTCGCTGCGGCGCATCGACGATGCCGCCATCACGCCGCTTCTGCGCCAATACGCCGAGCCGCTGCCGGAACTGGACGCTCCGGCCTTTGGTGAAATGTTCGATCGCTACGCCGATGCCCGTGTGGTGATGATCGGTGAAGCCAGTCATGGCACCCGCGACTTTTATCGAACCCGCGCAGCCATCACCCAACGGCTGATTGAGCAGCACGGGTTCAACATCGTGGCCGTAGAGGCCGACTGGCCGGATGCAGGCCATGTCGATCGTTATGTCCGGGGGCTGGCCCCCACGGCCTGGAAGCGCCACATCTTCAGCCGATTCCCGACCTGGATGTGGCGCAACGCCGAGGTGAAGGAATTCGCCCACTGGTTGCATCACTACAACCATCAGCAGGCCCCGGAACGTCGCGTCGAATTCCGCGGTCTGGACGTCTACAGCTTGCGCAACTCGATTCATGAAGTGCTGGCTTATCTCGACGGTGTCGACCCGCAACTGGCCCACGAAGCCCGGCGCCGCTATGGCTGCCTGACCCCTTGGCAGGATGACCCGGCGCTGTACGGTCACTTCGTCGAACGCGGCGGCCTGATGCCCTGTGAACAGTCGGTCATCGACCAGCTCAACGCCATGCTTGCCGAACAGTTGGCCGGGGACATCAAGGACGACGAGGCGTTTTTCAACGCGGCGCAAAACGCCCGGGTGGTGCAGGCGGCCGAACAGTATTACCGGGCGATCTATCGAGGCTCGACCGCCTCCTGGAACCTGCGTGACCGGCATATGTTTGACACCTTGCAGGCATTGCTCGAGCATCGCGGCCCGCAGTCCAAAGCCGTGGTCTGGGCCCACAACTCCCATATCGGCAATGCGGCAGCCACGGAAATGGGCTGGAAGGGTCAGTTCAACATCGGCCAGCTATGCCGCAGCGCCTTTGGCCGAAACGTGGTGCTGATCGGCATGAGCACCGATCGCGGCCAGGTCGCCGCGGCCGACGACTGGGACGGCGAGATGCTCATCAAGGACATTCGGCCGTCTCGCCCGGACAGTTGGGAGCATCAGTTCCTCAAGGCCGGCGTGCCGGCGTCGTTGACGGACTGGCGCGACCCTCAGCGCACGGCGCTGCGCCGGGTGCTGTCCAAACCATTGCTGGAGCGCGCCATCGGAGTGATTTACCGCCCCGAAACCGAACGCGCCAGTCACTATTTCGAAGCGATGCTGGTCGAACAGTTTGACGCGATGATCTGGATTGAACAGACCCAACCGGTCACGGCGCTGCCACTGCCAAGGCGCCAGACCCTCGAACCCGAAGACGAAACCTTTCCGTTTGGCGTGTGAAGGATCAAGGTTCATCAGGCCTTTGGATGGCGACGCTGCAGATGCGTTCCAAACCAGTCGCGAGCCAGCCTGGCGACTTCCTCAAGGGTTCCGGGCTCTTCGAAAAGATGCGTAGCGCCCGCCACCACTTCCAGACGCTGCTCGCAGCGCAAGACATGACTGATTCGCTGGTTCAACTCGAGCACCATCGGGTCCCATGCGCCGACGATCTGCAAGGTCGGCGCCCTGACTTGCAACAATGCCGCCTCCGCCAGGTCGGTTCGCCCTCCCCGGCTGACCACTGCATGCACCACGTCGGCGCGCGCGGCGGCAGCCAACAGCGCCGCCGCCGCACCGGTGCTGGCACCGAACAGACCGATGCGCAGCGAGCGCAACTCCGGGTCCCGGCCTACCCAGTCGATCACCTCCACCAGCCGCCCGGTAAGCAAATCGATATCGAAACGCAGCTGGCCAGTGAGGTTATCCAGGCGTTGCTCCGCCTCCGTCAGCAGGTCGAACAACAGCGAACCCAGTCCCCGCCTGGCCAGCGACTCTGCGACAAACTGATTACGCGGGCTCAAACGGCCGCTGCCGCTGCCATGAACGAAGATCACCAGACCCTCAGCATGCGGCGGCAGTCGCAAATCGGCGGATAACTCAACATCTTGCAATTCCAGCTGTCGAGATTGAGGCTCAGTCATCGATAGGCTCCCGTGAGGAAGAGCCGCTGGCAGCTTCTCGCTGCCAGGCCCGCTGCAACAGATCAATGACTTCCTCATCCGAGGTCTGGGGGAAGCTCAAGTACCAATATCCGATCGACATCATCCATTCCGGCATGAGCGGGCAGATCACCTCGTCGACTTCGAAGCTCAGCGTCTCCACTGTTTCCAGTGGCGCAACCGGCACGGCGACGACGATGCGAGCCGGTGCCTGCAGGCGCACCGCGCGGATCGCCGCCATCATCGAGGCGCCCGTCGCCAGGCCGTCATCAATCAGGATCACCACCTGCCCCTTGAGCTGCAAGGGTGGCCGGGCGCCCCGGTACAGTTGCTCGCGCCGATGCAATTCGCGTGTTTCACGCGCCACCACCGCCTCGAATGCGGCCGGGGAAACCGGGTGTGCCCGCAGCGCTTCTTCATTGCGGATCTGGATACCGCCACTGGCAATGGCGCCCATGGCGAACTCAGGGTTGGACGGCACGCCCAGCTTGCGCACCAGCATCAGGTCCAGGCGCACATCCAGGGCCTTGACCACTTGATAGGCGACCGGCACGCCGCCACGGGGCAAGGCCAGGACGATGACATCGGGTCGATGCGCGTATTTGAACAGCGGTTCCACCAGACGACGACCGGCTTCGCTGCGGTCCTGCAAAGTGGTTTGCAATGAGGGACTTTGAGTCATGGAATACCTCCACCGGCGATGACGCCTGGGGTGGGTTACACAGGGTCTGGACCGTTCCAGATCGCCAGAACACTGCAGGGCACCTGATACAGGATATGTTCGGTCGTGCTGCCCAGAAGCTTCTCCAGGCCATGGTGCTGAACCCTGCCCATCACGATCACATCCACGTGCTGCTTGTTGACGAACTCACTCAGCCCAGCGACGGGATGCTCAAGGATGAAATGGTGACGATCGGAGGGTACGCCATAGCGAGCGGCCAGATTGAGGAACGCTTTTTCCTCGGTCGAACGCAGCTCTTCGGTGATGTCCGACGCCGACAGGCTGCCCATGTCCGCCAGATAGCCCGGGGTCAGATCGCAGGCATACAACAGGTGCAACTCGGCATCGCACTGCAGCGCCAGTTGGTTGGCTTGTTGAATGATCCGGTCATTCAGCTCGCCGTTTGCGGGTGCTGTATTGGACACGTCAACCGCGGCCACGACCTTGCGCGGCAACGCATGGGTCGCGCCGCCCACCAGATAGACCGGTATCGGGCAGTGGCGTAACAAGTGCCAGTCCAGGGGCGTGAAGAATGCGCGTTTGAGCACGGATTCGTGCTGCACTTCCTTGATCAACAGGTCGGGTCGCATTTCCCTGACGTGGTCGAGGATGTCTTGCTGCACATCGTCGGCCCAAGTCACCTCCGTCGTCACCTCGACGCCGAGTGCCTGGAGCTTCGCGACCTGGTTCTTCAGCCAGTCACGATGGTCCTGGAGGTAACTTTCCCGGGCTTTTTCCCGCACGCCTTCTTCGAGCAGTAACAGAATGTCCAACGGCTTTGCGAACGCCGCGATATGCAGGCTCGCGCCGCTGGCCCTGGCCAGGGCGGCAGCATGCTTTATTGCTGGGGAATGGCGCAGGGCCGGGTTGATGATCAGCAACAGGCGTTGATATTGACTCATGGTTTGACTCCAGCCAGGTGGGACTCGACGTCCACCACTGCCCCGTTGCCCGGGCCGACGGTGACGCCTGCGCCGGATCAGCCACCAGCGTGGATTCAGGTTCCTCCGTTGAAGTCTTCATGGCGTTGATTAATGTCAAATCCCCGCGCAAGACCGAGCATTGGAGGAATGGTGGCGAGTGTCATTTCAGCGTACTTGATCAATATCAATAGGGCCGGATCGAAGGGTACTAAGTTGAAAACGAATCGGTTCCCGTCAGGAGATGGTCATGTCGCCTCACATTGCCAGTCAGCGCTTGCGCTTGTACGACAGCGAAGAACTCGAGGGCGTACTGCAGGCGATGGCCCGCCAGGCCGCGGCCTTGTTGCCGCCCACTCAAGCGGCACTGATTGGTATCCAGCGCCGTGGCGAGCCTCTGGCACAGCGTTTACAGCAGCATTTATCGCGCCTGACCGGACAACCGGAGCTGCCGGTCTACCCGTTGAAGGTCAAGCGCTATGCCGACGATCTCAAGGTGCTGCACGCACACACCGAATTGACCGAGAACCCGATGCTGGGTGAACTGGACCTCGCCAACACCACCTTGCTGGTGGTCGATGATGTGCTGTTCGAAGGCCATTCGCTGCTGCGTACCTGCGCGTACCTGGCGCAACTCGGGGCCCGTCGGGTCTACACTGCAATTCTGGTCGACCGGCATGTCTGCCAGCAGCCAATCCGTGCCGACATTGTCGGCGTGCATCTGCAAGTTGCCGCCCGGGACATCGTCGAATGCCATGTCCCACCCTATGAAACGGAGTTCTGCATTGAGGTCTGGCGTCATGGTGCCGCCCGATGACGGCGCGACTGTTCGTTCGATGAGCCTCAAAGGAGCCAAACCATGCTCAGCCATCGCCCGCTTCTTTTCGCTCTGCAAGGCAGTGAGGACTACGCAACCGCTGTCGCGCAGCGACTGGGCTGCGCGCTGGCGCTCCATGAGGAGCGCGACTACGAAGATGGCGAGCATAAATGCCGGCCGCTCGATTCGGTTAACGGCCGCGAGGTTGTGGTGTTCCATTCCCTGTATGGGGATGACCGGCAGAGCGCCAACGACAAGCTGTGCCGCCTGTTGTTTTTTTGCGGTGCGCTCAAGGATGCCGGCGCTCGCCATGTGCAAGTCGTTACGCCTTACCTTTGCTACGGACGCAAGGATCGCCGCAGCCAACCACAGGACCCTACGATCACGCGTTACGTGGCGACCCTGATTGAAGCCTGCGGCATCGATCGTCTGATGGCGCTGGAAGTGCATAACCCGGCGGCGTTCGACAATGCCTTTCGTATTCCCGCGCGGAACGTGCAGTGTGCAGAATTGTTCGCCCGTCACTTCGCCAGGCATGTCGGTGATGCCGATGTGGTGGCGGTATCCCCGGACTCCGGCGGCGCCAAGCGCGCCGAGCAGTTTCGCCAGGCCCTCGAACGACAACTGGGGCGTCCGGTGGGCAGTGCGTTGATGGAAAAACACCGTGTTCACATGACGTTGACGGGCACCCTGCTGGTCGGCGACGTCGCGGGCAAGACCGCCATTGTGTTCGACGACCTGATCAGCACCGGTGAAACGCTCAAACGTGCCGGCCTTGCCTGCCAAAGAGATGGGGCGGCGCGGATATTCGCCGCCGCCACCCATGGTTTGTTCACCAATGGCGAGCAGCTGTTTGACCCGCCGTTGTTCGAGCACATTGCGATTGCTGACGGCATACCGCCATTTCGCCTGTCTACCGATTGTGTGAAGCAGCACGTGCACGTCATCGACAGCACCGCCCTGATCGCCACTTTGCTCGCGGAAAATGGCGCATTTGAATGCGATTAGGCAGGTGCATCGGGCTTGGCCGTGAAGATCAACCCATCCAGCGAATCACCGGCTCCCTGTGCGCAACAGGCACCGGGCTGGTCTCCGGATAGCCGACGATGATGGGCGCCACTGGCGTCCACTCGGCAGGCAGACCGAGGGTCTTCTTGCCCTGCGGCGTATTGAGAAAGCCTTGAGCGAAACCGATCCAACAGCTACCCAGCCCTTCGGCATACGCGGCAAGCATCAGGTTCTCGGCGGCCAGCGAGCAGTCTTCGACGATCCACTGGCCCGGCATATTTCCAGAAATGAGGATGAGCACTGGCGCGTGGTAGAAAATCTGGAAGTCTTCGTCCGTCAGCAACCCATGGAAGTGCCCGGAGTGCGGGCCGGCCGACATTGTTGCGAGCATGTAGGCCTTTGCTTCACGGGAGATCCGGTCCAGCAGTTCCTGGTCACGAATCACCGTGAACGTCCAGGGTTGCTGGTTTACCGCACTGGGCGCCAGGACGGCGGCATTGATCAAACGACGAATGATTTTTTCATCAACCGCTTCAGTCGTGTATTCGCGCGTCGAGCGCCGTCCGGAAATGGCCTGGTCAATGTTCATGAATGCGTACCACAAAATGGGGTCGTTCCATAAAGTCGGCCAGGCATGGGCACCTGCTGTTGATTTAGATCAATTCAACGCTGAACCGGCCTTTCGTTTCGTCCGAAGTCTCGCCCACGGCAGTGCGAGACGACCTCGTACGAATTTGATCTGCATCAGAAGGACGCTGTGCGCGCGCTGCACACTGAATACGCCAGGCACGCTTTCGCGAGAGGGGCAATGCGGGTGGAAATGACTCGCGCAGGAGCACTGACATGTGCGTAAAACTCAGGCTGCATCGCCACGGCAGGGCTACGCTGCGGTGGCTGATGGGCGTCGCGCTGCTGTGCATCGGCGCACTGGCCTGGGGAGCCGACAGCGCCGTGCAGCGCGTCGAGCCGCGTGTGACGATACTGGTTTACCACCGTTTTTCGGACTCGGCGGATGACTCGATGACCGTGCGCATGAGCACCTTCGAAGCCCAATTGCGTGTCCTGCGCGAGCATGGCTACCAGATCGTGCAGTTGCGCGAGGTCGTCGACTGGCTGCGCACCCCGGATGCAACGCTACCGCCCAAGCCAGTGGTGATCACCGTCGACGACGGGCACCGTTCGGTCTACGAAAAACTGCTGCCGGTGCTGCTGCGCGATCGGTTCATGGTCACGCTGTTTATCTACCCGTCGGCGATATCCAATTCGTCCTATGCCATGACCTGGGGGCAATTGCGTGCCCTCAAACAGACCGGGCTGGTGGACATCCAGTCGCACACCTTCTGGCATCCCAATTTCAAGGTCGAGCGTCGACAGCGCACGCCGGCGGATTTCCAGCAATTTGTCCGCATGCAACTGAGCAAATCGCGGCAACGTCTCGAAGCGCAAACCGGTGCGCAGGTCGACATGCTCGCCTGGCCGTTCGGTATCTACGATGACGAGTTGATCAGCCTCGCCACAGCCGAAGGCTATACCGTCGGCTTGACACTGGACGCCCGCAAGGCCGACCGGCACGCACGGCTGCTGGCACTGCCGCGCTTTCTGATGACCGACGCCTACGGCGCAAAAGCGTTCGCCCGCCTGCTCGGTGAACCCGACACCCCGCCCGTGTCCGCAACGGGGAACTCACCATGAGCTTGCCGCGCCTGTTGAAGCCTCGGGTGATCCCGGCGTTGTTTGTCTTCACCGCCCTGCTGGCGGGTCAGGCCCTGGCCATCAGCGGCGTCGTACTCGACGCCAGTACCCGGGATCCATTGGCCGGCGCGATCGTCACGACCTCGGCGGGTGTAACGCGAACCGACGAGCAGGGGCGATTCGACATCGATGGCGCGAGCGAAAGCGTCGCGGCCCGCGCTCCGGGTTATCTGCGCAGTGAAGCCAAGGTGTCCGACGAAACGTCCGTGACACTGGCGTTAACCCCCTTTCGCCCGAAAGCCGTTTACCTGTCGGTGTTCGGCGTGACCAGCGCGACCCTCCGCAACAGGGCCGTCAGCCTGGCCGACCATACCGTGATCAATGCCCTGGTCATTGACGTCAAGGGCGACCGCGGCCTCACCCCTTACCGCAGTGCAGCGCGCGAGGCAATTGGCGCGGCGGCTCGCGCAACCACGCGCGTACCCCATGTGCGTGACTTTCCTGCGCTGGTTGCCAGGTTGCACGCACAACACCTGTACCTGATCGCACGGATCGTGGTGTTCAAGGACGATCCGCTCGCCGACGCCCATCCGCAGTGGAGCGTGCACACCGCCGACGGCACACCCTGGCGCGATGGCGAAAATTTGCAATGGATGGACCCGTTTTCGCAGGACGTCTGGCAGCACAATCTTGATGTCGCCGAGGAAGCGGCGCGGATGGGCTTCGATGAAGTCCAGTTCGACTATGTGCGCTTTCCAGACAAGACTGGCCTGCACTTTGCCCGGGCCAATACCCGGGCCAATCGGACCGAGGCGATCGTCGGCTTCCTTGAGGCTGCACGCACCCGGCTTGCGCCCTATAACGTCTTCGTCTCCGCGGACATCTTCGGCTACGTCTGCTGGAACTTCGACGACACCGCGATCGGCCAGCAGATCGAATTGCTCGGCGCACCGCTCGACTATATTTCGCCGATGCTGTACCCGTCGGGCTTCACATGGGGGCTGCCGGGCTTGACCGATCCGGTGAGCGATCCCGGCCAGATAGTCAGGCGTTCCCTGGCCGAGGCGATGCATCGCACCCGTCTGCCGGGGGTGCGTTTTCGTCCGTGGCTCCAGGCCTTTCGTGACTATGCGTTCGATCATCGCCTGTTTGACGCGACGGCGATCGGGACGCAGATCAACGCTGCCGATGCCGCTGACTCCGATGGATGGATGCTATGGAACCCACACAATCACTACGACGCCGCCGATCTGCCCCAACGTTGATCGGAACGCTGATACGCCGGGCCGTGCTGGTTGGCCTGTTGACGGCCGCGACAATCGCCGGCGCCGTCGAATTCGATGCGCCCGCGCGTCTGCAAGTCGCACGGATCGTCGAGGGGCAGATCGCCGCCGGACGCCTGCCAGGGGCCGTCGTGCTGATCGGCGATCCCACCCATGTGCTCTATCGCCAGGCGTTCGGGCAACGCGCGACCCTTCCTTTTCCCGAGCCGATGACACTGGATACCGAGTTCGACCTTGCGTCGCTGACCAAGGCCATCGCCACCACTACCGCAGTGATGCAGCTGGCCGAAGCGGGCCGTATCGATCTGGATAAACCCGTTGCTCACTATTGGCCTGCCTTTGCCCTGCATCGCAAGAACGCGGTCACCGTGCGTGAGTTGCTCGCGCATACGTCGGGGCTGCCGGCGGATCTGCCTGCGCGGCCCGCAAAAGCCGGACGGGAAGCGGTGTTGAGCGCCATTGCGGCACAGAGCCTGCGTAGCGAACCCGGCGAGCGGGTCATTTACAGCGACCTGAATTTCGTGGTGCTTGGCGAGTTGGTCGAACGCATCACCCACCTGCCACTCAACGCTTACTGCCGGATTCACATTTTCAGCCCATTGGGCATGCGCGATACCGTTTTCCTTCCGGACCCAGCGCGAGCGGCACGCAGCGCCCCTACCCTTGCCAATGACACCGGCACCCTGCGCGGGCACGTACACGACCCGACGGCGCGCTGGATGGGCGGCGTTTCCGGCAATGCCGGGCTGTTTTCCACCGCCGACGACCTGGCCCGCTTCGCGCAGATGATCCTCAACCAGGGGCGCGCGGGAAGTACCCGGATTCTGCGGCCCGAGAGCATCGCTGCCCTTGCCGCCCCTGCCTCTGCGCTCGCGTCCACGCCATGGCGCGGCCTCGGCTGGGAACTGAGCGCACCGCTCGTGCAGAATCATGACCGTCTGCCGCCGATCGGTGTCATCGGCCACACCGGCTACACAGGTACCGGCCTGTGGATCGATCAGGTCACACGGCAGTTCATTGTCATCCTCACCAACCGCGTGTACCCGGACGACCACGGTGACGCTCGCCCCCTTCGCGCGCAGTTGCTCGCGCTGCTAGCAAGCCGCGCCGCGCCGGCAAGCGTCGCGCAAATCGGCCAAGTGTTGCCGTCAGCATTGCCGGCGCTGCAGGCCGCCGCTCGACTGCCGACTTCCACGGGCCCGGTCCAGGTCGGTATCGACGTACTGCAAGCCCAACAATTTGCTCCGCTCGCCGGCCTGCGGGTGGGTTTGGTCACCAATCGCAGCGGCTTCGACGCCCGGGGCAGGCGCACCATCGACGTACTTGCCCATGCACCAGGGGTCAGGTTGGCAGCGCTGTTCTCGCCGGAACACGGGCTTGATATCGATGTCGACGAGCGCGTCGGTGACACCCGTGACACCGCCACCGGCCTCACCGTACACAGCCTCTACGGCGCCACGCAGCGCTTCCCGGCGCAATCGCTGCAGGCTCTGGATGCGTTAGTGTTCGACATCCAGGATGCCGGCGTGCGCTTCTTCACTTATGAGACGACGCTCGGCTATGCGCTCGAGGCCGCTGCGGCCCGGGGCATTGCGCTGTTCGTGCTCGACCGGCCCGACCCGCTGGGTGCGCAGCGATTCGGCGGCCCGGTGCTGGACAGCCGCCACCCATCGTTCACCGGCTACTTCCCGGCGCCGCTGCAACCCGGCATGACGGTCGGTGAGCTGGCGAGCCTGTTCAATCGCAACAAGCACATTGGCGCGGACCTGCGCGTCGTGCCGATGCAGGGCTACCGACGCGCCATGACGTTTGCCGACACCGGCCTGGGTTGGGTACCGCTTTCACCGAACCTGCGCACGCTGAGCCAACTCGACTTGTACCCGGATGTCGCATTGCTCGAAGGCGCGAATGTGAGTGTGGGACGCGGCACACCGCATCCGTTTGAATGGATCGGCGCGCCATGGATCGATGCGAAGCGGCTGGCATCCGCGCTGAATGCGCTTGGGGCTGGCGCGCATTTCGAGCCGGTCGATTTCGTCCCCACCGAGGCCACGTGGCGCGGTCAGCTCTGTCACGGGGTGAGCATCACCCGCGATCCGGCGGCCGATGCCGTGCCGGTGGCAAGCCTGGGATTATCGTTGCTTGCCACCCTGCACGCGCTCTATCGCGACACCTTCGACTTTGCGGCAACCCGCGATTCGGTCGGCTCGCCCACCGTGTGGCAAGCCATTCGCGACGGCGCTACACCGCAGGCAGCACAAGCACTCGACGCCGCGTCGCTCGCACGCTTCGCGCGACTTCGGCAGCAGAACCTGCGTTATTGAGCCCGCGAAGAAACCACTCGGTCAGTTCGCCAGCACCGCTCAAATGCGCGCTGGCGCGGGGTTGGACTTTTGCTCGAGGTAGCTGATGAGCTTCTCCAGAGTGTCCACGTGCTGGTAGTCGCTTTCAGCAATGGCAATTCCCAGGCGCCGGTTCAGCGCCTCGATGAAACGAAGCCAGTCCATGGAGTCCAGATCAACCTCTTCGCGCAGTGACCTGTCGGCACGCAACAGCTCGGTCTCCAGTTCCGGAGCAATGCCCTTCAAGGCACTCAATACTTCATTGCGGATCATTTGCCGGTCCATGTGTCCTCTCCTCAAAGAGCCTCCGGGGATTGCAACAAGCGGCGGACTTCGCTCAAGAATCGCGCGCCATAATGCCCGTCGCTGACTCGATGATCGGCGGACAGACTGCTGATGACCGTCGGCATGACACACAGCTGTCCATCTTTTACCCAGGGCCGTTCGCTGATCCGACCGAAGCCGACCAACGCCACTTGGGGTGGGTAGATCACGCCCAAAACGCTGTCCACGCCCTGATCGCCGAGTTGAGTGACCGTGATCCCCGCACCGCCCAACTCGGAGCTGCGCAGGGACCCGCTGCGGGCACGTTCTACCAGGCTGGCCAGTTCACCCATCAAATGAATCAGGGGGGTGTCGGCCACACGATGCAGGACCGGGGCAACCAGCCCGCCCTGGCGCAAGGTGATGGCCACCCCAAGGTCAGTATCGGGTGCTGGCGTGAACGCATTGTCGCGCCAGAAGCCGTTGAGCTGAGGATAGTTGCGCAGGGCCAGCGCCACCGCTTTGAGCAGCAATACACTGGGCAGCAGGCGCTCCTGAAGCGTGCTTTGCGCATTGTGGACCTGCAGCCAGGCCATGGCGTTATCCAGGGCGATCGTGTTGCTGAGGTAGTAATGGGGAATCTCGCGTTTTGAACGACTCATGGCCGCAGCGATCGTGCGACGCATGGCCTGCTCAGGGTCAGGCGTGGGCGCCACACGCGCCGCTGTTTCAATGTCTTCCAGGGTAATGACGCCCTGTGGACCATGGCCTTTCAATTCACCGGTACTGATTCCCAACTCGGCAGCACGCTTGCGCGCCGCGGGAGAAATCCGCAGGCGCCGCTCAGTGGACGGTTGCTCTTCGATCAGCAACGGCGCGGGCGACGCTGGTCGTTGCACACTTTGCGCACTTTCACCCGGTTCCAACAACCAGGCAATGGCGGTACCGACAGGGACCTTGGCCCCGATATCGATCAGCAGTTGCAAAACCGTGCCGTCATGCCAGCACTCCACGTCGATGGCCGCCTTGGCGGTATCGACGACGGCGATGACCTGCCCCGGTTTGACCACATCGCCCGGCTGGACTTTCCATTCCAGCAACTTGCCTTCATCCATATCCGCGCCCAGGGAAGGCAGTTTGAATTCGATCATGGTGCTCCCCCTGACAGGCCCTGGCACAGGGCATGCGCCGCCGCAACGATGCTCGACACTTGTGGCAGTGCCGCCTCTTCCAGATGCCGGGGATAAGGTATCGGCACCTCGGCGCTGCACACCCGTGCCGGCGGCGCATCCAGCTCGAAGAAGGCTTGTTCGATGATCCGCGTGATGATCTCGGCGGACAGGCTGCCACTGCGCCATCCCTCATCGACCACCAGGGCTCGACGGGTCTTGCAGACGGACGCCATCAGCGTCTTGTCATCCAGAGGGCGCAGTACCCGCAGGTCGATAACCTCGCAATCAATGCCCTCCCCGGCCAGTTGTTCGGCGGCCTCCAGGGTTTTGCCGAGCATGCCGCCATAAGTGATCAGGCTCAGGTCCTTGCCGGCGCGGCGTACCTTGGCGCAACGGATGTCCACGGCGCCCCACTCGCCTGTATCGCCCTCCAGATTGTAGAGCTGGGCATGTTCGAATATCAGCACCGGGTCCGGGTCCGGGTCCAGCAGCGCGGGCCAGAGCATGCCGCGCGCATCTTCGACGGTCGCCGGTGCAAGGATTTTCAGCCCGGGAATATGGGCGTACCAGCCTTCCAGGCTGTGGGAGTGTTGCGCTGCAAGCTGACGTCCGGCACCGGTCGCCATGCGCACGACCAAGGGCACGGAAAACTGCCCGCCGGACATGTGCCTCAAGGCGGCAGCGGTATTCATCAGCGGGTCCAGGGCGAGCAGGCTGAAGTTCACGGTCATGATTTCCACAATCGGCCGCATGCCGCCCAAAGCCGCGCCGATACCGGCCCCCACAAAACCCAACTCGGACAGCGGCGTGTCGCGAATGCGCTCAGGGCCGAACGCTTCAAGCAAACCCAGTGAGACGGCGTAGCTGCCACCGTAGCGACCGACGTCTTCACCCATCAGAAATACCCGCGGGTCCCGCTGCAACGCTTCACGCATAGCCTCGCGCAATGCTTCGCGATAGGTCATTCGGATGCTCATGGTGTCGCCCCCGGTGTGTACACATCACGGGACAGATCCTCTAGCGGTTCCAGAGTGCCGCTCTCGGCAAAGGCAACGGCGGCCTCCACTTCAGCGTCCACCTGAGCCAGGATCGCCAGAAATCCAGGTTCGTCCAAAAGGCCTTCTGCCTTGAGTTGGGCGCTGTATGTATGAATCGGTCCACGGAGCTTCCATTGCTCTACCTCTTCCTTGTCCCGGTAAAGCTGTGGATCGAACATCGAGTGAGCACGGAACCGATAAGTACGAAACTCCAGGAAAAAAGGCCCATGCCCGGCGCGGATGTGTTCAACCGCCTGACACGTTGCTTCATACACGGCCACCACGTCCATGCCATCCACAGACCGGTTGTCGACGTTGTACGCCGAGGCCTTAGCACACAGGTCGGTTTGCGATTGTGAACGCTCCAGGGCAGTCCCCATCGCATAGAGATTGTTTTCGCAGCAAAACAGCATCGGCAGTTGCCACAATGCGGCCAGGTTGATGGACTCATGAAAGGCCCCTTCGGCCATCGCGCCTTCGCCAAAGAAACAGGCACACAGGCGCGATCCACCCTGCATGCGCTCGGCGAGCGCCAGGCCGACCGTCAGGGGCAAGCCACCTGCCACGATGGCGTTTCCGCCGAAGAATCGTGTATCGGCATCGAACAGATGCATGGAACCACCACGCCCTCGCGAGCAGCCTTCCTGGCGACCATACATCTCGGCCATGATCGCGTTCATTGCAACCCCCTTGATCAGGGCGTGGCCATGCTCTCGATACGTCGCGACCACCGCATCGTTGTCGGCCAGTGCATGTAGAACGCCGACGGCGACCGCCTCCTCGCCGATGTACAGGTGCAGAAAACCACGTATCTTGCCCTCCCCATACAACTCACCCGCCCGCTCCTCGAGCCGGCGGATGCGTACCATGTCCCGTAACAGGTCGAGAGCGAACTCCGGGGCCAGCCGTGGCAGGCTCATGACGGACGCTCCATGCTGGACGTGTCGCCTTCAGGCAAACCCAGTTCCCGGGCCTTGAGCAGACGCCGCATCAGCTTTCCGCTGCGGGTGTGCGGCAGTGCCTCGACAAACTCCAGCTCCTTGGGCGCTACGACCGCTCCCAGGCGCTTGCGTCCATGACCAAGCAACTCGTCGTGCAGGGCCTGGCTGGCAGTGAAACCGGCCTTCAGTGAAACAAAGGCCTTCACGGTTTCACCCAGCAGCGGGTCGGGCTTGCCAATCACCGCGGCCTCCGCCACGGCCGGGTGCTCCATGAGGGCGCTTTCGACTTCGAACGGACCGATCAGGTGCCCGGCCGACTTGATGACATCGTCGCTGCGGCCAATAAACCAGTAGTAACCATCGGCATCGCGACGCACCAGGTCGCCGCTCAGATACCACTCTGCGACAAAGCAGCGACGATAGCGCTCCTCCTGCCCCAGGTAGGTTCGGAACATCGCAGGCCATGGCTGCTTCAAGGCAAGATCACCGACCTCGTTGTCCCCCAGAAACACCAATTGCCCTTCGTCGCCCCGGGCCACGATGGCTGCTTCTACGCCCGGCAGCGGCTTGCCCATGGAGCCTGGCTTGATGGGCATGGCGACCGTGTTGGCGATCATGATGCCGCCGGTTTCGGTCTGCCACCAATTGTCGTGGATTGGCAGCCCAAGCACCTCTTGGCCCCACCAGACGGCCTCGGGATTGAGCGGTTCGCCGACACTGGCAATGAACCGCAGGCTCGCAAAGCGATGGCTGCGCGCCAGCGCTGCACCGGCTTTCATCAACAGGCGAATAGCCGTAGGGGCTGTATACCAGACCGTTACCTGTTGTTTCTCAAGTATCCGGTACCAACGCTCGGCATCGAACTCACCGCCCTCCACCACACTGGTGACGCCAAGCAACAACGGCGCAAAAATCCCATAGGACGTCCCGGTCACCCAGCCCGGATCGGCCGTGCACCAATAGACATCGTCGGGGTGCAGGTCCAAGGCATATTTTCCGGTGACGCGGTGGGTCAGCACCGCACCATGAACATGCAACACGCCTTTCGGGGTGCCCGTCGTGCCGCTGGTGAAATGTAAGAGTGCGGGGCTGTCGCTTGTTGTCGATGCGATGGTGAACGCCTCTTCTGCCTGTGCCAGCAGTTGATGCACATTCAGCGTCCCTTCCAAAGGCGCTATCTCCCCACCCCGTTCGTCATACAGCAGAACATGCTTGAGTGCCGGCAAGCGCTCGCGAATAGCCGCGACTTTGCGGCGGTAAAGGCTTTCGCTGGTCAGCAACACACTGGCTTCGCCAAGACGCAGGCGGGTTTCTATGGGTTCCGGGCCGAATGCGCAAAATAATGGCGACACCACGCAACCCAGTTTCAGGCCCCCGAGCACACCGAGATAGAGCTCCAGCCCTCGGTCACAGAGCACAAACAATCGCTCGCCGGGCATTACACCCAGCGTGTTCAATACGTTGGCAAAACGGTTGGTCTGTTTGCTCAGTTGGGCGTAGCTGATGTCGCGACCGCTGCCATTGCGATCAAGAATGCGCAATGCCGTATGCAGTCGATTCTTGCCCTGCGCGTGCCGATCCACGGCTTCAAAGGCTAGGTTCAAACCGCCTCCCGGCAAACCAGCCAAAGCGCCAGCTTCGCTCTGCCATGAAAAGGCCTCTCGCGCTTGCACGCTATCGATCCAATTCGGCGTCAACGGCAAGTTCGCCAGGGTTTTCTCAATGAGCGGCGGATGCATGATTGCCCCCTTCAGTCGCGTACTGTTCAACCGAGTCAGCCACCCTGGCGGGTGCCCACTCATCGCCATCACTCAGGAAACGCCGGCTGGGCGGGTGATTCCTTTTCGGGAATGTCGGTGATGGTCGCCTCGGTCAACAGCAGGATGCTGGCGACTGAAACGGCATTTTCGAGGGCGATGCGCACCACTTTGGTCGGGTCGATAATGCCGGCTTCGTACATGTCCACGTAGCGATTGGCGGACGCATCGAAACCAATGTTGCCGGGTTCGGCCAGCATGCGCGCGACCACGACGCCAGCATCCACGGCCGAGTTCTCGGCAATGAGCCGGGCCGGCGTTTCCAGTGCCCGACGCAGAATCTGCAGGCCGGTCCTGGCATCTCCCTCATACCGCGCTTCCTCGGCGGCGATGATCGGCACGGCCTTGAGCAGTGCCAGCCCTCCTCCCGGAACAATGCCTTCCGAGATCGCTGCCCGCGTCGCGCTGATGGCATCATCGAGTGCATCTTTGCGGGCTTTCATTTCTGCTTCCGAAGGCGCACCGACACGAATCACCGCGACACCGCCGGACAACCTCGCCAAACGTTCCTGGAGTTTTTCACGGTCGTAATCGCTGGTGGTGCTGTCGATTTGCGCACGGATCTGCTGCAGGCGCGTTGCGATGGCCTCGGTGCTGCCTGCACCGCCAATCAACGCGGTACTGTCCTTTTGCACCACGACTCGATGCGCTCGCCCCAACTGGCTCAACTCCATCTGTTCAAGGGTGATGCCCAGGTCATTGGACGCCACCGTTGCCCCGGTGAGAATGGCGATGTCCTGGAGCATTTCCTTGCGTCGATCACCAAAGCCCGGTGCTTTGATCGCTACAGCCCGCAGGACACCGCGTATCTGGTTGACGACCATCGTCGTCAACGCTTCACCTTCGATGTCGTCGGCGATCAGCACCAGCGGCTGTCCGCTTTTGGCAATGAGTTCAAGCAACGGCAGCAAGTCTTTGAGGGCACCGATCTTGTGGTCACAGAGCAGCAGGTAGGCATCGTCGAGTTCGACCTGCATCTTTTCGGCGTCCGTGACGAAATAGGGAGAGACATAACCCCGGTCAAAACGCATCCCTTCCATGACCTCGACCACGGTTTCGGTTGTCTTGGACTCCTCGACGCTGACGACGCCTTCAACGCCGACCTTTTCCAGCGCGTCTGCCACCAGTTGACCGATCACGGCATCGTTATGCGCCGACAGCGTGGCGACCTGAGCTTTTTCCCTGGGTGTGCTGACCGGGCGCGACTGGGCTGCCAGTGATGCCACGACCAGCGACAGCCCCAGATCCAGGCCGCGCTTGAGGTCGATCGCACTGGCACCGGCAACGACGTTGCGTATGCCATCGGCCAGGATGGCATGGGCCAGTACCGTTGAGGTACTGGTGCCGTCCCCGACCGCTTCGCCTGTGCGTTCCGCCGCTTGTCGCAGCATTTGGGCGCCGAGGTTTTCCTCGGGATCGAGCAGGTCGATGCGCTTGGCGATGGTCACGCCGTCATTGCAAACCGTCGGATTGCCCCATTTATTCTGGATCAGCACCGATTTCGATTTCGGTCCCAGCGTCACGCGTACGGCGTCCGCCAACTGTGTGGCGCCGCTCAGGATTTTCTCGCGAGCAGTCGCGCGAAACACGATTTTGCTGTGGGCCATCAGGGTGTACTCCTGCCAGTTCGCTAACAAATGCCTTCCTGCAGCTTGTAGGAAATGCCCCCTGAGACCTTGACTTTTATCAACAATGTCGGCCCATCGCCGCGCCCTTTTCGGCACCTCCGCAGGTCAGTCTCCGCACGGTTAGACCGACTGTCAGCACTCGCCCCCGAGTTGATAAAAATCAAGCCGGGCGACCAGAAATCGAGTCCCAATGGATGGGCGAAATCCACAACGGTTGGATTTTTTCGATCTCACAGGCGAGGAAAAAACCATGGACAAGTATCAACAGAGCCAGAAAAACCAACTGTTCAAGACGGATACCCACGACCCTTATCGTTCGCAGCGCTTTGAAGGTTCCGCCATCTGCCCACAGTGCGACTCGGTTTACCATGCCGGCAACTGGACCTGGAAAAGCCCTGAAAACACGGTGATCCACGACGCGCAAACAGTGACGTGCCCGGCATGCCGACGCATCGATGACAACATGCCTGCGGGTACGCTGACGCTATCGGGCAGCTTCTTACTCAACCATCGCAATGAAATCATCAACCTGATCGAAAACACCGAGAAAAAGGAAAAGGCCGATCATGCCCTGGAGCGCATCATCAAAATGACCGACTCAGGGGATGACTTGATCGTCACCACCACCGGCATCCATCTTGCCAGTCGCCTGGGCCATGCACTGGAAGCCGCCTACAATGGCGACTCTGACTACCAGTACGGCGATGATGAGTATGTTTTGACCGTCAGTTGGAAGCGTGACGAATAGCACCAGGCATGGTTGTCGCTGACCCTGCCTGGATCAGCCCTGGCGCTGCGGTTTGCTTGAAACCGGGCGCCCTGGGCAATCAAGCCAAATGGCAATCGCCATTCACCTGCTAGCTCCTGATCAAGTCCGGTTCCAACTGCCGCGCCTCTTCGACGGCTTTGGGCGATTGGGCGCCCGCTGGCAGTTTGATTGCCAGGACGCTGCAACCGGCGCCTTCGAGAATCCCTTCAGCGGTCAAGCCAATATCGGACGCCAGCAGATGGTGATTGGCCGCGCCAATGACCAGCAGGTCGTAGGCACTGCGCTGCAGGTAAAAACGAATGGCATTGGCCGGAGCACCGGGAATGAAGTGCCGATGTTCACTGGCGATACCATGCTGACTGGCCAAGGCATCGAACGCCTGCTTGCGGGCATCGAACAAGGCCAGGTCGCCGTGACTGCTGGTACCGCTGTCGTAAACACTGATCAGGTGCAACGCAGCACCACAGGCGTTCGCCAGGTGCCGCGCAACCTCAATGATCGAGTGATTGCCGTTGTCCTCAGCCTTTGACTGAAACGCCATGTCGACCGCGACCAAAAACTTGCCGCAGGTCTGGATCGGCCCCGGCCGGACGAAAAGTACGGAAACCGGACTGGCACTCAATAACTCCCAATCCAGCGCTGACAATCCGGGCCGCGCCTGCATGTCCTTGATGATCAAGTCCGCTTCGACGCGTTGCGCGTAGGCAGCGCACTCCACCGCGCTGGAACAGATCACGTCTGGGTGGACCTCCACGCCCTTGGCCTGCAGGCGAATGCTTTCGCTCTTGAGCCATTGGTGACGCTGCGCCATCACCCGTTCGCGTGCCATGTCAGGGCTTTCTGCGCCCGTCTGGCTGGCGAGCTCAGCCCCGTGAGGATCGATGAACGCCGTGAGGTGCAAGGGAACACCCAGGGTCAATGCCAGATGACCGGCATATTCCAGGCCGGCGCTGTGGACCGCCTGGGGATAGGCGAGAAAAAGCAAACGCATTGGAAGGAACATTTCACACCTCAGCATCGGATGAAACAGTCGGCATCCCTGCGTAAATACAGCGTGCGCCACGCTCAACCGCACGCAGCAACTCTTTGGCGCGAGAACAGGGGCGGCCTGGCCGCTACCCGGAACATTTCGACAACTTGACTCACAGTGTGAGGCGCGTGGCCAATTCGGCATTGGGCACCCACAAGGTATTGATGCAGGCCGTCTCGTCCGCTTCCGTCACCGGTTCAAGGGACACCGGATCAAACCAGTGCCTGTTGACCATGGCCAGGCGAACAATACCGTTCTTGTCGAGAAGCGCCTGAGCCAGGCATTGGCACAAGGACCGAGGCAGCGCGCTTTCGAGGGGGGCCATGTCGGATCCTTCAAGCTCAATCTCCAAACGCGCAGTGCATGTCCCCACCAAGTCCTGCACCGTATAGGAGGCATAGCGAAACGCCGTGAGATATCCCACCGTCAGCGTCAGCAAAATTGACATCAGGATGGTGGCCTCGCGTTTCCAGGACCTTGTGCCTGGCCAGCGCAGCAGCCTGAGCACGGTACCCCGGCCCCAGTGCCCGACTGCGTGAACCCCGCTGATGAGTTTGTCGTAAGCCATGACCGGATCTCGCGCCCATGTTTATCAAAAGCATGGCGCTGATCGCCGTATGGCGTTTGATCTGGATCAACCTGCGCGCAGCCGGGGCATCGTTGAATGACGTCCGGTGCCATTTGGCTGTGATCCGGTTTGTGGGGGGGACCGCCAGGTTGAACGGCTGGCGCCGACAAGAATCCACTGGACCTAAGTCTTCAAGGTTTTGCAGACAAATGAATTTTTTGAAGGCAATAAAAAACCCCGTAGATCACTGATCTACGGGGTTTTAAAGAGTGGAGGCCGAGGTCGGAATCGAACCGGCGTAGGCGGATTTGCATTCCGATAGTCAAACGCATAC
This sequence comes from Pseudomonas moorei, assembly GCF_008801475.1. Taxonomy (GTDB): domain Bacteria; phylum Pseudomonadota; class Gammaproteobacteria; order Pseudomonadales; family Pseudomonadaceae; genus Aquipseudomonas; species Aquipseudomonas moorei. Next base: position 180,968 of record NZ_VZPP01000001.1, on the reverse strand, counting down.
AGGCTGCGGCCTGTAGCCTTTTTTAGTTCCGAAACTAAGGCGAAACAGATGCTCTACAGACCGCGTAGAATGCGGGCTCGTCTTTGAGTTTGGGAACTGATTTTACCCCCTCCTCCGGCGTTCTGCCGACCGAATGCCACTCCCCCTGAACACTCCATTTCCCAGATGCTACGCTCACCTATTCGGAGGATTCACGATGCCAAATTCTCACTCACTTTCCCTTAGCGGCCGCAAATCCACAGCAGGCTGACATGTGAAGCGCTGTTTTAGGGTCCCCTAATGGCACGCCAATGGTTTATTCCTTTCTCCGAGAGTATGAATATGCAACCGCATAAAAAACTGCTTGTTACGTGCGTCGCATTGTCAGTTACCGCCTGTGCTCCTCTTCAACCCGCTACACCACCTGCCGAACTAAAAGCTCGTGCCGATGAACCACGCCGCCGGTGCCGGTACCTGCCTGGCACTGCGCAGCCACTGGCGGAATCTGCCGCGTCGAGAAGGACTGACAGCCGCAAATCAGAAGTGGCAATGCGATCGCGCAAGCGAGCCTGGTCTTTTTGAGCGTTGGTCAATGCCTCATGATGGGTTTGGTCACTTGCCGACAAGCGTTGCTCGAGCGCCAACCGCTTGTCCTGATCGGCACGGACTTGGGCGGCAGCTGCGTTGCAGATAGCGGTCAGGTCTACCTGATGACTGCCGGCCTGTTCGGCCAGTTGCTTGCCGTAGCGCCAGTCCTGCAGCAACAGCGCCAGCACGCCGGCCAGCGCCAACTTCATTGACGCAGCTGTCATACCTCATCCTCCCAAGGCGGCAGGTCAACTGTCTGTCCAGCACTCGAACCACAGACTCCCTTCCTCAGTGGTGGCAAGCACGCGGGAAACCTTGGTGAAGGCAGTCATGCCAGCACATCCGAGGCCTTCTTCCACAGCGCCAACCGGTCGTCCTGACCATTGAGGCCGCCGTTGATACGCCGAGTGATCCGCTCGAAATTACCGGCATCTGCCAGGGTGTTCAGCCCCTTCGTCGCCCAGAACCAGGCGGCGGACATGCAGGCGTACTGCGGCTGCTCTAGCCGCTCAGGTTGGTTCACCAGGCCTACTCCCAGCGCCTCGCCGCATGCTGCATAGTTGGCCCGGCCGGTGATCTGGATCAGGCCACGGCCGCGGTACTTGGAGCCATCGCCCGCCACAGTGTTGCCCAGGTCTGCCCGCCCTTCATGTTTGACTTGGGTAGGCGTCGGCCCCCCAAATCTCGCGGACGTAAAGCAGTTGCCCGGACTCATGCCCGATCTGGGCGATGAACGCCGCTATACGCTTCGCACCGACTATCTGGTAGCGCTGCATGGCGGTGTTGAGAACAGCTGCAAAAACGCCGGCTTTGGCGCCGGCGTTCGGGATTCGCAGCAGCAGCTGCTGCTGCTGAGTGATGGGCATGTTTTTCACCAGTCGATAGAAAACAGCTAAAAGGCGGTAAATTCTTGCAGTGCTGTTAGAATGCTCGGCTCCAGCATTTCTTCTAAATAATTCGTCGGGATGCCGCATGGAAGCCAATAGCGTCGATTTTTTACATCGCGCATCTTACAAGGAAGTATTTAAATTGCTCACAAAGTCGGTTACTGCATTAACTTCTTTTTTTATTTCATGCACAGCACTTGCTGACCATGCTGAGCAGAACAATTTATTTGAATCGCCTCAGCAGTATTGCAAACTAAAGCCGGAAGCAGACTATGGAAAAATTCCAATGGGGAGTTTGGAAACCATAGCCTCACCACCAGGTTGGATTGGTTTTTCTCCGAAGGTCGGCAGAATCGTCGGAAAAAGAGGAATGTTCAACCTAGACTCGCTTTACGAAATGAGCAATGGCACGGAAAGCGCTCGTTTCAGAATCAACGAAACAAACTTTATCAATGGTTCTTCTTATATCGGAAACATGGCATGGGTAGACGGTAAATCCTTAACAGAGCCCGGTTTTTATAGATTCTACGAAGTCAAAACAAAGAAAAAAATACACGAGAAATCCATCACTATGGTGGGTGACTCCATAACATGGTGGAGCAGCGGTCGTTATTTCAGGTGCATGCTGGAAAAACAAATCCCAGACATTGGATTTACTGGTCCCCATACAGATATTTACGGGTTCGGCCATGCTGGAGAAGGCGGCAATAAAACCAAGCAGATAATTGCGAGGATTAACAAAATAAAACGCTCAGACTACTATTTTATTTTGGCCGGAACCAATGACTGGCAAATTAAGTCACCACAAAAAACCGTAAAAAACATTAAAATAATTGCCAACTACCTTAGTAAAAAAGGCGGATCAGTTATTATTTCTACTCTTTTACCGCGCATGGACAAGCACGACGCAACCAATGTAGAAGTAAACAAATTACTTCAAACCTGGAATGGCAAAGGTTGCAACTGTCAGATTGTAGATCTAGATCAAGACTTTAGAAAACTGGAGAATAAAGACCAGTATTACTGGGACGCTGGACTTCATCCCAATATAGAAGGATACAAAAAGATTGTTGAGATTCTTGCCCCAAAGATCGAGAGAGCAATAAATCAAGGATCGCCACAGTCTGTGCATCACAAAATCTCGCGCATGTAGTCCTATCGAAGCCGCCTTCGTCGAGGAACGCCTTAAGTTTCTCGATGGGGTCAGTTATGACCGGGCCCACTTTAGGAGTCATGAACTCCAGGTAACGCGGATCATCATCTTGGACTTCACCCTGATTCGGATATTCTCCGGGGTCTTGCGGATTTCCAAAGACGGAGACAACTGCAACTTCGGACGAATCAGAAAACTGAACGTATTGCATATGGGCCGCCTTAAAAAGTGTATGACGTAATAAAGAAGGACGCGCTCATAGTGCCAACTGTAACGGTAGCGGCATACCAGATATTTTGTGCCGTGATCAAGGCGAGATTGAATGCACCAGAAGCGTTCGTGTACCCTCCGCCGATCTGGGTCGACCCTATCCCTGTAGTATTCGATGAGAGCTGCCCGAGATAGTCGCCTGCACTGTTTGAGCCTATACGCATGTACCCAGCTGCAAACTTTGCAATTGGCGGTACTGCTGCCGAAATACTCAGGGAGGTGAAAGATGCTTGCTGTATCAACCTGCTGAGCACGGACACTTCGATGGTTGAAACGATACGCCCCTGCTGAGTTCCGACATCAAACAGTCCTGCACCGGTAGTCCTCCATACGCTAACCAACGCCGAGGCGGTGAAACCCGCAGGCATATTTGCGCCGCCGTAAACCGTTGGTGCCACAGCGCTGGTCGCGTTTACTGCCAACAACCTTGAGACGCCTGTTGTAGGATCATAAATCGCGTAGATCGCAACCCAGCCGTTAGCCGGGGATGAGCCGACGTCCATCCCCGCAGGGCCGGTAATCCCCAAATTTATAGCGTTGTTGAAAGCTGCCAGCCTGTAGGACTGCCCCCCGGACTGCCCCCCCAATGCCGTCCCCACGACAATCTCGTCATTGGTAATAGACGCTATCGCTGAGGCTGAAGCGACCGCCATTTTAACGTTGGACGCACTGCCAACCGGGGCGCTCTGCCCGCTCGTATGACGCAGTGACCCAATTGACCCCGCCGCTGCCGTTGCTAGTGAGCGTAGTCAGCTCGCCAGCACACAGCACACAGCACACAGCACACAGCACACAGCACACAGCACCATAGAATTTGGCGAGCTGGTGTTGTAGATATTCGTGATCAATTCGGTGCCGCTACCTTTGATGGTAGTAGCAGCAAATACAGCGAAAGTTACTGAAGCTCCCGCTGGCGAACTTGCCAAAGGTGGCAGTGTCTGCGTTGTTCCAACAGCAGTGACAAGGACCAACTGCCCGAGGTTTGTAGCGGTAAGCCCTGTGTTTGTCGAAACCGCAGTAATCCCGGTGTAACCGCCGAATGGAGCGCGAGCGGTATCAAGCCCTCCCCTGTCCAGCCATTGGGTGTTTGCACTGTCCCGCTGCTTAAGCCTTCCAGTCCCCGTGTTGGCCCACAGCTGACAAGGGAATGCAGGGCTTGGAGTCGTTGCCCCACTACTCTGTGACACTAGCGCTGATAACGCACCATTCAGGTCCACTCTGAATGTCGCGCCGGGGCCATTTGCAAGGTTCATGTCATGTTGCGACATAGGTCATTATCCCTTACGGGATGCGTTTGATGACGCGCCGATCGATGCCATCACCCCGTCCATGGTTGCGCAGTATCGGGATGCAAGGATGGCCAAGACCAGGGCGAATAGGGAAATCGCCCTTCTGTACTATGTGTTCAACATGGCGCGGGAATGGGGTTTCACCGACCGGGAGAACCCGTGCGCAGGCGTTCGAAAAAACAAGGAAAAGATTAGGGACTACTACGCAAACGACATGGCCTGGGCGGCAGTATATGAACAAGCTCCGCAGGAGCTGAGGGACGCGATGGACCTGGCCTATTTAACGGGGCAGCGCCCAGCCGACGTTATCGCAATGACGAGTGGCGACATCGAAGGGGATTACTTGACGGTGCAGCAAGGAAAAACCAGCAAGCACTTTCGAATCCAGATGCAGGCCGATGGCGTGAAAAATAGCCTGGGCCTTCTCATAGAGGAAATCATTGAGAGGAACAAAAAACAGAGCTCCACCCCCTAAAGTTTCGGAACTCCTGCACTTTCCTGCGCCCAATAAAAAACCCCGCAGACGTTAATCTGCGGGGCTTTTAATAGTGGAGGCCGAGGTCGGAATCGAACCGGCGTAGGCGGATTTGCAATCCGCTGCATAACCATTTTGCTACTCGGCCTCAAAACATTTGCTGTCAGTAGCACAACAACAAATGCGTACAAACCTGGGTGAGATACCACGCATTGATTAGCGTCTATCTCATTGAAAACATTGAGCTTTTTCAGCGGTCAGTGCTTTCGATGGCGTGAATTATGTACTCATTTCTTGAGGCTGGCAACCCCTTGATTTCAAAAAAAATTCTGGGGCCTGGTTTCATTACTCCAACGAGGTGCGATCCCCTTCCATTGCGGCGCAATCACCCCCATGGCCCCATACAAGGCTGGAAAATGACAGCCTATGACTCGATTAGCGGGTTTCGATCACTCGAGCAGATCATGGCGTCAGCCGGTAAGTGGACTGCACCAGACCCGAGGGAAAACAGCGGCTGGACACCAGCTTCAAATCTACATCTTGCTCAAGGCCACCGAACAATGGCCTTCCCGACCCGATCAGCACCGGCACGGTGGTGATTACCATATCAGCGACTAACCCATCGCGAAGGAATGATTGCACCAGTTGCCCGCCATCGACATAGACCCGGCGCATGCCTTGCCTCTCCAGCTCTGCCATTACCTCCTTCGGAGCGAGGTTGGAAAATCGCAGTTTGCCCTCCAGCGCCTCGGGCACCGGCGAATTGGCCAGTTGTTCGGACAGCACCACCACGGGCAGGTCGTAGAACCAGCTATCGAAGGTCCGCACCTTCTCATAGCTGCCCCGCCCCATCACGATCACATCCTTGTCGGCGATGAAAGCTGAGTAGCCATGATCCTCGGTCTGATCATCGCGTTGCAAAAGCCAGTCAATGTCGCCATCGGGGCGAGCGATGAAACCGTCCAGACTGGTGGCGATGAAAACATGTGCGGTGGTCATCTTCAGGGGCCTTTTTTGGGGGACAGGGGTAAATCTCGATCAGGTTGTTGGGGGGATGCACGCCGAACACCTGGAGCCGCCCGACATCGAAACATCAACGGATCAGCGAACTCGCCAGCAACGCCTCCAACCCCATCGGTTTGGCGAAATAATAACCCTGGGCCTGCCCTGCGCCCATTTCACGCAGCAAGTCCAGTGTCGCCTCGTCTTCGACACCTTCGGCCACCACACTCAGGTCCAGCGATTCGGCCATCCGCACAATCGCCCGGACGATCGCGCGACTGCGGGCACTGGTGGTCAGTTCGAGGATGAACGACTTGTCGATCTTCAAGCCGCTGAAACGGTATTGATGCACATAGCTCAGGGATGAGAACCCGGCACCGAAGTCATCGAGCACCACCGACATGCCGTTGTCGGCCAATTGCTGCATGGTCAGTCGGGCGATCGCCGGCTCCGCGACCAGCGCACCTTCGGTCAACTCCAGGCAGATCCGCGACGGCGAGACCTGATACCGCGCCAGCAACGCAAGTACATCATTGGCGAAGTCAGGCCGCGTCATGCTGTAGCTGGAGCAATTGACGTGCACTGGCGGCCAATTGGCGTGCCGTGGCTGTGCGAGGATCACTGCAACGCTGGTGAGCATGTAAAGATCCAGCCGCCCGATCAGTCGCAAGCCCTCGAAATCCGGCAAAAACTCGCCCGGCGCGATCACCCGGCCGCCGGGCTGATGCCAACGCACCAGCGCTTCAAGGGCCAACAGTTCGCCGCTTTCGACGCTGACAATCGGCTGGAAATACGGCAGCAGTTCGTCGGTACGCTTGAGCGCGTTGCGCAAGGCCCCTTCTCGCTCAACCTGGTCCGAGACTTCACGGCGCACTTCCTGGTTGAACACCGCGTAGCTGTCGCGCCCGGCACTCTTGACCCGGTACATCGCCGCGTCGGCATCGCGCAGCAAGTCGGCTGGCTCGTGATGGAACTGGCTGTCGGCGCTGACAATGCCGATGCTGCAGGACGAAAAAACTTCATGGCCATTGATGAAAAACGGCAGGTCGAACGCCACCAGGATCCGTTCGGCGATGTCGATCAACACATCCAGCGGTGCCTCGGGCGCAAGTACCGAAAACTCATCGCCGCCCAGGCGAGCCAGCATGTCGGTGTCGCGCAGGCAACCGCGCAAACGGTGGGCGGCCTGCATCAACAGCAGGTCGCCAAAATGGTGACCGAGGCTGTCGTTGACCAGTTTGAAACGGTCGAGGTCGATGAACATCACCGCCAGGTGCCCGCCTTCGCTGCCGAACCGCGTCCACGCCAGATTGAGACGCTGCTGAAGGTAGGTGCGATTGGGTAGCCCGGTCAGGGCATCGTGGGAGTTTTCGTGTTGCAACTTGGCATTGGCGTGATCGAGTTCGCGGGTGCGGCTCTGCACCCGGGCTTCCAGCTTGAGGTTGGCGGCATGGATTGCTTCGGCGGCCGTGCGTCGCGACAGTGCGGTGTCGATGTGGCGCGACACAAAGGTCAGCAGTTCCTGGTCACGCAGGGTATAGCGCACCTGGGAGGTATAGCTTTGCACCGCAAGCACGCCACGCACGACGTCGCCATCGAACAAGGGAATGCCCAGCCACGAGTAGGATCGGACAGACTCCTGGGCAATTTCAATTTCGCCGACTGCGGACAAGCGTTCAGCCTCGCCGACGTCAATCAGGCAAGGTCGACGCTGGCGAATGACGTACTCGGTCAAGCCGCGACGACCACGCCGCGCCGGCGGGCAGGTCGTCTGCCGCTCATCGACATAATAGGGAAAGGTCACTTCACTGGTCGCGTCGTCGAACAGCGCGATGTAAAAGTTCTGCGCGAACAGCAGATCACCGACGATGCCATGCAAGGATTGAAACAACTCAGCCATGTCGCCCGGTTGGCTGGACAATTCTGCAATCTGGAATAACGCGCTCTGCAGATGCTCGGCTCGCTCCCGGTCGGCCACTTCCTGCCTAAGTGCATCGTTGACTGCCGACAGCTCGAGGGTGCGACGTATCACCGTCTCTTCAAGGTCCTCGCGGTGCAGAATCCGGTCCAGGGCCATGGCGACGTGGCGCGCCACCACAAGGAACAGCGCGCGGTCTTCAGCGCTGTAGATACGAGAAACGTCGTAGACCTGCATCGCGAGCATGCCAAACACGTCATCCGATGCGTTTTTCAACGGGGCGCCCATCCAGAACTCGGGACGGTCACCCACGCAATAGAAACGGCCTTCGGCCTCAGCCGCGAGGATGCCGGCGGCATCGATCAGCAACGGCTGCTCGGTGGTCAACACCTGGCCGGTCAACGACAGGCGCGAGCGGTCCAGGTATTCGTAGTTTTCGGCCTCCAGGGCGTCAACGTCGATGATGTCGACGTAATACGGGTAGTCAATCTTGCCCGTGCGTGGGTCATACAGCGCGAGATAGAAGTTCTCGGCATCGATCAGGCTGGCCAGCAGCCGGTGCACCCCTACGAGAAATACTGAGCGATCGCGGGTCGAACTGGCCAGGTAGGTAATTTCATACAGCACGCGCTGGGTAATTTGCGCACGGGCCAGGGTATTGGTCTGTAGCTCAATGCCCAGGCGCAGGGCAAGCTCGGCGAGCGCAGGTTGCGCAGGATCATCGACTGGCGCCAACAACCAACCCAGTACACCTTCCCCTCTGCCGGTCGGCCAGCGTTGCAAGCGCCGGCTCGAGCAAAAGGCTTCAAACGCTTCGTTTGCGACGCTGGATGGCCACTGCATCCCTGGGTCACCCTGCCCGACCAAATGCATTTGCTCACCGGCGCGGTAAACCGCCCACCCGGTGGTGTGGGCCCAGTGACGCGCTGAGTCCAGCAATTGTTCGATCGTGTCCTCGTTGCCCGCGTATGCCATCCCGACCGTATCCGAGTTCCCTTTCAATTGAGATGCGGCCACGTCGCAGTCTTTCGATTGCTGCGGGGAGTCTGTCAAAGGACGAAAACTCATCAGCGCTCCCTGAGCCAAAAACTGGCGATACCTGTTTGCCTGTTATTGGCAATGCCAGTGAGCCTTCCGTTTAAAGCCTGCTGAGGTTTTTTTCAATAGATTTATTCGCTTTGTGCCAACGATGGCGCGCAATTCCTTGATAGGAGGAAGCTCCCTCGGCCTCATGCCTCACATTCGGCCTCAGGAGACTTCCTCAAACACCTCATTTCCAAACCTGCGCGTCCCCCAGAAACTGGATCCTCTACTTGGCACTGGCTTTTTTACGATAGGCCATCGAGTCATCGATACGCTTGAGAATGTAATCACCCGCGGCCACCGGCGGATACAGACTCTGGGCCGGGTCAATGCCCAAGTCACAAGGATCGACAACCGCACTGTAGGTCGGGTCATAGAAGGTCGCGATGGAGTAGCGTTCATGACCTGAGCTGTTGATCACTCGGTGCAGGGTTGAACGAAAACGATCATTGGACCAATGCGCCAGCAGATCCCCGACATTCACGACCAGGCTACCCGGGATCGGCGTGGCTTCGATCCAGCGATTGGAGCCCAGTTCGCGGACTTGCAAACCACCGCTGTTATCTTGATAGAGCAAGGTGATGCAGCCGTAATCGGTGTGCGGGGCCACACCGAACTGGTCGGCCTCAGCCTTGGGCGGCTGCGGAGGGTAATAGACCATCTGCGTACGCTGCAGCGGTTTTGTGTATTTATCCGTGAAAAAACCCTCTTCGATTCCCAACCCGACCGCCACGGCGCGTAACAGATCAGCGCCGGCCTTACCGATTTCCTCATAGTATTCAGCCAATGCCTCACGCAGCTGTGGCATGAATGCGGGCCACTGGTTCGGCCCACGCAAGGCCTCGCCGGCAAGAACGCAAGGATCATCTTCCGCCAGCTCAAGACCCATACTGAAGAACTCTTTGTGGTCCGGCTTGGTGGCTTCATACATGGTCGCCCCACCCAGTGCATGCCAGCCTCGATGGCGGTTATTCACTGCCACCTGGCGTTTGACCTCAACCGGAAAGGCAAAAAACTGCCCGGCAGCGGCCATGGCTTTGTCAATCACCGTTTGCGGTACGCCGTGATTGATGATGTAGAAGAAGCCGGTCTCGCTACAGGCTTTTCGGATGGCGTCACCGGCTCGACGAATACTCGCCTGATCACCTTCGCGGACACCGGACATATCGATCAGGGGCAGATTGGCGCTAGAGGTCATGTTAACTCCTGGGTGCATCGTGCATACCGTGGTGGGAGAACAGGGTGCGTCAGCGAATGACGAACCGGTATATACAGGATAAAGCATTTACTGTGCCGCTTATCCAGGCAGGCGGCGGCGATCCTCGGGCTAAAGCGAAAAGCACTTTCCGATAACAGAAAAAGATGCCAATCGATCTGTTACCCGCCTGTTTCCATTGCCCCATCAGGGCGCGCAGAGTTCCCATTTGGTGCAACTTTTGGTTACAGGCCTGCCCAATGAGGCGCCTGTAATTGTCTTTCAGTCTTGGGTTAACAGGGTCTGGAACGCTGACCGGCGAGCGAAATTGTGACTTTGGCCTGCATCTTGCCTTACCTGTATATACAGGAGCATATAGCTACACTGTTTCCCACCACCCTGACCTCAGGACACTCTCAATGTACGCATCGCTGCAGCTCAAACCCGGTCAACTCACCCTCGATCAATTGCGCGCCATTTACCAGCTGCAAAGTCCTTTCGAACTGGACCCGGCCGCACGCGACGTTGTCGAAGCCAGTACCCGTACAGTAGACGAGATCATCGAAAACCAGCGCACGGTCTACGGCATCAACACCGGTTTCGGCCTGCTGGCACGAACCTCGATCCCCACCGATTCGTTGGCCAAACTGCAACGCAACCTCCTGCTGTCGCACTGCACGGGCACCGGCCCTCTATTGGATGACGCCAGTGTCGGCTTGATCATGGCGCTCAAGATTGGCTCCCTTGCCCGTGGCTTTTCCGGGATTCGCTGGGAAGTCATTCAGGCCCTGAGCAAGCTCTATGCCGCCAGGGTTTATCCGTGCATACCGTCACAAGGCTCGGTCGGCGCTTCCGGCGATCTGGCACCACTGGCGCATATGTCCGCCGTGTTGATCGGCGTCGGTCGGGTGCGCCATGAAGGCCGTGAAATGGATGCCGTCGAAGGCCTGGCGATTGCCGGTCTCGAACCCATGGTGCTGGGCCCGAAGGAAGGCCTGGCGCTGATCAATGGCACCCAGGTTTCGACGGCGCTGGCCCTGCGCGGTCTGTTCGCCTGCGAAAAGCTGTTCAGCGCAGCGGTGGTCGCCGGCAGCCTGAGCGTGGAAGCCCTGAAGGGCTCAGACGTGCCTTTTGATCCACGCATCCAGGCGGTTCGTGGACAACCAGGGCAAATCGACGTGGCAATGTTCTACCGTGATCTGCTGGCCACGAGCGAGATCCGTGAATCCCATCGCGACTGCGACCGGGTGCAGGACCCTTACTCGCTGCGTTGCCAGCCTCAGGTCATGGGCGCGTGCCTGGACCACATGCGCTTCGCCGCCGGGGTCTTTCTGCGTGAAGCCAACGCCGTTTCGGACAACCCGCTGGTGTTCTGCGCCGACGGCGACGTGCTCTCCGGCGGCAACTTCCACGCCGAACCGGTGGCCATGGCCGCCGATGTACTGGCTTTGGCCATCTCCGAGATCGGCGCCCTGTCCGAGCGGCGAATCGCACAACTGGTTGATCCGGCACTGTCGGGCCTGCCGGCCTTTCTGGTGCGCGAAGGCGGCCTGAACTCCGGCTTCATGATCGCCCAGGTCACCGCTGCCGCCCTCGCTTCGGAGAACAAGACCCTGGCGCATCCAGCGTCAGTCGATAGCCTGCCAACCTCAGCCAACCAGGAAGATCATGTCTCGATGGCGACCTTTGCGGCACGTCGATTGCTGGACATGGCCGGCAACAGCAGTGCGGTGGTCGCGATCGAACTGCTGGGCGCAGCTCAAGGCGTGGATTTGCATGCGCCATTGCAGACTTCGGAAAAACTCAGAGAGGTGCTGACGATGATTCGCCGTGAAGTGGCTCACTACGATGAAGATCGCTATTTCGCCCCGGATATCGCCACGGCGCGAGCCTGGGTCGAGAACGCGGCGTTCACTCGCTGGTTGCCCGCAGAACGCCTGCATGCCTGATTCGTACAACTGAGCTGAACCCGTTCGCCGCCTTTTTGCGGCGAACGCCGACTCTTACGTAGCCGATGGGATATGCCATGCGCCGCTATTATTCAGGCCCGGACTATCGTCGAGCCCATAGCATTGCCGAGCTGGCAGTGATGGCCCGCCGACGCTTGCCGCATTTCGCGTGGGAATACCTGGAGGGTGGTGCCGAAGAAGAATTGACCTTGCGCCGCAACCACCAAGGCTTCGCGGACATTGCCCTGCTGCCGCAGACCCTGGTGCCCTGCTCGGTAACGCACCCCCAGCGCTTGCTGCTTGGTCGAGAGCTGCCGTTGCCCATGGCGATCGGTCCCACCGGCTACAACGCCATGCTTTATCGCGATGCCGATATTCACCTGGCCCGCGCTGCAACGGAGCGCGGCCTGCCCTTTACCCTGAGTACCGTTTCCACCAGCTCTCTGGAGCAAGTGGTCGCGGCGGTGCCGGAGGTGAATCTCTGGTTCCAGCTCTATTGCCTGCGTGACCCAAAGGTCCAGGAAGACCTGCTCCTGCGCGCGGCCGCCGTGGGCTGCAAGACCTTGTTGCTGACCAGCGACGCGGTACTGCTGGGCAACCGGGAGTGGGACAAACGAAACTTCATCCGCCCCCGGCAACTGAGCCTGCGCAACAAGCTCGACGTGTTGAATCATCCACGGTGGATGGCCCAGACGCTGTGGCCACATGGCCTGCCAAATCTGGGCAACATCGAACGCTATCTGCCATCCGGGAAACGCACTATCGAAGGTGCTGCCCATTTCATCGGCTCGCAAATGGACACCGGTCTCGATTGGGATGCCCTCGCCCGCTTGCGCGACCGCTGGCCACAACGGTTGTTGCTCAAAGGGGTGCTGCACCCGATGGATGCCGAGAAAGCCATCGCACTGGGTCTTGATGGCGTGGTGGTCAGCAACCACGGCGGCCGGCAACTCGATGGCGTCCCTGCAAGCATCGACTGCCTGCCAGCGATTGCCGCCGTCGCCAAAGGCAAGCTCACGCTATTGCTCGACAGTGGCATCCGCCGTGGCACCGACATTCTCAAAGCCTGCGCTCTGGGTGCTGACGCGGTTTTGCTCGGGCGCGCTACCTTGTATGGAGTGGCAGTCAGCGGGCAGGCAGGTGCCGGACATGCACTCGACCTGCTTGCACAAGAGTTGCGCCTGGCCCTGTCACTGCTCGGAACACCCGACCTGAACCAGCTTCACCGTCGCCAGCTGTCCGCGACGCCCTCCACATCCTTCACCGTGAGTTGAACCGATGAACGATTTGCAACAGACCCTCGAACAATTGCGCCTGGCGCTGGGTGATGCCGCAGTGGTGACCGGTGCCGATATCAGTCAACGGCACTACAGCGACTGGACCGGCCACGCGCCGGCCTGTCCTGCCGCGCTGTTGCTGCCGCGCACCACGGAGCAGGTCGCAAGCGCCTTGCGCATCTGCAATGAGGCAGAGCAATCGGTGGTGCCCCAAGGCGGCATGACCGGGTTGGCCGGTGGCGCAGTGCCTCGCGAGACAGACATCGCCCTGTCCCTTGAGCGCCTGCGCGGCATCGAAGAAATCGACCCGGCGGCAGCAACCATTAGCGTCTGGGCCGGCACTACGCTGGAGGAGATTCAGCAAGCGGTTCTCGAGGCCGGCTTTGTGTTTCCCCTCGATCTCGGCGCGCGTGGTTCATGCCAGATCGGCGGCAACATCGCCACCAATGCTGGCGGCAACGCCGTCATCCGCTACGGCATGACTCGAGACCTGGTACTCGGCCTGGAGGTGGTCCTGGCCGATGGCCGGGTGCTCAACCTGCTCAACAAAATGATCAAGAACAACTGCGGTTATGACCTGAAACAGTGCTTCATCGGCAGTGAAGGCACTCTTGGGGTGATCACCCGCGCGGTATTGAAACTGGCGCCGACACCCGGCGAAACCACCACCCTGCTTTGCGCCCTGCCCGACTACCCCAGCGCGGTCAACCTGCTGCGCCGGGTGCAACGCAGCGTCGGTACGCCGCAAGCGTATGAATTGATGTGGCAAGACTTCTTCCGCCTGGGGGTCTCCTGGCTGGAAAACCCGACCGTACCGATGTCGCTGGATCATCCGCTGTATGTATTGCTCGAGTCGGCCGGCCCCCGGAACCTGCTTGAAGAAACACTGGAGCAGGCCTTTGCCGCCGGTGAAGTGGTTGACGCGGTACTGGCCAGCTCCCAGACCCAGGCTCGGGCACTCTGGAAAATCCGTGAAGCAACCGGCGAGTTTCCCCTGCGCATGACCCCATTGAACTTCGACGTCAGCCTGCCGATCGGCCTGATCGGCGACTTCGCCGAACGCTGTCGCCAGCGCCTGGGGCAACGCTGGCCGGCTAACCACAGCGTGTATTTCGGTCACATCGGTGACAGCAACCTGCACCTGACTCTCGACTGTGCCTCCTTGCCCCAGCCGGCCCCCATCCTGGAGGTCGAAGAGCTGGTTTACAGCGCGGTCGGCGAACTGGGCGGCTCGGTCTCGGCCGAACACGGCATCGGCCTGCTCAAACGCGAGTTTCTCCACCACTCAGTCAGCCCCGAGGCTCGCCAGGCGATGCAGCAACTCAAGGATTGCTTCGACCCCAAGGGCATCCTCAACCCGGGAAAAATCCTCGGTTGAGTGACGATTCAAGCTGTATATACCGCTGTGGCACGTTAACTGCTTTAGCAGCATTGATTGACCTGCAACACATAACCAGAACCAACACACACACCATAAGCCTCACTGCACCTGATGAAGGAGTTACACCATGCAACTCGATTCTCTGTTCAGTAAAAAATTCAACAGCCTGTGTATCGCTTTGGCCCTGACTGGCGCCTGCATGGCAGCCCAGGCCGATCAACTCGCCGACGTGAAAAAATCCGGTGAACTGGTGGTGGGCACCGAACTGCAATTTGCGCCTTTCGACTTCACCGAGAACGGTAAACAGAAAGGCCTGAACTCCGAGCTGTTCGAGCAGTTGGGCAAAGAATTGGGGGTCAAGGTCAGGTTCATGGACCTGCCATGGCCGAGTGTGTTGCCAGGGCTGGAAGCCAAGAAATTCGACATCGTCGCCGGTCCTATCATCGTGACCAAGGCACGCAAGGAGCGTTACCACTTTGTCATGCCGATCGCCGAGGCAACCGTAGCGTTGCTGGTCAGCGCCAAGGACAGCCCCGTCAGCAAACCTGAAGACATCGCCGGCAAAGTCGTGGGCGCCGGCAAAGGTTCGGCGCAACTCGAAGAACTGAAAACCTTCGCTGCCACCCTGCCGAAAAAGGTCGATGTGCGTGAATACATCGACAACAACCAGGCCTACGCAGAACTGGGGACCAAGCGCATCGTCGCCGTCGCCAACTCACTGCCGAACATCTCCTACGTCGCCGCCCAACACCCGGACAAGTACAAAGTGGTGATGCCTCCCTTTGGCAAGAAATCCTACTTCGCCTACCTGGGACGCAAGGATGACGACGCCAACAGCCTGATCGCCGCTCTCGACGCCGCCATGCTGAAAATGCACGAAGACGGTCGTCTTGCCGCCCTGCAGAAGAAATGGCTGGGTACCGAGATGGACGTGCCAAAAGCCGACTTCGAGCCCACCTGGTAAACAAGGATTGCAGGGTTCATGAACGGATCGCCGGCTCAGCCGAGCCGGCGATTTATCCACTGGAGGCACGACGATGTTCGATTGGCCTTTACTGCTGCAAAACCTGCCCCTTCTACTGGACAGCCTGCTGGTGACCCTCGAGATTTCCGTCGCGGCACTGGCCATCGGCTTTGTCATCGGCGTTATTGTGGGCAGCCTGCGTCTTTCCCCCCTGCCGCTGCTCAGACGTTTGGGGGGAGCTTATATATTCGTGTTCCGTGGCATACCGCTGCTGGTGCAACTGCTGTTCATCTATTACTTCCTGCCGCGTATCGGCCTGCCCAACGTTTCGCCCATGGTGGCGGCGGTGATCGGGCTGTCCCTGGCGGCCGGCGCCTATATCGCTGAAATCATGCGCGGTGGCTTTCTCGCCATCCCCGGCGGTCAGTTGGAAGCGGCCGGTCTACTGGGTCTGAGTTCAGGGCAAATGCTGGTGCGCATTCGCGTCCCTCAAGCCGTGCGCCTGACACTGCCGGCACTGGTCAATGAAATGATCCTGCTGATCAAGGCTTCGTCGCTGGTGTCGGTGGTCGGTCTGGCCGACCTGACCCGCACAGCGCAGAACATTGCGGCCAGCGACTACATGTTCGTTCAGGACTACCTGATGCTGGCCGGCTTCTATTGCCTGATCAACATCCCGCTGGCGTTCTTCGGCGGCCTGCTGGAACGCCATCTGAAGGAGCGCACGGCATGATCTTCGACCCCACGATCATCACCCATCACCTCGCCGACATCGGCCAGGGCTTCATGGTTACGCTCGGCACCTGGTCCGCCGGTGTCGCACTGGGTCTATTGCTGGGCTTATTGATTGCCGTCGCGCAACTGTTCGGCAACAGCCTGGTGCGCGCGCCGTTGCGAGTGTTCATCGAGATGATTCGAAGTACGCCGTTTCTGGTCCAGTTGTTCCTGGTGTACTACGGCGGCCCGTCTTTCGGTTTGAGCCTGGACCCCATTCCGGCCGGCATCCTCGGTTTGGGCATTTATGGCAGTGTTTATTTCGCGGAAATTTTCCGTACCGGTTTTGAATCCGTCGCCCGCGGGCAACTGGAAGCCGCCGACTGCCTGGGCATCACCCGCCTGCAATGCATCACGCGCATCCAGATCCCACAAATGCTGGTGATCATCCTGCCCGCGCTGGTCAATCTGATCACCATCCTGTGCAAGGAAACCGCCGTGCTGTCGATCATCACCATCCCCGAACTGACGATGGTCCTCACCGGCATTGGCTCGGAAACCTTCGCCTTTGTCGAAACCCTGCTGGTGCTGTGCATCGGCTACCTGCTCTTGGTGGAAGCCTGCTCGCGGCTGGGCATGCTGCTGGAAGTACGCGTAGGGCGATTCATGCAGAAGCAGCCGCAATGAGCCACCTCCATTCGACACCGACTGCTGCACCACACTCATCCGTATTGAACGAATCAGGTGAAGCGATGAAGACTTCAAAAACACTCTCCGACAACAGCGCGCCGATGCTGAAACTGCACAATGTCGGCAAGAGCTTCGGCAACCTGCGTGTGCTCAAGGGTATCGACTTGCAGGTCCGGCATTCTGAAGTGGTGTGCCTGATCGGCCCTTCCGGCTCGGGCAAAAGCACCCTGCTGCGCAGCATGGCGTTTCTTGAGGAGTACGACGAGGGCGAAATCTATATCGAAGGCCAGTTGCTTGGCTGGGTACCGGACAACGGCAGAGGCCGCAAGCGCGCGGCGCAGTCGCAGATCAATCAGGTGCGGCGCAATGTTGGCATGGTCTTTCAGCAATTCAACCTGTGGCCGCACATGACCGCCCTTGGCAATGTCAGTGAAGCCTTGCTGCGTGTGCGAAAGCTGTCCGCCGATGAGGCTCGGCAACGCGGCATGGCGATGCTGGATAAAGTCGGTCTGGCCCATAAGGCCTCGGCCTATCCGGCGCAGTTGTCCGGTGGCCAGCAACAGCGCGTGGCGATTGCCAGGGCATTGGCCATGGAGCCGCACATCATGCTGTTCGATGAACCCACCTCTGCCCTCGACCCGGAACTGGTCGGTGAAGTACTGCAGGTCATGAAAACCCTCGCCAAAGAAGGCATGACCATGGTGGTGGTCACCCATGAGATGGGTTTCGCCGCTCAGGTCGCCGACTCGGTGGTGTTCCTCGATCAAGGCCAAGTGGTCGCTCAGGGTACCCCTCACGAAATCTTTCACAACGCCGAACAGCCACGTCTGCAGCAATTCTTGCAGAACTACCTGGACCGCAACGCCTTCTGGCAGGACACCAAAGAGGTTAGCCCGGTATGAATTCCAACGACCTGAATCTGCTGGCCCGCGCCGAAGTGCGTGACCTGGCCAGCTACAACGCGGGCCTGGGCTCGGACGCGGTGCGCAAGCGCTTTGGCCTGACCCGCATCGCCAAACTGGGCAGCAATGAAAACCCGATGGGGCCGGCACGCGCCGTCACCCCCGCGATGACCCAGGCCTGCAGTGAGATCGCGCTGTATCCCGATGCCGGTTGCCAGGCATTACGCGCCGCACTCTCGAAAAAACTCGACGTACCAGAAGATCAATTGGTCTTCGGCAATGGTTCGGAAGATTTACTGAGCGTTATCAGTCGCGTGTTCCTGGACCATGACGATGAAGTCGTCACCGTGGTGCCGTCCTTTGGACTGCATTTCATCTACCCAATGGCTGCCGGTGCCCGGGTAGTGGGCGTGCCGATGACCGATGAAGGCACGTTCGATGTGGCGGGCATGGTCGCCGCGCTCACGCCCCGCACGCGTTTGTTGATGTTTTCCTGTCCGTCCAATCCGGTGGGTTGCACCCTGAGCGCCGACGAATTGCAGCAGTTGCTCGGCGCATTGCCCGCACAGTGTTTGCTGGTATTCGATGAGGCCTATTACGAATACGCCAGATGGGAGGCCGACTATCCGGATTGCCTGGGCTTGATTCAGGCCAGCGGCAAACCCTTCATACTGCTGCGGACCTTCTCCAAGGCATACTCCCTGGCGGGCTTGCGAGTTGGTTACGGAATCGTCAGCGATCCACTACTGGCCGATTTGATCAACCGCGTTCGCACGCCCTTTAACGTTAACCGCGTGGCCCAAGCCGCGGCGGTTGCTGCGCTGGCCGACGATGAATACCTGCAAGCCTGTCTTTCCCATGTCGCCAGCGAACGCCGGAGGGTGGCCGTCGCGCTGCAAGAGCAAGGCATCGTGACGGCACCCTCCATGGCAAACTTTCTGTACTTCCGCACGCCTTATCCTGCCGAAGACATCAATCAGGCACTGCTACGCGAAGGCGTCATCATCAAGCCATGGCGCGAAGCCGGCTATTCTCAGCACTTGCGGGTATCCATCGGAAGCTGTGAGGATAACGACCTTTTTCTCCAGGCACTGGCAAAAGTACTTGCCGCACAAGCATTACGGACCGACTAATGATTAAAAATGCACCGCAAGCGCTCTATCAGCGCGCGAAGGATTTTGTGCAAGGCCAGCTTCGCGCGGGCGTTTGGAAACCCGGCGACCTGATCCCTTCAGAGAACCGCTTGGTGCAAGAACTGGGCATGTCGCGCATGACCGTCAACCGGGCATTGCGCGAACTGACTGAAGAAGGGCACCTGGTGAGGATTTCAGGCGTAGGCACCTTCGTCGCCGAAAGCAAACCGCAATCGAATCTGCTGCGAATCACCAACATCGCTGACGAAATCCTCGCTCGAGGTCACAGCTACACCTGCCGCGTCCTGCACCTGGGACGCGAGGCGGCTTCCATGCCGGTGGCCGCCGCCCTGGCGCTGCCCACCGGCTCTTCGGTTTTTCATCTGGTCTGTGTGCATTGCGAAGAAGGCGTGCCGGTGCAGCTCGAAGATCGTTACGTCAATCCCGAGCTGGTGCCGGATTTTTTGCAGCAAGACTTTGGCGAACACCTGCAACCCGCCAGATACCTTCTGCAAATCATCAGGCCCGATGAAATGGAGCATATCGTCGAAGCCAGCCACCCCAGCAGCGACGAAAGCAAACACATGCAAATCGATGCCAATGAACCCTGCCTGGTCCTCATGCGCCGGACCTGGAGTCAGGGCAAAATTGTCACCTACGTGCGCCTGATCCATCCCTCCTCACGCTATCGCCTGGGAAGTCGCCTGCCGGTAAATGGCGCACACAGAGACAGTTAAGGCCTGTGTATTGAACCCTGTGTGTCACTCTTCTTGAGCCCCTGATCGGGTCAACAGCTGCTCATTGATTGCCATCTGATCCCGCCCACGCGCTACCAGCCATCGATGGAAATCGCGGCAGTGAGCCTTGTCGAAAACATCCTTGGCCCCGACTAAAAAATAGGATGACGGCAATTGCAACGCCTGGGCGAATGGCATTATCAAACGCCCATCCGTTAACGCATCGGTAATCATTGAACATTGCGCCAACACTACGCCCTGTCCCGATATCGCGGCCTGAACAGCCATTGATGACAACGAATAGACACGATAACCATCGCGTATTTGTGAACTGTCAACTGCTTGGGCGCTGAACCAATCACGCCACGAGGGCGGAGAGGCGAACTTCGGCAACCAGTCAATCGACAACAGTGGATAGGCCAGCAAGTCGGCCGGAGTCCTTAGCGGTGCATCGGCTCGCAACATAGTTGGACTACAGACCGGAACGACGCAATCGCGGAACAGTTCAATAGCGTGCTCGGTAGACTCATAGTCCCCGTAAGTGACCCGAAAATCGATTTCGTAGCCATCGGGCGCGGGCTCCGCATGGCTGCCGTCGAGGAAGAGATTGAGTTCCGGGTGATCGCTCTGCCAAGTGTAGATAAGCGGCGCCAACCAATCTGACAATAAGGAGGGCAATGCACTGATGCGTAAGTTGCTGGCGCTCTTCGACCTCTCGACGTCTACCTGGGCAATGCGCAGTATTTCAAACGCTGCCACGCAGCTGTCGTGATATCGCTGGCCCGCCGCCGTCAAGCGAATGCGCTTGCCTACTTTGAAGGTCAAGCTCAAACCCAGGCTGTCTTCCAACAAGCGCATTTGCTGACTGACGGCACCGGCAGAGATGCCGAGGCGCCTTGCAGCTTCGACAATTCCACCATAGCGGCCTACGGCCTCGAAAACCTGTAAAGCACGCAGGGAAGGCAAGCTGTTCATAAGCGTCTCTGGTAACGAACTCGCCGATTAATACTTTAGCTCAGCTACACGAAGCAACAGTTTTTAACATCTTTTCGAATATTCAGACTCTCGTATTCTGGTCCTGTCACTGCCGGCTCCGAAGGCAGTGAACAACACAGTCAGGCAACGGCCATAACGTTGCTCAAGCAACATACAGCGCAAAACCCTATGACAGACAAAGGAAAATAAAAATGAAAAAATTTGTCCTTGCGGCTTTATTCGCATTCGCTTCCGCTTCCACCGGCGTCCAGGCCAAAGACCTCAGTGTCATTCGATTCGGTGTAGATCCGACATTTGCACCCTTCGAATCAAAAGCACCAGATGGGCAATTGGTCGGTTTCGATATTGATCTTGGTAACGCTATTTGCGCTCAACTCAAGGCTAAGTGTGTCTGGGTTGAAATCGCTTTCGACAGCATCATCCCGGCACTCAAGGCGAAAAAGTTTGATGGCATCCTTTCGGCGATGACCGTAAACGAAAAGCGCAAAGAAAATGTCGCGTTCTCTGACAAGCTTTACAACTCACCCAATCGTCTCATCGCCAAGTCCGACAGCGGTCTGATTCCCACCGTAGAGTCGCTCAAGGGCAAGCGAATCGGCGTGGCCCAAGGCAGCACCCAGGAAGCCTACGTTAGAGCCGCCTGGGCGCCGCACGGGGTCACCATGGTCTCTTACACGAACCAGGACCTACTGTACCCAGACCTTGTCAGCGGTCGTATCGATGCCACCTTGACTGATGCGGTAGTAGCGGATATCGGCTTTTTGCAAACACCCAGAAACACTGGTTTTGCCTTTGCGGGCGATACCGTCCAAGACGAAAAGCTACTAGGAAGTGGAATCGCGATAGGCCTGCGCAAGGAAGACCAGGAGCTGATTAACGCGATCAATGGCGCGCTGGCGGAAATGCACAAAAACGGCACCTACGACGCGATTCAGAAGAAGTACTTCACCTTCGATATTTATGAATGAAGCATGAGCAAAGGTCGTTAACCATCCTCGCCTGTAAAAGGCCAACAACAAAATAATAGGGAGAGAGCCCATGTTTTTACGAAACGCATGGTATGTAGCTGCCAGTGAAGCTGAGCTAGGCGAAGAGTTGTATCCCGTCACCCTTCTTAATGAACCTGTGGTGCTTTACCGCAAGAGTGACGGCACACCGGTAGCCCTCGAAGATGCCTGTCCACACCGCAAGCTCCCGTTATCGATGGGCCGTCGCAAGGGGGATAACATCGAGTGCGGCTATCATGGACTGACCTTCGACTGCTCTGGCAGCTGTGTCCGTGCTCCTGGTAGCCGACGCATTCCACAAGGAGCCAAGGTTCGCAGTTATCCTCTGGCAGTACGCTACGGTTTGATCTGGATCTGGATGGGCGATCTCGAACTGGCAGACGAAACGAAAATTTGCCATGTGCCGGAATGGGGTGACCCGGCATGGGGACTCAATCGTGGCGATAGCATGGTCATTCCTTGCAACTACCTTTACATGACCGACAACCTGCTCGATCCGGCTCATGTAGCGTGGGTGCATCAATCCTCTTTTGGTAACTCCGCCTGTGCAGAAGAACCGCTGCAAACGACAGTAACGGATGCCGGCGTGATAGTTTCTCGCTGGATGCGCGATGTCGAAGTGGCACCTTTTTATGCCAAGTTCGTCAAGTTCAAAGGCAATTGCGATCGCAAGCAGCACTATGAGGTGCACTACCCCGCACAGGCCATTATCAAGGCCTTGTTCACCCCGGCAGGGACAGGTTCCGACGAAGGTGCACTGCACGAACATGTGTTCCTCATGAACTCCTACAACTTCATGACACCCATCGACGAATCGAACACGCGTTACTACTGGTTCCAGGTGCGTAATTTCGATACCGAAAACGAAGATGTTTCCCGCCAGTTTGACGAAGACGTGCGCCACGCCTTCGCCGAAGATCGAGTAGTTCTGAGTGCCGTACACAAGGGCATGGCCAATAAACGCAGCCCCAACATCGATCTTGCCTCCGACTCAGGGCCGCTACGTTTTCGTCGCAACCTAAGTAAGTTAATTGCTCAGGAACAGCATGGCAGCTTGATTCCGCTGACCGAACAACACACCGCGGAACAAAAGATGGAGGCGTGAGATGGGCACTGAATCTCGGACACAGCACCCTCCTCAAGGCTTTAAAAGTTTTCGGGTGATTGAGAAGACACAAGAAAGCGCCGTCATCACCTCCTTCGTCCTGACTGCGGTCGATGGCGTTTCCAACCCTGGCTTTCGCCCGGGGCAGTACCTCATCGTTCGCCTCATGCTGGACGGCGGTGTCAAGGTGCTGCGCAACTACAGTCTCTCCGGGGACGCTAACGACAGGTCGCGCATACGCATTTCGGTCAAGCGCGAACCTGCACCTTTCGACCGACCCGAACTGCCGCCGGGCCAAGGCTCCAATCACCTGCACGACCATGTGCAGGTCGGTGATTTACTCGAGATCGCTGGCCCCACGGGCACCTTCGTGCTGGACGAAGAGAGTTCGAAGCCCGTGGTGCTGTTCAGTGGTGGCGTGGGACTCACGCCGATGCTGAGCATGCTTCATCAACTGAGTAATCGTTCGTCGCGGCCGGTGTATTTCATTCATGCCTGTGAAAATGGTGCAGTGCATGCTTTTCGCGACGAGGTGTTGTCACTGGCCAGCCGTCGCCCAGGGATCAGCGTGCACTTCTGCTACCGTAACCCTGATGCCGACGACCAGGCCAATGATGCCTTTCACAGCCAGGGCCTGGTCAGCCGGGATACCTTGCAACAGCTGCTTCCGCTGGATGACTACGACATCTACCTCTGTGGCCCCAGGCTCTTTATGCAGGCGAACTGGCGCCTGCTACGCAGCCTTGGGATCGCCGGCGAGCGCATCCATTATGAATTCTTCGGCCCTGCGACCATCCTCGAAGAAGACGACGTCATACCAGTGACGTCATCAATACCCGCGGTAACCGAGCCCAAGACACCGATCGGGACAACTGAAGGTGCACCGATCGTAGAGTTTCTTCCGACGGGCACCCGTGTGGTCTGGAATCAGAACTGCCAATCACTTCTCGAACTTGCTGAAGAGGCCGGTCTGACGCCGCCATTCAACTGTCGGGCCGGCCTGTGTAATACCTGTCAGGTCACCCTTCGAGAAGGCTCCGTCGAGTATTTCGAAACGCCGCTGGACACTCCTGAAGACGGCAATATTTTGCTTTGTTGTACACGGCCGACCACTGCAGTAACGGTGGATTTTCGGCAGTGATATGCCCTATTACGATCACCACCGCTCAAGGTCGAGGCCGGTGGGGTCGTTGAGGCGGATATCAATCCAGCGAAGCTCGAGACCGCCAAACAGCTGGGTGCTACCGACTTCGTCAATTCAAAGGAAAGGTCGCGGTGAGTTACCGTCATCTGAGGGTCTTCTCCTCGCCTGCTACCTGCCGCCTCGTCTCGATCAAATGACGAGAGATGTACTGATCCGGCAATGCTTTATCTATCGGGACACTGCTACGCGCGAACCCGGATTTCAACGTACTGATTGATGTACTTGAAATGCATGGCTGGCCGAAGCCGATAAAATTCGCCGGACGAAAAAAAAGAGGCCTAAGCCTCTTTCTTTTTTAGCCCTACAGTCTTCAATGAAGCGCTGCCAGGCAATGTTTGGAGCGGGAAACGAGACTCGAACTCGCGACCCCGACCTTGGCAAGGTCGTGCTCTACCAACTGAGCTATTCCCGCGTCTTGGTGTGGCGCATTCTATAGAATCTGGAAGCCCCGTCAACCCCTTGATTCAAAAAAGTTTTATTTCTTTTCCACGTCGGTCTTCAGATGTGGCCACGCTGCCCGTAAGTATTGGACCATGGACCACAAAGTCAGGCCTGCAGACACCATCAGCAAGGCATACCCCATCAGAACCCAGAAGCTGAAATCCGACGGATTGGCCAGCAGGATCACCAGCGCCAGCATTTGCGCGGCGGTCTTCCACTTGCCCAGGTTCGACACCGCGACGTGAGCGCGGGCACCGAGTTCCGCCATCCACTCCCGCAAGGCAGAGACGACGATTTCGCGACCGATGATGACGGCAGCCGGCAGCGTCAGCCAGAGGTTGCCGTGTTCCTGCACCAACAGCACCAATGCAACGGCAACCATCAACTTGTCGGCTACGGGATCGAGAAAAGCCCCGAACGGCGTGCTTTGCTCCAGACGGCGGGCCAGGTACCCGTCCAGCCAGTCCGTGGCAGCGGCAAATGCGAAGACAGAGGCTGATGCCACGTAGCTCCATTGGTAAGGCAGGTAGAACAGTAAAATGAAGATCGGGATGAGCAGGACGCGTAGAACGGTAATCAGATTAGGGATATTCATCGGCACAACTGGCTACGAGGTGAGGTGGCATTCTACTCGCTGTGCAGATTTGCATAAATCAACTCTGCGAGCTTTTTACTGATCCCGGGTGCTTTGGCGATCTCGTCGATGCTGGCACGAGACAGCTCCTGCAATCCACCAAAATGTTTCAACAAATCGCGGCGACGTGTCGGTCCAACGCCGGCAACGCCCTCCAGTGTAGACGTACGCCGGGTTTTGCCACGACGGGCGCGGTGCCCGGTGATAGCAAAACGGTGAGCTTCGTCGCGAATCTGCTGGATCAAATGAAGCGCGGGGGAATCACCGCGCAACGTGAACTCATGAGCGGCATCATTGAGGTACAGGGTTTCGAAACCGGCCTTGCGCGTCGCACCCTTGGCCACGCCAAGCAGGATCAGATCCGGCACCGCCAACTCATTGAGCACGTCGCGCGCCATGGACAACTGCCCCTTGCCGCCATCCACCAGTAAAATGTCCGGCAGCTTGCCCTCCCCGTCTTTCAGCTTGCTGAAGCGCCGAGTCAGCGCCTGATGCATCGCCGCGTAGTCATCGCCCGCCGTCACGCCTTCGATGTTGTAGCGACGGTAGTCGGACTTGATCGGCCCCTCAGGGCCGAACACCACGCAGGAGGCGACGGTCGCCTCGCCGCTGGAGTGACTGATGTCGTAGCACTCAAGGCGCTGAGGCGGTTCGTCCAGTTTCAGCACCTGCGCCAGCGCTTCAAAGCGCTCGGCAACGTGCTGGCGGTTGGCCAGGCGCGCGCCCAGTGCCTGTTCGGCATTGGTCACTGCCAATTGCTGCCAGCGCGCTCGTGTGCCACGCACCCGGTGACTGATGGTCAGTTCGCGACCGCGCAGCTCAACAATGGCCGCAATAAGCGTCGGGAAGTCTTCGTGAACCACGTTGACGATCAGCTCGCTCGGCAAGTCGCGTTCCGGGCTGCTGATGAAATACTGGCCGAGAAACGCCGCCATGACTTCGGAAACGTCCTCTTCAATACCGACCTGCGGAAAGAAGTTCTTGCTTCCCAGCACTCGCCCACCGCGCACGCTGATCAAGTGAACGCAGGCACCGCCGGGATTGACGAACGCCGCGATCACATCGACATCGCCCGTCCCGCCTTCCATGCTTTGCTGATCCTGTACCCGACGCAGTAATGCGATCTGGTCACGCAGTTCTGCGGCGCGTTCGAACTCGAGATTGATCGCCGCCTCTTCCATTGCAGCGGACAACTCGTCACTCAGTGCATTGCTGCGGCCTTCCAGGAACATCACCGAGTGTCGCACGTCTTCGGCATACACCTCGGGCTCCACCAGACCGACACAAGGCGCCTTGCAGCGTTTGATCTGGTATTGCAGGCAAGGCCGCGTACGGTTCTTGTAGTAACTGTCTTCACACTGCCGGACGAAAAAGGCCTTCTGCAACAGGCTCAGGCTTTCGCGAATGGCGCCGGCACTGGGGTAAGGACCAAAATATTTGCCCTTGGCCTTTTTCGCGCCGCGATGGATGCTCAAGCGCGGGAACTGGCCGTCGGAAAGGAAAACGTAGGGGTAGGATTTGTCGTCACGCAGCAGGATGTTGTACGGCGGACGCCATTCCTTGATCAACGTCTGCTCAAGCAACAGGGCTTCGGTTTCATTGGCCGTGATGGTCGTTTCGACCTGGGCGATTCGCGCCACTAATGCAGCGGTCTTGGGTGCCAGGCCGGTTTTACGGAAGTAACTGGACAGGCGATTCTTGAGGTTCTTGGCCTTGCCGACATAGAGCAGGCGGGCATCGCTGTCGAACATGCGATATACGCCGGGACGCCCACTGACGGTCGACAGAAAGGCGCCGGGATCAAAATTATCAGTCATTTCAGAGGCTGGCATCGACCATGCCGTGACGAACCGCCAACAGCGTCAACTCGACGTCACTGCTGATCGAAAGCTTTTCGAATATGCGGTAACGGTACGTATTCACGGTCTTCGGCGACAGGCACAGCTTGTCGGAGATGATCTGGACTTTCTGGCAACCGACAATCATCAGCGCGATCTGGATTTCACGCTCCGACAAGGCATCGAAGGGCGAGTCGTTGGTCGGTTGAAAGGATTTGATCGCCAACTGCTGGGCGATCTGCGGACTGATATAGCGCTGCCCGGCGAACACCAGGCGGATGGCCTGGACCATTTCCGGCAACCCGGCGCCCTTGGTCAGGTACCCGGCAGCACCGGCCTGCAGCAGCCGTGTAGGGAACGGATCTTCCTCGCACACGGTCACGGCTACGACTTTGATGTCCGGATGACTGCGCAACAATTTGCGAGTGGCTTCAAGACCGCCAATACCGGGCATTTTGACATCCATCAACACCACATCAGGTTTCAGCTCACGCGCCTTGAGCAGGGATTCCTCCCCCGATTCAGCCTGGCCGACTACTTGCAGGCCATCGATGTCAGCCAGCATTCGTGTAATGCCTGTACGAACGAGATCATGGTCATCGACTACTAGAACCCTAATCAAGCAGACACCTCGCGATATGGTCTTATTGGGTTGCCGACACCTTAGCAAAAAGCAACTGGCAGACCTAGCGCCAAGCGCTATATAAAAAGTTTCAATTCATCTTGAAAGGCCTGTGGCATGCGTGTTTCAGCGATGCGAACCATCGACATCGCGCTGCATTCTCAGGAAACATTCGTCCGTGCCCACCACGTGTAGGCCCTTTCTTTCATACAAAGTTCGCGCCGGATTACTTTCAAAGACCGTCAAGCGCAATGCCGGGCGTCGTTCCTGGCGAGCCATGGCAAATACCTGATCGATCACCCAGGAGCCAGCGCCCTGCCCCCGGTACGTTTCGAGAATGTGCAGTTCGCGAATGTACAGGGCCCTGGCATCCCGACTCAGGCTGACAAAACCCACTCGACTGTCGTCATGCATGATGATCCAGTTTTCACGCCCCGCCCAGGCGACATCGAACGCCTCGTCCTGCCATAACAAGTCGTGCCAAATGTAATAGCGCAGCATGTTCCTTCGGGTCAGGTCGCGGGCGAAATCGATATCACCCGCAGTCGCCGCGCACCATTCGAAGCCCATCAAGCCTCCATGACCGACACCACTTGTCCGTTCCAGCCGTCAGCGTCGCGACGTGCAACGACGATCAAGTCGCCAGTACCCGGTGCGGCAGCAATCAACGAACCGTTCGCCGACCAGATTGCGCTGCGCCCTGCGGATTCCCAACCTCCCGTGGCACCCCCATGGTTAGCCATCAGCACGACCATCGAATGGGTTTGCGCATAGCCTTTCAACAACCCCGTATCCGGGCCATAGCCCTTCTCCGTGATCAACACCCCGGCAGCGTAAACATCGGCACCCTTCTCTGCCGCCGCAGCGGCATGGGAGGCATGGGTGAAGTCTGCACACACCGCCAGGGCGACGGTATCGGCACCGACAAGCAGCGTCTCGCCGCCATATCCAGGTGCGAATGCGACCTCTTCTCCCAGGTGCAAATGCTGCTTGCTATAAACCCCCAGTGAACCGTCGGTGCCCATCACAAGCGCTCCGATCAATACCGGAGCAGTGTCCGACAGACGAATCGGCATCCCGACCACCGTCGTCACCCCGACTTCCTGCGCAAAATCACGCAGTGGTTGCAACGCGGCAGCGTCCGGCGCGAGCGCCAACTCACCCGCGAGCCCGCGCTCGTAACCGGTCAACGACAACTCCGGAAACACCAGCAATTGCACCCCTTGCTCGGCCGCCACCTTCATGAAGCGTTGATGCCGGGCGATGTTGCCCGCAAGGTCGCCAGCAATGGATGACGATTGCGCGGCAGCGATGATCAGAGGCGGCATGTTCCGTCCTTATGACGTGATGTTTTCGAGAGCGCAGAGTGTGTCACAACCTCCAGCGCGCTCAAGTGATAGAAAATGCCCTGAATCATCGATAGCAATTTCTGATTGAATCCTCGTGCCTGGCTCTAGTAAGCTCGGGCAATGCATCGGAGACACACCATGATCAACGCCCTCTCGCCGCTTAGTACCGTCAGCGCCCTGCGCTCGGTTGCGGCTGCCCGGGTGAACGACATGTGTGCTCCGGTCAGCTTTTATTTTGGGTATTGGTTTAGCCACTGGCGCGCCTGATACCCACACGGCGCCCACTTTAAACGGGTCGCCACCAGAGAATTCTCAACCCCCGGTCGGCCTCCCGACCGGGGGTTTTGTTTTTCTGGCCCGGAACAAACAGCCCCAAACACTTTTAGCGACACCCGACAACTTGAGGATCAACGCAATGAACTACGCCACTTATTACCGTTACGACAGCTTTACCGCCTGGCGATTTACCACCCTCCGCTCGGGACAGCCTGCCGCCTCCGATCGGTCACCCACAGGTGGCAAGCACACACACGTAGCCAATCCGGCCAACTGTCGAACACCCCAGTAGGGCCGAGTGCGCGGGAACAACCCGCCATCCGCCCAGGAAGCCTGAACATGAATTCGTCCGTCTCTACTCTGCCACTGTCTACCCTGAGTCCTGCCAATGAAGCGCTGACCCTGCGTCTGCCAAGCTCGTTGCAACTCAAACAGCAATTGCCCCTCACCAGCGCCCTGACCCAGCAAGTCGCAGCCCACCGCCAGGCGGTTCGGGCGATCCTCGACGGTGAAGACTCCCGTCTGCTGGTCATCGTCGGCCCCTGCTCGATCCATGATCCTGAGTCCGCGCTCGAATACGCCGGCAAACTGGCTCGACTCGCCGCCGACGTCAGCGACGAGATGCTCCTGGTGATGCGTGCCTACGTCGAAAAACCCCGGACCACCATCGGCTGGAAAGGCCTGGCCTATGATCCGCACCTGGACGGCAGCGACGACATGGCCGGCGGCCTGACCCTGTCTCGCCAACTGATGCGCGAAATGCTCCTCATGGGTTTACCGGTTGCCACCGAGTTGCTGCAGCCCATGGCTGCCGGTTACTTCGACGACCTGCTGAGCTGGGTGGCCATTGGCGCCCGCACCACGGAATCGCAGATCCATCGCGAAATGGCCAGCGGCCTGGGCATGCCGGTCGGTTTCAAGAACGGCACCGACGGCGGAGTCGGGGTCGCCAGCGACGCCATGCGCTCGGCAGCGCATCCGCATCGTCATTTCGGCGTCGATAGCCAGGGACACCCGGCGATCATCCAGACTCCGGGCAACGCGGACACTCACCTGGTATTGCGCGGCGGTCATGGCGGGCCGAACTACGACCGGGCCAGCGTCGCCAGGGTGCAGGCTGATTTGACCCGGCTGAAGATCCCGGCACGGATCATGGTCGACTGCAGCCATGCCAACAGTGCAAAAGATCCGCTGCGCCAACCGGCAGTGTTCAACGATGTACTTGAACAACGCCTGCAAGGTGATCGCTCGCTGATTGGCATGATGATCGAAAGTCATTTGTTCGAAGGCTGCCAGCCACTGAGCCCGTCGCTGAAATACGGCGTTTCAGTCACCGACGGTTGCCTGGGCTGGGATGGTACTGAAGAGCTGCTGCGTCAGGCAGCTGGACGCCTGCGCGTGAAGCGCGGCATTCAAGCAATGGCATGAATCTCGCCCGCCGACCAGTTTTCATTCGGGAACTGGTCGGCGGGGCGATTCGCTGCATCCACCGAAATCGCGACCTCCCTCGACGGCACGGAAAAACGACTGGCGACAGGTAGGTCATTTATTCAAACGCACTCGGCGCGGGTTGAATGGATGGCCGGACATTCCGATCCAGACCTCATCCACATCCGAACTCTCATACTGCTTCTATTCCGTTTTCATCAGGTTAGCGCGGCTTTTTCATACATCGCCGAGGCATTGGAGTGCTTTAGAGTGAGGCACCAATCACCTCCCTGAAAGGCTGAAATAAGGTATGAACATGCAACGGAATGCAGACACTCAATATCCTATCCTGCTGGTCCACGGGCTCTTCGGCTTCGAGCGAATCGGCACCTTCGAGCTCTTTCATGACATCAAGCAAGCGCTGCGCAATGCTGGCGCGAGGGTGTTCGTGCCGCACCTGTCGGCAACCCACAGCAACGAAACGCGGGGCGAGCAGTTGCTGTCGCAGATCGAACGGGTTCTGGAAGGGGCTGGCGCGAATAAAGTCAACCTGATCGGTCACAGTCAGGGCGCACTCGCCGCGCGCTACGCGGGAGCGGTTGCACCATACGCCGTGGCTTCGGTGACGTCGGTCAGTGGCCCCAACCATGGCTCGGAATTGGCCGACTACCTGCGCAAGGCATTAACGCCCGGACGTCTGCCGGAACAGGTGGCGGAGACGATCGTGAACCTGTTCGCAGACTTTCTCTCTTTAATCAGCGGCAATCGTCAGCTGCCGCAAAATGCCATTGCCGCTCTGAACGCCCTGACCACCGAAGGCGTGGGCGCCTTCAATGAAAAGTACCCCCAGGGGCTGCCGAGAACCTGGGGCGGCAAGGGGCGCGAACTGGTCAACGGCGTACGCTACTACTCCTGGAGCGGCATCCTTCAGGGAAACATCCTGGACGAGGGAGCCCATGCACTTGATCCGCTGCACGGTTTCTTGCGGGCCTTCTCTCAATATTTCACCACCGAAGCGGCGCAGAACGATGGCATGGTCGGCCGCTACAGCTCCCATCTGGGCACTGTCATCCGCTCCGACCATGCGCTGGACCATCTGGGCACGCTCCGCCAGCCCGCTGTTCAGATCGGCAAAAAAGTCGACCCCGTCGACCTCTATGTACAACACGCCGAACGTCTTAAAAAAGCCGGTCTCTGACCATCACACCGCCGTCCAGGCGACTCGAAGGGAACTTTGAGGAGAAATAGCCTACCGAATCCGGTAGGCTCAACACTTTTCCGAATATTGAAAGGAGCATTTTCCCATGGCTAAAGCCACTGCCCGTCATATCCTTGTTGCCAGCGAAGCCAAGTGCAACGAACTCAAGGCCCAAATCGAAGCTGGCGCAGACTTCGCCGAAGTTGCCAAAGCCAACTCCACCTGCCCTTCCAGCCGCCAGGGCGGTGACCTGGGTTCCTTCGGTCCAGGCCAGATGGTCAAGGAATTCGACACCGTGGTGTTCAGCGCACCGATCAACGTGGTGCAAGGTCCGGTCAAGACCCAGTTCGGCTACCACCTGCTGGAAGTGACCAGCCGTCAGGACTGATCGACACCCGAGCTCTGCGCGCAACGGCCCGCCTTTTGGTGGGCCGTTGCGTTTGCGACGCGTAACAGGCTGGCGAGGGACGCGCCTCTAGCGTACAAATTGTCGTTAACGACCACCCGGCTCTAAGGCTGACAATGCGACTGGCTTTCCCGACTTTAATATTCACTGCCGTGGCCTTGCTGTTGGGCGCCGCAGGCGTGAATGCCGCACCGCAACATGCGTTGACCGTCTATGGCGAACCGGCCAAATACCCTGCCGGCTTCAGCCATTTTGCCTACACCAACCCCCAAGCCCCCAAGGGTGGCACCATGCGTCGTTCGGCGATCGAAATCGGGCAATTCGATCATGTATTGCCGTACATCGACAAAGGCATAGGCGTCTCACAGATTGACGGCCTGATCTATTCGCCCCTGGCCCAGCGTTCGCTGGATGAACCCTACACCGTGTACGGCCTGGTGGCGCAACAGATGGAGCGCTCCGATGACGGTTTGTCCCTGCGCTTCTATCTGAACCCCAAGGCGTGCTTTGCCGATGGCAAGCCGATCACTGCCGAAGACGTGCGCTACACCTTCGATCTGCTGATGACCCAGGGCAGCCTGCGCTATCGCACCCAATTCGCAGACGTCAAGGGCGTTGAGGTCGAGGGGCCCTTGACCATTCGCTTCAACTTCAAAAACAACGAAAACCGCACGCTGCCGCTGGACATCGCGACCTTGCCGGTGTTTCCCGAGCATTGGTGGAAGACCCGCGACTTCGCCGGTGGCGGCGGTTACGAGGCACCACTGGGCAGCGGACCCTATCGAGTGAGCAAGGTCGACTCCGGCCGCAGTATCACCTTCGAGCGCAACCCTGACTGGTGGGGCAAGGACCTGCCCGTCAGCCGCGGCCTCTACAATTTCGATCATTTCAGCATCGAGTACTTCGGCGACACCGATGTCGCGCGCCAGGTGCTGCGCGGTGGTGCCTATGATTACAACCGCGAGTTTTCCGCCACCGGTTACTCCATCGGTTATGAAAGTCCGGCATTGAGCGACGGTCGCCTGCAAAAAGCACATCTGGCCACTGAAGCGCCGCAACCGAGCCAGGGCTTTGTGTTTAACCTGCAAAAGCCCATGTTCCAGGATCGCCGGGTGCGTCAGGCACTGGCCATGCTCTGGGATTTCGAATGGAGCAACCGGCAGATGATGCGCAACATGTACATCCGCCAGCAGAGTTTCTTTTCCAATACCATCCTCGCCGCCCGGCAACTGCCGGACGCCGGCGAACGGGCGATTCTCGAACCCCTGCGCGGGCAAGTGCCCGACGAAGTGTTCACCACCGTGTTCGAAGCGCCAAAAACCGATGGCAGTGGCGTGATCCGCGACAAGCAGCTGCAGGCCCTGGACCTGCTGGAACAGGCCGGCTGGAAACCGGATGGCGATCAATTGGTCAACGCTGACGGGGAGCCGCTGAGCTTCACCTTCCTGGTCAGCCAGAACGGCATGGACCGTTTGCTGCTGCCCTACAAGCGCACCCTGAAACAGATCGGCATCGACATGAACATCCGCCGCATCGACTCCTCGCAGTACGTCAATCGCCTGATGAGCCGCGACTACGACATGATCGTCACCGGCTACCCGGTCACCACCTCTCCGGGAGGCGAACTGCTCAACTATTTCGGCTCGGCGGCGGCCACCGACCCCGGTTCCAACAACTACATGGTCCTGAAGAACCCGGCCGTAGACACCCTGATCAGCGGGCTGATTCGCGCCAACACCCAGGCTGACATGTTGCGCTACGCCCATGCCCTGGACCGGGTGTTGCAGTGGAACTACTACTGGATTCCCAACTACTACCCGCCGGGCACCTCCACCGTGTGGTGGAATCGCTTTGGCATACCCGACGTGCAAGCGAGCAATGACGAAGCCATCGAGAGCTGGTGGGAAGTGAGCACCACGCCACTGACCAACCAGCAGATGACCGCCGAGCGCATTCGCCGTGGCAGACCCGGAGGACCACACTGATGTGGGCTTACATACTGCGGCGCCTGCTGCTGATCATTCCGACGCTGGTCATCATCCTTCTGGTCAACTTCGTGATCGTCCAGGCCGCGCCCGGCGGGCCGGTCGAACAGGCCATCGCCCACCTGCAAGGCATCGGCGGGGTCAGTGTCGGCGGTGGCGCCCGCGAAGCCTCCAGCGGCAGCTCGCGGGCCAGCCGCGGCCTCGATCCGCAACTGATCAAGGACATCGAAAAACAATACGGTTTCGACAAGCCGGCCCACGAACGCCTCTGGCTGATGCTCACCAGCTACGCGCGCCTGGACTTCGGCAAGAGCTTCTTCCGTGGCGCCACCGTCACCGACCTGATCCTGGAAAAAATGCCGGTGACCATCTCCCTCGGGCTCTGGGCGACGTTGATCACTTACCTGGTATCGATCCCGCTGGGCATCCGCAAGGCCGTGCACCACGGTAGCCATTTCGATATCTGGAGCAGCACTGCGATCATCATCGGCTACGCGATGCCGGCGTTCCTGTTCGCGATGTTCCTGATCGTGGTGTTCGCCGGGGGTACATCGCTGAACTGGTTCCCGGTGCGCGGGCTGGTCTCGGACAATTTCGAGTCGCTGTCGACCCTGGGCAAGGTCGTCGACTACTTCTGGCACCTCGTACTGCCGGTGACGTCACTGGTGATCGGTGGTTTCGCAACCCTGACGATCCTGACCAAAAACTCATTCCTCAACGAAATCACCCGACAGTACGTGGTCACCGCCCGCGCCAAGGGCTTGAGCGAGCGCCGCGTGCTGTACGGCCATGTGTTCCGCAATGCGATGCTGCTGGTGGTATCGGGGATTCCCCAGGCGTTTATCAGCGTGTTTTTTGCCGGTTCGCTGCTGATCGAAGTGATTTTCTCCCTCGACGGCCTGGGCCGCATGAGCTACGAAGCGGCGGTTTCGCGGGACTATCCGGTGGTGTTCGGATCGCTGTTCATCTTCACCTTGTTCGGCCTGCTGATAAAACTGGTGGGTGACCTGTGCTACACCCTGGTCGACCCGCGCATCGACTTCGCCGCGAGGAACGCCTGATGTTCAAGCTTTCGCCGTTGGGCCGTCGTCGCTTCGAACGCTTCAAGAAGAACCGTCGTGGCTGGTGGTCGCTGTGGCTGTTTGTCGGTCTGTTCATGTTGAGCCTGGGTGGCGAACTGATCGCCAACGACAAACCGTTGATCGTCAGTTACCAGGGCTCGTTGTACTTCCCGGCCCTCAAGCGCTACACCGAGCAGGAGTTCGGCGGGCAACTGCCGTTCCAGGCCGACTACCGCAGCGACTACGTGCAGAACCTTATCAAGAAGGACGGAGGCTGGCTGCTGTTCCCGCCCATTCCGTTCAGTGACGACACGCCGAACTATGACCTGAACAAACCGGCTCCGAGCCCGCCCACGAGCGTGAACTGGCTGGGCACTGACGACCAGGCGCGGGACGTATTGGCACGGGTTATTTTCGGCGCGCGGGTGTCGATTCTGTTTGCCTTGATGCTGACATTCGTCAGCGCGCTGATCGGCATCGCTGCCGGGGCCCTGCAAGGCTACTACGGCGGCTGGGTCGACCTCATGGGTCAGCGGCTGCTGGAGGTCTGGTCCGGGTTGCCGGTGCTATACCTGCTGATCATCCTGTCGGGCTTCGTCGAACCGAATTTCTGGTGGTTGCTGGGGATCATGGCGCTGTTTTCCTGGTTGGCGCTGGTGGACGTGGTGCGTGCCGAATTCCTGCGCGGGCGCAATCTTGAATACGTCAAGGCCGCCCGGGCGCTGGGGCTAAGCGATCGCAAGGTGATCGTGCGGCATATCCTGCCCAACGCCATGAACGCGACGTTGAGTTACCTGCCGTTCATTCTCACCGGCGCCATTTCCACCCTGACGGCGCTGGATTTCCTCGGCTTCGGCATGCCCGCGGGCAGCGCCTCCCTGGGCGAACTGATCGGTCAGGGCAAGCAGAACCTGCAAGCGCCATGGCTGGGGCTGACGGCGTTTTTCACCCTGGCGTTGATTCTTTCGTTACTGGTGTTCATTGGCGAAGCGCTGCGCGACGCCTTCGATCCCCGATCCTGATGCGGATATTGATATGACCAACCTGATCGAAATCCGTGACCTCAGCGTGGCCTTCAGCGGCCAGACTGTGGTGCGCAATCTGTGTCTGGACATCCGCCCCGGCGAATGCCTGGCGCTGGTGGGCGAGTCGGGCTCCGGCAAATCGGTAACCGCGCACTCGATCCTGCAATTGCTGCCCGAGGGCGGCACCGAAAGCCGTGGCAGCATCCGCTATCGAGGCCGTGAACTGCTCGGCGCCCCCTCCAGGGTGTTGCGCGAGTTGCGTGGTAACCGCATCGCGATGATTTTCCAGGAGCCGATGACCTCGCTCAATCCGCTGCACAGCATCGAAAAGCAGATCGGCGAAACCCTGCTGGTGCACAAGGGCCTGGCCGGCAAGGCGGCGCAAGCGCGGATTCTGGAGTTGCTGCATCTGGTCGGCATCCAGAAACCCAAGGAGCGGCTCAAGGCTTATCCCCATCAACTGTCCGGCGGCCAGCGTCAACGGGTGATGATCGCCATGGCCCTGGCCTGCGAACCGGAATTGCTGATTGCGGACGAACCCACCACGGCCCTGGATGTGACCGTGCAGCGCAAGATCCTGCTGCTGCTCAAATCCCTGCAACAACGCTTGGGCATGTCATTGCTGTTGATCAGTCACGACCTCAACCTGGTACGCAGCATCGCCCAGCGGGTGTGCGTGATGAAGGCCGGCGAAATCGTCGAGCAGGCGCCCTGCGAAACGCTCTTCACCGAACCGCAGCACCCTTACAGTTGCATCCTGCTCAATGCCGAGCCGGAAGGCGAAGCCCTGCCCCGGGACGAGCGCGAAAAGGTCCTGGAGGTGCAGGACCTGCGGGTGCAGTTTGCCGTCAGCGGCGGGTTGTTTCAGCGCAAGACTTACCTCAAGGCCGTGGACGGCATCAGCCTGAATGTCCAGCGCGGCAAAACCCTGGGCATCGTAGGCGAATCCGGTTCCGGCAAATCCACCCTCGGCCAGGCCATCCTGCGCCTGCTCGACTCCGAGGGCAGTATTCGCTTCCAGGGTCACGCATTGAATGGCTTGACGCAGAAACAGCTGCGGCCATGGCGCAAGAAAATGCAGGTGGTGTTCCAGGACCCCTTCGGCAGCCTCAGCCCACGGATGTCCGTGGCACAGATCATCAGTGAAGGCCTGGAAGTGCACAGCCAGTTGAGCGCCGACGAATGCGAAGCCGAAGTGATACGGGCACTGCAAGAAGTCGGCCTCGACCCGCAGAGCCGCCATCGCTATCCCCACGAGTTTTCCGGAGGCCAACGTCAACGCATTGCCATCGCCCGGGCACTGGTGCTGAAACCGGCGTTGATCCTGCTGGACGAACCGACCTCGGCCCTGGACCGCACCGTGCAAAAGCAAGTGGTGGCCCTGCTCCGCCAGCTTCAGGAAAAACATGGCCTGACCTATCTGTTCATCAGCCATGACCTGGCCGTGGTCCGCGCCCTGGCGCACGACATGATCGTGGTCAAGGACGGCAAGGTCGTCGAAAGCGGCGCCAGCCACGACGTTTTCGACTCGCCACAGCACCCGTATACCAAGGAGCTGTTGGCGGCGGCGCATACGGGGCAGGCATGATCCGGCGCATGTCGATAGACCGGTTCGCCGCCATCGCGGGCAAGCCCGCTCCCACAGAGTTTCTGTTACGTCCGAATTCAGCGGTAGCCTCATACCCTGTGGGAGCGGGCTTGCCCGCGATAGGGCCGGCACTGACAACACACCATCAGGATCTGCACCCATGAACACCACCGAAAGCCTCAAGGACTACCAGCGTGTACGGCTGCTGGCGATCCGCTCATTGTTCGAGATTATCGAGCAGTCGAGCGAGGGCACGGTGATTGTCGACCGCGACGCCAATATCGTGTGGATGAACGAGCGCTACGCCAAGCGTTTCGGCCTGCAGTCGGCGCAAAATGCGATCGGCAAGGCCTGCGAAAGCGTAATCCCCGGCAGCCTGTTACGCGAAGTGGTGCGCACCGGACGCCCGATTTTGCTCGACATGCAGGACACCCCCAAAGAACCGTTGGTGGTCATGCGTCTGCCGATTCAAGACGATGCCGGCGAGGTGATCGGCGCCATCGGCTTTGCCCTGTTCGACGAACTGCGCAGCCTGTCGCCCATGCTCAAGCGCTACATGAGCATGCAGGAAGAACTGGCATCGACGCGCTCACTGTTGCGAGCGCGGCAGACCAAATACAACTTCGCCCATTTCATCGGCACCAGCGCCGCCAGCCTGGAAGTCAAACGCCGCGCCCGCCGCAGCGCCAGTACCGATTCGCCGGTGTTGCTGCTCGGTGAAACCGGCACCGGTAAGGAATTGCTGGCGCAGGCAATCCACAATGCTTCGCCGCGCGCGCACAAGGCGTTTGTCAGCATCAACAGCGCCGCGATCCCCGAATCGCTGCTGGAAGCTGAATTCTTCGGCACCGCGCCCGGCGCCTTTACCGGCGCCGACCGCAAGGCACGTGCCGGCAAATTGCAGATCGCCCAGGGCGGGACGCTGTTTCTCGACGAGATCGGTGACATGCCCCTGCCGCTGCAAAGCAAACTGCTGCGGGTGCTGCAGGAAAAGGAATTCGAACCAGTAGGTTCCAACGACGTGATCCAGAGCGATGTGCGGGTGATTGCCGCGACTTCAACCGATCTGGAAGCCGCCATCAAGCGCGGCGAATTTCGCGCCGACTTGTATTACCGCCTCAACGTCCTGCCCATCCAGGTTCCGCCGCTGCGCGACCGCCTCGACGACCTGCCCGCCCTCAGCGAAGCGATCCTTGAGGAGCTACGCAGTCAACACGAACTCAACGGCGAGGCCTTGAATCTGTTGGGAGAGCACGCCTGGCCGGGGAATATCCGCGAACTGCGCAACGTGCTGGAACGGGCCGCATTGCTCAGTGACGACCTGCGGCTCACGGTGGCGGATATCCGCGCGGCAATCGGGACGTTTACACCCGTGCAGCGCATGGCGTTGGCACCAGTCGAACCGGTGGAGCATGAGACCTTCAGCGCTGCCCGGGCACGCTTTGATCGGGAATTGATTGAGACCACCCTGGCGCAATGCGGGGGCAAGGTAATTGAAGCGGCGGCGCGGCTGGGGCTAGGGCGATCTACGCTGTACAAGAAGATGCTGGCGTTGGGGATTGCGGAGTCTCCATAAAGAGACTCGCATCTCCATTATTAGACAAAACATCGCGAGCAAGCTCGCTCCCACAGGTTTATTGGATCGAAAGCAAGAATGCGATCAACTGTGGGAGCGAGCCTGCTCGCGATGAGGCCGATCCTGCAAACAAATGTCTCAATATAGAGACAAAAGTCCAGGCTCAGCTAAAAAAAATCTATATATCTCTTTATATTTCAGACACTTAAGCATCTGGCACACAATTCGCTATAGCGCTCTCCTACAAAAGATCCACCCTACAAAAATAACAACCCAGGAGACACACCATGAGTGTGATCATTGCCTTGGCAGCTCTCGCGCTGTTGATGCTGGCTGCTTACCGTGGCTACAGCGTTATCCTTTTTGCCCCGATCGCCGCCCTCGGCGCCGTTCTGCTCACCGACCCCTCTGCTGTCGCGCCCGCGTTCACCGGCGTGTTCATGGAGAAAATGGTCGGTTTCATCAAACTGTATTTCCCGGTGTTCCTGCTCGGTGCCGTGTTCGGCAAGCTGATCGAGTTGTCGGGTTTCTCGCGCTCGATCGTCGCCGCGGCCATTCGCTTGCTGGGCACTCGCCAGGCGATGCTGGTGATCGTGCTGGTTTGCGTCCTGCTCACTTACGGCGGCGTGTCCCTGTTTGTCGTGGTGTTCGCGGTCTACCCCTTTGCCGCTGAAATGTTCCGCCAGAGCAACATCCCCAAGCGCCTGATTCCAGCGACGATTGCCCTCGGCGCGTTCTCCTTCACCATGGACGCCCTGCCCGGCACCCCGCAGATCCAGAACATCATTCCCAGCACCTTTTTCAACACCACGGCCTGGGCCGCGCCCTGGCTGGGCTTGATCGGTACGATCTTCGTGTTCTGCGCCGGCATGCTGTTTCTGCAGCGCCAACGCAACAAGGCCCAGCGCGCCGGTGAAGGCTATGGCACCAAACTGCGCAACGAGCCGGAAACCGCCGCCGACATCAAGCTGCCCAACCCATGGATCGCCCTCTCGCCGCTGCTGGCCGTAGGCATCATGAACCTGCTGTTCACCCAGTGGATTCCACAGTGGTACGGCAAGACCCACAGCCTCGCGCTGCCGGGCATGGCGGCGCCTGTGACCACCGACATTGCCAAACTGACGGCGATCTGGGCGGTGCAGGCGGCGCTGCTGGTGGGCATCGTCATGGTGCTGGCGTTCGGCTTCCAGGCGATCCGCAGCAAACTCGCCGAAGGCAGTAAAAGCGCGGTCAGCGGTGCGTTGCTGGCGGCAATGAACACCGCGTCGGAATACGGCTTCGGTGCGGTCATTGCTTCGCTGCCGGGTTTTCTGGTCCTGGCTGACTGGCTCAAGAGCATTCCCAACCCGCTGGTCAACGAAGCGATCACCGTGACCCTGCTGGCCGGCATCACCGGTTCGGCATCGGGCGGCATGAGCATTGCGTTGGCGGCCATGTCCGAACAATTTATCGCCGCTGCCCACGCCGCCAACATCCCCCTGGAAGTGCTGCACCGCGTGGCCGCAATGGCCAGTGGCGGCATGGACACCCTGCCGCACAACGGTGCGGTGATCACCCTGCTGGCGGTCACCGGCCTGACCCACCGCGAGGCTTACAAAGATATTTTCTGTATTACGCTGATCAAGACCCTGGCGGTTTTCGTGGTGATCGGCACTTTCTACGCCACTGGCATTGTGTGAGGTATTCATGACGACTCTTTCGGGCAAGACCGCACTGGTTACCGGTTCCACCAGCGGCATTGGCCTGGGCATCGCCCTCAGCCTGGCCAAGGCCGGCGCCAACCTGATCCTCAACGGCTTCGGCGACGCCTCCCAGGTGATAGCCGAAGTGGCGCAGTACGGCGGCAAGGTCGGCCATCACCCGGCCGATGTCAGCGACCCGGCACAGATCGCCGAGATGATTGCCTATGCCGAACGGGAATTCGGTGGCATCGACATTCTGGTCAACAACGCCGGCATCCAGTATGTGGCGCCGGTGGAAGAGTTCCCCGTGGAGCGCTGGGATTCGATCATCGCGATCAACCTGTCGTCGGTGTTCCACAGCACTCGCCTGAGCCTGCCGGGCATGCGCGCCAAGGGCTGGGGCCGGGTGATCAACATTGCTTCGGTGCATGGCCTGGTCGGATCGGTGGGCAAAGCGGCTTATGTCGCGGCCAAGCACGGGGTCATCGGCTTGACCAAGGTGGTCGCCCTGGAAACCGCTACCAGCAACGTCACCTGCAATGCCATTTGTCCTGGCTGGGTGCTGACACCGCTGGTGCAGAAGCAGATCGATGACCGCGCCGCCACCGGGATTGATCCGCAACAGGCACAGCATGATCTTCTGGCCGAAAAGCAGCCATCGCTGGAGTTCGTGACGCCGCCGCAACTGGGGGAACTGGTGCTGTTCCTGTGCAGCGAAGCGGGCAGTCAGGTGCGCGGTGCGGCATGGAACATAGACGGTGGCTGGTTGGCGCAGTAAGGCACCGCTGCCCGTTGTGGCGAGGGAGCTCGCTCCCTCGTTACAAATGCCCGTTTGAATTCATGAATAAGAAGAGGCAAACCATGTCCGACATCCTCTGGCAACCGAGTGCCAAACGCATCGGCAAGACCCGCATCGAGGCCTTTCGACGCTTCATCAATCAGCGGCACCACCTGCACATCGATGACTACCCTGCCCTGCACCAATGGTCGATCGATCAACGCGCGGACTTCTGGCAGGCCATCGTCGACTTCTTCGATATCCGCTTCCATCAGCAACCCGACGCGGTGCTGGTTGAAGGCCCGAAAATGCCCGACGCCCAGTGGTTCCCCGGCGCCACCCTGAACTTCGCTGAACACCTGCTGCGCCGTCGCGACGATGCCGTGGCCGTCGTGGCCGTGGCAGAAAATGGTCAGCGCGAACACTTGACCTGGGGTGAGCTGGCCGAGCATGTCGCCGGCTTTCAAAACGGTCTGATCGCCGCCGGTGTCGGCCTCGGCGACCGGGTGGCCGCGTGCATGCCCAACACCTGGCAAACATTGGTGGCGATGCTCGCCACCACCAGCCTCGGGGCGATCTGGTCCTGCTCTTCGCCGGACTTCGGCACCCAAGGCGTGATCGACCGTTTCGGCCAGATCGAGCCGAAAGTGCTGGTCACCTGTGCCGGCTATCGCTACGCCGGCAAGGAGATCGACCAGACCGTCAAGGTCAACGAAATCCTCGAACGCCTGCCATCGCTGCAGCAGTTGATCGTAGTGCCCTACGCCCGGCCGCAGGCTCGCATCGAAGACTTCCGCACAGCCGCCAATGTGACGCTGTGGGACGATTTCTACGACCCCGGCGGCGAGCCGGATTTCGTCGCCGTGCCCTTCGCCCATCCGCTGTACATCCTCTATTCCAGCGGCACTACCGGCGTGCCCAAATGCATCATCCACAGCACTGGTGGCGTGCTGCTGCAACACGTGAAAGAGCACGGTTTGCACAGCGATCTCGGCCCCGGCGAACGCTTGTTTTACTACACCACTTGCGGCTGGATGATGTGGAACTGGCTGGTCTCGGCCCTGGCAGTCGGCAGTGCCGTGGTGCTGTACGACGGCTCACCGTTTCATCCCGATCCCGAACGCTTGATCGACCTGATCGATGACGAGCGCATCAGTGTTTTCGGCACCAGCCCCAAGTACCTCGCCACGCTGGAAGCCAACGGCGTCAAACCCCGGCAAAGCCATGACTTGAGCAGCCTGAAAACCCTGCTTTGCACCGGTTCCGCGCTATCGCCGCAGAGTTACGACTACGTCTACCGCGATTTCAAGGCTGACGTGTGCCTGGCGTCGATGTCGGGCGGCACTGATATCGTCTCCTGCTTTGTCAACGGCAACCCGTTGCAACCGGTGCGGCGCGGCGAGATGCAGGGCAAGAGCCTGGGCATGGCGGTTGAAGTGTGGAACGACGAAGGCCGACCGGTCATTGGCGAAAAAGGCGATTTGGTGTGCGTCCGACACTTCCCGGCGATGCCCATCGGCTTGTGGAACGACCCCGACGGCGAAAAGCTGCGGGCGTCGTATTTCAGCCAGTTCCCCGGCGTCTGGGCGCAAGGCGACTACGCCGAACAACTGCCCCACGGCGCGATGTTGATCCACGGCCGCTCCGACGCCGTGCTCAACCCCGGCGGCGTGCGTATCGGCACGGCGGAAATTTACCGCCAGGTGGAAAAAATTCCGCAAGTACTCGACAGCGTGGCCATCGGGCAGCAGTGGCAGGATGACGTGCGAGTGGTGCTGTTCGTGCGGCTGCGTGAAGGCGTCGAACTGAATGAAGCGCTTGAGCAACAGATTCGCCAGACCAT
Source organism: Pseudomonas moorei (assembly GCF_008801475.1). Lineage (GTDB taxonomy): Bacteria > Pseudomonadota > Gammaproteobacteria > Pseudomonadales > Pseudomonadaceae > Aquipseudomonas > Aquipseudomonas moorei. Next base: position 137,340 of record NZ_VZPP01000001.1, on the reverse strand, counting down.
CCGCGCCAATACCACGCCACGCCATGTACCGGCGAAGATTGTCGCGGTCACGGATATTCCGCGGACCATCAGCGGCAAAATCGTCGAATTGGCAGTGCGCAATGTGGTGCATGGGCAAAAGGTGAAGAACACCGATGCACTGGCCAATCCCGAGGCTTTGGCGCAATTCCGCGACCGCCCGGAGCTGCGGGATTAAAGTGCTCCAATAAGGCCTGCTCGCGAGGGCGGCGTGTCAATCAATGTCAAAGTTGAATGTGCCGCCCTCATCGCGGGCAAGCCCGCTCCCACAGGAATTGCTTGTCAGATGCAAAATGCGCATACAACCACTATCCCTGTAGGAGCGAGCCTGATCGCGATGGTTGTGAACGATAACGCGGGGAGCCTGATACTCCGCGGCGGTGTCCAGTTCATCGCGAGCAGGCTCGCTCCCACAGGGGATTGGCGGTGCATGCACATACCGCGCCCGCCACAAAACCTGTGTATGTGGATTGCCCGCGATAGCGTCGGTTCAGTCGACGTAGTCACCAGCTCCCCCAGCCATATTGGCCAGGCTCACCCCAACCGGCGAATGAGCGTTAGTCCACCAGTCCCCACTCACCCGTTGGTGCATCCAGACCTGTCGATCCCTCCGCATGCAACTTCAAGCGCAAGCGCAGGTTGTTCGCCGAATCCGCATGCTTCAACGCTTCGACCTGATCAATCGCACCCTCTGCGACCAACTCAAACAGCGCCCCGTCAAACGTCTGCATCCCCAGGCTCGTCGACTTTTCCATCACGCCCTTGAGCTCGGAAAACCGGTTACGCCGAATCAGATCGCCAATGGTTGGCGTGCCCAGCATCACCTCCACCGCCGCCCGCCGCTGCCCCTCCCGGGTGCGAACCAGGCGTTGGGATACGAACGCCTTGAGGTGGTTGCCCAGGTCATTGAGCAATTGCCCGCGGCGCTGCTCGGGAAAGAAGTTGATGATGCGATCCAGCGCCTGACTGGCGCTGTGGGCGTGCAGCGTGGAGAGCACCAGATGCCCGGAATCGGCAAACGCCAACGCGTGCTCCATGGTTTCGCGGTCGCGGATTTCGCCGATCAGCACCACGTCCGGCGCCTGGCGCAGGGTGTTTTTCAATGCGGCCTGAAAGCTGCGGGTGTCGACACCGACTTCGCGCTGGTTGATGATCGATTTTTTGTGCCGATGAAGGTACTCGATCGGGTCTTCGATGGTGACGATATGCCCATGATCGTGGCGATTGCGGTAGTCAATCAGTGCCGCCAGCGAGGTAGACTTGCCGGAGTCGGTGGCACCGACGAACAGCATCAAGCCCTGCTTGAGCATCACGGTTTCGAGCAGCACTGGTGGCAATTTGAGATCTTCGAAGCGTGGAATGTCGAGTTTGACATTACGCACCACCATCGACACATCGTTACGCTGTTTGAAGATATTGAGCCGAAAGCGTCCGATGTCCGGCAGGGAAATTACCAGGTTCATCTCCAGTTCCCGTTCGAACTCAAGTCGCTGTTCGGCGTCCATAATGGACGCGGCGATGGCCGCGAGTTCTCCGGGCCTGCACGGCTGATCCGCCAGCGAGGTGAGAACACCGTCGAACCGCGCACAGGGTGGTGCGCCCGTGGACAAGTAAAGGTCGGCGCCATTGCGGCTGGCCAGTTGTCTTAATAACGCGTCGATTTCCATGGCAAAACACACCTACGATGCATTCAATGAATAAAAATGACCCGAACCTCTGAGGCGCCGGGTCATCCAGCGTCTACCGCTCAGCCAGCTTAGTAGACGCCGTCACACCGACTTGAAGCAGGACACCTTGATGAACGCCTCACCAACCGGCAGCGATGCCCAGGCCCTGATTGCCAGACTGGACTGGGAAAGCAGCCCACTAGGCGCGGCCAGTACCTGGCCACAGAGCCTGAAAACCGCCGTGGACATCGTGATTCATTCACCGATGCCGATGCTGTTGCTCTGGGGGCCGCAGTTGACGCAAATCTACAACGACGGCTTCGCCCTGCTCGCAGGCAACAAGCACCCGTACGCTTTCGGACAGCCAACACACGATATCTGGCCAGAGTTAAAGGATTTTACCGACCCGATTTACCGAGCCGTCCTACAAGGACAGGTGCGGACCTACAGCGAACAACGCTTCACCCTGCAGCGCGATGGCAAGGATTCCGACTTCTGGCTCGACCTGACCTACAGCCCCATTCGCGACGAAAGCGCCGAGGTGGCCGGGATTCTGGTCACGGCCATCGAAACCAACGAGCGTCGACGCATCGCGCTTGAACTGGAACAGCGCTCGGCTGCCAGCCTCAAGGCCCAGCAAGAAACCGAGGAACGCCTGCAACTGGCCCTCGCCGCCACCGACGCGGTCGGCACCTGGGACTGGGACATCAGCGAGGACCGCTTCCTGGCCGACGCCCATTTCGCCCAATTACACGGCATCGACCCGGCCATGGCCAGCCAGCTGCCGATCACCGAGTATCTGCACGGCGTGCACCCGGAAGACCGTGCCTTGATCGCCCGCAGCATCAAACATTGCATCGCCCATGGCACCGAATACGCCGAGGAGTACCGCCTGCTGCAACCCAACGGCGAATTGCGTTGGGTATTTGCTCGCGGTCGTTGCTACAAGGACCACCATGGCCGGCCGATCCGTTTCCTGGGCGCGGCCCTGGACCTCACCGAACGCAAAAACACCGAGCAGGCCCTGCGCCAGAGCCAGACCGAGCTGCAACTGATCATCAACGCCATGCCGATCCTGATCAGCTACGTCGACCGCGAGGAACGCTTTCGCCTGAACAATGCCGCTTATCTGGACTGGTACGGTCTGACCCCTCAGGAACTCTATGGCCGCACCATTCGCGAGGTGCTGGGCGACGAGGCCTACGCCCTGCGCGCCGAGCACATCGCCGAGGCCCTGTCCGGCAGGTCCTGCTGTTTCAGCATCAACACGCCGCACCGTGATGGCAGCATCCGTCATGCACTGATGAACTATTTGCCGCGCCACGGTGCGGACGGCGCGGTAAACGGTTTTTACATCTTCGTGATCGACGAAACCGAGCGTAAACAGACTGAAGAAGCCCTGCGCAACCTCAATGAAACCCTCGAAGAGCGGGTCAGCGCCCGCACCCGGCAACTGGCCGAAGCCAATGAAAAACTGCTCAAAGAGATGTTCGAACGCGAGCGCGCCGAAGAAGCCCTGCGCCATGCCCAGAAGATGGAAGCAGTCGGCCAGCTCACCGGTGGCATCGCCCATGACTTCAACAACATGCTCACGGGGATCATCGGCAGCCTGGATCTGATGCAACGCTACATCGCCGACGGCCGTGCCGCCGAGATCGCCCGTTTCACCGAGGCCGCGGTGTCCTCGGCCAACCGCGCCGCCGCGCTGACCCATCGTCTGCTGGCGTTCTCCAGGCGTCAGTCGCTGGACCGCAAACCGCTGAACCCCAACGACCTGATTCACTCCCTGGAAGACCTGTTCAGCCGCACCAAGGGTGACCATATCGCGCTCAAACTGCGCCTGGCCAAAGACGCCTGGATGGTCAGCACTGACGTCAGCCAACTGGAAAACGCCCTGCTGAACCTGGTGATCAACGCCCGGGACGCCATGCCCGATGGCGGCGAGTTGTGCATTGAAACCGCGAACGTCCACCTCGACGGCAGCGACATCACCACCCTGGAACCGGTCAAGGCCGGGGATTACCTGATGATCGCCGTCAGCGACAACGGCACGGGCATGACCCCGAAGGTGCTGGCCAAGGCGTTCGATCCGTTTTTCACCACCAAACCCATCGGCCAGGGCACCGGGCTGGGCCTGTCGATGATTTATGGTTTCGCCCAGCAGTCCGGCGGCCATGTGACCCTGTTCAGCATGCCCGACCAGGGCACCAGCGTGCGCCTGTACCTGCCGCGCCTGCACGGCATGGAACCGCAAGACGTGTTATCGCCGGTCATCAGCGAGGCGCCCTCGGCGATTGCCGGTGAAACCGTGGTCCTGGTGGAGGACGACCCGGCCGTGCGCATGCTGGTGTTCGACCTGCTCAAGGAGCTGGGCTATCACGCCTACGAAGCCGAAGACGCGAAGAGCGCCCTGCCCTTGCTCGAGTCCGAACTGCGGGTCGATTTGCTGGTGACCGATGTCGGGTTGCCCGGCATGAATGGCCGGCAACTGGCGGAAATTGCCCGTCAGCACCGACCTGAACTCAAGGTGCTGTTCATGACCGGTTACGCGGAAAAAGCCGCCGAGCGTCAGGGTTTTCTTGAGGAAGGCATGGACATGGTGGCCAAACCGTTTTCGATTGATCTATTGGCCACCAAGATTCGCACGATGATCGGCCAACCCCACTGAGATAGGGCATAATCGCGCGCCCCGCTTCACCACCCACGCCACCACCGTTGCAAGGTACCCGCCCCATGAAAGCCCAAGCCCGCCATATTCTGGTGAAAACCTCGGAAGAAGCCGAGCAGCTCAAACAACGCATCGCCAAGGGCGAAGCCTTCGATGTGCTGGCCAAGAAGTATTCCACCTGCCCGTCCGGCAAGCGCGGCGGTGACCTGGGCGAAGTGCGGCCGGGGCAGATGGTCGGCGCCATCGATGCGGTGATTTTCAAGAAGCCGCTGCGGGTGGTGCACGGCCCGATCAAGAGCAAGTTCGGTTATCACCTGGTGCAGGTGTTTTACCGGGATTGATCGGTTGGCTGGTGGGCCTTTTCGCTGGCAAGCCAGCGCCTGCAGGTCCCGCTTCGTTCCTGTGGGAGCTGGCTTGCCAGCGAGCCGATTGCACAGCAAGCGGTCATCCACCTTCTACTTTGGAATAAGCGCCCCCGGCACCTGGATCACCCGACTCGCCAACCGGTGCCCCGCCTCGGCCGCTTCGACCGGGCTAGCGCCCTTGAGCCGCGCCGCCAGGTACGCCGCACTGAACGAATCCCCCGCCGCCGTGGTGTCCACTACTCGCTCGACTTTCTGCGCCGGCACTTCGAACGCCTCCCCCTCACACCGAATCAGGCACGCCTCGGCGCCACGCTTGAGCACCACTTCGGGCGTGCCGATCTGCTCATAGGCGTCAAACACCGCCGCGCAATCGGAGAAGTGGAACAGCGCCTGTTCGTCATCGACGGTCAACAACGCCAGATCGACATAAGGCAGCACGCTGCGGTAGGCCGCTCGCGCTTCCTCGACCGAGCCCCACAGCCGTGGCCGGTAGTTGTTGTCGAAGACGATTCGGGCGTCGCGCTGCCGGGCCTGGATCAGGGTTTCCAGCAATTTTTCCCGGCCCTTCACGCCCAGTACCGCCAGGGTAATGCCGCTGAAATACAGCACGTCATAGTCTAGAAGCGCCGCCAGGATCGGCGCGGCGGCCGGCGTAGTGAAGCAATCACGCACCGCAGCTTCATTGCGCCAATAGAGGAAACGACGCTCGCCAGCGGCGTCGGTCTGGATGCAATACAGCCCTGGTAAACGTCCGGGCAGGCGCTGGACCATGCCCAGGCCGATGTTTTCCTCGGCCCAGCTCCGGCACATGGCATCGCTGAAACTGTCATCGCCCAAAGCTGTGACGTAGTCCACCGTGCCAGCGCCGGCCAGTTCTCGGGACAGGTACACCGCAGTGTTCAAGGTATCGCCACCGAAGCTCTGTTGCAGGCTGCCATCTGCACGGTGTTGCAGCTCGATCATGCATTCGCCGATCAGGGCGATGCGCGGGGCGTGGGGACCCAGGGTGTTGAGGGTGTTCATGGTTGTGGGGGTCTCTGGTGTTCTTTGTTGTCTGGTCGGGCCTCTTCGCTGGCAGGCCAGCGAAGGGCTCTGCGCAGTCTCAAACCTTAGAAACAGGTTTCCATGGTTTCGATGACGTTCAATTGCTCATCCACCAGACACCCCGTGCGCCACTTGTCGAACGTCAGGCACGGGTGCGAAGTGCCGAATGAAATGATGTCGCCTACCCGCAACTCGACGCCCGGCGCCACGGTCATGAATGCATGCTGGTCCATCACCGCCGTCACCTTGCAGGCACTCACGTCGTCGCCTTTGGCGGGCAGCACGCCGGCCTTGTAACGCAGCAACGGCACCGGCAAACCGGCGTCGTAGGCCACGTCACGCTTGCCCAGGGCAATCACCGCGAAGCCCGGCTCCGGCAGCGACTGCACGTGCGCCCAGACTTCCAGCGCCGGGCGCAACCCTTCGTGCAGGTCGCTGCGGCGGTCGAGTACGCAGCATTGCGCCTCCTTGTAGATGCCATGGTCGTGGGCGACATAACTGCCAGGACGCAGCACGCTGAGGAAGCGCCCTGCAGCGTTCTGCGCTTCGAATTCCTCGGCGATCAGGTCATACCAGGCCGAGCCCGAAGCGGTGATGATCGGCTTGGCGATCGCGAATGCGCCGCTGTCCTGCAACTGCACCGCCAGGCGCACCAGGGAACCGGCGAACGCGCGAATGCCGCTGATGGCGTGATCACCATGAATCACCCCTTCATAGCCTTCGATCCCGGTCAGGGCCAGTGCCGGTTGCGCGGCGATGGCTTTCGCCAGGTCGATCACTTCCTGTTCGCTGCGGCAGCCGCAACGCCCGCCGACCACGCCGTACTCGATCATCACGTTCAGGCGCACACCGCGCGAGGCGAAATAGGCACCGAGGTCGGCAACGTTGTCCGGGTGATCGACCATGCAGTAGAAGTCGAACGTCGGATCGGCCAGCAGATCGGCGATCAGCGCCATGTTCGGTGTGCCGACCAGTTGGTTGGCCATCAGCACCCGACGCACACCATGGGCATAGGCGGCGCGGGTTTGCGTGGCGCTGGCCAGGGTAATGCCCCAGGCACCGGCGTCCAGCTGCCGACGAAACAGCGCCGGGGTCATGCTGGTCTTGCCGTGGGGCGCGAGCTCGGCGCCGCTGTTGCTGACGAAATCCTGCATCCAGCGAATGTTGTGCTCCAGCGCTTCACGATGCAGCACCAGCGCGGGCAGGCTGACGTCACGGACAAGACTGGCGCCCGTGCGGGCAAAACCCTTTTCCACGGCGGCGGTATTTTCGGCAGTAATCATGGTCGAACTCCTCACATTCGCGGCCGCAAGCAGCCGCTGTTATTCGTTGATACGACGGGCCAGGCTGTTGGCGCTTTCGATCAGCACCCGGCGGTAGTCGTCGTAATTTTTCTTGGCATCGGCCCGGGGGGCGACGATGCACAGGGTCGCGATGGCCACGCCGCCGGGGTCTTTGACCGGCGCGGCGAAGCAATGGGTAAAGGTGTCGGCGACGCTATCGAAGGAGAAAAAACCATCGATGCCGGCCTGACGGATCTCCTTGAGAAACTGCTCCAGCGGCAGGCGTTCACCATCGGGCAGGATGAAGTCGTCATGGTCGATCAGATCGATGATTTCCTGGTCGCTCAGGTGCGCCAGCAACAGGCGCCCGGACGCAGTCCAGGGGATCGGTGCGTTTTCGCCGATGTCCGAGGAGATACGGAAATGCCGCTCCCCCTCTTTCATCAACGCCACAGTGTATTTGCGCCCGTTGAGCAGGCACATCTGCGCGGTTTCATGGGTTTGGCTGACGATTTCCTGCAAGGCGTGATCGGCCTCGCGGGTCAGGTCGAAATGGCGCAGATGCGCCTGTCCGAGAAAGTACAGCTGGCGCCCGAGGTAAACGTGACCGTCCTTGCCCACCGGCTCCAGAATCCGTCGCTCCAGCAACGAGGCCACCAGTTCGTAGACCGTGGATTTGGGGCTGCCGATGCCACTGGCGATTTCATTCGGTCGCAGGGGCTGGCCGATCTCCTTGAGGAAATCGAGGATGTCGAACGCCCGGTCCAGACCGCGCGCCCGGCGTTTGATGGTGTCTTCGGTCATGTCAGTGGTTCCCATTCAAAGTGCCGGGAGTTTACCGAGAGTGCGGTAACGACTGTTAGGCCGTCTTCGCTGGCAAGCCAGCTCCCACAGGTGTTGATGGTGTATCTGCAATCTGTGCCAGCCTGCAGAGCCTGTGGGAGCGTGGCTTGCCCGCGATGGGCGCGACTCGATTCATGCCTTTTTCTTGTACGCGATGCAGTCGATCTCGACCTTGCAGTCGACCATCATGTTCGCCTGCACGCAGGCCCGGGCCGGGGCGTGTTCGGGTTTGAAGTACTCGGAGAAGACCTTGTTGAAACTGGTGAAATCCCGCGGGTCCTCCAGCCACACGCCAGCACGCACCACATCTTCCAGGCCATAACCGGCCTCTTGCAGAATCGCGATCAGGTTCTTCATGGTCTGGTGGGTCTGCTCGACGATGCCGCCGGTGATGATCTCGCCATCCACCGCCGGCACCTGCCCGGAAACGTGCAGCCAGCCATCGGCTTCAACGGCTCGGGCGAACGGGCGAGGCTGACCGCCAGCGGCGGTGCTGCCGGTGCCGTAACGAGTAATGCTCATGAGTGTTTCTCCTGATTGAAAATCGAATGTTTAAAAGCGCGTGTTCTTGAGGAATTCCGCCAGGCGTGGCGATTTCGGACGCTCGAACAGTTCCTTGGGCGGCCCCTGCTCTTCGATGCGCCCCTGATTCATGAACACGATCTTGTCCGAGACTTCGAACGCGAAGCGCATTTCGTGGGTCACCAGCAGCATGGTCATGCCGTCTTCGGCCAGACCCTTGATGACGTTGAGCACTTCGCCAACCAGCTCCGGGTCCAGCGCCGAAGTCACTTCGTCGAACAGCATCAGGCTCGGGTTCATCGCAATCGCCCGGGCAATCGCCACGCGCTGCTGCTGACCGCCGGACAGCTGGCCAGGATAGTGATCGCGACGTTCCAGCAAACCGACGCGTTCCAGCCATTTTTCCGCCAGCGCCACGGCCTCGTCCTTGTGCAGTTTTTTCACCTTGAGCAAGCCCAGGGTGACGTTTTGCAACGCGGTGAGGTGCGGGAACAGGTTGAATTGCTGGAAAGCCATGCCAGTCATGGCGCGATGACGGGCGATGACTTTTTCCGGGTGGCGGATGCGTTTGCCATTGACCTCGTCATACCCGATGGATTCGCCGTCGAGCATGATCTGCCCACCCTGAAAGTCTTCAAGCATGTTCACGCAGCGCAGCAGCGTGGTCTTGCCCGAGCCGCTGGAGCCGATCAGCGTGACCACGTTGCCGCGCTGCATCGTCAGGTCGACGCCCTTGAGCACTTCCAGCGGGCCGTATTGTTTGTGCAGGCCGCGAATGTCCAGCAGAGGCTGTCCGCTCGGGACGTTGGATTGTTGTACTTGAGTCATGGCAGGGCCACCCGCTTTTCAATGTGCCGGCCGAGTAATTCGATGCCGTAGTTGATGACAAAAAACAGAAAACCGGCGAACAGGTAAAACTCCAGGGTCATGAAGGTCCGGGCGATGATCTGCTGGGTGCTGAGCAGCAATTCGGCCACGCCGATCACCGACAGCAGCGTCGAGGCCTTGACGATCTCGGTGGACGAGTTGACCCAGGTCGGCAGGATTTGCCGCAGTGCCTGGGGCAATAGCACGTAACCGAGGGCCTGATAGAACGTCAGGCCGATGGCCTTGCTCGCTTCCATCTGCCCACGGGGCAATGCTTGCAGTGCACCGCGCACGATCTCGGCGACGTGGGAACCGCAAAACAGCGTCAGGCCTAGTGCACCTGCCTGAAACGCGCTGATCTGCCAGCCCAGCGCCGGCGCCATATAGAAGCAGGCCAGCACCAGCACAAACACCGGGGTACCGCGAATCACGTCCACGTAGAAACGAAACGGCGCGCGCATCCAGAACCTGCCGTAGGTCAACACCAGACCGGCGAATACGCCAACCACCGTGCCGAGCAAGATCGCCAGGGCCGATACCTGAACACTGGTCAGAAAGCCTTGCCACAGCACTTCCCGCGCGACCCACAACTCATGCAACCAACTGGGGGATTCGTACATGGGGCCTCCTATCGGCGGATCGCCAGGCGCTGCTCGAGGTAACGCAGCATTATGGCAATGAGGTAACAGGCCGCGACATAGAGCGCCGTGGTCACCAGCCAGGTTTCGATCACCCGGTAGCTCTCGACGTTGATCTTGCGCGCGTAATAGGTCAGCTCCGGCACGGCAATCGCGGCGGCCAGCGAAGTGTCCTTGAACAGCGAAATGAAGTTGTTCGACAAGGCCGGCAACACATTGCGCAACATCACCGGCACGGTGACGTAAGCCTTGACCTGCCACTCGCCCAGGCCGATCGCCAGCCCCGCTTCACGCTGGCCCTTGGGGATGCTCAGCAGCCCGCCACGGAACACTTCGGTCAGATACGCCCCGGCGTACAGCGACAGCGTGATGATGAACGAGGGAATCTTGTCCAGCCGAATACCGAGGCTCGGCAAGGCAAAGTAGATCAACAGAATCAACACCAGAATCGGCGTGTTGCGAATCACCGTCACATACACCGATGCCAGCACCCGCAATGCGCGGTGCTTCGACAGCAAAGCAAACGCCATCATCAGGCCGATCACGCAACCGATGGCGATAGACACCAACGCCAGCTCGAGGCCCAGGCCGAGCCCCGCCAGCAAGGTGTCGAAATCGCGCCACACGGCGGCAAAGTTCAACTGATAGTTCATGGTTGGCAGTACCTTGAGCGGGGCGCATTTCGGCGCCCCACTCTCACGGGATCATTTGAATTCGACAGGGAAGCCAATCGCCGGAGTAGGCAGATCGACACCAAACCACTGCTTGAACGACGCCGCGTAAGCCGGGAACTCAACACCGGTCATGGCTTCATGCAGCGTGGTATTGACGAAGTTCAGCCAATCCTGATCGCCGCGTTTCACGGCACACGCGTAGGTCTGCGGGCTCCAGGCGTAGGCCGGGCTGCGGTAGCGACCGGGGTTTTGCACCATCAGGTATTTCACCGAGGACTGGTCGGTGGCTGCCGCGTCGGCACGGCCCGAGTTCACCGCTTGGTACATCAGGTCCACGCTGTCGTACTGATCGACCTTGGCCTTGGGCAACGCCTGATGCACCAATTCCTCGGCATAGACGTTTTGCAACACGGCCACGGTGAGGCTGTCACCGGCGGCCTTCATGTCATCGATTTCCTTGTACTTGCTATTGGCTGGCAGCAACAGGCCAACCCCTTCGCGGTAGTACGGCAGCGTGAACGCCACTTGCTGGGCACGGCTGGCGGTCACGGTGATGAACTGGCAACTGATGTCGACCTTGTCGGTCAGCAGGTTGGGAATCCTCGCATCGGACGACTGCACCACGTACTCAACCTTGCTCGGATCGTTGAACAAGCCCTTGGCAATCATGTGCCCGATATCGATATCGAAACCCTGCAACTTGCCATCCGCCCCCTGAAAGTGCCACGGCGCGTTGGTGCTGCCGGTACCCACGATCAGTTTGCCGCGGGCCAGAACGCTATCGAGCTTGCTGTCGGCCGCCTGGGCCACGCCCACGGCAGCAGCAGAGGCTGCGAACAGAAAAACACACGCTTTGAACAAGGAAGGTCGGCGATGCATGGCAAGCACTCCAGGATGATGTTTATTCCGCTATACCGGAACTTGGTATGTAACAACGGAATAGACAGCAGAAAGTGTGCCACAGCCTCGCAGAGAAAACCTAGTGCAACTGAAAGTTCAGTTGAATCAACGGCATGCACGGAAACGCCGTCGCTGGCGTTACCCGGTCACTCAACGAGCGGGTGCTACCGTTGGCTACAGGTCGTGGGCAATGCGCTTCGTTTGAGTGCGCGGGAAGCAGTACGTGTCACGCAAACCGACACTCACGCGGCAGGGCGGTGGGTACATCAAGCAGTCAAAACCCTTGCCAACCTGTCAACTCTGACAGTAGACGCCCCGCAAGCCCTGAGGAAATACTGGCTCGGCATGTCACTTATAAACATCGCCTCTCCAGGGAATTAAATGTGAATACAGCAAGGATGTTTTTTATAACTACCGCACTCGGGGCTTTTTTATCGGGTTGCGACATCGAACAGACCAACAGCATTGCCACGGTAAACGAAGAATGCGCGAGCCTCGTCAGCGCAAAGTACATTGGCCAAAACGGTGCGGAAGTTTGTGTCACGACGCCACTGTCCAAAAGCGACACATCCATTGCGGGAACTATCGTCGGCGTCGACTCGGCGGGGCCGTTCATGGTAACGGCGTTAACAAGCGACGGAGATATCCTGAGACAGGCAACCACGCTTGCCAACGGAGATTTCACGATGACTCAGTTGAACCTCTCGAGCCTGCCAGGCAAGGGGATTTCGTTCTCGGTGTTTGTAAATGGAATCAGTTCGCCTCCTACCAGACTGGTCGTTGGGCAAGAGCCTGCGGTCAAGTGCGTTCGCGGCACACCGAACTACCCGTTATGCGGAACCTATCCGGGTGCAATTTTCTTCCCGATTAAAAATTCCGTTACCACCCTCTTTTCGGTTCCATCGGGCGATACCTTTCGCGCGCCAACGCTGTTGCCGCATTTTGTTGGCTTGAACGTTATTAACTGGCGGCCAGGCAAAGCCATCGGCCGCTTGCCCAATGTCCCTGCGCCACTCAAACCCGGAGAGGCGCAAACCGTTTATGCGACGGTAAACATTAACGAAGAATCGTTCGCCTACCCGGTGACCCAGACTGTTTTGCCAGGCGACAAGTAACACGCCAACAGACCGACACGGAGTGAACACCGCCACGACATCTGGGCCTCATCGGTCAAGCCGTGCCTACAGATACATCAACAGCCTGTAGGCACGGATATGCCAGCGCAGTGCCCTCGGGCCCGCCCCAACATCACCCGTCGACACGCGCCAGAAACACTCGCGTCACCCGCCGCTCTTCGACCTTGAGGACGGTCATGCGCCAGCCCTGCCACTCATGGCTGTCACCGATCATCGGCAGGCGATCCAACAAGCTCATCACCAATCCGGCGAGGGTTTGATAGTCGTCCGTCGGTGGCGCGGCAAATCCTGTGCGTTGCCGCACCCGCGCCAGGTTCAAGGCGCCACTGACCACAAACCCGCCATTGTCCTGGAGCACATCCGGGCCTTCGATTTCGCTGGCATCGGGTAACTCGCCGGCAATCGACTCCAGAATGTCGGTCATGGTCAGCACGCCGACGAAATCCCCGAATTCATTGACCACAAAGGCGATGTGGGTCGATGCCTTGCGCATCTGCTCCAGGGCATTGAGGATCGAATAACTGTCCAGCAAGTTGATGGTCTGGCGCGCCAGATGCGCAAGATCAGGCTCGTTACCGGCCAGGTATTCCTTCAGCAGTTCCTTCTTGTGCACGAAGCCCAGCGGCTCATCCACGGCACCGTCACGAATCAATGGCAGACGCGAATAGGACGAATGCATCAACCTTGTACGAATGCCCTCGGCGTCATCGGCCAGGTCGATATGATCGACGTCGGCGCGCACGGTCATCAGGGTACGGATCGGCCGTTCGGCCAGTTGCAACACGCCGCTGATCATCACCCGCTCGCGACGGTCGAACAGTTCTTCAGTCGGTGCTTCGCCGTTGTCCAACAGGTCGGCAATGTCTTCACCGACCTCCTCCACGGCCAGTTTGCGACCACCCAGCAAACGCATTACTGCATGAGCCGTGCGCTCGCGCATCGGTCGCAGGCCCTGCATCGAGCGCTTGCGGCGAGCCCGGGCAATCTGGTTGAACACCTCGATCAGGATCGAGAAACCGATGGCCGCGTACAGGTAGCCCTTGGGAATGTGGAAGCCCAGGCCCTCGGCGGTCAGCGCAAAACCGATCATCATCAAGAAGCCCAGACACAGCATGATCACCGTCGGGTGCGCGTTGACGAAACGGGTCAGCGGCTTGCTCGCGACGATCATCAGGCCGATGGAAATGATCACCGCGATCATCATCACCGCCAGCTCATCGACCATGCCCACAGCGGTAATCACCGCATCGAGGGAGAACACGGCATCGAGCACCACGATTTGCGCCACGATCGGCCAGAACAAGGCGTACGCCGTATGGGAGGAGCGCTGGCCGACATGCCCTTCGAGGCGTTCGTGCAGCTCCATGGTGGCCTTGAACAACAGGAACACACCGCCAAACAGCATGATCAGGTCACGGCCAGAGAAGCTCTTGTCGAACACCTCGAACAGCGGTTGGGTCAACGTCACTAGCCACGAGATACTCGCGAGCAAGCCCAGACGCATCAACAACGCCAGGGACAAACCAATGATGCGCGCACGGTCGCGCTGCTCTGGCGGCAATTTGTCCGCGAGGATCGCGATAAACACCAGGTTGTCGATGCCCAACACCAGTTCCAGCACAATCAGCGTCAACAAACCCAGCCATGCGGTGGGGTCAGCTATCCATTCCATGTAAACGTCTCGATCTCGTCAGTGAATTCAGAATGCCGGGCACGGCAAGGCGCGGCGCAATGGCCGTGAAACTGCAAAAACAAGGGCGTTTGAATGGTCGAAGACCGGGTGTATGGCGTGCGTCAGGAGCGCGCATTGGCGCGAAGGGAAAGGGTAACCGGGGGGCTCCGTGAAGGTGTTCATGCAAATCCTGAATGGAAAAAGGACTTGGATCGTACAGGTGATCGGGATAATTCCTACAGCCGAAAATCATTTCAAAATCTGTAGAAATCAGGAAAGCGGGATGTCCGGGGGCTACGTCGCGAGCATGGGGCATCCGCTGTCAATCGAGTCTTTGCTACACCCGGACCATTGTGGGAGCGACCTTGCTCCGGTCGACGTTCCGACGATGACGCAAGCCCGCACACCGCACCTCTCAGCCGGGAAGCAACCCATCGATATGCCGATACTCAGCCTGAAGCTGCGCCGCCAGGACCCGGCTGCGCCCGAGGCGAATCGGCCCGCGCTCGATGTCGATGACCAGCCCCGGACAATCGAGCGCGGGCAACGTCGGCCAGTCCTTCAAGCGGCCATCGGTCACTATCAGCAACCGTTGCTGCTCCGCAGGGAAGCGCTTGTGCCGCGCTCCCAGCCAGCGCCCCGCTTCACTCAACGCCGCCAGCAACGGCGTGCCACCGCCGGCACCAAGCCCATCGAGCCAGTGACGCAATCCGCTGGACGCCTTCAACCCTTGCACCTGCCATTTCGGCAGCGATCCGCTGGCGGTCAGCAGGGCCAGCCGCGCGCGTTGGCGGTAAGCATCGTCGAACAGCTGTGCCAGCAAGCCTTTGGCATCACTCAAGGCCTGATGGCGTCGCGTCGACGCCGACGCATCGACGATCACCAGCCACAGCTCATGGGCTGAACGGGTACGCAGATGGAACAACAAGTCGTCGTGCTGACGTGGCCGACCGTTCAGCAATGTGCCGGGCCAGTTGATCGAACCGTCGCGCGCGGCATGACGTTTGCCCTGCTTGCCGTGGTCGAGGCGTCCGGCGCGGGGTCTGGCATTCGCCCCCGCGTCAGAGCGAGGGCGAATGCCTAGGGCTTTTTTGGCCAGCTCGGCACTTCACGACGAGCACCGACCGGCAGCGCCTGGGCAGGCATTTCGCCCCACTGTCCCTGGCCTGAGTCCGGGTTTGGCTGTTGACTGGCGTGGGACTGCTGCTGTTGTGAGGCCGGTGGCGTTGGCTCACGACGACGATGGCGCAATGCAAATTCGGCGACCGCATCGATATCTTCGACGGCGATGGCACCCACCCCACGCCAGGCGGCATGGGCCCGCGCCGCCCGCAACCAGACCAGGTCGGCGCGCAAACCGTCGACCCCGGCGGCAAAACAACGCTCGGTAATCTGCGCCAGGGCGTCATCGTCCAGGGCAATGCTGGTCAATGTGCTGCGTGCCTGCTGGCAACGCTCGCGCAACGCCTGCTGGCGGCTCTCCCACTCGGCGCAGAAGCCGTGCGGATCGCTGTCGAAGTCCAGGCGCCGCCGGATGATCTGCCCGCGCTCGGCCGGCGCGGTGTGGCCACCGAGGGCGACGTTCAAGCCAAAACGATCGAGCAGTTGCGGGCGCAGCTCACCCTCCTCCGGGTTCATGGTGCCGATCAGTACGAACTTCGCCGAATGCCGGTGGGAAATGCCGTCGCGCTCGACCAGATTGGTGCCACTGGCCGCCACGTCGAGCAGCAGATCGACGAGGTGGTCGGGCAGCAGATTGACCTCATCGACGTAGAGCACGCCGCCGTCGGCCTTGGCCAGCACGCCCGGGGAAAATTGCGCGCGACCTTCGCTCAATGCAGCGTCGAGATCGAGTGTGCCCACCAGGCGTTCTTCGGTGGCGCCCAACGGCAAGGTGACAAACTGACCGCTGGCCAGCAGGTCCGCCAGGCCACGGGCCAGGGTCGACTTGGCCATGCCGCGCGGGCCTTCGATCAACACACCGCCGATCTTCGGGTCGATGGCGGTCAGGCACAGCGCGAGTTTCAAATCGTCGGCGCCGACCACGGCGGAGAGCGGGAAATGGGGGGTGTCGGTCATTGTTCAATCTCGGTCATGGTCGGTGATTTCACAAACACCTTGACCCCTGTGGGAATGAGCCTTCTCGCGAAAGCGCTGTGTCAGTGGCTATTGAGGCGACTGACGCTGCATCGCGAGCAAGCTCGCTCCTACAGGGTCGGCGGTGTTTCAACTGTCTTCTTCTATATCCAGCAACAGATTCTCCAGTGCCTCGCGATACGCGCCCGGCTCTTTCCACATCCCCCGCTGTTGCGCTTCGAGCATGCGTTCGGTCATGTCGCGCAAGGCATGGGGATTGTGCTCGCGAACGAAGTCACGGGTGTTGGCGTCAAGCAAATAGGCATCCGCCAGCAGCGCGTATTGGTGATCGTCGATCAATTGCGTGGTGGCATCGAAGGCGAACAGGTTGTCGACCGTCGCGGCCATTTCGAACGCGCCTTTGTAGCCGTGACGTTTGACGCCGTCGATCCACTTCGGATTGGCCGCCCGGGAGCGGATGACCCGGTTCAGTTCTTCCTTGAGCGTGCGGATTTTCGGCAGGTCCGGCTGGCTATGGTCGCCGTGATAACTGGCCGCCGTTGCACCACTGAGATTTTCCACGGCGGCCAGCATGCCGCCCTGGAACTGGTAATAGTCATTGGAGTCGAGCAAATCGTGTTCGCGGTTGTCCTGGTTTTGCAGCACCGCTTGCACCTGGCTCAGGCGCTGGGCGAACTGCTCGCGGGCGGCGGTGCCTTCGTCGGAGCCACCGTAGGCATAGCCGCCCCAGTTCAGATACACCTCGGCCAGATCCTCGCGGCTCTGCCACAGGCGACCGTCGATGGCGCCCTGCACACCCGCGCCATACGCGCCAGGCTTGGCACCGAAGATGCGCCAACCGGCCTGGCGTCTGGCCGCGTCTTCGTCCAGCCCCGATTGCAACAACGCTTCACGCTCGGCGCGCACCTTGGCCGCCAGGGGGTTGAGGTCGTCCGGCTCGTCCAGTGCGGCAACCGCCTGCACGGCGGCGTCGAACAGGCGGATCAGATTGGCAAAGGCATCGCGGAAGAAACCCGAGACACGCAACGTCACGTCGACCCGCGGGCGGTCGAGCAAACTCAGCGGCAGGATTTCAAAATCGTCGACCCGCTGGCTGCCCGTCGCCCACACCGGACGCACGCCCATCAGCGCCATGGCCTGGGCGATGTCGTCGCCGCCGGTGCGCATGGTCGCGGTACCCCATACCGACAGGCCGAGCTGACGCAAGTGATCACCATGGTCTTGCAGGTGACGCTCAAGGATCAGATTGGCGGACTGGAAACCGATGCGCCATGCGGTGGTGGTCGGCAGGTTGCGCACGTCCACCGAGTAGAAGTTGCGCCCGGTGGGCAGCACATCCAGGCGCCCGCGACTCGGTGCGCCGCTGGGGCCGGCCGGAACGAAGCGCCCGCTCAGGGCATCGAGCAGGCCGCGCATTTCGGCGGGGCCACAGGCGTCCAGTCGTGGTGCGACCACCTCGCGCAGGTTATCGAGGATGGCCTGCACCTCGGTCCAGCCGGCCTCCTGTAGGCGCGAACTTGCTCGCGATGGTGTGTCAGTTGGCATCAATGTGGCTGATAAACCATCGCGAGCAGGCTCGCTCCTACAGGAGACATTCAGCGCCTGCGAAATCAGTTGTGTGGCGAACAGTTCCAAGCGTTCGCGGGTGTCGCCGGCTGTGCGCCAGACTTCGTCGGTGACGGTTTGCAGTTCGACTGGACGCGGCCCGCTCCACGGCTCGGCCAGCACACAATCGAGCGGATCGAAGCCCATTTCAAAGGCTTTCGCCAACGCCCTTGGCAGGCTTGACTGCGCACCACGCCCATCGCCCCGAGGAATGCGCAGCAGTGCGAGCAAGGTGTCAATGCGCAGGCGCCCGGACGGTGACTCGCCGAACACGTGCAGGCCATCGCGGATTTGCGACTCTTTCAAATCACATAGGTAGGTATCCAGACGTGGCAACCAGATCGCCGCGTCGGCGTCGCTGTCGAGTTGTTCGTCCAGTTGCAGTTCGCGGTCGATGTGCGTGTCGCGCACCAGTTGCAGGATGTCGCGCTGCAACTCGCGGGCACGCCGCGGATCGAGCAGTTGCGCTTCGTAGTACTCATCCGCCAACAGCTCGAGATGGCGCAACGGGCCGTAGGTTTCAGCGCGGGTCAGGGGTGGCATCAAGTGATCGATGATCACCGCCTGGGTACGCCGCTTGGCCTGGGCGCCCTCACCCGGATCGTTGACGATGAACGGATAAATATTCGGCAATGGTCCGAGCAGCGCGTCCGGCCAGCAGTGTTCGGAGAGCCCGACACCCTTGCCCGGCAGCCATTCGAGGTTGCCATGCTTGCCGACGTGAATAACGCCGTGGGCGCCGTAGGTGTTGCGCAGCCAGAAGTAAAACGCCAGGTAGCCGTGGGGCGGCACCAGGTCCGGGTCGTGATACACCGCGCTCGGGTCCACCTGATAGCCCCGCGCCGGTTGAATGCCGACGAAGGTCAGGCCGAAACGCACCCCGGCAATCATCATCCGTCCGCCGCGACACATCGGATCGCTCTCGGGCGCGCCCCAGCGTTGCAGCACCGCTTGGCGGTTGGCTGCGGGCAGCGCGTTGAACATTTGCAGGTAATCGTCCATGGCCAGGCTCTGCTGGCAAGGACGCTGGTCGAGGGTATCGAGATCGTTGCTGACGCCGCCGAGCAGTTGCTGGATCAACGCGGTGCCGCTGTCGGGCAACTGTGCCGGCAACGGATAACCTTCGGCATACAGTGTGCGCAGGATATTCAGTGCCGCCGCCGGCGTATCAAGGCCGACACCATTGCCGATACGTCCATCGCGGGTCGGGTAGTTGGCGAGGATCAGCGCAATGCGTTTTTCGGTATTCGGCAGCCGCGCCAGATCGATCCAGCGCCGCGCCAGTTCGGCGACAAAGTCCATGCGCTCCGGTTGCGCGCGGTAGCAGACTACATCGGACTGACTGCGCTCACTGCGCCAGGCCAGATCCTTGAAGCTGATCGGTCGGCTGATGATCCGCCCGTCCAGTTCCGGCAGGGCGATATGCATTGCCAGATCACGCGGGCCGAGCCCTTGTTCACTGGCGCGCCATCCCGGTTCGTTATCCTGGGCGCAAATTGCCTGAATCACCGGGATGTTGCGGCGAAACGGACGCAAATGCGGAGCTTCAGGACTCGACTGGGCGAAACCGGTGGTGTTGAGAATTACCGAGGCGCCGACCTCGTCCAGCCAGTCCTCGACCACCGACAGGCAGCCGGGCTCCTTCAAACTGGCCAGGGCGATGGGCAACGGGTTCAACCCCGCTGCCTGTAAACGCTGACAGAAAACATCGATGAAAGCGGTGTTCGCCGCCTGCAAGTGCGAGCGGTAGAACAGCACCGCCGCCACGGGTTGGTCGGCCCGCCATTCGGCTTGCCAATCGCTCAGTTGCGCGGGACTTTTGTGCGGGTGGTAGATCGCGGTGCGTGGCAGGACTTGCGGCTCGGACCAGGCGTAGTCACGACCCAGCCAGCGATTGGCCAGGCAGCGAAACAGGTCCAGCGCATTGCCCATGCCTCCCTGGCGCAGGAAGTGCCAGAGCCGCTCGCGGTCCTGTACGGTCACTGTGCTGAGGTCGCTGAGTTCCGGATCGGGACGGTCATCGCCCGGCACCAGAATCAGCTGCACCCCACGCCGGGAAAGCTCCACCAACCGCTCGACGCCATAACGCCAATAGGCGATGCCGCCGTGCAGCGAAATCAGAATGACCTTGGCGTGGCGCAGCACTTCGTCGACGTACAGATCGACCGAGGCATGGTTCTGCACCTGCATCGGGTTGGCCAGGCGCACGGTCGGGTAATCGTCGGGCAACTGCTGCGCCGCTTCGGCGAGCAGCGCCAGACTGGAGTCACCGCTGCACAGGATCACCAGTTCGGCGGGGGTTTGCCCAAGGTCGGCAATGTTGTCATCCGACACGAAACCGCCGGGCTGGGTCCTGAGCAGGTGCATGGTTTACACGCTGAGCGCGGCACGCAATTGCGTTTCGAGCAATGCGGCGTCCAGGGCCTGGCCAATCAACACCAGACGCGTGGTGCGCGTTTCTTCAGTGCTCCACTGACGGTCGAAGTGCTTGTCGAAACGAGTGCCCACGCCCTGGATCAGCAGGCGCATCGGTTTGTTCGGGATCGCCGCGAAACCCTTGACCCGTAGGATGCTGTGCTCGACCACCAGTTGCGTCAGTGCGTCCATCAGCAGGCTTTCGTCAGAGGCCGGCAGCTCGATGGAGATGGAGTCGAAAGCGTCGTGATCGTGGTCGTCATGATCGTCATCATCGTGGTGATGATCGTGATGGCTGTGGCGGCTGTCGATGTGCTCTTCGGAGCCGGCGCCCAGGCCGATCAGCACGTCCAGTGGCAGGCGACCGCTGCTGGCTTCGATGACCTTGACCGCTGGCGGCAACTCTTCGGCGACTTCCAGGCGGACGCGGGCCAGGTCTTCCGGGCTGATCAGGTCAGCCTTGTTGAGGATCACCAGATCAGCGCTGGACAACTGGTCGGCGAACAGCTCGTGCAGCGGCGATTCGTGATCCAGGTTCGGGTCGAGTTTGCGCTGTGCATCCACCTGATCCGGGAACGCGGCGAAAGTGCCGGCGGCCACGGCCGGGCTGTCGACCACGGTGATCACTGCGTCGACGGTGCAGGCGCTGCGGATTTCCGGCCACTGAAAAGCCTGGACCAGCGGCTTTGGCAGGGCCAGGCCCGAGGTTTCGATGAGGATATGGTCAAGATCGCCGCGACGGGCGACCAGTTCGCGCATCACCGGAAAGAACTCTTCCTGAACGGTGCAGCACAGGCAGCCGTTGGCCAGTTCGTAGACCCGGCCATTGGCTTCTTCTTCGGTGCAACCGATGGAGCACTGTTTGAGGATTTCACCGTCGATGCCCAGTTCGCCGAACTCGTTGACGATCACCGCAATGCGGCGCCCTTGAGCGTTGTCGAGCATGTGCCGCAGCAAGGTGGTTTTGCCCGAGCCGAGGAAGCCGGTAACGATGGTGACGGGGAGTTTGGCCAGTGTTTTCATCGAATGCCCTTTGGCAAGGTGGCGGGCATACGGGACGAGTACCGGCAACGCCTGTGCGCGCCGGAAGCGTTCGCCACCGGATCACCCCGCCCGGTTGTAGTGAGAAACTGTATCGAGGCAGGTCTCCTGGCTGACGGTGTGCCAGTCGCTTGACTGGCGTTGGCTGCGCCTTCCCGCGGGCTCAGGACTTGAGCGTGCAGTGGCGTGGCAGCGAACATCACCGTTCACAGTTGCGGGGGCAGCCGCGGCTTCGACCGCGTTCCCTTCTTAGCTTCGACAAACGCCGAAGAACCTCGAAAGCGCAAGGCTACGCATCGTATTGGGGCGGGTCAATGTTCATGCTGAGTTCTACAGCGCTTCAACGCCGTCATCGCGAGCAACTCCGCCCCGAGTTGAGAACGCTTGCCAATTGACGCCCCACCCTTGCCCATGCTCTCCTACACGCCTTGTTACGGGTGCCCTTCACAGGGTGAAACGGGAAACCGGTGAATCATGTGCTTTACTCTTAAGCCATGTCAGTCCGGTGCTGCCCCCGCAACGGTAAGCGAGCGAAGCGTCAGATCCACTGTGCCCGTGCGGCATGGGAAGGTGATGCTTGCAGGTTCAGGCGATAGCCAGCACCCCTCGTGAGCCCGGAGACCGGCCCGTAACACAAAGTGAACCTTACAATCACTGAATGACAACCCGCGGTGGGCGGGCGCTGTTCGAACCTCTGCGCGCTCGCTCGTGCAGGGATTTGCATGCGCTCTCATTCCCCGCTGACAGAACTGAGGGAAGCGCCATGTCGATCATCAGCACCACCGGCCACAGCACCACCACGAGCAGCACCACAACCCTGACTCAACGCCTGACCGCCGCCGTTTGTGCGTCGATCCTCGGCGCGTGCCTTGTGTATTTCGCCGGTTTCTCGCACATCGAGGCGATTCACAACGCCGCTCACGATACCCGTCACAGCGCCGCCTTCCCGTGCCATTGAGACCTGCCGACATGATCAAGCGTATCGCGCAAACCGCAGGGTTCACGGGGTTGCTGGCCGCCCTGCTGCTGACTCTGCTGCAAAGTTTCTGGGTCGCTCCGCTGATTTTGCAGGCCGAAACCTACGAAAAAGCGGAACCTGCGTCGGTCGAAATGCATGAACACGCCGCTGGCGTCGCCGCTCACACCCACGATGCCGAAGCCTGGGAGCCGGAAAACGGCTGGCAACGCGTGTTGTCGACCACCGGCGGCAATCTGGTGGTGGCTGTCGGTTTCGCCCTGATGCTCGCCGGCCTGTACACCTTGCGCGCGCCGACCAAAACCTCACAGGGGCTGCTCTGGGGCCTGGCCGGTTACGCGACCTTCGTGCTCGCGCCGACCCTCGGCCTGCCGCCTGAACTGCCAGGCACCGCCGCTGCCGATCTGGCGCAACGGCAAACCTGGTGGATTGGCACTGCCGCCTCAACCGCGGTCGGCATCGCATTGATCGTGTTCAGCCGCCACTGGCTGATGAAAGTCCTGGGTACAGCCATCATTGCCGTCCCCCACGTGATTGGCGCGCCGCAGCCGGAAGTGCACTCGATGCTGGCACCGCAAACACTGGAAACCCAATTCAAAATTGCTTCGCAGTTGACCAACGTCGCATTCTGGCTGGCCCTGGGCCTGATCAGCGCCTGGCTGTTCCGCCGCAAGCTCGATGACCAATACCACGCATGACCGATACCGGCACAGCGCCGACCCTGGTGGTCGGCCTGGGCTGCCAACGAGGCTGCCCCGTCAGTATTTTGCGGGCGCTGCTTGATCAAGCGTTGCAAGCGCATCAGATCGGACTGCATCAGATCAAGGCCCTGGCGAGTATTGATTTGAAGCGCGACGAACCAGCCCTTGTCGAACTGGCCGAGCAACTCTCATTGCCATTGACGTATTTCAGCAGCGCCCAGTTGACCGGCTATGAGCCACAACTCAGTCATCATTCGCAGATCGCCTTCGAGCGTACCGGCTGCTACGGTGTAGCGGAAAGTGCCGCCCT
Organism: Pseudomonas moorei; assembly: GCF_008801475.1. Lineage (GTDB taxonomy): Bacteria > Pseudomonadota > Gammaproteobacteria > Pseudomonadales > Pseudomonadaceae > Aquipseudomonas > Aquipseudomonas moorei. The sequence goes on along the minus strand of NZ_VZPP01000001.1, from coordinate 113,898 downwards.
GGCCCTGGCCGAACAGTTGACCCAGACGCCGGCCAAGTTGCTGATTACCCGACAAAAATATGCCCAGGCCACCCTGGCATTGGCCAGCTCGACGTAAAATCCCGATAATCCGCGCGTTCAATCATGAGCAATCTTCATCTGGCACCCTGCCCAGACCCTTTTCCCACAGGAATCGACGATGACCGTCTACTTCATTGGCGCAGGTCCAGGCGACCCCGAGCTGATCACCGTCAAAGGCCAGCGACTGATTCGCAGCTGCCCGGTGATCATCTATGCCGGCTCGCTGGTGCCCGCCGCTGTATTGCAAGGGCATTGTGCCGAACAGGTGGTCAACAGCGCCGAACTGCACCTGGAACAGATCATCGACCTGATCAAGGCCGCCGACGCCAAGGGTCAAGACGTGGCGCGCGTGCATTCCGGCGACCCGAGCCTCTACGGCGCGATCGGTGAGCAGATTCGCTACCTGCGCGAACTTGGCATTGCCTTTGAAATCATTCCCGGGGTCACCGCTACGGCGGCCTGCGCGGCGCTTTTGGGGGCGGAACTGACCCTGCCCGATGTCTCACAAAGCGTAATCCTGACCCGCTATGCCGACAAAACGGTGATGCCGGCCGGCGAAGAACTGGGCAGCCTGGCGCAACATGGGGCAACCATGGCGATTCATCTGGGGGTCAATCATCTGGAAAAAATCCTGGCCGAATTACTGCCACATTACGGCGCTGACTGTCCGATCGCGGTGATTCACCGGGCGACCTGGCCGGATCAGGACTGGGTGGTGGGAACGCTTGAGGACATTGCCGGGAAGGTTCAGGCCAAAGGGTTTCGGCGCACGGCATTGATTCTGGTGGGACGGGTGCTGGGCAGTGACCATTTCAGCGAGTCGTCGCTGTATCGCGCCGGGCATGCGCATTTGTACCGCCCCTAAAGCACTTGTGGCGAGGGAGCTTGCTCCCGCTGGACCGCGAAGCGGTCCCAACATCAGCCAAGGCATTCATCACGGAAAAATGCATCGGCTGTATTGTGATGGCTACGCCATCAAACGGGAGCAAGCTCCCTCGCCACAGCGCCGTTTTTTTCGCAGCGAACGCCTTAGTAGTAGGCGTTTTCTTTCTGCGTGTGGTCAGTCACGTCACGAACACCCTTGAGCTCGGGGATACGCTCAAGCAACGTGCGCTCGATGCCTTCCTTCAGGGTAACGTCCGCCTGGCCGCAGCCCTGGCAACCGCCGCCGAACTGGAGAACGGCGATGCCGTCTTCAACCACATCGATCAGGCTGACCTGACCTCCGTGGCTGGCCAGCCCCGGGTTGATCTCGGTTTGCAGGTAATAGTTGATGCGCTCGTTGATCGGGCTGTCGGCGTTGACCATCGGGACTTTGGCGTTTGGCGCCTTGATGGTCAGCTGGCCGCCCATGCGGTCGGTGGCGTAGTCGACGACCGCATCGTCCAGGAAAGCTTCGCTGAACGAATCGATGTAAGCGGTGAAGCTTTTCAGCCCCAGAGCGGTGTCTTCAGGTTTTTCTTCGCCCGGCTTGCAGTAGGCAATGCAGGTTTCGGCGTACTGGGTGCCAGGCTGGGTGATAAAGATGCGGATGCCGATGCCCGGGGTGTTCTGCTTGGAGAGCAGATCAGCCAGATAATCATGGGCGGCGTCGGTGATGGTTATAGCGGTCATGGTAACTCCTCGCAGGCTTGGGCGCAGTTTACGCCAATCATCGCGCCGGACAAAGTCCTAGTATTTTTGTCGGGAAAGAACCGAAGCTGCCTCGCTCTCCGGTTCGCCGTCAATCCATACTTTAAGCCACCGATAGCTGCATTTTTCCACCCATTCGTAGCTTAGCCATGATCCTGGCCCGATGATGGCGGCACAAGCCGCGAACATCACATAGGTACAGTCTGTTGCGCTCGGGAAAGGATTTCGACACGGCGTCTATAGCGTCCGGCATCGGCCCATCGTGTCAAAGGTCGATCAAAGGTTCTCGTAGCGGTTCATGTCCAGCACGCCCTCTTCCACCGGATCGGTTTCGTGGATGTAGCGGCTCAGGTCATGGAAGTACTCCCAGAACTGCGGGTGACTGCGCCTTACACCCCAGCGCTCGACAATCTTCTCGAAGCTGTCGGCGTCCCTGGCGTTTTCCATGGCGTCGACAAAGGCCGGGACTTGCTCGGCGGGAATGTTGAACATGAAGTTCGGGTAGCTGCTCATGACCCCCGGATAAATGGTGAGCGTGTCGAGCCCCGGCTGATAGCGCAGCGACTCGCCCAGCAGGAACGCCACGTTGCTGTGCGCGCGGTTGCGCAGCAGGCTGTAGACCACACGCTGGCCGCTCGCGGCCTCGACGCGCAACATGGTCGCTTCGGGCAATTGGTCGATGACCTTGAGTCCGGCCGCCGGGCGTGAAGCCAGGCGACTCAAGGCCTGTTCGGCGCCTTGCAGGTCCGGGTCGATGTTGGGTCGCGAGCAGTAGGCACCGTCACAGCGATTGATCGGGTCCGGATTGGCGTTGAGCTCACCATAGCGCGCCAGCAACTGCATGGCGAAATCGCGCTTGGGGTCATCTAGATCGAGTTTCAGCGCCGTCGGCGTGTCGTCGTCGATCGATTCGTAATCCAGCCACATCTTGAATTTGCCACTGCTCTGGTACCAGTCATCCAGGTAACGGTCGCGTGAATTGGCCGGCATCAGGCGCAGGAAGTTCTGCTCGGCGCCATTGCGAATCAGGTCGAAATACAGGCGCGTCTGGGCTTGATGCGAGACGTTGCCGAACACGTCGAAATTCACCGCCAACTGATAGTACGTGCGCTCCAGCAACGGGAAGTCGAACAGCCAGATGGTTTGCGGCACGTCACCGATCAGGCCCTTGGTCACCGAAGCACTGTCGAAATGGCGAAAGATGCTCAACAACGCGTTGTCATTACCGGCCCACAGGCTCGACCAACTCGGCGGCGGCAGTTCGGCGTAGCTTTCCCGGCGCAGGGCTTCGTACTCGTTGCGCTTGTCGCGGTAGTCGTGCCAAAGGCTCAGGACGCTGCCCACGTCGTCGTTCTGCCCCGGCATTGCCAACAAAGGCGTCGCCTGGCCGCGGTAGTTAGGGTCGGTGATGTAGAGGTCGTGTTCCGGAGCCTGGAACAATGCCCAGAAATTATCGCGAATCACATCCGTGGCAATCTGGCCCCGGCAGACCGGACCGCGAATAAAGGTGCGTACGAAATACTCGGCGTTATCGAGCATGAACTGATAACGCGCCTGAGCCGGGATGGCTTCGAACGTGGTAAACGGATTGGCCCGGCGTTCCGGCCCGTAGCCCGGTAGCGCGTTGACCTGCCAGTTGCCGTTGTAGAACAGGCTCTTTATGCGCGCCATCTTCGCCGCACTCAGCGGATAGGTGATGTGGGTCTTGTGCACGATCACGCCCTGCACCGGCCACAGGCGGTAATAGAACTGACTGCCGGGATCGTCATTCGGTCGGCGGGTATTGATCAGGTCGATAGGCTGGCCGCTTGGCGTGCGTGAACGCACCCACTGGAAGAAATGCCCGGGTTCGCCGTCCTTGAAATAGAGGTGCGCAAGAAACCAGTGCTCGAACAACCAGCGCCCCACCAGGCTTTGCCGTGCACCCGGCGCATTGAGCAGGTTCTCCCACTGCACCACCTGTATGGCCTCATTCGCGCTGGGCTCCAGGCCTTGCTCATCGATGGGCGCGCCGGAGGCGAGCCAGCGTTGCAAGGTCTGATATTGCTGATCGGTCAGGCCGGTAACGGCCAGCGGCATGCCCTGTTTCGGGTGGGAGCCGGCATAGCCATCGAACTCCGCCGGCATGGCACACATGTTTTCCCGGTTCAGCCCAAGGACAATGTCGTCGGGCAACCTGGCATAGGGCTGCATGGGCGCCTGATGGCCCAATTCGAGCATCCGCGCCATCAGCGCGGCCTGACTGCCCTGGGCGTCAAGTACCGAATAGAAGCCCTTTTGCTGCCAGGCACGTTTGCCGAAGGCGTCATAAAACAACCGGGTCGGGGCGGCGGCCTGACTGCGATTACCGTCATAGACCAGGGATTTGTTCGCACCGCGAGCGGCGCCCTCGCCGCTGGCCAGGTTGAGCTGGCAGGGAGAGTCATAGCAGGCGTGGCAGGCCACGCACTTTTCAGTGAAGATCGGTTGAATGTCGCGAGTGTAGGAAATGCCCGTAGAAACAGCGGGACTTTGCGCTACGGCGCCCCAGCTTATAAACAGCAACGCAATGCTGATGACGACGCGATACGACATGTCCCTGGTCCCGATCGTTAAAAAACGCCGCGATTCTACCGGGCCGGCCGCCCTGTCAACATGAGCGATATTCACGTTAAATCCGGATATGCTCCAAAAGCGCACAGGTTTGCTATTATCCCGGGCCTTCGTCATGGCCTTACCGAGTAGTCCAAATGTCCGATCGCAGCGTTCGCCTTCAAGCTCTCAAGCACGCCCTCAAAGAGCGCATTCTGATTCTCGATGGCGGCATGGGCACGATGATCCAGAGCTACAAGCTTGAGGAGCAGGATTACCGCGGCAAACGCTTCGCCGACTGGCCGAGCGACGTCAAAGGCAACAATGACCTCTTGGTCCTGACGCGCCCGGATGTGATTGCCGGTATCGAAAAAGCCTATCTGGATGCCGGCGCCGACATTCTGGAAACCAACACCTTCAACGCCACTCAGATTTCTCTGGCCGATTACGGCATGCAGGGCCTGGCGTACGAGTTAAACGTAGAAGGTGCACGGCTGGCCCGCAAGGTGGCCGACGCCAAGACCCTGGAAACCCCGGACAAGCCGCGTTTCGTCGCCGGCGTGCTCGGCCCGACCAGCCGTACCTGCTCGCTGTCGCCGGACGTGAACAACCCTGGCTACCGCAACGTGACTTTCGATGAGCTGGTGGAGAACTACACCGAGTCCACCAAAGGCCTGATCGAAGGCGGCGCCGACCTGATCCTGATCGAAACCATATTCGACACCCTCAACGCCAAGGCCGCGATCTTTGCCGTGCAAGGTGTGTTCGAAGAACTGGGCATCGAATTGCCGATCATGATCTCCGGCACCATTACCGACGCCTCCGGCCGAACCCTGTCCGGCCAGACCACCGAAGCGTTCTGGAACTCCGTGGCCCATGCCAAGCCGATCTCGGTCGGCCTGAACTGCGCCTTGGGTGCCAGCGAGCTGCGCCCGTACCTGGAAGAACTGTCGAACAAAGCCAACACCCACGTCTCGGCGCACCCGAACGCCGGCCTGCCCAACGAATTCGGCGAGTACGACGAACTGCCTGCGCAAACGGCCAAGGTCATTGAAGAGTTTGCCCAAAGCGGCTTCCTCAACATCGTAGGCGGCTGCTGCGGCACCACGCCAGGCCACATCGAAGCCATCGCCAAAGCCGTGGCCGGTTATAAGCCGCGCGAGATTCCGGAGATCGCCAAGGCTTGCCGCCTGTCGGGCCTGGAGCCGTTCACCATCGATCGCAACTCGCTGTTCGTCAACGTCGGCGAGCGCACCAACATCACCGGTTCGGCCAAGTTCGCCCGCCTGATCCGTGAAGACAACTACACCGAAGCCCTGGAAGTCGCCCTGCAGCAGGTCGAGGCCGGCGCCCAGGTGATCGACATCAACATGGACGAAGGGATGCTGGATTCGAAGAAGGCCATGGTGACCTTCCTCAATCTGATTGCCGGCGAACCGGACATCTCCCGCGTACCGATCATGATCGACTCCTCCAAGTGGGAAGTGATCGAAGCCGGCCTCAAGTGCATCCAGGGCAAGGGCATCGTCAACTCCATCAGCATGAAGGAAGGTGTCGAGCAGTTCATACACCACGCCAAACTGTGCAAGCGCTATGGCGCCGCGGTGGTGGTGATGGCCTTCGACGAAGCCGGCCAGGCCGACACCGAAGCGCGCAAGAAAGAAATCTGCAAACGCTCCTATGACATTCTGGTCAACGAAGTCGGGTTCCCGCCGGAAGACATTATCTTTGACCCGAACATCTTCGCCGTGGCCACCGGTATCGAAGAACACAACAACTACGCTGTGGACTTCATCAACGCCTGTGCCTACATCCGCGACGAGCTGCCGTATGCGCTGACCTCGGGCGGCGTGTCCAACGTGTCGTTCTCGTTCCGTGGCAACAACCCGGTGCGCGAGGCGATTCACTCGGTGTTCCTGCTGTACGCGATCCGCGCCGGCCTGACCATGGGTATCGTCAACGCCGGTCAGCTGGAGATCTACGACCAGATCCCGGTGGAGCTGCGCGATGCGGTGGAAGACGTGATCCTCAACCGTACCCCGGAAGGCACCGACGCCCTCCTCGCCATCGCCGACAAGTACAAGGGCGACGGCAGCGTCAAGGAAGCCGAGACCGAAGAGTGGCGCAACTGGGACGTCAACAAGCGCCTGGAACATGCGCTGGTCAAGGGCATCACCACCCATATCGTTGAAGACACCGAGGAGTCCCGTCAGTCCTTCGCCCGCCCGATCGAAGTGATCGAAGGCCCGCTGATGGCCGGCATGAACATCGTTGGCGACCTGTTCGGCGCCGGCAAGATGTTCCTGCCGCAGGTGGTGAAATCCGCCCGCGTGATGAAACAGGCCGTGGCCCACTTGATCCCGTTCATCGAGCTGGAAAAGGGCGACAAACCGGAAGCCAAGGGCAAGATCCTGATGGCCACGGTGAAAGGCGACGTGCACGACATCGGCAAGAACATCGTGGGCGTGGTGCTGGGGTGCAACGGCTACGACATCGTTGACCTGGGCGTGATGGTTCCGGCGGAAAAAATCCTCCAGGTCGCCAAGGACGAAAAGTGCGACATCATCGGCCTGTCCGGCCTGATCACCCCGTCGCTGGATGAGATGGTTCACGTTGCACGCGAGATGCAGCGCCAGGACTTCCATCTGCCATTGATGATCGGTGGCGCAACCACCTCCAAAGCGCACACGGCGGTGAAGATCGAGCCCAAGTACAGCAACGACGCGGTGGTGTATGTGACCGACGCCTCCCGTGCCGTCGGCGTGGCCACGCAGTTGCTGTCCAAGGAACTGAAGGCCGGTTTCGTCGAGAAAACCCGCGAGGAATACATCGAGGTCCGCGAGCGTACCGCCAACCGCAGCGCCCGCACCGAACGCCTGAGCTACGCCGCAGCGATTGCGAAAAAACCGCAGTTCGACTGGAGCACCTACGAGCCGGTCAAACCAACGTTCACCGGCACCCGGGTGCTGGATAACATCGACCTGAAAGTGCTGGCCGAGTACATCGACTGGACGCCGTTCTTCATTTCCTGGGACCTGGCCGGCAAGTTCCCGCGCATTCTCCAGGACGAAGTGGTCGGTGAAGCCGCCACCGCGCTGTACGCCGACGCCCAGGAAATGCTCGCCAAACTGATCGACGAGAAACTGATCAGCGCCCGTGCGGTGTTCGGTTTCTGGCCGGCCAACCAGGTGCGCGACGATGACATCGAAGTCTACGGCGATGACGGCAAACCCTTGGCCAAGCTGCATCACCTGCGTCAGCAGATCATCAAGACCGACGGCAAGCCGAACTTCTCCCTGGCCGACTTCGTCGCGCCGAAAGACAGCGAAATCACTGACTACGTGGGTGGCTTCATCACCACCGCCGGTATCGGTGCCGAAGAAGTGGCCAAGGCGTATCAGGACGCAGGCGACGACTACAACTCGATCATGGTCAAAGCCCTGGCCGACCGTTTGGCCGAGGCCTGTGCCGAGTGGCTGCACCAGCAGGTGCGCAAAGAGCACTGGGGTTACGCCAAGGACGAAAACCTCGACAACGAGGCGCTGATCAAGGAGCAGTACACCGGTATCCGCCCCGCCCCGGGTTACCCGGCCTGCCCGGACCATACCGAGAAAGCCACGCTGTTTGCCCTGCTCGACCCAGAAGCCCGCGAAATGCAGGCCGGCCGCAGCGGTGTATTCCTCACCGAGCACTACGCGATGTTCCCGGCAGCGGCGGTCAGCGGCTGGTACTTCGCCCACCCGCAAGCGCAGTATTTTGCCGTGGGCAAGATCGACAAGGACCAGGTGCAGAGCTACACGTCGCGTAAAGGTCAGGAGCTGAGTGTGACTGAACGCTGGCTGGCTCCGAACCTCGGCTACGACGACTGAAGCGCCCATGAAAAAAGCCTCGCGGTGCCGGAAGAAACGGCACCGCGAGGCTTTATCGGCACAATCACCTAACTGTTGGAAGGTCCCGGTTTTGGCTCGGCGACCGACGAATGCTCAATCGCTTCGACTTCTTTTCGAGACAGCTCGATCAGCTTGGCATTGCGGGTAGCAGCCAGGTCGAACAGCTGGCTTATCAGCGCCTCATCATCAACCGCCTTACCCTCCTCTGGCGCCGTAGCCGCCTCGTCGATTTTCCTCACCTCCTCAGGGTATGTCTCGCGCAAGTAGCTCAGCCAGTAATCGCGCTGGATAAGGTCTTCGTAGAACGCATCGGATCGCTCGGCATTCATGACCGTAGTGCGAGCATCCGCCAGTTGTTGAGGCGATACGCCTGAGGCGTAGGTCATGTGTCTCGGCTGCCCGGGCAAGTCCAGTCCGTCGCTCCATCCCCGCGTCAATCCGATTCGATAACCCAGGCGCACCTCTGCCTGGTCCTGGCCGGCATGGACAGCGGCCTTGCTCGCCAGGTCATCGACCTTGTCCAGCCGGAACAGTTGCCTGGACAGGTTCAACAGCGCCCGACCTTTCGCCCCCGCACGCCCGACAGGAATGTCGAGCAAGGCGTTGTGGGTGAACATCGTGCTTTCCAGCGCACTGAAGGTGAGGATTCGACCGTCGACACAGGTGCCATGGGTATTGGAACTGGCGAACAGAACTTCTCTGAGCTCGGCATTACTCGCGGCGGCTTCAAGGACAGTCCACACCCGACGGGTCAAGTCAGCGTTCGCCACCTGGAATTCCCGCGTGTCCTGCAATCTTGATAGCAAATGAAAGAACGCCGCATTATCCGGCTCGGCCGCGAGCTGATTCCAGATCCGCGTTTTGCCGGCCAGATCCTCGGGGGCGGCGCTGGACAACCAGGGCTTGCTTTGTTCAGCGTCGGGCTGTTCATCCGGCAGTTCCTCATCCGGCTCGACGCTTTCACCCGACTCCTCGCCTTGACCGGCAGCATCATCGATCATTTCGTCCAGGTCCGAACGGGAAATGCCCAACACCGTGTCATGGACGCCAGCCTCGCGGTAACTTCTGAGTCGATCGAGACTTTCCGGCAACAGGTTGTAGTTATCGCTCAGATCGGTGCCGGCGATCAGCGTTTCATGGCTGCCATCCAGCGCCTGCTCAGGAATCGACGTGATGTCGTTGCCACTGAGGTTCAGGATCCCGAGGTGATCGGCGTCCAGCACGCCGTCGGGCCACTCGGTCAAATTGTTGTTGCGCAGGTCAAGGGCCTCAAGTTGCGAAAAATACGAGACATCGAAGGTATCCAGTTCGTTGTAGCTCAGGTCCAGCCAGCGCAAGCGTTCCAGATGGCTCAATGAGGAAAACAGCGACTCGGTGTCACGCAACCGGTTGGCGGACGCCGTCAGGCGTTCGAGCGTGACCATGGACTGGACCGGCTCGGGCACCACGTCCAGGTCATTACCGTTGAGTTCCAGGGTTTCCAGCCGGGTAAAAGCCTTGAGGAAGCCGTTGGAGCCTTGGGCGGAAAGCCTCGTCCCGGTCAGGATCAAACTGGCCACATGGGGCAAGTCCACCGGTAGCTCAGGGAGATCGCCCAATTGCAGGCCATTGAGACTCAGAACAGAGGTGGCACCGCCGTCACTGGCTATCAGGCCCTCGCCCCAGCATTCGAGAATGCGCAAGGCACCCAACCTGCGGCTGCGAGAGGAAATCACCCAACTCGGGCCACGGGACTCCCGGGTGTACAGCCAATCATTCAACCGACGCGTCAACGCGGCATGTGCCTGCTCCCAATGATCGATGCGCTGTCGAATCTGCACGTCGCTGGCACCGTTCGCGCGCATCCGCTCGATCACTTGGGTGGCTTCAGCCTCCGCGAGGCTCGGTCGCAGCCGTTGCAGGCGCCGGGCATTAGGCACAACGTCTGCCGCCGGCATTTCGGGCAGCGGCAACAGGTCGCCTGCTATCGAGAAGCCGCTCTCGGCGGGAGGGAACGTCGTGGGTATCGCCTCCCGGGCGAACCTTTCCAAAGCACCTGCGGGCAGGCCTTTGGCAATCTCCAGTCGCGCTCGGGCGGCTTTGAGCGCGGCCTTCGCTTGCTGATTCAGCGGTGCGCCATCGAGGTTGATTTTGAGCACGCTATCACCTTGCAGCACCGCTTCCGGCAGCGAGGCGATCTTGCTGTCGCGTAAATCCAGCCATGTCAGGTGCGGCAGATCTTGCGCACCGGTCGGCCACTCCTTTAGATCCGTCGCCCGCAGATTCACCGCCTTGAGCTGACCCATGGCGCTGACATCCAGCGTATGCAGCGGGTTGTCGCTCATGTCCAGGTATTGAAGCGAGGGCATACCCTCGAATCCCTGTTGCACCGCAGGGGTGACGACGATCCGGTTGCCGGAAAGATCCAGTCGGGTCAACTTCGCCAGATCGCCTGGCGCAACCGGCACGTCGGTCAATCCGCTGCCACGCAGGTCGAGTCTTTGCAGCTCGCTGAACACGCGCACAAAGCCACGCACCTTTTCGGCAGTGGCTTGGGCGCCATTCAGGTACATCGTCTGGACCTGCGGGAATGCCCCCTCCGGCAGTTCGGGAAACCCGCTCAGTTCCAGATTCGACAGATCCAGCACCGAAGCCTCGGCGGCGGCGCCATAGCGATTGAATGCGCCGTTACGCCAGCAGGCTCTGATTGAGACCGTTGCCATCGTTCGCTCGACCACCTCATGGACGTCCAGGCCCGCCTCCATCGAACGCAGGGTCCAATCGTTGAGTTGCCGGTCAAGCACCTGGTATTGCTCGCTCATGGCCTCGATCGCCTCGAATCTCGCCTGCGCGTGCGGCCATTGATTGAGAAACTGGCTGAACATATCTTCGGATGACCTGCCGAGACCATCGCCCAGACGCCTCAATTCAGTCCTGCAATAGCCCCGGACCATCTCGTCCAGATCGATCAGGTGCTGTGGATGGTTCTTGACGTACTCATAAGCGGGCGCTAAGTTTTCGCGAGAGAAATTCGACCAGTCCAGGGACAGGCCGGACCACAGCCGTTCATGCCCCTCGAAGAGGCCGTCGGGCAATGTTCTGATGGCGGTGCCTCGAAGATTCAGACGTTCAAGGTGAGGCAGCTCAAGAACACCGGCAGGCCACTGATCCATGTTAGGCGCCAGCACATCGAGCATGCGCAGGCGGCGTAGCGGGCTGACGTCCAAGGCCAACGGAACGCCCCAGGTTGAATACACACTGAGCTCTTCAAGCCTGGTCAAGGCACTCAGCCTCGCCGGCATGTCCGCCGCGTAGGGAGCCGTCGAATACAGGCTCAACCCCGTGAGCTCCTGCAATGAGCCCAAAGACTCGGGTACATTGCTGAAGCTGTTTCCTGTGGCATTGATCCTGAGGTTTTTCAGCCGGGGGAACCGTCCTGACAGCGCCTCTACAACAGCATCCGTAACCCACTGCCCACGGATATGCAGATCGGTGACGTGTGAAAAGTCCGCCGACAAGGGCGGAAGCGGATCATCGCAAACCAGTTCAAGGGTACTGAAACCGGGGTGCTGGGCGGCCAGTGGCGAGTTGCGCCAGCATTGCTTGATGTTGCGTGCGACGGCAGCCTTGCCCCCCAGCATCGAATGCAGGGCGGATTGCTCAGTCCCCACTGCGACCCACTGATCGAGCGTCGACTGAAGCTGCTCCCACTCACGTGCCCGCGCCTGCAGCAGGCTGTAGATCTGCGCGTCGGATTTCCCCGCCCGTAACTGCTCCAGGATGAACCCGTTGGCTTGTTGATCCGTCAGTGCCGGATAAACATCCTGCACCCGCGTCGTCAGCGAAGGATTGACGCCCTGTCCGCGACCGCTGGCGTAATACCCCAACTGGCGTTCATTGATTCGGACCGGCGGTTTGAACGCCCGGTTCCTGCCGCTGCGCTGCTCCAGCAGGCGGGCCAGTTCAACTCGATGCTCCGTGGCGTAGCGGACGATGGTCATGCGCAGATCAGCGCCCTGCCCCACATGCGGCATGCCCAGCGCCTGTCGGGCTTCATCCGGCAACGCATGCAGGATAGAGGCATAAAAACTGTCGCCATCGCGGGGTATTCCGTTGAGTTCTTCGCCTCGTTCGTCAAACGCCTGGTAGGCCGGCCCTTTCTTGACCAGATACTTGCGACTCGCAGCCGTCTGGCTACCAATTCCATCGATGAGCGGCCCGTCAACGTGGCCATCACGTATTTCCAGGCGCACCTCCCCAGACCAGCCCGGCAGCTTTTCCAGCGAGTGCAGCGCCAGCCATTGTGTGTCGGCCGATGCCATGCTCTCCAGGTGCAGACCGGCAAAGGCAGCACTGACACGCCCCTGTTGTACATACCAACGGGCTTGCTCCAGCATGTTCAAGGGAGCTCGTCCCGTTGTTTGCCAGCGAGCCAGCTCCTCGGCACTGGCATCCGCGAGCACGCGTTTCGCTGCGGACTCGCCGAGTCCAGGGCAAGCTCGCTGCAACTTCGCCACCGGTTCCGCCACCGTGCCGGGCGCTCCCGGATCGGCGACGAACAGTCGAAGCGCCTCCGTCCACTCAGGCGGCGGAGGCAGATGATCCAGGTGCATCTTGCGCAAGGCATTGTCGTCGACACCGCTGGCATCGGCGATCTTGAGCAACTGTTCGTCGGTCAGGTCCTCGGTGGTGTGACCCATGCGCCGCAACAGGGTCAGGCGATCCCAATCGAGGGGGCGCTCCATCGTATGGCGCCAGGCACCGTGCCCGTTATGTTCCAGTATCGGCTGCCAGGCCTGTGCATCGGCTGGATGCTTGATTCGCCATTGTTTCAGCGTCGGCTCAAAGGTTGTCTCGTAGGTTTTACCCGCCTGACGGATGAAGGTCCGGCCGTTCAGCCGATACAGACCAAGGGCGTCCGGGCCGGCGTCATGATCAAGCACCACGTCGCATTCGTAGGCACTCAGGTCGGGCTTCCATAAGCGGGTCTTGCCGTCGGGGCGCCGGACTTGTTCAAGATGCTCAATCACAGGCTCTGGTTTAACGGCGCCCAGCCGGGCCACACCTTGGCCCGCGCCCGCCATCACGCCAATCAGCGCCAGGTTTTCCGCCACCTCAATCAAATGCGCCTTGGCCGCAACGCGATCGCCCTCGCTCCACTCGATCACGCCCTCGAACGATTCGTACAGCAGTTGCCCAGCCATCACCGTCAACATGACCTCGCCCAGCACCGGTACGAACATCGACACCATGTTCAAGCCCAGCATGCCGAACTGCAGCAGATGATTGAGTTTTTCCGCCCGCGCCTTCGCATCGACATCCGCCGTGGGGACCGCATGACTGCGCGCATCGGCGATGACTTTGGCGCGGTTTTGTTCGTAGAGATAACTCCACAGGTCGGTGTTAGCGGACCAGATGCCCGCTACCCCTTCCCGGGTAGTGCCAACGGGATCGAGGTAGGGATCCTCGACCGGTTCCCGATCAAACGGTTGCTCGGGAGGCAACTCCTTGATGCCGGCGATGGTGGAAAATGGCGGAACCACCCGCGCGACCTTCACCCAGATGGAGTGCAACGGGTCGGTCGCGGCCCCCGCTGCCTTGCGGGTGAACTGGCTGAAGTAGTAAGGACGGTCAGCGTAGGCCACGAACTGGCTGAAAAAGCGTTGGTAGTCCGTAGGCTCACTCGCCGGCCGCGTCGCATCGCGGGCCGTGAACTGCTGCTTGAATGCCTCACGCAATTGCGCGGTACTGCAACGCCTGAGCGGTTGCACGGGATCGTGGGGGATGTAGACGATGAACTCGTCGGTATAGCGATACTGTTCGCTGATACTGAACACGACGCAGCCGGTCATTCTGCGCTTCATCAACATCAGGTCGCGAAACCACACCTGTTTATCACCCAGACGAGGGTGGACCTCACCGTCGATGACCGAGAGGATCATTGTGTAGTCGTCGGGTTCGATGTCCTTTTTCAACAAGGCCTGTTCAGCGGCAGCCCTCAACGCCGCTTTCTGGCTGGTGATGAAGTTGCGACGCAGGGATTTTTCGGCTTGCGTATCCGTCTGATGGAGAAACGCTTTCACATAGGTTTGATATTGGGCGCCGATATCCAGATCGCGGCATAACGACAGAAACTGGCTGACCGTCAGGCTAAGGGCGGTAGCCTGGAATGTGCCGGGGGTGGCGGTCTCGACAACGAACCCTGACTGCTCATGGAAAGCGCCCGCTTCACACTCGGATGCCTCGAAGTTGTGCAACGCGGCCTGCAACAACGAAAGCTTCAACACCTCGAAGGTAGAGATTTCGATCTCCAATACGCCGATGTCCAGAGGTCGCCTCAGACACAACAACGTCTTGTGGACGTCGACCTCTACGCCGAAGCGATCCTTGAGCGCCTCGGTCAGTAGGGGTTCGGCAAAGGTGTCGATGTCTTGTAACGTCGACATCGCCTTGTCCAGCACGGTCTGCGCGGCAAAACTTCGTTTATAGCTCTCTGCCAGCGCCCGTTGTTGTTCGAGGGAGGCCCCCAGATACCAATTGGGTGGCTGCGTGCCAGCCTCCTTTATTGCGGTCCTTCTTGCCGGCACGGCATCGATCAGCCAGCCGGGCGTCATTTGACTGATTAATTCGCTGTGGATGCTGCTTTTCCCAGGCCGCAGCGATTTCGACAGTGATGAACGAGAGGGTGAGATGGGCATGCTGTCGCTCCTGATAATTGGAGCGTCAGAACATCATTTCGTACAGGCCTGACAGCGGTAGATAAATATGGCGTCAGTGGCAATCAGTAACTGCCTGCTTCAATCGCGCAACGACAGGCCACGGCACGAGTCAGCAGATTGGCTATGCTTGAAGGATCTACCTTCAGACGGGGGATTTATGGACGATCCAGTCGACAACAAGCCGCCGACCTTCTGGCAAATGCTGCATAGCGTCATGGCAGCGGCGTTCGGGGTGCAAAGCGGGAAGAATCGGGCGCGGGATTTTACCCACGGCAAACCCAGCCATTTCGTGATCCTGGGAGTGCTGTTCACGGCCGTGTTCGCTCTGGCGCTGTTCGGCATCGTGAAACTGGTGCTGCTTATGGCCGGTCTCTGAAGCGAATCAGTGCATCAAGGTCTGCAGGCTGAACGGGTAACGGTATGAGATCGGCCGCCCCCTGGCCGACAGCTTGTGAAAATCCACACCGAAATTCTGAGCGCTGCCCATCGCCAGCAGTCGCCGGGCCTGTGCCCGATCAATTACCTGCAATAACGGAATCTGCCGGTCACGACCGCCATACTGGCTGACATCGACACCCTGGTCGTAGTCATGCAACTGCACCAACGCCCAGCCACCCAAACTGAAATGCCCGCCCAACAACACGCTCAATCGCTTATCGAGCAACGCACGCAAGGCGGCGGGTGAATTGTTGATGGTGCCGAACAGCGCATCCTTGCCGGGCTTACCGCCCGCTTCTTCGAAAGCCTGCATCGCGCCAAAACCCATTTCGTCGTTGGCCGTCCACACCAGGGATGTCTGTGGGTAGCGCTTGAATAGCAGCTTGGCCTGCTCATAGGCCCGTTCCCGGGTCCAGCCACCATAAACCAGCTGTCGCAGGCGCACTTCAGGGTGTTCGGCCAATGCCCTTCGCATGCCTTTCTCGCGCAACTGCGCGGATGGTGTGATTTTCAATCCCGAGAAGGCCAGCAGGTCAATGGCCTGGCCCGGGGCGGCCGGAGGGTGCAGGCGAATAAGCTCCTTGAGCATCAGGTAGCCGCCCTCCTCATCGTTGGGCACCAGGCTGCCCACCCAATCGGGATACTTGTCGGGACGTGCACCGAGCAAACGCATCTGGTCCGGGCTCAGAGCGTTATTGACCATGAACAGCTTCACACCGCTGCCCTTTGCCAGACGCAAGATTTCAGGGGCGACGCTTTCTTCGTTGACGAACACCAGATAATCGGGGCGACTTGGTCCCAGCAGGGCTTCTCGCGCCTGGCCGATGGTGATTTCGGAGGTACGGTCGGAATAGACGATGCGCAAGTCGATGCGCAGATCATCGGCGGCGGCCTGCATGAACTGCGAATAGCTGGTCCAGAAAACTTCCCTGGGTGTCCCCGGATTCAGGAACAGTACTGATTCCGCTTGGGCAGAAGGTCCCACGACCGTGCCCAGCGCCAGTAATGCACCACACAGAAACTTCAACATTGGTCGTCCGAGCCCCCGGAAATACGCCGCGCATTATAGCCAGCGAACGTCCGTAAAACGGCGTTTATTCCGGTTTTTGTCCGACAATCGTCAGAACGAGGCCCGGACGGGGTCGTTTACTGGTGACTCACCCAATATACCGCTGTGCCGACGACCAGAATGATCAGGAACAGAATCGCCCAGGCGTCGACCGTGCTATCACTTTTTGTCGCTTTAGTAGGGTTGCTCATTGCATCGCCTCTTGTCGGTTTTATCGGTGATTGCATAAAGACTCGATCACAGTAAAGACGACGATTGCCCGCACCACAAACAGGGTCATTGCCACAAC
Organism: Pseudomonas moorei; assembly: GCF_008801475.1. Lineage (GTDB taxonomy): Bacteria > Pseudomonadota > Gammaproteobacteria > Pseudomonadales > Pseudomonadaceae > Aquipseudomonas > Aquipseudomonas moorei. The sequence goes on along the minus strand of NZ_VZPP01000001.1, from coordinate 97,251 downwards.
GATTCTCATTAGGCGATTTGGTTCTTTACATATACTCAAACATCACTTTTGCGCATAACTGCAAACTGGTATCGTGCCCCGGCTCCGTGGGGAGTGCGCGGCCGTGCGCGCAGAATTGCCGAGGTATTATCGGATTCCAGCAAGCAAAAAAACGCCGCTGTTTCCGACCGGCCCAAGCCTGAGAACAGGACTTATATGTACGTATACGACGAGTACGATCAGCGGATCATCGAGGACCGCGTCAAGCAGTTCCGTGATCAAACCCGACGCTATCTGGCAGGCGAGCTGAGCGAAGAAGAATTCCGCCCCCTGCGCCTGCAAAACGGGCTTTACATCCAGCGCTTCGCGCCAATGCTGCGGGTTGCGGTGCCTTATGGCCAACTGACTTCGCGCCAGATGCGAATGATGGCCAGGATTGCCCGTGACTACGACAAGGGCTATGCCCACATCAGCACCCGGCAGAACGTGCAGTTCAACTGGCCGGCGCTGGAAGACATTCCGGACATCCTGGCTGAACTGGCTACTGTGCAGATGCACGCGATTCAGACCAGCGGCAACTGTCTGCGCAACGTCACCACCGACCAGTTCGCCGGTGTCGCCGCCGACGAGCTGATCGACCCGCGTCCGTGGTGTGAGATCGTCCGTCAGTGGACCACGTTCCACCCGGAATTCGCCTACCTGCCGCGTAAATTCAAGATCGCCATCAATGGTTCGACCTCTGACCGCGCCGCCATCGAAGTCCACGACATCGGCCTGGAGCCGGTGCATAACGCCGCTGGCGAGCTGGGTTTCCGTGTTTTGGTGGGCGGCGGCCTGGGCCGTACGCCAGTGGTGGGCGCGTTCATCAATGAGTTCCTGCCCTGGCAAGACCTGTTGAGCTACCTCGACGCCATCCTGCGGGTTTACAACCGCTACGGTCGTCGCGACAACAAGTACAAGGCGCGGATCAAGATTCTGGTCAAGGCGCTGACGCCAGAAGTCTTCGCCCAGAAAGTCGATGCGGAAATGGAGCACCTTCGCGGTGGCCAGACCACGCTGACCGAAGCCGAAGTGCATCGCGTTGCCAAACACTTCGTCGACCCGGACTACAAGGCGCTGGACAACCAGAACGCCAAGCTGGCCGAACTCGACCAGCAGCACCCGGGTTTCGCCCGCTGGCGCGCGCGCAACACCCAGGCCCACAAGCAGCCAGGTTATGTTGCCGTGACCCTGTCCCTGAAGCCGACCGGCGTTGCGCCGGGCGACATCACCGACAAGCAGCTCGACGCCGTGGCCGATCTGGCCGACCGCTACAGCTTCGGTCAACTGCGCACGTCCCACGAGCAGAACATCATTCTGGCGGATGTCGAGCAGGACAAACTGTTCACCCTGTGGGGCGAATTGCGTGAGCAAGGCTTCGCCACGCCGAACATCGGTTTGCTGACCGACATCATCTGCTGCCCGGGTGGCGACTTCTGCTCCCTGGCCAACGCCAAGTCGATCCCGATCGCCGAATCGATCCAGCGTCGTTTCGATGACCTGGATTACCTGTTCGACATCGGCGAGCTGGACCTGAACATCTCCGGTTGCATGAACGCCTGTGGTCACCACCACGTTGGCCACATCGGCATTCTCGGGGTGGACAAGAAAGGTGAAGAGTTCTACCAGGTCTCCCTCGGTGGCAGCGCCAGTCGCGACGCCAGCCTGGGCAAGATCCTCGGCCCGTCCTTCGCCCAGGACGACATGCCGGACGTGATCTCGAAGCTGATCGACGTATACGTGGAACAGCGTACCGAAGACGAGCGCTTCATCGACACCTATCAGCGTATTGGCATCGACCTCTTCAAGGAACGCGTCTATGCAGCGAATCATTAAGAACAACGAAGTCGTCGACGAAACCTGGCACCTGCTGCCCAAGGATTTCAGCATCGACGAGATCACCAACTGCGACGACTACATCGTCCCGTTGGCGCTGTGGCGCGAACACAGCCGCATGCTCAAGGCCCGCGACGGCGGCCTGGGCGTTTGGCTGGATGCCGATGAAGAAGCCGAAGAAATCGGCGAAGACGTGGCAAATTTCAAGGTGATCGCCTTGAATTTCCCGGCCTTCACCGATGGCCGCAACTACTCCAACGCCCGCCTGCTGCGTGACCGTTATGGTTTCAAAGGCGAACTGCGGGCGATTGGCGACGTGCTGCGCGACCAGTTGTTCTATCTGCGTCGCTGCGGTTTCGATGCCTTTGCATTGCGCGCCGACAAAGATCCGTATGAAGCGCTGGAAAGCCTCAAGGACTTCTCGGTGACTTACCAGGCCGCCACCGACGAACCGCTGCCGCTGTTCCGTCGCCGTTGATCGTGATGCCTTGAACCCTTTGCGGGGTTCAAGGCGTTTCACCTTTCGATCAAGGATTCGGAAGATTGGCCATCGGAATTGGCCGCCCCAAGGCGACCCAGTCCACGTAAAGCCGCACGCGGTCCTCCAGAATAGTGAACAGCCTGAACGGATTTTCCGCATCGGGCGTCCTCGCCTCCATGCACTGGCGTAGCCAGCCCCACAGCTCCTCTGAAGCCTCCGCTGCATTCAGCAATCGCCATACCCGGGCTTGCAGGATCAGGTAACCCACCTGGAAATCAGCCATCAGGCTCAATCCATCGATGACACGCAGAAACGCACCGCCCAATGGCCTGGCCGCCAGCCGTTGCCAGACCTGCTGCCGCGCCGCCCGCAACATTTCATCACCCTCTTGCAGCCACGGCATGGCACTGCCATACCCTGCACCCGGCTGGCTTAGCCACAGATTGATGCCCGTGCGTTCACGGTGGTCGACCAGACGCGACAGTGTCTCCTCGTCCGTCAGCGGATTGTCCCAGAGCCAGACCCGGTCCCGGGACACCGCCTGGTTCAGTATCGCCTGGGGAACCCGGCTGATCCGGTTGTGACGCAAGTCCAGCGAGGTCATGAACGGCTCATCGACGATACCGATCGGGCAGTGACTGATCCCGGTATTGCTCAGCTTCAGCACCCGTAGTGCCTTCATCCCCAATACGACAGGCGCAACGTCCAAAGGGTTGTCGCTCAGGTCCAGGTTCTGCAAACCGACCAAGTCGCTCAGTTGCGCAGCCGTATTCTCCTTGAACGTCAGAAACGTCGACTTGAGGTTGAGCGAAGTGAGCCGCTTCATTTGCCGGATCGCCGGCGGCAGGCGACCTTCCAGCACGCCATCCGGGTTGGGCAGACGCAGGTCGATACGCTCCAGATTCAACGTGCGCAGGTTAGGGAAACTTTCCAGAAACCCATTCAGAGATTCGCGTTCGACCAGGTGCAGCGCCTGCATCGACAGTTCGATGACTTCATCGAATCGAACGTTCATCACCGGCAAGCGGTGGTAGTCCTCAAACCCCAGATCGAGCCGGTAGCCGGCGAATACCCCCTCGGACATGACTTTATTGCCTTCGGGCGGGCACTTCTGCCAGAGGAGCATCAATTCGTCGGCCAGCTCTCTCCTGGTTTCGCGCTCGTACTCGATCACGTGCTCCAGCATCTCAGCATTGTGCGCCGCCACCTGCTGAGGGGTCATGCCCGCGGTGCCTTCATCGCCAACGGCAAGAAAATCCAGATCCATGTCATCGAGATCCGACACGGTCTGGTCGATCCAATGCACCAGATCGGTATGAAGTTGTCGCAATTGCAGGGTCAGGCGCTCCAGCAGCGCCTGCGCCCCGGCACCGGCGCCCGTCAACAACTCGTCGACCTGTGCATCGGTGAAGTCCGGGTAAAGCTCCCTGACCTGCAATCGCACGACTTCACGGCTCAGGGACGCCCCCTGAAGCGTATTTGGAAATCCGCCGCCGCGAAGTGCAGGGGTTTCGAAAGGCAATTTCGAATCCATTCTGCTGAGGCCAAGCATCAATTCGGTACGGGACAACGTTCGCTCGCCAAGGCGCAGGCGCAACTCGCCTGCCGGAGCGGGTGCGGGCAATGACAATGCGGTGCGCTCTTCGACGGACAACAGGTCAACCAGCGCAGTGAACAGGTCCGAGCCTTCACGACCAGGTTTCAACGCCGCAGACGGCCAATAGCGATCCGCGATCTTGATCAACCGTCGGCAATCGAGCGCAACAAGTGGGCCGCAGCGATCCAGCAGCCGGCCACCCTCCGCCCCTTCCAGCACCTCAATGCGCAAGGATGTCGGCCACCCAGGTAACCGTACCAGTGAATGCAAGGCCAGGACGTCAGACTCAGGGTGGACAATCGAGCGCAAGTACAGGCCTTCATAGGCTCGATTGAGCCTGACATGCTGCTGATATTCTCGCGCCTTGCCGTCCAGTCGCCTGAGCACTTTCAGCGCCTCGGCCACATCAACCGGGCGTTCGATCTCCACGCCCGAACGGTCGAGGATTTGCTCCACCACGGTTTTTGGCAAACAGGGGTACTCGCGCTGGAACAAGCGGACCCACTCATGACCCGAGTGCTGGAGCGCCTGATAGCGGGAGTTGAACAAGCCGGTGCGTGTCGCCGGATCGGCGATCGCTTCAAGCTCCCGGTCAAGTTTGAAGCGGGTGATGGTATCAGCCAGCAGCGGAGTCGGCGGGCGTCCGGCCAGCATCAAACGCAACATGTCGTCGTCGACCGTGCTGACACGCGCGATCTGGCTCAGGACCTCGTCGCTGAAGGAAGCGAAGGGTGTGCAGACTCCGCGCATGAGTTCCAGGCGTGTCGTGGGCGACGACAAAGCCGGCGCGGACGCGGGCTGAAGCGTTGTGTCGGTAACTGGCTGGATGCTCGACTCGCTGCTTGGCTCCGGTGACTCGTGCAGCGTTTCGGCCACATGGCCTTCGACCTTGAGTTCGGCAATCGATCTGGCCAGCGGCAGCGCATTGAGCAAGCCGAGGATCGTGCGCGTCACACCTTCCGAGCGCTTCTCGGGAGTGTCACCGTTGACGGCCTGGTTGATGCCATAACCGGCGTCGATGATCCCGGCCAGCACCAGCACGCCCTCGCCTCCGGGAATGAACAACGCCAAAGGGCCCAGGCGGTTGATCCACTGCACGAGCGGTTCCACCACCGCGCTCAAGTCGTCTCGGTTGACCTGGGCATCATCACGGATGTTGTTGACGCTGGCCATGGCTGCCTGCTTCATGGTCAGCACCAATTCAGCGAACGGGTCAGCGGCCGCGGGTGAGCGCTCGATGCCCACATAATCCTGCGGGTCCCAGAACCCGTCATTGTTGAAAAACCCGGCGTTCTTTTTCAACCAGTGCTCCCTGGGGAAGACCACCATGCCCTCCAGCGCAGTCAACACGCCCGCATGGAAGGTGCCGTCCTGGCGATCCTCTTCGACAAAGTGCGCAGCCAACGCCCGACTTGTCTCGGCCACCTTGCCTTGGGCCACGACCCATTGGCGCAGGTGCTGGATATCGACGAACTCATGCAGCGGTGAGGAGTTGCCCGGGATGTACAGCAAGACCCTGGAGCCGGTGTGCTGGCGAAAACACCAGAGATCGGTCGAGGTGTAACGGTAGATCGTCAGGCGACCGGCGACGATGGGCGAATGGACGCGGGTTGCGGCGCTCAATTGAGCGATGGTCAATGCCTCCCAGGTCTGCCGGGCCGGCAAACCGCACGCCAGCAGCGCCAGAGCCAGCCCTTCGCCGGTCAAGCTGCCTTCCTGATGTTGCAGGAACGCGCTCATGACGAAGGCGGCCTTGGCTGAGGTCCTCAGGTCGCAAGGTGCGGCGCCGGCGATTTGCTCATCCGAGGGCCAGGCGCTTTCGAGATAGGCCTGATAGCGGGTTTTCAGATTCAGCTGCCACACCCACTGCTTGAAGTCTGCTGGCCTGAGGGCGATTTGCGTGGTTGGCCCATAGACCTGCGGCACGGTTTGCCGATAAATGCCTTCGTAGGTGTGGTGGTTGCCATTGCCGTGGTCAGCGAATTCATCGACGTTCTGGACAATGCGAATGGACGGGCCGACGTCGGGTGGCGTGTAAAGACCGAAAACCGTTTCCGCGAAACGCCCGTCCCCGACGGTTTGATAATTGGACAGCAAGGCCTGCACCAGCGTCCGTGAGCTCGCGACCTGTCCTTGCTCGATCCCGTCCTGTGGCGGGTGCCCCCGGTAGTGGTAATCCAGTGTTGTCAGGTGGGCGGTCTGCGGGTCGATGTCCTCGCCCCATTTTTTCCGGATCAATTGTGTGCCGAATTGCTCGGGAGATTGTGGCAAAGCACTGCTGACCAGCGAATTCAATGCTTCGTGCATGGGCCGATCAGTTGTGGTGAGCGCAATGTGAGGGTCACGCGGTTGGTCATTCATGTGCATTCCATGGCAAATAAAAGGAGCACCAACATAACCAGCCGCCACGCCCTCGAAAACAGGACGGATCGCCGCCTGCCCTCGGAGAATTCGCCGCGTCCTGGAGGACAACCATGGAGATTGCCAGGCAAAAAAAAACCGGGGCAAATGCCCCGGCCTGATTTCTCTCGATTCCGCCTGAGTTACCAGAAGCGTTGCTGGGTCAATCGGCCCCACCAGCTCAGCAGGACGCGGTCGACCGAGCTGCTGGCCGCCATGCCGATGCGCTCCTGCAGGCTTTTTCGCTCGGCGTAGTGCAGGTGATAAAGCTCGGACTGCTTGGCGCGTTCGGCCAGATACTCGTCACTGGTCTTCAGTTCGTCCACCAGTTGCTTGTCCAATGCCGCGATACCGAGCCAGATTTCACCGGTAGCCACTTCGTCGATCGCCAGTTGCGGGCGATAGCGCGAGACAAAGTTCTTGAACAGTTGATGGGTGATGTCCAGGTCTTCCTGGAATTTCTCCCGCCCCTTCTCGGTGTTTTCGCCAAACACGGTCAGGGTGCGCTTGTATTCACCGGCGGTGAGCACTTCGAAGTCGATGTCATGCTTTTTCAGCAGGCGATTGACGTTGGGCAACTGCGCCACCACGCCGATGGAGCCAAGGATCGCGAAAGGTGCGCTGATGATCTTCTGGCCGATGCACGCCATCATGTAGCCACCGCTGGCCGCGACCTTGTCGATGCAGACAGTCAATGGCACGCCCGCTTCACGGATACGCGCCAGTTGCGAGGAAGCCAGGCCATAGCTGTGGACCATGCCGCCGCCGCTTTCCAGGCGCAACACGACTTCATCCTTGGGCGTGGCGAGGGTCAGCAGTGCGGTAATTTCATGGCGCAGGCTTTCAGTTGCCGATGCCTTGATGTCGCCATCGAAATCCAGCACGAACACCCGGGACCTGGCCTCGGTTTTTTTCTTCTGCTTTTTCTCGGTTTTAGCCTGGGACTTGCGCAAGGCCTTGAGCTGGTCCTTGTCGAGCAGGGTTTGCTCCAGGCGCTCACGCAGGCCTTTGTAGAAATCATTGAGCTTGCTGACCTGCAACTGCCCGGCAGCCTTGCGTCGACCTTTGCTGCGCAATGCCGCAAAACTGGCCAGGACCACCAAAATGGCGATCACCAGGGTCACGGTCTTGGCCAGAAAACTGGCGTACTCGGTGAAAAACTCCACAGGGACTCCTCAAACGATGCGCGGCATGAACGCGCGCGGATGACTCCAGCATACCCATGCGCCGGCCTTGCGACCAGCTGTGAAAGCTCTGGCAACGAGCGTCCAACGAGCATTTCAAACAAGCGTATGTTTTTTCATTGACAGCTCACCGCCATCCTCATAACCTCGCCAAACCTTCAACGTACCGGGACGACGCGGACGTGGGCAGTATCTATTTGATTCGACATGGCCAGGCCTCCTTTGGTGCAGACGACTATGACGTCCTGTCGCCTATCGGTATACGCCAGGCGGAAATACTTGGCCAACACCTCGCCGAACTCGGTATCCGCTTCGATCGATGCCTGTCCGGCGACTTGCGCCGCCAGCAACACACGGCCAACAGCGCGCTGGAACAGTTTGCTGCCGTAGGCCTGCCGGCTCCGATCCTGGAAACCGATTCCGCGTTCAATGAATTCGACGCCGACGCCGTGATCCGCGCCCTGCTCCCGGCCCTGTTGCAGGATGAGCCGGAAGCATTGGACATCCTGCGCAATGCCGCGCAAAACCGCGCGGAGTTCCAGCGCATATTCGCCCTGATCATCGATCGCTGGCTCGCTGGTACCTACGACACACCAGGTCTGGAAAGCTGGCCAGGCTTTGTCGAACGTGTTCAGGCCGGTCTGAACCGGATCCTCGAACAAGCCGGCAATCACCAGAAAATCGCCGTATTCACTTCCGGCGGCACCATCACGGCCCTGCTTCACCTCATTACGCGAATACCTGCCGCACAGGCGTTTGAATTGAACTGGCAAATCGTCAACACCTCGCTCAACCAATTGAAGTTTCGTGGTCGCGAGGTGGCACTGGCTTCCTTCAACAGTCATGCGCACTTGCAACTGCTGAAGGCCCCGGAACTCATCACGTTTCGCTGAGTCCGGACTATTGTGACCCTGGCTGTAATCACCCAGCTCTAATTACCCAAGAAAGGATCGAACCATGACCTCCGTAGCTGATGCCGTACAAGCAATGAAAGCCAAGTTCAACCCAGACGCTGCTGCCGGTCTGGACCTGGTTTTCGGTTTCCGCATCGACGACACCAAGAACTTCTCGCTGGTTGTCAAAGACAAAACCTGCGAGCTGAAAGAAGGCGAAAACCCGGACGCCCAGGTCACTCTGGTGATGGACGGCGAAACCCTGCAAGGCATCGTCAGCGGCGAAACCGACGGCATGCAAGCGTTCATGGGCGGCAAACTGCGCGCTGAAGGCGACATGATGCTGGCGATGAAACTGTCCGAACTGTTCCCGGGCTAAGCCTGTCGCTCCCAACCATCGGAGCACGCCCGATTGCCAACGAATCCCGCCCCCAGTGGCGGGATTCGTCGTTTCTGGCGCAAGCAATACGGCTAGCTGCGCAATAGCCGGCTATATTCCTTCTGGCCGCATGCGTCAGACATCGACCGATTGCCCCTCGATCCTTTTACGCGGAGCACTGCCATGAGCCCACCTGAAGAGCACGACGGCGTCAATCGCCGAAGTGTACTGCAAGGCCTTTCGGCAGGCGCCGCGGGTGCCCGGATCAGCCCGCTGTCAGCAGGGAGTAAAACCATGCCCGATACCCCCGCCGATCTCATTTTGTACAACGGACGCCTGCACACCGTTGATCGCAAGAAACCCCAGGCCAGTGCTGTGGCGATCAAGGACGGGCGCTTCGTGGTGGTCGGCAGCGATGCCCAGGCCATGGCTTTGCAAGGCCCCGCCACACAAGTCGTCGACCTGCATGGCCGTACTGTAATTCCCGGCCTCAACGACTCGCACTTGCACCTGATCCGCGGCGGCCTCAACTACAACCTCGAGCTGCGCTGGGAAGGCGTGCCGTCCCTGGTCGATGCCCTGCGCATGCTCAAGGATCAAGCTGACCGCACGCCAACGCCGCAATGGGTACGGGTGGTGGGCGGCTGGAGCGAATTCCAGTTCGCGGAAAAGCGTCTGCCGACCCTCGAAGAATTGAACAAGGCAGCACCCGATACCCCGGTATTTGTCCTGCATTTGTACGACCGAGCCCTGCTCAACCGGGCCGCGCTGAAAGTGGTGGGCTATACCCGCGATACACCGAACCCTCCGGGCGGCGAAATCCAGCGGGACGCCAACGGCGACCCCACCGGCATGCTGATCGCCCGACCCAACGCAATGATTCTGTACTCAACCCTGGCCAAGGGACCGAAGCTGCCGCTGGAATATCAAGTCAACTCGACACGTCAGTTCATGCGCGAACTCAATCGCCTGGGAGTCACCAGCGTGATCGATGCCGGCGGCGGTTATCAGAATTACCCGGACGACTATCAAGTCATCCAGCAACTGGCCAAAGCGCAACAACTGACCGTGCGCATCGCCTACAACCTGTTCACTCAAAAGCCCAAGGAAGAACTGACCGACTTCAAGCACTGGACCAGTACCTCGCAGTACGGTCAGGGCGACGACTTCCTGCGGCACAACGGTGCCGGGGAGATGCTGGTGTTCTCCGCCGCCGATTTCGAAGACTTCCTCGAACCTCGTCCTGACCTGCCGTCCAGCATGGAACAGGATCTGGAGCCGGTGGTTCGACACCTGGTTGAGCAACGCTGGCCTTTCCGCCTGCACGCCACGTACAACGAATCCATCAGCCGCATGCTCGACGTGTTCGAGAAGGTCAATCGCGATATTCCCTTTGCCGGTTTGCCGTGGTTTTTCGATCACGCCGAAACCATTACCCCGCGGAACATCGAGCGGGTCAAAGCCCTGGGTGGCGGTATCGCGATTCAGGATCGCATGGCGTTCCAGGGCGAATACTTCGTCGACCGCTACGGTGCCAAAGCCGCCGAGCACACACCGCCGATTGCCCGCATGCTGGCCGAGGGCTTGCCAGTGGGTGCTGGCACCGATGCCACGCGGGTGTCGAGCTACAACCCGTGGACTTCACTGTATTGGCTGGTCAGCGGCCGGACTGTCGGCGGGCTGGCGCTTCAACCTCAAGGCCTGAGCCGCGACACCGCGCTGGAGCTGTTCACCCATGGCAGCGCCTGGTTCTCGTCTGAACAAGGCAAGAAAGGCCAGATCAAGGTCGGGCAATTGGCGGACCTGATTGCGCTCTCGGCGGACTATTTCCACATCGAAGACGACGGCATCAAAGGCATCGAAGCGGTGCTGACCATCGTCGACGGCAAGATCGTGTACGGCAGCGTCGAGTTCGAGAAGCTCGGCCCGCCACCGATCCCCGTGGTGCCGGAATGGTCACCGGTGGCCAAAGTGCCGGGACACTGGAAGCCGCTGGCACCGCTGACGGCGCAAGTCCATCAATGCGTCGGCGCCTGTGCGGTACATGCACACAGTCACGAGCGTGCGCGGTTGTCGACTGCGCCGGTGAGCGACTTCCGTGGGTTCTGGGGCGCGTTTGGCTGTTCGTGTTTTGCGTTTTAAACGACGATCTCGCCAGCACTACCAATCCAATGGTGGGAGCGAGCCTGCTCGCGAAAGCAATGTGTCATTCAAGAGTGACGTCGGCTGACACGACGTCTTCGCGAGCAGGCTCGCTCCCCCAAATTGCGCCTCTTATGGCAGGGATCAGTCCAGGGTATCGGCGGGCCACCGAGACTCTTACAATGCGTGCACCTCTCGAACCGGCCACCCCATGGACATCGAACTCGCCCGCACCTTTCTGGAAATCGTCCGCCATGGCAGCCTTGCCGCAGCGGCCGAGAAGCTCCACGTCACCCAGACCGCGATCACCGCACGGGTACAGAAACTCGAAAGCCAACTGGGCAGCACCCTGTTTGTGCGCAACCGCGCCGGCGCCCGCCTGACGCCCAACGGCGAAGCCTTCGTGGTGTATGCCAATCAACTGGTGGCAACCTGGGAAGCCGCGCGACGGGACTTGCCATTGCCCGAGGGATATCACGATGTGTTGCACATCGGCGGCGAGGTCAGTCTGTGCAACCCGTTGATGCTCAGCTGGGCCGGCGAGCTGCGCAAGAAAATCCCCAGTCACGCACTGCGCATGGAAATCCGCGACGGCGAGAACCTGCTGCGCCAGCTGGAACTGGGGGTGCTGGACGCGGCGCTGGTTTATCAGCCCGAATACTGGCCACGCTTGCAGGTCGAACAAGTGCTGGAGGAAAAACTGGTCCTCGTGCGTCAGCCCGGGCGGGCCGAGCCTTACGTCTACATTGACTGGGGCCAGGACTTCCGGCGTCAGCACGATGCCGCACTGCCGGAAAAAGCCAAAGCCGCCCTGACCTTCAATCTCGGCCCGTTGGGCTTGCAATACATCCTGGAAAACGGCGGCAGCGGCTATTTCCGCACCCGCGTGGTGCAGAGCTACCTGGAGAGCGGCGTGCTGGAACAAGTCCCGAAAGCCCCGGAGTTCAGTTACCCGACCTATCTGGTCTACTCCCGCGACCGCGATTCGGAAACCCTGCAACGGGCCTTCGACCTGCTGCGCGACGTCATCCAGTCCGATGAAGACTGGTCGCAGCGCTGGAACCCGCTGATCTGAGTCCACCTTGCACCGGATCGTGGCACTTGTGTCATCGAGGTTGGCCAGCCAAAACGCCGGGATCGTCTACGCTGCTGGAGATAACAATAACGACAGGTGATTGCAGTGAGGCAGACCACCGAGGGATTCCGCAGCCGCTACCGCGCCAACATTCACCCGCTCTATAACCCATGGCTGCACGGTGCCTTCGTGCTGCTGTTCGGCTTGCTCGCCATCGCCGTTTTCTGGAGCAACGTGCACCAGGTACAACCGGCTGAATGGCTGGCGGTGCCGCTGACGTTATTGTTCTTCAACTTCGTTGTGTACAGGGTGCATCGGCACCTGGGCCATCAGAAAAAAAGTTACGCGCGACTGTTCTATTCCCGTCACGCCGGCGACCATCACAGTTTTTTCGCGCCGGGCCACATGACCTACGACAGCGCCCGCGACTGGCGGGTGATTCTGTTTCCCGCCTGGTTGATCGTGTTGCACACCCTGCTCATCACCCTGCCCCTCTGGTGGCTGCTCAAGCAACTGGACGTCAATGTCGCCGGGTTGGTCGGTGGTTTCCTGGTCCTCGGCTACCTGGCCTATGAAGTGTTCCATGCCTGCGAGCATCTGCCGCCGCACAACCCGCTGACGCGCCTGCCGTGGATCCGTCAGATGCGCCGCTTGCATGAACTGCATCACCGTCGCGAGCTGATGCAGGAGCGCAATTTCAACATCGTTTTTCCATTGATGGATTACCTGTTCGGCACCCTCTATTGGGAACCGGAGCCGGCGATCCCGCAGCCGACGAGCACGCCCATGACACGCATACAGCATCAGATCGAGATCGCCGGAACTCCCTTTGCCGTGCTGGCCTACGCCAGCAACGTGAGCCACTGGCCACAGTGGCATCCGTCGTCCCTCAGGATCAACGGACAAAAGGGCTCGCTGCACGCCGGCGCGCGCTTCGAGGAAGACATCCGCGCCGGTGGACGCGATGGGCATTTGAGTTGGGTGGTTGATGAATACCTGCCGGGGCTGCGCTGGCGTGCACAGGCGCTTGGCGACCATGGACTGTCGCTGGCACTGACTTACGAATGTGAAGTCCGGGGTGATAGCACGCGGTTTATCCGCACACTGGAGTATCAATTCAGTGGCGTGACGATGCGCCTTGCCAATCGATTGTTGCTCAAGCGCCGGATTGATCGTGAGTCAGCGGCCTCGATGCTGGCGCTGCGCGAGATGGCGGAAAAACACCTGGCCCTCGCGGAAGTCCGCGCGTGAGTCGCTCGATCCGGTTTCGCCATGGGTTACTGCTGGTGGTCATTGTCGTGGCTGCCTTCTTGTTGCTGATGCCAACCAGGGTCAAACCCGTGGCCTGGACGCCAGCACCCGCGCCCTCCCTCATCAGTGGCACCTACGCTGACAATCAGCGCCTCAAGGGCGTGGAGTCTGTCGGCGCTGCGGACATCGACGGCCCCGAAGCATTGCTGCTGGAAAGCGATACGCTGATCACCGGTTTGCATGACGGCCGGGTGATTCGCACCAGCCTTGACGGCAAGGTCACCAAGGTCCTGGCCGATACCGGTGGCCGCCCTTTGGGCCTGGTTCGCCACCCCAACGGCTTGCTGGTGATCGCGGATGCCGTCAAGGGGCTGCTGTCGCTGGACGCCCAGGGTCGCCTGGTGGCCTTGTCGACCGAGGCCAACGGCCTGCCCTTCGGTTTCACCGACGACGTCGCCATCGACAAGCCGGGGCACTATGCCTATTTCAGCGATGCCTCCAGCCGCTTCGGCTATGGCAAGGATGGTGAAGCGATCATCGAACACGGTGGCGATGGCCGCTTGTTGCGGTATGACTTCCAGACCGGCAAAACCTCCGTGCTCCTGGATAAGCTGGAATTTGCCAATGGCGTGACACTCGGGCCGGACGATGCCTATGTACTGGTCAACGAAACCGGCGCCTATCGGATCAGCCGTTACTGGTTGAGCGGCCCCAAGGCGGGCACCCACGATCTGTTCATCGACAACTTGCCAGGCCTGCCCGACAACCTGGCGTTCAATGGTCACGACCGTTTCTGGGTAGCGCTGTACGCGCCGCGCAACGCCTTGCTCGACTCCACGGCGGCCCATCCCTTCATACGCAAGGTGATCGCACGTGCCATGACCGTGCTGCCCAAACCGGTGGAGAAACGCGCTTTCGTACTCGGACTCGATGTCGAAGGCAGGGTCATTGCCAACCTGCAGGACGGCAGCAGCGGCAATTACTCACCGATCACGACCGCGCGCGAATATGGTGACTGGCTGTATTTCGGTTCGCTGACGGCGAAAAACATGGTGCGCTTGCCGCTGCGCGAGGCGTTGCAATAACAAACTGATCAAATGGCAGGAGCGGGTTTGCCCGCTCCCACAGGGTCAGGAGTCAATCGGAATCCAGGTCAATACCCTCGCGCCTTTTCGGCGGTTTGCCTGCTTCATCATCCGGCACTTCGTCGAGGCCGGGTTCTTCTTCAGGATTGACGGTATTGCGCCCCGGGCTCAAAGGCACGGGATGGGTGGGGATGGGATCGAAGGCTCCCTGTTCTTCGCTGGGGAATTTTGGATGAGTCATGGGGCACCTCGTCTGTCGCCGTAATGACGGACTCTGATCATTCGAGGTGCCGTCGTTAGCGCCGTTCCAGTTTTTCAGCCACCGATCGTCAGTGGCTCGTGGGGTCTTCAGGACGACGACTCGAGTTGTTTGACGATCTTGTCCTTGACCATCAGGCGCGTCTCCTTGAGCTTCTTCACTGCGTCATCACTGGACTTGGCCTGCTCTGCCTTGACCACTTCGGCATCTGCCTGCGAATACTTGTTAAGCAGCGAATCCAATAACGGATCCTTGGTGCGTTTCTGCTGGATTTCTTCCTTTGAGCGTTTCAGATCCTGATAAAGGTCGTGTGACACCGGCATGGAACACCTCCGTTTGTTGATCGGTAGCAACCGCGACTGATTGCGTTCGCCAACTATCAGAATGGCCTTGGTTGACCGGTTCTGTCGACCACCTGTCAGACCAGCGGTGTCCGTTCGTCGTCCTGTCGCAATCGCGATAAAACCTTTGCCCGCCTGCCAGCCTCCACAGCTTAACGATCATCCCGATCACCCATGAAAATTGCGTGGAGATGCACCTATGGACGGATTCAACCTGCGCCACCTCACTCTGGCCGTCGCCTTGAGCACCTGCATGGGCACGGCGTTCGCCGCGACTTCCAACGACTTTGTCGATCACGCCGCCGCAGGTGGCATCGCAGAGATCGAAACCAGCAAGCTGGCGCTGGAAAAAAGCAGCTCGGCCGACATCAAGGCCTTTGCCAACATGATGATCACCGATCATTCCAAGGCCAATGATGAACTGGCGGCCATTGCGAAAAGTAATGACATCAAGGTGCCGGACAACACGACACTGACCAACCAGGCCAAGGAAAAAATCCTCGACATGCGCGATGAATCCTTTGACGCGGCCTATGCCAACAACCAGGTCAAGGCCCACGAACAGACCATCGAGTTGTTCAAGAAAGAGGCCAACACGGTGACCGACGACAAGACCAAAGGCGGGATGGAACTCAAAGGCTTCGCGCAGAAAATGCTGCCGGGGCTGGAAAAACACCTGGATATGGCGAAAAAACTTCAGGCGGCACACCCAAGCAAATAGCCCCCTTCCACACAAAAAGGCCGCATCAAGGGATGCGGCCTCGTTGCATTCAACCTAACCGCCATCGGTATCAATGTCGGCGTCGGTCTCGTCACCCGGCTTGGGTCGATCCGGATCGGGCTTGAAACCCGGACTGAACTCATTGTCGTTATCGCTGTGAAGGTTTTTCTGGTCGACCGATTTGTCGGCGCTTTCCGGCTCGGCAGTAATTGCGTCGTCCTCTGGACCCCTTTTATCGCTCATGATGACCTCGTTCATCGCTGTCATTGCGGGGCTGGAACAGCCCGGCCATACAGGTTCGAAGCCATCTCGCGGGCGGCGTTCCATCCGTTGGCCGAATTGGCACAAGAAACACCGGCAGGAGCCCCCACCGCCCCTTCACGCCGCGCCAAGCACCCGCCCCAAAAACGGCGCGGTCCGGCTCTTCTTGTTCTTGGCGACTTGCTGCGGCGTCCCCGCAACAACCACTTTGCCACCCTGATCCCCTGCCCCTGGGCCGATATCGATCACCCAGTCACTCTGCGCCACCACGCGCATTTCGTGCTCGACGACAATCACCGTGTGCCCCGCCGTCACCAGGTTGTTCAATTGTTCAAGCAAACGATCGACGTCCCGTGGGTGCAGTCCGGTGGTGGGTTCATCGAGCACATAGAGCGTGGCCCCGCGCTGGTTGCGTTGCAGTTCGGTGGCCAGCTTGATGCGCTGGGCTTCGCCGCCGGACAGCTCGGTCGCCGGTTGACCGAGGCGCAAATAGCCCAGGCCGATGTCGCGCAACACCTCCAGCGAGCGGCGGATGGCCGTTAGTTCGGCGAACACTTCGACGGCTTCGTCCACCGTCAATTGCAACACCTGCGCAATGTTGCGGCCCTGCCAGGTGATCGCCAGTGTCTCGGGGTTGTAGCGGTCACCGTGGCAGGTCGGGCACGGTGCATAGACGCTGGGCATGAACAGCAACTCGACGCTGACAAAACCCTCGCCTTCGCAGGTCGGGCAACGGCCCTTGGCAACGTTGAAGGAAAACTGCCCGGCGTCATAACCCGCCGCTTGCGCCTCGGGTGTGGCAGCGTAGAGCTTGCGTACGTTGTCGAACAGCCCGGTGTAGGTCGCCAGGTTGGAACGCGGGGTACGACCGATGGGTTTCTGATCGACTTGCACCAGGCGTTTGATCGACGCCAGCCCCGCCGTCACCTGACCACCGCTGACCTGCGGCGTGTCGTCTTCCAGATTCAATTCCTGGGGTTCGCTGTCGGCGGCCGGGCGCCCGAGGTGTGCGCCGACCAGTTCCAGCAACGCCTGGCTGACCAGGCTCGACTTGCCCGAACCCGAGACCCCGGTCACCGCGGTGAAACAACCCAACGGAAACTCGACATCGAGATCATTCAGGTTGTTGCGGGTAATGCCTTCCAGGCGTAGCCAATCCCGGGCCTTGCGGCTGGTACGGGCCTGGCTGGCTTGCTCGGCAAACAGGTAGGCACGGGTTTGCGATTCGGCCACTTCAGCCAACCCGGCCGGTGGACCGCTGTACAGCACCCGCCCGCCATGCTCACCCGCCGCCGGGCCGACGTCGATCAACCAGTCGGCACGCTGCATGGTTTGCAGATCGTGCTCGACCACGAACAAGGTATTGCCGGCGGCCTTCAAGCGTTGCAGGGCGTCGAACAGCGCCTCGCCATCCGCCGGATGCAGGCCGGCCGACGGCTCATCCAGCACGTAGATCACGCCGAACAACTGCGAGCCCAACTGCGTTGCCAGGCGCAGACGCTGCAACTCACCCGATGAGAGCGTCGGCGTGCTGCGCTCCAACGCCAGGTAACCGAGGCCAAGGTCGGTCAGGGTACTGACCCGTTCCAGCAGATCCTGGGCGATTCGTTGCGCGGCCAGGCGCTTCTCCACCGACAGGTTCGGCGTATGGCGTACATCAGGAGCGTCGGCGTGGCCGCTGGCGCCGTGGGCGACGCGCTGCTCTCGGGCCTCGCGGGTCTGGCTGTGGGTCAGCACATCGCCCGCTTCATCACCCTCCTCCAGGTAATGCTGGGCCGCCACCGGCTTGAGCACCTCAGCGACTTGCAACAACGGCATCTGTGACAGCGCGCCGATGTCGTAGCCGGCAAAGGTCACCGACAGCGCCTCGCGCTTGAGCCGCTTGCCGTCGCACAACGGGCACGGGCTGCCGAGCATGAACTGCGAGACGCGCTTCTTCATCAGCGCACTCTGCGAATGGGTGAAGGTGTGCAGGATGTAGCGACGCGCGCCGGTGAAGGTGCCCTGGTAACTCGGTTCCATCTTGCGCTTGAGGGCGACCCGGGTTTCTTCCGGGGTGAGGCCGGCATACACCGGCACCGTCGGGGTTTCCTCGGTGAACAGAATCCAGTCGCGCTGTTTTTTCGGCAGGTCACGCCAGGGAACATCGACGTCGTAGCCCATGGTCACCAGAATGTCCCGCAGGTTCTGCCCCTGCCAGGCCAGGGGCCATGAGGCGACGGCACGCTGGCGGATGGTCAGGCTCGGGTCCGGGACCATCAGCGCCTCGGTGACTTCATACACCCGGCCCAGGCCGTGACATTGCGGGCAGGCGCCCTGGGGCGTATTGGGCGAAAAATCTTCGGCGTACAGCATCGGCTGGCCTGGCGGATAACTGCCGGCGCGGGAATAGAGCATGCGGATCAAGCTCGACAACGTCGTCACGCTGCCCACCGAAGAACGCGTGCTCGGCGTGCCGCGTTGCTGCTGCAGGGCCACGGCCGGAGGCAGGCCTTCGATGGAGTCCACATCCGGGACGCCGACCTGATCGATCAGGCGCCGTGCATAAGGAGCGACGGATTCGAAATAGCGGCGTTGCGCTTCAGCGTAGAGGGTCGAAAACGCCAGCGACGATTTTCCCGAACCGGACACCCCGGTAAACACCACCAGGGCATCGCGGGGGATATCGACATCGACGTTCTTGAGATTGTGTTCCCGGGCACCGCGTACCTTGACCATGCCGGAGGTTGGAGTGGAGGTGCGGTTTGAGGTCATCAGGTTGCCTTGATTGGATATTTGAAAAAACACCGGTCCTCGTGGGAGCGAGCTTGCTCCGGGCGGCGTTCCGACGAAAACGTCGGCACAGTCAACAGGAGGGTTGCCTGATACACCGCCCTCGCGAGCAAGCTCGGCTCACAGATGGAATGTGTTCAACCGTTGAGCACCGTACGAATCATCCGGGTCAGCGCGTCGGGGCCGTAGGGCTTGCCCAGCAAATGGGTATCGGGGCTGAGTTGGTGGTTGCGCGAGATAATGTCACGGGTATGCCCCGAGGTGAACAGCACCGTCACGGGTGGATTCTGCACCTTGGCCCACGCCGCGAGATCCGAGCTCTTGATCAGGCCCGGCATGACCACATCGGTAAATATCAGGTCCACTGCGACGCCTTCCAGCAACATCTGCATGGCGATGTCGGCATTGGCGGCCGTCAGCACCTGATAACCCTCTTCGCGCAACAATTCCACCGTTGAAACGCGCACCGCTTCATTGTCCTCGACCACCAGAATCCGTTCGTGGCCACCACGTTGCTGCACGTCTGCAGTGGTTGTCTCTTTGCCCACCGTGCGCAGGCTGCGCGGGAAGTACAACTGCACCCGGGTACCTTCGCCAACGACGCTGGACATTTCGATGTGCCCACCGCTTTGTTTGACGAAGCCGAATACCATGCTCAAGCCAAGCCCCGTGCCCTGGCCGTCGGGTTTGGTGGTGAAGAACGGTTCAAACGCCTGGGCGAGCACCTGCGGCGGCATGCCTGCACCGGTGTCCGCCACCGATACCCGTACATAGTCGCCGGCGACAATGCCCTTGCCCGTGCAAAATGCGCGATCAAGGCGAATGTTTTCCGCACTCAGGTCGATGGTCCCCTCACCTCTCATGGCATCCCGGGCATTGATGGCCAGGTTGAGAATGGCATTTTCCAGTTGATTGCGATCGACGAACACCGGCCAAAGGTGGGCGGACGCACTCATATGCACTTCGAAGGTTTCACCCAGCGCGCGCTGCAACAGCTCACCCAGGCCATCGAAAATCTGCTCAGGCGTATAAATGGCCGGGGACAAGGGTTGGCGACGGGCAAACGCGAGCAATTGCGAAGACAGTTTTGCCCCGCGTTCGATGGCGGCAATCGACGCCGCCACCCGGCGCTGGACATTGGCGTTGTTCGGCTCATGCCGGGCCAGCAAGTGCAGGTTGCCGGCGATCACCTGCAACAGGTTGTTGAAGTCGTGAGCCACGCCGCCAGTCAGGCCACCGATGGCTTCGAGCTTCTGCGATTGGCGCAGTTGTTCTTCCGCCGCCAGCCGCGCCCCGACTTCGTCGGCCACGCGTTGCTCCAGATTACGGGTGAACCTGAGCAAGGACTCTTCGGCGATCTTGCGTTCATGGATGTCGATCAACACCCCGGGGAAACGAAACGGCTCGCCCTGTTCGTTGAACTCGCAACAGCCACTGGCGAGTACCCACCGATAACTGCCATCAGGGCGAATGACCCGATATTCGGCATTGAAGGGTTCGCCAGTCGTCATCGATTGCCGGACCTGTTCCTGCAGCCAACTGAGGTCGTTGGGGTGGATATGCGCTTGGGCGATGTCTTGTGGCAGGTTGTCCAGCGGTTGTTCGGCGGGATAGGAAAAGGTACGGGCGAAACGCTCATCACCGCTCAACACATTGCTCTTCACGTCCCAGACAAACGAACCGAGCAAGGCGCCGGCATTCAACGCCAGGCGTACCCGTTCGTTGTCGGCGCGATAGGCATCTTCGGCGGCCTGTCGACGGCGTTCGGAAATCACCCGCTCCGTGGTCTCGACGACCATTGCCATGACCCCGGCGGGCTTGCCGTCATCATCGGCGACCGGGCTGTAATAGAGGTCCATCCACACGTCTTCGGGGATGCCGCTTCTGAGCAGCACCAACTCTTTATTGCGGTAGGACAACGTGCCGCCGGCCAGGCAGGTATCGACCACATGTCGATTGAATTCGGCGACTTCCGGCCAGCCCAGCTCGACCGGAGAACCCAATAGATAAGGATGCCGCCCGCCGGCAAACTCCGAATAGGCGTCGTTATAGATCATGTAGCCGGGCCGCCCCCAGAGCATCACCATCGGCAGTGGCGAGGCAAGCATCAGTTGCACCGAACTGCTCAGGCTCTTGGGCCAGGTGTCGATGTTGCCCAGCTCGGTCCCGCGCCAGTCGAACGCACGAATGCGCTCGGCCATTTCGCCGCCCCAGCCGGCACACCCGTGGCTATCCTCTAGAAACTGCATCGGTTGACCTTGTCCAGGAAATCACACCCGTTTGTTTCGAGCATCGCGGATGGCATTGGTTTCATAGAGGTATAGCTGATTCTCGCGGTCCATCCTGAACGACCAGAATCTGTGACTGGCAAACCCTGTGGGAGCATTTGCAGTATCAGACCGGATGATTACACCTCAATCAGGTGTTTAAGCGGGTGATAACCGGTTTTCAACGTGGCGGCCACATCCAGAATCGCCTTCTCGATGCCATTCAAATGCATGCAGGTCAGCTCGATCGCCGCGCTCTGGTTACCGGCTTCGATGTACTCGATCAACCGCAAGTGTTCGTCATCGCGACAGGCTTCGTGGCTATCGTCATCCAGCGCGGCAGCGTACAGCGAGGCGCGGGAGATCAGTTTCTGGAACCAGTCCAGCAACACCGGGTTGTTCAGGCTGCGGGCCAGTTTGATGTGGAACTCGCCGAGCAAATGGATCAGGCGCTCGTGATCGCCGCTTTGATGCGCTTCGTCCTCCAGCAGCAAGTGATCGCGCAGATCCTGGGTCACCGCGGTATCGCGGCGGCGGCACAGTTCGCTGACGATGCCGATTTCGATCAAACGCCGGGTTTCGAACAGCGAACGGATCTCTTCGTCGCTCGGTAACGATACCGACGCACCTTTATTGGGCTCGGTGGTGACCAGGCCATCGGCTTCCAACTGCTTGAGCGCGGCACGAACCGATGTGCGGCTGACATTGAAAAGTTCCGCCAGCGATGACTCGCCCAGCTTCATCCCGGGACGCAAGGTGCGCTTGCTGATCGCCTCGTAAACCCCTTGGTAGACACGGTCGACCGTGGTTTCCAGTTTCTTTTCCGCCATTCGATCACTCCTTCAGCGCCCTGCAATCAGCCCCAGGCGAATCAACAGCCTTTCAAAAGGGGGTTGCACGAGCAGATTAATCCGGGTATTTCTAAATTGCATCCAGATTTTGAATACAATAATTAGAGGAATGCACCATTATGGGTCATCCAGTTGCAATCGAAGTGCGTAACGTCTTTAAACGGTATTCCGACGATCCGGGGCTGGCTCCAGCCCTCGACAACGTTTCAGTCGACATTGCCGACAACGAGTTCTTCACCCTGCTCGGCCCTTCCGGCTGTGGCAAAACCACCCTGCTACGCACCATCGCCGGCTTCGAGCACGTCAGTGACGGCGAGATTCGCCTCGCGGGCGAACCGGTCAATGATTTGCCGCCGTTCAAGCGCCGGGTCAACACGGTATTCCAGAGCTACGCGCTGTTTCCGCACATGAGTGTTGCGCAGAATATCGCCTTCGGCCTTGAGATGCAGGGTCTTGATCACAAGCAGATTGCGCAGCGGGTCGACGAAATGCTCGCGCTGGTGCAAATGCAGCACCTGGCCAAGCGCAAACCGGCGGAATTGTCCGGGGGCCAGCAACAGCGCGTGGCTCTGGCACGGGCCCTGGCGCCGAAACCGAAAGTGCTGTTGCTCGACGAACCGCTGTCGGCCCTGGACCTCAAGCTGCGCAAGGAAATGCAGGTCGAACTCAAGCGCGTGCAGAAGGAAGCCGGGATCACCTTTATTTTCGTCACCCATGACCAGGAAGAAGCCCTGACCCTGTCCGATCGCATTGCCGTGATGTCCGCCGGCAAAATCCTGCAGATCGGCACGCCCAATGACATCTACGAACGGCCGCAGCATCAGTTTGTCGCGCAGTTCATCGGTGACATCAACTTCCTGCCCGGTCACCTCAAGCGCGGCCAGCAGAACGAAAAACTCTTCGTGCCCAATGGCATGCCGGTGGAAATCCCCTGCCCGGCCCAAAGCTTCGATGGCGCCAGCGTGCAACTGGCGTTCCGTCCGGAGCGCTCGCAACTGGTCGATCCGACGCAACCGCATCACCTGCGCGGGGTGATCGAGGCCGTGTTGTATGTCGGCACCGCAACCCTCTATCAGTGCCGCCTGAACAACGACATCAAGGTCATGCTGCGCGAGAACAACGAAGGCCTGAATCGCGGACGGGTGGTGGGCGATCGCGTCGCGGTCAACCTGCCGCCCCACGCCTGCCTGCTGATGGAGGCCTGAAATGAGCGTCAGCAGCACTTCTCCCGCCCTCAACCGTGCGCTGTTGCTCAGCCCGGTGGTTCTGACCCTGCTGGCCCTGATCGCCATCCCGCTGGGCATCATGGGCTACATCAGCCTATTGCCGCGCAACGTGTATGGCGGTGTCGACTGGCAGGCCAACTGGCAATTGCAAAGCTACGTGCAGCTGTTTTTCCAGGAAGGTTTCGACGGTGAACTGGAGCTGAACTGGGTCTACGCCCAGGCGCTGTTGCGCTCGGTGTTCCAGGCCGGTGGCACGACCGTGTTGTGCTTCCTCTTTGGCTTTCCGGTGGCGTTGTGGATGTCGAGCCTGACACCGCGCCGGCGCAACCTGATGGTCTTGCTGATCACCATCCCGTTCTGGACCAATCTGCTGATCCGCAACTACGCCTGGCTGATCATCCTGCGCGAACAGGGCTGGGTCGCCCAAACCCTCAATGCGCTGTTCCCCCAGGCCGGTGGCATCACCCTGCTCTACAACGACTTCGCGGTCAGCGTCGGGCTGGTCTACAGCTTCCTGCCGTTCATGATCCTGCCGATTTATTCGACCCTGGAAAAACTCGACTGGCGCCTGGTAGAAGCCGCCTACGACCTCGGAGCCAATCGCTGGCACGCGCTGAAGCGGATCATTTTGCCGCTGTCGATGCCGGGGGTGATTGCCGGTTCCCTGCTGGTGTTCGTGCCGAGCCTCGGCGCGTTCATTACCCCCGCGATTCTCGGCGGCGGCAAGACGCTGATGATCGGCAACCTGATCCAGCAACAGTTCGGCACCGCGCGCAACTGGCCGCTGGGCAGTTCGCTGTCGTTCCTGCTGCTGGGGATCATGATGCTGTCCCTGGTGCTGTACGCCCTCTATAGCCGCAATGCCGCCAAGACCCTGCGTCGGGGAGCCCAAGCATGATCGCCCTGCACCTGAAAAAACTGCCCCTGACCCGTGAAGTCAGTCTGTTGATGCTGGCTTATCTGTACCTGCCGATCCTGGTGTTGATTGCCTACAGCTTCAACGCCAACCGCTCGGCCACGGTGTGGACCGAGTTCTCCTTCGCCTGGTACGGACGGATTCTGGCCAACCCGTCGATCCAGACGGCGGCGCTGAACTCGATCATCGTCGCCAGCATTGCCACGGTCTGCGCCACGGCCATTGCCTTGCTCGCGGCGCTGGCCACCTACCGGCCGTTCTACGGACAGAAAATGGTCGAGGGCGGGATCAACCTGCCGCTGATCCTGCCGGAGATCGTCACGGCGGTCGCCACCCTGCTGCTGTTCATGGCGCTCGGCATCAAGCTCGGATTGCTGACGGTGATCATCGCGCACATCGGTTTCTGCATTCCGTTTGCGTACCTGCCGATCCGCGCGCGGCTCAACGACCTGGACAAGAGCCTGCTGGAAGCGGCGAACGATCTGTACGCCAACCCGTGGCAGGTGTTTCGACGGGTGACCTTGCCGCTGTTGTGGCCGGCGGTGTTGTCCGGTTCGGTGCTGGCGTTTGTGGTCAGCCTCGACGATTTCATCATGACCTTCTTCGTCGCCGGGCCGGGTTCGACCACCCTGCCGGTGTACATCTTCTCCGCGATCAAGGCCGGCGTGACGCCGGAGATCAATGCAATTTCGACCCTGATGCTGGTGATTTCCATCGTGCTGGTGGTGCTGGCCTTCTGGCTGGGACAGCGCGGTAAACAACAATGAGCCTGGAGCCTGTTTTTATGAACAAAAAAGTGAAAAGCATGCGTTTCGCCGTTGCCAGTCTGGCCTTGAGTTGCTTCACCGCTTTCAGTGCACAGGCCGCGGAGCCCAAGGAACTGTTCTTCTATAACTGGACCGATTACTACCCGGTCGACCTGCTGGCCAAGTTCGAAAAGGAGACCGGGATCAAGGTCACCATGGACGGTTATGACAGCAACGAAACCCTGCTGGCCAAGTTGCAGGCCGGGGGCGCGGCGTATGACGTGATCGTGCCGTCGCAGTCGATCATGCGCACCCTGATCAACCAGAACCTGCTGCTGGAAATCGACACTCCGACCCTGCCCAATTTCCAATACGTGAAACCGGCGTTCCGCGACCCGAGCTTCGACCCCGGCCGCAAATTCTCGGCACCGTACCTCTGGGGCACCACCGGGTTTTCCTATGACAGTGCGCGGGTGCCGGGCGGCAAACTCGACGACTCGTGGAAAGAGTTCTTCGAACCGCGCAAGGAACTGCAAGGCCAGCTCGCCGCGCTCGATACTTCCAGCAGCGTGATCAATGCCGCCAGCCATTACCTGAACGTCGACGAATGCAGCGAAAACCCGCAGGACGCCAAGCGCATCCTCGAACTGCTGCAAAAACAGAAACCGTTCCTGAAGATGTACAGCTCGGACAACACCGTCGATCGCATGGCCTCCGGTGAAGTGATCATGATGCAGAACTGGAACGGCTCCACCGCGCGAGCCACGTTGCAGAAGAGCACCATCAAGTACGTCTACCCGCGCGAAGGCCTGGCGATGTTCCAGGACAACTTCGCCGTCCCGAAAAGCGCCCCGCACCCTGGCAACGCGAAGATCTTCATCGACTGGATGATGAAACCGGAAAACGCCGCCGCCGTGTCCAACGCCATCGCCTACGCCAACGGCATCCAGAGCGACACGTTGATTGACGCCAAATGGCGCGTGATGGACGCCATCAACATGCCGGACGAATTCGCCTCGCGCCTGCGCCCCGAGAAAGAGTGCAGCAACAAGGCGCGGGAACTGCAGGACCGCATCTGGGCCAAGCTCAAGGGCTGACTTGAAACCCTGACGCGGCCATCGCTGGCAAGCCAGCGATGAGGCCCTCCCAAACACCACAGAATTCGAGGTTTAAATGATCCAACCCCGCTGGCTACGCAATGTACGCCCCTACGGTTCAACCGCCGAAGACCTGCTCATCGAAAACGGCCGGTTCACCCAACGTCGTCCGGCCTCAACCACTGAATTACTCGCCACCGACCTCGATGGCCAGAACCAACTGCTGACCCCGGCCCTCGTGGAAAGCCACGTGCACCTGGACAAAACCCTCTGGGGCCAGCCGTGGCGCCCCAACAGCGCCGGCCCGACCCTCAAGGACTACATCGCCAACGAACGGCGGATCCTGCGTGAAGTCCAAACCCCGATCGCGCAACGGGCCGGGGCCCTGCTGGAAAACTGCATCGCCCGTGGCTCGCTGACCATGCGCTGCCATGTCGACATCGACCCGGAGTTCGGCCTGCGCCACGTCGAAGCCATGCAGCAGCTGCGGGAGCAGTACCGCGACCTCATCGACCTGCAACTGGTGGTGTTCCCGCAAACCGGCCTGATCAGCCGTCCCGGCACCGCCGAACTGATGCGCGAAGCCATGGCCCTAGGCGTGGAGAACGTCGGCGGCCTCGACCCGTGCGGCATCGACAACGACCCCATCGCCCAACTGGACTTCGTGTTCAAACTGGCCAGCGAGTTCGACCGTGGGGTGGACATTCACCTGCACGACAAGGGCGAGCTGGGCCTGTGGCAAATCGCGCTGATCGCCGATTACACCGAACGCTTCGGGCGTCAGGGCCGGGTCATGATCAGTCATGCCTACTGCCTCGGCATGCTGCCGTGGAGCCAGGTCAAACCCGTGGCCGAACGCCTGGCGGCGCTGGGTATTTCGTTGATGAGCTCGGCACCGGCCGACTGCGCGGTGCCGCCGTTCCTGGCCCTGCGCGAAGCCGGGGTGAATGTCTGCCTCGGTTCCGACGGCATTCGCGACGCCTGGTCGCCCATGGGCAACGGCGACATGCTGGAGCGAGCAATGTTGCTGGCATTTCGTTTCGACCTGAACAAGGACGATGAACTGGCGGCGGCGTTCGACGCAGCGACGGTGAATGGCGCCCGGGCGCTGGGCGCTTCGGACTATGGGCTGGCGCTGGGCGGGCCGGCGGACTTTCTGTTGATGCCGGTGCAGACCCTGGGTGAAGCCGTGGTTTCGCGGCCGGTTCGCCAGGTGTATCGCGGCGGACGGTTGATCGCTTCGGGCGGTCGCTTGCTGGACAGTCGTTTGTGAATCGCATCGGGCTTCGAGCCAGTTGTGTGGTCGGCTTCGACGGCACGCAACACGTGCTGTGGCGCAATGGCGAGGTAGTGTTCGAGGGCTCGCGCATTGTGTTTGTAGGGCGCGGTTATCCGGGGCCGGTGAGTCAATGGATCGACTACGGCAATGCGCTGATCGGCCCCGGCTTCATTGATCTGGATGCCTTGGGTGATCTTGACTCCACGGTCCTGACCCTGGACAACGGCGACGAGCGCGACATGGGCCGGATGTGGTCGGCGGACTATCTGGCGCGCGGATCACGGGAGAGCTACAGCCCTGAAGAGGAAGTCTTCAAGTATCGCTATGCCTTCACCCAACTGATCCGCAACGGCATCACCACCGCCATGCCGATCACCTCGATGTATTACCGCCAATGGGCGGAAACCTACGACGAATTTGCGGCGGTGGCCGGTGTGGCAAGCGAATTGGGGCTGCGCACCTACCTCGGTCCTTGTTACATGAGCGGCATGAGTTACTGGCAGGCCGACGGTACGTTGGCGCATCACTGGGATGAAGCCCGAGGCCTGGCCGGACTTGAGGCGGCCGAACGGTTTTTCCGTGATTTCGACGGCGCCAACGGCGGCCTGATTCGTGGGGCGCTGTTGCCGGACCGCATCCAGACCTGTACGCCGGCACTGCTGCAACGCACCGCTGCGCTGAGCCACGAGCTGAACGCACCGATGCGTTTGCATTGTTGCCAGGGGCTCGGCGAAGTGGCGATGGTCGAGCAACTGCGTGGCGCCTCACCGCTGGGCTGGTTGCAGCAGCTTGGGCTTTTGAATCCGCGCAGCCTGCTGCCCCACGGCATCTACACCCAGGGCGATGACGACCTGCAGCGGCTGGTGGATGGCGGCGCGAGCCTGGTGCACTGCCCGGTGGTTTTCGCCCGGGATGGCGAGGCGCTCAACTCCTTCGGCCGCTATCGGGCCAAGGGCATCAACGTCGCCCTGGGCACCGACACCTGGCCGGCGGATTTGCTCGACAACATGCGCCAGGGCCTGAACATCGCGCGACTGATGGAAGGCGGCAACGCGCTGACCAGCACACTGGACATGTACAACGCCGCCACCCTCGGCGGCGCCAAGGCACTGGGCCGTGACGATATCGGTCGTCTGGCGCCGGGGGCCAAGGCTGACATCACCGTGTTCAGCCTGCGCGGTCTGCACCTGGGGCCGCTGTTCGACCCATTGAAGAACCTGGTGCTGGCCGGACGCGGCGACGACTGCATTGCCAGTTACATCGATGGCCGCTGCGTGATGCAGGACGGCCAGGTCCAGGGTGTCGACTACCCCGCCTTGCAACGCCAGGCCCAACGACAATTTGAAAAACTCATGCGCAGCCACAGCGACCGGGCCTTTGGCCAACCGGACTGGAAGACCTTGTTCCAACCGGCCATTCCGTTCGCCGACGACTACAGCGCGCAGGCGCCATTGAGCGCCATCGATCCACTTCTTTAGAGAATCCTGCCCATGCAAAGCTTCGACTTCAGCACGCTGAGTGCGCGAGACAAATACAAGATTCTGATCGGCAGCGTGGTGCCACGGCCGATTGCCTTGGTCACCACTGTCGACGGTGAAGGCCGGATCAACGCCGCCCCGTTCAGCTTTTTCAATGCACTCTCGGCCGATCCGCCGATCCTCGCCCTGGGCGTTGAAAACTACGGCGACCAGAGCCCCAAGGACACCACGCGCAACATCCAGCTCAACCAGGAATTCACCGTCAACATCGTCAGTGATGCACTGGTGGAAGCCATGAACGTCTGCGCCGTGCCCTTCGCCCCCGGCTTCGACGAACTCACCGCCGCCGGCCTCACCGCCATTCCCGGCACCACGGTCAAATGCCCGCGGATCGGCGAAGCGCCGGTCGCGCTGGAATGTCGCCGGATGATGGCGCTGTCCATCGGCCAGTCGCGGGAAATCATCTTCGGCGAAGTGCTGATGGCCCATGTACGCGACGAACTGATCGACCCGAAAACCCTGTACATCGATCAACTGGGGCTGGACGCGATCGGGCGGATGGGCGGGCATGGCTATGCGCGCACGCGGGATTACTTCGATCTGCCGACACGCTCGTTGCAGGCCTGGACGGAAGCGCCGGGGGGTGGGGAGCGGTTTTGGCCACTAGCCAAGTAGTACGCAGCGCATATCTCCTGCAGGAGCGAGCTTGCTCGCGAAAAACGTCAACGCTAATGCGGGGTGCCTGATGAACTGCGGTGTTCTTGCGCCCATCGCGAGCAAGCTCGCTCCTACAGGGGGATGCGTCGTTAGCGAAAATCCCGGCTACGCACGCTGATGCCATCCAACAGGGGGCTCAGGTCACTCAGACGCCCGGCAATCAGGTGGCGCACTTCGCCCTCTTTTTCCCAGCGTCCATCGACCTTGAGCAATTGTGAGCCGACCAGCACCTTGCGTTGCCGCTCGGCCAGGTCACGCCAGACCACCACGTTGACGTTGCCGAACTCGTCTTCCAGGGTGACGAAGGTCACACCGCTGGCAGTGCCTGGTCGCTGCCGACCGGTCACCAGCCCGGCGATGCTGACCGGCCGCCCGTGCTCGACCGCCAGCAATTCCTTGGAACTGCGGCAGCGCCGGGCCTTCAACTCGTCTCGCAACAACGCCAGCGGATGGGGCCCGAGGGTGGTGCCGAGACTGTTGTAATCGGCCAGCAGGTCCTCGCCCACCGTGGGTTTGGGCAGCGACACCGCGCTCTCTTCCTGACTGGGCAGGCCGGCAAACAGGCCAAGCTGCTTTTGCACCCCCGCCACGTCCCAGCGCGCCCGATGCCGATCACCGGCCAACCCTCGCAGCGCACCGGCATCGGCCAGTAGCTCCTGGGCGCGGGCATCGAGTCGCGCCCGTTCGCCAAGGTCGGCGACGTCGGCAAACGCACCGTTCGAGCGCGCCGCCTCGATACGTCGGGCATCGTCCTCGCGAAAGCCCTTGATCATGCGCAAGCCGAGACGAATCGCCGGTTGCGCACCGCTGAGCGGTTCCAGGCTGCAATCCCAGTCGCTGGCCCGCACGTCCACCGGGCGAATCTGCAGATGGTGGCGACGCGCGTCCTGCAGAATCTGGTCCGGGCTGTAGAAACCCATGGGCCAACTGTTGATCAGCGCACAGGCGAAGGCTGCCGGCTCGTGGCATTTCAACCAGCAACTGGCGTAGGTCAGCAGGGCAAAACTGGCGGCGTGGGATTCGGGAAAACCGTAACTGCCAAAGCCCTTGATCTGCTCGAAAATCTGCGCGGCGAATTCAGCCGTGTAGCCTTTTTTCTTCATGCCGGCGGCCAGTCGATCCTTGTGCGGCTCCAGCCCGCCATGACGTTTCCAGGCCGCCATGGAACGACGTAGCTGGTCGGCCTCGCCGGGGCTGTAGTCGGCGGCGACAATGGCGATCTGCATCACTTGTTCCTGAAACAGTGGAACGCCCAGGGTGCGCTTCAATACCTCCCGCAACTCTTCCGAGGGATAGCTTTCGAGTTCTTCCTTGTTTCGGCGACGCAGGTACGGGTGCACCATGCCGCCCTGGATCGGTCCGGGACGAACGATGGCCACCTCGATCACCAGGTCATAGAACTTGCGTGGCTTGAGCCTGGGCAGCATCGACATCTGTGCCCGGGATTCGATCTGGAACACGCCGATGGTGTCGGCGCGGCCGATCATGTCGTAGGTTGGCGCGTCTTCGGAGGGGATCGACGCCAGGCTCAGGTCCAGGTTGCGATGACGGCGCAGCAAATCGAAACAGCGACGAATCGCGCTGAGCATGCCCAAGGCCAGGATATCCACCTTGAGCAACCCGACCGCATCGAGATCGTCCTTGTCCCACTGAATGATGGTGCGCTCGGCCATCGCGGCGTTCTCCACCGGCACCAGATGGTCCAGCGGCTGCTCGGAAATCACGAAGCCGCCGGGGTGCTGGGACAGGTGCCGGGGAAACCCGATCAGTTGCCGGGTCAGGCTGAGGACCCTGCGCAACACCGGACTGTCGGGGTCGAATCCGCCTTCACGCAGGCGCTCCACGGGGGGAGCCTGATCGCTCCAGTGGCCACAGCAGTCGGCCAGGGCGTTGACCTGATCCGGCGGCAACCCCAGCGCCTTGGCCACATCGCGCACCGCGCCGGCACCGTGGTAACTGCTGACCACGGCGGTCAGCGCGGCACGCCCCCGGCCATAACGCTGGAACACATACTGCAAGACTTCTTCGCGGCGTTCGTGCTCGAAATCGACGTCGATGTCCGGCGGTTCATTGCGCTCCTTGGAGAGAAAGCGCTCGAACAGCATGTTCATGCGATCAGGGTCGATCTCGGTGATGCCCAAGGCGAAACACACCGCCGAGTTGGCCGCCGAGCCCCGGCCCTGACACAGAATCTTCTCGCGCCGGGCGAAGGCGACGATGTCCTGCACGGTCAGGAAATAGCTTTCATAACCCAGCTCGGCGATCAGCCCCAGTTCCTTGTCGATCAGGCCGCGTACCTTCTCGCTCGCCCCGCCGGGCCAGCGCTCGCGCATGCCGCGCTCGGTCAACTCGCGCAGCCAGGACGCTGCGCTGTGCCCTTGCGGCACCAGCTCTCGCGGATATTGATAACGCAGCTGACCGAGGTCGAACGTGCAGCGCCGGGCGATGGTCAGGGTTTCGTCGAGCAAGGCCGCTGGATAGAGATCGCGCAAGACGTCGAGACTGCGCAGGTGCCGTTCACCGTTGGGGTGCAGGCGCAACCCGGCATCGGCCACCGACAGGTGATAGCGGATCGCGGTCATGGTGTCCTGCAAGGCGCGCCGCCCGCGAGCGTGCATGTGCACATCGCCGCTGGCCACCGCAGGAATCCGCAGTTCCCTGGCCAGCGTCAGCAGCGCATCGAGGCGCCGGACATCGTCCTGACCACGGTGCAACTGCACCGCCAGCCACAGCCGTTCAGCGAACACCTGTTTCAGCCAGTCACCCTGTGCGAAGTCATCGACCGCGTCCGGCACCCACAGCGCCAGCAGCCCCGGCAACGGCTCGCTGAAGTCCTCGCGCAACACCTGATACTGGCCTTTTTGCGTACGGCGGCGGGCTCGGGTAATCAGTCGGCATAGCGCCTGGTAACCCTCGAGGCTCTCCACCAGCAGCACCAGTTTCGGGCCGTTCTCGATGCGCACTTCACTGCCGATGATCAGGGGCAGCTCCACGGACTTCGCCGCTTGCCAGGCACGGACGATGCCGGCCAGGGTGCATTCATCGGTGATCGCCAGGGCCTGATAGCCCTGCTTTTTCGCCCGCTGAAACAGCTCAAGGGCACTGGAGGCACCGCGCTGGAAACTGAAGTTCGACAGGCAGTGCAGTTCGGCATACCCGGCGCTCATGCGAACCAGCCCTGCAGCCACAACGGACCATCCTCGCCGACCGCACGATAAGCCCAGCCCTGCTGGCCGCTACGGGTTTCGATCAGGTAGTAGTCACGGCGTACGTCGTCGCCATCCCACCAGCCGGACTCGATGCGTTCCGGCCCCATGAGGATGCGCGTCGAGCCTTCGTGTACCGCCAGCGGTTCGGCCAGCAGCCAGCCTGGCCGTTGCACGCTCGGGAATCCGGCGCAGGGCTGGTGGTCGGCACTGGCCTGCCACGCACACTCCGGACGGTGATCGGCCTGAAAGCGCAAGCCGTGCACCGCGTCGTCCCCCAGCCGTGCGCGCAAGCGTTCGCGCAGTTGCTCCCAGGGCAAGGTTTGCTGTGGGCGATCGTCGAACAGCTCCTGAAACTGCGGAACGAAGCTCGGCAAGTCTTCGGCGCGCAGACGAAAACCACGCACCGGCGCCTCGACCTGCACTTGCTCCAGCCGCCCCCGCGCCAGTTCGAAGAGCATCGCCGGATCGCGTTCGGCGCTGAGCAGCCCCACCTTGATCAACGTGTCCGGCAAGCCGGCGTGTTCCAGATGCAGGTCGAAGCGTTGCACGCCGCTGTCGCGCCCGCAGAGAAACGCCGACAGGTCGCCGGTCAATCGACGCAGCGGAAACAGCAAGGCCTGATGGGATTGCACATCGAAGTTGAGCTCGATACGCACATCGAAGCGGTCCGGCGGCAGATAGAACGCCAGCGCCAGGCGCCGCAAGCCGAGCAAGGTGTCCAGGTGCTTGAGCACCGGAGCCTCGAAGCGTCGCGCCAGGCTGTGCCGAGGCAACGCCTGCACCTGGCTCAAGGTGCGCAGGCCCATGCGCGACAACGCGGTGGCGACGTTGGCCTCCAGTCCGATGCGGTCGACGGGCAATTGTCCGAGGTGATACTGCAAGGCTTGATCGTCGGGCACCACCAGGCCGTCATGGGCGTTGGCCAGCATCCGCGCCGCCGCCGGGTTGGGCGCGGCGACGATGCGGTGACGGAAACCCAACTCGCCGAGTTCGCTGCGCAAACGCGCCTCGAATGGCGGCCAGCCACCGAACAGCCCCAGGCTGGACTCGATTTCAAACACCAGCGCGCGCGGGTAATGCACGCTGACCTGGGAACTGAAGCGATACGCCCAGGCGGCCAGGAACTGCTGCCAGTGTTCGATTTCAGCCGTGTCGTATTCGGCCGTGGCAAAGCCCTTGCTCAAGGCCTGGGCGGCGCTCATGGACTGGCCGGGACGCAAGCCCAGCGCCCGCGCCGGGCCGTTGACCGCCTGCAACACCCGGCGCTGGGCCGGGCCGGTCAGCAACGCCAGCGGCGCTTCGGGGTCGGCGCGCTGACGCAGTACCGCGTCCAGCGCCAATTGCGGGAAAAGAATGCAGACCCAGCGCATGGCAACCTCAATGCCCCACGGCAAAGGCAATCGGCGCCGAACGGGCCAGGCCGCCCCGGCACTTGAGCACCCGCAATTGCGCAGGCTTGGCATCGATGGCGATGCGCAGGGCCGCTGGCGACGGGTTGATCGCTTCACTGATCGAGCGATAGGCGAACGCCAGGGTCGAGCCGGTTTCCGCCGCCACCTGCAAGCGACGCAGGGCGCGGTCATCGGCCTTGTGCGGCCAGCACAGCACCGCGCCGCAACTGCCCGAACGCAGGCATTGCTCGGCCGCCCACAGCGCATCGCGCTCACTGGCCTGGATGATCGACAACTGGCGCAGATCGACCCCGGCGCTCTGCCAGGCCTGGGGATACGGCACGTGGGGCGGCGCCACCAGCACAATGCGCTCGCCCGCCGCCGACAGCCGCGCCAGTGCCGGCCATACCAGTTGCAACTCGCCGACGCCCTGCCCGGCCAGAAGGATTTCGGTCAGCGCCGCTTCCGGCCAGCCGCCCGTGGGCAACGCCGCATCCAGCGCGGCATGCCCGGTGGGTTGCGGGCTGACGGCAGGCGGCGCAGGCCGGCCCTTCCAGACCTGGCCGCCATTGAACAGCGTATCCAGCGCAACGACGGCCCCCATCAGCCTTGCCTCACCAGACCGCAGAACACCCCTTCGATGGCCAGGTCCCGGTCGGCTTCGACGATGATCGGCTGGTAGGCCGGATTGCGCGGCAACAGGCGAACCCGGTCGCCGACCCGTTCGAAGCGCTTGATGGTGACCTCGCCGTCCAGGCGCGCCACGACGATCTGGCCGTTGAGCGCCTCGGGGTTGCGGTGCACGCCCACCAGATCGCCGTCGAGAATGCCGTCTTCGATCATCGAGTCGCCGCGCACCCGCAGCATGTAGTCCGGCACCCGGGAGAAGATCGACGGGTCAAGCAGCAGGCGGCTATGGATTTCGGCATCAGCGCCAATGGGCGCACCGGCCGCCACCCGACCGAGCACCGGGATGTCCAGCAACTCGGGGCGCGGCGGTTGCCCGAGCAGGCGAATGCCCCGGGCCTGATGCGGATTGACCTCGATAAACCCGGCTTCGGTGAGCGCCAGCACATGCTTGCGCGCCACGCTGCGGGAGGCGAAACCGAATGCCTCGCTGATCTCGGCGAGGCTCGGGGACTGACCGTGTTCGGCGATGCGCTCGCGGATAAAGGTCAGGATGGCGGTACGGCGGGGAGTTAAAGTCGTCATGGAGTACATTTGTACTCTTTTCGGTTTTTTCTTACAAGGATTTCTGCAGGAGCAGCCGGTCGACGCTCGATTGCTCGCGAAAAAACCGAGGCCGCCGCAGGGTATCAGGCACCCCGCGTTATCGTTGACGACCCTCGCGAGCAAGCTCGCTCCTACAGGGGTCAGCCAGATACGCGGTGATGTAATCGATAAACGCCAGCACTTTGGCCGTGGCCCGCCGATGGCTGGGGTACACCGCCAGAATGTGCGGGCCAAAGCTGTCGGGGTCGATGTCGTAGTCGGCCATCACCTGCACCAGTCGCCCATCGGCCAGGTACGGCGCGGCACTCCACAGCGGGGTGTGAAGCAGACCGCGTCCGGCCAGGGCATTGGCCAGCAACAGGTCGTAATTGTCGCTGCGCAATCGTGGCGTCTGGGGCTGCGGCAGGCTCAGCCGCTGGCCGTCGCGCTCGACCCACCAGAATTCGCGGCTGAGCAATGGGTGGCGATACAACAACCATTCGTGCTGATCAAGGGTTTGCGGGGTGACCGGCAGCCCCTTGCGCGCCAGATATTCCGGGCTGCCACACAACGCCAGGCGATTGCTCCCGACCACCCGGGCGATCAGCCCCGGCAAGTCGTCATGCCCTTCGCGCAACGCGAGGTCGTAGCCGCTTTCGAGCAAATTGACGAACGCATCGCACAGGTCCACTTGCAGGTCGATTTGCGGGTATTGCTCAAGAAAACCGCCCACCACCTGGTCGAGAAAAGCCTGTCCATAAGCCAGCGGTGCGGTGATTTTCAGACTGCCGCGCAAGCCATGCTGCAACTGCTCGATTTCCTCACCCGCCTCGTCCAGCCGCTGCAACACCTGACGCGCGGTTTCCAGGTAAAGCCGTCCGGATTCCGTGAGCGAAATCCGCCGGGTACTGCGCTCGAATAAACGCGCGCCCAGCTCCGTCTCCAGGTGATTGACCGCTTTGGTCAGGGCCGAAGGGGTCTTGCCCAACTGCTCGGCGGCGCGACTGAAACTGCCCAGTTGCGCGGTGACCACGAACATTTTCAGTGCCCCTAACTTGTCCATTCTTTTTCCATTCAGGCAAAAACGTTTTTCGTGAGTGAGGCGTTCTACCGACGGCGGCAAGCCACTAATCTGGCCATCAGACGCAATAACAAGGAAACATTCAATGAAAAGATTCATCCCGAATCTACTGATGGCGGCAATGAGTTTTGCCTCGTTGGAAGCCATGGCGGCGACTGATCTGGTGTTGTTCAACGGCAAGATTTTCACCGCCGACCGTAACCAGCCCAAGGCTCAGGCCCTGGCGGTACAGGACGGCAAGGTGCTGCAAGTGGGCAGCGATACGCAGATCAAGGCCTTGATCGACTCAGGGACCCAAGTCATCGACCTGGGTGGCAAGACCCTGATGCCCGGCCTCGTCGACAGTCATTCCCACGCGATTTTCGGCGGCCTGGAAATGGTCGCAGCAAACATGGAAGACGAGGTGGTCGAGCTCGACGAACTGGAAAAACGCCTGCGTGCCTGGCGTGACGACGGCAAGGCCCGGCATGGCGACGTCCTGACCGTGGCCGGCATGAGCTCGGCCTACTGGGCGCAGTCCGAAGCCTTGGGCAAGACATTCAATAGCGGCGAATGGGCCGACGTGCCCGTGGTGTTTACCGGCAGCGATCACCACACGGCCTGGGCCAACAATGTGATGCTCAAGCGCGCCGGCGTCGACGCGACGTTGCTGAAAAACCTGCCGGACGCCGAGAAAGGCACCATCGGCAAACTCGCCGATGGCAATCCCAACGGATTTCTGGTGGATGCCGGTTGGGACCGGGTGTCCTCGAAAATGCCGCCCCCGAGTGCCGCCGACATGCTCAAGGCGGCGCAAACCGCCGTGAGCTACAACAACAGCCTCGGCATCACAGCGTGGATGGACCCTGCGGCCAACGCCGCGCCTGGCGAACCGCTGTTCGCCCTCAAGCCCACGGAGAAAACCGTGGGCGTGCTGCCGGTGTACAAAGCCCTGTCCGAAAGCGGCGGCATGACCGCCCATGTCGCGGCACTGCTGGTGGCCAATCCGAAAAGCGTGCCGGCCGATCTCGACACGCTGGACAAGGTCCGCCAGCAGTTCCAGGGCATTTCCAACCTGACGCTGCCCGGCGTCAAGATCTTCGCCGACGGCGTGATCGAGTACCCGGCGCAGAGCGCGGCGATGATCGATCCCTATACCAACTCGCACAAACCAGGCGAACTGCTGATCGATCCCAAGCACTTCGGCGAGCTGGTCAGCGCCGTCGATCAACGGGGCTGGCTGGTGCACATCCACGCCATCGGCGACCGCGCGGTACGCGAATCGCTGAACGGCATTGCCCAGGCGCGCAAAGACCGGCAGAGCGGAGTGACCCACTCGATCACGCACTTGCAGATCGTCAATCCGAAAGAATTCGCCCGCTTCAAACCGCTCGATGTCATCGCTTCGATGCAACTGTTGTGGGCCAGTGCCGACGACTACACCACGGACATGATCAAGCCTTACGTCAGTGCCCTGGCGTTCCGTTACCAGTACCCGGCGCACTCCTTGCTCAAGCAAGGCGCGACCATCGCCGGGGCCAGCGACTGGCCGGTGTCTTCGCCCAACCCGTGGAACGCCATGGCCCAGGCCATGACCCGGATCGGGCCGATGGGGGTGCTCAACGCCGATGAACGCATTGACCGCGAGACCATGTTCTACGCCTATACCCTCAACGCCGCTCGCACCATTGGCCTGGACAAACAGATCGGTTCCTTGACCGCTGGCAAACAGGCCGACTTCATCGTGGTCGACCGCGATGTGTTCAGCGTCGACGAAAAAGCCCTGCACGACACCCAAGTGCTGCAAACCTGGTTCGCCGGTCGTCAGGTCTACGCACCAACCCTCTGATAAAAACAGCAACCCCGCCGCTGCCCGACTCCGTGTTTCTCGACACGGGGCCAGGCGCAGCCATGTCCGACTTCTGCCTATAACAATCACAATAGCGGGACGTACCCCATGAAAGCTTTCACCCTGTTCGCCCTCGGTTCCTTGAGTTTGCTGCCCTTAAGCAGCCAGGCCGTGCCCTTGAATGATGATTTCTCGTTGCTGCTGGACGTCAACCTGGCCAGCGACTACCGCAGCCGTGGCATCTCGCAAACCCAGAACGACCCGGCCCTGCAAGCCGGCGCAACCCTGACCCACAGCAGTGGGCTGTACCTGGGCGCATGGAGTTCCAACGTCGATTTTGGCGGCGGCCTGAAGACCCGACAGGAGATCGATTACTACGCCGGTTGGCTGTGGCAAGCCACCGATGCGGTCAATCTCGACCTTGGTTATCTCAAATACAGTTACCCGAAAGAGAGCCAGTTCAATCAGAGCGAGGTCTACGGCATTCTCAGCGTTTATGG
This sequence comes from Pseudomonas moorei, assembly GCF_008801475.1. GTDB lineage: Bacteria > Pseudomonadota > Gammaproteobacteria > Pseudomonadales > Pseudomonadaceae > Aquipseudomonas > Aquipseudomonas moorei. The sequence continues at coordinate 58,758 of NZ_VZPP01000001.1, read as the reverse complement.
GGTGAAGCTCGGCGCCTATTACTCCGACGATGCGCCGGGAATCGACAGCCAGCAGAACTCGCTCTACACCTACATCGGTTATGAAACCGAGTTGCCCTATGACACCGGCCTGAAACTGCGTTACGGCAACATGGACTTCAAGGACCCGACCCTGTATTCGAACTCGGGTGAAGCCGAGGATTCATACCGCGAATGGGAAGTCCGACTGACCCAAGAACTGGCCGGAGTTACGCTGGGCCTGAGTTACGTCGACACCAACCTGTCGAAGAGCCAATGCGCCAGCAATTGGGGGTTCGATGATGTGTGCAGTGCGACGGTGGTGGCGAGCGTCAGCAAGACTTTTTGACCAGCACGGATCCCTATGTGGGAGCTTGCTCGCGATAAGGCCCGTCCAGTCACTATCAATAGCGACTGTCAGGCCGCCATCGCGAGCAGGCTCGCTCCCACCGTTAGATTCCAGTGGGTTCGGGGGCGAGTTGTGCCAGATAGGGCCAGGGATAGATGCCGCGATCGTGGCCGTCGCTGAAGATCAGTTGCAATCCATACCCCTGCGAGTGCAAATCGATAACCCGAACCTGCGCATCAACCCGCGAAATCTTGAGCACTCCTTGGTATGAGCGTAAAGGACGCCAAACCAATTAACAGTGTGCCTACGGCACTGAGAATTGCCGTGAGGGAAAGGGTCTGGGAATAACCGACCATCCCGCCGACGACTCCGCTACCGAGAAAAATGAAGGGGTGTACGCCACTGGTAAAGAGTGTATCGACTGCCACCACTTTACCGAGGTCCTTTTCGGGAGACAGTGTCTGCATCGCTGTGGCCCATCCAGTCAACCAGGACGCTTCGACGACACCTACCAGAGTCGCCCCCAGTATCGCCATCCAGAACGAGCTTCCCATGCCGAGTAGTGCCATCGCGCCAGCCAGGAACAGGCCGCAGGTCACTGCAAGTCCGATCAGTCGTTCATGCCCGGAAACAAGCACCGTGACGATTGATCCAATGCACGCACCGAATCCCGAGGCGGCCAGACATACTCCCCACATTTCTTCGTTGAATCGATTGCTGATGGCATAGGGAGCGACAACCAGGAAAATCGGGAAACACAATACGTTCACCACGAGGGTGGCCGCGAAGCCCAGCAAAAGCTTGGAGTTGCCGGTAACGATGGCAATGCCATTGACCGTTTCCCGGATCGAGAACTCCTCCTCGAACTCACAGGGCTCAACATTGGGCAACATAGCCGTGTAAATGGCGGCGCAGAAGAATGTCAAACCATCGATCAATATGCCCCAGACCGGATCCCAGAAAATGATGAATACTCCCAGCGTCGCGGGAAACAGCACAGCGACCAGGTTGTCGACAAAGTTCATCGCACCATTGCCCGCCACCAGTGCTTGTTTGGGCAGTAATTTGGCAAGCAGTACTTGGGCGCACGGACGGGAAACCCCAATGCCGATGCCAAATATCAGGTAGACAAAGACCAAGCACCACCACGGTGCACCGGAGAAGAACAGCGCCACTGCGGCCAGTTGCGCGCAACCCCTCGCCGTGTCGGTGTAAATCAGTACTTGCTTCGGCGACTTTCGATCCGCCAGCAAGCCTCCGGCCAGGGCCCCGATCACGCTCCCTACCCCGACTGCCGCCATAACAAAACCAAATACTTCTGCTCCGTAGCCGGTCCGGATAAGCGCTATCGGCAGAGCGGCTAGACAAATAGCGTCGCCGGCCATCGAGAGACTTTGGCCTATCAGCAATTTGCGAAAAGACGTGACGCTCAGCGCTTCGGTATAAGGTGATAAGCGATCGGCAATGGAGATCATAAGTAATCCTCCTTGAGACCTATACTTGCGTCCTGGTTTAAGCGCATAGCGAGCTTCACCCCCCCTCTCCGGACTTCAAGTTCTCCTCGACCGAGAATCGAGACCTTGAGCTGCTGTCCACGGAAGCGGTATGTCAGTCGATACTTGATTGGCTGACCCACCGCTTTCGCGAGCAGGCGCGCGTGCATCAGATTAGGTTGGATTCGGGGACGAGTTGTGCCAAGTACGCCCATACCCACGGATAAATCCTTTGGATAATACCTGCTGCAGTTCATACCCCTAAGCGCGCTGTTAGACAACCCGCAAACGCAATGCCCTGCAGTCCTTACTCTAACGAAGCGGACAATCAAAAAATCGGGCCTACCGTTCGTCGTATTTTTTTTAAAAAATCAGCACTTGAAAAAATAAAAATCATAAAAAAACACAAAACGCACATTTAATCCTACAGAAATCCCCCACTCGACATAGCAAGATCATTTCTACTTACCGAAAATTAAAATACGGTTTGAAAAAGAGATTTAAAAATTCCACGCTAGACACTATCCGCACTAAAACCAAACCAAACCATCAAGATTCCGAATCTCATGCAGGACACTTCTTGAAAGTGTGTAGGAATGCCCCTACAACACAAAAAGGCCCCTCCCTTGCACACAACAGAAAAATCAACTAACTATTGCAACACCACTTAATTTCAAGTGGCAAACACAACGAGTAAAAACAAAATGAAAAACAACGAACTTGGAAAAGTGCTATTCAATTTTAGAAATGATGTTGGATCGAACTCCAATCCACAAGTCGCTGGCGGCTCCGGAAGTGCAGGAGGTTGCGGGGGCAGCGGTGGATGTGGTGGGGGTGGCGGATGCAGCGGTGGTAGCGGTGGAGGAAATGGGGGCTGTGGCGGAGCAGGAGGCACTGGCGGTGGTGGCACCGGTGGCTGCAGAAGCATGTAGTTGAAACCGATAATAAACTGCCTACTAATTTCCCAGGCTAACAGGATCTTTCAAAGTGAAAGATCCTTTAGGAGGAGATAAATGCAACTGATATTCTCAGAATTTGACATTGTGAGCCTGCCTAATGAGTCACTAATAATATCTATCAATGGCGCATCAAAAACCGAGTCAAAAAAACTATTGAATGTGCTGCAGGAACTAAAAAAACAAAAGCTACCCAGCATACCGAAAGCGCTATTCGATAAAATAGTATCCGCCCAAAAACTACCTCTAAAAGAAACTTATAGGTTCTTGAATTTCGCCATAGGCCTTAAAAATCAACCATCGGAAATATATTTCAAAAAGGTATTAATAGCGCATGATTGGGGCAACCGAGAAGAATTCGAAGCTATCATTGATCAAGAAATTAAATTCGACTACGAAATAGTTAGCGACTTTGAATCCTTAATTGACCGAGCCCAAGGCAATGCATTTCTAATTAAAATAATATGCATGCAATACAATTATTCAAAACTTAAAAACCTATACTTTTGTTTAGCAGACTCATCTCCGAGCAGCGCCATCTCGATAGGATACTTGAACGGAGGCACGTTTCGTATAAGTCAACCATACATTCCTAACATTGGAAACCCCTGCCATTTTTGCCTTGTAGAGAGGCAACTAAATTATGAAAGAATCAACGAAAGTCGAAACTCCTGGTCTGCCCTACTGAACTTTTGCGTTGACCAAAACATTACAACACCCTCCCCAAATTTAAGCTTGTTACAGAGAAATCTAGCATTAGGCACTGTAATAAAAAAAATCAAGCTTCATACGGAACACAATCAAGACTTCAGATATCAAGACAACTCTCTTGCATCAATGAGTATAGATTTAAACAGTGGATTAATTACTGAAGAGTTGACCACTCACTGGCATTCCTGCACCTGTTTGAGATCTAAATATGAAAAATATTCCACATGATTACTATCTGAAATTCCTCGATCAAAAAGTCATGGAGGACACCTTGGAATTCCATAGCAAAGGCAATTTCACCATCCATGACTGCGTTAAAAATATATCCATATTGCACAACCTTCCGCCACAGACACTTTCAGATTTAACAGGTAACGAACTGCAATTATATCCTGATATGGATATCACTACAAAAGGCGAAACGCTCAACGCGCTAGAGCCTACAAGCCCTTTACATCGAAATCAATCATGCGATTTCTTCGACGATCAAAACATAACATTCGATTTGATAAAAAATTAATCAGCCCACTATTAAGAATTAGCAAAGACACTCATAAAAGAGGATACCCTAGTGCAGGAGCACTATATTCGGTAGAAGTATTTTGTTGCTCGCTATCACCTAAAAACACATGGCCATGCCCTGAAAAAATATTACATCCACTACCACACTCAAGAAAATTTGAAATAATGCAGGGGAGTTACGACGCCAACTCAATAAAAGAGGCTATTTTGCCCAAAGGAAGCAAAATTGGCAATCCCAGCCTAGCCATAGTTTATGTAATGTATATGCCAAAAACGCTATTTAAATATCGTTATCGCGGCTACAGGTTAGCGCTAATGGAAACCGGATCAATATATATGCTAATTGATCTTCAATGCAAACATTTAAATATCAAAAGCCGTCAATGGTCTGGGTACACCGACAACATGCTGTGTAAGGTCATCGGACTAAATCCAACTCTATTTTTTCCTGCATGTGTACAGTTGATCGGAGGCTAAATTGAAAATTTCAAGTTACAGCAATGATCCCTCACTACCTGGGGAAATGTGGTGCCACCCCCCATGCATTTTCGACTTCCCTTTTTGCACGGAGATTGGCGATCAATGGGGCTCAATAGGTTCAGGAATTGGCACAAGCTCAACATCAATAAAAACCGGCTTGGGCGAATACTTCGAGAGACGTCACTTCTATTTAGAAATATTATCCGATAGCTTTTCGACTCTAGAGGATAGTCTTACGCCCAAAGAGGTCGATAGTTTCAGAAAAGCATTTAGTCAAACCGCTGCTAAAAACATAAACCTAGCTGATCTGACGGGTCGAAAATTCAACATGACCACCGCCATACGTATTTCTGATTTTTCATGCTGTTCAATTCCGACCGTGTGTATCTCCCTGACCCACAACAACAGCGACGACGACAAAATTTACCCAAGTCGAGACACGTGTGGATGCAGCTTTCATTGGAATCCAGAACTCGCGATTCTTGGCTCTATTAAAGAATCATTAGAACGCCAATTTCTCACTCGATTCTGGCTAACCAAACAATGCATAGAGACAATCAAACCAGCCGAGATATCAGCTACGATAAAAACGCTCCCTTCATACGGTCTATTCAACGCACTGACAAAATCAGGACAACTATTAATAATTGACATTTCCGACGATGACTTCCCAGGAGTTTGCTTACTAACAGTTTACGGGAGCAATGACTCCAGTAGAAATGTTCACTACTGCGCAGGAATGTCTTATTCAGAAAGTCGGGCAGAAGCATTGAACAAGTCAATATTGGAGTTATGGCAAACATTTCGGTTCATGAATTTATTCAGAGTTTTTCACGGCGACCCAGACACTCTTAAGGACTCTTACATTCGCCACTTTGTAAAATGCAACCACTATAAAACCTTTGAAGAAATCACGTCACAACTAAACTACCGCCCACGCGCATCACACAATAAAAGCACACATTGCAAGTTAGATACTGAAAATTTGATTGGATGTTTGAGACGGAAAAACTTCGAAGGATACCTCTACGTAAAAACAACTCAAATAGAAGAAACCAACTACACATTTTGCAAATTCACTTCGCCCTGTATATTTATGCACATGAACAATTCAGCAGACATCAACATAATCAACGATTATTCAGAGGCTTTTTTCCTCGAAATACATAACGAAAGAAAAGAAACAATGGTTCCATTCCCATAGAGAATTCAATCATGACTAAAAATATCTGGCCCAGAATTTTTTCCCTGACCTCCATATTCATTAAAGAACAATTAAAAGAACCCATCTCATTATTTTGGATCATGATATCACCTTGCGCGATGTTCTATTTTTTTGCAGCAACCAGGCAAGACGCCAACTATTTCTCCAGCAACTACATTACAGTCTCAGCATGGTTTTATGCCTATATCTCCTCGAGCGTTGCATTATTCGGATTCGCCTTTTACATAATCGGAAGAAGGGAAAGCGGATTCACACGATCATTTATTTACTCCAAGGACTCAAAATTAATTTTCCTTTTATCACACTTCATTACTTATTCACTAATATCGACATCCTATTGTGCGACCTTTTACCTAATGACGAAATTTCCATTTGGAAACTACAACCTCAATGAATTACTAAATATCACACTACGCTTCTACGTCTGCTTCATCATGTTTTGCACTCTCGGGGCTGTATTTTCATGGCTACCGATTAACTTTCAGAACTCGAACACGTTGCTTTCCATCTTTTCGTTCTGCATGCTAATTCTCGGAGTAATGAGTACCGCCACAGCAAACCACATCACTGATACTTTGAATCTTGCAAACCCACTAACTCTTGCAAGCAAAATAATGGAACAAGGCCTTCAATCCAATCAGCCCACCACAATCGCAATAGTTTTTTTGTTCACTTTTACACTATTTAAGACATTCAAACATCTTAGAATAAATCCTGTATGGAGCCGATATTAATGAAAAAGTTTAGGGCGCAAAACATTGATTTTTCCTATTCAACCACCCCCCTCTTAACCCAGGCGTCTCTTGAGGTTACTCAAGGAGATATTGTCGGAATTCTCGGACCCAACGGCTCTGGAAAAACAACTTTTTTCGATATCATCTGCGACCTTAAAAAAGCAAAGTGCGGCTTTATAAAAAACGACTTTAGTCATTTCTTATACCTTTCTCAAATCATTACCACTTCTCCACCGTTGCGCATGCGCGACATTTTTAAAATGGTGACTGCGCTGTCATCAAGCGAACCAATGACACAAGATAAAGCCCTAATAAAATTAAGTGCGTGGAGTCCTGCGATAGTTGACCGGTACCAAGACATTTGGAACAAAAAATCATCGCTATGCAGCTACGGAGAAACACGCTGGTTCTTTACGCTTTCTCTTCTTTCAATCTCTGCAGACTTCGTGATTCTCGACGAACCTACTGCTGGTGTAGATCCAGAATTTCGTCACTATATTTGGCAATGTCTTCACGGCGCAGCCAGAGAGGGCACTGCCATTCTAGTTTCCTCGCATAATGTTGATGAAGTCATTAACCATTGTGATTATTTTTACATGCTCAGCCAGCACCGCTTCAATCGCTTTGCCAATGGTAGTGAGTTCATGAATAAGTATGGAGCAAAGACTGTGGACGATGCATTTATCCGAGCCATTACTGAACCTGAATTCGCGACATAAAAAACTGGAACCGCACATAGGGGGAGATGCTCCAGACTGAAATAGCTCCCTATTCAGTCCCTAAATCCAGCCAGATAAGCCCACGGATATATCCCCCGCTCATGCCCATCACTGAACACCAGCTGCAGTCCATACCCCTGCGCATTCACTTCGACCACCTGAACGCGGTCATCAACCAGCGGTGCCATTCCCCGCATTCGAAACGCCCGGCATTGCGAACACGGGCATTGGCGACGCAACTCGACGTGGTCCAGCCACTGTTCGCGACCGTCCGGCCAGTTCAAGCGCAATTGTTGTTTGCTTCGGGAATTGCCGATGACCAGCGGGCTCATTGCAGTTGACTCAAGGCAATGCGCACCGCCTTGCGCACTTCCGGGTCGCCGTCGTCCTGGGCGGCCAACAGCGGCGCGATGGCATCCCGCTCGTTCAACTCGCCCAAGGCCAGCGCGGCTTCCTTGCGCAGATTGCTGATGCGGTGGCCGAGGGTTTCGATCAAGGCATCCAGAGCCGGGGCATAACGTAAACGCCCAAGGCTGCGGGTGGCGCGCAGGCGGACTTGCCAGTAATCGTCACCCAAGGCTTCGACCAGCGCGGCACCGGCGTCGAGGTGTCCGACCTTGCCCAACGTGGTGGCGGCCTCTTCGCGCACTTGCCAGGCCTGGTCCCGCAGGGCCTGTCGCAGGGCCGGCAGCACCTGTGCGTCTGACGCCAGCCCCAACGCCCCGGTGGCCGCGCGACGGACTTCAGTGTCCGGGTCATCGCTGGCCAGCCGTGCCAGGGCCGGTAAGGCATCGAGCTGCTTGAGCCAGCCCAGCACGCCAACCGCTTCACGCCGGACGTTGGCGTCGTGATCGTCCAGCGCCAGCAAGGCCGCCGGGGCTGCCAGGGGAAAGCGCAACTCGCGCAAGGCCCGGAATGCAGCGATGCGCACGCCGATGTCGGCATGCCCGGTCCACGGCAGAATCACCCTGCCGGCCGCTTCACTCTTGAGCAGGCTGAGGCTTTGCGCGGCGGCGGCTTGCACCGCTGGCGCGGGATCGGTCAGGGCCTGGCACAACGCCTCGACCACGGGCTCGTCCTCCCAGGCTTCGAGCAAGCGCGCGGCTTCGGCGCGAACCTCCTCGGCCGGGTCGTGCGCCAGGCGATCGACCAGCCACAGCAGGCCATCCGGTTCTTCCAGGTCAGCCAGGTCGATCAGGGCGATACGGCGCACACCGGCATCCTCATCGGTCAGGCGTGGTTGCAGGGCGAGAATGTCGTCGTTATCGGTTACATCAAAGAGTGAGGTCATAGGGCAAATCGCGGCAGTTTGTTTTCAGGAGGAAGTCCGAGAGGGTTCAGGCGCGGTAGCTGCCGACCGTCTTCGTGACGCAGAAGCTCGAGGCAGTGACGCTTCAAGCGCGAGAACTTGTGGCTGGTCACCAGTTCGGTGGTGCGTGGCCGAGGGAAGTCCAGGTGCAGGTCTTCGATGATCCGGCCGGGGCGCGAGCTCATCACCAGCAAGCGATCGGCAAGGAACAGCGCTTCATCGATGTCGTGGGTAACGAACACCACGGTGGTGCGAATCCGTGTCCAGATGTCCAGCAGCAGTTCCTGCATGTTCAAGCGCGTCAGGGCGTCAAGAGCACCGAAAGGCTCGTCCATCAGCAACAACCGTGGACGATTGACCAGCACCCGGGCGATTTCCACCCGCTGCTGCATGCCGCCGGACAGCTGATCCGGCCAGCGCTCGGCAAAGCCTTCAAGGCCCACCAGGGCGAGGATTTCATCGGCGGCCCGGTGCCGTTCGGCTTTGCCGATACCGCGCATTTTCAGGCCGAAGGCGACGTTGTCGCGCACCGTGCGCCAAGGGAACAGCGTGTGCTGCTGGAACACCATGCCGCGCTGTGGCGACGGGCCAGACACCGGCGCGCCGTCGACGTTGAGGACGCCGGTGCGCGGTTGCAGGTGACCGGCCAGCGCACCGAGCAAGGTGGATTTGCCGCAACCGGACGGCCCGAGGATGCACACGAACTGTCCCGGTTCGATCTGGCAATCGAGCCCCTGCACCGCTTCAAAAGCGGCGCTGCCCTCGCCCAGGCTGATCGACAGGGCGCGAATATCGATACGCCCTTCCGGGTGTTGAAAAACGCTCATCAGGCTTTACCTCGTGGTCGATGCCAAGGCGTGAACAGTCCACCGAGGCGCTTGATCAATAGGCTGCTGCCCATCCCGAGTACCCCGATCAGCAACATGCCGACCACGATGTCGGCGTAGTTCTGGATGGTGTAGGACTCCCAGGTGTAATAACCGATGCCGTACTGGCCGGAGATCATTTCGGCGGTCACCAGGCAAAACCACGAGGTGCCCATGCCGATGGCCAGGCCCGTGATGATGCTTGGCGCAGCCCCCGGCAGAATCACTTCCAGCAGAATCGCCCGCCGCCCTGCTCCGAGGCTTTTCGCCGAGGCGATCAGCCGTGGATCGACACCTTCGACGCCGTGCACGGTGTTGAGCAGGATCGGAAACAACGCGCCGGTGAAGGTGATGAAGACCATCGACAGTTCTGACGAGGGGAACATCAGGATCGCCAGGGGGATCCAGGCCACGGCCGGTATCGGCCGCAGTACTTCCAGCGGCGGCAGCAACAGGTCTTCGGCCCATTTCGAACGGCCGATGGCCAGTCCCAGGGCAATGCCGATGACCAGTGCTGCGAGGTAACCGGCGAACACCCGGCCAAGGCTGCTGCTCAAGTGCTGGGCGAGTTTGCCGGAGTCGCCGAGACCGAGGGCCGCCTGGATCACGGCCAGCGGTGTTGGCACATTGGCGAATGTCACCAGGCCGAGGTTCCAGTGATGGCTGGCGGCGAGTTGCCAGAACAGCAGGCAGAGCAGCAAGGAGGCGGCTCGGGGAGGCCAGCGCTTAAAGGGTCCGTTCACAATTGTTCCTCTCAACCGATTTCCTGTAGGGGCGAGCCTGCTCACGATGAGGTGTCAGTCGACATTTCCTTGGCTGACACTCCATCGCGAGCAGACTCGCTCCTACAGGGGACTGCGGTGTTTTTGAATTAACGCACGGCCACCGCCTGGGTGGTGGCATCGGTGAAGTCGAACACCTTGCCGCCCTGGGCCGTGGCGAATTGTTGGGCCTGTCCCTTGAGCAAAAACGCACTGAGGCGCCCTTTCGCATCACTGGCAAACCACGCCTGATCCGCCAGCAACTTGATGCCGCTGTCGCTGGCCTGGGCATACACCGCGCGGATGTTCTTGCCTTCCTGCTTGAGGCTGGCCAGCGCGGTGAACGCGGCTTCCGCCGACGCGTACTGACGGACTTTCGGTTCGCCACGCACCCAGATCTCGGCCACGTGGCTGAAGTCGGTGATGGCTTTGCCAGTGGACGCATCGACCGCCTTGAGCGGGGTTTGCGCGTAGTTGGCCAGTTGCGCGTTGTAGTCCAGTTTCGAGGCCTTGAAGGCGGCGCGGATGTACTGGTCGTCGATGAAGGTATTCAGATCGAGCCCGCGATCAGCCTTTTTCAGTAGTTTGAGGGTGTCGATGGCGGTGCCGACAGCCTGGCGATATTCAGGCTTCCAGCTCAGGTCACGGGTCTGTACGCCCAACGGACCGTGGAACAGGTAATTGACCTCGGCATCGACCCCGGTGACCTTGGCGATCAGTTCGCTGTACTTCTCCGGTTCGGCGGCGAGCAACTGATTGGCCTCGATGCTGGCGCGCAGGTAGGCGACGACGATCTCCGGGTATTTTTTCGCGTAGGCCTGGTCAACCAGCGCACCGTGGAATGTTGGCGCGCCAGCCTGGGAACCGTCATAGATCTTGCGTGCGAAGCCCCGGCTCGGGAACAGCTCGGCGAACGGCACGAAGTCGGCATGGGCGTCGATCTTGCCGGCCTGCAAGGCGGAGCCGGCGACTTCCGGTGGCTGGGCAATGATGTTCACGTCCTTGAGCGGGTCCCAACCCTGGGCCGCCACGGCACGCAGCAACATGCCATGGGCGGTCGAAGCGAACGGCACGGAAATGGTCTTGCCCTTCAGCTCGGCCAGCGACTGCACGCCCGAGGCACTCGGCACCACGATGCCGTTGCCACTGCCCTTGATGCTGCCCGACAGCACGCTGATGAACAGGCTGTGCTTGCCCGCCGTTTCGAACGCCACACCGTTGAACGAACCGGGGAAATCGGCCATGGCGCCGAAGTCGAGTTTGCCGGCAACCATTTCGTTGGTCAGGGGCGCGCCGCTGGTGAAGTTCTTCCACTCCACGTCGTACTTGGCGTCCTTGTATTGCCCGTCGTGGGGCAGGTACTTGTCGAGCAGGCCCAGTTCGCGGATCAACAGACCACCAGCGGCGCAGTTGATCGTGGTGTCCTGGGTGCCGATGGCAATGCGGATGGTTTCGGCCGAGGCCGACAAGGTGAATGAGGCCAGTACCAGACCGGCAAACGCTGCACGCAGCGATGTTGGCAAAACCATGGTGAATCCCCTCGAATCGTTTATTGGATGTTCGTCTCCGCCACGATCAGGGCGTGGTGGGAAACGAGGGGTGTTTGAAACAGGCGTCCGGTGGTGGCCGGATGGCTTTAACGCATTTTTTCAACACACGATCTGGAGCCGGCTTGAACGGCGAAAGCGGTGTGTCTGTTGCAGAGGTGGTGAATGTGAAATCGTTTTCGCTGGCAAGCCAGCTCCAAGTCAGCGCAACAAATAAGGGATGTCCACTTTCACCGCCCCGGTCGGGCAGTCCTTCTCACAGGGCATGCAGTACCAGCACTCATCGAAGGCCATGTAGGCCTTTTGCGTGGCCGGGTTGATGGCCAGCAAGTCCATCGGGCAGACGTCGACGCACACGGTGCAGCCTTTGTGGGCGATGCAAAGATCCTCGTCGACGGTGACCGGCGCGTTGGAGCGGAAGAAGATTTCCTGGGGTTGATAGGCCATGTTCGGTCTCTCTTTTGTTGACAGCATCAAGCCGCGTCGGCACCGACCCGCAACCGGTCGTAGGCCTGCATTTCATCGGCGTCGAGCGGGATGATGTAAGGCTCGACGGCTTTCTTGAAACTGGTCATCAGGCCGTTTTCATCCTTTTTCAGGTGGCAATGGCAGAACCAGTCGTTGTCGTTGCGTTGCGGATGATCGACCCGATAGTGGTAAAGCCCCCAGCGACTTTCAGCGCGGAACAACGAGGCCCGGGCGGCCATTTCGGCACAGTCGCGGATCATGCTGACTTCCATGGCACGCATCAGTTCGTGGGCGTTGTGGGCCTTGATCTGATCGAGGTCGCGCTGGATATCGCTGAAGCGCTGCAGGCCGATTTGCATCTTCTTGGTCACTTTCGGCGGTTGCAGGTAGTCGTTGACGAAGCGTCGCAATTTGTACTCGACCTGGGCCGGTGGCAGGCCGTGTTCGCGGTCCAGAGGCGCGTAGACCCGTTGTTTCTCGGTTTCGATCTGCGCCGCATCCAGCGCCGAAAACTCACGCCCGGCGACGAAATCCGCCGCATTGGTCCCGGCAAACCAGCCGTAGGTGAACGCGCCGAGCATGTAGTTGTGCGGCACTGCTGCCATGTCCCCCGCCGAGTACAAACCCTTGACCGAGGTTTCGGCTCGCTCGTTGACCCACACCCCCGATGCCGAATGCCCGCTGCAAAAACCGATCTCGGAAATGTGCATCTCGACCATCTGCGTGCGGTAGTCGGTGCCGCGATTGGCGTGGAACTGGCCGCGACTCGGGCGCTCGTTGCTGTGCAGGATTTCTTCGATGTTCTGGATGGTTTCCTCGGCCAGGTGATCGAGTTTGAGGAACACCGGACCATTGCCGCTTTCCAGCTCCTGATGGAACTCCCACATCATCTGCCCGCTCCAGTAGTCGCACTCGATGAAGCGTTCGCCCTTGTTGTTGGCGGTGTAGCCGCCCAGCGGACCGGTGACATAAGCGCAGGCCGGGCCGTTGTAGTCCTTGATCAGCGGGTTGATCTGGAAGCATTCCAGGTTCGCCAGTTCGGCCCCGGCGTGATAGGCCATGGCGTAGCCGTCGCCGGCATTGGTCGGGTTTTCGTAAGTGCCCATCAGGTAGCCCGAGGACGGCAGGCCCAAACGCCCGGCGGCGCCGCACGCCAGAATCACCGCCTTGGCCTTGATCACATGAAAGTCGGCCGTGCGGCAATCGAAGCCCATCACACCGTTGACCGCGCCCTCTTCGTCCTTGAGCAAACGGGTACAGACCAGGCGATTGGTGATGTTCACCCGCGCCCGCTTCAACTGGCGATACAGCACTTTCTTGATGTCATGCCCTTCGGGCATCGGCAGCACGTAGGCGCCCATGTGGTGAACCTTTTTCACCGCGTAGTCGCCGGTTTCGTCCTTTTCGAACTTCACGCCCCAGCGGTCCAGTTGCTCGATCGTTTCGAAGCTGTGGGTCGCATAGGCGTAGACCGCCGTCTGGTTGACGATGCCGTCGTTGGCGATGGTGATTTCCTTGGTGTACTGCTCCGGCGTCGAGTGGCCGGGGATGATCGCGTTGTTCAGGCCGTCCATGCCCATGCTGATCGCGCCGCTGCGCTTGACGTTGGCCTTGTCGATCAACAGCACCCGCAGGTCGCGGTTGCGTTCCTTGGCCTTGATCGCCGCCATGGGCCCGGCGGTGCCACCGCCGATCACGACGATGTCGTATTCCTGCTCCAACGTGTTTCGGCTCATGCCTGCTCCCCTTTTTGCCGGTCGATCCGCAGGCGGTACTGGAACGCGTCGCCTCGGTAGTAAAGGTGTTCGAAGTCCAGGGGGCGGCCTTCAGCGTCATGGGTCAGACGCTCGATGCGCATGATCGGCGAGCCCGGTTCGACGTTCAGCGCCTGGGTCAGATCGCTGTCAGCCAGCACCGCATCGATGGCCAGATCGGCGTGACCGAGGGCCAGGCCGCAGTCGTTTTCGAGGATCAGGAAGATGTCGCGGGTGACCAGGTCTGCCTTCTCCAGGCGCTCGCCGATGGCTTTGGGCAGGTAGGTGATTTCCAGCGAAATCGGCTCGCGATTGATCAAGCGCACCCGTTTGATCTGCGCCACGACTTCACCCTCGGCGACCTGCAAACGCTCGGCCACCTGTTTGTCGGCGGCAATGAATTTGAAACTGCGCAGGCGGTTGATCACCTCGTAGCCGCGACCGGTCATGGACTCGGCCAGGCCTTGCAGGGTGCTGACGTTCTGGAAGGTCTTGGGTTTGGCGACGAAGGTGCCCTTGCCGTGAATCTTGAAGATCAGCCCTTCCTTTTGCAGGTCACTGAGGGCCTGGCGCACGGTGATGCGGCTGACTTTGAACAGCGCGCCGAGCTCGCTCTCCGAGGGCATCTGGCTGTCTTGCGGGTACTGACCATCGAGAATGCGGGCGCGCAGCACATCCCGCAGCTGGGTGTGCAAGGGAACGCTAGTGAGGGATAGAACGTTATCGGTCATGAAGATCACTTGTTATAACGAGTTATGACGTGATCTTAGAGTTCTAAAGAGAGGGCTGAGAAATACTGTTTGGGAATAAGGTTAGAGCGCACGATCAAGCGTGCGGTGAAACACCTGTGGCGAGGGAGCTTGCTCCCTCGCCACAAAAGCCAGCTCGTGATCGGTCAGTCGATACGCAGTGCACGCAGGTCCAGTCGACCGTCCTTGAGCGGCGGGCACCAGTAATAGCCGCCGGTAATCGGCCGGCTGATTCGGTACAAACCGTCGGTGATGCCGTCTTCCAGGCCGCTCATGCGCCGCAGCTGGACTTCGAAGGCGTCGAGGGAGAAACCGAACGCGAGGAACATCAGGCCAGCGCGGTCGCCTTCGATCCATGGCATCGAGCGACGCACGATGAACGCCTCGGGCGCGAAGCTTTCCTGGGCTGTGCGTTTGACGTGGGCGGAGATTGGCGCGTCATCGAGTTCTTCGTTGTCGCTCAGGCGTCGGCCCATGATGTGGTCGGTTTCGTGGGAAGGCAGCGCGTGGAAGCCCTTCAAATCGTGCTGCCACTGCTGAATCGCGGCAAAACTGCCACCGACCGTGCCGTCGACGCCTTCAGCCACCAGCGCGGCAGCCGCAGCGGCCTCGTCCTGGGGGTTTTCGGTGCCGTCTTCGTAGCCGGTCAGGTCATGGCCGTCGCGATGGCGGAAGCCTTCGGTCATCTGCACCAGGCGCAAGGCTGGCGCCAAGGCCGCTTCAAGGGCATTGCTGCGATTGAGCAGCTCACCACGGTCGACGCCATGCAACCAGCACCAGAGCGCGTGTTGGGTCGACGGGTTGTCAACGCCCACGCCCGTCAGCGCCGGGAACACCCGCAGCCCTTCAATGTTGCCGTTCAGGGCCTTGACCAGGGATTCACCGAAGCCGACCACGGCCGACTGGCCGTCCACCAGTTGCATCAAATTGTCGAGCGCCGCCGGCAGCGCAGCGGCGGATTCGAGGGCGAAGAACATATGGCGAGCTTGAGGCGGAACAGGGGTGGCGAGAATGCCCGGCTGGTAATGACTCATATGAACTCCTTATGAAAGAGCACGAAGTTTAACCGCAGCACCGGCCGTTGTGTGTGCTCAGGTCAATGTCCATGTACAAGAACTGCATAAAGCGGTCTACGCTAGAGACACAAGATCCAGACCCTCAACCCCTCTACTCTGCCTGTCGCCGCGCGATCGACTCAACATCCGGGGCATTGAACGTTGAATGTAGGAGCGAGCTCGCTCGCGATAAACCCAAGACCACCGCGGGGCGTCTGATTTTTACGCGTTATCGTTCACGACCTTCGCGAGCGAGCCCGCGCCTGCCATGGCCCGGGCTCGCCAACATCTCTTCAGGGGTAGCGACATGACCACAGCGAACATCCTTGGCAATCTGTTTCCCGAGGCCGGCAGCATCCCGGAAAAATACCGCCTCGACGGCCCCACCGAACAGCGTGAATACCTGGTCGACGGCATATTGAAAACCTGGCCCGGCCCCCTCGCCCAGGTCCGCAGCCCAGTGTATTTCAGTGGCCCGAATGGCGATGAACAAGTCATCCTCGGCAGCACGCCATTGCTCGATGCCGAGACCGCCTTGACCGCCCTCGACGCCGCCGTCCGCGCTTATGACCGCGGCCAGGGCTTGTGGCCGACCCTGCGCGTGGCCGAGCGCATCCAGCATGTCGAATCCTTCCTCGGCCGCATGCGCGAACAGCGCGAGGCAGTGGTCAAGTTGCTGATGTGGGAAATCGGTAAAAACCTCAAGGACTCGGAGAAAGAGTTCGACCGCACCTGCGATTACATCGTCGACACCATCAACGCCCTCAAGGAACTCGATCGTCGCTCGAGCCGCTTCGAGCTGGAGCAGGATACCCTTGGCCAGATCCGCCGCGTACCGATGGGCGTGGCCTTGTGCATGGGCCCCTACAACTACCCGCTGAACGAAACCTTCACCACGCTGATCCCGGCGCTGATCATGGGCAACACCGTGGTGTTCAAACCGGCCAAACTCGGCGTGCTGCTGATTCGTCCATTGCTGGAAGCCTTCCGCGACAGCTTCCCGGCCGGGGTGATCAACGTGATCTACGGCAGCGGTCGCGAGACTGTCAGCGCCCTGATGGCCAGTGGCAAGATCGATATCTTTGCGTTCATCGGCACCAATAAAGCCGCCAGCGACCTGAAAAAACTCCATCCAAAACCCCACCGTTTGCGCGCGGCGCTGGGCCTGGATGCGAAGAATCCCGGTATCGTCCTGCCGGAGGTGGATCTGGACAATGCGGTCAATGAAGCGGTCACCGGATCCCTGTCGTTCAATGGCCAGCGCTGCACGGCGCTGAAAATCCTCTTCGTCCACGAAGACGTGGTCGAGCGCTTCATCGAAAAATTCAACGCCAGGCTCGCCACGCTCAAACCCGGCATGCCGTGGGAAAGCGGCGTGGCCCTGACGCCGCTGCCGGAGTCGGGCAAGGTCGCTTACCTGCATGCGCTGGTGGCGGATGCGCTCGACAAGGGGGCGAAAGTGGTCAATCCCCATGGAGGTCAGGCACGCGCGTCGTTCTTCTATCCCGCGCTGCTGTACCCGGTGACGCCGCACATGCGCGTCTATCAGGAAGAGCAGTTCGGTCCGGTGGTGCCAATCGTGCCTTACCGGCATCTGGATACGGTGATCGATTACGTCTTGGAGTCGGACTTCGGCCAGCAGTTGAGCATCTTCGGCACCAACCCGGTGGCGGTCGGGCGACTGGTGGACACCTTCGCCAACCAGGTCGGGCGCATCAACCTCAACGCCCAATGCCAGCGCGGGCCCGACACCTACCCTTTCAACGGGCGCAAGAACTCGGCCGAGGGCACTTTGTCGGTGCATGACGCACTGCGGGTGTTCTCGATCCGGACACTGGTCGCCACTAAATTCCAGGAGAGCAACAAGGACCTGATCAGCGAGATCATCAGCGGCCGCAGTTCAAGCTTCCTGACCACCGATTACATTTTCTGAGGAGTGCCGATCTGAGCCAGTCCAAAGCCCTTCAACTGCCGCCGCTGCTGCGCCGTTTACTGCGTCCGCTACTGGACCCGTACCGGCGCTATCGTCATGCCAGGGTCATCCACGCCGTACGGGTGTCACTGGGGTTGCTGGCGTCGATCCTGCTGACCACTGGCATCCACCTGCCCCACGGTGAGTGGGCGTCGGTGACGATGCTGGTGGTGATCGGCGGCTTGCAACACCACGGCAATATCGGCAAAAAATCCGCCGAGCGGGCCATCGGCACCCTGGTCGGGGCGACGATCGGCCTGGTGCTGGTGGTGCAACAGGCGTGGCTTGGCATGCCGTGGCTGACCTATTTCGCCATGGCGGTGATTTGCGGTTTTTTCTCGTACCACGCCATCGGCAAGGGCGGTTATACGGCACTGCTGGCTGCCATTACCGTGTTCATCGTCGCGGGTCATGGTGACAATCCGGTTTCTGACGGGTTGTGGCGTGGGGTCGATATCCTCATCGGTATTGCCCTGGCCCTGGCGTTTTCCTTCGCCCTGCCGCTGTACGCGGTCTATTCCTGGCGCTACAACCTGGCCGACGCCTTGCGTGATTGCGCGACGATCTACGGACGCATCATCAACGGTCAACCCGTCACGGCGGACGAACATCTCAAGCTTATGGGGCGCCTGAACACGGTGATGGTGCAGTTGCGCTCGCTGATGCCCTCGGTGTCCAAGGAAGTGAAGATTTCCATGACCGAACTCGATGCCATCCAGCGTCACTTGCGCATGTGCGTCAGCACACTGGAGATCCTTGGCAACACCCGGCCGGATGCCAGTGACCCGGACGCCATGGCCCATCTGCAATCGGCTTTGAAAGCGGAGCACCGGCTGATTCGGGTGCAATTGATCGGCATGGCCCGGGCGTTGAAATCAGGCGCGTCCCAGCGGCTCAGCCGCCCCGTCGAAGTGCTGCCGGATTCAAGCCTGGACACGCCGGTCTATAGCTCGCTGGACGGTTACCGATTGCTGGTCCGGCAGTTGGCGGCCAACATCGGCGAGATGCGCCAGCGCCTGGCGAAGACTTCGCCGCGCTGGAACATCTGACCCTTGATTACTGTGCAACCGTGCGACGCAACTTCAGGCCCCAGCCCTGTTGCATCCCCGCCGCCGCCAGCAGAATCGCGGCAACGCCGATCCATTGCAGGGGTTCCAGGCGATGACCGAAGGCAAACCAGTCGACAAAAATCGCCGCAATCGGATAGATGAACGACAGCGCGCCGGTCAGGGCGGTCGGCAGTTTCTGGATCGCGCCGTATAGCAGCACGTACATCACCCCCGTGTGCACGATGCCCAGGGTGACCAGGCTGGCCCAGGCACTCGGTGCCTGCGGCAGCGCCGAAAAATGCGCGAATGGCGCCAGCAGGAGCACGCCGGTGCTGACCTGAATCAGTGCGATCAGATGCGGCGGCGTGCCGGTCAGGCGTTTGATGATCAACGCGGCAATCGCATAAAGAAATGCAGCGCCCAACGCCAGAACGATGCCGATCAGGTACTCGTTGCCGCTCTCGCCCTGCCCGCCATGGGCACTGACAATCGCCAGCATCCCGAGAAACGAAACGCCCAGCCAGGCGATCTTCTGCAGCGTGATTTTCTCGTTTAGGAACAGCGCGGCCAGGCCCACCAGCATGAACGGCTGCACGTTATAGACGGCGGTGCCGATGGCAATCGACGCGCGGGAATAAGAGGCGAACAACAACACCCAGTTGCCGACAATCGCCACGCCGCTGAGCACCGCCAGCAGGAAGGTGGTGCGGGTCAGGATACCGGGACGCAGGAAACCGAATGCAGCGCAAATCAGCAGCAAGGTGCCGGCCCCGAACAGGCAGCGCCAGAACACCACATCCAGTACCGGTTGCCCGGACACCAGCACAAACCAGCCGATGGTCCCGGAGATCAGCATGGCGGCGGTCATTTCGAACGAGCCGCGACGTATTGTTTTGTCCATCATCAGACTCCTGTGTTTGAGGCCAAAGTATGCCAATCCAACCGGGAGCTTCTCCAGTGCATAAATCAGGCTAAACTCGGATTCTGCCTTTTTTATCAAGGTAACTTTGAAGAGTTGCCTAATCGAGGATTGCACCATGACCGATGACATCGACCAAGTGCTGATCACGGCGCTGATGGACGACTCACGACTTTCGCTCAAGGCCCTGGCGCAGATCAGCGGCCTGTCGTCGCCGAGCGTCGCCGAGCGCCTGCGACGACTTGAAGAGCGTGGCGTGCTCAAGGGTTATACCGTTGAAATCGATCCGAAATGCTTTGGCTATCAGCTCCAGGCGATCGTGCGCATTCGTCCACTGCCGGGTCAGTTGCAGGAAGTCGAACGGCAGATCCAGGCTATTCCGGAATTCACCGAATGCGACAAGGTCACCGGCGACGACTGCTTTATCGCGCGCTTGCATGTGCGTTCCATGGAACAGTTGGACACCCTGCTTGACCGGCTCAATACCCACGCCGAAACCAATACGGCAATCGTCAAGAAAACCCCGGTCAAACGCCGGTTGCCGCCAATGGCCTAGCGGTTTTCGGCAAATCACAGGCAAGAAAAAACCCGCCGAAGCGGGTTTTTTACTCAAGGCTGGCGATCAATCATCGCGACCCATGATGCCAAACAGCTGCAACAAGCTGATGAACAGGTTGTAGATCGATACATACAGGCTGATGGTCGCCATGATGTAGTTGCGCTCGCCGCCGTGAATGATGGCGCTGGTCTGGAACAGAATGCAGACCGAAGAAAACAGCACGAAACCGGCGCTGATCGCCAGTTGCAGACCGCTGATGTGGAAGAACATGCCCGCCAGCGTTGCACCCAGCAGTACAAAGAAGCCAGCAGTGATGAAACCGCCGAGGAAGCTCATGTCCTTGCGGGTGATCAACACATAGGCCGACAGGCCACCAAATACCAGTGCGGTCATCGCGAAGGCCGAGCTGACCACTTCAGCGCCGCCCTGCATGCCCAGGTAACGGTTGAGAATCGGGCCGAGCAGGAAACCCATGAAACCGGTCAGGGCAAATGCCGACACCAGGCCCCAGGCGGAATCACGGAGTTTGTTGGTGAGGAAGAAAAGCCCGTAGAAGCCGATCAGCACCACGAAAACGTTTGGATAACCGACACGCATCTGCTGCGCAACGAAGGCCATCACACCGCTGAATGCGAGCGTGAGTGCAAGCAAGCCGTAAGTGTTGCGCAGGACGCGGCTAACCTCTAGCTGCTCAGCCTGCAAGCTGTTACTAACTGCGTAATCCTGTTCGCGCATGGCGACACTCCTGTTGGTTTGAAACGTTCAGTCGCAAAGATCATAACAGACGCCCTGTAACAAGCTATGCAGAGAGTTTGACAGTGTGTTTCATTCAGGTATTATGGCGCCCGCAACACAAACGGAGGTGTGGCCGAGTGGTTTAAGGCAACGGTCTTGAAAACCGTCGACTGTAACAGGTCCATGAGTTCGAATCCCATCGCCTCCGCCATCTTTATACGACAAAGCCCTGATTTTTCAGGGCTTTGTCGTTTCTGGAACTCGCGATCTTTGGTCTTCCCTTTCTGGATCGTTTCCGCATCTTTTCGGTCATTTCCGCAACTTTACCCTTTCGACATCACTGGTCCGACCTCGACACGCAGGTGGATGTGGCTGTCTTCAAAAGACAGCTATCGGCCGATGCTGTTGAAAAAGTCGGTCCTCCCAGACTGCCCGCGTACCGACAGCTGAAAAAGCGTTTTTTGCGCGCCGCTACGCGAAATCTGAGCCGGAGATTCTCTGCTCAATGTAAAGATTTCAATTTCAAGCGCGTACTTTTCTACCGTGGAAATCAGGGCCGACTTTTTCAACAGAATCGGCCAAAAGCGGCCTGTGGGGTGCGCCTCGAGAACCTGGGCCAACTCACAATTTTGACTCGATACTACTTACAGACTCACTCGGGCCGGCAGCGGTACCTATTTTCTGACGCAGAATCATCATTCCGGCAGATACAAGGCGAGTTGCACTGCGGCTCGCGGATGGCCGCCGGCCACCCGCGAGCCACTACCATCAAGCCAGCAGCTTAAGCTCGTCTTTACCGTACTTGAGCGATTTCTCGTCTGGAATCATCAGGCCGGTGTGCTCGTCGCGCCCCTGCAGGACGAAGCGTGCGTTCGGGTTGCCCAGTTGGGTAGCGGCCTGCTGGCTGTCGGCGCCGATCTCGCCCTTCTTCATGCGGTTGACGATCACCCCCACCGCCGTATCGTTGAAGTCGCGCAGCATCCAGGCATCGCCATCGCTGTCGCCAGCCACCAACACCGGGCCATAGCCCTTCTGTTTAACCAGCACGTTCTTGATGCCGACGGTCTTGCCCGGACCGTAATTGAAGTGCCAGTCTGGCTGATAGCGAGTGGTGTACTTGCCGTCTTCCATCGCCATGCGCAGGCCGATCACGTTCTCTGGCGGCACGCCGTATCCGTAATGAGGATTGCCCGCGAACACGCGTACCACATCGTCGATTGAGGCGGTGCTGACATAGACGTCGATGCCGTTGGCGCGCAGCGTGTGCATCAGGCCGCGAATCTCCTCATGGATACGGATGCCATGAAAGTGGGTATCGGCCACCACCCCAGCCTTGCCCGGCAATGTGCGTGAACTCTCGTACTTGACCTTGCGCAGCGCGTCGCCGATGGCGTAGTTGTTGGAAGCTTCGGCCATCGCCTGCAACTCAGCCGTGGTCATGTTCTTGTAGAAATACAGAATCCACTTGTAGCCGATCTCCACCGGATAACTGTCGCAGATCGCGTCGTACATGAAGTAGAGCTTGGCGAGAAAATCCTTGTACTGCTCGCTGGCCTGGATCTCTTCCAGGCTCTTGTCGCCGGCGAGCCCCTTGTAGTTGGCGTGCAACCAGCGGTAATCCGCTTCCACATCGCTGGCGATGTCTTCCATCTTGACCGGCTTGCCGTCCACCGTGGTGTAGTCCTTCATGAACGCGCCGTTCGGCACGTCCTGACGCACCACCTCAGCGAACTCATCGGGCGTCAGCTTGTACTGCAAATGATTGATCTGGTAGACCAGCAGCGCTTCTTCACAGTCGTTCATGATGCAGGTGTTGTCCCAGTCGAACACCGCGTATGGGCGCTGGTCAGGACGGTAGGACGCGCTTTTGACGCCGTGCTCATCGATCACCGCCTGCAGGCGCTTTTGGTTAAGCGGCGACCAGCGCGCCGGGTCCAGCGCACTCGGTGAGGCCGGGGGCGTGGCGGCTTGCGTTATACGCGATGACAACAACAGCGGAGAAACGACGGAAACGGTGGCGAGGGTGTTCAGAAACTGGCGACGCTGCATGGCATAGCTCCTACTTCTAGACGAGAGGTTACAACCGAGGCGATGGCGAAAGCGTGTTTCGAAATACGGACGAGGGGAAGAATCCGTCCGGCCACGAGGCTAGCTCCAAACACACAAAAAAACAATAATGCCTCAATATTACACAAGCATGACGCACAGACCGTATCAGCCGGGTCCCGCCAAACTTGACAGCGACTGACGCCCCTCCACAATGCGTGCTCGGACAGCGACTCGAACAGCAGGGACACCCGGTATGTGGCAAGAAGAGCGTTACCAGCGGATCCGCGCACTGCTATCGACCTTGCAGCGCGTCACCACCGACCGCATCGTCACGGAGCTGAATGTTTCTCGCGAGACTGTGCGGCGCGACCTGGTCGCTCTGGAAGAACAGGGAGAGTTGAAGCGGATACACGGCGGCGCCATCCGCGTTGAGGACGAAGCACCCATCGCCGAGCGGGCGCAAAGCAACGTCAAGTTCAAGCGCGACCTCGCGCGCGCCGCGGTCAGCCTGCTGTCGCATGGGCAGACGGTGTTCATCGACGCGGGCACCACCACCGTCATCCTTGCCGAAGAGTTGGCCAAGCTGGGAGGGCTGACCGTGATCACCAATTCGTTCAACGTGGCACTGCAACTGCGCAACCCCGCCGCGTCGGGCGGTCGGCACAACGAGGTGCTCGTACTGGGCGGTTCACTCGACGACCGTGCGCCGGCGACGGTCGGCAGCACCACGGTAGCGGAAATTGGCCGCTATCGGGCCGACCTGGCGCTGTTGTCGCCGGTCGGCATCGACGCACAGCGTGGTGCCAGCAACTACGACCACCGCGAAGCCGAAGTGGCGCGCGCCATGGCCGACAATGCCGAAGGCGTAGTCATCCTCGCCGATTACAGCAAGATTGGCGTGGAGAGCCGCGTCGCCTTCTGCCCGCCAGAACGCATCGACGTGCTCATCACCAACCACAAGGCGAGTACCGAAGCGGCGTTCGCCGCACTGAACGCCAAGCTGAAACGTATTGTCCTGGTGTAGCGGTGATTTGGCGGTTGCAGCAGGCATTGACGTAGCGTGATGCTCAAGTGCAGCGCAACCGGGTAGATCTTTGGCGTTTTCACACAGCCTGGGCCGCACTCTGCCCTCTTTTATAGGCACCGATCGGCCAGGAGCGGACGGTCGATTATTTACTATCGAACGCGAACGTTAAGCCTGACTCTGTGCCAGAAAGAATTCTTCATGGGGAACTGAGTATGTCCTTACTAAGAGCGCCTGGGCGTCCTTTAAGGCAAGTCGCCACCTCCCTCTCTTCTGGGACTGATGAGCAAACCTCATGAACCCTTGCCGATCTACCCAACTAGTCTCCACTCGTTAGCTGGCTTACTGTTTCCCAACGCAAACGTCGGGAGATCGAAATGCACAAGCGCACACTCGGAAACAGTTCACTCGAAGTGTCAGCCCTGGGCTTGGGTTGCATGGGCCTGAGCCATGGCTACGGCCCGGCGACTGACACACAACAAGCCATTACGCTGATCCGTTCGGCGGTTGACCGAGGCGTTACGTTCTTCGATACCGCCGAGGTTTACGGCCCGTACCTGAACGAGCAAGTGGTGGGTGAGGCATTGGCGCCAATTCGCGATCAAGTGGTGATCGCCACCAAGTTCGGCTTCACCTTCGGTGCCGACAATAAGCAGCAGATTCTAAATAGTCGCCCTGAGCACATTCGACTCGCCGTCGAAGGCTCATTGCGCCGACTCAAGACCGATTTCATCGATTTGCTTTACCAGCATCGGGTTGACCCGGACGTACCGATTGAAGACGTCGCCGGTGTAGTGAGAGATCTGATTGGCGAAGGCAAGGTCAAGCACTTCGGCCTGTCGGAAGCCGGTGCGCAAACCATTCGCCGTGCACATGCGGTGCAGCCAGTCACGGCGCTGCAAAGCGAATACTCGTTGTGGTGGCGTGAGTCTGAGCAGGAAATCCTGCCGACGCTCAAGGAGCTGGGAATCGGCTTCGTGCCGTTCAGCCCACTGGGCAAGGGTTTTCTCACCGGCACAGTAACGGCCGACGCCACATACGGCAGCGACGATTTTCGCAGCATCGTGCCGCGCTTCAGCCAGTCGGCACTGCAAGCCAATCAAGGGTTGGTGGTGTTGATCCGCCAGATCGCCGCGCAACAACAAGCGACACCGGCGCAGGTTGCGCTGGCCTGGTTGCTCGCCCAGGCACCGTGGATTGTGCCGATTCCCGGGACAACCAAATTGCATCGCCTTGAAGAAAATCTTGGCGGCGCGGACATCACCCTCGACGCGGCCGAACTCAAGGCTATCGATGCGGCTCTGGCGCAAACACCCATCGAAGGCGAGCGCTATCCCGAGTCTCTCAAGGCGCGCGTCGGCCGATGAACAACGATCACGATCCGCTGCGACGCACGGTCATTGCGGCACTGGCGAGCGCCCCGCTGCTGTCGCTTGCCGACACGCAAACCGCCAGCGAAATACCACGTTCAGGCTCGCGAATTCTGGTCGCGTACTTTTCCCGCTCCGGCAATACCCGCGTGGTTGCCGGGCTCATCCAGCGCGGATTGGGTGCCGACCTGTTCGAGATCCGTCCGGCCAGAGCCTATCCCGAGGACTACCTGCAAACCGTGGAGCAGGCGCGTCAGGAGCGCGACAGCGGCTTCGAGTCCGAGCTGGAAAGCAAGGTTCTTGCTCTGAGCGACTACGACACGATTTATCTCGGCTTTCCGATCTGGGGTGAGACCACCCCGCCAATCGTGCGTGCTTTTCTGAGCGCCCACGACCTGACTGGTAAAACCCTCATCCCCTTCAACACCCACGGTGGTTACGGCTTGGGCAATAGCCGCAGCATCCTCGAAAAGCACGCGCCCAAGGCTAAGGTGATGGAAGGCTTTGTGATGGAGGGTGAGCAAGAGCGCAAGACCATGGAGCGCGTGAATGGCTGGCTGAGCGATCACCCTCACACGCGCTAATCAATTTCTGGATTGGAGAAGCACCATGAAAACCCGCACGCTGGGCAACGGCCTGAAAGTTTCCGCACTGGGCCTCGGCTGCATGAGCATGACCTCCGCCTATGGCCCGGCCGCCGACAAACCGAGCATGATCAAGCTGATTCGCTCGGCCCATGAGCAAGGCATCTCCTTGTTCGACACCGCCGAGGCGTATGGCCCATTCGCCAATGAAGAGTTGTTGGGCGAAGCCTTGCAACCGATCCGCGAACAGGTGGTCATCGCCAGCAAATTCGGTTTCGATATTGACCTGGTCACCGGCGCACGAGGCGGCGGCACCAATAGCCGACCCGAGCATATCCGCGCCGTGGCAGAGGCGTCGTTGAAGCGTTTGCGCACCGATTGCATCGACCTGTTTTATCAGCATCGGGTTGATCCGCAGGTGCCCATCGAAGACGTTGCCGGTACGGTCAAGGAGTTGATCGCCGAGGGTAAGGTCAAGCATTTCGGTCTGTCCGAGGCCGGTGTGCAAACCATTCGCCGGGCGCACGCCGTGCAACCGGTCACGGCGGTACAGAGCGAATACTCGCTGTTCTGGCGTGGACCGGAGCATGAACTGCTTGGCGTACTGGAGGAACTGGGTATCGGCTTCGTGCCGTTCAGCCCACTCGGTGCTGGCTTCCTCACGGGTCAGATCGATGAGAACACCCAGTTTGACGCCAGCGATTTCCGCAATTTTGTCCCGCGTTTTTCACCTGAGGCGCGCAAGGCCAACTTGGCGTTGGTCGACGTGGTGAAAGCCGTCGCTGAGCGCAAGCAGGCGACGCCTGCGCAAGTAGCACTGGCCTGGTTGCTGGCGCAGAAACCATGGATCGTGCCGATCCCGGGCACGACCAAACAACACCGACTGGAAGAGAACCTGCGCGCGGTCGAACTGGAAATGACCGGCGACGATCTGCGCGTGATCAATGAGCAAATGGCGCAGATCCAGGTGCACGGTGAACGCTTGCCGGAATCGGCGCTGAAGATGACCGGGCTCTGAGCCTTACCACGGCGGCTCCGAGCGCGGAGCCGCTTCACTGTCTGACTGGAGTTCATTCGATGAACCGATTGATCGCACCGCTCGTGGCCCTGTCGCTGTTGAGCGCAGAAACCCAGGCCGCCAGCGAAATCCGCATCACCCAGAATGGCGCTCAGCCCTCGATCAAGGGCGCAGCGGAAAACTTCACCGGCACGGTACGCGTTGATGGCCTGTTCAAGGGTGATCTGCCGGCGCGCATCGGCGGCGGCACGGTGACCTTCGAACCTGGCGCGCGCACCGCGTGGCATAGCCATCCGCTGGGCCAAACATTGATCGTCACCGCCGGGGTCGGCTATGTGCAGCAAGAGGGTGGCCCGCGCCAGGAAATCCGTCCGGGCGACATTGTCTGGATTCCGCCGCACATCCGTCACTGGCATGGCGCCACAGCCAGCAACGGTATGACCCATATCGCAATCGCTGAAGCCGAGGACGGCAAGACTGTGACTTGGGAGGAAAAAGTCTCGGACGCGCAATACGCAGCGCAAGCGCAGTAAATGAAGTTACGGAATGTGTCGGGACCTAGCGCTCGACACTTTTCTCGGGATATCCCCACAACGCCTCAAGCTCAGTGTTTGCGGGGCGGTGACAGGTTTCCAACGCTCATTGAAAAACCGACTCATGAGTTCTGCTCAGGAGTCCTTGCGCAATATCGGGGTTAATCGCCAAAACCATCCTCCGTACGATCCAGCGACACCGCAGTGACCCGCAATGGACGGAGTCTTTCACGATGATCACCGACGCTCACAAGACCACTCCCCTCCCCGCGTTGATGGCGCTCTGCCTGAGCCTCGGGGCGATGTTCAACGTTACTACACAAACAGCCGAGGCCTCCTCAGCCATGACCAGCACGCAAGCCACCGCAGAAACGCTATCGAGCAAACAGCAGGCCATTCCTCTGATCGCAGCATTCATGGCGACCAGCGACATGCCAAATCTCAACACGGCGCTCAACCAGGGTCTCGATGCCGGCCTGACTGTCAACGAAACCCGGGAAGTTCTGGTTCAGCTTTACGCCTACGTTGGCTTCCCGCGCAGCCTCAATGCCTTGAACGAGCTGATGACGGTGGTGCAAGCGCGCAAACAACGCGGCATCGAGGATGTGCCGGGGCGTGAGCCGGGCCGGGTCATTCCAACCGGAGATGAGTTGCTGACGACCGGCACGGCCAATCAAACAAAAATTTCCGGTGCCCCGGTCAAAGGTCCGGTGTTCGAGTTCGCTCCGGTGATCAACCGGTTTCTGCAAACCCACCTGTTCGGCGACATCTTCGAGCGCGACAACCTCGACTGGCAAAGCCGCGAACTGGCGACCGTCGGAGCGCTGGCGGCGACGCCGGGGGTGGAATCGCAATTGCGCTCGCACATGCTGGCGAGCCTTCGCGTCGGGCTCAGCGCAACGCAATTGCGTCAAGTCACCGAGCAGTTGAAAAAGCACGGAGATGCACAGACCGCCGAACGTGCAAACACGGCGCTGGCCCAGGCCCTGGCGGCTTCGGGGAAATAACATGAAATCTGCAAAATACTTGCTCTGCATCACCCTGCTCAGCCTGTTGGCAGCTTGTGCGAACCAGCCCGATGGCTCAGGCCCCTTACTGATTCAGGCGCAAGGCAGCTTCGCCGCCGGTGGAACGATGACCACTGCGCCGGGCACGTTCAACCCGCGCAAGCCGATGGTTCCGGATGGCCAGACCTATCACGGTGACCATGCCTACACCTTCTACCAAATCCCGGTCGATGCCCGAAAACTACCCATCGTCATGTGGCATGGCGCAGGCCAGTTCTCCAAGACCTGGGAAACCACCGCCGATGGCCGCGAAGGTTTCCAGAACATTTTTCTGCGCCGTCACTACGGCGTCTATCTGATCGATCAGCCTCGACGTGGCGATGCCGGGCGCAGCATGGTCGAGGCGACTGTCAAACCGGTGCCGGACGAACAACTGTGGTTCAACCAGTTCCGCATCGGCTTGTGGCCCAACTATTTCAACGGTGTGCAAGTAGCCAAGGATGCACAGACGCGCGAGCAATTCTTCCGGGCAATGACACCGAACACCGGGCCGTTCGACATGGGTGTGGTGTCTGATGGTGTGTCGGCAGTCTTCGACAAAATCGGCCCCGGCATTCTGTTCACGCACTCGCAAGGTGGCGGGCCGGGTTGGCTGACCGCGATCAAGAATGACAAGGTCAAGGCCATTGTCGCCTTCGAGCCGGGCAGCAGCTTTGTCTTCCCGCAGGGTCAGGTGCCCGCGCCGATACCTAGTGCCTTCGACACGGTGCAGGGTGCGACCGTGCCGATTAATCAGTTTATGGCGCTCACGCGCATTCCGATCCTGATCCTCTACGGCGACAACATCCCGGAGCAGGCCGTCGACCTGCCTGCACAGGACAGTTGGCGCGCCCGCCTGGAAATGGCCCGGCTATGGCGCGATGCGGTCAACCGGCACGGCGGTGATGTGCGGCTGGTCCATCTGCCGGAGATCGGTATCAAGGGCAATACTCACTTCCTAATGTCGGACTTGAACAACGTACAGATCGCCGACCTGATATCGAATTTCCTCAAAGAAAAACATCTGGATTGACCAGAGCACACACCCACTTTTTTGAACTGCCCCCTTTTGATTGCTCAGGAGCTTCAAGTGAAAAACACCCTTCTCAAAGCCACGCTCTTGTCGGCGCTGGCCGGACTCTCGGCTGGCGAAGCCGGGGCTGCGGACTACAAAAAAAACCCGTTCACACTGGCTTACGACGGCGCCATTACCAGGAACGAGCCGGGCAAGGTCAACATCCATCCGGTCAGCTACAAGCTCAATGGCCTGGACATCGCCGCCAACGTTTACACCCCGGCCAACTACGATGCGAAGAAGGTCTACCCGACCGTTGTGGTCGCGCATCCGAACGGTGGCGTCAAAGAGCAGGTCGCCGGTCTGTACGCCCAGCGCCTGGCCGAACAGGGCTACATCACGATCACCGCCGATGCGGCCTACCAGGGCGCAAGTGGCGGACAGCCTCGCAGCATCGACAAGCCGGCGTATCGCATCGAAGACATCCATGGCATGGCAGACTTCATCAGCCAATATGCGGGCGTCGATAGCACGCGCCTGGGCCTGCTCGGGATCTGCGGCGGAGGTGGCTATTCGTTGGCCGCCGCGCAAACCGACAAACGCTTCAAATCGCTGGCAACCATCAGCATGTTCAACTCCGGTCGGGTGCGTCGCAACGGCTACAACGACTCGCAACTGGACAGCATTCAGCAACGCCTGCAACAGGCTTCCGCTGCGCGCGCTCAGGAGGCGGCCGGCGGTGCTGTGCTCTATTCGGGTGACGCCAACCTCACCGACGAGCAGATCGCCAAGCTGCCCTTCGAGCTGTATCGCCAGGGCTACGAGTACTACTGGAAAACCCACGCGCACCCGAACTCAACGTTCAAGTACACCACCAGCAGCCTGTTGGACCTGATGCGTTTTGACGCGACCAATCAGATCGAGCTGATCAATCAACCGTTGCTGATGATCGCCGGCAGCAAGGCTGACAGCCTGTACATGACTCAGGATGCGTTTCCCAAGGCTAGCGGCACCCAGGACAAGGAATTGTTCATCATCGACGGTGCCACCCACATCGAAACCTACTGGGTCCCGCGTTATGTCGACGCGGCCATTGGCAAGCTGACAACGTTCTACGCACGAACCCTCTGACGGGCTCTTCGGGGGTCGCGCATCCAGCCGGAACCTGCTTACATGGCATAATCATGCGCTGCCCCATGAGAGGCTCTCATCAATGTCCCGCGCCAATCTCAACGATCTGCAAGCCTTCGTGGTCATCGCCCGCGAAGGCAGCTTCACCCGCGCGGCGGCGCAGCTGGGCGTCTCGCAATCCGCGCTGAGCCACACCATGCGTGCGCTCGAAACCCGGCTTGGGGTTCGCCTGCTGACGCGAACCACACGTAGCGTCTCCCCTACCGAAGCCGGTCAACGCTTGTATCAAAGCATGGCACCGCGCTTTGACGAGATTGAGCTTGAACTGGCCGCGGTCAGCGAGTTTCGCGATACCCCGGCAGGCAATGTGCGGATCTCCGCCTCCGAACATGCGGCGAACAATATTCTCTGGCCAAGTTGTTGAAGGTGCTGCCCGACTATCCGGACATCAAGGTCGAAATCACCGTCGACTACGCCCTCTCCGACATCGTCGCTCAGCGCTATGACGCCGGCGTGCGGCTGGGAGATCAGGTGGCGAAGGACATGATCGCCGTGCCCATCGGCCCGTCATTGCGCATCGCGGTCGTAGGATCCCCCGAGTATTTCAAACACAGACCCATTCCCAGGGAACCAGGAGATCTGGCTGCGCACAACTGCATCAATCTGCGCCTGCCCACCCATGGGAGCCTGATGCAATGGGATTTTGAAAAGGATGGTCACGAACTCAAGGCGCGCGTTGAAGGACAATGGACGTTCAACAGCAGCGTGCCGATTCTGCGTGCGGCTGTTGCGGGATGTGGGTTGGGTTTCCTTCCGGAAGATATGGTTGCCAAGGAGATTACCGAGGGAAGCCTTGTGCGAGTGTTGGAAGATTGGTGCCAGCCCTTTGCCGGTTACCATCTCTATTACCCCAATCGCCGTGAACATTCATCAGCGTTTGGCGTTGTAGTTGAAGCGTTGCTCTACAAGCGCTGAATCATCGACCATCAAGCCGTCTCAATTTTTACCCCCGCCTCACAAACTCGCGATTGAGCAGATGCTTTGGATCGATTGCAGTCGTGGACGAACGGCTGCAATCGGTCGATTGCTGCCCATCGCGACAGGCAACAACCGGCCAACAGCTGACTGCCGATTTCGTCAGAGGAACATGCATGTGCATAGGATTTGACCAACCGCCTAATAGGGTTAAAGTCTAAGTGAAAGATCGGCCCCGTCAGTCTTTGATCCACAACGGATATCGCCACGCAGGTTCCTCATTGGCTGGTACAGAAGCGGAGTATTACTCATGACCAAATACCTTCGAATGATGGCAATTATTTCAATCTTCGCGATCCCGGCGGGCTGCCAAATGGATCATTCAACTTCCGCGTCAGATGTGAAGGCTGCTAACGCGGAATTGAACCGCGAGGCGAACGCGGCGTTACAGAGTTTGTATACCAAAACACCGCAAGCGCGCGCCCTCGCCCAGCGAGCCAAGGGTATCCTCGTTTTCCCTGATGTGCTGAAAGCGGGCCTCATCGCCGGCGCACATCATGGCGAAGGCGAATTGATCGAGAACGGAAAAGTCACGGGATACTACGCCACCACAGCCGCCTCATACGGCCTTCAGGCGGGCGTGCAGAGGTTTGGGTACGTGATGTTCTTCATGACCTCTTCAGCGCTGAACGATCTGAAAACCAGCAACGGATTTGAGGTCGGTGTGGGCCCAAGCATTGTGGTCGTAGATTCAGGCATGGCCAAGTCGATAACTACTTCAACGACGCAGTCCGATATCTATGCGTTTATCTTTGATCAAAAGGGCTTAATGGCCGGGCTGGGATTGCAGGGTTCAAAAATTACCAAGTTGAGTCGCTGAGGCCGTCTGCATGTCGCTTCAGGTAAATACGCAGGCGACGGCTAGCGAAATGATCGCTTTTGGCCGATTTCCGCTGCTGTAACCAGCAGCTATGAATCGAAAGCGATCCATCATGAGCGACCGAGGTCGGCAGAAATGTTCGCGGAGCCCTGGAAGCGATCGACCGGAAAGAGGAACTCATCAGGACGACGCTGACGATAATGACGCCGGAGTGACTGCTAGCGCGTAGGAGCCGCGACTGAATGAAACATAATGCGTCCTCTTTGAGCGTCACGTTATTGCCACAAAGAAGTCACTCTAATGGGTGGAGCCGAGAGTGACGGTTAGGTCATTCGGACCGTTGCGAATCACGGAAAACGTCGGCAGAGGCAGACGACTGCCCGCAGCTCACGGGCTTGCTATCGCGCGCGGAACCAATTGTCGTAAATCCCCCGGTGCGTACCGTCCTCACTCATGGACAGCAACGCAAGGTTGATCTTCTTGCGCAGCCTGCTACGCCCCTCCCATGTCGCGACACAATGTGCTGATTCGCGGTAGCCGTCCGAGCAACAAACCTTGCTGATGCCATTGCATAGGGCCAAGGTGAGCACGAACAAATCCCTTACAAGTTTTTACATCTTCGAACCCAGCGTACAACGGCAACTTACATCGCCTTCCAATAATCGGCACCGGAATAATAAAAAGACCGATTACATGGAGAGTTTCAGATGCCCTTTACCCGCACTGTTCTAGCGCTGTCCCTCGGCCTGATTTTTTTGCAGAGCCAAGCCCAGGCGGCACCGCCGCTATCGCTCGCAAACGGCAACTCCGAGCTGACTGCGCAAATCAGTAATGCCTGGATTGAAATCAACAAAACCGCGCTAGAGCACAATATCCGTACCCTGCAAGCCGAGCTGGCCGGCAAGTCGAAACTCTGTGCAGTACTGAAGGCCGACGCTTATGGTCATGGCATAGGGTTGGTGATGCCTTCGGTGATCGCGCTGGGGGTACCGTGTGTGGCGGTCGCCAGTAACGAAGAGGCTCGAGTGGTTCGCGAAAGCGGCTTTAAAGGCCAGTTGGTCCGTGTTCGCACCGCCTCCCTGGGGGAGCTGGAAAATGCGCTGCAGTACAACGTCGAGGAACTGGTTGGCAACCTCGATTTCGCCCGCCAGGCGGCCGACCTTGCACATAAACACGGTCGCAAATTGCAGGTGCACATCGGCCTAAACTCAAGCGGCATGAGCCGTAACGGCCTGGAAATGGCTACCGAGCAGGGTAAACAAGACGCGCTGGCGATCACCAAACTGCCAAATATCGACGTGGTTGCGATCATGAGCCACTTCGCCGTGGAAGATAAGGACGACGTACGTAAAGGGCTGGCCACCTTCAATGAGCAAGCCGCCTGGCTGATGGACGTCGCGCATCTCGACCGCAGCAAGATCACCCTTCACACTGCTAACTCCTTCGCCACCCTGGAAGTACCTGAATCGCGCCTGGATATGGTGCGCACCGGCGGCGCGTTGTTTGGCGATACCGTCATCACGCGAACTGAGTATCAGCGCGTGATGCAGTTCAAGTCGCATGTGGCCTCGGTCAATAGCTACCCCGCTGGAAACACCGTGGGCTACGATCGCACGCTCACCCTGACACGTGATTCGAAACTGGCCAACATCACGGTTGGCTACTCCGATGGCTATCGTCGCGTGTTCACCAATAAAGGTGTGGTGTTGATCAATGGTCATCGCGTGCCGGTGGTGGGCAAGGTTTCGATGAACACTGTAATGGTCGATGTCACGGATGCACCCGACGTCAAGGCGGGTGATGAAGTGGTGCTGTTTGGCAAACAAGGTGCAAGCGAAGTCAGCCAGACTGAAGTCGAAGAGATCAACGGTGCGCTACTGGCCGACCTCTACACCGTCTGGGGCAGTGCCAACCCGAAAATATTGGTCGAAAGGTGATCCCGTCATTATCGTAACTCAGGGGAGCGCGTTCATTCAGGCACAGTTTTGAAGAGCGCTGACACGCTCCAATGTATGACACGGACCGGCAAGAGAGAGCTTGCTTTCTCTTGTCGGAAGATGACCGTCATACCTTTTTCGAGCTGACTCAATATGACACTGGCTACGGATACATCAGGTTGCTGGCATTCTTACGACCTGTCGCGGATTACTGCCCCGCACCACTCAGCTTTTCTCGTCGAAACTGCCCTGCTGCCAACGCCGCGATACGCTGTTTCTAAAGGTTTTCGCCCAAAAGCTGACGCTGGTGACAGGCAGAAATCGGCCGATTCTGCCCCCTCATAACAACCAGGAATCTGCCACGAACAGCCCCAGATACCGCTTCCGCCCCCCCTTACATCGCAGCCTGCAGTAGCGGCACCGGTCCGCGTTGCAGGAGACGTTTGACCAGCCCGTCGACGGGAAGCGACTGGCTTTCAACGCCTTCAGAAACGTGTACGAGGCGTGATTGAGTGAGTCTCGGGGCGGCTAGCTTTCCTTCTTCGGGGCTACCCAATTCGACCCGCGTTCTGATCGCTGGGTACGCACCAATATGTATCAGAACGCCCCCTTTCCTCATGAATTGAACCAGGTCCTGCCAGCTCCGAGTCCTCGCGCCTGCTGGGTGCAGGGGCCGGGCTAAGCGACAACAACTGAAACATCCAATCTGGAAACCCAAACGGATCTCGGCCATGACCCCTGCTATTCAACGCATCGGCACAACCAAGCGCTTCAGCCAAGCCGTCATTCACGACAACACTGCGTATCTGGCGGGCCAGGTCTCACAATTGACTGAGGGCGATATCACCGCACAGTCACAAGACGTGTTCGACAAAATCGACACCCTGCTGGCCAAGGCTGGCACGGACAAAGGCCAGCTTCTCTGCCCAGATCTGGTTGGCCGACATGGCTGACTATGACGGCACGAATCAGGTTTGGGAGCGGACGCGGGCGCACCTGTGCGCGTGTGCGTGGAGTCACCCTTGGCCAAGAAACATTACCGGATCGAAGTTCAGGTCATCGCGGCGCTGATTGAGTGACCGCATCTGCTCACGGGCTCTTTCGTCCGAAAGCAATGAACACATTGAACGGTCGTCGCTGCCTCACAGCGGCGCCGTCACTCCCTATAAACCCGAAGATCCCTGACGCCCCTTCAGCCCGAATCGCCTCCTGCGGCAGTGGCTGCGGTTACGCCTGCCAAGGCATGATCAAGTCAGGGTAACAACCGCTCAATAGTCCCTACCCCTTCCCCTCCTTCTCAAAAATCAACCGTCGCCGATAACTGCAAGGTGCGCGGATAACCAGGAGAGAATGCGCCATAGGAGGCAACGCCTGACCAGTACTCACGATCGAACACATTCTGTACGGTGGCGCGGAACGTCGTCGGTCGACCTTCGATTTTGGTGGCATAACGGGCGCCGGCATCGAAGCGAGTCCAGGCATCCAGTTCCTGGGTGTTGGCTTGATTGACGTATTGGCGGTCGGTGTAAATGGCACCGCCGGTGAGGGTAAAGCCCTCAAGCCAAGGCGTGTCCCATTCGGCCCACAGGTTGGCTTGCACGTCTGGCACGCCTACCGGTTTGTTGCCGCGATTGGCGGCAGTGGCCGAATCGGTCAACTCGCCATCGAGTAGCGTCACCCCGCCCATCAAGCGCGTGCCCTGTGCCACTTCGCCGAACATGCTCAACTCGATACCGCGATTACGCTGTTCGGCCTGCACGGAAAACACGTTGCCGGCGCCGATTTCGCCACTCGGTTTTTCAATCTGAAACAACGCCAGGGTGGTCATGAACGTGCCGTGTTCATACTTGACGCCGATTTCATGCTGCTTCGATTCGTAAGGTGCGAACGTCTCGCCAGCGTTGGCCGCCGAGCCCGGTGCAATATCACCTTTACTCAAGCCTTCAACGTAGTTGTAGTAGAGCGAAACATCGTCCCAAGGCTTAACCACCACACCAACCAGCGGGGTCGTGGCATTGTCGTTATATTTCGAGCTGACCGAACCTGCAGCGTTGTAATTGCGTGATTCGATGTCTTGCCGGCGCACCCCCAGGGTCAACTGAAAGCGGTCATCAAGCATGGACAGCGTGTCGGTCAATGCGACACCGGATAGATCCGATTCGGAAATGCGCAGCACTGTTGGCGCGTTGATAAATTGCTTGGGCACATCCACCGGATGGTAAATGTTCGAACGGACTTCGGTGCCGTTGTTGATCCCTCGGGACAGCTCATCCTGGTATTGGGTGGCCATCAGAGTAGTCGTGTGAGTGACCGGACCGGTCGCGAACACTCCGCGGATCCCGACGTCGGCGGTAGAGCGGTCGACGTTGAATTTGTAATACCCGGGAATATTGCTGGTATCGCCTGCCTCGTTGATGATTCTCGGCACCTGGTCAGACATCCGCTTGACGTCTGACCTGCCGCCCCCCGCATGGGCAAACACGGTGACCGCATCATTCAGGTCATATTCGCCGCCCAGCAATGCCGACTGCTCTTTCGTATCGGACCAACCCCAGTCCTGCGACACGTTGGTCCGGCCATTGGGTGCCGATGGGATATCAATGCCAGGCGCGACTGTGAATGGCCTCGACGGTGCATCGAAACTTTCTTTCTGGCTGATGTAATCAAGGTTCAAGCGCAAGCGCTCGCCACGATAATCCAGCGCGATGGCGCCGATACCTAAATCTCGCTGCTGATTATCAACGGCAGTGTCACCCCCTTGCAGGTTGCCGTTGAAGCGCACGCCAAACTGATTTTCTTCACCAAAGCGACGGCTGACATCCAGATGTGCACCGACTTGGGAGTCGGAGGCGTAGCTGGTGGTAACGCGGGTCAGGTCTTCGTCCAGTGGACGTTTGGGAACGATATTGATCACGCCACCGACGCCACTGTTTGGCGAAATGCCATACATCAAGGCGCCCGGTCCCTTCAGCACTTCGACCCGCTCGGCATACTCGGTGAATACCCGGTAGTTGGGCGCCACGCCATACACGCCATCGAACGCCAGTTCGCCCAGGTTGCCTTCACCGACCGGAAAGCCACGAATGAAGAACGAGTCGACGATGCCGCCGGTCTGCCCGGTGGAGCGCACCGAAGGGTCACGCTCCAACGCATCGGCCACGGTCACCGTTTGCAGATCGGCCAATGTCTTGGCGGTGTAACTGGTCACGCTGAACGGAGTGTCCATCACGTCTTTGTTGCCCAGCATGCCCAGTCGGGCGCCCCGCGCAACCTGGCCACCGGCGAACGCTTGCGGCAATGCGGAGGGACCACTGTAGCTGGCGTTGATGTCGGTGGTGTCGAGGGTCAGCGAATGGGTGCTGTGATCGGCCGGTGTCGCGATCGGAGTGTTCGAGGTCTCGTCAGCGGCAACGCCCTGTTGCTCGGGGGCTGCAGCCCAGGCGTTGGCGCTTGCTGCGACCAGGACAACATTCAGCATGGCGGTACGAATGGCGAGTGTTAACGCGCGCTCACCGCAAGGACGACTGACAACAGGCATGACGTGAGGATCCTTTTCAAACAGGGAAAATGGTAATCACTCCTATTGCCAGTCTATTTGCGAAAAAGTATCACTCTCAGTAGAAACTTTTTTCTGCTGCGCTGCCAAAGCTAGGCATACAGGCGTTCCAGCGGTATCGCGATCACCGGCAGCGCCGGATCAAACGCGTGCCGGGTGGTCTTGTATGGAAAGATCTCACCCCGGGCAATCGTGGTGAAAATCCGCGCCACTTCGAACGCCTGCCCGGTCCGCCAATGCCGCACACACACCCGCGGATCGGTGTAATCGAGCTGGATGCAAGGCACCCGCTTCAATCCCAATTGCAAGGCCGCGTTGAACCGGTGATTGCCGTCCATCACGATGCCCTGCGAGCGCTCGACGATAATCGGCTCCAGCCAATGCCCGGCCCGTGCAATCGACTCGCGCAGCCTCGTCACATTGGCAAGGTCGACCTGCTCGGACTGCTGCACTTCACTCAGCGGCCGCAACGTAATCCGATAACCGTGTTCCATGGTTGATCTCCTGATTCGCCGAGGCTTCAGCAAGCGCCTGCGCGAGCAATGGGCGCATATTGGCTGGCCACATCGAGCAGGCGCCGGGCATGTTCGATCAGCGGCAAATCAACCATCTCGCCATCCACCTGCACCGCATGACTGCCCGTGGCCACGGCCCTCATCACACGATCGGCCCACGCCAATTGGCGCGAATCCGGCAGGAAGGCGCGCTGAACCGTGACCAGTTGCGAGGGGTGGATGCACAGCTTGGCGCCGAACCCCAACGATCGCGCGTAAAGGGCGTCCTTGCCGACCACCGCCAGATCGCTGATCGCCGGCGTGACGCCGTCAATCGGAGACGGTAAGTCCGCCGTGCGAGAAGCCAGCACGATGCGGTGGCGGGCGAAGAGAAACGCTTCAGGGATCTGGCTGCAATTGATATCGAGGGAGAAATCCAGCGAGCCGAACGCCAGGCGCGCCACCCCTGGAATCGCGGCAATCGATTCCACCTGCTGCAATCCTTTGGCCGTCTCGATGATCGCGATGATCTTGAGTTCCGGTTGCCACTTCAGCAACTGTTCGACGACCCGGCCAAGGGCATCCGGGCATTCCACCTTGGGCAGGAAAATGCCGTTGCAACGCTCGGGATAGCGCATGTCGTTCAGCCAGGCCTGGTCCTGGTGGAACAGGGTACTGCCGACGCTATTGAGGCGGATGTAACGCTCGCAGGAAACGCTCGGCGTACTCTCCTGCCATGCCCAAATTGCTGCCCGAGCGGCGGGTTTGCTGTCCGGATGAACGGCATCCTCGAGGTCGAGAATGATCGCGTCAGGATTCGCTTCGACGGCTTTGGAAAACCGTTCGGGGCGGTTGCCCGGCACGAACAGGTAGCTGATCGCGAGTGGGGTTTTGCTGCTGCGTCGATCGGATGTCATGGCGTTGCTCCTTGGCGTGAATCGTTGTGAATCTGAAAAAAATCAGGCCCTGTCAGCGCCGGATTTCCGCGCCTGCCCGTGGCGGCCTGCACCTCGCCGTAACGCCTTGTTCATCAGGGTATTACGGGATTTTTTTAAACAGGGCGAACGCGTACTTGAACGTTTAAATGCACGCTCATTCATTCGCCCTGTGCAGGTCGTTATTCAAAAATATTTGAAAACCTTACTTGATAATGGTTCGCATTAGCAATATTGTTCACATCGCCAAGAGGAACGATCCTCGCTTCAAAGAACGTCATCAGTCGCAATGGGAAGTGCATACCGGTAATAGCACATGAATGTCAGTTACGGGTCACTTACACAGGCTGTGTCATCAACTAGTGGCCGATCAAAATGTCCGTACAAACCTTATGGAGTGGGGTTCTCATGCAATTGTTTTGTCAATCATCCATTACGATCCGCGCTAAAAATCCCTCTTCAGGTTTCGCGTGGCATCCGCCTCCACTGCATTGAAAACTCGTATCTGACGAGCAAAAAAATACTGCTTCCATCGATAACTGCTGGTTGTCAAATATCAATGGCCACGTTCTATTTCGAGCCAGAGGATTAACTATGCCTGCAATGAATGCGCAGCCCATCGAACAGCGAATTGAAGTTCATCATCCGGACAGGCTAAAACCGCTTATCGACTTTGTTATTGCCACACTGATCAACCATTTTCCGGGCACACTTTCAGCTCTGGTCAAACAACATGGCTCACCATTAAATCTGGTCTGGCCACATGCTTTCGAATTGAATACGAAGGCGCTGCAAACGGTGTTGAACCAACACAATGTGCGTCACGCCATCTTCTATGGCGCCAAGGCCAACAAGTCCCAGAGCCTGCTGAGCGCTGCGGCAAATTCGGGTATTGGTGTCGATGTTTCGAGCATTTATGAGCTGGAGGCAGCCCTGCGAGCCGGTACGCTGGCGGCAAAAATCTGCGCGACCGGCCCGGCCAAAACCGCTGCGTTTCATCAAGCGCTGATCAGCGCGGGTTCACTGATTTGTGTGGACTCGCTGGAGGAATTCGATCACCTGCAAACAGTGATCGAATCCCTGACAACTCCCGCAAAAGCACGGATTTTACTTCGTTACAGGCCTGCAAGCTGTCCGAAGAGTCGATTTGGAATGGGCTTTGAGGACTTGCTTGAATGCCTTCATCGGCTGACCCGACAACCCAGGCACTTTCACTTCGAGGGGTTCCATTTCCACTTGGGCGGTTACGGATTCGAATCCCGTGCGCAAGCCTTCCGTGAAGTCTCAGGGTTTGTCCAGGCAGCCCGTGAAATGGGACTGAATCCACAAATAATCGACATCGGCGGAGGCCTGCCGATTCGTTATGTCGAGCCTCAGGCCTATTGTCAGTTTTTACAGCACGACAATAAGTACGAGCATTATTACAACAATATTGTGCCCGACTCTTATTATCCCTATGGCAGTGAGCTGACAGCGCCTCAATGGTTGACATTGTTCCTCCAGGCCGACCACTCGCCCGGACTGTCCATTGCCAACTATTTGAACATGCAAAAGATAACACTGGCACTGGAGCCCGGCCGAAGTCTGGTGGACCAGGCGGCCATTTCATTGTTTCGGGTCACACGCACAAAAAAACTGGCCGACAACAAAATCGTCATTTTTGTTGAAGGCAGTAGTTTCAGCGCCTGTGAAACCTGGTTTTCGTCGGAGTATCTCGTTGATCCGATACTTATTAGCACAAGTGAACTACCGCACACACCGACTCAAGCTTATATCGCTGGCCATAGCTGCCTGGACGACGACGTCATTACCCATCGCCTGATCAACTTTG
The DNA here is from genome assembly GCF_008801475.1 of Pseudomonas moorei. Classification (GTDB taxonomy): domain Bacteria; phylum Pseudomonadota; class Gammaproteobacteria; order Pseudomonadales; family Pseudomonadaceae; genus Aquipseudomonas; species Aquipseudomonas moorei. Next base: position 17,451 of record NZ_VZPP01000001.1, on the reverse strand, counting down.
CCACCACCCCCCAGGCAGGCGACTTATTGGTTTACGTCAATACCGCCGGTTATCAGATGGACTTGCTGGAAAACGAGTTTCATCGCCATCCCCTGCCCCGACGCTTGATGGCGACCTGTTGTACGGAAGGTAACTATGCATTTGCACCTGACTACTAAAGGGAATGATTGAAATGATATTGAATAAAGTTTCTGACCTTATTGGCAATACACCCATGTTGGGTATTGATGTTCCGGATACCGACGCCAGGCTGTTACTCAAGATTGAAAAGAACAACCCCGGCGGCAGCATCAAAGACCGCATGGCGCGGAACATGGTGCTGGCCGCGCTCAAGTCCGGGCGCCTGAAACCCGGCGGCGTCATCGTTGAGTCGTCGTCCGGCAACACCGGCATCGGCCTGGCCATGGCCGCCGTCGAATTCGGCCTGCAGTTTATCGCCGTGGTCGATCATCACGCGGCTCAGGACAAGATCGCCGTCATGAAGGCGCTGGGCGCCGATATTCGATTCGTTAAAGGCACCTATCGCGAAGACGAAGTGGCGGTGGTCGAGCGCCAACACATGGCGGCAGAACTCGCGACCGACATTCCCGGCGCCGTGTTCATGAACCAATCCGACAACGCCGCCAATGCAGGCGGTTACAGTGATTTCGTCCGCGAAACGATTGCTCAGGTACAAGGCCCTATCGGGGCCTACGTCGGTTGCGTCGGTACCGGCGGTTCGATGACCGGGATCGCCCGTGGATTGAAACTGCACAATCCCGACACCGTGACCGTTGCGGTGGAACCGGCCGGCTCCATTGTCTTCGGTCATCCCGGCTATCCCTACTACCAGTCGGGCACCGGCACCCCGGCCGGTGACACGGTCGGTCTGGTGCTCGACTACAGCTGCATCGATCTGGGCGTGCAGGTCACCGATTCCCAAGCCTTCGAAACCGCCCGCTACATCGCCCGACACCTGGCGCTGTTGGTAGGTGGCTCGACCGGCGGTGCGATTTTCAAGGCATTGGAGCTGATCCACAAAGGCGTGCTGACCGGGAACGTGGTCGTGCCAATCGCCGATGGCGGCGAAAAATACCTGCACACCGTGTTCGACGATAAGTGGCTGCAAGAACGTGATTTGCTGGATACGAACGTCGCACCGCAACTGGATGCCTGGCTGGGCAAGACCCAATGGCTGGACACCGTTTCCGCACCGCTGCAATTAAACGTCGCATGACCCACCCACACAGGAACGCCTCTCGATGAATCTGTTGAAAGTCGCCATTTGTGGTGGCGGCAGGACCGGCCATCTCAACGCCATTCTGTTCAAGCAGCTGCCCAATGTTCAGGTTTCGATGCTCACCAGCAATCTGGAAATCATCGAACAGCATGCCCGTCAGACGCCGATGCAGGCGTTGTTGCCCAACGGTTCGACACTGCAAGCCCGACTGGATCGGGTGACCACTGACGCCAGGGCCGCCGTCGAGGATGCCGACATCGTCATCATCACCGTGCCGGCCCATGCCCGGCCGCAAACCCTGAAGGACATCGCACCGCATCTGAACGCGAGCAAACCGGTGTACATCGGTGCGATTCCCGGTTTTTGCGGTTTCGACTGGCTGGCCGAAGCCACCCTGCCCGACCGCCCGAACCTGGTGATCTGGGGCATGAAGGACGTCCCGCATACCGCATTCGAGCTGACGCCTGGACGCTCGATCAAAATGGGCGGCGGCAAAAGCCAACTGTACGTGGCAACCCATGCCCGAGAGCCGCAAACCGCGCGCCGACAGCTGGAGAAAATACTGACCAGGCTGTACGGCCCCTGCGTGACGATGCTGGAAAACTACCTGGAGATCACCCTGACGCCGGGCAACCCGATCATGCACAGCTCGGTGATCTACGGGCTGATCGGCCCCTTTGGCCAATGGCATCGCAAGATCTTCCCGCAACGCCTGTGCTGGTGGACCGAGTGCCCGGAACTGGGTGCCTACTTCCTCGAACGCATGGATCAGGAAAGCCAGGCGCTGTGCGCGGTCATTAGCCAGCGCATGGGCATCGACCTGTCATCGGTCAAATCCTTGAAACAGGAAATTGTCGAGGCCTACGGCGAACAGATCCGCGACCAGAGCAGCATGCTTTCGATTCTGCGCACCAATCAGGCCTACAACGACATCCTTGCCCCCATGGTGCCAGCCGACGGCAACCGCGCCGGCTACGTCATCGAACGCGAGAGCCGCGCCTTCAGCGAAGACGTCGCCTACGGCCTGGTGCTGCTGGTGGAAATGGCCAAGCGCTTCGACCTCAAGGTGCCCCATATCGAAGAAGTCCTGCAGTGGAGCGTTGGCTACATGCATGGCCTGCGCGACTCCGCGCTCGACTACTTCCCAAGCCAGTGGCCACACGCGACCAGTGCCGCCGCTTGATCCCTTTATTCACATTATTTCGACGAGCAGACAGCTGATATGGATGACTTCAAGACACTGATCGCCTATTCCCGTAAAAACGCCATGCGACGTCTGATCCGTTGCCTTTTTGCGGAAAACATCCTTGATCGTTCGAGCCTGATTTTTTCGGCTGAAGGGAATCAGGCCACCTACCCGCTGAAGGATGCCCGCGCCCACCTGTTTTTCTCCGACATCGCCAAGGGTCCGGCCGATACCGTGGTCAATGACGGTGATGTGGTGCTGTTGACGGACGAAGGCGTACGCCAGGTGATCACCCGCCATCAGGATTTGCTGGATGTGCTGCGCGACAGCTTCGACTTCGAGCCGACCGACGAAGGCGTGGCCGGGCTCAAGGCCGACATGGAAAACAGCCTGACCAACGATGCCCACGCCCGTCAGCATCGCCAGCAATGGAACGCGCGAATGGAGCAGGCAGCCAGGGATCAGGGCGTCAACAGCTTCACCGACTACCTGCGCCAACATGCCAATACCAAAGACGCCGCCATCCTTCTGGACCAGTGGGGTTCGCTGGAAGGCCATCCGTATTACCCGACATGGAAATCCCGTCCGGGCCTGACCGATGCCGAAGTCGAGCAACTGTCACCCGAGTTCAATGCCCAGGTACCACTGCGCATCGCCTCCTTGCGGGCCGAGCATTCGAAAAGCGAAAGCATGCCTCACGTGACCGGTTACCACGAATGGTTCGCCAGCCACTTCCCGGCGCAATGGGAGCAATGGAAAGCCTCGCTCAACGGCAAAGGGCTGGATGAAACCCAGTGGCTGCCGCTGCCGATTCATGCCTGGCATTTGCAGGCCTATGTGCTCGAGACGTTTGCGGCGGAAATTGAGGAAGGCATCCTGATCACCGACGGCCCTGACATTCAAACCCTGCCGACCATGTCCTACCGAACGATGATGCCGGTACTGGACGATTGCGCACCGCTGATCAAATTGCCGATCGCCGTGTGGATGACCAGTGAATTGCGCAGCCTGCAAGCCAAATCGATTCACATGGGGCCGCGTATCAGCACAGTGATCACCAGGATTCTGGCGGCCGAAAACGGCTTCGATCAGCGTCTGGAAATTTTCCCGGAAGAGATAGGCGTGCGTTACAGGAACGCGGTCACTCAGGACGATCACCCAGGCCGCCATCTGTCTGTGGTCTATCGCGCCAGCAAGCCAGCATTCGAGCGCAACGACCATTGTCTGCCGATTACCGTGGCATCGCTGTTCACTCGGTTGCCCGGCAGTGGCCGGCCGTTGTTCACCGATCTGATCGAGCGGGATGGCGCCAGGGCCAATGCTGAGCAGGTTGAAAGCTGGTTCCGCGAGTACGCCAAAGTGGTCACCCACCCGGTGGTGGCGATCTACCTGTTGTATGGCATCGGGCTCGAAGCGCATCAGCAAAACACCATGGTGCTGTTCTCCCCCGATGGCAAAGCACGTAGTCTGCTGATCCGCGATTTCGGCGATGGCAGGACTTACGCTCCGCTGCTGGAAGCACGTGGCTACACCCTGCACCCGCATGTGCAGCCGGGTATTTTGCCGACGGTATTCTCAGGCGATATAGAACCGGTACGCATGTTCGTGCTGGACGCGGCGTTCCTGACGCATCTGCACGAAATGGCCCTGTGGTTGACCAGGGAATACGGATTCAACAACAGGCGGTTGTGGGAGGTGCTGCGCGAGCAAACCGATCTTGCATTCGCGGCCGTACGCGACCGGGTCTCGCCAGATTTGTGGGAGGTGGAACATCAGGCGTTTGTGGAAGATCCATGGCCAACCCGGTCGTTGTTGCGCATGCACTTGATGCAGTACTCCAACTATCGTTTGCAACACACCCTGACCAACCCGCTCGCTAGCGTTTAATCGAGGCTGTCCCATGTCCCATGCAGGTGTCGTCCAGGGTTCAAGCGTCAGAATCCTGATTTATCTTCTCTTTGCGATCCAGTTGGTCTCAATGGGTGCGATGGAAATGAGCGGGCCCTTCTGGCCCGTCCACCTGCGTGGGCTGACCTCCTCGAAGTCGGTGTTCAGCTTCGCCAGCATCGCGGTGTACGTCGGGCCGATGCTGGGCATTATTCTGACCAGTGCGTTCTGGGGCCGTATCGGCGATCGCTACGGCCACAAGTTGATGATGATCCGCGCCCTCGCCGGCTTGTCGTTGACCCAGCTTGGACTGGCACTCTTCAGCGACATCTGGGTGATTCTGATCCTGCGTTTTCTGCAAGGCGCTTTCGCCGGGTATATCGCACCGGCCCAGGCTTATGGCGTCAGCATTGAAGCCCCTTCGCGGCGCGCACGGCTGTTTGCCATCCTGCAGATTTCCACCAACGTCGGCTCGTTACTCGGCGCGGTCGTGGGCGGACTGATCCTCGACTACGCGACGTTCTTCTGGATCAACATCATTGCCTCGGCACTGTGCGCGGTATGCACCGTGGTGGCGGCGGTTACCTTGCCCGATGTACCGCCGGTAAAAAAAACACCCGTCGCAGACAACGCGACCCCGGCCAGCCGCTCGGCCAGCGTCTGGCAAGGTGCACCGTTACTGTCGTTACTGGGTGTGATGGGCATTCTGCTGCTGGCGCGCATGCTGCCGCAGACGTCTTTCTCGCTCTACGTCAGCTCGGTGTTCGAGGTCAGTCACTCGGTGGTCGGCCTGTGCTACGGCTTGTTGGCGCTGGGTTTCATTCTTTCCGCAACGGCCTGGTCGCGTTATTTCGAACACCGCACCGAGCAGGAAACCCTGCACCGCCTCACCTACGTCGTCATCGGCTGTATCGCCCTGACGGCGGTGGCAGGCGTCACGCACAACCCTGTGGTGTTTGTCATCGCCTACTTCATCTGGGGTGTGCTGCTGGGGGCCACCACGCCAGTGCTCATGGCGTTGATCTCGAAAACCGCCGACAGCTCACAACAGGGTCACGTGCTGGGGATTGCCCAGGGCACCGCGCAATTTGCTTCGATTGCGGGGATCTCGGCCGGTGGTTTGCTCAGCCAGGTCTATGGCTTGCAATACACCTACCTGTTTGTTTGCCTGGCCTACGTGGTGGCACTGATCCCGATTGTCGCGCTGCGTTACTGGCCTGCGCAGATGCAACCGAGTCATGCCCCGCCCGGGGATTGATCAAGCAGACTGGCGTTGAACGACGATCCAAGCACTGATCCGCCTGCCACGCGACTGAGGGATACCTGATCGCTGCTTGCGTCCTGGACGCTTTGTAATCTAGCATTGGGAATACTTCTCAATTGCATAAAGTCCGCAGCCATGAGCGAAACCCTTTGCGCGAATAACGACGATCACCTGCGTGCGATCGAAGCCCTGTACAGCGGCCACCACGGCTGGCTGTATGCGACGCTGAGAAAAAAACTGGGGAACGCCATGGATGCGGCGGATCTGGCACAGGACACCTTCACTCGCATCCTCGCCTCCCGGGTCACTGTCATCGAACAACCTCGCGCGTACCTGAGCTGCGTGGCCAAGGGCATCCTGATCAACTGGTACCAGCGCAAGGCACTGGAACGTGCCTATCTGGATGCCCTCGCTCATGTACCCGCTGCTGAAGTGCCTTCGCCCGAATTGCGCTTCATGGTGCTGGAGACCCTGCACGAAATCGATGCGATGCTCGATGCCCTGCCGCCCTTGGTCAAACGTGCGTTCCTGCTCTCGCAGATCAGCGGCCTGAAATACGACGACATCGCCGAACAACTGGACGTGTCACTGATCACTGTCAAACGCTACATGAAGCAAGCCTTCGTGCAATGTCTGTTGTTGGTGGCGTAAATGCTCAGTCGCCGCCAAGAACCGCCTCCCGATCACCAAGCCCTTGAAGAAGCTGCAGACTGGCTGATGCGCTTGAGTGGGGGCGAACTCAGCGACACTGAACGTGCCGAATGGGAATGCTGGAAAGTCAGCACGCCCGAGCGTGTTCGTGCCTGGGGGCGCGCTCAGTTATTGCAGAGCAAATTCGGCGGCCTGCCACCGTCACTGGCGATGTCGGCACTGGATCGACCCAGCAGCCCGCAACGTCGCGCAGCGCTGGGCAAACTGGCGATGATTCTGGCGATCCTGCCGGCCGCTTGGGGCAGCTGGAAGCTGGCAGAATCCCGGCAGTGGTCGGCCGACTATCGCACGGCCATCGGCCAGCGACGCGAATTGACGCTGGCCGACGGCTCGCACATCACCTTGAACACCGATACGGCCATCGACGTACTGTTCGATGCCCACCAACGGCTCATCCAACTGCGCGAAGGCGAAATACGGGTGCAGACCGCGCCGGATATTTCCCCGATGACGCGGCCTTTCGTGGTCAGCACCCGCCAGGGCCGAATGCAGGCACTGGGCACAGGGTTCACCGTTCGAGAACTGCAGTCACGCACTCACCTTGCGGTGCTGGAAGGCGCGGTGCAGGTCGAACTCGCCGACAATCGCCAGGGATCGCCATTCATCATCAACGCCGGACAACGCACCGACTTTTCGTCCGATCACTTTGGCCTGCTCACCGCCACCCCTCGCTACATCGACGCATGGACCCAAGGCATGTTGATGGCCGACAAGATGCGCCTGGCCGACTTCGTCGCCGAACTGACCCGCTATCGCCGCGGCTTCGTCCGCCTCGATCCGGCGATTGCCGATCTGCGCATTTCCGGTGCCTATCCGATCAGCGACACCCAGCGCACATTGAACATGTTGGCGCAGACCTATCCGATCCTTGTCAGCGGCCACTTGAATGGCTACTGGATCACGCTCTCTGCGGCCTGAGCCAAAAAAAGTGCACGCAGGTGATACTTTTTTTGATCTCGACTGGCTATGGGGAAGAAGAACCTTTCCGTCCTGTTTATAGGCTCGTCCATTAATGCTCGCTGCACGCCTCCTGCGCCCGGATCGTCAGTTCACCCCAGTTTTTCGCAGTGCGTTGCTAAGCCTCGTCCTGGTCGGTGCCGTTTGCCCGATTGCCTTGGCCGCCGTGCCTGCGCAACTGGACGCTGTCGCGGTCCGTGCCTATGACATGCCTTCCGGGCCACTCGGTGCGGCCCTGTCGAGCGTCGCCGTGGATGCCGGCATCGCGCTGTCATTCCAGCCATCGTTGACTGAGGGTCTTGTCAGCCCCGGACTGACCGGCCATTACTCCACCCAGGAAGCGGTCACTCGCTTGCTGGCGGGCAGTGGCCTGGACATGGTGTTGCGCAGCGACGGCAGCTACACATTGGTGCAGCGCCAGGTGACGCTGGATGAAACGGCGGTCATCGGCACCGATAAACGTACCGACGCCCTGCCACCCGTGTATGCCGGTGGGCAGGTCGCCCACGGCGGGCGCCTGGGCATGCTGGGCAACTCGGATCTGATGGACGCGCCCTTCAGCGTCAGTACCTACACCTCGACGCTGATCAAGGATCAACAGGCCGTCACCGTTGGCGATGTGCTGGAGCGAGACTCATCGGTGCGCTCCACGGGGCAGGCGGGAGGCATTGTCGACTCGTTTTTCATCCGCGGTTTTCCGGTCGGTGAAGGCAACCTCGGTGAATTGGCGTTCGACGGCGTATACGGCGTAGCGCCCAACTATCGGGTGTTCACCGAGTACGCCGAGCGTATCGAACTGGTCAAAGGTCCCGCCGCCCTGCTCTACGGCATGTCGCCCAACAACGCTGTCGGCGGTGTCATCAACGTAGTGCCCAAGCGCTCCCTCGATGAGGACCTGACGCGTTTCACCGCCCGTTATGCCATGAACTCGCAGATTGGCGGCCACATCGATGTCAGTCGGCGCTTTGGCGAGGAACGCCAGTTCGGCATGCGCATTAACGGCAGCACTCAGCAGGGCGACACGGCGATCGACGATCAAACCCGTCACGTCGACATCGGCGCCCTGTCCCTCGACTATCAGGGTGAACGCCTGCGAACCACCCTTGACTGGCTCAACCAGAAAGAACGCTTCGACGCCGCCTCACGGCCATTTCTGATCGCCCCGGGCGTGGACATTCCCTCCGCCGCCAATGGCCGTACCAACGTGAGTCAGGAATGGGGCTGGTCCGAAACCCGTGACAAATCGGCCCTGCTCAGCGGCGAATACGACCTCAGCGAGGCATTGACCGTGTTCGCCCACGCCGGCGGTGGACAATCGAATGTCGCGCGAATGTCCGACCAGACCCCGACCATCATCAACGCGGCCGGCGACACCTCTTCTGTTCCCGGCTATTACAAATTCGAAGTCGAGCGTTACACCGTCGACGCCGGCGCACGCCTGCGCTTCGACACCGGGCCGATCAGTCACCGTGCCGCCCTGCAGGTCACCCGTTATCGGGATGTCCTGTCCCGGGGGATCATTTCCGGACCGCCCATCCTGTCGAATATTTATCACCCGGTGGATCGCCCGAAACCCGATATCCCCAAACCTGACACGACCAAAGTGTCCGAGAGCGAACTGACCGGGGTGGCCCTCGCCGACACACTGTCAGTGCTGGATGAGCGCGTCCAGGTAACACTCGGCCTGCGCAAGCAGAACATCCATTCCGACAACTACAACACGGCCGGCAGGGTTACCACCTCTTACGACGACGGCAAAACCACGCCACTGTTCGGTGTGGTGGTCAAACCCTGGGACCACGTTTCGTTCTATTACAACGACATCGAAGGCCTCGGCAAAGGTGACATTGCACCCTCCACCGCGTCGAACGCCGGCGAGGTCTTTGCCCCTTATGTCTCCCGACAACAGGAACTCGGGGTCAAGGTCGACTATGGCACCTTCACCTCGACACTTGCCTTGTTTCAAATCAAGAAGCCCAGTGGCGAATTGGTCTCCGGTGTGTTTTCGGTGCAGGGCGAGCAGCGTAATCGCGGGCTGGAGCTGAATGTGTTCGGTGAAGTCGCGCCAGGCACACGCCTGCTCGGTGGCGTCACCCTGCTCAATGCTGAACTGAGCAAAACCGGCGTTGCCGCCAACCGTGGCAACAAACCGGTCGGCGTGCCGCAGGTTCAGGCCAACCTCTGGGCCGAATGGGATACCTCGTGGGTCGAAGGCCTGACGCTCACCGGTGGCGCGATTCATACCGGCAGGCAGTACGTGAACCAGGCCAACACCCAGCAACTGGATGACTGGACCCGCTTCGATGTCGGCGCACGTTACACCACTCGCATCGATGAACGACCGACCACGTTTCGCGCCACCGTGCAAAACGTGCTCGACCACGAATACTGGTCGGGCGTCGCCTCCTACGGCGCGTTCTCCCAGGGTTCACCGCGCACTTTATTACTGTCGGCGACTGTCGATTTCTAAAACGTTCAGCCCGGCAGCGGTGTCAGCCGTTGACCGTCCTGACTTTTGCAAAGGCTTTGACCATGGTGATTTTTGATCGACGCAGCCACGCTTTCGCTGCGCTGCTTTTGGCAGGACTGCTGAGCCTGGTAGTGCTTTCCCTTGCACCGCGCAGCGTGCTCGCCGCTCAAGCGGATCCGGCGCTCACTGAGGTGACCGATCTACTGGGGCGCAAGGTCAAGGTGCACTTGCCGGTCAGACGCGTCATTCTCGGTGAAGGCCGCCAGTTGTATCTGGTCGCCGCACTGGACACACAAAACCCCATCGAGCGCATCGTCGGCTGGCGCAAGGATCTGATCCAGTCGGACCCGGACACCTACGGCGCCTACCTGCGCAAATTCCCCGACATCGCCAGGATCCCCACCTTCGGCGGATTTGAAGACGGCACCTTCGATATCGAGCAGGCCATATCGCAGCGACCGGACGTGATCATCCTCAATATTGAGGCGCAACATGCGACCGAAGATGCGCGCTACATCGAGAAGCTCGACGCCTTGGGCATCCCGGTGGTTTACGTCGACTTTCGCAACAACCCGATCCAGAACACCGAGCCGACCATGCGCCTGTTCGGCCGACTGTTCGATAAAGAGCAACGCGCCGAAGCCTTCATTGATTTTCGCAACCAGCAAATTCGTCGCGTCACCGACGTCATCGAGAAACAACACCCGCCCCGCCCCAGCGTGTTCATCGAGCGCATTGGAGGCTATACCGATGATTGCTGCCTGAGCTTCGGCAACGAGAACTTTGGACTGTTCGTCGATATGGCCGGCGGCAACAACATCGCCCGCCACATCATTCCCACCACGTTCGGCCAGTTGAACCCCGAGCAAGTCGTCGTCTCCAACCCGGCGCATGTCGTCGTCACGACCGCAAACTGGGAAGCCTTTGCACCTGGCGGGCATTGGGTCGGTGTCGGCCCGGGCGCGGACATGGCGCAAGCCAGAAAAAAACTTGCCTGGTACACCCGGCGCCCCGCCTACGCCGGTATCAAGGCTCAGGACGATCAAGCCTTTCACGCCATCTGGCATCAGTTCTACAACAGCCCCTACCAGTTCGTCGCCATCCAGCAATTGGCGAAATGGTTCCATCCGGCACTGTTTGCCGACCTGGATCCGGACGCGTCATTTCGCCAATTGCATGAGCGCTTCCTGCCGGTGCCGTATGAGTCGGGTTACTTTGTCAGCTTGCGCAAGCCGGAGGTCAAACCATGAGCTCATTGACCGACGCCGTGGTCGCCCAGCGCGAAACCTATCGTCGCCTGGTGCTACGTAAACGCCTGATTCTCCTCGGGCTGGTGATCTTGCTGTTGTGCAGCGTACTGCTCGATCTGGCGCTGGGGCCGGCGAGTTACAGCTTCAACGAAGTACTCGGCGCCCTGTTCTCGCCCGACAGTGCTTCAGCGCAAGTGCGCGTGGTCATGTGGGACATCCGCCTGCCGGTGGCCCTGATGGCCGTCGCCGTCGGCGCGGCGTTATCGCTGGCTGGCGCCCAGATGCAGACGATCCTCAATAACCCGTTGGCCAGTCCGTTTACGTTGGGCATTTCTGCCGCTGCCGGTTTTGGCGCGGCGTTGGGGCTGGCGTTCGGTGTCGCGCTGTTCCCGTTGGCAGCGCAGTACATGGTGCCGTTGAACGCGTTCATCATGGCCATGGTGTCGGCGCTGTTAATCCACTTTTTAAGCATGCGTCGCGGCGTTACCGCCGAAACCATCGTGCTGCTCGGCATTGCCCTGGTGTTCACGTTCAACGCGCTGTTGGCGCTGGTGCAGTTCTTCGCCACCGAGCAAGCCGTGGCCGCCGTCGTGTTCTGGACGATGGGCAGCCTGACCAAAGCCACCTGGCCGAAGCTCGGCGTGATCTGCCTGGTCATTCTCATCACCCTGCCGATCTTCGCCAAACGCGCCTGGGCCCTGACGGCCCTGCGACTGGGCGATGACAAGGCCGCCAGTTTCGGCATCAACGTGCGCCGCCTGCGTTTTCAGACATTGATCATGGTCAGCCTGCTCGCCTCGTTTCCAGTGGCTTTTGTCGGCACCATCGGATTCATCGGGCTGGTCGGCCCGCACATCGCCCGCATGCTGATCGGTGAAGACCAACGGTTCTTTTTGCCTGCCTCGTTGCTGACGGGCTCGTTGATTCTTTCGGCGAGCTCTGTGGTCAGCAAAACCCTGATCCCGGGCGCGATATTCCCCATCGGCGTCGTCACTTCACTGATCGGCGTGCCGTTCTTCATATCCTTGATTCTCGGCGGGAAGAAAAACTCATGGTAAAGCTTCAGCTGGAAAATCTCGGCGCACGCTACGGCCAGCGCGAGATCATTCGCGACGTCACCACCACCACTTTTTTCGGTGGACAGGTGGTCGCGGTGGTCGGGCCCAATGCCGCAGGCAAGTCGACGTTGTTCAAACGCATGGCCGGACTGATCGACGGGCCCGGCCATGTCATCCTGCAAGACTCGAAAAAAGGCGCCCAGGGCATTAGCTACATGCCCCAGGGTTTGAATGCCAGCGCTCGACTGACGGTCTACGAATCGGTGCTATTGGCGCGTAAACAACTGACCGCGGGCTGGGTCGTACACGATGATGAATTGAAACGGGTCGACGAGATTCTCGCGGCGCTGGGCATCACCGGACTGTCGTTTCGCAACCTCGGCGAATTGAGCGGCGGTCAGCAACAATTGGTCTCGATCGCACAAACGCTGGTACGCGAGCCGGAAATCCTGCTGATGGACGAACCGACCAGCGCCCTCGATATGCATCGGCAGGTGCAGGTGCTTGACTTCATGCGCACACTGGCCCGCAAGCGCGAGGTCATTGTGTTCATTGCCATCCACGACCTGAACCAGGCACTGCGCTTTGCCGACCAGGTGCTTGTTATCGCCGACGGCACCACTCAAGGCAGTGGTCCAGGCAACGAGGTCATTACCCGACAGATGTTGCGTAACGTCTACAAGGTCGAAGCACGCATCGAGCAGTGTAGCCGCGGGCTGCACCATATCCTGATTGACGATATCGTTTAATTCGCAAACATCCGCTGTGTCAGGTGCAATACCTTCGGTTCGAGTTCAGGCACGTTTAAGGGGAAACGCCAAGTGAAAGCTTGTACCTGCTTCAGTGCTATCAACGCTTACAGAACCGCCATGCAGTTGCATGATTGAGCGCACAATGGCCAATCCCAGACCACCCGAGTCGTCGGGCTGATTACGTGAAGGGTCGCATCGGTAAAAGCGCTCAAACAATCGCGGCAGATGTTCTGCTGCAATCGGCTCGCCGTGGTTGTGCACCGTAATGTCGAGCGTGTCTTGCATCACCCTGCTGCTGATCGTCACTGCAGATTCGGGAATGGCGTAGCGCAATGCGTTGGCCAGCAAGTTTGCCAATGCTCGACGGATCAAGCCTGGATCCCCCATCAACTGATCCTGAGTCTGGTTAAGCAGTTGCACATCTCGCTCTTGCGCCACGCCTTCGAAATACTCACAGAGCTGCTCAATCAGATCGTGCAGGTTGATTTGCTCGACGTTTACGCGAGCGTTGGCCTGCTCGGTGCGAGCAAGAAACAGCATGCTGTCGATCATTCGTGCCAGCCTTTCATACTCTTCCTGATTGGAAACCAGCAGGTTCTGATAGTCCTCGATGGAGCGACTGCGCCTCAGGGCTTGCTGGGTATGACCCATCAGGTTACCGAGCGGGGTGCGCATCTCATGGGCGAGGTCTTCCGAGAAGCGTGATAGCTGGGCGAATCCGTCCTCAAGGCGTGCAAGCATCTGGTTGAGGGCGCTACAGAGCAGCTTGAGCTCATTCAGTTCATTGAACTCATCCAGCCGCAGATGCAGATGCTGCACGTCAATTGCCGCAGCGCGCTTGGCCAGCAGACGCACGGGGCGCAAGCCTCGTTGACTGACCCACCAGCCAAATACGAAAGCCAGCAGCGCACCGACGGACATGGCCAGCCATAGCTTGAGCCGGTAAGCCCCCATCATCTGCTCACGCTCTGCCAACAACTTGCCAGCGATCAGGGTCAAGCCGCGATCACCCTGCATGACGTCCTGCCAGGCAAGCCGCACCGGCTCGGAAGCGTGATCGTCGACGAGGCGAGCATGGGGTGCCGCCGGCAACTTTGGAATCGTCATCCCCACTGGGTTGATTTCGATCAGCACCTTGCCGGTGTCATCGACGATCCATAGCAAATTGTCGCGATTGCCCAACATGTTTTCGTAGAGCTTGGGCCGACCTCGCAGTTGCTCGATGCTGTCGCTATCGCTGATCAAGGCTTGCATTCGCTCCAGGCGCCCCAGCAGGGCCTGGTCATCGCGCCAGGCAATCTCTCGCTGCAGCGATTGATAGAGATAAAAACCAATGGAGCCCAGTAACAGCGTGCTGACCAGTGCGAACATCATCGCCAGGCGCAGGCTCAGGGTGCGCGGAAACGGATTCAGGATTGCACCTCGAGCATGTAACCGATACCACGCACTGTGTGTATCAACTTGAGTGGGTATGGATCGTCAACCTTGGCCCGCAGTCGACGGATAGCGACATCCACCACATTGGTGTCACTGTCGAAGTTCATCTGCCAGATCCGGGAGGCAATCAGCGAGCGCGATAGCACCTCCCCTTCGCGACTGAGCAGCAGATGCAGCAGGGCGAACTCCTTGTTGGTCAGGGTCAGACGCTCGCCGTTGCGCGTTACCCTGCGTCGCAACAAGTCCAGGCTCAGATCACCCGCCACAAAGTGCTCGACCTCGCGAGGCGGGCCACGGCGCAGCAAAGTGCGTACGCGTGCCAGTAACTCGGCATAGGAAAAGGGTTTCACCAGATAATCATCGGCTCCCAACTCCAACCCCTTGACCCGATCATCAACCGAATCCCGTGCGGTGAGAAACAGCACCGGGGTCTGCCACTTACGCCGGATGATTTGCAGCAATTGCCAGCCATCCAACCCCGGCAGCATGACATCCAGAATGATCAGATCGAACTCACTCTCCTGTGCCAAATGCTGGCCATCCAGCCCGTCAAGGGCGATCTCTACCGCATAGCCCGACTCAGTCAGGGCTTTGCGCAGGTAATCCGCCATTTTCGTTTCGTCTTCAACCACCAGGATACGCATTTTTTCCTCCGGAACAGGCGCACAGGCTAGCCCGCTTCGCTGATTTCTCACATTACATATTGGTAATCAGGAGGCAATCATTCTGACGGGGTGCGCTGGTCATGATGTCTGGCAATGACTCAGACAGCCTCAACCAAGGAAACCGCATGCGTACAAGCCTATCGACTTCATTGCTGGTCACACTCGCAATGAGCTCTGCGTTCGCCGTTGCAGCCCCGGATCAAGTGGCGCAGCGCAAGGACGTGTCACTTGCAATGGCGAACGATTTGCTCAATGCCGCGCTCACAGCCTGTCACGCCGATGGCCGCACAGCCGTTGCCGCCGTTGTTGACCGTGGCGGCAATCTGGTTGCCGTGCAACGCGATGACAATGTCGGCCCGCACAACACGTTAGCCGCGCAACGCAAAGCCTATACCGCCCTGTCGACCAAGACTTCGACGCGGTTGTTAGCGCAGCGCGCTCGCGCTAATCCGGATGCTGAAAACCTCAACACCCTCGATGAGTTGTTGCTGCTGGGTGGAGGCGTGCCATTGACGTTCGAGGGTCAGGTCATCGGCGCCATCGGAGTGGCCGGTGCAGGCGGCGCTGCAAACGATGAAGGTTGTGCAGAGGTCGCTATCAACAAAGTTTTACCTGCCGTTAAAAACTAAGGACATCACCATGACTCTATTGAAAAGTTTCTTCGCTGGCGCTGTATTGAGTGCCCTTTCAGCCCTTGCATCAGCGGCGGCAAATCCACTGAGCGTGCACGTACTCAACTTGCAGGATGGCCTGCCCTCCCCTGGCGTCAATGTCACGCTGGAAAAACAGGATGGGAAAAACTGGGACATGCTCAACAGCGCGGCGACCAATGAGCAAGGTCGTATCACCGGGCTGTATCCGGAAGGTCGGGGTCTGGAGAAAGGTACCTACCGTGTCACCTTCAAAACCGGTGAGTGGTTCAAGGCGCACAAAACGTCCAGCTTCTTTCCGGAGGTACCCGTCATATTTGAGGTGGACGGAACTGTCCCGCACTACCACATCCCGTTGCTTCTCAGCCCCTACGGCTTCTCCACCTACCGGGGCAATTGATAGTCGAGCGATACCCAATGGATACCAGCCGCCCCTACTCGAAAGGGCGGCACTGTCGTTTGACTTTTCACCATCAAAACCTTCAGCGATGACCACGTTCACCCCTCAGGCGTGGTTCTCGTTACAGGGAATGATGCCGGCGACTGCACCTTTCTGGTCCTTGACCATGAATTGGGCCGCTCATCTCCCCCAGTCGATTAAACGGCGCAAAGAATAGCGCCCTTCCCAACGCTGTTCCCGGGCGTATGGGACACAAACCTATACAAGATACTGTCGTGCGCACAAGGCTAATCAGAGGGCGATGACGTTTTTCTTTGACGATGAATACCCGCTCTGCGCTCTATAACTCACTGACCTGTGCAGAGGATCCGATCAACGCATTCCCCACGATCAACCTGCATCCCTTGTGTTCAACCACGAATTTTCTTGTACAATTTATTTCGCATTGTATAAGTTTTGCGTTAGCTTGATGAAAGTGCCAAGCAGTCCATCTCAACTGAGGTACCTATGTTCAACTCGCAAATCAAAAAAAGCCTGGCCATCAGCCAGCAGCGATTGGCCGACTGCGAAGCCACCCTCGCCGCACTAGGTGGCTCCATGGCTATGATTGAGTTCCAGCCTGATGGCACGATCCTCGGCGCCAATAACAATTTCCTGAGACTGATGGGCTATCGCCTTGAGGAAATTCATGCCCGACATCACCGCTTGTTCTGTACGCCGACATACGCCAACAGCGTCGCTTATCAAGGTTTTTGGTCACGCCTGAGTAAGGGGGAGTTCATGAACGACCGCTTCCTGCGCCTGGACAAACAGGGGCGTGAAATTTGGCTGGAAGCCAGTTATATCCCTGTTCATGACGCTTCTGGACGGGTGATCAAGGTGGTCAAGATTGCTACTGATGTCACGGCCCGGGTGCTGAAAGAACAAGAGCAGGAGAGCCAAATCAAAGCGATTAACCGTTCCATGGCAACCATTGAGTTCAACCGACAGGGAGAAGTCATCAGCGCCAACGAAAACTTCCTTGCAGTGATGGGTTACCGCCTCGATGAGATTATTGGCAAGCACCATCGCCTGTTCTGTGAGCGTAGCGAAAGTGAATCCAGCGAGTATCGCCAGTTCTGGGAGCGCCTGAATCACGGCGAATTTTTCTCCGGTAACTTCAAGCGCCTCAACAACCAGAGAAACACCGTCTGGTTACGTGCGACTTACAATCCGGTGTACGACGGCAACGGCAACCTTTACAAAGTCGTTAAGTTTGCGAGCGATATCACTGCTCAGGTTCTCCAGCAGGAAACCGAGTCACGAGCAGCACGCATGGCCTATGAGACTTCACTGAAAACCGACGATACAGCGCACGAAGGTGCCCGAGTGGTGCAGGAGACAGTGGATGTCATGCAAAGCCTGGCTGGCGAATTGAATCGCGTGCTGACATCGATCAACGTGTGGCCGAATTGCTGGCCCGGGTCGGTTTGTCCGACCACGCCAAAAAATACCCGGCGCAATTGTCTGGTGGTCAAAAGCAGCGTGTCGGCATTGCCCGCGCCC